>NZ_CP081201.1:6350000-6550644 GCF_025643095.1 Pseudomonas phytophila | reverse complement strand
GAGGCAAAAACAGCCGCCATTGTACCGACCGCGTCAGTACTTATCCACATGTAGGTGATCAGTCGAACGGGATAAATCAGATATTCAGCTACCATCAAGCCGACCAATGGCATGTGCATAAGCTCTGTGGATAACCCGGCCTCAGCCCGTTGCATAACCCAGGCCTGAAATCTGTGGATAAGCGGCCTGTGGATAAAACACCATTCCACACACAGGTTTTCCGACAGCGCAGCACAGGCAGAGCACCGTTTCTCGACAGTGTTGTCATTCTCTGTACATCTTGATTTAAAAGGCTCTCAGCAGGTTATCCACAGTGAAGGGCTTGCCTTGCTTTAATAAGCTCTATAAAGAAGCTTTAAATACTTCTCTTCTTTATTTTTATATCTGGGCATGACGCAAAACCTCAGGTCCCTGGGAAAAGTGATCCAGAACCGGTTACATAACTAAATGAAGGAAACGCTGGTTGGAAATTGACCTAGAGGCTTGCTTTCTCTAGAATCCCCGGTCTCTTAAAACGGGGGCCATTCCGGCCCGTTGTGGACGAACCAGGTAACACGCCATGAAACGTACTTTCCAACCAAGCACTATCAAACGCGCTCGCACTCACGGCTTCCGTGCTCGCATGGCCACCAAGAACGGCCGCGCCGTACTGTCGCGTCGTCGCGCCAAAGGTCGCGCGCGTCTGGCAGTTTGATAATCCGGCACTGGAGGTGAGTCAGGACTTCAGTCGGGAAAAGCGTTTGCTTACCCCCCGGCATTTCAAGGCAGTCTTTGACTCCCCTACCGGCAAGGTTCCGGGGAAAAATCTCCTGCTCCTTGCGCGCAATAACGACCTTGATCATCCCCGTCTGGGGCTGGTTATCGGTAAAAAGAGCGTCAAACTCTCCGTTGAGCGCAACCGCTTGAAACGCCTGATGCGCGAATCATTTCGCCACCACCAAGACAACTTGGTCGGGTGGGATATTGTGATTGTCGCGCGTAAAGGCTTGGGTGACGTAGAAAGCCCCGAATTGATTCAGCATTTCGGCAAGCTATGGAAACGCCTGGCACGCAGCCGGCCGGCTCCAGAAGCAAAAACCGAAACTGCAGGGGTAGATAGTACCGATGCGTAAACTGGCACTCGTTCCGATCCAGTTCTATCGCTATGCCATTAGCCCGCTAATGGCCAGTCACTGTCGTTTCTACCCCAGTTGCTCCTGCTACGCGTATGAAGCCATTGAAAATCATGGTCTTCTGCGCGGTGGCTGGCTGACCTTTCGTCGCTTAGGTCGCTGTCATCCGTGGAATCCCGGTGGTTATGACCCGGTTCCGCCTGTCCCTACCTCCCGTTCTTCTTCGATGGCCGAGTAATCATGGATATTAAACGCACGATCCTGATCGTCGCCCTGGCAATCGTGACCTATGTCGGGGTTCTGAAATGGAACCAAGACTACGGCCAGGCCGCCATGCCGACTCAGAATGTTGCTGCCAGCACCCCTGCACCGGGTATTCCGGACACGGCTACTGGTGCAAAACCTTCTGCGAGTGCCGATGTTCCTAGCGCAAATGGCGAAGTGGCTGCACCGCTGGAAACTCCAGTAGCTGTCAGCAAAGACCTTATTCAGGTCAAAACCGATGTGCTCAGCCTGGAAATCGATCCAGTCGGCGGCGATGTCGTTCAGCTGAGGCTGCCACTGTATCCACGTCGTCAGGACCATCCTGACGTGCCATTTCAGTTGTTTGACAATGGCGGCGAACGTACCTTCCTGGCGCAAAGCGGCCTGACTGGCAACAACGGTCCCGATGCACGCCCGGCTGGTCGTCCGGTTTACTCGTCTGCACAGAAGAGCTATCAACTCGCCGATGGCCAGGAAAATCTGGTTGTCGACCTGAAGTTCACCGACAACGGTGTCAACTACATCAAGCGCTTTACCTTCAAGCGCGGTTTGTACGATCTGGTTGTGAGTTATGAAATCGACAACCAGAGCGCTCAGCCTTGGTCGGGCAACCTGTTTGCCCAACTGAAACGTGATGGCAGCGATGATCCTTCATCCACAACTGCCACGGGTACCGCGACCTATCTGGGTGCCGCGCTGTGGACAGCCGGCGAGCCTTACAAAAAAGTGTCGATGAAAGATATCGACAAGGCTCAGCTCAAGGAAACCGTACAGGGTGGTTGGGTTGCATGGTTGCAGCACTACTTCGTAACCGCGTGGATCCCGAGCAAGGACACGGCCAACGCTGTTCAGACTCGTAAAGACAACCAGGGCAACTACATCATCGGTTTTACTGGCCCGGCTGTAACTGTTGCACCGGGTAGTAAAGGCGAGCTGAGCGCCACGTTGTATGCGGGTCCGAAAAGCCAGGCAGTGCTGAAAGAGTTATCCCCAGGTCTGGAATTGACTGTCGACTACGGCATCCTGTGGTTTATTGCACAGCCTATCTTCTGGCTGCTGCAACACATCCACGCCATTGTGGGTAACTGGGGCTGGTCGATTATTTTCCTGACCATGCTGATCAAGGGTCTTTTCTTCCCATTGTCGGCAGCCAGCTACAAATCCATGGCTCGCATGCGCGCAGTTGCACCAAAACTTGCAATCCTGAAAGAGCAGCATGGCGACGATCGTCAGAAAATGTCGCAGGCAATGATGGAGTTGTACAAGAAAGAGAAGATCAACCCGCTGGGTGGATGTTTGCCAATTCTTGTACAAATGCCGGTGTTCCTGTCGCTGTATTGGGTTCTGCTTGAAAGCGTCGAGATGCGTCAGGCACCGTGGATTCTGTGGATAACTGACTTGTCGATCAAAGACCCGTTCTTTATCCTGCCCATCATCATGGGCGCTACCATGTTCATCCAGCAGCGTCTGAACCCGACTCCGCCGGATCCGATGCAGGCCAAGGTCATGAAAATGATGCCAATCATCTTCACGTTCTTCTTCCTGTGGTTCCCTGCTGGTCTGGTTCTGTACTGGGTTGTGAACAACACCCTGTCGATCGCTCAACAGGCATACATCACTCGCAAGATCGAAGCGGCGACCAAAAAAGCCGAAGCTTGATCTAACCTGTGAATAAGTATTACAAGGCGCCCCCTAGTGGGGCGTTTTGCTATCCGCTATTTGTCCTGGAGCCGGACCATGAATGCCCCACGTGAAACCATTGCAGCCATCGCCACCGCCCAAGGCCGCGGCGGGGTAGGCATCGTGCGTATTTCCGGACCTCTTGCCGCCAAGGCCGCCTCAGCTATCACAGGCAGAACCCTGAAACCGCGATTTGCGCACTACGGTCCGTTTGAAGATGGCGCCGGGCACGTTATTGATGAGGGGATTGCGCTTTATTTTCCGGGCCCTAATTCGTTCACAGGCGAAGACGTTCTCGAGCTTCAGGGGCACGGTGGTCCCATTGTTCTGGATATGCTGCTGCAGCGCTGTCTCGAATTGGGCAGCCGTCTGGCCAGACCCGGCGAATTCAGCGAACGCGCTTTCCTTAATGACAAGCTGGATCTGGCACAGGCCGAAGCCATCGCTGATCTGATTGAGGCCAGTTCCGCACAGGCTGCACGCAATGCATTGCGTTCATTACAGGGCGCGTTTTCGCGCCGTGTGGATAACTTGACTGAGAAGTTGATCAGCTTGCGTATCTATGTCGAAGCTGCGATCGACTTCCCCGAGGAGGAAATTGATTTCCTGGCTGACGGTCACGTGCTATCCATGCTCGACGCGGTACGAGACGAGTTATCCACAGTGATGCGTGAGGCCGGGCAAGGTGCCCTGTTACGGGATGGCATGACCGTAGTGATCGCCGGACGTCCTAACGCGGGTAAGTCCAGCCTGCTGAACGCGCTGGCGGGTAAAGAAGCAGCCATCGTTACAGAAATTGCGGGCACCACCCGGGATATTCTTCGTGAACATATCCACATTGATGGCATGCCCCTGCACGTCGTCGATACTGCCGGGCTGCGCGATACTGAAGATCAGGTTGAGAAGATTGGAGTACAGCGTGCGCTGAAGGCTATCGGCGAAGCTGATCGCGTGCTGCTGGTGGTGGACGCGACTGCACCTGAGGCACTCGATCCCTTTTCGCTATGGCCAGAGTTTTTGGAGCAGAGGCCGGATCCAGCCAAAGTCACCTTGATCCGTAACAAGGCGGATCTGAGTGGAGACACCATCCAATTGCAGACCAGTGCTGATGGCCACGTCACCATCAGTTTGAGTGCCAAGTCTGCCGGTGAAGGCCTGGATTTGTTGCGCGAGCATCTCAAAGCCTGCATGGGCTATGAGCAAACCTCGGAGAGCAGCTTCAGCGCTCGCCGACGTCACCTGGAAGCGTTGCGCCATGCAGGTGACTCGCTTGAGCACGGCAGGGCCCAGCTGACATTGGCAGGAGCGGGTGAGTTGTTGGCAGAAGATCTACGCCAGGCTCAACAGTCTCTGGCGGAAATTACCGGCGCATTCAGTTCGGATGATCTGCTTGGCAGGATTTTCTCCAGCTTCTGCATCGGAAAATAGATAAGGAGCGTTGGCCACTGGGGATAACTCGGCAGTAGCCAACTTATCCACAACGCTACCAGTTATAGCTGACGGTTCCCAACAGCGTCCGGCTGTCTCCCCAGTAACAGCGTCCCGCATCGTTGCATCCCGACACGTATTCCTTATCGAAGAGATTCTTGGCGTTTAGGTCCACTGACCAATTCTTGTCTATCTGGTAGCCAATATTGGCGTCTACCAATGTCACGTCGCCCGCATCGAGTTTGCCGTATAGCGTCGTTGGGGTGTAGGAGAAAGTGCTGTCGAAATAACGGATGCCTGTCCCAACATGCAACCCGTTCAGATAGCCGTTCAGGAAACGGTATGTAGCCCAGGCTGATGCCTGATTGCGCGGAACGCCGGTGATCTGGTGCCCTTCAATGAGTGAACCTGGAGCATCTTTGATCACTTTTGCGTCTGTGTAGGAATAGGAAGCGGTGATATTCAGGTTTTGGCTGATATCACTGTTGATCTCAAGCTCAACGCCTTTGGAGCGACTTTCCCCAACCTGTCGGTAACTGGCACTGGTCGTATCGAAGTAAGTGTCGTCCTTCTTACGCAGATCGTAGACGGAAGCCGTAAGGGAGGTGTTCCAACCGCGAGGCTCGTATTTCAAACCCACTTCATACTGGCTACTGGTAATAGGGTCCAGCGGAGCACCGCCGTTGGATATCTGTTGCACAGGAACAAAAGCAGTCGAGTAGCTGACATACGGTGTCAGGCCGTTGTCGAACTGGTACATGACCCCGCCCTGGTAGGTGAACTTCTTGTCGCTGGCGCTAAGGTCGCCAGCCGGGGCCAACTTGTTGCGGAAGTCACTGTCGACCCAATCCTGACGGCCACCCAACAAGAAGATCCATTGGTCGTATTTGCTCTGGATCTGCCCGTACACCCCCTGCATCTGTTGTTCAAGAAGCGTGTTCTGTACAGGAATGGATGTCACTGGATCCCCCGCGTAAACGGGATCATAGATGTTGATGCGGCCAGCGAAGCCGGCATCCCAGTCCTGGCTGAATGATGTGCGGTCAACACTTACCCCAAACAGGACGGTGTTCTCCAGACCACCGCTGTTGAATTTACCTTCCAGTTGGTTATCCAGTGAGTAAACCATTGATTTGTTATAGCGATCATAGGCCATGACATTCAGCTGGGTACCGAACCCGGCGTTGTCGAGACTCCCTGGCCAGGTCTCATGCCGCGTGATGCGCGACTGCATGTATCGCGAGTTCTGCCGGAATTGCCAGTCATCGTTGAAGCTGTGGCTGAACTCATAGCCAGCACTCCACATTTCACGTTCGAAAGTGTTCCAGTCCGGAACGCCGAGCATTGTGTCCTTGTCCAGCTTGCCATTCGGGTTGCGCAACAAAGTGCCCGCAGCAGGCAATCCCAACTCCATATTGGTGTGGTCTTTCTGATAGCTGCTCAGCAGAGTCAGGCTGTTGTAATCATCGAAATTCAACGTCAGCGAAGGTGCGATGTAGAGTCGATCATCGGGGACGTGATCTGTCTGTGTGTCAGCATTACGCCCGAGCATGACCACTCGCCCCAGAACATTACCGCTTTCATTCAAAGGGCCGGAGATATCCACACCCAATTGCCGACGGTTGTTGGAGCCGTAGCTGAGCTGGACATCGCCCTGGGAATTGTCGGTCGGCCGTTTACTGACCAGATTGACCAGACCGCCTGGCGCATTTTCGCCGTAGAGAATCGACGATGGCCCGCGGAATATCTCGACTCGTTCAAGTCCGTAAGGCTCAGTGGTGGTGTCATAACGATTGCCCTGCACACGCAAACCGTCACGCATCAAGCCATAACCGTAGTCGGTGGCATTGAAACCCCGGATGAAGAACAGGTCGCCCGCCAGGTTGTCACCCGCAGCGAAAGGCGGCGCAAAAATACCCGGCACATAACCTAATGCCTCTGTAAGAGTCTGGGTTTTCTGATCCTTCATGCGTTGCGCAGTGACTATCGAAACCGAGCGTGGTGTTTCGGCAAGTGGCGTGCTGGTTTTAGTTCCCACCCGACTGTTTTCAGCCTTGTAGCCACGATCCGGTAACTCGAAACCACCGGATTGGGTGCTGTCTATGTTCGTCGGCGATAAAACAATCGACCCATCATCAGACACGGATTGCAGGACATAGCTGCCAGGAGATTGCGCGACTACCTGCAGCTTCGCCCCCTGCAGCAGGGCCGAGAAACCTTGTTCTATTGAATAGTTACCGCGCAAGCCCGGGCTTGTGCGGCCGATTGTCTGTTGCGGAGAGAATGAAAGGATCACATGGGAAGCCGACGCGAACTGATTCAATGCGCTATCCAGCGGCCCCGCGGCGATGTTGTAGTTTTGAACAGCAGAGGCAGCCATGACGCTGGTGGTTGTCACTGCGCACCCAATGCCACCGGCCGCCAGCAGCAAGCTATAGCCAATACATTGTCGAGAAAGGTGCTGCCGGGCATGGAGCGGAAGAGGTGGGAAGCGCATTGTTATTAAAGACCCCGAGGTGATGAATTCGCATTTACCTGTAGGGCCGTGCCTGAACTAAAAAAGATAACCCTCGCTGAGAAAATTTTTTCAGCGTCAGACGATACGCTTCACAGACACCCAATAACGGGTGAAGTAACTCACCCGAATAGGAAGCGTCGCTTGTAGATTGGCCAGGACTGCTTCTGTAGCGTCCACACGAAATGCACCAGACACCCGCAAGCTGGCTGCCTGTTCATCGCACTGCATTACGCCGGGGCGATATCGGGCCAACTCCTTGATGACATCCCCCAGCCGCGCATCCAGAACAACTAGCTGGCCATCGAGCCACGCCGTCTCGGCCTGTGGATAAATACGGGTTGGGCCAACCCCTTCAGTGTAGAAATCCACCCCTTGACCCACTGTTAACAGGCTCGGCGAGGTTAATGAACGGGCAGGCTGAATGCTGACGCGATCCTCCAGCACCCCGACTCGAGTGCCATATTCCATTTGCCTGACAACGAATCTGGTACCAAGAGCCTGCACTCTTCCGTCTCGAGTTTCGACATAGAACGGCCGGGTATCCCCTAGCTTGCCGGTACTAATCATAATTTCACCGTCACGCAGGTGGATCAGCCGCTGCTGGCTATCAAATGCAACGTCTATCGCAGTATCGGTGTTCAGCTCGACTTGAGTGCCTTCCGCCAGCTCTACATGTCGACGCTGACCCACCGGCGTGCGGTAGTCAGCTCCCATATTTTTCAGCGCAGTGTGTTGTTGAATATTCCAGCCAGCATAGCCGGTACCTGCCAAAGCCAGCATTAACTTGAGCACCTGCCGACGTTGCTGAGGGGCAGATAAAACGCGGCGGGTCAGGTCAGGAGACAAGCCGCCAAGGCCTCGTTGCAGTTGCTCCATGCGTTCCCAGGCAATCCGGTGGGCAGGGTCGCTTTCCAGCCAGCGACGCCAGGCTGTCTGGTCTTCCTGAGTCAAAGGTTCACTCTGAAAGTGCACATACCAACTGGCGGCAGCCTCGAATACCGTGCGGTCTGGGACGGGGCTCACGACATCTGCGCCACGAGCATCGTGCATTCAGTAAGGGCGCGGATCATGTGCTTTTTCACCGTCGTCAGGGACACCTTTAACTGAGTCGCGATCTGTTGATAAGTCAGCCCATCAATCTGCGAAAGAACAAAAATGTGCTTGGTGCGGGGCCCAAGATCGCTCAACGCTTTATCCACAGCCATTAACGTCTCAATGATCAACGCCTTGTCTTCTTCGCTGATCACCGTAGTTTCCGGCCTGTCCGCCAGTGTCTGCAGGTAAGCCTGTTCAATCGCCCTGCGCCTGTAACGGTCAATCACCAGTCCGCGAGCCACCGTAGCCAGGTAATCACGTGGCTCACGTATGGGCGCGGTATTGGTAGAACCAAGAATACGAACGAAAGTGTCCTGGGCTACATCGGCGGCATCGCACGCGTTGTTCAGTCTGGCCTTAAGCCAGGCGTTCAACCACGAGTGATGCTGCTCATATATGCACTGCACGGCGACCGTATGGGAGTAGGAGGGCATGGCGACAAGGTATGTGAATGATAATAGCTATTATTAGCTTTTGTCTGGGGAACTCACAATAGCTGTGTTTTAACCATTTCAGTCATCGCTTGAGGCCTGGTTTTTTCACTCGACAATGCCTTGGCTCGATTACATCGCTCACCAGCCCATCAATAAGTGTGGTTGCCCGGCATGGATTGGAGCAAATTTCGTACATTAAGCTCTGTGGATAACGCCCGTTAAGGTCGGTTGATAACAGGGGTCGAAATCTGAGCATAACCCCCTCTGTGGACAAGTAGGGTTTTAATCCACAGGCTAAAGACGGTTATCCAGAACCCTCCCGAGCACATGAACACAGACTTTTGAATCTCTGTACACATTGAATTAATTGGCCTGTAGCAATCTATCCACAGAAAATAGGTTCTGTATAAATAGCATTTAAAATAAGGTTTTATAAATCTTCTTTCTTTTTAATTTCTATATCTGAGACTTTTCCACAGCTGGTTAATTTTTGTGCAACGGGTTCCTTTCAGGGGGGGTAAGTCCCTATACTTGTCAGCTATCCCAATTCCCCATCTAGAACAGGCACGAGGTGCGTGGTGGATTTCCCTTCCCGTTTTGAAGTGATCGTCATCGGTGGCGGTCATGCCGGTACCGAGGCCGCACTGGCGTCGGCACGTATGGGTGTAAAAACCCTTTTGCTGACCCACAACGTGGAAACACTGGGTCAGATGAGCTGCAACCCGGCTATTGGCGGGATTGGTAAAAGCCATCTAGTCAAGGAAATCGACGCCTTGGGCGGCGCTATGGCTATGGCCACGGACAAAGGTGGTATCCAGTTCCGCGTGCTGAACAGCCGCAAAGGCCCTGCAGTCCGGGCAACTCGTGCACAGGCAGACCGTGTTCTGTACAAAGCGGCAATTCGCGAAACCATCGAAAATCAGCCGAACCTGTGGGTATTTCAACAAGCCTGTGATGACTTGATCGTTGAGCAGGACGAGGTACGCGGTGTAGTGACCCAAATGGGTCTGCGTTTCATGGCCGATTCGGTTGTGCTGACGACCGGTACCTTCCTGGGTGGACTTATCCACATCGGAATGCAGAATTATTCGGGCGGTCGCGCTGGCGATCCACCTTCAATCGCGCTGGCACATCGTTTACGTGAGTTACCGCTGCGAGTGGGTCGCCTGAAAACCGGTACTCCTCCGCGTATCGATGGCCGTTCGGTCGATTTTTCGGTCATGACAGAACAGCCGGGTGATACACCGATTCCGGTCATGTCGTTCATGGGCTCCAAGGAGCAGCATCCATCGCAAGTCAGTTGCTGGATTACCCACACCAACGCCCGGACTCACGAAATCATTGCGGCCAACCTTGATCGTTCGCCCATGTATTCCGGCGTTATCGAAGGTGTGGGTCCACGCTATTGCCCATCGATCGAAGACAAGATTCATCGATTTGCCGACAAGGAAAGCCATCAGGTTTTCATCGAACCTGAAGGCCTGACCACGCATGAGCTGTATCCGAATGGCATTTCGACTTCGTTGCCGTTTGACGTGCAATTACAGATCGTTCGTTCGATTCGAGGCATGGAAAATGCCCACATCGTGCGCCCTGGCTATGCCATCGAATATGATTACTTCGATCCACGCGATCTGAAGTACAGCCTCGAAACCAAAGTCATCGCGGGTCTGTTCTTCGCAGGACAAATCAACGGTACGACCGGTTACGAAGAAGCCGGTGCTCAAGGTTTGCTGGCCGGGACCAATGCCGCTCTCCGTGCCCAGGGCAAGGAAAGCTGGTGCCCGCGTCGCGATGAAGCGTACATAGGCGTGCTTGTGGATGACTTGATCACGCTGGGTACCCAAGAGCCGTACCGGATGTTCACGTCTCGTGCCGAATACCGCTTGATTCTGCGTGAAGACAACGCGGACTTGCGCCTGACCGAAAAAGGCCGCGAGCTGGGTCTTGTCGATGATCAACGCTGGGCTGCGTTCTGCGCCAAACGCGAAAACATCGAACTGGAAGAGCAGCGCCTGAAAAGCACCTGGGTACGTCCGGGTACTGAGCAGGGCGATGCCATCGCCAGTCATTTCGGCACGCCGTTGACTCACGAATACAACCTGCTCAACCTGTTGACCCGACCGGAAATCGACTACGCCAGTCTGGTTTCCCTCACTGGCCATGGCAGCCCTGATCCGCAAGTCGCTGAACAGGTTGAAATCAAGGCTAAGTACGCGGGTTACATCGACCGTCAGGTCGACGAAATCGCCCGTTTGCGGGCCAGCGAAGACACCAAACTGCCGCAAGACATCGATTACATGACCATTTCCGGTCTGTCGAAAGAGATCCAGAGCAAGCTGGGGATAACTCGTCCGGAAACGCTGGGGCAGGCTTCGCGAATCCCGGGCGTTACGCCGGCAGCGATTTCGCTATTGATGATTCACCTGAAAAAACGCGGCGCTGGCCGTCAGTTGGAGCAAAGCGCTTGAGTTCTATGGTCACCCCGCAACACGCCGAAGAGTTATCCCGAGGCGCTCAGGAACTGGGTGTAGAACTCAGTGAAAGCCAGCACTCACAGCTGCTGGCCTACTTGGCCCTGTTGATCAAATGGAACAAGGCTTACAACCTGACTGCGGTGCGCGACCCGGACGAAATGGTGTCCCGTCATCTGCTCGATAGCCTGAGCGTGGTGCCATTCATCGATGGCGAACGCTGGTTGGACGTTGGCAGTGGTGGCGGCATGCCGGGTATTCCATTGGCGATCCTGTTTCCGGAGATGAAGATCACCGTGCTGGACAGCAACGGCAAGAAAACCCGGTTTCTGACCCAGGTCAAACTGGAGCTCAAGCTGGATAATCTCCAGGTTATCCACAGCCGCGCCGAATCTTTTCAACCTGAACAACCGTTTACCGGGATCGTTTCCCGTGCGTTCAGCAGTCTGGAAGACTTTACCGGGTGGACCCGCCACATGGGCGACACCAATACGCGATGGCTGGCGATGAAAGGCCTGCATCCGACCGATGAACTGGTAGCATTGCCCGCAGATTTCCGCGTGGATAGCGCACAAGCCTTGACCGTACCGGGTTGCCAAGGCCAACGCCATCTGCTGATACTGCGCCGCACGGCATGACTGGGAACACAAGCAAGCATGGCTAAGGTATTCGCGATTGCGAACCAAAAAGGTGGTGTGGGTAAAACCACCACCTGTATCAATCTCGCAGCATCGCTGGTCGCTACCAAGCGCCGCGTATTGCTGATCGATCTCGACCCTCAGGGCAACGCCACGATGGGCAGTGGTGTGGATAAACATGCCCTGGAAAACTCGGTTTATGACGTTCTGATTGGCGAATGCGACCTGGCTCAGGCCATGCAGTTCTCTGAACATGGCGGCTACCAGCTACTGCCCGCAAACCGGGACCTGACGGCTGCCGAAGTTAATCTGCTCGAAATGAAGATGAAGGAGAGCCGCCTGCGCAATGCGCTGGCGCCGATCCGCGAGAACTACGATTACATCCTGATCGACTGCCCGCCGTCTTTGTCGATGTTGACGTTGAACGCGCTGGTCGCTTCAGATGGCGTCATTATCCCCATGCAGTGTGAATACTTTGCTCTTGAAGGTCTCAGCGACCTTGTGGATAACATCAAGCGCATTGGTGAGCTGCTCAATCCAGCCCTGAAAATCGAGGGATTGCTGCGCACCATGTACGACCCGCGTCTGAGCTTGATCAACGACGTTTCTGCGCAGCTCAAAGAGCATTTCGGCGAACAGCTGTACGACACCGTAATCCCGCGCAACATTCGTCTCGCCGAGGCACCGAGTTTCGGTATGCCTGTTCTGGCTTACGACAAGAGTTCTCGCGGTGCATTGGCCTACCTTGCCCTTGCAGGGGAAATGGTTCGTCGTCAACGGCGCGGTTCGCGCACAGCTCAGCCAACTTAAGGAAACCCCATGGCCGTCAAGAAAAGAGGTCTCGGACGTGGGCTGGACGCACTTCTGAGCAGTCCAACCGTCAGCTCCCTCGAAGAACAAGCCGTCAAGGCCGACCAGCGTGAGCTGCAGCACATCCCGCTGGATCTGATTCAGCGCGGCAAGTACCAGCCACGTCGCGACATGGATCCTCAGGCGCTCGAAGAGCTCGCCCAATCGATCAAGGCCCAGGGCGTGATGCAGCCGATTGTGGTGCGTCCGATTGGCGATAACCGATTCGAAATCATCGCTGGCGAACGTCGCTGGCGTGCAAGCCAGCAAGCCGCGATGGAAACTATCCCGGCGATGGTGCGCGATGTGCCGGATGAAACCGCTATCGCCATGGCGTTGATCGAGAACATTCAGCGCGAAGACCTTAATCCCATCGAAGAAGCAGTGGCTTTGCAGCGTCTGCAGCATGAGTTTCAGCTCACCCAGCAGCAAGTGGCCGACGCGGTCGGCAAGTCGCGGGTCAGTGTTGCCAACCTGCTGCGCCTGATTGCGCTGCCGGATGTGATCAAAACGATGCTTTCCCACGGCGACCTTGAAATGGGTCACGCTCGAGCGTTGCTCGGTTTGCCCGAAGATCAGCAGGTCGAAGGGGCGCGACATGTTGTCGCACGTGGTCTGACGGTTCGCCAGACAGAAGCGCTCGTGCGTCAGTGGTTGAGTGGAAAACCGGCAGCTGCCGAGCCGGTCAAGACCGATCCGGATATCAGCCGCCTCGAACAGCGTCTGGCCGAGCGGCTGGGCTCTGCGGTGCAAATTCGGCACGGGCAGAAGGGCAAAGGGCAGTTGGTGATCCGTTATAACTCGCTGGATGAGCTTCAGGGTGTGCTCGCCCACATCCGCTGAAACAATTGCACTGTAGCGTGTAGTCGGAAATCACTACCTGAAGGTTGAATAGGGGCTGAACCGCCCCTATACTCTGCGCGCATTTTGTCGGCACAAATTATGCCAAGTTATTGATTTTGGCGGCCGACGCACGAGGAGCAGGAGTGATGGAGACACGCATGCCAAACCGCTTGCCGTTCCATCGACTGGCGGTTTTCCCGGTACTGCTGGCTCAATTTATTGTCCTGCTGCTGGCAGCCTTGGTGCTGTGGCAGTGGCACGGAGTCGTAGCCGGATATTCAGGGCTGTGCGGAGGCCTGATAGCCTGGCTGCCCAATTTGTATTTTGCTCACAAGGCTTTCCGGTTTTCCGGGGCTAGAGCAGCGCAAGCCATAGTCCGGTCATTTTATGCCGGCGAGGCAGGCAAGCTGATTTTTACGGCAGTGCTTTTTGCACTGACCTTTGCAGGTGTGAAGCCATTGGCGCCGATTGCGGTATTCGGCGTGTTCATGTTGATCCAGGTGGTCAATTGGTTCGCTCCCCTGCTGATGAGAACAAGACTTTCGAGACCTTAGGGCGTTTGAGGCAAACATGGCAGAGCAAACAGCTTCGGGCTATATCCAGCACCACTTGCAGAACCTGACCTTCGGTCAGCTACCAGATGGCGGCTGGGGTTTTGCCCACACCGCTGCAGAAGCGAAGGAAATGGGCTTTTGGGCTTTCCACGTCGATACTCTCGGCTGGTCTGTTGCCCTGGGCCTGATTTTCGTTCTGATTTTCCGCATGGCGGCCAAGAAGGCAACTTCCGGGCAACCAGGTGCGCTGCAGAACTTCGTTGAAGTGCTGGTCGACTTCGTAGACGGTAGCGTGAAGGACAGCTTCCACGGTCGTAGCCCGGTGATTGCACCGTTGGCGCTGACCATTTTCGTCTGGGTGTTCCTGATGAACGCCGTCGACCTGGTTCCAGTTGACTGGATTCCTCAGTTGGCGATCCTGATTTCAGGCGATTCGCACATTCCTTTCCGCGCTGTTTCGACGACTGACCCTAACGCCACGCTTGGCATGGCTCTGTCGGTCTTCGCGCTGATCATTTTCTACAGCATCAAGGTCAAGGGTATCGGCGGTTTTATCGGCGAACTGACCCTGCACCCGTTCGGCAGCAAGAACATTTTTGTTCAGGCGCTGTTGATTCCGGTGAACTTCCTGCTTGAATTCGTGACTCTGATTGCCAAACCGATTTCGTTGGCACTGCGTCTGTTCGGCAACATGTACGCTGGCGAGCTGGTGTTTATCCTGATCGCCGTCATGTTCGGCAGCGGCCTGCTCTGGCTTAGCGGCCTGGGCGTGGTACTGCAATGGGCGTGGGCTGTATTCCACATCCTGATCATCACCTTGCAGGCGTTCATCTTCATGATGCTGACCATCGTGTATCTGTCGATGGCTCACGAAGATAACCATTAAGACTCGCCTGGCGCGTCTGGATGTACCTCTCGCTTCGGCGAGAGGAGGCCGCAAGCGGGGAACCGCAAGGGCTGATGTAAAACGATTTGTTTTACCGCTTTAATCTAAGAAAACCTAACCAATACGACGTAAAAGTCGGGAGGAAAGATGGAAACTGTAGTTGGTCTAACCGCTATCGCTGTTGCACTGTTGATCGGCCTGGGCGCACTGGGTACTGCAATCGGCTTCGGCCTGTTGGGCGGCAAATTCCTGGAAGGCGCAGCTCGCCAGCCAGAAATGGTTCCAATGCTGCAGGTTAAAATGTTCATCGTTGCCGGTCTGCTCGACGCCGTAACCATGATCGGTGTTGGTATCGCTCTGTTCTTCACCTTTGCGAACCCCTTCGTTGGTCAACTCGCTGGCTAATCTCTCGATTTTTCGAGGTGATTGGTGTGATGGACAACGAACGAGCGAGGTGTTGGCGTGAACATTAATGCAACCCTGATTGGTCAGTCCGTTGCGTTCTTCATTTTTGTGCTGTTCTGCATGAAGTACGTTTGGCCTCCGGTCATTGCGGCTTTGCACGAACGTCAGAAGAAGATCGCTGATGGACTGGACGCTGCCAGCCGAGCAGCTCGCGACCTGGAGTTGGCCCAAGAGAAAGTGGGTCATCAACTGCGTGAAGCTAAAACTCAGGCAGCCGAGATCATTGAGCAAGCCAAGAAACGCGGTACACAGATTGTCGACGAAGCCCGTGAACAGGCCCGTGTCGAAGCTGACCGTGTGAAGGCTCAGGCTCAGGCCGAGATCGAACAGGAACTGAACGGTGTCAAAGACGCGCTGCGTGCCCAATTGGGTAGCCTGGCAGTCGGCGGTGCTGAGAAGATCCTGGGTGCCACAATCGATCAAAACGCGCACGCGGAGCTGGTTAACAAACTGGCTGCTGAAATTTAAGCGAGGGCGATCATGGCAGAACTGACCACGTTGGCCCGACCTTACGCTAAGGCAGCCTTCGAGCACGCCCAGGCCCACCAGCAACTGGCCAATTGGTCAGCCATGCTCGGCCTGGCTGCAGCGGTGTCGCAAGATGACACCATGCAGCGCGTACTCAAGGCCCCGCGACTGACGAGCGCAGACAAGGCCACCACTTTTATTGAAGTGTGTGGCGACAAGTTCGATGCCAAGGCACAGAATTTCATCCATGTCGTTGCTGAAAACGACCGTCTCCCGCTTCTGCCGGAGATCGCCGAACTGTTCGACCTGTACAAGGCCGAGCAGGAAAAATCGGTCGATGTGGATGTCACCAGTGCTTTTGCATTGAACCAAGAACAGCAAGACAAACTCGCCAAGGTTCTCAGTGCACGGCTCGGCCGGGAAGTGCGCCTGCATGCTGCGGAGGATGCCACCCTTATCGGTGGTGTCGTAATCCGAGCCGGCGACCTGGTTATCGATGGCTCAGTTCGCGGCAAACTCGCGCAACTAGCCGAAGCATTGAAATCTTGAGTTTGAAGGGGCAGCAGAGCAATGCAGCAACTCAATCCTTCCGAAATAAGTGAAATCATCAAGGGTCGCATCGACAAGCTCGATGTAACCTCCCAAGCCCGTAACGAAGGCACTGTCGTCAGCGTATCTGACGGCATCGTGCGGATTCACGGTCTGGCCGACGTAATGTACGGCGAGATGATCGAGTTTCCGGGCGGCGTCTACGGTATGGCGCTGAACCTTGAGCAAGACTCTGTAGGTGCTGTGGTACTGGGCGCTTACACGACTCTGGCTGAAGGCATGAGCGCCAAGTGCACTGGCCGCATCCTCGAAGTTCCGGTTGGTAAGGAACTGCTGGGTCGCGTAGTCGACGCACTGGGTAACCCAGTTGACGGCAAAGGTCCGCTGAACAACACCGAGACCGATGCGGTCGAGAAAGTTGCTCCAGGCGTGATCTGGCGTAAGTCGGTAGACCAGCCTGTACAGACTGGCTACAAGGCTGTCGATGCCATGATTCCTGTCGGCCGTGGCCAGCGTGAGCTGATCATCGGTGACCGTCAGATCGGTAAAACCGCTCTGGCCATCGACGCAATCATCAACCAGAAAGACAGCGGCATCTTCTGCGTATACGTAGCAATCGGTCAGAAACAATCGACCATCGCCAACGTTGTTCGCAAGCTCGAAGAAAACGGCGCACTGGCCAACACCATCGTCGTGGCTGCAAGTGCTTCTGAATCCGCTGCGCTGCAATTCCTTGCACCGTACTCGGGTTGCACCATGGGTGAATTCTTCCGCGACCGCGGTGAAGACGCGCTGATCGTTTATGACGATCTGTCCAAGCAAGCAGTGGCTTACCGCCAGATTTCCCTGCTGCTGCGCCGTCCACCAGGCCGTGAAGCTTACCCAGGCGACGTGTTCTATCTCCACTCCCGTCTGCTGGAGCGCGCATCGCGTGTTTCCGAAGAGTACGTAGAGAAGTTCACCAAAGGCGCAGTGACCGGCAAAACTGGTTCCCTGACCGCATTGCCGATCATCGAAACCCAGGCTGGCGACGTTTCCGCGTTCGTTCCGACCAACGTGATTTCCATCACCGACGGTCAGATCTTCCTGGAATCGGCCATGTTCAACTCTGGCATCCGTCCAGCTGTGAACGCCGGTGTTTCGGTATCCCGTGTGGGTGGTGCCGCTCAGACCAAGATCATCAAGAAGCTCTCCGGTGGTATCCGTACCGCTCTGGCTCAGTACCGTGAACTGGCAGCATTTGCCCAGTTTGCTTCTGACCTGGACGAAGCTACCCGTAAGCAACTTGAGCATGGTCAGCGCGTTACCGAGCTGATGAAGCAGAAGCAATACGCACCAATGTCGATTGCTGACATGGCGCTGTCGCTGTATGCCGCTGAGCGTGGGTTCCTGACCGACATCGAAATCGCCAAG
The DNA here is from genome assembly GCF_025643095.1 of Pseudomonas phytophila. NCBI lineage: Bacteria > Pseudomonadati > Pseudomonadota > Gammaproteobacteria > Pseudomonadales > Pseudomonadaceae > Pseudomonas > Pseudomonas phytophila. Next base: position 6,532,974 of record NZ_CP081201.1, on the reverse strand, counting down.
ATTGGCAGCTTTGAACAAGCGCTGATTGCTTACTTCAACCGCGATCACGCCGATTTGATGGCGAAGATCAACGTGAAGGGTGACTTCAATGACGAAATCGACGCTGGCATGAAAGCCGGTATCGAGAAGTTCAAGGCCACCCAAACCTGGTAAGCCGCAGCGGGGGCCGAAAGGCTCCCGCTTGCTAACCTGATAGGTGTTACATGGCAGGCGCAAAAGAGATTCGCAGCAAGATTGCGAGCATCAAAAGCACGCAAAAGATCACCAGCGCCATGGAAAAAGTGGCGGTCAGCAAAATGCGCAAGGCTCAAATGCGCATGGCTGCTAGCCGTCCTTACGCGGAGCGCATCCGCCAGGTGATTGGTCATCTGGCCAACGCTAACCCGGAATACCGCCACCCGTTCATGGTCGAGCGCGCTGTAAAGCGTGTTGGTTATGTCGTAGTGAGCAGTGACCGTGGTCTGTGCGGTGGCTTGAATACCAACCTGTTCAAGGCTCTGGTCAAGGACATGGCGGTAAACCGTGAAAACGGCGTAGAGATCGATTTGTGCGTGGTTGGCAGCAAAGGTGCGGCATTCTTCCGCAACTTCGGCGGTAACGTCGTCGCTGCGATCAGCCACTTGGGCGAAGAGCCGTCGATCAATGATTTGATCGGCAGCGTCAAGGTGATGCTGGATGCCTACCTGGATGGCCGTATTGATCGCCTGTCCGTGGTATCCAACAAGTTCATCAACACCATGACCCAGCAGCCAACGGTGGAGCAATTGATTCCGCTGGTGGCGACCCCGGATCAGAAACTCAAGCACCACTGGGACTATCTCTACGAACCCGATGCCAAAGAGCTGCTTGACGGCTTGATGGTTCGCTACGTTGAGTCGCAGGTGTACCAGGCGGTGGTCGAGAACAACGCAGCTGAACAAGCAGCGCGGATGATCGCGATGAAGAACGCCACAGACAACGCCGGTGATTTGATCAGTGATTTGCAGCTGATCTACAACAAGGCGCGTCAGGCAGCGATCACCCAAGAGATCTCGGAAATCGTCGGCGGCGCTGCCGCGGTTTAACGGTTCAAATATTAGAGGAACCAGCTAATGAGTAGCGGACGTATCGTTCAAATCATCGGCGCCGTGATCGACGTGGAATTCCCACGCGATAGCGTACCGAGTATCTACAACGCGCTGGAAGTCAAAAGCGCGGCAGGGACCACCCTGGAAGTTCAGCAGCAGCTGGGCGACGGCGTGGTTCGTACCATTGCGATGGGCTCCACCGAGGGCTTGAAGCGTGGTCTGGAAGTTTCAGACTCTGGCAAAGCCATCTCCGTACCGGTCGGTAAAGCGACTCTGGGCCGGATCATGGACGTGCTGGGCAACCCGATCGACGAAGCTGGCCCGATCGACACCGAAGAACGCTGGGGCATTCACCGTCCTGCGCCGTCCTTCGCTGAACAGGCTGGTGGCAACGATCTGCTGGAAACAGGCATCAAGGTTATCGACCTGGTTTGCCCGTTCGCCAAGGGTGGTAAAGTCGGTCTGTTCGGTGGTGCCGGTGTAGGCAAAACCGTAAACATGATGGAACTGATCCGTAACATCGCCATCGAGCACAGCGGTTATTCCGTGTTCGCCGGTGTGGGTGAGCGTACTCGTGAGGGTAACGACTTCTACCACGAGATGAAGGATTCCAACGTTCTGGACAAAGTGGCACTGGTTTACGGTCAGATGAACGAGCCGCCGGGTAACCGTCTGCGCGTAGCACTGACCGGCCTGACCATGGCCGAGAAATTCCGTGACGAAGGTAACGACGTTCTGCTGTTCGTCGACAACATCTACCGTTACACACTGGCCGGTACTGAAGTATCCGCACTGCTGGGCCGTATGCCTTCCGCAGTAGGTTACCAGCCGACCCTGGCTGAAGAGATGGGCACTCTGCAAGAGCGCATCACTTCCACCAAAAACGGTTCGATCACTTCCATCCAGGCCGTATACGTACCAGCGGATGACTTGACTGACCCGTCGCCAGCGACCACGTTTGCCCACTTGGACGCAACCGTCGTACTGTCCCGTGACATCGCTTCCCTGGGTATCTACCCAGCAGTAGATCCACTGGATTCGACTTCGCGCCAGCTGGACCCGAACGTTATCGGCCAGGAACACTACGACACCGCTCGCGGCGTTCAGTACGTGTTGCAGCGCTACAAAGAACTGAAGGACATCATTGCGATCCTGGGTATGGACGAGCTGTCGGAGACCGACAAACAGTTGGTTAACCGTGCTCGTAAGATCCAGCGCTTCCTGTCGCAACCGTTCTTCGTGGCTGAAGTCTTCACTGGTGCATCGGGTAAATACGTTTCCCTGAAAGACACCATTGCTGGCTTCAAAGGCATCCTCAACGGTGACTACGACCACCTGCCAGAACAGGCGTTCTACATGGTCGGCGGCATCGAAGAAGCGATCGAGAAAGCCAAGAAACTGTAATCCCAGCGCCCGGCAACGGGCGCTAATCAGGTCGAGGCAAGCAAATGGCTATAACAGTCCATTGCGATATCGTCAGCGCGGAAGGGGAAATTTTCTCCGGTCTGGTCGAGATGGTGATTGCGCACGGCAACCTGGGTGATATTGGTATCGCTCCAGGCCACGCGCCGCTGATCACTGATCTGAAACCAGGTCCGATCCGCTTGATCAAGCAGGGCGGAGCAGCCGAGGTGTTTTACATCTCGGGCGGTTTCCTCGAGGTTCAACCGAACATGGTCAAGGTGCTTGCCGACACTGTGCAACGTGCTGATGACCTGGACGAAGCCTCTGCTCAGGCAGCCGTAAAGGCAGCCGAGAAGGCCCTGAACGAAAAAGGCGCAGATTTCGATTACGGATCTGCAACTGCTCGTCTGGCCGAGGCCGCAGCCCAGCTGCGTACCGTTCAGCAAATTCGCAAGAAGTTCGGCGGCTAACCCCGTCTTCTTCTGCGCGATTGAGAAAAAGGGTAGCCTCGGCTACCCTTTTTCTTTTTTCAGGATCAGCCGACGCTTGTGGATAAGTGACGCGGCGCGCCTCAGTTGGAAATCTCATGTCTCTCGATATCGTTATTCTCGCGGCAGGCCAAGGCACTCGCATGCGCTCGGCACTGCCCAAGGTTTTGCATCCGGTTGCCGGTGATTCAATGCTCGGCCATGTTATCCACAGCGCCCGGCAATTATCGCCGCAGCGTATCCATGTGGTGATTGGGCATGGTGCGGATATCGTCCGTGAGCGCCTGGCCGCCGATGATTTGAATTTCGTCATGCAGGACAAGCAACTGGGGACCGGACACGCCGTTGCTCAGGCATTGCCGGAACTCACCGCCGAGACCGTGCTGATCCTCTATGGCGATGTACCGCTCATTGAAGTTGAAACCCTTGAGCGTTTGCTGAAACAGGTCACTGCCGAACAACTGGGCCTGCTGACCGTAAACCTCGACGATCCAACCGGTTACGGCCGTATCGTGCGTGACGAGCAGAATCTTGTACGTGCCATTGTTGAACACAAAGATGCGACCGAAGCCCAGAAGGCTATCACCGAAGGCAACACCGGCATTCTTGCGGTCCCGGGCAAGCGCCTGGCGGATTGGCTGGGACGGCTATCTAACAACAACGCTCAAGGCGAGTATTACCTGACTGACGTGATTGCCATGGCCGTCAACGATGGTCTGGTGGTCGCCACTGAGCAGCCCCACGACGCCATGGAAGTTCAGGGCGCCAACGACCGCAAACAACTCGCCGAGCTGGAGCGTCACTATCAACTGCGCGAAGCTCGCCGCCTGATGGCGCTGGGCGTAACGTTGCGCGATCCAGCTCGTTTCGATGTACGCGGTGACGTGACAGTAGGGCGCGATGTGCTGATCGACGTTAACGTCATCCTCGAAGGTCGGGTCGTCATTGAAGACGACGTGGTCATCGGCCCAAACTGCGTGATCAAAGACAGCACCTTGCGCAAAGGTGTGGTGATTAAAGCCCACAGCCATATTGATGGCGCGATCATGGGCGAGGGCAGTGATGCTGGTCCATTCGCGCGTCTGCGTCCGGGCAGTGTGCTGGGGGCCAAAGCGCATGTGGGTAACTTCGTAGAGCTGAAAAATGCTCAGTTGGGCGAAGGCGTCAAAGCCGGTCACCTGACTTACCTGGGTGATACGGTGATTGGCGCACGTACCAACATTGGTGCAGGGACCATTACGGTTAACTACGACGGGGTCAATAAACACAAAACCTTGATTGGTGAGGATGTGTTCATCGGGTCCAACAACTCATTGATCGCGCCTGTGGCTATAGGTGACGGTTCCAATACTGCAGCTGGTTCGACCATCAATTTGAATGTGGATAAGTCGCAGCTGGCTGTTGCCCGCGCCCGCCAGCGTAATATTGATGGCTGGAAACGCCCGGTTAAAATCAAGAAAGACTGAAGTTATCCACAGGACGGCTACTGATTCTCTGTCGCGGTATAGCTGAAATTAAGCTGTCGCGAAGCAAACGGAGACCTGTAGGAGCGCGCTTGCCCGCGATTCAATCTGTCAGTCGATGAATATATCGCCTGTGCTGACGCCATCGCGGGCAAGCGCGCTCCTACACGGATCACATCAAGCTTGACGTCTTCCTTCGAATAGGTTTTGATTGCCTTCGTTATCTTACGAATCGAAACTTAAGTCAGCCATGTCGAAACGCAATACACCTCAAAGACGCCACAATATCCTTGCATTGCTCAGCGAGCAGGGCGAAGTGAGCGTGGACGAGCTGGCTAAGCGCTTCGAAACTTCTGAAGTTACGGTTCGCAAGGATCTGGCTGCACTCGAAAGTAATGGACTGCTCCTGCGTCGCTATGGCGGTGCGGTCACGTTGCCTCAAGAACTGATCAGCGAAAGCTCCCAGCCTGTCTCCAGGTACAAGCAAGCCATCGCCCGTGCCGCCGTGCAGCGCATTCGCGAGCATGCGCGAATCATCGTCGACAGTGGCAGCACCACTGCCGCATTGATTCCCGAACTGGGCCAGCAGCCAGGCCTTGTAGTGATGACCAACTCCCTTCATGTGGCCAGCGCATTGAGCGAACTGGAGCATGAGCCTGTTCTGTTGATGACCGGTGGTACCTGGGACCCGCATTCAGAGTCCTTTCAAGGCCAGGTCGCGGAGCACGTGCTGCGTTCTTACGACTTTGATCAGTTGTTCATCGGTGCCGACGGCATCGATCTGTCTCGTGGTACCACCACTTTCAACGAGTTACTGGGGCTGAGCCGCGTCATGGCTGAAGTCGCCCGCGAAGTAGTGGTGATGGTCGAGGCGGACAAAGTGGGCCGCAAGATACCCAATCTGGAGCTGCCCTGGAGCAGTATCCACACCCTTATTACTGATGATCGCCTGCCATCCGAGGCGCGCGAACAGATAAAAGCCCGCGGCATAACCTTGATTTGCGCCGCTGTCAGCTAGGAGAAAACTTATGTGTGGAATTGTCGGCGCAGTCGCTGAACGCAACATCACCGCCATCCTGGTCGAAGGCCTCAAGCGTCTGGAATACCGCGGCTACGATAGCGCTGGCGTTGCGGTGTTCAGCAATGCCGGTGTGCTCGATCGCCGCCGTCGTTCCGGCAAGGTCAGCGAACTGGAGCAGGCGCTGGCAGGCGAACCACTGCTGGGCCGTCTGGGTATCGCCCACACCCGTTGGGCAACCCACGGCGCACCCTGCGAGCGTAACGCGCACCCGCATTTTTCCGGCGATGAACTGGCAGTTGTCCACAACGGCATCATCGAGAACCACGAACCGTTGCGCGAGCGCCTCAAAGGCTTGGGCTATGTGTTCGTGTCCGACACCGATACTGAAGTCATCGTCCACTTGCTGCACCACAAGCTCAAGGACACCCCTGACCTGACCGTGGCGCTGAAAGCTTCAGTCAAAGAGCTGCACGGCGCATACGGTTTGGCAGTGATCAGTGCCAAACAGCCTGACCGGCTGGTTGCCGCCCGCAGCGGCAGTCCGCTGGTGGTGGGTCTGGGCCTTGGGGAAAACTTCCTCGCGTCTGACCAAATGGCGCTGCGTCAGGTCACCGACCGCTTCATGTACCTGGAAGAGGGCGATATCGCCGAGATCCGTCGTGAAAGCGTGCAGATCTGGTCGTTGGATGGCTTGCCGGTTGAACGTGAAGTTGTTCAATACCGTGAAGGCGCAGAAGCCGCTGACAAGGGCGAGTTCCGCCACTTCATGCTCAAGGAAATCCACGAGCAACCAAAAGTTGTGCAGCGCACGCTTGAAGGCCGTCTCGGCCAGCAGCAGGTTCTGGTGCAGGCATTCGGTCCGCAAGCAGCCGAGCTGTTTGCCAAAGTACGCAATGTGCAGATCGTAGCCTGTGGTACCAGCTACCACGCGGGCATGGTCGCGCGTTACTGGCTGGAAGGGCTGGCAGGTATTCCATGTCAGGTGGAAGTTGCCAGTGAATTCCGTTATCGCAAGGTCGTGGTACAACCGGACACGCTGTTTGTCTCGATTTCCCAGTCCGGCGAAACCGCCGACACCCTGGCCGCATTGCGTAACGCCAAAGAGCTGGGCTTTCTCGCCAGCCTCGCCATCTGCAACGTGAGCATCAGCTCGCTGGTTCGCGAGTCCGACCTGACATTACTGACCCAGGCCGGTCCTGAAATCGGTGTGGCGTCCACCAAAGCCTTCACCACTCAACTGGTCGCGCTGCTGTTACTGACCCTGTCGCTGGGTCAGGTTCAAGGCACGCTGGCTGAGGGCGTTGAAGCCGAGCTGGTCGAAGAGCTGCGTCGTCTGCCGACTCGTCTGGGTGAAGCCCTGGCCATGGATAGCACGGTCGAGAAAGTCGCCGAGCTGTTCGCCGAGAAGAACCACACCCTGTTCCTGGGGCGAGGCGCTCAATTCCCGGTAGCGATGGAAGGTGCACTCAAGCTCAAAGAGATCTCCTACATCCACGCCGAAGCCTATCCGGCGGGTGAGCTCAAGCATGGTCCTTTGGCGCTGGTCGACAGCGACATGCCGGTCGTGACCGTTGCACCCAACAACGAGCTGCTGGAAAAGCTGAAGTCCAACCTGCAGGAAGTCCGCGCACGCGGCGGTGAACTGATCGTCTTCGCCGACGAACAAGCCGGTATGAGCAACGGCGAAGGCACCCACGTCATCGCCATGCCTCACATCATCGATGCGCTGGCACCGATCCTCTACACCATTCCGTTGCAGCTGCTTTCGTATTACGTGGCGGTGTTGAAGGGCACGGATGTGGATCAGCCGCGTAACTTGGCGAAGTCGGTGACTGTGGAATAAGTTATCCACAGCAAATGAGCGTGTTGGTTTTTAACAATAAAGATTGACACAAAACAATAAAGTTTGACACTGATGAACATAGATTGACACAAGGCTCAAACCCCCGTATCTACGGGGGTTTTCCTTTCCAGGCTTTCCCTTTGGTCTGGATTCATCGCTTCAACTTTCAGCGGGTGTAGTCTGGAAAATGTTTTGAATGCGGCCGCTTTGGCGGTCGTGTCCTTCTACGACTTTTTCTCGACGCGAGGTGAAGCGGTCCGCATCGACTGAGGAGGCGTGGGTTGCGAGGTCGTAAATTTGCATCACAGCAGGACATTGAACGGCACATTGCAAATGGATTTGGCGAAGGCGCCGGGGCAAGCTACGTGCCTTGGCTGCGGGTACAAGATGTCCCGTCGATAGGTCGTTCGCACAAGATTCAAGGTGTGAAGATCGAGAGGATTCATCACCTCCTGTCAGATCTCGAGCGTTCCTACTTCCTTGTGTGTGAATTTTCTGAAGACGTCGTGGATATCCGGGAGCAATACCCTTTACTACCCACAGAGCGTGCGCAAGCGATAGCGTCGGCGATCGATGTACGCTATCCAAGATACCCTAGAACAACACTGCCTTATGTGATGACAACAGACTTCCTGTTAACTGTTAAGGACCCGAGCGGAAACTTCAAATCGGTAGCTAGGACGGTGAAGTATCGTTCAGATTTAATTGGCAACGGAAGTAAAAGAACGCTTGAAAAACTTGAAATTGAAAAGCGTTTTTGGGAAAGCCAAGGTGTTGATTGGAAAATCGTAACAGACGAGTTTTTTACACGAGATTTGATTAAAAATCTTGGACTAATCAGGAGGTACTCGAAGCTCTCTCGTGATTTAATGAAAGCGCCGTTGCATTCGAATTTTATCGAGTGCCTTGTAAACAGCCGGGAATATTCGTGGACCTTGGCCACCTGTCTAAGAAAAATAGCATCACTTCTGTCCATTTCCTATATAGACGCTCAAGCAATTTTCTTTCATCTGGTTTGGAACAAGATACTGAAAATCGATTTGGTTAACACTCCTCTCCACCTTACTGGTCTAGTTCCTGGCTTCGAAGTTTCACCGAGCCCTGTCCAAGTATCGTTGAAGGAGAAAATGTCATGACTGTTCTCGTTAATGACGTTTTCGAGCCTGTAACCGATCTGTCGGTCATTGCTACGATAGCCAGGCTCCTTTACCAGGATGAAACGCATGACTTAGCAGTTTTGATGGATCTAGCTGACCCACCCCGGCAGCCGTACGCGGTTGGTCTGGAGGAGCTGCGTCGCTCGATAGCGTCTGGTCACACCAAACCAGCAGCCATCACCACGCCCGAGTTTATGCTTGTGCTTGAGGAACAGTTGGATGAGAGAGCCAAGCAAGGCCGGGACGAAAAGTGGGCCGTCATCGCCCCTCTATTAGATCCTGAATACCCGGGACAAATATTTGTACGAGGTGAGTTAGGCCGGCTTGTTAGCAGACGGGCGTCAGAGCTCGGAATCCAGCGGAAAACGATCTATCGGCTTCTTTACCGATATTGGTTTTATGGTCAAGTTCGCAACTCATTGCTTAATAATTATACGGCGGTAGGTGTTGCCGATAGAAAATATGATCCGAGCAGGCCACCAGGGCGAAAGCCTAAATTTCAAGGCGTTCTTACTTCGCCTTCCAAGATGCTCAGTGCGGTTGATAAACGATGCATCCGTGTTGGATATGCTCTTTATGTAAGAGATAAGAAATCTTCCATTTCGAGCGCATATGACGAAATGTTGAGACGATTTTACTCAGTCCGAGACATCTGTAAAAACAGTGAAGAAGAGCTTCGTTTGTTGCCTGGTTCAGAACTCCCCAGCTTGAGGCAGTTCCAATATTGGGGACAGATTTTTTTCGACGAGATTGCAACCGAGCGTGGCCGTAAAGGATTGAGGAGATGGTTAAAGGACTGCCGTCCGCTTTCAGGTACCGTTCGCGATTGGCTGCGTGGACCCTGTCATCAGTTCGAGATCGACGCGACTATTGCCGATATTTATTTGGTCAACAGCTACTCCAGGCGGATGCTCATTGGCCGGCCCGTAGTTTATATCGTTGTGGATAGCTTCTCCGGAATGATTGCTGGTCTCTATGTAGGATTGGAGGGCCCTAGTTGGAATGGGGCCAGGCAAGCGCTGTTCAACGCGTTTACCTCCAAAGTCGAGTTCTGCGCTCAGAACGGCGTCGAAATCAATGCAGATGATTGGAATTGTCACCACCTGCCCCACCAGATTTACGCCGACCGAGGAGAGATGCTGTCACTCGCAGCAGAGGGGCTATCGTCAGGATTGGGAATTGAGATGGGCACTGCTCCGCCTTATCGGCCGGATTGGAAGCCTATGGTGGAAAGTCGGTTTGGCATTTTGAATGATTTGACGGGTATCAGATGGCTACCTGGCGGGGTAGCAGCGCGAGACAAAGAGCGAGGCGAGCGAGATTACCGGCTCGATGCCAGGCTGAATCTCAAAGAGTTCACCCAAATCCTCATCAAGTGCGTACTCCACTATAACGGGCACCATCGACAGCCTGAACGACTGACGCAGGCGATGATGAATGACGGCGTTGAACCTACACCCAACGGGATATGGAATTGGGCCTGCGACAACGACCTGATCGAATCCAACAAACGTCCTGACGAGCTGGTTTACCTCCATCTCTTGCCTCGCGAGCGCGCGACCGTTCAAAAGGGTGGGGTTATGTTTCGCGGCATGCACTACGTGTGTGATATGGCCATAGAGAAAGATTGGTTTGCCAAGGCTCGCAAAGGGGGCGTTTGGTCAATAGAGTGTTGGTTCGATCCGAACTCGGCGGCACACATTTGGATTCAGGGAGAGGCCAAGCAGTTTATCCGTTGTGATCTTCGACGATCGGATGCCGGTTACGCGAATTACCGCTCGGACGAGATTTTTGATCTGCTCGAAGCCTATCGCCAAAAACCGCCTACTCGCCGGCGAGCCGAGCTGGAAAGCCGTGTGCAGCTTAGCGATCAGGTCCACCAGATCATCAGTCATGCACTCGCAGAACGAAAACTGGAACCTGCTCCGCCCACCAAGGCAGAGGCCACTGGAAACATCCGCGAGAACCGCGCAGAAGAACGTCTCCGTGAGCGTGAAAATGCGGTTGTTCCTGAAGGCGTTAGGGCGGAGCCAGCTTCACTTCAATCTGAATTGACACCGAAAGCGCATGATTCATATGCCGGCGAGCGCACTGCGCAGGTTATCGATTTACTCAAAAGAATTCGGCCAGGACAGGCAAAATGAAAGGTGCACAGACGTTTGCCAATTACGTCAGACAGGACATTAGTGAGTATGCGGGTAACCCGCTTATCGAAGCTTTGCCTCCGATATTGTCGGAGGCGGCGGCTGTTGAGCTGATCTCGAATTTTCCTCAGCCGGTGGATCCGAAAGAGCTGACGCTCGAAGGAGCCACTCGAATTCACTGTATCGACCGGCTAAGAACCGTGGTACAGCCGTTTTTGCTACATTTGGAACTGGAGGCCCTGTTCTCACTGCTCATTCGTCGAGGGTATGTTGGGCGTAACCCGATGTCGCCCGCTACCGTCCGGCATTTGCATTCTTTATCTGGGGCTCAGCGTTACCACGATGCGTTCAAGTCCACTGCAGAAACGTTTACCGTCGTTGGCCTGAGCGGCATTGGCAAGTCAACGGCACTCCACGCCATTTTGAGCCTTTATCCACAGACAATCCGTCATGAGCGCTATGAAGGAAAGCAGTTTGTTCATACCCAAATCACATGGCTGAAGCTTGACTGCCCTCGGGATGGATCGCTGGCTGGATTTTGTCAGCAGTTTTTTTATGCGGTGGGTGACGCTCTAGGAGACAAGGACTACCACAAGCGCTACAGGCATCGAAACATCAATGATGCGCTGCAACAAATGGAGCAGGTGGCCAGCACGTTTTTCATCGGCGCCTTATTGATCGACGAGCTGCAAAACCTCCACCTGGCGAAAACCGGTGGTAAGGAGAGCATGCTGAATTTTTTTCTGCATTTGGTAAATAACATTGGGATCCCGGTCGTTTTCAGTGGCACGAATTCGACGATTAGCCTGTTCTCAGAAGCCATGCGGACTGCCCGCCGAGTCTGTGGTGCCGGCACGCTCGAATTCAAACGATTCGAAAAGGATGATGAGGAGTGGCGGTTGTTGGTCGAAAATCTCTGGAGCTATCAGTGGTGCAAGCAGATTGCTGAGCTGACCGACGAGATTTTTGACACGCTGTATGAGCACACTCAAGGCGTCACAGATTTCTTGGTCAAGCTGCTGGTATTGAGTCAGCGTTATGCGGTCCAGAGTGGCTCGGAGTGTTTGACTGCTGAGATCCTGGTGAAGGTAAGCAACTCAAAAATGCAGATTCTAAAGCCAGCCCTTTCAGCTCTGCGTAGCCGAGATCCGAAGCGGATGCGACAGTTCGACGATTTGCTGCCGATCGAGGATCAGCTGAGCGAAATGATGGTCTTCGATGGTTTGGCACGAGAGGATCGCCTTGCCTTGCTTCGAAGCGTTGTATCCCGTGAGAAGCCGGCAGACCCATCTCCAAGCATTCTTGCGAAAGACCACCCATCGCCGATTGCTACTGCTGTGGAAAACTCAGAGGCTAAAGCGCTTAGCGAACATGACGCTCCTCTCGAAGCTCTGCGCGCTTCGGGCTGGCTCAACGAGGACCTTTTTGAGTTCTCACCGATGTATCACAAAGCGTGAGTCGGAGGGTGGTGAAGTGCACCTTAAACTCCATTTCTTCCCTGCCGCGTTTCCCGACGAGACGCTGCACAGCGTGATTTCTCGCTATGCCCGTCTTTGTGGTGTTCGTAATTGCCAAGCAGCATTTGCCGGACTGAAATCGGCGGCAGCATTTTCGCAAAATGTGGCATTCCCGAGTCATTTAGGGGATTTTGTCGATGCACTACCCAGCGGTACCGAGCTATCGGTAGCCGAGGTCCTCATGCGCCACACATTATTACCCTACTATGCGCCGTTTTTGAGGATGAGCCAGGTTGAACACGCTCGGACGCTGATGACCGCTGATGGGAAAGGTTTGATGTTAAAGCTGGGCGTCAACGCGAGCCGTATTGGATTCGCCTCCCGAGTGCGGTTATGCCCAGAATGTATCGCCCAAGATCAGGCTCAACGGGGAGTTGCTTACTGGCACAGGGTACACATGCTTCCAGGCGTGCTGGTATGTCCGCATCACGGCACGTCACTCAGGATTCTTGATCCTCGCTGGTCCAGCCGCAGCTCTCGACAACTTAATCTGCCGAGTGATGAGAATGTGCAAGCACACACGGTACTTCTCGACACCCCGTTGCGGTGTATGCCGCCGCTTCACGAAATAGCGTTGCGTTCGCTTCAGGTCATAGAGTCTGAAGTCAATGCTTTGTCGGCGGAGGCGGTGCGCTACACGCTTTTACAAAGGGCGACGCAGCTCAACCTTGCCTCTGATAACCATCGCTTGCACCTGCACATGCTGGCGCAGCACATGGCCGATTTTTTTGCCGCACTCCCGCGTGAATGGGAATTTTCTATACTCGGAGATGTTCGTGCAGGTACACCCGCCTCATGGGTCACGAAGCTGCTTCGTACGCCTATAACCTCCCACCATCCGCTCAAATACATTTTATTGGCCGGTGCTCTGGGCATTGAAATGGTGAGCTTGCTGCATGGTCAATGCCCAGTGAAACAGGCGGTGGCATGTGATCCGAAAGCTCACATTCGGCTTCTCGCGCGCCTTTCTCCGGTGATGCCTAGTAAAGGCCTGGACTGTTCGTCAGCCGCTGTGTGGAAACATGCTCTTGAAGGAGCTGATGCCAAAAAGATCGCTGCCGTTCTAGGCGTTTCATCAGCGTATGTCTATCGTCACATCCGAAATGTACCCGGTGGGCAAGATGCTTGGAGGGAGGCACGATTTCACATTGAGCTATGCGCAAGACGCGCGGCTTTCGAGGCTGATTATCGATGTTACAAAGCACATGCATGCAGGGGGTATGCATGGCTGTATCGTCACGATAGACAGTGGCTTTCGGAGTCAACTGCAAACCCAAGCCCACATCGTACGCCTCGTCTAAATAGCACCGAAATGTTCGCTGCCCTCGATGCGAGACTGGCCGGCGAAGTCCGTCAGTGTGCCGACACGCTTTATGCTCTCGCGGGTAAGCCTGTCCGCATTTCGCGTACCAGGATTGGTCGGGAGCTTCATGTTCTTTCTCGCTTCGAAAAGCAGCTCTGCAAGCTTCCTCTCTGTGCAGCAATGCTCGAAAAAGTATGTGAACCAATCGAAGGCTTTCACGATAGGCGTCTGCGATGGGCTAGACGCCAATTGTTCTCGGAGGGCAAGCCTATATCACGTTCTTCGCTCTACAGGGTCGCGAGCATTCGGCCCCCGCTGTAATCCAGCCGGGCATTCCCTCCATCTAAAAAAAGTTCTAAATCAATTCACCGTGAACACATTGTTTTTCTGTTAATGAAAATTTACACCCACCAGAATAGCGCCGGCATACGCTGGATGATCACAATCATCATCTAAAACGTATTAACCCGCGATCACCCGAAATAGTTTTGCAATCGCCATTGGCTGACCTACACGGGTTATCGATACGTGTTCTGTATTTCAAGCAGTACGGGCGCGGCGGGGTTTAGATGAATTTACTACGATTCAAAGTTGAGCGGCTGTGTCATTTCCAAATCCAGACCGGATACAGAATTTTACGGGTTGCATATATACTGCCCCCGGATGCACGTTCTCTTCGACCCCTACCTTTAATTGGTAAATGATGTCTGATCTATTATTTTTTCCCGTGTCGATGCCGGATGAAATGCTGCACTCTCGTGTCACCCGCTATCACTATCTGTCAGGCAATAGAACCGCGGCAGAAACCTACCGCGATTTGTTCGCATCGAAACCCTTTTGCATTGGTGGCATCGTACCCAAGCAGATCGAGAGGCTCGCGCACAGGCTGCCGGGGCAATCGGAGAGCAATCTCGCAGAGCTGATCAGTAGCAATACTACTTTTCCTGCTTACCGGCCGTTTCTTGGGGTTAAGCAGGGGCCGGAGAACAACGAAGGACCGCTGGGTTATGACGGGGTGGTACGGGTGCCCCGCAGAGAAGAGTCCACCCATGGCAAGGCTAAGCTTTGTCCTACCTGCGTTCAGGAAGATTTGATTGAGCGGGGTTCTGCCTACTGGCATCGATCTCACCAGATACCCGGTGTTGCCGTCTGTTGGCGTCATGGCGACGCATTGATCCATGCCTGCCCCGAGTGCTCTCGCCCGTTCTACCGTAAATTGAAACTGCTTCCCAATCTGACTGAGCCATGCGCATGCGGCTGGAGCCCGTTAAACAGCGCAGCAATACACAAGGGTTCAAAGATGGAACAGAAAGTCGCTCTGTTCGCACACGATATCTTGCAACGCAATATTCCTCCGATAGGCAGCACGGTATTGAGTTCGTGCTACGTCCGCCAATGCAAGAAGCGCGGATTCATTTTCGGAAAAAATGCGGGCATTGCGAAACTATTCGACAGCATCCAAAGCGCTTACGGCGATGAACTTTTGGCGCAGATTGATCCAGCCTACAACAACGGAAAGCATGAGCAATGGATCCGGCTCAAATCAGATAAAGGTCAGCTAAATATGCCGCTCGCGCGGCATTTGATCATTGCTCTTCATTTGTTTTCCAGTGCAGATAACTTTGAAGAGGCTCTGAAGAATGAGTCTATCCTGCTGAGTGCCTCTGTTTCTACGCGAGTTCCCAAAGGCGAACAATCGCTTCCTAACCAAAAAACTAGATATCGCCAAAAAATTGAGTTGCTTTTAGCGCTGCGTACCGACGCCGATGTCGAGTACCTCTGGAAGAAGGCGTACAAACCTACGCAATGGATTCTAGAAAATGATAACGCATGGTTAATGGCAAAACTCCATGCACCTAAAAAACCTACAGTTACGGTCGAAAAGTCCGTCGACTCAAGAGACGGCGCCTATGCAGCCCTTATCGAAGCGGGCGTAGATGAGCTGTATAAAGTTACGAAAGATCCGAAGAGAGTGAACATTCGGAATTTGCAATCGCTACTCCCAGGTTCGTTACCTCATGAGCTGGATCTACGCAAGCAGAGGTTCCCCCTTACTTATCAACAGATCAAGATTCATCAGGAGTCAGTATGGCATTTCCGTCTAAGAACTTTGGTGTGGACTGTCTCTGAACTCATCAGGATGAAGCTCCCCGTGAATTACTCGACGGTAAGATTGACCTCAGCGGTATCAAGCAAGGTTTTCCTGGTTTTTTCCAGTTTCTTCGAGTGGGATCTGGAAAGCCTGGCCAGAACCGGGGTCGACGCAGAGGCCTTGCTCAGATCTACCGGCGTATCAAGGAATTGGGAGGGACCACCGGTTTCAATAAGCTTTTGAGGGCATCTGTGTTCCGTTAGCTTCTGCCAACCTTTGGTGATAACAAAAATGCCATCTGGCTTGAAAGCGTAAACGCGGAGTAGGGTCCACCTTTCACATTAGTAACCTTCGCGGCAGCTTTCTGAAAGCTTTCACTTGTTACTCTTTAACTCAGAAAATTGAGCTTTAGGAGAAAATCATGAAAGCAATGACAGCAATGAAAGCGTTTTGCGCCGCTTCGATTTTGACCTTATCTTCATTAGCCTTGGCTGAAGGAGGCGGTGACCGTGTGTATGGTCGGATGATGCAAGAGAACCAACAGGCAATGGAGCAGTACGCCTTAGAAAACGGAAAGGCGATACCTGAAGTTGTTCATTATGAATATGGAATGAACCTTGATGTCCAGAAGGTAATCAGTACCACTCAGGCCAATAAAACCTGCGGCGTAGCCCCTTCGCGCATGACTTATGAAGATTCGGCGGGCAAGATCAACACCTTGGAGTACATGGTCATGGGCACAAACTGCCCGCACGGAAGCTAGTAGAGATAAGCGATGTCTGCACCAGACTACTCGATATATTTTTAGGCATGCTTACTGTTCGCTGACATAGAAGTAATTTTCAGGTCACGCTGGAGTTAGCTATTGTATGAAATTATGTCTGCCGGCGCGTAGAGGAAACCCTCACGTGCCGGTGGCTTTTATAATGATAAAAATATTTCACAAAGAAACTCTGCCAAGCTAAAGCCTGGAGTGTTAAATGAACAATAAAAGCTTTTACAGTCTTTCTCTCATTGCCCTTGGCATGAGCATGGGGCAAGTTGCAGTGGGCGTTGAACAAAAGCCTGAAGGGTTCATTGAGGGGAGCACCTTTAGTATTCTCAATCGAAATCTTTATTTCAATCGAGATTATCGAAAAGGCCAGTCAAGTCCTACGGGCAATGGCTACTCAGCAGAGTGGGCTCATGGCATTATCGGTCGTTTTGAGTCTGGTTTTACACAAGGCGCCGTCGGGTTCGGCATCGATGCGTTTGCAATGGAAGGCCTCAAGCTTGACTCAGGCGATGGTCGCTCGGGAGCTCGAAGTTCAGTCGATGTCTTGCCGCACAACAGTAAAGGCCAACCTGAAGACTCCTATTCAAAAGTAGGCGGCGCCGCAAAGGTCCGTTTCCTGGATACAGTCGTCAAGGTAGGGGATGTCTTTCCGTCGACTCCTGTCGTGGCGTATGGGGATTCCCGACTCCTCCCGGAAAGTTTCCGTGGTGCAACGTTTACCAACACCAGCATCAAAGACCTGACCCTTCAGGGTGGTCGGCTGCATGCGATGAGCCAACCCAACTCCAGTGGCATGCGTGATGGCTTTTCGACTTTCTACGCCGGGGCGGTTGATGCTCCGTGGATTGCTTATCTAGGGGGCGATTACACCGTCAATGAGCACGTAGGTGTAAGTCTTTACACCAGCCAATTCAAGGATGTTTGGAACCAGTATTACGCGGGCACCACATTGAGCTATCCACTCTCAGACAGCGTATCGCTGATCGGTGGCTTTAATTATTACCGAGCCGTTGATGAGGGAAAAAAACTTCTGGGGAGCTTCGATAACAACATCTGGAGCGGCAAGACCGGGGTCAAATTCGGAGCTCATACGGTGACCGTCGGGTATCAGCGTAACAATGGCAACGACGACTTTGACTACCTACGTCAATCAGATTCGATTTTCTTGGATAACTCTATTCAGTACAGCGACTTCAACTCCCCGAAAGAGCAATCTTTGCAGCTACGCTATGATCTAGATATGCAGGCTTTCGGCATCCCCGGTCTTAGCTTCATGACTCGTTACGCGAAGGGTTGGGACGCGGACTATTCCAACGCGAACAGCGTGTACATGCGTCGCGGAGCGGATGGTGCCCCATTACAGGACCAAAAGCGTTGGGAGCGAGACATTGAGGCTAAGTACGTCATCCAGTCAGGTTCTCTGAAGGATATGTCTTTGCGTGTTCGCCAGGCAACGACACGAGCCACCGATTTCGAATCTGATTTGGACGAGGTCCGACTGATTGTCGAATATCCACTGCAACTCCTTTAACGGGCGCTAGCCCTCGGCATCAGGTGTCCGATTACCAGATACACCCCGTCTCTTTGTTTCTCCTTTGGTTTTGGAGACGGCTTAGGCGCCCTAGTGGCGCCTTTTTTTGTGGACTGTCGTTACAGTTTATTTGTCTTAGCCGTCGTTACAGTGTTCGCACTATGGGGCCAACTACTGTACTGAGTCGCTTTTGCGGAAGATGACGTCTTGCTTGAGAGGCCTCATAGCCTATCCCTGAGTTGTACGGGGTTCTGCGCGATCCAAGGCTAGGGCATTCAGATAATCCTACAGAGACCCGCCATCTAAGCGTGACTGAGGGGCGTATCTGCTCCTCGACTTTATTGGTTTTGCCCAGCAAAACGATATTGTTTCGATTGCAGATTTTATTGCAGCAACGCTGCCGGTCGGAAGGCTTCCACGGCACGCTTGTATGGTTCGTTGGAGCATGTGATGATGCACTCAATATAGGCAGGGGGGGTATGGTATGGGTCATTTGAGATCAAGCAAAGACAATCTTCTTAAACGCGTGAAGCGCATCGCTGGGCAGATCCAGGCGATTGAGCGAGCACTCGACTCTGATGATGACTGCTCCAAAACCTTGCTTTTGGTCGCTTCGACCCGTGGCGCTATTAATGGGCTGATGGATGAAATCATCGAAGATCACGCTCGTGAACACGTCGCGAATCCCACACTCAGCAACGAAGAAAGAGCGAAAGGCGTCGATGAGCTTCTCGAAGCCATTCGCCGCTATTCCAAATAGGATTTACCCAAATGAGTAATGCGTACATCGACTTTTCCCACGACCATATGTTCCTTGGGAAATCACATGAAGAAAACGCAAAGCGAACCTTGTGGGTAGTGGCTCTGACCGTCGTAATGATGGTTGCTGAAATCACTGCCGGTTATCTCACTGGCTCAATGGCATTGCTGGCAGATGGTTTTCACATGGCAACGCACGCCGGAGCACTTGGCATAGCCGCAGCTGCTTACGGTTACGCAAAAAGACATGCCTCAAGTGCGCGCTACAGTTTTGGAACTGGCAAGGTGGGAGACCTGGGTGGCTTCGCCTCTGCTCTGATTTTGGGACTGGTCTCCTTGGGAATTGCCGGAGAGTCGCTATTTCGTCTCTTTCAACCGACTCAAGTGCAATTCGGAACAGCGACTTTTATCGCAATTGTAGGATTAGCAGTGAATGTGGTGAGCGCGCTTTTGCTGTCTGGTGGTCATGATCATCACCATGGGCATGACCACGGCCACGATGAATCTCACCATGCGCATGGTCACGACAATAATTTGCGCTCTGCTTACGTTCACGTCATTGCAGATGCACTGACTTCGGTTCTGGCCATCGCAGCACTGCTTGCTGGTCGATACCTTGGCTGGGTATGGCTCGATCCTGCAATGGGGATTGTGGGTGCAGTTGTCATTGCGCGCTGGGCTTGGTCGTTGATGCGGGTGACTGCGGGTGTATTGCTCGATCAGACAGATGATCATGTCGCTGAAGAGATTCGTGAACTGGTTGAGCAACCGGGAGATGCTTCGATCATTGATCTTCATGTCTGGCAGGTGGGGCCGCAAGCCCGCGCTGCGATTGTGAGTGTTCTGGGCAGCCCAGCAGTGAATGCGGAAAACATACGAGAACGGCTTGCAACGGTTCATGAGATCACTCATTTGACAGTTGAGTACCGCACGAAGTTGGTCGCTGATTCACCCGATCAGCTCGCCGTGCTTGCTTCGCAATGAACCCGTAGCACGTAGAGTTCGACGAGGAATTGAACAATGGCCAAGGACATCGAAAATCCCTGTATCTCTGTTTGCCAGCTGAACAGCGAACTGTGCGTCAGCTGCGGTCGCACCAAGGAAGACATCAAAAAATGGAAACGAATGAAGCGTCCAGAAAAAATGGCCTCTGTACAACGGGCGACCCTGCGCCTGAAAAGCCTGCAAAAAAAGAACTCTTAAACCACCGTCATTTACATTTTCAACTTTTTCAGCCGAGACAGATGTCCTAGTTTGGGAGGGCAAGCTGAGGGGCAACGCCATTTCCAAACCGATCACTATCGCGGTCAGCAATCTGCTGCGCAGTGCGTGTCACGGCGTCATCACCAATTACTTGAACTCATCTAAAATTGTTATTGAGGACAGCGGTGCGGGGTTATCCGATGTGGTTTAAGTGCGCCTGTACAACTGTTGCTGATCGTCCTTGGCGAATTGTTTGAGAATAATGTCGACAGAGCAAGTCCCACTGCATGGCCATGAACGGTGACCATGCTGTAACGGGATGGATCGGGGGGGTTAGTTTTCGGGGTATTCAGCAATGACCTGATCTGTGCCAGCTTTGTTCCGGCCGATGATCTGGTAAGCCTCATGCACTCCGTCGACTTCCATTCCTGGAGAACCTGCTGGCATACCAGGGGCGGCGATTCCGAGAAGGTCGTCACGTTTGCTCATCGCAATTATTTGCTCGGCAGGCACGTGACCTTCAACAAACTTTCCGTTGATCATCGCAGTGTGGCAAGACGAGAGTCGTGGAGCGACCCCCAGATCTTGTTTGACAGCACTCATGTTGGTCTCTACATGATCTATGACGGTGAAGCCATTGGCCTCAAGATGCTGAATCCACTTCTTACAGCATCCGCAGTTAGCATCTCGGTGAACATCGATGGCCAACGCCTGTGCTGCTTGAGCGGTTGAACCGATGAACAGTGCGGCGAACGTTGCGATACGCAGAAATCGACTTGAGAGTCGGAAGCTACCTGTCATGGATATTTCCTTTTCCCTTGGCGGCGGCGAGATGAATGCCGCTGCAAAGGTTTGGTTGAAGGTATTATATTTGAGTCGGGGAGCCGCCCCCCTGTTATTCAAAAATCGTAGGGCTTTTGCTCAAACCACTCAGAACCACATCCGAATACCGGCTACAAATCGAGCCTCGTTGGTCTTTTCCCCTTCATCGCTGGCCAGGTCGGCGGTCTTGCCGTAGGAGCGATTCCAGGTAACCCCGACATAAGGGGCAAATTGGCGAACAATCTCGTAACGCAACCGGAACCCTACTTCGGTGTTGGCCAATCCAGATCCTATGCCGCGCTGGGGATCATTTTTTCCATACATGTTTACTTCGACTGTCGGCTGTAAGATCAGGCGATTTGTCAGCAGGATGTCGTAATCGCCTTCAAATCGAGCAGCGGTTTGACCGTTTTCACCGATATAGGCAGTCGCTTCAGCTTCAAAGTTATAGAGGGCCATGCCCTGAATACCGAGCGCTCCCCATGTTTGAGGCGACCCGGGTTTGAAGTCTTGCCGAACGCCCGTGACGACATCCCACCATGGACCGATGGCGTGCCCCCAGAGTGCTTGGAGTTCGGCGTTTTCCGTCACGCCATTGGTACGTTCACCTTCCGAACGCAGCCACAGGCGATCAACGTCACCGCCGATCCACCCTTTGGCATCCCAGGCCAACGCACTCCCGTTGTCAGCGTCTTGGTACTCAAACTTATCCAGAAGGATGAACGAGTTGATTTTTTTGTCGTGTACACCATGACCTGCCACATCTGGAAAGGCGGCTGCACGGTCAGCGTCGGTAAGTACGGGGACAGGGGTTCGGCTTGTGGTCGTAGCCCCTCCAGCCATGCTTTCCATACCGTCCATTTGCCCGTCGTCCATGCTCATCTTGCTGTGATCCATGGCCCCCATCTTGTTATGGTCCATAGTTCCCATTGAGCCGTGGTCCATCTTGGAGAGATCCATTGCGCCATCTTTTGCTTTGGCTGGTTTGGATTTCTGCGCAGTTGAAGGCTTCGCGTTCGCACTTGATGGCATCGCCATCGACGGATCCATCTCCTCAGCAGCTTGGGCCATGAAGAAAAATGCAGGACTGGTAGAGACTGCAAGTGCCATCAACGTTGGGCGTAAAAATTTACTGGTCATGATCTCAATCTGCCTTTTTGGTTTTTTGGTCATGATCCATCGACTCATGGCTCATCTTGCTATTGTCCATTGCCCCGTGATCTAGCTTCGAATCGTTCGCCGTCATTGCTGGCTTGTCCGTTGCTGTAGCAGGAACATTGGTTGAATGATCGCTGCCATTTTCTTGTGCCAGCACCATGGGCTGGAGTCCACCCAGCAGGCCAACGGCAAAGAGGCAACCCACCAGGGAATTACGATTAAGGTATGTGCTCACAGATCGTCTCCTTTACTCATCAACCCGTACTTCACGGAACATGCCCATTTCCATATGGAAAAGCAGGTGGCAGTGATAGGCCCAACGGCCTAAGGCATCAGCGGTAACTCGATAGCTGCGTTTGGTACCTGGCGGCATATCGATCGTGTGCTTGCGCACCATGAACTTGCCGTTCTCATCCTCGAGGTCACTCCACATGCCGTGAAGGTGGATGGGGTGGGTCATCATGGTGTCGTTCACCAAGGTGATGCGCAGACGCTCACCGTACTTCAGGCGAAGCGGCTCGGCGTCAGAGAATTTTATGCCGTTAAACGACCACGAAAACTTCTCCATGTGACCGGTCAAATGAAGCTCGATGGTACGATTTGGCTCGCGGCCGTCAGGGTCTTGGAAAGTGCTTTTCAAGTCGGAGTAAGTGAGCACTCGACGACCATTATTCCGCAAGCCTATTCCAGGATCGTTTAGTTTTGGCGTTGGATTCATGGCTTGCATGTCAACCAGGGGGTTGTTGGTTTCGGAGGCAGGGTGTGTCTGCATTTCTCCACCCATACCGCCCATGCCAGCCATCCCTGACATATCACCACTACCCATTCCAGCCATCTTGCTGTGGTCCATCCCGGCCATGCTGGACATGTCGCCTTTGTCCATGCCCGCCATCTTGCTGTGATCCATACCCGCCATGTTAGTCATGTCACCGCTGTCCATGCCGGTCATCCCGGTCATGTCGCTTTGGTCCATACCGGTCATCTTGCTGTGGTCCATGCCAGCCATGCCCGACATTTCACCTGACTTCTTCTCGGCGCCGCCCATACCGGCCATGCTGCCATGGTCCATACCAGCCATACCGCCCATCCCCATGTCATCCATAGTGACGATTGGACGTGGATCTATAGCAGGTACCTGAGCAACTAGCCCTTCACGAAGTGCGAGGGTTCCGCGTGCATAACCCGTCCGATCCATAGACTGGGCGAAGATGGTGTAAGCCTCTTCACTGGCAGGCTCTACGATCACGTCATACGTTTCAGCTACGGCGATGCGGAATTCGTCAACGCTCACTGGGTTCACGTGTTGGCCGTCGGCGGCCACAACGGTCATTTTCAAACCAGGAATGCGGACGTCGAAATAGCTCATCGCCGAGCCGTTGATAAAGCGTAGGCGTAGCTTCTCACCCGGCTTGAAAATACCGGTCCAGTTACCGTTGGGCGCCTGGCCATTCATGAGATAGGTGTAAGTATCTGCGCTGACGTCTCCAAGGTCGGTTGGGCTCATGTTCATTTCAGCCCACATCTTCCTGTCAGCTACTGTTGCTGACCAACCTTGCTTACTGACATCGTCGATGAAATCACCAACAGTGCGTTTATGGTGGTTGTAGTAGCCCGACTGTTTCTTAAGCTTGGCCATGACACGACTAGGATCTTCATCGGTCCAGTCAGTCAACATCACCACATAGTCGCGGTTGTATTGAAAAGGTTCAGGCTCTTTCGAGTCGATAACGATTGGTCCGTAAACCCCTGCCTGCTCCTGTAAGCCCGAGTGGCTGTGGTACCAGTACGTACCATTCTGATGAACCTTGAACTTGTACTCGTACATGCCGTCGGGTGCAATGCCATGGAAACTCAAGCCAGGTACACCGTCCATATTGGCCGGCAGGATGATCCCGTGCCAATGGATTGAGGTGTCTTGGTCCAGGCGGTTTTTTACACGCAGAGTGACCGTCTCTCCTTCGCGCCAACGCAGCAAAGGTCCTGGCAATGATCCATTGATAGTCATGGCTGTTCGCGGCGAGCCGGTGATGTTTACCGGGGTTTCACCAATAAACAGATCAAATTCATTGCCGGTGAGTACGCTCGGCAGACCAGGACTTGTCACCGCCCATACAGGAGTGCGCCAAAGGCCAAAGCCGCCGAGAATGCCACCAGCGGCCAAGCCTTTTACGAATGTCCGTCTAGAGGTTTTGGAATGCATGCCGTTTATTTCCAATCAGTCAAAAGGGAAGCCGTGCGAAACAACCGATCATGAGTTGCCCGGATCAGCTTTGCCCACCGTCACAAAAGACAAACTCTTACGGCAAGCGAGTTCAGAAATTGCCACATTTAAACCACCGCAGTGATTACATTTCTGTCAGCTTGGAGGGCCCAGCTATTTAGCAATTCTTGTGGTCCATCGCCTTGGCTTTGCTTTCAGCGACAGGAGGTTGGGCATTTTGCGTTTGAGCCACTCGGTACGATTCCATCGAATTATTCCTGGCCACTTCCATGCGTGCGAAAGTCCGGTCACCACCGCCTTCAGCCATAGCCAAAGAAGAAACGATCAGAGCAGCGATGACGAACAAGGTTATGATAGGATTCATTTGGGGTTCCTCGGATGAGTATTGATGCCCCCTGAATCCACATCAATCGTTGACTCTAAGGGGTGAGCTTGAGGCTCAATAGGACTATAAGACTCATCCCCTGACAGGAAGCTTAGGCCAATATTACAGTTGTGTCAGGTTGCGATATTTCTCTTGAGATACAGAGTGAATAGTCCGTAAGGTCTAAGCCATCCAGCGTCACATAACCGCCATTTACTCTTTAAAACTTACCTGTGCGGTTGTGTAATCTTCCGGTCACTTTCGCGGAGGTTTGACGTTTTTTCGTTCGCACTTGAATTGTATCTCGACTCGGATGCACTACGTTAAGCACTTGAGTGTTCGATATAGGTGGGAATGCTAAATGGCAGCGTAACTTAGCGTAACTAAAGGTGGCCACCGGTGAGTATTAATTTTGAAAAAGCGCTTGGCTCCGCAGAAAGAGCATTACTTTTTCGCAGCCAACGAGCTGAGGTGCTTAGCAATAATATCGCTAATGTCGACACTCCTAACTTTAAGGCCAGAGATTTGGACTTTTCCGCTGTCCTGGCTAGCCAGACAAAAGGAGGTTTTGCTACTCCGTTCTCTTTGAAAACAACAAACCCAAAACATATTGCCGTAAACGAATTAGCAAGTGATATTCACAGCGGCGCTTTGCTTTACAGCACGCCGAACCAACCTTCCATTGATCAAAATACTGTGGATCAACAGGTCGAGGTGGCAAAATATACGGAAAATTCGATTCATTTCGAAACTGCTTTTACTCGATTGAATGGAGCATTTAAGGGGCTACTTAAAGCTCTACGAGGTGACTAATAAACCTCACCCAGCGAGGGAATCAGCGCCTCAGGCGCTGATTTGGGAAGGGAAACCGAGTGCTTCCACAGTTTTACGGACCTGCTCTGGGGGTTCGCTGCTTTCAACGGTTACCTTACCTGCCGCGCGATCCACGGAAACCGTAGCCTTGCTGTCCAGTGACTGAATTGCTTTGGTGATTTTGCTGACGCAGCTACCGCAACCAATGCCTGATACGTTTAAGACGAACATGGTTATTCCTCTTGTGCTGAGCGGTCTCTTTTCACCGCAACACCAGCATCAACGTTGACACAATGGCAAGGTCAAGGGTTATGTATTAACGGGCTGCGAGCATCGGTTACGCTCAATCTATTCGGGTATTCCTCAGTCTCAAAGCATTGAAAACTACAGATGCAGAACTGACGCTCATGGCTAACGCAGCGATCATTGGCGACAGAAGGTGCCCCGTCAGTGGGTAGAGCAGGCCTGCGGCGAGGGGGATACCCATTGAGTTGTAAAGGAAGGCGAACCCCAAGTTTTGCCGCATGTTTTTCACCGTTGCAACCGAAAGTGCCCGTGCTCGTAAAATCCCCATCAGGTCGCCTTTTACCAGCGTGAGCTGCGCGCTATTCATCGCGACGTCAGTCCCTGTACCCATGGCAATGCCCACGTCTGCTCGCGCCAAGGCCGGTGCGTCGTTGATACCGTCGCCGGCCATGGCAACCTTTCGACCGGATTGCTGGAGGTCCGCCACCAGGCGCTCCTTGTCCTGAGGTTTCACTTCACCATGAACCTCTTCAATACCCATCTCCCTGGCGACAGCACGTGCGGTGGTGAGCCCGTCTCCGGTGGCCATGATGATTTTTACGTTATCAGCCTTAAGCTTGGTGACTGCTTCTTTAGAGGTCGGTTTTATCGGGTCTGAGACCGCCAGTAATCCTGCCAAGACCCCGTCAACTGCTAGATAGATGATGCTGATGCCTTCAAGGCGCAACAACTCTGCACGGTCTTGTAAGACCTTAGTGCTCACGCCGGCAGCTTCCATCAGTGCAGTGTTGCCCAGCTGTACTTTCTTACCATCAACGAGGCCACTGACTCCAATCCCTGACCCGGACTCAAACGATTCAGGCTTGGTGAGCGCAACATTTTCAGTTCGGGCGTGATCGACGATGGCATGAGCCAAAGGGTGTTCGCTGCCTTGATCAAGGCTAGCGGCCAGTTGAAGAACATCGTGTGGGTTGAAATCTGGTGTGGCCTCCACACTGTGAAATACCGGCCGTCCCTCTGTCAGGGTCCCAGTTTTATCGACAATCAGTGTGTCGATCTTGCAAAGGTTTTCGATGGCACTGGCATCCCTGAACAGCACACCCATACTGGCGGCTTTACCCGTCGAAACCATGATCGACATGGGCGTTGCGAGACCCAGTGCACAGGGGCAAGCGATGATAAGTACGGCGACAGCGTTGATCAGGCCGAAGACCCAGCTGGGTTCTGGGCCGAATAGCCCCCAGCCTAAGAGTGTCAGCAACGCAATCGCGATAACCCCCATCACAAAGTAGCCGGCAATCGAGTCGGCCATTCGTTGCATTGGCGCTTTGGAGCGTTGGGCTAGAGCGACCATTTGTACTATCTGCGACAGCATGGTGTCGGCGCCGACCTTTTGCGCCTCCATCACCAAGCTCCCATGAGTATTAAGCGTGGCGCCGATCAAACTATCCCCTGCTCTTTTCATTACCGGCACAGGTTCACCAGTGAGCATGGATTCATCCACCGCACTTTCTCCCTCGAGTACGGAGCCATCAACTGGCACCTTTTCACCAGGTCTGACCCGCAAATGGTCTCCCAAGTGAACATGGGTAAGAGGAATGTCTTCCTCCTGACCATCGGCGTTGATCTTGCGTGCAGTCTTGGGAGACAGGCCTAGAAGGGACTTAATGGCGGCGGAGGTTTGTGAACGTGCTTTGAGCTCAAGAATCTGCCCAAGCAAGGTGAGCGAGATGATGACCGCAGCGGCTTCGAAGTAGACGCCGATGCGTCCATCTTGCATGAAGGTGGTGGGAAAACTTTGGGGAAATAGGGTTGCCGCGACGCTGTAAAGATAGGCTGCGGCAGTCCCCAGCCCAATCAGAGTCCACATGTTTGGACTGCGATTTCTAACAGATGCTATGGCCCTTACAAAAAAGGGCCAACCTGCCCATAAGGTGACCGGCGTCGCCAGAGCGAACTCGATCCAGTTTTGAACCGAGCCGTGGAAGAATTGTAATGAATGACCCGCCATGGCTAGAAGGGTCACTATCACGGTTAAAGGCAGCGACCACCAAAAGCGGCGAGCGAAATCCCGGAGCTCGGTTTTGTCATCGTCATCTAGCGCGGGCATGACCGGTTCTAATGTCATGCCACATTTAGGGCAATTGCCGGGCCCTGGCTGTCTTATTTCCGGGTGCATAGGACAGGTAAATTCAGTGGCTACTTGTAGCACAGGCTCTGTAGCGGAGATGCTGGGTTCAGTGCTGGGATGATTACCACTGTAGTGGTCTGGGTCTGCCCGAAATTTCTCTTGGCATTTCTGGCTGCAAAATTGATACATCTGTCCCTGATAAGACTCGCCAAATTTACTTGGAGGCGTAACCGTCATACCGCACACCGGGTCACGTAGATCACCGTCAGGGGGCGAGGCAGCGTGGGCGGGACCGTGATCGTGATGGCTCGGTGTAGTGGGCATAGCTATTTTTCGTCCTTGTTGGTTGCTGCCTGATCGCCATGATCATGTCCGCCATGTCCATGCCCAAAAAAATGCATCAATGGACAGATCAACAGAATGAGATAGGGCAAATACGGATAAACGTGGCTGAAATGTTCCCGCACCACGTAGAAGGCACCGATCGCGATGAGCATGATCAGTACAACGCCTGTTTTGCGCCTCCAAAATGGAGGGGTGGTGCTTCCAAACGGATGCTGATGGTTATTCATGATCTAGACCCCAGTGTGAGCGAGTTGCTCTGATCTCTGCCTCAGAGCGTAGTCAACTCTCGCGTCGACGCGGTTTTAGCTGTCAGCTCAGGCTTACTTCAAGTCAAATTGACCGACCATCCCCGACTGGTAATGACCTGGCACGTTGCAGGCAAATTGAAGTCCGGCGCTGTTGTTGAAGGTCCAGATCAACTCCTTGGTTGCTCCTGGCTCGACCAGCACGCTGTTCGGGTCGTTATGTTCCATTCCGACCATCTTCATCCCTCCCATGCTGTGGCCCATGTTGCCCGTCATCTTCCCAGCACCGATGGGTGTAAGCGTTCCATTCTGGAACATGCTCGCCATTTCTTTTTGGTGCGCCGCATGAGCAGCGGCCTGACCGATATTGAACTCGTGCAGCAGCGCCCCTTTGTTGTGAAGTACAAAGCGAACTGTTTCACCGGGCTTTACGTCGATGTTTTTAGTTTTGAAGAAAATATCACCCATCTCCACATCAACCGTGCGAGTAACCTCAGAGGCGACTCCAGGCTGGCCAATATCCTCTTTCCCATGACCTGCGCTGGCCATCGCTGTAGCACCGAAGAGTAGGGTGATTGCCGCAATAACTGGGGTAATAAGCTTATTTTTCATGGTGACCTCGTGGGTTAAGAGCGAATCACTGGCTATGCTAAAGGGGCGGAGCTGCCACTTAACTGACCTGAACACTACATTTCTGTAAGTTTTCAAAAGAAAACGCGGCGCCCGAATGACGCCGTGTTTAGAGGACCGGTTCAAAAAAACCAATGAGACCTGGTTGGTCACTGATGGTTTTCAGAAAGCATCAGTTTGTGCTCGCGCTGCATTTGGTTCAAAACGTCATCAACCATGGCGTCGTGTTTTTCCATCCAGGCGAGATGTTCCTGAGGTGACATTGATGCTTTTGGATGATCTAGATGAAGCTGGTCCATGATCTCGCCCAGTATTTTCATATGCTCGGCCATGTGCACATGGCGTTGCCCTTCAGGAGCTTTTTCAGCTTGTACCAAGGTCGCTTCGGCTTTGTCGCGCAGACTTTCCATGCGCTCCAGAATCCGATCTGCACCACCTTCAGCCAACGCAGACGCAGAGATGAGTATCGAACTAACAAAGAATAGGGCTTTTAAACGGTTCATGAGGCAGCTCCTTTTGATTTGTTCTCCGGCTCCTCTAGGTTTCATGCTGAAGAGTCGGTCGAGCACCAGGAAGTACTCATGCTCGAACCCTAGACAGCACTCGCTGACATCTACCTGAAGCCAATATTACTTTTCTGTCAGCTGCTGGTTGGCAGAGGCATTTCATTGCAGACTCAGCCTCACAATTATTCGAGAGCCATCCTCATGAGACTTCTGGTTGCGGAAGACGAACCCAAAATAGGTATTTATTTGCAGCAAGGACTCACTGAGGCGGGGTTCAATGTTGATCGCTTTACCAATGGCAAAGACGCGCTTCAGCACGCATTGAGCGAGGCGTATGACCTGCTGATTCTCGATGTGATGATGCCTGGGCTGGATGGCTGGGAAGTACTTCAAAAAGTGAGAGCATCCGGAAAAAATGTACCAGTGCTTTTCCTCACGGCGCGAGACCGCGTTGAGGATCGAGTAAAAGGACTTGAGCTGGGCGCAGACGATTACCTGATCAAACCCTTCGCATTTTCTGAACTGCTGGCTCGCGTCAGAACGCTGCTGCGTAGAGGCACCACTGCACCCTCCCAAACCCATATGAAATTGGCTGATCTGGAGGTGGACCTCCTCAAGCGCAGGGTTATCCGCGCAGGCAAACGTATAGATCTAACGGCCAAAGAGTTTGCGTTGCTCGAATTGCTGCTCCGTCGTCGAGGTGAGGTTCTGCCCAAGTCGCTTATTGCTTCCCAGGTCTGGGACATGAACTTTGACAGCGATACTAACGTCATCGAGGTTGCTGTCAGGAGGCTCAGAGCAAAGATTGATGATGATTTTGAGGTCAAGCTTATCCACACCTCTCGAGGCATGGGGTACATGCTGGATGCGCCGGATTCGGGGACGGGGTCGGAATGAAGCGAATGTCCCTGACTACGCGCATGAGCCTGATGTTCATGCTAGCTGTAACGGCTGTGCTCACCGTCGCTGGACTCAGTTTTAACAACCTCAGCCGGCATCATTTCAAGATGCTGGATCAGCAGGCGCTGAACGAAAAGCTTCACTCGACGCAAAGAATTTTGACTGGGTTGAACAGCATTGATCAGTTCAGTGATGTTAAGCCTGAGCTGGAGGCACTGCTTGGTGCTCATCGTGATTTGACAGCCCTTATCATCGATGGTGACGGTAAGCTCCTGTTTGCTGACCCAGGTCCAATCGTGGTTCCTGAAGACTTCCGAACAATCACAAACAGCAATGTCTGGGAGTGGCGAGACCAGGAGCAGATATTTCGAGGCGTGACGGCGCAAGCCATTGTGACGGGGCAGGATAAACCATTGACAGTGATGTTGATCTTTGATGTCACTCAACATATGGCCTTCTTCGAGACACTTGAACGATGGTTTTGGATAGGGCTGGTGATAAGCGCGCTGGTCAGTGCTGCACTGGGCTGGATGGTAGCGCGTAGTGGACTGCGACCTATTCGCCTCGTCACTCAGGTAGCAGCTTCAATGTCAGCTAAATCGCTCAAAGAGCGTATTCCATTAGGTCCCGTTCCCCAAGAGCTCCAGCAGATGGTGCTCTCGTTCAACGCAATGTTATCTAGACTGGACGATGCGTTTGTTCGTTTATCGAACTTCTCTGCGGACATTGCTCACGAATTACGGACACCCGTTAGCAATTTGATGACTCACACTGAAGTGGTTTTATCTAGAAAAAGAAATATTGAGGACTACGAGGACAATCTGTACTCAAATCTTGATGACTTGAAACGTATGGGGCGTATGATTGATGAAATGCTTTTTCTAGCGAAATCAGATAACGGTCTAATTACACATGAAAACAAACCGATAGACCTGGTAGCAGTAGTAGAGAAATTACTCGAGTACTACCGTTTGCTGGCTGATGAGCGAGGGATCGACCTCAAGGTTACAGGCAGGGGTAGCGTCCGAGGTGACGTACTTATGCTCGACAGGGCCATCTCTAATCTGCTCTCAAATGCGCTCCGGTACACCCCCGAAGGAAAGTGTATTACTGTCGATATACGGCAGAAAGGAACTTCAATATCAGTGTCTGTGGAGAACCCGGGAGAGCCCATTGCGCCCGAGCATCTTGAAAAGCTGTTTGATCGATTTTATCGCGTGGACCCAGCTCGCAGAGAAGGAAGTCCAAGTAATGCAGGGCTAGGTTTATCGATTACTCGATCAATTATTGAAGCGCATGACGGAAAAATATGGTGTACGTCGTTAAACGGAAAAACAGCCTTTCATATTGAACTCCCATGTGCTGATGCAAGAAAGGCCTAAGACACCTTGTTCATATGTATGCAGGCAACATGTGGTTAGCTCAATAGGATCGTTTTTGGATGAAAAAAAAACTCTTGGAGCGTTCCAAAGAGAGTCGCGTATTTGGCGCCGTATCCGGGCAGATCAGTGCCAAAAACCCGCCCCAAGCTGACTGAAATGTAATCGAACAGTTTGCGTTCATGTGGCATCGTGTACTCGCACTGTGACGTTGGAAATCTTGTGATTCCTCCCTGTCCAGCCGGCCCTAGGACACGGAATTTGCTAGGTATTCGTCAGTGGTTTTAACGAGCGTCAAAAAGTAAAAAACTAGATATTCCCTAAAAACCTAGAACCAACAGCTTTTGCTGTCAGGAGTCTTGCATGTCATTCCTTAAAACTACCACCGTAGCTGTTGCGCTGACTGCGGGTTTGCTTCTGAGTGCAGTTGCTCAGGCGCATCCAAAGCTGGTTTCTTCTACTCCCGCTGAAGGATCGGATGCGGCGGCTCCGTCTAAAATTGAACTGCACTTTTCTGAGAATCTAACGACTCAGTTCTCTGGTGCAAAACTGATCATGACCGATATGCCTGGTATGCCGAATTCACCTATGGGCGTAAAAGCTAACGTTGCAGGTGGCGGTGATCCGAAAACGATGGTTATTACACCCGCATCGCCATTGACCACGGGTACTTACAAAGTCGAATGGCGTGCCGTTTCCTCGGACACTCACCCGATTACCGGCAACTTTTCTTTTAAAGTGAAATGATTCATGAGCGACTCAATAAATATCGTTGTTCGCTTTGCTCTTTATTTCGACCTGATGCTGTTATTTGGACTGGCAATTTTTGGTCTTTATAGCCTCAGGGGAAAAGAAAGAATATCGGGAACAGTTTTGAATTTTGAGTCGCTTCTTTACAGTACTTCTGCTGTAGGCGTAGCTCTGTCCCTTGCCGCGATGTTGTTGCTTGCGAAAGCAATGAGTGGCGTGTCGGGTTTCATGGAGCTACATCACCATATTTTTCAAATGGTTCTCATGGGGACTGACGTCGGTTTGACCTGGATGGTCCGAATAGGGGCGTTGGTGACGGCCATTATTGGCGTTTCCCTAAACAAGCGCTTTCCGACACTCAGTCTGTGGATTGTCACCGTGTGTGGCGCGATTGCGCTAGCAACCTTGGCATGGACAGGGCACGGAGCAATGGACGAGGGTAGCCGTCGCTACTGGCATTTTACTAGCGATATCTTCCATCTTTTGGCCGCAGGCGGTTGGTTGGGTGCGCTAGCGGCATTTGCCCTGCTTCTGCGTTTAAAATCACTAAAAGGTGATCAGGAAGCACGAATTCTTGCTCGGGTACTGACAGGGTTTGAATCGGCCGGCGCGGTGATTGTAGTGATCATCAGCATTACGGGAGTGGCGAACTACCTATTTATCGTTGGGCCAAACCTCGATGAGGTGATGCTCAGCACTTATGGCGAGTTGCTATTTTTAAAGGTCCTGTTATTTGCCGGGATGATCGTATTAGCGACGCTAAACCGGTTTCACCTAAGCCCGCTCTTGGAACGTTCTGTTCGAAATGGAGACTATGCTGTCGCGGTCAATGCCTTGCGCCGTAGCATGAAGCTCGAATTTTCGATGGCAGTCATCATTGTTTGTCTAGTCGCATGGTTAGGTACTTTAAGCCCGGTCATGGAAATGAGCGCGGCATAGCGGTTGGTGACAGCCGACAAAGGAGTCTCAAGGGTGAATTGTAAGGGCCATTTGCACCGTCTACACTCCAGCTCATGAAACGCTACCTGCGGTTTTGCCTAATTTTCCTGATTAGCTTGGCGCTTCCCCTCAGCGGGATGGCGGGTGTTCAGGCATCGACTGAACCATGCCCGATGAAAACCATGGGCATGGCGATGATGGATGGTATGGGGCAAGACTGCTGCCACGACATGAAAAGTCCCACCGAGCATGGCAAACCTTGTAAGCCGGGTCAGGAATGCAAAACTGGCGGCATGCTGCAAGTATCGATCATCAAGCCTCCTATCACCCTGTCCAGTCCTCTCGCTCTATCATTCTCCAGCCATCTCCCGCTCGTACAAACCTCTTCAGGGGTATGGCGACCCCCACGTACTTGATTCCTGTACCACACTGAGCCTCATTCCGCGTTAGCGGGATGGCATATCTGCGCGCATGTCTTATGAAGCGCGCGGTGGATCATCACAGGAATCGTGAACATGAACTCCAAGTGCTGTTGCACAGGTTGGTCCTTCCTGGCCGGCCTGGCGGCAAGCGTACTGGCATTGCCGAGCTTCGCTAGCGCATTGACATTCGATGAAGCGCTGCGGCTGGCCGAAAACAATGCACCATCGTTGACCGCACAAGACGCCAAAATTCAAGCAGCCACTAGCGCGGCCATTCCCGCCGGCGAACTACCCGATCCCAAGCTACTGCTGGGCGTGCAGAACTACCCCATTGGTGGTCCCGACAGATGGAGCATCGACCAAGATTTCATGACCATGCAAGTGGTCGGGATTAGGCAGGAGATGCCCAACAGCGACAAGCGCAAAGCACGTATTGAGGTCGCGGATGCGGCTGTTGATCGAGCGTCCGCCGAGCGTCGAGTGGCGCGTCTGAACGTCCGACAGTCCACGGCATTAGCCTGGATCAGAAGCTACTCGGTTGAGCGTAAAGATGCGTTGTTCCAGGACTTCTACAAAGAAAACCGTCTTCTGACCGATACCGTCAGAGCTCAGGTTGCGGGTGGCCGAGCCCAACCCGCCGATGCGGTCACACCTAAACAGGAAGCTGCTCAACTGGCTGAGCAGCAGGATGATTTAGTTCGCCAACGTGCACAGGCCCGGGCCGCCCTCAAGCGCTGGATTGGCCCTGCCGCCGATGACAAACCGGTAGGCAACTTGCCTGATTGGCCTATTGAGACCTCAGGTTACTCCCATAAGCTGCAACATCACCCCGAATTAGCGGCTTTTGTGCCGATGACCCGTGAAGCACAAGCCAAGATCCGTGAAGCTGAGGCGGAAAAGCAATCTGACTGGAGCTGGGAATTCGATTATCAGCATCGAGGCCAACAATTCGGTGACATGGTCAGCGTGCAGTTTTCATGGGATCTCCCGCTGTTCCCTAACTCTCGGCAAAACCCCAAGATTGCGGCCAAGCACGCCGAACTAAACCAGCTTGAGGCTGAGCGCGAAGCCCTGTCACGCGAGCATACCCAGCTATTGGAGGATGAGTTGGCTGACTACGAGCGCCTCAATCGTGCAGTCAACCGTAATCAGGAAAGCTTGTTGCCGTTGGCTAAAGAAAAGGTCGAACTCACGATGGCCAGCTACCGCTCCGGCAAGGGTGACTTGAACTCGGTTGTTGCCGCCCGACGCGAACTTATCGAAGCCCGTCTCAAGCAGGTTGACGTTGAAGAGCAACGTGCCCTGACCAGCGCTCGCCTGTATTTCTCTTACGGGGAGTCCGCTCAATGATTTTTAAATTATGGAAAGGGACTTTAATCATCGGCATCTCGATTGCCTTGGGTGTTGCCGGGGGTTACTGGTTAGCCCAACCGCGAATGAGCGGAGTAGCTGGTGTCGTACCGGATCATGAACCCAAAGCCTCTGCCGATCGAAAAGTTCTGTATTGGTATGACCCCATGTACCCACAACAGAAATTCGATAAACCGGGTAAGTCACCCTTCATGGACATGCAGATGATCCCTCAATACGCAGATACCAAGGGGGACAGCGCTGCCATTCGAATTGATCCAAGCCTGACTCAGAACCTTGGTGTGCGACTGGCTAGTGTCAGTCGAGGCGTATTTGCCTCGACACTGAACGTGGTAGGTGTGCTGGCCTTCAACGAACGGGACGTTGCAGTCATTCAGGCCCGTACGGCGGGTTTTGTCGAGCGTGTGTATGCCCATGCACCTGGTGATGTACTGAAAGCGAATGCCGCCTTGGCAGACATCTTGGTGCCGGAGTGGGCAGCTGCTCAGGAGGAATTTCTCGCCCTCAAGCGTAGTGGCGATGCTGGCTTGCTGACAGCGGCCCGGCAGCGATTGCGGCTAACCGGAATGCCACCTACGTTAATTGCTCAAGTTGAGCGCACTGGCAAAGTTCAATCGAACCTGACGCTGACCAGCCCTATTGGTGGTGTGCTTCAAGAGCTGAGTGTGCGTGAAGGTATGACGGTGGCCGCAGGCGAGACGTTGGCTCGTGTTAATGGTTTGAGCAGTGTCTGGCTGGCCGTGGCTGTACCAGAGGCGGAAGCTGGGTCAATCGTAGTAGGGCAAGCAGCTGAAGCGCGTTTATCCGCATTCCCTGGAGTTGTGCTCAAGGGCGTCGTCAGTGCGATTCTTCCGGAAACCAGTTCGGACAGTCGCACACTTCGCGTTCGAGTTGAGTTACCCAATCCAGATGGCCGACTCAGACCAGGTTTGACCGCACAGGTAAGCCTCAATCGTTCAACGGAGCAAAGTGTTCTGTGGGTGCCGAGCGAGGCCGTCATTCGTACCGGTCGACGTGCGTTGGTCATGCTCTCTGAAGACGCTGGTCGATATCGCCCGGTGGAGGTGCAGCTAGGCCAGGATAACGATGGCAAGACGGCGATATTGAAAGGCTTGGAAGAGGGGCAGAAAGTGGTGACCTCTGGCCAGTTCCTGCTCGACTCGGAGGCCAGTCTCAAGGGCGTTGTCGCAAGCTCATTGGACGTTTCGCCATCTACTATGCCCGTTGGCGCTTTGCATGAGGCCGATGGTCAGATCGTTGAGATCAACGACAAAGAAGTCACGCTCGCCCACGGTCCCTTCAAGACATTGGGTATGCCAGGCATGACGATGACTTTCCCTCTCGCCACGCCAGCTCTGATGAAAGGCCTAAAAACGGGCGACAAGGTTCGGATCGCTGTTAGCCAGACGGATGATGGTCTGCGTGTTGAACGTCTGGAACGCTCTGGGGGCCAGCCATGATTGCGGCCCTTATTCGCTGGTCGGTGGCCAACCGCTTTCTTGTGTTGCTGGCGACGCTGTTCGTCACGGCATGGGGGATCTGGGCGGTTCAAAGTACGCCCATCGATGCATTGCCAGACCTGTCGGATGTTCAGGTAATTATCCGTACACCTTACCCAGGCCAAGCCCCACAGATCGTCGAAAACCAGGTGACCTATCCACTGGCAACCACCATGCTCTCAGTACCTGGGGCCAAGACTATGCGCGGTTACTCCTTCTTTGGCGAAAGCTTCGTTTATGTGCTGTTCGAAGACGGAACTGACTTGTACTGGGCCCGCTCGCGGGTGTTGGAATACCTGAGCCAGATACAAAGCCGCCTACCAGCCAGTGCTAAGCCAGCCTTAGGACCTGATGCCACTGGCGTTGGCTGGATTTTCCAGTACGCGTTGGTTGATCGCAGCGGTGGGCACGATCTGGCGCAACTGCGAGCCCTACAGGACTGGTTTCTCAAATTCGAGCTCAAGACGCTGCCGAACGTTGCGGAAGTGGCCACCGTAGGTGGCATGGTCAAACAGTATCAGGTCCAGCTCGATCCGCTAAAGTTGGCGAACTTGGGTATCACGCAGTCTGAGGTGACCGAGGCGATCGGCAAAGCCAATCAGGAAACCGGTGGAGCCGTGCTGGAAATGGCGGAGACAGAGTTCATCGTACGAGCTTCCGGCTACCTAAAGACGCTCAATGACTTTCGCGCTATCCCGCTCAAACTGGGCACGGGCAGTGTGCCGGTCACGTTGGGCGATGTTGCCACGATTCAGTTAGGGCCTGAGATGCGTCGAGGCATTACCGAACTCGA
The DNA here is from genome assembly GCF_025643095.1 of Pseudomonas phytophila. Lineage (NCBI taxonomy): Bacteria > Pseudomonadati > Pseudomonadota > Gammaproteobacteria > Pseudomonadales > Pseudomonadaceae > Pseudomonas > Pseudomonas phytophila. The sequence continues at coordinate 6,495,673 of NZ_CP081201.1, read as the reverse complement.
CGGTGAAGGTGAGACCGTCGGCGGCGTGGTGATTCTGCGCAGCGGGAAGAATGCTCGTGAAACCATTGCGGCGGTCAAGACCAAACTCGACGAGCTGAAAAGCAGTCTGCCGGCGGGGGTTGAAATCGTCACCACCTACGACCGCAGCAAGTTGATTGATCGTGCCGTGGAAAACCTCAGCCACAAGCTGATCGAAGAGTTCATCATCGTCGCGTTGGTTTGCGGAATCTTTCTCTGGCACCTGCGTTCATCTCTGGTGGCAATCATTTCCCTGCCGGTTGGGGTGCTGATCGCCTTCATCGTGATGCGCTATCAGGGTATCAACGCCAACATCATGTCCCTTGGCGGGATTGCCATCGCCATCGGCGCTATGGTCGACGCTGCCGTGGTGATGATTGAAAATGCCCACAAGAAGGTCGAGGCTTGGCACGTGGCCAATCCTGGGGAGGAACTGAAAGGTGAACGTCATTGGCACGTGATGACTGAAGCGGCTGCCGAGGTAGGACCTGCATTGTTCTTCTGTCTGCTGATCATCACCCTGTCGTTCATTCCGGTGTTCACGCTGGAGGCCCAGGAAGGACGTCTATTCGGCCCGTTAGCGTTTACCAAAACCTACGCTATGGCCGCAGCGGCTGGACTGTCGGTAACTCTCGTACCGGTGTTGATGGGGTATTGGATCCGTGGACGAATTCCCAATGAGCAACAGAATCCGTTAAATCGCTGGTTGATCCGGATCTACGAGCCCGCTCTGGACGCCGTATTACGTCGACCTAAAATAACACTGCTGGTTGCGTTGCTAGTCTTTGTCAGCGCGTTGTGGCCGATCTCTCGTCTGGGTGGTGAGTTTCTTCCCCCGCTGGACGAAGGCGACCTGCTCTATATGCCATCAGCTCTGCCTGGATTATCGGCGCAGAAGGCCGCGCAACTGCTTCAACAGACTGACCGTCTGATAAAGACAGTTCCAGAGGTCGAACACGTTTTCGGAAAAGCCGGCCGCGCTGAAACCGCGACTGACCCCGCACCTTTGGAAATGTTCGAGACCACCATCCAATTCAAACCACACGAACAGTGGCGCCCAGGCATGACCCAAGAAAAGCTAGTGGAAGAGCTGGATCGAGTGGTGCGAGTTCCTGGGCTGACCAATATCTGGATACCACCGATTCGCAACCGAATCGACATGCTGGCTACGGGGATCAAGAGTCCTATTGGGGTGAAAGTTGCCGGCACCAACCTGACGGAGATCGATGCCGCGACTCAGGCGGTCGAGCGAGTGGCTAAGGGCGTACCCGGTGTCAGTTCGGCTCTGGCCGAGCGACTGACCGGTGGTCGCTATATCGATGTGGATATCGACCGCAAAGCCGCCGCCCGCTACGGACTGAATATCGCCGATGTGCAATCCATCGTGGCCGGTGCTATCGGCGGTGAGAACGTCGGGGAGACCATTGAAGGGCTCGCACGTTTCCCGATCAACGTGCGTTACCCTCGGGAGTGGCGTGACTCGCTCGGCGCCCTGGAGCAGTTGCCGATCTACACCCCGCTAGGGAGCCAGATCACCCTCGGCACTGTGGCGAAGGTCAAGGTCAGCGACGGCCCACCGATGCTCAAGAGCGAGAATGCACGGCCCTCCGGTTGGGTATACATCGACGTGCGTGGCCGGGACATTGCCTCGGTAGTCGCCGACCTGCGTCGGGTCGTCAGTGAACAGGTCAAGTTGCAGCCCGGCATGAGCCTGAGTTACTCAGGGCAGTTCGAGTTTCTCGAAAGGGCCAACGCACGACTCAAATTGGTGGTGCCTGCCACGCTGTTGATCATCTTCGTGCTGCTCTACCTGACTTTTGCCCGCTTCGATGAGGCCCTGCTGATCATGGCCACTCTGCCATTCGCCCTGACTGGCGGGGCATGGTTCCTCTATCTGTTGGGGTTCAACCTGTCGGTCGCCACCGGGGTCGGCTTCATCGCCTTGGCCGGTGTTTCTGCCGAATTTGGCGTGATCATGCTGCTCTACCTGAAAAATGCCTGGGCCGAGCGTCAAGACCTCGGTGACAACACAGAACGCGGGTTGATGGCCGCGATTCGTGAAGGCGCTGTGCAGCGCGTTCGACCCAAGGCCATGACCGTTGCGGTGGTTATCGCTGGTTTGTTACCAATACTTTTGGGAAGCGGTACCGGCAGCGAGGTGATGAGCCGCATTGCCGCCCCGATGATTGGAGGTATGGTTACGGCGCCCTTGCTATCGCTGTTTGTGATCCCGGCGGCCTATCACCTCATGCGTCGTCGACACTTGTCCGTTGAGTCTGGCAAGCACTGACGCGTAAAAATGCATACAAAAGGGGCTGCGCTTGCAGCCTCGTTTGAGCTGCACAGCCCGTTTTCATCGGTCCTACGCGCGGTATGTATCGAAATTAGCAAGTTTATGTCTTTTGCATAAACTCGCTAATTTCGATACATACGCTGTGGTCAGTGCCGTTACCCACCTGCACTTGCCAGAAAAACGAACGCTGCCGCCACTGCGTTTCGATGAGCCAAAAACAGCATCCTGCTCAAAGCCGACTCAGCATTCGTCACCCTCAGATCACTCTTGAAATCGAGGCGAATGACCTTAATATGATTTTATCTTGCCATCATCATTTTCAATCATGGATGTTTCTCTGGGGTCGGTCGGAATGGCAGAACAAGAAGACGCTAAACCCGCAAGCGGGCGTTTCAACACAAATGATGAGACGAAGCGGATCGTATGGACACAGACCGCTGGTCATTGTGAACTGTGCGGCACGGATCTGACGTTCGATTATCGTGCCGGCAAGCCAATGAAATGGGGCGAAGTGGCGCATATCCTGCCCGCCAGTCCCAAAGGCCCTCGGGGACGCGCGGATCATGATGCTGAGGCGCACACGAACGATACTGCTAACCTGATGCTCCTGTGCCCAGGCTGTCATGACAAAATTGATCGTGACGCAGACGGTTATCCTGAAAATGATTTGAGTGGTTTACACCAAGCATACCTAGAGCGCATCCGAATCGCCGCAACGACCCCTGATGGTGGCAGAGCGATTCCTCTCATTGTCCAGAGTCAGCATTTCCAGACGATCAACGATATTCCCGTTCGCGATCTGTTGACTGCGATGTCCGCCGAGGGATTAACCGCCTTCGATCAAGGCATCAAAATCACTTTCCCTGCGCCCGGACCACGCGGCCGCGACACTACCTATTGGCAGAACGTCAAAGACAGCATCCAGTATGAGCTGGAACAGCAACTCAAGCGTCGCGGCGGCACCTACGGCGATTCGCCTGCGCTGGCAGTAGTCGGCTTGGCCGACATCCCGGCTTTGATGATGCTGGGCCAGAGTATCGGCGACCGTTCCAAGCGCTTGATCTTCTCCTTTCACCGCGAACATCGTTTGCGCTGGCCCGATCAGTCCGCAGAGCCGCCCGCTTTTTTGTTTACACCTCCCCCCGAAGGCGACGGGCCACTGGCGCTGGTGCTGTCTATTTCTGCGCAAGTCCCAGTTCGCGACGTGACTGACGCTCTGCCCGGTGCACGTATTGCAGAGCTGGCGATCCCAGAACCAAGCTATGCGATGGTACAGAACCGTCGAGTGATTCATGCCTTTCGCGACACACTTCAAATACGACTGAGCCAGCTTGAAGCTCTGACTCCTGACCCTATCCACGTCTTCGCCGCTATTCCTGCGGCATTGGCCATCGAGTTTGGCGCGTTGCTCACAACGCAGCATCAACATACGTACCTGATCTTCGATCGGGACAAAGAAAACCATGATCGGTTTACGCAAACACTGCAATTGGGCTCGGTGGCCCAGGAGGCTAGGTAAATGCTATTGAGCAACGAACAGACCAAGCGCAGCAGTTGGGAATATTTTCTGCTTCGCGCCGCGCGGGAGATCTCGCTGTCGGAAGCGCAGTACGAAAAAATCAATGACCGCTACTCCCAACTGGAAAAAATCCTCTCGGCTTCCGACAACCCACTGCTCGCTGAGGCCCATATCTTCGTTCAAGGCTCGATGCGGCTGAAAACGACTATCAAGCCAATCCCCGGCGCGCCTGCGGATCTGGACACCATTGATGCGGACGCGATTATCTGGCTCCCTCACGCTCAAGGCGCTAGTGCGAAGGAAGTTCTAGAGGCGATTGAGCAGCGTTTTAGGGAAGGCTCCCGCGTTCAGGAAGAAGTTAAGCAGTTACGTCGGGGCATCCGCATCGTTTATGCCGACGAAAATCCAGGCTTCCACATCGATGTCACGCCTGCCCGCGCGATCAACGGAAATGGCGAAGCAAACGGCGAGGGAAAGCTGGAGGTTCCAGATCGGGTCACAGGGTGGAAAGCAAGCAGCCCTATCCCGTACTCGAATTGGTTACAGGTTGCCTCCGCCCAGGAAATCTCTCTGGAAAGCTTGGTAGTCGCCAAAAGCCAGCGAATGCTCGATGCCGCGACACAAGATCCTTTGCCGCATTATCAGGATTACATCGATCAAGATCCCCTGCGTGCGACCATAAAGCTGCTCAAGCGGCATCGCGATGAATGGGCCATCAACACAAGGAGCGCTGATACTCGCCCCATATCTGCGGTCATCACCACCCTGGCCACTCACGCATATCTGGATGTCGTGAAGGAATCGCAGTCGAAGCCTTTGGCTCCGCTCGATGCAATTTTGGAAATCGTCCGCAGAATGCCGCAGCACATCGCGCATAGAGGAAACGATTGCTTTGTCTGCAACCCTGCCGATAACGGCGAAAACTTTGCAGAAAAGTGGAATCGACCAGGCGAAGGGCAAGGCTATCGCCAAGCATTTGCCAAGTGGCATGCGGACGCCAGTGCATCCGTATCACTGGGTTTGGAAAGTTTTGAATCCAATGATTCCTTTGCCGAAGCAGTGAAAAAGAATTTCGGTATTGCACCGGCACTCATTACGGCAGTGAACAATGAGATCCCTGCGAATTGGACCATGCCCGGCCGACCGGATGGCACTACTCGAAACTCTGCTTCGATGGGTTCGCTCTTCGGAGGGGCCAGCGGTGGCGCAACCTCTCAGTCGAGCGTAAAGCCAGTTGGACGCCTTGGTTGATCCTATTACGACGCCATTGCAGCGCGGAATCGCCGCACTGCGAAATACCCTAGGTCAGGACGCTGCCGATGCATTGCTCCAGCCCGCACCCATGCGGGCTGACGAAGCGGCGTCCTTTTACTTTCCCTTGCCCATCGATTACACGGGGCAGGAGCGGCGACTGCGTATTGGTTTCCCCTCCAATTTTCCCCGTGGGCTTTTGCGGCTGAACGTCGAACCCTCTCCATGGCTGGTTTGGCCGCATGCCACCAGGTCGGGGCTTTGCCTTCATGGCTTTCAGGAACGCCCCATCATGGGCTCCCCGGAGGTTGTGGTAGAGGACAGCCTTGCTCGCTTGGCACAGATCGTTTCGTTGTCCAAGCTGGGATCAAGCCAGGCAACGCGCGATATCGAATTTCAGAATGAGATCACTACCTACTGGTCTTTTCAGCACGGTCAGTCATTCCAGAACCTTTTACTGTTGGATCGACCTCAGGCTGCCTCGCAGTTGTTTGCACTCAGCGATCCGCGCCGGGCTGTGCCATCCGGTCAGGAAACGGTTTGGTTAGCATCGAACGTAGCTGCACTCAAAGGGCATTACCGACGGGTTGTCGGGCGTTCCGCTGTCATTCGCGCGGCCGAAACTCCCGGTTTTTACGTCAAGCTTCAGACTTATCCGGATATCCGCACCCCGGATCCAGAAGATTTATTGCCGTGGCTAACGCCCCACCTTAAACCCGACGATGCCGAGCAATTGCTGGCATGGTTTGAGCAGAATGGAACGTTGGCGAGTCGATGGATTGTTCTGGAGCTTCCAGGAGGGGCAGATGCTCCAACATATTGCCTGAATGTGCACTCGCTCGGCGTACAGCAGGAGCGGGGGGCAAAGTTTGGCCTGCGTACAGCGCGGCGCCGGCCAGCTATCGCAAATGCACATCCACCGGCGCTCGTTCGAGCAACTACCCTGGACGTGCTTGATCGAGCGTCCATTCTGTCCCGCGATATAAGCGGCACAGCACAGCGCCTCGAAAATGCTCGGGTAGTTTGCGTTGGTGTTGGCTCGCTAGGCAGTGCGGTAGCAATACAGTTGGCACGATCCGGTGTTGGCCACCTTACTCTCATCGATCCTGACACCTTGGTGTCAGCCAATCTGGGGAGGCACGTTCTGGGAGCGGATAGTCTAGGGAGACTGAAAGCTTCAGCGTTAAGGGGCAAGATTCTGTTAGATCTTCCAACGACAGAATGCACCGCATATTCGACTTTTGCCGAAGTGGTAATGAGCAGCAAACCAGAAGTGTTCGATAACGCAGATCTGGTGGTGATCACGACAGCAGACTGGCAGTCGGAAGTCACTGTATGGCGAGTCAAATCCAGCGGTGCTCCTTGGGGGCTTGTACAAGCCTGGAGCGAACCGCATACCCAAGTAGGTCATGCGCTATTTGCACCAGCCGGCACCTTTGATGGCCGTCATCTATTCACGGACGTCGGCGATTTCGTGCATAGATTCACAGAATGGCCGGGAGGAGGTGTTGTTCCGCTGCCCGCCTGTGGGGAGAGCTTCATCCCAGGTGGCTCACTGGGGATGACCAATATCGCCTCTATGGTGTCGCACACGGCCCTACGCGCATTGACTGGCAACATCGCCACTGCATCTTGGATCAGCAGCATTTACAGACCTGAAGATGTGCTGAGCCTGGGAGGCCAATACCAAGGGCCCAAACTGCCAGAGGGGGCGCAGCAAATCCTACTCGAGCGTGGATGGCCGGAAGATAAGGACGAAACGGTATGACGGATATCGCATGGCGCTGGCGATGGCCGGAGGTGAATTCCGAGCTATTGGTGTCCCAAGCTGTCGCGGACATCTTGGTTAGTCATCGGCAGGGCCTTTTTGGCGTGGAGCGAGGGGGACAGTTATTTGTCAACCCGGTTGATCCGAAAGGGTTGCTGCTGGCCTTGGCCACGGTGCCTCATCGCGCCGATCGGTCAGGCTGGTCTTGGCTAGAGTTGGATGCGGAGCGTTGCCGCCAGGAGATCCAGGCTGCCAACGAACAAGGGTTACGTCTAGTGGGGTATTGGCATACGCATCCCCAATTCGTTCCGGTGATCTCTCCGGCAGATATCGGCAGCTTCTCAAAATTTGCTGCACGTTACACGCAGGATCTGCCGCGCCCGATAGCCGTTATTGTCGGCAAGTCCGAAAAACCCGAAGGTATCAAGGCGTGGTCGTTCAGGGACGGCAGATATGTAGAGGCAACCTGGGTCAGATGAGCTTTAAGTCCGTGAGGGTGGAAGGCAGGTCAGCGTTTAGCTTTACCCGCTAGCATCAGGGCGAATAGCTCTGCCTGAAAGCGAGCATCATCCAATGCGTTATGGTTCGGCTCGCTGAGTGGCTTCAGCGCAGCGGTCATTTTAGATGATTTTGTTTCCTGCCAGCTGCAACCTACAGCGCCCATAAAGTAGGCCTTCATGTCGATAGCGGTAAAACCAAAGGGGTTGGTTTCCAAGTATTTATGAAAGTAGTAGTTGACGAATGACCAGTCAAACGGTGCATTGAGTCCTACGAAAATGACCTTTTGCCCCGTTTTGCAGGACGACTTCAGCCACTTATCAAATGTCAGCATCGCCTGTTGCGGAGCGAGGCCATCGCGCTCCAGCTTCTCCAAACTCAGCCCCGATACTGCCAGCGCTTCGGGGTCGTGTTTCGGACTGTCAGGTCGTAGTTCAAGATAGATGGACGTTTCAGGTTGGGCTACAAGACAAGCTCCAATGGAAAGCAGACTGTATTCGCCTGGTATAGGTCCAGAAGTCTCGACGTCGACGGAAACATAAAGCTCATCAGGGTTCATGTCATATCCTTTTCGTGTAGTTGCCAGATCACGCTCAAGCTCGTAACCATGTGACGGTGGAAAGGCGGCAAAGCCATTGCCCCATTTTTTGCTGTTGCACTCGCTATCCGGCGTTCGAGCAGCGGCAGTGCATGTCTACCGGAGGAGTGCACGTTCCTTTGGTCAGCTCTGCGCCCGAGCATAATGATGTGTGTCATTCTCTAATCGCGGATGAGGGGCGGACAATCATGAGCGAGCGTTGGATAGTCAAGTGCCAGAATACTGAGGACGGTACTGGCGACATCATCATTGACCTACCTCCAGAGTTGCTTGACCAAATGGGGTTAGGTGTTGGGGACGACCTGGAGCTAACGGTAGCGAATGGCACATTAGTGCTGACGCCCATGGACAATGCAGCATCAGTGCGGCCCATGTTTGCTGGCGTCCTGCGTCATGATGCCTATCATGCTTACCGCACGCGTCTGGAGGCGCTTCTTCATATCTCCGTCAATGCTTCGGATCTGGACATTCACGACATGATAGTAGCTGGCTTCTCGGCCAGCCTGATCAAGGTGCTCTGTGATGATGGAACCCTAAGCGACGAAGAACGCGACAGAATCATTCAACCCAAAACGCTAAAAACAAAACTGTCAGCCAATCAGCTCTTAACCCTGCCTGTGAGCGATCGCCTTTTCCGGTTTGTACATATTACCGCCATGGCCGAGGTGATCTTCGGTGACAAAGTTAAGGCCAAACAATGGCTTTCCAAACCAAAAGCCCGCTTTTTGGGAGAAAGCCCATCGTCGATGGTCGCTTCAACCTTTGGCACACATCTAGTCGAAGAAATGCTGATTCAAGTGTCGGAGGGCATGTCATTTTGATTCAGCCGCAGCCAAACGGCATCTACCGCTCCTTGAGTAACATGGATTTCAGGCGCCTATACCGGGGTTGCCTTGCCGATACGGCATCCACGGGCATCCATTGAAGCACTAGGTTTCACCCACATCGGCACCTACCGCTGAGAAAGATACACGCACGGCAATGGCATAGCTGGGTACTGGCGCAAACCACTCTATCCGGTGACAGCTCGATAGAAATCATCCCGTTCAGTGAGATGAAGGGAGAAGACGAAACAGCCATGATGTCACCCTGCTGCTATCCGTCGGCATCGGAACCTGATGATCCGCTGGCAGCTAAGCTGAGTGATGCTTCTCGTTCGAATCGGGTTTTTTGATCGGCAGGAGGTAGTCATGAATTTGGCAGATTATATTTCAGTGCTTTCTGATGGTGAGAAAATAGACGGATGCCAAATCACCACACCAGATGCTGTAGCGATCGCCCGCCTGCATTTCCCTTCCCGTGCCTATTGTCTTGTTGCTGATTGGGCAATATTGGATCTCGACGTCACAACAAGTCAGCGGAAAGCCATTACGGACAGGGAGCTAATTCCTGCTCTCGTTTACGCTTCGACCGTTATCCAAGACAGTAAAGGTCGCTTCGCACCTGGTGATTGGGTCAAAACAACACTGGGTGTTTCTTTCACCCACAACTGCTTGTTTCTAACAAAAAACACAGTTTATGTGCTGATGGGGGCCGGTCGAAGGGTGCGTACAGATTTAGACATCGCACTGAGCCTGTGCTGAAAAACTCACTCCCACACAGGTGAGTGCCAAGTCGCTCTCGCATAGCGTTCCGGCATGAATGAACGCCGTTGCTGTTGTGTCAATCTATGTTGTTACCAATCGAGCGTCGTATTTGAAATGTGACGTGTCTGTGTCAGTCTATGTTGCTGTTGTATGGATCCAGGATCAAGCTACAGGCCCCGGTTTACTGGATGGGCTGTGTCAAACTATGTTGTTGGTAACCACGTGTGTCGACGTCCTTGGCCCGGCCCTGGATGATCAGGGTAAACACCAGCCTATGCCCCAACACCCCACATCATCCAAACAATGGAGCGGTACCTGAACCCCATGAGAAAAACCACTCAGCAGTTAATGGTTCAGAACATTGCCGACTGGCAGCACCGAGGCTTGATTGACCAGCAAACCCAAGAGCGGCTGAGCGCGCCTTATCAGCGTCCCGACCAGTTGTTATCCACAGTGCTGCAATGGCTGGGCATCGGTGCGGTGTTGTTGATTGGTATGGCGATTCTGGGGGGCGTGAGTTATCTCAGCGAGTCGGTCGCCCTCGGTGTTGTGCTGTTTTCTATCGCCGGTGTGACATTGTGGTGGGTCGGGGTACGCCTGGCGCGTGATCCAGCCGGGCGTATGCCGGTAGCTGGTGTTGCCATTTTGACCATCGGCCTGATGCTGATCGGCGGCAGCCTGTTACTCAGTGGAGTTGGCTCCGACGGGGGCGGGTATGATCGCATCCCTCTGGCACTGCTGGTCACCGCCTTGCTGAGTGTGGCAACGGCCTATCGTTATCACCTGCGCTGGCCATTGTTTCTGGGGCTGCTGTGCGCCTTTCACGGCTTTGGCTCTTGGGAAAGTTATGCGGGTAGCGGGTCATATGTGTTCGATATTCAGGACCCGCGAGCCATGGCAGTAGTTGCCGGATTGGCAGCGCTTCTGGGGCTTTGGCACCAGCAGGCTGAAGAGAAGGTGTTGCGCCACTTCAGCGGTTTCGGGCGCTTGTATGTGATTTTCGGCCTGCTCTACTTCAACTGCTCGCTGTGGTTCCTCAGCCTTGAAAACTACAGCTATTCCCAATCGGGGCTCTTGATACTGCTATTCACCGCAGGGGCCATCAGCCAGTTGGTGATCGGTGCTCGTTTCAAACACCCTAGCTTCACCGGGTTTGGTGTGGTGTTTCTGGGTATCAACCTCTACACACGCTTTTACGAACACGCCTGGGACCGCCTGAGTGTCGCGGCTTTTTTCGCGGCGGCCGGTGTTGTGGGTATTTTGCTGGGCTGGTTGTTTGAGCGCGCGGCGCTTCGTGCAAAGGAGGATCGGTCATGAGCCAGGATCGTCGCAATCGACAGGTCCGTGATGCCCTTGATCAATGGCTACGCGAGGGGCAGATCGATCCCGTCGCCCACAGCCGCATCGGTGAGCTGTATCCCTTGACCCGATGGGACTGGCGCTCACTCGGGCGCTGGTTTCTGACGTTCGGTGCGATCAGCCTGGCGGCCGGTCTGGTGTTATTTATGCGTGAGCACCTGACGTTCACCCTGCCCAAATTGGCGATCAGCTTGTCAGTGCTGACCTTGGGCCTGTTCGTCGTCGGGCGCTGGTTGCACGGTAAAGGCTTGAGGATGATTGGCAGCACCGCCGAACTGCTCGGCGGCTTTGCCCTGATCGGCGTGAGTTTTGTGGTGGGGATGATCTATTCGGACGGCTCGGGCAACTGGCCGGCGCTGCTCCTGATCGACCTCGTTGTCCTGCTGGTGCTCAGCTATACCTTGGGCAATGTGTTACTGCTGACATTGTGCAGTGTGTTGTTCTTCGTCTGGTTCGGTGGCCGCAGCGGATATGTGTCCGGCTGGGGTGCCTACTGGTTTGGCATGAACTATCCGCTGCGGTTTCTCGGCGCTGCGGCGGTGCTTGTGGCTGCGGGGGGGTTGCATCTGCGCTGTGAGGCCGGATTGCTTGCCCGCTACAACGGGTTTGCCAAGGTATGGATTTCCTGTGGCCTGTTTGTTGGCGAAATGTCCTTGTGGCTGTTGTCCCTGTTTGGCAGCTACGACTTGATCGACGGTCCGTGGCATCTTGCCGAGGAGGGTGAGTTGCTGATGTTCAACGTGCTTTGGGCACTGGTTAGCCTCGGCGTGTTGACGGTGGGACTGCGCCAGCGATTCGGCATGTTGGTGGGGTATGGCTCAACGTTTTTGATCATCCAGTTGTACACCCTGTTCTTTACCCAACTGGCCGAAAGCCTGGGTTGGCTGCTCAGCTTGCTGATCGCCGGCGGTAGTTTGCTGTTCCTGGTGATCTGGCTGGAGTCGCAGCGCCAGAAGCGTCGCGCGGTGATTTCAGAGGCCTGAGCCTGGCTCTAAAGGCTTTGGATGTAGCGGCGTCCATCAGTCATGCGTTACGAATAGATGGGCCCTTCAGGCAGCGCGAGCATGGCCTGCTCCGGCGATGAGCCCATGAGTACCGATTGGTGTATTGAGGAAAAAAGCGAGCCCGGTGCGCTGGACAGCGCCAGGCGCAATTCTTCCCTGTCCGATTGACAGACTCCCGCCGGATCATTGTAATAACCGGCGTTTACGGACTGTGCAAGGGACCTGCGATGACCAAGACGTCATCTTCCGGGCGGGGCGATCTGCTCCGCGCGCTGATTTTTATTCCGCTGGGCCTGTGTCTGCTGTGCCTGACTGTGTGGCTGGTCGAAGATCGGCTGGGCTTTCTGGCTCAGGCGCAACGTGCGCAAGGGCATGTCAGCGCCCTGAACTCCGGCGGCAGTCACCCACAAATTGATTTCACCGATGCTACGGGCAAGACGGTCAGCTACCCCGAAAGCGGGTTTATATTCGGCTACGCGGTGGGCGACTCGGTGACGGTGTTCTACAACGCGGAAGCGCCCTCCAGTACCGCGATCATTGAAGACCAGGGCGCGCTTTGGGGCGCGAGCCTGTTCTCGGGTCTGTTGGCTATCGTATTCATCGCAGGGGGCGGCTACCACGCAGCCGCATGGATTCGTCGGCGCCGTATGACGCGGCCTATATAGGATATTCAAATGCAAATCCCATTACCTGTGACTGTAAGTGACTGGCGCTACAAGACTGCCAGCGGCGGTGGATTGACCGTAGTGTTCGCGGCCGCCGCTGGCGGCGCACTGACCCTGACCGACCCCAAGGGGGTCGACCAGCAGTTTCGCTATGGCTCGGTTGGGGTCGGCCTGGGCGTCGGCGCGCGCCTGCCGCGGTTCGGCAAGGTCAACTTGCACGTGCGGGGCAAGAGCGTCGGTGCAGCGGGAGCAAGCGAAGATTTTCCGGCGTTCGGTCAGGTGCTGGTTGCAGACTCGATCGCTGCCCGCGGTCTGCTCCGTGAGGACTTCCTGGGGCCTTGCGTGTTCATTGAAGCGGGCGTGGGTCTGGTCGGTGGGGCCAGCGGCTCTGCCATGCTGTTCGGTCTGGACCCCGGGCTGCTGGCCATGGTCGCCGCCAAGATGACGCCGATGGGCAGCATTCTCCTGCCTCACGACAGCACGGTGCGCCTGCTGCGTTCGGCCAAAGGCGTGATCACCGCCGCTGGCCTTAATGTGGGGCTGCAGGCTGGAGGTGGCGCGACGATTTCTCTGGGCGGGCTGTTCTGATCATCAGCCTCCGGGCGCGCCATTTTCAGTTTGAACGGGGTGTCGGGATTCGGGGCAGTGGCTCAGAAAGTTTTAGCCTCTCATCATCTTTCTGAGCCGCTTGAGCCATCAGAACCTGAATTGCGCCACCAGCGTATTGAAAGAGGTGGCGAGGCGCGACAGCTCCTGACTGGAAGCGCTGGTCTGGTTGGCGCCGGCCGAAGACTGGGTTGAAAGATCCTGGATATTAAGCAGGTTGCGATCGACCTCACGCGCCACTTGGGCCTGCTCTTCTGAAGCAGAAGCAATGACCATATTCCGCTCGTTGATCTGCGCGACGCCGTTGGTGATTTTCTCAAGGGCCGTACCGGCGCTCTCAGCCAGCTTCTGGGTTCCATTCGCCATGGCCAGACTTTTACTCATGGCTTCTACCGCGCCATCGGCCCCTGATTGAACGGTTCCAATCATGCCTTCAATCTCAACGGTCGACGCCTGGGTTCGATGGGCCAATGCACGCACCTCGTCCGCCACCACGGCAAATCCGCGGCCTTGTTCACCCGCTCGTGCAGCTTCGATTGCAGCGTTGAGGGCCAGCAGATTGGTCTGGTCGGCAATGCTTCGGATGACCTCAAGTACCTTGCTGATATCCCTGACGTTGGTCGCCAGCTCGGATACAGAGTCAGTGGATTTGGTGATTTCCCTGACCATCGTGCCAATACCCTTGACGGTATCGTTTACTTGCTCGCGACCATCAACCGCGTCTTGTGCTGCGGTTTTTGAGACCTCTGAGGTGGACACTGCGTTGCGTGCAACTTCTTCCACCGCTGCGGTCATCTGATTCACGGCGGTCGCTGCTTGCTGAATTTCACTGTCCTGGCGTATCAGGCTGCGGGTGCTTTCTTCTGTTACCGCACTCAACTCTTCGGCGGCTGACGCGAGTTGATCGGAAGCGCTGGCGATCTCACGAATAGTGGTTCTCAAGCTGCCCTGCATCAGGCTGATTGCCTTGAGGAGTTGCCCGGCTTCATCGGTACGGCCCGTGGAAATCGTCTCAGTCAAATCCCCCTTGGCGATACGCTGTGCACTGTTTACCGCTTGCGCCAGTGGGCGAGTGATCATGCGGATAATCATGACGCCCAGGATAATTGCCACCAGGAATGCAATGATAATTCCGCTGGACAGCAACAGCGTGGAAGTGGATTTGAGTTCCTTCGCTGCCTCAGAGCCTTCTTTGACTTGTCGTTTATTCGAGTCAATCATGATCTGAAGGAGTTTTCGGGCACTGTTAAAGTCGCCTTCAGATAACTGGTTGAGCTGAGCGCGTGCTTCTACCGACTTACCTTGTTGCTGCAGATCAAATATCTTCTGAGTTTCGGAAGTATAGGACGGCATCACCTTGTCGTACTGATCCCCAGCAGCCTTTTCATCATCTTCCAACGGTGTATTGCGATACAGCGCATAAACCTTTTGCGCTCGTTCCAGTTCCGCCGAAATACTGGAACGCATTTTCTCTGCTGTCGTGCTGTCTTTGGCATCCAGCAGTCGATAGAGGCCACGATTGTGAGTGGTCAGCGCGGACATCGTTTCGTTAGTATTGGCGACGGAGAGCAAGTTATTTGAAAATGTAGATTCCAGCGCGTCGGACAACTTGTTGACCGCACTCATGCCCAGCCCTCCCACCGCCAGGGTGATAACAGCACATGCACCAAAGGCAATCGCCAATTTTCCGGAAAAGTTGGCGTGTTTTAAAAAATTCATAAATGTCCTATAAGAGGGGAGGCCGGTACGCCAGCGTGTTGTCTAGGTTAAAAAACAATGAGTGTCGAGAAAACTTATGCGTTGCCCAATGGAAGTGCAGAAACGGGCCTATATTCGGTTGCGGTGAATAAGTGCCCTAATATGGTGCCAGCCTTGATCGCTGGATCAGTGCCGCATTACAAGATGAATAGGCTTCTCAAACGAAAGGCTTGAGCAGGTGCCTTCATTTTACCAAGTGTAGATGTCGACGCGGTTTGGCGTTCGTTACGGTGTGAGCATTTAAGGCACGTAGCTGGACATTTAATCCTTCTGTGGCGGACAGAAGTGCTGTGAGAGCATCCAGTACGTCAAGCTGTTGCACGATATCCAAACCTTCAGCTCGCTCACTGATCTCGTCCAGCAGATATAGAATGTTGCTCGTCAGATCCTCACCCAACATAAGCCCGCCCCCGTTTCTCAAGAAATGCCTGCCCTGCCGAGCTATTCGTAATGTTTTATACAGTTCCGCCGCTCAAAAAATGCGCCAGGACAGTTAAAAAATATCGCGTCAGGTTTTTTGAGAAGCACTGAGATGTTTACCTTTTTAAAAGGTAAACTTACAGCGCTTGAACGGTGAGGATAAGAATTTCCCCTCTGAGGATAAGAAAACAAAGGCGTGATGCTTTATAAGATCAGGTGCCTGATGTCATGCGATCCTTAATAGTACCGTCGGTGTGCGCAAGGTCGAAACGGTGGAGGAGTATCATATTGATATCGTCATGAAATGATATTGCCAATGTCGTGACGGAGTTTTATTCGGGAGAATCTCATGGTCTGGCATTCTCAGTATGAAAGGCTCTAGAATCGCCGGTGGCCGGGCATGCGATGCAGAGGTCGCCACCCGCGCGGCGATAAAGGCGTTACTGGCCAGCCACAGGTAATAATGGATTATGGAAAATACGCAGGAAAAACCCATTCGACGATGAGCAGTTATGCAGTTTATTTCCTCTTCTTTGGCTCAAGCATTTGCTGAAGCCGTCTTTGCCTCAATCAACGACAGTGAAAGTGCACGGGAGCGTCCAGATCTTCAACTGTCAGGTATTGATCTCGAAGGACGACAGGTTCCAGTAAAAGAGTTAAGCAAGTTATTTATGCTGGCGCAAAAGATGGGTGCCAGTGATGACATCGGCCTTCTCGCTTACGACAACGCTCATCCGGGCAATCTGGATTTTCTGGGATACGCGATTATGTCGAGTTCGACAATAAGCGATGCCTTGAAATATATCGTGGATTTCCACTCTGTCGTGAGTTCGGGTTTTTGCATGTACCTGGACAGGCAGGGCAGTACCCTCAAGCTCATAGGCTTTGCGGAAAACTCCAAAGAGCCGGAGTTGCCGAGACCTTTCATTGATGCGGCGGCGTCCATTACCCTTGGACTGCTCCACTGGTTGGCACCCCGTAAAAAAATCACGCCTTTATGTGCCGAGTTTACTTACGACGAGCCCAGCGATACTACGCAACTCAAAAAGCTGTTCGGGCCGAATTTGAAATTCAGGTCCGAGGTGAACGCGCTCACCTTCAAACGTGAAGATGGCGACTTGCCGATAGCTACCGGCAATGTGCTGCTTCAGGCTATCCATAATGATTATCTGGCGATGCAGCAGAACACGATCAACATCGACAATGTGAGCGCGCGCACCAAGAGCACAGTGCTTCAACACTTGAGCCAGAATCGCCCCGTGACCATCGAAGATATTGCGCACACCATGCAATTGACGCCTTATCAACTCACTAAGGCGCTGGAACCGGAAGGGCAGAATGTCAAGAAGCTGATAGATCAGGTCAAGATGCAGCAGAGCCATCAACTGCTGACTACCAGTATTTTGTCGCTTAAACAAATTAGCTACCGGGTCGCGTTTAAAAATCAGAGTGCGTTTAATAAAGCCTGTGAGCGATGGTTCGGAATGTCTCCTGGCCGGTATCGGGCCAGCAAGAGTCAGGACGAGGAGTGACCCTGGTTTACTCAGCCTTTGATTTAAAGCTGTAAGTCTATCTACCTACCGGCTCATCGTCCGTTCATAAGCCGCCAGCACCACTCGTTCCGACTGATCCAGATATGCCCCGAGCATGGTAGACGCCTCGTCTGCACGGCCTTCTTCAAGGCATCGCAGAATCGAGGCGTTCATGTCGAGAAACGGCAGGTGCAACAGCTGCGGGTTATTGAGCAGCCCGAAAGCCAGTCTCAATTCAGCCGAGATCTGTCCGTAGAACACCACCAGACGAGGGCTGTCTGCCAGTTCGATGATGGCCCGGTGGAACATCATGTTGGCGGTGCCGACTGCTTTCCAGTCTTTGGCTTCCCGGGCCTGTATGCCGGCCTCAACTGCTTCGCGCATGTGCAGCGTTCCGGGATGCAGTGGATAACCTTGCGCGATGGCTTTGCACTCGATGAAGCGCCGCACACGGTAGATGTCGATGATGGATGCCATGTCGGGTTCCGCAACCGTTACTCCACGGTTGGGTTCGTGCTTGAGCAGCCCTTCACGGGTCAGCACCCTGAAGGCTTCTCTCAGGGTATTGCGAGAGATGTTCAGGCTTTCTGCCAGCGCAGCCTCGGAGAGACGTTGACCGGGGATTAACTCACCCTCGACCAGCATTCTTCGGACTTCCTGGGTAATGGACTCTCCCAGGGTGCGGTTGGGAAGAGCAGGCGCATCTTTCATAAGGGTTCCATGATGATAAAAGCCGCGCCGATATTCCATGAGACCTGACGGTGTGGCAAGGAAGAAGCTCGTTACGCGCTTCATTAAGTAGCATTCATGAGTGATCGCGTAACGAAGTGGTGCATATCGTCCACTCATTAATGATGGATTGTTCAACAATGTTTCGTTGTTAAACCTACACTTAAGCGGCATTTGTTGAGTGTTGGCACACACATTGCTCTGTTGGCAACATCTCTCACTGTAGGAATGATGCCGTGACACAGACCACGCTAGAGTTCACAAAGACGCGGCGGGCGTCGTTAGTCGCCGCGATCTTCATGATGGCAACCTCCGCTATCGGGCCCGGGTTCATCACCCAGACCGCTACCTTCACGGCAAAAATGGGTGCCGCATTTGCGTTCGGTATCCTCGCGTCGATCCTGATCGACTTCGTCGTACAGCTTAATATCTGGCGAATAGTCACCCTGACTCGCATGCGCGCCGCTGAGCTGGCCAATAAGGCGATTCCTGGCAGTGGTTATCTGCTGGCGGTACTGGTGATCTTCGGTGGCCTGGTGTTCAACGTCGGTAATATCGCGGGTGCCGGGCTGGGTCTGAATGCGCTGCTCGGCCTTGATGCCAAGTGGGGCGGTGGCTTGAGCGCACTGCTGGCCATCGGAATATTTTCCTCCCATCGCGCCGGCCTTGCTGTTGATCGCATGATTGTCTGGCTAGGCGTGATAATGATTGGTCTGACGGTGTTCGTTGCGTTCGCCTCTAACCCTCCGCTGGGTGAAGCGCTATACCAGACCGTACTCCCTGATCAGATCAATTTCGCCACGATCACAACCATTGTCGGCGGCACTGTCGGTGGTTACATCACCTATGCTGGGGCACACCGCCTGCTGGACCGGGGCACAACCGGCGAAGAAAACCTTGAGGCGGTTACGAGAGCAGCCTTGAGTGGCATCCTGGTCACAGGTCTCATGCGTTACGTGCTGTTTCTGGCCATCCTCGGTGTGGTTGCCAGTGGTGTGGTCATCGACACTTCGGGTCAAGGTGCCAACCCGGCAGCCCAAGCCTTTCAGGCTGCGGCTGGCCAGTTCGGCCTGCGTGCATTTGGATTGATACTCTGGGCCGCAGCAATCACCAGCGTAATCGGTGCCGCTTACACTTCCATCTCCTTTATCTCGGTATTCAAGCCGGACATCACTGAACAGGGTCGTAACCGCGCCACGACGGTATTCATTGCCGTATCGCTGCTGGTCTACGTGCTGATGGGTACTGCACCAGCCGCACTTCTGCTATTCGCGGGCGGTTTCAACGGCCTGATTCTGCCAATTGGATTGAGCCTCTTTATCTACGTGGGCTGGCGCCGGTCGGACATGATGGGCGGCTACCATTACCCGCGCTGGCTGCTGCTACTCGGTGCCCTGACCTGCCTGCTGACCTGGTATATGGCGATCAAGTCCATCGGGCCGGTCTTCGCCTTCCTCAATGTGGTCTGATTCCGATATCAGAGGCCAAGGAGTCAAGAAATGCCAAACATAGATATTAACAGCGACCTTGGAGAGAGCTTCGGTGCCTGGAGCATGGGCGACGATGCGGCGATTCTTGAAGTGGTCAGCAGCGCCAACGTGGCGTGTGGATTTCACGCGGGTGATCCGGCTGGAATACTGCGCACCCTAGAGGCGGCTGCCGCTCGTGGGGTTGCGGTCGGGGCTCATGTGGCCTACCCGGACCTTGTCGGGTTCGGGCGGCGCAACATGGACGTACCTGCCGAGCAACTGACTGCCGATGTGATTTATCAGATCGGCGCGCTTCAAGGCCTGGCCCGAAGCGCCGGTACTCAAGTGAGCTATGTGAAACCCCACGGCGCGCTCTACAACACCATTGCAGGTGATGCGAAGCAGGCGGCGGCAGTCATTCAGGCGATTCTGCGCATTGATCCGACGCTGAAACTGGTCTGTCTGGCCAATTCCAGCCTGCTGGGCTGGGCCCGTGATGCCGGTCTTTCCTGCGTGTCTGAGGCGTTCGCGGATCGTGCATACACCAGCGCAGGTACGCTGGTATCCCGCTCGAAAGCCGGTGCGGTGTTGCATGATCCCGAGCTAATCGCCAAGCGTATGCTGCGCCTGGTGCATGAAGGCGTCATCGAAACCGAGAACGGCGAGCTGATTCACCTTGAGGCTGATTCGATCTGTGTGCATGGCGACAGTCCTGACGCTGTAGGCATCGCGCGCGCCCTGAGAAAGCATCTGCTTGAGGCAGATATCACCATTCGTGCATTCACCTGAGGCTGACATGAACTCGATAAAAGAAGCCCGTGAAGCTGCC
This sequence comes from Pseudomonas phytophila, assembly GCF_025643095.1. Lineage (NCBI taxonomy): Bacteria > Pseudomonadati > Pseudomonadota > Gammaproteobacteria > Pseudomonadales > Pseudomonadaceae > Pseudomonas > Pseudomonas phytophila. Next base: position 6,475,771 of record NZ_CP081201.1, on the reverse strand, counting down.
GTTGCCGCCCGCGCCCTTTACCGCGAAGGGACGGTTTCACCCACTGCCGGGCACGCGCCGGGGATGACGCAAGCCAACATGATTTCGTTACCCCGGGAATGGGCGTATGACTTCCTGCTGTTCGCCCAGCGCAACCCGCAGGCCTGCCCGATCCTCGACGTGACCGAACCGGGTAGCCACAGCACCTTTCTGGCCGATCAGGCCGACTTGCGCACCGACCTGCCGTTGTACCGGGTCTGGCGCGACGGGCAACTGGCTGAAGAGGTGACTGATGTCCGTGATATCTGGGCGCAACACACCGATCTGGTGACCTTCCTCATCGGCTGCAGCTTCACGTTCGAAACCGATCTGTTGAATGCGGGCATCGACATCAGGCACATCAGCGAGAACTGCAACGTGCCGATGTATCGCACCAATCGTATCTGCCGACCCGCTGGCCGTCTGCAAGGCGAGATGGTGGTTTCGATGCGGCCTATCGCCGCCGACCGCGTTGCCGATGCCGTGAAAATCACTGCGCGCTATCCCGGCGTGCACGGTGCGCCCGTGCATGTCGGCGAGCCTGCGTTGCTGGGTATCAAGGACATTTCCCGTCCGGATTTCGGAGACGCAGTGACCATCAAGCCCGGCGAGATTCCGGTGTTCTGGGCCTGCGGTGTGACGCCTCAGGCCGTGGTCATGGCCTCTCGGGTGCCTTTTGCCGTATCCCATGCGCCGGGCCATATGTTCATCACTGATGTCCCTGACGGCCATTACCACGTATAGGAGTTGATCATGCGTTTCTACCCGGCCAGCCTAGACGCGCTTCTGGTTGAATTGGAGAATCTGGACGAGACCCTCGCCCTGTTCGACTCCTTGCAGCAGGAGCCCATTTTTGGTGTACAGGAGCTCGTTCCGGCAGCCCGGACAGTGCTTGTGCATTTTCGTCCGAGCGCGATCAGCAGTCAGGCGTTGGCGGCGCAAATTGCTGTGCGCGACGTCCACGGCAAAGTTCGCGAGGCTGGCAAGCTGATCGACATCGCAGTGCATTACAACGGCGAGGATCTGGATGATGTCGCCCGCGAGCTCGGTATCAGTACCGAAGAAGTGATTCAGCGACATACCGGCAGCGATTACAAAGTGGCCTTCTGTGGTTTCGCCCCAGGTTTTGCTTACCTGAGCGGCGGCGCCGAGTTCGTGGTGCCGCGCCGCAGCACGCCGCGAACCCGTATTCCGGCTGGTGCGGTTGCGCTTGCAGGTGGCTTCAGCGGTATTTATCCACAGGCCAGCCCTGGTGGCTGGCAGATCATTGGTGTTACCGAAGCCAAAATGTGGGACCTGGAGCGCGATGAACCGGCGCTGCTTCAGCCGGGCTATCGCGTTCGCTTTCACGACGCCGGTCCGTTGGTGAACAAGACGGTTTCTGTGGCGGCACCGAACCGTGTGCAGCCGTCGCCGTTGACCGGGGATTATCTTGAAGTGGTTTCGCCGGGGCTGCAGACCTTGCTTCAGGATCTAGGACGTCCCGGGCGTGCGGGGCAGGGCGTATCGGCCTCCGGGGCGATGGACCGCGGCGCGTTGCGTGCGGCCAACCGGGCAGTGGGTAACGATCCTGCCAATGCTTGTCTTGAAGTGCTGATGGCCGGCCTGACGTTTACCTGCCATGGCCAGGCCGTGGCGGCGGTTACGGGTGCAACGGCAGCGCTGGAAGTGCGTACTGCCGAAGGTCATCTGCTGCGCCCGGCGCTCTACGCGCCGTTTATGTTGCAGGACGGTGATCAGGTCAGCATCGGTTCGCTAACTGCCGGGCTGCGCAACTACGTGGCGGTTCGCGGTGGCTTTGCCCGTGAGCCCGTGTTGGGCAGTCTGTCCACCGACACCCTTGCTCATGTGGGGCCCGCTCCGTTGGTCTCGGGTGAGTGCCTGGCAATTCAGCAACGATCAGGTGGAGAGGCTGTGTCGGTGAGCGAGCAACAGGCATTCGATATGCCGAGCGCTGATCAGATCATTACCCTGGATGTGGTCATGGGCCCGCGCAGTGACTGGTTCACTGCCGACGCTCAAGCCTTGCTTGGCCAACAGACCTGGCGCGTGACGCCGCAATCGAACCGAATTGGTATTCGATTGGCGGGCGATACCGCACTGGAACGGACCATCACTGGCGAGCTGCCCAGCGAGGGCACCACCGTCGGTGCGATTCAGGTCCCGCCAAGTGGTCAGCCGGTGCTGTTTCTGGCGGACCACCCGCTGACGGGCGGCTACCCGGTCATCGCCGTTGTCGCGCCTTATCACCTGGACCTTGCTGGTCAGATTCCGGTCAACTCCCGCATTCGCTTCAACCCGCTGGGTGCTTTCGAGCCCGTGTGCCCGGCTCTTTCAGACGAGACTGATAACTCATGAAAAAGGTTCTGATTGCCAACCGTGGCGAAATTGCTGTCCGCATCGTACGCGCCTGCCGCGACTACGGGGTCGCCTCAGTAGCGGTGTATGCCGATGCCGATATAGACGCGTTGCACGTGCGCCAGGCCGATGAGGCCTATGGTTTGCACGGTGAGCGAGGTGCCGATACCTACCTGAACATCGAGAAGCTGCTGGCCGTCGCTGCACGGGCCGGTGCTGATGCGGTGCACCCGGGGTATGGCTTTCTTTCGGAGCGGGCGGATTTCGCCCGCGCCGTGATTGATGCCGGTCTGACCTGGATCGGTCCTGATCCGAGCACCATCGACGCATTGGGTGACAAGGTGCAAGCGCGGCGTATTGCCCTGAAAGTCGGTGCGCCTTTGGTGGCGGGGACTGAAGGTCCGGTGAAGGATGCCAGCGAAGTGGTCGCGTTTGCCGAGCAGTACGGACTGCCGATTGCGATCAAAGCGGCGTTCGGCGGCGGCGGGCGCGGTCTGAAAGTGGCGTGGAAGCTGGAAGAAGTCAGCGAGCTGTATGAGTCGGCGGTGCGTGAGGCGGTTACTGCATTCGGGCGTGGTGAATGCTTCCTGGAGCGCTTTCTGGACCGACCTCGGCACATCGAGGCGCAGATCATCGCCGATCGCCACGGTCGAGTCGTCGTAGTCGGCACGCGTGATTGCTCGCTGCAACGGCGCAATCAGAAGCTCATCGAAGAGGCGCCAGCACCTTATCTCGATGACGCCCTTCGCCAGCGTATCCATGACTCGGCGCGCAACATCTGCGCTGAGGCCGGTTATGTCGGCGCCGGTACTGTGGAGTTCCTGCTCAGCGCAGATGGCACCTTGTCGTTCCTTGAGGTGAATACCCGTCTGCAGGTCGAGCATCCGGTCACCGAAGAAACCAGCGGTATCGACCTGGTGATCGAGCAACTGCGGGTGGCTGATGGCTTGCCTCTGTCCTTTGAAGGCACGCCAACACCTCGCGGTCACAGTTTCGAATTTCGTATCAACGCTGAAGATGCCGGTAATGGTTTCCTGCCGACACCGGGCACCATCGAGCTGTTCCAGCCGCCGTCGGGTCCGGGTGTTCGCCTGGAGACCGGTGTCGAGCAAGGCTCGCGGGTGTCGCCTAACTTCGACTCAATGATTGCCAAGCTGATCGTCACCGGCGCGACCCGCGAACAGGCTATCCGCCGTGCGCGCCGTGCCCTTGCCGAGTTTCGTGTGGAAGGCGTAGCCACCGTGTTGCCTTTCCATCAAGCCGTGATGGCGCACGACGATTTTACGGCGCCCGATACGTTCGCCGTTCACACCCGCTGGATCGAGACTGACTTTGCTGAACACGTCACGATTGCGCCGCGCAGTGCTGCGTCGGCCGATCCAGGGGTGCTGCGCACGTTTGTCGAAATCGACGGCAAGCGCCACGAACTGGGCCTGCCCGCTGCGCTTTTGCGTGGGGTCAGCATGAACTCCGCAGAGCCTGCTCCTGAAGCGGTGGCTGAGGAAAAAGCCGACCCGGAGGCAGTCATGACGCCGGTTGCGGGCAACCTGCACAGCTGGGTCGTCGAAGATGGCGAGTCGGTGGAGGCGGGGCAGGTCGTTGCGGTGATAGAAGCGATGAAAATGGAAACGTCGATTCTCGCGCCATGCGCCGGTCGGTTGCAGATCGGTGAGCAGCCGGGTGGTTATTTTGAGGCGAAGTTCAAGATCGGACGTATCAATACGGCGGTTTGACGTGGGGCGGGCTTTAGCCGGGAGGACGGTGTTTTCGGTGAAGAAGATTCGTCGGAGGCTCCAAAGTCCTCGCGGCTGAAGCCGGTCTCATCAAACAACACGTAACTATCTGAATTCACAAAGAAGCGGTGGGACCGAATTTATTCGGGAAGAGGCCATTATATCCGCAGCATTTTTATCGCCAAGAATGCCGTCTTCCCGGATAAATCCAGTCCCACCAGCCCTCTGTTTGCTGCGCGACAGCGTGGTGTCAGGGACACAGGGGCGACTCCTACGGGTCTGTGTTTGCTGCGCATGTCATCCGCTCCAGCGCGGGTATCACCGCGACGGCTGCAACGGCTGAAACTCGCCTCGTTCAAGGTTCTGCACCTGATTCCCCATGGAGTCTGTGGCGTTAAGGTCTGCGCCTTTGGCGGCGAGGGAGTCGAGGATGTCTTTGCGGTGGAACAGGGCGGCGTACATCGCTGCGGTCTGGCCAGCGTTGTTGCGTTGGTCTGGCGCGCAATTGGCGGCAACCAGTTGGTGGGCGATACTCAGTTCACCCTTGAAGATGGCACCCATCAGCGCGGTATTGCCTCTGAGGTCCTTGGCGCAAGGGTCAGCACCTGCATTCAGAAGTTGCGTCACCGTTTCCTGGTGGCCGTGATAGGCCGCGAGGATCAGTGCGGTGTAACCCTTTTCGTCCTGAACGTTCAGATCAAATTTAGCGTTGATGAATTCGTTGAGCATGTCCTGTCGGCCGTCACGCGCGGCCTGGAAAAACAGCGCACGCAATTGCGCCTGAGTGTCGGTGGTAGTTGCTTCGTTTGTTGTTTCGTTTGTTGTTTCGGTCGTGGCGGCACTGGCGGTGCCGGCGGCGAGGCACAGCAGCAACGCGAACAGGGTTCTGCGCATGGTGGAATCCTCTGGAAGGCCCGGCTCGCTCCAGCCAGACAGCTGAAGCGAGCGAGGTGTTGATCAGTCCTTCAGTGCGGCAGCGAGTTGTTTGACCTTGTCCAGGTCGCCCTTGGCAACTTTGGTCACGCCAGTGCCGTATTCCGGATCAGCCTTGTAGAGGAACGAAAGCATGATGTTTTTGCTTTCGGTATCGGTGGTGGCCAGCGACTCACCAAAGCTTTGGATCAAGTCCTGCTGGTCTTTTTTGCTGTACGAACGATACAGGTCGCCCGCTTGCTTGAAGTTCTGCTCGCGCTGAATCTTCGCTTGTTGCGTGGTGCCTGACAGCGGTAGCTGGCTGTAGCGAGCGGCCTCAACAGCAGGGCGCGGGTTGAGGCGGCTTGGCTCATAGTTGACGCCGGTTGTGGTGTTGCCGCTGTTCAGCGAACCGTCCTGATTGCCGTTGTTGACCTTAACCTTTGGCGCGTTGATCGGCAGGCTGAAGACGTTGGTGCCGACGCGGTAGAGCTGAGTATCTGCATAGGAGAACACGCGGCCCTGCAGCAGGCGGTCTTCCGAAGGCTCAATGCCTGGCACGACGTTGGCTGGAGCCATCGCGACCTGTTCGGTTTCCTGGAAGAAGTTATCCACATTCTTGTTCAGAACCATCTGGCCAATTTTGCGTTCTGGAACGTCCGGCCAGATTTTGGTGGCATCCAGTGGGTCAAAATCAAACTTGGCCAGGTCTTCAGGTTTGATCACCTGAACGTAGAGGTCCCATTTCGGGAAATCCCCTTTCTTGATCGCATCCACCAGATCATTGGTGAGGTGGCTGTAATCTTTGGACTGGACTTCGGCAACCTGTTTTGGATCAAGGTTTTTCAGGCCTTGCAGGCTTTTCCAGTGGAACTTCACGTAGTTCACTTCGCCTTTGGCATTCACCAGTTTGTAAGCGTGAACGCCGTTGCCATCCATGGTGCGATAGCTGGCGGGAGTGCCTTCGTTGGAGTACAGCAAGGTCAGAGTGCGAGTAGCTTCCGGCACGTGGGAGAAGAAATCGAAACGGCGCGAGTCGTCATCCAGGTTGGTGCGCGGGTCAGGTTTGAACGCATGCACCATGTCCGGGAACTTGATGGCATCACGGATGAAGAACGTCGGGAAGTTGTTGCCGACCAGGTCCCAGTTGCCGTCTGCGGTGTAGAACTTGGTTGCAAAGCCGCGCGGGTCACGCAGGGTTTCCGGCGAGTGATTGCCGTGTACCACTGAGGAGAACCGCACGAATACCGGTGTGTGTTCACCTTTGCTGAAGACTTTGGCTTTGCTCAGGTCAGATGCACCTTCTGACGCAACGAACTCCCCGTGGACACCAGTGCCGCGCGCGTGCACGACGCGCTCAGGGATGCGTTCGCGATCAAAGCGCTGGAGTTTTTGCAGCAGTTGTACGTCCTGCAACAGGACCGGGCCGGTCGCACCCGCGGTTTGGGAATTCTGATTGTCGCCAACAGGGGCGCCATTATCACGGGTCAGGTTGTCAGCGTAGGCTGCGGAGCTTGCCATCAGGCTTGCTCCGATCAGACTCACTGCGACGTGGAAGCGAGGTATGGGCATCACAGGTCTCTCTCTGTTTTTGGTTGTTCTGAGAGCCTTAGCGTAAAGACGAGTCTTGCCGTTCATGAATTGTTTAAAGCTATGTCCTTGATAAATTTGGACATTTGAACTTAATTCGGATTTGGTGATCGTTTCGGAATTTCAACAGGTTACGGCTTCGGAATGGCAGCCGTCTGTTGCATGAGAGGAGAGGTATGACGTGCGAATCCGAGCCACTTCGCCGCTCTTGATCATTGCTTGAATTGCTTTATTTATACCCGGAAGCAGGGTCACAAGTTCCGGCTGTAGCTTGATGCTGATCGCAGAATCGCTGAGGCTCGCGCCACGCTCGAACAGATTCGGGTCCATGCCTTGTTCTGCGACGAGGTAATCGAACAGATCATCGACCATTGCGATGGCGTCAACGCGTCTTGCCAGTAGCAGTTTAAGCAGAGCAGGGTCTTCCGAGGTTTCCAGTTCGACCAGGTGCTTGTCCGCAAAGGACGGGTCCATGGTCAGGTAGGTATAGCCCCGGACGGTGCCGATAGTCAGGCCACGTAACTTATCCACAGGGACTTTGGCGGCTGGGCTCCCTTTGAGCACGTAGAGGTGTTCCTTGACGCGCAGGTAGGGTTCGGAAAACACAAAATGTTGAAGTTCTTCGGGGCTGTTCCACTGCACCGAGTCGGCGTAGTTCATATCGAGCTCGTTCCTGCCGAGCATGGCTTGCAGCCGATTGACCGGGTAAGAAACGAACTGCGCCTCGATATTGGCTTGCTGCAGAACGCGGCGGACGATGTCGGTGGATATGCCGCGCAGATTGCCTTGCTTGTCTTCATAGCTGAATGGCCGCCATTGGGTGCCTCCAGCCTGGTAAACCTCTGCGTGCGCTGCATTGGTCAGGACTAACGCCGTCAGTAATATTCCATGACACAGGTTGCGTAAAAACATGCTCGACTCTGCCTCCGTGCAAAATGGCCTGAGCCCAAGTTAGCAGCCAAACGTGGCGGTCACGTGAAGATTTTCGCAACACGCAAAAAAGCCCGCGCTGATAAGGGGCAGGCGGGCTGGTTTTGCACAGGCGGCTATTGAGAAATCTGCTTGTTCAGCTCCGGCAGAACAAAGTTTTTCACGATGTATAGCGAGCCTTCTTCACTGAGGTGCCCGGAGTCGATTTGCAGCAGCGAGTCATCCTGCAGCCGCGCCAGACAGGCGTTGGCGATACAGAGTTTGTCGATCAGCGATACAAAGTCGATCGCCTCAGGATCAATCTGGCTGTGGGTTGCCCGGTCAGCGGCCATGACGCTCTGATCCAGCGCCGGGTCGCTTATGTGCGATTCGTTCTGCTTCCAGTGCCGGTTGGCGATGACACTTGGCAGGGAAGGGCTCCATTGCGGTAACGGGCCCAGCAGGACGATGTTTTTGACCCCGTAACGCTTGAGGCGAGTGGCGATGTCATTCCAGCGGGTTTTGTCGTGCTGATCCTTCTGGGCGATCACCACGACATCCGGGCGCAGCTCGCGAATACTTTGCAGCGCGGTCCGGTTGGAATAGTTGCAGGTCAGGCGTGGCGCGGTGGCGCGTCCATTGTCCTGAGTCAGGCTGGGTTTGCAGCCGGCCGAAGCGACCTGATAGAACGGTGTGTCGTGTGCCAGTAAGGTTCGTAAACCCAGGGACAACGCCTGGGCATGAGAGTCGCCCCACAGAAAGACGCCACCGTGCCCGCGTTTCTCTGTGCAGGACGGATCAATGGCGGACAGGCCGCGCTCGGTGAATGCTGAAAAGGCGTCGCATTTGAGCCAGTAGGTTTCATACAGATTCTTCTGCCGATTGGCGTAATCCTGAACAAAGCGCGCCTTGTCGGAAATGCTCACCGAGCGCAGCGCCGAAACCGCACCTTCCGTAGCATTTACCGCCCCTGCGGCGACAAATACCGAGCCGATCAACGCGCTGACAGTGGCGTACCTCCAGCGTCGTCTTCCGAAAACTGCTGAGGGGGATTTTTCAATCAGATGATAAGACGCCATGCCCAGGCCAAAGGCGCAGAGTATGCCCAACACCAGGCTGGACGTTTCGCCCAGATAACCCGAGTAACTCATGAACACCACCACCGGCCAGTGCCAGAGGTACAGCGAATAAGATAGTTTGCCGGTCCATTGTGAGAATCGGTTGGCGGTCAGGAACGAGTCTTGTCGCGCTGCAATGATCACGGCCAGGGTACCCAGCACCGGTAGCAACGCCAGATAACCTGGCCATACGTCCTTCTCGGAGAGGGCAAGGAAACTCGCCAGCATCAGCCCCAGCCCTACGCGCTCCAGAGCGCGTTGATGCGACGTCTGGAGCTTGATGGGGAACGCACACGCGGCCGCGCCGACCAGCAGCTCCCAGGCGCGTGTCGGCAGCAGATAGAACGATGGCTCCGGCCATTTGAACGACGCGAATACACAAAAGCCAAACCCGCCCAGACAGGCGATCAGGATCAGCCAGCGCAGTCGGTGCAATGCAATGACTCGGCTCAGCGCCAGCAATACCAGCGGATAGATCATGTAGAACTGCCACTCCACCGACAGCGACCATGTGTGCAGTAACCATTTCTCGTGGGCGCCCGGAGTGAAGTATCCGGCTTCGAACCAGTAAATGAAGTTCGATACGAAACCCAGGCTGGCAGCGATGTGTTTGCCCAGTTCGCTGTAGTCCTGCGGCAGCAAGTAGAACCAGCCCGCCAACAGGAGCACGAAGCACAGCGCCGCAAGCGCCGGGACTATCCGTCGCGCTCGGGATGCATAGAACGTCAGCAGGCTGAAGTTTCCCGCATGCAGGCTGCGCAGGATGATGCCCGTGATCAGGTAGCCGGAGATTACGAAGAAGATATCCACGCCCGCAAACCCGCCGGGTAACCAGTCGGGATTGAAGTGGTAAAGCAGCACGGCGATCACCGCGATGGCGCGCAGTCCATTGATGTCTTTTCTGAAGTCCATTGCGTTACGTCATCCGGTCTGGAGGCGGAGCAGGGCACGAGATCAGCGGCGCTGTGGCGCCACTGTCTCGGAGTTCAGGCTGATGATTTTCGGAAAGCGGGTGAGGGTGACGGGAACAGCGCAACTGCCGTCCTGACAGTGCCAGAAGGCCTCGCCGGATATTTGCCCTTTGGCCGGGTCAGCCGTGTCGACGAACATGACCGGGCCTCTCAGCGGGCGCTGAGTGGTGATCTGCTCCAGGCGTGGCCCGCCGACATTCCAGGCGGCAATGACATGTTCATCACCCCTGTCGAAGTGCAGTTGGTAGGCGTCGGCAGATTGAGTGCTGGCCTGCGCGTCCCAGGTGAAATGCCTGATCACGTCGGCGATGGCTTTGACCATCCCATAAGCTGGCTTGGGTGACAGGTCCTGATTGAGCAGGCCAAAGTTATGCTCTTGGTCGGTTCTGTCTGGCCCGTCATTGATCAGGTCATACCACCAAAGGCCTTTGATGTTCGGGACGGTGCGGGTGAAAAACAGAATCTGCGCCAGGTACGCCGCCTGGGTTTGTTGGGTATTCCCGCATGGACCCTTATGGCTGGGCCACGCCATTTCCGTGATGTAGATCGGCACGATGCGCCCGGCCCTGGTGCGAACGTGTTGTTCATAATCGCGCAGCCATTGCACCCAGCTTTCCGGGTTGTTGCGCCCGTCGGCGGCGCAGTGGGCGTAAGGATGAATCGATAACCCGTCAACGAGGTCTAGCATGCCTGCGTCGATCAGCCGATCAGCGAAGCCACCGTCCATGCCTTCAGGTGTCACCGAGCCCGCGAGGATTTTGGCCGGAGTGCCGTTTACCTGAGTGGTGTTCTTGCGGATCACCGGTACGGCTTCACGGACCAGCGTGGCGTAATCCGCACTGAGTTGCGGGTCTTTGGGGGCTTCAAGGTCCCACTCGTTCCAGATCTCGTAGAAATCGACTTTGTTGCCCAATTGGCCGGTGACGTAATTCACGTAGTCCAGGTAACCCGCCTTGACCGTCGGCGTGCGCGGTTTGGCGTTGTCATGAAAGGCCGCGCTGTAGTCCAGAATCGTCAGCCTGTTCAGATTCAAGCGGGTGGCGGTGCTCAGGTAGTCCCGCCACGGCGTTATGATGCGCCACTGATCGGGCTTAGGCTCTGCGGTCGACCAGAAAACGTCGTCTTTGACGGCGCTGAATCCAGCCTTGGCAGCCAGTTCCAATGCGGGCTTCGACGAGGCGTCGAAGTTCATCAGGTGCGTGCTGATGCCCAGAATAAAAGCCTCTTGGGCCTGCAGCGCAGTGCAGGTCAGCCAGGTCATACAGGCCAGTGCGGCGGCAAATCCTTTGCCCGCCATGGTCAGTACACCGTCGGTGAGGGCGACAGGTAAAACTCCTGCAGTCTCGGGGTTCGTCGACTATCGAGAAGTTTGTCAGACAGTGCATGACCTATCGCCAGGCCCAGGAACAGATTGGCAACGGTCACTTCAAACATGTCGGTGGTCCAGCCGATCATGCAGCAGCAGAAGGTGATCGCCAGCAATGCTCTACCGACATGGCTGTCGTCATCGGTCAGCTTGAAAAACAATGGAATCTGCATCAGGTACAGCAGCACGCCGCCCAGCCCGAGCATCGCCCACAGGTACATGGCGCTGCTGTCCGAACCGGCCAGCATCTCGCCACCGGGAACCGGGAACATTGAAGCGGCGCCACCGAACATGCCGAAGCCTGCACCGGTGAGGCTCCAGCCTTCTTTGCTGACGGCGTAAGCGACATTGGGCCAAGTGTTGATCAAGCGGTCATACAAGGTGCCCAGTGCCGAGTTGCTACTGCTGATGGTGTGCAGATCAAAGTCATAGAGCATGCCCAGCACCGGCAGCAGCATCCCCGCAAATACCGTCATGACGCAGGCAATTCGCGTCGTCCAGCGCATGCGGCTGATCAGCAATAACACCAGGGTCAACGCGAAGGCTGCGGCGGGCGCTTTGCTGGTGGTCAAGACGATGGCGTACAGCGCCACCGGGCTCAACAGCAGCCACAGAAGCCGTGAGCGCAGCAGCATGAGCAGGTATAGCGTGTAGATGGCGATCAGGATCGACAGGATGTTGGATACCCGTGCGAACCCGGCGATGCGGTCTTCGGTATCCGTAGTCCATGAGGTGTTAGCGCTCAGCTCGGCGTCGCCGATGCTGTAGCTGTAGCCCTTCCACGGCACCGAGGTGAATTTGTCCAGCGCGATACCCACGATCGATGCCGCGAGGCACAGGCCAATCACCCATAAAAACAACCTGCGTCGATGGACCAGATGTTCGCTGCAGACCATCCCGAACAGCAGCGGGCTGATGCCAAACAAAGCGAAAGCCACATTGTTCAAGCTGGCCCCGTGCAGCATTGCCAGTACGCTGGAAACCACCAACAGCAGCAAGCTCAGCCAGACCACCCGACCGGCTTTGTAATCACGCAGCTCCAGGGCAAACATCACCAGGCAGGCAATTTTCGGCACATACAACAGAGGCCCGATGCCTGCCTTGTCGAAGTAAAAGCGCAGCGCACCGGAAAAGGTCTCGATCAGAATCAGGCTGATGGCAATCCATACCACTGCCGTCGATTTGTTGAAGGCCAGAATCGACGAGCGAGCGTCGCGGCCTTTCGCAGAGTTCAACATCATGTTTTCTGCCTCGGGAATGCTGATTGAGAATTGGGTTGCCACTTAAGAAGCTTGCGAACACCGGCCCGTGCGAATTCATTCGCGAAAGGGGAGTGCCAGGCACAGCTGCTTTTCAGGTCGGGCCCCTTCGCGAATGAATTCGCTCCCACGGGAAATCGCATTTCAATTCAGTGGGGATGCAGTAGTTAAAGGGAGAGCACTTGGGGAAAAGCATCATCCACGCTACCGCTTATCAACCATGGGGAATGGTCAACGCGACAGGAAAACAGGGAGGGGGAAATCAGAAAGGACAGGGGCTATATCAGCCTGAGTTCGCAGAACTGTCAATCAATTCGTCAATATTTGAGCGCGATCCGACAGGCAGGTATTTTAACCATCGGTAACGTAATGAATTTAATGGACATTAAATATTGGCGTATTCGCCGATCGTGATGCGGAGGTGCATGCAGCATTGCTGCAATGCACCTCTTCATCAGTTCAGGCTACGCCGGGTACTTACGCTTGTCAGGCGCGGGCGGGAAATACTGGTACAGCCAGGTTTCGCTGAGCGTTCGGTCCTGAGTCTTGATGTACATACGCATCTGCACAGGTTCGACCGAGTCGCTGTCTGGCAGCCAGTCGAAAATGATCCGATAGCCTTTGATGTCCGGCAGCACGAGGATGTTGAATTCCTGCAGCTTGCCGTGCGAGACGGTCACGATAGGCTCGATAGCGGTGCCTTCCGGCAGGTTTTCCAGGCCGCCGCCGTTGAAGTCCACAGCGAAACGTCGGGCCCAGAACTTCGGGTAATGCTCGCCCGGTGCCCAGCCTTCGGTGAAACCGCCCATGCCGGAACGAGTGGCATGCACTTGCGCCAATGGCGTGCGCACTGGTGGCAGCGGTGCCCAATACAGCTTGTAGCCGTAATTGACCGATTGCCCGGCTTTGATTTTGTCCTTCGGCGTCCAGAACACAACGATGTTGTCCATGGTCTCGCCGGTGGTGACGATTTCCACCAGATTGACCGCGCCTTCGCCCCACTGGGTCGTGGGTTCTACCCAGAGGCTTGGACGGCGGTGATACCAGTCAACGGTGTCCTGATAGCTGGCAAATTCGTGGTCGGTCTGCACCAGGCCGAAACCTTTCGGGTCTTTGTCAGCAAAGGCATTGAATTGCAGGCTGGGCGGGTTGTTCAGGGGGCGGCAGATCCACTCACCATTACCACGCCACATGGCCAGGCGATCCGAGTCATGGATTTGCGGGTGAATCGTGTCGCACATCCGGCGCTCGTGAGTACCGCAACTGAACATGCTGGTCATCGGCGAGATGCCCATCTGATCGATGTCAGTGCGCGCGTTGATGTTCGCATCGATCTCCATGACCACCTGGCCGGACTGGCAATCGATATCGAACTTGTATGCGCCGGTGCAGCTTGGCGAATCCAGCAGTGCGTAGACCACAAAACGCGTGGCGTTCTTGTCCGGAGTTTCGAACCAGAACTTGGTGAAGTCGGGGAATTCTTCCTGGCGCTTGGCGTAGGTATCAATGGCCAGGCCGCGTGCTGACAGGCCGTATTGCCTGTTGCTGTCCACTGCGCGGAAATAGCTGGCACCGAGGAACGAGACCACATCGTTGATGGCGATTTCGGGTGCCTTGAACAGCTTGAAGCCGGCAAAGCCCAGGTCACCTTTGACCAGCGATTTGTCGATGCCGCTGGACTCGTAGTTGAACAGTTCGTGACGGAAGTGCACTTCCCGGGACTCTTTGGTCTTCGGGTTGACGCTGTACATGCGCACCGGCGTTTTGAAGCCCATGCCGACGTGGAAGAAATGCACGTCCAGTTGGCCATGAAGCTCGTTCCACAAGGAGTGGCCAGCGTCGTATTTGATCGCGTTGAACTGTTGCGGTGTCATGTTTGCCAATACAGGAGGCAGTACTTGCTTGTTGCTGACGTAACCCCGACCAGCCAATTGCTTGGCATGGGCTTTCAGTGCATCGAAGTCGAAGTGTTCGATTTCGCCGTCGGCCGTGGCGGCCATCGCGCGTGCAGCAAAAAGCCCTGAGGCCGGAACGCTGCTATAGGCCGCCAGCGCCATGGATGCTTTCAGGAGAGTCCTGCGATTCATAAGGTGAAGCCCCTAACGAGTACTGTGCATCCTGCACAAGAAAATTTGCGCGCTACGACTCCTTGCTGAACGCCAAAGTACCGACAACAGATAACAAACACAGCATCTGGTTCGAAAAAAACATAAATAATTACGATTTAGATGTGCCGGAATTGTTTCTGGATGGCGCATTCCTCCTGTGGGAGCCGGGCTTGCCCGCGATAAAGACACCGCAGATATCTGACCCATCGCATCAAGCCCATCGCGGGCAAGCCCAGCTCCCACAGGTTCTGCGTAAATCCGTCGGACCGGCTTCAGCCGGGAAAGCGTCGAAACATTCGCTAAACGTCCTTTGCCAGAAATCCCGCTTCCCCGGTTGAAGCCGGTCCGACGTCATCAATTCCTCCTGTGGGAGCCGGGCTTGCCCGCGATAAGAACACCGCGGATATCTGACCCATCGCGGGCAAGCCCAGCTCCCACAGGGGCATGCGTATCACCAGACTACGACTGTGTCGGCAAACCGATCACGCTCATCGCCGCCTGGCGCAGGGCTTCTGAGCGGGTGGGGTGGGCGTGGCTGATCAGCCCGATGTCTTCGGACGATGCAGCGAACTCCATGGCAACACAGAACTCGGCGATCATCTCGCTGACGCTTGGCCCCACAAGATGCACGCCGAGAATTTCGTCGGTGCGTTCATCGGCCAGGACTTTCGCGAAGCCATCCGTTTCGTGGTTGACCTTGGAGCGGCTGTTGGCGCTGAACGGGAACTTGCCGATCTTGTAAGCGCGGCCATCCGCCTTGAGCTGTTCTTCGGTCTTGCCGACGCTGGCCAGCTCCGGGCGGGTATAGATCACGTTGGGGATCAGGTTGTAATTCACTTCACCGGCCTTGCCGACGATGCGCTCCAGACACACCGTTGCTTCGTCTTCGGCCTTGTGCGCAAGCATCGGACCTGAGGTGACGTCGCCGATCACCCAGACATGCTCGGCAGCGGTTCGATGGCCTTTGTTTTCAAGCATGCCGCGCTTGTCGACCTCAAGGCCGACCGTCTCCAGCCCCAGGCCTTTGGTGAAAGGCCGCCGACCAATGGAGACCAACACGTAATCGGCCTCGATCAACTCGGCTTCGCCACCGGCAGCGGGCTCAACGCTGAGATTCACGCCATGATCCGTCGTGGTTGCGGTCGTGACCTTTGAGCTGAGCTTGAAGGTGATGCCCTGACGCGACAGTGAGCGTTGCAGTGTCTTGCCCGCTTCCAGATCCGTGCCGTGGGCAACGTGATCAAGATATTCCACCACCGTGACTTTCGCGCCGAGACGTCGCCACACTGATCCCAGCTCCAGGCCGATGACCCCCGCGCCTATCACGACCAGATGCCTGGGCACTTCAGCCAGAGACAGCGCGCCGGTGGAATCCAGAATGCGCTTGTTGTCGATCTCTACACCGGGCAGCGGTGTTGGCTCGGACCCGGTGGCGATGATGATGTCCCTGGCTTGCAGCTCGGTTTCCACGCCCTGTGCATCGGTCACGATCACTTTGCCCGGACCTGCAATGCGCCCCCAGCCTCTGATCCATTCTGCCTTGTACTTGCGAAACAGAAACTCGATGCCCTTGGTCAGGGCCGCCACGCTGTCGCCTTTCTGTTTCATCATCTGCGCAAGATTGAGCGTAGGTGTGACCTCGATACCGAGCTTGGCGAACTCCTCGCCCGCGGCCGACTCGTACAGCTCCGACGCATGCAGCAGTGCCTTGGAAGGAATGCAGCCAACGTTCAGGCATGTGCCACCCAACGTCTCACGGCCCTCGACGCAAGCCACGCTCAGCCCCAACTGACCGGCCCGAATGGCTGCGTTATAGCCACCCGGACCGCCACCGATAATCACAACGTCATAACTGCTCATAGCCTTTGCTCCTGAGTCGAGATGCGGGAAGTAAAGCCCAGAAGATAGCGGGCTTTTAAATTATGGTTGTAATTTTTAGGGGGGTAAGCGTCAAGCGGCAGCTTTTTTGTAGGCGCAGCTCCCGGCCGTCGCGCAGCAATAAACGGATCTGTAGGAGCGCACGAGCACCGCGAGGCCGCGATAGCGGTGTATCAGACAGGCCGCCATCGCTGCCTGGCGGTGCTCGTGAGCTCCTACAGAAAAGCATTAAAAATCAGTTAGTTGCCTGACATGCCACGTCACGTCCACCAGTACCGCACGAGGTGGAAGAAGATCGGCGCGGCAAAACACACGGAGTCGAGGCGATCGAGCATGCCGCCGTGACCTTCGATCATGTGCCCCCAGTCCTTGACGCCACGGTCGCGCTTGATCGCGGACATGACGATGCCACCGGCAAAACCCAACAAGTTGATCAGCAGCGCGATCAGAATCGACTGCCACGGGTTGAATGGAGTAATCCAGAACAATGCTCCGCCAATCAGCGAGGCAAGTGCGATGCCTCCGACAAAACCTTCAACGGTCTTGGAGGGCGACAGATTGGGCGCAATCTTGCGCTTACCGAAGAGCTTGCCGCAGACGTACTGCAACACATCCGACAGTTGCACCACGATCACCAGCCAGGCGATCAGCAACAGATTACGGCCTTCGTACCCGGCGATATCCAGCGTTAGCAGGGCAGGAACGTAGGACACGCAGAACACTGCGATCATCAGCCCCCACTGGACCTTCGATGCACGCTCGAGGAAATGTTTGCTGTCGCCCCCCAGCGAGGCAAGGATCGGCAACAGCAAGAACACGTAAACCGGAATAAAGATCGAGAACAGCCCGTACCAATCCATCCAGATCAGGATGTATTGCAATGGCAAGGCTACGTAGAAAGCTGCCACTAAGGCCGGGTAGTCGCTTTTGCGGGTCGGCGTCAGGGTCAGGAACTCCCTCAGGGCATAGAACGACACCGCGTAGAACAGCAGGATGACAGCGGTGTATCCCAGCGAAAAGGCGATGCCGATGACGATCACCATCACCCACCACGCGTTGATCCGCGCGTTCAGGTTGTCGATGACCGAATTAGGGCCGCCAGCCTTGCGTTTGAGGATGTAGCCGATCAACGAGGCCAGCAGCAGAATCGCGCCAATCCCCATGAACAACATTTGGGTCTGCTTATCCATCAAAGCTGCTCCGGAGCCAAGGCCAGCAGCGCTTCACGGCTGCGCGACAGAAACTGTTCTTTGCTTTCTTCACTGCCCAACTGCAATGGCGCGCCGAAACTGGTGGTACACAACAACGGCAGTGGCAGTATTCGCCCTTTTGGCATTACACGATTGAGGTTGGCGATCCACACTGGCACCAGCTCAGCCTGTGGATAACTTTTAGCCAAGTGGTACAACCCACTTTTGAACGGCAGCAGACCCTCTTCAGGGTTACGGGTGCCCTCCGGAAAGATGATCAGCGAATCACCGTTTTCCAGCGCTTCCAGCATGGGCTGTAACGGGTTGCTTTCCGGCGTCTTGCGCTGCCGGTCCACCAGCACGCCATTGAACACACCGTTGATGATGTAGCGGCGCAGAGGACTGCTCTGCCAGTAATCCGCGCCCGCAACGGGGCGAGTCAACTTGCGCAGCGCTGGAGGCAGCGAAGCCCAGAGCAAGACGAAATCGCCGTGGCTGCTGTGGTTGGCGAAGTAGATGCGCTGTGTCGGCTCTGGAGAGCTGCCGAGCCACAGGCTGCGGGCACCGGTGATGCTGCGCGCGCCTGCTGTAATCAGCGTCGCGACCAAGGGTTCAAACATGGCGTTTCCTCAAGAGGTGAAGGACAACCAAGGGAAAATAACGACGGCACTCAGCAATACCAATAACTGAATGGCCAAAAACAAAAGCTGCTGGCGCAGAAGCCGCAACGCACCCTGACTGCGGACTGACCACGCTCGGCCAGCTTTATCCACAGGCTGCAGGCCTAGCTTGATCAAGGCATCATCCAGCGCGGCAGTGCGATCTGTTGGCCACTGAGGATCGCTGGCTATGACGTGGAACAGATCAGCGTCAAATGCCACGCGCATGGCGTAGTACTTTTCCAGCAGACCCAGAATCACTCCCGATACAGCGAGTATCAACAGGAACGGTTGAGCCCCGGTTATCAACAGCTGAATCAGGCCGAAGGCCAGACTGAGCAGCGTCAGCCCTGTGGACAAATTATCAAGTGCCGTACCCCGACGCAGCAGGCTGGCAACCACGTGGAGCTGCATTTCATGGGACATCTCTGTTTGCCTTCAGGTGAGTCTGCGCCGGTTTGACGCCATCGCGAGCTAGCTCGCTCTTCTCAAAAAAACTGCAACTATCTGATTTTGAAAACGTTTCTGTAGGATCTTACGAGCACCTACAGGTCTCAGTTCGCAACAGCGCAGTGTCAGGGAAGCGTGGTGCTGTGCAAAACCGCTGTATGCCCGGCACCCAAAACAATTCTTGGCGCTGCAGCGCGGAGCATGGCCACTGCGTTATCCACAGACTCGGCGCGTCCAGTGTGTAGAAGCCATGCCGCGACGGCTGTGGCGCTACGAGAGTAGCCCAGCGCACAACAGACCAGTACGGGGCCACGCTGACGCAAGCGTTCAATTGCTCTAGCCGCTGTCAGACATTGCTCAAGAGTGGGGACGGTCAGGTCCAGCACCGGCACCGCCTGATAACCAAGAGAACCGGTATTCAGCGGCAATTCGGCACACATATCCACAACCGCTGTGAACGGCAAAAGCTGGGATTGAGCAGGTAATCGACCCAGCCAGACGTTATCCACAATCGAACTGGGGTCTGGACGTGATCTTGTCCACAACCTTGAATTTATCCACGCCCCTGCAAGGTAAGGCGCGAATAGCCAGCGTGCTGCTGGGGATAAGCTCCCACTCTCGCGCTTCTGAAAGCCATTGGCGCCCAGCAGCAGGTAATTGATCGCCACCAACAGTAACGAAACCGCTGGCCAGATCAGCCACAGCCAGCCACCAGCAAGCACCAAGGCCAAGGCTGCGCAGGACAGAGCACCCACGGCGTAATACGCGCTGAGCCTCAACCGTTGCGGATCATGGCTCAGCCTTAAGGACAACGCTGGGCTGCGGCCCTGATCAGGCCATAGCCAGACACAGAACCATCCGGCCAATGCGCCTGTGGGTAAGTCGATGAAGTGGTGTTGCCAAGTGGTCAGCACTGACAGGCCAATTAGCGCAAACCAACCGTGCAGCAGCCATCGCCATCCTGCGTGGAAGTTACGCAGATAGCGGTCGTAGCAGACCCATAACACCACCAGCAGCGCGATGTGCAGCGAAGGTGCTTGATTGAACGGCTTGTCAAAACCTGCCAAGACGGCGAACAGCCAGCCAAACAGCCCGTCCAGCTCCGGACGCTCGAAAGTGAAGCGCAGAGGCCAGAGCAGGAAGCAACTGACTGCAATCAGTTGCGCGCTGAACAGGCGCAGCGCATGGGTATCCAGCTCGCGTCGTGTCAGACAGGCCAGCAATGAAAACCCGTAAAGCAGGTCGATGGACCAGTAGGGGATGATGGTCCACGCCCAAAACGGCATATCGCGTTCCCAGCCAAACACCAACGTGCCAACATCAGCACGCTGGGCGGTGTACCAGGTGGCAAAGCCGTAGCTGGCGAAGAAAAATGGTGCAAGAAATATCAGCCACACCACGGCCCGCTTCCATAGGCCTGGCTCGCGAAGGGGCTTCACTGGATGCGCTGCGCTACGGACACAGTGAAAATCCCCCATTCATCCACACGCTGGGTGATCTTGCGAAAGCCTGCCGCTTCAACCAGTTGATCCATCTCCGATTGGCTGCGACGACGCATCACCCAGGCTTGTCCCTCCCGATGGCTGGTCAGGGCGCGCGCGATCAACTCCAGTTGCGGGTGCCATGGCTGGCCGGTGTACACCAGATAACCGCCAGGCTCTACGGCCGCTGCCAGACCAGCCAATGAGTCGCCGACCATCTGATTGCTGGCAAACAACTCATACAAACCGGACACCACGGCCAGTGTCGGCTTTGGGTCCAGTGCGGCCAGGTCATTGCGGTCGAACGCATCCGCCTTGATGAAGCGGGCGATATGGCCAAGGCCCTTTTGCTCGATCAACGCGCTGCCGTCACGCACGTTGATGTCGCTGTAATCGCGCAGCAGGATCGACTCCGGCAGCGGATCCACCCCTTGCAGCGATTCCAGGATGTAACGCCCGTGTCCTGCGGCGATATCCACAATACGTACCGGTCTGCCCTGATTGCGCAGTTGCGACATGGCCAGCCGCAGCAGTTCTTCCACGTTAAGCTTGCGTTGGCGAATACCGCGCCAGCCGATGGAGTTCAGGTAGTTCTGGTCAATCACCTTGCCCAGTGCAGAGGTGCCACTCGGCTGATTGCGATAAACATAATCCAGCGTACTGCCGGAGTCGAAGCCGGTATCGAAGCCCAGTTTTACCCCTGTGGATAACTTCGCCCCCAGCCCCATGCTGGCGCGTGTCATTCGCCAATAAAGGTCACGCAACGAGTTGTGGGGCAAAGGTGCGGCCAGCGCTTCGGATTCAGCGCAGGTGGCGCCAATTTTGTCGGCGTCCAGCAGGGACGGGCGAGACACCGGTTCTTCGAAGTTTTGCAGGATGAAACGTCGTGCCCGGCTAATAGCCAGGTGACGATCGCGTTCCCCCAACGTGTCGTGGAAGAAGCCTGGCAGGATGTGTTTCTCTTTGCGCACGCTGCCCAGTCGTTCGAAGAAGCGCTCCTGCGGGCCGCGATGAACCACGAAGTCTGCGCCGGAGATCAGCAGTTGCGTCGGTATCGATATCGCTTCGGCGTCAGCGACGACTCGATCAGCCGCTTCGTAAAGTCCCAGCAGAACGTTGACCGATATCGCCTTGGTGATCAGCGGATCACTGTCATAGGACGCGATACGCTGAGGGTCATGGCTCAGGAAGCGTGCCTTGACGTAGCTGTTGACGAAGAAGTTGCCCTTGAATTTGCGCAGCAATGCCAGGCCCGGACGGGCGAAGGGCACGTACAACTTGACCTTGAAGGCCGGGGACGCAAGCACCAGTGCACGAATTTTCGGTGCATAGTCATGAGCCCAGGTGGCTGCGATCACGGCCCCTACGCTCTGGGCGACAACTGCCATGTTTTCTTCAGCAATGTCGAAGGTGCTGCTCAAGTGATCAACGAAGGTTTGCACGTCGCGCACACTGGTGGCGAAGCTCGGGCTGTCACCCCGTGCGCCCGGCGATTGCCCATGACCACGTGAGTCCCAGGCGAAGAAATCGAAACCTGGCAGATCCAGTTCATCTACCAGATGAGCGATGCGTCCGGAATGCTCGTGACCGCGATGAAACAGCAGCACTGCCTGACGCGGAACCGATGGGTCCTGCTCGGTGGCTGGCCAATGGCGATAGAAAAGTTCGACGCCATCATGAGTGCTGAAGCGCTGATCCTGAGCAACACGCATGTCCTAGATCCTTATGCTTGTGAGTTGTTGACGACATCTTCCGGACTGGACGCAGCAACTTCCGCCAGTCCGCGACGAACACGATTGACCAGGGTGTAAACCAGCAGTGCGCCGACGACCGCCAGGATGATGTTTATCCACAGGGCCGAGAGCCAGCCCACGGCAACGCCTGCACCGATTACACCGAACACGAATGCACGATCACTCTTGCCCATTGGGCCGTCATAGCGACGGGACGCGCCGATCATGGGCCCGAGCACGCCTGCATATTCGCTGAAGATCGCTCCCAACGTCACCACCAGCACCAGCCCGAGGCTGACGTCCGGGATCAAGGCGAATGGCAGGAATAGCGCACTGTCAGCGATGACGTCGGTCAGTTCATTGAGGTAAGCGCCGAGTCGCGATTGCTGGCCGAACTCCCGGGCAAGCATCCCGTCGATGGCGTTTAACGCCATGCGCACAATCATCCACAAGGGGATTAGCGCGAACACCCACAGGTGTTCGGAGAATACGGCTACCAGCCCGCCGATCAACAAAGAAACGATGCAAGCGCTCAAGGTGACTTGATTGGCAGTAACGCCCCGGTCATAGAGACGCTGAACTGATGGGCGCAGCAGATTTTGAAAACGGGGTTTGAGCTGATAGATCGAAATCAACGTGAAGCTATCCTTGTCGGCAGGTCAACTGTGCGCCTGTGGATAACCCGACGGCGCGCCCGGCTCTAGTGAACCACAACGCGATGATCATGGCCCGCTGATCTTTGCGCGAAAAGTCTCATCTGAGGGACTTTTCCACAGCGACCGACCAGTTTGGCGATCTTCTGTAAGCGCGACATCGTGAGACCGGCTTTAGCCAGAAAGAGAACAGTACGGTCGCCAACGTCAGACCTTCGCATACCGCAATCTGGCTGAAGCCGATCCCACATTGAAGATCAGCGTCCTATCTAACAAAAATTTCATTGTTGCTGTTATATCGTAACGCCATATCCTGTGGGTCAGCCCGCCGCAAATGCCGGGCTATGGCAGCAACATTCAGTAAGTTCTGGGGCGTCGATGCGGGTTGATCTGGATGTTGAGCACGGCGGCTTGAATGGCCTGCCCAGGTTTCAAAGGGCTGCGGTGCATGCGGCGCGGTTAAAACGCCTGACCTGGATAACGGGTGGGGCTGGCATTTTCGGTTTGATGCTGGCGCTGTTCGCCGACTTGTTTGCGGCGAATACTTTGTGGCCAGCAGTGCTGGTCAACGCTGCCGCCGCGTTGTTGCTGTTGGCGTCCGCATTGCAGTCAGCCCAAGGCGTCGCGCAATGGCGCGCTTTGGCGTTCAAGGGCGGCGAGCCTCACGTCGCCCCGCAGACTCTGGAGCCAGAGGACAGCGGCTGGTACGACCGGCTTCTTGGGCGCATCAGTCGGTTAGGTCACTCGACGTTGACGCAGATTGGCGCACCGACGCTTTGGCTGGCCGGTTGGTCGTTGCTGGCGCTGATTTGTCTCGACGCCGTGTGGGACCTGTCGCTACCGGGCAGCGACTTTTCCCGGATGGGCAGCGTCGCTGGCAGCGCGGCGGCGTTATTGGCGTTCGGCCTGCTGGTCCTTGAGCGCCAGTTCAGCGGTGAGCAGGCCGAGTGGCCGGAAGCGGCACAACTGGCGCAGATGACTCGCGTGGCGATTGCCGTGTTGCTGATTGGTGCGGTGTGTCTGTTTTTCTCAAGTGTCGAACGTCCATGGACGGCCCGGCTGGCGGTGTTGAGCGGATTATTGCCGGGCCTCGTAGCCGTAGAGTTGCTGATTCGTGCGGCGCTGTCCCTCTTCAATCCACGTAATCCCCGTGTCGAGCCGCGGCTGACGGCCAGCAGTTTCGTGGCAGGCTTGCTGCGCTGGCCGCCGCAACCTCTGCAGGCCTTGCAGCACGAATTACATAACCGCTTTGGTATCGACCTGCGGCAGATCTGGGCCTTCACCTACATGCGCCGGGCGTTTCTGCCCGTGCTGGCGGTGGTCATGGCGCTGGGTTGGGCACTCAGCGGTGTGCATGAAATCCCCATGCAAGGGCGGGGCATCTACGAGCGGTTCGGCAAGCCGGTAGAGGTGCTCGGGCCTGGACTGCACGGTGGTCTGCCCTGGCCATTTGGCCGGGTATTGAGGGTGGAAAACGGCGTGGTTCACGAATTGGCCACCAGCATTGCGCAGGCAAGCGGCATCACCTCTGTTCCAGTGCCTGATTCAGCAGAAGGACCTGCGCCGGCCAGCACTAACCGTTTGTGGGACGCCAGCCATATCAATGAAAAGTCTCAGGTGATCGCCAGCAGCGCGGGCGACAAGCAGGGCTTTCAGATCGTCAATATGGATGTGCGTCTGGTGTATCGCATCGGTTTGACTGACGAAGCGGCCATGGCCGCCACTTATAACAGCGCTGATGTGCCGATGTTGATTCGCAGCACAGCCAGCAGAGTGCTGGTGCACGATTTTGCTTCGCGGACGCTGGACGAGTTGTTGGGTGAACAGCGCGCCGATCTGGCACGTGAAATCGGCAACGCGATCCAGGCTGATTTGCAGCGACTCAACAGCGGCGTTGAGATTCTCGCCACGGTGATTGAGGCGATTCACCCGCCTGCCGGAGCCGCCAACGCTTACCACGCGGTTCAGGCCGCTCAGATTGGTGCTCAGGCGCTTATCGCCCGGGAGCGGGGCGCTGCCAGCAGCACGTCGAATATGGCGCAACTCAACGCGACCCAAACCCATGACAAAGCCACCGCCAGCGCGCGGGAAGTCATGGCTGACGCCCAGGCGGCGCAGTTGCGTTTCAGTGCCGAACAGCAGGGCTACGCCAAGGCGGGTCAGGCGTTCTTGCTGGAGCAGTACCTGACGCAACTCAGCCAAGGGCTGGCTCATTCGAAACTGCTCGTGCTCGATCACCGTCTGGGCGGCGCCAACAACGCGCCGACCATTGACCTGCGTACTTTCACCCTACCGGCAGACCCAACGGCGCCGCGTAAAGCCGTCCAGTAAGGAGTCGACCCTTGAGTCTGTTTCATAACCACGATCACGCCGGTCACGATCACAGCGGCCACGGCCATGACGGTCATCATCACGGTCACCACCATCACGGCGAATCATCCGGGGCCGCCTTTCCGTGGCGTCGAGGGATGCTCGCTGCATTGCTGATCGCATTTGCCGTGGCTGCGGCCAGTCTGGCGCAAGTGCGCTCAGGCGAGGCAACGGTGATTACGCGCTTCGGTAACCCTTCACGGGTGCTGCTGGAACCGGGTTTGAGCTGGCGCTGGCCTGCGCCTTTCGAGGCGGCAATACCAGTGGACTTGCGTTTGCGCACCACTTCCAGCGGTTTGCAGGACGTCGGCACCCGTGACGGGCTTAGGATCATCGTTCAGGCCTACGTCGCCTGGCAGGTTCAGGGTGATGCGGATAACGTGCAACGCTTCATGCGAGCTGTACAAAATCAGCCGGACGAAGCCGCGCGGCAAATCCGCACCTTCGTCGGCTCTGCGCTGGAAACCACGGCCAGCAGCTTTGATCTGTCGAGTCTGGTGAACACTGATGCCAGCCAGGTGCGGATCAGCGAATTCGAAAACCAGCTGCGTCAGCAGATTGATCAACAATTGCTCACCACCTATGGCGTGCGTGTGCTGCAGGTCGGGGTTGAGCGTTTGACCCTGCCATCGGTGACGCTCAACGCAACCGTGGACCGGATGCGTGCCGAGCGCGAAACCATTGCGACTGAGCGTACTGCTGTGGGCAAGCGTGAAGCGGCGCAGATTCGCTCCGCAGCGGAGCGTGATGCGCGGATCGTTGAAGCAGACGCCACGGTCAAGGCCGCCGATATCGAAGCTCAATCCCGGGTCGAAGCTGCGCAAATCTATGGCCGTGCCTACGCCGGTTCGCCACAGCTCTATAACCTGTTGCGCTCACTGGATACGCTCGGGACCATCGTTACCCCGGGCACCAAACTGATTCTGCGCACCGATGCCGCTCCGTTCCGGGTGCTGGTCGATGGCCCGCCCAAGCTGGATGGCTCCTCAGCGCCGAGTGGCAAAGCCGGGTCGCAACCATGAGTGAGCACGACGCGTCAGGCAATCAACGACCGGTCGTGAATAATCCATGGATGCAGGCCAGCCGTCTGGCGTTCCTGGCTCTGTATGGCGTAACGATTCTGGCCGCGCTGACCTGGGCAGTGTCCAACGTGCGGCAGATTGATCCGCAGAACCGTGCCGTGGTGCTACGCATGGGCGCATTGGAGCGGATCCAGAACGCCGGACTGCTGACCGCCTGGCCGCAACCGTTTGAGCAGGTGGTGTTGCTGCCGTCTGCGGACCGGGTGATTGAGCGCCGTGTGGAAACCCTGCTGCGTTCGTTCGCGGCTGTGCAGGCCGACAAGGCTGCGAGCTTTGCCGCACCCATGAGCGATGCGCTGGCCGGATCGGGTTATCTGCTGACCGGGGACGCCGGGGTGGTGCAACTGGACGTCACCGTTTACTACAAAGTCAGCGATCCGTATGCCTTCGTTCTGCAGGGCGATCATGTGGCGCCAGCGCTGGACCGAATCGTCAACCGCAGTGCCGTGGCCCTGACGGCGGCGCGGGATCTGGACACGATTCTGGTCGCTCGCCCTGAACTGATTTCGGCCGACAGCCAGTCAGCCGAAAGACGTGAGCGCCTGCGTGGCGATCTGGTGCGCGGTATCAACCAGAGGCTTGCAGAGCTGAGTGCGACTGGCGTCGGCATTGGCGTCGAAGTGACCCGCGTCGATGTGCAATCGAGTTTGCCCGGCGCAGCTATCAACGCTTTCAACTCGGTCCTGACTGCCAGCCAGCTCGCTGATCAGGCCGTGGCAAATGCGCGAAACGACGCGGAAAAGTCTATTCAAGCGGCCAATCAGCAGGCAGACCGTACCTTGCAAGTGGCGCATGCCCAGGCATCAGAACGTCTGGCCAAAGCCCGCACCGATACGGCGACGGTAGCCAGCCTCAGCGAGTCGATGCACGCCGGGAGCGATCCCGGTCTGTTGCAGCGCCTCTATCGCGAACGCGTGCCAAAGATCCTCGGCCAAGCCGGTTCCGTGACCACCATCGATCCCCGTGACGATTCCCGCCTGATCATTCAGGGAGCAGAACAATGAGTGGCGAAGCCGTTCACGAAGCCGTAGCAGCGTCCTCGGCGCAAAGCATGCTCACCCCCCCCGAACAACGCAGCGCTGCGCGACAGTTGACCCTGGCGATGCTGGCCCTGGGGCTGCTGGGGTTGGGCTTGATCTGGCGTTTTGTCGCGCCGGATCAGAATGGCGTCAGTCAGCTTTTGTTGGGCGCGGCATCCCTGCTGGTGGCAATTCCGGTGGTCAGTGCCGGTTGGCACAGCCTGCGTTACCCCAGCCTGCATGGCGTCACCGATCAATTGATCGCGTTGGCGATGCTTGGTGCCTGGGCCACCGGAGACCTGATGACGGCCGCGTTGCTGCCGATCATCATGATCTTTGGCCATGTGCTGGAAGAGCGCAGCGTCATCGGTTCTCAGGAAGCCATTCAGGCATTGGGCCGCCTGACTCGCAGCCATGCACGGTTGATCAAGGCCGATGGCAGCGTGGAGGAAGTAGACAACTCGACGCTTGTCGCTGGCGATCAGGTCGAAGTGCGTGCGGGCGATCGTGTGCCTGCTGATGGGCGGGTAATCTCGGGTCAGGCCAGTCTGGACACTGCGCCGATCACCGGCGAGTCAGTGCCGCTGGAGGCAAGGGCCGGGATTGAGGTATTTGGCGGGGCCATTAACCTGGATGGTCTGTTGCGTATCGAGGTGACGCGCACCGGCCAGGATTCCACGTTGGGCAAGGTGATCGCACTGATGCAAAGCGCTGAACGCTCCAAGCCACCGATCACCCGCTTGCTGGAACGTTATGCGGGCAGCTACATGGTATTGGTGTTGCTGATTGCCGCAGTCACCTGGTTCATCACCAATAACGCGCAAGCCATGCTCGCCGTGCTGGTTGCCGCTTGTCCCTGCGCGCTGGTGCTATCGGCTCCGGCTACCGCCATTGCAGGCATTGCCGTGGCGGCCAGGCACGGGATTCTGATTCGCAGCTCGGCCTTTCTGGAAGAGCTGGCCGACCTTACGTCGCTGGTCGTCGACAAGACCGGCACCCTGACTTTCGGCACGTTACGTATCGATTCTGTGCAGAGCGTTGGCCCGGAGTCGCCGCACCTCCTTCCGTTGGCGGCAAGCCTGGGCAGCGCGAGCAGTCACCCGGTCAGCCGCGCGCTGGCCAGTCTGATTGCCAAGGATCAGCAGTTGGCGCTCAGCGATATCCGCGAGCTTCAGGGCTTGGGTGTCATCGCGACGAGTGAGCTGGGCATTGCTGCACTGGGCCGTCCGGAGTTGTTCGAGCAATTAGGTATTACCACTGCCGCTGTCCCGATTCACGACGGTCCGATTGCGGGTCTGGCACTCGACGGCGTGTTTCTCGGTTGGCTTTTACTGGCCGATACGCTGAAGCCAGAAGCCCGTGCCGCGCTGGCTGAATTACGCGAACTGGGCCTGGGTAGACAGTTGCTGTTGACGGGCGACCGGCACGCCGTGGCGAACACACTGGCACTGGAAGTCGGCATCACCGACGTGCAGTCCCAAGCCTTGCCCGAGGACAAACTGACCCGGGTACGGGCCGAAATCAGCCGCGGCTTCCGGCCTATGGTGGTGGGCGACGGCATCAACGACTCCCTGGCCCTCAAAGCGGGCGTAGTAGGCGTGGCCATGGGCGCAGGTGGTGCCGATATCGCGCTGGCGTCGGCAGACATCGTGCTGATTGGCAGTGATCTTCGAAGGCTGGGGACCTGTGTTCGATTGAGCCGACAGTGCCGCCGCACGCTGCAGGTCAACGTCATCATCGGCCTGGGTTGGACGCTTGCGATTGTGGCCCTGGCTGCATTTGGCTGTTTAGGCGCGGCCGGGGCGATGGTCGCTGCGATTCTGCATAACCTGAGCACGCTGTTGGTCTTGGGTAACGCTGGCAGATTACTGCGTTTGCATGAGCCGTTGGGCGAGCTTTCAGCCACGGCGCAACGTTGAGTCAGTTATAGCTGGCATAAACGGCGAACCAGAGCGGTTCGTTAAGTATAAAAATTTGCTTGAGGTTTGAAGAACTCTGTTACAAATTAACAGTCAGTCATGAAGAGTGCTGCATTTCAGCCTCCATGTCTGGCTCGGATCAGGTGGGGTATAAGTCGTTCCCGGAAGTCGATTCGTAGTTATTGGCTATAGCGCCTATAGCGGGTTGGTTCTAATTCAGAACTGATCCTCAACTACGCTTTTCAAGTTCTTGATCATTGGGGGTTTACTCAAATGCTCGCGCAACTTCCACCGGCCTTACAGAATCTGCACCTTCCGCTGCGTCTCAAGCTCTGGGACGGTCATGAACTCGACCTCGGGCCCACGCCGAGCGTGACGATTTTCGTCAAAGACCCCCAACTGGTTTCCGATTTTTCCCACCCAAGCCTCGACCTTCTTGGCAGTGCCTTCGTGGAAGGCAGACTGGACATGGAAGGCTCCATCAGTGAAGTCATGCGGGTTTGCGATGAGCTGACCCAGGCGCTGGGTGACGAAGATCAGGAGGGTGGCCCGACTCGCTGCCCCCATGACAAAGCCACCGATGCGGCGTCGATTTCCTACCATTACGATGTCTCCAATGAGTTCTATCAGCTCTGGCTGGACAAGGAGATGGTGTATTCCTGCGCCTATTTCAAAACCGGCAATGAAACCCTCGAGCAGGCGCAGCAGGACAAATTCCATCACCTGTGCCGCAAGTTGCGGCTCAAACCGGGCGAGTATTTGCTGGATGTCGGCTGTGGCTGGGGTGGATTGGCCCGCTTTGCCGCCCGTGAATATGGCGTGAAAGTGCTCGGCATTACCTTGAGTCGCGAGCAACTGAAGCTGGCCAGAGACCGGGTCATGGCTGAAGGTCTGGAGAATTTGGTTGACCTGCAGTTGCTGGACTATCGAGATCTGCCTCAGGACGGTCGCTTCGACAAAGTAGTCAGCGTTGGAATGTTCGAGCACGTCGGCCACGCCAACCTGGCGCTTTACGCCCAGCGTCTGTTTGGCGCGGTGAAGGAGGGCGGGCTGGTGATGAATCACGGTATTACCGCCAAGCATATCGACGGTCGCCCGGTGGGGCGTGGGGCGGGTGAGTTCATTGGCCGCTATGTTTTCCCGAACGGCGAGTTACCCCACGTATCGCGAATCAGCGCTGACATCAGCGAGGCTGGGCTGGAAGTGGTCGATGTCGAAAGCCTTCGCCTGCATTACGCGAAAACCCTGGAGCACTGGAGCTCCCGGCTGGAAACGCATCTGGAGCAGGCCGCTGCCATGGTCCCGGAACAGACGTTACGGATCTGGCGCTTGTACCTGGCTGGCTGCGCTTACGGGTTTGCCCACGGCTGGATCAACCTGCATCAGATTCTGGCAGTCAAACCTCGTGCGGATGGCAGTCATGATCTGCCGTGGACGCGGGCCGACATCTATCGTTAATTGATCAACGCGCAGTAGTTTTCACTCAGTCTCTGTAGACGCGCACGAGCACGGCGAGCCGCGATGGCGGTGCATCAGACGGAGCGCGATCGCTGAATCGCGGTGCTCCTGAGCGACTACAGAAAAGCATTACATATTAGATAGTTATTTTTTGTTGATAGGAGCAGGTCTCTTGTCACCTCACAGGATCGGGGAAATCAAACGCGCCACGCGCATGCCCAGTTGTTGCAAGTGGTGCGTCTCTCTACTTTCCTCGATTGAAACCTCATGCGCCAACGCGAAATCATCGTTGAGCATTTGCTCCACCTCGCTGGCGAAATCGCTGTCGACCGTGAGCAACATCAGTTCGAAATTCAGGCGGAACGAGCGGTTGTCGAGGTTGGCGCTGCCGATCGCAGTGATCTCGTTATCCACTAGCACGACCTTCTGGTGCATGAAGCCTGGCCCGTAACGGAACACCCGTACGCCGGCGCGTACTGCTTCGAAGGCGAACAGCGTTGAGGCCGCATACACCACGTAATGATCCGGGCGCGACGGCAATAGAAGACGGACATCAACGCCGCGCAACACCGCAAGGTGCAAGGCTGCCGACACCGCTTCATCGGGCACGAAGTACGGACTGGTTATCCATACCCGCTCTGTCGCCGCGTGAATCGCCTCGACGAAAAACAACGAGCAGGTTTCCTGTTTGTCTGCGGGCCCGCTGGTCAGAAGTTGGCAAAGCAGGCCATCTTCCGGAAAGCTGTCCGGCAGGCTCAAAGGCGGCAACTCGCGCGTCGCCCAGAACCAGTCCTCGGCGAACGACTCTTGCAGGCAGGCAACCACCGGCCCGATTACTTGCACATGGGTGTCACGCCACGGCGCGAGAGGTGGCTTGAGCCCGACATATTCGTCGCCGACGTTATGCCCGCCGAGGAAGCCTTTCGTACCGTCAACAACTACGATCTTGCGGTGATTGCGGAAGTTGATCTGGAACCTGTTGAGCCAGCCGCCGCGGGTTGCGAATGCCTTGATCTGCACGCCACCTTTGCGCAGTTTTTCGCTGTAGCTGCCCGGCAGTGCGTGACTGCCAATGCCGTCGAACAGCACGTACACGGCCACGCCTTCTGCGGCCTTCTCCAACAGCAGGTCCTGCAAACGGCGGCCCAGTGCGTCGTCATGGATGATGAAAAACTGAATCAGGACTGTCTGTTTCGCCTCGCGGATGGCATCGAAGATTGCACTGAATGTCGCCTCGCCATTGATCAGCAGCTTCACTTCGTTATTGGCGAGTGCGGGGGTGTTACCCAGTTTTGGCATTGCGCGTAGTGACGCATACGCTTCCGAGCGTCTGGCGGCGACGGCCTCTTCAATCCAGGGGCGCCAGTTCATGTCGCTGATGGCGGTGCGCATTTCCTGGTTGGCCTGACGTCGCGCCTTGATATACGCATCGAAGGAGCTACGGCCAAACACCAGGTAGGGAATCAGGGTGAAGTAGGGAATAAATACCAGCGGCATTGCCCAGGCGATCGAGCCTTGTGCCGTCCGCACTGTCAGCAATGCATGAATCGCGGCGACAATCCCGAGCAGATGAATGAATCCAATGACATAGCCGAAGAAATACGGGCTGTGGTAATCCATTCGTGATCTTTCCTTACGCACTATTGCTGCTTAACAGACCACAGTGGGTGCGGATTGTCGCTATTTTATTCGCGGTGCAACTGGCTGCATGATCTGCCGTCTAAGCCTCATCGTCTGGCGACCACGTTCGGTTGCTCCTGTCCCTTATAGGTTGAACAAGGATCCAGTAATGAAGAAGTCCACCTTGGCATTGATGTGCTGTCTGGTCGCGCCATTGGCTCAGGCGCAAATGCTTCAACCCGGCTTGTGGGAGCTGACGTCCAGTAACATGCAAGTGGACGGACAGGCCATGCCTGACCTGCAAATGATTCTGGGGCAGCTGAAAAACCTGCCGCCAGAACAGCGTGCCATGGTCGAGCGCAATCTTGAAAATCAAGGCGTAACGCTTGCGGGCAAAGGCGTGCGCTTTTGTCTGACCGATGCACAGGTCAAAGGCGATGACATCCCCCTGACTGATCCGAAGTCCGGCTGCACCCAGCGCATCACCGAACGCAACGGCAAAAACTGGAAATTCACCTTTAGTTGCCCGAAAGCCCAAGGCAACGGTCAGGCTCAGTTCCTGAGTGACCGAGAGTTCACCACCCACGTTATCGGCACGTTCAATGCCACCGGCCAGCAGCAGAACGGCAGCATGGACACCCGTGCGGTATGGCAGGGCGCGCAGTGTGGTGCGGTTAAACCGCGGACTTGACAGGCGTATTCTCCACGGCGCTCCAACTGCTTTGAGCGACAGCGTCGTGGGCGTGCAGGCTTTCGGCGTGCACTACCTTCACAGTGAAGGACTTCAGCGTCGGGTTGCGCTGTAATGCTTGATGCAGGCGGCGGGCAGCGTCTTCGCAGAACATCAGGTTTTGCCCGTTCGCCAATGCGAAGGCCTGCTCATCTGCTCGTTTGACTGCCGTTTGTACGGCGGTCCCGAGCGCAGCTTCAGCTTGATCAATCAAGTGAAGAAGCGGTAATTCTTGAGATAAATCATTGAGTTGCACATGTAAATGCGCAGTGCTTCGTTGGCTGTGCGGCGTTGCAACGATGCCTTCCGCAGTCCCTAGCCATTCCAGAACACGTTGAAACTCAAGCTCGGTGCTGGCGAAGTCCGCAGCGAATTGCTGTTGGATCAGCTGCCTGGCCAACGCCGCTGAGCAGGGGCAGGTGGACGAGTAGGCCACGTCAATTTTTAGTTCCACGTGGAACATATCGTTTTCAACGCTCGCCAAGATGCTGATTGGATAGGCTTTCCAGCCTGCCAAAGGGCTGATCAGCGCCGGACGTTTCAGTAAGCACTCGGTGTGAATATTTAGATAGGCACGCCGGGACAAGCCGTCGTGACTGTCGAGAAAGCTCATCAGCACCTGCCGGATCGAGTGCATGCTCAGCTCTTTGTCTTCCAGTGATTCAAGCGCGAGGTACAGACGCGACATGTGAATGCCTCTGGCGCTGCCATCATCCAGACTCACCCCCGCATCGACCTTGGCGCTGACGTGCTGTCCCTCAATGCGCACTGGCATGGCGATGCCACACATACCTACCCAATCCAGCGGCTGTGTCTGGCGGGAAGTTTGTGCGGCGATATCCGGAAGTGAAGCAAGTTTCATGAAAGAGGCCATCTGTCAGGTAAATCATCACGTTATACTATAACTATAATTTCGACGATTTCTTTTTTTTGGGCCGGGATGCTCTTCACCTTCGAATGGGTCACCGCATGCATCGCCGTCAAATTCTGCTCAATTTCTTGCTGGCCAGTGCCGCCTTTGCCTTGCCATTGGGCGTCAACGCAGCCCAGATCCGCAACGCCCGCCTGTGGCGTACTGCCGATAAACTCCGGCTGGTGCTGGATCTCAGTGGTCCAGTGCAATACAAGACCTTCACCCTCGGCGCACCTGACCGACTGATCATCGATATAAGCGGCGCGCGCCTGAGTGGTGATTTCAGTCAGCTTGCACTGCAAGACACGCTGATCAAATCCATCCGCTCCGGGCATTACGGTCAGGGTGATGACACGCGCATCGTTCTTGATCTGACCGGGCCTGTGAAGCTCAACAGCTTTCTGCTCGGGCCTGCTGGCGATCAGGGCCATCGGTTGGTTCTGGACCTGGGCGCAGAGGGGGCCGCTCCACAACAACTGGCGGCGCAGCCGGTGCAACGTGCGCCGGTGGTCAGTGACAAGCAGCACCCCAAGCGCAACATCATGGTGGTGGTCGATCCGGGACATGGCGGTAAGGACCCCGGCGCGGTAGGTTCCAAGGGCGAGCGGGAAAAAGATGTGGTGTTGTCTATTGCCCAGCTGTTGGCCAAGCGACTGAAGCGGGAGAAAGGCTTCGATGTGCAACTGGTGCGCAACGATGACTTCTTCGTACCCCTACGCAAGCGCGTTGAGATTGCTCACAAACACAACGCCGACATGTTTATCTCGGTGCATGCCGACGCAGCACCGCGTTTGACGGCTTCCGGTGCATCAGTATTTGCTTTGTCCGAGGGCGGCGCTACCTCCGCCACTGCACGCTTCATGGCACAGCGCGAAAATGGCGCGGACTTGTTGGGCGCAACCAGCTTGCTCAACCTCAAAGACAAGGACCCGATGCTGGCCGGGGTCATTCTCGATATGTCGATGAACGCCACCATCGCCGCCAGCCTGCAGCTGGGCAATACCATTCTCGGTAGCCTGGCGAACATCACCACCCTGCACCAGAAACGCGTCGAACAGGCTGGCTTCGCCGTTCTCAAATCGCCGGATGTGCCGTCGATTCTGGTGGAAACCGGATTCATCTCCAATGCCAAAGACAGTCAGCGGCTTGTGACGGCCCGCCATCAACAGGCGGTGGCGGATGGATTGTTTGAAGGGTTGCAGCGCTATTTTCAGCGTAATCCGCCGATTGATTCGTACATGGCGTGGCAGCAGGAGCAGAAGCGGGCCGGCCAGGTTTAGCTTTCTACTCTCGGAGCTTTGAGTGTCTTGTCACCACGCTGTCTTGCGGCAAACAGAGACTCGTGGGACCGGATATATCCGGGAAGGTGGCATTCTGGCGATAAAGGTGCTGTGAACGTCCCGGCCTCTTCGCGAATGAATTCGCTCCCACTGGTTCTGTGTGAACTCAGATTAGCACCGGACACCCCGCTGTCGCGCAGCAAAAATGGGCCCTGTAGGAGCGCGCTTGCCCGCGATTGCGTCAGCGCAGACGACATATTTATCGACTGACAGAAAGCATCGCGGGCAAGCGCGCTCCTACAAAGACAGTTTACTACTTGCATTGTTATACTATAACATCTTCGGGTGATTGAACGGTGCCTCGCGCCGCCATGCGAACAGGGTCTAAACCCTGCAACCTGATGAGAATACCGATGCCAAACCGTCTTCCCGTAACCGTGCTGTCCGGCTTTCTCGGTGCCGGTAAAAGCACGCTGTTGAACTACATTCTGCGCAATCGCGAGGCTCTGCGGGTCGCCGTGATCGTCAACGATATGAGCGAAATCAACATCGATGGCGGCGAAGTTCAGCGTGATGTAAGCCTGAACCGCGCGGAAGAGAAACTCATCGAGATGAGCAACGGCTGCATTTGCTGCACCCTGCGCGAGGACTTGCTCGAAGAAGTCAGCCGTCTGGCCCAAGACGGGCGCTTTGATTATTTATTGATCGAATCCACCGGTATTTCCGAACCGTTGCCAGTCGCAGAGACCTTCACCTTTCGCGACGAGGCCGGTAAGAGCCTCACCGACATGGCTAGGCTGGACACCATGGTCACGGTCGTCGACGGGGTGAACTTCCTGCTCGACTATCAGGCCGCCGAGAGCCTCGCGACCCGGGGGGAGACCTTGGGTGAAGACGACGACCGCTCGATCACTGATTTGCTTATCGAACAGATCGAGTTCGCTGATGTGATTCTGCTCAGCAAGATCGACCTGATCAGTTCCAGCGAGCGCGAAGAGCTGATCGCCATCCTGCAGCGACTCAATGCGAATGCCGAAATAATTCCGATGGTGATGGGCGAGGTGCCGTTAGCGAAGATCCTCAACACCGGTCGTTTCGATTTCGAGCGGGCGTCACTCGCACCCGGTTGGCTCAAGGAGTTGCGCGGCGAACATACGCCGGAAACCGAGGAATACGGCATTGCTTCGACGGCTTACCGCGCTCGGCGGCCGTTTCACCCGGAGCGTTTCTTCAGCTTCATTGATCGGGAATGGACCAACGGCAAACTGCTGCGCTCCAAAGGCTTCTTCTGGCTGGCCAGCAAGCATCAGGATGCGGGCAGTTGGTCTCAGGCCGGAGGGTTGATGCGTCATGGTTTCGCTGGCCGCTGGTGGCGGTTCGTGCCGCGTGCGCATTGGCCTCAGGATGAAGAAAACATCACCGCAATCATGGACAACTGGACCTCACAAACCGGTGACTGCCGGCAAGAACTGGTGTTCATCGGCCAGAACATCGACTTTGCTCAGCTCACCGCTGAGCTGGATAACTGCCTGCTCACGGACGCCGAGATGGCTCTGGGCACCAATGGCTGGGTGGCGCTACCCGATCCGTTTGGCCCATGGCATGAAATGGAGGTGGCGTGATGTTAGCGACGGTATTGAAGTGGCAGCCCCGTATTCGTCAGGTGCAGGGCGACACTCCGGCCATTCTCAGCCAAGTACTGGAGGATGATGTGAATCTGGCAGTCTGGCAGCGTCAGTTGCCTGCGCACATCGAGGACTTTGGCGCATTACTGCTCTCTTTGAACGAGCCGCTTGCGGAGGCCATTACGCTGGAGATCAGTGATGAGAACGCTCAGCCTGACCTCCAGACCTTCGCCTCTGCTTATGCTGACCTTGAAGGCTATGAGGGTTTCATCGCCGACGTGTCATGGCTGATCAGCGCTTACGCCTGCCTGCTGGGCGC
The DNA here is from genome assembly GCF_025643095.1 of Pseudomonas phytophila. NCBI lineage: Bacteria > Pseudomonadati > Pseudomonadota > Gammaproteobacteria > Pseudomonadales > Pseudomonadaceae > Pseudomonas > Pseudomonas phytophila. The sequence goes on along the minus strand of NZ_CP081201.1, from coordinate 6,439,050 downwards.
CAAACGTGTAGGCGTTCGGCTGCGAGTACTGGATAAAGCCATGTGTCCGCGTTTCCATGTCGATCATGTGCCGGTGCGCTTGATCACCACTTACGCGGGCATTGGCAGCCAATGGCTGAGAGAGGGGGCCATTGATCGCAGCCAGCTGGGCAAACCTCAGGCCGAGCCTTCGGATGCGCTGAATATCAGGCAGATCAACTGTGGCGATGTAGCCTTGCTCAAGGGCGAGCGCTGGGTTGGTAACGAAGGCCAAGGCCTGGTACACCGCTCGCCGCCGTTGCAGCGTGATGAGCGGCGGTTGCTCCTTACTCTGGATTGGTTGGCTTAGCAGCCGAATGACCATTAGATCTGATTTCTGTGGGAGCAGAGCTTGCTCGCGATAAGGCTGGACGCGATCTAAAGTGAACTGCGTCCAGCCTCATCGCGAGCAAGCTCTGCTCCCACAGAATTTGTGTCAGCCTCAATATATCCAAACCCTCAAGGCACCAGCCACTTCCCCTGACTCTGCCCCTCGCAAAATGGCTTCAAGTACTGCGCATCGCTCGCGACGCCGTAATAGTGAATGTCTTCGCGATAAGGCATATTGGCGACTTGTGCGTTGCTGCAAATTCCAAACGCTCCAGTGGGGCATTGCTCCAGGAACGTCACATCGGTTTTCTGCCCAGCGAGTTGCGGCTGGCAAAAGCCGTCGTGAAACAGCTTGGGCGGTATGTTGCGATTGGCCTGACAGACTTTCACGTCCAGCCGCTCGGCCTGACTGTGTACCAGACACGCCTCGGCCCATGCGTTTCCTGCACCCGTTGCCAGTAACATCCCCAGAAACATCACGATCCTGGCCTTAAACGCCTTCGTCATAAGCGACCACCATGCTGCAGAACATCCCGACCCACGTCATCGGCGGACCATTGGGGACTGGCAAGACCAGCCTCATCAAGCATCTGTTGGCGCAAAAGCCGGAAGATGAACGATGGGCGATCCTCATCAATGAGTTCGGTCAGATCGGCCTCGACGCCGCACTGCTGACCACGGCCGCCGATGGTATCGCACTTGGCGAAGTGGCTGGCGGTTGCCTGTGCTGTGTCAACGGCGCGCCGTTTCAGATTGGCTTGGGTCGTTTACTGCGCAAGTCCAGACCCCATAGATTGCTGATCGAGCCGTCCGGCCTTGGCCATCCTGTGCAGTTGATAGAACAGTTGCAGCAAGCGCCCTGGCTGGGTGTGCTCACGGTTCAGCCCAGTGTGATGGTCCTCGACGCAGCAGCACTGGCGACGGGGCATCCGCTGCCGCCCAGTCAGGCTTCGGCGCTGACTGCTGCGGGGTTGCTGGTACTGAATAAATCAGCGGATCTGAATGCTGAGGCGCGCCAGAGGCTCATTGAACAGTTGCCTGCGAGCAAGTTGATCTGGACCGATCAGGGCAAGATCTCGCTGGCTAAATTGCCCGGCATTTCCCCACGGTCCGATCTGCTTGTGGATAAATCTGCTGTGGATAACCTCGCCATCCCCAAGAGCTTGGGACAGCTTCCTGCTGTATGGGCTGATCCAGTACAACCCATTTGTCTTAGTCAGGCTCAACAGGAAGGCTGGAGCATCGGCTGGCGTTGGCACCCCAGCCAGCGTTTTGATCTGGCCCGCCTGGAAATGTGGTTGCAGGGAATGACCTGGCGTCGCGCCAAACTGGTTATTAACAGCGGCGGCGGATGGGTGTCAGGCAATGTCGTCGCGGGGGATACTGTGCAGTGGCAAGTCAGTGAGTGGCGACGGGATTCAAGGCTGGAATTGATTTTCACACAGCCTCAGGATGAACCGCGCTTACAGGCTGAACTGGCTACGTGTTTGCTCTGACAAGCTATCCACACACGGCGCGAAATCTACTGCTTCCACTTATTGTGTTCTTGCCGCCATTGGCTCAACTGAATGATTTCTGCACTCGGGGGCGGCGTTTTCATCTCGAACGGGTAGGGCGCCAGTTCGATCTGCGCGCTGTGGGCACCAAACATGGTGATGGTGCCTGGGTGACGCTGCTCGCCGGTCACCGTGAACTCAAAGTTATACACGCGTGCCAGACGTTTGCGGCCCTGTGAATCCCGGGCAAACGTCAGTTTGCGCAAGGCCACGTTGCCGTCCAGCAACTCTATATCCAGTTTCGCGCAGTGTTGTTTGACCCGCTCCAGCGCTCTTTCGCGCAAACCATGGGCATGCCATAGCCATGCCGCACCGGTGGCCAATAGCATCAGGACAAACATGTTTCCCAAGGTCAGCATGAAGAAGCACTCCAACAAAGTGCCACCAGCTTAACTGTCTCCGGGGTTTTGCAGCCATACTGCGCGACTTAAATTTCTTACTACTGCATTTGCATCGTGTTCAGGAACCCTAGATGAAACGTACACCCCATTTGCTCGCCATCCAGTCCCATGTGGTTTTCGGCCATGCAGGCAACAGCGCTGCGGTGTTTCCGATGCAGCGAATCGGGGTGAATGTCTGGCCGCTGAACACTGTGCAGTTTTCCAACCACACCCAGTATGGAAACTGGGCAGGCGACGTGTTGCCCCCGCAACAGATTCCCGCGCTGATCGATGGCATCGCGGCGATTGGCGAGTTGGGCAATTGCGACGCAGTGCTCTCCGGTTACTTGGGAAGCGCTGCCCAGGGCCGAGCGATTCTGGTGGGCGTTGAGCGGATCAAGGCGGCCAACCCTAACGCGCTGTATCTGTGCGATCCGGTGATGGGGCATCCCGAGAAGGGCTGCAGCGTGCCCGCGGAAGTCAGCGATTTTCTGCTCGAAGAAGCGGCAGCTGTGGCGGACTTCATGTGCCCGAACCAGTTGGAACTGGATAGCTTCTCCGGCCGCAAACCTGAGTCGTTATCCGATTGCGTGGCCATGGCGCGTGCCTTGTTGGACCGGGGCCCGAAAGCCATTGTGGTCAAACATGTGGATTACCCCGGCAAGCCCGCTGACGGTTTTGAAATGCTGCTGGTGACCGCCGATGGCAGTTGGCACTTGCGCCGCCCGCTACTGGCCTTTCCGCGCCAGCCAGTGGGGGTGGGCGATCTCACGTCCGGGTTGTTCCTGGCGCGCGTACTGCTGGGTGATGAACTGGTTGCGGCTTTTGAATTTGCCGCCGCCGCGGTCCATGAAGTGCTGCTGGAGACCCAGGCGTGCGGCAGCTACGAACTGGAGCTGGTCCGCGCCCAGGACCGCACGGCTCATCCTCGGGTGAGGTTTGAGGCTGTGCGGTTGTAATGTGGTCAGCACGGTTCCCTGTGGGAGCTGGGCTTGCCCGCGATAAACGATCACGCGGTGTATCTTATATCTGCGTCTCATATATCGCGGGCAAGCCCGGCTCCCACAGGAATAGCATTCCAATTGATAGTCTGTATTGCCTGATATACCGGGGTTGAGTCTCGCCTTAGAGCGTCTCGTCCTTGATTTCCTGATAACGCTTTTCCAGCTCCTGGCGGATTTGCCGACGCTGTTGCGCCTGAATGTAGCGGCGTTTGCCGTCCAGGCTTTCTGGCTCCAGCGGCGGCACGCTGGCCGGCTTGCGCTGATCGTCCACGGCGACCATGGTGAAGAAACAGCTATTAGTGTGGCGCACCGAGCGCTCGCGGATGTTTTCCGTGACGACCTTGATGCCGACTTCCATTGAGGTATTACCGGTGTAGTTCACCGACGCCAGAAAGGTCACCAATTCACCCACATGAATCGGCTCGCGAAATATCACCTGATCCACTGATAGCGTCACCACGTAACGCCCTGCGTAGCGGCTCGCACAGGCATACGCAACTTCATCGAGGTATTTCAGAAGGGTGCCGCCGTGTACGTTGCCAGAAAAGTTGGCCATGTCCGGGGTCATCAATACAGTCATCGACAGCTGGGCGTTTCCGGGTTCCATAGCGTACTCACGATCAAGGCGGTTCAGAAATTGCACCTTATGACGGTGCTTACGGATTCAAGCGGTGTGTGATAGTTATCGGGACGCTTGCTGGCTTGAGGCCGTCACGCGTGCAGCCGATCTGTTTCCATATATTGCACCGGCTTTATCGATGAATGCGCGGTGTTAACCTGCAAAAGCCCGTGGATCGGGCAATTTCTTACAAATTAATCAGATTTCTGCACTGCAGTGGCTGAATTCTCCGTCGTCCTGATGAGAGTTCGGCCATCAGCAATGCGTTTCATAAGGAGCCGGACCCATGCATGCCATCAGCTTTATTCAGGATTTGGCGGTGATCATGCTGGTGGCTGGTGTTGTGACCATCCTCTTTCATCGCCTCAAACAACCTGTAGTGCTGGGCTACATCGTCGCCGGTTTCATCATCGGCCCGCATACACCGCCGTTCGGCCTGATCCACGACGAAGACACGATCAAGACCCTCGCCGAGCTGGGGGTGATCTTCCTGATGTTCTGTCTGGGGCTGGAATTCAGCCTGCGCAAGTTATTCAAGGTTGGGGCAACAGCGTTCATTGCGGCGTTTCTCGAAATCACCCTGATGATCTGGATCGGTTATGAAATCGGTCAGTACTTCGGCTGGAGCACCATGGATTCGCTATTCCTTGGCGCGATCCTGGCGATTTCTTCGACGACCATCATCGTCAAAGCGCTCAACGATTTGAAGATGAAGAACCAGCACTTTGCGCAGTTGATCTTTGGCGTGTTGATCGTCGAAGACATTCTGGGCATTGGCATCATTGCCTTGTTGTCCGGGATCGCCGTCAGTGGCTCGGTCAGCTCGGGCGAGGTGTTTTCCACCGTCGGCAAGCTGTCGCTGTTCATGATCGTCGCCTTGGTGATCGGTATTATGGTTGTGCCACGTTTATTGGCTTACGTGGCTAAGTTCGAAAGCAATGAGATGCTGCTGATAACCGTGCTGGGCCTGTGCTTCGGTTTCTGTCTGCTAGTCGTGAAGCTGGAATACAGCATGGTGTTAGGTGCGTTCCTGATTGGCGCGATCATGGCCGAGTCGCGGCAATTACTGAAGATTGAGCGCTTGATCGAGCCCATTCGAGACATGTTCAGTGCGATCTTCTTCGTTGCCATTGGTTTGATGATCGATCCTGCGATTCTGGTGCAATACGCCTGGCCGATTGCGGTGATCACCGTAGCGGTTGTCCTCGGCAAAATGTTGTCCTGCGGATTGGGTGCCTTTCTCGCCGGTAACGATGGCAAGACCTCGCTGCGGGTGGGCATGGGCCTGTCACAGATTGGCGAGTTTTCCTTCATCATCGCGGCGCTGGGCATGACCTTGCAGGTCACCAGCGACTTCCTCTATCCGGTGGCGGTCGCGGTGTCCGCTATCACGACTTTACTGACGCCTTATCTGATTCGCGGTGCCGACCCACTATCGAACCAGTTGGCGAGCATCATGCCTCGCCGCGTGGCGCGGGTGTTCGGCATGTACGGTGAGTGGCTGCGCAGTATCCAGCCGCAAGGCGAGGGCGCGCTGCTGGCATCGATGATTCGGCGGATCCTGTTGCAGGTCGGGGTCAATCTGGCCCTGGTCGTGGCCATATTCTTCTGCGGAGGCTATTTCGCCGAGCGCATCGGTGTGTATATCAGCGACTGGGTCGGCGACGTTGGGCAACAGAAAGCCTGGATCTGTGGCGCTGCATTGTTGCTCTCACTGCCTTTTCTGATCGCGGCTTATCGCAAGCTCAAAGCGCTGTCGATGCTATTGGCTGAGATGGGCGTCAAACCGGAGATGGCGGGTCGGCACACGGCGCGAGTGCGCAAAGTGATCGCCGAGGTGATTCCTCTGCTGTCTTTGCTGGTGATCTTCGTGATGCTCGCGGCATTGTCTGCCAGCATCCTTCCGACCAACGAACTGCTGATTCTAATCGCCGTGATTGCCGCCATTGTCGCCGCAGTGGCATGGCGCTGGTTCATCAGAGTGCATACGCGCATGCAGATCGCATTGCTGGAGACGCTGGGGAATAACCAGGAGTCGAATGGGCATTAGCAGCCCGGTTGAAACCTGATAAATCCGGGTACTGTAGGAGTTGTCGGAGGTTACGACGGCGCCGATAGCGGTTTGCCTGACACACCGCTATTCGCAGCCTGCAGCAGCTCCTACAGATCCAGGTAATGCAACTCAGCTTTCCAGCCAGACGTCCCGCGCCCAGTGCCATACCGATTCCCAGCTTTCTTCGGTGACCAGCTCTTCTTCGCCAGACCACAACACTACGGTGCCGTCTTCTTCGACGCAGTAGTAGTCTTCACCGTCCTGACAAATCGGGATCAGCTCGCGCGGCACGCCGATGTCCCAGGCTGACGCGGCGACCTCCGGCAGGTAAGTGTGCGATCCGGGGTCGGTAACGGTCACCGGCTCCAGGCTGCCGTACACCACGTCGCTCACGGTCAGGAGAAATTCCTTGAAGACGAAGGGGATGTTGATGAACAGCTGCTCTTCTACCTCAACGAGTTGATCCTCGTCGGGCAATTCCAGCGGAACCGGAACAGGTTCATTCGCTTCGCGTAATTGTTCAATGACTTCTTCCACGGCCTGGCTCCTCTGACTTGATGGCGCGGTTTATACAGTAGCTTAAAGCGTTTCTCAAAATAACTATCCCAACGGATAAAACAAAAACCCCGGACAAGTCCGGGGTTTGTGCTTACGCGTGGAGCGGTCTGGATCAACCGTTCTGGCGAATACCTGCAACCAGCCAAGGCTGATTATCGCCTTGTGGGCGTTCCATGTTCCAGCTTTCGCTGAACACTTCACCCTGATCGAAGCGCGAAGACTTGGACACACCGCTGAATGTCAGCGTGGCGATGGTCTTGTCTGCACGATCATCCAGGCCGTCCAGTTGCACGTTCAGATTGTCGATATAGGTCGACTGGAAGGCGTCGCCCAGATCCGCACGTTCTTTCTTCAGGAACTGCAGCATCTGTGGGGTCACGAACTCTTCGATCTTGTCCATTTCGTTCGCGTCCCAGTGCTGTTGCAGCGACTGGAAATGGCTACGAGCAGCTTCAAGAAAGCGGGTTTCGTTGAACCAGGCCGGAGCGTTGATCACCGGAGCGGCTGCCGATGCTGCACCCGAACCACCAAAGATGGAATTCTGGGCAGGCTGTTGAGCGTTTTCGCGCTGATAAGTCATCGGGCCAGCGGCGGTAGCCATTTGCTCGCCTTGTTGCTTACGACGACGGGCGGCGATGAAGCGGAAGATCAGGAAGGCAATGACCGCCATGATCAGGATGTCGAAGATCTGCATCCCCTGGAAGCCGTCGCCCATGAACATGGAAGCGAGCAGGCCGCCAGCAGCGATACCGGCCAATGGGCCGAGCCAGCGGGAAGCACCGCTAGCAGCAGGACGACCAGCAGCGGTTGGTGCTGCGGCTGGAGTGGTCGGAGTGGCTTGGCGCGACTGGTGACTTGGCGCCGAGCCCATGCTCTTGCCACCACCGAAACGCGCAGCGTTGGCTTCGAAGCTCATGGTGAGCCCGATGCACAACGCCATAGCGATGCTTAGAAAACGTTGCATAAGGGTATTCCCGTTTTGTGGATTGCACGCGCGCCATATTGCATAGGGCATATGTGTCTGGCTAGCGGCCAAGTGTTTCCGGCTTTTGCGTGATTGCCGAAGACCCTATGTAGATTGGTCCGTAGCGCTTCGCTGAAAGTTCTGTAGGACAGATCGCCGGACAGTGTCATCTATATGGAGTTGACCGGTGGCTGATTCAATCTGCCGCTGCATCACTGCTGTCTGTGGGAGCTGGGCTTGCCCGCGATAAGGCTGGATACGATTCACATGAAACCGCGTTGACCTTATCGCGGGCAAGCCCAGCTCCTATCAAACAAGAAAATAACTACCTGATCTGGAATGCATTTTCTGTAGGAGTGAGCTTGCTCGCGATCGCGTCAGCACAGGCAATATATTCATCGACCAACAGATCGAATCGCGAGCAAGCTCACTCCTACAGGTCCCGTGTTTGCTGCGCGACAGCGCGGTGTCAGGGATACCGGGACCACTCCCACAGGAAGTATTTCCATTCAGAAAACGAGTCAGCAGTCTAAATAGCTTCCAGCTTCGCGTAGCCCATCATCAGCCACTTGCTGCCTTCGGCGAAGTTGACCTGGACACGCGCCTGAGCGCCAGCGCCTTCGAAGTTCAGGATCACGCCTTCGCCAAACACCGCATGTTGCACACGCTGCCCAAGGCTGAAGGCTGTCTCCGGAATACCGGTGCCATTGAACAGGCTGCTGTTGCTGACCTTCTGCGTGCCGCCAAAAGGTCGGGTGACACTATTGGACAAGCGCACTTCCTGAATCAGCAATGGCGGAATTTCACGTACGAAGCGCGACACCTTGTTGTAGGTCTCGCTGCCGTACAGGCGACGGGTTTCTGCGTAGGTCATCACCAGCTGTTGCATGGCGCGGGTTATGCCGACGTAGGCCAGACGCCGTTCCTCTTCCAGACGGCCCGGCTCTTCCAGGCTCATCTTGTGGGGGAACAGGCCTTCTTCCATGCCCACCAGGAACACGTAAGGGAATTCAAGGCCCTTGGCGCTGTGCAAGGTCATCAATTGAATGCTGTCTTCGTGCTCTTCGGCCTGGGTATCCCCGGCCTCCAGCGAAGCATGGCCGAGGAATGCCGCCAACGGTGTCAGCTCGGCGTCTTCTTCGTTGTTTTCGAAGTTGCGCGCGGCGCTGACCAGTTCCTCAAGGTTTTCTACCCGAGCCTGGCCTTTTTCGCCTTTCTCTTCCTTGTGGTAGTTGATCAGCCCGGACTGCTCGATGACGGTTTGCGTCATCAAATGCAGCGGCATCTCCATGACCTTGGCGGCAAGGTTTTCGATCAGCTCGACGAAACCGCCCAGCGCGCCTGCCGCACGGCCGGTCAGACCTTTATTGGCGATTAGTTGGCGAGTGGCTTCCCACATCGAAACATCGGCATGGCGAGCATGCTGACGAATCGATTCGACGGTTTTTTCACCGATGCCACGGGCCGGCACGTTGATGATCCGCTCCAGTGCCGCATCGTTGCCACGGCCTTCCAGCAAGCGCAGATAAGCCATGGCGTTCTTGATTTCGGCGCGTTCGAAGAAGCGCTGGCCGCCATAAATGCGGTACGGAATTCGCTCGCGCAGCAACGCTTCTTCAAGCACCCGGGATTGGGCGTTGGAGCGATACAGAATGGCGATTTCGCTACGGGCAAGACCGGTCTTGAGTGCGCTTTCAATGGTTTCAACCACGTAGCGGGCTTCGTCGTGTTCGTTGAATGCCGCGTACAGATTGATCAGCTCGCCATCACCGACATCAGTCCACAGCTCTTTGCCCATGCGGCCGCTGTTATTGATGATCAGGCCGTTGGCCGCTTTGAGAATACTGGCGGTCGAGCGATAGTTCTGCTCAAGACGAATGACTTCGGTGTCCGGGAAGTCCGACGAATACTGGTGGATATTCTCGATCTTCGCGCCGCGCCAGCCGTAAATCGACTGGTCGTCATCGCCCACAACCATCAGGCTGTCGCCACCCTGCGCCAGCAAGCGCAGCCATGCGTACTGCACGGCGTTGGTGTCCTGGAATTCGTCCACCAGCACATGGCGGAAGCGGCGCTGATAGTGAGCAAGCAGGCCGGGATTGTCGCGCCAAAGGTCGAGTGCACGCAGCAGCAGCTCGGAGAAATCGATCACGCCGGCACGCTGGCAGGCGACCTCATAGGCTTCATAGACCGACTTCATGGTAGTCAGAAACAGATCGCCGCTGGCCTGAATATGCTTCGGGCGCAGGCCTTCGTCTTTTTGACCGTTGATAAACCACGTGGCTTGTTTGACGGGCCAGCGTTGTTCATCAAGCCCCAGCTCGCGCATGACGCGCTTGACCAGGCGTTGCTGGTCGTCGCTGTCCAGGATCTGGAAGGTCTGCGCCAGATTGGCTTCCTGCCAGTGCGCCCGCAACAAGCGGTGCGCAAGGCCGTGGAACGTGCCCACCCACATGCCTGCCGGGTTGATGCCCATCAGTTGTTCGATCCGGTGGCGCATTTCTGCTGCCGCCTTGTTGGTGAACGTCACCGACAGGACCGAATGTGGCGAGGCTTGCTCGACCTGGATCAACCAGGCGATGCGATGCACCAGCACACGGGTTTTGCCGGAACCAGCGCCGGCCAGGACCAACTGACGACCCACGGAGGCAGCTACGGCCTGACGTTGGGCATCGTTGAGGGAATTAAGCAGAAGGGAGAGATCATCGCGCATCGACGCATTCTAGGGTGCCGAGCGAAACCGGGCAAACCATGCTTTGCGCGAATCGACAAAAGCAGCATCTGGCGACGGGTGGCGAGCGGTTGTCGGGACGTGAGGGGGATAGGCATCAAGGTAGGCTACGGGCGCCGGGCGAACTGCGATTCATGATCAAAGGAGCGTTTAACTGGGCGTCCCGCAGGTCATGTAGTATAACTACAAAAAAGCTACATCCCGTCCCATGCACCTTTGCCGAGTCTGCCCCTTTGAATCTGCTGCAACACATCGCCCAGTCACGCCATCTGTTACGCAAGTCGGAGCTGAAAGTCGCCGACCACGTGCTGCTTGACCCTGCGGCTGTGATGCACAGTTCCATGGCCGATCTGGCGCACAGCGTTGGTATCAGCGAGCCCACTATCGTGCGCTTCTGCCGTGCCATTGGTTGTACCGGCTTTCAGGACCTGAAGCTCAAGCTGGCGCAGAGTCTGGCTGCCGGGGCGAGCTTCGGCCAGTTCGCGATCCACGAAGATGACTCGGTCGCTGACTACAGCCTGAAGATTTTCGATACCACGCTGCATACCTTGATGGAAGTTCGCGAAAACCTTGATCCCCATGCGTTGCAGCTGGCTGTGACTGCCATGGCGGCAGCCAAGCGGGTCGAGTTTTACGGGTTTGGTGCGTCGGGTGCGGTAGCGGCTGACGCTCAGCACAAGTTCTTCCGGCTGTTGCTCAGCGCGGCGGCTTATTCGGATCCGCACATGCAGGCCATGTCGGCGGTTACACTGGTCCCATCAGATGTCGCTGTTTGCATTTCCCAGTCCGGGCGCTCCAAGGATCTGCTGATTACGGCGAATCTGGTTCGTGAGACAGGTGCGACGTTGATCACTTTGTGCCCAAGTCAGACACCACTGGCTGAACTGTCGTCAGTCAATCTGGCGATTGATGTGCATGAAGACACCGAAATCTATACGCCTCTGACTTCACGCATCGCGCATCTGGTAGTCATCGATGTGTTGGCAATGGGCGTTGCCATGGCGCGTGGCCCAAGTCTGGTCAACCACCTCAAGAGCGTGAAGCGCAGCTTGCGCAGTCTTCGTCTTTCGCCCAAGTCGATCAAGTCTCACGAGGATTGATCGCTTCGAATCCTGTACAAAAACTGCTACCAGCTACCCGAAAGTAGCCGGCAGCAGTTCACTGCTATGAAACCAATCCGGGTTTATCAATGAGTGACTTGCACGTCATCGATGCTTGCCAGCAGCTTGCCTTTGTAAAAGATACTGACCCCGGTGATGCTTGCGCCACTGGGTTGCGTGTACCTGACCGGTCTATCAAACAGTTCTGTTTCATCCCTCTCCACCGACAGGGTGATTTCGTCCTTTCTGCTTTCAACCATCAGATCGAGGCCTAGATGATTACCGGCAGCGGGGGATTCACTGCGAACCAGAACTGCCTGGAGGTGGTAAGGTAGCGACACGATGCCAGATACTTTTAAGGTATTAACGCCTGGCATTTTGTCGTCTTGCGCATGCCAGTCTCTGTTTTGAATGCTCATGATTTAGCTCCTTGCTAAAGTTAATTGCGTCCTGCAGGGCTACTATCTCAAGGTCGTGTTGATGGGTTGCACTACATAAATATATCGGTTGTTGCGTCTTGTTTCCGATGTGACACGTGTTGACCTTAACCATCCTGTCACGCATTCGCCGTCAGATCGTCACGCCCTCCGGGCATTCTGTACTCCCGCAACGCACTGGGAGACAGGATATGCCTCGGCACTACGATGACTCGCAACAGAGCAGCACCGTCAAAACCCGCCGTCAGCAGGAAGATCAGCGACGTATGGGATTCCGTCGGGCAATAGAAAGCTATTCCGAAGCGCGTCGGCTCAATCAAGAGCTGTGCGACTTTGAAGAGAGCGTTTCAGAGCGCTTCTGGCAGGCGGCTAAACCTTTGGAAGACGCCCGTCGAAACGCTCCATCAGCTGGCTGATCTGCGCACGTTCGGTGCGGATGAACGCCAGGAAGGCGTGCGCCACGGGCGACAGGCGTCGATCCCTGGCCTGCACCACGCACCAACTGCGATAAAGCGGCAACTCTGCCACCGGTAACTCTTTCAGCATGCCGGTGGCGAGTTCCAGGCTGACCGCGTGTCGGGTCAGCATCGCGATGCCCAGCCCGGCCAGCACGCTTTCCCGTTGCGCTTCGTGAGCCGACATCTCTACGGTCGTGGTGAAGTGCACGCGCTTGTCCTTGAAATACTCTTCGCAGGCCTTGCGAGTCCCCGAACCATTTTCCCTAATCAGTAAGGTATAGGGCTCCAGATCCTTGAGCGCTAAGGTACGTCCGTCGCATAGCGGATGATCCGGCGGAGCGACGGCTACAATCGGATTATTGAGAAACGGCAGGAATTCCAGGCCCATGTCTTGCGGCACCATGGACATCACGACCAGATCATCGCGGTTATCCGACAGCCTTCTGATCACTTGAGCGCGATTAGCCACTGTCAGGTTGAGGGCCACCTCCGGGTATTTACGCTTGAAGGCGGCAAACAAGTGCGGGATGAAGTATTTACAGCTCGATTCGACGGCCAGCTTCAATTGCCCTTGTAGCGAGCCCTGCATATCGGTGAGCTGCATATCCAGGCTTTCCAGTCGCCCGAAGATATCGCGACTGGCCGATTGCAACGCTTCTGCGGCCTCGGTCAGGTAGAGCTTTTTGCCGACGTATTCAAACAGCGGTTGGCCTACGAGCTCTTCCAGCTGGCGAATCTGCAGGCTGACAGCGGGTTGAGTAAGTGACATCTCTTCCGCTGCCCTGCTGTATGAACGCAGATCACACACTTCGTTGAAAATCCGTAATTGACGCAATGTCATACGCATCAATGACTTACGCATTTTTACCGGCTCCGCCTGTTCGCTGAATCTTCAACTATAAGTCTTTACTTATACACAACCCAATTTTTACTCATTTTTGTTAATTCCTGATCGGGCTTAGGGTGTCCCTGCGGCAATCAACCACATGCCCCGTTACAAAACCGGTTCAGCTATAAAAGCCGGTTCAACGGTCGAGGAAATACTCGTGATAACAAAAATCCTGATCGCCAACCGTGGAGAGATCGCTGTCCGGATCGTGCGCGCTTGCGCCGAGATGGGCATTCGCTCGGTGGCAATCTTTTCAGACGCCGACCGTCACGCGTTGCATGTGAAGCGTGCTGACGAAGCCCACAGCATTGGTGCCGAACCGCTCGCGGGTTATTTGAACCCGCGCAAGCTGGTTAACCTGGCGGTGGAAACCGGCTGCGATGCGCTGCATCCCGGCTATGGCTTTCTATCAGAAAATGCCGAACTGGCTGACATCTGCGCTGAACGTGGGATCAAGTTCATTGGTCCGTCCGCGGAAGTCATCCGTCGCATGGGTGACAAGACCGAAGCACGCCGCAGCATGATCAAGGCAGGCGTACCTGTTACGCCCGGCACCGAAGGCAACGTGGCGGATATTACCGAGGCGCTGGTTGAAGGGGACCGCATTGGGTATCCAGTGATGCTCAAGGCGACCTCGGGTGGTGGTGGGCGCGGTATCCGTCGCTGCAACAGCCGCGAGGAACTGGAGCAAGCCTTCCCGCGCGTGATTTCCGAAGCGACCAAAGCATTTGGCTCGGCGGAAGTCTTTCTCGAAAAATGCATCGTCAATCCCAAGCACATCGAAGCGCAGATTCTCGGCGACAGTTTCGGCAATGTCGTGCACCTGTTCGAGCGCGATTGCTCGATTCAGCGCCGCAACCAGAAACTGATCGAGATCGCTCCCAGCCCGCAACTGACGCCCGAGCAGCGCGCCTACATCGGCGATCTGTCGGTGCGTGCCGCCAAGGCAGTGGGTTACGAAAATGCCGGGACTGTGGAGTTCCTGCTCGCCGAGGGCGAGGTGTACTTCATGGAGATGAACACTCGCGTGCAGGTGGAGCACACCATCACCGAGGAAATCACCGGCATCGACATCGTCCGCGAACAGATTCGTATAGCGTCGGGCCTGCCGCTCTCGGTCAAGCAGGAAGACATCATTCACCGTGGCTTTGCCCTGCAATTCCGGATCAATGCCGAAGACCCGAAGAACAACTTCCTGCCGAGCTTCGGCAAGATCACCCGCTATTACGCGCCCGGCGGCCCCGGTGTACGCACCGATACGGCGATTTATACCGGCTATACCATTCCGCCGTATTACGACTCCATGTGCCTGAAGTTGATTGTCTGGGCGTTGACCTGGGAAGAGGCGATGGACCGCGGATTGCGCGCTCTGGATGACATGCGTCTGCAAGGGGTTAAAACCACAGCGGCGTATTACCAGGAAATCCTGCGTAACCCTGAATTCCGTAGCGGCCAGTTCAATACAAGTTTCGTTGAAAGCCACCCTGAACTGACCAATTACTCGATCAAGCGCAAACCCGAAGAGCTGGCCCTGGCCATCGCTGCCGCCATTGCCGCTCACGCAGGCTTATGAATAAGCAGCGGCAAGCTCCAAGCCGCAGGCTTCAAGCAAAAGCAGATCTGCTCTTACTTGCCGCTTGTAGCTTGCAGCTTGTCGCGATGAGGAGATCCAAATGTCTAAGAAAATCTTCGTAACCGACACCATCCTGCGTGACGCCCACCAATCGCTGCTCGCAACGCGCATGCGCACCGAGGACATGCTGCCGATCTGCGACAAGCTCGACAAGGTTGGCTACTGGTCGCTGGAGTGCTGGGGCGGCGCGACGTTTGATGCCTGCGTGCGCTTTCTGAAAGAAGATCCGTGGGAACGCTTGCGCCAACTGCGGGCCGCATTGCCCAATACACGTCTGCAAATGTTGCTGCGAGGCCAGAACCTGTTGGGTTATCGCCACTACAGCGACGACGTGGTCAAAGCTTTCGTCGCCAAGGCCGCGGCCAATGGCATTGATGTGTTCCGTATCTTCGACGCCATGAACGACGTGCGTAACCTGCGCGTCGCCATCGAGGCGGTGAAAGCCGCTGGCAAACATGCTCAGGGCACCATCGCTTACACGACGAGTCCGGTGCACACCATCGAGGCCTTCGTCGGTCAGGCCAAACAGATGGAATCCATGGGTTGCGACTCAGTGGCAATCAAAGACATGGCCGGTTTGCTGACGCCTTACGCCACGGGCGAACTGGTCAAGGCACTCAAAGCCGAGCAGTCGCTGCCGGTGTTCATCCATTCCCACGACACGGCGGGTCTGGCTGCCATGTGCCAACTCAAGGCCATCGAAAACGGCGCGGACCATATCGACACCGCCATCTCCAGCTTCGCTTGGGGTACCAGCCATCCAGGCACTGAGTCCATGGTTGCCGCGCTAAAAGGCAGCGAATTTGATACTGGCCTGAACCTGGAGCTGCTGCAGGAAATCGGTCTGTATTTCTATGCAGTCCGTAAAAAGTATCACCAGTTCGAAAGCGAATTCACGGCTGTCGATACGCGGGTCCAGGTCAATCAGGTGCCGGGCGGGATGATTTCCAACCTTGCCAACCAGCTAAAAGAGCAGGGTGCGCTGAATCGTATGGGCGAAGTGCTGGCCGAGATTCCGCGGGTGCGCAAGGACTTGGGTTATCCACCGCTGGTCACGCCGACCTCGCAAATCGTCGGTACCCAAGCGTTCTTCAACGTACTGGCCGGTGAGCGTTACAAGACCATCACCAATGAAGTGAAGCTCTACCTGCAAGGCGGCTACGGCAAGGCGCCGGGTCAAGTGGATGAAAAACTGCGTCGTCAGGCAATCGGTAACGAAGACCTGATCGACGTGCGACCTGCTGACTTGCTTAAGCCGGAAATGACCAGGCTGCGCGGCGAAATCGGTGCTTTGGCTAAATCCGAAGAAGACGTCCTGACCTATGCCATGTTTCCTGACATTGGCCGCAAGTTCCTCGAAGATCGCGCTGCTGGCGCGCTCAAGCCCGAAGAGTTGTTGCCTATTCCGGAAGCGGGTGGCGTGAGCAGTGCGAGTGGGGAGGGCGTACCGACCGAGTTCGTCATCGACGTGCACGGCGAAAGTTATCGCGTGGATATCACTGGCGTGGGTGTGAAGGCTGAAGGCAAGCGCCATTTCTACCTGTCCATCGATGGCATGCCGGAAGAAGTGGTGTTCGAGCCGCTCAATCAGTTCGTCAGCGGCGGTGCCAGCAAGCGCGCCCAGGCCACAGGGCCGGGCCACGTCAGCACTGCCATGCCCGGCAACATCGTCGATGTGCTGGTCAAGGAAGGCGACATGGTCAAAGCCGGTCAGGCGGTCTTGATTACCGAAGCCATGAAGATGGAAACCGAAGTTCAAGCTTCAATCGCCGGCAAGGTGGTCGCCATTCACGTGGCCAAGGGGGATCGGGTCAATCCGGGCGAGATACTGGTTGAGATTGAGGGTTGATCAGACACGGTCCCGTACTGTGGGGGACTCATGTGGGAGCGGATTTATCCGCGAATGCTGCGGTGAAAACGCTGCATATGTTTCAGGTGTACCGGCCTCTTCGCGAATAAATTCACTCCCACAAGGCCGTAATGCCAAGCATTGAATTTCAAGATTTCCTCGGGGGGCCTTCGTGGCTCCCTTTTTTTGCTTCCAAATCCTTAACTGCATTAAATTGCATTTATAAGAGGATCTGGCAATTGAAAATGCACTATAGTGCAGACATATGCACTTTTACTGTCTATCAGGTGCAATAAATTGCAGGCTGCCCATGTATAACCTCACCCTTCAAATTTATGGCGGTGGCTTCTGGAAGGATGCCATGACCCTTTCGTTCGACGCCTCCAAAGGATTTTTCAGACAAGGCTGGGGGCTGCAATGACCTTATCCATCGACGCCCGCGCGCTGCTGATCGAAAGTGTTCAGCAGGGTATCGCTGACGGAAGCCTTGAGATGGGTGAAGCAGTTAAGCGCCTGCGGGTGGAGGGAGCGAGGGTGCATCAAAGTCAGTACGCCCGACTGTGCAAAATCTCGGTGCGTACGCTGATTCAGATCGAGCAGGGTGAGGGTAACCCGACGCTCAAGTCGTTGAACGCCGTGTTCCGGCCGTTCGGTTTGCAGATGGGCGTGGTGAGGCGTCATAAGCAGATCAGCTAATGGCGTCTCACCACGCATCAGGAATCAGAAGAAATCCAGCTCCTGTCGATTCTTATGGTTTTTTATAGCGCTGCTGAATGGCCTCAGCCACTTGCTTGAAGGTGATGCTTTTAGTCGCGATCTTCTGCATGCCG
Source organism: Pseudomonas phytophila (assembly GCF_025643095.1). NCBI lineage: Bacteria > Pseudomonadati > Pseudomonadota > Gammaproteobacteria > Pseudomonadales > Pseudomonadaceae > Pseudomonas > Pseudomonas phytophila. The sequence continues at coordinate 6,421,641 of NZ_CP081201.1, read as the reverse complement.
TCTTCAGGCAGGTAACCCAGTTTTACATACAGGACTTCTCCCTTTTCTCTCTGCGCCTCGGTCAGACCGAGAAGGGACTTTCTGATGGCTTCCAGGCTAGTCGGACTTGAAACAAATGTTACCCAGTCCGGTACCGGAATGGTGCTGGCGAAGTAACTGGCAACGTTGACCAACGCATCGCCCAAAGGAAATACGGCTTTGAAACGTTCCTGAGGTTTATACGTTGCGATGCCCATATAGATCTCGGGCAGCTCTTTGATCCTGTTCTCGATCCCTCGTTTTTGATTGGAAAGAAGAAACTCGAAAATTTCCAATGAGGTACCGACGATAACCAGCGACTGAGCACCAATAGCCGATTCATCAAAAAGGTAACCGTTAAAGGTGGAGGAAGTTAAGGCCTTCATCCTCCCTCCCTGATCGAGAATAATGCTGCCGTACTTTCCGTTATGCAGAACCGGGGAAACTGCGCGCCATGGGTTTTTGTGAACCGATGCCTTTGTGTAGATATTCATTCTCACAACGTCCTTGTTGTTTATTACGGGTTAGTGACTCTATGCCTGATAGGCATGACTGAACGTTAGTCGCTTAAACGAGATCGTAGGCGTTGATATGTGTCCAGTTATTGGATCGACGCAGTTCTGAGTTCACGAGCAACGCGAGTAGGGCCGAAAAATTCTTAGCGCTTTCGAAATGCCTCCAACCCTTCTACCTGCTGCCCCTCCTTGAAGTTATCCACTGCCAGCCAACCCTCAAATGCCTTCTGCAACTCAGGCCACTCCTCGTCGATGATCGAATACCAGGCTGTGTCCCGATTGATGCCTTTGACGACCATGTGCTGGCGGAAGGTGCCTTCATAGCTGAAGCCAAACCGCTCGGCGGCGCGTTTCGAGCGAGCGTTGTTGGCGTTGCATTTCCATTCCAGACGGCGATTGCCCAGCGCGAATGACTCTTTAGCCAATAGATAAATCGCCTCAGTACCTTTCGGCGTACGTTGCATCGATGCGCCGAAGGTCACATGACCGATCTCGATCCGGCCGTGGGCGGCGACAATGGACAGAAAGCTTATGCAGCCGTTGGTGGCCCCTGTGGCCTGATCGACGATGGCGTAGAACCAGGGATCGGTGTCGGCTGCATGGCGGGTTAGCCAGGCATCAAAATCGCTGCGCTCCAGAAACGGACCGTACGGCAAATAGTCCCACAACTTCGGATCAGAGCCTGGGCCTTGCAGCGCAGCCCACAAACCATCGCCATGGCGCGCGACACTGAGTTTTTCCAGGCGGATGAAGCGTCCTTCCAGCGTTCGGGCATCTGGAAGTCTGGCGGGCTGCCAATCAGGTACAGGGTTCGGCATGGACTCTTTCCTAGATCATTTTGCGAAATTGAATGTAGCCCGGGCGTTCGGCGATACGTTCATAAAGCTGAATCGCGGTGGCGTTGGTTTCGTGAGTCAGCCAGTGCACCTTGTCGCAGCCATTGGCTTTGGCAGTGGTGTAAACGTGCTCTATCAACAGGCGGCCTACACCGGTCCCACGTTGTTCCGGTGCTACCAACAGGTCCTGAAGATAACAGGCATTGGCAATGCTCCAGTTCGAACGATGGTAGATGAAATGGACCATGCCCACCGCTTTGCCGTCTTGCCAGGCCAATGCCGCATTGGTCGGTTCGGACCGGTCGAGAAAGCGCGCCCAGGTACTCGCAATTACAGCGTCGGATAGCTCGGTTTTGTAGAACGTCAGGTAGGCCTGCCATAGCGGTAACCATGCGGCGTGATCGTTCTCGGTAACGGGGCGGATCTGAATGTCGGTCATGACAGTCTCCTGGCGGAATAGCTGACTGAACTAAGTGCTTTTCTGTAGGAGCTGCCGAAGGCTGCGAAGCATTTCTCCTGATACATCGCGATCGCAGCCTTCGGCAGCTCCTACAGGCTCTATGTTTGCCACGAAACAGCGTGCAGATCCTGATTTGCGTCACAAAACACTTTCAGCTCATCTGGTGAGCCAGTTCCTGATCTTTTGAATCTGCGCTGGCCGTCAGCCCTTCACGTACGCCTGCGTAATCAGCAGCAGAGCGGTTCTGACCTAGCTTGCGTTTACCTTCCAGACGCTCGATGGGTAGCGAGAAGCCGACAATGGCACTGAGCATCTTGTCGATGTAATCGGCGGGCGCATCGGCCACGGCCCAAGGGGTGGCGCGCCCGTTTTCATGTTTGTCGGTCAGGCCACTGACCACGTCCAGCAGTCGCTGCGGATCATTGAAAACCTGCGCAACGCCGTAAGCGTGAATGGCCACGTAATTCCAGGTGGGCACCACTTTGCCGTGCTCGGCCTTGGCTGGATAAAACGACGGGCTGATATAAGCGTCTGCACCGGGGAAAATCACTAAAGCCTGTGCGCCGTTCTCCAACGCGCGCCACTGAGGGTTGGCCTTGGCCAGGTGTCCGTACAGGGTGCCATTGGAGCTTTCATTCGCGCGCAACAGCAGCGGCAAATGGGTGGCCTGCATACCGTGTTCGTCGTGGGTGACCAGGATCGCCAGTCGAGTCTGCTCAATCAGCGCGTGCAGGCTGCCCAGGTCTTCGTCTTTGAAAGCGCTCGGTATGTACATGGAAATATCTCTTGGCCGAAGTCTCAATCCTAGGCAGGCTATTGGTTGGTTGTAAGAGCCATTAATAGCCAATTCGATAGGGCCAATGCATGTCCGAACAACCGCCATCATTCCCGTTCAGCCTTGCCGGCATTGAGCTGGATCGCCGTCAGGGTCTGAGTCGTCAGCTTTATCAGGCACTGCGCGCGCGTATCCTGGACGGGCGCTTGAGCAGTGGGACGCGACTGCCAGCCAGTCGCGATCTGGCTGAATCCTTGAGCATCTCCCGCAATAGCGTGATGCGCGCCTACGATCAGCTCTACGCCGAGGGTTTCACCGACGGGCGTGTTGGAGACGGAACCTACGTGGCGCAATTACCCAATCAGGTGATGCCCGGCAAAAAATTATCCACAAAAGTGTCCACAGGGTTATCTACAGCTTTATCCACAAAACTGGAAAATGCTTCACCCAATTCTCTTGATCAAGTTATCCACAACCCGGCGATCAAGAAGCTTGAGACGCATCATCTGGGCACTTATTCGCCAAGCGCGCCGCGGGCTTTCCGGGTGGGCGTTCCGGCGTTTGACCTATTTCCGTTTGCTGTTTGGGGCAAGCTTTACGCAGCTTTTTGGCGTAAGCCGGATCTGGCGATGCTCGGTTACGGCCCGGCCGCTGGCGACACACGTCTGCGCGAGCTGGTCGCTGCCTACCTGCGCACTTCCCGTGGTCTGAAGTGCACCGGTGAGCAAATAGTAATCACCAGTGGTGCGCAGCAAGCGATCAGCCTTTGTGCACAGCTGTTGTTGGAGGAAGGTGATGGCGTCGCGATAGAGAATCCAGGCTACCGCGCCGCCGGTCATGCCTTTGCCATTGCCGGAGCAAAGTTGCATGGCATTGCCGTTGATGAGGACGGCATGCGCTGCGATCAGTTGCAGCGGCAGGCCTGCAAACTGGCTTATGTCACGCCGTCTCACCAATATCCGACGGGTGTGGTGATGAGCCTGGCGCGCCGCCTTGAGCTGCTCGCCTGGGCCGAGAAGGCACAAGGCTGGATTGTCGAAGACGACTACGATGGCGAATACCGCTACAGCGGCGCGCCATTGGCACCCCTGGCGGCACTGGACCGAAGCGGGCGGGTTTTGTATGTCGGCACCTTCGGCAAGATTGCTTATCCGGGGTTGCGTCTTGGTTATCTGGTGCTGCCTGCCGGGTTGGTGGAACCTTTCAGCCGTCGACGTGCGGTGGACATGCGCCATTCGGAAGTCAGTACTCAGGTGGTGATGGCCGAGTTCATCGCTGCGGGCCATTTCCAGCGTCACATCCGCCGTATGCGCCGCGCTGCCTTGAGCCGTCGCAATACTCTGCTCAGTCACTGGCCCGAGAACATAACGGGCTGCGCAGCAATGCCCAAAGTTGTCGCGGGGCTGCATGTGGCAGTGAGAGTGGACAGCCTTGAGCGGGAAACAGAACTGATCGAAAAAGCCAAAAGTGTCGACGTTGAAATCAGCCCGTTGAGCGGTTATTGGCTGCCCGAATCCAGTGAGCCTGTGGATAACAGGGCAGGGCTGGTGCTGGGATTTGCGGCCGTGCCCGAGGCGGATATTGTGGATGCGCTGAAGAGGCTGACGCAGGTTTGGCGGGATTGATCAAGGTCAGCGCACATCCCCCGTGGGAGCGAATTTATTCGCGAAGAGGCCGGTACATTCACAGCATTTTCATCGTCAGGAATACTGCCTTCCCGGATGAATCCGGTCCCACGGGTTGAAGTGTTTGCCGATAGTTCGGCAGGATCACGAAAGCTTGTGCGCGATATACTCGCCGCCATTACCCTTTTCAAACCGAGACCTCCCATGAGTACTTCTCTTGCTGCGGCACCGGCTCGCAAGCCCGGTGCGCCGCTCATTGCTACTTTCCTGTTGTTGTTCATCGCGATGTTTCTGCTGAGCAGCGTTGGCATGCGTCAGGTGCTCCTGCTCATCGTCGGCGCGGCGTTAGGGCTGACGCTTTATCACGCAGCTTTCGGCTTCACCTCCGCATGGCGGGTGTTCATTCGTGAGCGGCGCGGTGCGGGCTTGAGGGCGCAAATGGTCATGCTGGCCATCGCCGTGGTGCTGTTCTTCCCGGCGTTGGGCGCGGGCACGTTGTTCGGTCAGCCAGTGAATGGCCTGGTTGCACCAGCAGGTGTGTCGGTTGTGTTCGGTGCCTTTATCTTCGGCATCGGCATGCAGTTGGGTGGTGGTTGTGCGTCCGGTACGCTGTTCACGGCGGGCGGCGGTAACGCACGGATGCTGGTGACGCTGCTGTTCTTCATCCTTGGCTCGTTGATCGCGACTCATCACGTTGACTGGTGGTTTGCGCTGCCGTCTTTTCCGGCAACATCCATCGTCAAAAGCTTTGGTGTAATCCCTGCGCTGTTGCTGAGTCTGGCGGTGTTCGCGGCCATTGCATTCGTGACTGTGCGCCTGGAAAAGCGCCGTCACGGCCAACTGGAAGCCGCGGTGACCAGTGAACACGTCGGCCTGCGCCGCTTCCTGCACGGTCCATGGCCACTGGTGTGGGGCGCGATTGGTTTGGCATTGCTTAACTACGCAACCCTGGCCCTGGCCGGTCGCCCTTGGGGCATCACTTCGGCGTTTGCCCTGTGGGGCGCGAAGGTCGCGGGTTCTCTGGGTGTCGATGTAGGCAGTTGGGCCTTCTGGCAGATGCCCGCCAATGCCAAGGCGTTGGCCGCGCCAGTGTGGGAAGACATCACCAGTGTGATGGATATCGGCATCATGATCGGTGCGCTACTGGCAGCTGGTTTGGCAGGAAAATTCGCACCCAACCTGAAAATCCCGACGCGCTCCATCGTCGCGGCAGTGATCGGCGGCCTGCTGCTGGGCTACGGTTCACGTCTGGCCTACGGCTGTAACATCGGCGCGTACTTCAGCGGTATCGCATCCGGCAGCCTGCACGGCTGGTTGTGGCTGGTAGCTGCGTACATTGGCAACGTGGCGGGCGTCAAATTCCGCCCGTTCTTCTTCCCGGGCGAGAAGCCGCAGGTTGCGTTGAGCGGTTGCTAATCGACACCATTGACCTGCTGTAGCAAATCCTGTGCAGACTGTGTGACAACTACTGCGCTCGGCAATACTGCGTTAAAAACAGGCGAAAAAATGCTCATTTAGAACACCTAGACTCCGCTTTTTCGCCTGTTTTTGCATTGTCTTGCCGTCGCTCGCTACGTTTTCACACAGTCTGTGTGGGAGCGAAGTTATTCGCGAAGAAGCGCGTACATCCGACCTGATCTATAGGTCTGGAATACCGCATTCGCGAATGAATTCGCTCCCACAAGGGATCACTGCTCTAACTGCTCCTTCGCCAGCTTCACAATGTTCTCCACCGTAAAGCCGAACTTGGCCTGCAGTTTGTCGATGGGTGCCGAGGCGCCGAAGGTATTCATCGTGACCTTGGTGCCCGTGTTGCCCACATAGCGATCCCAACCCAGCGGGCCTGCCTGTTCCACCGCAACCCGAGCGGTGACCGAGGGCGGGAAGACGCTGTCGCGATAAGCCTGATCCTGATCTTCAAACAACTCCCAACTCGGCATCGATACCACGCGAGCAGCAACGCCTTGGGCTTTCAGTTGCTCGAACGCCTGCACGGTCATGCCAACCTCGCTGCCGGTGGCAATCAGAATCACCTCAGGTTCGCCGTCTTTGGCATCGGCTAACACATAAGCGCCTTTGGCCAGACCCTCTGCCGACGCATATTGCGTGCGGTCCAGCGTGGGCAGCGGTTGGCGAGACAGCACAATGCAAGACGGACGACTGGTTTGCGCCAAGGCGATTTTCCAGGCCTGTGCGGTTTCATTCGCATCACCGGGGCGCAGTGTGAGCAAACCGGGCGTAGCGCGAAGCTGGGTCAATTGCTCGATAGGCTGGTGAGTCGGGCCGTCTTCGCCAACGCCGATGGAGTCGTGGGTGAAGACAAAGATCACCGGCAACTCCATGATCGACGCCAGGCGAATCGGCGGCTTCATGTAATCGCTGAACACCAGAAACGTCGAGGTGTAGGGTCGTACGTAAGACAGCGCCATGCCGTTGGCAATCGAGCCCATGGCGTGTTCGCGAATACCGAAGTGCAAGTTGCGGCCGCTGTAATTGTCAGCCGAAAAACTCCCGGCGCCGTCGAACGTCAGGTTGGTTTTGGTCGATGGCGACAAGTCAGCCGATCCGCCCAGTAACCAGGGGATTTTCGCCGCGAAGGCATTGAGGACCTTGCCACCGGAAGCGCGCGACGCGATGCCTTTGGCGTCGGTCTCGAAGGTTTGCAGGTTGTCCTGCCACTGCTCGGGCATTTCTCCAGCGCGCATGCGTTGCAGCTCATCGGCCAGATCCGCTTGTTCTTCTTCCAGCTTATTGAGCGCGCCTTGCCAGCTTTCATAATTGCTGGCATTGCGCTCAATCAGGGCGTCGTGCAACCAGGTGCGCGCTTCGTCGGGCACCAGAAAGCTGGAGTTTTCGTCCCAGCCATAGGCTTTTTTGGTCAGCTTGATTTCATCGTCACCCAAGGGCTCACCGTGGGCCGCTGCGGTGTTGTGTTTGTTGGGCGAGCCAAAGCCGATCACGCTGTCGACTACGATCAAGGTCGGCGCGTCATCGGTGCGTTTGAACACCTCAAGGGCCCGGGCCAACGCTTCGGTGTCGTTGGCATCGGCCACATGCAGAGTGTTCCAGCCGTAGCCTTCAAAGCGGGTTTGCACGTCTTCGCTGAAGGCCAGCTCAGTGTGGCCTTCGATGCTGATGGTGTTGTTGTCGTAGATCCAGCACAGGTTGGCGAGTTTCAGGTGTCCGGCCATGGAGGCCGCCTCAGCGGTCACGCCCTCCATCATGTCGCCGTCACCACACAGCACGTACACGTTGTAATCGAACAGTGTGCGTTCAGGTGCGTTGAAGCGCTCGCCCAGCCAACGCTCAGCCATCGCCATCCCGACACTGTTGGCGCAGCCCTGGCCGAGTGGGCCAGTGGTGGTTTCCACGCCCGTAGTCATGCGGTATTCCGGGTGGCCGGGGGTTTTGGAGTCCATCTGGCGAAACTGCTTGATGTCTTCAAGGCTTATCGCTGGTTTGCCTGATGGTTTGCCGTGCTCATCAATTTCAACCACGCCTGCCAAGTGCAGCAACGAGTAGAGCAACATGGAGGCATGACCAACCGACAGCACGAAACGGTCGCGATTTGGCCAGTCCGGATGTTCAGGGTGATAGCGCAGGAACTGATTCCAGACGGTGTAGCCCACCGGCGCCAAAGCCATTGGCGTTCCTGGGTGGCCAGAGTTGGCCTTCTGCACGGCGTCCATGGCCAGGGTGCGAATGGTGTTGATACAGAGTTGGTCGCGTGCGGTGCGTTGTTCGCTGGAAAAAGACGAGCCCATTGAATTTACCCTCAGTGACGTGCTGCTGAACATCCAGATAAGTGTGGAGCGCAGCCGAGGGCTTTTTGTTCATTGTATTTTGGGGCTGTCCGATGGCCATTACGGCCCAACCTTAACTGAACATTAAACGGTTCAGCTTTTATGCGGTCAGTCGCGAACCATATACCTCAATGGCATTCGAAGCAGGTGAGCGGCGTGTATTACGCAGTAGCCCATGAGGTAATCGTTTTGAAGCAAGCCATCATCGACAAATACCGATTTCTGATCAAAACCATTGGTTACGTAGGCTGGTCACTGTTCTGGCTGCTGATCTGGGACATCGTGGTCACGGCGGACTTCATGCTGTTTCTGGATCGCAAGATCAGCTTGCCCTCGTTGCCCTTGACCTTGCTGGCCTCTGCGCTGGTGGTACTCACCAGCTTTCGCAACTCCAGTGCCTATAACCGTTGGTGGGAAGCACGTACCTTGTGGGGCGCGATGGTGAATAACTCCCGCAGCTTCGCCCGTCAGGTGCTGACGCTGGTTGAGGATGAAGGCGAGCTGAATCCCGTGAAAGCAGTGTTGCTGCGTCGCCATGTGGCCTTCGTGAAATGCCTGTCTGCGCATCTGAAGGGTGAATCCTGTGGCGACGAAGTACAGTCATTGATAACCCGCGAGGAATACGCACGCAGGCACGAAACCAACAACTTCCCCAACGACATACTTAATACTTCGGCTGCACTGTTGGCCAAAGAGTACAAAGCCGGCCGTCTGGACAGCATCCGTCTGGCGCGTCTCGAATCGACAATGGTGGAACTCTCCAACTGCCAGGGTGGCATGGAACGTATCGCCAATACGCCGCTGCCTTACCCTTACGTGGCGTTCCCGCGTTTGTTCATCAGCCTGTTCTGCGTAATCCTGCCGATTGGTCTGGTGGACACGTTGGGCTGGTATACGCCGCTGGCGTCAACTGTCGTTGGCTTCATGCTGCTGGCCATCGAAAAGATCGGCACCGACCTGCAAAGCCCGTTCAAAGCCAGCGAGCATGAAATCCAGATGACCAAGCTGTGCGAAAACATCGAGCGCAACCTGGAGTCCATGCTTCGGGATGCGAAGGAAGAGTGCACGGTTTAAGCGAGTTTTGATGCAGGATTTGTTACGGCTCGGGCGCTTTATCTAACTGCATATAACTGCCTGATGTGCCGAGGAGATCTGTTGGAGCGAGGCTTGCCCGCGAACTAGACAACTCGGTATATCAGGAGCACTGCGTTATCGTTCTTCGTCGGAATGCCGCCCAGACCAAGCCTCGCTCCAACAGATCGGAGGCTACAGACTGGGTTGCATTCAAGAAATCCGCCTCCAAAACGCATCCGCCTCGGCATTCCTGTTACCCCGCCAGCGCACCAGAATCACTTCCAGGTGATCGGACTCCATCTCTGGGTAAAGGCGCACCAATTCCTTTCGCTCGATCAACGGCGCAACCATGGTGTGTGGCATGCAGGCCACGCCGTGTCCGGCAGCCGCCATCGGCTTCAGGGCTTCCGATACTGTCGCTTCGAATACCCGGCGCAGGCGGTGCGGTTGCGGGTGGCGTTTGACCTGTTTGTGTGACAGGTCATGCAGTTGTGCGCTGCGGGCATAGGTCAGCCATGGGATGGGCGCATCGGAGTTGGCGCAGCGAGCTGCCACTTCTGGCGTGGCGACCCAGTAGAGTTCATCGTGGCCCAGCGACAGCTCTTCGAATTCGCTTTGTCGGGAGTACGGCTCGGTCTGGGCATCGCGATAGAACAGGATGAAGTCGCAGCGTCCGGACATCAGCGCCATGTAGTAATCATCGGTACTGCGATAGCCCGTATCGATGCGGGTGAACATGGGCGACTCGGCGGACGAGAACTGGCTGATCCAGTCCGGAAAGAAATTGCAGCCCAGGGTATGCAGCGAGGCAAAAGTCAGGGGGCGGTCAATGATCTTCACGCTTTGCTCGCAATCTCGCGCCAGACGTACCAGCTCCGAGGCATTGGGCAGCAGCGCCTCACCAGCAGCGGTCAGCCGGATGGGGTTTTTGCTGCGATCTATCAGCGTCGCGCCCAGGCGGTTTTCGAGCAACTGGATGCGTCTGCTCAGCGCCGATTGCGATGAACCGCGCATGCTGGCAGCGGCGGTAAACTTGCCCGTATCGGCCAGGGCCAGAAAGTCTTCGTACCAATCGATATCCATAGTTATTCCAAAATTCGATAGCGCGACCAGCATAGTGGATCAACAGTCGCTAACGCATGCGGGTTTTGTATGGCTATTGTGCAGGTAATCGCCACCTGCCGATCCATCGTGGTTCATCCATAACTAGAAAAATCTGTCGTAGAAGGGGCAATGCTATGCAAAAACGGAATGGCCTTAAGACTTTCATCAAGTCGTCAATGTTGCTGATCAGCCTCGTGGGTGCTGCAGGTGCGCAAGCGGGTGTACTGGAAAAGGTCAAAGCGCACGGTGCTGTGCGTTGCGGCGTTGCCAGTGACAAACCAGGTTTCTCCCTGATTGATGACAAGGGCCAATGGACCGGCATGGACGTTGACCTCTGCCGCGGCGTAGCAGCCGCTGTGTTGGGCGACGCAAGCAAGGTTGAATACATCGCGACCACCGGCAAGAACCGTTTCACTGCATTGGCCTCTGGCGAAATCGACGTGCTGTCCCGCGCGACGTCCTGGACGGCCGACCGCGTTGCCAGCCTCGGTGTGGACTTCACCACTGTCTGGTTCTACGACGGTCAGGGCTTCATGACCCACGCCAAAGATGGTATCGAGAAGTTGACTGACCTGGATGGCGCAACCTTTTGCCTGTCACCGGGCACCACGTCGGAACAGAACCTGGACGACTATTTCAGCCAGCGCGGCCTGACCTACAAGACCGTGATCATCGAGAAAAGCCCTGAGTTGTTTGCTGCCTTCCAGAGTGGCCGCTGCAACGCAATTTCCAATGACTTGTCGGGTCTGGCCTCACGCCGTGCCGTCATGAACAACCCGCAAGACTACGCGTTACTGCCTGAAGTGATCTCCAAGGAGCCGTTGGGTGCTTATGTTGCTCAAGGCGATACCGTGTGGCGCAACATCGTGACCTGGACCGCCTATGCGCTGATGACTGCCGAAGAGTTCAGCATCACCTCGGCCAACGTCGATGAGATGCGCGCCAAGAAGGGCGGCTCGGCGGACGTCGCGCGTTTGCTGGGCACCGAAGGTACGGTGGGCAAGGCGTTCGGTATGGATAACGACTGGGCGTATCGCGCTATCAAGCAGGTCGGCAACTACGCCGAAATCTACGACCGTAACCTCGGCGAGAAAACCATTCTGAACTTCCCTCGCGGCCTTAACCGCTCTTGGAAAGATCAGGGCCTGCTGTACGCGCCACCAATCCGCTGATCGCGTCACTCTCCAACGGAATCACTGTCATGTGGACCCAACGCTTGCAGAACGCTCGAGTGCTGAGCGTGCTGCAGCAAGGCCTGGTTCTGGCCATTGTTGCAGCTGTGTTTTACGTGCTGGCGCACAACGCCAGTCTCAATTTGAAAGCGCTGAACATTGCTTCCGGCTTTGACTTTCTGTCACAGCGTGCCGGTTACGACATCAGCTTCAAACTGATCGACTTCACCCCCAACGACAGCTATGGCCGAGCCTATCTGGTGGGGTTGCTCAATACGCTGCTGGTCTCGGTGATGAGTATCGTAACCGCTACCGTCGTGGGCGTGGCGTTGGGTCTGTGCAAGGTTTCCGAGAACTGGCTGATCAATCGCCTGGCCGGTGCGAGTATCGAGTTTCTGCGCAATGTGCCGTTGGTGGTGCATCTGGTCTGGTGGTACGGACTGGCGCTGGCGTTGCCCGGTGTAAAGCAGGCGGTTTCGATTTTCGATGTGGCTTATCTGAGCAACAGCGGGTTGATATTGCCATGGCCTGCACAAGGTTCACTGGTGGGCTGGGGCCTGGCACTGATGGCGCTGGGCGTTTTGCTCGGTTTGATCGCCTGTCGCTTTCGTGATGCCAAGGCCAAATGGCGCAGTTTCACGCCACGACGCTGGCCATTGCTGTTGGCGGGTGCGGTGCTGCTACCGCTGCTGGTGTATGCCCTAAGCGACGCGCACTGGAGCTGGGAAGTTCCGGTTGCCAAAGGCTTTGGTTTCAAAGGTGGCGTAGCGCTGGTGCCGGAACTGCTGGCCTTGTGGTTGGCGTTGTCCTTCTACAGTGCCAGTTACATTGCCGAAATTGTCCGTGGTGCCATCCAGTCGGTGCAGCGCGGCCAATACGAGGCCGCCAAGGCGCTGGGCTTTGAATACGGGCCGACCATGCGTCAGTTGATCGTGCCGCAAGCGATCTATCCGATGATCCCGCAGGTCACCAACACCTATCTGAACATCGTCAAGAACTCATCTCTGGGTGTGGTCATCGGCTTCATGGAAATGGTGTCCTCCACCGGTGGCACCACCTTGAACCAGACCGGTCAGGCCATTGAGTGCATCGCGCTGGTGATGGGCACGTACTGCGTCATGAGCCTGCTGATTTCCATTGCGATGAACATCTACAACCATCGCATCGGTCAGCGAGGCCATTGAGGATGAACATGATCAATCAAGCATCCCCTGCGCGCTTGCCGCCGACTAAGCCGCTGCCGGTACGCGTTTGGGACTGGACGCGCGAGCATCTGTTCCCCAGCGTGGGTCACGGCTTGCTGACCGTTGCCGTGCTGGCGTTGCTGCTGTGGAGTATTCCGGCAGCGCTGAACTGGCTGGTGTTCGATGCCACGTTCGTCGGTACGGCACGCACTGACTGCAATCCCCATGGTGCGTGCTGGCTGCCGATTACCCAGCGCTGGAACCTGTTCGTGTATGGCTTCTATCCGGAAGCCGAGCGCTGGCGGGTCAACCTGGCGCTGTTTTTGGCAGTCTTCGCCTTCGTGCTGCTGTTTTTCAAACGTCTTGATCGTCGCCTGCTGATTGGTTATCTGGCGCTACTGCCGGTGGTCATGTGGTGGTTGCTCAAAGGCGGCGCGGGTTTGCCGGAGATTTCGTCGACCAAGTTCGCGGGGATGATGGTGACGGTGTTTCTGGGCACGGTGGGTATGATCTTCGCCTTGCCCATCGGGATTCTGCTGGCCTTGGGGCGGCGCTCGAAGAAGCCCGTGATTCGCATCCTGAGCGTGATGTACATCGAGCTGGTGCGCTCTGTGCCGGTTATCTCGCTGCTGTTCATGGCGTCGCTGATGATCCAGCTGTTCCTGCCGCCGGGTTCTGCGTTCGACATCCTGCTGCGTGTGCAACTGGTGCTGATCCTGTTTACCGCTGCATACATGGCCGAGACCCTGCGTGGTGGTTTGCAGAACCTGCCGAAGGGCCAATACGAAGCGGCTCAGGCGTTGGGTTTCGGCTACTGGAAAACCATGGGCCAGATTGTCCTGCCGCAAGTCTTGAAACAGTCGATTGCGCCGCTGCTGACGCAATTCATCGGCCTGTTCAAGGAGACCACGCTGGTCATGATCGTCGGCGTGCTGGACATCGTCGGTATCGCCATGAGCACCGCCGCAGCGCCGGAATGGGTGGGCTATGGCCATGAGATCTACATTTTTCTGGCGATTTACTTCTTCGTCGTCTGCTTCGCACTGTCGCGCTATGCCCGGCACCTTGAAAAGAAACTGGAACAGAACCGCTCATGACTGATCATCGCGAGGCTGACGCAGCCCCTATCATGCGTATCGAGCAACTGAACAAATGGTATGGCCAATCCCACGTCCTGCGGGACATCTCGTTGTCGGTCAAGCCGGGCGAGAAAGTGGTGATTTGCGGTCCTTCGGGTTCGGGCAAATCCACTTTGATTCGTTGCATCAATCAACTGGAACAGCATCAGCAAGGCACCGTCGAAGTGTTGGGCGAAGTGCTGGATGGCAACGTGAAACGCCTGGAGCGCATTCGCCGACAAGTCGGCATGTGTTTCCAGCATTTCAACCTGTTCCCGCACCTCACGGTACTGAAGAACTGTACGTTACCGCAGACTTCCAACCTCGGCGTACCCGATAAGGAAGCCATCGAGCGCGCTTTGGCTCTGCTCGACAAAGTGCGCATGCGCGATCACGCCAACAAGTTTCCGTCGCAGTTGTCCGGTGGCCAGCAGCAGCGCATCGCGATTGCCCGTGCGTTGTGCATGCAGCCCAAGGTCATGCTGTTCGATGAACCGACCTCGGCACTGGACCCGGAGATGATTGCCGAAGTTCTGGAAGTCATGACTGGCCTGGCTCAGGAAGGCATGACGATGATTTGCGTGACTCACGAAATGGGTTTCGCCCGCAAAGTTGCCGACCGTGTCGTGTTCATGGATCAGGGTGAAATCGTCGAGCAGGCGACCCCGGATCGTTTCTTCTCTGCGCCGGAATCCGAGCGCACCCGTCGTTTCCTCAATCAGATCCTCGACCATGGAGTCCACGCGTGATGGCCAACCCTATTGCTATAGCCCTGCACGGTGGGGCGGGCGTACTGACTCCGGGTTTGCTGACGCCGGAAGACGAAACAGCCATTCACGAGGCTTTGTTACGGGCACTGAAAGCGGGTCTGACGTTGCTCGAGCAGGACGGTAGCAGCCTGGATGCCGTGCAGGCAGCGGTTATCGAGCTGGAAGAGTGCCCGTGGTTCAACGCCGGTAAAGGCGCGGTGTTCACCCACACCGGTGATCACGAACTGGACGCTGCAATCATGCACGGCGCCAACCGCGAGGCAGGTGCCGTGGCGGGGATTCATTTCGTGCGTAACCCGATTCTGGCTGCCCGTGCAGTACTGGACCACAGCGAGCATGTTTTGCTTGCGGGCGTTGGCGCTGATGCGTTTCTGGAAACACAGAATCTGGAGCGTGTCGCCAACGACTGGTACGACACGGATCTACGTCGCCGTCAGTGGCAGACTCAGCTTCAACAGCCCAATAGCGTTTCGCTGGAGCCAGGCGGCGTCGACAAGAAGTTCGGCACCGTGGGTGCCGTCGCGCTGGACCGTCACGGTCATGTGGCTGCGGCGACGTCTACTGGCGGGATCACCAACAAGCGTTTCGGCCGTATCGGCGATTCGCCGTTGATTGGCTCCGGTACCTGGGCAGACGACCGCAGCGCAGCGATCTCCGCTACCGGTCATGGCGAGTTCTTCATCCGCACCGTAGTGGCCCACAACATCGCGTCCCGCGTGCTGCTGACCGGCGAAACGCTCAATACGGCCTGCGACACGGTGGTGTCAGGTGAGTTGAAAGCCATGGGCGGCAACGGTGGCGTGATTGCCGTATCACCAACCGGCGAAACCGCATTGAGCTTCAACACACCGGGCATGTACCGCGCGTGGCGTGATGAGCAGGGAGGCTTGCATACCGCGATTTATGCAGAGGATGATCGTCTGCATCTGGCTTAAGACTTGATCGTTTTGTAGGCACTGTGGGAGCGAATTCATTCGCGAAGAGGGCATTCCAGAAAAGTATCTGGTTCTGACACACCGCCTTCGCGAATGAATTTGCTCCCACACAGTCTGCACAGGTTCGAGTGTTCGCTGCGCTTAGCGCAGCTCCCCGCACAGATCCACTTCAACCAACCGGCGTACTTCAGCCAGCGGCAAGCCTGCACCCAGCAACAGATGCAGCTTGCCCAGCGCTGCTTCACGGGTCATGCCGCCACCGGACAGCACGCCAGCACCGCGCAGGCGGCTTCCCGCTTCGTAGACGTCCAGTTCGACACCGCCTTCATGGCATTGCGTGATTGCAACGACGCAGATGCCTTGCTGGTGGGCGCGTTCCAGGCTGGTCAGGAAAGCCGGGTCATCGCTGGGGCCGGTGCCGCTGCCGAAGCATTCAAGCACCAGCCCCTGGATGCCGCTGTCGATTACAGCGTTCAGTTGTGCTGCACCGATACCTGGAAATAACGGCAGGATGGCGACGCTGGCGGCGACTTTAGGCAGGCGATAATCCAGCGGCGCAGGGTGCGCAGCCGGTGTTTCGCCGCTGTGGGCGCGGTTCAGCGCTGCGAACGGATGGCGACCGAAGCTGCGGATTTTTGCGCAACGGGTCGGTGCCAGCAGTTCACCGTGGAAGTACAAATGCACGCCCGAGGTCAGACCTTTACCCAGCGCGACCAATGAGCCGTTGACGTTTTCCCAGGCATCGCTGTCCGGGACGCCAGCAGGCAGCATTGAGCCGGTGAAAAGCACTGGAGCACGGAGCCCCAGCAACTGGAAGCTCATGGCGGCGGCGCTGTAAGCCAGCGTGTCAGTACCGTGAAGGATCAACACCGCGTCGCAGCCATCGACATCAACGGCTTCGATGACCGCTTCGCGCAGACGCAGCCAGTAGGCCGGTGTCATGTTGGCGCTGTCGATCAGCGGGGCCATCTCACGAAAGCGCCATTCAGGCACCACCAGATCAGGCAGTTCGGCCAGTTGCCCGGCCATGTGTGCCTCGAAGCCCGATGCAGGTGCCAGGCCATTGGCGCTGGCCTGCATGCCGATAGTGCCACCGGTATAAAGAACCATGACTCGCTGAGCGGGTTGTGGCTGTTCATGAGTCATGATTCTTCTCCGGTATGACGTTAGCTATCAGGCTTGGGTAGCAGGCTTTGCCGTGGCCTCGACCGGGTTGACCGGTGTGTGGTCAGGGTTGGCAGGCCATGCGTTGCGGTCCAGGTCCAGATCCGGGAACTGGCTCGAATCGAATACTGGAGTCTTGATGCCCGCCTTACGTTGCGCATCGTAGTCGCGCAGGATGCGCATGGCGACTTTGAACAACATTGCCAGGGCGATGAGGTTGACGAAGGCCAGCAACGTCATGGTGATGTCGGCGAAGGCGAACACGGTGTTGAGATCAACGACGGCACCCCAGAGGATCAGCACCAGCACGAAAATCCGATAGCCGACGATGGCTTTCTTGCTCTCGCCCACCAGGAAACGCAGGCTGTTTTCGCCCAGGTAGTAGTTGTAGAGAATCGAGGTAAAGACAAACAGCGCCAGGGCGACACTGATGAAGATACGACCCCAGTCACCGACCACGGCTGCCAGCGAGTTCTGTGCCAGAACGATACCGTTGCCGCTGTAACCCACGTCGTAGATGCCCGAGAGCAGAATCAGCAACGCGGTGCAGGTGCAGATCACGAAGGTGTCGAGGAACACGCTGAATGCCTGAACCACGCCCTGTGAGATCGGGTGCTCAACCTGCGCAACAGCGGCCACGTTTGGTGCACTGCCCAGGCCGGCTTCGTTAGCGAACACGCCGCGTTTCACGCCCATGACGATTGCGCTGCCGATCAGGCCGCCAAACACCGGGTCCAGACCAAATGCGCTTTTGACGATGGTCGCCAGCATGGCCGGAACGTGGTCAATCTGCAGGACGATGACGTAAATGGTCACGGCGATGTAGATCAGGGTCTTGACCGGTACCAGCAGGTCCGAGATCGCCGCGATACGCTTGATGCCGCCGACGAATGCAAGGCCCAGCAACACTACCAGGCAGATACCGGTGGTCATGGTGTCGATGCCGAATGCACCTTTGAGGGAGTCGGTTACTGCGTGGGATTGCAGGCCGTTGAAGGCAAAACCGAAGGTCACCAGCAGCAATACTGCCATGACCATGCCGAGCCAGCGCTTACCCAGACCATGCTGGATGTAATACGCCGGACCGCCACGGAACTGGCCTTCGGAGTCTTTGCGTTTGTAGAGCTGAGCGAGCGAACACTCGATGAAGCTGCTGGCCATGCCCACCAGTGCGGTGACCCACATCCAGAAAACCGCGCCTGGGCCGCCCAGTGTTACGGCAATACCGACACCGGCAATGTTGCCTGCGCCGACACGTCCGGCAAGGCTGAGCATCAATGCCTGGAAGGAACTGAGCTGGCCGGTGCTGTTGCGTAAACTATCCCTGAAAACAGCGAACATGTGGAAAAAGTGGCGAAACTGGACGAAACGCGAACGTATCGTGAAATAACCGCCGAGCCCTACGATCAGTACGATCAGCACTTTACCCGAAAGGAAGTCGTTGATGACTTCAAGCATTGGAGAATCCTCGCTGTTGTTTTTAGGGGCGCGCACTATACCGGTGCGCTCGTCTTGCGTCTGCAATACTTTTCCTTTCCAGTGCAGCGATACATCCATGTTGTTATTGGCAGTGAGCGTTTTGCAGGTAAAAAAAAGGGTCCGGAGAGAATGATCTCTGGACCCCCAAAAGGGGTGAGGAGTGTCTAGGTCCTCAACACCTGGTGAGCGTGTAGCTGTCGAGCATTTGCATCAGGCCTTCAATGGGACCAGACGCGGGGCAATCATGTTTTCCGGTCGCAGGATGTCGTCCAGCATGGCGTCGTCCAGCAAGCCTTCTTCGCGAACCAGTTCCAGTACGCCGCGCCCGGTTTCCAGCGCGATACGGGCGATACGGGTGGCGTTTTCATAACCGATGTAAGGGTTCAGTGCGGTGACCAGGCCAATGGAGTGCTCGACCAGTTCGCGGCAGCGGGCTTCGTTGGCGGTGATGCCGACGATGCAGTGCTCGCGCAGCATGTCCATGGCGCGTTGCAGCAGGCGAATCGAATCGAAAATCTTGTAGGCGATCAGCGGCTCCATCACGTTGAGCTGCAATTGACCGCCTTCGGCTGCCATGGTCAGTGCCAGGTCGTTGCCGATGATTTCGAAGGCAACCATGTTGACCGCTTCCGGGATGACCGGGTTGACCTTGCCGGGCATGATCGAGCTGCCTGGCTGACGCGCTGGCAGGTTGATTTCGTTGATGCCGGTGCGTGGGCCGCTGGACAGCAGGCGCAGGTCGTTGCAGATCTTCGACAGTTTGACGGCGGTACGCTTGAGCATGCCGGAGAACAGCACGAAGGCGCCCATGTCGGAAGTGGCTTCGATCAGGTCAGCCGCCGGAACCAGTGGTTGGCCGCTGATGATCGCCAGACGGTCAACGGCAAGCTTCTGGTAGCCCGGGTCGGCGTTGATGCCGGTACCGATGGCGGTTCCGCCCAGGTTCACCTCGGTCAGCAGTTCTGGTGCCAGGCTGCGAAGACGATTCAAGTCTTCGGTCAGTGTTGTGGCGAAGGCGCGGAATTCCTGGCCGAGAGTCATCGGCACAGCGTCCTGCAGCTGGGTACGGCCCATTTTCAGTACGTGGTTGAATTCCTGGCCCTTGGCCGCGAATGCCTGAATCAGGCTGTCGAGGCTGGCCAGCAGAGCGTCGTGACCCAGCAGCAGGCCCAGACGAATAGCGGTCGGGTAGGCGTCGTTGGTCGATTGAGCCATGTTGACATCGTTATTCGGGTGCAGCTGTTTGTAATCGCCTTTCTCGAAGCCCATGGCTTCCAGAGCAATGTTGGCGATGACTTCGTTGGCATTCATGTTGGTTGAAGTGCCAGCGCCGCCTTGAATCATGTCCACCACGAAGTGCTCGTGGAAATCGCCGCGAATCAGACGTGCACAAGCTTCGCTGATCGCTGCATGCTTGGCCGCATTGAGGTGGCCCAACTGATGGTTCGCGTCAGCGGCTGCCTGTTTGACCATCGCCAGTCCGACTACCAGCTTCGGGTAGTGCGAAAGCGGAACGCCGGAAAGGTGAAAATTGTTCACCGCTCGCAACGTTTGAATACCGTAATACGCGTCAGCAGGGACTTCGAGAACACCAAGCAGGTCTTTTTCGGTGCGCGATGATGCAGGCGAGGACATGATAGAGATAATCTCAAGAGAGGCACGGACAAGGCCGGAACGCAGCTGATACTGGTCCTCTGGCATATTTTTGACCAATGCTGTTACATACTGGGCCATGCCGAAACGGCATAATGCAGATGTGACGCGATAGGTGTTACTGGCGTGTATATACATTTCCGGCGGTTAGCGGGGTCTTTGTGGGAGCGAATTCATTCGCGAATAGATGTCCCTGACACGTCTGTTTGTCTGACACACCGGCTTTCGCGAATGAATTCGCTCCCACAGGACCCATCCCAATTCAGATGGATAGGGTGCAGGTAAGAGGACAACATGAATCTGGAAAGCAAATGGCTGGAAGACTTCAGTGCGCTGGCCTCTACGCGCAGTTTTTCCCAGGCGGCAGAGAAGCGTTTTGTGACGCAACCCGCCTTCAGCCGGCGTATTCGCAGCCTTGAAGCGGCGCTGGGGCTGACGCTGGTCAATCGTTCGCGTACGCCCATCGAGCTGACGGCGGCTGGCCAGCTGTTTCTGGTCACGGCGCGTACCGTGGTCGAGCAACTGGGTGAAGTGTTGCGTCACTTGCACCATCTGGAAGGCGGGCAGGGCGAAGTCATGCAGGTTGCTGCGGCGCACTCCCTGGCGCTGGGTTTCTTCCCGCGCTGGATCGCGCAACTGCGCAACGAAGGCCTGAACATCGCGACCCGGCTGGTCGCCACCAACGTTGGCGACGCTGTGCATGCCTTGCGTGAGGGCGGCTGTGACCTGATGCTGGCGTTCTACGATCCGGATGCCGCCCTGCAGATGGACCCGGAAATTTTCCCGTCGCTGCATCTTGCCCACACCGAAATGCTGCCGGTATGCGCCGCCGATGAAAATGGTGAGCCGCTGTTTGCTCTGGAGGACGGTGGCAGCGTGCCGCTTCTGGCTTACAGCGCCGGAGCTTTTCTTGGCCGTTCGGTGAATCTGTTACTGCGCCAGCGAAACCTGCGCTTTACCACGATCTACGAGACAGCTATGGCCGACAGTCTCAAGAGCATGGCACTGGAAGGTCTGGGCATCGCCTGGGTACCGAGGCTCAGCGTGCGTGCCGAATTGGCCCGCGGCGAACTGGTCGAGTGCGGTGGCCCGCAATGGCATATTCCACTGGAGATCCGCCTGTATCGCTGCGCCTTGGTACGCAAGGCCAACGTGCGCTTGTTATGGCGCAAGCTTGAGAGCGCCGCGACCCCTGATGGAGCTTGACCCGCAGGTCAGTAAATACGGGGTTTGCAGGTCATAAACGGCTCACAGGACAGATGGTCACGAGGGGTGCTTCAAACGCTCTTCTTTGGGGTATACTGCGCGGCCTTTGGCCGGCTCGACCGGTCATTATTCGTACAGCAAGCCACGCCGGTCCTCCCGCGTGGCTTGTTTGTTTTTTGATGCGCCTGCGGGCGCCCGATGAGAGGCACGACGATGAGCGCACTGGTTGGCGTGATCATGGGCTCCAAGTCCGATTGGTCCACCCTTAGCCACACCGCCGATATGCTGGAAAAGCTCGGCATTCCGTACGAAGTGAAAGTGGTGTCTGCGCACCGCACTCCGGACTTGCTGTTCCAGTATGCCGAACAGGCTGAAGCACGCGGTATTGAAGTGATCATCGCCGGTGCTGGTGGCGCTGCTCACTTGCCGGGCATGTGTGCGGCCAAGACCCACCTCCCGGTACTGGGCGTTCCAGTCCAGTCCTCCATGCTGTCGGGCGTCGACTCGTTGCTGTCCATCGTGCAGATGCCTGCTGGTATTCCGGTTGCGACCCTGGCCATCGGCAAGGCCGGTGCGATCAACGCAGCGCTGCTCTCTGCCAGTATCCTGGGCGCCAAGCATCCACAATTCCACGCAGTGTTGAAGAAATTCCGCACTGAGCAGACAGACAGCGTTCTGGACAATCCAGACCCGCGCGACGCCTGAGGTTTTGCAATGAAGATTGGTGTAATCGGTGGCGGCCAGTTGGGCCGCATGTTGGCCCTGGCAGGAACCCCGCTGGGGATGAACTTCGCCTTTCTGGACCCCGCGCCAGACGCGTGCGCAGCCGCATTGGGCGAACATCTGCGTGCCGATTACGGCGATCAGGATCATCTTCGTCAGTTGGCTGACGAAGTGGATCTGGTGACCTTCGAGTTCGAAAGCGTACCTGCTGAAACCGTGGCGTTCCTGTCGCAGTTCGTGCCGGTTTATCCGAGCGCCGAAGCCTTGCGCATTGCCCGTGATCGCTGGTTCGAAAAAAGCATGTTCAAGGACCTGGGCATTCCGACGCCTGAGTTCGCCGACATTCAGTCCCAGGCCGATCTGGATGCTGCTGTCGCCGCTATGGGCCTGCCTGCAGTGCTCAAGACGCGCACCCTGGGTTATGACGGCAAGGGCCAGAAAGTCCTGCGCACCGCAGCTGACGTCGAAGGTACTTTCGCGGAACTGGGCAGCGTTGCCTGTTTGCTGGAAGGTTTTGTACCGTTCACCGGTGAAGTCTCGCTGATCGCCGTGCGTGCTCGTGACGGGGAAACCCGTTTCTACCCGCTGGTGCACAACACCCACGACAACGGCATTCTGCGTATCTCCATTGCCAGCACCGATCACCCGCTGCAGGCGTTGGCTGAAGATTACGCCGGTCGTGTGCTCAAGCAGCTCGATTACGTTGGCGTGCTGGCTTTCGAGTTCTTCGAAGTCGATGGCGGCCTGAAAGCCAACGAAATCGCGCCTCGCGTGCACAACTCAGGGCACTGGACCACCGAAGGTGCCGAATGCAGCCAGTTCGAAAACCACCTGCGGGCGGTAGCGGGCTTGCCGCTGGGCTCAACGGCCAAGGTGGGGGAGAGCGCAATGCTCAACTTCATCGGTGAAGTGCCGGCTGTTGATAAAGTGACCGCTATTGATGATTGCCATCTGCATCATTACGGCAAAGCGTTCAAGGCGGGCCGTAAAGTGGGCCACGCCACCGTGCGCAGCGCTGATCGCGCAACGCTGGATCGCCAAGTGAAGCTGGTTGAGGCCCTGATCAAAAACTGATCAAGACGCCCTTGTAGGAGCTGCCGAAGGCTGCGAAAGCGGGGTGTCAGACATACCCCTTTCGCAGCCTTCGGCAGCTCCTACGGATTTTTGCCTGTCTTATGCATTGAACCATTCCAACCCCGCACCTCTCTGATAGCGTGATGCCAATGGCTGACCAAGCTTTGGCATATCACTTATTTGAGAGGGAAAACGGCATGGGTATTATCGGAACCATCTTCATCGGCTTGATCGTTGGCCTGCTGGCGCGTTTCCTCAAGCCAGGCGACGACAGCATGGGTTGGATCATGACCATTCTGTTGGGCATCGGCGGTTCGCTGGCGGCCACGTATGGCGGTCAGGCGCTGGGCATCTATCAGGCAGGCGAAGGCGCAGGCTTCCTGGGTGCATTGGTTGGCGCAATCGTACTGTTGGTGATCTTCGGCCTGATCAAAAAGAAAAGCTGATGTTCAATGGCCCTCTGCGTTCCGGCACGCAGAGGGCTAGAATGCCGGGCAGTTTTTCAACTTCCCATACTTGCCGAGCCTGTCGATGCGTCGTCTCTTAGTTATCCCTCTGCTTCTGATCTGCGGCCTGGCCCGCGCTGAAATCCCTGAAACCGACTGGCTGGACCTGATGCCCAAGTCGGATCAGAAAGCCCTCGAAGCCATGCCTGAAATTGACCACAGCTCCCCGGAAGCCCAAGGGACGTTTGACAGCAAAGGTGGTTTGAAGCAAAGCAAGGGTTTGCCTGCCGTCATGTACTCAGCCAAGACCGTACCGGCCATGAATGGTAAGGAAGTGCGTCTTGGAGGTTATCCAGTACCGCTTGAAACGGATGCCAAGGGCCACAGCACGCTGTTTTTCCTTGTTCCGTATCCTGGCGCCTGTATCCACGTGCCACCGCCACCGCCCAACCAGCTCGTGTTGGTGCGTTACCCCAAAGGCCTGAAGATCGAAGACATCTACACGCCGCTGTGGGTGGTTGGCAAACTGAAGGTTGAAAAGGTCAGCAACGATCTGGCTGATGCGGCTTATGCAATGGATGCAGAGAAAGCGCGAGTGGTGGTTGAGGCGGATTTGTAGGGCTTACGCAGGCCGGTAGGAGCGCGCTTGCCCGCGATGAGCGATGACGCGGTTTGTCAGACAGACCGAGTTATCGTTCATCGCGGGCAAGCGCGCTCCTACAGAAATCAGGCTTCCGACAAAGACTCAGCCCAGATACTCACATCCAGCACATGCATCTGCTCCGGCTCCAGCGTCACGATATCGTCCAGCACGTTGGCTGTTTCGACGCATACCATGCCCTGCCAGCCATCAGCGGCCATATCGTTGAAGGTTTTGGTTTTCTCGATCCACGGATTCCACACGATGGCTGACTTGGAGCCGTTGGTGCAGATATGGATTTTGCGCTGCCATGTCGGATCGACAATGCTCAGCATGTCCGGGGTGTTGAGGTAAATGCGGTCGGTCTCGCCTGCGAATTTCACATCGCCGGACTGCTTGCGCTCTTCCCAGTTTTCCAGAGTTTCGATGTAACGCACGCCATCGAGGCCTTTGATGCTGATTTCGCGTACATCGCTGACGGCGAAGTAGGTGTGCAGCGCTTGGCTGAAACTCACGGTTTCAGTACCGGAGTTGTAGCTCACTAGGCTGACATTCAGTGCTTCGTCCAGACGAATGCTCAGTTTCAGACCCACGTTATGCGGCCAGCCTGGCAGCTTGCCTTCCGTCTTGGGCTGGATGAAATCGACGATCAACGCGTCGTCATCTTCGGCCATCCCCATCAATTCCCAGTCAATGGCGCGTACTTCGCCATGAGCCTTGGCGGGCTCGTCGCTCACGCGCATGGCCTGAACACTTTCCGGGTTACGCTGAAGATTGCCGAACCATGGCCAGCACACAGGCATGCCGCCGCGAATCGGAGTGCCTTTTTTGAAGGCGGCTTGATCATTGGACCAGATCAGCGGCTGCTGCCCGGCCAGCTTGTAACTGACGATATGCGCACCTTGCTGGGCGACAACGAGTTCAGCTTCACCGTGGCTGATTCTCCAGCAGTTAAGCTCATCGATGGTGACGGATTCGACCTGGGGCGTTGGCATATAAAGAACTCTCAAACAAAGACTAAGACAAAATGGACCATGTCCAGGTCGATGAGTTTACCTTTCTCCAGCCAGCCTTACCTTCTTTGGAGTGTGATTCACTGAGGAGCTGCCGAACGCTGCGAATCGCGGTGTTTCAGGAATAGGCCTTTCGCAGCCTTCGGCAGCTCCTGCAATTACAAATTACACAGCCTTATCGCCGCGCTGGAACCGACCGGGTGCGCCCGCTGCCATCTATAGCCACAAACACAAACACCGCTTCGGTCACTTTGCGCCATTCGCTGGACAGCGGGTCATCGCTCCAGACTTCAACCATCATCTGGATGGAGCTGCGGCCAATTTCCAGTGCCTGGGTATAGAAGGACAGCTGCGCGCCCACTGCCACCGGAACCAGAAACGCCATGCGATCAATGGCCACTGTGGCAACCCGCCCGCCCGCGATCTTGCTGGCCATTGCGGTGCCTGCCAGATCCATCTGGGATACCAGCCAGCCGCCGAAAATATCGCCGAAGCCGTTGGTTTCGCGGGGTAGTGCGGTGATTTGCAAAGCGAGATCGCCTTGCGGGATTGGATCTTCTTGTTCGAACTCGATCATGCCTAGGGTGCCTCTGACCCATGACTCTTAGTATTGTTGCCGCGGTTGGCAGGCGCTATTCAAAACCATTTGCGTGAACATAAAGCGTTCAGCGCAGGTGGAACACCTGAAGGGGAAACTCTGCGAAAGCGGCTGAATGGCAGCTGATTTCGCACAGCACCCCCGACTGACTGAGGCTTGTGCGCTACATTCCGACACACAACCGACAGTAATCCGACGGTCTGCGAGTATATCGGGCGATGCGTCATGAAACGACCATCGAGTACTGATTTCGACGATATACGCATCAGGCTGTGTGCTTTTTGAAACAATTTGCTATCGTGCCGGACCCGACAAGGCGGCATGACTGCCTGTGTCACGCAATTTTGGTGCCTATCCGCACAGTTGCTCCGGACAATCGCAGTTGCAGGCCACCCCGCCGTAACCTGCTTTACTGTCGCTAACCCTATTCAAGAGAAGCCTCCCTAGAGAAGTATTGTTCATGTCAACTGTGCCTTCGAGTACCGCGCAGCCTTCGCGCCCGCTGACCCGCAACGACTACAAGACCTTGTCGCTGTCCGCGTTGGGCGGCGCGCTGGAGTTCTACGACTTCATCATTTTCGTGTTCTTCGCTGCTGTGGTCGGCAAACTATTTTTCCCGGCGGATATGCCGGAATGGCTACGCATGATGCAGACCTTCGGGATTTTCGCCGCAGGATATCTGGCGCGTCCTCTGGGCGGCATCATCATGGCGCACTTCGGCGACCTGCTGGGGCGCAAGAAAATGTTCACCCTGAGCATTTTCATGATGGCGGTGCCGACGCTGATCATGGGCCTGCTGCCGACATATGCCCAGATCGGCATGTGGGCGCCGATTCTGCTTCTGCTGATGCGCGTCATTCAGGGCGCAGCCATTGGCGGTGAAGTGCCGGGCGCCTGGGTGTTCGTTTCCGAGCACGTCCCTGCGCGTCATATCGGTTATGCCTGCGGCACGCTGACCTGTGGGCTGACGGCCGGCATTCTGCTGGGCTCCCTGATGGCGACCCTGATCAACAGCATCTACACCCCGATTGAAGTGTCCGACTATGCATGGCGTATCCCGTTCCTGGTAGGTGGTGTGTTCGGCCTGTTGTCGGTGTATCTGCGCCGTTGGTTGCACGAAACCCCAGTGTTCGCCGAGCTGCAGTTGCGCAAAGCGCTGGCCGAAGAAGTACCGCTCAAGTCGGTGCTGCGTGATCACCGCGGTGCAGTTGCTATCTCGATGCTGCTGACCTGGTTACTCTCGGCAGGCATCATCGTGGTCATTCTGATGACCCCGACCATCCTGCAGGGCGCGACCTTTGGCTTCCCGGCTGCTGTGGCCCTGAAGGCGAATAGCCTGGCGATCGTTTTCCTGAGTCTGGGCTGCATCGCTTCGGGCGCACTGGCCGACCGCATTGGTGCTGGCCGTGTGTTCCTGTTTGGTAGCCTGGGTCTGTTGATCTGCTCATGGACGATGTACCACACGCTGGCGGCCAATCCTGACTGGCTGTTCCCGATGTATGCAGTGACCGGCCTGTTCGTTGGTGTCATCGGTGCAGTGCCGTACGTGATGGTCAAAGCTTTCCCGGCCGTGGTGCGTTTCTCGGGGTTGTCGTTCTCGTACAACCTGGCTTACGCGATTTTTGGCGGCCTGACGCCGATGGTCGTGACGCTCATGCTCAAATCCAGCCCTATGGCACCCGCCTGGTATGTGGCGATTCTATGTGTGCTGGGCATGCTGATTGGCTGCTATCTGATCGCTAAAAAGCGCTGATCGCTCGAGCCTGAAGACTTCCGTTTCATGCCGCGTGGTACTCAAGGCCGCCATTCCTGAACAGGGTGGCGGCCTTTCATTTAATTGTCACAATTAAGTCATAGAGTCGTCACGCGTCAGGCCAATACTCGGGCCAACGGACCTGTTTCTTCACCTCGCTCGGAGCAAGGTATGACTTTTAAACGTTTGATCACCGCATTCACTTTCGTTGCCGCTGGCGTCGCTACTGCCAATGCGGTTGCTGCTGTTGATCCGGCGATCAAACCGTACGTAAAGACGTCGGGTGTTTCGGGCAACTTGTCCAGCGTAGGCTCCGATACCCTGGCCAACCTCATGACACTGTGGGCTGAGGCGTACAAGAAAGAATACCCGAGCGTGAACATTCAGATTCAGGCAGCGGGTTCCTCTACTGCGCCACCGGCACTGACCGAAGGCACCGCCAACCTCGGCCCGATGAGCCGCAAGATGAAAGACGGCGAGTTGTCGGCATTCGAGCAGAAATACGGTTACAAGCCCACTGCTATCCCGGTTGCAGTCGATGCGCTGGCAGTGTTCGTACACAAGGACAACCCGATCAAAGGGTTGACCATGGCGCAAGTGGACGCGATCTTCTCGGTCACCCGCCTGTGCGGTGCCAAGGCAGACGCCAAGACTTGGGGTGATGTGGGTATAACCGGTGATTTGGCAAACAAACCGATTCAGCTTTTTGGTCGTAATTCGGTGTCCGGCACCTATGGCTACTTCAAGGAAGAAGCGCTGTGCAAAGGCGACTTCAAGGCTAACGTAAACGAACAGCCGGGTTCGGCTTCGGTCGTCAGCTCCATCAGCAGCTCGCTCAATGGCATCGGTTACTCGGGCATTGGTTATAAAACGTCCAGCGTGCGTACCGTCCCTCTAGCCAAAAAAGAAGGTGGCGAGTTCGTTGAAGACAACGAGGCCAACGCCTTGAACGGCACTTATCCGCTGTCGCGCTTCCTGTATGTGTACGTCAACAAGGCTCCGAACAAACCGCTGGCCCCACTGGAAGCAGAGTTCATCAAGCTGGTGTTGTCGAAGCAGGGGCAGGAAGTGGTCATGAAAGACGGCTACATTCCGCTGCCGCCGAGAGTGGTAAGCAAGGCTCTGACCGATCTGGGCCTGCAGGAAGCAGCCGCAAAATAATCCGGGTTGCGGTGGGATCTGTTCTAATCAGGCCCACCGTTAACTGAACAGTTCGCTGCCATGATCCTAGGTGGCGGGCTTTTTTGCGTCACCCCGCTGTAATGTTTTTGTCATACAGGGCGACTAGGGTGTGCGCATGAATGATCTGGCCAATTCATCAATGAATCAGAATTCACCTGCCAAGCGCATTGATTTCAATACGCCTGAGCTGCAACGCAGGCGCCGCATACGCGCTTTCAAGGACCGCCTGACCCGTTGGTATGTCGCCATTGGCGGCCTCGCCGTGCTCGCGGCTATCACCTTGATCTTCTTTTACCTGGCCTATGTGGTTGCACCGTTGTTTCAGGGCGCAAGCCTGAGCAAGGAAGACGCTCTTAAGCCTGCCTGGCTGAACGACGCGGGCAAGTCGCTAATGCTGACTGTGGAAGAGCAGAACCAGGTCGGAATGCGTATTTCCGACAAGGGCGAAGCCGTGTTTTTCGGCATCGCGGACGGTGCAGAAATCAAGCGTGTCAGCCTGCCTTTGCCTGCTGGCGTGAGCGTGGCTTCGCTTGGTCAGGATCAGCCGGGTACGCCGCTAATTGCGTTGGGCTTGTCCAATGGTCAAGTCCTGGCGTTCAGGCACAGCTACCTGATCACCTACCCGAACAACCATAAAACCATCACGCCGACCATCACCTGGCCTTATGGCGAAGCACCGCTGGTGCTGGATGAAGGGGGGCAGGCGGTTGAGCATGTGAGCATCAATGCCAATGGCGAGAAGCTCCTGATCGCAGGCACCACCGGCAAGCAATTGCATGTTTTGTCGCTGGCCAAAGAAGAAAACATGATGACCGGCGAGGTCACCAGCGAGCAAAGTCGCATCGAGTTGCCGCAGATGTCCGAGGCTGTGAAAGCCATCTATATCGATCCACGTCAGCAATGGCTGTATGTGATCAACGGTCGTGCGCAGGCCGACGTGTTCAGTCTGCGTGATCGCACGCTCAACGGCCGCTACAAACTGCTTGAAGACGGCAATGCCGAGATCACGGCCAGCACCCAGCTGGTGGGCGGCATTTCGTTGATCATCGGTAACTCAAAAGGCGGCATGGCCCAGTGGTTCATGGCCCGTGACGTCGATGGCGAACAGCGCTTCATGCACATTCGCGACTTCAAGATGGGCGCGGCGCCGATTACCCAGATCACCGCTGAGCAACGGCGCAAGGGCTTTATCGCACTGGACGCTTCGGGTCAGCTCGGCGTTTTCCATAGCACTGCACACCGGACGTTGTTGGTCGAAAAAGTCGCTGACGGTTCGGGTATTTTTGCCCTGTCACCGCGTGCGGATCAGATTCTGGTAGAGCAGGGCGGTGCGTTGCGGCCGATGAGCTTGAAGAATCCGCATCCGGAAGTGTCCTGGAGCGCATTGTGGGGCAAGGTCTGGTACGAGAATTACGATGCGCCTCAATACGTCTGGCAGTCCACCGCCTCCAATAGCGATTTCGAGCCCAAGCTGAGCCTGGCACCGCTGACCTATGGCACGCTCAAGGCTGCGTTTTACGCCATGCTGCTGGCTGCGCCTCTGGCGGTTGCCGCCGCGATCTATACCGCTTACTTCATGGCTCCCGGGATGCGCCGCAAGGTCAAACCGGTAATCGAGCTGATGGAAGCCATGCCGACGGTGATCCTTGGCTTCTTCGCCGGGCTGTTTCTGGCGCCCTATCTGGAAGGTCATCTACCGGGTGTGTTCAGTCTGATGCTGCTGACGCCCATTGGCATTCTGCTCGCCGGTTTTACCTGGAGCCGTTTGCCTGACTCGATTCGCCTGCGGGTTCCCGATGGTTGGGAAAGCGCGATCCTGTTGCCCGTGGTTCTGCTGGTAGGCTGGTTTTCACTGAGCATGAGCCCGCACCTGGAGAACTGGTTCTTCGGCGGTGACATGCGCATGTGGATCTCCCACGATCTGGGCATCACCTACGACCAGCGCAACGCCTTGGTGGTCGGCATTGCCATGGGCTTCGCCGTTATTCCGAATATTTACTCGATTGCCGAGGATGCGGTGTTCAGTGTGCCTCGCGGTCTGACGCTGGGTTCGCTGGCACTCGGCGCTACGCCGTGGCAGACCCTGACCCGCGTGGTCATCCTGACCGCAAGCCCGGGGATTTTCTCGGCGCTGATGATCGGCATGGGCCGTGCGGTGGGCGAAACGATGATCGTGCTCATGGCCACCGGCAATACGCCGATCATGGACATGAACCTGTTTGAGGGGATGCGCACTCTGGCGGCCAACGTGGCTGTGGAGATGCCTGAGTCGGAAGTGGGTGGCAGTCATTATCGAGTGTTGTTCCTCGCAGCCCTGGTGCTGTTGATGTTCACCTTTGTGATGAACACCCTCGCAGAGCTGATCCGTCAGCGCCTGCGCAAGCAATACTCGTCTCTCTAAGGAAGGTAGAAGTTCGTGAAACAGAACTCCCTCAAGAGTTGGATTAAAACCGGCGCCCCTGGCGTCTGGATGAGTGCGGGCGCGGTATCCATTGCGGTCATCATGACGCTGGGCTTGTTGTCGGTGATTGCCGTGCGCGGTCTGGGGCATTTCTGGCCGGCCGATCTGATGTACGCGCAATACGATGTGCCCAATCAAGAGAAACACGTTCTGATCGGCGAAGTCGTCGAGCAAGAGCAAGTCCCTCGCGCCCGCCTCAAAGGCGCGGGTTTGCCGGTACCGGAAGATGGCCCGGAGTTCATGACCCGTGAGCTGGTCAAGGTCGGCAATCGTGACGTCAACCCCAGCGATTTCACCTGGGTCGTGGGCGAGTGGATATCCAACCAAAGCCTGCCGCCCGAGCTGATGACGATTGAACGTCGCGAATGGGGCAATTTTTACGGTTATCTGGTCAACGTCAAAGAAGGCGGCAAGGTCGTCGCTGAAGGCGAAGCGGCCTGGCCGACGCTACAAGAACGTATCAAGCGTGTCGAAGGTCTGGCTCGCGAGCTCTATCAGCTTGAAAAGAAAGACGTCGGGGCGATCAACCACGGTATCGAACGGTTGCGTCTACAGGCCCGCAAACTGGAGCTGGATGGCAAGCTTGATGCGCAGGCTCAAGCCGACATGGCCAGCGAACGTGCCGAACTGGACAGTCGCTACACCGTTATCGAAGAGCGTCTGACCTCGCTGCACGAGGCGTTTGATCGCGACAGCCTTACGGCGCGCGACGCCAACGGCAAAGAAGTCGAAATCAGCCTGGGCAAAGTCGTCCACGCTTACCAGCCCAACGGCATGGGCACGCTCACCAAAGTCGGGTTCTATTTCAAGAAGCTGTGGGAATTCCTCAGTGAAGACCCGCGGGAAGCCAACACCGAAGGCGGGATTTTCCCGGCAATTTTCGGCACGGTGATGATGACCCTGATCATGGCGGTGATCGTCACGCCATTTGGTGTACTGGCAGCGGTTTACCTGCGTGAGTACGCCAGACAAGGCCCGGTCACGCGCTTGATTCGTATCGCAGTGAACAACCTCGCGGGCGTTCCGGCTATTGTTTACGGTGTGTTCGGTTTGGGCTTCTTTGTCTATGTACTGGGCGGATCTCTGGATCAGCTGTTCTTCCCCGAAGCCTTGCCTGCTCCGACGTTTGGTACGCCTGGCCTGCTCTGGGCGTCGCTGACGCTGGCATTGCTGGCCGTGCCAGTGGTGATCGTCGCGACTGAAGAAGGTCTGGCGCGTATCCCGCGCACCATCCGCGAAGGCTCGCTGGCGTTGGGTGCGACAAAGTCTGAGACGCTGTGGAAGATTGTTCTGCCCATGGCGAGCCCGGCCATGATGACCGGCCTGATTCTGGCGGTGGCGCGTGCAGCGGGTGAGGTTGCGCCGCTGATGTTGGTGGGCGTGGTCAAACTGGCTCCGTCGCTGCCGGTGGATGGCAACTACCCTTACCTGCATCTGGATCAGAAGATCATGCACCTGGGGTTCCATATTTACGACGTGGGCTTCCAGAGCCCTAACGTCGAGGCGGCGCGACCATTGGTTTACGCCACGGCGCTGTTGCTGGTGTTAGTGATTGCCTTGCTTAACCTGTCGGCGGTGGCTATTCGTAACCACCTGCGCGAGAAATACAAAGCGCTGGACAGTTGATGGTCTGTGGCCGTGCTGTCGTGCGGCAAACCAGGAGCTGGTAGGAGCGAACTTGTTCGCGAGGCGGTGTGTCAGGTTCGACGCCCCGCGAACAAGTTCGCTCTTACCGACGTTCAAATGAATTTGGTTAGCGTAGGGAGCAATTCCATGCAGCATGAAAACCCGGCACGAGGCATCAACATGTCGGCCCTGGGGCGCAACAAGTCCGGCCTGCATCTGGCCGACGAAACCGTGGCTATCGAAGTGCCGGGTCTGAACCTGTTTTATGGTGACAAGCAGGCGCTGTTCGATGTCAGCCTGAATATTCCGAAGCAGCGTGTGACGGCCTTCATTGGTCCGTCCGGCTGCGGCAAGTCGACATTGTTGCGTACGTTCAACCGCATGAACGACCTGGTCGATGGTTGCAGCGTAAAAGGCGCAATCAATTTGTACGGCCACGATATCTACACCAAAGGTGAAGACGTCGCCGAATTGCGCCGTCGTGTCGGCATGGTGTTTCAGAAGCCCAACCCGTTCCCCAAGACCATCTACGAAAACGTGGTGTATGGCTTGCGGATCCAGGGCATCAACAAAAAGCGCGTACTCGATGAAGCTGTCGAGTGGGCACTCAAGGCCGCAGCGTTGTGGGACGAGGTCAAAGACCGTCTGCATGAGTCAGCGCTGGGGCTTTCCGGCGGTCAGCAGCAACGTCTGGTGATCGCCCGGACCATCGCCGTGGAGCCGGAAGTCCTGCTGCTCGACGAACCCTGTTCAGCGCTCGATCCAATTTCGACGTTGAAAGTTGAAGAGCTGATCTACGAACTGAAATCCAAATACACCATTGTGATCGTTACTCACAACATGCAGCAGGCGGCACGGGTTTCGGATTACACCGCGTTTATGTACATGGGCAAACTGGTCGAGTTCGGTGACACGGACACGATGTTCACCAACCCGGCTAAAAAACAGACTGAAGATTACATCACCGGTCGTTACGGCTAGGTCCTGCTCAAACCCTGAAGCACCGCTGCGTTTTCGCACTTAACCGGACGTTCCAAGGACACCAAGCATGATTCATAAAGACAGCCTCACGCATCACATCTCCCAACAGTTCAACGCTGAGCTTGAAGAAGTACGCAGCCATCTGCTCGAGATGGGCGGTTTGGTCGAGAAGCAGGTCAACGATGCCGTGACTGCCTTGATCGAAGCGGACTCCGGTCTGGCCCAGCGCGTTCGTGAAGTCGACGACCGCATCAACCAGATGGAGCGCAACATCGATGAAGAATGCCTGCGCATACTGGCGCGTCGTCAGCCGGCGGCTTCCGACCTGCGTTTGATCATCAGCATTTCCAAGTCGGTGATCGACCTGGAACGCATCGGTGATGAATCGACCAAGATCGCTCGTCGTGCCATTCAGTTGTGCGAGGAAGGCGAATCGCCGCGTGGTTACGTCGAAGTGCGTCATATCGGCGATCAGGTGCGCAACATGGTTCGCGATGCTCTGGATTCGTTTGCCCGCTTCGACGCCGAGCTGGCGTTGTCCGTGGCGCAGTACGACAAAATCATCGACCGCGAATACAAGACGGCCCTGCGCGAGCTGGCGACCTACATGATGGAGGATCCGCGTTCGATCTCCCGCGTACTCAATGTGATCTGGGTCCTGCGTTCGCTGGAACGTATCGGCGACCACGCGCGGAATATTTCCGAGCTGGTCATCTACCTGGTGCGCGGAACCGACGTGCGGCACATGGGCCTCAAGCGCATGAAAGAAGAGGTGCACGGGATCACTAGCGAAAGCGCTAATGTTCCGGACAAATCTGACGATAAGTAAGATTGCCTGCGAAAAAACGCCCAGCTCGCAGCTGGGCGTTTTTGTTCTCGGGTTTAAGAACTTCCAGCCGCCCGCGAATTAAATGTCCTGGCGCCGTCAAACAGGTTGGCCTTTGGCCATCAGCCAGCGCTATGCTTGCCGAAATATAGGGTGTGTTCAGCATCAACGCGGTTCGCCAGCAGTGGCGACACACCCGCAGGAGCGTCGATGAGTAAGATCAGTGTTTTGATTGTGGATGACGCGACTTTCATTCGCGATTTGGTTAAGAAAGGTCTGCGCAATTATTTTCCCGGTATTCACACCGAGGACGCCGTCAACGGTCGCAAGGCTCAGGTCACCCTGAACCGCGAAGAGTTCGACCTGATCCTGTGCGACTGGGAAATGCCGGAGATGTCTGGCCTTGAGCTGCTGACCTGGTGCCGCGAACAGGACAATTACCTGAAAACCGTTCCCTTCATCATGGTCACCAGCCGTGGTGACAAAGAGAACGTGGTTCAGGCGATTCAGGCCGGGGTGACCGATTTTGTCGGCAAACCCTTCACCAACGAACAACTGCTGACCAAGGTCAAGAAAGCCCTGGCCAAAGTCGGCAAGCTCGAAGCTGTGATGTCCACCGCTCCGTCGCGCATGAACTCGCCGCTCAATGACTCGCTCAGCGCGCTGACTGGCGGCAAGGCTGAGGTCGTTCGTCCTGCGGCCAGCCCGGCAGTAACTTCTGCACCTGGTTTTGGCGGCGGTCTTGCCAAGGCCCCACCGGTACCGCAGCAAATAGCAGCAAAAGAGCCGGCAGGGCGTGGTCAGGGCCAATTGCGCCTGCCCAGCGGCAATCACAGCAGTGTGATCAAGGCGCTGACCCTCAAGGAAGCGTTGCTGGTGGTCCGCCGTAGCGAAAGCCTGCCACAGATCCTTGAGCAGGCTGTGCTCGATCTGGAGCAAGGCGAGAGCAACGAAGTGGCGCGGCTCAACGGTTATCTGCACGCCATCGTGGCCTTCGAGCAGAAGCCCGACAGCGAGTGGCTGCAAGTAACCTTCCGCTTCACCGATCAGGATGCCCAGAAACTGGATTACATTTCCCGCCTGATCGCCCGCGGCACTGCACAGAAGCACTTCTCACCGGGTGCTTGATTGCCTGTGATCCTGTAGGAGTGAGCTCATTCGGGAAAGAGGTGTGTCATTCAGTGATGCTTTACTGGACTGGCCTCTTCGCGAATGAATTCGCTCCCACTGGATTTGAGGTGACGCTCACGCGCATCTGGCGCGGTTTCCTTGACGTCCACTCTATTGCCGATTGATACAGCTGAGTCCTCATTTGCAGGAATCGCTGTTAGGCTTGCCTCATCTTCTTTACAACCCAGACCCATCCCATGCTTGAGCGCTTACTCATCCTGTGTGCTCTGTTGCTGGCTGCGCAATCGGCCGGGGCGGTGACGATCTATAAATTCACCGATGCCAACGGCGTGGTCTCGTTTACCGACCGCCCCACACCGGGTGCCGCCGTGGTGGTGTTCAAGGATCGGATGGTCGAGCACATCGAGCGTCAGGTGCATCTGAGCACTAAGCGAGACAAAGGCGTGGATAGCCTCTATGTCCGCAACGATCTGTATGCGCCGGTTGAGGTCGAGCTGAAAATCAGCGGCGGGAAGAACGTTCTTGGCGTCGCCGATCAGACAATTCGTCGCACGATACCTGCGCGTGGCAATGAGCGGGTCACGGTCCTGAGTCCCAAAGTCGGCGGCAAGCCGATGAGCTACAAAACCAGCCTGCGCTCAATCGTCGGTGATCCGCAGCGCACGAGTCTGGCGTATCGCTATCCATTGCCGTGGGTGGGCGGGCCGTTTCGCTTGAGTCAGGGGCCAAACGGCAAATACAGCCATTTCGGAGCCAAAGGCCGCTACGCCATGGACATCGCCATGCCCGAAGGCACGCCAATTATTGCGGCACGAGGTGGTGTGGTCGTCAAAATCGAAAACGACCAGACCGGCAAAGGCTCAAACCCTTCCGGCAACTTCGTGCGAATCCTGCATGACGACGGCACCATGGGCGTTTACCTGCACCTGATGCGTGGCTCGGTCAGCGTCAAGGAAGGACAGCACGTCATCGTAGGCAGCGCATTGGCGCGCTCCGGCAACACCGGCAACAGCAGCGGACCGCACCTGCACTTCGTCGTCCAGCGCAACGTGGGCCTGGCGCTGGAGTCCATCCCCTACGAGTTTGCACAGCCGGTGCAAAGCCTGCCTAATTTTGCGGTGGGTGGGAATTGAGAGAGTCAGCATGATCTCTGTAGGAGCTGCCGAAGGCTGCGAATGCGGTGCGTAAGGGACACTGTTTCGCAGCCCGCGGTAGCTCTTACATGAGTGTATCAACCAATCTTGAACACCTTTGCCGCGCGATTTTTTGGGTTTCTCACGACCTTATAAAGGCCTGCGCCATATAGTCTTGCTCCCGCTGTGAAAGCCCCAGGGCTTGAGCAACAGTCCTCCAATGGCTGACTGCGTAGGTGCACGCTTCAATGATCTTTTCAGCACGGCCCCGGCCAATCCGAAAATAACCAGCCACTTCTCGGGTGAGTTCAAGATCCAGCGCATTATCGTGCTGGGTGATATTGAGCTTCAGGCCGTCCCCATGGGGCACCGGGTTCAAGTCGTAAGCCTCGGAAAGACTCCAGCCATTACCGGGCTGAAGGATAAATCCGTGATTGCGAAGGTGATCGTCAGTGTTCGATACCAGAATGCTGAACACTATGCGCGTCCACAGCTCTTCCAGATCCCGGTCTGGATTGCTGCCGTGACGCATCAAAACTTCGCCCAACTCCATGTAGCTGACACCACTTCCTGCGTCGTCACCGTCAACGTGACCGGTAAGTGTCATTGCGGATGCAAAATGGAGGCGGCCGTTGTTGGCAGTGCGGTCGAAGCGTTTGACCATGAAACAGTGGTCCTTGCTCGCATAGCGTTTAGCTGTCGCTGAGGCGACTCTCAATCCACATGCTTTCGCAAGGGCATTGACCACCAGTTCCCAACCACCTACATCGTAGGTGTCGCGGGTGGATGGGAATTTGGCAATCCAAAGGTGTCCCTCATTATCGGCAACGCTTGCTTTTGGCCGGGCACCGCCGAGCGAGCCACCTGGTGCTATCAGCATACGGAGCCATTCGCGGCCGTCTGCTGCACGGTTGTCTGGGTCGTTCTCGAGTGCACGGCTGGCGCGTTCGAGTGCTCGCAGCTCAACAAAGGGGGGGGCTGCTACATCATTTTGATCGTCAAGAAAGTTGCCTTCGTCATTGAGTCGATAACGAAGTGCTCCGACCCGGTATAGGTCGTGTACACCCAATAAATAGTCAGATTCGTCCAGGCGATCATCAGGTGAAGCAAAGCCTTCACGTTTATCGCGCTCCAGGCGACGCTTCATAAGCATTCGCCCCCAGCGGTCAGGGCTAGAGTCGCCGAATGCTCCAAACATGTCTCGACCGTTGGCTGGGTATTGGGCACCCATAAAGGGGCCAATCTCGGGATCGATCCGGACGTTGCTCAAGGCGCGATCTTTCAACGCTGCCGGGTCGTTTTCGTACTCGAATTTTTCGCTTTGCCGTGTCTTTCGAACATGCAGCCAGCCAAGGCGTTTGGGCCCCGATAAGCCCACCCAGTCGGCATAAACCCCAATCATTGTGCTCATTTTTTATCAGCCCTTCGCCGAGGCGGTATAAGGGCTGCAAGTGAATCACTACTGATTGATCCATCGTCGTTCTGGTCTGCAACTGGATATGACGTCGGCGTTTCGGCTGCCTTGGCATTGGAAATCCTGGTGCGCTTGATCGATGCTTGCGCCCCGTTTTTATTGACCCGCGACGTCTTTTTTTGGGATGGAAGAAGTTCTGAGTCCTGCAAATGCCGCCCAAGCTCATCCTCGGCAGCCAGTTTGCTGAGGTCCTTTTCAAGCCCCAGGATCTGCATGACTGCGAGGTAGGCGCCGATAGTGCTGCCGGATGAACCGCGTTCGAGTGCCCTAAGCGTCATCTGGGACATCCCGGCTCTCTCGGCTGCCTGTTTAGCGGTAATTTTACGTCGCAAGCGGGCAAGTTTGAGCCGCTCGCCAAGATCGGCAAGCAGTCGTTCGGTTGCAGGGAAAAGTGGAGCGGTCTTCATTGCCATGCAAGTATTCTTTCACTACGTTTAGGCTGATGAAAGAATACTAGCACTTTTTAAGATTTTGACTGAAAGGTGCAAGTATTTTGGCTGTATAAGCTTCAATCCACCAATTCAGTTGCACTCAGGCGTCATGTAAGTGAGGTATCAATCAATCTTGACCACCTTGGCCAACACGATTTTCGGACCTTTCATCTTTTTGATGATGATTCGCAGCCCTTCGAACTCCATGACTTCCTCGACTTCCGGTACCCGTTTGAGGGTTTCGTAGATCAGGCCTGCCAAGGTTTCGGCTTCCACGTGGTCCAGATCAATGCCGAGCAGGCGTTCGACCTTGAACAGTGGAGTATCGCCGCGCACCAGCAGTTTGCCCGGCTGATAAGCGAGGATGCCGCGTTCGACCTTGCGGTGTTCGTCCTGAATGTCGCCGACCAGCACTTCGAGCACGTCTTCCATGGTCAGGTAGCCGATGATCTTGCCGTCGGCTTCTTCCACCAGCGCAAAGTGCGCTCCACCCTGACGGAACTGCTCAAGCAGGCGCGACAGCGGCATGTGCTTGGACACTCGCTCAAGCGGACGCGTCAGTTCGGCCAGATTGAAGGATTCCGGGATGTGGTCCAGCGCCGCCAGTTCCAGCAGCAAATCTTTGATGTGCAACAGACCGACAAACTCGCCACGATCAGCGTCGTATACCGGATAGCGGCTGAACTTGTGACGGCGGAACAGCGCGAGAATTTCTTTGAGCGGCGCGTTGAAATCAAGCGTCACCAGGTCTTCCCGGGAGTTGGCCCAGTCGACCACTTCCAGTTCGCCCATCTCCACGGCGGACGCGAGTACTCGCATACCCTGATCGCTAGGATCCTGGCCACGGCTGGAGTGCAGAATCAGTTTCAGCTCTTCACGACTGTAGCTGTGTTCGTGATGTGGACCAGGCTCGCCTTGGCCTGCAATGCGCAGAATCGCGTTGGCGCTGGCGTTCAGCAGGTAAATGGCCGGGTACATCGCCCAGTAGAACAGGTACAGCGGCACCGCCGTCCACAGCGACAACAGTTCCGGTTTGCGGATCGCCCAGGACTTGGGGGCCAGCTCGCCGATCACGATGTGCAAGTAGGAGATGATGAAGAAGGCGGTAAAGAACGACACGCCCTTGATCACTTCCGGCGAGTCCACGCCCATGGCTGCCAGCAGCGGCTCCAGCAAGTGCGCGAACGCTGGCTCACCGACCCAGCCCAACCCCAGCGAGGCCAGGGTAATACCCAGCTGGCAAGCGGAGAGATAAGCGTCAAGTTGACTGTGAACAGTGCGCAGGATGTGTCCGCGCCAGCCGTTTTTTTCTGCAATGGCTTCAACCTTGGTTGAGCGCAGCTTGACCATGGCGAACTCTGCCGCAACGAAAAAGCCGTTGAGCAGGACCAGAACCATTGCGAAGAGAATCATGCCGAAGTCGGCGAACAGTGAAGCGAGGTTAAAACCAGGGGAAGGGTCCATGATGGAGTTTTACGGGTTCCGTTTTAGCGAGAGAGGTTATTGCTGCACCGATATTGGGTGCACAAGAGCCGCAATGTAGCGGCTCAATGCCTGCTTGCCTAGTGGCGGAGGTGTCGCAGGCTAGGCTTGGGCCAGCTGGATCGGTGGAAAATGGCAGGTAAACACGCTGCCTTTGCCTGGCACGCTGTTGATTTCCAGTGTTCCCCGATGGCGCAACAGCACATGTTTGACGATGGCCAGGCCCAGTCCCGTTCCGCCGGTATTGGAGGCGCGGCTGGAGTCCACGCGGTAGAAGCGTTCTGTCAGGCGAGGCAAATGCTTGGTTTCGATACCGATCCCCGAATCCTGCACGCTCAGATGCGCGCCACGCTCATCGGCCCACCAGCGAATCTGGATTTTACCTTCGGCGGGGGTGTACTTCACGGCGTTGAAAATCAGGTTGGAAAACGCGCTGCGCAGTTCGGTATCGCTGCCCTTTAGTAGCGTATCGGTTTCGATGTTCAGGTCGATCTGCTGATTCTTGTTGCCAGACAACGCCTGCGCATCACTGGTGATGGTCTTGAGTAACGTGCTGACGACGATCGGGTGATTATCCGACGGATAGTCTGTCGCTTCGAGTTTGGCCAACAGCAACAGGTCGTTGAGCAGCGTCTGCATGCGCCCGCCTTGCTGATGCATTTGTTGCAAGGCGCGCACCCAGCGCGGGTTCACTTCCTCGACGTTATCCAGCAAGGTTTCCAGATAACCGAAAATAACCGTCAGCGGCGTGCGCAGTTCGTGGGAAACGTTTGCGACGAAATCCTTGCGCATCTGTTCCAGCTGATGAATACGCGTGACGTCGCGCACCAGCATCAGGTGCTCGTTGTTGCCGTAGCGGGTGATGAGCAACTGAATGCGCAACCGGTCATTGGTCGGCGAGGGGATTTCCAGCGGTTCGGCAAAACTGTCCTGCTCGAAGTACTCCTTGAAGCGCGGGTGACGCACCAGATTGGTCACTGGCTGGCCGCTGTCTTGTGGGGTTTTGAGGCCCATCAGGGTTTCAGCGGCGCGGTTCCACCACTCCAGGTTGCCCTCGCTGTCGAGCATGATCACCGCGTCCTTAAGGGCGGCGGTGGATTCCTGCACTCGGTCGATCACCGCTTGCAGCCGACCGCGTACACGCTGATCACGACGTTGCAGGTGATAGATGCTGTCGAAGACTTCGCCCCACAAACCGTAACCATCAGGCGGCGGTTCGTCGGTCTGGTGGTTACTGAGCCATTCGTGCAGGCGTAAGAGTTGTTTGAGGGTCCAGGCCAGATACAGCCCCAGACCGATGGCCAGACTCCAGCCATATTCGCCGCTGATCAGCCCGACCACGAGGCAGGCCGTCACCAGCAACAGCATGTGGCGGATCAGGGTGCCATGCCAATTTTGATTCAATTAAACGTACATCCATGTCGAGCGCATACCGGGCGGTTGCGCTGCCTGTTTGCGGCTATCTGTTCAAGCTGTCGGTTTACGAACAGGTCATCAGCTCTTAGTAGAAAAGCGATAGCCCGTGCCGCGCACGGTTTGTACCAGATTTTCATACGCATCACCGAGCGCTTTGCGCAGGCGACGAATGTGCACATCAACGGTACGCTCTTCGACATAAACATTGCCTCCCCAGACTTGATCCAGCAATTGGCCGCGAGTGTAGGCGCGCTCCTGGTGGGTCATGAAGAACTGCAGCAAACGGTATTCAGTCGGGCCCATCTCGGCAGGTTTGCCATCGATGGTCACGCGGTGGCTGATCGGGTCGAGCAGCAGACCGCCCACTTCGATAGGCGCTTCGCCATCGGTAGGCCCTGCACGGCGCAGCACAGCCTTGAGGCGTGCGACCAGTTCGCGAGGTGAAAACGGCTTGGTGATGTAATCGTCAGCGCCGACCTCAAGACCCTGGATCTTGTTGTCCTCTTCGCCCTTGGCGGTCAGCATGATGATCGGGATATCCCCGGTCAGCTCATCACGCTTCAGGCGTCGGGCCAGTTCGATGCCGGATGTGCCGGGCAGCATCCAGTCGAGCAGGATCAAGTCCGGCTTGCGGTCTACGATGATGGCATGGGCTTGCTGAGAGTTCTCTGCTTCCATGCAGTCATAGCCGGCCATTTCCAATGCAACGGCGATCATTTCGCGAATAGGCGCTTCGTCGTCAACGATCAGAATGCTCCTGCCAACCATGCTTGAACCTCTTGTCATTTAACTGTCTTGGGGCGCATTAGATAACGGAATTATTGCAGTCGTGTGACAGTCACGGTAGGGGCTAGCATGCCATGTTATTTAAGGACTAATGTGCAGTCTTGTCCGACAACGGTTTCCACATAAGAAAAGGATCTACCGATGCTCAAGATTTCATCGACATTCATGGGCTTGATAGCGGCTGCGGCAATCGCGTCTTCCAGTCTGGTTATGGCTGCTGAGCCTGGCATGACAGGGGACAACGGCTACCTCACCGACCACAGCGGTAAAACGCTCTATACCTTCGATAAGGACTCAGTTGGCAAGTCCGCGTGTAACGACACATGCGCAATCAACTGGCCGCCACTGGAGGCTAAAGCCAACACCGCAGCGTCCGGCAAATGGACTCAGATCAAGCGCGACGACGGTAAATTACAGTGGGCCTATGGCGGCAAGCCGCTGTACTTCTACAAAGATGACAAGAAAGTCGGTGACGTCACTGGCGATGGCAAAGGCGGCGCCTGGCACATCGTCAAACCTTGACCTGATGAACTTTCTGTAGGAGCTGCCGGAGGCTGCGAATTGCGGTGTGATTGAAACATTGCTTCGCAGCCTCCGGCAGCTCCTACAGGCCTCGCGTTAATTCAACGCGTAATCCGCAACAATCCCGATAAAGATCGCCAGACCAGCCCAATGGTTATGCAAGAACGCCTTGAAACAGGCGTCACGGTCGCGATTGCGGGTTGACCAGAACTCCCAGGCGAAACATCCCGCTGCCACCAGCAGACCCAGGTAGAAAAACATTCCCAATTCAAAGCGCGCACCGGCCAGTAGCAGGCAGCCCAGCGCCAACCCTTGCAGCGTCAGAATGATGATCCGGTCAGCATCGCCAAACAGCACGGCAGTGGATTTCACCCCGATCTTCAGATCGTCTTCCCGGTCGACCATCGCGTAATAAGTGTCGTAAGCCACCGTCCACAGCAGATTGGCGATGTACAGCAGCCACGCGGCGGCGGGCAGACTGCCGGTTTCGGCGGTGAACGCCATCGGCATCCCCCAGGAAAACGCCGCGCCCAGCACCACTTGCGGGTAATAGGTGTAACGCTTCATGAATGGATAACAGGCTGCCAATGCCAGCCCGCCGAATGACAGCCAGATGGTTGTCGGATTAGTCAGCAGCACCAGCAGGAAACTCACCAGCACCAATACTGCAAACAGGACCAACGCTTCTTTTGAACTGACCTTGCCACTGACCAGCGGGCGCTGTTCGGTGCGTTTGACGTGACCATCGACCTTGCGGTCGGCGAAGTCATTGATCACGCAGCCCGCCGCACGCATCAGGAACACACCCACCACAAAAATCGCGATATTAAGCAGCGACGGCGAACCCTTGCCAGCAATCCACAGTGCCCAAAGCGTCGGCCACAGTAATAGATAAATACCAATCGGCTTATCAACACGCATCAGCTGGATGAAGTCCCAGATGCGCGGATTCAGGCGATTAAGGGATTTGAGTAGCGTCAGGTACATCAGCAATGCTCCACGGTGCGAATCGTCTGC
The DNA here is from genome assembly GCF_025643095.1 of Pseudomonas phytophila. Taxonomy (NCBI): domain Bacteria; kingdom Pseudomonadati; phylum Pseudomonadota; class Gammaproteobacteria; order Pseudomonadales; family Pseudomonadaceae; genus Pseudomonas; species Pseudomonas phytophila. The sequence goes on along the minus strand of NZ_CP081201.1, from coordinate 6,378,035 downwards.
CAGAGCGTCGGCAGGAAGACTTCGGCTACCAGTATTTTCAGAGGGCCGCGGCTAAAGCACGAGCGTCGTCCCCATAAGCCTTCGGCGGCATCTGCTACGGGCAGCCATGCCGCTGGATAACGACAGACCTGCAGCGAGCCGCGATCAAATTCCGGATCACAGAACAACAACTCGCCCAGCGAGCGCGTGCCCAGTTCATCCATGTGCAGGCCGCTTTCCTGTAGCGCGCTACGTGCGGCAACGCTGCGGGCGAATACCCACTTCTCGCCATGCCCGCGCAAATAGACCTCGCGCACCCAGCCAACGCTTTGTTCAGGCAGATCCAGCGCAACACACTCATCGTCGCGCAGCGCTTGCCAGCCTTCGACGAGCGGCGTGACACTGAAATGGTCGGAAGACAATGCGGTCAGACGGCGGGTCAATGAGTCCCGATGAAACAGCCATGCTTGAACCAACGGTTCGGCGGTGGCCTCAAGCGACTCGCGCTCAAGCCAGTTCACGGCGAGGGAAGGGGGATTTTGCTCAGTCACGGCAAGCATTTTTCAGGCTGATCGAGGCCGCGAGCTTAGCATGATTGCCCCCTCCGGCCGACGACCGGTAACGCCCTGTAGTGATCACCGGGGTTGCATGTCAGCGTCGCGATCAGTACAAAACGCCCTGAGTTTGGCGCAAGCGTGGCACCTCACGACCACGTACGCCCCAATTAGCCTGAAAACATGAGAGATAACGATGAAAAAGTGGCAATGCATTGTCTGTGGCCTGATCTACAACGAAGCCGACGGCTGGCCGGATGACGGCATTGCGCCGGGCACTCTATGGCAGGACGTACCCGAAGATTGGCTATGCCCGGACTGCGGCGTAGGCAAAATGGATTTCGAAATGATCGAAATCGGCTGATCCGGTTTTTTAATCTCTGGTCTGGAAGTACGTATGAACGCACCTGTTGTGATTGTTGGCACTGGCCTGGCGGGCTACAACCTCGCTCGGGAATTTCGCAAGCTCGATGGCGAAACGCCGCTGCTGCTGATCACCGCTGATGACGGACGCTCCTACTCCAAACCGATGCTCTCCACCGGCTTTGGCAAGAACAAGGAAGCCGATGGCCTGAGCATGGCTGAACCCGGTGCGATGGCCGACCAACTCAAGGCCGAAGTGCGAACCCACACCCGCATCAGCGGCATCGATCCAGGGCACAAACGCCTGTGGATTGGCGAGGAGGCGGTTTACTACCGCGACCTGATCCTCGCCTGGGGTGCCGAAACCATTCGGGTACCCGTTGAGGGTGACGCCAGCGACGCCGTATTCCCGATCAATGACCTTGAGGATTACGCCCGTTTTCGCGCGGCAGCAGCGGGTAAGCGTCGGGTACTGATTCTCGGCGCCGGTCTTATCGGCTGCGAGTTCGCCAATGACCTGATTCTGGGTGGCTACGAAGTTGACCTGGTGGCACCTTGCGAGCAAGTGATGCCGACCTTGCTGCCTCCTGCCGCCGCAGCTGCGGTGCGTGCAGGTCTCGAAAGCCTCGGCGCGCGTTTTCACCTCGGGCCGCTGATGACACGCTTGCAACGCAGTGCTGATGGACTTGAAGCGCACCTGTCCGATGGGCAAGTCATTCAGTGCGATGTGGTGGTGTCCGCCATCGGCTTGCGCCCACGAGTCGATCTCGCTGCGGCGGCAGGCCTGCAGATTGGTCGCGGCATCATCGTGGACAGGGAGCTGAAAACCTCCCATGCCAATATCTATGCGCTAGGCGACTGTGCCGAAGTCGACGGTTTGAATTTGCTGTACGTCATGCCGCTGATGAGCTGCGCCCGCGCCTTGGCCCAAACCCTTGCGGGTACGCCGACGGCCGTTAAATACGGCCCTATGCCGATTACCGTAAAAACCCCGGTATGCCCCCTCGTTGTGTCGCCGCCGCCCCGTGGCATAGAAGCTATCTGGAGCGTTGAGGGCGAGGGCGCTGACATCAAGGCTCTGTGCCACGACTCTGCTGGCAACCTCTTGGGCTACGCGCTGACCGGAGCCGCCGTGATGGAAAAACTCGCTCTGAATAAGGCGCTTCCCGCCCTGTTGGCATAAATACTGGCCGTTCTGTCGGATAAGCCACATTTTTGGCCCTATATAGGCCATTCGTCCACTGGCGTCCGCCAGAACAGCATGCCATCCTCATTCCCGTCTGCCGCAACGTAGAGCCGTTGCGTCACCTGACTACCGTTCTGCATGAGCGGCGCGGGACATAAAAACAAAAATCCGTATAAGAGGCTTCATATGCGTAAACCAGAACTAGCGGCCGCCATTGCTGAAAAGGCGGACTTGACCAAAGAGCAAGCCAATCGCGTTCTCAATGCAGTACTGGAAGAAATCACCGGTGCGCTGCATCGCAAAGACAGCGTCACCCTGGTCGGCTTCGGCACCTTCCTGCAACGCCATCGCGGTGCCCGCACTGGCAAAAATCCACAAACCGGCGAGCCGGTGAAGATCAAGGCCAGCAACACGGTCGCCTTCAAGCCGGGTAAATTCCTGAAAGACAGCGTCAACCCCTAGTCATCGGCTGTACGCCTTCGCGGGAGGCGAGCAGTGAAAAAACGGGCACACCAACATGCGTTGGGTGCCCGTTTTTTGTTGTGTTGTCATTCATGCCACGCGCTGTCTGCCGTCTCAGAACTTGTAGCCAAGCCCCACCATGTAGACGAACGGATCCACGTCGACATTCACCTTCGCCCGAACCCCAAGGTTGGTGTTGCTGACATAAGCGTCGGTTTCAATATCGATGTAACGCATCTGCGCATTGATCATCAGGCGATCAGTGAGCATGTAGTCCGCGCCGACTTGGGCTGCCCAACCCCATGAGTTGCTGGCGTGAAAGTTATCGAACCCGGCAGCACTCGCGCTGCTGCCTACGCTCTCGTCGTAGATCCAGGTGTAGTTGATCCCGGCGCCCACATAGGGTTGAAAGGCTGACTTATTGTCCAGCGGGTAGTAAATCAGGCTCAGCGTCGGCGGCAGATGCTTGAGTGAGCCAAGCTTGCCGTCTGCAATGCCGCCGGAAGTGCCTTTGATCGTCACGTCATGTTCAAACGGCGTCGCCGCCAGCAGTTCGATACCCAAATGATTGGTGATCATATAAGCGAAGTTCAGACCCAACTGGGTATCGCTGTTCATGCCCGCTTTACCGCCCAGATCCGTACCCGCCAGACCTCCACGGTCCACACGCACGCTTGAACTGCTTTCTCGCGGGTCGACCGTCACTGCACCGGCCCGGACAATAATATCCCCGGCCTCATAGGCTTGGGCCGTAGACGCTGCCAGGGTGAATATCAGCACCGGCGTGCCGAGAAGGGTCAATCTGCGCATACATCACTCCACTATTCATTCGAACAACGACCAGCCGCTGCGGGCTGCGTCAAGGAAGTCCGAGTATCAGGAAGTGACGACGTGTGAACGTCTGCCGGATGGCATAGTATCTGCGCGAACAGGCCCGTTAATGCGTTACCAGGTTTGTCCCAGAGCTTCAGCGCCGAGAACTTGAGCCACAAAAACCGGTCTTAGCGCTGTGCCAAATTTGCACCTCTTTTGGAAAACCTAGTGATGACTAGTAAGTCCGCTTTCTTGAATTCCCCCCTTTCGTTCGCAGCATTGTTGATCGGTGTCCTCGCTGTCTCGCAGGCTCATGCCGCCGACGATGCAAGCGCCAATGCCGCGGCCCCCCAAAGCAGCACCGTTGCCAGCCGCACTGAGTCCGCGGACGTCGATTCTTCGCGCGACCTTGAGTCAGCCTTGATCAGCGTGCAGCAACTGCAGGAAGACTCCCGCCAGAACGCCAGCGAACTGAACGCCCTCAAGGAAACCGTAAAAGCCCAAAGCCGTTTGATCGAAGAGCTCAAACGCAACAACGGCACCACCACCCAACCCAGCACCGCCGATGTAGCCGACCTCAAAAGCAAGATGGACGAGCAAAGCCGCACCATCAGCAAACTCCAAAGCCAGCTGACCGACATGCAGCGCAACTCGGGTACGAACGGCACCTCAAGCTCCAGCGAGATCAGTAGCCTCCAGCAGGACATTACTAACTTGCGCAGTAGCGTGGGGAGGTTGGAGAGTTTGGTGAGTAGTTTGAGTAGTAAGGTCAAATAATATAAGCGCGCAGCTTTTCGCTGCGCCGGGAGAAGTTACAAACGTAGCGATATTGGGTTCAAAGCGTTATAAATTAAAATTAGAGGCTGGGACCCCAAGTGGCGTTGTTGTAGGGTCCTTTAGTCATACTGCCGGCGGCCAAAAATTTATCGTTTCAGTCTTTTCTATTTCTGAAACTCCGGTAATCCAGCGTCAATGAATATATCCTTAAGAGGATCAGGCGTTTGTTCTGTTATGACTTCTGAGCCTATGTATCGGTAATTGCAGAGATATACAATATTATCAGGAGTTATAGGCATTTCAAGTTTGTGCTTCGTGAAACAGCCGAGAAAATCTTCCCTGCTTACTCGAAAAATTTTCTTACCTGTATCAGGATATAAGTTCAGCATCTTTATTATTGCTGGGCTCAACTCACCTTCAGATCTTAGACGAAATTTCGTTCTTATCATTTGGCTCCACTCACTGGCTTTGTAGTGCCGATAAGAGAGCCCCTCAAATACACGCATCATACCCCAGTCGGAGGTTTCTAAGCTTGCGTAAATTCCATTCAATGCTCGATCTAGATCCGTGTAGGACTTCCAATCCGCTTGGCATTTATAGCGCATGTCATGTTCAACCTCATGCCATCCTTCGGACAAGATAGTTCTAATTTGTACTTCAAATGTCGTGTCGATAAGGTCATAGCTGGATATAAGGGTACTTTGTTGCGTAAGTTTTTCAGGAAGTTTGAAAATCAAATTGCATCGAGTAGCAGAAAAAACAGACCCTGCAGGGTTGTCTATCGTAGAGGATGCTTCATCATATTCGAAAATTCTTTTTAAAACTTGGATTGCGATTGATTGATCGTCTGGAAAATAAAGAGCAACCCTTACGCCAAACGCATCTTGGACTTTTTTGCCGTCGGCGGAGTATTTTCCGATCTCGCGATTTAGCTTTTTTTCAAGTGAATGAGTGGATTTTGCTCGCGAAAAAACTCTACATAATAACCCGAGCCTATCTAATTCCGATTCAATCGCTGTCTGTAGCTTATCCGCGATATTTTTATCTGGCGAATGCTGCATTAGGAACGCCCCAACATTGCTTTAATTTCTGCTACAAACTCTAAGTTAAGCTCCAGTACGCTATTTTTATCACCGTTTGTGATGATTCCTTGACGGCGTAATGTTGAGATAGCTTCTAGAATTTTATCTTGAGGTATCGTTCCTGTGTTTGAGCAAACGATGCGTATTGGCCGATGTTTGTGTAATGTATTTCGTCCTCGCGGCCAAAATTTTTCCAAGACAAATAGTTCTGCATCCGAAATTCTTTTGGTGATGTCCTCTATGTTTCCATTCGTTCCTTGAAGTGCCTCAAGGAAGCTCTCGGTGTCTGAAAAACAGCCCAAGGCATGAATTTTACTTGAGATATCTCCATGGGTGACGCCGCAGTTATAGAATCGGCAGTTGGCAAACGAAACGCTAATTATGCCGCCGGTGCAGAAGGTTACATTTGTAAACTTGCAATTAATAAATAAGAAGTTTTCAATTTTTGCCGTTCTTCCCATCGTTAAGTCTTGTAGCTCTATACCTTCGACAGAGTCATTTTCCAATTCAATATCTAGACTGCCAGTGAGTATGGAAGTGTATAAAACCTTTTCTGTGGCAGGTAGGAACTCGAATGAAAACTGTAAAGCTCTCCATAGTAATAGCTTGGTTTCGGCATCTCTCGGGATCGTTGCTATCACTGATGGCTCGATGAATCTCTCTCCACCAACCCATTCGTTGGAGATATCATCAATAATAATTTCTGCACAAAAGTTACCTAGTACGAACTCATTCACAAATCCGATTCCCTGAGTATCCTCGTTGCTTTTATCTAGAAGTGCGTGCCCTGCAAGTTTTGTTACTAGTTCGCCTAGAGAGGGCTTTTCTTCGATCGGATACTGCCTGCGTGCGTTGTCTAAAATATCAGGGTGAGACTTCAGAATCAGATCAGATATGTACTCTTTCGACTCTGCGGTATAGTTATTGTGGATCATGTCGTTCGCAATTGTTTTGAGTACTCTGTACTGGTCAGTAGGCAGCACTCTGAGGTCTTGTCGTTTTCTTTCACGCTCCAGCATCGAAGAAAAATATTTTTCTACAATACCGTTGGGTGTGCGAATTACTTCTTCAAATTCTGAGTTGGTTATGCATCTCAAATATGCAAGAAGTACAGGATTGTTTAAGCGTTCAATCGGAAATTGCATGCGAGATAATTCGGCAAGCCGAATGGGCGGAATCCAGTCCTGAATTGTAGGTTCGCTAATTCGTATTCTAAAAACTTCGAAGTCTTGATTGTGCCTATCAACCCATGAGTGAAACTCATCACCGTCAAAAATAGCAGTTCTGCGGGTAGTCAAAATCACTTTTGCAGATTTTTTTAGCAATTCGCCAATTGTTTCAAGCATTGGCTCAGTTGCATCGTAGTCATCCGTATCCTGGTTAGCCTTGCTTTGCGGTAGGAGTTCATCAAATCCATCTAGAATTACAGGGACGTTACCATTTTGAATTTGCGCTCTGACTAGGCCTGATCTTAGGTTGGGAAAGCTGCGGTCTATCTCATCAAGTAGGACGTATCTAAAAATTTTTGCTTGACGGTTTCTAGATAACTCGCTGAAGAGCGGAACCATCGCGTCAGTTTGTGTGACGATCTCTTTAAGTAGTTCGTAAGCAGCACATGTTTTTCCGAATCCAGCTGCGGCTTCTATTAGAAAAAGAGTAGGCTTATCGATCGAAAGGCGGCTGTATATTTCTTGAACAACTGTCTGCTCTCCCTGCCGATCGTTTATAAGGTAATGAGAGTTTATATATTGGTATGTGCCGTCGTCAGAGTGAGCTTTTGCAATTGCATCTACATATCTTTCATATTCTCGTTTCAACTTGGAGCGAGTAGAGTCGACAGAGAAAAAACCTTTGAAAAGTGTACTTTCTATATCGGTTGTAGTTTGATACTCGCGAATTCTGCATGCATAGCCAGAACGCTTGAACTGGCTGAAAACCTTCTCTTCGTCTCCTCGCTCGGAGACTTTGACTATGTCTGCGTTATGAAAATGTCCTGAGCGATACGTAAATACATGAATGTCAGGCTCGTTACTTTTGGCTTCTTCGAACCCGTACTGTTTATAGATTTTCTTGAGTTCAGTTGTGTCAATCATGGAGGCACCACGACACTAAAAGTAAAGATCCTATCCTAATGCATGGCTTCGCGCCACCAATATGACATCAAGATACTTTTACTCAAACAAGCCACTTTTTATACTGGAAAGGAGGCTGACGTATAGGCTTATGAAGCTTCCGAGCTCAACGTGTCGTAGCCGGACATCCTTTTTAAGTCCCACTGCTGTGATTGCTCCACGAATGTAGCCTTCCCGGCCGATTCTCTGTCAGTTTCGCGTCTTAGAGTTTTCTCACGACTAGATGGCTTCAGTGAGTTTCAAAAATCTAGACTTGAGGTCTAGTATCGAAATCATCAGAAAAATCTGTAGGATACGTCTCTATTATCAGCTTTCTCCGCACCTGACCTTGTCTTCAGTTGATCCCAGTTCTTCACGAGGCTACCCTTCGTGAGTCGCTGAAATCAGCGAACGGGTTTAGCAGCCCACAATACGTTAGGTGCATTGCGCCTCTATAAACCGGGTTTTTTCTCCGGGAATTTATGGTGGCCGTGTTCAGGGCATCTTCGGATGCGCCGGTTTCCTAACGTACCGGTCTGCTAACCTGCTCATGGCCGCCACCTTCCGTTTAGCAGCGGCTCCTTGGCGGTTTCACTAAACGTTAGGGATTGTAATCATGGTCAAAATTACGCCGGATCCACCACCTCAGCACGCTTTGCATCCTGAGCGAATCAGCGACGAAGCTGCTGCTCAGTTAGCGCAAGAGCATTGGGGTGCAAACTCGCCTGATGGGAAGAAACTAATCGTAGATATGCCGCAATGCCTATTTACAGTCAGCCCAGATCTATCTGCAGAGGAAGCGCTCACTACTGCCTGCGAATTACTCCAAAGCGTGATCGCCACCAGCTATGAAACTGCCGAAAACCTGAATGGTTCGCGCAGAAAGCTAGCTCTCGCTGCTGTGCATCTTGCTGAAATGGCACACACACTGGTTGACTCAGTGCTTGAGAAGAAGTGCAGCGTATAAGGCGCTTCTAGGTTTACAGCTCTGGCTCAATCAGCAGCATTCGCTAATGCATATCGGATGCTACTCTCGAAAACGTCGCCTTCAAGGGCGGCGTTTTTATGTGTCATTCAACGTCATGTTGACTTGCACACCTTCCGCTGTCGGCTCATTTATGCCGCTGTGTCGGGCGCGCAGTTAATGGCGCGTAGTCGCTGATCGGTGCTCTCATCGAAAGCTATCAGTCAGCCGGGCTATTGCCCGCGTAAGCAATCCCTCCTGGACCGCTGCTTCATCGAACGCTTAGGCATCGGGCAATTGTCTCTTTTGGGTTGACAGTAAAACCCCTTTCAGCCGATTTATCCTTTATTCGAAGACCATTAATCTGGCCTCACATTGAACGACGCCACTAATTACTTACCTACTTCGATAAAGGATTCCGCCATGACTAACGCCACTTACAACCGCCTGAACAAAGACGACGCCGTAGTTCTGCTGGTCGACCACCAGACTGGTTTGATCTCGCTAGTGCAGGACTTCACGCCGAACGAGTTCAAGAACAACGTGCTGGCCTTGGCTGATGTAGCCAAATTTTTCGAACTGCCAACCATCCTGACCACCAGCTTCGAACAAGGTCCGAATGGCCCGCTGGTCCCAGAGTTGAAAGAGATGTTCCCGGACGCGCCATACATCGCTCGCCCTGGTCAGATCAATGCTTGGGACAACGAAGACTTCGTTAAAGCGATCAAGGCGACTGGCCGTAAGCAATTGATCATTGCCGGTGTGGTGACGGATGTTTGCGTAGCGTTCCCGACGCTGTCGGCACTGGCTGAAGGTTTTGATGTGTTTGTGGTGACTGACTCTTCCGGCACGTTTAATACAACCGTGCAGCAAGCCTCATGGAACCGCATGACTCAAGCGGGCGCACAGATGATGAACTGGTTCTCGGTGGCTTGTGAGCTGCAACGTGACTGGCGCAACGATATCGAAGGTTTGGGTAACCTGCTTTCCCAGCGCATCCCGAACTATCGTAACTTGATGAACAGCTACTCGGCGCTGACGGCTCGTTGAATTGAGTGGTAGTGAGCAACAGACAAAGCCCGCTTTTTAGCGGGCTTTTTTGCTTGCGGTGGCTCGCGGCTAAAGCCGCTCCTACGGGAGGGGGGCTGACTTCTTCTTGGCTAAAGCCGATCCCATGAGTCCAGCCCATCGCTTATGAACTACGCGCGCACCGCCGCATACAGCGCTTTGATCAAATCCGACTGGGTGATGATGCCCACCAGACGCCTTTCTGCATCAATGATCGGGATGTGCCGGTGGCCGTTCTCGGAGAACACGGGCACGAGGTCGATCAACAAGCGATCGAAGCTGGCAACGCGGACGCTACGGGTCATGATTTGTCCGACGATATTGGCGGGTTGATCTTTGCGGGAGTGTCGCAGCAGTGCGCGCAGGTGCCAGCCGACGCCTTCATGGGCATCCAGATCAATCTGCTGCATGAAGTCGGCCACGGTCACAATGCCCATCAGGTGATTCTGTCTGTCGATCACCGGCAGCGCTTTAATCTTGTGTTTGCGCATCAAGGCCCAGGCTGCCCGCAGCGGCATTTCCTGCCGAGCCGAAATGGGCTGAGTACTCATCACATCGGCGCAGCGCAGTTCGCCCATCTTGCGTTGGTAAGCAGAGGCTTCGGCTTGTTCAAGCAGGGCGTGCAGGTCGTCGCGGCTGACATCCAGTACTTGGTTGTAGTGGGCGAGGGCGGCGTCCATATCTGCGTTACTGAATCGGCTGGCAGTGTTTGTGGTGGCGGGTTTCTGCACGTGCGGCCATGGTCGTCTGGTCAGGTTGTTGTAGATCAGCCCTGCGACCACCAAAAGTGCGGAGTCGATAAGCACCGGACTTAGCGCGAACTCGAATCGGTCACAGCCAATCAGCACCATCAACAAGGCCGCTGCGCCGCCGGGCGGGTGCAGGCAGCGCAAGGCGAACATCACGGCGAGTGCCAGGCTGACCGAGAGCGCGGCGGCGAGGGTCGCGTCGGGCACCCACTTTACGCAGGCAATGCCGACCAGAGTGGAAAGCGTGTTGCCGCCCAGCACCGACCAGGGTTGGGCCAACGGGCTGGATGGCAATGCAAAAACCAGTACGGCGCTTGCGCCCAGCGGTGCAACCAAGGCCACTGCGAGCAAGCTGTATTGGCTTGCCGGTGCGCCTTCAAGCCAGAATGCGGCAGCCACGGCGACCAGCAGAATGCCGAGGGCCGCGCCGCAGCAGGCACGCCATTTTTCCCGGGCATCGATAGCCTGGCGCGCTGGCCAGAGTGCCCGAAGGCGTGATGTGAGTGAAACGCGTGGCGGTGATGAAGAGGGCAGTGGAACGGGCATGGTCAATTTGAGGCCGTGTTAAAGAGACATTTCCTGCGACTGTAGTCGTCGCTTGGGCTGGGAAGAACGTTAAACCCTATAACGCTGTCATTCAATTCAGCGCGCTGCATGCTGCCACTGCAAGTCTGGATTTACCGCGATGTTATGGTGGGGCCGTTGAAGGGCTACGTTCACTCAAATGCATAACTGACAGAGGACATCATGAAGGCCCAGACAACTATTGGTATCGTCGGCGGCACCGGGTGGCTGGGGCGATCAATCGCAACCGCACTTCTGGATTCCGGCTTCCTGTCGCCAGATGCGCTGATGCTTTCCAGCCGTTCCGGGGTGTTTAGTGACCCCAAAGGCGCATTGAGCGGAGTGCGCGTCACAGCAGACAATCAGGAACTGGTACTGCAAAGCGACATCGTGATTCTTTCCGTGCGACCGGAGGATTTAGGCGCCGTGCGCATCGACGTGCAGGACAAGTTGCTGGTTTCTCTGGTTGCAGGCGTCTCGCTTGCCGACATCGGTTTGTTCACCCAAGCCCGTTGTGTCATCCGGGCGATGCCCAATGCTGCGCTTGAAATTCGCAAGTCTTACACCCCATGGCTGGCCAACGATCAGGTGGATGCGCAAAGCAAAAAATACATTCAGCAGTTGTTTGAAACCTGCGGCTCGGCAGATGAAGTCTTCAGTGAACGGGACCTGAGTTACCTCACTGCACTGACCGGCACAGGGCCTTCGTATCCTGCATTGCTCGCTCAGGCGTTGTACAACGACGCGATCAAGCACGGCCTGTCGCCAGCGATGGCGCAACGCGCCGTTATGGGGGTTGTTGTGCAGGCCAGCCAGTTGATGAGCGAAGAGCGGGGGTTCAATGAGTTACTTGAGGTCCTGCGTGAATATCGAGGTGTAAGCGCTGCGGGTATCAATGGCATGCTTGAGGGCGGGCTTGAGGCCAGCGTCAAAGCAGGTATGGCCCGGGCCTTCGAGGTTGCACAATCCAACCTGTTTGATATTCGAGCGGTTGAGGTTGATAAGGGGCAACTTCCATTAGGGCGCGTCGACTGAAGGGGAAGCGTGCGCGCAGACGATGACCTGGTGCTCGGTAGCATGTGAGCTACAACGACTGGCGCAACGATATCGAAGATTTAGGTAACCTGCTGTCCCAGCGTATCCCGAACTATCGTAACTTGATGAACAGCTACTCGGCACTGACGGCTGGTTGATTCGAGCTATGCCGAAAGACGCCCGCTGTAGCCGGCTTTTCTGCTGGGCGAACACCCCAATGTTTAGTATTGTTTGCCCGTCAGCACGGACCGGAACCCGAGAGGGGTGTTGATATCGGAGGTGAAAACCTCCCCTAGCCAGTGAGCAGGATGTGCGAGAAATTGCTAAAGATAAGGCCGATATCGAGTTTCACAGAAAGCCCCGATGCCAAAGCGTCGGGGCTTTTTGCTTTTTATATGGCCTTGTCTGCGTTACGCGTTTTCAAGTTATAGCCCCCGTCGTGCGGCTGACCTTGAGACAGCATCGTTGCCGAGCTTGCTCGCGATAGGACTAACTCGACCTTAGACCGCGTCATCGTTTATCGCGGGCAAGCCCAGCTCCCACAAAATCTACGCAAATTTCGTAGGAACGCCGCCCGGCCAGTCCTGCGAGTCGGATCAAACTTGCGGGCAAACATAAAATCTCTCTAGTTATAACGCGACTTCAATATGACCAATCAGTCACGAAAGGTTACCCATCTTCTTCGAATTTGCTGCTGAATAGCATCTAACAAGCAGCTACACTCGCGCCCATATTCCTTGCGAGTCACGCCCATGAAATTTCGTTTTCTACTCTGGATGCTGGGCCTGTTGATGGCGCGGGCCAGTCGCAATAATCCGGCGTTCCAACAGCAGCTCGCCGGTAAGGAATTGACCTTCGTGCTGCAAACGGCTGACGGCAAGGTCGCTCGGCATTTTGTGGTCAGTGGGCAGCGGGTCAGCAGTGCTTCGGGTGTTATCGCAGAGCCTGGCTTCGCCATTATCTTCAAGGACGCCGCTTACGGCTTCGCCACCCTGCAAGCCAAAAACAAGCAACTGGCTTTCATGCAGGGCATTCAGGACAAGGATATCCAGATCAAGGGCAACGCCGGTCTGGTGATGTGGTTTCAGGGCTTGATGAAGTACCTGAAACCACGCAAGAAGAAGCAGCCGGTCAAAGCTTAAGGCAGCTCCAGGCCGCCACCGGCTTTGTGCAATGCCCGCAGGTGCTCACTGAGCTGCTTGAGGTTGGCTTCGTTGGCGGCGATTTCCTTGGCGCGCTCGGGTTCGAGCAGGGCACGGACTTCTTTGTCCAGGTCGCCGGTCAGTCGTTGTAGTTGCTTCTGGCGCTGACTGCTTTCGTCTTCCAGGCGTTTCCATTCTGCAGTTTGCGGCAAGCCGTAGCCGCCGCTGTCGAGCAGTTCAGCCGGGCGACTGAGAAAGCCGCTGCTGGCGAGGATTTCCTGCAAGGTGCCGGTGGCTTTGGAGACGCTGCCGTCTTTCTGCTCGCGGGCGCTGAGGTAGCGTTGTTTGACCTCATCCTGAGCCAGCAACAATTGCCGACGCAGGCTGGCCTGTTCAAGCAGCAACATGGCCGCACTGGTGCGTAAGTCCGCTTGCGGCAGCCAGGGTTTGCGCTCTTCGGCAGACAGCGACATCCATTCTTCAACGGTGGTCTGCTTGATCGGCAGGTGCTTCCTCAGCACGTCGAACATCGCCTGATAACGGTCGCGATAGGAGTCGAAACGGTAGCCTCTACGCAGGGCTTCCTTCGGGTCGTCCAGCACGCTGGTATCGGCCAGACCACGTCCCTTCAGTACTTCAAGCAATCCATTGGGCAAGATGCTGTCCAGGTCGACCAGCTTGGGATTGTTGGTGCCGCTGCGCAGCAGTTTGAGGTTCTCCACCGCGCAGTTATTGGACAGGAAGAAGTAGCTGCCGTCGTAACTCCAGTGCATTTCAGCGGCGTGCTGTACCAGGCCTTCGATTTCCGGGCGGGACAGTTTCAGCGGTACGGAGGCGAGGCTGCGCAGTTCGGTCTTGGTGTATTCGTCGATCACCTGTGCCAGCGGCAGCACGAACAGCCGCGACGGGTAGGCGCCCATCAAACCATCCCAACTGGACAGCTGAACATCTCCAACAAAGGCGCGATAGGACAGCACCAGATGTTGGTCCAGATCGAGACGACAGTCGGGGCCACGTGGACGGCCGGGCTTGCAGATGACCAGCCGCAACATGCTGTGGCCCCAGCGGCTCATCATGTTCTGGTTGGCTTCGGCCAGAAGGTAATCCACCTCATACACCCGCTCGGGGTCGAGTTTGCCCAGTGGCTCACGGCCGAAATCGTTGCCCGCGTTCAGGTAAGGATAGAAGGACGGGCACTGGTCTTTTGCCGCAGGTGCCCAGCCGAATTGTTCTTTGTAGTAGGCGTACAGCGCCGGGCGACGGCAGACGTAGGCCGGGTCGAGCAGAAAGTACTCCATGTTGACCGCGACGAATTCCAGCGGGCTGGTGGTTTCGTAGATGTCGGGGCTGCGTGCAACCTGCCCATTGTGTTCTTCGCGATCACCGCGGCGGCCCACGTATTGTGGCCAGCCTGCCAGATCCAGCAGGCGCGGGTCATCGCTCAACGTGAAGCGGCGGTCAGTCTGACCTCGGCAGTAATCAGGCAATCCCACTTTACCCAGCGAGCTGCTGCGCCGTCCGCACTGGAAGATTATCGAGCGTTGGGCCGGTGACCACAGGCGCGCGCGGTCATAAATGTGAGTCAGCTCGTGCAGCACGGTGGCGAGCATTTCCCGGCGCACGGTGCCATGGGGGCGGTTGGTTTTTTTCGTTGCGGCGCTGCCGTCGGTCAAGCCCGCCAGCAGGTTGGTATTGAGATCGAGTCGATACGGTCCGGATGCCTGGCCATAAGCATTGGCAGGCATGTCGGCGGACCAGCGCACGTCAACACGTCGATCCAGATCCTTGACGAAGCTGGGCGGGAGGGCGCCGAGAGCCTCATCCAGTAGCGTCTGGGTAGCTTTTTGCTGCGCAGGGCTGAGGCCGCTGGTATCCAGCGACAGGCTCAGGTCAGCGAAGGCGGACGTGCCAAGCAGAGACAATGCGCCCGCCAGCAGCCAGACGCAGAGGCGCCTCACAGAGCGAGAATGGCTTCGGCGAGCACTTGATCACTGGCACCGCGGGCTTCTGGCAGGCGGGTGCGCAGCATGTCGAATGCGGCGTCGAGTTGTGCGCCGTGAATATCGCCACCGCTGGCCACGTAGCTGGCCGCGTCGTCTTTGGCCTGAACCACGATTTTGGAGTCGCGGATCGAGGTGGTGGTGTCGGACGTGAAGTCGATGGTGCGACCGAAAGCGCGCACGATGATGTTACTGGTCTGCACGACGGTCTGTGCTTGAGCGATGTCAGCCAGCAAAAACAGACCCAGTGTGGCGGCAATCAGGGGGGTACGCATGGAACGTCTCCAAGTAATGCAGAAGAGGTGAAGTGGCTATTGGACGAGGATTGCTTGCGCGAGTTCGAGGTCGCTGACACTAAGTTTTGGATCAGCCTGGCGCAGAGCCATTAGTGCTGATTCCAGACGTGCTCCCAGCAGCTCGCCGTCACTGGCGACAAAGGCCGCAGCGTCATCCTGCGCCGCAACAATCAGCTTTCTATCAAAGGGCGCTGTCGTCACTTTGCTGGTGACGTAGCCTGTTATGACCAGGGATTGCGTGGTGGTATCCAGCGCCTGGGCCGGTGCGGTCCAGAGCAGGCACGTTATCGGGGTGATGAACAGCAGCAGCAGTAAACGCATGGCTCTCTAACACTTGCAAAAACGAGCCGCAAGGCTAGCGCAATGGCCGGGCTAGAGCCAGCCCGACAGCCGGGCAAGATTGCCCAGGCTGTCGGAGCGCGACGTCAGATGGCCAGGATGGCTTGGGCCAGTTGAGCATCGGAAGCTTGCAGTTGTGGCGCGATCTGGCGAATGTGCTGGAAGGCATTTTCCAGGCGAGCACCACGGATTTCACCGGCGCTGCCGACAAACGTGGCGGCGTCATCGCGAGCTTCACGAACAATCTTGTCGTCCCTGAAGGAAGAACTGACATCGGAAGTAGCGTTGGTCGTTGAATCAACGGTGCGCACCATGGCATCTGTTGTGACAACAAAGCTGGTGGCGTTGGCGCCGGTGGCAGCAGTCAGCAGGACAGCGGCACCTAGCAGGCGAAGACGGGACATGATCGGACTCCAGTGGAACAGAAAGCGATAGTAAGAAACGCGGGCCAGCCCGGCTGTTTCGTGAAGGCCGTGACAGAACTGATCGTACGGGACTGTCCAAGCCTAGCATGGCAGCGCTGTAGACAGTGTGTCCTAGGCTCTGCGGGCAATGGCCAGCCGAGCGTCGTTGAGCCATCTGCCCAGGCTGATGACCCAGACCAGCAGGGCAATCAAACCGGTGCTGAACAGCATTCCATTGACCCCGCCATGGACGATGAGTTTGCCTGCGAGGAAGGGAAAGCCAAACACGCCCAGAAAATAAGCCAGGCTGAAGAGCAGTAACGACTGCGCTGTGAGCCCGGAAGGTGCTTCATTAGCAGCAAGTCCGTTGATGACTGAATAGTTGAGGCCATAACCGACGCCCAGCATGACGGCCGCCAAGCCGTAACTAACGGTGTCATGGACCCACTGTCCAAAGCCGACGACGGCAATCAGCATGATGGCGCTCAACACGCAGGACGCTGCAAAAGGGTTGCGCTTGACCACCCAGCTCGCAATCAGCAAGCGGCAGCAGATGGCTGCACCCATGAAGCAGATGAAGAACACCGAGTAATCAAGTCCCAGGCTGGAGGCGTAGCTGGTCTGGAAGCTGCCCAGGCCGCCGAAAATCGCCCCGCCAAGCCCGACCATCAGAATGGAGAAGGCCGCTCGGGAGGTTAAAACCTTGATCGCAGAGTCCAGGCCGATCTGTGCGCGATCTGCGGATGAGGCGTTCGCGTGCGTGCGTTGTCCCGTCCGCCAGAAATACAGTCCACCTGCGACCGCCATGGCCGAAGCACAGAAAAAAGCGGTCTGGATCGGCAGCCCAAAGTAACCCGCGAGTTTCCCTGCCAAAGGCCCGGAGCCAATACCAGTCAGCATGCTGCCGGAGAGCAACGCAAAGCTGTGGCTGCGGCGAGCGGGTTCAACCATACCCGCGACCATAATGGGCCCCAAGGTATAAAAGACTCCCCAACCGAGGCCAAGCATCAGGGCGCAAATCATCAGCCAGGGGCCGAGGCTATCTGCAGTTGCGAATCCTAGAGAGGCTGCCGCCAGAAAACTTGCCCCCAAGGCGATACAGCGCGCAGGCCCCCATTTATCGGTCAGATGCCCAGAGCCCAGCACAGCTGCAATCGTGCTGATCATCGCGACGGAAATTACCTGGCCTGCATAGCGCTCATCCCCGCCGAAGGATTTGATCAGCAGCGTCAGGAGGAAGGTTGAGCCATAGGAGACCGAAAGCAGCAGGCTTGCGATGCAGAAGGCGCCAAAGCTTGAAGGCTGGCTGGGTGGAGAATGGGTCATGCGCGTATCCATGCGTGGTGGTTCTGGCTTTTTAGCACTGACGCGCATGGAGTTAGTTGGGTAAGTGGCGGAGTGAAGATCAGGGGATTTATAACAAACTGTACTTGATGATTTTAGGAATTGTGAAACTGTATCGCTCTGGCGCTAGAGCTTTGATCCCTGTCCGTAAGCGCTCACCTCAATCCAATGTCTCGAATTGGATCGCAGTTCTCATCACCAGAATGCGGCCGCCTGATTTGGAATTCTTCCTGTAGGAGTTACCGGGGTGGCGCTCCACCTTGCTCGCGATAGCGTCAGTCCAAGCGATGCATTCGTCGACCACTAGACAATCGCGTGCAAGCTCACTCCTACAGTCCAGTGTTTGCTGCGGGACGGGGGGCAAAGGAATATGGTCAGAGTTTTTGATACTCCAGAAATGACAAAACCCGTCGGCAGTTACCTGCGACGGGTCTTGTATGAAGCAATTCGGGTTGCTGGTGAGTGACCTTGGGAGGTCAGGACCAGCGTGCGCCACTTAGCGCCAGAACGGCTTGCTCAGCTCTTCGTAACGTTGCGATTCGCTGATACCTGCGTCAGCCAGCAGACGTGCATCCAGGCGGGCCAATTGGTGGCGGCTGGACAGGCGACGTTGCCAAAGCATCAGGTTAGCGAAAGCGCGAAGAGGCCATGCAGCTTTTGCGGTTGTAGCGGTGTTTTCGTGGAAAAGGTCGGAACTGAGTGTACGTTCCATGGTGTGCATCCTTCCGCTTGTGGCGGGCTAGAGAGTGATTTAACTGGTGCCCATCTTCCTCCGAGTTGGCCAGTCTCTCTAGACACAGTTCAACTGTATTGTGCGAGTTCAGTTAACTGTTTAAAGGCACTGTTTTGTTCCTATTTGGGGCAACTGTATCGGTCTGCACGTTTTCAGTGCATTTTGTGCGCTGATTTGGTGAAAACCCTGTTTTACCCCCTTCAAAAGACCGGTACAGCAGTACAGTTTTTTCAGTATTGTCTTTTTGCATGTTGTTGCGAGGCAGAAAACTGTATTGCTGCCTCGCAACTGTTTGCCTAGATGGGCAGCATGCTGCCCGTTTCGTCCAGGCGAGCGTGCCAACTTAGTGCTTCGCGCAGTACGTGCGGGGTGTGTCCGCCTTTAAGGCAAGCGGCGGCGAAGTAGGCGTTGAGGGCGTCTCGGTAAGCGGGATGCACACAGTTGTCGATGATCACTCTGGCGCGTTCCCGAGGGGCGAGGCCACGAAGATCCGCCAGGCCTTGCTCGGTCACCAGGATGTCCACGTCATGCTCGGTATGGTCCACATGACTGACCATCGGCACGACGCTTGAAATCGCCCCGCCCTTGGCAATGGATTTGGTCACGAAGATCGCCAGGTGCGCGTTGCGGGCGAAATCCCCCGAGCCACCGATGCCGTTCATCATGCGAGTGCCGCAGACGTGGGTAGAGTTGACGTTGCCGTACAGATCGAACTCGAGGGCGGTGTTGATGCCGATGATGCCCAGGCGACGGATGATTTCCGGGTGGTTGGAGATCTCCTGAGGGCGCAGCATCAGGCGCGATTTGTAGCGCCCGAAGTCGGCATACACTTCGGCGTGTTTGCTGGCGGAAAGGGTCATGGAGCTGCCGGAGGCGAAGCTCAGTTTGCCCGCGTCGAACAGTTCGAATGTCGAGTCCTGCAGAACCTCCGAATACATGGTCATGTCATGGAAAGGCGAATCCACCAGGCCATGCATGACGGCATTGGCGATGGTGCCAATCCCGGCCTGCAACGGCATCAGCTTGTTGGTCAGCCGGTCCTCGCGCACTTCGTTTTTGAAGAACTCCACCAGGTGATTGGCGATGGCCTGGGTGTCCAAATCCGGCGGCAATACTGTTGAGGGCGAATCAGGTTGGTTGCTGATCACGATGCCGACGATTTTTGCCGGATCGATCTGTACCGCCGGGTTGCCGATGCGCGTGTCAGCTTGCAGCACTGGAATGGGCAGGCGGGTAGGGCGATAGCTCGGAATATAGACGTCGTGCAGGCCTTCCAGCTCCAACGGTTGGGCGAGGTTGATCTCGACGATAACTTCCTTGGCCAGAATCGCAAAGCTGGCAGAGTTGCCCACTGAGGTGCTGAGTACCAGGTGCCCCTCTTCGGTAATCGCTACGCATTCGATGACTGCCAGATCGACGGCCTTGATCTGCCGGTTACGCAGTTGCTCGACGGTGTCGGACAGGTGGCTGTCGATGAACATCACCGAGCCATCGTTAATAGCCTTGCGTAGCGTGCTGTCGACTTGAAATGGCGAGCGACGCGACAGCACGCCGGCTTCGGTCAGTTGCTTGTCCAGGTCGTTGCCCAGGCTGGCGCCGGTCATCAGGCTGATCTTGAGCGGCGACAGTTTTGCGCGTTCGGCCAGTGCGTGGGGCACGGCTTTGGCTTCACCTGCGCGGGTAAAGCCGCTCATGCCGATGGTCATGCCGTCCTGAATCAAGGCGGCAGCATCAGCCGCGCTCATGACCTTGTTCATCAGGGAAGGCAAGCGGATACGATCACGGTACATGGGATTCTTGTCTCGGAGGTGGAAGCGAAGTCCAAGTCTAGAGAGTTGGACTGTGTTCGTCCCGCTACCAAGGTCGCATTGGAGGCTCTAATTAGCGGGTTTCAACGCAAAACACTGTTACGCAGAATGTAAAAAGCCCCGGCGTTTTTGCGCCGGGGCCCGGGTTAAACGCGCCTGGAGACTACGCGTTGTCGACCGCCTTAACCATGTCCTCGATCACCTTTTTGGCGTCGCCGAAGACCATCATGGTTTTGTCCAGATAGAACAGTTCGTTGTCCAGGCCGGCATAACCGCTGGCCATCGAGCGCTTGTTGACGATGATGGTCTTGGCCTTGAAGGCTTCCAGAATCGGCATGCCTGCAATCGGCGATTTGGGATCGTTCTTGGCGGCCGGGTTGACCACGTCGTTCGCTCCCAACACCAGCACCACGTCCGCCTGACCAAACTCGGAGTTGATGTCTTCCATCTCGAACACTTGGTCGTAAGGTACTTCGGCCTCGGCGAGCAGGACGTTCATATGGCCTGGCATACGTCCGGCAACCGGGTGGATCGCGTACTTCACGGTGACGCCGTGGTGAGTCAGTTTCTCGGTCAGCTCTTTAAGCGCGTGCTGCGCCCGGGCAACCGCCAGACCGTAGCCCGGAACGATGATCACGGTGTCGGCGTTGGTCAGCAGGAAGGTCGCGTCGTCGGCCGAGCCGGATTTCACCGGGCGGGCCTCTTTGGCGCCTGCCGGGCCTGCAGCGTCAGTCGCGCCGCCGAAGCCGCCGCCAATCACGTTGAAGAACGAGCGGTTCATGGCTTTGCACATGATGTACGACAGGATCGCGCCGGAGGAACCTACCAGCGAGCCGGCAATGATCAACATCGAGTTGTTCAGGGAGAATCCGATACCGGCCGCTGCCCAGCCCGAATAGCTGTTGAGCATCGACACAACGACAGGCATGTCTGCGCCGCCAATCGGGATGATCAGCAGCACACCGATCACGAAGGCCAGAGCCAGCATAATAGCGAATGCGGCGAGGTTACCGGTGAACATGAAGAACAGGCCGAACGCCAATGTCGCCAGACCCAAGACCAGATTCAGTTTGTGCTGCCCGGCGAACTGTACCGGTGCGCCCTGGAACAGGCGGAACTTGTACTTGCCGGAGAGTTTGCCGAAAGCGATCACCGAGCCGGAGAAGGTGATTGCGCCAATGGCCGCGCCCAGGAACAGCTCCAGACGGTTACCCGCAGGGATGGCATCGCCCAGATTCTTCACGATATTCAGAGACTGCGGCTCAACAACGGCAGCAATAGCGATGAACACTGCTGCGAGGCCAATCATGCTGTGCATGAAAGCCACCAGCTCAGGCATCTTGGTCATTTCAACGCGCTTGGCCATGATCGAGCCAGCAGTGCCGCCGACCAGCAGGCCAATCACGATGTAGCCGATGCCAGCCGTGGTGTCGGACAGGGCTGCCAGCTTGTAAACGAGGCCAATGGTGGTTACGACGGCCAGGCCCATGCCGAGCATGCCGAACAGGTTGCCGCGACGTGACGTTGTTGGGTGCGACAAACCTTTGAGAGCCTGAATAAAGCAGACCGCCGAAACGAGGTACAACAAGGTGACGAGGTTCATGCTCATTACTTCGCTACCTCATCTTTGGCTTTCGGCGCTTTTTTCTTGAACATCTCCAGCATGCGCCGGGTGACAAGGAAGCCGCCGAACACGTTGACGGCTGCCAGAGCGACCGCAAGGGTGCCCATGGTTTTGCCCAGTGGTGTCACGGTTAGCGCGGCAGCGAGCATGGCGCCGACGATGACGATCGCCGAGATAGCGTTGGTCACCGCCATCAACGGCGTGTGCAGGGCTGGCGTTACGTTCCAGACCACGTGATAACCGACGTAGATCGCCAGCACGAAAATGATCAGGTTGTAGATACCTGGGGAGATCAGCTCTTCCATTGTTTTATCCTCAGCCGTTCTTGCGGATGACTTGGCCGTCGCGGCACATCAGGCACGCGGCAACAATGTCGTCTTCCAGGTTGATGTGCAGCTGACCGTCCTTGTCGAACAGCAGCTTCATGAAGTCCAGCAGGTTGCGGGCGTACAGCGCCGAGGCGTCTGCGGCGACCAGAGCGGGCAGGTTGGTGTAACCCACCAGCGTGACGCCGTGCTCGACGACAACCTGATCGGCTACGGTCAGCGGGCAGTTGCCGCCTTGGGCTGCCGCCAGGTCGATTACCACCGAGCCAGGCTTCATTTCGGCGACGGTCTCTGCGCTGAGCAATACCGGCGCTTTGCGGCCAGGGATCAACGCGGTGGTGATGACGATGTCCGACTGTTTGGCGCGTTCATGCACTGCAATCGCCTGACGCTGCATCCAGCTGGCGGGCATCGGGCGGGCGTAACCACCCACACCGACGGCACATTCACGCTCTTCATCGGTTTCGTAAGGCACGTCGATGAACTTGGCACCCAGAGACTCGATTTGCTCCTTCACCGCTGGACGCACATCGGAGGCCTCGACAACCGCCCCGAGACGCTTTGCGGTAGCGATAGCTTGCAAGCCAGCCACGCCAGCGCCGAGTACCAGTACTCGTGCAGCTTTGACGGTGCCCGCTGCAGTCATCAGCATCGGCATGAAACGCGGATAGTGATGAGCGCCCAACAGCACGGCTTTGTAGCCCGCAATGTTGGCCTGGGAGGACAGCACATCGAGGCTTTGCGCGCGGGAAGTGCGCGGTGCAGCCTCCAGAGCAAAAGCGGTGATGCCTTGCTCAGCCATTTTGCCGATGGTTTCGCTGTTGAAGGGGTTGAGCATCCCGATAACGATCGTACCGCGCTTGATCTGCGCCAGTTCGCTGTCGTTCGGCGCGCAGACCTTGAGCAGCAGCTCGGCAGCCAGGGTTTCAGCTGCGGCACCCATTGTGGCGCCTGCTGCTTCATAAGCACTGTCCGTGACGCTGGCAGTGATGCCCGCCCCACTTTGCACCGTAACCCGATGGCCTTGGGCGATCAGCTTCTTGATGGTTTCAGGGGTTGCAGCAACCCGCTTTTCACCCGACTGGGTCTCGAGAGGAACGCCAATGTGCACGTGTAATCTCCTGCGTGATCTTCTTGTTTTCTTCAATTAGGCCAGCGCACTTCAGCAAGTACGACTGGGGCTGCCGATCAGCATGATCCCGCCATTTCCGGGCGGGGCGCGGCATTTTGCAGGCGAAGTTTGGTGCCTTCAATTCATTTTGTAACGAGACGATAAATTAACTACAAGTCATCCCGTGACCAAATGTCGCATCATTCGGCTTTGAGCCCTTAATTGCTGGGCCTTACAGGGAAAGTAGTCGAAATATCAGAAAACCCTGAATTCAGTTCTGGAATCATGGGTGTGACGAGAGAATATGGCTGGGAATCAGGCAGATTGCGGCCTAGAGGCCTTATTTTTCGTGCGGGGATAAGAAGGCGTTTATGCGACAAAAACGTATATCTGTAGGTTTTATGGGGGTATGACTACACAGCTATCAGATCTTTCTAAAGCTTTCGTGCTCGTAAGTCCTGGCTTGCTCTACGAGCCAGTCGCGAAATGCGCCTAGTGATGCCGATTCCACTTTGCGCACCGGAATCATCAGGTAGTACGCCTTGGGGCTGGCAAGTGCGTGCGGGTTGGCGATCACCAGCCGCTGTTCTTTCAATTCTCGCTGGATAAGGAAGGGCGGGATCAGGGCGATGCCCATTTCGTGGCTGGCAGCTTGAGCGAGCATCGAAAACAGCTCATAGCGTGGGCCCGTCATGTCCCGTGCGACGTTCATCTCTAGCCCGCTGAACCATTGTCGCCAAGCGTAGGGGCGAGTGGTTTGCTGCAGCAGCGGTAATGTCGCGATTTCTGCCGGGTCAAGCTGGCTTCCTTTTCCTAACAGTGCCGGGCTGCAGACCGGTAGGGGATTTTCGCCCATCAGTCGGTGCGACTCGGTGCCTGGCCATTCCGCATCGCCAAAGTAGATAGCAGCGTCGAAGTCGGTATCGGCAAACAGAAACGGGCGAGTGCGATTGGTGAGGTTTACTGTGACGTCAGGCTGACTCTGCTGAAAATCTTTGAGGCGGGGCAATAGCCATTGGGTGCCAAAGGTTGGGACGACTGCCAGTTCTATCGCGTTGGCGCCCTGATTGCCCATAACTGACAAGGTGTCGCGCTCCACCGCATCCAGTTGCGTCGCGACACGTCTGCTGTAGGACAAGCCCGCTTCGGTCAACTTCACTCCTCGCCGAGAGCGCCTGAACAGTTCTATACCGAGGAAGGATTCCAGGCTACCGATCTGTCGGCAGATGGCGCTCTGAGTGAGGGAAAGTTCTTCAGCGGCCTTGGTGAAGCTTTCATGGCGAGCTGCTGCCTCGAAGCTGACCAGTGCGGCGGTGCTGGGGATTTTGCGGCGCATGTACGAAGACCTCACTAATCACAGCCAGTATCGTTCTTGTTATGAGTTTCGGAGTGAGAAATTAGCACAATAGCGTGCGGATTCATCGTTTGTGAGGTTGCTGCGCCCGGTCTAGGATCAGTCCATAACTATTTCAACGATTGAGGATGGCTCATGGCTGGCAAGGCAAGCTTCAACTGGATTGATCCCCTGTTGCTGGATCAGCAGCTCACCGAAGAAGAGCGCATGGTGCGCGAAAGCGCGGCGCAATTCGCTCAGGACAAGCTGGCACCCAGAGTGCTTGAAGCCTTCCGTCATGAGCAGACCGATCCTGCGATCTTTCGTGAAATGGGTGACGTTGGTCTGCTCGGGGCGACTATTCCGGAAGAGTACGGTGGCAGCGGCCTTAATTATGTTTGCTACGGGTTGATCGCACGGGAAGTAGAGCGGATCGACTCTGGCTACCGTTCCATGATGAGTGTGCAGTCTTCTCTGGTGATGGTGCCCATCAACGAGTTTGGTACCGAAGCGCAAAAGCAGAAGTATCTGCCCAAGCTCGCGTCCGGCGAATGGATTGGCTGTTTTGGTCTGACTGAGCCTAATCACGGGTCTGACCCTGGTGCGATGATTACCCGGGCAAGGAAGGTCGACGGAGGCTACCGGCTTTCAGGCAGCAAGATGTGGATTACTAACAGTCCGATCGCTGATGTGTTCGTGGTCTGGGGCAAGGACGACGAAGGAGACATTCGCGGCTTTGTGCTTGAGAAGGGTTGGGCCGGGCTGAGCGCTCCGGCAATTCATGGCAAGGTCGGTTTGCGCGCCTCCATCACGGGCGAGATCGTCATGGATAACGTCTTTGTTCCTGAGGAGAATATCTTCCCGGATGTGCGCGGCCTTAAAGGGCCTTTCACTTGCCTTAATTCAGCCCGTTATGGCATCTCATGGGGCGCTCTGGGGGCCGCTGAATTCTGCTGGCATACCGCTCGGCAATACACCCTGGATCGGCAGCAGTTCGGGCGTCCATTGGCGGCCAATCAGTTGATCCAGAAAAAGCTGGCCGACATGCAGACCGAGATCACCCTGGCGCTGCAAGGTTGTCTGCGCCTGGGGCGAATGAAGGATGAAGGAACGGCAGCAGTTGAAATCACTTCGATCATGAAGCGTAACTCCTGCGGCAAGTCCCTGGACATCGCCCGTATGGCTCGCGACATGCTAGGCGGTAACGGTATCTCTGACGAGTTCGGCATTGCCCGGCATCTGGTTAACCTTGAGGTGGTGAACACCTATGAAGGGACTCATGACGTGCATGCGCTGATTCTCGGCCGTGCGCAGACCGGCATTCAGGCCTTCTATTAAGGAGGCTGGCAATGGGGGCGCTATCGCATATCCGTGTTCTGGATTTGTCTCGGGTGTTGGCCGGGCCTTGGGCGGGGCAGATCCTGGCCGACCTGGGTGCTGAGGTCATCAAGGTCGAGCGGCCGGGCAGTGGTGATGACACTCGCGCATGGGGGCCTCCCTTTCTGAAGGATGCTCAGGGCGAGAGCACCAGTGAGGCTGCTTATTACCTGTCGGCTAATCGCAACAAGCAGTCAGTCACCATCGACTTGACTATGCCCGAAGGGCAGAAGCTGGTCAGGGAGCTGGCAGCAAAGTCCGACATCGTGATTGAGAACTTCAAGGTCGGAGGTCTGGCTGCCTATGGTCTGGACTACGCCTCGTTGAGCGCAATCAATCCCGGTTTGATCTATTGCTCGATAACCGGATTTGGGCAAACCGGTCCTTATGCCAAGCGCGCCGGGTATGACTTCATGATTCAGGGGTTGGGCGGATTGATGAGCCTGACCGGGCGTGCGGATGATCAGGAGGGGGCGGGTCCTGTAAAGGTGGGTGTCGCACTGACGGACGTTATGACCGGGGTTTATTCCAGCACGGCGATCCTGGCCGCTTTGGCGCACCGTGATCAGAGCGGGCTTGGTCAGCATATCGATATGGCGTTGCTGGATGTGCAGGTGGCCTGTCTTGCGAATCAGGCGTTGAACTACCTGACTACCGGCATTGCTCCTACCCGGTTGGGGAATGCGCATCCGAACATCGTTCCTTATCAGGACTTTCCCACGGCTGATGGCGACTTCATCCTTACGGTGGGTAATGACGGCCAGTTCAGGAAATTTGCCGAAGTGGCCGGACAGGCGCAGTGGGCTGACGATCCAAGATTCCTGACTAATAAGCTGCGGGTCGCTAACAGGGCAGAGCTGATCCCTCTGATTCGTCAGGCGACTGTGTTCAAGACCACTGCGCAGTGGGTGAGCGAGCTTGAAGCGGCGGGTGTGCCTTGCGGGCCTATCAATGATTTGGCTCAGGTGTTCGATGATCCGCATGTGCGGGCGCGAGGGCTGGTAACGAGTCTGCCTCATGCGTTAGCCGGGAGTGTGCCGCAGGTGGCCAGTCCCATACGCTTGTCTGCGACCCCGGTTGAGTATCGGCATGCGCCTCCTTTGTTGGGTGAGCATACTGGCGAGGTACTTGAGCGGGTGCTGGGGTTGCCCACGGCGGAGGTGGCCAGGCTGAGGCAGGGTGGCGTGCTTTAGTGCTTCTATATATAGGCTCTCTATATAGAAGAGAGAGGTGTTTTAAGGTTTTTCATTAAAAGGTGAAAATTAGGGGTTGACGGCCTCTCTAATCTCTCTATAATTCGCACCTCTTCTGGCGCAGACAGAACGAAAAACTCCTTGTTAATCAATGAGTTGGACGATTCGGTTGGCATAGAAGAGGCTTCGATGAAGTTGATCGAAAGCGGTGAAAAAGGCAGTTGACAGCAGGTTGTAACGCTGTAGAATTCGCCTCCCGCTAACGAGCAATGTGATGTTGATCGAAGCGCAAGTGGTTGAAGTTGATAAGGAAACTTTGAAAACTTCTTAAAATAACCGCTTGACAGATACAGAGGCTGCTGTAGAATGCGCGCCTCGGTTGAGACGAAAGATCTTAACCAACCGCTCTTTAACAATTGAATCAAGCAATTCGTGTGGGTGCTTGCGCTGTCAGACTGAAGTCAACAGATTATCAGCATCGTAAGTTACTCCGCGAGAAATCAAAGAAATAACCAACGATTGCTGAGCCAAGTTTAGGGTTTTCTCAAAACCCAAAGATGTTTGAACTGAAGAGTTTGATCATGGCTCAGATTGAACGCTGGCGGCAGGCCTAACACATGCAAGTCGAGCGGCAGCACGGGTACTTGTACCTGGTGGCGAGCGGCGGACGGGTGAGTAATGCCTAGGAATCTGCCTGGTAGTGGGGGATAACGCTCGGAAACGGACGCTAATACCGCATACGTCCTACGGGAGAAAGCAGGGGACCTTCGGGCCTTGCGCTATCAGATGAGCCTAGGTCGGATTAGCTAGTTGGTGAGGTAATGGCTCACCAAGGCGACGATCCGTAACTGGTCTGAGAGGATGATCAGTCACACTGGAACTGAGACACGGTCCAGACTCCTACGGGAGGCAGCAGTGGGGAATATTGGACAATGGGCGAAAGCCTGATCCAGCCATGCCGCGTGTGTGAAGAAGGTCTTCGGATTGTAAAGCACTTTAAGTTGGGAGGAAGGGCATTTACCTAATACGTAAGTGTTTTGACGTTACCGACAGAATAAGCACCGGCTAACTCTGTGCCAGCAGCCGCGGTAATACAGAGGGTGCAAGCGTTAATCGGAATTACTGGGCGTAAAGCGCGCGTAGGTGGTTTGTTAAGTTGAATGTGAAATCCCCGGGCTCAACCTGGGAACTGCATCCAAAACTGGCAAGCTAGAGTATGGTAGAGGGTGGTGGAATTTCCTGTGTAGCGGTGAAATGCGTAGATATAGGAAGGAACACCAGTGGCGAAGGCGACCACC
>NZ_CP081201.1:4462500-6347500 GCF_025643095.1 Pseudomonas phytophila | reverse complement strand
GGTAGAGGAGCGTTCTGTAAGCCTGTGAAGGTGAGTTGAGAAGCTTGCTGGAGGTATCAGAAGTGCGAATGCTGACATGAGTAACGACAATGGGTGTGAAAAACACCCACGCCGAAAGACCAAGGTTTCCTGCGCAACGTTAATCGACGCAGGGTTAGTCGGTCCCTAAGGCGAGGCTGAAAAGCGTAGTCGATGGAAAACAGGTTAATATTCCTGTACTTCTGGTTATTGCGATGGAGGGACGGAGAAGGCTAGGCCAGCTTGGCGTTGGTTGTCCAAGTTTAAGGTGGTAGGCTGAGATCTTAGGTAAATCCGGGATCTTAAGGCCGAGAGCTGATGACGAGTGTTCTTTTAGAACACGAAGTGGTTGATGCCATGCTTCCAAGAAAAGCTTCTAAGCTTCAGGTAACCAGGAACCGTACCCCAAACCGACACAGGTGGTTGGGTAGAGAATACCAAGGCGCTTGAGAGAACTCGGGTGAAGGAACTAGGCAAAATGGCACCGTAACTTCGGGAGAAGGTGCGCCGGTGGAGGTGAAGCATTTACTGCGTAAGCCCCTGCCGGTCGAAGATACCAGGCCGCTGCGACTGTTTATTAAAAACACAGCACTCTGCAAACACGAAAGTGGACGTATAGGGTGTGACGCCTGCCCGGTGCCGGAAGGTTAATTGATGGGGTTAGCTAACGCGAAGCTCTTGATCGAAGCCCCGGTAAACGGCGGCCGTAACTATAACGGT
Source organism: Pseudomonas phytophila (assembly GCF_025643095.1). Taxonomy (NCBI): domain Bacteria; kingdom Pseudomonadati; phylum Pseudomonadota; class Gammaproteobacteria; order Pseudomonadales; family Pseudomonadaceae; genus Pseudomonas; species Pseudomonas phytophila. The sequence goes on along the minus strand of NZ_CP081201.1, from coordinate 6,346,762 downwards.
CCTAAGGTAGCGAAATTCCTTGTCGGGTAAGTTCCGACCTGCACGAATGGCGTAACGATGGCGGCGCTGTCTCCACCCGAGACTCAGTGAAATTGAAATCGCTGTGAAGATGCAGTGTATCCGCGGCTAGACGGAAAGACCCCGTGAACCTTTACTATAGCTTTGCACTGGACTTTGAATTTGCTTGTGTAGGATAGGTGGGAGGCTTTGAAGCGTGGACGCCAGTCTGCGTGGAGCCAACCTTGAAATACCACCCTGGCAACTTTGAGGTTCTAACTCAGGTCCGTTATCCGGATCGAGGACAGTGTATGGTGGGTAGTTTGACTGGGGCGGTCTCCTCCTAAAGAGTAACGGAGGAGTACGAAGGTGCGCTCAGACCGGTCGGAAATCGGTCGTAGAGTATAAAGGCAAAAGCGCGCTTGACTGCGAGACAGACACGTCGAGCAGGTACGAAAGTAGGTCTTAGTGATCCGGTGGTTCTGTATGGAAGGGCCATCGCTCAACGGATAAAAGGTACTCCGGGGATAACAGGCTGATACCGCCCAAGAGTTCATATCGACGGCGGTGTTTGGCACCTCGATGTCGGCTCATCACATCCTGGGGCTGAAGCCGGTCCCAAGGGTATGGCTGTTCGCCATTTAAAGTGGTACGCGAGCTGGGTTTAGAACGTCGTGAGACAGTTCGGTCCCTATCTGCCGTGGACGTTTGAGATTTGAGAGGGGCTGCTCCTAGTACGAGAGGACCGGAGTGGACGAACCTCTGGTGTTCCGGTTGTCACGCCAGTGGCATTGCCGGGTAGCTATGTTCGGAAAAGATAACCGCTGAAAGCATCTAAGCGGGAAACTTGCCTCAAGATGAGATCTCACTGGAACCTTGAGTTCCCTGAAGGGCCGTCGAAGACTACGACGTTGATAGGTGGGGTGTGTAAGCGCTGTGAGGCGTTGAGCTAACCCATACTAATTGCCCGTGAGGCTTGACCATATAACACCCAAGCAATTTGCGACATGCCTTGATCAATGAAGGCAGGGCCAGATTGCGGTGACTGTGAAGACGACACGAACCGAAAGTTTGTTCGCACACTGAACCTGAGCTATCACATACCCATTCGCTGGCACGTAACCCGCAAGGGCCAACGCACCGGCAACCGAATTTCTTGACGACCATAGAGCATTGGAACCACCTGATCCCATCCCGAACTCAGTAGTGAAACGATGTATCGCCGATGGTAGTGTGGGGTTTCCCCATGTGAGAGTAGGTCATCGTCAAGATTAAATTCCAGAACCCCTGATCGCTTACGCGTTCAGGGGTTTTGTTTTAGTAGAAGCCATAGAATTTCGCCGGTGCGTTACTTCAGTGACGAACCAGCTACAGAATTTCTTGACGACCATAGAGCATTGGAACCACCTGATCCCATCCCGAACTCAGTAGTGAAACGATGTATCGCCGATGGTAGTGTGGGGTTTCCCCATGTGAGAGTAGGTCATCGTCAAGATTAAATTCCGAAACCCCCGATCGCTAACGCGATCGGGGGTTTTGTTTTTAAGGTCTTTTAAAAGCAGACTAATCAGCTGAATAGCTTACGTACGTTATTCATGACGTCGTCAGCAATCGGGATAAGGGAGGGCGAGTGTCGCTAGCTGATGCGGGTTTTTGCTTTACGTGCTGGCAATGGCTGAGCGTTTGCCTGGTTACGTAAATATTGAGTGACGGCTTTCACGCCTCGGTTGAGGTGCAGCTGCAGGGCTTGCACGGTTTCATCTACATTTCCGTCCCTGGCAAGGTTGAGTAATTCCCAGTGGTCGTCCTGAGCCAGCTTGCCTAGGCCCATGGCTTCCAGATTGAAGCGCAGAAAGCGCTCTTCCTCGTTCAATCCTTGCTCGACCGCTGCCATCAACCGCTTGTTGGAAACCTTTGCGTAGAGTGCCATATGGAACATACGGTTAAGCCTGCCGATCTCGGCGTAGTCGGTTTCGACTTCAAGCGCCTCAATACAACGCTGGGCCAAGGCCAGGTCTTCGGCGTCGAGTAGCGGGACCGACAGGCGAATCGCTTCGGACTCAAGCAGGATTCGCAGCGCGTAAGCATCAACCGCATCTTCGCCAATCAAAGGGGCCACAACGCCTCCCTTGTGCAGCTCGACGGTTAGCAATGACTGGGCTTCGAGTTGGCGTAGTGCTTCGCGCACAGGCATTCGACTCACACCAAACAGCGTGGCGAGCTCTTGCTGACGCAGTGCGGTTCCGGCCGGTAAACGACCATCCAGAATGGCGCTTCGCAGTTTTTCCTCGATCACTGCCCTGGCTAAATGCGCAGGCGGGTGTTCATCGCCTATGATCGCGCGCAATAGGCTTTCTCTAGCGGTGTTGGGCATCGAGACTTATCTTCATGAGTGCTGTTATTGGATCCAAATGACCCTAGGTCCTGCTCTATAGGTTGTCAAACCGTCAGCATGTAAGTCAGCGATCCGTGGTGATGACTGCCGTTCTTCTGCGTGCGCTCATAAAGCATAGCGTGCCGCCAGCCATCGTCAGTCCGGCCAAGACATAAAACATCGTCGCGGGCGGTGTGTTGATCAGCAGATAGCCGCAAATTACCGGGCTCAGTGCACCGCCGAAGGCAGCCAGGTTCTGCGCGCCGTAATAACTGCCACGCAAAGCCTCGGGCGCTATTGTATCGACGAATAAATATTCGGCGGGATATATGATCATTTCCCCTAGCGTGAAAATAAACATCGCGATGCACCATGTCAGCATGTTGTTCGAGAAACTGAAACCGATCAGGCCAAACACGAACAGTCCGATACCGACACAAATCCACCCGGCGAGCTTCTCACGCTTGAGCCACCGGCCAATCTGATACTGCAGCAGGATTACGGTAACCGCGTTACAGGCCAGCACGGCAGACAGAATGTGCAACGCATCTTTCTGCGCATGAGTCACCAGCAGAAACTGTGACAGGTACAGCGTGAAGCGTCCGTGAACGATGGTGCTGAGCAGGCTGCCGCAGGTGAACAGAATCAGAGTGCGGTCGTTTTTCAGGATACGGAGCGTGTTGATGAAGCTTTGGGGTTTAACAGTGTCGGCAGGTTTTACTGGAGCAATTCCGACCATCAGAAACACGCTGCCCAAGGCAATCGCTCCGGCAATCAGAAACGGCGCAAGCGGTAAGTATCCAGCGATGAGCACTCCCAGCATCGGCCCGGTCGCATAGCCAATGTTGGTCAACGTGTAGCGCAGTGAGAACACCTTGGCGCGCAGGCCGATGGGCAGATTCTCGCTGATGATTGCTTTCGAACCGATGAGAAATAACGCCGACGCGGCTTCGGTGATCACCAATGTCAGCGTGGTCAGGTAAACGTTATGGGCAAAGGTCAGCAAGGTGAAACCGATAGCGCTTGAAAGCATCGCCACGATCAGCAGCCTGCGTTTGTCCAGACGGTCGATGATGTACCCGCCATAGAGCCCGAGCAGCGTGGCGAGAAACACTGCAATCCCCATCAGCAGACCGACATCTTGCTGATTCAGGCCTAATCGATTACTCAGAAACAGCGTCAGCAAGGGGCTGGTGATCGCACGGCTGACAACGATGGTCAGCGAGCAGATCAGCAGGCGACGGATGACAAGGGAATACGTGGCCACGCGGTGTGTAGGTCCTGAAGGAATAATGCCCGGCAAGCTTATAGCCAAACCGGGCTGGCGTCAGTGGCGGCGACTATCATGCTCGTGGGAACGGCTTAGCCGGGAAAGCGTAGCGTGGCCATCCTTAGATTCATTTATCCGCATGCTTGTACGACGCGATCTAAATGACCCGCGTGCAGCCCCATCGTCCTTAGCGGGCAGGTTCAGCGACACTAGCTGGTAACGTAAGCCCTAACCTTTCATCCCCGGCAGTCCCCAGTTCTGCAAGGGGAAGTCAGCCAGCGACTTCAGGATCAGGTCCGCATGCTCATATTGCTCCAACGGCATGTGCGAATCGGGCACCGCAACCGCGTACATCCCGGCCGCTTTGGCAGCGGTCACGCCGAAAGGCGAGTCTTCGAAGACCAGGCAATCAGCAGGTGCGATGCCCAGGCGGCGAGCGGCGACCAGGAAAATATCCGGCGCGGGTTTGGCTGCGCCCACTTCCGGATCATCCGCCGTCACCACCGTCTCGAACAATTCGAACCATGCGCGGTGCATCTGGATTTTAGCTTTGAAGTAGTGGACTGATGAGCTGGTGCCCACGGCGATGGGAATATTGTTTTCCGCCAGATGCCGCACCAAGGCTTCAGCCCCGTGCATCGCGGGTGCTTTCGGGAAGCGCTCATCCAGCATCGGCGCGCGAATTTCAAGGAACTCATCAACGGAAAGCGGCAGCTCCAGCGCCTCAATCACGTAACGCGCGAAATCCTGCGCGCCGCGGCCAATCGTATGCTGCTTGACGGCCCAGTCAAATGTGCGGCCATACCGGCTGGCGATCAGATGGGTGACTTCGGTGTAGACCCCTTCGGTGTCCAGCAACAAGCCGTCCATGTCGAAAATCACGGCCTTGATCGGGCCTCGCTCACTTTGCTGTTCAGTCATCGTCTCGGATCCTGTTATTTCAAACCGGGCTCCAGCCTAACGTCTGGAGCAAGACGATTGCTACCCCATAACTGAATGAAGGCAGTTTGCAACCAAACGGCCGAATCGCTGCCCAACAGCGGTAGAAAAGGATCATTCATACACACAAAAGAGCGACAACGCTGGGCCACTGGAAGGGCGCGATGATAATCTCTCGCCACTTTTCGCCCTTGCGTTGTGCTGCTTTGGTTGGCCTGGAATCAGGCTGCCGAAAAACCGGCAGAGGGTTCAGGGAAGAATTTTTCCAATTACCAGAAACGGATCTCTTCGAGTCAAAACATGAATAAATCAGTAGGCATCGCAGCTGGCGTTATCGTTGTCGTGGGAGCGCTGGCCACCGCCGGAGCTTGGTACACGGGTACCCGAATCGAAGGTGTACTGCGTGATTCGATTGAGCAGGGCAACCAGGAACTGGTGAAATCCCTCAAAGGTTCCGGCAGCGCTATCACGCTGGAAATGCTGTCGATTGATCGGCACCTGTTCAGCAGCACCGCACACTACCGTGTACGCATTCACGACGAGAACCTCACCACTGAGGATAAAAACGCCGAGTTCCTGTTCGTCGACAACATCGAACACGGTCCGCTGCCTTTTTCTCGTTTGAAGAGCTTCAAGCTGCTGCCTGTCATGGCGCAGAGCAATTTTGAAATGGAACAAAGCCCCAGTGCTGCCAAGTGGTTTGCCATGAGCAAGGGCGTGAGCCCGGTTACCGGCCACGCCAGCATCGGCTATGACCGCTCTACCAGTGGCGCGCTGCTGTTGACGCCGCTGGAACTGAAGGACACGGACGGTACGTTCACCTTCTCGGGTCTTCGACTGGATACTGAAGCCAGCGCTGATGCCGAAAAAATCAAAGTGCTTGGCAAGATGGATAACTTTCAGCTGAACGTCACCTCGCCAGAAGGTGATGTCGCGCTGGGTGCCAAAGGATTAACCCTGGACATGGGCGGCACCAAGGGCAAATCCGGCTTCTATCTGGGCCATAACACTTTGAAAGTCGATAACCTCGTGGGGCAGATTGCGGGGCTTGCACCCGTTGCGGTCAAGGACTTGACCGGTACCAGTCTGATTCAGGAAGAGGGCGGTACTCTTGCTGGTCAGGCGAGCTACAACCTCGGCATGATCAGCTACGACGGCAAGGACGTGGGCGCTTTGCAGTCGGCGTTTAAATTCAGCAACTTTGATGTTGCCGCGTCAAAAGCGATGTACGACCTGTATCAAACAAAAATCATGCCGCAACAACAGGCTGCTTACGCTGCCGGTGAACTGTTTGTACCGCAACTCAGCCCAGCGGATCAGCAGTTGATGGATGCGCAAATCATCAAACTGCTAGCCGCCAAGCCACATGTCGAGCTTGAAAAACTTGCCCTCAAAACGGCCAATGGTGAAAGTCACCTGCGTGTTGCTGTGGATTTGACCGACACCGGGACCGAACAGCCATCGCCTGAGCGTTACCGTAACGCCATTGCTCAGATGGAAGCGCGACTGGTTCTGTCCAAACCAATGATCGGCGACCTGGCGGCCCTGCAAGCAAATCTCGCCGGGCAAACCGATCCAGCTGCAATTGCTGAACAGGCCAAAGCCGCTGGCGATATGGTGGGTGCCATGGCAGTCATGATGCAAATGGCCAAGGTCGATGGCGATAACATCGTCTCAAACATGCAGTACGCCAATAACATCGTTGATTTCAACGGCCAGAAGATGCCCCCGGCTCAATTTATGGCTCTTATCATGAGCAAGGTAATGGGGATGGAGATGGCACAGCCTCCTACAGAGTAAGCATTTTGTAGGCGTTGCTCGCGATAGAGTCAGGCCAGAGGGTAGTTCTCAACAGGTTGACCGTCATCGCGAGCAAGCTCACTCCTTCATGGCTCTATGTTCGCTGCGATACCGCTCGGTGTAAGGCTCACCGAGACGGTTCCTGCAGTCTCCGCTTCAGTACCGCTACTGCGTCAGTCCCACCAATGTGTCCGCCAGCTTGCGGGTACGCTGTGATGTTCCTGCAGTCATCTCGCTCGAGCCCTCCAGCTCAGCCAGTAAGTCGTTCAACGTTCCCACTTCTGAAGACTGCTGTTCGATGTGCTGCGCTAACTTGCGGATCTCGTCGGCGAGGCGATCAATGTCGGTGCCTATCTCGCTGGCATTCTGCGATGTCTTTTGAGCCAGTTGACGAACTTCGTCGGCAACTACAGCAAAGCCTCTTCCCATTTCCCCTGCTCGCGCGGCCTCGATTGCTGCGTTGAGTGCTAGCAGATTGGTTTGCCCTGCGATTTGCTGAATCATCTGCACAATGGACTGAATTTTCAGGCTCGATTTGGCCAGCTCACGGGAGCTGAGTACCACTTCGTCAGCTTGACTCGTAAGGTTTTTGACGGTGTGACTGGCTCTGTCCATGGCCTTTTCCTGAGTGGAAATGGTCTGGCCCAGTTCGTCCATTGATACGTGCAACTCGCCGGAATAGTGCCGCAGCTGGGTTGAGATTTCCTCTTGGTCGTGATGCGCCTTGACCAGCACATCACCCAGGTCGCTCAAGCCATTGAACACTGGCTGTATATGTTCATCCAGGCCATTGGCATCAATTGCACTTTTGAAGTTGCGGACCTTGAACTGGTCGATCTGCTTGACGACCACCTGACTCAAGCCCGCGAGCTTCTTGATCTGTCGACGCAGGAAAAACGCCTTGAACTCACCGTAGTAGGCAATGAAGTTATCAATGTAATCGTCGCGAAAGACCTGATTGTCCGCGACCCGAAAGAAGAACACGGCGGTCAGTGTCTGGTTGAGATTCAAGCCGAGGATTTCCCCAAAGGTTGAGAAACCCACCACGGGAGTATCGCCAAACACACCAGTCATGCGGCTCAATTCGTTGCCGTTGTTCAGGCGTCGCAGGATGCAGTCGCTTAGCAGGCCAACCAATGGCTTGCCTGACTTGCCCTGCAGGAAGCGCGCAAAATCCTTGCGCGTAGCATCCACCATGGAGGTACGCCGAACCATGACCAACTCTTCGCCTGGCGCAACGTCGCAGAACAGATGCACCCGCTCGTTTGCGTAGTCGATTTGCGCGATGGAACGAACGAACAACTCTTCCCCTACACGTATGGCGAATGAGTATTGGGCAAGCTGCGCTTCCAGTTGGCCCGGTTCGCACTTGAGGATTTCGCACAGTGCCGACACCATGCTGGTGATCTGGCCGCTGGAGGTCACCACCTGGCTGATGTAACGCTCTTCCAGAGAGGCTGTCAGTACGCTCATGCTGAATGGAGTTGGCTCAAAGTTCTGGCTTTTGAATACTCCAAAACGCACGTTTTTGGCGCTTTTGAGAAACACCACCTGGGCGTGATTCACATAACTGCGTTTGCCATCATGAATGGCTGTGGTTTTGAAGTCGCCTTTGCCGCCTGCGGAGCCCCCGACGAACAGGCACGGAAAGCGGCCTGACTCATACAACGCTTCCATGAAGAACGATTCAGAAGCCGATAACCCGTCAAAGGTGACGTATGCGAGCGTGTCGCGATGGTCGATAGGCGTATTGATCGTCGTGCGCTTGATCGAGTCCGTCAGCCGCGCAATACGTTCGCGCATGGACATGCGCTTGCCAGGCGTGCGGATGTCTTCGCTGTGCAGGGGGATGTGCACTATCTCAGCTGACTGAATAACGCTCGAGTCAAACAGGGCCAGCACTACGCGATCCCACTGATCTCCGGTTGCGCAATAGAGCGCGTCATTCTTTGAAGACAACTCGCCAGAGGTGGTGCACAAGCTGATGGCCGTGTTGGGAAAGCGCGCGCTGATGCTACGGGCAATTTGATCGATATCGATATGCGGCGAAACGAATCCCGTTAGGTAAACAGGCTCGAAACTCACGGAGGCAAGTTGCTCACTCAGGCTTCTGGCCGAAGTGATCAGGTTCAGAACACCGCCGGATCTGGCAGGTGTGCCCCGGAGTCTGGCAAAAAGGCTCATGGCAGAAAACTCAAGATTTAAAGGACGAAACTGGTCTCGGGACATCGGCGCTGTATCGATTCAGCGTAGGGTTACACTGCATTGTTTTTTTGTATCGACGCGCATGGTGACGTCATGGGGCTGACGGCCGTTTCCAGACAGACACAGACATGGCGTTTTGCCTTAACGTTCCCAAGGAAACGATAGCTTGCTTCGGGGGTTATGCTGGTTTACCCGACGAACCTCACCTGCTGGCAGACAAGGTCCGTAGCGCGGGCTCTAGACCGGCGGTTGGCGGGGAATGTCGACCGGCGTTTCGTGCGCGTCGATCTCCGGTCGTACATTGCGCGACGAAATTTCCGTGCGCAGTTGCGGCAGGCTTTGTGGATATTGCTTGGCGATGAACGCAATCAGGCGTTCGCGCATGTGGCAACGGGCATCCCAACTGCGTGACGAGTCCGCCGAACTCAGCAGCACTCGCAGTTGCATGGCTTTGGCGTTGGTGTCAGCGACTTGGAGAACGCAGACGCGACCGTCCCACAAGTGCGGGATGTCTTCACAAATACGCTGCACTTCCGCACGCAACTCTTCTACCGGCAGTGAGTAATCCACCCAGACAAACACCGAACCGATCAGGCTGGAAGTCGCACGGGTCCAGTTCTGGAACGGTTTCTCGATAAAGTATTGCAGCGGCACGACCATGCGCCGCTCGTCCCAGATTTTGATGACCACGTAAGTGCCACTGATCTCCTCCACTCGGCCCCATTCGCCCTCCACAATCACCACGTCATCGAGGCGAATGGGTTGGGAGATCGCAATTTGCAGACCCGCAATCAAGTTACCCAGCACCGGCTTGGCAGCAAAACCTGCTGCCAGCCCGGCCAGACCCGCGGATGCCAGCAAGCTGGTGCCGATTTTGGCCACGGGAGGAAAGCTCATGAGGATCAGGCCGGTACCGAACAGCAACACCAGCGCATTCAGGCAGCGCACCAGCACGCGAACCTGAGTCTGTATTCGCCGCGCATGAAGGTTGTCTTCGATATCCAGCGGATTACGGATCGCTACCGTGTCGCCCACCGCTTTGACGCATCTGAGCACCAACCAGGTAAAGCCGGCGGTGACCAACAGCCCGTTGATGTGACGCACGGTGCCAATCAGCACCAGATCGTCAGGTGCAGAGGTCCACACCGTTTGCAGGGCCAACAATGGCAGCAGCCACAAAGTCGGGCTGGCAGTGCGATAAATCAGTTGTTGTGGCAACACAAACGAGTTTGCGACACGGCGCAGCACACTGAGGGCGACCCAGCGGATCAGCAGCGCCAGTAAAACCGCAACACAGGCGGCGATCAGGGTCTTTAGCCAAGGTAGAGGCACAGCTTCCAGCCAGCTCTGGGGCAACAGGTATTCCATCGACGGTATCCCTATCAGATATGACTTTAAGCCGAGCGGACCCTCTCGGATCTGGCCCGTCGGCCTCGATGGCGATAGTTGCCTGAAAAGGTGTGAACCTCACACAGGCGCAAATGTTCCCCTGCGGTTGCATGGTTGTAGTCCAGTTTCCAGGTCGTGGCCCTCGAAATAGAGAGGTCGCAGCATGACGGCGACTTTCTGACCGGCAACAAAAAACCCGCCGAGGCGGGTTTTCTTCAAGACCATTCCAACATCCTGTCGGTAAGCCCTCCGGGCCATGGTCGATCATCCTTGATCCTGTGCGCGTCCTGCGCATCAGCTGTTGGATCCAATGTTACTCAGGAACCCGCAGGTGCAATAGGGCGAATTGCCGCCTCTTTGTGTAAGCCTTTCGCTATAGATGCTAGTCGTTCTCATTACGTCGAGGTTGAATGACTGTGATTTGAGGCGATGTCGAGCATTTGCGTAATATTTAGCAACAAACATCCTGCTGAGCCTTGAGTCAGAACGAAGCCAAGTGAACAATGCGATACCTAATCATTTCGCTGAGATTCACCGATGTCCATGCGTTCCCGTTTCCTGGCCTGGTTGATGCTGCCGTTGTTGGCGTTGTGCAGTTCCAGTCTGTTGGCAGACACCACTGATGGCGCGGCGCAAGCCCTGCATTTGCTTGATTACATTGGCGCGGATTACCCGTCGACCGTGGCTGAAAGCAAGGAGGTGGCAGAAGATGAATACCAGAAGCAGGTGGAAGCACTGGGCGTCTTGAAGGGGCTGGTTGCAGCGCTGCCTGCGCGAGCCGAACGCGCCGAACTTGAGAAAGGCGTGTCCAGCCTTTCGGAGGCGGTGGCCAAGAAGCAGGATGGCGCTCTGATCACCCGCCAGGCTCGCCAATTGGGTGCGCGGTTGGCGGTGGCGTATGAAGTGAGTCAGGCGCCGGTGATTACCCCGGATCCGACGCGAGGTGCGCCGCTCTATGCTCAGCATTGCTCGGTCTGCCATGGCGATGCTGGCGCGGGCGATGGCCCGGCTGGTATCGGTCTGGAGCCGCCGCCTTCTAATCTGCGCGACTCGGCCCGTCTGGATCGACTAAGCCTTTATGACCTTTACAACGCTGTAGGTCTGGGAATTGCCGGAACTGATATGCCAGCCTTCGCCGATCAACTGGATGAACGCCAGCGTTGGGATATTGCGACTTACATTGCGAGTTTCAGCGCGCAGCCAGTGGCGATACCCTTCAAAAACTACAACCTCGCGGACCTCGCGCGGCAAACACCTGCTGAAGTCAGCGCCGCCGAGGGTGAACAGGCGGCTGCCACTTTCCGCGCTCAACGTGCCCAGCCTCCTCAGGTTCAGCGCGGCCCTGCGCAGTTGCTCGATTACACCAGCGAGACGCTGGACAAAAGTCTGGCGGCTTATCGTGCGGGCTCGCACGAGCAGGCTTATGACTTGTCTGTCGCGGCCTATCTGGAAGGCTTCGAGCTGGTTGAAAGTTCGCTGGATAACGTCGACGCCAATGTTCGCAAAGACACCGAAAAGGCTTTGATGGCTTACCGTCAGTCTTTGCAGGACGGTTTGCCGCTGGAGCAGGCGGCGCAAAAACTGGATTTCGCCAAAGCCAAACTCAAGGAATCGGCGGGCCTGTTGGGCAGTGATGGCTTAAGCACGTCGCTGAGCTACATTTCTGGTCTGCTGATTCTGCTGCGCGAAGGCCTTGAGGCGATTCTGGTGTTGGCGGCGATCCTTGCGTTCCTGCGTAACACGGGGCAGGAGTCAGCGGTGCGCAGCGTCAATATTGGCTGGGCGCTGGCTTTGTTGGCGGGGCTCGGGACCTGGGCGCTGGCGGCTTACGTGATTGACGTCAGCGGCGCTCAACGCGAATTGCTTGAGGGCGCGACGGCGTTGTTCGCCAGCGTGATGGTCTTGTGGCTGGGTGTCTGGATGCACGACCGTCGCCATGCGGCGGCCTGGCAGGATTACATCAAGAGCAGCCTGGTGGGCGGCGGTGGACGATTCGGTTTTGCGATCCTGGCGTTCTTCTCGGTTTATCGCGAGTTGTTCGAAGTGATTCTGTTCTATGAAACCCTGTGGCTGCAGGCGGGCCCGGCTGGGCACAACGCGGTTCTGGCGGGCGGTGCCACGGCGTTGGTATTACTTATCGGCCTGGCGTGGATCATCCTGCGCGGCTCGGCCAAACTGCCGTTGACACTGTTCTTCAGTATCAACGCAGCACTGCTGTGTGCGTTGTCGGTGGTGTTTGCCGGGCATGGTGTAAAAGCCCTTCAGGAAGCCGGTATTTTCGGGACTCGTCCTGTGCCGTTCTTCGAGTTCGACTGGCTGGGGATACATGCCGATGCTTATTCGCTGAGTGCACAGCTGATAGCCTTGCTGGCGATTGCAGTGCTGTATGGCCGCAGTTGGCTGGCGGAAAAGCGCAGGGCGCAGGTAGTGTGATCTAGACTTCTGCTGCCATCGTGAAATAAACGCGGACCCTGTGGGAGCGAGGCTTGCCCGCGATAAGGCCGGACGCTATCCAAAGTGAACCGGGTCCAGCCTTATCGCGGGCAAGCCTCGCTTGTATGGTTAGACTTGAAGGGGTGGTGGGACGAACAGTTCGCATCTGACTGCTGCAACAGTACAGACCGTGGGAGACCTCGCCCCACCCCTTCCACCAAAAGCGCCGATAAAGAATGCTTCGTTCAAGCGACGATAGAAACAAGCCTGCGCCTCTGGGTGAACCCCCAACAAGTCGTCAAACCTTAGCGTGGAGAAATGCTCATGGCAATGCGTGTTTCGAAGTCAATCGTAGGCGTGGATGTCGCCAAAGTTGAGCTCGCTACCTACCAGGCAGATCCGGATCTGCTCACCTCGATAACCAACGAAAAGCCTGCCATAAAACGCTGGCTTAAAACGTTACCGAGGACCACCGCCATTGCTGTTGAAGCGACAAATGTTTATCACGTCGATCTGGTCGAGCTGGCTTACGAGTCTGGTTTCGACGTCTACATCATCGATGGTTTTCAACTCAGTAATTACCGTAAAGGTGTCGGTGGCCGTAGTAAAACAGACGCATCTGATGCCCGTCTTCTTGCCCGATTTCTGAAAAACGAAGGCGAAAATCTTCGCCCCTGGACGCCGCCCCCAGCAGTCTACGGAAAGCTGCAAAGCCTTCTGCGACGCAGGGCTTCACTGATTCAAGCCAAAACCAGCCTGACCCAGAGCTGGGCAAATGACACCAGCTTGAAGGCGTCATTTGCAGCCTTCCTCAAGTCAATCGAACGGCTGGACCTGCTGGTCAAGGCAAAGCTCAAAGATGCCTTGCGCGAAGCCGGCCTGCTGGAGCAAGTGGCCCGTTGCCAAGCGGTTGAAGGTATCGGCTTCCTGACCGCGACAGCTCTGGTCATGGCTTACAACCGAGGCGACTTCAAGAGCGGCGACTCCTACATTGCTTTTTTGGGCATGGATCTGAGAGTGACCGATTCTGGCCAAAAAAATGGCCGTAGGTTCCTAACCAAACGAGGCTGCTCGGAGATTCGCCGATTGCTGCACAACGCAGCAATGTCGGCCAGCCGATCGAGTGCCTGGAAAGAGTTTTACGACCATCATCGCAGCCGCGGAAAAGCAACCACACAGGTACTTGTGATGCTCGCTCGCAAACTCGCTCGGGTGGCGTTCGCCCTGATGAAAAATCAGAGCGAATATCAACCCAAAGGGTGGGTTATGGCTTGATCACAACCATAGAATCTCCCACAGAAATAGCGTCCCAATTCAAGTAATTTGAGTGGTGCTCAATGGGCGTGAGCTTGCTCCTCCAGAGATGTGTCCATTTTTGAACGAGGTGCACCATGCGCGTCTGGATCGATGCCGACGCTTGCCCCAAGGCAGCAAAAGAACAGGTCATCAAGTTCGCGCTCAAACGTCAGTTTGAGGTGGTGCTGGTTGCCGGGCAGAGTCAGATCAAGCCCACGTACACCCTGGTTAAACTGATCGTGGTGCCCAGCGGCCCTGACGCTGCGGACGATTATCTGGTTGAACATGCCGTGCCCGGCGAATTGGTGATTTGCAGCGATGTGCCGCTGGCCGATCGGCTGGTCAAGAAGGGCGTTGCTGCGCTGGATCCTCGCGGTAAAGAGTTCGACACGCAAAACATGGGCGACCGGCTCGCCGTGCGCAACCTGTTTACCGACCTGCGCGATCAAGGGCAGATGGGTGGTGGTCAGCCGCCTTATGGCGACCGCGAAAAACAGGCATTCGCCAACTCACTGGACCGGATTCTCACGCGGCTTACTCGCTAAGCATCCCGCTATGCAGCGCAGCCTAAAACGGTGCGTTCGTGCCTCAGAATGAATCACTCTGCACAGTCTTATGCTGCATCCTCAGTTTAAAGTGTGCAGAGTGAACATCGCTCGATATTGGCTCTGCCCGCTTTTTTTCACTTCGCAACGTTGTCCGGAAACGGCCTGGTTATTGCTCTTGCACCAGCCTGCCGTTGAATCCGAATCCCAACCTTGTCGATGTGGAGAAAAACGATATGAGTTCACCCAGCGAGTTTCCCTTGAGTGAAGCCCCGCGTGAAGGACGCAAGGGGCTGCTGTCGATTTCCATGGTGCTGTTCAGTTTCACCTTCTTCACCGGCACCATGTTTGCGGGCGGCAAGCTGGGCATGGCGTTCAACTTCGTCGACATGCTGTGGATCGCCGCCATCGGTAACAGCCTGTTGGCGATCTATGCCGCAGCGCTGGCCTTCATCGCCTCGCGCAGCGGTTTGAATACTGTATTGATGGGGCGCTTTTGTTTTGGCGAAGCGGGCAGTCGGCTTTCCGATGTGCTGCTCGGTTTTGCCGAGCTGGGCTGGTACGCATGGGGCACCGCAACCGTGGCCATTGTATTGGTAAAGATGCTCGGTCTGGCCGAAGGCTTCACCTCACCACTGATGGTCCTGTTTGGGCTGGGCTTCAGCATCACCGCGATCATCGGCTACAAAGGGCTGGACGTGCTGTCGCGGATCTCCGTGCCGCTCATGTTCGTGCTGCTGATCATCTCCATGTACATCGCCACCCGAGATGTAGGCGGTTTCCAGGGATTGGCGGCGGTTATTCCTCACGAGACCATGACGCTTTCAGCGGCCATCACCATGGTCTTCGGAACGTTTGCCAGCGGTGCGACCCAAGCCACTAACTGGACGCGCCTGTCGCGCAGCGGACGCGTTGCCGTGACTGCCAGCGTCGTCGCCTTCCTGCTGGGTAACGGTTTGATGGTCGTTGCAGGCGCGTGGTGTGCGATGGTTTATCAGCAGGCCGATATCGTTGAAGTGATGATGCTTCAGGGTCTTTCGTTCGCCGCAGTGATCATGCTTTGTTTGAATCTGTGGACCATTCAGGGACCGACCATCTACAACGTTTCAGCGGCGGCCTGCCACCTGCTGCGCAGCGAGCGACGCCGAACCATGACGTTGATTGCAGCGGCGCTCGGTATCGTGCTGGCCATCGGTGGCATGTACGAAATGCTGATTCCTTTTCTGGTGTTGCTGGGTTCTATCATCCCGCCGATTGGCGGCGTGATCATGGCTGACTTCTGGTATCGCCACCACGGCAAATACCCGGTGTTGGCCAGCGTCACGCTGCCGCGCTACAACCTGCTGGGGCTGTCGGCTTATGCCATCGGCGCCGCGCTGGCGTATTTCTCGCCCTGGATCGCGCCTCTGGTAGGCATCGCCGCTTCGGCCATCTGCTACATCGTCCTGCTTGAAGTGACGGGCAAGCGCAGCATGGTCGCCGGCGTACAGGAGGAGCTTTGAGCCTGACCGTTGAGGAAATTCTCCAGCTTCCCGGGCTGGAGGAAATGGTCGTGCGTTCAGGATCAGCCAACCTGCATCGCAGCGTGCGCTGGTCATACGTTGCCGAGAACGAAGGGATTGCCGACTGGATCATGGGCGGCGAGCTGGTATTCATCACCGGCATCAATTATCTGCGCGATGAAGCCAATCTGTTGCGCGTGGTGCAGGAGGGTGATGCCAATGGTATTGCCGGGTTGGTGATTCTGACCGGCAATGCCTACATCCAGCAGATCCCCGAGTCCGTGATTGAGTTGGCGGAGCAGTGCGGTTTGCCGCTGATCGAGCAGCCGTATCTGTTGAAGATGGTCATCGTCACCCACCTGATCGGCACGGCATTGGTGCAGATGGCGCAGACCAAGCGCTCGCGTCACGACATCCTCGGGCAGTTGCTCAGCGGTGATTACCCGAGCCTGAGTATTGCCCGACAAAGGGCCGCGCATTTACGGCTGCCATTGGAGGTGCCTCGGCGTCTGGTGGCCCTGCGCCTGTCGGCGGTCAGCGTGTTGTTCGACAGCCATGCCCCGGAGGCTGCGGAACGGCTGCTGCAACAAACCCGGCAAGCGGTTCTCGACCATCTCGACGCCTGGAATCGCGTATTGCCGGACGCTTTGCCGGTCATCGTCCAGGGCGACTTGTTTATTTTGCTGTTGCCCAGGCTTGAAGCGATCCGTAGTGAGCTGGCGCGGCTTTACCGCGATCTTTCGTCAGTGCTGGGCGACATGGCGTTGTTCATGGGGCTGGCCAATCCGGTCGAAGACTGCGGGCAATATCGGCAGGCGCTGAATGAGGCTCGTCAGGCGCTGGATGTCGCCGAACACTTGCGACCCGCCAGTGGCCTTTGCGATTTCAGCGAACTGGGTGTGTTGCGTCTGCTGCAAGCGGTTACTGATCGCTCGGTCATCGATAGCTTCGTCAAACAGACCCTCGGGCCGCTGATCGAGAGCAACCGCAAGCAGCCCCACAGCCTGATCGAAACACTGGACGCCTTGCTCCAGGAAAACGGTAACGGACTCAAGGCCGCCCAGCGCCTTGGTATCCATCGCAACACCATCAACCAACGTATTCAGCGTATCGAGCAGCTCAGCGGGCAATCCCTCGACGACGCTAATTTTCGAATGAACGCTTCGGTTGCGCTGCTGGTATGGCGCATGTCCGAGGCTCAGCGACAGGATTAGTCATGAACATCATTAATGCCACGTTGCGTAAAACCCAAGGGCTGCATACCGTCACCTGGGAAAACGGCTGCATCACAGCCATCACCGCTCAGACGGAAAGCGTGCAGCCTGCGTCAGATGAGATTGATGCCCTCGGCCAACTGGTCATTGCGCCATTGGTGGAGCCGCATATTCACCTGGACGCCACGCTGACCGCCGGTGACCCTGAGTGGAACATGAGCGGGACCCTGTTCGAAGGCATAGAGCGCTGGGGTCAACGCAAGGAAACCATTACCCACGAAGACACCAAGCAACGCGCTCACACCACGATCCGCATGTTGGCTGAGCACGGCATTCAGCATGTTCGGACCCACATTGATGTCACCGACCCGACACTGGGCGCGCTCAAGGCGATGCTTGAAGTGCGTGAAGAAGCCCGCCATCTGATAGATCTGCAGATCGTTGCCTTTCCTCAAGAGGGCATCGAGTCCTACGAAGGTGGGCGTGAATTGATGACGCGTGCCGTGGAAATGGGCGCGGACGTGGTGGGCGGTATCCCGCACTTCGAAAACACCCGCGAGCAGGGCGTCAGCTCGATCAGGTTCCTGATGGATCTGGCTGAGCGAACAGGTTGTCTGGTGGACGTGCATTGCGACGAAACCGATGACCCGAATTCGCGCTTTCTTGAAGTCCTTGCTGAAGAGGCGCGGGTGCGTGGCATGGGCAGCCGTGTAACGGCCAGCCACACCACCGCCATGGGGTCTTATGACAATGCTTACTGCTCAAAGCTGTTCCGGCTGCTGAAAAGGTCGGGCATCAACTTCGTCTCCTGCCCGACCGAGAGCATTCACCTGCAAGGGCGTTTCGACACCTACCCCAAGCGCCGCGGCCTGACCCGTGTCGCAGAGCTGGACCGCGCCGGGATGAACGTGTGCTTTGGTCAGGACTCGATCAAAGATCCCTGGTACCCACTGGGCAATGGCAACATCCTGCGCGTACTGGATGCGGGCTTGCACATCTGTCACATGATGGGTTTCGAAGACCTTTCACGCAGCCTGGACCTGGTCACTGACAACAGCGCCAGAACCCTTAATCTGGACGAGGGCTATGGCATCGCAGTGGGCCGGCCGGCGAATCTGGTCATTCTGGATGCTGAAAGTGATTACGAAGCGGTGCGTCGCCAGGCAAAGGCGCGAGTGTCAATCAGAGGCGGGAAAGTATTGATGACGCGGGTGCCGGAGCGGGTTGAGTTTAGTTAAACCCTATCGCGAATGCTTTTCTGTAGGAGCTGCCGAAGGCTGCGAAAGGCGGAGTGTCTGCCTTACTGATTCGCAGCCCTCGGATTACATATAAATCATTGATCAGATTATATTTTATGTAGGAGCGAGGCTTGCCCGCGATAGGGCCCACGCGACCTAAAGTGAATCGCATCCAGCCTTATCGCGGTCAAGCCTCGCTCCCACATAGAAACTGTGTTTGCTGCGCGACAGGGCAGCGTCAAAGACGGGACGGCCACTCCTGCAAAGGATTGATCCAGAATCTACCCTTCGTGGGTCAACTCCAGCACCCGGTCCACCAGCTTGTTAATCCCGGCGGCTGCCTCGCCGATGGTTTTGGCGACCATATAAGCCGGCGTGCTGACCAGCTTGCGGGCTTGGTCTTCGACGATATCGGTCACTTCGCATTCCTGGTGTTCACCCTTCATGAGGGTGATGGCCTGTGCGGTCTCGGCGTCGTTGCCGATGGTGCAGGTTACGCCCGGGCCATAAATTTTGGCGGCCAAAGCGGGGCTGATGCAGATCAGCCCGACCGGCTTGCCAGCCTCGGCGAATGCTTCTGCCAGTGCCAGGACTTCAGCCTGCACCTTGCAATCCGCCCCAGCAGTGGCGAAGTCGGAGAGATTCTTGGCTGCACCGAAACCACCGGGAATGATCAGTGCATCAAACCGGGTAACGTCTGCTTCACGAATATCCTCGATGGCGCCGCGAGCGATCCGGGCGGATTCCACCAGCACGTTGCGGGTCTCCGGCATCTCTTCGCCCGTCAGGTGATTGATCACGTGATGCTGAGTGATGTTTGGCGCAAAACACTGGACGGCTGCGCCGCGTTGATCAAGGCGCAGCAGTGTCAGCACGCTTTCATGAATTTCCGCGCCGTCATAGACGCCACAGCCGGACAAAATCACGGCGACTTTCTTTTGCATGATCATTCTCCCTATCGAGCGCAGCGGTCTGCTCAAGACTTTTACCTGATCTTGGGACAAGCGTCTGGGGCGGGGATTCAATCCAATGCACTGCGTTCTGAAACCGCGCAGAAAACGATTTACTTGTAGGAGCTGCCGAAGGCTGCGATGGCGGTGTGTCAGGCTGAATGCTTTCGCAGCCTTTGGCAGCTACAGAAAAGCATTCCAATGGGGCATGAGGAGGGGACTTACAGGCGAGCGCAATGCCGGAGCATTGCGCTCGTGGTGGCGCTAGCGGTCGCCGTGCTTCTTGCTGTCGGCAGGGACGTCAACGGTGACCTCAGCCGGAACCGGGCTAACGACGCCGGCATCAGCTTCGGCCGCTGCTGCCATGGAGGCAGCGGCGGCTTCTTCCCGGGCGATACGCGCGTTCTTGAAACGACGACGCAGCCAGAGGGCGAACCCGAGTACCAGTAATGCGCCAAGCACCCACAATTCATACTTCTTGATATTGCCCAGCATGCCTTCTAGCACTGCGCCGAAATGGTACGCCGCATAACCCAGCGCCGCAGCCCAGACAGCCGCACCGATACCGTTTAGGATCAGATAGCGCAGTGGCGGATAGCCTGATAGACCAAT
Source organism: Pseudomonas phytophila (assembly GCF_025643095.1). Taxonomy (NCBI): domain Bacteria; kingdom Pseudomonadati; phylum Pseudomonadota; class Gammaproteobacteria; order Pseudomonadales; family Pseudomonadaceae; genus Pseudomonas; species Pseudomonas phytophila. The sequence continues at coordinate 6,326,998 of NZ_CP081201.1, read as the reverse complement.
GGCTACGGGCATGACTGTTCGCAAGCCGTAGACAAAGCGGAAGCTTAATACCCAGAGATCCGGGTGCCTGCGTATATGCGCCAGCGCCTTGTCGCCCATGAGCTGCCATCGCGGCTTGCGCGCCAGGATTTTGCGGCCGTGCCTGCGCCCCATGTAGTACCAGAGCTGGTCACCTGCATAGCTTCCGAAGAAAGCCACGACCACGACCAGTTTGATGTCCATGTATTCACGGAACGCCAGGAATCCAGCGAGAACCAGAATGGTCTCGCCTTCAAAGAAGGTGCCGATGAAGAGGGCGAAGTAGCCAAATTCGTGCAAGAAATTCTGGAGCATTGTCTGGATGCTGGCGAAATGAACGCGCAGCCTAACTCGGCCAAGGCATTCAGGAAAGTGTGGAAATGTGTCTCGACGTGAATCTTTCCTACAAGGACAATGGCAAATACCTCAACTGCGGCCCCGAGTCGCATGCTGGCCCACGACTGTCACACATTAGTCATAATGGCCGCTTATAACTGTCACGCTTGCCCGTGTACGCGGGCTCAGGAGTCTCGCCGTGAGCTTTACCCCCGCCAATCGCCTCTTTCCTCTTACCCGCCTGCGTCGCAATCGTCGCGATGATTTTTCTCGTCGTCTGGTCCGTGAAAACGTTTTGACTGTCGATGACCTGATTCTTCCCGTATTTGTACTCGATGGTGAAAACCGTCGTGAAGAAGTGACTTCGATGCCTGGCGTCGAGCGCCTGAGCATCGATCTGCTGCTGGAAGAGGCGCAGAAATGGGTTGCACTGGGTATTCCAGCGCTGGCGCTGTTCCCTGTGACGCCGGTTGAGAAGAAAACCCTGGATGGCGCCGAAGCCTGGAATCCGGACGGTATTGCCCAGCGTGCCACCCGCGCGCTGCGTGACCGTTTCCCGGAGCTGGGCGTCATCACTGACGTGGCACTGGATCCGTTCACGACCCATGGTCAGGACGGGATTCTCGACGAAGAAGGCTACGTGCAGAACGACATCACTGTCGACGCGCTGGTCAAACAAGCGTTGTCCCACGCCGATGCAGGTGCGCAGGTTGTGGCGCCTTCCGACATGATGGACGGTCGGATTCAGGCCATTCGCGAAGCACTGGAACTGGCCGGACACGTCAATGTGCGGATCATGGCTTACTCAGCCAAGTATGCCAGCGCCTATTACGGGCCATTTCGCGATGCGGTCGGTTCAGCATTGAATCTGGGCAAGGCGAACAAGGCGTCTTACCAAATGGATCCGGCCAACAGCGATGAAGCGTTGCACGAAGTGGCGGCGGATCTGGCTGAAGGCGCGGACATGGTCATGGTCAAACCGGGCATGCCTTATCTGGACATCCTTCACCGGGTCAAGGATGAGTTCAAAGTGCCGACATTTGTTTATCAGGTCAGCGGCGAGTACGCGATGCACATGGCCGCCATCCAGAATGGCTGGCTGAGTGAAGGCGTCATTCTTGAATCGCTCACCGCTTTCAAACGCGCAGGGGCTGACGGCATCCTCACTTATTTCGCCGTCCGCGCTGCAGAATTGTTAAAAGGGCAATAGCCGTACAGGAACATTCATGAATACCGAAGGACTCACCGAAGCTGCTGTTGAAGTCAACGATCAGGAAGTTCTGACTGTGGTCGAGCCAAGCATTGAGGTTTTACCCGCAATCGTCGAGACGCCACCGGTTCCGGCCCTTGTCGTGCCGAATCTGGATGACAGCAGTCTGTACATCCATCGTGAACTCTCGCAGCTCAAGTTCAACATTCGCGTGTTGGAACAGGCACTGGATGAGTCCTATCCGTTGCTGGAGCGGCTCAAGTTTCTGCTGATCTTTTCCAGCAACCTCGATGAGTTCTTCGAAATTCGTGTCGCCGGTCTGAAAAAGCAGATCACGTTCGCCCGCGAACAAGCCGGTGCCGATGGTCTGCAGCCGCATCAGGCGCTGGCCCGCATCAGTGAACTGGTGCACGGCCACGTTGATCGCCAATATGCGATCCTCAATGACATTCTGCTGCCTGAGCTTGAAAAGCATCAGGTGCGCTTCATTCGTCGCCGTCACTGGACAGCCAAGCTTAAGGCTTGGGTTCGTCGTTATTTCCGTGACGAAATCGCGCCAATCATCACGCCCATCGGTCTGGACCCGACCCACCCGTTCCCGCTGCTGGTGAACAAGAGCCTGAACTTCATCGTCGAACTGGAAGGCATCGATGCTTTCGGTCGTGACTCCGGTCTGGCGATCATTCCGGCTCCGCGCCTGTTGCCGCGAGTGATCAAGGTGCCGGAAGACGTCGGCGGCGCCGGGGATAACTTCGTGTTCCTGTCGTCGATGATCCATGCTCACGCGGACGATCTGTTCCAGGGCATGAAGGTCAAGGGCTGTTATCAGTTCCGTCTGACCCGTAACGCCGACCTGGCGCTGGACTCTGAAGATGTGGAAGACCTTGCCCGCGCGCTGCGTGGCGAGTTGTTCTCCCGTCGTTATGGTGATGCGGTACGTCTGGAAGTGGCCGACACCTGTCCAAAGCATCTGTCTGACTACCTGCTCAAGCAGTTCAATCTGTCCGAGTCCGAGTTGTATCAGGTCAACGGCCCGGTCAACCTGACGCGTCTGTTCAGCATTACCGGTCTGGACAGCCATCCGGAGCTGCAATACCAGCCGTTTACCCCTGCTATTCCGAAACTGCTGCAAAACAGCGAGAACATTTTCAGCGTCATCAGCAAGCAGGACATTCTGCTGCTGCATCCCTACGAATCCTTCACTCCAGTGGTCGATCTGCTGCGTCAGGCCGCGAAAGACCCGCACGTTCTGGCTGTCCGCCAGACCCTGTATCGCAGCGGTGCCAACTCGGAAATCGTTGATGCACTGGTAGACGCGGCCCGCAACGGTAAAGAGGTCACTGCGGTGATCGAGTTGCGCGCGCGCTTTGATGAAGAGTCCAACCTGCAACTGGCCAGCCGTCTACAAGCTGCGGGTGCAGTCGTGATCTACGGTGTGGTGGGCTTCAAGACCCACGCCAAGATGATGCTGATCCTGCGTCGCGAGGCGGGCGAGATCGTGCGCTATGCGCACTTGGGTACCGGTAACTACCACGCTGGTAACGCCCGTCTGTATACCGACTACAGCCTGCTGACCTCCGACGACGCTTTGTGCGAAGACGTCGGCAAAATGTTCAGTCAGTTGATCGGCATGGGTAAAACCCTGCGCATGAAGAAACTGCTGCATGCGCCTTTCACGCTGAAGAAGGGCATGCTTGACATGATTGCCCGGGAAACCCAGTTCGCTGTGGACGGCAAGCCGGCGCATATCATTGCCAAGTTCAATTCGCTGACCGATCCGAAGATCATCCGCGCGCTGTACAAGGCCAGTCAGTCTGGCGTACGTATTGATCTGGTGGTGCGTGGCATGTGCTGCCTGCGGCCGGGTATCCCGGGCGTTTCTCACAACATCCATGTGCGCTCGATCATTGGCCGCTTCCTGGAGCACACCCGGGTGTTCTACTTCCTCAATGGCGGCGACGAGCAGATGTATCTGTCGAGTGCCGACTGGATGGAGCGCAACCTCGACAAGCGCGTCGAGACTTGCTTCCCGGTAGAGGGCAAGAAGTTAATCCTGCGCGTGAAGAAAGAGCTTGAGCTTTATCTGACCGACAACACCCACAGCTGGCTGCTGCAGCCAGATGGCACCTACGTGCGAAGCACGCCGACCGGCAATCAGAATGCTCGCAACGTTCAGGCGACCCTGTTGGAGCGCCTGAGCAACCCGGTCCTCAGCGTACGCTGAGGACGATACCGACCCGGGTCAGCCACTCCGCTTCCAGCGCGAAGTCGGCCTGGGTCAGTTGGTTGTTTTCCAGCCAGCCTTCCGGAAATACCACGTCAAGATTGTTGCCGCTGGCGGTGAGCACCGGCTGAGGCATCTCCTGTACTCCACGAATGTGGTGGAACAGGATCGCGAAGCGCAGCAGCACGCACAGACGAATCAGCTTTTCGCCCTCTGCGCCGAACTCGGCAAACTTGTCCTTGGGAATATTACGGCGGTGGCCGCGCACCAGCAGCGCAAGCATTTGCTGGTCTTCCCGGGAGAAACCCGACAGGTCGGAGTGCTCGATCAGGTAAGCGCCATGCTTGTGGTAGTGGTAGTGAGCGATGTCGAGACCGACTTCGTGGACCTTGGCTGCCCAACTGAGTAATTCCCGGTAGCTGTCATCTTCCAGATCCCAGGCATGAGCGACCTGCTCAAGGGCGTGCAGGGCCTTTCGCTCCACACGAGCAGCCTGTTCAAGGTCAACGTGATAACGCTCCATCAGCGAGCTTAGCGTGCGCTCACGGACGTCTTCATGGTGATGACGGCCCATCAGGTCATACAGCACACCTTCCCGCAGCGCGCCTTCGCAGTGATCCATGCGCTGCAGTTCCAGCGCGTCGAAGATCGCTTCGAGGATTGCCAGGCCTGCCGGGAAGATCGAGCGGCGATCCGGCTTGATGCCGTCGAAATCGATCTTCTCTACGTCACCTAGCTTGAACAGTTTGCGCTTGAGCCATGCGAGGCCGTCGGCATTCACTTCACCCGAGCCCTGACCGTTGGCCTTGAGCGCCAGACCGATCGCACGGATGGTGCCCGACGAACCGATCGCCTCATCCCACTTCAGACGATGCAGGGCGTGTTCAATGCTCATGATCTCCAGGCGAGCGGCGGTATAGGCCTGCGCATAACGTGCCGGAGTGATCTTGCCGTCCTTGAAGTAGCGCTGGGTGAAGCTTACGCAACCCATCTGCAGGCTTTCGCGCAGCAGGGGTTCAAAGCGCTGACCGATGATGAACTCGGTACTGCCACCGCCGATGTCCGCCACCAGACGTTTGCCGGGGGTATCAGCCAGGGTATGGGACACACCGAGATAAATCAGGCGGGCTTCTTCACGGCCTGAAATCACTTCTACCGGATGGCCGAGAATTTCCTCGGCGCGAACGATGAATTCATTACGGTTACGTGCTTCGCGCAGGGCGTTGGTACCCACGATGCGGACCGCACCCAACGGCAGACCGTTGATCAGTTGGGCAAAACGCTTGAGGCAGTCGAGCCCTCGCTGCATGGATTCTTCGTTGAGTTGTCGCTCTTCGTTGATGCCAGCCGCCAGTTGAACCTTCTCTCCGAGGCGTTCCAGGATGCGGATATCCCCGGAGTTGGCTTGAGCTACCACCATGTGGAAGCTGTTCGAGCCCAGGTCAATGGCAGCGATCAGGGAAAGATTCTTGGCTTTGGATTGCGGCATGATCAGAAAATCTCGGTCGATAACCGCGCCATCGTGCCACGATCCATGGCTGCCGCCAACGCGAAGCTTTGAAGCTGGCGCTTGGCCTGCAATATCGGTGGCGTGGATCAGTTTATTGGCAGGCCTGACGCGTACCTGTGGGAGCTGGGCTTGCCCGCGATAAGAGCACCACCATATTCGGATATTGCGGTGTTCTTATCGCGAGCAAGCTCGGCTCCCACAAACGGAGTATCAAACCGGCAAGCTGGTCGTGGACTTGATCTCCGACAGGGCAACCGTCGAATTCACTTCCTGAATGCCCGGCACCAGCGAAAGCTTTTCAAAGAAGAACCGCTCGTACGCCTCGATGTCCGGCGTCACGATACGCAGCAGGAAATCCACCGACCCCATCAGCACATAGCACTCCAGCACTTCAGGAAAGCCGCGAATGGCCTCGGTAAACTCGGTGAAGTTCGAGCGACCGTGAGCATTGAGCTTCACCTCGGCAAAGATCTGCGTATTGAGACCGATCTTCTTGCGGTCCAGCAGCGATACCTGACGACGAATGACCCCTTCATCCTTGAGCCGCTGAATCCTGCGCCAGCACGGCGATTGGGATAACCCCACCTGCTCGGCGATTTGCGCACTGGACAAGGAAGCGTCCTCCTGAAGCAGCGCAAGAATCTTGCGATCATAAGCATCCAGCTCGGTTTGCATAACTATTTCTCTCTATGGAGATATGGCGCATTAACAAGTCGTAAAGAGATTAAATCAATCAAGGATGGACCAGAAATTTCTTTTTCAGCATGCAAGAATTTCTTTCAGTCACTTAACCCTCTAAATCGCAGAGGTCAGCATGCCCAATCTCGAAGCCGTTACTTCACTGTCGCAACGTCCGGATACCTGGGCGGCTGACAATGCTCATTGCTGCGCGCGTTATCAGATTCTGGTCGAGGCTGAGGCCGATTCACTGTGCCGGGTGCTGAACCTCTTTGCGATGCAGTACCTGATCCCTCATCAGGTCAACGTGATGCAGGAGGACGACGTGTTGGGTATCGACGTTGAGATCGCTAATCTGACCTGGCACCGGGCGCAGGTCATTGCGGAAAAAATGCGCAGCCTGATCAACGTCTGCTCGGTAGAATTGGAACAACTGGCCCAGCCGTACGTCTCAAACTCAACGGTTTCCCTCGCCGTCGGTTAAGCCTGGCAGAAAAAAAACGTAACTCATGTGTACGCATATGCCGAAATAACTGACACGCTGGGGGCTACGCTTGGTTCGTTTGAGCCGATTTGTCCAAAGGAATCCGCATGTCAGTTCACGCCTCATCACAGGATCGTTGGCTGGATCTGAATGATCTGCTGCGCGATCTGGTCGCCGAAGGGTTTATCGATCAGAACAGTGCCGAGATTGCACTGACCCACAGGCGCAGTGCTGCGAACCTGCAACTGCATCCGCTTGAGTTTATCGCTGCGCAACAGCTCGACGACCTCAAGCGACCGGGGCGCAAGCTGGATCTGGAAACCCTGACTGCCTGGCTCGCGGCCCAAAGCGGTCAGCCTTATTTGCGCATCGACCCGCTGAAGATCAAGGTCGCTTCGGTCACGCCTTTGATGTCTTACGCCTTTGCGCAACGCCACAAGATTCTGGCGGTGGCGGTCGATCATGACTCAGTGACCATCGCCAGCGCGCAGCCCTATGTGCATGGCTGGGAAGCTGACCTGACCCACGTGCTGAAACTGCCAATACGGCGTGTGGTGGCCAATCCGGTCGATATTCAGCGGCTGGCCGTTGAGTTTTATCGGCTGGCCAAGTCCGTCAGCGGCGCTGCCGCGACGGATCAGAAAATCAGTGGCATGGGCAACTTCGAACAGTTACTCAAGCTGGGTGCCAGTGACCAGGAACCCGATGCGAACGACGCGCACATCGTCAATATCGTCGACTGGTTGTTCCAGTACGCTTTCCAGCAGCGCGCCAGTGATATCCATATCGAGCCCCGCCGTGAGCAGGGCACGGTGCGCTTTCGCATCGACGGCGTGCTTCACAACGTTTATCAATTCCCCGCGCAAGTGACCATGGCTATCGTCAGTCGCCTGAAAAGCCTTGGTCGTATGAATGTTGCCGAGAAGCGCAAGCCGCAGGACGGACGGGTTAAAACCAGCACCCCTGATGGCGGCGAGGTTGAGCTTCGTCTCTCAACACTGCCGACGGCGTTTGGGGAAAAAATGGTCATGCGGATCTTCGATCCGGATGTACTGCTGAAAAACTTTGACCAGCTCGGGTTTTCCAGCGACGACCTGCGCCGCTGGGAGGGCATGACCCGTCAGCCCAACGGCATCATTCTTGTCACCGGGCCGACCGGTTCTGGCAAGACCACCACGCTTTACACCACGCTCAAAATGCTCGCGACCTCTGAGGTCAACCTGTGCACCATCGAAGACCCTATCGAGATGGTCGAGCCCGCATTCAATCAGATGCAGGTCCAGCACAACATCGATCTGTCGTTTGCCAGCGGTGTCCGTGCGTTGATGCGGCAAGACCCGGACATCATCATGATTGGCGAGATTCGTGATCTCGAGACTGCGGAGATGGCGATCCAGGCCGCGCTTACCGGTCACTTGGTGCTCTCGACGCTGCACACCAACGACGCACCCAGTGCAATCAGCCGGATGCTGGAACTTGGCGTACCGCATTACTTGCTCAAGGCGACCATTCTTGGGGTCATGGCGCAGCGACTGGTGCGAACTCTGTGTCCGCACTGCAAGGCACCGGTGCAACTGGATGAGGGCGACTGGCAGAGCCTGACCCGACCATGGCAAGCGCCTGTGCCGGCCGGCGCGCACCGGGCAGTAGGTTGCGTGGAGTGCCGTGACACCGGTTACCGTGGCCGTGCCGGGGTGTACGAGATCATGCTGATGTCCGATGGCGTGCAAGGTTTGATCAGCGCCGACCTTGACCTTACCGCGATGCGTCGCCAGGCGTTCAAAGAGGGCATGCGCAGTTTGCGCTTGTCCGGCGCACAGAAAGTCTCGGCGGGGCTGACCACACTTGAAGAAGTGCTACGCGTGACGCCGCAGAGCGAACAGCGCTGAGGTCGTCTGGAGCGCGGCTCGCGGTGTGAGATCCGATTTAGGCTCGCAAACCCAATCCCGGTGGGAGCGAATTCATTCGCGAATGCGTCATGTCAGGCGACGGAAGTGTTGAATCTGCCGGCCCTTTCCCGAATAAATTCGGTCCCACAGTTTTTGCATAAGCTTGAGATGCTACCAACCTGTGGGAGCTGAGCTTGCTCGCGATGAACGATAACGCGGTGTGGCCGTGAAACCGCGTCGCCAGTATCGCGGGCAAGCCCGGCTCCCACAGGGATTTGCGATCCACCTGAGATGGTTATCTCTGGGAGATCCTATGGTGGCCTGCAAGGGTTGATCCCGGTGGGAGCGAATTCATTCGCGAATGCGTCATGTCAGGCGACGGAAGTGTTGAATCTGCCGGCCCTTTCCCGAATAAAGTCGGTCCCACAGTTTTTGCATAAGCTTGAGATGCTACCAGCCTGTGGGAGCTGAGCTTGCTCGCGATGAACGATGACGCGGTGTGGCCGTGAAACCGCGTCGCCAGTGTCGCGGGCAAGCCCGGCTCCCACAGGGATTTGCGATCCACCTGAGATGGTTATCTCTGGGAGATCCTATGTTGGCCTGCAATGGGTGATCCCGGTGGGAGCGAATTCATTCGCGAAGAGGGCGGTACATCCGCAGGCTATTTATCTCCTGAAATACCGCCTTCCCGAATAAATTCGGTCCCACTGGATAGCGCCGCTCTTAAGAAATAACTCATATCCAGAACCAATATTCCTTTGAATCATTGGCTTTCTGTAGCCAAAGTCTGACTAAATAGCCCCCTGATAAACGTTCGTAACCAACAGGGAAATGTTATGCAACTGGGCAGTGTGGTTTTACTCTTCGTTGCGCTGGCGATCGCCATCGTATTCATGGGCTTCAAGGTTGTGCCGCAGGGCTACCAATGGACGGTCGAGCGCTTTGGTCGATACACCACAACCCTCAAGCCGGGTCTGAACATCATCGTGCCGGTGATGGATCGCATCGGACGCAAGATCAATGTCATGGAAAGCGTGCTCGACATCCCGCCTCAGGAAGTCATTACTGCTGACAACGCGACGGTACAAATCGACGCTGTGTGTTTCTTCCAGGTCGTGAACACCGCGCAGGCGGCCTACGAGGTGAACAACCTCGAGCATGCCATTCGCAATCTCCTGCAAACCAACATCCGTACCGTGCTCGGCTCCATGGAGCTGGACGCAATGCTCAGCCAGCGTGACAACATCAACGAGCGCCTGCTGCGTACCGTGGATGAAGCGACGGCCCCGTGGGGCATCAAGATCACCCGTATCGAAATCAAGGACATCAGCCCGCCTGACGACCTGATGGCGGCGATGAGTGGTCAGATGAAGGCCGAGCGGATCAAGCGCGCGCAAATCCTCGAAGCCGAGGGTCTGCGAGCGGCGGCGATTCTGACTGCCGAAGGCAAGAAGCAGGCGCAGATTCTTGAGGCTGAAGGTGGTCGTCAGGCCGCTTTCCTCGAATCTGAAGCGCGTGAGCGTCAGGCCGAAGCAGAAGCACGCGCCACCCAGGTGGTGTCCGAGGCCATTGCCAGCGGCAATGTCCAGGCGGTCAATTACTTCGTTGCGCAAAAGTACATTGATGCACTGGGCAAACTGGCTTCAGCCAACAACAGCAAGGTCATTCTCATGCCTCTTGAGGCCAGTCAGGTCATTGGCGCTGTGGGCGGTATCGGCGAAATCGTCAAAGCTACCTTCGACAGCAAGAAGTCCTGAGGCACGCCCTATGGAATACCTGCAAAACCTGTCGTTCTGGGACTGGCTTGGGCTGGGCACCATCTTGCTGATTCTCGAAGTATTCGGCGCGGGCGGCTATTTGCTGTGGATGGGCGTGGCGGCTGCAGCGGTAGGGGTCATGACATTCATCATTCCAGGGATGATCTGGACTTTTCAGTTCCTGCTGTTTGCGGTGACCTCGGTGCTGACCGCGTTGTATTGGTGGCGACGTCAGCGCACGGTGAACCGACCCTCGGATCAGCCCGGTCTGAACATGCGCGGCCAGGAACTGATCGGTCGCGTGTTTACCGTTCAGAACGAGATTGTCGATGGGCGGGGCAAGATCAAGGTTGGCGACAGCGTCTGGCTGGTGAACGGGCCTGATACCCCGGTCGGTAGTCAGGTACGGGTGATCGGCCAGGATGGGGCGATATTGCGGGTTGAGGCGCTTTGAATAACACCTGACCCCTGTAGGAGCGCGCTTGCCCGCGATAGCAGTCTTCCAGATAGCACACTGGTGCCTGACTCAACGCTATCGCGGGCAAGCGCGCTCCTGCAGGTGTCGTCGCATCCACCACGGAACTACCGCATCACTCCCGCTATCCAAGAGTTTCAGAACAATCACTGTTGGAGTACCTCATCATGCGTCTCAAGCTCGCTGTCGCCACGTTTGCTCTGCTTTCTCTCCCGGTTGGTTCAGCAATGGCTGACGCTGGGTTCTGGCGTGATGTCATTTCTTCTGGCGCCACTACCGGCTCCACTTACCTGACCTTCAAGGATCACAAACTGATCGTTGCTGCTCAAGACGACGCAGGCAGCTTTGTTGCCAGCGACGGCGGTATCCGTGGTCCTTTCCTGGAAGCTGCCATCCAGCAGGTTCGCAGCGAGAACCCAGGCCTGAACGCTTCGGACATGGATCTGGCCAACGCCATCCTGGCCAAGAATCTGGTTGCTGAAAACCAGTAATTTAGAGATAAAAAAAATGCCGCTCATTGAGCGGCATTTTTTATGGCTGGCTGTTCGGCTTACTCGCCGATAGCTGCCTTGTAGCCTGCAGCGTCCAGCAGTTTCGCCAGATCAGCATCGGCAGCACTTGGCTTGATTTTGAAAATCCATGCACCGTAAGAGTCGTTGTTCAACGATTCTGGCGCGTCGCCCAGTGCTTCGTTGACTTCGACGACTTCGCCAGCAATCGGCGAATAGATATCGGAAGCGGCTTTCACCGATTCAACGACACCCGCAGCATCACCAGCGGCGAAGACTTTGCCGATTTCCGGCAGTTCAACGAACACCACGTCGCCCAGTGCTTCCTGAGCGTGGTCAGAAATGCCCACGACAATCAGGTCACCTTCCTTCTTTGCCCATTCGTGGCTTTCAGCAAAACGCAGTTCGGCGGGGATATTGCTCATTTAGTCATCCTCAACATCGGGTCAGCGGTAAACCCGCCAGGAAAATTCAGATCAGGGCTTTGCCATGACGTACAAACGCGGGCTTCACCACGCGAACCGGGTACCATTTGCCGCGAATTTCGACTTCGGCACGGTCAGCAGTGGCCATTGGCACGCGTGCCAAGGCAATCGACTTGCTCAGCGTAGGAGAGAAACTACCACTGGTGATCTCTCCTTCGCCAATTTCTGCGATGCGCACCACTTGATGAGCGCGCAAAACGCCGCGCTCTTCCAGCACCAGACCAACCAGTTTGGAGCCAATGCCCCGTGCGCGCTCGGCTTCCAGAGCGGCACGGCCGATGAACTTGCGGGAGGCAGGCTCCCACGCAATAGTCCAGGCCATGTTAGCTACCAGAGGCGTGACTTGCTCGTCGATGTCCTGCCCATACAGGTTCATGCCTGCTTCAAGACGCAGGGTATCTCGTGCGCCCAGACCGATTGGAGAAATACCAGCGCCCACCAGATCGTTGAAGAAGCCAGGTGCCTGTTCAGACGGCAGAATGATTTCCAGGCCGTCTTCGCCGGTGTAGCCGGTACGTGCGATAAACCAGTTGGCGTCTACGCGCCCTTCAAACGGCTTGAGCTGGCGGATCAGTTCAGCACGGGAGGCGGTGACCAGCTCGGCAATTCTGGCGCGGGCGTGGGGTCCCTGAATGGCCAGCATCGACAGATCATTACGTTTGTTCAGTTGCACATCGAAGTCATTCAGATGCACAAACATCCAGGCGAGATCTTTGTCGCCGGTAGCCGCGTTGACCACCAGACGATAACCGCTGTCAGTGAGGTAAACGATCATGTCGTCAATAACCCCGCCGTCGTTGTCGAGCATCGCGCTGTATAGCGCTTGCCCCACATCCTTCAACCGGTCGACATCATTGGCGAGTAAATACTGCAGCCAGGTTTTTGCCTGACTGCCGGTTACATCGATCACATGCATGTGTGAGACGTCGAACACACCGCAATCCCGGCGCACCTGATGGTGCTCCTCGACCTGCGATCCATAATGCAACGGCATGTCCCAACCACCAAAATCGACCATCTTCGCGCCCAGGGCGAGATGCAGGTCAAAAAGCGGCGTGCGCTGTCCCATGGGTTTCTCCTTCCGGGCGTGGCGAAGGTGCGGACAGGCAAAAACGCTGACATGCCCCCTGTGTTTCGGGGTTTGGAGCAGATAGCAACATGTCGAACAGTCTGACAGACCACACCGATTGCGGCGCATTGTAGCCGCAAGGCTGTAGACCCGCACCTAACGAAATTGGCGGGCCGAGCGTCGGATCAAACCGATGACTGGCAACAGGCCAACCATGACCAGCGTCAGGGCGGGCAGGGCGGCGCGGGCCCATTCGCCCTCGCTGGTCATCTCGAAGATGCGCACCGCCAGCGTGTCCCAGCCGAACGGGCGCATCAGCAGGGTGGCGGGCATTTCCTTGAGCACATCGACGAACACCAGCAACGCTGCACTGAGTGCGCCAGGGACCAGCAGCGGTAGATACACCTTGAAAAACAATCGTGGCCCACTGACACCCAGACTGCGTGCTGCTTCCGGGAGGGAAGGGCGGATGCGTGACAGGCTGTTTTCAAGCGGCCCGTAGGCTACGGCAATGAAACGCACCAGATAAGCCAGCAGCAACGCAGCCAGACTGCCCAGCAGCAAAGGCTTGCCTGCACCGCCCAGCCAGCCGGAAACCGGAATGACCAGTACGCGATCCAGATAACTGAAAGCCAGCATGATAGAAACGGCCAACACTGAACCTGGCAGTGCATAGCCCAGATTGGCCAGGCCAACCCCGGAGTTGATCGCCGGGGTCGGTGCCAGACGTCGGGCGAACGCCAACACCAGTGCCACGCTTACGGTAATCAGCGCGGCGATGCCGCCCAGATACAACGTGTGCAGGATCAGCCCGGTATAACGCTCATCCAGATCAAAGCGCCCGCGTTGCCAGACCCAGACAATAAGTTGCAACAGCGGGACCGCGAAGGCGCAGATGAACACCAGTCCACACCAGCAACTGGCAGCCGCCGCTTTGAGTCCGCGAAGGTGGTAAAGCGCCTTGACCCGAGGCCTTTCGTTGGTCGCCCGGCTCGCACCTCTGGCTCGGCGTTCGCCGTAGAGCACGATCATCACCGCCAGCAGCAACAGGCTGGCCAGTTGTGCTGCGCTGGAGAGGCTGAAGAAGCCGTACCACGTTTTATAAATCGCGGTGGTGAAGGTATCGAAGTTGAACACCGACACCGCGCCGAAATCGGCCAGGGTTTCCATCAGCGCCAATGCCACACCCGCACCAATGGCCGGGCGTGCCATGGGCAATGCCACGCGCCAGAATGCTTGCCAGGGTGTTTGGCCAAGCACTCTGGCGGCTTCCATCAAACCTTTGCCCTGGGCAAGAAACGCTGTGCGTGCGAGCAGATAGACGTACGGGTAGAACACCAACACCAGCACGATGATCACGCCGCCGGTGGAGCGTACGCGTGGCAGTCGCAGCCCGGTGCCGAACCACTCGCGAAGCAAAGTCTGTACGGGGCCTGCAAAATCCAGCAGCCCGACGAACACAAATGCCAGCACATAGGCGGGAATCGCAAACGGCAGCATCAACGCCCAATCCAGCCAGCGCCGACCGGGGAATTCGCACAGGCTGGTGAGCCAGGCCAGGCTGACGCCAAGCAGCGTGACCCCGAAACCCACTCCCAGCACCAGTGTCAGCGTATTGCCCAGCAGGCGTGGCATCTGGGTTTCCCAGAGGTGGGACCAGATCTGCATGTCGATGGTCTGCCAGGAAAGCAGCAAGACGCTGAGTGGCAGCAGCACCAATGCAGCGATGGCGAAGACCAGTGGATACCAGCGGCGTTGGGCGGGATGTGCCAAGGGATAGACCTTAAAGGCATGGTTACGACATGGGCCTGTAGGAGCGCGCTTGCCCGCGATAGCTATCTTTCTGTCGAAAACCTCTTCGGCTGAATAAACGCTATCGCGGGCAAGCGCGCTCCTACATCGGCAGGCGTCAGGCTGCGATCAATTCCAGCCCACCCGATCCATCATGCGGATCGCTTCGGCCTGGCGCTTGCCCGCAATTTCGACCGGAATGGTATCAGCCTTGAACTGACCCCAGCTCGCGACTTCTTCGGATGGGGCGACTTTCGGGTTGGCCGGGAATTCCTGATTGGTGCCCGCGAAGATCGCCTGTGCTTCAGGACCGGTCATCCACTCGACCATAGCCTTGGCGGCTTCCGGATGAGGGGCGTGTTTTGTCAGGCCGATACCGGACAAGTTGACGTGTACGCCGCGGTCCGACTGGTTCGGCCAGAACAGCTTCACTGCCAGATCAGGATTTTCCTTATGCAGGCGGCCATAGTAGTAAGTATTGACGATGCCGACATCGCACTGACCGGCGTTAATCGCTTCCAGCACCGCGATGTCGTCAGAGAACACGTCGGTGGACAGGTTGTTCACCCAGCCCTTGAGGATCTTCTCGGAGGCCTCGGCACCATGGGTTTCAATCAACGTGGCAGTCAGCGACTGGTTGTAAACCTTTTTAGCTGTGCGCAGGCACAGACGACCTTCCCAGTCCTTGCCAGCTAGGGCTTCGTAGGTCGTCAGCTCTTCGGGCTTAACACGATCAGTTGAATAGGCGATGGTCCGGGCGCGCAGGCTCAGGCCGGTCCAGCTATGGGTCGACGAGCGATACTGCGCAGGAATATTGGCATCGATCACCGGTGAGGTGAACGGCTGCAGAATGCCCATCTGCTCGGCCTGCCAGAGATTACCCGCATCGACGGTGAGCAGCAGGTCGGCAGTGGCGTTTTCGCCCTCGGCCTTGATGCGCTGCATCAGCGGCGCTTCCTTGTCGGTGATGAATTTGACCTTTACGCCGGTTTTAGCGGTATACGCATCAAACACCGGCTTGATCAGCTCATCAATCCGGGAGGAGTAAACCACTACCTCATCGGCAGCCTGTGCGGTGCTGCCGAGCACTGTCAGTGTCAAAGCAGCCAGAAGACGCTTGCTTGCCTGCATGGAGAGGTCTCGCGTTCGCAAAATGAGGCGAAATGGTAGTGAATCCCATTTGCCAAGTCTGGATAGACGAGTAACAGAATGTTGCGAGGTGGAAGCTCAAATATTTGTGGGTGGTTCTATGTAGGCCTGCAAACACATTCCCTGTGGGAGCCGGGCTTGCCCGCGATGAACGATGACGCGATATGTCTGTTGCAGCGAGGTGTTTGTATCGCGGGCAAGCCCGGCTCCCACATTACCAAGACATTGGGCTTACAACCGCGCCAAATCCGGCAAGTCCCCACTCAACCCCAGCGCTTGGCGCACAAAGGTCGCCTTGGCTTCCGGCATCTGATTAACCATTTTCAGCCCTGTATTGCGCAGCCAGCGCAGCGGCAACTGGTCGGCCTGAAACAGCCGCTCGAAACCTTCCATAGCGGCCATCAGCGCCAGATTGTGAGGCATGCGTCGCCGCTCGAAGCGGCTCAGCACGCGCACATCAGCCAGTCGCTCGCCACGCTCATTGGCATGCAACAACACTTCAGCCAGTACCGCCGCGTCAAGGAAGCCCAGATTCACCCCTTGGCCGGCCAGCGGGTGGATGGTGTGGGCGGCATCGCCGATCAAGGCCAGACCTTCAGCGACATAACGCTTGGCGTGGCGCTGACGCAGTGGCACGCACACCCGAGGGTCGACGGCCAGCACAGGACCCAGACGGCCTTCGAAGGTCTGTTCAAGCTCGCGACAGAACGCATCATCGTCCAGAGCCGTCAACCGCTCGGCTTCTTTTGGGGTGACTGACCAGACAATGGAGCACCAATGCTCGCCTTCACGCTGCAACGGCAGGAACGCCAGTGGGCCATTGTCGGTAAAACGCTGCCAGGCCGTTTTGCGATGCGGGTTGCTGGTACGCACGCTGGTCACGATAGCGTGATGCTGGTAATCCCATTCTCGGGTTTTAGTCCCGGTCAGACGTCGAACCGCAGAGTTGGCACCGTCAGCGGCAATGACCAGCGGCGCACGTAGCAGACGACCGTCAGCCAGTGTCAGCAGCCAGTCATCCCCGGAGCGCCGCATTTGCTCCAGTCGCGCATTGGCCAGCAGGCCGATATCGCAATCATGCAGACGGTCCAGCAGGGCGTCCTGAACAACGCGGTTTTCCACGATATGCCCGAGCACGTCGGCGTGGACGCTGGCTGCCGAGAAGTGAATCTGCCCCGTGCCGCTGCCATCCCAGACCTGCATTTCGCCGTAAGGGCTGGTGCGCCGACTGGCGATGCCTTCCCACGCACCCAGGCGCTGCAGAATCCGTTGGCTGGCGGCGGACAACGCGCTGACTCGAGGTTCGAACATCGCCTGAGCGTCAAATGGCTTGACGCTCAGCGGACCGCCATCGACCACGATAACGTTCAAGCCGCTGCCCTGTAGAGCCAGTGCCAAAGCGCTGCCGACCATTCCGGCCCCGACAATCAGGAGATCTGCGCGGATTTCCATGCTTTAAATCGTTCCCGCTGATGGCGTAAGCCGGTGAGTGATAAAACGTAAATCAAACATTGGGACGAGTCCCCAGGCCCATGGCCTGACGCGCGAACCAGCGCTTGGCCGGAGGCAACAGATCAAGGCCCAGCAAACCGATGTTACGACCCGCTGCGATAAGAGGCTCATTACTGCCAAACAGGCGCGTGACCTGATCGGAAAAGCCGACCGTAAGCTGTTGATCCAGTCGCTGTTGCTCGCGATACAGCTGCAACGTTGGCAGGTCACCCGGCAGCGTATCGCTGGCCAGTAGCGTCTGCGCCAATGCGTGTGCATCCCGCAGCGACAGATTGAAACCCTGGCCGGCAATCGGGTGCAGGCTGTGCGCAGCGTTACCCAGTACGACCAGATGTGAGCGGACTTGTTCTTCCGCTTCGATGAGGTTCAGCGGATACACATGCCGCACCCCGACCTGTTGCAGCGTGCCGAGGCGATAGCCGAACACGCTCTGCAGTTCGTTGAGAAAACTGCGGTCGTCCAGTTCGAGCAAGCGTTGAGTATCCGAACCCTTACGCGTCCAGACCAGCGCACAACGGTTTTCCGGCAGCGGCAACAGCGCCATTGGCCCTTCATCGGTGAAGCGTTCGAACGCCTGACCGCAATGGGCTTCGCTCGGCGTGATGTTGGCGATCAGTGCGCTCTGATTGTAAGGGCGCTGACGAACTCCGATACCCAGTTGTTCGCGCAGGCTCGAACGGCCACCGTCGGCGAGAACCGCCAGATCACATTCCAGTTCGGTTTCGTCGTCAAGCAACAGGCGATAGCCATCCGGCAACGCCTGCATGTGTTTGACTTCGGCCGGGACGCGCCAACTGACCACGTCTTTGTCCAGGCCCTGCCAAAGGCATTGGCCCAGCCAGGCGTTTTCCACCACATAACCCAGCGCGGGAACACCTTCTTCCATCGCCGACAGGCGCGCAGACCCGAATCGACCACGGTCAGACACTTGAATCTGCAGGATCGGCTCGGCGCGGCGGGCGATGGCTTGCCACAGGCCAAGGCGCTCGTAGATTTGTCGAGCACCGAAGGACAAAGCCGAAGAACGGGCGTCATAGCTCGGCTGATAAGTGTCACCAGGGGCGAACTGTTCGATCAACACGATCTTCCAGCCGCGCTCCTTCGCGCCTGCCTGCAAAGCCATGGCGAGGCTGGCGCCGACCAGGCCACCGCCGACGATTGCCAGGTTGAAACGACTCATGCAGCAAATTCCGGTTGATTGCGGGCAGCGGCCATCAATGCCTCGATTTCCGTGACGGTTTTGGGTACGTCACCGGTAAGAATTTCACAGCCTTTTTTGGTCACCACGACGTCATCCTCGATTCTTATACCGATACCGCGCCATTTCTTCGCAACCTGCTGATTGTCAGGGGCGACATAGATACCCGGCTCGACCGTCAGGGTCATGCCGACTTCCAGTACCCGCCATTCGCCGCCGACCTTGTAGTCGCCGACGTCATGTACATCCATCCCCAGCCAATGCCCTGCGCGGTGCATGTAAAAAGCCTTGTAGGCTTCGTTGGCGATCAGCTCATCCACATCGCCTTGCAACAAGCCCAGTTCCACCAGACCTTCGGTAATGACCTGGACAGTTGCTTCGTGTGCCTGATTCCAGTGTTTATCCGGGCCAATGGCCGCAAACGCAGCTTCCTGAGATTTGAGCACCAGCTCATAAATTGCTTTCTGCTCAGGAGAAAACTTGCCGCTGACCGGGAAGGTCCGGGAGATATCGCTGGCGTAACAGTCAATCTCGCAACCCGCGTCGATCATCACCAGATCGCCATCCTTGAGCAGCGCATCGTTTTCCTGGTAATGCAGGATGCAGGCGTTGCGGCCCGAAGCAACGATAGAGCCGTAGGCAGGCATCTTCGCGCCGCCTTTACGGAATTCATAATCCAGCTCGGCTTCGAGGCTGAACTCATGCAACCCGGGGCGACAGGCTTGCATCGCACGAACGTGAGCGCGGGCAGAAATCCTCGCAGCTTCACGCATCACTTTGATTTCTGCCGCCGATTTATACAGACGCATGTCGTGGAGCAGGTGATCCAGGGCAACGAATTCGTTTGGCGGCTGAGCGCCCAGATGGGCTTTGGAGCGGATCGCATTGATCCACTCCATCAGGTGCCGATCAAACTCCGCGTTGCTGCCCATGGCCGAGTAAACCCTGTCACGGCCTTCGATGAGGCCGGGAAGGATATCGTCGATATCGTTGATCGGAAACGCGTCGTCAGCGCCGAAGTCGCGGATGGCTCCCTCCTGCCCGGCGCGTAGCCCGTCCCACAGTTCACGCTGAGGATTGCGCTCGCGACAGAACAGCACGTACTCGCCATGTTCACGGCCGGGTATCAACACCACCACCGCTTCAGGTTCCGGGAAGCCGCTCAGGTACTGGAAGTCGCTGTCCTGACGATACACATGTTCGACGTCGCGATTACGTATCGCCACGGCGGCAGCGGGCAGAATGGCGATGCTGTTGGGTTCCATCTGCGCCATCAAAGCCTTGCGTCGACGAGCGTATTCCGACTTTGGGATGTGGATCATAGGCAGGCAGGTTCCCTTTTTAAGCGCCGCGACCATCGTCCGGATGGGCGATGGTCGCGAAAGCGGCGATGAAGGATCAATGCAACGAAGGTTTTGGCTCGGCAGGCTTAGTGGCTTTGTTCAGCTCGGTAAACAACAGCAGCGGTGCGACGCGCAGGTATTCCATGACTTCCATGTAATCGCTTTCGCCGTCGTCGGATTCTTCCAGCGCGTCCTGCACCTGAGCGATGGCCGCCAGATCCTGCAACACTTCCATGGCTTCGGCACTCAAGGCAGTGTCTCCGGCAGTCAGACCAAAACCGGTGAGGAAGCCCTGACACCACTGGCCCAGCGCGATGGCGCGTTCGGCAAGCGGCTCGTCGTCACTCGGGAGCAGCAAAACAACGGTCATGTCGTCACTGGTGAGTTCGCCTTTGACCATTTCCTGCAAGCCGATGAGGGCCTGACGAACATTGTCTTCAGGCACGGACTCAAGCAGCTCTGCCGCGTCGTTCAACCAGTCACCGGAATCGAAGCCGGAACCGGCGCAACTGCGGCCCAGCAACAAGCCGTGCAGTTCAGCGGGAGAGACAGGATGACCGCTGCTGCTGAGCAGGGTGGCGAATGCTTTGTACGGGGAATTCTGAATGGGCATGGGTAGCTAGTCGCCAATCGGCTCAGTGTCTAGAATGAAGGCTTGTATCCTAGACTATCCGGGCCACAAGATCATCTACACGGCCGTAGGCGGCGCTTCAGAGGCCGTGGCGTAAAGCCAGCTCCTGTGCCACTCATCAGAAAGTATTCAGTGGGAACCAATGGAAGACACCGACCTGCAAGCGCTGATGGCCCGACTGGAATTACTGATCACTCGAGTCGAGCAACTAAAACGCCAAAACGGACTCCTATTAGCTCAGGAAAAGTCGTGGCGCGAAGAACGCGCTCATTTGATTGAAAAAAACGAAATCGCCCGGCAGAAGGTCGAGACAATGATTTCGCGCCTCAAGGCCCTGGAGCAAGACTCATGAGCAATGGCAACAGCGTCACCGTACAGATCCTCGACAAAGAATATTCGATCATCTGCCCTCAGGAGGAGCGCACCAATCTGGTCAGCGCCGCGCGTTATCTGGATGGCAAGATGCGTGAAATCCGCAGCAGCGGCAAAGTAATCGGTGCCGACCGGATCGCTGTGATGGCCGCGTTGAACATTACTCACGATTTGCTCCATAAGCAGGATTTGCCCGACCTGCAGGCCAGTGGCTCAACTCGCGAACAGGTCCGCGACCTGCTGGATCGCGTTGATCTGGTGCTTGCCACAGACTCCGATTTGCCTCCGGATGCGCCTCGGGGCTGAAATTTCTCACAAGTTTCGGTATACTTGCGCCGCTCCCTGGAGTGCTTGCCAGTCGGTCATGTCCCTGAGCCGATACGCACAACCACGGGGGTTGCACGTTGGGGTTGGTGTGCATGTCCGCTCGACGGAAAGCCTTAAAACCTCCTGCAATCTCCACCTTGAACTTTCGGGTTCAAGGGCTACACCGACAGCGGTTCGTCGGGGAGTCTCAATTCTGAGTGTTGCCGGTTTCATTCGACAACACTGTCCACGAGGTCGTCGCCCTGGCGTCCTCGATCCTGGTTCAACCGTGATGGATCAGTCTGCATGTCCCGCCGCTCATGACCAGTGACGCACCGCTCACACGCCAGCAATTGCGCCGACAATTACGTCAGGCTCGCCGCGCCTTGAGCGCCAGTGAACAGCGCGAAGCGGCACGCGGCATTTATCGGCAACTGGCTCAACATCCCCTGTTTCGTCGCGCCAGGCACATCTCGCTTTACCTGCCCATGGATGGCGAGATTGATCCGCGGCTATTACTGCGCGCCGCACAGAAACGCGGCAAAGCCACTTATCTTCCTGTGCTCAGCGCCTGGCCTAGAACCAAGATGGTGTTCCAGCGGGTCAAGCCCGGGGAGAAACTCAAACCCAACCGCTTCCGCATTCCAGAGCCGCGTATCAATCCGGCGAAACAGCGCAAAATCTGGGCGCTGGATTTGATCCTGATGCCGTTGGTAGGTTTTGATGATGAAGGCGGGCGCTTGGGTATGGGCGGCGGCTTCTACGATCGCAGTCTGGCGTATCGCTCACGCATAAAAGCCTGGCAAAAGCCTGTATTGCTTGGGCTTGCCCATGAGTGTCAGAAGGTTGAGCGCCTGGCGCAAGCCAGTTGGGATGTGCCGCTGGATGGCACAGTGTCGGATAAGCGCTGGTATCTGGTTTGAGATCCGGGCTTTCGAACTGTAGGAGCGCGCTTGCCCGCGAATATTTTGTTTGGAAATACGCATCGCGGGCAAGCGCGCTCCTATGGGGATCACGGCAAGTTAGTGTCGCGAAGGATACTTCTGCTGCTGTTGAGTGATCTCGACCGGTGCATCAGTCTTGCTGGCCCATAAACTTTGCGCATAACCCGTAGTGACGACACCCAAGCCGAACAAAATAACCAAAATCCAAAGTAAATCCGGCTTGCGTTTCATTGACTGCCCTCCTTAGGCAAATCAATACGATGTCAGCATCGGTTTTTTGTATAGGCCGTGCAGCAGCGTGGAGCTTAAAATCCCGGCATTTTGCGACAACACGTGCTCACACGCAAACGTTGACGCCAGCCGACTGTCGGTTTGTCATAAAACTGTCTGACAACTTGTCCGCGGCACATTTCAGGAGCAACAAATATGGCCTACTGGCTGATGAAATCAGAGCCCGATGAGCTCTCTATCACTGACCTTAAAAAGCTTGGCACCGCGCGCTGGGACGGTGTTCGCAACTATCAGGCGCGTAATTTCCTACGTGACATGGCGGTTGGCGACGAATTCTTCTTTTACCACTCCAGTTGCCCGGAGCCCGGTATTGCCGGGATTGCGCGCATCACCCAGGCAGCGTATCCGGATCCGACTGCGCTGGATCCGAAGAGTCACTATTTCGATGCCAAGGCCACTGCTGACAAAAATCAGTGGAGCGCAGTCGATGTGGCTTTCGTTGAAGCCTTCCCGAAAGTGCTCAGCCTGGGTTATTTGAAGCAGCAAAGCGCGCTGGAGGAGTTACCACTGGTGCAGAAGGGCACTCGCCTGTCCGTCATGCCAGTGACCGCCGAACAGTGGGCGGCGATCCTGGCATTGCGTTAACCGTTACTGAACGATGAAGTTGTTGAACAACAAATCTTCAACAATCGGCTTGCCTTCTTCGTCATTCATGACTTGCTGAACCTGCTTGAGCGCTTCCTGACGCAGCTTCTCTTTGGCTTCGGCACTGGTCATGGTGTCGACGGTCTGCTGAGTGAACAGCGCCACCAACTGGTTGCGAATCAGTGGATCATTACGCTTTACCGCAGCCTGTGCTTCCGGACCGGTCACTCGCAGAGCGATATCGGCCTTGAAGACGCGTAGCTTCGGGCCGCCATCCAGTGCGTAATTGCCCACGAAAGGTGGTGTCAGGGATACATAGGCAACCTTGGGCGCCTCACCTTCTTTGGCTGCTTCTTCAGCCAGCGCCATGGTTGGCAACGACAAGGCCAACAACATCAAGATCCACGCTTTCACAGTCCACTCCTTTATCCGGTTTGCCGCCTAGCTTACTTGAGCTTATGCATGAGTATCAGGGCGGATCATGCTCATTGACCCGAAAATCTACATACCTGAACGTATCGGCCACAAATCCAAAAGGAATAGTCTGATGAAAGCCTTGCTGTGCAAAGCGTTCGGCCCCGCCGAAACCCTCGTCCTTGAAGACATCGCCAGCCCGCAAATCAAGAAGAACGAAATCCTGCTGGATGTGCACGCCGCCGGGGTCAACTTTCCCGATACGTTGATCATCGAAGGCAAGTACCAATTCAAACCGCCATTTCCCTTTTCCCCAGGTGGAGAAGCGGCAGGTGTTGTCGCTGCGGTTGGCGAAAAAGTCAGCCATCTCAAAGTCGGCGACCGAGTGATGGCTCTCACCGGCTGGGGCAGCTTTGCCGAGCAAGTCGCCGTACCCGCATACAACGTATTACCCATGCCGCCCGCCATGGACTTCAATACCGCCGCCGCTTTCAGCATGACCTACGGCACCTCCATGCACGCGCTTAAACAACGCGCCAACCTGCAAGCCGGCGAAACCTTGCTAGTGCTCGGGGCTTCGGGGGGCGTCGGTCTGGCCGCTGTTGAAATCGGCAAAGCCATGGGCGCCCACGTTATCGCCGCGGCCAGCTCTGCGGAAAAGCTCGCCGTTGCCAAACAGGCTGGCGCAGACGAGCTGATCAACTACGGCGAAGCGAACCTCAAAGAAGAAATCAAACGCCTCACCAGCGGCAACGGCGTCGACGTCATCTACGACCCGGTCGGCGGTGACCTCTTCGATCAGGCCATCCGCTCCATCGCCTGGAACGGCCGCCTGCTGGTCGTAGGCTTCGCCAGCGGCCGCATTCCCGAACTGCCGGTCAACCTCGCACTGTTGAAAGGTGCTGCCGTGATCGGCGTGTTCTGGGGATCATTTGCGCAACGTCAGCCGGAAGATAACGTCGCGAACTTTCAGCAATTGTTTGGCTGGTATGCGCAGGGCAAGTTGAAGCCGTTAGTATCGAAGGTTTTTCCGCTGGAGGAGGCGGGGTTGGCGATTGATTCGTTGGGGGAGAGGCGGGCGGTTGGGAAGGTGGTTGTTGGGGTTCGGTAAGTATGCAGTGTGAGTTGATGCACTGAAGTCTGCATAGAGCATCCGCCGCCGTGATCGGTTGGCGGATGTTCTTGAGCTACAACACCTCCCTCAACTGTATCGGCAACAGGTCAGCATAAAACGCTCGGGGATTTTCCCTGCACCCTTCAATAATCGCGGGTTTTGCCATGTCGAAATCGTTGATTAATGTCTGCCTTTCCTCTTCCGCTACGAACGCGCTGATCACGGCTCCGTTGACCAGGTAATTTCGGGTGTCACGAAATGTTTTTGCTTCCTCGACGGGGAGGCTGTGTCGAGTCCAGATCAACTCGTTATTTAGCTGACTGCAACGCAGTTTCTTCAGTTCGACGTTAGCGCTGAGGCTCGAGATATTGGGTGTCTGAGCACCGAAGTCGTAACTCAAAAGAATACTTTCACCGTCAGGTTTATCTACAGGCGGTGTCCAGGCAGTGAAGCGCCAGGTTGGTGCCACTTGCTTCACTGCTTCGGCGAGCCGCGGGTCTGAAGCCTTGACGATGTCTTTGAATAACACTGTGCCGTTGGCGTTGATGAATAGTCGAACCTTGACCTTCCCACCCTCTTTGTTCCTGAGCATTTCCTCGGGGTATTCGGCATGAGGCAGATATAGGGGTTTTGGGTAGGAAGTGGCTGCCTGTGTGGTGAGCGACAATGAGAGGCTCACGAGAATCAGGAAAATGCGCATGTTGAAATCCTTTGGACTGACGATCACAACAGCGTCCGAATCTGCTGAGGTAAATAATCCGCATATCTAGCATCCGGATTTCGTCTGCAGTCTTTGATGGCTCCTGGAATGGCGCTTTCAAGTTCTGCAAACAAAGCCGCGCGCTTCTCCGGTTCCGGTACGCGATAAGCCACGTAGCTTCCGGCGAGGTGCTGCCGTGTGTGCCAGAACACATCAATCTTGTTCAACGGATCTTTTGGGTAATCGAGCTTGCTGGTCTTGGCCTCGTAGTTGAGGTAAGCGCAGAGCGTATTTTCCAGGCCGACGGTTATTTCCTTCGTAAACGGCTCAATGCCGCGAGCGCCGAACAGTATCGGAACGATGATGCTGACGTTCCCCGGTTTGCCATCAGCTACCTCCCATGGCTGATAACGCCATTTGACGATGGCGCGCAGGGCTGCCTCGGACAGTTTGGGGTGGCTACTCTCGATGACTCTTATACCCTGCACCGTGCCGAAAGCGCTGACGGTCAGGTTGATCAGCACCTTACCGGTGTAACGCGATTTCACCAGTTCCTGAGGATATTCAGGGTTCGGTCTGGACATGGGTATAAGCAGGGCGTCGCTTGCCAGGGCACCTGTGGAAAACCAGCCAATCAAAATAAACACGAATAACTTCACTACGTACCTCTAGCGGTCACGGGCGCGGGGTGGCCCTGCAGGCTGCGATGGTAGGTGCCTGCTGCGTAGGAGCAGAACCCCGCGACTTCCGATACGGCTGTAGGAGTGATCCTAAAAATTCGTATTCAGTTACACATTGATGGCATGTTCATAAAACAACACGACCTACTCCGCATCTCCTACAAATTCTCGGACGAGAAGCAGTGCTTTTTTCTGTAATGAAAATGTAATATTCGCTTTCGCGCAGAAAAATAAAAAGTGGAGTTTCTCGATGTTTGCTTTCTTCCGTCCCGCCGCACATCAGGCGCCCCTGCCTGAAGAAAAGGTCGACAGTACCTACCGACGTCTGCGCTGGCAGATTTTCGCGGGTATCTTTATCGGCTACGCCGGTTACTACCTGCTTCGTAAAAACTTCTCGTTAGCGATGCCTTATCTGATAGATGAGGGCTATACCCGTGGACAGCTGGGCGTGGCCATGTCGGCGATTGCAATTGCCTACGGCTTGTCCAAGTTCCTGATGGGCATCGTTTCCGACCGTTCCAACCCACGATATTTCCTGCCTTTCGGTTTGCTGGTGTCGGCGGGCGTGATGTTCATATTCGGCTTCGCGCCCTGGGCGACGTCCAGCGTGACGATCATGTTCATTCTGTTGTTCATCAACGGCTGGGCGCAGGGCATGGGCTGGCCGCCAAGCGGACGGACCATGGTGCACTGGTGGTCGCAGAAAGAGCGCGGCGGTGTGGTGTCGGTGTGGAACGTGGCGCACAACGTGGGGGGTGGTCTGATTGGTCCGCTGTTCCTGTTGGGCCTGGGTTGGACCAATGACTGGCACGCAGCATTCTATGTGCCTGCCGCGGTGGCGTTGCTGGTTGCAGTGTTTGCATTCGCGACCATGCGTGACACTCCGCAATCGGTTGGTTTGCCACCCATCGAGCATTACAAGAACGACTATCCGGAAGGCTACGATGCCAGCCACGAAGAAGAATTTTCGGCCAAGGAAATCTTCGTCAAGTACGTGCTGCGCAACAAAATGCTGTGGTACATCGCCTTGGCTAACGTGTTCGTTTATCTGCTGCGCTATGGCGTGCTGGACTGGGCGCCGACCTACCTGAAAGAAGCCAAGCACTTTACGGTCGACAAGACTTCCTGGGCTTACTTCCTTTATGAGTGGGCGGGTATTCCGGGCACGCTGCTGTGCGGCTGGATGTCGGACAAGATCTTCAAAGGCAACCGTGGCCTGACAGGCGTGGTGTTCATGGTTCTGGTGACCGTTGCGACACTGGTTTACTGGCTGAATCCGCCAGGTAATCCGACCGTCGATATGATCGCGCTGGTCTCCATCGGCTTCCTTATCTATGGCCCGGTCATGCTGATCGGCTTGCAGGCACTGGAGCTGGTACCGAAAAAAGCAGCGGGTACAGCGGCAGGCTTTACGGGTCTGTTCGGCTACCTGGGTGGCTCGGTCGCCGCTAGTGCAGCAATGGGCTACACCGTTGACCACTTCGGTTGGGATGGCGGGTTTGTCTTGCTGATCGGTGCTTGCGTGCTGTCTATCGTCTTCTTGCTACCGACGTTGTGGCATAAGCAGGTGGCGAGTACGAGTCGCTAAGGCGACGGCTGGATATCGCCCGTAGGATCCACTGAATGTAGTGGAACCTGTGGGAGCAGGGCTTGCCCGCGATAGAGGCGACGCGATCTAAAGTGAACCGCGTCCAACCTTATCGCGGGCAAGCCCGGCTCCCACATTCCCCACGGCAGGTTCGGTGTTTGTCACACCCTCTGCTCCTCAACCCAGCACCGCTTCAACCGGGCCTCCAGATTCAGATCCGGCATGGCGTGAATGCGCAGCGCATTGGCGGTTTGTTCGACGTAGTCGCGCGTGGTGCCGTAGCGGCCGCTAGCGCTGGCCAGCACCTGACTGAGTACGCTGTCCGGCAAATTGCCTGCGTAACTGGGTAGATGTCGCTCTAGCACAAATCCGAGCGCTTGAACCCGTCGGCCGTCAGCAAGGCGGCAACTGAGCCAATGTGGGCGATAGGAAGGGAAGGGCATTTCTCGCTGCCACAGGGCAAGCAGCGATTCTTCAAGATTGTCTTCCGGCAAGCGGTAAGCAAAGCCGCTGCATGAGCCGCCGCGATCCAGGCCAAACACCAGGCCGGGCATTTCCGGTGTTCCCCGATGCTCGTGCGACCACAGGTACAAACCGCGATGGTAACCATGAATACGCCCGCGTTGGCGCTCCACAGCTGTGCACTCGGGCCGCCAGATTAATGACCCGTATGCGAACAGCCACACGGGTCCACCTTCATGGCGCTGCATGGTTTTTTTCATCGAGAGCATCAATTGCTCGCGGGTCAGTTGCGGACCCAGATCGATGATGGGTGGATACGTCAGCCCCAGACCGTCGTGAACGGCCGCTGACAAGCTGTTGATTTGATTCTCCATTCGGGCTCCCCTGGCCTGTACGCTGCCAGTTGTAGCGGATCTGAGTGAGTGACGCGCTGCAACGCGAGCTTGGATAAATCGATGACGTGAGCCCCGGCTTGATGACCAGGCCGACGGGCGATCACGTTTCACGGCTGAAACAGTTGCATCTATTTAATTAAAAAAACAATGCAATTAGCAATCCATGCAAGTTAACCCCTAACGGATTTGCGGAATCTTCCCGATGAACGACGTGTATTGGTCACGTTTAATTTAAGGATGATTCCTACATGACATTGGGATCATTCCGCTTACAGAGTCAACCACTCGAGTCGTATAACGCCCAGCCTCAAAGTCATAAGCAGTACATCCGGCCATGAAAGTAGATGCGGTTATAAAGGTGATGTGGCTTTTAGCGCTGGGCGCTGGGGCCCTGCAAGCAAAGGCTGATGTACAGGCAGAGTCGGACAGGGAAGGTTTTTGGGTCGTGCAGACCAGTGTGTACACGAGGCATTTCTCGCCCTCGCCGGAGCATAACAACCGCCAAAACCTTATCGGCCTTGAGCACAACGAGCCATCAGGGCTGGTCTATGGCGGCGCCACTTTTCGCAACTCATTCGCGCAGCGTTCCGTTTACGGCTATGTGGGTAAACGCTTTAACAGCAGCCGGTTTCCCGCGGTGTACCTGAAAATCACGGGTGGGCTGTTGCATGGCTATCGGGGCGAATACCGAGACAAGATTCCGCTGAATCGATACGGCGTAGCGCCTGTAATTATTCCTGGAGTGGGAATCAACCTGGAGTCTGTTGTCGCGGAAGCCGTCCTGTTGGGGGCTTCCGCTGCGATGCTTAACGTCGGTTTTCGTTTTTGACGGCGCCCTGATCAGGGCCGTGGCGCGTAGGCGAATACGTCAGCGCGCATTTGGTGTGCGTCCATTCCGGCGCTGACGAGGGCGTCGAGGGTCGCGTAGATCATGGCCGGTGAGCCGCTGGCGTAGACGTGTACTGCCGAGAGATCGTCAATGTCTTCGCAGACGGCTTCATGGAGCATGCCGCAGCGTCCTTCCCAACCACACAGGTCGCTGACCACTTTGTGCAGAAACAGATTAGGCAGCTTCTTCCACTCTTCCCAATGCTTGATCTCGTAGAAGTCATCCGGACGACGCGCGCCCCAGTACAGGTGCACCGGGTGAGCGAAGCCTTTGGCGCGGCAGTGTTCGATTAGGCTGTGCATCTGCGCCATGCCGGTACCGGCGGCGATCAATACCAGCGGGCCATCAGGCAGATCGGCCAGGTGCGTGTCACCAAATGGCAGTTCGACGCGAGCCATCTGATCGCGTTGCAGTTGTTCGATCAGGCTTTGCGCGCTGGCTTCGCGGACCAGTACATGCATTTCCAGATCGCGACCGCTGTGGGGAGCGGACGCCAGAGAGAACGCCGATTTCTCGCCGCTGTCCTTGTGGATCATCAAGTACTGACCGGCGTGATAACGCGGTGGCTTGCCAGCCGGGGCGCGCAAGCCTACCCGCCAGACATCGCCACCGACTTCAACACACTCGCTTAACTGGCAGGCGAATGTGCGAACGGGCAGCTCACCGAGAGCGAGCACGCCGTCCCACAGCACTTCGCAGTCTTCCAGCGGTTCTGCGAGGCAGGTATAGATCTCGCCGTGGGTCAGCTCGTCGTCGGCCTGTCTCACGCGGCCCTGGACCAGCAGCGCCGAGCACACATGGCAGTTGCCGTTGCGACAGCTTTGCGGGCATTCGTAACCCAAACGTTGCGCGGCATCGAGAATCCGCTCACCGGGCAAGGTTTCCAGCACTGCACCCGAAGGCTGCAAAGTCACGCGCATCAATCTATTCCCAACTGATTCCAGATTTCGTCGACCCGGCGAGTCGTGGCTTCGTCCTTGACGATCACCCGACCCCACTCACGTGTAGTTTCGCCTGGCCATTTATGCGTTGCATCCAGCCCCATTTTCGAACCCAGTCCGGAAACCGGTGAGGCGAAATCCAGATAATCAATCGGCGTGTTTTCGATCATTACCGTGTCGCGCTTGGGGTCCATGCGCGTGGTAATGGCCCAGATCACGTCGTTCCAGTCCCGAGCATTGATATCGTCGTCGGTGACGATAACGAACTTGGTGTACATGAACTGTCGCAAAAACGACCACACGCCGAGCATTACGCGCTTTGCGTGGCCAGGGTACTGCTTCTTCATGGTCACCACCGCCATACGGTACGAGCAGCCTTCGGGCGGCAAATAGAAGTCGGTGATTTCCGGGAACTGCTTTTGGAGGATCGGCACGAACACTTCGTTCAATGCAACGCCAAGAATCGCCGGCTCATCAGGTGGACGGCCGGTGTAAGTGCTGTGATAAATCGGCTTGATACGATGAGTGATGCGCTCGACGGTGAACACTGGGAAGCTATCGACTTCGTTGTAATAGCCGGTGTGGTCGCCGTACGGGCCTTCATCGGCCATTTCGCCGGGATGAATCACGCCTTCCAGAACGATTTCCGCGCTGGCGGGCACTTGCAGGTTATTGCCACGGCACTTGATCAGCTCTGTGCGATTGCCCCGCAGCAAGCCTGCGAAGGCATATTCGGAGAGGCTGTCCGGCACCGGCGTCACAGCGCCGAGAATCGTCGCCGGATCTGCACCCAGCGCAACGGACACCGGGAATGGCTCGCCAGGATGCTTGAGACACCATTCCTTGAAGTCCAGCGCGCCGCCACGATGGCTCAACCAGCGCATGATGACTTTGTTGCGGCCGATGACCTGTTGGCGATAAATGCCCAGATTCTGCCGTTCTTTATTCGGACCGCGAGTCACGGTCAGGCCCCAGGTGATCAGCGGGCCAACGTCGCCAGGCCAGCAGGTCTGAACGGGTAGCATGCCCAGATCCACATCGTCGCCTTCAATGACGATCTCCTGGCAAGGGGCGTCTTTGACAACCTTGGGGGCCATGGAGATGACTTTTTTGAAGATCGGCAGCTTGGACCAAGCGTCTTTCAAACCCTTGGGAGGCTCGGGCTCTTTGAGGAATGCCAGCAGTTTGCCGATCTCCCGCAGTTCGCTGACTTCTTCAGCGCCCATGCCCATGGCGACGCGTTCTGGCGTGCCGAACAGGTTGCCCAGCACCGGGATGTCAAAGCCCACCGGCTTTTCGAACAGCAGAGCCGGGCCCTTGGCGCGCAAGGTCCGATCGCAGATTTCGGTCATTTCCAACACTGGGGAAATCGGCATCTGAATGCGTTTCAACTCTCCGCGCTGCTCAAGCTGCTGCACGAAATCCCGTAGATCCTTGAATTTCATTAACCCGGCCACCGATAAAATAGGTTCGTATCGTACCTGCTCTTAGAGTTCGTGGCAGCTTTGAAGTATCGGGATTGGGTCGCTAATACCAATTCTGGTAATGCATTCCTGTGGGAGCGAGGCTTGCCCGCGATGAGGCTGGACTCGATTCCAGGTAAAAACCGCGGCACTCTCATCGCGGGCAAGCCTCGCTCCCACAGGGATTTCGCGCTATTTCAGAATAAAAAATGGCGCCGGTGAGGGCGCCATTTTTTGTGCTGCGTTCTGCCTGTTACTTGCGTTTCATCGACAGGAAGAACTCGTCGTTGGTCTTGGTCTGCTTCAGCTTGTCGATCAGGAACTCGATAGCAGCGACTTCGTCCATCGGGTGCAGCAGTTTGCGCAGGATCCACATACGTTGCAGCTCGTCATCGGCCGTCAGCAACTCTTCGCGGCGGGTGCCGGAGCGGTTGATGTTGATGGCCGGGAACACACGCTTCTCAGCGATCTTGCGATCCAGAGGCAGCTCCATGTTGCCGGTGCCTTTGAATTCTTCGTAGATCACTTCGTCCATCTTCGAGCCGGTTTCAACCAGCGCGGTGGCGATGATGGTCAGCGAGCCGCCTTCTTCGATGTTCCGTGCTGCGCCGAAGAAACGTTTCGGTTTCTCCAGAGCGTGGGCATCGACACCACCGGTCAGTACCTTGCCGGAGCTAGGAATCACGGTGTTGTAGGCACGAGCCAGACGGGTGATGGAGTCGAGCAGGATCACCACGTCTTTTTTGTGTTCGACAAGGCGCTTGGCCTTCTCGATCACCATTTCAGCAACCTGTACGTGACGGGTTGGTGGTTCGTCGAACGTCGAGGCAACCACTTCGCCGCGCACGGTGCGCTGCATTTCGGTTACTTCTTCCGGACGTTCATCGATCAGCAGAACGATCAGATGCACTTCCGGGTTGTTACGCGTGATGTTCGACGCGATGTTCTGCAGCATGATGGTCTTGCCCGCTTTTGGCGGAGCAACGATCAGGCCGCGCTGGCCTTTACCGATCGGTGCGCACAAGTCGATCACACGGCCAGTGAGGTCTTCGGTGGAACCGTTACCGGCTTCCATCTTCATGCGCACGTTAGGGAACAACGGCGTCAGGTTTTCGAAGAGGATTTTGTTCTTCGCGTTTTCCGGACGGTCGTAGTTGATCGTGTCGACCTTGAGCAGTGCGAAGTAACGTTCGCCTTCTTTCGGTGGACGGATCTTGCCAACGATGGTGTCGCCAGTACGCAGGTTGAAGCGGCGGATCTGGCTCGGCGAGACATAGATATCGTCCGGGCCGGCGAGATAGGAAGCGTCTGCAGAGCGCAGGAAACCGAAGCCGTCCTGGAGGATCTCCAGCACGCCATCACCGGAAATTTCCTCGCCGCTTTTGGCGTGCTTTTTCAGCAGGGAGAAAATCACATCCTGCTTGCGCGAACGGGCCATATTTTCTATGCCCATCTGTTCGGCCATTTCGAGCAGATCGGTAATCGGCTTTTGCTTGAGTTCAGTCAGATTCATAGGGGAATGACGTAATCATGTAGGGAGGGGAAAAATTAAGCTTTTTGGGCTTAATGAGGCCGCGCCGCAGAGAAGGCGACAGGATCGCGTACTAAATCGAAAGGAGAGCGTCGGCGACGGCTAGCAGGGGGCAACGGAGAAGCCGTTGCGGGGCCGAATGTACCACTTGATTTTCGAGACGTCTAGTATGACGCCAGAAAAAAAGCCCCGCAATTTGCAGGGCTTTGATACATCAGATGTTAGCGTCGAGGAACGCTGCCAACTGAGACTTCGACAGCGCACCTACTTTGGTGGCTTCGACGTTGCCATTCTTGAACAGCATCAGCGTCGGGATACCACGCACGCCATGCTTGGCCGGGGTTTCCTGATTTTCGTCAATGTTCAGCTTGGCGATAGTCAGCTTGCCTTTGTAGGTTTCGGCGATTTCGTCCAGAACCGGGGCAATCATTTTGCACGGGCCACACCACTCAGCCCAGTAATCAACTAGTACAGCACCGTCAGCCTTGAGGACGTCGGCTTCAAAGCTGGCGTCGCTGACATGCTTGATAAGGTCGCTACTCATGGAGTTCTCCGAGTTAGTAGGCTAAAAATCGTGGCCCATCATAGCGGGCCTTGCCCCGTTCAGGAAGTCGGCTTTGATTGAGTCTGGCTATAGACGTCCATGAATCTGGTTATAGGGGGGAGGTTTTTAGTGAGGCCGATCTTCAATCAACGTGAAACTTCAGCCTCAATGCAATTTGTAGGAGCTGCCGAAGGCTGCGATGGCGATGTATCAGAATGAACGCTTCGCAGCCTTCGGCAGCTCCTACAGATACGTGTGTTGGCTGCGGATTGACGCCCTAGCTCGCTGGCGAAACAAACACGATCCCGGTTCGTAGCGCCGCATTACGAATGTGCTCGTGCATGGCCTTTTGCGCGGGGCCTGAGGAGTGGCGGACGAGGGCGCGGAGGATCTTGCGGTGCTCCTGCCAGGTCTCCATGGCTCTTGAGGGGCGGATGAAAGGCATCTTCTGGCTCTCAAGGAAGATATCGGCTCCCGCCGTGATAATGCCGAGCATGGCCTGGTTGCCGCTGGCGATCAGTATGTGTCGATGAAACTCGAAATCCAGTCGCGAGGCGGCTTCGAAATCCCCGGCGCGCAGTTCCAGTCGCATGGCTTCGACGTTGTCTTCCAGGACGTCACGCTCATCGGCGGTTAGGGTCACCGCGGCCAGCCCTGCAGCAAAGCCTTCCAGCGCATAACGCAACTGAAACGTATCGGCCGGTGAAACGTGTTTATCGAAAGGCCAGGAAAAACCACCTGTGCGCTTTTCTGGTTCAGAAATAGCCTGAACAAAGACGCCTTTGCCTGGCTGCACGCTGATCACGCCAAGTGCGCTGAGCGACGACAACGCTTCGCGCAAGGATGCACGACTGACGCCCAGCAACGCGGCGAGATCACGCTGCGAGGGCAGGCTGTCACCCGGCATATAGCCTTGCTCGACGATCAATTTGCGGATCGCTCTCAGGGCTGATTCGGGTACGGCAAGTGGGCTATGGGGCATCACTGTTCAGGCCAGTCAGTCCGCGAAAAGTCCCTTTTATAACCATCCGTGCATTCCGGCAAGCGACGCCCAAGCCTAGGGCGGTCGGGCTTATCGGCGCTCCAAAGCGGGGCGTGACAAGGTCTTACTGGTCAGACCAGTCAGGCCGAAAAAAGCCGCGACGCCTTGGTTTATGGCTCCGAATCAACGGATGGCATGGGCTGTGCACTGAGGATCGGACAAACACCTTTCGTCCTTCACGGAGTCTTCCTATGACCAAGCGTTACAGCGCTCTGCTTACTGCCCTGTTTGCCAGCCTCATGCTCAGCCAGGCACCAGCCCACGCCGATGGTCTGGACGACGTCGTGAAACGCGGCACGTTGAAAGTTGCCGTCCCGCAAGACTTCCCGCCGTTTGGCTCGGTGGGCCCGGACATGAAACCGCGTGGTCTGGACATCGACACCGCGAAGCTGATCGCTGACCAGCTCAAGGTCAAGCTGGAACTGACACCGGTCAACAGCACCAACCGTATCCCGTACCTGACCACTGGCAAAGTGGATCTGGTGATCTCCAGTCTTGGCAAGAACCCTGACCGCGAAAAAGTCATCGACTTCTCCAAGGCCTACGCGCCTTTCTACCTGGCCGTATTCGGTCCACCTGAAGCGTCGATCAAAGGCCTGGACGATCTGAAAGGAAAAACCATCAGCGTGACCCGTGGCGCTATCGAAGACATCGAGCTGACTGCTGTTGCACCGAAAGAAGCGACCATTAAGCGCTTCGAAGACAACAACTCCACGATTGCGGCCTATCTGGCTGGTCAGACTGACCTCATCGCCAGCGGCAACGTGGTGATGGTTGCGATCAGCGAGAAGAACCCGAAGCGCATCCCTGAGCTGAAAGTGAAACTCAAGGATTCGCCGGTCTACGTCGGCGTGAACAAAGGTGAGGCGACGTTGCTGGCGAAGGTCAACGAAATCATTGATGCCGCCAAAAAAGACGGCGCACTGGAGAAGAACTCCCAGACCTGGCTCAAGCAGCCTCTGCCCGCTGACCTCTGATAGCTGCTCACTGATTTCGGAGGCTGCCAATGGCTTACAACTTTGACTTTGTACCGGTCATGCAGAACGCCGATCTGCTACTGCGCGGGGCGCTGTTCACCCTGGAGTTGACTGCCATTGGCACTGTGCTCGGGGTGGGTCTGGGTATCATCGGCGCCATCGTGCGGGCCTGGAAGATTCAGCCGTTCTCTGCGATTTTCGGGGTCTACGTTGAGCTGATACGCAACACGCCATTCCTGGTGCAATTGTTCTTTATCTTCTTCGGGCTGCCGTCTCTGGGCCTGCAGATTTCCGAATGGC
Organism: Pseudomonas phytophila; assembly: GCF_025643095.1. NCBI lineage: Bacteria > Pseudomonadati > Pseudomonadota > Gammaproteobacteria > Pseudomonadales > Pseudomonadaceae > Pseudomonas > Pseudomonas phytophila. The sequence goes on along the minus strand of NZ_CP081201.1, from coordinate 6,291,192 downwards.
AGGCCGCGATTCTGGCGATGGTGATCAATCTGGGTGCTTACTCGACGGAGATTATCCGCGCAGGCATCCAGGCGATTCCCAAAGGTCAGCTTGAAGCCGCCGCCGCGTTGGCGATGACTCGCTTCGAGGCGTTCCGCTACGTCGTATTGATTCCAGCGCTGGGGAAGGTCTGGCCGGCACTGAGCAGCCAGATCATTATCGTGATGCTCGGTTCGGCAGTCTGTTCGCAGATTGCCACCGAGGAGTTGAGCTTCTTCGCCAACTTCATTCAGTCACGTAATTTCCGCGCCTTCGAGACGTACATCGTCACGACGCTGATTTACCTCTTTATGGCGCTGATGGTTCGCCAGCTTCTGGCCTGGATCGGTCGTCGCTACATTTCGAGGAAAGGCTGATGGATTTCACCCTTTGGGATATTGTGCGCAACCTGCTCACCGGTTTGCAGTGGACGCTGGCCCTTTCGCTGGTGGCATTCATTGGTGGCGGTGCGATTGGGCTACTGGTCATGTGCATGCGCATTGCCAAACTTAATGCGCCAAGAGTTATTGCCAAGGTCTACATCGAGCTGTTCCAGGGTACGCCGCTGCTGATGCAGTTATTCCTGGTTTTTTTCGGTGTGGCTTTAATGGGCTTGGATATTTCGCCTTGGGCCGCTGCTGCGCTGGCTTTGACACTGTTTACCAGCGCGTACCTGGCTGAGATCTGGCGCGGTTGTGTCGAGTCGATCGCCAATGGCCAATGGGAGGCGTCTGCCAGTCTCGCGATGACCCCGCTGGAGCAACTGCGTTACGTGATTCTCCCTCAGGCGCTGCGTATTGCCGTCGCGCCTACGGTCGGGTTCTCGGTGCAAGTCGTCAAAGGCACTGCGGTGACTTCAATCATTGGTTTTACCGAATTGACCAAAACCGGCGGCATGCTCGCCAACGCTACGTTCCAGCCCTTCATGGTGTATGGCTTCGTCGCTCTGGGCTACTTCATGCTCTGCTATCCCCTGTCCCTCAGTGCCCGTTACCTGGAAAGGAGACTGCATGCCTCTGCTTAGAATTTCCGCGCTGCATAAATACTACGGCGACCACCACGTCCTCAAAGGCATCGATCTGACGGTTGAAGAAGGTCAGGTCGTGGCGATCATCGGCCGTAGTGGCTCGGGTAAAAGTACGCTGCTGCGTACGTTGAACGGGTTGGAGTCGATCAACGACGGCGTTATCGAAGTCGATGGCGAGTACCTGGACGCAGCCCGCGCAGACCTGCGCTCGTTGCGGCAGAAAGTCGGCATGGTCTTCCAGCAGTTCAACCTGTTCCCGCATTTGAGTGTTGGCGAGAATGTGATGCTGGCGCCTCAGGTAGTGAAGAAGGTTTCGAAAGCTGAAGCCAGAAAGATTGCCAAAGAGATGCTGGAACGTGTCGGGCTGGGTGAGAAGTTCGACGCTTTCCCTGATCGTCTGTCAGGTGGTCAGCAGCAGCGCGTGGCGATTGCTCGTGCGCTGGCGATGTCGCCGAAGGTCTTGCTCTGCGATGAAATCACCTCGGCGCTGGACCCGGAATTGGTCAACGAAGTGCTGAGCGTGGTGCGCCAACTGGCGAAGGACGGCATGACGCTGATCATGGTGACCCACGAAATGCGTTTCGCCCGGGAAGTGGGCGACAAACTGGTGTTCATGCACCAGGGCAAGGTGCACGAAGTGGGCGATCCGAAGATTCTGTTCGCTAACCCGAGAACGCCAGAGCTGGCGAATTTTATCGGGTCGGTGGAGCAGGGGGCTTAAGACGACTGCGCCACATTCCCTGTGGGAGCGAATTTATTCGCGAAGACGGTTGGGCAGGCGATAGATATGTATTGGATGTATGGGCCTCTTCGCGAATGAATTCGCTCCCACAGAGACCGCGCTTCCCCGTAGGACCGGCTAAAGCCAGTCCTAAGGGGCGCTTGCTTAAAGACGCAACAACGTCTTCCACGCACGGCTCTGGAACACGACGATGGTCTGTTGCACACGAGCATCCAGCACTTCATCGCTGATCGGCTGTTCAGCGAGGTGCACCAGCTTGTTCAGCTCACCATACAGACGATCCAGCTCCGGCAGATCCAGTGCGCCACGGGCGTGGTGCAGCCAGGCCTGAATGCGTTCGATACGCGGCAGTTGTTCGGCCAGATCTTCCGGTTGCTGCTGATAGCGACCCAGTTGCAATGCCGTGGCTTCATCGGCCAGCAAACGCGGCAACCAACTGTCCAGTTGTGCAGCGCCCTGGCGATTGCCACGGTTATTGCGTTCAACCGTCCAGCTACGTGCCAGCAACCAACGCGACGTGGTCAGCGAGAACAGGCCCCAGCGCGGGTCTTGCAGCTCTTCAAGGAACTGCTCGTGAGCTGCGCCACGTACATCCTCATCTTCCTGGCCCGCTTGAACCAGCGGACGCCAGTCTTCCAGCAAGGCATCCAGCGAGGAACGCAGTTCGCTGCTGGTGCTGCGTGGTGCTGCCTGGCCGAGGCTGCCCGTCAGCGCGCGCAACTCCGTGAGCAAGGCAACCCAGTCCTGAAGCAAGCGCCAGTGGCCGTTGAAACGGTACTGCTCGGCCAGACGCTGGCTGCTGCCCAGCAAATGCAAGGCTAGTGCAGCGTAAGCGTCATCCAGCGGCATTTCGGCTTGGAACTGCGGAGCAGGCAGCGTCAGCGAGTAGCTGTTGGCGTCCAGCAGACGATAGCCGCGCTCGGCTTTGCTGATGTCGCACGGCATCAGTGGCAGGGTCACGGCCAGCTCAGCGGCAAGCTCCAGCAGTGCAGACGGATCGCCTTCGCGCAATTCCAGCTCCAGCTCGCAGATTTCTTCCTTCTGCTTGCCTGCCACTACGTGACCAAGATCGAGTGCTGCTTCGATCACCACCTTGGTTTTACCGCGGCCCCAGGCGATTTCTGCACGCTCACGGACGAAATCGGTAGTGAATAGCGGCTTGATGGTTTTCTTGTCCAGATCGGCCAACTGCTCAGGCCAGCATTCACCGTCGAGCTTTTTCAGATCCAGCTTGGCCTTGGGCAGGTCCCAGTTGAATTCGTTACGCTCGGAAAAACCGGCAACGCTTTGGCCGCGAGTCTTCATGGTCTGAATGATCTGATCGCCATCACGACGTACACGCAGCGCAACCTTGGCGTTGGCCAAATCGCGCTCTGGTGTATCGAAATACTGATTGGACAGCTCCACGCTCTCCCAGCCGCTCTTGTTACGCTTCTTCAGCAACGGGTGATCGCGCAGTGCAGCGAGGGTTTCGCGGCTGACGCGGAGTTTGATTTCTGTTTCTTTCTGCATGGCCGGGAATCCAGACGCTTGTACTGATAAACGGGGTGCAGCCGGTTGTTGCGTGGCTACTTAGGGTGAGCAGTGTACAGGACATGGCCTTTAAGCTGCCCGCTAAGCTCTCTTGTCGCGTCCATATTGCTTCGGCGGGCGCATTTAAGTAGAGTTGGGTCTTCGAAGCGACTGACCGGATGAGATTGAGCGCTTCCCAGCGGCGAAAGCCGTACTCGCGCAAGGCGGGTCGAGAGTGGTGTCCGGATCTGCTTTACCGCATACGAAAAAGGCGCCCTTAACTGGCGCCTTTTTTCGTTTTACCGCCGTGTTGAAGTCGGCTGGTGCAGATATGTCTTGCCGCACAGCAGGACAAAGGCGATTGGCCCTTTTAGCTTTGGTCCCTCGTTTCGCTTATCACCGTGGTAAGCGCTTTCTACTATCAGGTTCAAATCCTGCCACTGACGTCGTTCACGGCTAGCTCGGCGGATTTCAAAAAATACGTAGTAAGGGCCGGATGGGGAGTCGACCGTAATCGAATAGCACCAATTGCGCTCTGCTGCAGTTTCCCAAACCTTGGCTTTTGGATGCCCAAGACTTTCAATCAATGGACGTAAATGGCGGGATAATTCGTATCTGATGGGGCAAAAGGATCTCGGTCGCTGTGTCTGCGAATCGATGATGGGTTCACCGTTGGCGTGCAACGCGGGATCATAAGCCTTGCTGAAGCAGTGAGTAGAAAACGTTACGTGAACCCGCAGGTCGCGCTTCGCCAGTTTGCTATCGACCACAAAAGTAAAGGGCTCAAGGTGCGAGAGTTCGTAGCGTTCAGCGCCTGTCGGCGTAGATGAAAAATAAGACATTACGCTCGCCAACCTTCAGAGCGCAGATTTTATCCCATGGGGGTGAAACGGCTCCGAGTGAAAACGCGACGTGTCGTTGTTGAATTGCCCTTCATCATTGTGAGGATTCGTCTTTTACCCCTTTCAAACCGCCCTTAACGGTTTATTCCCAACGCCCGATAGCCCTATGATGGTCGGCACGCTCTCCCGTTAAAGGAATCGCACATGCCCTTGCCGTCCATGAAAGATCAATTCGCCGCGTTGATTGCCGCACCTTCGGTGAGCTGCACCCAGCCGTCACTGGATCAGTCCAACCGTGCGGTGATTGATTTGCTGGCCGGTTGGCTGGGCGATCTGGGTTTTGCGTGCGACATCCAGCAGGTTTCGCCGGGCAAGTTCAACTTGCTGGCCAGTTTTGGCAGTGGTCCTGGCGGGCTGGTGTTGGCCGGGCACAGCGATACGGTGCCATTCGATGAGGCCCTGTGGAAAACTGATCCGCTGAAGCTGACCGAAGTTGATAATCGCTGGGTTGGGCTGGGCAGTTGTGACATGAAGGGCTTCTTCGCGCTGATCATCGAAGCTGTGCAGCCGCTGCTGGATAAACCGTTCAAGCAACCGCTGTTGATCCTCGCTACCTGTGATGAAGAAAGCTCCATGGCAGGCGCTCGTGCGTTGGCTGAAGCGGGGCGGCCGCTGGGTCGTGCGGCCGTGATCGGCGAGCCAACGGGCCTCAAGCCGATCCGTCTGCATAAAGGCGTGATGATGGAGCGCATTGATATTCTCGGGCGCAGTGGCCATTCTTCTGACCCAAGCCTGGGGCACAGCGCGCTGGAAGCAATGCATGATGCGATCAGCGAGCTCAAAGGTCTGCGCAAGCAATGGCAGCTTGAGTATCGCAATCCGCAGTTCAGCGTGCCGACGCCCACCCTGAATTTCGGCTGCATCCACGGCGGGGACAACCCGAACCGGATTTGCGGTCAGTGTTCACTGGAGTTCGACCTGCGCCCGCTGCCAGGCATGGACCCCAGCGTGCTGCGCGCCGCGATCCGCCAGAAGCTGGAGCCACTGGCCGAATTGCATCAGGTCAAAATCGACTACGCGCCTTTGTTTCCCGAGGCACCGCCATTCGAGCAGGCCGCCGATACAGAACTGGTGCGGGTTGCCGAACGTCTCACCGGGCATCGCGCCGAAGCAGTAGCATTCGGTACCGAAGCTGCTTATTTTCAGCGTTTGGGATGCGAAACGCTGGTGTTGGGCCCTGGGGATATTGCCTGTGCGCATCAACCGGGCGAGTATCTTGAAATGTCACGTTTGCAGCCTACAGTGCATCTGTTAAGCCAGTTGATTGAACATTATTGCCTGAACCCGCAATGAGTCGGGTCATGCCAGAGCGAGAATTAAGGAGAGTGCGCGTGCAGCCATGCTTGTTCCGACGATAACCACCACACGGTTGTGAGTGTTTCTGTCTTTCGTCCTTTTATCAGCAGGCTCTTCAGGTTATGCACGAATACGTCAATTGGCTTCGCCACGCTTCTCCTTATATCAATGCCCACCGTGAACGCACCTTCGTCGTGATGTTGCCCGGTGACGGCGTTGAACACCCCAACTTCGGCAACATCGTCCACGACTTGGTGCTGCTGCACAGTCTCGGCGTGCGTCTGGTGCTGGTTCACGGCTCACGTCCGCAAATCGAAAGCCGCCTGGCCGCTCGGGGGCTTACGCCGCAATATCATCGCAACCTGCGCGTGACGGATGCCGCAACGCTGGACTGTGTCATCGATGCGGTTGGCCACTTGCGCCTCGACATCGAAGCGCGTCTGTCCATGGACATGGCCGCCTCGCCGATGCAGGGCTCGCGCTTGCGCGTGACCAGCGGCAATCTGGTCACCGCACGGCCCATTGGCGTCTGGGAAGGCGTGGATTACCAGCACACCGGCGAAGTGCGTCGGATCGACCGCAAAGGTATCAACCGCCTGCTGGACGAGCGCCATATCGTGCTGCTGTCGCCAATCGGTTATTCGCCAACCGGCGAGATTTTTAACATCGCCTGCGAAGACGTTGCTACCCGCGCCGCTATCGATCTGGGCGCCGACAAGTTGCTGCTGTTCGGTGAAGAGCGCGGCTTGATGGACGAGCAGGGTCGGCTGGTACGTGAACTGCGTCCGCAGCAAGTCCCGGCGCATATCCTGCGTCTTGGCAGCAACTATAACTATCAGGCTGAATTGCTGGATGCTGCTGCCGAAGCCTGTCGCGGTGGCGTAGGTCGTAGCCATATCGTCAGCTATGTCGAGGATGGAGCGCTGCTCACCGAGCTGTTCACCCGCGACGGTGGCGGTACGTTGGTTGCGCAGGAGCAATTCGAACTGGTCCGCGAAGCGGCGATTGAAGACGTCGGCGGTTTGATGGATCTGATTACGCCCCTGGAAGAGCAGGGCATTCTGGTGCGTCGTTCCCGTGAAGTGCTGGAGCGCGAGATTGAGCAGTTCAGCGTGGTCGAGCGCGAAGGCTTGATCATCGCCTGTGCGGCGTTGTATCCGATTGCTGACTCCCAAGCAGGTGAGCTGGCCTGCTTGGCGGTTAACCCTGAATACCGCCATGGCGGCCGCGGTGATGAGTTGCTGGAGCGCATCGAAACCCGAGCTCGTGAACAGGGCTTGAAGACACTGTTCGTACTCACCACGCGCACGGCGCACTGGTTCCGCGAGCGCGGTTTCGAGCCAAGCAGCGTAGATCGCCTGCCTGCTGCCCGTGCGTCACTCTATAACTTCCAGCGTAATTCGAAGATTTTCGAGAAGGCGTTGTAAGTCTAATTGAGTGCAGATCAACCCTGTGGGAGCGAATTCATTCGCGAAGGGGTCAGTAAGGCGGGTACAAATCTCTCGCCTGAAAGACCGCCTTCGCGGATGAATCCGCTCCCACCGGGATTGGATTTCAACTCACATCAATCAGTTACTAATCCGCAAAATACTCGCCTGATACGCGCCGACGAAGGTGTCGAAATCCACCGGTTCTTCGGTTTGCTCCAGCTCTGCCTGTTCGGCAATCGAAGTGCTGGCCAGTGCTTCGAAGTGCGCCTGTTCTTCAGCGCTCAGCGGCTTGCTGCGGAAGTATTCAGCGTGCGCACGGCTCTGGCGCAGCGAGAACGCCGTAAAGCCTTCATTGTGCTGCTTCATGCTCGCCAGCACTTTCGCCGATGGGGTCAGTGACGCGTCATCGACCTTGGCTTGTTGCGCCGCGATGGATTCAACGTGTTCGTCAGTGCCTTGGGCCTGATCCAGCAATTGCGCGATGGGTTTGATCTTCTCCAATAGCTCGGAGGCCCATGCCTTCAGGTCGATGGTGTCGTCGTTGCGATTGAGTTCCAGGCCTGGGCGGCGTCCTTCCTTGACGACGGTCAGGAAATTCGATGCAGCGTTACGGCATTCGTTATTGGCCAGTTGCGGGCTTTCCTGCAGGGCGCAGTACAGCACGAAAGCGTCGACGAAACGGGCTTGCTGCAGATCGATGCCGGTTGGCAGGAACGGGTTGATGTCCAGGCAGCGAACTTCAACATATTGCACGCCCCGGGCGACCAGCGCCTGAATCGGGCGCTCACCCGAATAAGTGACGCGTTTAGGCCGAATGTTGGAGTAGTACTCGTTTTCAATCTGCAACACGTTGGTGTTGAGCTGGACCCATTCGCCTTCAGCGTTATGCGTGCCCACTTCGACATAAGGTGCGTAAGGCGTAGCGACCGCTTTGCGCAGGCTGTCGGTGTAGCTGATCAGGTCGTTGTAGCAAGGCGTCAGGTCGGCCTGAGCGTTGCTTTGATAGCCAAGGTCGCTCATGCGCAGGCTGGTCGCGTAAGGCAGATACAGCGTGTCGGCGTCGAACTGTTCAAGCTTGTGGGCGCGGCCACGCAGAAAGCCTGCATCCAGCGCCGGAGAGGCCCCAAACAGGTACATCAGCAGCCAGCTGTAGCGACGGAAGTTACGGATCAGGCCGATGTAAGCATGGGATTGATAGTCGCGGGCATCGCCCTCGAAATCCTCGGTTTGCTTGAGCAGAGGCCAGACGCTTTCCGGCAGCGAGAAGTTGTAGTGGATGCCGGCAATGCATTGCATGGTCTTGCCGTAACGCAGCGCCAGGCCTTTGCGATAGACGTACTTGAGCTTGCCGATATTCGAGGTGCCGTAATAGGCAATCGGAATGTCTTTTTCATCCGGCAGCGGACACGGCATCGACGGGCTCCAGAGGAGCTCGTTACCCAGCTTGTTGTAAGCAAAGCGGTGGATCTGATCCAGGCTGGCCAGGGTTTCAACCGGGTTGGCCAGTGCCGGAGTAATGAACTCCAACAGCGATTCGGAATAGTCCGTGGTGATCTGACCGTGAGTCAGCGCTGCGCCAAGGGCTTGCGGGTGCGGTGTCTGCGCCAGCTGTGCATCGCCGGTTACGCGCAGGCATTCGCGCTCAATACCGTGCAGGCACTGCTCCAGCAGGGAGAGGTTAGTGCGCTCGCTAAGCAAAGCCAGGCGGCGGTTGAGAAGTTCGCTCAAGTTGGATTCCTTCACGCGTCAGTCGCCCCAATATGGGGGTGGATGTGACGGTGTACAAGGGTGAGGATTAACTGGCGATGTCGCCTGGTTTGGTTCTGCGACGCCATTACCGATAGCTCATTCTGGCCACAGCGCGCATGGAAAATTCCGACACTTATTCAATAGCGCCGAAATTACCTTAATTTGGCCTGTCTGTACTAGACGACAGCGAACGTGCCTTGTGCTTTGGCGACAAGTTTCTCGCCTTGCAGCACTTCAGCTTCAACCACCAGCGTGCGACGGCCCGCGTGCAGCACCTTGGCGATGCACAGCACTTCGCCCTCCGATACCCCACGCATGTAGTTGATTTTGCATTCGATGGTCACGCTGCGCTGATCGAACCCGTGGGAGCTGGAACAGGCCAGCCCCATGGCGATGTCGACGAGGCTGAAAATCGCCCCGCCGTGCATCACATTGCCTCGATTACGCAGATGATCGTCCAGCGGCAAGGCCACTTCGGCGACGCCCACGTCCAGGCGGCGCAGCTGACAGCCTATCGCCCGGAAGTAAGGGCTTTCGGTGTAGCCCGCCGGAATGTCCATTAGCGCTTCTTCAGCTGTTTGGCGTTGGCGAACAAAGAAGCCATGGCGTTGTTGGCCGGGGCTGCTGTCGCGGTTTCCTTGCGCGGTGCGCTGCTTTGCTGCTGGCGCGGTGCCGAGCCAGGGCGCGAACCACGAGCGCCATCGACTTTCTCGCCTGGGGTGTCGCTCATGCGCATCGACAGACCCACGCGTTTGCGCGGGATGTCGACTTCCATGACCTTGACCTTGACGACATCGCCGGCCTTGACCGCTTCACGCGGGTCTTTGATGAATTTCTCGGACAGCGCCGAGATATGCACCAGACCGTCCTGATGCACGCCTATGTCGACGAAAGCACCGAAGTTGGTGACGTTGGTCACAACACCTTCGAGGATCATGCCTGGCTGCAGATCCTTCAGATCTTCCACGCCGTCCTGAAACTCGGCGGTCTTGAACTCCGGACGCGGGTCGCGGCCAGGCTTCTCAAGTTCTTGCAGAATGTCGGTGACAGTTGGCAAACCGAAGGTTTCGTCGGTGTACTTTTTCGGGTCCAGACGCTTGAGGAAGCTGGCGTCGCCGATCAGCGAACGGATGTCCCGGTCTGTTTCGGACGCGATGCGCTTCACCAGCGGATAGGCTTCCGGGTGAACGGCCGATGAGTCCAGCGGGTTATCGCCATTCATGACGCGAAGGAAGCCAGCAGCCTGTTCGAAGGTTTTTTCGCCCAGACGCGGGACTTTTTTCAGCGCCGCGCGGGATTTGAATGCGCCGTTTTCATCGCGGTGCGCCACGATGTTCTGCGCCAGTGTCGTGTTGAGGCCGGAAATCCGTGCCAACAGGGCTACCGAAGCGGTGTTCACGTCCACGCCGACGGCGTTTACGCAGTCCTCGACGACAGCGTCCAGGCCACGCGCGAGCTTGAGCTGTGACACGTCGTGCTGGTACTGACCGACACCGATGGATTTCGGATCAATTTTCACCAGTTCGGCCAGCGGATCTTGCAGGCGGCGGGCGATAGACACCGCGCCACGGATCGATACGTCCAGATCCGGGAACTCCTTCGCAGCCAGCTCGGACGCGGAATAAACCGATGCGCCTGCTTCGGAGACCATGACCTTGGTCATTTTCAGGCCTGGGTATTTTTTGATCAGTTCGGCGGCCAGCTTGTCGGTTTCGCGGCTGGCGGTGCCGTTGCCGATGGCGATCAGGTCTACCGCGTGCTTGGCGCAGAGTGCAGCCAGCACAGCGATGGTCTGGTCCCACTGGTTTTTCGGAACGTGCGGGTAAACCGTGGCGTAATCCAGCAGCTTGCCGGTGGAGTCGACCACTGCGACCTTGCAACCGGTGCGCAGGCCCGGGTCCAGCCCCAGTGTGGCGCGTGGGCCAGCTGGTGCGGCGAGCAGCAGGTCGTGCAGGTTATGGGCGAAAACATTGATCGCTTCGGTTTCCGCGCCATCGCGCAGCTCACCCAGCAAGTCGGTTTCCAGATGACTGTAGAGCTTGACCTTCCAGGTCCAGCGCACCACTTCGGCCAACCACTTGTCAGCCGGACGGTTCTGGTTTTGCAGGCCAAAACGCTCGCCGATCATCAGCTCGCACGGGTGCATGGTGCCGGGCAGTTCTTCACCGACTTTCAGCGCCGAACTGAGGAAGCCTTCGTTGCGGCCACGGAAAATAGCCAGTGCGCGGTGCGACGGCATGCTTTTCAGCGGTTCGTCGTGTTCGAAGTAATCACGGAACTTGGCGCCTTCTTCTTCCTTGCCGGGCACTACACGAGCACTGATCACGGCTTCCTGCTTGAGGAAGCTGCGCAGTTTGTCCAGCAGGCTGGCGTCTTCGGCGAAACGCTCCATGAGGATGTACTTCGCGCCTTCCAACGCCGCTTTCACGTCGGCAACGCCTTTTTCTGCGTCCACAAAGCGTGCGGCTTCGGCTTCCGGGCTCAACGTCGGGTCGTTGAACAGGCCGTCGGCCAATTCGCCAAGGCCTGCTTCCAGTGCGATCTGGCCCTTGGTGCGGCGCTTTTGCTTGTAAGGCAGATACAAGTCTTCGAGGCGGGTCTTGGTATCGGCGAGTTTGATATCGCGGGCCAGCTCCGGGGTCAGCTTGCCTTGCTCTTCGATGCTGGCAAGGATGCTGATGCGGCGCTCGTCGAGTTCGCGCAGGTAGCGCAGGCGCTCTTCAAGATGACGCAGTTGCGTGTCATCGAGGCTGCCGGTCACTTCTTTGCGGTAACGGGAAATGAAAGGCACGGTAGAGCCTTCATCCAGTAGGGCGACGGCCGCTGCGACCTGTTGTGGGCGTACGCCAAGTTCTTCGGCGATGCGGCTGTTGATGCTGTCCATGAGACCACCTGGAGTTGTGAGCAAAATACCTGATTACAAAGTGGCCGCGAGCTGCGCTGGCCGACTTTCGCAAGAATACTGTCGAGCTGCCATGTTCAGGCGCTGCCTGACTTTGAGGGCGGCGCATTATACCCAGCGGAGTCCGTTTAGGGGATGAGCCGACAAAAGCACTGTTTTTGCTCGGGGAAAGCAAGGCGTGAGTGGCAGCCCCGGTAAAATCTGCTAACAATGCACACGGTGCGTATCACAGCAGCTACGCCATAATGCGGGCCGAGATCAAAGGAGCATCTGAATGAGCAGCACTGCACAAACTGCCGAAGGCGAAAAAATCCTTATTGTTGATGACGATCCGGGTTTGAGCAGCCTGTTAGAGCGTTTTTTCACCAGCAAGGGTTATCGTGCCCGTGCTGTGGCCAACGTTGAGCAAATGGATCGCTTGCTGGCCCGCGAAGTTTTCAATCTTGTCGTGCTTGACCTGATGCTGCCGGGCGAAGACGGGCTGTCAGCCTGCCGTCGTCTGCGTGCCGCAAACAATCAAGTACCGATCATTATGCTGACCGCCAAGGGCGATGAGCTGAGCCGTATCAAAGGCCTCGAACTGGGCGCTGACGATTATCTGGCCAAGCCTTTCAACCCTGACGAACTGATGGCGCGTGTCAAAGCTGTATTGCGTCGTCAGGCCGCCCCTGTACCGGGCGCACCGGGCAGCGAAGACGAGTCTGTCACCTTTGGTGATTACGAGTTGTCCCTGGCGACTCGCGAACTCAAGCGTGGCGATGAGGTACACATGCTCACCACTGGCGAGTTTGCGGTGCTCAAGGCGCTGGTGATGCATGCTCGCGAACCGCTGACCCGCGACAAGCTGATGAATCTGGCCCGTGGCCGTGAATGGGATGCGCTGGAGCGCTCGATCGACGTACAGATTTCCCGTCTGCGTCGTCTGATCGAGCCAGATCCTTCCAAACCGCGCTACATTCAAACGGTCTGGGGTGTTGGTTATGTATTCGTTCCGGACGGTGCGGGTACACGATAATCGAGCGCTTTTAGGAGCACAGCCCGCTGTGGTGATTGCCAGTCACGTCGATAGCCCCGAACAGGGCTATCGACGTTTTGGTTTTCGTTGATCTGGCGTCGGGCTGTCGTTCGCGTTTCGCAAACCTGCGAGCCTGGCTCGCTCCTGCAAAGTGTATAGCTGCAACTATGAAAACCCCGCTCTGGTTCCCGCAAAGCTTCTTCTCCCGCACCCTTTGGCTGGTGCTCATCGTCGTGCTGTTTTCAAAGGCGCTGACCCTGGTTTATCTGTTGATGAACGAGGACGTGCTGGTCGACCGGCAATACAGCCACGGTGTCGCGCTGACCCTGCGTGCCTATTGGGCGGCCAATGAGAATGACCGGGAAGCGATTGCCGATGCGGCAGGCCTGATCCGCGTAGTGGGCGGCGGGGTGCCGGAAGGTGAGCAGCATTGGCCTTACAGCGAAATCTATCAGCGGCAGATGCAAGCAGAGCTGGGCGCCGACACCGAAGTGCGTCTGCGTGTGCATGCGCCGCCTGCGTTGTGGGTCCGGGCACCAAGCCTGGGCGATGGCTGGTTGAAAGTACCGCTGTATCCGCACCCATTGCGTGGCCAGAAAATCTGGAGTGTGCTGGGTTGGTTCCTTGCGATTGGTTTGTTATCCACAGCCTCGGCGTGGATCTTCGTCCGGCAACTCAACCAGCCTCTTAAACGCTTGGTGTTTGCCGCGAGGCAGTTAGGGCAGGGGCGCAGCGTGCGGCTGCCGGTCAGCGACACGCCTAGTGAAATGACCGAGGTTTACCGCGCCTTCAACCAGATGGCCGAGGACGTCGAACAGGCCGGGCAGGAGCGGGAACTGATGCTGGCGGGCGTGTCCCATGACCTGCGAACCCCATTGACCCGTTTGCGTCTGTCGCTGGAGTTGATGAAGGACGAAAACGAACTGACTGAAGGGATGGTCCGCGACATTGAAGATATGGATGCCATCCTTGATCAGTTCATGGCGTTCATTCGCGACGGGCGTGATGAAGAGATTGAAGAGGTCGACCTCAGCGAGCTGGTGCGTGACGTCGTGGCGCCGTTCAACAATCCCGAGAACCCTGAAGAGCAGATTCGTCTGTGCCTTGAGCCGATTCCGCCGTTCCCATTGCGACGCGTTTCAATGAAGCGATTGCTCACCAACCTGATTGGCAACGCCATGCACCACGCAGGCAATGGCATTGAGGTTGCGGCTTATGTGTCCGGCGACACCAGTGCGCCTTATGTGGTGCTGAGCGTTCTGGACCGTGGGACCGGGATTGACCCGTCGGAGCTTGAGGTGATTTTCAACCCGTTCATTCGCGGTGATCGTGCTCGAAGTGGCAAGGGGACCGGATTGGGATTAGCCATCGTCAAACGCATCGCGGCAATGCACGGCGGCAACGTCGAATTGCGCAATCGTTCGGGCGGTGGGCTGGAAGCGCGAGTGCGCTTACCGTTGGGGCTGATGTTGCCGAGAGGGGCGGTTTAAGCGCAGCTTCAAGCTTCAAGCTTCAAGCTTCAAACTGTAAGTTAAAAGCCTAAAGCTGCAGCAGGCCTGCGAGGCTTGCTTGCAGCTTGCCGCTGCAGTCAACCCTTCCCTTTGGTCCGCGTCATATGCGGGCCGCTGTTTTTCTCCAGATACTCGATGATCATCCCGGCCACGTCCTTGCTGGTAGTCACTTCAATACCCTCCAGCCCCGGCGACGAGTTGACCTCCATCACCAGCGGGCCATGATTGGAGCGCAGGATGTCGACACCGGCGACGCTCAAACCCATGACCTTGGCGGCGCGAATGGCGGTCATGCGTTCTTCTGGTGTGATCTTGATCAGGCTGGCGCTGCCGCCACGGTGCAGGTTGGAGCGGAACTCGCCGGGCTTGGCCTGACGTTTCATCGACGCAATGACCTTGTCACCGACCACGAAGCAACGGATATCCGCGCCCCCCGCTTCCTTGATGTACTCCTGAACCATGATGTCCTGCTTGAGGCCCATAAACGCCTCAATCACCGACTCGGCGGCCGTTGCCGTTTCGCACAACACCACGCCAATACCCTGGGTGCCTTCCAGCACCTTGATCACCAGCGGGGCGCCGTTGACCATCTGGATCAGGTCAGGGATATCGTCCGGAGAGTGAGCAAAGCCTGTCACCGGCAAACCGATCCCGCGACGCGAGAGCAGTTGCAGAGAACGCAGTTTGTCCCGCGAACGGGCGATGGCTACCGATTCGTTGAGCGGGAAAACGCCCATCATTTCAAACTGACGCAACACAGCGCAGCCATAAAAAGTCACTGAAGCACCGATCCGCGGGATCACCGCATCGAAGCCTTCCAGCGGTTTGCCGCGATAGTGAATCTGCGGCTTGTGGCTGGCGATATTCATGTAGGCACGCAGGGTGTCGATCACCACCATCTCATGGCCACGTTCAATACCAGCTTCGACCAGACGACGGGTTGAATACAGACGCGGGTTACGCGAAAGCACAGCGATCTTCATGCAGCACCTGTGGCAGAGGTAGTCGAGACCGGAAAAACCGGTTTGTCCTGAACGTAAGTAATGCCTGGATTGACGACCAGTTGGCCATCGATCAAGGCGTTGGAGCCGAGCAGCAAGCGATAGCGCATTGCTTTGCGGCAGGCCAGCGTGAATTCCACAGGCCAGACGCGATCACCCAAAGCCAGGGTGGTGCGAATGACATAGCGGACCTGCGCATGACCGTTAGAGCTTTTTATGGTTTTCATGGCGACCAGCAGCGCTTCGCAACGGCGATGGCGCAACTGGACCACAGTGCCCAGATGGGCGTTGAAGCGAACCCATTTCTGGCCGTCGCGTTCGAACGGCTCGATTTCGGTGGCGTGCAGGCTTGAGGTGCTCGCGCCGGTATCGATTTTCGCCCGCAGGCCCGCTACCCCAAGGTCGGGCAGCGCCACCCACTCACGCAGGCCGATGACTGTCAGATGATCAAATGTTTTCAATGAATTTCCGTACTTCTTATGCTTTCTGCCAGACCCCTGAATCGATCTGGGCCAATGCTTTGAATGCAGGCCTGGCGAACCAGTAACCTTGCATCAGGTAAATCCCGCAGTCTGCGAGGAAGTCCCGCTCTTCGGCACACTCGATGCCTTCGGCAATGACTGTAACCCCTAACTCCGTACACATTGTGACAACCCCGCGAACGATAGCCTGACGCGCGCGGTCGCGGTGAATATCTCTGATTAATTGCATGTCGAGTTTTATCAGGTCCGGCTGAAAGTCGGCGAGCAGGGTCAGCCCCGAGTATCCGGCGCCGAAATCGTCGATGGCCGTCATGAAACCGAATTGGCGGTATTCACGCAGAATGTTGGTCAAATGGCGATTGTTATCGACGTGCTCACTTTCGATCGTCTCGAAGATCAGCCGATCCAGCGGGAAATTGTGCTGGCGTGCTGCTTCAAGCGTGCTGCGGATACACAGCTCGGGTCGATAAACCGCATTGGGCAGGAAGTTGATCGAAAGCCGTTCTTCCATTCCCAACGCTGCTGCGCCTGCAATGGCGTGGGTGCGGCACAGCTGATCAAAGCGATAGCGGTTTTTGTCCGTAACCTGACTCAATATCGAGAGCGCTCCTTCGCCGTTGATGCCTCTAACGAGTGCTTCGTGAGCAAAGACTGACTGGCTGCGCAAATCCACAATCGGCTGGTAGGCGAATGCAAATGAAAAATCCAGATCGGGGCTGTTCCGGCAGCCGTCGCATCCGACAGGGCTTGAAGTCAATGACGTTGGAAATTCAGTCATATCGCATTCCATTGATAAAAGTTGCTGGGGGACGACAAGGCAGGTTAATCGTCGCAATCGCTCCCTGCACAGTGCTCCTGACGTAGTAAAGTCAGACTACTACCTGATTGAGGAATTCATATGGCTCAAAAGTCAGACGAAGAAGATAACGTCCGTCTGGACAAGTGGCTCTGGGCTGCGCGCTTTTACAAAACGCGTGCTTTGGCAAAGGCGGCAATTGAAAGCGGTAAGGTGCACTGCAGGGGCGAGCGTTGCAAGCCCGGCAAGGAACCGCATATCGGTGATCAGTTTCAGATCCGTACTGGTTTTGATGAGCGCACGGTAGTGGTTGAGGCGTTGTCTGTCGTGCGCCGCGGTGCCCCCGAGGCGCAGACCCTGTACAGCGAAACCCCGGAAAGTATCACCAAGCGCGAAAACCAAGCCGCGCTACGCAAAGCCGGCAATCTTGGAGTCACTACAGACGGCAAACCGACCAAGAAGCAGCGTCGGCAACTGTTCGATTTTCGTGGAGCGGTGCGCGATTGAGGTGAAACCAGGCCAAACCCTGTGGGAGCGAATTCATTCGCGAAGGGGCCAACATATGCTGCGCCTGACATGCCGCCTTCCCGAATAAATTCGGTCTCACTGGATCAGGGGTTTTTCAATACTCGCGCACCACACTCATACGGCTCACCACCGGTAACTTCTCGAACAGCGTGAAAATCGGCGCTGTAACCTTCAGCCAGAAATTGCTCATCACCGCTGCGAACGGCGTGTAATAACCCCAGCCCAACGCGAGCAGAGCGATCAGTACACCGCCAATATAGTCGTCCTGTCCCCAGTGAGCCCCGGCCACCAGGCGAGGCATCATGAACAGCAGCGCCAGTCCCCAGATCACAACACGCTGAACCAGTGTGCGGCTGAACACCGTCATGAACATCGCCCAGATCAACAGCACCGATGCATGATCGCCCGGGAAGCTTTGGCTGGAACGGTCTTTGAGTTCCCAGGCCTTCTCCAGATGAGGGTACATTTCGCTCAAGCGAATGGCGCCCTCCAGCACCATTGAAGGGCTGTCGTGTTGCAGGCTCGAATGATCCAGCCATTTGGAAAAGAGTGTGCGAATGACCAACAGCAAGAGCAGGATCGAAACGAATCCAAACAGCGCTGCACGCACCTGAACGGTTTTGAAGACCCAGTCACCTTTGATCAGCAGGCATAGCAGGATCAAGCCGACCACGGCATCGAAAGGACGCATACTGGCAACTGTCCATATGGACCGCCACACTACGTTCTGCTCAAGAGGCTGATTGAGTAAGTGAAACAGCCCTTCATCAAACTGGTTGAACAGGGCATGGCCGGTTGGCCATATCCAGATCCCCAGTAGCCCTAGGGCGATCAAATTGCACAGCACGAATCGGCTGATGTTCCACTTCGCTTGGAAGAGTGTGGGATAGCCCATAAAATGGCCCTTATTCTCATGGCAAGGCGCGTTACAGACGCACGAAACGGCGCTTTATAGACGCTTGTCATCAATTTGTCATCAATTCAGATACCTTCCCCCATGACTGATATCGAGTACTCCCAGCGCTTCATTTTTGACGAAAGCGATGTTCGCGGTGAACTGGTCGCGCTTGAGCGCAGCTATGCCGAGGTCCTGGCCAAACATCCCTATCCGGAGCCCGTCGCGCAACTGCTTGGCGAGCTTCTGGCCGCTGCGGCGTTGTTGGTGGGCACCTTGAAATTCGAAGGTTTGCTGATTCTTCAGGCACGCTCCAGCGGTGCGGTTCCCCTGCTGATGGTTGAGTGCTCCAGCGAGCGCGAGCTGCGCGGCATTGCTCGGTATGACGAGGCACTGGTGACACCCGGCGCCGGTCTGCAGGACCTGATGCCGGACGGCTCTCTGGCCATGACCATCGACCCGAAAAAGGGCAAGCGCTACCAGGGCATCGTCGCTCTGGATGGCGTTGACCTTTCTGAGAGTCTGTCGAGCTACTTCGTGATGTCCGAGCAACTGGGCACGCGTTTCTGGCTCAAGGCTGACGGGCACCGCGCACGAGGCTTGCTGCTGCAACAATTGCCAGTGGCGCATCAGACCGATCCGGAAGAGCGCGACGCCACCTGGGAGCATGTCACCACGCTCGCCAGCACCCTGACAGCCGAGGAATTACTGAGCCTGGACAATGAAACGGTACTGCACAGGCTGTTCCATCAGGATCCGGTAAGGATGTTTGAGGTGCAGCCGCTCTGCTTCCGTTGCAGTTGCTCCCGGGAACGTTCGGCCAATGCGCTGGTCAGTCTTGGACTGGAAGATGCGCAGCAACTGGTTATCGAGCATGGTGGCAGTGTCGAAATCGACTGCCAGTTCTGCAATCAGCGCTATCTTTTCGATGCCACTGATATCGCTCAGCTCTTCGCTGGGGGTGGGGTCGACTCGCCATCTGATACGCGCCACTAATCAAGCACGGATTACGCCTTACTACATGCTGTGGGCAGCGGTGAGGCGGTTCTGACGGGAGGCCTACCATTCTTGGGCTTTTCTGGCATAATCCGGCCCACTTTTCCGCTGTAGTAGTGGTTGTTTTTTTACTACAAAACCGTTTGGAGCACTCGGCCACTGGCCGACGGGGACCCTCATGACTCAAACCAACAACGCTGTGTACACCGATCTGAGCATCGACGACCTGGTCAAGCAAGCGCTTGCCCGCGGCGAAGGCGAACTTTCCGACACTGGCGCTCTGGTTGTGAGAACAGGCCATCGCACTGGCCGTTCGCCGGTCGATCGTTTCATCGTTGAAGAGCCAAGCACTCAGGATGCAATCGCTTGGGGCCCGATCAACCGCAAGTTCCCGGCTGACAAATTCGACGCTTTGTGGGAGCGCGTTCAAGCGTTCAACAATGCACAAGAGCATTTCGTTTCTCACGTGCATGTAGGCGCTGCTGAAGACCACTACCTTGCTGTGAAAATGACCACTCAGACTGCCTGGCAGAACATGTTCGGTCGCTGCCTCTTCATCAACCCGGCTCAGTACAACCCGGCGGGTCGTCAAGAGTGGCAAGTCCTGAACGTTGCCAACTTCGAATGTGTTCCAGAGCGTGACGGCACCAACTCAGACGGTTGCGTGATCATCAACTTCGCGCAAAAGAAAGTATTGATCGCTGGCATGCGTTACGCCGGTGAGATGAAAAAAGCCATGTTCTCGGTGCAGAACTTCCTGCTGCCGGCCTCTGACGTGCTGCCAATGCACTGCGCGGCCAACATCGGCGAAGAGGGTGACGTCACGCTGTTCTTCGGCCTGTCCGGTACCGGCAAAACCACACTGTCTGCTGACGAAAGCCGCTACCTGATCGGTGACGACGAGCACGGCTGGGGTGAAGGCGTGGTGTTCAATATCGAAGGCGGTTGCTATGCCAAGTGCATCGACCTCTCCGAGAAGAACGAGCCTGTTATCTGGAAAGCCATCAAGCATGGCGCAGTGCTGGAAAACGTTGTACTGGACGATACCAAGAAGGCTGATTACGCCGACGGTAGCCTGACCCAGAACAGCCGCGCGGCTTACCCGCTTGAGCACGTTGAAAAGCGCTCCGAGAAAAACCTCGGTGGCGAACCAAACGCTGTGATCTTCCTGACCTGCGACCTGACCGGTGTACTGCCGCCAGTGTCGATCCTCAGCGAAGAACAAGCGGCCTATCACTTCCTGTCGGGTTACACCGCACTGGTGGGTTCCACTGAAATGGGTTCGGGCAGCGGCATCAAGTCGACGTTCTCCACCTGCTTCGGCGCTCCGTTCTTCCCGCGTCCGGCTGGCGAGTACGCGGAGCTGCTGATCAAGCGTATCCGCGGTTTCGGTTCCAAGGTCTACCTGGTTAATACCGGCTGGACTGGCGGTGGCTACGGCGTTGGCAAGCGCTTCAACATTCCGACCACCCGTGGCGTGATTGCAGCGATCCAGAGCGGCGCGTTGATCGGTGCTGCCACCGAGCACCTCGACACCATCAACCTCGACGTGCCATTGGCCGTACCGGGCGTTGAAACCGGCCTGCTCAACCCACGTAATACCTGGGCTGACAAAGCTGCCTACGACGAAGCCGCCAAAGCCTTGGCTGGCCTGTTCGTTGAGAACTTCAAGAAGTTCGAAGTGAGCGACGCGATCAAGGCAGCGGGTCCACAGTTGTAATACGGACTGGCTGAACAAAAACCGCCCTTCGGGGCGGTTTTTTTGTGGGTTTGAAAGTGGGCAAGTTCACTTTCATTAACCTGCTCAATGGCGTGGACTGAAACGGGACCTCCCGGTAGGAGCGAATTCATTCGCGAAGGGGTAGTCCTGAAAAATACCTGTGTCTGGACACACCGCTTTCGCGAATGAATTCGCTCCCACGGGGATTCGGTGTGGTTGGTGACATGGTGGCGTCTGGGATGCCGTTGGGTCTTTGCTTTAGGCGGTCCGCCACAAGAAATGTGACGATTGCGAAGGATCGCTCTCTATCTCTTGAGTGAAGTTTCCGAGAGAATCCAAACCGCTTGTGCCTGCCAAATCATGGGTCTAGCCTGCCTCCCGTCGCTGCAAAATCAGCGGTCGGGTGTGGAAACCCGCATTGACCAGGCACAAGTATCATCAAGTAACTCGACAAACGAAGAGTGCTCTATGGTAGCTGTGTGCGGGCAGACTTCGGTCTGACCCGGGTGTGCTTGGTGACCGGTTTTCCACCCCGTACATAGCTGCCACCTCTTGCCGTGTGGAAATGGCGAGTGATGGCTCCAGTTGCTCAGATTTGGACCTTCACCATGCTTAAAAACACTTCTGATTTATCCATCAACCTCGAAGAAAACCTTTCACGTGCCAGCGACCTTCTGCGTTGCGCAGCCGCCACGGCTTATGAATCCAGCGATCAACTTTCCGGGCGAAAACGTGATCTGGCATTCTCGGTCATGCATCTGGTCGAGATGGCTCAGGCGTTAGTGGAGCGCCCTTTGGAAGGGGTAGAGGCGAGGTAGAGGCTGGATGAATCAAGCGGTCAAAGCCCTGCGGGCTTGAAAGCGGAGCGGGTTTGCTTTGATCAGCCAACTCACAATGGTCCGGACTGCAACGGGATATCCCGGTAGGAGCGAATTCATTCGCGAAGGGGGTTCGTCCTGAAAAATACTTGTGTCTGACACACCGCTTTCGCGAATGAATTCGCTCCCACGGGGATCTGGTGTTGTCTGCTCAAGTGTGGGCTCATGGACGCAGTCGTAACTGCTGCCTGGAGTAAGCGTTTACTTGAATGTCGAGGCTCACTGACAGTACTAATAAACGGTAAGGTGAGTTCAAAAAAACCGCCCCGAAGGGCGGTTTCAAAATCAAGCCAGCTAACTAAGCTTATTAGTGAATATCTTTATAAGCCTCATTGCCTTTAACCAGCGATGCTGCCAAGCCCGGTTGTGGCGTGAATGCTGTGCCCGTTAATGACGAAAAATGTGCGCCCTTATCGCCATGGCTGACACTACGTTCATCTTTGGTTTGCTCGGTCAGACCGGTGTAGGTGAACTTGCGCATCGCGATAAATGTCGCTTCGTGCATGACAATACTTTGATGCAGAGCACTGACCTTTGCAGGCGACAGTCCCAGTTTTTTGTTCAGCGGAGCACCCCAGCGTGTCAGGCAGACCTCTGCGAAATGCCTGACCAGCTGGCCCGCTTCTGTTAGCGAACCGGGACCATCGGAGCCTTTGAGGGATGCATTACCCACCAGCGTCGCGTGACGCCCAGCCATGGGGAAAATGCTTACCTTGGTCGAGGGGTCGGTCTTGGGAATAACGCACGAGAAGCCTTTGGATCGTTCGTCCCGAGCGAAAAAGCCAACGTACTCTTTAACGTTTTTCCCGAGAGCAACTTTCTCAAGCTGGAAGTTCAAAGGGCCCGGAACCGGGTCAACCGCGAAAATATTGACCGGAATATGACGTAGAGCCGGATCACCCGCCATAGCATTCGCCAGCATGTGGCAGCTCACACCGCCACGGCTCCAGCCGACCAGGTTGACTTGAGTCGGTATCAGCCCGCCTTTGCGAAAGATCTTGATGATCTTTTCCTGCAGATCTTGCGGTGTAACCTTGCGGTCGCCGTATTCATAGTGACGCCACAGCCAGGACGTTGGCTCTTGCCAATCCTGGATCGGCAGCCCGGCGGCTTTCAGCCGGTTGTATTCGACCTCGGTCAGTTTGGTGCGCTTCCAGTCGGCCTTACCTTTGATGAGGTTGATCGCATGCTGCACGTTTTCGTACCAACCCTTACCAAATGCAGTGCCGGTCCAGCCGTAACCTTTGGATTCAGTAAACAATTCGTCTGCTTGTAGATTGCCACTGCCTGGCCCATCAATCACGACCCAGTCGGCGAACTCTCTATTGTTCATATTACTGGCCAACGTTGCGATTAACTCACCATTCCAGTAGTTGTTGTTCAACGTGTCATATTTGGTAGAACCTGTGCCGCAAAAGAAAATCGTAAATACACTCATGAGAAACCTCCGTGTTTTTTGATGAGTAAGGAGGAGACTAGATGAGTATTTTAATTCGAGCCGAGGGTGTTGTTACTCGATGTTGTTGGCTGCCCGGTTTAACTGAATAACGGTTGATAACACGGAGGGTCTAATCAAAAAGTTTTATTTGAAATGGTATTTTTCAGCAGATCACCTTGTGCCCCGACACCGCTATCGCAGCCTTCGGCAGCTTCTACAGGGATCGCTTTCCAGTTTCGCTCTACCCCGCCTCAAACGTCCTGTTGGCTTCGCAATAGCGTTCCTGAGTCTGCTT
The DNA here is from genome assembly GCF_025643095.1 of Pseudomonas phytophila. Taxonomy (NCBI): domain Bacteria; kingdom Pseudomonadati; phylum Pseudomonadota; class Gammaproteobacteria; order Pseudomonadales; family Pseudomonadaceae; genus Pseudomonas; species Pseudomonas phytophila. The sequence goes on along the minus strand of NZ_CP081201.1, from coordinate 6,268,059 downwards.
GCTTTGTTCATCCCGGTCTCTGGCAGCGCGTTTGGTCCACTCCAGGCAGGACTCCTTGAAGAACACCACAGCGGCGCGGCGGCACTCGCGATTTTCGACGCTGCCTTTGCTGAAGTTCATGCACACACTGCTGTTTTCAATGTGGTTGTTGAACACTCGAAAATCGGCGTGATAGCGGCTGCGACTGTCCACAGCCCTGAAGCTGACGCTGGCAACGCTGAAGGGTTTGGTCGGACGTTCGGTGTTGGAGCGGGCGATGTCGGATTTGTAGTCCGCCAGGTACCTTGATGACACCATGCCTTTGGCCGGTTCTCGCTCAGCCGCCTTTGGAACCTGGCCAAAACGGCAGTTGAGGACCGTTTCGTCGATCACGTTGCCGTTCTTCATGCACTCGTCCAGAGGCTGGACGCCTGGCGCTGGCAATTCCCGTCGGACCACATTGGGTCCGATGTAAGGTTCCGGAGCCTGGGCTGCAACAGGCTGTGGCGCAGACGGTATCAAGGCCTGCGGCGGTTGTTCTGCGGTGGGTAGAGGTTTTTCAATCAAAGGCTGAGCTTGAGGTTTCGTACGGGGAAACAGCAGGTATCCGGCAAACACCGCAAGCGCCAGCACTATCAGCCATTTTGAATAGCCTGTGCCTTTGGGCCGACGTTCATGCCTGCGTTTGCGCGGATGAGCGCCCAATACAACGTCAACCTTGCCAGGTGTCAGGCGCTGGATGTGGGTAGATCCATCGTCGTTTGGCTGTTTGCTGGATTCCATTCCCTGTTTCCTTCGCCTTTGGCAAAGCTGCGTGTGATGGCGAAGGTTAAACCTTGTAAATAGCCTTTTGCTAGTAGTGCTTGTCTGTATCCTTATTCATTTTTGTAATGCTTTGGTTGTTTTCTGACCAAGCTGACCGCGCTAAGGTCTCGCACCTTGGTCGAGGTCAATGGAGTGGCAGCTTATGTACAAGCGTCTTGAACAGGTTTTCGGGTATTCAGAGTTTCGTCCGGGGCAGGAAGCCGCTATCAGTGCCGTGTTAGCGGGGCGCTCTGCGGCGGCTATTTTCCCGACAGGGTCGGGCAAGTCGTTGTGTTATCAACTGCCTGCGCTGATGCTTCCGCATCTGACACTGGTGGTTTCGCCGTTGCTGGCGCTGATACAGGATCAATTGGCATTTCTGCAGCGCCACGGTATTTCGGCAGCCAGCATTGATTCAGCACAGAGTCGTGATGACGTTTCACAGGTCATGGCCCGGGCGCGCTCAGGTGAGCTGAAGATCCTGATGATTTCCGTTGAGCGATTGAAGAATGAGCGCTTTCGCCACTTTATCTCGCAGGTGCCGATCTCGTTATTAGTGGTCGACGAGGCTCACTGTATCTCTGAATGGGGCCATAACTTTCGGCCCGACTATCTCAAGCTGCCGGACTACCAGCGCGAATTTAATATCCCTCAGGCGCTGCTCCTCACTGCTACCGCCACGCCGCAGGTCATTGACGACATGCAGGCCAAGTTCGCCATCGAGCCGCAGGATGTGGTCATCACAGGGTTCTATCGCTCCAACCTGAATCTGTGGGTCGAACCCGTGACCGGGTGGGACAAACGGCGCCGACTGGTGGAGTGGCTGGGCGCCAAGCCCGATCAGCCGACTATCGTCTACGTCACGCTGCAGAAAACCGCCGAGTACACCGCTGCGCACCTGGCGCAGAACGGCATTGCGGCCAGTGCTTATCACGCAGGGTTGCCCCACGATCAGCGCGAGTCTATCCAGCAGCAGTTCATGGACGGCCAGCTCAATTGCATTGTGGCAACCATTGCGTTCGGCATGGGCATCGACAAGAGCGATATCCGCAACGTGGTGCATTTCGATCTGCCCAAATCCATTGAGAACTACAGCCAGGAAATCGGCCGCGCCGGGCGTGACGGCGCCCCGTCTGATTGCCTTGTTTTAGCCAATCGCGACAGCCTCAATGTGCTGGAAAACTTCGTTTACGGCGATACGCCGGAGTTGTTCGGCATTCGTTATGTCCTTGAAGATTTACTGGATGCCGGTCCGCAAGGGCAGTGGGAATTTCTGCTTGGACCATTGGCGGAGCAGGCCAATATTCGCCAACTGCCGCTGAAAACCTTGTTGGTGCAACTGGAGTTGCGCGGCATTATCGCGCCGCGCTATGCCTATTTCGCGGAATACCGCTTCAAGTTCCTGATCGAGCCGGAGGCGCTGGTGGAGCGTTTCGAAGGGGAGCGTCGGCAGTTTGTCGAGGCTTTGGTTGCGACGTCCACACGGGCGCGAACCTGGGCGACGGTGGATTTCGATGCGATGTATCAGCAGTATCAGGCCGAGCGTGGACGGGTGGTAACAGCGCTGGACTATTTTCAGGAGAAAGGCTGGATCGAGCTGGAAAGCAAGCAGATGACTGAGGTCTACAGCCTGCTGGTTACCGATTTTGATGCTGAGGCACTTAGCGTCGAGCTGCATGAGTACTTCAGCGAGCATGAGACCTCGGAAGTCAAGCGGATCCACGCGATGCTTGAACTGTTCGCCAGTGAGCAATGCTTAAGCAGTCGGCTGGCGGATTACTTCGGTGATCACAAGGCGCCACGCCGCTGCGGGCACTGCTCAGTCTGTACCGGGCATGTCGCGCGGTTGCCGGAGCCTCCTGCGTTGGCACCGCTGGAAGCGCAGAGCTTCGAACAGCTGTGCGGTGCGTTCATCCTCAAGCATCAGGAGTACAGAGACCATCTTCCGAGTGCTGATTGCGTGACTCGATTCCTGTGTGGCATCAGCGTGCCGTTGTTCACCAAACTCAAAGCGCGAGGGATACCGGGCTTTGGTCAGCTGGAGGATTACCCTTATGCGGCGGTGAGGGATTGGGTGCGGGTTAATCTTAAAGAGCGCACGACTGATTGAATTGGAATGCAATTCCTTTGTGGGAGCGAGGCTTGCCCGCGATAAGGTCAACCTAATTTAGAGACATGGACCGAGTTATCGTTTATCGCGGGCAAGCCTCGCTCCCACAAAAAACTCGACCCTTTCGGAAAATGCCTATGACCAACACAACCCCGCAACGCGCCGACTACCGTCACTTCCAGCCCATCACCACGCGTTGGCACGACAACGATATCTACGGCCATGTGAACAACGTGACCTACTACAGCTTTTTCGACAGTGCTGTGAACACCTACCTGATAGAGCGCGGTGGGCTGGATATTCATGACGGTTCGGTGGTGGGCTTTGTGGTGAGTTCGTCGTGCGATTACTTTGCGTCGATTGCCTATCCCCAGCTGATCGAGGTCGGCTTGCGGGTTGCGAAGCTGGGCAACAGCTCTGTGCAGTACGAGTTGGCGGTGTTCAAGGCTGGGGAAGATGAGGCTTGTGCGGCGGGGCGCTTTGTTCACGTGTTTGTAGATCGGGGGTCCAATCTGCCGGTATCCATACCTGAGACGCTGCGCGAGGCGTTGCAGGCTTTAGTGGTCTGAAAACAACACTGGCCGCTTCATGGGCGGCCAGTGTGTTTGTCAGGTCAAACACGTCACTTAACGATGACGGTAGTGGTGTTTGTTTTTACGGTGGCCATGAGCGTGTCCACGTGGACCACGGTCACCACGATAGCGACGGTTATCACGATCATCGGCGCGGCTTTCGTTGCCCATGTAGTTACCCAGTGCACCACCAGCACCGCCACCTGCGGCTGCGCCGACCAGGCTGCCAGTGCTGCCGCCCACGCTACGACCGATCACGTTACCGCCCGCAGCGCCCAGACCGCCGCCAATGGCTGCTTCTGTACGGCTGCGACGGTCGGCACCCACGGCCGCGCCACCTGCGCCACCCAGGCCTGCGCCAATCGCTGCACCTGTGTTGCCGCCCAGTTGTTGGCCGACAACGGAACCGAGTACCCCACCCAATGCACCGCCCACACCCGACTCAACCGTACCGCCTGCTGAGGCGAGACCACTGGCCAGAGTGAGTGACAACAACAGAATCGAGGAATACTTCATGCAATGAACCTCAAAGGGATGACGGCGCCGATGCTGAGGTTCTGCCGAGATTGTGGCAACGCAAATCCGACGAGTAACACGACTGCCACACAAATACCTAAGTTACTGTTTTTGCTCAGGAACTTAAGTGGTTTTTGACAGTCTGAGCTTACTTGATCAAGGCCCGTTTCTCGCGAAACGGGCCTTTTTTTTGTGACTGCGAAATAACTTCTGCAGGACCGGCTTTAGCCGGGAGAGCAATAGTTTTGACGAAGAATATGTCGCGAATGTCCCGACGTCCTCCCGGCTAAAGCCGTTCCTACGGGGTACGTCGGCCCTGTGGGAGCGAATTCATTCGCGAAAGCGGCTTTCAGAGCGACACAGGTGTATCGCCTGTGCCGGCCTCTTCGCGGATAAATCCGCTCCCACAGGGTTATGTATTTCCCCAATGGGATCAGGCTAAACCCTGATCAAACAATCCGTGCCGACTCAGCCGAACGCTCCAGCTTGATCGCCACGAACTTCGAGGTTGGCGTGCTGCTGCCATCCCCAACGCTTTCCAGTGGTACCAACGGGTTGACCTCTGGGTAGTACGCGGCAGCTTGACCTGCGGGAATGTCGAAAGCCAGCAAGGTGAAGTTCTTCACACGGCGCTCGCGACCATCACCCCAGATCGAAATCAGATCAACCTTCTGCCCTGGCTGGTAGCCAAGGCGAATGATGTCGGCTTCGTTGACGAACACAACATCACGCTGACCCTTCACGCCGCGATAACGGTCGTCCAGGCCATAAATAGTGGTGTTGTACTGATCGTGGGAGCGCATGGACTGCATGATCAGATCAGGCTCCTGACCTGTGGAGCGCACGCTGGCGTGCACCAGATCAAGCGGCAGCATGTTGGGCTTGAAGTTGGCGCGTTCGGTTGCGGTGTTCCAGCGACGAGCGCCTGCGGCGTTGCCCAGGTAGAAGCCACCTGGATGCTCCAGACGCTGATTGAAGTCTTTGAAGCCTGGAATGGTGTCGGCAATCAGCTCGCGGATGCGGTTGTAATCTTCCACCAGCCACAGCCAGTCCACCGGCTGCTTGCCCAGTGTCGCGTTGGCAATGCCCGCAAGGATTGCAGGTTCCGAACGCATTTGACGGGACGACGGTTGCAGCTGGCCGTTGGAGGCGTGAACCATGCTGAATGAGTCTTCAACGGTAACGGCTTGCGGACCGTTGGCCTGTATGTCGATGTCGGTACGGCCAAAGCACGGCAGGATCAACGCTTCCTTACCGTGGCTCAAGTGGCTGCGGTTGAGTTTGGTACTGATCTGTACGGTCAGGTCGCAGTTGCTGAGAGCAGCAACGGTGCGGGCGCTGTCCGGCGTCGCCTGGGCGAAGTTGCCGCCCAGTGCGATGAAGACTTTGGCGCGGCCTTCGGCCATGGCGTGGATCGCTTCAACCACGTTGTGGCCGTTTTCACGCGGGACTTTGAACTGGAAACGACGTTCCAGCGCATCAAGGAAAAACGCCGGTGGACGCTCGTTGATGCCCATGGTGCGGTCGCCCTGCACGTTACTGTGGCCACGCACCGGGCACAGGCCAGCGCCTGGGCGGCCAATGTTGCCGCGCAGCAGCATAAGGTTGGCGATTTCCTGAATGGTCGCCACCGAGTGGCGGTGCTGGGTGATGCCCATCGCCCAGCACATGATGACGTTCTTGCCCTTGAGGTACATTCGCGCGGACTTTTCGATATCCGCCAGCGTCAGGCCAGACTGCTCGACGATCTTGTCCCATGGGGTGTCGTCGATAGTCGCCAGGTAGTCGAGCACACCATGGGTGTGTTCGTTAAGGAAGGCGTGGTCGAACACTGACGGCTCATTGGCCGCCTGCGCATCGCGTTCCCATTGAAGCAGGAACTTGGCCATGCCGCGCAACAGCGCCATGTCACCACCCAGTGCGGGACGGAAATAGGCGGTGTTGGTTGGACGATCACCGTTGGTGAGCATTTCGATCGGGTGTTGCGGATGCTGGAAGCGCTCCAGGCCACGCTCTTTGAGCGGGTTGACGCACACCACCTGAGCACCGCGTTGAACGGCTTCACGCAGAGGTTCAAGCATGCGTGGGTGGTTGGTGCCAGGGTTCTGGCCCCAGACGAAAATCGCATCGGCATGTTCAAAGTCGTCGAAGGTCACCGTGCCTTTGCCGACGCCAACGCTTTGCGACAATGCAACGCCGCTGGCTTCGTGGCACATGTTCGAGCAGTCAGGGAAGTTGTTGGTGCCGTAGGCACGAACGAACAGCTGATACAGGTAAGCGGCTTCGTTGCTGGCCCGGCCCGAGGTGTAGAACTCGGCCATGTTTGGGTTCGGCAAGGCTTTGAGGTGCTTGGCGATCAGGGCAAAAGAGTCGTCCCAGCTGATCGGCTTGTAGCGATCGGTTTCGGCGTCATAAACCATAGGCTCGGTCAGGCGGCCCTGATATTCGAGCCAGTAGTCGCTTTGCTCGCGCAAGGCGCTGACGCTGTAGCGGGCAAAGAAGGACGGGTCGACACGACGTTTGGTCGCTTCCCAGTTCACTGCTTTGGCGCCGTTTTCGCAGAACTTCACCATGCCGCTTTCTGGCGAATCACCCCACGCGCAACCTGGGCAGTCAAAGCCGCCGTTCTGGTTGGTCTTGAGCATCATGCGCAGGTTTTTCAGTGCGTTGTCGCTGGTCAGCCATGCATGAGTCACACTGATCAGTGCGCCCCAGCCACCGGCGGCACCTTTGTAGGGCTTGTAGCGCGGGACTGGTTTTTGGTCGGCTTCTTTATGCAGGCTCATGCTTGATTCTCCATCACGGGACTATAAACCCGCGGCGCACTGTGTTGCGGCAGGTGAATTAGGTTCAGGTTATGACGACGTGCCCACTGCAAGGCCAGGCCGGTAGGCGAGGACAAGCTGACCAACGTCTGGATACCGGCGCGCAGCACTTTCTGGATCAACTCCAGGCTGCAACGGCTGGTGACGATGGCGAGGCCGCCGATTATTGGAATTTGCTGGCGCACCAAAGCGCCAATCAACTTATCGAGGGCGTTGTGTCGACCGATATCTTCCCGGCCCAGCAGCAATTGCCCTTGGTTATTCATGAAAACGGCGGCGTGTACCGCACCGCAATGGCGACCCAGCGGCTGGAACTCACCAATACGCTGACGCAAGCCCTCAAGCCATTCGATAGGCGGTAGAGGTGCACCCGGCAACACATTCAGTTCCGGCAGCGCCTGTTCAACAGCTTCCACTCCGCACAGGCCACAGCCGCTGGTCCCCGCCATTTGCCGACGCTGCTGTTTGAGGTCCCAAAAGGCACGGCTGGCGATTTCTACTTCGGCCTGCTGCGCAGAACCGCAGCCGCTGAGCTTGATATCGTAGATTTCATCGGGCGAAGCGATGATGCCGCTGCCCAGGCTGAAGCCCACCACAAAGTCTTCAAGGTCGGTCGGGGTGACCAGCATGACTGCCTGGCTGATGCCGTTAAAGGCGATGGCGAGTGCTACTTCTTCAGCGAGATCGGCAGGCGCCGACACATCGCGGTCGAGGTTCGAGTAGCTGTATGACTGGCTTGCGGCGGGCGCGGGCGATAGTTCTGCGGGCGCCGTACTGACCGTTCGCTTGGCGTGCATGGGAACGTACCGGCAGAGTGATATCGCACAAGACTAGGCGTCTTGTCGGATATCGTCTAATCGCTAGTTCCAATGCACTGATAGATGACGTCGATCAATGTTTTTCCATGAGTTTCTGGTAGAGCGCAAAACACGCTTCAGCCAGTACCGAGCGAGGTGCGCTGCGCCGCATGATCATGCCCAGACGGGCCATGGTGCGGGCGTCATCGATGGGTTGCAGACGCAGATCCTCAGTCAGGTTCACCAGCTCGCCTTCCAGCGGCATGATCGCGCAGCAGAAACCGCCATGGACGGCCTGAAGCAACTGATGAACGGCATCAGTCTGCAGCATCGGAATGAACTGCAGGCCGCGACTGTGAAAGTTGTGATCGATGGATTGGCGGAAGTGCATGCCGCTGGTCAACAAGCCCAGTGGCAGCTCAATCAGATCCGCCCAGGTCAACGGCTGCTCGCCAAAACTGAAGTGGCGATGATCGTAAAGCAGGCCCATGCGGGTTTCGGCCAGGGTCAGGGAGTCGAAACGTTCGCCGTCCAGGTGTTCCATGTAGGAAACGCCCAGATCAATGCGATTGCTCGCTAATTGTTCCAGGATCTGTTCGGAGCTGAGTGCTGACAGTTCGAAGCGCAGATTGGGATGGCTTTCATGCAGCAACCGTAATAACGGCAGGGGGTCGAAGCTCGACAATGGCACCACGCCCATCCGCAGCGTGCCGACCAGGTGGCCGCGACACGCAGCCGCCTCGGCCTGCAAGCCGTCATAAGCCGCCAATACTGTACGTGCCCACGCCAGCACGCGTTCGCCCGGGGCGGTAAAGCCTTCGAAGCGCTGTCCGCGAACCACCAGTGGCAGCTCAAGCTCTTCTTCCAGGTTCCGCAGGCGCATCGACAGGGTCGGCTGGGTAATATTGCAACGTGCGGCAGCCTGGCCAAAGTGCCTCGTCTCATCGAGGGCGATCAGGAATTTGAGTTGTTTGATGTCCATATTCGCTCCATTGGTACTGCAAGCGAATGATTCTAGCCTGTTGATGTGTCGGATGGGCGGTCGGCTGCCGGTCGGACGGCCGTTCCTGAGTATCTGTTACGACTAACCTTGTCTGTTGGGCACGACAATAACAATCAAGGAGAACGGCACATGAGCTTGTTCAGTTTTCTAAAAGAGGCCGGGGAAAAGATCCTCGACGCAATTACGCCTGGTGATGCGAATGCCTCGGGTGAGGCGCTGAAGAAACACATTTCAGCAGTCGGGTTAGGCAACCCTAATGTCCAGGCCACCGTGGATGGCGGCAAGGTGACGGTCACCGGTGAGGTTGCCAGTCAGGAAGAGAAGGAAAAAATCCTGCTGACGCTGGGCAATATCGAAGGTGTGGAAACGGTAGACGACCAGATGACTATTGCAGCCGGTGCGGCGCTTGTGACTGCCGCGAAGTTCGTGACTGTGGAGAAGGGCGATACATTAAGTGCCATTTCCCTGCGGGTTTACAAAGACCCGAACAAATACCAGAAAATCTTCGAGGCCAACAAACCCATGCTCAAGGATGTGGACAAGATTTATCCGGGGCAGGTGTTGCGAATACCTGAATAGTTGAGGTTTTGTGTTTAACCTCCTTCGCGGGCAAGCCTCGCTCCAACGGGATTTACCGATTCTGTTGGAGCGAGGCTTGCCCGCGAACAGTGACTAAAGCCCCTCAATCAACTCCCGATAATCCTTCACCGCCGCAAACTCTTCGGTGTCTTTCGGCCCTTTCTGGCTGTTAGGTTCGCTGACCGCCAAAAGATGGCCGATACCGAAATCACGGGCGCTACGCAGGATCGGCAGGGTGTCGTCGATAAACAGGCTGCGCGCCGGATCGAAGGCAATGTCAGCTTGAAGCGCGTCCCAGAAGTGCGGACTTTCCTTGGGGAAACCGTAGTCGTGGGAACTGATCAGGCGTTCAAAGTACGGTGCCAGCTCAATCCGCTCCATTTTCAAGGACAACGAATCCCGGTGCGCATTGGTGATCATGATCACGCGCTTGCCTGCCTGCTTGATCGCAGCGAGGAATGTTTCGGCATCTGGGCGCAAGGCAATCAGGTCGGCGGTTTCCACCTTGAGGTCGCGTACTGACAACTTTAGCTCGGCGCTCCAGTAGTCCAGGCAATACCAGTTGAGCGTGCCCGCATTCTTTTCGAACAGCGGCTTCATCTCCAGCAACGCCATCGCCAGACTGACTCCGTGCAGTTCGGCATAGCGCTGCGGCAAATGTTGCAACCAGAAGTGCTCGTCGTAATAAAGATCGAGCAGGGTGCCGTCCATATCGAGCAGAACGGTATCGATGTCGCGCCAGGGCATTAAAGGCATTCGGGTCTCGCAAGGTATTGATGGGTGAAGTCAGCATATCCGAGACAGACAATCGGAAAAGCCACGGTATAGTAACCCGTCCACGCAAAGGAGCCCGACATGCGCCAGAAACCCACCGTACTTGCCCGCGAAATCGTCGCCAGTAGCCGTTTGTTCCGTGTTGAGGAGCTACAATTGCGCTTCGCCAACGGCGTTGAGCGCACCTATGAGCGATTGGTCGGGCGCGGTAATGGTTACGGCGCAGTGATGATTGTGGCAATGCTGGATGCTGATCATGTGGTTTTGATCGAAGAATATTGCGGTGGCACCGATGAATACGAGCTGTCCTTGCCCAAGGGGCTTATCGAGCCAGGCGAAGACGTGCTGGCTGCAGCCAACCGTGAACTCAAAGAAGAAGCAGGCTACGGCGCGCGTCAACTGGAGCACCTGACCGAGCTTTCCCTGTCCCCCGGCTACATGAGCCAGAAAATTCAGGTGGTGCTGGCTTCCGATCTCTATGAGGAGCGTCTGGAAGGTGATGAGCCTGAGCCGATGCGTGTGGATAAAGTGAATTTGCGCGAGCTGTCGAGTTTGATAGAAAACCCACAGTTCAGCGAAGGCCGGGCGCTCGCTGCGCTCTATCTGGCGCGTGACCTGTTAACTCAGCGTGGATTGTTTTTGCCATGACCGATGTTTTCAACGGCCTGCCGCACCCGCTTCTGGAACCGGTTATCAAGCTTGTCCGCCTTGCTGGCGAGGTAATCCTGCCGCACTGGCGCGCCAATGTGACCGTGACCTCCAAGGCCGATGACTCACCTGTCACTGCGGCCGATATCGCTGCCCATCAGCTACTCGCTGAAGGCTTGCTGGCGCTGGCACCGGATATTCATGTGCTGTCCGAAGAAGATGCCGATATCCCGCTGAGCGAACGCGCGAAGTGGGAGCGTTGGTGGCTGGTCGATCCGCTGGACGGCACCAAGGAGTTTATCTCCGGCAGCGAAGAGTTCACCGTAAACGTCGCCCTCATAGAGAATGGTCGTGTCGTGTTTGGTGTGGTTTCGATGCCAACCAATAATCGCTGCTACTTTGGAGGGGCCGGATTAGGCGCGTGGCGCAGCGATGACGATGACCACGTGACGCCGATCACTGTTCGTCAGGAACCGGGCGCCGGACATGACTTCACCGTAGTTGCCAGTCGCCGTCATACCAGCCCTGAGCAAGAGCGTCTGCTGGCCGGTTTGTCTGCCGCGGTCGGACATCTGCATTTGACCAACATCGGCAGCTCGTTGAAGTTCTGCCTGTTGGCTGAAGGCGCTGCCGATTGCTATCCACGGCTGGCACCGACGTCGCAGTGGGACACCGCTGCCGCGCAAGGTGTGCTGGAAGGTGCTGGCGGGGAAGTGCTTGAACTGTCCGGCGAGCCTTTCAGCTATCCACCGCGTGAATCGTTGCTCAACCCATTCTTTTTGGCGCTGCCTGCGGGAGCCGCCTGGCGTTCCGACTTGTTAGCGCTTGCTACTTCGTAAGAGGTGGGTTGCAGCCGTTACGCACGGTTTCTTCGTATCCGACATCTTGCCTGCCAGGCTCAATGTTCCATTCAGTTTTGGTATTGAGTATGTCCAGGTGACATATCAACTGGTGCCGCATCCCGTGAGTGTTTCCCCAGTTGGGGCTACCGGAGTAGTCCCGAATGACGGCGTCCACGATCAAGCCGGTTGAGGTTTCGCGACCTTTCAGGTCTCTCGTGCATTGCTCGGGTATGAGGCTGAGTGAATAGCGCTGAATATTGATATCGAAGCGCCAGATGCCTCTCTGGAAATAACTGGTACAGGCAGGGACGGTGATAGGCGCTTTGACTTCTGATTCAGCAGTTTCGACAGCCCGGACCTGACCGGCAGACGCCAGGTACAGAGCGGCCACGCATCCTGATAAAAATCGTCTGACGCCCATTTCCGTGTCCCTTCGATTGAATCCCTGTCTACCGAAGATTAGTTACGAAGTCGCAGAGCCCTAGACGGGTTAGCGATTGCTGTAAGCGTGAAATGTTGTAAGGCATATGCCTTAAGTGTGCACCACGTATTGTCCTGTAAACGATACTGCCTGTTCTTCACTGTTCTGATTACAGACTCTTGTCTTGAGGGTGAGCCTCGCTCGATGACGGCGTTGGTAGGTAGTCAGAAAACGCTCCCAATCCCGTTCCGAAGGCGCATCGCAAATGGCTACCGCATCACCACGAACCGGCAAGGGATAGCTGATCTGGCCGTCCTGGATCACGATGTGTCCGCCGTCGATACCAGCCTCTTTAAGGCGCAGGTGCAACCAGCCCCAACCGGCCAGCACGGCGCCGCAGTACAGGCTTCCGCCGAATAAAGTGCTTTTGTGATTGATGTTGGGGGCGAGCGGTAAATGAAGCCGCAGTTGGTGATCCTGCCAACTCAAGACTTTTACGCCCATCGCCAGGGTGAGCGGGATGTCGTGATGCAACACCTGCTCCAGTGCAGCGGCCTCTTGTGACATCTCGTTACCCTCGGGCTTCATTCCTGCTCATCCGCGCCGCCGCCGAAGCTCAGTCCGTGTTTGCGCAGTTTGTCGTGCAGGGTTTTACGCGGCAGGCCGAGGGCTTCCGCGAGGCTGCGCACGGAGCTGTGCGGCCGGGTCAACTCTGCTGCGATCAAGGCACGTTCGAAGCTTTCGACCTGCTCGCTGAGGCCCCCCGTGATCGTCGGCACCACCGGCACTTCGTTACCTTCCAGAGCAAGCTCCAGGCCCAGAGCAAAACGCTCGGCGGCGTTTTGCAACTCACGAACGTTGCCCGGCCAGGTGTGGCGCAGCAGCAGTGCGCGTTGCGCAGGTTGCAGTTCATGTTTGGGGAGTCCGTGGCGCATGCTTGCTGCATCGGCATAGTGCTGGAACAGCATCAGCGCATCTTCGCCGCGCTCACGTAACGGCGGTATGCGCAGCGGCGCGACGTTGAGCCGGTAATACAAGTCAGCACGGAAGCGACCTTGATCCGCCGCCTGACGCAAATCCTCTTTGGTGGCCGCTATCACCCGAATATCCAGCGGGATTTGCTGATTGCCGCCCAGCCGCTCGACCATTCGCTCTTGCAACAGGCGCAGCAGTTTGACCTGCACGTCCATGCTCATGCTTTCGATTTCATCCAGGAACAGCGTGCCGCCATTGGCGAATTCGAACTTGCCGATGCGGCGTTTCTGCGCGCCAGTAAATGCACCAGGCTCGTGCCCGAACAGCTCGCTTTCGACCACCGACTCTGCAAGCGCCCCCGCGTTGATCGCGACAAATGGACCGGTGCGGCGATTGGACAGATCATGCAGCGCCCGCGCCACGACTTCCTTGCCCGCGCCGGTTTCCCCAAGGATCAGCACGTCGGCTTTGGTTGCGGCCAAGGCACCGATCTGCTGACGCAGGCGCAGCATGGGCGCCGACTGACCGACCAGCCGTGCGCTTAATTGCTGCCGGTCGCTCAACGCCAGGCGCAGGCTTCGGTTATCCAGCACCAGACGTCGCAGCGCCAATGCCCGGCGCACGCTGTCGAGCAGCGCATCGCTGGCAAACGGTTTTTCCAGAAAATCGTAAGCACCGGCGCGCATCGCCTGCACGGCCAATGGTACATCGCCGTGGCCGGTAATCAGCAGGACTGGCAATTCCGGGTCTCTGCCATGCAGGTCGCTCAACAGCTCAAGGCCATCCATGCCCGGCATGCGAATGTCGCTGACCACTACGCCGGGCCAGTCACGTTCGATGCGAGCCGCGAGGCCATTGGCTTCCGGCAGCGTCAGGACTTTCAGTCCGGCGAGATCCAGTGTCTGGCTCAAGGCCTGGCGCAGGTGCGGGTCGTCGTCGATCAGCACTACCTGAATCTTGCTGTCGATGGCGGTCATGCAGATAAATCCTCTGGCGGTTGAAGGTTGACTCCGGATGCGCCGTCTCTCAGACGCAGCGTCAGCAGTGCGCCTCCGGTCGGGTGATTATCGAACAGCAGTTCACCGCCCAGCGCGCGCATCAGGGTATCGCAGATCGCCAAGCCAAGCCCAAGCCCCTGAGTCCGGGTCTTGGTGGTAAAGAATGGCTCTCGGGCACGAGCCAGTGCTTCCTGGGTAAAACCTGGGCCGTTGTCCCGAATGAACAGATTGACGCCATCCGGCGTCTGCTCGGCACTGATCCATATTTTGCGCGGCGGCCCTTTTTCAGTCAGCGCGTCCAACGCATTGGCCAGCAGGTTGCCGAGTACCTGACGCAGCCTCGTTTCGCCGGCCTGTACCCACAGCGTGGCGTCGGGCAGGTCGCGAATCAGTTCGACTTCCATGGCGCGCCGCCGCTTCGCCAGCAGCGATAGCGTATCGTCCAGCGCAGGTTGCAAGGCGACGCTTTCCGGCGCGTGGCGGTCGCGACGGGCGAAGGCGCGCAAGTGCGCGATGATCGACGCCATGCGGCCCGTCAGTTCACCGATCTGCTTGAGATTGCCTCGCGCGTCATCAGTACGTGAATGATCCAGCAGAACCTCTGCGTTCTCCGCGTAACTGCGGATCGCTGCCAAAGGCTGGTTGAGTTCGTGGCTGATGCTGGCGGACATGGTGCCCAATGCAGACAGTTTCCCGGCCTGTACTAATTCATCCTGGGCGCGGACCAGCTCCTGTTGGGCCTGCTCGCGCTCAAGAACTTCCTGTCTGAGACGGCTGTTCAGGCCTTCCAGGTCGCTGGTGCGCTCTACCACCCGGACTTCCAGCTCGCGCCGGGCCTTGGCTTCGAAAGCAATACGATCCAGATAATGCCGACGCCGCTGGATCAGGATGCCAAGCAGCAGCATGACCACCAACAACGCTGCGCCGCCGACGGCAACGACGGTGCGTACCGGGCGATCGATCAACGCACGAGGGGCCAAAATATTTACGTTCCAGCCGGTCTCTTCGATCTCCTGGCTTTGAGTCAGCCAGGCGTTGTCATCGAGCAGCAGCGGACGTGGATCGCGGGTCGGGTAGGGCTGGATCGCCACGATGGCTTGTTTTTCTTCTTCGCTCAGAGCACGGGTCGAGCGGAAGCGCCATTCAGGCCTTGAGGTCAGAACGACGACCCCATTGTGGTCGGTGAGCAGCAGTTGCTCAGGGGTTTTACCCCACAGGTTTTCGGTATGGTCCAGATCAATCTTGACCACCAGTACACCGATCACTTTGCCGCTTTCACGCACCGCAGAGGCGAAGAAGTAGCCACGTTTTGCCGAGGTGGTGCCCAGACCGAAGAAGCGCCCCAGGTTACCTGCCATAGCCTCGCTGAAATACGGGCGGAACGCGAAGTTGCGGCCGACAAAGCTGTCGCGCTTGTCCCAGTTGGACGCGGCAATTGTCGTACCGTCTGCGTTCATCAGGTACATGACTTCAGCGCCAGTCTGGCGCACGATGGTTTGCAGCAAATGGTTGGCAGCCTCCTGCGGGGCGCTACCTTGCGGAGCTTTCAGTGCGGCGGGCAGGTCCGGCAACTGACTGAGAATCTGCGGCAGGGTTTCGTAACGGTGCAGCGTACCCAACAGGTTGGCGACGTAGAGGTCCAGCGTCTGCCGGTTCTGGCTGACCAGTTCGTTACGGTAATAACGCTCGGCCAGATGCTCCAGCGGCCATAGCAGTGGCGCCAGACACAGGGCCAGCAGCGCAAGGCTTCGCCAGCGCGGGCGGGGCGGGAGTGTGGTGTTGTTGGTCATTGTTGGACTGCGCTAAGGGTCGGCTTTTGGGGACACCTTAGTGACGCTATCGCGAGCAAGCTCACTCCTACAGGTACGGTGTTCCCTCTGTAGGAGTGAGCTTGCTCGCGATGGGGCCGGTCCCGGCAATGCAAATACTAACCCTGCTCAGCCAGGCACTCCAGTAACGCGCTGTGCCAGTCTGGTTGTTTCACGCCCCATTCACGTTGGAGAAGGCTGCAGTCGAGCCGCGAGTTGAGTGGGCGGGCTGCGGGTGTCGGATAGGCGCTGGACGGAATCGCTTCCAGTGTTGCGCACTTTTTGCCTTGCACGCTTAACTGCTCGGCAATGGCCTGAGTAAAACCAAACCATGAAGTTTCGCCGCTCGCGGTCAGGTGATAAGTGCCCCAGGCGCCCGGTTTTCCATCGCGCCAATGTTCGATCAGCTGGCGCGTACTCTGCGCAATGGTTCCGGCCCACGTGGGCGCACCTACTTGATCGGCCACGACGTTGAGCGAATCGCGCTCCTGTAGCAGGCGTTGCATCGTCAGCAGGAAATTACGCCCCGTGTTGGAGTAAACCCAACTGGTGCGCAGTATCAAATGCTGCCCGCCGACGTATTCGATAGCTTGTTCACCTGCCCACTTGCTGGCGCCATAAACGCCTAAAGGTGCGGGCTTATCCTGCTCGGTCCAGGGCGTGGCTTTGCTGCCGTCGAACACGTAGTCCGTTGAGTAGTGAATCAGCGGGATGCCCAGTTCTTTCGCCTGATCGGCAAGCATGCCGGCTGCGATCGCATTAACTGCAAGCGCTGTTTTCTGGTCTGTTTCGGCCTGATCCACCGCGGTATAGGCTGCAGCGTTGATGATCATGTCTGGCTTTAAATCCTGGATCTGATCGAAGTCAGCCATCTGATCGCTCAGGTCCAGTTTGTCGCGGCCGAGGACGATCAGTTCACCCAGGCCCGCCAAGGTCTTCTGCAACGCTTGGGACACCTGGCCGTTCTGGCCGATAATGACGATTCTCAGTGGCTTGCTCATGGAAACAGGTCAGCCTCTTTTAATGCTCTGCCGTTTTGATCTTTGGCCGACAGTTGCGGCGTACCGTCCAGCTGCCAGTCGATAGCCAGATCCGGGTCATCCCAGCGGATGCAGCGCTCTGCGGCCGGTGTGTAGTAGTCAGTCGTCTTGTAGAGAAATTCGGCGTAGTCGCTGAGCACTACAAAACCATGTGCAAAGCCCGCCGGGATCCAGAGTTGCCGGGCGTTTTCGGCAGACAGTCTGACGCCGACCCAGCGACCGAATGTAGGTGAGCTTTTGCGAATGTCTACCGCAATGTCCAGGACTTCACCCACCGTCACGCGTACCAGTTTGCCCTGGGCATTTTCGATCTGGTAATGCAGGCCGCGCAGTACGCCTTTGGCCGAGCGGGAGTGATTGTCCTGCACGAAGCTCAGGTCACGCAGCCCAGTGGCGTCAGCGAATGCTTTGGCATTGAAGCTTTCGTAGAAGAAGCCTCGTTCGTCACCAAATACGCGTGGCTCAAGAATGAGTACTTCGGGGATCTCACTGGCAATTACATTCAACGGCTTTCCCCCGCCAGTTTGAACAGGTACTGGCCGTACCCGGTTTTACCAAAGTATTGAGCGCGCTCCAGTAACTGCTCGCGATCAATCCATTCGTTCTGATAGGCGATTTCTTCAAGGCAAGCGACTTTCAGGCCTTGGCGATGCTCGATGGTTTGAACGTACTGCGACGCGTCCAGCAAGCTGTCATGTGTACCGGTATCCAGCCATGCGAAGCCGCGGCCGAAACGCTCTACACGCAGATCTCCGCGCTGTAGGTAAGCGTTGTTGACGTCAGTGATTTCCAGCTCACCACGGGGTGAAGGTTTGACGTCTTTGGCAATACGGATGACCTCGTTGTCGTAAAAATACAAACCTGTCACCGCATAGCTGGACTTGGGCACTTTGGGTTTCTCTTCAATGGACAGCGCACGACCGCTCTCATCGAAATCAATGACCCCAAAACGCTCTGGATCCTTGACCCAATAGCCGAATACAGTCGCGCCGGATGTCTTGGAAGTGGCCGCTTTCAATTGGTCGCTGAAGTGCTGACCATGGAAAATGTTATCGCCTAGAATCAGGCAGACTGAATCATCGGCAATAAACTCCTCCCCAATAATAAACGCCTGCGCCAGCCCATCAGGCTTGGGTTGCTCGGCATATTGGAAGCGCACACCGAACTGGCTGCCGTCGCCCAGCAGGCCGCGGTATTGAGGTAAGTCCTGAGGCGTTGAGATGATCAGGATTTCCTGAATGCCCGCCAGCATCAACACTGAGATCGGGTAGTAAATCATCGGTTTGTCGTAGATAGGCAGCAGTTGCTTGGAAACCCCCAGAGTGATGGGGTGCAAGCGTGTGCCGGAGCCACCGGCCAGTACGATTCCTTTGGTCATGCGATGAGATCCTTGGGGGCGGTGAAGCCCAGTCGTTGGCCTTGATAGCTGCCGTCCTGTACCCGGCGGCACCACTCCAGATTGTTCAGGTACCACTGCACGGTTTTGCGCAAGCCTGATTCGAACGTTTCTTCAGGAACCCAGCCCAGGTCGCGTTCGATCTTGCTGGCATCAATGGCATAGCGCTGGTCGTGACCCGGACGATCAGCCACGTAGGTGATCAGGTCCGCGTAGTGGGCGATGCCCGCAGGGCGTGAAGGTGCCAGCTCTTCCAGCAGCGCGCAGATGCCTTTGACCACGTCGATATTCTTCTGCTCGTTATGGCCACCGATGTTGTAGGTCTCGCCCACAGCACCTTCGGTGACTACTTTGTACAAAGCGCGGGCGTGGTCTTCGACAAACAGCCAGTCGCGAACCTGCAGACCGTTGCCATAGACCGGCAATGGCTTACCCGCCAGGGCGTTGAGAATAACCAGCGGGATCAGTTTCTCCGGGAAGTGAAACGGTCCGTAATTGTTGGAGCAGTTGGTCACGACCACCGGCAGTCCGTAGGTCCGCTGCCAGGCCCGAACCAGATGATCGGATGCAGCTTTGCTGGCTGAGTAGGGGGAGCTGGGTGCGTACGGCGTGGTTTCAGTGAACAGATCATCGACACCATGAAGGTCGCCATACACCTCATCGGTGGAAATGTGGTGAAAACGGAATGCTCCACGCTCGGCTTCAGGCAACTTCAGCCAGTAACCGCGCACGGCTTCGAGCAGGCTGTAAGTGCCGACGATGTTGGTCTGGATAAATTCAGACGGGCCATCGATGGAGCGGTCCACGTGGGACTCCGCTGCCAAGTGCATGACCGCATGTGGCTCGAAACGAGCCAGTACCTCGCTGACTTTGGCCTGATCGCAGATGTCCGCCTGGACAAACTCATAGCGGGTGTCGGTGGCGATGTTGGTCAGCGATTCCAGATTGCCCGCGTAAGTCAGCTTGTCAAAATTCAGCACTTCGTGAGTGGTGTTCTGTATGAGATGGCGGATGAGCGCCGAGCCGATAAAGCCTGCGCCGCCAGTAACGAGTATTCGCATAAATTCGCCTTGTGCCTTCCAGGTCTTGACGCTGCTGATGGAGCATAGCTTGTTGTTGTAACTCGAGACGTGCAAGCAGGATTAACCAGGAACATGTACTTCGGTCATGAAAAGAATTGATCATGTTTGTGAAGCGCGCCGGTAAACCGCCACTTACAGTCGCCGAGCAGCCATGATTTGCTGGTCAGACTCAGGCACACCTATAGTTGAACTTGTGAAATTCATTCGCTGTGTATAACAAGACCGAGGTTCCTGAATGCCGCTCGCCACGTTGATTCGTCGTTCCAGTCTGCCTTGCCCGGACGTCAGCCCCGAGCAGGCACTGCTGTTGCTGGAACACCATTACGGACTAAGCGGCACGCTGAAAGAACTGGGCAGCCAACAGGATCGTAACTTTTTGCTGGATACCGGCGAGCGGCGGTTTGTGCTGAAGATATGTCATGGGGATTATTCTGCGCAGGAGCTGGACGCACAACACGCAGCGTTGTGGCACCTGGCGGATAACGCTCAGGTCAGGGTTCCAGGGGTAAGGCTGACTGATTCGGGCGAGCAACTGCTGTCGCTGGAGATTGATGGCCAGGCCGTTCACGTCCGGCTGCTGGATTTCATCGACGGCCAAGCGTTAAGCCATCTGAAGCATCTACCACTTGATGTCGTGACAGGCCTGGGCGAGCTGTGCGCACACGTCGATCGCTCCCTTGCCAGCCTTGAACATCCTGGGCTGGAGCGTGTGCTGCAGTGGGATCCGCGCTACGCTCAGGCCGTGATCAGGCATCTGCTGCCAGTCATTGGTAACGAAGAGGAACGTACTTGTCTTGAGCAAGCAACCGAACAAGCGCAGCGACGGCTTATCCCGCTTATCTCAAAACTGCCAGTGCAACCGGTGCACCTGGATATCACCGAATACAACGTGGTCTGGACGCGAAATGCTCACGTGCATTGGCAATTGCAGGGCCTGATCGATTTCGGCGATCTGGTCAGTACCTGGCGGGTGGCAGATTTATCCGTAACGTGTGCTGCGTTGCTGCATCACTCCAACGGCGATCCGCTGTACATACTGCCGGCCATTCGCGCCTATCACGCGATCAATCCGCTGCAACATGAAGAGCTTCAGGCGTTATGGCCGTTGATTGTCGCCCGCTCGGCAGTATTGGTGCTCAGCAGCGCGCAGCAGGCCGAAGTCGAGCCGGATAATGCCTACATCCAGGCGAACATCGACAGCGAATGGGCAATTTTTGATGTGGCGACGTCAGTGCCGCTGGCCTTGATGGAGGTGGCGATTCTTGCGGCCGTCAATGTTCGGGGCCCATTGACGCCTGCCGTGGATTATCAGCCATTGTTGCCGAGTCTGAGCGGGCGAGAGTTTCGGTTGGTGGATCTGGGTGTACTCAGCGAACACTTTGCCGCAGGTAACTGGACGCAGAACGGCATCGACGAACTGTTACTCAAACAAGCGGCGCAGGCCACAGGGCAGTCGGCAAGCCTGTTTGGAGAGTATCGGTTGTCGCGCACGGTGATCGACAGCGCCAAAGAGCCAAAAACGTTCGCGTTGCATGTCGAGCTGCACCTGACGACAGCCGCGGCGCTTCATGCGCCGTTCGACGGTACGCTCAGGCTGACCGCCGACGCGGCTTTGTTGTTGGTGGGCGATCAAATAAGCCTGAAAATCTGGGGTGCAGCGCTGGAATTGACGCCGGGGGCCAGCGTTCTGGCCGGTGAGGTGATCGGCCACGGTAGCGGCTCACTGTTGCTGCAGCTGTGTTCCGCTATGGACCTGAGTCCGCCATTGTTCTCCACACCTTCCTGGGCAGATGCATGGCAGGTGTTGTGTCCTTCACCCGCTGCGCTGTTGGGGTTTGGTTGTGACGCACCCTCACTGCCGGATTCTGCTGAACTGCTGGCGCGTCGCGATGCCAGTTTCGCCCGCTCGCAAAAGCATTATTACCAGGCTCCGCCGCAGATCGAGCGGGGCTGGCGCAACCACCTGATCGACATGCAGGGTCGCTCTTATCTTGACATGCTCAACAACGTTGCCGTGCTGGGGCACGGTCATCCGCGCATGGCCATTGAGGCAGGGCGGCAGTGGTCGCTGCTCAACACCAACTCGCGGTTTCATTACGCGGCGGTTGCCGAGTTCTCCGAACGTCTGCTCAAGCTGGCGCCGGAAGGCATGAATCGTGTGTTTCTGGTCAACAGTGGCACCGAGGCCAACGATCTGGCAATCCGTCTTGCCTGGGCTTATAGCGGCGGGCGCGACATGCTCAGCGTGCTGGAGGCTTATCACGGCTGGTCGGTAGCAACCGATGCAATCTCGACGTCGATTGCCGACAACCCTCAGGCCCTCAGCACCCGTCCGGACTGGGTACATCCCGTGACGGCGCCGAATACTTATCGGGGCGAGTTCCGGGGTACAGACAGCGCGCCACAGTATGTGCGCAGTGTCGAGCATGTCCTGCAGCAACTGGCGGCCCAACAACGCCAGGTCGCGGGCTTTATCTGTGAGCCTGTATACGGCAATGCGGGCGGGATTTCTCTACCGCCGGGTTACTTGCAACAGGTTTACCAGCAGGTCAGGGAGCAGGGCGGTGTGTGCATCGCTGATGAAGTGCAGGTTGGTTATGGCCGGCTGGGGCATTTTTTCTGGGGCTTCGAAGAGCAGGGCGTGGTACCGGACATCATTACGATGGCCAAAGGCATGGGTAACGGTCATCCCCTGGGGGCCGTGATTACCCGTCGCGAAATTGCCGAAGCGTTGGAAGCTGAGGGGTATTTCTTCTCGTCGGCGGGCGGTAGTCCTGTCAGTTGCCGGATCGGCATGGCAGTGCTGGACGTCATGGAGGAAGAAAAGCTCTGGGATAACGCTGAAACCGTGGGCGGGCATTTCAAGGCCCGGCTGCAATCCTTGATCGATATCCATCCACTGGTCGGTGCCGTTCATGGCATGGGGTTTTATCTGGGCGTTGAATTGGTGCGTGATCGCCAGAGCCTGGAGCCGGCGACCGAAGAAACAACGTACCTGTGCGACCGGCTGCGGGATCTGGGCATTTTCATGCAGCCAACCGGCGACTATCTGAACATCCTGAAAATCAAACCACCGATGTGCACAACCCGGCAGAGCGTGGATTTTTTTGTGGATAGTGTGTCGAAGGTGTTGTACGAACTGCAGCACGTCTAAACCTGTGTGCGAATTCATTCGCGAAAGCGGTGTGTCAGACTCGGATATTTTTCAGGGCCGCCGCCCTCGCGAATGAATTCGCTCCCACCGTAATCTCATTTCAATTCAGCAATTGCGATAGGCTGTAATCAGATTTTTATCGACTAAATTTGTCATTGTTACTCTTTGGTATTATTTATTTGCTACCTGTACCGATTTTTATCGTCTATAAAGTCGCGCAAACATCGAATGCTCGATTCAATCTTTCGACGCCTCACTGGAGTCCTGATCACCCATGACCACTCTCAACAGCACGCCACGCGCCGACGGTTTCCATATGCCCGCTGAATGGGCTCCTCAGACTCAGACCTGGATGGTCTGGCCTGAGCGTCCGGATAACTGGCGTCTGGGTGGCAAGCCGGTTCAGACTGCCCACGTTGCTGTTGCCAAGGCCATTGCGCGCTTCGAGCCAGTAACCGTTGCGGTTTCGGCTGCCCAGTACGACAACGCGCGTGCACGCCTGGATGTGCCGAACATCCGTGTCGTGGAAATCAGTAACGACGACGCCTGGGTGCGTGATACCGGCCCGACCTTCGTGATCAACAATCAGGGCGAAGTGCGCGGCGTGGACTGGGACTTCAATGCCTGGGGCGGTTTCGACGGTGGTCTGTACGCTCCGTGGAATCTGGATTCGCAGCTGGCGAGCAAGGTGCTGGAAATCGAGAGATGCCCGCGCTATGTGACCCCAGGATTCGTTCTGGAGGGCGGTTCGATCCACGTCGATGGCGAAGGCACGCTGATCACCACCGAAGAATGCCTGCTCAATCGCAATCGTAACCCGCATCTCTCTCGCGAAGAGATCGAAGCGATCCTCAGCGCCAACCTGGCCGTGGATAAGGTGATCTGGCTTCCCGACGGTCTGTTCAACGACGAAACCGACGGACATGTCGATAACTTCTGCTGCTACGTACGACCGGGCGAAGTATTGCTGGCCTGGACCGATGATCCCAAAGACCCCAACTACCCACGTTGTCACGCGGCGTTGAGTATTTTGGAAAACACCCGGGATGCCAAAGGCAGGGCATTCATCGTTCACAAGATGCCAATCCCGGGTCCTTTGTTCGCCACCGAAGAAGAATGCGCGGGTGTCGATCAGGTGCATGGCAGCCAGGAACGCAACCCATCGGTGCGCCTGGCGGGTTCTTATGTGAACTTCTTGATTGTGAATGGCGGGATTATCGCCCCCAGCTTTGACGATCCGATGGACGGAAAAGCCCTGGAAATACTGCAACAGCTGTTTCCGGAGCACGAAGTGGTCATGGTTCCGGGGCGTGAATTACTGTTGGGTGGCGGCAATATCCACTGCCTGACCCAGCAACAGCCAGCGCCTCAGCGGGCCTGAATTATGAAGCGCGGTTACATTCGCGTTACATAGTTGGCTTCGTTCTTGCTGTGATCAAGCCCATCCAGGTGATGGGCTTTTTTGTGGGGTTACGTTTCTGACGTCTTGCCTTCTGGATGGGGCGACGGCCGGTTTTGAAACGTTCTCCACTTAGCCTTTCTGTCACAAAGGGTCAGTACATTGAGCCCCTCACGACTTAAGAGGTTGTCCTATGAACGCAGGTCTAGAGCATCGCGCTCGTAATTTGTCTGCTAGTAGCGAAGCGCGCCAGATGATGGCTGACTGGTTAAGGACGACCAGTATGCGCAAACCTCAACGCCCAGATGTGAGGCAGATGCTTCTGCAGCGTTACCCCGCGGGGCTCTTCAATGAAGCCGAGCTTGAAGCGCTTTTGAGCGTACTCAAGGATGAAAGCCCCTCCAAAAGCGATCCTGCGGGACAGTTATAAGCATAGAAAGTTTCGCAAATTGACAGTTTTATGACCGGCGGATACGATTTGCGTCCTCCGCCTGTGGCCATTGCGCCATGTACGTGCATCAGTAGTCCACTGCGATGATTTCGTGCGGGCTTCACGAATATGACATTCGGAAGCCGCAGACACCCCTTGGGTTGTCGCCACAGTGCGCGATCAAATCAGCAGAAAAAAGGACAACTGGAAATGCTTAACAAACGGATTAGTTTGGTTGCACTGGGTCTGATCAGTGCTGGCCAGGTCATGGCTGACAGCCAGGCAGACTCCAAAGGCTTCGTTGAAGACAGCCACCTGAATCTTGCACTGCGCAACGCTTACATCAATCGCGATTACAAAAAGCGTGAGCCAAACTCTGATCGTGCAGAGTGGGGCCAGGCTTTCACCGGCGCATTCGCCTCCGGTTTCACCCAAGGCACCGTTGGCGTGGGCGTTGATGCATTCGCGCTCTACGGCATTCGTCTGGACGGCGGCAAAGGCCGCAGTGGCGCTCCCGGTATCGACTTCTTCAAGCAAGGCGACAGCGGCGCAGCTGCTGATGACCTCGCTCGTGCGGGTGCCGCAGTCAAGGCGCGTATCTCTAATACCGTTATCAAGTACGGCGATCAAATGCCAGCGCTCCCAGTGCTGAGCTATGACAACGGTCGTCTGTTGCCAGAAAGCTTCACGGGTACATTGATCACTTCCAAAGAGATCGAGGGTCTGGAAGTCAACGTGGGTCGCTTCACTCAGGAAGCCCGCAAGTCTGCCGAAGGGCGTGACAGTGGTGGCCTGAAAAGCATCAACGTTTACGGCGCCAGCTACAAGTTCACCGATGAGTTCACTGCCGCGTTCTACGCCTCCGACAACGAGGACGTATTCAAGAAGCAGTACGTGAACCTGAACTACGTGTTTGCGTTGGCACCTGACCAGTCGTTGACGTTCGACTTCAACGGCTACAAAACCAAGATGGACAAGGATTTCTCGGCGTCCACTCTGGCGGGCGACCGTGACAACAAGATCTGGAGCCTCGCGGCGACCTGGGCTGTGGGCATTCACTCTTTCACCCTGGCTCACCAGCGCAGCACCGGCGAGACCGGCTACAACTACAGCGGCTACCAAAATGACGAAGGCTACGGTGATGGCGGTAACACCATCTATCTGGCCAACTCGTACTGGTCTGACTTCAACGGTAAAGACGAGCGCTCGTGGCAAGCAGCCTACGGCATTGACCTGTCCGGTCTGGTTGCTCCAGGTCTGAGCTACAAAGCGGCCTATGTGCGCGGTACCAACATTGACGACGGCAGCGGCCGTGGCAATGGCACAGAACGCGAAATCTTCAGCCAGTTGACCTACGTGGTACAGAGCGGCCCGGCTAAAGACTTGTCCCTGCGTCTGCGCAACTCGTTCCTGCGTGTTTCGGACAACGCCAGCCAATACAACTTCAACGGCAACGAAACCCGCATCTTCGTTGACTACCCGATCAACGTTTTCTGATGCCGCGCAATCTCGCTGTAAACGCATGACCGGTGGGAGCGAATTCATTCGCGAAGAGGCCAGTACATTCAGCGCAAATTGCGTCTGCAGTGATACAGCTTTCGCGAATGAATTCGCTCCCACAAGTTATTGGGCTTCAGGTCCGGCTACTATGTGTTTCACCTCAGCCTGACTCGGTCACTTCCATGGCCCTCGCCGCACCTCCCGACCTTTCAGATACCGCCGTGCCTGTGCAACCTCTGGCGCGTACCTATCCGCGTGGGCGTTTTATCGAGCCTCATGAGCATGTATGGGGTCAGGTGCTGTACGCCACCTCTGGAGTGATGTGGGTGGAAACGCCACTGGAAGCGTTAGTCGTGCCGCCACAACGTGCAGTGTGGCTACCGCCGGGCGTGATACATGGCATTCGCGTCGTTACCGATCTGGAGATGCGCAACATCTACCTGCGCCCGGCCATTGCCGACACGCTGGAAAAAACCGTGCAGGTCTTTGAAGTTGGCCGTCTGTTACGCGAGCTGATTCTGGGGTTGGTCGCTCAGGCCGATGATCAAGAGTCGGACTATTACGACGCGCTGGTAAGCCTGGCGCTTCTGGAGTTGCAACGCGCAAAACGTTCGATTCTGAAAATCCCCATGCCGGACAACTCTGACCGGCGCTTGCTGAGTCTCTGTCAGGCGGTCATGAGCGAGCCGTCACTGGATATACCGTTCGAACAACATGCTGAAAATGCCGGAGCCAGCGTACGAACCCTGGCGCGTCTGTTTCAGGGCTCATTAGGGATGGGCTTCGCTGAGTGGCGTCGTCAGGTGCAACTGGCGACCGCGGTGGCTGAAATCATTCAGGGCGTACCGGTCAGCACCATCGCGCGATCCTTGGGCTATTCGCCCAGCAGTTTCAGCGACATGTTCAAGCGCGAGTTGGGTGTGGCGCCTTCGCAGTATTCCGCATAGCGTTCCTGGCAAGGGAATATTCGTAGGACCGGCTTTAGCCGGGAGGGCATTATTTCCATAGATGAATACACAGTGGATGTACTGGCCCCCTCCCGGCTAAAGCCGGTCCTACGGATCTACGTTTGTAGGGAAGGCGTTGTGCCAACGACACCAAGTCACCCTGACCGATATTCAGAAGTCCTTGGCCGATAGCTTTTTTCTCCCGTCCCTAAACTGCGTGCATTAGCAAACTCTGCACGGGGTTCACCATGAGCTACCTCATCTCCATCGTCATTGGCATCGCCGTAGGCCTGCTTTACGGCGCGCTTGATTTCCGCTCGCCAGCACCGCCCGCTGTCGCACTCGTTGGCCTGACCGGCATGTTGCTGGGCGAAAAGCTGTGGCCGATGGGCAGGCAACTGGTGGCCACCTGGCTTTCCTGATCATTCATTTCGTACCCAATGGAGGCTTCCATGAAAGCCCTGCAGTTCTCCCGAACCGGCGATCTCGCCGCTCTGCAATATGTCGACCTGCCCACGCCTGTGCCCGCTCAGAATGAAGTGCTGATCGAGGTCAAAGCCGCAGGCCTGAACCCCAGCGATGTGAAGAACGTCCTCGGGCGTTTTCCCTACACCACCTTGCCACGAGTACCTGGCCGGGACTTTTCGGGCGTGGTTATTGAAGGTCCTGCCGACCTGTTGGGGCGGGAGGTTTGGGGCACCGGTAAAGAGCCAGGCTTCTTCCGCGACGGCTCTCACGCTCAGTTTTTGACCTTGCCCGCCAAGGGCGTTGCGCTCAAACCAAAGGCGCTGAACTTCAGTCAGGCCGCCAGCCTGGGCGTGCCTTACACCACTGCGTGGGATGCTTTGCAACGCAGCCTTGTCAATGCCGACACACGCTTGCTGGTCATCGGGGCCAATGGTGCAGTGGGCAGTGCGGCTTTGGCTCTGGGCAGGATTCTCGGCGCTCGTGTACTCGGGGCAGTTCGTCGTCCGGAACACATTGCCACGCTGCAAGAGCAAGGCTTCGACGGCATTGTGCTAGGC
The DNA here is from genome assembly GCF_025643095.1 of Pseudomonas phytophila. Classification (NCBI taxonomy): domain Bacteria; kingdom Pseudomonadati; phylum Pseudomonadota; class Gammaproteobacteria; order Pseudomonadales; family Pseudomonadaceae; genus Pseudomonas; species Pseudomonas phytophila. The sequence goes on along the minus strand of NZ_CP081201.1, from coordinate 6,240,435 downwards.
AAGCCTGAAGAGCTGGCGGCGCAGGTCAACGGGGTTTTCCAGAGCGGTGCCGATGTGATTTTCGACACCACGGGCTTCTGGCTTCCAGCTGCGGTGCCTGCTCTGGCAACCTTCGGCCGTATCGCAATCATCGCGGCACCTGTGGACGGCCATGTACAGCTGCCTTCATTGGCGCTGTACCGTAAAGGCGGCTCGGTGGTGGGGATCAACTCGCTGCTTTACGACTGCCAGGCCTGCGCGAAGATGCTCGACCAGTTCGGTCGATTCTTCGACGAAGGCAGCTTGCCGCTGCCGACAGGTTTGGTCGAGTCGCCATTGGGCGAAGGGCCGGCGCGATACGAAGAGGTTTATCAGGGCGCGGGGGAGAAGGTGATTTTATTGCCTTAATTACAGATGCCGCGCGGATGTCTATAACACCACTCTGTCACGCAGTAAACGCAGAATCCGTAGGACTGGCTTTAGCCGGGAGGGCATTATTTCTGAAGAGCAATATTCAGAAAGTGTACTTGCCCCCTCCCGGCTAAAGCCGGTCCTACGGATTGTTGTTTGCCGCGCTGCCTGCTGCCAACCTCTCAAACTAACGGTTAAACCGCTCAACCAGCGCACGTAACCCGCGAGAAGTATTTTCCAGTTCAGTCCCCCTTGCCACGGCCGCATTGGCGTTGCTGGCGGAAGTTTCGAACGTTGCTGCGACGTTATTGATCTGTCGGGAAATATCCTCTGCTACATGGGCCTGTTCTTCAGACGCAGTCGCCATTTGATGGCCCATGCTGCTGATGCGCGCGATGGCCTCGCGAATGCCCTGCAAGGCATCTTGCGCTTCGATGACCTGAGAAACGCCATTGTCGGCTTCTCTGATGCCCACCTGGGCGATGCTGACCGCTTCATCTGCGCCTTTCTTCAACGACTCGATGACTGCCTGAATCTGTTGAGTCGACTCCCGCGTTTTGCCCGCCAGTGCGCGCACCTCATCCGCCACCACGGCAAAGCCGCGTCCTTGCTCCCCGGCTCTTGCTGCTTCGATCGCTGCGTTGAGTGCGAGGAGGTTGGTCTGATCGGCGATGGCCTGAATCACACTGGCGGCCGACATGATCTGCTGGGTTTCATTGGCCAGATTGTCCACGGCGTTGCTGATACTGGTGACCGTACCGGCCAGGCGCTGGATGGCTTCGCGGGAGCTACCGGCCACTTTGTTGCCCTGTTCGGCCAGTTCGTTGGCGGTGGTCGCTTCGGTCGCGGTTTGCTGTACATGTTTAGCGACTTCATTGATGGACGCCGCCATCTGCGTCATGGCCGCGGCGGTCAAGTCAGTTTCCGCGCGTTGCTCCAGCAAGGCATGCTCACTCTGCGTGGACAATTGTGATGAGTGCCCGGCGGCTTCCGAGACCTGGGCCGCCAGGTCGCTCAAGCGGGTCAGCGCAGTGCGCAGTCGAGCGTCCTCGCTGATCAGGATCATCTCGACTTGCGCGCTCTTGCCGTATGCGTCGCTATAGGCGAGCGCGCTTACCGGATCAGTGAAAGCACCCGGCGCGCTACGGATAATGCGCGCCAGCTGCCGCTCGAAGCGGAAGTACGCCCAGCCGCCAAGTGCCAGAAACAGCAACGCGTTGGCAACATGAGCCAGGGTATCTGGGAGCAACATGTTGACCGCCACACCCAGAGCGGCAGCAATGGCTGGCACAGCCGTAACGCTTAGAAATGCCATTACATGGCGAGAACCTGCGACGGCTTTTTTGCCGCCGCGTAACCGGGCGTAAAGTGTTTCGGCGCGGATGACCTGTTCTCGCGTGGGCTTGACACGTACTGACTCGTACCCGATCAAACGGCCGTCTTCGAGGATCGGCGTGACGTAGGCACTGACCCAGTAATAGTCGCCGTTTTTGCAACGGTTCTTGACGATGCCCATCCAGCTTTTACCTGCCTTCAGATAACTCCACATCAGTCCGAAGACCGCCGCAGGCATGTCCGGATGGCGCACCAGATTGTGCGGACTACCGATCAGTTCGGCTTGCGAATAGCCCGCGATATCCGCGAACTCTTCGTTGCAGTAGGTGATTTTACCTTTGGTATCGGTCGCTGAAATCAAGCGTTGTTCGGCTGGGAAAGTCTGTTCAGTCTGAGTGATATGTCTGGCCATCTTCAGCATCCATATGAAGTTACTTCGGGCACGGGTGAAATCCATTTTCAACGAATGGGTCTAGACCTGTCGGGAGTTATGTCTTCGAGGTTAAAGCTTTTAAACATAGCGGGTTACGGATTGCATTGGCGACGGCCTAAGTCTGGCTCCGAAAATCACCAAATACTTGAGGCCTTGCGCGGTGGCTGCGTGCTACCCCCCAACGATGCAGGGAGTATAGATAGCGTCTCTCGCTTATCAAATGTCCTGCCGATGGCTCCTGGGCGCTGTTGATACAAACCTCCATAGTGCTTTCGGGTGTCAATCATCCTCATTGCGCGACGTACGGGCTTAGTGAGTTCTGACGCGCGCTCTTCTGCATTTTTAGTGACCCCCATCACAAAATTTTCCCCTTGGAGGAACTTTCTTCGAATGAGGGGTCTGTTTCAGCATTGATACATCTTGTTAAATTTGCCAGCATTTGATGGCACTTTGCTGCTAATTGCTGGCATCTGGCCGGTATCCAGGCTTCCACCTCGCGGTTGCTGTTTCTTCTTCCTGCTCAGGCACTTCAAACGCCCGAGACATATCGATGGAATGTTTATGTTTGCCTCCCCACGGACGTGGCTGCATTCGTGCGCCTTATTGTTAGCTATCGGTTCGCCTGTCTATGGCGCGACTGTGCCGACCCCGGGTGATCAGGACCTGATTCGTGATCGACAGAATCGGCTGATTGAAGAGCAGCAACGCCGACTCAAGGAACTCAAGGAACTGCCAGGCTCCAGCGCTGAGCAGCCTAAACCGGCATCGCCCGAGGATGCGCGTTGCTTCCCGATCAAAACCATTGAGCTTCAGGGTGCCGAGCGCCTGAGTGGAGTGGATCGGGAACGGCTGCTCAAGCCGTACATGGATCGCTGCCTGGCCGTTGCTGATTTGAATGAGCTGCTCAAGGCCATTACCAACTACTACCTCGATCAAGGGCTGGTCACCAGTCGCGCTTATCTTCCACAGCAGGATCTGTCCAAAGGGCACCTGACTGTATTGGTCGTGGAAGGCAAACTTGAAAGCTTGAAAGGCGCTCCAGGCAGCACGGTATCCGAGCGCGAACTGGCGATGGCATTTCCGGGGGCCACCGGCGAGGTCCTGAGCCTGCGTGAAATCGAGCAGTTGGTGGACCAGCTCAATCGATTGCCGTCCAAACAGGCCCAGATGGAATTGGCGCCAGGGAACGAGGTGGGTGGCAGTGAGGTGCTGGTGCGCAACGTGCCACAGAAGCCTTGGCGCGCAAGCCTGTCGCGCAATAACGATGGGCAGAAAAGCACCGGCGAACAGCAGGTCAATGCCGGGCTTGAGTGGGACAGCCCGCTGGGCATCGCCGACCAGTTGATTCTGCGTGGCGGACACGATGTGGTCAGTGATCACAAGTCCACCTCCAAAAGCGCCATGCTCTATTACAACGTTCCGTATGGCTGGTGGAACTTCAGTTACAGCTATAGCCAGAGCGAATATCGCTCGCAGGGACAAGGTGTTGGTTTCAGCTTCAAGCAGAACGGTGACAGCCAGAACCATCAATTTCTCGCCGAGCGTCTGATCCATCGCGACGCCGTCAGCAAAACTTCGGTCAGTGCCGGGCTGGCGCACGTGCGCACCAACAACTACATCGAGGACAGCCGCCTCGAGGGCAGCAGCAACCGGATTACTGAAGCGCAGTTCGGTATCAACCATGGTCGGCGCATCGGTAACTCCTTCGTCAACCTTGATCTGGGCATGCAGCAAGGCATCGGCGCACTGGATGCGCAAAAGGATGCTCAGCAGCGCGACGAATTCGGCAATCTCACCGCCACCCCGCGCTATCGCAAATACACCGCCACCGCGAGTTATCTGCTGCCTTTCAACTGGCTGGGCGAGTCCTTCAGTTTCAGCAGCCTTGCCACGGGGCAGCGTAGCGAAGATGTGTTGTTCAGCTCGCAACGCATCAGCGTCGGTGGCAGCTCTTCCGTGCGCGGCTACAAGGATCAATTCCTGTCCGGCTCCAGTGGCGGCTACTGGCGTAACGAGCTGCGCTGGACGCGGCCGGTGACGCTGGACTGGCTGCGTCCCGCTTTTAGTCAGTACGGCACCAGCGTCGGTTATGACCAGGGCGTGATCAGTAATGACCGATACAGCAGTGGTTTCAACGGACGCGTATCGAGTAATTCCCTGCAGCTGTTCGCCAGAGGCGAGCACGTCAACGCCAGCGTGACGTTTGCCCATTCGCTGGAGCGCCCGAGTGTGCTCACCGAGCGTGAAGCACCGATCTATTTCCAGGTCGACCTGTTTCTCTAATTAATCAAATTTGTTGCCGCGAGACTTCGAAAATGGACGTTCATCAATTTGCATTTCTGGCCCGCCAACCTTCCGCTGAGTTGAAGACGCGCAAGCGCTTCCTCGGCGTGTCCAAACGTGCGTTGGCGGTGCTGATGATCAACGTCGTGTTCTGGCAGCCGATCTGGGCGCAGGCTGGCGGCATCGTGGTGAGCGGCGGCACTAAGACCACCGTGGGGCAGGCGGGTAACGGCGTTACCGTGATCAACATCGCCAAGCCAAACGGCTCGGGGCTGTCTCACAACCAGTTCACCGACTACAACGTCGGCAAGAACGGCGTGATCCTCAATAACTCCACTAATAGCGTGGAGAAGACCCAATTGGGTGGCTACATCAATGGCAACGGCCAGTTGGGCGGTAAAGCAGCCGGGACCATTCTCAACGAAGTCAACGGCGGCAGCGCCAGTCAACTCAACGGATACACCGAGGTAGCGGGCAAGTCGGCGCGGGTCATCGTTGCCAACCCTTACGGCGTGACCTGTAACGGCTGTGGCTTCATCAACACGCCTCGCGTGACGCTGAGCACTGGTAAGCCGGTGATTGACGGCAGTGGCAAGCTCGATCATTTCGAAGTCGACGGCGGCAGTATCAATATCGAGGGCGACGGGCTCAACGCCAGTAATGTCGATCAGTTCGACATCATCACCCGTTCGGCAAAGGTCAACGCCAACATCTACGCCAAGCGCCTGAATATTGTAACCGGTGCCAACGACGTCAACGCTGACACGCTGGAGGCCAAGGCCCGCGCAGCCAATCCTGCAGACAAGCCAGAACTGGCCATCGACTCCTCGGCGTTGGGTGGCATGTACGCCAACACCATCAAGCTGGTTGGTACCGAACAGGGCGTGGGTGTGAAACTCGCTGGCGATATGGCGGCCAGCGGCGGGGATATGCAGATCGATGCCAACGGGCATCTGACCATGGCCAAAGTCGCAACCAGCGGCGCCGTCAAGATCAATGCTGAGAGCCTTGATGCACAGGAATCGGTTTACGCCGGAACATCGGTTGACGTCAAAACCCGCGGCGCCCTCAAAAACCAGAAAGTGCTCGCCGCACGGGACAGAGTCACCCTGAGCAGCGATGGGCAGTTGAACAACAGCGGCACGATTCAGGCCGGTATCAACGCCGACAACTCCCGCAACGCCAATGGGGATGTCAGCCTGAACGGCAATACGATCAACAACACCGGCAATGTCATCGCCAGCCGTAACCTGACAGCCACTGCCGCGCAATCCCTGGACAACAGTGGTGCGATTCAGGCGGTTGCTGCTGCCAGCGCGCCAGCCGATAGCGGCAACGTCACCCTTAAAGGTAAAACTTTCAACAACACCGGTAACGTGGTTGCCAGCAAAAAGCTCTCGACCACTGCTACCGAAAGCCTGACCAACGACGGCGGTACGATGGCCGCCGGTAAGGCGTTGACCGCGACGGCTGCGACGTTGAGCAACCAGAACAAAGGCCAGATACTCAGCGACGGCAGCATTGAGCTGACGGCGGATAGTCTGGTCAACACTCAAGGCGGATACATCAGCAGCTCGGGCGCACTGACCGCAAGTGCTGGCGCTATCAGCAACCGCCTTGGCGTCATCGAAAGTGGCACTACCCTGGATCTCAGCGCCAGCAGCCTGGACAACACCCAGGGCGAGATCCGTTCTCTGGGCCGTGGTGGCAAAACCCGCTTCGCCATTGGCGGAATGCTGGATAACAGCAACGGTAAGCTGGAAACGGCCAACTCTGACCTGAGCCTTGCCGCTAGTACGTTCCAGAACCTGGGCGGCAGCGTTTTGCACGTTGGCAGCGGCGCGCTTGATCTCGATGGTTTGAACCTTGATAACGCAGGCGGCAGCATCGTCACCCAAGGTGATCTCACCTTCAAAAAGGCCGCCTGGACCAACAGCAGCGTGATTCAGGCCAATCGGCTGAATCTCGACGTCGACAACTTTGAGCAGACCGCTACGGGTCAGCTTCTGGGCACCAACAGCTTCGTCGGCAAAGGCCTCAGCTGGAACACCAACGGCGTCATCGCCAGTGACGGCGATGTTGATCTGACTCTCAGTGATCAGTTGACCAACCGCGGTCGCATCACCTCGGCAACCGGCGTGGGCGTGAATGCACCGCGCGTCAGCAACCTCGGCACACTGGCAGCCGGTCAGGTGCTGGCGGTCAGCACTGGCAGCTTGCTCAACGACCATGCGCTGATTTTCAGTGGTGGCAATATCAGCCTGCAGGTTGATGCGCTGAACAACGTTGCATCAGACATCTACGCCATGGGCAACCTGAGCGTTGATCGTGACGGTCTGGGCGGATTGGCCAGCCTGATCAGCAACAGCTCCTCGAACATGCAGGCTGACGGCACGCTGAGTCTGGCGGCCAGCACCATCGAAAATATCCGGACCATTCTGACGGTAGAGTCCGGGATATACAGCGCTTCCATCACGCCAACGGCATGCATCGAGGGTGTAAACGCTGGTGACTGTGACGGCGGCAAGCAGCATCGCCCTTTCCTGATCAGCCAGCGTGATCATCTGGCCGTTACTGAGGCCAGCGCTGCGTCAAGCATCACCTCCGGCGGCAGCATGCTGCTCACTGGCGGCAGTTTGAATAACAGCAGCAGTAGCATTGCTGCTGGTGGTGACCTCACTGCCATTTTTGATCAGGTCACCAACACCGCGATCGAAACCCACGACACTCAGACCGACCGTGTTTTTGTAGAGGAGCGAACCCGTAGCCCTGGTTTCATGCGCCAACTGGCCAGTACGTTTACCCAGCAATACTCAATCGACAGCCCCGGCTACGACAAAAACGCCTTGGGCGGTCTTGAAGGTGCACTGGCCACCTTCATTGGTCGCACCGAAGGCGAAAAGGCCGAGCTGGCGAAGACTACACAACTGGCAGCACCTGACCAAAGCTACTCGGCCATCATTCAGGCGGGCGGCTCAGTCAACGTTCAGGCCAAAAACGGCATCGACAACTCCGTTGTACGCGGTGGCTACACCTACGTCGGCAGCGGTGCGAAAACGGATACCCGTGAGCCGGGTTACTCCACCGTGGTCGCGCTCAACCCGCAACTGCCGCCGGATCAAACACAACAACCGGTCAATCCGATAGACCTGCCCGGCTTCCAGCTACCCACCAGCCAATTCGCCGCCAACCCGCAAAAGTACCTGATCGAAAGCGACCCGGCGTTCACCAATCTGGGCCGCTTCATGAGCTCGGATTACATGCTCGACAAGCTGGGCTACAACCCGGACGAAGCCCAGAAACGTCTGGGTGATGGTTACTACGAGCAAAAGCTGATCCAGCAAGCCGTCATCGCCCGCACCGGCCAGCGTTTCATTGACGGCCAGACCAGCGATGCCGGCCTGTTCAAGTATTTGATGGATAACGCCATCGCCAGCAAGGACGCCCTCAACCTGTCGGTAGGCGTGAGCCTGACTGGCGAGCAAGTCGCAGCGCTGACCCATGACATCGTGTGGATGGAACAGCATGAGGTCGCGGGTCAAAAAGTACTGGTGCCTGTCCTGTACATGGCCCAGGCCAACAACCGTCTCGCGCCCAACGGTGCATTGATCACCGGCAACGACGTTTCCCTGATCAGCGGCCAGAACCTCAACAACAGCGGCACCCTGCGCGCCACCAACAACCTCGGTGTCAGCTCTGGCGGCAACCTGACCAACTCAGGCCTGGTCGAAGCGGGCAACCTGCTGCAGATGCGCGCCAACAACAACCTGACCAATACCGCAGGCGGCGTGATCGCCGGGCGCAACGTCGACCTCGTCGCCGTTAATGGCGACCTGCTCAACGAGCGCAGTGTCACCACTCACCAAAGCGACAGCGGCTACCGCTCCGAGCGCACTCAGTTCGTTAACAGCGCCGCGCGCATCGAAGCCGCCGACACCCTCACGATCCAAGCCACACGCGACGTCAATAACGTCGGCAGCGTGATCAAGAGTGGCGGCGACACCACCATTCAGGCCGGACGTGACGTCAACATCGTCTCCGCCCAACAGGAAAACAGCGGTGCAATCGGCACACGTTCAAATCATCAGAATATCGCTCAGTATGGCTCTGTTGTAGAAGCCGGTCGCGACTTCCAGGTCGTCGCCGCCCGCAACATCAGCGCCGTCGCCAGCCAGATCAGCGCCCAGCGCGACTTGACCCTGGGTGCAACCGAAAACCTCAACATCGCCTCTGCGGCTGATGAACAGCACTCGTATAGCAAGAGCAAAAAGGTCACCGCTCAGGAAGATCATGTCAGCCAGGTGTCGAGTGTGCTCAAGGCTGGAGGCAATGCGACGCTTACTGCCGGGCAGGACATGGCGCTGACTGCCAGTCAGGTCAATGCGGGGAATGAAGCCTATCTGGTCGCCGGTAACAACCTCGCCATGCAGGCAGCTGAAGATCAGGACTACAGCTTCTACAGCAAGACCAAGAAAACCTCGTCCGGGAAGAAATTCCGTCTGGATGAAACCAGTAGCACTACCAATGTCGGCAGCCTGGTCAGTGCCAATGGCGACAGCACTGTCGTTGCGGGCCAAAACCTGCTTTTGGCCGGCAGTGCCGTCACCTCTGAAAAAGGCGCTACACAACTGGTCGCCGATCAGGATGTACAGATTCTAGCTGTCACTGATTCCGCCACTGAGCGGCATGAGCGCAAAGAAAGTAAAAGCAGCTGGGGCGGCTTGAAGTCCAGCAAGGTCCAGACCAAGGTTGACGAGGCGACGACCAGCGCAGCGGGCAGTATGGTTGCGGGGGAAACTGTAAGCGTATCTGCTGGACGCGATGCGACGATTACGGGTTCATCTCTGGTCAGCACCGACGACTTATTGGTCGAAGCCGCTCGCGACCTGAAAGTGGATGCAGCGCAAAACACCTTCTCGCGCACTGACATGCACAAGGAGAAGAACCGCGACCTAACCGGGATCGTCACCGGCAACAAGCTCGGTATCGATGACATCACAGGCAACCAACACCTTTCTATCAGCAGCCAGAAACACAATGGCAAGGCGGCAGAAACCACCCTCAGTGGAAGCACCATTGGTTCCAGCAATGGCAACGTGGCGTTGATTGCAGGGCGCGATCTCAGGGTTAACGCCAGTGATCTGGTCAGCATCAAGGATATGACGTTGAGTGGTTCTGACGTGACCATTACGTCAGGAACACAAACAGCCAGCCAGAGCAGTGAAGACAAGTCTCGCAGCCTCGCGGTGGGTCGCGTCATTGGTGGCATGGCTGTTGATGCAGTCAGAACCATGCGCGACTCGGTCAAGGCTGCACAGGAAAGCGACGACCCACGTCTGAAGGCGGTCAAGGTTGCCCAAGGTATGTTGGCTGCTTACCAATTGGGCAGTACGGCATCCGATCTCATGTCGGATTCGCAGGAAGTAAGGGACGATACCCTGAGTAACGGTTCGGTTATCAAGATTGGCACCGAGCTAGCCAACACACGTAGTAAAAGCACCAGCGAATACAGCAGCGAGACCGCCAGGCAGAGCACCGTCAACGTCGGCGGTAATCTGGCCGTTGCGGCTAATGGTTCGGTTGCTGGCACCGAAGGAAACATCACGGTTGTCGGCAGCACTATCAAGGCGGCCAACACCGATCTCAAGGCCAAGGGCAACATCCTGTTGCTCAGTGCGCAGAACCGTGCCGATTGGGCAAACGACAGCAGCAACAACAAAACCAGCATTGGCGCGAGCTTCAATATTGGCGCGCAAAACGGTTTCACCCTCGACCTTGGTGCCCAGAACGCTAAAGGGAAGGGGACTGGTGGCTCTGTAACGCAGGTCAACAGCACTCTGGACACCGGTTCGCTGATGCTTGAAAGCGGCAACGACACTCGCCTTATCGGTGCTCAGGTTCGTGCCGACAGGATCAAGGCCAACATTGGCGGCAATCTGGAAATTGCCTCCCTGCAAGACTCCGAAACGCAGCGCAACAAGCAAAGCAGCGGTGGTGTGGGTGCAAGTATCTGTGTACCACCATTCTGCGTAGGTACGCCGGTCACCGCATCCGCCAACGTCGCACTGAGTGGCCTTAACAGCGATTACCGTGCGGTCGCCGAGCAGTCGGGACTTTATGCAGGCCAAGGCGGCTATGACATTCAGGTGGGCAAGAATACGGTGCTGCAAGGCGCGGTCATTGCCAGCGACGCAGCGGCCAGCAAAAACCGCCTCAGTACCGATCGTCTCATCACCAGTGACATCAAAAACATCAGCGAAATCGAAAGCCATGCGGTCAGCGCGAGCGTATCGACTGCAGGTAATAGTCTATCTCCGGGCATGGTGTTTGGACTGAAGCTCGACGACGCCGATAAAAGCGTCACTCGCAGCGCGGTCAGCGCTGGTGAAATTGAAGTCCGAAGCGCCCAGGGTGGCGGTGATCTGGTTGGTCTGAATCGTGATACTGCTCATGCCAATGGTGCGCTCGACAAGCCCGATCGCGAGGCAATCGAAGAGCGTATGGAGTTGGTGCGCAGCTCCGTTACGCTGGTCAAGGACCTTTCAAGCACGATAGCGGCCGCCCGAACCAAGGCAGCCAAAGATCCTAACAGCGAAGAAGCAAAGCAGGCACGCCAACAGCTCGCCGCTGCGGGTAATACCGATCCATCCGATATAGAAATCAGTGATCAGGTTCAGCGCAATTATGGGACTGGCAGTAGCTTCCAGCGGGCAGCACAAGCAGCCAGTGGTGTCGTTCAAGGCGTATTGAGTGGCAACTTCGCCGGCGCACTGGCTGGCGGTGCAGCCCCCTACCTCGCTCACAGCATCAAGGAAATTACGGCTGGAGATGACAACGCCAACCTGTTCGCGCACGTGGTGTTGGGGGCCGTGGTTGCCCAGGCTCAGGGTAATTCGGCGCTTGCCGGTGGCACCGGCGCAGGTTTGGGGGAGTTGGTTGCTCGACAACTCTACCCGGACAAGCGTAGCGATCAACTGACCGAATCCGAGCGCCAGACCGTTTCCGCGTTGTCTACCCTGGCGGGTGGTTTGGCTGGCGTGCTTACGTCCGACAGCGATGTCAGCGCTATTGCCGGGGCATTGGCAGCTAAGAATGCCGTAGAGAACAATCACCTCAGTGCTATTGAGGATGTGACGCTCCGGAGCTTGAGAAAAGAGTACGCAGAAAAGTGCGCGGGCGGCGCGAAAAGCGACTCATGTGACAGCAAGAACAAGCAAATCATCGCGCTTGAAGAGAAAGCAAAGAGCGTCCTCAAAGAGGAAACTATTTATCTCGCCGAGGATATGGGGCGCGACCGGGTATTCACCACCGTTCCGGGTGAAATAATACCGTGCGCTATTTCCGGAAATAACATGTGTGTGGTGACGGATAAAGTCATCACTACAGGCCAGAACGCAGAGTGGGAGCTCGTTCCCGCAACGGCGGCTCAGGCCGTTATTGGTCGGGAGCGGCAGGCGGCTAGCGAGGCATCGTCCAAGGCCAGCCTGGAAAAAATAGCCGCTGATTTCTTCGACAGTGGTTGTGGTGGGATCGGTCCTTCCGCGACGGGGTGTCAGGCATATATGGCCCTCAGCGGTCTGCACCCGATCACGGGTCAACCGTTGTCCACTGCTGAGCGGGTCGCGTATGGAATAGGTTCTGCGGCAGGCGTGGCTGGCGGTGTAACTGCTGGCGTATCGGTTGTTCGTGGCTTCGGCGAGAAAGCTACCGTGCAAGCGGTAGGCGATGCGGCAGAGGTATTTGCTCCGAAGCTGCCCTATGAAGAGATGGGGCCTTTTGTTCCTCAACTCAGTCGGTATGAGGACCGGATAAAGGTAACTCCTGTCAACGGTGGCTCGTGGACCGGTGCCAGAGGCGAGTCTAACTTTGTATTCGACAATCCGGAGCTTGCGAAAATATTACCTGATGGCATTGCCTACAAGAATGCTTACCCGGACTTCTCACCGATTGCCGTACAGGAAGTACGCCTCCCTGGCCTGATTTCAACAAATCGAAATCTGAATTTCCGCGAGGCGAATAAGATGTTGGCGGAGAAGCTTGACGTTAAAACGTCAGATGTCGTGCGCTTTATGAAGGAACAGAAATATACTTGGCATGAAGTTGAGGACATGCGGACACTGCAATTAGTCCCCTCCTTTATTCATACCGGGAGCGTGGGGCCGATGGGCTTTGGCGTAAAGTATGGCCATCTGGGTGGCATTGCAGAGCGGAATTTGTTGGAGGCGACAAAAAGATGAGCAAGATTTCGGATCCCGATTTTGGTGAGCTGCAGTTCGATGAAATCTGGACAGGGCAGTGTGAGGTAGCACTGTTTGGCGAGGTGCTTGAGGTCGAGCTCATCGTCCAGACCTTTGATGATGATCCGATTTCGGAAGATCAACGGGCTGCGTACCGGGAATTCGAATCAAGCAAAAAAGCTATTTGTCAGCAGGTAGAGCAAGCCGTTTTCGATTTTTATACTGCAAACGTCGAAAGCTATCGTGAATGTTTTGATAGTGAGGAAGTCGATGTAAAGGCTCCAATAATCGACTCGATTGACGGGTTGCGGGACTTGGTTACGTTGATAAACGTAAAAGTTATGTTTGCCTTCGAAGACGGCGCACGCCAGATTGGTTTTGTATTTGACGCTACGTTCGATCCAGAGCTGGGTGTTGGGGTTCTCGTCGCTAATGGTCTTGTTGAAGCGGTGGAAACTCAAGATTTTTTACTGGGCTGACAGTGCCGGAACCTGATGGCGGGGCTGCTCAAAAAACCAGCCCTGATCATTTAGATAAAGGCGGATGGGGCTTATTTTAATAACCGCGAGTCTCATTTCTATCCGGGCACTCAAAGACAGGGTACGTCTTGTTTCTCGCGGCTCCCTTCATCATTTCTGTTATTCGATTAGTTCTCTGGAGCCTGAGTGCAGAGACGGTGTGCGGCTGAACCGTGACCGACGATTGGACGAGCGTCTAGCGCGGTCGGCGGGTTCTCTGATTAATGTCCGGGCTCTGAAGTGGAGTCGATAAAATAGAAGTGCAAGGAGGCAATATCATGAAAATACTCACGCTGCTGTTTACGATTTTGGCATTGGCCGCTTGCCAATCCAGTGGCCGAAGCTCCGCGCCCAGCCTGTTTAAAGACGGCATTCTTCTGAAGCAGAAAAGCGTCGTTGTTGATGCCGATCACGCCAAAGTCATCATGAAACCCACCGGGTATATTTATCCGGTGCAGTTTTCTGTGCGACGTGATGGCGACCCCGATCAGCGTCCGGAGTCTCTTGGCACCGCTGCTTACACCGGTCGCGGCAAGGTGTTCGGCTGGATAGCAAAGATGAACGAGGTCACGCACAGTGCGGCGCTGAAGCACTTTCCCCAATTAGAGCTACAGGCTGATCCTGATCGCGCTATGGAAATCAGCGGCGGATACGATGTCAGTGACAACAATGTCCGAAGAATGTGTGGCCCTCTTCGTTCGGTTTTTACACCTGAAAAGCAGAAGGTTTATCTGGTTGAGTTTGTCGTTCGGGTAGATGGTTGCGAGCAGCATGTGTATGACATCACTCAGCCGGAGCAGCGGATCCCCGTCCCAACGAGTGACCAATTTGTCCGGCCAAGTTGACCGTGAAGTACCCACGGTAGTTTTCAGGCTGACACATTAACGGGTTGTCACACACGGGTGATTAGCCAAAAAACAGATCGCTACCATCTCTACGCCGCAGGCAAGGGGTAAACCGATGTTGGAACCTCGCCAGTTTACCCATGGCGCAACCACGTATGCATTGGCCAGCCCTTGGCGTCGTCTGGCCGCGCAGACGATCGACTTGATCGTCGCCAGTTTGATCGTTGCGATATGCGCCGTTCCGCTTCTCCTTATCTCGTCTGCGCTCGGCGCCCTTCTGGCGCCGCTGGCATACGCCTATCTTCTTTTCGCCGACGCCATATGGAACGGTCAAAGCCTCGGAAAAAAGGTGATGAAAATTGTCGTGATGGACGAGCAGAACCTCGTCCCATGCGGCTATCTTCAAGCGTTTGTGCGCAACCTGTTGAAGTTGCTTCTGCTGTTCCTGGACTGGATTTTCATATTCTTTGATTCGCAAAAGCGCATCGGCGACATGGCCGCCTCTACCATCGTCGTGAACCAGATACCGGTTAGTAACGCGCCATTCAAGGCAACATCCCCAGGCGGACACGTAGACACGAGCAGCGAGATATATCAGACCTTGCATGCTGTGCCAGCCAGTGCTGATTACGCCGTGGATGCCGCGGATCTTGATCCCGAGGACATACCTAAAGAACGCATTGAGAAGGTCAATGCGCTATTGAATAGCGCGGATGAAAGCGTCCGATACGAGGCCGCGAAACTGCTCGTCAATTGGGGCTTTCAACATGCCCTGCAGCATCTTGCGGTGTTTATCGATGACCTCAAGGGTGGATACATTGATCACCAGCTTCATGGTTTTGATAACACCCAAAAACATAACCTCGCTGCATTAACCCGATACTGGGCGATCCAGTCTGACGAGGGAAAGGGTGAGCAGGCGAGGAAGGATATTTATCCCCTGATCTCAAAAATCATCGCATTGTCCAACACTAAGCCTTTTCAAATCGCCGGTATGTTCTGGCTGGTTAGCGAGCGCGGAATGACGGAGTACCTGCCTGTATTGAGGGCTCATCTGGCAAGCATCATTGGTCACCCGGATGACTATTACTGGAAGATTCGTGACGTGGTCACCCTCCTGCACGCGGTAGATCCGGAGTTTTTGAACGAGCTTTTGATACAGAAGAACATTGCGCTGGAGCAATACCTGATTACCGAGAATGACAACAACCCAGACGGTCGTCCCTGATGAATATACTCAGCGCATTCAGAATCCTGGCCGTGCCTATAGGCGGCGCGTTGGGTTTCGGGTTTTTCATGCCTTTTATCAGTGGCCTGGATCTAGTCAACGTTGGCCTGCTACTCGGGTTCATCGGCTCAATGCTGTTGGGTATTCCGTTCCTGCTGATAGGTGATCGGTGCTTTCCCGGTTTCAAAGCTCGCCACGTGCTTAGTAGCGTGTTGCAGATCTTGTTCACCTACGTTCTTTACAGCGGATTCAAGCCACGATTATGGATAGCTGCCATAACGATTGGCGTGGTGCTCGGCCTGCTCTATACCGCTTTTGATAGATATCTAGTGAGATACGCGGCGCGCAGCCCGGTGCCGCAAATGAGCAAGGCTTACGTGTTCGGCATTCCATTATGTGGAGGCGTATCGTTGGCCGTCGTTGCCACCTGGGCCTTTGCCTCTCCCTCTGAAATAGTGCCGTCTTTGATCTTCAGCTTTCTGGTGGGTGCCGGTATTGCGATGCTCATCGGCTGGCCCGCTCTGTGGCTGACCGATCGCTTTCTCACTCATCGCCTGCGTTACATCGTGGGCGGGACAGTCAGTGGGTTTTTAATCTGGCTGCTCTTGGGGGCTCCCGGTTTGCTGCCCCTTCCGACCGGGCAGTATGTGAGTTACCTGGTGGATCAACTCGGTTCAGGAATGCTCGTTTTTGTATGCTTTGGATGCGCATCAGGTCTGTTATTCACTGGGTATCACGCGCTTTATATGTGGTTAGTTTCACGATACGGGACGTCAGCGAGTGAGCCGTCATCTAAATAGAAAAGCGCGCTGACTCAGGGCTGTGCCGACAGTCAAACATTTACCGTTTTGCATCGTGCAACTAGTTCCCGATTCCCCAGTCAGATCAGCGCCCGATTTCGATCACCAGAGCAGCCCCGTCCCATGCGCCTGAC
Organism: Pseudomonas phytophila; assembly: GCF_025643095.1. Taxonomy (NCBI): domain Bacteria; kingdom Pseudomonadati; phylum Pseudomonadota; class Gammaproteobacteria; order Pseudomonadales; family Pseudomonadaceae; genus Pseudomonas; species Pseudomonas phytophila. The sequence continues at coordinate 6,224,232 of NZ_CP081201.1, read as the reverse complement.
TTCTTGCTTCACCTCGCTCTGCTTCATCGTCTTGCTCCCACTGCTCGCTAGCCAGGCTCATGCCAGCGGGGCGCAACAATTGGTATCGGCCATCAACGACTACCGCGCTCAGCCCTCCCGCTGCGAGGGGCGTGCGGTGCGTGGGTTATCGCCACTGGAGTTGAGGCGGGATCTGGCTTTGCCCATCGGGTTTGCTGGCGACATGCGCAACACCTTGAAAGCTTCCGGCTATCGAGCAGTAGCGGTGCGCAGCATTCGCCTGGTCGGTGCGCAGGATGCGAGGGGTGCCTTCGCCATGCTGCAGAGCCGTTACTGTGGCGCATTGCTGGACAACCAATACGCCGACATTGGTATCACTCAGTCAGGCCGGGACTGGCGATTGGTACTGGCCAAGCCGTTGCTCGACGGTCATCTGGGTGATCAGCAATCGGCGGGCAGAACGCTATTGGCTCAGGTCAACGCGGCACGGGCCAAGCCGCGCATGTGTGGCAGCCAACCCTACGCCGCTGCGCGGCCCCTGACATGGAATACCACGCTGGAAAACGCCGCGCTACGGCACAGCCAGGCGATGGCCAGCGGCGGCTATTTCTCCCATCAAGACCCCAACGGCGACATTGCCAAAGACCGCGCCCGAGCGGCGGGTTACAACGGGCGACAAGTCGGCGAAAACATCGCCAGCGGCCAAGGCTCGCCCGAAAAAGCCATGCAAGGCTGGCTAGCCAGCCCGGGCCATTGTGCCAACCTCATGAACCCGATGTTCACCCAGATGGGGGCGGCTTACGGGACTAACCCGAACAGCAAAGCGGGGGTGTACTGGACCATGATGTTTGGGGCGCCTTGATGGGCTGGATCAGGTTTTCATCGGCACCAGTTTTTTGCAGGTTTCCTTCCGGGCTGGATACTGCTCGCACTTGAGTCGCACGCTCTGGGCGTTTCGCGAGTTTCTCGGGGGCGGTGATGCGGGAGATGATTGATGGGGCATGGGCTAAGCAAACACTAAAGCCCAACGGAGAACACCGCCCCGCTAGGAGCGAACTTGTTCGCGAAGCAATTGAGCTGACACGCTGTGCTGACGCTGAAAACGCTCAAGGCCTCGCCCCTGTTGGAGCGAGGCTTGCCCGCGAAGTGACTAACTGCACAGATCATTTGTGTTACTTCGTTCGGTGCTTCTCCTCCAACCCCGCCACCGAAGCCTCAACCAACGCTCTGGCCGCCTCGATCTGATGCACAACCGACCTCGCCAGCGGGGGAAACTCCAGCATGCTGTTATCTGCCGTTTCATAAGCCGTAGCGGCGGCGCAGCTCAGGTATTCCGATGCAAGAACCAGCGCGTCTTCGATTTTGATATCGGGCTTTACAGTGAACAGGCTGAGGTTGCCCAGGTTGGTATTGCTGACAAGGTTTTGCTTGATGGGTGTAGCGGGGGGATGTGGCGTGGATCTGATCATGGTGACTCTCCCGGTATTGTTGAGCCATCACTCTTTGCGACTAAACAAAGGGTGGCGGCTGTGCGCGGGTTAGTCGACCGGGAACCAGGCAGCCCGGCGCACCCGAAGGTGCCCCTTGCACAGCCGCCATAAGATTCCACGCCGTCGCTCAAGGCTTCGGCAATGGTTATGACAGATGCTTCGCTTGGTTATTCATTGGGCGACTAAACCCGATCGTTGAAATCAACGACAGGCAGGAAGGTAGTCGCCACATCAGGCATCTACAAGCGGATGCAGAGCATATCCTGAATTTTCAGAAAGGTCCTACAGAGCACGGGTTTTGGGGCTGAAGGTTGTTTCTGATTGTTGAGTAGTTTTGGAGATTTTACGGGCAGTAGGCGACAGGGGGAGTTAAAGCGGCCTCTTCAAAAGAAGGATTTTTACAGGAGCCATCTTGATCACGGTAAAACTCCAGACGAAAAAACTCGCCTTTTGCACGCCTGCCTATAGGCAGGACCCTACTCGTTGAGTAGGACGTGTGGCGAGTGTGTTGCGGGCAGGTTATGTGCAATGAACGAACTGGTCAATCACTGGGGGCGAAAATGGGGTCAGACCACGATTTTCGTTACTTAATTGAAAATGTAGTCTTACCCTATCCCTCGTGACCCCTATTCCTCCGTAGTTAACCAAAGATGGCTATTCCGCTTCTATTTGCCAGCTGGAGCGTCCCAACAATCGGCTTTGCGCGAGCAGACATCGTATTGCCGATCCATAGCGGCCATGCGGTCAATATGGGCCTGCTTTGCAACCTTGAATGACTCCTCACTGGTCATTACGTACTGTATAAGTCGATCGTTCATACGCGTACTCCATTGTTGTCTGGTCTTTTCATCCAATGTTTTGGGTGCGGTCGACATCACCTGAAGCGTGCTGCTGTCTACCCGATTCAGCTCGTCGCTGTAAGTCTTGATGTACTGCTCGCGAGCGGCATAATGCTGATGGTTAAGGTCGAATTGAAGGGCTTCCAGGTTTTGCTTGTAAAGTTTCCAATAGCTGTCAGGTAACGTGAATCCGAGTTCCTTACGCAACATGGCAATACGACTATCGTTACTTTGTGTTGGATTGAGTACCGGTTTGTGAGATGAAATAACAGTTGGGTCATTGGCGATAATTCGCTCGATCATCGCAGTGCGCTCAGTATTTTGGGGAATGATCTGCCCCAAGGGCTCAAGCTGCACAGGCGCACTCTGTGAAGCAGACGGTGGCGCTACGCAACCGGCGAATAGCATGCAGGCCGATAACGTTGTGATTACAACAGCGTTGCGAAGCATAGTCTCTCCATGAGTATTGATATGGTAGGCAGTTGCGCCAACGCGCAGTACGCCGAATCTTTATCGACTTATCTGTCAGGCACTTGAGCACTGTGTCGGAGGCCTCTCCGGCCGTCCTTCATGTCTTCGCCGCCAACGCTCACAGAAGATTGTGGAAAACGGAGTAAGAGCACGATTTTCGATACTTAATTGAAAATCTGGTCTGATCCATATTCCCCGTTCAACCCAACACGTTGAGCCCCTCGCTAATCGGGCATTCGCTGTCGTCCCCGCCCAGGTTTTCGGGCAGGAATGAGGTGAGGTCATAAGGCAACAGTACCGTGTCGAGCACTAGTGAGAACGGCACGTCGACCAGTAGCGGCCAAGTCGACGGGCCGGAGTGCGTGCCCCAAGCCCACCCTTGCCGCGTTCCCCCATAAACGCAACGTTCACCGTCGATGTGGTACATCAGGCTCCAGCAACCAGATAGCGAAACGGTCGCTACCAACAGCAGAAATCGTTTGATCATGCAGTCCTTGCCATAACGTATGGTTTGCGATGCTGACATCCTACCCGCTGGGGCGAACGTTTAACCAGCGTCCAGGCCGGCCCCGCAGGGCATTACGGAAAATGGGGTCTGACCCCTATTCCTCCGTGGATCGCATAGGTAGGATCAACGGCTTTTTATTTTGTAGCCATCAATCGGAATATCTTCTGTACGCTCATATAGTGGACCATCGCTGAATTTGGCTTGTTCAAATGCTTGTGCATCCCAGCGTCCCGCTTTTAAAGCTAAATACAACATCCCCACTCTTAGCGGTATGTTTCCGCGTCTGTCTTTGGCGCGCCGGAAGGAAAAAAAGTTGCAGCCTTCTTCCAAAAAGTACCGATAAGGATCGTAATTGTTAAGGTCGATAGAGAACCTTTCGAAGAACTCGACCATCAGATCACTTGCATCGTCGCCATCTACGCCCAGATCCCTCGCGACATCGGTCGCCAAGCTGAAGCTTTCAAATGCCTTTCTCCCAAAGCCTGCGGTATCGTGGATGCAGACGACAATGCTATCCATTATTTTGTAATCGAGGGATTCGTTCATGGCTAGGAAACCTGATCTCCGATGCTCATAATGGAGTTATAAGTTACACAACTGTTTTGCGGAAAAATGGGGTCAGACCACGGTTTTCGGTACTTAATTGAAAATGTAGTCTGACCCCTATTCCTTTTGATCGAGGAGCGGCAAGCCTGCACGCTCGCCAGAGTTACTGGCACACCTGAACGTTAGACGAGACGTATGCCTTTGAACGGGTTCCAGCCTTGCTCGCCTTTCACTTCCTTGAGGTAGTACGCGTAGTTTACGGTCAGGCCATACATCAGGGCGTAGGGCGCAGCCAGCCCTCCGCCGAGCGCATAAGGCACATCGGTTTCCAGAAGAGTACACACCAGAAGAATCAACGCGTTGGTCGCGAGCATGATTCCAAGGAGTGCAAGGCCCTTTTTCCACAGTCCCAGCACAAAGAAATAAATCGGACCAAAGAAACACGCAATTATATTGATGTTGATCCGCATTTTCTTTCTGATGCCAGGAAGTGATTTGAGACCGGCATTGAACCGTGGATCGTTCGGTGCACCGTATGTCTCAAAGAAATTGAAGCGTTCCTGCCACTTGGCGCTGTACTTGGAGGTGCTTTGGGGGTGATCTGCTGTGCTCAAGGTGCTACTCCTTATGTTCCGTGGAATGACGTATTCCTTCCGGAAAATCCTGTGGTTCTGGCGCTTTGAAGAGATGACGGGGGATTGTATGGAGTTTCCAGGTGGCGTACCACTCAACCGCATCGGTGTGCCAATCGTTGCAATTCCTGGCATGAATTGGCTCACCTGTTGGGTGAGATCCCCCGTTATCAGGACAACCCCTGCACTGACTGTTGTTGCCAGTTCGTCCGTCGGGCTCACGTGATTGGGCGGGCGACTTGGGGTAGCTATCGCGAGCAAGCTCTGCTCTTACGGTGAGGGTAGCGGGGCATTTTTCGTTGTATTGGATGACGCCTTCGCAGCCTTCGGCAGCTCCTACAGAAAACACACGCGCACAAAAAAGGCCCACCTTTCGGTGAGCCTCTTTCGATGTAGCGTATGGTGCCGGCACCAGGAGTCGAACCCGGGACCTACTGATTACAAGTCAGTTGCTCTACCAACTGAGCTATACCGGCGTGATGGGCGCTGAGTATATAGAGTTTTTTTTGGCTGTAAACCTTAGCTCACTGATTTCGTTTAAAAATTTCTTGAGCGGTTGGCTCTACGCTGCCATGGCGCGTCAGCGTTGAGGGAGTCAGCCTTTATCGGCGTTCTGGCGTGAAGCTGGAGGGCGGTTCGTCAGGTGGGGCGGGGTTTTGTTTTGGTTTGTGCGCTGGGCTTCAGCTTGGGCGGTGAGGCGGTTGCAGGGATGCAAAGATTGCTAATATGTCGCGTCGCAATGGATAGCAAGCTCAATGCCGAAAACACGTACGTATTACGACGAGCTCAATGTCGCTCGGGATGCCTCGCAAGAGGATATCAAGCACGCCTTCCGCAAGCTGGCGCAGCAGCTGCATCCTGATCGTAATCATGCAGCCAATGCGTCTGGTTTGATGGCGGTGGTCAACGCTGCTCATGATGTGTTGGCTGATCCCGAGAAGCGTGCTGCGTATGACGCCAGTCTGGTTCGTGATGCGCAGGTGGCCCGTCAGGCGGCCACTCAGCGTCGTCAGGCCGGGCCGCAAGCTGCGCCGCAAAGCGCTGCAAGAGCTCAGGCTCGTCCCTCAGTAAAATCTCAAGGCAAATCAGCCAAACCAGCAAAACCAACCCGGCGCGGCAGTCGTTGGCGTTGGGTGGCGGTGTTCGTGGTTGCTTGCAGTGCGGGTGCCTGGATGGGGTATGACCGTGACGCGGGCAAGGCATTTATTCCGCCGTCACCGCCGGTGGTGGACGATATGGCGATTCTGGCTGAGGCGCAGGCCAAGGCTGAGGCGGTTGCTGAAGCGGCCAGGGTTGCGGCAGCGGTGCCTGTTAGCGCGCCAGTGAAGATTGTTGAGCCGGGACAGCCGGACTGTGTGCCGCCGCTGGTTGACCCTATGGGCGCGCCTTGGCCGTCTGCGGCAGGTTACATCGCAGGGATGCCGATGACGCGCGACGGTGGCTGGTCGGAGATCACGGTGGATAACACTGCGGGCGAGCAGGCGGTGTACGCGAAGATTACGGATGCGACGGGTAAGCGTGATTTCCGGCACGCGTACATTCCGGCGCGCAGTCGCTTTACGTTTGGGCGTATGGACGTGGGCTATTACCAGCTCAAGTACAAGATGCTTGATACCGGGTGTGCTTATGCGTCGAGCCGGATTCGGCTGGAGGAGACGCTGGTGGGGGATCGGATCAAGTCGAGTGTTTACAAGCTGACGCTGCGCAAGCTGCAGAATCGGAATTCGCAGTTTTCGAATGTCAGGAGTGAGGAGTTTTGACGAAGAGCTAGTGCTGGGCCTTTGTTATTTTCTCTATTGGCCTATAAGAGGGAATCCTGTGGGAGCGAATTCATTCGCGAAGGGGCCGTTACATTCGCAGCCTGTGTGTCGCATGAAATACCGATTCCCGAATAAATTCGGTCCCACCAGTAGGTCGTGAGCTTGAGGCCACAATCAACCTGTGATCATTGCTTGTCCGCGATGAAATCAATCAGGTCTCAGACACCGAGTTGATCTCATCGCGGGCAAGCCCGGCTCCCACATAGGGCCAGTTGATTACATCAGCAGGCGCAGTACGCTCGGCATTTGGGTCATGGTAGCCAGGTTGTTGATGACCAGCATGTCCAGCAGCTTGAGGATCATGAACGCCAGGATCGGCGAGATATCCAGGCCACCCAGGTTTGGCAGGATCCGGCGCAGCGGGGCCAGCAGTGGTTCGGTGATTTGATTGACCAGTTGCGCGCCAGGGTTGTGGCTGGCAGGGGCGACCCACGACAGGATCACGCTGATGATCAGTGCATAGAAGAAGATGTTCAGGAACAGCCCGGTCACGCCGATGATTGCCCAGAGCAGCAGGTGCAGCGGATCGCCTGTCGTGCCGTAGGCCAAGAGCAATGTCAGTGCCATCAGGATCATTTGCACAATGATCGCCAGAATCAGCGAAGACATGTCCAGACCGAACAGGCTCGGAATGATCCGGCGCAGCGGCTTGAGCAGTGGCTGGGTGGCTTTGACCGCGAACTGGCTCAGCGGGTTGTAGAAGTCAGCGCGTACCAGTTGCAGCACGAAGCGCAACAGGATGATCAACAGATACATACTGCCGATGGTTTGCAGCACGTAGATTGCAGCGGTGTTCAGTCCGATCATCGGTCTGCTCCTCAATGGCCTAAAAAGATTACTTGCCCAGCTGTTCGGCCATTTCTGCCGAACGATGTGCGGCGGCGGTCAGCGCGGTGTCTACCAACGCTTCGAAGCCTCCGGCCTGGAATGATTTGATTGCGGCTTCCGTGGTTCCCGATGGCGAGGTCACGCGGCGGCGCAGCTCGGCAGCATCCACATCGCTGCCAGTCGCCATCAGCGCGGCGCCCAGCGCGGTTTGCATCGTCAGTTGCGCGGCCACGTCCTGTGGCAGGCCGAGTTTCACGCCTGCTGCGGTCATGGCTTCGATCAACAGGAAGAAATACGCCGGGCCGCTGCCGGAAACGGCGGTCACGGCGTCCAGTTGTTTTTCTTCTTCCAGCCACAGCGCGATGCCGACAGCCGACAGCAATTGCTCGGCCTGGGCACGTTGTGCGTCGTTGACTTGCTCGGTGGCGTACAGGCCGCTGACGCCCTGACGCAGCAGCGCCGGAGTGTTGGGCATGCAGCGCACGATGGGTTGCTCGCCCAGCCAGTTTTGCATGCTGGCGCAAGTGATACCGGCGGCGATGGATACGATCAGTTGGTTGGGCTTCAGGCTTGGACGCAGGGCTTCGCAAACGGCTTTCATGGCTTGCGGTTTGACGGCGATCAATACCACGTCTGCGCCATCTGCGGCTTCGGCATTGTCAGCGAATACCGTGATGCCGTGCTCGGCGGCGATCTTGCCGCGTGTTTCAGCGCCGGGGTCGCTGGCGCGAATCGAGTCGGCTTCCACGCCCTGGGCGCGCAGCCCTCCGATCAGGCTGGCGGCCATGTTGCCAGCGCCGATAAAGGCGATGCGTGTCTTGCTCATGTCGGATTCCTTGAGTCAGAGGTCATGGCTGGCCGTAGTCACGGGCGCCAAAAAGGGCAGTACCAATCCGCACCCAGGTGGCGCCTTGCGCGATGGCGGCCTCCAGGTCGTGGCTCATGCCCATGGAAAGGGTGTCCAGCGGCAGGTTCAATTGCGCCTGCAGCGTGCTGACAGCGGCAAATGCAGCGTTTTGCTCAGCGATGTCGTCGGTGGGCTCCGGGATGGCCATCAAGCCACGCAGTTCCAAGCGAGGCAAGGCGCTGATGGCTTCGGCCAGCGCAGGCAGGTCGGCGGGCGTACAGCCGGATTTGCTGGCTTCGCCACTGACGTTGACCTGAATGCAGATGTTCAGCGGCGGCAGGTCTTCAGGACGTTGCTCGGACAGGCGTTGTGCGATTTTCAGGCGATCCACCGAATGTACCCAAGCGAAGTTCTCGGCGATAGCGCGAGTCTTGTTCGATTGAATGGGGCCGATGAAGTGCCAGCACAAGGGCAGGTCGGCCAATTCGAGCTGTTTGCTCAGCGCTTCCTGCAAATAGTTTTCGCCAAAGTCCCGCAAACCTGCCGCGTACGCTTCGCGCAGGGCCTCGGCCGGTTTGGTTTTACTCACTGCGAGCAGGCCGATGGACGCCGGGTCACGCTGCGCGGCTTGTGCGGCGGCGCTAATTCGCTCGCGGAGCGTTGAAATGTTCGCTGCTATCATGGACATTGATTTGCGCCAGCAGGGCTAAAGTCTGCGGCATTCTATGTGATTGAGGAGCTGTATGGATATTACCGAGCTGCTGGCTTTCAGTGCCAAGCAAGGCGCATCGGACTTGCACCTCTCGGCTGGCCTGCCGCCGATGATTCGTGTGGACGGTGATGTACGCCGTATCAACCTGCCAGCACTGGATGCCAGGGACGTGCAGGCGCTGATCTACGACATCATGAATGACAAGCAGCGTCAGGACTTTGAAGAGTATCTGGAGACGGATTTTTCTTTCGAGGTGCCGGGCGTGGCGCGCTTCCGGGTCAACGTGTTCAACCAGAACCGTGGCGCCGGTGCGGTATTCCGGACGATTCCAGCGAAGATCCTGACCCTCGAAGAGCTGGGGATGGGAGAAGTGTTTCGCAAGATTACCGACGTGTCTCGCGGGCTGGTGCTGATCACCGGGCCGACCGGTTCGGGCAAGTCCACGACTCTTGCGGCGATGATCGATTACCTGAACGTCAATCGCCATCACCACATCCTGACCATCGAAGACCCGATCGAATTCGTTCACGAGTCCAAGAAGTGTCTGGTCAACCAGCGTGAAGTGCACCGTGACACGCTAGGCTTTTCGGAGGCCCTGCGTTCGGCGCTACGGGAAGACCCTGATGTGATCCTGGTCGGGGAAATGCGTGACCTGGAAACCATTCGCCTGGCGCTGACCGCTGCGGAAACCGGACACCTGGTGTTCGGCACGCTGCATACCACGTCAGCGGCCAAGACTATTGACCGGATTGTCGATGTGTTCCCGGCTCAGGAAAAATCCATGATCCGCTCGATGCTGTCCGAGTCGCTGCACGCGGTGGTGTCTCAGGCGCTGTTGAAGAAGGTCGGGGGCGGTCGAGTGGCCGCTCACGAAATCATGATGGGCACACCTGCGATTCGTAACCTGATCCGTGAAGACAAGGTTGCGCAGATGTATTCAGCCATTCAGACCGGTGGTTCGCTGGGCATGCAGACGCTGGACATGTGCCTCAAGGACCTGGTCGCGAAGGGGCTCATCACCCGCGACGCGGCGAAGGAAAAGGCCAAGGTGCCGGATAATTTCTGAGCAGCGCCATGTCTGTGGAGGCTCACCCCTGTGGGAGCGAATTCATTCGCGAAAGCGGTGTGTCAGGCAACAGAGATGTTGGCTGATCTGACGCCTTCGCGAATAAATTCGCTCCCACAGGATCCGGATGTTCTTACCTTTGAACAACTCGCAACGGAGCGCTCTGCTTCGGCAGCACGCGCTTGGCAACCATGTAATGGCTGTTCCAATACGGTTTTTTCAAGGTATCAACGCTGACTTTCTTGCCGCGCCGTGGGGCGTGGACGAAGCGGTCGTTGCCCAGGTAAATCGCAACATGGTTGACCTTCCGGCTTTTGATGTTGAAGAACAGCAAGTCGCCGGGCTTCAAATCTTTGCGATCAACCTTTACGCCGTGGCCTTCAGCCATGGCGTTGGACGTGCGAGGTAGATCGACCTCAGCCACGTCGTTGAATGCATATTTCACCAAACCACTGCAGTCGAGGCCTTTACCTGGGGTGTTGCCGCCCCAACGATAAGGTGTACCGACCGCTTGCAAAGCACGGCTCACGACCGCATTGCTCTGTTTGGTGTTCGGCCCCGACAACGTTTGTACGTTGGCGACGGCTTTGGAATTCTTGCTCGGGCTACGGTAAATGGTAGTCCGGGAGCTGTGGCCACGTGGAGAGATGACAGGCGCAGGCTCGGTGGTTTGATTGCCCGCGACGGCTGACGAAGAATGAGTTTTCGCGGTGTAGCCGGTGAAGCTCGCGGGTAGTTGTTGCTCACGATTGGTGGCGTGGGCGGCCAGTGGCATAAGTAGGCAGATGGTTAGCCATGACTTGAAAAAAGGACGCATTCGGCAGGGCTCTTGTGGGTTAGCGCGCAACTTTATAACAGCTTTTTGCGACTTTCAGACCCCTCATGACAGAACGATTACGGAACGATCGTTTCAGATTTCGCGACAAACTCTCTCAAAACACGGGTGAATCCCTTGTGTTACAAGGGTTTGTTATAAGCGCCAGAGGTTCCTGCCATACGTCGGACAGCCGTAAAAAAGTCACACACTTTACACATATTTTTTTCTATCAGCGCAAAAGAGGTCCAAATGAACACCTATCAACATGATGCGCAGCGTCAGGACACCCATAGCAAATTGGTGGGTTACCTGCTCTGGATTGTAGGGTTCACCGGCGCTCATCGCTTTTATTACGGCAAGCCAGTAACGGGCACGATCTGGTTTTTCACTTTGGGCTTGCTGGGCATCGGTTGGCTGATCGACTTGCTCCTGATTCCCGGCATGGACCGCGAAGCCGACCTGCGTTTCACCTCAGGTTCCATTGACTACAACGTGGCCTGGTTGCTGCTGGCGTTTCTCAATGTGCTCGGCGTGCACCGCATGTATCAGGGCAAGTGGATCACCGGGTTCATCTACCTGTTCACCGGCGGGCTGTTTCTGGTGGGCGTGCTGTATGACCTGTGGACGTTGAATGATCAGATTTCGATCAAGAATGCACAGCGCGGGTGATTAGCGATGGCGCTGCCCCCTACAGGATTGAGGTGTTACTCAGCTGTTGTGCCGGGCATCATCCTTGTGGGAGCGAATTCATTCGCGAATGGGTCGGTACAGTCGATAGAGATCTGTCGTTTGCACAACCGTATTCGCGAATGAATTCGCTCCCACAGGGGTACCTTCTTTTATCCCGTGTGCGTAATCCGGCCATCCACCAGGGTGTAACGCACAGCACCCGGCAGGCAGTGGCCGAGGAATGGGCAGTTTTCACCTTTGGATAGCCACTTCTCTCCAGCAACGGTCGAGGCCGCTGGGTCGAACAGCACTATATCGGCGGGCGACCCGGCGCTCAGTTGCCCTGCTGGCAGGCGCAATGCCGCAGCCGGGCCGCTGCTCAAACGGGCGATCAGGGTTGGCACGTCCAGCAAGCCATCCTCAACCAGCGTCATCGCCAATGGCAGCAGCAATTCGACGCTGCTGATGCCCGGTTCGGTCGCGCCGAACGGTGCCAGCTTGGCGTCGCGTTCGTGCGGCTGGTGATGGCTGGAGATTGCGCTGATAACCCCCGATTTGACCGCTTCACGCAGGCCGTTACGATCCGCGCGGGTACGCAGTGGCGGTTGTACGTGATACAGGCTGGAGAAATCGATCAGCGCTTCGTCGGTCAGAATCAACTGATACAGCGCCACGTCAGCCGTGACCTTCAAGCCGCGTGCCTGCGCCTGCGCGATCAGCGCTGCGCCGCGAGCACTGGTTAGTTGGCTGAAGTGCGCGCGCACGCCGCTTTGCTCGACCAGTAACAGGTCGCGGGCCAACGCCACGGTTTCAGCGGTCTCAGGAATGCCTGCCAGACCCAGGAAGCTGGCAGTCGGGCCTTCGTGAGCCAGGCCGCCGTCGGCCAGGTCACGGTCCTGAGAGTTGAAAATCACTGTCAGATCGAACGTTGCCGCGTACTCCAGCGCACGGCACAGGGTGCGAGTGTTGCGAAAGCTCTCCAGGCCGTTGCCGAAGGCGACGCAGCCCACATCGCGCAACGCGACCAGTTCAGCCAGTTGTTCGCCTTCCAGGCCCTTGCTGAGGGCGCCAATCGGGAACACCTTGCTGTGCCCGGCTTCGCGAGCGCGGTCCAGGATCAGCTCGGCGACGGCCGAGGTATCCAGAATCGGTTTGGTGCGCGGCGGGCAGCACAGGCTGGTCACGCCACCGGCTGCAGCGGCTCGGGTCTCGCTGGCAATCGTGCCTTTGCGGCTGTAACCCGGTTCGCGCAGGGCGACGTTCAAGTCAACAAGGCCGGGAGCGGCGATCAGGCCAGTGGCGTCGATGGTTTGCAAAGGTTCGAAACCCGCTGGCGCATCGCCGATTGCGAGAATCTTGCAGGCTTCCAGGTGCAGGTCGGTGATTTGGTCCAGACCGCTGTTGGGGTCGATGACGCGAGCGCCAAGGATGCTGAGCTTCACTGGGCGTTCTCCTGTTCGAATTGTCGTTGCGCGGTCTGTCCGCTCATGGCCATGGACAGCACAGCCATGCGCACCGCGATGCCGTAGGTCACTTGATTGAGGATCACCGAATGCGCGCCGTCGGCCACTGCCGACTCAATTTCCACGCCGCGGTTGATCGGGCCGGGGTGCATGACGATGCAGTCCGGTTTGGCACCGGCCAAGCGTGCGGTGGTCAGGCCGAACAGGCGATAGAACTCGCCCTCGCTCGGCAACAGGCCGCCCTGCATGCGTTCGCGTTGCAGGCGCAGCATGATAACCACGTCGACATCTTTCAGACCCTCGTTCAGGTCGGTGTAAACCTTCACGCCGTATTGCTCGACGCCGACCGGCAGCAATGTTTTCGGCCCGATCACGCGGATGTCCGGGCAGCCCAGTGCTTTGAGGGCGATCATGTTCGAGCGCGCCACCCGCGAGTGCAGGATGTCGCCGACGATGGCTACGGACAGGTTTTCGAAGCCGCCTTTGTGCCGACGAATCGTCAGCATGTCGAGCATGCCCTGGGTCGGGTGCGCGTGACGACCGTCGCCGCCGTTGATGATCGCCACGTCCGGGCAGACATGCTCGGCAATGAAGTGCGCCGCGCCCGAGTCGCCATGCCGCACGACGAACATGTCGGCAGCCATGGCTTCAAGGTTGCGCAGAGTGTCGAACAGTGTCTCGCCCTTGCTGGTCGAGGACGTGGACACGTTGAGGGTAATCACGTCCGCCGACAACCGCTGTGCCGCCAGTTCAAAGGTAGTGCGCGTGCGCGTGGAGTTCTCGAAGAACACATTGCACACCGTCTTGCCGCGCAGCAGCGGGACTTTTTTCACCGCCCGGGCGCCGACTTCCAGAAAGGAGTCAGCGGTGTCGAGAATTTCAGTGAGCAGCTCGCGAGGCAAGCCGTCGAGGGACAGGAAATGGCGCAGCTGACCTTGATGGTTGAGCTGCAGCGGGCGCTTGGCGTCGAGGGGCGTCATCGCAAAGGACTCTTTCAAGGGCGGTTAAAGGGCGGTGGACAGGTCTTGAATTTCGAGGGCCAGCGGCGCAGGACCGCTTAGCTTGACCCGCTCGTTGGCGGCCAGCGTCAACGTCGCGCCAACCACGTCCGGGCTGATCGGCAACTCGCCAGCGTCCAGGTCCAGCAGGCACACCAGCGTCACGCTGGCCGGGCGACCGTAGTCGAACAACTCGTTGAGCGCGGCGCGAATCGTGCGGCCACTCATCAGCACGTCATCGATCAGCACCAGGTGCTGGCCTTCGATTTCGAACGGAAGCTCGGAAGGGCGCACTTGTGGGTGCAGGCCGTTTTGGCTGAAATCGTCGCGGTAGAAGGAAACGTCCAGTGTGCCCATCGGTTCGTCGCGACCCAGAGTCTTGAGTAATTCCTGCGCGACCCATACGCCGCCAGTGCGAATGCCGATGAAACGAGGTTCGCTGACACCGCGCTTGTTGAGGTGCGCGTTCAGGTCAGTGGCCATCTGACGAATCAGTTCGGCGGGGTTCGGCAGGTTCATGAAGTTGCTCCTGAAAGTACCCGAGCCGGGGCAAGGCCTGGCTCAGGCGGAAACGAAAATTCAGATTGTTACCGCTAAGCCCCATACAGGCTAAATGTGTCAGGCACTGAACAGCTCAGCGTTTGCATCCATCCAGCCCTGCAACAGGAGCATGGCGGCGATCGCATCGACCGGGTTGTCTTTGTAACTGCTACCGCGCTGACCGCCACGACTCATGCGCTCGCCCTTGGCCTCGAAGGTCGTCAGGCGTTCGTCATGGGTATAAACCGGCAGATTGAAGCGACCGTTGATCCGACGGGAAAACTTCTCGGCCTTGACGCTCATGTCGCTGGGCGTACCGTCCATGTTCAGCGGCAGGCCGACGACGATGGCGTCGGGTTTCCATTCGCGGATCAGTGCTTCGATCTGGCTCCAGTCCGGCACGCCTTGCTGGGCCTTTAGGGTGCACAGGTCGCGGGCTTGACCGGTAATCACCTGGCCCACCGCAACGCCGATCTGTTTGGTGCCGTAATCGAAACCCAGTAGTAAGCGCAGTGCGGGCATCAGGCGTGGCCTGCCTGGCTGGTGAGCAGGTTCAGGTTTACGCCCAGGCGCGCGGCGGCGGCATCCCGACGCTGGTCACTGTCGACGTCAAAGAGAATGGCAGGATCGAACGGGCAGGTTAGCCAGGCATTGGCAGCCATTTCAGCTTCCAGTTGGCCTGCATCCCATCCGGCGTAACCCAAAGTGATCACATTTTGATCAGGGCCGTAGCCGTCGGCGATGGAAAACAGCACATCCTGAGACGTAGAGAGCGCCAGGTCGCCGAGCTCGACGGTGGCCTGAAAGACCTGCCCGCGGGGGTGCAGCACGAAACCGCGGTCGGTCTGAACCGGACCGCCGGTGTGTATCGCTATTTCCTGGCAACGCACGGGAGCGGGGAGCTCGGGGCGCAATTGTTCAAGGACATCCGCCAGCGTGAGGCTTTGCGGTCGGTTGATGACCAGCCCCATGGCTCCGTTGGCGTTGTGCTCGACGATGTAAGTCAGCGTCTGCGCAAAGTTCGGGTCCACCATGTGCGGCATGGCGATCAGGAATTGATGCTTGAGATAACTCGCAGATACGTTTTTCATGAGCCCTAGTGTGGCGTCGCGCGGCGGGCCTGACAACTGGCAGTTCTGACAGGTCCGCAGGTTTGTGAAGGAGCCATCAGTTACTGGAAAGCTTGTCACCCCGGGCAAATTTCCATGTCCGGATGATTTCAAGCCGGTCGATGTCAGCCAGATCGCCGGTGAACGGCGCAAATGGCGCCGCCAGACGCACGATTCGCTGTGCAGCCTGATCCAGCAAGGGTTGTCCTGAGGACTCCAGCACCAGTATTTCGTACAGCGAGCCGTCGCGATTGATCGAGACCATCAGGCGCAAATTGCCGTAGATCTGCTTGCGGCGTGCTTCTTCCGGGTAATTCAGGTTGCCGACGCGTTCGACTTTCTTTCGCCAGTCGTCTTTGTACCAGGCGCCTTTGTCGCGCATGGTCGACGCGGCATTGAGGCGGTGGATCTTTGGTCGCTTGGCGTACAGCTGTTGTTCGTTGGAGAGCTCGGCTTCGAGGCTGGCGATTTCACTGCTCAGTTGCGAACTGTCGAATTCCGGGGCGGCCTTTGGCGTTGGGTCCGGTTTGACCTCTTCACGCTTGGCCACAGTCTTTTCAGGCGTTTTAGCCTTGGTGGCGACCACGGTTTTCGCCGACTCCTGTTTTTGCACAGGTTTTGCGGCCGGAGGCGGGGTCACTTTATTGATCTTGGTGTCCTGGAACGGCGCAAGCTCGGTGGTCTTGGGGATTTCCGCCTTGTCCAGGGTGCCGCTGCCTTCCTGATTGTCTTGAGCCAGAAAGTCGGCTTGTTTGGGTTTGGTGTCACTTTTGAACGTGGCGAGGGTGATCTCCAGCGTCTGGCTGATCTGTTCCGGTTTGACGTAGGTGAAACCCACGCCAAGGATGATCGCCACGTGTATTAACGCCGCAATCAACAGGGTAAAGCCCAGACGATCCGCCGGGCGCACGCCTGATTGGGTAAGTTCGTATGGGAGATCGACAGCAGTCATCAGCGGGTTAGCGTCTCTTGGGGTATTTCAAAATCGTTGGCTGCGCATGATAGCCCAGATTGAAATGCGGACTTCTGTGGGAACACATATAACCCTGTGGGAGCTGGGCTTGCCCGCGATAAGGCTGGACGCGATAGACCTGATATCTGTGTCGTCCTTATCGCGGGCAAGCCCAGCTCCCACAGGGATCGAGTTATGGCTTACCGGGCCTGCAGCTTCTTCTCGATCACATCCATCAACATCCCACCAATATTAGTACCGAATGCATTGTCGATTTCACGAATGCAGGTCGGGCTGGTGACGTTGATTTCGGTCAGATGCTCGCCGATCACGTCCAGGCCGACGAAGATCAGGCCTTTTTCACGCAGGGTAGGGCCGATCTGTTCAGCGATGTAGCGATCCTTATCCGTCAGCGGACGCGCTTCGCCACGACCACCTGCTGCCAGGTTGCCGCGGGTCTCACCGGCCGCCGGGATACGGGCCAGGCAATACGGGACAGGTTCGCCGTCGACCATCAAGATGCGCTTGTCGCCGTCCTTGATAGCAGGCAGATAGCCCTGCGCCATGATTTGCTGGGTGCCATGTGCAGTCAGGGTTTCGAGGATCACCGACAGGTTCGGATCGCCCACGCGATGGCGGAAGATCGACGCGCCGCCCATGCCGTCCAACGGCTTGAGGATCACATCGCCGTGCTCAGCGGCAAACTCGCGCAGGATGTCTGCACGACGGCTGACCAGAGTCGGCGGCGTCAGGTGCGGGAACTGTGTGGCGAACAGCTTTTCGTTGCAGTCGCGCAGGCTCTGCGGCTTGTTCACGATCAGTACGCCAGCACGCTCGGCCTGCTCCAGCAGATAAGTGGCGTAGACGAATTCCATGTCGAACGGTGGATCCTTACGCATCAGGATCACGTCCAGATCATCCAGACCGCTGTCCACTTCGGTACCAAACTCGAACCATTTGGCCGGGTCGGCAAAAACTTTCAGCGGTTTCATGCGAGCGCGGGCCTGGCCTGCGTTCTGATACAGGTCCTGCTGCTCCATGTAGAACAGCGACCAGCCGCGTTCCTGAGCGGCAAGCAGCATGGCCAGTGAGCTGTCCTTTTTATAGGAGATGCGCTCAATCGGGTCCATGACAATCCCTAGGCGAACGCTCATGGGCAAATATCCTCTGATCGATAACGGCCGCGTCGGCCTTGAAATAGGCGTCAGGGTGGCGCTCCGCTTGCTCCGGGTCAAGAGGCAAGCACGTGGCGGCCGGCTTTATGGATTGAGTCTGGAGAGTGTGCTAAAAAGGCTCGGCGCCTGAATTTGGCATTTGGCCTTCAGCCCCTGTAAATCAGGAGCTGGCAGTACGATCAGGCTCCCGTGCCGGGCTGAACACGCATAATTACGCCGCGGCGATGGAAGAGCAGATATGGAACAGCATTCATCAGCACTGAAAGTCATGGTCATCGATGATTCGAAGACGATTCGTCGCACCGCCGAAACGCTGCTGAGAAATGTCGGCTGTGAGGTCATTACCGCGATTGACGGGTTCGATGCGCTGGCCAAGATCGCCGACAATCATCCGCGCATCATCTTTGTCGACATCATGATGCCGCGTCTGGATGGCTATCAGACCTGCGCGCTGATCAAAAACAACCGGGCGTTCAAATCGACGCCGGTGATCATGCTCTCGTCCAAGGATGGCCTGTTCGACAAGGCCAAGGGACGAATCGTCGGCTCTGATCAGTTTTTGACCAAACCGTTTAGCAAGGAAGAACTGCTCAGCGCGATCAAGGCGCATGTGCCCGGGTTCGTTGCAGTGGAACAACAAGTTTCGTGACGCCTGCTGCCCACAAGGGCAGCGGGCATTCATCCTTATGGGGAACACCATGGCTCGAATTCTGATCGTCGATGACTCGCCGACTGAAATGTACAAATTGACCGGCATGCTGGAAAAGCACGGTCATGAAGTTCTCAAGGCCGAAAACGGTGCCGACGGCGTTGCCCTGGCGCGTCAGGAAAAGCCTGACGCCGTGCTGATGGACATCGTCATGCCCGGCCTCAATGGTTTTCAGGCCACCCGCCAACTGACCAAGGACGCGGACACCAGCATGATCCCGGTGATCATCATCACCACCAAGGATCAGGAAACCGACAAGGTCTGGGGCAAACGTCAGGGCGCGCGTGATTACCTGACCAAGCCGGTGGACGAAGAGACCCTGATGAAAACCCTGAATGCGGTACTCGCCGGCTGACGCCGGTTCGTCATGGCTGAGTCTCAAACCGCTTTTCAGCTGCTGTTCGACATCGATCAACGTTGTCGAACACTGGCGGCGGGCCTGCCGTTTCAGGAAACCCGCCAGCAGGACTGGAGCGGTATCGGCTTTCGCATGGGCGAGCGTTGCTATGTGGCGCCCATGGGGGAAGTCAGCGAAATACTTCATGAGCCACGCTACGCAGCGCTGCCCGGAGTAAAACCCTGGGTGCGCGGCGTGGCCAATCTGCGTGGCAAGCTGTTACCCATCATGGATCTGTGCAGCTTTTTCGGCCATGAACTGTCGCCCCTGCGTAAAGAGCGGCGGGTGCTGGTCGTTGAGCACCAGGATGTATTCGCCGGTTTGCTGGTTGATGAGGTCCTCGGCCTGCAGCATTTCAGTCAGATCAGCCTGATGCCCCGGCAGGCGGCTGACATGGATGATGACATTACGCCGTTCATTCGAGGGCGGTTTGTGCGCGATCAGGCCTGGCTGGTGTTCAGTCCATGGGCGCTGGCGCAGTCACCGGGCTTCATGGACGTAGCGCTTTAACGTATTCGGCAGGCCAGCAACGCTGGCCTTTTTTGCTTGCGCGATAAACATCGCATTCGGTCCAGGTGGGACATGAGTAAGACAGGCAGATCATTGGAAGGCCTACGCAGCCGTTCGCAAATCGTCGTGCTGTTCGTCGCGCTGATCATTTTCATCGTGTTGCTGTTCGTCAATTTCGCTTACCTCAACACGCAGTCGAATTACGACAAGCAATACATCGGTCACGCAGGCGAGCTGCGCGTGTTGTCTCAGCGCATTGCCAAGAACGCCTCCGAGGCCGCCGCGGGTAAACCGCAAGCCTTCAAATTGCTTGCCGATGCCCGCAACGACTTTGACATGCGTTGGGGCTATCTGCGCAAGGGCGACAAAAACACCGGTTTGCCACCCGCGCCACAGGACGTCCGCGACGAGTTGCAGACGGTGCAGGCCGACTGGGAAGCCCTGCGTAGAAACTCCGACGTGATTCTGGCCAACGAGCAGACCGTGCTGTCGTTGCATCAAGTGGCTGCGACCCTGGCCGAAACCATCCCGCAATTGCAGGTCGAGTACGAAAAAGTCGTCGATATCCTGCTGCAAAACCGCGCGCCAGCCAGCCAGGTCGCAGTTGCCCAGCGTCAGTCTTTGTTGGCTGAGCGGATTCTTGGTTCGGTCAACAAGGTGCTGGCGGGGGATGACACCGCGGTTCAGGCCGCCGACGCTTTCGGTCGTGACGCCAGTCAGTTCGGCCAAGTGCTCAGCGGCATGCTCGACGGCAACGTGAGCTTGCGCATCGCGCAGGTCGACGACCCGGCCGCCCGAGCGCGTTTGGCCGAGATCGCCGAGTTGTTCCAGTTCGTTTCCGGTTCGGTGGATGAGATTCTCGAAACATCGCCTGAGCTGTTCGAGGTGCGCGAGTCTGCAGGCAACATCTTCAACACGTCACAAACCCTGCTAGACGAAACCTCTGTGCTCGCCAACCGGCTGGAGCATCTGGCCAGTGCGCGCTCATCGAACACCATTGGCGGTTACGTGCTAGGGCTGTTGGCCTTGATGTCGATCATCCTCATCGGCCTGGTCATGGTGCGTGAGACCAATCGTCAGCTTCGCGAGACCGCCGAAAAAAGCGAGCGCAACCAGAACGCGATCATGCGTCTGCTCGATGAAATCGAAAACCTGGCAGACGGCGATCTGACCGTGGCCGCGTCGGTGACGGAGGATTTCACCGGGGCAATTGCTGACTCCATCAACTATTCCATCGACCAGTTGCGCGAGCTGGTGGCGACCATCAACCTCACTGCCGAGCAAGTGTTCGGTGCGGTGAAGGACACCCAGGGCACCGCCACGCAACTGGCTGCGGCGTCCGAGCATCAGGCGTTGCAGATCGCTGCGGCGTCCAACGCGATCAACCGCATGACCGGGTCTATCGATCTGGTCTCGGCCAACGCCCATGAGTCCTGGTCGGTGGCCGAACGCTCCGTTGCCATTGCCAACAAAGGCAATGAGGTGGTGCACAACACCATCAACGGCATGGACAACATTCGCGAGCAGATTCAGGACACGTCCAAGCGAATCAAGCGTCTTGGTGAGTCTTCTCAGGAAATCGGCGATATTGTCAGCCTGATTGACGACATTGCTGACCAGACCAACATCCTCGCCTTGAACGCTGCGATTCAGGCGTCGATGGCCGGTGACGCCGGGCGCGGTTTTGCGGTGGTGGCTGACGAAGTGCAGCGTCTGGCTGAACGTTCGTCCTCAGCGACCAAGCAGATTGAAACGCTGGTGCGGGCGATTCAGAACGACACCAACGAGGCGGTGATCTCTATGGAACAGACCACCACCGAAGTGGTGCGGGGGGCGCGCCTCGCGCAGGACGCTGGAGTGGCGCTGGAAGAGATCGAGGGCGTTTCAAAAATCCTTGCCGCGCTGATCCAGAGCATCACCAACGCGGCCCAGCAGCAGTCAGAACTGGGTCTGCAGATATCCCAGACCATGACGGTCATTCAGCAAACCACCTCGCAGACCACCTCAGGTACCGCCGCCACGGCGCGCAGCATGGGTAACCTGGCGAAGATGGCCAGCGCGATGCGTCGCTCGGTTTCGGGCTTCACCTTGCCGTCGTCAAAGGACCGTGGGTGATGTTCAGAAAACGTACAGCTCTGCTCTCCTGCAGAGAAGGTCCGGTCGACACAAACATTCAGGTTGGAATGCGATCTCTGTGGGAGCGGTGCTTGCCCGCGATGCATGAGACGCAGTTAGACGACATACCGCGTTATCGTTTATCGCGGGCAAGCCTCGCTCCCACAGGGGCCGTTTATCCCTCGGTGAGCGTCTACAGGTTTGGGTTCAACTTCGGTATAAGCAATCAAGCTGGGTATTGGAGTCGTCATGGCTGATCGGCACGACTATGTGGCGCTGGAATGGGTAAAAGGCGAAATCGCTGAAACCCTCAAGCAGGCTCGCCAGGCCCTCGAAGTATTCATCGTCGACCCCGGCCATACGGAGGCGATGGACGAGTGCCTGGATTGCGTGCACCAGGTGCACGGCAGCCTGCAAATGATCGAATTCTACGGTGCAGCGTTGCTGGCCGAGGAAGTCGAACAACTGGCGCTCGCCTTGCAGCAGGATCGCGTGGCGGAGCGTGCCGAGGCCGAGCAGTTGCTGACTCAGGCCATGACGCAACTGCCTGCGTATCTGGACCGTATTCATTCTGCCCGGCGCGATCTGCCGCTGGTGGTCTTGCCGCTGCTCAATGACTTGCGCAGTGCCCGGGGTGAAAGCCTGTTGTCGGAGACCAGCCTGTTCGCGCCGCAACTGGTCAGTGTTGCACCGCTGGATGCGCAAACTCTTGAACAGCGCGACAACCCCGAGTTACCCGCGCTGCTGCGCAAATTACGCCAGACCCTGCAGACTGCGCTGGTCGGCCTGTTGCGTGAGCAGGACGTAAAGACTCAGCTCGGCTACATGGGCAAAGTCTTCGCGCGTCTCGAACAGCTTTGCGACAACGCGCCGTTGGGGCCGCTCTGGCAGATTGCGTCGGCATTGGTGGAAACCATGCTCAATGGCAATTTCACAAACAGCCCGGCATTGCGCAGCCTGTTCAAGGATGCCGACAAAGAACTCAAACGCCTGCTGGAGCAGGGCGTTGCGGGGATCAACCAGCCTGCGCCGGATGAGTTGCTCAAAAGCCTGTTGTTCTACATCGCCAAGTCCGACAGCCAGGCGCCACGAATGGTCGATCTGAAGGACCAGTACGGCCTGGACGAAGCGCTGCCCGACACCACGCCACCCAGCCAGCAACGGACGAGCCTCGGACCTGATCGCGACGCGATGCGCTCGGTGATCAGCGCCTTGTGCGAAGAGCTGGTGCGGGTCAAAGAGCGGCTGGATGTGTTTGTACGCGGTGATCGCAAGTCGGTCAGCGAACTCAACAGCCTGTTACCGCCGCTGCGGCAGATCGCCGACACACTGGCTGTGCTGGGCTTCGGTCAGCCGCGTAAAGTCATCATTGATCAGTTGGCCGTGGTGCAGGGTTTGGCGCAGGGCCAGCGCGAGCCGAGTGACGCCGCATTGATGGATGTGGCCGGGGCGTTGCTCTATGTCGAGGCAACGCTGGCCGGAATGGTCGGCCCGGTCGAGCAAGCCGCCAATCGCGAAGAGAGTCGCCTGCCCACCACTGACCTGACGCAGATTCATCAGTTAGTCATCCGTGAAGCCCGGGTCGTGTTGCAGCAAGCCAAGGATGTGATCATTGATTACATCGATGGTGAATGGGATCGCGAGCGTCTGAAGCCACTGTCTGCGTTGCTGGTGCAAGTGCGCGGCGCACTGGCGATGATTCCGCTGGCCCGTGCAGCCAGTCTGCTGGCGGCCTGTAACGACTACATTCTTGAACACCTCTTGATCGACGAAACCCGCCCGGCCTGGACCCAGCTCGACAGCCTCGCTGATACCATTACCGGCATCGAGTATTATCTGGAGCGCATGGGCGAAGACCATGAGGCGCCGGGCGAACAGGTGCTCGACATGGCGCAGGAAAGCCTGGCGCGACTGGGCTACACGCCCGCGTCGGATACCCTCGACGTACCCGTGCTGGACGAGGTCATCAGCCAGGACGAGATTCTTGAGCTGGAAGCGCGCAACGCCTTGGTCAGCCCGACGCAAACCATCGCCGATGTGCTGGCCAGTCCAATGTCTGGCGTGAACCCGCCGGCGCTTCATACCCCCGATAGCCTGTTGCCGCCGCCTGCCGATGAAGAAGCGGTGGACGACGAGTTACTGGAAGTCTTTCTTGAGGAAGCCGAAGAAGTCCTCGCCGCCCTGCGCGAATACCTGCCGCAATGGATTGGCTCCCTCAATGATGCGCGCAGCAACACCACCGCGCTGACCGAAGTGCGCCGCGCTTTCCACACCCTCAAGGGCAGTGGGCGGATGGTTCGTGCATTGATCCTTGGCGAACTGGCGTGGGCAGTGGAAAACCTGCTCAACCGCATACTGGAAAACAGCGTCAAACCCGACGAGCACGTTCAGCAGCTGCTCAATGAAGTGCTGGAACTGCTGCCAGCCGTTCTCAAGGATTTTGCTCAGGGTGCCCAGCGTCAGCGCAACGATGTGGACCGCCTCGCTGCCCAGGCGCATGCCCTGGCCAGAGGACAAGGACTGCTGACCTTCGACGTCGCCGCCGATAGCGAAAACGAAACTGACGAGCTCGACCCGCAACTGCTGGAAATCTTCCGCCAGGAAGCCCTGAGTCATCTGGACAGTCTCAAGCGTTTTCTGAAGAGCTGCGCCAATGATCCAGAGCCTGCCATCAGCGACGACCTGCTGCGGGCGCTGCACACCCTAAAAGGCAGCGCCTCCATGGCCGGTGTGTTGCCGATTGCGGAACTGACCAGTCCGCTGGATCAACTGGTGCGTGAGTACAAAGCGCACATGCTGGCGTTGGGGCAGGCCGAACTTGAGTTGCTGCATCAGGCCGAACCGCTGCTTCTGATGGGCCTGGCGCAGCTGTCGAGCGATCCGTTGGGGCCGATTCCCGGTGCGGCGGCGCTGATCGACGCCGCCCAGACCTTGCTGCAAGAGCGACTGGCAGCGGTGTTGAGTGCGTCGAACAACGGTCTGCGGGTCAAGCGCAATCCGCAACTGATCGAGAGCTTTCTGGCCGAAGGCATGGACATCCTGCTGGACGCGGAAAACCTCTTGCAGCGCTGGCGGGAACACCCCGGAGAACGGCAGGAACTCTCTGCGCTGCTGGATGAGCTGACCACCTTGGGACATGGCGCGCACCTCGCCGACTTGCCGCAAGTGGACGAACTTTGCGAGGCCTTGCTGGACCTGTATGGGGCGGTGGAAGAAAGCAGCCTGGCGGTCAGCGAACGCTTTTTTGATGAGGCCGAGCAGGCCCATGAAGCACTGATCTGCATGCTTGATCAACTGGCGGCCGGGCAAGAAGTTGAAGCCTGTCCGGCCCGCATTCAGGCGTTGCGGGACTTGCATGATCAGGCGCTGGACCCTTCAGCCACGGGCCTGATCAAAAGTGACGGCAGCCAGACGCTGAGCATCACCGAGCTGAACGCGGCCACCGAAACGTTGGCCAGTCATGCGCCGATTCTCGGCGACCCGTTGAACCTCGATGACGAGATCGTCGAGATATTTCTCGAGGAAGCGGTGGATATCCTCGACAGCGCCGGGCAAGCCCTGCAGCGCTGGTTCGATGACCCGGAAAACCCGTTGCCGCTATCAGCCTTGCAGCGTGACCTGCACACCTTGAAGGGTGGCGCGCGCATGGCTGAAATCGGTCCCATTGGCGATCTGGGGCATGAACTGGAAAGCGTTTACGAAGGCCTTATCGACCGCCGCTACAGCCATTCTCCGGCCCTGGCTGACTTGCTGGTCCAAAGCCATGACCATCTGGCATTGATGCTTGAAGAGTTGCAGAAGCACCGGGTGCTGAGTGACCCGACGGCGTTGATCGATGCCATTCAGGCCTTGCGTATGGGCGCCACGCCGACGTCAATGGGCGAGCCCATTCCGGCACAGCCCAAAGTTGAAGCCAATACTTCGCCTGAGCGCGACACCGAGTTGCTGGAAATCTTCCTCGAAGAAGGCTTCGACCTCATCGACAGCTCCGGCGCTGCGCTGGCAAGGTGGCAGGCCGACCCCGCTAATTTGCTCGAAGTGGAAAACCTGCTGCGCGATCTGCACACCTTGAAAGGTGGCGCGCGCATGGCAGAAATCACCCCCATCGGCGATCTGGCTCACGAGCTGGAAACGCTATATGAGGGTTTGTCGGCCGGGACAGTGAAGCCCGATCCGATCACCATCAGCCTGCTGCAAAGCGGCCACGATTTGCTCGGCGATATGCTCGACGCGGTGCGCACCGACAAGCCGTTGCCCGGTGCGGCGCTGCTGATCGAGAGCATTCGCAAGCAGGCCTCTGGCGATAGCTCGAATGGTCCCACCCTCGCGCCTGCGATGCTCGAACCGTTGGCCCCCATACTCATGCCCGAACCAGCTCCGGCTCCTGATCCCGAGGGTGAGCGCGCAGCCAGCGAGATGGTCAAGGTTCCGGCGCAAGAGCTGGAAACGCTGGTCAATCTGGCGGGCGAGACATCGATCTTTCGCGGCCGTATCGAACAGCAAGTCCTTGACGCCGAAGGCACCCTCGCAGAAATGGCCACGACCATTGAGCGGATGCGCGATCAGTTGCGGCGTCTGGACATGGAAACCCAAGGCAGCATCCTCAGCCGTGAGCAGGTGCAGGCCGAGCGGCTGGGTTACGAAGATTTCGACCCGCTGGAAATGGATCGCCATTCCCAGCTGCAACAATTGTCGCGCGCTTTGTTCGAGTCCGCGTCCGACTTGATGGACCTCAAGGAAACCCTCGACGCCCGGGCCAGCGACGCGCAGACCCTGTTGCTACAACAGGCGCGGGTCAATACCGAACTGCAGGAAGGCCTGATGCGCACGCGCATGGTGCCTTTCGAGCGCATGGTGCCGCGCCTCAAACGCATCGTGCGTCAGGTGTCCGCCGAGCTGCACAAAAAAGTCCATTTCGAGGTGGGTAACGCTGAAGGCGAGATGGACCGTACGGTGCTTGAGCGCATGGTCGCGCCGCTGGAGCATATGCTGCGCAACGCCATCGATCATGGCCTTGAAAGCACCGAAGAGCGCCTGGCTCAGGGCAAGCCCGAGTTCGGCACCATCCTTCTGGATCTCAAGCACGAAGGCGGCGATATCGTTTTCGAGATGAGCGACGACGGCGCAGGTGTGGACCTGGATGCGGTGCGGAAGAAGGCCATCAAGCGCGGCATGATTCCGGCTTATGCGCAGCCGGGTTATCACGAGACGTTGCAGTTCATTCTGGAGCCTGGGTTCTCTACCGCGGAAACCGTCACGCAGATTTCCGGGCGCGGCGTCGGGATGGACGTGGTGCATGCCGAGGTCAAGCAACTGGGCGGCACCATGGTGATCGAATCCGTGCAGGGGCAGGGGGCGCTGTTCCGGATTCGCCTGCCGTTCTCGGTGTCGGTCAACCGTGCACTGATGGTGCAATGGGGCGAAGAGCAATACGCCGTACCGCTCAATACTGTCGAAGGCATTGTGCGGGTCATGCCCGGCGAGCTGGAAAGGTGCTACCAGTCGACGCCGCCGCGTTATCAATATGGCGAGCGGGTTTACGAGTTGCGCTATCTGGGCGAGCTGCTCAATTACAGTCAGCCGCCATCGTTCATCGGGCAAACCCAGCCGCTACCGGTGTTGCTGGTGCATGTTCAGGACCAGTGGGTTGCGGTGCAGGTCGATGCGTTGGCGGGCTCGCGGGAAATCGTCGTTAAAAGCCTTGGCCCGCAGTTTTCCAGGGTGCAGGGTATTTCCGGTGCGACCATTCTGGGCGATGGCCGCGTTGTGCTGATTCTCGATTTGCTGGCGCACATTCGTCGGTTGCATGGCCGTCTGCTGGCCGAGCAAGCGGCGGGGCGCAGTGTGCCGGTGTGGAGCGACGCTGAGCAGGGCCGACCGCTGCTGGTGCTGGTGGTGGACGATTCGGTCACGGTACGCAAAGTCACCAGCCGCCTGCTGGAGCGTCATGGCATGAACGTACTGACAGCCAAAGACGGTGTCGACGCCATGCTGCTGCTCAAGGAGCGCGTCCCGGACGTCATGTTGCTGGACATCGAAATGCCACGCATGGACGGTTTCGAAGTCCTCGGCCATGTTCGCGCCGACGAGCAGCTCAAGGAATTGCCCATCATCATGATCACCTCCCGCTCCGGCCAGAAGCACCGCGACCGTGCCATGGGGCTGGGCGTCAATGAGTACCTGAGCAAGCCGTATCAGGAATCAGTGCTGCTCGAAAGCATCGCCTATTGGAGTCAGGTCAATGCCTAACGCTGCCAGTGCGACACAACTGACCGGACTGATTCTGCCACTGAGCGACCGCAATTTGCTGCTGCCCAACGTCGCCGTGGCGGAGCTCATCGACTATCAGGATTGCAGCGCCGACAGTGATGCGCCTGCATGGTACCTGGGGCCGATCAGTTGGCGGCAGCGCACTTTGCCCTTGCTCAGTTTCGAAGCCGCGTGCGGCGGCCGAACCCTTGTCGGTGGCCGCGCACGCATCGTCGTACTCAACGCCCTGGGTGGCCGCGACGAGCTGAAATTCATTGCTCTGCTGACCCAAGGCATCCCCCGTTCCTGCAAGGTCGACAACCAGCTCAGCTATGTTGACGTACCTCTGGATGCGCTTGAGCTCGCGGCCGTGCAAATCGGCGAGACCATCGCGAAGATCCCCGATCTGGTGGGGCTAGAGCAGTGGTTGGTGGATGCGGGCCTCACACAAACCTCCCTGTAGGAGCTCACGAGCACCGCGAGGCAGCGATAGCGTTCTGCCTGACACACCGCCATCGCGGCCTCGCGGTGCTCGTGCGCTCCTAAAAAGAATCGTATCCCGCCGGGTATGTGAGCCGATTAGATTTTATATTCGGCTCACGGAATGAGCCGAATAGGTTTATTATTCGGCTCATGTGCATAACGGTCGTCATCATGAACGAACACCTGAACTGGATCTGGCAGCACGCTGACTGGCCGCATTTTCGCTGGCAGGCGGAGCGGCTCGCCTCACTACTGCGCTGCTGCTCCCAGGCGCAGGGCCGTTTGCTGGGCATGTTGGGTGCGGCGGGTGCCGATGCGAGCGCACAGACAGAACTGGATGCGCTGCTGCAAAACATCATCACTTCTTCAGCCATTGAGGGTGAGCAACTGAATGTCGGTTCAGTGCGCTCATCACTGGCCAAGCGTCTTGGACTTGAGGCTGATCAGCGGGTCAGCCCGCGCAGTGAAGGCCTGGCCGAGCTAATGCTCGATGCCACCCAGCAACACACTGCGACGCTCACGCTTGAGCGGGTACTCCATTGGCACACGCTGCTGTTTCCGGCTCAAGAATCGCTGCTGTCCCACGACATCCGGGTAGGTGCTTTGCGGGGCGAAGAGCCGATGCAGGTGGTGTCGGGGCGTGTGGACCGGCCAACTGTGCATTTCGAAGCCCCGGCGCGCGAAGGTCTGGAGGGACAACTCGATGCGTTTCTCGATTGGTTCGCCGCCAGCCGGGAAGATGTCAGCCTTGACCCATTGCTGCGTGCGGGCATTGCGCACTTCTGGTTCGTGACGCTGCATCCCTTCGATGACGGCAACGGCCGTCTGACGCGAGCAATCACCGACCTTGCCTTGGCGCAGGCTGAGAACCAGGCGATCCGCTTTTACGCCATGTCCGCGAGCATTCTTGCGGATCGACGAGGCTACTATGAAGTCCTGGAGCGCAGCCAGAAAGAAGGTCTGGATATCACGCCGTGGCTTGAGTGGTTTCTGCAAACCCTGCTGCATACCCTTGAGCAAGCGATCAAACGCATCGACCGCGTTCTGGCCAAGGCACGCTTCTGGCAGCAACACCGGGCTGATGGTTTATCGCCAGAGCAAATCAAAGTCCTCAACCGTTTGCTGGACGGAAGTTTACTGGCCGACAAACCGGGTTTCGAAGGCGGCATCAGCGCCGCGCAATATCAGGCTGTTGCGAAGGTCAGTAAGGCCACTGCCACCCGGCACCTTGCTGATCTTCTGGAGAAAGGCTGCGTGCTGAAACTGCCAGGGGGAGGGCGGAGTACGCGGTATCAGTTGGTCTTGGATTGAGCGGTTGTTGTCCCGCAGCTAACCTTGGACCTGTAGGAGTGAGCTTGCTCGCGATAGCGTTAATTCAGGCGATAATTGTCGTCGACAGAGAAACCGAATCGCGAGCAAGGTGGAGCGCCACCCCGGTCACTCCTACAATGGCCTGTGCTTGCTGCGTGAGAGCGTACTGTCAGATCGGCAGGTGCTGAATGCGTCGGTTTACTTCGAGCTCGCTGAGGTTCAAGGACATATCGTCGGTCAGAACTGTCCTGGCTTTGTGTTGAGCGACAGAGCGGCGCAGGCGCTTGGCGTTTGATTCGTTACTCAGCAAGTAAGTCGTCTCAACGCTGGAGTTTTCATTCCGCGGGTTGTCAGGCGAGGTCATGATGAAATCCGAAGAGCGTTTTCAATGAAAAGTAACTGATTTAGGCGGAGCGAATCAGTACGGATGTATTACCCACCGAGATATTGAGCCACAACTTCCCCGCTCCACAGCCAGACATCGCCCTTTCACTTGAGTGAAATTTCCGAAAAAAACCTGGACCAACTAAGCATTTCGTTGATGTCGAATTCTAATGACTTGAATTTCTTGATCGTTTATTCGGTACAGCGCTAAAAATGGGTAGCGAGCAAAAACCAGCTCACGAACCCCTGGACGTAGAGCCGGGCGCCCCATGCTGCTGAAAATCGTCAGTGGGTCCAGCTTTTCGAGGAGGTGGAGAATAATGCCAGTTGCTACCTTTGGACCTGCGTTTGCAACGTAGTATTCGTGGATAGAAAGCAGGTCGCTTCGAGCTTTCTCAGTCAGCGCTATTGTTCGCACGTGCTAACCACTCAGCTTTTACTATTTCAAGATCGGTGAGACGTCCCGCTTCAGCGTCTGCAATGCCTTCGTCTATCGCCTGCAACTCTTCGAATGCTGTCGCCAAATACTGTTCTAACGCCCGTTGCAGATGGTATTGGCGTTCTCGATTTGAAGCCGACACGAGCTCGTCGAGTTTTGTTGCCAATGAGTCATCAATAAAGAATGACAACGTGGATGATGCCATGACGTACTCCCCGAATTGGCAATTATAGGTTTGCGCGCAACGCTTGGGAGTATACCGCTGCTGTGAGTGCAGAGAGGTTTCGCTATTCAGATGTGTCATTGCTTTGAAGTTTTCGCAGGAAATTTGGGCTTTGAAATTTATCAAGGGATGCCTACTTTTTGAGTTAGATATTTATTGCCTGCGCAGATGTTGACTCGTTCTATGGCCGTTCGATAGCAAGAAGCCTCCCTTTCACTTGAGTGAAATTTCCGAGAAAATCCCGGCCTATTGCGCCCTGTGATTTGGGTCTCTAACCTCCTGCCGTCGCTGCAAAATCAGCGATCAGGTTTGGTAGACCTAGGTTATGTAGGCGCAAGGCGCCACCTTCAGCGAGGCGCTTTCTTACGGTCCGTGTTTATGGTGGCCGTGCGCATGGCGTCTTCGGACGCGCCGGGTGCCTGCGACCGGTTCTACCAACTTGCGTACGGCCGCCACCCTTCGTTTGGTAGCGAAGACAGCGGCTCCTTAAGTCATGTAGGAATTAAATCAAATGCCCGAAACACCACCTCAAATACCCTTCCTCGCCAATCACGCCCTGACCCAGGAGCAAGCCCTGACTCACGCCTCGGAGTTGCTGCGCTGCGCCATGGCCACTGCGTACGAATGCGGCGATAGCCTGACCGGTTCAAAGCGCGATCTGGCGTTTTCTGTTGTGCATCTGGTTGAAATGGCCAACGCGATGGTTGAGCGGTCGCTTCGATAGTTGCTGCGAAGCTACTTTCTTCTGTGGGAGCTGAGCTTGCTCGCGATGAACGATGATGCGATCTGCCTGAAACACCGCGGTGCCTGCATCGCGGGCAAGCCCAGCTCCCACAATGATCTGAGCCTTGCACTACAGCTTTTGGGCCAGCATTAGCCGCCATCAACTGATCATTACTCCAACCGTAACGATCCCACTCTCTACTTGATTGATGCCCCGCACCCTTAGCTCCTAAGGTGGCCCACGACAGCGAAATCGTGGAGTGGACATGACAACAATAACGACCCCCGACGCGCGCTGGTCGCGTCGTCGCACCGAGAAACAGCGGCGGCTCGAGCAGGTGCGGCATCTTGCCGATGGTGTGGTGTTGCCGACCGACAACATCGTCGCAGCGCTGGAAGCCTTGATGGTGTCCGGTGATCGCGTGGTGCTTGAGGGCAACAACCAGAAGCAGGCGGACTTTCTTTCCCGCGCCCTGGCCAAAGTCGACCCGGCCAAGCTGCACGACCTGCACATGATCATGCCCAGCGTTGGGCGCTCGGAGCACCTTGATCTGTTCGAACGCGGCATCGCCCGCAAGCTCGATTTCTCCTTTGCCGGTACGCAAAGCCTGCGCATCAGCCAGTTGCTGGAAGACGGCCTGCTGGAAATCGGCGCGATTCATACCTACATCGAGCTGTACTCGCGGCTCGTGGTCGATCTGATTCCCAATGTCGTGCTCTCTGCCGGTTTCATGGCCGACCGGGCGGGCAACATCTACACCGGCCCAAGCACTGAAGACACTCCCGCCTTGATCGAACCGGCCGCGTTCAGCGACGGCATTGTCATCGTCCAGGTCAACCAATTGGTGGACGACGTCAGCGATCTGCCTCGCGTTGATATCCCTGCGTCGTGGGTCGACTTTGTTGTGGTCGCCGACAAGCCGTTTTACATCGAACCGTTGTTCACCCGCGACCCGCGCCACATCAAGCCAGTACACGTGTTGATGGCGATGATGGCGATTCGTGGCATCTACGAAAAACACAATGTGCAGTCGCTCAACCACGGCATCGGCTTCAACACCGCCGCCATCGAATTGATCCTGCCGACCTACGGTGAATCACTCGGTCTGAAGGGCAAGATCTGCCGCAACTGGACGCTCAATCCGCACCCGACGTTGATCCCCGCCATCGAAAGCGGCTGGGTGGAGAGCGTGCACTGCTTCGGCACTGAGCTGGGTATGGAAAACTACATTGCTGCCCGGCCAGACGTGTTCTTTACCGGGCGCGATGGCTCGATGCGTTCCAACCGCATGGTCTGCCAACTGGCCGGACAGTACGCGGTGGATCTGTTCATCGGCGCGACCTTGCAAGTGGATGGTGATGGTCACTCCTCAACCGTCACCCGTGGTCGCCTCGCCGGTTTTGGTGGCGCGCCGAACATGGGCCACGACCCTCATGGGCGTCGCCATCCAACCCCCGCCTGGCTGGACATGCGCCAACAGAGCGGCGACGGCCCGGATGCTTATCTTGAGCGCGGCAAAAAGCTTGTGGTGCAAATGGTCGAGACTTTCCAGGAAGGTGGTAAACCCACTTTCGTGGAAACCCTTGATGCGGTCGAAGTGGCGAAGAAAAGCGGCATGCCCCTCGCGCCGATCATGATCTACGGCGATGACGTCACCCATTTGCTCACCGAAGAAGGCATTGCCTATCTGTACAAGGCACGCAGCCTGGAAGAGCGTCAGGCGATGATCGCAGCGGTGGCAGGCGTGACTGTCATCGGCATGCGCCATAACCCCAAAGACACCGCGCGCATGCGTCGTGAAGGCTTGATTGCGCTGCCGGAAGATCTGGGTATCCGCCGCACCGATGCCAGCCGCGAATTGCTCGCCGCCAAGAGCATTGGTGATCTGGTTCAGTGGTCAGGCGGCTTGTACAACCCACCTGCAAAATTCAGGAGTTGGTGATGAGCGCACTTGCACACAAAGCCAAATCTGACAGCCCGTTGTTCGCCGAACAGTTGGCTGACCTTGCCGTCGACGCGCTGATTGAT
Source organism: Pseudomonas phytophila (assembly GCF_025643095.1). NCBI lineage: Bacteria > Pseudomonadati > Pseudomonadota > Gammaproteobacteria > Pseudomonadales > Pseudomonadaceae > Pseudomonas > Pseudomonas phytophila. Next base: position 6,191,199 of record NZ_CP081201.1, on the reverse strand, counting down.
GAAGCGGACCTGTCACCTAAACCAGCACTGGTGGATCGGCGCGGCAGTGGCGCGCACAGCGATCTGCATCTGGGCCTGATGCACGCCTCGGCGTTGTCGCTATGGCCAATGTTCAAAGGCATGGCTGAAGCGGCCCAGCAGTTCGCAGAAATCGGCCAGCCTTTGCGCGAGGCCTTGGGCCGCATTGGTCGTGAAGGCGAAGCCGCGATGCTGCGCACCACGAACGGCGTGAACACCCACCGCGGTGCGATCTGGGCGTTGGGCCTGTTGGTCACCGCTGCCGCGCTTGAACCCAATAACTGCAGCGCAGCGCAGTTGACCTTGCGCGCCGCAAAGCTGGCCTTGATTGAAGACCGCAACGTGGTCCCGCAACTTAGCCACGGCGCACAGGTGGCCCAGCGTTATGGCGCCATGGGTGCCAAAGAACAGGCGCAACTGGGCTTCCCCGCCGTCATGCAAAAAGGCCTGCCGCAACTGCAACACAGTCGGGCGTCCGGCAGCGGCGAGCAGAACGCGCGACTCGATGCCTTGCTGGCGATCATGACCACGTTGGCGGACACCTGTGTGCTGTATCGCTCCGGCCTTGAAGGTTTGCACGCCATGCAGCAAGGCGCGCAGCGGGTGCTGGATGCGGGCGGCAGTGCGAGCCTGGCCGGTCGTCGCCAATTGCACGCGCTGGATCAGCAGTTGTTGCAGCTCAATGCGTCACCCGGTGGCGCTGCCGATTTGCTCGCCGCATGCCTGTTCATCGATAGCCTTGAGCCTGTGCTCGGCTCTGAATCGAGGAGTGTCTGACCATGGAAACCCTGTCTTTTGAATTCCCCGCCGGGCAGCCGCCGCTAGGCCGTGCGCTGGTGGGTTGTGTCGGTTCCGGTGATCTGGAAGTGCTGCTCGAACCGGGTGTACCCGGCAAGTTGTCGATCAACGTGGTGACGTCGGTGAATGGCGCGTCTGCCCGCTGGCAGCATTTGTTCGAGCGCATGTTCGACGGCCAGACACCGCCTGCGCTGGCCATCGATATTCACGATTTCGGCGCCACACCAGGCGTGGTCCGTTTGCGTCTGGAGCAAGGCTTCGAGGAGATTGGCCATGACTGATACCGCCCGTTTGCTTCAGCAACACAGCTTCGTCGAATTGGGTGCTCGGCAACGGGCAAAAGCGCTGCTCGACGAAGGCAGTTTTCGTGAGTTGATCGACCCGTTTGACCGCATCATGTCGCCTTGGCTGATTAAGCAAGGCATCGTCGCCCAGGCGGACGACGGGGTGATTGTCGCCAAAGGTACGGTCGGTGGTTTACCCGTGGTTATAGCCGCCATCGAAGGTGCGTTCCAAGGCGGCAGCATGGGCGAAGTGGGCGGCGCGAAAATGGCCGGTGCACTGGAACTGGCTGCTGAAGACAACCGCAATGGAATCCCGACTGCCGCCATTTTGTTGCTGGAAACCGGCGGTGTGCGCTTGCAGGAAGCCAACCTTGGCCTGGCGGCGATTGCCGAAATTCATGCGGCGATTGTCGACCTGCGCCAGTACCAGCCAGTGATCGGCGTGGTGGCGGGCAGCGTCGGTTGTTTTGGCGGCATGTCCATTGCTGCGGGCTTGTGCAGTTACCTGTTGGTGACCCAGGAAGCGCGGCTGGGCTTGAACGGCCCGCAAGTGATCGAGCAGGAAGCGGGCATCGAAGAATACGACTCCCGCGATCGGCCTTTCATCTGGAGCCTTACCGGAGGTGAGCAGCGTTACGCCAGCCATCTGGTGGACGGTTTTGCCGCTGACGACGTGCAAGCGATCCGTGAACAAGTGACCGGCTGGATCAGCCTCGGTGTTCCGGCTCAGGAGCGCAGCAGCCAGTACGAAACCTTTCTGCATCGTCTGGCGCGTCTCGACACCGCTTCGCAAATCGATCCGCAAACCGTGCGCGATCTCTATACAGAGCCGCAATCCAAAGGAGTCAAGCCATGAGCGCTTCCCAACGAGGTTTGAACTGGTTCAAAGCGCTCAGCGCCAACGCGGCCGAAGTGGTGGGTTTGCCGCATTCAGTCAAGGCAGCGGATGGCGTATTGGGTGAGCAGGCGGTGCGCTTTCTGGCAGTGGTCGCCGATGCTGACAACCGGTTCCCCCGTGCTCGCAATGGCGAGGTCGGTTTACTGGAAGGCTGGGGTTTGGCCAAGGCCGTGGATTCCGCCATCGAGCTGGATCGTGATAACGAACACAAGCGAGCACTGATCGCTATCGTCGATGTGCCGAGCCAGGCGTATGGGCGGCGCGAAGAAGCGCTGGGCATTCATCAAGCTTTGGCGGGCGCTGTAGACAGTTATGCCCGTGCGCGACTGGCGGGCCATCCGGTGATTGGTTTGTTGGTCGGCAAGGCGATGTCCGGTGCGTTTCTGGCTCACGGTTATCAAGCCAATCGGCTGATCGCCCTGCGTGATCCCGGCGTCATGGTGCACGCCATGGGCAAAGAGTCAGCCGCGCGGGTGACGTTGCGCAGCGTCGACGAACTGGAAAAACTTGCCGCCAGCATCCCGCCCATGGCGTACGACATCGAGAACTACGCCAGCCTTGGCCTGCTCTGGGAAACCTTGTCGGTCAGCCAGATCGAGCAGCCCTCTGGCGAAGATATCAGTCACGTTCAGGACGTGCTGAACAGTGCGATCAAAGACGTGAAGGCCGCAGGGAATGACCTGAGCAGCCGACTTGGCGCGAGCAATCGCCAAGCCTCGTCAAAAGTACGCGAACTGCTGCGGGCGCAGTGGTAAATGAACGCTGATCTGGCAGTGCTGCCCCACGATTTGTTGTGGGGCATGCCGGTGTCTGCCTTGCCTGCCGATGCGCCGGACTGGGTGCTTGAGGCTGTACGCCTTGAGCATCCGGTGGTGGTGCGTCGTTCCTTGGCGCCGCGAGCGCTTGTCGCGGTGGGTATTCGTGGTCCGGGTCGTGAGCAACGGTTTGCGGCACTGATGCCACGGGATGCTATTGAGCGTTGCGTGCGTCCTGAGCAGTTGACGCATGTTCAAGGGGCGCACGATTGGCCTGCGCTGCAAGCACTGGATCAGATTCGCCCGTTGATGGATTTGCTGGCGCTGCCTTGGGGCGTCAGCGGCAGCGCTGGTTTCGAATTGGCCAGCGGTGTGGCGGCTCTGCATCAGAACAGCGATCTGGATTTGATTGTGCGCACCCCGCGCTTTGTCAGCCGTGAATGGGCTGGCGAGCTGGTGAAGGTTCTGGACCGTTCCGTGTGTCGAATCGACGTGCAATTGCAGACGCCTTTTGGCGCACTGGCATTGCGCGAGTGGGCGGGTGCTTCGCGTCAGGTGTTGCTCAAGAGTGAGCAGGGGGCCTGGTTGGTCACCCAACCCTGGCAGCCGACCGAGGCCTGCGCATGAGCAGCTTTTGGGTGTTCCCCGGCCAGGGCGCGCAGCAGCCGGGCATGTTGAATCATTTGCCTGATGAGCAATCGATGCGTGATTGCCTGAGTGAAGCAAGCGATGCGTTGGGCGAAGACGTATTGCTGCTGGATTGTGAGCAAGCACTGCAATCCACTCGTGCCGTTCAGCTGTGTTTGTTGGTCGCCGGGGTCGCCAGTGCGCGGTTTTTAAAAACCCAGGGCTGCGAGCCGGACACCGTTGCCGGTTTGTCCATCGGTGCGTATCCGGCAGCGGTTGTTGCCGGTTCGCTGAGCTTCACTGACGCTGTTCGGTTAGTGGCCTTGCGCGGTGAGCTGATGCAGAGCGCCTATCCCCAAGGTTATGGCATGACGGCGATTATCGGGCTGGATCTGACCGCCGTCGAAGCGCTGGTCGCCGAAGTGCACGGTCCTCAACAGCCCGTGTACCTGGCCAATATCAACGCCGAAAACCAGTTTGTGATCGCCGGAAGCGCCGAGGCGATGGGTGAAGTGGCGCATTTGGCGAAAGCCAGTGGCGCAGCAACGGTAAAGCGCCTCGCGGTGAGCGTGCCGTCCCATTGCGCGCTGCTTGAACAACCGGCGCAAGCCTTGGCTGAGGCTTTCGCCAACGTGACGATCAAAGCCCCTGCGGTGCGTTATCTGAGTGGCAGCACGGCGCGGCCAATGTTGACTGCCAACAAGCTGCGCGACGATCTGGCCTTCAACATGTGCCGCGTCATCGACTGGCGCAGCACGGTGCAAACCGCTTACGAGCGCGGCGCACGTCTGCAGATTGAATTCCCGCCGGGCACCGTGTTGACCGGGCTAGCGCGCAAAGTTTTCGAGCAGGGAACGGCAGTCGCTTTTCAAGGCGCTCGCCTGGACAGTCTGGTCGCGTTGTCGCGCGAGGAGGGCAGCCGCAACCCATAGAGTGCACGGACGTTGGACCGTTTCGAAGAACAAGAACAACAACTTCGTAAGGCAAACTGAGGAATAACAATAATGATTATCTACGGTGTAGCACTGCTGGCTATCTGCATGCTTGCAGGGGTGATTCTCGGTGACTTGCTTGGCGTAATGCTGGGCGTCAAATCCAACGTGGGTGGTGTCGGGATCGCGATGATCCTGCTGATTTGTGCCCGTCTGTGGATGGAGAAGCGCGGCGGCATGAGCAAGGAATGCGAGATGGGCGTCGGTTTCTGGGGCGCTATGTACATCCCGGTGGTGGTCGCGATGGCGGCTCAGCAAAACGTCGTCACGGCCCTCAAAGGCGGCCCTGTCGCCGTACTCGCAGCCGTCGGCTCGGTGGTCTTGTGCGGTTGCACCATTGCCTTGATCAGCCGCATCAACAAGGGCGAGCCGCTGCCTCCGGAAGAGCCGGTGATCATTCCGGGCATCACGCCGGTACCAACGCCTTCGCCAACGCCAGCAGGGAGCCGCTGATATGTGGGAAATCATTGATAAGGGTTTGATCAGCAACGGGCTGGTGACGGCATTTGCCTTTGTGGGCGTGGTGATGTGGATCTCTGTCGTGCTTTCCAAGCGGCTGACGTTCGGCAGGGTGCATGGATCAGCCATCGCCATTGTCATCGGCCTGGTTCTGGCGTGGGTCGGCGGCACGATGACCGGTGGCCAAAAAGGCCTGGCGGACGTGACATTGTTTTCCGGTATCGGGCTGATGGGCGGCGCAATGCTGCGTGACTTCGCCATCGTTGCCACCGCGTTCGAAGTGCAGGCAACTGAAGCGCGCAAAGCCGGATTGATTGGCGTGATTGCGCTGCTGCTTGGCACGATCCTGCCGTTCATTGTCGGCGCGAGCATCGCCTGGGTGTTTGGCTATCGCGATGCAGTAAGCATGACCACCATTGGCGCGGGCGCAGTGACCTATATCGTTGGCCCGGTCACTGGCGCGGCATTGGGGGCGACATCGGATGTGATGGCGCTGTCGATCGCAACTGGCTTGATCAAGGCGATCATCGTGATGGTCGGTACACCGATGGCGGCGCGCTGGATGGGGCTGGATAACCCGCGCTCGGCAATGGTTTTCGGCGGTCTGGCAGGCACCGTCAGTGGTGTGACGGCGGGTCTTGCCGCAACGGATCGGCGACTGGTGCCTTACGGCGCGTTGACGGCAACGTTCCATACCGGACTGGGCTGCCTGCTGGGGCCGTCGTTGTTGTACTTCGTGGTGCGCGCTATCGTCGGGTGATGACGGCATATCACGGTAGGAGCGAACTTGTTCGCGAGGCGGCGTGCCTGAAGAACCGTGTCAGGCCCTCTCGCCAACAAGTTGGCTCCTACCTTTAAAAGTGTTGAGCCTGCGCGTTTTGCTGGGGTAGGAGCGAACTTGTTCGCAAGGCGGCGTGCCTGAGGAACGGCGTCAGGCCCTTTCGCCAACAAGTTGGCTCCTACCTTTAAAAGTGTTGAGCCTGCGCGTTTTGCTGGGGTAGGAGCGAACTTGTTCGCAAGGCGGCGTGCCTGAGGAACGGCGTCAGGCCCTTTCGCCAACAAGTTGGCTCCTACCTTTAAAAGTGTTGAACCTGCGCGTTTTGCTGGGGTAGGAGCGAACTTGTTCGCGAGGCGGCGTGCCTGAAGAACCGCGTCAGCCCCGTTCGCCAACAAGTTGGCCCCTGCCTTTAAAAGTGTTGAGCCTGCGCGTTTTGCTGGGGTAGGAGCGAACTTGTTCGCGAGGCGGCGTGCCTGAAGAAACGCGTCAGGCCCTTTCGCCAACGAGTTGGCTCCTACCTTTAAAAGTGTTGAGCCTGCGCATTTCTGGGTAGGAGCGAACTTGTTCGCGAAGCGGCGTGCCTGAAGAACCGTGTCAGGCCCTTTCGCCAACGAGTTGGCTCCTACCTTTAAAAGTGTTGAGCCTGCGCGTTTTGCTGGGGTAGGAGCGAACTTGTTCCCGAGGCGGCGAGCCTGAAGAAACACGTCAGGCCCTTTCGCCAACAAGTTGGCTCCTACCTTTAAAAGTGTTGAGCCTGCGCGTTTTGCTGGGGTAGGAGCGAACTTGTTCGCAAGGCGGCGTGCCTGAGGAAACGCGTCAGGCCCTCTCGCCAACGAGTTGGCTCCTACCTTTAAAAGTGTTGAGCCTGCGCATTTCTGGGTAGGAGCGAACTTGTTCGCGAAGCGGCGTGCCTGAAGAACCGTGTCAGGCCCTTTCGCCAACGAGTTGGCTCCTACCTTTAAAAGTGTTGAGCCTGCGCGTTTTGCTGGGGTAGGAGCGAACTTGTTCCCGAGGCGGCGAGCCTGAAGAAACACGTCAGGCCCTTTCGCCAACGAGTTGGCTCCTACCTTTAAAAGTGTTGAGCCTGCGCGTTTTGCTGGGGTAGGAGCGAACTTGTTCCCGAGGCGGCGAGCCTGAAGAAACACGTCAGGCCCTTTCGCCAACAAGTTGGCTCCTACCTTTAACGCGACAAGTCTGGGCCTGCGCAATTGCGGGGTAGGAGCGCAGTAGTTCTATTTACTCTTCATCAACCCCGAACACGCGGCCTTGTATGCCTCGTGCTGATACTTGTTCAGCGAAGCAGGCAGGTCGAAGTTGTGCTTTTTGTTCTGCGCGTTGATGGTTTGTGGCGACAACAGGGTCACTTCGCAATCGCGCAGCAACTGGAAAACCGTTTCGATCTTGAACGTCGTCGGGCCGCCTGCAAACTCGCCTTTTTTGCTGCGCTTCTTGATAACAACATGACTGATGCCGTTTTCACGCACAAAGCTGGCGATCTGGGTCGCGAAGGTTTTGACGTTGGCAGACTCGTCATCGTCTTCGAGTGCCAGCTTCTTGGTCGCCAGCGGCAAGTGTTCGAGGCCACCTTGCTGGCGGGTCGCCAATGCAAAAATAGCCTCACTGCCTTTGATTTCTACACCACAGATGATCATGAATGAGCCTTTACGTAACTGCCTGGATAAAAAGGCAGACACCATAGCTCATTCAGGTGTTCATTCCTGCGCGATGGATTCCAGATACTCGGAGCGCTCATCGCTGGTGCGCGCCAGGCAATCGTTCTGGGCGATGTTGAACGCTTTACTGCCAGCCGCCGCCGGGAAGACTTCCACTGCACAATCGGCGTCGCGAAGCTTCTCCCAGGCTAGCTGGGCAGTCTTGAGTTTTTCGGCGAAGGCGTTGGCCTGGGACTTGTTCGCCCCGAACTGGGTGTTAACCCGCTGCAACAGGTTCTGGAAGTTCTCTTTCAGCAATTCCTCGGCCGTGTCGCGGCTGTACTTGGAGCACTCGAGGGTTTGTTGGTCTTCTTCGACACCGTCGCATGGCGAGACATAAGGGTTTTGTGCTGCATGAGCGCCCGCGATGCCGGTCGCTAAAAGAACCAAAGCCAGGAAAACCTTGTTCATCGAGTCTCTCCACTCCATTTGATGAGCTGGATTCTGGCCTAAGCGCGGCCTAAAGAACAGTTTGGCGAGATACACGTCGACAGCGTCCTGTCGCCCTTTGTCGTTTCTTGACGCTTTCGGCAAACCCCCTGTCGTTTTTGCACCCGGCTCGGCCGACCCTCAGGCATATGCTGGCCTCAATAGCGTCGGCATACGATTCGGCGCGCCAGTACCTAATCAGCACTTATATAAAGGGACAGCCTGATGAGCCCAGCCGAATTACACGCCGACAGCATCGTTATTGACGGGCTGATCATCGCCAAGTGGAACCGTGAGCTGTTTGAAGACATGCGCAAAGGTGGTCTGACCATGGCCAACTGCACCGTGTCGGTGTGGGAAGGTTTCCAGGCGACTATCGACAGCATCTGCAAAAGCCAGAAGCTGATGCGCGAAAACAGCGACCTGGTGATGCCGGTACGTACCACCGCCGACATCCGCAAGGCGAAAGAACTGGGCAAGACCGGCATCCTCTTCGGCTTCCAGAATGCGCATGCCTATGAAGACCAGATTGGCTACGTCGAGATCTTCAAACAGCTCGGCGTGGGCATCGTGCAGATGTGCTACAACACCCAGAATCTGGTGGGCACCGGCTGCTACGAGCGTGATGGCGGGCTGTCGGGTTTCGGCCGCGAAATCGTCGCTGAAATGAACCGGGTCGGCGTTATGTGCGACTTGTCCCACGTCGGTTCCAAGACTTCAGAAGAAGTCATCCTCGAATCGAAAAAACCGGTCTGCTACTCCCACTGCCTGCCGTCCGGTCTTAAAGAGCACCCGCGCAACAAGTCCGACGAAGAACTCAAGTTCATCGCCGATCACGGCGGTTTCGTCGGCGTAACCATGTTTGCGCCGTTCCTCGCCAAAGGCATTGAGTCGACCATCGACGATTACGCCGAAGCTATCGAATACACCATGAACATCGTCGGCGAAGACGCCATCGGTATCGGCACCGACTTCACTCAGGGGCACGGCCAGGACTTTTTCGAATACCTGACCCACGACAAGGGCTACGCCCGCCGCCTGACCAGCTTCGGCAAGATCATCAACCCGCTGGGTATCCGCACGGTTGGCGAGTTCCCGAACCTGACCGAGACCTTGCTCAAGCGCGGCCACTCCGAGCGTGTGGTGCGCAAGATCATGGGCGAGAACTGGGTCAACGTGCTCAAGGATGTCTGGGGCGAGTAACCCCCGATCACGAGCAAAAGCTTTACCGAATTGATCACCCCGCTGCCATTTCGCGCAGTGGGCGTACCCCGAACATCTGGAGTTTGACCCCATGGCTAAAATCGCCCCGCAACTGCCTATCGAAGTCGACAGCGAAACCGGCGTCTGGACCTCTGATGCGTTGCCGATGCTGTACGTGCCACGCCACTTTTTCGTCAACAACCACATGGGCATTGAAGAAGTACTGGGCGCTGATGCCTACGCTGACATTCTCTACAAGGCGGGCTACAAATCCGCCTGGCACTGGTGCGAGAAAGAAGCTGAATGCCACGGTCTGGAAGGCGTTGCAGTATTCGAACACTACATGAAGCGTCTGTCGCAGCGTGGCTGGGGGCTGTTCAAGATTCAAGACATCGACCTGGAGAAAGGCACCGCCAGCGTCAAGCTTGAGCACTCCTGCTTTGTGTACGTCTACGGCAAAGTCGGTCGCAAGGTTGATTACATGTTCACCGGTTGGTTTGCCGGCGCCATGGATCAGATTCTCGCCGCAGCAGGCAGCCCGATTCGTACGGTCGCCGAGCAGGTTTACGGCGGTTCGGAAGAAGGCCATGACGACGGCCTGTTCATCGTCAAACCGTTGTAAGTCGAGGATCGTGTCATGGCTTTCGAAGCGATGTTTCAGCCTATCCAGATAGGCAAACTCACGATCCGTAACCGGGTATTGAGCACCGCGCACGCCGAGGTCTACGCCACCGATGGCGGCATGACCACGGACCGCTATGTGAAGTACTACGAGGAAAAAGCCAAGGGCGGTATCGGCCTGGCGATTTGTGGTGGTTCATCCAGCGTCGCTATCGACAGCCCGCAAAGCTGGTGGAAGTCGGTCAACCTGGCGACCGACAAGATCATCCCGCACTTCCAGAATCTCGCGGACGCCATGCACAAGCACGGCGCCAAGATCATGATCCAGATTACCCACATGGGCCGTCGCTCACGCTGGGACGGCGACCATTGGCCGACGTTGCTGTCGCCTTCGGGCATCCGCGAGCCAGTGCACCGTGCGACGTGCAAGACCATCGAGCCGGAAGAAATCTGGCGAGTGATCGGCAACTACGCCAGCGCTGCGGCGCGGGCCAAGGCTGGTGGCCTGGACGGTGTCGAACTGTCGGCTGTGCACCAGCACATGATCGACCAGTTCTGGAGCCCGCGGGTTAACAAGCGAACGGACGAGTGGGGCGGCAGCTTCGAAAACCGCATGCGTTTCGGCCTGGAAGTGATCAAGGCGGTGCGTAAAGAGGTCGGTCCTGACTTCTGCGTCGGCCTGCGCATCTGTGGTGACGAATTCCACCCGGATGGCCTCAGCCACGAAGACATGAAGGAGATCGCCAAGTACTACGACCAGACCGGCATGATCGACTTTATCGGCGTCGTCGGCTCGGGTTGCGATACCCACAACACCCTGGCCAACGTTATTCCGAACATGAGTTACCCACCGGAGCCGTTTCTGCATCTGGCGGCCGGTATCAAGGAAGTGGTCAAGGCACCGGTGCTGCACGCGCAGAACATCAAGGACCCGAATCAGGCTACGCGGATTCTTGAAGGTGGTTACGTCGACATGGTTGGCATGACCCGCGCGCACATCGCTGACCCGCACCTGATCACCAAGATCAAGATGGGCCAGATTGACCAGATCAAACAGTGCGTCGGTGCCAACTATTGCATCGACCGCCAATACCAGGGCCTTGACGTTCTGTGTATTCAGAACGCCGCGACCTCTCGTGAATACATGGGCGTGCCGCACATCATCGAAAAATCCACCGGTGCCAAACGCAAGGTCGTGATTGTCGGTGCCGGGCCTGCGGGCATGGAGGCAGCGCGTGTTTCGGCCGAGCGCGGCCATGATGTGACGCTGTTCGAGAAGAAAGAATTCATCGGCGGGCAAATCACCACCGCCTCGAAAGCCCCGCAGCGTGACCAGATTGCAGGCATCACTCGCTGGTTCCAGCTGGAGCTGGCGCGTTTGAAAGTCGATCTGCGCCTGGGTACGGCGGCTGATCCGGCAACCATCATGGATCTGCGTCCGGACATCGTCGTGCTGGCGGTGGGTGGTCATCCGTTTCTGGAGCAGAACGAACATTGGGGCGCGGCTGAAGGTTTGGTGGTCAGCAGTTGGGACATCCTCGACGGCAAGGTCGCGCCGGGCAAGAACGTGCTGGTCTACGACACCATCTGTGAATTCACCGGGATGTCGACGGCTGACTTCCTGGCCGATAAAGGCAGCCAGGTAGAGATCGTCACTGACGACATCAAGCCGGGCGTTGCCATTGGCGGCACTTCGTTCCCGACGTACTACCGCAGCATGTATCCGAAAGAAGTGATCATGACCGGCGACATGATGCTGGAGAAGGTCTACCGCGAAGGCGACAAGCTGGTGGCTGTACTGGAAAACGAATACACCGGTGCCAAAGAAGAGCGGGTAGTGGATCAGGTGGTCGTCGAAAACGGTGTGCGTCCGGACGAAGAGTTGTATTACGCGTTGAAAGCAGATTCGCGTAACAAGGGCCAGATCGACATCGAAGCGTTGTTCGCTATTCAGCCGCAACCTTGTTTGAGCGAACCGGGTGACGGGTACTTGCTGTTCCGCATTGGTGACTGCGTGGCACAGCGTAATACCCATGCGGCGATTTATGACGGTTTGCGTCTTTGTAAGGATTTCTAAGTCGATCCCGTAGGAGCGCGCTTGCCCGCGATGAATGATAACGCGGTTTACCTGATAGACCGCAGTGTTTGTATCGCGGGCAAGCCCGCTCCTACGGAAAAGCACCGAATACCTCTGTGGGAGCAGAGCTTGCTCGCGATGAACGATAACGCGGTTGTCCTGATGAACCGCAGCGCCTAAATCGCGGGCAAGCCCGGCTCCCATAGAAAACACCGAATTTCCCTGTAGGAGTGAGCTTGCTCGCGATAAGGCCGGAACGGCCTTCAGTCGGCTTTGAATGAATCCATTGCCAGCGCTGCGCACTGGATCGCGAGCAAGCTCACTCCTACAGGAGACCGATGACCTCTGTCGGACCGCGCGCTGTAGGAGCTTCACATGCTGAACACACTGCTTCCCATCTTGCTGTTCGCTGCTCTGGGCCTTGCTGTCCTGGGGGCTGTGCGGCGGGTGAATATGTGGCGCAACGGCCGAGCCTCTAAAGTCGACCTGCTCGGCGGATTGTTGGCCATGCCCAAGCGTTACATGGTCGATCTGCACCATGTCGTGGCTCGGGACAAATACATCGCTAACACCCACGTCGCAACGGCGCTGGGCTTTGTGCTGTCGGCATTGCTCGCGATCGTCGTACACGGCTTTGGCCTGCACAGCCGCATCCTCGGTTATGCCCTGCTGCTGGCCTCGACCCTGATGTTCATCGGCGCGATCTTCATGTTCCTGCGCCGCCGTAACCCACCGGCTCGCCTGTCGAAAGGCCCGTGGATGCGCCTGCCGAAAAGCCTTATGGCGTTTTCCGTCAGCTTCTTCCTAGTCACGCTGCCGGTGGCGGGGATTCTCCCGCAGGACTTCGGCGGCTGGGTGTTGGTCGCGCTACTAGGCCTGGGATGCCTGTGGGGCGTGTCGGAAATGTTCTTCGGTATGACCTGGGGCGGCCCGATGAAGCACGCCTTTGCCGGCGCGTTGCATCTGGCCTGGCACCGTCGCGCCGAACGCTTTGGCGGTGGTCGCTCAACCGGCCTTAAACCCCTGGACCTCAACGACAAAACCGCGCCACTCGGCGTAGAAAAACCCAAGGATTTTACCTGGAACCAACTGCTGGGTTTTGACGCCTGTGTGCAATGCGGTAAATGCGAAGCCGCGTGTCCGGCGTTCGCAGCCGGTCAGCCGTTGAACCCGAAAAAACTGATTCAGGACATGGTGGTGGGTCTGGCTGGCGGCACTGACGCCAAATTCGCCGGCAGTCCATATCCGGGCAAAGAGATCGGCCTGCACGGCGGCAACCCGCTTCAGCCCATCGTCAACGGCCTGGTAGACGCTGAAACCTTGTGGTCCTGCACCACCTGCCGCGCCTGTGTTGAAGAATGCCCGATGATGATCGAGCACGTGGACGCCATCGTCGACATGCGCCGTCACCTGACCCTGGAAAAAGGCGCGACGCCGAACAAAGGCGCTGAAGTGCTGGAAAACCTGATCGCCACCGATAACCCTGGCGGTTTCGCACCGGGCGGGCGGATGAACTGGGCGGCGGATTTGAACCTCAATCTGCTCTCCGACAAAAAAGCTGTCGACGTCCTGTTCTGGGTCGGCGACGGCGCTTTCGACATGCGCAACCAACGGACTTTGCGCGCCTTTGTCAAAGTCCTGAAAGCGGCCAAAGTCGACTTCGCCGTGCTGGGTCTTGAAGAGCGGGACAGCGGCGACGTGGCACGGCGTCTCGGTGATGAAGCAACCTTCCAGATGCTCGCCAGACGCAATATTCAGACCCTGAACAAATACAGCTTCAAACGCATCGTCACCTGCGATCCGCACAGCTTCCATGTGCTGAAAAACGAGTACGGCGCGTTCGATGGCAATTACCTCGTGCAACACCACAGCACCTACATGGCTGAGTTGATTCAAGGTGGCGCGCTGAATCTGGGCCAGCACAAGGGCTCCAGCGTGACCTATCACGACCCGTGTTATCTGGGCCGCTACAACGGCGAGTACGAAGCGCCGCGTGATGTGTTGCGCGCGCTGGGCATTGAGGTCAAGGAAATGCAGCGTTCCGGTTTCCGATCCCGTTGCTGCGGTGGCGGTGGCGGCGCGCCCATTACGGATATTCCTGGCAAACAACGTATCCCCGACATGCGCATGGACGACATCCGCGAAACCGGTGCTGAACTGGTAGCTGTCGGTTGCCCGCAATGCACCGCGATGCTCGAAGGCGTGGTCGAGCCGCGACCGATGATCAAAGACATTGCCGAATTGGTGGCAGATGCACTGGTGGAAGAAGTAATCCCCAGCAAGCCCGCGCCGACTAAACGTGAACCTGCGGAGGTGCACTGATGAGCGACATTATCCGTCGTGATCCTCGCGCTGAATGGATCGCCCGTAACCGTCTGCACCCGCTGCATGCTGCGATGCAACCGGCGCAAACTAGCTGGATGGGGCCTAACGGCCTGATGCGCAAGAACGTGCACGGCCTTGGATTTATCGGTCCCAACGGCATCAAGCGAATAGACCGCAGTGGCGCGCAGCAAGGTGGGGCGGTGAAACGCTCAGCCGCCGCCGAAGTGCAGTTGCCGCTGCATCAGGTGTCGCAGCCATCTTTCTATATATGCGTTGTGCCGGATATGGTCGGCGGGCGTTTGAGCGCTCACGACCGCGACCTTTTGGGCCTTGCTCATCAGCTTGCTGGTCAGAATGGCGCGGTACTGGCGGTGGTGTTTGGTGAGCACAAAGAGAGCGCATTCGCGACGGCAGGCGTGGATCGCTTGCTGGTTCTGGAGGGTAGCGAGTTCAGCGGTTACTCACCGGAGCAGCGCGTCCAGGGCCTGCGGGCTGTGGATAACCAGTTCAACCCACGTCACTGGCTGTTGCCGGACAGTCGTAGCGGTGGTGGCGAATTGGGCCGTCGCTTTGCAGCAAGTCTGGGCGAGCGTCCGGCCACACGTGTCTGGCAGGTCAAGGATGAACAATGCGTCGGTCGCGCCGGTGCGGGTCAGGAAGATATCTCAAGACCACTGGCGCGCTTGATCCTCGCTGCTGCGGAGTGTGCTGAACCGGTCAGTGAAACCCGCCATGAAGTATTGCCCGTCGAGTTATCCACAAGCGTGGCGCGCAGCCTGCCGCGGATTGAAGACCTTGGCGCTGTCGCTGTCGATCCGGCCATGATTCCGATGGCGGAAGCGGAGTTCATCTTCTCCGGCGGTAATGGCGTCAAGGACTGGGATTTGTTCCATCGCACAGCAGCAGCGCTTGGCGCGACCGAAGGTGCATCTCGGGTGGCGGTAGACGATGGCTTCATGGGCCGTGATCGACAGGTCGGCGCCAGCGGTACGTGGGTGACGGCGCGGGTTTACGTGGCGGTGGGTATTTCCGGCGCAATCCAGCACCTGCAAGGCATTGGTGCTTGCGACAAAGTCGTGGCAATCAACCTTGATCCCGGCTGCGACATGATCAAACGCGCTGACCTTTCTGTGATCGGCGACAGCGCGGCAATTCTCAAGGCGCTGATCGACGCGGTGGAAACCCATCGTCATGGAGCAAAACAAGATGCGGCCTGAACCAACTGCTTTCTCTGTGGATAATGCTGCTACGCACGTCATCAGCTTGGTCTCCATCGGCGCACACCCGACATCCGGCCGCGCACGGCGTGCCGAGCAGGACGCCCGCGCCGTCGAGTTAGGCTTGCAGCTGGCTGGGGATAACTTACACGTGCTGCATGCGGGGAACCCCGAAGAGCCTGCGCTGCGAGCCTATCTGGGCATGGGCCTGGACGAGTTGCATGTGCTGGAGCAACCGGAAAACGCTGACGCATTACCTGCATTGACGGATTACATCCGAGAGTCCGGTGTGCAGATGGTGCTCACCGGAAGTCAGGCAGAAACCGGCGAGGGCTCTGGCATGTTGCCATTTCTGCTGGCGGAAAAGCTGGGTTGGCCGCTCGTAGTGGGATTGGCGCAAGTGGAGTCACTGGATAACGGCAGTGCTCTGGTGCTTCAGGCATTACCTCGTGGTCAGCGTCGGCGCTTGAAAGTACGGCTGCCGTTTCTGGCGACTGTGGATAACGCCGCGCCCAAGCCCCGGCAAAGCGCTTACGGCCCCGCGCAACGCGGCACACTTGCAGCCGAACAGGTGGAAATCATTAGCGATGAACTGCTCGGCGGCTCTGTTCTGCAACCGGCCAAACCCCGGCCCAAACGCCTGAAAGTCATCAAGGCCAAAAGCGGCGCAGACCGCATGAAAGCTGCAACGGCCAAAGCCAGCGGTGGCGGCGGGCAAGTGCTCAAGGGCGTTACGCCAGAGGCGGGGGCTGAGGCGATCCTGAAGCTGTTGATTGAGGAAGGCGTGGTGAGGTGAAGACCTTTGATTTTTTGTAGGAGAGGCCCGGCTTCCATGCCTCCACGCTGTCGCGCAGCAAACGGGTGAGCTGTAGGAGCGCGCTTGCCCGCGATTCGGTCTGTCAGTCGATGAATGTATCGCCTGTGCTGACGCTATCGCGGGCAAGCGCGCTCCAGGTTTGCAGATTCCCGGACTCAGGCCACGAATTGCATCGCCTACACGGCATACCCTCCTGACAAAGTTTTGCCAAAGGATTTCATCCGACAGCCAGCATTTGCCAGTAATCAATGGCTCTGACACAATCGCGAATCGTTCTTGTTATTTCATGTTGTACTGAAGGGCCGCTGCTGATCAGCGGCCTTTTTGTTTTGGATAAAGGTTTTCGAGAAGAACAGCATGAAAAGCCAAACCGTGCGCCGCTGGTCCTTCGTCCATACCTGGACGAGCCTGATCTGTACCCTGTTTTTGTTGATGCTGGCGCTGACCGGGTTGCCACTGGTGTTCAGTCACGAAATTGATCACCTGCTGGGCAATTCACCTGAGTTCAAGGAAATGCCAGCCGACACGCCGCACCTCAACCTGCAGCAACTGGTCGAAGCTGCCGAAGCTCATCGTCCTGGCGAGGTCATGCAGTACTTCGGCTGGGAGGACGACGAGCCGAACGGTGTCTGGGCGATCATGGCCAAAACAGCGGGCACCGAACCCAACGATTCACACTCTTTCATGCTCGACTCGCGCACGGGGGAAGCCTTGGAAACGCCGTCTGCCAACGGCGGTTTCATGATGGTCATGTTGCGCCTGCATGTGGATATGTATGCAGGGCTGCCGGGGAAGTTGCTGCTGGCATTCATGGGCCTTATGTTCGTGCTGGCGGTTATTTCCGGGACGGTGCTGTACGCGCCGTTCATGCGCAAACTCAAATTCGCCACCGTGCGCGCCGACAAATCAACGCGCATGCGCTGGCTTGATCTGCACAACCTGATTGGCGTCGTCACCCTGACCTGGGCATTGGTGGTAGGGGTGACCGGAGTGATCAGCGCCTGCGCCGACCTGTTGATCGCGTCGTGGCGCAACGACACGCTAGCCGCGATGATCGAACCTTATCGGGGTACGCCGCCGCTGACTCAACTTGCCCCCGCAACGCGTCTGGTGGAGATCGCCGAATCCGCCGCGCCGGGCATGCAGATCGACTTCGTTGCTTTCCCCGGAACGCGTTTCTCCAGCGAGCACCATTACGGGGTGTTCATGAAAGGTAATACGCATTTAACGGCGCACCTCATGACACCAGTGCTGATTGATGCGCAAACCCTGGATGTCACGGCGGTGGTCGAACGGCCCTGGTACATGGATGCGCTGGGCATGTCTCAGCCACTGCACTTTGGGGATTACGGCGGCATGCCAATGAAAGTGCTGTGGGCGACGCTTGATGTGCTGACGATTATTGTCCTGAGCAGCGGGCTGTATTTGTGGTGGGTGCGCAGAAAGGTTGCACGTCCAATCCATGTGTCGCCACAAGAGACGCTGCAATGAAGCGTTCCACATTCTGGAAGACCTTTGCCGCGCCGGGAGTGATTGCCTTGCTGACCGGGCTGGGGCTTTTCGCTGCGCTGCTGGGTGATGGCTGGTGGGATGCACTGGCCTGGCTGGGCATGGGCGTCGCAGCAGTGTTCAGCATCAGAGGCTTGCTGGCTCGCAAGTCCTGAAAGCAGATATTGCGGACCACCGTGGCGCTGGCTAGTCTGAGGGACTGTCTTATTCGAGGAACCTCCATGTCTGCGCCGACCATGACGTTGTACTACAACGCGGCTTCACCGTTTGCCCGCAAGGTGATGCTGGTACTGCATGAAACGGGACAGCTGGACCGGGTGACACTTCAACCCACCACGCTTTCGCCTGTCGCCCCGGTTGAAGAACTGAACAACGATAACCCCGCTGGCAAGCTTCCCGCGCTACGGTTGGCGGATGGCAACGTCATTCATGACAGCCGGGTCATTCTCGATTATCTCGATCATCAGCATGTGGGCATTGCGCTGATTCCGCGCGAGGGCTCGGCGCGCTGGAGACGTTTGACCCTGGCTTCTCTGGCCGACGCTTTGCTGGATGCGGCGTTGCTGATTCGATACGAGCAAGCGCTACGTCCGGCGGAAAAGCACTGGGACACCTGGCTCGATAATCAGCAGGAAAAGGTCGAGCGCAGCCTGGCTTACTTCGAGCAGGAAGCGATTACCGAGCTCAGCTCGGCGTTTGATGTGGCTTCGATTAGCGTCGCTGCAGCGTTGGGCTACCTCGACTTCCGCCAGCCAGACCTGGCCTGGCGCAACCGCTACCCGCGTCTGGCCAACTGGTATTTCGAGGTCAGTCAGAGACCGTCGATGCAGGCTACACAGCCTTCGGTTTGAGGCACAGATATTCGCGCAGCAAACACTTAACCCTGTGGGAGCGGTGCTTGGTCTGGGCGGCATTCCGACGATAGGAGCGACGCAGATACAAGGTCAATCGCGTCCAGCCTTATCGCGGGCAAGCACCGCTCCCACAGGACTGCGTTCCAATTCAATTAGTCGCGTTGCCTGACAAGCCAAGTGTAATGATCACCCATCAATCACCTTTCGATAAAACGCCCACTCCTTCGTCAACGCATCTGCCTGGTTGACCGCCTTGCGGAAGCCGTGGTGTTCGTCGGCGTAAAAATGCCCTTCAGCCACAACGCCTCGGGATTTAAGGGCCATCAGCATAGCGCGGGTCTGTTCGGGGACGACCACTGCGTCGAGCTCGCCCTGGAAGAAAATCACCGGCACCTGGATCTCGGCGGCGTGGAGCAGTGGCGTGCGGGCGTGATAGCGGTCGATGTCCTCTTCAGGGTCACCGATCAGCCAATCCAGATAATCGCTCTCGAATTTATGCGTGGCTTTGGCCAGTGCCAGTGGGTCGCTGACGCCGTACAAGCTTGCACCGGCGCGGAAGACTTTCTTGAAGGCCAGTGCGCACAGGGTTGTATAGCCCCCGGCACTGCCGCCACGAATAAACGCCTGATCCGGATTGATCAGCCCGCGTCCCGCCAGGTGCGCAACGACTGCACAGGCGTCCTCCACATCGGCCACGCCCCAGTTCAGGTGCAGGCTCTGGCGATACTCCCGGCCGTAACCGGTGCTGCCGCGATAGTTGAGGTCGGCCACGGCAAAGCCGCGTTGGGTCCAGTACTGGATTTTCGGGTCTAGCACCGGGTAGCAGGCCGAGGTTGGCCCCCCGTGGACGAATACCACCAGCGGTGGCGTGCCGACGGCGTTCATGGCCGGATAGAAATAACCGTGCGCTTCGCCATCGCCGCTTTTGTAGCGCAGGGTTTCTGGACGGCTGATTTGCTCAGGCGGCAGGGGCGCGACGCCTCCGGCCAAGACCTGAACGCTATGATCTTTGCGACTGATCGCGAGCACCGCCGAAGGGCAGGTAGCTGAAGCCGCGACGCAATAAACGTATTGATCGTCGAGCGCCAGGCTGCGGAAGCGGCTGTACTCGCCACTGAAGTCTTGCAGCGTGCCGTGGGAGTCACGCATCCCCAACACGCCTGTCCCGTTTTCCGACCAGGTGCCGAGGTAGGCACCATGAGGCAGGGGCAACCAACTGCGCCCGCCCAATTGCCAAGGCGCTGGCGCATGATCGGCATCGGATGCCTTGAGATGGGTCAGGCCGAATGAACCTTCTACGCAAGGCTGCCAGAAACCGCCCTGGTCGCTCAGGCAATACAAACGCCCCGTGGCGTCGAAACGCGCTTGCTGAATGGACTCTTCATCGCGATCGCCTGCCAGGCAGCGCGGCTCGGACCAACCGCCGGCAGCCTGACGTTTGCTGCTCATCAACAGTGTGCTTGTCCACGGCTGGTGCGGCTTCTGCCATTCAATCCAGGCCAGGCGCTGACCGTCAGGGCTGAGGGTCGGAGACGCATAGAAATCCGCCCCGCGCGCCAGTACCAGACGCTTGCCATTGGCGACGTCAATGCTGACCAATTGATGGAATTCTTTATCTTCTTCAACGGCCAGAATCTGCCCGTTGGCAAATACCAGATCGCCGTAGCGTTTTTTGCCGGTGGTGATGGCTTCGGGCAGACCTTCACCCTCGAACTCATCAAACACCAGTGGCTGGCGATAGAGCTGCTGATCGCTTTCGTTGACGAACACCAGGCCATCGTCGGTCAGGCAGAAAGAACCGCCGCCGTACTCATAGACCCGGCTGCGCACGCTGAAGCCATCGGGGGTCAGGCAGGTCGTGTTGCCTTCAAACCAGCGCCAGATACGGCACGCGCCATCCTCAGGCCGGTATTCATTCCAGAACAGCCCCAACGGGCTGACAGCCAACTCGGCGAAATCAACGCCGGCGGCGACCGCCTGGGCTGCAGTAAACGTTTCAGGATTTGGCGATGAGGCGCGAGTTTCTGTCATTGCGAAAGGCCAACTGCTCAATGGTTTGAGTCGCATATTCGGCTTCTTTTCGAGCCTGCACAATCATCCCGTGATGAGGTGATTTACTGCACACCGGATCGGCATTGGCAGCATCACCGGTGAGCATGAATGCCTGGCAGCGACAGCCGCCGAAATCCTTCTCTTTTTCGTCGCATGAGCGGCACGGCTCGGGCATCCAGTCGTAACCACGGAAGCGGTTGAAACCGAATGAGTCGTACCAGATGTGTTGCATCGTATGGTCGCGAACGTTGGGGAACTGCACCGGCATTTGCCGTGCCCCGTGACAGGGTAGGGCGGTGCCATCCGGAGTCACGGTGAGGAAGATATTGCCCCATCCGTTCATGCAGGCTTTCGGGCGTTCTTCGTAGTAATCCGGGGTGACGAAGATCAACTTGCACGGATGATTTTCGGCAGCCAGCTTGTCGCGGTATTCATTAGTGACCCGCTCGGCGCGAACCAGCTGATCCTTGGTGGGCAGCAAGCCTTGGCGGTTCAGGTGCGCCCAGCCGTAGAACTGACACGTCGCCAGCTCGACGAAATCTGCTTCGAGGGCGATACACAACTCGATGATTTTATCGATCTTGTCGATGTTGTGCCGGTGAGTCACGAAGTTAAGCACCATCGGATAGCCGTGCTTCTTGACCGCACGGGCCATCTCCAGCTTCTGCGCGAAGGCTTTTTTCGAGCCTGCGAGCATGTTGTTCACTTGCTCGTCACTGGCCTGGAAACTGATCTGAATGTGATCGAGCCCAGCTTCCTTGAAATCGATGATTTTTTGCTCGGTGAGACCGATGCCTGACGTAATCAGGTTGGTGTAATAACCCAGACGACGGGCCTCTCGGACCAGCTCCGCGAGGTCCTGACGCACCAGCGGTTCGCCGCCGGAGAAACCAATCTGCGCCGCGCCCATCTCCCGCGCTTCAGCCATGACCTTGAACCACTGTTCGGTGGTCAACTCCTGGCCCTGTTTGGCAAAGTCCAACGGGTTCGAGCAATACGGACATTGCAGCGGGCAGCGATATGTCAGCTCGGCCAACAGCCAAAGCGGCAAACCGACTGCGGGCTTGGGCGGAATCTTGATGGCTGACTCGACCGGGGGCGACTCAGGCAAGTTCGATCCAGTGTTCGCCACGGGCGACCTCCATGAATTGCTCGACATCGCTGCCGAGCTCGGGAAAGCCCGGGAACTGCTCGTTCAAGGCTTCAATGATCGCCGCCACGCTGCGCTGGCCATCGATCAGGCCACCAATCGCGCTGGCGCTTTCATTGAGTTTGATCATGCCTTCCGGGTAGAGCAGCACGTGGCCGTTCTGCGCCGGTTCAAACTGGTAGCGGTAGCCCCGGCGCCAGCTCGGGACTTGTTGTCGATCAAAGCTCATAGGGCAATCCCCTTATGCCAGACCCGTTGGTCGGTCACGCTGTGATAAGGCGGGCGGTTCAGCTCGTAAGCCATGCTCATGGCGTCCAGCATGCTCCACAAAATGTCGAGTTTGAACTGCAGGATTTCCAGCATGCGCTGCTGGCCTTCATAAGTCGTATAGTGCTGCAGGGTGATCGTCAGGCCGTGCTCTACATCTCGACGTGCCTGACCCAGTCGGGTCCGGAAATACTCGTAGCCTGCTGGATCGATCCACGGGTAATGCTGTGGCCAGCTGTCCAGACGCGACTGGTGGATCTGCGGGGCGAACAGCTCTGTCAGCGAGCTGCTGGCCGCTTCCTGCCAGTTGGCGCGGCGGGCAAAGTTGACGTAGGCGTCCACGGCGAAGCGCACGCCTGGCAGAACCAGTTCCTGTGAGCGCAGTTGATCCGGATCCAGACCAACGGCTTGGCCCAAACGCAGCCAGGCTTCAATACCGCCGTCTTCGCCGGGTGCACCGTCGTGATCCAGCAGGCGCTGAATCCACTCACGACGAATTTCACGATCCGGGCAATTGGCCAGAATGGCCGCGTCCTTGAGCGGGATGTTCACTTGATAGTAGAACCGGTTGGCGACCCAGCCCTGAATCTGTTCGCGGGTCGCACGGCCTTCGTACATCGCCACGTGGTACGGGTGATGAATGTGGTAATACGCGCCTTTGGCACGCAAAGCCTGTTCGAATTCAGCGGGGGACAGCGGCGTTGCTTCGCTCATGTCAGTCATTTCCTTGTTGTCCGGCGCGGTCTTCGCGGGCAAGCACCTGTGGGACCGAATTCATTCGGGAAGACTGATTGCCAGACGCTGAATATGTATGGTCTGTACCGGCCCCTTCGCGAATGAATTCGCTCCCACGGTAGTCGTGTTTGCAGGCCAACATAGAATCTCCCACAGGTCGGCCGTCATCACTGCTTACAACTCAATACTCATCCCATCAAACGCCACTTCGACATTACGGCGAGCAAGCTCAGCGCGTTCGGGCGAGTCTTCGTCGAGGATCGGGTTGGTGTTGTTGATGTGGATAAGCACCTTGCGCTGTTTCGGCAGGCGTTCCAGCACTTCGAGCATGCCGCCAGGGCCGTTTTGTGCCAGGTGACCCATTTCTGCTCCGGTCCGTGTACCAACCCCACGACGCTGCATCTCATCGTCGTCCCACATCGTGCCGTCCACCAGCAGGCAATCGGCGGCGACCATTTTTTCCATCAGCGCATCATCGACCTTGCCCAGCCCCGGCGCGTAGAACAGCTTGCCGCCGGTCTTCAGGTCTTCGACCATCAGGCCAATGTTGTCGCCCGGGTGCGGATCGAAGCGATGCGGCGAATAAGGCGGGGCCGCGCTGCGCAGCGGGAATGGCGTGAAGCGCAGGTTCGGGCAGGCCGGAATCACAAAGCTACCTTCAAGCTCGATCCGGTTCCAGACCAGGCCGCCGTTCCAGTGCTTGAGCATGTTGAACAACGGGAAGCCGGTGCTCAGGTCTTCGTGAACCATGTCGGTACACCAGACCTGATGCGGGCAACCTTCGCGCAAACTGAGCAGACCGGTGGTGTGGTCGATCTGGCTGTCCATCAGAATGATTGCGCTGATCCCTGTGTCGCGCAGGGCGCGGCCTGGTTGCATAGGGCCGAAACCGGCCAGCTGTGCGCGAATGTCCGGAGAGGCGTTGCACAGCACCCAGTTGATGCCATCGTCGGAGAGCGCGATGGACGATTGGGTCCGGGCATGGGCCCGCAGGCTGCCGTCGCGAAAACCGGCGCAGTTCGCGCAATTGCAGTTCCACTGTGGAAAGCCGCCGCCAGCAGCGGAGCCTAGAATCTGGATGTGCATGTCAGCTCCCTGGGGCGAGGCATGAAAAGATGATCTAAAAGAAAAAAGAACTTACCAATAAAAAAAGCCCCGGCGAACCGAGGCTTTGCACCGCGTTGTCATCAACGGCTTGCGAAGTACATCGTGACTTCGAAACCGATACGCAGATCAGTGTAAGCAGGTTTAGTCCACATAAAAGACTCCTTCTGGGTGATTGCAGCGGTGGGTGGTAAATCGTTAGTACACCTGCAAAGGCATACGTTCGGTGATTAGGAAGCTATGTTACTTAATTTAACAAATTCTGGCTGTCGGATTCGTGAACAAAGCTTTTGCAGCTTTGGTAACGATCAGGCCCCGCGCCATGGGGTTTGCTGACTATTGGTCAGGTAAAGCCAGCCGCCCGTGGCCTGTCGAAGGCTAGCAGCGGCTTGCAACACAGTCTGCCGGTCGAGGTTTCGTAATGTTTCATGTAGCGCGGACACGAACCGTTCGTCGCGGCCCGCCAGATACACCTGCCAGCGCAGTTCGGCTGCTTGGGCGGTTTCCATGGCATCAAGATCCAATTGCGCGACCAAGGCTTCAGTCTGGGCTGTCAGCTCAGCGTCGTTGATCCAGTCAGGCAGATCGTTCAGAAACTGTTCTATGTGCTCTACCAGTTGTGGCGCCGAGGCGTTAGGCGACTGGACACCGAAGAGTATTCCCGTTCGTCCGGCAATCTGCCGCAAACCGCTGAACACTGCGTAACCCAGTTGCAGCTCGACTCTCAGCCGTTGGTAGAACGGGCTTTGTGCCAGATGAGCCAGTAATCGCCATGCAGCTTCGTCGGCGATGGAGGAGGAGGGTGTGGGGCAGAACAGCAGCACGGCGCTCTCCGAGGATTGTGGTGCGGCGGACTGCCAGTGCTTACCGGCTGCCAGCGCTGGCGCTTGGAGTGTTTGCTTGTCCCGCTGGCCCGGCGTACTGCGTAAGACGCTGTTCAGCGTAGGGATCGTTTCCTTTGCAAAACCTGACGTGAAGCTGATCCACTGCGTGGCTGGCCAGAAGGCTTGAACTTCGGCGGTTTCACTGGCGGGTGCTGCGTTCAGATAGCAATCGGGCAGTGCTTTGAGCAACTGCCGGATTGGAATCAGGGCAGGTTCATCGCCGGGTTGGCCCAGGCTTGCATCGTCGGGGGCGCTCAGTTGTTGTAACGCATGCTTGAGGATTTCAGGCATCGGGGCGTCGAGGCCGCTGAGTTTGAGTTGCCAGTAATGGCCGTACGCACTGAACTCAAGGTTGACGCCTGCTTGCTTCGCATCCCGCGCCAAGGGCTTCAAGCTCTGCTCAAACATCCGCCACAGCGTGGGTTGCGGGGATGGCAGGCGCCAGCGCAGATAGAGTGCGCCTTCGTGGCCGTTACTCGGGACGTTCAGGAAAGGGTTTGGTTTCGGGAGTTGCCAGTGGATTTCTGAAGGTTGTGTGTTCGGTTGAATCTGTTCCAGCAAAGCGATCAGCGCTGTGCCGCCTTGCTCAGATAAGCCTTGGGGCAGGTTGCGGGCGTGGTGGTGGGCCAGTTCCAGAGCGGAGCTGACATCCAGTTGTCGTTGCTGAAGGCGGTTGTAGTCGTCGCGCAGGGATGGCCAATGGGTTTTGAGGTTTTGTGTCAGTGCCGACGCCATCGCGGGCAAGCGCGCTCCTACAGGAAAACGCGTTCCATCCGTAGGAGCGCGCTTGCCCGCGATAGCGATTTCTTTGACGCCGCTAACATCGACCTTGATCAAAATCTGACCAGCAAACTGATAAACCACTTCCGCCTTCAATGCTTCAACCACGCCCTGCGCTCGACTGCCATTCAGGCAATGACACAGAAACGCGGCAGCCTCATCCGCTCCGTCAGGCAAATCCTCACAGGCCAGAAGCAGTTGTTGATCGGCCCTCACAAGTATCCGATCCCCATCATCAACCAGCTTCGGAGGGGTGGCTTGCGCGACCCTTACGCCACTGGCCAGCCCTGCGCCATAATTCGTCGCCAGCTGTTTTAGCTCCTCCAGCGACTGAGGCCCCGCCAGGCACAAGGTCATTTGCCCAGCCTGATAAAACCGCTGATAAAAATCCTGCAACGCCTGCTGAAACGCCGGACGCGGCACCGGCAAGCTATAGCGATTGCCTGCATGAAAGGCGCGCAGTGGATGGCGAGCTGAAATACTTTCCAGCATCTGCATGTGCTGGCGTGCCTTGACGTCGCGAGACCAGGCGATGAACTCGGCATGCAGGACTTCCCGCTCGCGCAGTTGATCGGCCATGGTCATGCGCGGACGAGCGAGCATGTCGCTGAGACGCTCCAGCCCTTGCGCGAACGCCGTCAACGGCAGCTCGAAAAAGAAATCAGTGGTTCGCTCACGGGTACTCGCGTTGATCTGCCCGCCATTACGCTGGACGAAGGCCATCAGCTTTTCATCCCCGGCAAACCGTTCGGTGCCGAGGAAAAACAGGTGCTCCAGAAAATGCGCAAGCCCCGGCCATGCAGCGGACACATCATGACTCCCCGCGGCCACTCGCAACGAAGCGGCGCAGCGCTTGAGCCGTGGCGCATGGCACAGCACGACGTTCAGGCCGTTGGCGAGGGTCAGGTGTTCGGTGGTGGGCGAGGCAGGCATGGGCGTTCCGGGAGACGTGATCGGGTCATGCTAGCGGAATTGGTTATTCATGGCACCGCGCGGTCTTGCAGAAAACACCAGATCTGTAGGAGCTGCCGAAGGCTGCGATGGAGGCGCTTCAGGATGAATCCTTCGCAGCCTTCGGCAGCTCCTACAGAGAGTGCGTTTCAATTCGGTAGTTTGTATGTTCGATAAGGCCTGCCGTTAATCCTTGCTCAGCCCTACATACAACCCCGGCCGTCGATCATTGAAGTAGGTATTGATCGACCGCGACTGCTCCATCAACTGTCGATCCAGGGTGCCCGAGATCAGTACCTCGCCCTGTTGAGCCACGGCCAGGCGGCTGCCGTCCGGGGCGCAGAGGCTACTCAGACCGCAGTAATGAATGTCGCCCTCGCTGCCGCAATAATTGGCGTAAACCACGTAGCACTGATTCTCGTAGGCCCGGGCACGAACGGTCACCTCGGCGACAAAATCATAAGGGGCCATATTAGCCGTTGGCACCAGAATCAACTCGGCACCTTCCAGCGCCAGACGTCGGGTGTTCTCCGGGAACTCAACGTCGTAGCAGATCAGAAAGCCCAGCCGCCAACCGTTCAACTCCACAATCGGAAAACGGTCCTCGCCGGGGCTGAACATCGCCTTGTCCAGCTCGCCGTACAGGTGCGTCTTGCGATAGTTGCAAAGGGTCTTGCCGTGGCCGTCGATCAACTGCACAGAGTTGTAAATCAGGTCGTCAGCGCCCAGCTCCGGATATCCATAAAGGATCGCAATATCGTAACCCTTGGCAATCGCCGCGATATCACCCGCAGCGAAGCCATCACTGGGTTGCGCCAAGGTACGCGCCGCGTCGGCACCGATGTTGTAGCCGGTGAGAAACATTTCAGGGCAAACCAGCAGCTTTGCACCGAGTGCTGCCGCCTCTCGCGCCTGATCATCCAGACGTTGCAGATTGCCGCCGATATCCAGCGGCAGCGGCGGGCATTGGTACAGGGCGATGTGCATGGTTCAGCCTTTTGTTCAATCGGTCAGGGCGATGGGACCAATCTCGTGGAACACATCACCGGGACCTGGGTTGTCGGCGTGGGTCTTGCCGCCGAAATGGGTCATGATGCCCCATACCGCATTCAGTGAGGTCTGCACTGCGCCTTCCACCCAGGCGGGAGTCCAGGATACGTCGTCTCCCGCGATAAACATGCCGCGCTGTTCGACAGGCATGTCCTGCTGCATGAAGTGCGCGTACATCCGCTGGTTGTAGCGGTAATGCCCTGGCAATGCACCTTTGAAAGCGCCAAGGAAGTGCGGGTCCGATTCCCAGGAAACGGTAATCGGGTCTCCGATGATCCGCGCGGCGATGTCGACTTTAGGGTAGATCTTCTTCAGCGCATCGAGCGCCAGTTTGACCCGTTTTTCGATGGGCTGCGGTAGCATCTTCAGCGCATCACTCATCCACGAGTAAGACAGGCAGATCACGCCTGGCTTGTCGTCACCGTTATCGAACAGGTAAGTGCCGCGGGTCAGACGGTCGGTGAGGGTCATGCTCATCAGGTCGCGGCCGGTTTCCGGATCTTTGTCCTTCCAGAAGGGACGATCGACCATCACGAATGTTTTTGACGATTGCATGTAACGGGTACGGTCCAGCGCCATCCACATTTTTTGCGAGAACAGTGATTCTTCGCATTCGATCTGGGTGGTCAGCAACCAACTCTGGCAGGTGGTCAGTACCGCCGCGTAGTGGCGGGTGTCACCCCAGTTATCAGTGACGGCCAGCAGACCGTCTTCGGCGCGGGCAATCCGCTTTACACCGGTACGTGGCGCGCCGTGATGCAGCGAAGCAAGGCTGGTGCCTTCCGGCCAGTGGGCGCAGCGCTCCGGTACATGGCGCCAGATGCCCAGCGGCACTTGCTCTACGCCACCCACGATCAGGTGCTGGTGATCGTCGCAGTTGGTCATGACCACGCGGAAGATTTCCAGCATCGAGTTGGGGAAGTCCGAGTCCCAGCCGCCGGTGCCGAAGCCGACCTGCCCGAAGACTTCACGGTGGTAGAACGACAGTTTGGCGAACGCTTTGGAGGTGGCGACGAAGTCATAGAACGTACGGTCATCCCACAATGGCACCAAGGTGTTCCACAGTTCTTTGAGGCGCGGCACATCACGGTCGCGGATGGCTTGCTGGATATCCTTGAAACCCGAACCTTCTTCCAGCGCATCAGCCCAGGCGTCGGCGACTTCCTGGAACATCGCGGGGAGATCCGAGAGTTTCTGCGCGTAATAGGTGACGCCTTCCAGATCGATAACGGTACTGCCCGAGGCGGCCGTCAGCGGGTTTGGGAAAGGCTTCGATTCCAGGCCAAGCTTGTCGACGTAGTGATAGAACGCCGTGGAAGACACCGGAAAACGCATACCGCCCAACTCCGCGATGATGCCTTCAGTGCCTTCGAAAGCCTGGGATCGCAGACGGCCCCCCATCTTGGATGCTTCGTAGACGACAGGCTTCAGACCCAGCTTCATCAGTTCATAGGCCGCCACCAGACCCGCGATGCCCGCGCCAACGATCGCCACTTCCTGACCGTGATTCTCGGCAGGAATACTGCCCAGCCCGGCGGGGTGCTCGATCCAGTCATCGAAGGCGAAGGGAAAGTCCGGGCCGAAAATAGTGATCGGCTTCTTACCGTCTGCGGGGTGGCGATTGTTTTTCATGACTGACCTGGCTGACACGCGAAAGCGACAGTTTAGACAAGCGCAGGGACGTAAATAAGACGCAAAGTGTCGTCGTTATGGAGTGATTTTGTGCGATATGACGATGCTAGTGGTCAGTTAGACAATTTCCCTTTATCTACCCAAACCGTTTTGGATTGA
This sequence comes from Pseudomonas phytophila, assembly GCF_025643095.1. Lineage (NCBI taxonomy): Bacteria > Pseudomonadati > Pseudomonadota > Gammaproteobacteria > Pseudomonadales > Pseudomonadaceae > Pseudomonas > Pseudomonas phytophila. Next base: position 6,162,062 of record NZ_CP081201.1, on the reverse strand, counting down.
AATGCATTTCTGTAGGAGCTGCCGAAGGCTGCGATGGCGGTGTGTCAGGATAAATGCATCGCAGCCTTCGGCAGCTCCTACAGGAGGGCGTTGCTCTAAACCGGCTGCCCGCGATCAATCTTGCTGCTGAGAATGATCGAGGTCGTGGTTTTTTCGACGCCATCAACGCCGCCGATCAAATCCAGTAGCTGGTCCAGTTGCTCCGGCGAATCAGTGCGCAGCCAGGCTACGTAATCAAACTCACCACTCACAGCACACAGCTGCTGGACCTGAGTCAGGCTGCTCAAGCGGCGTAGCACTTCCTTGCCCGAGCGCGGTTGCACGGTGATCCCGACATAGGCCTGCAACCCACCATCAACTACTCGTTGACTGAGGCGCACGCCATAGCCGGTGATCACCTTGGCGCTTTCAAGCCGTGCCAGCCGGGACGTCACGGTGGTCCGGGCGATACCCAGTTGCCGGGCAAGCATGGCAACGCTTTCGCGAGCATTAATCTGCAGGGCTGCGATCAATTGGCGGTCGACTTCATCAAGGACGGGTTGGCGAGTGGTGGACAAAGAGTCTCTCCTTCAAGGCTGCGGGCATATTACCTGTGGCGGCCGCGGATGGGGGGCGTGCGGGCTAAAACGAAGCAGGCAGAATCATTCTGGTGCGCACAATGTGAGCTACCAAGTGAACAAAAAAGGCGATGTGTCCGTTAAGCGATGCCTTGTGTCTTGCCAGCGTTAGATGAGCCTGAAAGTTAGGCGTAAGGTAAAGGCCGTTAATAAGTAGTGTGTAAATGTAATCCGTAAACCATTAATGCTTGTATTTCGACTTTTGCTTCGGAAGTTATAAGTGCGGGCAATGGTTTTGTATTAGCTCAGACTGGACTTGTGAAGTTCTAGATTTTTACTGTTACTGCTTAAATATTATTGGCATGCCGCTTGCTGAACAGACGTATACCCACTTGGACAGTGAGATTCGTTATGGTCAGCAAGACGCTTACGCTAGAGCAGCCAGTCGTCGGGGCTTTCAGTTCGCGCTGGTATCAATTGGTTATTGGCATGGTTTGTATGATGGCCATCTCCAGTCCGCAATATGTATGGACTTTATTTACCGGTCCGTTGACGCAGAAACTGGGTGTTTCTCTGGCTCAGGTGCAGATAACGTTCTCGCTATTAATTATCCTGCAGACCTTCTTTTCACCCGCCCAAGGCTGGTTGATTGATCGTTTTGGCCTGCGAAAGTTGATTGCCACGGGATGTGTACTGTCCGGGTTGAGTTGGATTCTCGCCAGCCAGGCAACCTCACTGACTTCGCTGTACCTGAGTTATGGCCTGCTGGGTGGTCTGGGGACCGGCATCGTGTATGTCGGGATCGTCGGCTTGATGGTTCGTTGGTTCCCGGATCGCCGTGGTCTGGCGGCGGGCGCTGTTGCTGCAGGTTATGGCATGGGCGCGATGCTCACGACCTTCCCGATCAGCAACAGCCTCAAGGATGTCGGCATGGAGTCGACGCTGATGACCTTCGGCCTGATCCTCGGCATCGTCGGGTTTGTCGCTTCGCAGTTCTTGCGGCAACCGCCCGCGCAACTCGCCGAGCAGCCGGTGCCAATCGTAGGCCGAGTGGTTGCGGATGTGGCGCCGCGACAAATGCTGAAAACACCGGTCTTCTGGCTGATGTTTGCGATGTTCACCATGATGTCCACGTCGGGCCTGATGGTCACTTCGCAGATGGCCAGTTTCGCCAAGGACTTCGGCATGACCAATGTGATGGTCATGGGCATGGCGGCTCTGCCACTGGCGTTGACCATCGACCGTATTTGCAACGGGCTGACGCGGCCTTTGTTTGGCTGGATCTCTGATCATTGGGGCCGGGAAAATACCATGGCCTTCGCTTTCTTCTTTGAAGGCGTCGCGATGACGTTGTGGTTTCTGACCATCGATAACCCGGTCCTTTTCGTGTTGCTGTCAGGCGTGGTATTTCTCGGCTGGGGTGAGATTTTCTCGCTGTTCCCGTCGACGCTGACGGACACCTTCGGCAGCAAAAACGCGACGACCAACTACGGCTTTCTGTACATGGCCCAAGGCATCGGCTCAATCTTCGGTGGTCCGGTGGCGGCCTTGCTGCACCAATACACCGACAGCTGGGTACCGGTGTTTGCCGTTGCGATCAGCTTCGACATCATTACCGCTGCGCTGGCTTTTTTCGTACTCAAACGCATGCGCATCAACTGGCTGGCGAAGAACGCCCCGCAGCCCGTCAACCAAGGAGTCTGAATGCTTAATACAACGCTCGCTGCCCGTGGCATCGCCGTCGCGCCTCATAGCCTGGCTGCGCAATCGGCACTGGCTGTTTTGCGTGAGGGTGGCAACGCAATTGAAGCGATGGTCGCTGCTGCCGCGACGATTGCGGTGGTGTATCCACACATGAACAGCCTGGGCGGCGATGGCTTCTGGTTGATTGTGCCGCCCGAAGGAGATCCGGTTGCCATTGATGCCAGCGGCCCTGCCGGGAGCCTCGCGACCATGGAGCATTACGCGGGCATGACGCGTATTCCGGTTCGAGGCCCTGATGCTGCGCTGACGGTTGCCGGTACTGTCGGCGGTTGGCAAGAAGCGTTGCAGGTCAGCACCGAAAGGGGCGGTCGTCTGCCGCTGCCTCGACTGCTGGCCGATGCAATCTTTTATGCGGAATCCGGCATCCCGGTGACGCCGTCCCAGCACATGGCAACGGCAAGCAAGAAGGCTGAATTACAGGATATTCCAGGCTTCGCCGAAACCTTTTTGCACGACGGCCAAGCGCCTTTGGCAGGCAGTCTGTTCAAGCAAACGCGTCTCGCGACTACTTTGCGAACCCTGGCAGAAGAGGGGCTGGACAGTTTCTACCGCGGCTCGCTGGCGGACTCCATCGCCATGGATCTGGAGCGGGTAGGCGCGCCGGTCACTCGTAGCGACCTGGCCGGTTATCGCGCCAAACGTGTCCGGGCCTTGGCGCTCCAGCACAGCGCTGGCACCGTGTTCAACATGCCGCCGCCGAGTCAGGGGCTGGTGTCGCAATTGATCCTTGGCATCGCAGACCACGCTGGCCTGAGCCAGTGCACGGCTGAAAGCGCCGAGCATATCCACACCCTTGTGGAGGCCACCAAACTGGCCTTTGCAGTGCGCGATGAGCACATCACCGATCCCGAGCACATGACCATCGAGCCACAGGCCTGTCTTGAAGCTGACTACTTGCATGCTTTGGCTGAACGCATCGATCCACATCACGCGGCACTCTGGGGGGAAGGTAAGGGACCGGGCGATACGATCTGGATGGGCATCATCGACAGCAGTGGTTTGGCGGTGTCGTTTATCCAGAGTATCTATCACGAGTTTGGCAGTGGCGTGGTGCTGCCGGAAAGCGGCCTGAACTGGCAGAATCGGGGCGCTTCATTCAGCCTCGACCCTGATCACCTGCTGGCGCTGAAACCCGGCAAGAAGCCGTTCCACACATTGAACCCTGCGGCGGCGCGGTTGAGTGACGGCCGTACGCTGGTCTATGGAACCATGGGCGGAGATGGTCAGCCACAGACACAGGCTGCGGTGTTCAGCCGATACGCGGTGTTCGGCCAGCCACTGCAACAGGCTGTCACCGCGCCACGCTGGTTGCTGGGCAGAACCTGGGGCGACAGCAGCGATACGTTGAAGCTGGAGTCACGCGCCGCACCCGAGGTGATTGAGCAGTTGAAAGCGCTCGGTCATGAGGTCGAGATACTTGCGCCCTTTACCGAAACCATGGGGCATGCGGCAGCGGCGGTTCGTTTGCCGAATGGCTCTTTCGAGGGAGCGTTTGATCCGCGCAGTAATGGGGCTGCTGCGGGGTATTGAGTGTAATCACACATCAACACGGTCCCTGTAGGAGCTGCCGAAGGCTGCGAATGCGGTGTTTCAGGATAAATCCATCGCAGCCTTCGGCAGCTCCTACAGGAATGCATTTCAAACTATTTAGCTTGATCTACGCCGAGCTACCCCTCTATCGCGGGCAGCTGCTGCTCGATCACACCCAGCCAGCCCATGCCTGGATAGGTTTCGAATCCAGGTGTCATCGAGTAACCCTGAATGACGTTGTTAGCCTGAGCGCTGTAACCGCTGGCTTGTCCGGCTTTTAACTTCAGGTCAACGTTTTGGCCCAAGTGGCTTTGGGCGTCGGAGCTGGCAATGACCTTGTGATTGGCATCCACAAGCATCACCCGGCTGCGAGCGCGCTCTTCGTCGCTCAAGCGCACGCCGTTGATGATCGAATCCGCCTGATTTTTCCAGTCAAAGAAGATCCCGATCACGCCAATCACCGGTGTTTGCTTGCCGGCTTTGCTGCGTACAGCAGCACTGAACGCACAGGTTTGCGAGCCGTTAAGCAACGGTTCCACGGCCACTTCGCCGGCGAAATACTGATCGCCGGATGAATGCCGCACGGCTTGCTTGAACCATGGCGCCTCGGCTACGTTGGCACCGATAACCTTGCCAAAAGTATCCGGTCGACCCGAAGCGATGACGCGCCCTTTGGTGTCTGCAACCCAGATGTCCAGGTACACGGTGTAGCTGTCGAGAATGATCCCCAGCCGCCCGCTGGCGTGAGCACTGGTTTGCGGCGTGGTTGTGGTTAACGCATCGACCAGCGAGGCGTCGGTTGCCCACCAGCGCACATCGCACGTGCGCTCATAAAGGTTGCGGTCGATGATCTCGATCATGTTCAGCGACAGATCTGCCAGCCGCTGACCGCGTACGTCGAAGCACATGCCACGGCCCAGGTCAGTCAGTTCGTTGACTGATGCCTGCAAATCCTGGGTCAGGCCACTGGCGATTTTCGAAATCCGTTCGGAAATGTCTTTGACCTCCTCTGCCACCACCGAGAAACCCAGGCCGGCTTTACCCGCATGCGCCGCTTCAATCAGCGCGTTGATCGCCAATAATCGGGTTTGCCGCGTGATCATCTGTATGTCGCTGACACCTCGATTCGCTAACGCTTCCACTTCCCGGGAGAGAGTGACGATCCGTTCGGGTTCGATCATTTTCGTGTACTTCAAAGAGTGATTAGGCGGCAGCCTTCACATAAACATGTGCAAAGAAGGTATAGAAAAAGGGGCAGGTAATTTGCCCCTTTGAAATTCGGGAAGTGTGGACTTCCTCTTTGTTTTGTCGCTGATAGCAATGTGCGTTTGGGCAAGCTATAGCAGTTTTAAAGATATGTCATCTGTGAGGCTGATGAAGCCAGAATCTTGTCCGTTGTGTCGCTTTTAAAAGCGTTTTCGGTCGCGATCAGGATGTTTTTGCAGATGAAGCTATCTTCCCTTTGTGACAGCGCTATAACGAAGATTTGACTGGGGGGCCAAAAGGGCAGGTCGAAAAACGAAGCAGCCATTCAAGCAACTGCTTCATGCTCAAATTTTCCAGCGTCTGGATGTCTTTGCCAGCCTTTGCTGCAGGCCGTCGATGTTGCTCGCCAGTTGCAGCATCAACAGGTGATATCCGGTCAGTTGCACCGGTATCGGGTAACCCATGTCTGGCAGACTGGTTTCGGAGGTACGCTGCAGGCGCTCGGTAGCGCCTGTCTGCAGAGCGCGCGCCATGGCGATCAACTGGCGGCGGGTTTGACGAAACTCCGTGTCCAGACGTGCGCGCCACTCAGGGCCGGCCGCTTGATCAAGATCATCAGGCCGTATATTGGCGAGGATTTCCAGCGTGCTCAGGCACATACGGAAGTGCCCTTGAATGGCATCCAGTTCGACCATGGAAATTCGCACTTCCTTGGACACCGACGGCAACAGCGAGCGCAATTGCAGCATAGTGCTGTTCAGGCGAGCCACTAACTTCAAATGCTCATCAGCCGCTACCGGCTGGCCGTGGATGATTCGGCCATAGACCTTGGCGCAGTCACGCAAGCCGCTGGCCAGGTTGTAGCGCCAGGAGAAGACCGCATAAAGCGGCAGGGCGAAAGAGAACGCCAGCGCCAGTGCGATACCGATCAGGATGTCGACCGTGCGCCACAAGCCATCGCTGATCGGGTTGTAGCCATGGCCTGCGACGATGAACAAGGTAATAGCCGACAGCAGGGCGGTATAACCGCCTTTACCGATCGCGTGATACGCAAAGAATCCGCACATCACCGACATCATGGCGTAGGTCAGCAGCGGTATCTCCAGATAGCCTTGCTGCACAACGACCAGCAATCCAAGCCCTGCGCCAATCAACGTTCCGTAGGCTCGCTCGACTGATTTTTTGCGGATATTGCCATGATGCTGCAAGCCGCCAATCACGATCAGCATCGTCACCGATGCCCACTCGCCGTGAGGCAGGTTGAGCCCTGTGGTCAACAGAATCGTCACCAGCAACCCGACCGCGATTCGCGCTGCGTGGATCAGGCGTGCGTGGCGGAAGCGGCGATAAGGATCCAGCAAAGGTCGCAAAACGCGACGCAGCCAGAAAGGCAAACGGAGAGAGCGGGAATTCGTCATGCGTAAAAGACCGCGCGGTTTGAGAATCGATCCCAGAAGAGACGCGGGATGGCACCAGTAAGCCACAGTCGCAATGAAATGTTTCATCACATGTGAGGTATTGCTTATCAGTTTTTTTGAGCGTAGCTTGCTGACCTATCACATGTGATATCCCGGAAGGCGCTTGGATGGCTCGAAAAACTTCAACCGACTACATGCGTGAAATGCGTGCACGGCTGACGGCGGCCGGGTACGTTAAAAGAGAGCTGTATGTGCTTCCTGAAAACGCTGAAGTCTTGAGAAACGTCGAAAAAGTGTTACGCCAGCCCTATTTGGGTAACCGCATCAAACTGGAGGAATTCATGAGCGAAAATACCAACTGGACCATCGACACGCTGCACTCGGCGCTCGCTGAACTGGACGTGGTAAAGAGTAATGAAGTCGAGTTGACGCTGGTTCAGGGGGCCGAGCCAAGTTTGAGCGTTACGATGAACAACTTCGGCGGCCTGCCGATCATCATTGCAATTGCTGGCGATCAGATTCTTGTGGATTGCGTACTGGTTTACGCCTCCCAGGTAAAAGACGTCGCGGCTTTCAACGACACCGTTTTGCGCAGCCGGGACATCTTCCCGCTGTCGTCCATCGGTATCGAAACCATGCCGAACGGCGAGACCGTTTACAGCATGTTTGGCGCGCTGAGCGCGGCTTCTTCACTGACCGTCATTGTCCAGGAAGTGTTTACCCTGGCAGACAACGTGATCCGCGCCGCTGATGCCTACGAAGATTTTTTAACAGTTGACTCACAGTAATCGGGAGACAAATCAATGAGCCTTTGGAAGAAAATGGTTACCGCTATGCGTGGCGGCGCCTCCGAGGTCGGTGAGGCAATCGTCGACGCTCAGGCACTCCGAATTCTGGACCAGGAAATCCGTGACGCCGATGCCTCTATGCTCGCCGCTCGCAATCAACTGATCCAGATCAAAGCCAAACACAAGCTGTCCGTACAGCGTGTGGATGAACACGACAAGAACATCGCCAACTGGGAACAGAAAGCCATCGCCGCCATGAACAAGGGCGAAGAAGGCCTGGCTCTGGAATGTGCGGAAAAGGTTTCCGAACTGACTGCACTGCGCGATCAGGAAAAAGCCGCAGCTGACCAGTTCGGCATTCAGGTCACCAAGTTGACGGCTCAGGTCACCAAGGCCGAAAGCCAGATCAAAGGCCTGCGTCAGCAAGCCGACATGGCCAAGGCGCGTGACAGCGTGCAGAAAGCGCAGATCAACGCCGCGGCAGCCACGGGCGGTGCCAATGGTCGTCTGGAAACTGCAGTGGGTTCGCTGGCGCGCATCAAGCAGCGTCAGGACGAGCAGGATGCCAAGCTGGAAGCCGCAGAAGAGCTCGCGGACGCCGCCAATGGCGGTGATCTTGAGCGTCGTCTGCAGGACGCCGGTATCGGTGCGAAAACCGGTGGCGCTGCTGACGTGCTGGCTCGCCTCAAGGCGCAGAACCAAGGCGGCAACGCGGGTCAGTAACATCGTTGAAAGAGGGGCAGGCGGATACCCGTTTGCCCCTTTTTTCTGTTTGCTTTTCTCGATAGCCTTCGTCTGATTCGAACGGTGCCTACATGAATGTCGGAAACGGGCTACGGGTTATTCTTGGCCTTGCCGCTGTGATGATTGCAGTTCAGGTGATTAACTCGCTGACCGCAAACAGCCTCCTGAATCATGGTCTGGTTCCCAGGACCTGGTCGGGGCTGCAAGGCATTATTTTTTCCCCTTTTCTGCACGGCTCTGTTCGTCATTTGCTGAGTAATCTGCTGCCCTTTATCGTGCTGAGCTGGTTGGTGGCAACTGAAGGCTTGCAGCGTTATGTTCGTGTGGTTTTGCTGGTAACGCTGTTAGGCGGCCTGTTGGTTTGGATGGTGGGTCGGCCGACGATTCATGTCGGGGCCAGCGGATTGATCTTTGGGTTGTGGGCTTATCTGTTGGCGCGCGCGTGGTTTCAGCGCAGTCTGGTCAGCTTCGCCGTCGCATTGATCACGTTAGTGGGTTACAGCGGACTGATCCTGGGCTTCATACCGGTGCCGGGCGTCTCGTTTGAATCACACATTGCGGGCGCGCTTGCAGGTATTGTCGTGGCCTGGCTGATGCACGCAAAAGGGCTGGTGGAAAAACCATCAGTTTGAGCAATTTCGCGCTGAGCATCGCTCTGGCGTCAATGAAAGGAAACGCATTATGAGTTGGATCAAACGAGCTTTGGGCCTGGCACCGCCAAAGCCATCCGCCGCGACCGCGCCGTTGAATGGCGCTGCGTTGCTCGCGCCGTTTGGCCTGGCAACCGGGCGCATGCTGGATCTTGATGACTCCCTCAAGCTGCTGCTTGATGGGCATTCGGAACTGGTCGTACCCAACGAAGAGGTGGTGTGGTCTGTGGGCCATGTTGACCTCGGACAGTCCATCCGGCTGGTGCGCTTCTATTTCGAAGATGAAGACTACTGGATGCAGGTCATGATGAATGGCCCTGCGGCTGAAGACGTTCAGGACGTTATCCTGTTCGGCTACAGCAGTGTCGTGACCATCAACAGCGAGTCTGAATTGAAGCGTCTGGTGGGCCCTGAATCGAAAATCGGTTTGCCAGTGTATGAGCATGACGGCTGGGAGTACGAGCGCCAGTGGGGTACTGAACAAGGACAGACTGAGCTGACGCCGATGACTGAACATGTTGCCAACCCGGATGGCAGCTACCGTATCGAGCATTTGAGTATGCTGTACGCCCGCGACACGGGCTTGATTGATCGACGCGAGTTTTTGCTGCTGTCTGTCGAAGAGGATGAAGAGGGCGTGGTCTCGCTCACGACCTCGGTTGGCGTCACGCTGCAATCCACTGATTTCACCGTCCTCTAAAAGGAAGTAAAAAATGCTTGATGCGCTTAGTTTGTCCCTCAGCTTTCAATCCGTGCTGAGCTTCATTATCTACATCATTGTGGCGGGTGGCTTGTTCGCTCTGTTCCAGATGGCCTACACACGTCTGACGCCGCACAAGGAGTTCGTGCAGATTCGTGAAGGCAATGTCGCTGCAGCTATTGCGCTGGGCGGTGCATTGATTGGTTTCGCCCTGCCTGCCAGTAACGTGATTACTTACAGCATCAGTGTGCTGGACGTGGTGATCTGGGCGCTTATCGCAGCCGTCGTGCAATTGTTGGCGTTCACCGCGACCAATTTTGTTCTCAAAGACCTCTCGGCTCGCATCACCCGTGGCGAACTGGCCGCTGCCATTTACGCAGCCAGCGTTTCGATCAGTGTCGGCTTCCTCAATTCGGCCTGCATGACGCCGTCGACCTGATTGCCTGTGATCGAAAGGAGTATTCGATGAGACGTAGTTCTTTGAAGCTGGTCCTGGCCAGCACCTTGCCGCTGGCAATCAGTGCGTGCAGCAAGTCCGATACTGTGGAAGTGACGGCTCAGCAGACGTATCCGACTGTGCAAGCCTGCGTGGACCAGAAGGTTCCCGTCGATGTGTGCTCGGATGCCTACATGACGGCCTTGGCGGATCACCGCCGTATCGCCCCAACGTACGACAATGCGGCCGCCTGTGAAGCGGATTTTGTCCCTGATTACTGCCAGCAGAATTCCGACGGCAAATTCACGCCCAAGCTGGGTGGCTTTCAACTGGAGATTTCCGGTGAGCTGCCCAAGGATCAGGTCGAGGCTGCCAAGGCTCAGGCGAACCAGTCGGGGGGCTCAGGCTTCGCCAGCTCCGGCGTCAACGGGTTTCTGATGGGCATGTTGGTCAGCAACATGATCAACGGGTTCAGTGGTGGCGGCGGTCGTTACTATTCCCAACCGGTTTATCAGGAGCGCGACTCGCGCGGCGGCTATCAGTCCTCGACGCTGTCGCGTCAGATCGAGCGCGGCAAGACCTTCGGCAATTCCACTCAGGCGCGCACCAGCTCAACCGGTACCTACTCCAAGAGCACACTGGGCCGTAACTCGTCAGTCTCGTCATCGGTTTCCCGTGGCGGCTTTGGCAGCCAGGCAACGGCGCGCAGTGGCTGGGGCGGCAAAAGCAGCGGTTTCGGCGGCTAACGGGAGCGCCAGCCATGAAAAAGATCAGTATCGAAGAGCGGCCTGACTGGCGCGAGACCGCCGAGCGTGAGGGATTCGATTTCCACACCATCGACGGCGAGCGCTATTGGGATGAGCGCGCTTACTACCAGTTCTCCGAGGCTCAGATCACCCGTGACATTGAAGCTCCGACTCAGGAGCTTCATGCCATGTGTATGGATGCCGTCGAGCGGGTGGTGGAAAGCGAGGAGTTGCTGACTGAACTGGCCATCCCGCCAGCGTTCTTCGATCTGGTCCGGACGTCCTGGAAGGAAGGGCACCCACATTTGTACGGGCGCTTCGACTTCAGTTATGACGGCGTGAATCCGGCTAAGCTGCTGGAAGGCAATATGGACACGCCAACTTCTGCCTATGAAGCTGGCGCATTTCAGCTTATCTGGCTGGAAGAGCAAATCGCCCGAGGCGTCTTGCCTGCACATGCCTCGCAGTTCAATTCGCTGGCAGAAGATCTGGTCCGGGCTTTCGCAGCCATCAGAGAAGGCGGGCCGTTCTACTTCTCCGCCATGTCAGGTTCAGCAGAAGACCGAGGCACCACTGAGTTCCTGCGCAAGATGGCGGAACACGTCGGCATCGAAACCCGGCACATCGACATCGAAGACATCGGCCTCAACTCCCAAGGCCGCTTCGTCGACCTTGAAGGCCGCTGGATCGAGCGTATTTTCAAACTGCATGCCTGGGAACACGTGTTCCACGAGCCTCATGGGCAGGCAGTCCCGCAATGCGACACGCAATTCATCGAGCCTGCGTGGAAGTCCATCATCTCCAACAAAGGCATTCTGCCGCTGCTCTGGAAATTCAACGAAGGCCATCCGAACCTGCTGCCGACCTTCGTCGACAAAGACCCGCGAGCGCCTGTCCCTAAAGGCTGGGTCCGCAAACCCTACTTCTCCCGCGAAGGTGCAAACATCGAAATCCGCACCCCCGGTGACGAAGTCATTTTCGAAGACGGCCCCTACAACGACGCGCCCTACATCCTGCAAAAATTCGCCCCGCTGCCACGCTTCGGCGACAGCTACACACTCATTGGTTCATGGGTCGTGGGCGATGTGGCTTCAGGGATTGGCATTCGGGAAGACGACAGCCTGATCACCAAGGACAGCAGCCGGTTCTTGCCACATGTGGTGGTGGATTGAGGCTACGAAACTGCAAGCGCGGTATACCTGTGGGAGCGAATTCATTCGCGAATGCGGCATCACGGGCGATAGTTCTTTATCGGATGCACCGACCCCTTCGCGAATGAATTCGCTCCCACAGGGCTGCCTTCATTTGCTTGGCAGTGTCGTCGTAACTTAACGCCCGATCAAGCAAACACAACTTCAACACGTCCCACACCATGACGCGAACGAGGCGCTGTCTTGACGACTATCTGAACGTCACGCCCAAGTCGAGACAGGCAGTCGATCATCTTGGTCTCGCTGATTCCTCTGAATTTCCCGCGCAGCATTTCGGACACTTTGGGCTGAGGCATGCCCAGGATTTCAGCTGCTTCGAGCTGAGTCAGATGGCGAGCTTTGATGATGCCGCCGATCTTCGACGCTAGCTGAGCCTTGACCAGCATCTCCTTGGCGTCATCCTGGCCGAGGTCAGCGTAGACGTTGCCGCTACCTTCTTCGATCTCAATCATTTTTTCAAATCCTTTGAGTGATCTTCAGCTGCTTTTTAGCCTCGGATTGAGCAGCCGGTACTTCCGGTGATTTTTTCGCGAAGAGCGCATCGTTTAGGGGAAGGGCTGGCATGTCAAATGTATCGGCCCTTAAAAGGGACCTATGTCCCTATTCAGGACCTTTCCAGCGTTTCGAACGCATGAAAGTATTCAACCCAAAACAAAAAAAGCCGCGCATTAGCGCGGCTTTTTAATTTGGTGGGCCCACACGGACTCGAACCGTGGACCAAGGGATTATGAGTCCCCTGCTCTAACCAACTGAGCTATAGGCCCTCAGTAGGCCGCGGATTATAACGGCGGTTTCGATGCTGTGCTATCCGAAAAGTCCGAAAGAGTCGTACGAAGAAATTTCGAGCTGAATTCATCGGGTGGGAGAGGGAGGCTGACGATGTAGCCCTGGATCTGTTCGCAGCCTTCGTTGGCGAGGAATTGCTGTTGTTCGTTGTTCTCTACGCCTTCGGCGATGACGGTCAATTGCATGCTGCGGCCCAGGGCGATGATGGCGCGGACGATGGCGACGTCGTGTGGATCATCGGGCAGGCTGCGCACAAATGACTGATCGATTTTCAGGATGTCCAGTGGCAAGCGTTTCAGGTAGCTCAGGGATGAGTAGCCTGTGCCGAAGTCATCGATAGCGAGTTGTACGCCGAGATTTTTGAGTTTGTGCAGGACGGCGAGGGCTTCTTCCGCCTGGCTCATGATGAAGTTTTCGGTGATCTCCAGTTGCAGGCAGTCGGGGGCCAGGTTGTGGTCAGAGAGCAGCTGTTCGATCCGGGCCAGTAGATTGGGCTGACGTAACTGTGCGCCCGCCAGGTTTACTGAGAGCGCTCCGAAAGGGGCGTAAAGCTTGTTCCACTCGTACAGTTGCAGGCAGGCGCGTTCCAGCACCCAATCGCCGATCTGCAGAATCATGCCGTTCTCTTCAGCCAATGGAATGAAATGCTCAGGTGGTACTTCGCCAAAAGTGGGATGTGTCCAGCGAAGCAGGGCTTCTGCGCCAACCAGCTGTTGGTTGAGCAGGCTGATTTTCGGCTGATAGCAAAGGCTGAACTCATTACGCTCGATGGCTCGGCGCAGTTCATGTTCGAGCGCGATGCGGGCGCTGGCCTGTGAGGTCAGATCCTGGGTATAGCTTTCAACGCGGTTGCGACCTTTGGCTTTTGAGCGGTACATGGCGGCGTCAGCATTCTTCACCACTGTGGCCACGTCGTGACCGTCGGTAGGGAACAGGCAACTGCCAATGCTGGCGCTCATGAAGAACTCATGTTCCCCGGCCTGAAACGGTGCGGTGAAGCAGGCCAGTAGCTTGGCGGCGATGGTTTCGGCGTCGCTCGGGTGCAGCAGGCCCGGCAGCAGGATGATGAACTCGTCTCCGCCCAGGCGCGCCACTGTGTCGATGTCGCGCAGGGTTTCTTTGAGGCGTTGTGCGATGCCCTTGAGCAGCAGGTCGCCCACGGGGTGTCCGAGGCTGTCGTTGATGTGCTTGAAGCGATCAAGGTCAAGGAACAGCACCGCGCCAAGGCTGTTGGATTCCATGCTGTGCAGCAAGGCCGCTTGCAGGCGGTTTTCGAAAAGCGTTCGATTGGGCAGACCGGTCAGCGGGTCATGATGAGCTTGATAGTCCAGGCGTGCTTGAGCATGTTTGAGGCTTGAAATGTCGGCGAAGACTGCGACGAAGTGGGTGATGAACTGTTCCCTGTTTCGGACCGCGCTGATCGTCAGCCAGCTTGGGTAGACCTCCCCGTTTTTTCGGCGGTTTGTTATTTCTCCCTGCCAATGTCCTTCAGCGGTCAACTGGTACCACATGGCTGCATAGAACGCGCTGTCATGCAGACCTGAAGCCATCAGGCTTGGTGTTTGACCAAGCGCTTCCTGCTCGCTATAGCCGGTAATTTCGCTGAAGGCCCGATTGACCGCGTTTATTCGCTGTCGGGTATCGGTGATTAACACCCCCTCCGCAGTGCTCTCGAAGACAGTGGCAGCCAGTTGCAGCTTTTCCTGCATCTGATGACGCTCGGTGATGTCCCGGGCGATGGTCAGCATGCACGCTTCGCCGCCGATTAGCAGTGGCCGTGACGAGATTTCACACAGCCGAATCTGACCATCCTTGTGCCTGATGTGGCTACGAAAATCACGGACGAAACCTTCGCGGTTCAACTGCTCCAGCAGCTTGCTACGCTCGTCCAGATTCGCCCAGATTCCAAGATCGATGACGGACTGATCCAGTGAGGTCGAGCTTTCGTGACCGGTGATGCGGCTGAACCCTTCGTTGACCTCGACCAGCATCCCATCGCGCTGACGAGTAATCAGCAGGCCGTCCGGTGAGGAATGGAATGATTTGGCGAACTTCTCTTCAGACATCTGAAGTTCTTGCTGGGCCTGTTTGAGCTGGGTGATATCCCGCACGACAACGACTACCGCTGGCGTGGAGTCCAGGTCAAAAGGTTCGGCGGAAACCAGCCCGGAAAACATGCGGCCGTCTTTGCGCCGAAAGGGCATCTCAAGGTTGCGGATGCTGCCTTTCTGTAGTCGTTCCAGTATCCCGGGGCCTATGCCTGGAATGCCCCAGATGTCGAGTTCGGTGGGTGTGCGCCCAATGATGTCCTCCACGGGAAAGCCTATCTGGTCGACAAACGCGGTATTGGCTTCCAGAACGGCGCCGTCCACCAGGCTGGCAATCACAAGAATGTCCGGGCACTGAGCGAATACCGAGGCGAATTTACCTTCGGAAAGTCGCAGGGCTTCTTCGGTTTGCTTGGTTTCGCTGATGTCGATCATCAGCCCGCGCATGACGGACTTGCGACCCTGCTTTATCAAACTGACGATGTCGCGTATCCAGAGTGTTCGGCCGTCAGCACTGATGACGCGGTAGTCGACACTGTGATCGTTGCCGCTGCTGGCGGCTTCTCTGCACAGCGCTTCAGTCTTCTGCAAGTCCTGAGGGTGCACGATGCTCTGCCAGAACCCCGGTTCCTTCCATTGATGAAGCGGGTAGCCCAGCAGGCTCTCAGCCTGAGGTGAGACGTAGTTGTAGCAATAATCTTCCGGGTTGGCCTCCCAGGCAATTGCCGACAGGCTCTCGACCATCCCGCGGTAGTGATACTCGCTACTTCGGAGTTGTTGCTCCAGCTCCATCCTTCGGGTGATTTCCGAGCTCAGTTGACGGTTCACACGAATCACGATGATCAAGACAGTTGAAAGCAGTAAAAGCCCCGGCAGTCCGTATAGCAGGAAGCTTTCCTTGAGGGATGTGCCGCTGGTGCGTGGCATCAGCTCTGATCCGGATTCAGATGCTGTAGAGGGGGTGTTGATGCTCGTTGGGTTTGCACTGGCCGACGGCATGGATGACGTCGCATAAAGGGCCGCAGGTCCAGGGGGCGAGCTAACGCTAATGAATTGCGAAACCGAGATTACCCCGGAGTAAAGGGTAGAAAGGTCTTCCGTGTTCGCGGCAGCCGCTGTAGAACCTAGAGCGTACGTCAGAATAATGGCCGACAGTTGTAACATGGCAGCCTCATGATGGCGTGATGGCACTCCGAAGAGTGTAGCCGTAGTGAGAAAACCGTCGCTCCAAGTTGAAAATTTGCGACCCATAATGCAAAACCCCCGGCAGGGCCGGGGGTTTTGTGTGCAGCTTTGCTCGCTTACTCGTCAAGGAACGAGCGCAAGTGCTCGCTTCTTGTCGGGTGGCGCAACTTACGCAGAGCCTTCGCCTCAATCTGACGAATACGCTCACGAGTCACGTCGAACTGTTTGCCCACTTCTTCCAGCGTGTGGTCGGTATTCATATCAATACCGAAGCGCATACGCAGAACCTTGGCTTCACGGGCGGTAAGGCCCGACAGAACTTCGCGAGTTGCTTCTTTCAAGCTTTCGACGGTAGCGACATCGATTGGCGACTGCATGGTCGAGTCTTCGATGAAGTCACCCAGGTGCGAATCTTCGTCATCACCGATCGGTGTTTCCATGGAGATCGGCTCTTTAGCGATCTTCAATACCTTGCGGATTTTATCCTCAGGCATTTCCATGCGTTCGCCCAACTCTTCCGGGGTCGGCTCGCGACCCATTTCCTGCAACATCTGCCGGGAAATACGGTTGAGTTTGTTGATCGTCTCGATCATGTGCACCGGAATACGGATGGTGCGTGCCTGGTCGGCGATCGAGCGAGTGATGGCCTGACGGATCCACCATGTGGCGTACGTCGAGAACTTGTAACCACGACGGTATTCGAACTTGTCCACCGCCTTCATCAAGCCGATGTTGCCTTCCTGGATCAGGTCGAGGAATTGCAGGCCACGGTTGGTGTACTTCTTGGCGATCGAGATCACCAGACGCAGGTTCGCTTCAACCATCTCTTTCTTCGCGCGACGGGCTTTGGCCTCGCCGATCGACATGCGACGGTTGATGTCCTTGATTTCAGCAATGGTCAGACCGGTTTCGGTCTGCAGCGCGGTCAGCTTCTGCTGGCAACGCTGGATATCAGGCTGCAGGCGGCCAATGGCTTCAGCGTATTTGCTTTTGCCTTTAGCCAGCGCATCCGTCCAGCTTTCGTCGACTTCGTTGCCTGGGAACTGGCGAAGGAAATCGGCGCGCGGCATACGTGCATCACGTACGCACAACTGCATGATGGCGCGTTCCTGAGCACGCAGGCGCTCAAGTGCGCTACGAACGCGTTCAACCAGACCTTCAAACTGTTTAGGGACCAGTTTGATCGGCATGAACAGCTCAGCCAGTGCAACCAGCTCGGCAATCGCTTGCTTGCTGTCACGGCCGTGCTTTTTCAGGGCTTTGCGGGTGATTTCCATTTGATCGGAAACCGCGCCGAAACGCTGCTGGGCAATGATCGGATCGGGACCGCTTTCGACTTCTTCTTCGTCGTCAGAAGACTCGTCCTTCTCTTCCTCGTCGTCATCGCCTTCCGCAGCCTTGGCTGTTTTCGGGTCAACAGGCGGCGGGACTTCAGCTGGCGGCGCAATGCCGTCATCCGGGTCGATGTAGCCGCTCAGCACGTCGGACAGGCGACCGCCTTCCGTCGTGACACGGGTGTACTCGGAGAGAATGTGGTCAACCGTGCCTGGGAAGTGCGCAATTGCGCCCATCACTTCACGAATGCCTTCTTCGATACGCTTGGCGATTTCGATTTCGCCTTCGCGGGTCAGAAGCTCGACCGTACCCATTTCACGCATATACATGCGCACAGGGTCAGTGGTGCGACCAATGTCGGTCTCAACCGCTGCCAACGCTGCGGCCGCTTCTTCTGCGGCTGCCTCATCGGTATCGGCGTCGGCCAGCATCAGGGCGTCCGCATCCGGGGCACTCTCGTGTACCGGGATCCCCATGTCGTTAATCATGCGGATGATGTCTTCCACCTGCTCGGGATCTGAAATATCCTCAGGCAGGTGGTCGTTGACCTCTGCGTAAGTCAGATACTTCTGCTCACGACCCAGGGTGATCAACTCTTTGATACGAGACTGCTGTTGCGCTTTTCCGGACATAACACCCTATCCACTGAAGGTCTTGGCGGGCAAAAAACAAGCCGGGGATTATACCCGAGCTATGACCTCACGCGCCAGTTGAGGTCGGGGTTTGTGCAGGAACATTCCGATTTAACAGCTTGAGCAGCAGAAGTTTTTCCTCCGCGTCCAGGCCTGACTGGCGTTCCTTCCTGATTAATTGCTCCAGGCTTCGCTCGCGTTGGCGGGCGGATAACCTAGTTATAGTGTCGAAAAACTGTTGTTCAAGGTTATCGGCCGAGATCAACCATTCCTTTTCCGCTAATGCTCGCAGCAATCGACCTTGTTCGGTGCCGTGCCAGCGGGCGATCAGTTGCAGCGAGCGCAGCTTCGGATTTTTTTGCAAGGCTTCGAGCAAAGCGACCAGTAGCTGCGCGTAAATATGATCTTCTGCCGCCAGGTGGCTGGCATCTTCGACTTTCTCGGCCAGCTCCGGGTGGTGCAGAAGTGTTCTCAATGCCGTCAACGTTGGTGGTTCGACGGTCGTCGGCGTCCGCGGGGCACGTGGTTCGTCATCTCCACGCTTACCTTTTTTGTCCCACGGCTTCTTTTCCCACTTTTTCTGGCCCTGGCCGCCGGATTTTTTCGGCGTCCATTCTTGCTGAGGGGCTTCGTATCCGACCTGTGGCTGGTAATCAGCATAGTCGGGCATCGCGTCGTAATCGAAGCCCGGGTCGTAGCTTGGGGGTGCCTCCGCCGGTGCGTTCTGCACCAGTTGGCTGACGTTTTCGTTGCTCAGGCCGGTTATCTGCGTCAGTCGCTGACGCATGAGCGTGCGCAAGTTGGCGCCGGGCACTTTGTCGATCAGCGGTGCTGCGAGGGTGGCCATGTGGGCCTTGCCCTCAAGGGAGCGTGGGTCTGCTTCCTTGGTCAGCTGTTCGAAGAAATAGTCGGCCAGCGGCTGCGCATGCTGATGAATGCGGGCCTTGAACGCGTCGGTGCCTTCAGCGCGAACCAGAGTGTCCGGGTCTTCGCCTTCGGGCAGAAACAAAAATCGTGCGCGGCGTCCGTCCTGCAGGCTGGAGAGCGTTGCTTCCAGTGCGCGCCATGCGGCATTGCGACCCGCCTGGTCGCCGTCAAAGCAGAACAGGACGTTGGGTACAACCCGGAACAGCCGCTTCAAGTGTTCTTCGCTGGTCGCGGTGCCCAGTGTTGCAACGGCATTGCGCAAGCCTTGTTGGGCGAGAGCGATGACGTCCATGTAGCCTTCGACCACGATGATTTCATCGAGGTTGCGATTGAATTTGCGTGCTTCGAACAGGCCGTAAAGCTCTTGGCCCTTATGGAATACAGGTGTTTCCGGCGAGTTCAGGTATTTGGGCTTGTCGTCACCCAGTACCCGTCCGCCAAAAGCGATGACCCGGCCGCGACTGTCGCGGATCGGAAACATCACCCGGTCGCGGAAGCGGTCATAGCGCTTGCCGGTTTCGGCATTCTCGATCAACAGGCCGGCATCAATCATGGCTTTCTGTTGAAGCGTATCGCTGCTCAAGTGCTTGTGCAGGTTGTCCCAGCCCGGCGGGGCAAAGCCAAGACCGAAGTCACGGGCGATCTCGCCGGAAAGGCCGCGACCTTTCAGATATTCCACTGCGGCTCTGCGCGATGGATGGTTCTTCAGCGCAAGGCGGTAATACTCGGCGGCGGCTGTCAGCAGCGGGTAGAGCGGCGAGTCCACAGGCTGGCGGGGCTTTTGCCCTTTGGTGCCTTGTTCTCTGGGGACTTCCATGCCCGCTGATTTGGCCAGGTCTTCGACGGCCTGGACGAAGTCCAGATTGTCGTGGTCCATGATGAAGCCAAGGGCGTTACCCCCTGCGCCGCAGCCAAAGCAGTAGTAGAACTGCTTGTCGGGGCTGACGCTGAAAGACGGCGTCTTTTCCTTGTGGAACGGGCAGCAGGCGCTGAAGTTCTTCCCGGTTTTCTTCAATTGCAGACGTGAGCTGACAACATCGACGATGTCGGTGCGGTTCAGGAGGTCGTCAATGAAGCCTTGGGGAATCAGCCCGGCCATATCGTTCTCATATCAAGCGTTCCGCCATGAGGCTCGTGGCGAATCCAGGATGTAACGGCTGCAGCAGGTCTTTCTGTAATGCCACAAAGGCATGCACAGCCTGACTTGAGCGCGGCTGCTCATCATTATCTGGAATGGTAGCTGCCAGCAATCTACCCGTGACCCGCTGTTAACATCAGGCAGCAGAAATCAGGCAGTGGCGGCTTTTAAGCATGTTGCTGTTTGTAGCAAACCGAATACCGGTTACGGATTCGTTGTGCTCAGCGTGTCGAGGGCGACGCTGCCTTGGCTGAGCTTCTTGCGAAGATCATCAAGGCATACTCGTCATTCACCTTGATGCATTCGTCATAACGACGTGATCAACGTGGCCTGAATCTCAGGCGGGACGTGCTTTGAGGAAGTGTGAGGTGCGCGTGTGCGACCTGTGTGCTTCTTCGATGTAGCTTATGCGGTGCCTTAACTGCCGCTAGCCCGGCTTTGGGGCCGGGCATTGCAGAAGCTTGCGACAGACGTCTGTAAATTAATACAGACGAACGGCGCGGCGCTGTTCGCGCTGTACTTTCTTGGCGTGACGCTTAACAGCGGCTGCTGCTTTACGCTTACGCTCAGAAGTAGGCTTCTCGTAAAATTCGCGGCTACGAACTTCAGCCAGAACACCGGCTTTTTCGCAGGAGCGCTTGAAACGACGCAGAGCTACGTCGAAGGGTTCGTTCTCTTTAACTTTGACGGCTGGCATCCAGAGCTACCTTCATTCATTACCGGGGTCAACGTCTCGTGCAAAGACTGCACATAAGTACGTCGGTTTTTAAGGGTTGCGGATGTTAACCCCTCATTGAGAGGAATGCAAAGCCTCTGATCGAAAACCGCTGGTCGGGGCACCGGGCGGCGACTATTATGCGCGCCTTCGAATTCAGCCTAAACAAGGCGCAAACCCATGCTAGTACTGGGATTAGAAACCTCTTGCGACGAAACCGGCGTCGCGCTCTATGACAGTGAGCGCGGGCTGCTGGCCGACGCATTGTTCAGTCAAATCGACCTGCATCGTGCTTATGGCGGTGTGGTGCCGGAGCTTGCTTCGCGTGATCACGTCAAGCGCATGTTGCCTTTGATTCGTCAGGTTATAGCCGACGCGGGCGTTGTCGCTACAGACATCAATGCTATCGCATACACAGCAGGGCCGGGCCTTGTAGGCGCTTTGCTGGTCGGCGCATCGTGTGCTCAGGCGCTGGCGTTCGCGTGGGATATTCCGGCGCTGGGTGTTCACCACATGGAAGGCCACCTGCTCGCCCCGATGCTGGAAGCGCAGCCTCCGGAGTTTCCGTTCGTCGCTTTGTTGGTGTCCGGTGGGCACACGCAACTGGTTCGGGTTGATGGCATTGGCTTGTATGAGTTGTTGGGCGAGACGCTGGATGACGCTGCGGGCGAAGCGTTCGACAAAACGGCAAAGATGATGGGCCTGCAGTATCCAGGCGGACCTGAAATTGCGGCACTGGCGACCAAAGGTGTGGCCGGGCGTTTTGTCTTTCCGCGTCCAATGACGGATCGCCCGGGGCTGGACTTCAGCTTCAGTGGCCTGAAAACCTCCACGTTGACGACCTGGCAGCAGTGCCAAAGTGTCGGAGACGACAGCGAGCAGACTCGTTGCGACATCTCGCTGGCCTTCCAGCAGGCAGTGGTGGAGACTTTGACCATCAAATGCAAGCGGGCACTGAAGCAGACCGGCATGAAGCGTCTGGTGATTGCGGGCGGCGTAAGCGCCAACAAGTCCCTGCGCGCGTCTCTGGAAAAAATGCTGGGCGAGCTCAAGGGCAATGTTTTCTATGCGCGCCCTGAGTTTTGCACTGACAACGGCGCGATGATCGCTTTTGCCGGATGCCAGCGTTTATTGGCGGGGCAGAAGGAAGATCTGAGCATCAGCGTTCAGGCTCGCTGGCCGATGGAGCAGTTGCAAGGTTTGTAGGTTCAAGGATTTAAACCGGCGACGTGAGGCGGATTCATTCAGGCGATTCAAAAATGCCGTTCGCGCCCGGCAAACAGGTCGCGTAGATTGCCCCGGTGCCGCCAGACAATCAGCAGCGTGAGCAGAGTCATCGGCAGCAACGCTCGTGGTTCTTGCCAGGCGAGCAATGGCAGCGTCAGCGGGGTAGCGACCAGGGCCGCGATCGAGCTGGTGCGGGTCATATAGAGCATCAGCCCCCACGCACACATTGCCAGGATGGCGGCGGGCGGATAAAGCCCCAGCAGTACACCGGCGGCAGTGGCGACGCCTTTGCCACCGCGGAAGCGAAAGTAGAGCGGGAACAGATGACCCAGCACTGCGCAGAGCCCAATCCAGGCCTGTGCTTTGGGGTCCATCCCGGCGAGATTGGCGAGCAGTACCGGCAGCAGGCCTTTGCACAGGTCGCCGAGCAGCGTCAGGATCGCGAGTTTTTTGCCGGCCAGACGCAACATGTTGGTCGCGCCCGCATTGCCAGAGCCACTGGCGCGCGGGTCCGGGCTGCCAGTGAGGCGGCTCAGGAGAATGGCGAAGGACAGTGAGCCAAGCAGGTAGGCGAAAATCGCCAGTAACCAAAACATGCTAACTATTCCGGGCTGGGAAGCCCTGATTCTAACGGCGCATCGCGCCCTTGTCGTGCAGTGGAGAGTGGTGTTTGGACAGAGTTTTCATTGAAGGTCTGGAAGTCGATACCGTTATCGGTGCTTACGACTGGGAGCGGGGCATTCGCCAGTGTCTGCGCCTGGACCTGAGTTTTGCCTGGGATAATCGACCAGCCGCTGCTGGTGATGACCTGAGCAAGGCACTCGACTACGCCAGCGTCTCCACTCGCATTCTGGATTTTGCCGACAAGGCGCAGTTCCAGTTGGTGGAGACCTTTGCCGAACGATTGGCGGAAGTGCTTATGAGTGAGTTCCAGATTCCCTGGCTGCACTTGAAACTGACCAAGCCCGGCGCGGTTGCAGCTGCTGCTGGTGTGGGCGCGCAAAAAAAAAAAAAAAAAAAAAAAAAAAAAAAAAAAAAAAAAAAAAAAAAAAAAAAAAAAGAAAGTTTGGAGACAAAACTTGGGGGGGGGGGGGGGGGGGGGGGGGGGGGGGGGGGGGGGGGGGGGGGGGGGGGGGGGGGGGGGGGGGGGGGGGGGGGGGGGGGGGGTGACTTCATCCCAGGAAGACATGAACATTCTCCGGACGGAGAGTCCAGCAATGGAGTGGGGACAGGACAGGCAGCCCCATCATGGCTGGGTTTGACCGCACGTTGATGGGACTGGCTGCTTGGGGCTGTGCGACAAATGGCGACATTCTGCATCCGGATCAGGGAGGGCTTCCTGGGCCTCTTATCAGCAGCTGCACAGCAGTCAGTGCGTTGTGTTGAACTGAGCCGATCCCGCTGTGCGGATCTCAGCAGCCGCTGTGTGCTGGCGTGTCTTGGACCGCGGATCCGTCTTGTCCTCATTGTGCCCTCTTCCTGGGCTGAAGACCTGTCAGGGCTTCTGGCTTTGAACTCTGCTGAAATTGGCTCCTCAGTTGAATGACGGGGCAGGCAGCCGGAGCACCCTTGGAAAAGGGAGGCAGCAGGCAGAGGGATGAGAGAGCGCGGACGTGGACGGAGCGCTCTCTGCCTATTCTTGCGCGCGTGGCCGGCCGCGACACAGAGAGGGTGTCCGTCGGCCGGCTCCGCCAATTTCAGAAGCCTCCTTCGGCGGTTCTGGGGCCACAGCAGGAGCTGAGACAGATGTGATCAGACAGACAGTGGGTACTGTTTGCCCATCCAGGATTCTTGCTCCGCAGTGGAGTCCTCCCAGGAAAATCATCCAGTTGGGCTGCTGGAGGAAGGTGCTGCTTGCTTTGCAGAGACGTGGCATCGGAGCGCTCGGCAGGCGCTTCTTGCTTCTTTGTGCTGGACGCGCCATGGTGACGCTCAGAAGGGATGGCGTTCCCGGAAAAACTGGTCGCGCTGGCGTGCGGGTAATGGGCGCGGGCGATAGCGCGCCGTCGAAGACCGTGCTGTCGACCACCATGGGCACGTCGGCCTACCAGGGCGATGATGGGTCTTCGGCGCTGGACGGTGGCGATGAACTTCGCGCCAGCAAGGTTCGGCGGCGGAGACGATCTCTACCGGGCGGTAGCGGATATCCGGTACGAAACGGCGCCGTTTCTGGCCTTCCGTGGCGCGGGCAGGCATTGGCCGCGCGGGTCGGCAGGCGTGGCGATAGCGGGGCGAACGCTGCGCTGGCGGTGACGGCGCGGGCGTCGAAGGACGCCCTGTCGTGAAGCAAGCAGGCCCAACGCACGCTCAGCGGTTGCTGGTGAATGGTAGCCTGTTGCAGAACGCTCAGCACATGCTCACCGGTGTCTATTTCCGGATGATGGGCGGCAGGCTGAGGGATGCCGAACAGCGCGTCAACTTCTGGCAAAAGCTCCTTCAGAGCGCCGCAGTCACGCAACACCCGAATAAATACTTGTGGCTGTTTTTCCATGAGCGCGCGGGAAATTTCCTTCCAGCTGCGTTCCGGGGTCAGCGCATCAAGTTCGCCTGATTCGCTGAGTTGACGCATCAGTTCCAGCGTTTCAGGAGCGATGCTGAAACCTTCCGGCGCGTAGCGTGCGGCAAAGCGGGCTACACGCAAGACTCGCAGTGGATCTTCGGCGAACGCAGGGGAAACGTGGCGTAAAACGCGGGCCTCTAAGTCACGCTGGCCGCCGTAAGGGTCGGTCAGATTGCCCTCTTTATCTTCGGCGATGGCGTTGATGGTCAGGTCGCGACGGATCAAGTCATCTTCGAGGGTAACGTCAGGGCTGGCGTGAAACACGAAGCCGCCGTATCCGCGTCCACTTTTGCGTTCGGTACGGGCCAAGGCATATTCCTCGCCCGTCAGTGGGTGAAGAAAAACCGGAAAGTCGATACCCACCGGACGATAGCCCTTGATCAGCATTTCATCGGTAGTCGCGCCGACCACTACCCAATCCACATCGGTAACCGGTTTGCCCAGCAGACGGTCGCGCACCGCGCCACCGACTTTATAGATCTGCATAAAAAACCTCCGTAAGCGCGACAGGATAAACCCTGTGTCGCTCTTGCGGAGGTAAAACCTAATCAATAGTCATAGGGTGCCAAACAAATACCTCGCTGAGCAATCCCATTAAGCAGGCGTTCTAGAGGTGTACTACCGCCATATCAAGCCGGGGATATTCACTGTCGGCATGCTCGCTCTTTGGAGGGACGTGATGAGTTTTCATGACTTGGTCGCCTTGCAGCGTTTCCAGGTGGATATCAAACCCCCAGAGCCGATGCAGGTGCTTAAGCACCTCGTCGGTGGATTCAGACAGTGGTTTACGGTCGTGCTGCTGATGGCGAAGCGTCAATGAGCGGTCGCCGCGGCGATCGATGCTGTAGATCTGCACGTTGGGCTCACGATTGCCCAGGTTGTACTGCGCCGCCAGCGTTTCGCGGATGATCCGGTAACCAGGCTCATCGTGAATGGCTGGCACCACCAGATCGTCTTTCTGATCGTCGTCCATGATGCTGAACAGTTTCAGATCCCGGATCACTTTGGGTGACAGGTACTGAAGGATGAAGCTCTCGTCCTTGAAGCTGCTCATGGCAAACTTCACGGCAGTCAGCCAATCCGTGCCAGCAAGTTCGGGGAACCAGCGGTAATCTTCCTCGGTAGGCTCTTCACACATGCGGCGTATATCGCGATACATGGCGAAACCCAGCGTGTAGGGGTTGATGCCGCTGTAATAAGGGCTGTCGAAACCAGGTTGATAGATGACGCTGGTGTGCGAGGTCAGGAACTCCATCATGAAGCCGTCGGTGACCAGGCCCTCGTCATACAGGTCGTTCATCAGCGTGTAGTGCCAGAACGTCGCCCAGCCTTCGTTCATCACCTGAGTCTGGCGCTGCGGATAGAAGTACTGCGCAATCTTGCGCACGATACGTACGATTTCACGCTGCCATGGTTCCAGCAGAGGTGCATGTTTTTCGATGAAGTAGAGGATGTTTTCCTGCGGTTCTGCGGGGAAACGAGCGTTGTCCTCTTTGCTGTTTTTGTCGGCGTTTTTAGGGATAGTGCGCCACAGATCATTGATCTGTTTCTGAAGATGCTCTTCCCGGTCTTTCTGTCGGCGGCGTTCTTCTTCGGCCGAGATTGGGTAAGGGCGTTTATAGCGGTCCACGCCATAGTTCATGAGTGCATGGCAGGAGTCGAGCAAGTCCTCGACGGCATCGATCCCATGGCGCTCTTCGCATTGCATGATGTACTGCTTGGCAAACACCAGGTAATCAATGATCGAGCTGGCGTCGGTCCAGGTTCGGAACAGGTAGTTCCCCTTGAAAAAGCTGTTGTGCCCGTAGCAGGCGTGGGCCACTACCAGTGCCTGCATGCAGATGGTGTTCTCTTCCATCAGGTAAGCGATACAAGGATCAGAGTTGATGACGATTTCATAGGCCAGACCCATCTGGCCACGTGTGTAGGATTTCTCCGTGCTCAGGAAGTGTTTGCCGTAGGACCAGTGGTGATAGCCCAAGGGCATACCCACTGAGGCATAGGCATCCATCATCTGCTCGGCCGTGATGACTTCAATCTGGTTGGGATAGGTATCCAGCGCATAGCGTTCCGCGATACGGCTGATCTCGCGGTCGTAGGCCTGAATGAGTTCAAACGTCCACTCGGAACCCGTGGACAAGGGTTGGCGCTTCTGCTCTCTAGCGGTCATGTCACTAACCTGCGCTGGAAGAGTTCACGGAATACCGGATAGATATCACCGGCAGAGACCAGCTGCTGCTGGGCAAACGTGTCGGCAAATGCTTCACCGATACGTTCGTATTCGAACCACAAGGCCTGATGTTCACGTGGAGTAATCTCCACGTACGTGTAGTACTGCACAAACGGCATGATCTGCTTGATCAGGATGTCGCGACAAATAGGCGAGTCGTCGTTCCAGTTGTCGCCGTCCGACGCTTGAGCCGCGTAGATATTCCATTCGTTGGTGGGATAGCGCTCAGCCATGATTTCCTGCATCAGCTTGAGTGCGCTGGAAACGATGGTGCCGCCGGTTTCCCGCGAATAGAAAAATTCTTCCTCGTCGACTTCCCGGGCGCTGGTGTGGTGGCGGATGAAGACCACTTCAATCTTGTCGTAATTACGCTTGAGGAACAGGTACAACAGGATAAAGAAGCGCTTGGCGATATCTTTGGTGGCCTGGGTCATGGAGCCGGAAACGTCCATCAGGCAGAACATGACCGCTTTGGAGCTTGGGTTTGGTTGTTTGACCAGCAGGTTGTATTTGAGGTCGAAGGTATCGAGATACGGTACCCGGCGAATCCGGGCCTTCAGGCGATCAACTTCAGACTCCAGCTCCTGAATATCGCCAAAGTTGTCGGGTTCTTCGCGCTTCAGACGATCCAGCTCAGTGATGGTTTCTCTGAGTTTGGCGCGACTGCTCCCGGACAGTGCAATGCGACGTGCGTGAGCGGAACGCAGGGTGCGGATGATATTGATGCGCGAGGGGTTGCCCTCGTTGCTGATCCCGGCGCGGACGGTTTTGAAGGTGTCGGTGCCGGTCAGGTTGCGTTTGACCAGGTTGGGCAGTTCAAGGTCTTCGAACATGAACTCCAGAAACTCTTCCTGAGTAATCTGAAAGACAAACTCATCCATGCCTTCGCCGGAATTACTGGCTTTGCCTGGCCCTTTGCCTCCGCCACCGCCTTGTGGGCGGGCGATGTGCTCACCCGAGGTGAATTCCTTGTTACCCGGATGAACTACGGTCTGCTTGCCGCCACGACCGTGATGGAGCACCGGTTCGTCGATGTCGCGACCGGGAATGCTGATTTGTTCGCCATGTTCCATATCAGTGATGGAGCGGCGGCTGACGGCTTCTTCGACTGCTTTCTTGATGTGATCACGGTAACGCCGCAAAAACCGCTGGCGGTTTACCGTGCTCTTGTTCTTGCCATTGAGACGTCGGTCGATCACATAGCTCATAGGCCCCTCCGGGGAGCTTCAAGTTGTGAGCTGCAAGCTGCAAGTAGAAGCAATTACCCGGCTATCAGATTTCACGTGCTTCATTCTTGCAGCTTGTAGCTGGACGCTTGCAGCTGCCTTACTGCGACTTCCGGACCCGTAGGTACCATTCGGAAAGAAGCCGTACCTGTTTGTCGGTATAGCCCCGCTCGACCATCCTGGTAACAAAGTCGTTGTGTTTCTGTTGATCCTCTTTGCTGGCTTTTGCGTTGAAGCTGATGACGGGAAGGAGGTCCTCGGTGTTGGAGAACATTTTCTTCTCGATCACCACGCGCAGTTTCTCGTAGCTGAGCCAGGTCGGGTTTTTGCCGTTGTTGTTAGCGCGGGCCCGCAATACGAAGTTGACGATTTCGTTACGGAAATCCTTCGGATTACTGATGCCGGCCGGTTTCTCGATCTTTTCCAGTTCTTCGTTCAGGGCCACGCGGTTGAGGATTTCTCCGGTTTCCGGGTCGCGGTATTCCTGATCCTGAATCCAGAAGTCCGCGTACAGCACGTAGCGGTCAAAGATGTTTTGTCCATATTCGCTGTAGGACTCCAGATACGCGGTCTGTATTTCCTTGCCGATGAACTCGATGTAGCGCGGTGCCAGGTATTCCTTGATGAACCGTAGATAGCGCTCGCGGGTTTCAGCCTGGAATTGCTCCTGCTCGATCTGCTGCTCCAGCACGTACAACAAATGCACCGGGTTGGCTGCGATTTCGTGTGGATCGAAGTTGAACACCTTGGAAAGAATCTTGAACGCAAAACGTGTGGACAGGCCATTCATGCCTTCATCGACGCCTGCGCCGTCGCGGTACTCCTGAATCGACTTGGCCTTTGGATCGGTATCCTTGAGGTTTTCGCCGTCATACACGCGCATCTTGGAGTAGATGTTGGAGTTATCCGGCTCTTTCAAGCGCGACAGGGTGGTGAACTGCGCGAGCATTTTCAGGGTGTCTGGCGCGCAATGGGCCTTGGACAATGAGCTATTGAACAGAAGCTTGTCGTAAATCTTGATCTCATCGCTCACGCGCAGGCAGTACGGCACTTTGACGATGTAGATCCGGTCGATAAACGCTTCGTTGTTCTTGTTATTGCGGAAGCTGTGCCATTCCGATTCGTTGGAGTGGGCCAGCAGAATACCGGTGAACGGAATCGCGCCCAGACCTTCGGTACTGTTGTAGTTACCTTCCTGGGTAGCGGTAAGCAGTGGGTGCAGCACCTTGATCGGTGCCTTGAACATTTCGACGAATTCCATCAGGCCCTGGTTGGCCCGGCACAGCGCGCCAGAATAGCTGTAGGCGTCGGCATCGTTCTGTGGGTATTCCTCGAGTTTGCGGATATCGACCTTACCCACCAGTGCAGAAATGTCCTGGTTGTTCTCGTCGCCCGGCTCGGTTTTGGCCACCGCGATCTGGTTGAGAATCGATGGATAGAGTTTGACCACTTTGAACTGGCTGATGTCGCCCCCGAACTCAGCCAGACGTTTGGTCGCCCAGGGCGACATGATGGTGCTCAGATAGCGACGCGGGATACCGAAGTCTTCTTCGAGAATCGCACCGTCTTCGGTTGCGTTGAACAAACCGAGCGGAGATTCGAAAACCGGCGAGCCCTTGATCGCGTAGAACGGGACTTTTTCGATCAGTTGTTTGAGTTTTTCAGCCAGCGATGACTTACCGCCACCCACCGGGCCGAGCAGGTAAAGGATCTGTTTCTTCTCTTCCAGGCCCTGAGCGGCATGGCGGAAGTACGAGACGATCTGGTCGATGCATTCTTCCATCCCATGGAAGTCAGCAAAGGCCGGGTAGCGGCGGATGACCTTATTGGAAAAGATCCTCGAGAGCCGGGAGTTGGTCGAGGTATCAACCAGCTCCGGCTCGCCGATAGCAAGCAACAGTCTTTCTGCCGCTGACGCATAAGCGCTGCGATCCTGCTTACAGAGCTCTAGATACTCCTGTAAGGAGAGCTCCTCCTGCCGTGTCGATTCAAAGCGTTGTTGGAAGTGGCTAAAAATACTCATGACGTCACCTCGCTCGATACGTAGAGCCGGCGGCGGATCGTCAGTCGATGTTGGCAGCAGCCGAGAATCCGGATGCCGTTTACCCCCCAAACACCATAAAAGTAGCTACCGATGACCCACGCGCCGGTGTACCGGCTCTCCCCTGATTACGGATGGCCTGAGG
Organism: Pseudomonas phytophila; assembly: GCF_025643095.1. Taxonomy (NCBI): domain Bacteria; kingdom Pseudomonadati; phylum Pseudomonadota; class Gammaproteobacteria; order Pseudomonadales; family Pseudomonadaceae; genus Pseudomonas; species Pseudomonas phytophila. Next base: position 6,132,117 of record NZ_CP081201.1, on the reverse strand, counting down.
CTAAGGATAGTTCGGAATCGGAAAGATAAAGAAGGGATGAGCAGAAAGACTGACAGACCGTCCGTCAGTTAGGTCGCGAGCCCGCGCAGGACGCGGGATCAACTGCAATAAAAATATTTTCTGTCAGCTCTGGGCTGTGTCGGCTGGAAAGGTGTTGCGCCATAGCTCGAAGCCACCATCCAGGCTGTATACATCGGAGAAACCCTGATTCACCAGATAAGCCGCGGCGCTCTGGCTGGAGTTACCGTGATAGCAGACTACGACCACCGGTTTATCCAGGTCGGCATTGCGGATGAAGTCGGCAATGGATTGGTTGTCCAGATGTTGGGAATCAGGGATGTGATTGCCGGCGAAGGCCTGTGGATCGCGAACGTCCACCAGCACGGCACCTTGTTCGCGAAGGGCTTGAGCCTGTTCTGGCGGGATACGTTTGAATTCGGTCATGGTTGGCTCCTTGAAGGTTGTGGCTCAGTGGTTATTCCTGTGCAGACTGTGTGAAAACTACTGCGCTCGGCAATACTGCGTTAAAAACAGGCGAAAAATGCTCATTTAGAACACTAGAGTCGGACGCGACCCCGGCCGTTTTTCGTCTGTTTTTGCCTTGTCTTGCCGTCGCTCGCTACGTTTTCACACAGTCTGTGTGGGAGCGAATTCATTCGCGAAAGCGGTGTGTCAGCCGTTGATGTATTGCACGCGGCCCCCTTTTCGCGAATGAATTCGCTCCCACAGGATCGCAATTAATTCGAGTCTGGAGTTTAACGCCTGATCACGCCTGCCGGGTCATGCAGAATGGTTCGGGTCGCACCTGATTCAGCATTACCGTGCTCATCGCAATCGCAGAGATACCGCTCGAAGGTATCGACATTAAGCATTGTCATCGCAGAGCCCCAGACGCAGCCGGTGTCCAGCGCGTAGACATCGGGCTCATCGCAACGGCCCTCCAGCGCAGCCCAGTGACCGAAGATGATTTTCACATCGCGGGTCCTGCGCTCCGGATGCTTGAACCAGGGCGCATAGCCGGGCAGGGCGGTTTCGATTCCTTCCTTGCCCTTGAGGTCCAGCTTGCCGTCGCTGGTGCAGAAGCGCATGCGGGTGAAGTAATTGGTGATAACCCGTAGCCGTGCAACGCCATGCAGTTCGGGGTCCCACTTGTTTGGCTCGTTGCCATACATTCCGTCAAGGAACGGGTGGTAGAGCGAGTCATCAAGCAGGGTGGCTTCCACCTCAGCAGCCAGCTTGAGGGCTTTTTTCAAGGTCCACTGGGGAGGGATACCGGCGTGAGCCATGGCAACGTTGCGCTCGGCATCGTAGTGCAGCAGCTTTTGCCGCCGCACCCATTGCAGCAGATCGTTGCAATCGGGTGCCTCAAGAATGGGACGCAGCGTATCGCCTTTCTTCAGGCGCTCAATGTTGCGCGACGCGGCAAGCATATGCAGATCGTGGTTACCGAGTACGCAGTTGACCGAGTCGCGGATGCTGTACAGAAAGCGCAGGGTTTCCAGCGACTGAGGGCCGCGGTTGACCAGATCGCCCACCAGCCAGAGGCGATCCCTGGCCGGGTCGAAATTCACATGTTCCAGCAGGCACTGCAGAGGTTCGAGGCAACCTTGCAGGTCACCAACGGCGTACACCGCCATCAGTGAAGAGACCCCGGTACCGCCAGGCGAAACGGAGCGATGACCGCATCGAAGCGCTTGCCGTCGTCAGCGAGCATTTGATACGAGCCCTGCATGTTGCCAACCTTGGTCGTCATCACGGTGCCGCTGCTGTACGTATGGCTTTTCCCGGCAGCAATCAAAGGTTGTTGCCCCACCACGCCTTCACCACGTACCTCTTCGACATGGCCATCACCATCGGTGATCACCCAATGCCGGGACATCAACTTGGCAGGCAGTTCGCCGCTGTTGTGGACGGTGACGGTGTAGGCGAAGGCAAAGCGATTCTGCTCGGGTTGTGACTGCTCTGCCAGGAAGCGTGTGACGACGCTGACGTCGACCTGGTATCGGGAATCGGGCATTCGGAAGGCCTTGGAAGCGGATGCGGATAAAACCGGAAAGCCGGTGGAATCAGTCTAGGACATGTAAACGATAAATGACCAATCAGACTTCGATCATCTACATGTCCTTTGGGCTCAGGCCGGTGCTGGCATTTCGCTCAGTTTGTCAGCGAGGCGAACGAATGCGGCCAGGTCCAGTTGCTCGGGGCGCAGACTGCCATCGACCCCTGCAGCCGTAATATCGTCACTGCTAAGCAGTAACTTGAGTGTGTTGCGCAATGTCTTGCGGCGCTGGTTAAACGCTTCACGTACCACGCGCTCCAGCAGGCGATGATCCTTGGCCGGATGCGGCAGTGTTTCGTGGGGCACAAGGCGGACAATTGCCGAGTCCACCTTTGGCGGCGGGTTGAAAGCGCCCGGTCCGACGTTGAACAGGTGCTCTACCCGGCAATGGTACTGAACCATGATCGACAGGCGACCGTAATCACCGCCGCCGGGAACCGCTGCCATGCGCTCAACCACTTCCTTCTGCAGCATGAAGTGCATGTCGCGAATCAGGTTGGCGTTGTGCAGCAGATGGAAAATCAGCGGCGTGGAGATGTTGTAAGGCAGGTTGCCGACCACGCGCAGGCTGTTTGCCGAGGCGCCGAGCGAGGTGAAGTCGAATTTCAGTGCATCGCCTTGATGCAGGTTGAAATTGGGCTTGTTGCCAAACTGGTGGATCAGGATCGGGATCAGGTCTTTGTCCAGTTCCACGACGTCCAGCTGTGCGCCGCTGCCGAGCAAGCCTTGGGTCAGGGCGCCCTGGCCGGGCCCGATCTCAAGCAGGCGATCTTCCGGACGGGCACGTATGGCTCGCAGGATCTTGTCGATCACGCCCGCGTCATGCAGGAAGTTTTGTCCGAAGCGCTTGCGCGCCTTGTGTTGAAATTGCTCGGTCATGAATGGGTCTCGGCCATCTGATAGGCGGTTTCCAGAGCGACCTGCAGGCTGCCGGTGTCGATTTTGCCAGTGCCTGCCAGATCCAGCGCAGTGCCGTGGTCGACAGAGGTGCGAACAATCGGCAAGCCTAGGGTCACGTTGACAGCAGCACCGAAGCCTTTGTACTTGAGTACAGGCAGGCCCTGGTCGTGGTACATCGCCAGCACTGCGTCGCAGTGCTCCAGATATTTGGGGGTAAACAGAGTGTCGGCTGGCAGTGGCCCGCGTAGATCCAGGCCCTCGCTGCGCAGACGCTCCAAAGCAGGTTCTATGATGTCGATCTCTTCGCGCCCCAGGTGCCCGCTTTCACCGGCGTGGGGGTTAAGCCCGCACACCAGGATACGCGGCCGGGCGATGCCGAACTTGTTCACCAGATCCGCGTGAAGAATGCGTGTCACACGTTCCAGACGCTCAGGGGTAATAGCGTCGGCGACCTCGCGTAGCGGCAGGTGAGTGGTGACCAGCGCGACGCGCAGATCGCCGGTCGCCAGCATCATCACCACCTGTTCAGTCCCGGTCAGCTCGGCAAGAAATTCGGTGTGGCCAGAAAAGGCGATGCCGCTTTCGTTGATGACGCCCTTGTGGACCGGGGCCGTTATCATCCCGGCGAAGTGGCCGTCCATGCAGCCTTGTCCGGCGCGGGTCAGGGTTTGCAGAACGAACGCGCCATTGGCCTTGTTCAGTCGGCCCGTAATCACCGGCTCTTGCAGTGGCGTATCCCAGACGTAAAGGCTGCCGGCAGGAGCGGCAGTGTCCGGGAAGGCATCAGGTGTGACGCAGATCAGATCGACAACCACGCCCAACTGCGCGGCCCGCTCGGTGAGCAGGTCGCGGCTGGTAATGGCAATAAGGGGGTGTGGCTGAAGTTGCGTGGCGAGCAGCAGGCAAAGGTCAGGACCAATGCCGGCCGGCTCGCCGGGTGTCAGTGCGAAACGCCGGGGTTTCACTGTGCAGCCTGGGCTGCGCCAGGGAGCTTGATCTCAACGTAGGCTTCGTCACGGATCTGACGCAACCAGGTTTGCAGCTCTTCGTCATACTTGCGGTTGCGCAATACCATCAAGGCTTGCTGGTCGCGCGCCTGGTTGGTAGCGTCCGTAGCGCGACGGCCAAGAACTTCCAGCACGTGCCAGCCATAAGCAGTCTTGAACGGCTTGGACAAAGTGCCTTGCGGCGTGTCGTTCATGACCTGACGGAACTCCGGAACCAGCGAGTTCGGGTCAACCCAGTTCAGGTCACCACCGTTGAGTGCCGAGCCCGGATCTTCGGAGAAGCTCTTCGCCAGTTCAGCGAAGTCATCGCCGTTCTGGATGCGATCATAGATCTTCTGCGCCAGACGCCGTGTTTCTTCTTCGCTACGAATTTCGCTTGGCTTGATCAGGATATGACGCACGTGTACTTCGTCGCGCATCTGTGCCTGACCCTGACCGCCGCGCTTCTCCAGCAGCTTGAGGATGATGAAGCCGCCCGGAGTACGGGCTGGAGGCGTAACGTCGCCAACCGGCATCGAACCCAGCATGTCACCAAATGGAGGAGGCAGTTGAGCGGCTTTACGCCAGCCCATGTCGCCACCTTCAAGGGCGCTTTCGCTGGCCGAGTTGGCAATGGCTGCCTGACCGAAGTCAGCGCCTTGCTTGAGCTTGCTGTACAGATCCTGAGCCTTGCGAGCCGCAGCCTGAATCTGGTCTGACGATGCACTGTCAGGGGTAGCAATCAGGATGTTCGCCAGGTGGAACTCTTCGGACAGTTGAGCCTGACCCTGGCCGGAAGCCAGGAAGTTTTTCACTTCCTGCTCCGAAACCTGAATGCGCTCGGCCACACGGCGTTGACGCACCCGGCTGATGATCATTTCCCGACGAACCTGCTCGCGCGCGTCGTTATAGGAAAGACCGTCATGGGCCAGCGCGGCGCGGAATTGTTCCACGCTCATGTTGTTGCGTTCAGCGATGGTACCGATTGCCTGGTTCAGCTCTTCGTCAGTGATGCGAATGCCGGAGCGGTCGCCTATCTGCAGTTGCAGGTTTTCCAGAATCAGACGTTCCAGAACCTGTGGCTGCAAGGCCTCTGCAGGAGGAACACCTGAGCCGCGTTTGGCAATGGTCTGTTGAACTTCGCGGACACGCTGGTCCACCTGGCTCTTCATGATCACATCGTTATCGACGATGGCTGCAACACTGTCCAGTTGCTGAACTGCAGCGTTGGCTGCAGTTCCCAGGAGTAACGCGCCCAGCATTAGCGGGCGCAGACAATCAGAAAGCTTGGTCTTCACGTTCACGATAACCTTGGATGCCTTTGTCGAGGAAGCTATCTACTTTGGCGCCGGTCACGCCGCCTAGCCCCTTCAACACGATTTGTAGGAATACGCCGCGGTCGCCTTTTTCGTTCTCAGGCTCGTTCTGGCTGAACTCGTCGTAATCGACCCAGTAGCGACTGATCAGGCGCAGTTTCCAGCAGCAATTGTCATATTCGAAACCACCGAAAGCTTCGATCGTGCGGTTGCGGTTGTAGTCGAACTGCCAGCGGCTGATTGCGTTCCACTGCGGAACGATCGGCCAGATGACCGAGAAGTCGTGTTGCTGGATCTTGTAGTAGTCCTTCACGTACCCCGGTTGACCTGGAGTGCCGTAATCCCCACCCATGACCCATCTGCCAGTGTTCTGGTCATAACGGATCTGATCATTACGATAGCGGTAGCCAGCGTTGATGACCTTGTTCGGGTTGTCTTCAGGCTGGTAGTGGAACATCGCACTGCCGGAGCGTGTGCTGTGGCTGTCCGGGTCCCAGTTGAAGTCCGAGTTGAAGCGCAGGTCGCGGTTGAAGCGGTATTCGTACTCGAGCGCGTAAGGCGATACGTTGGCTTGCGCGTCATCACGGTCTCTGAAAGCTACGCCTGGCAGTTGTACTTCACGATCCTTGAAGTAGATCGCCTGGCCAATGCTGAAGCGTTGACGTTCGAATCCGTTGTCTTCGATCCAGCGGTTGGTAACACCCAGCGACAGCTTGTTTTCGTCGCCAATGCGGTCGGAGCCGACAAAGCGATTATCGCGGAACAGCGAGCTGTAGTTGAACGTGGTTTCAGAGGTATCGAATACCGGGATGTCAGACTGGTCTTTCTCTGGAACATAAAGATAGAACAGGCGTGGCTCCAGGGTTTGACGATAATCCTTGCCGAACCAGTTTGTATTGCGGTCGAAGTACAGGCCGCTGTCGACACTGAATATCGGTACGCTGCGGCTTTGGCTGCTGCTGTACTCTTCGCCCTGAAGCAGGCTTGCCTTGCCTTGGCTGTCCAGATCCAGTTCGTACTGGGTATAGACATATTTCAGCTTCGGCGTCAGGTAGCCGTAACTCCAGTTCAGCGGCAGGCTGACCGACGGGGCCAGATTCAGGCGATCACCATTGGCACGGGCCAGACCCGACACGCGAGTGTCCAGACGCGCCTCTGCGTTGCCGTCTTGGTCAATGTAGTTGCCGTCGCGCAGGTCGCGGTCAAATCGTACGGCTTCGGTTTGGTAGTCGAACTGCAATCCACCCGGGTTGTAAGGCAGAGACCCGTTGAATGTGATTTGCGGCAACCTGTCGTACGGTGTGATTTGGGACACCGTCGCCAGCTTGTAAGCCTGCGCGTTGATCGCAGCGGTATAGGTGTCTCCCCGATACGTCAGAGAGCCCTGCTGATTGATATAGGTGCGGGTTTCCACGCCAATCTGGCTGGTTTCCAGATCCTGGAAGTAATACGGGTCACTTATATCGGTGTAGTCGACCTGAGTCAGCCAGCGCGAATCGAGGCCGCCTTTGTGCTGCCAGTTCATCATCCAGCGAGTGTCTTTGTAATCCGTCTGCTCTTTGCGCTCGTCATCGTCGTCGTTGAGGTATGCGCCGCCAAATTGACCTTCGCTGCTTTTGGTCAGGTAGCGGAACTCGCCTTCCATCAACATGCCGCGTTTGGACATGTAGCGAGGATAGAGCGTGGCATCGTAGTTCGGTGCCAGGTTGAAATAGTACGGCGTTACCAGCATGAAGCCGGTATCACTGCTGGTGCTGATGGACGGCGGCAGGAAGCCTGACTGGCGGCGGTCATCGATCGGGAAGTAGATATACGGTGTGTAGAACACCGGTATGTCTTTGACCCGAAGCGTTGCGTTGGTCGCCGTACCGAAACCGGTGGCCGGGTTCAGCGTGATGTTGTTGCCTTTGAGCGTCCACGCGTTGCTGTTCGGTTCGCACGTGGTGTACGTACCGTCCTTGAGGCGAATGATCGCGTTCTCGGCACGCTTGGCGTAAAGGGCGTTACCGCGCACGTTCGACTTGTGCAGCACGTACTCTGCGTTGTCGATCTGGGCCTCACCGGTGTCCAGTTGCAGCTCGGCACGGTCACCGACGATGAGAGCGCCGTTGTCGCGCATACGGACATCGCCGTTCAACTCGCCGCGGTTTTCGGCTTGATACAGGTTGGCCTCCTGGGCCTGGACCTGCATGCTGCCCTGACGCAGAACGACGTCACCGGCCAGCGAAGCAATCTGCTCTTCTTGCTGATAACGCGAAGCCTTGGCACCGATGAACATCGGCGCGTCTTTCTTCGGCGTCTTGTCATCCATGCCAGGACGAATCGGCTCGACGTAGGCCCCGGAACAGTAAGGTCCGGTTTCTGCGAGCTGGGCAGGCGTCAGGCTTTCGCGAGGAACCCAGTCAAGGTGGCTGTAGTCAGCACTGCGCGACTTGAGACCGCGCCCTTTGGCTTCGGTCACCAACTGCGGCTTGGCCACGGCAGGTTCGCTGGTGGAGCTACTGTCCGAAGTGACAGTGCCGTTGGAGCTGACCGACGTCGTGCTGTGCACTGGACGCGGAGGCAGCTCGACTGCATTGCTTTTCGGCGCGCAATTCCAGGCACCCGAAGCAGAGACTGAGCAGTCATACTGTTCGGCGGCTACCGCGAACTGAGTGGCTAAAGGTTGCATCGCCAGCAAACTGCCGGTTATGAGCAACGGAAACTTTCTACGAAACGCGGGGGATTTCAATGCCATCTTATTAATCCGGGCTTCCTGCGCGCCATCTGCCCGCGGGGGGGCCGCACGCCTCTCGATGGGCTGAAAAAGATGTCGGATAATAAAGCATGACCCGCTTGACGGCTAGCGCCGTCGGAGACCCTTGCAATGCCAGATCAAGATGTACGCCTGCAACGCCTGAAAACCTGGCTCGATGAGCAGCTTCCCGCGCTGTTTTCAGCGCAGGGCTGGGGCGCGATTCCCCCGGCCACGTTGACCGCGGCCAGTAGCGATGCCAGTTTTCGCCGTTATTTTCGCTGGGAGGGTGGTGAGCAAACTTTTATTGTGATGGATGCTCCGCCGCCTCAGGAAAACTGCAAACCATTCGTGGATATTGCCCGTTTGTTAAATAAATCAGGGATTAATGTTCCTGAAATTTATGCCGAAGATCTTGTTCAGGGCTTTTTGCTGCTAAGCGATCTTGGGCGAAAAACCTACCTTGATGTCATCAACGAGCAAAACGCAGACGCTTTGTTCGCCGATGCTTTCGATGCGCTGCTGGCTTATCAGCAACTGCCGATGGATGCACCGCTGCCCAGCTATGACGTCGCCTTGTTGCGCCGTGAACTGGAACTGTTTCCTGAATGGTATGTGCGCAAACACCTCGGCATCGAGATGGATCAGCAGCAATTGGCGAGTTGGCAGCGCGTCAGTGATCTCTTGATCGAGAGCGCGCTGGCGCAGCCCAGAGTGCTGGTGCACCGTGACTTCATGCCGCGTAACCTGATGCTTAGCGAACCTAATCCGGGAGTGCTGGATTTCCAGGATGCGGTCTATGGACCCGTCACTTACGACGTGACCTGCCTGTTCAAGGACGCCTTTCTCAGTTGGCCGCAAGATCGAGTGCATGGCTGGCTGGAAATTTACTGGGAAAAGGCTCGCGCGGCGGGGATTCCTGTTCAGGAGGACTTTGCAGAGTTTCTGCGTGCCAGTGACCTGATGGGCGTACAGCGTCATTTGAAGGTCATCGGTATCTTCGCCCGTATCTGCCATCGTGACGGCAAACCGCGTTATCTGGCCGATGTTCCGCGCTTCTTTGCTTATATAGACGCGGTGCTGGAGCGGCGACCAGAGTTGGCTGAACTGGCTAACTTGCTGACCAGCTTGAAACGACCGGCGAGCGGATCGCTCTGAATCGCGCCACGGTATGAAGGTCATCATTGAAATAAGGCTATCGATTGTGTTGATGAGGCAGGCATGAAAGCGATGATTCTGGCAGCAGGGAAGGGCGAGCGAATGCGTCCATTGACCCTGCACACTCCAAAGCCGCTGGTTCGTGCAGGCGGTGTGCCGCTGATTGAATATCATCTGCGCGCGCTGCATGAGGCAGGGTTTCACGATGTAGTGATCAATCACGCCTGGCTTGGGCAACAGATTGAAGATTACCTGGGGAACGGCGAACGTTTGGGGCTGCGTATTGCGTATTCACCTGAAGGTGAGCCGCTTGAAACGGGCGGCGGTATTTTTCGTGCGCTGCCGCTGCTGGGTGATCAGCCTTTTATGGTCGTAAACGGCGATGTCTGGACCGATTACGACTTCAGCGCACTGCGAGTGCCAATGGCCGGTCTGGCTCACCTTGTGTTGATCGATAATCCGGAGCACCACCCGCAGGGTGACTTTTCGTTGATCGACGGGCAGGTTCGTGATTCCAGCGATGCCGGTGCAAGGCTCACCTACAGTGGCATTGCCATCCTTCACCCGAAACTGTTTGCAGATTGCCAGGCCGGTGCTTTCAAACTCGCGCCGCTGTTGCGAGCAGCCATGGAGCAAGGGCAAGTGACCGGTGAGCATTTTACCGGGCAGTGGGTCGATGTCGGCACCCATGAGCGCCTTGCTCAGGTCGAGCAGTTGCTCGCGGCGAGACACTAATGCTCTGGCCATCTACCCTTTTGGGCGCCGGAGCCGGGTTTGCCATTGCCAGCATCCCGGGCGCCTTGCTGGGCGCGTTGTTGGGGCAAGCACTGGATCGGCGTCTGGCACTGCAGAGCTGGGCACATTTGCGGGAGCGCATGCGCGGTCGTGCGGCGCTGCGCGATGATGAGTTGCTGTTCGTCCTGCTGGGTCGGTTGGCAAAGAATGACGGGCGGGTGGTCGAGCAGCACATCCAGCAGGCGCGGGCTGAAATGCATCGTATGGGCATGAGTGAGCCTGCTCAACGCCGGGCTATCGCGGCCTTCAATCGAGGCAAGGACGGGGGTGATAATCTGCGCGGCCATCTGCGTCGGCTCGCCCCCCAGCCGCATACGGCTGAAGCGCTGCTGCGCGCGTGTTGGCGCATGGCATGGGCCAACGGCAAACCTTCACGCGGTGAGCGAGAGTTGATCGTCTGGTGGGGTAAATGGCTCGGCTGGTCGCCGGCCAGAGTTGACTCACTGGCTTCCGGGCACGAAGCCCCCCGTAAACCGCTGGCTAACAACAGCAACGATTACCAGGCGGCACTGAAACTGCTGGGCGTGCAAGCCGATGCGGATCCTGCGCAGGTGAAACGTGCCTATCGCCGCCTGCTCAGTCGACACCACCCGGATAAAGTAGCCGGTTCTGGCGCTAGCCAGTTGCAGGTGCGCGATGCAACGGACCGGACTCAGGATTTGCATAACGCCTACAAAGTGATCAAGGCGCGGCGCGGGTTTTGATCGAGGCAGAGCAAGTCCTAAGAAGTTCTGTAGGACCGGCTAGAGGCGGTCCTGCAAGGTCAAGGGCTTACTGCGACTCAACCCACCCGCGAATCCTGCGAAACATCTGTTCCTGCTCTGCAGCAGCGTTACCCGGAATCGCGGTCAGAGGAATCTGGCTGTAGCCTGGTCCTTTTGCACGCTTGCTGATTTGCAGACGTTCCATCGGAGACCTGTTGTTCGCGTCCTTGTAAATGAAGTCCGAGGTTTTCACTTTAAGGCCGGGTATCAGCTCGGTCAGCAGTGGCTTGGCGTCTGCGGGCTCTCGCGCCGTGACCATGGCGAATTTCTGTACCAGCGGCGCCGGGCGTTCGCTCAAGTAACGGGCTGCCCAATAGGCACCGCTGCCATGACCGAGCAGCACGATGCTGCGGGCCTTGTTCTGTTGTGCGAAGCTGATGCCGCTTTCAATTCGGGCGAAGATACGCTCAGCCTGAGCCTTGGCCTGCTCCTCTGCGGCAGCAGCTCTTGCTGTTTCAGCAGCAGCCTCTTTTTCTGCGGCAGCGGCTTTGTCGGCATCAGTTGGCGCGGTAGCTTTGGCCGCGTCTTTGGGTTTTTCTGCTGCACCCTCTTCTGCAGGCGCATCGGCGGCTCTGGCCTGATTGTAATCAGCCAACTGGTCGGGCAGGGTCAGGCTCAGGCTTGACCAACCGATGTCCGGAAACTTGCGTCGCAACGGGCCTACGGCATCCGGAGAGTCAGCCGACTCGTCAGCACCGGGAATAATGATCACTGCACCTTTGGGATCGTCAGTGTTGGCTGGCTTCCACAAGGCGAGGAAACTGTCTTCGCCAGCCTGTAATTGCTGTTGATCGGCAACCGGCAAACGCCCTTCAAGGGCCAGCGCATCTTCTTGAGTGCGCGGTAACAGTGGTGCCCTTTCCACGGCAGGTTCGGTTGCAGCATCTTTTGCAGGAGCAGGATCTGCCGCCATGACAGGCAACGCGCAAGGTAGTATCAGCGCTAGACAAAGCGAAGGAAGCGTTGCGCGAAATGTGTAGGACATCGGATATTCCAGGCCAGAAACTATCTTGGCAGCCTAATGGGTTGGTAAGGATTTGTCAGGCCCATGCTTGAGTGGCGCATCGGTTCAAACGACTACATAGAAAACATGGGAACGACACCTTGATGATGGTTCTGCTGCGCACTGGAGTTATCGGCTGTCTGGCCCTGCTCTTGATGATTTTCAACGCCGTGGCTCAGGCGGATTCAGAGCCTGCCGTGTCCACGCCGCTGTCGGCTGAGCAGCGCGCATGGCTTGCAAAGCGTGGCCCCTTGCGGGTTGGGCTGGTAATGCAGGCACCTTATGCGCAGCTTGATCGTCGTCAGCAGCAGCTTTCCGGCGCCAACGTCGACTTGATGAATCTGCTCGGCAGGAGCCTGCAAACTGAACTGCTCTGGCGTAACTTCCCTGATCAGGCCGCTTTGGAGGAGGCCTTGGCGCAAGGCATGGTGGATATTGCCCCCGGTCTGACTCAAACCCCGGCTGGCCTTCGTGTCTGGCTGTTTTCCGATCCCTATATGCGGATTTCGCAACTGGTGGTGGGCGAGCGCGACGGCTCTGGTGTCGTGGACCTTGAGAAGCTCGACAGCCGCACGCGCGTAGCGATTCGCATGCCCAGCGTCACCGCCGACTACCTGCGTAACACCTATCCCCATATCAACCTGCAAGGCGTACCGCTGGATCGGCAAGCGCTGCAATTATTGTTGAGTCAGCAGGCGCGTTATGCCGTGCTTGATGAGGCGCAGCTCAGTCGCTTGTCTCGGGAGCCGGAGTTCGCCGGGCTGAGTATTGTCGGCGATATTGGCTATCCCCAATTGCTGCGCGTCGCTTCCCGTCGGGATGTGCCTGAGTTGGCGGACATTATCAGCGCTGCCCTGCATGCGATTCCGGCCAAAGAGCTTGATCAGTTGCATGCGCGCTGGCTGCCGCTCAATGCTGTGAAAGCCAGCGAATCGCCTGGTTTCTGGCAAAACATCTGTCTGTTGCTGCTGGTATTACTGCTGGCCAGTTCCGCCATTGTTATATGGCAGCGACGTCAGCAGCAGTCGCTGGAGCGCGATGTGTTGCTTGCTCGCGAAGAACTGGCGCGGCGCGAGGCAGGTGAAGAGGCGTTAAAGCTGGCACAGTTTTCCATTGATCAAAGCACTGTGGGCATTCTCTGGGTCAACTGGGACAGTCGCGTGCGCTATGCCAACCATGCGGCAGAAGCCATGCTGGGTTATTCGTCCGGCGGCGTAGTGGATCGGCCGCTGATTGATTTTGAGCCTACGCTGCACATGGATCGCTGGCTGGGCCTTTGGAAAAGTGCGCGCTCCAGTGAAGGGATTGCTCAGACATTCGAAACCAATTGTGTGTGTGCCGACGGCAGCGTTCTGCCCGCCGATGTCTCCTTGAGTTTCCTGCGCTTCGAGGAGTCCGAGTATCTGGTGGTGTTCCTCACTGACGTGACCGAGCGTCGTCGTTACCACGAACAACTGCGCGAGCTGTCGGCGCATCTGGAAAGCGTGCGCGAGGAGGAAAAGGCGCGTATCGCCCGGGAAGTTCACGACGAATTGGGTCAGATGTTGACCGTGCTCAAGCTGGAAACGTCCATGTGTGAGCTGGCTTACGCCGATCTTGATCCGGGCTTGCGCGATCGGCTCAACAGCATGAAGCGCCTGATATCGCAATTGTTCCAGTTGGTGCGCGACGTGGCGACCGCGCTACGCCCGCCGATCCTCGATGCGGGTATCGCGTCGGCCATCGAATGGCAGGCGCAACGGTTCGAGGCGCGCACGCAAATTCCGTGTCTGGTGGACGTGCCTGATAATTTGCCGACGCTCAGCGATGCTTTGGCCATTGGCATGTTCCGGATTTTGCAGGAGGCGCTGACTAACGTTATACGTCATGCTCAGGCGCACACCGTGGACGTGAGCCTTACGCTGGACGATGGCGTCATGTGCCTGACCATTGCCGACGACGGTATTGGTTTTGTTCAGCCGCAGGGTAAGGTCGTGTCGTTCGGTCTGGTGGGCATGCGCGAGCGGGTGTTGATGCTTGGCGGGCGACTGGAGCTGGACAGTGAGACAGGTGAGGGCACAACCTTGCGCGCCTATATTCCGCTGCATCAAGCCGGGCAGGAGCAACACAAGTGATTCGTGTACTGGTAGCTGAAGACCACACTATTGTTCGTGAAGGCATCAAGCAGTTGATCGGCCTTGCCAAGGATTTGCTCGTGGTGGGCGAGGCCAGTAACGGTGAGCAGCTGCTTGAGGCTCTTCGTCAGACTGAATGCGAGGTGGTGCTGCTGGATATCTCCATGCCGGGAGTGAACGGCCTTGAGGCGATCCCGCGTATTCGCGCGCTGACCAATCCGCCAGCCATACTGGTGCTGTCAATGCACGACGAAGCGCAAATGGCAGCGCGCGCCTTGAAAGTCGGGGCTGCCGGTTATGCGACCAAGGACAGCGATCCGGCGTTACTGCTGACGGCAATTCGACGGGTAGCGGCGGGTGGTCGTTACATCGACCCGGACCTTGCCGACCGCATGGTCTTCGAAGTCGGGCTGACGGATAACAGGCCATTGCATTCGCTATTGTCCGAGCGCGAGTTCTCTGTGTTCGAACGCTTGGCTCAAGGCGCCAACGTCAACGACATCGCCCAGCAACTGAACCTGAGCAGCAAGACCATCAGCACCCACAAAGCACGGCTGATGCAGAAGATGAATCTGCATTCCCTGGCTGATCTGGTGAAATATGCGATGGAGCATAAGTTGTTGTGATCTGAAAACGACATGTCCGAGACCTCATTGACCTTATCGCGGGCAAGCCACGCTCCCACAGGAGATTGATTCCCCTGTGGGAGCGTGGCTTGCCCGCGATAAGGTCATGAGATTCGTCGTCGAGCACATACCTATCCCCGCCATCCCTGTAGGGCAATCCCTACCCCAATCTCTCCTACCCCCCGATTTGCGCGGTTCGCAGCCTAAACTAGGCTGACCGCACGCAGACAAAACAAAGGTGTGGGTAATGAGCAACGTCGATTCAAGCGCTGGGGCTAATGATGTTCTGGTCAGCTTCCGTGGTGTGCAGAAGAGCTACGACGGCGAAGCCCTTATCGTCAAAGACCTTAACCTGGACATTCGCAAAGGCGAGTTCCTGACCTTGCTCGGGCCTTCCGGCTCCGGCAAGACCACCAGCTTGATGATGCTGGCCGGATTTGAAACGCCGACGGCGGGTGAAATCCTCCTCGCGGGTCGTGCCATCAACAACGTGCCACCGCACAAACGCGATATCGGCATGGTGTTCCAGAACTATGCATTGTTCCCGCACATGACCGTCGCAGAAAACCTGGCGTTTCCGCTGACCGTACGCGGCATGAGCAAGGCCGACGTCAGCGAGAAGGTCAAACGTGCGCTGGACATGGTGCAGCTGGGCACGTTCGCTCATCGCTACCCGGCGCAACTGTCTGGCGGTCAGCAACAGCGTGTGGCCCTGGCCCGTGCTCTGGTCTTCGAGCCGCAACTGGTTCTGATGGACGAACCGCTTGGCGCACTGGACAAGCAACTGCGTGAACACATGCAGATGGAAATCAAACACCTGCACCAGCGTCTGGGCGTGACCGTGGTCTACGTGACTCACGACCAGGGTGAAGCGCTGACCATGTCCGACCGTGTTGCCGTTTTTCATCAGGGCGAAATCCAGCAGATCGCGCCCCCGCGCAATCTCTATGAAGAGCCGAAGAACACCTTCGTAGCCAACTTCATCGGCGAAAACAATCGCCTTAGCGGCAAGCTGCTCAGCCATACCGGCGAGCGTTGCGTTGTGCAACTGGAGAAGGGCGAGAAAGTCGAGGCGCTGGCTGTGAATGTTGGCCAGGTGGGCGATGACGTCACCCTGTCGATCCGCCCGGAGCGCATCAGTTTGAATGGCAACAGCGAGAGCTGCGCGAACCGTTTCTCCGGTCGCGTTGCAGAGTTTGTGTATTTGGGCGACCACGTTCGTGTGCGCCTGGAAGTGGCAGGCAAAACCGACTTCTTCGTCAAGCAGCCCATTGCCGAGCTGGACCCGGCCCTGAGCGTTGGCGATGTCGTGCCAATTGGATGGCAAATCGAGCACGTTCGCGCACTCGATCCCTTGCAGCACGTGCATTGATCTATCAATAAAAAGGCATCAGCCAGAGGCGAACTCATCGCCCACAACGCATAAACCAACACTGCTCGTGGAGAAAACAACCAAATGCTCAAATCTTTGAAGTTCACCGCAATCACGCTGGGCATGATGTGCGCCGCGCAAGCCATGGCCGCTGACCTGACCGTCGTTTCGTTTGGCGGTGCCAACAAGGCAGCCCAGGAAAAAGCTTTCTACGCACCTTGGGATAAAGCCGGTAACGGCAAGATCATCGCTGGCGAATACAACGGCGAGATGGCCAAGGTCAAAGCCATGGTCGACACCAAGAGCGTGTCCTGGGATCTGGTAGAAGTTGAATCACCAGAACTGGCTCGCGGCTGCGACGAAGACATGTTCGAAGAGCTCGACCCTGCGCTGTTCGGCGACAAGTCGAAATACGTGCCGGGCGCGATCTCTCATTGCGGTGCTGGCTTCTTCGTCTGGTCCACCGTGCTGGCTTACAACGCCGACAAACTGGCTTCGGCGCCAACCGGTTGGGCAGATTTCTGGAACACCGAAAAATTCCCGGGCAAGCGTGGCCTGCGTAAAGGCGCCAAGTACACCCTGGAGTTCGCGCTGATGGCCGACGGCGTTGCTCCAAAAGACGTCTACAAAGTGCTGGCCAGCAAAGACGGTCAGGACCGCGCTTTCAAGATGCTCGACAAACTCAAGCCAAGCATTCAGTGGTGGGAAGCGGGCGCACAGCCGCCGCAGTTCCTGCAATCGGGTGACGTGGTCATGAGCTCTGCCTACAACGGTCGCATCGCTGCGGTCGCCAAAGAAAGCAAACTCAAAGTGGTATGGACCGGTGGCGTATACGACTTCGACGCATGGGCCATCCCAAAGGGTTCGAAAAATGCCGAAGCGGCGAAGAAGTTCATCGCTTACAGCCTGCAGCCTGAGCAGCAGAAGACTTTCTCGGAAAACATCGCTTACGGTCCGGCCAATACCGACGCCGTCAAACTGTTGAGCGCTGAAACCCTGCAGAACATGCCGACTACCCCTGAGAACATCAAGGATCAGGTGCAGATCGACGTGGCGTTCTGGAATGACAACGGTGAGTCTCTGGAGCAGCGCTTCAACTCTTGGGCTGCCAAGTAAGCGCATCAGGTTGAGTTAGATCCGGGCGTGTTCCCTACAGTAGGGAATGCGCCCTTCGTTCAAAGATTTCGGAGTTCGCTATGGCCATCGCCGTGCCCCTGACTGAAGGCGCCAGCCCTACCTTGAAGCAACGTCTGGCTCGTGCCGAGCGGGTCAACCGCTGGAAGGCTCAGGCCTTGATCGCGCCGTTAGTGATCTTCTTGCTGCTGGTATTTCTGGTACCGATTGTGGCGCTGCTCTACAAGAGCGTCGGCAACCCGGAAGTGGTCAATGCTTTGCCGACTACCGTGATCGAAGTCGCTAAATGGGACGGCAAGGGCTTGCCCTCGGAGCCGGTCTACAAGGCACTGAGCATGGATCTGGCCCAGACCCGCAAGAATTCGACCCTTGGCGATCTGTCCAAGCGCCTGAACATGGAACTGGCTGGCTATCGCAGCCTGTTGACGAGCACCGCGCGTGCGCTGCCGTTCAAGGAAGAGCCTGCTTCTTATAAAGATGCACTCGAAGCACTGGATGAGCGTTGGGGAGATCCGGCCTATTGGCAGGTGATCCGACGCAATACCAGTAGTGTCACCCCCTATTATTTGCTGGCCGCAGTGGACCATCGCATTGATGACCTTGGTGAAGTGGCACCTGCGACGCCTGATCAAGCGATCTATCTGGACATCTTCGCCCGCACGTTCTGGATGGGGTTTGTCATTACCCTGATCTGCCTGGTGCTGGCTTACCCGCTGGCGTATTTGCTGGCCAACCTGCCTGCGCGGCAGAGCAACTTGCTGATGATTCTAGTGTTGCTGCCGTTCTGGACGTCGATTCTGGTTCGGGTGGCGGCATGGATCGTGTTGCTGCAATCCAGTGGTCTGATCAACGGTGCATTAATGGCCATGGGCATCATCGATAAACCGCTGGAACTGGTGTTCAACCGGGTCGGCGTTTACATCTCGATGGTGCACATCATGTTGCCGTTCATGATTCTGCCGATCTACAGCGTGATGAAAGGCATCTCGCCAACTTATATGCGTGCCGCTATCTCTCTGGGCTGCAACCCGTTTGCCAGCTTCTGGCGGGTGTATTTCCCGCAGACCTATGCCGGTATCGGCGCGGGTTGCCTGTTGGTGTTCATTCTGGCGATTGGTTACTACATCACTCCGGCATTGCTGGGCAGCCCGAACGACCAGATGGTCAGCTACTTTGTCGCCTTTTATACCAACACCAGCATCAACTGGGGTATGGCCACGGCACTGGGCGGTCTGCTGCTGTTAGCGACCATTGTGCTTTATCTGATCTATAGCTGGCTGGTCGGCGCCAGCCGCCTGCGTTTGAGCTGAGGAGCATTGCCATGTTGAGTTCTTATTCCTCGCCGCTGGAACGTGTCTGGTACTACGCCTTGCGCATCCTGTGTGGCCTGATCCTGTTGTTCCTGGTGTTGCCAGTGCTGGTGATCATTCCACTGTCGTTCAACTCCGGCAGCTTTCTGGTTTACCCGTTGCAAGGCTTCTCACTGCATTGGTATCAGGACTTTTTCAATTCCAACGAGTGGATGCGCGCGCTGAAGAACAGCCTGCTCATCGCTCCCGCTGCGACTGTGCTGGCCATGGTTTTCGGCACGCTGGCGGCGATTGGCCTGACCCGCGGCAACTTCCCCGGCAAGGCGCTGGTCATGGCCTTGGTGATTTCGCCGATGGTGGTGCCGGTGGTGATTATTGGTGTGGCGAGCTATCTGTTCTTCGCGCCGCTGGGGCTGGGCAACAGCTTCCTGTCGTTGATTCTGGTTCACGCGGTGTTGGGTGTACCGTTTGTGATCATTACCGTGTCGGCGACTTTGCAGGGCTTCAACCATAACCTGGTCAGGGCAGCTGCCAGCCTGGGGGCGTCGCCACTGACCGCATTTCGTCGGGTGACCTTGCCGCTGATTGCGCCGGGTGTGATCTCCGGCGCGCTGTTCGCGTTCGCGACGTCTTTCGATGAAGTGGTCGTGACGCTGTTCCTCGCCGGCCCCGAGCAAGCGACGCTGCCAAGGCAGATGTTCAGCGGCATCCGGGAAAACCTCAGTCCGACCATCGCTGCTGCTGCGACGCTGCTGATCGGATTCTCGGTGGTATTGCTGCTGGTGCTGGAGTGGTTACGCGGGCGTAGCGAGAAGTTGCGTACTCAGATTGAGTGAGCGGCAAGCGGGAAGCTTCAAGCTTCAAGCTAAAGCAGTATTTGGCTAGGGCACCTTCAGCTTTTGGCTTTTGGCTTGTAGCTAGCTTGTGGCTTATAGCTTATAGCTTGCAACTGCCACTGGAGTACAATGCGCGCCACCGTGATTCTGTTCAAAAAGGTGCGTCATGCAGCCCTTCCTCATTGCTCCATCGATTCTCTCCGCCGACTTCGCCCGTCTGGGTCAGGAAGTTGACTCTGTGCTGGCCGCTGGTGCCGACATTGTTCACTTCGATGTGATGGACAACCACTATGTGCCGAACCTGACCATCGGTCCGATGGTGTGCTCGGCGCTGCGTAAATATGGCGTGACGGCACCCATTGATGTGCACTTGATGGTCAGCCCGGTGGATCGCATCATCGGCGATTTCATCGAAGCGGGTGCCAGCTACATCACTTTCCATCCGGAGGCGACGCAGCACATTGATCGCTCGTTGCAGTTGATCAAAGAGGGCGGTTGCAAGGCGGGCCTGGTATTCAACCCGGCGACTCCGCTGAACTTGCTGGAGTACGTGATGGACAAGGTCGACATGATCCTGCTCATGAGCGTCAACCCTGGCTTTGGCGGTCAGAAATTCATCCCGGGGACGCTGAACAAACTGCGTGAGGCGCGCGCCTTGATTGATGCCTCGGGTCTGGACATTCGTCTGGAAATCGACGGTGGCGTGAACGTGAATAACATCCGTGAGATCGCCGCCGCCGGTGCTGATACTTTTGTCGCCGGTTCCGCCATCTTCAATACCCCGGACTACAAGCAAGTCATCGACAAGATGCGCGCAGAACTGGCGCTGTCCCGCGCATGAGCGGCTTCGAGCAACTGTTTCCGGGGCGCCTGCCAAAGCTGATCATGTTTGATCTGGACGGTACCCTGGTGGATTCGGTACCCGATCTGGCCGTAGCAGTCGACAAAATGCTGCTTGAACTGGGTCGTCCTGCGGCCGGTCTGGCGCAGGTCAGAAACTGGATCGGTAACGGTGCGCCTGTTCTGGTACGCCGCGCTCTGGCCAATGATCTGGACCACAGTGGCGTCGATGATGCCCAGGCCGATCAGGCGCTGGAAATCTTCATGAAGTTCTATGCCGAAAAGCATGAGTTCACGGTCGTCTATCCTGGCGTTCGTGAAACCCTGAAGTGGTTGCAGAAGATGGGCGTGGAGATGGCGCTGATCACCAACAAGCCGGAACGGTTCGTCGCGCCGCTGCTGGATGAGATGAAACTGGGCCGCTTTTTCCGCCTGATCATCGGTGGCGACACCATGCCGACGAAAAAGCCTGATCCGGCGGCGCTGTTCTTTGTCATGAAGATGACCAATATTCCAGCCTCGCAGTCGCTGTTCGTCGGGGATTCACGCAGCGACGTGCAGGCAGCCAAAGCCGCTGGTGTGCCCTGTGTTGCCATGAGCTACGGCTACAACCATGGTCGACCGATTGAAGAAGAGTCCCCGGCGCTGGTCATTGATGACCTGCGACGTCTGATTCCCGGTTGCCTGGATCTGGACGCTGGGATACTGTTGCCGGAAATCAAAGATCCCTCCTTTAGAGATTCCATCGTGGTGGTCACTCGCAAACTCTGGATGAAAGTCATCAAGGCCTTGGCCCGCTGGCGTTGGCGCGCCTGACTTGAATCCGGCCGGATACGTTTACCGGCACTGTTTGCTTACCTGACTGCTAACCCTCACCAATGAGGCTGATGATGAATCGCGAAGAATTCCTGCGTTTGGCTGCTGCTGGCTATAATCGCATCCCGCTTGCCTACGAAACCCTGGCCGACTTCGACACGCCGCTGTCGATCTACCTCAAGCTTGCCGACCAACCGAACTCCTATCTGCTGGAGTCGGTGCAGGGCGGCGAGAAATGGGGCCGTTACTCGATCATCGGTTTGCCATGCCGCACGGTCTTGCGCGTTCACGATCACGATGTTCGTGTCACTCACGACGGCGTCGAGATCGAGCATCTTGAGACCGAAGACCCGCTGGCGTTCGTTGAAACCTTCAAGGCGCGTTACAACGTGCCGACCATTCCTGGCCTGCCACGTTTCAACGGCGGGCTGGTGGGTTACTTCGGTTATGACTGTGTTCGCTATGTCGAGAAGCGTCTCGGCAAATGCCCGAATCCTGATCCGTTGGGCGTGCCAGATATCCTGCTGATGGTGTCTGATGCCGTCGTCGTGTTCGATAACCTGGCGGGCAAGATGCACGCTATCGTGTTGGTCGACCCGGCCCAGCAGGACGCATACGAAAACGGCCTGGCCCGTCTCGACGAACTGATGGAACAACTGCGCCAGCCCATCACCCCGCGTCGTGGCCTGGACCTGACCCGGCCGCAAGCGGCTGATCCGGTATTCCGCTCAAGTTTCACGCAGGATGACTACGAGCGGGCAGTCGATACCATCAAGGAATACATCCTGGCGGGCGACGTCATGCAGGTGGTTCCGTCGCAGCGTATGTCCATCGACTTCAAGGCTGCACCGATTGATCTGTATCGGGCACTGCGCTGCTTCAACCCGACGCCTTACATGTACTTCTTCAACTTTGGCGATTTCCACGTGGTTGGCAGTTCTCCGGAAGTGCTGGTGCGTGTTGAAGACAACCTGATCACCGTTCGCCCGATTGCCGGCACCCGTCCACGCGGTGCGAACGAAGAAGCCGATCTGGCGCTGGAAGAAGACCTGCTGTCCGATGACAAGGAGATCGCCGAGCACTTGATGCTGATCGATCTGGGGCGCAACGACACCGGTCGTGTTTCGGAAATCGGTTCGGTCCGGCTCACCGAGAAAATGGTCATTGAGCGTTACTCCAACGTGATGCACATCGTGTCCAACGTCACCGGTCAGTTGAAAAGCGGCCTGACGGCGATGGATGCACTGCGGGCGATCCTTCCAGCAGGCACCTTGTCTGGCGCACCGAAAATCCGCGCCATGGAAATCATCGACGAACTGGAGCCCGTGAAACGTGGCGTCTACGGCGGCGCTGTGGGTTATCTGGCCTGGAACGGCAACATGGACACCGCGATTGCGATCCGGACCGCGGTCATCAAGAACGGCGAACTGCATGTACAGGCCGGTGGCGGCATCGTCGCTGACTCGGTGCCTGCGCTGGAATGGGAAGAAACCCTGAACAAACGCCGGGCGATGTTCCGCGCCGTGGCGCTGGCTGAGCAGGAGCAGTGAGGCTTAACCCTGTGGGAGCGGTGCTTGCCCGCGATAAGGCTGGACGCGGTCCACTTTAGATCGCGTCACTCTTATCGCGGGCAAGCACCGCTCCCACAGGGGGGCTGTTTAGAAGTCCAGACTCACTGCCAGATTCATCCCTTGCTGGGTGACATCATCATTCTTGCGCCAGTTGTACCCGCCGCGTAGCGTCAGGTCTCGGGTCAGTTTCTGGCTGACGCCAAGTGTGGCGCGGTTCAGATCTCGTTGCGGCGTGTAGCCTTCAAGGGTGAAATCATTGAGCGGCAGGCTGTTCAAGGCGATGGTCACCTCCTGTTGATCAGTTTCAAACTCCCGCTCATGCGCTACTTCGGCGAACAGCTGCGTCGTGGGGGTGACCTGAAACTTGCCCTGCAACCCAGCACCCAGGCGTCGTGACTTGCGAGTCTGGTCATCAAAGGTCAGGGCCGTTGAGCGAGTGCCTTTTTCCGAATAGCCATTCACGTTCACATGTGCGTAGTCCGCGCTGATGAAGGGCGATAAATGCCAAGGGCTGTTGGCGCCCGCGATATCAAATCCCAGTCTTGTACTGGCTCCCCAGATTTCACCATCCGTATCGCCTTTCTCATTCCCCTGGCTGATACCCAGTGCGAATTTGCGCTCGGCATTCTCGTAATCCAGATGTCCACCTGAGGCAGTAAGATCACCCCACCAATGGTTCGCCTGATACTGGACAAAGGCAGTCGCCAGATAGCTATTGAGTTTGTAGTCCGAATCCCGATCCCCGGCGTCCAGTTGTTGCCGATAAGCTCCGCCCACCATGCCGACTCGCCAATGATCGGCGAGTCGATAACTGCCGCCAACGGTCACGTTGTAGCCATGACCGTCAGCATTCGCTGAGTTGTCCTGTGCATCAAAGTCCATTTTCTGACCACCAGCGGCGACAATCGCACGCCACTGCCCGACGCCCTGCCAATTTCCCCAATCCGCTAGCCATTGGCTCCTCAGTTCATCCTGTTGCGCACGTAATGTGCCGTTGGCCATTTCCGGCAGCAGGCTGATTTCCCAAGGCGCTGCCAGCAACGAGTAGGCGTAATCGGCGATCAGCCGCTGGCCGGTGACGGTGGGATGCACCCCATCGTTGAACAGTAATTTACTCGGGTCCGGCGTAGCACTACTTATCCCGTAGGTGTTGTTCTCATCGCAGTTGTTACCGTTGAAGCATGTTCCTGTTAGATTCTGATCTGCGGCGAGACCAAAGCGGGCTGGCTCATTCAACGTTTCCGCAACGAAGCGTGGGATATTCAGCGGGATTATTTGCGCATCGATCTGCGCCAGGCGGCTGATCAGTTGGGCGTTGAATACACCGCTCAGTATTGAAGTGACGGGTGCCAGGATGGTGCCGGACACGGCTGGCGTCTGACCGATGTCTGGCAGCAGCCAGACCATGATGTATCGAGCCCCCGCTTGCTGCAGGACCTGGGCACTGTCGGCAAGACGATCTGCGGCCTCCCGGGACTGCGACAGACTCAGCACTCGGCCCTGCAGGAAGTCATTGCCGCCCCCGGTCAAGTAGTACAGGGCGTCAGGATCTGCCCGAAAGTTGTTAGCGATCAGGTAACCCGGTCGGCTGCGTAAAACTGCTCCGTTATCGGGGTTGATAACGTTGGACTGCGAGGTGATTGCATCATAAATCTGATCGGTACGATCTCCTCCTACCGCCCAGTTGTTGCCGTCTGCCAAACCTGAGGCGGCGTTCACTGGCGACGTGGAGGCCGCGAGGTCGGCCTGAGCAACATTGAGTTTCAGACCCAGCAAGGTCGATGAGTTCAGTCCGAAAATCTCGCCGCTGCCGTCCTGATAAGTTGGCCCGGTACGGTTGGTGAAACGTAGCGTCGATCCCATTGGGCCATCCGCATCGGGAAACTGCCCGGCATCGGCCAAGCTGTCACCGAATACCACCATGGTTGAATAAGGCGAAGAGGCTGCCCAGCTGTCAGGGCAGGCTGAAACCAGCAAGCAAGCGACAAGCGCCGCAAACCGTCGGGGTCTGAGCATGATCAGGTTCCTTTTTTGTTTTTTTAATGCTTAAGGAAAAGTAGCTATCTGAACCCTGCACGACCGGCTAAATAGTCATTAACCGCCCAGCGGTTGGCGTTATGGTTGATGTGTATTCGCTGCTTTACAGATTTGATTGGTTAGTGACTCCAAAAGTAGATTTTGATCATCTTGCCAAGGTTATGTGATATTGCGCGCCATCCCTCGGTACGCTAATGTGCCGGAACGTAAAAATGAGACCTCCCCTGTGTTGATCGTCAGCAAACTCTTGATGCGCGTTATCAAGGCTCACGCCCGCTGGCGTTGGCGCGCCTGACTTATTCTCTTCCGGCCTGTCCGGACCTCCTGATACGCCTTTAAAACTCCGCCCTGCCGCTTTTCCGGGTCAACCCCCGGTCGTTACACTAGCGGGCACTCAATCGGCAGCGATTTTGAAGGTTGAAAAAATAGTCAGTAATTCAATGGGTTTAAGCCAAATGCTGCTGATGATCGATAACTATGATTCCTTTACCTACAACGTCGTGCAGTACTTCGGTGAGCTGGGTGCCGACGTCAAGGTGATCCGCAACGACGAATTGACCGTTGCCGAGATCGAAGCCCTCAACCCTGAGCGCATTGTGGTATCGCCCGGCCCTTGTACGCCGAATGAAGCGGGTGTCTCGCTGCAGGTGATCAAACACTTCGCCGGCAAACTGCCGATTCTGGGTGTATGCCTTGGTCATCAGTCAATTGGTCAGGCGTTCGGCGGCGATGTTGTGCGCGCCCGTCAGGTGATGCACGGCAAGACCAGCCCGGTGGTTCATGAGGATCACGGCGTGTTCGAAGGGTTGAATCACCCTCTGACCGTTACCCGCTATCACTCGCTGGTTGTCAAACTCGACACCCTGCCTGATTGCCTCGAAGTGACAGCCTGGACTGCGTTGGAAGATGGTTCGAGAGACGAAATCATGGGCCTGCGCCACAAGACACTGAACGTCGAGGGTATCCAGTTTCACCCTGAATCAATTCTGACCGAGCAGGGCCACGAGCTGTTCGCCAACTTCCTCAAGCAAACCGGCGGCACCCGTCAGGGTTAAGGATTCGTTATGACTAAGCCAATGGACATCAAGACCGCTCTGGGGCGTGTTGTCGATAATCTGGATCTGAGCACCGCCGAGATGAGCGACGTCATGCGCGCCATCATGACCGGGCAGTGCACGGAAGCGCAGATTGGCGCTTTCATGATGGGCATGCGCATGAAGAGCGAAAGCATCGATGAGATTGTCGGTGCGGTTTCGGTCATGCGCGAGCTGGCCGACAAGGTTGAGCTGAAAACCCTCGATGGCGTTGTAGACGTAGTGGGCACCGGCGGTGATGGCGCTAACATTTTCAACGTTTCGACGGCGTCTTCTTTCGTGGTTGCCGCAGCCGGTTGTACCGTCGCCAAGCACGGCAACCGCGCAGTCTCGGGCAAGAGCGGCAGCGCTGATTTGCTGGAAGCGGCTGGCGTATACCTCAACCTCACGCCGGTACAAGTGGCGCGCTGCATTGACAGCGTGGGCATCGGTTTCATGTTCGCCCAGGCTCATCATGGCGCAATGAAACATGCCGCAGGCCCGCGTCGCGATCTCGGCTTGCGTACCCTGTTCAATATGCTCGGCCCGCTTACGAATCCGGCCGGTGTCCGCCATCAGGTAGTAGGCGTATTCAGTCAGGCCTTGTGCCGCCCGCTGGCCGAAGTTCTGCTTCGTCTGGGCAGCAAGCATGTACTGGTGGTGCATTCGCAGGATGGCCTGGATGAGTTCAGTCTGGCGGCACCGACGTTCGTGGCTGAACTAAAAAACGGCGAAGTCACCGAATATTGGGTGCAGCCTGAAGATCTGGGCATGAAAAGCCAGAGCCTGTTTGGCCTGAGCGTTGATGGCCCTGAAGCTTCGCTGGTCCTGATCCGCGATGCGTTGGGTCGGCGCAAAACGGAACATGGCCAGAAAGCGGCTGAAATGATCGTGCTGAATGCGGGCGCAGCGCTTTATGCTGCTGATCATGCCTACACGCTCAAAGAAGGTGTCGAGTTGGCTCACGATGCGCTTCATACCGGCCTGGCCCGGGAGAAGCTTGAAGAATTGGGTGCCTTTACCGCGGTATTCAAGCAGGAGAATGAAGAATGAGCGTGCCAACAGTTCTGGAAAAGATTCTTGCCCGTAAGGCCGAGGAGGTTGCAGCTCGCAGTGCTTCCGTCAGCCTGGCCGAAGTCGAGAAGCTGGCTGCAGCGGCTGACCCGGTTCGCGGCTTTGCCAACGCGTTGATCGAGCAAGCCAAGCGCAAGCAGCCGGCGGTCATTGCCGAAATTAAAAAGGCATCGCCGAGCAAGGGCGTGATTCGCGAGAACTTCGTACCTGCCGACATCGCCCGAAGCTATGAGAAGGGCGGGGCGACCTGCCTCTCGGTGCTGACCGATGTCGATTACTTCCAGGGTGCTGATGCTTATCTGCAGCAGGCGCGTGCTGCGTGCAAGCTGCCGGTGATCCGCAAGGACTTCATGATTGATCCCTATCAGATCATTGAAGCCCGCGCCCTTGGCGCTGATTGTGTGCTGCTGATCGTCTCTGCGCTGGATGACGTGAAAATGGCTGAGCTGGCATCGGTCGCGAAAAGCGTCGGGCTGGACGTGCTGGTTGAAGTGCACGACGGTGACGAGCTGGAGCGCGCATTGAAAACCCTCGATACGCCACTGGTCGGCGTTAACAACCGTAACCTGCATACATTCGAAGTGAGCCTGGAAACCACGCTGGATTTACTCCCGCGTATTCCTCGTGATCGTCTGGTCATCACTGAAAGCGGCATTCTCAACCGTGCCGATGTCGAGTTGATGGAAATCAGCGATGTGTATTCCTTCCTGGTGGGTGAAGCGTTCATGCGCGCCGAGCATCCGGGTGATGAACTGCAGCGTCTGTTCTTCCCTGAGCGCGGTACGCCTCCGGTGCGCAGCTCTACCCTGGACTGATCATTCCTCGGCTTTGCTTCGACAGGTTTTACAGAGGATCAACATGTCTGGTTCGGTGATTGATATCTGCGTCGAAGCTGGCCTGAAAGCCGAGCAGGACTTGCTTGCCTCAGTCTGTGACGGAAATTCCGATTTTGCATTACTGCTCTGGCGACCGAGCGATCGAGCGCTGGTGATGCCTCGCCGCATGAGCCGTTTGCCCGGATTTGTAGAGGCCAGCGAAACACTGGCTGACAGCGGCTGGCCAATTCTGTTGCGGGAAACCGGAGGTGAGCCGGTTCCGCAGTCGTCAGCCACGGTGAACATCGCCCTGGTTTACGCCCAGCCTGCAAGTGACCCGGATCGCGACCGTATCGAACTCGCCTATCGCCGTCTGTGTCAGCCGATTCTGGATGTTTTGAATGAGTTGGGCGGCGCTGCTTCGTTGGGCGAGGTGGAAGGTGCGTTTTGTGACGGTCGCTTCAACGTCAATCTTGATGGCCGCAAGATGGTCGGCACTGCCCAGCGTTGGCGCCAGAGTCAAGGTGGACTGAGGCCTGTCGTGCTCGCCCACGGTGCATTGCTGGTCGATAACGAACGGCATGAAATGGTCGCCGCCGTTAATCGCTTCAACGAAATCTGCGAGCTTGATCAGCGCGTGCGAGCCGACAGCCATATTGCATTGCGCGAGGCGTTTGCGGTTGAGGGTGTGTTGGAGAGGTTGGCGCAGACCTATCAGGAAGGACTTTCGCTGTTATCGGGGCAAAGGTGAGCCCACGACCTGTGGGAGCGAATTCATTCGCGAAGAGGCCAGTCCATTCAATGCATATCTATCGCTTCAGATACCGCTTTCGCGAATGAATTCGCTCCCACGGGAGATAAGATTTCAATCCATGCCTATGGGTGATTCAGCGATAGCCCCCGATTGGCTTTCTCAACGCGTCCCGAACACCACCATCGTCTTGCCTTTGACGTGGACCAGTTTCTGTTCTTCCAGCGCTTTGAGCACCCGGCCAACCATTTCTCGTGAACATCCCACAATACGTCCGATTTCCTGGCGCGTGATCTTGATCTGCATGCCGTCAGGGTGAGTCATTGCATCCGGTTGTTTGCATAAATCCAGCAGCGTACCGGCGACACGGCCAGTGACATCGAGAAAGGCCAGGTCGCCAACCTTGCGCGTGGTGTTGCGCAGACGTTCGGCCATCTGGGCGCCAAGGGCGTACAGGATTTCCGGTTCCAGCAGCGATATCTCGCGGAATTTGCTGTAGCTGATTTCAGCAATTTCGCACTCGGTCTTGGCACGCACCCAGGCGCTGCGCTCTTTTTCATTTCCGACAGGTTCGAAAAGCCCAAGCTCGCCGCAGAAATCTCCGGAGTTCAGGTAGGCAACGATCATCTCGCGGCCTTCATCATCTTCGATCAGCACGGTGACCGAGCCTTTGATGATGAAGAACAAGGACTCGGAACGATCCCCTGCACAAATGATGTTGGATTTGGCCGAATAGCGGCGACGCTGGGCGTGAGCCAGAAACTTTTCCAGGTGCTTGGTCTTTGATGACAGGGGAATAGCTAGCATTCTTTTGTCCTGAAAAAGTACATCGCCGGAGGCATTGTTAGCGTTATCGGCAGCAGATTGCATTTAGCCAGCTTTTTGGATCTCATTTGAGACCATTTCGGAAATTTCCTACAGGTTGGTCTTAAAGTGGAATTTCTCGGTACGTTCAGAGCGTGGCGAGCGCTGTGCTAAGCTGGCCGCCTTTTCAGCATTGGAGCCCCTGGCGATGAAAGCACGCATTCAATGGGCTGGTGAAGCCATGTTCCTCGGTGAATCCGGCAGTGGTCACGTAGTGGTGATGGACGGCCCGCCCGAGAGTGGCGGTCGCAATCTGGGCGTGCGCCCTATGGAGATGGTGCTGATCGGCCTCGGCGGTTGCAGCAACTTCGATGTGGTCAGCATTCTGAAGAAGTCGCGCCAGCCAGTAGAAAGCTGCGAGGCCTTTCTGGAAGCCGAACGCGCCACTGAAGATCCAAAGGTATTCACCAAAATTCACCTGCATTTCGTGGTGAAGGGCCGTGGCTTGAAAGAAGCTCAGGTCAAGCGCGCCATCGAGCTGTCCGCCGAGAAATACTGCTCAGCCTCGATCATGCTCGGCAACGCCGGGGTCGAGATTACTCACGACTACGAAATCATTGAATTGGGCTAACGACACCCAATTATCATAAAAGCGGCGCACACTCTGGCAGACAGCTCCTGACGTCTGCATAATGCGCCCCTTTTTCAGGGAGCAGGATGCGCAGGTTGTTTGCGGCCGCTCCCGACCAGACAACCAAAATCGCCACCGCGAAGAGGTGTTAACCGTCCTACGCAGCTGAGCTTCGCTCAACTGACGGGCATGCTTGATCACGTGGCTTGGGCCGCACATATATAGAGAGTTTTTAACGGTGAAAAGCAAACTCAAGCTCCACGGGTTCAATAACCTGACAAAGACCTTGAGCTTCAACATCTATGACATCTGCTATGCGGAAACCCCGCAGGACCAGCAGGCTTACGTCGAGTACATCAACAGTGTGTACGACGCCGAACGCCTGACGCGGATTCTGACCGATGTCGTCGATATCATTGGCGCCAACATCCTCAACATCGCCCGCCAGGATTACGATCCTCAAGGCGCCAGCGTGACTATTCTGATTTCCGAGCAGCCGGTGACGCCTACCGAAAGCCAGATCGAAGAGTCGCCGGGCCCGCTGCCGGAAACCATTCTGGCGCACCTCGACAAGAGCCACATCACCGTCCATACCTATCCGGAAATTCACCCGGTTGACGGTATCGCGACCTTCCGTGTGGACATCGACGTGTCAACCTGTGGGGTGATTTCACCGCTTAAAGCGCTGAACTACCTGATTCACAAGTTCGAATCAGACATCGTGACGGTCGACTATCGTGTGCGCGGCTTCACCCGTGACGTTGAAGGCAAGAAGCACTTCATCGACCATGAGATCAACTCGATTCAGAACTACCTCTCTGAAGACACGCGCAACAGTTACCAGATGACAGACGTGAACGTGTATCAGGAGAACCTGTTCCACACCAAGATGCTGCTCAAGAACTTCGAACTGGATAACTACCTGTTCGGCGACGCGACCAGCAATCTGTCCCCGGTGCAACGCGATCAGGTGACCGCCAAGGTCAAGCACGAAATGCTGGAAATCTTCTACGGCCGCAACGTTAACGTCGCCGTCTAGGATTCAATGCAAAAAGAAAGGCGCCTGCTAAAGGCGCCTTTTTTTGTGCTCGCGATTTATCGGGTTTAAATACGATAAGTGCTTTTGGTCATGAGCTTGGCCAGCACGCTCATGCCAAACTTGACCGGCGCCGGGAAGCGGAAGCCGCCTGCATCCAGCGCGCTTTGTGCGTGGTGTTCTTCGTCGGCACGCATCTGCTCAAGAATCGCACGGGACTTTTCGTCTTCGGCGGGAAGTTGCTCAAGGTGCTCATTCAAGTGTTTGCAGACCTGATCTTCGGTCGCTGCGACGAAACCCAGGCTGACCTTGTCGCTGATCAACCCTGCTGCGGCGCCGATGCCGAAGGACAAGCCGTAAAATAGTGGATTGAGTACGCTGGTATGGCTGCCCAACTGGTGAATGCGCTGTTCACACCAGACCAGATGGTCAATCTCTTCTTCTGCGGCATGCTCCATCGCTTTGCGTATATCGGGCAATTTGGCGGTGAGTGCCTGCCCTTGATACAACGCCTGGGCGCACACTTCACCTGTGTGGTTGATACGCATCAGGCCTGCAACGTGCCGAGTATCAACGTCACTCATCGCAACTTCGGGCTGGACGAGGGCGGGCGAGGGACGAGAGGAGTATCCCTTGGACGGCAACAGCGTGCGCATCGCAGCGTCGGCCTGCAAAAGGATACGGTCGATAGGGGAGTAGTGACGTTCGGTAGCCATGGGCACCTCCGGAAAAACCTGGGGCCAGTCTACCCCAATCCGCCAGATGAGGCTTGAGCTGGATCAGCTGGCTAGAGCCCTGGCGGGCTCCAGCCTTACTGCAAGTCTTTGAATATCGGGATTAACCCGGCGGCCAGTTCATCTGACGCTGACCCAGAACGTGCATATGAATGTGATAGACGGTCTGTCCGCCCAGCTCATTGCAGTTCATGACCACGCGAAATCCATCCTCACAGCCCAGCTCTTTCGCCAGACGTTGCGCGGTGAACAGAATATGACCGGCCAGGCCTTTGTCTTCTTCGGTCAGGTCATTAAGCGTGCGGATCGGTTTTTTCGGGATAACCAGAAAGTGGACCGGTGCCTGGGGGGCAATGTCGTGAAAGGCCAGCACTTGATCGTCTTCGTAGATGATCTTCGCCGGTATTTCGCGGTTGATGATCTTGGTGAACAAAGTATCCACAGCCATTTGCTCCTTGTGGTGGATGGAACGTGCAGATGAATGGACCGCACCGAGTGTACTGACGGGATCGGCCCGCGCCCAGTGTTTGTCGGTCAGCGCGAGCACACGGACTTGTTGATAAGCCCGGCAATGTTACGGCTTACCCAGCGTGAGACCAGCCTGGGGCTGAATGTGATCAATCGGTTACGCCAGCCAGGAATGATCACTGCGCGGTTCTTTGCCAACGCGCGAACGGTGTACAGCGCCACTTCTTCGGGGCTCATCATTTTCTGGTTGCCGCTTTTACCCACTTGCAATTGGGCAGTACGGAAAAAACTGGTTCGCGTAGGGCCCGGGCACAGGACCGATACTTTGATCCCGTTTTTCTTGACCTCCTCACGCAGCCCTTCCGAAAAATGCAGCACATAAGCTTTGCTTGCGTAATAAGCGCTCATCCACGGGCCTGGGCTGAACGCAGCCACAGATGCAACGTTGAGAATTTGTCCGCCACCCTGCAGCGCCATCAAATTACCGACCGTGTGGCAAAGGCGGGTGAGGGCCAGAATGTTCAAGTCGATCAGGTCCTGTTCCAATCCCCAGTCCTGGGCCAGGAACGGGCCGGATGTTCCGATGCCGGCGCAATTGACCAGCAGGTCGATCTGGTGCGCACCTTCTTCTTCCAGTTCCAGCAGAAAACCTGACAGGCGCAAGGGTTCGCCCAGATCGCATGCGCGAATCAGTACCTCTACGCCGAAACGCTGAGTCAGTTCAATGGCGATCGTTTCCAGCTGATCGCGCTGACGGGCGACGAGTAACAGGCTCCGTCCTCTGCGCGCCAAGGCTTCGGCCATGGCCAGGCCAATTCCGCTGGTTGCCCCGGTGATCAAGGCGTAACGGGTCATGCGGTTCTCCGTTGAACGTAGTGCGGGCCGCGGAGTTTAGTCCAGGGCCTGGACGACAGGCTATTGATCGTCATCAGGCAGTGACTGCTCATATTGTGTGGTGACGTCCGACAGCTCTTCTTTCAGTGAAAGGAACCCGCCAGTCAGTGTGGTGATCACGGACACGCCAATGAACACAATCCACATGCAGGCCAGCAGGATGACGCCACGGTTATTAGGGGGCGGCGGCGGGCCATAGCGGTTGGCTCCCTTGTTACCCGGGGCGAAAATCAGAAGCAGAGGCAGCACAAAGCCTATGTAGGGCACCAGATATAAACACAGCAGCCACGCCGACCATCCTGCATCGTGCAGCCGTTGAGCACCTATCTGAAGGCCAACCAGGAAGAATGCTGCTCCAACAATCGCCAGCAACAAGCCGCCGCCAACCAAAGAGGCGCTCATGATCACTGAGCATATGCCGGCAGCAATAAAGCCTGTGACAACCAGCACTGATATCCACGCCAGGTAACGTACACGCCCAATTCGCCCCTGAAAGCTGAAGATTTTCAGTTCTGATTGTTTTGTCTCGTCATCTATGACACTTGCGCGAGGTGGTGCGTATGGCGAAGTCGGTACTGGCTGAGAGGACTGTAGCGTCGGCGAGGTTTCTTCTACTTCTTCAATGTTCAGGATTATTACGGGGTCACTTTCGATGCGCGCTTCGACACCAGCATCGTTAAGCGCTTTAAGGTAGACCTGTGCGTCGGCCTGAGTCAGCCCTCGCTTGAGGGCGACGGGTTTGCCGCTGAACAGATTGTCTACAGCGGTAACTTCACTCTTGAAAAGGCTAGCAAGATTGAGCTTGGCAGTCTGCAACTCAACACCGTTACGCAACTGCCCTTCGAACACAATCTTGAACAGCGGGGTGGTCATGCTTCGCTTCCTTGTCGTGAGAACGGCAACGCGGACCGCCTAGGATGACTAGACGGTCCCGTCAGGAGATTAGAAAGGTTTAACCACCACCAGAATGACGACTGCCAGCAGGATCAATACAGGGATTTCGTTGAACCAGCGGTAAAACACATGGCTACGGCCATTTTCGCCACGAGCGAAGCGTTTGACCTGTGCGCCACACACATGGTGATAGCCGATCAGCAGAATGACCAGTGTCAGCTTGGCGTGCATCCAGCCCTGGCTCATGTACCCCGGCACCAAAGCGATAAGCCAGATGCCAAAAATCAATGTCGCAATCATCGCCGGGCCCATGATTCCCCGGTACAGCTTACGCTCCATGGTACAGAAGCGTTCACGGCTGACCGCGTCCTCGCTCATGGAGTGGTAAACGAAAAGTCTTGGCAGGTAGAACAGCCCTGCGAACCAACAGACCACTGAAACGATATGAAAAGCCTTGATCCATAAAAGCATTTTTAGTTATTCCCAGGTTCACGGTATGCAAATAGTAGTGGCTTGAGCGCCCATACGTCACGTTGTCGGTTGTCGCAGACGCGCCAGGCCCATATTATCGACGGCTTTCCAGTTGGTACGTTGAGGGCAGGTTATGGTCAAGGTCGGTATCGTCGGCGGCACGGGTTACACCGGTGTCGAGTTGCTGCGTCTGTTGGCACAGCATCCGCAAGCTGAAGTGGTCGTTATTACTTCTCGATCCGAGGCAGGTCTGCCTGTTGCTGATATGTACCCTAATCTGCGCGGCCATTACGATGGCCTCGCATTTAGCGTGCCTGATATTGCAACGCTTGGTGCCTGTGACGTTGTCTTCTTCGCCACGCCTCACGGCGTCGCGCATTCCCTTGCAGGCGAACTCTTGAATGCCGGCACTCGGGTCATCGACCTGTCTGCTGACTTCCGTCTGCAAGACTCCGTGGAGTGGGCGAAGTGGTACGGTCAGCCTCACGGCGCGCCAGAGTTGCTCAAGGATGCAGTTTATGGTTTGCCGGAAGTTAACCGTGAGCAAATCAAGCAGGCTCGCCTTATTGCTGTGCCAGGGTGCTATCCAACCGCCACGCAACTGGGTTTCCTGCCATTGCTGGAAGCCGGGCTTGCCGATAACACGCGTCTGATTGCCGACTGCAAGTCCGGTGTTAGCGGGGCAGGTCGTGGCTTGAGCATCGGCTCGCTGTACTCCGAGGCCAATGAAAGCTTCAAGGCTTATGCGGTCAAAGGCCATCGTCACTTGCCAGAAATCACCCAAGGGCTGCGTCGCGCGGCTGGCGGCGATGTTGGTCTGACCTTCGTCCCACACCTGACGCCAATGATCCGTGGTATTCACTCCACGCTGTACGCCACAGTCGTCGATAAGTCAGTTGATCTGCAGGCGCTGTTCGAGAAGCGTTATGCCAACGAGCCGTTCGTGGATGTGATGCCTGCTGGCAGCCATCCGGAAACCCGCAGCGTGCGCGGTGCCAACGTTTGCCGTATTGCGGTCCATCGTCCGCAGGGCGGGGATCTGGTCGTGGTCCTCTCGGTTATCGACAACCTGGTCAAAGGTGCCTCGGGCCAGGCCGTACAGAACATGAACATTATGTTCGGGCTGGACGAGAAGCTGGGTCTGTCCCATGCCGGGATGATGCCTTAGACGCAGCTTCAAGCTTCAAGCTTCAAGCTTCAAGCTGCACGCTGCACGCTGCAAGCTGAAAGAATGCATGGTGCTTCTTGTCGCTTGTAGCTTGCCGCTCATCGCTGCTCCTCTAATAGTTGACCAATTTTCTCGGAGAAGCGGATAATGCGCGTCATTACGCATTATGACGGCTTAGCGCCGGGAGATATTTAACATGAGCGTCGAATCCTTCACTCCAACGGCTTTGCAATTCACCCATGGTGCTGCGCACAAGGTGAAGACCCTGGTCGATGAAGAGGGCAACGATCGCCTTAAGCTGCGTGTATTCGTGACTGGCGGCGGTTGTTCCGGGTTTCAGTACGGTTTCACTTTCGATGAAGACGTCGCCGACGATGACACCATCGTTGAGCGCGAAGGCGTAAGCCTGGTGGTCGATCCAATGAGCTTTCAGTACCTGGCGGGTGCTGAAGTGGATTATCAGGAAGGTCTTGAAGGTTCGCGTTTCGTTATCAAGAACCCTAACGCTTCCACTACTTGCGGCTGCGGGTCTTCATTCTCGATCTGATTGTCCTGCACACATAAAAACGCCGCGCAAATGCGCGGCGTTTTTGTTCGTCTGGAGTCAGGCCGGGTAGATAGCGCCCAGCACTCGCAGACCCTGAGCGCCCGTGACGGTCGGACGGTTGGCAGGCACGCCTTCCAGGCAGCAATGCGCCAGCCAGGCAAACGCCATGGCTTCTACCCAGTCAGGGTCAACACCAAAGGCGGCCGTACTGCTGACTTTGGTATTAGGGAGCAATTCCGCCAGGCGATTGGTCAGTGCCACGTTGTGCGCACCGCCGCCACAGATCAGCAGCTCCTTGGTTTCCGACTGAGCCGATTGCAGGGATTCTGTAATCGACAGAGCGGTTAGCTCCATCAATGTCGCCTGTACGTTTTCGGCAGAAAGCGTCGGCAGCTGGAACAGATGGTGGTGCAGCCAGCCGAGGTTGAACACCTCCCGTCCTGTGCTCTTCGGACCCTTGGTCAGGAAGAACGGATCGCTGAGTAGCGCTTTCAGCAGGGCAGGATCAACTTTGCCACTTGCGCCCCATGCGCCGTCACGATCAAAACCTTCACCGCGCTGCGACTGAATCCACGCATCAAGCAAAACGTTGCCTGGGCCGCAGTCAAAGCCGGTTACCGGCCTGTCCAGTTCGATAAGGCTCAGGTTGCTGAAACCGCCAATGTTGAGAACGGCACGACGGTCTTTATTGTCGTCGAACAGCGCCTCATGAAACGCGGGAACCAGAGGTGCGCCCTGACCACCAGCCGCGATGTCGCGGCGACGGAAATCGCTGACTACGGTGATCTCGGTCAGCTCAGCCAGCAGCGCCGGGTTGCCGATCTGGATGCTGAAACCGCGAGCGGGCTCATGGCGGATGGTCTGGCCATGGCTGCCGATGGCGCGAATCTGGCCAGCGACCATACCTTGTTGGGTCAGAAGCGTCAGTACGCCTTCAGCTGCCAGGCGAACCCACTTCTGTTCAGCGATCGCTGCACGAGCCAACTCGTCCGGTCCGCTGGAGCAAAGCCCTAGCAACTCGGCGCGCAAGTCCTCCGGCATCGGGATGTAGTGAGTTGCCAACAGTCTTGGCCGGTCATCCTGCTCAACAAGGGCGATATCGATCCCATCGAGACTGCTGCCGGACATCACACCTATATAAAAGAAGGCCATGGCTTATCGTTTGCTCGAGGCCAGCATGGTGGCCTTTTCCTGATCCATACGAGCCATCAATGGCTGGCTCTGCTGCATGAACCGCTGTTTTTCGGATTTGGCGATCGGATCCGCCATCGGCAATTTACGACCCAGAGGGTCGACGTGCACGCCATTTACCTGGAACTCATAGTGCAAATGCGGGCCTGTCGACAGACCGGTAGTACCAATATAGCCGATCACCTGACCTTGTCTGACGGTGCTTCCAGTCTGAACGCCTTTGGCAAAGCCTTGCATGTGACCGTACAGCGTACGGTACGTATCGCCGTGCTGAATGATTACCGTGTTGCCATATCCGCCGCGACGGCCTGCCAGCAGTACCTTGCCGTCGCCGGTAGCTTTGATCGGCGTACCGCGTGGCGCTGCATAATCGACGCCTTTGTGCGCGCGGATCTTGTTCAGGATGGGGTGCTTGCGACCCATGGAGAACATTGAGCTGATGCGGGCGAAGTCAACGGGCGTGCGGATGAAGGCCTTGCGCATGCTGTTGCCGTCGGCGGTGTAGTAGTTGGTGTTGCCCTGTTTGTTGGTGTAACGAACTGCGGAGTAGGACTTGCCCTGGTTGGTAAAACGGGCAGAAAGGATATTGCCGGTGCCTACCGTTTTGCCGTTGATGACCTTCTGCTCGTAGATGACGTCGAATTCGTCACCCTTACGGATGTCCTGAGCGAAGTCGATGTCGTAGCCAAAGATATTGGCCATGTCCATCGTCATGGTGTGCGAAAGGCCTGCACGTTGTGCGGACTGTGACAGGGAATTGGTGATTACGCCGTGTATGTAGGCTGTACGCACATCTGGCTTGCTGATTTCACGATTGAACGTGAAGCCACTGTCCGTTTTGGACAAGCTGATGCTTTCCAGCTGGCTGAGCTTGGTGTGCAGTTGCTTCAACTGACCTTCCGGCGTCAGTTCGAATTGCAGAACCTGGCCATCCTGCAGGCGGCTGAATTGTTTGGCTTCCTTATTACTGGCCATGACTTCATGCACGGTCGCAGCTGGAAGGCCTACCTTTTCAAACAGAGTGGACAGGGTGTCCCCTCTGGCTACGGTAACTTCCCGATGGTTGGGATTCTTGGGTGCAGCCGCCGCAACTGTGCTGTCTGCGGTGGGCTGGGGTTCATTGGCCGCATTGCTCTCAGTTTGCTCATCGCCATTGTCGATCTGGGCGAATGGAGAATCTGTTACCGATTGTGTGGCTTCAGTCGTTTCCAGAGCGTCTTGGTTAGGTGCGCTTTGATCAGCAGGCGCTTCCATATCAAGATTCAAAACGGTTTTTTTAGCTTCGACTTCGCTTGAGGGAAAGACCAAGAGCGCCAGGCTTAGCAGGGCGGCGATGCCGCTGGCTGCGAGCAGGTGAGTCTTGGGATAAAGCGGTGGCGCTTTAGGCGGCGTGTCTATCATAGGTAATTTGACTTTGAAAAAAGATGAATTGGAAAAGATGAATGACATGATGAAGATGAAATAACTGTATAAAATATAACCAAAACCTGTGCGAAGCAACCCTGCGGATGAATCGGCTTTCGATTCGTCCCGCAATGCTGGGCAAAACTTGTAATTGGGCGCTGATCTTGTATGGTTGGTCCCCTTTTGAAAACGGCTATTTGTAGGGGATGGATATGAGGTCGGTTGAAGAGCAGCTAGCGCTGATCAAGCGTGGGGCGGATGAGCTTTTGGTTGAGGCCGAGCTTGTGGCCAAGCTCAAGCGTGGTCAACCGCTGCGTATTAAAGCCGGGTTCGATCCTACGGCACCTGACCTGCACCTGGGTCATACCGTGCTTATTAATAAGCTGCGTCAGTTCCAGGAGCTGGGGCATCACGTCATCTTTCTGATTGGCGACTTCACTGGCATGATCGGTGATCCAAGTGGCAAAAGCGCCACGCGTCCTCCGCTGACCCGTGAGCAGGTTCTCGACTACGCCGAGACGTACAAATCCCAGGTATTCAAGATTCTTGATCCTGCCAAGACCGAGGTGGCTTTCAATTCTACGTGGATGGACAAGCTGAGTCCTGCGGATTTCATTCGTCTCTCGTCGCAGTACACCGTGGCGCGGATGCTTGAGCGTGATGATTTCGACAAGCGCTATAAAAGCAGCCAGCCAATCGCTATCCACGAGTTCCTCTATCCGTTGGTGCAGGGGTACGACTCTGTCGCTCTTCGTTCCGATGTCGAGCTGGGTGGTACCGACCAGAAATTCAATCTGCTGATGGGGCGCGAGTTGCAGCGCGCCTACGGGCAGGAAGCGCAGTGCATCCTCACCATGCCTCTATTGGAAGGTCTGGATGGTGTGAAGAAGATGTCCAAGTCGCTGGGTAACTATGTAGGTATCCAGGAAGCGCCGGGCGTTATGTACAGCAAGCTGGTTTCGATCCCGGATGCATTGATGTGGCGTTACTTCGAGCTGCTGAGCTTTCGTTCTATGGAAGAGATCAACGGCTTCAAGGCAGATTGTGAGAAGGGTGCAAACCCGCGCGATATCAAAATCAAGCTGGCTGAAGAGATCGTTGCTCGTTTCCATGGTGAAGAAGCTGCTGCCAGTGCCCACCGCTCTGCGGGTAACCGCATGAAGGAAGGTGAACTGCCAGACGATTTGCCCGAGATCTCGGTAGGTGCCCCTGAAGATATGCCGATCTCAGCCGTCCTTAATAAGGCAGGGTTGGTTAAGAACTCCGCAGTCGCCCGGGATCTGCTTGCTTCGGGTGGCGTGCGTATAGATGGTGAAGTTGTTGATCGCTCGTTCGTCTTTAAGGTGGGAGCGACTCATGTTTGCCAGGCTGGGAAGAAGGCTTTCGGGCGTATTACGCTGGTTTTGGAATAAAGCGTGAATTAGGGGTTGACGGCCTCTCGAATCTCTCTATAATTCGCACCTCTTCTGGCGCAGACAGAACGAAAAACTCCTTGTTAATCAATGAGTTGGACGATTTGGTTGGCATAGAAGAGGCTTCGATGAAGTTGATCGAAAGCGGTGAAAAAAGGCAGTTGACAGCAGGTTGTAACGCTGTAGAATTCGCCTCCCGCTAACGAGCAATGTGATGTTGATCGAAGCGCAAGTGGTTGAAGTTGATAAGGAAACTTTGAAAACTTCTTAAAATAACCGCTTGACAGATACAGAGGCTGCTGTAGAATGCGCGCCTCGGTTGAGACGAAAGATCTTAACCAACCGCTCTTTAACAATTGAATCAAGCAATTCGTGTGGGTGCTTGCGCTGTCAGACTGAAGTCAACAGATTATCAGCATCGTAAGTTACTCCGCGAGAAATCAAAGAAATAACCAACGATTGCTGAGCCAAGTTTAGGGTTTTCTCAAAACCCAAAGATGTTTGAACTGAAGAGTTTGATCATGGCTCAGATTGAACGCTGGCGGCAGGCCTAACACATGCAAGTCGAGCGGCAGCACGGGTACTTGTACCTGGTGGCGAGCGGCGGACGGGTGAGTAATGCCTAGGAATCTGCCTGGTAGTGGGGGATAACGCTCGGAAACGGACGCTAATACCGCATACGTCCTACGGGAGAAAGCAGGGGACCTTCGGGCCTTGCGCTATCAGATGAGCCTAGGTCGGATTAGCTAGTTGGTGAGGTAATGGCTCACCAAGGCGACGATCCGTAACTGGTCTGAGAGGATGATCAGTCACACTGGAACTGAGACACGGTCCAGACTCCTACGGGAGGCAGCAGTGGGGAATATTGGACAATGGGCGAAAGCCTGATCCAGCCATGCCGCGTGTGTGAAGAAGGTCTTCGGATTGTAAAGCACTTTAAGTTGGGAGGAAGGGCATTTACCTAATACGTAAGTGTTTTGACGTTACCGACAGAATAAGCACCGGCTAACTCTGTGCCAGCAGCCGCGGTAATACAGAGGGTGCAAGCGTTAATCGGAATTACTGGGCGTAAAGCGCGCGTAGGTGGTTTGTTAAGTTGAATGTGAAATCCCCGGGCTCAACCTGGGAACTGCATCCAAAACTGGCAAGCTAGAGTATGGTAGAGGGTGGTGGAATTTCCTGTGTAGCGGTGAAATGCGTAGATATAGGAAGGAACACCAGTGGCGAAGGCGACCACCTGGACTGATACTGACACTGAGGTGCGAAAGCGTGGGGAGCAAACAGGATTAGATACCCTGGTAGTCCACGCCGTAAACGATGTCAACTAGCCGTTGGGAGCCTTGAGCTCTTAGTGGCGCAGCTAACGCATTAAGTTGACCGCCTGGGGAGTACGGCCGCAAGGTTAAAACTCAAATGAATTGACGGGGGCCCGCACAAGCGGTGGAGCATGTGGTTTAATTCGAAGCAACGCGAAGAACCTTACCAGGCCTTGACATCCAATGAACTTCCCAGAGATGGGTTGGTGCCTTCGGGAACATTGAGACAGGTGCTGCATGGCTGTCGTCAGCTCGTGTCGTGAGATGTTGGGTTAAGTCCCGTAACGAGCGCAACCCTTGTCCTTAGTTACCAGCACGTTATGGTGGGCACTCTAAGGAGACTGCCGGTGACAAACCGGAGGAAGGTGGGGATGACGTCAAGTCATCATGGCCCTTACGGCCTGGGCTACACACGTGCTACAATGGTCGGTACAGAGGGTTGCCAAGCCGCGAGGTGGAGCTAATCCCATAAAACCGATCGTAGTCCGGATCGCAGTCTGCAACTCGACTGCGTGAAGTCGGAATCGCTAGTAATCGCGAATCAGAATGTCGCGGTGAATACGTTCCCGGGCCTTGTACACACCGCCCGTCACACCATGGGAGTGGGTTGCACCAGAAGTAGCTAGTCTAACCTTCGGGGGGACGGTTACCACGGTGTGATTCATGACTGGGGTGAAGTCGTAACAAGGTAGCCGTAGGGGAACCTGCGGCTGGATCACCTCCTTAATCGACGACTCAGCTGCAGCACAAGTTCCCACACGAATTGCTTGATTCATTGAAGAAGACGATTAGAAGCAGCTTTTGCTTTGCACACCCGATTTTGGGTCTGTAGCTCAGTTGGTTAGAGCGCACCCCTGATAAGGGTGAGGTCGGCAGTTCGAATCTGCCCAGACCCACCAGTTACCTGGTGAAGTTGGTCAGAGCGCGTACGACACCCGGATACGGGGCCATAGCTCAGCTGGGAGAGCGCCTGCCTTGCACGCAGGAGGTCAGCGGTTCGATCCCGCTTGGCTCCACCACTTACTGCTTCTGTTTGAAAGCTTAGAAATGAGCACTCCATCGGTTTGCATGGTGAGTGTTGATTTCTAGTCTTTGATTAGATCGTTCTTTAAAAATTTGGGTATGTGATAGAAATATAGACTGGGCACCTCTTTCACTGGTGCGTGTCCAGGCTAAGGTAAAGTTTGTGAGAACAAACTTTCGGCGAATGTCGTCTTCACAGTATAACCAGATTGCTTGGGGTTATATGGTCAAGTGAAGAAGCGCATACGGTGGATGCCTTGGCAGTCAGAGGCGATGAAAGACGTGGTAGCCTGCGAAAAGCTTCGGGGAGTCGGCAAACAGACTGTGATCCGGAGATGTCTGAATGGGGGAACCCAGCTGTCATAAGACAGTTACCTTACACTGAATACATAGGTGTATGGAGCGAACCAGGGGAACTGAAACATCTAAGTACCCTGAGGAAAAGAAATCAACCGAGATTCCCTTAGTAGTGGCGAGCGAACGGGGACCAGCCCTTAAGTGGCTTTGAGATTAGCGGAACGCTCTGGAAAGTGCGGCCATAGTGGGTGATAGCCCTGTACGCGAAAATCTCTTTGTCATGAAATCGAGTAGGACGGGGCACGAGAAACCTTGTCTGAACATGGGGGGACCATCCTCCAAGGCTAAATACTACTGACTGACCGATAGTGAACTAGTACCGTGAGGGAAAGGCGAAAAGAACCCCGGAGAGGGGAGTGAAATAGATCCTGAAACCGTATGCGTACAAGCAGTGGGAGCCCACTTTGTTGGGTGACTGCGTACCTTTTGTATAATGGGTCAGCGACTTATTTTCAGTGGCGAGCTTAACCGAATAGGGGAGGCGTAGCGAAAGCGAGTCTTAATAGGGCGTCTAGTCGCTGGGAATAGACCCGAAACCGGGCGATCTATCCATGGGCAGGTTGAAGGTTGGGTAACACTAACTGGAGGACCGAACCGACTACCGTTGAAAAGTTAGCGGATGACCTGTGGATCGGAGTGAAAGGCTAATCAAGCTCGGAGATAGCTGGTTCTCCTCGAAAGCTATTTAGGTAGCGCCTCATGTATCACTGTAGGGGGTAGAGCACTGTTTCGGCTAGGGGGTCATCCCGACTTACCAAACCGATGCAAACTCCGAATACCTACAAGTGCCGAGCATGGGAGACACACGGCGGGTGCTAACGTCCGTCGTGAAAAGGGAAACAACCCAGACCGTCAGCTAAGGTCCCAAAATCCTGGTTAAGTGGGAAACGATGTGGGAAGGCTTAGACAGCTAGGAGGTTGGCTTAGAAGCAGCCACCCTTTAAAGAAAGCGTAATAGCTCACTAGTCGAGTCGGCCTGCGCGGAAGATGTAACGGGGCTCAAACCAGGTACCGAAGCTACGGGTATCATCTTAGGATGATGCGGTAGAGGAGCGTTCTGTAAGCCTGTGAAGGTGAGTTGAGAAGCTTGCTGGAGGTATCAGAAGTGCGAATGCTGACATGAGTAACGACAATGGGTGTGAAAAACACCCACGCCGAAAGACCAAGGTTTCCTGCGCAACGTTAATCGACGCAGGGTTAGTCGGTCCCTAAGGCGAGGCTGAAAAGCGTAGTCGATGGAAAACAGGTTAATATTCCTGTACTTCTGGTTATTGCGATGGAGGGACGGAGAAGGCTAGGCCAGCTTGGCGTTGGTTGTCCAAGTTTAAGGTGGTAGGCTGAGATCTTAGGTAAATCCGGGATCTTAAGGCCGAGAGCTGATGACGAGTGTTCTTTTAGAACACGAAGTGGTTGATGCCATGCTTCCAAGAAAAGCTTCTAAGCTTCAGGTAACCAGGAACCGTACCCCAAACCGACACAGGTGGTTGGGTAGAGAATACCAAGGCGCTTGAGAGAACTCGGGTGAAGGAACTAGGCAAAATGGCACCGTAACTTCGGGAGAAGGTGCGCCGGTGGAGGTGAAGCATTTACTGCGTAAGCCCCTGCCGGTCGAAGATACCAGGCCGCTGCGACTGTTTATTAAAAACACAGCACTCTGCAAACACGAAAGTGGACGTATAGGGTGTGACGCCTGCCCGGTGCCGGAAGGTTAATTGATGGGGTTAGCTAACGCGAAGCTCTTGATCGAAGCCCCGGTAAACGGCGGCCGTAACTATAACGGTCCTAAGGTAGCGAAATTCCTTGTCGGGTAAGTTCCGACCTGCACGAATGGCGTAA
Source organism: Pseudomonas phytophila (assembly GCF_025643095.1). Classification (NCBI taxonomy): domain Bacteria; kingdom Pseudomonadati; phylum Pseudomonadota; class Gammaproteobacteria; order Pseudomonadales; family Pseudomonadaceae; genus Pseudomonas; species Pseudomonas phytophila. The sequence goes on along the minus strand of NZ_CP081201.1, from coordinate 6,087,847 downwards.
CGATGGCGGCGCTGTCTCCACCCGAGACTCAGTGAAATTGAAATCGCTGTGAAGATGCAGTGTATCCGCGGCTAGACGGAAAGACCCCGTGAACCTTTACTATAGCTTTGCACTGGACTTTGAATTTGCTTGTGTAGGATAGGTGGGAGGCTTTGAAGCGTGGACGCCAGTCTGCGTGGAGCCAACCTTGAAATACCACCCTGGCAACTTTGAGGTTCTAACTCAGGTCCGTTATCCGGATCGAGGACAGTGTATGGTGGGTAGTTTGACTGGGGCGGTCTCCTCCTAAAGAGTAACGGAGGAGTACGAAGGTGCGCTCAGACCGGTCGGAAATCGGTCGTAGAGTATAAAGGCAAAAGCGCGCTTGACTGCGAGACAGACACGTCGAGCAGGTACGAAAGTAGGTCTTAGTGATCCGGTGGTTCTGTATGGAAGGGCCATCGCTCAACGGATAAAAGGTACTCCGGGGATAACAGGCTGATACCGCCCAAGAGTTCATATCGACGGCGGTGTTTGGCACCTCGATGTCGGCTCATCACATCCTGGGGCTGAAGCCGGTCCCAAGGGTATGGCTGTTCGCCATTTAAAGTGGTACGCGAGCTGGGTTTAGAACGTCGTGAGACAGTTCGGTCCCTATCTGCCGTGGACGTTTGAGATTTGAGAGGGGCTGCTCCTAGTACGAGAGGACCGGAGTGGACGAACCTCTGGTGTTCCGGTTGTCACGCCAGTGGCATTGCCGGGTAGCTATGTTCGGAAAAGATAACCGCTGAAAGCATCTAAGCGGGAAACTTGCCTCAAGATGAGATCTCACTGGAACCTTGAGTTCCCTGAAGGGCCGTCGAAGACTACGACGTTGATAGGTGGGGTGTGTAAGCGCTGTGAGGCGTTGAGCTAACCCATACTAATTGCCCGTGAGGCTTGACCATATAACACCCAAGCAATCTGCGACATGCCTTGATAAGTGAAGGCAGAGCCAGATTGCGGTGACTGTGAAGACGACACGAACCGAAAGTTTGTTCGCACATTACCGAACTATCACATACCCATTCGCTGGCACGTAACCCGCAAGGGCCAACGCACCGGCAACCGAATTTCTTGACGACCATAGAGCATTGGAACCACCTGATCCCATCCCGAACTCAGTAGTGAAACGATGTATCGCCGATGGTAGTGTGGGGTTTCCCCATGTGAGAGTAGGTCATCGTCAAGATTAAATTCCAAAACCCCTGATCGCTTACGCGTTCAGGGGTTTTGTTTGTGCGTGAAGAAAAAGGATTAGCCGTAGGAGCGCGCTTGCCCGCGATGGACAACCACGCGTTGAACCTGGCACACCACTCGCTACCGGGTAGGACCGAATTCATTCGGGAAGGCTATATGTCAGGCGATACAAAAGCTGCGGGTGTACCGCCCCCTCGCGAACAAGTTCGCTCCTACCGTCCATGCGCCAAGCTCGGTAGGACCGAATTCATTCGGGAAGACACATGCACAGACGCTGCATATCCATCGGCTGAGATTTTGTCCTTCCGGATAATCCGGTCTCCCGTTTCGCGCATTCTCCCGCAGCCCGTTCAGATCCGAAATTAACCACAAGCAGTTTCTATGCATCTTCGATTTGCGTGGCTATGATGCGAGCCTTATTGAATGGCGACCTTTAAATGCTGACGTTGTTAAAGCTCCTCAAGGATGGGAAATTTCATTCAGGGCAGGCTCTGGGTGAGGCTCTCGGAGTTAGTCGTACTTCTGTGTGGAAGCAACTCCAGCAGTTGGAGTCTGAGCTGGATATTGATGTTCACAAGGTTAAGGGGCGTGGCTACAGGCTCGAAAGCCCTATATCCCTTCTGGATGCTGGCGAAATATCTGCGGTCGCTGGCAGAGCGAGTGCATGGCCTGTTGTCGTCTACGACTCAATAGGCTCGACCAATGCGGCGGCCGTAAAGCTGATTGCCGAGAATTCCCCGCCGCCCTTTGTGGTTTTGGCAGAGCGCCAGACTGCTGGCCGAGGTCGTCGAGGGCGCAAGTGGGTCAGCCCCTTTGGTGAGAATATCTACTACAGCCTGGCGCTGCGCATTGATGGTGGAATGCGTCAGTTAGAAGGATTGAGCTTGTTGATTGGTCTCGCGGTTTTGAAAACGTTACGCGAGATGGGTGTCCAGGGCGCTGGTTTGAAATGGCCAAACGATGTCCTGGTAGGGCGTCGCAAGATTGCCGGAATACTGCTGGAGTTAGTGGGGGATCCTGCAGATGTCTGTCACGTGATTATTGGCATTGGCATTAACGTGAATATGCGTGTCACGGAAGAGGTTGATCAGTTGTGGACCTCTTTGAGGTTGGAGGTCGGGTCCATGGCGAACCGTAATGAGCTCGCGGGTAAATTAACCTGCAATATCGAAGAGTATCTGTCGGTGCATCAGGCCTCGGGCTTTGAGGTATTCAGGTCTGAGTGGGAGGCAAATCATCTATGGCAAGGCTGTGCTGTGAGTTTGCTTGCGGGTAGCCAGGCAGTCGACGGCGTCGTCCTCGGCATCGATTCGCAGGGTGCCTTGCGATTGAAGGTTGGGAGTGACGAGAAAGTGTTCAGTGGTGGAGAGCTCAGCTTGAGGTTGCGTGATGATACTTGAGCTGGATTGTGGGAATAGCTTCATAAAATGGCGTGTTATTCGCCAGGATCTACCCGTCGTGCTAGCTGGTGGTGTTGTGGACTCTGATGATGGGCTCGTTGAGGCTATCGCTTCTACCTCCGGGTTGAGTCTTCAGCATAGTCGTATGGTAAGTGTCCGTAGTGCGGAGGAGACGCAGAAGCTGACTCTCAGGATTGAGGAGTCATTTGGTCTTCAAACTCAGTGCGCGAGCTCGGCCAAGGTGCTAGCGGGTGTCAAGAATGGTTATGAGGCCTATGAGCGCTTGGGCCTTGATAGGTGGTTGGCGCTGGTTGGTGCTTATGCAACTGTAGGTACGTCCTGTCTTGTCATTGATCTAGGTACCGCGGTCACTTCGGATTTCGTTAATGCTCAGGGTGAGCACCTTGGGGGGTTTATATGCCCAGGCATGCCGTTGATGCGCGGGCAGTTGCGAACTCATACTCGTCGTATTCGATATGACGATGCGGCGGCTGAAGAGGCGCACTCGAGCTTCGCTCCCGGGCGTTCGACTGCAGAGGCGGTAGAGCGAGGCTGCGCCCTTATGTTGAGAGGCTTTGCTGTGTCTCAACTGGAGCTTGCGCATCAATACTGGGGGGATGACTTTGTTGTCTTTGTAACCGGGGGAGATGCAGGGTTGGTCACGGGGGTTACGCCCGGCGCGAGGCTTGTGCCTGACCTGGTGTTTGTCGGGCTTGCATTAGCCTGTCCTTTGCTCTGAGGTTTCTATGCGGTGGTTATTTCTTTTGCTGCTGATGTTGAATGGCTTTTACTACGTGTGGCATCAGCAGGAAGCTCCGTTAAGGGCCAAAGAGATTTTGCCGTTATCCCTGCATCGGGCTGAGCAGCAGAATATACATCTGCTAAGTGAGTCCGGAGTTGAGAGTGATCAAGCGTCAGATCGAGAGGCGCAAGACAAGTGCCTCTACCTTGGTGGCTTCTTGCGACAGGATGAGGCTCGTACGATTGAACAGAGGCTCATAAGCCTGGATGTTCAGACGCAATCTCACGTACAGCATCTTGGAGGTGTTAATACGTACTGGGTCAAAATAGATCCTGCCAGTCGCCGACTTGTGGGGGATAGTCTCCTGGAGGCGCTGTCAAAAGATTTCCCTGAGCTAAAAAGCAAAATTATGTTGTGCGAAGGCATTGCAACCGGAGAGTAGTTTGCATAGAATGGCGCCCGCTTCGCAGTGCTTGATAATTTGTCAGGGAGTGTAAAGCGTTAGTCAACGCATGTAACCTCAGGTTTTTACTGAGAAAAAGGTTGACAGAAGGGTAGCATGAGTTGAGAATGCTGCCTCGTTCAGGAGGGGTTCCCGAGCGGCCAAAGGGATCAGACTGTAAATCTGACGTCTACGACTTCGAAGGTTCGAATCCTTCTCCCTCCACCATATTTCAGGCTGTGCAGCAAGTTAGGCGGGTATAGTTTAGTGGTAGAACCTCAGCCTTCCAAGCTGATGATGCGGGTTCGATTCCCGCTACCCGCTCCAGATTTGTTGTATGTCCAAAGAGTTTGCTCTTGTAGCTCAGTTGGTAGAGCACACCCTTGGTAAGGGTGAGGTCAGCGGTTCAAATCCGCTCAAGAGCTCCATTATAAAGGCAGATATGCAAATATCTGCCTTTGTTTTACTGATCGGTTTGCTGTCATTTCAAGGCGATCAGTTGGTTTGGTGTTCACTGCTTATCCCTGTTGGGTGTGAAGGCAAAGCCAAAAGGCTGTTGAAAAATTCTTGTTGGGCTGGCATATTGGTCGGCCTGATTTTGCTTTTAGGTCAGTAGCTCAATTGGCAGAGCGACGGTCTCCAAAACCGTAGGTTGGGGGTTCGATTCCCTCCTGACCTGCCAGATTCACTAGATTGTATCTGGCTTTCTTTTCACAGGATTACCGTAGATGACTCTCAAGGCTGAAGCCCAAGAATCTCGCTTCGATCTGCTCAAGTGGCTGGTTGTGGTCGCTCTGATAGTGGTTGGAGTTGTCGGTAATCAATACTACTCAGCTCAACCTATTTTGTATCGCGTCCTGGTCCTGCTTGTGCTGGCTGGGGTTGCTGCATTTGTTGGTTTGCAGACTGCTAGAGGCAAGGCTTTCTTTGTTTTGGCAAAGGAGGCTCGTGCTGAAATTCGCAAAGTCGTTTGGCCGACTCGCCAAGAAACCACTCAGACCACGTTGATTGTTGTGGCTGTTGTTCTGGTTATGGCGTTGCTGTTGTGGGGGCTTGATTCCCTGCTCGGTTGGCTTGTTTCCTTGATTGTTGGCTAAGGGTGTCCCGTGGCTAAGCGTTGGTACGTAGTGCATGCTTATTCGGGTTACGAAAAGCATGTAATGCGCTCGTTGATCGAGCGTGTGAAGCTGGCTGGCATGGAAGATGGCTTCGGCGAAATTCTGGTTCCCACTGAAGAAGTGGTGGAGATGCGTAACGGCCAGAAGCGCAAAAGTGAGCGTAAATTCTTCCCAGGTTATGTGCTGGTCCAAATGGACATGAATGAAGGTACTTGGCACTTGGTCAAGGATACCCCTCGTGTCATGGGCTTCATTGGTGGTACGGCTGACAAGCCTGCTCCAATCACAGATAAAGAAGCTGACGCGATTCTTCGTCGTGTGGCTGATGGTAGTGACAAGCCTAAACCCAAGACTCTGTTTGAGCCGGGTGAAGTCGTTCGCGTCACAGACGGTCCGTTCGCAGATTTCAATGGCACTGTCGAAGAAGTTAATTACGAGAAGAGCCGCATTCAAGTTGCAGTGCTCATTTTCGGTCGCTCTACTCCGGTGGAGCTGGAGTTCAGTCAGGTCGAAAAGGTCTAGCTGAGCGAGAATCCCATACCCCGTAGCCGTAGGCTGTGGGGTTTTTTCGTCACTGGGATAAACGTGCAAGTAACCGGGGAGCCTTTATTGGCGTTTGAACCCGTAATTGGAGTGCCTCATGGCCAAGAAAATTACCGCTTACATCAAGCTGCAAGTGAAAGCTGCTCAAGCTAACCCAAGCCCGCCAGTTGGTCCGGCCCTGGGTCAGCACGGCGTGAACATCATGGAATTCTGTAAGGCCTTCAACGCCCGTACTCAGGGTCTTGAGCCAGGTCTGCCGACTCCAGTGATCATCACTGTCTATAGCGACCGTAGCTTCACTTTCGAAACAAAGAGCACCCCTGCTTCGGTTCTGCTGAAGAAAGCTGCTGGTCTGACTAGCGGTTCGGCACGTCCGAACACCGTTAAAGTTGGCACCGTGACTCGTGCACAGCTGGAAGATATCGCTAAAGCAAAAAATGCGGATCTGACTGCTGCTGACATGGAAGCGGCCGTGCGTACCATCGCCGGTTCCGCTCGTAGCATGGGCCTTAACGTGGAGGGTGTGTAATGGCTAAGCTGACTAAGCGCCAAAAAGCTATCGCGGCTAAAATCGAGCCGGGCAAATCTTACAGCTTCACCGACGCAGCTACCCTGCTGGCCGAGCTGTCGACCGTCAAGTTCAGCGAGTCCGTTGACGTTGCTGTAAACCTCGGCGTAGACCCGCGTAAATCTGACCAGGTTGTTCGTAGCGCTACTGTGCTGCCGCACGGCACTGGCAAGACTGTTCGCGTTGCTGTGTTCACCCAGGGTCCTGCTGCAGAAGCCGCTCTGGCTGCTGGCGCTGATCGCGTTGGTATGGACGATCTGGCTGCCGAAATGAAAGGCGGCGACCTGAACTATGACGTCGTTATCGCTTCCCCGGACGCGATGCGTGTTGTTGGTCAGTTGGGTCAGATCCTCGGTCCTCGCGGCCTGATGCCTAACCCTAAAGTCGGCACTGTTACTCCTGACGTTGCTAACGCCGTCAAGAATGCCAAGGCTGGTCAGGTTCGTTATCGCACCGACAAAAACGGCATCATCCACACTTCAGTTGGCAAGGTCGGTTTCGACGCAGTCAAACTGAAAGAAAACGTTGAAGCTCTGATCGCTGATCTTAAGCGTATCAAGCCTGCTTCTTCGAAAGGCATCTACGTTAAGCGCGTAACCTTGAGCACCACTATGGGCCCAGGCCTGGTGATCGACCAGGGTTCCCTGGACGCGTAAGACAAATTGGTGCGCGCGCCGCACCAATGAAAAAATTGGGGTCCCTGCCTGGCGGGGGCTATCCAAGACCGTAGGCGGCGCAAGTCTTAAAATACAAGCCTACGCAGATGGTGCTCCCGGTTCCTTACCGAATCAGACACCAAAACGACATTTGGCTCAGGTCAGATGAAACGGTAACAAGCAGGAGTTAAACCCGTGGCAATTAAACTCGAAGACAAGAAGGCCATCGTCGCTGAAGTCAACGAGGCTGCCAAAGTCGCTCTGTCTGCTGTCGTGGCTGATGCCCGTGGCGTGACAGTAGGCGCAATGACCGGACTCCGTAAAGAGGCTCGTGAAGCTGGCGTTTACGTACGTGTTGTACGTAACACCCTGCTCAAGCGCGCTGTTGAAGGTACTGATTTCAGTGTCCTCAACGATGCGTTCACCGGCCCGACCCTGATTGCGTTCTCCAACGAACATCCTGGCGCTGCTGCCCGTTTGTTCAAAGAGTTCGCCAAGGGTCAGGATAAGTTCGAGATCAAGGCAGCTGCGTTCGAGGGCAAGTTCCTCGCAGCTAATCAGATCGACGTACTGGCAACCTTGCCGACCCGTGACGAAGCAATTTCCCAGCTGATGAGCGTGATTCAAGGCGCTACCAGCAAGTTGGCTCGTACTCTGGCGGCTATTCGCGACCAAAAAGAAGCTACCGCAGCCTAAGGCTCCGTACCTCCTTTCGCGTATTTTTGTTTATTTCGATGGTCGCGTAGGCCGTCCCCCAATTCAGGAATTAGATTCATGTCTATCTCTCAAGACGATATCCTCAACGCAGTTGGCGAAATGTCCGTTCTGCAGGTTGTTGAGCTGATCAAAGCATTCGAAGAAAAGTTCGGTGTTACTGCCGCTGCTGCTTCTGCTGGTCCAGCTGCTGCTGCCGCTGTTGTTGAAGAGCAAACTGAATTCAACGTCATGCTGCTGGAAGCTGGCGAGAAGAAAGTTAACGTCATCAAGGCTGTACGTGAGCTGACCGGTCTGGGCTTGAAAGAAGCCAAGGCTGTAGTTGACGGCGCACCAGCTCTGGTTCTGGAAGCAGTTGCGAAAGACGCTGCTGACAAAGCCAAAGCTACGCTGGAAGAAGCAGGCGCTAAAGTCGAGCTGAAGTAAGTATCGACTTTGAGTGTCCAGCCCAAGCGTTAAGCGAAAGGCTGATGGCTGGTGGCTCTTGCCACCGGCCTTTTTCCGTTATAGATGACTGGCTCGGCCGGCATTCATAGCGTGTAAAACCACCGGTAATGGTGGCGCAAACCAAGGGGTTTGCACGATTTTCTGGCTGCTCCCGTCGGGAGGAGCCAAACAAGCAGGTGACCAAGCTGGGGAACGCTGATGGCTTACTCATATACTGAGAAAAAACGTATCCGCAAGGACTTTAGCAAGTTGCCGGACGTAATGGATGTGCCGTATCTCCTGGCCATCCAGCTGGATTCGTATCGCGAATTCCTGCAAGCGGGAGCTACCAAAGATCAGTTCCGCGACGTCGGTCTGCATGCAGCCTTCAAATCCGTTTTCCCGATCATCAGCTACTCCGGCAATGCTGCGCTGGAGTATGTAGGTTATCGCTTGGGCGAACCGGCATTTGATGTCAAAGAGTGCGTGCTGCGCGGTGTGACTTACGCTGTACCTCTGCGAGTAAAAGTCCGTTTGATCATTTTCGACAAAGAATCGTCGAACAAAGCGATCAAGGACATCAAAGAGCAAGAAGTCTACATGGGTGAAATCCCCCTGATGACTGAGAACGGTACCTTTGTTATCAATGGTACCGAGCGCGTTATCGTTTCCCAGCTGCACCGTTCCCCGGGCGTGTTCTTCGACCACGACCGCGGCAAGACGCACAGCTCCGGCAAGCTGCTTTATTCCGCTCGTATCATTCCTTACCGCGGTTCGTGGCTGGACTTCGAGTTCGATCCAAAGGACTGTGTATTCGTCCGTATCGACCGTCGTCGCAAGCTGCCTGCGTCGGTATTGCTTCGCGCGCTTGGCTACACGACAGAACAGGTTCTTGACGCGTTCTACACCACCAACGTGTTCCACGTTCATGGTGAGAACCTTAGTCTGGAACTGGTTCCTCAGCGCCTGCGCGGTGAAATTGCCGTCCTGGATATCCTGGATGACAAAGGCAAGGTTATTGTCGAGCAAGGTCGCCGTATCACGGCTCGTCATATTAACCAGCTGGAAAAAGCCGGTATCAAGCAACTGGAAGTGCCTCTGGACTACGTCCTTGGTCGCACCACTGCCAAGGTCATCGTGCATCCGGCTACCGGCGAAATCATTGCTGAGTGCAACACCGAGCTGAACACTGAAATCCTGGCAAAAATCGCCAAGGCTCAGGTTGTTCGCATCGAAACGTTGTACACCAACGATATCGACTGTGGTCCGTTTGTATCTGACACGCTGAAGATCGATTCCACCAGCAATCAACTCGAAGCGCTGGTTGAGATCTACCGCATGATGCGTCCAGGCGAGCCGCCTACCAAGGATGCAGCAGAGACTCTGTTCAACAATCTGTTCTTCAGTCCAGAGCGCTATGACCTCTCTGCTGTTGGCCGGATGAAGTTCAACCGTCGTATCGGTCGTACCGAGATCGAAGGTTCGGGTGTTCTGTGCAAAGAAGATATCGTCGCCGTTCTCAAGACGCTGGTTGATATCCGTAACGGCAAAGGCATCGTCGACGACATCGACCACTTGGGTAACCGTCGTGTTCGTTGTGTTGGCGAGATGGCTGAAAACCAGTTCCGCGTTGGCCTGGTGCGTGTTGAGCGTGCAGTCAAAGAGCGTCTGTCTATGGCAGAAAGCGAAGGCCTGATGCCTCAGGACCTGATCAACGCCAAGCCAGTTGCCGCTGCTGTTAAAGAGTTCTTCGGTTCCAGCCAGCTTTCGCAGTTCATGGACCAGAACAACCCGCTTTCCGAGATCACTCACAAGCGTCGTGTCTCTGCACTCGGCCCTGGTGGTTTGACTCGTGAGCGTGCTGGCTTTGAAGTTCGTGACGTACACCCGACTCACTACGGTCGTGTATGCCCGATTGAAACGCCGGAAGGTCCGAACATCGGTCTGATCAACTCCTTGGCTGCTTATGCGCGCACCAACCAGTACGGCTTCCTTGAAAGTCCGTACCGTGTTGTTAAAGACGCTCTGGTAACTGACGAAATCGTTTTCCTCTCAGCTATTGAAGAAGCCGATCACGTCATTGCTCAGGCTTCTGCGGCAATGAACGACAAGAAGGTCCTGATCGACGAGCTGGTTGCCGTACGTCACTTGAACGAGTTCACCGTCAAGGCTCCAGAAGACGTGACATTGATGGACGTATCGCCGAAGCAGGTAGTTTCGGTTGCGGCCTCGCTGATCCCGTTCCTCGAGCACGACGACGCCAACCGTGCGTTGATGGGTTCCAACATGCAGCGTCAGGCTGTTCCTACTCTGCGTGCTGACAAGCCGCTGGTAGGTACTGGCATGGAGCGCAACGTGGCTCGCGACTCCGGCGTTTGCGTCGTGGCTCGTCGTGGCGGCGTGATCGACTCTGTTGATGCAAGCCGTATCGTGGTTCGTGTTGCTGATGATGAAGTTGAAACCGGTGAAGCTGGTGTCGACATCTACAACCTGACCAAGTACACCCGCTCCAACCAGAACACCTGCATCAACCAGCGTCCGCTGGTGAGCAAGGGTGATCGTGTTGAGCGTAGCGACATCATGGCTGATGGTCCGTCCACCGATATGGGTGAGCTGGCTCTGGGTCAGAACATGCGCATCGCGTTCATGGCATGGAACGGCTTCAACTTCGAAGACTCCATCTGCCTGTCCGAGCGTGTTGTTCAGGAAGATCGTTTCACCACGATCCACATTCAGGAACTGACCTGTGTGGCGCGTGACACCAAGCTTGGCCCTGAAGAAATCACTGCAGACATCCCGAACGTGGGTGAAGCTGCACTGAACAAACTGGACGAAGCCGGTATCGTTTACGTAGGTGCTGAGGTTGGTGCTGGCGACATTCTGGTAGGTAAGGTCACGCCTAAAGGCGAGACCCAGCTCACTCCAGAAGAAAAACTGCTGCGTGCTATCTTCGGTGAGAAGGCAAGCGACGTTAAAGACACCTCCCTGCGTGTACCTACCGGTACCAAGGGTACTGTCATTGACGTTCAGGTCTTCACCCGTGATGGTGTTGAGCGTGACGCTCGCGCACTCTCTATCGAGAAAACTCAGCTGGACGAGATCCGCAAGGACTTGAACGAAGAGTTCCGTATCGTAGAAGGCGCTACTTTCGAACGTCTGCGTTCCGCTCTGGTTGGCCGTAAGGTCGAAGGCGGCGCTGGCTTGAAGAAAGGTCAGGACATCACCGACGAAGTTCTCGACGGTCTTGAGCACGGCCAGTGGTTCAAACTGCGCATGGCTGAAGATGCTCTGAACGAGCAGCTCGAGAAGGCTCAGGCTTACATCGTTGACCGTCGCCGTCTTCTGGATGACAAGTTCGAAGACAAGAAACGCAAACTGCAGCAGGGCGATGACCTGGCTCCAGGCGTTCTGAAAATCGTCAAGGTTTACCTGGCAATCCGTCGTCGCATCCAACCGGGCGACAAGATGGCCGGTCGTCACGGTAACAAAGGTGTGGTCTCTGTGATCATGCCGGTTGAAGACATGCCGCACGATGCCAATGGCACCCCGGTCGACATCGTTCTCAACCCGTTGGGCGTTCCTTCGCGTATGAACGTTGGTCAGATTCTCGAAACTCACCTGGGCTTGGCGGCCAAGGGCTTGGGCGAGAAGATCAACCGCATGCTCGAAGAGCAGCGTAAAGTTGCTGAACTGCGTAAGTTCCTGACCGAGATCTATAACGAGATCGGTGGCCGTCAAGAGAAGCTGGAAGACTTTAGCGATAAAGAAATCCTGGATCTGGCGAAGAACCTGCGTAATGGTGTGCCAATGGCTACGCCTGTGTTCGACGGCGCCAAGGAAGTTGAAATCAAGGCAATGCTCAAACTGGCAGATATGCCAGAGAGCGGCCAGATGCAGCTGTTCGATGGTCGCACCGGCAACAAGTTCGAGCGTCCGGTTACCGTTGGCTACATGTACATGCTGAAGCTGAACCACTTGGTGGACGACAAGATGCATGCGCGTTCCACTGGTTCTTACAGCCTCGTTACCCAGCAGCCGCTGGGTGGTAAGGCTCAGTTCGGTGGTCAGCGTTTCGGGGAGATGGAGGTGTGGGCGCTGGAAGCATACGGCGCGGCCTACACTCTGCAGGAAATGCTCACAGTGAAGTCGGACGATGTGAACGGCCGTACCAAGATGTACAAAAACATCGTGGATGGCGATCACCGTATGGAGCCGGGCATGCCCGAGTCCTTCAACGTGTTGATCAAAGAAATCCGTTCGCTCGGCATCGATATCGATCTGGAAACCGAATAACACGTGACGCGAATCGAGGGTGGGTCGGTATGACTGCCCTCTGCTCCGCCAGGAGGAAAGGCCTTGAAAGACCTACTGAATTTGCTGAAAAACCAGGGTCAAGTCGAAGAGTTCGATGCAATCCGTATTGGATTGGCATCGCCTGAGATGATCCGTTCGTGGTCGTTCGGTGAAGTTAAAAAGCCGGAAACCATCAACTACCGTACGTTCAAACCTGAGCGTGACGGCTTGTTCTGCGCCAAGATTTTTGGTCCGGTCAAGGATTACGAGTGCCTGTGCGGTAAGTACAAGCGCCTGAAACACCGTGGTGTGATCTGCGAGAAGTGCGGCGTTGAAGTTGCACTGGCCAAGGTCCGTCGTGAGCGTATGGCTCACATCGAACTGGCATCGCCTGTTGCCCACATCTGGTTCCTGAAGTCGCTGCCGTCCCGTATCGGCTTGCTGATGGACATGACCCTGCGTGATATCGAACGTGTTCTCTATTTCGAGAGCTATGTCGTAATCGATCCAGGCATGACCACCCTTGAAAAAGGTCAGCTGCTGAATGATGAGCAGTACTTCGAAGCTCTGGAAGAGTTCGGTGATGACTTCGACGCCCGCATGGGTGCTGAAGCTGTTCGCGAGCTCCTGCACGCTATCGATCTTGAACACGAGATTGGTCGTCTGCGCGAAGAAATTCCGCAAACCAACTCCGAAACCAAGATCAAGAAGCTGTCCAAGCGTTTGAAGCTGATGGAAGCCTTCCAGGGTTCGGGCAACCTGCCTGAGTGGATGGTTTTGACCGTTCTGCCGGTTCTGCCGCCAGATCTGCGTCCATTGGTTCCGCTGGACGGCGGTCGCTTTGCGACTTCTGACCTCAACGATCTGTATCGTCGAGTGATCAACCGTAACAACCGTTTGAAGCGCCTGCTTGATCTGTCCGCTCCGGACATCATCGTGCGCAACGAAAAGCGTATGTTGCAGGAAGCTGTCGATGCTCTGCTCGACAACGGCCGTCGCGGTCGCGCCATTACTGGCTCGAACAAGCGTCCGCTGAAGTCCCTGGCTGACATGATCAAGGGTAAGCAGGGTCGTTTCCGTCAAAACTTGCTCGGTAAGCGTGTTGACTACTCGGGTCGTTCGGTAATTACCGTTGGTCCGACCCTGCGTCTGCACCAGTGCGGTCTGCCGAAGAAAATGGCTCTCGAGCTGTTCAAGCCTTTCATTTTCGGCAAGCTGGAAATGCGTGGCCTTGCCACGACTATCAAAGCTGCCAAGAAGATGGTTGAGCGCGAGCTGCCGGAAGTCTGGGACGTTCTCGCAGAAGTCATCCGCGAACACCCGGTGCTTCTGAACCGTGCGCCAACGCTTCACCGTCTGGGCATCCAGGCTTTTGAACCGGTACTGATCGAAGGTAAGGCTATTCAGCTGCACCCTCTGGTCTGTGCTGCGTACAACGCCGACTTCGACGGCGACCAGATGGCCGTACACGTACCGCTGACGCTGGAAGCCCAGCTTGAAGCGCGTGCGTTGATGATGTCGACCAACAACATTCTGTCGCCAGCTAACGGTGAGCCAATCATCGTTCCTTCGCAGGACGTTGTATTGGGTCTGTACTACATGACTCGTGAAGCGATCAACGCCAAAGGCGAAGGTCGTGTGTTCGCGGATCTGCAGGAAGTTGACCGCGTATTCCGTGCCGGCGAAGCCGCGCTGCATGCCAAGGTTAAAGTCCGGATCCACGAAACGATCAATGATCGTGATGGTGGCAGCGTCAAGAACACCCGTATTGTCGACACCACTGTCGGCCGTGCGCTGCTGTTCCAGGTGGTTCCGGCCGGCCTGTCTTATGACGTGGTCAACCAGCCAATGAAGAAAAAGGCGATCTCCAAGCTGATCAACCAGTGCTACCGCGTGGTTGGTCTGAAAGAGACCGTTATCTTCGCTGACCAGTTGATGTATACCGGTTTTGCCTACTCGACTATTTCGGGTGTTTCCATTGGTGTTAACGACTTCGTTATCCCTGATGAGAAAGCTCGCATCATCGACGCAGCTACCGAAGAAGTTAAAGAGATCGAAAGTCAGTACGCCTCGGGCCTGGTAACTCAGGGCGAGAAGTACAACAAGGTAATCGACCTTTGGTCCAAGGCGAACGACGAAGTCTCGAAAGCGATGATGTCGAACCTGTCCAAAGAGCGCGTTATTGACCGTCACGGCGTCGAAGTTGATCAGGAATCCTTCAACTCGATGTACATGATGGCTGACTCCGGTGCACGGGGTTCGGCTGCACAGATTCGTCAGTTGGCGGGTATGCGTGGTCTGATGGCTAAGCCGGACGGCTCGATTATCGAGACGCCGATCACCGCGAACTTCCGTGAAGGTTTGAGCGTACTTCAGTACTTCATCTCGACTCACGGTGCTCGTAAGGGTCTTGCGGATACCGCCTTGAAGACAGCTAACTCCGGTTACCTGACTCGTCGTCTGGTTGACGTTGCCCAGGATCTGGTTGTTACCGAAGTCGACTGCGGTACCGAACACGGTCTGCTGATGACTCCACACATTGAAGGCGGCGACGTTGTTGAGCCATTGGGTGAGCGCGTACTGGGTCGAGTAATCGCCCGTGACGTATTCAAGCCTGGCACCGATGAAGTCATCGTGCCTGCCGGTACGCTGGTAGACGAGAAGTGGGTTGAGTTCATCGAGCTGAACAGCATCGACGAAGTAATCGTTCGTTCGCCGATCAGCTGTGAAACCCGTTACGGCATCTGCGCCAAGTGCTACGGCCGTGATCTGGCTCGTGGTCACCAGGTAAACATCGGTGAAGCGGTCGGCGTTATTGCTGCCCAGTCCATCGGTGAGCCGGGTACCCAGCTGACCATGCGTACATTCCACATCGGTGGTGCGGCAAGCCGGACCTCTGCTGCTGACAGCGTTCAGGTGAAAAATGGCGGTACAGTCCGTCTGCACAACCTGAAGCACGTTGAGCGAGTAGACGGCCACCTGGTAGCTGTGTCCCGTTCGGGCGAGCTGGCCATCGCTGATGACTACGGTCGTGAGCGTGAGCGTTACAAACTGCCTTACGGTGCAGTGATTTCGGTGAAGGAAGGCGACAAGGTCGACGCAGGTTCGATCGTGGCCAAGTGGGATCCGCACACTCACCCAATCGTCACCGAAATGAAAGGTACCGTGACCTACGTGGGCATGGAAGAGGGCATCACGATCAAGCGTCAGACAGACGAATTGACCGGTATGACCAACATTGAAGTTCTGGATGCCAAAGACCGTCCGGCAGCGGGCAAAGATATTCGCCCGGCTGTGAAAATGGTTGGTGTTGATGGCAAGGATCTGTTGCTTCCAGGTACTGACGTTCCTGCTCAGTACTTCCTGCCAGCTAACGCACTCGTTGGTGTGGCGGATGGTGTGCAGGTTGCGATCGGTGATGTTATCGCTCGTATCCCGCAGGAAACTTCGAAAACTCGAGACATCACCGGTGGTCTGCCGCGTGTTGCCGACTTGTTCGAAGCTCGTCGTCCGAAAGAGGCGTCGATCCTTGCAGAAGTCAGCGGTACCATTGCGTTCGGTAAGGAAACCAAAGGCAAGCGTCGTCTGGTTATTACCCCGAACGATGGTAGCGATCCGTACGAAGAGCTGATTCCGAAGTGGCGCCACCTGAACGTCTTCGAAGGCGAACAGGTTAACCGCGGCGAAGTTATCTCCGACGGTCCTAGCGATCCACACGACATCCTGCGTCTGCTGGGTGTAAGTGCGCTGGCCAAGTACATCGTTAACGAGATCCAGGACGTTTACCGTCTGCAGGGCGTGAAGATCAACGATAAGCACATCGAGACCATTCTGCGTCAGATGTTGCGTAAAGTTGAAATCTCCGAGTCTGGCGATTCCACCTTCATCAAAGGTGATCAGATGGAGCTGACTCACGTACTGGTCGAGAACGAGCGTCTGAACGCGGAAGAGAAATTCGTTTCCAAGTTCACCCGTGTACTGCTTGGTATCACCAAGGCTTCGTTGTCCACTGAGTCGTTCATCTCCGCGGCGTCTTTCCAAGAGACAACCCGTGTACTGACCGAAGCAGCAGTAACAGGCAAGCGCGATTATCTGCGCGGTCTGAAGGAAAACGTGGTTGTGGGTCGTTTGATCCCGGCTGGTACAGGTCTGGCTTATCACAGCGAGCGCAAGCGTCGCCGTGAAGTCGACAAACCGTTGCGTGTGAGCGCTAGCGAAGTCGAAGCAGCATTGACTGAAGCGTTGAACTCAAGCGGTAACTAAAAAAGAGTAAGGCCTCGGCCTCCAATCTCATCAAGTGGCAGGTAAATTCTGTCGCTTGACGAGAAAGGACGTCGGGGCTTTGTCTTGACTGGGGACAGGATCCTCTTTAGACTCTTGTACCCCTAAATTTGGCGGGACTCGCGTCCTGCCATTTTGCTTTTCTTGCAAGACAATAGCGTCGCAAGACAACAGTGGAGCTAGTAGATGGCAACTATCAACCAGCTGGTACGTCAGCCGCGTAAGCGTATCGTCGAGAAATCCGACGTACCTGCGCTGCAGAACTGCCCGCAACGTCGTGGCGTATGCACTCGTGTGTATACCACCACGCCGAAAAAACCTAACTCGGCACTGCGTAAAGTATGCCGCGTGCGCCTGACCAACGGTTTCGAGGTTTCCTCGTACATCGGTGGTGAAGGTCACAACCTGCAAGAGCACAGCGTGGTACTGATTCGTGGCGGTCGTGTAAAAGACTTGCCAGGTGTTCGTTATCACACCGTTCGCGGTTCTTTGGATACTTCCGGCGTTAAAGGTCGTAACCAGGGTCGTTCGAAGTACGGTACCAAGAAGCCTAAGTAGTATTTGGCTTCCTGTGACAAATTGCAGATTTCTATTTTTCTGAGTCGATAAGAGTAAGGTCGGGCGCACTCCAGAGTGAGTGGTGGTCCCGAGCTACCTGAAGACCGTTTGAGGGCTTATCCATGCCAAGAAGACGCGTAGCAGCCAAGCGCGAAGTGCTTGACGATCCAAAATACGGAAGCCAAATTCTGGCCAAGTTCATGAACCACGTGATGGAAAGCGGCAAAAAAGCCGTTGCCGAGCGTATCGTTTATGGCGCGCTGGAAAAGGTTAAAGAACGCAAGAACAGCGATCCCCTGGAAATCTTCGAGAAAGCTCTCGACGCCATCGCTCCGCTGGTCGAAGTGAAGTCGCGCCGTGTAGGCGGTGCTACTTACCAGGTTCCGGTCGAAGTTCGTCCGTCCCGTCGTAATGCATTGGCAATGCGCTGGCTGGTAGACTTCGCGCGCAAGCGCGGTGAGAAGTCTATGGCTCTGCGTTTGGCTGGCGAACTGCTGGACGCCGCTGAAGGTAAAGGTGCTGCAGTTAAGAAGCGTGAAGACGTGCATCGTATGGCTGAAGCTAACAAAGCTTTCTCGCACTACCGCTTCTAATTTCAGCGTCACTAATTTTGCGAGGGCTTTATGGCTCGTACTACTCCGATTAACCGCTACCGTAACATCGGTATCGTTGCTCACGTGGATGCTGGTAAAACCACCACCACCGAGCGCGTCCTTTTTTACACTGGCGTAAACCACAAAATGGGCGAGGTGCATGATGGCGCCGCGACCATGGACTGGATGGTGCAAGAGCAGGAGCGGGGTATTACCATTACTTCCGCTGCTACGACGGCATTCTGGGCTGGCTCCGTCAAGCAGTTCGAAAAACATCGCTTCAACATCATCGATACCCCGGGTCACGTTGACTTCACTATTGAAGTAGAGCGCTCTCTGCGCGTACTCGATGGCGCGGTCGTTGTGTTCTGCGGTACTTCGGGTGTTGAGCCTCAGTCGGAAACCGTATGGCGTCAAGCCAACAAATACGGCGTTCCACGTCTTGTTTATGTGAACAAGATGGACCGTGCTGGTGCGAACTTCCTGCGCGTGATCGGTCAGATCAAACAGCGTCTGGGTCACACTCCGGTGCCAATCCAGTTGGCTATCGGCTCTGAAGACAATTTCCAGGGTCAGATCGATCTGATGACCATGGAAGCTGTTTACTGGGATGACGCTGACAAGGGCATGGCCCCTCGTCGCGAAGCTATCCCGGCTGAGCTGCAAGAGCTGGCTGACGAGTGGCGCAGCAACATGGTTGAGGCTGCCGCTGAAGCCAACGAAGAGCTGATGAACAAATACCTCGAAGGTGAAGAGCTCACCATCGCGGAAATCGAAGGCGCTTTGCGTCAGCGTACTATCGCTGGCGAAATCGTTCTGGCAGTTTGCGGTTCTTCCTTCAAGAACAAGGGTGTTCCCCTGGTTCTCGACGCAGTGATCAAGTACCTGCCTGCGCCTGTAGACATTCCTGCCATCAAGGGTTCCGACCCGGATGACGAGACTGTTGAAATGGAGCGTCACGCAGACGACAACGAGCCGTTCTCGGCTCTGGCGTTCAAGATCGCTACTGACCCATTCGTGGGTACTTTGACCTTTGCTCGTGTTTATTCGGGCGTGTTGAGCTCCGGCGACGGCGTGATCAACTCGGTTAAAGGCAAGAAAGAGCGTGTTGGTCGTATGGTGCAAATGCACGCGAACACACGTGAAGAGATCAAAGAAGTTCGCGCTGGTGACATCGCGGCTCTGATCGGCATGAAGGACGTCACCACTGGTGATACCCTCTGCTCGGCTGACAAGCCAATCATTCTGGTTCGTATGGACTTCCCGGAGCCGGTTATTTCGGTTGCCGTTGAGCCTAAGACCAAGGATGACCAGGAAAAAATGGGTATCGCTCTGGGCAAACTTGCTCAGGAAGACCCGTCTTTCCGCGTAAAAACTGATGAAGAGACTGGTCAAACGATCATCTCTGGCATGGGCGAGTTGCACTTGGACATCCTGGTTGACCGGATGCGCCGTGAGTTCAACGTTGAAGCCAACATCGGTAAACCACAGGTTTCCTATCGTGAGAAAATCACGAAGGCTTGTGAGATCGAAGGCAAGTTCGTTCGTCAGTCCGGCGGTCGTGGTCAGTTCGGCCATTGCTGGATCCGTTTTGCTCCTGCTGACGAAGGTCAGGAAGGTCTGCAATTCGTAAACGAAGTAGTGGGTGGTGTTGTTCCTAAGGAATACATCCCTGCTATCCAGAAGGGTATCGAAGAGCAGATGAAGAACGGTGTTGTTGCCGGCTATCCGCTGATCGGCCTGAAGGCTACCGTTTTCGATGGTTCTTACCACGACGTCGACTCCAACGAGATGGCGTTTAAGGTGGCAGCCTCCATGGCGACCAAGCAACTGGCTACCAAAGGTGGCGGTGTTGTACTTGAGCCGATCATGAAGGTTGAAGTTGTTACACCTGAGGACTACATGGGCGACGTGATGGGTGACCTGAACCGTCGTCGCGGTCTGATCCAGGGTATGGAAGATACGGTTTCTGGCAAAGTGATTCGCGCCGAAGTACCGTTGGGTGAGATGTTCGGTTATGCGACCGACGTTCGCTCCATGTCTCAGGGTCGCGCGAGCTACTCCATGGAATTCTCCAAATACTCCGAAGCTCCGTCGAATGTCGTCGAAGCTATCGTTAAAAAACAAGGCTGATTTCAGCCCCTTTAGGCTAGGAGTTCACTGTCGTGGCTAAAGAAAAATTTGAACGTAACAAACCGCACGTCAACGTTGGCACCATCGGTCACGTTGACCACGGTAAAACCACTCTGACTGCTGCTCTGACTCGCGTTTGCTCCGAAGTTTTCGGTTCGGCTAAAGTCGATTTCGATAAAATCGACAGCGCGCCAGAAGAAAAAGCACGTGGTATCACCATCAACACCGCTCACGTTGAATACGATTCGGCCGTTCGCCACTACGCGCACGTTGACTGCCCAGGTCACGCCGACTACGTAAAAAACATGATCACTGGTGCTGCTCAGATGGACGGCGCTATCCTGGTTTGTTCGGCTGCTGACGGCCCGATGCCTCAGACTCGCGAGCACATCCTGCTGTCCCGTCAGGTTGGCGTTCCGTACATCGTTGTCTTCCTGAACAAGGCTGACATGGTTGACGACGCAGAGCTGCTGGAACTGGTTGAGATGGAAGTGCGCGATCTGCTGAGCACTTACGACTTCCCGGGCGACGACACCCCGATCATCATCGGTTCTGCTCTGATGGCTCTGAACGGCCAAGACGACAACGAGATGGGCACCACTGCCGTCAAGAAACTGGTTGAGACTCTGGACAGCTACATCCCAGAACCAGTTCGTGCTATCGACAAGCCGTTCCTGATGCCAATCGAAGACGTATTCTCGATCTCGGGTCGCGGTACTGTTGTTACTGGTCGTGTTGAGCGTGGTATCGTCAAAATCCAGGAAGAAGTAGAGATCGTGGGTCTGCGTGACACCACTAAAACTACTTGCACTGGCGTTGAGATGTTCCGCAAGCTGCTTGACGAAGGTCGTGCTGGTGAGAACTGTGGCGTTCTGCTGCGTGGCACCAAGCGTGACGACGTTGAGCGTGGTCAGGTTCTGGTTAAGCCAGGCACTGTTAAGCCGCACACTCAGTTCGAAGCTGAAATCTACGTTCTGAGCAAAGAAGAAGGCGGTCGTCACACTCCTTTCTTCAAAGGCTACCGTCCACAGTTCTACTTCCGTACTACCGACGTAACTGGTAGCTGCGAACTGCCGGAAGGCGTTGAGATGGTTATGCCAGGTGATAACGTGAAAGTTAGCGTTACCCTGATCAAGCCAATCGCAATGGAAGATGGTCTGCGTTTCGCAATTCGTGAAGGCGGTCGTACCGTCGGCGCTGGCGTCGTAGCCAAAATCATCGCGTAAGCAATGATTTGAAAAAAAGCCTCCGCTTGCGGGGGCTTTTTTTATTGGGTTGACACCCCGTTACCTCGTCTATAGAATTGCGCCTCCTTTTAACGGGCGTATTGCGCTCGGTGGGAACAGCAATCTGGAGTCTGAATCCAATGCAAAACCAGCAAATCCGTATCAGGTTGAAGGCTTTTGACCATCGCCTGATCGACCAATCCACCCAGGAAATCGTGGAAACCGCGAAGCGTACTGGTGCTCAGGTGCGTGGTCCAATCCCACTGCCGACACGTAAAGAGCGGTTCACCGTTCTGGTTTCCCCGCACGTCAACAAAGACGCGCGCGACCAGTACGAGATCCGTACTCATAAACGCGTTCTGGATATCGTCCAGCCAACGGATAAAACCGTTGACGCGCTTATGAAGCTTGATCTTGCAGCCGGTGTGGAAGTGCAGATCAGCCTCGGCTAAGACTTGGGTCTTAGTCGTGTAACGCTCTGAAATGGGCGGCCATAGCGGGTGAAAGCCCCGTACACTCATGAGGTTTACAACATGACTATTGGTGTAGTCGGTCGTAAATGCGGTATGACCCGTATTTTCACCGAAGAAGGTGTCTCCATTCCGGTTACGGTCATTGAGATCGAGCCGAATCGCGTCACCCAGTTCAAAACTGAAGAGACCGATGGCTATCGTGCAGTGCAAGTCACTGTAGGCGAGCGTCGTGCTTCGCGTGTTACAGCTGCTCAAGCTGGCCACTTCGCTAAAGCGAACGTTGCCGCTGGTCGTGCCGTCATGGAATTCCGTCTTGAAGAAGGCGAGTACCAAGCAGGCGACCTGATCAACGCTGAAATCTTCGCTGCTGGTCAACTGGTTGATGTAACCGGTCAGTCCAAGGGTAAAGGCTTCCAGGGTACGATCAAGCGTTGGAATTTCCGCGGGCAAGATAACACCCACGGTAACTCCGTATCCCACCGCGTCCCAGGCTCTATCGGCCAGTGCCAGACTCCTGGTCGTGTATTCAAGGGCAAAAAAATGTCCGGTCATATGGGCGCTGAGCGCGTGACCGTGCAGTCCCTGGAAGTAGTGCGCGTGGACGCTGAACGCAATCTGTTGTTGGTCAAGGGCGCTGTTCCTGGCGCTACTGGCGGCAACCTGGTTGTACGTCCAGCAGCCAAGGCTCGCGGTTAAGGGGAAGCTGACATGCAATTAAATGTAAATGACGCTCAAGCAATCGAAGTTTCCGAACTGACATTTGGCGGCGAGTTCAACGAGACACTGGTTCACCAGGCAGTCGTAGCCTACATGGCTGGCGGTCGTCAGGGCACCAAGCAGCAAAAGACCCGTTCCGATGTTCGTGGTGGCGGTAAGCGTCCATGGCGTCAGAAGGGTACTGGCCGTGCTCGTGCCGGTACTATCCGTAGCCCAATCTGGCGTGGCGGCGGTACCACTTTCGCAGCACGTCCTCAGGACCACTCTCAGAAGCTCAACAAGAAGATGTATCGCGCAGCTTTGCGCTCCATCCTTGCTGAACTGGTTCGTACTGATCGTCTGGTCGTGGTTCAGGACTTCGCTGTTGAAGCACCGAAAACCAAAGATCTGCTGAACAAGCTGACTGGCATGGGCCTGACTGACGTCCTGATCGTGTCTGATGCTGTTGACCAGAATCTGTACCTGGCTGCTCGCAACCTGCCGCACGTAGATGTACGTGACGTACAAGGTTCCGATCCAGTTAGTCTGATCGCATACGACAAAGTGTTGATCACTGTGTCGGCCGTGAAGAAATTCGAGGAGCTGCTGGGATGAACCAGGAACGCGTATTTAAAGTTCTGCTTGGCCCGCATGTTTCCGAAAAGGCTACGGTTCTCGCAGATAAAAAAGGTCAGTTCGTTTTCAAGGTTGCTACTGACGCAACCAAGCTGGAAATCAAGAAGGCCGTCGAAAGCCTGTTCAGCGTGAAAGTAGAGCGTGTTACTACCCTGAATGTTCTGGGTAAGAGCAAGCGCACTGCTCGCGGTCTGGGCAAGCGTAATGACTGGAAGAAGGCAGTTATCTCCCTTCAGCCAGGCCAAGATCTCGATTTCAGCAGCAGTGCTGAGTAAGGAAGGGGTGCATCATGGCAATCGTTAAATGCAAACCGACTTCCCCTGGCCGCCGTTTTGTGGTCAAGGTGGTCAACCAGGAGCTGCATAAAGGCGCTCCTCACGCACCGCTGCTCGAGAAAAAATCGAAGTCTGGTGGTCGTAACAACAATGGCCGTATTACTACCCGTCATATCGGTGGTGGTCATAAGCAGCATTATCGTCTGGTCGATTTCCGTCGCAACGACAAAGATGGCATCGCTGCCACTGTCGAGCGTATCGAATACGATCCAAACCGTACTGCTCACATCGCATTGCTGCTTTACGCAGACGGCGAGCGTCGCTACATCATCGCCCCTAAAGGCGTGAGTGCTGGCGATCAGCTGATTGCAGGCGCTTTGGCTCCAATCAAACCGGGCAACGCTCTTCAACTGCGTAACATTCCAGTTGGTAGCACCGTTCACGGTATCGAATTGAAGCCAGGTAAAGGTGCACAGATCGCTCGTTCCGCTGGTGCTTCGGCTCAGCTGATCGCTCGTGAAGGTGTCTACGTGACCCTGCGTCTGCGTTCCGGTGAAATGCGTAAAGTGCTTTCCGAGTGCCGTGCAACGCTGGGCGAAGTCTCGAACTCCGAGCACAGCCTGCGTTCCTTGGGTAAAGCTGGTGCTAAGCGCTGGCGTGGCGTTCGCCCAACCGTTCGTGGTGTTGCCATGAACCCGGTTGATCACCCACATGGTGGTGGTGAAGGTCGTACCTCTGGTGGTCGTCATCCGGTATCGCCGTGGGGCTTCCCGACTAAGGGCGCGAAGACTCGTGGTAATAAGCGTACCGACAAAATGATCGTCCGTCGTCGCAAGTAAATAGAGGGATACGACAGTGCCACGTTCTCTGAAAAAAGGTCCTTTTATTGATCTTCACCTACTGAAGAAGATCGAAGTGGCGGCGGAAAAGAACGATCGCAAACCGGTGAAAACCTGGTCGCGTCGTTCGATGATCCTGCCACAAATGGTCGGTCTGACCATTGCTGTGCATAACGGTCGCCAACATGTTCCAGTTCTCGTGAACGAAGACATGGTCGGCCATAAACTAGGCGAGTTTGCCGGTACCCGCACTTATCGTGGGCACGTGGCAGACAAGAAAGCCAAGCGTTAAGGGGTAAGGAACGATGGAAGTAGCCGCTAAGTTGTCGGGCGCTCGAATCTCCGCCCAGAAAACCCGCTTGGTCGCCGACCAGATCCGCGGGAAGAAGGTGGGCGAAGCGCTCAACCTGTTGGCTTTCAGCAACAAGAAAGCTGCCGAGATCCTGAAGAAAGTGCTGGAGTCGGCTGTAGCCAACGCCGAGCATAACGAAGGCGCAGACGTTGATGACCTCCGGGTCTCCACCGTTTTCGTCAACGAAGGGCGTTCGCTGAAGCGCATCATGCCACGTGCCAAAGGCCGTGCTGATCGCATCGTCAAGCGGTCTTGCCATATCACTGTCAAGGTTGCTGACAAGTAACGGAGTCGAAGAGATGGGTCAGAAAGTACATCCCATTGGCATTCGCCTGGGAATCGTCAAGGAGCACACCTCCGTCTGGTACGCAGACGGTCGGACTTATGCGGACTATTTGTTCGCTGATCTGAAAGTGCGTGAGTATCTCCAAGACAAATTAAAAAGCGCGTCCGTAAGCCGTATCGATATCCATCGTCCGGCTCAGACAGCACGTATCACCATCCACACTGCTCGTCCTGGTATCGTTATCGGGAAGAAAGGTGAAGATGTTGAGAAACTGCGTCAGGACCTGACCAAGCAAATGGGTGTGCCTGTGCACATCAATATCGAAGAAATCCGCAAGCCGGAGCTCGACGGTATGTTGGTTGCGCAGAGCGTAGCTCAGCAGCTGGAGCGTCGCGTTATGTTCCGTCGCGCTATGAAGCGCGCTGTACAGAACGCCATGCGCATTGGTGCCAAAGGCATCAAAATCCAAGTGAGCGGTCGTCTCGGCGGTGCTGAAATCGCACGTACTGAATGGTATCGCGAAGGTCGTGTGCCTTTGCACACCCTGCGTGCCGACATCGACTATGCCAACTACGAAGCTCACACCACTTACGGTGTGATCGGTGTAAAGGTTTGGATCTTCAAAGGCGAAGTAATTGGTGGTCGCCAAGAAGAACTGAAACCACAAGCACCTGCGCCTCGTAAAAAAGCTGCTAAGTAAGGGGTACGCCAAATGTTGCAACCAAAGCGTACGAAGTTCCGCAAGCAGATGACTGGCCACAACCGTGGCTTGGCATTGCGCGGTAGCAAAGTCAGCTTCGGCGAATATGCGCTGAAGTCTGTTGCTCGTGGTCGTCTCACTGCCCGTCAGATTGAGTCAGCGCGTCGTGCTCTGACCCGTCACGTTAAACGTGGCGGTAAAATCTGGATCCGTGTATTCCCGGACAAGCCTGTAACCAAAAAGCCCCTCGAAGTTCGTATGGGTAAAGGTAAGGGTAACGTGGAGTACTGGGTTGCCCAGATTCAGCCAGGCAAAGTCCTGTATGAAATCGAGGGTGTTTCTGAAGAGCTGGCGCGTGAGGCTTTCGCCCTGGCTGCTGCAAAGCTGCCGCTCGCCACCTCCTTTGTTAAACGGACGGTGATGTGATGAAAGCGAATGAACTTCGTGAAAAATCAGCACAGCAGCTGAACGAGCAACTGCTCGGCCTGCTGCGCGACCAGTTCAATCTGCGTATGCAGAAAGCAACTGGCCAGTTGGGGCAGTCTCACCTGCTCTCGCAAGTTAAGCGTGACATCGCTCGCGTGAAGACTGTGCTCAACCAGCAGGCAGGTAAGTAATCATGGCTGAAGCCGAAAAAACCGTCCGTACGCTGACTGGCCGTGTTGTCAGCGACAAGATGGACAAGACCATCACCGTTCTGATCGAGCGTCGCGTTAAGCACCCGATCTACGGTAAATATGTTAAGCGTTCGACTAAGCTGCACGCGCACGACGAAACCAATCAATGCCACATCGGCGACAAAGTCACGATTCGTGAAACTCGTCCTGTAGCCAAGACCAAGTCTTGGGCACTGGTTGATATTCTCGAACGCGCTGTGGAAGTCTAAGGACTAGGGGTCGGAGAAATTATATGATTCAGACTCAATCCATGCTCGATGTGGCCGATAACAGCGGCGCACGCCGCGTTATGTGCATCAAGGTGCTGGGTGGCTCCCATCGTCGTTACGCTGGTATCGGTGACATCATCAAAGTTACCGTCAAGGAAGCAATTCCTCGCGGTAAGGTGAAGAAAGGCCAAGTGATGACTGCTGTTGTAGTCCGCACTCGCCATGGCGTTCGTCGTGCTGACGGCTCCATCATCCGCTTTGATGGCAACGCTGCTGTTCTTTTGAACAACAAGCAAGAGCCGATCGGCACCCGTATCTTTGGGCCAGTGACCCGTGAACTTCGTACTGAGAAGTTCATGAAGATCGTCTCGCTCGCCCCAGAAGTGCTGTAAGGAGATCCGACATGCAAAAGATTCGTCGTGACGACGAGATCATCGTGATCGCCGGCAAAGACAAAGGTAAGCGCGGTAAGGTGCTCAAGGTTCTCGCTGACGACCGTCTGGTCGTTGGTGGGATCAACCTGGTAAAGCGTCATACCAAGCCAAACCCGATGTCGGGCGTACAGGGCGGTATCGTCGAGAAAGAAGCGCCACTGCACGCTTCTAACGTCGCTATTTTCAATGGCGCAACCAACAAGGCTGACCGCGTTGGTTTCAAAGTTGAAGATGGCAAGAAAATTCGTGTCTTCAAGTCGACCCAAAAAGCGGTTGATGCTTGAACACTGCTAGGTAGAAGACCATGGCACGACTAAAAGAGATTTACCGGAAGGAAATCGCTCCGAAGCTTAAGGAAGAACTTAAGCTCGCGAACGTGATGGAAGTTCCGCGCGTTACCAAAATCACCCTGAACATGGGTCTGGGCGAAGCGATCGGCGACAAAAAAGTCATCGAGCACGCTGTTGCTGACCTGGAAAAGATCACCGGTCAAAAAGTCGTTGTGACTTACGCTCGGAAATCCATCGCTGGCTTTAAAGTCCGTGAAGGTTGGCCGATCGGCGTCAAAGTGACTCTGCGCCGCGATCGTATGTATGAATTCCTGGATCGTCTGCTTTCGATCTCCCTGCCTCGGGTTCGCGACTTCCGCGGCCTGAATGCCAAGTCCTTCGATGGTCGTGGTAACTACAGCATGGGCGTAAAAGAGCAGATCATTTTCCCGGAAATCGATTACGACAAGATCGATGCTCTCCGCGGTCTGGACATTACCCTGACCACCACTGCCAAGAACGATGACGAAGGCCGCGCTCTGCTGCGTGCTTTCAAATTCCCGTTCCGCAACTGATTGGAGTAGGAAAATGGCCAAGAAGAGCATGAAGAACCGTGAGCTGAAGCGTCAGCTCACCGTTGCCAAGTACGCCACCAAGCGTGCAGCGCTCAAAGCAATCATCGTTGATCTGAACGCAAGTCCAGAAGCGCGTTGGGAAGCTACCGTAGCTCTGCAGAAGCAGCCACGTGACGCAAGCGCTTCGCGCATGCGTAACCGCTGCCGCATCACTGGTCGTCCGCACGGCGTTTACCGCAAGTTCGGCCTTGGCCGTAACAAGCTGCGTGAAGCTGCAATGCGTGGTGATGTGCCAGGTCTGGTTAAAGCCAGCTGGTAATACGCCTTTCACGCGAAGTTCCGGCTTATCGTGCAAGCGATTGGTCGGAATCAAGCCTGAATTTGAATCAAGCCCCTATTGGGGCTTGATTCATTTCCGGGGTACGCCTAGAATTGCCGGCTCGCCTGAGCCCGTGTTTTTCATTTGCCCGGAATTCTCGGCGATAAGCTGTAGCCGCAAGGCTAATTATTTTGTATTAGGAGCGTCTAGCCCATGAGTATGCAGGACCCGTTAGCGGACATGCTAACTCGTATCCGTAATGCCCAGATGGCTGAAAAGCCCGTCGTAAGCATGCCATCTTCCACTGTGAAGGTTGCTGTAGCCAAAGTCCTGAAAGACGAAGGTTACATTGCGGGTTATCAGATCAGCAGCGAAACAAAACCGCTGTTGTCTATCGAGCTGAAGTACTTCGAAGGCCGTCCAGTCATCGAAGAAGTGAAGCGCGTAAGCCGTCCAGGCCTGCGTCAGTACAAGTCCGTCGATGATCTGCCAAAAGTTCGTGGCGGTCTCGGTGTGTCTATCGTCTCCACCAGCAAAGGTGTGATGACGGATCGTGCTGCGCGCGCTGCCGGTGTCGGCGGCGAAGTGCTTTGCACAGTGTTCTAAGGGGGGATAAGCATGTCACGCGTAGCTAAGAACCCCGTTAAGTTGCCAGCAGGCGTCGAAGTTAAACTCGTCGGCCAGCAGCTTTCGGTGAAGGGCGCCAAAGGCACTCTAGATCTGAACATCCATTCGTCCGTTGAGATTGTTGAAGAAGCTGGTGAGCTGCGTTTCGCTGCTCGCAATGGCGATCAACAGACTCGCGCAATGGCCGGCACCACTCGTGCACTGGTTAACAACATGGTCCAGGGCGTAAGCCAAGGCTTCGAGCGTAAGCTCCAGCTGGTCGGTGTTGGTTACAAAGCGCAAGCAAAAGGCACAGTGCTGAACCTGGCTCTTGGCTTCTCGCACCCAGTGGATTACGACCTGCCGGAAGGCATCACCGCTGAGACTCCCAACCAGACCGATATCTTCATCCGAGGTATCGACAAGCAGTTGGTTGGTCAAGTGGCCGCTGAGATCCGCGACTTCCGCCGTCCTGAGCCGTACAAAGGCAAAGGTGTGCGTTACGCAGACGAAGTCGTCCGCCGTAAAGAAGCCAAGAAGAAGTAGGGCATAGCAAATGACCGTCAAAAAAGTTACCCGACTGCGTCGCGCTCGCAAAGCACGCCTGAAAATGCACGAGCTAGAAGTCGTGCGTCTCTGCGTGCACCGCTCTTCGCAGCACATTTATGCCCAGGTCATTTCGGCCGACGGCAGCAAAGTCCTGGCGAGCGCCTCGACTTTGGACAAAGAACTGCGTGATGGTGCCACTGGCAACATCGACGCGGCCACTAAGGTTGGCCAGCTGGTTGCTGAGCGTGCGAAAGCCGCCGGCGTATCACAAGTGGCTTTCGACCGTTCTGGCTTCAAGTACCACGGCCGCGTCAAGGCGCTGGCTGATGCTGCTCGTGAAGGCGGGCTGGAGTTCTAAGTTATGTCAAATAACGACCAAAAACGCGACGAAGGCTACATTGAGAAGCTGGTTCAAGTTAACCGCGTTGCAAAGACTGTAAAAGGCGGCCGTATCTTCACTTTCACCGCGTTGACCGTGGTTGGTGATGGTAAAGGGCGTGTTGGTTTTGGCCGTGGCAAGTCACGTGAAGTGCCTGCTGCGATCCAGAAGGCGATGGAAGCTGCTCGCCGCAACATGATCCAGGTTGATCTGAATGGCACTACTCTGCAGTACGCAATGAAGTCTGCCCATGGCGCTTCGAAGGTGTACATGCAGCCTGCCTCTGAAGGTACCGGTATCATCGCTGGCGGCGCTATGCGCGCAGTGTTGGAAGTTGCTGGTGTTCAGAACGTATTGGCCAAGTGCTACGGCTCGACTAACCCTGTAAACGTGGTTCACGCCACTTTCAAGGGTTTGAAAGCTATGCAATCTCCTGAGTCTATTGCTGCCAAGCGCGGCAAAAGTGTCAAGGAGATCTTCTGATCATGGCTACCGTTAAAGTAACGCTGATCAAAAGCATGACCGGTCGCATTCCTAACCACAAACTGTGTGTTAAAGGTCTGGGTCTGCGTCGCATCGGTCACACTGTAGAAGTGCTGGATACTCCTGAGAATCGCGGGATGATCAACAAGGCTTACTACATGCTGCGAGTCGAGGGTTAATCGATGAAACTCAATGATCTGAGTCCAGCGCCGGGTTCCCGTCGCGAAAAGCATCGTCCGGGCCGTGGTATCGGTAGTGGTTTGGGTAAGACTGGTGGCCGTGGCCACAAAGGTCAAACCTCCCGCTCCGGTGGCACTATTGCTCCGGGCTTTGAAGGCGGCCAACAGCCGCTGCATCGTCGCCTGCCAAAATTCGGCTTCGTTTCCCTGAAGGCCATGGATCGCGCAGAAGTGCGTTTGTCCGAGCTGGCTAAAGTGGAAGGCGACGTTGTAACTGTGCAGTCCCTGAAGGATGCCAACGTGATCAACCAAAACGTACAGCGTGTGAAAATCATGCTGTCCGGCGAAGTTAATCGCGCTGTCACCATCAAAGGTATCGCAGCCACCAAAGGTGCGCGTGCGGCTATCGAAGCAGCTGGCGGCAAGTTCGAGGAATAAATGGCTAAGCAAGGTGCTCTCTCTGCGCTCGGCAAAGGCGGTATGTCTGAACTCTGGGCTCGTCTGCGTTTTCTGTTCCTGGCGATTATCGTCTACCGAATAGGCGCACACATCCCGGTTCCAGGTATTAACCCGGAGCGACTCGCAGACCTGTTTCGACAGAATGAGGGGACCATTCTTAGCTTGTTCAACATGTTTTCCGGCGGTGCGCTGGAGCGGATGAGTATTTTTGCACTGGGGATCATGCCGTACATTTCGGCATCGATCATCATGCAATTGATGACAGCCGTCAGCCCACAGCTGGAGCAGTTGAAGAAGGAAGGGGAAGCTGGCCGTCGCAAGATCAGCCAGTACACCCGCTACGGCACCGTTGTCCTGGCCTTGGTTCAAGCTATCGGCATGTCCGTTGGTCTGGCCGGTCAGGGCGTCGCGTTCTCTGCAGACATAGGCTTCCACTTCGTTGCTGTCACCACCTTTGTGGCTGGTGCGATGTTCATGATGTGGCTAGGCGAGCAGATTACCGAGCGCGGTGTTGGTAACGGTATCTCGATGTTGATCTTCGCAGGTATCGTCGCCGGTCTTCCGAGAGCAATCGGGCAGTCTTTCGAGTCTGCTCGCATGGGTGACATCAATATCTTCGCCCTGGTTGCTATCGGTTTGCTGGCAGTAGCGATTATCGGTTTCGTGGTGTTCATTGAGCGTGGTCAGCGTCGTATTGCTGTTCACTACGCCAAGCGTCAGCAGGGCCGTAAGGTTTTTGCTGCGCAGACTAGCCACTTGCCGCTGAAAGTGAACATGGCTGGCGTTATTCCGGCTATTTTCGCGAGCAGCATTTTGCTGTTTCCGGCGTCGTTGGGTGCCTGGTTTGGTCAGTCTGAAGGTATGGGCTGGTTGCAGGACATCTCGCAGTCGATCGCTCCTGGTCAGCCGTTGAATATTCTGCTGTTTAGTGCAGGGATTATTTTCTTCTGCTTCTTCTATACGGCGTTGATGTTCAATCCGAAAGACGTAGCGGAAAACCTGAAGAAGTCCGGTGCCTTTATTCCGGGTATCCGTCCAGGTGAGCAGTCTGCGCGCTATATTGATGGCGTTCTGACCCGCTTGACCATGTTCGGTGCTCTATATATGACGGCCGTCTGCTTGTTGCCCCAGTTCCTGGTGGTTGCAGCAAACGTACCGTTCTACCTTGGCGGGACCTCGTTGCTGATCGTGGTAGTGGTTGTGATGGACTTCATGTCCCAAGTACAATCGCACCTCGTTTCGCACCAGTACGAATCCCTGATGAAGAAAGCCAACCTGAAGGGCTACGGCAGCGGCATGTTGCGCTGATGTACCCATAAGGTTCGAGGAGCTGGTAATGAAAGTTCGTGCATCGGTGAAAAAGCTGTGCCGCAACTGCAAGATTATTCGCCGCGAAGGTGTTGTTCGAGTAATTTGCAGCGCGGAACCACGTCACAAACAGCGCCAAGGCTGAGTGTGATCTGTGCTTAAGCCCAGCAGCTAGTGCGCTGCTGGGTTGATTATTTGTTATTACAGCGATATTATCTCGCGCCCTATTTCTTGGCTTCCGGGGCGTAGGTAGCTGTCAATTGGAGTCCCACTGAATGGCCCGTATTGCAGGCGTTAACATTCCAGATAACAAGCATACTGTTATCTCGCTGACCTACATCTATGGTGTTGGTCGCACCACTGCACACAAGATCTGTGCAACCACTGGGGTTAACCCAGCGGCAAAGATCAAAGATCTGAGCGACGAGCAGATTGAACTACTGCGTGGCGAAGTGGCGAAGTTCACCACTGAAGGTGACCTGCGTCGCGAAATCAACATGAAAATCAAGCGCTTGATGGACTTGGGCTGCTACCGCGGTCTGCGCCATCGTCGTGGTCTTCCAGTACGCGGTCAGCGTACCAAGACTAACGCGCGTACTCGCAAAGGTCCGCGTAAGCCGATCCGCAAGTAATCGCATTAGCGCAACGACAGGAATTTAGTCATGGCAAAACCTGCTGCTCGTCCTCGTAAAAAAGTTAAAAAGACGGTGGTTGATGGCATCGCCCACATCCACGCTTCTTTTAACAACACAATCGTCACCATCACCGATCGTCAAGGTAACGCGCTGTCCTGGGCTACCTCCGGCGGTTCGGGTTTCCGCGGTTCTCGCAAGTCCACGCCGTTCGCTGCTCAAGTAGCTGCTGAACGTGCTGGTCAAGCTGCGCTGGAATATGGTCTGAAGAACCTCGACGTTAACGTCAAAGGTCCAGGTCCAGGTCGTGAGTCTGCTGTCCGTGCATTGAACGGCTGTGGCTATAAGATCGCCAGCATCACCGACGTGACGCCAATCCCGCACAACGGGTGCCGTCCGCCGAAGAAGCGCCGCGTGTAATCCAGGAGACTGTAGAAAATGGCTCGTTACATTGGTCCAAAATGCAAACTTGCTCGTCGTGAAGGCACCGATCTCTTTCTGAAGAGCGGCGTTCGCGCGATCGAATCCAAGTGCAACATCGAAGCAGCTCCAGGTATCCACGGCCAGCGCCGTGGCCGTCAGTCCGACTACGGCACCCAGCTGCGTGAGAAACAAAAAGTTCGTCGTATCTATGGCGTACTCGAGCGTCAATTCAGCGGTTACTACAAAGAAGCTGCCGGCAAGAAAGGCGCTACTGGTGAGAACCTGCTGCAACTGCTCGAATGCCGTCTGGATAACGTTGTATACCGTATGGGCTTCGGCTCGACTCGTGCTGAATCCCGTCAATTGGTTTCGCACAAGTCGATCAGCGTGAACGGCAAAACCGTAAACGTTCCGTCGTATCAGGTTCGTGCCGGTGACGTGGTTGCTATCCGCGAGAAAGCCAAGAACCAACTGCGCATCGTCCAGGCTCTCGATCTGTGTGCCCAACGTGGCCGCGTAGAATGGGTAGAAGTAGACACTGAGAAGAAATCGGGCGTTTTCAAGAACGTTCCAGCTCGCAGTGATCTGTCCGCCGACATCAACGAAAGCCTGATTGTCGAGCTCTACTCCAAGTAAGGGCTAGAAAATAGGTGCATCCATGCAGATTTCGGTAAATGAGTTCCTGACACCCCGCCACATTGATGTGCAGGTTGTCAGTCCAACCCGCGCCAAGATTACTCTCGAGCCTCTCGAGCGTGGTTTTGGCCATACCCTGGGCAACGCGCTGCGCCGCATCCTGTTGTCCTCCATGCCCGGCTGTGCAGTAGTCGAGGCCGAGATTGACGGTGTACTTCATGAGTACAGCGCCATCGAAGGTGTACAGGAAGATGTAATTGAAATCCTGTTGAACCTTAAAGGTCTGGCTATCAAGCTGCACGGTCGAGACGAAGTTACGCTGACCTTGTCGAAGAAGGGTTCGGGGGTGGTTACCGCTGCCGATATTCAGCTGGATCATGATGTCGAGATCGTTAACCCCGATCACGTAATCGCTAACCTGGCGTCTAACGGCGCCCTGAACATGAAGCTCACCGTAGCTCGTGGTCGTGGTTATGAACCGGCAGACTCGCGTCAGAGCGATGAAGATGAAAGCCGCAGCATTGGTCGCTTGCAGCTTGACTCTTCGTTCAGCCCGGTTCGCCGTATCGCATACGTGGTGGAAAACGCCCGTGTCGAGCAGCGTACTAACCTGGACAAGCTGGTTATTGATCTGGAAACCAACGGTACTCTGGATCCTGAAGAGGCTATCCGCCGCGCTGCAACCATTCTGCAACAGCAGTTGGCTGCGTTCGTCGACCTCAAAGGTGACAGTGAGCCAGTGGTAATCGAACAGGAAGACGAGATCGATCCGATCCTGCTCCGTCCGGTTGACGATTTGGAATTGACTGTACGTTCGGCCAACTGCCTCAAGGCGGAGAACATTTACTACATCGGCGACCTGATTCAGCGCACCGAAGTAGAACTGTTGAAGACTCCAAACCTTGGCAAGAAATCCTTGACTGAGATCAAGGACGTCCTGGCCTCCCGTGGTCTGTCCCTCGGCATGCGCCTCGACAACTGGCCGCCGGCAAGTCTTAAGAAGGACGACAAGGCGACTGCCTGATCGTCGTAATCACCGAACGTTGTGTTTGGTAAGGAATGAACCATGCGTCATCGTAAAAGTGGTCGTCACCTGAGCCGGACTAGCTCCCACCGTAAGGCCATGTTTCAAAACATGGCGGTGTCGCTGTTCGAGCACGAGCTGATCAAAACTACATTGCCGAAAGCTAAAGAACTGCGTCGCGTTGCTGAGCCGCTGATCACTTTGGCTAAAACAGACAGTCTGGCTAACCGCCGTCTGGCTTTCGACCGTACTCGTTCGAAAGCAATCGTTGGTAAGCTGTTCAACGATCTGGGCAAGCGTTATGCAACCCGCGAGGGTGGCTATCTGCGCATCCTGAAGTGCGGTTTCCGCACTGGCGACAACGCGCCAATGGCGTATGTCGAGCTGGTTGATCGTCCTGCTGGCGGCGAAGCTGTATCCGCTGAGTAAGACGTCAGTCTGAAACGAAGAACCGGGCCTAGTGCCCGGTTTTTTGTTTTCAGGATTCGGTGGTTTCGTATTGTCTATGGCTATCGAAGACTAAGATTTAATAAATTTCGCTGTGTAACAGAAGTGGACAATAATCCCTGCCATGCCGATTAGCCGGTCGTTTATGCCAGAGGAATTATTAATGAGCCAACCCAAGACTCTCACCACCGCCAGCGGCGCACCTGTAGCTGATAACCAGAATTCCCGTTCCGCTGGTCCTCGTGGCCCGTTACTGCTTGATGATTTTCATCTGATTGAGAAGCTTGCCCACTTCAATCGTGAAAACATCCCTGAGCGTCGTGTGCACGCGAAAGGTTCTGGCGCTCACGGCACCTTTACTCTCACCCGCGATATCACCCAATACACCAGTGCTAATCTGTTCAATACCGTGGGTAAACAGACCCCGATTTTTCTGCGCTTCTCTACTGTCGGTGGTGAACGTGGTTCTGCTGACACTGAGCGCGATCCTCGCGGCTTCGCACTGAAGTTCTACACAGAAGAAGGTAACTGGGACATCGTTGGCAACAACACACCGGTTTTCTTTATCCGTGACCCGCTGAAATTCCCGGACTTTATCCACACGCAAAAACGCCAGCCGCAGACCAACCTGAAGAATGCGCAAATGATGTGGGACTTCTGGTCTCATTCCCCTGAGGCGCTGCACCAGGTCACCATCCTGTTTTCGGATCGCGGTATCCCGGATGGTTATCGCCACATGCACGGCTTCGGTAGCCACACTTACAGCCTGATCAGCGCTGCTGGTGAGCGTCACTGGGTTAAATGGCACTACAAGACCCAGCAAGGCATCAAGAACCTTACGCCTGCCGATGCTGCGCGCATTGCGGGAACGGATCCTGATTACGCTCAACGTGACTTGTTCACCGCCATTGAAAAAGGCGACTTCCCGAAGTGGACCGTCTGCATTCAATTGATGACCGAAGCTCAAGCGGCAGCCCATCACGAGAATCCTTTCGACGTGACCAAAACCTGGTCGCAGAAAGAGTACCCCCTGATTGAAGTCGGTGAGATTGAGCTCAATCGCAATCCGCTTAACTATTTTGCTGAAGTTGAGCAAGCGGCATTTGGTCCAAGCAACATGGTTCCGGGTGTAGGACTGTCTCCGGATCGCATGCTGCAAGGGCGCGTTTTCGCATACGCCGATGCGCACCGCTACCGGGTGGGCACCAATCACCAGCACTTGCCAATCAACGCACCCCGGAATCCGGTTCATAGCTACCAGCGTGATGGTGCGATGGCTTTCGGTACTAACGGTGGTTCAGGGCCTAACTACGAGCCTAACAGCTACTCAGATGCACCGAAGCAGGCCCCGCATTATGCTGAGCCATCGCTGGCCCTTAGCGGCGCAGCTGATCGTTATGATCATCGTGAAGATGGCGATTACTACAGCCAGGCGGGTAAGTTGTTCAACCTGATGAGTGCCGACCAGAAAGCACTGCTGATCAACAATATTGCGGGCACGATGGCCGATGTTTCCAGCGATGTGGTGCAGCGTCAGTTGCAGCATTTCTGCAAAGCCGATGCTGCTTACGGCGAGGGTATTGCGAAAGCGTTGGGCGTATCGCTGATGTAAGTCTAAGTGATAAACGGAACCGCCCTCATTTGGGCGGTTTTTCGTATCTGATCACCGATTTTTCGCTGCTTTTTGTCGATTTTTATCACTTTGGACAGTGACCTTCGCAAGCGGTTGGTTCAGACTATGCACTTTCAGGCAGGAGACGTGGGCGATGCTAGGCCACCCGGAAGTAATCGATTATCTCAATACGCTGCTGGTGGGCGAATTGGCAGCGCGTGACCAATATTTCGTTCATTCGCGTATGTACGAAGACTGGGGCTTCACCAAGCTCTACGAGCGTATCAATCACGAGATGGAAGAAGAGGCACAGCACGCCGATGCTCTGATGCGTCGTATATTGATGCTCGAAGGCACTCCGCGCATGCGTCCGGATGATCTGGATGTCGGTACTACGGTCCCAGAGATGTTCGCTGCTGATCTGCGTCTTGAGTACAAGGTCCGTGCTGCGCTGTGCAAGGGCATTGAGCTCTGCGAGCTGCACAAGGATTACGTAACGCGTGAAATCCTCCGTGTTCAGTTGAACGATACCGAAGAAGATCACACCTACTGGCTCGAAAAGCAGTTGGGTCTGATCAAGACCATCGGTCTGGAAAACTACCTGCAGTCGCAATTCTGATTTCGTAGCCAGACAAGCCGCATAAAAAAGCCCCTGCACTTTTACGTGACAGGGGCTTTTTGATTCTAGCGGCCTGACAATGTCAGGCTTTGTCCCTGAGCAGCAGAGGCTTGAGATAGTGACCTGTGTAGGATTGCTCCATTTCAGACACCTGCTCCGGCGTACCTACGGCAATGATCTGTCCGCCTTTGGAGCCGCCTTCCGGACCAAGGTCCACAAGCCAGTCGGCAGTCTTGATCACATCAAGGTTGTGCTCGATGACCACCACGGTATTACCGTGGTCGCGTAAACGATGCAGAACGTCCAGCAGTTGTTGGATATCTGCGAAGTGCAGGCCTGTGGTCGGCTCATCAAGGATATACAGCGTTTTGCCGGTATCGCGCTTGGACAGCTCGCGAGACAGCTTCACCCGTTGAGCTTCGCCGCCAGACAACGTAGTCGCAGATTGACCCAGCTTGATGTAAGACAGGCCCACATCCATCAGGGTCTGTAGCTTGCGCGCCAGCGCTGGAACCGCATCGAAGAACTCGCGTGCTTCTTCGATGGTCATTTCAAGCACTTCGTGAATGCTCTTGCCCTTGTATTTGATCTCAAGGGTTTCGCGGTTGTAGCGCTTGCTCTTGCACACATCGCACGGTACGTAGATATCCGGCAGGAAGTGCATCTCGACCTTGATCAGGCCATCACCCTGACACGCCTCGCAGCGGCCGCCCTTGACGTTGAAAGAGAAACGCCCTGGTCCGTATCCGCGGGAGCGCGACTCAGGCACCCCGGAGAACAGCTCGCGAATCGGCGTGAACAGACCAGTGTAAGTTGCCGGGTTGGAGCGAGGGGTACGACCAATCGGGCTTTGATCGATGTCCACGACCTTGTCCAGATGTTCCAGGCCTTTGATGCTGTCGTGGGTCGCAGCTTCCAGCGTCGTGGCGCCGTTCAGTGCGGTTGCACTGAGCGGGAACAGCGTGTTGTTGATCAGCGTCGATTTGCCCGAACCTGAAACACCGGTCACGCAGGTCAGCAAGCCAATGGGGATTTCCAGATCAACGTTGCGCAAGTTGTTGCCGCGAGCACCCTTGAGGGTCAGTGACAGCTTCTTATTGCGGGGTGTGCGTTTGGCCGGGACGGCGATCTTCACCCGACCTGACAGGTACTTGCCCGTGAGCGAGTCAGGGTGCGCCATGACCTCGTCCGGCGTTCCCTCGGCGACAATGTGCCCGCCATGCACGCCAGCGCCCGGGCCGATGTCGACCACATAGTCTGCAAGGCGAATCGCATCTTCATCGTGCTCGACCACGATCACCGTGTTGCCGATGTCACGCAGGTGCTTGAGGGTGCCCAGCAACCGGTCATTGTCCCGCTGGTGCAGGCCAATCGAGGGTTCGTCGAGGATGTACATGACACCGACGAGACCCGCACCAATCTGGCTGGCGAGCCGGATACGCTGCGCTTCACCGCCCGAGAGCGTGTCAGCGCTGCGATCCAGCGTCAGGTAATCAAGACCGACGTTGACGAGGAACTCGAGACGCTCGCGAATCTCCTTAAGAATCTTGTCAGCGATTTCACCACGACGTCCTGTCAGCTTCAGCTCACCGAAATAGTCGGTCGCATCACCGATTGGCATGTTCGTAACGGCAGGCAGTGTCTTCTCGCCAACCCAAACGTGACGAGCCTCGCGACGCAGGCGTGTACCGCGGCAATCCGGGCAGGGCTGCGTGCCGAGAAACTTGGCCAGCTCTTCGCGCACAGTCGCCGATTCGGTCTCCCGGTAGCGACGCTCCAGGTTGGGCACGATGCCTTCGAACGGGTGGGCGCGTTTGACGATGTCACCGCGATCGTTCAAATAGCGGAAGTCGACATTCTGCGAGCCGCTGCCATTGAGCAAGGTTTTCTGAATATCACCTGGCAGTTCCTTGAACGGTACTTCCAGGCTGAAATCGTAGTGCTTGGCCAGCGAACCGAGCATCTGGAAGTAATACACGTTGCGCCTGTCCCAGCCGCGTATAGCGCCTTCAGCCAGCGTTAGCTCTGCGTTTACCAGACGCTTGATGTCGAAAAACTGCTTAACGCCCAAGCCATCGCACGTTGGACATGCGCCGGCCGGGTTGTTGAAGGAAAACAGTTTGGGTTCCAGCTCGCTGATCGCGTGGCCGCAGATGGGACAGGCGAAGCGGGCAGAGAAAATCATCTCTTCCCCGGGCTCGTCATCCATTGGCGCAACCCAGGCGATACCGTCAGCCAATTTCAGCGCTGTCTCAAAAGACTCCGCCAAACGCTGTTGCAGGTCGGCACGCACCTTGAAACGGTCGACAACCACATCGATGGAATGCTTCTTCTGCTTATCAAGCTTTGGCAGCTCATCGAGTTCGCACAGACGGCCATCTACCCGGGCGCGGACGAAGCCTTGTGCGCGCAGCTCTTCGAACACTGACAAGTGCTCGCCCTTGCGCTCACGGATCACCGGGGCCAGCAGCATCAATTTGCTGCCCTCAGGTTGCGCCATTACCAGGTCAACCATCTGGCTGACGGTTTGCGCTTCCAGCGGAATGTCGTGATCCGGGCAGCGAGGCTGACCAACGCGAGCATAAAGCAGGCGCAGGTAGTCGTAGATCTCGGTGATCGTGCCCACGGTCGAACGCGGGTTGTGTGAAGTCGATTTCTGCTCGATGGAAATGGCCGGCGACAGGCCTTCGATGGTATCGACGTCCGGCTTTTCCATCATGGAAAGGAATTGCCGGGCATACGCGGAAAGCGATTCGACATAGCGCCGTTGCCCTTCGGCGTACAGGGTGTCGAATGCCAGCGATGACTTGCCAGAACCGGAAAGCCCGGTAATGACGATCAGCTTGTCGCGTGGCAGGGTCAGGTCAATGTTCTTCAGGTTGTGGGTTCGAGCCCCACGAATCAGGATCTTGTCCAAAATGGCCTCGCACGGCGGGCGTCGAAAACGTAGGAGTATACGGAAAAAACACTGGATGGATGCACACTATATGAATAGCTGTCTTAGCCGTAAATGAAGACTGTGTCATCTAGGCGTGTCATAGCGTCGCGATATACCCCGTCAATCGATGGGACTGGTAGAATCGCCGCCGGTTCACACGAGGTTTTTCCATGCACGATCCCCACAGCGAGAGAATGAGCGGCGGCGAGACCCGCGCAGCAGGCGGTCTTGCGCTGGTATTTGCGTTTCGCATGCTTGGCATGTTCATGGTCCTGCCTGTGCTTGCGACCTATGGCATGGACCTGGCGGGAGCCAGCCCGGCGTTGATCGGTCTCGCAATCGGCGCTTATGGCCTGACCCAGGCGTTCCTGCAGATTCCCTTCGGGATTATTTCCGACCGTATCGGACGGCGTCCGGTTATCTATTTCGGCTTGATCATTTTCGCCTTGGGCAGCGTCCTGGCAGCGAGTGCAGATTCGATCTGGGGCATCATTGCCGGACGTATTCTGCAGGGTGCCGGTGCCATCTCCGCAGCGGTCATGGCCTTGCTCTCGGATCTGACCCGGGAGCAGCATCGCACCAAGGCAATGGCCATGATCGGCATGACTATTGGTCTTTCGTTTGCGATCGCCATGGTGGTCGGCCCGATCCTGACCAGCGCCTTTGGCTTGTCCGGTCTGTTTCTCGCAACCGGTGCGATGGCCTTGGTGGGGATTTTCATTGTCGCGTTCGTGGTGCCGAAAAATACCGTCACCTTGCAGCACCGCGAATCGGGAGTAGCACGCCAGGCTTTAGGGCCGACCTTGCGTCATCCTGATCTTCTTCGACTGGATTTGGGTATCTTCGTGTTGCACGCGATGCT
Organism: Pseudomonas phytophila; assembly: GCF_025643095.1. Lineage (NCBI taxonomy): Bacteria > Pseudomonadati > Pseudomonadota > Gammaproteobacteria > Pseudomonadales > Pseudomonadaceae > Pseudomonas > Pseudomonas phytophila. The sequence goes on along the minus strand of NZ_CP081201.1, from coordinate 6,047,040 downwards.
CATGTCAAGCTTTGTGGCCTTGCCGCTGGCACTGGTGACAAAAGCCGGTTTGCCCAAAGAAGAGCACTGGTGGGTCTATCTCACGGCACTGTTGATTTCATTTTTCGCAATGATCCCATTCATTATTTATGGTGAGAAAAAGCGTCAGATGAAGCGTGTGCTCATCGGTGCAGTCACCGTATTGATGCTCACTGAACTATTCTTCTGGGAGTTTGGGAACACGTTACGAGCACTGGTCATCGGGACAGTGGTATTCTTCGTCGCGTTCAACCTGCTGGAAGCGTCTTTGCCGTCATTGATCAGCAAAGTCTCACCGGCTGGCGGAAAAGGTACGGCGATGGGGGTTTATTCCACCAGCCAGTTCCTTGGTTCGGCCGCAGGTGGGATACTCGGCGGCTGGTTGTTCCAGCATGGCGGGCTCGACGTGGTGTTCCTTGGCGGGGCTGCGATGGCCGCCATCTGGCTAGCGGTTGCAGTAACCATGCGTGAACCGCCTTACGTGACGAGCCTGCGTCTGCCCTTGTCGCCTGAAGCCCTGCGTGATGCGGGCCTGGCGGACAGACTCAAGGCCGTGGAAGGCGTAACGGATGCAGTGGTGGTTGCCGAAGAGGCTGCCATCTATATCAAATTGGATACAAAACTATTGGATCGCGCGTCTCTGGAACGGATGGTCAACCCAGCGACCCAAGCGTGCGAAGCCTAGGAGAACGTTATGGCCCGTGGGGTTAACAAAGTTATATTGGTCGGCACATGCGGCCAGGATCCCGAAGTTCGCTACCTGCCTAACGGTAATGCCGTGACCAACCTGAGTCTGGCGACCAGCGAACAGTGGACTGACAAACAGACCGGTCAGAAAGTCGAAAAGACTGAATGGCACCGTGTGTCGATGTTCGGCAAAGTCGCCGAAATCGCTGGCGAATACCTGCGCAAGGGTTCCCAGGTCTACATCGAAGGCAAGCTGCAGACCCGCGAGTGGGAAAAAGACGGTATCAAGCGTTATACGACTGAAATCGTCGTCGACATGCAAGGCACCATGCAGCTGCTGGGCGGCCGTCCACAAAACGACGGCGCTCCTCAAGGGCAAGGTGGCGGCAATTATCAGAATTCCGCTCCACGTCCTCAGCAGTCGCGTCCACAGCAGTCCGCGCCGCAGCAACAGCCACAGCGCGAATCCCGTCCGGCTCCTCAGCAACAAGCGCCACAGCCGGCCGCCGATTTCGACAGCTTTGATGACGATATTCCGTTCTAACCAATTCGCTTCATCCGGCTAAACGAAAAAGCCCGCAGCGTTCATTCGCTGCGGGCTTTTTGTTGGGCGTGCGTATGACAGATTCGACCTTGTAGGAGCTGCCGAAGGCTGCGATTGCGGTGTCTCAGGATAACGGCTTCGCAGCCTTCGGCAGCTCCACAGGTCCAATGTTTGCGTAGAGTCAGCGCGGTGCCATGGGCAACGGAGCTTTCTGTTACAACCCCAACTCAGACAACCCCGGATGATCATCCGGACGCCGACCCAGCGGCCAGTGGAACTTGCGCTCCGACTCTTTGATCGGCATGTCGTTGATGCAGGCGAAGCGGTTGGCCATCAAGCCATTCGCGTCGAACTCCCAGTTTTCGTTGCCGTATGAGCGGAACCAGTTGCCCGAGTCATCGTGCCATTCGTAGGCGTAGCGCACGGCGATACGGTTATCGGTGAAGGCCCATAATTCTTTGATCAGCCGGTAGTCCAGCTCCTTCGCCCATTTGCGAGTCAGGAAGGCTTTGGCTTCGTCCCGGTTAGTCGCGAACTCTGTGCGGTTGCGCCATTTAGTATCCAGTGTGTAGGCCAATGCGACTTTTTCGGGATCGCGACCATTCCAGCCATCTTCGGCCAGGCGGACTTTCTGGGTTGCAGACTCCCGGGTGAAGGGCGGCAAAGGCGGGCGGGTTTCAGTGCTGGGTGACATGGCAAAACCTCTGGACGGATAGTGGGGGATCAGCTTGCAGTGGGCGCAGGCTTTTTCGTTAAGGCATTCAAGAGCAATTGCGCCATGTCGCGGGCGCTGTCGGCGGCATTGTGGTCACCCATGACCAAGGCAAGGGTGATGGCGCCGTCGATCAGGATCAGCAGTTGTTTGGCCAGCACATCGGGCTGTTCGATGTTCAATTGCTGGCAGAGCTCCAGTGCGTAATCAAAAAGCTTCTGTTTGTGGGCTTTTGCCAACTGACGGATTGGATCTTCCGCGTCCCCGATCTCACCTGCCGTATTGATAAATGCGCAGCCACGAAAGCCTTCTGATTCAAACCAGCCTTTGAGCACGGTGAACATTTCGAGAATGCGCGCTTCAGGGCTCGTAGCCTTGTCGGTCTCAGTACGAAACCAATGCATCCAGCGAACATCGCGCGCGCTAAGCGCGTTCACGGCCACGTCTTCCTTGGTCGCGTAATATCGGTAGATGCTTTTGCGTGCCACGCCGGAAGTACGTACCAGCAAGTCCATGCCCATGGCATGAATCCCGTTGGTGTAGATCAGTTGCTCGGCGGTTTGCAGGATTTTGTCCTGCACAGCGGTGGTCGATGTCTTGTTCATGGCCGAAGGGTAGAACGATCGTTCTACCCTGTCAAACGTATCGCTTAAACCACCTGATCCGTTTTCGGGATCGCCCGTTTGCGTTGTACAGAGTCTGGCTCTGCACGGATAAGGGTGATTGGGATGGATTTGGCGGCGGGGACCTTGCTACGTTCCGCGTAGTGCCAAAGCGGCACTAACGGATTACATTCCGGGTAATACGCCGCGCTGCAGCCTTCGGGAATGTCATAGGCAATGATTTGCATTGGCCCGGCTTCTCGCGGTGTTTCCGGTTCCACCGCTGTCTTTAGCAAAACCCAGTCACCGGCGGTAAAGCCGAGCCGTACGATGTCGTTACGATTCATGAAAATCACCGAACGTGTACCGCTGACGCCCCGAAAGCGATCTTCATACCCATAGATCGTGGTGTTGAATTGATCATTGCTGCGTAGCGTCATCAGTTGCAGAACATCATGGCAATCAGATCCCGGGCTGACGTCACTGTCTTCATCAAGGGATTGTGGAGTGATGAAATGGGCACGCCCGCTCTCGGTTTTCCATTCACGCTGAATGGCCGGGATGGGTTTGTGAAAACCACCGGTTTGCCACATCCGGGTTTCCATATCATGAAAAATTTCCGGGTATACGGTCGCGATGGCCTGGCGAATCTTGCTGTAGTCACTGCGCCAGGCATCCCAGTCTATGTGCTCGGTTCCCGTCAGTGTCGCCTCGGCCAGGCCCGCAATGATCGCGGTCTCGGCGCGCAATTGTTCGCTCGCCGGTTCGCTGGTGCCTTTCCAGCCATGAATGCAGCCAGTGCTGTCTTCGGTGCTGTAGCTTTGTGCGTGACCGTTCTGGCGGTCGATTTCAATCTTGCCGAGGCACGGTAGCAGCCAAGTGTTTTTCGCCGTAACCAGATGGGTGCGGTTGAGCTTGGTGGCAATTTGTACGCTCAGTTGCAGATTTTTCCAGGCAGGTTCCATGCGTGAGGTATCGGGAATCGCCCGGAGAAAATTACCGCCCAGACCGATGAAGCCGCGCACGCTGCCGTCAACGATGCCTTCGCAGGTTTCCACGGTCGCACGCCCTTTGTTTTTCGGGACCTGAAACCCGAACAACGTCTCAATGTTATCCACAGGCACCTTGCCTGGGTCCTCAGTGATGCCGACGGTCCGCTGACCTTGCACGTTGGAATGACCGCGCACCGGGCAGATACCAGCACCGGGCTTGCCGATGTTACCGCGCAGCATCAGCAGGTTGACCAACATCTGTACGGCTTCAACCCCTTTACGGTGTTGAGTGATGCCCATGCCGTAAACAACGATGGTCCGCTCGCTGGCGGCATAGACTGTCGCCGCCGCCTCCATGGCCTCACGAGTGAGCCCTGAGCGCTCCTTCAGGGTGTCCCATCCGCAGTTACGTACCGCATTGATAAAGTCGGCGAAGCCTTCGGTATGTTGGCCGATGAACGTTTGATCAATCACTGGAGGCTCGCCCTTGATCAGTGCGGTCTTATCGATTTCCAGCAATGCCTTGGCTATGCCCATGACGGCTGCAATGTCACCGCCTATCGCTACCTGATGGTATTGGGTGCTGATCACTGTCGAGTCCGGACCGAGCATCTGGACAGGTGATTGTGGATTGACGAAGCGTTCCAGTCCTCGTTCCCGGATGGGGTTGAACGTGATGATCGGCACATTTCGACTGCGTGCCTCTTGCAGATCATGAAGCATGCGCGGGCTGTTGCTACCTACATTCTGCCCAAAGAAAAAGATGCAATCGGTCTGCTTGAAGTCCTCAAGCGTCACAGTGCCTACGGGGACGCCAATGCTTTCCTGCAATCCCACCGAGGTGCTTTCGTGGCACATGTTGGAGCTGTCTGGCAGGTTATTTGTCCCGTAAGCTCTGGCGAAGAGCTGGTACATGAAGGAGGTCTCAAGGGAGGCGCGTCCTGAGGCATAAAACGCGACGCTGTCCGGATCCAGGTTTTTCAGCTGCGCGCCTATCTCGAGATAAGCCTGCTCCCAAGTGGTTTCGCGGTAATGGTCAGTTTTGGGGTCGTAGCGCATCGGGTGGGTCAGGCGGCCATTCTGCTCGAGGTCGTAATCGGGCAATTGCAGCAGCTCTGTGACTGAGTGGTGGGCAAAGAACTCAGGGCCGGTTTTCAGCGAGGTCAATTCCCAGGCTGTGGCTTTCGCTCCGTTTTCGCAGAACTCCAGCGCGTGAGGTTTGCCGGGTTTGGCCCACGCACAGCTGACACAGGCGAAGCCACCTGACTTGTTTTGCCGGGTCAGTGCCCCCGTCGCTTTGAGCAGTGTCTGTTCACGCCAGAGAATACGCATGACCGACATGGCGGAGCCCCAACCGCCTGCTGCCATTTTGTAAGGTTTATAGCGTGTCCGGGGATGAATGAGCATCAGGGTTTCCTCTTGCCGAACAGCCGCGCTGAACGTCTTATGCAACTCTGACGTGGGGGCCTATGGAAGGTTCGCTGTGCTTTCTCCAGTGGTTGTCATGGGATTGACAGGCGAAAACCGAACTTGTCCGCCGTATATGAATCAGTTCCTATTGCCTGACAGGCAGAGCCCTGACCATCGAGGAGTGCCCCGCGTTTTGTTGAACTTCAAGTCCATCGTCCTGCTTTGCATGCTGCTCGTTGCTGGCAGCTTCAACGTGCAGGCTGCCGAGCAAGCGGCTGCCGCTCCTGCTGCGTCTGCAGATGCCGCACCTGATACTCCCGAAACGCCTGCTGCACCGGAAATTCTTGTGCAGGGCGGTCTGCTTGGCGTGATCAGCTCCAGCATTGATGATGTGCAGGAAACCCTGTCGCTGGATGGCCGACTGCTCGACAGCTGGCGCCTGCGCGCAGACCGGGCGGCCGATGAGCTCGACAAGCTGGTCAACAAGCCGACCTCGCGTTCCAAGTGGGGCGTTGTCGGCGACTTCCTGATGCTCTCGGTGGTATGGATCGGCGCTTTCGCAGCATTGACCACGCTCGGCAGTTTGGTCGCCATGCGTCTCAGCCGCCGCCCGTTCTTCCAGGTACGTGAACGCAGTCAGGCGTTGCTTGGCTATGTATTGCCCTACACCTTGCCCGCGTTGATCAGCTTGCCGCTCACGCTATATGCCAGTCACTTCCTGACGGCTTCGGTAGGGCGCGCCTTGGCGCTGTGTCTGGCTTACTCCACCAGTAGCGGCATTGTCTCCACGTCAGTGTTGTTGTGCGTGATCGTCATGTTCAACTACGGGCACAAGCGTGCCGCAGTGCGAATGATTCGTCGCTTCAGCCCCAAGCCGCTGTTTGTCATCGGTTTCATGGCGGCCCTTAGCGACGCCTTGACCAGCCCGCAGATCGCTCGCCAGATAGGCAACAACGTCACTACCAGCGTTGCGGTGTTTACCGGTCTCTTTGCGTCAGTCGTGTTCTGCATGTTGGTAATCAAAGTGCGTCGTCCGATCGCGCATCTCATACGCAATCGCTCGCTAAGCAGTCGCCTGGCACGACCCGCGCTGCAAGAGTCCCTGAAGGTGTTCTCAAACCTTTGGTATCTGCCGATTCTGCTGATGATTCTGGTTTCCGCAGTGAATCTGATCGGTGCGGGGGAAGACAGTCAGAAGGCTTTGCGTTGCGCGTTGTTCACAACGGTATTGCTGATTGCTACGGTGTTTTTGAGTACGGTTTTCCAGCACCTGTTCAAACCCACGACGGTTGAAGGGCGTGGTGGGCATATCTACAAGGCGCGGTTGCTGAATCTGGCTCACGGGCTGACGCGGATTGTTCTGGCGGTCGCGTTTATCGAGATCCTCGGTCAGATCTGGGGTTTTTCGCTGTTCGAGTTTGCCCAGAGCAACAGCCTGGGCCGAGCCATCGGTGAATCGCTGAGCAGCATTGGCCTGATCTTCATGGTCACCTGGATGCTATGGGTGGTGCTCGACACCGCGATTCAGGAAGCACTGAAAGCGCCGCTCAATCATCGCTCGTCTCGTCAGCCGAGTACGCGAATCAAGACAATTCTGCCGTTGCTGCGTAATGCGATAAAAATCATTCTGGTGGTGATCTGCGCCATCACCACCATGGCCAACCTTGGCATCAACGTCGCGCCACTGCTGGCGGGTGCGGGGGTGGTCGGCCTGGCGATTGGTTTTGGCTCTCAGCAATTGGTGCAGGATGTCATCACCGGTCTGTTCATCATCATTGAAGACACCTTCTCCATTGGCGACTGGGTGGTACTCAGCACCGGCCATTCGGGAACGGTTGAAAGCCTGACTATTCGCACCGTGCGTCTGCGTGACGGCAAAGGCTTTGTACACTCGGTGCCGTTCGGCCAGATCAAGGCAGTGACTAACCAGTCCCGGCAATTTGCATACGCGTTCTTCTCGGTGCAGTTCACCTACGATTCCGACATCGACAGCGCGCTGTCCCTGATTCGTGAAGCCGGCCAGTCGATTAGCGAAGACATACTGCTCAAGAGCAATCTGCAAGGGCCGCTGGAAGTTTTCGGTGTGGATCGCATGGACCTCAACGGCGTGGTGCTCACGGCGCAGTTCCGGACCTCTTCAGGCGGGCAGTACAGCGTGGGCCGTGCGTTCAACGAGCGTTTGAAAAAGCTTGTGGATAAATCCGATGACGTTCGCTTCGCGCAAACGTATCCACAGACGGTGATCAGCCCGAATGCGGGGCATGTGCAGCAGCTTTCTGTCGACAGAGATGCGCAGCCGGCGTCAGGTAAAGGCAATGTGGTGAACGTTGATGGCTCGGAGAGCCCGCCGGTGAAACCCGGCTGACCCCTGACTTGTGTGAGCAGCCCAGGTGTTCATCACACCGCGCTGTCTCGCGCCAAACAGTGGACCTGTAGGAGCGCACGAGCACCGCGAGGTCGCGATGGCGGTTTGCCTGATACACCGCCATCGCTGCCTCGCGGTGCTCGTGAGCTCCTACAAACGGATAACCCTGTAGGAGCCAACTTGTTGGCGATACGTCGGACCTGCATCGTCAGAAATTCCGCTTCGCCAACAAGTTGGCTCCTACCATGTCTGCGTTTCAAATCCATTATTGACGTGATGTTTGATGAGAGCAGAGCTTGCTCGCGATTAGGGCTCCGCGGTGTAGCTGCCTGACGAGGCATACTTCATCGCGGGCAAGCCTGGCTCCCACGGCAATCGGTGCTTTTCAAAGTCAGCGCAACAACCTGTCCCGCACCTGCGCCATCGCTTCCGGTTCCAGCGCCAGCCAATACTGTGGTTTACCTGCAATAACTGCCGCAGCCGGAATACCATCGCGATACACCAGCCGATTCCCCACCAGCGCGGGCACTTTACTGCCTGGCAGCAGCGTGCCTTGCAGATTCAGCGGATCAACGGCGCTCAGGCTGATCAGGCTGCCATCCAGTGGCCGTTTGCGAATCTCGCGCAGCACCGGGATGGCTTCAGGCAGTGCGAATTGCTCGCCCGCCAGACCACTGACGAAGCGCCCGCCGCGAATTTCACCCCGTGCTTCAAGCCGATGAAAGGTGCGCAGCAATTCTCGCCAACTCGGCAGCCAGTCGGCTTCGCGCTCCAGCAGACGCCAGAACACTACGCCATACCGGCGCAACAGAGTCATCGCGACATGCTCCAGCACTTGCGGGTCTACAGGTTGCGGACGCTTGCTGGCGACAGTAGGCGGACGCGTCGAACGCTTCAGTAACGCCCAACGCCCGGCATCGTCCATGCCGCCAATAAACGCTCCGCGATTACGTCGGCTGGTGTGCGCCGAGCGCTTGCTGGCCGGAGTGATCAAGGCGCGGAGCCCGGCAAAGCTGTCGGCATTCACCAACCCGGCAGCCACCAACTCTTGCAGCGCGATTTCAAGTTCCGCGCGCAATAGATGCGCTTCGCTTACCAGTTCATCAAAAAACATCGCGCCGTGCTGGGTCAGTGCCGCATGTACTTTCTGCGCCTTGGGCGACAAATCGTCGGGCTCAGGCTGCTCGGTCAAGCCGCTCCATACGCTGACCTGGCTGCGGGGCAGCAAAACAATCGGAGTGCTGCGCAACGCCACCGCGCCGGTTTTAGTGTGGGCGGCCAGTCGCGTCCAGACCACCTTGCCCGAGCGGCAGATTTCATCGAGCCAGAGTGACGAGTAATCCTTGATCCGGGCTGACAGCAAGTCGCTGTCCCAGGCCCCTGCGGCAGCGCTGAAGCCCTCAAGTTGACTGATGATTTCCGGCAGCGCTGCTCGGCCCTGGCTGCGCGTGGCTGTGGACAAATGCTGCCAGTCGAATAGAAAGCGCATGAAGTCTTGTAACGAGACCGGCTCGATTTCCCCGCGCAGTCGCTTGACGGTATAGCGATGAATCCTCGCCAGCAAATGCCGTTCGCACCACTGGTCCTCAGTGGCTCCGGGGCTGAAGCGTCCGCGCAGCACGTAGCCTTCGCTCTCCAGCCGAGCCAGCGCCTGAGCCACGCTGCTGGCGCTCAACGCCAACGGCTCGGCGATGTCCCGCGTTGGCATCGGGCCAAAGCCGCTCAGGCGGGCGCGCACCACTTCAACGATCGCCTCATCGGCGTCCCACGCATCATCAAAGCCGGGCAGGGCACTTAGCGGTGGGTGCATGTTCGACTGTGGATAAATGGCCCGCAGGCATGTGAGGCGTTCCAAGGGCACCCACAACCCTTCATCGGCACCGACCTCGAAACGCGTGGCACGGCCGGAGCGGGCCAAGGATTCAAGCCATTTCAGCCAACTCCCATTCGCGCTGGCTTCCGTGTTGCTGACACAACTCAGGCTCATCAACGCTTCATGCATCTCGTCGATGTTCTGTGGTTGAGGCCAGGCCTCTTCGTTGACTGCTGCAATAGCGTCGGCATCCAGCGCGCCGAGATCGTCCGAAGATTGCGGATCACTCCAGCGCCGATTGAGCACGGCTTGAGTGCGACGCTCCTCCAAGGGGGCGTCGTCGAGAAAGGCGTAGGGCCGCGCGTTGAGAATTTCGGCAGCCAGCGGTGACGGTGCGGGCAAGTCGCGCGCAATCAGCCGGACTTCGCCTTTTTCCATGCGCTGCAGCAGCGTCAGCCATCCTTCAGCGTCCATCGCCTCGTGCAGGCAATCGTCGAGGGTTTGCTCCACCAGTGGATGGTTCGGCACTTCACGCTCGCCGACGATGTTTTCCAGGCAGGCAATCTGATCGGGGAAAACCGTTGCGATCAGGTCTTCGCTTTTCATACGCTGCAATTGTGGCGCGACTTTACGTCCGCCGGTGTAGCGGGGCAGCGCCAACGCAGTTCCGGCATTCCAGCGCCAGCGCACGCCGAACAGCGGCGCATCGAGTACGGCCTGAATCAGCAGATGTTCCGCTGTGTTGGCGCTCAGATAACGCCAGACTTCATCCAGCTCAAAGCTATGGCTGGTGGACAGCGACAGCACAATCGCGTCTTCGCTGGCGGCTGCTTGAAGCTCGAAATTGAACGTGCGGCAGAAGCGTTTGCGTAACGCCAGGCCCCAGGCACGATTGACTCGGCTGCCGAACGGCGTATGGATGATCAGTTGAGTACCGCCGGACTCGTCGAAAAAACGCTCCATGATCAACGTGTCTTGCGACGGCAGCGCAGTCAGCACCGAGCGAGTTCGCGCCAGGTAATCCACCAGTTGCTCGGCACTCGCCAGATTCAACCCGAGTGTGTCGATCAACCAGTCAGTGGACGGCTGTAGATCGCCGGGGTGGGCGCCTAGCAGTTCGTCAATCTGACCTTGCAGGCGTGCCACAGCAAACGACAACTCATCGCTTCTGCCCGGTGCTTCGCCCATCCAGAATGGAATGTTGGGCGGCTGGCCTTGGGCGTCTTCAACCCTTACGCGGCCGCTCTCGATGCGCAGGATGCGGTACGAAGTGTTACCCAGCTGGAAGATGTCCCCGGCGATGCTTTCGACCGCGAAGTCTTCGTTGACGGTGCCGATGTTCAACGCCTGCGGCTCAAGAATCACGCTGTAGTCGGCGTTGTCCGGGATCGTACCGCCGCTTGTGACGGCGGTCAGCTTGCTGCCGCGTCGACCCCGTAAGGTGCGGGTCATGGCATCGCGATGCAGGTAAGCGCCGCGCACGCCCTGACTTCCGCTATAGCCTTCGGCCAACATACTCAACAATGCCTGATAGTGATCAGCGTCCAGCCCGGCGTAGGGCGACGCTCGACGAAACATTTCCAGCAGCGCGTCTTCGTGCCATTCCTGCAAGCTGACTTCAGCGACGATCTGTTGGGCGAGCACGTCCAGCGGCGCTTTGGGGATCTGCAAAATATCCAGCTCGCCACGCCGCACGCAATCGAGAAGCGCGGCGCATTCGATCAGGTCGTCGCGGGAGGTCGCAAACAGCCGACCTTTGGGCGTGCCACCAACGTGGTGCCCGGAGCGTCCGACCCGTTGCAGAAAGGCAGAGATGGAGCGCGGCGAAGCGATCTGACACACCAGATCCACATCGCCGATATCGATGCCCAGCTCAAGGGATGCCGTTGCGATCAGCACCTGCAAATCGCCGCGCTTGAGGCGTTGCTCGGCATCGAGCCGTTGCTCCTTGGCAAGGCTGCCATGATGCGCAGCCACTGCTTCTCGGCTCAGGCGATCACTCAAGTGTCGCGCCATGCGTTCAGCCATGCGCCGGGTGTTGACGAAAATCAGCGTGGTCCGGTGCTCACGTGCCAATTCGGCAAGGCGGTCGTACACCAGCTCCCAGACATCATTGGACATGACCGGCCCCAAGGGCACGGGCGGTACTTCGATCCCCAGGTCCCGCGGCCGTGCATGGCCGATATCGACGATGGTGCACGGACGCTCTATCGGGTCCGCGCCCACCAGAAAGCGCGACACCTGCTCGATGGGTTTTTGCGTCGCCGATAATCCGATGCGCAGCAACGGTTCACTGCACAGGGCTTGCAGCCGCTCCAGTGTCAGCGCCAGGTGGCTGCCGCGCTTGCTGGCCGCGATGGCGTGGATCTCGTCGACAATTACCGTGCGCGTGCTGGCCAGCATGCGTCTGCCAGAGTCGGAGCCGAGCAATACGTAAAGCGATTCTGGCGTAGTCACCAGAATGTGCGGCGCGGTCTTGCGCATGGCGGCGCGATCTTTCTGCGGCGTATCCCCGGTTCGCACGGCAGTGCTGATACGCAGCGGCGGCAGATTCATGCGCTGCAGTTGTTCCGTGATGCCTGCCAGCGGGTTTTGCAGATTGATCTGAATGTCGTTCGACAAGGCCTTGAGCGGCGAGACGTAAACCACGAAGGTCTGCTCGGGTAACTCGCCGCCGTGCTCAAGGCCTCGATGCACAAGATCATCAAGCACAGCCAGAAACGCCGTCAGGGTTTTCCCGGAGCCGGTGGGCGCGGCAATCAGCGTCGAGCGCCGGGCCTTGATCAACGGCCACGCCTGCGCCTGCGCGGGCGTCACCGCGGGGAAGGTATTGCGGAACCAGGCACTGACCGCCGGATGAAAACCGTCGAGTGCCGGGTCGGGAATAAGCGGGAGGTTCATGGGCAAATTAATGAGGGTGGCACGGGGAAGATGCAAGCGCCTTTGATCGGTGGCTGGGGGAGCGCCGAGAATTATAACCCTGGCATTTTGAGCTGGAATGCTGCGCCTGTGGGAGCTGGGCTTGCCCGCGATGAAGCTGGACGCGATCGAAAGTGAATCGCGTCCAGCTTCATCGCGGGCAAGCCCAGCTCCCACAGGCGCAGCATTCAACAGGCCTGAGGGTTAATCCTGTGCCTGCATGCAGGGCAGAAAAATCCCACAGCCCTCAACGGTTGGGGGTTAAGCGCCGACGTGATATGTTTGCAGGCGTTTTACACATAATATTTCGACTGAATTTGATACCGAGCCTGCTGACTCTATGCGAATGCGCCTTATGCTGTTGGGCGGCGGGAATGCCCTCGGGCAGGCGCTGATTCGTCTGGGTGCAGAGGAAGACATTGGCTTCCTGGCACCGCGTCCACCGCAAGACGGATGGGATGCAGCGAGTCTGACGCAACTGCTTGATGACACCCGCCCCGATGCCTTGATCAATCTTGCCTACTATTTCGACTGGTTTCAGGCGGAATCCGTAAGCGACGCGCGCCTGTCCAGTCAGGAACGCTCTGTTGAGCGCCTCGCCGAGCTGTGCCAGCACCACAACATTGTTCTACTGCAGCCTTCCAGCTATCGGGTGTTCGATGGTTCGCGGGCTACCGCCTACAGTGAGAAAGACGAACCGGTGCCGTTGGGTGCACGTGGCCAGGCACTGTTGCGTATCGAGCAAAGTGTGCGCGCTACCTGCCCGCAACACCTGCTGCTGCGGTTCGGCTGGCTACTCGATGACAGTGCCGAGGGTGTGTTGGGGCGTTTTCTCAAGCGCGCCGAATCAACGCAAGAGTTGTTGATGGCCGACGACCGACGTGGCAACCCGACGCCCGTCGACGATGCCGCGCGGGTCATGATTGCCGTCCTCAAGCAGCTCGACTGTGAAGCGCCTCTTTGGGGTACTTACCACTACGCCGGTCATGAGGCTACTACGCCGCTGGCGCTTGGGCAGGCGATTCTCACCGAAGCCCGTTTGTTGCATCCTCTGGCAATAGAGTCACCAACTGCGCAGGCCCATGCTGCACGTCCCGACGCAGCAGACGAGCCTCAACATGGCGTGCTGGCCTGCAAGAAAATCCTTCATACCTTCGGCGTCAAACCTCGTGCATGGCGTGCCGGGTTGCCGAGCCTTCTGGACCGTTATTACCGTCATGTCTGATCTTCCTGTCCTGATTACCGGCGGTGCCGGATTTATTGGCTCTAATCTGGCCGACGCGCTGCTGGCCCAAGGGCATTCGGTGCGCATTCTCGATGACCTTTCCACCGGCAAGCGCAGCAACCTTGCGCTGGATAACCCGCTTATCGAATTGATCGAGGGTGATGTTGCCGATGCCGCTCTGGTGAAGCGCGCTGCGCTGGGCTGCAAAGCGGTTGTGCATCTGGCAGCAGTCGCTTCGGTGCAAGCGTCGGTGGATGACCCGGTACGTACGCACCAGAGCAATTTCATTGGCACGTTGAACGTGTGTGAAGCCATGCGCGAAGCCGGTATCAAGCGCGTAGTCTTTGCCTCCAGTGCTGCGATCTATGGGAACAATGGCGAAGGCGAAGCCATCAGCGAAGACACGCCCAAAGCGCCGTTGACGCCTTATGCCTCGGACAAGCTGTCCAGCGAGCACTACCTCGACTTCTACGGCCGCCAGCATGGTCTGGAGCCGGCTATCTTTCGTTTCTTCAACATCTTTGGCCCGCGCCAGGATCCTTCCTCGCCTTACTCGGGTGTGATCAGTATCTTTGCCGAGCGTGCAGAAAAGGGCCTGCCCATCGCAGTGTTTGGCGATGGCGAACAAACACGGGACTTCTTCTACGTGGGCGACGTGGTCAAGTTGCTGACTCAAGCACTGGATCTGCCGCAGGTCGAGTCGGGTGCGGTCAATGTGGGTCTGAACCAGACCACTTCGTTGAACCAGTTGCTGACGGCATTGGCAGACGTCGTGGGCAAACAGCCACAAGTGACATATCAAACCGCGCGTTCCGGCGACATCCGCCACTCACGAGCGAACAACCAGCGCCTGCTGGAGCGGTTTACCCTGGATGAGCCGACGCCGTTGAAAGTGGGCTTGGCGAAACTGCTCGGTCGCTGATCCAGACCCACAAAAAAAGCACCCTTGAGGTGCTTTTTTTGTGGGCGGTTACTGCAAACCGTTGACCTGTAGGAGCTGCCGAAGGCTGCGATCGCGGTGTGCCAGAAGAAATGCTTCGCAGCCTTCGGCAGCTCCTACAGGTCCAGTGTGCGCCGCGTCTTAAAACTTGTAACCCACCCCCACCATATAAACCCACGGATCAATGTCCACACTCACCTTGGTCTTGCCAACGCTCAGGGCTGAAGGGCCGTCGACAGTCGCTTCAGTGTCGATGTCCACATACCAGACTGAGGCGTTAACCAAAATGTTGTCGGTCAGCATGTAGTCCATGCCGACTTGTGCAGCCAGGCCGACGGAATCTTTCATCTTCAGGTTGCTGAAGCCCTGGCTTTTACGATTGCCAGTCAGGTCGGTGTCAAAGAACGTGGTGTAGTTGATGCCGACACCCGCGTAGGGCTGGAACTTCGACGACGCTTCCATCGGGTAGTACTGCAGCGACAGGGTCGGCGGTAACTGCTTAACATCTGCCAGTTTGCCATCCAGGCCCGGGCCCAGACCTTTGACCGAAACGGTGTGGCTGAAAGGTGTTGCGGCCAGCAATTCGATACCCACGTGCGGGGTAATCATGTAGCCGAACGTCAGGCCAAGCTGGTTCTCACCATCAACGGTTGCCTTGGTGCCGGAGACTTTGGTGCCGTCGAGTTTCACCTCACCGCTGTCTTCATTTGGTTCAACGTGCGCGACACCGGCACGCACGATGAAATCACCCGCCTCGTAAGCCTGAGCGGCGAAAGGGGCGCTGAGCGCCAGCGCGCAGAGGGAAGCGCTGAGCAGGGTCTTGTTCATGAGGGCTCCAAAAGGCGATTCAAGTTGTCTGTCGCCAATGGTACGGAGCGTCTGAACCAAGGCTTTGACACAGCTCAATGAAATCGCAATGAAACCCGTGAAACGATCTTTTGTGCCACGCCGGTAGGAGCGAACTTGTTCGCGAAAGGGCCAGCACATCCACTGCATCTGCTTTGTCAGGAGTCCTGCTTTCCCAGCTGAATCCTGTCCCACGGGATTGCGCGAATTTAAAGGCAAACTCCCCCGCAGGTGGGCCTAATTATCGGGCAACTCGTAAACCAGGATCTTGTCTGCCTCCATGCTGTAGCCCGCGTCCGCCAACTCGCTGGTCGAGGCTTTGACCTGCATTGGACCTTCGATCCAGTACGGCTGATAAAGCTCTTCAACCTTCACGCCCAGCTCGCTGGTGACATGTACGATCTGGTTCGAAGGCGGTGGCGGCACGTGGATGCACGCGCCAAAATACGGCACCAGCAGGAACTCCGTAACGCGGCCTTCTTCGCTGACTTCCAGCGGCACGATATAACCCGGCAAGCGCACATTCTTGCCATCCAGCGCCTTGACCACTGGGGCATGGGGCGATTGTTGATGCGCAGCGGGCGCTGACTCCACTGACAGCGCATCGGACAGTTTCGACAGGTCATGAATGGGCGCAGTGATCGGCGCGATTTTTGGCGCATCCGGCGGGATCATTTCTTCCCAGGTCAGCACCTTCGGCTCGGCCGCCCACAACGGTGAGCTGACTGACAACAGCAAAACCAACAACAGGCGCCGCATGTTCAACGTCCTCATAAACGAATCGACAAGCCATCAGCCAGCGACTGCCGATAGGCGCGCCACGCAGGCACAACCCCCATCAACAACGCGGCAGCCAGAATGCCACCGAGTAGCGTCCATTCATATTCGCTGGGCAGCGAAAGCGGCAGGAACAGGCCGTAATTGCTCTGTACATAGCCTTGTGCAGAAGCGATGCCGACGTATAACAGGACCATGCCACTGACCACTCCCGCGAGTGCCAGGGCGAAGGCTTCCATGATCAGCAACGTTGCGATATGCCAGGGGCGGGCGCCCACTGAGCGCAGAATTGCCATCTCTCTGCGTCGCTCGTTAAGGCTTGTAAGAATGGCCGTGAGCATGCCGATCAAACCGGTCAGGACCACGAACAGCGAAATCACGAACAAGGCTTTTTCGGCCGTACCCATCAGGCTCCACAGTTCCTGAAGGGCCACGCCCGGCAGGATCGCCAGCAACGGCTCACCGCGGAATTCATTGATCTGGCGCTGCATCGAGAAGGTGGCGATCTTGCTGTTCAAGCCCAGCATGAACGCGGTAATTGCTTTGGGCGTCAGGTCCATATTGCGCGCCTGATCAGCAGAAATGCGTCCGTTGCCGTGAGCGGGCGCGCCGTTTTGCCAGTCAATATGGATCGCTTCCATGCCGCCGAGGCTGATGTGTAACGTGCGATCCACTGGCGTGCCGGTACGCTTGAGAATACCGACCACGGTAAACGGTTTGTCGTCGTGTTTGACCAGACTGATCGCCGCTACGCCATGGGCCAGCACCAGCTTGTCGCCGAGTTTGTATTTCAAGGCATCGGCCACTTCGGCGCCGAGCACCACTTCAAAGGGGTCCGTCGCAAAGGCCCGACCTTGTGCCAGTTCCAGGTGTTGCTGGCGGCCAAACTGGTAATGCTCGAAGTAGTTTTCGTTGGTACCCATCACTCGATAACCGCGATGGGAGTCACCCAGGGAAATCGGGATGGCCCATTTCACTTGTTTGCTTTGGGCGATTTCTTCAAAGCTGTCCCAGCGAATATTGTTGGTTGCATTACCGATACGGAACACCGAATACAGCAACAGATTGATCGAGCCGGAGCGAGCGCCGACGATCAAATCCGTGCCGCTGATGGTGCTGGCGAAACTGGCGCGGGCTTCGGTACGCACGCGCTCCACCGCCAGCAACAGGCAGACCGACAAGGCAATGGCGAATGCGGTAAGGAAAGCGGTGAAACGACGGTTAGCCAGACTGGCCATGGCTAGGCGAAACAAATACATCTCAAACCTCTGCGGCGACGGCGGCGCGATTGAGTTCGGACAACGACAGACTGCGGTCGAACAGCGGTGCCAGGCTCTGGTCGTGGCTGACGAACAACAGGCTACTGCCTGCTTCGCGGCATTCGGCGAACAACAACTTGATGAACGCTTCCCGTGCGTCGGTATCCAGCGCGGAGGTCGGTTCGTCCGCGATCACCAATTCGGGCTGACCGATCAACGCTCGTGCGGCCGCCACCCGTTGTTGTTGGCCGATGGACAGTGAGTCGGCGCGGCGACTGAGCATCTCCAGGTCTTTCAAACCCAGATGAGCCAACAGTGTTACGGCGGCATTTTCTACGCTGCCGTGGCGCTGTTTCGCACGTTCGGCGCGGACTTTCGAGAAGTGACACGGCAACTCGACGTTTTCACGCACCGAGAGAAACGGCAGCAGGTTGAACTGCTGGAAGATATAGCCGGTGTGATTGACGCGAAAACGATCACGCTCACCGGATGATAGTTCGGTGAGCTCCTGACCCAGCAGGCGAATGCTGCCGCGATTGGGTTTCTGCACGCCGCCCAGCAAACCCAGCAGCGTTGTCTTGCCACTGCCGCTGGGGCCTTTGAGGAACAGTGTTTCGCCCGGTTCCAGGCGGAACGCCGGGATATCCAGCAATTGCGCATGGCCTGGCCACGTGAAGCCAAGGTCTGCCAATTCGATAAGTGCTTGGGTCATAACCGTCTTCGGAATCCGGCTGAGTGTAAATCAAACGACCGGGCAAGCCCGGTCGGTTTTCAACAATAGCTGAATCAGAATTTCAGGCTTGGATTGCTCGGGCGTACTTCGGCACCTGACTGGCCTTTTGGCGAGATCAACTGAACCTGAAGTTTTTCGGTGCCCGGGAACGATTTGAAGATGGTCGACAGGTCGAGGGTTTTCAGCACGGCCGGGACCTTGCAGGTGAATTTGTAAGTGCCGTGGATTTCGCTGTGCTCGTGCTCATCGTGGGCGTCTTTGGCGTCATGATCGTGATCATGGTCCGCGTCAGCCTCAGGCTTGTCACCGAACAATGGGCTTTCCAGCTTCTGGGAAACCACGTTGCACTCGGCAGCTTCAGGGATGCTGAACAGGGCGTGGGGCTTGAGCAGCACATCTTTGGCCGAGGCTACTTTGGCTTTGTCTTCGGCGCTGGTAGCCAGATGCTCAAACCCGACGAGGTTCATGGCCGGGCTGTCCAGTTCGAACTCCAGCGTGCCGCCGACCAGCGCAACGTCCAGCCGACCCACACCGTGCTCATGCGCGCCGAGGCTACCGTGCTCGTGGTCGTGATCATGCTCGGGGGCCGCATTAGCCATAGCGAGTGGAAGCAGGGCGAAGGGCAAAGCGAGCAGCAGACGGCGCATAAAAACAGACTCCGGACATGACTGGATAAAGATCGTTATGTGATCTTATAACAATTATTGTCGCGGGCGTGAGCTGGAATTTGGATTTGGGTAAGGATCACTTCCCCGGTAGGAGGCAACTTGTTGGCGAGACAGTCGTTCTGGTTGCGCAGGTCCAATGCCTCGCCAACAAGTTGCCTCCTACCGGGTGATGTATTCCAATGATTAAACGCGCTGACCCCAGGGCCGCGCCCGCCGCAGGTCTTGAGCCAACGTGTAAATAGTTGTCCGCCCGGCGTGAGTGGTCCAGCGCAGGGTTTCTATAAGTCGATGCTCATCAGGCGTGAGGTAGGCGAAGCCTTGGGTTCTGGCTTCGTGGAGGCAGTCGATGGTGTGGTGAGAATTTCTTTTTGATTTCATTTGAAGCTCCTTACGATTTTCTGGAGTTGCCTTCAAACGCTGCGATTCGAATGGGTGGCAACTGTGCGCAGGTTCGCAGACCGAGTCGTAAGGGTCCCGGCACATCCGAAGATGTCCCGCGCACAGCGGCCATATAACTTACAGGCTAGCTGTTCGTGGAAACTTACGACAATCGGGCTGCGAAACCCGTTCGCTGCTGCGGCAACGACCGGCGCACATTACCGATGCGGGATGCGATCCACGAGGTAACGATAGCGATTCAGAGTGTAGGAATGGTCTCTGCCTGAACACAGATCCCCTGTGGGAGCAGGGCTTGCCCGCGATAAGACTGGACTCGATCGACCTGACATTTGCGGCGCCTGTATCGTCGGAATGCCGCCCAGACCAAGCTCTGCTCCCACAAATACTGCTACCTGTACCTCTGTAGGAGCTGCCGAAGGCTGCGAAGCAATCTCATGGCATGCCGAATTCGCAGCCTTCGGCAGCGTCTACAGCCCAGCGCAAAAAGATGAATCTATGCGAGCATGTCCCCCTGCAAAAAAAGAGGAAGCACCCATGTTGCGTATTCGTGGAACCGTTGGCGATTGGCCGGTGGATTTGACGCTGGAGCTTGACGAAGGCGATTGGGCGCAGCTTGGCGCTCAACTCAAAGCCGCCAAACCTGAAGCCGCCGCCGCAGCCGTGGTCAGCAAACCGGCCAGTCAGGACGACAAGATCTGGCAGATCGCGTTGGATCTGCTGCGCAACGCCGGGCAGATAAATGGCCCTGAGTTGCTGGATCAACTGGAAGGTCTGACCGGCAGCACAGCGGCAGGCAAGCGCCTGTTAGTGCGCTTGCGCCACAGTTCGCAAGTCAAGGTCGAGAGCGGGCAGGACGCGCCGCTCTACAGCTGGGTTGGCACAGGCGCCTGATGCCAGAGGCTTAGTACAGCGCAGCAAACAACTTGCGACGATAGGCAGTGACCAGCGGGTGGTCGTTGCCCAGCAGATCGAAGACTTGCAGCAGGGTTTTGTGTGGCAAGCCGTCGGCGTAGTTGCGGTTGCGGATGAACAGCTTCAACAAGCCTTCCAGCGCCGCTTCGTATTGCTGGCGGGCCAGTTGTTGAATCGCCAGTTGATGCACGGCTTCGTCATCCTGCGGGTTTTGCGCCAGACGAGCCTTGAGCTCTGCCGCATCCGGGAATGCCTTGGCTTCAGCCAGGAAGGTCAACTGCGCACGAGCACCGGCCAGATCAGCTTTGTGTTCGTCAGTCTTCACCGCGTCCAGGACTTGTCGTGCTTCGCCCAGTTCACCGCGCTCCGCCAGGCAGCGTGCGTAAAGAATCAGCGCTGCGGCGTTGGTGTTGTCTTCAGTCAGAATCTGTTGCAAAGCTGCTTCGGCTTCAGCGAAGTGGCTTTCAGCGAACATTTCCTGAGCCAGCTTCAGCGGGTCAGCGGCGACTGGCGCAGGCATGACCACGTGCTGTTCGAGAATCTTGCGGATCTCTGATTCAGGCTGCGCACCGGTGAAACCGTCGATGGGCTGACCATCCTTGAACAGCACAACCGTCGGCAGGCTACGTATGCCGAAGCGGGCGACGATGTCTTGCTCGGCGTCACAATCGACCTTCACCAGCAGCAATTCGCCCTGATAACTTTCAGTGATCTGCGCCAGCAATGGCATCAGCACTTTGCAGGGCGCACACCATTCGGCCCAGAAGTCCACCAGTACGGGCTGGTCGAAAGACTTGTCGATGACCAGTTGCTGAAAGGTCGCCGCCGTAGCGTCAAAGATGTAGGTAGTGTCCTGGTTCATTGCGAATCTCGGGGGATCTGAATGGGGCCAACTATAAAGGGCGCTTGGGTTTGCGCAAAGCGATGAGTAGAGGGATCTGTGGGAGCGAGGCTTGCCCGCGAATCAGTCGCCTCGGTGTGGCAAGGACAACGCGTTATCGTTCTTCGCGGGCAAGCCTCGCTCCAACAGGGGATTGCATTTCAACTCGGGCAGCGTGATACAGGCTCACGTGACGAAACTCATGGGGTTCGGCCAGATCCGGCAAGGTGTGCGCTTCAAAGATATCCAGCCGTTGATAAGCCGGGTGCTGAAAATCCCGCACTCTCGAATCCGCCACCAATGCTTGTCGCCCGCGACTGAGAAACTGATCCAGCAGGGGTAAATTGGCCCGGTCGTAGAGCACGTCAGCGACGATGATCAAATCGAAGCGATCCGCTTCGGCAAAGAAGTCCGCCGAGTAGCTCAACTGCACGCCGTTCAGTTCAGCATTGGCGCGGCAGGCTTCAAGGGCCAGCGGGTCAAGATCACAGGCCACCACTTCAAGTGCGCCCGCTTTAGCCGCTGCAATCCCTGCAACACCAGAGCCTGCGCCAAAATCCAGCACTCGCTTACCGGCGACCCAATGCGGTTGCTCTGCCAGAAACCGCGCGAGTGCCAGGCCGCTGGCCCAGCAGAAACTCCAGTACGGCGGCTCTTCAAGGACGCGTCGGGTTTCTTCGGGGCTGAAGGCGCGATCCATGTTCTCGGCGTCGATCAGCCACAGCCGCAAATCGGTGT
Source organism: Pseudomonas phytophila (assembly GCF_025643095.1). Taxonomy (NCBI): domain Bacteria; kingdom Pseudomonadati; phylum Pseudomonadota; class Gammaproteobacteria; order Pseudomonadales; family Pseudomonadaceae; genus Pseudomonas; species Pseudomonas phytophila. The sequence continues at coordinate 6,025,601 of NZ_CP081201.1, read as the reverse complement.
CCGGCAGTGCTGTGGCGACCAGTTGTGCATCGCCGAGCAATTCGCTGAGTGCCTGTTGCAGGTGTTGCGGTGCAATCATGGAGCGGTTTCGAACTGCAAAGGCCCCAGCGCTTGTGTGACGGGTTGTTCAATACGCATCGACGGCAGATGCAGGATCAATTGCCCAGACTTGCTGGCACGGCCGCGCAGTTCTACGCGCTGACCCACCGGGAAGGCTTCCGGATTGAAACGCAGCTGGAAGGGCAGCGACTGATTGTTGCCTTGCAGCTTGGTGCTGGTCAGCAGTTTCTGCGGACGACCGCGCTCGTCGATCACCAGCAGCGCCAATTCAACTTCGGCGCCAGCCGGTACGCCCAGCAACTGGCCGCTCAGCTCTCGCTGGAAGGGCTGCAATGGGCCGGGACCGGCCGGTACTTTAACAACGGGCACCGTGGCAGGTTTGGCCGGGGCAGTGTCAGGTGTCTCATTGCTGCTGCAGGCGGCAAGCAGGCCAATCAGGCTGAGCAACATCAGCGGTCGTAGCGTCATGAACAGCTCCAACAAAAAAAATCAATACGAAGGACAGCAGCAAACCGCTCAATGACGGTAACGCTAAATTACCCGCAAGCGCCGATAAATAGCCCAATGGCCAGCAGTATCGCTGAACACCGCGCCAGATGCGCGTCTATATAGCGCAAAGTCCAAGACTTGTCTTGCCAGCGGGATGCGCTACCATGGCGGCCCTTCCTATTTTTGTTGCCTGCCACCATGCACTGTCCCTTCTGCGGTGCCAATGACACCAAAGTCATCGATTCCCGCCTGGTTGCCGAAGGCGATCAAGTTCGTCGTCGTCGCGAATGCCTGGCGTGCGGTGAGCGTTTCACGACGTTCGAAACAGCCGAGCTGGTGCTCCCACGCTTGATCAAGCAAGACGGTAGCCGTCAGCCCTTCGATGAAGAGAAGCTGCGCGCCGGTATGCAGCGCGCTCTTGAGAAACGACCGGTCAGCGTCGAGCGGCTGGAAGCAGCGCTGGTGCATATCAAGCACAAGCTGCGCGCGACTGGCGAGCGCGAGGTCAAGTCGCTGGTGGTGGGCAATTTGGTCATGGGCGAACTGCAAAAGCTCGACGAAGTGGCGTATATCCGCTTTGCTTCTGTTTACAGGCGTTTTCAGGACCTCAACGAATTCCGCGAAGAAATCGATCGCCTGGCTCGCGAGCCAGCTAAAGAGTGAGTGCTTCGTTGACTGAGCAAACCGCGCTGGACACCCATTACATGGCGCGCGCGCTGGAACTGGCGCGCAAAGGGATTTACTCCACCCATCCCAACCCACGAGTCGGCTGCGTGATCGTGCGCGACGGCCAGATTGTCGGCGAAGGCTGGCACGCTCGCGCTGGCGAGCCGCATGCCGAAGTGCATGCCTTGCGTCAGGCGGGCGACAAGGCCAAAGGCGCGACGGCTTATGTGACGCTGGAGCCTTGCAGCCACCATGGCCGCACACCGCCGTGCGCCGATGCGCTGGTCGATGCTGGCGTGGCGCGAGTGGTCGCAGCCATGCAGGACCCCAATCCCGATGTTGCCGGACGCGGTTTGCTGCGTTTGATGAATGCCGGTATTTCGGTGCAGTGCGGGGTTCTGGAAGACGAAGCCCGGGCGCTGAACAAAGGCTTCCTCAAGCGCATGATCAAAGGCTTGCCGTATGTGACGGTCAAGCTCGCCATGAGCCTGGACGGTCGCACCGCCATGGCCAGCGGCGAAAGCCAATGGATCACCGGCCCGGCTGCGCGTGGGGCGGTACAGCGTCTGCGTGCGCAATCGAGTGTCGTGTTGACTGGCGCTGACACCGTGCTGGCCGACAAGGCTCGCCTGACTGTACGTCCTGATGAGCTGGGCCTGAATGCCGAGCTCACCGGCTTGGCCATGACGCGTCCGCCGCTGCGGGTGTTGATCGACGGCCGATTGCGGGTGCCGCTGGATGCGCCGTTCTTTCAGGCCGGGCATGCGTTGGTGGTGACCTGCGCTGCCGCGTCAGCCCGCGAGCGTTATCACGATGAAGGCCACGACATGTTGGCCCTGGCCGGCAGCGGCGGTCATGTAGACCTGCGCAAGTTACTGATCGAGCTGGCGGCTCGCGGTGTCAACGACGTGCTGATCGAAGCGGGCCCGCGTCTCGCCGGGGCGTTTACTCGCCTGGGGATGGTGGATGAATTCCAGATTTTCGTCGCAGGCAAGTTCCTTGGCTCTTCTGCTCGCCCATTGCTTGATCTGCCGCTGGCGCAGATGAGCGAGGCTTTTGAGCTGAAAATTACGGATATACGCGCCGTGGGTGATGACTGGCGAGTCATTGCAACCCCCAAGCTCCCACCCGGCGTATAATTTCGGCCTTTCGCTCAGCGCGCTGGGCTTGTTCTCCTGGAGGACCCATGTTTACTGGCATCATCGAATCCATCGGCAGCATCCGCGCCATCACCCCTAAAGGCGGCGATGTCCGTGTTTATGTCGAGACGGGCAAACTTGATCTGAGCGACGTCAAACTGGGCGACAGCATCGCGGTCAACGGCGTTTGCCTGACTGCTGTAGAGCTGCCCGGCGATGGCTTCTGGGCTGACGTCAGCCGTGAAACCCTCGACGTCACGGCGTTCATCGATCTCAAGACCGGCAGCCCGGTCAATCTGGAAAAGGCCCTGACCCCGACTACACGTCTGGGCGGCCATCTGGTCAGCGGCCATGTCGATGGCGTTGGCGAGATCGTTTCCCGTGAGGAAAACGCCCGCGCTATCCAGTTCAAAGTGCGCGCACCCCGCGAGCTGGCCAAGTACATATCGCACAAAGGTTCTATCACGGTCGATGGCACCAGCCTGACCGTGAACGCCGTTGACGGTGCCGAGTTCGAGCTGACCATCGTGCCGCATACCCTGGCCGAAACCATCATGGCCGACTACCGTCCGGGCCGTAAGGTCAACCTTGAGGTGGATTTGCTGGCGCGTTATCTGGAGCGTTTGCTGATGGGCGACAAGGCCGCCGACTCCTCGAAAGGGCAGTCAGGCACCATCACCGAAAGCTTCCTGGCCGCCAACGGCTACCTCAAATCCTGAATTGAAGGAGGGTGCCGAGTGGCGCTCAATAGTATCGAAGAACTGGTTGAAGATATTCGCCAGGGCAAAATGGTCATCCTCATGGATGACGAAGATCGCGAGAACGAAGGCGATCTGATCATGGCTTCCGAGTGCGTCAAGGCTGAACACATCAACTTTATGGCCCGCTACGCGCGTGGTCTGATCTGCATGCCGATGACCCGTGAGCGCTGCGAGGCTCTCAAGCTGCCACTGATGGCACCGCGTAACGGATCCGGTTTTGGCACCAAGTTCACCGTGTCCATCGAAGCTGCCGAAGGCGTGACCACTGGCATTTCTGCTGCTGACCGTGCCCGCACCGTGCAGGCTGCAGCGGCCAAAGACGCCAAAGCGGAAGACATTGTCAGCCCCGGCCACATTTTCCCGTTGATGGCTCAGGCCGGCGGTACATTATCCCGGGCAGGGCACACCGAGGCAGCCTGTGACCTGGCGCGCATGGCCGGTTTCGAGCCAAGCGGCGTGATCTGTGAAGTGATGAACGACGACGGCACAATGTCGCGTCGGGCTGAACTGGAAGCTTTCGCGGCGGAACACGACATCAAGATCGGTACGATTGCCGACCTGATTCACTACCGGATGATCCATGAACGTACCGTTCAGCGGATTGCCGAGCAGCCAATGGACAGCGAATTGGGCCAGTTCAACCTGGTGACCTATCGCGATTCAGTGGAAGGTGACGTCCACCTCGCACTGACGCTGGGCAAGATTTGCGCAGAAGAACCGACCCTGGTGCGGGTGCATAACATGGACCCGCTGCGTGACCTTTTGATGGTCAAACAGCCTGGCCGCTGGAGCCTGCGCGCCGCGATGACCAAGGTTTCCGAGGCGGGCAGCGGTGTTGTCCTGTTGCTCGGTCACCCGCTGGATGGCGATGTGCTGCTGGCGCATATTCGTGAAACCGCCGGGCAATTGCCGATCAAATCGCCGACCACTTACAGCACCGTGGGGGCCGGTTCGCAGATCCTGCGTGACCTCGGTGTGCGTAAAATGCGCCTGATGAGTTCGCCAATGAAGTTCAATGCGATATCCGGTTTCGATCTGGAAGTTGTAGAATACGTGCCCTCCGAATAAAGACCGGTCGGGTGGTACGCTTTTGTGCGTGCCACCGGCTGATCTGTTTCGTGGCCTAACATCCCTATAGTCCGCCCCAAGGCGTACTTGCTCTTTAATACGAGACTTACACGAATGACCCTGAAGACCATCGAAGGTACCTTCGTCGCTCCCCAAGGCCGCTACGCTCTGGTAGTTGGCCGTTTCAACAGCTTCGTCGTGGAAAGTCTGGTGAGCGGTGCTGTTGATGCTTTGGTACGCCACGGCGTCAAAGAAAGCGATATCACCATCATCCGCGCTCCGGGTGCCTTCGAAATCCCGCTGGTCGTGCAGAAAGTTGCCCAGCGCAGCGAGTTCGCCGCCATCGTCGCTCTCGGCGCAGTGATCCGCGGTGGTACTCCGCACTTTGAATACGTGGCTGGCGAATGCGTCAAAGGCCTGTCCCAGGTTTCCATGGAGTTCGGCGTGCCGGTTGCTTTCGGCGTCCTGACTGTCGACACCATCGAACAAGCCATCGAGCGTTCCGGCACCAAAGCCGGTAACAAAGGCGCAGAAGCTGCGTTGTCTGCTCTTGAAATGGTCAGCCTGCTGGCGCAGTTGGAGGCCAAGTGATTTCCGACGACAGCGATCAGTTCAATCCGCGCGATCCAAAACCTGCGGACGCTGGCAAGCCATCCAAGAGCGTCAAGCGCCGGGAAGCCCGTCAGTTGGCCACTCAAGCGCTTTACCAGTGGCACATGGCGGGTCATTCGCTGAATGAAATCGAAGCGCAGTTCCGCGTCGATAACGATTTCAAAGACGTCGACGGCCCTTATTTCAGTGAGCTGCTGCGCGGCGTACCGACCAACATCGACGAAATCGATGCGGCCCTGACGCCATGTCTGGACCTGACCATTGAAGAACTCGACCCGGTTGAACTGGCCATCCTGCGTCTGTCCACCTACGAGTTGCTCAAGCGCGTCGACGTGCCGTATCGCGTGGTGATCAACGAAGGTATCGAGCTGGCGAAAGTCTACGGCTCCACTGACGGCCACAAGTTCGTCAATGGCGTCCTGGACAAACTGGCCCCGCGCCTGCGTGAAGCTGAAGTCAAAGCGTACAAGCGCTAAGATCTGGTCGCCTTCATCGCGGGCAAGCCACACTCCCACAGGGAATGCGATCTCCTGTGGGAGCGTGGCTTGCCCGCGATAGGAGCAACGCAAATACAGGCTGAGAACACAACAACGAGATCCTGATGGGCGAGTTTGAGCTGATCCGCAATTACTTCGCCGCTGCGCCTTGTGCGCAAGCGGGTGAAGGTGTGGCGCTGGGGATTGGTGATGACTGCGCTTTGCTGACGCTACCGCCTGGTGAGCAGTTGGCGATCTCTACCGATACGCTGGTCATCGGCGTGCATTTCCCTGACGTTTGCGATCCTTTCCTGCTCGGCCAGCGTGCGCTTGGCGTGTCTGCCAGTGATCTGGCGGCCATGGGCGCCACGCCCGTTGCATTTACCCTTGCGTTGACCCTCCCTGACGTATCTGTCGACTGGCTGAAGGCTTTCGCCGAAGGTTTGAACCTCATGGCGCAGGGTTGCGGCTTGCGACTGGTGGGCGGCGATACGACTCGGGGGCCATTAAGCCTGACAGTCACGGTATTCGGTCGCGTGCCGACGGGGCAGGCGTTGACTCGCAGCGGCGCACGTCCGGGGGATCTGCTGTGTGTCGGTGGACCGTTGGGCGATGCGGCGGGTGCATTGCCGCTTGTGTTGAACCAGCGCACCACTGAGGCGTCTACCGCAGAGGCGTTGCTGGCGCGCTACTGGTCGCCACAACCGCAATTTACCCTGGGGCTGGCGCTACGCGGCAAGGCCAGCGCCGCCCTGGATATCTCCGATGGTCTGTTGGCCGACTGCGGGCATATCGCGCGGGCATCGAAAGTCCGGCTATTGGTCGAGCAGGAAAAGCTGCCGATGTCCGAGCCTTTGCTAGCCTTTATCGGGCAGCAGGACGCGAGGGAAGCAGCGTTGAGTGGTGGTGATGATTATTTGCTGGCGTTCACGTTGCCCCCAGAACACTTACAGGATTTGCTCGACGCAGGATTACCCATCCATGTCATCGGGCGAGTCGAGGCGGGCGAGGGCGTCGCGCTGATCGACACCATGGGTCACGACATTCCTGTCCTGGCACGCGGCTACCAACATTTTCGGGAGACACCGTGACAGATCATCCAAAGCAGGTCCCGGCGGAATTCGTTCCACCTTCGGTCTGGACCAACCCGTGGCACTTCCTGGCGTTCGGTTTCGGCTCCGGCACCCTGCCCAAAGCGCCGGGCACCTGGGGTTCCATGGTTGCCGTGCCGTTCATTCCGCTGTGGCAAATGCTTCCGGACTGGGGCTACTGGCTGATGCTCGGCATCACCATGCTGTTCGGTTTCTGGCTGTGCGGCAAAGTCGCGGATGATCTGGGCGTACACGACCACGAAGGCATCGTCTGGGACGAAATGGTCGGCATGTGGATCACCTTGTGGCTAGTGCCCGAGGGCTGGGTCTGGCTGCTGGTGGGGTTCCTGGTGTTCCGCTTTTTCGACATTCTCAAGCCATGGCCCATTCACTGGATCGATCGCAAGGTGCACGGTGGCGTCGGGATCATGCTCGATGACGTGCTAGCGGGCGTATTCGCTTGGGCGGCGATGCAGGGAATCGTCTGGGTCTGGGCGTGGATTTGAGCCGCAATGTGCTTTCCTGTGGGAGCGAGGCTTGCCCGCGATAAGTCTGGACGCGATCTAAAGTGAATCGCGTTCAACCTTATCGCGGGCAAGCCACGCTCCCACAGGGCATCAATCTAACTTCCCGATCTGTATGCCCCACAATTCGGCATAAGCGTCTGCCGAGGCGTGCTGCTACAATGCGTGCCTTGCGAATTTCCAGTCCCATACTGATCAGGAGCACACGGTGCCCGTCGTATTTGTAGCCGCTTCCAAGCTGCCTACCCCTTTTGCCGAATTCACCATGCATGGCTTTCTTGAGCATGCGACCGGTCGCGAACATCTTGTGTTGAGCCTGGGCGACGTATCCGATGGTGCTCCAGTGCTGGGGCGTGTCCATTCCGAATGCCTGACCGGCGATGCGTTGTTCAGTCAGCGTTGTGATTGCGGTTCACAGCTCGAAGCTGCCTTGCGTGCCATCGCTTCTGAAGGTCGCGGCGTTTTGCTCTATCTGCGTCAGGAAGGCCGGGGCATTGGCCTGCTGAACAAGGTTCGCGCGTACGAACTGCAGGATGGTGGTGCTGATACCGTTGAAGCCAATGAGCGTCTGGGTTTTGCCGCAGACCAGCGCGATTACGCTATCTGCCTGCCAATGCTGCAGCACCTGGGGGTCGAATCCCTGCGTCTGATGACCAACAACCCGCGCAAGGTCAAAGCCTTGACCGAGATGGGCATCAACGTTGCCGAGCGTGTACCGCTGCACACCGGCCATAACCCGCACAACAAGCTCTATCTGGCGACCAAGGCCGGCAAGCTCGGGCACATGATGGGCAATGAGCACCAGGGCGAGGCTGATCGCGCTTGAATCGCCACAACACCAGACGCCGCTTCGCTCTCGCGTGGTGGTGGCAACTGGTGTTGACCCTGGCGCCGCTGTTTGTGATCAATGGCGCGTTCGATAGCAAAAACGCCATTTTTCCCGTGCTGGCGATGCCACTCTTCGTTGTCGGGCTGCTATCGATGTTTGTCAGCCTCAAGCCATTCGGCCGCTACAAACACGCGCTGATCGCTACCGGCGCTGCCCGTGAAACCCCTGAAGAGTCCGCGGCCTGGATCAACCTCGCTGACGCCCGTCGCGTGGCGTTTCTGACTGCGGGGTTGCCGGCATGGATCGCTGCACTGGCGGTTTTTGTCGGGCTGGAAACGGTTCCGCTGCTGCTGTTGGCGTTCTCCAGTGCGGTGCTTCTGTATCTTTACCGCTTACCCCGGCAACTGGTTTGAAGTACTGCCACCTGTAGGCGCTGTGTGTACTTGCATGAAAAAGGAGCTTTCCATGAACGGACCTGACCCGAAAAATCCCCACCCAATGAACGGCTTTCCGCAGGTGTGTTTCATTAAGAACACCCTCAACAATCCGAATATCATTGTGGGCGATTACACCTACTACGATGACCCCGAAGATTCGGAAAACTTCGAGCGCAACGTCCTTTATCACTTCCCGTTCATTGGCGACAAACTGATCATTGGCAAATTCTGCGCACTGGCGCGGGGCACTAAATTCATCATGAACGGTGCCAACCACAAGATAAGTGGCATCTCGACGTATCCGTTTCAAATCTTTGGCAGTGGCTGGGAGAAGGTCACCCCTGAGCCGGGAGACTTGCCCTATAAAGGCAATACCGTGGTGGGTAACGATGTCTGGATGGGCTACGACGTGCTGGTCATGCCTGGCGTGACCATCGGTGACGGGGCGATCGTCTCTTCGCGTTCGGTCGTAGTCAGTGATGTCCCTGCTTACAGCATCGTCGGCGGTAACCCGGCCGAAGTCCTGAAACACCGCTTCCCCGCTGAGGTCAGCGAGCGACTTTTGACCATTGCCTGGTGGGACTGGCCCATAGAGAAAATTACCCGGAATCTGCAGATGATTGTTTCAGGTGATATCGAGGCGTTAGAGGCAGCTGTTTAGCGTAAATACGCGCACATTTCCTGTAGGGGCTCACCGAGGTTACGAGGCCAGCGATGGCGGTATATCAGACAAGCCGCCATCGCGGCCTCGCGCTGCTCGTGCGCCCCTAAAGATCCGTGTTTGCTTAGCGAGACGCATAGTCATCGGGTGAAATGCATCCCCCTGTAGGAGTGAGCTTGCTCGCGATAGCGTCAGGCCAGTCGATGATTCATAAACAGAAAAATCGAATCGCGAGCAAGCTCACTCCTACAGTTCTGTGTTTGCTTAGCGACAGAGCGTTATCGGGACACAGTGCCATTCGCTGCCAGTCATCAACCAAACTGCACAAAAAAAGGCGCTCAATGAGCGCCTTTCTTTTTGATGCTTTCAACGATTAGCCAATCAACACTAGTCGCTCGTTGATCGCCGCTTCGATACCCGCCTCATCCAATCCGCACTCAGCCAGCATTTGTGCAGGCTTGGCGTGTTCAACGTAGACATCCGGCAAGCCGAGATGCAGCACGGACTTGAGGATGTTTTCCCGTGCCAGAAACTCGCTGACGGCAGCACCGGCACCGCCCATGACGGCGTTTTCTTCGACGGTCACCAGCAATTCATGATTGGCTGCAGCGTCGCGGATCAGTGCCTCATCAATCGGTTTGACGAAGCGCATGTCGATTACGGTGGCGTCGATCTTATCTGCGACTTTAAGCGCGTCAGCCAATTGCACGCCGAACACCAGAATGGCAACGCCCTGACCATTACGGCGAACGATGCCTTTACCGATTTCGATCGGTGCGAGGCCGCTCTCGATCACTGCGTTCGGCCCGGTACCCCGTGGATAGCGCACAGCGGCGGGGCCGTTATGCAGGTAGCCGGTGCTAAGCATCAGGCGCAATTCGTTTTCGTCGCTCGGCGTCATGACCACGATGCCCGGAATGCAGCGCAAGTACGACAGATCGAAGCTGCCCGCGTGGGTCGGGCCGTCTTCGCCCACCAGGCCTGCGCGGTCGATGGCGAACAGGACGTCGAGGTTCTGCACCGCCACGTCATGCACCAGTTGGTCATAGCCGCGTTGCAGGAAGGTGGAGTAGATCGCTACTACTGGTTTGGCGCCTTCGCAGGCCATGCCCGCAGCCAGTGTTACAGCGTGCTGCTCTGCAATGGCCACGTCGAAGTAGCGCTCCGCGAAGCGCTCGGCGAATTCGACCATGTCCGAGCCTTCCTTCATCGCTGGGGTAATACCCACCAGACGTGAGTCAGCCTCGGCCATGTCGCAGATCCACTGACCAAACACACCGGAATACTTCGGCCCGCTGGCCTTTTTCGGGGCAACGGCCGGAGCATTGAGTGGCTCCAGTTTGGTGATGGCGTGGTAGCCGATCGGGTCGACTTCGGCGGGTGCGAAGCCTTTGCCTTTCTTGGTCACAACGTGCAGGAATTGCGGACCTTTGAGGTCACGCATGTTGCGCAGCGTGGCGATCAGGGTTGGCAGGTCGTGGCCGTCGATAGGCCCGATGTAATTCCAGCCCAGCTCTTCGAACAGGGTGCCGGGCACCAGCATGCCTTTGGCGTATTCCTCGGTGCGGCGGGCAATTTCCCAGGCACCGGGTAAACGCGACAGAACCTTTTTGCTGCCCTCACGCATGCTGCTGTAAGTGCGACTGGAAAGAATCTTTGCCAGATAATTCGACAGCCCGCCAACGTTGCGCGAGATCGACATGTCATTGTCATTGAGGATGACGAGCATGTTGGCGGCGACTTCAGGCGCGTGGTTCAGCGCTTCGAACGCCATCCCCGCAGTCAGCGCGCCATCACCGATGACGGCGATGGACTTGCGGTCGCTGCCTTGCAGACGGGCGGCGATGGCCATGCCCAATGCTGCGCTGATCGAGGTGCTGGAGTGGCCGACGCCGAAAGTGTCGTACTCGCTCTCGCTGCGGCGCGGGAAGGCGGCAACACCGTCTTTCTGGCGCAGGGTGTTCATGCGCTGGCGACGGCCGGTGAGGATCTTGTGCGGATACGCCTGATGGCCCACGTCCCAGACCAAACGGTCGTCCGGGGTATCGAAGACATAATGCAAGGCGATGGTCAGCTCGATCACACCCAGGCCGGCACCGAAGTGCCCGCCGGTCTGGCCAACGGAATAGAGCAGCTCCAGGCGCAGTTCATCGGCCAGGTCTTCCAGCTCGGCTTCGCCCAGGCGACGCAAGCCGTCCGGCGTATCAGCGCGGTCGAGCAGCGGCGTGGTTGGGCGCACGCGGGGAATCTCTTTAAACGTCGTGGGCATCAGGCGAATCGTTATAAGTAAAAGAGGCGGCAGTTTACCTGATGCATCGCATGCTGCCCATGAAGTGCAGTTTTTGATACGTCGGCAAACCTGGGGAACACACGTTTCTGACCCGGCCAGACAAGGCCGGTTCGGAGTATTTGCAGTCGTGTTGCAGGGATCAGTTGCGCCGTTCGACGATGAAACGAGCCAGCTCACGCAGCGGATCAGCCGACGCGTCGAAAAGTCGCAGGGCGTCTATGGCCTGATCACGCAGTTGCAAGGCGTACAGCCGGGCAGGTTCCAGCCCTAGCAGTGCCGGATACGTTGGCTTGTCGCGGGCGATGTCTGCGCCCTGGCGTTTGCCAAGGGTTTCGGTATCGCTTTCAACGTCGAGAATGTCGTCCTGCACCTGAAATGCCAGACCAACGGCCCGGGCATAGACTTGCAACGCATCGAGTCGGGTCTGGTCAGCATTACCGCTGGCCAGTGCGCCAAGCTTTACGCTGGCTTCGATCAGCGCGCCGGTCTTGTGCCGGTGCATGAATTCGAGTGCTGCCTGATCCAGCTTCAGGCCTACCGAACCCAGGTCGATGGCCTGACCGCCGACCATCCCGGCAGGGCCAGCGGCCAACGCCAAGGCACTGACCATTTGCAGACGTGCTTCGGCATCTCGCGAGGTCAGGCGTGGGTCGAGCAGAGCCGTGAAGGCCAGGCTTTGCAGGCCGTCACCGGCCAGAATCGCGCAGGCTTCGTCGAACGCTTTGTGAGTCGTTGGCTGGCCGCGACGCAGATCGTCATCGTCCATCGCCGGTAAATCGTCATGAACCAGCGAATATGCGTGGATCAGCTCAACGGCGCAGGCTGCGCCGTTGGCATCCTCAGCGTTACCGCCCAGCGCTTCGCAGGCTGCGTAGGCCAGCAGCGGGCGCACGCGTTTGCCGCCGTTCATCACGCTGTAGCGCATGGCGGCGTACAGGCGGGTCAATTCTGGAGCGGGTGCTGCAAACAGACCTTCCAGCGCCGCGTTTACGCGGGTCTGACTCAGTGCCTGATAAGTCGCGATCATTCAGGTTGTTCCGCGTCGAATGGCTCTTCGGCCAGTTCGCCGTCGCGTTCGAGCAGCACTTGAACCTTCTGTTCGGCTTGCGCCAGCGCGCCCTGGCATTCGCGAGTCAGGCGAATACCTTGCTCGAAGGCAGTCAGCGAGTCTTCCAACGACAGCTCGCCGTTCTCCAGACGCTCTACCAGCGTTTGCAGATCAGCGAGTGATTGTTCGAAATCCAGTGCAGCTTTCTTGCGGGCCATGGGGGCTATTCCGGTAGAGGTTAAACCGGCGCGACACTAGCAGAGCGAGGGCTTCTGGGCAAATTGGGCGGCGCTAAAATGGCTGTTCGGGCAGGGTAAACCAGCGGTTTGTTACACCGTTCATCTGCCGGATAGCCATCGTCATCCGCGATGGCAGCCTCATCAATGCCTGATGTACGCGCTCGTTCAGCGCTTCTAGCATCGCAAGCCTGTGATCTTTGGATCGTTTGCTTTGTCGAGGGCAGAACAATGAAGAATTTCCGTATCGGGCAGATCGTCCCCAGCTCCAACACCACCATGGAAACCGAAATTCCGGCGATGTTGACCTCGCGTTACTCGCTGTTCCCCGAAGAGCACTTCACTTTTCACTCGGCGCGCATGCGCATGATGAAGGTCAGCCCGGAAGAGCTGAAAAAAATGGACATCGACAGCGACCGTTGCGCGCTGGAACTGAGCGACGCACGTGTTGATGTCATGGCTTACGCCTGTCTGGTGGCGATCATGTGCCAGGGCGCGGGTTATCACAAAGTGTCCCAGGAACGTCTTGGCAACGTGGTTGCCGGGAACGAAGCACCAACCCCGGTGCTGAGTTCGGCAGGGGCACTGATCGATAGCCTTAATGTGCTGGGCTACAAAAAAGTCGCGATTATTACGCCGTACATGAAGCCGCTGACTCAGCAAGTGATTGATTACATCGAAGCTGCAGGGATCGAAGTGACAGACTCCATCAGTCTGGAGGTGGCCGACAATCTGGCGGTAGGGCGTCTTGATCCGATGAATCTTGTGGCGCATGCCGATCGTTTGAATATCGGCCAGGCGGATGGTGTGGTGTTGTCATGCTGTGTGCAGATGCCGTCATTGCCTGCGATTCAGGTCGTGCAGGATCGGCTCGACAAGCCGGTATTGTCCGCCTCGGTCGCCACCGTTTATCAGATACTGAAAACCCTGGGGCTGGAAGCCAAAGTGCCAAACGCCGGTCATCTGTTGTCAGGCGCGTTCTGAGAGGTTGATTGAACGCGTACTATGACCGGACTTCACGTCCGGTACTTCCCATGAAGCTCGATCCTGTTTCGCTGCGCCTGTTCGTCAGTGTTATCGAAGAAGGCACCATCGCTGCCGCCGCCGAGCGCGAGCACATTGCCGCGGCGGCGGTCAGCAAGCGGCTCAGTGAGCTGGAAGAGTTGCTCGACGCGCCTTTGCTGGTGCGTACCAACAAGGGCGTCACGCCTACTGCGGCGGGTATCTCCCTCTTGTACATGGCCCGCAGTGCCCTGAACAGCCTCAATGAAATCGTCGTGCAGATGCGCGAATACGGCCATGGTCGTCGAGGTTCGGTGCATGTACTGGCGAACATCTCGGCCATCAGCCAGTTCATGCCGGAGCTGATCAAGTCGTTCATGGATATGAACCCGCTGATCGATATCCGGCTTGAAGAAAAGGAAAGCCTGGCCATCACCAAAGCCGTGGCCGAGAACCGCGCTGATATCGGCATCTTCACCCGCTTGCCCCATGGCACCGATGTTGAAGTCTTTCCCTTTCGCAAGGATCGGCTGGTGTTGCTGGTGCCCGACACGCATCTGCTGGCGGGCCGTGACAGCGTCACGTTCAGCGAAACCCTTGATCATCCTTACGTAGCGCTGCGCAGCGGTACCCACCTGAACTTCCAGTTGATCAAAGCCGCCAACGATGTGGGGCGTTCGCTGAAAATCCGCATGGAAGTGTCCAGCTACGATGCGCTGTGCCTGATGGTTCAGGCGGGCGTCGGTATCGGCATTCTGCCGCAAGGTAGCGTCGGGATTTACAGGCTGGAAGGCGTACGAACAGTGGTGCTGGATGAGCCGTGGGCAGAGCGGGAATTGATGGTCTGCATCCGCCCACGTGAAGGGCTGTCGAGCGCGGCGGGTTTGTTTCTGGAGCATTTGCTGGATGGTTGAGTCAGCGCCAGCCACCTGTCCTTAGGCCGGTATGATCCTGGGCGCGCACGCCGCTGGACCTGTGGGAGCTAGCCCTGTATCCCTGACACCGCCCACTCGCTCCAACAACCCCCGTTTATTCAGTGATTTATATTTTGTTTGATAGGAGCAGAGCTTGATCTGGGCGGCATTCCGACGATACAGGCACCGCAAATGTCAGGTATATCGAGTCCAGTCTTATCGCAGGCAAGCCTGGCTCCCACAAGGTCGGTCGTTTTACGTGATATCGCAGTACCGTTTACTCCGTCCCCGAAACTCAAGCCCGACCCATGCTCGAATAACTCAACCCCGCATCCGCCAGGGCTTTGGGTTCATACAGGTTGCGCCCGTCAATCACGATCGCGTATTTGAGTTGTTGCCTGAGCCACGTGAAATCGACACTGCGAAAAGCTTTCCATTCGGTGCAGATCACCAATGCATCCGCGCCTTTGACTGCCTGGATGCGATCACCGACCAGGACCAGATCGTCACGTTCGCCGTAGATTCTTCGACATTCCTGCATCGCTTCGGGGTCGTACGCCTGAACGCTGGCTCCGGCGCTCCACAGTGATTCCATCAAGTCTCTGCTCGGCGCGGCGCGCATGTCGTCAGTATTGGGTTTGAATGCCAGTCCCCAGACGGCGATGGTCTTGCCTGCCAATTGCCCATCAAGAGCTCGTTCGAGCTTTTTGAACAGCGCGGTTTTCTGTCGCTGGTTGATCTCTTCCACAGCCCTGAGTAGTTGCGGGTTGTACCCGACTTCATGGGCTGTGCGACTCAGTGCCTGAATGTCCTTGGGGAAGCAGGAGCCGCCATAGCCGCAACCGGGATAGATGAAGTCATAACCAATGCGCGGATCGCTACCAATGCCGTGGCGGACTTGCTCGATGTCCACGTCCAGGCGCTCGGCCAGGTTAGCCATTTCATTCATGAAGCTGATCTTTGTCGCCAGCATTGCGTTGGCAGCGTATTTGGTCAGTTCGGCGGCGCGCAGGCTCATGAACATCAGCTTGTCGTGATTGCGGTTGTACGGCGCGTAGCACTCACGCATGAGCGTTCTGACACGCTCTGAGTCGGTGCCGATGATGATCCGGGCACCACGGGTGAAGTCCTCGATGGCCGCGCCCTCCTTGAGGAACTCGGGGTTGGAGCAGACATCGAAGGGGATCTGCAGGTCGCGGTTTTCCAGCGTCGTACGAATAGTCTCTGCCACCTTCTCCCCGGTGCCGACCGGAACGGTAGACTTGTTGACCACGGTTTTGAAGGTCTGCATGTGCTGGCCGATGCTTCGCGCGACTGCGAGGACGTATTGCAGGTCAGCGCTGCCGTCCTCATCGGAGGGCGTGCCTACCGCGATGAACAACAGGTCAGCAAAGGCAACGGCTTGTGCGGCATCGGTCGAGAAGAACAGCCTTTGCGCATGCACGTTGCTGCGAATGAGCATGTTCAGGCCGGGCTCATGAATCGGCGTTTCGCCTGATTTGAGTAGCTCTATTCGCTGCTCATCGATGTCCATGCACAGCACGTCATGCCCGACATCGGCAAGGCATGCACTGGCCACCAGACCGACATAGCCTGATCCAAAAACGCTGATCTTCATGAGTCATTACCCTCGGTTTTTTGCGCAGCGTGGTGACGTGCATGAGGGTATCGAGCGCGTGTTACAGCCAGTGCAACCTGATGATTTCGCTTGTCCGGCGATGAATTACGTTGCGCTGAAGGCTCTGGATCAATGCTTTCAGCGTGGTCCTTAATCAGCAGGGGGACTCAAAAAAACGCATAAACAGTCAAGTTATCCGTTGTGTTGGCCGATATGCCCTGTGCACAGGTTGCTCTCAATAAAAATAACAACAGCGTGCATTGGGGAAACACAGACACATCACGGAGAGTTTATGAACAGCAGCTTGGCCAATATCAGCGTCACCATGAAGTTAGCCCTGGGGTTCGGGGCGGTGCTTATATTCACTGCACTGCTTTCACTTCTGGGGTGGACCAGTCTGGATAAGCTGATCTACCGCACCGACAGAATCGGTGACATCGCTGAGCTTTCTGATCGCCTGACGGTATTACGCGTCGCGCGTCTGCAATACATGCTTGCCAATGGTGACGAAGCTGCCGCACAAAAAGTGCAGGCCGCCCTGGACGACTTCAAGAAGCAACAGCAACTGCTGCTGTCCACCTTCACTAATCCGCTTAACGCCAAAGCCCTTTCTCAGCTCACCGACATCATCAAAAACTACGAGACGTCGCTGGAGCAGATGCGCGGTGGCTATCAGGTCAGCACCAAGGTTCGTGCCGATATGGGCGTGGAGGCCACCAAAGGTGCTCAGTTGATTGCTGCCATCAATGACTCGGTGCTTAAACAGGACCCCTCGAACCCTGAGCGTTCTGACCAATTGCAACTGTTGGCTGACGCCAAAATGGATTTCCAGCTGGTTCGTTATGAAGTGCGCGGTTACACCGGCAACTCGAATGAAAAGACCGAGCAGGCTGCGTTCAGCCAACTGGAAACGTCGATTAAAAACGTCGACAAGCTGAAGACTGTGTTCAATGCGACCTATGGCACCGAAGTGGCACAGCTTGAAGCCTCTCTGCGTAACTATCTGACTCTGGTTCAAGCCTACAAAACTGCCAACGATACGATTGTGTCGGCGCGCAAAGACATGACTGCCCAAGGGTACGAGATCGTGAACCTTGGCGAGGAGCTCTCCAAAATCCAGCTGAGCCTTGCCGCGCAAGACACCACCAAGGCTCGCAGCATGCAGATCGGCGGTGCTGTGTTGGCCCTGCTGTTGGGTATCTTTGCGGCGATCATCATCACGCGTCAGATCACCCGTCCGTTGCAGCAAACCCTGGAAGTGGTGAACCGCATCGCCTCGGGGGATCTGACTCACACCATCACCATTACCCGTCGCGATGAACTGGGCGTGTTGCAGCAAGGTATTCAGCGCATGGGCGTCACGCTGCGAGATCTGATCAGCGGGATTCGTGATGGCGTGACACAGATTGCCAGCGCGGCTGAAGAATTGTCCGCCGTCACCGAGCAGACCAGCGCCGGGGTCAACAATCAGAAGATCGAGACCGATCAGGTCGCTACCGCAATGCAGGAAATGTCTGCCACCGTGCACGAAGTTGCGCGCAACGCCGAGCAGGCTTCGGTAGCGGCGGCGAACGCCGACACTCAAGCCCGGGACGGCGACAAAGTGGTGGGCGAGGCCATCACGCAGATCGAAAAACTGGCCAGTGAAGTGCTGCGTTCAAGCGATGCCATGACCTTGCTGGAGCAGGAAAGCGACAAGATCGGCAAAGTCATGGACGTGATCAAGGCCGTGGCCGAGCAGACCAACCTGCTGGCGCTCAACGCTGCCATCGAAGCGGCACGTGCCGGTGAAGCAGGGCGAGGTTTCGCGGTGGTTGCCGATGAAGTACGGGGTTTGGCGCAACGCACCCAACAGTCCACTGAAGAGATCGAAAGCCTGATTGCCGGGCTGCAAAACGGTACTCGTCAGGTCTCGCAAATCATGCTCGGCAGCCGCGCCTTGACCGACAACAGCGTTGCCCTGACGCGCAAGGCGGGCACCTCGCTGGAAAGCATCACTCAGACTGTTTCCAGTATTCAGGCCATGAACCAGCAAATTGCCGCAGCGGCTGAGCAACAAAGCTCGGTGGCTGACGAAATCAGCCGCAGCATCGTCAACGTGCGTGACGTGTGTGAGCAGACGGCGGAAGCCAGTGAAGAGACCGCCGCATCCAGCGTTGAGTTGGCGCGATTAGGTGGTCAGTTACAGATGATGGTTGGGCACTTCAAGGTTTAACGCTCACACGGTGATCGTCAGCCCGACGATCACCGCGCCCGTCAACAGCGCCGCCAGCCCCAGGCCGAACCATGCCCGCCAGGCGCTGGCGGTGCTGAATACCCAGATGACTATGGCGGTGTACAGCACGAAACTCAGCAACGTCGCGATCTGCACGACGCTTGCGGGATCGCTGCCTGAGACGCGCGGCAGCAACAGCGCCAGCAACGACGTGACCAGCGCCGACAAAACATAACCGCCGAGGGTGGCGGCCAGCACCCGGCTGAGAATCATCCAGCGGTAGAGGTGTGTGTGGGTGGTTTTCTTCATTGCACATCACCTGTAGATGCCGCAAATAATTTACGAATTGAAATGCGATTTTATGTGGGAGCTTCTATGTTTGCCCGCAAGCGCTGATACCGGTGGGAGCGAATTCATTCGCGAAGAGTCCGGTACATCCGCAGCTTATGCATCGCTTGGAACACCGCCTTCCCGAATGAATTCGGTCCCACGGGGCAATCATGAGCTTAAGATCAAGGACAATCTGTGGGAGCTGAGCTTGGTCTGGGCGGCATTCCGACGATAAACGAAAACGCGCTATGCCTTTAAGCTGCGTCTCATGCATCGCGGGCAAGCCTCGCTCCCACAGGGAATCGCGTTCCAAATCGATGGGCCGTGAGTAGCTGATTGGCACACATGCATCTGCTGCAGATCTCATCTACTTCGCCGCAGCAACAAAACAATCACCAGCATGACTCCAAACCCCAGCGCTACAATCTCAACGCTTCCGCGCTGCCAATCCCCTGTGGCCAGATAACGACCGATATGCTGGCCTGTTGTGCAAAAATTGAGCAGCGGCAGGCATAAGCACAGTATTGCGGCGATGGTCAGTTGCTCGGTCCAAGCCCTGTTGATCGGGCGGCACAAGGCATGGGTCAGCGTCGCCAACCAGATCAGCAGGAAGCTGCGAACCTCCCATGTGGCTCGGTCCGCCATATCCACCGGTATGAACCGGTTGGCGTAGAAATATCCAATACACGCCACGCCAATGCCTGCAATGCTCGCCACGTTAAACGCTTCGATACAACGGTAAACCCTGGCAGTCGCGGTGCCGAATTCTCGCTGACTCTTGTTGCGTCGCTTGATGGTGAACAGCAGCGTACCGGTCGCCATCATCGCCATGCCCAGCAACCCGCTGACGAAGTACAGCCACTTCATGCCCCAGCCGCCCAACTCGGCAAAATGCAGTGAACGCAGGACGCCGTAGATCTGATCGCCCAGCGACAGGGTTTCCGGCAGCGGCTTCTGGACCTGCAAAGTCGCGCCCGTTATACCGTCAAACAGCACGCTGGCTTGCGGCGTGAACAGTGTCTGGGAAGGGTGAGCTTCATCGTGGCGACCCATCACCCGGACCGTAGCCTTCTGTGACTCCGGGTTCTGCACCACCAGCATGCGTGCGTCCTGGCCCGTCAAGGTTTGCGCCTGTCGCAGAAGCGAGGGCCAATCAGTTGTGGTGTTTTCGGTCTTGTCGATAGAGCCTGCTTTTCCCGACAGCTCCGACTGAAATTGACTGTAGGCATCCGGGCTGGAACTGTAAGCCGCTTGCAGAGGCCAGGGCATGTAACTGGTATAGAAAACGGCCAGCCCGGTGTAGGCAATCATGATCAGAAAGGGCAGGGTCATGACCGCCGTGGCGTTGTGTGCGTCGAGCCAGGAGCGCAAACCCTTGTTGGGCCGAAAGGTGAAGAAGTCCTGAAAGATTCGTCGGTGGATGACCACCCCGGACACCAGCGCGACCAGCATGCCCACGGTCAGCCAGCCCACCAGCCAGAAGCCCAGCACCGGCAAATGCAGCATGTAGTGAAACGACATGAAGTGCCGACCGCCTTCGGTTTTCCGTGCGACGCCCTTGGGGAGTATTTCGCCGGTTTTAGCTGACAGCGAAACCTGCTGAAGGGTCGACCCCGAACGCCACGCCAATTGGAGGGCCTGGCCCGGATGCTGAGGGAATTCGACCCGCCAGAATCGGGCACCGGTTGCGTGTTCAAGCAGGTAATGCTCGGCATAGCGCGCAGCACCCGAAATGTCACTGGTGGGCGCGTTTTGGTCGACTGCAACCAGTGGCTGCGCTTCCATCCAGCGCGTGATGGGTTCCCGGAAAACGCTCAACGTGCCGGTCAGGAAAATCGCACACAACAACCATCCACACACCAGCCCGCACCACGTGTGGAGCCACGACATGGACTGGCGGAATTTACCTTTCACGGTTGGGGTCGCTGATTTGAAGCAAATTCTGTAGGAGTGAGCTTGCTCGCGATAGCGTCCTGGCTGGCCGTGATTTGCCAACTGAAAGAACGTATCGCGAGCAAGCTCACTCCTACAGGGGAAGTGTTCGCCCCGTGATAGGGTTTTGCCCGGGCTTTGATCAGAAATCGCCCCGCAGTGTGAACATGTAGCTGCGCGGATCGCCGAACAGATTCGAGCGGTCGGTGGCCACGGCCGTGGTGTAGTAGCGACGGTCAAACAGGTTTTCGGCGTTCAGCGAAACCTTCCAGTGCTCGTCCAGCTTCCAGCTGGCGCGGGCATCCCAGATGGCGTAACCCTGGCTGCCGAAATCCAGTCCTTCAACAGCGGCCTTGTAACCGGATTGCGCTGAAACACCGCCACCGATGGTCAGACGATTCCAGACTCCTGGCAGGTTGTAGCTGGTTTGCAGGCGCAGCATGTGTTTTGGGGTTTCGTAGGCGACTTCGACCGATTCCGTGTTGTTACGCAGCAGGTTGTAGGTGTATCCGCCGAATACCTGCCAGCCCGGTGCTACCTCTCCGCTGGCTTCGATGTCGATGCCTTTGCTGCGTTTGATGGTGCCGTTGATGTAGCAAGTACCTTCTGAATCATTACTACTGCAGTTAGTGTTGGCCAAATCCACCAAAGCGACGTCGGTCTGTTTTATATAAAACAGGGCCATCGACAGGTTCAAGCGTTTATCGAAAAGCTCGCCTTTGATGCCGGTTTCGTAATTGTCTCCAGATGAAGGTGACAACGGGGTGCCGGAAGTATCAACGTAGTTACCTTGCGCGTTGAAAATCTCCGCGTAGCTGGCGTACCACGACCAGTTATTGTTGATGTCGTAAATCAGGCCCGCGTAAGGCGTTACCTCTCTAGTGACCTTTGACTCATAGGGCAGAGCTGTCGTACTACGATTGATTTCGTAGGTGTAGTCATACCAACTGGCACGGCCACCCAAAACCAGGCTCAGAGGTTCGGTCAAACGTATCCGCGAGTTGGCGTAAATGCCCGAGCGCTCCTCGGTCATGTCGATGTCTGTCGCCCATCCCGACCTTGTCGGCTTCGCGTAGCTGCTGTGATCTACGTCGAAAATATCCAGCGCCAAAGTCCGGTTGACCGTCGTCTGTTTGGTATTGGCCTCTTGCCGAGACCAAGTGGCGCCGACCGTCACTTCATGAGTCAGCCCGAACGCGTCGAAGTTGCCATTCACGTGGCTATCCAGCCCCGTACTTGCTACTTCGTCGCGACGGAACAGCGTGCTGCGAAAACTCGAACCGGTTTGAGTCACAGGGTTTATTGCGCCACGAGCATAAGCAACCTGCTGATCAAACCCACCCTCCGAATACGTCATCGACGTCGTGTTGCTCCAGCGATCATTGAAGCGATGCTCAACCTCGGCAAACACCTCGCTCATGTCGCTCTCGTGACGGTTCCAGTCCTGCACCAACGAGGTCGAGCGGGAGATATCCAGCGAGTTGCCATTGCTGTAGCGCGGCAGGCCGTAGATCGAATAGCCGTTGATGACGTTTTCCTGATGACGCAGGCTCAGGGTCAGCGTGGTGTCGTCATTCACATCGGCTTCGACAATCCCGTACATCAATGGCGTGCGGGTGTCCCGTTCGTCAATGTACGAGCCGCTGTCCTCGTAAGCGGTGACCATGCGGCCGCGCACGGTGCCGGTATCATTGAGCTTGCCGCTGGCATCGAGGTCCATGCGGTAGCGGTCCCAAGAGCCTGCGCTGGCCTGCACCGTCAGCTTGTTTTCCGCGGTTGGGCGCTTGCGCACCAGGTTGACCGCACCGCCGGGCTCGCCTGCACCCACCAGCAGGCCGGAAGCACCGCGCAATACCTCGACGCGGTCGTAAATAGCGGTATCAGGTTTCATCCAGCCGGTGATCTGGTAGCCCTGACCCGGCACGCCATCAATCAAAAAACTCTCGGCCAGCAGCGAGAAGCCCCGCGAGGTGTAAACGTGGCCGCCGAAGTTGCGGTACTGAAAAGTAATGCCGGGCGTCTGCTCCAGTACCTTGTCGAGGCTGGTGAGTTTCTTGTCGTCCATCAGCTGTCGAGTCATGACGCTGACCGTCTGCGGCGTTTCCCGCAGGCTCAGGTTCAGTTTCGAGGCGGTGCTGCTTCCTCCAGTGGTGTAGGAACCTGTCCCATCGGTGGTCGTTCCGAGTTGGCCCGCCGCGTTCACATTGGTAGCGCCCAGCACCATGGCGGAGTCGCCCGAAACCTGCAGTCTTTCCAGCACCACGGTGCGTTCGTCCAGCAGGCGCCAGGTGAAACCGCTGCCCTTTAGCAGCGTGTCCATGGCCTGGCCCAGTGTGTACTTGCCCTGCAGCGCTTTGGTGCGTAGCGCGCCTACATCGCTGGAGTTGAAAATAAGACGGACGTTGGCCTGATCCGCAAGCTGGGTCAGCGCCTGATCCAGGGATTGCTCCGGCAGCTTCAGATCAATACTGGTCGATGTGTCAGCGGCCATCGCAGTGAGCGGCATCAAGGGCAGGCTGCCAGCCATGGTCAACATCAACGTCAGGGTCAACGTGCGACCGCTGACCGGAGCAAAGAACTTGGAAGGTGCCTGCATTTCAATCGTCCGTATTGAATAGTGGTGGTGACACGACATGAGAATTATTCGCGCCCACCCCAACGACGAATCATCCCCACCAACCTTGCCGTCGATTATTGAAATAATTTTTATTCGCGTGACGCCGATAGATCAAAACCGGCCTGGTGGGAGATATTGATGATAACTGTTCTCAGTTGAGATAGGATGCATGCCTTACCAGCCGGGGCAGTCCGAATGTCTGTTTCACCCAACTCAAATCACTTGCTGACAGTCTTTCAGGAGCATTACAGCGACCTGTTGGCCTTTCTCGCACGTCGTCTGGGGAATGTGGAAAAGGCCGCCGATGTGGCCCAGGACACCTACTTGCGGCTGGCAGGGTTGTCCGATACGGCGCAGATTCTGGAGCCTCGGGCCTTTGTATTTCGGGTGGCGGGCAATCTGGCCATTGATCGTTTACGTCAGGAACAACGGCGCTCTGCATTGCAGGCCGATGACCTGGATGAGGACTTCTGCGACCCGATGGCATCGCCGGAACGCTCGTTTCTGGCGACCGAAGCCGTCGAGCAGCTCGACAAGGCGCTGCACCTCTTGCCAAGCAATGCACGGCTGGCGTTGTTGCTCAATCGCCTCGAAGGCATGACCCACGCGCAGATCGCTACGCGTCTAGGGGTATCGGAAAGCTCGGTGGGCAAATACATTGTCCAGGCCATGCGCCATTGTCGGGATTGGCTACGCCAGTCGGAGTGCATCTAGAATGAGCAAGATGCACTCTCCACTGGCGGCTTCTTTGAGCCCATCACCATGACCGAGCCTATGAACCACGCAATGCCCAACGTTGAGCTGGAAGATCAGGCCATTGAACAATGGGTGCGGCTAACCTCGGGCAGTGCCAGCGAATCGGAGCACGCCGCGTTCGCCCGCTGGCGTCAGCAAAGCCCTGCGCATGAAGCCGCCGCCAGGCTGGCCGAACAGATGTGGCAGGCCATCCCGAAGACCCGGACCGCTGAAGTCTTCGTGCCCCCAGCCCCGCCGCAGCGCCGTCCTTTGCGTTGGGTCGCACTGGCTGCCGGGTTGGGCGCGTTGGCGCTGACCAGTTTTACAGAACCTGTTCAGGTCTATTTCGCCGACCACACCACCGCAGTCGGCGAGCGCAAAATGCTCACCCTCGAAGACGGCAGCCAGGTCTGGATGAACAGCGCCACAGCGTTGTCCGTGCATTACTCGGCTAACCGTCGCGACATCAGTCTGCTCAAAGGCGAAGCACTGTTTCAAGTCAGCAAAGACGCCAACCGGCCCTTCATTGTCCAGGCCTCTGGCGGCAGCGTGCAGGCTGTTGGCACCCGCTTTGACGTCGACCGCCAGAGCCAGCGTGTCCGCGTCGGCGTCACCGAAGGTGAAGTCAAAGTCTCTTCAGGCGGCGAAGCCGTCCCCCTGAAAGTGGCCCAGCAACTCGAGTTCGAAAGCGGCTCACCTCCGTCCACCACCAGCCCGTTGGACACCACCACCGCGGCCGCCTGGCAACGCGGCAAACTGATCTTCAACAGCCGCCCGCTGACCGAAGTCTTCGCCGACATCGAACGCTACATGCCCGGCTCACTGATCGTCGCTGGCACCTTGCCCGACACCGCCGTCAGCGGCGTATTCAACCTCGACGACGTACCCGGCATGCTCAACGTGCTGTCCCAAACCCAGCCCGTGCGGATCTATCAACTGCCCTGGTTGACGGTAGTGATGAATGGCGAGGCGGTGAAAGAGGGGAAGGCCGGGATTTAGCCCTGGCTGATACCGGAATCTCAAGCTGAACACTGAACCCCTGTGGGAGCGAGGCTTGCCCGCGATAAGGCTAGACGCGATGCACCTGATATTTGCGGTGTCCTCATCGCGGGCAAGCCTCGCTCCCACAAGGGAAGGGGCTAGCATTCCATTCAGTAGTTGACGGGCCATCACGATCAACCATCGGCCTTTCGTTCCGCCTTGTAAGAATCTTCCGTCAGCCCTTTGCGTAATCAACTACGCCTCCCATAAACCCTCTCCCCGAACGCGCCTGCTCACTCCCGCTAATTTCTCCCTCCGATAGATGCTGACGCACCGGTCACCTGCTGGCTCAGCATCTGAATCTGAAAGAACTAACGGTTGGAGTAAGCCATGCAGCGCATACAAGAATTACGCACCACTTTAGGCGTGCCGATGGCCGATTTTGCCAAGGCACTGGGGGTGTCCGAACAGGTTGTCGGGCAGTGGGAAAGCGGCGAGGCAGAGCCCGGCGTTCCGGCCTTGAGAGATATCGCCACGCTGCTGGGCACCAACGTTGATGACTTGATGGACTTCGCCACCAGCGGCCGAAGAATCACGTCCCAACATTGGGTGCCGGGCGACGATGCCATCTTCGACGGCTTCTGGGGCCGCATGGGTTTGCTGCTTCCCGGTGAAACCAATTGCACCTGGTATCCCGTTACCTTCGCGGAATATTCCCAGATTACCGACTCGCTGAGCATTGAGCATGCAGAGCCACAGTGGTTGGTGGTCAGCACCCTTAACAACCGAAAGCTGCTGATCAATCCCGCGTTGATCCGACGCATCCGCCTGCTCGACGACGCCGCAGACCGCCCGGAAGACGACGCCTGGCAACTCGGCTGGGACAGCGAACAAGGCCTGACACCGGAGCTCTATCGCGCACTTGGTGAATACTTCACCGACGAACTTGCGTTCGACACCAACAACTCACTGGTGGCCCAACAGGTGATTCATACGCTGATCGCCCAGCATGATCTGACCAGCGCGAAAGTCATGCACTTGATCAGCGATACCCACGTCCATCTCGCAAGCGGCACAACCGCCAACGTGCGCGCCGCCAACGCCGACATCTACAACCTCGTGCTGGACGCCTACGCTGGCATGCCGCTGGGTATCAGCTTGAGCACAAGGGATTCGGAAGAAGAAAACCACTTCTCGCCGTCGCAAGTGGCGTTGGTGGACATCCCGCTGCTTCAGTATCAGACGGCGGAGATTGAGGCATCGGCGGAGATGGAAGGCGTCTGATAACGGTGACATAGGACCGGCTAAAGCGGGTCTTACGGTTTGCGCAGAACCTGTGGGAGCGAGGCTTGCCCGCGATGAACGATAACGCGGAATATCCGCCTGTTTGCGTCGTCCTGGTCGCGGGCAAATCTATCTCCCCCTCTAAAGCGGCTAATCATGAACGCCCCACAACCCGCGTCCACAACCAAAACCCCAGCGCCACAACACTAATTGAGCCCCCCAACAAACACACCGCTACCCAGCCCCAACGTGCATAAACCTGGGTGGCCGCAACCGCCCCTAGCGCACTTCCAAGCGAGTAAAAACACATGTAAGCACCGACCAGCCGACTTTGCGCGTCGGGCCTTGCCGCAAATATCAGACTCTGATTAGTGACATGCACCGCCTGCACTGCGAAGTCCAGGACGACCACTCCGACGATCAGCGCGAGCAACGATGTTTCCGCGAACGCGATAGGGATCCAGGACAGCGCCAGCAATGCCAAAGCAATCCCCGTAATGCGCTGTTCCAAGCCCTGATCGGCCCAGCGACCAGCCCTCGATGCCGCCAACGCGCCCGCTATCCCTGCGAGGCCAAACAAGCCAATCTGCGTATGCGAAAGACTCAACGGCGGCGTACTCAGCGGCAACACCATTGCTGTCCACAAAACACTGAAAGCAGCAAAGATGAGCAGTGCAAAAACACCCCTGACCCTTAACACCGGTTCGGTGACAAAAAGTGTGAACGTCGACAACAGAAGCTTTAGATACGTGCTTTCAACACGTGGTAAACCTTTGCTCGGGATAGCCCTCCACAGCACAACGGCCAGGGTCAGCATCAACCCCGCGGAAACAAAATAAACCGCCCGCCACCCGGCCAGATCAGCAATAAGCCCTGATGTAAAACGCGCAAGCAGGATGCCCAAGACAATCCCGCTCGTTACCGTGCCAACGGCCTGCCCGCGTCGTGATGGCGTTGCCAGCGCAGCGACATAAGCCACGACCACTTGAACAACCACCGCCATCAAACCGACCAAAATCATCGCACCCAGCAAGGCCGACCATTGCTGAGCAGACCCGACCACTATCAACGCAACAGCCGACAGCAACACTTGAGTCAGGATCAAAGCCTTGCGATTGATCAGATCACCCAACGGCACAATAAAAACCAAACCCACGCCGTAGCCAACCTGAGTGGCGGTGACCACGATGCCGATCATGCCTGGGTCGACGCCGAGGCTTTGAGCCATAGAATCAAGCAACGGCTGCGCGAAATAGACATTGGCAACGGCCAGTGCGCAGGTGATCGACAACAGCAGCGTCAATGCTGGAGATATCTCGGGAGTGCTCTCCGACCGGGCTTCACAAGAGTCGAGCTCGCTTGCGGCATTGATATTGGAGGCCATGAATCCATCCTTGATACTAATTCCGGTTTCAATTGAAAACTACTTCGTTGATTTCTACCAAGGCCGGTTTTAATCTGCAACCAGTTTTTCAAAGCGTTGTTGCTGGCGAGACTTCCTCTGATGGCTGATCGGGAATACAAAATGGCGAATCATTCAACTGTCCAGGGCGACGAATGCCCAGTAGCGAGAACCCTGGAAGCCATCGGCGATCGCTGGTCGCTGCTCATCATCCGCGACGCCTTCGACAACGTTCGACGGTTCGGCGAGTTTCAGAAAAACCTCGGCATGGCTAAAAACATCCTCGCCGCACGCCTGAAAACTCTCGTCGAACTGCAGATTCTCGAAATCCATCCCGCCTCAGATGGGAGCGCCTACAAGGAATACGTGCTGACAGAGCGCGGCCGTGCGGTCTTTCCCATCGTCGTCTCGATGCGCCAATGGGGAGAACAGCACCTATTCCAGACGGGTGAAGTGCATTCGGTGCTGCTGGATAAAGCGCGTGAGCAGCCGGTGGTTGCGTTGGAGGTTCGGTCTGCGGAAGGGCGACTGCTTGGGCCGGAGGATTGTCAGCGGGGAAGGGTGGTTAAGGGCGCGTCTTAGCGGGAGACTGCTTGTTAACTTAATGCACCACAAACCAGGCAAGTGCGTGCTATAGCGTGTGGTAATCAAGGCAGAATCATCGAAAAATCGGCTCGCAATTACAAGGACTCGAGCCATTTATGAACTGCACTGTATCCGCTTCACCTCCTGAAAACCTCACCAAACTCCAAGTCGTCACCGCGATGTACGCCTGCATCATGACAAGCTGGGAAGACCTCCCCAAGCAAAACAAACGCGCCCAGAGTTTCGACTTTGCGTCGGCAGCGAAGCAGAGGAGGCCACGCTGAATCACTTGGCTCGGCTGTTCATGGATTACGCGGATTTTTCGTTTCGCCGGGCGTTGCTTGCCAGGCGAGAAGGCTTGGTCTGGATGCTTATTCAGACTCCGCATTTGCCGGTTGATTGGTTGTCATTGGGGCCTGACGTAAGTCTCAATCCACGCATAGCCAAACGCTTACACGTTATAGAGAAAAACTGCCATTTGCAGACCTGCCCGACAGGCATAGTCTTGTATTCAACCACTGACGAGCAGGAAGCCCGTCAGGATCAAGGATGATCGACCATGAAAGGATACTGCCGACAGGGAGTTGGAATGGTACTGGACAAAAAACCCGCTTCGGCGGGTTTTTTATTGGGGTTTGGAAAGTGGGCGTGCAGGCATTTTCCCGTCGAGACAACCTGCATGACTTTTCTCCAGGCACTAAAAAGCCGGCTTGTGGGCGGCTTTTCTAGCGTCCATCAAAGTCTGCAATCATCTGGGGGCGCCGCATAATATGCCTGTAAATAATGGATTTGGTGCTTATTTACGTCCATTGCTTGCCAGTGCCCGCCAACATCATCTACCGTTCTTGGTATGGGCCCGGGTATGGGCTGAGCCTCTGGTGGATATATGGTTAAGCTGACAGTCAAGGGAATCGCCGGGTTGTTGAAATCCGGTAAACGAGGCTACGCCGGTGACGGAGGAAACCTGTATTTCAAGTACAACGTTGATGGCAAGGGAAGCTGGATCTTTCGCTACAAGTGGAACGGCAAGTCCCGTGATATGGGGCTGGGGTCTTATCCAGACATCGGCCTGCCTGATGCTCGCGCAATTGCTCTTGAGGCACGCCGAGTATTGAATACAGGCGCAGACCCGCTATCGGAGCGAGAGGTCGCACGCGAAACTATCAGAGCTGTAGCGCGGGCTGCTGAGGCCAAGCGTCATTCGTTCAAAAGCCTTGCTCTTGAGTACCATCAAGCGCATAGCGGAAATCACTCAGAGAAGTGGCGAAAGGGGTGGGTACGAAAAATGGAGAAATATGCGTTTCCATTGATCGGTGACCTTCCTGCTGAGGCGGTCGAGGTGGGCCATCTGCAAAAGATTTTGAATCCTATATGGGGTGAAAAAACTCGCACGGCGGACGAGGTTCGGGGGCAAATCGAGCAGGTGCTCGATGCTGCAAAAGCGCGCGGCTTGCGAGCGGGGGAGAATCCAGCGCGTTGGCGGGGGAACTTGGAGCATCTCCTCTCCAGAGATGCGAAGAAAGCGGCCCGACAGCGCCAGCATTTTGCCGCTATGAAGTGGTCGGAGCTGCCCGCGTTGATGGCAACTCTTCGAAGGGATGACACCCTCCCATCGTTTGCTGCTCAGCTAATGATATTGACTGGTGCGCGGGCTCATATGGTCCGGTTTGCACGTTGGGAGGAGTTCGACTTTGATTTTAAAATCTGGGTGCTATCAGCTGAACGCATGAAGGCGCGGAAGGCATTTGCAATCCCTCTCTCTGAACAGGTCATAGAGATGCTCGCTAAAGTCCCGCGCATTGAGGGCAGCTCATACCTTTTTCCTGGGAGAGGAAAGAGCGGTGTTATGCATGCGAATGCCGTGCGTACACTTTTGCATCGAATAGAGCACGCTGACATCACCCGTCACGGGTTTCGATCAACATTCCGGGATTGGGCTGCGGAAAATACTGACCATTCTCGTGAGGTCTGTGAGATGGCGCTTGCGCACGACGAACGTGATCAAACTGAAGGGGCGTACTCTCGGACTGACTTTCTCGAAAAGCGCCGGCCGTTGATGCAGGAATGGGCGGACTATGCGTTGGCCTCGAATATCACGGATTAAGTGCTGTAGGCTTCGATTCTTTTGATCATTCGATGAGGTGACCCGACATGCGGGCAGATCTAATGGGCTTGCAGTGGCTTAGCCCGGAGCAGGCGCTGCTCTGGTTGAAGGAAAAGGCCGGCATCCAGCTTCTTAAAGAGGATTTACTGGCGCAGTGCGATGCTGGCCGATGTGCCGCATACCTCAATGTTGATCGGTTGAAGGGCGAATGCGCTGAAGGACTGATGGATGAGCTGGGTGAGAGATTCTTTGATGTTTTCGGAGTGGGCAAAGGGCAAATCCTCAATCCGAGGGCAGTAATAGAGGCTGCAGGCAAGCCCGAGATAGCACTTGAAATATCAGGTGAGGTACGTCAAATCGAGCGCGCCGAGGCTGAGGTTTACCATAGCGTTGACTGGAATACCAAGGTCACGCATGCCGAGTGCCATCTGCTCTTCAAAACTGCGGAGATTGAAGAGTTGGCTCAATCTTTCGCCAGCGGCGCCTCATCAATGGGTCACGCGAAACCATCCCAATATCTGACAATAGCCGCTCTTCTGGACCTGGTGCTCAAGCCAGGACGCCCTGTTCATAACCAAGCCGATGTCATCGCAGAGATACTTGATCGGTACCCAGCTCATGGCCTTAGCGAAAGCAATCTTCAGAAAATATTTGCCGCCTCAAACGGGCGGGCAAAAGACGCCAAAATGTGGTGATAGACGATTGCAACTGCAATGGTTGAAATTGCAGTTGAAATGACTTCTTTGGCGCTGGCGGATTGAATGGCTTCCACCAGTCCACAACACACCAAGGAAGTCCACGATGCAAAACCCTACGTCAAATCATCCTCTCCCGGTCCCCTCCGGATACTCAGGCCGTCGAATCCTCAGACTGCCAAATGTTGAGCTTCTAACCGGGTTCAAGCGCGCCCACATTTACAGTCTTATGACCCAAGGACGCTTTCCGAAGTCGATTCAGCTTGGTCCGAGAGCCGTCGGCTGGGATTCACATGCAATTGATAGGTGGATCGAGGAACGCATTGGCGGAGACTTGTTCTTTTGCCCTTCGGCCGGAGGAGCACTCTGATGGCGACTTACGGTTATATCGTTCTCAGCGGAGACACGAACAAGACTGTTAGCCAAGCTTGCGACATTGCCAAGGCTGTTACCCAGGCTTGCGACATTGGCAAGCTTGATGGTGTGTTTGCAGAAGAAGCGTCGAACCGGTCGGTCAACATTCTCAAAAGACCGAAATTTCTCGAGGTACGGAGGGCGCTTAGTAGTGGAGACACATTCGTCGTTGCCGCAACGGACATGCTAGGCACCAACCCAAAAGAGCTTTTGCAGGCTTTGCAGTCACTTAGCAGAAAAGGTGTGTCAGTCGTCTTAGCGCGAGCACGCGTCACCCTCAATAGCCCCGATGGAAAGGCGTACATGGCTTTGCTCAGATCTGTCGTGAAGATGCAGGTGAGGCTCCAGCGCTTGCAGTGGTGATTTCATGCTCACCGCATGGTTGTGGATGGGGCTCGCGCCTCGTCCACACGATTGTTGCTAGCTCAGAGAGTGTGCCTTTTTAGCCAGTGAAACCGGATTGATATACCGCCCGTAAACGTTGGTCGTCGACATGGCTCAGAACTGTTGTTTTATTCTGAGCTATCCCGTATATTCTGAGCCATACTTTTGAGCCAGATAGCGGTGAGTTCCCATGACAGTCCTAGCCTATGTTCGAGTCAGCACCGAAGACCAGAGCACGAACGCTCAGCGTCACGCGATCACTGAACGGCACAACGTCGGTAAATGGTTTGAGGATCAAGCTGTCAGCGGCGCAACGAAAGCCCTGGAGCGCCCAAGTTTCGCAGAGTTGTTCAAATACGCACGAGAGGGCGACACCCTCGTCGTCGCTGCAATTGACCGCCTGGGACGCGATACCTTGGACTTGCTCACGACAGTTCAAGCGCTAGAGGGGAAAGGTGTGGCAGTAGTTTCACTACGAGAAGGTTTTGATCTGTCGACGCCCATCGGAAAGGCGATGCTTACGATGTTGGGTGCAGTCGCTGAGCTTGAGCGATCAAACATTAAAGCCCGTCAGTTGGCCGGTATTACACGAGCAAAGGCCACAGGGCAGAAGCTGGGCGCGCCGAAGCGTATCGATGACGAGGCTGTCCGCATCTGGCGCGAAGCAAACAAGGCGACGATTCAAGAGACGGCTACACAATTTTCGATATCGATTGCGGCAGTGAAGCGGGCGTGCGCCGGCAAATCTTCGGCGACTGTAAGGACGGAGGGGGCGTAATCATGTCAGGTAAGCAGAAGACTCCAGATCAAGAAACACAAGCAGTGGTGCTGAGAGAAGCCGGTTGGACCGTATCGGCAATCGCTGACCGGCTCGCCATAAGTGTCAGCACTGTGCAGCGTCTCTTGAAGAAGCATCATGTGGTTGCGGGCGCCGGGACTCAGGCCCTGATTGAAAAGGCCAGAGAGGAACTATTGACTGCTGCGTTCTCCTTGGAGGCGGTTCAGCAAACAGCTGCGTCATTGGTAGCCGACGAGCTCGCGCTGGTCCGGCAGATCCGACAAAAGATAGCCAGTTCGGTCGAGAATCTCGATCCGACAAACCCCATAGCCTTCCGTGGGCTTGCTGCGGCCTCGACGGCACTGAAACTCACTCAAGATGTTACTCGTCGCGCGTTGCCTATCGACAAGCTCGGTCAGGCGATGGAAATCGAAGAGCTACCGGAGCTTCGGATTCGGATCATGACGGAGGACGATGTTGCAGAGATGCGGATGCAGCAACGCATCGAAGAAGCTGAACGAGATGGAGATCTTCAAAGCCTCAACGATGAGCACGAAAACTTGCGATGGATGGCATCCAGGCGACTGGCACAGTTGAGTCGTGGAGATGACGACATCGTAATCGAGGGCGATGATTCACTTATGACCGGAACCTGACCGGTCAAGTGTCAAACCCTTAGAACGCAGTGTAAGCATCGACCACCATGGCTGTTCTGCCGGTATAGTCATTTTGAAAATCGGATCCGAGACCTGGGAGCAGCAGGCCATGAATGATCACAAACGCCTTTCCGACACTTCATCACCGCCCCGCGCTGGAGTAAATGCAAAAACAATCCGTCGGCGAGTGGCTGCTGGAGCGCTTGTAACCTCAGGTCAGGCACGACTCCTAGCTGGCTTTGCTGCCGGTATGGAAAAACGGGTAGCAGCTATTAGTCAACTGAACCCTCAGGTAGATCAGACAGGCATAGAACGTATCCAGAAGATCGATTCCTATGTTCGAAGCCTTGCAAGGAGCTACCTCTCTACCGGCAAGCTCCCGGATTGGTCTAAGAGCCTCAGTAAAGACATCAAGCAGTTCTTCCGGCTGCGTCATCTCCTCTCACAGCCTCACGCTCAAGTAATCAGTATTCGCTTAGGGCACAAGGTCGCGGAGGCGGCCCTGAGTGCTCCCAGAGGTCCTGCTGACTACCTAGCTGGCGTGATCATGAGAACGCTCAAGGTTTTGGATGTTAATACCGAATTGGCATTCAACCTTGAGTTTGTGCACGGTGCCTGTCGTGAGAACCATCCACTGCACATTCACGGTGTGCTGTGTGTGCCGGATGACCAGTTACCTGCCGTCATAGATGCGCTCACCCGGGCGCTTGCTGCCGGGTATAGGGCTCGATGGAAAAATGTAGCTGTGTTGCTTGAGAGGCCGCAGAGTCCAGGCTTCTGGGCCAGCTACTGCATCAAGGAGTCGGCCGTGACCTCCGGGATATTGTTTAGGAACTTTGGCCGGACGGATTCGGCGTCTTATGCCACTCGCGGCCAGACTCGCAACGCGAGAGCGTTCTACGCCAAGATCGACAAGTGGTTTGGCATGGGGTTAGCACAGATCTTGCCGACCTGACTCTACACAAATGGCTCCCAGAAAGACGCTGGCGCTGGGTTGCAGACAGCGTTACACAAACCTTGCCGTGCATTTAGAAAGCTCTCGTAGCGCTCATTGATGGGCTGCTTACGGCATGAAAGAATACCGGATCACCTTGGGCAGACTTGAATCTGAGCGAGGGGCAAAAGCCGTCCGCACTACGCCACTCTAAAGCTGACACAGGAGGCGAGAGCTTTGAGCCCATCAGTGCCTGGCTCGTGATACTGCTTGACCAGTCAACGATGCGTGCGACCTCCGCATGCGAGGGACCATCTGTCGTGATAGCCTAGGAGGCACACTACCAGAC
The DNA here is from genome assembly GCF_025643095.1 of Pseudomonas phytophila. NCBI lineage: Bacteria > Pseudomonadati > Pseudomonadota > Gammaproteobacteria > Pseudomonadales > Pseudomonadaceae > Pseudomonas > Pseudomonas phytophila. Next base: position 5,991,285 of record NZ_CP081201.1, on the reverse strand, counting down.
GCTTACTTCTGTTCGGGGGCGACGTCAGCTTCCACCAAGGCACGGAAAACTAAGACACTTATGGAATGGACTACTGCTCTTTCACTTGCGGCTCGTATAGGCAAGCAAAGCTACGACAATCGTTACACGATCCAGAAATATTGGACGCATGTGAAAGCTTATCTGAACCTTGGTGCAACCCAAATAGTGGTAACTGGCCATGCTGGTGTGGGTAAGACCCTGCTTACAGCCCAAATGCACGGACGAGCCCGTGAGCTTGCCTTCGATCTACCCTTGGAATCGCTAAACGTTGAAGTCGCCGCCGTCTCAGCTGGATCCTGGACAAAGCTAGTCAGGGTTCTTCCGGGTCAAGATGGTTATCGATCGAAAGGCGCAATCGAGTCCTTTCAGGACAATGACCAACTCGAAGGGGCAATCCACTTAGTGGATTTTGGTTATCAAGCTCCTCGCGACTCGGTTTTAGCAAACGCGCTGATAAATACTGACGGACTAACGACCATCGAAAAATTGCGCCAGCGCAATCTGCGGCTGGAATTAGAAGACCTGAGGGTTTTCTTGACCGACGTTAGAAGAATGTGGTCAACACACGCTAAGCCTAAGTGGGTAGTGATTGCCGTTAACAAAGTCGATCTTTTTGCTGATGAGCGAGAGGCTGCATTGGCGCATTACCACCCGGCCGGTACAAGTGCCTTCAGCCGTATGCTTTCCGACTTTCAGCGAGATCTTGGGGCTCAGAATATTGGAGTATATGTCCTTCAAGCATGCGCCTACGAGAAAGACTTTGAATGGAATGGTGAAGTGAGAAGATCCCTGCTTGAGCGCCAGGAGCAAGATAAGATCCTACTCGAGTTCACTAGGAGCGTCGCTGCTATATCGACGGCCCACTCATGAAACATACGGGGCCAACTTCTGAGCTTTTCGATGAGTTGAATGAGCTTGTGGACCTTGCAGAGCAGTCCGCAAAAGCAATTGATGAGCTAGTCGAAAGGCTCGACGGGGCTCGATTGAGAGTTCTGCTTAACGTTGTTGTGCTCTACGCCCTACTTATATCATTGGGTTATTTTGCATTTTATTCTGGGAGCGATTACTCAATTTCTAGCTCTTGGAAAGTCGCCAGCACCGCCTTCGGAATGGTCGTGGTGGGCGGCTCACTATCCCTGCTGTATAGCTATTTTTTGCGAATGCGAAAAACGAGTCGCGACTTACGCGTCGAACAAGATATTCACAATCGATTAATGAGTCTCATTGACGGTCAGAAGCGTCGCATGGACGCTGATGGTTATTTTTCGGCTGTAGCGGAAGCAACTTTTTCTATACGTCTGAGGCGCCTGGATCGAACTGACCGGAAGTCAACATAACCGCACCTCAGTGCCTTCTTAAGCAATGTAGCGCTAAGAAGGCACTGCTAATTGATTAAAGCACAGCTATCAGATGCTCTCGTGCCGGCCGATTAGAGAGCCACGCTGTAAGTCCGGGAGCGTCAGCTCGAACCTCAACGAGGGCTTCAGCGGCTTGAGCTCTCCATGCTAGGTCTCCTGGCTCTGTGAAGTTGCGCCGTAGCTCTCGAATACTGCTAAGAGCCATCTCCGACCATGCCAGGAAGTCGTTCAAGCTCCAATGAGCTACGCGGCCTAGGTGTGGAATAGCACCCTGTTTAGCTTTTGTAGCAGGTGTTAATAGTACAGAGCATATAGACGCTGTAGCCGCGCCAGCTACATGCTCTCGTAGCCAGTCGGGATGCGAGGCTGCCTGCCTAGCCTTGGTCGCATCAATGGTACTGTCTTCACCTTTTGCATTTGCATGGTCCTCAAAAACGATAGCGATATCGCCAATAATCCACCATGGATCTGGAGATGCATCGATTTCTTTCTTCCCTGCGTTAAAGCCTAGATGCTGCCCTAAGAGTACTTGTGCTTGCTCAAACGTTCCTGCTGCAAGCAACCCCTCCCTAATTCGCTTCTCAAAGGCAGTAAATGTCCTGTTGTGAAGAGTTCCAAGTTTGGCGAGGTGGGCTTCTAATTGCTCGACTTGTAACTGTACAGCCGCGTGGTTTGAATCGGCAGCGGAAAGCTCGGTTTTGATTCCACGGGCAAGTGAAATGAGCCACGGGATGCCTGCAGCGGAATCTTTGGCCTTTTTAAACTGCTGTTTAGCATTACCATCGAAGCCGGGCTCACCTTCTGATGAGGCGCGCTCGGCAGCGCTGCCTGCAAGATAGTGCCACAGAGCACGATATCCTCGAAGGCCCGTGTCATTCAGGCCGCCTAGAACCTCTCGCGCAGCTTCGTAGGCACTTACATAATCTTCGTTCCAGATCGCGGCTTGCCATGCGATCTCGTTTGGAACGACGGCAGCCAGTTGGTCCATAGCTGGAAACGCTAACTGAGACACGCTCTCGCGCGTTTCGAGTATGCCTTCGTTAGCGTCCTCCCATTCTTCCTCATGTTCGAGAAAGATTGCGAAATTTTCTAGGATTTCCGCTGTTGTGACGCTAGAAGACTGCTCTATCCCAAACTCAAGCTCCGCCTGCAGTTCTGGATGCAGATAGCTGCGCCGCTTCCGGTCCGTTAGATAAGCTGGGAGATCTTCTCCGGTCACAACGACGGCCGAATAGTCGTTAAGCCCTCTTGTACAACGTCCAATCGCCTGAAGCACCCTCGTTTGAATGCGCTCGTTAAACAGGAGGTTGGCGCCCATTCGATTCATGAGGAAGCGTTCTTGTAGATTCGTAGCGCGTGGAAGGCCCTCCACAAAAAGAAGCCGGCAGTCTTCATCTGGGAAGTCAATACCGTCAAATCTGTTTGCTACTACCGCAACAGCTGGACTAGTGTTGGTAAACGCCGTCTTGCTATCTTCCAAATCGTTCGCACGAAACACCTTGAAGCGAAGCGCTGTTTTCACGTCCTCTGCTATATCATCCGCACTTGCACCGCTAGGAGTTAGAACTAGGCTACGTCCAGCCCGCTTCATCAGTTCATGTCGAAGCTTTATGCTGCCAGCCTCGTCTAGTGACATCTCCGGAAAAACGAAGAACCGACGTCCTATCCCTTGCCGATCCCAGCCGTCTGGAATCTGCAAACGCTTAATTTTACTGCGTCCCGTTAGCCGTTCTAGATCGCCTCCTGCTCCCAAAGTCGCGGACATGAAAATGCGCTGTGTTGCGTCTGAAAATGGCTTGTGCGTCCAAGTAGGAGGGATCAAGGGGCGTAGCAGTATTTCTGTGGCGGACAGGTAGAGTTGGCATCCTTGCAGGCGGTCTCCAAGCATTCGCCACACGTATCTTTGATCGCCGTCACCAACATTTTCAGAGATTGCTGCGCGTAGCTCGCTAGCGATCTCATCTATTTGATGAGTGGGAATTTTATCCACCCAAGTTAGGTCGTCAACGCTGCTCCAGTTGCCGGTCAGGCGCGCGTAGCTTTGGTCAGAAATGACGCACCTCAGAACGCTAACCACTGCCTGGAAGAGCGTTGCATCTTCAGAGCGTTGGATGCGCATCGTCCACTGGCTTGCTATGTAGTTCTCTGCTGCATGCGCATCATCAATGATGATGATGTCTGGCGCTTCAAAAAATGGATTTACGTTGAAGAGGCTGTTGTACGTAGTCACCGCTATGCGCTGACCGCTTAGATAGGCTGCTTTGGCATCTGGTGTGTAACGTTTGACCTGTCCTGTGAAAGCCTCAACCGACAGGCCGTACTTCGTTGACGCCTCCTCGACAACCTGGTTTACCAGTTGTCGAGTAGGGCACAGGTAGACAACTCTCTCCTTGAACTTGCGGCGCCGCCATTCAGCGAGCAGGAGCCCGACTAGCGTTTTCCCGCTGCCGGTCGGTAGCTGTAGTGCAACGTCGCTAACAGTAAGTGCGTCCGAAACATATGTTCTAAGTATCTGGCCTTGATGGTCGTATAGGCTTGGATGTTTGCGGCGAGGCAGATCACGAAACAGTCGGTCCGGGCTCTCAGGAACAGGTGTTTGAGTTGGGGGTTTTTTGAACGCCATGATTTTCGGCCCTAGTGCAGCTGTAAGCGTCGCCTATGAGAACGGCGCTGAATACACCAGAGGGGAGCTCGTGCTTTTGGGCAAAGTACTTGGACCACAGTACTGGCGGAGCGCATCCGGGCGCAAACAGCTGGTCCTTCGGCTTGCGCAGTCCTGCTTAGCGCTAGCGTCCAGCTACCATTGCCGTTAGTAATGGCTCGACGCTACCAAATCGCCGGCGGTCTGTCACTTAGGGGGCGTAATTTAATCAGCATTGCTTGGCTGCTCAACGCAGCTTGTAGCTTCCTTTCTGGATTAGCTCAAGCGGTTGGAGGCGTATGGGCTGAAGTATGGGCTGAGCTAAGGCGTTCATTGAAATGGCCTTCTTTGCACGCTCATGAGGCATTAAAAAGCCGGCTTGTGGCCGGCTTCTCAAGGACGAGCTTGGTTTGTTTTTGGCAAACCGTGCTCGCCTTTAACAGGTGCGCTCAGCGAGTGGCGCTAATTAGGATGGTGACGCTGACCAGGTTCTAGTCTGGGCGTAACCGTCGGCGTCGGAGCGTTGTGTGCTTTGGGCCGGGATGGCGCAGAGGATACTGATGTTCGCGGCTGTTGCCCAGTCTTGAAACACTTTGACTTGGCATTGTGGATGTCCGACATCACGCTTGCCTGACGCTGGTTGGTTAAGTGCACCGTGGATTTCAGGTGACAGCGTCCAGCCTTATCGTCGGAATGCCGCCCAGACCAAGCCTCGCCCACAGAATGCAATCATCCCGACAGGCATGCGAGGTAAAGGAATCTCAGGATGGTCACGGTTCTGTGGGAGCCGAGCTTGCTCGCGATAAACGATAACGCGGTATGACTTCAAACCGCAGCGCTACTATCGCGAGCAAGCTCAGCTCCCACAGGTTTGCTGGCAAGTCGGATTGCCGCCTGCTCGCTCCAACAGATCACCACCCTCACCGAAACGCTATCCCATGCCGCCGCGTGTTCAGCGTCGACCACCAGAACACCCAGCCCAGTACGCGGATGCCTTGCTGCTCGATCTGTTCGGCTGAGAACAGTTCGTCTGGGTATTCGGCGCTGTTGTGGCTGCGCAGGCGCAGGCCGTTGCCGGGTAGGCGGTAGAGGTATTTCACGCGCAGCATGCCACCGTGTTCCAGGGCGTACATTTCGCCGTCGATGATTCGGGTCAGGCCGCGGTCGATGCCGAGTACGGAGCCGTCCTGGATCTTGTCGGCCATGCTGTTGCCGATCATGGCGACGCAGATGGCGTTGTCGATGTTGATATTCATGCTTTGCAGCACATGCAGCGGCAGGCGGATTTTCTTGCCGGGGGCTTCAGCGATAAGGGTGTCGCCGGTGTCCGATTCGGTTTCCTTATAGACCGGCACTTCCACGTCGCTGCGCAGCGAGCTGCGGTTGGCGTGGCGGGACGCGCCGCTGTCGCCGCCATTGTTTTCATTGGCCGAGTCGCACGGATGCTTGGGGCCTTCGCCCGTGCGCAGCCACCGTGCGTTGACGGTTAACAGTTCAGCCACTTCGTCCAGACGGGCCATGGGGATGCCCCGCTTGAACCAGTTGTTCACATGCTGAGGCGTGACCTTCCGGTTGGCGGCGAAGTCCGTGGCTGAGAGGTGGCACTCCCGCAGGAGGGCGCGTAGTCGATCACCTGATGTATTCATGACCCCGAGTTTACGGCGCTCGTTAGCGGGTTTAAATAAACGAGGTGTTCAAATGAGCGGTGTGTCTAATTGTCCTGCGAGCCCCGGGATTACAGGGTTTGACGGGTTTTGTAGGGCGCTTCTGTCATTGGTTTGTGGCGGGTAAACAGTGCGGATTTAGTTCAGCGCGCAATGGCAGGCCTGGAGGTCTGTTTATCGGGTTTAACGGGGGGAGTTGTTTGTTTGGCGGGTGTTTACTGAAAAAAATGATTGTTTTCGCAGAACGATCAATCGGCATGAATGTTTGCCGGGAGCGTTTTAAAGAATCGGAGGGTTTTGCGAGGGATGTTAACGGAGCATCTGTTGCAGATGCTCCGTTGACGATGCAGCAATCGATCAGCCTTTGTAGGCAGCAACCGATTTGGTGATCTCGGCACGGGCGGCGTCTGCGTTACCCCAGCCTTCGATTTTCACCCATTTGCCTTTCTCGAGATCTTTGTAGTTCTCGAAGAAGTGCTTGATCTGCTCCAGCAGCAGTGGAGGCAGGTCGGTGTATTCCTTCACGTCGACGTACAGCTGGGACAGCTTGTCGTGTGGGACTGCGATGACTTTGGCATCGCCGCCGCCGTCGTCGGTCATGTGCAGGATGCCGACTGGACGGGCGCGGATAACCGAACCTGGGGTAACCGGGTAAGGGGTTACAACCAGCACGTCGAGGGGGTCACCGTCGTCAGCCAGGGTGTTCGGGATGAAACCGTAGTTGGCCGGGTAGAACATCGGCGTCGCCATGAAACGGTCAACGAACAGGCAATCGGAATCTTTGTCGATTTCGTATTTGATCGGCGCGTGGTTGGCCGGAATTTCGATCGCGACGTAGATGTCGTTCGGCAGGTCTTTACCGGCCGGAATCTTGCTGTAGCTCATTGGGCATTGCCCCCCTTGATTGACCAGACGGCTTTGGCTGGTTACGCCAAAAAGTGGGCCGGATTATAGGCATATTCTGTTGGTGTTGCCACGCGTGGCAGCCTGCAGGGGTTAGTCCTGATTCTGGTAGGAAGGTTCATCACGCTGCAGGTTTTGCAGGCGGCTGAGCGGGTCCTGACGATAGAAGGCTTTGAGCTGCTGGTAGACCGCCGGGTAAGCATCAACCAATAGATCCGGTGCGCAGAAGAAGTATTCGCTGGTCACGGCGAAAAACTCCGCCGGGTCTTCGGCGGCGTAGGGGTCAATGGCGGTTTCGATGTCTGGATCTGCATCGAGTTGGCGGTTCATGTCGTCATAGGCGTGTTGCATGACACTGGCCCACTGGCTGACCTGCATGTCGCCGTGCAGCGGCGGCAGGCCGTTGGCGTCGCCGTTGAGCATGTCGAGTTTGTGCGCCAGTTCGTGGATCACCAGGTTGTACGGCTCCCAGTTGCCGCTGGACAACACGCCGGGCAGGGCGAGGATCACCGGGCCTTGCTGCCAGGCTTCGCCGCTGTGCTCGCCGTCCCATTCGTGTTCGATGCCGCTGGGATCGCGATGGCGCTGCGGGCTGACGAAGTCGTCGGGGTAGATCACCAGTTCGTGAAAGCCCTGATACCAGTTCAGGTCGCCAAGGTTGAGCAATGGCAGTTGCGCCTGCGCGGCGAGATGCAGGCGCTGTTCGTCACTGAGCTCAACGCCCGGCAGGCAGGTGATGTGCTTGTCTTGCAGGAACAGCACGCTATTTTCAAGCAGCAGGGCGTCTTGCTCGGCGCTCAGGCCATCGAGGATTGGCAAACCCTGACGCACCCGCTGCCACAACTCGGCGGCAACGGAGCTCTTGGCTAGCCTGCGTTGCCGACGCCATTGGCTGAACGACCACATCCCTTAGCGGGCGTCCGCCGAGCGAGTCATGCGACCGCGTACCACGCTGATGATCATTGGCAGCAGCGAGATCACGATGATCGCCAGCACCAATACCGACAGGTTCTTCTTGATGAATGGTACGTTGCCAAAGAAGTAGCCGAGGGTGACCAGGCTGCCGACCCATAACACTGAGCCCAGAATGCTGAAACCGAGGAAACGCGGGTAATGCATTCTGCCGACGCCCGCGACAAAAGGAGCGAAGGTGCGAATGATCGGCAGGAAGCGCGCGAGGGTGACGGTCTTGCCGCCATGGCGGTCGTAGAACTCGTGAGTACGGACCAGATAGTCGCGGCGGAAAATCTTCGAGTTAGAGTTCTGGAAGAGTTTTTCCCCTACGGTGCGGCCAATGATGTAGTTGGTGCTGTCACCAAGGATCGCCGCTGCCATCAGCAGGCATGCCAGCAATACAGGATCCATTGCGCCACCGGCGGCTACCGCGCCAGCAATGAACAGCAACGAATCACCCGGCAGGAACGGCATGACCACCAGACCGGTTTCGCAAAAAATCACCAGAAACAGGATCGCGTAGACCCAGGTGCCGTAGTTGGTTACGAGTAAATCGAGGTACACATCCAAGTGCAGAATCAGGTCGAGCGGATTGAAATCCATGTATGGCACCAATAGCGGAGACCCAGACCGGGTCACGTGCGGAAGTAACTACTGAGGAGGTTGCGGCGGGATTATAGAAGCAGAATGGGTGGGGAGGGGGATTGGGTTCTCAGGATCAGTTGTATTCGCGGCAATCATGCAGATCCCGCGCTGTCGTGTGGCGAGTAAGTAGTCTGTAGGAGCTGCCGAAGGCTGCGATGGCTGCGTGTCAGGATAAATGCTTCGCAGCCTTCGGCAGCTCCTACGGAATTGCGGCGTTTCAATCCTCACTGATCGGCAGGACGTAATTCTTGAACTGGGTGTCTTCGCGAAACCCGATGGATTCGTAGACCTTTTGCGCCACTTCGTTATTGCTGCTGGTCGATACGCGCATGCGGACGGCTTGGGTGTCTTTGGCCATTTTCTTTGCGGTGCGCATCAGGTGGTCGGCCACCAGTTGGCGACGGGCATCTTCGGCGACATAGATGTCGTTGAGGATCCACACGCGTTTCAGCGACAGCGAAGAATAGCTCGGATACAGCTGGCAAAAGCCCAGCAGCTTTTTGTCATCGTCGGCAGCCAGCGCCAGGTAGATCACTGATTCATCCCGGCTCAGGCGTTTTTCGAGGAAGGCGCGGGATGAATCCGGAAACGGCAGTTCGCCATAGAACTCGCGGTATTTGACGAATAGCGGGGCTAGCAGGTCCAGGTGTTCCAGTGTGGCTTTAACGATCCGCATGGTTGGGCCTCAACTTCTCGATGACAAATATTCCACAGGCTTGCCGCCCGATGCTGCCGAATGAGTTTAGAAAGCGCAATCTAATGCTCAGTCCGATGGCCCTGCCAGTAGAAAGTTGCCTTTCGTGTTCAGTGGCTCATCGGATTCCAGGCTGTTGAGTTGCGCGTCGTCCTTGAGGTTGACCCCGGATATACCCCGCGTGCAGGCCTCTCGCATCAAGTAAAGCAGACGATGCGCGGCCATTGCGTAACTCAGCCCTTCAAGTCGTACATTCGAGATGCAATTGCGGTGCGCGTCATTGAGACCGACTTTGGGGGCGTAGGTGAAATAAAGGCCCAGACTGTCCGGCGAGCTGAGGCCGGGGCGTTCGCCGATCAGGATCACCGACATTTTTGCCCCGAGCAATTCGCCGATTTCGTCAGCAATCGCGACCCGGCCTTGTTCCACAAGAATCACCGGTGAAAGCGTCCAGCCTTCGGCGCTGGCCAGTTCTTCCATGCGCGCCAGAAACGGCACGGTATGGCGATGCACGGCCAATGCAGACAAACCATCGGCGACCACTACAGCCACATCAATCCCGCCGGGATGTGCTGCTGCGTAATCGCGAAGGGTTTGCGCGGAAGCCTCGTCCAGACGACGGCCTTTGTCCGGGCGTTGCAGATAGCTGTCCCGGTCGGTCGCGGCGCTGTGTAAATGCAGGGTCTCGCGGTTTTTGGCGGTCAGTTGTTCGCTGAGCGCTGCGTGATCGAACGGCAAATGCACGGCATCCCGAGCCTGCGCGTGGGCAAACTGGAAATCCAGTTGCGCACTGGTGGGCAGGCTGGTGCCGGTGCGACCCAGGGCGATTCGCGCGGGGGTGAGGCGGCGCAGTTCCAGCCACGGGTTTGGCGTGCTGTCGGGTCTGCTTTCAGGGAGATCGTCCATCAACTCGTCACTCATGCCAGATGCGCCAAGGCGTTGCGAAAGGCCGGCGGCAGGCTGTCACCGAAGCGTATGCGGCCATCGGCCTGGGTGAAGATGCCCATTTTTTCCAGCCAGGCTTCGTATTCCGGCGCAGCACGCAGGCCCAGTGTTTGCCGGGCGTAGAGTGCGTCGTGGAACGAGGTGGTCTGGTAGTTGAGCATGATGTCGTCAGAGCCGGGGATGCCCATGATGAAATTGATGCCCGCTACCCCCAACAGCGTCAGCAGGGTATCCATGTCGTCCTGATCTGCTTCGGCGTGGTTGGTGTAACAAATGTCGCACCCCATGGGCACGCCCAGCAGCTTGCCGCAGAAGTGATCTTCAAGCCCGGCGCGGATGATCTGTTTGCCGTTGTAGAGGTATTCCGGGCCAATGAAACCGACCACAGTGTTGACCAGAAACGGGTTGAAGTGCCGGGCTACGGCGTAGGCGCGGGTTTCGCAGGTTTGTTGATCGAGGCCGTGATGAGCGTTGGCCGACAGTGCGCTGCCCTGACCTGTCTCGAAATACATCAGGTTCTGGCCCAGCGTGCCGCGATTGAGGCTCAACCCCGCTTCATAACCTTCCTGCAACAGATTGAGGTTGATGCCGAAACTGGAGTTGGCCGCTTCGGTGCCGGTAATCGACTGGAAGACCAGGTCCACCGGTACGCCACGATTGATGACTTCAATCGAAGTGGTGACGTGTGTCAGTACACAAGCCTGAGTCGGGATTTCATAGCGCTGGATAATTGCGTCGAGCATCTCCAGCAGAGCGACGATGGATGAGGTGCTGTCAGTCGCCGGGTTGATGCCGATCATGGCGTCGCCGTTGCCGTATAGCAGACCGTCGAGAATGCTCGCGGCGATACCGGAAGGCTCATCGGTAGGGTGGTTGGGTTGCAGGCGGGTTGATAAGCGACCGCGCAGGCCCAGGGTGCCGCGAAACTTTGTGACCACACGAATCTTCTGCGCCACCAGTACCAGGTCCTGAACGCGCATGATCTTCGACACAGCAGCGGCCATTTCCGGTGTCAGACCGGGGGCGAGGGCGCGCAGGCTGGTTTCGTCGGCTTTGTCGCTGAGCAGCCAGTCACGGAAACCGCCGACGGTCAGATGGCTGACGGGGGCGAAAGCCAGTGTGTCATGAGTGTCGATGATCAGTCGGGTGACTTCGTCCTGTTCATACGGGATCAGCGCTTCTTCGAGGAAGTGCTTGAGGGGAATGTTCGCCAGCGCCATTTGCGCGGCAACTCGCTCGCCATCATTCAACGCCGCTACGCCCGCCAGAAAATCCCCGGAGCGCGCTGGACTGGCCTTGGCCATAACGTCTTTGAGGCTATCAAAGCGATACGTCTGTGCGCCGACGGAGTGGGAAAAGCTTGCCATACAGAATCTCCATGACGCCCCGGTTCAAATACGGGGCGAAGGCAGCAAAGTAAGCAATTAATACTCCATCACGGGCCAAGGTGCCAATTACCGGGGGCGGCGTGTCGTGAATGCAGTGGGTGGCGGCGTTTTGTGAACTGTTTTGGGGCGTTAAGCTCTCTGTGAACTGGAATGCAATCCTTCCTGTGGGAGCTGAGCTTGCTCGCGATAAGGCTGGACACGGTTCACTTCAGATCGCATCCAGCCTTATCGCGAGCAAGCTCAGCTCCCACATGGATTGGGGGTGGCTCCAAAAACACCAATGGCCTCCGAAGAGGCCATTGGCAGTCAATCAACCCGTCTTAGAAAAAGCCCAGCGGATTCGTGTCGTAGCTCACCAGCAGGTTTTTGGTCTGTTGGTAATGCTCAAGCGCGACTTTGTGGGTTTCGCGGCCAACACCGGACTTTTTATAGCCACCGAACGCCGCGTGCGCTGGATACAGGTGATAGCAGTTGGTCCACACACGACCGGCCTTGATCGCACGGCCCACGCGGTATGCGCGGTTGATGTCCCGGGTCCACAGGCCCGCACCCAGGCCGAACTCGGTGTCGTTGGCGATGGCCACTGCTTCGGCTTCATCCTTGAAGGTAGTCACGCTGACCACCGGACCGAAGATTTCCTCCTGAAAGACGCGCATCTTGTTGTTGCCTTTGAGCAGCGTCGGCTGGATGTAGTAACCGGTTGCCAGATCGCCTTCCAGTTTCTCCACTTTGCCACCCGTCAGCAGCTCGGCACCTTCGCCCTGGGCGATTTCCAGATAAGAGAGGATTTTGTCGAACTGCTGCTGCGAAGCTTGCGCACCGACCATGGTATCGGTGTCCAGCGGGTCTCCGCGCTTGATCTTCAGGACCTTCTTCATCACCACTTCCATGAACTGCGGGTAGATCGACTCCTGTACCAGCGCGCGGGAAGGGCAGGTGCAAACTTCGCCCTGATTGAAGAACGCCAGCACCACGCCTTCAGCGGCTTTTTCGATGAACTCGGGCTCGGCGTTCATGATGTCTTCGAAGAAGATGTTCGGCGACTTGCCGCCCAGCTCGACGGTGGACGGAATAATGTTATCCGCCGCCAGCTTCATGATGTGCGAGCCCACCGGGGTCGAGCCGGTGAAGGCGATCTTGGCGATGCGCTTGCTGCTGGCCAGGGCTTCGCCCGCTTCACGGCCATAACCCTGCACGATGTTGAGTACGCCGGGCGGCAGCAGGTCGCCGATCAGTTCAACCAGCACGCTGATACCCAGCGGGGTTTGTTCGGCCGGTTTGAGGACGACGCAGTTACCGGCTGCCAAGGCTGGAGCGAGCTTCCAGGCGGCCATCAGGATCGGGAAGTTCCAGGGGATGATCTGCCCGACTACGCCCAGCGGTTCATGAATGTGATAAGCCACAGTATTGCCGTCAATCTCGGCTGCGGTGCCTTCCTGAGCGCGTAGTACGCCTGCGAAATAACGGAAGTGATCGACTGCCAGCGGGATGTCGGCATTCAGGGTTTCGCGGATGGCCTTGCCGTTGTCCCAGGTTTCAGTGATCGCCAGGATTTCGAGATTCTGCTCGATACGGTCGGCGATTTTCAGCAGGGTCAGTGAGCGCGCCTGAACAGAGGTCGATCCCCAGGCGTCGGCGGCGGCATGAGCAGCGTCCAGGGCTTTGTCGATGTCTTCGGCCGTAGAGCGCGGGAAATCAGCGATGGGCTTGCCGGTAATCGGCGAGGTATTGGTGAAATATTGACCTTTGACCGGCGCAACGAACTCGCCGCCAATATAGTTACCGTAGCGCTCCTTGAAGTTGACCAGAGCGCCTTCAGTGCCGGGATGTGCGTAACGCATGGTGATTTCTCCTGATTTTTTGTTGTTGGGAGAGCTGACAAGACAGTAGCTCTGAATCGTGCGGTTGTTCAAGCGTAGAGCAAAGGGCGCAAATACGCTTTTGTAGGACCGCGCTTGCCCGCGATGCAATTTCGACTTCGACATGTGTGTAGGCCGACACAATGCTGTCGCGGGCAAGCGCGCTCCTACCGGGTGTTGATACTAAGTGCCATTTCACCCTCTGTGAGCTAACCTGCGCGGATGTTTTAAGAGGTGGTCATGCATATTCATATCCTTGGTATTTGCGGCACGTTCATGGGTTCTCTGGCGGTGCTCGCCAAAGAGTTGGGACATCGGGTGACCGGTTCCGACGCCAATGTCTATCCGCCGATGAGCACGCAATTGCAGGCTCAGGGCATCGAGCTGACGCAGGGTTACGACCCGGCGCAACTGGACCCTGCGCCGGATGTGGTGGTGATTGGCAACGCGCTGTCGCGTGGCAACCCTGCCGTCGAATATGTGCTCAATAAAGGTTTGCCGTATGTGTCCGGCCCACAATGGCTGGCCGATCACGTGCTGCAAGGCCGTTGGGTGCTGGCGGTTGCGGGCACCCACGGCAAGACCACCACCAGCAGCATGCTCGCCTGGGTGCTGGAACATGCGGGCATGAGCCCCGGTTTCCTGATTGGTGGTGTACCGCAGAACTTCGCGGTGTCGGCCCGGTTGGGCGGCACGCCGTTCTTCGTGGTCGAAGCCGACGAGTACGACAGCGCCTTCTTCGACAAACGCTCCAAGTTCGTTCATTACCGTCCACGCACCGCGATCCTCAATAATCTTGAGTTCGATCACGCTGACATCTTCCCCGATCTGCCTGCTATCGAACGCCAGTTCCACCATTTGGTGCGGACTATCCCAAGCGAAGGCCTGGTCATTCATCCGACGACCGAGCCTGCGCTGACCCGCGTGGTTCAAATGGGCTGCTGGACGCCGGTGCAAACCACCGGCCAGGGCGGTCAGTGGCAAGCGCGTTTGTTGCGCGAGGACGGTTCGCAGTTTGAAGTGATCTTCGAAGGCGAAGTGCAGGGTACGGTGGACTGGGACATGACCGGTCAGCACAACGTTGCGAATGCCTTGGCTACGCTTGCAGCTGCACGCCATGTTGGCGTCGTACCTGCGCTGGGCGTCGAAGCCTTGAGTGCATTCAAAAGCGTCAAACGTCGCATGGAGAAAGTTGCAGAAGTGCACGGCGTCACCATCTACGACGACTTCGCTCACCATCCGACCGCCATCGCCACCACTTTGGACGGCTTGCGCAAGAAAGTCGGTGATGCTCCCTTGATCGCGATCATTGAGCCGCGCTCCAACTCCATGAAGCTCGGCGCTCACCGCGACGGTTTGCCGGAAAGCGTGCAGCAGGCTGATCAGGTGGTCTGGTACGCACCGGCCAATCTCGGCTGGGACCTGGGCGCAACCGCGGCGCAGTGTTCAGTACCGGCAGTGGTCTGTGATTCTCTTGAGGGCATTATTGCTCGTGTGAAAAGCCAGGCTCAGCCCGGTACACACGTGGTAATCATGAGCAACGGCGGCTTCGGCGGCCTGCACGGCAAACTCGCCGGGGCGCTGCAATGAGCGGCCCGGAGCGCATTACCCTGGCGATGACCGGTGCGTCCGGCGCGCAGTACGGCTTGCGCCTGCTGGACTGTCTGGTGCGTGAAGATCGGGAGGTGCACTTCCTGATCTCCAAGGCCGCGCAGTTGGTGATGGCGACGGAGACCGACGTTTCGCTGCCGCCCAAGTCGGCGATGATGCAGGCCTTCCTCACCGAGTACACCGGCGCTGCCGCCGGGCAGATTCGGGTGTATGGCAAGGAAGACTGGATGTCGCCGGTGGCCTCGGGCTCCGGCTCGCCCGCCGCGATGGTGGTGGTGCCGTGTTCCACCGGCTCGTTGTCGGCCATTGCGACCGGCGCTTGCAACAACCTGATCGAGCGCGCCGCCGACGTGACCCTCAAGGAGCGTCGGCAGTTGATTCTGGTCCCGCGTGAGGCGCCGTTTTCCAGCATTCACCTGGAGAACATGCTCAAGCTGTCGAACATGGGGGCGGTGATTCTGCCTGCTTCGCCGGGCTTTTATCACCAGCCGCAGACCATTGATGATCTGGTGGACTTCGTTGTGGCGCGGATTCTCAACCTGCTCAACATTCCGCAAGACATGCTGCCACGCTGGGGTGAGCACCATATGGGCGGCGATGAATAAGCTGCTGCTGATCGCGCTGGCGTTGAGCCTGACGGGCTGCGCTACCGCCCGTACGCTCAATGCAGCACAGCCCGGCGCGCCAGTGGTGTATGCCGGCACGCGGCTGGATTTGTATGCGATGCAAGGTGGCTGCTGTGCAATGGACCGCTTTGGTGCGCATGCGCCAAGCTATCCAGGGCTGGACCTTCCGGCCAGCGCGTTGCTCGATACGTTGCTGCTGCCGCTGTCTCTATTGACCGCCGCAGGAGTGGGCTTTCAGGCGAGTGGTGGGTTGTAGCCCTTGCTGGATTAACCCTGTGGGAGATTCTATGTTGGCCTGCAAGCATTGATCCCGGTGGGAGCGAATTCATTCGCGAAGAGGTCCGTACAGCCGATACAAATCTATCGCCTCTGATACCGCATTCGCGAATGAATTCGCTCCCACATTGATGTCCGCCGGGAAACTTCCCGAGGCTTCACTTCCCCAACCGCCTTAATTCATCCGACTCCACAATCCGCACCCCGGATTGCTCTTCAAGCGCCAGGCGCCACAGCGCTCTGCCCAACGTGCACGCTTCAATCGCGCCGTATTTGCCGGGGATCAACTTGGCCAGCGGCGCTGCAAGTTGTTCCGCCAGACGCTGGTCGCTGCGGTTGCCCACCAGCAGGGAAGGGCGGGCGATGGTCAGTTGTGGCCAGTCCTGAGCGATGAGCGCCTGTTCCATCTCACCTTTGATTCGGGTGTAGAACACGCTGGATTTCGGATCAGCATTGATGGCACTGATAACCAGCAAATGCCGCGCGCCGAGCTCTCGCGCGCGCTTGGCGAACGCCACGACCAGATCCAGATCAACCGCTTTGAATGCTTCCTGTGACCCTGCCTGTTTGATCGTCGTACCCAGGCAGCAGAACGCGATATCGACCTGGCCACTCAAGCCAGGCAACAGCCCGCTCAGATCGCCGACCGGGTTTTCCAGGTGTGAATGCTCGGGCACTGGCCGACGCGTCGGTGCCAATACGCGGCTGATGGTGGGTTCATTGAGCAGGCGATCCAGCAAGTGTTCGCCAGTGAGACCGGTAGCTCCCGCAAGCAGGATGTGTTGAGGCGTCAAGTACATAGCATTCTCCCTTGATACCGACAGCTTAGTGGCTTGCAGCAGTCTTCGCTTCCTTGCGGATCATCGCGGTGTTCAGGGCCCGTTCCGCCTGGTTCTTGCGCAGCAATTGCCAGCGGGAAATCACGCCCTTGGGTGCCCAGATCTGCGGCTCAGACGCTTCGTAGTTATCTGCTATCTCACGCTCTGCGACGAAAGTTTTGGCGTCGCTGAAAGCTTGTTGCAGGTCATCGGTTTCGACCAGCGCCTTGGCAAATAGTGCATCGCCAAAATAAGTGAAGTCCGCTTCTTCCGAGCAGCCAAAGGAAACCCGGTCAGCACGGGAGGCGGTCATGATCAGCGTGCGCTCGTCTTTCAGTGCCGGGATGAAGCCGCCGGAGTAGCAGGCTGAAATGACGATGACTTTGTCGCGATTCTTCAAGGGGGCCAGTGCTTCAGCCAGTTCGTCGGCGGGCAGGTCGGCCAGTTCCAGACGAGGCTGATCGAGTACCAGTTCATGCTCGGAAGTGCCGTGGCTGGTCAGGTAAATGAACACCAGATCTTCCGGGCCACTGCGTTGTGCCAGGGTTTTCACTGCGCGGCTGATGCTTTCCCGAGTGGCCAGAGGACGATCAATCATGTGGTCGCGATGGTTGACCAGCGTAATCTGCCCAAAAGCGCCGAAGCGTGAGGCCAGCAAATTGTTGACGTAGTCGGCTTCGCGCAGGAACACGCTTTGTTTGCCGTCGCCGCCCACCACCAGGCTGAACAGCTCTACTGATGGCGTTGAGGCCGGTACCGCAGCGAGAGATTTTTCCAGCAGCGGGCCTTGGGCCAGCAAGCCGGCCTCCAAGGTATCGGGTAGCAGTTTGCCCTTGGCGTCGCGGATCAGCTGGCCATTGTTCCAGGTGCCGCTTTGCACGCTGCCTTGAATCGGAGTCAGCACGCCTTGGCCCTGATAGACGTCATCGGCGAATTGCCCAACGTAAGTCGTGCCATCCACCAGCCTCAAGCGGCCTTGGCCGGTAAAGCGCCAGTTAGTGAATTCCCCCTGGTAGCGGCTGCCATCGGCACCGATCAATTCGCCTTTGCCGTTTAATGCGCCTGCTCTGAACTGGCCCACCCACACGTCGCCATCGCTATTTTCGTAGCGGCCGCGGCCATCCAGTTGGTTGTTACGAAAGCCGCCGACGTACTGATCGCCTTCGGCACTGGTAAAGCTGCCGTTGCCTTCCAGCTTGCCGTTGACGAATTTGCCGCTGAACTGGTTACCGCTGGCGTCGCTGCGCAGACCTTCGCCATTGGGCTTGCCGCGGGCAAACATGCCTTGGTACTGGCTGCCGTCTTCGAGTTCGATACGGCCCAACCCTTCGTATTGGTCAGCCTTGAAGGCCCCGCGATAAGTCAGGCCCTTCTCTTTGAGCGTACCTTCGCCTTCGCGGCGTCCTTGTTTGAAACCTCCGACGTAGACACCACCGTGAGTAATCAGTGTGCCTTCACCGTCGAACAGACCGTTGGCGAAGCCACCTTTATAGGTGTCGCCATTACTCGCGTGCCATTCGCCGTGGCCCTGCCACAGTCCGTCGTGAAATTCTCCCTTGTACCAACTACCGTTGGGGTAGTCGATGCGGCCCTGGCCCTGCAGCAGGCCATTGACCACGTCACCGCGATAGCGTCCACCGTCTGGCAGGCGCGCGTCAGGAGGGGACAGCGGTTCGCCTTCTCCGCAAGCAGCGAGAAGAAAAGTCAGAGCCAAAGGAACAAGCGCGCGCATGGTCAATCCTGAGCAAGATGATTTCAGGCGTGCAAGTGACGATCAGGTGGCGTTATGTGCACAGCCGCAGGGAGTATGCCGCAGCGAGTATTAGTGACGAAACAGTCTGTAACGACTGTTTCGTGTTTAGGCCGTTTTACACGAAGCACAACGACAAAGGATCGGCGATGAATGCGGGCTTTTCCTGCCCGTCGATTTCCAGTGTGGCCGTGGCTTTGAGCAGCCATTGACCGGGTTTTTTCTCGGTGACTTCAGTCAGCGCGACTTTTAGACGAACGCGTGAATCGACTTTGACTGGCTGAATGAAGCGAACGCTGTCCAGCCCATAGTTGACCACCATTTTCAAACCGTCAGGCAGCACCAGCAGGTTTTCCATCAACTTGGGAATCAACGATAACGACAGGAAGCCGTGGGCGATGGTCCCGCCAAATGGCGTCTGCGCAGCTTTGACCGGATCGACGTGAATGAACTGGTAATCGCCCGTGGCTTCAGCGAATAAATTAATGCGTTCCTGGTCGATGGTCAGCCATTCGGAATGTCCCAACTCCTTGCCAATGTAGTCCTTGAGCTCTGCAACAGGTACGAAAGGCATGTCCACTCTCCTTGTTCTGGCTGATGTTGTTGTCGCTTTTTGCGTGTTATTGCGTAGGATTTTGCCTGCGCTTGCGACACCAAGATCAGCAGAGAGAGTGGGATTGGTCAAGGAAGCCTAATGTCGCGAATGCCCATCCATAGCTCTACAAGGTGCTTATAATGGCCCGCGAATCTGCTGGAGCTTTCTATGTTGCTAAGGGGCCTGACCTGGCTGGTGCTGTTTCAATTACTTGGCACCGCGCTGAATCATTTGTTCTTGTCCATTTTGCCGGGGCCAATCATTGGTCTGGTGCTGCTGCTGGCATTCCTCATGGTGCGCGGCGAAGTCAGTGAGCCCATTAGTCAGGCTGCCAGCAGTCTGCTGCGTTACTTGCCGCTTTTGCTGGTGCCGCCTGCGGTGGGTGTGATGGTCTATGCGGCGGCAATTGCCGAAGACTTCTGGGCGATTGTCGGCGCGCTGGTGCTGTCGCTGCTGATTGCCCTGACTTTTGCCGGATGGCTGATGCAGAAACTGATCGAACGTCAGGCGCGTGCCGGGAGGCATCATGACGCTTGATTGGTATGGCGCCGGGATGTCGGTGATTCATCATCCGCTATTTGGTATAGCGATTACTCTGGGCGCTTATCAACTGGCGCTGGCCGCTTATGAGAAGACTCGCCTGGTGTTCCTGCAACCGGTGTTGATCTCCATGCTGGTGCTGATTGGTGTGCTGACCGCCTGTGGCGTGAGCTATGTGGAGTACCGCAAGAGCACGGAAATCCTCAGCGTCCTGCTGGGCCCGGCGACCGTTGCGCTGGCCGTGCCCCTTTATTTGAATTTGCGTCGAATTCGTCAGTTGTTGTGGCCGACCTTAACTACGCTGGTAGTGGGCGGCGTGTTCGCCACCGGGCTGTGTTTGCTGCTGGGTGTGTGGTTCGGTGCCGATCACATGATTTTGATGACCATGGCGCCGAAATCAGTGACGTCACCGATCGCCATGCTGGTGGCTGAGCAGATCGGCGGAGTTGCAGCACTGGCCGCAGTGTTCGTTCTGATCACCGGCGTGCTTGGCGCTATATTCGGGCCCGGCTTGCTGACGCTGGCGCGGGTCGATAATCCTGCTGCGCGGGGTATGGCGCTGGGCCTGACGGCGCATGCTGTCGGGACTTCAATCGCGTTGCAGGAAGGCGAGGAGTGCGGCGCGTTCGCTGCGCTCGGGATGAGTCTGATGGGAGTCGCCACGGCGTTGTTCCTGCCGTTGGCGGTGTCTCTGGTCGTTTAAAGGTGCATGTATGACATTGCCGCTGTTTCCACTTAACGCTGTGCTGTTTCCGGGGTGCATTCTCGATCTGCAATTGTTCGAGGCGCGCTACCTGGACATGATCGGGCGCTGCATGAAGCAGGGAGAAGGTTTTGGCGTGGTGTGCATCACCCAGGGCAGTGAGGTCGGCGATGCTCCCAGCGAATACTCCCTGATTGGCTGTGAAGCACTGGTGCGTGACTTTCAGACACAGGACAACGGTCTGCTGGGGATTCGTGTCGAAGGCGGACGGCGGTTTCGGGTGTTGAGCACCGAAACCCAGCGCGATCAGTTACTGATCGCTCAGGTGCAATGGCTGGATGAGCCTCAGGAGCGCCCGCTTCAGGAGGAAGACGCAGATCTGGTGGCGCTGCTGGCAGCCCTGGCTGAGCACCCGATGGTGGAGGCCCTGAATATGGGGCTCAAGGCCAATGGTCAGTGGTCGCTGGCCAATCAGTTGGCCTATCTGCTGCCGTTCACCGAAGAGGACAAGATCGAGCTGCTGGAAATCGACGACCCTGAAGATCGTCTGGACGCCATTCAGGATCTGCTCGACGAAATGCAAGGCGATCTTCAGGCTTGAAACAACATTGGATCTGTAACAGCCCCCACAGGTTGGCCGTGGATATTGGGTCATGATGGACCTGTGGGACCGAATCCATTCGGGAAGGCGATGTTTCAGTCGATACAAAGGCTGCGGATGTACCGGCCCCTTCGCGAATAAATTCGCTCCCACAGGGGATTTGATCTGCCAGGCCAGCATAGGATGCTTTTTCAGGGCTAGTACTGATAACGCAGCACCGCATGCGGTAGTGAGTGCAACGCGAAGCCGGTGAACAGCACGGCCAGCGAAGGCAATATCAGCCACCAGATACGCACCGGCAAGGCTGTCAGCGACGAACGACGTTGCACCACGCTCAGGCTGATAGCGCACAGCGTGAATGCCAGCAGCATTCCGGCCAGTACGTCGGTTGGCCAATGCACGCCGAGGTAAACCCGTGACATGGCAATCGAGATCGCCGGTAATCCGCCGAGCATCAGCCATGTCAGGCGCAGCCGCACCGGCTGGCCGCGACCAGCCAGTACTGCCAGGGTCATGAAAAATGCAAATGCGGCAGAGCTGTGTCCACTCGGCATGCTGTAAGTCGTCAACGGCTCAAGCAGCACTTCCGGACGCTGGCGTGCGAACACCCATTTCATCCCGCCATTAGCGCAGGCTGTACCCAGAGTGGTGATGCAGGCAAACAGCGCATGCCGCCATTGTCGGGTGATCAGCAATATCACCAGCAACAAGGCTGCGGCGAAGAACTGGGTACGGAAATCCCCAAGGCCGGTGACCACAATAACGAACTGATCGACCACCGTGCTGCGGTGTTCCTGGATCAGCGTCATGATGCCGTTATCAAGCTGCGTCAGGTGCGGCCAGCCGAAGAATATGGCGGCAAGTAGAACTGCGCTGGTCGCCGCGATGATTTCAGTGGCGTACTTTTTGGAGCGCAGGCTGGTCTGGATGGCGACGCCGATCAGTATCGCCAGTCCACCGCCGACTACGGCCGCCTGAGGCCAGAAACCTTCCGGCAATGGCAAGCGAACAGCAGCACCTGCAGCCCAGCCCGGTAGCAGATAAGCAATCGACCAGCCCACCGCAGCGATGACGCTGACGGCGGCGAAGCGCGGGAACGGCATGTCGAACATGCCTGCCACCATGGGCAGCATCGGCCGCAGTGGCCCAATGAAGCGCCCGACCAGCAGGCTGGCGATGCCGTAACGCTGGAAATAGGTTTCTGCGCCGCCGATCCACTCCGGATGGGTACGAAGGCCCGGAAGGCGTCGAATGCTCTGATGGTATTTACGACCAATGAAGTAGGAAACAGCATCACCCAAAAGGCCGCCGAGAAAACCCAGCAGCAGGACCTCACCCAGCGGCAGAATTCCGCTGCCGGCCAACGCTGCAACAGCAAACAGTACGACCGTTCCCGGCACGATAATCCCGACAATCGCTACGCATTCAACGAACGCGATCAAAAAGATAGCCACGCTCAGCCACGAGGGATTGACCGCCAGCCAGCCGGTGATGCTGTCGAGCCATTGGCCCATGGTTAATTTCCTTGATCGAGATAAAAGTAGTCGCGCCCTTCGACCTGACCGCGTCGCAGCGGGTTCCGTGTGCAGAAGCGAGCGTATTCAGGGTCCACGAAGCGGTACATCAGGTGTTCATCACGGCCCAGAGGTATGCCCAGCCGCGTGGTCTGGATGATACGGGGTGGCGTTTGGCCCACATCTTCCACGAGCAATAAATTTGCATCGAAACGTTTCGCGTCCCACATCGGCACTTTAAGGCCCAGCGCTTTGCACAGCAGTGTCTGGCCTGCACACAGACGCTCGGGCGCACGCAGCGCGCCGCTGGCATCGGGGTTGTTCAACTGCATTCTGGCCAGACTGTTGGCATCTGATACGGCATCGACCCATGGATGGGCTGATTTGATCAATACCGCGTTGCCCGGCCCTTCGGCGCTGAAGTTAAGCGAATCCCCGCCGCGTGCGTAGTACATATATATGTGCCCGCCATCGAGAAACAGTGCTCTGCGTTTTTCGGTATATCCGAGGGATGCGTGGCTGCCTTTTTCGGCGAAATAGTAGGCTTCGGTTTCGATAATGCGTGCGGCGAGCCAAAGATCGCCCACCTTGTGTCTGATCACTTTACCCAGCAGCGCCTGCGCCAGAACCTGGGCGTCGCGGTTGAAGAAACTGTCGGGCAAGGGGATTGGCATAGCGGGGTACACAAAAGGGGCGGGCGCTGATCATATCAATGCGCGGCTTAATTGCAGCTGAATGTGACAGTTCAAATTATGTGCCTGCATTTGTAGGAGCTGCCGAAGGCTGCGAAGCATTTACCCTGACACACCACGGTCGCAGCCTTCGGCAGCTCCTACAATTCACCTGGTTGTTGCGCGGCAGGGGTGTGTCAGTAGCACAGAGCGATCTCCTGAAGATAAAACCTGCGCCCTATTTCGCCCCGTTATCGACCATCCGCCTGTCACCGCTGTCGTTAGCGGCGCCCGACAGCTATAATCGGCCGCTTTCTTCTCTGCCAAGACCTCTGAGACCATGACTGAGTCCGTTCTTGACTACATGACCCGCCTGGGTCGCGCCGCCCGCGAAGCTTCGCGAGTGATCGGCCGTGCCAGCACCGCGCAGAAAAACCGCGCCCTGCTTGCCACCGCCGCCGCTCTGGACGAAGCCCGCGACGAGTTGTCCGCAGCCAATGATCTGGACCTGGCCGCAGGTCGCGCCAATGGTCTGGAGCCTGCCATGCTTGAACGTCTGGCCCTGACCCCCGCACGTATCGACAGCATGATCGTCGGGTTGCGTCAGGTAGCGAATTTACCCGACCCGGTTGGCGCGATCCGCGACATGAGTTTTCGGCCGTCTGGTATTCAGGTCGGCAAGATGCGTGTGCCCCTGGGCGTGGTCGGTATCATTTACGAGTCGCGTCCGAACGTGACCATCGATGCTGCCAGTCTGTGCCTGAAGTCGGGTAACGCCACTATTTTGCGTGGCGGCTCCGAAGCGATTAACTCCAACCGGGCGATTGCTTCCTGTGTACAGCGCGGTCTCGCTGAAGCCGGGCTGCCTGCTGCTGTGGTGCAAGTGGTGGAAACCACTGACCGCGCCGCCGTCGGTGCGCTGATCACCATGCCCGAGTACGTGGATGTGATCGTTCCTCGTGGCGGCAAGGGTTTGATCGAGCGTGTCAGCCGTGATGCGCGTGTCCCGGTCATCAAACACCTGGACGGTATCTGTCATGTCTATGTCAGCGCCCACGCTGACCTGCCCAAGGCTCAGCGAATTGCCTTCAACGCCAAGACTTACCGTTATGGCATTTGTGGTGCTATGGAAACGCTGCTGGTCGATCAGACCATCGCCGCCGAATTTCTGCCTCAGATGGCTGCCCAGTTCCGCGAAAAAGGCGTTGAGCTGCGTGGCTGCGAGCGCACCCGCGATCTGATCGAAGCGATCCCGGCCACCGAAGAAGACTGGAATACCGAGTATCTGGCTGCGATTCTGTCGATTCGTATCGTGACCGGGCTGGATCAGGCCATCGAACACATCAACCACTATGGCTCGCATCACAGCGATGCCATTGTTTCAGACCATCAGGGGCAGGTTCGCCGTTTCATGGCTGAAGTCGACTCCAGCTCCGTAATGGTCAATGCACCTACCAGCTTTGCCGATGGCTTTGAATACGGATTGGGTGCGGAGATCGGCATTTCTACTGATAAGCTGCACGCCCGTGGTCCGGTCGGTCTGGAAGGGCTGACGTGCGAAAAGTACATCGTGATCGGCGACGGCCAGTTGCGCGGACAGGAGCCAGCCTGACTTGAGCGCACCTGTGCAGCACGCGCCAATTCCCGCGGATGCTGTAGTCGAGGCCGTTGAGGTCTTGCCCAAACGTATCGGTATGCTGGGCGGCACGTTCGACCCGGTTCACATCGGTCACTTGCGCGGAGCCCTTGAGGTTGCCGCGTTGCTTGAACTCGATGAGTTGCGCCTGACGCCCAGCGCCAGGCCACCTCATCGCGAAATGCCGAGTGTCAGCGCAAACGACCGTCTCGCGATGGTCGTTTGCGCAGTGGCCGGCGTGACGCCCTTGACGGTGGATGACCGTGAACTGAATCGGGACAAACCGTCGTACACCATCGACACCCTGGTATCGATGCGCGCCGAACTGGCCGCAGAGGACCAGTTGTTCCTGTTGCTGGGCTGGGATGCTTTTTGCGGGCTACCCACCTGGCATCGTTGGGAGGAGTTGCTGGAGCACTGCCATATAGTGGTGCTCCAGCGCCCGGACGCCGACAGCGAGTCGCCGGATGCCATGCGCAATCTGCTGGCGGCCCGCGCGGTCAGCGATCCGAAGGCCCTTAAGGGGCCCGGCGGGCACATTACATTCGTCTGGCAGACGCCTTTATCGGTGTCTGCCACCCAGATCCGCCAACTGCTGGCCAGCGGTAAGTCGGTACGTTTTCTGGTGCCAGACGCCGTACTGGCCTACATCGAGGAGCACGGGCTGTACCGTGCTCCCAATTGAACTGAATGAGTTTTATATGACCAAGCAAAAACACAACATTTCCGGCGAAGAGCTGGTTGAACTGACCAAGGCCGCTCTGGAAGACGTCAAAGCCCAGGACATCCTGGTCATCGACGTGAAAGACAAGCACAGTCTGACTGACTACATGGTTATCGCCACCGGTACCTCGAACCGTCAGATCAACGCGATGCTCGACAAGGTTCGCGAAAACGTCAAAGCCCGCGGCGCACAGCCATTGGGCGAAGAAGGCAAGGGCGAAAGCGATTGGGTACTGCTCGATCTGGGCGACGTTATCGTGCACATGATGACTGCCGCGGCTCGTCAGTTCTATGACCTGGAACGCCTCTGGCAGGGTGCTGAGCAGAGCCGTGCTGCGAGCGCTGCGCACCACACCCCAGGCAACGAAGTCGAATAAGGCTTTATTGTGCGTCTGCGTTTGATTGCCGTTGGTTCGCGCATGCCCAAGTGGGTGGAAGAAGGCTGGCATGAATATGCCAAACGTCTGCCATCCGAACTGGCGCTCGACCTCGTGGAAATTCCGCTCAATACCCGTGGCAAGAATGCCGATGTGGCCCGCCTGATCCGTCAGGAAGGCGAGGCCATGCTGGCAAAAGTGCAGCCGGGCGAGCGGATCGTGACCCTGGAAGTGCACGGCAAGCCATGGAGCACCGAACAACTCTCGGTTGAGCTGGACCGCTGGCGCCTTGATTCACGCACTGTGAATCTTATGGTGGGCGGTCCGGAAGGGCTGGCCCCGGAAGTCTGTGCGCGCAGCGAGCAACGCTGGTCATTGTCACCTTTGACGTTGCCGCACCCTTTGGTGCGCATCCTCATTGGCGAACAGATCTATCGCGCCTGGACAGTTCTGTCCGGGCACCCCTATCACAAATAGCATCGCGCCCTCATGTCTCAGCCGATTCGCCTAAAAGACCACGAGAAAGACGCACGCCTTGTGCGTGGTCGCGTCGTGGTCGGGGCTGTGGCCGTGGTGGCGCTGGTGTGTGTGTTGATTGCCCGGCTGTATTTCCTGCAGGTCATTCAGTACGACTATCATTCGACCCTGTCGGAAAACAATCGGGTCCATGTGCAGCCGATTCCACCGAGCCGTGGGTTGATCTTCGACCGCAATGGTGTGGTGATCGCTGACAACCGGCCCAGTTTCAGTTTGAGCATGACCCGCGAGCGTTCTGGCGACTGGGCGCAGGTGCTGGACACCATCGTCGAGGTGCTGGAACTGACACCGGACGACCGGCTGATCTTTGAAAAGCGCATGAAGCAGGGGCGGCGGCCATTTGAGCCGGTGCCCATCCTTTTTGAGCTGACTGAAGAGCAAATCGCCCGCGTGGCGGTTAACCAGTTCAGGTTGCCTGGTGTGGAAGTCGTTGCGCAGCTCGTTCGGCATTACCCTCAGGGTCCGCACTTTGCACACTCTGTGGGTTACATGGGGCGGATCAACGAGAAAGAGCTGAAAAACCTCGATCCGGTCAACTACAGCGGTACTCACCACATTGGCAAAACCGGGATCGAGCGTTTCTACGAAGATCAGTTGCACGGTCAAGTGGGTTACGAGGAAGTCGAAACCAACGCCCGTGGTCGTGTCTTGCGAGTGCTCAAACGGACTGATCCGGTGCCCGGCAAGGACATCGTCCTCAGCCTGGATATCAAGCTTCAAGAAGCCGCCGAAGCAGCACTGGCAGGGCGTCGTGGCGCAGTTGTGGCCATGGACCCGAGAAACGGCGAGGTGCTGGCGATGGTCAGCGCGCCGAGCTTCGACCCGAACCCGTTTGTTACCGGCATCAGTTTCAAGGCTTATGCCGAGTTGCGTGATTCCATCGATCGGCCGCTGTTCAACCGAATTCTGCGCGGCTTATACCCGCCCGGTTCGACCATCAAGCCCGCTGTGGCCATTGCCGGTCTGGATTCGGGTGTTGTGACAGCGTCAAGTCGGGTGTTCGACCCGGGCTATTACCAATTGCCCAATTACGATCACAAATACCGTAACTGGAACCGCACCGGCGATGGCTATGTGGATCTGGATACCGCGATCATGCGTTCCAACGATACCTATTTCTACGATCTGGCCCACAAGCTGGGCATTGACCGGCTCTCCGCGTACATGAACAAGTTCGGCATTGGGCAAAAAGTGTCGCTGGATATGTTTGAAGAGTCTCCCGGCCTGATGCCATCCCGCGACTGGAAGCGTGCGACTCGTCGTCAGGCCTGGTTCCCGGGGGAAACACTGATTCTCGGGATCGGTCAGGGCTACATGCAGGCCACGCCGTTGCAGCTGGCCCAGGCCACCGCGCTGGTTGCCAACAGAGGCGTGTGGAACCGGCCACATCTGGCCAAGAGCATCGAGGGTGAGAAGCCTGTTGATGAAAATCCGATGCCCAATATCGTGTTGCGTAACCCCTCTGACTGGGACAAGGTCAACCACGGCATGCAGCAGGTTATGCACGGCGCCCGGGGTACAGCGCGCAAAGCCGCCATTGGTGCTCAATACCTGATCGCTGGCAAAAGCGGCACCGCGCAGGTGGTGGCAATCAAGCAGGGCGAGAAGTACGACCGCTCCAAGGTTCAGGAACGTCACCTCGACCACGCGCTGTTCGTAGGCTTTGCTCCGGCCAATGATCCAAAGATTGTGGTTTCGGTCATGGTCGAAAATGGCGAGTCCGGCTCAGGTGTCGCGGCGCCTGTGGTTCGTCAGGTCATGGATGCCTGGCTGCTCAAACCTGACGGAACACTCAAACCTGAATATGGCGGCGCTCAAGCCGTGGAGGCCGCGGCCAGTGCCAGTGAAGAGTAATTTCGACCGCATTTTGTCCAGCGAAGACGTGATGCGTCGCCGCGCGACCTTCTTGCAGCGCATTCATATCGATGGTCCTTTGCTGGTGCTTTTGTTGACCCTGGCGGCGGGCAGCCTGTTCGTCCTGTATTCGGCCAGCGGTAAGAACTGGGACTTGCTGATCAAGCAGGCGAGTTCGTTCGGTATAGGCCTGGTGGCAATGGTGATCATTGCCCAGCTGGAGCCGCGCTTCATGGCTCGATGGGTCCCCGTGCTGTATGTGATCGGCGTGTTATTACTGGTGGTGGTGGATGTCATGGGCCACAACGCCATGGGGGCCACGCGCTGGATCAATATCCCAGGAGTCATCCGCTTTCAGCCGTCCGAGTTCCTCAAGATCATCATGCCGGCGACCATCGCCTGGTATCTGTCCAAGCGAACCCTGCCGCCGCAGCTCAAGCATGTTGGGGTGAGTCTGGCGCTGATCGGCGTTCCGTTTGCCTTGATCGTTCGCCAGCCAGACCTCGGTACTTCGCTGCTGATTCTCGCCTCGGGTGCGTTCGTGATGTTCATGGCCGGTCTGCGCTGGCGATGGATTATCAGCGTGATCGCCGCTGCGGTGCCGGTATCCGTCGCCATGTGGTTTTTCATCATGCACGACTACCAGAAGCAGCGGGTGCTGACCTTTCTTGACCCTGAAAGTGATCCGCTGGGTACTGGCTGGAACATCATTCAGTCAAAAGCGGCCATCGGATCCGGCGGCGTATTCGGCAAAGGCTGGCTGCTCGGAACCCAGTCGCACCTGGACTTTCTGCCGGAAAGCCACACCGACTTCATCATCGCTGTACTGGGCGAGGAGTTCGGGCTGGTGGGGATTTGTGCTCTGTTGCTGATCTACATGCTGCTCATCGGGCGCGGGCTGGTGATTACCGCTCAGGCCCAGACATTGTTCGGCAAATTGCTGGCGGGTGCGCTGACAATGACATTTTTTGTTTACGTTTTCGTCAACATCGGTATGGTCAGTGGCCTGTTGCCGGTAGTGGGCGTGCCGTTACCCTTCATTAGCTATGGAGGAACTTCGCTCGTGACGCTGCTGTCAGCCTTTGGAGTTTTGATGTCGATCCATACACACCGTAAATGGATCGCTCAGGTTTGATTAAGGTGAAGAATTCAATGCAAGTAGTGCGTAGCTGGGCTCGATATGCTCCGGTGGTCGGCCTGGTTGGCATCCTTGGATCTGTTCAGGAAGCATTCGCTGGCGATTACGAAGGTTCGCCGCAAGTCGCCGAATTTGTCGGCCAGATGACTCGGGACTATGGTTTCGCTGGCGAACAACTGATCGAAGTATTTCGCGAAGTAGAACGCAAACAGGCGATTCTTGACGCGATTTCCCGCCCGGCCGAGCGGGTCAAGCAATGGAAAGACTACCGCCCGATGTTTATCACTGACGCGCGAATTGCGCGAGGTGTGGACTTCTGGCGTCAGCACGAAGCTGCGCTCACACGCGCGGAACAGGAGTATGGCGTTCCGGCTCAGGTCATCGTATCGATCATCGGTGTCGAAACCTTTTTCGGGCGTAATACCGGCAACTATCGAGTGATCGATGCACTGTCTACGCTGGGCTTCGACTACCCGCCGCGTGCTGACTTCTTCCGCAAGGAACTGCGCGAGTTCTTGTTGCTGGCACGGGAAGAGCAGGTTGATCCGCTGACGCTCAAGGGCTCTTATGCTGGTGCGATGGGGCTGCCGCAGTTCATGCCGAGCAGCTTCCGCGCCTATGCCGTGGATTTCGACGGCGACGGACACATTAATATCTGGACCGATCCGGATGATGCCATTGGCAGTGTGGCCAGTTACTTCAAGCAGCATGGC
This sequence comes from Pseudomonas phytophila, assembly GCF_025643095.1. NCBI lineage: Bacteria > Pseudomonadati > Pseudomonadota > Gammaproteobacteria > Pseudomonadales > Pseudomonadaceae > Pseudomonas > Pseudomonas phytophila. The sequence goes on along the minus strand of NZ_CP081201.1, from coordinate 5,961,530 downwards.
TGGGTAGCTGGCGAGCCAGTTGTCAGCCTGGCGAGCGTACGCGGTGAGCGTGTCGATGAAGGCCTCACACCGGGCATTGATCCGGTAAAGACCGTCGGGGAGTTGCGAGCCTTGGGTTGGTCGAGTCATGATGCGCTGCGCGACGACTTGCCAGTGACCGCATTCAAGCTGGAAGGCGAAAACGGACCTGAATACTGGATGGGTTTGAAGAATTTTTATGCAATCACTCGCTATAACCGCAGTGTGATGTACGCCATGAGTGTTCATCAGCTGTCTGAATTGTTGGTTCAAGCTCGGGGCGTCAAGTAATGCGGGCATTGCCGATGGTTACATCGTTGAAGTTGATGGCGTTGGCTTCGCTGTCATTGCTGGTGGTCAGCTGTTCGTCCCCAAGCCGTCCTGTGCAGAAGGGCACCGCCGGTATTTCTTCGCCACCGGGCCTGGACATCAACCGTGCGCATAAAGATGGCGCGCCTTGGTGGGACGTGGATATCTCGCGTATTCCGGATGCTACGCCGAGCCTGCACACCGGGCCGTACAAGGCGAACCCATACACCGTGCTGGGCAAAACCTATTTCCCGATCCAGGATTCGCGTAACTATGTCGCGTCGGGCACTGCGTCCTGGTATGGCACCAAGTTCCACGGGCAGAACACCGCCAACGGCGAGGTTTATGACCTGTATGGCATGAGCGCGGCGCACAAGACGCTGCCGCTGCCCAGCTATGTCAAAGTGACGAATCTGGACAACAACCGCACGGTGATCCTGCGGGTCAATGACCGCGGGCCGTTCTATTCGGATCGCATCATCGATTTGTCCTACGCTGCCGCCAAGAAGCTCGGCTATGCCGAGACCGGTACGGCGCGTGTGAAGGTCGAGGGTATCGATCCACAGGTATGGCTGGCTCAGAATGGGCGTCCTGCGCCGCTGTTGCCTAGCCAGCCGCAAGCCATTCCGCAAGCTGCAGCCCCGGCATTGATCGCATCCGCCGGGACCATCGAGCAGTACACGCCACCGCCGCAACAGCACGCTGCGCCTGCGGTGCCGTTTGACGCAAAAAAAAACGCTTCCGCACCAGCCTCTGGGCTGTATCTCCAGGTGGGCGCGTTCGCCAACCCGGACGCTGCGGAGCTCCTGAGGTCGAAATTGAGCGGAATGGTTCGGGCTCCGGTGTTCGTGAGTTCGATAGCCCGCAATCAACAGACACTCTATCGAGTTCGAATGGGGCCGATCGGCACTCAGGGTGAAGCCCAGCAAATGCAAAACAGCGTAAGGTCAGCCAATCTGGGCCAGCCTAGCGTCGTGACACTGGATTAAGAGCTGTTTACGTCCCGCAGAGATATTCGGGACGCATCGGTTTTACAATTGCCTGCCGAACGATTGCCACCAGAGCAAGCCGCGCAGGCAATTGTCCATGAGTCTGTCTGTCAAGCAGGCGGTTCATGGGCCAGGATTAGAGCCTGGCACCGCCGGTCGTTGTGAGCGGTACCGCTTGCATCGGCCCGTTAAGCTTTGCCCGTGAGGGCATGTTTGCCCATTAGCAATTTCGAGAGACGGATGAACATCACCACCTTTGCAAAACGCTTGTGCCTGCTTGTACCGCTGATCATCACTCCGGCTGCCTGGGCCGCTGAACAGATGACGCCTTCCGCTCCGCAACTGGCTGCCAAAGCCTATGTGCTGATGGACGCGAGCAGCGGTAACGTTCTGGTCGAGAACAACGGCGACCAGCGTTTGGCGCCTGCCAGCCTGACCAAACTGATGACTGCCTATATCGCGACGCTGGAAATTCGTCGTGGGCAGATCGGCGAGAATGATCCGGTGACCGTCAGCGAGAACGCCTGGCGTACCGGCGGTTCGCGGATGTTCATCAAAGTGGGCAGCCAGGTCACCGTCAGCGATCTGCTGCACGGGATCATCATTCAGTCCGGCAACGACGCCAGCGTAGCGCTCTCCGAGCACATCGCCGGTAGCGAAGACGCATTCGCCGACATGATGAACAAGACTGCTGCTGATCTGGGCATGACCAACAGTCACTTCATGAACCCGACAGGCCTGCCGAACCCGGAGCACTATTCGTCGGCCCACGACATGGCGATTCTGGCTCGCGCGATCATTCATGAAGATCCGGCTCACTATGCGATCTACTCGCAGAAAGAGTTCTTCTGGAACAACATCAAGCAACCTAACCGCAACCTGCTGCTCTGGCGCGACAAGACCGTTGATGGTCTGAAAACCGGCCACACCGATGAAGCGGGCTATTGCATGGTGTCTTCTGCCGTTCGTGATGGCATGCGTTTGATCGCTGTGGTGTTTGGCACCAGCAGCGAGCAGGCCCGTGCGGCTGAAACCCAGAAGTTGCTGACTTACGGCTTCCGTTTCTTCGAAACCCAGAACTTCTACCAGAAGGGCACTGAGCTGGCTCAGGCAACCGTCTGGAAAGGCACCGAGCGTCAAATCAAGGCTGGCCTGGCTGAAGACCTGAGCATGACCATGCCAAAAGGCGAGATGAAGAAGCTGACCGCCAGCATGACCATGAACCCGCAGCTGGTTGCGCCAATCGCCAAGGGCGACGTGATCGGCAAGGTTGAAGTGAAAATGGAAGACAAAGTCGTCCATACCGCTAACCTGATCGCCCTCGACGCTGTCGAGGAAGGTGGCATCTTCCGCCGCGTGTGGGATAGCATTCGCCTGTTCTTCTTCGGCTTGTTCAACTGATTCCAGTACAACGCTGACCACGACGCGCCCACTCATACCCTGATTGGGCGCGTTTCCGTCTTCACGGCTTGTGAGACCTTTACTGCCATGACAGATTCCGACGTCAAGTCGCACAAAATCGAATTCCCCTGCGATGACTATCCGATCAAAGTGATCGGTGACACAGGTGTGGGTTTCAAAGACAGCGTGATCGAGATTCTGGCCAAATACGCCAAGATCGAGATATCCACGCTCGCCGAACGCCAAAGCAGCAACGGCAAGTACACGACTATCCAGTTGCACATCGTTGCAACCGGCGAAGACCAACTGCGTGACATCAATAGCGCACTGCGCGCTACGGGTCGCGTGCACATGGTGCTTTGATGGGCGCAATGCTGGGCGTTCGAGAGCTCGGCCAGATCGATTACGAACTGGCCTGGCATGCGATGCAGCGCTTTACCGACCAGCGCGGTAAAGACACTCAGGACGAGATCTGGCTGGTGCAGCACGCACCGGTTTTCACTCAGGGGCAGTCCGGCAAACCCGAACATTTGCTATTACCGGGTAATATTCCGGTGGTACAGGTCGATCGTGGCGGCCAAGTGACCTATCATGGCCCCGGCCAATTGGTGGTCTACCTGATGCTCGATGTCAGGCGCCTTGGTTTCGGTGTACGTGATCTGGTAACCCGGATCGAGAACAGCCTGATCGATTTGCTGGCCAGTTACGGTGTAACGGCCGCAGCCAAGGCTGACGCACCGGGTGTTTATGTCGATGGAGCGAAGATCGCGTCCCTGGGGCTGCGAATTCGCCACGGTTGCTCATTCCATGGTCTGGCGCTGAACGTCGACATGGACCTTGAGCCCTTTCGACGGATTAATCCCTGTGGATACGCAGGGCTGGCAATGACCCAGCTGTGCGATCATGCGGGCCCGATTGAATTTGCCGAGGTAAGTGCCCGGCTGCGTACGCAGCTCGTCAAACACCTCGACTATGCTGAGCAGACGACCCTAACGGGCGGAATCGACTGATTATGACTACTGCGACTGAAACTGCCGTGCAAACCTTGATCCCAACCGTCGACGTTTCCGAGCGTGCACCTCGCCCTAAAGTTGAGGCTGGCGTTAAGCTGCGTGGCGCGGAAAAAGTTGCGCGTATCCCGGTGAAGATCATTCCAACTGTCGATCTGCCGAAAAAGCCTGACTGGATCCGCGTTCGTATTCCGGTTTCCCCTGAGGTTGATCGCGTCAAGCAACTGCTGCGCAAGCACAAACTGCACAGCGTTTGCGAAGAGGCTTCTTGCCCGAACCTGGGCGAGTGCTTCTCCGGCGGCACTGCGACCTTCATGATCATGGGTGATATCTGCACCCGTCGCTGCCCGTTCTGCGATGTGGGCCATGGTCGTCCGAAGGCGCTGGATGTCGATGAGCCGGTTAACCTGGCGGTCGCTATCGCAGACCTGCGCCTCAAGTACGTGGTGATCACGTCGGTTGACCGCGACGATTTGCGTGACGGCGGTGCCCAGCACTTCGCCGACTGCATCCGCGAGATCCGCAAGCTGTCGCCAAACGTGCAGCTCGAAACGCTGGTTCCGGACTATCGTGGCCGCATGGACGTTGCGCTGGAAATCACCGCAGCCGAGCCGCCAGATGTGTTCAACCACAACCTGGAAACCGTGCCGCGTCTCTACAAGGCTGCGCGTCCGGGGTCGGATTACCAGTGGTCGCTGACCCTGCTGCAACGCTTCAAGCAAATGGTCCCGCACGTGCCGACCAAATCCGGCTTGATGCTGGGCCTGGGCGAAACCGACGAAGAAGTCATCGAAGTCATGCAGCGCATGCGCGAGCACGACATCGACATGCTGACCTTGGGTCAATACCTGCAACCTTCCCGCAGCCACTTGCCGGTGCAGCGCTTCGTGCATCCGGACACCTTCGCCTGGTTTGCGGAGGAAGGTTACAAGATGGGCTTCAAAAACGTGGCGTCTGGCCCGCTGGTGCGCTCTTCGTATCACGCCGACGAGCAGGCCAAGATTGCCGTCAAGGCGATGGTCTGACGCGTCAAGCGTTGAACTGTTGAGCTGCAAACAAAACGGGCCGGATATCACTATCCGGCCCGTTTTTGTTTGCGAATGTTCAGACTCTTAAAGATTCTATGTTGGCTTGCAAACCCAATTCCCGTGGGAGCGAATTCATTCGCGAAAGCGGTATTCCAGCCAATGAAGATGTGTCGAATGTACTGCCCTCTTCGCGAATGAATTCGCTCCCACAAGTGGCCGCGCAAATTTACCTGATTCTATGGTTTGCGCAGGTTTTGCAACAATTCCTGCGTCGGATACCCATCTGCTGGCCATCCCAACGCCTGCTAAGCGCTGCGGCTAAAGTCGGTCCTACGGAAGAACGCAGTTTCATGCGGGAGACTCTATGTTGGCCTGAAAACCCAATTCCCGTGGGAGCGAATTCATTCGCGAAAGCGGTATTCCAGCCAATGAAGATGTGTCGAATGTACTGCCCTCTTCGCGAATGAATTCGCTCCCACAAGTGGCCGCGCAAATTTACCTGATTCTATGGTTTGCGCAGGTTTTGCAACAACTCCTGCGTCGGATACCCATCTGCTGGCCAGCCCAACGCCTGTTAAGCGCTGCGGCTAAAGTCGGTCCTACGGAAGAACGCAATTTCATGCGGGAGACTCTTGTTGGCCTGAAAACACGATTCCCGTGGGAGCGAATTCATTCGCGAAAGCGGTATTCCAGCCAATGAAGATGTGTCGAATGTACTGCCCTCTTCGCGAATGAATTCGCTCCCACAAGTGTCCGCGCAAATTTACCTGACTCTATGGTTTGCGCAGGTTTTGCAACAATTCCTGCGTCGGATACCCATCTGCTGGCCATCCCAACGCCTGCTAAGCGCTGCGGCTAAAGTCGGTCCTACGGAAGAACGCAATTTCATGCGGGAGACTCTATGTTGACCTGAAAACAAAATTCCCGTGGGAGCGAATTCATTCGCGAAAGCGGTACTCCAGCCAATGAAAATGTGCTGAATGTACTGCTCTCTTCGCGAATGAGTTCGCTCCTACAAGTGTCCGCGCAAATTTACCTGATTCTATGGTTTGCGCAGGTTTTGCAACAATTCCTGTGTCGGATACCCATCTGCTGGCCAGCCCAACGCCTGCTGAGCGCTGCGAATGGCTTTGCGCGTATTGGCGCCGATAATGCCGTCCGGGTTGCCTGCGTCGTAACCGCTGGCCGAGAGCAGGCTTTGCAGTTCCATGCGCTCAGAACGGCTCAGAGGGACGTCTCCACGCGGCCAGCTTCCTTCGACGAGGCCGCCACCCTGGAATCGTCCTGACAACAGCCCGATCGCCAATGCGTAAGACGAAGAGTTGTTGTAACGCAGGATTGCGCGGAAATTATCCATCACCAGAAACGCAGGGCCTTTGTAGCCAGCGGGTAACAACAGTGCGGCTTGTTGCTGTAAGGCGGTCGCAGGCAGGGCACTGCCGCTAGGCAGCGTCAGGCCCAGTTGCTGCCATTCCGCCAGACTTTTGCGGGTCGAGGCGTCAGCCAGTGCGTAGTCGAAGCCATTGGCGAGTCTGACTTCATAGCCCCAAGGCTGACCGGTCTGCCAGCCAGAGCTTTGCAAGTAGTGCGCAGTCGACGCGAGGGCATCCGGAGCGCTGTTCCAGATATCCCGGCGACCGTCACCGTCGAAATCCACTGCATGGGTGTTGTACGTCGTCGGGATGAACTGCGTCTGGCCCATGGCACCGCCCCAGGAACCGATCATCTGTTCAGGGGCTATGTCGCCCTGCTGCAGAATTTGCAGTGCGGCCAGCAACTGATCTTGAGCGAAGCTGCGACGGCGGCCTTCATAAGCAAGCGTCGCCAGTGAGCGAATCACCGATTGCGAACCCTGGAACTGCCCGAAATTACTCTCCATGCCCCACACAGCAACCAACGCATTGCGGTCTACGCCGTATCGCTGCTCGATGGTTTGCAGGACGCCAGCATATTGGTTGAGCAACGCTTGCCCTTTACGAACGCGTGCGTCAGAGATCGCACCGTCCAGGTATTCCCACACTGGCCGAGTGAATTCCGGCTGGCTGCGGTCAGCCTTCACCACCTTCATATCCGGCGTCACGCCTGTGAAGGCACGATCGAAAATGTCTGCTCTGATACCTGCCTTGAGTGCCTGCGCGCGGAAACCAGCCTGCCAGTCGGCAAAGCTCATGGTGGGCAGAATATCGAGATTGGCATCCACGGCAATGGCCGGAGCCGGTGAGGCGAGCGGCGTGGTGATAACGCGTGGAAGAGGCGTGGCGTCGGCTGCTGTCGGTTTTTCCGCACAGGCAACTAACAGGATAAGGCTGGAGGCAGCGATCATTTGGCGCATTTGCCAACGTCGGAAAAAACAAGAGGGCATGCTTGGGTCCAAGGTATTACCGTTAGATGCAGACCTTATCATGCCTGCAGGCCGGAAAGGACCTCGGGGAACAGTCGCGATGTTTCAGGCAGCCAGAAAGTAAGAAGCCTCCCAGCTTTTAGACTGGAAGGCTTCGCGGCGGTAGCTGCCTTTGCCTTTGCCGGGTTGTTCCTGGCGGCTGCGGAACAATGGCTGGGCAATGATGGATTTGGCCTTGTTGGGCCGTTTGGACTTTTTCATGGTGATGTTCTCTCGGCTGTTAAGTAAGCGGCGCGAATCATCGACCCAAGACAGGGCAGTGTCTAATTGATCTGCGCTATCGCTGGCAAATCTCTGTGGAGGGTTATCTATTTGCCAGCAAATCCAGTCCCAGTGGGAGCAGGGCTTGCCCGCGATACAAACACCTCTGTGCAACAGACATATCGCGTCATCGTTCATCGCGGGCAAGCCCGGCTCCCACAGGAAACTCGTTTGACCTGTGGGAGTCGCCCCGGTCGCTCCTACAGTAAAAAGCATTCCAAATCAGATAGTTATATTTTGTTTGATAGGAGCGGATTTACTCCGCTGGCAACGCCAGACGCTGACCTGCCATCAGCAGTGACAACCGGCTCAAACTACTCCAAGGCGAGCCAACTGCCTGGCCTTTGATCTGCGCATCAATGCGTTGCGCATCCATCAGCAGTTCGGCCCAGCGTTTGGCGGAATAGCGTTGCAGTGCTTTGCTCATGAGCGGCTTGCGCTTGTCCCAGATGGGCGGACGGGCGGAACTGAACGCTTTGTCCAATGGCATGCCCTGACTGAATTGCAGTGCAAGGTTTGCCAGTACTCGCAGCTCTCGAGAGAGAGCCCAGAGAATCACTGGCGGCTCGACACCTTCGCCTCGCAGGCCCTCAAGCATGCGCAAGGCGTGAGAAGCCTCGCCGTTGAGGATGGCATCGGTCAGCCCGAAAACGTCGAAACGCGCGCTGTCAGCTACGGCTGCCTGTACGGTCTCGACAGTAATCTGGCCTTCTTCGGCCATCAGTTTGAGCTTTTCGATTTCCTGAGCGGCGGCCAGCAAATTGCCTTCCACTCGCGCCGCGATCAACTCGACGGCATCTTGGGTGGCTGCCAACCCGGATTGAGACAGGCGTTGGCGAATCCATTGGGGTAATTGCCCGGCATCTACCGGCCAGATTTGCACGAACTGGGTCTGCGCACCTTCGACCAGCGCTTTACCCCATTTGGTTTTCTGCGCGCTGCCATCAAGCTTTGGCAAGCTGATCAACAGCAGCGTGTCTTCGGCGGGGCGGGCGCAGTACTCCATCAAGGCAGCAGCCCCTTTGTCTCCAGGTTTTCCGGAGGGAAGGCGCAACTCAAGCAGTCGGCGCTCGGCGAACAGCGACATGCTTGCGCCGGCCTGCAGCAGCGTGCCCCAGTCGAAACTGGAGTCGGCGCTGAAGACCTGGCGTTCGTCAAAACCTTGCTGTCGGGCCGCAGCTCGAATCGCGTCGGCGGCTTCCTGGCACAGCAGTGGATCGTCGCCGCTGACTATGTAAACGGGCGAGAGAGCACCTTGCAGGTGTTTGCCAAGTTGGGCGGGGGCGAGTTTCATCTGAAATTCCTCGGTGTCCCTGACAAAGCGCCATCAAGCAGTAAACACGGTCCCTGTAGGAGCCAACTTGTTGGCGAGGCGGTAGTTTTGATTACGCAGGCCTGGCGTCTCGCGAACAAGTTGGCTCCTACAGGGGGAATGCATTTCAAACAGGTAGGCATCGAGGGCCAGCGTTAACCGGCCCTCTACATCTTAACGAGACGGGATTTCGATCGGCGACTGTTGTGGCGTTTCGTCGCGAATGCGTTGAGCGGCTTCCAGTGCATCGGCTTCTGCTTTGGCAACGGCGTCAGCCTTCGCTTGCAGCTCATCCAGTTGCGCTGGCGTCAGTTGTTGCAGTTGGGCCATCAGATTCTGGATGACGTCGCTGCGCATCTCATTGCGAACTTGCGTAGCCTGCATATCGGAACCGATCAGGTTATTACCGTCATGCACATAGATCTTTTCGACCTGGACTTTACGGGTCAGCAACTCGCGATTCTGATCGCCTCTGATTTGGTAGTTAAGCGTTGTGTTCAGCGTGTACTCAGCCGAACGACCCGCGCCCGCGGAGCTCGCGGCACGTTGGGTTTCCTGTTCGTTGAGAATCACCAGCTTGTAGGGCGCGCCCTGGTAGATTTTGACACCGCTGCCTTCCAGAACCTGACGCAGTTGCACGACTGTTTTGCCGTAGGCGTCACGTGCGCTGACATCCAGTTCCTTGATGGACAGCTGGTTTTCGCCAGTGCCACGCAGCTGGAAACCGCAGGCGCTCAAAAGTACGGCGAGGCCCATAACCAGCAGATTGCGTTTGATCATCTTGATGCTCCCCTTGAATCCGTTTGGGCCGACTGTGCGAACCCAGGAAATATGTTCAGCGCCCGATCGTCGGGCGCTCGATCCCATCAGCTTGCGACGATATTGACCAGTTTGCCGGGCACTACGATGACTTTGCGGATGGTCAGGCCATCGACGAAGCGCAATACGTTCTCGTTGGCACGGGCAGCCGCTTCGACTTCTTCGCGGGTAGCGCTGGCTGGCATTTCGATCTGACCGCGCAACTTGCCGTTAACCTGAATGACCAGTTGCAGGCTGTCTTGAACCAATGCAGTTTGATCCAGAACCGGCCAGCCAGCGTCGATAACAGGCGTGCTGTGGCCCAATTTGTTCCATAGCTCGTGGCTGATGTGCGGTGTGATCGGTGCCAACAGCAGGGCAACTGTTTCCAGACCTTCCTGAATCAGGGCGCGATCCTGAGCGGAGGCCTGCGGGGCTTTTTCCAGCACGTTCATCAGCGTCATCACCTGGGCAATGGCGGTGTTGAATTTTTGGTGCTGACCAATATCCTGGCTAGCCTGCTTGATCGCCTGGTGGATCGCACGGCGAATGACTTTCTGGCCGTCATCAAGAGAGGCGATGTCCAGCGCTGCTGGCAGACCCTGAGTAACGTGGCTCTGCGCCAGGCGCCAGACGCGACGCAGGAAGCGATGCGAGCCTTCAACGCCGGAGTCGGACCATTCCAGGCTCATGTCAGGTGGCGAGGCGAACATCATGAACAGGCGGCAGGTATCGGCGCCGTACTGATCGATCATCGACTGAGGGTCGACGCCATTGTTTTTCGACTTGGCCATTTTCTCGGTGCCACCGATCTCGACGGGCAGGCCGTCGCTGATCAGTTTGGCGCCGACGATCTTGGCTTTACTGTCGCGCTCAAGCTCTACATCTGCCGGGTTGAACCAGGTCTTGCTGCCGTTGGCTTCAAGGCGATAGTAGGTTTCGGCGATGACCATGCCCTGAGTCAGCAGGTTCTTGAACGGTTCGTTCGAGGTCACCAGGCCTTCGTCGCGCATCAGCTTGTGGAAAAAGCGCGCATACAGAAGGTGAAGGATGGCGTGCTCGATACCGCCAATGTACTGGTCAACCGGCAGCCAGTGGTTAGCCGCAGCAGGATCGACCAGACCGCCTTCGTAGTGAGGCGAGGCGTAACGAGCGTAATACCACGAGGACTCCACGAAGGTGTCCATGGTGTCGGTTTCACGCTTGGCCGGTGCGCCGCATTTCGGGCAACTGCACTCGTAGAACTCAGGCATGCGCGCCAATGGCGAACCAGCGCCATCGGGTACGACGTTTTCAGGCAATACAACGGGCAGTTGATCTTCTGGAACAGGCACGTCGCCGCAGGTGTCGCAATGCACGATCGGGATCGGGCAGCCCCAGTAGCGCTGGCGGCTGATGCCCCAGTCGCGCAGACGGAATTGGGTGCGGGACTGACCGAGACTCTTCTTGGTCAGTGCTGCTTCCATCGCGTCGAATGCGCCAGCGAAATCCAGGCCATCGAACTCGCCGGAGTTGATCAGCGTGCCGTGCTCGCCGTAAGCCGCCTGCCACGGAGCAGGTGTTTCATCGCCTGCGCCGGTGCGGACTACGGCCTTGATTGGCAGGTCGTATTTCGAGGCGAACTCGAAGTCGCGCTCGTCGTGTGCAGGGACTGCCATTACAGCGCCGTCGCCGTAATGCATCAGTACGTAGTTAGCGACCCAGACGGGCAGCTTTTCGCCGGTCAGTGGGTGCTCGACGAACAACGAGGTCGGCAGGCCTTTCTTTTCCTGGGTGGCAACGTCGGCTTCGGCGACGCTGCCACTTTTGCATTCGTTGATGAATGCTTGCAGCTGCGGATCGTGCTGCGCGGCCAGGGTAGCCAGCGGATGTTCGGCGGCAACGGCGACATAAGTCGCGCCCATCAGGGTGTCCGGACGGGTGGTGAAAACTTTCAGCGCGCCGGCTTCACCAATGGAAGCCTGGTTGTACGGGAACTGAACTTCCATGCCACGGGATTTGCCAATCCAGTTACGTTGCATGGTTTTGACCTGCTCGGGCCAGCCCGGCAGCTCGTCGAGACTCTCCAGCAGCTCATCCGCATAAGCGGTGATCTTGAAGTAGTACATCGGAATTTCGCGCTTCTCGATGATTGCGCCCGAACGCCAGCCGCGGCCATCGATGACTTGTTCGTTGGCCAGAACGGTCTGGTCAACCGGGTCCCAGTTCACGGTGCCGTTCTTGCGGTAGATCACGCCTTTTTCGAACAGGCGCGTGAACAGCCACTGTTCCCAACGGTAGTAGTCTGGTTTGCAGGTGGTGACTTCGCGGGACCAGTCGATCGCCAGACCGAGGCTTTTCAGCTGGGTCTTCATGTAGGCGATGTTTTCGTAGGTCCACTTGGCTGGCGCGACGTTGTTTTTCATCGCGGCGTTTTCTGCCGGCATGCCGAATGCGTCCCAGCCCATTGGCTGCAGGACATTCTTGCCTTGCATACGCTGGTAGCGAGCGATCACGTCACCAATGGTGTAGTTGCGCACGTGCCCCATGTGTAGCTTGCCGCTAGGGTAAGGAAACATCGATAGGCAATAGAAGGTTTCCTTGCCTGGCTGTTCACTGACTTCAAAAGACTTTTGCTCGTCCCAGAAGGTTTGGGCGGCGGCTTCGATTTCACGGGGCTGATAGAGTTCGTGCATGGCTACTTTTTACTAAAGATTGGTGACCCTTGACCTCTTCGTTGCATCGCCGATTCAGGTCGGCACCGCTGCCGGACAATGGAAACTGCCTGTGCGGTGCTTTCGGGCTCGAGCGAGCGGAAGTGGAATTACAGGAAGCGCCGTAGCATACATGAGCGCCGACTATCGAGGGAAACCCTGATTTACGTGGCCGTTTGCTCGAGAGGGCCAGTTCAGCGGCAGTCAGCCGCCGTTTGTCGCAGCAATGCACCGGTTTTGACAGCGGCGCTAAGCTCAATATCGAGGGTATGTTTTATCTTCGATGAGGTGAGCGGATGACAGAGCTGCAGCACACAGATACAACTCATGATCTGTACGAACGTTTGATTAATCGGCTGGGCCTTGCTCTGGAAACGGCAGATATTGCAGTACGACTTCGTGACGAGTGGCCTGAGGAGCTTGAACTCCGTGGCCTGAGTCGTGCCGAGTTCGATTTGATTGAAGCCTATTTGAATAACGCTGGCGTTGCGGCAGGTGGTGACGTAAGCCCTGATGTGCCAGGGAGTTTCATCGTTTCACGGGAGCCCGCTGAGGCGGCATCGGTGCCGTCATCTTCAGCCAAGGTAATCTGGCTGAAGGACAAGAAGCGAGCCATGTCATTGGCCAGGTTGAACCGTCACAATTCAAGCAATCTCTTCAGGCGTTAACGTTCGCGGGCTACAAGTCTGCATCACAAGCATTGTTGCTTGGCGTCAATCCTTCTAGGCTTCGGGCATCTTCTGGAGATGCCTGATGCCTGTCCGCTATTTGATCAAAGCAATTGTCCTGCCGCCCGGTATTTTCTTCCTGCTGTTGCTGGTGGCGTTTTATCTGCGCCGGGCCCGGCCGCGTCTGGCTGCGAGCTGTTTTGCGGTAGGGCTGGGCGGACTGTGGCTGATGAGTTTGCCGGTGGTTGTGGAGACTGCGGCCCGCGGGATCGAGACGGTTCCGCCTCTGCCACTTGGCGAATGGGCGACCCTGGCGCAACGAGCTGACGCGATTGTAATTCTCGGGTCGGGCCGCGAGCGTAATGATCCGAGCTGGGGAGCTGATATCCCCACAGGTGTGGCCCTTGAACGTATGCGCTATGCGGCCAGGCTGTCCAAGGCATCCGGCCTGCCGATCCTGACGACAGGTGGCCTGCATTACGGCGAACCGCCGAGTGAGGCGGCCATCATGGCTGAGTCTTTGGAAAACGACTTCGGCGTGCAGGTTCGCTGGCAGGAAGGTTCGAGTCGCACGACCTGGGAGAACGCTACGATGACGGCGGCGATGTTGCAGCCTTTGGGTATCAAGCGGGTGGTGATCGTGACTCAGGCCTGGCACATGCCGCGCTCCATCTGGAGCTTTGAAAAAGCCGGATTTACCGTAGTTGGCGCACCCGTTGGGTTTTTAAGTGCCGACAACGCACGCGTCTTTGGCGGCTGGCTGCCGGAAAGCCGGGCGATCTGGCAGAGCGGGCAATTGCTTAATGAAGCGGCGGGGTTGCTGGTTTATCCGTGGGTTTATCCCTGAATTCCATTTGGAATGCATTCCTTGTGGGAGCGGTGCTTGCCCGCGATAAACGATAACGCGGTATGTCTTCAAGCTTCGTCTCATGCATCGCGGGCAAGCACCGCTCCCACAGAAATCTCATCCACAGGTGTAATCAGACCGTCTTGGAAATCCGGCTCGCCACCAGCGCCCAGCCAATCAACAGCGCACAGACAATCGCCAGTGGCCATGAGCGCCAGCGCAGGTAAGGCGTCAATTCCTGCATGGGCACGACTTCGCCATACATCACACCGCGTTCGAATTGCGGGATCTGCGTGGTGATCTTGCCGAACGGATCGATCAATGCCGTCACGCCGTTGTTGGTAGCGCGGATCATCCAGCGACCGGCTTCCAGTGCTCGCATCTGCGCCATTTGCAGGTGTTGAAGTGGCCCAATGGAGGTGCCGAACCACGTGTCGTTACTCACCGTCAGCAGCAATTGGCTTTGCGCGGAAAGCCCGGCCGCGAACTCCGGATACACCACTTCATAGCAAATGAAGGGCGCGATCTGGTAGCCCTTGGCTTGCAGCATCGCCTGATCACTTGGGCCGCGCGCAAAGTCGGACATCGGCAGGTCAAAGAAGGCGATGAGGCCACGCAACAGGTCCTGCAAAGGAACGTATTCACCAAAGGGCACCAGCTTCTGCTTCATGTAGGTGCCTTGGCCCTCACCGACTACGGTGATTGCGTTGTAATAGCTGTAGCTGCCGCGGTCATTGGTTTCACGCAGCGGGACGCCGGTAATCAGCGCCGAACCGCGCTCTGTCGCGAACTGCCCGATCATCTTCAGATAGCCCTCGGCAGAGCTTTTGAGCACCGGCACTGCTGTTTCCGGCCAGATGATCAGATCCGCCTGCTGCGAGCGGAAGGTCATGTCGCGATAGAGCGCCAATTGCGCATTAAGCTGCTCGGGGTCCCACTTCATGTGTTGTTCGATGTTGCCTTGAATAGCGGCAACTTTCAGTGGTGCACCAGCGGGCGAAGTCCAGGCATGGTTTTTCAAGGCCAAGGCGGTAATCCAGGGCGCGACCAGCAACACCACGCCAACCGCCAGAAATGATTTGCGTGTCCGCAACCGTGAAAGATTGCACAGCAGCGCCGCGGTCAGTGCCAGCGCAAAGGACACCAGCCACATCCCGCCAAGCGGCGCGAGGCCTGCCAATGGGCCGTCAAGCTGGCTGTAACCGGAATAAAGCCACGGGAAGCCGGTGAGGAACCAGCCGCGAAATGCCTCCTGGACCAACCACAAGGCAGCGAAAGCCAGTGCGTCGGCCAGCGGTGCTTCGTTGCGGCGAATCCAGCGGGCCCACAGCCAGGCGGGCAGGGCGAAGAACCAAGCGATGCAGGCAATGAACAGCAGCATCAGGAACCCGGCGAGCAGCACCGAAGCACCGCCGAAGTTATGGATACTGACGTAGATCCAGCTGGTGCCAGCGCCGAACAGGCCAAAACCGAAGCACCAGCCCCGACCCAGCGCCTGACGCGGGCTCAGATTGCGCAGGCCCAGATAAAACAGGGCGAGCGCAACCAGCGCCAGCGGCCAGATATCGTAGGGTGCAAGGGCGAGGGTGGTAAGCGCGCCAGCCACCACGGCCAGCAGGTTACCGGGCCAGCCGGGGTGGGTGATCCAGCGCATTTACATTCCTTAAAGCGGAGAGAGCGTTACGAGCGTGTGACAGGGCTCAGACGCAGCAAGTGGATACGACGGCTGTCAGCGTTGAGAATCCGGAAACGGTACGCGCCGATTACGGTGATTTCATTACGCTTGGGGAGATGCCCGAAAGCACTCATCACCAGGCCACCGACCGTGTCGAATTCATCATCTGAGAACTCGCTGTCGAAAAACTCGTTGAAGCTTTCGATGGGCGTAAGCGCCTTGACCAGGAAGTCGCCGCTGGGCAGCGGTTTGATGTAGCTGTCTTCCTCGACATCGTGCTCGTCTTCAATATCGCCAACGATCTGTTCCAGCACGTCTTCAATGGTCACCAGACCTGCCACACCGCCGTATTCGTCGATAACGATGGCCATGTGATTGTGGTTGGCACGGAATTCACGCAGCAGTACGTTCAGGCGCTTGGATTCCGGGACGAAGGTAGCAGGGCGCAGCAAATTCTTGATATCGCCTTCGCCGCCGTCTTCCTTGAGGATCAACGGAAGCAGGTCTTTGGCGAGCAGCACGCCGAGTACATCATCGTGGCTTTCGCCGATGACTGGATAGCGGGAGTGGGCGGCATCGATGACGGCGGGGAGGAACTCCCGCGGCGTCTGGCTGGCCTTGATGCTGATCATCTGCGAGCGCGGGACCATGATGTCCCGGACTTGGAGGTCAGCGACCTGAATGGCGCCTTCGACGATGGCCAGCGCTTCGCTGTCCAGCAGTTTGTTCTGATGGGCTTCGCGCAGCAGCTCAAGCAGCTCCTGGCGGTTTTTCGGCTCATGGGCAAAAGCCTGGGTGAGCTTACCCAGCCATGACTTTTGCCCGTTGCTCGATCGATCTTCGCTCATAGCCCTTACTCGTTGTCCTTGCTTGGTATTGCTGAATGTGGAGTTTCGTCGTGTTCGTCATCGGCATAAGGATCGGGATAGCCCAACTCCTCAAGCAACGTTCGTTCCAGTGCTTCCATTTCTTCGGCTTCTTCATCATCGATGTGGTCGTAACCCAACAGATGCAGACAGCCGTGAATCACCATGTGCGCCCAGTGCGCATCTGACGCTTTGCCTTGTTCCGTTGCTTCGCGGGCAATAACCGGGGCACAGATGACCAGATCGCCGAGCAGCGGAATATCCAGCATGTCGTCGGGCACGTCAGCGGGGAACGACAAGACGTTAGTCGCGTAATCTTTGTGTCGCCACGTGTGATTAAGCTCACGGCCTTCGGTTTCATCCACCAGCCGGATGGTCAGCTCGGAATCGGCGCTGCGTTGGCGCAAGCCCATTTCGCACCAAAGGCGGAACTGGGCTTCGCTGGGGACGCTTGCTTCACTTGCAACTTGCAGGTCCAGCTCAAGCATCGCGGCGGTATTCCCGAGAGGAATTGTTCGTAGCTGGGGGCGCATCGCTGTTGCGGTCTTCGAAGCGCTCATAGGCCTCGACGATGCGCTGCACCAGCGGGTGACGCACCACATCCTTTGGCTTGAAGTGCGTGAAACTGATTCCCTGCACGTCCTTGAGCACCTCGATGACATGGGTCAGGCCCGACTTGGTGCCTTTTGGCAGGTCGACCTGAGTAATGTCACCCGTGATCACTGCGGTGGAGCCGAAACCGATACGGGTCAGGAACATCTTCATCTGCTCGACCGTGGTGTTCTGGCTTTCGTCGAGAATAATGAAGCTGTTATTGAGCGTACGACCGCGCATGTACGCCAGCGGTGCAACTTCGATAACCTGCTTTTCGATCAGCTTGGCGACGTATTCGAAGCCCAGCATCTCGTAAAGCGCGTCATACAACGGGCGCAGGTAAGGGTCGATTTTCTGTGCCAGATCACCGGGCAGGAAACCGAGCTTTTCACCCGCTTCTACGGCCGGTCGCACCAACAGAATGCGTCGGATCTGTTCACGTTCAAGCGCGTCAACGGCACAGGCTACGGCAAGGTACGTCTTGCCGGTACCGGCCGGACCGATGCCGAAGTTGATGTCGTTCCCAAGAATTTCTTTAACGTAGCGCTGCTGATTCAGGCCACGCGGGCGAATCATGCCTTTTTTGGTGCGCAGGGCGACGCCTGGGTCGGCCGCCGGGTGGTTGTCCAGCTCTTCTACGCCGGATTCCTGCAGGAACAGGTGGACCATGTCGGGCGACAGTTCAGAGCTTTTGGCTTCCCGATAAAGGCGGCGCAACAGGTTTTCGGCTGAGGTGGTTTGCTTGGGCTCGCCAATCAACTCGAACTGATTTCCGCGGTTACGGATCTCAATGTTCAGGCGCTGTTCGATGAGACGCAGATTCTCGTCGAGTTGCCCGCAGAGATTTGCGAAGCGATGAGCCTCGAAAGGTTCGAGGATGAAACGATGTGGTTCGACTTGTACGTTCAAGGTCGTTTTTAGCCGCCCTGGGGCAATTAAGGTGAAACGAAGGATAAACCCTGTGACCTGTGTGCGAAAGCTCTGACTTGATAAAGGTTGCGCAACGTCATGAGGAGCGCAAAACCTGTGCAGACTGTGTGAAAACTACTGCGCTCGGCAATACTGCGTTAAAAACAGGCGAAAAATGCTCATTTAGAACACTAGAGTCGGACGCGACCCCGGCCGTTTTTCGCCTGTTTTTGCCTTGTCTTGCCGTCGCTCGCTACGTTTTCACACAGTCTGTGTGGGAGCGGATTCATCCGCGAAGGGGCGGTACATCCGACAAATCATTGCCGGACAGAACGCCTTCGCGAATGAATTCGCTCCCACAGAATTCATTCCAGCAATACGCTCACACTCAATTCAGCAACGACCCGCGCAGCGAGTGCGGCTGGGCGTCGTCGATGTGTACGTCAGCAAACTGGCCGATCAGCTTGGGGTTGTCGCAACGGAAATTCACGATCCGGTTGTTCTCGGTACGGCCCTGCAGTTCGCCTGGGTCTTTTTTCGAGTAGTCGGTCACGAGGATGCGCTGGGTGCTACCGACCATTTGTCGGCTGATCTCGAAACCCTGCTGGTTCAGTCGGTGCTGAAGGGCGGCCAGGCGTTCTTTTTTCAGCGCTTCGGGAGTCTCATCTGCCAGATCCGCTGCCGGAGTGCCGGGGCGCGGGCTGTAGATGAAGGAAAACGAGAAGTCGAAGCCGACATCAGCGATGAGCTTCATGGTGTTCTCATGGTCTTTATCTGTTTCGCCCGGGAAGCCGACGATGAAGTCCGAACTGATGCTGATCCCTGGTACGGCAGCCTTGAGCTTGCGGATTCTGGATTTGTATTCAAGCGTGGTGTGGTTGCGCTTCATCGCTGCCAGAATACGGTCCGAGCCCGACTGAACCGGCAAATGCAGGTGTTTGACCAGCTCCGGCACTTCGGCATGAGCCAGGATCAGGCTGTCGGAGAATTCCAGCGGGTGCGAGGTGGTGTAACGAATACGGTCGATGCCATCGACGGCAGCGACAACCCGGATCAGATCGGCCAGGTCGGCGGCGCGGCCGTCATGGGTCGTACCGCGATAACCGTTGACGTTCTGACCCAGTAGCGTCACTTCCCGCACGCCGTTTTCAGCCAAATGAATCACCTCGGCCACGACGTCATCGAATGGACGGCTGACCTCTTCACCACGGGTGTAAGGCACCACGCAGAAAGTGCAGTACTTGCTGCAGCCTTCCATGACCGACACGTACGCGCTCGGGCCATCTACACGGGGCTCGGGCAAGTGATCAAACTTTTCGATTTCCGGGAACGAGACATCAACCTGCGGCAACCGCGTGAAGCGTGCCGCATCAATCATTTCCGGCAGGCGGTGCAGGGTTTGCGGGCCAAAAACTACATCCACGTAGGGCGCGCGATCACGGATTGCTGCGCCTTCCTGGCTGGCAACGCAACCGCCGACAGCGATCACCATCTCCGGGTTGGCCAGTTTCAGCTCACGCCAGCGGCCCAGTTGGGAATAAACCCGGTCCTGGGCGCGTTCGCGGATGGAGCAGGTGTTGAGCAGGATGACGTCGGCATCTTCCGCGCGAGCGGTGACTTCCAGGGCCTGATGCTCGCCCAGCAGATCGACCATGCGCGAGCTGTCGTACTCGTTCATCTGGCAACCGTGGGTTTCGATATAAAGCTTCTTGGCCATGCGTCCGTCATCAGGTGGTTCAAAGAACCGCGCATTATAGTGGCGTCGGTCTCCGCTTCCTAGCGTCCTCTACCGAACGGGCATGCTATAGTTCGCGCCCTCTTTTTATGTCCCCGATTCTTACCCGCCCTTTATGACCAAACGCGAAGCTCCAATCTACAAAGTGATTTTCCTCAACCAGGGCCAGGTGTTCGAAATGTACGCCAAGCAGATCTATCAGAGCGATCTGTGGGGTTTCCTTGAAGTAGAGGAATTCGTCTTTGGCGAGCGCACGACCGTTGTGGTAGACCCAAGCGAAGAGAAGCTCAAGGCGCAGTTCGAAGGCGTAGTGCGCAGCTTTGTGCCCATGCATTCAATTGTGCGCATCGACGAAGTCGAGCGAATCGGCACACCAAAGATCAGCGAAGCCCGCGGCACCAGCAACGTGATGCCATTTCCTGTACCGATGCCGGATAAGTAAGCCTTCGTCCCTTTTATCCTCGCTTTCCGGCGTTGGACTGCGCCTCGGTAAATCGTGCCGTAAGGTTCTGATTGGGCTTTTGCTCTCGAAGATCCTTTACCGCCTGGCTCAGACGCTGCAATTCTTCACTGGGCTTGGCCCATTGCGCTTCTGGCAGCGGCTCGGACCAGCTTTTCATCGCCTCCGGAATGACTGCGCGGCCGATGCTTTTGATCCGGCGGATTTCCCATTCGGTGAGGTGGTTGGGCAAGGTCCACAGGGTCAGCACGTGGTACGTGTACCAACAGAACGGATAGAAGAACCCAACCTCGCGATTCTTGCGACGACGCCGCATGCGCTCCCGAGCGTTGTAAAACGTATGCAGCCCTTCATGGGGCGGATCGCCGGGGTTTTGCAGGTCCAGTGGGTCCTGGATTTCCTTCAGGGTGTGAACCTCATATTCCATGTACGCCCGAATCGCTTCCCAGTTGCACACCGCCAGATCAAACCCGGCGCAGAAAAACTCCAGGCTGTAATGCTCATCGTGGGGCGGATGATAGAACCCCACACCCATGGCGTAGCGGATGTCCATGCCGTACTGCGTCACGCTCCGGGCCTGCACGACCCAGGCGGATAGCGATTCCCACGGGACGAAGATGGGCTCTGTTTGGCCGTTGGGGACGAAGCAAACTTCGCGGCGTTGACGGTTGAAGCGGGTGGGGATTACTTCTTTGTATTTGTTTAAGTGGTTGAAGGTTATTGCGAGGTAGATGATTAAAGCGACTAATGCGCCCCATCCTCCCATTTTCAGCGTGTAAGGCACTACTTCCAGCGCAAACTCCAGGGAGTCCCCCATTGAGTTTCCGTTAACAATCCCTAGAAACCATGTGAAAAAAGGTGCAAAAAGCCCATAGAACCAGATCGCCCAGAAAGGTGTCCCAAGGCCCATTTGCCAAGCGAAAACAGCGGGCAAACCGACTCCAAAATTCAGATACCCGTCGTTTACTTCTCCCACGGCGCCGCCGTAATCCTGCGCCGGCAGGTCGGTGGGTAACGGCAATGGGGCCAAATAAGTCACCTGACCGGTTGGGAATACCTCCAGCATGCCAGCGCTCGGGGCATGATTAATGGGCGGCGGGCCAGTCATGTCTTTTTTTCCATCTTATTTTTTCACCTCTGACATGAGGTCGGGATGGATAGCGAAGTACTTGCATTGCTCTCCCGGTGGGTCGAGGTCCAACGCCGGAAAGTCGCCGCTTTCGCCAAAAACCGGGAAGCGCACCTCATACACGTTGGCCTCGTGCTGCCCTTTTGAAGTGATGGGTCCCAGCTGGATTGAGAGCACGATGTCGGTGTGGCTGGGCAGGTCTGAATTGATAAGGCTGCGCACATCCGTCAATTCCACGATCAGTGGGTTGCGCGCCTTGATGTGCAGACGATCCTCCAGGGCGGTGCCTAGAGGGCTCCAGCGCTCTGGCCTGCCTATTTGGCCTTCGATTTTGCGTATCCATTGATAGCCACCAATGTTGAGCACGGTAGCGCTGGCATGACTGCCAAGGGGGTTTGTCAGCTCAGCAGTAAACAGTGTCGGGAAATGCAGCAAGAACCGGCGAGGTGCGTCATCGCTGCTCGGGATGATTTGCATACGTGGGGCCTGGTAATGCGCGCGTAGTTCTTTTAAATAATGAGCAAGAGGTAAAGAAAGGCACAGGTCGGGGTCCTGCCCTTGGCCCCATGGTGTGCTCAGCAGCCAGCGATCATGCCGGTTTAGGTTGTTGCGGTTGTAGTACCAACTGCCGGATAGCTCCAGGGCAGTAAACAAAATTCCTGCCAGGTTGAAACGTAAAAACACCGTGGACAGGCGCACACCTGCTGCCGCCCAAGCGGCTGTCCTCGCAGCGGTTCCAGCCTCTGCGGCTAGAACATGGCTGAAAGTTTGAATCGTTTGAGCGAAGCCATAACTGTTGCTAGCCAGAAAGCCGCTATTGCCCAGCATGCTGATGGTGGCCCCAATCTGCGCATCGCTATTACCGCGGCGCACTGAGTCTTGCCAATTTTTATGGGAACTCGCAAGGCTCGTAGTGGCAGCAATGATCCCTGCGACGTAGCCCGCCATTCCAAGGCCAATATGCAATTTCCCCATTTGCACATGAACACCGAGCAGTTCAGCTTTCTTGAAGTTTTTCGCCAGCTCTGCGGCGTGGGCGCCAAGCGCCGTGTCTGCAATACCCTGCGCTGCGCCAAATCCTGCGGCTATGGTCGCCGCAAGAGAATTAAGGAAAGGCATTAGGTCTCTAGAACTCTTTGGCTGCGAAAAAACCTCCCTCTGCACCACAACCAAATTCACCGCCTGCGCCACAAACACCAACAACCCAGCCCCATCTCCGAGCAGCCCGGCCGTCGGCGCCACGACCACACCCTTTCGATAACTCTCCAGCACCGACTGAACCTCCCGATGCTGCTGCGCCGGAAACACCAGCGCCAACCCTGGCTTGCCGGATGATGCGGATTGCAGGTGAGTTGAGTCGGTCGGCAGCTCAGCTACCGGGCTCATGGCCTTGGCGAGTTGTTGTTCCAGTTCAGCCAAGGACTGTCGGGTGGTATGGCGTTGCTCTTTAAACCAGTTGGCATCGGGACTCAGGTGCCAGGAACGGTCTGCGGCCCTGCGCTCGCGGGACATACTGGTCAAGGTGCGCAGGCGATCACGATGCTGCTGCACGGCTTTGACGGTCTTGCCAAGGTTTTGCAGGTCTTCGGCGCTGGCCACCTGAAAGGTCACGTTCTCCCGGCGTGCTGCATCAAGAATCGCTACGCCCGCCGCCTTGGGCAGGCTGCGAAACAGCGCGTCCATATCCGGCAGCTGGCCTTTTTCCATCTGCTGCAAGAAGGCCTGCACCGCCTGCTGAATGCCCATCTGCAATGCGGGAGCCAGCGTGCCCCAGGCAGCAGTGAGGTTGACTTGAGAGGCGGGCGATAGCCGCCTGGTGTCGAGCACAAGGCCTGCACCCCATTGCTTGAGGCGTTCCAGCCATTGCGGTGCGTCCTTGAAAAACAACCAGCTCGCATTTGTGAATACTGCAAACTGCACGCCCAGCTCGGTTTGCGCACTCAACGGCGCGGCGTAAAACATCGGGCGGGACATGGCCGGATTGTTGTTCAGCCAATCCAGGACCGAATCAACGGCTTTGTCGCTGCGGCAGATGTCTTTCAGGCAGGCGTATTCGGTGAGCAGGGCGTGATCAACCTGCTCGCTGTCTTCGATGTCGTAATACCAGATCGCTCGATGCAGGCGGTTTTTGAGCAGCAGATCGATTCGATCCTGGGTGATCTTTTCCAGTAGCTCGTTCAGTGGCTGAAGGATTCCCCGTTGCTGCTTGAGAAAGGCATCCATGCGCGGGCGGTCGATCAGGTCATTGATGCCGCGCTGGCCGAATTTGGCGCCGTATAGTGCGTCTTTAGTGGGTTTGTCCATCTGGCGATACAGCTTCCAGAGGGTTTTGCGATGCCGGGCGATGAAGTCCGGGCTGGTGCCGACGAAGCGTTGTTCAAGCTGATATTGCTGAATGGTACTGGCTCGGGCCTCGATGCCGTCGTCCATGCTCAGTCGGTCCGGTTTGGCTTTTTCGAGGCGTTCCAGCAGGTCTGCTGGTATGTCGGGATCATTGAAATAGGCCCCCGCTTCCTGCCGGTTATCCTGGCTCATCACCTCTCGCAACGTATTACGGGTCAGAGTTTGCTCAGGCTCGGGCAGGGTTTCCAAGTCATCAAGCAAGGTTTTGAGCGTCCGCTCCTTTTTAGCGCGTTCGTTCAGATCCTCCTCGTTAATCTGAGTGAGCGATTCGATGTAGCAGCCCAGCAAGTAGTCGCGCTCGACCTCGCCTTGCTGGCTCAGCGCCCACTTTCCGATCTGGCCGACCACCTGATCCTGATACTGCGCCAGATCACGCATCACGCCGACGTCATCACGTACGGCCAGAAACAGGAAATCGCGTTTGTGGGCCGTGGTGATCTGGCTGGTGAACTCTTCAAGAATGGTCTGGCGATACAGCGGTGTGTGTTCCCAGGCGTAGGGAATCTTCGTTGACGTGTCGTCCGGTCTGTCCGCCCAACTGCCGCTGCTTTCCGCCAGCCACACGGCCATTTTTCGGTCGTCGAACAGGTCCCGGGCATCGCCGCGCTGAATATTTTCAAAGCTGACGCGCTGCATGAAGTGCCCGCGCTCGGTGGAAACCTTCATCACCTGTGCGCATTTGAAGGCCGTCCACTGGACCTCGGAAAAAGAGGCGTGCAGAACGCTGCTGCGAGAGAACGCCAGCGCCGGTTCAGCTTCGATCACGTCAGCGCGCCGATCCTTGTTGACTTGATCGCCCTTGAACAACAGCGCAGTCACGGAGCCATTGGTTAACTGGTACTCATGCAGCAGGCCTGTGGCGCTGTCGATGATGTACATATAGCCGTCCCGCAACAGACGAAACCCCAAAGGCAGAGCCCGCAGTTTGTAAGGCATGGCGATTTCGATGGACGGATCTAGGTCTTCCACCAGGCCATAACGCACGGGTAACAGTTGCAGGGTCTGACTCATCAGCGGACAAAATCCGCCAGCATCGGGCGCCTCGGCGGGTTTGGCCCTGGCGACCAGATTGGCCATGTGGCCACGCGGCGTTATGTGAGGATTTGTCATGCAGGCTCCTGCCTTGGGCTGGCGAGTAGAGGCCAGGATCCAGATGGCGGAGCGTGTAATCTCAAGCCCGACCCTGAGCGAGGGGCGGGAGAGTGGCTGATGAGCGACGGGCACTCAATGCATGGAGAGCGGTTTGGGAAATGCCCTACAGGAAATGTCTTAAGTTTTTCCGAGGTAGAAGGCCGGGCTAACGGTTTGTGTCAGAACTGCGGTGATTTCTACGGCAGTGGAGCAAACGGCGTACGCCCTTCTGCGGTCTGCAATTCCAGCAAGTACTTGCGGAAAATCTGTCCCAGCACTTGAGTGGCTACTTCAAGTTCGTCGCGCTGCATGTGCTCGGCGACTTCGTCGGCAGCGTCCAGTGCGTCTTCGGAGCCGTTGACCGAGGCCATCTTCAGTACGATATACGCCTGAACATTGTTGGCCTGCACGCCTTCCCCCTTGGAGAACATCAAGCCGAGCTGATACTGCGACTGCGCGTGACCCTGCAGCGAAGCCTGCTCGAAATAACCAAGTGCCTTGGGCAAGTCTTGTGGCGCGTGTTTACCGTCGTAGTAAAACTCGCCCAACTCGTATTGTGCTTGTGCATCCCCGGACTGAGCCGCTTGCTGACACGCCGAAAGCGCCGCAGGCAGGTTGTCTGGCTGGGTATTGAGGGTGCAACGACCCACCGCTGGGATTAACAACGAGTTGCCGCCTGCATTCGCCAGCAGGGGATGAATAAGCAACAGGCAGCCCAATGCAAGGGTGCGGCCGGTGCGGTTCATGGGAATCGACTTACCTCTGAAAAAGGTGCGGGCGTGCCCGTCCAGCTAAACGTGCTGGCTGCGCATTATGAAATAAGCGAGGCCAACCTTACAAAGTCTTTACTGTTTTTCTGCTGCGCGGGGCTGAAAAGCCCGGTTTTGCGGGGGTAACGATACGATTAAATCCTGTGGGAGCGAATTCATTCGCGAAGCGGCCGGTACATATGACAGAAAATCATCGTTTGTAAAACCGCCTTCGCGAATGAATTCGCCCACAGTTGGTCATGTGCTGCCCTTATTTCAGCGCCGCAAACGCCTTCTCGGCCGCATCCAGCGTCAACTTCAACTCTTCTTCGCCATGGGCAATGGAGGTGAAGCCTGCTTCGAATGCGCTTGGCGCCAGGTACACGCCGCCTTCGAGCATCAAGTGGAAGAAGCGCTTGAAGCGATCGGCGTCGCTGGTCATCACGTCATTGAAGGTGACGATTTCCTTGGCTTCGCTGAAGTACAGACCAAACATGCCGCCCGCCTGGGTGGTCACGAACGGAATGCCGGCAGCGTCGGCGCGTT
This sequence comes from Pseudomonas phytophila, assembly GCF_025643095.1. NCBI lineage: Bacteria > Pseudomonadati > Pseudomonadota > Gammaproteobacteria > Pseudomonadales > Pseudomonadaceae > Pseudomonas > Pseudomonas phytophila. Next base: position 5,935,598 of record NZ_CP081201.1, on the reverse strand, counting down.
GTTGCAGGCCTTCGAGCAGGCGACGGGTGAAGTCGCTGAGTTCGTCGTGGAAGCCCGGACGGCTGATCAGGCGCAAGGTGGTCAGGCCAGCTGCCATGGCCAGCGGGTTACCGGACAGCGTCCCTGCCTGATAAACCGGGCCGAGTGGCGCGATGTGCGACATGATTTCGCGCTTGCCGCCGAAACAGCCGACGGGCATGCCGCCGCCGATGATCTTGCCGAAGGTGCTCAGGTCTGGTGTTACGCCGTAATAAGCCTGCGCGCCGCCAAGGGCCACGCGGAAACCGGTCATGACCTCGTCAAAAATCAGCACCACGCCGTGTTCGTCGCACAGTGCGCGCAGGCCTTGCAGGTAACCCGGTGCTGGCGGTACGCAGTTCATGTTGCCCGCAACCGGCTCAACGATGATGCACGCGACTTCCTGGCCTACTTCGGCCAGCAGCTCTTTAACGGCGTCCAGATCATTGAACGGTACGGTCAGCGTGTGTTTGGCGAATGCTGCCGGTACGCCCGGCGAGCTTGGCACACCGAGGGTCAGTGCACCGGAGCCCGCTTTGACCAGCAGACTGTCGGAGTGGCCGTGGTAGCAGCCTTCGAATTTGATGATGCTGTCGCGGCCGGTATAACCGCGGGCCAGACGAATGGCGCTCATGGTCGCTTCGGTGCCCGAGCTGACCATGCGGACCATCTCCATCGAAGGCACGATGGAGCAGACCAGATCGGCCATTTCGGTTTCCATGGCGGTGGGCGCGCCATAGGACAAACCGTGTTCCAACTGACTGCGTACGGCATCCAGCACTTCCGGGTGGCTATGGCCGAGGATCATCGGCCCCCACGAACCCACGTAGTCGACATAACGCTTGTCGTCTTCGTCGGTGACATACGCACCGACCGCGTGTTTGAAGAACAGCGGCGTGCCGCCGACGCTTTTGAAGGCCCGTACGGGCGAGTTAACGCCACCGGGAATGTGTTTTTGAGCATTGGCGAACAAGGTTTCAGAGCGGGACATAATTAAATCTCTTACGTAATCGAAATAAGGGCCGGGCGCGATTAGCGGCTGGAAAGCAAGGCGTTGAAGGCGCGGGCGCGGCGGGTAACTTCCTGAGTATTTTCGGCACCGAACAAGCCGTGCACCACGGCCAACAGGTCGGCACCGTGCTCCACCAGATGGGGAGCATTTTCCAGGGTGATGCCACCGATGACGGCAATCGGCATATTGAAGCGGGCCCGGGCTTGAGTCAGAACGTCCAGCTCGATGGCCGGGGCGTCGGGTTTAGTCGTCGAGTTGAAGAAACGTCCGAACGCGAGATAAGTCGCACCGTCCGCCTTGGCTTTCTCAGCCATTGCGAGACTGCCGTGGCAGGTCGCGCCGACAATCGCCTTGTGGCCCAGCAGTGCGCGGGCGTCGGTCAGTGATCCGTCGGTTTGACCCATGTGCACGCCAACACCCAGACGAGCCGCAACCTCGGCGTCATCGTTGATAATCAAACGGGTTTTGTACTGCTCGCAAAGCCTCAGCAGAGCGGTGGCTTCACGCAGGCGTTTGGATTCATCGCCGGACTTGTCACGGTACTGCAGCAGTGTAACGCCGCCATCAAGGGCGGCTTCGACGTAAGACAGGAATTTGCCAGCCAGCAGGCGACTGTCGGTAACGGCATACAAGCCACGTAGTTTCATAGAAAAAGCCTCATCACGTGGCGTTACGAACAGAAGTCCAGGGGCAGGCGACGGGGAACAAATTGTCCTTTACCCAGCTGTTCAGCATCGCGCAGCGTGCGCCAAGTGTAGTCAAGCGCGGTCTGCACGGCGCTGATCAGGTTTTCACCTTGCGCCAGTCGGCCCGCCAGGGCGCTGGCCAGTGTGCAGCCGGAGCCGTGGTAGCTGCCAGGCAGGCGCTGGCAGATGAAGGTGCGTGTTTCACCACCACGGATATATAAGCGGTTATGGACTTCCACTTCATCACCATGGCCGCCGGTGATCAACAGATGCTCGCAAAATGGCAGCAGCTTCTCGGCGCACTCGTCGGCTGTGCCTTCCGGCAGCTCGGCCAGAATTCGGGCTTCCGGCAGATTGGGCGTCGCAATGGTTGCCAGCGGCAGCAAGCGCTCACGCATGGCATAGCCGACTTCATCCTTGCCCAACCGTCCACCGCCGCCCGCACGTAGCACCGGGTCGCAGACCATCGGCAGGTGCGGATGCGCTTCAAGCAGCTCTACGACGGTATCGACCATTTCCAGCGAACCGAGCATACCCAGCTTCACTGCGGCGACAGTCGAGTCGTTGAGTACGGCGTTGGCTTGCGCCAACACCCATTCGCGGTCCAGCACCCTGAAATCGGTGACATTCACGGTGTCTTGAACGGTCAAGGCGGTGATTGCCGGAGCTGCGTGGCAACCCTGGGCGAGCAATGCTTCGATATCTGCTTGCAGACCGGCACCACCACTTGGATCGTGGCCGGAGAGGCAGAGGACAACAGGGCGGGAGCTATAGATATTCATGGTGCGCGAGCTTACCACTAAACTTTTTTGGGCACCGCTCAGTGGACTCGGAATTTTCATACAGCCGATAGAAATTCTGACGCGACGTTCAGCGCATGAATTTACTCTGAAAAAAGGTCGGTCTGTCTGTAAGTGCCTAGATAGAGCCTTTAAGGAGTTTTCATAAATTAATGCATAAGACCATTAGGCAGCTATGCTTTAACGCGTTGGCATGAAATAGTGATGGCATTAACCCGGTACTGCTGTTTGAGGTGAGCAGGTCTGCACAAACAGGCCCGCATTGAGTTCGTTGTTTCAGTCTGTCTGGAGCTACTCTAAAAAAATCAGGAATCGCAGAAAGCGTCGCTCCAATGGAAGGGGGCCAGCGGCGTCAACTGACGAATCTATCCGGGGCTTTATGCGCTATTTGTTGATCATGCTGGTCGCCTTGTTGTCGCAGCTAGCCAGTGCCGTCGAATTCGACGAGAGCACTCGCAGCCTGGCGTTAGGCCGTGCAGTTCAGGTGTTTGAAGATGTCAGCGGCGAAGCGACGATCAGTGATGTCAGCTCGGCGGCAATGGCGTCGAGTTTTCGAGCCCTCGACAGTGACACCCTCAACGCTGGCTTTTCCAACTCTGCCTTCTGGCTCAGGGTGGATTTGCGCTATATGCCCAGAGACGTAACCGCGCACCGTGACTGGATGGTAGAGCTCGCCTATCCGCCCATGGATTACGTGGATTTTTACCTGCCCGATGCCATCGGCACCCAGCACCTTGCCTGGCAGACCGGGGACATGTTGCCGTTCTCCAGCCGACAGATCAAACAGGCCAATTACCTGTTTGAAGTCAGTCTGGAGCCCGGGCAAACCAAGACTATCTACTTGCGCGTAAAAAGCGCCGGTTCTATTCAAGTCCCGCTGAGTCTTTGGGACAGCAGTGCCTTTCTGGAAGATCAACCCCCGCGCATGTATGTGTTGGGTGTGCTGTACGGCGTGCTTCTGGTGATGCTGATCTACAACCTGTGCATCTATCTGGGTGTGCGTGACGTCAGTTATCTGTATTACGTGCTTTACATTGCCCCCCTCGGGCTTTATCAACTGGCGCTCAACGGCATCGGTGTCGAGTTTCTCTGGCCGGAAAGTCCCTGGCTGGCCAACGTTGCGCCCTTGTTTCTGCTGATGATGTCGGTTCTTTTTGCTTGTCAGTTTGCCCGTTCGTTCCTGCAGACCAGGAAAATCGGCACTTGGCTCGATCATTCGCTTGTACTGGTAATGGCCGCCGCAGGCGTGGTGATGCTATTGAGCTTGTCACCCAACCTGAACCTCGCGTTTCGCCTTTATGGCGGGTTGATGCTGATCTTTACCTCGATGATTTTTGTCGCTGGCATCACTGCAATGTGTCACGGGGTACGTGAAGCTCGTTACTTTGTCCTCGCCTGGACAGCGTTTCTGCTGGGCAGCGTTATTCACGTCGGCATGTTGGCGGGCTATCTGCCACACAACTTTTTCACGATGTACGCCAATCAGATCGGTTCGGCCATGGAAGCTGCGCTGGTTTCCATGGCCTTGGCTGTGCGGATCAATCAGAGCCGTGAGGAGCATGCGCAGATCATGCGTGAGGCCGGGGAAAACCTTGAACGTGCCAATCAGCAATTGGCAGCAAGCAATCGCCTCAAGGATGAGTTCCTCGCCTCGCTGACTCACGAACTGCGCACCCCGATGAATGGCGTGATTGGTTCGCTGGAATTGATGCAGACCGTGGAATTGAATCCCGAACTCTCTTCATATCACCAGACCGCTGCCAGTTCTGCACAGGACATGATGGGCATGGTGAATGGCATCCTGACCCTGACGGAGCTGCAGGCAGGACGGCTTCATGTCGTGCCTGAATCCTTTGATTTAAGGTGCCTTGTTTATGGGCTCAAGGGGCAGTTCACCAACGCTGCGCAGGATAAAGGGATTAAATTGATCGTCGAGTGGGTGGAGCCGTTGCGGGCCGGTCTGATCGGGGATGTCTATAAGTTGCGCCAGTGCATGGAATGTCTTCTGGACAACGCGATCAAGTTCACCCAGTTCGGCTCGGTCAGAATCCGCGTTCAGCAGCAGGCCCAAGGCGAAGAGCAGGTGCAGTTGTTGATTGAGGTTATCGATAGCGGCATAGGCTTTACCCGGCTGGATGAGTCGACGCTCTATCAGCACTTCTTTCAGGTGGACGGCTCGTTGACCCGTCAATACGGCGGGTTGGGCATTGGCCTGGCTATTTGTCGACAGTTGATTGAGTTGCATGGCGGGCGGCTCAGCCACAGTTCAGCGCCGGGAGAGGGCAGTTGTTTTGCGCTCAAAGTGACGCTGGGATGCGCGGCGCGGAATTTCGCGCCTGCAGAAACGTCTGTGAAACTGCACAGCGCTGACTAACAGAGGCAGGGCAAAAGCGCCGTGGATTCGTCGTGTATGGCGCTTTTTAAAGCGAGGTGTGCGTGATTCACTTCATGTCTGGTTGTGCTCGAAGCGCACCCGACAGAGAGGATATCGCCATGAACCTGCATCAGTTCGCCGAAACCCACGAAGTCACCAACCAGCCGCCCCCTCTGGACGGCGCGAATCTCTATCGCATCGATCTGCCGCTGCAGCAATGGACGGAGTGCTTTGGTGCCGGTTGGGCTCAGGGCCGAATCGACGCGTATGGCGCGCTGGCGGGCGGGCCGCTGATGGAGGCGGGTTTTCTCGCCAATCAGAACAAGCCGGTTTTCGCCAGTCATGATCGGTATGGGCATCGTATTGATCTGGTGGAGTTCCATCCGGCTTACCACCAGTTAATGAGTACGGCGGTAGAGCATGGCATCCCGTCGCTACCCTGGACTGATCCACAACCCGGTGCCCATGTTGCCCGCGCCGCCATGAGCTACCTGCACAGTCAGGCCGAAGCTGGTAGCGGATGCCCATTGACCATGACTTTTGCCAGTGTGCCGGCGCTGCGCGTGCAGCCTGATCTGGCTGCACGGTGGCTGCCGAAAATCCTTGCACGGGAATACGATCCCCGAAATATCGGCATGGCGCACAAGGCTGGCGTGACCATCGGTATGGCCATGACCGAGAAGCAGGGTGGCACCGATGTTCGCGCCAATACCACGCGGGCCTATCCCGTTGGAGCGTCAGGCCCGGGCCAGGCTTATGAGCTGGTCGGGCACAAATGGTTTTGTTCGGCGCCGATGTGCGATGCGTTTCTGACGCTGGCGCAGACCGACAAGGGCTTGACCTGTTTTCTGCTGCCAAGGCATCGTCCGGATGACACCCGAAATGAGTTTTACATACAGCGTTTGAAGAACAAGCTGGGCAATTGGTCCAACGCGTCCAGCGAAGTGGAATTCCGCGGGGCGTTTGCCTGGATGCTCGGTGAAGAAGGCCGTGGTGTGCCGACCATTATCGAAATGGTTGGTATGACCCGCTTCGACTGCATGGTCGGGTCCAGTGCCCTGATGCGTCAGGCCTTGAGCCAGGCCGCGCATCATTGCGCTCATCGCAGTGTTGGCGGTCGGATGTTGGCCGAACAGCCTTTGATGCAGAACGTACTGGCTGATCTGGCACTGGAGAGCGAGGCCGCGCTGGCCTTGAGCATGCGCATGGGGCGCGCACTTGACCATCTGGACGATCCGCACGAGGCGCGTTTCGCCCGGTTGGTGACGGCAGTGGGCAAATACTGGATCTGCAAACGAGCCCCGGCCATGATCAATGAGGCTGCGGAGTGCATGGGCGGCGCGGGGTATGTCGAGGACAGCATCCTGCCGCGGCTTTATCGTGAAGCACCGGTCAACTCCACGTGGGAAGGCTCCGGTAACGTGCAATGCCTGGACGTGCTGCGGGCGCTGTCCAGGGAGCCGGGCGTGCTTGATACCCTGTTCGCCGAGTTGGGCGACGGGCATGGGGATCAGGATCTGGCGATGCATATCGATGGCTTGAAAGCCGCGTTTCGGGATACCGGTGATATCCAGTACCGGGCTCGACAACTGACCGAAGACATTGCGCTGGCGCTGCAGGCCAAGCTGTTGCTTGAAGCGGGCAATGCGGCGGTCAGTGATGCGTTTATTGCCAGTCGACTGGCGTCGCGGAGTTCGGTGTACGGCACCTTGCCAAGAGGCGTTGATGTGCAAGCGCTCGTTGCACGATCCACCCCGATGGTTGGCCGAGGCACATAACCCGCCGGGATCGCCTGGATCCTTGTGGGAGCGAGGCTTGCCCGCGATATGGGCGACTTGTTCTATCTGATACACCGCAGCGTCTTTATCGCGGGCAAGCCTCGCTCCCACATAGACCGTGCTAGTGCTCAGGACCGGCTTTAGCCGGGAGGAGGTCAGGGCATTCGCTGAATATCCTCAGCCAGAAATACTGCGCTCCCGGCTAAAGCCGGTCCTACGACTATTCCTCCCATACTACGCCACTAGTGCCTTCCCTTCACGATGCAGGCAAGATGGGCCACTGCAAGATCAGAAGGATACTAATTGTGACTGAAACCTTTATTGTCGTTGAAACGCCTGAACAAGCCGTGGATCGCCTTGCTGAGCTGCATGAGCGCGCAACCAGTGCGCTGAGTAAGGCACTCAAGCAGTATCTGAAAGACCGGATCGAGCCTGATGCCGAGCAGCGTGCCCTGTTCCGTTATCCAGAATTGCGCCTGACTTATCACTGCCAGGGCGAAGTGCCGCTGACCACTCGCGCTTATGCCAAGGTTCAGTTGCCCGGCAACTACAGCGTGACCGTGACTCACCCGGCAGCCTTCCGCAAATACCTGCTCGAACAACTTGGGCCATTGATGAACGACTTCACGATTACGGTGGAAGTCGGCGTCAGTGAGCAAAACATCCCGTATCCCTATGTGGTTGAGCAGGGCGACGAACTGGCGGGTTCTGGCGTAACGGCCGCAGCGTTGGCGCGGGTTTTCCCCAGCACTGACTTGTCTGCCGCCACTGATGGCATCGCCGACGGTCTGTACGACTGGGCCAACACCGACCCTCTGCCGCTGGCCTTGTTCGATGCCGCCCGCGTGGACTTTTCCCTGCGACGTCTGGTGCATTACACCGGTAGCGACTGGCGTCATGTGCAGCCGTGGATCCTGCTGACCAACTATCACCGCTACGTTGACCAGTTCATCGTCCACGGGCTGGAAAAGCTGCGTGAAGACCCGCGTTTTGTACGCATGGTTCTGCCGGGTAACGTCATCGTCGAGAAGAGCATGGATCACGGTGAAGCGCAGGCCATCGTCGCCAGCGTGGTCTGGCATCGGTATCAAATGCCGGCTTATCACCTGATTGCTGAAGACGGTCATGGCGTCACGCTGGTCAACATCGGCGTAGGTCCGTCCAACGCCAAGAACATCACCGATCACCTCGCCGTGCTGCGTCCGCATTGCTGGCTGATGATCGGCCACTGTGGCGGGCTGCGCCAATCCCAGACTATCGGCGACTACGTGCTGGCTCACGCCTACATGCGTCGCGACGGGATTCTTGACCGGGTACTGCCGCCTCATATTCCGATTCCGGCGTTGGCCGAAGTTCAGTTGGCTCTTCAGGAGTCTGCAGCGCAGATCACTGGCGAGCGAGGTGACGATCTGAAGAAGCGTCTGCGTACCGGTACGGTTCTCACTTATGACGACCGTAACTGGGAGCTGCGCTGGGCTCAGGAGCGTCCGCTGATCAACCTGTCCCGTGCAGTGGCTGTGGACATGGAAAGTGGCACCATTGCAGCCCAGGGCTATCGCTTGCGGGTGCCGTACGGCACGTTGCTCTGCGTTTCGGACAAGCCGTTGCACAGCGAAATCAAACTGCCCGGCTCGGCCAACGCGTTTTACGAGCGTGCGGTCAGCCAGCATTTGAAGATCGGTATTGCAGCACTGGACCTGATGCGTACTCAGCTTAATTCGCTGCATTCGCGCAAACTGCGCAGCTTCGATGAGCCGCCGTTCCGTTGATTTATTAGGTGATGAACGAAAGGGCCATTAAAGTGGCCCTTTCTGTTTTCCGAATACCGAAACTGTCATGTCCCGTACCCAGCGCCCTCCTGCTCGTCGCCCATCGCCTGCCAATGCCGGTGCAACCCGCCGTGTCGCCAAGGCTCCGCCCGCCGAGCCTAAGCTCATCCTGTTCAACAAGCCATTCGATGTGCTGACTCAGTTCAGTGATGGAGAAGGGCGAGCGACGCTCAAGGATTTCATAGAGATCCCCGGCATCTATCCGGCGGGACGACTGGATCGGGACAGCGAAGGTTTATTGCTGCTGACCAACGACGGCCAGCTTCAGGCGCGCATCGCTGACCCGAAACACAAACTGCCAAAAACCTATTGGGTGCAGGTTGAAGGTGAGCCGAGTGCCGAGCAGTTGCAGCAATTGCGTGACGGTGTGCAGCTCAATGACGGCCCGACCTTGCCCGCTCAGGCTCGGCAACTGGACGAACCACAACTCTGGCCACGCGATCCTCCGGTGCGCTTTCGCAAAAGCGTGCCCACCAGTTGGCTGGAATTGATCATCAAGGAAGGCCGTAACCGACAGGTTCGGCGCATGACTGCCGCGGTAGGTCTGCCGACGCTAAGGCTGGTTAGGGTCAGGATTGGTGACTGGACGATTGAAGGGCTGGATCAAGGGCAATGGCGGGAAGTGCCCGCGAAGCTGTGAGCAGGTCTAGACCTTGTGGGAGCAGAGCTTGCTCACGATACAGGCAACGCGGTCTATAGTGAATCGCGTGCAGCCCTATCGCGAGCAAGCTCTGCTCCCTCATGAAATTGCTTTAGCTCTCAAGATAAGCAATCACAACCGTCTTGATCACAAACGCCATAATCCCCAGGCCCAGCACGAAGAACAGGATGAGGGTGCCGAATCGTCCGGCTTTGGACTTCTTCGCCAGGTCCCAGACGATGAAGCCCATGAAGCCGACCAGAAGGGTGATGAGGCTTGTCATCATCCATTGTTCGTAAACTTCAGGCTCCATCACGCTCTCCAGCCAATCAGTTGCGCAGATGCACCAAAGGCAGCTCGGTGCTGGCCAGCACCTGATTGAGCACGAAGCTCGATTTCACGCTGGTAACACCGTCGATACGGGTAAGGTGCCCTAACAGCAGCTTTTGATAGTGATCCATGTCAGCTACCACGACTTTCAACTGATAGTCCGCATCCATACCGGTCACAAGGCTACATTCGAGGACCTGAGGCAGGTTGCGAATCTGTGCTTCAAAGTTCTCGAAGCGGTCGGGCGTATGCCGATCCATGCCGATCAGTACGTAGGCTGTCAGATTGAGGCCAAGCTTCTTTCGGTCCAGCAGTGCAACCTGTCTGACGATGTAGCCATCGTCTTCCAGCTGCTTTACGCGTCGCGAGCATGGCGAAGGGGACAGACCGATTCGTTCAGCCAGCTCCTGATTGGAGATGCGCGCGTCGCGCTGCAATTCCGCCAAAATACTCAGATCATATCTGTCGAGTTTGCTCACGAAGTTCACCTTCCTGGGTTGTATTGCGCTGAATTATTCATCCGAAGCTAAAAATTGCGCAAGTAATGTTTTATCCCGCAATTTTAGCAATCTTGTGCTAACGCCTCCGGCCTATGCTTTTAAACAGAATCACTGCCCGGACATAGCGTCCAGCGCGGCTCGCCCAATCAGGCCAGCTGCGGCCTCCAGCCCAAAAGGGTTGGCACGGCCCCCGGGCTACATACTGTCCAGAAGACGGCATGAGGTGAGCCGACGCCACAAGCGTTGAGCCAGGACGAAATTCTCGAAGGGGGGCCGCAAGGTCCCCCTTTTTCTTTGTGCATGGTTGTTTGTGCACAGGAACATGTTCGCGCTAGTAGCGTGCTGATAGCATGCGGCGAACGGCGCATCAATAATGCAGTCTTAACCACATACATCCGGCGCCCCTGTGAGGAAAGCATGAAATCCCGTATCTGGCATTTGGCAGGTTTGAGCCTGTTATGTGTAAGCATCAGCACTCAGGCTTTGGCCGGGGATGACGCACCACGTGATCAGATTCGTGGCAGCGCGGGCGCGGGTCAGCAGCGCGAGCAACCCAATGCTCCGCAGCAAATGCAGCAGCGCCAGCAACAGAACCTGCAACAGCAACAGATCCAACAGCAGCGCGGTGTCGAGCGTCAGCAGGATCAGCAAATGCGTGATGTTCAACGTCAGCAGCAACAGCAGATTCAACAGCAACAAAATCAGCAACGTCAGGTCGAGCGCCAACAGCAGCAACAGATTCGTGACGTTGATCGCCAGCAACAGCAGCAGATTCAGCAGCAGCAAATTCAACAGCGTCAGGTTGAGCGCCAGCAACAACAGCAAATTCAGCAGCAACGCCAGGTTGATCGTCAGCAGCTACAGCAGCGTCAGGACAATCTGCCGATTCAGAGCGGCCCCGGCGAGGCGCGCCAGACCCAGCCACCGCGTCAGGGGTATTACCAGGACCAGAACAATGGTTATCGCGGGAGTCGGGGTGATAACCGTCCTAATGATCACTGGACCGGTCGTCCTGATGGTCACGGCAATGGCTGGGGTCCCGGCCCGCAATATCGTCCGGGCCATGTGATTGACCGAGTGCCGGGCAGTTATTCCCGCGTCCCGTATCGCGGCCTGGATTACTACTATTCGGACGGCTACTGGTACCGTCCGCAAGGTCCGCGCTATGTGATCGTGACGCCGCCGTATGGCGTACGAGTACGCAGCTTGCCGGCCTATTCTCAGGAAGTCTGGATTGGCAGCTCGCTGTTCTTCGTGGCTGCCGGGACGTACTACAGCTATCAGCAAGATACACAGGATTATGTGGTGGCCTATCCGCCGCAAAACGTCGAGCCGGTTTATACGCCACAGGCGCCTGCATCCAGCCCGTATGACCCGGTCGCCTACCCAAACAATGGCCAGAGCGCCGAGCAGGTCGCACAGGACAAATATGACTGCTATCGCTGGTCGGTAGAACAGAGCAGCTTTGATCCGGCCGAACCGAATGTAAACAATGCACCGGCGATGATTCAGGTCTACCGTCGTTCGATGGTGGCTTGCCTGATGGGGCGCGGCTACACCATTAACTGATTCAGATTGTAGCTGGGCGCACGACTTCCTGCGGGTCGGCGTGCACCAGCACTTCGGCCTTCGGATACTCGCTGTTGATCGCGGCTTCAACCTGATCGCAAAGAGCGTGGGCGACGGACAGCGTCAGGCTTCCCGGCAACTCCAGATGCAACTGCACGAACCAATGGTTGCCGGAAATCCTGGTGCGCAAGTCATGGGCACCGAGTACGCCCGGTACGCTGCACGCCAGCTCCAGCATTCTTTCGCTGACATCCGTCGGTAATTCCTGATCCATCAGCACCGAAACGGTTTCCCTGGCGATCTGGAAAGCACTCCACAGGATGTACAGGGAGATACCCAGGCCAAACCAGGCATCCAGTTGCTGCCAGCCGAACCATGCCAACACCAGCGCTAGCAGAATGCCCATGTTCAGCAACATATCTGAGCGGTAATGCAGCGAATCGGCGCGGATCGCGGCGGAGCCGGTTTCCTTGATCACTTTGTGCTGGAAGGTCAGCAGGGCAAAAGTCAGCACCAGCGAAAGCAACATCACGGCGATGCCCAGACCGGGCGAGCCTATCGGTTCCGGATTCTGAATCCGCTCGACCGCCTGAAAGCCGATCAGGCAGGCACTGACCGCAATGAACAGTGCCTGTGCCATGCCCGACAGCGCTTCCGCCTTGCCATGCCCATAACGGTGATCGTCATCGGCCGGTCGCAGGGCGTAATGCACCGCCAGCAGGTTCAGAAATGATGCCGCTCCATCGAGCAACGAATCGGTCAACCCGGCTAGCAGGCTGACCGATCCACTGAGCCACCACGCCACCGCCTTGGCAATGATCAGGGTACTGGCAACTGCCAGCGAAGCCCGGGTTGCCAGACGCAACAAGCGGGCGTGTTCGAGGCTGGTGCTCATGGTGCTTCCTTCAGATTACAGTCAGGCCGACGGCGCGAGGCCCAGCGCTGCCAGTTGTTGCACACTGCCGCGATGCTGGATCAGGCGTGGATCGTTCAATGGCAGAGTGCGACCCAGTTCGGTTTCCAGAATGGCTTGCAGCTTGCTGTTGTCGACGCTGCCATCAGCGCTCACAGCCGGTTGCAGTTTTTGCGGGTCGATCTGCGCACTCTGGCCGTGCGGGAAGTAGATCGCGCCGGTAGCGAAGTCGACACCAAAGGCGATCAGGCCAGGGATTACGTAAAACAGCAGGCCGACCGCGTCGAGCACGGCGATCGCCGGGTCAATCTTGCCATCGATCTGGCCACGACGATCAGGATAGAAAATGCTGCCGCATGCGGTGAGTTGGGTCAGCAGAGTAGCGACCACAACGCCGCCGATTAAACGAGAAGGAATGCGCATGAACATCTCCAGGAGTTGAAGTGGCAACTATACAAGGCAAATAACGCAGAGCTATGACTATTGCATGGTTCGGCGGTTCGCTGGCGTAACTCATTAGTGGCCAACATGCAGAACAATGAATTGAATGCACTTTCCTGGAGCTGCCAAGTGTCCCTGACACCGCGCTGTCTCGCAGTAGACACGTATCTGTAGGAGCGCGCTTGCCCGCGATCACGTCAGTGCAGGCGATGTATTCATCGACTGAAAAACCGAATCGCGGGCAAGCGCGCTCCTACAGGTAAAAAACATTCAAATCAAATATTTGCATTTTTCGGGTAGGAGCTGCCTATAGCATCCATGATTTACCCACCAGCCAAACCACTGCATATTACTGACACATCCAAAGGAGACGAATGATGTCAATCAGGGTTTTGACGTTGCCGGGGCTGTTCAATTCGGGCGAAACCCATTGGCAATCGCAGTGGGAGCGGCAGTTTCCCGAGCTGCACAGGGTTGAGCAGCAAGACTGGGAAACACCGGTCGCAGCGGATTGGGTTGAACGCCTCAATCAGGAAATCACGGCAACCGACGGTGAAGTCGTACTGGTCGGTCACAGCCTGGCCTGCACCTTGATCACTCTTTGGGCCGGGCAATATCCAGAGGTGAATAAAGTACGCGGCGCCTTGCTGGTGGCTCCCAGCGATACGGAAGCAGAAAGCTATCCGCCCGGTACGAGCGGCTTCACGCCGATGTCGACGCGGCGCCTGCCATTCCGAAGCATCACAGTGACGAGCACGAATGACCCCTATGTCACCCAGGAACGAGCCCGGCTCTTCAGTGAGGCGTGGGGCAGCGAGTTGATCTGGCTGGAGAATGCCGGGCACATCAACGGACAATCCGGTTACGGTCCTTGGCCCGAGGGTATCGAGTTGTTGTACCAACTGACGGGCGACGCTCGTTTTAAGCTCAAATAGCCATCGGCACGTATAATCGGCGGCCTGTTCTGGAGCCGCCATGATTTCCCTGCCCATCGATGCTGTTTTACCCGACCTGCGCCAGGCGCTGTCCGAGCGCCATGAAGCGGTGCTCGAAGCCCCGCCCGGCGCAGGCAAAACCACGCGCGTGCCGTTGGCGTTGCTTGAGGAAACCTGGCTGGCCGGGCAAACCATTCTCATGCTCGAACCGCGCCGGTTGGCAGCACGGGCAGCGGCTGAGCGTCTGGCCAGTGAGCTAGGCGAAAAGGTGGGTGAAACGGTCGGCTACCGGATCCGTCTGGAAAGCAGGGTAGGGCCCAATACCCGTATTGAAGTCGTCACCGAAGGCATTCTGACCCGACGCTTACAGGATGATCCGGCGCTGGAAGGCGTGGGCTTGCTGATTTTTGACGAGTTCCACGAGCGCAGCCTGGATGCCGATCTGGCCTTGGCCCTGAGCCTGAACGGCCGCGACCTGTTTCGCGACGAGCAACCGCTGAAGATCTTGCTGATGTCGGCCACTCTGGAGGGCGAGCGGCTGTCCAGTTTGCTCGACGATGCGCCGGTGGTGCGCAGCGACGGTCGGATGTTCCCGGTGCAGATGCAGTGGGGGCGACCGTTTCAGCCCGGCGAATTCATTGAGCCGCGTGTGGTGCAGACGGTGCTGGATGCGATCAACGATCAAAGCGGCAGCCTGCTGGTGTTCTTGCCGGGGCAGGCCGAGATTCGGCGGGTCAATCAGCAACTGGCGGATGCGCTGGGCTCGCGCTCCGACATCATGCTGTGTCCCTTGCACGGCGAGCTTGATTTGAGCGCCCAGCGTGCAGCCATTGAGCCTGCGCCCAAAGGCATTCGCAAAGTGGTGCTGGCGACGAATATTGCCGAAACCAGCCTGACCATTGATGGCGTGCGCGTGGTGATCGACGCCGGGTTGGCGCGAGTCCCGCGTTTCGATCCGGGCAGCGGCATGACCCGCCTCGACACCCAACGCATCTCCCGTGCCAGCGCAACTCAGCGCGCGGGTCGAGCAGGGCGGCTGGAGCCGGGAGTGTGTTATCGGCTGTGGTCCGAAGCTCAACATGAACAATTGGCTGCTTACGGTGCAGCGGAAATTCTTCAGGCCGATCTCGCGGGTTTAGCCTTGCAACTGGCGCGCTGGGGCGTAACGCCAACACAGCTGGTCTGGCTCGATGTACCGCCCGCTGCGGCTTACGGCCAGGCTCAGGATTTGTTGGTCCGTCTGGGCGCGCTGACCCGTGAGCCGGGGCAAGAGCCCAAACTCACCCCTCATGGTCAGGCCATGGCTGAGTTGCCCGCTCACCCGCGTATCGCCCATTTGCTCCTGCGCGGTCAGGCGCTGGGCCTTGGCAGTCTGGCCTGCGATGTTGCTGCACTGCTTGGCGAGCGCGACATTTTGCGTGGTGCCGGTGCCGATCTGCACAGTCGTCTGACGCTGCTCGATGGCAGTGAGCGTGCTGCCCGTGGCGCTCAAGGCGGCGTGCAACGGGCCAAACAACTGGCTCGCCAATATCGCGGCTATTTGCGCGGTTCTGTGTCTGAACCCGTCAGCGACCCAGACCATCCGCGCTGGCTTGGCGCGCTGCTGGCGCTGGCGTATCCCGACCGGGTTGCGCAACAACGCAAGGCGGGTGGTGCGGAATACCGGCTGGCCAATGGTCGTGCCGCCTTGTTTGCCGAAGTCGATGCGTTGATGAAGCAACCGTGGTTGGTTATCGCCGACCTTGGCAGTCGTCAGGGTCAGCGCGAAGAGCGTATCTACATGGCAGCCGAGTTCGATCCTGCGTTGTTTGATTCGGTGTTGGCGGAACAAGTGGTTCAGCTCGACCAACTGGATTGGGATGAGCGCGAAGGTGTGTTCCGTGCCGAGCGGCAGCGCAAGGTGGGGGAGTTGATTCTAAGTCGTGAGCCGCTGACCGGGCTGGACGAGTCCGCCAAAGGTCAGGCTTTGCTGGCTTTGGTGCGCCGTAAAGGCCTTGAGCTGCTGCCGTGGACACCCGAACTTCGCCAATGGCAGGCACGAGTTGCTTTGCTGCGCTCGCTGGATCTAGAACAAAAAGACAGCAGCGAATGGCCGGATGTCAGTAATAACGGTTTGCTCGAACGGCTGGAAATCTGGTTGCTGCCCTATCTGGGCAAGGTGTCGCGGCTCAGCCATTTCAGCAATCTGGACCTGTCGTCGATCCTCCACAATCTGCTGCCGTGGCCACTGCCCCAGCGTCTGGACGAGCAGGCGCCACACCACTTGAGCGTTCCGTCGGGGTCATCGGTGCGGCTGGATTACAGCGAACACCCGCCAATTCTCGCAGTGCGCCTGCAAGAGCTGTTCGGTCTGGCCGATACACCACGCATCGCCAACGGGCGGCAGATCGTCAAACTGCACCTGCTGTCCCCGGCCCGCCGTCCGGTGCAGGTCACGCAAGACCTGGCCAACTTCTGGCGCAGTACCTATGCCGAAGTGAAGAAGGATTTGAAAGGAAGATACCCCAAGCACTATTGGCCGGATGACCCGCTGATTGCCGAGCCGACGGCGCGGATCAAGCCGAGGAAGTGAAGGCGCTTTAGGAGAGCGCCTTCTGTGCCTGCCACAACCCTATCGCGCAGCAAACGCTGAATCTGTAGGAGCGTACGAGCACCGCGAGGCCGCGATAGCGATTTGCCTGACACACCGCCATCGCTGCCTCGCGGTGCTCGTGAGCTCCTACAGATATCTGTTCAAGTTCGCGAACTCAGGGCAACGCCGACAACAAAAAACAGCCAACTACATCAGATGGTTACGAGATGAATTCAATATGAAGGCATCAACTCACCGACCGCTCCAGAAACAACATCAAACGAAAATCTGTAATCCAGATTATTGATGTTTACAAAGAAGCACAGTTGCCCGGACACATAATAGACATCAGAAAAAATTCCTTGGCCGACTACGGTTTTTGCAGCCGCGCGGACATCCCACATCAGGTCGCCGTCAGGCTTGATAATCAAGGCTTCATTTCCTTTGATATCAAAGGGAGCAATCACAACCGCTATGCCAGTAGCGTCCACTAATAATTCGGGAATCAGTTTCTGGGGATTTTCGATTTTGTGAGAACACCCAAGAAAAGACCATGCGACTCCGGTAGGCAACAGCTCCCACACGCTCAAGCCTTGAGAGTTGGCACCGCGGTCAGATGATCCAGGATTGTCGATCACCGAATAGTTTTCAATAACGCTCACTTATCCACCATAACCACCAGAGTGACACGCTCGTTTTGGACGATCCCATGTTGGCTTGCCAATACATTTCTGTGGGAGCGAATTCATTCGCGAATGGGCCGGTACATTCGCAGCCTATGTATTGCTTGAAATAATGCCTTCCCGAATAAATTCGGTCCCACAGAGGAGGGCGAGCCTGATATTGGCGCGATTCAATGGGCTTCAGGGCAACACCGGCAACAAAAACCGCCCAATCACTGGCAAATGATTGGAGATCAGCAGCGTATCTTCCTGGCGCACAGCCGCCCCCACACGTTTGAGTCGCGGGCTGAAAAACAGGTAATCCACGGTGCGGTCAGGGCCACTGACGCGCGGATCATTGGGGAAGTGCGTTAGCCATTTCGCGCGATCAATGCCGCCGACTTCAACGTTGTTCGGGATCATCGGGTATTTGTCCCACAGCACATGCAACTGGCTGTCTGGCTGATACAACGAGCGCTGTTCGGCAGGCAGACGTTGATACTGACCCAGCGGCAGCAGGTTGAAATCCCCGCCGATCAGCCAGGGCGTGCCAGTGGCTTCGAATTTGTCGAGCAGCTTGCTGGTCGCCTGCACCTGACGCTGCATGGCGTCGTCGCCTTCAATGAATGTGTCCAGATGGGTGTTGATCACAGCCAGATGACCGCCGTCGCGCAGGGGCAGGTAACTGACCAGCAATGCGGGTTTGCGCTGGAACTGTCGACTGATCAGGTTGGCGTCGCGAATCGGTAGCTGAATGCGTTCGGCCCGGTCGATTTCGAATCGGCTCAGGGTCGCGAGTTTCATGCCGACGCTGCCTGCGATGTGCCGATTCGGGACGAAATCG
This sequence comes from Pseudomonas phytophila, assembly GCF_025643095.1. Taxonomy (NCBI): domain Bacteria; kingdom Pseudomonadati; phylum Pseudomonadota; class Gammaproteobacteria; order Pseudomonadales; family Pseudomonadaceae; genus Pseudomonas; species Pseudomonas phytophila. Next base: position 5,917,695 of record NZ_CP081201.1, on the reverse strand, counting down.
GCTTTCCAGTAAAACGCCTCGGAGCTGCAGGGATACAGGTCGGTGACGCGCTCTTGCAGCAGCGCCAGTTGATCGTCGTAATCGGTGTTCTTCGCGCCGTCGTTCACTTCCTGCAACAGGACGATGTCCGGCTGTTCGTCGCGAATCACCCGGGCGACTTCATCAAGGTTGAAGGCGACATCTTCCGGCGTTGGCCGCTCGTCCTGACCGCTGCCATCAGTCACGTCATACCAGAACACGTAACGCTTGCCCGCCAGATACTGGATGTTCCAGGTCATCACCTTGAGCGCTTGCCCGGGTATCAAACGGGGTGCTTTATCAGCAGGACTGCAGCTGACAGGCAGTTCTTCGCGGGGTACAGGGCGCCAGGTCAGGGTGTAGACCAGCCCCAGCAGCACGCCGGCCAGCAATACAAGAATCAGCATGAAACGGATCAAGCGGCTCATCGGCTCGGCTTAGAACGCGTTGCGTTCAGTCAGAAGGTCGCGTTGCAGGGTTTCGAAAAAAGTGCAAACCCGAGCATAGCCCGACTGGAACATGATTGGCAGCCTTCGTCTCGTTTACTCCAGCTCTTCGGGTTGTTCAGGCGGTTCGTTGAGTAGCATGAACAGGCGAAACATCACCACGCTGGTGAATAGTTGCAGGAAGCTGCTGACGACGTTGATCAGCAAAACGGCGGCCTCATTTGGTTTCTCCGGGAGCAGGAGATAAGCGCTTCCTTCAAGCAGCGACAGGGGAATATAGATGCACAGCACGCAGGTCATGATGCGCACGAAGTGACCCTGGCTCATCTCGAAGCTTGCGCGCATCGCCATTAGCGGCGTCAGGCCGCGCAGTACCAGCAGGTATTCCGAAAACACCAGTCTGACCATCACCCAGATGCCGGGAAGGATAAACAGCGACAGACCGAACAGGATCAGCAGCGTGCTCAGCGCCGAGAGCACGGCGAAGGTCGGCCACATGCGTAATGCCATGGCGAGCAGGTCAAGCGTTCCAGGCTGGTCACCACCACGGGTGCGTGCATCCAGAAACAGGATCAGTGCACAGGTGTACAGCGGGTAGAACAACACACCGATCAGTAACTCGTAAGTCGATGAAGTGTTGGCCGCCAGCGAACTGCTCAGCGCCTGCTTGGCCAGCGCCTCAACGATCACCAGCGGCAGACACAGCACCAGAATGCTCGTCAGGTTGCGCCGGAAAAAGTACAGGGAGTCGGTAAGAATGGTCAGCGGGTTCATTAGGATCGGGTCGCAGAAAAAGCAGTCGGTCACTTTAGCTGGCTAACCAGGTACCGGCCAGAGCCTTCTTAACATTTACGACAGTCTATTGAAACGCCCCGGATTAGCCCCATTACCTTGCTTACGCATTGGCTATTCGGCCAGGCGAAGATTTTTAACGGCAATCTAACGAGGTCGCCATGAACAGCGAAGAGCAAACCCTGATCGATGGTCTTTTCAGCAAACTGAAAAGTGCCGAAACCGGTTCAGCCCCCCGTGACGTCGAGGCTGAGGCCAGGATCAAGGAGCATCTCAACCAGCAGCCCGCCGCGCCTTATTACATGGCGCAGGCGATTCTGGTGCAGGAAGCGGCAGTGAATCAGCTCAACCAGCAGGTCAAAGAGCGCGATGAGCAAATCCAGCGTTTGCAGGCTGAACTTCAGCAGGCGAAGGCTCAGGGCTCTTCGGCTCCGGCGCAGGGCGGTGGTGGGTTTCTGTCGAGCATCTTCGGTGGCGGAGGCAACCGTCCGCAGTCTCAGCCGCAGCAGTCCTTCTCCCAGCCGCCAGCCTCGTCCGGTGGTGGCTGGCGCGACGGTGGTCCTTCCAGCCCGCCGCCTTATAACGCGCCGCAGGGTAATCAGGGTAACTACGCCGCTCCGCAACAGCAGGCTCCACGCGGCGGCGGTTTTCTCGGTGGCGCGTTGCAAACCGCAGCCGGTGTCGCCGGTGGTGTAATGCTCGCGCAAGGTCTGAGCAGCATGTTTGGCAGTCACAATCAGCCTGAAGAAGTTGTCGAAGTCATCAAAGAAGAGCCTGCTCAGGTTGCTGATCATAGCCCTCAGGATTCTGGTGGCGGCTGGAACGATAACCAAGAGAGTGTGACCAGCAACGATTCATACGGCAGCGATCAAGGCGGCTGGGATGACGGCGGTTTTGATGGCGGGGATGATGATTCGTTTGTTTGAGTGTTGAGCTGAATAGCGCGGTACCTGTGCAGACTGTGTGAAAACTACTGCGCTCGGCAATACTGCGTTAAAAACAGGCGAAAAATGCTCATTTAGAACACCTAGACTCCGCTTTTTCGCCTGTTTTTGCCTTGTCTTGCCGTCGCTCGCTACGTTTTCACACAGTCTGTGTGGGAGCGAATTCATTCGCGAAGGTGGCGGCCATGAAAAATGTATATCTGATACACCGCTTTCGCGAATGAATTCGCTCCCACAAGTTTATCGCCAGGCCCCAGCGACTCAGCCACACACGAAACTGGCATACTAAGCGCCGATTCAACTTCTGAATCGGCGTTGTCGTTTGGCTGCGCTGCTGCGTCATGAGGATTACCGGTGAAGAAAATCGCTGTGTTCGCCGATGTACAGAACCTCTATTACACCGTCCGTCAGGCCCATGGTTGCCATTTCAACTATGCGGCGTTGTGGGCGGATATCAGCAAGCGTGGGGAAATTGTTGAGGCTTACGCCTATGCCATCGACCGTGGCGACAGCAAGCAGCAGCAATTCCAGCAAATCCTCCGCAACCTCGGCTTCACCGTCAAACTCAAGCCCTACATCCAGCGCAGCGATGGTTCGGCCAAAGGTGACTGGGACGTGGGCATCACCATCGATATCATGGACGTCGCGCCACAGGTCGACGAAGTGGTGCTGGCTTCCGGCGATGGCGATTTCGATTTGTTGCTTGAGCGCATCATCAGCAAACATGGCGTCGAAGCGGTTGCCTATGGCGTGCCGGGGCTGACCGCCAACTCGCTGATTCGCGCCGCCACTCGTTACGTGCCCATCGAAGGCGCGTTGCTTTTACGTTGATTTTTCAAAGGTTCATCAAGTGTTGGAACAAGTAGCGGTCATCGACTTTGAAACCACTGGTATTTCTCCCGGCCAGGGCTGCCGTGCCACGGAGATTGCTGTGGTGATCATGGAGCAGGGGCGCATCGTTGATCGTTTTCAAAGCCTGATGAACGCCGGTGTGCGAATTCCAGGCTTCATTGAGTCGCTGACCGGTATCAGCAACAGCATGATTCGTACCGCGCCGTCGGCCGAGCGGGTCATGAGTGACGTGGCTGATTTTGTGGGCACGATACCGCTGGTGGCGCATAACGCCTCGTTCGACCAGAAGTTCTGGGACTACGAGCTGTCACGCATCGAGCGCAGCCGCCAACAAAGCTTTGCCTGCTCATTGCTGTTGGCGCGACGCCTGATGCCGACTGCTCCCAATCACAAGCTTGGCACCCTGACCAGCTATGCACGCCTGCCCAACACCGGCAAGGCTCACCGAGCCATGGCCGACGCCGAAATGGCCGCCAACCTCACCGCGTATCTGACCAATGAACTGCGCCACACCCATGGCCTTTCTGCGATCTCCCACCAATTGCTCTGCACGCTGCAAAAAGTGCCCGCAGCGAAAATCAGCGACGCCATCAAACGCCAGCGCGGATTTTAAAGGCGTCTTCTATTGCCTTGTTGCCAGTATCTACAGCAGATTGACCCGGGCTAATGGCGAAAGCCGCAGGCGGTGCGGGCCGGAATAGTCCGGACAGGGTAAACTGCGCGCCATCTCGCGTGATTTATCTACGGTATTCAAATGACATTCGCCACACTCGGCCTGATCGAACCCCTGCTGCGCGCTCTTGAAACGCTCGGCTACCAGACTCCGACGCCTGTTCAGGCGCAGGCGATTCCACCGGTCCTGGCCGGGCGTGACCTGATGGCCGCCGCCCAGACCGGTACAGGCAAAACTGCCGGTTTCGCCTTGCCGCTGCTGCAACGCCTGACCATGGAAGGCCCGAAAGTCACTCCCAACTCGGTGCGTGCGCTGGTGCTGGTGCCGACCCGTGAGTTGGCCGAGCAGGTCCACGAGAATATTCGTCAGTACGCCGAACACCTTCCGCTGAGCACTTACGCGGTCTACGGAGGCGTGAGCATCAACCCGCAGATGATGAAACTGCGCAAGGGCGTCGATGTGCTGGTCGCTACTCCAGGCCGCTTGCTCGACCTCTACCGCCAGAACGCGGTGAAGTTCTCCCAGTTGCAAACCCTGATCCTCGACGAAGCGGATCGCATGCTCGATCTGGGCTTCTCCGAGGAGCTGCGTGACATCTACAAGGCGCTTCCCAAAAAACGTCAGACCCTGCTGTTCTCTGCGACCTTCTCCGATGCCATCCGCCAGCTGGCCGGGCAGATGCTCGACGACCCAATGACCATCGAGGTCAGCCCGCGCAATGTGGCGGCGTCTTCGGTCAAGCAGTGGGTAGTGACGGTCGACAAGAAGCGCAAACCCGAGCTGTTCATTCACCTGCTGAAAAAACTGCGCTGGTCCCAGGTTCTGGTGTTCGCCAAAACTCGTGTTGGCGTTGATCAACTGGTAGATCGCCTGCAAGGGCTGGGCATCAGTTGCGATGGCATCCACGGCGACAAGCCACAGGCCACACGCCAACGGGCGCTGGATCGCTTCAAGGCCAGCGAAGTGCAGATTCTGGTAGCGACCGACGTTGCTGCGCGCGGTCTGGATATCGACGATTTACCTACAGTGGTCAACCTCGACTTGCCTATTGTCGCTGAAGACTACATTCACCGGATTGGGCGTACCGGCCGTGCAGGCCTGACGGGCGAGGCGATTTCCCTGGTGTGCGCTGACGAAGTGGAATTGCTGTCAGCCATTGAAACCCTGACCCGTCAGACGTTACGTCGTGAAGAAGAACCGGATTTCGAACCTGAGCACCGCGTGCCGACCACGGATGCCAGCGGTCAGATTCTGAAGAAACCGAAAAAACCGAAGAAACCCAAAACCTCCGGTGGCGGCAAACGTAACCTGGGCAAATGGATCGACAGTGGCGACGCCGCGCCGGAAGCGCCGTCGGCCAAGCCCGTGCGTAAAGTCCCGGTGTTCAACACGGGGCCGCGCAAGAAGAAGCCTTGATGTAACTGCACGGTTTTTTTGTAGGAGTGAGCTTGCTCGCGATAGCGTTAGTTCAGGCAATAAGTTCGTCGACTATGAAATCGAATCGCGAGCAAGCTCACTCCTACAGGGGCCGTGTTTGCTGCGCGACAGCGTGATGTCAGGTGCCTAGGCTGCGCTGTTATTCCGTCACCGGCTGCCAACCCCCCACCATATGCACCAACCCCGGTGCACCTTCCAGGCGGAATTGGCCATGGGAGCCCGCTGCGCTGGCCGACAGCACAATCTCGCTGGGCAGGCGCACCGGCTTCTGGAACTGCACTCTGATATCGACGTTCGACGCCGGAAGATGGTTGGTCAGAAAGGCCAGGGTTCTTGCCTTGAGCCACATGCCATGGGCAATCGCCTTCGGGAAGCCGAACAGTTTGGCGCTTGGCCCGCTCAGGTGGATCGGATTGTAGTCGCCGGACACCTTGGCGTAACGTCGGCCAATTTCCGCCGCCGCACGCCAGCGTGCAACTTCTGTCATGGGCATATCCGCAGGCTCATAATCGCCACTCGCTGCACCTTCCAGTTTCACGTCGCGACACAGCATCGTGCTTTCTTCTTCCCAAAGCAGGCCCATTGAATCTTCAACCTGAGTGATCAGATCGAACGTAGCGCCTTTGTCGTGAGGCTGAAGGTTTTCAGCTTTTACACCGATGTACACCTTGTTCACGCTGCCCAGCGGCCGATGAATTCTGATCCGGTTAGCCAGATGAACCAGCCCCAGCAACGGGAAGGGGAAGTCCTTGGCCGTCATCAATTGCATTTGCAGATTGAACGCCAGCACGTGTGGATAAGTGGGCGGCAGCAGGCTGTTTTCGCTGAAACCACACACTTCGCGGTACTGAGACAGCTTTTGCGGGTCCACGGACGTCCAGCAACGCAAGCCGATATCAGGCAGTTCAGTACCGGTCACCTTACGCCGCAGCGCGGCCTGGACGAACAGGTTTGGCAGCGTCGGCAGGGAATCCAGGTATCGCCAGTGAGCGCTCATCGTGCATCTCCTTGCTCTTGTTTATTGTCTTGCGCCTTATGCGCCGATGACACTCTGACCACAGACCCGCAGCACTTGACCGCTGACCGCACCAGCACCCGGCTGGGCCAGCCAGGCAACCGCCTCAGCCACGTCCTGCGGCAAACCGCCCTGACCCAGGGAGCTCATGCGGCGGCCCGCTTCACGCAGGGCAAACGGCATGCTTGAGGTCATTTTGGTTTCGATAAAGCCGGGAGCCACGGCATTGATACTGATGCCGCGCTCGCTCAAAGTGGGCGCCATTGCCCGGGCCAGACCGATCAGGCCGGCCTTGCTGGTGGCGTAATTGGTTTGCCCACGATTGCCCGAAAGTCCGCTGATCGAAGCCAGCAGAATGACGCGACCGTTGTCGCGCAGGGTGCCACTTTCCAGCAGTGCTTCAGTCAATACTTGAGGGGCGTTGAGATTGACCGACAGCACTGAGTCCCAGAAATCGGCAGACATGTTGGCCAGCGTCTTGTCCCGGGTGATCCCGGCGTTGTGCACCAGAATGTCGATGCCACCCTGCAGATGTTCGATCAATTGCGCGCCCGCATCGGCCGCGCCAATGTCCAGCGTCAGGGCTTTGCCGCCCAGTCGTGCTGCCAGGGCATCCAGGTCTGATTTGGCCTGAGGCACATCGAGCAAGACCACTTCTGCGCCGTCGCGAGCCAGGGTTTCGGCAATCGCTGCACCGATACCGCGTGCAGCGCCGGTCACCAATGCTCTGCGACCGCTAAGCGGCCGACTCCAGTCCTGAACCTGTGATGGGCAAGCGCTCAGGCGGATAACCTGGCCGGAGATAAACGCGCTCTTGGGCGACAGGAAAAACCGCAGTGCACCTTCAAGCTGATCCTCCGCTCCATTGTCCACCTGCAGCAGTTGTACGGTGCCGCCGTTGCGCATCTCTTTGGCCAGCGAGCGGCTGAAGCCTTCGAGTGCTTGTTGGGTGCTGGCGGCAAGCGGCTCGCTGACGCTTGCGGGTGCGTGGCCGAGAATCACTACATGCGCGCTGTAATCGAGCTTTTTCAACAAAGGCTGAAAGAATTCGCGTAATTGCTTGAGGTCTTCGGTGCGCGTGAAAGCGCTGGCATCGAAGACCACCGCTTTGATTTTCGGGCCCTGATCGGCAATCCAGGCGGTTGCGCCGGGTACCTCCGAGCCAAAGCTGTAGATCGACTCGGTCAAGCGAGGAGCAAATAGCCGGACCTGATCGGCCAGCGGTCCCGCGCTGATCAGCAGCGAGCCTTCAACAGGGCGCAGACGTCCAGCCTGCCAGCGTTCCAGTCTGACCGGTTTAGGCAGGCCAACAGCGCCAACCAGGCGGCTGCCCAGGTCAGAGTTGGCAAAATCTATGTAGCGATCAGACGGCATGGAACACTCTCCTTGAGTCGGGGTTCAAAGGAGTTGACCACACTCAAGCGACGTTCGTTCGAGTATCCCCTACGCTGCTCATCAGCGAATCCGTATCAAGAAAGGGAGTTTTCAATGAATCAGCCACGCCGGGTCGCCATCGTCGGCGGTAACCGTATTCCATTTGCTCGCTCCAACGGCCCTTACGCCACCGCGAGCAATCAGGACATGCTGACCGCCGCGCTGGAGGGTTTGATCGAGCGTTTCAACCTGCATGGCCTGCGCATGGGCGAGGTCGTTGCCGGGGCTGTGCTCAAGCATTCCCGGGACTTCAACCTGACCCGCGAGTGCGTGCTGGGCTCGCGCCTGTCCCCGCAGACGCCTGCCTACGATCTGCAACAGGCCTGCGGCACCGGGCTGGAAGCGGCGTTGCTGGTGGCCAACAAAATCGCCTTGGGACAGATCGAATGCGGTATTGCGGGCGGGGTGGATACCACTTCCGATGCGCCGATTGGCGTGAACGAAGATTTACGTAACATTTTGCTGCAGGTTAACCGGGCCAAGTCCGTAGGCGACAAACTTAAACTTTTGTTGCAATTGCGTCCGCATAATCTCAAGCCTGAGTTGCCACGCAATGGCGAACCGCGCACCGGTCTGTCCATGGGGCAGCACTGCGAATTGATGGCGCAAACCTGGAATATCCCTCGCGATGCACAGGACCAGTTGGCGCTGGAAAGCCATCTGAAAATGGCCGCAGCGTATGCCGAAGGCTGGCAGAACGATTTGATCACACCGTTTCAGGGCCTGACCCGCGACAACAACCTGCGTCCGGACCTGACCCTCGACAAGCTCGCCAGCCTGAAATCCGCGTTCGAGCGCAGCGCCAAGGGCACGCTGACAGCGGGCAACTCCACACCGCTGACTGACGGAGCTTCATTGGTGCTGCTGGCCAGTGAAGAGTGGGCCCGAGAGCGCGGCCTGCCTGTATTGGCTTATCTGCGTGATGGAGAGTCTGCGGCGGTGGATTTCGTCAACGGCAAAGAGGGCCTGCTGATGGCGCCAGCCTATGCCGTGCCTCGGCTGTTGGCGCGCAATGGCCTGACCTTGCAGGACTTCGACTACTACGAGATTCACGAAGCGTTCGCCGCGCAGGTGTTGTGTACGCTGAAGGCTTGGGAGGACGCAGATTATTGCCAGACCCGGCTTGGGCTTGACGCGCCTCTTGGCTCGATTGACCGCAGCAAGATGAATGTCAAAGGCAGCTCGTTGGCCGCCGGTCACCCGTTTGCCGCCACGGGCGGACGTATCGTCGCCAACCTGGCCAAGTTGTTGAGTGTCGCAGGGGAAGGGAGGGGATTGATTTCCATCTGCGCCGCGGGCGGGCAGGGGGTTACGGCGATTCTTGAGCGGTGATGAGAATGGACACAACTGCCAATATTGGAATGCATTGTGGGAGCTGGGCTTGCCCGCGATAAGGCTGGATGCGATCTAGGATAGACCGAGGTGTCCTTATCGCGGGCAAGCCCAGCTCCCACAAGTCCTGTATTAACCTGATATTGGGCTTGCTCACGCCGCCCGGGCTTCCTCCAGCGCTTCCGCCGACAGTTGCAGCTTGTGCCGGTTTGAATAATTCTCGGCCATCACCGAACACACGATCAATTGCAGCGGGTGGTAGATCATGATCGGCAGCAGGATCAGACCCAGCCCCGGATTGTTTCCAAAAATCAGCGCTGCCATCGGAGCACCGGCCGCCAGTGACTTTTTGGTCGCACAGAACACCGCCGCCACCTTGTCCGCATGATTGAATTTCAGGACGCGGGCCGTGCCGGTGGTCAGTAGCAGGATCACTACCAGCAATGCTGCACTGCCTGCGAAGGCCATGGCGATGACCGAGTTGCCCTGGGTTTGCCACAGCCCCGACACCATCGAATTACAGAACGCCGCGTAGACCAGCAGCAGGATCACGATCTTGTCGATCAGGTTGGTGTACTTCTTGTGTCTGGCGAAAAACTTGCCCACCAACGGACGCACCAACTGGCCCAGGATGAGTGGCAGCAGCAACATCAGGCTCAGTTTCAGCAACGTGGAACCCAGGTCGATGCCGCCAGAGCCGGTACCAACGACCAGACTGACCAGCCACGGCGTCATGAAAATGCCGAACACGCTGGACATGCTGGCGTTGAGAATCGCCGCTGGGACGTTGCCGCCTGCACTGCCGGTCAATGCCACCGAAGAGGAAATGGTCGAGGGCAGTGCGCACAGGTACAGGAAGCCCAGCATCAACAATGCCGGAACGTAGGCACCAAATGCCTTGTCGCAGGCCAGCCAGATAATGGGGAACACCACAAACGTGAAGACCTGCACCATGATGTGCAGGCGCCAGTTCTTCAGGCCGTTTTTGATCTGCTCGCTGGAGAGATTGACGCCGTGCAGGAAGAACACCACGAACACGCCGATGTTGATGACGTATTCAGCATGCATGCCGCCACCCGTGGCACCAAAGCCCGGGAAGAAGTAGGCCAGAACCGTGGCCAGGACCATCCCGCAGAGGAACCAGTCGGTGACGACGCGTTTGAGATGTTTGAGGACAGACATAAGCGCTCGGCAATTGTTTGTAAAAATAGATGTCCGAAGGCTAACGCACTCGTAAACTTCCGTCTTGCGACATAAGGCCATTCCATAACGGCTAACGGACAAATTCATATGCATCGTCATGGCAGCGAGCGACAGATTCCAGCATTGAGCGAATTGCCGCGTCCATTGTATGCCCGCGCCGAGAGCTTGAGCGCTGGATCATGGACGCCGCCACATCGTCATGAGTGGGTGCAATTTTCCTACGCGATCAGTGGTGTTCTGGGCGTGCATACCGCCGAAGGCAGTTTCTTTGCCCCCCCGCAGTGGGGTGTCTGGATACCGGCGGGGCTGGAGCATGAAGTGGTGACCTCCATGCGTGCAGAAATGCGCAGCCTGTATGTACGCAAAGAGGACTCCGGCTGGGCGCCGCAGCGCTGTAGGGTTCTGGAAGTGACGCCTTTGGCTCGGGAGCTGATCAAAAGCTTCTGTCATTTACCCGCCGAGTACCCCTTGGGTGACACCAGCGAAGCGCGACTGGTGCAAGTGCTCATGGACCAGTTGGCGCATCTGCCTGAAGTGGGGTTCTCGTTGCCCTTGCCTCGTCACCCGCGTCTTCTGGAACTGTGCAATGAACTGATCGAAAACCCGAGCCAGTTGATCACGTTGCACGATTGGGCAGTACGTCTGGGCGCTTCGGAGAAAACCTTGATGCGCCTGTTCCTGCGTGAAACGGGTTTGAGCTTCCGTGGCTGGCGGCAGCGTGCGCGGCTGCTTTCATCCCTTGGCGCGCTGGAGAATGGTGACAGCGTAACCAATACGGCGCTGGCCTGCGGCTACGACTCGACTTCGGCGTTCATCGCGGCTTTCAAGGGGTTGTTCGGGTTCACTCCCGGTGAACTGTTCAAGCAGTAATTGACCGGATTACCTTACGCAATGCGTGCAGTGGCTGAAGTTTCTTACCTTGAGATCCAGGTTTGTTTTTTTGCTCTCTAACGGCATGAAAGCTGCTTTATATCGGGGCGATGAGGGTTTTTCCGACAGAAACTATCCACATCAAACGTCAGCTCCTACTACTCGCTGGCAGAGGATTGCCGTATAACGGGCAACAATCGCGTGTTTGGCAACGAAGGACCCACAATAAAAGCTGATGAAAACTCCTAAACGCATTGAACCCCTGATCGAGGACGGTCTGGTGGACGAGGTGCTGCGCCCGCTGATGAGCGGTAAAGAGGCAGCTGTTTATGTGGTGCGCTGTGGCAATGAGCTGCGGTGTGCCAAGGTTTACAAGGAGGCAAATAAACGCAGTTTCCGTCAGGCATCCGAGTATCAGGAAGGCCGTAAGGTACGTAACAGTCGTCAGGCACGGGCGATGGCCAAGGGCTCCAAGTTTGGTCGCAAGGAAACAGAGGATGCCTGGCAGAACGCCGAAGTGGCGGCGCTGTTCCGGCTGGCTGGCGCTGGCGTTCGGGTTCCCAAGCCATACGACTTCCTTGAAGGCGTGTTGCTCATGGAGATGATCGCCGACGAGTATGGCGACGCCGCACCGCGATTGAATGATGTGGTTCTGGAGCCGGATCAGGCTCGGGAATATCACAAGTTTTTGATCGAGCAGATCGTACTGATGTTGTGTACCGGTTTGGTGCATGGTGACCTTTCGGAGTTCAACGTGCTGTTGACCCCGACTGGCCCGGTGATCATCGATTTGCCTCAGGCTGTCGACGCAGCGGGTAACAACCACGCGTTCAGCATGCTGGAGCGTGATGTGGGCAACATGGCTTCCTACTTCGGCCGCTTTGCGCCTGAGTTGCGTAAAACGAAGTACGCCAAGGAAATGTGGTCGTACTACGAAGCAGGGACCTTATCGCCAGCGACAGTGTTGACCGGCGAGTTTGATGAACCGGAAGACGAGGCCGATGTGGGTGGCGTGTTGCGGGAAATCGAAGCCGCGCGTCTGGACGAAGATCGTCGCCAGGCCGCCCGCGCTGCCGACGATGCTCCACCGAGCAAAACTGCCGAAGAACCGCCTCCGCCCTGGATGCAGTGATCGGCCGTTAATAAAAACCCGGCTTCGGCCGGGTTTTTTGTGGGCGGAAGGCTGCCAATATCGCCACTGTCATTTGGGTTGGAACGCTGTTCCCCTGTGGGAGCCGAGCTTGCTCGCGATAAGGCTGGACTCGGTTGACTTAGATCGCGTCCAGCCTTATCGCGAGCAAGCTCGGCTCCCACAAGGTGTGGGTGTCACCTGCGAGGTCACCTACCCACAACACCCACCCGAAGCCAGGTCCTTGAGAATCGGACAGTCCGGGCGGTCATCGCCGTGGCAGTGCTCGACCAGTTCCTGCAGGGTGTCGCGCAAGCTCACCATTTCCTCGATCTTCTGGTTCAGATCAGCGATATGCTCGCGGGCCAGTGCTTTGACGTCGGCGCTGGCGCGTTGCCGGTCTTGCCAAAGCGTCAGCAATTTGCCCACTTCCTCCAGAGAAAACCCCAGATCCCGCGAGCGCTTGATGAACGCAAGTGTGTGCAGATCGTCCTTGCCATACAGGCGATAACCACTGTCACTGCGATGCGCCGCCTGCAGTAGACCGGTGGCTTCGTAGTAACGGATCATCTTGGCACTCAGGCCGCTCTGTTTCGCTGCTTGCCCAATGTTCATGACTTTGCACCCGGATCTTCAGGCTTCCACGTTTTAAGCAGCAAGGCGTTGCTCACCACGCTGACGCTGGACAGTGCCATTGCCGCGCCGGCCAATACCGGATTGAGGAAACCGAAGGCCGCCAACGGAATTCCGATCAGGTTATAGACGAAGGCCCAGAACAGGTTCTGGCGGATTTTTGCGTAGGTTTTGCGGCTGATCTCCAGCGCTGCCGGAATCAAGGCCGGATCGCCGCGCATCAGCGTAATCCCTGCCGCATGCATAGCGACGTCAGTGCCACCGCCCATAGCGATGCCGATATCGGCGGCAGCCAGCGCGGGCGCATCGTTGATGCCGTCACCGACCATCGCCACAACGCCGTATCGCTTCAGATCCGCCACTGTTGCGGCTTTGTCCGCAGGCAGCACTTCGGAATGAACGTCACGAATACCCAGTGCTTCAGCGACCACTCTGGCGCTGCCGTGGTTATCACCGGTCAGCAAATGGCTACTGATGTTACGTGCGGCCAACTGTTCAACGGCTTGCCGTGCTCCGGGCTTGAGTGTGTCACCAAAGGCGAACAGGCCCAGCACCGCGGGGTTCGGGCTTTGCTCGATCAACCATGACAAGGTCCGGCCTTCGGCTTCCCAGGCACGGGCGGCATCGGCCAGTTCGTCCATGTGCAAACCGCTTTGTTCAAGCATTCGGCGATTGCCCAAGGCCAAATCGCGGCCGTCCAGCGTCCCGGCAATTCCGACGCCAGGCAGGGCCCGACTGTTTTCAATGCTGGCCGGATGCAGGTGCCAATCCCGGCAGGCGTCCAGCACCGCCTTGGCCAACGGATGCTCGCTGCCGCGTTGCAGCGCGCCCGCCCATTCCAGTACCTGTTCTTCATTGCCGCCTTTGGCGCAGAAGTGGGCGATTTGCGGAGTGCCGGAAGTCAGCGTGCCGGTCTTGTCGAACACCACGGTTGTCACTTCATGGGCACGCTCCAGTGCCTCGGCGTCCTTGATCAAAATACCGTAGCGCGCCGCGACGCCGGTTCCGGCCATGATTGCCGTTGGCGTTGCCAGCCCCAGCGCGCAGGGGCAGGCGATGACCAATACCGCAACGGCGTTGATCAGCGCACTTTCCATCGGAGCGCCCGCCACCAGCCATCCGGCAAACGTAAAAAAGGCGATGACCAGAACGGTCGGGACGAACACCTGGCTGACCCGATCCACCAGTTTCTGAATGGGAGCCTTGCCTGCCTGAGCATCTTCAACCAATCGAATAATGCGCGCCAGGACCGTTTCGGTGCCTAGCGCTGTGGTTCGGACCAGCAGGCGCCCCTCGCCATTGATTGCGCCGCCGGTGACCTTGTCGCCGACCTGTTTGGGCACCGGCAGGCTTTCGCCGCTGATCAGGGCTTCATCGGCGTGGCTTCGGCCTTCGATCACTTCACCGTCTACAGGGACGCGTTCGCCCGGTTTGACCAGCACCAGGTCGCCCAGATTCAAAGCGCTGATGGCGACGTCGTGCTCATGACCGTCAATGACTCGCAGAGCGCGATCAGGTCGCAAGGCTTCCAGCGCGCGAATGGCGCTGGCGGTCTGACGTTTGGCACGGCTTTCCAGGTATTTGCCCAGTAGCACCAAAGCAATCACTACCGCCGACGCTTCAAAGTACAAATGCGGCATTTCGCCGGGGGCGGCAGTGACCCACTCATAAACGCTCAAGCCGTATCCGGCACTGGTGCCTAGTGCTACCAGCAGGTCCATGTTGCCTGCCCCGACGCGCACGGCTTTCCAGGCCGCTACATAAAATCGTGCGCCAAAAATGAACTGGACCGGGGTGGCCAGTGCGAATTGCGCCCAGGCGGGCAACATCCAGTGAATCCCGAAGGGCTGGAGCAGCATGGGCAGAATCAACGGGACCGCTAACAGGATTGCCAGAATCAGCGCCCAGCGCTCTCGGGTCAGTGTGCGAAGCTGCTGGTCGGCTTTCGCAATCGGGTCTTGATGCGCAGTAGCGGTATATCCGGCTTTTTCGACTGCTGCGATGAGGGTGGCAGTGTCCGGCCCGCCGTCCGTCTCGATGTGCGCCTGTTCATTGGCAAGGTTGACACTGACAGTCTTCACCCCTGGCACTTTGTTCAGCGCACGCTCGACCCGACCTGCGCAACTGGCGCAGGTCATGCCGGAAATCGGCAGATCGAAGTTGAGCGGATTGAGCATGTTCATTCTCCCTGAAGGCAGTTGCCTGCAAGGATCAACCTTTCCACGAGGACAAGGTCAAGTCCAGATCAATAATTCAGATCGGCGCGTTTGAGATACATGCCATTCAGGCTGCTGGCGATTCGGTATTTGAGAATATCGCCGGCTTGAATCTTGATGTTGGTGTTGCTCTGGGCCTCCATGCCGGGGTCGCAACCGAATACCGCACCTGGCAGCACACGCAGGCGAATGGCGACATTGCCCGCGGGAAGGTTGAAGGACACAGATTGTTCCTGGAACAAGCGGCCCGCGAGCTGGTCCTGAATATAGATGCCGATCTCGCAGGATGTCGCGACTTCCAGTCGCTCGCGAGAAATGATCAGAACGCCATAATCCTGATCAGCCTGAACTGCCGGGGAAGCAGCGAACAGGCCGAGAATGCCGAAGAGGCTCAATGCTGACCAGCGCATCGCTGATACTCCTGATGTAGACGGTGATGATGCAGCTTGGCCGAGCCTTGCGCCGAATACCAGCCCGGCAGACAAACGAGAAACTTGACCTTGCCACGATGGGAAGGTGAAACATGGCGTTATCGTCACCTACAGCCCCGTTTGAAGGAGTAGCACCATGCAACGATTCAACGTTCAAGGCATGACTTGCGGCCACTGTGTCAAAGCGGTGACCACTGCCATCAAGGACCAGGACCCCAGCGCGCTGGTGCAAGTCGATCTGCCGACTGGCGAAGTCATTGTAGAAAGCGACCTGACCGGCGAGCAGGTGATCGGCTTGATTTCCGAGGAGGGGTATCAGGCGCAAATCGCCCATACGTGAGTGGGTTAGAACTCGATCTGTGGGAGCGCTGCTTACACGCGATAAGGCTGGACGCGATATAAAGTGAACTGCATCCAGCCTTAACGCGAGCAAGCATCTCCCACAGTGTGAAATCTCCTACGAGGCGCGGCCGTGAAACTTTTTGAAGTAATTACCTTCTCCTGACACTCAGCCCGCACAGGCCCGGTTAAACTGTCGGGCTGCAAGAGTACTGTCTGGACGCCTCATGAACCTTCGCACCATCCTGATTCTCGGCGCGCTCAGCGCCTTCGGCCCATTGGCCATCGATTTCTACTTGCCAGGTTTCCCGGCCATCGCTTTGGCGTTTGGCACTGACGAGAAACACGTTCAACTGACCCTGGCGTCTTACTTTCTGGGCCTCTCCATCGGCCAGTTGGCTTACGGGCCTGTGGCTGACCGCTTCGGTCGGCGGATTCCACTGCTGTTTGGCGTGACCCTGTTCACTTTGGCTTCGCTGGCTTGCGCCTTCGCGCCGAATCTTGAGTGGCTGATTGGCGCGCGCTTTGTTCAGGCGCTGGGCGGTTGTGCGGGCATGGTGATTTCCCGGGCAATTGTCAGCGATAAATGTGATGCGGTGCAGTCTGCCAAGGTCTTCTCGCAATTGATGCTGGTGATGGGGCTGGCGCCGATTCTTGCGCCAATGCTCGGTGGGTTATTGGTCAATCTATATGGCTGGCAATCCATCTTTATCAGCCTTACAGCCTTCAGTGCACTGGCATCGTTGGCGGTGGCGCTCGGGTTGCCTGAAAGCATGCCGGCCAGCCATCCGCGTCAGCCACTGGCAGGTGCTTTCAAGCAGTATCGCAGTTTGCTGGGGGACCGGATTTTCCTCGGGCATGCATTGACGGGCGGCATCGCCATGGCAGGCATGTTTTCCTATATCGCGGGTTCGCCGTTCGTATTCATCAAACTGTATGGCGTGCCTGCTGAGCATTATGGCTGGCTGTTCGGCACCAACGCTGCTGGCTTCATACTGATTGCCCAGCTCAATGCAAGGCTGGTAGGCAAGAAAGGTCCGGCGTTCCTGCTGTCGCGTACGGTCTGGATTTATCTGGCTGCGGCTTTGACGTTGCTGGCCATTACCGGTTTGCGTACCGAGCAGCTTTGGCCGTTGCTGGTGCCGTTGTTCATCTGCATTGCCAGCCTGGGCTGCATCATCCCCAACGCATCGGCTTGTGCAATGAACGGCCAGTGGGCGCGTGCCGGGAGTGCATCAGCGATGCTGGGGTGTCTGCAATTCAGCGTGGCTGCCGGTGCGGCAGCGTTAGTTGGTGTGTTGCACGATGGCACTGCCGTCCCCATGGCTCTGGTCATTAGCCTGTGTGGCGGGCTGGCGGTCACTATGTCGGTATTGACCCGTCGCTTGCAGCACAAGCGTGACGCGTCAGTAATTCAGGGCTGATAGATGCTCCCGCCTGTGTGCGGGAGCTAACCCGGTTATATCAACCAAATCCCGGTCGATCGCTTTCACTGTATTCATTGCCAAATGAATGCAGATTGATTGTCTGTGTGCACTATAAATAGTGCTGAGGTGAGTTTCTGTTTATCTTCCTTCAGTGTTACTGGCTAGATGCTACATGGATTGTAGATTTATCCTACGGACTTTTCGGAAAGTGACGAGTGTAAATATGATTGATGGCAGTTAGCTGCGAACATGGGCTCTACTATTTGTCTTATTTTATTGAGCGTTTCTAGTTGTCCATGTTGTAGGAAAATGCCGTGCACGATATGACGGATTTTCTGTTCGAGGGTATGTGGGCCTTTGTAGCCGGGGTTCGATGGGCGCCCATGTGATATTTTCAGGAATGCTCCTCGCGTGAAAGATTGGGCAAGGTTGATCAGGAAACTCCGGATGCTCTTGATGCAATGCTCTGTTTGCCTGATCGGGTGAAAGGTTCCAAGGCTTATACTGATCGTCCGGAGTTGGTTGGACCATAGTTATGTAAGCCCCGGTCTATCATCGGGCCGTTGCCTTGTTTACGAGCTCCACATTAGATCTGCGCATAAGTTGATAAGCCGTACCAACGCAGTCATCAATGCCGTGGGTGCCCTGAGGCCTTTCCAGGTTAAAGGTCGTCAGTTACCTGAGGCGTTCTACTTCACTGGCTCATTACGGCCTCGACTATGGCGGTCTTGCTTCTTGGTTACAACTGTATTACTGCCACCATGTCATCGCGATAGACGATGTTTCAACAGGGAGTGAACATATGGAATATGCACCTTGCATCAGCCACGTTGCAACATTGCTGGCTGACCCGAAGCGTAGTGCAATGATCTGGGCCTTGATGGACGGTAGTGCGCGATCCGCCAATGAGCTGGCCCTGCTTGCGGGCTTGACGACATCATCTGCCGGGGCGCATTTGGCGCGACTGGCTGCTGGTGGTTTATTGAAGCAGGAAGTGCGGGGCCGCAAGCGTTTTTTCCGTCTGGCGGGTCCGCAGGTGGCGACGGCACTTCAAGCGCTTGCATGTGCCTCTGCCGCGAGTGCAGCCCAGATCAACCGTAATGTTGCGCAACCTTTGCCTTCCATGCCTTTGCGTGAGGCGCGTATTTGCAGTGATCACCTTGGCGGTGATATGGCTGCCGAGTTGTATCAACGGTTGCTGGGAGCGGGGTGGATCGAACAACAGGAACATCGTGTCGAAGTTACCAGCGTGGGGGTGGCGAGGTTTGCAGAGAGGGGGATTTACGTGCCGGCACTTGCTTTGCGTCAGCGCGAGACTGTTTGTGCCTGTGCCGACAGGAGCGAGGTCACGCCGCATTTGGGCGGTGCGTTAGGCGCAGGTTTGTTGCAGCTTTTTATTCAGATGGGCTGGCTGCGCATTACAGAGGAGTCCAGCACCTTGCAAGTTTCGTCCAGCGGGCAGCGCGAGATCGACAAGATCGCGGCTGCCGCCTGATAAGGAGTCAGCTCAAGGCTTGATCAGTCGTGCGTCCAGGCTGTTTTGTGCAAGACGTTTCGCCTGATCCTCGGTCATCCCCAGATGGGTATACAGCGCATGGAAGTTCTCGGTGACGTAGCCGCCGAAATAAGCGGGATCATCGGAATTCACCGTGACCTTCACACCACGCTCAAGCATGTCGAGGATGTTGTGTTTTGCCATGTCATCGAAGACGCAGAGCTTGGTGTTCGATAGCGGGCAGACCGTCAGCGGAATCTGCTCGTCGATGATGCGCTGCATAAGGCGCTCGTCTTCGATGGCGCGCACACCATGGTCGATACGCTGGATTTTCAGCAGGTCCAGTGCTTCCCATATGTATTCGGGCGGGCCTTCTTCACCAGCGTGGGCCACGGTCAGGAAGCCTTCATGACGAGCACGGTCGAAGACGCGTTTGAACTTGCTCGGTGGATGGCCCATCTCCGAGCTGTCCAACCCCACGGCGACGAACGCATCGCGAAACGGCAGCGCCTGGTCCAGCGTTTTTTCTGCTTCTTCTTCGCTCAAGTGGCGCAGGAAGCTGAGAATCAGACCGCTGCCGATCCCTAGCTTTGATTGGCCGTCTTTCAGGGCTCCCGTGATGCCGTTCAGTACCACTTCGAAAGGGATACCCCGGTCAGTATGAGTTTGCGGATCGAAGAACGGTTCGGTGTGAATCACGTTCTGGGCCTTGCAGCGCTCCAGATACGCCCAGGTCAGGTCGTAGAAATCCTGCTCGGTACGCAGTACATCTGCGCCCTGGTAATAGAGGTCGAGGAATTCCTGCAGGTTGTTGAAGGCGTAAGCGCCGCGCAGGGCTTCGACGTCATTCCACGGCAGCGCGATCTTGTTGCGTTCGGCGAGTGAAAAGAGCAACTCGGGCTCGAGAGAGCCCTCAAGGTGCAGGTGCAGTTCTGCCTTGGGCAGGGCGTTCAACCAGTCGTACATGTGCTTTTCTCATCAGGTGCAGATGCCCGGCATTCTACAGAGTCGTGCTTCGGGATGGGCAAAACCTGACCAAGCGGTTCAAATTTACCCGGCCTCTTGCTCCCGTCGATAGGCATAGGTATCGGCGAAACGCGACAGCAAAAATGCCGAGCAAGTAGTCACAGGGTAGCGTGCTGGCTCGGTTTCGCTCTTGCAGCCGGGCAAGCATTCAATTTCAGTGTCCGGGTTGGGCTCGACAAAAAACGGCATCGAATAGCGATCAACGCCCAGTGGACTGACCACCCGATGGGGCGTGGACACATATCGGTCGTTACTCCAGCGCGCCATCATGTCGCCGATGTTGACCACAAACGTGCCGTCAATCGGCGGCGCGTCGATCCACTGGCCGCGCACATCTCGCACTTGCAATCCGCCCGCAGAGTCCTGATGCAGAAGGGTGATACAGCCATAGTCTGTGTGTGCGCCCGCGCCTTGTTGTTCGGCGCTGGTGGCGGTATGGCGCGGCGGGTAATGGATAAAGCGCAGCACGCTCACGGGGGCGACAAAGCGCTTGTCGAAGAAGTCACGCTCGATGCCCAGCGCGACAGTGATCGCCTGAAGCAACTTCTGCGCGAGTGCCTGCATATCCAGATAGTGCTGTTCCATCAAGGCTTCCCAGCCCGGCATGTCGGGATGCCGGTTGGGGCCGCGTAATGGTTTTCCAGCGACGACCTCAGGGTGATCGGCGGGCAGATGAAAGCCCATGTCGAAGGTCTCTTTGAGATCGCTCGGTATATTCGGGTCGAGCTGTTCGGTCGCAATAGCACCATAGCCGCGGTGGTGACGGCTTTGAGTGATGTCGATCTTGAGCTTTTCTGCCTGGGGCAGGGCGAAGAATTGTTGCGCCGTACCGACCACTTGTTCAATCCGCTCAGCGCTGATCGGGTGGCCTTTGATATAGAAAAAACCCCACTCCCGACAGGCCTGGTCGATTTGCCGGGCAATGTCTTGCCATGCGATTTGGTCATCGCTGTAGAGCGGGGCGATGTCGATGATCGGGAGTTGGTTCACGGTGGATTGTCTCTGGTTTGACGTGATTGTTTATTTGCAACCGTCGAAGATCCCTGTAGGAGCTGCCGAAGGCTGCGAAAGCGGTCTTTCTGACACCCCGCTTTCGCAGCCTTCGGCAGCTCCTACAGGCAATGGCTTCCACAAGTTTGCGGTTGCTCGTCTTGATTACTTCGGCAATTCCGCCTTGATGCCCTCAACGTAATAGTTCATCGAGGCCAGTTCTGCATTGGTCGCAACCTTGCCTTCCGGGATTTTTACTGCGCCGGTCTGATCCTTGATCGGGCCGGTGAACGGGTGGAACGCGCCACTTTTGATGTCGGCAATGATCTTCTCGGCTTCTGCCTTGACGTCCGCCGGGACGATATCGCTGATCGGCAACTCAACCGTGCCTTCTTTCAGGCCGCCCCAGTAATCCTGAGATTTCCAGGTGCCGTTGATCACGCCTTCTGTGGCCTGAATGTAATGCGGTCCCCAGTTGTTGACGATGGAGGTCAGCACCGCTTTCGGGCCGAAGTGAGCCATGTCCGAGGCGTAACCCACGGCGTAGACGCCACGACGCTCAGCCGTCTGGATCGGCGCCGGGCTGTCGGTGTGCTGGAACATGACGTCCACGCCCTGGTCGATCAGTGCGTTGGCGGCGTCAGCTTCTTTGCCCGGATCGAACCAGGAGTTGACCCACACGACTTTGATCTCGGTGCCCGGGTTGTATTTGTTCAATGCCAGCTGAATGGCGTCGATGTCACGCAGTACTTCAGGAATCGGGAACGAGGCTACGTAACCGATCTTTTTGGTCTTGGTCATTTTTGCCGCAAGAAACCCGCCGACGTAGCGACCTTCATAGGTGCGCGCCAGATAGGTACCCATGTTCTTGTCTTGCTTGTAGCCGGTCGCGTGCTCGAAAGTCACTTTCGGGAACTGCTTGGCGACTTTCAACGTCGGGTTCATGTAACCAAACGAGGTGGTGAAGACCAGATCGTAGCCACCTTTGGCCATGTTGCGGATCACGCGCTCAGCGTCCGCACCTTCCGGCACGTTTTCGACATAACTGGTGGTGACCTTGTCGCCCAGAGCTTCAACCATAGCCTTGCGGCCCTGTTCATGCTGATACGTCCAGCCGTGATCGCCGATCGGGCCGATATAGACGAAGCCGACTTTCAGCGGGTCTGCCGCTGATGCCAGCAGGCTGGAACCCAGGCCAACGACCGCGGCCATGGCGCACAGCAATTTTTTCAGGGGGCGACGCGGGTGAGTGGTGGAGTGCATCGGGTCTAGCTCCTAGTGGTCTTGTTGGCACGGCCGTCTAAGCGGGTTGCTCGAACAATGCAAAAAACTGACCAACTGGACAGTTAATGACAGGGCTGGGGTTGTAGCTGCTTTTAGTAGCGCAAAGCGATGCTGGACGGTGCAAGAAAGGCACGTGTTGCCGCCAACTGGTGCGCCTTTCCTGAACGGGTGGGAGCGCGCTTGCCCGCGATGGCGTCAGTCCAGGCGGTGAGGTGCTAAATGATCAAATGGATCGCGGGCAAGCGCGCTCCTACGGGTAGCGGCGTTCCAATCAAGTTATCAACAGTTTTGAAACCTTTGCTTACACTCGGCACTCTCAACGCCTTGAACACGTTATCCGGACGTTTCACCCAGGAAGGTTTAAAGGCTAGTCATGGGCTCAATACTCAAGCAAGAAAAATTTCTCCTGCTCGCGATCATCGCGACAGTTGTCGCCTACGTGTTCGAGCATTCGTTCCTCAATAACGGGCAGGGCGTTGCGCTGACGGCGGGGATTGCGCTGGTAGGTTTTATCGTCTGCGCGTCGTTGCGCGTGGCTCACCATGCGGAGTTGCTTGCAGAGAAAGTCGGCGATCCCTACGGCACCATGATCCTCACCCTTTCAGCGGTGCTGGTCGAAGTGGTCATCCTGGCGATCATGATGAGTAATGAACCGTCGCCAACATTGGTGCGCGACACGATTTACTCGGCAGTGATGCTCGATATCAATGGCATCCTTGGTCTGGCTGCCCTGATGGGCGGTATCAAGCACGGCGAACAGTCCTACAACGACGATTCAGCCCGCACGTACAGCGTGATGATTCTCACCGCGATGGGCGTTTCCATGGTGGTTCCCGAGTTCATCCCCGAAGGCGACTGGAAGCTGTATTCGGCGTTCACCATTGGCGCGATGATCCTGCTTTACACCTTGTTCCTGCGCATGCAGGTCGGGCCGCACAGCTACTTTTTCAGCTACAGCTATCCAGAGAAAAAGAAGCGCAAGGATCAACCTGAAGCCGAGAGCGAACCGGTCAATCTGACGCTGTCGATCGGGATTCTGATGCTGGGCGTGGTGGTGATTGGTGCACTGGCGGAAGTCATGTCCAAGACCGTTGATCTAGGGCTTGAAGGTACTGGCGCACCGCCGGTCATGACGGCGATTCTGGTGGCGGCCATTTCTGCGGCACCGGAGATTCTGACTGCATTGCGCGCTGCTTTGGCAAACCGGATGCAATCGGTGGTGAATATCGCGCTGGGTGCGTCGCTGTCGACCGTGATCCTCACCGTACCCGTCATGGAAGCCATGGCACTTTACAGCGGCCAACCGTTTCAAATGGCAATGACCCCGGTGCAGACCGTGATGATTTTCATCACCCTGCTGGTGAGCGCAATCAACCTGAATGATGGTGAAACCAACGCGATAGAGGGCATGACCCACTTTGTGTTGTTCGCGACGTTCATCATGCTGTCGTTGTTGGGGTTATAGCGCTTTCTTGAAATAACGCACCACTGGCTGAATATGTTGGAGCGAGGCTTGCCCGCGAAGGGCGATGATGCGGTCGTTCTGGTAGAACCCAGGCGTATCATTCGCGGGCAAGCCTCGCTCCAACAGGAACGCGTTGATCAGCCGCGAATCAACTCTCGCGCTGCCTGGCTGTGATCAGCAATCAACCCCTTCAGATCGAGCCCTTCGACCTGACCATCAATCACTCTCCACTGGCCGCCAATCATCACCCGATCAGCACGATCAGCGCCGCACAACAGCAGCGCCGATAACGGATCATGGCTCCCGGAAAAGCGCAGTTCATCCAGCTTGAACAGTGCCAGGTCCGCCTGTTTACCGACTGCCAGCTCACCTATGTCGCTACGGCCGAGTAACTGCGCCGAGCCCTTTGTTGCCCAGCCAAGCACCAGCTCGGGTGTGATTTTTTCTGCGCCATAACGCAGACGTTGCAGGTACAGCGCCTGCCGCGTTTCGAGGATCATGTTCGAGGCGTCATTGGAGGCCGAGCCGTCTACGCCAAGCCCCAACGGCGCGCCTGCTGCGATCAGATCCAGTGTCGGGCAAATGCCGGAAGCCAGGCGCATGTTGGAGCTCGGGCAATGACAAACACCGGTGCCTGCTGCGCCCAGTCGGGCGATTTCGTCAGGGTTGAAATGAATGCCGTGGGCCAGCCAGGTCCGCGGCCCCAGCCAGCCAACGCTGTCGAGATAATCCACCGTGCGCAGGCCGAAACGCTGCAGGCAGAAATCTTCTTCATCGAGGGTTTCGGCCAGGTGAGTGTGCAGGCGCACGTCGAGCTTTTCCGCCAACGCTGCGCTTTCACGCATGATCTGCGGCGTAACTGAAAAGGGTGAGCAGGGCGCCAGGGCGATCTGGATCTGCGCGCCCGCGCCACGCTGGTGATAGCGCTCGATCAGGCGCTGGCTGTCTTCAAGAATTACCTCTCCCTGCTGCACGGTTTGTTGCGGCGGCAAACCTCCATCGTCTTCACCCAGACTCATTGAGCCGCGGGTGAGCATGGCGCGCATTCCCAGTTCGCGGACGCTTTCAACCTGGACATCAATGGCGTTTTCCAGCCCGTCCGGAAACAGGTAGTGATGATCCGCTGCTGTGGTGCAACCCGACAGCAGCAGCTCGGCCAGTGCGACTTTGCTGGCCAGCGCGAGCTTCTCGGGAGTCAGCCTCGCCCAGACCGGATACAAAGTCTTCAGCCACGGAAACAAAGGCTGGTTGACCACCGGAGCCCAGGCACGGGTCAGGGTTTGATAAAAATGGTGATGGGTGTTGATCAAGCCCGGCAGCAGAACATGCTCGCGGGCGTCGAATACTTGACCGCACGGGCTGGCAGGTTGCTGAGCCACGCCGAGCATTTCGACGATGACACCGTTTTCAATCACCAGACCGCCTCGGGCATCGAGGGCATTGGCCGTGAAAACAGCGAGGGGATTTTTCAACCAGATACGGATCGCAGGCATCGTGCCGGCTCCTCTGAAAGACAGGTTCAGGTTAGCCAGCTCAGTGTTGCCCTGTCTGCTGATCCAGGGTCGCCGGGTGCATCTCAGCGCTCGGCGATTCTAACCGCATTTTATGTCGGGTCGAGATCTTTGTGGGAGCGGTGCTTGCCCGCGATAGGGGCACCGCGGTTTATCTGACAAACATCAGCGCTTCAATCGCGGGCAAGCACCGCTCCCACAGGAAACTGCGACCTCTGCTAGATCACCACGGAATAGTTTCGCCCTTGTAGTCCACAAAATGATGTCCGCCTTTACCCGCATAGGCCACGAGCTGTTCCACCAGCCCGCTAGTGCTGGTTTCAACGTCGATAGCCGCACCTTCGCCGCCCATATCGGTTTTCACCCAGCCCGGGTGTAAAGACAAAACGGTTGGGCGAGGCGCTGGCAACTGCAGGACGAAAGTGTTGGTCAGGGAGTTGAGGGCCGCTTTGCTCGCCTTGTACAGCGAAGCATCTGCCCCGTCCGGACAGGTAACGCTGCCAAATCTGGAACTCATGAAAGCCAATACACCTGTAGTGGGCCGGATCTGCTGAACGAGGCGTTCAGCCAGCCGGATAGGTGCTATAGCGTTAGTGAGGAACAATTGAGTCAGTTCCGCCGTGGTGACCTGCTCGGCACTTTGTGGCCTCGGCCCCATGATCCCGGCATTGATGACCAGCGCATCGAAGACTTGCCCCTCCAGTTTGTTTTTCAGAGCATCCAGAGATGCGACGTCATCCAGATCAAGAGTCTCGATACGGACGCCGGATATTGCTTTGAGATCAGTTGCTTTTTGTGGATCGCGAACGGTGGCAGTGACGTTCCAGTTTTGTTCAGTCAGCCGTTTGACCAGTCCCAGGCCGATGCCACGAGAGGCGCCGACGATCAGTGCAGTTTTTTGAGTGGACAAGATTTTTCTCCTTGAAAAGTTATCAGGGGCTCAGCGGGCAGCTCTGGCCCAGACGATTCTGTAACTCGATGCGCAGTTCGCCGAGTTCAGCGATGCGTGTCTCGATCAGCACGAGTTTGTCCCGAAGTAATTGAGCAATGGCCAGGTCTGGCGCTGGAGCCTTCCAGAGTTCGGCAACGCTGTGTCCGATTTCGTTCAGGCTGAAACCCAGGCGCTGCGCGGTTTTGATGAACTGCACCAGTTGCACCATCTCCGCAGGATAGTGCCGATAGCCGTTATCGCTGCGTTGCGCTGCAATCAAACCACGCTGCTCATAAAACCGCAGAGTGTCGCGGCTGACCGCGGTGGCTTGAGCCAATTCACCAATGCGCATTTTTCCGTTCCTTGGGGTTGACCCTGGAGCGTACTCCAGCCTTTAGCCTGTTGGAATATTAAATCCTCTGGAGCGTTTTTATGTGGCAACCGCAACACTATAGGCAACTGGTTCGTGCCAGTGGCTGGTACGACCTGATCGTCACAGCTGCTTTTGTAACACCATGGAGTTTTGTCGCCTTGCATGGGCTGTTATCCAGTGTGAGCCAAGCCTGGAATGTTCCCGGCGCGATGCCACCGTTCGAGCCCATGCATATGTTGATGGCCAACTTGTTGGGTTCGATTGTTTGCGTGTGGTCAGTGCTTCGGATTCGCGATCCGCAGATGATTTTCGGACGTTACGACGCGGCAGGTCGACTGCTCTTCGCGACGTGGCAGGCCTATGCCCTGATGCAGGGAGCAACGTGGTTGCTGGCGGGATTCCTGATCATGGAAATGATGTGGGCGGTGTTGCAGCTGTGGCCGGTTCGCCCGATTAACCAGCGACTGTAGGAGCCCACGAGCACGGCGAGGCGGCGATAGCGGTGTTTCAGGCCGAACGCTATCGCGCCTCGCGGTGCTCGTTGTGTTCCTACAGCATCATTTTTTTCAGCGCTGCGTTAATGCCCCGCCTGCCAGGGCTGTCCTAGCGAAACCGGGGCATAAAGACGCGTGCGCAGGGCATTGCGCGACAGCAGCACCAACACGACGATGGTCGCCACGTAAGGCAGCATCGCCAACAGGTTGGACGGGATCGCCAGGCCGATACCTTGCGCCACCAGATGGAGGATGCTGGCGAGGCCGAACAGGTACGCACCCAACAACAGGCGCCACACTCTCCAACTGGCGAACACCACCAGCGCCAGGGCGATCCAGCCACGACCGGCACTCATGTTTTCGGCCCACATCGGCGTGTACGCCAGAGACAGGTAAGCCCCGGCCAGTCCGGCCATGGCGCCACCGAACAGCACTGCTAGAGTACGCACGCGCAGCACCGGCAAGCCCATGGCGCTGGCTGCGTCCGGGTTCTCGCCAACGGCCTGAATGATCAATCCGACGCGGCTTTTCAGCAGCGTCCAGGCCACGAGGGCAAACAGCGCGAAGGACAGGTACACCAAAATGTCCTGAGCAAACAGCATGCGGCCGATCAACGGGATGTCGCTCAAGTAAGGGATCAGAATTGGCTCGAAACCTTGCAGCGGTTTACCCACCCAGGCTGCGCCGACGAAGCTCGACAAACCAACGCCAAAGATAGTCAACGCCAAACCTGTTGCGACCTGATTGGCATTGAAGACCAGCGCCACCACCGCGAATAATCCCGACAGCAGCATGCCCGCCATCATCGCCAGCAGCACACCGAGCCACAGGTTGCCGGTGCTCAAGGCGATGATGAAACCGATCACCGCACCGAACAGCATCATGCCTTCTTGCCCAAGATTGAGGACTCCGCTTTTTTCGCAGATCAATTCGCCCAGTGCGACCAGCAGCAGCGGAGTCCCGCAACGCACCATGGCGAAGAAAATATTGCTCAGCAGATCGATATCCATCACACAGCTCCCGTGGCAGCGGGTGCCATCTGACGTTTGGCCCAGCGCGCATTCAGGCGTGGGCGATAGAGAATCAGCACATCGCAGGCCAGCAGGAAAAACAGCATCATGCCTTGAAACAGCTGTGTGATGGCTTGCGGCAGGTTAAGAGCCATTTGCGCGTTTTCGCCGCCCAGATAGAGCAACGCCATCAGCAAGCTGGCGAACAGAATCCCGATTGGATTCAAGCGGCCGAGAAAGGCCACGGTGATCGCTGCGTAGCCGTAACCCGGCGACACTTGCGGAACTAGCTGACCAATGGGCCCGGCGACTTCGCTTACCCCGGCCAATCCTGCGAGGCCGCCGCTTATCAGCAAGGCCAGCCAGACCAGACGTTTTTCGCGAAACCCGACGAAGCCTGCAGCTCGTTTATCCAGCCCCAGCACTTTGATCTGGAAACCGACAAAGCTGCGTTGCAGCAAAACCCAGACTGCGACCAAAGCCAGCAAGGCGAAGTACACACCGGCATGCACGCGGCCGTCCTCGGTCAGCAGTGGCAAGCGGCTAGCGTCACCAAACATCGCTGACTCAGGGAAATTCATCCCGGCAGGGTCTTTCAACGGTCCATGCACGAAGAACAGCAGCAGGTTCAGCGCGATGTAGTTGAGCATGATGCTGGTCAGGATTTCATTGGCATTGAAATGGGTGCGCAGCCAGGCGGTCAAGCCAGCCCATGCCGCGCCACCGAGTGTGCCAACCAGCAGAACCAGCACCAGTGCCCAGCGGCTTTCCATGTCGATGATATTGACTGCCAATGCGCTGCCAGCCAGCGCGCCCATCAACAATTGGCCTTCGGCACCGATGTTCCATATACGCGCCTGGTAAGCCACTGCCAAACCCAGCGCGCAGAGCAGAATGGGCAGCGCCTTGACCATCAATTCGGATACGCCATACCAGTCGCTGACCGGTGCAATCAGCAACGTATGCAGAGTGAGCAAAGGGTCCAGACCCAGGGCGATAAACAGTAATGAGCCGCAGATCAGGGTCAATACAGCGGCCAGCAGCGGCGAAAACCACAGCATGGCCCGCGATTGTTGCCCGCGCGGTTCCAGAGAAAGCAGCATCGGAAACTCCGTTAATTAAGCGCGGCGGCTTGGAATTGAGGTTGAGTGCCAGGCGGTGCATCGAATTCACCGGCCATCCAGCCGCCGATCTGCACGGGCGAGGTCTGCCCGGTCGGTACAAGAGGGGAGAGCCTGCCACTGCTCAGCGCGGCAAGGCGGTCGCTGATCTGGAAGAGTTCGTCGAGATCTTCGGAAATCACCAGAATCGCTGCGCCCGCATCGCGCAAGGCAATCAACGCGCGATGAATCGCTGCGGCGGCCCCCACATCGACGCCCCACGTTGGATGCGCGGCGACCAGCAGTTTCGGGTTCTGCAAGATCTCGCGGCCCAGAATGAATTTCTGCAAGTTACCGCCGGACAGGCTTCGAGCGGGCGCTTGAGCGTCCGGAGTTTTCACTGCGAAGCGTTTGATGATTTCATCGGCCAGGCTTCGGACCTTGCCGCGTTGGACCAGGCCCTTGCTGACCAGTCCTTGCTGAAATGCGGTCAGCAGCGCGTTATCGCTTAGGCTCAAGTCCGGCACCGCGCCGTGCCCGAGTCGTTCCGCTGGAACAAACGCCAGGCCGTTTTTACGCCGTGCATCGGGACGTAGATGACCAACGTTCAAGTCTGCAAAGCGAATACTGGATGACAGCGAGTTGCTTACTGTTTGTTCGCCGCTGAGCAGGGCCAGCAGCTCGTCCTGACCATTACCTGCGACGCCCGCAATGCCGACGATTTCGCCGCTGCGCACTTCAAGATCGAGATTGACCAGAGAGCAACCGAACGGATCGGGGTTATGCCAGGAGAGTTTTTCCACCTGCAGGAACGGTTTATGCCCCGCGACTTTTGGATACTGCGCGGTCAGGCCTTCAGCATCGCCGACCATCAACCGCGCCAGCTCCAGATCCGAACATTGTGCCGGAATACAGTGGCCGGACACTTTGCCGCCGCGCAATACCGTCGCGCTATGACACAAGGCGCGGACTTCACCCAGCTTGTGACTGATAAATAGAATGCTGCAGCCTTCAGCGGCCAGGCGGCGCAGGGTGACGAATAGTTCGTCGGCTTCCTGCGGCGTCAGCACTGAAGTCGGCTCATCAAGAATCAACAGGCGGATGTCCTGCATCAGGCAACGAATGATCTCGACTTTCTGCCGCTCGCCGATCGACAGGCTGTGGACAAGTCGCTGCGGCTCGACCGCCATGCCATAGCGTTGGGAGACTTCACGGATTTTGGGCTCCAGTTGCTTTGGCGTACCGGCCGCGCCGCCCATCGCCAGGGCGATGTTCTGGGCTACGGTCAGGGTCTCGAATAATGAGAAATGCTGAAACACCATGCCAATGCCCAGGCTGCGGGCCTGGGCTGGGTTACGCATTTTCAGAGCCTGTCCCTGCCAGACGATTTCGCCTGAATCGGGCTGCGTCACGCCGTAGATGATCTTCATCAAGGTGCTTTTGCCTGCGCCGTTTTCGCCGAGCAGGGCGTGGATTTCTCCGGAGGCGATATTCAGGTCAATGGCATCGTTGGCCAGGCAGCCCGGATAGCGCTTGCTGATGGCACGCAGCTGCAGGCGTGCAGATGTCACAGGGTTTGGCATGACAGGCTCAAGGTAAGAGGATCGCCTGTGGATAAAGCAATTTCCTGGCCAGGCAGTCAGGTTTTTGCGGGTAAATGCTGATTTGCTTGTAACGACGATGTCGCAAGAGCGATAGGGTGGCTCCTGTGGTGCAACTGATCGCCAGTATCGGCACCAGATCAGGGCGTTTCCGACATTGAATGATTCAATTTCGACCAGCCTGTCTGAGTAAAAAACATACAGTCGCTGTCGAGTCAGGCAACTCCGGCGTCACCGCGACCCTTGCACCTGTTATCCACAGGTTCCTCCACAGTAAATGTGTGCAAGCGCAAAAGTGCGATATAAGCGGGCAGTCGCTAGTAGCGTCTGACCATAAGAGATTGTAAAGCGCTGTTTTAACGATGCTTTTCGCGGTTTGTGACAGTTTTGTATAAAAAGTAATCAATTGGCTGAAAGCTAAGCGTGGCAAGGCTTGCGGCGGCATGTACTCAGCTTGTCCACAGCCGGATGCACAGTAAATGTGTGCAGTCCGAGTTCGCGCTCCCGCGACATCGCGCAGATCTGTGGGAGCCGAGCTTGCTCGCGATAAGGTAGGACGCGATCCAATGTGAACCGCGTCCAGCTTCATCGCGAGCAAGCTCAGCTCCCACAGGTCCTACTGGATTGCGGGCAAACAGAAGTCTCCCGAATGGGCCTGCATGTGGCGCACCACAACGCGACATCATTCCCCGTCTTTACTCAATACAATCCGGCCCCGGCTCAAATCCGCCAACTGCCGCTGCAGCACTTCGACCTGCTCGGGGCCAACCGCGATCGCAAGGTCCACTCCATTAGCCGTGAAGTCTTCGTTCTGCACCAATCCGTTCAATTCGGCGACCCGCAATTTGACCAGCGCCAGTTCGCTGAAGCTGCACGACAGGCTCAATGGCACCCGAGTAACCAACGCTAGACGCTCAGCCTGTTGCAGGCATTTATTGGCACCGCCGCCGTAGGCCCGGGCGAGGCCGCCGGTACCCAGTTGAATGCCGCCGTACCAGCGAATCACCAGCACCACGACCTGATCAAATTCCTGGGCTTCGATGGCGGCCAGAATCGGTCGTCCTGCTGTACCGCCAGGTTCGCCATCGTCATTGCTGCGGTATTGATCGGCCAGTTTCCAGGCCCAGCAATTGTGCGTCGCGTTGAGGTCGCTGTTCTGTTCGATAAACGCTTGTGCGTCGGCGGCGCTGGAAATGGGCGCGGCGAGAGTGATAAAGCGGCTCTTGCGAATCTCTTCGCGAAATTCACAAGGGCCAACCAGAGTAAAGGGCATGCGTGGGTTCCAGCTGTAAACAGATGTCGCCAGTTAAGCGCCTGGAGGCGTCAGGCCGCAACCCTTGAGGATGATGCGAATGAGATTATCGCCCGCAACTTCCATGTCTTGCTTGGTCAATCGAGTGCGTCCGGTCACTTGGCAAATTTGCGTAGCGAAGTCGGCGTAATGCTGCGTGCTGCCCCACAGCAGGAAAATCAGGTGCACCGGATCCACCGGGTCCATTTTGCCCGCATCGATCCACGCTTGAAAAACAGAGGCCCGGCCTTGAAACCAGGCTTGGTAATCCTGGCTGAAATACTGGTTGAGGCATTCGCCGCCGCTGATGATCTCCATGGCGAAAATCCGCGATGCCTGAGGCTGACGACGCGAGAACTCCATTTTGGCTCGAATGTATCGGCTCAATGCCAGAGCCGGATCGTCCTCGACGGTCAGGTTGTTGAAGGTGCTGTCCCATAACTCGAGGATGTTGCTGAGTACCGCGACGTACAGCCCGAGTTTGTTAGTGAAGTAGTAATGAAGGTTGGCCTTGGGCAGCCCGGCGTTCAGCGCGATGGTATTCATGCTGGTGCCTTTGAAGCCGTGGCGAGCGAACTCGTCTTCGGCGGCTTTGATAATGGCCTCTTCATTCTTCTGACGAATGCGACTGGCGGGCTTGGTGCCGTGACTACTGTGCGCAGGGACTTCAAGGATCATGGGGCCGTTCCGGACAGATCATGGGGATACAACACTGAACACCTGACCCAATCAGGTGTTCAGCATTATCAGTAGTTAGTGTGTCGATGGCTCAGCTTCGGTTGCAGATTCTGTACCCGCAACGCTTGTCTTGTCCTCCGGCAATAACAGGCACATCACAATGGCGGTGATGCCGCCGCTGGTGATTGCCGAGTCGAACAGGTTTTGTACCAGTTTAGGCAGGTGATGCAGCAATGCCGGTTGGGAAGCGATGCCCAAACCAACGCCAAAAGACGTTGCAATGATCAGCATGCTGCGCCGATCCAGCGGTGCCTGAGCCAGAATGCGTACGCCCGCAGCAGCAACGCTGCCGAACATGACCAGAGTCGCTCCACCCAGTACGGGTTTTGGGATTTGTTGCAGCAAAGCGCCAATGGTCGGGAACAGGCCGAGCATGAAGAGGACTGCGCCGATGTACAGACCGACATAACGACTGGCCACGCCGGTGAGCTGAATCACACCGTTGTTTTGCGCGAAAGTGGTATTGGGGAAGGCACTGAAGGTTGCGGCGATCATGCAACTGAATCCGTCGCCCAATACGCCACCTTTAAGCCGGGCAATGTACGTGGAGCCGCTTATGGGCTTTTTAGCGAGCATGCAGTTAGCGGTCAGGTCGCCGACGGTTTCGATAGTGCTGATCAGATAAATCAGCGCAACGGGCAGGAAAGCTGTCCAGTCGAAGGCGAAACCGAACCTGAACGGGACCGGTACGCTGATCAGGGGCAGGTCGCCAACGGAATGAGGTATCAGCTTTCCACTGAGCCACGCTGCCAGACTGCCAGCAGCGAGGCCGATGATGATCGCCGACAGGCGTATCCAGGGAGTATTTGACCGGTTGAGCAGAATGATAACGACCAGCACAAAACCGCCCAACGCCAGGTTCAGCGGTTCGCCAAAGTCTGGAGCGTTGAATCCACCGCCCAGGTCCGTCACCCCGACTTTGATCAAGCTGACGCCGATCAGGGTGATCACGATGCCGGTCACGAGCGGCGTGATGACTCTGCGCAGTTGGCCAATGAAGCGACTCAACACAATCTGCACCATCGCACCGAAAAAACAGACCCCGAAAATCATCGCCAGAATGTCTTCAGGACTCCCGCCGCGCTGCTTGACCAGAAAGCCCGCAGACAAGACTGCGCCGAGAAAGGCAAAGCTGGTGCCTTGCAGACAGATCATTCCTGCGCCAATTCCGAATGGCCGACGTGCCTGGATGAAAGTGCCTACGCCTGAAACCATCAATGCCATGCTGATCAGGTAAGGCATGTAGGCGCCCAGCCCAAGTGCAGAACCGATGATTAACGGCGGTGTGATGATGCCGACGAAACTGGCGAGCACGTGTTGCAGCGCAGCAAGTATGGCCGGTAGTGGCTTGGGCCGATCATCAAGGCCGTAGATCAGATCGCTGCTGGGTGAGGCGTCGGGCTGCATGTCGTGCTCTCGCGGGTCGTTTAATACAACCACTGTGCAAAAAGCTGTCCAAGTGCTCAGGTTTTTCTATGGTTAGCACGTTGCAGATGTTTGTAGGAGCGCGCTTGCCCGCGATTGGGTGGTTCAGGCGCAAAATTCGTTGAATGATCTGGCGCCATCGTGGGCGAGCGCGCTCCTACGGGTTGGTATGTTTT
Organism: Pseudomonas phytophila; assembly: GCF_025643095.1. Classification (NCBI taxonomy): domain Bacteria; kingdom Pseudomonadati; phylum Pseudomonadota; class Gammaproteobacteria; order Pseudomonadales; family Pseudomonadaceae; genus Pseudomonas; species Pseudomonas phytophila. The sequence goes on along the minus strand of NZ_CP081201.1, from coordinate 5,883,594 downwards.
TGCAGGGCGCCATGTCTCACCGTGTAGCAGCCAGCGTCTGCAGAAAGCTCTCCAGCACCAAATGAGGGCGGCGTCCTTTGCGGGTTACCGACACCAGGCTTAGATCATAGAAGCGCGACGCAGATTTCAATGCCCGCAGTCGACCCTGTTGCACCCAGAAACTCGCATAGTGATCCGGCAAATAGCCGATGTAACGCCCGGTCAGGATCAAAAACGCCATGCCTTCCCGGTCCGACGCGCTGGCGGTGCAATTGAGCGCCTGATAATGGGCCTGAATCTCTGCGGGTAATCGGAAGGTCGGCGCTATGGCGTCCTGTTCTGCAAGGCGCCCGTCATCCAGCGCAGCATCCTCCATATAGAAAAGCGGGTGGCCCACCGCGCAGTAGAGCAGCGAGCGCTCGCTGTACAGCGGTTGATATTCAAGGCCCGACAATGCACTGGCTTGAGGAACGACACCCACGTGCAACCGGCCGTCGAGTACGCCTTGTTCCACTTCATTGGGCGCAATCATGCGGATGTTGATGTGCACATCAGGCCCGCGCTCTTTCAACTGAGCCAGTGCGTGCGTGATGCGCATGTGGGGGAGGGTGACCAGATTGTCAGTCAGGCCAATGTTCAACTCACCACGCAGATGCTGGTGGAGGCCGTTGACCTCAGTGCGGAAACTTTCCAGTGCGCTCAGTAGTTGCAACGCCGACTGGTAAACCTCCCGGCCTTCTTCGGTAAGCGAAAATCCGGCACGTCCACGTTGGCAAAGGCGTAAGCCCAGGCGTTGCTCCAGATCACTCATTTGCTGGCTGATGGCCGAGCGCCCTATGCCGAGTGCGCTTTCGGCGGCAGAGAATCCTCCCGACTCAACTACGCTTCGAAAGATGCGCAGCAATCGAATATCAAAATCGCTCACTTGTGCCAGTGGATCGGGGCGACGGCTGCTCATAGTTTAGTCATCGGCTAACTGAAGATCGTAAAAGTTGAGTTTTTCCGACTTTATCCCCGTGGCACCGTAGCTGCATCAAGTATTTGCAGTCACTCAACCGCCCAGCGCTCCAGCGAGGTCCGTTTCGATGAACAGTTTCGAGTCGTCCGAGATGTCTATTGCCAGCCAATTGAAGCTTGATGCTCATTGGATGCCTTACACCGCCAATCGCAATTTCCAGCGTGATCCGCGCTTGATCGTCGCGGCGCATGGCAGCTATCTGACAGACGACAAGGGACGCAAGATCTATGATGCGCTTTCTGGTCTGTGGACCTGTGGTGCGGGTCATACGCGCAAGGAGATTCAGGAAGCTGTCTCCAGGCAGTTGGGCATTCTGGACTACTCCCCGGGCTTCCAGTTTGGTCACCCGCTGTCCTTTCAGCTTGCTGAAAAAATCACCGAGCTGACGCCGGGCAATCTGAATCATGTGTTCTACACAAACTCAGGTTCCGAATGTGCCGACACCGCCGTGAAGATGGTGCGCGCCTACTGGCGTTTGAAGGGGCAGGCAACCAAAACCAAAATGATCGGCCGTGCGCGTGGCTATCACGGTGTAAACATTGCGGGCACCAGTCTCGGTGGGGTGAACGGCAACCGTAAGATGTTTGGCCAGTTGATGGACGTGGATCACCTGCCGCACACCTTGCTGGCCAGCAACGCTTATTCGAAAGGCATGCCGGAGGCGGGCGGTATTGCTCTCGCGGATGAAATGCTGAAGTTGATCGAGTTGCACGATGCCTCAAACATCGCTGCAGTCATCGTCGAACCAATGGCGGGTTCGGCCGGTGTGATTGTGCCGCCTCAGGGCTACCTCAAGCGGCTGCGGGAAATCTGCGATCAGCACAACATCCTGCTGATCTTCGACGAAGTCATTACGGGCTTTGGTCGCACCGGCTCAATGTTTGGCGCAGACAGCTTTGGTGTGACGCCTGATCTGATGTGCATTGCGAAGCAAATCACCAACGGTGCGATTCCGATGGGGGCCGTGATCGCCAGCAGTGAGATCTATCAGACATTCATGAATCAACCGACGCCTGAATACGCGGTGGAATTCCCGCATGGTTATACCTACTCCGCGCACCCGGTTGCGTGTGCTGCTGGTCTCGCAGCGCTTGATTTACTGCAGCGGGAAAATCTTGTGCAGCAGGTTGCTGAAGTGGCACCGCATTTCGAAAGCGCACTGCATGGTATCAAAGGCACAAAGAACGTCGTCGACATTCGTAACTACGGCCTAGCTGGCGCTATTCAGATTGCGCCGCGAGATGGCGATGCGATCGTTCGCCCATTCGAGGCGGGCATGAAGCTCTGGAAAGCTGGTTTCTATGTACGTTTTGGCGGCGACACCTTGCAGTTCGGACCTACTTTCAACAGCAAGCCGCAAGACCTGGATCGTTTGTTCGATGCGGTTGGCGAAGCGCTGAATCAGATCGACTGATAAACCCTTCTATATAGGTGACAGGCGCGGATTCGTTCGCGCCTGCTTTGGAGTCATTTCATGAGCACCATTCAACATTTGATCGACGGCCAACTGGTCAGCGATAACGGCCGTACTGCCGACGTGTTCAATCCGTCGACCGGTCAGGCTATCCATAAGGTTTCGTTGGCCAGCCGCGAAATCGTTCAGCAAGCGATTGATTCAGCCAAGGCAGCGTTTCCCGCCTGGCGTAATACTCCTCCGGCAAAACGCGCCCAAGTGATGTTCCGCTTCAAGCAACTGCTGGAGCAGAACGAAAGTCGTATCGCGCAACTGATCAGCGAAGAGCACGGCAAAACGGTTGAAGATGCCGCGGGCGAACTCAAGCGTGGTATCGAGAACGTCGAATACGCCTGTGCCGCGCCGGAAATTCTCAAGGGTGAATACAGCCGTAACGTAGGGCCGAACATTGATGCCTGGTCCGACTTCCAGCCTTTGGGTGTCGTCGCCGGTATTACCCCGTTCAACTTCCCGGCGATGGTGCCGTTGTGGATGTACCCGCTGGCGATCGCTTGCGGTAACTGTTTCATCCTCAAACCGTCCGAGCGTGATCCAAGCTCCACGCTGCTGATCGCACAATTGCTGCACGAAGCCGGTCTTCCTAAAGGCGTACTCAATGTCGTCCATGGCGACAAGGCTGCGGTGGATGCTCTGATCGAAGCTCCGGAAGTCAAAGCGCTGAGTTTTGTGGGTTCAACGCCGATTGCCGAGTACATCTATAAAGAAGGCGCTGCGCGCGGTAAACGAGTGCAGGCCTTGGGTGGCGCGAAAAACCATGCGGTGCTGATGCCGGATGCTGACCTGGATAACGCGGTCAGTGCGTTAATGGGCGCTGCTTACGGTTCGTGCGGCGAGCGCTGCATGGCGATCTCGGTGGCCGTATGTGTGGGTGATCAGATTGCTGATGCGCTGGTCGCCAAACTGGTGCCGCAAATTGCCTCCCTGAAAATCGGTGCCGGTACAACCTGCGGGCTGGACATGGGGCCTCTGGTCACGGGTCAGCATCGGGACAAAGTCAGCGGCTATATAGAAGACGGCGTGCAAGCGGGCGCCAAACTGGTTGTTGATGGTCGCGGCTTGAGTGTTGCCGGTAATGAAGATGGCTTCTTTATGGGCGGTTGCCTGTTCGACCAGGTGACCCCAGAGATGCGTATCTATAAGGAAGAGATCTTTGGGCCGGTGCTGTGCATCGTGCGAGTTGCCAGTCTTGAGCAGGCCATGCAACTGATCAATGATCATGAGTACGGCAATGGCACCTGCATCTTCACTCGAGACGGAGAAGCTGCACGTTTGTTCTGTGATGAGATTGAAGTAGGCATGGTCGGGGTCAACGTTCCACTGCCGGTGCCGGTTGCCTACCACAGCTTCGGTGGCTGGAAGCGTTCACTGTTCGGTGACCTGCATGCCTATGGGCCGGATGGGGTGCGTTTCTATACGCGGCGCAAGGCGATTACCCAGCGTTGGCCGCAACGTGCGAGCCACGAGGCGTCGCAGTTCGCCTTTCCTAGTCTGTAAGACGTCTTGGAAGAGGGGTGAGCCGTCAGGCTCACCCCTTTGTTTTATGGGGTTTCAGAAAGATATGACAATTTAGTGAAATTAAGGGTTGACGGACTCTCTAATCTCTCTATAATTCGCACCTCTTCTGGCGCAGACAGAACGAAAAACTCCTTGATAATCAATGAGTTGGACGATTCGGTTAGCTCGGAAGAGGCTTTGATGAAGTTGATCGAAAGCGGTGAAAAAAAGGCAGTTGACAGCAGGTTGTAACGCTGTAGAATTCGCCTCCCGCTAACGAGCAGCGTGATGTTGATCGAAGCGCAAGTGGTTGAAGTTGATAAGGAAACTTTGAAAACTTCTTAAAATAACCGCTTGACAGATACAGAGGCTGCTGTAGAATGCGCGCCTCGGTTGAGACGAAAGATCTTAACCAACCGCTCTTTAACAATTGAATCAAGCAATTCGTGTGGGTGCTTGCGCTGTCAGACTGAAGTCAACAGATTATCAGCATCGTAAGTTACTCCGCGAGAAATCAAAGAAATAACCAACGATTGCTGAGCCAAGTTTAGGGTTTTCTCAAAACCCAAAGATGTTTGAACTGAAGAGTTTGATCATGGCTCAGATTGAACGCTGGCGGCAGGCCTAACACATGCAAGTCGAGCGGCAGCACGGGTACTTGTACCTGGTGGCGAGCGGCGGACGGGTGAGTAATGCCTAGGAATCTGCCTGGTAGTGGGGGATAACGCTCGGAAACGGACGCTAATACCGCATACGTCCTACGGGAGAAAGCAGGGGACCTTCGGGCCTTGCGCTATCAGATGAGCCTAGGTCGGATTAGCTAGTTGGTGAGGTAATGGCTCACCAAGGCGACGATCCGTAACTGGTCTGAGAGGATGATCAGTCACACTGGAACTGAGACACGGTCCAGACTCCTACGGGAGGCAGCAGTGGGGAATATTGGACAATGGGCGAAAGCCTGATCCAGCCATGCCGCGTGTGTGAAGAAGGTCTTCGGATTGTAAAGCACTTTAAGTTGGGAGGAAGGGCATTTACCTAATACGTAAGTGTTTTGACGTTACCGACAGAATAAGCACCGGCTAACTCTGTGCCAGCAGCCGCGGTAATACAGAGGGTGCAAGCGTTAATCGGAATTACTGGGCGTAAAGCGCGCGTAGGTGGTTTGTTAAGTTGAATGTGAAATCCCCGGGCTCAACCTGGGAACTGCATCCAAAACTGGCAAGCTAGAGTATGGTAGAGGGTGGTGGAATTTCCTGTGTAGCGGTGAAATGCGTAGATATAGGAAGGAACACCAGTGGCGAAGGCGACCACCTGGACTGATACTGACACTGAGGTGCGAAAGCGTGGGGAGCAAACAGGATTAGATACCCTGGTAGTCCACGCCGTAAACGATGTCAACTAGCCGTTGGGAGCCTTGAGCTCTTAGTGGCGCAGCTAACGCATTAAGTTGACCGCCTGGGGAGTACGGCCGCAAGGTTAAAACTCAAATGAATTGACGGGGGCCCGCACAAGCGGTGGAGCATGTGGTTTAATTCGAAGCAACGCGAAGAACCTTACCAGGCCTTGACATCCAATGAACTTTCCAGAGATGGATGGGTGCCTTCGGGAACATTGAGACAGGTGCTGCATGGCTGTCGTCAGCTCGTGTCGTGAGATGTTGGGTTAAGTCCCGTAACGAGCGCAACCCTTGTCCTTAGTTACCAGCACGTTATGGTGGGCACTCTAAGGAGACTGCCGGTGACAAACCGGAGGAAGGTGGGGATGACGTCAAGTCATCATGGCCCTTACGGCCTGGGCTACACACGTGCTACAATGGTCGGTACAGAGGGTTGCCAAGCCGCGAGGTGGAGCTAATCCCATAAAACCGATCGTAGTCCGGATCGCAGTCTGCAACTCGACTGCGTGAAGTCGGAATCGCTAGTAATCGCGAATCAGAATGTCGCGGTGAATACGTTCCCGGGCCTTGTACACACCGCCCGTCACACCATGGGAGTGGGTTGCACCAGAAGTAGCTAGTCTAACCTTCGGGGGGACGGTTACCACGGTGTGATTCATGACTGGGGTGAAGTCGTAACAAGGTAGCCGTAGGGGAACCTGCGGCTGGATCACCTCCTTAATCGACGACTCAGCTGCAGCACAAGTTCCCACACGAATTGCTTGATTCATTGAAGAAGACGATTAGAAGCAGCTTTAAGCTCCAAGCTGATAGCTCACGCTAGCGGCTACAAGCTCGAAATTGGGTCTGTAGCTCAGTTGGTTAGAGCGCACCCCTGATAAGGGTGAGGTCGGCAGTTCGAATCTGCCCAGACCCACCAATTTTGTGTGGGAAACGCCTGTAGAAATACGGGGCCATAGCTCAGCTGGGAGAGCGCCTGCCTTGCACGCAGGAGGTCAGCGGTTCGATCCCGCTTGGCTCCACCACTTACTGCTTCTGTTTGAAAGCTTAGAAATGAGCACTCCATCGATGCGATGGTGAGTGTTGATTTCTAGTCTTTGATTAGATCGTTCTTTAAAAATTTGGGTATGTGATAGAAATATAGACTGGGCACCTCTTTCACTGGTGCGTGTCCAGGCTAAGGTAAAGTTTGTGAGAACAAACTTTCGGCGAATGTCGTCTTCACAGTATAACCAGATTGCTTGGGGTTATATGGTCAAGTGAAGAAGCGCATACGGTGGATGCCTTGGCAGTCAGAGGCGATGAAAGACGTGGTAGCCTGCGAAAAGCTTCGGGGAGTCGGCAAACAGACTGTGATCCGGAGATGTCTGAATGGGGGAACCCAGCTGTCATAAGACAGTTACCTTACACTGAATACATAGGTGTATGGAGCGAACCAGGGGAACTGAAACATCTAAGTACCCTGAGGAAAAGAAATCAACCGAGATTCCCTTAGTAGTGGCGAGCGAACGGGGACCAGCCCTTAAGTTGTTTAGAGATTAGCGGAACGCTCTGGAAAGTGCGGCCATAGTGGGTGATAGCCCTGTACGCGAAAATCTCTTTGCAATGAAATCGAGTAGGACGGGGCACGAGAAACCTTGTCTGAACATGGGGGGACCATCCTCCAAGGCTAAATACTACTGACTGACCGATAGTGAACTAGTACCGTGAGGGAAAGGCGAAAAGAACCCCGGAGAGGGGAGTGAAATAGATCCTGAAACCGTATGCGTACAAGCAGTGGGAGCCCACTTTGTTGGGTGACTGCGTACCTTTTGTATAATGGGTCAGCGACTTATTTTCAGTGGCGAGCTTAACCGAATAGGGGAGGCGTAGCGAAAGCGAGTCTTAATAGGGCGTCTAGTCGCTGGGAATAGACCCGAAACCGGGCGATCTATCCATGGGCAGGTTGAAGGTTGGGTAACACTAACTGGAGGACCGAACCGACTACCGTTGAAAAGTTAGCGGATGACCTGTGGATCGGAGTGAAAGGCTAATCAAGCTCGGAGATAGCTGGTTCTCCTCGAAAGCTATTTAGGTAGCGCCTCATGTATCACTGTAGGGGGTAGAGCACTGTTTCGGCTAGGGGGTCATCCCGACTTACCAAACCGATGCAAACTCCGAATACCTACAAGTGCCGAGCATGGGAGACACACGGCGGGTGCTAACGTCCGTCGTGAAAAGGGAAACAACCCAGACCGTCAGCTAAGGTCCCAAAATCCTGGTTAAGTGGGAAACGATGTGGGAAGGCTTAGACAGCTAGGAGGTTGGCTTAGAAGCAGCCACCCTTTAAAGAAAGCGTAATAGCTCACTAGTCGAGTCGGCCTGCGCGGAAGATGTAACGGGGCTCAAACCAGGTACCGAAGCTACGGGTATCATCTTAGGATGATGCGGTAGAGGAGCGTTCTGTAAGCCTGTGAAGGTGAGTTGAGAAGCTTGCTGGAGGTATCAGAAGTGCGAATGCTGACATGAGTAACGACAATGGGTGTGAAAAACACCCACGCCGAAAGACCAAGGTTTCCTGCGCAACGTTAATCGACGCAGGGTTAGTCGGTCCCTAAGGCGAGGCTGAAAAGCGTAGTCGATGGAAAACAGGTTAATATTCCTGTACTTCTGGTTATTGCGATGGAGGGACGGAGAAGGCTAGGCCAGCTTGGCGTTGGTTGTCCAAGTTTAAGGTGGTAGGCTGAGATCTTAGGTAAATCCGGGATCTTAAGGCCGAGAGCTGATGACGAGTGTTCTTTTAGAACACGAAGTGGTTGATGCCATGCTTCCAAGAAAAGCTTCTAAGCTTCAGGTAACCAGGAACCGTACCCCAAACCGACACAGGTGGTTGGGTAGAGAATACCAAGGCGCTTGAGAGAACTCGGGTGAAGGAACTAGGCAAAATGGCACCGTAACTTCGGGAGAAGGTGCGCCGGTGGAGGTGAAGCATTTACTGCGTAAGCCCCTGCCGGTCGAAGATACCAGGCCGCTGCGACTGTTTATTAAAAACACAGCACTCTGCAAACACGAAAGTGGACGTATAGGGTGTGACGCCTGCCCGGTGCCGGAAGGTTAATTGATGGGGTTAGCTAACGCGAAGCTCTTGATCGAAGCCCCGGTAAACGGCGGCCGTAACTATAACGGTCCTAAGGTAGCGAAATTCCTTGTCGGGTAAGTTCCGACCTGCACGAATGGCGTAACGATGGCGGCGCTGTCTCCACCCGAGACTCAGTGAAATTGAAATCGCTGTGAAGATGCAGTGTATCCGCGGCTAGACGGAAAGACCCCGTGAACCTTTACTATAGCTTTGCACTGGACTTTGAATTTGCTTGTGTAGGATAGGTGGGAGGCTTTGAAGCGTGGACGCCAGTCTGCGTGGAGCCAACCTTGAAATACCACCCTGGCAACTTTGAGGTTCTAACTCAGGTCCGTTATCCGGATCGAGGACAGTGTATGGTGGGTAGTTTGACTGGGGCGGTCTCCTCCTAAAGAGTAACGGAGGAGTACGAAGGTGCGCTCAGACCGGTCGGAAATCGGTCGTAGAGTATAAAGGCAAAAGCGCGCTTGACTGCGAGACAGACACGTCGAGCAGGTACGAAAGTAGGTCTTAGTGATCCGGTGGTTCTGTATGGAAGGGCCATCGCTCAACGGATAAAAGGTACTCCGGGGATAACAGGCTGATACCGCCCAAGAGTTCATATCGACGGCGGTGTTTGGCACCTCGATGTCGGCTCATCACATCCTGGGGCTGAAGCCGGTCCCAAGGGTATGGCTGTTCGCCATTTAAAGTGGTACGCGAGCTGGGTTTAGAACGTCGTGAGACAGTTCGGTCCCTATCTGCCGTGGACGTTTGAGATTTGAGAGGGGCTGCTCCTAGTACGAGAGGACCGGAGTGGACGAACCTCTGGTGTTCCGGTTGTCACGCCAGTGGCATTGCCGGGTAGCTATGTTCGGAAAAGATAACCGCTGAAAGCATCTAAGCGGGAAACTTGCCTCAAGATGAGATCTCACTGGAACCTTGAGTTCCCTGAAGGGCCGTCGAAGACTACGACGTTGATAGGTGGGGTGTGTAAGCGCTGTGAGGCGTTGAGCTAACCCATACTAATTGCCCGTGAGGCTTGACCATATAACACCCAAGCAATTTGCGACATGCCTTGATAAATGAAGGCAGGGCCAGATTGCGGTGACTGTGAAGACGACACGAACCGAAAGTTTGTTCGCACACTGAACCTGAGCTATCACATACCCATTCGCTGGCACGTAACCCGCAAGGGCCAACGCACCGGCAACCGAATTTCTTGACGACCATAGAGCATTGGAACCACCTGATCCCATCCCGAACTCAGTAGTGAAACGATGTATCGCCGATGGTAGTGTGGGGTTTCCCCATGTGAGAGTAGGTCATCGTCAAGATTAAATTCCAGAACCCCTGATCGCTTACGCGTTCAGGGGTTTTGTTTGTGCGCGAAGAAAAAGGATTAGCCGTAGGACCGCGCTTGCCCGCGATGGACAACCACGCGTTGAACCTGGCACACCACTCGCTACCGGGTAGGACCGAATTCATTCGGGAAGGCTATATGTCAGGCGATACAAAAGCTGCGGGTGTACCGCCCCTCGCGAACAAGTTCCCTCCTACCGTCCATGCGCCAAGCTCGGTAGGACCGAATTCATTCGGGAAGCTGTGTGTCAGGCGATACATAAGCTGCGGATGTACCGCCCCTTCGCGAACAAGTTCGCTCCTACCGTCCATCCGCGAACCTCGGTAGGCCAGCGACAATTCACCCGCAAATTCCCTCCTACACCCCCTCCGTTTTGCTTTAAGGTTCGGCTACAGTTTTTCCACGCCGCACCCTCCAGCCAAGGAAGCATTCATGCCTGTAACAACCTCTCTCAGCGCCGGTTTCATGGTCGTTCATGGCAATCGCCTGGATGACCTGCGCAGTCTGGTTGTGTCCTGGATGCGCCGTTATCCGCTTTCGCCTCTGGAAAACGAAATCGCCTTGGTGCAAAGCAACGGCATTGCCCAATGGTTGAAGCTGGCCTTGGCTGAAGATGCCGAAGACGAAGACCTGGGTGGCTGTGGAATTGCCGCCGCAATCGACGTCCAGCTTCCGGGCAGCTTCATGTGGCAGCTGTATCGATCGGTATTAGGCAAGGATGAAATCCCGGCCGCGTCACTATTGGACAAGGCGCCGCTGACCTGGCGTCTGATGCGTCTGCTACCCGCCTTGATCGACCAGCCACACTTTGAGCCGCTAAGCCGCTTCCTGACTAACGACACTGATCTGCGCAAGCGCTATCAGTTGTCCGAGCGCTTGGCCGACCTGTTTGACCAATACCAGGTGTATCGCGCCGACTGGCTGGAAGACTGGGCTGCAGGTCGCCACCAATTGCGTAACGTCAGAGGCGAAGCCAAGCCGTTGACCCCGGCGAATTGCTGGCAAGCTGAGTTGTGGCGTGCGTTGCTCCTGGATGTGGGCACCGAAGGCATGGCCCAAAGCCGAGCAGGTGTGCATCAACGCTTCATTGAACGCATCACCCATATGAATGAAGCCCCGGCGGGTTTACCGGCGCGGGTCATCGTATTCGGTATCTCCTCTCTGCCCGCTCAGGCCTTGGAAGCATTGGCCGGTTTGGCACGATTCAGCCAAGTGCTGCTCTGTGTTCACAATCCTTGTCGCCACCACTGGGCCGACATCGTCGCCGACAAGGATTTACTGCGTCATCAATACAAGCGTCAGGCTCGCAAAACCGGAATGCCTGTCGTACTTGATCCCCAAGCGCTGCACCAACACGCCCATCCGCTGTTGGCTGCATGGGGCAAGCAAGGTCGTGACTACATCAATCTTCTGGATAGCCACGACGATCCCGGCAGCTATCGCTCAGCGTTCAAAGATGGGCGCATTGACCTGTTCAGCGAGAGTGATCCGCATACGGTCCTCAATCAGCTACAGGACGACATTCTTGAGCTAAGGCCGCTCGATGAAACCCGAGAACTCTGGCCCGCTGTCGATCCACTGCAAGATCGCTCAATCCGCTTCCACGTCGCCCACAGCGCTCAGCGGGAAGTCGAAATCCTGCATGACCAATTACTCGCGCGTTTCAGCAAAGACCCGGATCTACGTCCTCGCGATGTGATTGTCATGGTCCCGGATATCGACAGCTACGCTCCGCATATCCGCGCCGTATTTGGCCAGATTGATCGCGAAGACCGCCGCTTTATCCCATTCACCCTTGCCGACCAAGGGCAACGCGGTCGCGAGCCATTGTTGATTGCTGTCGAGCACCTGCTGAAAATTCCGGACAGCCGTTTTCCGGTCAGCGAAATCCTCGACCTGTTGGACGTTCCTGCACTGCGCGCTCGCTTCAAAATCAAGGAACGCGACCTGCCAACCCTGCATCGCTGGATCGAAGGGGCAGGCGTACGTTGGGGGTTGAATGCCGAGCAACGGGAAGGGCTCGGCTTGCCAGCAGCGCTCGAGCAAAACAGCTGGCACTTCGGATTACGACGCATGTTGCTCGGCTATGCGGTCGGTGCCGGTGCTGCCTGTGACGGCATAGAACCCTACGACGAAATCGGTGGTCTGGACGCAGCTCTGATCGGTCCATTAGTGGCGTTGATTGACGCGCTTCAGGTCGCCCACAACGAGCTGTCCTCGCCTGCGGTTGCCACAGAGTGGGGCGCTCGCCTGCAAGCGCTGCTGCAATTGTTCTTCCTGGCTGACAGCGAGCACGACGACTATTTGCTCGCTCAACTGGAGCAACTGCGTGAGACCTGGCTGGAGACGTGCGAATCGGTTGGCCTGCAAGACGAGTTGCCGCTGACTGTAGTTCGCGAAGCCTGGCTGGCCGGACTGGACCAAGGTCGTTTGTCCCAGCGCTTCCTCGCCGGCTCGGTCAACTTCTGCACCTTAATGCCGATGCGCGCTATTCCTTTCAAGCTGGTGTGCCTGCTCGGCATGAACGACGGTGATTACCCTCGCGCGCAGCCGCCGCTGGACTTCGATTTGATGGGCAGCGATTACCGTCCCGGTGACCGCTCACGTCGTGAAGACGACCGCTATCTGCTGCTCGAAGCACTGCTCTCAGCGCGAGACCAGCTGTATATCAGTTGGGTGGGCCGTAGCATTCGCGACAACAGCGAGCGTCCGCCATCCGTGTTGATCGGCCAGTTGCGCGATCACCTCGCCGCAGGCTGGAGACTCCAAGATGCCCAAGAACCCATGGACAGCAAAAAGCGCGATCCGGGTCAGCAGCTCCTGCACGCACTCACCCTCGAACATCCGCTTCAGCCATTCAGCGCGCAATACTTTCATGAGAACACCGGCTTCTTCAGCTTCGCCCGGGAATGGCAGGTCCTGCACGAAACCAGTGTCACCGTGCCGACAACCACGAAACTTGCTGCCCACGAACAAGACGAACCCCTGAACCTGGCTCAACTGCAGGACTTCCTCAGGAATCCGGTCAAACACTTCTTCAGCCAGCGTTTGAAGATCTACTTCGAAGTGGCCGAAGCGCCTTTGGCTGATGAAGAGCCGTTTGTGCTCGACGCCCTTGAGCGCTACAGCCTGAGTGACAGCCTGCTCAACGCTGCGCTCACTGGCTCGCAAGACATTGACGAGGCGCTGCAGGCACAGGCATTAAAACTCCAGGGCAGCGGCCTGTTACCCATGGCGGGTTTCGGCAGCAGCTTGCGAGAAGAATTGATCGAGCCGCTGCCGGATTTGCTGCAGCGTTATCAGAGCCTGCTTCATAAATGGCCTGAAGCGCTGAGCAGTGCGCTGCCGGTCAGTTATGCCCATCAAGGCGTGCGACTGGAAGGTTGGCTAGGTGGTTTGCATGCCAATGCTCAAGGCGAGTACTTACTGATCACGGCTATTCCGAACTCCATTGGCTCAAAGAAAAACCGTAAATGGCATCGCCTTATTCGTCCTTGGGTTTTACACCTGGTGGGCTGCGCATGCGGGCTGCCGCTGAGCACTGCACTGGTAGCCAGCGATGAAACGCTGTTGCTGGACCCGCTGGATAAATCCCTCGCCACAGCTGCGCTGAATGACTTGCTCACGGCTTGGCTCAGTGGCATGCAGCGACCTTTACCTGTCGCAGTCAAAACCGCTTTCGCCTCACTCAGCCAGAACGACGAAAGCAAAGCCGAAGCCGCTGCTCGCAAAGCCTACGAAGGCGACGGCCAAACCTCTGATGGCGAGCGACGCGAAAGCACTGCGCTGGCCCGGCAATTTCCGGACTTCGATGCCCTGATCGAAAGCGAAGAGTTTGCTGGCTGGTGCGATGCGCTCTACAAGCCGATTTTCGACGCGCCTTGGCAAAGTGAAGGAGCCAGCGCATGACCGACATTCAACACACCGCATCCTTGGCTCTGCGTTTCCCGCTGCGTGGCAGCCAACTGATCGAAGCCAGCGCCGGAACCGGCAAGACCTTCACCATTTCGGCGCTTTATGTGCGTCTGGTTCTCGGCCATGGCGGTGATGTCGCCGGTTTTGGCCGTGAACTGTTGCCGCCGCAAATCCTCGTCGTCACCTTCACCGATGCCGCGACCAAAGAACTGCGCGACCGGATTCGCATCCGGTTGGCCGAAGCCGCACGCTTCTTTCGCGAAGAAATCAGCGCGCCTGATGAGTTGATCAACGAACTGCGCGAGCAATTCACGCCCGAGCAATGGCCAGCCTGCGCCAGTCGCCTGGACATTGCAGCACAATGGATGGACGAAGCTGCGGTATCGACGATCCACAGTTGGTGCCAGCGCATGCTGCGCGAACATGCTTTCGACAGCGGCAGCCTGTTCACCCAGACCCTGGAAACCGATCACAGCGATTTGCTTGGCGAAGTGCTACGCGACTACTGGCGACTGTTCTGCTACCCCATGAGTGGCGATGCCCTGAACTGGGTACGCGCCAATTGGAGTGGTCCGGCGGCCTTGTTACCTCGGGTGCGCAGCCTCTTTGGCAGCGACCGGGCGGTCCCGACCCAAGCCCCTGCCGAGTTGATCACCGCCTCTCTGCAGCAACGTCGCGAGGCGCTCAAAGCACTTAAGTCGCCGTGGACCAACTGGGCTGCCGAGCTGCATGCAATCTGCATCGATGGCGTGGCGTGCAAGGTGGTCGATGGGCGCAAGATGCAGGAGCGCTATTTCCGGCCTTGGTTTGAAAAGCTCACCGCCTGGGCTGCTGATGACGAACTGGAAGAACTCGATCTGGGTACAGGTTTTACCCGGCTGACGCCCGACGGCATTGCTGAGGCGTGGAAGAGCAATCCGCCTTCGCATCCCGCTTTCGAGGCGATGGTCGAACTCAAAGTCGCGCTCGATACCTTGCCAACACCCGATGCCGCAGTGCTCGAACATGCCGCACACTGGGTCGGCATGCGTTTCGAAGCAGAAAAGCGCCGTCGTGCGGAAATGGGCTTTGACGACATGCTACTCAGGCTCGACGCGGCGCTGCAAAGCTCAGGCGGCGAGCGTCTGGCGACCTTGATTCGCGAACAGTTTCCGGTTGCCTTGATCGATGAGTTCCAGGACACCGACCCGGTGCAGTACCGGATTTTCGAGAGCATCTATCGCCTTGAAGAAAACGACACCGAAACCGGGTTGTTCTTGATCGGCGACCCCAAGCAGGCGATTTACGCGTTCCGTGGTGCTGACATCTACACCTACCTGCGCGCGCGTCAGGCCACGGTTGGCCGCTGGCATACGCTGGACACCAACTACCGTTCCAGCCACTCCATGGTCGAAGCGGTTAACCACTTGTTTCAGCGTGCCGAGCAGCGTCCGGAAGGGCGTGGTGCTTTCCTGTTTCGCGAAGGCGACAAGAACGATGTGCCATTCTCGGATGCGCTTTCTCAAGGTCGCAAAGACGCTCTGCAAATAGACGGCACACCGCTGGCTGCCCTGAATGTCTGGCAACTGGCGAGTGATCAGCCGGTATCCGGCGTCAGCTATCGCCAGCAACTGGCTGCCAGTTGCGCCAGTGAAATCGTCCGGCTGCTTAACGCCGGGCAACAAGGCCGCGCCGGTTTCGCCGCTGTGGATAAAGACTTGAAAGGCCTGCTGCCTGCCGACATCGCGATTCTGGTGCGTGACGGCAAAGAGGCTCAGACGGTGCGCGGCGAATTGTCGGCCCGTGGCGTGCGCAGCGTTTACTTGTCCGACAAGGATTCAGTGTTCGCCGCTCAGGAAGCGCATGACGTATTGGCCTGGCTCAAGGCCTGCGCCGAACCAGACTCCGAACGTACCCTGCGCGCCGCATTGGCATGCATCACCCTGGCGTTACCGCTGGCAGAGCTGGAGCGCTTGAATCAGGACGAATTGGCGTGGGAAGCGCGGGTCATGCAGTTCCGCGGTTATCACCTGATCTGGCGTAACCAGGGCGTATTGCCGATGCTGCGCCGCTTGCTGCACGACTTCCATTTGCCGCAGATCCTGATCACCCGAAATGATGGCGAGCGTGTCCTGACCAACTTGCTGCACCTGTCCGAGTTACTGCAGCAAGCCGCTGCCGAACTGGATGGCGAACAGGCGTTGATCCGCCATCTGGGCGAGCATCTGGCGATGTCCGGTCAGGCGGGTGAAGAACAGATTTTGCGTCTGGAAAGTGATGAGCAACTGGTCAAGGTCGTGACCATCCACAAGTCCAAAGGCTTGCAGTATCCATTGGTGTTCCTGCCGTTCATTTGCTCCAGCAAACCGGTGGATGGCACGCGTCTACCACTGCATTTCCACGATGAAAACGGTAGGGCGCAAGTCAGTCTCAAGCCTACCGCTGCCCTCATCGAACAGTCCGACAACGAGCGTCTGGCTGAAGATCTACGTCTGCTTTATGTGGCCCTGACCCGAGCTGAATATGCCTGTTGGCTGGGCGTGGCCGACCTCAAGCGCGGTAACTCCAGCAGCTCGATGTTGCACCGCTCGGCATTGGGTTACCTGCTGGGCGGCGGCATGCCGTTGGTCGAGTCGGCAGGCCTGGCTTCATGGCTACGCGATCTGGGCGAAGGTTGCGCCGGGATCAGCGTCGAAGACGTTCCTGCCCCAACTGCAGAAACCTTCAGCCCGCCACGCAATGAAGCAACCTTGCTCAAACCGCGCATGCCCAAACGCCGCGCTGCCGAGAATTGGTGGATCGCCTCTTACAGCGCATTGCGCATCGGCGACACGATCACCGCGGGTAGCGATAGCGACGAATCACCGGACAGCCCGCAAGCGCAAAAGCTGTTCGATGACGAACGCCTCGACCCCGAAGCGCCGCGTGAAGTGCTGGTCAGCGGCGGTGATATCCACCGTTTTCCACGCGGCCCTAATCCCGGCACCTTCCTCCATGGTTTGCTGGAATGGGCGGGCAACGAAGGTTTTGCCAAGGCTGTCAGCGATCCGCAGCTACTCAAAGATGCTGTGGCTCGGCGCTGTAACCGACGTGGTTGGGAAGGCTGGATCGACACGCTGAGCGGCTGGCTGCAACAGGTTCTGAATTTGCCGTTGTCGCTGACAGCCGACAGTACGCCGGTTTCTCTAGGCGCGATGGATCAGCCCAATCAGTACCGCATCGAAATGGAGTTCTGGTTCGCCTGCCACAAGGTCAACGTCGCACAAATGGACGCTCTGGTGCGCCGCTACACCCACGACAACGCCCCGCGCGCGGCAACCGAAACGGTGTCTTTGAACGGCATGTTCAAGGGCTTCATCGACCTGACCTTTGAACACGAAGGTCGCTATTACGTGGCGGATTACAAATCCAACTGGCTCGGCCCGGACGATGAAAGCTACACCCAGGACGCCATGACCAGTGCGATTCTGGACAACCGTTATGACCTGCAATACGTGCTCTATCTGTTGGCTCTGCATCGCCAGCTCAAGGCTCGTCTCGCCGATTACGATTACGACCAACACATGGGCGGCGCACTTTATGTGTTCCTGCGTGGCGCTTATTCAACCAGTCAGGGCGCCTGGTTTACCCGGCCGCCACGGGAGCTGATCGAAGGTCTGGATCTACTGTTTCAAGGCAAGTCAGTGACTGAAGAGTTCGTCCTGACCGGAGAACCCGCATGACTCGCTCATTCGCTGAACTGCTGCCCACCCCGCTGGATGCACAGAGTCTGGCTGACCTAACGCCATTGACCAACGTTCGCGACCTGCTGCTGTTGCTTGAGCGTTGGGTCGAGCGCGGCTGGCTGCGGGCTCTGGATAAGGCTTTCGTGGCGTTCCTCAGTGAGCTGGATCCGTCCGCCGATTCACTGGTTCTGCTGGCCGCTGCGTTGACCAGTCACCAACTCGGCCACGGCCATGTTTGCCTGGACCTGTACGAAACGCTTAAAGAGCCGGACTTCGCACTGTCATTGCCCCCCGAAGGTGATGTGCAAAGCGGCCCGATGCTGCTGCCGTCGCAATTGCTGGTAGCGCTGGATGGCGACGCATGGTGCAAGGCATTGCTGGCCAGTACGTTGGTTGCCCGAGGCGACGACGCCAGTGAAAGTGCGGCCAGCAAACCGTTGGTGTTGTCTGATCGCCGTTTGTACTTGCGCCGTTACTGGACGTACGAGCGGCGCATCGGCGCGATCTTGCGTCAGCGACTGGCACTGCGAGAGGCCGTTTCTGATGACCTCGCCCAACGTTTGAATGCACTGTTCCCGCCGAGTAGTACGCCGGATGCGCTGATCGACTGGCAGAAACTGGCCTGTGCGCTGGCGACTCGCGGCGCATTCAGCATCATCACGGGCGGGCCGGGCACCGGTAAAACCACCACGGTTGTTCGCTTGCTCGCGTTATTGCAGGCCCCGGCTGTTCAAGCCGGTCAGCCGTTGCGGATTCGTCTGGCTGCGCCCACCGGTAAAGCGGCGGCGCGTTTGACTGAGTCCATCAGCCAGCAAGTGCAGAGCCTGACGGTCAGTGAAGACGTGCGTCAGAAAATCCCTGCCGAAGTCACTACGGTGCACCGTTTGCTGGGCAGCCGTCCGGGCACGCGGCACTTCCGTCATCACGCCGGGAATCTACTGCCCCTGGATGTGTTGGTGGTGGACGAAGCGTCGATGATCGACCTGGAAATGATGGCCAATCTGCTGGAAGCGCTGCCACCCCATGCGCGCATGGTGCTGCTGGGTGACAAAGACCAGTTGGCTTCCGTTGAGGCGGGTGCTGTATTGGGCGATTTATGCCGTGATGCCGAAGCCGGGCTTTACAGCCCGCAAACCCAGCGCTGGCTGGAAGTAATCAGCGGCGAAGACTTGAATCGCGCCGGTTTGCAGCAAGGCGATGAGCAGCAGCATCCGCTGGCTCAGCAAGTGGCGATGTTGCGTTACTCGCGGCGCTTTGGCGAAGGAAGTGGTATCGGGCAATTGGCGCGGCTGGTCAATCAGCAGCAGTCCACCGAAGCGCGCGCTTTGTTGGCCGCTCGTAGCCACGCGGATTTGCACGCATTGGCCCTCAAGAATGAGCAGGACCGTTCACTGGAGCGCCTGCTACTCGAAGGACTCGACCAAGGCTCGGAAGGCCCGCAGGGCTATCGCCATTATCTGGGCGTGATGGCCGCGCAGCGTCCGCCACAGGATGCCGCGCTGGAAGACGAGCGTTGGGGGTATTGGGCGCGAGCGGTACTGGATGCGTTCGACGCGTTTCAGTTGTTGTGCGCTGTGCGTAAAGGACCGTGGGGCGTTGAGGGGCTAAACCGGCGCATCACCAGCGCGCTGTACGAAGCCCGGCTGATTGAAAGCGATCAGCATTGGTACGAAGGTCGGCCGGTGTTGATGACCCGCAATGATTACGGGCTTGGCTTGATGAACGGCGACATTGGCATCGCCTTGCGCCTGCCAGAGCGCGACGGGCCGGAAGCAGGCAAACAGGTATTGCGCGTGGCCTTCCCGCGCAACGACGGCAGCGGCGGGGTGCGTTTCGTTTTGCCGAGTCGGCTCAACGATGTGGAAACGGTTTACGCCATGACTGTGCACAAATCCCAAGGCTCGGAGTTCGCCCATACCGCACTGATCCTGCCCGAGGCGCTAAATCCGGTCCTTACCAAAGAGCTGATCTACACCGGCATCACCCGCGCCAAACACTGGTTCAGTCTGATCGAACCGCGCAAAGGCGTGTTCGAAGAAGCACTGCGGCGCAAGGTAAAGCGCCTGAGTGGGTTGATGCTGGAGCTGTAAAAACCACAAAACCCATCTCTCCCTGTAGGAGCGCACGAGCACTGCGAGGCCGCGATCGCGATCTGCCTGATACACCGCCATCGCGGCCTCGCAGTGCTCGTGCGCTCCTACAAGGGGAGGTGAGCACCAATAACGCTCAAAAAAGCCAAAATATCGCACCGGCGCTTTGCGTTCAGAGCAATGAAATGTTCTGAAATGCATAATTGTGTGAAGGGTTGCCCGCCCCTACCATCACGTCAAAGGTCAGCCCCCTCGTCAGGGGTAAAAGACCCATTCCTTGACGAGTTGGAGAACCACGCATGACAACTGCGCACGTAGCGGCCCAGTCTCCCGCGAAACCGCCGATGTCCAGAGGCAAGCTGTACAAACTGGTGATCGCCTCGTCGATTGGCAATGCTCTGGAATGGTTCGACCTGATCGTCTACGGGTTCTTCGCGATCACCATCTCCAAACTGTTCTTCCCCACCGCTGACGAGACGGTATCGCTACTGTTGGCGCTGGGTACTTTCGCACTCTCTTACCTGATTCGCCCCTTGGGCGCGGCCGTGTTGGGCTCCTATGCCGACCGTGTCGGTCGCAAGTCGGCGATGCTGGTATCGATCTGGCTGATGATGCTCGGCACGTTGCTGATTGCGATCATGCCGACCTACGCGGCTATCGGTGTCTGGGCGCCGATCGGAATATTCCTGGCGCGTCTGATTCAGGGATTTTCCGCGGGTGGCGAGTTCGGCAGCGCAACCGCTTTGCTGGTGGAACATGCTCCGGAACGCAAAGGGCTGCTTTCCAGTTTCATGTTTGCCAGTCAGGGCATCAGCAGTTTGCTGGCTTCAGGGTTCGGTTTGTTACTGACTACCACGCTGACGGTGGACCAGCTTGAATCCTGGGGCTGGCGCATTCCGTTTCTGTTCGGTTTGATGATCGGCCCGGTCGGCTTGTACATCCGTCGTCACATCGAAGAGGCTGGGGAGTTCAAGGAAAGTGAGCGCAGCCATGCGCCTGTGGGAGAACTGTTCAAGGCGCACAAGTACCGCATGCTACTTGCTGTCGGCGCGCTGATGCTGTCCACGTCGGCCACCTACGTGATCATTTACATGCCCACTTATGCCGTCAAACAGCTGGGCCTGAGCGCATCCATCGGTTTTGCGGGCACGCTGCTCAGTGGGCTGGTGCTGACTATTCTGACGCCGTTCATTGGTCATCTGTCCGACGTGTTTGGTCGTACCCGGATCATGCTCGGCGCGTCGCTGATCTTCATCCTCAGTATCTATCCGGCGTTTTCCTGGCTGGCAGCCAACCCGACGTTGCTGGTGTTGTTGGCGGTATTGTTCTGGATGAGCATTCTCAAGGCGATCTACTTCGGTGGCCTGCCTGCCCTGATGTCCGAGTTGTTTCCTACCCAGGTGCGTGCCACCGGCATGGCCCTGAGTTACAACATCGGCACCACGGTGTTCGGCAGCTTCACGCCCTTCATCATCGCGTGGCTGATCAGTGCCAGCGGCGACAACCTCGCGCCGAGTTACTACCTGCTCGTCACAGGTGTGCTCAGTCTGGTCACCCTGTTCGCGATTCGTCGACTGCTGAAGCTGGCCTGACAGCACGTCAACGCAGGACCTGTAGGAGCACGCTTGCCCGCGATAGCGTCAGCGCAGCCGATATATTTATCGGCTGACACACCGAATCGCGGGCAAGCGCGCTCCTACGCAAAAGCATTCCAGATCAGTTAGTTGAGTTTTTTGACAAGAGCCGCATCAGCCTTTGGTGACTGTGCTCGCCGTCACCAGTTGCTCTTCCAGAAAACTCAGAAAGTAACGCACCAACACCGGCAGTTTGCGTCCGGCCATGATCTGCACTTGCAGGCTGCGCTGGCGTAACTGAGGATCGCTCATGGGCACCAGCACCAGATTGTCCCGGTTTGTGGAGCCATTGACGGTGACGGTGCCGCACAGCGCAATAACATCCTGGGAATACCGAACCACGCTATAGATCGTGCCCAACGATTGACTGGTGTAGGCGGGCACGATGTTGATGCCCTGCAAGTGACAGGCGATATCGAACAGATAGCGCAGGGTCGAGCCTGTGTAGGGCAGGGCGAGCGGGAAGTCGCTCAGGTCTTTCACTTCAAGGGACTCACGGTTGGCCAGCGGGTGGCTGGCGGGCATGAGGGCGCTGATGGGTGAGTCGCAACTCAGGGATATTTCAACGCCTTGAGTTGGCGTCAGACTGAAGGTCAGGGCGATGTCCACCGAACCTTCCTTGACCAGTTGCGATGCGCGGGCCGCGTCCACCACGTGCACATCGAAACTCGCCCCAGGATGGAAGTTACGAAACTCTGCCGTGACCCTCGGCAAAAATTCCCACGCCATCCCTTCCGGGCAGGCCAGCACAATCCGGTGCTGCTGCAAGGTGTTCACGCCGCGCATTTCGGCGATCACGTTCTTCACTTCCAGCATGTTGCGCGTGGCATAGGCCAGCAGCAATTCGCCCGGCTCGGTCAGTTGCATGCCGCGCGGCTTGCGCTCGAACAACTGCAAGCCGAGGTTCTCTTCAAGGTTGCTGATCTGGCGGCTGACCGCAGACACCGCGACATGCAGCTCTTCGGCCGCTGCCGATAGCGAACCGGTCCGGGCCACACTGTGGAAATAACGCAGCGGCAGATCATGCATATCAGCTCCCTATTGCTGCCTCATCGCTGTGCAGATCAGGTTTGTTCTAAAGGCAAGGATAGCTTGCAAACTTGATAATTGTTGCAAGTCAGGCGGCAACGTTACCCTTGATTTCATTGCTGGTCGAGCTGCTTTTCAGCACGACTGAACGCCCCGTGAAAGGTAATCCTGATGTCTTCAACCCCCTTGCATACCCGAGAGCACGCCATTGAACTTGCCGCTCAAACCCTCAATTCCGGGGCGTTTATTGAGACCCTGAGCCGCCGTGTAGCGCAACGTACCGAGAGCCAGAACCCTGAGTGCGCCCAGCCGTTGAGTGACTATTTACTGATCGAATTGCAACCATTGCTGGTCCGTTTGGGATTCACCTGCCGCTTTGTTGAAAACCCGCACAGCGGCAAACCACCGCTGCTTTTTGCTCAGCGCATTGAAGACCCTGCGTTGCTGACCTTGCTGACTTACGGCCATGGCGACGTCACCAGCGGCCAGGACGAACTCTGGCAGGAAGGCACTGCCCCTTGGCAATTGAGCATCAAGGACGGGCGCATTTATGGTCGCGGTACGGCCGACAACAAGGGCCAGCACAGCATCAACCTGGCCGCGCTCGAAGCGGTGTTGCAGGCGCGCGAAGGCAAGCTCGGCTACAACCTGAAAATCATTTTCGAGATGAGTGAAGAAGTCGGCTCGCCGGGTCTTGAACAAGCCTGCCGTGACAACGCCGAAGAGCTGGCCGCTGATCTGTTTCTGGCCTCCGATGGCCCGCGTGTACGACACGATCTGCCGACATTGTTCCTCGGCTCCCGTGGCGTCTGCCAGTTCCGTCTGACGCTGGACACCGGTAACGGCAGCCGTCATTCGGGCAATTGGGGCGGGATTATTACCAACCCGGCCATCGTGCTGGGCCACGCCTTGTCATCGTTGGTTTCTGCTCAGGGCGAACTACTCGCTGAATGCCTGCGGCCGGCACCCATGCCGGAATACGTGTCGGCGCTGATCCGTGATCTGCCGGTGGGGGGCGAAAGCTTTGACCCGCAGCTCAACCCGAACTGGGGCGAACCGGGCCTGACCACAGGCGAAAAACTGTTCGGCCGCAACACTCTTGAGGTCGTCGGCTTGTCGTCCGGCAGCACGGTCAAAGTGATCGGTGCGATTCCGGGGCGGGCCGAAGCGGTGTGCCAGTTGCGTTTTGTCGACGGTACTGACTGGCAATCGCTGGAGAGCAACCTGCGCAAGTACCTGGATCAGCATGGCTTTGAAGATGTGCAGATCAATATCGAGGGCGGGTATGCCGCGACCCGCCTTGATCCACGTCATCCGTGGGTTGGGTTTGTGCAGCAGTCGGTGAGCCGGAGTCTTGGTGAGCCGGTGAGCATTTTGCCGAACCTGGGCGGGACGATTCCCAACCACTGCTTCGCTGATGTACTGGGCTTGCCAACGGTCTGGCTGCCGCACTCTTATCCATCCTGCAAACAGCATGCGCCGGATGAACATCTGCTCGAGAGCGTTGTGGAACAAGGCCTGAAAGCCGCGACCGGGTTGTTCTGGGATCTTGGCGAGGCGCCCGCGAAGATGCTGAAGGTCTGACAGAAACTCTTTTGCACGGGCGCACCAATCCTTGTGGGAGCCGGGCTTGCCCGCGATACAGGCGACGCTGTTCTGTCGTGGACTGCGTCAGCCTTATCGCGGGCAAGCCCAGCTCCCACAGAGGGGAGTGTATTAGCGATCCAGCCCCATAAACTGCACCACCCGTTCCCCAGCCTGACCCGCACGAATGGTCTGCGGTCCGGCATCGGCCTGGACCACGCCGTTTTCCATGAAAATCACCCGGTCTGAAATGGACATAGCGAAGTCCATTTCGTGGGTGACGATCAGCATGGTCATGCCTTCCTTCGCCAGGTCGCTGATGACCTTCAGCACATCTCCTACCAGTTCCGGGTCCAGCGCAGAGGTCGGTTCATCGAACAGCATGATCTGCGGGTCCATTGCCAGGGCGCGGGCGATGGCGACGCGTTGCTGCTGCCCGCCGGACAACTGATGCGGATACTTGTGTGCGTGGGCCAGCAGGCCAACCTTGTCCAGCAGTGCGTAGGCGCGTTGCTCGCTGATCACCCGATCCCGGTCGTGATAACGCGGGGCGAGGGTGACGTTGTCGAGGATCGTCCGGTGCGGGAACAGGTTGAAGTTCTGGAACACCATCCCGATGCGCTGCACCCCGCGACGTATCTGCGGATTGTTCGGCTTGTCACCTGCGTGAATGAAGCTCTCGCCGAACAGAATGATCTCGCCGTCATCAATGCTTTCCAAGCCGTTGACGGTACGAATCAACGAGGTCTTGCCTGAGCCAGACGGACCGATGATAGAGATTACCTGACCCACAGCTACGTCCAGATTGATGCCCTTGAGCACTTCATGCTTGCCGTAACTTTTATGAATCGTGTGCAGTTGCAGCGCTGGCGCAAGACCGTTTTCAGCGGGGGCGGCCGCTTTCGAGACGGTGGCCGGAAGGCTGGCCCGTAATTGCTGCACGCTGGCGTCATCCAGGGTTTGCGGCTTGCGGTTGTTCAGTTCCAGATGCTGTTCCAGCCAGTGGAACAGCCAGCCGAACACGGTGACGATCATCACGTAATACACCGCCACGGCCGACAGGGTTTCCATGACCAGAAAGTTTTGCGCGTACAGGCGTTGGCCCACGGTCAGCAGTTCAGTCAGGGAAATGACCGAGATGATCGAAGTGAGTTTTACTACGGTGATGTATTCGTTGATCAGCGTTGGCAGCGAGATACGAAACGCCTGCGGGATCACGATCAGCCGCTGCATGCCCAGGACGCCAATACCCAGCGCACGCCCGGCTTCTTTCTGACCCTTGGCCACGGAAATCAGCCCGCCGCGATGGATCTCGGCCATGTACGCCGCTTCCGTGACCACCAGCGCAAACAGGCCTGAATAGAACGGATCGGAGAACAGGTCGCGGGTGAATGGCAGCATCTGCGGCAGGTTGTAGATGAACACCACCAGCACCAACAGCGGGACGCTGCGGAAGAACCAGATATAAATCGACGCTGGAATACGGACCCAGCGCGAAGCCGACAGCTTGGCCGAAGCCAGCAGAAACCCCAGCAGCATGCCGATGAACCAGCCCAGGGCACTGAGCTGGATGACGGTGATGCAGGACTTCCAGAAGTCCACCATCGAAAACAGAGAAAAAAAGTAAGCCCATTCGAATTGCATGTACACCTCAAGGTCAGCCGCACAGCAACCTGTAGGAGCGCGCTTGCCCGCGATTGGGTCTACAGGTCGACTGAGTTATCGACTCGACTGACGCTATCGCGGGCAAACGCGCTCCTACCGATTGGGGGCGTTTAATGCTGTGAATCAGTTACTCGGCGCTTCCAGGTTGTATTTCTTCAGCAACGCATCGTATTCGCCGGATTTCTTGGTCTCGTCGAAGGCCTTGAGCAGCGCTTGATACAGCTCCTCGTTGCCCTTCTTCACGTAGATGCCAAGGGTCTGCTGATAGATCGAATGCTCAGTGCTGACCACCACGCGGCCTTTGGTGCGTTCGGCGATCATGCCGGCCGCGCCGTCGATTTCGACTTGTGCCTGAACGTTGCCCGACAGCAGCGCCTGAGTCACTTCAGGGGCTGATGGGAATTCGCTGACCGAGATTGCGCCTTTGTTGTTCGGCACGCAGTAATCCACCGACAGCTTGTTGAACTGGGCAACCCAGGTCGTGCCTTTTTCCAGGCCGACTTTCAGGCCGCAGAGGTCTTCCGGCACCTTGGGTTTAACCTTGCTGTCCTTGAGCACCATGATCGCTGCGCCGGTTTTGGCGTAGGCAATGGTTTGTGCCTGGGTCTGACGCTCCGGCGTGATGTACATGCCCGAGATGATCGCGTCGTAGTGACCCGAGTTCAGGCTGAGGATCAGGCTGGAGAACTTGGTGTCGACGAAGTCCGCCTTGAGGTTCATGTGCTTGGCGAGCATGTGCGCCAGTTCGGGATCTGAACCGACGACATTTTTCTTCTCGTCATAGGATTCGAACGGTGGATAAGTGATCTCCATCCCCACTTTGAACACGCCCGGTGTCACGGTAGTGGCGGCGTGTGCCAGCGTCGCGCCAAACACGGCGGCGGCAAGCACGGTCAAGCGGACAGCAATGTTCTTTTTATTGCGCATCGTCGAGGACTCCAAAGTAGAGAAAGGTAAGCACGGTAGAGTTGGGAAAAGGGTTTAGCCGGGCAATTCAGAGCGGTTCTGAAGCCTGGTTTTTCAAGTGGCCAAAGCTCGAAGGCTTGCGGGCTTTTTCATAAAGCTTCAATTCGCCGTTCTCCACTTTTCTGCGCAGGTACTGATAGGTTTGCAGTGCCTGGCCGAACATGTGTTCGCCGATGGTGATCTCCTCGTAATCCTGTGCGCCGGCCTTGGCGAACTGCGGCAACGGTTTGATTTGCGTATGAAAATCGCAGGCGTAGAACAGTGGAAATGAATAGCGTTCTTCGCTGACGGTTCTGACCCGATGGGCCGTTGCAACGAACGTACCAGCGGTCATTACCTCCAGCATGTCGCCGATATTGACGACGAATGCGTCTTCTACAGGCGGCGCGTCGATCCATTGACCCAGATCGTTCATCACTTCCAGGCCCGGCTTGTCGGCCAGCAAGATCGTGAAGCACTCGTAATCGGTGTGTGCACCAATACCGGGCGCGTCCTGTGCGGCGTCGTCGAAGGGGTAGTGGATCAGGCGCAGCTTGGAAGGCGGTCGAGTGACCATCGCGTCGAAGTAACCCTCTTCCAGACCGAGCGCCAACGCGAAGCCATCGAACAGCCGACGACCCAGGGCGAATACAGCCGCGTAATAGGCTTGCACCGCAGGCTTGAAGCCCTGCAGGTCCGGCCATTCGTTGGCGCCGATCAGGGGAGTTTTGGCGATCACCAGCGGGTCTTCATCACCCACTTCAAAGCCGATATCGAAGGCTTCTTTGTGGTCCGGCTTGCCTTTGGCATACACCTCCTCACCTTCCGGCACGAAGCCTTTATGGCTGCGCGACGTGCCGATGTAATGCTGCATCTTGTAATCCAGCGACTGGGCAAAAAGATCCTTGGCGGCCTGACGCAGTCCATCGATCAACGTGAGATCAATGCCGTGATTCTTTATGTACAGAAAGCCGACTTCCCGCGCCGCTTTGCCGAGGTCTTCGGCCACCGCCTGGCGTTGGGCAATATCGGTGCTGAACAGCCCGGCGATATCCACAACCGGGATGCTGTTGAAGTTGGCGATGGCTTGAGAGTGATCCGGCATGACAACAGGCTCCATTAGCGGTAGGTGGATTGGGAGAAGCGCTGGAAGTGTTCGCGTTCGGTCTTACCCATCCAGGTGTTCAGCGACCACAAATCGGCCACCGGCACGTTGGTGAAGGGCAGGTGATGCAGGTAGCCATCGGCGCCGAACTCCGGCGTCAGCGTAGTGACTTGATAGCCGCGCTCCTGTTGCGAGCGCCAGATCGCTTCCCAGTGTTGCTGATGGAAGGCCAATTCCTTTGCGTATTCCGGTGCGGCGGGATGCGGGACTTGCGGGCCCTGGTCGTAACCAACCCGGGCCTGAATGTGATGGACGCGTTCAACGAAAGCGCTCAGGTCGTCTTCCGGATCGTTGAGCAGACGCTCGCAGGTCACGATCCAGTGGCTGATGTCGCTGGTGAAACGCAGGTCCGGCAATTGCCGAATCAGTTCAAGGGTCACCCACGGATTGAACAACGAGCGCGAGCGATGAGTTTCGAAGGCGCATAACTGACCGTGCTTGCGTGCCAGTTCCAGAGCCTGACCGAAGAACTCCACTTGTTGTGTTAATTGCCAACGATCATTACCGGCCAGTACGTTGACGAAGCGTGGCGACAGCTCACTCGCCCAGCCCAGTTTCTTGTCCAGATCAGTGAGGTGTTCGGCGACTGTCGCTGATTGTTCTGGCAGCACGTCGTAAGCGGTGAAGACAGTGCTGATATAGCCCACCTGATTGGCCCGCAAGAACGCCGCGAACTCGGCACGCTCCGCAGCGCTCAGTGGCAGGCGCGCTTCCATTCCGTCGAACCCGGCTTCGAGCAGTTCTTCCAGAGCCTGGGTTTTGCTCGCGGTATAGCCCCAGAGGGTGCGGAATATTTCCAGCTTCATCGATCGACCTCAAAGATTGCTCAAGCAAGTGACGCGGCCTGATCTTAGGTGGGCGTGATGAGCGAGAAGAATAGGAAAGCTCAAATCGATAGTTCAGAGATTTGTGAAGTATCAGCGGCCAGCGCATATCCATTGTGGGAGCCGAGCTTGCTCGCGATGCAGGCAACGCGTTGTTTCAGCCGGACCGCGTTATCGTTCATCGCGAGCAAGCTCGGCTCCCACAGGAATCACTGACGTGGGCGAGCATAGAATCTCCTACAGGAATCACTGATGACGTGGGACTGGCTTTAGCCGGGAGGACAGTATTTCTATAGAAGTAGATCTTGTGGATGTTCTGACCCCCTCCCGGCTAAAGCCGGTCCTACGGAGTTGTTTAAAACCTGTAAGGGTGTATTCCAAGCGTTTAATCAGGAAATGCATGGAATCAGGCACGAACCCCGGAGTTCTAGGCATTTCGTCCGGTGCCAGCACGCGCGTACTATCCGCGCACGACCGTATTGCTGACGATCCTCGTCAAGGTATTGCGCAAGTCACGCCGTAGAGCGGCTGCCATACCTGCTGTCTTTCTTTATTTTGTTTCTGCCAGCCGGATTAAATCCTCCGGAGTTTTCACAGGCGCGCTACTTTTAAATCACCCGGCAACGATCCGGGTGATCACAGAACTATAACGAACTGAACCGAAACCGCTGTGGACCAGCGTCGCCAACGCGACGCATCAGCGGTTAACCGTGATGAATGCCAGAGGTTTTACGATGCAAACACTACTGATCAATGGTCAGCAGCATGAGCTGGATGTCGCTGAAGACATGCCTTTGCTCTGGGTCCTGCGCGACGTGCTGGGCCTGACGGGCACTAAATATGGCTGCGGTATTGCCCAGTGCGGCGTGTGCACGGTGCATCTCGATGGCCAGGCGGTGCGCTCTTGCGTGTTGCCGGTCAGTGCTGTGGGTGGGCGCAAAGTGACCACCATTGAAGCCGTCGGCGAATTGCCGGTCGGTCAGGAAGTGCAAAAAGCCTGGCTCGCGCACGAAGTCGTGCAATGCGGTTACTGCCAGCCGGGGCAGATCATGTCTGCCGTGGCGCTGCTGCAGGCGCATCCGGATGCCAACGATGAACAGATCACCGAGGCCATGGCCGGGAATCTGTGCCGTTGCGCGACCTATACGCGGATTCGTGCCGCCATCAAAAGCGTCAGTCAGGCCTGAAGGAAGACACCATGTCAGAAGTAAAAGGATCTGCTGCGACGGTGTCACGTCGTGGGCTGCTCAAGGGTGGAGCGCTTTCGCTGGGTGGGCTGGTGATCAGCACCTGGCTGCCGCCGATGGCCACACGCAGCATGGCGGCCGAAGCGGTCAGCGCTGCTCGTCTGGGTGACAAGGCCTCTCCAGGCTTTGGTGCCTTTGTGCGCGTAGCCCTCGACGGTCAGATCACTGTGATCTCGCCGAAAATCGAAATGGGTCAGGGCGTGCAGACCGGTATCGCGATGATGGTCGCTGAAGAGCTGGAAGTCCCGCTCAGCTCGGTGAGGATCGAAGAGTCGCCGCCCGACGCGGCGCTGTATACCGACAACATTCTGCAGTTCCAGGCCACCGGCGGTTCCTCATCGACCCGCTACACCTGGGAGCCATTGCGCAAAGCCGGGGCAACCGCCCGGGTTCTGCTGATCGAAGCCGCCGCCGTTCGATGGAACGTGGCGCCAAGCCTGTGCCGTGCCGAAAACGGTCACGTGCTGGGGCCTAACGGCAAGACGCTGGCCTATGGCGAACTGGTAGAAGCCGCCGCTGCGCTCCCGGTTCCCAAGGACGTCCCGCTCAAGGCTATCGCCGACTTCAAATTGCTGGGCACTTCCGCTCAACGTCTGGACACGCCGCACAAGGTCAACGGTTCGGCGCAGTTCACCATCGACGTAAAAATCCCCGACATGCTGATCGCTTCGTCGCTCACCTGTCCGGTCCATGGCGGCAAGCTGCGCAGCGTGAAAGACGAGGCAGCACGCAAAGTCCCCGGCGTGCGCGATGTGGTCCGCCTGGAGAATGCTGTCGCCGTTACTGCGACTAATTTCTGGTCCTGCCAGCAAGCGCTGAAGGCGCTGGAAATCGAATGGGACCTCGGTCCACATGCGTCGATTGATTCCGCACAACTGGACAAAGAACTGCTGGACGCCAGTTCCAAAGACGGCGTGTTCGCCAAGCAGACCGGTGATATCGGTGCGGCGCTGAAGAACGCTTCAAGCCAGTTCGAAGCCGTGTACCAGCAGCCATTCCTGTCTCACTCGCCGCTGGAACCCATGACCTGCGTCGCTCATGTGCGTCCGAACATGTGCGAGCTATGGGTCGGTTGCCAGGCTCCTGGCTTTGCGCAAATGGGCGCGGCCAAGGTCGCCGGTCTGCCTGTGGATAAAGTAGTTATCCACAACCAGCTCATCGGCGGCGGCTTTGGTCGGCGTCTGGAGTCGGACTTCATCTTCCAGGCCGTGGACATCGCCCGCCAGCTCAGCTACCCGATCAAGCTGATCTGGAGCCGTGAAGAGGACATGACCCACGACAAATACCGTCCGCATTACGTTGATCGCATGAATGCGGCGCTGGGTAAAGATGGCAAACCGGTTGGCTGGGAACATCGAATTGCAGGCGCTTCAGTCATGGCGGCCTACGTTGGCAAGCTGCCAGAAAGCGGCGTGGATGCTGACGCCGTCGAAGTCGCCATCGATCCGGTCTACAAACTGGACAGCTTGCAAGTGCGTTACATCCGCCAGGACCCGGAGGTTATTCCGGTTTCCTGGTGGCGTGGCGTGGGCCCGTTGCGCAGCACTTACGCCGTCGAAAGCTTCATCGACGAGCTGGCGCACAACGCCAAAGTTGATCCGGTTGAATACCGCTTGAGCCTGATGCAGGAGCAACCCCGCGCTCAGGCAGTGCTGAAGAAAGCTGCAGAAATCGCCGACTGGAAAACCCCTCTGCCCGCCGGTCACGGTCGAGGCGTAGCGGTCAGTGCTGTGTTTGGCAGCTTTGTGGCGACCATCGTCGAGCTGGAAGTGCAGGCTAACAAAGGGATGCGCATCAAGCGTCTGATCACGGTGGTGGATTGCGGCTTTGCCACCAACCCACGGTCTGTCGAATCGCAAATGGAGGGCGGAACGCTCTTCGGCCTGTCGGCTGCGCTGTTCAACGAAATCCTCATCGAAAAAGGCCAGGTGGTGCAGACCAACTTCCACGCCTATCGGCAGATCCGCATGAGTGATGCTCCGCCCGTGGAAGTGCATGTGATCAAGAGTGAAGAAAGCCCCGGTGGTGTCGGTGAGACCGGCGCAGTGCCTGCTGCTGCAGCGCTGGTCAACGCCGTGTTCGCCGCGTCGAAAGTACGCGAGCGTCGTCTGCCACTGAGCCGTTCCGGCTATTTCACTCTTTGAGGAGCGCTGTTATGAAAACGTTGAATTATGCGCTCGCCGTGCTGGGTGCAAGCTTTGGGCTGACGGTTCAGGCTGCTGATCAAAGCCTCATCAGCAAAGGCGAGTATCTGACTCGCGCCGCTGATTGCGTGGCGTGTCACGTGACACCTGGCGGCAAACCCTACGCGGGTGGTCTGGAGTTCAAGCTGCCGTTTGGCACGCTGTATTCGCCGAACATCACCCCCGATAAAGAAACCGGGATTGGCAACTGGACCGACGATGAATTTGTCAGCGCGCTACAAAAGGGCGTCGGCAAGGACGGCAAACATTACTACCCGGCCTTCCCGTATACCTCGTACACATTGATGCCGCGCGAGGACATTCTGGCGATCAAGGCGTATCTGTTCAGCCTTGAGCCGATCAGTCAGAAGCCCAAAGAAAATGACCTGGCGTTCCCGTTCAACCAGCGTTGGGGCATGTTCTTCTGGAACGCGATCTTCGCCGATAACGAACGCTTCGTGCCGGACAGCAAACAGTCTGCTGAATGGAATCGCGGTGCTTATCTGGTGCAAGGTCCAGGGCACTGTGGCGAATGCCATACCCCGCGCAATATCTTCCAGGCCATGAGCAGCGGTAAATCCCTGGCCGGTGGCGAGATTGGCAACTGGCGCGCCTATAACATCAGCTCTGACCCGAAACACGGGATCGGTGCCTGGCCGCAGGAAGCTTTGGTGAGCTACCTGTCCAAAGGTTACGCGCCGGGTTATGGCGGTGCTGGCGGGCCGATGGCGGATGCTGTCGAACACAGCCTGCGCTACTTGACGCCGGAAGACGTGAACGCGATTGCCGTTTACCTAAAGTCCACGCCTGCACGCAGCCAGGGTGTGCCGCGGCCAACAGTTGCGGTCAACGACAAGGCTGAGAAAGGTCTGGGCAGCAAGGTCTTCACTGACTCCTGCGTGGGCTGCCACCGTCTGGACGGTACGGGTAATCAGTCGGCCATTGCGACCTTGATCGGCTTGAAAACAGTCAACGACCCGGCAGGCACCAACCTGATGGCGACGCTGCTGGAGGGCCACACCCAAGGGACGCTCCGCGCTGATCAACGCATGCCCGACTTCGCCCGCGCCTATAACGATACCGAGCTGGCAGCGGTCAGCACGTTTGTATTGCGTCGTTTTGGACAGAGCAACGGGGAAGTGAAAGCTGAAGACGTAGCGAAATCGAGAGAGGCTTCGTTGCACTGATTGGCAGTGCTTATCATTTAAATTGAAATGCTCTCCTCTGTGGGAGCTGGGCTTGCCCGCGATAAGGCTGGACGCGATCTAAAGAGAATCGCGCCAGCCTTATCGCGGGCAAGCCCAGCTCCCACAGAGGATTCCCATTCCAATTCAAGATGTGTGAATCATTAGCCGTGCATCAGCCTTCCAACATCCACCGCAGCGTCTCTTTCAACGGCGGCGTTTTCCACTCCGGCACCAAACCGCGCAGCCGTGAGTTATTCCCGCACAGCGTCTTCACTTCGTTCTCCCGCACAAACGCCGGGTTCACTTCGGTGATGATTTGATGGCCGGTGATTTCGCTGCACATGTCGATCACTTCACGCAGTGAGTGAGTGACGCCCGAGCTGACATTGAAGGTCTGCCCGAGAGGCTGAGCCTCCAGCAGCCCTCGATAGGCACTGACAACCGCACGCACATCGCTGAAGTCGCGCCACACATCAAGGTTGCCCAGTTCGATCCTGTCCGCCTTGCGCAAAAAGTGCGCGACGATTTTGGGCAGCAGAAAGTTTTCGTCCTGCCCCACGCCGGTGTAATTGAACGGGCGCGCAATGATCAAAGGTAGTCGGGCCTGCCAGAGGTTAGCCATGTGCTCCATGGCCAACTTGCTGACCGCGTAATCATTGGCAGGGGAGGCTGGCGTTGTTTCATCCAGCGAACCTTCTGAGGCATTCCCGTAGACATTCGCGCTGCTGGCGATCAGCACACAGTCCGGGGTTTTGCCGCACGCATCGATGGCTTCCAGCAGGTTGCGAGTGCCGATCAGGTTGACCTGATAAAACGCATCCGCCACGCCATGTCCGACAAATGCCACTGCGGCAAGATGCACCACAATGTCAGGCTGGATTTCGGCCAACAGCTTTTGCAGTGCTGCAGTGTCCGCCAGATCGACTTGGTAATAACCCGCTTCTTCAGAAGATTGACGACCAATGCCAATGACTTCGCAGCCCTGGGCTTTGAGTTCTGCAGCCATGTAGCGACCGGTAAAACCGTGGATGCCGGTAATCAACGCGCGCTTGCCAGCAATAGTCATCAGAAGCTAATGCCTCTTTCATTACGCAGCAAATCGGCTTCAACCATCATGCGGCACAGCTCCTCTAGCGTGGTTTTGGACTCCCAACCGAGGATTTTCTTCGCCTTGGCCGGGTCTCCGACGAGCAGTTCGACCTCGTTCGGACGGTAAAATTTCGGGTTGACCGTCACCAGCACTTTGCCCGTTACCGCATCGACCGCATGCTCCTCTTCGCCTGAGCCTTTCCACTCAATGTCCATACCGACGGCCTTGAACGTCATGGTGACGAAGTCACGCACGGTTTCCACGCGGTTGGTGGCGAGGATAAAGGTGTCCGGCTCGTCAGCCTGGAGCATGCGCCACATGCCCTCGACGTACTCTTTGGAATAACCCCAGTCACGCTTGGCGTCCATGTTGCCTAGAGAAAACGCGTCCAGTTGGCCCAGTTTGATCTTGGCTACTGAGTCGGTGATCTTGCGAGTCACGAATTCCAGCCCGCGCAGGGGCGACTCGTGGTTGAACAGGATGCCGCTGGTTCCAAAGATTCCGTACGACTCCCGGTAATTGATGGTCATCCAGTGCGCGTAAAGCTTGGCAACGCCATAAGGGCTGCGCGGGTAAAACGGCGTGCTTTCAATTTGCGGAATGGCTTGCACCTTGCCGAACATCTCGGAGGTGGATGCCTGATAAAAGCGGATCTTCGGGTTAACGATGCGTATGGCTTCGAGCAGATTGACCACGCCCAGGCCGGTAATTTCGGCGGTGGTGACCGGTTGGTCGAAGGACACGCCCACGAAGCTTTGCGCTGCCAGGTTATAGATTTCCGTGGCTTCGGTTTTCTGCAGCAGACGAATGCTGGCTGACAGATCGGTCAGGTCGTATTCGATCAGGTGCAGGTTGGGATGATTCTGGATGCCCAGTTCGTTTATGCGCCAGAAGTTCACGGAGCTTGTGCGTCGGTAGGTGCCATAAACCGTGTAGCCCTTTTCGAGCAATAACTCGCTCAGGTAGGCGCCATCCTGTCCTGTGATGCCGGTGACGATTGCTTTCATACGGTGGCTTTCAACTCCGTTCATGAGGATAGAGCGGTCGGTCGGGATCTTCATGACCACCACACTCTGGCTGACCATCCTTGATACTGCGGGGAGATGCTGCGCGAGACCCTTCACATGCTAGACGACACTTCGGCCAAGTAAAGCTGGCTCGCAACATCTTGTAAAAAACACGCGCACTGGCAGAAAGTCTGCTTTATTCATTCATATGGGGGTGAATGGTGAACCCGAAGTGGCTCAACCTTATGCATCTCGTTGCGTTTAGCGCGTTGCGTGAAATCTGACAAAGGGTCATAAGCCCTTTTCACCCTTTGCCGATAACCGAAATACTCAACACATCGACCGGTGGCGAAATGTTCAACACTCGCTTGAAAAAGGAATTACAGGCGCAACAAGCCGAGTTGGCGATCTACAGGCAGATGGAAGTCGGCATGAATGCTCAGATGCTTTCCATCACCCTTGATCCCAGCTATCGCATTACCCGTATCAACGACAATTTTCTGAAAACACTGGGCTACGGTGCCGAGCGCGTGCAGGGCCGACCGCTGGATGACTTCATCCCGGCTTACGTCAAGCAGCTTGATTGTTACCGTAACCTGCGGGCGGCAGTCGACAGTGGCGTATCGGTCATCGACAACTACCGTTTTATCAAAGTGGACGGCAGTCTGGCCTGGTTGCGGGCGATCTGGTATCCGATCATGGGTGGGGACGGCAAGTTGTCCGAGATCCGTTGCTTCGGTACCGACATCACCGAAACGATCGAACTGGCCACGGAAAACGCTGGATTCATACAGGCGTTGCTGCGCTCCACTGCGGTCATCGAGTTTGATCTCGGTGGGCATGTCATTACCGCCAACGACCAGTTCTTGCGCGGTATGGGTTACAGCCTTTCGCAGATCAAGGGCAAGCACCACAGCATGTTTTGCGAGCCTGAAGAAACTTCTTCATCCAAATACAAAGAGTTCTGGGCGACCTTGAATCGTGGCGAATTTGTTGCCAGCCGGTTCAAGCGGATTGACGCCAGTGGTCGTGTGGTATGGCTGGAAGCAACCTATAACCCGGTGCATGACGCTCAGGGCAAGCTTTATAAAGTCGTGAAGTTTGCGACTGTGGTGACGGATCAGGTCGAGCGCGAGGTGGAAGTCAGTGAAGCGGCAGGCATCGCTTTCGAGATTTCCCAGCGTACGGACTTGAGTGCCCAGCGCGGCGCGACGGTGGTTCAGGACACTGTAGACACCATGCGCAAGATTTCGGACGAAATGCAGTCGGCGTCAGAAGGCATCGAAGCGTTGGGCAAGCAGTCGCTGCTGATCAGCTCCATCGTTCAGACCATCGGCGGCATCGCGCAGCAAACCAACCTGCTGGCGCTTAACGCGGCCATTGAAGCCGCCCGGGCTGGTGAGCAGGGTCGAGGCTTTGCGGTGGTCGCCGATGAGGTCAGGCAACTGGCCGGGCGCACGAGCACCGCGACTGAGGAAATCGTCAACGTAGTGCAGCAGAACCAGAATCTGGTGGACGCCGCCGTACGCGGAATGGCCAACAGCCGGGGGCAGGCCGAGCAGGGACTGGGGCTGGCAAACGATGCAGGCTCGGTGATCGTCGAAATCCAGGAAGGCGCCCGACAGGTGGTGGGCGCTGTGAGCCGGTTTGCCAATCAGTTGAAGTGAGGTTGAGCGCAGTTGCTTGAATTGGAATAGGGTCCTGTGGGAGCGAGGCTTGCCCGCGATAAGGCTGGACGCGGTTCACTTTAGATGGTGTCCAGCCTTATCGCGGGCAAGCCTCGCTCCCACATAGACCGCGCTATTCCGTAGGACCGGCCGGGCGGCGTTCCGCTTTAGCCGGGAGGAAGTCCGAATGTTCGCTAAATTTTCTTTGGCGACATACCGCTCTCCCGGCTAAAGCCGGTCCTGCAAGATCAAGAACTCGCTTGCAGGCAAACATAGAATCTCCCACAGGATTTGTGTCACACATGACACGGTATTTCCTCAGTCATCACCTGTAATTCCCGAGCTGACACCTTGCCCTTTGGACACGCGTGCGGGCATTGAGTACCCTTGCGGCCCACACCGCTCCAGGGGAGCCGCAGAGCTCATGAACCTTTCTTTCAAGCAATGGCGCAAAGGCCTGGCCTGGGCCGTGCCGTTGGCAATTCTGCTCGTCGGTTGCGATGGCGGAGACAAACAGCCAGCCCCGCCACCAGAACCACCGCCCCCGCCGCATACCACTTACACCCAGGCGACCTGGGATGCCCTGCCTGCGGTATCCGATGCCGACTTGCAAGCCGGTTTTGCTTCGTGGCGCAGCGCCTGTGTGCGACTCAAGGCCGATGCAGTCTGGGGCGCGACCTGTGCCGCTGCGGCCACAGTGCCCGCGAATGCCAGTGCCGCTCAGATCCGTGAGTTCCTGCAGGCGAATCTTCAGGTCTACAGCATGCGCTCGGCCACCGGCAGCGCGGACGGTTTGATCACCGGCTACTACGAGCCGGTCTACCCCGGCAGCCTGATCAAAACCGCCAAAGCTTCGGTGCCGATCTATGGCGTGCCTGACGACCTGATCATCGTCAATCTGGAAAGCATCTACCCGGAGCTCAAAGGCAAACGTCTGCGCGGACGTCTCGAAGGGCGCGTGCTCAAGCCTTACGATGACGCCGCAACTATCGGCGCGCAGGGCCTGAATGCCCCCGTGATTGCCTGGTTGACCGATCCGATGGACCTGCAGTTTCTGCAGATTCAGGGCTCTGGCCGGGTTCGCCTGGAGAATGGCAAACAGCTGCGTATCGCTTACGCCGATCAGAACGGCAGACCCTACCGGGCCATTGGCCGTTGGTTGGTAGAGCAGGGTGCGATACCCAAGGAAGACATCACCATGGGCAGCATCGCCGCATGGGCGAAAGCCAATCCCTCGCGCATCCCCGAGCTGTTGGCGAGCAACCCCAGTTACGTATTCTTCACCCGCAACCCTGACAGCAACGAAGGGCCAAGGGGCTCGTTGAATGTGCCGTTGACATCGGGTTACAGCGTGGCAATTGACCGCAAGGTTATCCCGTTGGGCAGCCTGCTTTGGCTGTCGACCACCCGGCCTGACGGTACCGCGCTGGTTCGTCCGGTCGCCGCACAGGACACCGGCGGCGCAATCGCCGGTGAGGTTCGTGCCGATTTGTTCTGGGGCACGGGCGATGAAGCGGGTCATCTGGCGGGCGACATGAAGCAGAAGGGCAATATCTGGTTGCTATGGCCGAAAGGTATGGCGCTGCCTCAGGAATAAACGCAGACAAACTCAAGGGCGCTCAGGCGCCCTTTTTTATTTGCCTGCGGTCACCCTTAGAGCTGCCCCGGTAAACAGAGGGCTGGTGGGACCGGATTCATCCGGGAAGACAGCATTCCAGACGAAGATTATGTAGTGGATGTACTGGCCCATTCCCGAATGAATTCGGTCCCACAGGATTTGCGTAATTCAGATAGTTACGTGTTGTTTGATAGGAGCGGTTTTGAGCTGTTCTCAGGCTATGTAACAGTTTGCAACGGTTTTATATCGCCAAAAAAACGACACGCCACTACCGTTCGTCCGTTGCGCACAACAAGCTTTTCAAATTATTGACAGTGTCACTTTGATGGCACATTATTCGCGCCACACGGAATGAATGTTCACTGCCATGGCTGGTTTGTTGAAGGAATCAGATCGCGCGGTGGGGATGATCGCACTCATTTACACGCTCTGAATATTGAGGTTCGACGCGTATCAAACGCGCCGCCTTGACGAGCGCTTGCCTCGTTTTTTGTAGTTCAAAGTCTTGTAGTTCTGCCAACGTTCAGCCATTTCGGTCTGAGGGTTGCCTGTGCATTCGAATTGATGGGGTAGCGCGTTTGGGTCATGTCACATTAGCAATCCGGCAGATGCAGGATGAGAACATGCTGCTGCGCCAGGGAGGTTTGTACTGGATCGCACTGGATCTGGCATCGGATGCTGACATGCTCGCCCGACAGTTCCTGTCCGCGCTGACCGAACAGCATCTGGCCACCTTGGTCAGTACCCATATCGACCCTCAAACAGTCGTCGAATCCATGGACGCAGATTGTGGTCCGTCCGCCTTACGCCTGTTCGCTGTTCCCGGGTCGGCCCGTAAATTTCTCACGTCGCTGACGGCAGATCTGCACCGCATCAATCTTGCACGTGACAGTCATCTGGTGCTCATGTTGTCGGCTGACAGCCTGGAGAACTTCACCGGGCTGGAACTGCAACGCTGGTGTGAAAGTACCCGTCAATGGCTGGTTAAACGCAATTGCACACTGCTGGTGCTGTGCAGTGATCAGGCCCCGCAGTTGCATGAAAAACTGCTTGATCTCAACGAGCAGATTTCCGGTCTGGCGCAGCTGTATCGCCAGGACGGCGGTGTGCGTTATCAGCTCAACTACTGGCACAGCGGTTTGGGCGTCTGCGCCGCGCAGGCCTTCGATCTGAGCGTGACAGACGGTGCGTTTGCCCAGAGCAAATCGCCCTCGTCCAGCCCTTTTCAGGTGCGCACCGACGACCAACGCATTTACCTCACGCAACGTGCGGTGCTCGAGGGCACTGCACCGTTGTCGGAGCAGTGGCGTCTGTTTGAAAAGCGCAGTGACTTGCTGGAACAGGCGGCACACGCTCGTGCTGCCAGCGTCATCGTGGCGCTGGAGAGCAACAGCGAAGTCGAACCGCTTGCCCGGCAGTTGCATCATTTGCGCGACCACTGTGGCGTGGCCCTGAAAATCATTGTGCGCGAGATGGAGCCTTGCCTGCGCTACCGGGATGAGCGCCTGTTGCTGGCGTGTGGTGCCAACCTGATTGTGCCAGCCAATACTCAACTGGCGAACTTCCTGAGCATGGTCGACAGCGTGCAGGGCCTGACCTGGCACCACCGTCAGACGCCCGACTTCCAGTCGCTGTTCGAACGACTGCGCCCGCCCGCCCAGCGCGGTCTTGTGTCGCCGCAAGAATTCATCGCCTTGCTGGATCAAGTCTATAGCGGTGCCTCGGGCGAGCTGGTTCACCAACTGCTGAGCCTTCGGCCGCGAGGCGATCTGAACATTGATCAGTACCTGAACCAGATCAGCTTGCGGCGTTTTGGCGACGTAGCCTGTGTGGTCAACGGCGTGTTTTACCTGTTCCTGTTCGCCTGTCGTGGTGACGGTCTGGAACCGGCGCTGGGCAACATTTGCCGTTTACCCTGGCGAGACCTGTTCACTGAGTGCAAGTCGCTTTCTGCGGTAGACATGCTGCCGCGTCAGGACTTCCTCGACGCATCGCAGCTGCTGGAAACTTCCCGCCTTGCCACGGAGCAGGTCACAGCGGATCTGACCCAGGCCATTATCCAGGTCGGCTATGCACCGCAACGGATCACGTTGACGTTGTCGGAGCACTGCTCATGAAGTATGCCGAGCTGTTGCAGGTGATCGCGGCGAGCTGCCTGTTGACCGTGGCCTTGATGCTGGTATTGGGCCGTTTTCACCTGAGCCTCAAACTGTGGTTCCAGCGTTACTTGCCCCCGCGTTATCTGAAACCCCGCGGCGTTCGCCGACGCGTATCCGCTGCGCCGACCGTGAGTGACGCTCATGATCCATCCTGAGAGCGTCAGCGCCGCCCCGGTGCGTACCCATACTGTCTGGACCTGGCCCGGTCTGGGGCTGTGGAACCTGTATTTCATTATCAAGCTTGCGCTGCTCTGGGCTGGATACCTGAATCTGCAAATCCTGCCGAATCTGGTTTTCGCCGCCGTATTGCTGGTGCCGCTGCGCAATAGATATCTGGCGCTGTTGCGCACGGTGATTGCGATACCGGTAGGCGTAGCGTTGTTGTATCAAGACACCTGGCTTCCGCCTTTCAGTCGTTTGCTGGATCAGCCTGGCGTCCTGAACTTCACCGGTGACTACCTGCTGGAACTGGCTGGTCGCTTCATCGACTGGAACCTGTGCGGGGCGTTGCTGCTGCTGATGGTGGGGTATTTCTTCGTCCGTCAGTGGCTGCGTCTGACCACCCTGACCCTGGCCGGTTTTGCCTGGCTGGGCGGTTCGGGATTGTTGGCGATGCATGCACCCGTTCCGCAGCCGGTCAATCCAGTGGCCGGACCTGCCGCTGCCATCAGCGCTGCCGAGCCGGACAGCAAGACGCTTGATAGCTACCTGCAGAAGTTCTACAGCTCCGAGGCAGGGCGACAGGTGGCGTTTGTCCCGTCGGCATCGGCCGCCCAACCGTTCGACCTGCTATTGATCAACATCTGCTCCATGGCCTGGGATGATCTGGACGCCGTGGGCATGCGGGACAATAAGTTGCTGCAGCAGATGGACGTGGTATTCGACAACTTCAACTCGGCCACTTCCTACAGCGGTCCCGCTGCCATTCGACTGTTGCGTGCCAGCTGCGGCCAGCAGCCACACAACAAGCTATATGGCGTGGCACCCGAGCAATGCCTGTTGATGGATGATCTGCGCAAGCTGGGCTTCGACAGCGAGGTCATGCTCAATCACACCGGGCAGTTCGAAGGTTTCATGGACGAGGTTCGTGCTCAGGGATCAATGCCTGGCCCTGCAGTCAGTACGTCGGATCTCCCGCGGACGCTAGTGGGCTTTGACGGCTCGCCGGTCTTGCGTGATCGGGACGTTCTGGATAAATGGTGGAAGCACCGCGAGGGGGAGGCTGACTCCCGAGTGGCGCTGTTTTACAACACCACGACGTTGCATGACGGCAACCGCGCGCTCACTGCCGATGGCGGTACCAAAAGCGCCGAGTACAAACCCCGTGCGCAAACCCTGATCGACGACCTTGCCGCGTTCCTCAAGGAACTGGAAAAGAGCGGCCGAAGAGTGGCGGTGGTGATCGTCCCTGAGCACGGCGCGGCGTTGCATGGCGACCGGATGCAGATCGACGGCATGCGCGAAATTCCGAGCCCGTCGATTACCCATGTTCCGGTCGGCATCAAGCTGATCGGCATGGGCAAAAATCCGCGCCCGGAACCGTTGCACATCTCCGGACCAAGCAGCTACCTGGCGGTCTCGGAAATCATCTCGCGCTTGTATGCCGCCCCGCCTCAAGGGGAAGGGTTGATACCTGACTGGAAAGTGCTCCTGGCCAATCTGCCAGAGACCCCGATGGTCTCGGAAAACTCCGGAACCGTAGTACTCGACTACGCCGGCAAGCCTTACGTTCGGATCAAGGAGAAGGGCGCATGGCTGCCTTACCCGCAAAGGTTCAAGTGAAAAAGCAGGCGGTTTCGCGCAACGAGCGAGCCGATGATATTGCCCGACTTAAAGTCGAGCTGAGTCTGCCGAGCCTCGAGTATGTCGATATCTCTGCGCAGATGGAGCTGAGCCGTGCCTTGCAGCGTTGGCCTTTGCTGGTTGATCTGACGATCCCTGGCGAGCCGACGCAAGATTTGCCGGCCCATCAACCGATCCGCAAAAACAGGTTCGGGGCGCAATCGTGACCACCCTGAGCTTGCGTGGCATTCGCGGCGGCGTCGGCACCAGCTCATTGCTGGCGGCATTGGGTTATGCCCTTGAAAGCCTGGGCGAGCGCGTATTGATGATCGATATGTGCCCGGAAAACATGCTGCGCCTGCATTTCAATCTGCCCGTGGCAGAGAGTGGCGGGTGGGCCCGGGCCATGCTGGACGGTGAGGACTGGTATGGTCAGGCCTGGAGCTTGTCACCGACATTGCAGCTGTTGCCCTATGGGCAGTTGACCCATGCAGAGAGCATGCTCATCGAAGGGCAACTGATCGATGATCCGTTCCTCTGGAGTCGACGTCAGGCGAATCTGGCCATTCACTACGACTGGATCCTGTTCGACATGCCGCAACGTCTGACAGGCCACTCGACGATCGGCCCGTGTCAGTTTCCGATCCAGATCGCGCAAGCGGATGCAGCCTGTCATGTGCTCTTGCTCCAGCCGTCCGCGTCCTCGCCGTTACTGGTCAATCGTTTTGATCCCGGCAGTCAGTTGCAGCGCGACTTGCTGCTGATCTGGCGCGAGAGTCACGCATCGCGTCTTTTGCCACTCACGGTGCATGCCGATGAGGCGCTGAGTGAGTCGTTGGCGTTCAAGCAACCGGTCGGCCAATACGCACCTGACAGTCTGGCTGCCCAGGACGCTCTGAGTCTGGCGACCTGGTGCCTGACGCGCCGCGGTGAGCTGGCATGATTGCGCGCTACTTCCCTTACATGCAGCTGCGTCGCCAGTACGATTGCTATCCACCGACGGCACTCTTGCTGGCCTCTCTGATCAGCCTGAGCTGGCTGGTTTTGCGGCTGGAGTCGCCGGTCTGGCAACGGCTGCTGGAACAACGACAACGCTGGTATCCGCATCTGGCGGGCAAGCAGCCGCGTGCCGGGGATCCGTTGCGTATAGCCCTGCAAAGCCTCTGGTTGCTGCTGTTCCGGCCCTGGCCGAGCTATCGCCGCCGGGCAGTTCCGCAGTGGCTGCGCACGACCGGTCAGATTAATCGGAGCGTCTGGAAGCGCCTCGGGACTTTGCTGGATGGCTTGCCGGTACAAATGACTCAGAGCCAGTCAGTGCATGGCAGTGCCAAATGGTGGCAAACCCTGAGTGCTCGCCAGCAGCGT
Organism: Pseudomonas phytophila; assembly: GCF_025643095.1. Lineage (NCBI taxonomy): Bacteria > Pseudomonadati > Pseudomonadota > Gammaproteobacteria > Pseudomonadales > Pseudomonadaceae > Pseudomonas > Pseudomonas phytophila. The sequence continues at coordinate 5,839,913 of NZ_CP081201.1, read as the reverse complement.
TGCCTGAGTTATCTCTGCGCGGCCATGGCCTTGCTGCTGGTTGCGGTGTGTATCACCGAACCTTTCAGCTATTTCTCGCAACTGTTGTTCGTGATTCTGCTGTGGGCGGTGGCGATGTTGATCCGTCGTGTGCCAGGGCGTTTTCCGACACTGCTGCTGATCATGCTGTCGGTCATTGTTTCGTGCCGTTATCTCTGGTGGCGCTACACCGCAACCCTGAACTGGGACAGCCCATTGGATCTGGCCTGCGGCGTCATGCTGCTGATCGCCGAAACCTATTCCTGGCTGGTGCTGTTGCTCGGTTATGTCCAGACCTGCTGGCCTCTGCGGCGGCCGCCCGCGCAACTGCCGCGTGACACCCGTTTATGGCCGACCGTGGATCTGCTGATCCCGACCTACAACGAGGATTTGTCCATCGTGCGCGGCACGGTGTACGCCGCACTGGGTATTGACTGGCCGCACGACAAGCTGCGTATCTCGATTCTCGATGATGGCAAGCGTGACGCGTTTCGGCTGTTTGCCGAGCAGGCGGGCGTGAACTACATCACCCGTTCCGACAACAAACACGCCAAGGCCGGCAACCTCAATCATGCGTTGCAGCAGCTCGATGGCGAGCTGGTGGCGATATTCGATTGCGATCACGTGCCGGTTCGCTCCTTCCTGCAACTGACCGTTGGCTGGTTCCTGCGCGACCCGAAGCTGGCGCTGGTACAGACGCCGCATCACTTTCTTTCGCCTGACCCTTTCGAGCGCAACCTCGACACCTTCCGGCAGCGCCCCAACGAAGGTGAGCTGTTTTACGGCCTCGTCCAGGATGGCAACGACATGTGGAACGCCGCGTTCTTTTGCGGCTCATGCGCTGTACTGCGTCGTTCTGCCCTTGATGACATCGGCGGTTTTGCTGTGGAAACCGTTACCGAAGACGCGCATACCGCCTTGCGACTGCATCGCCAGGGCTGGAACTCGGCCTATGTGCGGATTCCTCAGGCCGCGGGGCTGGCAACTGAAAGCCTGTCGGCGCACATCGGTCAGCGGATTCGCTGGGCGCGGGGCATGGCGCAGATTTTTCGCACGGACAATCCATTGCTGGGCAAGGGGCTGACGATCTTTCAGCGGATCTGTTATGCCAACGCCATGCTGCACTTTCTGGCGGGCCTGCCGCGGCTGGTATTTCTCACCGCCCCCTTGGCATTCCTCCTGCTGCACGCCTACATCATCTATGCCCCCGCACTGATGATCGTTCTGTACGTGATCCCGCACATGGTCCATGCCAGCCTGACCAACTCCAGAATGCAGGGCGAACATCGTCTGACCTTCTGGGGCGAAGTCTATGAAACCGTGCTCGCCTGGTACATCGCACGGCCTACGACTGTGGCGTTGTTCAACCCGAAGAAAGGCAAGTTCAACGTGACCGCCAAAGGTGGGTTGATGAGCGAGAACCAGTTCGACTGGGGGATCGCACGGCCTTACCTGGTGCTGGCGGCGCTCAATGTTCTTGGCCTGGGCTTTGCGGTGTGGCGTTTGTTTACCGGCCCGTCGAATGAGGTCGGCACGATTCTGGTCAGCATGCTCTGGGTGCTCTACAACCTGCTGATTGTCGGCGCTGCGGTGGCGATTGCTGCCGAGGTGCGTCAGGTGCGTGAAACCCATCGCGTCCAGGCCCAATTGCCTGCCGCCGTGCGTTTGCCGAACGGACGTTTCTACCCCGGCATGCTGGTGGACTACTCCGACGGTGGCGCAGGCATCGAGCTGGACGCGCAACTGAGTTTGCCAATGGGCGAGCGGGTCAGCTTGTTGATGCAGCGTGGCGAGCGCGAGTTTCTGTTCTCCGGGATTGTCAGTCGCAGCCACAAGAACTTCATCGGTATCTCGCTTAACGAACTGTCTGCGCAACAGAAAATCGATTACGTGCAATGCACCTTTGCTCGCGCTGATGCGTGGTTGAACTGGAGCGAAGATTTCACCCCTGATCGTCCGCTGCACAGTTTCATTGATGTACTGAGCCTGGGCGCTCGCGGTTATTACCGTCTTTATCAGTACCTGCCTGCCTGGCTGCGTGCGATTACGCGCCCCTTTGTAACGACGTGTGCGTGGCTGCTCAGCTACGTGCCGCGCTTTGCCAAATCCGAACCTTATTCCTCATCCTCCCGATCGGTAAGTGCCCCATGAGTCGCTCTTTTAATCTCACCCTGGCGAGTCTGCTGTGGGTGGCCATGACCTGTGCCCAAGCCGGGACTGCTGTGGTTTCCACTCCGGACCTCACGGTGGCGGGCGCGACGCCAGGCTGGGATGTCACTCGCAGCTTTTTGCAACTGGGCCGCCCCGCGGACAGCCTTTTGCTGGGTACGCACACTACCGATCAGTTCGAGTTCACCATGCGCCGCGACCGCATCGCCAGCGATGCCAGTTTGCAACTCGAATACACCCCTTCGCCGGCGCTACTGCCGACGCTGTCGCACTTGAGGGTTTACCTCAATGACGTATTGATGAGCGTCATCCCGATTGAAAAGGATCAACTGGGCAAAAAAGTGGTTCGTCCGGTTCAGCTTGATCCCCGGTTGATCACCGACTTCAATCGGGTCCGGCTGGAGTTTGTAGGGCACTACACCGATATCTGTGAGGAACCGTCCAACACTGCGCTGTGGGTCAGCATTGGACGCAACAGCCAGATCGCGTTGAGAGAGCAGGCGTTGATCGTCAAAAACGATCTGTCTTACTTCCCGATGCCTTTCTTCGATGCCCGTGGGTATGAAAAACCGGTATTGAACATGGTGTTCGCTGCTGCACCTACGCTGGGCGAACAGCGCGCTGCCGGGATTCTGGCCTCGTATTTCGGCAGCCTGTCTTCATGGCGCGCCATGACCTTCCCGGTACTGTCGGATCAGTTGCCTGCTGCCAGCGCGGGTCAAGTGACGTCATCCGTTGTGTTTGCCACCAACACCCATCGTCCGGCGTTTCTGGCGGACCTGGAGAAATTCCCGGCGGTGGATGCGCCCGTGGTGCAGGTGATCGACAACCCTGACGATCGCTTCAGCAAGGTTTTGCTGGTGCTGGGACGTGACGACGCGGACCTGGTCACCGCCGCTCAGGCGCTGGCGTTGGGCGGCGATCTGTTTCGTGGCGAGCGCGTGGTCATCGACAAGCTGCAACAGATCAAGCCCCGCGTGCCCTACGACGCGCCAAACTGGATGCGCACTGATCGCCCGGTACGTTTTGCCGAGTTGATCAAGTACCCCGAGCAGTTGCGCGTCAGCGGTCTGCAACCGCTGCCGATCAGCCTGGACATCAACCTGCCGCCTGACCTGTTCGTCTGGCGCAATCAGGGTATCCCGCTGCAAACCAAATACCGCTACACGCCGCCCGCGTACAACGATGGTTCGCGCCTCAACATCAGCCTCAACAACCAGTTCATTACCAGCCTGCCATTGCAGGTCAACAGTAATGACCGGCTTGAAGAGTTACGCCTTGCGGTGATGTCCAGCGAGTCAGCCAACGTCAATGAAAACCTCTCGGTTCCGGCCCTCAAGATCGGTGACCGCAATACCCTGAAGTTTAATTTCAGTTTCGCGACGACCAACAGCGGCTCCCAGCGTGACCGCTGCCAGACATCGTTGCCGGTGGACACCCAGGCGGTCATCGATGACCAGTCGACCATCGACATGTCGGGTTACCACCATTACATGGCGATGCCTGATCTGGCGGCCTTTGCGCGCAGTGGTTTCCCCTACAGCCGTATGGCGGATCTGTCCGAAACCATGGTGCTGTTGCCGTCCCGGCCAAGTGCCGTACAACTGAGCACTTACCTGGAAGCGGTCGCAGGAATTTCGGCACGTTCGGGCTTGCCCGCCCTGAACCTCAAACTCAGCGATAACTGGGAAGAGGCGTCCAGATACGACGCGGACCTGCTGGTGCTCGGCTCGTTCGCCCCGGATATGCGCGACAACCACGACATGAATCTGCTGCTGGATCGCTCCCGTAACTGGTTGCTCAAGGCTAACCAGCAAGGCCCAGGTTATGCAGCCATAAAGGGTGAGGGGAACCCGGTTGCCAGCCGTGTCGAAGTCTCGGCTCAGGGCCCGATTGCTGCAATCGTCGGCTTGCAGTCGCCTTACCATGACCAGCGCAGCGTTGTTGCACTGCTGGCCACCACCGATGCTGACTTCAGCCTGCTGCGCGAGACGCTTAACGACAGCGGCAAGATGGACGCTGTGTCTGGCTCGGTCGCCTTGATCCGCAGCAGTGGCGTCAGCAGCCAGGCAGTTGGCGATCAGTATTTCGTCGGTGAGCTACCGTGGTGGCTGATGCTCTGGTTCAAGCTTTCCGAGCATCCCGTGCTGTTGGCCTTCATGGCGGTGGGCGGCGTGTTGCTCAGTGCGTTCCTGGTATGGCGCATGTTGCAGTGGGCGGCTCGTCGCCGTCTGGCTTATGAGGAATAAGTCAGTGAACGGGGTCGGTTTTTTGTTGGCCACCGTTGCTTTGTCATTTCTGACTCAGGAGGCCGAAGGTGCGCCTGCGTGTAACTGGCCCGCATGGGAGAGTTACAGGCAGCACCTTATCAGCGCTGATGGCCGGGTCATCGACCGCTCCTCCGCGCAGCAGATCACCACGTCGGAAGGGCAGAGCTACGGACTGTTTTTCGCCTTGGTGGCCAACGACCGGGAAAGCTTTGAGCGGTTGCTGAACTGGACGCGCGACAACCTCGCAGGCGGTGATCTCGACGATCATCTGCCAGCCTGGAAATGGGGCCTCAGCGCGCAAGGCAAGTGGCAGGTGCTCGACAGCAACAATGCCAGTGACTCGGATTTGTGGATCGCGTACAGCCTGCTGGAAGCGGGACGGCTCTGGCGCAGGCCTGATTACCTGCAATTGGGTAACCATCTGCTGTGGCGCAGTGCCGCGCAGACCTTGCGCAAGCTGCCGGGTCTGGGGTTGATGCTGCTGCCGGGAGACAAAGGTTTTGAGTCGCCCCAAGGTTGGCGTCTGAACCCCAGCTATACGCCGCCGCAACTGTTGGCTCGCTTTGCGCTGATCGCCCCCGTCTGGGATGAGGTGGCAAAAAACGCCCGGCGTCTGTGGATCGAAGGCTCGCCAAAAGGCTTCGCTCCAGACTGGTTGGTGTGGCAAGCGGGGCAAGGCGCAGAGGCCCAGGAGCACGGAGCAAAAGGCAGTTACGACGCCATTCGTGTCTACCTCTGGCTGGGGATGCTGGCGTCCGATGCGCCGGAGCGTGCTTCGTTGCTCGCGCACTTCAAACCCATGATCGACGCCACCAGACAACGGGGTTTTGTGCCTGAGCAGGTCGCCGTCGTTACTGGTGAGTCCACTGGCACGGGGCCTGCCGGTTTTTCGGCGGCCCTTCTGCCGTTGCTGGCCGACGACAGTGCTGCATTGAGTGCCCAGCGTGAGCGACTGCGTACCGCGCCGCCGTTGGCTGACGCTTATTACAGCCAGTCGCTGTTGATGTTCGGCCAAGGCTGGGACGAACAGCGGTATCGATTCGATAAGGACGGACGTTTGCAGCCAGCCTGGACATCGTCATGCAAACAGTGAATCCACCACCCGTTTCCGGCTACCGGCTGCTGCCCAAAGGTGCACTCAAGGCTCTGGCGATGTGCGGCGCATTATCCTTGTCCTGCTGGTATGGCACGGCGCTCAGCGCAACCGTAGCGCCTGCACCTCAGGATCAACAGCAGTGGCTGCTGCAACAGGCGCGTATCGGCGAAGCCTTGTATCGCGACGATCTGGTGCGTGATGCCCTGGCGAGGCTGGAGCTGATTGATCCCAATCATCCGCAGGTTCTGGTGGGCAAGGTTCGCCAGGCACTGGCTGATAAAAGTGCGCCGCTAAATACCGCCTGGATTGAGCAACTCATGGCCCGTTTGCGTCAGCAGGGGCCCGACTCGGCGGCGCTGCGTCAGGCAAACGCGCTGATCCGGCTTAACAGCTCGGAAGGTGCGGGGCAGTTACAGCAAGCGCGGTTGTTTGCTGCTGCCGGACGTTTCGATCAAGCGAGTGAGGCCTTTGAACAACTGTTCGGCAAAGAGCCGCCGGACTTGCCTTCTGCGCTGGAATACTGGAGCGCCCGTAGTCGCATCAGCGGCCAGCGGGCCGCCGTCATCGAGCATTTGAAAGACCTTGATCGCGACTACCCGGGCAATGCCAGCGTGCGGCAGATGCTGGTCGGCCTGTTATTTGCCGAAGGTCGTAACGATCAGGCGCTGGCGGTGCTGCATCAATTGGCAGCTGATCCTCAGGCGAGCAACAATGCCGCAGAGCGGGAATTCATCTACCTGAACACCTTGCCGGTGAGCCCTGAAACGGCCCGAAACTGGCAGGTCTTTCTCGATTACTACCCTTATTCGTCGTTCAGAAAGGAAGCTACCCAGCGGCTGGCCGAACAGCAACGACTGCTTGCCGATCCCGCATGGCAGGCGGGGGCCCAGGCCAAGCGTCTGCTGGAACGAGACAAGGGCACTGACAGCGCCCAGGCCGAAGTGCTGTTGCGGCGCGCCGTTAAAGCCTATCCGCAAGATTCGAGTCTGTATGGTGCCTTGGGCACATCGTTGATGCGCCAGGATAAATACCCGGCAGCACTTGAGGCGTTTTCCACTGCGCTGACCAAAGAACAAGACACCTATTACATCAGCAAATGGCAGGACCTGCAGTTGCTGACCCGCAACTGGATGATCCTTCAGCAAGGCGACGAAGCCTTGCAGCGCAAGGATTACGTGAAGGCGCGCAAGGCGTACCAGCAGGCACGAATTCTCAATCCCAAGGCTGCCGCACCCTTGATGGGCCTGGCAGCCGTGGCCCTTGGCGAGGCCGATGATATCGGTGCCGAGGCGCTGTTACTGCAAGCACGCAAGGCTGAACCAAACAACACCAGCGTGCTGCGCGCACTGGTGCGCTTGTACCGTGGGCAGTCGAGTGCCAAAGTCGAAGCGTTTCTCGACAGCTTGCCCGCCAGTAACCAATCCGAGTTCGCCGCCTTGCGCCAGAGCTTTGAAATCGAGCGTTTGAACCTGCAGGCCGATGTGTTCAGCGAACGTTCCGATTGGGCGCAATTGGTGCTGGTGCTGAAAAAAATCCGTCAATTGGACCCGGATAATCCGTGGCTGACCTATCGCCTTGCAGCAGCCGAAATCGCATTGGGTAAACCGGTCGAAGCGGATGACGCGTTTCGCCAACTGCTGGCCCGTCAAGGCAGCAATCCTGAAGCGCGTTACGCACACGGTCTGTATCTGGCCAACCTGAATCGCGACAGCGACGTACTGAGCAGTCTCGGCCAGATTCCCGCGAAGGCCTGGACGGACAACATGCGCGAGCTGGCCGCGCGGATCAAACGCAGGCAATTGCTGGCCCAGGCGCAGCAGTTGCGTGATGCCGGGCGCGAGCCGCAGGCCATTGCATTGTTGCGGGCCAATCCGACTCTGGACGATTTCGCCACGCTGGCCGATTGGGCCATGCAGCGCGGGGACTATCCCGAGGCCGAAAGCGATTACCGCAAAGTGCTCAAGGCCGATCCTGAAAATGCCGAAGCGCAGTTGGGGCTGATCGAAGTGCAGATTGCAACGGCGCGCACGCCCCAGGCAGACGCAGCGCTGAACAGCATCGTCGTGACCCCGGCCGCTTCGGTGAGCTGGCAACGCCGTCTGGCCAACGCATGGGCCGCCGTGGGTGAAAAAGACAAGGCCAATGCGATCTTTGCCCAACTGCTGAAAACCCCACAGACCGATCCTTTGTTGTACCGCGATGCTGCCCGCCTGATGGCTAAGGATCATCCGCAACGGGCACTGGATAATTACGCCCGCAGCATGGCCTCGGCTGGCTTGATTTCACCTGCGCAAGGCAGTCCGCGGGACAACCTGGCAATGACTGGGGCCAGCCGTGCCAAGGACGCCGATGACTGGTTGCCACGCAGTCTGCGCAGCGAAGTCGATGAGCTCTATAAACAGCAGAATCCAACGGTCAATGTGTACCGCGATTTTGCCTGGCGCACCGACAATACCGCGCCGGGGATTTCCGACCTTACTACCCAGACCACTATTTTGCGCATCGACTCCCCCTTTGCCGCGGGGCAGGGTTTTGTGCAGGCCGAGCAGGTCGATCTGCAGGCCACTGCTTTCGACACCGATGCCGACGGCCTGCACCGGGAGGCATTCGGCACCTGTGCGGTTCAGTTTCGAGACCGAACCACCGGGGCGCTGGTCGCCAACGGCTGTCGCAGCACCTCACAAAGTACCTCCGGGCCGAGCCTGGCGGTGGGCTGGAAAAACGCTCAGTGGGCCGTTGATCTGGGTCATACGCCACAAGGCTTCGAAGTCGGCAACTGGCTGGGTGGCGTCGCCTACAGCAGCGATTGGCAATCCATCGGCTGGACCCTGACCGCCTCGCGTCGTCCGGTGAGCAACTCCGTCGTGTCCTACGCAGGTGCTGTCGATCCTGTGACCGGAACCCGCTGGGGCGGTGTGACCAGCAATGGGCTGACACTGAGCCTAAGCCATGACGAAGGTGGCGTTGACGGCGTATGGGCCAGCTTTGGCAGCCATTGGTTGCGTGGTACCAACGTGGTCGACAATCAGCGGCTCTCGGCAATGACCGGCTATTACTACCGTTTGATGGACCGTGCCGACGAGCGCATGCGCACCGGCCTGACCTTGATGTACTGGGGCTACGACAAGGACTTGAGTGAATACACACTGGGGCAGGGTGGTTACTACAGCCCGCAGCAGTACTATTCGATCGGTGTGCCGTTCAGTTATGCCTGGCGCAATGCCAACTGGTCCGTTCAGCTGGACAGCTCAGTGGGCTGGTCCTTCTCGAAAACCGACAGCAGCGATCTGTATCCGCTGGATGGCCCGGCTGGCAAGTTCTTCAGCCAGGCTTCGGACGCCGGACTGGATATCGATGGCAGTACCACGCTGACCAAGGCCGCGAGCAGTAGCTCTGGCGCAAGTGTTCGCTTGCAGGCATCGCTTGAACGACGTTTGAGTGACCACCTGGTGCTTGGCTCAGGCGTCGCACTGCAACACAGCGAAGGTTATGCGCCGAGTCGCGCCATGCTTTATCTGCGTTACACCTTCGATGTGTGGCAAGGCAATCTGCCGATGCCTATTGAAGCCGTAACGCCATACGCAGATATGCGCTGACAAATCGTCGGGCGCAATCACTGTCCACACGGTCAGTATTTCGCCCGTCGGTCGCTTTAAACCGTGCTTTATACGTGGGTATGATTTCAGGAACGTGCCTTGCTGGTTACCGTGCAGGCCATGAGTGCGCAGATCATCGGCACTTCTACTCATGGCTATTGAAGGTAACTGGTTTTGGCTAAATCCCCGGTGATCGCGGTCGTCGATGACGACACCGCAGTCCGCACTGGCATCGACAGTCTTGTTCGCTCTCTGGGTTTCGTCGCGTGCCTGTTCGCCTCGGCCGAGGAGTTCCTGATCTCGCCCTTTCTGAAAACGGCTGATTGCCTCATCACCGACGTGCAAATGCCCGGCATGAGTGGTGTTGAGTTGCACGAGCACCTGACGCGTCAGGGTCTGCAGATCCCCACTATCTTCATCACCGCCTTCCCCGAAGAGTCCATACGCAAACGCGCCATGACCGGCAGCGCCGTGGGCTTTCTGAGCAAACCGTTTAACGCCCAGAGGCTGATCGACTGCATCGAGTCGACGTTTCCTGCGGTTTGATTCCCGATAAATGAAACGCTGTCGCATCGTAAACATTGGACTGTAGGAGTGAGCTTGCTCGCGATAGCGGAAGACCTGTTAAGAAATTACCGTCTGGGCTGACGCTATCGCGAGCAAGCTCACTCCTGCAGGGTCCGTGTTTGCTGTACCACAGCGCGGCCTCTGGACGGGACGCCCATACAGGAAACACCCTCGCTATGATATTTCAATATCAATATATTGTGGTTTATATTTGATTTATGGATTTAAAAACAAAAATAAGGGAATTAAGTATTGATAAGGCCGAGGCTAGTCTATAGTTTCAAGTTCCATGCAGCACCCAGCACCGGAAGACGTTATGTTGGATTTAAGCTTCAGCAAGCCGAGTGAGATTGTTAAACGACTCTGTGAGCGTCTGCGCACGGAGCGTCTTGCTCAACAGATGACGCAAGCTGACGTGGCCGGTCGCGCCGGTGTGGCGACCAATACCGTTGCCAATCTTGAAGCCGGACGCAATGTCGGGTTCGAGAGTCTTGTTCGTGTCGCGATGGTGCTTGGGCGAAGCAAGGAACTTGAAGGGCTGTTCTTGCCAAAGCTGGACAGCCTCGAAGATATCCACCGATACGAAAGCACTGCGCATCGTCATCGGGTGAGAGGGAAGTCCGGCGATGCTTGAGCAAATCAACGTCTACTACAACGGCTGGGGTGAGCGCTGGTTATGGGGCACGCTTGTGTCTACAACGGCTATCACCGGTCGCCCACAGATTGTTTTTGAGTACAGCAATGAGGCTCGGGGCAAAGGCCTGGAGTTATCGTCCTACACCCTTCCGTTAGAGGGTGCACGCCTGCGTCGAGGATTTGCGTCACACCAGTTCGGTCTGCCAGGTCCTGTCTATGACTCATTGCCGGATGGTTGGGGCATGCTGCTTATGGACAGGTTGTTCAAACGCCGCGGCCTCAATGTCGCACGTATCGGACCGCTAGAGCGGCTGGCTTATATTGGCAGCCATGCCATGGGCGCAATGTCGTTTGAACCCGTGGCTCCCGAGGCGCTGGAGCCGAAAGTGCATATCCCCCTTGAGCTGCTTGCGTCTGAGATTCAGGACGTTCTCAATGGCGAAGGCGGGGATTTTCTGCAGACGCTGCTGTTGGTGGGGGGCTCGCCTCAAGGTGCCAGACCCAAGGCGCTGGTCTATCGCGATCCTCAGAGCGGAGCCTTCACCACTGCTGCGGACAGCCCGGGTCTGGAAGCCTGGTTGATCAAATTCCCCGCAAAAGACGAACACCGGGAGGTATGCGCTATCGAGATGGTCTACGCCGAATGCCTCCGCATGTGCGGCATCCAGACCCCCGAGACGCAGCACTTTAGTCTGCCCAATGGCCTGGCAGCCTTCGCGAGCAAACGTTTTGATCGTATAGACGGCCAGCGTGTGCCCATGCAGAGCCTTGCGGCTTTTACCGGAGCGGATTACACGTCTCCAGGTGCGCTGGACTATGTCAACTTTTTGCGGGCAACGCAGATGTGCACCAATGATGTACGGGAGAAAGCTATTGCCTTCCGGCGTGCCGTTTTCAATATTGCGTTCAACAACCGCGACGACCATCCGAAAAACTTCGCCTATGTCATGTCATCGTCAGGTACATGGCGACTCGCACCTGCCTACGACGTCACTTTTTGTGAGGGGCCTGGCGGTTATCACCAGATGGACGTGATGGGCGAGGCGTTGGCAATCGACCGGAATGCGCTACTCAACCTTGCAGACGAAGCAGAAGTTTCAGTAGATATCGCGGGCGAGATTATTGAGAGCATTGGCGGCATCGCCAGCCAGTTTTCGGCTATCGCCGAGCGTGTATGCCCAGGCATGATCACCCCGGACACTCTGCATACGATACAAAGTCGGATCAACGAGAATGTGGACTTGCTGCGTTAGCCGATATCGCTGTTTTCACGCAATCTTGCAGGCGAAAATCCTTTGGGGAGATTCTATGTGGCCTGCAAACACTAATTCGCGAACGGTCCGGTACATTCGATGTATCTGTGTCGCCAGGAATGCCGCCTTCCCGAATGAATTCGGTCCCACAGGCTCTTCATGAACCTGAAACCGTACGAAAATCCGTGGGAGCGAATTTATTCGCGAAGGGTCCGGTACATTCGATGTATCTGTGTCGCCAGGAATGCCGCCTTCCCGAATGAATTCGGTCCCACAGGCTCTTCATGAACCTGAAGCCGTACGAAAATCCGTGGGAGCGAATTTATTCGCGAAGGGTCCGGTACATTCGATGTAGCTGTGTCGTCAGGAATGCCGCCTTCCCGAATGAATTCGGTCCCACAGGCTCTTCATGAACCTGAAGCCGTACGAAAATCCGTGGGAGCGAATTTATTCGCGAAGGGTCCGGTACATTGGATGTATCTGTGCCGTCAGGAATGCGGCCCAGACCAGGTACCACATCACTTCCCCAACTCCAGCGTCTCGGCCATGCGCACCAGCTCCGCAAATGACTTTGCGTTCATTTTCTTCATGGCATGCCCGCGGTGGATTTTGACGGTGATTTCGCTCAGGCCTATTTCACCGGCGATCTGTTTGTTCATCAGGCCTGAAGCCGCCAGGGCCATGATCTCTTTCTCGCGTGGCGTCAGAGTTTCGAAACGAGTGCGTATTTCATGGACGTTCCTGTTGGCCTGCCGACCGCTTTTGTCTTTTTCCAGCGCCGCAGACACTGCGTTCAGCAAGTCCTGCTCACGGAACGGTTTGGCCAGGAAGTCTACGGCACCCGCTTTCATGGCGCGTACCGTCATGGCGATGTCGCCGTGGCCGGTCATGAACACAATGGGCAGGTCGATGTTGGCGCGCACCAGTTCGTTCTGGAAATCCAGACCGCTGGTGCCTTGCAGGCGAACATCGAGTACCAGGCAACTGGGTACATCCGGCCGCTGAAACTGAGTGAAGTCGACCACGGAAGGGAACGTCTCGACCCGTAGGCCGATGGAGCGCAGCAGGCTGCTCAACGCATCGCGCAGGGCTGCGTCGTCATCAACGATGAAAACGATCGGATCGTGGCTGATTTTGACAGCGCTCAGGTTCATCGGATGGTCATCGTTCATGAGGAGGCTCTGGTTCTCCGGGGAGGGCGAAAAGCAGCACTGCCCCTTCGCCAAGCTTGCTCTGGGCCCAGATCCTGCCGCCGTGTGCGTCGATGATCGAGCGGCAGATAGACAATCCCATTCCCATGCCTTCAGGTTTTGTAGTGAAAAACGCATTGAACAGACGTCCCATGTCGTCGGGCTGAATACCCGGCCCACTGTCGCGCACCTCTACCACTACTTCATTTTGCGACTCATGGTGCAAGCGCACGCTCATCTTGCGTAGCGAGCCCTGATTGCCGCCCATGGCCTGTATACCGTTGATCAACAGATTGACCAGTACTTGCTGCAACTGAATGCGGTCGCCCATGACCCTGGGTACATCGCGGGCGATGTCCTGCACCAGTTCGACCCGGGCGCGTTGGATTTCCCGAGCGACCAGACTCACTGAGTCCTCGATGATTTCCCGCAAGTCCACGGGGGCTCTTTGCGGGTCGGCTTTACGCGACAAGGCGCGAATACGCCGGATCACTTCACTGGCCCTGAAGGTTTCACTGAGAATGCGCTCCAGTGCCTGCGCGGCTTCGGTGATATCCGGTTCTCTGCGATTGAGCCAGCGCAGCGACGCTTCGGCGTTGGTCGTGACCGCCGCCAGAGGTTGATTCACTTCATGAGCAATCGAGGCGGTCAGTTCGCCCAGGGTCGTGACGCGGGTGACATGGGCCAGTTCGGTCTGTGAGCGGTGCAGCGCTTCTTCGGCCTGCCTGGACGCGGTCACGTCCATCAAGGCCCCGACGTATTCGCAGTTGCCGTCCTGATCGTGGGTCAGGTGCGCGAGCATGTGCAGATGTTTGATGCGTCCGTCAGGCATCAGCAGACGGTGCTCGACGCTCAGGTCAGGGGTCAGTTTTCGGGCCTGGGCAATGCAATCCAGCACGAGGGCCAGGTCATCGGGATGGGTTCTTTGCAGGACACGGTCTATGGACGCGTGAGCACCCGCTTCGTACTCGAAAATCCGCTGAGTTTCTTCCGACCAGTGCATCTCCAGATCAGGCACCCGAAAGCCGACGCTGCCGGTCCGGCTCAGACGCTGGGCATCAATCAGAAAAGCTTCGCTGCGACGCAATGCCTGATGCGCCTCGGCGAGCAGGCAGACCTGCTCCTGTAACCGGTCATTGACCGCCTTGTTGCTGCGCGCCAGCACAGTGGTAATTCCGATTGCGGCGATGCTCACCAGGCAACGGGCGACCGCGGGTAACTCGGCGTCCTGGCCGTGGGTCAGCAAAAAGGAAGTGATCGTCAGAAACAGGCAGCTCAAGGCGACGATAGTCAAACCATGGCGACTGAAAATGTTCACCGACAACAGAATGACCATGACATAAAGCACCGCCACCGCAACGTCCAGTGAAGTCACCGTATCGATGATGAACACCGCAGTGGTAATGGCGACAGCGCCCAGGCGAAGCAATAAGGATGAAGCGCGGGCGTTGGGGGCTGCAGCGGCATGCCCGGCAGGCAACGTAGCGGGTGTATTCATTGGAACGCATCATGTCCTTGAATGCTGGCCGACAACCGCACTGGACAGCTTCTGATCCTTGAATGGGCGCAACGGAAAAACAACGACGACCGCGTGCCAGTGTGGGACGAATTTTAAGCGGCGCCGTTGTTTCAACCTATAGTCAGAATGGTTATTTTTGGAACGCTTGTGCTTTTGCTTGAGCTTCAGCGGGCAGTAATGGCCCGTTGAAGACCCACGAATGTTTGAATCGTGAAATTTTTAAAGGGCCAATTCTCTGGCCGGTTAATTGCAGATTTATCTGCCACTGCCGATGTATGAATACATGACCACAGGTAATGCAGTGTCTGTGATGTTGCGTGAGCGAATGAGCGTATCTATTTGACGCCGATTAAATGATCCAACTGATTGTTTAATAAGGAATGTGTTCAATACGGTTCCATTTCCTCGCGAGTGAAATCAAACCCGCTGATACTTGCGCCAGAACTCTTTTGCAGTGAGAAACAATGCAATGCCGATGATTCCCTTGGTGATTTGCGACGACTCGAACATGGCCCGCAAGCAGTTGCTCAGGGCTTTACCTGCCGAGTGGGGCGTGTCGGTCACGCAGGCGACCAATGGGCTCGAAGGCCTTGAAGCGGTGCGCCGTGGACTGGGCCAGGTCATGCTGCTGGATTTGACCATGCCGGTCATGGATGGCTATCAGACGCTGGCGGCGATTCGCGCAGAAAATCTTGAGGCGAAGATCATCGTCGTCTCCGGCGACGTTCAGGACGAGGCCGTGCGCCGCGTCATGGAGTTGGGCGCGCTGGCGTTTATCAAAAAGCCGGCTGATCCGGATGAACTGAAAAACACCCTGACCCGATTGGGCTTGCTGGGTGAGCCTGCGCCAGTCCCCACCATCGCGCCCGCCATGACAGGCGCAATCATCAGCTTTCAGGATGCATTCCGCGAAACCATCAACGTCGCCATGGGCCGGGCTGCAGCCTTGCTGGCCAAGGTATTGGGCGTGTTCGTGCAGTTGCCGGTACCCACCGTCAACATGTTCGAAGTGGGTGAGCTGCACATGGCGTTGGCCGATGCACACACCAGTGAGCGGTTGACCGCCATCTGTCAGGGGTATATCGGTGGTGGCATCGCGGGCGAGGCGTTGTTGATTTTTCATGATTCGGACATCGCGGACATGGGCTCGCTGATGCATCGCGACTCGGCGGATTACACCGACGAGGAAATGCTTCTCGATCTGTCCACGATTCTGATCGGTGCCTGCCTGAGCGGCATTGCCGAGCAGATCGACGTAGAGTTTTCCCAGGGGCACCCGCAGATGTTGGGTTCTCAGGGCGGGATTGACGACCTGATCCGGATCAACCAGACACGCTGGCAGAAAACCCTGGCCGTAGAGATCAGCTACAGCGTTGAAGGGCATAGCATCAACTTCGATTTGCTCATGCTGTTCACCGAAGATTCGGTAGACCGTCTGACTAAAAAACTTGCGTACTTGATGAGCTGACCCATGAGTAATCAGATCGATATCAAAGAGCTTCATTGGTTACTGACGGTCACCCAGAACATCGACGTGGGGATCGTAGTGCTCGACCGGGACTACCGGGTCCAGGTCTGGAATACGTTCATGGAAAACCGCTCCGGCGTGGTGCCGTATGACGCGGCCGGACAGTCGATCTTCAAGTTGTTCCCTGAGCTCAACCCGATGTGGTTCAGCAAGAAAGTCGACAACGTGATTACTCTGGGTACGCCTGCGTTCACCATCTGGGAGCAGCGGCCATATCTGGTGCGGTTCAAGAACTACCAGCCAATCACTGGCCGGGAAGACTTCATGTACCAGAACACCACGATGTTCCCGCTGCGCTCGACCACCAGCGAGATTACCCATATCTGTCTGGTGATCTACGACGTGACCGACGTTGCCAGTAACCGGCATCTGTTGCAGACGGCCAACAGTGAACTGCAGAAACTTTCCAGCACCGACCGTCTTACCGGCCTCTATAACCGGGGTCACTGGGAAGAGCTGCTCAAGCTTGAATACGCCCGCCATAGCCGATACGGCGCGGTGTCCTCGCTGGTGATGTGTGATATCGACCATCTCAAGCGGATCAACGATACGTATGGTCATCAGGCGGGCGATAAAGTGATTCAGCGTGTCGCTGAGGTCCTGCGTAGCCATATCCGCAATGCAGACATCGCCGGGCGTTATGGTGGCGAAGAGTTTGCTGTCCTGATGCCGGATACCAACAAGGCCGGTGCTGCAGTGTTCTGTGAGCGGCTGCGTCTGGCGGTCGAGGCTGAGACCGTGCATTACGAAGGGCACGCGATCAAGTGCACGATCAGCCTGGGCGCTGCTGACCTCTCCAGGCCGACGACTGATTACAGCACTGTCATTGCGTGGGCCGAACAGGCACTTCATCAAGCGAAGAAAAACGGTCGCAATCAGGCTTCGGTGGACGAATAAGGCGCCGATTGCTGGTAGCATCGGTGTTTTTCCGGCGACGATCACGGACATCATGCGACCACAATCCACTCTCACCGTAACCCCTGTCGACCAGCCATTGATCGGGCGTGTGAGCCCGCCGGGCTCGAAATCCATCACTAATCGCGCGCTGTTGCTGGCTGGCCTGGCCAAAGGCACCAGCCGTTTGAGCGGTGCGCTGAAGAGTGACGACACGCGCGTGATGTCAGAAGCCTTGCGCCTCATGGGCGTGCAGGTTGATGAGCCGGACGACAGCACCTTTGTGGTCACCAGCAACGGCCAGTGGCATGCACCCGGGCAAGCACTGTTTCTGGGTAATGCGGGCACCGCAACGCGTTTTCTGACGGCGGCGCTGGCCAACTTTGACGGTGAGTTTGTCGTTGATGGCGACGAATACATGCGTAAGCGTCCTATCGGCCCACTGGTCGATGCCTTGCAGCGCATGGGCGTCGATGTCAGTTCACCGACTGGTTGCCCACCGGTGGCGATCAAAGGGCAAGGCGGTCTGGCGGCCGGGCGTATCGAAATCGACGGTAACCTGTCCAGTCAGTACGTCTCGGCACTGTTGATGGCGGGTGCCTGTGGCAAGGGGCCAATTGAAGTGGCGCTGACCGGCAGTGATATCGGCGCGCGCGGTTACGTAGACCTGACACTGGCCGCGATGAAAGCCTTTGGTGCTGAAGTCGAAGTGATCAGCGACACCGCCTGGAAAGTCCTGGCTACCGGCTACAAGGCGACGGATTTTCATATCGAGCCGGATGCGTCGGCAGCGACTTACTTATGGGCGGCGCAGGCCATCACCGGCGGTACAATTGATCTGGGTGTCGCCACTGAAGATTTCACTCAGCCTGATGCCTTAGCCAGTCAGTTGATCGAGCGTTTCCCGAACATGCCGTCCGTTATCGACGGTTCGCAAATGCAGGACGCGATTCCGACACTGGCCGTGCTCGCAGCTTTCAACAATCAGCCGGTCCGCTTCGTGGGCATCGCGAATCTGCGGGTCAAGGAATGTGACCGCATCTCCGCGCTGTCCCACGGCTTGTGTGCCATTGCGCCGGGGCTGGCGGTGGAAGAGGGTGACGACCTGATCGTCCACGCCGATCCTCAGTTGGCAGGTCGCACCGTGGATGCGTTGATCGATACCCACGCTGATCACCGCATCGCCATGTGTTTCGCCCTCGCCGGACTGAAAATCGCCGGTATCCGGATTCAGGACCCTGACTGCGTCGGCAAGACCTACCCCGGTTATTGGGATGCGTTGCAATCGTTGGGGGTCAAGGTTCAGCGGCAGGATTGAGGTTATTTGACTCGAAATGCTTCTCCTGTAGGAACTGTCCCGCTGTCCATGACACCGCGCTGTCTCACGGCAAACATAGGACCTGTAGGAGCGCGCTTGCCCGCGATTCGGTCTGTCAGTCGATGACTCTATCGCCTCTGCTGTCGCTATCTTCCCAGACCAAGCGCTCCTACAGTAAAAAGCATTTAAATCAGATAGTTATTCGTTGTTTGATAAGGGCTGCCGAAAGCTGCGAAAGCTGTTTAGCAGACAGGCCGCAATCGCAGCCTTCGGCAGCTCCTACAGGTTCATCGTTTACATGCTTGAATCTGTCGCGCCATCTCCCATAAACAGCACGCTACGCCGTAAACGCGGTCCTTTCAGCCAATGCTGCTTTGCATCTCAGGCATCATGAATGACACCTTCACGTTCAGGACTCATTCATGGCGTTGCTCTATAAAGCTGATCCCGCAAGGGGCGAGCAGTGGAAGGCTCTGTTTGCCGAACATGCCCCCGATATCGAGTGGCGTGCCTGGCCTGATATTGGCGATCCGCAGGACATCACTTACCTTGCCGCCTGGCTCGCCCCTGATGACGTGCAAACTCTGTTGCCGAACTTGCAGGTGGTGTTTGCCTTGTCGGCGGGTGTCGATCAACTGGATCTGAGCCGCCTTCCCGATACATTGCCAGTAGTGCGCTTGCTGGATCCGGGGATTGGTCGGGGCATGTGTGAATACGCGTGCTTCGCGGTATTGAGCCTGCACCGGGACATGTTGCGTTATCGGCAGCAACAGATTGAAAGCCATTGGCAGGCGCATCGGCTGGTGCCAGCCAGCAAACGTCGAGTCGGTGTCATGGGCCTGGGATTACAGGCGCAACAGATTCTCGCCAGCTTGCAGAATTTCGGCTTCGAGTTATCGGGCTGGGCGCGCAGTGAGCATCAGATTGAAGGTGTCGCGTGTTATGCGGGCAGCGCACAGTTGTCCGCATTTCTGGGGCAGTGCGACATTCTGGTATGCGTACTGCCGTTGACCGAGCAGACCACGGGCATTCTCAATCGCGAGTTATTCGAGCAGATGCCTGAAGGCGCTGCGCTGGTGAACATGGGGCGCGGTGGGCATTTGATTGAGCAGGATCTGCTGCAGGTGCTGGACAGCGGGCAGCTCAGCGCGGCAGTGCTGGATGTATTGCAACAGGAGCCTGCTGATCCTGCGCATCCATTCTGGAATCACCCGCAGATACTGCTTACGCCGCATATTGCTGCGATGACCCAGCCTGACAGTGCGTTCCCCGGCCTGCTGGAAAACATTCGCCGCTTCGAGCGTGGCGAGCCGATGCTGGGTCAGGTGGATCGCGGGCAGGGGTATTGATGGCGATTCTACATTGATCTGTAAATACAATCCCTGTGGGAGCAGGGCTTGCCCGCGATAAGGCTGGATGCGATCTAAAGTAAATAGCTTCCAGCCTTATCGCGAGCAAGCTCTGCTCCCACAGGGACATCTCTCCAACAGGAATCGCGATCACATCAACGCATCAACGATCCCAGCAAACCGCCTAAAAATTTCTCCCCGGCAATCATTTGACTGACCTCGATAAACTCGTCCGGCTTGTGCGCTTGCTCGATGGAACCAGGGCCGCAGACCACAACCGGAACATTCAGACGCTGAGCGAACAGGCCGCCTTCGGTACCGTAGGACACCTTGACGCGTGAGGTTTCCGCCGGGGCAAACGCTTGCAGCAAACGCACGGCTTCAACGCTGGGATGAGTGTCCAGACCGGGATACTCGTTCAGGGTTTCGATCTCGATGGCGGCCACTGCCGAGACCTTGCGTGCTTCGTGAACGATGGCTTCAGCCTGTTCGCGTAACTGGTCGAGAAACAGTTCTGGATCATCCGCATTGAGATTGCGCAGTTCGAAATCCAGCGTGCAAAGATTCGGCACGATGTTCAGCGCCTTGCCGCCGTCGATCCGACCGACATGCACCGTGCTGTACGGAATGTCGTAGTCGGCGTCCTGTGCGCCATGTTGTTGCAGTTGCTTTTGACTGAGACGCAGCGAGGCAATGAAATCGCTGGCCAGATGAATGGCGTTGACGGCCAGCGGTGCGAGAGAGGAGTGCGCTTCCTGGCCGCGACAGAAGGTCCGGAAAGAGCTTTTACCTTTGTGGCCCAGCGCAAACTGCATGTTGGTCGGTTCACCGACGATGCAAAGAAACGGCCGTTGCGGCGCCAGATGCAACACGTCCAGCAAGCGTCGTACACCCACGCAGCCGATTTCTTCGTCATGGGACAACGCCAGTTGCAGTGGGCGGGTCAGGTTCTGATCGGCGGCATCGAGCATGCAATCAATGGCGAGAGCGATGAAGCCCTTCATGTCGCAACTGCCGCGCCCGTAAATCCGCCCGTCGCGCTCGGTGGCCTGAAACGCTGGCATGGTCCAGGCCTGGCCCGCGACCGGCACCACATCGGTGTGGCCAGAGAGCAAAATCCCCGGCTGATCTTTTGGTCCGGTGCTGGCGAACAGATTGGCTTTGAGCCCGGTTTCATCCTTGACGATCAGCGCGTCAATCCCTTTGACAGCCAGCAGATCCCGCACGTATTCAATGAGCGCCATGTTCGACTGAGATGACACGGTATCGAATGCCAGCAGGCGGTTGAATATCTCCCGTACACGCGGCTTCATGAGGCTTTGCTCTGTTGATTGCTGGCGCTGGCAAAGCGACGGATATCGAAAGGCGCAATCGAGGTGCTGGTGCTGCCGGTACTGAGCAATTCGGCCATCACATCGCCGACACCAGGGCCGAGCTGAAAGCCGTGGCCGCAGAAGCCGAACGCGTAAAACAGGCCATCGACATTGCCGCTACGGCCCATGACTGGCAGCGAATCCGGAAGATAGCCTTCGATGCCGCTCCATACCCGGATGATGTTCAGGTTAGCGACGCCGGGCAATAAACGCCGCATCTGCTGCAATTGATTGATGGTGCTGCGTGGTTCGACTACGGCCCGTTTGTTGACCATGTCCGGCTTGCTGCGAAAGCCGCCGCCAATGATGATGTTGCCACGGGGGATCTGGCGGAAATAAATCACTTCCTCGGCGATTTTGGTGTAGACGCCAATGACCGTTGGCAGGGCGTAGGGCACGGGTTCGGTGACTGCCATCTGCGGGCCAAACGTTTCCAGTGGCACCGGCTCGCCGAACTGTGTGGACAGCTTTTGTCCCCAGGCGCCTGCGGTAATCAGCAACTGATCGGCGCTGAACACCCGACCGTCGCGGGTCGTGACTTCGAACTGGCTGCCGACTTTCTGCACCTCGGTGACCTCAGTGCGCTCTTCAATGCGCGCCCCGGCGCGGATCGCTGCGCGGGCAAAGGCGGGGGCCGCCAGACGTGGATTGGCGTGACCATCGTGAGGCGCATAAGAGCCGCCTTTGACCACCGGCCCAAGGAATGGAAAACGCTGATGCAGTTCGCGGCCACTGTAGATACGTAGGTCCAGCTCGCGGGCTTCGGGTGCTGCGGCATAGGCTTCCAGCTCGGCGATTTCATCTTCGCGATAACAGACGCGCATATGGCCGCTGGGCAGGAATTCCAGATCCTCGCCAATCAGCTCCGGCAGACGGCCCCACAAGGCGCGGGAGCGGTTGGCCAGTTCCAGTTGGCCGAGGAAGCGACCCTGGCGCCGCACGTTGCCGAAGTTAACGCCGCTGGCGTACTGGCCGATCATGTCGCGTTCCAGCAACGTCACCGACTGGCCGCGCTGACGCAGGAAAAACGCTGTGGCCGAGCCCATGAAGCCGCCGCCGACAATCAGTACATCGGATTTTTGCTGTTTCATGACACGACCTCATCAGTAAGCATCGACAACGGCTTGATCGGTGCCTGTCCACGCTGACGGCCGACCAGCTCCACGGCGACGCCCGCTTCGGCGGCGATCACTTCTGCCCCGGCCTGCGAACAATAACGCCCTTGGCAACGGCCCATTCCCACCCGGCTGAAGGCTTTGGCACGGTTGACTTCACAGGCACCTTTTTCCCGGACTACGCCACGTAGTTCGCCTGCGCTGATCATTTCGCAGCGGCAAATAATCGTTTCGTCGGGCAGCGATCTGGCTTGTGAAGAAGGCCAGGGAAAGGCTTCGGCCAACCCGACCCGGAAGCGATCCATGACGGCCAACTGGCGCGTTTGCGTTTGCATCACGCTGACATCTACCGGGAGTTTCAGGTCTTGCAGAACGGCCAGTGCCGCCAGACGCCCGGCTTGTTCAGCGGCGTCCGCGCCACGAATTTTCGCCCCGTCACCTGCGGCATAAACACCGCTGACCGAGGTACGGCCTGCTTCATCGACGTCCAGCAGCCACTGGCTGGATACCTCGTCGAAGCGTAGGCGGCACCCGGCCAGATCGGCCAGTTGGGTTTCCGGTCGCAGGTGATATCCCAGGGCCACGGCGTCGCAATCCAGCTGTTGCGGGTTGCCTCTGCCGTCTTTGAAGCGCACGCCACTGACACCGGTTTGAGCGTCGCCCAGGACATGCAAAGGCGCGACACCCAAATGGACCGGCACCTTGGCGCTGCGCAGGCGCGCGATCAACTTCATCCCTTCGAGCAGCACGCCGGGGCGCGCCAGCAGTTTGGGCGTGGCCATGATCCGCTTGCTCAGCGGCGAGGTGTCCAGCACCGCAGCGACTTCGGCACCGGCCTTCACGTATTGGCTGGCGACCAGATATAACAAAGGACCGCTGCCCATGAACACGACTTTGTGACCGATGGAGACGGATTGCGCCTTGAGTGCAATCTGCGCGCCGCCGAGGCTGTAAGTCCCGGCCAGTTGCCAGCCGTTGATGGGCATCAACCGGTCAGTGGCACCGGTGCAGAGAATCAGCGCGTCGTAGTTGAGAACTGAATGCTGGCCCTGATGGACGCAGCACAGTTGACCCTGGCTGAGGTTCCAGACCAGCGTGTCGGGACGGTAATCGATGTGTTCGCGCAGGCGGTCAAAGCTCTGGTGCAGATCCCGCGCCTTGTCGGCTTCGGAGCCGTACAGCGCCGCGTAATCTCGCTTGAAACCTTCAGGCTGACGACGATAGATTTGCCCACCATCGCGGCGATTTTCATCGATCAGGATCGGTTTGATCCCGGCGGCGAGCAGCGTCTGTGCGCAACGCGTACCGGCTGGTCCGGCCCCTACAATGACTACCCGTGGAGTGGCCATGTCGCCTCCGGTTGTGTAGTGACAATATCCAGACCCTCGCGGGCTTCGCTGGAGCAGGCACGCAAACGCTCCCCGGATCGAGTCCAGACCCAACAGTCCTGACACGCGCCCATCAGACAGAACCCTGCGCGGCGGCCCGGATCGAACTCCGACTGGCGCAGCGATACGCCTTGGGTCAGCAGCGCCACCATCAAGGTGTCGCCCTGCAACGCTTCAATCGGCGCGCCGTCCACCACGAGGTTCACGGTGGTTCGGTCGCGCTCGCCCAGCCTTACAAAACGCCCGTTCATGCGTAGGCTCCCACGATCATGTTTTCCAGTTCTTGTTGATTTTGCCGCAGCTCGCCGCTGTCCAGGTGGCAGAGTACCTGGCTGCCACCAGTAATCTCGCGGCGACCCGGCGCGGTGCGGTTGCACAAGCCTTCGACGCGTTGCGGGCAGCGGTTCAAAAAGGTACACAGTTCCCGTGTGTTGGTCGGCGCGGTGATGGTTGGCAGCGTACCGCAGGTGGTGGTGCCGCAGGTTTCCAGCCAACCCTGACGCAATTCGGGGACCGAATGCACCAGCAGGTCGGTGTAGGGATGAAACGGTGTCTGGCTGAAGGATTCGCGGCTGCCTTCTTCGACCTTGTGACCGCTGTACATCACCACGATGTCGTCGCACAAGGCCCGGACGGTGGAGATGTCATGGCTGATGAACAGATAGGAAACGCCCAGCTCCCGGCGCAAGTCGCCCAGCAATTCGAGAATCGCTGCGCCGACCACAGTGTCCAGTGCTGACGTGACTTCATCGCAGAGGATCAGGTCTGGTTTGGCGGCCAGTGCGCGAGCCAGATTGACCCGCTGCTTTTGTCCGCCGGACAGTTCGCCGGGGCGTCGTTCTGCCATGTCCCGGGGCAGGCGCACCAGATCGAGCAATTCATCGATACGCTCGCGCAAGGCAGCCCCTTTGAGATTGAAGTACATCTTCAATGGGCGGCCGAGAATAGTGCTGATGCTGTGCATCGGATTCAACGCGGTGTCGGCATTCTGGAAGACCATTTGAATGCGCCGGAACTGATCGTCCGTACGACCGGCCAGATCGCCTGACAGCGGCTCGCCATCAAATCTCAAGCTGCCCCGCGCTGGATCGAGTAAACCGGCTACGACCCGAGCCAGGGTGGACTTGCCGGAGCCTGACTCGCCAATCACACCGATCGCCTGACCCCGGTTGATGGTCAGATCAATGTCTTCCAGCACGCGAATCATCGGCCTGCCCTGCAGGTCTTTATTGCCATAACCGGCAGACATGCCCGTGATGGTCAGCAACGGCTTGTCTTGTGCAACCTCACTGGCCGGGCGCAATGTTGCATCCGGCCTTGCGGCGGCCAGCAGGCTGCGAGTGTAGGGATGCTCCGGGCCTTTGAGCAGCGCCGCGGTGTTGCTTTGCTCGACGATCTGGCCACCCTTGAGTACCACAATCTGATCGGCCATTTGCGCCACTACGGCCAGGTCGTGAGAGACGTAGACCGCCGTCGCCCCGCGCTCACGCACCACACGCTTGAAAGCGCGCAACACATCGATCTGAGTGGTGACGTCCAGTGCGGTCGTGGGTTCGTCAAGGATCACCAGCAACGGATCGCTGATCAGTGCCATGGCCGCCATGACCCGCTGCAACTGGCCGCCGGAGACCTGGTGCGGGAAACGCTGACCAATCTGTTCCGGATTGGGTAGCGAGAGGTCGCGAAACAGTTCGATGGCTTTGGCTTCCAGCGCTGCGCGCTTGCCCAGCCCGTGAATCAACGCGCCTTCGATCACTTGGTCTATCAGTCTTTTGGCCGGGTTGAAGGCCGCTGCTGCGCTCTGTGCAATGTACGAAACGCGATTGCCGCGCAGCCCTTGCAGGATGCTTTCCGGCAAGTCGAGCATGTTGTGCTCCGCGATCTGCACCGTGCCGCTGGCCAGACGACAGCCGCGTCGGGCGTAACCCAGCAAGGCCAGGGCAATCGTGGTTTTGCCAGAGCCGGACTCACCGATCAGCGCCAGCACTTCACCTTTTTCCAGGGCGAAGCTCACGCCTTTGACGATCTCAATGTCGCCGCTGTCTGCGCTGGCGACGACTCGCAGGTCCTGGACCTTGATCAATTGGCTCATATCAATGCCCCCCGGAACGTCGGCTGCGCCGTGACGAGAGCCTGTCGATGAACAGATTCACTCCGATCGTCAGGGTGCCGATGGCCAGCGCCGGAATCACGATGGCGGGTGCGCCTTGATTCAAACCGCCGATATTTTCCCGAACCAGCGAACCCAGGTCGGCGTCGGGCGGTTGCACGCCAAGGCCGAGAAAGCTCATGCCGCTGAGCAGCAGCACGATGAAGCCAAAGCGCAGGCCCAGATCGGTCAGCACCGGATTAAGCATGTTGGGCAGGATTTCCACACAGGCGATGTACAAGCGGCGCTCGCCGCGGGTGCGCGCGACTTGCACGTACTCCAGCGCTTCGATGTTGACCGCCAGACTACGCGCGATCCGGAATGCGCCGGGTGCAAAGCTCAGTACGGCGGTAGTGATCAGCAGCGTGACCGATGAGCCAAACGCTGAGACCATGATCAGCGCCAGCATCTTGCTGGGGATCGAGATAAAAGCGTCCATCAGGCGGCTGATCACTTCATCCAGCCATTTCGGTACGACCACGGCAAGCAGCGCCAGGCTGGTGCCCAGACCGCTCGCCAGCACAGCGGAAATCAGCGCCAGGCCGACAGTGAAACGCGATCCGGCCAGCACCCGGCTGAGCATGTCGCGGCCCAGATAATCGGTGCCAAAGGGGTACGTGCCGCTCATGCTGTCGAAGACGTTGTTGGACACCACTTCACCGACCGGGTGAGGGGCGAGCCATGGCCCGAACAGCGCCACCAATAGCCAGAAGATGCACACGAATGCACCCGCCAGACCCAGCCATGATGTGCTGTGCGCGACCTTGCCCAATGACAGGTCAGCACCGGGTGGCGTCGATTTTACAATGAGGTTATTCATTGGGTTCTCAGCCTCGGATTGGAAAGGATGGCGCACAGGTCGGCAATCAGCACCAGGCCCAGATACGCTGAGCAGAACAACATGGTGCAGGCTTGAACCAGGGCCATGTCCCGGTTGGTCACGGCGTCGACCATCAAGCTGGCGACACCCGGATAGTTGAAGATGGTCTCGACGATCACCACGCCGCCAAGCAGGTACGACAGGCTCAAGGCGATGGCATTGGCAATGGGGCCGATGGCATTGGGTAACGCGTGGCGCAACACGATGCGTACAGGGCTGACGCCTTTCAGGCGGGCCATTTCCACGTAAGGGCTGTCCAGTTGATCAATGACGGCTGCGCGGGTCATGCGCGCCATTTGCGCAACAATCACGCAGCACAGGGTCATCACCGGCAGTGCATAAGTGCGTATGAATTCCAGAGGGGAGTGGGTATCGCTGGCATAGGACAACGCCGACAGCCAGCCCAGGTTAACCGCGAAAATCAGCACCGCGAGGGTCGCCACCAGAAACTCCGGTACCGCGACCAGCGCCAGCGTGATGAAACTCAACGCGCTGTCCAGTCGGCCGCCACGTCCCATGGCCGAACCGATGCCCAGCACCAATGCCACCGGAACTGAAACCAGCGCGGTGGCCCCGGCCAGCATCAAGGTGTTGGGGAAGCGGCTGCCCACCAGTTCGGTAACCGGCATGGCGTTTGACGCCGACTCGCCAAAATTGCCACTGAGCAGGTTCATCAACCAGCTCAGGTAACGCACCACACCCGGTTGATCCAGGCCCATTTTTATCCGCAATGCCGCGACCTGTTCAGGCGTCGCGAATTGCCCGAGGGCTGCTTGAGCCGCGTCGCCGGGTAGCACCGCCGTAATGGCGAAGACCACCATGGAAACGATCAGCAAGGTCAGGATCGCAGCGCCGAAGCGCTTGCCGATCAACCAGAGTGTGTTGCTATTCATGGCATTGCTCCGGCAAAGGGGAAACTACCCGCAATCAAGCGTCCAGCCAGATCTGCTCGCTGAACATGTAGCCCATGAAGCCGCCGAGCGGGTTGCTGCCATAGCCTTTGATACGCTTGTCGACGCCATCGATGTTGCTGATGAAGACGGGGATGCCGATTCCGCAGTGGTCGTGGACCAGCGTCTGCATGTCGCCATACATCTCGGCGCGCTTGGCTTCGTCGGTTTCACCGCGTGCCAGCATCAGCAACTGGTCGAACTGCTCGTTCTTCCAGGCCGATTCGTTCCAGGGCGCAGTGGACTGGAAGAACTGAGAGAAAATCACGTCGGCGTTCGGCCGCGGGTTGATGTTGCCGAAACTCAGCGGGTGCTTCATCCAGTGGTTGGACCAGTAGCCGTCGCTGGGTAGACGGTTGACGTTGAGGGTTAGGCCCGCCTCCTTGGCGGACTGTTGCAGCAGCACTGCAATGTCCACCGAGCCGGTGGCAGCAGGTGATGCAGCCACAGCCATGGTGATTTTTTCCATACCGGCCTTTTTCAGGTGGAAGCGGGCTTTTTCCGGGTCGTATACACGCTGCGGCAAATCAGCGTTGAAGTAGCGCGACCCTGGAGAAATCGGCGTGTCGTTACCGACGCGGGCGTAGCCCCGGAACACCGCCGATTTGACCTGTTCGCGATCCAGCAGGTACTTCATCGCCAAGGTGAAGTCCGGGTTCTGCCCCGGCATCTGGTCCTGACGGATGATCAAGTCTGTGTAGTTGCCCGAGGGGGCATCGAACACGCTGTGCTTGGCGCTGGCAGTGATGCGCGCGGTGGAGCGCGGGTTGACCTCGTTGATCAGGTGCACATCGCCGGACAGCAGCGCGTTGACCCGTGAAGGCTCGTCGCCAATCGCGATGAATTCGATTTCGTCCAGATATGGCAGGCCCGGCTTCCAGTAATTCGGGTTGCGCACGCTGATCGAGCGCACGCCCGGTTTGAATTCCTTGACCTTGAACGGCCCGGTGCCGATGCCCTGATTGAAGTCGGTGGTGCCCTCCGGAACGATCAACAGGTGCGACACCGCCAGAATCGAGGGCAGCTCGGCGTTGGCAGCGCTGAGGCGGATTTGTACTTCGTTCGGACCGCTGGCTTTGACCTCACTGACCTGAGCCATCAACGGCATGACCTTTGAACCGGTCAGCGGGTCCTTATGACGGTTCAACGAGAAGACCACGTCGGCAGGTGTCAGCGGTTTGCCGTTGTGAAACGTAACGTCCTTGCGCAACGTTACGGTCCACAAGGTGGCGTCGTCGCTTTCGATGCGCTCGGCCAGCTCCATCTGCGGTACCAGATGCGAGTCGAAGCGAGTCAGGCCGTTGTAGAACATGAAGTGGCGGACATAGTCGGTGGACAGTGCGCCTTTGGCGGGGTCGAGGGTGTCGGCGGTAGAACTGGACATGCCTGCTACACGAATACGCCCACCGGGTTTGCCTTTGCCAGGCGCTGCCGCTTCGTCGGCGAAGACTTTGCCCGCTGCACCGAACAGACTCGTCGCACCGCTGGCGACGACGCCAGCAACGCCCAGCATGCGTAATGCATCACGACGTGAAAGACCGCGATTGAGCCCTTCGAATACGCGCAGGCTGTCCTGGCCTGAGATCAATGGGGAATCGTCTTTGTTGTCAGCCATATCAGTTCTACCTGTCGATTAAGGGAATGCATGAGTTGCTCACGGTTGACCGGAGCGTCCTTGAAACGCACACAACGACGGTGAAGCGCAAAATCTAGTGCCGGGCATCCTGAAATCGATACCACGCGCCCACCAGCGGCAGGAACCACGGGGTGCCGAAATGTCCTGGAACGGCTGGCCAGTCAAGCTCACGCCACGGGTTGGCTTGCGGATTGCCATCCATAACGTCGGCCATGACCTGGCCCATGTGGACGGACATCTGTACGCCGTGGCCGCTGTAGCCCATGGAGTAAAAAACGCCCTCGTGTTCACCCGCACGCGGCAAGCGGTCGGAGGTCATGTCCACCAGACCGCCCCAGCAGTAATCCACTTTGGCGCTGGCCAGTTGCGGGAACATTTGCACCATGGCGGCACGCAATACCTTGCCGCTCTTGGCGTCGGAGGTTGTATTGGACATGGCAAAACGCGCCCGGCCGCCAAACAGCAAACGGTTATCCGGCGTCAGGCGGAAGTAATTGCCGATCATGCGGCTGGTGACATAGGCGCGATGCTGCGGCAGCAATTGATCAATCAAAGCTTGAGGCAGCACCTCGGTCACAATCACAAAGCTGCCCACCGGCACGATGCGCCGTCGATACCAGCCTGGACCGCCATGCTGGCAAGCACCGGTTGCCAGCATGATCTGTTTGGCCTGAATAGAGCCCTTGGCCGTGTTGAGCAGATAGCCTGAAGCGTTGGCTTTCCAGCTTTTTACTGCGGCGTTCTGGAAAACCTGTGCGCCGTGACGCACGGCAGCATCGGCCAGCCCGACACCAAAGCGCCCGACATGCATCTGCACGCCGTTGCGCTGTAACAAGCCGCCGTGGAATTCAGCCGAGTCCACTTCGGCGCGGGTTTCTTGCGCGGACAGAAGCTCGACGTCCGCGTCCACTTCCCGACGGATCAGCTCGCAGGTGCGGGCCATGCCGTCGAAGTGCATCGGTTTGGCGGCCAGTTTCAGCTTGCCGTTACGGGTCATGTCACACGCAATCTGCTCCTGCTCGACCACCGCGACGACACTCTTTACAGCGCTTTCGTAAGCCAGGTAATACGCGCGGGCCTGGTCGGCGCCCAGACTGGCGGTCAGCGCTGAATAATCCTGAGCCACGCCGGTATTGCACTGGCCACCGTTACGCCCGGACGCTTCGCCGATCACCCGGTCAGCTTCCAGGACTGCCACGCTTGCGCCTTTCATCGCCAGGGCGCGGGCCGCCGAAAGACCGGTAAAGCCGCCCCCGACAATGGCGACATCCACCTGGCCTTCCACCGCGCCGGTCTGCGCCCCGGCAAATGCCGGTGCGGTATCAAGCCAGTAGGATTCACTTCGCATGGTGCTGTCCTTACCTGTGGCGTTACCGGAAACCGTGGGCAATGCGGATTACAGGCCGACCAGCGCAGGCAAGCCGCCGATGTCCTTGAGGGTGTGATAGCCGTAGGACTCGTTGGCAGGCACGTCATGGCCCCGGGCAACGAATGCGCGGTTCTTGATCTTCATGTCATGCGCCGGGAACAGGTCGTAACGGAAGCTCGAGGAAACGTGCAGCACGTCCTGCGGGCCGCAGCCGAGGTTGTCGAGCATGAACTCGAACGCACGTAGGCGAGGCTTGTAGGCCTGAGCCTGTTCAGCGGTGAAGACTTTGTGGAACGGCGCGCCGAGCATGTTCACGTTGGACATGATCTGGCTGTCGCTGGCGTTGGAGAAAATCACCAGAGGGATCTTGTCGGCAATTTTTGCCAGACCTGCCGGAACGTCGGCGTGCGGACCCCATGTTGGAACCGCGTCGTAGTAAAGCTGGCCTTCCTGGCGGTATTCGATACCCCAACGTTTACAGGTACGTTCCAGCGCAGTCTTGATGATTTCGTCGTAAGGCACCCAGTCGCCCATGACTTGATCCAGGCGATAGGCGGAGAAATCCTTGACGAACTCTTCCATGCGTTCAGCGGGGACACGGTCCGCGAAGAGTTCGCGGGTCATGGCGCCCATGTGGAAGTTGGTCAACGTACCGTAGCAATCGAACGTAATGAATTTGGGACGAAGAAAGCTCATTGAGTGCGGTCCTGAAGTTCGTTAAGTCTGGGCGAGGCATCTCTGTGCTTCGGATTCAAAGCGCGTGATGCAACGCTGCACCACACCTTCATTACAACACCGTGAAATCAGCAGATGACGTTAAAAGCGTCGGCTGCTTGATAGAAAACGCCGTTTTAGGGGGTGCCCTCAGCACACTTTGCGGAGCGCTCCAGCCTTGGGCGAGCCTCGTGTTTATGTACTTTTATGAGCACTTATGGTGCTGACGCCGAACAGATGCTGTGCCAGCGCAGCACAAACTGCGTCAAGCCAATAAAAAACGGGAGCAGCCAGAAAGCTGCTCCCGTTGTTTTGTAGACCGCCCTTGCTCGCGATGCGGTGTGTCAGGAGAAAAGCCTCGCGAACAAGTTCGCTCCTACCATTGCAACGCGGTGTGTCAGGTTTGCCGCTTTCCAGGTAGGAGGCAACTTGTTGGCGAGGCGGTGTGTCAGGAGAAAAGCCTCGCGAACAAGTTCGCTCCTACCGTTGCAGCGCGGTGTTTCAGGATTGTCGCTTTCCAGGTAGGAGGCAACTTGTTGGCGAGGCAGTGTGTCAGGAGAAAAGCCTTGCGAACAAGTTCGCTCCTACCATTGCAACGCGGTGTTTCAGGCTTGCCGCTTTCCAGGTAGGAGGCAACTTGTTGGCGAGGCGGTGTGTCAGGAGAAGCGTCTCGCGAACAAGTTCGCTCCTACCATTGCAACGCGGTGTTTCAGGCTTGCCGCTTTCCAGGTAGGAGGCAACTTGTTGGCGAGGCGGTGTGTCAGGAGAAAGGTCTCGCGAACAAGTTCGCTCCTACCATTGCATCGCGGTGTTTCAGGCTTGTCGCTTTCCAGGTAGGAGGCAACTTGTTGGCGAGGCGGTGTGTCAGGAGAAGTGTCTCGCGAACAAGTTCGCTCCTACCGTTGCAGCGCGGTGTTTCAGGCTTGCCGCTTTCCCGGTAGGAGGCAACTTGTTGGCGAGGCGGTGTGTCAGGAGAAAGGTCTCGCGAACAAGTTCGCTCCTACCGTTGCAACGCGGTGTTTCAGGCTTGCCGCTTTCCAGGTAGGAGGCAACTTGTTGGCGAGGCGGTGTGTCAGGAGAAAAGCCTCGCGAACAAGTTCGCTCCTACCATTGCAACGCGGTGTTTCAGGCTTGTCGTTTTTCAGGTAGGAGGCAACTTGTTGGCGAGAGGGGATGAGGCGGTGGTTCGAATCTACAACCAGACCGCATCCCAAAGCGGATAATCTCCTACACGCTTCACCAAGCCTGCCCGCACGGGATTGGCGACGATGTAGCGTGCGTGTTTGCGTAGATTTTCCTCACGGCGAAGCGCGTGATCGTAAAAGCCCTGATGCCAGATCTGGCCTTCACTCCCGCTGACTTTATTGAGGGCGATAGCGCTTCGGGCTTTGACCTGTTTCAACAAAAGGCTCAGAGATGTCTTCTTGAGTTGAAACAGCCAGTGGAGATGATCGGGCATCACAACCCAGGCTAAAGATTCAGCCAGGCCTTGCTGTTCGGCCCGGCGAAGCTCTTGAACGACAAGCCTTCCTAGTCTCCAGTCGGCGAAGAAAGGGCGGCGCTGATGAGTGGTAACAGTGACGATATAGAACCGTCCAATTTCGGAGTAGCGACCTTTACGAAGTTGGTGTGCTTTTGCGCTAAGAGCCAATCCGTGGCGCTCCTTGGGAAGAGTGAAACGCGAATTTAGCGGTCGATTGGCTAAGTCGCTCGCCTATTACGTACCTGAGTATTTCGGCCTGCCGCTGTAGCGCGGTGTGTCAGGAGAAAAGTCTCGCGAACAAGTTCGCTCCTACCATTGCAACGCGTTGTGTCAGGCTTGTCGCTTTCCAGGTAGGAGGCAACTTGTTGGCGAGGCGGTGTGTCAGGAGAAAAGTCTCGCGAACAAGTTCGCTCCTACCATTGCGACGCGGTGTTTCAGGCTTGTCGCTTTCCAGGTAGGAGGCAACTTGTTGGCGAGGCGGTGTGTCAGGAGAAAGGTCTCGCGAACAAGTTCGCTCCTACCGTTGCAGCGCGATGTTTCAGGCTTGTCGCTTTCCAGGTAGGAGGCAACTTGTTGGCGAGGCGGTATGTCAGGAGAAGCGTCTCGCGAACAAGTTCGCTCCTACCATTGCAACGCGGTGTGTCAGGCTTGTCGCTTTCCCGGTAGGAGGCAACTTGTTGGCGAGGCGGTGTGTCAGGAGAAAAGCCTCGCGAACAAGTTCGCTCCTACCATTGCGACGCGGTGTTTCAGGCTTGTCGCTTTCCCGGTAGGAGGCAACTTGTTGGCGAGGCGGTATGTCAGGAGAAGCGTCTCGCGAACAAGTTCGCTCCTACCATTGCAACGCGGTGTGTCAGGCTTGTCGCTTTCCAGGTAGGAGGCAACTTGTTGGCGAGGCGGTGTGTCAGGAGAAAAGTCTCGCGAACAAGTTCACTCCTACCGTTGCAGCGCGGTGTTTCTGCCGCTATTGAGCGATATCGATCAACACGCTTTTAAAGCGTAGATTGGCTTCAAACGCTTCACGTCCCAGGTCCTTGCCAATGCCGGAGCGTTTATAGCCCCCGGTTGGCAGGATGTAATCGTTGCTGCGCCCGTAGCGGTTGACCCAGACGGTGCCGACTTCCAGCTTGCGAATCAGTCGCAGTGCGCGATTCAGGTCAGCCGTATGCACGCCTGCGCACAGACCATAGGTGTCGTGTTCGGCCAGTTGCAGCGCCTGTTCTTCGGTGTCGAATGGCTGAATGGTCAGCACTGGGCCGAAAATCTCTTCGCAGACTGCCGGGCTTTGGCTGTCCACTGCGGTCAGCAATGTCGGTTGGTAATAAGCGCCGCCCATGCCTTCGAACAGCCCGCCACCGGCCAGCACTTCGGCTCCGGCCTGGCGCGCACGCTGGACGATGTTGTCGATGCGGCTGCCCTGCAAATGGGAGATGATCGGCGGCAGCGTGGCGTCTGGTGACCAGGTCGGGCCGGGGCGCAAAGAAGCGAAGTAGCCCTGAAGATGCTCAATGAACGGCGCCATGATCGAGCGTTCTATCAACAGTCGTGAACCCGAAACACACACCTGTCCGGCATTACCGGTAATGGCTAGCGCAACGGTGCGTGCGGTTTTGGCCAGATCAGGCACGTCAGCAAACACCAGTTGCGGGCTTTTACCGCCCAGCTCCAGTGTCACGGGTTTGGGACCGACCAGTGCGCAAGTGGACATGATGCTGGAGCCTGTGGCCGTCGAACCGGTGAAGGTTACTTTCGAGATGCGCGGATGACGACACAGCGCGTCGCCTGTGGTGCGTCCGTCACCCTGAACCACGTTGAACATCCCGGCAGGGAGCCCGGCCTGCACGGCCAACTCGGCAAAGCGCAGGCTGGAAAATGGCGTCAGTTCCGAAGGTTTGAGCACTACGGCGTTACCCGCTGCCAGCGCCGGGGCGACTTTCCAGTGGCCCATACTCAGCGGGAAGTTCCACGGTGCAATGGCGGCAATCACGCCGTAAGGCTCGGCGATCTGCATGCCCAGCCGGTCGCTTTGAGTCGCCGCCACTTCGCCGCCATGCTTGTCTGCCAGCTCTGCGAAAAAACGAATCCCTTCGGCGACATAAGGAATGTCCCAGGCGAGCACGTCTTTGTGGGGACGCGTCGAACCGACTGCTTCCAGCGGTCCCAGGATCGCGCCATCGGCTTCAATCAAGTCGGCCCAACGACGCATGACCCGGGCTCTCTCGCGAGGCGGGCGGCTGGCCCAGTCACTGTGCTTGAACGCCTGCCAGGCATTACTGACGGCTTCGTCCACCATGTCCGCGTCAGCAATCGGCAGCCCGGCGTAGACCTGCCCGTCGGAGGGGCGTGAGACGTCCATGCCTGACTGGGCATCGCGATAATGACCGCCGATGAAGTGCGCGCTGCGAACAGAAATTTGACGAGGATCGAAGCTATCCATGAAGGACTCCAGCCGATAAAAAGCGAGACGTCCATCCTAGGAAAAAAGCCCAAGCATTTGCTGCCGACCTTAGTGTCGATTTAAGCAGTAACTGTGGTAAACGGCAGCGCGCTTTGCGCAATCTGCCGAATCGTTCCGGGGCTCTTGCCATGAGCGGTAAACAGATGGGATACAGGCATTAGTGCCCCTTTGACCGGAGAGCTTTTCATGGCTGACTCGCAACGTTCTTCATGTTCCTATCGCCCTATGACTGCGGCCGATGTGGATGCTGCACACCAACTTTCAGTACAGTTGAAATGGCCGCATCGTCGTGAGGACTGGGCGATGCTGCAACGCGTTAGCGAGGGTTTCGTTGCGCAAGACAAGGGGCGGGTGATCGGCAGTGCATTCACTTGCCATCAGGGGGATTTCTCAACCATTGGTCTGGTGATCGTCAGCGACGAATATCAGGGCAAGGGGATTGGTCGGCAACTGATGAACCTGGCGATTGAGGCCGCCACACCTCGTACTCCTGTTCTCAACGCGACCCTGGCCGGAGCCCCGCTTTACGCCAGTTTGGGATTTGTTGATTTCGGCAGCGTCGAACAACGTCAGGGTCAGGCTCCAGCCGAAGCACCGTCAGCGCCCGCGCTCGCGTTCAGCGAAAGCTGCCGCTCGGTGAGCGAAGCGGATTACCCGCGCCTGTTCGAGTTGGCCAACGCGGGCAGCGGGCTTGATCGCACTGCGGTCCTCAAGGACCTGCTGCCGAGCGTAGAACACTCGGCAGCTATCGAGCGCAATGGGCAATTACAGGCGTTTGCTCTATTGCGCCCTTTTGGTCGCGGCCTGTGCATCGGCCCGGTGATCGCTCAAAACGTAGAGCAGGCCAGGTACCTGATCAGTCAGTTGCTGTCGCGAGTGCCGTATTCCTTTGTGCGTATCGATATTCCTACGAATAGCGGCTTGGCAGACTGGCTGGACGCTGCAGGTCTTAAAGCTGTCGACAGCGTCACACAAATGGCTAAAGGCAAGGCTCCGCAGGCCACTGCTGGCGTCGCACAGTTTGCCCTCGTCACCCAGGCCGTTGGCTAATCCGGAGAGTGTTTAATGTCACAGCTAAAAGCTTTGTTGTTGGTCCGCGCTGACGGCAGTCAAACCGATGCACCGTTGAAGCGCGGTGCTTTGAGCGCTGGCGATCCGTTTGCCGACGTGCGTGATATCGCTTATGTCGCTGATGATGGCGTAAGTGCCGGATTGGTCAGCGCCAGTGGCTTACGTAGCAGTCAATCGTATCCATTCACGGAAATGTTGGTTGTCCACCGCGGGTGTGTCAGCCTGCACGTTAACGGTGAAACCCTCGAAGTCGGCCCCGGCGAAAGCGTTGTAGTGGAGCAGGGAGTCGCCTGTCAGTTTGATGCGGCAGATGGCAGCCTTTGGGCTTTTTGCGCAATCAGGGACTCCGCGCCATCGACGCAACCGGCGCTGACCTGGATCGACAAGCGAGTTCCACTGGCACCTTCGGCAGCCCCCGAGGCCAGCATCCTGATTGGCCCGACGCCTCAGTGCCGCTCACACAACGCCTATGAAGCCTCGAACAGCTCCCTGCGCATCGGCGTCTGGGACTCGACACCTTATGCCCGTGGCGGCCGACCGCACAAAGTGCATGAGTTGATGCATCTGATCGAAGGTCAGGTGACGCTCACCGGTGTAGACGGCGAAGCGCTGATCGTGAACACCGGCGACACCGTGTTTGTTCCGCTAGGCGCGAGCTGCGCATGGGAAAGCACGGTGTATGTGCGCAAGTACTACGTGGTGGTTTGATTGGCAGACTTCAAAAGTCTGGTTGGAGTGCATTTAATTGTGGGAGCCGGGCTTGCCCGCGATACATGAGACGCGGACAGAAGACCCACCGCGTTATCGTTTATCGTCGGAATGCCGCCCAGACCAAGCCCGGCTCCCACAGGGATTTTGCGATCCGCCTGAGACGGTTGTCTGCGGGAGGTTCTATGTTGGCCTGCAAGGGTTGATCCCGATGGGAGCTGAGCTTGCTCGCGATGAGCGATTACGCGGTGTGGCCGTGAAACCGCGTCGCCTATATCGCGGGCAAACCGGCTCCCACAGGAATTTTGCGATCCGCCTGAGACGGTTGTCTGCGGGAGGTTCTATGTTGGCCTGCAAGGGTTGATCCCGGTGGGAGCGAATTCATTCGCGAATGCGTCATGTCAGGCGACAGAAGTATTGAATCTGCCAGCCCTTTCCCGAATAAATTCGGTCCCACAGGTTTTGCATGAGCTTGAGAGGCTACCCACCTGTGGGAGCTGAGCTTGCTCGCGATGAACGATGACGCGGTATGGCTTTGAAACCGAGTCGCCAGCATCGCGGGCAACCCCGGCTCCCACAGGGATTTGCGATCCGCCTGAATGAAATTGTTACAGCGCGCGGTAACTCAGGCTGAAACCCAGCTCAGCCGACTCTCCCTGTCGCAACAGCCGCAACCCTGGATGCCCCGGCAAATGGTGGGCATTCACCGGGTGGCTGACCGGCTCGAAGCAGAAAAAATCCAGCCCGGGCGGGCAGAACACCAGAAAGAACTCACTGCCCGTCGCCCGGCATTCAAGCTCATAACCCAGGTCCGGCTGGCTGATCAGGGCACTGCCATCCCATTCGGTAAAACCGTTATCCAGACGAGTTTGCGGCAGGCTGTTCAACGCATTGAAGTTCCATGCGGCCGGTATATTTTCCAGTTCAGTAGGCAGCCCGGTTTCATCGGTCAGCCAGACCTGTGACGCCGTGGCCCGTAACCGGGTGTTGGCGGTGCGTGGCAGATAAGGATGCAAGCCCAGCCCGTGCCAGGCGGCCCGCGCGTCCAGGTGGGTCACCTGCAGCATGATGCTCAGCGTGCCGTCCAGCAGGCTGAAGTGCAGTTGCGCGCGATAAGCAAAAGGGATGCTGCTGTTCAGTTGCAGGCAGGCATGTTGCGCACTTTGCTCAATCACTTCCCATGGCTGCTGCCAGGCACTGCCATGAATCGGCAACGCGTCGTTGTGGCTGTTGGGCTCAAGCGCGAACCAGCCATCGGGACTTTCAAATCCTCCGTTGCTGATCCGGTTGGACCACGGTGCCAGCGGATAGCAGGCCAGCTTCCGTGCAGTCCCGGCACCGAGGGCTTCGTCATTGCTGGGGCGCAGTAGCGGTTGGCCGCTGGCGATCACATTCCAGTTAACAATGCTGCCGCCGGTTTGCGGGGCGAGCGTCAGTCGGGTGATGCCATCTTCAAGCGTCAGGATTGCCGGGTGCATGATGATTCGCCGTATGAGTGCAGATGAGGGCTCAAGCCGTTTTACGCCGCCAGGTCAGCAGCACAATGCCGGTGACCACGATCAGGCCGCCAATGATCTGGCCGCCGCTGAGCAATTGATCAAGGATTAACCAGCCAAACAACAGACTCGCCACTGGCTCGATGTTCATCACCGGCGCGTTGCGGGCCATGTCCAGACGGTTTACGCAAATGAACAGCAGGGAAAACCCAACGCCATAAAGCGTGACCAGACAGGTCAGTGCTGTCCAGCCGGTGGCGGTGGACGGCAATGAAACACCTCCAGGCAGCACGCCGCTGAAACCCGCCAATGCAGCAGCGCTGAACACAATCAACATGGTCAGCATGCTGCGCACGGTGCCGCGCAGGGATGAAAGTTTATGGTCGGTTATCCACAGCGCACAGGCGAAAACACCCGCCGCTCCAAAACCGAAGGCAATGCCTTCGAGCCATTGTGCCTCGGTGCTGTGCTGGCTGGACAGGCGCTCTGGTACGTCCAGCGCAAAGACCAGACCAATCAGAATAAAACCCATCAGCAACGCGGCACGAGCGGTCGGCCTTGCGCCGCCTAACGCCCATATGAGCAAGACCAACAGGATGGGAGCCACGTTGGCGATCAGCAACGCCAGCGCGACTGGAATGCGAGCAACAGCCGAGTAGATGCAGAAACTTTGTGCTGCGATCAGCACGCCCAGCAGCAATTGCCAGCGCCACGTTCTGGCGGTCAGGTTCGGGCGTTCCCGCTGCCAGAGCACCAGGCCAGTAAGGACCAGCAAGGTCACGCCCGAGCGACACAGAATCGCCAGCAGCAGGCCGGTGTCATGGTCAAAGGCGATACGCGCGGCGATGTGATTGCCTGCAAAAGCACAGGCGAGAAGGGCGAGGAGCAATACAGCGATGTGGCGGGGAAACAAAGCAGGAGCAGACATGAGCAACCAGCCTCCTTGGCTGGGGGGCGCGAATCCAGGCAACGGTGGGAGCTGAGCTTGCTCGCGATCGGTGTGTACCTTATCGCGGGCAAGCCTCGCTCCCACAAATCATCGTTCCAACCCTGGATCATCGGTGTTTCTTACAACACCACACTCGGCAACCACAGGGAGATTGCAGGGATGTAGGTCACCAGCATCAGCACCATGAACAGTGCAGCGTAGAACGGCAGCAGAGCTTTCACGGTGGCTTCGATGGTCACTTTACCCACCGCAGCACCGACGAACAGCACCGCGCCAACCGGTGGTGTGATGAGCCCGATCCCCAGGTTCACCAGCATGATCATGCCGAAGTGCACAGGGTCTACGCCCACGCTCGCCACTACTGGCAAAAGGATTGGTGTAAGGATCAGGATCAGCGGTGCCATGTCCATGATGGTGCCTAGCAGCAACAACATGATGTTGATGCACATCAGGATCACGTAGCGGTTGTCCGATATGGTCAGGAACGCTGTCGTGATCTTCATCGGGATTTCCATCAGCGTCAGGATGTAACCGAAGCTGGCAGCGAAACCGATCAGGATCATGACGATGGAAATGGTACGGGCTGCCCGGTGCATCAGCTTGGGCAGGTCACACCATTTGTAGTCACGGTAGATGAACATGGTCACGAAGAATGACCAGAGCACCGCAATGGCTGCCGACTCGGTGGCGGTAAACACGCCCGACAGGATACCGCCGAGAATGATGACCAGCGCCATCATGCCCCACAGCGCGTCAGCCGCGATTTTCAGCGCCTTGCGCAACGGGATGACCTCACCCTTGGGGTAGTTGCGCTTACGGGCGAAGATCATGCACAGACCCATCATCACCGCACTGAGTAACAGGCCCGGCATGATCCCAGCCATGAATAACGATGCGATGGAAACGGTGCCGCCCGCTGCCAGCGAGTACAGAACCGAGTTGTGGCTTGGCGGTGTCAGTAGCGCCTGGACCGAACCGCTGACCGTTACCGCTGTGGAGAAGTCACGAGGGTAGCCCGCACGTTCCATTTCCGGAATCAGCACCGAACCAACTGAGGCAGTGTCCGCTACCGAGGAGCCGGAAATAGCGCCGAAAAAGGTAGACGCAACGATGTTTACCAGCGACAGACCACCGCGTACGAAACCCACCAGCACGCCAGCAAATGCGACGAGCCGCCGCGACATACCGCCTTCGGCCATGATCGCGCCCGCCAGGACGAAGAATGGGATTGCCAGAAGAGAGAATTTATTGACACCGCCAGCGATCTGAATCATCAGTGCATCAGCAGGGATCTCAATCCACCATGCACCGATCAGCGCAGACAGACCTAGTGCGTAAGCGACCGGCATGCCGATCAGGATCAGCGCGATAAAGCTGCCTAGTAATATAAGTGCGTCCATTTATGCAGCACCTTCACTTTCTTCTACGACGTCAAAATGCATGACGGCGCGATGGCTTTGGTCACCCAGAAAAACTCGCTCCAGAATGAAAATCAGGGTCACGATCCCGCCGAGGGGAATTGGCAAGTAGGAGATACCTACGCGCAGCGACGGGATTTCGCCCAGAAACTGGTTCCAGGTAGTGGCGCAGAGTTTGAAGCCTTTGACGATCATGAACAGTGCTACGACTGCCATCAGCACTTGCACCAGCACAGCAGCGAGCTTGCGCAAATGCAGGGGCATGCGATCCACCGCCATGGAGACGGCCATGTGCGCACCGGCACGGTAGCTGGCTGCAGCTCCGAAGAAGGTGAACACCACCATCAACAGGATCGCAACAGGTTCCGGCCAGCTCGACCCCGTACCAAGAACGTAACGAGCGAAAATGCCCCAAGGGATAATCAACGTCATGATCAGCACCGCAAAGCCGGCGATCCCGATGCAGACCCGATAAATAATGTCGTTAATACTTAACAGCGTATTTTTCATTGAGGCTCACCACTGCGGCGGCGAACGAGCTTTCGCTCGCCCCCGCGGCGTTATCGGACTGACTTATAGGGCTGCTTAGTTTTTAGCTGCGGCCAGAGCCGGATCAGTTTTCACCGCTTCGATACGGCTGATCAGGTCTTTGTATGGCGCACCGAACTTGTCGCGAACCGGCTGGGTAGCGTCATAAAACGCTTTCTTCTGCTCAGGCGTCAGGGTGATGAACTCTACGCCTGCTGCTTTAAGCTTGGCTTCTGCATCAGCAGACGACTTGTCCCACAGCACGCGTTCCTCGGCTTGTGCTTCACGAGCCAGCTTTTTCACGAGCGCTTGTTGTTCTGGATTGAGTTTGTTCCAGGTGTCTTTGGCCATCACGATCGGCTCTGGAAGGATCAGGTGCTCGGTGATGGTGAAGAACTTGGCGTTCTGATAGTGATTGTGCTGGAAGTAAGTTGGCGGGTTGTTTTCTGCACCGTCGATTACGCCTGTCTGCAATGCACTGAAAATCTCGCCGGTGGCCATTGCGATCCCGCTGCCGCCCATGTCATTGATGGTTTCAATGAATACCGGGTTGCCTTGAACGCGGATCTTCATACCTTTGAGATCGGAAATCTGGCGTACCGGCTTCTTGGTGTACAGGTTGCGGGTCCCGCCATCCATCCAGGCCAGAGCGACCAGGTTGAAGTTGGAGTCTGTGATTTTCTTCAGAATTTCGTCGCCGATTTCACCGTCGATAATGGTGCGCATGTGCGCCTGATCGCGGAATACGAACGGCAGGTTGAAGACGTTCACGTCAGGCACTACCGGGCCAACGATGCCCAGGCTGACACGGGTCATCTGGATGGCGTTGCTCTGTACCTGCTCAACCACTTCTTTCTCTGAACCGAGCACGCCGCCGGGGTACATCTTGAAGCTAATCTCACCTTTGGACTGCTCTTCTAGCTTTTTGCCCATGTTCTGTTCGGCCACTACCGGGGCATAGCCGGCGGGGTGAACTTCGGCGAATTTGATTTTGACTTCTGCCTGGGCCAGGCCCGACATACAGAAGGCCAGTGGAAGTGCGGCGATGAGAAGCTTGCGTTTGAAATCCATGGATAACTCCAGTTTTGTTGTTTTTGTGGTGCTGGTGGATTTGTGTGTGATGCATTAGCCCTTGAAGGCAGGCTCCTCCAAGCCTTTGATTCCGGGTCTCAGGGCAAAGACGCCACCGGCCAGTGGCTGGTCGCTGATGTCGCCACCGGGACGAATCGAGGTCACGAACAGCGTGTCCAGATTCGATCCGCCGAAGGCGCACATAGTGGGTTTCTTCACCGGCACAACCAGTGACTGGTCAAGCTTGCCAGTCGGTGTGAAGCGGTGAATCAGCCCCGCATCATTGCCGCAGATCCAGTAGCAGCCTTCGGCATCGACCGCTGCGCCATCAGGGCGGCCCAGATAGTGGTTCATGTCCACGAAGAGGCGGCGGTTGTGGGGCGTGCCGCTGTCGGTGTCGTAATCGAACGCCCAGATCTTTTGCACGCTGGGGTGCGAGTCGGACAAGTACATGGTCTTGCCGTCCGGGCTGAACGCCAGGCCGTTGGGTACGATGAAGTCAGTAAGTTGTGCCGTGAGCGCTTCGCTCTGGCCTGCGCTGTAACGATACATCGCGCCGACCGATGCACCTGCGG
Organism: Pseudomonas phytophila; assembly: GCF_025643095.1. Taxonomy (NCBI): domain Bacteria; kingdom Pseudomonadati; phylum Pseudomonadota; class Gammaproteobacteria; order Pseudomonadales; family Pseudomonadaceae; genus Pseudomonas; species Pseudomonas phytophila. The sequence continues at coordinate 5,797,182 of NZ_CP081201.1, read as the reverse complement.
CCATGTCCATCAACATGGTGCCGGCCCAGAAGCGGCCCTGGCGATCACAGCGTCCATCGTTGAAGCGCATGCCAGGCAACGCATGATCGACGCTGGCCAGAGAACGACTGCTCAGGGTGCCGTCGGCGCTTTCGGTCAGCCGATACAGACCGTCTTCCATACCGCCAATCCAGTCGCCGTTATCGTAACGAGCGATGCAGGCGAGCATTTGCGGTGCTTTCCAGCTTTGGGTGCTGTCATGGGCCGAGTCCCAGCGATGAAGCTTACCCGCCGGGATATCAACCCAATAAAGAGCCTTGTCCCTGGCGCTCCACACCGGGCTTTCACCCGTGGCGTTTTGTGCGTCGAGAATCAATTCAGCATCCATGTCGCCCTGTCCTTTTATTGTTTTTTTATCGGTTCTCAGTCGTCGCCGAAGGGGCCTGATGCAACGAAGGCGCCACCCTGATAAACCATCGCCGGGTCGTCAGCAGCAGGCATCGGCTGCGCTTCAACCTTGTCCCGGAAAACTTCCGAGCTGTCCTTGGGGTTGTAGCCGAGGTGGGCGGCGTACCGGTTATCCCACCACACGTTGCTGTTGGCGGAAGCACCATAGACGATGGTGTGGCCGACGTTCGGTGCATACAGCGAGCGCTCGATGAGTTGCGTCAGGTCGTCGAAGCTTAGCCAGGTGCTCATCATTCGGCGGTTTTGCGGTTCCGGGAACGACGAGCCAATGCGGATGCTCACGGTTTCGATGCCGTAGCGGTCGAAATAGAAGCTGGCCATGTCCTCGCCGTATGATTTGGACAGACCGTAGTAACTGTCCGGACGGCGCGGGGAGAGCGCGTCGATGGTTTCATCCTGCTTGTAGAAACCGATAACGTGGTTGGAGCTGGCGAAAATGATGCGCTTCACGCCGTGGCGACGGGCGGCTTCGTAGATATGGAAGACACCGCTGATATTCGCCCCGAGGATCTCTTCAAACGGACGCTCTACCGAGACACCGCCGAAATGCAGGATCGCGTCTACACCTTCAACGAGTTGATGAACGGCTTGCTTGTCGGAGAGGTCGCAGGGTTGTACTTCTTCGCTGGCGTCAACGGCGGGGGCCATTTCACTGATATCGGACAGTCGCAGGACCTTGGCGTAAGGCCGCAGACTTTGTCGCAGAACCTTGCCCAGACCGCCTGCTGCACCTGTCAGTAGCAGGCGATTGAAGGGAGTTTGGGCGGTATGAGTCGTTGTCATGAGATTCCCTTGCAATTCTTATTAGTTGTCATCTGTTGTCGTATGACTTGTGGGTGATTATTTGCAGTCGTGTATGGCTTTGTCAACGCGACTTAGGTCGAAATGATGGCTGGTTGGCGAGACGAAGACGAACGACCGCCCGGATCGTCTTGTATCTCTGACACACCACAGTCGCCCGGCCAACAGGATACTTGTAGGAGCTGCCGAAGGCTGCGATGGCGGTGTGTCAGAACAAATGCTTCGCAGCCTCCGGCAGCTCCTACGGGGAGTAGAGTTTGTTACTTAAAGCAGCGACAGCGGATAGCTGATGAATACCCGGTTTTCGTCGAACTCGTTGGTGCTGAAGTCGCGACGGATGGAAGAGTTGCGCCACCGGAAGTTCAGGCTCTTGAACGTGCCGCTTTGTACGGTGTACGCCAGTTCTGACTCCCGACCCCATTCCTTGCCATCGGTAATGGCACCAGTGTGGACGTTGTCACCGCTGATGTAGCGGTTCATCAAAGTCATGCCGGGCACGCCGAAGATGGCGAAGTCCAGGTCGTGACGCAGTTGCCAGGATTTTTCCTTGGCGTTGTCATAGCTGGCGTTGTAGCTATCGTTTGCCAGCGTGCCGCCGCTCGTTCCGTTTACCCGGAACCAGCCGTCATCACCGCTGACTTTCTGCAGGCCCACGTACAAGGTGTTGCCCTTGTATTTGGCAGACAACAAAGCGTATGCGGTTTTGTTGTCCAGATCGCCAGCCAGTTTGTTGCCGTCTTCATTACCCCAGAAGTAACCCAGGTTCGCGCCCAGCGTCACGTCACCAATAGGCTGGCTGTGCAGCACGTTGATGAACTTCTGGTTGTAGATGTCTTCGAGTTGGGCGTACCACAGGCCGACTTGAGTGCGCTTTTCATTGAAGGCGTATTCACCGCCACCAAAGTTGAAGCGGTCAGACTGGAAAGCGCCCCGACCGTTGAGCGACATGTCTTCCATGCTCGCATCGTTACGCGGGCTGTTGCCCCTGAACTGACCGCCGTACAGGGTCAGGCCATCGAGTTCTTTGGAGGTAATCTGCCCGCCACGGAACGTCTGTGGCAGCGAACGGCCGTCGTCCGAGCGCAGGATTGGCAGAACCGGCATCCACTCACCGACTTTCAATTCAGTTTTGGAAACCTTGGCTTTGGCCGCGACACCCAGGCGTCCAAAGTCATCGGCCGGACGACCGTCATCGTGGATCGGCAGCAGTTGTGTGCCGCCTGTGCCTTTACCGCCATCGAGTTTCACCGAGTACATGCCCAGAACATCGATCCCGAAACCGACTACGCCTTGAGTGAACCCGGATTTGGCATCAAGAATAAAACTTTGTGTCCACTCTTCCGCCTTGCTCTGCGCATTCGCCGGGTCGACGAAGTTACGGTTGAAGTAGGCATTACGAAAAGTCAGCGTCGCTTTGGTATCGTCTACAAAACCTTCGGCCATGCCCATCAGCGGGAACGTCAGGCTCATGGTGCCCAGCCCGAGAAGGGCCAGCGAACGCTTGTTTTTAGATCTCATTATTGTTGTGCTCCCATTTTTTTGACAAAGCACTTCTCCTCCGGCACTTGAACGGCCTGTCCTGTGGAAAAGTGCAAGGTGCCCCCATGCTGGGGCTTCAGACTCGGGCCGCTACTGCAGACGAGTCTTCACTTCGAAACGGATTAACCGTCAGCGAATTTGATAAAAGAGGGGGGATCCCGGACTTGATCGGGAGCGCGAGCAAGAGCTACCGCTGGACACTGAGTGTGCGGGGCGCTTGGCGCGTGGGTATTGCGGGGTGCGAACGAGGTTCGTCATACGTGTGATTCCCTGATTATTGTTATTTTTGTTATCTGTCGTCGTACAACTTTTTGCGATATTTGCAGTCCGCCTGATGTTTGTCAATAAGCCTTTTGGACGTGCGCCGAGTGGTGCAGGTGTCCCCTTCTCGAATGAATTCGCGCAGAGTCGGCGCAATTCCGTAGGACCGGCTTTAGCCGGGAGGACGTCCGGGCATCCGCCAAAAATATTTGCCAGAAACGCCACTCTCCCGGCTAAAGCCGGTCCTACAGGATCAAAGCATTTACCGATATGCTCAGTCCCTTACGTTCAGGAAGCACGAGCCCCGATCATGAAAATTGGCCTGATCTCCGACACGCACGGCCTGTTGCGCCCGCAGGCGCTGGATGCACTCAAAGGCTGTGAGCAACTGATTCATGCCGGTGACATTGGCAAGGCTGAGATTCTGGAAGAGTTGCGCGCCATCGCGCCGCTGACTGTCGTACGCGGCAATAACGACCAGGACGATGCATGGGCCAGCGACGTGCCTTATTCGGCGGTGCTGCGCGTGGCAGACATCGGGATATACGTCACCCACATTCCGGCTGATGTTCCTCAACCCTTACCTGAGGATATCCAGGTCGTAGTCGTTGGGCACTCCCATAAACCGCTGATCGAACAGCGAGCCGGTGTGCTTTTCATCAACCCGGGCAGCGCTGGCCCTCGGCGTTTCAAATTGCCGATTTCGGTTGCTGTGCTGCATATCGACGAGCAAGGCGTGAGGGCCGAGCTGGTTGAGTTGGTGGTGTGAACGATCTCTAAGTCTTTGGCTTGACGATATCCTTGTAGGAGCTGCCGAAGGCTGCGATGTTTTTTCCCTGACACGCCGTCATCGCAGCCTTCGGCAGCTCCTACAAATTGCGTCAGCTCAGGCAATAATGAGCCGTTACTTCGCCACCGGATCCAGCCCGCTTTTTTTGATCGCGTCAGCTGCCGCCAGCGAGCCCAGGTATTCCAGCAGCTGTTTAGCCTGTTCCGGATGAGTGCTGCGCGACGAAACCGCACCTGAATACAGGGTCATTTGTTGAGCCTGATCGGGAATCAAACCAACGATGTCGATGCCTTCAACCTGCTTGAGCTCGCTCAACTGCTGAAAGCCGAGCTGGGCCTCGCCACGTGCGACCACTTCACCCACCGGGGTAGCAGGAATCATGCGGCTTTTGGTCTGCATCAGCTCACCGATATGCATCTGATTGAAGAGCACTCGTGACAGGTAAACGCCGCTGGCACTGTCCGAATAAGCGATGGAGGTTGAATCAACCAATGTCTGCTTGAAGGCTTCCATCGTGCTGATATCAGGCTTGGGAGCACCGTGACGCACGGCCATGGCAATGTAGGATTTCCCCAGATCGACGCGGCTCTTGGGATCGATCTGGCCGTTCTTGATCAGTTTATCCAGTGCCGAGCCAACCATGAGAACAACGTCGGCAGGTTCATTGCGAGCCAGGCGGTTAGGTATCGCTTGCGGCGTAGCACCCATTGACGGCGCAGCCTCCGCCACCAGACGCACGCCCGTGCGCTGCTCATAATCACTACTGATCGCGTTGAACGCGCCCATGATGCCGCCGGAACTGAGGACGACCAGAGAAACAGGCTTGGCTACCGTCGCGGCGCTGACCAGCGCCACAGGTGAGAAGGAAAGGACGGCGCCGAGCAGGCAGGAAAGAATTTTTGGCATGTGAAGATAGACCTTGCAGTGGAGAAAACCCGACGATTATGTGGCAAAGCCACTAATATTGCGCGGTTATCGACCTGAAAAATCCACGACTGAAGACACGCTTATGAGCATTAGAAGTTAAGCGGGTGATACAGTTTATGTTTCATAAACTTAACACGCGTCAAACTGTAACTGCCACCCATGATTAATTAAGCGATAAACTTCAACGAATTGCAGTTCCAACGACCACTCATCGCTCTGCCAGACTAAAGTGTGTTTAGACTGCCACACTGACTGACACAAATTAGGCACTGCCCTTTGCCAAGGTGACCCGACAATGATCAACGATCATTTGCCCGGAACCTCGTGCAGTATTCATGGTTGTTCGCGTGTAGATGAAAGTTCTGAGTGTTCCTTAGAAACAAAACTTATCGATGCCACTGTGGCAGCGGTAGCGTTGACGTCATTAATCCATCACGACTCGGTTGAGGTAAAGAAACACACAGCGCGTGTTTCAGTTTTGATACTGATGTGTACCTACAACGGACAGACGTTTCTTGAAAAGCAACTGGAATCGATTGAATCTCAAACCTGTAGTGACTGGCACGTGGCTATTTCTGATGACGGTTCTGAAGATGAAACGTTAACCATTGCCCAACGCTACAGGCTCAAATGGGGTGAGGAAAAACTTAGTGTCTGGCAAGGGCCTGGAAAAGGGTTTGCGCGGAACTTCATCTCCTCAGTCTGTCACAAGGATCTGTCGGCAGATCACTACGCATGGTGTGATCAGGATGATATGTGGAACGAGAAAAAGTTACAGGCCGCGTTGAGCTGGTTACACAGCATGCCGAAAGACATTCCCGCACTCTATTTCGGCCGGACTCAATTGGTTGACTCGATGGGCGTGGTATTAGGGTACTCGCCATTGTTCCGACGCTCTCCTTCTTTTGCCAACGCGCTGGTTCAAAATATAGGTGGGGGCAACACCATGGTTCTGAACCACGCCGCTCGTGTGTTGCTGGAGAAGGCTGGACAGAATCTGGATGTCGTTTCCCATGACTGGTGGGCTTATCTATTGGTAACTGGTGCTGGTGGGAACGTTTTCTATGATCCGAGTCCGTATGTAATGTACCGCCAGCATGCCGGTAATCTGGTGGGGGCTAATTCGAGTTGGCGGGCGAGGGTTATCCGCATGAAGATGATGACTCAAGGTCGCTTCCGGGTATGGAATAGCATCAATATCGCCAACCTTGAAAGGGTCATCGGTTCCTTGACTCATGAAAATCGGGAGTTGCTGGAGCGCTTCAAATTATTACGCAGCGATACATTGCCGCGTCGATTGGCAGGACTCAAGCGGTCGGGAATTTATCGACAAACTCGACTGGGTAATCTGGGCCTGATCGTGGCGGCTGTCATGGGCAAGATATAAATGTGGAAGCGCAGATGATTATTCAGATCGCTCATCAGCGTTTAAGGACTTACTTGAAAAAGCTTTCATCTGCGGTGGTGGTCAGAAGAGCGACCCATTCGTTGATGCCAATGTTCGCAAGGGTGAATAAATAACGATGGAAAAATTCAATGCCACTCCTGTCGAGGTGTACCGTAGTGTCAGTCGCTACCGACAACTGATCGGACAAATGATTTGCCGAGAAATAAGCAGCCGATACAAAGGATCTATTTTTGGTGTGATGTGGGCGTTCCTGACACCTGTTTTAATGCTGGCGGTTTATACCTTCGTGTTCAGTGTGGTTTTTAAAGCTCGCTGGGCGGGGGGCGGGTTTGGGGAGGTGCAGAGTCAATCAGACTTTGCAATCATGTTGTTCACCGGCATGATCGTCTATGGCATCTTTGCCGAGTGTGTGAACAGGGCGCCTACCTTAATACTCGGTAATCCAAACTATGTAAAACGCGTTGTTTTTCCATTGGATATCTTGCCGTGGATCGTTCTGGGAACGGCGATGTTCAATGCACTCATTGGCTTTTGTGTACTTGTCACTTTTTTCTTACTAACCAACCATCAACTCACCTGGACCGTTATCTGGCTGCCGGTCGTGCTGCTGCCACTGATTTTTTTATGCATGGGCTTGAGTTGGTTTCTGTGCTCGCTCGGCGTCTACCTTCGTGATGTCGGGCAAACGGTAGGCATTGCGACAACCATGCTGATGTTTTTATCACCTGTGTTTTATCCAGTCGCTTCACTGCCGCTGACATTCCAGTTCTATTTGAAGCTGAACCCGCTGACCTCAATTATTGAGCAGACGCGTGAGGTGCTGCTGTTGAATCAGCCGCCGGACCCCGCGACGCTGCTGATCAGCAGTCTGACCAGTCTGTTTTTTGCCTGGATGGGGTTCGTATGGTTTCAGAAAACGCGTAGAGGGTTTGCAGATGTCATCTGATGCAGGTTCCATCAGTGTGAAAGGCTTGGGCAAGTGCTTCGCCATTTATGCACGCCCGCACCAGCGTCTGATGCAGATGTTTGTACGCTCTCGCAAGAAGTATTACAGAGAATTTTGGGCCCTGAAGGACGTCTCATTTGAACTAAAAAAAGGGGAAACGATAGGTATTATTGGAAGGAACGGCTCTGGCAAGTCAACGCTGCTACAGATGATATGTGGCACGTTGAACCAGACCGAAGGGATCATTGCGGTAAAGGGCAAGGTCGCTGCGCTGCTTGAGCTGGGGGCAGGGTTTAACCCCGAGTTCACGGGGCGGGAAAATGTCTACCTTTGCGCCGCGCTCTATGGTCTTGATCGCAAAGAGGTGGATCAGAAGTTTGAGTTGATCGCGGCGTTCGCGGGCATCGGTGATTTTATCGATCAGCCGGTGAAAATCTATTCAAGCGGCATGTTCGTACGTCTTGCGTTTGCCATCATTGCGAACGTAGACGCTGACATCTTGATCATCGATGAAGCGCTGGCAGTGGGGGATGCGCTTTTTACGCAAAAATGCATGCGATTCCTTAGAGCATTCAAGGAAGAACACACGCTCCTGTTTGTCAGCCACGACACCAGCTCCGTTATAAATCTATGCGACAGAGCGATATGGCTGGATGAAGGACAGATCAGAGGCTATGGCCCCGCTAAAGCGGTAGCTGAGCAGTACCTCGCTGCGTTATTCGGTCATTCAGAAAAAAAAGAGCCGACAGAAAGTCCATTGCTGGAAAATCTGAGGGTTGTGAAAGCGGCTGCCTGGCGCGACCACCGTCAGGATTTTGTTAACAGCAGTCTGCATCGTAATGACATGGAAGTGTTTCGTTTCAATACCACCGACACTGAGGAATTTGGCGCAGGCGGAGCAAAAATTCTGAACGTTACATTAAACGATAGTCTCGGCAGGGCTCTGAGTTGGGTGGTGGGGGGCGAGGTGGTCATGCTCCGCGTAGAAGTGGCATCTCTTAGATGCTTATTGAGTCCCATTGTCGGGTTTTATGTGAAAGATCGCTTGGGACAGACATTGTTCGGTGATAACACTTATTTAAATTATGCCGCGACCCCTATTCAGTCACGGGCGGGCAGCGTTTTTATTGCCGAGTTCACGTTTCCAATGCCTTGGCTGGCGCAAGGTGACTATTCAATTGCAGTCGCCGTTGCGGACGGAACCCAGGCAGAGCATGTCCATCAGCAATGGGTACACGACGCTCTCTTATTTCGCTCGCATCATGACCCGCTATCGACGGGGATCGTCGGGATCCCCATGTTGGAAATAAAGTTGCTGACGATGAGCACAGTATCATGAGCGCTGATCAGTACGCCGGTGAATTAAAGCAGCTTGCCATGCATCCGGACTATATTGCCTATCCCCTTTCATGGTTGGGCCACATTCCGTTCGCTGCGTGGTTGGTGACGGTCGTTGAGCCCAGACAGTTTGTAGAACTGGGAAGTTATTCAGGCACCTCTTACTTTGCTTTTTGCCAGGCGATAAAAAATGCGGCTTTAGATACACGCTGTTTTGCGATTGATACCTGGGAAGGTGATGAGCACACCGGTAGCTATTCCGACGCTATCTTTCAAGCATTCACTGAATACAATGAAACTCATTTCAGTGAGTTTTCCAGCTGTTTACGCATGCGATTTGACGATGCGCTTCCCAAGGTGGGGTATTGCAGCGTAGACCTTCTTCATATTGATGGTCTTCATACCTATGAAGCCGTCAAGAATGATTATGAAACGTGGATGCCTAAAATGTCTGAGCGAGGCGTCATTCTGTTTCACGATACCGTCGTGGACATTGACGGGTTTGGCGTCATTAGATTTTGGTCTGAAGTCTGCGATCTTTTTCCTTCTTATAATTTCACTCATAGCAACGGTCTGGGGGTGTTGCTCGTCGGTAGCCTCTACCAGCAGGATGACGCGTTACTGAAAGCTATAAAATCTGTCGCATTACTGGGTGAGCGTCTTGCCGAGCGACTCTGGTTACAGCAGATTGTTAGCGAGAAGCACGGTGAGTTAGAAAAACTTCAGGCCGTTACGATTCCTGGAATGATCGCAGAAAAGAAGCAGTCGGATGCCGCTCGCCATTATTTAGAGCAGGCGGTTATCGAGCAACAGCTTAAATTGGAGGTCCTTGAGACCGTTACGACTCCTGCCATGCTCGCAGAAAAGGAACAGTTGGATGCTGCGCTAAGGCGAGCCGATGCCGAATTGGCATCGTCAAATTCCGAGTTAAAAAAAATCAAAGACTCTACGGTGTGGAAAGTGCTAACAAAAATTTCAAGTATTAAAAACGCGATTTTTTGATAATGCTCACTCTTTGCGAGACGTCCATGAGAGACACGACCCCTTCTTTTGATGCGCTTTCAACTCGACACGACCTGATCGACTCAGATAAGACCTCAGTTACTCAAGACGACAGTAGACTCTTGGCATTTTACCTTCCTCAGTTTCACAGGACGGCCGAGAATTCCGAGTGGTGGGGGCCTGGATTTACAGAGTGGACCAATGTCGCACGTGCCAAACCTAATTTTGAGGGGCATTACCAGCCGCACATTCCTAGAGAATTGGGTTTCTATGATTTAACCCATCCGGATGTGATGTATGAGCAGGCTGAGATGGCCAAGCTGTACGGTGTCTATGGTTTTTGTTTCTATCATTACTGGTTCAGCGGGCGTCGTATTCTTGAGCGGCCGGTCGCCAATTTTCTGAAAACCGATATTGATATAAAATTTTGCTTGTGCTGGGCGAATGAAAACTGGACGCGGACATGGTCCGGTGACGAGAAAAGTGTGTTGTTGGGGCAACAGTACGCTGCGGATGACAATGAAAAATTTATTGAGTCACTGCTCGAGTTCTTCAGGGATCCACGTTATATCTTTGTGGATGGCAAGCCGATGCTTGTGGTCTACCGTGCGAAGAGTTTGCCTGATGCGAGTGCCGCTTTTGCTCAATGGAGATTACTTGCTGTCCAGCATGGTTTTTCAGGTCTGCATATCGCCGTCGTAGATTTTTACGATATCCAGAGCCCTGAGGAAGTGAGTGCCGATGCGCTGGTCGAGTTCCCCCCTCATAAATTCAATGGTCCTCAAAGTGTTCCGGATAACGTCTCTGTCTTCACCACGCCGGGTTTTGCAGGGGGCGTCGTTGACTATGTAAAAATCATTGCGCAAAGTGCGAAACGTGAAATACCCCCCTTTAAACTGTATCGCGGGATCATTCCGAGTTGGGACAATACTGCACGACGGCAGCTCACACCCACCACCGTGGTGAATGCTACGCCCCCGTTGTTCGGGCACTGGTTAAGGTATTTAAGGGCTTACACGCGTGAAAACAAACAGTCCGGGTCTGGTGATTTCATTTTCATCAATGCCTGGAACGAATGGGGGGAGGGTTGTCACCTGGAGCCTGATCTGAAGTGGGGGCTGGGGTATCTTGAAGAGGTTTTACGGTCTTCCTATAACTATGGCGTTCCGAAAAGTTCGAGCGAGGCGCGTGAAGACTTGTATACGGCGGTGGCTGCTGTTGCCGCAGGCAGGGAGGCATCCGGCATCGTTATCGCCAGCGCACAAAGCATCGGTGTCGACATGCGTAATTATCGGCCGGTTAAAAGTTATGCACATAAGATTTCCGCGCATTTGGGCAAATGGCCCACGGTCTACAAAATAGCAAGATTTATTTATTTATTGGCTCGGCGGGTGCGGGGATGATATGAAAACCAACGTTGCCATTATTGCCCATTTTGATGCAAACCATTCGGTGGGCCAAAACTTCAGAAGAATTCTGACAGCGCTGGAGTTAGTGTTTGATCAGGTGGTGTTGGTCTCGACCAGTGATATAGATCAGGCGTGCGTGGCTGACCTCACTAAAACGACGCTCATTAAACGCCCTAACATAGGATATGATTTTTATAGTTACCGAGTGGGGATCGAGTACGCAAAAACGCATTGGGACGTTCAGCGTCTACTGATAACAAATTCCAGCTACTTCGTGACGTCCAGCTCTAGGTTTGGTGCGCTGCTCCGGTGTATGATGCTCGAATCACAACACTGCGATGTGGTCGGCCTTACCGAGTCAAAACAGTTCAGCTGGCATGTGCAGTCTTACATGATGTTGCTGGGGGGGGAGGTTTTGTATTCCGATTGGTTTTCAATATTTATCCATCGGGTCAGCCCTTTAAATCGCAAGATCGAAATTATATTCAATTATGAAATCGGGTTGTCTACATTGCTGAAACAGAACGCGGCCAGTACGGCAGTTTTGTATGCAGCGGATTGGCGGACTGAACTCGTTTCGAAGTGTAGATGGCTCAAGAGGCTGATTAGTATTTCACCTTCGCGAGACCTCTTTAATGGGCGTGTATTAAATGCGGTCAGCGGCATTAACTGGACGCACTTCGCGGCGCAAGAAATTTCCGATCGGTATGGCGTGATAAAGTCTGAGGTTTTCAGAACCAATCCATTGCGAGTTGATGTCAATTCAATAAAAAACGGGCTGTCTCACGAGCTGATCAATGAGATCGAGACTGCGTTGTCAAGCTCCGAAGGGCAATATCAGGTAAGCGTCGATGGGTTGTCCGAATTCTGCGTTGGGGCATCACCGCTACCTCTCTATCGGGCGGTTCAATGGGGGCTGCCTAGAGTAGAAGGCGTGAGAGTGGCCGTGGTTATTCATCTCTACTACCTTGATCTTCTAGACGAAATACTAAGCTATTTGAAACATTTCGCAGAGCCATTCGATTTATATATAACGACTCCTTTTGAGGGGGATGTGGTGTCGATAATAGATCGTTGCTCCTCGGTTTCAAACAGCGTGACGGTTCATGTGAGTGAAAATCGCGGACGAGACATAGGACCCTTTCTTTCTATTTTTTTGAAGGGACTTCTGGATGGTTATACGGCGGTTTTGAAGCTGCATTCAAAGAAAAGCAGTTACAGCGCGTCTGGCGATGAGTGGAGGAGAAATATATATCACTCGCTCATGGGCTCATCGTTGGTCGTTGCCAAGGTGGTGGACTTACTTAAGAATAAGGATGTCGGTATCGTTGGCCCTCATCGATATTATTTGAGTCATGATAGATTCTGGGGGGCAAACAAGCTATCGGTGGCGACAACACTGAGTGCATTGGGAGTGCCCTTACACACTGCAACCTCTCTTGGTTTCTTCGCGGGCTCGATGTTTTGGCTCTCGCCCAAAGCGCTTGCTCCTTTGAAAAGCCTTCCACAGTCCTATTTTTCATTCCCTGAGGAGAATGGACTGCAAGACGGTACCGTTGCTCATGCATTCGAGAGGATCTTCTGTCCATTATCAAGATTCGTCGGATTGAAAACATCCAGTCTTGAATTGGGCGGGGAAGAAATAAATGACGCCCACTCCATCAGCAATACGGTTCCTGTTCTTTAATTGTATTGCCTGATGATGAGTGTTTTATAGCGATACGTTCTGTCGGATGCGACGGGGATTACGTGTTTTCTCTACAGTTGCGGGGCGATCTCAATGGACTTCCGTCTTTATATTCAGCATTTGGCCAAACGTAAAAGTCGTGTATTGGAAATTGGACCGTCTTATAATCCGATCCTCCCTAAGGCCGAAGGCTATCAAGTGTCTATCATGGACCATGCTAACCGGTCAGAGTTAGTAGAGAAATATGCAGCTTTCGACGTTGATACGAGCAGAATTGAAGATGTCGATTATGTCACCACCGATCTGGCGTCGATAAAATCGACCGGACACAGATTCGATTTGGTGGTGGCCAGTCACGTGATAGAACATGTGACAGACTTTATAAAATTTCTTAACGATTGCGAGAGTCTGTTGGTGGAGGGTGGACAGCTTGCTCTCATTGTCCCTGATAAACGTCATTGCTTCGACTTTTTCAGGCCCGTTACAACGCCAGGAGCAATGGTCGACGCTTACTGTTCAAAGAGAACGTTGCATGTCGGAGGGCTTTTTGATCATTATTCTTATTTTTGCAGGAACAAAGGTCAGATGGCATGGGGCGATGTTGAGGATGTCGCTGACTTGGAGTTTATTCATACTGCTGACATGACGATGGACGCAGTGAACAAGCCGCTGTTGTCTGGCGACTACTCGGATGCACATGAGTGGGTATTCGTTCCTGCCAGCTTTGCATTTGCCTTGGCCGAGCTACGTGGTCATGGCTTCGTCAATCTGGGAATAGATCAAGCGTACGCGACATTGGGCTACGAGTTTCTGGCTATTTTATCCACTCGCGCTCCCGTCGAGTCTAGAACCAAGGCACAGCTGCTTTTTGAAATTCAACATGAAGTCGGTGCGGCTTTTTACACGCGGTCGACTCATTCGGAAAAGGAGCCTTGCTTCAGTGAAGACCTCACGCGGCAGGTGTCGGAAAACAGGCGTTTAACGGATGTTATTGCGCAGCAGAAAAAACAACTCGACAGTTTGTATTCAAGCACCTCGTGGCGTCTCACGCTGCCCTTAAGGCTATTACGGGAGTTCGTAAGCCGCTAATGCCAAGCACGCCGGTACGTTTGACACTGCACGCTTAGGCCCTGCCTCTGATCGGCCCGGTCTGCTGCCCAAAACGTTTGGCATCTGTGGCAACGAGCGAAAACAACGTCCGCTCGTCACTCTGAGTTCCCAATACCCCCGACTAACCCCGCAGATCAGGCCGGGAAGTGCTGGTTGGCAATGTCCACGACTTCCTGCTCGGTGAGCGGAGCAAGGGCTGCGATTGCCCATAGGTCGTAGGCCGGGTGAGCGCGCTGGATGGGCAGCACCAAGTCGAAGCCAGCTGCCTGGAAGCTGCCGGTCAGGACTTTCTTGGTGAAACCGCAACGGTGCGCCATGTACACATTGCCATTGGCCATGGCCGGACGATGTCCGTACAGGATATCGATCGGCGCGATCGGGCCGGCTGGCGAGATGTAGGCCGGGTCGGTCAATTTGTCTTCGGCCACCAGCGCGCAGACCGATTGCAGGTCCGGGCAGGTGATGACGACGAAGCCGCCTGGCTTGAGCACGCGCTTGAACTCTGCCAACGCTACTGGCACCTCATGAGGGTAGAGGTGCTCGATGTTGTGGCTTGAGAACAAGGCATCCACCGACGCGTCTTTAACCTGCGACATGTCGGTCATCGTCCCCACGATATCCGGATTCACACTCTCATCGATATCAAAACGCAGCTCCTGCCACTCCGGCGAGGCGAAGCCCTTGGTCGTGCCGCTTTTGTTCTTTGGACCGCAACCTACATGGAGGAAGGTTTTCACAATCAGTTACTCGATCAAGGCCCTTTGCATGTGCCAAAGGGGGGCGTGGAAGCGTTCTCCGTCAGGCCGGACGAGGTGGTCGGCGGCGCTTGGGAGGTCAAACGCACACTAGGTTAAGTCCCTTGAGTGGTCAAGGTTACCGGGGCGTACACCGTTTATCGGCAGTAATAAAAGTAAAGTGAACAAATTTTTAAGGTGGCTATATGATGTCATTGTTTATGAGCTCAGCCTCTAAAAGATGGCGTGCTAATAACTAAAAAGTCAAAAAAGGTAGAACGCCACCTTTAAATATTCTTAAGGATTTTCCACGGACGGTCGCTATTGATGACACATGGGCTCCCCGGCCCGTTTTCGAGGCTACGGCGGCGTCGCTGGCAGCGCGGTTAATGACCTAAACAGGATGCGAATATGGCTAGTTTTATTTCTTCGTTGACCACCGCGCAAATTGCCGCCTTGAGTACAACAACCATTGCGGGACTCGGTACCGTTGACATTGCAGCCATGAGCACAGCTCAGGTTGCAGCGCTCACGACTGCGCAGATCGCTGTGATTACCAAGGCAAACGTTGCCGCTCTGTCCACTGTGCAAATTCCAGCGCTGACCACAGGTCAGATTGTTGCGCTGACCACTGCACAAATTCCATCGCTGACCACCGCTCAGGTGGCTAACCTGACCACTGCTCAAGTGGCAGCGTTCGAAACAGCCGATGTCGCTGCGTTGACCGTGACAGCCGTCGCCGCGTTGACCACTGCACAGACTGCCGCGCTGACCACCGCCCAGGTCGTGGCGCTGACCACTGCACAAGTAGCAGCACTGAAAGTGACTCAAGTCGCCGCCCTGACCACCACCCAGGTGGCGGCCATGCAGACTGCCGATGTTGCCTCGCTGACTACAGCCCAGGTCGTGGCGCTGACCACTGCACAAGTGGCAAGCCTGACCACTGCTCAGGTTGCTGCACTCAAAGCCGCCCAAGTCACCGCGCTGGAAACCGCTGACGTAGCGGCTCTGACCACAGATCAAATTGTCGCGCTGACCACTGCTCAGGTAGTGGCCCTGAAGGCTACGCAAATTGCGGCCCTGAGCACTGCGCAAGTGGCGGCTCTGGAAACTGCTGATGTAGCGGCTTTGACAGCCGTGCAAGTTGCGGCCTTGACCACCGCTCAAGCGGCAGCTCTGACTACCGCACAAATCGTCGCACTGACCTCTGCTCAGGTTGCCGCGCTGACGACTGCGCAAGTAGCCAACCTGACCACCACCCAAGTCGCTGCTTTGCAGACCGCTGACCTCGGTGGCCTGACCACTGCTGGCGTCGTGGCGCTGACTACCGCTCAAGTGGCTGCTCTGACGACCGCTCAGGTTGCTTCACTTAAAGTTGCTCAGATTGCCGCGCTGGAAACCGCTGATGTGGCGGCCCTGACCACTGCGCAAATCGTGGCCCTGACCACTGCCCAAGTGGTTGCATTGAAAGCCACCCAAATCGCAGCACTGACCACCACGCAACTGGCGGCTCTGGAAACTGCTGATATTGCAGCGTTGACTCCTGTACAAGTCGCAGGCCTGACCACGACTCAAGCAGCGGCGCTGACCACTGCACAGATCGTCGCTTTGACCTCCGCTCAAGTGGCTGCACTGACCACCGCTCAAGTCTCAAACCTGACTACGACTCAAGTGGCTGCCCTGCAGACTAACGACATCATCGGCTTGACCACCGCTGGCATCGTGGCCCTGACTACCGCTCAGGTTGCTGCCCTGACCACCGCCCAGGTTGCTGCACTGAGCGTGACTCAGGTTGCTGCACTGCAAACCGCTGATGCTGCTGCGCTGACCACCGACCAGGTCGTGGCGCTGACCACCGCTCAAGTAGCGGCGCTGACCACCGCCCAGGTTGCCAACCTGACTACCACTCAAGTGGCAGCCATGCAGACAGCTGATGTCGCTTCGCTGACTACGGCTGGCATTGTCGCGTTGGGCACCGCTCAAGTAGCGGCGTTGACCACTGCACAGGTTGCAGCACTTAAAGTCGCTCAGATTGCCGCGCTGGAAACCGCTGATGTAGCGGCCCTGACCACCGCGCAAATCGTTGCTTTGACCACCGCCCAGATCGGCGCTCTGAAAGCCACGCAAATTGCCGCGCTGACCACCACTCAACTGGCAGCACTGGAAACGGCTGACATTGCTGCGCTGACCCCTGCTCAGATCGCTGGTCTGACCACTACTCAGGCTGCTGCACTCACGACTGCACAGATCGTTGCCTTGAGCTCGGCTCAAGTGGCTGCATTGACGACTGCTCAAGTCGCCAACCTGACCACTACCCAAGTGGCGGCTTTGCAGACCAACGACATCATCGGCTTGACCACCGCAGGCATCGTGGCGTTGACCACTGCTCAGGTTGCTGCGCTGACGACTGCCCAGGTTGCTGCACTGAGCCTGACTCAGGTAGCTGCACTGCAAACCGTTGATGCTGCTGCGCTGACCACCGACCAGATCGTTGCGTTGACTACCGCTCAAGTAGCGGCATTGACCACCGCCCAGGTTGCCAACCTGACTACCACTCAAGTGGCAGCCATGCAGACAGCTGACATCGCTTCGCTGACTACGGCTGGTGTTGTCGCGTTGAGCACCGCTCAAGTAGCGGCGCTGACCACTGCACAGGTTGCTGCACTGAAAGCGACTCAGATCGCGGCCTTGACCACTGCTGATGTGGCAGCCCTGACCACTGCGCAAATCGTGGCCCTGACTACCGCACAAGTTGTCGCGCTGAAAGCTACGCAGATCGCAGCCCTGACCACCGCGCAAGTGGCGGCCCTGGAAACTGCTGATATCGCCGCGCTGACTCCAGCTTCTGTTGCAGCTCTGACCACCACTCAAGCAGCGGCTCTGACCACGGCACAAATCGTGGCCCTGACCTCTGCCCAGGTTGCAGCGCTGACGACCACTCAGGTCGCCAACCTGACTACCACCCAAGTGGCGGCGATTCAGACTGCCGATATTGGCGGCCTGACCACCGCTGGCGTAGTGGCTCTGACCACCGCGCAGGTAGCTGCCCTGACCACTGCTCAGGTTGGTGCTCTGAAAGTTACTCAGATTGCCGCACTGGAAACCGCTGACGTAGCGGCCCTGACTACCGCTCAAGTCGTCGCACTGACCACAGCACAAATCGTTGCGCTGAAAGCCACGCAAATCGCAGCCTTGACCACCGCGCAACTGGCGGCTCTGGAAACTGCCGATATCGCAGCTTTGACTACTGCACAAATCGCAGGCCTGACCACGGCTCAAGCGGCAGCGTTGAGCACCGCTCAGATCGTGGCCCTGACCTCTGCCCAGGTCGGCGCACTGACAACTGCTCAAGTGGCTAACCTGACCACTGCGCAGGTAGCAGCCATTCAGACTGCCGATATCGGCGGCCTGACCACTGCTGGCATCGTGGCGTTGACCACCGATCAAGTCGCGGCCCTGACTACGGCGCAAGTCGCAGCTCTGAAAGTGACCCAGATCGCGGCGATGCAAACTGCTGATGTAGCAGCGTTGACCACCGCCCAGATCGTTGCCTTGACCACTGGTCAAGTAGCAGCCTTGACCACCGCTCAGGTTGCCAACCTGACTACCGCTCAAGTGGCAGCCCTGGAAACAGCTGATGTGGGTTCGTTGACCACCGCAGGCATCGTGGCCTTGACCACCGGTCAAGTCGCAGCTCTGACCACGGCACAGGTTGCAGCGTTGAAAGTGACTCAGATCGCAGCCCTGGAAACCGCTGATGTGGCCGCTCTGACCACTGGCCAGGTTGTGGCATTGACCACGGCCCAGATCGTAGCGCTGAAGGCTACTCAAATCGCAGCCCTGACCACCGCGCAAGTAGCGGCTCTGGAAACTGCAGATGTGGCGGCTCTGACAGCGTTGCAAGTCGCAGCGTTGACCACCGCTCAGGCAGCAGCCCTGACTACGGCGCAAGTCGCAGCTTTGAGCTCTGCCCAGATCGCAGCATTGACGACTGCCCAAGTGGCTAACCTGACCACCACGCAAGTGGCGGCCATTCAGACTGCCGATATCGGCGGCCTGACCACTGCTGGCATCGTTGCTTTGACCACCGCTCAAGTAGCAGCCCTGACCACTGCACAAGTTGCAGCGTTGAAAGTGACTCAGATCGCAGCACTGCAAACGGCTGATGCTGCTGCGCTGACCACCGACCAGATCGTTGCGTTGACTACCGCTCAAGTGGCGGCATTGACCACTGCTCAGGTTGCAAACCTGACTACCACTCAAGTGGCAGCCATGCAGACGGCCGATATTGCCTCACTGACTACCGCAGGCATCGTGGCTTTGACCACTGCCCAAGTGGCTGCACTGACCACTGCACAAGTTGCAGCGCTCAATGTGGCTCAGGTCGCAGCTCTGGAAACTGCCGATGTGGCAGCTCTGACCACCGGTCAGGTCGTGGCGTTGACTACCGCACAAGTGGCAGCGTTGAAAGCTACGCAAATCGCAGCCCTGACCACCGCACAAGTGGCGGCTCTGGAAACTGCTGATGTTGCAGCGCTGACAGCGGTACAGGTTGCAGCGTTGACTACTGCTCAGGCAGCCGCCCTGACCACGGCGCAAATCGTGGCTCTGAGCTCTGCCCAGGTTGCAGCGTTGACCACCGCTCAAGTGGCTAACCTGACCACCACGCAAGTGGCGGCTCTGCAGACCAACGACATCGTTGGCCTGACCACTGCTGGCGTCGTAGCGCTGACAACTGCTCAAGTTGCTGCACTGACCACAGCTCAGGTTGCCGCACTGACCGTGATCCAGATTGCTGCCCTGCAAACTGCTGATGCTGCTGCTCTGACCACCGACCAGATCGTGGCCTTGACCACTGCTCAAGTAGCAGGATTGACCACGGCTCAGGTTGCAAACCTGACTACCACGCAAGTGGCAGCCATGCAGACTGCCGATATCGGCTCACTGACCACCGCTGGCATCGTGGCGTTGACCACCGCACAAGTGGCTAACCTGACCACTGCACAAGTTGCAGCGCTGAAAGTGACTCAGATCGCAGCACTGGAAACCGCAGATGTGGCGGCTCTGACCACCGGTCAGATCGTGGCTCTGACCACCGCACAGGTAGCGGCTCTGAAAGTTACGCAAATCGCAGCCATGACCACCGCGCAAGTGGCGGCTCTGGAAACTGCCGATATTGCCGCGCTGCCAGTGACCTCCATTGCAGCCCTGACCACTGCTCAAGCGGCGGCCCTGACCACGGCACAAATCGTGGCCCTGACCTCTGCCCAGGTTGCAGCGCTGACCACCGCTCAGGTGGCCAACCTGACCACCACGCAAGTGGCGGCTCTGGAGACAGCGGATATCGACTCCCTGACTACTGCAGGTGTCGTAGCCCTGACCACCGCTCAAGTGGCTGCTCTGAGCACTGCTCAGGTTGCAGCGCTGAAAGTGACTCAGATCGCGGCCATGGAAACCGCTGATATAGCGGCGCTGACCACAGCGCATATCGTGGCCTTGAGCACTGCACAAGTCGCTGCCTTGAAGCCAACGCAAATCGCAGCCCTGACCACCACGCAAGTGGCGGCTCTGGAAACTGCCGATATCGGTGCGCTGACCTCGGCTCAACTGGTTGCACTGACCACGGCTCAGGTTGCAGCACTGACCACTGCGCAGATCGTTGCACTGAAACCGACCCAGATCAGCGCCCTGGAAACCGCCGATGTGGCGGCCCTGACCACGGCTCAGGTCGCGGCGATCGAGACGACAGACATGGCGGCGCTGACTACCGCTCAAGTCGCCGCCTTGACCACCACTCAGGTTCAGGCTCTGACCACGGCGCAACTGTCGCATCTGGATATGACTCAGGTCGATTCGTTCACCACGGCACAGCTGCAAGCAATGACTGCCACCCAGATCGACGCGCTGGCTTTGTCCACGCCGCTGGTTCTGGATCTCAACGGTGACGGCGTGCAAACCTCGCACCTGACCTCAGGCGTGAAGTTCGACCTGAACGCTGATGGCGTGAAGGAAACGACTGGCTGGACTGCCGGTGGTGATGGTCTGTTGACCATCGACCTGAACGGCGATGGCAAGGTCAACGATGGTTCCGAGCTGTTCGGTTCTTCGTTCAAACTGGCGGATGGTTCGCTGGCCAAAGACGGCTTCGAAGCACTGAAAAGCCTGGACAGCAACCACGATGGTGTCGTCAACAGTTCTGACGCACTCTTCGCGTCGCTGCAGGTCTGGGTCGATGCCAACAACGATGGCATCAGCGACAAGGGCGAGATGTTCCACCTGAGCGACCTGGGTATCACCCAGTTCAACCTGGGTGCAAGCACGATCACCGAGTTGAACCATGGCAACCTGCTTGGCCTGGAAAGCACCTACGAAACCAGTGATGGTCAGACGCATACCGTTGCCGACGTGTGGTTCCGCACTGACGCAAACGGCAATCAGAACATCGATCTGACACAGCTGAATCCGAAAACCGTGGGTGCTCATACTCTGGGCGCTATCGACCTCGCGGCAGATGGTGGCAAGGCGACGACTCTGACTGTTGATGCCAAGACGGTCAGCGAACTCGGCAAGGCTGGTCAGGTTGATGTGGCTGGCAACGGTGCCGCGGCACCGGTGCAAATGATCATCAACGGTGACAGCCATGACACAGTCAACATCAATGGCGCCAGTGGCGAATGGCATGCGGGCGGTACCACAACAGTTGATGGCGCGAGCTACAACGTCTTCAACGATGGTAATGTTCAACTGCTGGTCGCAACGGATGTTCATACCTGGGTTCACTGATATTCAGTGCTAGACCTTGATTGACCTGATACCGGGCTCGCGAGAGCCCGGTATTTTTTTTGGTGGAGACTGTCACTCGAATGCTTACAGAGAATCTTGATAGCCCGGACCTCGATGTCATGCTGGCTGCCGCCCTGGAGTTGGCCAAAGGTGTCGCGCTACAACCCATGCAGCTACTTGCGGCCGCCGACCGACTTAACGCAGCGCTGCGCTTTACCGATGTTGCGGCCCTTTATCAAACCTGGTTGGGGCACTGTCAGTCCTCGATCAACTACATTATTCAGTTCAACTTCGGTGTCACACTGACCAGTCTGGGTCAGCTTGCGGCCGCCGAAGCTGCCTACCGCGCTGCCATTGCCCAGAACCCGGAGTTTGCTCAGGCCTGGTTCAATCTGGGAACCATCCTTGAACGCCAGAAAAAACCTCAGGAGGCCCTGGCAACCTGGCAGTCCATGCTTGACGACAAACGGGTCGATCCGCAGGCGAGCCGTGATTTGTACCTGATGGTGTGTAACGGTCTGGGGCGCTTGCTGGAGGAGACCCGCCAGTTACAGCCCTCGGAAGCCATTCTGCGTACCAGCCTGGAGGTTGATCCTGTTCAGCCCAAGGTTATTCAGCACTGGGTGCATTTGCGCCAGAAGCAATGTGTCTGGCCTGTGTACCAACCGCCTCAGGGCTTGACCGTGGGCGATTTGCTCAAAGCGTCCTCGCCTCTGGCGTTGCTTGCGGGCAGCGACGATCCGGGCTTGCAGTTGGCGGCAGCGGTTCACTTCGTCAAGGAGCGCGTCAATGTACGGGTTCCGGCCCTGGCACCGACTCAGGGGTATGCCCATCCGAAACTGCGTATCGGCTTTCTGTCCTCCGACTTCTCTCTGCATGCGGTGTCGCTGCTGACCGTTGAGCTGTTCGAACTGATCGATCGAGCGCGCTTTGAGGTGTACGGTTTTTGCTGGAGTCGCGAAGACGGTTCGCCGTTGCGCGAGCGAGTGAAAAACGCGATGGATCACTTCATACGGATCGGCGACATGAGCGACGCGGCAGCAGCGCAGTGCATCCGCAATCATGAAATCGACATCCTGATTGACCTTCACGGCCTGACTTCCGGTGCCCGCGCAGACATCCCGGCCTATCGTCCGGCGCCTGTGCAGATGACCTATCTTGGTTTCCCCGGCACCACCGGCCTGCCTTGCATTGATTACGTCATCGCTGACCGCTACCTGATCCCGGATAGCGTCAAGCCTTACTACAGCGAGAAGCCACTTTACCTGGCGCAGATCTATCAATGCAGTGACCGGCAACGCCCGGTCGCGACACTGCCGAGCCGAGCCGAATGCGGCTTGCCTGAAGATCGCTTTGTGTTCTGCTCCTTCAACAACAACTACAAGTTCAATGAAGAGGTGTTCGACTGCTGGATGCGCATTCTCACGCGCGCTCCCGACAGTGTGTTGTGGTTATTGGCAGACAATCCCTGGGCACAGAAAAACCTGTGCGAGCGTGCGCAGCAGCAGGGGGTAGACCCGGCTCGTCTGCTCTTCGCGCCGCGGGTTGCCCCCCCTGAATACCTGGCGCGGTACACCGCAGCGGATCTGTTTCTCGATGCTTATCCGTTCAATGCAGGGACGACAGCCAACGATGCGCTATGGATGGGCCTGCCGGTTCTGACACGTTCCGGTCGCACCTTTGCCTCGCGTATGGCGGGTAGTCTGCTGACTGCGCTGGAGTTGCCGGAGTTGATTACGACAACGCTGGAGGACTACGAAGAGCGTGCTGTGCAACTGGCAACCCAGGCCGATCTAATGCCTGGATTGCGCCAGCGTTTGCAGGAGGGGAGAACGACGTCTGCGCTGTTCGATACCCCGGCTTTCGTCCGGGATTTCGAAGACGCCATCAGCAGCGTTGCGCTGAGAACCGCTTAGGTTCTCACGCAACAAACACGTGCTGCCGAAGGCTGCGATGGTGGTCTGTCAGGATAACTGCTTCGCTAACCGGTAGGAGCGAACGTGTTCGCGAGGCGGCAGGCCTGATTCACCGCGTAACCCTCTCGCCAACAAGTTGCCTCCTACCTGATACAGCGCTAACCGGTAGGAGCGAACGTGTTCGCGAGGCGGCAGGCCTGATTCACCGCGTAACCCTCTCGCCAACAAGTTGCCTCCTACCTGATACAGCGCTAACCGGTAGGAGCGAACGTGTTCGCGAAGCGGCAGACCTGATTCTCCGCGTAACCCCCTCGCCAACAAGTTGCCTCCTACCTGACACGGCGCTAACCGGTAGGAGCGAACTTGTTCGCGAAGCGGCAGGCCTGATTCACCGCGTAACCCTCTCGCCAACAAGTTGCCTCCTACCTGATACAGCGCTAACCGGTAGGAGCGAACTTGTTCGCGAAGCGGCAGGCCTGATTCACCGCTTAAGCCCTATCGCCAACAAGTTGCTCCTACAGAAAGTACTCAAGGTCAGGCAGTTGCAGGGTTCAACCAAGCCATTTCAGAACAGCTCCTGAACCTTCTGCAGCTGGCTGCGGGTCATTTGTCCGGTGCGGGTGTGCAGGTTCACGTAGCTGAGCAACATCGCGAGCTTGGTATCGAGCAGGTCGCGTTTGGCCGAGTACAGACGTTGCTGAGCGTCCAGAATCTCCACGGTCGAACGAACGCCAGCCTGATAGCCTTTCTCGGCTGAGGTCAGGGCAATCTGGCTTGAGCGCACGGCCGTGACCAGTGCTTTGCTTTTCTCGAACCCTGCCACCACACCAAGGTAATTGGTCTCGACGTCTTCAGTCAGTTGCTGGAGTTGCGCGTCGTAGCTGGAACGGGCGCTTTCCAGGGCCGCGCGGGCTTTTTCGGAGGAGGCACTGATGCCGCCGCCCTGATACAGAGGAATATCGATCACTACGCCCAGGTAGTACGTGGACTGGCGCTGGGAGTAGTCGTTGGTATCACTCTGATCAACCCGAGCCAGACGGCCGCTCAGCGCAACGGTCGGGTAGTGACCGGACTTTTGCAGCTTCAGATTGGCTTCGGCGACCTTGACCGAAGCGCGGCTGACGCCAAGCGTAGCGCCGGCCTGGTCGGCCTTGAGCATCCAGTAATCAAGGTCTTCCTCCGGCGCGAGCAAGGCGGTTGCCGGAGACTTTTCCTGCATTTCGGGAATGTTTCCTACCGTCAGCCCGGAGCGGCCCGCCAGTTTACGCAGTGCCGCCCGACGTCGGGCTTGCAGTTCGATTTCCTGGGCGCGTGTCGAATCCAGTCGGGCCTGGGCTTCTTCCATGTCTGTCACTGTGCCTTCACCGGCTTCATATAGACGCTTGGATTGCTTGGCCAAGGCTTCGATGGACGCTTTTTGCTGGGTGGTCAGCTTCAGTTCGTTTTCCACTTGGGCGATGTCGAAATAAGCTTGTACTACGCGGTCGAACAGACCTTGTCCGGCGCCTTCATATTGCGCTTCGCCCAGTTTTGCCCGGGCTTTTGCCTGCTCATAGGACGCCCAGCGGCCCTTGTCGAACAGCGGCTGGCTGACTGAAAGCGCGATGCTGTCGGCGGAGTACTGATCATCTGAGTTGTTGTTTGGCGTTCGCTTTTCGAGCTGCCCGCCATGGCCATATCGGGAGTTGATGGCGACCTGTGGCAGCAAACCACTGCGACCAATGGCGATTTCCTCGCGCGACGCTGCATAGTCATGGTCGGCGACCTTGTACGTCGCATCGTTCAGCCTTGATGCATCGTAAAGCGCCACCAGCGATAACGAATCATCCGCCGCCAGAAGTTGGCAGGACCAGAGCAGTGAGAGAACAGCTAGACGTGTGCGCACTGTCATTCTTCCTTGAAAGCACCGGCCATACGCTCGGCAACCGGCTGCATCAGGTAGTTGGCCAGGGTCCGCTCGCCGGTCTTGACCAGCACTTCGGCCTGCATGCCCGGCTTGATATCGAGCCCTAGATCGCGCAGGTGAATGACGTCCTGCGGGCTCACGGACACTTCAACTGCGAAGTACGGAGAATTGGTTTTTTCGTCGACCAATTGGTCGGCCGATACGGTGGACACGGTGCCGACGATCACAGGCGTGTGTACTCGCTGTAATGAGCCGAATCGCAGGTCGACCTTAAGCCCAGGCTTGAGTCGGTCAGCCATCATTGGCGGGAATTGAGCTTTGACGACCCAGCTGGAACCCTGCGGGACGATATCCATCAGGCGTTGGCCCGCCGGTGCAATGCCACCGACGGTGTGCACCGCCAGACTCATGATCTGACCCGCCACCGGGGCCACAATCGAGGCGCTTTGCACTTCGAATTCGAACGCTTTGATCTGATCCCTCAGGCTCGATGTCTGCGCCGAAACCTGAGTGAGCTGAGACTCAGCGTCGCTGCGGAAGATCTGGCCTTGCTGCAGCGCCTTGAGCTTGCTCTCGTTGATAGCCTGGCGGGTGCGACCGATGTCGGAAATAGTCGAGGCCAGTTGGGCGCCCAGTTGCGCGGCATTACTTTCAGCTTCGAACAGGCGATTGCGCGGCAGATAGCCTTCGCGAGCCAGCTCACGCAACCCATTGAGTTCCTGCTGCTGGAACTGGAATTGAGCCGCGTGGTTGCGTTTGATCTCTTCGTAACCAGCCAGTTGCTCGTTGAACGAGGCGATTTCGTGGTCGTTGATTTTCATCCTGCTGTTCAGTTCAGCGCGGCGTGTAGCAAATAGATAGCCTTGCAGTTCCATTGCCGAGCGGGCACGGGGATCGTTTTCCCTGGCCAGCAATTCCGGGGACCACTGAATATCCTTGCGATCAAGGCGCTCGGCGATCAACCGGTCTTCCACGGCACGTGCGCTGATCCATTGCCCCAGTGCTACATCCAGCTGTGATTGGGTCTGGACGATATTGAGCTGCACGACCACCTGACCTTGTGTCACCAGGTCGCCTTCACGAACCAGAATTCGATCGATCATGCCCCCAGTGCGTGACTGGACGGTTTTGCGTTCACCGGCAACCGTTACGGTGCCGCTGCCGACCACGCCGCGGTCAAGCGGCGCGAAACCGGCCCACAGGAAAAATCCGCCCAGACCCAGGATCAAAAACCATACGCCAATCCGGGCAATGCCCGCGGCATCAGCATCCGGCGCTGGCGGAGGGGTCAACATGTCATTTTGACTGGCTTGCATTGACGCCTCCGGTGTCCTGGCTGGTGGGTTCGACGGGTTTTTGCACGGGAGTCGGCACCAGAGTTTTCATTACCTGATCCCGTGGACCGAACAGGTGCTG
Source organism: Pseudomonas phytophila (assembly GCF_025643095.1). NCBI lineage: Bacteria > Pseudomonadati > Pseudomonadota > Gammaproteobacteria > Pseudomonadales > Pseudomonadaceae > Pseudomonas > Pseudomonas phytophila. Next base: position 5,770,762 of record NZ_CP081201.1, on the reverse strand, counting down.
CACGCCGTCCCTGAGGAACAGCAATTTGTCGACTACCCCCAGAATGTTCGGCCGATGGGTCACCAGCACCACCGTGGAACCAGCGTTTTTCAGGATGCGCACGGCTTTGACGAGAGCAGCCTCACCAGCATCATCCAGATTGGAATTGGGCTCATCGAGCACCACCAGAGGAGGCTGGCCATACAGTGCCCGGGCGAGACCGATACGTTGTTTCTGCCCGCCGGACAGACCCAGCCCGCCCACGCCCAACAGCGTGTCGTAACCCTTGGGGAAGTGCAGAATCATTTCGTTGATGCCGGCCAGTTGCGCCGCCTCGATGACTTTCGCCGAGTCCACTTCGCCAAACCGGGCGATATTTTCGGCGATGGTGCCGTCAAACAGCTCGATGTCCTGTGGCAGATAGCCCAGATATGGCCCCAGCGCCTCCCGCGACCATTGGCTGACTTCTGCGCTGTCCAGGCGTACCGAACCGTGATTGGCGGGCCAGATGCCGACCATGGCCCGAGCCAGGGAGGATTTACCCGAGGCGCTTGGGCCGATGATCGCCAGCACTTCGCCTTTGGCGAGTTTGATCGTCACGCCGTTCACAGCCGGTACTTTCATGCCCGGTGGAGTGATCACCAGTTTGTCGATGCTCAGCGCACCGGTTGGTGCTGGCAGAGGCATTGGCTGCGGGGCCTTGGGAAATTCATTGAGCAGACGATTCAAGCGTTCATAACTGCTCTTGGTATTGCCCATCTGCTTCCATGAGCCGATCAGCGCTTCGGCCGGTGCCATGGCTCGTCCGAGCAAAACCGATACGGCAATCATCACACCAGCTGAAATCTGGTTTTCCATGACCAGCACGGCACCCAAGCCCAGCGCCAGGGATTGCCAGGTCATGCGTACAAAACGCGAGAGGGCGGCAATCCGCGAGCTGCGATCGCTGGCTTCGCCTTGTTCAGTAATGACGCGCTGCTGGACATTGAACCAGCGACGCCGCAAAGGCGTCAGCATGCCCATTGCCTGAATGACTTCCGCGTTCTGCAGTGTGCTGTTTACATAACTTGCCGAGGAAACCGAAAGCCGGTTGGCTTCGCCCATACTGCGGCGGGTGGTCAACTCGTTCCAGATGCCCAGACCGGCAAGGATGAGCGAGCCCACGACGGTAAATACGCCCAGCCATGGGTGGAAGAGAAACGTCGCAATCAGATAGATCGGCAGCCATGGCGCATCGAACAGCGCGATCAATCCGGGGCCGGTGACAAACTGACGAATGTTGTTCAGGTCACTCAGTACCTGTGCCGGGTTGGAGTTGTGTTCCTTCAGGCTACGCAGGAACGCGGCGTCGAATACCCGCTCCCCGAGCTGGGCATCCAGACCTGCGCTCATCTTGATCATGACCTGACCACGGACCCATTCCAGACCACAGCTGACCGCAAAGAAGCACAGCAGTATCAGGCTCAGCATCAGCAGCGTGGTTTCGTTGCGGCTGGTGAGCACGCGATCGAAGACCTGCATCATGTAGATGGAGGGCACCAGCATCAGCAGGTTGATCACGCCGCTGAACAGTGCGAGCACTCCGAAAAGACGGCGATAACGCAGCAGGGCAGCATCGATGTCTCGCTTGGGATCAAGAAAAAATCGCATAGAATCCGTGAGATAGAGAAATGTTAGGGAGAATTCCGGTAGCGCCATGATGAGTGGCGCTACATCACTCACAGTGAATTCAAGGGGTCCGATGCTGGCACTTTGGTGATAATTATCGAGCCCGCGCGTGACCTTGTTCACACTTCTACTTCATCGGCTTGAGGCTCCTGATCTTGAGGCGGCTCGTATCAGGTTCTGTGCCGCTTGACGCACGTGATGAAACGCCAGCGGCGTGCGGTGCGCCGTGGTGTTTGATTTGTCGGCGCTCAAGGCATCTGAGGTGCTTGCCAGCACTGCAATTGCGCTGCCCAGAAACGCTCAAGCCCGGCAGATAGCCGGGCTTGAGGTGTGTGGCGACTGCTTGCCGAGGGTCAGACCTTGAAGTGGCTGACCAGCATTTGCAGCTGATTGCCCAGGCGGGCAAGTTCAACGCTGGATGCGGCGGTTTCTTCGCTGGCCGAAGCGGTCTGCTCGGAAACATCTCGTACGTTGATGATGCTGCGGCTGATTTCCTCGGCCACTGCACTTTGCTCCTCAGCGGCTGCGGCGATCTGCTGGTTCATCGCCTGAATGTTGGAAACCGTCAGGGTGATGCTTTCCAGCGAGGTACCAGCCTTACGAGTCAGGGTTACGCTGCTTTCGGTCAGTTCACGGCTGCTGAGCATGATGCTTGAAACCTGACGGGTGCCGTTCTGCAAACCGGCGACCAGGGCTTCAATTTCCTCGGTGGACTTCTGAGTGCGCTGCGCCAGGCCGCGAACTTCATCAGCCACCACCGCAAAGCCACGTCCGGCTTCACCGGCACGTGCTGCTTCGATCGCAGCGTTGAGCGCCAGCAGGTTGGTTTGTTCGGCAACGGCCTTGATCACGTCCATGACCTTGCCGATTTTGTCACTTTCCTGTTCAAGCTGGGTCATCGCGTCGGAGGAGCGGCCCACTTCAGCTGCCAGACGCTCGATCTGCACAATGGCTTCGCCAACAACCTTGTCACCGTTACGAGCTTCTTTATCGGCGACCGATGCTGCTTGAGAGGCCTGTTCGGCGTTACGCGCCACTTCCTGCACCGTGGCCGACATTTCGTGCATCGCGGTGGCTACTTGATCGGTCTCGACCTTCTGGCTGTTCACACCGGCGCTGGTCTGTTCGGTAACGGCAGACAGCTCTTCAGCGGCGCTGGCAATTTGCACAACGCTGTCTCGAATATTGCCGATCAGGTCGCGCAGTGTAGTGCCCATGCGCTGAATGCCTTGTTGCAGCTCGCCCAATTCATCGCGACGGGTCACCACCATGGTGTGCGACAGATCGCCAGAACCAATGCGCTCTACAACTTCCAGGGTGTCTCTCAGCGGACGAGTAATCTGACGGGTGATGATAATTGCTGCCAATACACCCAGCACCAGTGCAAGCAAGGTGCAGATCAGCTGCATATTGCGGGCGTCGGCGCTCTCGATGTCACGGCGGTCCAGCTGGATTTTGTACATGTCATCGCTGAGCTTGACGATGGTCGCGCCCTGGGTCGTCATGTTCTTGCGCAATACAGCGAGGTTGCCAATGGTGGTCTTGAAGGCCATCAATGAATTGCGGTACTCACCCAGTTCGGCTTCCAGCTGTTTGAGGCGTTCAGCTTGTACGCCGCTGAACGTCGACTGTGTAGCCTGCAGGCCTTTGATCGCGTTCTCGATTTCGCTTAATGCTTTCTGCTCGTTCTCCGGCGTGGTGCTGCCGGTGTAACCACGCGTCGCGTAACGCGCCAGCATCAGGTCCTGTTTGACCTTGCTGATGGCTTGATACTGCTCGAAGCGGCGCTCGTCTTCTGCGCCGAGGCTCAGTACGTCTGCGTAAAGCTGATCAATCAGCGCGGTGCCTTTGTCTGCATGGCCGCCCATTGAATCGCGCGCGCTGTTGCTGGCCTTGTAGCCAGAGCGCATGTCAGCGAGGCCTTTTTCATATTCGGCGATTACAGTGCTCAGTTGCTTCAATAGCGCAATGTTTTCCGGGCTCTTGAAGCTTTTCAGCAGTTTTTCCTGCTGTGCCTTGAAACCGTCCAAAGCGACCTGAACGCTCTGGGCTACGGTGTCGTCGCCGTCGGCAACCATGTATTGCAGGCGTGCGACCCGCAATTTGGTCAATTGGGCATTGAGTTCGGTGATGTCACTCATCCAGTTACTACGGTCGATGAGTTTGCTCAGGCTGTTCCAGCCAGTCAGAGCGAGGATGGCAGTAAAAACAAGCACCAGCCCAAAACCAAGGGCGAGCTTCATGTTGACGCTGATGTTGGCAAACCAGCTGTTCATTGTGTTTCTCCACGAATTTTTTGCTTTGAAGATCAATCACAGCCGGAGCATTATTTTTTTAAGGCAGCGAGGGCATCTGTACAACACCCTATCGGCACTGACTTTCGAACCTTAATGGCCGACTGTCAAAAAGCAGGACAAAGTTTCAAGCAGTTGTTTGATCAGGCTTTTTAGTGTGCCGGTTTGTGATCGGACGTCATACTTGTCGAGGAGAATGGCTAATGATAATTGGATCCAATTATCGCGCTTAATAACTGGGTGATTATAACTTTGTATATATGTGCTGAGTGAAACAACTTTATTACGGACAAAATTAAGCCCGGCACTAAGCCGGGCTGTAGAAAAGCAGATCAGAAATCAGCTTAGGCGATTTGCACCTACGCGATCAGCACCATCAGCAGCTACACGGTTTGCACCGACATGGTCAGCACCATCAGCGGCTACACGGTTTGCACCTACGCGGTCAGCACCATCAGCGGCTACACGGTTTGCACCTACGCGGTCAGCACCATCAGCAGCTACACGGTTTGCACCTACGCGGTCAGCACCATCAGCAGCGACGCGATTTGCACCGACGTGGTCAGCACCATCAGCGGCTACACGATTTGCACCTACGTGGTCAGCACCATCAGCAGCTACACGGTTTGCACCTACGCGGTCAGCACCGTCAGCGGCGACGCGATTTGCACCGACATGGTCAGCACCGTCAGCAGCGACACGGTTTGCACCGACATGGTCAGCACCATCAGCAGCGACACGGTTTGCACCGACATGGTCAGCACCATCAGCAGCGACGCGATTTGCACCGACGCGGTCAGCACCGTCAGCGGCTACACGGTTTGCACCTACATGATCCGAACCGCCTTCAGCAACTATCGGGGCGTTCAACTGGTTTTGTACATTTATGGCTGGAAGGGCGAAAGCACTTGCAGCCAGCAGGGAGAAGGTAAAGCCAAAAATCACGTTTGAAGTTTTCATGGTAGTTGCTCCAGATCGGTTAGTTGTTAACTCGGTATGGAGGCAATGCTACGCCGCTGGTATTTATTAAGAAGTCAATGCGATTACTACCCATCATCGTCCAAATTGATAGTTGAAAATGTCTCTAAAGGATCTGTCATTCTGGTCGATGACGATATGCACTCATACGGATACATTGCCCTTGAGCTATCAGCCACTGTCTTGCGCGAGCTCGGATAGTGCATCGGGTATCAATGTTCTTTGAATTACCCAACCGGATGGCAGCATGTGAGTAAAGCCCAGGCACCAGCGAGCCGTGACAAGGGCTCGTATAGCACCTTCTTTTTACCTCTCGGGGTGCTGCTCATCGGCGCATTTCTGTCCTATGGCCTGGGGGCACTGGATAACGCACGTCACCGCGACAATGATCGGGCTGGCCTGGCCCTTCAACTCAGCAGTCTCGGCACGCAACTGGCGGAGCGTGTGCGATTTGCGTTCAGCGGCACCGAAGGCATTGCTCAACTCATCAGTATTGACGGGAGTATCTCGCCTCAGCATTTCAGGCGTATGGCACACAGCGCTATTGACGCTGTGCCTTACATTCGCAACATCGTCATCGCGCCCGATGAAGTGATTCTGGATACGTACCCCCTGGCAGGCAATGAAGGCATCATCGGCCTGGACTATCGACGCCTGCTCAACCAGTACCCACTGATAGAAAAAGCCCGCGTGACCGGGGCCGCGTTGCTGGCCGGGCCCTTGACGCTGTATCAGGGGGGCAGGGAATTGATCTATCGCCGTCCTGTTTTCCTCTCTGCACATCGGGAGCATGAGGCTTACTGGGGCGTTATTTCCGTAGTCACCAGTACTGACGCCTTGCTGAAGGCAGCCGGACTTGAAGAGGAGGAAGGGCTGCAAATCGCGTTGCGCGGCCACGATGGCCTCGGTGCTGCAGGTCAGTTGATTTATGGTGATCCAGCTTTGTTCGACAGCGATCCGATCATGGTCGACGTCAGTATCCCCGGTGGCCGCTGGCAGTTGGCGGCCCTGCCCAAAAACGGTTGGGTAGAACGTTCAATCCTTGACTCCTCGCTTTTCCTCCTGGCAATTTCGACGTCCATACTGTTGAGTCTCTTCATTCTGCAGGCCAGTCTGAATCACCGACTTATTCAGCGGCGAAACGCCGAGCTGTGTAAAGAGATTACCGAGCGGGAAGTTGTGACCTCTTCGCTGATACAAAGTGAAGATCGCTTCCGCATGTTGTTCGAGCGTTCACCGGACCCCATCTGGATCAGGGGCCAGGATGGGCGGATCAATCTGGGTAACACTGCCGCAATGAAGGCCTTGGGGTTCGAGGGTGACTCGTTCCCCAGTGTCACCGTGGCCGACATCTCTCCACAGTTCCAGCCTGACGGGCAGTCCTCGGTAGTCAAAGCCGCAGCGCTTCGAGTCGAAGTAGAACGTGAGGGCTCGCTGCGTTTCGAGTGGGATCACAAACGTGTGGATGGCAGCGTGTTTCCAACCGAGGTGACGCTGTGCACCATGCAACTGGCGCAAGAGCTGGTGACTTACGCGATCGTGCGAGACGTTACGGTTCGTAGAGAAGCCGAACGCGGGCTTGAGCGGCTGGCTCACTTCGACTCGGTGACCGGCTTGCCTAACCGTGTGTTGTTTCACACGCAACTGATCCAGGGCATCGAGCAGGCCAAACGTCAGAACAACTGCATGGCCGTGCTGATGCTGGATCTGGATGGCTTCAAGATGGTCAACGACAGCCTGGGCCACCCGATGGGCGATCTGTTGTTGCAGCAGGCCACCCACCGCTTCGTCGACGCAGCAAGGTTTGGGGATGTTGTCGCTCGACTGGGTGGCGACGAGTTCGGCTTTATCCTTGACGGGCTTGAGTGCGAGGCGGACGTGGTACCGGTGGTGGGCAGGATCCTGCAGTCGCTGCACAAGCCATTCGATCTGGACGGGACCGCCGCGTTAGTGACTGCCAGTATCGGCGTCACGATGTATCCGGAAAACGGCACCACGGCCCAGGCGCTTCTGACCCAGGCCGATACGGCAATGTACGCCGCCAAAGAGGCCGGTCGTGACGATTTCTGTTTCTACCAGCCGCATATGACCACCCTGATTCAGGCGCGGGTGGCGCTGGAGGCAGCGATACGTCAGGCGCTTGAGCGCAATGAATTTGAAGTCTGGTACCAGCCCAAGCGCGATCTGAGAACTGGCAAGGTCGAAGGCGCAGAGGCATTGATTCGCTGGCGCAGCCCGACGCTGGGTCTGGTGTCGCCTGCCGATTTCATCTCGCTGGCTGAGCGCACAGGGTTGATCGTCTCGATCGGCCAATGGGTGCTCGACCAGGTGTGCAGGCAGTCGAGGCTCTGGCTCGACTCCGGGCAGTACAACCAGCACGTGGCAATCAACGTGGCCGTCATGCAAATAGAACGCAGCGATTTTGTCGAGGACGTACGGCTGGCCCTGGCGCGCTATGACTTGCCCGCCCGGGCGCTGGAGGTAGAGGTCACCGAAAGCCTGATCATGAATCGTCAGGAGCTGGCGCACACGGTGCTGAGTCAACTGCGCAACATGGGCCTGAGCGTAGCCATTGATGATTTTGGTACCGGTTATTCCTCTCTGGCTTACCTGAAAGATTTGCCTATCGACAACCTGAAAATAGACCGCACGTTCATTTCCGGTCTGCCTCATGACAAAGCCTACGTCGCCATCACTCAGGCCGTCATAGAGCTGGGGCATGCGCTGGGCTACACCGTCACCGCCGAAGGTATCGAAACCGTCGAGCAACTGGCGTTCCTGAGCGAGGCAGGGTGTGACACCGGGCAAGGCTATCTGATTAGCCGACCGATGCCGCTGGAAGAGTTTGAAGCCTGGTTGGCTGAGTCTGTGCTGATTTGAAAATCATGGTCTACAGTCAAAATGCCACCATTCATCGGAAGACGTGCACAAACCGCTCGCGCTGCCGACACGAATAGATAAGTGCACGGTCTATCGATGTACTTGACCAAAACTGGAAGGGATATCTGGTCGGTTATAACTGGTTGAACTTTCAGAGCCACGCCTGATGAATAAATCCTTGTTCGCCAATTTGCGAGCGCTCATGTCTGTGCCTCAAGACAACCCTGGATTGGTCAAAGCCCAATACATCGCGTTGTCCCGGCAACTGCCGATGATGTACTTCATCCTGCTGGTCAATACGCTGGTGCTGGCGGGTACTCATTACTCAGCTGCCCCGGCCTGGCTGGCGGTTTATTGCCCGCTGGTTATGACAGTGTTCGGTGTTATCCGTGCCGTGGAGTGGTGGCGTACGCGCACACGCACTGCCAGCCCGGCACAGATGCTGACCGCCCTGAAACGCACGAATCGCCTCGCGCCACTCGTTGCTGCGGGCTTTACAGCCTGGTCGCTGGCGCTGTTTCCTTATGGCGACAGCTACGGTCAGGCTCATGTCGCCTTCTTCATGGCGATTACGGTTATCGCCTGCATCTTCTGCATGATGCATTTGCTTCCTGCGGCGCTGGCAACCACGGTCGTGGTCAATACGGCGTTCGTGGTGTTCTTCGCCTCGACCAACAACATCACATTTATTGCGACCGCGATTGATGTCGTGCTGGTTTCCATCGCGATGCTCGTGATCCTCAAGGCCCAGTACGGCGACTTCAAGCGACTGGTCAACATGCAGGCCAGCACTGAAAGGCTCAGTAACGAGAACCGCCGCCTTGCCAATATGGACAGCCTGACCGGCCTGGCCAATCGTCGACAGTTTTTTTCTTTGCTCGACATCTTGCTTGAAGAAGCTCGGGTACAGGATGCGCGCCTGGCGGTCGGCTTGATCGACCTGGACGGCTTCAAACCGGTCAATGATCTCTACGGCCACAGCATTGGCGACAAGCTGCTGTATCAAGTGGGCCAGCGTTTGACGGGTTTATTGAACGATGGCGTGCATCTGGCTCGACTGGGCGGAGACGAATTTGCGTTGATCATGACCGATGCCAAAAGCGACGAGCAGTTGCGCGCTTTCGGTGAGCTGATCTGTGCACGGATGCGTGAGCCTTTTCTGTTGGTGGATATTCCGATCCAGATCAGCGCTTCAATGGGCATCGCGACCTTTCCCGACCTGGCCGTCAGCGAAACCGAAGTTTACGAATACGCTGACTACGCGCTTTACCAAAGCAAGCGCAACCGACCGGGCACGGTGTGCATGTTCTCCGGTGTACATCGTCAGCAACTGAGTCAGCAGGGTTTGACCGAACAAGCGCTGCGCAGGGCGAACCTGAATGAAGAGTTTCACGTGGTGTTCCAGCCCATCGTCGATATTCATAGCCAGCGAACCGTCGCGTTCGAGGCACTGGCTCGTTGGCGGAGTCCTGAGTTGGGGAATGTGCCGCCCAGTGAGTTCATTCCCATCGCCGAACGTATCGGCATGGTTAACCGCTTGACCGTGCCACTGTTGAGCAAGGCGCTGGAGGCGGCATCGTCCTGGCCTGCCGGTATTCGCCTTTCGTTCAACCTTTCCGCCCATGATTGCGGGTCGGAAGAAGCTGCTCAGGTCATTGTCCAGGCCATCAAAGACAGTGCGTTCGATCCGTCATGTCTGGATCTGGAAATCACCGAGACCGCCGTTATTCAGGACCTTGCCCAGACGCAGCGCGCCATCGGGCTGTTCCGCAGTCTGGGCTGTGGTATTTCCCTGGATGACTTCGGCACCGGGTACTCAAGCCTGAGCCAGATTCATGCGCTGTCACTGACCAAGCTCAAAGTTGACCGTACGTTTGTGACCGACATCCACCTCAACCCTGCGAGCTTCAAAATCGTCAAATCCCTGGTCGCGTTGTGCCAGGACATGCAGCTTGAATGCATCGTCGAAGGAGTTGAAACGGCAGCAGAACTTGGCGCACTGAGGAGCCTTGGTTGCATGTCCGCACAGGGCTACCTGTTTTCGCGACCGATACCGCTGGAGGAGATTGGAGGGTGGTTCGAGCATGAGCAGGTTTCTGCGGCCTAGTTCCTGATTCAAAAGCCTCTGTAGGAGCTGCCGAAGGCTGCGATGGCGGCGTGTCAGGAGTAAATGCTTCGCAGCCTTCGGCAGCTCCTACGGGTATTCGGTGGGCATGACTATTCTGCAAACATCACTTCCCGCGACCGCCCCAGCAGCAACCCCTGATTCAACTCCGTCACCTCCCGAATGTAATCCCACAGCACTGTAATCCGTTTCAGCTTCCTCAAGTCCTCCCGGCAGTACATCCAGAAGTGCCGGGTGATGTTCACTTCCTCGGCCAGTACCGGTATCAACCGCGAATCCTGAGCGGCAAGAAAACACGGCAAAATCGCCACTGCACGGCCTTGCAGCGCAGCGAGGTATTGGGCGATGACGCTGGTACTGCGTAATTGCGCCTGTGCACCCGGGAGCAGGTTGCTGAGGTAAAGCAGCTCCGAGCTGAAGGCCAGATCGTCTACGTAACTGATGAAAGTATGCTCGGCCAGATCCGCCGTGCTGTTGAGCGGTGTGTGGCTGTCCAGGTATTCCTGAGTCGCGTACAGGCGCAGGTTGTAATCGCACAATTTGCAGCACACATAAGGCCCATGCTCCGGTCGCTCCAGGGCAATGACGATATCGGCTTCGCGTTTGGACAGGCTGATGAAGTGCGGCAGCGGCAGGATATCCACCGAGATGTCGGGGTAGTCATCCAGGAAATGGCTGAGTTGTGGCGTGATGAAAAAACTGCCGAAACCCTCGGTACAACCGATGCGGATATGCCCGGATAACGCCAGGCCTGAGCCCGAAACCTGCTCGCAGGCCAAATGCAACGTACTTTCAATGGACTCCGCGTAGCCCAGCAGTCGCTGGCCCTCGGCGGTCAGTACGAAACCGTTACCTCGAGACTTTTCGAACAGCAGCGTGCCCAGCGAATTTTCCAGCGACGTAATGCGCCGCGACACCGTTGTGTAATCCACAGCGAGGCGTTTGGCAGCACTGCTTGCCTTGCGGGTACGGGCCACCTCAAGGAAAAACTTCAGGTCATCCCAGTTCAGACTGCTCAGGGAGGTGATGTTTTTTTGCATGTTGGTCCTGCTTTTATGTGCGTTCTTGTTAGAAGTTTGCACATCTATACTCCGATGCAGCCGGTAAACACAGAGCCTGTTGGAATGAATCTGTAGGAGCTGCCGAAGGCTGCGATGGCGTTGTGTCAGGCTTTACGTCTCGCAGCCTTCGGCAGCTTCTACAGGGAATGGATTTCGAAACACGAGGATTGAATTGCCCTAGAGCGTCACCCTGCAACCCCAGGCAACACCCCCACGACATAACACCCTGCACAACAATAAATAAGCGGAGGAGTTTATGAAGGACGCACTCACGGCAGACGCTGGCGCACTCGATGCCGGGCCCGCGAAAAAAGCCAGATCCTATCGCCTTGCCGGTGCCGCGAGCATGGCGGGCACGACCATCGAGTGGTACGACTTTTTCTTGTACGGCACGGCTGCCGCGCTGATCTTCAACAAAATCTTTTTCCCTGCACTGGACCCGATCAGCGGCGTTTTGGCGGCATTTGCCACCTACGCTGTGGGCTTTCTCGGGCGGCCACTGGGCGGGATCATATTCGGGCATTTCGGCGACCGCATCGGGCGCAAATCCATGCTGCTGATGACCCTGATGATGATGGGTATTCCGACGATCATCATCGGCCTGATCCCCACCTATGAACAGATCGGCTATTGGGCGGCGCTGATTTTGGTGGTCATGCGCTTTCTGCAAGGCATGGCGGTGGGAGGCGAGTGGGGCGGTGCGGTGTTGATGGCCGTCGAACATGCGCCTGAAGGCAAAAAAGGCTTCTACGGCAGTTTGCCGCAAACCGGTGTTGGTGCAGGCCTTGTATTGGCAACGCTGGCCATGGGCATGGTCGCCAAATTGCCCGAAGAAGACATGCTCAGTTGGGGCTGGCGGCTGCCGTTCATTGCCAGCATCGTGCTGCTGGGCGTGGGATGGCTGATCCGTCTGAAAGTGCCGGAGTCGCCGGACTTCGAAAAGCTCAAGAAAGACAAAATTGCAGTCAAGGTGCCGCTGCTCAAGGTGCTGCGTGAACACCCGCGGGAAACCCTGACGATCATCGGCGCACGGACTGCCGAGAATGCCTGGTTCTACATGTCAGTGACCTTCGCCCTGGCGTATGCCGCCAATCAGTTGCAGATCCCTCGTGCCGACGTCCTCAACGCGATTACTGCGGGTGCAGCGCTGTCACTGATCACCATGCCGTTTTGCGGCTACCTCTCGGACAAGGTCGGCCAGCGCCGGTTGTACTTCGCAGGTTTATTGCTGCTGTGCGCGTTTGCCTATCCGTTCTTCGCGATGCTCGGCACCCGCGAACCGCTGTTGGTCTGGTGGGCGATGGTGCTGGCGGTGGGTGTGGTGTTCCCGATTCTTTATGCCCCTGAATCATTGCTGTTCGCCCGACAGTTCCCGGCAGAAATTCGCTACAGCGGCATTTCGGTATCGGTGCAACTGGCGGGTGTATTGGGCGGCGGATTCGCACCGATGATCGCCACCAAGCTACTGGCCTATGCCGATGGCAGCCCGCATTACGTGATCGTTTATCTGGTGGGCATGGGCGTTGTGGCGCTGGTCTGCACCGCGCTGATGAAGCGCGACCCGCCTCGACACAGGGTGTCCTGAGCGAGTCCTGAATAACTGTTTGATTAGGAGATTTTCATGAACGCTTCCCCGAACAACAAGGACAACACCGTGGATCGAGTCAAGCTGCTGATCAATGGCGAGTGGGTTGAATCGCAAAGCACCGAATGGCACGACATCATCAACCCGGCGACCCAGCACGTGCTGGCTCAAGTGCCGTTTGCCACGACCGGCGAAGTGGATGCCGCCGTGGCTGCCGCGCAGAAGGCTTTTCAGACCTGGCGTCATACGCCGATTGGTGCGCGGATGCGCATCATGCTCAAGTTGCAGGCGTTGATTCGTGAACACTCGTCGCGCATTGCGGCAGTGCTCAGCGCCGAACAGGGCAAGACCATCGCCGATGCGGAGGGCGATATCTTTCGCGGCCTGGAAGTGGTTGAACACGCCTGCTCCATCGGCAGCCTGCAAATGGGCGAGTTCTCCGAGAACGTCGCAGGCGGTGTTGACACCTACACCTTGCGCCAGCCCTTGGGCGTCTGCGCTGGCATCACACCGTTCAACTTCCCGGCAATGATCCCGTTGTGGATGTTCCCGATGGCCATCGCCTGCGGTAACACCTTCGTGCTCAAGCCCTCCGAGCAGGACCCGATGTCGACGATGCTACTGGTTGAACTGGCAGTGGAGGCGGGTGTTCCGCCGGGCGTTCTCAACGTGGTGCATGGCGGTAAGGAGGTGGTGGATGCCATTTGCACCCACAAGGACATCAAAGCCGTTTCCTTTGTGGGTTCTACTGCAGTCGGTACGCATGTCTACAACCTGGCCGGTCAACACGGCAAGCGCGTGCAGTCGATGATGGGTGCCAAGAACCACGCGGTGGTGCTGCCCGACGCCAATCGTCAACAAACGCTGAATGCCTTGGTCGGTGCCGGGTTCGGTGCTGCCGGTCAACGCTGTATGGCCACTTCGGTGGTGGTATTGGTCGGCGCGGCGAAGCAATGGCTGCCGGACCTCAAAGCCCTGGCGCAGCAACTCAAGGTTAACGCCGGTAGCGAGGCGGGCACCGATGTTGGGCCGGTGATTTCCAGGCGCGCCAAACAGCGGATTCTGGACCTGATCGAAAGTGGCGTGCGCGAAGGGGCGAAGCTCGAACTGGACGGCCGCGACATTAAGGTGCCGGGTTTTGAGGACGGTAACTTTGTCGGGCCGACGCTGTTCTCTGGTGTCACTACTGAGATGCAGATCTACACCCAGGAAATCTTCGGTCCGGTGCTGGTGGTGCTGGAGGTCGACACGCTGGATCAGGCCATCGCGCTGGTCAACGCCAACCCCTTTGGCAATGGCACCGGCCTGTTCACCCAGAGCGGCGCGGCGGCGCGCAAGTTTCAGAGTGAGATCGACGTTGGGCAGGTGGGGATCAACATCCCGATTCCGGTGCCCGTGCCGTTCTTCAGTTTCACCGGTTCACGCGGTTCCAAACTCGGCGACCTCGGCCCTTACGGCAAACAGGTGGTGCAGTTCTACACTCAGACCAAGACTGTCACCAGTCGCTGGTTTGACGATGACAGTGTGAACGACGGGGTGAATACCACCATAAACCTGAAGTAGAAGGACAACTCTGTGGGAGCTGAGCTTGGTCTGGGCGGCATTCCGACGATAAGGGCACCGCAATTCCCTTTTAAACCGCGTCGCCCTTATCGCGGGCAAGCACCGCTCCCACATGAGATCCGGGTGATTTCGGAATCAGGAGAACAACAATGAAAATCGCATTCATCGGCCTGGGTAACATGGGCGCGCCCATGGCCCGTAATCTGCTCAAGGCCGGGCATCATCTGCATCTGTTCGACCTTAACACCACCATCCTCAATGAGCTGGCTGCATTGGGCGGGCGCATCAGCGAATCGCCGAAACATGCCGCTCAGGGCGCTGAGCTGGTCATTACCATGCTGCCCGCCGCGGCCCATGTGCGCAGCGTGTACCTGAACGAAGACGGCGTGCTCGCAGGCATCGGTCCCGGTGTACCGGCTGTGGACTGCAGCACCATTGATCCGCAGACCATTCGCGACGTTGCGGCTATCGCGGCGAAGCAGGGCGTCAGCCTCGGTGATGCGCCGGTATCGGGCGGTACCGGAGGCGCGCAGGCGGGCACATTGACCTTCATGGTCGGAGCCAGCCACGAGCATTTCGAAACGCTCAAGCCGGTGCTGACACAGATGGGCAAGAACATCGTCCACTGCGGTGACATCGGCACCGGGCAGATCGCCAAAATCTGCAACAACATGCTGCTGGGCATCACCATGATCGGCGTTGCTGAAGCCATGGCATTGGGCGATTCGCTGGGCATCGACACCGAAGTGTTGGCGAAAATCATCAACACCTCGACAGGTCGCTGCTGGAGTTCAGAGATGTACAACCCATGGCCAGGCATCGTCGACACCGCGCCTGCTTCCCGAGGTTATACAGGCGGCTTTGGTGCGGAGCTGATGCTCAAGGATCTGGGCCTGGCAACCGAAGCGGCACGCGTCGCCCATCAACCGGTGATCCTTGGCGCAGTGGCGCAGCAGCTTTATCAGGCGATGAGCCTGCGCGGCGAGGGCGGCAAGGACTTCTCGGCGATTGTTGAGGGGTATCGCAAGAAAATCTGAAGCTGATGCCGGACTTGTGTAGGAGATTCTATGTCTGGCTACAATATCTTGTGGGAGTCGCCCCGGTGTCCCTGACACCACGCTGTCGCGCAGCAAACACGGACCCTGTAGGAGCGCGCTTGCCCGCGATTCGGTCTGTCAGTCGATGAATATATTGCCTGTGCTGACGCGATCGCGGGCAAGCGCGCTCCTACAGATGAAAAAGTACTCCAAATCAAATAGTTGTAGTTTGTTTGATAGGAGCAGAGCTTGCTCGCGATAAGGCTGGATGCGATCTAAAGTGAACCGCGTCCAGCGTTATCGCGAGCAAGCTCTGCTCCCACATTGGATTGCATTTCAGCGTCACATTTTTGGGCTTAGCCTTTGCGCTTAGGGGCTGCGCAACAGGTCCAGCATCTCCTGCAGATCAGTGATGTGCTGCAGGTTCATACACAGTTCTCCCAGATGTTCGGCCTGCATGGCGGGCAGGGCGCGGTTGGCCAGCGAGCTGTATTTCGACCAGAGTTCGCCGTCGCCGATCGGGTTCAGCGGGCCGCCCAATGGGGTTTTGATTTGCAAGGTGGCGCTGCGTCCATCTTCGCTGACAAGGGTGACATGCGGTTCATCCAGCGGTGCGAGGGACTCATCGACCTGCATCTGTATCTTCTGCATGAAGCCCAGCACGGCAGGTGACGTGCGCTTTATCTCTTCGTACGCATCCAGTCCCGCGTGACCCAGCAAGCAGCGCACTGCGAGGGCATAGGGCAAGCTCATTTGCGCAGCGGCCAGGGTCTGCGTGTCGATGCCCGCGCACATGTCCACCAGAAAGGCACTGGCGTTGACCTGAATGGACGCGACGTGATCGGCGTTGATCTGCATTTCGTTCAACAGTTGGCCGATGGCATCGATGGCCGAGTGAGTACCACGGCACGCCGCATAGGGTTTGATCGAGCAACGCGCCAGTTTCCAGACCACGCCCAGATCATCGGTCAGCGCCTGAGGCTGGGCCGTGTCCCGAGCGAGTGTGCGCAGAAATCCGCCCCATACGTCGTCGAACACCTGTGTCGGCCCGGTAATGCCTTCACGCGCCAGCAACGCAGCCAGCACACCACCTTCGGCGGGGCGTCCGGCATGGAGCTTTTTGCTGTCGGCGCCGTCGTGGATGAACGCCCACAAGCCGCCACTCATGCTGGCCGCCAGACCTAGTGCCGAGCCCGTCTGCTGTTCATCAAGTTTGAGCAATCGAGCACAGGCAGCAGCCGCGCCAAATACTCCGCAGGTGCCGGTGGAATGCCAGCCTGCTTCGTTGTGTGGTGAGTACCCGCCACAGGCCTCCAGCACCCGGCGCGCCACGTCGTAACCGAGCACCATGGCCGTGAGCAGTTCCTGGCCATCGGGCATTGGCTCGCACAAGGGCAATACCGCGAGCATGGCCGGGACGACGACCGCGCCGGAGTGATCGCAGCCACCGGCGTCATCCAGCTCTAGCGCGTGGGCGGCGATGCCATTGATCAGCGCTGCGTTTCGCGCTGACAACCCATAGTCGGCACCCCAGATCACCGATGCGCCTTCTGCTTCGCTGGCATTCATCGCGCGCAACGCATTCTGGGTCAGCGGAGCTTGCGACCCGGCCAACGCTGCCCCCAGAGTGTCTAGCAGATGCTGCTTGGCTTTGACGACCAGCGATTCGGGCAGCTCATCGAATGAGGTGCGGCAGATGAACTGGCTGAGGGTTTCAACGGCGTTGGTCATAAAGAGAAGCTCATAAATTGGACGTTACCGCGATTTGGGTAGGCTCGGGTGCCATGACACCGCGCTGTCGCGAAGCAAACACTGGGACTGTAGGAGTGAGCTTGCTCGCGATTCGGTTTTTTGGTCGGCGAATTTATCGCCTGAATTGACGCTATCGCGAGCAAGCTCACTCCTACAGGTTCGATATATGCCGATGTAAATCTCAGGCGTTCTGGACTTTGTTGTGCCGCTCAAACACTGCCGCCGGGTGATCCTCAGGCACCTTGCTGTGATTGCCACTCCACCAATCCGCAACTTCCTCAGCGGTGGCAAACCACACATCCGGCTGCGCCTTGAGCCAGCTCAGCAGCTCTAGCAACAAACCACTTCGGCCGACGTTGCCGAGGGTTTCGGGATGCAGTCGCAACACGTAGCACAGGCCGAAACGATGGAAGCCATTAAAGTCGTGCTGCCAGTTTTTCAACACCTCGGCGCTGGAACCAATGCGCGCCTGGCTGACCGGCACCGCAGGCGCCAGGTTGAAGGCGAAGTACGGCTCGTCCTCCAGTTCGCAATGCAGTGGCAGCTCAACCAAAGGTGCCGAATCAATCTGCGTCGCTGGATGCAAATAAGGCAGGTCATCGCCAGACCACGATGAGGACCATGCGATACCTTCCGCACGCATTGCATCAACGAAGCCCGGCGCATAACTGCCTGCGGGCGCACGAAAGCCGCTGGGACGCTGACCTGTCATCTCGGCAATCACCTGGCAGCCTTGCTTCAGAGACGCGTGTTGCCCGGCAAGATCGAGTTGTGAAAAATCTTCATGGCGATAGCCCGCACAGGCGATTTCGTGGCCTGCTGCATGAATGGCCTGAATCACTTGTGGGTTCTCCTCGGCGACGATACCGGGGATGCACCAGGTCGATGGCAGGTTCTGATCCGCAAGAATCTGCAGTACCCGCTGCACACCGCGTGTCGTGCCGTAGCGCCAGACCGACAGGCTCTTATCGCGCCCGGCAATCGCTGGAACCTGAGTCAGGATGCCGTGAATGTCGTTGTAATCAAATGTGATGACCACTGCGCAACGATAAGGCGCGGGCCAGACGGATCTGGATTCAGTCATGCCGATGCTCCTTGAGCCAGAAGTTGGCGACGTCGTCGCAGGTCGCAAACCAGACGTCCGGGTGGCCGTGCATGTGCTCCAGAAATCTCTCAAGAATACCGATGCGCCCCGGCTTGCCGCTGATCTTGGGATGGAACAGCGTGGTCATGCACAGACCTTCGCGATAGGTGCCGTCGAACTCGCGACACCAATTGTCCAGCGTCTGGTCGTAACTGGCGATGCGGTCGAGCCCGGCCGGGTAATTCGGCGCACGGGTGTAGGCCAGCGAGGCGTAGTCATCCAGTTCCCAGCGGCCGGGGATTTCCACCAGTCCGTTTGGCTGGCCGGGCACTTCGATGAAGTACGGGCGGTCATCGCCGCGCATGCTGCTGGAGTAGGTCACACCGCAATCCATGAGCAAGGCGGGTGTTTCTTTGTGCCAATCGCCTGAAGGCGTGCGGAAACCTGTGGCAGTGATGCCCAGATAGCGCTTGAAAATGTCGGCGCTGATCTTCATGACGTCGCGCTGGGCTTGCAGGTCCAGGGCGAAAAACGATTCATGACGATAACCGTGATAAGCCACTTCGTGGCCGTGTTCGATGATTGCCTGGCATTGTCTGGGCCAGTTCTCCACGACCCAGGACGGGACGAAAAAAGTCGCCGGTGTCGCGTGGGCTTTGAGCATGTCCAGCAGACGTGGCAATGCGCGATAGGGGCCGTAGCTGCCGAAGGTGAAGTATTCCGGTTTCTGCCAGATCGAGCCGTCGAGCATGGCTGCACCGGTCGGGCCATCCAGATCGAAGGCCAGGGCGACGCTGGCGCGGGCGTTGTTTGGCCAGCGCAGATCGTTAGAGGCAAACATGGGGAGTCTCCGCCTGTGTGAATATCACCCGCCCGGTCCCTGGGCGAGTGCAATGGCGCTTACTTGGCGCCGTTCAAGACAGCTTGTTCGAGTGCGCCATTCTTGAGCTGCCACTTGCCGAGGATCTGCTCGTAAGTACCGTCTTTGATCATGTCGTTGAGGGTGGCGATGATCGCGGTGCTCAACTCGGCGTTGTGCTTGGCAACGCCCAGGCCGGTCAACTGACGCGACAATGGCTCACCGATGACCTTGAACACGCCTGGCTCCTGGCCCTGAATGTACGGCAGGGTTTCGCTGCCTTGCACGGCGGCGTCCAGTCGCGACTGGCGTAGTTGCGCACGGGCATCGGCGCTGCCTTCGGTGCCGACGACAGTGATGGCCGGTTTGCCGATGGCCACGCAGTTCACTTCGCTCCACTTGGCGATTTCCACCGGGAACGTGGTGCGACGGCTGGTGCCGATTTTCTTGCCGCACATATCAGCGGTGGTCTTCAAATCCTTCTGGGATTCGAGGGTGTAGAACTGCGGGCCGGTGCTGAAGTAGTCAACGAAGTCTACAGTCTGCTGGCGCTCAGGCGTGTCGGTCATGCCCGACAGCACGATGTCGATACGGTTGGTGGCCAGACCGCTGACCATTTGTTCGAAAGCGGTTTCCTGCCACTTGATCTCGACACCCAGACGCTTGGCGATCTCGGTGCCCAGGTCGTAATCGACGCCGGTCAGTTTGCCGGTTGCAGGATCCTTGAAGTCCATCGGCGGATAGTTCGGAGCGATACCGGCGGTAATGTAGCCCTTGTCCTTGATGGATTTTGGCAACACGTGAGTGTCGGCTGCCCAGCTCGAAACCGAAATCAGGGCGGACAGTACGGCGGTAGCGGTAAGCGCGAAAGTTTTCAAATCGGACATCCTCAGCAAGGGTTTGAGTTCAGTTCAAAACGGCAGCAATAAAATCCTGGGTGCGTGGGTTGCGCGGGTTCATCAGCACGTCTTCGGGTGCCCCCGTCTCTATGATTTGCCCCGCATCCATGAACACCACGCGGTTGGCCACTTCCCGGGCGAACCCCAGTTCGTGAGTGACCACAATCATGGTCATGCCGCTCTTGGCCAGGTCACGCATGACCGACAGCACTTCGCCGACCAGCTCGGGATCGAGGGCCGACGTCGGCTCATCGAACAGCATCAGCTTGGGACGCATGGCCAAGGCCCGAGCGATGGCAACACGTTGTTGCTGACCACCTGAAAGCTCGATGGGATAAGCATTGGCCTTGGCTTCCAGGCCTACGCGCTTGAGCAGTTCCATGGCCAGTTCCCGGCAATCTTCAACGGGTTGACGCAGCACCTGCGACGGCCCTTCGATGATGTTTTCCAGCACGGTCATGTGCGCGAACAGGTTGAAGCGCTGAAACACCATGCCGGTCTTGAGCCGTTGCTTTGCGATCTGTACGTCGCTCAGCTCCACCAGCTTATGGCCGTCGGTGCGGTAGCCGAGGATTTCTTCATCGACCCACAGCCCGCCGCTGTCGACTTTCTCCAGCTGGTTGATGCAACGCAGCAGGGTGCTTTTGCCGGAGCCTGACGGGCCGATAATGCACAGCACTTCGCCGTGAGGGATTTCCAGATTCACGTTCTTGAGCGCCTGGAAGTCGCCGAAGAACTTGTTGACGTCTACTGCTTTGACGATGTTCAACATGATTGCGCCTCCTGGGGCTCAGTTACGTTTGCCAGCGCCGCGGGCGAAGCGTTTTTCCAGTCGGCTCTGACCCAGTGTCAGGATGGTCACGACCGCCAGATACCAGATGCCGGCCACGATCAGCAGCTCCATGACGCGGGCGTTGGCGTAGTAAATGTTCTGTGCGTTGTGCAGCAGCTCCGAATACTGAATGACGCTGGCCAGACTGGTCATTTTCACCATGCCGATGAACTCGTTGCTGACCGGCGGGATGATGATCCGCATGGCCTGCGGCAGGATGATCCGGCGCAATGCTTGCAGACGCGGCATGCCGATGGACTTGGCAGCTTCGTACTGGCCGCTGTCCACTGACAGCAGACCGGCACGCACCACTTCGGCTGTGTAGGCACCCTGATTGATGCCCAGGCCCAGCAGCGCTGCGGCAAATGGTGTGATCACCTCAACGGTCTTGAATTCGAACAGACCGGGAATGCCCAGAGTCGGGAAGATCAACGCCAGGTTGAACCACAGCAGCAATTGCAGGATCAGCGGTGTACCGCGAAACAGCCAGGTGTAACCCTGAGCCACATAGCGCAGCAGCGGGTTCTGCGACATGCGCATCACCGCCACGATCACCCCGAGCACCACCCCCAGCGCCATGGCCAGGATCGACATGATGATGGTGTTCAACAGGCCGAACATGATCGATTCGGCGGTCAGAAATTGCCGCACGAAACTCCATTCGATGTTGCCGTTGATAAAGGCGTGAACCAACCCGATCAACAGCACCACGATCAGTGTCGCTGAGGCATAACGACCGTAGTAACGACGTGGCACAACCTTGTAGGTCGAAATGTCGTACTTGGCCGCGAGTGAAGCGCGCTCGGCGCTCGCTGAAGCTTGAGGCTTTGACATGGAATGCTCTCCGTTGAATCAGCCGCGCGGACCCGCGTAGTCGAGTGCCCATTTTTCCTGTGCGACCAGTTGCGCTTTGAACCGCTCGATCTGCTCGGCCACCCGTACCGGCGACGTTCCGCCCCAGCCGCTGCGCGCCGCCAGTGCCGCTTCCAGCGTCAGTGCGTCGAGCACTTCTGGCGTCAGGCGTGAGTCGGTTGCGGCCAGTTGTTGGGTGCTGAGTTCTTCCAGGCCGATATTGTTTTCTTCGCAGAGCTGCACCAGCTTGCCGGTGATCTCGTGCGCTTCCTTGAACGGTACGCCGCGCACGGCCAGCCAGTCGGCAACTTCAGTGGCGAGGGTGAAGCCCAGTGGTGCCTGACGCAGCAATTCGTCAACGCGCACCTTCATGGTCTGGACCATGCCCGCGAAAGCAGGCAGCACCAGGTGCACGGTTTCCAGGCTGTCGAGAATGGCGTGTTTGTCTTCGCTCAAATCGCGGTTGTAAGACAGCGGCTGAGCCTTGAGCACGGCCAGAATGCCGGTCAGGCTGCCGATCAGCCGGCCTGATTTCCCGCGGGCCAGTTCGGCGATATCCGGGTTTTTTTTCTGCGGCATGATCGAGCTACCGGTGGCGTAACCGTCGTCCAGTTCGATCCAGCGGAACTGGCGGGAAGTCCACAGGCAGAACTCTTCGGCCAGTCGCGAAATGTTGATGCCGAGCATGCTGCTGCAGAACAGGAATTCCGCGACGTGGTCGCGGCTGGCGACGGCGTCGATGGAGTTTTCGCAGGGGCCGCTGTAGCCCATTTCTGCCGCCGAGCGCTGCGGATCGCGAGCGATGGCCGAGCCTGCCAGAGCGGCCGCGCCGAGTGGCGACAGGTTGAAGCGTTTGTCCCAATCCTGCAGGCGCTGGATGTCACGATGAATCGCCTGAGCGTGCGCCATCAGGTGATGGGCGAACACGATCGGTTGCGCTTGTTGCAAGTGAGTAAAGCCCGGCGCGATGGTGTTGATGTGCTGCTCGGCTTGCGAGACCAACGCCTTCTGCAATTCGAGAATTGCCAGGGTCATGACCCGCACCTGATCACGCAGGAACAGCCGCATGTCATTAGCCGACTGGTCGTTACGCGAACGGCCTGCGCGCAGTTTGCCGCCCAGCGTGCCAAGGCGTTCGGTGAGCAGGCGTTCGATGAAGGTGTGTACGTCTTCGTCGGCAGCAATCGGTTCGATGTTGCCCGCGGCGAAGTCCACGTCGATGGTGCGCAAGGCTTCGATGATGCGCGCGGTTTCGTCGGCATCCAGCAGTCCGGCACGGTTCAGCTCGTTGGCATGCGCCTTGGAACCGGCGATGTCGTACGGCGTCAGGCGAAAGTAGGCGCGTGGCGAGCGGGACAGGTTGGCCATGGCTTCGGCAGGGCCGGTCTTGAAACGTGCGCCCCAAAGGCGATCAGTGGCGTCAGACATGTAAATTCTCCGTTGGCACGTTGATTGCTCCACCCTGAACAACAGCGTGTTGTGCGATACGAACTGCGATGTGAAGATCGCGGGGCGAGCAAGGAATAAGTGGACTTACACTTAACGTTGAATTGATCAATTGAGAGGGATGCTAGAAAAAACCAACGCGCGGGGAAATGTTTTAAATGGCAAGTCAACTTACTGAAACTGGAAACCTGCCAAAAAGAAGTGGTGAAGCGGCGATGTCAATGGCCAGCGCCATGGACTTGAAACTCTTCAAGGTTTTTAGGGCAGTGGTTGAAGCGGGAGGATTTACCGCTGCACAGGTAGAACTGAATATCAGCCTGGCGGCAATCAGTAAGCAGATATCGGATCTTGAAATTCGACTGGGCATGCGCTTATGTACGCGAGGGCGGGAAAAGTTCTGCCTGACCGAACAAGGCAAGATTATCTACGACGCCAGCCTTGACCTGTTCATGGCGCTGGATAACTTTCGTGATCGCCTCGGTAATGTGCGTGGCGAGTTGCTCGGCGATTTGAATATCGCCGTCATCGATAACACTGTTTCAGACCCCGACTCCCCTTTGGTGGATGCCCTGAAAGCCTTGCAGATAAAGGCTCCAAAGGCAAAGGTGCGGCTCAATGTGGCACCATTGGACGAGATCGAGCAAGGTATTCTCAAAGGCCGTTTTGCGGCCGGTATCGTGCCCGTGTATAGCGGTAAAGATGACTTTCAAGTGATCCCGCTGTATGACGAAGTGTCAGAGCTTTACTGTTCGAACAGGCATCCATTTTTCGCCATGAGTGACGAAAGTGTCGATGAGAAGTGCCTGTCGGAAGCAGAGTTCGTCGAGCACGCTTATGCCGTTCATGCGGGTAAGTCGACATTGATGAGCCAGCGCGAAGTGACAGCTGTGGCCACTCAGGTTGAGGCCGTGGCGATCATGATAAAGACGGGGCGTTATCTGGGTTATTTGCCCGTTCATTGGGCCAGAAGTTATGTCTCGCGTGGCGAGATGCGCTCTATAAAGAGGCAGAAATTCGCCATAGCCACACCGGTTAAACTGTTGTACAAGCAGCAGGTTCCACGCAACCCTTTGTTGGATGTTTTTCTCGAAATAATGCAGGAAAGTTCCAGCGCTAATAACCAGAGCTAATAAGACAGCAACTAATGCGCGCTACTGGTGCATGTTACGGAAGTACCCGGTTACCGCGCACCGGAACGGAACATCAAGGTGCGGATTGGCGATCAGTGGTCGTTTCGCGCAGGCGTTGGAGGAATACTGATTCGGCTTTGGTCAGGCGTTGCTCCAGATTCCACAGCAAGTTGATATCCACAGAACCCACACTTTCTTCAGGCGGCAAGCGCCACAAACGGCCGGTTGCCAATTCGTTCTGGCAGATGTGTTGCGGCAGGCATGCGATGCCAAATCCCGCCAGTACCAGACGTAAGACTTCCTGTGTATTGGCGGACGAAGCGACGATTTGTCCGGTGAGTTTGTGCAGGTCACGAAACTCGGCCAGCGACGACAGCGTGCCCCCCAGCAGATCCCCGGTGAAAATAATCAGCTGCTCGTTACGCAGGTCGGTCAGGGTCAAATCGTCGCGCCCGTATAAAGGATGCTCGTCACTGCAATAAAACGCGTAGTGCTCCTGAGTCAGGCATTGCTGGCCGAGCCAGGCGGGCGCTGTGCGGTTGACTGCCAGGCCGAAGCTGGCGGTTTTCTGGGACAGCGAGCTAAGGATTGCGTCGCTGGATTGCACGTCGATTTCCAGGGTGATGCCGGGATAGTCGCGGTGCAGTTGCGACAGAAACTTATCGTAGGCGGGGCAGCGAATCCCGCTCACCGTCAGCATCCGCACTTTGCCTACGACCTGATCGCTGCTGCGTTCGAGGGCAGCGTCCAGCTGGGTGAAATGGCTCTGCACTTCCGCTGCTACGCGCAGCGTTTCAATGCCCGACTGGGTCAACAGAAAGCGCGGCCCGCGACGTTCGATCAGCGCAGCACCCAGTTGCTCCTCAAGACGTTTGATCGCCTGGCTGACGGCTGGCTGTGAAAGGTGCAGGCGTGCTGCGGCGCGGCTGATGCTCAGCTCTTGCGCGACGACTTGAAAGGTACGCAACAGATTCCAGTCCAGCCGCTCGCCCAGCGACCGCGAAGACGGACGAGGAATGGCTACCGGGCTTGTCGATTGAGTCACTGCACAGCCTTTATTGGTGAAAAAAATAATGAATATAAGCAATGGCGAATTGAACTGCTTTGCCCTTTGCTCTTAAAAAGGCTGCACAAATTGCGCCATGACCTTTTGATGGAACCCACGATGTCCGCTCCCGCCAGCCACGATCGGCTACCGCCGCACATGCCCGAGACCGAACGCAACGCCCGCTGCGAACTCGCCGCGCTCTACCGTTTGCTGGCTCACTACCGCATGACCGACCTGATCGATACGCACATTTCCTTGCGGCTGCCGGGCGACAGCGGACACTTCCTGATCAATCGCTATGGCACCCTGTTCGAGCGCATGAGTGCCAGCACGCTGGTGAAGATCGATAGCGAGGGTAACGTCGTCGACGAGTTCTACCCCGACCACCGCATCAACCGTGCGGGCTTCGTTATCCATTCTGCGATTCATGCCGCGCGCCCCGACGCGCACTGTGTGATTCATACCCACACCGCGGCAGGCATCGCCGTGTCGGCGCAGCGGGCAGGGTTGCTGCCGTTGAGTCAGCACGCATTGAAGTTCTACAACCGTCTGAGTTATCACACCTACGAAGGTATTGCGGTTGATGTCGCAGAGCGTGAGCGTCTGGTGGCCGACCTGGGCAGCAACAACGCGATGATCCTGCGCAATCACGGCCTGTTGGTCGCCGGTGGTTCCACGGCCGAAGCGTTCGCCAATATCTACTTCCTGGAGCGAGCCTGTCAGGCGCAGGTTCAGGCGCTGGCCGGTGGCGTCGAGTTGGTACAGCCAGACCCGCACATCTGTGAGCACACCGCGCAACAGTTCGAAGCCGACGACAGCGAAGGCATCACCGAACTGGCCTGGCAAGCGGCATTGGAACTGATTGCCAGCCAGCGTGATGAGTATTGCTCATGAAGCCTCTGGTGTTGCTTGGCACAGGCGGTGGCCTGGGACGTGTTCGTGAAAATCTCCTGGCGCTGGACCCGTCACTGACGATTCTGCGGCCGGGCGAAGCCGGTGCGCAGGGCGCTGAAGTTGCACTCTGTTGGAACCCGTCGCCAGG
The DNA here is from genome assembly GCF_025643095.1 of Pseudomonas phytophila. NCBI lineage: Bacteria > Pseudomonadati > Pseudomonadota > Gammaproteobacteria > Pseudomonadales > Pseudomonadaceae > Pseudomonas > Pseudomonas phytophila. The sequence goes on along the minus strand of NZ_CP081201.1, from coordinate 5,744,648 downwards.
CGATCTGGGAATGTTTCCCAAGCTGCGTCTTATTCATTCCATTGCTGCCGGTGCTGATCAGATCTTCAAGGATCCAAGTAGGCCAGCGCATGTTCCGGTCTGTCGCATCATTGATCCGGACCATCGGCTGGGCATGATCGAGTACGTTCTATGGGGTGTGCTGCACTATCACCGTGGCTTTGATCAGATGCTGAAAAATCAGGCCCGCGTGGTCTGGCATCGGCCCGGGCAGCAACCAGCCAAGCAAACCCGAGTGGGCGTTATGGGGCTTGGCGAGCTGGGGCGCGCCGTGGCGGTGCAATTGTCCGGGCTGGGTTTCGATACGCGCGGCTGGGCACGTCGTGCGCAGCAGGTTGAGGGCGTAAAAACCTTTCAATTGGCTGAATTCAATGAGTTTTTGCAGGATCTGGACATCTTGGTCTGTTTATTGCCTCTTACCACAGAGACAGTTGGCATTCTGAATAACGAGACCTTCGCGCCCATGACGAAAGGCTCGGTCATCATCAACTGCGGTCGCGGCGAACACCTGCGCCGCGACGACTTGTTAGCCGCGCTGGACAGCGGTCAATTGCGTGGCGCTTTGCTGGATGTATTCGAGCAGGAACCATTACCCACGGACGACTCATTCTGGCGCCATCCGCAGATAGGCGTGACGCCGCACATTGCTTCATCCGCTTCCTACGAAGTGATAGCTGAACAGATTCTTGGAAACCTGAAACGCCTTGATGCGGATTTACCCTTGGCGAATCAGGTCAACCCGGAACAGGGCTACTAGGGAGAGTAGTAACAAGCCAGACCTGGGTTGGGGGCTTCTTGGGGAGAAGAAGCCGGGACTGGTTGTGTGTGGGAACAACGGCTTGATCTATAAGAAATGCCATCGCGAATGTATTGGCAAAGGAAACAACCCCTTCTGAATCTGCCAATAAATATCCGCTCGCCCAACGAAGGCAGGCGGATGCGATAACCAACGGAGCGCAGTAATGAATGTTAGCAAGCTAAGTGTCATTGCCCTGGCAGTGGCAGCGGGATCTGTGCAGCCGGTTTTTGCTGATTCGCAGGCAGACGCTACGGGTTTTCTGGAAGGCGCCAAGTTGAACGTCAAGGCGCGCAACATGTACATGAACCGCGACCAGCGTGCTCGCAACTCAGGCGACACCGGCGAAGAGTGGGCGCAAGGCTTCATCGGCAACTTTGAATCCGGCTTCACTCAAGGCACCATCGGTTTTGGTCTGGATGCGATCGGCATGTACGGTCTGAAGCTGGATACTGGCGATGGTCGCACCGGCCGCGGTACCGGTTTGCTTGAGCAGGAAGATGGCGGCACCCATGCCAAAGACGGCTACGGGTATGCTGGCGCTGCGGTCAAAATGCGCGTTTCCAAAACCGTGTTGAAGTTTGGCGACCAGATCGTCAACAACCCGGTCTTCGCGACGTCTGACAGCCGTCTGTTGCCGGAAACGGCTCAAGGTCTGTTGGTCACCAGTAACGAAATCGACAATCTGACCCTGCAAGGCGGTCACTTCACCTCGCTGAAAAGCCGTAACTCGAGCAACCACGACAGCGGTGGCCTGGATGTCATCAACTTCGGTGGTGGCTTGTACAAGTTCAACAAGAACCTGTCGGCCAGTGCTTACTACTCGAACGTTGAAGACGTATGGCGCAAATACTACGGCAGCCTGACTTACGCTTTGGCGTTGTCGCCACAGGACGTCGTGAAGTTCGACCTTAACGGTTACGACACCAAAAGCATCGGCGCTGAAGAGCGGGGCATTTACGACAGCACTATCTGGAGTCTGACGGCGTCCTACACCCTCGGCGCGCACACCTTCCTGGTGGGCCGTCAGGTGGTCAATGGCACCAACAACTACGACTATGGCGTTGACGGTAACAGCACCATCTTCGTCGGCAACTCGGTTCAGTTCTCTGACTTCAACCATGAAAACGAGAAGTCCTGGCAGGCGCGCTATGACTTGAATATGGCGCTCTACGGCGTGCCGGGCCTGAGCTTCATGACGCGTTATGTCATGGGTTCCGATGCGACCACCGCGACCCGCGACAATATCAACGCATGGGAGCGTGATATCGAAGCCAAGTACGTCGTCCAGTCTGGCCCGGCCAAGGACCTGAGCTTCCGTGTGCGTAACGCGACCTATCGCAGTGGCGCTTCGGACTTCAACTCGAAAGTCGACGACACTCGTCTGATCATCGAATACCCGATCAGCATCTTGTAACGCATTTCGATCCCCATCGAAATATGGCCCGCCCCGGATTCATCCTCCGGAGCGGGTTTTTTATGGGCGCGTGTTCAAGTGTTCAATGTGCGGTAATCACGACCGCTTTTGATCAGCGCATCAATGGTTGCCAGGGGCGGGGTCCAGCCGAGCAGGCGACGCGCTTTATCCGAATCAACCACCAGCGATGCACACAGCGTGGAATACATAGGGCCTTTGCCCAACAGCCTTGCCCCCCGACGCAATAACGACGCAGGCACAGGCACCAGCCGGGCTGAGCAGCCCATTCCATTGGCCAGGTGCTTCACCAATTCAGCGGTCGAGAGGTCAGCGCCGTCCGAAATCAGGAACAGTTCGTTGGCAGCGGCAGGGTGTCTGACACACAGCGCGATGAAATCCACCAGATTCTCTAAGGCGATAATGCTGCGCCGGTTATGAATGGCAGCAAACGGCATGGGCACCCCGGAACGAACCCACTGCATCAACTTCGAAAAATTCCTCGGCGCATGGCCCGCGTAGACCAGTGGTGGACGGATGATCACCAGGTCCATGGCTGTGCCGTGTAACAGCTTTTGCAGCGCTTGCTCCGCTTCGAGTTTTGACCGTGCGTAATCATCCGTCGGAGCGGGCAGGGATATTTCGTTGAAAGGGGCATGGCGGGTTGTCGAGCCATTGACGCCGACCGAGCTGATGAAAATGAAACGTTGCGTGCCCGCAGACAATGCTTGCCGCGCCAGGGCCAGCGTGCCGTCAACATTGGTGCTTCTGAGTTCTTCCAGCGTACTGCCGCGGGTGGCGAGATGGGCTGCAACATGGATAACCGCATCAACGCCTTGCAGGGCGGCTGACCAGTCGGTCGCGGCATTTGCGGTGCCTACTTCAATCAGTGGTGCCACCGACGGCTCAGGATTTTGCTGGCGGGTCGAACCTGTCACCTGGTATTGAGGCTCTGTAGCAAGTCTGTGCAGCAATGCTTTACCGATAAAACCTGTTGCGCCTGTGACGAGTATTTTCATGGTCTTCCCTGATGTGCCGTTAGCTATTGCTGCAATCAGGATAGTAGGGGGATTGGGGAATGCTGACGGTTGAAGAAAAAAGCCCTGCAAAGATCTGTAGGACTGGCTTTAGCCGGGAGGGCGCCTGTAAATCCGCCGCATATTTTTCGCCAGAAAGTACGCCCTCCCGGCTAAAGCCGGTCCTACGGGTATGCGCGGTCGTAGGAGCGGCTTCAGCCGCGAGCAGGCCCGGGATCTTCGCCGCCACATATGACGCCTTCCCGGCTAAAGCCGGTCCTACGGGGCCTTCATACTCAACGCCGCCAGCAATACCGCCGCATACCCCGGCAATGCAGCGAAATCCACCGCGCACAGGAGCAATTGCCGGTCGGCCCATGCGTCGCTCAATGGCACACTTTTGAAGGTGTGCGGCCCTTGCCAGCGTTGCACCGCGGCTTGCGGCACTATGCTCAATCCCGCGCCATGGCTGACCATCCGGATCGCTGCGTCAAAGCCTTCAGCTCGCACCCTGATGCGTAGCCGTTTACCGACATGCAACGCTTGTGCTTCAAGGTGCAGGGCCAAGGCACTGTTGACCGACAGGCCGACGAATTCATAATCCAGCGCCTGGTTGAAATGCAGGTGCTCTTCAAGGGCCAATGAATGATCGAGCGGCATGATCAGGCTCAATGGATCCGCTCGAAACGGCCGGGTCTGCAGATCACTGGCGTCGACTGCGTCGGAAATAATTCCGATGTCGGCCGTGCCATTGCGCAACGCATGAATGATGCGCAGGCTGGGCTGCTCTTCAACATCAATGTCGATGTGCGGATGGCTGACCAGGAAGTCCGCCAGCAGCTCTGGGAGATGCTCGCTGAGGGTTGAGCTGTTGCACAGCAGGCGCACTTGTCCCTTGAATCCCTTGGCATAGTCCGCGAGATCAAACTGCATGCGCTCGACCTGTTGCAGAATCAGCCGTGCGTGCTGCGCCAGCGCCTTGCCCGCAGGCGTGGGCGTAACGCCGCGCCGGCCGCGTTCGAGCAGAGGAATATTCAGTGACGTCTCAAGCCCCCGAATGCGCGCACTCGCTGATGCCAGCGACAGATGACTGCGTGCCGCTCCGGCGGTGATGTTGCCGCTTTCCAGCACATTCAGGAACAGGCGTAGATCAATCAAATCGAAGTGCATGTGGGTTTGTCCGGTGTGCGCGGTCAGATGCCCAGCGCCGCCCCTGTAGGAGTGAGCTTGCTCGCGATAGCGGTCTGCCAGTCACATATCTTGTGACTGACAAGATGCTATCGCGAGCAAGCTCACTCCTACAGGTTCGTTGGTTGCCAGAAGACAGCGCGGGGCTGAAGCACTATCAGAACAGCCTCCGGTTCTGCCTAAGGCTGGCTCAGTATATGGCGAATTTTCCAATACGGTCTGTGCTGCCAATATAACGTCATGAACGACATTATCGAGCACTATCAAACACTCGGTCTGGCCCTTTCAGCACTAGTGATGGCGGCTTTTCTACTCGCCGGAACCGTGAAGGGTGTCATCGGCCTTGGCTTGCCGACCGTGGCCATGGGGTTGCTCGGGATGGTTATGCTTCCGGCGCAGGCAGCCGCATTGCTGATCATTCCTTCGACCGTGACCAATGTCTGGCAACTGATAACTGGCGGGCATCTTATCCCTTTGCTCAAGCGGCTTTGGCCCATGTTGCTGATGATCGCTCTGGGCACGGTCTTGGGGTCCATGGTCATCGGCATCAGCAGCGGCCCATTGATGACCCGGGCGTTAGGCGCGGCCTTATTGCTTTATGCCTTGAGCGGTCTGTTTTTACCGACCCTTCGTATTGCGCCACGTCATGAAGTCTGGCTTGGCCCTGCCTGCGGTTTTGTCACCGGCATCATCACCTCGGCCACCGGGGTGTTTGTGATCCCGGCCGTGCCTTACTTGCAAGCATTGGGGCTGGAGCGTGACGCGCTGGTGCAGGCGTTGGGTCTGTCCTTCACGGTGTCCACGCTGGCATTGGCCGGTGGTCTGTTCTTGAACGGCGCACTGGGTGGCGGCGAGCTGGGGGCTTCTGTTCTGGCGTTGATCCCCGCGCTGCTCGGTATGTGGGTCGGGCAGTGGCTGCGTCAACGGATCAGCGCGAAGGTGTTCAAACGCGTGTTCTTTATCGGCATGGGAGCGTTGGGTTTACATCTCTTGCTCGGCTAGCGGTTTCAATAATGTGAGGCTTATTCGTGCTTCTGGGTCAAAAGTTATTTGACCTTGCCGGCCTTATTCTGACCAGCCCCAGCCTGTATCTTTCGCCCATCAAATTTAATGAACCTCCCTTTTACTTGATGGGGTAACACATGAAAAAAATTCTGTTATTGAACGGCGGCAAACAATTCGCTCACTCCGATGGCCGTTACAACGCCACCCTGCATGAAGCGGCGGTGGCTTACCTGGATCGCTCCGGGTTCGACGTCAAAGAGACTTTTATCGACGGCGGTTACAACATCATCGATGAAGTGCAGAAGTACCTGTGGGCTGACGTGATCATTTATCAGATGCCGGGCTGGTGGATGGGCGCGCCGTGGACCGTCAAGAAGTACATCGACGAAGTCTTCACCGGAGGCCACGGTTCGCTGTACGCCAACGATGGTCGTACCCGTTCCGATGCGTCGCAGAAATACGGCAGTGGAGGCTTGCTCAAGGGCAAGCAGTACATGATTTCCGCTACCTGGAACGCGCCACAGCAAGCGTTCGAAGACCCGACTGATTTCTTTGAAGGCAAGGGTGTGGACGCGGTGTACTTCCCGTTCCACAAAGCCAACGAGTTTCTCGACATGATCGCTTTGCCGACTTTCCTGGCGGTGGATGTCATGAAGATGCCGAATATCGAGAACGACGTGAAGCGTTACGAAGCGCATCTGGCGCAGGTGTTTGGGGGGTAAAGCTGATTGAAAACTCGGTAAAGCCCTGTTGGAGCGAGGCTTGCCCGCGAAGAACGATAATGCGGTGTGTCTGATTTGTTGAGTCGATAGGTTCGCGGGCAAGCCGCGCTCCAACAGTATTTGCACAGTCGGCATTAAGCTCCTGCTCAAAATAGCGCTAATATCCCGCGTATTTTCGAGCGGAGTACATGGATGAAAGCCCGGTCTGACGAATTACAGGTATTTGTTTCAGTCATCGAAAGCGGTTCAATTTCTGCGGCGGCCGAGCAGATTGGGCAGACGCCATCGGCCATCAGCCGTACGTTGTCGCGGCTCGAAGCCAAGCTGGAAACCACCCTGATCAACCGCACCACGCGGCGCATGGACCTGACGGAAGAGGGCAAGTACTTCCTCGAGCAGGCCCGACAGATCCTGGCGCAAATGGAAGACCTCGAAGAGCGCCTGTCACTGCGTCACCAGACCCCGGCCGGGCGTTTGCGGATCAACGCGGCATCGCCGTTCATGTTCCATTCGGTCGTACCTTACGTGGCCGAGTTTCGTCAGCGTTATCCAGAGATCCAGCTGGAACTCAACACCAACGACCTGATCATCGATCTGCTGGAGCAAAGTACTGACGTCGCCATCCGGATCGGCAACCTCGCTGATTCAACGCTGCATGCCCGTTTTCTGGGCAGTAGCCCACTGAATATTCTGGCCAGCCCGGCTTATCTTGAGCGCCATGGTCAGCCCAAAACCGTAGCGTCATTGAGCAACCACGTACTGCTGGGTTTCACCCACACCGAAACCCTCAACCATTGGCCGCTGCGCCATACCGAAGGTGATCGTTTACTGATCCAGCCCGCTATTTCCGCGTCCAGTGGTGAGACCTTGCGCCATCTGGCACTGGCGGGTGAGGGCATCGTCTGTCTGTCGCACTTCATGACCCACGAAGACATCCGCCTCGGTCGCCTCAAAGTCATTCTGCCCAACGCCAACAGTGGTCATCGTCAGCCGATCCATGCGGTGTATTACCGCAACTCGCAACTGGCGCTGAGGATTCAATGCTTCCTGGATTTCATTCAGGAGAAGATGAAGGGGTATGTGGTTTAGCGGGCCCTCTCGCGGCTTAAGCCGTTCCTACGATATGGCCATACTCACCGCGTCCCCGTAGGACCGGCTTTAGCCGGGAGGGCGTTATTGCTGAAGGAATGCGGTGAATGGGCTGCCCCTCTCGCGGCTGAAGCCGCTCCTACGACTTTGGTCAGATAACCGCGTCCCCGTAGTGTTGTGGCTCAATATTTATGGACCATGATGTAGGAGTATCAACCTAAGGAAGCATCATGGGATTTCGGGTCGTTACAGCCGAAGAAAAAGCCGAGGCTATTCGCCTTGTCGTTGAGTTGAATTACTCAGTGCCTAAAGCGTGTGAGCAGACTGGCGTAGGGCCTACCGCGTTGCGGCGCTGGGTTTCACGGTGGCGCAAGGAGCAGGTAGGAGCCGCGCAAACTACCCGGCCTCAGGATCAAGATCTCATCGACTCGCTGCAGGCCAGATTGGCACTGCTGGAGGCCGAGAACGATGTTTTAAAAAAGCAGTTGCCCTCTCATCTAAAGGTGCTGTTTGGCCGAAGAAAATGATTGAGGGCGCTACAAAGAAGCTGTCGGTTCGACGCTTGTGCTGCGTACTGAGCATACCTCGCAGCAGTTATTACGCCATGCGTCGGCCTCGAGCTAAACGCAGTATCGAGCCGCAGTTAGAGAAGAAGATCCGGCTTTTGCACAAAGAACATCGAGGCGCGCTGGGCAGTCGCGGATTTGTTAAAGCGCTGAAGGCACAAGGCGTCCAAATGGGGCGTCATCGTATGCGCAGCTTGATGAAGAGTCTGGGTTTGGTGAGGCGTCGGGCACAGCATGCGCACTATCGACGGGCTACCAAACCGTCCAACATTGCGCCCAATGTGCTGGCACGACGCTTTAACCCTGAACATCCCAACACGTTCTGGGCGGGAGACATTACCTATATCCGTGTCGGTGGTAGTTGGCTGTACCTGGCAATTGTGATGGATCTTTTCTCGCGCAGGATCGTTGGCTGGGCGTTTTCAAGGACGGCCGATACCGAGCTTTCATTGCAGGCTTTACGACTTGCGGTGGGGCTGCGCCGACCTTCTTCCGAGCTGGTGTTTCACTCGGATCAGGGATGCCAATACACCGCTGACCGCTTCGTTAGCTATCTGGCCGAGAAGCAAATCGTGCAGAGCATGAGTCGGCGCGGAAACTGTTGGGACAATGCGGTAGTGGAACGCTACTTCCGATCACAGAAACACGATTGGTCACCTGAGAACGGTTACTCGAATCACTTCGAGGCAGAACGAGACGTGATGGATTTTATTGCTCACTACAACCATCGACGTTGCCACTCTGCCTCGAATAACCTGCCGCCAGCTGTTTTCGAAAAACTGGCGGCCTAACACTCCTACGGAACGGTCCAAAAAAACTGGACCATTACATAGCCGCTCCTACGGATCTCATCCATTCATTTGCGTTTATACGCTCTCTGGTCATTAATCAATCCCGTCCGACTTTCACATTAAGGAAGCCTCATGCGAGTGGTTATGTTCAAGACACTGGCTTTGTCAGTGGTAATCTTCAGTTCATCTTCAGTATTCGCAGTCACGCTTGAGGGCGGCGCGGTGGCGTCGCCTGATGAGTACGGTGCCAAGGTGGCGGCCGATGTGCTGCGCAAAGGCGGCAATGCGGTGGACGCCGCGGTCGCTACCGCATTCACGCTGGCCGTTACCTACCCCGAGGCGGGCAACATTGGTGGCGGTGGCTTCATGACCTTGTTCATGAATGGCAAACCGTACTTCCTCGATTACCGTGAGACGGCGCCCAAAGCGGCCAGCCGTAACATGTACCTCAACGAAAAAGGCGAGGTGATCGAAAACATGAGCCTGGTCGGTGCCCGCGCAGTCGGCGTGCCGGGTACGGTTATGGGGCTGTGGGAAGCGCATCAAAAATTCGGCAAGCTGAAGTGGGCTGAGTTGCTGACCCCCGCGATTGGCTATGCGCAGAACGGCTTCAAAGTGGCTGAAAAACAATACATGTACCGTCAGGAAGCCCTGGAGCTGTTCAAGGGCACCACCAATTTCAACGATTACTTTGGCAGCATGAAAGTTGGTGAAACCTTGCGTCAACCTGAGCTGGCCAAGACCCTGGAACGCATCGCCAACAAGGGTGCGGATGAGTTCTATAAGGGTGAGACCGCTGATCTATTGGTCAAGCAAATGGAGCATGACAAAGGTCTGGTGACCAAACAGGATCTTGCTGATTACAAAGCGCTTTGGCGCAAGCCGCTGCACGTCAACTGGCAGGGCAACACCTTGTACACCGCGCCTTTGCCCAGCTCAGGTGGAGTCGCGCTGGCGCAACTGATAGGCATCAAAGAGCAGCGAGCTGATGACTTCAAAGGCGTGGCGTTGAATTCCGCCAAGTACATTCACCTGCTGGCGGAAATCGAAAAGCGCGTGTTCGCTGACCGGGCTGATTACCTGGGCGACCCGAACTTCACCAAGGCCCCCGTTGCAGAATTGATCGACCCGAGTTATCTGGCCAAGCGCGCGAATGAGATCAATCCGACCGCCATCTCTCCAACCGAAAACGTCAAACCGGGGCTGGAACCGCATCAGACCACGCACTTCTCGATCGTCGACAAGCAGGGCAACGCGGTCAGCAATACCTATACGTTGAACTGGGATTACGGCAGTGGCGTGGTGGTGAAGGGCGGGGGTTTCTTGCTCAACGATGAGATGGACGACTTCAGCTCCAAGCCGGGGGTCGCTAATGCGTTTGGCGTAGTGGGCGGTAGCGCCAATGCCATCGAGCCGGGCAAGCGCATGCTGTCGTCGATGAGCCCGAGCCTGGTGACGCGTGACGGTCAGGTAACGCTGGTATTGGGCACGCCCGGCGGCTCGCGGATCTTCACCTCGATCTTTCAGGTGCTGAATAACATCTACGACTACAAACTCCCGCTCAAGGAAGCCGTGGGTGCGCAACGCGTGCATCACCAGTTATTGCCCAAGGATACGATCTATTACGATTCCCACGCGCCTTTGACTGGCAAGGTTGCCGATGAGCTGAAAGCCATGGGTTACACGCTCGAAGATCAGGGCTGGGAGATGGGTAACGTGCAGGCAATCAAAGTGGACGGCACGAAGCTGGAAACAGCCTCGGATCCGCGGGGCAGGGGAGTGGGGATGGTGGTGCGGTAGTTATCGATGTGGATGTGGCGCATTTCCCTGTGGGAGCGAATTCATTCGCGAAAGCGGTGTGTCAGACCCGGATTTTATTCAGGTCTGCCCTCTTCGCGAATGAATTCGCTCCCACAGAAAATCCGGTTTCAGTCCGGGCATTCATGCAATGTTCAAGCGGCGCGGTGTCAGATACACCGCGCATCTTTTACTTGATGATGCTCACGCGTAGCGCGGTATTTCACATCCGCCCAGCGCCCGCTCTGATCTGCGGGCAGGGGAGTGGGGATGGTGGTGCGTTAGTTACCAATCTGGATGTGGTGCAGTTCCCTGTGGGAGCGAATTCATTCGCGAAAGCGGTGTGTCAGACCCGGATTTTATTCAGGTCTGCCCTCTTCGCGAATGAATTCGCTCCCACAGAAAATCCGGTTTCAGTCCGGGCATTCATGCAATGTTCAAGCGGCGCGGTGTCAGAACCGCGCATCTTTTACTTAATGACGCTCACGCATAGCGCGGAATTTCACGTCCGCTCAGCGCCCGCTCTGATCTGCGGGCAGGGGAGTGGGGATGGTGGTGCGGTAGTTATCGATGTGGATGTGGCGCATTTCCCTGTGGGAGCGAATTCATTCGCGAAAGCGGTGTGTCAGACCCGGATTTTATTCAGGTCTGCCCTCTTCGCGAATGAATTCGCTCCCACAGAAAATCCGGTTTCAGTCCGGGCATTCATGCAATGTTCAAGCGGCGCGGTGTCAGCTACACCGCGCATCTTTTACTTAATGATGCTCACGCGTAGCGCGGAATTTCACATCTGCCCAGCGCCCGCTCTGATCTGCGGGCAGGGGAGTGGGGATGGTGGTGCGTTAGTTACCAATCTGGATGTGGTGCAGTTCCCTGTGGGAGCGAATTCATTCGCGAAAGCGGTGTGTCAGACCCGGATTTTATTCAGGTCTGCCCTCTTCGCGAATGAATTCGCTCCCACAGAAAATCCGGTTTCAGTCCGGGCATTCATGCAATGTTCAAGCGGCGCGGTGTCAGAACCGCGCATCTTTTACTTAATGATGCTCACGCGTAGCGCGGAATTTCACGTCTGCCCAGCGCTCTTCCATCAAAGCCAGGTTAACCCGCGTTGGCGCGAGGTAGGTCAGGTGACCGCCGCCGTCCATTGCCAGGTTTTCCACCGCTTTGACTTCAAACTCTTCGAGCTTCTTCTTGTCCGCGCAATCGATCCAGCGGGCTGAATACACCGTGATCGGCTCGTAAGCGCATTCGACTTTGTATTCTTCCTTCAAGCGGCTTGCCACCACATCGAACTGCAGCACACCGACCGCGCCGAGAATGATGTCGTTGCTGCGCAGCGGGAAGAACACCTGAGTGGCGCCTTCTTCAGCGAGTTGCTGCAGGCCCTGACGCAATTGCTTGGACTTGAGCGGATCCTTTAGACGCACGCGGCGGAACAGTTCCGGGGCGAAGTGTGGGATACCGGTGAAGCCCAGGCTTTCGCCTTCGGTGAAGGTATCGCCGATCTGGATCGTGCCGTGGTTGTGCAAACCGATGATGTCGCCCGCATAGGCCTCTTCAAGCATTTCACGCTCGGAGGAGAAGAACGTCAGCGCGTCGCCGATCCGCACGTCTTTGCCCAAACGGACATGGCGCATTTTCATGCCCTTGTCGTAGCGGCCCGAACAGATACGCATGAACGCGATACGGTCGCGGTGCTTCGGGTCCATGTTCGCCTGGATCTTGAACACGAAACCGCTGAATTTCTCTTCCACGGGCTCGACGGTACGCTCGTTGGCAACACGGGCCAAAGGCTTCGGCGCCCAGTTCACAACGGCATCAAGTACGTGATCGACACCGAAGTTGCCCAGTGCAGTACCGAAGAACACCGGGGTCAGTTGACCGTTGATGAACTCTTCCTGATTGAACTCGTGGCAAGCGCCCTGCACCAGCTCCAGCTGTTCAACAAAACGGTCGTACTCGTCGCCCAGGTGAGCGCGGGCTTCGTCCGAATCCAGCTTCTCGATGATACGAACGTCAGTGCGCTCGTGGCCATGACCGGCGGTGTAAACAATGATGTAGTCGTCAGCCAGGTGATAGACACCCTTGAAGTCGCGGTAGCAGCCAATCGGCCAGGTGATCGGCGCAGCCTTGATCTTCAGGACTGCTTCGATCTCGTCCAGCAACTCGATCGGGTCGCGAATATCACGGTCGAGCTTGTTGATGAAGCTGACGATCGGCGTATCACGCAGACGGCAAACGTCCATCAGCGCGATGGTCCGTGGCTCAACCCCTTTACCGCCATCGAGCACCATCAGCGCCGAGTCGACGGCAGTCAGGGTGCGATAGGTGTCTTCGGAGAAGTCTTCGTGGCCCGGGGTGTCGAGCAGGTTGATCATGTGATCGCGATACGGGAACTGCATAACCGAGGTGGTGATGGAGATGCCGCGTTGCTTCTCCATTTCCATCCAGTCGGATGTCGCGTGACGATCTGATTTACGAGATTTCACCGTGCCAGCGACGGAAATGGCCTTGCCCATCAACAGCAGTTTTTCTGTGATGGTGGTTTTACCCGCATCCGGGTGGGAAATAATGGCGAAAGTGCGGCGTTTCGCGACTTCGGCGGCCTGTTGGGTCATGGGAAATCGCCTGGCAGGTGAGTCAAAAAAGGGCGCAGATTATAGCCTATCTGATAGCAATAACCGAACCGTTCAGCACATGGTCGGTGGCCAATTACCATCTTGTGTGGGAACCTTTCGGGTCGTGGAGACGTCCATTCCCCCGTCAAGGCCAGTAAAACGGCCAACTTCAGGGGCTGATTCATCAGCATGTTGGCTTGACGAAGCTGCGCTAATGGCTTGTGTTTTCGCCGAGGGCAACCTCAATGGCGACCCACCCGCTGCTCTTCGCGAACGTTATTCCTGATCACCTGCAAGGGTCGATCACGGCAACGCGTTCGCCGACTGAAATAAGGAGTCCGCCTGTGGCTAATCGCTATGGCAAGGGGCTGATTGGAGGTGCGGTTGTAATCGCACTCCTGGCCCTGCTGATCCACTGGATCGGCATCAGTACTATCAAGCAATACCAGGATGACCTGCTGTTCTATCTGCAAGCTCACCTGATTCTGGTTCTGGTTTCAATGTTGGCGGCCCTCGTGGTCGGGATCCCGGCGGGCATTGCCCTTAGTCGACCAAGCATGGTTGGCCGTGCCGAACGCTTCATGCAGATCTTCAACATTGGTAACACCGTTCCCCCTCTCGCCGTTCTGGCCATTGCCCTCGGGATTCTCGGGATTGGTAGCGGGCCTGCGATCTTCGCGCTGTTCCTCGCCTCGTTGTTGCCCATCGTACGCAACACCTACGAAGGCCTGAAAAACGTTCAGGGTTCACTCAAGGAAGCAGCCACCGGTATCGGCATGACGCCGCGCCAAGTCCTGTGGCAAGTCGAATTGCCTAACGCCGTACCGATCATCGTCGGTGGTGTGCGTGTCGCGCTGGCCATCAACGTTGGTACCGCGCCTTTGGCCTTCCTGATCGGTGCCAACAGCCTTGGCAGTCTGATCTTCCCGGGCATCGCCTTGAACAATCAGCCGCAACTGGTGCTGGGTGCAGCGTGTACCGCTCTGCTGGCGTTGCTGCTTGATGGTCTGGTGACTCTTGCCAGTCGTACCTGGCTGGAACGTGGCCTGACTCGCTGAGCGAAAGGAATACCAATGAAAAAGTTATGCACATTAATAGCGGGCTTTGCCTTGCTGTTCGCAGGATTCGCCCAGGTGGCCAACGCCGCCACGGAAGGGCCGGTATTGCGCGTGGGTGCACGTGTGTTCACCGAGCAAACGTTGCTAGCCGAACTGACTGCGCAGTATCTGCGTACAAAGGGCTATGACGTTCAAGTCACGGGTGGTCTGGGCAGCAGCCTGGCACGTAGTGCACAGGAAAGCGGTCAACTGGATCTGATCTGGGAGTACACCGGCGTGTCGCTGGTTAATTACAACCATATCGATGAAAAACTCGACAGCGAGCAAACCTACGCACGGGTCAAAGAGCTCGACGCCAAGATAGGCCTGGTATGGCTTTCGCCGTCGAAGTTCAACAACACCTACGCCTTGGCGCTGCCGCAGAAAGTTGCGGACAAGTATCCGCAGGTCAACACCATGACCGACCTGACCAAAGTCCTCAAAGACGAAGTCAAAGAGGGTCATCTCGTAGCGCTGGACACCGAGTTCGCCAACCGTTCCGACGGTCTGATCGGCATGGTCAAGCATTACGACATGAATCTCGGTCGTGAGAACACTCGCCAGATGGACGCCGGCCTGGTCTATACCGCACTGCGCAACGGTCAAGTGTTTGCCGGTCTGGTGTACACGACTGATGGTCGCTTGAACGCCTTCAAGCTCAAAGTGCTTGAAGACGACAAACACTACTTCCCGGACTACACCGCCGCCCCGGTAATCCGTCAAGAGTATCTGGACAAGCATCCGGAAATCGCCACGTTGCTCAAGCCACTGGCTGATCTGCTGGACAACCAGACCATGATCGACCTCAACGCTCGCATCGACGTCGGTCATGAAAGCCCATCCAAAGTTGCAGCAGAGTTCCTGCAGCAGCACCCACTTAACTAAGGAAGGAGACGATATGAGTATTTTTGCCGCCTTCTCCCATCTGGATTGGGCTCAGGTCATTCAACTGACCGGGCAGCACATCACGCTGGTCGGCATTGCGGTGACATTGGCGATTCTGGTCGGTGTTCCATTGGGTGTGTTGATGACCCGCTTCCCGGCGCTCGCCGGTCCACTGCAGGCCAGCGCCACCGTGCTGCTGACCGTGCCGTCGATTGCCCTGTTCGGTCTGCTGCTGCCGTTCTACTCCAAGTTCGGTCAAGGCCTTGGCCCGATGCCTGCGATCACCGCCGTATTCCTGTATTCGCTGCTGCCGATCATGCGCAACACGTATCTGGCACTGACAGGCGTGGAGCCGGGTATTCGCGAAGCCGCCAAAGGCATCGGCATGACCTTCGGCCAGCGCCTGCGCATGGTTGAGCTGCCTATCGCCGTGCCGGTGATCCTCGCTGGCGTGCGTACTGCCGTGGTGATGAACATCGGCGTCATGACCATCGCCGCCACCATCGGTGCTGGCGGTCTAGGTGTACTTATTCTTGCTTCAATCAGCCGCAGCGATATGTCGATGCTGATCGTCGGCGCGGTACTGGTCAGTATTCTGGCCATCATCGCTGACCTTCTCCTGCAATGGCTGCAACGTGCGCTGACTCCAAAAGGATTACTGAAATGATCGAACTTCAAAACCTCACCAAGACTTTCCAAAGCAACGGCAAAGAAGTGAAGGCTGTCGATTCGGTCAGCCTCACCGTCAACGAAGGCGAGATTTGCGTCTTCCTCGGCCCGTCGGGTTGCGGCAAGTCCACCACCCTGAAAATGATCAACCGCCTGATCATGCCGACCTCCGGCAAGGTGCTGATCAACGGTGAAGACACCACTGATCTGGACGAAGTGACCCTGCGTCGCAACATCGGCTACGTGATTCAGCAGATCGGTCTGTTTCCGAACATGACCATCGAAGAAAACATCGTAGTGGTGCCCAAGCTGTTGGGTTGGGACGCCAAGCGTTGCCACGACCGTGCTCGCGAACTGATGAGCATGATCAAGCTGGAGCCCAAGCAGTACCTGCATCGCTACCCGCGTGAACTGTCCGGTGGTCAGCAGCAGCGTATCGGTGTGATCCGCGCTCTGGCCGCCGACGCGCCTTTGCTGCTGATGGACGAACCGTTCGGTGCGGTCGACCCGATCAACCGCGAGATGATCCAGAACGAATTCTTCGAGATGCAACGCGCGCTGAACAAGACCGTGATCATGGTCAGCCACGACATCGACGAAGCCATCAAACTGGGCGACAAGATCGCGATCTTCCGCGCAGGCAAACTGCTGCAGATCGACCACCCGGACACCTTGCTGGCGCATCCGGCAGACGAGTTCGTGTCGAGCTTCGTTGGCCAGGACAGCACGCTCAAGCGTCTGCTGTTGGTCAAAGCCGAAGATGCTGCGGACAACGCACCATCGGTCAGCCCGGAAACACCTGTGGCCGATGCGCTGGAAGTGATGGACGAAAACGACCGTCGCCACATTGTCGTGACAGATGCCGAGAACAAGGCCATGGGTTATGTGCGCCGTCGTGACCTGCATCGCCAGACCGGCACCTGCCTGCCGTTCCTGCGTCAGTTCAACGCCACCGCGGCCTACGACGAACACTTGCGCATCCTGCTGTCGCGCATGTACGAATTCAACCGCTCTTGGCTGCCGGTGCTGGATGCCGAGAACGTGTTCCTGGGCGAAGTGACACAGGAATCGATTGCGGAATACCTGAGCTCCGGGCGTTCCCGTGGTGGCAAGACCAGCATTGTTTCGCCGGCTGAGATTGCGGCTGACGCGCAGGCCTGATGTAAAAGCCCCGCGCTGCAATGGCGCGGGGCTTGTGGCGAAGCCCATCCCGTGGACCGACCGTTGCGCCTCCTCTTAGGACCGGCTTCAGCCGGGAGTGCTTATTCCTGACGAAGAACATGTAGCGAATGTCCGGACGTCCTCCCGGCTAAAGCGGGTTCAACAGGATGAACGCAATTCCCATGTGGGAGCGAGGCTTGCCCGCGATTCAGATGCCAGATTCAGCAGGCTCACCGCGTTATCGTTTATCGCGGGCAAGCCCAGCTCCCACATGGATTGCAGCTTCGCAATTAAATTGTTTCCACGCCAACCAACGATCTTTCAACCAGCCCCTGCGCAATCTCGACGAGGTGCACCACCGAAAACGCCAGGTCGCGTTTCTGGCCGGTGAGATGGTCGCTGGATTCGTAGGCTGTGGCGACTGCGCAGCGGAGGAGGTCGCTGACGCGTTGGAGGTCTTGTTCCAGGGTGGTTTTCGTCATGATGTATCCCTTTAGATTGGAGCCATCACTTGTCGCTCTCACACGGAAGTGGGTGGCAGCTGTGTACAGGGTGAGAGACCAGTCAAAGGGAAACCGGCCAGACCGAAGTCTGCCTGCACACAGCCGCCATAACTGATGGACTGATGCACCCTTTTTTGCAACCGGGCTCTCACACCCGACCACTGATTTACAGTGGCGGAGCGCAGGCTAGTTCCGGGAAATGGCAGGCGCAAGCGGGTTTGAGTTTCTAGGAAACTTCACACGAGAGATAGGGACGGGTCATTCGTAATCGTCACATTTTTTGTAGGAAACGACAGGTTTGGTGGACCTTGCCTTCGCCACCTGAACATGACCTTTAATACAAAGGACGATAGCAACCGCAGTGGACAGCCCAAAAAAAATGCCGAAAATTCGCAGTATGCTTTCAGGACCTACCAGTGTCGTCGCCGTACCCACCACGACAATCAGGGCTAAATTTGCGGCCAACTCCGTCCAGACGAAGATCTTCGCACTGTCCCGCTCATTAAAAATAAGCAAAATCTGCGTTGAAGCATGCCTGACCAAAAGCAGCGCTGATAATGACGCCAAAAAACAGAAACCGAGCAACCCCGCAAAGTATCCCGCCTCACCTGGGGTAAGCATAAGCAGATAGACCACTGTACCGGTCATGCATGCACAGGCCACTAAAAAAACATTGCTGTTTTTTAGAAGACACCAGTATCGAATAACGTAACCTGCGCCCGCGTATGAAATTAAATAAATCCACAGTGAGGCTGCCGAAGCCCCCATCCAAGTGACCGTGTCGGGCAAGAGCGCAATTGCTTTGTACTTGTAGATCAGGCCGATCCCATACATGAGTATCACCGACTCAAACACGGTGCCCACGGTGTAACATACCCATAGTCCCGGGACTTTTTTGAATGCTTTTAATAAAGAGACTGCACCAGATTTTACTGAATCTGAAATTTGAGTCGGGGCAAGTATCAACGTTCGAAGGTCACCTCGTGCGAGCAAGACCTGGAAACAGCGACATCCGAACACGAGAATGAACATTACATAAAATACTTCTTGGGGTGTCGCATATAAATGGGCAGCGCCGACCAGAAACAAGAGCAGGCAAGGAAGCCCCAATCTAATCGCGCCAAAGCCTATCAGACTGTCCACAAAATCAGCGGGTCTACCCATCATTGAATAATGCAGCGCACTATAAGCTGGTCTAAATGCTGCCTTTAGAAGGCCTGTCCCCATAGAGTCGAATAGAAAAGACATAATAATGAGTGACCAGCCATAAATGAATGAGTCACTTGATACGGCCACTCCAGCAAAGAAAATACAGCAGCTCATCGCCTTGAAGATGAAGCCTGCATGAGTCGCGCGAATCACCCCAAACCTCGTAACCAAGATGTAGGCTGTCCCAAACTCTACCAGAATTGATAGGGCGAGTTGAGTGATAAGCGCGTACTCGAGAGCGAAGGCGCCCAAGTGTGGGCTGGTAGCGATTATCGCAAGCTCGATTATGGTTACAGTGATAGCGATCGCAAAGTAAAGCGCGTCCGCGCGTTTTACACGAAGATCTACGTTCATTTTCTGGCCACTCTATAGGTGCACCCAGGTTCAATATCAAGTTGCCGATATAGAAACGGAGGCGCCGATGCGCGACCATAAAACATAAGCGATAAATAAAAAGACTCAAGATCATATGGGATCTGGACTGACGTTTTCCCACTCACTGCATCTGTCGAATAGGAGAATATACCGGACCCGTTTCTAAAATCTTCGTAACTAATAAGCTCCGATAAAAAATCACCATCTATTAGTTTGATGACCGCCGCGGCCCTTGTTACCGACGCTTCATAAAGGGTCGTGCAGTTGGCAGCATCAGCAGGGAAATTTTCAAATAGTGGACGCCAGAGCGATAGACCGTGACAGCTAGAAATAAAAGGAATCGAGAACGGCCAGCGCCGGTTTACAAATCTAACAATATCTATAAAACGGCGTGTTGAGTCGAAACTTAAATTTTTATCGGGTCGGTCGCTCCCCGGATTGCCGCGCAAGAGATTGTTGAATGAATAAAAGCTTTCAAATCGCTCGTACATTTCTCGCATCAGTGAGGCTCCTGGAGTAATGATTTCACTAGAAGAAAGTTCTGTTGGCGAACGATGTTGTTGGCTCCTTCCATCTCTAGAAGTATATTGTGTAGATCTTTCACATTGTTTATGCAGGATTGGGCTATGCGGATCATCTCATCATTATATTTATCAGCATGTTGGTCTAGCCAAACCGCTGCACCATTCCATTTCCAATATTTCATCCCTGATAAGTGGACTGTTTTAATGCTTTTCCAGATATCGCAGCTTTTATCTGGCACTCGACAAGGAATGCTGTTAACCCTGCAGTATCCTAGGTAGTGGCCAACATCAAACGCCATTTGACAGCCTGATGAGTCACACACCTGTTCATAGTATGCCCAAAAGCCCATGCCGATATCACCACTGTATACAGGAGGATTTTCTATGATAACTGGAATTCCCAATTCATCTTGGACAAAGGCTGCATTGCTCGCTGCTTGGTGCAGTGATGTTTCGGAAAAGCCCGGGTCTGTCTGGTGTGCGCCTAGAAATATATTTTTATAACGCCATAATCCAAGGTCTTCTTCCAAATAAATAAATGGAAAGTTTCTCAAGTTTTCCTTCAATGTGGAGAGCTCTCCGTTGTCCAAGTCGGCCGAAAGATTTATGTCAACAGGATGAACGGCCAGAGACAATCCAGTCGCCAGAGCTCGTTCCCCCAATTCAACCTCGAAGGACTCAAAAAAACGAAGTCCTACACTGAAGTGTTTGACCGAAGTCTCCCATCCCAAATGGTTGTTTTCCAGTTTATCAACAAGCAGTTTCAGATCGTCCTGACCCCCGCTTGTACCTATTCGGATATCGTTGTTCATCGCGCCTACCTCAGCGAGTACTTGCAATTAATTCACCTCTTCGCCCACCGGAACCCGTGGTCACACGGTTATCCGTCGTGTCAATCGTGGTATGCTCCATTTCCTCATCCAAGCTCATAGCAATTAGATATCTGTAATCTGAGGAAACTAAATCGCGATCGGCGACTCTTGGATTCCGCGACAGTGACCACAGAATCTTGAAAGGTAGGTGAAGTAAGTACACATTGAGAAGCGAGTAATACGCCCGAGTGTATTCGTCGGTGCCGCTTCTGATCTTAAGAAGGTTTTTTGATATCGCAGCTTCCAATCGAGTCAGGTATTTTTTGGCAAAACCATCGATGAAAGAGTTGTAGATTAGCGAGACTTCATGGTTTTGTATGAAAAGTCGGGAGTCTGGCAGCTCATACAGAGGTAGCGTGTATCCTAGCCTTAACTCCAGCGTTTCTCTTACAGGAGTACCGGGGTAAAGCATCATGATATTAAAATAGTGATCTAAAGATTCGTGCTCCGTGAGGCCAGCGCGAAGAATGAATAACAGATTCTCCAGTATTTCCCTAGGGGTTTGGTCGTGATAAAACATTATAAAGTCTAGTCCCAGCGCAACACCGTTTTCTTGAAGCGCCCGAACCGCAGATATGTTTTTTTCGACAGTTACCTTTTTGTTCATGTAGTCTAGTTGGCTCTGAGATCCCGACTCGATGCCCAATTCTACGAGCCTTAACCCTTGAGTGACTAAGGTAGGAAGTGCGTCCTGCACTTTTAAGAGATAGCCGACAGTCGAAGAGCTGCTCCATGTGACACGTCCTTTAAATAGGCGATATAACCCATCGGAGAACTCTAATACTCGGTCTTTTCGAACAAAAAAATTCGCATCCATCATGTAGACATGTTCGAAGTTGTAGGTTTGGGCTGCTTCCTCAAGCCATGCCAGTAGCGTGCTAGCTTCAGCGGCACGCCATTTGGGCCCGTCTTTGTCGGCTGCAACGATAGCGCAGAACGAACAGGCCAACGGACAGCCTCTGCTACTCGTAAATGCTATGGCTTTCCTGCGTACACCATCCCGTCTGTCAGTGTAATAAAGACCCTGAATATCACTGGTTGCGTAATCAAGAAGCGGATTTTCCCATTCGTTTGCGGGAAGTTGATTTTTACATTTTTGACTCGTATGGGATACGCCATAATTATCTAACCAAACAGCATTTGGAACTGCTTCAAAGTTTAATTCATAGGCCTGACCTTGCTTTGTTTTCTTTGGTAAATCTTGCTTTTGTTTTATTAAGAACTCTTCGATCAATAATAGCGTGGAGTATTCTCCTTCCCCCACCAATGCGACATGAAATGTTTCGCCTGTATACCTTAAGAAAGCTTCCGCGGCTAAGCTGATATGAGGCCCGCCACAAAATATAAAAGAGCTCGGTAGATATAGTTTAACCTGTTCCGCCCACTGCTTTGCGGCCATGACATTGCTGCTATAGACTGAGAAACCAACCATTGTCGGGTCCCAACTTATTAATCCAGATAATCTATCTGTATCTAGTAGGTGCAACTCGGAATAGTCAAATATTCTGACGTCAACATCAGAGTTTTTTTTGTTCAGGTATGCAGAGATGTTTTGAAGTCCTAATGGCATGACTTTCTGGGGCCCTTCACCATAGGGAAGAGCAACCAGCGCTAATTTGATCCTTACTGATTCGGTACCTTGACTAGGATCGTGGTGCCGCGATGAAGCTGATTTTACTTTTTTCATAGCTTTCAAGCCCTTCCGCATTGGTCGCTGGCTCAAAGAATTCAGGAAATTTTTTCAGGATATCAATTGCAATTTCTTGCTCTGAAAATGAAGACAGATACCACGATTTGTTAAGTTTTAAACATCCATTTCCATTATGAAAAAATAGTAATCCCAGATCATCTAATACCCAGGTTCCAGGTCTGACTTTTTGATAATTCATAAGAGACTACCGCGATATGAGCGGGCCCGACCACGTCGGGCCTCCATGGTATTTAAAACTCCGGTGCTGTTTTTCCCGCAACAGCTTCATAGTCGGTAAGTATTACCGAGTTATAAGCGGGTAATGGACTTGCGTTTTCCTCAATGAGGTCCATGTCTTCGAGCTTGCTTTCAGTATTTTCATTCATATGTATACCTCCGGTGCTTTCGTTAGTCCATATCGGACTTCCATAACGCTAGGCGGTCGTAAGCCCTAAATCAAGATTAATTTACATTTTGAAATATCTATCTTTTTTGTTTAAGTGCTGTGGGGTTGGTGTTTAATTCGAGAAAGGGTTCTGGGGTTTTACTTTCGATAAGTAATAAGTCTTGCAATAAATTTTATGGGTTTTAAACGTTAAGTTTATTGCGCTAAGCACCATTTCCCATTTTCTGAAAAAAAGGACTTTGGCGTAACTGTTTATGTTACGGTTTGTTGTACGCTGATAAACGTCATCGCCATATCTCTTATCCTTGCTCTTCTGCTGTCTCGTGGCGCAAGACGAGTCTTTTTGCCGCTTGGAGTGGCGGATGAAGCGCAGGCTTAATGTAGAAGCCCCGCGCTGCAAAGGCGTGGGGCTGCCCAATCCTGTAAGGACATTCGTAGGAGCGGCGTAGCCGCGAGAGTGTCGGTACATTCGCTAGATATCCTTCGTCAGGAACAACGTTCTCCCGGCTAAAGCCAGTCCTACGGGATTGCGCCGTCTCTGTGAGAGTGGGTGTGCGCTTTATCGCGGCTCGACTGTTATTAAAGATCGCTCAACCAAGCCCTGCGCAATCTCGACCAAATGCACCGTGGAAAACGCAAGGTCGCGTTTCTGGCCGGTGAGTTGGTCGCTGGATTCGTAGGCGGTGGCGGCGGCGCAGCGGAGTAGGTCGCTGGCGCGTTGGAGGTCTTGTTCCAGGGTGGTTTTCGTCATGATGTATCCCTTTAGATTGGAGCCATCACTTGTCGCTCTCACACGGAAGTGGGTGGCAGCTATGTGCAGGGTGAGAGACCAGTCAAAGGGAAACCGGCCAGACCGAAGTCTGCCTGCACACAGCCGCCATATCTGATGGACTGATGCACCCTTTTTTGCAACCGGGCTCTCACACCCGACCACTGATTTACAGTGGCGGAGCGCAGGCTAGTTCCGGGAATTGGCGGGCGCAAGCGGGTTTGAGTTTCTAGGAAACTTCACACGGGAGATAGGGACGGGTCATTCGCAATCGTCACATTTTTTGTAGGAAACACGGGTCTTGCGGGGGACGCTTATGTGGGAGCAGGGCTTGCCCGCGATAAGGTCGCCGCAGATATCAGGTCTATCGCATTCAGCCTTATCGCGGGCAAGCCCGGCTCCCACAGGTTCTGCGGTGATAGAGCTACCGAGAATGAGCCAGCTCATTGCCCATTCACCTCAAAAATGAACATCAAGCTGTCACACAGGTCCGTTACTACAATGGGGCATACGAGCCGATCCGGCAGAAACGTCTGCAAATGCGACATTTTTTGTTGATCTCTAACCCCTCAGGTCCTACAGTTCGCGCCGAACGTCCAAGCTGGAAACGATCCATCCGGCTCAAGTACTGACGACGAGACAGCAAGGCCACGGGAGGCGACCTCCAGATGGCCTTTTTTGCTTTCGGCGGACATGCCTTGGGAAGTAGGCGAACCAAAGTGGGGATACACACGGAGGACGTTCATATGCACCCATTTATTCATTTGTTTGCCCAGTGGAGTCCGTAGCATGCCGATCCAGGTCGAAGACTATTTCCAGCGCGACACCTTCAACAAAATGAAGGCGTTTGCCGACAAGCAAGAAACCCCGTTCGTGGTTATCGATACCGCGATGATCAGCCAGGCTTACGATGACCTGCGCGCAGGTTTCGAATTCGCCAAGGTGTACTACGCCGTCAAAGCCAACCCGGCGGTCGAAATCATCGACCTGCTCAAGGACAAAGGCTCGAGCTTCGACATCGCGTCGATCTATGAGCTGGACAAGGTCATGGACCGCGGTGTCACTCCAGACCGCATCAGCTACGGCAACACCATCAAGAAATCCAAGGACATCCGCTACTTCTACGAGAAGGGCGTGCGTCTGTTCTCCACTGACTCCGAAGCCGACCTGCGCAACATCGCCAAGGCTGCACCGGGTTCGAAAGTCTATGTGCGTATCCTGACCGAAGGCTCGACCACGGCTGACTGGCCTTTGTCGCGTAAATTTGGCTGCCAGACCGACATGGCCATGGATCTGCTGATTCTGGCTCGTGACCTGGGTCTGGTGCCTTACGGCCTTTCGTTCCACGTCGGTTCGCAACAGCGCGACATCAGCGTCTGGGACGCAGCGATCGCCAAGGTCAAAGTGATCTTCGAGCGTCTGAAAGAAGAAGACGGTATTGTCCTCAAGCTGATCAACATGGGCGGCGGCTTCCCGGCCAACTACATCACCCGTACCAACAGCCTGGAAACCTACGCTGAAGAAATCATTCGCTACCTGAAAGAAGACTTCGGTGATGACCTGCCTGAAATCATTCTGGAGCCGGGTCGTTCGCTGATCGCCAACGCCGGTATTCTGGTCAGCGAAGTAGTGCTGGTCTCGCGTAAATCCCGCACCGCAGTAGAGCGTTGGGTGTACACGGATGTGGGCAAGTTCTCCGGCCTGATCGAAACCATGGACGAAGCCATCAAGTTCCCGATCTGGACCGAGAAGAAAGGCGAGATGGAAGAAGTGGTCATCGCCGGTCCCACCTGCGACAGCGCCGACATCATGTACGAGAACTACAAGTATGGCCTGCCGCTGAACCTGGCCATCGGTGACCGCCTGTACTGGCTGTCCACCGGTGCGTACACCACCAGCTACAGCGCAGTAGAGTTCAATGGCTTCCCGCCGCTGAAATCGTTCTACGTTTAAGCGTCACGGCTGTTAAAGCTGGATAACAAAAACCCGCGAGCGATCGCGGGTTTTTTTATGAGCGCAGGTTTGTTTTGCACCCACGTGCACAGGCTCAGCATTCTGACTGTTTACAACACCGCTTGAGCTTTATTAATCATGCGTTGGGCCTGGGTCAGGCGAGAGCCCATCAGATTCATCTGGAGAATGAAGGTCCTCACATTGCTCTTGTCACTGATGAGCATCATCTGTGTTCTGGAGTCGTACAGCATGCCGCGCAAGCGAGTGCAGTAACCAAGCACATTCCCGGCGGCTTCCAAGGCCCAGGTATATTCAGCTCGTGAGGCGTCAAGGCTGCGATTGGCCAGATCCAGTTGTTTTTGCACAGGCCCTGCAAACGTGGAATCAGGCTTGCGATGCCGGGCTTCATGCTCTGCAATCTTGACCTTCATGAAGTCAACAGTGCGCGGGATAACGTCACTGGCAGTTTTCTGAATCTGTTCCATGTCTTGAATCGCATCATAAAGCGAGTCTTCAAAGTGAATGAGCTTTTGCGACAGGAAATACGTGACATCGTAGGTTTTACTGGAAGGGCTGATGCCGAGCTTACCGTTCATGTTGAATGGCTCCGTATGCAGCACTAACGTATTAAGATTTTCACGAATAGGGTCGGTACCCTCTGGTTTTTCGTAGAGCGTGACCTGCGTAAGCAACTCATTGGTGTCGCAGATCAGCGGGGTAACGCCCTGATGTACCAGACGTAGCGCTTTTGCGTTATCAGGCCATAACTGGATATCGCGTTTGGCGCGTGCAGCGGTATCATTCATTGCTGGGTGTTGGCCGCTACCCAGTAGCGGCAGGGCAAGATTGGTCAAGAAGCTGTCGATGGACGCTGGAAAACGTTCAAGATAGAGTTTGAAGTTATTAAGCCCAGCGACATCATTTTCATTAATTGAAGTCATTGTTTTGCTCGCTCATTCTTGTGATTCTGGACACGACCAGTCACTAACAGGGAGAGCAAAGCCCTCCCCTCAGACTATCTTCTGAGTCGCTTTAGCGGAGGGTTGGCAAATAATTCATCGCTGCCCTGGCGTCCTGAATCCATTGCTGGACAGATTCATCGTCGTCGCTTGGAGTTGACGTGTGCTTATTCACGAACGACTCTAAAGAATTGACGATTTTCGAGTATTCCTGAGCGTAAAGCACCCGCTCATCGTCAAAGTGGTGGAAGGATTCAATGAGCTTGGTGTGCTGTCCGACCCGCCAGAGGTCATCATTTTTAGCTCTGATTTTCTGCTGTTCGGCATCTATTCGCGTATATAGGCTTGTGCGCAGGCTTAGCAGCCCTTGATAGTTCAATGAAGCCTCAAGGACCACGAGCGACTTCTGCAATAGATCGAGGGCGACCTTGAGCGCGGCGGCGGGTGGACCGCCCAGTTGAAGCGCTGCGAGTGCTTCGGCATTCAAGATGGTTTCTTCACCAATCTCAGCCAGGCCTTTGTTTTCGAGCGCCTTGATCCCATTATCCAAGGCAAGTAGTTCGCCACTTAACACGGCTTTACGTTCTACAAACCCGTCTATTTCCAAAGGCAGGCCAGTCGCCTGGGTCTGGAGTTCTGCAAGGGACCTCAGGGTTGACTGACGGTTGAACGTATCGCGTAAAGAGCGCAGATGACCGGCCAGTATTTTTGTCAATTCGCCCGTTTTGCTTATTGCATTATCCCGAGCTTTCGATATGCGTTGGGAAATATATTCCAGTGCTTCGTCATCAAGGTCTTGCTCCTTGATATCTTTATGAAACTTATCGATTTCCTCGAGAGGGATCTCCAGAAAAACATAGATGCGCTGCAGTGAAGCAGACAAGTCAGTGTGAGCAGCATTCAGTCCTTCGTTCAGGCCTGTGAACTTGGCAAAGACATTCGGTAAATAGTCTGTCGCAGTGTGGTACACTTTGGCATCTATCATTGTCGAATTACAGGCGTCTTTCGAGTTTCGAATGATGGTCGTATCAGGCGCATCAAAATACACAGGGGTGTTCATGGGCATCGGGCTCCGGGCGCGCATATTAAAATTAGAATTGTACTCATCACGAAATTCTTTATCAGCCTGGTCGAAGACCTCGTACAGTAACACTGCGTCACGGCCAATTCTTTTCCAAGGGTTGATCACGGAATTAAATTCGTGGAAGAACGCATACAAACCGAGTGCATCATTAATCCTGTCTACGCCCTCGACGGACGCATCGAGGTAGTTTGTAATATTGAGCCACACGCTTTCCAGGTTTTTGGTGGCAATATCTGCATCAACGACGATAATGTCCAGGTCCAATAAGTCGGCTCTTACTCGATGCAATGAGGCGAGAACTTTGTTTTTCGTGCGCATTTCTTCGATTTTATTTTTCTGTATGTCGCGTTCTTTCTTGAGATCACTTCGAATTTTCTCTGCGTTAATGCCGTTGTAAATGGCTATGCCGAGGCCAGCAATGTTCATTGTAGACGCCGCGCTCAAAGCATCTTTCACCGTTTTTTTGTAGGCATCGTTGAGTTTTTCGATAAGGTCAGCCCGTTGTTCAATGTCGGTACTGAGGTCTTTTATGAGCGTTTCCAGATTGCTGTTATTGATCGTCCTTACCTTGAACTTAATCTCGGGGAGCACTTTTTGGGCCAACTCTTCGCTGAATTTACCAAGGTCTTTCTTGATATCGTGCGCTTCGGATTGTTGACGCCGCACCGCGTCCAGAATGTTGTTCAAGAAAATGCTGAATTGGCTGACGGTCGATTTATCCTCTGCGTCAAGATTGAATTCCTTGAGGCGATCGCCGAGTTCATCTTTAAGCTTGCGAATATCTGCCAGTGTCTTGATGTTGTACGCAGGGAGTTTCTTCAGGGCGTCCACGTCATTGAAAATCAATGACATGGTGACACCATTGTTCGCTATTTCATCGGCAAATATCTCCAGCTTGCTGGTCATTCCGATCAACCTGGTACGTAATGGGTTCCAGGTGCGGGCATGTGCGTTGATTTTCTCGAAGCTTTTCAGAAACTCCCTTGGTTCCAGGTATTCGCCCGCACCTTCACCTTCGTTGTAGCCAAGGTAGCCAATCACATCACCCAGGGTTATTGGAAGCGCAAGGCCTGCCATTTCATAGCGCTTGATACTCTTGATCTGTTCTTTTGTCAGCGTTAATCCAGGGGGACGAGTTGAATCTGGAAGTAGGCCGAGGGACCCGTCCATTAAGACTTCTGGGGCTTTACTGGCGGCTTCGGCGAGGGTGTCATCATCCGCAGCCGTATCATCTTGATAAGTCATTTCATTAATCCTTTAATGAATAGAGTACTGACAGTGTGTAGGTGCTTTCAGGTGTGCAGTTTCCTCCTGCACACTCGCTAGGCTAGGTGCGGGTTGAAGGTTGGTCAAAACAGGAAGTAAGTCTGGATTTGTAGTGAGTTGAAATTTTCATATTTCAACCTTTGGCAGTTTCTTGGCGCTCGTATTGACCTCGCCGTTGCAGTTCCTGAGTCAACGCCCTTTTGTATTATCCAGGCGCTTAGTTTTTGGCGAAGCGTCTTACCCCATTTGTCTCAACGGTCACCTTGTCTACACGTTGTCTCCTACACGATGTGTCTTCTGCAGCGCGGCAGCGGGTGAATACAATCGCCCTTGCGTCTTCAGGAACCAGATACAGATGAGAATTCATCCCTTTTAGGCGCATAATGCGCCGCATTGCGGGTCCATGAGGTCGTAAGGGTGCTGAAGAAGATTCTGTTTCAAGTCCACTGGTTCTTCGGCATCACGGCCGGGTTGGTGCTGGCGTTGATGGGCATAACCGGCGCTCTTTATTCGTTCGAGGATGAGATTCTTGAATGGATCAACCCGGATGCTCTGATTATTGAGGCGCGTGGTACCCCATTGCCACCGGTGGAGCTGGTTCGCAAACTGGAAGCCGAAACGGGGCTGACGGTGGCCATCCTGCGCGTACAGACCGTCGGCGACAAAGCTGCACAGGTTTATTTCACCCCGGCCCCCGGCGAGCGGCGTGGGCCGATGCGCAACTTCAATCCATACACCGGCGAAGTCACTGGCGACGCCGCTGGTGCCGGTTTTTTTGATTTCGTGTTGAAGCTGCATCGCTTTCTGGCCATGGGGGAATACGGCAAGCAGGTCACGGCTGCCTGCACGCTGATTCTGATTTTTTTCTGTCTGTCCGGGCTCTATCTGCGCTGGCCGCGCAAGGCTCTGAACTGGCGTATCTGGCTGACCATGGACTGGGCCAAAAAGGGACGCAGCTTCAACTGGGACCTGCATTCGGTATTTGGCACCTGGTGCCTGCTGTTTTATATGCTGTTCGCCATCACCGGTTTGAACTGGTCTTACGACTGGTTCAGTAATGGCATGCACGCCTTGCTCGGCGATGCGCCCATCGGCGAGCAGCGGCGGGGCGGTGGCATGCGTCCGGCAGGTAAAAACGAGCCAGCCCCCAAGGCGGATTATGTCGCTATCTGGAGCAGCATTCAGTCGGCAGCTGGGCCAGGATTGGCTGCGTACAATATCCGCCTGCCTAACGCGGCCGGTCAGCCCGCAACGATTTTCTACCTGCTCAAGGATTCGCCACATCCGCGGGCGCTCAACCAGATCACCCTCGATCCTGCGACAGGCAACGTCAGTGCGGTGTCCCGTTACAGCGAAAAAAGCTTCGGTGCGCAGTTGCTTGTCAGCAATTACAGCCTGCATGTGGGCAGTTATTTCGGCATGCCCGGGCGCATCATCATGACCGTTGCATCGCTGATGATGCCGCTGTTCTTTATCACGGGCTGGCTGCTGTATCTCGACCGTCGGCGCAAGAAGCGTGATGTGCGCAATGCCCGTGCAGGAGTCGCCAGTAATATTGAAGGGCCTGCATGGCTGATCGGTTTTGCCAGCCAGAGCGGGTTTGCCGAACAGTTGGCCTGGCAGACTGCCGGGCAATTACAGGCGGCCGGGATGCCGGTGAATGTTCAGCGCCTGGCTGATGTCACCGAACAGGATTTGTGCCAAAGCCGTAACGCGCTGTTTGTGGTCAGCACGTTCGGCGACGGTGAAGCGCCGGACAGCGCCCGGGCTTTCGAGCGCAAGCTACTCGGCGCAGAGCTATCACTGGATAACCTCAGTTACGCCGTGCTGGGGCTCGGCGATCGGCAGTATCAACATTTCTGTGCGTTTGCCCATCGCTTGCAGGACTGGCTGAGAGAGCGCGGCGGCCACTCGTTGTTCGCGTCCGTGGAAGTGGACAGCGCAGACCCACTGGCCTTGCAGCATTGGCAGCACCAGTTGGCGCAGCTCACTGGCAATACACCGGCTGCGCTCTGGCAGGCTCCGACTTATGACAACTGGACGCTGTCACGGCGCGAATGGCTCAACCCGGGTAGCAGCGGTTCGAAAGTGTTTCTGCTCGGCCTGACACCGCCGCCGTCGATCACGTGGGAGGCCGGCGATCTGGTTGAGGTGATGCCACGCAACAGCCCGCGAGCCGTGGAAGATTTCCTCGCCGGGCTGGGTATTGCGGTGAGCACACACGTGAATATCGGCGGGCTGGAAGAACCCATCGAAGTGGCATTGGCCAGTCGCCAACTGCCTCATCATCGGGCACATCTTGTCGGGCTGCATGCTCAGGCATTGATTGATGCGCTGGTGCAGTTGGCCCCGCGTGAGTACTCCATCGCGTCTATCGCCGAGGATGGTGTGCTGGAATTGATCGTGCGTCAGGAACTGCATCCCGATGGCAGTCTCGGGTTGGGCTCCGGTTGGCTGACGGAGCATGTTGAGCTTAATGATGTGGTCAGTTTGAGGGTTAGACGTAACAGTAGCTTCCACCTGCCGGATGATTCACGTCCTTTGATCCTGTTAGGTAATGGCACCGGGCTGGCCGGATTGCGCAGCTTGCTCAAGGCGCGCATCGCGCAGGGGCAGTTGCGCAATTGGTTGTTGTTTGGCGAGCGGAATCAGGCCTATGACTTCCATTGTGGGGACGAATTACAGTCGTGGCTGGAAGCAGGGCAACTGGCGCGGCTGGATCTGGCGTTTTCTCGTGATCAGGCTGAGAAGATTTATGTGCAGGATCGCATGCTTCAGGCCGCTGGCGAGTTAAAAGCGTGGCTCGCCGACGGTGCCTCTATTTACATCTGCGGCAGCCTGGAAGGCATGGCGGCGGGAGTGGACGCGGCGTTGATCAAAATCCTGGGTGAGCAGGCGGTGGGAGAGTTGATCGAGGAAGGACGGTATCGAAGGGATGTTTATTAGAGATTTATGGCCGGAGTGAGGACCTGTGGGAGCCGGGCTTGCCCGCGATGCATGAGACGCAGGCAGTAGCCACACCGCGTCATCGTTCATCGCGAGCAAGCTCGGCTCCTACAGGTCTATCATCAACCTTTGAATTTACGCCGCCACAAACTGCTCAGCGTAATGGCAGGCAACCTGGCGGTTGTCGACCAGACGCAGGGCCGGTTCTTCAGTGGAGCAGCGCTCGGTCGCGTACGGGCAACGCTTGTGGAAGGCGCAGCCGCTTGGCGGGTCGAGCGGGTTAGGCAGCTCGCCGACGATCTTGATCTTCGGCTTCAGCGGGTCCGGATGAATCGTCGGAGTCGCCGACAGCAAAGCCTGGGTGTACGGGTGCAGCGGACGGTTGTAGATCTCCTCCTTGGGACCCATTTCCGCCGGACGACCCAGATACATCACCAACACCGTGTCAGCGACATGACGCACCACCGACAGGTTGTGGGAGATGAACACGTAAGCCGTGTTGAATTCCTGCTGCAGGTCCATGAACAGGTTCAGCACCTGTGCCTGAATCGATACGTCCAGCGCGGAAGTCGGTTCGTCTGCCACCAGCACTTTTGGTTGCAGCATCATGGCGCGAGCCAGAGCGATACGCTGACGCTGACCACCGGAGAACATGTGCGGATAACGCTGATAGTGCTCAGGGCGCAAACCGACCTGAGCCATCATCGCCTGCACTTTCTCGCGACGCTCCTTGGCGGACAGACTGGTATTGATCAGCAACGGTTCGCCGAGCTGATCACCAATTTTCTGCCGGGGATTGAGCGACGCATACGGGCTCTGGAAAACCATCTGCACGTCTTTGCGCAGTTGTTTGCGTTGTTCCTTGCTGGCACCAGTGACTTCCTGACCGGCGATTTTCAGCGAACCGGAAGAGGGCTCTTCAATCAGGGTCAAGGCGCGGGCCAGGGTCGACTTGCCACAGCCGGACTCGCCAACCACAGCCAGGGTTTTACCGGCTTCAAGTTCGAACGACACGCCGTTCAGGGCGCGCACCAACGCGTGGCCCTTGAACAGGCCACGGGAGACTTCGTAGTGACGGGTAAGGTCGCGGGCGGTAAGAACGACGCTCATTACGCCACCTCCTGATTCAAGGGATAGAAGCAACGCGCCAGGCTGTGGGCTTTCGGGTCAAGGCCCGGGCGCTGGGTGCGGCAGTTTTCCTGCACGTAAGGGCAGCGCGGTGAAAGCAGGCAGCCCTGAGGGCGGTCATAACGGCCCGGAACCATGCCTGGCAGGGTCGCCAGACGTTCGGCGCCCATGCTGTGCTCCGGAATCGCCGCCAGCAGTGCTTCGCTGTACGGGTGTGCTGGCACGTCGAACAAGCCGGGTACCTGACCCACTTCAACGGCCTGGCCTGCGTACATCACACAGACGCGCTGGGCAGTTTCAGCCACAACCGCCAGGTCGTGAGTAATCAGTACCAGTGCCATGTCCTGCTCTTTTTGCAGGCTTAGCAGCAGGTCCATGATCTGCGCCTGAATCGTCACGTCCAGTGCAGTGGTCGGTTCGTCCGCGATCAGCAGCTTCGGTTCGCCAGCAATCGCCATGGCAATCGCCACGCGCTGGCTCATGCCACCCGACAATTGATGCGGATAGGCATTCAGACGCGAGGCCGCACCCGGGATTTCAACTTTCTGGAGCAATTCTAGGGCACGTTGACGCGCCGCTTTGCCGGACAGGTTCAAGTGCTGACGCAGAACTTCTTCGATCTGGAAGCCAACGGTGTAACTCGGGTTCAGCGCGGTCATTGGGTCCTGGAAGACCATCGCCATGTCTTTACCGATGATTTTGCGACGTTGACGCGAGCTGAGCTTGAGCAACTCGTGACCGTCAAAGTTCAGCGAGTCGGCGGTGATCACGCCTGGGTGATCGATCAGGCCCATCAACGCCATCATGGTCACGGATTTACCCGAACCCGACTCGCCGACGATGGCCATGACTTCGCCTTTCTCGACGCTCAACGACAGGCCATCGACAACCGGCACGGCGCTGGTGTCGCCGAAGCGGACGCTGAGATTCTTGATTTCCAAAAGTGACATGCGAATCTCCTCAGGCGGCATTTTTGAGTTTCGGGTCCAGCGCATCGCGCAGCCCGTCGCCCATCAGGTTGATTGCCAGCACGCTGAGCAAAATGGTCAAGCCAGGCAGGCTCACTACCCACCAGGCGCGTTCGATGTAGTCCCGCGCAGAAGCGAGCATGGTGCCCCATTCAGGCGTTGGCGGTTGTACGCCCAGACCGAGGAAGCCCAGCGCCGCGGCGTCGAGGATTGCCGAGGAGAAACTCAGGGTGGCCTGAACGATCAGCGGCGCCATGCAGTTAGGCAGCACGGTGATGAACATCAGGCGCGGCAGGGTAGCGCCCGCCAGGCGAGCAGCCGTCACGTAATCACGGTTCAGTTCGCCCATGACCGCCGCGCGGGTCAGACGCACATACGCAGGCAGCGAAACGACGGCGATAGCAATCACGGTGTTCATCAGGCCAGGGCCGAGGATTGCGACAATGGCCACTGCCAGCAGCAGCGAAGGCAGCGCAAGCATGATGTCCATCAGGCGCATGATCAACGGGCCGAGAATGCGTGGGAAGAACCCGGCGATCAGGCCCAGGAGGATGCCCGGAATCAACGACATGACGACAGACGATAAACCGATCAGCAGCGACAGTTGTGAACCTTCGATCAGGCGCGAGAGCAGGTCACGGCCCAGTTCGTCGGTGCCCAGCAGAAATCGCCATTGGCCGCCTTCGAGCCAGGACGGTGGGGTCAGCAGAAAATCGCGGTATTGGTGGGTCGGGTCGTGCGGCGCAACCCATGGGGCGAACAGCGCGCAGAACACGATCAGGGTCATGAACATCAGACCGGCAACTGCACCTTTGTTTTTCGCAAAGGCTTGCCAGAATTCTTTGTACGGCGAGGGGTAAAGCAGGCTTTGATCGACTGCTACCGAAGGAGTAGGTGTGCTCATAGGTAATGATCTCAGCGCTGGTGACGGATGCGTGGGTTGGCAAAACCGTAGAGGATGTCCACCACGAAGTTGACCAGGATCACCAGGCAGGCGATCAGCAGAATGCCGTTTTGCACCACAGGGTAGTCACGCGCACCGATGGCCTCGATCAGCCACTTGCCGATGCCCGGCCAGGAGAAGATCGTTTCGGTCAGTACCGCTCCGGCGAGCAGGGCGCCGACTTGCAGGCCGAACACGGTCAATACCGGGATCAGCGCGTTACGCAGGCCATGAACGAACACCACGCGGGCAGGCGACAGGCCTTTGGCGCGAGCGGTCCGCACGTAGTCTTCACGCAGCACTTCCAGCATCGACGAACGGGTCATCCGCGCGATCACTGCAAGCGGAATAGTGCCGAGCACGATGGCAGGCAGAATCAGGTGATGCAGGGCGTCGAGGAAAGCGCCTTCTTCATCGCTGAGCAAGGTGTCGATCAGCATGAAGCCGGTTTTTGGCGGGATGTCATACAGCAGGTCGATACGGCCGGAGACCGGCGTCCAGCCCAGCGTGACCGAGAAGAACATGATGAGGATCAGGCCCCACCAGAAGATCGGCATCGAATAGCCCGCCAGGGAAATGCCCATCACCCCGTGATCGAATAACGAGCCCCGTTTGAGCGCCGCGATGACACCGGCCAGCAGTCCGAGAATGCCCGCAAAGATCAGCGCCGCAATCGACAGCTCCAGAGTTGCAGGGAACAGTGCGGTGAATTCGGTCCACACACTGGTTCGCGTGCGCAACGATTCGCCAAGGTCGCCCTGGGCGAGCTTGCCGACGTAATCCAGGTATTGCGCATACAAAGGTTTGTTCAGACCCAGACGTTCCATGGCCTGAGCGTGCATTTCCGGATCGACCCGGCGTTCACCCATCATGACTTCAACCGGATCGCCCGGAATCAGGCGGATCAGGGCAAAGGTCAGTAAAGTGATGCCGAAAAACGTGGGTATTAACAACCCCACTCGGCGGGCGATAAAACTAAACATCGTGGTGTGTTCCTCATCGGCCGGTTAGGCGTACTCCGACGGGGCCCTGGTTAGAGCCCGCCGGATTATTTTTCTACTTCACCCTGGTAGTGGCGAAGTTGTTATTGGTCAGCGGGCTAATTTGATAGCCTTCGACGTTGCTACGCATTGCAGTAAACAGTTTTGGATAAGCAAGGCTCAGCCAAGGTACGTCTTTGGCAAATATTTGCTGAGCTTGTTCATAGAGCGCAGCCCGTTCAGCCGGATCGGTCTTTTCACGGGCCTTGGAGATTGCTTCTTCAAACGCCTTGTTACACCAGCGGGCGTAATTTTCACCATTCTTCGCTGCTTCGCAACTCAGGTTAGGTGTAAGGAAGTTATCCGGGTCGCCATTGTCGCCAGCCCAGCCTGCAAACACCATGTCGTGCTCACCGGCCTTGGCCCGTTTAAGCATCTCGCCCCATTCCATGACGCGCAGGTTCAACTTCAAACCGATTTTGGCCAGGTCCGCTTGCAGCATTTGCGCACCCAGCGCCGGGTTCGGGTTAGTTACTGCACCGCCATTACGCAGGAACAGGCTGAACTCCTGACCTTCCGGAACGCCTGCTTCTTTAAGCAGTGCCCGGGCTTTTTCCTGATCGTGTGCGGGGTTCTTGATGTCTTGAGCGTAGCCGAGCAGCGTTGGCGGATACGGGTTTACCCCTTCAGTCGCTTTGCCTTCGCCGAACAGCGCCTTTATGTAAGCCTTCTTGTCGAACGCCAGGTTGATCGCTTCCCGCACACGCACATCGCTCAAGTACTTGTGCGAAGTGTTGATGGCGATGTAGCTGGTCATCATGGCTTCCATCTCTTCAATCTTGAGCTTGGGGTCTGCCTTGATGGTTGCGATGTCGTCCGGTTTTGGATAAAGCGCGACCTGACACTCGTTGGCCTTGAGCTTTTGCAGGCGCACATTGCTGTCCAGCGTGATCGCAAAAATCAATGTTTCGCTGGGCACTGCACCCTTCCAGTAATCCGGGTTCGCTTTATAGCGAACTTGGGCGTCCTTGGCATAGCGAGTCAGGATGAACGGGCCTGTGCCGATGGGTTTGCTGTTCAGTTCAGCGGTTTTACCGGCCTTGAGCAGTTGATCGGCATACTCGGCGGAGTAGATCGACGTGAACGGCATGGCCAGGTCACGCAGGAACGGCGACTCGGGACGCGTCAAGGTGAACTTGACGGTATGGTCGTCGACTTTTTCGATGCTTTTAAGCAGGTCATTGAAGCCCATGCTTTCGAAATACGGATAGCCGGTCAGAGATTTGTCGTGCCACGGGTGCTTCGGGTCCAGCTGACGCTGAAAGCTCCAAAGAACGTCGTCGGCGTTCATCTCGCGGCTTGGTTTGAAGTAATCGGTGGTCTGGAACTTGACGCCTTTACGCAGGTGGAACGTGTACGTCAGACCGTCTTCGCTGACGTCCCAGCTTTTGGCCAGGTTGGGTTCAGTTTCGGTAGTGCCCGGTTTGAATCCGACCAGTTTGTCGAGGAAGGTTTCGGCCGTGGCATCAGCCGTGACCGCGGTGGTGTATTGAACGATATCGAAGCCTTCCGGGCTGGCTTCGGTGCAAACCACCAGGGGCTTGGCGGAGACGCTCAGCGCCGCGCTGAACAGAGCCAGGGCGATCGAGTTGCGTAGCGATAACAGTTTCAATGTGAACCCTCCGTTGATGTAACGCCTGTGCGACTGATCCGGCGCGGTGTTGGCCCCCGCGCCGGATCAGTCATGGTGCGAGTTACAGGATGTTGAATGGAATGGTGGTTACCAGACGGAATTCGTTGATGCTGCCATCAGACTGATTTTCGCTGGCGCGGTGCGTGGTGTAGGTCGCGCGGATCGCTGTGGCCTTGAGTGGGCCGGACTGTACAGCGTATGAAGTGCCGATGCCGTACTCGTAGTGGGTTTCGCCGTCCATTGCCCGAACGCCGGTCGCAGCGCCGTTTGCGTCGATACCACCGTATGTATTGCCTTTGTAGTGAGTACCGTCGATGCCCCAGCCGCGGGCCTGGTAGATGTTGAATTTCAGGCCGGGCACGCCGTATTCGGCCATGTTCAGTACATAAGCAACCTGCAGTGACTTCTCGTTCGGGCCGTTGAAGTCCGAGAGCAGGGAGTTGGCCAGGAAGATCGCGTTGGTGTCGTGGGCGTAATCGAAGTATTCGTTACCGGCGACTTCCTGATAGGCGACGCTCAGGCTGTGAGCCTTGTGCGTACCGGTGAAGGAAAGGCTGTAGGTATCGTTGTCGATCGGGCCCTGTTTGCGCTGGCCCGAATCTTTGGTTTTGTAGTAGTTCAGGTTGGTGCTCAGGCCCACTACGTCGGTGTCGCCCATTTCATGGGTGAAGCCGACATAGTACTGGTGCCAGAAGTCTTCGAGGTTGGAGGCGTAGAAGCTGGTAGTCAGGCTTTCGAACGGCTTGTAGTCGGCACCGAACATATCGAGACGATCAGCGGTCTGGCTGCGATCACCGTACTCAGAGCGGAACTTGTCCAGGCTTTGTTCCATACGTGGCGACACACGGTCGAAGCTACCGGCCTGGAAAGACAGGTTGTTGAGCTCGTCGCTTTGCACGGCAACACCCTGGAAGCTGGAGGGCAGTGCACGGTTGCCGATGAAGGCAATAACCGGGGTGTTCACCGACTGGCGACCCATGGTCAGTGTGGTGTTGGAGATGCGAGCCTTGACGTTGCCTAGACCCATCTTGCTCCACTGACCGACTGCATCGCCATCGCTGTCAGCCAGAGTCCGGTTGGATTTACCAGCGAAGTCGTCAGTGTCGCGGTCTAGCGCAATGGCGTTGTACAGCGCCAGTTCGGTGGAGAAGCCAACAACGCCCTGAGTGAAACCAGAGGTGTAGTTGATGATGGTGCCTTGTTGCCAGTTGATGCGACGCGAGGTCGTTTTATCAACGCCGTGATCGTTGTAGCCGAAAGTACCACCGCGGCGCAGCAGTTCGTTGGCATACCAGTTACGAGTCGTACCGGTCAGGTGTGAATCTTCGATGAAGCCCCCGGCTTCGCCTTGCGCGCTTTTGGAACTCAGCTGGGTTGGCACGAATGCCTGGCTGACCGGTTCTGCCTGTGCCATTGCGCTCAGAGAAGCAATGGAAAAAGCGACTGCTGCGGTACTGACTTTTCTCACGATTGAAGCTCCCTTTACTACTTTATAGTTGCCAGTTTTTTTGGTCTGGCTCTGGTGGTGTGAGGCTTTTTTTGCCCCGTTCTTTTTTGATACATCTGCTAACAAAACGAATTTCTGGAACGGTGATACTCACCGCCCTTGGTCCAAGGGCAGCGAGTTACCTGTTTTATCTGGCTTAGTCGGCGACGCTTACGTTGGTGAAAGTATTACGCCCGAACGGGCTGACTTTGAAACCCTGCACTTCTTTACGCAGCGGCTGGTTAACCGTGGAGTGTGCGATTGGAGTGATAGGTACTTGCTGTTTCAGGTACTGCTGGGCCTGTTTGTAGAGGTCAGTACGCTGGGCGCGGTCGGAAGTGGCAACTGCGGCCTTGACCAGTGCGTCGTATTTCTCGTCACACCACATCGAGTAGTTGTTACCGCCAATAGCCGCACAGCTATAAAGCGTGCCCAACCAGTTGTCCGGGTCACCATTGTCGCCTGTCCAGCCGATCAGCGAGATATCGTGCTCGCCGTTCTTGGTGCGCTTGAGGTATTCACCCCATTCATAGCTGACGATCTTGACCTTGATGCCTACCTTGGCCCAGTCGGACTGCAGCATTTCAGCCATAAGCTTGGCGTTGGGGTTGTAAGGACGTTGAACCGGCATCGCCCACAGGGTCAGTTCGGTGCCTTCTTTGATGCCCGCTGCGCGCAGCATCTCTTTGGCTTTTTCCGGGTTGTACGGCGTGTCCTTGATGGTGTCGTCGTAAGACCACTGGGTCGGCGGCATGGCGTTGACGGCCAGTTGACCGGCGCCCTGATACACAGCGTTGATGATGGCTTGCTTGTTGACTGCCATGTCCAGCGCCTGACGGACTTCCAGTTTGCCCAACGGCTCATGGCGTACGTTGTAGGAGATGTAGCCCAGGTTGAAGCCAGCCTGTTCAATCACCTTGAGGTCTTTGTCTTCCTTGAGTTTCTGAAGGTCGGCAGGGCGTGGGTTGAGCGAGACCTGACACTCGTTGGCCTTGAGTTTCTGCATCCGTACCGAAGCATCGGTATTGATGGCGAAAATCAGGTTATCGATTTTGACGCGGCTCGGGTCCCAGAAGTCTTTGTTGCCCTTGTAGCGAATCTGCGAGTCTTTCTGATAACGCTGGAAAACAAAGGCGCCAGTGCCGATTGGCTTCTGGTTGATGTCGTGCAGGTTGCCGGATTTCATCAACTGGTCTGCGTACTCAGCGGACAGAATCGAAGCGAAGTTCATCGCAACGTTTTGAATGAATGCGGCATCGACTTTGTTCAGGGTAAATACCACGGTCAACGGACCGGTTTTCTCCACTGACTTGATGTTCTTATTCAGGCCCATGCCGTTGAAGTACGGAAATTCGGTCGGGTAAGCGACACGAAACGGGTGGTCCTGCTTGAGCATGCGGTTGAACGTGAACAGCACGTCATCGGCGTTGAATTCACGCGTTGGCTTGAAGTAAGGCGTGGTGTGGAATTTAACGCCTTCGCGCAGATGGAACGTGTAGATCAGGCCGTCTTCGGAAACATCCCACTTGGTTGCAAGTGCCGGAATAACGGCGGTGCTGCCTTGTTCGAATTCGGTAAGGCGGTTGTAGATCGGTTCAGCGGCATCGTTGTCGGTGCCTGCTGTGTATTGGGCAATATCGAAACCGGCCGGGCTTCCTTCCGAGCAAAACACCAGATTGCTGGCGGCCTGTGCAGCAGGCGTCAGTGCCAGCAAGCCAAGGCTGAACAACGACGACATGGCAATGGTTTTACGCATGATGATCCTTATCCTTGAAATGAGTAGTAAGTGCCCAACAAGTGCCAGGCAAAGCACTGCCTGCAAGCAGGAAGCCTTAGTGACCGATCGGTAACAAAATGAAATAGCTTGCTCCACGCACACGAAGGTATGTCCGTCGGGCAAGACTGTATGTAGTACCGGATGCCTAAAAGTGCGTAGGAAACTTCTGTATGTAGTTAGCTAATTCCTCTGTAGGAGCTGCCGAAGGCTGCGAGGGCGTTATATCTGACGCACCGCAATTCGCAGCCTTCGGCAGCTCCTACAGGGAAATACGAAACCTTATATATCCGACAAAAGGAAATAACTGCGCTGTATTACAGCGCAGTTATTTGACCCTTACTTGCCGGTAACGCTAACTCCGTAGAACGAGTTCAGACCAAATGGGCTGATCTTGAAGTCCTGAACGCTAGTGCGCATCGGTTGGTAAACCGTTGAGTGCGCGATAGGCGTCATTGGAACAGCATCTTTGAGGAGGTGTTGTGCCTGCTTATACAGCTCAGTGCGCTTGGCCTGATCCGTTGTTTCCTTGGCCTGGTGGATCAAGGTATCGAACGGCTTGTCGCACCATTTGGCAAAGTTGTTACCTTCGAGGGCATCACAGCCAAACAGGGTGCCGAGCCAGTTGTCCGGGTCACCGTTGTCACCGCTCCAGCCAATCAGCATCGCGCCGTTTTCGCCCGCTTTGGCGCGCTTGATGTACTCGCCCCATTCGTAGCTGACGATCTTGACGTTGATGCCGATTTTCTTCCAGTCAGACTGAAGCATCTCGGCCATCAACTTGGCGTTCGGGTTGTAAGGACGCTGAACCGGCATCGCCCACAGGGTGATTTCGGTGCCTTCCTTGATGCCGGCCTGCTTGAGCAGGGCCTTGGCTTTTTCAACATCGAACGGTGCGTCTTTGATGGTGGTGTCGTAGGACCACTGGGTTGGCGGCATGGCGTTAACGGCCAGTTGGCCTGCGCCCTGATACACCGCATCAATGATGCCTTGCTTGTTCACAGCCATGTCCAGCGCCTGACGAACTTCCTTGATGGCCAGAGGGTTTGGCTGATCGCTACCCTTGATCTTGTCCATCGTGTTGTAGGCGATGTAACCCAGGTTGAAGCCTGCCTGATCCGGCATCTTCAGGTCCTTGTCAGCCTTGAGTGGAGCAAGGTCGGCAGGGCGTGGGTAGGCGGTGATCTGGCATTCGCCCTTTTTCAGCTTCTGCGCACGAACCGAAGCATCAGTGGTAATGGCGAAGATCAGGTTGTCGAGTTTGACGTCTTCAGGCTTCCAGTAATCCTTGTTCCCGGTGAAGCGGATGTTGGAGTCTTTCTGGTAGCTCTTGAATACAAACGGGCCAGTGCCGATCGGTTGCTGGTTGATCAGCTCAGGCTTGCCTTCCTTGAGCAACTTGGCTGCGTATTCAGCAGACTGAATGGACGCGAAGCTCATCGCCAGGTTCTGAATGAACGCAGCATCAACAGTACCGAGGGTGAGCTTGACAGTGTGCTCGTCGACTTTTTCGACTTTCTTGATGTTGGTGTCCATCGCCATGTCGGTGAAGTACGGGAACTCGGTCGGGTACGCCTTACGGAACGGGTCGTCCTTGTTGATCATGCGATTGAGCGTGAATAGCACGTCATCGGCATTGAATTCACGGGTCGGCTTGAAGTACGGAGTGGTGTGGAACTTGACGCCTTCACGCAGGTGGAAAGTGTAAGTCAGGCCATCCGGGGAAACGTCCCAGCTGGTCGCCAGCCCTGGTACTACAGCGGTGCCGCCACGTTCGAACTGGCTCAGACGGTTGAATACGGTCTCTGCCGATGCATCGAAATCGGTGCCGGTGGTGTATTGGCCTGGGTCGAAACCGGCCGGGCTGCCTTCGGAGCAGAACACGAGGTTCGATGCCGCTTGAGCGAAAGGAGCTGCAGTGATCAAGCCTGCACTGAGTAGAAACGGAATGACCGCGTGTTTGAGCATGATGGCCTCAGTTGTTGTCATTTTTAATTTTGAGGATCTGACCTTGTGAGCCGATCTTGCCGATACTTATGCAGGGGCCATACCCAAAGCAAGACGTTGGTGTCAGAGAAGTATCAAAGAGTGGCACGAGCGTACAGGAATGTCGCATCAGTGTAATTTTTGACGCATTTGATCGTTTGCGCGTCGTATCTGGAAAGGTTTTGCGCACCAATCGCGAGCAGTCATTTGTGTTGAATGCACTCGATTGGCGCGGCAGTGTTACCAATTTTTCTAATGGTTCGTTTATTTGGTCAGGCTTACACCGTAAAAAGGCGTGAGGCCGAAGGGGCTTAGCTTGAAGTCCTGGACTTCCTTGCGCACCGGCTGGAAGACCTTGGAGTTAGCAATCGGAGTGATCGGCACCTGCGCTTTGAGGATCTGCTGTGCTTGCTGGTAAAGCTTGATGCGCTCGTCGCGATCCGTGGTCAGCTTGGCTTTCTGGACAAGCTTGTCGTAGGCAGGATCACACCATTTTGCGTAGTTGCTGCCTTTCACCGCTGCGCAGCTGTACAGCACGCCAAGCCAGTTGTCGGGATCGCCATTGTCGCCGGTCCAGCCATAGATCATCGCGTCGTGCTCACCGGCCTTGGCGCGCTTGATGTACTCGCCCCATTCGTAACTGACGATGTTGGCCTTGATGCCAACCTTGGCCCAGTCGGCCTGAATCATCTGCGCTGACATGCGGGCGTTCGGATTGGAAGCGCGTTGCACGGTCATGGCCCACAGGTTGATCTGGGTACCCGGTGCAACACCTGCTTCCTTGAGCAACTGTTTGGCCTTTACCGGGTCGTGCGGTGCGTCCTTGATGCTCGGGTCGTAGCTCCACTGGCCTGGAGGAATAGCGTTCTGCGCCAGTTGCCCGGCGCTTTGGTAAACCGCTTTGATGATCGCCGGTTTATCGATGGCCATGTCCAGCGCCTGGCGTACCTTGAGCTGATCCAGTGGTGGATGCGTTACGTTATAGGCCAGGAAGCCGAGGTTGAATCCGGGCTGGCTGATTACTTTGATATTCGGGTCTTTCTGCATCAGTTCGATGTCTTGCGGCCGCGGATAGCCGCTGACCTGACACTCACCCGCCTTGAGCTTCTGCATTCTCACAGCCGCATCGCTGTTGATGGAAAAGATCAGGTGATCGAGCTTCACATCCTCGGGTTTCCAGTACGCCGTGTTCGCGTCGTAACGAATCTGCGCGTCTTTCTGGTAGCGCTTGAACACGAACGGTCCGGTGCCGATCGGCTTCTGATTGAGCTCTTCGGCTTTGCCCTGCTTGAGCAACTGATTGGCGTATTCGTCCGACTGGATAGAGGCAAAGCTCATGGCCAGGTTCTGCACGAACGCCGCGTCGACATTGTTCAGGTTGAATTTCACGGTCTGGTCGTCGACTTTTTCGACACTCTTGATCGTGGTGTTCATGCCCATGTCAGTGAAGTACGGAGACTCCGAAGGGTATGCCTTGCGAAACGGATGGTTGGCGTCCAGC
Organism: Pseudomonas phytophila; assembly: GCF_025643095.1. NCBI lineage: Bacteria > Pseudomonadati > Pseudomonadota > Gammaproteobacteria > Pseudomonadales > Pseudomonadaceae > Pseudomonas > Pseudomonas phytophila. The sequence goes on along the minus strand of NZ_CP081201.1, from coordinate 5,700,801 downwards.
AGTCGCTGGAACGTGAACAGCACATCGTCTGCATTGAAGTCCCGGGTCGGCGTGAAGTAATCAGTGGTATGAAACTTCACGCCTGGGCGCAGGTGGAAGGTGTACGTCAGGCCGTCGCTTGAAACATCCCATTTTGTGGCCAGCCCAGGCTCTACTTCGGTACCGCCGCGCTTGAACTGCGTCAGGCGGTTGAATACCGTTTCAGCCGAGGCATCGAAATCTGTGCCGCTGGTGTACTGGCTTGGATCAAAACCTGCCGGGCTGGCTTCGGAGCAGTACACCAGCGTGCTGGCTGCCTGAGCCATGGGCATGCAGGCCAGAAGGGCGGTGGTCAGGAGCAGTGGTTTGAATACGTTTTTTCCCATGGAACCCTCGCGACTGCGGCAGTGGCTGCCTGACGCTCATCAGGCAGTTGGACAGCGCAGGATGTCGCACTGTCGGGTCGCTCACAAGGGGTATGTCGCCGTTCCTGAATCCGCTCGATCGATGCGCTTTGTCTAAACCTCTTTGCTGCCCGTCGTCTTGAGGTTTTGACGCTGCTTTATGTCAGCTACATCTTTGAGCCCGATGGCACCACCGAGTTTCTTCAGATAGTCCCACACGTCGAGGCTTTCTTTCGCAAACGCCTGGAATCGTTTGTGAGTGACTTCCAGCAGTTCCTGGTGCAGTCGTGAGAGCTCGGTTAAAGAGCTGGCGCGTTTGATCTGCTCGGGGTTTTTGCTCGCCCAATCAAGGAAGATATCGTCCAGCAGGTAGGTGTCTTCCGGGTGTACAAAATAGCTGAATGCGATATCTGTCGGCCTGATACCCGAGCCAAATCTCCAGTAGTTGAGCATGGCGCCCGCCACTTCCCTGATAGCGCTCGACGCGCAGCTCGCCGCCAGTTTGTGCAGCGGATGATCGGCATGATCTTTGGATAACTGGGAGTGCGTGGGATCTGTAGATCCAGTTTGATGGGGATCGGCCCCGGTATGGGTCTGTATATCGTCAATACTGTTGCCGATGATTTGCAGCATTCCCTGAAAGATCGTGTTGTAGGCGTTGCCCGCTAAACGTAAGGGGCTGGAAATGACCCAGTTATAGAGCTCAAACAGCTTGAAGCCGGGAATGGCGCTGGCCTTGTCACGGGTGGCAAGGAAGTCTTGAAACGTCTCCAGCAGCCACGCCTCCTCATGTTCGCTGAGCAGGATCAACAGCATCCGTTCCGAGTCGGAGCGAGCGCCGGGCCTGGTCGGGTTGAAATCCCATATTGAGTCCGGAGCCAGCAGTTTGGCGATGGGGCCTGCCAGGCTGGCGATTATGTCAGTGCCTCCAAATGTGCCGGTTACTACGGGGAGTTTGTGCTTGCAGTCGGCCGGGCCTGTCCAGGGCAAGACGTCTTTGTGATTCAGGGCAATGAGGTTCAATTCAACAAAATTGGAGTGAGCAAAAAAGTCTTCAAGTATATGCAGTGCTCCGCCCAGCTTGCGTAAACCTTCCGGGGTGTAACCCTCTTTCATGGCGGCGAATAGCTCTATGCGCATCTTCGCGGCCGAGCGATGTATGTAGGACTTCATCGACGAGTCTTTAGCCACTTCCAGCAGTGGATCATCTTCCAGCACCCAGGCTTCGAACTCCGGATCGCGTTCAGCGAGATCCGCCGGGGTGGGATTTTCGACTCTCGGGTTGTCAATGTGATGGCTCGGACGGTAGACCCCCAGCTTTTGCTCGGTCACTTTGTAGCTGGAACTGTCTTTGGCCCTTAACTCGTGAAATTTTCTGGCGGCCATCACATCGACCACCGCTGTCAGTGCTTCGCGCGACATGACAGCGGGAAAGTCCTTCTTTTGATTTTTACCCCGGACAACCTTGGGATCCAGTAATTGCGCGTGATCCCGAAGCCAGTTACCGAAATACATGGCTTGCAGGTCTTCTTTGGCAAAGCCGATCGCCTCCAGGCCTGCTTCGATTCGTTCGTGGCTGAAAAGGCCGTTGCCGCTGCCATCTGCTTCAAATGCTTCTCGGTCGGGGTCCATCGTTTCGCCGTCCAGTCGAACGATGTCGCTCTGCCTTTCCCGTACCGCTCGCATGCCCAAGGTGTAATTGATTTTGATGACGTGTTCGGTTTTATCCTCATCCACGTAGAGGCCAAGGATCAGATCGTCTTCGTCCTGCAGGCCAGACCCTGCCATGTGCAACGCAAAGCGGGCGCCTTCCTCTCCGGCGGAATCCGGGTGCAGGGGCGGTGTGTCTGCCGCGTGACGGGGGGCAAGGTCCCGGCGGATTACTTCATCAATGTGGTGGCCGAATTCATGAAGCAACACGGCCAGTAGCTCCCAGGTGGCGTCGGGGTGCTTGACGATGTGCTGCATTGCCGCCACATGAATCCTGATAGTCCGGTCGCGGTTGTTGTAATCGGCCGGATAGGTTCCAGACGAGACGACCTCGTAGCGAGGCAGGGGGATGGTTTCTGCGATCAGGGCCTTTTGCAGTTCCAGATAAACTCTGGGGTGGATGTCCACGCCGAAAATCGTCGCCATTTCCATTATGAAGTGAGGCGCAGCGTGCGTGCGGGCCAAACGGTTCAGCAGACTCAGGGCAACGGTACTGTCCAGTCGTGGTCGGTGTTTACTGGATAAAAACGCGTCTGTGTTTCTGTTAGCAGTTTTAGCGCGATGCATCAGATGGTTGATATAGCGGGTATTTTTTTTCGGTGAGGCAGCTTGAGGATTCATCCGTGAGTCCTTGAAAGTGTGCAAACGCAGAGGCCCGCGTCGCATAGAAATGTTTTGGGTGAGGCCGAATGGAGTTTACGGACGAGTCCTGACCGAAAAAGCAGGATAGGCTTTCAATTGCTGTAGGCGGGGGATTCAAGCGGAGTAAGAGTAGAACGATGATCCTGCGAGGTTGCGGCAACCTGGGGTTGCCGCCTGCTTATCAAGAAACGGCCATCAAGGGATAGCGACCTCAATCACGCCATCTGCGGTAACGGTCACGTCGCTGGTGCCGGCTTCAACATCCGGTGTCGGTGCGCTGTCCGCCATGGAGGATTTCATCATCATGGCTGGCGCGCGCAGGTACGGCTGCGGGTAACCAGACGTGTTGAAGTTCAGATTGACCACTTTGTAGCCGGTACCACCCAGAGCTTCGGTGACCAGTTGGGCGCGGGCGCGGAACGCAGTCACGGCTTCTTTCAGCAACGTGTCTTCACTGGCCTTGCGTGTCGGTTTGGAAATCGAGAAGTCCATTCCGCCCATTTTCATGTCGCCCAGTAGTTCGCCAGTCAATTTGGACAGGGCCGCGAAGTCGGCGCTTTCCAGGCGAAGTTCTGCACGTTCGCGCCAGCCGGTGATCTTCTGGCCTTTATCATCGTAGATCGGGTAGCTGTTGCGGTTGCCCTGGCGAATCGTGACACCTTTGACCTGACGCGCCTGACCAAGGGCTTTATTCAAGGTCTCGGTGACTTCAGCAGCCAGTTTGGCAGGGTCAGTGTTCTGCGCTTCGCTGTACAACGTGACGTTCATCAGGTCGCGGGAGACTTCCTGGTTGACCTCGGCACGTACGGAGACCTGGTTGTAGTTAACGGTGTCTGCCAGCGCTGGAACGCTGGTCAGCGCAGCAGCGCCGAGGGCGAGCAGGGCGGCAGTAGGGCGAAGGCTGAACATTGGAAACTCCTTGTTATGAAGCATGCGTATAGCAGACAGGCCTGCGACAGACGTCGACAGGGCGCAAAACCATAAGACTGTGAGTGGAGGGGTGTGGTTCCGGCAGCTTCAGGGTTGCCGGGCTATCGATCGCCGAAACGAAAGGTAAATTATTCATGAAACCTGTGGTGGTTTGCCGCAGTTTGCGCAGTTTTTGTTGTTGCTTGGTTATACTCGCATCGATTCGCCTGGAGCACTCATCAGGAGAGCTCATGCTCGCCCCCGTCCAATTGTTGTCCGCTACGCGCCAGAATCTCTGGCGTCTGACCTTTATCCGCACGCTGGTACTGGCTGCTCAGGCTGGTTCGGTGGGTATTGCGTACCTGTTTCATTTATTGCCGCTGCCCTGGATGCAACTGGCGATCACTCTCGGGTTCTCGACGATCTGGTGCGCGGTGACGGCAGTTCGGTTGCGCACGTCGTTGCCAGTGACTGAGCAAGAGTACTCCGTGCAACTGGCGTTCGACCTGTTTATCCACAGTGCGCTGCTTTATTACTCGGGCGGTTCGACCAACCCGTTCGTTTCTTATTATCTGGTGCCGCTGACCATTGCCGCGGTCACGTTGCCATGGCGTTATTCGCTGATCCTGTCGGGCATCGCGCTGGCGCTGTATAGCTGGCTGATGGGGCATTCTTATTCTCTGGACACTTATCCGATCTCGCGGGAAAACCTGCAGGTCTACGGAATGTGGCTGAGCTTCGCCCTGGCCGCCGCCGTCATTACCTTCTTTGCGGCGAAGATGGCGGAGGAGTTGCGGCGTCAGGAACAATTGCGTGCCGAGCGTCGTGAGGAGGGGCTACGCGATCAGCAACTGCTGGCGGTTGCAACGCAGGCTGCCGGTGCGGCTCATGAACTGGGCACGCCGCTGGCGACCATGAGTGTGCTGCTCAAGGAAATGCGTCAGGACCACAAGGATCCGGCGTTGCAGGATGATCTGGAAGTCCTTCAGGAGCAGGTCAAACAGTGCAAGCAGACACTGCAGCAGTTGGTGCGTGCCGCAGAGGCCAATCGCCGTCTGGCCGTGGAAATGCAGACTGTCAGCCACTGGCTCAACGAATCACTGGATCGCTGGCATTTGATGCGTCCTGAAGCCAGCTACCGCTTTCAGTTGCTCGGCAAGGACACAGCGCCCATTCTTGCGCCGCCGCCTGACCTGACTCAAGCGCTGCTCAACCTGCTTAATAACGCAGCCGATGCATGCCCGGAGGGACTGGAAGTGAGTCTGAATTGGGACAGTACGGAAATCTGTATCAGCATTCGCGACCACGGCCCCGGCGTGCCACTGGCAATTGCCGAACAAATCGGTAAACCTTTCTTTACGACCAAGGGCAAAGGCTTCGGCCTGGGCCTTTTCTTGAGCAAGGCCAGCGTGACCCGCGCGGGCGGCTCGGTGAAACTCTACAGTCATGAGGATGGCGGCACGCTCACCGAGCTGCGCCTGCCCCGTGACGCCCGAGGAGATGATGCATGAGTGACGAAACCCAGGTTGATGGCGAAGAGCTGCCGCATTTGTTGCTGGTTGACGATGACGCCACGTTCACCCGTGTGATGGCGCGGGCGATGTCCCGACGCGGTTTCCGTGTCAGCACGGCCGGCTCCGCCGAAGAAGGATTGATCCTGGCTCAATCGGACATCCCGGAGTTCGCGGCGCTGGACCTGAAAATGGACGGCGATTCCGGCCTGGTGTTGCTGCCCAAGCTGCTGGAGCTGGACCCGGACATGCGCGTGGTAATCCTCACCGGTTACTCCAGCATTGCCACGGCCGTTGAAGCCATCAAGCGCGGCGCCTGCAACTACCTGTGCAAACCGGCCGACGCTGACGATGTGCTGGCTGCGCTGCTGTCTCAACATTCGGATCTGGACACCCTGGTGCCGGATAACCCGATGTCGGTGGACCGCCTGCAATGGGAGCATATTCAGCGCGTGCTGACCGAGCACGAGGGCAATATTTCCGCTACCGCCAGGGCGTTGGGCATGCACCGCCGTACCTTGCAGCGCAAATTGCAGAAACGCCCCGTACGCCGCTAACGGCTGCTGTTTGTCATGGATGATCGCGTAGTGCGTCCGCCGCTCACGCCCGGACGCTGAACTTCACTGTGAAGTCGAGTCATCACCATGAATCGCAATGCCGAATACACGACTGTAAATGACAGTGTGCGGGAGAAATTCTTCTCCCGCGTCTGGAAGCTGATTACTCCTTACTGGCGCAGCGAAGAGAAGGGCCTCGCCTGGCTCCTCTTGATCGCCGTGATTGCGCTTTCGCTGTTCAGTGTGGCCATTTCGGTGGTGCTCAACAGCTGGTACCGAGACTTCTATAACTCGCTGGAAAAGAAGGATCTTGAAGCCTTTACCCAGTCGATTCTGTATTTCTGCGGCATCGCTACCGTGGCTATTCTGGGCGCGGTTTACCGGTCCTACCTGACGCAGATGTTGACCATTCGCTGGCGGCGCTGGCTCACCGAGCAGCATTTTGCCAAATGGCTCAGTCACAAAAGCTACTACCAGCTGGAGCAGGGCGGTTACACCGATAACCCTGACCAGCGCTTGTCCGAAGACCTCAACAAATTCACCAGCGATACCCTGTCGCTGGGCCTTGGGCTGATCAAAACCATCGTCAGTCTGGTGTCCTTTTCGATCATCCTGTGGGGCGTGTCCGGCAGCATCGAGTTGTTTGGGATCGAGATACCCGGCTATATGTTCTGGGCCGCATTCCTTTATGCAGTTGTGGGCAGTTGGCTGACGCATTTGATCGGTCGGCGTCTGATTCCCCTGAGTAACCAGCAAGAGCGTTACGAAGCTGACTTGCGTTTCTCGCTGGTTCGCGTGCGTGAGAACGCCGAAAGTATTGCGCTTTCGGACGGCGAGCCCAACGAGAACGAGCGTTTGAGTTCACGCTTCGGCATGGTCTGGAGCAACTTCTGGTCGATGATGCGGGTGCAGAAACGCCTGACGTTCTTCACGGCCGGTTATTCACAGATCGCGATCATCTTCGCCTTCGTGGTGGCCGCGCCGCGCTACTTTGCGGGCAAGATTGAGCTGGGCGAGCTCATGCAGATCAACTCTGCTTTTGGCAATGTGCAGGAAAACTTCAGCTGGTTTATCGACGCCTATGCCACGCTGGCGTCGTGGCGGGCCACCTGTGACCGTCTGCTGAGTTTCCGGCAGGCTCTGGATCAGAACGAGGCCCATGTTTCAGCCATCGAAATCAGCCATACAGGCGAGTCGCTGAGCCTGGCCGGGCTGGCGCTGCAATTGGGCGCGAGCCGACAGTTGCTGAAGGACACGAACCTGAACATCGCAGCAGGTGAGCGGGTCATGGTGGGTGGTCGATCCGGCAGCGGCAAGAGTACTTTGCTGCGTGCGCTGGGCGGGTTGTGGCAAAACGGTAAAGGCCACATTCAACTGCCTGCCGAGCCCTATCTGTTCCTGCCGCAGAGGCCTTATCTGCCGATTGGCACATTGCGTGAGGCCATGAGTTATCCACAGACTGTGGAAACGTATCCGGCGGAACGCTTCGCCCAAGTGCTGGAAGCCTGTCGACTGGGGCACCTGATACCGCGTCTGGACGAGAGTGATCACTGGCAACGCATGTTGTCACCCGGTGAGCAGCAACGCGTCGCGTTTGCCCGGGCGTTGCTGTTCCAGCCACGCTGGCTCTATCTGGATGAAGCCACCTCTGCCATGGACGAGGAAGACGAGGCGTTGCTGTATCAGGCGCTGATTGATGAGTTACCGGATGTAACTCTGGTCAGCATTGGCCATCGCAGCAGCCTGAAGCGTTTTCACAGACGGCTGCTGCGTATCGAGGATGGGGATTTGCGCGAACAGCCGCATTCTCTGCATGTTGTATGATCGGGGCGTACTATTCATTCGTTTTTTATGAATGTGATCGTATAACCCGGTGAGCTATCATCACTTCTTTCATTGCTCGAGATCGACGTTGGATATGGAAAATCAAAGCGCACTGCCTCGCGCACGCCGCAAGCACCGCAGCCTTGCGCAAGAGCTGGTCACTGAACTGTCCGAGCGTATTCGCAGCGGGCTGCTCAAGCGTGGCGACAAACTGCCCACCGAATCGGCCATCATGGAAGAACAAGGCGTCAGCCGCACAGTGGTGCGCGAGGCTATCTCGCGTCTGCAGGCGTCCGGTCTGGTAGAAACCCGTCACGGTATCGGCACCTTCGTGCTGGATACGCCAAGCCCGAGTGGCTTCCGTATTGACCCGGCCACCATCGTCACCTTGCGTGATGTGCTGGCGATCCTCGAATTGCGTATCAGCCTTGAGGTCGAATCGGCCGGGTTGGCGGCGCAACGTCGCACCGATGAGCAATTGCTGGCGATGCGTCAGGCGCTGGATGCACTGAATGAAAGTGCTGCTCATGCTGCTGATGCGGTAGGGTCGGACTTCCAGTTCCACCTGCAGATTGCGCTGTCGACGGGCAACCGTTATTTCACCGATATCATGACTCACCTGGGCACCAGCATCATTCCGCGTACCCGTCTGAACTCGGCGCGCCTGGCTCATGATGACCAGCAGCACTACATGACCCGCCTGAGCCGTGAGCACGAAGAAATCTACGACGCCATCGCCCGCCAGGACTCCGACGCCGCCCGCGCTGCCATGCGCCTGCACCTGACCAACAGCCGCGAACGGTTGCGTCATGCCCATGAAGAGGCTGAATCGCAGCGGGCCTGATTGAGTGCCTCAATACCTGTGGGAGCAGAGCTTGCTCGCGATAAGGCTGGATGCGGTTCATTTCAGATCGCATCCAGCCTTATCGCGGGCAAGCCCAGCTCCCACATAAATACCGCGCGCCCCCTCTATCCGGGCTAATTCCTCCCAGTGATCATACGACCTTAGTCTATCCAAATTCCCGCCAGGGCCCATTCCTTCGGGGCCTGCGCTACTATCTGCTACAGCTTACGGAAAAAACCGAAAATCCCTGTTGAGTGATTTTATTATCAGTTGTACGATGACTTACGACATCGGCAGACGACCGGTGATCCATTCACAATAAATGCTCCCAGGGTGTTCGAATAATGAATCCACAAGAACTGAAGTCCATCCTTTCCCACGGTCTGCTGTCTTTCCCTGTTACCGACTTCAATGCGCAGGGCGACTTCCATCGCGCTGGCTACGTTAAACGTCTCGAGTGGCTGGCCCCGTACGGCGCAAGCGCTCTGTTCGCTGCCGGCGGTACAGGTGAGTTCTTCTCCCTGGCAGCCAGCGAATACTCCGAAGTGATCAAAACCGCGGTTGATACCTGCGCGACCAGCGTGCCGATTCTGGCAGGTGTTGGCGGCTCGACCCGTCAAGCCATCGAATACGCTCAAGAAGCAGAACGTCTGGGCGCCAAAGGCCTGTTGCTGCTGCCGCATTACCTGACTGAAGCCAGCCAGGACGGCGTAGCCGCTCACGTTGAAGCGGTCTGCAAGTCAGTGAAAATCGGCGTTGTCGTTTACAACCGTAACGTCTGCCGACTGACTGCTCCGCTGCTGGAACAACTGGCCGAACGCTGCCCTAACCTGATCGGCTACAAAGACGGTCTGGGTGACATTGAACTGATGGTCTCGATCCGCCGTCGTCTGGGCGATCGCTTCTCGTACCTGGGTGGTTTGCCGACCGCTGAAGTTTACGCAGCTGCCTACAAAGCGCTGGGCGTTCCTGTCTACTCGTCGGCCGTTTTCAACTTCGTACCCAAGCTGGCGATGGACTTCTACCACGCTATCGCCAAAGACGATCACGTTGCCGTTGGCAAATACATCGACGACTTCTTCCTGCCATACCTGGACATTCGTAACCGCAAATCCGGTTACGCCGTCAGCATCGTCAAGGCTGGCGCAAAAATCGCCGGTTACGACGCCGGTCCAGTGCGCACACCACTGACCGACCTGACTGCCGAAGAGTACGAAATGCTCGCCGCGCTGATGGACAAGCAAGGCAAGCAGTAACACACCCCCGAACCAAAGCCGCTGAGCGATTCAGCGGCTTTGTGCCATGGACGGTTTGTCAGCGGCACAAGGGCTGATGGGGTCTGCATCGGTTCGTAGGGACGCGCATCAACTGTAGGTGGGAAGTGTCGTTAATCACGACTTTTTCCAAGGGGCCGACAGGCGCGAGCGACACAAAAAAACAGATATACCCGCGTAAAAAAAATAATTAGTGGGAGTTCACACACACATGCAACAGTCCAAGCCGACTCACGTCCGCTATTTGATCCTGCTCATGCTTTTTCTGGTGACCACGATCAACTACGCCGACCGCGCCACCATCGCTATCGCGGGCTCCAGCCTGCAAAAAGACCTTGGTATCGACGCCATCACTCTCGGGTACATCTTCTCTGCTTTCGGCTGGGCCTATGTGGCTGGTCAGATTCCGGGTGGCTGGCTGCTCGACCGTTTCGGTTCCAAGAAAATCTACGCATTAAGCATTTTTACCTGGTCGCTGTTCACCTTGCTGCAAGGCTATGTTGGCGAGTTCAGCATTGGCTCCGCGGTCATCGTGCTGTTCATGCTGCGTTTCATGGTGGGTCTGGCCGAAGCGCCTTCCTTCCCTGGTAACGCGCGCATTGTTGCGGCCTGGTTCCCGACTGCCGAGCGCGGTACTGCCTCTGCGATCTTCAACTCCGCACAATACTTCGCCACCGTGCTGTTCGCTCCGCTCATGGGCTGGATCGTTTACAAATTCGGCTGGCAGCATGTGTTCGTCGTGATGGGTGCCATCGGTATCGTGTTCTCGGCGGTCTGGATGAAAGTTATCTACAGCCCGCGCGAACATCCACGCATCAACAAGGAAGAGTTCGATCACATCGCCGACAACGGCGGCATGGTCGATATGGATCAGGACAAAGGTAAAGGCAAAAGCGGCGGCCCGAAATGGGACTACATCCGTCAACTGCTGACCAACCGCATGATGCTCGGCATCTACCTGAGCCAGTACTGCATCAACGGCATCACCTATTTCTTCCTGACCTGGTTCCCGGTTTACCTGGTTCAGGAACGTGGCATGACCATCCTCAAGGCGGGCATGATCGCCTCGTTGCCAGCCATCTGCGGTTTCATCGGTGGTGTATTGGGCGGCGTGATTTCCGACTACCTGCTGCGCAAAGGCCACTCGCTGACCTTCGCTCGCAAAGCACCGATCATCGGCGGCCTGCTGCTGTCGACCACCATCGTTGCCTGTAACTACGTTGATATCGAGTGGATGGTCGTCGGCTTCATGGCCTTGGCGTTCTTCGGTAAAGGTGTGGGCGCACTGGGCTGGGCGGTGATGTCCGACGCTTCGCCGAAGCAGATCGCCGGTTTGAGCGGTGGCCTGTTCAATACCTTCGGTAACATTGCTTCGATCACCACGCCTATCGTGATTGGCTACATCATCAGCTCCACTGGCTCGTTCAAATGGGCCCTGGTGTTTGTGGGTGCCAACGCAGTGGTTGCGGTGTTCAGCTACATCTTCATTGTTGGCGAGATCAAACGCGTTGAACTGAAAGAGCCTCCAACCGAGGGGCCATTGACTGGCGAAGCCAGCGACCTTTCTCAAGCTAAATCCTGAGGAAACCGTGATGAACCTGATTCAACATGCCGACTCCCCGCGCTACATCCGGCTCCATGAGCTGGATAACGTGGTGGTAGTAGTCAACGACCAGGGTGTGCCTGCCGGTACCGAATTTGATAATGGTCTGGTGACCGTCGATAACGTTCCGCAGAGCCACAAGGTCAACACCGTCGATATCGCTGAAGGCGAGCCGATCATCCGTTACGGACACACCATCGGTTATGCCCTGCAGCCGATTCCTCGGGGCAGTTGGGTCAGGGAAGATCAGCTGCGTATGCCATCGGCACCGGCGCTGGACAGCCTGCCGATGTCAGACGCGGTGCCGGAAAGAGGCGCACCGCTGGAAGGTTTTACCTTTGAAGGCTATCGCAACGCCGACGGTACTGTCGGCACGCGTAACATTCTGGGCATTACCACCACTGTGCAGTGCGTGACCGGGGTGCTTGATCATGCGGTCAAGCGCATCCGCGAAGAGCTGTTGCCCAAGTACCCCCACGTCGATGACGTGGTGGCGCTTACTCATACTTACGGTTGTGGTGTGGCTATCACCGCGACCGACGCTTACATCCCGATCCGCACAGTGCGTAACCTTGCGCGCAACCCGAACCTGGGTGGCGAGGCGTTGGTGATTGGGCTGGGCTGCGAGAAATTGCAAGCCGGGCAGGTCATGCACGAAGACGATCTGTCTGTGGATCTCAGCGATCAATGGATGTATCGCCTGCAGGACTCCAGCCATGGCTTCAACGAAATGATCGAGCAGATCATGGAGTTGGCTGAAGTGCGCTTGAAGAAGCTTGATCTGCGACGTCGTGAAACCGTGCCCGCCTCAGAGTTGATTCTGGGCATGCAATGCGGCGGTAGCGATGCGTTTTCTGGCATCACCGCCAACCCGGCATTGGGTTACGCCTCGGACTTGCTGCTGCGCGCAGGCGCTACCGTGATGTTTTCGGAAGTGACCGAAGTACGCGATGCCATCTACTTGCTGACGTCCCGCGCCGAGACTCAGGAAGTGGCCGAAGAGCTGGTTCGGGAAATGGACTGGTACGATCGTTATCTGGCTAAAGGCGAGGCGGACCGTAGCGCCAACACCACACCGGGTAACAAGAAGGGCGGGTTGTCGAACATTGTCGAGAAATCCCTGGGATCGATCGTCAAGTCGGGCAACAGCGCCATCAACGGCGTGCTGGGCCCTGGCGAACGCTTCAAGCGCAAAGGCCTGATTTTCTGTGCCACACCGGCCAGTGACTTTGTCTGCGGCACCCTGCAACTGGCGGCCGGGATGAACCTGCACGTGTTCACCACCGGGCGCGGTACGCCGTATGGTCTGGCGATGTCTCCGGTGGTCAAGGTATCGACCCGTACAGAGCTGGCGACGCGTTGGCCTGATCTGATCGACATTGATGCCGGCCGTATTGCGACCGGGCGTGCAACGATTGAAGACCTTGGCTGGGAGTTGTTCCATTTCTATCTGGACGTGGCCAGCGGCAAGAAAAAGACCTGGACCGAGCATTACCGTCTGCACAACGACATCACCCTGTTCAACCCTGCGCCTATTACCTGATATCAGCGCTGTTTTTCCTGTGGGAGCCGGGCTTGCCCGCGATAAGGGTGACTCGGTCTCGCATGAATCGCGTCGCCCTTATCGCGGGCAAGCCTGACTCCCACAAGGAACTGTGCCTGCCTCGCGAAAGCGAGCTTAGATAAATCTTCCCCGCCAAGTTCAAACTCCCAGCCCGACGGCGACGAGATTAACCACTGGTCATCTTTGCTTTAAGGCCCTCTGAACTTACATATTCTTTCGGTTCTCCCTTGTTAGTTCCGGGTGCTTTTGCCCGACTGGCCTTATCGCCTGCAAGGAGAGAAAAATGCGCGCACTGACTTATCACGGGTCTAACGATGTTCGGGTCGATACCGTTCCTGATCCGGTTATTCAAGAAGTCGATGACATTCTGTTGAAGGTCACCGCCACGGCGATTTGCGGCTCTGACCTGCATCTGTATCGCGGCAAGATTCCAGCCACTGAATCGGGCGATATTTTTGGCCACGAGTTCATGGGGATCGTTGAAGAGGTAGGTTCGCAAGTCACCACGGTCAAGCCTGGCGACCGGGTTGTTATCCCCTTTGTCATCGCCTGCGGCAGTTGCTTTTTCTGCCAGCTGGACCAGTTCGCAGCATGCGAAACCACCAACACCGGACGCGGTGCGATTCTGAACAAGAAGTCCATTCCGCCTGGGGCTGCGTTATTTGGTTTCAGCCATTTGTATGGCGGTATTCCAGGTGGGCAAGCTGAGTACGTGCGCGTGCCTAAAGGCAACACCGGCCCTTTCAAAGTGCCGGGCACGCTGTCCGACGACAAGGTGTTGTTCCTTTCCGATATCCTCCCGACTGCGTGGCAAGCGGTGCTCAACAGCGGCGTAGGCCAGGGTTCGAGTCTGGCGATCTATGGTGCCGGGCCGGTGGGATTGCTTAGCGCGGCCTGCGCAAGAATGCTGGGCGTCGAGAAAATCTTCATGGTCGATCACCACGCGTATCGCTTGGCCTACGCACAAAGCACTTACGGCGTGATCCCGATCAACTTCGATGAAGACGATGATCCCGCTGACACCATCATCAAGCAGACCCGTGGCATGCGCGGCGTGGATGGCGTGATCGATGCGGTCGGGTTTGAAGCCAAGGGCAGCACGACTGAAACCATTCTTGCGACCCTGAAACTTGAGGGCAGCAGTGGCAAGGCCTTGCGCCAATGCATCGCCGCTGTGCGACGCGGTGGTGTGGTGAGCGTACCGGGTGTCTACGCCGGATTCATCCATGGCTTCCTGTTTGGCGATGCTTTCGACAAAGGCCTGACGTTCAAAATGGGCCAGACCCATGTACAGCGTTATTTGCCTGAATTGCTCGAACACATCGAAAGCGGGGCGCTTGCGCCAGAGGCGATCATTACCCATCGCATGTCGCTGGAAGATGCCGCCGAGGGTTACAAGATCTTCGACAAGAAGCAGGAGGATTGCCGCAAGGTGATTCTGGTGCCGGGGATGAGTAGCGCTACAGCGGTCTAAAAGCCAAATGTAGGAGCTGCCGCAGGCTGCGATAGCGGGTGGTGTAGCTGAATAATCGCTATCGCAGCCTGCGGCAGCTCCTACATAGGTTTATGGCTGTCAGGAATACTTCGCCGAATAGTGCGGGTAATCCACAAGACGAGCGCCGATGACCATCTCACTGATCCAGTTGGTCAACATCGAGCTGTACATACTCTGGCTCAGATCGCTGCTCAACGCGTGGTCGGCGCCGTCCACCAGGCGATAGGTTAGCGAGTGGGCCTGTTCGAACGCACTGCGATAGCTCATCAATGTCGCGTGGGGCACATAGTCGTCCTGTTCGGACTCAATCAGCAGCACGTCCCCGTGAAATTCTTTGCAGGCTGCAAGCGCACGGTTGTCAGCGGCAGTCACCGCAGAGCGGCGGTAATGGGCCAGCTTGTCGCGATCCAGTTCCTGCTTGGGCATTTCCCAGTCGGCATCCCAATACAGCGCGGGTACACGCAACGCCAGCCATTTGACCGGGCGCATGGAGCTGAGGATGGTTGCCAGGTAACCGCCATAGCTGCTGCCAATGACGGCGATGGCATCGCTGTCGACCGCAGGGTGGCTGGCCAGTCGGTCGTAGGCAGCGAGCAAATCCGCCAGGCTTTGTTCCCGGGATACCTTGCTACGCATTTCGTGAGTGCCCTCGTGCCCGCGCAGGTCAAACGTCAGGCACACGCAACCCAGACCTGTGATGTTTTTGGCTCGCGCCAGGTCCCGTTGCTGACTACCACCCCAACCATGGACGAACAAAATGCCGGGGATCTTCGCGCCAGGGGTCAGGATCGTTCCGGAAATGGATTGGCCATCTACTGCAATCTCAATGCTTTCACTGCTTACACTCATAAGGTCTGACCTTTGTGAATTTGCTGATGAAACCAACCTCGGGATCGTCGCCTTCGTAAAGAACGCTGGCGTCGGCCGGGATTGTGGTTTCGCCGTATATTTCGTGAGTCGAGGCACAGATACGCTGCAGGGCTGGATCGGCCGCAAAAGCCAGTAAAGCTTCGACCTCAGCAGGGCTCGCACCACCGATTCGCCAGGATTGTTCCAGTACACCGGAGCAGCGTTCGCCTTTGGCGTTTGTGCCTTGAGCAATGTCGTAGTTGCGCCTTGAGGCGATGAAGTCGGGGAAATGTTTGAGCGCCGCGTTCTCGTAGTGCATGGCCTGAGTCACGGCGCGGCGAACGGGCTCATCCAGCTCAAGCGCAAGCAGCGCTTCATAACCGCCGCGCACAATCCACAGCGTAGAGCCGCCATAAACCGTTTCGCCCTTGTTGTCCTCAGTGAGGCATTGGGTGCCGTGATAACTGGCGGTGATCCCGGCAACCTGCACCAGGCCAACACTCAGGGTGATAACGTCAGTGAGGTCTTCTTCGATCACCAGACCCCATGTTGCGACCTCTTCCATGGCTTGCTCGGCAATCGCGGCCTGGAGTTGGCCCTGATCAGTGACCACGATCTGCCCCCGTCCAGCCGTCGCCAGCACGGGTTTGATCCGCGCCGGTCCGTTGGCCAATACTCGCTCACCGGCACGCAATGCGTCGGCTTCATTAAAAACGGTAAAACCTGCGAGCACTGAATCAGCAGCATCCTCGTGGATTTGCCGTGACCAGCCGGGAGGCTGCGCCGTGGCTTCATCCAGCAGGGGATGGGAAATGGCCTTGGTGGCCATAAACGGCTCGGCGATCAAACCACCGAACAGGTCGTCGGAAGACTGAATGTTCAGGTCGCTGTTCTGTTGTTTGCCAATCAAGGTGTCAGACGGGATGAAGTACAGATTCATGCCCTTGTGGATGGCGTTGTCGTAAAGCCCGAGAAATTCACAACCCAACAAAGTCGCGATTTTCTCGGCCAGTTTCTGATGCACTACGACTTCGTGTGTGGCCAGTTTTTTGTGGGTAGGCAGAAGAACTACGGCAGCTTTTTCAGTGCTAGATCCGGATCCGCTCATGGACGACTCCCTGTGTAGGCCAATGGCTCGCTACTAGGTTTTTTATACGTCGACTACCTGTTTTATGAACGGAGGGGCGGTCGCAGAGTTCCCCGGCGCTGACCGCCGGGCGGTTGTATCAAGGCTCGCTTTTGGCCGGGGAGCCGAGAGCCTCGATATCACCAATCGCTTTGTATTCCTTGCGCAGTGCACGAAGCTCTTTGTGATCCAGCTTGTCCAGGCTCAGCAAGGCGTTTTGCGCGTCCTTGGTCACGCGCAGCAGTTCGTCGATCTTGATATGCAGTACATCGTTGTCGCGGTTCTGAGTGTTCTGAATCAGGAACACCATCAGAAAGGTGATGATGGTCGTGGACGTATTGATGATCAGCTGCCAGGTATCGTTGTAGTGAAACCAGGGGCCGGTGATTGCCCACAGGCAAATCAGGGCAATCGCAGCCATGAACGTTCGTGCGCTGCCTGCCCACTTGGACAGCCCTTGGGCAAATTGGGAAAACTTCATGCGGTGTGGCCTTTCGTAGAATCTGTGAACTACTGACCACAGCCGATTCTTGAAATTTCTTCTTACAAATACTTTCATCTTCGTCAGCAGTGAAACCCTTTTGCAATGCTTAGCTGTTTACATCAGCGCATTGAATTCTGGAAAGGGAGAAGTGCTATGCCGATGATCGCGAGATGGGCCCTGCAGGGTGTGGCGCTGTTCTTGTTCGCCTGGATGGCAGCGATGACGGGGCATTGGAGCAGCGAAGTCATGGATGGCAGTCGATCGGACCGGCTTGCAGTGCTGGGCGAGGCGGCGTTGGTCAACAGCAAAACCGTCGCCAGCAATGAGACGGTGAGCACTGCGCAGTAGGTTTTCAGAGCCGGATGAAATGGGTTTTCTGTAGGAGCTGCCGGAGGCTGCGAAGCGCTTATCCTGACACGCCGCTATCGCAGCCTTCGGCAGCTCCTACAGGTCCAATGCTCAAACGCGAGACAAAAAAAGACCCGCTACGAGGCGGGCCAGGAGATTCAACAGGAGTGACGCTAGGTTAAAAGCGCCGCCGTGAAAATCATGTGAAAAGGATGTCGTAGAAATGGAAAGCCCGGCGAGTAAGCCGGGCTTTTTTATTCCTGTTCTTCAAACCTGATCTCAACCGACATGCGCCGCCGTCTGGTTGACCGATGTAGAGCTGAACCTGCCGGGCAACGAGTGCGGGGCATTGATTCGTGATTTCATTTTTTCAGCAAATTCGCGGGCTTCATCCCTGCTGCGACATTTGACGGGGTAGTTGTCCAGCTTCACGACCCAATTGGCGCCGTGAGTCCCTTCTTCTATTTGGATTAGCATCGGTAAGCATCTCCATCAGTGGGGTGAACGAAACGCCGAGTCAACGGCGGCTGAAAACGTCGGAAAAATCCTGCACCGAAAATGGCAAATGAGCTACATAAAAATTACCTATCCGATGAACGTAATATTCCCGTATTCATTGGCCGAAACGACCTGTTTTCAATACGAGAAAAACGCCGTTTTGCGGTTCCAGTAGTAGCGTTTTAATGTCACCTGGATATTTCGAGACAGTTGAATTGTGGGAGCAGAGCTTGCTCGCGATAAGACGGAACTCGATTCACTTCAGGTCGCTTCCAGCCTTATCGCGAGCAAGCTCTGCTCCCACTGACTCACGTCAGCCCGTAGGACCGCACACAGGTCTAAACCATCAGCGTCCGGTTCATGCCGAAACCGACTGATATCCGGAGTAAAGGTCGTTTGGTATTGCCCTTGCATCGGATCAAGAATGAAGCAGATTATTTTCGTGTGCAGTTCTGGCGGGGATCAGTTCGAGATGGATCAGTTGCGTGAAAAGTGTTTGTGGGAACAAGTCACGACTCGTCAGATTCAATCGGTACCCCTGAGCGGTGCACTCAAGGTCGATGTCTGCGTGATTGGTGGCGGTATCACGGGTTTGTCTGCCGCACTGCATTTACTGGAAAGCGGCAAATCCGTTGCGCTGCTGGAGGCCACGCGCATCGGCACGGGCGGCTCGGGGCGTAATGTCGGGCTGGTCAATGCCGGTAGCTGGATTGCGCCCGATGATGCTGCTGCGGTGCTCGGCCCCGGCGTGGGGGAGAAATTCAACACGGTCATGGGCCTCGCGCCTGCACTGGTCTTCGACCTGATCGAAAAATACGCCATCGACTGTCAGGCCCGTCACGACGGCACCTTGCACATGGCCCACAACGCCAATGGCGCCAAAGACATCCAGGCCCGTCACGATCAGTGGAAGCGTCGCGGTGCTGACGTCGAACTGCTGACCGGTGCCAAGTGCCGTGAATACTGCGGCACTGACAAAATCCCCACCGCCTTGTTGGACCGACGTGCAGGCACCATCAACCCGATGGGCTACACCGTCGGCCTGGCAGAAGCCGTGCTCAAGCTCGGCGGGCAGATTTTCCAGAACTCGCCCGTGGAGGCTGTCACTCGCGAAGGTTCTGGCTGGCTGGTCGATACGGCGGGCGGTACGGTTTCGGCTGACAAAGTCGTGGTCTCAACCGGCGCTTACACCGAAGGCGAGTGGGCGGGCATCAAGCAGAATTTCTTCAAGGGTTACTACTACAACGTCGCCTCCGAACCACTGACCTCAAGCGCTGCGGATGAAGTGCTCAAGCACGGGCAGGGCTCGTGGGATACGCGCCTGGTGTTGAGCAGTATTCGTCGCGACAACGAAGGTCGCTTGATCCTCGGCAGCATGGGCAAGATGAACAACAAGCCCGACTGGTTCATCAGCAGTTGGGCTGATCGCATTCAGAGCCATTACTTCCCGCAACTGGGCAAAGTCCGATGGGAAATGCACTGGACGGGCTGCATTGATTTCACCCCGGATCACATGGTCAAACTGTTCGAACCTGCACCGGGGCTGGTGGCCGCCAATGGTTACAACGGACGAGGCAACACCACGGGCACCGTCATGGGCAAGGCATTCGCGGACTTTTTGATCAAGGACGATCCGGATGTGTTGCCGATCCCGTTTGCCTCAGCTCCAGAGCTGAAAAGCGCAGGTGTGCGGGCATTGGCTTATGAGGCGGGCTTCAACCTGTATCACGCGGGGCAGTGTTTGCGGGTGATTCTTTAAGGCTCTAGAGTGGTCTAAGCTGCCACATTTTGTAGGAGCTGCCGAAGGCTGCGAAGGCAGTGTGTCTGATACCCCGCAATTCGCAGCCTTCGGCAGCTCCTACAAGTCGACGTTCCAATTCAAGGATTTTTCCCATGCCCACCGACTGGCACAGCAACACCATCACCCGCGCCACGCTCGTGGACAAGACTTACAAAAACACCCAGAACGTTCGGCGTTTCATGCTTGAACAATGCGGTGAAAAATTCAGATTCGACCGGGATTTCATGGCCTGGATACGCAACGACATTCCCAAGACCATGGGCGATGTCGCTGATGAGTGGCAGCGTCGGCGGGGTTGATCAGTCCAGGCTATATAAGATTTCCGTAGGAGCTGACGAGCACCGCGAGGCTGCGATGGCGGTATGTGTGACACTCCGCCATCGCTGGCCTCGTAACCTCGGTGAGCTCCTACAGGATCAATCTGCTGTGCGACTCCCACGTCAGGCCAACGGTGCGATGCCCAGCGCTTGCGAGCACTCCTGTAGCGATCGGCGCTGTGTATCGGCATAGAGCTTAAGCTCGTTGATGGTGCTACGGCCCAGTGCCCGCTCGAAATCCTGCTGATTGGAGCTGGTGCCGTAATGTGACTGCGCATCATCGCCCAGGTTGGACTGGAAAATCCCCGCCGCACTGACCGGCAAAAAGTCTTCGTAAACCAGTGGTTCGAAGTGCACGTAGCCCGCGCTGATCAACTGCTCAAGGCTTGATCCTTGCTGAATACTTGCACCCGCTGCGATGCCTTGTTCAGTGGCGAAGTAGCGGAAGTACGCCAGGTCCTGATCACGCATTTCTTCGTGGCTGTCCGGGAACGCCTTGAACGCGGTTCCCAGCAGTTCGGCGTAACGCACGGCATTGCCCTCGTTGGGGAATTCACCCAGCGCGTCTCGGGCTTCATTCAGCAACTGGTCGTAAAGCTCGCGGCCTTTGGGCGTCAGGGCTGCGCCACGTTGTTCGATTTCACCGAAGCGCGCCGAGTGGCTGCCTGCTTCATTCGCGGACTGGCCGATAAACGTGATGGGCTCTTCCAGCGCTTTGAAACTGGTCTGGCGCAACAGGATCGCGCAGTTGCGGCGCGGCGGTCCTTCGACCACGGCTTTAGGCGTGATGCCTTTTTTGGGCATGCCGTCCTGCACCGTGTCGATGTCCAGCGTACGCGGGGTCAGGTGATTGATGTGCGGGCCATGAAACGCCACCACGTCCGCGATCAGACGGTGTTGGGCGTTCAGTTGTTTGTACTGATCCAGGCTCACCGTGGCGGTGCTGTGCCAGCGAAAAGTTTCCAGTGCTTGCTCGACGAAGTCTTGTGCATCGGCTTCAGTCAGGCCGCCGTCCAGTTCAGACTTTTCAATCAACTCCAGCACACGCGGGGTGAAGATCTGGCGTTTGCTTAGCACCTGGCTGGCGAAGTCGCGCAGCTCGGGATTGGCGATCAGCTCCAGACGCAGCAACGATGTGAACACCCGAAACGGACTGACTTGCAGAGCGTGTTCATGTACGGCACGAAAGGCGGTTGAGTGCACCGGCACGCCAGCGGGTGTCAGGTCGTAATAGCCCACCGGCTCCATGCCCATGACCGCGAACAGGCGGCTCAGGGTCGCCAGCTCAGTGGCGGTGCCGACACGGATTGCCCCATGGCGCTCCATGTCCAGCCGCTGGATTTCACCGGTCAGCTTCAAGCTTTGCGCAACCTGCGAATTGCTCGCCAGCACACCGTCGTTGGTGTCCGCGACCAGTTCCATCAGCGTGCCGTAGAGTGGCACCTCGGTCTTGTACATGTCCGACATGGCTCGAGAAAAACCGGCACGGATCTCGTCACGGTTTGCGAAGCTTGAAGCTGTCATTGCGGGGAATCTCCTGTTATTCGCACTAGGGCGTCGCTCGCGTTTATCAACGTCATCCTATGTGGGAGCTGAGCTTGCTCGCGATTCAGGCACCTCGGTTTACCTGATGCACCGGGTTGCCTGAATCGCGGGCAAGCCTCGCTCCCACAGGTACTCATGCAGTCTGTAGAAATTGATGGTTACTTCAACCCAACCAGACACCGCTCAAAAATATCCAGCCCCTCGCGCAACACCTCTGGCTCGATCGTCAATGGCGCCAGCAAGCGGATGATGTGTCTCGACTTGCCGCTCGGCATCAGCAACAAACCTTCTTTACGAGCCGTTTCCAGCAGTTGCGCCAGTTGCTGAGTACCGGGTGCCCCGCCGGCAGTGATCAGCTCGATCCCCCGCATGGCCCCCACGCCTGTCAAACGTCCCAGATAAGGCGACAGCTTGTTGGCCTGCCAGGATTCGTAACGGCTGACGATCATGCTTTCCTGCATCTCGCCCCAGGCGGAAAGGTTCGCGTCGTTCAACTGGTCGAGGCTGGCGATGCCCGCCGCACACGCAATCGGGTTGCCGGAGTACGTGCCGCCAAGGCCGCCTTTGGGCAGCGAGCCCATTAATTCTCTGCGACCCACCACGGCGCCCATCGGGATGCCGCCTGCGATGCTCTTGCCTAGCAAAATCAGATCGGGCTCGATACCCAACCGGGTGAAGGCAAAACGCTGCCCGGTACGCCCGAAGCCTGACTGGATTTCATCGGCAATCAGCAGAATGCCTTTCTCATCGCAGAACCTGCGCAGTGCCTGGGCGAAGTCAGGCTCCATTGCCAGAAAACCGCCTTCACCCTGAACCGCTTCAAAGATAAAACAGGCGACGTCGTTCACATCGATCTCGACGCTGAACAAGCGGTCCATGGCTTTTAGCGCTTGCTCGGTGGTCACGCCGTTGTCTTTGCTCGGGTACGGAATGTGAAACACCGGGCCCGGCAACACGCCGACTTTTTGCTTGTACGGCGCGACCTTGCCATTGAGGTTCAACGTCGCCAGGGTGCGGCCATGGAAACCGCCGTCAAACGCAATGACCGCGGTTTTGCCCGTGGCCCCGCGCACAATTTTCAGCGCATTTTCTGCCGCTTCTGCGCCGCTATTGGTGAGCATGCCGCTGAGTGGATAAGACACCGGGACGAACTGCTCCAGTTTGTCCATGAACCTGACATAGGGTTCGTGAGGCACCGCGTTGAAGCAGTAATGCGTGAGTTTCGTGGCCTGATCCTGAATGGCCGCTACAACGTGCGGATTTGTGTGCCCCAGATTAAGCACGCCAATGCCGCCAACAAAGTCGATATAGCGCTTGTTGTCGGTATCCCACACTTCGGCGTTTCTGCCGTGGGACAGCGTCAGCGGATGAACATGAGAAATGGATTGACTGATGTTTTTGCGACTCATGACCAGTTTTCTGCCGAGAGAGATTGCCCCTATATAAGCGAGTAAGGCCAATCACCCACAAGCGAAATAAACTCGCGGCGTCATTCCAATAATTCGGGACGTTGAAAGCACCGGCATGCAGCGCATTTTTGTACGCGCTGCCCCGGTGTCCCTGACACCACGCCGTCGTGATGCAAGCGGGGATCTGTGTAGGAGCGCGCTTGCCCGCGATTCGGTCTGTCAGTCGATGAATATCTCGTCCGTTCTGACGCAATCGCGGGCAAGCGCGCTCCTACAGGTTTTGCATTTCTGCATTAAGACGTTTCGTCAGCGACTTAAATCAAATCCACACATCATTAACCGCCGTCCGGCCGCTCTCCTCATGTCCGGTATTCAGCACTCCGCGCGGCTCGATCAGCAGCAGTTTCACTTCCCGCTCGGCGTAGGGTTTATGCTCGATGCCCTTGCCGACGACATACATTTCGCCGGCAGCAACCGTGACAAAACCATCGCGAAAATCAATGCGCAATTCGCCTTCCAGAATGATGAAAGTCTCGTCGGTATCCGCGTGAGAGTGCCAGATGA
The DNA here is from genome assembly GCF_025643095.1 of Pseudomonas phytophila. Lineage (NCBI taxonomy): Bacteria > Pseudomonadati > Pseudomonadota > Gammaproteobacteria > Pseudomonadales > Pseudomonadaceae > Pseudomonas > Pseudomonas phytophila. Next base: position 5,677,544 of record NZ_CP081201.1, on the reverse strand, counting down.
AGTCGCCCTGGATCTTCACCACTTTGAACTGATAGTCGTTCATTTCCGCCACAACTTTCGGCGTCCATTGTTCAGTGAACAGCGCATATTTGGCGGCGAAGTTAACTGCGGAGTAGGGCGGGGCAGAACAGGTGCTGGTCATGGTCAGTGCTCTCGGTTGATTCAGATGCACCAACCTTAGCGAGCTACAAATAAACCGTATTGCATGATCGTGCAGCTTTGGATGGCCTTGTCAGTGTCGGCCGAGCATCTTCAGCCAGCGTGCGGGGGAGATGCCAAATGCCTGACTGTACTGGCGCGTCATGTGGCTTTGATCGAAGAAACCACACGCCAGCGCGGCCTCGCTGAGCGGCTGGCCCGCGAGCAGCAAACGACGCACTTCTGCCAGACGACGCTGAGTAATGTAGCGATAGGGACTGGTGCCATACAGCGCGCGAAAATCCCGGGACAAACTCCAGCGGTCGCGACCGCTGGCCTCTACCAGATCGTCCAGCGTGATCACCTGATTCAGCGCGTCATGAATGTACATTCGCGCCCGTTCGGCTGCGGTGTAATCCAGCGCTCGCCGCCCGCGTTTATTCCCGGCGGCAGCGTCCAGCGCCTGGGCCAGATCGTAAATGGCGTCCTCTTCTTCAAGTGGGTCGAGGGCGTTTTCCATGCTTTGCAGCAACGCACTGGTCGCGGCAAATAGGCGCGGATCACTGGAGAGGCCACCCGCCACAAAAGGCAACGACTTACCGCCCAGCACCTGCTGTATAAGCGAAGGCTCGATGTAGAACATCCGGTAATGAAAGCCCGCATCGGTCCCTGCTTGCCCGTCATGGACTTCGTCCGGGTGCAAAACCATGGTGCCGCCTGCAAGGCTGTGACGGTAATCGTTGCGGTAATGAAAACTCTGCACCCCGGCCAGTGTGCGCCCGATAGCGTAAGTGTCGTGACGATGCGGTGTGTAGCCGTGCCCGCTGAAGTAAGCTTCGATTCGTTCCATCTTGCGCGACTGCGGCGCACGCACCAGCCAGTCGCGTTTGGTTTCGGTGGCCATGGAAATTTTAACCTGCGCCCTGAGTCGCCCTACCATATACGGCAATCGCAACGAATGGCAGGGCGCTCAGCTCACAGGGCAAATCGAGAGACGAGCCTGTTCAAACCGACGGCCAGCTTCGACAGCTCGGTGCTGGCAATGGAGGTCTGGCTGGCGGCCGACGAGCTCTGGATGGACAGATCGCGAATACTGACCAGATTCTGATCCACCGACCGGGACACATGCGCTTGCTCTTCGGATGCCGTGGCAATCAGCAGGTTGCGTTCGTTGATGTCAGATACTGCCGACGCGATGTCGCCGATGGCGATATTGGCTTCCTGCGCGATGGTTAGCGTCAAGACGGCCTCACTGTTGCTCTGCACCATGGCCTGCACCGCTTTGCCTGAACCTGTCTGAATGCCTTTGACCATTTGCTCGATCTCAAGGGTCGAGGTCTGGGTGCGATGTGCGAGTGCACGAACTTCGTCAGCGACCACGGCAAAGCCTCGGCCCTGTTCACCTGCGCGCGCGGCTTCAATGGCGGCGTTCAAGGCCAACAAGTTGGTCTGTTCGGCAATCGAGCGAATAACGTCGAGCACCTTGGCGATGTCCTGGGTTTGCGTCGCCAGGCCTTCGATTTCAACGGTGGTTTGCTGCACTGTCTGGCTGAGTTGTTTGATCGATTTGATGGTTTCCGCGACTTTATCTTTACCGATTGCGGCGGATTTCTCCGAATCCTGTGTGTATTGCGAAGCGGCCACTGCGTTACGTGCGACTTCTTCAACGGCCGCTGTCATCTGGTTCACGGCCGTCGCGGCCTGTTCGGTTTGCATGTTCTGTTTCTGAATACCCGACAGCGATTCTTCGGTGATGGAGCTCATTTCTTCCGCCGCCGCTGCCAACTGACCGGAAGAGTCCGAGATATGCTGAATCGTGCTCTTGAGGCTCTGAAGCATGGCATCGGTCGAGAGTTGCAACTCGGTTAGTTCATCTTTGCCAGACACTTCGACGGTAGATCTCAGGTCACCTTCTGATATCTGCTTGATGGACTGCACCAGTTTTTTCACCGGTGCGCTGATGCTGCGGGTAAAGAGAAAGGCAATAAACATCGACAGAATAATTGTGCCAATCATGATCGCAATAGTGAACGTAAAACCCTGGTCGTATTGCGTTTGCGCGACAAGGCCTGATTGAGTGGCGCCGGCATCATTCACACTGATCAGATTATCGATTGAGGTTTGCAAAGCAGTCGCCAGCGGTACAGTGACGGTGTTGATATAAACAGTGGATTCTTGGGTTGAACGGGTTTCGCTTTGAGCAATTAATACATCCAGTGTTTCTTCATAACGCTTGAGGCCTTGCATGACATCGTTGTAGAGACGCTGTTCTTCTGGATCGGATACAAGCCCGGCGTAACCGCTTACCTGTTCATCCAGCTCTTTTTTCAACTGACCCATCTTGATGATCGACGCAGCTTTTTTGTCGTCCCCGTCAGCGGTGTAATGCAACGCTTCAAGCCGCAGGCGCAGTAGCGTGGCGTCTATCTTGCCCGCCTGGCGTATGCTGGGCAGCCAATCGGTTTCCAGCTCTACGGTGGATTTGTGAACCTCGCTGATCTTGTACAGCGAGAGGGTACTCAGGCCTAGCATCAGCAGGCAGATAGCGCCAAAACTGAGCAACGCTCTGGGTGTTAGTTTGAAATTTCTCATGAACATGAGTTCACCTGTAAGTAAGGTCAGAAACGGCTGAATGACTTAATGTCCATGTGCCATCACTCTTAAGCCTAAGATCTTAAAAAAGGTCACTGTATGCAAGAAATTTCAGAGGAGTGGTGATTGGTAAATTCAATCACGAAGATAGTCAAGTGTTTGAGTGAATATAAATATTTTTTTGACGTCAGTTTTAAGTTCTTTTCACGGTTGATTTTGTTAGTGTTTTCGCCGACCTGTAATGCGAATGTTTATTGTTGATAAAGATGCTATTACCAAAGTATTAAGCAAGGCGCCGGTTTGCCGGGGTGATTAATAAAGTAGTTGTTCAGCTTGGGTTCAGGAAGTGCAAACCGGTTTTAATCATAAGGAAAGGTAGTTGTGAAGGGGAGCACTCTTCGACCTAGGGTGGCTGCCCCCCGATCCAGCAAGCCGTGATCCCCTGGTTGACATGACAGCCCGCGCTTCACCTCAGCAAAAACACTCTACGCCAACTTCATTCCGAACGGGATAGACAGTAGATGCAGGACAAACCCTGTGACGAGGCTGAAGATGATCAGGTTCCGATAGCTCCGCTCGTTAAACCTCTTGTCGTAATGATTGACGATTGGGGCTGACGCGCTAACGGCCCAGGAGAGAAGTGAAGCCACCGGCCAGATCATGTCCCGACCTGCAAAGTAAAACCACGAGGAATTGCCGTGCCTGCCCGGATAAAAGATCTCTATTTCCTGATAAATCAGCGCTTTTATCATGATCGTTATAAGAAACAAGGAAAGCGCCCCCAGCAGCACGCGCGCGGCCAATGGTAGTCGTTTCTTGGTGTATAGCTCGGGGTGCAACGTCCAGATCAGCGGCTTATGGCAACGCAGACACTTCGCTTCCTTTACCCCGTTGGGCCGCACCTTGTTGTGCTTGCTGCAGTTTCGACACGTTATATCCAGTGTCCAGTCCATGCCCTTATGACAACTCACACACTCGCGCGACAGGCCTGGATTTACCCACTGGTTTACAGCACCACAGTGCTCGCAGTTCTTTTGTCTTGGTTCCATTGATCGCCAGACCTTGTGGAGATGACACCGCGCATTTGTCGGCGTTGTAGGACCGGCTAAACCCGGTCCTGCGGGTTCAGTTGAACCCGCAGGAAAGCATGAAGCCTTTACATCAGAACGCCAAACCAACCTTCACGCCATATTCATCGCGCTTGAGTTTGGTGTTGTCGGCCACATCCGAGTCCTGATCGAGCTTGTACTCGGTGCGGGTGTAATAAACACCCGCCGTCAGCGGCAGCGAACCGTTCTGGTTCATCAGGAAGCTGACTTCGGCATAAGGGTTGGTACGGTCCTTGAGGTCGACCGTGTCGCTGCCCAGATCATTGACCTTGATGTAGGTGTCGGAGTTGATCGTGCGACGCGCGCCCAGCTCGACACGCATCGTGCCTTGGTCGAACTTGTGGTTGTAACCCAGCGCGGCCTTGGCAAACGGCGAGCGGGCGGTCATTTCGATGTCGAACTCATCAGAGTCCGGCTCGTAACGCGTCCAGCCATAGCCACCACCGACGATCACATCAACGAAATTGCGCGCATCCAGCGCCGCACGCCAGCCCAGGTCTACATCACCCTGGCCTTCCTTGAGCTTGTTGTCGCTCTTCTTTCCGTACCTGGCCTCAACACCTGCTTGATAAATAAAGCCCGACTCGGCTGTCAGCTTGTTGCCGAAGTTGAAAAACAGACCGCCCTGCGGCATGTGTTCTTTATCCGACTCGCTGCCGCCTTCCAGCTTGAAATCACCGTAGCTGCCCAGCAAACCAGCGGTGAAGATCGGGTCGGTAGCCGTCGCTGCCATCGCATAAGGCGCGGCCAGCAGAGTGGTGAGGGCGGAGAGTTTCAACAGGCGGGATGCAAAACGAATAGACACTTTTCAACTCCTTGTGAAAAAAATGTGAAAACAAAGCGTCAGGTTCGAGGGTTTCGAGTGGGAAAAGTTCGGGGGCTGGCGTAGGAAAATAGCCGTTGAATGTGAGAGGTCAGTAGGCTACCGAGTCCACGTATCAGTCATTCTGTTCGCACCTTACGAACCTTCAACTCACACATTCAGCCTGCTTACGATCCAGCAACCCATCCACCATCGCCTGAGCCATTTCCACCAGATGCATCACTGACATGGCGTGATCCCGTTGCGCGCCGTGCAGGTTGTCGGCAGCTTCATAAGCGGTGCTGGTTGCGCAGCGCAACAGGTCGGCGGTGTGTGAGAGGACGTCTTCCTGGCTGATGTCCGTGCGTACGGAAAAGAAGCGGTTAAGGGTGCAAAGTTCGGTTGGGTTGTTCTTCACCGTGTTGATCTCCTTATGCGTAACCGGGTAGCTGCAACCTTCAGGACTCGTGAAGGGGTGGCAGCTGTATGAGGGTTAGTCGACCGACCGCATAAAAATCGGCGCACTCGAAAGTGCCCCGCATACAGCCGCCATTAAGCAGGTCAGTACATGCCTGTAGCGGGACGCGTAAGATTTATACGTATCAGGCGACTAAACCCGGTCGCTGATGTGCAGCGACGGGCGGGAGATTAGAGAAGCGATTTCCCGTAAACAACCCAGCGGGCGGCGTTGGCGGAAATCGAGACCGATCCTACAACGCTCAGTGCTTATGGATGACGCTGCCAGGTAACGTATGATTGCCATCTTATCGAATTCACCCAAGGACCCCGCCATGCCGCCGTTAAGCAAACGCGATCAGGCACGCATCGAACGTCGCCTGGCGTCTACCCTGACCGAGGCGTGCGAAACCGCAAAAGCAGAGATCGTCGGCTTGTCGTGGCTGACCCACGAAGTGGATTACGCAGCGTTTCCTGCCAGCCTGCGCGTGGTGTGGATCTTCGATACAGACATCCAGAAAGACCAGGCACTCGCCAGTGACCAGGGCGAACGCATGGTTGAGCTGACTGCCATAGCACTGGAAGACGCTGATATCGTCATTGCCGATGTCAGCAAGCGGGTGCAGTTCGACAGCGAAGAACAATGTCAGCGTGCCAATGGCGGCAACTGGCAGCAACGTCTGGCGCGGGGTTGAAGCGTGGCAAAGGACATTGAAAATCCCTGCACCTCGGTTTGCCAGCTCAGCGGTGATCTTTGCGTGAGTTGCGGCCGAAACAAGGAAGATATCCGCAAATGGCGTCGCATGAATCGCCCCGAGAAAATGGCCGCCGTGCAGCGCGCCAGTCAGCGTTTGAAAAGCCTGAACAAGAAGAAAGGCTGAGGGCTCTTAGTCAGCTGTGTGAAAGCGGCCGCCCTCTGCAATACTCCGAGCATCGATACCCGACCTGTCGCCAGGAAAAACCATGAAAACAAAAAGCCTGATGTTCTTGTTTCTGTTCAGCGTGCTCGGCGCCTTTCAGGCAAACGCGGCTGATAAATCCTGCGCTGAAGCCATCGGTGATAAGCGCTCGGCGTTACTCGTGAAGCAATGCATCAGCGTATCGCCCGCAACCCGACCACCGTGCAACGCGGCCAATAGCTGCGAAATGATCAACAGCGAAGTCGAGCGCGGCTGCGGGATGTTGGCCGATGACGGGACCGCGCCTGACTTCTGCACGTTCGCCCTCACAAAACCTGAAACCTTTCAGGGTGCGCTGATTTCCGGCAGCGGTATCGATGATCACACCGTCACCGTACTGCTCAACGACGGCCGTCGCTTCACGGCTTATTGCGATGGCAAATGCGGCTCGTGGTTTATCGCTGAAGACGAAGGGGAGGCTACTTTGCTGCCCAACATCGCAGGCAGGAACGTCAAAGTCACCGTGGCGAGTGAACCCAACAAAGACCGCATCGCCGGGCCCGCCGAGGACGAGATGTTGGTGTTTGTGAAGAAGATTGAATTGGTTAAGTAACAGCCCAGCTTTCGCGCAGCGGGGGGACCTGTAGGAGCGCGCTTGCCCGCGATTGCGACGGCACAGGCGATATGTTTATCGACTGACATACCGAATCGCGGGCAAGCGCGCTCGTCAGACAAAATGCAAACTAATGGCTTGAAATGCATTTTCTGTAGGAGCTGCCGAAGGCTGCGAGACATTTGTTCTGACACACCGCAATCGCAGCCTTCGGCAGCTCCTACAGGTCCAATGTTTGCTTCGCGACAGCCCTGTGTCGGGGCACGGAGCAATCTCCTGCAGGGAAAAAAGCATTTCAATTCAGAGATAGGTGGTGTTGATGGCGCGCGGCATTGGGGCGAAGAGGCGACCGTGTTGCGGCAATCGCCTACTTCTGCGGCCCAAACGCTTCAAGTCTTGCCTGCACCGCATCATCAAAAATCATATACAGCGCTTCAACATCACTCGGCCGCAAACGCTTGGCGGTTTCCAGCCCGAGGATAAAAGCAATCTGCAGCTCACCCTCGCTCTCGACATCTTCGCGAGTGCTGGCGGCATCCAGAGAGCGAAGCAGCTTATCAATAGGCCCACGAATAGGCTTTGGCAGCCGTAACAGGTCCAGCCTTTCTTGTGTCATTACGCGCTCCAAAACCATCGACCGGGTCGAGGGCGGTTAGTAAGCCGACAATAGTGGGCCAAAACGGGCGGGAAGGGGATAGAAAAAGCGACGTAATGTTTGGAGTGCCAGCAGTCCGGCATTCCATTCCAGCAGCTAAACGACAGCGACGGTCAAGCTGCGCTTGTAGGGCGTATCAGGCTCTCTGCCGGAATGCCAAACATGTCGTGGAGCTTCCAGATCATTGGCAGAGTCAGTGATCGCTTCCGGTTCAGCACTTCATAAACACGATTGGTTCTGCCGATGGCAGGCACCAGATCTGCTGCTGTAAGCCCGGATTGTTCCATACGAAATTTGATCGCCTCAATTGCGTCCGGTAAATCAATCGGGAACGTCTTCGATTCATAGGCTTCGATCAAGGTAATCATGACCTCGAATGCATCACCTTCGGCGGTTCCAGGCTCAGGCTCGCGCTCGAACAGAGGGGAGATTTCTTTGAGAGCTTCCCGGTATTCTTCATCTGTTCGAATCGGACGGATATTCATGATCACTCCATCTTTTGCCCATACCATCCCAATCACCAGAACGCTCCACACCGTATCCGCGGAATCGTTTGTTCTAGCTGGGTAAGCCGGTCTCGTTGACCAACAGCTCTCGCCCCATTTCATCCACATTGGATACTGCATTTTCGTCTCCCACTGGCTCTTCAGGGGATGATCGCTCTGGAGTCTTTTTCCCGGCAAAGAAAAAGATGTATCTAGAGTTACCTATCTGCCTTCTGGTCGGGAGCCTGTCTGGCAAATGGTGAAGCTTTCAAGCCTCCGGCTTCACCCGCTCTATCAAATCATTCAACACATACGTATCCAGAAATGCCTTCGCCTGCGTGATCTGCCCATCCTTGAACGTCAGGTGCCACAGGTAACTGTTTCTGTACGGCTGCTGATCCAGTGCCGTCGCTTCACCGTTCCACAGCACAACCACCACATCGCCTTCAGCAACAATGCTCAGAACAACAGGTTTGACCGGGCTGGCCAGCCGCGCGCTGATCGGTTTTACAGCTCGCTTCAGGAAGTCCTGTTTGCCTTTGTAAAGGCCAGAAACAGGGCTGGACCCAGCGACGGTCCACTCAGCGTCAGGCGCCAACAGGTCGAAGGTGGTGCCTTTGCCTTGCTGCCAATTCACAAACGACTGGCGGACCAACTCCGCATTTGAAGGCTGCGCTGCATTGTCAGTCGCCCACGCCGTGCCCGTTAAAAACACAGACAGCAGGGCAGCCGCTTGAAGTCGAAAAACCGTTTTTAGCCATGTGCGCATGTCGTTCACTCCGTTGCGGTTATCAGGATTCTTGTGGGGAAGAACCTAACCCGCATCTGAGCTGACGGCGTAGCTCGATACTGCGAGGGCTTTGCCTGATGCTGTTTTTTTTGCCTTCAGGATTTGCGCCCGCTGATCTCAATGTGGCCATCACAGTTCATCAACGCCTTAAGCTTCTTCTGTCCGATGTCGAACGGCACTGTCCACCAGTTCGTTCTGGAGTCATACGATGCCCCCGGCTTTAGTTCGTAGGGTGTTGTTTTCACGTGTTCAGGGTGCCGTAAGAAATAAGCATCCAGTGATTGCAGCCAGAACTGCTCACCGTTATCGGGGCAAGACATCTCGGTTGACTCATCGCATCCTGAGAGCACGAGTGACAGCAAAATAGCCAAAGTTTTAAAGCGGGATTTCATTGGCGATTCCTTGAAAGGTCGGGCAAAGCCTAACAGAGGTTCTTAAAGCATGGATGACGGGGCGGGGTTAAGAATTACCGACCGCCGATTACGATAGCCCCACTGCCACGCCCTGCCTGGCACGGTTTGTCGGTCGAAAAAAGAGAGTGAGCGGGTTTGTTGGTATGGTTTATTATTAAATATTGTTATTTTGTTGGTCTATTAAAGTCATATTGTTTTATTTTTTTAGGGGGGGCTCTAAGATGCTTGATTGAAGCGATTAGTGAGAGAGGTTCACCATGGGCAATGCCCTCGTTCCGGAGTTTTCAGTTTCTGACTGGCGCGCTTCAAAGCGCTTCTACTGCGAAATCCTCGGCTTCACCTGCCAATACGAGCGCCCCGAGGAGGGCTTCTGCTACCTGGCATTAGGCGACGCAGAATTGATGATCGACCAGATCGGCGAAGGCAGAACATTCGAGCAAGGCTATCAGCCGGATCATTATCCATTCGGCAGGGGCCTTAATGTCCAGATTCGAGTGCCATCTGTTGAGCCATTGCTTCGCTCGCTCGCCGAACACCACATCAAATTGTTCCTGCCGGTGGAGGATCGCTGGTATCGGGTGGGCGCAGAGGAGAACGGGAATCGGCAGTTTGTGGTAGCTGATCCGGATGGGTATTTGTTGCGGTTTTATGAGCGGTTGGGGAGTCGGAGTGTTCAGGATGAGGCTATGGCGGTTTCAGCATTTCCCAGCGACGAACTTGAAGACCATCGCATCGAGCGTGTAGCCATTGAGCGCCGGGCCGCCTTTGACGAGAAGAATGCCCTGAGCCTCGAGGAGATGGAGGCTCGCTTCAAGTAAAAGGCGGCGAGAGGGCAGGGGGTAATGCCGCTGCGACTAAAGCAACTGCCCACCCGAAATATCAAACGTCGTCCCGTTAGCCCACGCCATGTCGTCAGACAGGATCGCTGCGACTGCACCGCCGATATCATCCGGCAGACCGACACGGCCCAGCGCGATGCCCTGTGCTACATAGGCGTTCACGTCTTTATTGTCGCGCACTACACCGCCGCCAAAATCAGTGGCAATGGCGCCCGGAGCAATCGCATTCACCCGAATCTGGCGCGAACCCAGTTCTACTGCCATGTAACGGGTCAGCGCCTCGACAGCGGCCTTTACCGCCGCATAGAGGCTGTAACCCGGCAACGTAAAGCGCACGAAGCCGGACGAAACGTTCAGGATGCGACCACCATCTTCAACCAGTGGCAGCAGCTTCTGCGTCAGAAAAACAGGACCGCGAAGGTGGGTAGCGACCAGTGAGGCAAACTGGTCTTCGGTTGCGTCAGTGAAGTTCGCGAAGAGACCATTGCCCGCATTGTTGACCAGGAAGTCGAAGCGCTCGCGGCCGAACCCGGTCTTCAACGTCTCCGTTACAGCGCTTGCAAAAGCCGGGTAGCTGGCGGTGTTGGTGATGTCGAGCGGCAGCATCGCTACTTTGCCGCCTATTGCCTGGATTTCCTGCTTCAGCGATTCGGCTTCTGCGACGCCGCTGCGATAGGTGCCGATGATGTGAACGCCACGTTTGGCAAGGTGCAGCGCCATGTTGCGACCAAGGCCACGACTGGCGCCGGTAATGAGTGCGATCTTGTGAGTCATGAGTGTTCTCTGCTGAGTTTCAGGCGCGTCTTTTCGGCGCGGTTTTGACCCGCTCAAGATAGGCAAGTAAAGCAGCGCCACCCACGCCCAATAAGCTCAATTCATTGCCTGATTGTCTCAATCGTATTGCGCGATGACCGGGCGCAGGCATAATCGCCCGATGAACAGAGAGCTTGCGCCGCACCTCGATATCGCCCTGCGCCACGCGCCTCCGGGCCTGACTATCACACCGGTTCCGCGTGTGGATATCTGCGTGGGGCAAGGCTCTACAGAAAAGGCACCATGCCTGTATCGCTCAATGATCTGCTTCATCCTGCAAGGCTCGAAAAGCGTTGCGATTAACGACGAACTGCTGAGCTATGACAGCGAGCAATACCTCATCAGCGCTCTGGACCTGCCCTTGATCGGGCAGATTCTGGATGCTGAGGATGGGCAGCCTTACGTTGCGGTATCGCTCGTGCTCGACCCGGCGATATTGGCGGAATTGGCAGCGACCATGCCTGCGGTTCGCGAGACTGAACAAAAAGGCATTGGCATCGCCATAAACCCGATGAGCGCCCCACTGCGAGACACCTTGCTGCGCTTATTGTCATTGCTCGACACGCCCACCGACATCCCGGTGCTCGGCCCCATGGTCGAACGGGAGTTGCTTTATCGTCTCCTGCAGGGTCCCCAAGGACGACTGCTGCGCCAGATCGCCCAACCCGATGGCGCACTGGGTGGTATCCGCCGAGCCGTTGCGTGGATACGCGATAACTACAACGTCCAACTTCGCATCGACGCCTTGTGCGGTGCCAGCGGCATGAGCCGCGCAAGCCTGCATCGCCACTTCCTGTCCATGACAGGCCTCAGCCCCCTGCGATATCAGAAACAACTCAGATTGCAGGAAGCCCGCCAGCTTCTGCTGGCGGGTGAGCATCGCGCGTCTGACGTGGCATTTGCTGTTGGTTATGAAAGCGCATCGCAGTTTAGTCGGGAGTATTCAAGGCAGTTCGGTGCGTCGCCTGCGCGTGATGTGCGGGAGATACGGCAGGCGATTGGAACTGCGAGAAGGTCCTGATGCGAAGCACTGCCCGCGTCGAGAACAGACAGGGCATTTACTCAGGTTCGGTGACGGCTTTCTTTTAAGAGTCAGCGTGGCTAATGCGACTACAACGTCGGCTTGGGAACAGGAGTATCAGGAATCGACTTGGCATTTTCAGGTCTTACCGGACAGCCGTCGGACAAGCCCCATCGTGTGATGACACCCCCCTCGACAAGAAACCTTTGAACGCACCAGACATACCTTGGGTTATACCCGCCGGCACCTGCAAGCCAGAGATATTCATAAGACAGCATGCTGGAACCATCCGCCATCTTATAGCTGTTTTTCGGCGTCCCCCACGACATGACCAGATCATCTGCCGAGGATCCCACCCATGAGGCCTGTACATCCTCAGTCGTCTGAAAACGCTGGTTATACAACAGATTCCCCAGCGGAGAGTTTGTACACCCGGTGAGCATGACCCCCAACAACGCGACACCTAATAACTTCATACCCTGACTCCGTTAATCAATATTTAACCCGCGACAGGCTTGTTGTTAGCGCCGGGTTATTCATGATTTTTCACGTGGTGAACCTGAATGAAGAATTCCACTTTCATCTTGCGATGTTAAAACGCGTCAGTAGATTCAGGCTGTTAGATCAGTCATTTGATGAAGCTTTATACGCCCCGTCCGCAGCTTGAAAAATAGTACACGTGTACTATTTACCGAGCGCAGAAACATCCTGAGTTGAAGAGGCCGCGTAGGGCTGCTGGCTATTTCGACGGCCGCCGGGGGCGGAGTGGTGCAATGCTGGAGCGGATCTTAGTGGAGAGTGGGTTTACCTGACTCAGGACGGAACCGGCGCCTCAGCATCAATCAGGCTCTGGCTCTTCAGGTCTTCCCAGAAGGCTGCCGGAATGCCGACCTTCATCGCTTGCACATTGGCAATGATCTGCCCCGGCGAGCGCGCCCCTGGAATGATTGCAGACACTTGCGGATGCGCTGCGGCGAACTGCAAGGCGGCCGTGTGAATGTCGATACCATGTTGACTGGCCACCGCCATTATTCGCGCGCGTTTTTCTACTGCACCAGCGGGTATATCTGGGCTGAAGTTGTATCGGCTGCGCCCTCCCAGGAACCCATCATTCAGGGGCGTTCCTACCACGACACTGGTGCCCTTCCTCTTCAAGGCCGGAAAGGTATTACGCAACGCATCGCGGTGATCGAGCAGAGAGTATTGGCAGGCGAGCAGCACGATATCCGGTGTCGGGTCATCGCGGGTCAGCGCCTGAACCACAGCATTCGGCGTATTGACACCAAAGCCCCATGCCTTGATTAAGCCCTCGGCCCGCATCTTTTCAAGCTCAACCATGGCCCCTGTGCGCGCCACTTGATAAGCCGCCTCCCATCCGCCTTCCAGTTCAGTGTTGTCTGGCGAGAGGTCATGGATAAAGACGATATCGATACGCGGCAGACCCAATCGCTGCAGGCTGTCTTCCACAGAGCGACGCGTACCCGCTGCGGTGTAGTCATACCGATAGTTAAAGGGCGCGGGGGACTTCCAGATGGCATTATCCGCGCGCACGCCACCCGCCGCCGTCAGCACTCGGCCGACTTTGGTGGAGATCACATAATCGGCTGGATTTTTGCCGCGCAGAAAACGGCCCAGACGATATTCACTCAGGCCAAACCCGTAGAACGGCGAGGTGTCATACAGCCTTACGCCGGCATTCCAGGCCGCCTGCAAAACCGAATCCGCCTGCTCGTCACTGATGGGCGCAAAGATATTGCCGATCTGCGTCCCGCCCATACCGAAGCGTTGCGGGGTCATGTAACGCATTTTGTGCGAGGGCGAATTGAGGGGCAGGTCTGCGCGCACAATCCGCCCTTCTGTACGCATAACGCTTCCGCGCTCCGTCAGCGGGGAGGGCGCAGGCGCTGCAGCCAGCGAACTGGCGATACTCGATGCCGGTAACAAAGCGGCTGCTACTGCGCCCGCTGCCGAATAGGTAAGAAAATCTCGTCTGTCCATACAGCTCTCCGTTCGCGGCTGAAGTTCTACGGGCTCATCGAAGCCGATATTCCCGATAGAAATTAGAACAACGAGGGATAGGCGAGTGACCCTAAATCGCCATGGTTTATGCATAATCCTGCCGATACGCTTGTGCTGGGCACGCACTCTCAGCAGACTCGAACCTTCCGTTAACTGGGGCGCATGTGATGACGAGCGGTTCAATCTCGCAATTCGGTTTCGGCCATGCGCATTCCCTTAGCCCGCGCGAATCCGTCGAGCCCAATGAGCGTCTCCAGGCACTCGGACGGCTTGTCGAAAAAGTGTCCCGGCAGATCGGTCTCAACGAGATCTGCAAGACGTCGATTCCAGACCTGACCTTCTACCGAATGGCTGAATTGGGCACGCCCACTTACTGCATTTATGAGCCCTGCGTGGCAATCATTCTGCAGGGGTCGAAGGAAATCACGTTCGGTGAAGAGGCCTGTGATTTTGGGCAGGGAATGTTCTTTGTCACATCGGTCGACATCCCGACACTGGCTCGCGTGACAGCGGCAAGCGAGCAGACGCCTTATTTATCCATCGTGCTGAAGCTCGACCTGGCCTTGCTTAACGAAGTCATCCAGATGCAGGCACCTTCCAGACAGGACGTGCCCTCTCAAGCGCGGGGCTTCGCATCTGGAATGGCATCAAGCGAGATGCTCGACGCATTCACTCGGCTCGCCACACTGATCGAGCAGCCACTTGAGGCTGGCTTGATGTCGGACCTGATCAAGCGGGAGATATGCGTCCGACTGCTGCTGAGCAGTGCGGGCCAGTGGTTGCGCAGTGTCACCCGCGACGGTCATCGAGACAAAGGCATCGTCAGAGCCATTGAGTGGTTGAAACTCCACTACGAAAAGCCGCTTCACGTGGCCGAGCTCGCCGAACGATCAGGAATGGCCAGCTCCACTCTGCATCACAACTTCCGCAAACTGACCGGCACCAGCCCTGTTCAATATCAAAAGTCGTTACGGCTGCAAGCCGCGCGCAGCCTGATGTTGACCGACAGGGTAGACGTGAACACCGCCGCGTTGCGGGTCGGATATGAAAGCGTCGCCCAATTCAGCCGCGAATACACCCGACGTTTCGGAGCCCCGCCGTCGAGAGACATCAAGCACGCTAGGGAACACGGTGGAAGGCTGGAATAGCGGCCCCATTCAGATCGACCAAAAAAACCAAAGGATGGAAAGGAATGCTCCTATGAAGGTGATACAAGCTGGGCTGTTTGCATCGTTGCTAGCGATTTGGTCTAACGTGACCGTTGGAAAGGAATCGCCGATCGAGGCCAGCGGTATACGCACAGACTTCGTGTGCACGCAGGATACGGGCCCCTCGATCGTGCCTCAGGATTCAGATGCACAACGTTTATTCCTCTATGCACGCCATCTTGAATACATGCGCGAGGGGGATTACAACAGTGGGAGTCTCGATGAGTTCAACCGCATCAGTCGCTATTACCGTATCGCGTCCGCGTATGGAAACGCCGATGCGACCGAGGCATTGAGGTCCCTACAGTGGAAGTTGATCGATGACAGCTACGATGGTGTTGTCACTGAGCTTCGCCGCAATCGCCAGAAAGAGACCGAGCGCCTGGCGACGTTGCTCACACAGCAGTATCCGTCGCGAGGCTACCTGCTCCAGGCCGCTATGTATGCCCAGGAATGGAATCTTACCGAGGCATTAACCCTGTATCGCAAGGCAGCGGACCTGGGCAATGCCCAGGCGCAGCACCGACTGGCCGAGTATCTCGACGTCAACTCGATCGCAATGTCCAAGGCATTCGGTGCGAAGGCCAAGGACATCGCATTCGCGTTGCCGCTCTACCGCTGTGCCGCCCAGCAAGGACACGGTGGTGCGATGTACGAGCTTGCCATCAAACAAGCCAGAGACCGGCACTACGCCGAAGCGATGGCGGGATTCCAGCAAGCAATAATGATGGGTGAAACTGCTGCTGCAGCCAGACTTGTGGATGCTTTTAACGAGAAAGCGAGCGGGCCTGAAACACTAGGAATGAAGAGTGACGCCGCGCGTTATGAACGATACGAGAAGATCCGTATTTTCTTGATCGATGAGCAAAACTTCGACCCGCGCGTGCCCGAACTGAATCAAATTGTGCCGTTGCCGCCTGCAGCGTTGCCCGAATGGGACGGGACTTTTCAGTGGAAGAAAGAGCAACTCGCACCGCAGGAGGCTCCGTCGGAGACGTTGATGGCCAGCATGGCCAAAGCCAAGGGGTTGGATCCGAAGACGGGATTACCGAAGGATGCGGCGCCTTGATAGTGGCATAGCTGCGTGCGGGGCGGTAACAGCCTTGATTTCCATTGCTCCTCAAAGCCCCGAGCAACTACCCACTCAGGCACGAATAAGGCACTTGCGATATCCGCTAAGTGCCTTGTTTATAGAGCTAATTGGGTGGCCCGGGTAAGCTGAATTGGCTCGGCAACTTATTGATTTATAGAATTAATTTGGATTTTTTGGGGCGCGCGCTGTAGCTGAACTTCACTGCGTCCTCCACCTTGCATCGCGCCATCTCAATCAAATGCACAGCGGAAAATGCATGGTCACGCTGACTGCCGTTCAGGCTCACAACCGCTGAACGCCGTCTCGCCAGAGCTCCAAAGACGCTTCTCGATCACCCTATGCACATCGCAGGCTTCCAGCATCAGCAGGTGAGCGGTACTGGCGATATTCACCAGATCGTTCTCGTTCGCGTCGGTCGGCTTCATGTTGATCAGCGTATCGAGGAACCGCGTGACAAGGCTGACACGCGCCTCCGCGCAGGCTTGCAGGTCTTTCAGTGGCGCTTCTGAGTCCAGCAGGAAAACGGGGTTATCCAGGCCTGGTTGGGTGAGAGGGATGTAGCGGGGGAGTGGTGGGCTGTGGCTCATATGCGGGAAGTCCTGTCCAAAGTGGAGCCGCCACAACACTGAAAGGGTGGCAGCTGTACGCGGGTTGACGAACCGGTCGATCTCAGCCGGCAGACCCGAAGGTCTCCCACGCACAGCCACCATGGCCCTCCCGTAGGCAAACCAAGCCTGCGGGAGGTACAGAACTGCGCATAGATCGAAGTCGGATCGTCAAATCCGGTCGTTGATTTGGCAACGACGGTGCGCAGGTTAGGGTTCCAGCAGGAGGCGAAGGGGGTATTTATATATATTTCGTCTTGAGGTTGAAGTCTGGATGTATTACTGGGCATGAGCGCCTGACCGTCGACCTTTAGAAGCACCAGTTGCGGTTGTGGGGATCATCGTTGGCCGCGAGGTGCTTTTTTGTAATGGGGATTTTGGTGGGCCGGGGTAATCTGAAATGGTGTTTTATCCAATTGATTTTATTGATTATTTATTGTTTGGTATTCTTTTTTGGAATACTAATTGGAATAAACATTCAGAAGCGTACATTGCCCAAAGCTCGTGAGAGTCGACCTACCGCTGCCCCTAGGGCGTATAAATAACCAGTGCTTGTCCAGTAAGCCTGCTGTGAGACGCTCAAGTAACATACCGTTGGAAAAGCCTTGCTAGGAGTTTATGAAGATTCTTGGGATCACTTGTGGTCGTGATATCATATAGCCTGCCTCGAATGTCGCTGGATAGATCCAGGAGTGGGAATCCAACTAGGTCCCCTCAACTCTGTATCCATCACGCCTTGACCGTTGTGTTGTTAAAAGGAATTGCACAAATGCAGGTTTGCTTCGTCGTGATGGGATTTGGCAAGAAAACGGATTACGAAAGTGGGCGCACACTGGATCTGAATGCCACCTACGAGACTATCATTCAGCCTGCCGTTATCAGTAAAGGGCTGCGTTGCGTGAGAGCAGATGAAATCACGCAGTCGGGAATCATCGACGTCCAAATGTACGAGATGCTCCTGCGAGCAGACCTCGTTATTGCTGATATTTCTACCGGAAACGTGAATGCAGTTTATGAGCTTGGTGTTCGGCATGCCCTGCGCCCTAACTCAACGATCATCATGAATGAAGACCAGGGTAAGCTACATTTTGATCTCAACCATGTCAGCACTCTTCGATACGCTCATTTTGGTGAAGACATTATGGGGCGCGAGGTAATCAGGGCGAAGAAGGCCTTGGAAGACCTTATTGAGGCCGCCATGAAGGGGGCTGTCGATAGTCCTGTCTACACCTTCCTTCCTAAACTCGTTTCTCCGCGGATGTCGGATGATCAATACGAGGAGATGATTGATGAGGCGGAAGCGGCGCAGAAGAAGTTATCGCATCATATGCATGCCGGTGAAAAATTCATGCGGCAAAGTGATCACGTTGCCGCTGCCGTAGAGTTTAGGGCTGCGCGGGAAATGAAACCTGAGGAGCCCGACATCCTGCAAAAGCTTGCACTAAGCACCTACAAATCAAAATTACCAGACGAGATTTCGGCGCTGCATACTGGATTGGCTGTGCTAGAGCCTCTTAAACCTGAGCTCTCGAATGATCCGGAAACCTTGGGTATAGCCGGCGCCATCTATAAGCGACTCTGGTTATCTCAAAATGATAGGGCCGCGCTGGATCTCGCCATACGACTGTACGGCAGGGGTTTTGAGGTCAGGCGTGACTATTACAATGGTGAGAACTTTGCCCTGTGCTTCGAGTATCGAGCACAAGAGCATGCAGACCATACAGAAAAAGTCTACGACTTTATGAGTGCTCAAAAGATTCGTCGATCGATCACAAAGTCACTGTCAGCTGTGGAAACATCCCCTGATTTTTTTGACAGGCCGGATAAGCGCTGGGTATATGCAACATTAGCAAACTGCTACTTTGCTTGCGAAGAGCCTTCAATTGGGATGATTTACGAGCAGAAGTTTATAGGGGCGGCCACTGCTCAATGGGAGTTGGACACCTATTACATGGGTAAAGAGGAGCTGATGGCGATCCAGCCTGAAAGGCTATCTACACTGACTCGCGTATAGAAATAGCCTTTTGCTTGCAGGTATTGCCTGAAATTTTGAATCGTTTTTAGAAGGGAAAGGGGAATATGGGATTACCAAGGACGTTTGTCAGCTTTAGCAGTACGGATCTTCATATGTACAATATTATGTGTGCATGGAAGAAAAATAAGCACATTGATTTTAATTTTGCGGACTGTCAGCTTGAAGTTGCAGTTAGATCTGAAGATGAAGCTTATATCAAGCGCAAATGCCGAGAGCGTATAGATATGTCGGGTACATTTGCGCTTTTAATAGGTGATGATACTCGTTACAAATTTAAATATGTTCAGTGGGAAATCGAAGTTGCCCTAGAGAAGGAATGCCGAATTATCGGCGTTAATCTCGACGGTAGCCGCAAGATGAATCCCAACTCTTGCCCTACGGTGATGCGAAACATTGGGGCTGTCTTCGTACCTTGCAGGGCCAGAATCCTCGCCCACGCGCTGGAAAACTTTACGAAGCAGGATCAGGATGATTGGTCATATGGAGACCCGCTGTATACCAAACTTGGTTATGAGGCCCAGTGATGAAAGAATCAGATTTTCCAGGTATTTATCAGGCAGCTGACACCCTTTCCGGCAATGCCCAGGCCCACTTTTTCACTGCTTTGGTTTTCAATTTGCTGTTCTTGGTGTTGGCCGCGGCGGTATCAGTGGTCAATTACCCACATTGGATCTCAGCCGTTGTTCAGGCGGTACTTCTAGCAGGGGCTATGGCAAGCTCCGTGTACCTTGCTTTGGTCAGACCGGAGCGTCTGTGGTACTCCGGTCGCGCTGTAGCCGAGTCCATCAAGACACTAGTCTGGCGCTATGTCTCCCGGGCGGAGCCTTTTCACGAGGCGGATGACGTCTCTAAGAAGCTGCTGCTCGAAAAGCTCAAACAGGTCGTGAAACAAAATAAGGCTATATCAGATAAGCTCATCACTCATCTCAAGGAAAAGCAAATTTCTGACATGATGGTGCAGTTGAGGTCTGGCTCCTTCGATGAACGGCGAAATATCTATATCCAGCATCGGATCAATGATCAGTTGGCTTGGTATGAGAAAAAAGCGACTTTCAATAAGCGAGCATCTTCAAGATTTTTCGCAATATTAGTGATGATAAATGCAATCGCTCTGCTGTGTGCATTGATTAAGATTGCCAACGTACAATATCAGTATTTCCCAACGGACATATTGATCGCCATCGCGGCTAGCTTGTTAACTTGGATGCAGGCGAAGCGCTTCTCGGAGCTTTCCGCATCCTACGCGCTTACCGCCAATGAGATTGGCATCGTTCGCGAGCAAGCTGATGACTTAGTGTCTGATGGTGCCTTATCGTCATTCGTTGGAGATGCAGAAAATGCGTTTTCGCGCGAGCATACGCAGTGGGTAGCGCGTAAAGATAACTGAAGCGAGTTACCGGGACCGGGCGGAAGGTGGTTACCGCTTAAGGCAACGGTCTTCATCTGGTGAGCGGGTCAAGGCTCGTCTGTATAAGACGATGCCTTGTTTTGCTGGCCTGATGCTACTTTAGCTCTGCTGCTAGGTTAGACCAGGGTACTGTTTTAATACCGTAATCCGATACCCATTTCGGTGGGGGAGATCCTAAATGCTGTCCTGAATGCACAGCAACAACCTTCTTCCCTAATTCAAGGCTTTTTTCGACTTCCCATTTCACCCATTGGCTTTGGGCAGTAGAGTCCGAGATGAACACGACCGTCACTGACGCTCGGTTGATTCGCTCCGCAATCTTGCGTTTGATGTACTCCGCCTGTTCACTGTTGTAGGCCTCACGAACGGAGTGGTCATTGAACTCAAGGTCATTATTTTCATTTTTTGCTTGAGCCCTGAGCAAATTGACCTCATTCATGTCTTCTGTAGCGAAGCTGATGAACACGTTCCGTTTACCTTCTTGAAGCGCCTCTTTAGCCTTCTGCTCCAGTGATCTCACATCACCCAGCCGACTCCATCCTCCAGAGCTGCTACCGCCCATCGCTGGTCACCTCGAATTTAAACTCGTTGCAAGAAATGCAATTTCCGCAAGGTACCTCGTCACCTATGTGGCAAGAATAGGTACCTGAAATTCCCTTTTCTGCAGCCAAAGCCACCACATCTGGTTTGGTAAAAACAGATAGCGGTGCAAGCACTTTTATTGTTCTACCCATGCATAGCGATATCATGCGTTCCGCTTCGGCAAGAAAGCCAGAGGTCTGATCAGGGAACAAGCTGGTGCTTTCGTGCAACAGCCCAATCGAAATAGCGTCAGCGTTTTTCTGAAGTGCATAAGCGGCAGCGGTCAGCAGAAAAAGCATGTTGCGCCCTGGCGTGAATGCATCATCAATGATGTGTAACGAGGTATCGGTCAGGCCTGAACGTATCAATTTGCCAAAACCGCCCAAACTCGCAATTTCAGGCTCTGGAAGGCCCAGCGTCTTCATCGCGACCCGGCAAGCTGCCAGTTCTCGATCGCGTGCACGCTGACCATAATCGACAAATAGAGGGAAAATTTGGAGCCCTTCCTCCTGCGCAAGTTTTGCAACCAGTGTGGAGTCCAGCCCGCCGGAAACGAGAGTGACGATGCTCATACTAAAACAGCCTCCTGCTTTCTATTTGCGACTCGCATGACGATCCAGATTGCCCAGTCTAGTAGGCCCACGGAGCAATCCAGCTGTCGCGCATGATCCCGAAGCTTTTTTTCGTGCTTACCGTATTGATTCAAGCCAGATATTGATGTCTGTGCGCCCGAGTAAATCCCTTGGGCTGACATGTAATTGAGCACGTGACGATCCAATATCGCCAAGTCGTAGGTCACCCCGCAGTTGCGCAGGAACATACTGGCCTGTTTCGGCCCGACACCGTTGGCATGAGCAACCAGCCAGGTACGAGCATCATTGGCATCACCACTGATCAATGACTTGAGCGAACCTCCTGCGTTGCTAACAGCTGCTCGGGTGGCTGCTAGCTGTTCGGCTCTTGCCTTGGGAAATCGGTAGTTGCGCTTCTTACCATCGACGTCCAGCGGCTCACGAAGGAGTTCGTAAAGACAAAGGCTTAAGCGATCAACGTCCTGATCACCGTCACGAAGCAGCCCTTGCTGATCGATTGCATCTGCGGCAGCCATCGCTAGGGAATAGGGGACTTGACTGCTCAGGATGCAGCATGAGAGCTCCCACCAAAGGTGGCGTTCATCGGAGACTACGCCCACCTCAATACGCGAGCGAATGTCTGGGCAGACCGCAGAGACGGCTCTCGACAGCGCTTCTGGGGAATAGGTGGTCATGTAAAAATCTCCGGGAACAGCTTTTTCAGGTCTTCTGAGGTGAAGGCGTTCATAACGCCCAGTGCAAACAGTCGTGCGTCGTTTGTCGAGATGAAGTCACGCATGTCGCGGCCAAACTCTTTATAGTACTCCAGATTATAAAGGGCGACCCGTCCCGCATATTCAATCTCAGGTGTAGCGTCCACCAGATCGAGGAATTGAGTGCGGGTAGCTTTACCTTGAAAGAAATCGAAATGCTGAAAGTGGTGCAGACGGCCTTGGACGGGATCCACCGCAAATCGGCACCACTCCAGGCCGTCGAATGTATCGGCGCCGGCGGCCACCAGTACTGCGATGCTCCACGGGTTTCCTGTTCCCAACAAATGGATCGGTTGGTAATAGGGTAGGCAATCTAGCTCCTTTCGGAGCATTTTCATCGTTTTAGCTCGCATTGCCAGACCCGCGCCCAGCTCTCTCTCTGGAAGTGCGATGACCAGGGGGCGAAGTTGTTTGGAAACTTCTCTGACAATTTCGGGAAGCCTCGCCAAGCCTTCCTCGCCCTGATCTACATGGATGATGGGAAATACAGGAGAAGTAGTGAGCTTTGAATCCCGTTTTACAGCAGAGATGATTTGCTCAATCGCCTCTCGTGGATCGCTGCTAGGGTTCATTTCATCAAAACTGAATGCCCAGTCATGCGGAGTGTCCTTCAACGCCTTGTGGAAGTCTTTTGGCTTCCACTGCTCGTCCTCCAAGCGCTGAGCCTCATAATTTCCCGAATCGATTAGCACAAGTCCTCCATTGTCACGGTAGGATTTGATGTGGCTGATCATCTGGACGCGGTTGGCCGAGTTCACGAGATCATAGGCTGAAACGAGAATTGAGGAGGTGCTATGTGCTTTAAGCACTTTCAGCGCATCGACCGGATCAAACTGGGTTTCGTGCGAGGACACAGACATAAATATGTTGGGAATTGGCAGCTTTCCACCCGCTAAGACCTGGATTCGCTCCTGCTCGCGTCCTTCGACGACGGTTCCGATTTTCGTATGCAGAAGCTTCATGCCAGGATGTTCAGCCTCACCGTTCCACTGACGAAAATCGATGCTGCTATAGTGGCCGTATGGGTAGGGGGCGTCACTGTCGTCCAGTTCCAAGGGGATAATGATTTTATTGTACTTTTCCCCTAATCTCAGCTCCTCTGTCACAGCTGGCTTGTCGGCATAAACCGAATAAAGCGCGACGATGCACTTCGTTTTCGCGAGGTTTATTTTTATGGCGCGATTGTAGTCACCGACGATGTGGTCGTCCCACCACACCTTCCAGCGACGGGCGAGAAGGTCGTACACCTTCTGGGCTGTTTCACGATTTTCTCGTGCATAAATAATGTATACATCGGACATGGGGCGATCAGGTCTCGGCTAATTACATTCCATTGCATGACCCAGAGGGTGATGCCTCAAGTTCGTTACTGCTTTTCTATTTTTTTTGATTTAGCTGCCCAAGCAGTCAAGTACATTGCCGTAGTGAAGTCGTCAGTAATCCAGTCGCTATCGGCTATGGAGGTCGGTGTGTCGGCACGTTCATGCAGTGTCACGAGAGGTACGGCGGTGGCTTTGGCAACCTGTATGCGAGCCAGAGATTCGAGTGACAAGCCATCATCAATAACCAGTATTGCGCTAGCGCTCGTATTGTTCGATCCGAACTCAAGCTGGGGGCAACGCACGTCCATCCCCAGCTCGCGTAATGCGAATCGGGCTTCCTCCATTACAAAACGTTGCCCCAGCGTTTCAGTCGCTCCCTCAAGGGACACTGAACCACCCGCCGACCCGGAAACTGGCAGCAGTCGCGACATCAAGGCTCGGTCGAACCCAAAGTTTCGGGTTTCGCAATATAGAGAGACTGAGCGAGAGGCTAGGTCAGCTGCTTTTGCAGCCTCAATGCCTTCTTGGGCCCAATGGAGTGCGAACATAGCGCTGAATACGTCACCCGTTCCTATCTTAAATACCCTAGAAGAGCGATATGCCGGGATGTGGGAGGATTGCCCCGAGCGTTCATAAACTATTGCCCCACGAGTGCCACATTTAACTACCACGATCGCAGCGCCTTGCTTCTTCATGAGCTCAGCGGCTGCTTTATCCTGTTCGGCAACTCCGGTGGCGTGCTGCAACTCCAGCTCATTCAACACGACTGCAAGTTCGTTGGCCGTCGATCCATTGGCTGCAAAAGTCTGGGGATTACGCCATGTCTGAGGGTCGTAGACAGCACGGTTGGCTTTCACGACAGCGTCCCCCTCAAGGAAGCCGAAACGCAGCACGGCTTCACCTGAAACGTTTATTGAAGGTTGACGCTCAATGTGGGGGCGGGCGGGTTGTATGTAAGGGACAGAGAGCGGATGAAAATAGGCAAAGGCGATCGGCGACGGTCGTGATGTGATGCTCAAACGTATGCCTTGGTTACGTAGAGCAGAGAGAGTCAGTTGGTCAGACGGTGAGGCATACGTGTGCAGTTCGACATCTGAACAATGGGCTGCGGCGGCAGCAGCCGCGCGGGCTCCGGAGCCGAATGTTGCATCCCAAAATGGCATGTCGCAGAGCTCACGGTAAAGACCACCAGCAATTTGCATTCCTTTGCCCCTATCCTGCGTGCTGAAAGGACTTCAGCAGTCGCGCCATCCACTTGCCAATTCGTCTGGGCGCTGAATTTCCCCATATACACTTACTGTCGGCACTTGGACGTCGATATTATCGGCGCGAGGACAAAATGCCATCAATCCGGTCTTAACTCAACATCTGCCCGCTGATTGAGGGTTGAAGGCTTGCGCTTTCGAGTGGGTTCGGAACAAAGCGACGGGATAGTCCGACCTATCACTACAAACTTATAAATATGGTCTAGGTCTGCTATCAACTTCATCAGCTATTGCTGTGGAGCGGGGCATTAAATCTGGAGACTACCAGCGAGGCGATCTGGGCGGCCCCGGCCCGACTGTGCCCATGGTTCGGCGGATCGACTAGCGTTGTGCTAGGCGTCGTTAAAGGTGTTGGCATGACTCCGGTGCAAGAAATGGCCGGGCAGACTGTCAATCTGCCCTACTCTGAGAGTGAATATCTATAACCTTCTGTAGCTACTGCGTGAGCTCTCGCAGACGAACAGAAAGTGCAGTACTCAGCAACGTGAGTTGATCATTGCTATATCGGATGAATCGGATGTGACGTAAATCGAAGGGGATATCCGCAGAATCGTTGGTCAGAATTATCACTTCTTTGCCCCAAGCGTGTGCTAATCCAAGCTCATAGAAAACGTTAGCATTTTTTTCAGAACAGTCGAAAATTACAACACATGACCTATCAATGAGATTCGCCACGTCATCAATAACCGCTGGATTTTCCCAAATGTTATCGGCGCGGATGCATGCCAGTCCGACTCCCAGGCAGGCGCCTTGGATTGCATGGAATACTGTTGTGTATGCCGAAGCAAAAGGCATCATTACCGAAACCAGGTGCGGATCTACTTGGGGATGAGCTGGAAGCCTGAAGACCGTCGGAGCTCTGGTTGCTTGTCTCAGTCCCGTGTGGATGACCCGGTAGAGGTCTACATCCTTTAACGCCCAATGACCCCGATTGAACTCTGTCAGTCCGCGCCCGGATGTTGAGATATGTAGGTTGCGAGACAGACGATGAATTTCAGCTTGTGGGATTGGCGGCGTGCCTCGCTCAAAGACGACCTCGAACTCAACATCTGTGCCAACTATTCTGGGGTTTAGAACTCTGCCTACATGTGCAAATTGCGGCTCATGTCCTTGATCTTCTTGAACGAACAATGCCGGTTGATTTTGAAGTGCTGAAAAGTCTGGTCCTGCAGCGGTAGTGAATGCGTTTCGAATGACCTCGTCGGTGTACTCAAAAAGCCGCTCGGATCTCATTGAGTTAAGGCCTTCTGTCCAAGGGCTGTATCGCATGATGAAGTTATACATCTCAAATCCTTTTATTGGCGTTTTGGCTGCGAGCGATTACCGGCGGCTATAGCCTGACCGATTCTATCAGCGTGGCCAGAACCTGTAGTTAGGAGTCGTCGGGTCAGATTTGAAGCGGTATGCAGCCACCAAATACCGGCGAGCGTCAGCGTCTGACAGGCAGCCTTCATTACGATGCATAGCTTGTTGATACTGCATGCGTGTTTTGTCACTGCTTCACATTTACGCTTTGTCCGTCGCGGTCAGTCCCGTGGCCGGGAGTCAGAACCTGAATTGTTCGAGGCGCATGGCATGGCGCCATAGCCAGCGATTAAGTGCTTACAGAGGCTTAGCTGCTGCTTTTCTATGGCGGTCCGTGCGGGGCAGGCTTCGGCCTGGCCGGTTCTCTCGGACGCCGGTTTCTGACCCCCGTACGGTCCGCAACCCATTTCGTGTCAGGGCGGCTGGGTGGACGGCTCCTTAACTGTCCGAGGAGATAAGGAAAATGACCTGTCCCCCCTTTTGAGCTCGTGCGCCGCCCTGGCTGTTTTTTTCTTACCGCAAACTATCTCGGAGGATTCCGTGATGTTTGAGCTCTCGCTTCTAATTGGTCTCCCCAAACCCAACACCATTGATACTGCATCGCTTACCTCTGAAGATGCCGCGGCTAAACTCCGGCAGGCTGCCACTCTTCGGCTTAATGGAGCGCAGAGTATTCTGCTTCATTTCCCGCAGGACGTTGAGCTGGCGGTAGAGCTGCTGGATGATGCCGCAGTGTTGTTCGACAAGGAGTTTCGATATCTGTGTATCCCTGCTTAACGGGTTCTTCAACAGATCGGTGAGTACTTCTCTGTCCCGTCTGGTGAAGGCCATCCCGGAATCCGAACCCCATGGGGCAATGAATTCGGCCCGATGATTGAGGACGGCGTCCGTTGTGCTGATACCATCGCTTGATGGCGCATCGCTACCGCTATGGTGGGCGCTGGCGCAGAGCCGAAAACGTCATCGCCCAGGTGATCCTCAAGATGCGTTCGAAGCGGGTTTTTTGCTGCGGTTGCAGCAGACGCTGATCATGCGGCGTGAAGCCCCCACTTCCCAATCAATCAGCTTTGATGATGGAGGCTGTATTTGACATTTGAGATTTGCTTTTCCCGCCAAACCATCCGATCCAGCGATCTTTGATCGCGCCGATCGGAGGGTTCACTCGCTTATTCTCGAAGCCACCTCGTTCCACCTTCCTATTTCAAATTTGATTAGCGCCACATCTTCTTTTAAACGTGAGCAGGTTAAATTGAGAGGCGGAACTGCTCGATTTTCTGCTCAACGACTTCCTCTGGATTCCTTCCGTCTCTTTTGGCGCTCAGCATCGAATGGACATCTTCGTCGTTAAATACAAGGATTAGCTTCCTATGGATCATCCACTGCTCCCTAACGGTATGGGTGCCGCCCGCCGCATCGCACCCACGTCGCGAGAAAATCATGCCGAAAAGTCCTGCCCCTTGAGGCTTCAAATAGTTTGCAACCTGTAGGATTTCGTTTTTTCCAATTTTCCGAGTGTGGTTTTTGGCATCAACTACCACGAAGTCAGCCATGTATTTGTTTCGCAGGAAGTGCCAGAATCCATTCTCCGTGTAATTGGGAAGTATGAAGTCGCGTCTGTTGGTCTTTGTCTTGTCGGCATGCTCAGGGAGGGGTTTTTTGAGGGTAGGGCAGAATAAGTGCTCCAAGATGCTGCCGACTAGATCTTGGTAAAGGCTCCAGTCACGTTTTCCTGGTTCGCACCCTTTTAATTTAGCGGAAAGTTGGTCTTCTCGGGTTAGTTTCGGTCCGCGCTTCACCCTTCTGGATAGGAGGCTCTTGAAGTAACTGCGCTCTACATTTGGTAACTGTTCTGAAAAATTGTGAGCCAAAAAGTCCAGATCCCAGAGCAGAATTCCCGCAGCCCTCAGAGCCTGGCTGTCTTCTTCCCTCAGGGTGATGGGAATCGCGAGAACGGGTTGGCACTCGCCATAAATCTCTACGTAATTCTTTAAGTTTGCTATCTCGTCATGAATTTTTCTAAGTGTTGAAAGAGATGAAGATCTGCACTCGATAAGTAGTTTTGTGCGTCGGGAGTGTTTCTCATGGCTCGCCAAGATATCTGCTCTATGGCGGCTTGCTTTCCCGAATATAGCTTCTTGTACAATATCCGTGTATTCATCGCTTTCTCGCATTAAGTCAGAGAGGAAATGAATGAATTCGAACTCTGTTGGAGCTGGTCGACTTAGGAGGTTGCAATCGTCGCAGATTACAAGCAAATTGTTTTCAAATGGAAATGTGGCTAGGTTTTTTGGTTGAGTGTGCTCGATGCCATAGCTTGATGGGGTTTCTAAAGTATTGAGGCAAAACTGACAGGTTACAAAACTTCCCATCGTATGATCCTTATATTTCGAGCTAGTGGAGAACGCCTTGCCAGTCTTGCTTTTGGAAGCATGAAGCACCGCAGTGCCAGTGTTATGGCACTCTGATCGCGATCCTATCAGGCGAAGGAAGGCTGTCGCCATGGCGACTTCGCTATCGGCTGGCAACAAGGTAGGGACAGCCTGCCCGTGGGAGGGAACTGAAGGACGCGAAGCTGTTCCCGGTCATCTAGTCGAGGTCGGACGAGGAGTTCATGCCGCTGATTTTGCCAGAGCAGACTTTTCGCGGCGACGAACAGATAGGCCAAAAGGCAGGTGCTTAAAGCAATGTGATTGAGCCTCCCGTGGCGACTCGTTGCCAGAGCCCCAGCACCAGGGCGTGAAGTTGCTCGTTGTCGAATTCGACCTCTGAGCCGTGTCGGATGCCTGGCCGTTTAGGCGCAGCCTCCAAGATTAGCCTTGGGTAGCCGGGACTACTATTGGGAATACCAAAACGCGTGGAACTCAAAAAACCTTTAAGGAGCCCAGTGGCTCCAAAACCCTTGATTTCACCGGATTTCAGACACAAAAAAAGACGTCCGTGGACGTCTTTAGATGTAAATTTGGTGGAGCCGGGGGGATTTGAACCCCCGTCCGCCAGTACTCCGCTGTCGGTCCTACATGCTTAGCCGTGTCTATTAAGTTAACCCTCAGCGACCCGACGGGCAGGGTGCTTTGGGCGAGCTGTGTAAGTTTTAGCCGATTCGTCCACAGCGTACTGCACGGCGATTCTGTTCTATATGACAATCACTTCGGGTTTACAGACATCCCCTAATGATTGCTGGAGCCGAAGCTACCAGAAGTGCGGGCTAGGCTGCTTACGCAGCTAGTTGAGCACCGTAGTTATCGTCATTGGCAACTATAGAAAGTTGCAACAGTGGATTTACGACTTCTGTTACCAAGTCGGCATGCACCTAAAGTTTCATCACCGGCGTCGAATCCTAATCGGCCCCAGGTGACTGCTTTCGCAGTCAGGCCGCGGAGTGTACTCCAATGAGCTCCTCGCGTCGACCTTCTGACGCATCCGTTTTCGGCCAGCCACGGGGCTGGCCGAAATGCGGATTACTTGGCGCCTTCGCTGGCCGAGCCAGTGTTTTTCAGCTTGGTGATGGTATTGGTGGTCAGTTCAACACACTTTTCTTCGTCGCCAGCTTTTTGAGCCTTTAGCGCGTCCGCTTGGGTTTTCTCGATTTCAGCTTTGGTGTCGGCCGACATATTGGCATTGGCTGAAGTGTGGGCATCCTTCAGAGCCTGCAGGTTGGCACCACAAAGGTCGTCGGCGGCGAACGCCGGGGAACCCAACAGGGCAGCGGTGAGGAACAATCCAGTGAGTGCTGTGCGCTTCATTGTGTATCTCCTTTTATCGCCTGTGGACTCGGTATGGCCGGTCGATGAGGCCCGTCGCCGAGGTCTGTGAGTAAGCCCGGCTCAGATTGGCGGGCTTACTAGACTGACTGTGCGCAAACGCAGGGGTTCTATTTAATTTACAGTCTCATGTGAAAAAGCCATATTTCGCGATATAGGCACCAAAATGGGGCGATTGCCGTTGCTGTGTCGTGATCAGCCGATTTTCGCCTGTGTGACGCGATCTACCAGATAGACCAGCCCGTGGTAGTCGATCCCGCCATGTTGCGACAGGCCAATCTCGCAGGTGCGGCTGGTGGAGATGCCTTCGTTGCAGTGCTGGACGGCGTCTTTAAGCATGCGCAGTGAGTGGGCGTTCAGCTCTGGGGTGGTGAAGCCTTTATCCCCCGCAAAGCCGCAGCAATGAATGCCTTCCGGGATGACCACGTTCATGCTGCACAGGCGCGCCAGCTCAATCAGTGCCTGGCTTTCGCCCAGATGCTGGGTGCTGCAGGTGACGTGTACGGCGATGGGTTCTTGCTGGGGTGTGAAGGTCAGTTTGTCGATCAGGTGGGTGCGGATGAAACGCACGGGATCGTAGAGGTCCAGGCGTGTGTCTTTGAGGTTTTCCATCAGGCGCAAGGTGCACGGGCTGGTGTCGCAGTAGATTGGATCGAGTCCGCCGCGACTGGCTTTGCTCAGTGCAGCGAGCAGCTGTTGACGCTTGTCGTCGGCCTGTTCTTTGTAACCTTTTGACGCAAAAGGCTGACCGCAGCACAGGTTGTCCTGATCGTCGGGGAACACCACCTGGTAGCCAGCTTTTTCCAGCAGGCCACAGGTTTTATCCATCAGTGACATTTGCTCTTTGTCCCCGGCAGCTGGGCCCATGACCCGCGACACGCAGGCGGCGAGATAGACCACGCGTGGGCGTTTGTCCTCGACGGGCGGGCTGAAGCGAATCGCTTGTTCGGGCTGCGGCATGGCGGGGGACCACTGGGGCACGCGCCCGGCGGAGGCTTTGCTCAGCGCGGCGGATATTTTTGCCAGGCGTGGCGCGCCCAGCAGCATGCGTGCGCCATTGGCGGCGTGCAGGGTGAAGCGCGCACCTTGCAGCATGGTTTTGAAGTGGTTGGCCATCCAGCCTGCGGCTTGTGTGTGACTGGCTTCCTGGCTGCGCAGCTTTTTGATCAGCTCGCCGGTATTGATGCCGACAGGGCAACGTTGCGCGCACAGGCCGGTGGCGGCGCAGGTTTCGATGCCTTGATAGTGGTAGGCCTTTTCCAGCTCATCGGTGTTGATGCCTGCACGTTTGCGCGCCTGGATGTCGCGCCAGATGACGATGCGTTGCCGTGGGCTGAGGGTCAGGCCTTTGGAAGGGCAGACCGGTTCGCAGAAACCACACTCGATGCATTTATCGATGATTTCATCGGCGGCGGGCAGTGGTTTCAGGTGCTTGAGGTGGATCTGCGGATCGGTACTCAACACCACGTCAGGGTTGAGAGTGCCGTTGGGGTCGAGCAGCCGTTTGAGTTGCCACATCAGTTGATAGGCGTCGTGGCCCCATTCCAGTTCGACGAAGGGCGCCATGTTGCGCCCGGTGCCGTGCTCGGCTTTGAGCGAGCCGCCGAATTCCACGGCCACCAAGTGCGCGACGTCTTCCATGAACGCCTGATAGCGGGCGACTTCTTCAGGGTTGTTGAAGCCCTGGGTGAAGACGAAGTGCAGATTACCTTCCAGCGCGTGGCCGAACAGGATGGCTTCGTCGTAGTGGTGTTTGTCGAACAGCGCGATGAGGCGCCGCACGCCGATGGCCAGTTGTTCGACGGGGAAGGTGACGTCTTCGATGATCACTGTAGTGCCGGTCTGACGGACTGCGCCGACAGCAGGGAAGGTGTCTTTGCGAATGGCCCACAGACGAGCGTTTTCCAGCGGGTCTTCGGTGAAGTCGACTTGTTTCTCCACCGGAAAAGACGTCAGCGAGGCCATGATCTGCGCCAGTTGTTCATGCAGTAAAGGGCGCGAGGCGGCGCGGGCTTCGATCAACAGCGCGCAGGCATTTGCCGACAGTTCACGTACGAAAGCGGGCATGCCGGGTTTGTCCTGCACCGAGCGCATGCTGCGCCTGTCGAGCAATTCCACGGCGGCCACGGGTTGGCTTTTCAGGACGGTAACGGCGTTGCAGCAGGTTTCCACATCCGGGAAGACGATCAGTGCCGAGGCTTTGTTGGGATGGTCGATGACGGTGTCGTAGGTTACCGCACTGATAAAGCCCAGCGTCCCCTCGGACCCCACCAATAGGTGGCTGAGGATATCCAGCGGCTCATCGAAATCCACCAGAGCGTTGAGTGACAGGCCAGTAGTATTTTTCAGGCGGTATTTGTGGCGAATCTTTGTGGCTAGTTCGGTGTTGGCGCGGGTTTTACGGCCCAATCTGGCAAGCTCTTCCAGCAAGTCGGCATGGCTGACACGAAAGGCCGCAACGCTGTTCGGGTCTTCTGTGTCGATCAGTGTGCCGTCGGCCAATACCACGCGGATCCCTGCGAGGGTGTGGTAAGTATTTTGCGCCGTGCCGCAGCACATGCCGCTGGCGTTGTTGGCGACGATGCCGCCGATTTTGCAGGCGTTGATTGAGGCCGGGTCCGGGCCGATCTTGCGGCCATAGGGTGCGAGCCAGGCGTTGGCTTGCGCACCGATAACGCCCGGTTGCAGGCGGATTTGCGTGCCGTGCTCACGCACTTCGCGGCCGTTCCAGTTGTCGCCCAATACCAATAGCACCGAGTCGCTGATGGCCTGGCCGGAGAGGCTGGTGCCTGCGGCGCGAAAGGTCACCGGGACTTTTTCGCGCTGGGCCAGTTTGAGTAAGGCGATGACTTCGTCCTCGGATTCAACGCGGATCACAAGCTTGGGAATCAGCCGGTAAAAACTCGCGTCGGTGCCGAAGGCCAATGTTGAAAGCGGATCGTCGAAGCGGCGATTGGCGGGGATCAAGCGGTTGGCTTCGGTCAGGAAGGAGGCAGGGAGGCTCATGCGGTCTTCCTCAGGCAGTCAGGGGCTCAGGTTTCCAGGATTAGCGACGTCGCGGCATCTGGCGTGCCGCGTACGTGTTGATGCATGAGCTCAGACGCCCAATTCACGGACAAGGGAATCCCGGGAAATCTCGCTGATGGATTTGGCCCCGGTCAGCACCATGGCCACGCGCATCTCTTTTTCGAACAGGTCGAGCAAGTTCTTCACGCCAGCCTCGCCGTGGGTGGCCAGGGCGTAAATGAACGCGCGGCCGATGAGCACGGCGTCGGCACCGAGGGCGATCATGCGCACTACGTCCAGCCCGCTGCGGATACCGGAATCAGCGAGGATCTTGAGATCGCCTTTTACGGCGTCGGCGATGGCGGGCAGGGCGCGAGCGCTGGACAGAACGCCGTCGAGCTGGCGGCCGCCGTGGTTGGACACAATGATGCCGTCAGCGCCGAATTTCACGGCGTCGCGGGCGTCTTCCGGGTCAAGAATGCCCTTGATCAGCATGGGGCCGTCCCAGGTGTCGCGGATCCACTCCAGATCCTTCCAGGAAATGGACGGATCGAAGTTGTTGCCCAGCCAGCCAATATAGTCGGCAAGGCCGGTCGGGTTACCTCGGTAGGTCGAGATGTTGCCCAGGTCGTGGGGGCGGCCGTTCACGCCGACGTCCCATGCCCATTGAGGATGGGTCATGGCTTGCAGCACGCGGCGCATCGGGCCGTTTGCGCCGCTCATGCCGTGATGGGCGTCACGGTAGCGCGCGCCCGGCACCGGCATGTCCACGGTGAACACCAGCGTCTTGACCCCGGCGGCTTTGGCGCGCTCCAGGGCGTTGCGCATGAAGCCGCGGTCCTTGAGCACGTAGAGCTGAAACCAGATGGGGCGGTCGATGGCCGGTGCGACTTCTTCGATCGGGCATACCGACACGGTGGACAAGGTGAACGGGATACCTTTGCTGGCGGCCGCGCGCGCTGCCTGAACTTCGCCCCGGCGAGCGTACATGCCGCACAACCCGATGGGCGCCAAGGCCATGGGCATGCTCATGGTTTCGCCGAACAGCGAGGTTTCCAGGTTCAGCTCGGACATGTTTTTCAGGACGCGCTGGCGCAGGGCAATGCTGGCAAGGTCCGAAACGTTGTGGCGCAACGTGTGCTCGGCGTAAGCGCCGCCGTCAGCGTAGTGAAACAGGAACGGCGGCAGCTTGCGTTGCGCTGCTGCGCGATAGTCAGTGGAGGCGGAAATAATCATGGGCTCTCACAACTTGAGTAAGTGGGCAGCCGGGCGCGCTGAGTGCGCCCGGCGCTTGTTTCATCAGTGCACCAGCATGCCGGTGAACCAGTACGCCTGGGCGTAGGTCATGCAGCCGATGATGGTGGCGAAGAAAATGCTGTGCTTGAGGGTGAAACGGAACAGGTCGGATTCCTTGCCCACCAGCCCGGTAGCTGCGCAGGCAACGGCGATGGATTGCGGGGAAATCATCTTGCCCGTCACGCCGCCCGTGGAGTTGGCCGCGACCATCAGCACATCACTGACGCCCACTTGATGCGCGGTGGTCGCTTGCAGTGAGCCGAACAGCGCGTTGGACGAGGTGTCCGAACCGGTCAGAAACACGCCCAGCCAACCCAGGAACGGCGAGAAGAACGGGAAGGCTGCGCCGGTGCCCGCCAGTACCAACGCCAGGGTCGAGGACATGCCCGAGTAGTTCATGACAAAGGCGAAGGCCAGCACCATGCCGATGGACACGATGGCCCAGCGCAGTTCTTTCAGGGTCTCTTTGAAGGTAGTCAGACCGGTGCTCGGCGTAATCCGCAGCACGATCATTGCGAGGATGGCGGAGAACAGAATCGCCGTACCCGACGCTGCGATCAGGTCGAACTTGTACACGGCAGGCATGGCTGTCGCGGTTGCAACGATGGGTGCGGTTTTCATCACCAGTTGGTCGAGGTACGGAATAGGGATGTTCATCGTCCACGCCTGCATGGCGCCACCGGCCAGAAACATCGCCTTGAAAGGCTTCAGCGTCCAGATGGTGACCATTACGGTGAGGATCAGAAACGGCGACCATGCCTTGAAGATTTGGCCCATGGTGTAGGGCGATTTAACCGAGGAGCGCGGTTGATTGATACTGCCAGGGTTGCCCATGACCGCTGCGCCGCCCGAACTGCTGACGACGGTTTCCCCCGATTTTTTGGGCTGCCAGACCTTAAGGAAAAAGGTCAGTGCGACCATGCTCACCAGTGCCGAGGTAATGTCCGGCAGTTCCGGGCCAATGTAGTTGGAGGTCAGGTATTGGGTAATCCCGAAGCTCAGGCCTGCGACCAGTGCGGCGGGCCAGGTTTCTTTGACGCCTTTGACGCCGTCCATCATGAACATCAGCCAGAACGGCACGAACACCGACAGGAACGGTAATTGCCGACCCGCCATGGCGCCAATCTTGAACGGGTCGAGGCCTGAAACCTGACCCGCCACGATTACCGGAATCCCCAAGGCTCCGAACGCGACCGGCGCGGTGTTGGCGATCAGACACAAGCCTGCCGCGTACAGCGGGTTCAGACCGAGGCCGACAAGCAAGGCGGCGGTGATTGCTACCGGTGCGCCGAAGCCTGCCGCACCTTCCAGAAAGGCCCCAAAACAGAACGCGATCAACAGCACTTGCAGGCGCTGGTCATCGGTAATGGACATGACCGAGCTGCGGATGATCTCGAACTGTCCGCTTTTGACGGTCAGTTTGTAGAGGAATACCGCAGCCACGATGATCCATGCGATGGGCCACAGCCCGTACGCAAACCCATATCCAGCGGCCGCGAGCGCCATGCCAGCCGGCATCTGGAACGCAAAGATCGCGACCAGCACCGATAACGCCAGCGTAATGCTGCCAGCGATGTGCCCTTTGAGCCTGAAGACGGCCAATGCCAGAAAGAAAAACACGATGGGTATGAGTGCAGCGGCGGCCGATAGGCCAAGACTGCCCAAGGGTGTGTAGAGCTGTTGCCAGGTTTGCATATGGGAGGCCCCTAATTGTTTTTGGATAGGCCCGGTATTCCGTGTCTTACGTGCGAGGCTTCGGTCTTACGCCCTGAGTGGCGGACGTCTTGCCGATGCTGACGAACGAATCGCACAGCTCACCAGTTCAAGCCTTTCGTCATCCCGAAAGGTTCTTGCAGCGCAGTAGAGAGTAGCTGCTGGCGCTGGCATTGGATAATTGGTAATACCAATTTACAATGTCTGGTCGCTAGCGTAGAAGCGTTGCTATTGATGTGTCAATTTGCGGTGGTGCGACTTTCGTAGGAGACCCTGTGAAATGCGCTGCTGATCCGGCTTTTCAGCCGGTATCTGGCGGGTGCTTGAAGCGCGGCAATGAGCCAGAATACGCGGGCCCGACAATACGATCGGGGAGTGGAGTGAAAGTGATGGGCTTTGATCAGGTGCGTCAGCGCCGTTTGTCCGACGATATTGTCGAGCAGCTTGAACGAATGATTCTTGAGGGCACGTTGAAATCCGGCGGCCGTCTGCCTGCCGAGCGTTTGCTTGCCGAGCAATTTGGTGTTTCCCGACCCTCCCTGCGCGAAGCGATCCAGAAACTGACCGCCAAGGGCTTGTTGATGAGCCGTCAGGGCGGCGGCAATTATGTGGTGGAAAACATTGGTTCGACCTTTAGTGATCCGCTGCTGCACCTGCTGGAAAGCAGCCCGGATGCGCAGCGCGACTTGCTGGAGTTTCGTCACACGCTTGAGGCGTCCTGCGCTTATTACGCGGCCATGCGTGCGACGGATGTGGATCGCGAGCGTTTGCGGTTAGCGTTCGATACGTTGCAGGATTGTTATGGGCGCGAGGGGGAGGTCAGTCGAGCGGAGGAGGGCGCAGCGGATGCCAGCTTTCACATGGCCATTGCTGAAGCCAGTCATAACGCCATTTTGCTGCACACCATTCGCGGGCTATTCGATCTGCTCAAGCGCAACGTGGTGACTAATATTGGCGGGATGTACAAACAGCGCAGCGAAACCCGCGACATGCTGATCAGTCAGCACCGGGAGTTATACACAGCGATTATCGAAGGACGCGCGGACGACGCCCGCGATATTTCCAGTCGCCATTTGCTGTATGTGCAGGAAGTGTTGGAAGAAGTGCGACAGCGGGCGCAGCGCACGGCTCGGGCTGAGCGGCGTAACGGGATGTGAGTTGAAGCTAAACCGGTGGGAGCGAATTCATTCGCGAAAGCGTGGGTACAGCCGATGAAGGTATATCGACTGTACTGGCCTCTTCGCGAATGAATTCGCTCCCACGGGGATTTACGCTTAATTAATCATCCTTGCCCTTGGTCCGCACGGCACGCCAATCCATTTGCTGTATGTGCAGGAAGTGCGACAGCGGGCGCAGCGCACAGCTCGGGCTGAGCGGCGTAACGGGATGTGATTTGGCGCTAAACCCGTGGGAGCGAATTCATTCGCGAAAGCGTGTGTACAGCCGATGAAGGTTTATAGACTGTACTGGCCTCTTCGCGAATGAATTCGCTCCCACGGGGATTTACGCTTAATTAATCATCCTTGCCCTTGGTCCGCACGGCACGCCAATCCATTTGCTGTATCTACAGGAAGTGCGACAGCGGGCGCAGCGCACGGCTCGGGCTGAGCGGCGTAATGGAATGTGATTTCGGCTAGACCAGTACGGTGCTAAACCTGTGGGAGCGAATTCATTCGCGAAAGCGTACGTCCAGCCGATGAAGGTTTATCGACTTTACTGGCCTCTTCGCGAATGAATTCGCTCCTACCGTTCAAGCCGGCAGGGCAGGACTGATCAGGCTTTAAGCCTAATCATCCTTACCCTTGGTCCGCACGGCACGTTGCAGCTCGCGATCGGAATCACGTTCACGCTCGGTATGGCGCTTGTCGTATTCCTTTTTACCTTTGCCCAGAGCGATTTCGCACTTGATCAAGTGCTGCTTCCAGTAAAGGGAAAGAGCCACGCAGGCATAGCCTTTCTGCTGTACAGACGACGTCAGCTTTTCAAGCTCGCGCTGGTTCAGCAGCAGTTTACGGGTGCGTGTCGGGTCAGCGATGACGTGCGTGCTGGCAGTCGTCAACGGCGAAATGTGGCTACCCATCAGCCAGGCCTCACCGTCTTTGAGCAGCACGTAACTGTCGACCAGCTGTACCTTGTTGGCACGCAGACTTTTTACTTCCCAACCAGCCAGGACCAGACCGGCCTCGAACTTGTGTTCGATGAAGTAATCGTGACGCGCCTTTTTATTTTGCGCGATGGTCCCTGTAGGGTGTTTCTTGAGCTTAGCCATAGGCGACGCATTATAGGGACTCGCTTCAAAGTCGGCTATGGGAAGCTGCACGCTTGAGCACGATGATTTAATCCCGGACAATGCGCCTGCTTCTACCCAGTATTTCTGGCCCTGAAGCAAAGGTGACTAATATTTCATTCGAACCGATGCTGGCTCGCCAGGTCGATTTGTTCATCACGCTGTTCACCACGGTGACGTGTGTTTGCAGTATCCGCAGGTTGGGTGACGAGCCTTGGCGCTCCTTGCTTTGACGTTTTTTTGATGCGCTATGTGGCGCCGTTCGGCATTCTTGTAGTATCTGCCGCGCAGCTTTGGAATTGACGCTGACATGACTACGCATATTCAACGTTCCGCTCTTTTGCCCTATCCGGCCAAGGATCTCTATGACCTGGTCAATGACGTGGCGCGCTATTCGGAATTCTTGCCCTGGTGCTCTGCCTCCAAGGTGCTTGAGGCGAGCGAGGAGCACATGCGTGCCAGCCTGGAGATCGCTAAAGGCGGCCTGAGCCAGCATTTTGTTACGAAAAACACGCTGGTGCCGGGGCAGTCCATCGTGATGGATCTAGTCGAAGGGCCCTTCGAGCAGTTGCATGGCGTCTGGACGTTCAAGGCGCTGGGCGAGAAAGCCTGCAAGATCAGCCTCGATCTTTCCTTCGATTACGCTGGCCCGATCGTGCGTGCCACCCTTGGGCCTTTGTTCAATCAGGCGGCTAATACGTTGGTGGACGCGTTCTGCCAGCGAGCGAAAGAGTTGCATGTCTGAGGCAATCATAACGATTGAGGTGATGCACGCCGGTGTAGATCGACAGCTTTTGCAGGCTGTCGAGGTCCCGGCAGGTTCAACTGTTCAACAGGCATTGCTGCTCTCAGGCGTTTTTAACGAATTTCCCGAACTGGATCTGGCGAATTGCCCGGTGGGGATCTTCGGTAAGGTTGTAAGCCGCGAGCGTGCTCTTGAGCAGGGCGACCGAATTGAGATCTATCGTCCGCTGCTGGCTGATCCGAAGGAAGTTCGGCGCTTGCGAGCTGCCAAAGCAGCCAAGGCTCGGCAGGAGAGTGAGCGTTAGGCCCATTGTTTCAGCGAATCACAGACAGCAAAAAGCCCGGCATGCCGGGCTTTTTTGTGCCTGCGGTAATTGCTTACTGCGGCGAGGTGTCCAGTGGTTCCTGAGTCGGAACAGGGACTGTCTCGACTTTGTCGACGTCCTTCTGGATCTGATCAAGCAGCGAACCTGGCTTGGCCGGTTCTTCTTTCGGCTGCTCTGGCGTGGCTGTGGAATTACCGTCATTGCCGAGAATGGCTTCGTCACGGCTCACGCCAGGCATGAAGTCACCCGACAGACTGACCAATTGGTCGTTGCCGTTGAAGATCAGCGACACACGCTCTTGCTGACGTTCACCGCCACCAGGCTGCAAGCTGTACAGGTAATCCCAGCGATCGGCATGGAAAGTGTCGGTCAGCAGAGGGTTGCCCATGATAAACCGTACTTGCCGTCGGGTCATTCCCGGCCTTAACTGGTCTATCATGTCCTGCGTGACGACATTGCCTTGCTGGATGTCGATTTTGTAAACCCCGGGGAATGAACAACCGGCGAGTGCGAGCAGTCCCACAAGGGTGAAACTGGTTAGCAGGAGCTTGGTGTTTTGCATCGGTGGGCGACTTCCACTATCTTGGCTGGGACAACGTAAACCCCGATCATACCTGCATTAAGAGAAGCTGCGAAGCAGCGTCTGCGAGAAAGCTGACCATGGTTGAAAATAGCGAACTACGAAAAGCCGGACTTAAAGTGACCCTGCCACGGGTCAAAATACTACAGATGCTCGATTCCGCCGAGCAGCGCCACATGAGTGCTGAGGATGTTTACAAGGCACTGATGGAAGCTAGCGAGGACGTCGGACTGGCCACGGTTTACCGTGTCCTGACCCAATTCGAAGCTGCCGGATTAGTGGTTCGCCACAATTTCGACGGTGGACATGCGGTGTTCGAACTGGCTGACGGCGGCCACCACGACCATATGGTCAACGTGGAATCCGGAGAAGTGATCGAATTCTTCGACGAAGAAATCGAAAAGCTTCAGAAGGCGATTGTCGAGCGGCACGGTTTCGATTTGGTGGATCACAATTTGGTGCTGTACGTGCGCAATAAAAAGGCTTAAATCTTTTTTGACGCAACAGCAAAGGCGACCCTAGGGTCGCCTTTGTGCGTTTTTGGATGTGAGAAGGTGTTAGGGGCCTAAATCTGTGCGAATTCATTCGCGAAGACGGCATTCCTTCCGACGCAAATGTGGCGGATGTGCCGGCCCATTCGCGAATGAATTCGCTCCCACGGGATAACCATTTCCCGCAGCTCGCAGTGACCTTTGAGACCGAATTATTCGGGAGTTTGGTCCTGTACTGAAGCGACAGCCATCAGCTCTTGGCTGTCACCACCATTTTCTTCGCATGGGCCAGGGACTCTTTGGTCAGATCGATACCGCCCAGCATCCTCGCGACTTCTTCTATACGTTCGTTCTTGCTCAGTTTTGAAACAGCAGTGCGCGTGGCTTCGCTGTCGCGGACCTTGTGAACAAACAGATGCTGATGCCCCTGCGCGGCGACTTGTGGCAAGTGCGTCACGGTCATGACCTGACCGCGATCACCCAGGCGACGCAATAGCTGGCCAACGATCTCGGCCGTTGGGCCGCCGATCCCCACATCCACTTCGTCGAATACCAGCGTCGGGACTCGAGATGTCTGCGCGGTGATCACCTGAATGGCCAGACTGATCCGGGATAGCTCGCCGCCCGAAGCCACTTTTGCCAATGCTTTCAACGGCTGCCCAGGGTTGGCGCTGACCAGCAGCTCAACTTGCTCAAGGCCGTTGGGCAGCAATTCTTTCTCGGGGTTGGCCTTCAGCTCGATGCTGAATCGCCCGCCCGGCATGCCCAAGCGCTGGATTTCATGCTCCACGGCAGCTGCCAGTTCCGGCGCTGCGCGATGGCGCAGGTCGCTCAGTTCCCGGGCCTTATCCTTATAGTGACGGGCGAACGACGACAATTCATTTTCCAGTCGCTCGATCGCTTCGTCGTTTGCATTCAGCGTTTCGATTTCGTCCAGTAGCTTCTGTTGCAGCGTCGCGACTTCAGTCGGCTGGATGCGATGCTTGCGCGCCAGGGTGTAGATCGCGTCGAGACGTTCTTCGAGATGCTGCAGGCGCGCAGGATCGGCGTCGAAATGATCCAGGAAGCGATTGAGCTCACCAACGGCTTCTTCTACCTGAATCTGTGCACTGGACAGCAGATTGGTCGCTTCGCTCAAGGCGGTCGGCGAATCATTGACGCTGCCCAGGCGATGCAGGCTGGCAGTCAAGGCATTCAACACATTGCCAGAATCGTTTTCGCTGCATTGCTCGACAACCTGACGGCAAATGCTCAGCAGACTTTCGGCATTGGTCAGGGTTTTCTGTTCTTGCTCGAGTTGCTCCAGTTCGTTTTCGCCCAGGCTCAGGCTTTCCAGCTCTTCAAGCTGATAGCTCAGAAGCTGATGGCGTGCGCGTTGCTCGTCGCCGGAGTTGGAGAGCCGGTCCAGTTCCTGCCGGGTCTGGCGCCAGCGTTGGGCAGCCAGTTGTACCTGGCGAGCCAGATCCGTCGCGCCCGCGTATTCATCCAGCAAACGTCGATGGGTGTCGGTCTTGAGCAGTGACTGATGCTCGTGCTGGCTGTGAATGTCGATCAGCAGTTCGCCTAGTGCCTTCAAGTCACCCTGGGGGCAGGGCGTGCCATTGATGTAGGAGCGCGAGCGTCCCTCGGCCGTAATAACCCGGCGCAGGATGCACGGACCGTCATTGTCCAGGTCGCGCTCCTTGAGCCAGGCCTGTGCTTCAGGAATGTCGATCAGGTCGAACGTCGCGAGAATGTCTGCCTTATCTGCGCCGGGGCGAACCACGCCGCTGTCGGCTCTGTCGCCCAGAGTCAGGCCAAGGGCATCGAGCATGATCGATTTGCCTGCCCCGGTCTCACCGGTGATTACGCTCATGCCACGGTCCAGCTCGAGATCGAGGTGTTCAACGATGGCGTAGTTATGTACGGAAAGGTGCACCAGCATGGAGTGGCTCCCAGGCGATAAGTCTGGTTATTTATACAGTGTTTTATTTGTCGATGACAATGCCCGGATTTAGCTCGATTCGTTCGGCGATACGCTTTTTTTAGTCCATTTGGCGATTTGTTCAAGTGCGATAAGGACTTGGCTTTGGCCGGAAGGTTTGTGAGGACTTTTGTCGATTCGCTGAAATCTGCTCTTGAAGCTGAAAAATCCGCTCCCATATAGGTGGGCAGAAGCGCGATTTGAGCTCGCGGACGTACTTGAAAGGAGAAATCTATGGCTGACGAACAGAATCTGGATGCGCAGACCCAGGACCAGGCTGCCGAAGCAGTCTCCGGTGAAGAATTGGTAACCCGCGTGCAAGTGCTCGAAGAGCAACTGGCCGCGGCACAGGACCAGTCCCTGCGTGTGGCTGCGGATTTGCAGAATGTCCGCCGCCGTGCAGAACAGGATGTAGAAAAAGCTCACAAGTTTGCGCTTGAGAAGTTTGCGAGTGACTTGTTGCCGATCGTGGACAGCCTTGAGCGTGGTCTGGACTTGTCCAATCCGGACGATGAAAGCATTCGTCCAATGCGCGAAGGTATCGAGCTGACGCTGAAAATGTTTAGCGACACGCTCAAGCGTTACCACCTCGAAGCGATCGATCCCCATGGCCAGCCATTCAATGCCGAGCATCATCAGGCAATGGCCATGCAGGAAAGCGCCGATGTTGAACCAAACAGTGTTTTGAAAGTGTTCCAGAAGGGCTACCAGCTCAATGGTCGTCTGCTGCGCCCGGCTATGGTCGTGGTCAGCAAGGCACCATCGCCTGTTCAGCCATCAATTGATGAGCAGGCTTGAAATCAGCTGTCTGGCCCCCATTTATAGGCCAAGCGTTTAAGAGCTACCGCAATTTGTAAACGCAGTTGCGGCAACTAAATTCAAAATTTCGGGAGATTCACAGATGGGCAGAATTATCGGTATTGACCTGGGGACCACCAACTCTTGCGTCTCCATTCTGGAAAACGGCAGCGTCAAGGTTCTGGAGAACGCCGAAGGCGCTCGTACCACGCCTTCGATCATTGCTTATGCCAACGATGGCGAAATCCTCGTCGGTCAGTCGGCCAAGCGTCAGGCTGTGACCAATCCGCACAACACGCTGTACGCGGTAAAGCGTCTGATCGGTCGTAAGTTCGAAGAAGAAGTCGTTCAGAAAGACATTCAGATGGTCCCTTACAAAATCGCCAAAGCTGACAATGGCGATGCGTGGGTTGAAGTCAACGGCAAGAAAATGTCGCCTCCTCAGATTTCTGCTGAAATCCTGAAGAAGATGAAGAAAACCGCTGAAGACTATCTGGGCGAAGCAGTGACCGAGGCGGTGATCACCGTTCCGGCTTACTTCAACGACAGTCAGCGTCAGGCGACCAAAGACGCCGGTCGTATTGCCGGTCTGGACGTAAAACGTATCATCAACGAACCGACCGCGGCCGCTCTGGCTTACGGTATGGACAAAGCGAAGGGCGACCACACTGTCATCGTTTATGACCTGGGTGGCGGTACTTTCGACGTTTCGGTCATCGAAATTGCTGAAGTTGATGGCGAGCACCAGTTCGAAGTTCTGGCAACCAACGGCGACACGTTCCTGGGTGGTGAAGACTTCGACATTCGTCTGATCGACTACCTCGTTGACGAATTCAAGAAAGAAAGCGGCATGAACCTTAAGGGTGACCCGCTGGCCATGCAGCGCCTGAAAGAAGCCGCTGAGAAAGCCAAGATCGAGCTGTCTTCGAGCAATTCGACCGACGTTAACCTGCCGTACATCACTGCAGACGCGACCGGTCCAAAGCACTTGAACGTGAAAATCTCGCGCGCCAAGCTGGAATCGCTGGTTGAAGACCTGGTTCAGCGCACCATCGAGCCTTGCCGTATCGCGTTGAAAGACTCCGGTATCGACATCAGCGCAATCAACGACGTGATTCTGGTCGGTGGCCAGACTCGTATGCCGTTGGTGCAGCAGAAAGTTACCGAGTTCTTCGGCAAAGAAGCTCGTAAAGATGTTAACCCGGACGAAGCAGTTGCCATGGGTGCCGCTATTCAGGGCGCAGTATTGGCCGGTGATGTTAAAGACGTTCTGCTGCTGGACGTTAGCCCGCTGACCCTGGGTATCGAAACCATGGGCGGCGTGATGACTGCGCTGATCGACAAGAACACCACGATTCCTACCAAGAAATCGCAAGTGTTCTCCACTGCCGACGACAACCAGAACGCCGTGACC
This sequence comes from Pseudomonas phytophila, assembly GCF_025643095.1. Taxonomy (NCBI): domain Bacteria; kingdom Pseudomonadati; phylum Pseudomonadota; class Gammaproteobacteria; order Pseudomonadales; family Pseudomonadaceae; genus Pseudomonas; species Pseudomonas phytophila. Next base: position 5,633,353 of record NZ_CP081201.1, on the reverse strand, counting down.
ATTCACGTGCTGCAAGGTGAGCGTAAGCAGGCTGGTCAGAACAAGTCTCTGGGCAAGTTCGACCTGGCTGAGATTCCACCAGCACCACGTGGCGTTCCACAGATCGAAGTGACCTTCGACATCGATGCCAACGGCATCCTGCACGTAGGCGCCAAAGACAAGGCGACCGGCAAGCAGCAGTCGATCGTGATCAAGGCTAACTCCGGTCTGTCGGACGAAGAAATTCAGCAAATGATCCGTGACGCTGAAGCCAACACTGAAGAAGACCGCAAGTTCGAAGAGCTGGCGACCGCGCGTAACCAGGGCGATGCACTGGTTCACTCGACTCGCAAAATGATCTCCGACGCTGGCGACAAAGTGACCGCTGAAGAAAAAACGGCGATCGAAGCTGCGCTGGTTGCTCTGGAAACCGCTATCAAAGGCGATGACAAAGCTGCCATCGACGCCAAAGTCGAAGAGCTGTCGAAGGTTTCTGCGCCAGTGGCTCAGAAAATGTACGCCGAGCAGGCAGAGCAACCGGAAGCCGGTGCTCAGGCTGCGAAGGAAGACGCCAAGCCTGCTGACGACGTTGTCGATGCAGAGTTTGAAGAAGTTAAAGAAAACAAGTAAGCGCAGGCTCACTTGCAAGCCAGTTGACCGTTTTCGGGCGGTCGCTGGTAGGATGTCGCCGCGCGGGAGCTTGCTCCCGCGTTGGCGTGTCTGGAACAGACGAAATTTTTTCGGCCTGCGGTATTTACCGCAAGCCGGTGTGGCAAGGTCGTCATGCTCCTGCATGCGGCTTGTTCTGCCGCTTTCCCGGTCAGCCTGATCGGTGAAATGAAGACCAGGATCGTTGAATTGACGTGAGTTGGGTCCGGGCCTGTATGGGGCTCAACGAGTTTGGCAAAACTCAGGAGGGTTTTGCCGGACGTCCTCAAGAGTGCGGAAGAATTTATGGCTAAGCGTGACTATTACGAAGTATTGGGGGTGGAGCGAGGCTCCAGCGAGGCAGATCTGAAGAAAGCTTATCGTCGTCTGGCGATGAAGCATCACCCTGATCGCAATCCTGACGATAAAGCGTCGGAAGAACTCTTCAAAGAGGCCAACGAGGCCTACGAAGTTCTGTCGGACGCCAGCAAGCGCGCGGCTTACGACCAGTACGGTCATGCTGGCGTCGACCCAAGCATGGGCGGCGGCGGTTTCGGCGGTGGCGGGGCTGGCGGTGCGAACTTCTCCGACATTTTCGGCGATGTATTCAGCGACTTCTTCGGTGGTGGCCGCGGCGGTGGCGGTGGTCGTGGCGGCGCTCAGCGCGGTAGCGATCTGCGTTACACCCTCGAGCTGAACCTTGAAGAAGCCGTGCGCGGTACCTCGGTGAACATCCGGGTTCCGACGCTGGTCAACTGCAAGCCGTGTGACGGTTCGGGTGCCAAGAAAGGTTCCTCGCCTGTTACCTGCCCAACCTGTGGCGGTATTGGCCAGGTTCGCATGCAGCAAGGTTTCTTCTCGGTGCAGCAGACCTGCCCGCGTTGCCACGGCAACGGCAAGATCATTTCCGATCCTTGCGACTCCTGCCATGGCGAAGGCCGTGTCGAAGAGTACAAGACCCTCGCTGTGAAAGTACCGCCTGGGGTTGATACCGGTGATCGCATTCGTCTTTCCGGCGAAGGTGAAGCAGGTACGCAAGGTGGGCCTACGGGCGACCTGTACGTGGTGATCAACGTGCGCGAGCACGCGATCTTCCAGCGTGACGGCAAGCATCTGTTCTGCGAAGTGCCAATCAGCTTCACTGATGCCGCACTGGGCGGTGAGCTGGAGGTGCCAACGCTGGATGGCCGCGTCAAGCTGAAGATTCCTGAGGGTACCCAGACCGGCAAGCAGTTCCGCTTGCGTGGTAAAGGTGTGGCTCCGGTACGTGGTGGCGGTGCGGGTGACTTGATGTGCCGTGTAGCTGTCGAGACTCCGGTCAATCTGGGCCGTCGTCAGCGTGAACTGCTCGAAGAGTTCCGCTCAACGCTTGAAGGCGATAGCTCTCACTCCCCGAAAGCCACTGGCTGGTTTGACGGTGTGAAGCGTTTCTTCGGCGACTTGTAACGGGAGCAGGACATGCGACGTATTGCTGTGATGGGCGCCGCCGGGCGCATGGGTAAAATTCTGATCGAAGCTGTTCAGCAAGCGCCGGGCGCTGGCCTGACGGCGGCGATCGATCGGCCCGACAGCACGCTGGTCGGTGCTGATGCTGGCGAGCTGGCTGCGCTGGGTCGTATCGGCGTTCCGCTGTCGGGTGATCTGGCCAAAGTGGCTGATGAGTTCGATGTGCTGATCGACTTCACGCACCCTTCGGTGACCCTGAAGAATCTGGCGTTCTGCCGCAAGGCCGGCAAGGCCATGATCATCGGTACCACGGGTTTCACGGCTGAAGAAAAGCAGCGCATCGCTGAGGCGGGGAAAGAGATTCCGATCGTCTTCGCCGCCAATTTCAGCGTTGGCCTGAATCTGTGCCTGAAGTTGCTCGATACCGCTGCCCGCGTGCTGGGTGATGATGTCGACATCGAAATCATCGAGGCGCATCACCGCCACAAGGTCGACGCGCCGTCTGGCACTGCGTTGCGCCTGGGTGAAGTGGTTGCCAATGCGCTGGGGCGTGATCTGGAAAAGGTCGCTGTCTACGGCCGTGAAGGCCAGACCGGTACCCGTGATCGCCAGACCATTGGTTTCGCGACGATTCGTGCGGGTGACGTCGTCGGTGATCACACCGTCCTGTTTGCCTCTGAAGGCGAGCGGGTCGAGATCACGCACAAGGCTTCCAGTCGCATGACGTTTGCCAAGGGCGCAGTCAGGGCTGCCATGTGGCTTGAGGGTCGTGAGGCGGGTCTATACGACATGCAGGACGTGCTCGATCTGCATTGATTGATCGTTACTGATTGATCGCTATAACAGAGGCGCAGCCCTGAAATTCAGGGTTTGCGCCTCTGTTTTATCCTTCCTCGGGAACTTCTGTCGCATTCCCCCGTCTTTTCGCCTCATTGGCGGTAGACCAAAAAAGCCTTTTTCTGTAAGCTACAGCTTTAGTGTGTCCACTAAAAGCGCGCAGATGATTCTATAAGAAAGCGGGGTGACGTAACTACGTCATTCCGCTTTTTTGCAACCTGCGAACGCCCTTTCAGGCTTTACTTACGGGAGGTCTTCTTGACTAAGCCAGCCATACTCGCCCTTGCTGATGGCAGCATTTTTCGCGGCGAAGCCATTGGAGCCGACGGTCAAACCGTTGGCGAGGTAGTGTTTAACACTGCCATGACAGGCTATCAGGAAATCCTTACCGATCCTTCCTATGCCCAGCAAATCGTTACTCTGACTTACCCGCATATCGGTAACACCGGCACCACCCCTGAAGACGCCGAGTCGGATCGCGTCTGGTCTGCTGGCCTGGTGATTCGTGATCTGCCGCTGGTTGCCAGCAACTGGCGCAACAAGATGTCACTGGATGATTACCTGAAAGCCAACAACGTTGTGGCAATCGCAGGGATCGACACCCGTCGCCTGACCCGCATTCTGCGTGAGAAAGGTGCACAGAACGGCTGCATCATGGCCGGTGACAACATTTCCGAAGAAGCGGCCATCGCTGCAGCGCGCGGCTTCCCGGGCCTGAAAGGCATGGACTTGGCGAAAGTCGTCAGCGTCAAGGAATCTTACGAGTGGCGCTCCAGCGTCTGGTCCTTGAAGACCGACAGCTGCCCTGAAATTGCCGCATCTGAATTGCCATACCACGTCGTGGCCTATGACTACGGCGTCAAGGTCAACATCCTGCGTATGCTGGTCGAGCGCGGCTGCCGCGTAACCGTCGTTCCGGCTCAAACGCCTGCCAGTGAAGTGCTTGCCTACAAGCCTGATGGTGTCTTCCTGTCCAACGGCCCTGGCGATCCGGAGCCTTGCGACTACGCCATCCAGGCGATCAAGGAAGTGCTGGAAACCGACATTCCGGTATTCGGTATCTGCCTGGGTCACCAACTGCTGGCGCTGGCGTCCGGTGCCAAGACGGTGAAGATGGGTCACGGCCACCACGGTGCCAACCACCCGGTACAGGACCTGGACACCGGCGTTGTGATGATCACCAGCCAGAACCACGGTTTTGCGGTGGATGAAGCAACACTGCCAGCCAATGTTCGTGCGATCCACAAGTCGCTGTTCGACGGCAGCCTGCAGGGCATCGAGCGTACCGACAAAGACGCGTTCAGCTTCCAGGGGCACCCTGAAGCAAGCCCGGGCCCGGCGGACGTTGCTCCGCTGTTTGATCGCTTCATCGAAACCATGGCCAAGCGACGCTAAACGGTTGCCTTGAGAATGTAACGCGCAGCGCCGGGCTGGACCTGGATGAAACGTCCGGCGAAGACCGCCCGGTGGCTGCAAAGAAGTTCAAGACGGCTTGCCGACTGACCTACGGATTTGAGTGACAAACCCATGCCAAAACGTACAGACATTAAAAGCATCCTGATTCTCGGCGCCGGTCCTATCGTGATCGGTCAGGCCTGTGAATTCGATTACTCCGGCGCCCAGGCCTGTAAAGCCCTGCGCGAAGAGGGTTACCGCGTCATCCTGGTGAACTCCAACCCAGCGACCATCATGACCGACCCGTCGATGGCCGACGCGACCTACATCGAACCGATCAAATGGCAGACCGTTGCCAAGATCATCGAAAAAGAACGTCCAGACGCCGTGCTGCCAACCATGGGTGGTCAAACCGCTCTGAACTGCGCACTGGACCTGGAGCGCGAAGGCGTTCTGGCGAAGTTCGGCGTCGAGATGATCGGTGCAAACGCCGACACCATCGACAAGGCTGAAGACCGTTCGCGTTTCGACAAGGCCATGAAGTCCATCGGTCTGGACTGCCCGCGTTCGGGTATTGCCCACACCATGGAAGAGTCCTACGCGGTACTGGAAAAGCTCGGCTTCCCGTGCATCATCCGTCCTTCGTTCACCATGGGCGGCACCGGTGGCGGTATCGCGTACAACCGTGAAGAGTTCGAAGAAATCTGCACCCGTGGTCTGGACCTGTCGCCAACCAAGGAACTGCTGATCGACGAATCGCTGATCGGCTGGAAAGAATATGAAATGGAAGTTGTCCGCGACAAAAAGGACAACTGCATCATCGTCTGCTCCATCGAAAACTTTGACCCGATGGGCGTTCACACCGGCGACTCGATCACTGTTGCGCCAGCGCAGACGCTGACTGACAAGGAATACCAGATCATGCGTAACGCCTCCTTGGCGGTACTGCGTGAAATCGGCGTTGAAACCGGTGGTTCCAACGTTCAGTTCGGTATCTGCCCGGACACTGGCCGCATGGTTGTGATCGAGATGAACCCGCGTGTATCGCGTTCCTCGGCACTGGCTTCGAAAGCGACCGGTTTCCCGATCGCTCGCGTCGCCGCCAAACTGGCTATCGGTTACACCCTCGACGAGCTGCAAAACGAAATCACCGGCGGCAAGACTCCGGCGTCTTTCGAGCCTTCGATCGACTACGTTGTGACCAAGCTGCCACGCTTTGCCTTCGAGAAGTTCTCCAAGGCTGACGCTCGCCTGACCACGCAAATGAAGTCGGTCGGTGAAGTCATGGCAATCGGCCGGACCTTCCAGGAATCCCTGCAGAAAGCATTGCGCGGTCTGGAAGTGGGTGTCTGCGGTCTTGATCCGAAGCTGGACCTGACCAACCCGGAAAGCATGAGCACCCTCAAGCGTGAGCTGACCGTGCCGGGCGCCGAGCGTATCTGGTACGTGGCTGATGCCTTCCGTGCGGGCATGACGGTCGAAGAAATCTTCGCCATGAACATGATCGATCCGTGGTTCCTGGTGCAGATCGAAGATCTGATCAAGGAAGAAGAGAAGGTCAAGACCCTGGGTCTGTCGGCTATCGACCGCAACCTGATGTTCCGCCTCAAGCGTAAAGGCTTCTCCGATGCGCGTCTGGCCAAGCTGCTGGGTGTGACCGAGAAGAACCTGCGTACTCATCGTCACAAGCTGGAAATATTCCCGGTCTACAAGCGCGTTGACACCTGCGCAGCCGAGTTCGCCACTGACACCGCCTACCTGTACTCGACGTACGAAGAAGAGTGCGAAGCAGCGCCGACCGGTCGCGACAAGATCATGATCCTGGGTGGCGGTCCTAACCGTATCGGCCAGGGTATCGAGTTCGACTACTGCTGTGTGCATGCGGCCCTCGCCCTGCGCGAAGACGGGTACGAGACCATCATGGTCAACTGCAACCCGGAAACCGTATCCACTGACTACGACACTTCTGATCGCCTGTACTTCGAACCGGTAACCCTGGAAGACGTGCTGGAAATCGTCCGTGTCGAGAAGCCTAAAGGCGTGATCGTGCAGTACGGCGGTCAGACGCCTCTGAAACTGGCTCGCGCTCTGGAAGCGGCCGGTGTGCCAATCATCGGCACCAGCCCTGACGCTATCGACCGTGCTGAAGACCGTGAGCGCTTCCAGCAAATGGTTGAGCGCCTGAACCTGCGTCAGCCGCCTAACGCCACCGTGCGTAGCGAAGACGAAGCGATTCGCGCAGCTGCAAAAATCGGTTATCCGCTGGTTGTTCGTCCGTCCTACGTACTGGGCGGCCGTGCCATGGAAATCGTTTATCAGGAAGACGAACTCAAGCGTTACCTGCGTGAAGCGGTGCAAGTGTCCAACGACAGCCCGGTGCTGCTGGATCACTTCCTGAATTGCGCCATTGAAATGGACGTCGATGCAGTCTGCGACGGTACTGACGTGGTGATCGGCGCGATCATGCAGCACATTGAGCAGGCGGGTGTTCACTCTGGTGACTCGGCTTGCTCCCTGCCTCCGTACTCGCTCCCGGCTCATATCCAGGACGAGATGCGCGAGCAGGTGAAGAAGATGGCGCTGGAGCTGGGCGTAGTTGGCCTGATGAACGTGCAGCTGGCGTTGCAGGGCGAAGACATCTACGTGATCGAAGTGAACCCGCGTGCCTCGCGTACCGTGCCGTTCGTTTCCAAGTGCATCGGTGTTTCCCTGGCAATGATCGCGGCTCGCGTCATGGCTGGCAAAACCCTGAAAGAGCTGAACTTCACCAAAGAAATCATCCCGAACTTCTACAGCGTGAAAGAGGCGGTATTCCCATTCGCCAAATTCCCTGGCGTTGACCCGATCCTCGGCCCAGAGATGAAGTCGACCGGTGAAGTGATGGGCGTAGGTGATACGTTTGGTGAAGCATTCGCCAAAGCCCAGATGGGTGCCAGCGAAGTATTGCCGACTGGCGGCACTGCTTTTATCAGCGTGCGTGACGACGATAAGCCGTTGGTGGCTGGCGTTGCGCGTGATCTGATCAGCCTTGGTTTCGAAATCGTCGCCACTGCCGGTACCGCCAAGCTGATTGAAGCGGCGGGCCTCAAGGTTCGTCGCGTCAACAAGGTGACCGAAGGCCGTCCGCACGTTGTCGACATGATCAAGAATGATGAAGTGACGCTGATCATCAACACGACCGAGGGTCGTCAGTCGATCGCTGATTCCTACTCCATCCGTCGTAATGCCCTGCAGCACAAAATCTACTGCACCACCACGATTGCTGCGGGCGAAGCCATCTGCGAAGCGCTGAAATTCGGTCCGGAAAAGACCGTGCGTCGCTTGCAGGATCTACATGCAGGATTGAAGGCATGATCAAATATCCAATGACTGTCCAGGGCGCGAAAGCCCTGGAAGAAGAACACGCTCACCTGACCAAGGTGGTTCGCCCGAAGCTCAGCCAGGACATTGGTACTGCGCGTGAGCTGGGTGACCTGAAGGAAAACGCTGAGTACCACGCTGCTCGTGAGCAGCAGGGTATGGTTGAAGCGCGGATTCGTGACATTGAAGGCCGGATTCAGAATCAGGTCATCATCGATGTCACAACCATCCCGCACACCGGCAAAGTGATTTTCGGCACCACCGTGGAAATCGCCAACGTCGAGACCGATGAGCGCGTTACTTACCACATCGTGGGTGAGGATGAGGCTGACTTCAAACTCGGCAAGATTTCGGTAGGTTCACCATTGGCCCGCGCCTTGATTGCCAAGGAAGAGGGTGACGTGGTGGCCGTGAAGACACCGGGTGGCATTATTGAGTACGAGATTGTTGAAGTCCGCCACGTTTGAGGCAAGTCGCCCGTTCTCGGCGGGCGCATTGATCTGGCAGCTTGCCCAGACGTTTTGGGTGGGCGGCATGATCTTGCTGCATCTGGCTATGCTGACGGTGCTGGACCAAACCGGTCTGGCGCCGTTGTTGATCAAGGAGCTTGCCGGTCACTCCGGTGCGTTGCTGGTGGGGGTTGCAGCGTCATGTGCAGCCCTGCAGATGGCAGTGTTGCTGGGTGTTGAGCGGTTTGCAGGTATCTGGCGGGATGTGCGCGGACAGTTATTGTTCGTCGCCATACTGTCGGCAGTCAGCTATTACAGCTTCCGGCTCTGGTTGCCGGGTGCGGTGAGCTGGCAGTTGGTGAGTTATCTGGTGTTGGGAGTGTCCGGCTTGCTGCTGGTTTTGCAACCTGCACCGGGAAGCAGCACCAGGGCGCGCTGACGCGGCCCTGGCTGTTTGCATCAAACTGCGCGGTGGACGTTTGAGAGCTGCTTGTTTACCTTTGGGTTCTTGCGGTAGATCAGCGCCATCTTGCCGATGACCTGTACAAGATCCGCAGATCCGGCCTTGCACAGTTCGGCAATGGCTTGAAGGCGGCTTTCGCGGTCCAGGATGTTGAGTTTGATCTTGATCAGCTCGTGATCGCTCAGTGCGCGCTCCAGTTCGGCAAGCACACCTTCGGTCAAACCATTGTCAGCCACGATCAAAACCGGTTTCAGGTGGTGGCCAATGGATTTGTACTGTTTCTTCTGCTCTTGAGTGAGCGGCATAATCTGACCTCTGCGTCTGATCTTGTAAAAAGCGGCGGCCAGTTTACCCGAGCGAGTCCGGGACCGCCCACTTAATCACGACTCGATTATTTTTGAGGTGCCCCGTGGCCCGTTCCAAGACAAGCCATAACTGGCTCAAAGAACACTTCGACGACAAATACGTCAAAATGGCGCAAAAGGACGGATATCGTTCGCGCGCCAGCTACAAGCTGCTCGAGATTCAGGAAAAGGACAAAATCATCCGTCCAGGCATGACCGTAATTGACCTGGGCGCGGCCCCTGGAGGCTGGTCGCAGGTGACCAGTCGTCTGATTGGCGGTCAAGGTCGGTTGATTGCGTCAGATATTCTGGAGATGGACAGCATCCCTGATGTCACCTTTATTCAAGGGGATTTCACTGAAGATGCAGTGCTGGCGCAAATTCTGGAAGCGGTCGGTAATACACAGGTAGACCTTGTGATTTCCGATATGGCCCCCAATATGAGTGGATTGAGCGCTGTCGATATGCCTCGAGCAATGTTTCTTTGCGAGTTGGCACTCGATCTTGCAGGGCGTGTTTTGCGGCCTGGTGGTGACTTTCTGATCAAGGTTTTCCAAGGGGAAGGCTTTGACATGTACCACAAGGACATCCGCAAGCTGTTCGACAAGGTTCAGATGCGCAAGCCTTCTTCATCGCGTGATCGTTCCCGCGAGCAGTATTTGCTGGGGCGTGGTTTCCGCGGAATTGAAGGGTCGGCAAGCGTTGAGCGCCTTTGAGGTGCAGCGATAGATTTTTTTAAATGGCCTTGTCGATGCAGCATCACCGAGCATCGTGTAGTCAAAGTTTCACAAAGGGTTACAGACGGTGCCTGCCACATCTGCGGGTTCTGTAGTAAGTTAGGCCGGTGAATATCATGCGAGGCACGCTCTGCGTGGAGCTTGCTTCAGAGGGTAGCTAATTGAACGATATGGCAAAGAATTTGATCCTGTGGTTGATCATCGCGGCTGTCCTTGTGACGGTGATGAACAACTTCTCCAGCCCTAACGAGCCGCAGACCCTCAACTATTCCGAGTTCATCCAGCAGGTGAAGGATGGCAAGGTCGAGAAAGTTGCAGTGGATGGCTACGTCATTACGGGCAAACGTACTGATGGCGACTCCTTCAAGACCATTCGTCCGGCTATTCAGGACAATGGCCTGATCGGCGACCTGGTCAACAACAACGTGGTTGTTGAGGGCAAGCAGCCTGAGCAGCAAAGCATCTGGACTCAGTTGCTGGTAGCCAGCTTCCCGATTCTCGTGATCATCGCTGTCTTCATGTTCTTCATGCGCCAGATGCAAGGTGGTGCGGGAGGCAAGGGCGGTCCGATGAGCTTCGGCAAGAGCAAGGCGCGCCTGCTCTCTGAAGATCAGGTCAAGACGACATTGGCTGACGTCGCGGGTTGCGATGAAGCCAAGGAGGAAGTGGGCGAGCTGGTTGAGTTCCTCCGTGATCCGGGCAAGTTCCAGCGTCTGGGTGGCCGGATTCCTCGCGGCGTACTGATGGTAGGCCCACCGGGTACCGGTAAAACCTTGCTGGCCAAGGCTATTGCGGGCGAGGCGAAGGTACCGTTCTTCACTATTTCCGGTTCTGACTTCGTTGAAATGTTCGTGGGGGTCGGCGCAAGCCGCGTTCGCGACATGTTCGAACAGGCCAAGAAACACGCTCCTTGCATCATCTTCATCGACGAAATCGACGCTGTAGGTCGTCATCGTGGTGCTGGCATGGGCGGTGGTCACGATGAGCGTGAGCAGACTCTCAACCAGTTGCTGGTCGAGATGGATGGTTTCGAAATGAATGACGGCATCATCGTCATCGCCGCAACCAACCGTCCTGACGTACTGGACCCGGCTTTGCTGCGTCCAGGTCGTTTCGACCGCCAGGTTGTGGTTGGTTTGCCTGATATCCGTGGCCGTGAGCAGATCCTCAAGGTTCACATGCGCAAAGTGCCGATGGGCGACGACGTCAACGCGGGTGTTATCGCCCGTGGTACGCCTGGCTTCTCCGGTGCCGACCTTGCCAACCTGGTCAACGAAGCATCGCTGTTTGCTGCCCGTACCGGTAAGCGCATCGTTGAGATGAAAGAGTTTGAGCTCGCTAAAGACAAGATCATGATGGGCGCTGAGCGCAAATCCATGGTCATGTCCGAGAAAGAGAAGCGCAACACGGCTTATCACGAAGCGGGTCACGCAATCGTGGGTCGGGTGGTGCCAGAGCATGATCCGGTTTACAAGGTGTCGATCATCCCTCGTGGTCGTGCGCTGGGTGTCACCATGTTCCTCCCTGAGGAAGATCGTTACAGCCTGTCCAAGCGTGCTTTGATCAGTCAGATCTGCTCGTTGTATGGCGGTCGGATCGCTGAAGAGATGACCCTTGGGTTTGACGGTGTTACCACTGGCGCTTCCAACGACATCATGCGGGCCAGTCAGATTGCCCGGAACATGGTGACCAAGTGGGGTCTGTCCGAGAAGCTGGGTCCTCTGCTGTACGGTGAAGACGAAGACCAGGGCTACCTGGGTCGTGGCGGCGGTGGCTCAAGCAGTGGTTTGTCGGCTGATACCTCGCGCTTGATCGACTCCGAAGTTCGCAGCATTATCGATCAGTGCTACGGCACCGCCAAACAGATCCTCACCGACAACCGTGAGAAGCTCGACGCGATGGCAGATGCGTTGATGAAGTACGAAACGATTGATGCTGAGCAGATCGACGATATTATGGCTGGCCGTACTCCGCGCGAACCGCGCGATTGGGAAGGTGGTTCGGGTACTCCTGGTACTCCGGTAACACCTCCGGATGTTCGTCCGGAAGCCCCGATCGGTGGTCCTGCTGCTGAACACTAAGGCCTGACATGAATCCTGTGCTGTACCCGACCCGGTTGCCTTGCGGCAACCGGGTTCTTGATTTGTCCCGTACGCATGTTATGGGCATTCTCAATGCAACTCCTGATTCCTTCTCCGATGGCGGTCGCTACACCCATCTCGATGCCGCCCTGCGGCATGCCGAAGCGATGGTTGCTGCGGGTGCCACGCTGATTGATGTCGGCGGCGAATCAACTCGTCCGGGCGCGCGTGCCGTATCGCCCACTGAAGAGCTTGAGCGCGTGGCTCCTGTCGTGGAGGCGCTGAATCGCGAGCTGGACGTTATCATCTCGGTGGACACCTCCACGCCTGCTGTCATTCGTGAAACCGCTCGGCTGGGGGCAGGGTTGATCAATGACGTTCGCTCATTGCGTCGTGATGGTGCGCTGGATGCGGCGGCTGCGACCGGGCTCCCTGTGTGCCTGATGCACATGCGTGGCGAGCCTGGCGATATGCAGGATGATCCTCGTTATGACGATCTGGTCGCTGAAGTCGGTGCGTTTTTGCGCGAACGGATGGATCGGTGTGGTGTTGCGGGTATTCCTGAAGAGCGCATCATTCTGGATCCGGGTTTTGGTTTTGCCAAAAGCCTCGATCACAATCTGAGCCTGTTCAAGCATATGCAGGAATTGCATCTGCTGGGCCGCCCGCTATTGGTTGGTGTCTCGCGCAAGAGCATGATTGGCGGTGCGTTGGGGCGTCCGGTCGGCGAACGTCTGTTTGGTGGTCTTGCTCTCGCCGCGTTGGCGATGACCAAGGGCGCAAGAATTCTACGTGTGCATGATGTGGCCGAAACGGTCGATGTCGTGCGGATGATTGCCGCGGTTGAAGCGGCGCAATAAGAATACGGAGCATCCATGATTACCAAGAAATATTTCGGAACCGACGGCATTCGTGGTCGAGTGGGGCAATTCCCTATTACTCCCGAATTCATGCTGAAACTCGGTTGGGCAGCAGGCATGGCGTTTCGACGTCTTGGCGCCTGCCGCATTCTGGTAGGCAAGGACACGCGAATCTCCGGGTATATGTTCGAGTCGGCGCTTGAGGCGGGTCTGTCTGCCGCTGGCGCCGATGTGATGCTGTTGGGGCCGATGCCTACGCCTGCCATCGCTTACCTGACGCGCACTTTTCATGCGGAAGCCGGCATCGTGATCAGCGCTTCGCATAACCCGCACTACGATAACGGCATCAAGTTCTTCTCGGGTCAGGGCACCAAATTGCCCGACGAGATCGAGTTGATGATCGAGGAGTTGCTCGATGCGCCGATGACCGTCGTTGAGTCGGAAAAGCTGGGCAAGGTTTCGCGTATCAATGACGCTGCGGGCCGTTATATCGAATTCTGTAAAAGCAGCGTGCCGACCAGCACCGATTTTGCCGGCCTCAAGCTGGTGGTCGACTGCGCCCATGGCGCGACCTACAAGGTGGCGCCAAACGTCTTCCGTGAGCTGGGCGCTCAAGTGACCGTTTTGTCTGCTCAGCCCAATGGCCTGAACATCAATGAAGATTGTGGCTCCACGCACATGGGGGCGCTGCAGGCTGCCGTGCTCGCCGAGCATGCAGACCTCGGCATTGGTTTCGATGGAGATGGCGACCGCGTCTTGATGGTTGATCACACGGGCGCTGTTGTTGATGGTGACGAGTTGTTGTTCATCATTGCCCGTGATCTCCATGCGCGTGGCCGCCTGCAAGGTGGCGTCGTGGGTACGCTGATGAGCAATCTGGGGCTTGAGCTGGCTCTGGCTGATCTGGATATCCCGTTTGTTCGCGCGAACGTGGGTGATCGTTATGTGATTGCCGAGCTTCTGGAGCGCAATTGGCAGATCGGTGGTGAGAACTCCGGTCACGTCGTCTGCTTCCAGCACACCACTACCGGGGACGCAATTATTGCAGCGCTGCAGGTTCTGCTTGCGCTGCGTCGCAACGGAGAAAGTCTTGCGCAGTCGCGTCAGGCGCTTCGCAAGTGCCCGCAAGTATTGGTCAACGTCCGGTTTTCGGGCGGTGTTGATCCGGTCACGCACCCCGCTGTCAAAGAGGCTTGCGACCGAGTAACGGCAGCCATGGAGGGTCGCGGTCGCGTGTTGCTGCGCAAGTCCGGGACCGAGCCACTGGTGCGCGTGATGGTTGAAGGCGAGGACGAAGTACAGGTTCGCGGTTACGCCGATGAGCTCGCAAAACTGGTTGCTGAAGTTTGCGCCTGATTTCGGCTTGCCAGTGTTGAAAGTGTTGGGTAACATCTGCGCCCACTTTGACCGACGAGGTACAGCATGCGTCGCCCTATGGTAGCTGGTAACTGGAAGATGCACGGTACCCGCGCCAGCGTCGCTGAGCTGATCGAGGGCCTTGCAGAGCAGGTCCTCCCAAGCGGTGTTGATGTGGCGGTGTTTCCGTCGAGCCTGCACGTAAGCCTGGTGGTTGAAGGTTTGCAGGGCAAATCAATTTCTGTGGGTGCGCAGAACTGTGCGCATGAAGCAGGGCAGGGTGCCTTGACCGGCGAAGTTTCGTCGAGTCAATTGGCTGATGCAGGTTGCAAGCTGGTACTTGTCGGTCACTCGGAGCGTCGCCAGATTATGGGCGAGAGCGATGATGTGCTGATTCGCAAGTTCGCTGCAGCTCAGGCAAGCGGCCTTACGCCGGTGCTGTGTATCGGCGAAACCCTCGAAGAGCGTGAAGCTGGCAAAACGCTTGAAGTGGTCGGGCAGCAGCTCGACAGCATCATCGTAGCGCTGGGCGTCAATGCTCTTGTGAATGCAGTAATCGCTTACGAGCCAGTCTGGGCCATCGGCACTGGGCTGACCGCTTCGCCTCAACAGGCGCAGGACGTGCACGCAGCCATTCGTGCGCAGTTGGCGAAAGAGAATGCTGAGGTCGCACAAGGCGTGCGACTTCTTTATGGCGGCAGCGTGAAGGCGGCCAATGCGGTCGAACTGTTCGGCATGCCGGATATCGATGGGGGGCTCATTGGTGGTGCCTCCCTGAATGCAGCTGAGTTCGGTGCGATTATTCGCGCCGCGGGAAACTGAAAAAATGCTGGAAACAGTCGTAGTCGTTTTTCATCTGTTGGCCGCTCTGGGCGTTGTTGTCCTGGTTCTGCTGCAGCAGGGTAAGGGTGCGGACGCTGGCGCGTCTTTCGGAGCAGGGGCATCAAATACTGTCTTCGGAAGCCAAGGTTCCTCTACCTTTCTTAGTAAGTTTACTGGTATACTCGCCGCAGCTTTTTTCATAACCAGCTTGGGGTTAGGTTACTTTGCTAAAGAGAAAGCTCATGAGCTGACTCAGGAAGGTTTGCCAGATCCAGCGGTAATGGAAGTGAAGCAAAAACCGGCAGCAGATGATGTTCCGGTGCTCGAAGGGCAAAAGCCAGCGGTTGTTCCAGCTGACGTACCTCAAGCTCCCGAGCAGAAGTAAGGTTTCAACAGGCAGTGATGTTCGAGGCTGCCAAAGATGTATTGCCGAGGTGGTGGAATTGGTAGACACGCAACCTTGAGGTGGTTGTGCCCATAGGGTGTAGGGGTTCGAGTCCCCTTCTCGGTACCAATTATCAGGAGAGCCCGCTGTTGCGGGCTTTCTTGTAGGTGGAAGGTTACATTGACCCTGCAAGGGATCGGTCGTATACTTCCGCCCCAGCTTTGTCGCGGGGTGGAGCAGTCTGGTAGCTCGTCGGGCTCATAACCCGAAGGTCGTCGGTTCAAATCCGGCCCCCGCAACCAGTTTAAGGAGCCCCTTTTAAGGGGCTTTTTGTTAGCTGGACACTTTCAACGCCGCTGTTCGACGGCGTTTCAAGGATGGGCGTTTCGCCCATTTTTTTATTTTGCATAGCATGCACATACATGCACGAGGGGGTTCAGGTGTCGAGCAAGCTAGAAGAGTTGCAGGCCTTGCTGGCCCCGGTGGTCGTGGCCCTGGGCTATGAATGCTGGGGTATTGAGTTTTCGGCTCAAGGTCGCCACTCAATGTTGCGCGTTTATATCGATAAAGAGGGCGGTGTGCTGGTGGACGATTGCGCCATCGTGAGCCGTCAGATCAGCGGTGTTCTTGATGTTGAAGATCCGATCTCCGTTGAATACACCCTTGAAGTTTCCTCGCCTGGCATGGAACGCCCACTGTTCACTATTGAGCAGTTCGCAAAATTTGCCGGTGAACAAGTGAAGATCAAGCTGCGTTCGCCTTTCGAAGGACGACGCAACTTTCAGGGCCTTCTGCGTGGTGTAGAAGAGCAGGACGTTGTGGTGCAGGTAGAAGACCACGAGTTCCTGTTGCCGATCGATATGATCGACAAGGCCAACATTATTCCCACGTTTGACTGATACGTGCCAAATACTGCGGATCCCGCGGATCCAATGGCTTGCGAAAGGCGAGGCGTACGATGAGCAAAGAAGTACTGCTGGTTGTTGAGTCGGTGTCCAATGAAAAGGGCGTTCCGGCAGATGTGATTTTTGAAGCGCTTGAGTTGGCCCTGGCCACCGCGACAAAAAAACGTTTTGAAGATGAAGTTGAGCTGCGTGTAGAGATCAACCGTCAGACGGGTAACTACGAGACTTTCCGTCGCTGGACAGTAGTCGAAGATGAAGATCTTGACGATCCAGCGTACGAGCTGGCTGTCGATCAGGCTCAAGAGAAAAGGCCAGGTGCTGTAGCCGGTGACCTGATCGAAGAAAAAATCGAATCCATCGAGTTCGGCCGTATAGCCGCGCAGACTGCCAAGCAAGTTATTGTGCAGAAAGTTCGCGAAGCCGAGCGTGCGCAAGTGGTTGACGCCTATCGTGAACGACTGGGCGAAATCATCTCCGGCACTGTCAAGAAAGTTACCCGCGACAACGTTATCGTTGACCTGGGCAACAATGCCGAAGCGCTGCTGGCTCGTGAAGACATTATTTCCCGCGAAACCTTCCGTGTAGGTGTCCGTCTAAGGGCTCTGCTGAAGGAAATTCGCACTGAAAACCGTGGTCCGCAGCTGATTCTGTCGCGTACAGCGCCAGAGATGCTGATTGAGCTTTTCCGCATTGAAGTGCCGGAAATCGCTGAAGGTCTGATTGAGGTGATGGCTGCCTCTCGTGACCCGGGCTCACGTGCAAAAATCGCTGTTCGCTCCAAGGACAAACGAATCGACCCGCAAGGTGCCTGTATTGGCATGCGTGGTTCGCGAGTTCAGGCTGTTTCGGGCGAACTGGGTGGCGAACGAGTGGATATCGTCCTGTGGGATGACAATCCGGCTCAATTCGTCATCAACGCGATGTCCCCGGCTGAAGTGGCGGCAATCATCGTAGATGAAGACGCCCATGCAATGGACATCGCGGTCGGTGCCGACAACCTGGCTCAGGCCATTGGTCGTGGCGGTCAGAACGTGCGTCTGGCCAGTCAACTGACCGGTTGGACCCTGAACGTAATGACCGAATCGGACATCCAGGCCAAGCAGCAAGCAGAAACCGGCGACATCCTGCGCAACTTCATCGACGAGCTGGAAGTCGACGAAGACCTGGCGCAAGTGCTGGTAGATGAAGGCTTCACCAGCCTGGAAGAGATTGCCTATGTACCGGTGGAGGAGATGCTCAACATCGACGGCTTTGACGAGGAAACCGTCAACGAGCTTCGTGCTCGGGCCAAGGATCGTTTGTTGACCAAAGCCATCGCTACAGAGGAAAAGCTGGCAGACGCCCATCCGGCCGAAGACCTGCTCTCGCTTGAGGGTATGGACAAGGATTTGGCGATGGAACTGGCGGTGCGCGGCGTAATTACCCGCGAAGACCTGGCCGAGCAGTCTATTGACGATCTGCTCGACATCGACGGCATTGATGATATTCGTGCCGGCAAGTTGATCATGGCCGCCCGAGCCCACTGGTTCGAGTAATTAGGCGCGGCCTGAGGAGAGAAGTGCATGACGCAAGTCACGGTGAAACAACTGGCCGATGAGGTCAAAACACCGGTAGAGCGCCTGTTGCAGCAGATGCGTGAGGCAGGTCTGCCGCACACCGCCGCCGAAGAAAAGGTGACTGACAGTGAGAAGCAATCTTTGCTGACTCACTTGAAAAGCAGTCACAAGGCGAAAGTGGAAGAACCACGCAAGATCACGCTGCAGCGTAAAACCACCAGCACCCTGCGTGTTGCTGGCAGCAAAAGCATCAGCGTTGAAGTACGCAAGAAAAAAGTATTCGTGCAGCGCAGCCCGGAAGAAATCGAGGCCGAGCGCAAGCGCGAGCTTGATGAACGTCGCGCCGTAGAAAATGCTGCTCGTCAGAAGGCTGAAGAAGAAGCCAAGCGCCGCGCCGAAGAAGAAGCGCGTAATCAGCCTTCAGCGCCAGCACCTGCTGCCTCTGAAGCCGTAGCTGCGCCAGGTCCGGTTGCCCAGCCTGTTCAGGAAGCACCTGCTGCACCTGCTCCGGCACCGGTTGCCGAAGTGCGCAAGCGTGATGAACAGCGTCGCCCGGACAAACCGCGCAGCGATGATCGCAACGCTCGTGGTGGTGATGGCGATCGCAAGAACGCCCCGCATCGCGCCTCTGTTAAAGAGAAAGCGCCAGCGCCACGCGTTGCACCGCGTACCACTGACGAAGAAAGCGATGGCTTCCGTCGTGGTGGTCGTGGCAAGGCCAAGCTGAAGAAGCGTAACGCTCACGGCTTCCAGAGCCCAACCGGTCCTCTGGTTCGTGACGTGAAAATCGGTGAGACCATCTCTGTCGGCGACCTGGCACAACAAATGTCGGTCAAGGCAGCTGAGATCATCAAGTTCATGTTCAAGCTGGGCACCCCAGCCACCATCAACCAGGTTCTGGATCAGGAAACTGCCCAACTGGTTGCTGAAGAACTG
Source organism: Pseudomonas phytophila (assembly GCF_025643095.1). Classification (NCBI taxonomy): domain Bacteria; kingdom Pseudomonadati; phylum Pseudomonadota; class Gammaproteobacteria; order Pseudomonadales; family Pseudomonadaceae; genus Pseudomonas; species Pseudomonas phytophila. Next base: position 5,614,794 of record NZ_CP081201.1, on the reverse strand, counting down.
GGCCACAAAGTGACCCTGGTCAGCGACACCGCCCTGGAAGATTCCCTGGCAGAATCGCTGAAGTTCGAAGGTGAGACGTTCTCCCGTGCTCCGGTTGTGACCGTAATGGGCCACGTTGACCACGGTAAGACTTCCCTGCTCGACTATATCCGTCGTGCCAAGGTTGCTGCTGGCGAAGCCGGTGGTATTACCCAGCACATCGGTGCTTACCACGTTGAAACCGAACGCGGCATGGTCACGTTCCTCGACACCCCGGGTCACGCTGCGTTTACCGCAATGCGTGCTCGTGGTGCCAAGGCGACTGACATCGTGATTCTGGTCGTTGCTGCTGACGACGGCGTGATGCCACAGACCATCGAAGCCGTGCAACACGCCAAGGCTGCCGGTGTTCCGCTGGTAGTTGCAGTGAACAAGATCGACAAGCCGGGCGCTGACCTGGACCGCATCCGCAGTGAACTGTCGGTTCACGGCGTGACGTCCGAAGAGTGGGGCGGTGAAACACCGTTCGTTTCGGTCTCCGCGAAGATGGGTACCGGTGTTGACGAGCTGCTCGAAGCGGTACTGCTGCAGGCTGAAGTTCTGGAACTGACTGCAACTCCGTCGGCTCCTGGCCGTGGTGTTGTTGTCGAATCGCGTCTCGACAAGGGCCGTGGTCCAGTCGCTACTGTTCTGGTTCAGGACGGTACGCTGCGTCAGGGCGACATGGTCCTGGTCGGTTCGAACTATGGCCGCGTCCGCGCCATGCTCGACGAGAACGGCAAGCCAATCAAGGAAGCGGGTCCATCCATTCCGGTCGAGATTCTCGGCCTGGACGGTACACCGGACGCTGGCGACGAGATGAGCGTAGTGGCTGACGAGAAGAAAGCCCGTGAAGTGGCTCTGTTCCGTCAAGGCAAGTTCCGCGAAGTCAAACTGGCCCGTGCTCACGCTGGCAAGCTGGAGAACATCTTCGAGAACATGGGCCAGGAAGAGAAGAAGACGCTCAACATCGTCCTCAAATCTGACGTCCGTGGTTCCCTGGAAGCTCTGCAGGGCGCATTGAACGGCCTGGGTAACGACGAAGTGCAAGTGCGCGTAGTCGGCGGCGGTGTCGGTGGTATCACCGAGAGCGACGCTAACCTGGCGCTGGCTTCCAACGCTGTACTGTTCGGTTTCAACGTGCGTGCCGATGCTGGCGCTCGCAAGATCGTCGAGCAGGAAGGTCTGGATATGCGTTACTACAACGTGATCTACGACATCATCGAAGACGTCAAGAAAGCCCTTACCGGTATGCTTGGCAGCGATGTTCGGGAAAATATCCTGGGTATTGCCGAAGTGCGTGACGTGTTCCGTTCGCCGAAGTTTGGCGCGATCGCTGGTTGCATGGTCATCGAAGGCGTTGTCTTCCGTAACCGTCCGATTCGCGTACTGCGTGAAGACATCGTTATCTTCGAAGGCGAGCTGGAATCCCTGCGTCGCTTCAAGGATGACGCTTCCGAAGTTCGTGCCGGCATGGAGTGCGGTATCGGCGTCAAGAGCTACAACGACGTCAAAGTCGGTGACAAGATCGAAGTCTTCGAGAAGGTCCAAGTGGCTCGCAGCCTCTAAGTCGCGAGCTATAGGAGCCATGGCAGGTCTTCGCATGCAAATGCCGCAGACCCTGTCATGGGCTCAACACGCAACGCCCGGTCCGACATCTGTCAGGCCGGGCGTTTGCCGCTTTCAGACCGCGAGGGTTTCGCCCCCGGTCAGTATCAGGTAGCAAAACATGGCAAAAGAATACAGCCGTACCCAACGCATTGGCGATCAGATGCAGCGTGAGCTGGCTCAACTGATCCGTCGCGAAATCAAGGACCCGCGTGTCGGTCTGGTCACCATCACTGCGGTTGATGTAAGCCGCGACGTGGGTCACGCCAAGATTTTCATGACCGTCATGGGTCAGGACAGCGCAGAAGAAATTTCGCAGACCATCAAGGTGCTGAACTCCGCTGCAGGCTTCCTGCGGATGCAACTGGCCCGTGAAATGAAACTGCGCAGCGTGCCTCAGTTGCACTTCCACTACGACGAAAGCGTCGTGCGTGGTGCGCACCTGTCGGCCCTGATCGAACGTGCAGTTGCCGAAGACGGCCAGCATGCCGGTGACGCGCCGCAAAGCACCAAGCCAGCAAGCAACGAGGAATAAGGCGTGGCTCAGGTCAAGCGCATTCGTCGTAACGTCAGCGGGATCATCCTGCTCGACAAACCGCTGGGCTTCACTTCCAACGCGGCTTTGCAAAAGGTGCGTTGGTTGCTCAATGCCGAGAAAGCCGGCCACACCGGCAGCCTCGACCCTTTGGCCAGTGGCGTCCTGCCATTGTGCTTTGGTGAAGCCACCAAGTTCTCGCAATACCTGCTCGATTCAGACAAGTCCTACGAAACCCTGGCGCAGTTAGGTAAAACCACGACTACCGGCGATGCCGAAGGTGATGTTTTACAGACGCGTCCGGTGACCGTTGGTCGTGCCGATATCGAGGCGGTTTTGCCGGAATTTCGCGGTGAAATCAGTCAGATACCACCCATGTACTCTGCGCTCAAGCGTGACGGGCAGCCGCTCTACAAGCTCGCTCGTGCCGGGGAAGTAGTGGAGCGCGAACCGCGTTCTGTTACTATTGCGCGCCTGGAATTGCTCGAAAGTGACGTAGACACTGCACGCTTCTCGGTCGATTGCAGCAAAGGTACATATATACGTACCCTGGTAGAAGACATTGGTGAGAAACTGGGTTGCGGTGCTTATGTCGCGCAACTGCGTCGTACACAGGCCGGACCTTTCAGCTTGACCCAGACGGTCACCCTGGAAGAGTTGGAGCAAGTGCACGCCGACGGCGGTAACGAAGCGGTTGATCGCTTCCTGATGCCATCGGACAGCGGTTTGCAGGACTGGCCGTTATTGCAGTTTTCGGAACACAGTTCGTTTTACTGGTTGCATGGTCAGCCAGTAAGAGCACCGGACGCGCCGCAATTCGGCATGGTTCGGGTGCAGGATCACAATGGTCGCTTCATCGGTATCGGTGAAGTGAGCGAAGACGGGCGGATCGCGCCACGTCGTTTGATTCGGTCAGAATGACCGAACCCCGGGGCATGTGAATGATCCGGGAGAGGATGGCTGTTAACAGGCACGGTCATTCCTCATCTTTTAATACAAGGGTTTGCCCTTGGCCTGTTGAAACCGCTCTTCGGAATGGTTTCCTGATAAAAGGATTGCCCACATGGCACTCAGCGTTGAAGAAAAAGCTCAGATCGTAACCGACTACCAGCAAGCTGTTGGTGACACTGGTTCGCCAGAAGTGCAAGTTGCACTGCTGACCGCCAACATCAACAAACTGCAAGGCCACTTCAAGGCCAACGGTAAAGATCACCACTCGCGTCGTGGTCTGATCCGTATGGTAAACCAGCGTCGTAAGCTGCTGGATTACCTGAAAGGTAAGGACGTTAGCCGTTACAGCGCCCTGATCGGTCGTCTGGGTCTGCGTCGCTAATAACGACTCGGATAGAGGTTGGTTGTCTGTCGTTGTCTTACCGTTTTTCGGTAAGGCTGGCAGGCTCCCAGCCTCTAGTTGTATCTGGACAGTCGTGGGGCCGATTCCCCGCACCGCCCAAGAATTCGCAAGAAACCAGTTCCCCAAGAGCCACAAAGAAGGTAGGAAACCGTGAACCCGGTAATCAAGAAATTTCAATTCGGTCAATCGACCGTAACCCTCGAGACTGGCCGTATTGCCCGTCAAGCTTCAGGTGCTGTATTGGTCACCGTTGACGACGACGTCACCGTACTTGTGACTGTGGTCGGCGCCAAGACAGCAGACCCAAGCAAAGGCTTCTTCCCACTTTCCGTGCACTACCAGGAAAAAACCTACGCTGCAGGTAAAATCCCTGGTGGCTTCTTCAAGCGTGAAGGCCGTCCTTCCGAAAAAGAAACCCTGACTTCCCGTCTGATCGACCGTCCGATCCGTCCGCTCTTCCCGGAAGGCTTCATGAACGAAGTGCAGGTTGTCTGCACCGTCGTTTCCACCAGCAAGAAAACCGATCCGGACGTCGCTGCGATGATCGGTACTTCGGCTGCTCTGGCAATCTCCGGCATTCCTTTCGATGGCCCGATCGGCGCAGCTCGCGTTGCTTTCCACGAAAGCACCGGCTACCTGCTGAACCCGACCTACGAGCAACTCAAGGCTTCGAGCCTGGACATGGTTGTAGCCGGTACAGAAGAAGCCGTTCTGATGGTTGAATCGGAAGCCAAAGAGCTGACTGAAGACCAGATGCTGGGCGCAGTACTGTTCGCCCACGACGAATTCCAGTCGGTGATCAAGGCTGTTAAAGAACTGGCCGCCGAAGCTGCCAAGCCTACCTGGGCCTGGACGCCGAAGCCTGAAGCCACTTCGCTGCTGAGCGCTATCCGCGCTGAGTTCGGCGACGCGATTTCCCAGGCTTACACCATCACTGTAAAAGCTGACCGTTACGCGCGTCTGGGCGAGCTGAAAGATCAGATCGTTGCCAAACTCGCTGTAGAAGAAGGCAGCCCGTCTGCCAGCGAAGTCAAAGCAGCTTTCGGTGAAATCGAATACCGCACCGTTCGTGAGAACATCGTTAACGGCAAGCCACGTATCGACGGTCGCGACACTCGCACTGTGCGTCCGCTGAACATCGAAGTCGGTGTTCTGCCGAAGACTCACGGTTCGGCTCTGTTCACCCGTGGCGAAACTCAGGCACTGGTTGTTGCCACTCTGGGTACCGCACGTGACGCGCAGTTGCTCGATACCCTGGAAGGCGAGAAAAAAGACCCGTTCATGCTGCACTACAACTTCCCTCCGTTCTCGGTGGGCGAGTGTGGTCGTATGGGCGGTGCTGGGCGTCGTGAAATCGGTCACGGCCGTCTGGCTCGCCGTTCGGTTCAGGCCATGCTGCCTGCCGCTGACGTGTTCCCGTACACCATCCGTATCGTCTCGGAAATCACCGAGTCCAACGGTTCCAGCTCCATGGCTTCCGTTTGCGGTGCTTCCCTGGCGCTGATGGACGCTGGTGTACCGATGAAGGCACCTGTTGCCGGTATCGCCATGGGTCTGGTTAAAGAAGGCGAGAAGTTCGCCATCCTGACCGACATCCTGGGTGACGAAGACCACCTGGGCGACATGGACTTCAAAGTAGCCGGTACCGCTAAAGGTGTTACCGCGCTGCAGATGGACATCAAGATCAAGGGCATCACCGAAGAAATCATGGAAATCGCTCTGGGCCAAGCCCTGGAAGCGCGCCTGAATATCCTTGGCCAGATGAACCAGATCATTGGTCAGTCGCGTACTGAGCTGTCGGAAAACGCTCCGACCATGATCGCGATGAAAATCGACACCGACAAAATCCGTGATGTTATCGGTAAAGGCGGCGCGACCATCCGTGCAATCTGTGAAGAGACCAAAGCCTCGATCGATATCGAAGACGACGGCTCGATCAAGATCTTCGGCGAAACCAAGGAAGCAGCTGAAGCGGCACGTCAGCGCGTTCTGGGTATCACTGCTGAGGCCGAGATCGGCAAGATCTATGTGGGCAAGGTTGAGCGCATCGTCGACTTCGGCGCATTCGTCAACATCCTGCCTGGCAAGGACGGTCTGGTTCACATATCCATGCTGAGCGATGCTCGCGTTGAGAAAGTGACTGACATCCTGAAAGAAGGCGAGGAAGTCGAAGTGCTGGTACTGGACGTCGACAACCGTGGCCGCATCAAGCTGTCGATCAAAGACGTTGCTGCTGCGAAAGCATCGGGCGTCTGATCTGTCGATCAGCAAGTAACAGAAAAGGGATCCTTCGGGATCCTTTTTTTATGTGTGTAATTAAGTAGTTACGGAACTTTCTTGTGAGGCGGGCAAAGCATGCATCTTGCACGCGAAAGTAGTGACGAGCGGGCAATCTGCACGATTCCGAAATTCAGGTGTTTTTATAAGTGTCTGATTTTATTGGCTTTTAAGGCTGTTTCATTCTTGGCACAGCGCTTGCGATATATATCAGTAACCCTGCTGCCACTTGCTGGCGCAGTTTCTGAGAAAAACAGGAGTTACTCGTATGAAGAAGTTCGCTATTGCTGCTGCCACCGCTACTGCACTGACTCTGACTATGGCCAACGCTGCCTTCGCTCAGACCGCCGCTACCCCAATGGTTGTAGCTGCTAACACCACTACTCAAGAAGTGAAAGAAGATACTTCTGACACTTGGATCACCACTAAAGTCAAAGCTGACCTGCTGACTGAAAAAGGCATCCCAGGTTCGGACATCAAGGTTGAGACCAACAAAGGTGTGGTTTCCCTGTCCTCCATGGTCAAAGTGACCGAAGCTCAGAAAAACACTGCCGTCGCTATCACCAAGAAAATCAAAGGTGTTAAAGACGTATCGGCCGCAGGCCTGAAAGCTGAGTAATCAGACATTCATCGCTGAACGAGTAAAGGGATTGGCGGGTGGCCTGGATGGGTAACCGCTGATTCTGGAAAGGTTCATGCGAAGGACTACAGGGATGTGGTCATTAAAAGCCCCGGCGGAAACGTCGGGGCTTTTTCTATGGTTCTAAAATACAGCTCTGCAATTTAAATCCATTACCTGTAGGAGGTCGCTCAGTGTTCCTGACACAGCGCTGTCGCGCAGCAAATGGGGACCTGTAGGAGCGCGCTTGCCCGCGATGGGATCTGGTCAGGGAGCGCATTTTTCGCTGACGCACCGCAGGCCTGCAGAAAAAAGATTTAAATTCGAGCAGTTATTTTATGGTTGGTGAGAGCTGCCGAAGGCTGCGATGCATTCATCCTGATGCAACGTCATCGCAGCCTTCGGCAGCTCCTACAAGATTAGAGGGTGTTCCCTTCAATTCCCGCGCTTGCTGTCTATTCTTACCAGCCTCCCACCTTCGAAGCGCAGGTACTGATACATGCCGTGGTCTGGTCCGTAGATCCATTCTTCAATCTTCACCTCTTCGGACTGGCGGTAATTGCCGCTGAATGTCTCCTTGGTGCCGATGACTTCCTGGCTGACGGGGATACCGCATTTCTGCTGCACCTCGAACGCACGGTCCCCCGCGCTGATGAGTTGGCTGCCGCAGCGCAAAGTAGAAGCCTGAGCTGAAGCCGACAGTGCCGCCAGCACTGCGAAACATGAAATTAAATAAATGCGCATAGCGTTGGGTTACTCACTGTCCAGATGCAATGGACTGATCACGCTGCCATCTTTCTCTGCCTGACCAAGCCTGGCATCGACGAAATAGACGCGCTCGTCTTCAAGCTTTCCTTTGTCCACAAGGTAATCCTTGATACTGCTGGCACGATTCTGCCCGAGCTCTCGCAACAGTACCTCGTTGCCGCTCCAGAACTGAATAATCTCCGCGCGCATCTTGTTGGAGCGCTCTTCCTTGCCCAGATCCGCCCATTGCGCTGGCGGCTGCTTCTTCAGACGGGCGCGGTAAATGCCTTCCAGCATCGGCGATTTTTCATTGTCTGGCACATTAACCATTGCGGCTCTGGCCGGAACCTTGTCGCCGCGGCGCTGCAGGATCTTGTAGTACGTGTACTGGTATTCGCGTTCAAGACGCTGCTGGGCGAGGAACGGGCCATCGCTGCTTGCTGCGCTGGTACCTTCAATCTCAAGACGCAGGGTAGGGCGCTCCTTGAGCGCTGCTGCTAGCTTATCCAGTGCTTTCTGGGTATCAGGGCTGAGGTCGGTGGCCCCTGGCGCGAACCTGATGCTGCTCAGGTCCTCCGAGCCTCCGCCACTGACCAACCCGCCAATGAAGTTGAACGGTGCTGCTGCCGCGCGTACCACCAGGTTACGCAGGGTCTGCCAGACAATCGGCATGACGCTGAACTGCGGGTTGTTCAAATCGCCTGATACCGGCAGCTCAATGGATATCCGTCCATTGACGTCTTTGAGCAGCGCAACGGCCAGACGCAGGGGAAGGTCCACGGCATCCGGGCTGTCAACCTTCTCGCCCAACTCCAATTGCTCGACCACCACCTTGTTTTCAGCCTTCAGCTGGCCTTTGGTGATCTTGTAATGCAGATCCAGATTGAGTCGGCCTTTGCGGATGCGATACCCGGCGAACTTGCCCGAGTAAGGTGTCAGTGTGGTCAGCTCCACGCGTTTGAAGCTGGTGGCGATGTCCAGCGCAGACATCGGGTCAAACGGGTTCAGGCTGCCTTTGATGGTGACTGGAGCATAACGGTCCACCTTGCCGTTGACGTTTACCGTCGCAGGGTTGGACTGGCGATTATCCAGCGTGCCGATGCGCCCATTGAGTTGCTGAACGGCGGTGGCGAAGTTCGGTGTCAGGCTGAAGTCAGCAAAGTTGGCCGAGCCGTCATTGATATTCACCTCTCCGATACGAATGCCCAGCGGTTTCTCCTTACGGGCTGAGGCGCTGGTTTTGGCGACTGGCTTTTTGTCTGCCGGTTGCGGGATCAGCAGGTCATCGATGTTGGTCGTCCGGTCGTTGTTGATCATGAAGCGAGCGTAAGGCTGCTCCAGATTGACCTTGGCAATGTTCAGACTGTCGCCGTGCTCGTATTTGAGGCCTTCCAGCGTGAGCTTTTGCCACTTGAGGAAGTCACGTTTTTTCTGTGTATCCAGCGTGTGCAACTGTTCGACTTGCGCCTTGCCATTGATGTTGAACGCCAGTGGCTCGGTGCTTTTAAGATTGACTGCCAGATCGCTACCCAGCATACCGCTGCGCAGTTCCAGCTGAATGAACGGGCTTATATAAGCCTGAGCAATACGTAGATCGATATCGTTAGCGGTGACCTGCAGCTTTGCGCTGACCGGGTTCAGATTAACGTCGCCCGCAGCGGTAAGCTTGCCCTGCTTGCCGACGCCGGTATCAAGCTTCAGGGTAAACGGTGATTTGTTCAGGCTGTCGAAGTTCTGCATGTCCAGATTCAGCGGACCCACGTCCAGAGCGACCGGCTCTTTCTGGCTACGGTCTGCAAGGTGAACCTGATAGTCACGCAGTTGCACGTCTTTGAGCAGTACTTGCCACGGCTTGGAAGGCGCAGCGGGTTTGGCAGTCGGTGGTTGAGCGTCGGCTGTAGCAGGTGCCGGTGCAGCCTTGTCGTCCACCGCAACTTTCTGTGCAGACGAGGCTGTTGATTTGGCAGCAGGTTTGGCTGGCTGGCTGGCGAACAGCTTTTGCCAATCCAGTTGACCATCAGCCTCCAGCGCTGCCCAGGTTTCCAGTCGGGTACTGCGGATCTTTCCGACAGTGACCAATTGTTTAGCCAGGTCGACGGAACTCTCGGTTACGTCAAGGCGCTGCAAGCGCGCCAGTGGGCGTCCATCCGGAGCATCAATGCTGAGCGGCGCAATGCTGAGCGCAGTATCAGTCAGCTTGAGTTCGGTTTCTTTCGAAAGATTGAGCGAATAGGCCGTGCTGAAATTGAGTATGCCGTCTTTCAATACCAGTGGCAGGGCGTCACGTACATAAGGCCACCAGAGCTTCATCTTGCTGTCAGTGACTTTCAAAGTGCCTTCGGAAGTAATTGGAATCAGGCTTATACGTCCGACCCAATCAATCTGGCCGCCATCCGGGCCTGCGGCGACCAGTGTCATATCCGCATTGTCTTCAGGCAATGTGCTGAGGTTTTTCAGCTCAAAATTCAGTTTGTCGTAAAGGAACTCAATCGGTTCGCTGGGGCGCATGTCTTGAAAACGCACGTAACCGTCGGCCAGTTTGATCTGGTCGATGCGCAGCGGGAAGGGCTTGCTGGCGGGTTCCTCGGCAGCAGCAGGGTCGCTCGGCGGCAGCTTGAATAGCTGAGTCAGGTTCAGCGCGCCGTTTTTATCGAATAACAGCTCTGTCTTGGGCTTGATCAACTCAATAGCCTGCAAGTGCAGGGCGCGGGTCCACAGGCTATCGATCTGCAGATCGGCGTAAAGCTTTTCAAAACCAACCTGTTCTTTGCCCGGTGCGCCGATATTCAGGCCCCACAGGGTCAGTTCCAGGCTGTAGGGGTTGAATTCAATGCGCTCCAGGCGTGCCGGAACGGTGGAATAGTTCTCCAGTTGCTGGTTGGCAATGCGCAAACCAACACCGGGCAAAATCAGAAAGCCCAGAATGCTATAGAGTCCGAAAACGACCAGAAGGGTACCAATCGCGCGTATCAATCCTTTGGACATGTGAGGCGTCGTCTCTCTTTATCGGACTTTATGGGAGCTCCTTGGAGTATGGCATGCCAATCTGGTTCCGAAGGCACCGCCTCTCCATGTTGTGGGATATTTCCCTAAACTCTGTACGGCAATCAGAGATGCAAGATCAGGGTCTTCAGCGGTGGCTGATTGTCCATTGAAGGGAAGTCTGCAGCGGGCGGCATGACCTGCCAATCGCGGACCGGGCGCCCGATCTTGGTTGCGCAGCGCAATACTTGCTCGCGCCAATCATCCATGCTGACTTTTGCCAGATTGTTGCAGCAGATCAATACGCCATTGTCGGCGGTGGTCAGCAGCGCAGGCTTGAGCAGGCTTTGATAATCGCGCAGCAAGTCCACTGTGCCGAAAGCGCTTTTCGCCCATGCAGGTGGGTCGAGCAGCACCAGATCGTACTGACGCTGTTCAAGCTTCACGTAATCCGGCAGTTTGTGACCGCGTCGCTGAGTGATGGGCAAGCCTGCCAATTGACGGATCGCCGGAAAGTAATCGGATTGAATGAACGACATGCCAGGCAGTTGCGGATTAAGTGCACCGTTTTCACGACCCACTGCCAGGTTGCCTTCGGCGAAATCCAGATTACACACCTCACTGGCACCGCCCGCCGCAGCGCTCAGGCCAACACCACAGGTGTAAGCGAACAGGTTGAGTACGCTTTTGCCTTTACTGTGCTGCTTGACCCAGCCCCGGGTGTTTCGCAGGTCGAGAAACAACAGCGGATCCTGCCCGGCATGCCGCCCGCGCACACGGTAATTGAGACCCCATTCGTGGCCAATCAGGTCTTCCAGTGCTGCGGGTTCGGCCTTGTAGACGGCATCTTCGCGATCAATCCGCGAGTTGCCTTGGGAGCGGTCGTTGTAAACCAGCAGTAAATCCAGGCCAAGCCGGGCGTTTACGGCGGCATGCAGCTCAAGCAAGGCATCGCGCTCCAGACGTGTATGGAAGCTTTGCACCAGCAGTTGCGGGCCGTAACGGTCGAGGGTCAGACCGCTCGCGCCTTCCTGGCTGCCGTGGAACAGCCGGTAACAGTCCGTACCTTGCTGATGCAGCTCAGCAAGCAGCGGTTGACGGTTATCGAGGGCGACGCTGAGCGCCTGAATCAAGGAAGACATGCAAAGCGCCTAGGCAGGATGTAGGCGCGGCAGTTTATCAGGTAAGGCCTGATTTCAGGTTGTGAATGCAATCCTTGTGGGAGCAGGGCTTGCCCGCGATGCATGTGTCGCAGTTCGCAGGCAGACCGAGTTTTCGTTTATCGTCCGAAATGCCGCCCAGACCAAGCTCTGCTCCCAAAATTCGTATTCCAGGTCAGAGGTTTTGATTACCGCGCCAACGCCAGCGACACGCCCTGACCACCGCCGATACACAGCGTCGCAAGGCCCAGGATGTAGGCGCGACAGTTTCAGGTAAGGCCTGATTTCAGGTTGTGAATGCAATCCTTGTGGGAGCAGGGCTTGCCCGCGATGCATGTGTCGCAGTTCGAAGGCAGGCCGGGTTTTCGTTTATCGTCGGAAATGCCGCCCAGACCAAGCTCTGCTCCAAAAATTCGTATTCCAGGTCAGAGGTTTTGATTACCGCGCCAAAGCCAGCGCCACGCCCTGACCACCGCCAATACACAGCGTCGCCAGACCTTTTTTGGCATCGCGCTTGATCATCTCGTGCAGCAGAGTAACCAGCACCCGGCAGCCTGATGCGCCAATCGGGTGGCCCAAAGCAATGGCTCCGCCGTTGACGTTGACCTTCGCCATGTCCCAACCCAGCTCTTTACCGACAGACAAGGCCTGCGCTGCGAAGGCTTCGTTGGCTTCGATCAGCTCCAGTTGCTCAATCGACCAACCTGCTTTATCCAGGCAGCGACGCGTCGCGCTGACCGGGCCGATGCCCATGATTGCAGGGTCAACACCGGCATTGGCATACCCGGCAATACGCGCCAGCACAGGCAAGCCCAACTCAGCCGCCTTGGACGCACTCATCAGAATGACCGCCGCTGCGCCATCGTTGAGCGAAGAGGCGTTACCGGCCGTTACCGAACCATCCTTCTTGAACGCCGGTTTGAGTTTGCCCAAGGTTTCAGCGGTGGTACCAGCACGCGGTTGCTCGTCTGTAGCGAAAGCTACAGGGTCGCCTTTGCGCTGCGGGATCAGAATCGGCGTGATCTCATCCACGAAGCGTCCGCTTTCAATCGCGGCAACGGCTTTCTGCTGGGAGGATGCAGCGAACGCATCCTGAGCTTCGCGGTTGATTTCGTACTTGTCAGCAAGATTTTCCGCCGTGATGCCCATGTGATAGTCGTTGAATGCATCCCACAAACCATCGCTGATCATGGTATCCACCAGCGTGCTGTGGCCCATGCGCAGACCGGTTCGTGCGCCCGGCATAACGTAGTTGGACAGGCTCATGTTTTCCTGGCCGCCTGCAATGATCACTTCGGCGTCGCCACAGCGAATGGCTTGAGTGGCCAGGTGCAGAGCCTTGAGGCCCGAGCCGCAGACTTTATTGAGGGTCATTGCCGGAACTGCAAACGGCAGGCCTGCCTTGATCGCTGCCTGACGCGCCGGGTTCTGACCGGCACCGGCCGTGAGCACCTGCCCCATGATGACTTCATCGACCTGCGCACCCTCAAGTCCGGTCTGCGCCAGGAGTTGGCGAATAACCGCTGCGCCCAGATCGACTGCGGAGACATTCGCCAGTGAACCCTGGAAACTTCCGACAGCGGTACGAGTGGCGGCAACGATAACGACGTCTTGCATGGCGCGGATCCTCATTCTTATTGGGTTTACGTCAGGCACAGAGCAGACGGCCTGATTCGTTTTGATCAGAAGACATGTTGGCACAGAAGGCGGGAGAGCTTCCAACCGAGAACTGGGCAGTCTTGGTTTTGGCGATCAGAGGCCCATCCGCCGCTGCGCCCGATGAATCGACCCGTTGCGAACAGCCCAGCGCAACACCGGCGCGCTGCGCTTTACGCTTGCGCGGATCATGCGGCGCTGGAGTGCGGTCTGCTGCACGTCCAACATCTCGCTTGCCCAGTCCGGTAGCAGGTCAATACCCGCCTGCATCATCAGTGCGCCCATGGGTTTGGCCAGCAGACTTGGTGCGGGTGCGTTGAGCAGGATGCGCAGCACTTCCCGGCTGCGCTCGTCGCACAGTAATTGAGGGCGTATCTGTTTCAGGTACTCGGCAACGGCCCGGGCAGAGCGGGGCACGTTCCGGGCGCCGAGACGCTCTGCGATCACGGCGGTTTCGTCGTAGTACTTATCCTGATCTGCCAATGAAAGTTCAGGATTCAGGTAGCGAAGGTGCGCCGCGAGGAAGTTGCTGACTTCGGCTACGTGCACCCATGTCAGCAAATCCGGGTCGCTTGCGGCATAAGGTCGGCCATCTGGCGCGGTGCCGGTGACTTGCAAATGGATGGTCCTGACTTTATCGATCAACCAGTTGGCGTCGTGGGTTGAGCCGAACGTCGTGCCCGAAATGAACTGCCCGGTGCGCCGCAGCCGGCCGAGCATGTCCTGACGAAAGTTGGAGTGATCCCACACGCCCGCCAGCGCCAGTGGGTGCAAGGCCTGCAGCATCAGAGCGCTGATGCCGCCAATCAACATGGAGGGAAAGTCCCCGTGTACTCGCCAGCAGACGGCGTCTGGCCCGAACAGACCCGGATCGCCCTTGGGATTTTCCAGATCGAGTTGGCCGAGAGACAAGCCCGTCAGGCTCATGACCTGGGTTTCGATACGACTGCGGATGAATTCCATGGGGTCTCGGCAAGTAAAAGCGTATTAACGCAGGACCGGCTTTAGCCGGGAGAGGGCCGGTAGAACTGCTGAATTCCTTCGATCTGGAATGGCGCCCTCCCGACTGAAGCCGGTCCTACGGATTGAGGCTATACACGACTTAGCGACCATGCCTCGCTTCTGTCACCGATTCAAGTTTTGTCGGCAATGCCGTAGATATCTGTTACCTGCGCTCACTAAATCCTTCAAATATAGGCCTGTTCCGACAGACTTCTCTCTTTCCTGTGAGTGAAGTTTCCTAGAAAATCCTGACCCCTTGCGTGGGTGAATTTTGCTCTCTAGGCTGCGCCGGTCACTGCTCATCAGTGATCGGGTTTAGCAGCCTGTTTCGCAATTTCTACGACGCGCTTTACCGCTTATGGCGGCTTTGCGTGGGGCACTTTCGAGTGCGCCGGTTTTGTAGGTTGCGCCGGTCTGCTAACCCGCGACAAAGCTGCCACCTCTTGTCTGTTTAGCAGCGAACATCCGGTGGCCCTAACGGGAGCAACCTGCATGAAAAAAGTAACACCGGATCCACCCAACATCTCTCTGGAAGAATCCCTGCTGCACGTCAGCGAACTCCTGCGTTGCGCTGCTGCCACGGCTTACGAGTCTGGTGACAGCCTCAATGGCCCGACACGTGACCTGGCATTTTCAGTGGTGCACTTGATTGGCATGGCCAGAACCGAACTGGATCGCTCGCTGGCGCGGGTGGAGGCGCACTGAGCCGGGCGCAGGAGTGCAATCCTCCGCTTTTGATTTCGTAGGACCGGCTTTAGCCGGGAGGGCGGTATTTCCGCCGAAAGAGATTCGGTGAATGCCCCGAAGTCCTCCCGGCTGAAGCCGGTCCTACGGGATGAAAGCAGAATCGTTAAGCCTTGCGTTTCGCCCTTGTTAATCTGCATTTACACCCTAAAACACAAAACCCGCCGTCTCTTGCGAGAACAGCGGGTTTAGGTGGCGCTTGAGATCGATCAGCCGCGGTGACGGCCGCGGAAGTAGTTGATCAGACCTTGAGTCGAAGCATCATCGGCTGGCGTTTCGGTGCCGCCGGTCAGGCGTTGGTAAACGGCTTTACCCATCTCCTTGCCCAGCTCCACGCCCCACTGGTCAAAGGCATTGATGCCCCAGACCACGCTTTGCACGAACACCTTGTGTTCATACATCGCCACCAGCGCACCCAGGCGACGAGGGCTGATGCGCTCGACCACCAAGGTGTTGCTCGGACGGTTACCCGGAATGACCTTGTGCGGTGCAAGCTTTTGCACGTCTTCTTCGCTCAGGCCTTTGTCGCGCAATTCGGTTTCGGCTTCGGCGCGGGTCTTGCCAATCATCAGGGCCTGGCTCTGGGACAGGCAGTTGGCGTACAGCCACTGATGGTGATCGGACACCGGGTTGAAGCTGACAATCGGTACGATGAAATCAGCCGGGATCAGTTGGGTGCCTTGATGCAGCAACTGGTGATAAGCGTGCTGACCATTGCAGCCTACGCCGCCCCAGATTACCGGGCCAGTGTCGGTCAGCGCAGGCGTGCCGTCCTGACGAACGCTTTTGCCGTTGGACTCCATGTCCAACTGTTGCAAGTGCTTGGTGATGTTACGCAGGTAGTGATCGTACGGCAGGATCGCGTGGCTCTGCGCACCCCAGAAATTACCGTACCAGACGCCCAGCAAGCCCAGCAGCACCGGCATGTTCTGTTCGAACGGTGCGGTCAGGAAGTGCTGATCCATGGAATACGCGCCGGACAACAGCTCCTTGAAGTTGGACATGCCGATGGCCAGCGCAATAGGCAGACCAATGGCCGACCACAGCGAGTAACGACCGCCGACCCAGTCCCACATCGGGAAGATGTTCTCTTCGCGGATGCCAAACGCCACGGCTGCAGCGTTGTTGCTGGAAACAGCGATGAAGTGGCGATACAGCTCGGCCTCGGAACCGCCTTGTGCCAGATACCAGGCACGCGCCGCGGTGGCGTTCTTGAGCGTTTCCAGGGTAGTGAAGGTCTTCGACGAAACGATGAACAGCGTCGTTTCAGCTCGAAGCTTCATGGTCAGTTCATGGAATTCACTGCCGTCGATGTTCGCCAGATAATGACAGCGCACGCCTTTCTGCGCGTAGGAAAGCAGCGCTTCAGACACCAGCTCAGGGCCGAGGAACGAGCCACCGATGCCGATGTTCACCACGTCGGTGATCGGCTTTTCGCTGTAACCGCGCCACAGGCCATCGTGAATGCGGCCGACCAGATCGGTCATCTGGTTCAGCACTTTGTGCACATCCGGCATCACGTTGACGCCATTGACGTTCAGCTTGTCGCCCACCGGGCGGCGCAGCGCGGTGTGCAGCGCCGGGCGACCTTCGGAAGAGTTGACCAGTTCGCCGTCATATTGCGCCTTGATGGCGTCTTTGAGGCCTACTTCGTTGGCCAGCTTGACCAGCAAGTCACGTGTTTCGGCGTTGATCAGGTTCTTCGAGTAATCGAGAAACAGTCCGCAGCTGCTGAGGGTGAATTGGTCGAAACGCTGCGGATCAGCATTGAAGGCTTCGCGCATGCTGAAATCCTGCATGGCTTGGCGGTGTTGGTTGAGCGCTTGCCATGCAGGCAGAGCGGTCACGTCAGAAGGGGTGCGGTAGTACGCCATCGCTGCGGGTTTCCTTGTACTTGGAACTGGCTAAACACTGAAAGCGAAGATAAGCAGACTTTTTAATCGTGACACCAAGACTAAACATTATGTGGGGCTGTGTCTGCGCCTGAACTGCTCGGTGCCCGGTACTATTTCACATGTTGCTGTCTGTTGGATGAACAGACGCGATGAAACCGTTACGAATAGGGCATTGCGGGTGGGGCTAAGTTCATTGCCTGATTGCAGGCACCACAATTGTAGGCGCTGCCGAAGGCTGCGATTGCATTCAACCTGACACACCGCCATCGCAGCCTTCGGCAGCTCCTACAAGAGAGCCTCCAAATTGATGGTTTAATGCTGCTCGCGATTCAAATGCAGGTTGTCGATCAAACGGGTCTTGCCCAGAAAAGCCGCTGCCAGAATAACCAGATCGTCGTCCTGAGCCGTTGCAGGGCGCAGGCTGGTGGCTTCGCGGATTTCCAGATAGTCCGGGCGCAACCCTGCTGCTTCGAGCTGGCGCTTACCGGCGTCCAGCAAAGTGACGAAGTTTTTGTCGCCACTATCAACGGCTGCACCGATCTGCTGGATGACCTTGTACAGCACAGGCGCGATCGCGCGTTGTTCTTCATTCAAATAACCGTTACGCGAGGACAGCGCCAGGCCGTCGTCGGCGCGCACGGTTGGCTCGCCAATGATCTGGATCGGCATGTTCAGGTCGCGAACCAGCGCACGAATGACCGCCAGTTGCTGAAAGTCTTTTTCGCCGAACACGGCCAGATCAGGCTGGACCATGTTGAACAGCTTACTCACAACCGTCGACACGCCATCGAAATGGCCGGGACGACTGGCGCCGCACAGGCCTTCAGAGATAACCGGCACGCTGACCACGGTCTGATCCGTCATGCCATGGGGATACATCTCTTCGACGTTGGGCGTAAACAGCAAATGACAGCCAGCCTCAAGCAGCCTTTCCTGATCGGCAGCCAGGGTGCGAGGGTAGGTCGCCAGGTCTTCGTTGGGGCCGAACTGCATCGGGTTGACGAAAATAGTCGCTACCACGAAGTCCGCGCGCTGCGCTGCTTTGGTGACCAGGGCCGCATGGCCGCTGTGCAGGTTGCCCATGGTCGGCACCAGGCCGATCCGCTTGCCTTCACTGCGGGCGCGAGCGATGGCAGCGCGTAATTCGCGTACGGTTTTTACTGTGTTCATGCCGAGAATCCGTGTTCAGTGCCGGGGAAGCTGACGTCTTTGACGGCGCTGACATAAGCGCGCAAGGCCGCCTGAATGTCTGGCTGGCCGACCATGAAGTTCTTCACGAATTTGGGCACGCGTCCGGTAATGGAAAGGCCAAGCATGTCGTGCATGACAAGCACCTGGCCGTCAGTGGCACTGCCCGCACCAATGCCGATGACCGGGATTTTCACGGCATGGCTGATTTCCTGAGCCAGTTCGCTCGGCACGCATTCCAGCAAGAGCATTGCCGCACCGGACTGTTCCAGAGTGATGGCGTCTGCACGCATTTGCCGTGCCTGGGATTCCAGGCGACCCTGAACCTTGTAACCGCCCAGCACATTGACCGATTGTGGAGTCAGGCCCATGTGCGCGCAGACCGGGATACCACGATCTGCCAACAGTCGAATCGACTCGGCCAGCCAGGCCGCGCCTTCAATCTTGACCATGTGCGCACCCGCCTGCATCAGCGCAGCGCTGTTGGCGTAGGTTTGCTCAAGGGTGGCGTAGGACATGAAGGGCAGATCGGCCATGATCAGCGCGCCCTGATTACCGCGTTTCACGCTGGCGACGTGATAGGCCATGTCGGCGGTGGTCACGGGCAGTGTGCTGTCATGCCCTTGCAGGACCATGCCCAATGAGTCGCCGACCAGCAGCACTTCGACGCCTGCTTCGCTGGCGGCATGGGCAAAGGTCGCGTCATAGCACGTCAGCATGGTGATCTTTTCACCTTTCTGCTTGAGAGCCTGCAACGACGTTACGGTGATATCTGGCATGGAAAAGTCCTCTGTCAGGCGCGGTGAACACTACGGCGAGCAGCTCGTGAATTCATCCGTTTCAGGCAGGCACACCGTCGTGTGCGGTGTTTAAAAGCAGCCGGCTTGCGCCCATAAGCCAGCGTACAGGCTGGCGGGACGCCTATCTTCGTGATGAGGGGGGATTAAGTCAATTGCCTGTGTTACCGGTGAGTTACCGGTTGAGCACTGTGTTACCGGGCACTGGGCTATTACGCCTGTGGCACTAAACGCTCGATGCCTTCAAACGGACAGCGGGTCAGCAATTTGCTCAGGGAGCGACCGTCGGCCAGTTGCAGATCCGGCGCAAGTTCGGCCAATGGGTAGAGCACGAAAGCCCGGGCCTGCATGTGGTAATGCGGCACTTTGAGACGGGGTTCGTCGATCAATCGCTCACCGAATACCAGAATGTCCAGGTCCAGTGTGCGTGGGCCCCAACGCTCGGTGCGTTCACGGCCTTGATCCAGCTCGATAGCCTGTAGCGCGTCGAGCAGGGCAAGCGGTTCGAGGGTGGTGTCCAGCGCTGCAACGGCGTTGGTGTAACGCGGCTGATTGGGCAGCAGCGAGTCACTTACATAGAAGGAAGAGACACCGACCCACTGGCTCTGCGGCAACCTGGCCAATGCCCTGATGGCATGACGCAGTTGCTCGGCGGGGGCAGCCAGATTACTGCCCATGCCTATATAGACGCGTTCCACGTGTTACTCGCCCGATGCGGCCGGTTCGCCACCGGCACGTTTGCGTTTGGCGCCACTGCTGCGGCGACGTTTGCGCGGGGCACCCGCTTCGGGCTTGCTGCCGAGCTCGCTGATCATCGTGCGACGTTCGCTGTCGTTGGCGTCCTGGTAATCAGTCCACCATTCGCCCAGGCCATCGGTTTCTTCGCCTGCGCTTTCACGCAGGAGCAGGAAGTCGTAACCGGCCCGGAAGCGTGGATTGTCGAGCAACAGGTCGGCGCGCTTGCCGGAGCGGCGCGGCAGACGTTCCTGCATGTCCCAGATTTCCCGAATCGGCATGGTGAAGCGCTTCGGAATCGCAATACGCTGGCACTGCTCGATGATCAGCTCGTTGGCCGCTTCCTGCATGGCAGGGATCGGCGGCATGCCGCGTTCCTGCAGGCGCAGCACTTTGGCTGGCAGCGCAGGCCACAGCAAGGC
Source organism: Pseudomonas phytophila (assembly GCF_025643095.1). NCBI lineage: Bacteria > Pseudomonadati > Pseudomonadota > Gammaproteobacteria > Pseudomonadales > Pseudomonadaceae > Pseudomonas > Pseudomonas phytophila. The sequence continues at coordinate 5,595,055 of NZ_CP081201.1, read as the reverse complement.
TGCGAACAAGAATGCCGGCGTTACCGGCTTGTTCTGCTTGATACGCAGGTCAGTGTTGCGCAACGCCTGGCTGATCAGCGTGTGGGTATAAGTCGGACGGTATTCCAGAGACTGGGCGCTGGCCGGGAACAATGGGTCGAACAGTTCCAGGTCCACCAGCATTTCGAAGGTGGGTTCGGCGTAGCCGGACAGGAACAGTTTGAGCACTTCTTCGAACAGACGTGCCGACGGAATATCACGCAGCATCGGTGCCAGCGGACGAATCGGCGTGGCGCTGTGCTTCTCGATGCCGAAGTCCAGCTTGGCGGCGAAACGCACGGCGCGCAGCATGCGGACCGGGTCTTCCTTGTAACGCTGCTCCGGATCGCCAATCAGGCGGATCAGGCGATTGCGAATGTCGTGCACGCCGTTGGCGTAATCGAGGATGCGCTCGCTGACCGGGTCGTAATACAGGGCGTTGATCGTGAAATCGCGGCGCTGGGCATCGTCTTCAAGGGTGCCGTAAACGTTGTCACGCAGAATCCGGCCGCTTTCGTTACGCGAAGACTGGTTGCTGTCCTCTTCTTCATCATCTTGAGGATGATTGGCGCGGAACGTCGCCACCTCGATGATTTCACGACCGAAGTGGATGTGAACCAGCTTGAAACGACGGCCGATGATACGGGCGTTACGGAACTCAGCACGGACCTGCTCCGGCGTGGCGCTGGTGGCGACGTCGAAATCCTTTGGCGTGATGTTCAGCATCAGGTCGCGAACGCAGCCGCCGACGAGATAAGCCTGATAGCCCGCATTTTGCAGACGCTCAACGATATTCACCGCATAACGGCTGAATTGGCCGCGTTGCAGCGAGTGTTGGCTGCTGTTGAGCACTTCAGGCGTGCTGCGGATATGTTGCTGCGGTTTACGCAGTGGAGTACGAAATGACTGGAACAGCTTCTTCAGCATGGGATGCACTGTTTGAAGGAATATTCGGCCATAAATGAGGAATGACCGCATGATGGGCGGGGATTCTAGCATTTAGTCAGGGGATGGTGTAGGAAGCTGCGCGATCAGCAAACAGAACCCGTAGGACCGGCTTTAGCCGGGAGAGGGCCCAGTCGCCACAAATTCGTCGTCTGAAATAACGCTCTCCCGGCTAAAGCCGGTCCTACGGGAGATACATTGATTTCAGAGGGGGGGGCGAGCAGGGATAAATCGCAGAAGCTACTGGGGGAGCCGAAGCTCCCCCAAAGTGTGTGCTCTTATTTTTATTTTGTCTGTGGGCTTCTTGTTTTTGTTGAGTGCCCATTCACGAGACTTTCGTCTGTGAAACCTCCCAATCGGGAGTCAAGAGCAAACGGATTGCTTTGGTCGCTGTGTTGCAATGATCATTCGATCCAACCAGTTCAGGCGCTACCTAAGGGTAGTTTTTGTTGTTCTCAGCCTGGTTGCGGGGCAAGCCCCAAATACAACGCCTCTCCAAAAGAATCAGTTAGCTGCGCCTCCGCCGTGTTGTTCTTGTTATGCGTGAGTCGATTCGTATTGTTTTTATTATGGTGTTTAGCACTGCGTGTTTTTGTTGTTCTTGTACTGGATATATATAGCAGGAGCTGTGCCAACTTTTGAAAACCCTTTAAAACCGGGGGCTGTAGCGGTTTGGCTGTTTTGCCGACACAAAAAAGCCGGGGTTTTCGTTACCGTAAACCCCGGCTTTTGTTACGTGCATCGTGTGAAGGTAACAGTTTCTGGCCTGACCGGAAGGCGCAGGCCAGAGCCTTGTGGTCAGGTTTCGCTGGCAACGCCCTTGCGGCGAGGAATGCCCAAGCGCTGACGGCGTTCCCACAGGCATTTACGACTCACGCCCAGTTTGCGCGCCAGCTCGGTCTCGGTCATGTGGTCCTGATGCTCAAGAACGAAGTGCTGGAAGTAATCTTCCAGAGACAGGTCTTCTGTGGGCTCATGGCTGGTGGAGCTGGACGAGCCTTGCTGCGGGGCGAGGCCGATGAAGTCGTCGTCCAGATCGCTCAACTCGATGTCGATGCCCAGCAATTCGGCAGAGATTTCCGGGCTTTCACACAGAATGACCGCTCGCTCCACGGCGTTTTCAAGCTCACGCACGTTACCGGGCCAGGTGTACTGGCGAATGGCGAGCTCTGCGTCGGGGGCGAATCGCAGGTCGTTACGACCGGCTTTCAGGCTTTGACGGGTCAGGAAGGCGCGGGCGATATCCAGTACGTCGTTACCGCGCTCGCGCAATGCCGGGAGCTTCAAGGCAATGACATGCAGGCGGTAATAAAGGTCTTCGCGGAACTGGCCGACTTTGGCCAGGCTTTTCAGGTCCCGGTGGGTTGCCGCGATCAGGCGGACATCCACTTTCTGTGATTGCACGGAGCCCACGCGGCGAATTTCGCCTTCCTGCAGCACGCGCAACAGACGCGCTTGGGCTTCCAGCGGCAGTTCGCCGATTTCGTCGAGGAACAGTGTGCCGCCATCTGCCGCTTCCACAAGTCCGGCACGACCGGCGCTTGCGCCAGTGAACGCGCCTTTTTCGTGGCCGAACAGTTCCGACTCGATCAGGGTTTCCGGAATCGCCGCGCAGTTGACCGAAATCATCGGCGCCTTGGCGCGGCGCGACAGGTTGTGAAGGGCGCGCGCCACCAACTCTTTACCCGTTCCTGATTCACCCTGAATCAGCACGTTCGAATCGGTAGGGGCGACCTTACGAATTTTGCTGTAGAGATCCTGCATCGGGCCGCAAGAGCCGATTATGCCAATTTCGCCGTTGCTGTTATCCGTGCCCGCTTTATCCGGGCTTGCTGCTTTGGCCGCGCTGCGATCAGCCTGAATGCTTTGCACGGTCTGGCGATCACGCAGGATGCGCGCAACCGCTTGGAGCATTTCGTCGTGATCGAACGGCTTGGCGATGTAATCGACAGCGCCCATTTTCATGGAGTCGACAGCCGAGCGCAGGCTCGCATAGCTGGTCATGATCAGCACCGGTTTGCCCTCGCCAAGCTTTATCAGCTCAGTACCGGGAGCCCCGGGCAAGCGCAAATCGCTGACGATCAGATCGAACGAGGGAATGCTGAAACGTTCCTGGGCTTCCTGCACCGAACCTGCTTCGCTGACCTGATACTGGTTACGTTCCAGCAGGCGACGCAGGGCGGAGCGGATGATGGTTTCGTCTTCGACGATCAGAATATGGGGCATTTATTCAATTCTCTCGACGGGCTCAGTTCACGGCGGACGTCGCTTCGACATGGCGCGGAAGTGTTACCCGAATACGGGTACCGCGCTCGTGCTCGGTATCAACCGGGCTGTCGATGGTGATCTGTCCATAATGCTCTTCAACGATGGAATAGACCAGCGCGAGGCCCAGTCCGGTCCCTTCACCCGGGTCCTTGGTAGTGAAGAACGGTTCAAACAATCGATCCATGATTGCCTTGGGAATTCCACTGCCTTCGTCTTCTACGATCAGATCGACAGTGTGTTCGGATGCTTCGCTCCTGACCCTGACTGCGCTGCCTGCCGGCGAGGCGTCACGGGCGTTGGAGAGCAGGTTGATCAGTACCTGAGCAAGCCGTTGCGGATCGCCATCGACCCAGTGCTCGGGGTTGCACAGATTATAGAACTGGACTTCGAAATTACGTCGGTTCAGGGCAAGCAAACCAATAGCGTCCTGCGCCACTTCAGCCAGACAGACAGCTTCGTCCGAGTGCTGATGGCTGCCTGCGTGGGCGAAACTCATCAGCGATTGCACGATGCGTGAAACGCGTTTGGTCTGTTCGAGAATCTGGCTGCTGATTTCCTTCAACTCGCCATCTTCTTCGCGCTCTTCGCGCAGGTTCTGCGCCAGGCAGGCAATGCCGGTGATCGGGTTGCCTATTTCGTGAGCCACACCGGCGGCCAGGCGACCGATGCTCGCAAGGCGTTCGGAATGCACCAGCTTGTCTTCGAGCATCTGCGTTTCAGTCAGGTCCTCAACCAGCAACACCAGCCCGCTGTTACCCGGTGCCAATGGTTCGTCGATCGCAGCTTTGTGCAGGTTCAGCCAGCGGATCTGGCCATCCAGTGGCAGGCGTTGTTTGTGCAAGTGTTCGTCGGGCAAATTAATGAAGCCGCTCAATAATTCTTTCCAGGGTTCACCGATGGTCTCGAGCCGTGAGCCAACGACGCGCTTGGCAGCAATCCCGGTGAGCTCTTCCATGGCCTTGTTCCACATCAGGATCTCCTGATCCTTGGCCAGCGAGCACACACCCATCGGCAATTCCTGAAGCGTTTGCCGGTGATAGCGGCGCAGGGCATCAAGTTCGGCTGCCAGACCGGTGAGGCGCGAGTGGTAATCCTCAAGCCGGCTTTCAATAAAGTGAATGTCTTCGGTGACATAGTTTTCGCCGCTGGACTTATAGGGCAGGAATGTTTCAACCATGTCCTGCGCCACGCTGGGGCCCATCAAGCCGGAAAGATTGGCCTCGATTCTGTCCCTTAAACGCCGCAAGGCGTAAGGCCGACGTTCGTCGAATGGCAGGTAGAGATCGCGCAGGGCCTGCTCGACTTCCTTCTGGGCGGCTTTCGCGCCCAAGGGTTTGGCCAGTTGCGTGGCGAATTCCTGAGGGGATACGGCGTGCAGCTCGCGGCGCTGCGGGCGACGAACGTTGTCCACCGCACAGGCCTCGGCAGCACTGGCTTCTTCGGGGCTCGGGTTGCTGAACAGTGAGATCAGAGTGAACACCAGGACGTTGGCGGCCAGCGAAGCAATGGCCGCCATGTGCCAGCTGGTGTCGTCCAGTACGTAAATCATGTTCAGCAGCGGAATGTAGAAGCCCCGGAAGTCACCAATCAGTGGCAACAACATGCTGACGATCCAGACGCTGATACCCGCCAGCAATCCGGCAATGAACCCTCTGCGATTGGCGGCGGGCCAATACAGCACGGACAGCACGCCCGGCAGGAATTGCAGAGTCGCGACGAAAGCAACGATGCCCAGATTGGCCAGATCCTGTTGCGCGCCCAGCAGCAGATAGAAGCCGTAACCGGCCATTATGATCGCCACAATCAGCGCGCGGCGGGTCCACTTCAGCCAGCGATAGATATTGCCTTCGGCTGGCGGTTGATAAAGCGGCAGCACCAGGTGGTTCAGCGCCATGCCGGACAGCGCCAGTGTCGTCACGATGATCAAACCGCTGGCGGCAGACAAACCACCGACATAGGCCAGCAACGCCAGTGACTTGCTGTTGACCGCGATGCCAATGCCCAGGGTGAAGAACTCGGGGCTGGTGGTAGCGCCCAGTTTGAGCCCCGCCCACAGAATCAGCGGCACCGCCAGGCTCATCAACAATAGAAACAGCGGCAGGCCCCAGCTGGCGCTGACCAGTGCGCGCGGGTTGAGGTTCTCGGTAAAGGTCATGTGGTACATGTGCGGCATGACGATGGCCGAGGCGAAGAACACCAGCAACAACGTGCGCCACGGGCCTTCCTGCAAAGGCGTGTGCAAGGCGGCGAGGGCGGTCTGGTTTTGCAGCAGCCACAGCTCAAGTTGCTGCGGGCCATCGAACACGCCATACAAGGCATAAAGTCCGATACCGCCAATGGCCACGAGTTTGATCACCGACTCGAAGGCAATCGCGAATACCAGACCTTCATGTTTTTCGCGGGTGGCGATATGACGTGAGCCAAAGAAAATCGTGAACAGGGTAATCAGTGCGCAGAACGCGATGGCAACGCGATCCTGCACCGGCTCGCGGGTCAGGATGCCAATCGAGTCGGCCACCGCCTGGATTTGCAGCGCCAGGAGCGGTAGCACCCCAATCAACATGAAGATCGTGGTCAGCGCGCCTGCCCAGGTGCTGCGAAAGCGGAACGCGAACAGGTCCGCCAGAGACGACAGTTGATAGGTGCGGGTGATGCGCAGGATCGGATAGAGCAGAACGGGCGCCAGCAGAAAGGCGCCGGATACGCCGAGATAACTGGAAAGGAAGCCGTAACCGTACTGGTACGCCAGGCCGACCGTGCCGTAGAAGGCCCAAGCGCTGGCGTAAACACCCAGAGACAAGGTGTATGTCAGCGGGTGACGGATGATCCAGCGCGGGATGACGCCGCGTTCGCTGATCCACGCGACGCCAAACAGCACGAGCAGATAAGCGGCGCTGACCAGAATCATCTGGGTCAGGCTAAAGCTCATCGGCATCTTTTTGACTCTGCAGAATGAAGGTCACCACGATCAGGATCAGCCATAGCAGGTAAGGCCGATACCACGCGCCGGTGGCGTCGATCCACCAATCCATGATGGCCGGCGAAAACAGATAAATGCCGACTACCAGCAACAGGACCAAGCGGTAAATATACATTTGGCCTCCTTCACGATTCATTCGCGTTGCGGCAGTTGAGGAGCGGCATGGTAACGGATGGCGGGCAACCTGCAAGTGTCGCGTAAGCTGCCATCCATGCCAGTTTGCGGCGAGCGCTCTATCTCAGTCTATCCGGGCTTCTTCAAGGTTCCGTACGCGTGGAATGGCGGAAACGTTCCAGCGCTCGATTGCCCATTTCAGAACTTCCTGGGGCGAGCCGTAAGCGAGCGCCGATTCTGGTTCCTGGCCGAGTGCGCGCAAGGCCCGCAACAACAGTGGAATTGCCTGATCGGCCTCCAGTGGCGGCGAGCGGTAGCTTTTCCCCAGCTTGTTGCCGTCGGGCTGAGTGATGAGCGGCACATGCAGATAACGTGGCTGTGGTGCGCCGAGCAATTCCTGGAGGTACAACTGGCGCGGCGTGGAGTCGAGCAGGTCGGCACCGCGGACAATATCGGTCACACCCTGCAGGGCGTCGTCGATGACAACCGCCAGTTGATATGCGTAAAACCCGTCGCGACGACGGATCACAAAGTCACCCACCTCACGGCCAAGGTGTTGCTGAAACGGGCCTTGCACACGATCCTCAAACCGGTACAGCAGTTCGGGTACACGAATGCGGATGGCTGCGTTATCGGGCGAGTGTCCGGCATTTCTGCAGGTGCCCGGGTAAACACCCTGAAAGGGTTCGAGCTGTTTGCGCGAGCAGGTGCACGCATAAGCAAGACCGTGGCTGAACCAGCGGTTGATGATTTCCTGATAGGCATCGTGGCGATGACTTTGGGTGACCAGTTGTCCATCCCATTCAAAGCCATAGCGTTCGAGCGTTTCAAGAATTGCCCGTTGAGCGCCCGCTACTTCTCGCGGCGGATCGAGGTCTTCCATGCGCATCAACCACTGCCCACCCACTGCGCGCGCGTCGAGATAAGACGCCAGCGCCGCGACCAGTGAGCCGAAGTGCAGATAACCGCTGGGCGTTGGCGCAAAGCGCCCGATGTAGGAGGGGGATTTCATGGGGCGGATGTTACTGGAGATTGGGGTTTGCTTCGAGACTGAAAAGACGCCAAACCTTCAGGAGACTTTATATATGCCTGCGTCCGTTCACCTGTTGGAGCGAGGCTTGCCCGCGAAGAACGATTACTCGGTAAAGCTGATACACCGCAGCGCCTGATTCGCGGGCAAGCCTCGCTCAACAGAAGAGCGCAACCCTGCAGGGAGAGCATTCCAATGGGGGGATTGGTTGAGCTCAAAAACAACAAAGGACGCCGAAGCGTCCTTTGTGTCTGCAAGGTTACGGGTCGTGTTACTTGCCGACCTGCTTTTCCTTGATTTCTGCCAATGTCTTGCAGTCGACGCACTGGTCGGCTGTCGGACGGGCTTCGAGGCGGCGGATGCCGATCTCTACGCCGCAGGATTCGCACCAGCCGTATTCTTCGTCTTCGATCAGTTGCAGCGTCTTGTCGATCTTTTTGATCAGTTTGCGTTCGCGATCACGAGCACGCAGTTCAAGGCTGAACTCTTCTTCCTGACTGGCACGGTCGGCCGGATCAGGAAAGTTCGCAGCTTCGTCCTTCATGTGAGTCATGGTGCGATCAACTTCCTTCATCAACTGCTGTTTCCAGTTGGTGAGGATTTTTGTGAAGTGTTCGCGCATGGGCTTGCCCATGTACTCCTCACCCTTACTGCTTTCGTAAGGCTTGAAGTCACCGTCCAGCTGGTTGGTCTGCTGCTTTTCTTGGGTGGGCATGAATGGACCGCCTCTCACTCTTTAATCCATTGCGCAGGAAAATATCCATCACCGGCACCTGCCGGCCCTGCGGCTGCAAGCGGGCGAACTTACCAGATCGAATCGGAGCGCGCTACTCCCGGTTGTCGAGCGTGCATTCGAGCTGGGCGGTGAATGGCCGTTGCTACAGACGCAAGGCTGATTAAAACGTTCAACGCCTTGAGAGGATCACACTCTTTTCAATGGCTTATTGCTCACCATCCACTGTTTTTCGGGGTTTATTAACTTTCCTGTAGGGGCGGGTGCTTGGGTAGAATCGCTCATCACTTTTCGCATGCCTGACAGGCATCCGACCTCGATCAGATTTAAAGGAAGGTCAATGGCTCAGCCCTACAGTGCGCGCAGTCGCGCCATCGAACCCTTTCATGTCATGGCGCTGCTGGCGCGTGCCAACGAGCTGCAGGCCGCCGGGCATGACGTGATTCATCTGGAGATTGGCGAGCCCGACTTCACGACGGCCGAGCCCATTATTGCGGCTGGCCAGGCTGCGTTGGCGGCCGGTAAAACCCGTTACACCGCAGCCCGCGGCCTGCCTGAATTACGCGAAGCCATTGCCGGGTTTTATGCCCAGCGTTATGGCGTGAACGTCGACCCTGGCCGGATTCTGGTCACGCCTGGCGGGTCCGGCGCGCTGCTGCTTGCCAGCAGTTTGCTGGTCGACCCCGGTAAGCACTGGCTGCTTGCGGACCCTGGTTACCCGTGTAACCGGCATTTTCTGCGCCTTGTAGAAGGCGCGGCACAATTGGTGCCGGTCGGTCCTCAGGAGCGTTATCAACTTACCCCGGATCTGGTCGCAAGGCATTGGGATAAAGACAGTGTCGGCGCTTTGGTAGCATCGCCTGCAAACCCGACGGGTACATTGTTGAGTCGCGATGAATTGGCCGGGCTTTCCTCGGCGCTCAAGGCGCGGAACGGTCATCTGGTAGTGGACGAGATTTACCACGGCCTGACGTACGGCACCGATGCAGCCAGCGTGCTGGAAGTCGACGATGACGCATTCGTACTGAATAGTTTTTCGAAATATTTCGGCATGACCGGATGGCGTCTTGGGTGGCTGGTCGCGCCTCACGATGCGGTCGCTGATCTGGAAAAGCTGGCTCAGAATCTTTACATCAGTGCGCCAAGCATGGCGCAGTACGCTGCGCTTGCCTGCTTCGAGCCGCAGACGCTGGAAATCCTTGAGCAGCGCCGTACCGAGTTTGGCTTGCGCCGGGATTACCTGTTACCGGCTTTGCGCGAGTTGGGCTTCGGTATCGCGGTTGAGCCAGAAGGCGCGTTCTATTTGTATGCCGACATCACCGCGTTCGGTGGCGACGGCTACTCGTTTTGCCAGCACTTCCTTGAAACCGAGCACGTTGCAATCACACCGGGGCTGGACTTCGGGCGCTTCCAGGCCGGCCACCACGTGCGTTTCGCCTACACCCAGAGCCTGCCGCGTTTGCAGGAGGCGGTTGAGCGAATTGCTCGCGGGCTAAGGAGCTGGCAAGGCTGATGCATTTTTCTCCGAAGCTTGAACAAGGTGTGCTGTTGCTGCGCTACAAGCGCTTTCTCGCGGACATTCAAACTGACAGCGGTGAGTTGCTGACCATCCATTGCCCCAATACCGGCTCGATGTTCAATTGCATGATGCCGGGCGGGCGTGTGTGGTTCAGCCGCTCCAATGACCCAAAGCGCAAGTTGCCGGGCACCTGGGAAATCAGCGAAACCCCACAGGGACGCCTGGCGTGTGTCAACACCGGACGTGCCAACACCCTGGTAGAAGAAGCGTTGCGCGCCGGGGTGATCACCGAGTTGAACGGCTTTACCGCTCTCAAGCGCGAAGTAGCCTATGGTCAGGAAAAAAGCCGGGTGGATTTTCGTTTGGATTACCCGAAGGGTCCAGCCTACGTCGAGGTCAAAAGTGTCACCCTGGGTTTTGATGGCTCTGCGGTAGCGGCGTTTCCGGATGCGGTCACCCAGCGTGGCGCACGACACTTGCGGGAGTTGGCGAACCTGGCGCGCGAGGGTGTACGTGCCGTGTTGTTGTATTGCGTGAACCTGACCGACATCGAGGCCGTGCGGCCTGCCGAGGAAGTAGACCCAGGCTACGCCGCTGCATTGCGCGAGGCAGTCGCGGCGGGCGTTGAAGTTTTGGCGTATGGCGTGCAGTTGACGCCTGAAGAAATCTTCATTGATCGGCCGTTGCAGCTTCGCTGGGCCAAAGAGCCTGATCAGTTGCCGCCGGGTATGTCGATCCAGATCCCTTGATGATCCTCGTGGCTGGTAATTCCGGTCAGAGATCTTCCTTCACAGGGGCCTGCGACGCATTCGCCGCTTTCAATCAGGAACAAGGCTCCATGAGTGGCGCAGTGAATCAGGCTGGCGCTTGGGTCCAGAAACTGGTCTGGCTGCCACTCCAGCGGCACGCCACGATGCGGGCAGCGGTTTTCATAGACGAAGACCTTCCCGTCGCGCCGTGTGGCGAACAGCTTGTGACCATTGATTTCAAACCCGCGGCTTTGGGCTTCCGGCAATTGATCACCGGTGCAGAGCAATTCCACCAGGGCCTCCGTTGGGCTGTGATGTTGTTTCTCAAGCGGCAAATTGTGGCAGTTCTTTTCGGGGTTGGGGGATATCTTTAGATGCGGCGGGCGCTGTGGGAGATTCTATGTTTGCCTGCAAGCATGATCTTGATCTTATAGGACTGGCTCTAGCCGGGAGAGCAGTATTTCTGGCCAAGGATATTTAGCGAATGTCCCGACGCCCTCCCGGCTAAAGCCGGTCCTACGGGATTGTGGACCTGTGTGCCGCCCAGACCAAGCTCGGCTCTCACAGGCTATTGCATTTCAACCCAGACTCTTGGTGCCGCATTCCAAACTCAGACACCGACTTTTACTTCGGAAATTTCCTGTAATCACGTAGTACTCCTCTCTCTCTGCCTTGTCGGGCACCTGCATGCCCCTCGCTCCTATATGTTCTCGCTTTCATTTTGAAGCGTTCGAGGACGGCACATGAGCATGGACATCTCCACTGAAGATGAGCAATTGGCACGCCAGGCGATCAGCCTGTTTGATTTGATGGCGCTGGATGTTGACGACACCGAGTCGCGCATCGTTGGCTTGTGTCATCGGGCGATGACACCGTTGGGGCCGATCGCGGCAATTTGTGTGTATCCGCGATTCGTGTTGCTGGCTCGCACGACCCTGGATCGACTTCAGCACCGCGATATTCGCGTAGTCGCCGTGGTCAATTTCCCCTACGTTTCTGCGAATGAAGAAGCTGTGATGTCGGAAACGCGCGCCGCAGTCATGTCCGGGGCCGACGAGATCGACCTGGTGTATCCGTTCCGCACGCTGCTGTCAGGCGATCAGCAGACCGGGGCAAATATGGTTGCTTCATGTCGTGCAGCGTGCGGGCCGGACATGGTGCTCACAGTGACTCTGGAAGTTGGCGATCTGCGCGATCCGCAGATCATTCGTGACGCCTGTCTGGCGGCAATCATTGCGGGTGCCAACTTTATCAAGACCAGCACCGGCAAGCTGGTGACGCCTCCGACTATACAGGCTGTGCGAGTCATGCTTGAAAGTCTGGTAGAGGTCGGTGGGCAGGTAGGGCTCAAGTTCTGTGGCGGCTTGCGGACCCTCGATGACGCCAGACAATTTATCGAAATGGCTCGCGCGCGCTTCGGTCCGCAGTGGGTCAGTGATGAACGCGTCAGGCTGGTGGGGTCTAGCCTGCTGGACGACATCCTGTCAAAGCTCGGGGTTGCTGAACCGGGTTCGCGGGGTGACGGCTACTAATAAATGGTTTGCTTTTTTTGCCCGTCGAGAAGAAATCGCGGGCAAAAAAAGACCCGGCAAAAAGCCGGGTCAAAAACCGTGATTAGCCTGATGAGGAGATAATCTGAAAGTCCGAACCAAGGTCTTTCAGTTATCGGCCAGTCTCGCGACCGGTTGTGATAATCATATCGATTCTCATTTGCAAGTCAATGACTTCTTTTCATCTATTTTCTGAGCGGGCTCAATCAGCCCCTTTCCAAGACCTCTGCGGTGGTTGACCTGTCTGTTCAAAGCGTCCTTGCGATCTATGGGCAGGTCAATCCAATGAATATCCATCAAAGCTGCCTCAATCGCATACAACAACACTTTGGTTGCTCGAAATCCCCGCTTTCGAACTGCCTGATAAGCATCTACAGCGCCCATACGACGTAAATCAGAAGCACTGTGTATGCCCACGGCGTGCAACCATTGGGCTGAAGTCTTGCCGACGTTTTTCAGGTGTTGCAGTTCATCGTTCATCATGCCTCCGTGCGATGCTGAGCTATGACTGTGGGTGAAAACCTGGCAAGTCTTAAGGAATTGTAGCGTTCGGAGGAAAAGGTGCAGGGCAGGTGATCGGGTAGATAGCGTCAGGTGATCAGTGGGCGGGAGGCTGCGCAGAGCCAGCCCGGCATGCATTGCGCATGCGGGCTTGATCGAGGCGGGACGTGCGCTGAAATCAGTGCGTACGGTAACGCAGACGCGTACCGAAGTTGACCGACATCAGAATTTCGTCAGCGCTCAGTTCGCGAGGGAAGAATGTCCCCGAGATCTGTGCGTGGGCGATGCTTGCGCCTTCCAGTGGGGTGCTGCTCAGGTCAAGGCCGCGCAAGTCAGCGGATCGGAAATAGGCATTGGTGAAGTCGATGCCGTCGGTGTCGAGATTGCGCAAGTCCAGCCCGCGGAAGTCGCCACCCCGGAAATCAATGGTGCCTGACTTGGGTTTCTCTTGGTTGAACCCCGCAACATCATCATTGCGCAGCATCGCGTACAGCGGGGAATCCAGTACTTTGGGCTGACTCATAAGCGCCTCGCTTTTCCGTTCCGTTAGAATTATGACGCCAGTATATCGCCACTATTTTGAAGCCGTGAAGCACTAACTGCTAAACGGCTCAAAACATTGTTTTAGAGCGCGGGAAGGCGCTGACGAAGGTTTTCGATCAGGTTGTCGAGGTCGCTGCTTTTGTTGGTTTCGACGCGCTTGCTGTGCAGGGTTTCTTCCGCAGTCAGCGGTTCACGGCTAGCCTGCTGTGCCCGGATAACTTCCAGCGTTGCGTCGGAAGGGTCTGTGTTTTCTGCCTGACGCTGGGCGAGCCAGCCTGCAATGACTGCTTCGGGGGCATCACAGTCCAGGATCAGGAACGGCACGCCAGTGGTTTCGGCAACTTTTGCCGCCGACTCGCGCTGAGCCTGTTGCAGGTACGTTGCATCTATAACCACCGGGAACCCGGCGCGCAGGACGACTGCGGCCAGTTCATGCAGGCGTGCATAAGTCGCCTGGCTTGCGTCAGCGTCATAAAGGTTGGCGTCCTGCCCGGCAAACAGGCGTTTACGTTCTACGTCTGAACGCAGGCGTACGGCGCCCAGGGAATCTACAAGACGTTTGGCAACATGGCTCTTGCCCACAGCAGATACGCCGTGAGTGATAACCAGGAAGCGCGAAGGAATAGCGCTGTAACTTTCTGCCAGGTTGGCGTAATTGCGATATTGACGCAGGGTCGCGCCGCGCTGAACCGCATCGGCCCCTGCTGGCATACTGAAAAGCGCAACCTTGGCGCGAACCAGTGCACGGTAGGCTTTATAGAAGTTCAGCAGCTCAAGCCCCTGATAGTCTCCGGTCAGTTCCAGATACTGGCTGATGAGACGACGAGCCAGGGATTTCAGACCGCGATCTTCCAGGTCCATGGCCAGGAAGCCGATATCGGCATAGACGTCGGTCATGCGGAACGGTTCGTTGAACTCGATGCAGTCGAAGATCACGACCTTGTTATCGATCAGGGTCATATTGCCCAGATGAATGTCGCCGTGGCACTCACGGATAAAACCATCGGCTTTACGCTGGGCGAGCAGGGGCTTGAGCCTTTCGAAACTCGATTCAGCCCATGCTTGCAGGGCATCGAGTTGCTGCAGGTCTGATTTTTCGCTGATTAACGGGCGAATCTGCTCGAAGTTTTGCAGGACCGGAGCCATGACCGTGTCAGGCGACCCCAGCTCATTTTCAGCACCCACCTTTGGCGCATCAATATGGAACTGGCCGATCTGCGTGGCGATGTTGTCGATGTGCGTCGACGTCAACTCGCCATTGGCCTGCAACGTACTCAACAAACCGTCTTGCGAGAACTGGCGCATTTTCAGCGCATATTCGATGACTTCGCCTTCGCCACCCAGTTGCGGTGCCTCGGCACTGCCGGTCACCGGGATGACTTCCAGATACAGGTCGTCGGTCAGGCGCTGGTTGAGACGCAGCTCTTCCTTGCAGAAGTGTTCACGCGCTGAAAGCGTCGTGAAGTCCAGAAAACCGAAGTTGACCGGTTTCTTGAATTTGTAAACGAATGGACCGGTGAGCAGTACCCACGAAATGTGCGTTTCGATGAGCTGAAAGCCCTCGACCGGATGCGGAAACAGCGCGGGGTTCTGCAGGGCTGCAATCAGTGACTGGCTCACGGACGATCCTTCAATAGTGATGTTTCATTAAATGCTTCAAGGTGGGCATTATGGCCGCTTGGCGCGAGGCTGCAAACCTCCGGTAAGGGTGTCTTTCGAACCCCGGCAAAGTGCGTATAATCCGCCGCCATGACTCGTACTCGATCCTCTCGCAAAGCAAAAAAACCTGCCTCTGGCGGACTTCGTACCTGGTTAGGCTGGGGGTTGAAGCTCGGCATTGTCGGGCTCGTCGTGCTGGCTGGCTTCGCCATTTACCTTGATGCCATCGTTCAAGAGAAGTTTTCCGGCAAGCGCTGGATGATTCCGGCCAAGGTGTATGCGCGGCCACTGGAGTTGTTTGTCGGGCAGAAGCTGAGCAAGGATGACTTCCTCATTGAGCTTGATGCGCTGGGTTATCGGCGCGAAAGCGTTGCCAATGGTCCGGGCGCAGCTGCTGTCAGCGGCAATACCGTAGACCTTAATACCCGCGGTTTTCAGTTCTATGAAGGCACCGATCCTGCCCAGCAGATCCGTGTCCGTTTCTCCGGCGACTATGTTGCGGACCTTTCTTCGGCCAATGGCGCCAAGCTGGCAGTTGCCCGTCTGGAACCGCTGATGATCGGTGGGCTTTACCCGAAAAATCTCGAAGACCGGATCCTGATCAAGCTCGATCAGGCCCCGCCGTATCTGCTTGATACACTTGTAACTGTTGAAGATCGGGATTTCTATCATCACTTTGGCGTGTCGCCCAAGTCGATTGCCCGTGCATTCTGGATCAATGCCTCTGCCGGGCAGATGCGTCAGGGCGGGAGTACGCTGACGCAACAGTTGGTCAAGAACTTCTACCTGACCAATGAGCGCAGCCTGACCCGCAAACTGACCGAAGCCATGATGGCTGTGTTGCTGGAGATCCACTACAGCAAGCAGGAAATCCTTGAGGCTTATCTCAACGAGGTGTTCGTCGGTCAGGACGGTCAGCGCGCGGTGCACGGCTTTGGCCTTGCCAGTCAGTATTTCTTCAGTCAGCCGTTGTCAGAGCTCAAGTTGCATCAGGTCGCGTTGTTGGTCGGTCTGGTCAAAGGGCCTTCCTATTACAACCCGCGTCGTAACCCGGAACGTGCCCTTGAGCGACGTAATCTGGTGCTCGATTTGCTTGAACAACAGGGCGTGGCCACGGCTGAAGTAGTAGCCGCAGCCAAGAAGATGCCGTTGGGCGTGACCAAGACCGGTAGCCTGGCCGACAGCTCCTTCCCGGGCTTCCTCGATCTGGTCAAACGCCAACTGCGCGAAGACTATCGCGACGAAGACTTGACTGAAGAAGGTCTGCGCATCTTCACCAGCTTTGATCCAATCCTGCAGATGAAGTCCGAGTCGGCCATGAGCGAGACGTTCAAGCGTCTGTCGGGCCGCAAGGGTGTCGATGACGTTGAAGCGGCCATGGTCGTGACCAACCCGGAAACCGGTGAGGTCCAGGCGCTGATCGGTAGCCGCAAGGCAGGTTATGCCGGTTTCAACCGGGCCATCGACGCAGTGCGACCGATTGGCTCATTGGTGAAGCCGTCCATTTATCTCACCGCTCTTGAGCGTCCAAGCAAGTACACGTTGACCAGTTGGGTGGCCGACGAACCGTTCCAGGTCAAAGGTGCCGACGGTCAGGTCTGGAAGCCGCAAAACTTCGATCACAAGGCTCACGGTAATATTTTCCTGTATCAGGGCCTGGCGCATTCCTACAACCTGTCCAGCGCCAAAATCGGCCTGGAAGTCGGTGTGCCGAACGTATTCAAAACCATCGGTAAGCTGGGTGTTGACGTTGATTGGCCTGCGTATCCGTCGATGTTGCTGGGTGCCGGTGCATTGAGTCCGATTCAGGTTGCAACGATGTTCCAGACCATCGCGAACGGCGGTTTCAACACGCCAATGCGCGGTATCCGCAGCGTGCTGACTGCTGAAGGTGAGCCGCTCAAGCGTTACCCGTTCCAGATTCAGCAGCGCTTCGATCCGGGCTCGATCTATCTTCTGCAAAATGCGATGCAGCGGGTGATGCGCGAAGGTACCGGTCGCTCTGTTTACAACGTATTGCCAAGCTCGCTGAATCTTGCGGGTAAGTCCGGTACGACCAACGACTCCCGGGACAGCTGGTTTGCCGGTTTCAGTCAGGACCTGCTGGCGGTGGTGTGGCTGGGTCGCGATGACAACGGCAAAACGCCGTTTACCGGTGCAACCGGTGCGTTGCAGGTCTGGACCAGTTTCATGAGCAAAGCGGATCCGCTGCCGCTGGACATGGCACAGCCTGATAACGTCGTGCAGGTGTGGGTCAATGCCGCGACAGGCGAGGGATCCGATGCCGGTTGCCCGAACGCCGTGCAGATGCCGTATATTCGCGGCAGTGAACCTGCCCCCGGCGCTGCTTGTGGTGGGCCTGCGGCTCCGGCCCAGGAAGTGATGGATTGGGTCAAGGGTTGGCTGAACTAGATTAATTGAGCGCCCCAAAGAGGATCTAAAGTGAACAAGTGGTTAATACCAGCGTTGACAGCTGTTGCTCTGCTCAATGGTTGTGCCAGCGTAGAACGTGGCTCGATTCCCGTGGTGGATTCGGGTTCGAAGGTTTCCAATAGCGAGCGCGTGTCGCGCAACGGCGCTTCTCGGGCAAGCGTTGCTCAGGCGCCTGCGCAAGCTCAGTCCGTACCGCAGGATTCTGGCGTCGTGGTCATGATTCCGGGTGGCGGTGGCGGTAGTTCCGCACCTATCGATACGTATGCTGCTCCGGCTGGGCAGGCTCCGATCAGCGTCAGTCCGCCGATCGACACTTCGTCGGTCAGCGCACCGGTTACCAGCAACACTTACAACATGCCTGCGTCCAGTGCGCCAAGTGGCATCCCGTCTTCCGGTAGCGGCTTGTCTGCCGATGAACAACTTGATGGCCCGGTCCTGGCGCTGTTGACCACCGCTCAGCAGCAGCAGAACGGCGGCGACCTCAATGGCGCGTCTTCGAGCCTTGAGCGTGCGCAACGTGTTGCTCCTCGGGAGCCGCAAGTTATCTATCGACTGGCACAAGTGCGACTGGCTCAGGGCGATTCCGCTCAGGCCGAGCAACTGGCGCGTCGTGGTCTGACTTACGCCAATGGTCGCCCAAGTCTGCAGGCCAGCCTGTGGGAGATCATCGCTCAGGCACGTGAGAAGCAGGGCGATGCGTCCGGTGCAGCCCTGGCTCGTCAGAAAGCCAAGGTCGGCGCTTGATGGATCAGCGCTTTCCTGAAGTGGCCGAGCATTTGCTGCTGATCGAGCGCGAGTTGCGGGCATTGGGTTGGTGGAGTGATCTACCGCCCAGTGAAGAGGCGCTCTCCAGTGGCGAACCGTTTTGTGTCGATACGCTGGAGTTCGAGCAATGGCTGCAATGGATTTTCCTGCCAAGAATGAAGCTCATTCTTGAGAATGACCTGCCGCTGCCGAATGCCTCAGGCATCCTGGAAATGGCCGAGATGGTCTACGCCACCCGCCAGCGCGAAACCCGGCCGTTGCAGCAGTTGCTTGCGCAGTTTGATCAGTTGATCAGCCAGACCCGGTAATTCATGTCTCAGGCCCGGCAGGTTTAAAGGCAATAATCTTTAATCGCCTGCTGGGTCTCGGTAATACGCACTTGCCGTTCATCTTCCGAAAGGCGTTTCAGCCCCCCCTCAACCTGTTCCCGCACGCGAGGATTGTTCTGTAGCTGGGAAAGATTGGTCCTTAGAATCTTGCAATCCTCGGCGCGTCGACCCTCTTCCTGAGTGATTTTCTTCTTGACCACGTCATCGACAGCCCGCTGCTCTGCCTCTTCGTCAATGGCTGCCTTTGAGTTGCCGGTTGTGGGCACGGCGGGCGGTTTCTGGGTATCGATCTGCTGGGTTTGTCGCCCTGCGGGGGGCTGAGCATCGAAATGGGTCACGCCCTGGTCGTCGACCCATTTATAAATCTGAGCCGCTTGGGCGGTTGTGCCGAGAGCCAGCGCAACTATGGCGGCGATAATCATGCAACGCATGCTGCTTCCTTCCAGGTACGTTTGTCCTGAAAACTATCACAAGGCCGCCTTCATGACCTTATCCGGCGCACTTTGGTGCGGTTAATTGGAAGAAAGCTCACGGATGACTTGACTTGGGGCAGGCGAATCACAACAATCCAAAGTTCGCTGTGAAGGGACTGCCAGAAGCAGACCATCTCGGTAGATCATGAGGCGCACACCCGCGCCGACCTGTAACACCCGCAACGCGTTACCTCGCGCTGGGTGGGAACACCCCGAAACACTCAGGGGTTACCCAATACTTGCTCAGTCAGTGCTGACGTAGTCGGCGACCACCGTCGCTCATGCTCTGCTTGGCAGTAAAACCTATTAAGACCCGTCCTCGTTTGTGGACGGTATTCTGGCGTTTTAGAGGTGAACAACGTGGAGCTCTTATCCGGCGCTGAAATGGTCGTCCGCTTTTTGCGTGACGAAGGCGTTAAGCATATCTACGGGTACCCAGGCGGTGCCCTCCTGCACATTTACGACGCCCTGTTCAAAGAGCCTGCCGTGAACCACATTCTTGTTCGTCACGAACAAGCGGCGACGCACATGGCTGACGGTTATGCGCGCGCTACCGGCAAGGCCGGTGTGGTACTGGTCACTTCAGGTCCAGGTGCTACCAATGCAATCACCGGTATCGCCACGGCTTATATGGACTCGATTCCAATGGTCGTGCTGTCCGGTCAGGTCGCAAGCACACTGGTCGGCACCGATGCATTCCAGGAAACCGACATGATCGGTATTTCCCGGCCGATCGTGAAGCACAGCTTCATGATCAAGCATCCGTCGGAAATCCCTGAAGTGCTGAAAAAGGCTTTCTACCTGGCGCAGTCCGGTCGTCCCGGTCCCGTGGTTGTCGATATTCCGAAGGATATGACCAACCCGGCCGAGAAGTTCGAATACGTATTCCCCAAGAAAGCCAAGCTGCGCTCTTACAGCCCGGCTGTTCGTGGTCACTCAGGCCAGATCCGCAAGGCAGTCGAAATGCTGCTGGCGGCCAAGCGTCCGATCATTTATGCCGGTGGCGGCGTGATCATGGGCAATGGCTCCGAGCCGCTGACCGAGTTGGCGCAAAAGCTCAACGCTCCCGTGACCAACACCCTGATGGGTCTTGGATGTTATCCAGGCATGGATCGTCAGTTTGTCGGCATGCTGGGTATGCACGGCAGCTACACCGCCAACCTGGCGATGCACCACGCTGACGTGATCCTGGCTGTTGGCGCGCGTTTCGATGACCGTGTGATCAACGGCGCGGCGAAGTTCTGCCCGAATGCCAAGATCATTCACATCGATATCGACCCGGCTTCCATCTCCAAAACCATCAAGGCTGATGTGCCTATCGTGGGGCCGGTTGAGAGCGTTCTGACTGAAATGGTCGCGACCCTCAAGGAAATCGGCGAGCTGCCAGACAAAGCGCTGGTTGCCAGCTGGTGGAAGCAGATTGACGAATGGCGTGGTGATCGTGATCTGTTCCCGTACAACCCGGGCGACGGCAGCGTCATCAAGCCGCAGAAAGTCATCGAGACCCTTTGCGAAGTCACCAATGGCGATGCCTTCGTGACGTCCGATGTTGGTCAGCACCAGATGTTTGCTGCGCAGTACTACCGCTTCAACAAGCCTAATCGCTGGATCAACTCTGGCGGTCTGGGCACCATGGGCTTTGGCTTCCCGGCTGCGATGGGTGTCAAGCTGAGCTTCCCCGAAGCGCATGTTGCGTGTGTAACGGGTGAAGGCAGTATCCAGATGAATATCCAGGAGCTGTCGACCTGCTTGCAGTACGGTCTGCCTGTGAAAATCATCCTGCTTAACAACGGCGTGCTCGGCATGGTCCGTCAGTGGCAGGACATGAGCTACAGCGGTCGTCACTCGCACTCCTATATGGAGTCGCTGCCTGACTTCGTGAAACTGGTCGAAGCTTATGGCCATGTCGGTATGAAGATCACTGATCTGAAAGATTTGAAGCCGAAGATGGAAGAAGCGTTCGCCATGACGGACCGTCTGGTGTTCATCGATATCCAGGTTGACGTCACCGAGCACGTTTACCCGATGCAGATCAAAGACGGCTCCATGCGCGATATGTGGCTCAGCAAGACGGAGCGGACTTAATCATGCGGCACATCATTTCCCTTTTGCTGGAAAACGAACCGGGTGCACTGTCTCGCGTCGTCGGCCTGTTTTCGCAGCGCAACTACAACATCGAAAGCCTGACCGTGGCCCCGACTGAAGACCCGACCCTGTCGCGTCTGACGCTGACCACTGTCGGCCAGGATGAGGTGATCGAGCAGATCACCAAAAACCTCAACAAGCTGGTCGAAGTAGTCAAACTGGTTGATCTGTCGGAGAGCGCTCACATCGAGCGTGAACTGATGCTCATCAAGGTCAAGGCTACGGGCGCCCAGCGCGCCGAGATCAAGCGCACCACGGATATCTTCCGCGGGCAAATCGTTGATGTGTCAGCCAGCGTTTATACCGTGCAACTGACCGGTACGAGCGACAAGCTGGACAGCTTCATTCAGGCCATCGGCACTGCCGCAATCCTGGAAACAGTACGCAGCGGCGTGACGGGCATTGCCCGTGGCGACAAAGTGCTGAGCATCTAATCTCATTTTGCAAAATGGCCTGAAGGCCACGATAACAGGGGAATTCCATGAAAGTTTATTACGACAAAGACTGCGACCTTTCGATCATCCAGGGCAAGAAAGTTGCCATCATCGGTTACGGTTCCCAAGGCCACGCACAAGCGTGCAACCTGAAAGACTCCGGCGTTGATGTCACTGTTGGTCTGCGTAAAGGTTCGGCTACTGTCGCCAAGGCTGAAGCCCATGGCCTGAAAGTGACTGACGTTGCTTCGGCTGTTGCTGCTGCTGACCTGGTCATGATCCTGACCCCGGACGAATTCCAGTCCGCGCTGTACAAGAACGAAGTTGAGCCGAACATCAAGAAGGGCGCTACCCTGGCCTTCTCCCATGGCTTCGCGATTCACTACAATCAGGTTGTGCCACGCGCCGATCTGGACGTGATCATGATCGCGCCAAAAGCGCCAGGTCACACTGTTCGCACTGAATTCGTCAAAGGCGGCGGTATCCCTGACCTGATCGCTGTTTACCAAGACGCTTCGGGCAACGCCAAAAACGTTGCACTGTCTTACGCTTCGGGCGTGGGCGGCGGCCGTACCGGTATCATCGAAACCACATTCAAGGACGAGACTGAAACCGACCTGTTCGGCGAGCAGGCTGTTCTGTGTGGCGGTACTGTTGAGCTGGTTAAAGCTGGTTTCGAGACGCTGGTTGAAGCTGGCTACGCTCCAGAAATGGCGTACTTCGAGTGCTTGCACGAACTGAAGTTGATCGTTGACCTCATGTACGAAGGCGGTATTGCCAACATGAACTACTCGATCTCCAACAACGCCGAATACGGCGAGTACGTGACTGGTCCTGAAGTGATCAACGCTGAATCCCGTCAGGCCATGCGCAACGCTCTGAAGCGCATTCAGGACGGTGAATACGCGAAGATGTTCATCAGCGAAGGCGCTACCGGCTACCCATCGATGACCGCCAAGCGTCGTAACAACGCCGCTCACGGTATCGAAATCATCGGCGAGCAACTGCGCTCGATGATGCCGTGGATCGGTGCTAACAAAATCGTCGACAAAGCCAAGAACTAAGTCCCCGCGACATAGCTCTGCGCTAGAAAAACGCGGCCAATTGGCCGCGTTTTTTCGTTATGCGCAGACGCTTCTGGTATAAAGCTGCATCGTTTGCAGGCGAACACTCGTCGCAAGCATCTGTCGAAACTTTCCACACCGTTGCAAGGTAAAGTCTATGAGCGAACGTCCTGAAGAGCCAAACAAGGCCTCTGACGCCGAAAGCCTGCTACCGATCGATGAGCACATTGAAGAAGGGCATGACGCCGAAGGCCGTAAGGTCCGGCATCGCGGTATCTATCTGCTGCCCAATCTGTTTACCACTGCGAACTTGTTCGCCGGCTTTTATTCCATTATCAGCTCCATGAGCGCACAGAGCGCTTTGGCGGCAGGGGACAGCGCCGGCGCGAGCAAGTATTTTGCTTTTGCCGCAATCGCCATTTTCGTCGCCATGGTGCTCGACGGTCTAGATGGCCGCGTGGCACGCATGACCAATACCCAGAGTGCGTTCGGCGCGGAGTACGACTCTCTGTCCGACATGGTCGCATTTGGTGTCGCTCCGGCGCTCCTGGCTTTTGGCTGGGCATTGGGGGACATGGGCAAGGTCGGCTGGATGGTCGCCTTCATCTATGTGGCAGGTGCAGCGTTGCGTCTGGCGCGTTTCAATACCATGGTTGGCAAGGCTGATAAACGCTATTTCATCGGTCTGGCGAGTCCTGCTGCGGCGGGCGTTGTTGCCGGTACGGTCTGGGCGTTCAGCGATTACGGCATTCAGGGCTCCAAGCTGTCATTTCTGGTGGCCTTGCTGGTCGCCGCGGCGGGCATGCTGATGGTCAGCAACATCAAGTACAACAGCTTTAAAGAGCTGGACCTGAAAGGGCGTGTGCCGTTTGTCGCGATTCTGGCAGTTGTGCTGGTCTTCGCTGTCGTGTTCAGCGACCCGCCGCGCATTTTGCTGCTGATATTCCTCGCTTATGCGGCATCCGGCCCTATTCAATATTTGTTACGCCTGCGTCGTCACAAAACGGGCGAATGATGTAATTTCCCCCATACTCCACAGTCTATTGGTGCATTAGTTCCTCTGGATTGTGGAGTCATCATGCTAATCAAAATTCCAAAAGCGTCCGCTTGCAAAGAGTCGGACGTTACCCCCGAATCTATTTATCTCTCTCGTCGTGCCCTCCTGGGGGCTTCGCTTACCGGGTTGGCTGTCAGTGCCATGCCGCGCTGGGCGAGTGCTGCCGATCCTTCTCTTTACCCGAATGTTGAGCCTGGCAAGGCGCCTGGCTGGTTTGCCGAGAAGCTTCCCGACACCAAGTGGCAGGCGGTCAACGTAAAGGGGGAAGCGATTACCCCTTTCAAGGACGCGACGCACTACAACAACTTCTATGAGTTTGGCACCGACAAGGGCGATCCTGCGCAGAATGCCGGGTCGCTGAAAACCGAGCCGTGGACTGTCGTCATCGATGGCGAAGTCGCCAAGCCGGGTCGTTACGCGCTCGAAGACTTCATGAAGCCCTATCAGTTGGAAGAGCGCATTTATCGGCTGCGTTGCGTAGAAGCCTGGTCGATGGTCATTCCCTGGATTGGTTTTCCAATCTCTGCTTTGCTCAAACAGGTCGAACCTACTGCCAAGGCGAAGTACATCCGTTTTGAAACGCTGCAGGACCCAAAGACCATGCCGGGGCAACGTTCGGGTTTTGCATTGATCGACTGGCCTTATGTTGAAGGGCTGAGACTGGACGAAGCAATGAATCCTCTGGCGATTCTTGCAGTTGGCATGTATGGGCGTGAGCTGCCTAACCAGAACGGTGCGCCGCTGCGTTTGGTCGTGCCATGGAAGTACGGTTTTAAAAGCGTGAAGTCCATTGTGAGAATCAGTCTGGTCAGTGAGCAGCCCAAGACGACCTGGCAAAGTATCGCGGCTAACGAATATGGCTTTTATGCCAACGTGAACCCGACCGTCGACCATCCTCGTTGGACGCAGGCACATGAGCGCAGGTTGCCGAGCGGCTTGTTCAGTCCGAATGTGCGACAGACCGAAATGTTCAATGGGTACGGGGAGGAGGTTGCCTCCTTATATACAGGCCTGGATTTGCGGAAGAACTATTGATGCGTTACCCGTTCTGGCGCTTCGGCGTTTTTTTGGCTGCATGTGTTGCACCGGTGCTCTGGCTGTATCAGGCCTGGATCTTTGCGTTGGGGCCTGATCCCGGGAAGGTGCTTGTCGACAGGCTCGGCCTGGGCACTCTGATACTGCTACTGATTACGCTGGCAATGACGCCACTGCAAAAACTGACGGGGTGGGCAGGCTGGATTGCTGTCAGGCGTCAGTTGGGGCTCTGGTGCTTTGCTTACGTATTCATGCACATGAGCGCGTACGCCGTTTTCATATTGGGACTGGACTGGTCGCAGTTGGGCGTCGAGCTGGTGAAGCGTCCGTACATTATTGTCGGCAGCCTTGCCTTTGTATGCCTGCTGGCCCTGGCCGTGACTTCCAATCGCTATAGTCAGAGGCGGCTAGGGAGTCGCTGGAAAAAACTTCACCGGCTTATCTATGTCATTTTGGGGTTGGGCCTGCTGCATATGTTCTGGATTGTCAGAGCAGATCTGAAGGAATGGTCTTTGTATGCGGTGATCGGTGTGCTGTTGCTGAGTCTCCGGATCCCAATGATTGCGAGGCGAATCCCGCGTGTAATGGGGGCGAAGCCAAAAGTTCCAACAAAAGCGTGAATTAGGGGTTGACGGCCTCTCTAATCTCTCTATAATTCGCACCTCTTCTGGCGCAGACAGAACGAAAAACTCCTTGATAATCAATGAGTTGGACAGTTCGGTTGGCTCGGAAGGGGTTTCGATGAAGTTGATCGAAAGCGGTGAAAAAAGGCAGTTGACAGCAGGTTGTAACGCTGTAGAATTCGCCTCCCGCTAACGAGCAACGTGATGTTGATCGAGGCGCAAGTGGTTGAAGTTGATAAGGAAACTTTGAAAACTTCTTAAAATAACTGCTTGACAGATACAGAGGCTGCTGTAGAATGCGCGCCTCGGTTGAGACGAAAGATCTTAACCAACCGCTCTTTAACAATTGAATCAAGCAATTCGTGTGGGTGCTTGCGCTGTCAGACTGAAGTCAACAGATTATCAGCATCGTAAGTTACTCCGCGAGAAATCAAAGAAATAACCAACGATTGCTGAGCCAAGTTTAGGGTTTTCTCAAAACCCAAAGATGTTTGAACTGAAGAGTTTGATCATGGCTCAGATTGAACGCTGGCGGCAGGCCTAACACATGCAAGTCGAGCGGCAGCACGGGTACTTGTACCTGGTGGCGAGCGGCGGACGGGTGAGTAATGCCTAGGAATCTGCCTGGTAGTGGGGGATAACGCTCGGAAACGGACGCTAATACCGCATACGTCCTACGGGAGAAAGCAGGGGACCTTCGGGCCTTGCGCTATCAGATGAGCCTAGGTCGGATTAGCTAGTTGGTGAGGTAATGGCTCACCAAGGCGACGATCCGTAACTGGTCTGAGAGGATGATCAGTCACACTGGAACTGAGACACGGTCCAGACTCCTACGGGAGGCAGCAGTGGGGAATATTGGACAATGGGCGAAAGCCTGATCCAGCCATGCCGCGTGTGTGAAGAAGGTCTTCGGATTGTAAAGCACTTTAAGTTGGGAGGAAGGGCATTTACCTAATACGTAAGTGTTTTGACGTTACCGACAGAATAAGCACCGGCTAACTCTGTGCCAGCAGCCGCGGTAATACAGAGGGTGCAAGCGTTAATCGGAATTACTGGGCGTAAAGCGCGCGTAGGTGGTTTGTTAAGTTGAATGTGAAATCCCCGGGCTCAACCTGGGAACTGCATCCAAAACTGGCAAGCTAGAGTATGGTAGAGGGTGGTGGAATTTCCTGTGTAGCGGTGAAATGCGTAGATATAGGAAGGAACACCAGTGGCGAAGGCGACCACCTGGACTGATACTGACACTGAGGTGCGAAAGCGTGGGGAGCAAACAGGATTAGATACCCTGGTAGTCCACGCCGTAAACGATGTCAACTAGCCGTTGGGAGCCTTGAGCTCTTAGTGGCGCAGCTAACGCATTAAGTTGACCGCCTGGGGAGTACGGCCGCAAGGTTAAAACTCAAATGAATTGACGGGGGCCCGCACAAGCGGTGGAGCATGTGGTTTAATTCGAAGCAACGCGAAGAACCTTACCAGGCCTTGACATCCAATGAACTTTCCAGAGATGGATGGGTGCCTTCGGGAACATTGAGACAGGTGCTGCATGGCTGTCGTCAGCTCGTGTCGTGAGATGTTGGGTTAAGTCCCGTAACGAGCGCAACCCTTGTCCTTAGTTACCAGCACGTTATGGTGGGCACTCTAAGGAGACTGCCGGTGACAAACCGGAGGAAGGTGGGGATGACGTCAAGTCATCATGGCCCTTACGGCCTGGGCTACACACGTGCTACAATGGTCGGTACAGAGGGTTGCCAAGCCGCGAGGTGGAGCTAATCCCATAAAACCGATCGTAGTCCGGATCGCAGTCTGCAACTCGACTGCGTGAAGTCGGAATCGCTAGTAATCGCGAATCAGAATGTCGCGGTGAATACGTTCCCGGGCCTTGTACACACCGCCCGTCACACCATGGGAGTGGGTTGCACCAGAAGTAGCTAGTCTAACCTTCGGGAGGACGGTTACCACGGTGTGATTCATGACTGGGGTGAAGTCGTAACAAGGTAGCCGTAGGGGAACCTGCGGCTGGATCACCTCCTTAATCGACGACTCAGCTGCAGCACAAGTTCCCACACGAATTGCTTGATTCATTGAAGAAGACGATTAGAAGCAGCTTTAAGCTCCAAGCTGATAGCTCACGCTAGCGGCTACAAGCTCGAAATTGGGTCTGTAGCTCAGTTGGTTAGAGCGCACCCCTGATAAGGGTGAGGTCGGCAGTTCGAATCTGCCCAGACCCACCAATTTTGTGTGGGAAACGCCTGTAGAAATACGGGGCCATAGCTCAGCTGGGAGAGCGCCTGCCTTGCACGCAGGAGGTCAGCGGTTCGATCCCGCTTGGCTCCACCACTTACTGCTTCTGTTTGAAAGCTTAGAAATGAGCACTCCATCGGTTCGATGGTGAGTGTTGATTTCTAGTCTTTGATTAGATCGTTCTTTAAAAATTTGGGTATGTGATAGAAATATAGACTGGGCACCTCTTTCACTGGTGCGTGTCCAGGCTAAGGTAAAGTTTGTGAGAACAAACTTTCGGCGAATGTCGTCTTCACAGTATAACCAGATTGCTTGGGGTTATATGGTCAAGTGAAGAAGCGCATACGGTGGATGCCTTGGCAGTCAGAGGCGATGAAAGACGTGGTAGCCTGCGAAAAGCTTCGGGGAGTCGGCAAACAGACTGTGATCCGGAGATGTCTGAATGGGGGAACCCAGCTGTCATAAGACAGTTACCTTACACTGAATACATAGGTGTATGGAGCGAACCAGGGGAACTGAAACATCTAAGTACCCTGAGGAAAAGAAATCAACCGAGATTCCCTTAGTAGTGGCGAGCGAACGGGGACCAGCCCTTAAGTTGTTTAGAGATTAGCGGAACGCTCTGGAAAGTGCGGCCATAGTGGGTGATAGCCCTGTACGCGAAAATCTCTTTGCAATGAAATCGAGTAGGACGGGGCACGAGAAACCTTGTCTGAACATGGGGGGACCATCCTCCAAGGCTAAATACTACTGACTGACCGATAGTGAACTAGTACCGTGAGGGAAAGGCGAAAAGAACCCCGGAGAGGGGAGTGAAATAGATCCTGAAACCGTATGCGTACAAGCAGTGGGAGCCCACTTTGTTGGGTGACTGCGTACCTTTTGTATAATGGGTCAGCGACTTATTTTCAGTGGCGAGCTTAACCGAATAGGGGAGGCGTAGCGAAAGCGAGTCTTAATAGGGCGTCTAGTCGCTGGGAATAGACCCGAAACCGGGCGATCTATCCATGGGCAGGTTGAAGGTTGGGTAACACTAACTGGAGGACCGAACCGACTACCGTTGAAAAGTTAGCGGATGACCTGTGGATCGGAGTGAAAGGCTAATCAAGCTCGGAGATAGCTGGTTCTCCTCGAAAGCTATTTAGGTAGCGCCTCATGTATCACTGTAGGGGGTAGAGCACTGTTTCGGCTAGGGGGTCATCCCGACTTACCAAACCGATGCAAACTCCGAATACCTACAAGTGCCGAGCATGGGAGACACACGGCGGGTGCTAACGTCCGTCGTGAAAAGGGAAACAACCCAGACCGTCAGCTAAGGTCCCAAAATCCTGGTTAAGTGGGAAACGATGTGGGAAGGCTTAGACAGCTAGGAGGTTGGCTTAGAAGCAGCCACCCTTTAAAGAAAGCGTAATAGCTCACTAGTCGAGTCGGCCTGCGCGGAAGATGTAACGGGGCTCAAACCAGGTACCGAAGCTACGGGTATCATCTTAGGATGATGCGGTAGAGGAGCGTTCTGTAAGCCTGTGAAGGTGAGTTGAGAAGCTTGCTGGAGGTATCAGAAGTGCGAATGCTGACATGAGTAACGACAATGGGTGTGAAAAACACCCACGCCGAAAGACCAAGGTTTCCTGCGCAACGTTAATCGACGCAGGGTTAGTCGGTCCCTAAGGCGAGGCTGAAAAGCGTAGTCGATGGAAAACAGGTTAATATTCCTGTACTTCTGGTTATTGCGATGGAGGGACGGAGAAGGCTAGGCCAGCTTGGCGTTGGTTGTCCAAGTTTAAGGTGGTAGGCTGAGATCTTAGGTAAATCCGGGATCTTAAGGCCGAGAGCTGATGACGAGTGTTCTTTTAGAACACGAAGTGGTTGATGCCATGCTTCCAAGAAAAGCTTCTAAGCTTCAGGTAACCAGGAACCGTACCCCAAACCGACACAGGTGGTTGGGTAGAGAATACCAAGGCGCTTGAGAGAACTCGGGTGAAGGAACTAGGCAAAATGGCACCGTAACTTCGGGAGAAGGTGCGCCGGTGGAGGTGAAGCATTTACTGCGTAAGCCCCTGCCGGTCGAAGATACCAGGCCGCTGCGACTGTTTATTAAAAACACAGCACTCTGCAAACACGAAAGTGGACGTATAGGGTGTGACGCCTGCCCGGTGCCGGAAGGTTAATTGATGGGGTTAGCTAACGCGAAGCTCTTGATCGAAGCCCCGGTAAACGGCGGCCGTAACTATAACGGTCCTAAGGTAGCGAAATTCCTTGTCGGGTAAGTTCCGACCTGCACGAATGGCGTAACGATGGCGGCGCTGTCTCCACCCGAGACTCAGTGAAATTGAAATCGCTGTGAAGATGCAGTGTATCCGCGGCTAGACGGAAAGACCCCGTGAACCTTTACTATAGCTTTGCACTGGACTTTGAATTTGCTTGTGTAGGATAGGTGGGAGGCTTTGAAGCGTGGACGCCAGTCTGCGTGGAGCCAACCTTGAAATACCACCCTGGCAACTTTGAGGTTCTAACTCAGGTCCGTTATCCGGATCGAGGACAGTGTATGGTGGGTAGTTTGACTGGGGCGGTCTCCTCCTAAAGAGTAACGGAGGAGTACGAAGGTGCGCTCAGACCGGTCGGAAATCGGTCGTAGAGTATAAAGGCAAAAGCGCGCTTGACTGCGAGACAGACACGTCGAGCAGGTACGAAAGTAGGTCTTAGTGATCCGGTGGTTCTGTATGGAAGGGCCATCGCTCAACGGATAAAAGGTACTCCGGGGATAACAGGCTGATACCGCCCAAGAGTTCATATCGACGGCGGTGTTTGGCACCTCGATGTCGGCTCATCACATCCTGGGGCTGAAGCCGGTCCCAAGGGTATGGCTGTTCGCCATTTAAAGTGGTACGCGAGCTGGGTTTAGAACGTCGTGAGACAGTTCGGTCCCTATCTGCCGTGGACGTTTGAGATTTGAGAGGGGCTGCTCCTAGTACGAGAGGACCGGAGTGGACGAACCTCTGGTGTTCCGGTTGTCACGCCAGTGGCATTGCCGGGTAGCTATGTTCGGAAAAGATAACCGCTGAAAGCATCTAAGCGGGAAACTTGCCTCAAGATGAGATCTCACTGGAACCTTGAGTTCCCTGAAGGGCCGTCGAAGACTACGACGTTGATAGGTGGGGTGTGTAAGCGCTGTGAGGCGTTGAGCTAACCCATACTAATTGCCCGTGAGGCTTGACCATATAACACCCAAGCAATCTGCGACATGCCTTGATAAGTGAAGGCAGAGCCAGATTGCGGTGACTGTGAAGACGACACGAACCGAAAGTTTGTTCGCACATTACCGAACTATCACATACCCATTCGCTGGCACGTAACCCGCAAGGGCCAACGCACCGGCAACCGAATTTCTTGACGACCATAGAGCATTGGAACCACCTGATCCCATCCCGAACTCAGTAGTGAAACGATGTATCGCCGATGGTAGTGTGGGGTTTCCCCATGTGAGAGTAGGTCATCGTCAAGATTAAATTCCAAAACCCCTGATCGCTTACGCGTTCAGGGGTTTTGTTTGTGCGCGAAGAAAAAGGATTAGCCGTAGGAGCGCGCTTGCCCGCGATGGACAACCACGCGTTGAACCTGGCACACCACTCGCTACCGGGTAGGACCGAATTCATTCGGGAAGGCTATATGTCAGGCGATACAAAAGCTGCGGGTGTACCGCCCCCTCGCGAACAAGTTCGCTCCTACCGTCCATGCGCCAACCTCGGTAGGACCGAATTCATTCGGGAAGGCTATATTTCAGGCGATACATAAGCTGCGGATGTACCGCCCCCTTCGCGAACAAGTTCGCTCCTACCGTCCATGCGCCAAGCTCGGTAGGACCGAATTCATTCGGGAAGGCTGTCTGTCAGGCGATACAAATTCTGCGGATGTACCGCCCCTTCGCGAACAAGTTCGCTCCTACCGTCCATGCGCCAACCTCGGTAGGACCGAATTCATTCGGGAAGGCTGTCTGTCAGGCGATACATAAGCTGCGGATATACCGCCCCCTCGCGAACAAGTTCGCTCCTGCCACTGCTAAATGAAACATACAGATACACCTTCATCTTCCCGGATCGCAGCCGATAGCTTGCTAACTTCATTCTGTGAGTTCAGCCCGCATGACACTGCGTAATCTTGGAATTGCCCTTCGCGCCGCTCTCTGTTTCTCCCTCATGGCTTTATTCGTTCTGTTCCTCGGTGTAATGAGTCTCGACAAAATGTCCGGCCTCAACAAAAACACGACGGATCTCGGCGGAGGCTGGCTGAAGTCCACTCGGCTGCTGGGAGAGTTAGCTGATACCACCTCGCGATTCCGTACCATGTCTTACCTGATCATGGTCAACCGCACCCAGGCGGACATCGACAAAGCCGAAGCCCGCCTTGAGGTGTTGACCAAGAAGGCCAACACCATCGTCGCTGCTTACGCGCCTTTGGTTCGTAGCCCGGAAGAGAGCACCAAGTTTCAGCAGTTCAAAGAAGCACTGGCTAACTATCTGGTCGCTCAGGACAAACTGCGTCAAGCGTCACTGGCCAAACGTGATGCTGAGATTCCAGGTTTGATCAGCGGTGAGCTCAAGAAGTACTCAGACCAAATGGCACCTTTGGTCGAAAGTTTGCTGGAGCTTAATCGTCAGGGTGCAGACGCTGCCGTTGCAGAGTCTGCGAGTGAATACATCAGCGCACGTAACATCATCATTGCCGTTCTGGTTCTGACTGCCGTACTGACTGTCCTGTTGGCAGTGCTTCTGACCCGCAGCATCGTTCGTCCGCTCAGCGAGGCTGTAAGGGCTGCGGAAGACGTGGCGCGCGGTGATCTGACCACTACCGCCCAAGTAAATGGCCGTGATGAAGTCACGCGCCTGCAGCAAGCGCTGCAAACCATGCAGATGAATCTGCGAGACACCCTGCAGCGTATTTCCGGCTCGGCCACTCAGGTTGCTTCAGCCGCTGAAGAGCTCAATGCGGTGACCGAGGAAGGTTCGCGATCCTTGCAGCAGCAAAATAACGAAATCGAACAAGCCGCTACTGCCGTCAACGAGATGACGGCTGCCGTCGAGGAAGTGGCCAGCAACGCAGTGAACACGTCGACTGCTTCGCAGCAATCCAGCACCTCGGCCATGCAAGGTCGTCAGCGCGTGCAGGAAACGGTCACTGCCATTCAGCAAATGACTACTGACGTCGAAGTCACTTCCGAGCAGATCCGCAGTCTGGCTGACCAGACTCAAGATATCGGTAAGGTTCTCGACGTGATTCGCGCCATCGCTGAGCAGACCAACCTGCTGGCCCTTAACGCCGCCATTGAGGCTGCGCGTGCCGGGGAAGCCGGGCGCGGTTTTGCTGTTGTGGCTGACGAAGTCCGGGCGCTTGCCCATCGCACTCAGCAGTCCACGCAAGAAATTGAAGTGATGGTCAGCGGCATCCAGCAAGGTAGCAGCAAGGCCGTAGCTTCTATGCAGAACAGCAGTAGCCGCGCTCAAAGCACTCTGGAGGTGGCTCGCAGCGCCGGTGATGCTCTTGAGGAAATCACCCGCAGCGTGGGTGAAATCTCCGACCGTAACCTGGTTATCGCCAGTGCTGCAGAAGAGCAGGCGCAAGTGTCCCGCGAAGTGGATCGTAACCTGGTCAACATCCGTGATCTGTCGCTGCAGTCTGCCGACGGCGCTCATCAGACCAATGCTGCCAGTCAAGAGCTGTCGCGGTTGGCCGTTGAGCTGAATCAGATGGTGGGTCAGTTCAAGATTTAACGAACGCCGCACCAAGCCCACAAAAATAACGCCCACAAAAAAGGCCGCATTCTCATGCGGCCTTTTTTGTTCATGCGGACTCAGCTTATTCAGCCGCTTCCTCAGCGACTTCAGAAACAGTCGCCTTCACCTCATCACGGCGACGGATGTACTTCCAGTCCGCCTCATCAATGTAGATGCCGTTAGGCCCGCTGCCGCCTTCCAGGTCGATTGCCACGTGCGCCGATACTTGCGGCTTCACACTCGCCAGAATCGGTACAAAGCCCAGTTGCAGACTCGTCTCCAGCAGCGCTGCCTGGTTCTTCTCGTCGATGTCTGCTGCTTCGTCCAGATAGTAAGGCAGGCGCACACGGCCGGCTTGATCGCGGTCCATCAGGTGCAGCAACAGGTACATGTTGGTCAGCGCTTTGATGGTCATCGTGGTGCCGTTTGAAGCCGCGCCGTCGATGTCGGTATGGATCACCGGCTGGCCGTTGACCTTGGTGATCTCGAACGCCAGTTCGAACAGGTCTTTCAAGCCCAGCTGGTTATGGTTTGCCGCCACCAGACGCGCCAGATACTCCTTGGCCTCTTCGTTCTTGTTGTCCTGCTCAGCGCTTTGGCTCAGGTCGAACACCGACAGCGTTTCGCCTTCTTCGTACTGGCCAGCGCTATGGATAATCTGGTCAATGTGCTTGAGCGCTTCCTTGTTGGGAGCGAGCACGATACGGAAGCTGGCCAGGTTGGAAACCTGACGCTTGTTGATCTCACGGTTGAACAGGGCTAGTTGGTGTTCAAGGCTGTCGTAGTCGCTACGGATATTACGCAACGTGCGCGCAATGTCGGTCACGGCTGCGCGGCGAGCCTTGCCCAGCGTCAGCGCTTCGTCGGTGCGGTGTGCGTAAGCATTGATCAGCAGTTGCAGACGACGCTCGACGTCTTCTTCGCTGTCGAACTTCGCGACACCTTTCAGGCGCACCTGGGCATACAGCGCTTCGATCTGACCATCGCTGCGCAGCAGACCTTGCCAGCTGTCCTGATAATCGTTGAGCAGTGGCAAGAGGTTATCCAGTGAGTCATCCACCGGATCCATGTAAGGCGTACCAAACGGCAGATCGGCAGGCAGCAATTGACGACGACGCAATGCGTCATCCAGCGTGCGTTGCTTGGACTCCAGATCGCCAATCTGGCGCGCGACCAGTTGCAGCTTGGCGGACAGTTGCTGGACGCGCTCGGTGAACGCGTCGCTGGAGCGCTTCAGTTCATCCTGCGCAGCTTCCATCTGTGCCAGTTGCTCGTGCTTTTCGGACTCTTCAGCGCTCAGGGTCTGGCAGCGACGGAAGTCTTCCAGCGCTTTCTGTGCGTCCAGCACCTGCTGATACAAGGCTTCTGTTTGGGTTTTGCTGGCCGCGCGGTCGGAAGCGACGGCCTGCTGCGTCTTGAGCTGTTTCAGTTCTTTTTCGAGACGTTCTTTCTGATCACGCAATGCGGCACGGTCGGCCAGGGCTTGCAGGGCAGGCGGCTCGATGTTGGTCAGGTTGATCGACAGGCCCGGCACCTGGAACTGGTCGCCTTTGAAGCTATCAAGGATGGCTTCGAGAGATTTGACCCAAGCGTCGCCATCATCCAGCGCAATGCCTTGCTCACCCAGTGGCAAGCTGAACAGGGCGCTGTTGAACAGGCGCATCAAGCGCTCTACATCCGGCTGCGAGAACTCTTCACGCAGACGGGCATAGCTGTTGTTGTCCGCGTGATCAAGTTGTTGCTTCACTGACTTCAGGCGTTTTTCCAGATCGCGCAGACGTTCGTCCAGATCTTCGGCGCTGAACTGACGTGATTGTGCCAAGGCACCGGCCAGTTCATCGTGAGCATCCTTGGCGGCCAGCAACTGTTGCTCCAGCACTTTGGCGTCGTCAACCAGCGCGAAGCGATTCTTGAGGACCGCCAGTTCGCCGATCCAGCGCTGGATACTGCTGATTTCCCGCTCCAGACGCATTAGCTCCTGAGTGCCACCGCGCTGATCGTTCTGCAGTTCATCCTGTTGGCTGCGGTAGTGCTCGGCCTGGATAACCAGCTCTTCCTTACGTGCGGTGGAGTAATCCATCCAGGTGCCGAGCAACGAATCCAGAAGCGGCGACAGGCGATGCAGCTTGCCTCGCAACAGATCACGCTGAGCGACACCTGCCGCCAGCGCTTCGACCAATGGACCCGCTTTGACCAGCGAGTTGTAGTCCTGCTCCATGCGTCGCACGTCGCGGAAGGCTTCTTCACACGCGGCGATGTAATCCACGCTGCCGGAACGCAGGCTGTGTTCAAAAGCATCAAGGAACAGCTGCTTGAGCTTGGCGGCGGTGATTTCGCGCATGTGCAGCAAGTTGATGAACAGCGCCCGGAATGTCTTCAGGCTCTGTTCACTGGTGGAGCGCAGCGGGATCAACGTCAGGTCCAACGGAATAGACGTGTGACCGCCCACCAGCAAGCGACGCAGTTCGTCGGGCTTGAGTTCATAGGCTTTCAGGCCCTGGCTTTCCAGGTTGCTGAACAGCTCTTTCTGACGCAGGCAGGTGTCGTTCTTCTGGTAATGGCCCAGATCCAGCTTGCCCGCATAGGCAAAGAACTGGTGACCGAAGCCACCACCGGGGCCACGCCCGACCACGCCAATGACGTGCGGGCCGTGGGGCAGGGAAACTTCAACCAGGATGTAACTGGTGTCCGACGCGAAGTAGAACTTGCGGGACTGCTCCAGGCTGTACTTGCCGAAGCTCATGTCCGACATGCGCGCCAGAATAGGGAATTGCAGTGCGTTGATCGAGGCGCTCTTGCCGAGGTTGTTGGCCCCGTACACCGACAACGGGTGCTCCAGCGGGAACAGCCCAAGGCTGTAACCGGCCGTATTCAGCAGGGCAAAGCGGCGGATGCCGTAGCGTTCCTGGCTCATGCATCCATCTCCTGTTGCTCGTCAGCGATCGCGCGGGCCAGGGCCTGCTCTTCGGTTTCTTCCACGTCTTCGAATTCGGCGAGGTCCAGTGGGTCATCGGTTTGCAGTAGCTTTTCATCGCTGTCTTCATCGATCAGTACCGGCACTGGCAATGGCAGAACGCTGTGAAGGCTGGCGGCCAGATCGCGGTCCTGTTGTACCGAGAGACAAACGTCGAGGAAGCGGTGCATCGGCGGCAGGAAGCGGTAGATGCCGGTTTCTTCAGCAGCGAAACCCAACTGGGTCATGCGGCGCATGATTTTCTCTTCCAGCTCGTCCTGGGTCTGCACTTCGGCCTGCAAGAACAGGTCGCGATACTTCTCCAGCATCGACGGGAGTTCATCACGGCCAAGGCTGCCGCCGTCCAGCACGGCTACCGGGTCACGACCCTGGTCGGCAAGGTGTTCAACCAGAATGAACGTGAACAGCGCCAGACGTTGCGCGGTCTTGTTGACCTGCGCAGCGGCCTGATCCGGGACGAAGTAATAGAAGCCGCGGGTGTCGCACACCAGTTCAAACCCCAGCGCCTTGAACAGCGTCCGGTATTGATCCTGTGCGTTGGACAATTGCGCGTACAGCTCCGGGTCGCGGCGGCTGATGTGGAAACCTTTGAACAGCTCGCGGAAGATCGGCGCGAGTTGCGACATTTCGGAAAGATCAAGATGCATTGGCTGGGTTCCCCGTTTGCTCATCACTGCTGGCGAGCAGGGCGAAGGAGCGCAGGCTGACCTGATGCTCCTGGGTAAAGTAGTCACGACGCTCAAGGCGTTCGCGGGTGAAGCGTTTCTCGCGGGACAGGCGCGAGAACCAGTAGAGCAATTCGTCAGTAGCGCCGTTCGGCTCCTGTTCCAAAAGCCAGACCATCAGGTCCGGCATCGGCAGGGCGTCTTCGCAACGCTCAAGCATTTCCTTGACCGTGCGGGGCGCCTGCGGTGAATCACCTTTGCGTTTGCCAACACCGGCCTTGGGAAATTTCGCCGGTTTCGGCTCAAAGCGGGCCAGCGCATACACGTAGGCCTCGACCTGGCTCGCGCTGCCCAGAAAGGTGCTCTGCGGACGGGTGAACATCGGCATCGCCGCTTGCGGCACTGCATCGATGCCTTTACGACGAATCGCCGAAAGGGCCAACGCTGCGCCACGGGTGACTGCGTTGTGGCGGCGGGCTTCTTCACGCAGCGGCAGCAGCAGTTCGCGGGCATGACGCAGCGTCAACTGAGCGCTGGTCTGCATCTCAAGAATGCGCGCGTGGGTGCGCAGCAGCATGTCGTCGTCGACCAACTGGCCCAGGCGTTGCTGTTCGGTCAGCAAGCGCAGCAGTACGTTCTCGACCTTGCGCACGCCTTGTTCGAAAGCGCCGTCAGCGTTTACCAACTGAATCATCGGCTCGACGTATTCGTCCCAGGTGGCCAGCACTTCTGCATAACGCTGACGCAGCGGGATCTGGCGATCACTGGTCTTGGCGCGATCGGCGACACCCACCAGCGCCTGCTCGTCATTGGCGAGCTTTTTCAGGACGTCGCGCACGCGCATGTCCAGCAGGCGCAGTTGCCGGGCCAGGTCATTGGCGTCGCGGATATCAAAGGCGTCCTGGATATAACCCGCCAAACGCTCCAGATGGCGCAGATAGGCTTCGATTTCCAGGCACAGGCCCAAGCGGTGCTCGCGACGCAGGTACGACAAGAAGTCATGAATCTGCGCGTTGAGTTCAAAACGGTTAGGGCTTTTCGCCACTGGAACGAGGATATCCAGGCGAATCCACACATCCAGCAGGTTGGTGATGTCCTGCGGGGTGCTGTCCAGTTGCTGTGCCGCCAGTTGCAAGCGCAATTCGCTCAGGCTCAGAGTGCCCTGGTCGAAATGTTCGCACAGCGGCTCAAGAAGCGCCCAGTGTTCGGCAAGGGCGCGCAAGACGCGCTTGGGTTCGATCATTGGTAGGCCGATTGTTGGTAAATAAAAGCGGCGATTGTACTGCATCGCACGCCTCAAATTTCATCTCCGGGCGATCAACTGCGGCGGGAATTGGCGAAGAGTTGTAGAATCGCCGTCCTAACTTATCCACAGGTGGCTGACCTTTGCTCAACGAGTCCCGCCGCCGCGCTTATTTGACCGCCATGCAGGTGGTCAATTGGCTGCCGCGCACCGAACTGCCTTTTGCGGCTCCGTCACGTCCGGAGCTGCTGGCTCCGCTTGCGCCCCAGGTTGAACCGGTGGCGGATATCGCGGTGCCTGAAGCTGCGGTCAATCAGGTGGCGAGCGCCGTTGCGGCAAGTCCGGCACCTGTCGCACGGCCAAAGATCGAAGTGCCGAGACCTGCGGCCGCCACTACCCGCAAGCCTGCGGTCGCCGAAGACGAGGCTACTCCTGCGCCAGTCAAGGCTGCTGTTGTGCCGCCGCCGCGTTTTTCGTTGCAGCTACTGCGTACCGGTCGCTGCATGGTGCTGGTGGAGTTACCCACAGGCCAGGCGTTCCAGAGTCGTGATCCGGCTTATCTGCTGCTCAAGGACATGCTGCGCGCCGCCGGTTTGCCGGACAGCCCGCAGATCATTGGCGAGCCAGTACGCTGGCCGCTGCTGAGTCGTGGCCAGATTGATCAAGGGCCTGAAGCAGCACGTGATTTCGTTCAGGGTTTTGTCTCGGCTCGTCTGGAAGAAGCGCCTTGCACATGCCTTTGGCTGGTCGGTCTGCCGTCGGTGCGCTTTGCCGGGGAAGCCAATGCCGAGGCTTATAACAGTGAACTCGAGGTTGAAGGCCTGGGTTCTGCCTGGGCGTTGCCGGGTCTGGAATTATTGATGGACGAGCCGCAACGCAAGGCCGATGTCTGGAAAGCCATGCGTCGGCTGATGGCGCGCTGGAAACCGATCGATGAGTGACGCAATAACCTTCCGCCCGATGACCGAGGCGGATCTGGACGCTGTACTGAAGATTGAGTACGCAGCTTTCAGCCATCCCTGGACTCGCGGCATTTTTCTGGATGGCCTCAAGTCTTACGAAATCTGGCTGATGTTCGAAGGAAACCAACAGGTCGGGCATGGCGTCGTGCAGGTCATCATCGACGAAGCTCATCTGCTCAATATCACTGTCAAACCGGAAAGCCAGGGCCGCGGTCTGGGTTTGCGCCTGCTTGAGCACTTGATGTCACGTGCTTACCAGTTGAATGCACGGGAATGCTTCCTCGAACTGCGGGACAGCAACCGCGCGGCTTATCGCCTTTATGAGCGCTTCGGCTTCAACGAAATCGGCCGCCGCCGGGATTACTACCCGGTTGCTGGCGGCCGCGAAGATGCGCTGGTCATGGCTTGTACGTTGTTTGAGTAATCCAGACTACTGACCAGAGTCATTCCCCGGTAGGACCGAATTTATTCGGGAAGGCGGTGTTCCAGGCGATACATAGGTCCGGATGTACGCGCTTCTTCGCGAATAAATTCGCTCCCACTGGATGTCGGCTGGCAAGCCAATATGGGATTTCCCATAAGTCCAGAACGCATTCTACTTACAAAAGCTTCTCAGGCTTCCCATCCAGCGGATCCAGTCGGCCCAGCTCAGCCTCATCCAGACCATCACCACCACCAATGTCATCTTCATCGACTACTGTCAGATCGAAATCGGCGGGGTTGTCTTCGCCTTCTTCTTCAGCGGAGCGGGCACCGTCTTCGCGGATCAGAATCTCTGGATCCAGATCGTCGTCAGTCGGATGATGATCCGGAGTCGACGCGCCGGTAAGGCCTGCTTCGCGCACGCGCTGCTCAGGGATTTCACGGGAGAGTTCGTCTTCCGGGATCAAGTCGCCGATGCGTGCATCGTCGCCTTTGTCGTCGAAGTTCAGCTCACGCATGGAGCCCATGCGGTCTTCGTTATCGTCAATCGGTTCGGGTTGAGTTGCACCGTAAGGGCGGCGGGAATCATTCATGGCGAATCCTCGTTATTAAGGGGCTTGAAAGGTGGACCGGCACCTATTCTGAAGATTCACTTTGCTTGCACGAGCGGATCGCGAATCTGCACAACAGAAGTTAGTGACCCGGATCGTCGAGCCCCAGTCATAAGCTGGCACATCTTCGAGGCATGACACATGAACGAGCTACAAGACCTGATCGACAACAACGAACGTTGGGCAGATGCGATCACCAAGGAAGATCCTGAGTTTTTTGCCAAGCTGGCACGCCAGCAGACCCCGGAATTCCTGTGGATAGGTTGCTCGGACGCCCGCGTACCTGCCAACGAGATCGTCGGCATGCTGCCGGGTGATCTGTTTGTGCATCGCAACGTGGCAAACGTCGTGCTACACACCGACCTCAACTGCCTGTCAGTGATCCAGTACGCCGTTGACGTGCTGAAGGTCAAACACATCCTGGTCACCGGCCACTATGGTTGCGGCGGTGTCCGTGCATCGATGCAGGATCGCCAGTTGGGCCTGATCGATGGCTGGCTGCGCACCATTCGCGATCTGTATTACGAGCACCGCGATACTCTTGCCAAGTTGCCCACCGAGGAAGAGCGCGTTGACCGCATGTGCGAGCTGAACGTCATCCAGCAAGTGGCGAACGTCGGCCATACCAGCATTGTGCAAAACGCCTGGCATCGCGGGCAGAGCCTCTCGATCCATGGTTGCATCTATGGCATCAAGGACGGCCGCTGGAAAAGCCTGAACGCGACCATCAGCGGCTTTGAGCAACTGCCGCCGCAGTACCGCTTGCGTCCGTTGGGGGAGTAAGTAGTCCGGTTGGATGCAAAACCCTGTGCAGACTGTGTGAAAACTACTGCGCTCGGCAATACTGCGTTAAAAACAGGCGAAAAATGCTCATTTAGAACACCTAGACTCCGCTTTTTCGCCTGTTTTTGCCTTGTCTTGCCGTCGCTCGCGACGTTTTCACACAGTCTGTGTGGGAGCGGATTCATCCGCGAAGACGGCAGTAGGTCAATGAATATCTATTGAGTTTACCGAGCCCTTCGCGAATGAATTCGCTCCCACAGAGACCGCACCAGCCAGTAGGAGCGGATTCATCCGCGAGAGAATGTTACCCGGGACACCGCGCATTATTTACATATACGGATGAACCGCTGGCGCTGTCAGCGGCTTCTGCAGCTGTTTAAGCGAGCGGGATACCGTGCTGCTCGTGCATTTGGCGTCAGCTTGCGCCTGAGTCAACTTGCGCACGTCGGTGTAGAACAGAACACAGGTCTTGGCCTTGTTGGTCACCTGCCAGTTCTGTGTGCAACTGCTCAATGTCGCCTTCGGGTCCGCGCCTGGTTTCTGGCCCATTCCTGCCTGCCAGCAGGCTGCACTCAAATCCTGC
Source organism: Pseudomonas phytophila (assembly GCF_025643095.1). Lineage (NCBI taxonomy): Bacteria > Pseudomonadati > Pseudomonadota > Gammaproteobacteria > Pseudomonadales > Pseudomonadaceae > Pseudomonas > Pseudomonas phytophila. Next base: position 5,553,835 of record NZ_CP081201.1, on the reverse strand, counting down.
CCCATGACCGCCAGTCCGGCGGCATCTGCCTTGGCTTCATCGCCACCATAGTTGGCTTTGTCAGCGGCGTACCAGATATAGCTTGGATGGTTCGAGCCCAGCACCGGCACGTTCTGCCCAGGATTCGGACTGATCGTCGCCAGACCCAGCACCGGCACGCTGGCTGAGTATTGTTGTTTGATCCAGTTACGCACCGGCGCACCAAACGCAACCATCGGCAGCGACGTACCCGCAGCGTTCTGGCTCAACTGCTTGACCATCGTGGTCTGGTAATCCTGGAAATAGCTGTACACACCTTCCAGCGAACTGCCCGCTGAGGCTGGCGCGGCAATCGGCGCGATATCGATGATGGTCTGATAACCCGGCGTCTGCGCGGTCGGGATGCCGTTGTAGGTCAGCAACTGTGCCCAGCGGTCGGTGGTGTTGGACTTCAGATAGTCCTGAGCCTGGGTCAGCGAATAATCTGGCGGGAAGTGCAGCAGTTCAACGCTTTTGCGATTCTCCAGCGCCATGCCCAGCGGCAGGAACAAATACCAGTTGTACTGCCATTTGTCGGGTCCGGAGGCCAGGAGTTTTTGCGCGCCGTTGTAGGCCAGGTCGCCTGCGTCCAGCAGTTGGGAAAGAGGCTTGTCATAGCCGTCCGGCACACCGCTGATCTGCGCGTAGATCACGTCATTGTCGTTGGTGACGGTGACTTTGCCGGTGTAGCCGTCGCGCTGCACGCTCTGGGTCAAGTAGTGCTCGACCGTCTGTTCCAGCGTCCAGTTGCGATAACAGATCACGTTGCAATTGTTGGGGAAGGCGAAGAGTTGGGTGACACGCTCCCGGCTACCCAGCTTGACGTTGACATCGGCCTGAGCCATGGCACCAAACGTCAGAGTGGCGAGTGTTGCAGTCCATACAGCTGCTTTCAGCATGCTCATATCCTTTTTGGCAATCTGCCCCGAGGTTTGGGGGCGCCTCAATATTGAAGCAATGTGCCATTACGAATAAATGGGTCGCGGTAAATATTTATTACCTGCCACCGTGAGCATGCATTACCGATTTGTTCAGAGCACGAAACGCTGAACCATGACGTTCAGATCGGTCGCCAGCACTGAAAGCGCATTACTGGCGACTGTCGTTTGATGCGCACCGGACGCGCTTTGAGCCGACAAGTCGCGAATACTGCTGAGGTTGCGGTCCACTTCACCGGCTACTTGTGCCTGTTGCTCAGCCGCGCTGGCGATCAGCAGGTTGCGGTCGTTGATGGTGGAGGTTGAGCTGATGATCACGGTCAACGCTTCGCCGGTCGCGGCGGCCTGTTCAAGGGTTACGTTGGCTTGAGTTGCCGTGAGCCGCAGCGCCTGGGCTGTTTCCTGAGTGCTCTGCTGCACGCTGTTGATCAGCCCTTCGATTTCCGTGGTCGACGCACTGGTGCGTTGAGCCAGGGAGCGAACTTCATCGGCTACTACGGCAAATCCGCGTCCGGCCTCACCCGCACGAGCGGCTTCGATGGCGGCATTGAGTGCCAGCAGGTTGGTCTGATTGGCAATCGCGCGTATTACATCAAGGATTTTGCTGATGCTCAAAGTGCGCTCAGCAAGCCCTTCAGCCTGATGCGAAGTATCTAGCACACTGCCGGTCAGTTCCTTGATCGAGCCAATGGTGTCGGCGAGGCGCGCTTTACCGTTGGCCGCCGCTTCGTTCGACGCCAGAGATTCGGTTGCCGTGTTGCTGGCATTGCTGGCGACTTCCATGGCCGCCTGACTCATCTGGTTGACCGCGACTGCTGCTTGCTCGATTTCGCTGTTCTGCAGCTTCAGATTTTCCGCGCCGGATTCGGCGATGCTGCCCATTTCCTGCACCGACTGCGAAAGCTGGTTGGCCGCCGCGTAGATCTGCTCGATGGTGGTGTGCAGATTGCCGCGCATCCGGCCGAGCATCGTCAACAACTGAGCTGTTTCGTCCTTGCCTTCGGGGATCGTCTGCGGGCTCAGGTCACCATTGGCGATGGTGCTGGCAATCTTCAACGCCTGACGGACCGGGCGAATGATGCTGACGCTCAAGCGCCAGGCCAGCAGCAAGGTCAGGGTCAGTACGGCGGCGATAACGCTGAGCGCGATGATCCGGGTCTGGGCGTAACTGGCACTGGCATTTTCGACAGCAGTTGCCGCGCTTTGCTTGTTCAGTTCGCGCAGCAGTTGCACCTGCATGTCCATCAGGTCGCCCTGCAAGGACAGCATGGTATTGGCAAGCATGCGTGCGTCTTCAATCTTGCGCTGTTCAATCAGCGCGATCTCGTCGTAAAGGCCGGGGATGAACGCTTTGTAAGCATCCTGCAACGCGACAAGGGAATCTCGCTCAGTGCTGTCCTTGACGTGGGCCAGATAGTCAGCGAAGCCTTTTTCGGCATCATTCTTCAGGGTTTCGACGTTGATCTTGCTGGTGACCACTGCGCCGGGGTCGTCAGCATTGGCGATCAGACGGATGCTTTCGCTGCGCATTTTGATCAGTGTGATCGCCAGCGCATCCGCCATGGCGATGCTGGGCAGCGAGCCGCTTTCCACGGTCTCACCCTGATTACGAATCTCCTGCATCTGGAGCAGACAGAACGCGCCCAGTCCTACGGTAAGCAGCGAAGTGATCCCGAAACAAATCACCAGACGCTGAGTGATCCTGAAGCGGCGCAGGACAGCAGTAGCCCCGGAAGTAGCCCCGGAACGTCGGCGGAAAATGGCAGGTATTAACTTTTTCACGGCAGGCAAACCCAGTCGATAGACGCATCGGAGACTGGGTTATAGGGCAGTTATGTGATGTCTTTGTGACATCGCAGAATTTGGCGTCAAATTTCCGATGATCCGCCCGTCAAAAGGTTTGCGGTGCACCGACTTCCTGCATCAGCTCATCCAGAAAACGCTTCATACGGGAAAAGCTTAGTGTGGAAATGATCCACGGTGAAAGCTTGTCGTCGTAATCACGGTGTGACGCGTGTGGGTTCTGCGGGTCATACAGGCCACTGTCCATTCAAACGTATTGCCAATGGATATCCAAGCCTGCATCATTTGTTAATGATTTTCATTGGCAATCGAGATGTCTCACGTTCTGCAACGTCGTAATGACTTACTTGTTCGCCTGTTTGGCGAGCATCACGGCTGGCTGCTGGATCGTCTACGTGCACGAATGGGGTGTCGCCATGACGCAGCGGACATGGCCGCAGAAACGTTTGCCCACGTGGTGGCGTTGCCCGATACGCAGGTGATCCGTGAGCCTAGAGCTTTACTGACGACGATTGCCAAAAGGCTGATATTTGCTAGTTGGCGTCGGCGTGATCTGGAGCGTGCCTATCTCGAATCGCTGGCCGCCGAGCCCGAACTGTTCGAGCCCTCTCCCGAAGCGCGTTATCTGGTGATGGAAGCCTTGCTGGAGGTGGACCAGCTGCTTCACGGCCTTTCTTCCAGGGCCAGAGCTGCTTTTCTTTACAGTCAGCTGGACGGTTGGACCTACGCCCGGATCGGCGCTGAACTCGGTGTTTCCGCACCGCGGGTGCATCAATACGTTGTGCAAGGCCTCAAAGCCATTTGTGCGGTTGAGCGATGAGCGAGCTGCCCGTAGCCCTTGAACAGGCCATCGAATGGCATGCTCGCCAGGCTTCAGGACAGTTCACTGAAGGGGAACGTCAAGCGTTTGAGCGTTGGCTTGCGGCTGATCAATCCCACGTAGCGGCATGGAATGGTCTGCGTTCACGGCTTGATCAGACGTTCTCGCACTTGTCCGGCAGCCGCGCCCGTCAGGTCTTGATTACCGGGACCAGTCGTCGTCATTTGCTGCGCGGTGCGTTGGCCGTTGGCGGTTGTGCGCTGGCCGCTCGGCTGGTGACCTGGCCGGGCATGCCGCTGGACAGGCTGGCCGCAGATATTACGACTGCCAACGCCCAGCGCCAGACGTTTGTTCTGGCGGATGGCTCCAGCCTGACCTTGAACGCAGAAAGTGCTATCGATGTGAATTTCACCGCGAGCATGCGCACGGTGCGTTTGCTGCGCGGAAGTCTGATGGCAAGCATCGAATCCCAAGACCGTCCGTTCCAGTTGGTTTGCAAGGACGGCAGCGCGCAGTTGGCCTCCGGTCGGTGTTTGCTGAGCCAGTATCAGGATCACGCGCAGTTCTGGTTGAAAACCGGCACTGCGCAGCTCCGGTCGCAGCGTCAGGCGCTAGCGCTGACTAACGGGCATGGCGCGCGTCTGGATGCGCTGGGCTTACATCCATTGCCGGTCAGCCCAACCGATCCCGGTGCCTGGGTGCGTGGTTTGCTGGAGGTCAGTGATCAATCCCTCGGACAAGTGATCGACTCGCTGCGTCCTTATCGGCGTGGGGTGTTGCAGGTTTCTGATGCTGCGGCTTCTTTGCGTATCTCAGGTGTCTTCAATCTGGATAACAGCGATCAGGCCCTGGCAGCCTTGAAAGATATCCTGCCGCTGCGCATTGATCACTATTGGGGGCTATGGACCCGGATTGATCGGGTCTGAACGGCCCCGCTGGAAATAAAATCCCGATAGCCCTTAACAAATCGCCACCTCACTTCACAGAACAGGTAAAGGCGCCAGATTGTGCGCTCCGTTTTGCCAGCGAGGTTTAGCATTGTTCATGCGTCCATCTTTTTTTACTCCGTTGTTCATGAGCCTGGCGATTGCCACTTCGGTAAGCGTTCAGGCTGCTGAAACACTGTATGACTTCTCTTTGTCTGCCGGGCCATTGACTGACACCCTGATTCAAATCGGTCAGCAAAGCTCGCGGCAGATTCTGTTCATACCCACTGATGTTGCCCAACGGGTTTCTGCACCAGTGAACGGCAGAATGAGCGCTGCGTCGGCAATGGAGCGTGCATTGCAGGGGAGCGGTCTGCGTCTGCAGGTCACGGCCAGTGGGGCGCTAAGCGTGCAGCCGGTGCCGAGTCAGGGAATGACGCTCGAAGCGACCAGCATCAACGCCGCTATTGCGGGAGATGGCAGCAACGGTGAGCCAGCGGGGTACGTTGCCCAGCGTAGCAGTGTGGGGACCAAGACCGATGCATCGTTGCTGGAAACGCCGCAATCAGTGTCGGTGGTGACCCGCGCCGAAATGGATCAGCGCAAAAGCGATAACCTCTCTGACGCGCTCAAATACACCCCCGGTTTTACCAGTCAGCCGAGCGGCTTCAGCCGCACTGCCGATGATTACACGCTGCGCGGCTTCAACGTTGGCGCGGGTACCGGCGGCATTCTTCGTGATGGCATGAAGCTGCAGTCCAACCCGTATGACGGTAGCGTCGAGGCTTACGGCCTTGAGCGCGTAGAAGTGCTCAAAGGTGCGTCGTCGGTGCTTTACGGTCAACTCTCGCCGGGTGGCATGATCAATACCGTCAGCAAGCGCCCCACGGATACGCCTTTGCACGAAGTTGGCGTGGAGTTCGGCAACCATGATCGACGCCAGTACACCTTCGACCTGGGTGGCCCGCTGGACGATCAGGGCCAGTTCAGTTACCGGCTGACCGGCTTATGGCGCGACAGTGATACTCAGGTCGACCACGTTGATGATGATCGGCGTTACATCGCACCAGCCATCACCTGGCGTCCCAACGACGATACTTCATTGACAGTGCTGGCCAGCCATCAGGAAACCTATACCGGCTTCGCCCCGCCCACCAGCTATCGCATGACGACTTACAGTTCAACGCCTGGGTACAAGATTGGCCGTGATCAATTCACCGGTGAACCGGGCTACGACCATTTCAACAACCGTATGGATACCCTGGGTTACCTGTTCAGCCACGATTTCAATGAGAACCTGAAGGTCAATCACAGCCTGCGTTACTTTCAGGCGAACACAGACTGGAATTACATGATTCCGTTCTCCATCGTCGGTTCTAATCTGCTTCGACGTTACAGCGAGCGAGACGAACGTTCGACCGGCTGGACGACCGACAATAATGTGCAGTACACCATCGAGAGCGGATCGTGGAAGCACACCTTGCTCGCGGGCGTCGACTACTACCATAAGACCTATGATTCGCATCGCCACATCAGCGGCACGCTGGCGCAGTTCGCGCCACCATTGAATCTGGCCAACCCGGTTTACACCGGTGTGGGCGCCAATACCGCTGCAGACAGTGGTTCGGATCTGCACAGTGCCCAGTCAGGTATTTACCTGCAGGACCAGATCACCTTCGATGAAAAGTGGGTGTTGTTGCTGGGTGGACGACAGGACTGGGCCGAGAGCCGCACAACCAGTCATGCTGATGACAGCCGCCAGTCACGCAATGACAAGAAGGCGACCGGGCGTATCGGTCTGGTCTACCTCGCCGAAAACGGTCTGGCTCCTTACGTGAGCTACAGTCAGTCCTTCCAGCCTGCCAGTGTCAGCAACCCTGCTTTTGGCAACGCCTTTGCGCCGCTTGAAGGTGAGCAATACGAGTTGGGGCTGCGCTATCAGCCGCCAGGCACCGAGACAATGATCAGTGCGGCGGTGTATCAGCTCACCCAGGACAACGCCCTCAGCTACGATGCTGCCAGTGCGACCTACGTGCAGTACGGTAAAACCCGCTCCAAGGGGCTTGAGCTGGAAGCCAAGACAGAGGCCACTGACAACCTGACGCTGACAGCGGGCTATGCCTATACCGATTCGCATGTCATCGAAGATCAGACGGCGACTAACGTCGGAAAGCGTATCGAAGGCGTTCCGTATCACAGCGCCAGCGTCTGGGCGAGCTATCGTCTGGGCGCATTCGGTATCCCGCAAATGCGCGTGGCTGCAGGTGCTCGCTACATCGGCACGACCCGTACTACACCGACAGACTATGAAGGCAAGATAGGCGCTTACACCTTGGTTGACGCACTGGTCAGCTATGAAATCGGCAGGCACTGGGAGGTGGCCGCCAAGGCTCAGAACCTCGCGGACCGCAAATACCTGTACTGCAACACAACCTGCCGGTACGGCGATGAGCGAAGTGTGATTGGATCGGTGAGTTATCGCTGGTAGCCAGAGTCCGCGTAAACGCCGGATGTTCCAGGCGCTGCCGAAGCTGCGAATGGTGGTGTGTCAGGTGTATCGCTTTCGCAGCCTGCGGCAGATCTCATCAAACAACATGCAAGCGAATGGATTGAAATGCATTTTCTGTAGGAGCTGCCGAAGGCTGCGAAGGATTTATCCTGACACCGCCATTCGCAGCCTGCGGCAGCTCCTACAGAGGTCGTGAATCAGAAAACCAACTTGTACCCAATAAATGCCAGCATGATCGCCAGACACGGACGCAGAATGTCATCCGACACCCGGCCCGCAAGGTGGCTGCCCAGATAAATCCCCGGCAGCGAACCCAGCAGCAGGAAGCCCAGAATCCCCCAGTCCATATTGCCCATCCCGGCATGACCCAGACCTGCAACCAGCGTCAGCGGCACGGCATGGGCGATTTCGGTGCCGACCAGACGGCGGGTGGCGAGGAAGGGGTAAAGAATGAACAGCGCCACGGTGCCCAGCGCTCCAGCACCAATTGAAGTCAGGGCAACCATGGTGCCAAGAATCAGACCAGTGAAGACCGTCAGCGCATTCAGGCTCTTGCCGCTGGGGTTATAGCTGCCACCAGCGCGGTTGTGGGCGAACGCCAGTAGACGTTTCTTGAAGAACACCGCGGCGGCGGTGAGCAACAGAACAACGCCCAAGGCCTGCTTGATCACAGCGTTCATGGCATCGGGCGCGGCGTGCAGAGAGCTGAGGAACCACAACGTCAGCAGCACAGCCGGGACGCTGCCCATGGTCAGCCAGCCGGTGATCTTCCAGTCGATGTTGTCGTTTCTTTTATGAACCCACACACCGCCAGACTTGGTGATGGCTGCATACAAAAGATCGGTACCCACGGCGGTAGCGGGGTTGACCCCGAACCACAACAGAATAGGCGTCATCAGCGAACCGCCGCCCACGCCTGTCATGCCAACGATGAAGCCCACTACAAGACCTGCGACCACCAACCCCAAACCACCAAAATCCATTACAACTTCCCACAACAAAAAAGGGCGACTGTCAGAAAAAACTGGCGGGCAGCATAACGACGTTTTTAGGGATTTCTTATATCGATACGGTCTATCGATATATCTTTATTGGTGTTTGATAGGCACCGTCCCCTTGTCTATGACACTGCGCTGTCTAGTAGCAAAGATTGGACCCGTAGGAGCTGCCGAAGGCTGCGATCGCGGTGTATCAGGAGAAATGCTTCGCAGCCTTCGGCAGCTCCTACAGAAATGTATTTCAGGTCAGGTAATTGCATTTGGTTTGACAGGAGCCGTGCCCGTGTTCCTGACATTGCGCTGTCTTGTAGCAAACATTCGAACTGTAGGAGCTGCCGAAGGCTGCGATCGCGGTGTATCAGGAGAAATGCTTCGCAGCCTTCGGCAGCTCCTACAGAAATGTATTTCAGGTCAGGTAATTGCATTTGGTTTGACAGGAGCCGTGCCCGTGTTCCTGACATTGCGCTGTCTTGTAGCAAACATTCGAACTGTAGGAGCTGCCGAAGGCTGCGATCGCGGTGTATCAGGAGAAATGCTTCGCAGCCTTCGGCAGCTCCTACAGGAAATGTATTTCAATCAGGTAGTTTGCATTTTGTCTGACGAGAGCAGGATTGATTAACGACCGAAATGCGCAAAGCGTCCGGTAAAGCGTTTGGCCAGCGGAAAGGCCAGATCCCCATGTTTGCTGGTAGCGAGCCCAAGTTCACCCAAAGCCTCGGCGAGTTTCACGGCTGCGGCGACGCCATCAACCACTGGTAAGCCGGTCATCTCGCTGACTAGCCCCGGCAAGTCCGCCATGCCACCGCAACCGAGAATAATTGCCCCCGCACCTTCGTTATCCCGGGCCTGTATCGCCTGTTCGGCAATGCGTTCTGCCAAGGCTTGCTCACCCATGCTTTCCAGTTCCAGAACCGGCACATCGACACAGCGCACCGAGGTGCAATGCTCGGTCATGCCGTAATTGCGCAACAGGTGCTCGGCAATGATTCGAGTGCGGGTCAGCGTTGTGACCACGGCAAAACGTGTGCAAATAAGGCTGGCAACATGAAAGGCGGCTTCGGCAATGCCGATCACCGGGCCTCGCGCCAGCTCTCGTGCGGCCAACAAACCCGGATCACCGAAGCAGGCGATGATGTGCGCATCGTATCCTGCAGCAACCCCTTTGCGAACTTCCTCGAGCACACCAACGGCCGCGATGGCTTCGTCAAAATGGCCTTCGATGGATTCCGGGCCAGACTCGGGGCAGCAGGCGATGATCTCTGTGCCGGGGCGCGCAACTGCACGAGCGGCGCGGCCGATACTGGCGGTCATGCTCTGGCTGGTGTTGGGATTGATGACCTGGATTTTCATTTATGGCTCGACTCGCGGATCAACGCTTGAAAATGGTTTTGAAGTCCGGCTCGACCGGCGTCACCTGATCGACCTGCAAGCTGGCGCGGATGCTTGCCAGATGTTTGCCCATCCATTGCGCAGCCGAAGCGCCTTTGCCTTCTTCGAGCAGCCCGAGCAATTCCTCGTGATCGCCACAGTCGCAGCCAACACTGTGCCGTGAGCCGTAAACAGCGATGATCAGAGACGAACGAGTGGTCAACTGGGCAACCTGTTCGGTCAGCACCTGATTGTCGGCCAGTGCGATCAACTGCACGTGAAAGCGCGCAGACAATTGAATGGCCCGGCTGTGCAAACCTTCGCGCTGGGCCTGGTGTTCTTGATCCACCAACGTACGCAGCGTTTTCAATTGCGCGGCATCTATCTGCTCCGCAACGGCAGACATTAACGCAGGCTCAATCAACTGGCGGGCGGCGAATACATCCTGAGCTTCTTTAGCGGTCGGCTGAGCGACCTCCGCGCCGCGATTGGTGCGCAAGGTCACCAGTCGCTCCAGTGCAAGCCTTTGCAGGACTTTGCGAATACCGGTGCGGCTGATGGCAAACACTTCAGCAAGGGCATCTTCCGGCAGGCGGGTGCCCGGCAACAGTCGGTGCTCGACGATGGCTTCAAGAATGTCCTGATAAATCTGTTCGTCGCGACTCAACGTCGAATCGCTCATGGCAGGACTGGCTAGGAAGAGAGGATTCATAGGGCCGCTTTAACCGGTGAATGTGAGGCTGATCGTATACAAACTCTGTACGGTTTGCCATCACTCACTTGGTGTGTCGCAACACTGATTGTATGCACTGCCAGTGCGCATCTATGCACTTTAATCGCGCATTTGCTGGCTTTCATTGATATCGATCAATTTCGCATAAGGCTTCTACTGCCTGCCCTGCGAGCCAATTCCTATGGTTTGGCATGCATCATGCCTTTCAGATCGTATACAAATAAAGCCAGCCTCCGTATGCAGTCTCCGGAGCGGCATCGATCAGAGGAGAGTGCGTGCGATGAATCCAGAAATTCCAAAGGGCTACAGCCCTCGCTTGTACAACGAAGATCTTGGCCCGGTTAAACAGAAGTGGACCTGGTACAACATCTTCGCGTTCTGGATGAGCGACGTGCACAGCGTGGGTGGCTATGTCTTCGCCGCCAGCCTGTTTGCGCTGGGCCTGGCCAGTTGGCAAGTGTTGATCGCTTTGCTGGTCGGGATCTGCATCATTCAGGTCATTGCCAACCTGCTCGCCAAGCCGAGTCAGCAAGCCGCCGTGCCTTATCCAGTCATTTGCCGATTAGCATTCGGTGTCTTCGGCGCCAACATTCCAGCAGTGATTCGCGGCTTGATCGCCGTCGCCTGGTATGGGGTGCAAACCTACCTGGCGTCCAGCGCGCTGGTTATCGTGGTGTTGCGCTTCTTCCCGTCCATGGAAAGTCTCGCTCAGGTGCAATTCGCCGGTTTGTCTTATCTGGGCTGGATGGGCTTTTTGACCCTGTGGGTGCTACAGGCCATCGTATTCTGGCGCGGTATGGATTCGATTCGCCGTTTCATCGACTGGGCCGGGCCGGTGGTCTACGCGGTCATGTTCATTCTTGCTGGCTGGATCGTCTGGAAAGCAGGCTGGAGCAACATCAGCTTTACCCTGTCGGAAAAATCCCTGAGCGGTTGGGAAGCATTCGGTCAGGTGGTCATGGCAACCGCGCTGGTGGTGTCTTACTTCTCCGGTCCTACCCTGAACTTCGGTGATTTCAGTCGTTATTGCCGAAGCATGGCTGACGTCAAACGCGGAAATTTCTGGGGCTTGCCGGTGAATTTCCTGGCGTTCTCGCTGGTGACGGTGGTGATCGTCTCCGGCACCTTGCCGGTGTTCGGTGAAATGATCCACGACCCGATCGCCACCGTAGCGCGTATCGACAACACCGTTGCCGTATTGCTGGGCGCTTTTGCCTTCGTGACCGCAACCATCGGCATCAACATCGTGGCCAACTTCGTGTCCCCGGCCTTCGACTTCGCCAACTGCGCCCCAAGCAAAATCAGCTGGCGTGCAGGCGGCATGATTGCGGCTGTGGCCTCGATCTTTATCACGCCGTGGAACCTGTTCAACAACCCGGAAGTGATCCACTACACCCTGGACGTGTTGGCAGCCTTCATCGGGCCGTTGTTCGGCATCCTGCTGGTGGACTTCTACATCATCAAGAAGCAGCAGATTGATGTGGATGCGTTGTTCGACGACACCCCAACTGGCCGTTACTGGTACACCAATGGCTTCAACCCGGTCGCTATCAAAGCCTTGCTGGCCGCGACCCTGATCGGTCTGCTGTTTACCTTCGTGCCCTGGTTCAAACCCATCGCCAACTTCGCGTGGTTTACCGGGTGCTTCCTGGGCGGCGCGTTCTACCTGGTGCTGGCGCGTCGGGATGTAAGAGCGGCTGCGCCTGCGTTGGCGTGATGTTCACCTTTAACTGTAGGAGCGCGCTTGCCCGCGATAGCGTCAGTTCAGCAACCTGTTCGTTGTCTGGCAAGCCGCAATCGCGGGCAAGCGCGCTCCTACGGAATCAAAACAAAAAAAGCCCGGCACAGGGGGAGTGTCCGGGCTAAAGGTTTGTCTGGTAAATCAGGTTGATCAGAACCGCGGTTTAACCGCCTTCCAGTCCGGCTTGTAACGTTGCATCTGTTTCACGTCATCGCGCTGACGGATGCCACAAGTCAGGTATTGGTCATGCAGCTTGCCCAGTTGATCCCGGTCCAGCTCCAGCCCCAGTCCCGGTGCGCGGGTGATTTTCACGCAGCCGTCGACAATCGGCAGCTTGCCGCCCTTGATCACTTCCTCGTCCGGTTCCTGCCACGGGTAGTGGGTGTCGCAGGCGTAATCCAGATTCGGCACTGACGCCGCTACATGCGCCATCGCCATCAAGCTGATGCCCAAATGCGAGTTGGAGTGCATCGACACCCCGAGCCCGAAGGTGTCGCACATTTTTGCCAGCGCTTGCGTGTCACGCAGGCCGCCCCAGTAATGGTGATCAGCAAGCACAATCTGCACACTGTTGAGCGCGACGCTGCGGCGGAACTCATCGAAATCCGTCACCACCATGTTGGTAGCAAGCGGCAAACCGGTGCGTTTGTGCAGCTCGGACATGCCCTCAAGACCTGGCGTTGGGTCTTCGTAATACTGCAGATCGTCGCCCAGCAATTCGGCCATGCGAATCGACGTTTCCAGCGACCAGTTGCCGTTAGGGTCGATGCGCAATGGATAGCCCGGGAAAGCCTTTTTCAGCGCCTTGATGCAGGACACTTCATGCTCAGGTGGCAGGGTGCCGGCTTTGAGCTTGATGCTCTTGAATCCGTATTCCTCGATCATCCGCCGAGCCTGGGCAACGATCTGCTCCTCGCTCAGCGCCTCGCCCCAGTTGTCCGGCTTGTAGGGTGAATCTACATGCTGGGCATACTTGAAGAACAGGTAGGCGCTGAAGGGGATCTCGTCACGAATGGCACCACCCAACAGATCCACCAGCGGTACGTTCAGGTAATGCGCCTGCAAATCCAGAAACGCGACTTCAAAAGCTGAATAGGCATTGCTTACCGCTTTGCTGGCGTGGGAGCCGGGGGCCAGTTCGGCACCGGCAATGCTCGCCGGTTTATTGGCCGCCACGGTCGCCTGCACAATAGTGCGTAGCTGGTTGAGATTGAACGGATCAAGGCCAATCAGCTGGCTCTGCAGTTGCTGCTGGATCGCCAGCGCTGGAGCATCGCCGTAGCTTTCGCCCAAACCGATGTGCCCGTTATCGCTTTCAACTTCAATGATCGAGCGCAGCGCAAAAGGCTCGTGAATGCCGCTGGCGTTGAGCAGGGGCGGGTCGCGAAAGGCGATTGGGGTGACGGTTACGCGTTTGATTTTCAAGAGGCTGCTCCCGATGTCAGGGCTTGAGGCTTATTCATGTTTTTTTTCGTGTCGTCGTCTTCCGGCTTGCCGCCCAACACACTTGGCGCATCGCCGCGAGGCTTGGTGCGGGCGAAGAAGATCACCACTGCAGCTACCAGTGAAGTAATCGCCAGGCCATACAAACCGCCTTCGATGGAACCGGTGGTTTGCTCAAGGAAGCCAAACGCAGTGGGCGCAACGAAGCCGCCGAGGTTGCCGATGGAGTTGATCAGAGCGATGACTGCCGCAGCGATTCGCGCATCCAGATAACCTTGCGGGATTGGCCAGAACAGTGCCGAGGCCGCTTTGAAACCAATTGCTGCGAAGCAGATGGCGACGAACGCGAAGACCGGGCCGCCCGTGGTGGACATGAACATGCCGAACGAGGCGATCACCAATGTCACCGCGACCCACGCCTGCTGATATTTCCATTTGCTGGCCATGGCCGCGAAGCCGTACATGGCGATGATCGAAATGATCCACGGGATCGAGTTGAACAGGCCGACCTGGAAGTCGCCCATGTTGCCCATCTTCTTGATCATGCTCGGCAGCCAGAACGTGGCGCCGTAGATGGTCAGAGCGATGGAAAAGTAGATGAAGCAGAACAGCGCAATCTGTTTGTCGGCCAGCAGTTTGAACATCGACGGCTTGATGGTCTGTGAGGCTTCGCGTTCACGCTGCTCCGTAGCAATGGCGCCAATCAGCGCGTCTTTTTCTTCAGTGCTGAGCCATTTGGCTTCGCTGGGATGCGACTGCAGCCAGAACCAGACAAACGCGCAGAGCACCACCGAGGCGAAGCCTTCGATCAGGAACATCCACTGCCAGCCGTGCATGCCCAGCCCGCTGACATTGAGCAGCGCGCCCGATACCGGCCCGGAAATGACTGATGCGATGGCCGAGCCACTGAGGAAGATCGCCATGGCCTTGCCGCGATCAGCGCCGGGCAACCACTGCGTGAAGTAATAAATGATGCCGGGGAAGAAGCCCGCTTCAGCCGCGCCTAGGATAAAACGCAGCACATAGAAACTGGTTTCACCTTGCACGAAAGCCATGGCCATTGCCGCCACGCCCCAGGTGAACATGATCCGCGTTAGCCATGCGCGAGCGCCGTAACGTTGCAGCAGCATGTTGGAAGGGACTTCGAAAATCGCGTAGCCAACGAAGAACAGCCCGGCACCCAGACCATAAGCGGCTGCGCCTATGCCCAGATCGGTTTCCAGATGGCTACGGACGAAGCCGATGTTCACCCGGTCAATGTAATTGACGATGAACATGATGACGAAGAGGGGCAGGACGTGGCGCTTGACCTTGGCGGCTGCCCGGGCAAGCGCTGAGGCGTCCGTCGGACTTTGGACTGTGTTCACTGAGGCGACTCCCGATCATTATTTTTTTGGGGACGAGTCGATCATGGACGCAGTCTTTGTTCCGGTCTAATCTAGATTGGCACTTGATTGATACCTGGAATGAATCAATGTTTGAGCTTGCCCAACTGCGTTGTTTCACCACCGTCGCCACCGAACTCAACTTTCGCCGCGCCGCTGAACGCCTGAATATGACCCAGCCACCCTTGAGTCGGCAGATTCAGTTGCTGGAGCATCATCTGGGAGTGGCGCTGTTTACCCGCAGCACTCGCAGCGTGGCATTGACGGCGGCAGGGCGGGCGTTTTTCGTGGAGGCGCAGAACCTGTTGGAACGCGCCCAGCAAGCTGCCGCATCCGCCAAGCGCTTTGCTGAAGGGGATATCGGTTCGGTGACCATCAGCTTCGTCGGCAGCGCGGTGTATGAGTTTCTGCCCAAGGTGATTGCCGAAGCGCGGCTCAAACAGCCGCAGGTAAAAATCTCGCTTGAAGAAATGAACACCTATCAGCAGCACGAAGCCATGCGGGCGCGGCGCATTGATCTGGGGATTGTTCGTTCACCCTTGCTGCAGCCAGGGTTTGCCACCGAGTGCCTGGTGCGTGAGCCGTTTGTGTTGGCGGTGCCCAGTACTCATCGGCTGGCTACTGCTGAAACGGTGTTAGTGTCGGATCTGGATGCCGAGCCGTTTCTGATGTATTCCCACGCCGCTTATCCGCCGTTCAACGAATTGCTGACCGGCATGTTCCGTTCGGCACGGGTGGCGCCGCAGTACGTGCAATGGCTGGGGTCGTCGCTGACGATTCTGGCACTGGTTAACGCCGGCATGGGCCTGGCGCTGGTGCCCCGCTGTGCAGCAAGCGTGGTGTTCAAGGGCGTGACGTTTCGCGACATCGATCTTGGGGAGGGCGTGCAAAGCGAACTGCACCTGATCTGGCGTTCGGACAATGACAATCCGGCGTTTGCTATGTTGCTGGATGCGATACGCGGGGCGGTGGCGGGGTCCCTGCAATAAATCTGGTGTACACAAAACCCTGTGGGAGCGAATTCATTCGCGAAAGCAGAGTGTCAGTCAAAGAAGATGTTGAGGCTGCTGACGTCTTCGCGAATGAATTCGCTCCCACAGGGTTTGAGTGTGTCTGTCGAGCTGTGTGGGCCCATTTCCTCAATTAGCCGCAACCTGCCCCGAAATCACCAGCGCCTTCAGCGAAGCATCGAACTGCTTCAACGCATTCACTTGCAGCACACGTTGCTGATCAATCTGCGCGGCGATTTCAGCGGCAGCCTTGTCATGCACCCACACAGAAGTCATTTCCTCGCCGCCATAACCTTCGGCCTTGCCGATGTACTGCAGGTTGGCGTCATAGAATTTGGCGACAAACCGCGCTTCAACCTGAGTATTACGCTGGGTCACCAGGCGGTTGTAAGTGTCGAGCATCACTACAACGTCAGGTCTGGCCTGCATCAGCGCATCAAGGTTGTCGTAGACAGTCACCGAGGCGAATTCTTTCTGCAGCGAACCTTTCAGCCAGTCGATGGCCAGTTTTGGATCGGAGCTATTGACGAAGGCTTCGCGAATTCTTGAATCCAGGTCGTTGTTCTTCGCGCCATTCAAAGCAACTGAATGGTATTGCTCAAGGTATTGAAGGGTGCTGATTGTGTTTTCGCTGTATAGCACACCCACCGACTGTGAATGCTGCAAGCCGGTGTTGCTGTCTGCGACCGGTTGTAAATGGCAAGTCGCTTGCCCGGCGGCGAAGGCAGGAGCAAAAGCACCGCCGGTCAATACGGCGACAAGCGTCAGCAGGGTAGAAACTCTCATCGCGTATTCCTCACAGGCGGTTCGGCATGTGGCTATCCTCCTCCTTTGCCGAAAAAAGCAGAACTTGCGAATTTTGATGGTGACTATCGATTGAATGAATGATGAGATTCTTGGGTGGAAATGCGTCCTATGTGGGAGCGAGGCTTGCCCGCGATAAGGCTGGACGCGGTTCACTTTAGATCGCGTCCAGCCTTATCGTCGGAATGCCGCCCAGACCAAGCCTCGCTCCTATCAAACAAACTACAACTATTTGATTTTGAGTACTTTTTCATCTGTAGGAGCGCGCTTGCCCGCGATCGCGTCAGCACAGGCAATATATTCATCGACTGACAGACCGAATCGCGGGCAAGCGCGCTCCTACAGGGTCCGTGTTTGCTGCGCGACCGCGTGGTGTCAGGGACACCGGGGCGACTCCCACAGGGATAGCATTCCAATTCAAGCTAGTGTGATTGCTTGATCGGCCCGACCTTCCCCACCAGTAAAGCCACTATTGCCAGCCCTTGAATCACCGCCGCCAAGGTAAATATCAATACCCCGCTATTCGCCTCACCACTCAACGACTTCACCACCCCGAAAATCGCCGGAGCAAAGGCATAACAGCCTTGCGCTGTCGCGACGATCAATGCCACGACGCGTTGGGTGTGCTGGCGTGGGAATTCCGCTTGAGCAATCAGTGGCGGCAGCGAAGTCGCGTTGCCGATGCCTGCGCCAAACAGGATCACACCCAGCCAGACCAGCCCTGGAGCCTGGTCAACGCCGAGCATTACGGTGCAGCCCAGCAATTGAACGCCATAACTCAGGCACGCCACATTGCGTCGGTTTACTTGTGCGGGCATGAACCAGCCGACCAGCGTCCGGCCAGCAATGGCACTGGCCGTTGCCAAACCCATCGCCAAGCCCGCTTGCTGCTCAGTCAGATGTTGAACAAGCACTAGAAACAAATGCGTAATCAATCCGATCTGAGCAAACAGGCCCAGCGACATGCCCGCTGCCAGGGTCAAAAATTGCCGATTGCGCCACAGCGAACCCGAGGGTGACACAGCCGGGTTGATTGCCTCGGCAGGCGGCTGGTCAGCACCGTCGGCGTATTGCCCCAGGTGTTCCGGGCGCAAGGCGAAGACATTGAACGCCAGCAGCGCAATAACGCTGATCGACAGGCCTCCCACCCACAGCGCTGCCTGACCAAAGCCAAGCTGACTGATCAGGTAAACCCACGCCGATGAAAAAATCACCCCGCCAATACTCGCGCCGTTGTAAGCCATGGCCAACGCGGCGGGGCGCTTGCTGACAAACCAGGGTGCGATGGCCGCATTGACCGCTGCCGCGCCCATGGTCACCCACCCCAAACCGCTGAGCAGCGCCGCAATAAACAGCTGATAAGGCTGATCCGCCACTGCCCAACCGTACACGCCAAACGCCAGGACGATGGAGCCCGCCAGCGTGACGCGAGCCAGACCAAAACGTTTATACAAACGCGGCAGGTTGACGATCACCAACGTGCCTGCCAGAAAGTGCAACGTCACTGCTGCCGAGCACAGTGACACCGACCAGTCCGTGCGCTGCAACACGGCATAGAGAAAAATCGGTGGTCCGTAGAATCCAATACCCCAGCCAAACACAGCCATTACAAACGTGGCAGCCACGACTTTGCTGCCAAAGAAACCCGGTTGCTTCATGACTCAATCCCTAAATGTGCTGTGAACCTCAGTATGATGAGCGCCTAAAACGATGCTTCAGGGATGGCTGAACTATGGATGTCGAATGCGCAGAGGTTTCGCTCGCCGAAGTCGCGGGTGCCATTGCTGATCCGGCTCGCTCGCGCATGTTGTGCAGCCTGCTCGACGGTCGGGCGCGTACTGCCACCGAACTGGCTGCGGTAGCCGACGTGAAAGCCTCCATGGCCAGCAATCACTTTTCGCGTCTGCGCGAGCACGGGCTGGTCGAGCAACTGGTACAGGGGCGACATCGCTATTACCGATTGGCCAACAGCAGAGTGGCGCGAGCACTGGAATCCTTGCTGTCGATCACAGGCCAACCCGCGACACCTTTCCAGCCCAGCACGCCTGCAGCACTGCGTCACGCGCGAACCTGTTACGACCACTGCGCAGGCGAGGTCGCGGTCAGGCTTCATGATGTCTTACTGAAAGCCAACTGGATCGAGGCGCAGGGCAAGGATTACACCCTCACCGAAAAGGGCGTCGAGCGACTGCTCAAACTGGGCGTCGATGTTGATGCCATGCGCGGCCAGCGCAGACGGCTGGCTTATCCGTGCATGGACTGGAGCGAACGCTCGCCGCACATCGGGGGCGCGCTGGGTGCCGCTATCCTGGAGCTAATGCTCAAGCGTGGCTGGGTCACCCGGCAGCTAGACTCCCGGGCCTTGAACGTCACGAGCAAAGGTCGTGACGCGTTGATCAAAACCTTCAGCGACTAAGCGTTAGCGTCAGGCTCGATGAATCGTGTCGGTTCACGCCCGTTGGCGTTGAGCTGATAAATCTCGGTCGGCCGGCCTTCGGCATCGAAAAACACCTGGCCCACACCCGCCGAATTCCACAGCCGCTCACCGGCTTTGCTGTGTTCGGGGATGCGCGGTACTACGCGCATCAGGCGTCGCTTGGTAAACCAGTTCAGTGGCGAGCGGGGGGAATACAGCCAGCGGTTCAGGCGGTCGAACCAGTCCAGCAGGCTTTGCGGGAATTCATTTTTCAGGCCGCTGCTGGTGACCTGCCAGATATGCGGGTTGGCGGTCCGGTGGCGAATCAGGATTTTATAGACGAACGAGTAATGCACGTCCCCCGAAAGGATCACGTAATTGCCTGGCGTGCGTGAGTGACGAAAGATATTCAGGATGACCTGCGCTGCGCCTCGATGCGCCATCCAGTTTTCGGCATCGACCAACAGAGGGTGACCGCACCAACTGAACACCTTTTGCACGGTTTCAATCAGCTTCACGCCGAACACCGGCGCGGGTGAAACGATGATCGCCGACGGGTGATCGAGCAAATCCTGTTGCAGTTCACTGAGCGCTTCCCAATCCAGCAGGCCAGAAGGCTGATGCAGGTTGAATTCGCTGCGCCAGCGCCGGGTCCGGGTGTCGAGCACCACCAGCGCGGGCGAGGTAGGCAGCACGTAATGCCATTGCTGAAACTTCAGCAGCCGGGTGATCAACGTATCCAGGGTTTCGCTCTGCAGATAACCGTTTGCATCAGGCGCTTGCTTGACCAGGTGCTGTGTCTGCTCCAGCAAATCAGGGAAGGCATCCGGATTATTGCCCCAGCCCTGGCACAGCAAATAGGCCAGCAGCGCATTGCCGATGATGCGCTTGGAAAACGGGTGGCCGTAGGCGGTCTCTTCCCATTTTGCCGAGAGGTTCCAGTCGTCCGTTACGTCATGATCGTCGAAGATCATCAGGCAGGATAAATGCGCGAAAACCCGCGCAACGCCCCCCAAACCGTCAACAAAAGCGTCGATACGTTGTTGTTCCTGCTCATAGCGAGGCTGTTCACCGGCTTCGAAAACCGGAGGCGTCGGGTTGATCAACGTCCACGGCACTGGCGACCAGACCAGCAGGTACATGGCGAGCACTTCGGAGAACGTCACAAGATGGTTGTCGGCCGTGCTGCTGGTGAAAATCGGTTTGCGCGCGCCACCGAAAAAACGTTCGCGCAGGGTGTCGTTACTCTTCAGCGCCGGTAACAGGTCGGCGCGGTTGTAGTAGCTGGCCGGATGGTTATAGAGCTCGGCGCTGTCGTCGACGATCGCACCTTCGAGACGCTCGTGGAACAGGCCCAGACGCTCGATCAACGCATGGATGGCGCGCAGCATTGGCCCGGCCACATCATCGGCGTAGATCTGATCGCCGCTCATCATCAACAGCGCAGGTCGATGTTCGGCATCCGGGTTGGCCGCCAGCAGCCGGTCGGCGCACAGCAGGCCTTCGTCTGAAGCGTGATGGGGTTTGCGGCAGGAGCCATGGAGCAGTTGTTCGATGGTGCTGCGCAGTACGAAATCCGGCAGGGATCGGTCGGGGTACAGCAAATGCGGTGCCCATTCAGCGATGCCTTGCTGGCCGTCGATCAATACATCGTAGGTAATGGCGATATCGCAGGGCAGGGCGTCATCCAGTGGCACGTCGATCAAGTGAATGAACGCACTGCGGCCTACCGCAACGACCTGACATTGCTGTTCATTCAACGGGTAATCACGGTCTGGCAAGCGCAGCGTCAACGTCAACGGCCGTGAACCCACCAGCCACATCACCAGACGCCGAGGCTCAAGGCGACGCAAAATCGGACCGGCAAGAACGGCGGGAAGGGAATCAGTTGAAGACATCCGGCAAATGCACCCAGGCAACAAAGAGCCGTCGATAGTACCTCAGTTGATCAGGAACTGAGGTGGGACCGGCTAAAGCCAGTCCCACTGGATCGCGGTTGACTTGAGTCGTGCGCAAATCGTGTGGGAGCGAATTCATTCGCGAATGCGATAGGCAGGCAATAAAAATATATCGGCTGTACTGGCCTCTTCGCGAATGAATTCGCTCCCACAGGGCCATCATGAGCTTGATCTTAACGTCAATCTTCGGAAGGGTTTTTAGCGTGAAGTCAGGTAAGCCAAATCTCTGGGTGCGAATTCATGCTCTTGGCCACAGCAAACCGGTGGGAGCGAATTCATTCGCGAATGCGATAGGCCAGGCAATAAAAACATATCGGCTGTACTGGCCTCTTCGCGAATGAATTCGCTCCCACGGGGCCATCATGAGCTTGATCTTAACGTCAATCTTCGGAAGGGTTTTTAGCGTGAATTCAGGCAAACCAAATCTCTGGGTGCGAATTCATGCTCTTGGCCACAGCGAACCGGTGGGAGCGAATTCATTCGCGAATGCGATAGGCCAGGCAATAAAAATATATCGGCTGTACTGGCCTCTTCGCGAATGAATTCGCTTGTATGGTTAGACTTGAAGGGGTGGTGGGACGAACAGTTCGCATCTGACTGCTGCAACAGTACAGACCGTGGGAGACCTCGCCCCACCCCTTCCACCAAAAGCGCCGATAAAGAATGCTTCGTTCAAGCGACGATAGAAACAAGCCTGCGCCTCTGGGTGAACCCCCAACAAGTCGTCAAACCTTAGCGTGGAGAAATGCTCATGGCAATGCGTGTTTCGAAGTCAATCGTAGGCGTGGATGTCGCCAAAGTTGAGCTCGTTACCTACCAGGCAGATCCGGATCTGCTCACCTCGATAACCAACGAAAAGCCTGCCATAAAACGCTGGCTTAAACGTTACCGAGGACCACCGCCATTGCTGTTGAAGCGACAAATGTTTATCACGTCGATCTGGTCGAGCTGGCTTACGAGTCTGGTTTCGACGTCTACATCATCGATGGTTTTCAACTCAGTAATTACCGTAAAGGTGTCGGTGGCCGTAGTAAAACAGACGCATCTGATGCCCGTCTTCTTGCCCGATTTCTGAAAAACGAAGGCGAAAATCTTCGCCCCTGGACGCCGCCCCCAGCAGTCTACGGAAAGCTGCAAAGCCTTCTGCGACGCAGGGCTTCACTGATTCAAGCCAAAACCAGCCTGACCCAGAGCTGGGCAAATGACACCAGCTTGAAGGCGTCATTTGCAGCCTTCCTCAAGTCAATCGAACGGCTGGACCTGCTGGTCAAGGCAAAGCTCAAAGATGCCTTGCGCGAAGCCGGCCTGCTGGAGCAAGTGGCCCGTTGCCAAGCTGTTGAAGGTATCGGCTTCCTGACCGCGACAGCTCTGGTCATGGCTTACAACCGAGGCGACTTCAAGAGCGGCGACTCCTACATTGCTTTTTTGGGCATGGATCTGAGAGTGACCGATTCTGGCCAAAAAAATGGCCGTAGGTTCCTAACCAAACGAGGCTGCTCGGAGATTCGCCGATTGCTGCACAACGCAGCAATGTCGGCCAGCCGATCGAGTGCCTGGAAAGAGTTTTACGACCATCATCGCAGCCGCGGAAAAGCAACCACACAGGTACTTGTGATGCTCGCTCGCAAACTCGCTCGGGTGGCGTTCGCCCTGATGAAAAATCAGAGCGAATATCAACCCAAAGGGTGGGTTATGGCTTGATCACAACCATAGAATCTCCCACAGTTGGTCCCCATTTACCCCGATAAATCGTAGGATCCGGCGCTACCCCAACCCATTCCAGAACGCCTCGGCGAAATCACTCAGAGGAGTGCGGGCGCGGAACAGGCGGATTTCCACTTGGATGTCCCAGGTTTCTTCCAGGGCCCGAACCAACCGGTTCTGGCTCATTTCAGACTCAGCCAACGTGCGCGGCAACCACGCCATGCCTTTGCCTTCCTGCACCATCGACAGCAGCACCGCCGCCAGGTGGGAACTGAACAGGGTTTGCAGGGGCTGCTCGGGCTGCGAACGATTGAGACGCCAGTTGATGATCCTGCCCAGCCCTGAATCTGCGGTGTAGCCCAGATAATCCAGCGGTTGATTGGGTTCCCCGCTGCGCTGACCCGGTGCGCGCAGGGGCAGGAGCACATCAAGGCCTACCGCTTTACCCAGAAACTGCTCACTGGCAAATCGTGGCGGAACGTCCGGGTGATGGTGGCAAAGCAGGAACTGCACCTCGCCATTCAGCAGCATTTGCTCGCAGGAGCGCATGTTGTCCGAATGCAGGCGTACGCCTTCGATGGGCGCTTCACGCTCAATGCTCCGGATCCAGCCGGGAAAAAACGTGAACGACAGTGAATGAGTCGCCGCGAAATACAGCGTGCGCAGCTGTTTGCCTGCCAACTCGCGCGCATCCAGACGCATTTGGTGCAGGCGGCGGGTCATGTCCTGCGCGTTACCGAGCATCTGCCTGCCGACGTCGGTCAGGGTCGCACCATGGGTGGTGCGTTCGAACAACTCAACGCCCATCCAGTTTTCCAGCGACTTGATCCGGCGGCTGAACGCCGGTTGGGTGACATGGCGTGAGTCAGCCGCACGAGAGAAGTTTTCCAGTTCTGCCAGTGCAACAAAGTCTTCCAGCCAAGCGAGTTCCATGAGCGATGCCACCTGTGCATGAGGTGCTCGATTATAAGCATTGGCTGCGCCTGGACCGCTAGCCCTAGAGTTCTCTGGCATCGGCAACAACCTAATAATCAGAGAGGACTCATCCCATGCGCATCGTGGACATTCGCGAGAAAACCGTTTCTATCGCATCGCCTATTGCCAACGCCTACATCGACTTTTCAAAAATGACCTGCTCGGTTGTTGCCGTCATCACCGACGTAATTCGCGATGGCAAACCGGTCATCGGTTATGGCTTCAACTCCAACGGGCGTTACGGCCAGGGCGCGCTGATGCGGGACCGGTTTCTGGCACGTGTCGCCGAAGCGGACCCCGAGAGCCTGATCGACCACGAGCGCAACAACCTCGACCCGTTCGCCATCTGGAAAACCCTGATGACCAACGAAAAGCCAGGCGGCCACGGCGAGCGTTCGGTGGCAGTCGGCACCATCGACATGGCGGTGTGGGACGCGGTTGCGAAGATTGAAGGCAAGCCGCTGTATCGCGTGTTGGCTGATCGGTATCGCGACGGAGTTGCCGATGACAAGGTCTGGGTCTATGCGGCGGGCGGTTATTACTATCCGGGCAAGGACCAGACCAAGCTCAAGGCCGAAATGCAGAGTTATCTGGACCGCGGCTACGACGTGGTGAAGATGAAAATCGGTGCCGTGCCGCTGGACGAAGACATTCGCCGAATCGAAGCCGTGCTGGAAGTGGTGGGCGATGGCCGTCGTCTGGCCGTGGACGCCAACGGTCGCTTCGACCTGAAAACCTCGATTGCCTATGCCGAGGCCATCAAACCCTACAACCTGTTCTGGTACGAAGAGGCGGGCGATCCGCTGGATTACGCGCTCCAGGCTGAACTGGCCAACCACTATGACCTGCCCATGGCGACCGGGGAAAACCTGTTCTCCCATCAGGACGCCCGCAACCTGCTGCGCCATGGCGGCATGCGCCCTGATCGCGACTTTGTGCAGTTCGACTGCGCGCTGTCTTACGGGCTGGTGGAATACCTGCGCACCCTCGACGTCATGAACGAACTGGGCTGGTCATCGCGCCGCGTCGTCCCCCATGGCGGCCACCAGATGTCGCTGAACCTTGCAGCAGGCCTGCACCTGGGCGGCAACGAGTCCTATCCCGACGTATTTCAGCCATTTGGTGGTTTCGCCGACGGCATCAAAGTCGAGAACAGCTACGTCGGCTTGCCGGACATCCCGGGTGTCGGTTTCGAAGCCAAGTCTGCGCTGTACGCCGTGATGCGCGAGCTGGGTGAGGGGGCTTGATAGTGAATTAACCCTTACCCCTGTAGGAGCTGCCGAAGGCTGCGAAAAGGTTGTGTCTGGCACACCGCGATTTGCAGCCTTCGGCAGCTCTGACAGAGGCCCGGATTGATGAAATTCCTCATACAACAACAAGATCGAGGTTCTCATGAACGACACACCTACACGCTGGTACGGCCAGCTGTATGTCCAGGTGCTGATCGGTATCGTTATTGGCGGTGCGATTGGTTTCTTCCTTCCTGACATCGGCGCAAAGCTGCAACCCCTCGCCGATGGCTTCATCAAACTGATCAAGATGCTGCTGGCGCCGATCATTTTCGGCACCGTGGTGGTCGGCATCGCCAAGATGGGCAGCATCAAGGAGGTCGGCCGTATTGGCGGCAAGGCGCTGATCTACTTTGAGGTGTTATCGACGTTGGCGCTGGTTATCGGCCTTGTCGTGGTCAATGTGCTCAAGCCCGGCGTCGGCATGAACATCGACGTCAACAGCCTCAATGCCAGCGCGGTCAATGGCTACACCCAGGCAGCTGCGGCGCAGGGCGGGGTGATCGAGTTCTTCATGGGCATCATACCTACCACGCTGTTCGATGCCTTCGCCAAAGGCGCGATGTTGCAGGTGATTCTGGTCTCGGTCCTGATGGGCGTAGCGCTGGTGCAGTTGGGGGAAACCGGCAAGCCGCTGGTCAACGTCATCGACCTTTTGCTGCAAACCCTGTTTCGCATTGTCGCGATGGTCATGAAACTCGCCCCTCTGGGTGCGGGCGCAGGCATGGCATTCACCATCGGCAAGTACGGCATCGGCACACTGATGTCGTTGGGGCAGTTGATCATCGCCCTATATGTCACGACGCTGTTCTTCATCGTTGTAGTACTGGGCAGTGTGGCGCGCTGGTCGGGCTTGCCGCTGTTGCAGTTCCTGCGCTACTTCAAAGATGAAATCCTCGTCACCCTCGGGACCTGCTCAACCGAAGCCGTGTTGCCACGCATGATGGTCAAGCTGGAAAAACTGGGCTGCAAAAAGTCGGTGGTGGGTATGGTCTTGCCAACGGGCTACACCTTCAACTCCGATGGCACCTGTATCTACCTGACCATGGCGGCGATCTTTGTGGCGCAGGCAACCAACACGCCGCTGACCTTAATGGATCAACTGGTGGTGCTAGGCGTGTTGTTGCTGACATCGAAAGGTTCGGCGGGCGTTGCGGGTGCAGGCTTTGTCACCCTGGCCGCAACGCTGTCGGTCATTGGCGATATCCCGCTGGTGGGCCTGGTATTGTTGCTGGGTGTCGACCGCTTCCTCAACGAAGCGCGGGCGGTGACCAACCTGATCGGTAATGGCATCGGCACCATCGCGATTGCCAAATGGGATGGTTCGTTTGATCAGGCACAGGCAGCGCGGGAAATCGCGGCGATGAAAGAGCAGAGTTCGCTGAGGAAAGTGGCGGGTAAAACGGTGAATAAGCTTGTTTGAGGCGCATTCAACCGAATTGAAATGCAATTCCCTGTAGGAGTGAGCTTGCTCGCGATAGCGTTCTGCCTGTCAGTTGCCGGTCGAATGACAGGACGCTATCGCGAGCAAGCTCACTCCTACAGATTTTGTCGTGGCTCTACAATCGAGTAATCAAAAATCCTGCGAGGTCGGGCGCAGCACGATTTCGTTGATGTCCACATCCGCTGGTTGCTCAATCGCAAAGGCAATAGCGCGGGCCACGGAGCTGGCGGGGATAGCCTGTTTGTAGAACTCGCCCACCGCTTCAGCGCTGGCCTGGTGCGAGCTGCCCAGTTTCAGTTCCGAGTCCACTGCACCTGGCTCGATGGTGGTGGTGCGAATGCTGCCGCCGACTTCATGACGAAGCCCTTCGGAAATCGCTCGCACGGCATACTTGGTGCCGCTGTACACCGTGCCGCCCGGGCTGAAGACCTTGATGCCCGCCACCGAAGCGATATTGATGAAGTGGCCGCTGTTCTGTTGCTGAAATACTGGCAGGGTGGCGGCGATGCCGTAGAGCAGGCCTTTGATGTTGATGTCGATCATGCGATCCCATTCATCGGTCTTGCCTTCCGACATCGGTGCAATCGCCATGGCACCTGCGTTGTTGATCAGCACGTCTACACGACCAAAAGTATCGATCGCGCCTTTGATCAACGCATCCACCTCTTCTTTGCGGGTCACGTCTGTCTGATAGGCAACGGCGTTGCCACCTGCTGCGGTGATTTCACTGACCAGCGTGTCCAGGTTCGCCTTGCGACGAGCGCCCAATACAACCTTCGCCCCTAAACCGCCAAGATGACGCGCGGTGGCTTCACCCAGACCGCTGCTTGCACCGGTAATGACGACGACTTTGCCTTCGATGTTATTGCTCATGATCTGAATACCCTTGAGTTGGTTTCGAGAGGGATAACTGCTTTCGAAATCAATTGTGGGCGTCTTCTTCCTGTCGATAAATGGAAGAGATAGGATTAAGGAATTCCAGAAAATGGAATTATTCTGATGCCCTGTCCTTGTCAAGGATCGACCCGTAGGACCGGCTTTAGCCGGGAGGGCTGTGTTTCAGGTCGCACAATTTCATCGTTTGTATTGGCCCTCTCCCGGCTAAAGCCGGTCCTACAGGACAATGCGTATGCAGGAGTTCCCATGCTCAACCGCGTCGAAATGCTGAGAATCTTCTGTGCCGCAGCTGAATCGGGCACCTTCCGCGAAGCCGCGAGCCGTCTGGGCACATCGCCGCAGAGCGTGACCCGAGCCATCAAGGAACTGGAAAACACCCTCGGCGAAATGCTCTTTCACCGCAGCACCCGGCAGATCCATATCACTGCGTTCGGCGAAGACCTGGCACGGCAGGCACGGGAAACCCTGAGCGGCTTTGATCAACTCTTTGCCCGTTACACCGGCGTTGAGAACGATGGTCTGGCCGGTCGGGTCGGTATCACCGCGCCATACGCCATCGGCCGATTGTTCCTGCTGGAATTCCTCAAACCCCTGATGAGCAAACATCCGGAGCTGCGCATCGACGTGCGCTTCGACGATGAAGTGACCGATGCCGTTGAAGCTCAGGTTGATATCGGCATCCGGGTTGGCTACATCCGCGACCGCCGCTATATCGCCAGAGCAGCCGGTACCGTTCCGTTTCATGTAGTGGCCACGCCGCAACTGGTGGCTTCCACCGGGCGGCCATCCTCGTTGGATGAACTCAAGCAGCGCCCGTTATCCGTGCTGATCGACCGTAAAACCGGACGACCATGGCCGTGGGTGTTCGCCGATGGCCAGACGTTTCTGCCGCAATCGGCCGCCTTCACCTGTGACGACCCCGAAGCTGAGCTGGAAATTGTTCTGGCCGGGCTGACTTACGCGCAAATGCCCCGCTATCTGGCCGAGCCCCATTTGCGAGAGGGCAGGCTGGTGGAAGTCATGCCGCAGATCGCGCCCCCGCCATGGGAGCTGTTCGTCTATCGCCCTCAACGCGGCCCCGTCGCTCCGCGCGTTCGCCTGATTTACGACCATCTGCTGGCCAGTTTTTCTGACCCGCTGCGCTTTCCGCAGGGTGCAAGTTAGCCAGCGAATTGAAATGCTCCCACAGACTTAGCGATCAACTGTAGGAGCCGAGCTTGCTCGCGAAGAACGATGACGCGGTGCACTTGAATACCTCATCGACTGATTCGGGGCCAAGCAACGCTCCAGCAGAGAATGCCATCGGCCATAGAGCGAGCAGGCCAAAATAGAATCTCCCACAGAGAAACGCTCAAAAAAGCCCATACCTTCAAGTTTTATCTATCGATTGACAGAGTATGTCTATCGACACCCAAGACTTAGCTTATTAGCTCTCTTCTCAAAGGGCGTCTAGGCTTGTTCTGGCGCTGGTGAGCCAGTTGCCGTTTTATTTAAGTTTCCGTGTGGCGACAGCGAGGTGCTGATCCCGCGCTGGCCATGCAAGTTGTGCCGTGATGAACCACATCGCCGCTTGAAGTCCGGAACGGGCCAGGCAGCGCATGAACTCGACCAAAGGTAAATAAAACATGTCGACTGAATCGAAATGCCCCTTTAATCACGCTGCTGCAGGTGGCGGTACGACCAACCGCGACTGGTGGCCGAACCAGCTTAATCTGAAGATCCTGCATCAGCACTCATCGCTGTCCGACCCGATGGGCGAAAACTTCGACTATGCCGCTGCCTTCAAAAGCCTTGATCTGGAAGCGGTAAAGCAAGACCTTCGTGCGCTGATGACTGACTCGCAGGACTGGTGGCCAGCCGACTTTGGTCACTACGGCCCGCTGTTCATCCGTATGGCCTGGCACAGTGCCGGGACCTACCGTACCGCTGACGGTCGTGGCGGTGCGGGCGCGGGGCAACAACGCTTTGCGCCGCTCAACAGCTGGCCGGACAACGTCAGCCTCGACAAAGCGCGCCGCCTGATCTGGCCGATCAAGCAAAAGTACGGCCGCAAGATTTCCTGGGCCGACCTCATCATCCTCACCGGTAACGTCGCGCTGGAGACCATGGGCTTCAAACCGTTCGGTTTCTCCGGTGGGCGTGCTGACGTCTGGGAGCCGGAAGAAGCGGTTTACTGGGGCTCTGAGAAAACCTGGCTGGGCGGCGACACGCGCTACGGCAAGGAAGCACAGCCTGAAGGCGAAGGCGTGCTGGTGGCCGATGCAGGCAAGCACGGTACAGAAGAAAGCCGCAACGACGCGCCAGGCCGTGACCTGGAAAACCCGTTGGCCGCCGTGCAAATGGGTCTGATCTATGTGAACCCGGAGGGGCCTGAAGGCAACCCGGACCCGGTGGCCTCGGCCAAAGATATCCGCGAAACCTTCGGCCGCATGGCGATGAACGACGAAGAAACCGTGGCCCTGATCGCGGGCGGTCACGCCTTCGGTAAAACCCACGGCGCTGGCCCGGCTGACAACGTTGGCGCTGAGCCCGAAGCGGCAGACATCGAGCAGCAAGGTCTGGGCTGGAAGAGCACGTTCGGTAGCGGTAAGGGTGGCGACACCATTACCAGCGGTCTGGAAGTGACCTGGACCACCACGCCGACCCAGTGGAGCAACAACTACCTCGAAAACCTTTTCGGTTTCGAGTGGGAACTGTTCAAAAGCCCGGCGGGTGCCCATCAATGGCGTCCAAAAGACGGCGCTGGTGCCGGTCTGATTCCCGATGCCCATGATCCGTCCAAGCGCCACACACCGACCATGTTGACCTCTGACCTGGCGCTGCGTTTTGACCCGGCTTACGAAGTGATTTCCCGTCGCTTCCTCGCCAATCCGGACCAATTGACCGACGCCTTTGCTCGCGCCTGGTTCAAGCTGACCCACCGTGACATGGGGCCGCTGTCTCGTTATCTCGGCCCGGAAATGCCGGCCGAAGAACTGCTGTGGCAAGACCCTATTCCAGACGTCGATCACGCGTTGGTCGACGAAAACGACGTGGCTGCACTGAAAGCCAAAGTCCTGGCTTCGGGCTTGTCTGTTTCGCAGCTGGTTTCCACTGCGTGGGCGGCGGCGTCCAGCTTCCGCGGCTCCGACAAGCGCGGCGGTGCCAACGGCGGGCGTCTGCGTCTCGCGCCGCAGAAATTCTGGCAAGCCAACCAGCCGGAGCAACTGGCGCATGTGCTGGCAAAACTGGAAAGCATCCAGAGCGAGTTCAACGGTGCGCAGGCAGGCGGCAAGAAAATCTCCCTCGCTGACCTGATCGTACTGGCCGGTTCTGCGGGTGTTGAGCAGGCAGCGAAAAACGCCGGTCATGCCGTCACCGTTCCGTTCGCGCCGGGGCGTGCCGACGCTTCGCAAGAGCAGACGGATGTCGAGTCGTTCGGTTTCCTGGAGCCTGTCGCTGATGGCTTCCGTAACTTCCAGAAGGGCCGTTTTGGTTCGTCGGCTGAAGCGCTGCTGGTCGACAAGGCCCAACTGCTGAACCTGACTGCGCCGGAAATGACCGTGCTGGTCGGCGGCCTGCGCGTGCTGAACACCAACGTCGGCCAAACCCGACATGGCGTGTTTACTCAGCGTCCGGAAACCCTGACCAACGACTTCTTCGTCAACCTGCTGGACATGAGCACCGAGTGGCGCGCTGTGTCTGACGCCAAGGACGAGTTCGAAGGCCGTGACCGCAAGACCGGTGCTGTGAAATGGACCGGCACTCGCGTCGATCTGGTGTTCGGCTCCCACGCCCAGTTGCGTGCGCTGGCCGAGGTGTATGCCGCGGGTGATGCGCAAGAGAAGTTCGTCAGCGATTTCGTCGCGGCCTGGACCAAAGTGATGAACCTTGATCGCTTTGACCTTGCCTGATGTAAACGCTTGAACCCAAAAGCCCCGGTCTGAGTCATCAGGTCGGGGCTTTTTTATTGCCGGAGGTGTTTGATGAGCAGCGACCTGCGTGACGTCTACCAAGGTTACATCGCCTGCCTGAATCAGCAGGACTGGCCTGCGCTGGGCCAGTTTGTTGATGAAAACGTGACTTACAACGACCAGCGAGTTGGCCTGACCGGCTACCGCGAAATGCTCGAACGAGACTACCGGCAGATTCCGGACCTGCATTTCAACATACGATTTTTAATCGCCGACCCCGAACACATCGCCGCCCGCCTTGACTTCGACTGCACCCCGATTGGGGATTTCATGGGCTTGCCGGTCAATGGCCGGAAAGTGCAGTTCAGCGAAAACGTGTTTTACCGGTTTAAAGAGGGGAAGATCGTTGAGGTGTGGTCGGTGATTGATAAGGCAGCAGTTGAAGTGCAGCTTTGATACAAGCGCTCCAACAGGCAGAGGCATTATCGGTAGGAGCGAACTTGTTCGCGAAGCGTTGTGCCTGACACACCGCCTCGCCAACAAGTTGTCTCCTACCGGAATGTGTTGTCTGTCTGAATTAGAGCGTCCACTTCACCGAGAACATCAGATTACGTGGGTCGCCATAAACGCCGCTGCCCGAGCCAGTCGGAATGCCCTGCCAGTATTTGGTATCGAACACGTTGTTGAAGTTGACTCGACCGTCCCAGTGCTCGTCGAATTTGTAGCCTGCCATCAGGCCCACGACCGAGTAAGCGTCCTGAGTGGCGTGGCCGTTGGCGGTACCCACCCTGTTAAAGGTGTCGCTCTGGGCAAGAACGTCAGCACCGACACGCCATTTGTTGAGGTCACCTTCCAGGTTGTAGCTGGTCGCGGCTTTGAACAGTTGCTTTGGCTGATCTGGACCAAACCGTCTGCCTTCGTTGTCCGCATCCTTTACGTACTGGCTCAGCAGGTAAGTGTAGGCTGCAGAGACTTGCCAGTTCGGGGTAATCGCGCCGCTAATTTCCGTATCGATCCCGCGACTGCGAACTTCGCCTGCCGCTTGGTTACAAGTACGACTTTGTTGAGTGCAACTGGCTGGTTGAGGGGTGATCGCATATGCACGGTTTTCCTGCGTCATGTCGAACAACGCCACCGACGCGTTCAGCGCTCCATCGAAATATTCGCCCTTCAGACCGATTTCATAGCTTTCGCCTGTCATCGGTTTCAATGCTGAGCCAGCAATGTTCTGTTCGCTCTGCGGCTTGAAAATTTCGGTGTAGCTGGCATAGACCGAGTAAGTATCGTTCAGGTCGTAGATGACGCCCGCGTACGGTGTAACCTCCTGAGTGACCTTGTAGTCGCCTGTGCCGCTTTGGTTGTCGTAGTCATACCAGCTCAACCGGCTACCGACGATCACATGCAGTGGGTCGATCGGGTTAAAGCGGGCTACTGCATAAGCCGCATTTTCAGTTGCGACGTTTTTGCTCGCATAGGCAGTTCGTGTATCTGCCGTTGGCTTAGGCACAGTGCCTGGGTTGATGTTAAAGGGGTCGACTGCGTAACCAGCCCAAAAGCCACCACGCTGATCGAATTTTTCCTGACGATGGCTGACGCCAACGCTCAGATCATGTTCACGCCCGAACAGGGTGAATGGGCCTGAGAAAGAACCGTCCAAATTGGTTTGTGTGTCTTTGGTGTCATATTGACCAGCGCCCTGTTCATATCCTACGCCAGGATCCGGGAAAGGGAACGACAGGTAGTTGGAAAAGGTGTCTGATTCTGCCCAGATTTTGGACGCTGCCAGCTTGGCGTTCCAACCGTTGTCAAAGCGATGTGTAAGGTCAGTGAATACACTGACGTTGTCCCGATTCCAGTAGGCCCAGTCGCCACTCAGGAACGTCGAACGCGAGAACCCAAGATTCTCGCCATTACGGCCTGAGGGCAGGCTGCCCCAATCTGAAGTCGCGTCATCTTTTTGTTTCGACGCACCAATGGTCCAGGTGGTCGCATCGTTCAGGTCGGCCTCAAGGATGCCGTAGAAGGTCTGGCGCTGTTTGTTGCGTTCGTCGACAAAGCTCTTTTCGTCTTGATATGCAGCTACAACGCGACCTCGGACTGTGCCGGAATCGTTGAGCTTGTTGGATGCATCGACTTCGGTACGGTAGCGGTCCCAGCTGCCAGCGCTAGTAGTGATGCTTACTTGTGGTGTTGCTGTCGGGCGTTTGCGTACAAGGTTCAGGGTTGCGGACGGGCTGCCAGAACCCGTCATCAGGCCTGTAGCACCGCGCACGACTTCCACGCGGTCGTAGAGGGCAAGATCCGCTTCAGCCAATGTGTCCTGAGTGAAGGTGCTGAGGATGGTCGGCAACCCGTCATACATCAGGTTATCAATCGTAAAACCACGAGCCAGAAACTGCTGACGGTCCTGACCGAACTTGCGCAACGTCACACCAGGCGCATATTTAACGACGTCGTTCACATCGTTCATGCCCTGATCTTCAATCCGCTGACGCGTGATAACACTCACCGACTGCGGCGTTTCACGAATCGACAACGGCAACTTGGTCGCGGTGCTCATTGAACCCGTGGTGTACGAGTTAGTGCCTTCAGTAGTTGCCACGCCCGCAAGGCCGTAATCAGCATTGATGTTCACGCCGTCCAGCGCAATCGCGCCTTGTGTTGGCTGTGGCTGGATCACGCGTGCCGAATTGCCTTCGACGCTAGCGGTCAGGCCGCTGCCGACCAGCAAACGCTGCAGAGCCTGGGCGGGTTCCAGGTTGCCGCTCACTGTTGGCGCTTGTTTGCCCGCGACCTGCTGTGGGTCGAATGTCACGGTCATGCCGCTGGCCTTACCCAATTGGGCAAGGGAGGCTGCCAAGGGTTGAGCCGGAATATCCAGACGAACCGGCGCCGCGAAAGCGTTGGCGGAAAAACCAAGCGCCAGTGCGATGGTCAAGGCAGATAAGGCGGGACGTGACATTCTGTAATCCTTACGAAAGTCGAGATTAATAAGCGCGCGTTATCGCCTGACACGATGTTTTGAAACAAAAGTTCAAGACAGTGCCGGACTTACTTGGAGCGCAAGATGACGCGATCCTAACAAGGTGTGAATACGACAGCAAATACAAATCGTTATCAGTCATGAGCTTTCTAGTAAAGATTTGCTCACACGCCTTGGCGATTTGACGCTGGTTCAGCGAGTGCTCGTGCAGATCACTTTCTATTCGGTGATGTCATTGGGGCGACCAAACCCTGGTTGGAGCGAGGCTTGCCCGCGAAGAACGATAACGCAGACCTCCCGCAACACCGCGTCGTCCCATTCGCGGGCAAGCCTCGCTCCAACGAGATTGCGATCAACCATTGACCTGCGTCCTGTCCTGCCCCCGGCTGAAATGCTAAATTACCCGCCATGAATTTCTTCCGAACCCATCGCTCGCCCATTGCCTGGATGCTGTACGCCTTCATCCTGTTCAATGGGCTCGCCTGCGCCATGAGTCATGGCCAGATGATGGGGGCGTTTTCCGGGGAGCCCGCAGCGGCGCCTTCCCAGCATGAGCATCACGGCAGCGCTTCCATGAGCGATGCGCATCACGAGATGTCGATGGGCATGTCGATGCCGATAGACAGCGCCAGCAAAACCATGGCGACGCCGGGCAGCCTGCAATCGCTGTTCGGCGACTGTTCTTTTGCCGGGACGTTGACCCTGGCGATGATTTTCTTCGTCGCCCTGAGCTGGTTGATCCGTACCCGCAGTCCTCGTTTCATCTTCCCTACGCTCTGGCCGGGCCTTACGTCGCGCCAGTGTTTCCCCGGGCTTAACCCGCAGGCTCCCTGACGGCACCCACTCGCCGTTAAAAACCAATATCGATTTTTTGCCTCGCCGGGATTCGTCCCGGTCGGGCGCGTTTAGCCGTTGGTGAGCCCTATGTCTGCTTTACCTGCACAGTCGTCGTCGAGTGCGTTTGTCGCGCTGACGAAACGGCTGCACTTTTACATCGGCCTGTTTATCGGGCCGTTCATTCTGGTCGCGGCACTCAGCGGGGTTATTTATGCCCTGACGCCGCAGATCGAAAAACACCTCTACGCCCATGCCCTGCACACCGAAACCCAAGGCCCGGCCTTGAGTCTCGAAGCCCAGGTGCGTCTGGCTCAGGAGGCCGCCGGTTCCGGGCCGACGGTCGCCGCCGTTCGTCCAGCGCCCAATCAGGGCGATACCACCCGCGTGATGTTCAACGTTCCGGGGTTAGGCGAATCGGAGCACCGTGCGCTGTTTGTCGATCCGGTCAGCGGAGAGATTCGCGGCGACATGAAGGTCTACGGCACCAGCGGAATATTGCCGCTGCGGACCTGGATCGATCAGTTTCACCGCAGCCTGTTGTTGGGTGACGTCGGTCGCATCTACAGCGAACTGGCCGCTTCCTGGCTGTGGGTCGCAGCAGCGGG
This sequence comes from Pseudomonas phytophila, assembly GCF_025643095.1. Lineage (NCBI taxonomy): Bacteria > Pseudomonadati > Pseudomonadota > Gammaproteobacteria > Pseudomonadales > Pseudomonadaceae > Pseudomonas > Pseudomonas phytophila. The sequence goes on along the minus strand of NZ_CP081201.1, from coordinate 5,518,338 downwards.
GGGGATTGTGTTGTGGGCAGTGCGCCGCAAACGTGCTAGGACGCTACGCAGCAGTTTGCGTAGCTGGCATGCCAGCGCCGGGCTGTGGTTGATGCTGGGCTTGTTGTTTTTCTCGGCGACCGGTTTGACCTGGTCGCAGTACGCGGGCGGGAACATTGGTGTGCTGCGCGCTTACTACGGCTGGTCAACGCCCAGCGTTGCGACGACGCTGACGAAACCGGCCGACAGCGCAATGAACATGAACGTACCGATGGACGAGCACGCCGAACATCACATGCACATGGCACCTGCTGCCTCGAACAGCGTGCTGAATCCTGCACTGTTCGACAGCGTTATGGCGACTGCGCGGAGCGCTAATATCGAAGCGGCCAAGGTAGAAATCCGCCCGTCGAGCAAGCCGGATAAAGCCTGGGTAGTCGCCGAGATTGATCGCAGCTGGCCGACCCAGGTCGATGCAGTCTCAATCAATCCGAACACCCTGAAGGTGGTCGATCAGGTTGAGTTTTCCCAATACACGTTGCCTGCCAAGCTCACCCGCTGGGGCATCGACGCGCACATGGGCGTGCTGTTCGGGCTAGCCAATCAGTTGATTCTGGTGTTTTTTGCCAGCGGACTGGTGATGATGGTGATCATCGGTTACCTCATGTGGTGGCGCCGCAGGCCGACCCTCGGGCGGCAGCCGACCGTTGTGGATGCGTGGCGTCAGTCAGGCCTTGTTGCCAAAGCCGCATGGCTGCTCGCGGCAGTGGGACTTGGCATTTGCTTGCCGGTGTTGGGCTGGAGCCTGCTGGCGCTGGTGATCTGCGACCTCATCGTCACGTACCGCGCGCCGTCTGTCGCCTTTGTGCGCAGTCAGGGCCATGCAGAAAGGCCATGAAGCATTTTCTGACATTACTACAGCGACTGTAGGAAATGTCACAGGTAACCTACGCGGCTTTAGCAGCACACAGAATTTGACGACGGGGCAGTTGGTTTGCTCCGTTGTTTTTCAAGAGGCCACACATGAACACATTACTGACCCGCCGCCAGCTTATCGGCGGCTTGAGCGTGCTGAGTCTGGGCGCGCTTGCCGGTTGCGGTGATTCAAACAAGTTGTCGTTCAAGTACGGCAAGGATTTGAGCGACAAAATTCTCGGCCGGACCTTCAAACTGAAGGACCCGCAGGGCAACGTGAAAACCCTGTCGAGCTTTCGCGGCACTATGCCTATGGTGTTTTTCGGCTTCACCCAATGCCCGGCGGTTTGCCCGACAGCGCTGGCGCGTGCGGCGCAGATCAAGAAGTTGATGGGCCCGGATGGCGATACGCTCCAGGTGATCTTCATCACCGTGGACCCGGAGCGCGACAAGCCGCAAATGCTTGATGCTTACGTCAAAGCGTTCGATCCGAGCTTTGTGGCGTTGTACGGCACCCTCGAAGAAACCGCCGCCACGGCCAAAGAGTTTGGCGTGTTCTACGAGAAAATCCCGAGCGGTGACACGTACACCATGTCCCACACCGCCACCAGTTACGTCTTCGACACCCGCGGCGTGCTGCGCCTCGGCCTGTCTCATTCCCTTTCTGCCCAACAGTGCACAGAAGATCTGCTGACTGTCATGGAGGTCTGCTGATGAACCTTGAACGCCCGAAAACATTTCTCAAGCAAGCATTGCTGGGGCTCTCGCTGCTTGGCCTCGTCGCTCAGGCTTCAGCGCAAACGGTTGTTGAAGACGCATGGGTCCGTGCAACGGTGCCGGGGCAGGCGTCCACGGGTGCATTTCTGACGTTGAAGGCCAGTGCCGACAGCAAGTTGCTGGAGGCTCAGTCACCCGTGGCGAAACTCGTGCAGATTCATCAATCGAGCATGAAAGACGATGTGATGAGCATGCATGAAGTGACTTCGGTTGCCTTGCCTGCAGGCCAGCCAGTGGTACTGGACCCGAGCAGTTATCACATCATGCTGATCAACCTTACGGCTCAGGTGAAAGAGGGCGATAAAGTCCCGCTGACCCTGATCGTCGAAGATGGCAAAGGCGTCAAACAGTCGATCGCTGTTGAAGCCACGGCCCGAGCGTTGAATGCACCGGATCATGGCGCGATGCATGATCACAGCAAGATGCACTGATGCTTTGACTGTCGTCGGCAAGCTTCCAGGGCTTGCCGACGACATCAGCTCCGGTTCGCCAGAAACACCAGACTGGGCGCTTGCCCCGGCACATCGTCCAGCACATCAACACGGTTCATGCCGATCTTTTCCAACACGCGAATCGAGGCCTGATGCGTCGGCCTGACCAGCCCGTATACCTTGGGTAGTTTCTGGTCGTTGAACGCATAGTCTAGCGTCGCGCTGGCCAGCTCCGTCGCATAACCCTTGCCCCATGCCGGTACACCGAAGCGATACCCCAGGTTGACCCGCTCGACGTCTAGATACTTCATCAACGCCACACCGCCGAAACCGATGATTTCATCCGGCGCTTCCCGAGTCGCCACCGCCCACCAGCCATAACCCTGTTCCTGCCAGTGACGCATCCAGGCATTCAAAAATATCTGCGCCTGCGCCAGCTCTTTCATCGGGCCGTTGGGATTGAACACGTTGGTGGCTGGATCGCTGTAGATGGCGAACATTGCAGCGAGGTCATAGGGGCGGGGTGGTCGAAGTATTAGTCGTTCGGTGGTTCTTTGCATGGGTGGGTCCAGTTTTCAGCTGTGCTCATCAATGATTATGGCTTTGAAACGCATTCCCGGTAGGAGCCAACAGATAACAATCTGATTTGAAATGAGGTTCCTGTAGGAGTGAGCTTGCTCGCGATGGCGTCAGTTCAGACGATATATTCGTCGGCCAAAAAACTGAATCGCGAGCAAGCTCACTCCTACAGGTCCTGCGTCCGGCTTTGATTTCTATTACCTCAAATCAATCCAGGCAATTCCTGCTCCAGTTCCGCAAATTTCCCCTTCAATAACGAATGCAATTGCTGAATCGCCGGGGAAAACTGTTTGCGGTGCGGGCATACCAGATTCAAAGGTACGGGCTCACCAGGATAGTCCGGCAGCAAAATTTCCAGCCGTCCGGCCTTGATATCTTCACTGACGTCCAGCCACGACTTATAAGTAATCCCTTCCCCCGATACCGCCCAGCGCCGCGCCACGTCGGCGTCATCACAGAACAGCGGCCCCGACACCGATATCACCCGAGCGCCCACTCGCCATTTGTCATAACTCCGTCCGCCCAGGGTGTAGAGCAGGCAGTCATGACGCAACAGGTCATCCGGCGTCTGTGGCCGTCCATGCTTTTGCAGATAGTCAGGCGAAGCCACCAGCACCCGTCGATTCCACGATGCCAGCGGCAGGGCAATGTAATGGGCGTCTTCAAGCACGCCGTAGCGAATCGCAACGTCCACCGGGTCGCGGAACATGTCTGCCACCTGATCGGATAAAAACAGTCGCATCGACAGCCCGGGATGCTCGCGCCGAAACCCGGACAGCCAAGGCAGCAGCATGTTACGCCCCAGGTCCGAAGGCGCGGCCACTTGCAGCACACCGCGCAATTCGGCGCTTTCTCGGCGGAGTTTTTCGCGACCCTCTTTCAGCGTATCGAGCACGGTTTGCGCATTGGGCAAATATTGCTCGCCCTCAACGGTCAGGCGCAGGCTGCGGGTAGAGCGCGCGAACAGACGCACATCCAGCTCGCGTTCCAGGCGTTTGATTGCCGCCGCCACTTGCCCCGGCAGCAGATCGACCTCCCGCGCTGCATTGGAGAAGCTGCCCAGCGCTGCCGTGCGGACGAACAAGGCAAGGTCATCAATGCGGATCATCTTCACTCCAGCTGTGAAAGTGTTGGCGCATTTTAGGGGTTTTTCTTTGTCGCAGAGAAGGTGAGTATGGCTCCACGTTTTTGAACCCACTTTCAAAGGATTTCCCATGAAAGCTATCGCCTTTACCCAACACGGTCTGCCGATTGAAGATCCAGATGCACTGCTCGACATGGACCTGCCCAAACCCACCCCCGGCCCTCGTGACCTGCTGGTGGAAGTCCACGCTGTTTCGGTCAACCCGGTGGACACCAAGATCCGCGCCGGTTCAGGCCCGACCGAGCCAAAGGTGGTCGGTTGGGACGCTGTCGGTACAGTGCGTGAAGTGGGCAGTGACGTGACACTGTTTCAGCCCGGCGATGAAGTGTTCTATGCCGGTTCAATCGTGCGCCCGGGCAGCTATAGCGAATTCCATCTGGTGGATGAGCGCATTGTCGGCCACAAACCCAAATCCATTGATAACGCCCACGCGGCCGCTTTGCCGCTGACGTCCATCACGGCCTGGGAATTGCTCTTTGATCGCCTGGGTGTGGAAGAGGGCGGTGGCGAGGGCGAAAGTCTGTTGATCATCGGTGCGGCGGGTGGCGTCGGTTCGATCCTCGTCCAGTTGGCCCGTCAACTGACCAAAATGACCGTAATCGGCACCGCTTCGCGCCCTGAAACTCAAGCGTGGATCAAGCAGCTCGGCGCGCATCATGTCATCGATCACAGCCAGCCGTTGGTGGCTCAACTGGAGCAGATTGGTGTTGGCGCAGTGACTCATGTCGCCAGCCTGACCCACACTGACAGCCACTTCACGCAATTGATCGAAGCGCTGCGCCCGCAAGGCAAACTGGCCCTGATCGACGACCCGAAAACCCTCGACGTGGTGCCGATGAAGCGCAAGGCGCTGTCGTTGCACTGGGAACTGATGTTCACCCGTTCCCTTTACGAAACTCCGGACATGATCAAGCAGCATGAGCTGTTGAATCGCGTTGCCGACCTGATTGATCAAGGCGTGCTCAAAACCACCCTCGGCGAGCACTTCGGCACGATCAACGCCGCTAACCTGCGCCGTGCTCACGCCGTTGTAGAAAGCGGCAAGGCCAAAGGCAAGATCGTCCTCGAAGGCTTCTGATTTTTATCAATATGTCAGTGGCTGCCTGCGTCCAGCAGGCAGTCGGGAGAATGTTCGTGTTCAAGAAGTCCTTTTTTGCTGTTTCTGCCTTGGCGCTTGGTGTGGCCATGACTGCTCACACCGCATTGGCGGCACCGGCAACCGATTTTTCAGCAAGCGCACCGGCCGACAAGTCCATAGGCCAATTGCAGCAAGTCTTCGCGTTCCACGACGCCATGCCCACGGGCGTGACCGTGAGCGAAACCGGCCGTATTTTCGTCAACTTCCCGCGTTGGGGCGATGACGTGCCTTTTACGGTCGCGGAAATTCGGGACGGTAAAGTACAGGCTTGGCCGAACACACAGATCAACAAGGAAGATCCCCAGGACCCGGCCAAGGGCCTGATCAGTGTGCAAAGCGTAGTGGCTGACGGGCAGGGTCGCGTCTGGTTGCTCGACACGGCTGCTCCCGGTTTTGCTGCTCCCAAGCCAGGTGGCGCGAAGCTGGTGGCGGTCGATCTGGCGAGTAACAAGGTGGTGAAAGCGCTGGTCTTCCCGGCCAACGTCATTTTGCCGAGCACTTACGTCAACGACATGCGTTTTGATTTTCGCCATGGCAAGGAAGGCACGGTCTATGTCACCGACTCCTCTGTGAGCGGGCCAGGAGCAATCATTGTTATGGACATCGCTACTGGTAAGGCGACGCGGCGTTTGAGCGGTGCGAAGTCGACATCGGTTGATCCGTCGTTCATTCCGGTCGTCGAAGGGCAGGCCGTCATGGCCACGGGCGCTGATGGCAAGAAGAAAGCCCCAGCGGTTGCTTCCGATGGCATCGCACTGTCGCCAGATGGCCAGACTTTGTATTTCAGTCCGCTGTCGAGCCGTCATCTGTATTCCGTACCGACCAGCCTGTTGCGAGATACAAGCGTCAGCGAGAAGGCACTGGACGCAGCTGTTCAGGATCTCGGTGAAAAAGGTGCTTCCGATGGCTTGGAAGCGGACGCGAGCGGAGCGGTATACGCCACTGATTACGAGCACAACGGCATCCGCAAGCGACTCGCGGATGGCACTTGGCAAACCATCGTTCACGATCCTCGGGTGTTGTGGCCGGATACCTTGTCTATAGGTCCGGATGGCTATCTGTATTTCACCGCCAACCAGTTGCATCGCCAGGCCGGTTTCCAAGGGGGTAAAGACCTGCGCCAGAAGCCTTACAGCCTGTTGCGGGTAAAAATCAACGCAGCGCCAGCGCCGACTCGCTAAGCATTTTTGACCGGAGAACACCATGGAACTCGCCAGCCTCGCCAAAACCCGATACACCACCAAGGCCTACGACGCGACCCGAAAAATCCCTCAGGCCAGTATCGATACGCTGCTGGACCAACTGCGCCTTAGCCCGTCGTCGGTGAATTCGCAGCCTTGGCATTTTGTGGTCGCCGCCGACGAACAGGGCAAAGCACGCATCGCCAAAGGTGCGCAGGATGGTTTTGCCTATAACGAGGCGAAGATCCTCAACGCGTCTCACGTCATTGTGCTGTGCACCCGCACCGAGATGACCGAGGATCACCTGCACGCGGTGCTGGATTAGGAGGATCTGGACGGTCGCTTTCAGAGTGCCGAGGCCAGGGCGGGTCAGGACAAAACCCGTCGCGGCTATGTCGATATGCACCGCTATGACCAGAAAGACGTGCAGCACTGGATGGAAAAGCAAACCTACCTGGCACTGGGCACCTTGCTGCTGGGCGCGGCTTCGCTGGGGCTGGATGCCACGCCAATGGAAGGTTTTGACTTCAAGAAACTCGACGAAGAGCTCGGTCTGCGCGCTCAGGGTTTCACCAGCCTGGTGATCGTCAGCCTGGGTTATCGCAGCGAAACCGACTTCAACGCCAAGCTGCCTAAGTCGCGTCTGGCTGCCGAATCGGTGTTTACCTTTCTGTAAGTCGCACAGTGAACGGCAGGTCCCTGGCTGAAGCTGCCTCGGCCTGCTGTTCGCGATCAGTGTGTTGCACGACTTATCCCAAATCCCCGCAGAAAAAAGCCCACCAAACAGGCACTAAGCTGGCCAAGTGCTGTCAATCACTTGCGGATTGCCGGGACATTGACGCGGCGCCGCGAACATTGAATCTGCAGGGGCGACGCTGGTGTCAATGGCACCGCGCTGACGCGCAGCAAACACAGGACCTGTAGGAGCGCGCTTGCCCGCGATTCGGTCTGTCAGTTGATGGATATATCGACTGTACTGACGCGATCGCGGGCAAGCGCGCTCCTACAGAAACCTCATTTCAATCAGATTGTTATGTTTTTTGATAGGAGCTGCCGGTTTTACTTTCAGCTAAAACCCGAGCGCATGGATTGCGATCAATACACTGACTCTTCTTTTCGGTCGATACCCTATGCGCTTCCTGCTTGATCCGCGTCATGACATTGATGCCGCTTTGCTCTGCTACCGCCGGGTGTTCTGGTCGTTGGCGCTGTTCAGTGGGGTGATCAACCTGCTAGTGCTGGTGCCTTCGCTGTACATGATGCAGGTTTACGATCGTGTGCTTACCAGCCGGAACGAAACCACTCTGGTCATGCTGACCCTGATCGCGCTGGCGTTGTTCATGTTCAGCGGGATGATCGAGTGGGTGCGCAGCCACGTGATGATTCGCATGAGCGCGGGTCTGGATGAGGCGCTGGGCGAGCGTGTGTTCGACGCCGCATTTGCTCGCAGCCTGCAAGAGCACAACGCCAATCCGGCGCAGGTCCTCAGCGATCTGACCAGCCTTCGTCAGTTGATCACCGGGCAGGGCTTGATTGCCTTGCTGGATGCTCCGTGGCTGCCGATCTTTCTCTTGGTGGCGTTTCTTATTCACCCTTGGTTCGGTCTGCTAACGCTGGTGCTCGCCCTCGTATTGATTGGTCTGGCGCTGTGGGGCGAACTGGCGACGCGGGCCAGTCTGGGTGAAGCCAACCGCGTGAGCGTGAGTTCGGCGGGGTACGTCAACAGCACGTTGCAGAACGCCGAAGTGATCAGAGCGCTTGGCATGCTTGGCCCGTTGCGCCAACGCTGGAGTCTGTTGCAGCAGCGGATCATCGCCGCTCAGTCGCAAGCCAGCGACCGCAGCGCTCAGATCACCTCTGCTACCAAATTCGTCCGTATTTCCGGGCAGTCGCTGGCGTTGGGGCTGGGCGCCTTGTTAGTGCTTGAGGGCCAGCTTTCGGCGGGCATGATGATCGCCATGTCGCTGTTGCTCGGCCGCGCGCTGGCTCCGGTTGAAATCGCTATCGGTTCCTGGAAGCAGTTCAGCTCAGGGCGCCAGAGTTATCAGCGCTTGAGCCAGCTATTGACTCAGCATCCCCGTGAACGACTGCGCATGCCATTGCCGCCACCCACCGGCGCGGTGCGTTTGGAGCAACTGTATGCGGGACCGCCGGGCGCGACGCAACCTATCCTGCGCGGGATCAATTTCGCCCTCAATAAAGGCGACGTGCTTGCGGTGATCGGCGCCAGTGCCAGTGGCAAGTCAACGCTGGCCAGAGCAATGGTCGGCGTCTGGCCCGTGCTGGGCGGTTCGGTGCGTCTGGATAACGCCGAAATCAGTCAGTGGACTCACGACGCCCTAGGCCCTCACTTGGGCTACTTGCCTCAGGACATCGAGCTGTTTGCCGGTAGTGTTGCCGACAACATTGCCCGGTTTGGTGAGCAGGACGCCGACAAGATCATCGCGGCCAGCCGTCATGCGGGCATTCACGACATGATCCTGCGTTTCCCCCAAGGCTACGACACACCACTGGGCTCCGGCGGGCTCGGATTGTCCGGCGGACAGAAGCAGCGTCTGGGCCTGGCCCGTGCGCTGTATGGCAACCCGGCATTGATCGTCCTCGATGAACCCAATTCCAACCTGGATGAAGCGGGCGAGCTGGCATTGATTCAGGCGGTCAAGGCACTCAAGGCTTCCGGCAGTACCGTGGTGTTGATCACCCATCGGCCCGGCATTCTGGCCGTGGTCGATCACATTCTGTTGCTCAGAGACGGCGCCCAGCAGGCCTTTGGTCCAAGGGATCAGGTGCTCAAGGCATTGATGCCAGCCGATAAAACCGCTCCTGTCAGGGTAGCCAACAAAGATGCGTGATCTTGATCCTGGCGCCAACGTGCGCATCGACAATCCCGTCAGCGTGCGTAACCCCGGTGCCGCGCCCAAGGCCAGTACCGACGCGGGCGGCGCTGCGCGTTACGGGGTCATTTTTCTCTGTGTCGCGCTGGGCAGTTTTCTTCTGTGGGCGTGCCTTGCGCCGCTTGATCAAGGCGTCGTGGGCAGCGGCACGGTGGTGGTTGCCGGTGAGCGCAAAGCGGTGCAGTCGCTGGTTGGCGGTGTGGTTGAGAAACTGATGGTCAGCGACGGCGATCACGTCAGTCAGGGCCAATTGCTGGTGCAGCTCAATACCTTGCGAGCGCAGTCGCAGCTGGACGTCACCCAAGGCAAGTTACTCAATGATCGTGCGGTGGAAGCGCGGTTGATCGCGGAGCGTCTGGGCAACCCGAGCATCGAATGGCCGCCTGAATTGCTGGAGCGCGCTCAGGAGCCACGAATCAAGGCGGCCATGGCGCTGCAGACCCAATTGTTCGAAACCCGTCGCGCCGAATTGGCCAGCCGCCTGAAAATCATCGAGCACGAAATCGAGTCGTTGCAGCAGCAACTACGAGGTTACGAAGGCGTGAAACGCAATTTCGATGCGCAGATGCAGTTCCAGCAGCAGGAACTTGAAGGCCTGCGCGAACTGGCGCGTGAAGGGTATGTGCCGCGCAGCAAGCTCTACGAAGCCGAGCGCAACGGCGCGTTGCTGGCGGGGCAAATTTCGTCCGGGCAGGGGGATGTTGGCAAAACGCGTCAGGCGATCAATGAAAGCCGACTCAAGATGCTGCAGACCCAACAGGAGTTTCGTCGCGATGCCGAGACCCAGCTCAGCGAGGTTTCCGCCGAGGCAGCAGGCTTTGCCGATCAGATCAGTGCGTTGCAGTTTGAAGTCGAAAGCGGTGCCATCCGCGCGCCGGTTTCCGGGCAGATCATGGACGTAACGATTCACACCGTGGGCGGTGTCGCGCAGGCCGGCCAAAGCCTGATGCAGGTGGTCCCTCTGGATGCGCCCATGGCAATCACGGCGCGTTTCGAGCCGTTGATGGCAAACAAATTGCGACCTGGTTTACCGGTGAACGTGCATTTCACAGCGCTGCAACGGGTTGATACGCCCACTGTGACAGGCGTGGTGAGTACCGTTTCAGCGGATCAGTTGCTTGATGAGCAGACCCGCCGGCCGTACTTCTCTGCCAAGGTCGAGATTCCTGCCGAGACGGTGGTCGCACTGCAGAACGCTGGATTGCTGGTGCGTCCCGGCATGCTTGCCGATGTCACGGTGGTGACCGGAGAGCGCACGCTGATGAATTACCTGATGAAGCCCCTGCGCGAACGGATGCTCGCTGCGTTCAAAGAGGAATGAGCATGATCCCGCGTTCGCGCCGTTCCCGTTGCTTTTTAGTGGCAGGTCTCTGTGCTGGTCTCTGGACTGGCTGTGTGGTGTTCAATCCGGCATGGGCTGCTGAGGCCGGGTTGAGCCTTACCCAGGCCTACGATGCCTCACGTCTTAATGATCCGACGCTGAAATCGGCCGGTCATGCTTATGACGCGTCACAGCAGGAGGAGGCGATCGGTCGTGGCGGTCTCCTTCCTCAGGTGTCTTTGACCTCGCGCTATGGCAATGGCGGCCGCACCGATGGCGGCAGCGATAACGGCTATGTGAACAGCAACGATTACCAGGCCAACAACGTCACGCTCGCCGCACAGCAACCGCTGTATGACAAAGGGCGCTGGGCGGCTTATCAAGAGGGCAAGGCGCGCGGGGTGTTGGGGACGCAGCAGTTCGATCTTGCCAATCAGAGTCTTTATGACCGGGTTGCCAAGGGGTATTTCGATGTAGCCCGTGCCGAAAACGAGATCAAGCTGATCGCTCAGCAAAAAGCAGCGATCAGCGGCCTGGTCACGCAAAGCCAAAAACTGTTCAAGTCTGGGCAGGGCGCTATTACCGACATTTACGAGTCGCAGTCTCGTCTGGATCTTGTTGAAGCGCAGGAGACAGAAGCCATGGCGCGGCGCACGGCCGCGCTGCGAGCGTTGTCTGGCCGCGCGAGCGTGCCGATTGATGATATTCAGCCGATGCGCGAAGAACTTTCCGCCGCCAGCCCGATCCCTGCTGAACAGGATTTGCCTTACTGGACGGCCATTGCCAAGGACGCCAGCCCGGAGCTTGCAGCGCGTCTGGCGGCCATGAGGGTGGCCGAGGCGCAAGCTGATACGCAACGTGCCGGGCATTATCCGACGCTGTCATTGACCACTCAATTGACGCGTCGAGAGACCCGCCAGTATCAGGACCTCGATCCGCGTCAGGACACGTATTACGTGGGTGTCCAGCTGGATATCCCGTTGTATCGCGGTGGCTCGGTTCGAGCGTCGGTGGCCAAGGCCGAGGCGCAACTGGCTGGCGCGCAATCAGACTACGACGTGCAGCGTCAGCAACTGGCGGAAGACATCGAAACGGATTACGTGGGGGTAGTTGCCGGGTTTGCCAAAAGCAAGGCCATGCAGCGTGCGGTGGAGTCCAGCCAGCAAGCGCTGACCTCGACCGAGAAAGGTTTTCAGGGTGGTGTTCGTTCGACGGTGGATATCCTTGATGCACAACAACGCGTGTTTCAGGCACGCCGTGATTTGCTCAACGCCAAGCTCGACATGCTGCAAAGCTATGTGAGCCTGCATACCCACACCGGCCTGATGAATCGCGGTGTGCTGGAACAGGTGCAGCGGTTGTTTTGATGCCGCTGCGATCTTCCAGCCGACTCAGATCCATGTGGGAGCCGGGCTTGCCCGCGATACAGACACCGCGGTCTGGCAGGCAGATCACCGAAACCTTATCGCGGGCAAGCCCGGCTCCCACAGGGAAAGTAACTCGCCATTGAGCAGTGACAAGGGAATCTGTAGGAGCTGCCGAAGGCTGCGAACTGCGGTGTCTCAGGCAAAACGCCTTCGCAGCCTTCGGCAGCTCCTACAGACCAATGTGTAGAGATCCGATGCAGCCCCTGATATCAGAAGCCACACCGGATCCCCTCACACTGATCAGGCCGTAAAGTCGCTGGCGTGCAGCTCCTTGACACCGACCAGCTGGATTTCGAACTCCGCGGTGGCGTCCGCATTCAGGCTGCCGTAGAGGATGCCGTCGGCGAAACGAATCTGGCCGGTGGCGTCTGCGGTGTCGAAGGCGTTGCTGCCGATGAACTTGAAGGCGTCCATCCCGCTGGTCAGCGGGTTGGCATCCAGACCGGTGAAGTCCAGTTGATCACCATCAGCGGTTTTAAAGCCGCTGATGACGTCCCGCAAGGCACCGGTGCCCATGTCCGAAAGCGAGCCGAAGACGTAAGTGTCAGCGCCTGTTCCGCCGGTCAGACTGTCCGTGCCTTCGCCGCCGATCAGTCGGTCATTGCCTGCACCACCCACCAGCGTGTCATTGCCGGCGCCGCCATTCAGCACGTTGGCGCTGCTGTTGCCGGAGAGGGTGTCGGCATAAGCACTGCCGGTCAGGTTTTCGATGCCCTTGAGGGTATCCAGTCCCGAGCCCACGGTGTTTTGCTGCGCAGAGGTGGACAGCGTCGCAGTGATGCCCGCCAGAGCGCGCTCGAACGAAACCGTATCGTTGCCATCACGGCCTTCCAGCACGTTATCGCCAGCACCCGCGAACAGGATGTTGTCCAGCGCGTTACCGATGCCATTGGCCGCCGCGTTGCTGTCGATGTACAGGTTTTCAACGTTCGCCGTGAGGGTGTAGGTCGCCAGGCTGCTGTGAACGCTGTCGGTACCGCCCGACACCTTGTCACTGTTGGTCTCGATCACGTTGTCGCCGATGTCGTCCACGTAATAGGTGTCGCTGCCGTTGCCACCGCTCATGCTGTCCGCACCAGCCGCACCGTTAATGACGTTATTGGCCGAGTTACCGGTGATGAAGTTGCGGACCGCGTTGCCTGTCCCGTCGATTGCCGAGACGCCGGTCAACACCAGATTTTCCAGGTTGTCGCCCAGTGTCCAGCTAACCGAGGCCTGCACGGTGTCGATCTGCGCCGGGGAGGTGTTGCTTTCCACCACGCTGTCGAAAGCGTTGTCGACCACATAAATGTCGTTGCCGTCGCCGCCGGTCATGGTGTCAGCGCCCAGGTCGCCGTCCAGCGTGTCGTTGCCCGAGGTACCAACCAGCGTGTCGGCCTGATCGGTTCCGAAGATCATCCCTCCTTCGTTATGAGCGTTGTCGAAGATGTCCTGCACGCTGTTGTTATCGTTCGGGTTGCCCTTGAAGCCCAAGTCATCAGCAATGTAGTCAGCCAGACGCTGGCCAACGATTTCTGCGGACTCTTCATGCAAGTGCCAGACGTCATCGGGATATACCAGCGGATCGACTTCATGACGCAACGGCAAGTCGGTGTAATCAACGGCCAGTTTCACGTCGGTACGTTCGGCAGCAATCGCGTCCTGTGTGGCGCGGACGTAGTCCACACCCTCAACAATCTGCGCGATCTTCTCTTCGGAATAACCCCGTGCACGGGCGGCGTCCTGGTCGTAGTGACCCGTCTCCATCATGTACACATCGAAGCTGCCGACCTGCGCGTGCAGGTAGTCGAACACCGCCAGTGTTGCCGCTTTGTAGTCCGCAGCCGCTGCCTGTTTGTCAGTGGCCCGGCCAATTTCCTGCGCCGCTTCTTCGCCCTGACCCCAGATGATGCCCATCTTGACGTTATCTATGGCCTTGAGCTCGGTGAGCTGGTTCTGCAGCAGTGCAACGGCACGCAACAGCGCCGGGCCCGGCTCGTTGGTGTCGGTCAGCCACCAGCACAATTTCAGCTCTTCGGCGCCCAGTGTGGACATGCCGTTGACGGTGCTGCCGCCCACTGCGATGTCGATGCCATTGCCGTCAGCATCGTTGAACTGGCTGCGCACGTCGTAAGTGGTGTACTTGCTCAGGTCGTTGACCAGCATCGAGGTGCCGGATTGATCATCGTCCTCGGTCATGCGCAGCAGTCGCGCGTTGGACTGCCCGAGCGTCGGCAGGTAAAGAATGTCCTGCTGGGCGCGTTGGCCGAAAACGAAGTCGTCGGCGGTCAGCGTGTTGAGGTAGTTACCGCTGAGGGCGATCTCGAAACGATTGCCATCGGCATCGGGCACACTGGATTTGACGTAGGTCTTGTCGCCCGCCTCATTGAGGGTCATGTACAGCGTGCCGTTGCTGCCGTCGCCCAGGCCGAGGAAGCCCAAGGCCGAGACATCGATCTTGTCCACACCCTGGGTGAAGTCATAGATCGTGTCGGTTGCGGTAACCCCGCCCGCGTCATAGTCGCGATAGCTGTCGAGCACGTTGCTGTAGCGGAACGTGTCGGCACCTTCACCGCCGTAAAGCGAGTCACGTCCGGCGCCGCCGTCAATAATATCCGCCCCGGCACCCGCGCGGATTGTATCGTTGCCGCCCAGACCCAGAATCAGGTCCGCGCCTGCTGTACCTGTCAGGGTTTCAGCGTTGTCTGTGCCTGCGATGGTATTGGCCGGAGCATCCGCCACCACCAATGCGAAGTTGTCACTGACCGACGCACCCGCTGGGTCGGTGGCTTTGATCAGTACGTCGTAGTTGCCTGCCGCTGCGCTGGTGGGTGTGCCGCTGAAGGTCAGGTTGACGGCGTCAAAGCTCAACCATGAAGGCAGTGCTGTACCGTCTGCGAGGGTGGCGCTGTAGCTCAACACATCTTTGTTGCCATCGGCGAAGCTGTCGCTGGTCACCGTGTACGAGAAGGCGGTGTTTTCAGTGGCGTTCTGGTCCAGCAGCGGAATCACTACGACTGGCGCGACATTGCTCGGCGTGTTCTGGTCAGCGAACACGAAATGGTTGGCCGTCAGGCTGTTGACCAGATTGCCCGCCATTGAAACCTCAAAGCGGTTGCCGTTGGCGTCGACCGTGTTGTCCTTGAGATAAGTGCGATTGTTCGACGCGTTGTAGGTCACTTGCAGCGTGCCGTTGAGGCCGTTGCCCAGGCCGGTATAACCCAGCGTCGAAACGTCGATCTTGTCGGCGGCTACGTCGAAATCAAGGATCTGATCACTGGCGCTGGTCGTGCTGGTGCGATAACTGTCCATCTTCGAGGTGAAGCGGAAAACGTCAGCGCCGTCACCACCGGTAAGTTTGTCCGCACCGGCACCGCCGACAAGAATATCGTTGCCCGCGCCGCCGTTGAGCGTGTCGTTGCCTGCACCGCCCAGCAATTGCTCGTTGGCCGCAGTGCCCGTCAGGGTGTCGTTGTTTGGCGTGCCATTGATGATGATCGGCGCACCCGGAACGTCCTGCACCGCCAGTGTGAAACTGTCGCTGACCGCGGCATTGCTGCCGTCAGTGGCAGTAATTTTCACTGAGTAGTTGCCCGAAGCGGTGCTGTCCGGCGTACCGCTGAGCGTGCGGCTGGCAGCGTCGAACGTCAGCCAGCCGGGCAGGGCGCTGCCGTCGGCGAGGGATGCGGTGTAGCTGAGGCTGTCATTGTCAGGATCGGTGAAACTGGTCGCAGGTACGACATAGCTGAACGCGGTGTTTTCCGTCGCATTCTGATCCAGCAGCGGCGTCGCAACGATCGGCGCCTGATTGGTGGTGGGCGCGGTGGCGAAGACGAAGTTGGCGTTGGTCAGCTTGTCGAGGTAATTGCCATCCAGCGCGATCTCGAAGCGGTTGCCGTTGGCATCGGCTTCCAGTGACTTGATGTAAGTCTTGGTCCCGGCGTCGTTGAGCACCAGATACAGGGTGTTGTTTTTGCCATCGCCCAGACCGGTGAAGCCCAATGCCGAGACGTCGATCTTGTCGGCGGTGCGATCAAAGTCGGTGATCAGGTCACCCAGGTTAGCGCCGCCTGCGTTGTAGTTGCGGTAGCTGTCCGTGCGTTCGGAGAACACAAAGGTGTCCGCGCCCGCACCACCGCTGAGCGTGTCCATGCCCGAGCCGCCATTGAGCGTGTCATCGCCCGCACCGCCAGCCAGGCTGTCGTTACCGGCCAGGCCAAGCAGGGTGTCTGCCGCCGCCGTGCCCTGCAACGAGTCGTTGCCGCTGGTGCCGGTTACCGTCCGGTTGAAGATGAAGTTGTCGGCCGTCAGCGTGCTGGTGAGATTGCCGTTCAGAATCAGCTCGAAGCGATTGCCGTTGGCATCCGCATCGTAATCCTTGATGTAGGTGCGGTCGTTGCTGGCGTTGTAGGTGAGCTGCAAGGTGCCGCCGCGACCGGTACCCAGCCCGGTGAAGCCCAGGTCGGCGATATCGATCTTGTCTTGAGTGACATCGAAATCGGTAACGGTGTCGACGAAGCTGTTCGTCGCGTTGCGATAGCTGTCGGACTGGCTGGCGAAGCGAAAGGTATCCGCGCCCGCACCGCCGGTGAGCTTGTCGACGCCCGCGCCGCCGACCAGGATATCGGCTCCTGCCCCGGCATTGATCACGTCGTTACCGGCTGCGCCATAAAGGATTTCATTGGCGCTGCTGCCGATCAGCGTGTCGTTGCCGTCGGTGCCCTGAACAGTGACGACTGGAACGGTGGCGCTGACGTAACTGCCATCGCCATAAACAAGGGTCTCGCCCTTGGTGGTATGGCCAATGGTGTTGCCGATGATCGCGTTGCGGTCGGTGCCATCTTCGTTGCGTTCGGCCACGCCGTAGGTCGACAGGTTGCTGCCGGTGATGGTGTTGCCCTGAATCGTGTTGTCGCTGCCGTTGAAATACTTGCCGGAGACGCCAAGGGTATCGTCGTAGGACTGGATGATGATTTCCGGTACACCGCCTTTCAGGGCGTTGTTGCTAAGGGTGTTGTCGGTCACGTCAACGTTGTTGCTGCCGTAGATCCGCACCCCGGCGCTGCCGTTGTCGTGGATATCCACGCCGCTGAGGGTGACATCGCTGGACAACTTGATGAGCACGCCTTCGGCACCGTTGCCGTAAACCTCGCCACCGGTGATGACGATGTTGCTCGGCGAAGGAATGTTCTCGCTGCCGCGCTGTACCACGATCCCGCCGCCGCCATTGTTGTAGGCGACGTTATTGGTCAGGGTGAAGTCGTGAGTGCTGGTGACCACGTTGAAGCCATGGCGGTCGTTGTCGTAGGCGACGTTGTTCTCGAACGTGCTGTTGCTGAGAAAGTCAGCCACGAAGCCGTCCAGGCCATTGCCGTGGGACACGCTGTTCTTGATGACCATGTTGACGGTCTGTTCGTGCGGGTCGAAGCCGTAACCGGAGCAGTCCTTGATTTCGACGCCGTCCAGGGTGACGTTGGAGTCGTAACCTTCCTGGCCGGGAATGTAACCGTTGAACCAGCCGTCGATCTTGCCGGTGGTGTTATCCCGGTTGCCATCGAGGGTCAGGTTGCTGAGGCCGAAGTCGTGGGTTTCTTCGCCGTACGCCGAGCGAATGATGCCGGTGATTTTCGTATCCGAGCCGTCAGCCACCTTGATGTTCGAAACGCCCATCCCGTCGCCGTACATGTACACATTGCTTTTGAGCATGAGGCAGCCGTCCGACGGTTCCTCACCCCCACTGACAATGAACGTCCCTGGCGGAATATAAACCTGACCCCCGCCTGCCGCTGCTGCTGCATCAATAGCCTTTTGGATGGCAGCGGTGTCATCCGTGACGCCATCTCCTTTGGCGCCAAAATTTTGGACGTTAAAAATCATGGGGTTATCTCCGTTATCAGGCTTAGGTTGCTCGGCTGCCAAAATCCAATCGGCTAGCACTCTGATATGACACGAAGACGCGTAAAAGTTGTGACCGTGCGTCGGGAAACCGTCGCCCGTTCGGCGGTTGGAAAAAACGATGTGTAACGAATGTGATTTTTAGACGTTTTGTTGACGCCATTACTTAGTGATTAATTACCACACACCCTTGTAGGAGCTGCCGAAGGCTGCGATGTGGTGCGTCAGGCAAAACGCCTTCGCAGCCTTCGGCAGCTCCTACAAGGGAATGCGATGCTTATTATTTGGAGCCGAGCTTGCTCGCGGTGAACGATGACGCGGTATGCCTGATACACCGAAGTGTCTGAATCGTCGGAATGCCGCCCAGACCAAGCCCAGCTCCCACAGATACGGAGTTCGCTTTAAATATTCGGCGCTTGCTCATGTCGGTGCTGCGCTGTTATCTCTGCAGGAATGCATTCCCCTGTGGGAGCCGAGCTTGCTCGCGATGAACGATGGCGCTTATGTCAGATCCATCCACGCAACAATGCGCCTACTAGCTCCCGCGATACGTCGAGAACCCATAAGGGCTGATTAGCAGCGGAATGTGGTAATGCGGCAAGCTGCCGTCCACATTGAAGATCACCGGTACTTCCGGAAAGAAACTCGCCGTCTGGTGCTTCTGGAACCATTCACCTGTCTTGAACGTTACGCGATAGGTGCCTTTCTCCAGCGTCTTGCCTTCCGGGTACAGTCCGGTAATTCGGCCTTGCTCATTGGTGACGCCTTTATTCAGCGTGCTCCAGCCCTGACCTTCCTGCTTTTCCAGCGTCACGCTGACATCGGAGGAGGGCAGGCCGTCCTGCAGGTTCAGCACGTGTACGCTCAGCGGATTACCCGCGGCCAGCGCGATGGACGAAAGGCCGCTCAATACAGCGCCTGCAATCAGTGTTTTGAACATGTTCATATGTGATATTCCAGATTATTTGAGGTTGGGTAAAACGTGAGCGATGCCTTTCAGCGCGCAGCCTTCATCGACTTCCGCACCACCTGCACCCGCAACGCCGATAGCGCCGATAACCTGATCGCCCACCTTTAACGGCACGCCGCCGCCTAACAGCAGCAGCTCATCAAGGGTGTTGAGGTTCTCGGCTTCGGGGTTGTTGCGAGCGCGTTCGGACAGCAGTCGCGTCGGGGTTTTGGTCGACAGCGCAGTAAAGGCTTTGCGTTGCGCCGCGAGCGTGTTGTGCGGGCCAACATTGTCGTCGCGCTGCACGGCAACCAGATTGCCGCCGCGATCAACCACCGCAGCGACAGCGGTTTTGCCATCGGCGTGACAGGCCGCCAAGGTTGCACTCAGCAGGTCATTGGCAAGCTTCAGGGTGACATCCGGACGCTGGGCGACGTTCGGCACATCGGCCAGCGCGACGCCGGACCCCATGGCCAGTGTCAATAAAGAAAGGGTGACGCTTCGGATCAGCATGCAAATCTCCGGTTCAGGCTCGGCTGAGCAATTGCCAGCCATACTGCCCAAGCCTTCCGCACAAACTGATTGCCTGCGGATTACGTATTTGTAATGAGATGGGGCGGCGTATCGGCTTACGCTATGCATCAGTGGCGGAGGACTTAATGCGTATCCTGGTGGTTGAAGACGAAGCGAAAACAGCGGATTACCTGCGCAAAGGGCTGGGGGAATCCGGCTATCTGGTGGAAGTGGCCTTGAACGGTCTGGACGGGCTGCATCTGGTTCAGGAAAGCGAGTTCGACCTGATCATCCTCGACGTCATGTTGCCCGGCCTCGACGGCTGGCAACTGCTGCAGATCATTCGCCGTAAATGGCAGACACCGGTGCTGTTCCTCACTGCACGCGACGCCGTGGAAGATCGCGTCAAAGGCCTCGAACTGGGTGCCGATGATTATCTGGTGAAACCCTTTTCCTACGCGGAGCTGCTGGCCCGGGTTCGCACTTTGTTGCGTCGCGGTCCGCCTCGTGAAGTGGAACAGTTTCAGATCGCCGATCTGCACCTTGACCTGCTCAAGCGCAAAGTCACCCGTAATGGCGAACGCCTGAACCTGACCAACAAGGAATTCGCACTGCTGCATCTTCTGCTCAGTCGGGAAGGCGAAGTCCTGTCCCGTGCGCTGATTGCCTCCCACGTCTGGCAAATGAATTTCGACAGCGATACCAACGTGGTCGACGTCGCGATTCGGCGGCTGCGTGCCAAAGTCGACGACCCCTACCAAGCGAAACTTATCCACACCGTGCGCGGCATTGGTTACCTGCTGGAGCTGCAGCAATGACCCTGTGGCCCCGAACCCTGAGCCTGCGCCTGGCGTTCATGTTCGCTTTGGTCAGCGTGCTGCTTTTAGGCGCTGTCGGCTTTTACCTCTATCAATCCCTGAGTCGCGAAATCACCTGGCGCGATGATCAAGCGCTACTCGGTCGCGTGCAGCGCATGCAGGCGCTGATCACTGACAGCGACAGCATCGACACCTTGCGCAAACGCCCGCAGCTTTACGAAAACATGCTGGGCAATCGCGATAATGTGCTGTGGATTGTCGATGACGCCGGGCAACTGCTCATCGACGTCAACCCGCTTGCCCTGCCAGTGCCCGAGTTGCCAGCAGCGCCTTCGCCACAGTTGGGTGATAGCCCAGGTGACAAGTCGTTGCGGCTGGCGTGGCTCGATGTGCCAGGCACCGATCGACACCTCAAGTTGATCGCTGGAAAGCTGGTCAACGAGCGCGAGCAAATGCTCAGCGCCTACCGCATGAAAATCTGGATGGCCTTGCTGGTCGGCGCAGTATTGGCGTTCCTGCTGGGCTGGATGGTCAGCCAGCGGGGGCTGCGTCCGGTTCGACAGCTGGCGACACGCGCTGCCAGCATCGATGCGCAACACCTGCACCTGCGGTTGCAGGCGTTCAAGGACGTCAACGAACTGAGCGCCCTGAGTCACGCCCTCAACCAGATGCTCGCCCGTCTGGAAGACGGGTTCGCCCAGCTCACCCGCTTCAGCGAAGACCTTGCCCATGAAATGCGCACACCGCTGAGCAATCTCATGGGGCAAACCCAACAAACACTGGGCCGCGGCCGCTCGCCTGAGGTCTATCAGGAACTGCTGGTTTCCAATCAGGAAGAATACGAACGGCTGGCGCGCATGATCGACAGCATGTTGTTCCTGGCGCGTACCGAACAGCCCAAAGCCTCGATCAACCGCCAACAGATCGACCTGCATGCCTTGGTCGCCCAGTTGTGTGATTACTTCGAAGGCATGGGCGAAGACCGCGGCATTGAGCTGATCAATAGGAGCCGCCCCAGTGTCACTGACACCGCGCTGTCGTGCAGCAAGCATGGGCTTGTTGGAGCGAGGCTTGCCCGCGAAGCCGTCGACTCGGTAAGTCAAGCAAACCGCGCTATCGTTCTTCGCGGGCAAGCTTCGCTCCAACAGAAAGACCAGGTTTATTCAGATGGTTATTCCGTGTTTGATAAGAGCCAGGGCACGCTAAACGCCGACCCGGAATTACTGCGTCGCGCATTGGCCAACCTGATCGCGAACGCCCTGCGTTATGCGTCACCGAACACCCCCGTAACCATCGGCAGCACGCTGAGCACGGGCGGTTTGGAAATCTACGTCCACAACGTTGGCGAGCCTATCGGCGCAGAGCATCTGCCGCACCTTTTCGAGCGCTTTTATCGCTGCGATCCCTCCCGTAACCAGCCCGGCGACTCGGGCGGACTGGGTCTGGCTATCGTGCGCTCAATCATGCAAGCCCATGGCGGACAGGTCACCGTCACAAGTGACAGCGCCGGGACTGTTTTCACGCTGGTTCTGCCGACCTGAAGTTCACCTTCCTGAGCGGTGCTAAACCCGCTCTGCCCAGGTTTATCGCTGAAGAAACGTGATAAACCTCACCGTTTGCAGCGTGGTTCAAGGGGGTAGATGTCTGGAAGGGTCTATGCTGAGTTTGACCTTGCAGACAAGGTCGACCCTTCGCGCACAGCCTACCAGGCAGAACACGTGAGACATTCGATACCCAACGCAGCATTGCTCTGCCTCAGCCTGTTACTCAGCGCCCCCGTCAG
The DNA here is from genome assembly GCF_025643095.1 of Pseudomonas phytophila. Lineage (NCBI taxonomy): Bacteria > Pseudomonadati > Pseudomonadota > Gammaproteobacteria > Pseudomonadales > Pseudomonadaceae > Pseudomonas > Pseudomonas phytophila. The sequence goes on along the minus strand of NZ_CP081201.1, from coordinate 5,496,615 downwards.
GGCCGATCACTATCAGGTCGTGACCGAAGAGTGGGCGCCCTACAACTATGTGGAAAACAACCAACTCACTGGAATGACCACCGAAATTGTCCGGGCCATCATGGCACTCACCGGGGACAACTTCGACATCGTGCCGCTACCCAGCATGCGCGCCAGCTACGCACTGAATTCGCGTCCCAAAACCATCATGTACTCCATGTTCCGTAATACCGAGCGCGAGCCGTTATACAAATGGGTCGGTCCCATTGTCGAGGAATCGATACATCCTTACCAAATGGCCGATGCTCCGCCGTTAAACACTCTGGAACAACTCCGCCAGGCGCCAATGGTGACCACCCGACACGCCGGTCTGGTGCCCGACACCTTGCAAGCCCTCAACTTCACCAACCTCGACAAAACCGCCACCCAAAGCCCTCAGCTTTACCGCATGCTCCTTGCCGGGCGCACCGACATCATCGTCGGCGACACCGACGCAGGCGTCGCTTACTACACCCGCCAACTGAAAATCCCGCCGGGCACGCTGAGGCGGATACCGGTGGAGGTTTACCGGTCTTCGTTGTACATCGCGTTCAGTCTGGATTGTGATGATGAGGTGGTGACGGGGTGGAGGAGGGCGTTGGATAAACTACGAAAGTCGGGGGAGCTGGGGCGGATTCAGGGGCGGTATGAGAGATTAGGTGACTTGTGATGCTTTATACCTGATCTGACGGGCTGGGAAAATGTGCTGATCAATCACGGACGACAGATGGTGTTTGATCAGCATTTCGATTTTTAAGAATGGGCGTGACCTTTGTCGTCCCTCGATCCCGCTGAGCGATCCGTTACACAGCCTCTGCGCATTTGCGAAGTGCTGCCTTGATTTCCCTCACCAGTCCAACGAACTCTTGCACTAGAGCTGCGAGCTGAACAGGATTTGAGGCTGAAGGTCTTGGGTATGGCGGGGGGCCTGAGAACGGACTGCGGACAAAGCCTGGGTCTTCCTTGCGCTTTCCCTCATAGGCAAGCACAGCAAAGTTAGACCCGATATATCCTTCAGGGCCGAGCCCCGAAATCATGAACTCGAGGCCTCCGCGCTGCTTTACGAGCAACGCCTTCCATTCAATCGCGCCAATCTTTTCCGACTCGATCTCAAATGATCGATCGCGACTGTCGTAGCGGATGGAGGCCCCAGCCGCTTCGAAGGCGGCAAGTATCTCTTTTTTCGACGCAGCAAATGATGAACCAGGAACTAAAGGGAAGCGGTCGCACAACGCCCAATATTTGTCTGGAAAATCGAGTGTGGCGAGGAGACAGAGAAACGCGTCGTTAAGCACGGTTAATAGCTCGGGAGTTTGAACGATTGTAGAGCTGGAGTAATCGATTTCGCTGCACGCTTGCTAATAACAGGACTTGCAACAATCCGCTGCACGGTACGGAGCAAGGTGATCCCCACGCGGCTGTGAGGGTGGGTCAGGCGGGGGACGATCTTCGGGATGTTCTGCGACTTTTCGACAACGGGTCGCAGGACGCTCTCATAAGCTGCAAACGCAGCAGAAAGATCATGGGATTTCGAGAGTTCGCCAGCCAGCACGTATGCGCCTACAAGGGCCAGTGAAGCTCCAACCCCTCCCAGTGGGGTGACGCACCAGGCGGCGTCGCCGGTGAGAACCACATGACCCGCCGACCACCGCTTGATCTTCACCTGCCGCAGATCGTCGAACCAGAAGTCGTCGGCTGCCTCCATGCCCGAGAGCAGGCGTGGTACTTCCCATCCTGCACCTTCGAAATGCGTTTTCAGAAAAGCCTTCTGCTGGGCGATAGTCCTGACGGTTGCCACGTTTCGCTGCCCCTGAATGTTGAAGAAGGCGCGGGTGGTACCACTATTGTCCGGGCGCACGCCTGCGCTTCGACCGCCGGGAGCGTTATACCAACGTGCGGTCTCACTGTCCGTCGAAGCGCGTGGCACGGTGAAGAATGCAGTCGCCAGATCCATCCAGCGAGGTGTGTTCTCTTCGGGAAACACCATGTCGCGAGTGTACGAGCCAACGCCTTCGGCTACGATCACCAGATCAAAGCGCTCCTCGGTGCCGCTCTCGAACCGGACAATCGCTCCCTTTTCATCCTGTACAACGGCAGTGACCCGCTCCCCGAAGCGATACTCGGTGTGAGGCAATGATGCTTCGTAGATGAGACGAGCCAAATCGCCGCGCAATATCTCCAGCTCGGCGGTAGGGCCGTCGCCTTCCAGATCAGCCAGGTCAATACGAGCCACGGTCGTGTTTTGGTTGTCGACCCACGCTATTCCACGCTCGCCAGTATTGTGATCTCTAACCGCTTGCTCAAGCCCCATAAGCCGCAGCACCTCCCGGGCCGGGCCCCGGACATCAACATTCTGCCCACCGTCCCGAAAGGCTGGCGCCTGCTCGACGACCGTGACATCGCAGTTCTGCTGAGCCAGCCACCAAGCGGTGGCGCAGCCTGCGATGCTGGCTCCTGTGATGAGAATGCGGCGTGACATCTGGCTTTCTCCGTGAAGTTTTATAGGGCCGTATTCCGGGTTAGCTCGACGGGCCATTAGTCGCTATTGGCACAGGCAATACTGAACGGGTGAGCGCTTGTGATCACGTCCAGGGGCGACCGTGTTCCCGATATAGCCTGACCGCAAATGCCGATTGCTGAATTTATAAGAAGTCACCGTCCGGGCATCCCGCCTTTACGATCTCTTGGGTGGATGATTCTGATATGTGGCACCGGGGGCTGAGCTTCATTGCAGCCAAAGCTGACATTTCATCCTGTCTGATCTACATTCTAGCCGTCCATCTGTTTCAGGCGATCTCATGCTGACCGGATTCAATCATCTCATCCTCGCCGTATGCAGCTTGCTAAGCAGCATTGCCTTTTATGAGGAAACGCTAGGCTTCAAGTTGTCTGCACGCTGGAAGACTGGGGCGTATCTTAGCCTGGGTGATCTCTGGTGCGGACTTCCCTATGTGCCTTCATTGGAAGAGGATCGCAAGCGGATTCGAGTCGCTCCAGAGCGGCCGAAACCGACGTTGTGAATGCCGTCACTCCTGACATCGACCCTTACTCTCTGCTAAAAAGGCTGTGCCATGTTGCCCCAACGTATCCAATCACCTTCGTTGCACGACCTGCAAACCACCGTGGCCGAACTGCTCGGCAACAGTGACGAACACGTCGTGGTGCAGTTCTCGGCGCCCGAGCAATACCCGGCACCGATATTGACAGCGTTGGATGCCTTGTGCGCACAACACGGCCATCGCCTCGACGTGCGCTTCTACGGGCACTACGCCGCCGACCAGCCCTTCGACGGTCGCACACTCGAAGCCCTGCCTAATGTGCAGACCTTGACCCTCGATTGCCTCTATCACGCCGAACGGCTTGAGACGCTGGCAAGCCTTGAGCACCTGCGCAGTCTGGCGCTTGGCGTGGACAAGCTTGACCTGAACCCGATATTGGCCTTTAGCAACTTGCAAAACCTGACCATGCTGCGGGTTTTCCAGGAAGTGGGGCCAAAGCTGGACCTCGCTTCGGTCAGCCGCCTGCCCCACCTGCGGGTGCTGCACCTGAATGCAAAAACCCAGGGGCTGAAGCCGCTGGAAGCGCTTACTGGACTGACCGAACTCAGCCTGTACCGACAGCCGGCCACTACCACGTTTGAGGTGATCTCGAAGTTACCCGGTTTGGAGACTCTTTCAATCGGATTTGGCAGCCGTGAGGCGATGCCGGAGTTGTTCAGTGACAGCGTTACGCACTTGAGCCTGCTCCGGGTCCGCGGGTTGCAAGCGCTGGAGCCTGGACGCTTTCCCAGGCTTGAGGTGTTGGAGATTGAGGATCAGCCGCACTTGGGTGAGCTGGTTTTCGGGGCGGGTAGCAGGTTGCGGGCGTTGCGTTTGGCTAATCTCAAGTCGCTTGGGCGAATTGACGGGTTGAGCGAAGCGCCGATTGGCAAGTTGTCGATTTATAAAACGCCGGAGTTGGATTTGCTGGCTTTGCTTGATCAGCCGTTGCCAGAGTTGAAAGCTATGCGGCTGGTGAGTGGTAAGCGGGGGGTTGATCAGGAGATTGATGCGAGGCGCGAGACGCTAGGGCTCGCGTTGGTGAAAGGGATTTTTGAATAATGAGAGATGTTGGTTTACCGGACTTCAGCCTATTGTGCTCGCTTAATGTGAGCGTCTGGCAGATACACCTTGCTGATAGCTGAATTGCCGCCTTTCGGCGCGAATTACAGCCTTTTAAAGTCGCGTGATAGAACCACCAGCTTCATGATCAGAAGTTGGCCAGTTCACTGTGGTCGATTGATCGCCAAACGACAGATCGATAACCGCCGACGTTTCAGTCGACCGTTTTGGCGTAGATTTCACTGGAATAAAAGCTGATAGCATCGCTGGTGGCTGATCTCGGTACAGCGGCATCCACTTTCGAATCACGTTAGCGTTGATGCCATGACTGACGGCGTAGTGTGCAGCCGCCGCTATCGACCCAAAGCGGACTCCTGCACTTTCTGATTGAATAAGCTCACCGCACGATACTGATCAACACTCGGACTTGAACGAATGACAGACGATCCTTTTCGTATCCCAACAGATGCTGAAATTGCTGACGCGGAGAGCAGGCTCAATTTTCGCTTTCCCGATCAATATATCCAGTTCCTGAAAGGTGGCAGCGATGTCGCGAACGCCGTGTTTGAACCCGCGTTGATTTTGAGCGGATGCGGCCATCTGGATATCTTTGAAATTGCTGAAACCGCCTGGGCTCAGGGCTTGTCGCGGGATTGGTTGCCTTTCATTGAGGATAACAGCGACTACTTCTGCATATCGCAGGCGGGGGCTGTTAGATACTGGTCACACAACGGAAGTACAGACGAAAGCTGGCCAACCTTTGCTGCGTGGTTCGAACAGGTCTGCGTAGCTCTTGAGTGACCTGGAGTGCGTCTCCCCAAAAAATCTTGCTGTCGCAGCCTGATTCAAATGGGAAGGAACGCTAACGTCTCAGGGTCGATCTCGGCGTAACTTCCCAAGTCTCCCTTGCAGAGCCTGATCCTGGAGACTCCTAACTCCGCCTGCAAGAAAGAGACAAGCGGCCCAAGATTATCGTTGGTATGCATCGTAGCCGGCCTTATGACTATCGCCCGCCCAGGCTCGTCATCGTAAGTTCTGATCAGGAACATATTCCCTTCGTGCTCCACGCTGTAATGGTAGCCACGGTACTCATACTCCAGATCAAGGTCGACATCGTCAAAACGGACAGATTTCACTATCTTCACGGCAGGAACCAACATTTGGGTTTTACAGGAGGATCGCCTCGTGAAGCGCTTCTTTCAGCCGCTCTGGATGTTCTGCCAGGCATTTAGCCTCACTCTCGGGGGCTCATTTTCCACCAGACAACTGATGCTGTGATGACTGCACCGATTATGGTTGCTGGCAAGACAACCATGATTCCAATGATGCCAAGACCAAAGTCGTCTGCCAGCTCAGCTCTTGATGTGGCTCCCGTGTTTGCCAATTCGAACATCACTGCCGCTTCACTAAATAACCATTCGAATGATGGGAGTGCAATGAGAAAGGCCAGTGTCGTAATCGCAACGCGCTTGATCATTCCTGATACCTAATGATGAGAGTGCACTGGATCCCGTGTAAATCAGGCGGCTTCCAGGCGATGCCAACACCTAAAGGCTGTATTGAGTCTAGAGCTTTACTTCGCGACAGCTGCGCGCTTGTACTGCTCGTTCCACCAGACGACAAGTTCAGCATGTTGTTCATGAGTGACCCACGCCACATTCGTTTGGTCTGTTGGGTCGCCCCCGCAGGCTAACGGCTTCACATACCACTTGATCTTCCCTGTGAACTGCTCGTCAGGCTCCAGCGAAATCTGCTGGGGCAGCTCATACGGTGCAATACAGGACACATCAAGTGGCAGCGTTGGAACCGTAAACATTACTCCGCAAGAGTTGATGACTACAAAGTCATCCCAACTCTTCAGGCCCAGTAGCGTGTAGCCCCGCAGGTAATGGTCAAACCGGTAGGCTTTCATCGCAGCGAAGCTTTCATCCTGTGTGAGTACGATGAGGTAATCGTCGTTTTGCCAACCTTCGTTCATAAAATATTTACTCACTTCCAGGATTCGTTTCGCTATCAACGGCTCATGGCTGCAAGCCGCCTGTCAGTACATATCATATTGCCCATCACCGCGAGGAGTTTTACTGGACCGTGATAACGAGAACCGCCAAATTTCCCACGATACCGAGAACCGCCCACGCAGTGACATCCCCCCTAAATCAAGCGACACTCGAAATGCCCGCTTTTTCCAACCAGATCGGTCATCGCCATGTACCAGTATTATTATGCCGATGCCCGGACAGTTCATACGTAGGTTGATATATGGCCAGAAGCGTTAGGCTTCAGAAGAAACTTCATTCGCAGCATCTCATTGAGATAGCGGGAGAGGTGGTGCTTGATGAATGCCTTGTTGAAAATCTATGGGCGCTCAACAGCGGTGACAGATTTGAGTTGAACTCACGCTCCTGCAGTTTTGGAACCGTCCAGAAATACCACCTGGAATACGTGATAACGAGAGGCCCGCTACCTGGGCACTGGCTCTACAAAGAATTTGACCCAGAGGAGCTGACATTGTTTTTTACTGCAAAAGACTTTGTCGGCATTTGCCATGGCTGGACCTTGTTTGACGATTGACCGTTCGGCGTTAGCTTTCTGGGGGGCAGCTTCTGGCTGATGTCTGCCTATCGTGAAAGGCGGGCATTTGCAATAAAATAACGCCCGTCCGGGTTGTAGGATTCATAAAATTAGCTCCAGGTGTACGACCCTGTTTTTCATCTGAGACCCGTCGATATAGAAAGCAGCCGTTCAAGCTGTGAACAAGTTTAGCCTCGCCCAACCCACCCTGTTTACAAATGCCTGCTGACACGAAGGATCCTGTGCATGCTCAAATCCCTGCTCGACAAAATCTTCAGTCGTCCTCTGACTCAGGAAGAATTTGCCAAAAAATTTATCGATTCAGCCCGCAAGGCTGGCTACAGCGAGGCCATGGACTTTCAGGCTAGCGAGTTTCGCATCCGTCATAACAATGGCTCGTACTTCAATCTTCATAACGCCTTTCACGACTATCAAAATGGAGACAAGACCCAGAAGGTCGCAATTCTGAATGGGTACGTATCGACTCTGTTGGTGTCTGGCCAGAGAACCGGGACGGTCTTTGAAAACGTGAAATCGCAATTACGTCCGGTGATTCGAAATCTTGCCATGCTTGAGGAAATTCGACTGGAGCACGCCAGAAAATCATAGCGACAAGCGGCACGATGTCGTTTATCAGCCCTTGGGCCGCGACTGTGTGATTATGCTTGCCGTTGACTCTCCCGAGTCCACCGCCACCCTTACCAGCGGCCCTGAAGCGCAGTGGGGTGTCACAATGGATGAGGCAGTGGCGATCTCCATTGAGAACTTGCGCGATGCTACGCACGATGCCTTTGGTGAAATTATCCCTGGGCTTTACTCCGCGGAGTGGGCGGACGGATACGACAGCAGCAGAGTCTTGTTGCCAGATGTTCTACAGCGCGCACCCGTTAAAGGTCGACCGGTGTTCATGATCCCCAGTCGTGACGTCTTGATGGTCACGGGCGACAAGGACGAGCAAGGCATCCGTCAGATGGTCGAGCTTGGTTTCAAAGCGCTTGAGAGGGGCAGGGCAGTCTCCACCGACATTTATACCTATGACGGGCGCGATATCGTCCCATTTCACCCTGATGATGATGCGGTCAATAACCGTCTGGCCACGCTGGAACATCTGCTGCTCCAGGGTAGCTACAGTAATTAGAAAGAGTTGCTCGATAAGGTCAATCTTGAAACGAGCGTCGATGTGTTTGTTGCCTCGTACCTTCTCTACGAGCTGACTGACCAGAACGGCAAAACCGTATCGATCAGCACTTGGACAAAAGATGTGCCTACCCTATTGCCCAAGAGTGATCGCATCGTGTTGGTTGACCCCTTTGAGGGTGGGGAGCCGACAGTCAAAACCGTTCTATGGAGCGAACTTGAATCCCAGCTTGGCGATCTGCTGACTACAGAAGCTGGCTATCCACCTCGCTATCGGACACTAGGATTCCCTTCAGCAGAGCAGCTTGATCGCTTGACTGCCTTGTGAATGACACTCCCAATTATCCAGCGAATGCAATTGATCAGATCCTTGGTGTCACTGACGGTGCCGCCTTGTTGAGCAGGTTTAACGTCGAGGCCAAAGCCATTCCGGATAGCTCAACCGGGATGACCGCTCCTGGCATCATCCAGGCACCAGGATAATATTGCGAGTGGCAGGAGAGCGCAGGTGATCGCTAGAACCGACCTTAAGAGGAACTCAATGAAGTCGACAATCTGTAAGGCAATCGCCTACATGCTACTCATGTTTTCCCTGCCCACATGGAGCAACACGCTCCCCGATATCGTGGTGCTTGGTGACGACGCCCGCGTGTTATTGCTGAAACAATGCACGCAGCCATGCCGTTCCGGCGCGAACAGCGTAGCGACTGCGCCACTGGGCAGTTCCGCCTCAAGCATCGCCTCCCTGGCCCAGCGCGCAAAGCATGCGGTGATTGTGGTCGACGCAACACGAGGCCCGCTGCAAATTATTCGTGAACATATCCTGATCGCCCGGCAGGCGGGAGTGCCCAGCCTGTCTTTGTTGTTCGTCAACACCGGCCGAGTGAAAGACAGTGAATTGCTGAAGATGGAAGAGCAAGAGGCCCGGGCAGTGCTGAGCACCTATGACCTGCACGGCGATCAGGCTGCGCTGTTCACGGTCAAGACCTTGTGGCGCGGTGGCGATGAGTTAAGCGACGCTCTTGCTGCACTCAAAAATACCCCTGATCGGCCGGAGGAATCTCTCGCTTTTATCAACGGTCAGCAACTGGCGACGTTTATCTATCTGCTAACGCCGCTAGAGTCGAAGTGGACGTTGGCACTGCAAAAAGACAGTCCCGTCACCGTCTGGATAAACGGCCGCGTTAGCCAGGGGCGGGTGTCGTCGACCCATACCCTCAACCCTGGCGACAGCGGCGACATGTCGCTGCAACTTGGCGCGCCGGTTTCGGCGGCTACCGGCTCACGCTTTTTGCTGGAGCGGGAGGGCAGAATTATTGCGTTGGGGGTGGTGAAGGGAGTTGGTGTTCAGGCCGCACCTTAGGCACTCAATCAGCATGCAAATAATCTCTGACAGGACTTCTGGGTAGTCTAATTCTATCGGTCGTTTCTGGCCGAAAGCGAACCTTATGGACACTCTGGGCAACTCCCCGACAAACCCTCAGTGGCGGCTCTGATGGCCGAGTATTGCGGCGTGGACAGAAGTTGTCGCCTGACCTCCAGCGCTATAGCGCCATAGCCTTTCCCAATACCTTTCTTCGATACCGAGTAGTCCTGCTGAGCAGAGATATCCTCCCAGCGGTCAACGGCTTGAAGTTCTCGGTGTGTGATATCGGTGTCAATCTCGAACGCAATGAAATGTTCGGTTTGAGTGAGCAGTCGTCCAAACAAGCGAGGCATTACGCGCTCAGCTATCAATCAGGCCGGAACTCGACCGTTGCGCCCAAAGCCTCCAGCCGGTCACGCAACTGGCGCAGTTGAAGTCTGGTGCCACTTCCTGCCTTGAATTCAGGCGCGTCGGCAAGTGCCAGTGCTTCTTTCAATGACAATTTGCTCCCTTTGCTCCCTTTGCTGACTAGCTGAACGACCTTGAGCTTATGGAGACCAAAGGCAGTAACGATCAAGTCGCCGCTTTCAAAATCAGCCGGATCATAGACACTGATTTCAGGTGTCGATTGCTCCAGAAGCTCTGCTTCCTGACGCGCATCGATGACTTCACGCCAGTACTGATTCGCAGAGCCGATCTCCGCCATGATCAAGCGATTGAATTCGACGGCGTCATCATTCACTTCTGCCAATGCTTCCAGCAAACGGCGAAAAGCCATAATGCTCGGCGCTATCTGTATGGCGTCCCACCGACCTGCTCCGTGGGGTGCGGTATAGACGGGATAGCCGCTTGAAGCTTCGGTCGCGGCAATAAAAACCGGGTCATCCAGCCCGGTCATTGCGAGGACATACCAGTCGGGATTCCATTCGCCTTCAATGTCGGATACCAGGCTTTCGCCGGTATTCCCGTGGGTCCGGAAGCCAGCCTGAAAATCATCAAGACGATCCGGTTTGGCATAGTGCGTGGGTAAAAGAAGATCACCCACAACGACGCCATTGGTAAGAAATTCTCGGATGTCTTCGTGGGCCAGATTCATACGTCGATAGATCTCCATAGTCTTGAGTTGTCAGTGAAATAATTCACCAGACAATGGGTTCGTCGTTCCACGCCCAAAAGGTCCCGCTGTCGGACGGTCCATGCGCTCCTACCAACTCAATAATGCGGTCCGCCGAGAAAGCCGGTTCGAACAGTTGGCCTTCAGGCACGTTCGCCTGGAATGGCTTGGACAGATCCGTGTCAGTCGTGCCTGGGTGTATTGCCAGAACAGTAGACGCAGGGTTTAGGCGTTTTAATTCGATACTGGCCGTGTGTAGTAACTGGTTGAGTGCAGCCTTGCTGGCTCTGTAGCTGTACCAGCCACCCAATCGGTTATCGCCAATAGAGCCAACCCTCGCGGAGAGTGCCGCGAAGGTCGAGGGTTGCTTGCGCAATAACGGGAGCAGGTGTTTAAGCAGCAGGATTGGAGCAAAGGTGTTGGTCGCAAAGCTCGCTTGCATGCTCGCAAGGGTCAGTTGTGCCAGACCCTTTTCTGGTTTTGCGCCGTCCTGATGAAGAATGCCCAGCGCACTGATGACGAGGTGCAGATGATCGCATCCTTCAAGCGTCTCGCTCACGAGTGTTTCGAGGGATTGCTCATCGCGCGCGTCGCAGTCGGCTCGTTTCAGACGGTCGCCATATTGCTCTGCAAGCTTTCCCAGTTCTGTGGAGGTACTTGCCTTTCGTGCTACGGCCCAGACTTGAGCCACATCATCGCGAGCCAGCAAAGCCGCGCAGAGTGCCAGGCCGATACCTCGGCTGGCTCCGCAAACCAGCACGTGAGCTTCGCTGTTCAGTTCGGGTATCAAACTCATAAGGCACCTTGAGGGGCATGGCTGAAGTATTGTTTATGACTCAGTTTCCGTTAATGAGCTAATGAAGCTGACAAGTCAAAACCCAATACGTTGTGCCACTATATTATTCAACCTGGATGCAGTTTTTTAAATGAAGGAATAGAAATGGCTGAAATCAGCAAGGTGCCTGCCCATTTGGCAGAGGAGCTCAAAGGTTTGATCCATCAAGGGCTCGGCTTACTGAGCCTTACTCAGGATCATGCTCCGGCTGACGTGGTTGAGGCAATTACGGCGCGGGTGCGTGAGTGCAAAGCGAGTGGCACAACGCTGCCCGAAGGCGAAATATTCGCGCTTGGCGCGTTGCTCGGCCAACAGTACGTAGAAGGGCAGGGCTGGCACTGGGGCGATGTCGTTTGGGATTATGATGAGACCACTGCGGCGGTCGGCGTGCTGAACCACGACAACTCACTGTTCATCAACCCTATTGGCTGGGTGGCAGAAGTGATGGAGTCCGAGGGCGGCGTCGGCTTCATGCTCAACTACAACATGGTCAGCGTGCACCAGGTCCCGGTATTCGATCCTGATAGCGCCACAGGCTTTTACTGACTGCTCACTCTGGAGACCACACAGCCGCAGCTCCAGTCGTGCATCTGATTTCGAATGCGCTTTAGTCACATCGCCGCATCTTACTCGGCAAGAGCATCAAGGCTCCGACTCTGCGCTTGCGTATCGGCCTTGAGATATTGTTGAACTCAGATGCGGTCCCCACCAGCCGGGCCTTATTCACTGATACGTGGACGAGCACTCTTCGCACCTTATTGACCGTGGCCCCGCCCTTAGCCTGACAAGTCCGGAGTATCGTCGGTAAGTGCGGATACAACTTGGTTGTGTACCCCGAAACATATCTAAGGGCCTCAATGGCCATTGGTCGAATCCTGGGGCTTGCATGACGGGAAGGTTGAAGGGCAACTGACCGCTATCGACGCAAAGCAGGCTGATCGCTGAGCGGCAAACTCTATCGGAATGCCGCTTCAGAGGGTAATCAAGCTGTCATGGCGCGATTTGTCGCAACAATTTGCTCATGGGTGAACTGGCTGCCGGGAGTCATAAACCTGGCGATCAGCGTGTCGCGGTTTTGAGGCGACCGTGCCTTTTCTGCCGCGTTAAGCGCCAATTTCAGCTCTGGCAAGGTCAGTTCAGTGCAGTAAGCCGGAGTGCCTGGTTGCTGACACCACGAATCTTCAAGGCTGCCAGAGTCAAGGGCAGTAAATCCCGTATCTTCGACAAGATCCTGTGCGATTGCCTCTGCGAGACTGTCTCCCCCAGCTACCGGTAGGGCTATACGCGTCAAAGACCCATCGGGTTGACCTTTGTCAGCAAGGGTCGCTGCGAGGGCTGCGTTCCATGCCTTGACGACCGGGCGGCCAATCTGCTCACTTACCCACACACTCTCTGGCTTGCCGTCGTCAACTTCTTTGATTGCCCCGTCGCGCCCTGGGTAGTAATTGGAGGTGTCGATGACGACAGTGTTCTGAGCAAGTTGACTCAAGGTCTTTTTGAGATCCGGGTATTTTGCGAACGGGATCGAGAGGATGACAACGTCTACCTGGGACACGGCCTCTTCCTTGGTCACCGCTTTTGCGCCGATTTCCTTGGCAAGGTGTTGAATGCTCTCAGGACCTTTTGAGTTTGCCAGTTTGACTTCATGGCCACATGCAGCGAGCTTGCGGGCAAGGGTCGCTCCAATGTTACCTGCGCCGATAATTCCGATTTTCACTTTAGTTACCTCTTCACCTGCAGCAGTATTTTGATGAGCTTCATGGTTGAGTGTGCGAGTGACTCAATTGTACCGTGCAGCCTCTGCGATCTAGCGGAGGCATGCCTGTCGCCTCGCTCTTTTGAATAAGGTTTATCAAGAATGAAAGGTAACGCTTTCGGTTATCGGCACACGGTCCATATGCATGCGGTTACCGGGAGCGCTGTCGTCTGGGTAGCCGAATGAGATCCCAAACAGCATTTTCATTTCTTCAGAGATACCTAGCGCCTCTCGGATCGTAGCGGCATAGAAACCAAGCGAGGTTTGTGGAATGCCACCTAAACCTCGGGCAGCAAGAGACAGTAGAAAGGTCTGCCCATACATGCCAATGTCACCAGCAGTTCGAACATTGTCACCAAATACTGGCATGAATAAAAAAACGGCCTGGGGAGCATTAAAAAAGGACACATTTAAGGCTGCGGCACGACGGCGCCCTTCCTTGTCCTCACGCATAACGTTCATCGCCTCGTAGTAGGCTTTGCTCTGTGCATTCTTGCGATCCCCATAAACGCCGTAAAAGGCATCCATATCGAACGAAAAGTCTGGTGTGAATTCGGCAGCATCGTTTTTTGCATGAAGAATATGCGAAAGCTCTTTCAGTTTTTGCCCTCTAACGATGTGTACATCCCACGGCTGTGTATTGCAGTTGGAGGGCGCACACTGTGAATCCTTCAACACTTCCTCAATGATGTGGTCGGGTACAGTGGTATCTAAAAAACCACGAAAAGACCGCCGTGTGCGGGCCGTCTTCTGGAATTTCAGGGTGTCATCCAGCGCCGTATTGGCGTTGAATCTAGCGATTGAATTGGTCATGACGCCCTCGTACAAGTGTGAAAAATGTTCAATCAGTCGCCGGATGGCCGAGCGCATCTAATGTGCGCCGAAGCTCATCGATACCCCGCTCATCAAGCTGGCAAGCCGACTTGATTTTGCTAGTGATCCCCTGAATGTCAGCCTCTAACATGCGGCTTTCAGGTGTCAGATCGATCATCACGCGACGTTCGTCAGCGGGATCCCGCGTGCGAGTGAGGAGACCCGCAGCCTCAAGCCTCTTGAGCAACGGGGTTATGGTTCCAGCGTCCATCGCCAAGCGGGTTCCAAGAGCACCTACAGAAAGTGGCGAGCCGTTTAGAAGCTCCAGGACCACAAGGTATTGCGGGAAGGTAAGGCCTAACGGCTCCAGGTAAGGTTTGTGCAATCGCACCATCCGATTTGCCGCCGCATAAAGCGCAAAAGAGAGCTGCATACCGACGTGTTTCCGATTGGAGGTCATTGAATAGCTCGCTATTGTATAGTGCGCTATATATTCAGGAAGCGTCTCTCCACTGTCAATGGCCGCTGATTGCCTTCGACGAATTGTCGAATCGAATAGGGCTTGCAGCCCTGGGTCTTAGGCGTGTGCCGGGTGGGTAGACAGACTCGATCTGGCTACCTGAGTCACAGAGCGCTATCCATAGCAATCGTTTCACTCTGACGGTGGTTTGTATCCCGCAAGCATTTTCAAGACTTGGTCATGTGAACCACTCGCTTCAGCAAACCTTAATGGTTTGGCACGCTCAACGACGAGTTCCGGTGGGGTCGGAGAAACCTTGAGCAGTTCAAAAATTTCGTCTAAAAACTCTTCCAAGGGCATCGCATGCTCATCATTTTCCTGCCCAAGCAGAGTGGTACGTACACCTGGCGGCGCAAGCTCGATAACTTCGACTGATGAGGTTTCGAGTTGAACGCGAAGACTTTGAGTGAACGAATGAACTGCCGCTTTAGTTGCGCTATAGGTCGGAGTGGCAGGGAGGGGTACGAATGCCAAAGCCGAGCTGACGTTAACAATCGTTGCACTGGGCTGTTTCATAAGATGGGGAGTAAATGCATACACCATCCGGATCGTGCCAAGCAGGTTGGTGGTCACAATGTCTTCGGCTGTGCTCAGGTATTGCTGATCAGTCAGGTCCTCCCAATGCATGATTCCAGCGTTGTTTATAAGGACGTTCAGATCTGGATGGCTGACTGCTAGTGCTTCGATGGTTCGCTGGATGGAGTGTGGATCGGAAACGTCCAGCAGTACTGATTTGATACCCGGATGATCAGAGGCAATTTTGTCGAGCAAACCCTTGCGACGGCCCGCAATGATGACTTTGTTGCCTGCTTGGTGAAGCCTGAGCGCCAAGCCAAGGCCTATGCCTGAGGTGCCGCCAGTAACCAGAATCGTGTTGCCAGTGGTGTTCATAGTAAACTCCAGATGCAATGCGCAAGTGGACAGATGTCCACTTGCGGAAAATAGCGGACAATTGTCCGATTGGCAATGCGGTGATGGAAAACCTTTCTCATGACTGACAAATTGGTGATGCGAGCTGACGCCAAAAAAAACCGTGAACGGATACTGGAAATCGCAGTAGTTGAGCTTACTGTCGATCCCGCGGTTCCGTTGAGTACGATTGCCAAGAAAGCGGGTGTAGGGCAGGGCACGTTCTATCGCCACTTCGCCACTAGAGAGAAGCTGGTATTCGAGGTCTACCAGTTTGAAATGCAACAGGTGGCATCGTTGGCGGAGCAGCTCCTCGCGACAAAACCACCCAAGGATGCCCTGCGAGAGTGGATGGACTGCCTTGCTGAATATGCGATGACAAAGGCAGGACTCGCTGCGGCGATACAACAAGCGGCGTCTATCTATGAATTCCCAGGGAAGTCGGGATACGCTCCAGTCCAGGGTGCCGCCGAGTTACTTTTGAGGGCAAATGAAAAAGCCGGAACGATTCGTAGCGGAGTGACCAACGACGATTTCTTTTTAGCTATTGCCGGGATATGGCAGATGGATTCCCAGAGCGAATGGCGCCCCCGCCTCGCCAGACTGATGGAGCTAGTGATGGATGGTCTTTCCTCGGGCAGCCCCGAAAGCCTGACGGAAAAAACGTCCAGGTAAAATGCCAAGTACAGCATCAAACGGCCTGGAACACGGAGTGCAACTAACAATTTGGTGAAAGCCACTCTGCAAAAAAAGTACGAATTTGCCCCTTCCAATCGGCTGTCCCCTGATCCCGGTGCATCGCCCGTATTTGCCGATGTCCGAGGGTTACCTCCCATCCTTGTGTGGATCGGGGAAAACGAAGTGATGCTCGGTGACGCGATGCGCTTCGCCAGCCATCTGGGGAGAACCGGGTACGTGTTTCCCTGGATGTGTGGCCAAGGATGCTTCACGTCTGGCATATGTTGCAGCCATTTTGCCGGAAGGGATTCAAGCAGTTAAAAATGTGACCGTGTTCTTGGATCAGGCGATACGAAATAGCCAGCCTCACTGAGTCCTTCCTCCAAGGGCTTTCAGGTAAGCAGGTGAATATCAGCTATCTGTTCAGCGACAGCGTATGGCCGATTCCTGCCTGTTACGGAAGGCCACTTCCGACCCAGAGCTGTCATCCGCTCCTGGCAATTGAGTTCATGTGTCCACTTCATTTATCAGTTTGCGCCAGCCATCCCTTGCCTCCTGCTCCGAAGTAAAGACTTGTACTTTTGGATACCAGAACGGCCCCTCAGATACGATGCATTCCAAAGTTGAGTCCTGAAACGTAAAGACATAGTGGATGGCATCTTCTACAAACAGTCGCTTATCGTGTCGCGGATGAATGGCGTTTCTCTGCTCAAGCTCTGCCAGCCAGGGCGAATTATCCACCCGATGAATCTGGTATTGCTTGAGGCCAAGTCCAATCAATGGATGGCCGCCCAAAGCCTCATCGTTTGGCCAGCCGAACTGGATTTTTTTTACCAGGGGAAAATGGATCAAAACTATTTCCTCCCCATCGGCGCAGTACCGCAAACATAGCTGTGTGTCCGTGGCGAACACCACGGGTTCGGGCGACGTACTGGGCTGTGGCCAGAAGTCGAGCAGCACTACGGTCGGGAGTGTCATGGGAAGCCTGGTGAACGAAAGGGGTAAAGCAGAGTGCGAGAGGGACGTGTTGTCGTCAAACGTTTCTGATCGCGACAGGGCGCTTTTGGCGGTTCTCTACCAGCCGTTTGAGGCAGAAAACGTGATGTGCTTTTCGATCAAATTGCCCCCCGGGGTCATAGCTTTACTCCTGATCGCGCCAGATATAGGCTGACGACAAGTTGCTGACTCAATGCTGGCAGCCACGGCACCAATCATTTATCACAAGAACCGGAGTGATAAAGATTTCACAGCAGAATATCGCTCTAACAAATCTTCTCCACATTCAGTCGAATTCCACTGTCCCTTGCAGCATTTACAACCGTTTCGGAGATGAGAGGATCAATCCATATAATTTTATCAACAAAGAAAAAGTCCAACCCTTTGACTTCTTGTTCATTGATGCATAATTTTTTTATACCCCTGACCTGATAATCCGTAGACAGATCGCCGTTTGCAATCCTGTCTAAAATCATGGGTTTTCCTGAGTACTCGGAATTGAGATAATCAAAACAGATCAACTTGTTTTCAGCATGAGCCAGGAAATATCTATTTTCCGTTGCGCTTCCATTGAAATAGCTGGAATTTACCATGAGAAAATCCAGGGCAACCTTATGGCTGCTCAGTATTTCTTTCAATGACTCCGACACGAAAAAAGCACCGCAAGTTGCAAGAAAGAAATCCGCCTTTAGCTTTTTCACACGCTTATCTAGCTTCAGGTTAACCCTGGTTTCGGCCAAAAAAAACTTCTTGCCCACCTGATAGTACTCTGGAAGCCTAGGGACGAACTCAACATCCGCATCGACGAGGCTGTCGGCTGTCCCTTCATGTCGAAGAACATAATATTGCATGGCACATCTCCTAACGAGTAGATCGGGTACCTTTAGGTCTCGGATCCGTATTTTGCCAATTCAACTTGATCAGCCCCTAGATCATTTTCATGCTGCGCTCCACCGCCGTAATTGTCTCAAGGTTATGGCTGTCAGGCACAGCAGATAGATTACCGATTTCTGTTCAGCCACCTGCGTATGTAGAACCGACTCCGTGATCCCTTGCTGTGATTTATGAGGCTTTTATCGTGGGGATTGCCCATGAGGCGCTTTATCCAAGGTGAACACCTAAGTCTAGGCACAATATCTACTGCTATCTCAACCGCATTCATTCGAGCCGAAGACCGGGGCGAGAATATTCCAAGGCAAGCATCTGTCGTAGTAGGATGCGGCTTTAAGCAAAAGTAGCCTCGCCATGGATGTTCAAGCGCTCGAGCAAAGCAACGTCTTGTCGATCACAGTGGATCAGGCCCATCGATATTTTGAGATGGTTGTTAGTGCGGACGACGAGAGCAAGTACAAGCTGATGGCATGGAACGCCGACGGTACTGAGCTCACCATCAGGCTTGGCGCTCTTGATGTTAAGGATTCAAGGGGACTTGGAGAGCTTGAAGGGATAAACATTGTTGAGAATGTTTTATTCCTTGAGGGTGATTTTGGAGATATGGCGATCCACGCGACTACAGTTTTGGTAGAGAAGCTTTTTTAAATCTGCCTCCGTGCCCGGCACCGCTTGATGTGCTTATGAAGGAGTCAAGCATGCAAACATTAATGGTGGTCTCTCGACTTTTCCCTGATTTGCTAAATGGAAACAAGAGGTCAACGATCCGCTTCGGCGAATCGCACATAGTTCCTGGCTATTTGCGTTATGTGTGCGAAGGAAAGCCTGGTCAAACGACTGTCGTGTGGGTCACCCGTTGCACGTACATGCCTTTGAACGAGGCGGCCGCGTTCTGTGGCATGGAGGCCATGTGGCCGCCAATGGTTATGCTCGAGGGGATGCGGGAACACTACCCTAGTATTCAATTGTCCGACACGGTTCAGGTCGTTGAGCATTACACACCTGAGCAGACCAAGAACCTTGGCCAGCTTGGCCAGCTATGTGTATTAGGGAGCTGAGGTGTATTGGAGCGTTTATGTTCATCTGAGCATGACCGTTTCACTCACCTCAATCACTAGATCCCGATAGCTGCAATTGGCCGATTCCTGCCTGTCGTGGCTGGTAGCAATTGGTCAAAACTCGGAAATACACCCATCGAGTTTCTTCACGCTTTGAGAATTTGCTGACGCGCTTTTACACATTCAGGGCTGGCAAGTAGAGGTGGGAAATGACCTCGACTCTTTTCTAAAGTAGGTGCAAATAGTGACTACCTTCGTTCTTCAGGATTGTGATGTTGGATGGGTCGCCACCGACGCCCTCGGGCAGGTTGCGCTCTTCACTACGGGCGGCCCCGGGCCGGTTCCTGATTCCGCTCTGCCCTCCGTCGAAAACTCCGAAGAATTTGTCCTTTCATTGCCGAAGGTGTCCGATGTATATCGGGCCAGTGCCCAAGCTGGCGCAAACGCCTTCGTTGAATTTGCCAAACGTGGATTCTTTGCATACGACTGGTCGGACGTTCATCGCGATTCCGGACAGGCCTTGAGGGGGTATGAGTTGCAATACCGGCCACTGAATCCACGGACACTTTTCGATTTGCCTGCCCCTTTACGGGCATTGGCTGAGGTTACCCGGCTATCTGACGTAACCTTCGGAGCATCCATCGTAGTGATAGGTGATCAGATTCTTTAGCCTTCACTTGGCAATTAGCGACCGCCTTTGGGGCCGAATGCACTCGGATAGCGATCATTGCATCTACGCAGTACGATGCACGCTTACTGATAATTATTAGAGTCAACTCATGCTATTCCAAGGTTTCGTATTCGGTCATATCGAGGTTGAGACTAACGGTCGCGCTTACGATCTGCATAACTTCTACCAAGCCAGCGCCATTAATTACGATGTATTGGATCGATCGGTTGTACTCAGCTTTATTCGACGGACTGACGCGTGGGTGCCGATCGAAGAAGCACGCAAAATTACTTTCAGATTCCATGACGTCGAGTACTTTTCAGCGAGTGGGGGTAATGCAAATCCAATTGACGACGACAGCAGTGTTATTCAGTCAATTGGAACGGTGGATCCGGAAGCCGATACACAAGCCTTTTACCTCACGGACAACATCCAGCCAGATCATCACCTTGTCATGCGGTTCGAGTCGGGTCTGACACTAAGAGTGCAGGCCGTCGAGGCACGGTGTGAAATAATTTTTTGAACGGCCTACCTTCCACCTCCACTTCGAATGGCCTGTCGCGACCGACGGCTTTCGACCCATAGCGATCATTAAGAGCTTGCCCTGCCAAAAGGGAGTTTTAAGGTCAGACCTTCTTAGCCTAGTCGCTGCTGCTGCCCATCAGAATCCATCTTTTCCCATACCCCTGAATATCGAAAGAGAAGTCCCAGAATACCGGGTACGCCGGATGGCCTTCGGTTAGACAGAATGAAGTTATGGCGCTGGCTTGGTCGAGGTGCACATACGTGAGTAGGGCCTCAAGGAGGATCATTATTTCTGAGCGCTTTGCTGTTAGATCTACTGGACCATAACCGCCATCCCCCAGGTGCAGCAGGTTCTCAGTAATCTCGCGGCGGGCTTGGCTTGCAGTTACGCAGGACTGGCCACCAATGATTACTTCGTTACCAGTGCAATGGGACAGTTGCTCCTGAAGCGTTCTGCTTAGATCAAAAGGCCCGTAGGTGTTAACCCAAACGGAATAGTTGAAGCCCTCCAAGAGATGCTCAAGCCTGAGAATTTCGTCTGAGCGGAAATCTTGGGTAATACGCATATTGGCTCCATCGATCAGCGCTTGGCCCTATATCGTGAGCTAAAATCTAAAGAAACGGTAGGACGCCACAAGTCTTGCTGCGGCCTCAACCGCTGTGGAGAGCGTTAACTTATCCAACAAATTTCCGCTTGTGGTTGCGAGCAGCAGACTGTGGACAGGTAGTCGCTGATGTCTCTACTGTGGTCGATCCAGTGACAGTACAGCGGTAGAAATGAGTGGTCATATTGGAGGTCGCAATTGATCGTGAATGCGTTCATGCAGGAGATGATCTGGCAAACCATGCGACGTCAATCTCATTCGATCTATCAGCAACGCTGCGTGCCTTGATAATGATCATACTTAAACCCTCAGGATTTCACGGATGCATCACATGAAAAAGGCGGTTGTTGTACTGGCAATCACGGGGCTCATCGCAGGGTGTCAAACCTCAAGGCCACCAAGCCTCATGGAAAATAGTATGGCCAACGTCCAATGTATGCTGTTTGAGGGCGCTAAGGACCCCACCGCGGACGAGGTCCAATACATTCGTAACGCCAGTGATAACGGCAACGTGCGCTGTAAGACCACTCTCGGTAGTTTGTATGAGTTCGGTCGTGGCGGCCTGCCGCAAGATTTTGGCAAGGCTAGATCGCTCTATGAGTCCGTCGCCGCCGTGGATGGCGTCGGTAACGAGAAACTGGCACTCATGGCCGAGAACGGCCACGGGCAGGCGCCTGACGATGTCGAAGCGCGACGGCTTTATCAGTTGGCACTGACCAACAGCGACAGCGATAAAAGTAAACTCGCATTGGCCAGATTGATGGAGGAGGGTCGCGGTGGCTCGCAGGACTTGTTCGGGGCAATGATGTATTACGTGGAGGCCAGCCAGAATGCCGGTGATGTCTCTTGGAAGGGCATTCAGCGTATCCGCGCCAAAGGACTGGTGCTAACGGCTGAACAGATCCAGCGCTATAGCGAGGTCTGGACTGATACCAGTCGCAAGAGTCTCAATCGCCTGACAATGTACACCGAGTTTGCCTTAAATCAGCAAGTCCAACACGGCAGCGTCAGTAAACCGGTGACTCTGCAAGTACAAGGAAAATCTGGTTCGAATGTGCCACAAATCGTATTGATCGAAAGTTCGGGCAACGCTGACGTCGACCAGGCCGTAGTCAAGGAGTTCGGGCAATATCGAATTCCTGCCGAGCCGATATTGCCGTCAGGCCAGAAATCCTGGTCGTCCGAGCGTTCTGTCAAAGTCGGTTTGAATTGAAGCGCTAGAACCATTTGCCGAGACCGAAAAGGGGGCGGATTTATTTCAGTTGTTAATTCGGCTGTCGCTTAAACCAATCCGCCCTGTTTTGTCTTTGGGTTGATGTTGTGAGTCTCCGCTGGGTTTGTAGATAGGCCTCATAATCATGCCCATCAGGAGGTGCCTACAGAAATCGGCGTTACCCCGAAAAATTCAAGATTGAAGCAGTCAAGCAACTCACCGAACGCGATTTTGATGTTGCTGATGTGGCGTTGCGTTTAGCCTGGAAAGCTTGCTGAGATCTGAGTGACTGCTTCGAGCCGATTGCAAACCTTCGTGAGAGACAGAAATCGGCCACAAACCGCCTGGCGAATGAAGAGCGCTCCCGGCCATAACCTGTCGTTCATCTGTCTCTATAAAATCCAGGCGCCGCTCGGTGACTATTAACGGGAGTAAAAGGTGATTTCAGACAGCTTGCGGAGTGTGAACCAGCAAATCGAAAAAACGATTGTTGCACTTCGAGACAAGTGCAGTGCGTCTGATGAAGTCGTCGTAGCTGATTACTTGAAGCGGTACGAGGCAAGTCTGGCGCTAATCGGGATCGGCTCAAAACAAAAACTGGAGGCGAGCTTGAAGGGGCTCTTGAACTGCACGCGGGGCTACCTGGAAACCACCAGTCATCATGATCAGGAATTTCTTGCCGAAATGTATGAGACGGAACGACTGATCAAGCAGCTGCTGAAGGACGAGCTACTTTGAGTGGGTTAAAAAGCCTGACGAGTTCATCGACCAAGCGCACCGGATTGGTATCGCTGACATAGTGGTTGAGGCTCTCGGGAAGCCGCTGGTCGCGCGGCTTCAAGAGAGCCTCTTGGTGCCGCTACCCAACAGATAGCAGGGAATCACAATGGCCGAATACCGTTATACGAACGCGGACAGGTTGAGTCAGCTCAAGGAACTGGAGTCAGTACTGCCCGAATTGATACGGGTCGCTGGTTCTACTCCGGCGATGACTTACGTTGAGGATTATCGTCTGGCGCTCGCGAAGGTTGTTGAGCTTCAAAAAGAGGGTTTTACCCAAAATCAACTATCGGCCCTTGGGCGAGCCATCCCGGATGTTTTCAATCGACATAAAGAATGGATACCTCCCATGCACCAGACAGCGACAGGTGAGTGGGTTGAGCACGAGTGGTGGACGTTGCTCGATGAGAAATTACAACCTGTCCTGAGTCTTGCCAGAACGTTACAAACCCTTGGGTACTACTAATTTCCTGCGTCAGCGTTGCTGATGTATTCGCTTCGGATCCTGATGGCTTCGTTCTTAGACGCTTTTACTCTCCTCGCATTGCTCGGCCGTTACAGGTTTGAATTGCACTGAACGCTCTATCCCCAGCGAACTCCAAATCTTGCCCGGGCGCTCAGATTCAGCTTTCGCGTCGATGGGTATTTGAATCACTGCCCAATCAAGGAAATCCCATGACCGACCCACGCAACGTCGCCCACGACAAAAAAGTTCAGCAAGAGAAAAAGAATCACGGCGAAGAGATCGCGCCGAATGCAGAGCACGCACCTCAGCCAGGTATGAAGCCTGCGCTCAAGCATGATGAAGACGAGCAAGATGAGCAGGCTTGATCCTGACACTCATCTGATGTGGTAGCTGTAATTGATGGCGCTGGCTGAAGTTAGCTGTCGCTATCGAAGTATTCTGCGCTGCGTGGTAGCGCTGTTCATGAGCCAACTTTTGCGACTGTGAAGCCGCGGTTGATTCATGATTTTTTTAAAGACGCTCGAGATGTAATGCTCATTCCAAAATCCTGTGGGAGCTGGGCTTGCCCGCGATAAACGATGACGCGGTCTGCCTTCTGGCTGTGTCTCATGCATCGCGGGCAAGCCCGGCTCCCACAAAGGGTTTTGTGTTCACTGCACGATAGCGTCGTGTCAGTACCGCCTACTCACCCGGCACCAACACAAAATCCAGCTGAACTTTCAAAACCGCTCCGACCTCCCATCTTCAACGCGTCGAATAAATCACCATTCGCACGCATGAATTGATCACCTTGATAAGAGGACGGAGTAACCACCATGAGTAATCAACTGGAAGGCAAAAAAGTACTGTTCATCACCTCCAATACAGGGATCGAGCGGGACGAGCTGATTAAACCGCTGGAAGCGCTCAAGGCCCAAGGGGCTTCGGTCACCCATGGTTCGAGTGACGGCGGGACGGCTCAGACTTTCGTTCAGGACACTGAGAAAGATCGCACGGTTGAATCCCAGACTGCGCTGGCCGGGCTTAAAGCGTCGGATTTTGATGCGTTGGTGATTCCAGGCGGTACGGTCAATGCCGATACGCTGCGACTGGATGAAAACGCTCAGCGTCTGGTCAAGGAGTTCGCTGATGCAGGCAAGGTCATCGCTGCGATTTGTCACGGGCCGTGGTTGTTGATCAACGCCGGTGTGATCACTGGCAAGACCCTCACCTCGTACCCGAGCGTCAAGCTTGATCTGGAAAATGCCGGTGCTGCCGGTTGGGTCGATGCCGAGGTCAAGCAATGCCCGGCCAATGGATGGACCCTGATTACTTCGCGTACTCCAGATGATATCCCTGCTTTCAACGAAGCTATTGTAGCGGCGCTTGAGGCGGCTTAAGGCTGGAAGTTCTTTAACGTGATGCTCGATGGTCGCATTTCTGCATATCGAGACGGGATGCTATATATAATGTCTTTTTGGCATCATTCATTTTGAACCCGTCCGTGGAATAGCGATTCTGTGGCCGTCGGTGGGAGATCCGTTTGCCATCTGTTCCGATAGCTCCAAGCGTTGATAAACGCTTGTCCCATGTGCTGGATGCCAGTGAGCGACTGGTTATGGCGGCATCGGTGGAAGAGGTCGTTGCCGTGCTTCGGGACACGGCGCGTGCGGCTGTCGGAGCGGAGGGCGTAGCGGTCGTTATTGAGCATGACGGGCGTTGTTCTTATGTGGCGGAGGACGCAGTTTCTCCGTTGTGGGAAGGCCTGACTTTCCCGGCTGACCACTGTATTTCGGGCTGGGTCATGCACCATGGCGAGACGGTCGCCATTCCCGATGTCCGGCTCGACCCGCGCATTCCTCAAGACGCCTACTCGCCGACTTTTGTCCGTAGCATGGTGATGGTACCGATCGGGCGACCTGTTTCGGTCGCGGCGCTGGGCGCTTACTGGTCGGAGGTCCGCACCCACGACCTGGATACGATCAAACGGCTGGAAAGTCTGGCACGTCTGGCGACTATTGCCATCGAGAATGCGCGCCTCACTGAGGCACGCAATCGCGCGGCCGCGCTGGGCGATGCACAGAACCGTATCCTGAAACTGGCCGTCGAAGAAACGCCTCTCAACGTCGCACTTGATGCGATCGTGCGCGAGGTGGAAGCGCTTTCCACGTCCCGTTTCCTGGGAAGTATTCTGCTGCTGGATGAAGACGGTCAGCAGCTGCAGCATTGCGCAGGCCCGAGTCTTCCCGGTGCGTTCAATGCCGACATGGAGGGCGTCATTGTCGGCCAGAGCTCGAGCTACGGCAGTTCTGCGGCTTTTCGGCGCGAGCCAGTGCCCATGTCCGACATTGCGAACGACCCGCTGTGGGCCGGTTTCCGGGAGAAAGCCATTGAACACGGCCTGCACGCCTGCTGGTCATTCCCGATCCGTTCGGCGCAGGGCGACGTGCTCGGCGCTTTTGTCATGTACCACCATGAACCGCGCAAGCCCCTGTCAGCTGATACCCAGATCGTCGACTTCGTTGTCCAGACGGTGGGTCTCGTTGTGCATCGAGCTCGGGCGAAGGCTGCTATCCGGCTCAGTGAGGCGCGATACTGCCAGATCGTTGAGGGCGCAGAGGACTTTGCGATTATCACCTACGATGCGCAAGGCATGGTAACGAGCTGGAATATCGGTGCCCAGCGCGTTGTTGGCTATGGTGCAGAGGAAGTAGTCGGTCGCAAGGGCGACTTTTTCTATACGGACATGGACCAGGCTGAGCGAGTGTTCCACAACGAGCTAAAAGTCGCTGGTGAGCAGGGGCGAGCCGTCAACGAGCGCTGGCACGTCCGCAAAAACGGTACACGCTTCTGGGGTTCGGGATTGATGATGCCGCTCGCCATGGATCATGGCGGTTTTGTGAAAATCTTCCGCGACCGCACGGCCGAGCATCAGGCTGAAGCGGCACTGCAAGACAGTGCTTCGCGACTGCGTTTTTTTGATGAACTCGACAACCGGCTCTTCAACATCCAGCATGCCGAAGACGCGCTGCTTGCCGCGACCGAGCTGCTCGGTCGGAGGCTGAACATTTCGCGCTGCGCCTACGCGGATGTGGATATCGACCACGACCGGTTCTGGATTCGCAGTGATTACAATGCGCCCGGCATCCAGAGCTCGGTTGGAGCCTATAGCCTCGACCTTTTTGGACCTCGTGCTGCGCAGGATATGCGCGCAGGCCGCACGTTGGTCATACGTGATGTTGTCGCAGAACTGAACCGTGGCGCGGGCCTTGAGACCTTTCTATCCATTGGTGTGGACGCGATCATTTGTTGCCCGCTCGTGAAGGACGGCCGGCTGACGGCAATGATGGCGGTTCATCAGGATCAGCCCCGGGACTGGCAACCGTCCGAAATATCCCTGGTCAGGGAAGTCGTCGAGCGCTGCTGGGCACATGTTGAGCGGGTAGGTGCCGAGATGCGTCTGCGCGAGAGCGAGGAGCGACTGCGCCTTGCCGTGGAAAACGCCGACATTGGCTTCTGGGACGTGGATATCGTTCATCAAACGCTCATCTGGCCGCCACAGACCAAGGCCATGTTCGGCATTTCGGCTGATGTGCCGGTCACGTTGCAACACTTCTATGACGGCTTGCATCCAGAAGATCGAGAAGCAACGACTGCGGCCTTCGCAGCGGCCGTCGATCCTGAGCAGCGCGCCCTTTACGAAGTGGACTACCGCACGATTGGCCGCGAGGATGGCATTGTCCGCTGGATAGCGGCCAAGGGCCGGGCTGTATTCGATTCGTCCAATCGCTGTCTGCGTTTTACCGGCACCGTGGTTGATGTTACCGCCCGCAAGGCCGCCGAGGAGGAACTGCGCGAACTCAATGCCACGCTCGAAGCGAGGATTTCCCAGGCCATCGCCGAGCGGGAAGAAGTCCAGCAGGCGTTGCGTCAGAGTCAGAAGATGGAAGCAATGGGTCAGCTTACCGGCGGCGTGGCTCATGACTTTAACAACCTGCTTACCCCGATCGTTGGCACGTTGGACATGCTCCAGCGCAGAGGCGTGGGCGGCGAGCGAGAGCAGCGGCTGATATCCGGTGCGCTGCAATCAGCGGATCGTGCAAAAACCCTCGTGCAAAGGTTGCTTGCCTTCGCGCGTCGCCAACCGCTTCAGGCGGTTCCGGTCGACGTGGCTAAGCTGGTCAGCGACATGGGCGATCTCGTCGCCAGCACCACCGGTCCGCAAATCAAGGTCGTTGTCGATTCCCCGGAAAACTTGCCTGCGGCGATGGCGGATCCGAACCAACTCGAAATGGCACTTCTGAATCTCTCCGTGAACGCGCGCGACGCGATGCTTGAAGGAGGGACGATGCGCATATCCGCGAGCACTGAGTTGGTCAGTAGCGGTCACCGCTCGAGGCTTCCGACCGGCGAATACCTGTGTCTGTCTGTCGCTGACACCGGCACAGGTATGGACGCGGCGACGCTCGCCCGGGCGGTGGAGCCGTTCTTTTCGACCAAGGGCGTCGGGAAGGGAACGGGCCTTGGCCTCTCGATGGTGCATGGCCTGGCATCCCAGTTGAACGGTGCGCTTACGATTCAAAGCTTGCCCGGTCTGGGAACGAACGTGGAGCTGTGGCTTCCGCGCAGCATGACGGTACCGGCAGCAGCCTTGCGCGTGGTCGAGGCTCCGGAGCGACAATCGGTGCGCGGCGTCGCGCTGTTGGTCGACGATGAAGAGCTGGTACGAGCAAGTACTTCGTACATGCTGGCGGACCTAGGCTACCGAGTAATCGAGGCGGCATCGGGCGAGGAGGCTTTACAACTGCTGGACGCCGGGCAGCCCTTCAACCTGCTCGTCACGGACCACCTGATGCCTGGTATCAGTGGTACCGATCTGGCCAGAGTAGTCCGTACTTCCCGGCCCGGGACTGCAATCCTCCTGGTCTCCGGCTATGCCGAACGTGAGGGACTTGATGCGGATATTCCACGGCTTGCCAAACCGTTTCGAAAGGATGAGCTCGCGGCAAGCCTGTCCCGGCTCGGCGACGAATCCTGAGGTGGTTATGGAGCTTGGGCATTCCACAGACCTGGCAGCCAAGCTGGCCCTGTTTCCATATCACCGCGCTGTCTAGCGGCAAACACAGGACCTGTAGGAGCTGCCGAAGGCTGCGATCGCGGTGTATCAGGAGAAATGTTTCGCAGCCTTCGGCAGCTCCTACAGAAAATGCATTTCAATCCAGTAATTGCATGTTGTTTTATTAGAGCGCACGAGCACCGCGAGGCCGCGATAGCGGTATATCAGACAGACCGCCATCGCTGCCTCGCGGTGCTCGTGAGCTCCTACAGAAAAGCATTCCAAATCAGTCATTGATCAATCATGTTCGTGATCCGGAATCTCGGCCAATCCTAAAGTCGTTCGGCTATTGCCATTGATCCTCAACGGTCGCGCATCCTGTACCTTCAGCGACACCTCAAGCTGCTCCCACGCGGGACGAAAACTTCCTGTTTTGACGATCTTCAAATCAATGAAGTCCGGGTCATATTCGAGGGTCCAGTTAATCAGCAGGCTGCTGCCGCTTTTCCACCCGTGGCTGATGCCATCATCTTCGAACAGCACCCCGTTTGCGGAGCCTGAGGGTGCAGGGAAAATCACCAGCTCACGATGTCGATCAAGGGATGAGTCATTGAGCTTGTGGCATTCACCGGTGGCAATTGCAGCGCCTCCCCGTACCAGCAATGGCAAGCGTTCCAGCGGTGCAGCGAGGGACACGTATTGGCCGCCTTCGTACCAGTCACCAGTATGCCAGTCGCACCAACCCGTCTCGTTAACCGGTAGCCAGACTTCGCGCTCGCGTGCGCCTTGCTCTACAACGCTGGCGACCAGCATGTCCCGGCCTAGCAGGAATTCGTCGTTCTCTTCGAAGGTCTGCGGATCGTGCTCGTGGTCCAGAAAAGTCGGCCGCAAAATGGGTTCGTCTTCATGACTCGCTTGCCACAGCAAGGTATAGAAATAAGGCATCAACCGGTATCTGAGGCGGATGGCGTCGCGGATCGCGTCGGTAACGGAGGGGTGCATCCATGGCTCGTTGACGGTGCCGTCGTCGTTCCAGGAATGAATAGTGAAACGCGGGTGCATCACGCCGTTCTGGACCCAGCGTAAAAAAAGCTCAGGATCCGGCTTGTTACCCGAGAACCCGCCGACATCGTGCCCCACGTTGTACAACCCTGACAGACTCATGCCCAGGCCCATCCGGGTGTTGTAGCGGAGTGTGTCCCAGTTGGTCCGGTTATCGCCGCTCCAGGTCTGAACATAGCGCTGCATCCCGGCGCAACCCGAGCGGGAGATGAGGTAAGGGCGTTCTGAAGGTGCGAATCGCTGCTGCGCCTCCAGCGAGGCTCTCATCATTAGCAGCGCCATGACGGGCCGGATATGTTTGATCGCTATCTCGCGACCAAAGCCCTGGCAGCGTGCCTCGCCGTCCCATACTTCATATTCGTTGTTGTCGTTCCACGTGCAATCAATGCCCATTTCCAGAAGCTGCGAGGTGACGTTTGATTGCCACCAGCGGATGGCCGCCGGATTGGTGAAGTCCAGGTGCGAGCCCTCGTCGTCCCAGAAAACCGACCTTTCTGGCTGGTCGTATTCCGAGTCGATCACGAACAGCCTCTTCTCGGCCACTTCGGGGTAGCGTGGATGGTCCTGCAGCAGACACGGTTTTATGTTGGCAATCAGTCTGACTCCAGCATCACGGTACGCTTGCGCCAGCGCCTCTGGATCCGGGACTTTGTCGTAATTCCAGTTGAACACATAGCGTTTGTCGCCAATCGACGTATACCCGGATGACAGCTGAAACGAGTCACAAGGGATCTCGTGTTGCCGACAGAGATCAAGGAAACCGAGCAACTGTTCCTGCGCATTGTCAGCATCGGTGTAGTGCATGGTTGAGCCGCTGTAGCCCAGGCTCCATTTAGGCAGGAACAAGGTGCGCCCGGTCAGGCGGACGAAGGCCTTGGTCACATCGAGTACGCGCGGCCCTGCAATAACCCAATAGTCGAGATCCCCCGCGTCCGCTTTGTAGCGACGATACGGGCGATGGTAATTATCCAGCTCGTTGCCCAGATCAAAGACGC
Organism: Pseudomonas phytophila; assembly: GCF_025643095.1. Classification (NCBI taxonomy): domain Bacteria; kingdom Pseudomonadati; phylum Pseudomonadota; class Gammaproteobacteria; order Pseudomonadales; family Pseudomonadaceae; genus Pseudomonas; species Pseudomonas phytophila. The sequence continues at coordinate 5,466,502 of NZ_CP081201.1, read as the reverse complement.
TGGTGTTCAGGTTGTCGTAGAACATCCCGAAACTTGCGTCTTGCTGCTGGGTAATGACGAACGGAATGTGCTTGTAAAGCGGGTCAGTGCTCGCCGCGTTGTAGCCCATGGCGTCGAGATTACGCATTTCAAAACGTCTGCCGGTGCGGTTTAAATCACCGGTTTTTTCCCCAAGGCCGTAGTAGCGATGTTCAGGGGCGCGCAACTGATAATGCTCGACGCCATCACCATGGGCGTTGAGTGAGTAGGCGCCGGTGGGACGATCCGAGACCAGCGGCTTCCAGACCAGGCCGTCGTGGAATTCCCATTGCAACCACAGTGGCCGATGCACCGTTACGCGCAGTTTTTGGGTGGTCAGTATCAGTCGGTCCTGGAGCTCTTCGAGCTGAAATGCGGGCAAGGAAAAACCGGCGACGGACTCACGAGACCGACCCTCCCAAGGGACATCTTCCTTGGGCGCAATGCTCCAGGTTCGATCCAGTTCCAATGTGCCTGCGCGCATCAGCAGGACACGAGCCAAACCATCTTCGAGCATATGGATGCGGAATACATGCCGGTCCTCGACCAGCAGCTCGATATAGCCTTCTTTGCGTGCGTGGAACTTCCAGTTTTTGAGTGATTTCATTGTGGGTGCACCACTTCAGATTTGGGCCTGGATTTGGACTGGGTACGGTCCGCGATAAACATGATCATGAAAATTGCCCCTATAAAATCAAAGAGCCCCATGGCGATGAACAGTGGGTTAAAGCCTATTTTGTCGACGCTGACACCGATGATCAGCGAGAAGATAAAGCTGGCAATCCAGGCGCAGGAACCACGCATGCCGTTAACCGTCGCCAGTTCATCCCGATCAAAGGTCTCGACCACCAATGCACTCAACATGCAGGAGATAATCTGGTGGCCAAAACCGCCGACTGAAATGAGCGCGATCGCGACATAGGGATCTTTCACCTGGGTCATGACGGCTAACGAAAACATCAGAAACGCGCCCGTGATCGAACTCGCAACGATTGAGTTGACCCGCGTGCATTTGAAGATTCGGTGGTAGGCGCGGGATAGGTAGCCGCTGGCGATACTGCCCAGGTCTGCTGCCAGAAAAGGCACCCAGGCAAACAGCACGATTTGCTTGAGGTCCATGCCTCGCTCATTGGCCAGGTACAAGGGCACCCAGAAACTCATGACCGCCCAGGCGGGCTCAGCCATGAAAGCGGGAAGGGCGATACCGTAAAACCTTTTGTCCCGACCGATCTTTTTCAGCGCTTTGAAAAACGGCATTTGCTGGCCGGTTATTTCGCCATCTTGTTGAATGTGTTCCCGCTCAGCGGGAGAGAGGCGAGGGTGAATGGCGGGCGCGTGGTAAAGCCAGGCCCAGAGGCCAGCCCACACCAGTCCGATGCCACCGGAAATCAAAAATGCGCCCTGCCAGCCCAGCGAAACGTGAGCCAGATAGATGATGGGCGGCGCTAACATCGCGCCCAACGAGAAGCCGACGCCAGCCCAGCCTGCCGCGACAGGCCGTTCCTTTTTCGGGAACCAGTCGCCGATGGCTTTGGCATTCGCGGGGGTGGCGGCAGCCTCCGAAGCACCCATGAAAAAGCGCAGGATCGCCAGGTGTACCCAGCTCGCTGCGCCCGCATGCAGCAGACACATCACCGACCATATGACGGCACATATCACGAAGCCGAGTTTCAACCCGACAGCATCGATCAGCCATCCGCAGATGGGCTGGAAGATGGTGTAAGCCAGTTGAAAAGCGGCGACTACCCACGAGTATTGTTCAGTCGACATGCTGAACGTGGATTTCAGTTCCGGGGCCAATATGCCCAATGAGTTTCGGGTGATGTAGTTGACGGTGACGCCAAGCAGAAACAGGGAGAGCATCCACCAGCGCAGGTGCGGGATGAATTTTCGCTTGGCCGAAAGTCGAGCATTGCGGTCGATATCGATAGTCATCAATTCTTCGCCTGTGCCGGATTTTCCGGCGTTTTGTTTTTATTTGAGGCTCAACGCTAGGGCAACGGCTTATGCCCCGTACAGAACTAACGATGTATAAATTTACATTTTCTTAGTGAATCGATTGGTGGAATCCAGACCACGCTAGGCCTTGTGGTCTTTTTCTGATATGAAAGCTTTTACATAAATTGTCTCAATGGATCAGTCGCTGTGGGCAAGCTACGCATTACTGAGATCGCTGCACAAACAGGTCTGTCGATTGCGACGGTTTCCCGAGTGCTTGCCGGTAAATCAAATACTAGCGCGGCAACGAGGCAGAAAGTGTTGGCGGTGGCGCGCCAGCATGGGGTGATGGAAGACCTCGCCAATGGCCGGTTTCTGCTAAACGGGCTGACCATCTTTGCACCCTCGCGTGCCTTCAACGTCCGCTCGGATATCTTCTACTACAAGGTTATCCAGGGCATCACCCAGGCGGTTGCGCAGCATGATGTTCGAGTTCGTTACTGCGAACTTGAGGAGGTCGACAGCGACGCATTGTTGTTTCTTGAAAAGATGAATCAGAAAGAAACCGATGCAGCGATTCTGATCGGCATTGATGATCCGCACATTCACCAGCTGGCAGCGGATTTCAGCAAGCCTGCTGTGCTTATCAACTGCATTGATCGCAGCATGCGCCTGCCTTCCATATCGCCCGACCACTTTTTGATCGGTCATTTTGCGATCAATTACCTGTTTCAGATGGGTCATCGAAACGTGCTCACGTTGCAGTGCCTCAGGCGCTACACGATGGATCTGCGCATGCGTGGGATTCGCGACGCCTGGAAGGAGCAGAATCTCGAGTTTGTCGACGCGAACCATCAGATCATTACCGAAGGCTTCGGCAGTGCCGAGGCGGAAGCGCGGGTGGCGGCTTTTATTGCAGATTGCGCACCTGATGACCGACCTACCGCGATTCTTGCCGGGGGCGATTTCATAGCAGCCGGTGCCGTGAAAGCGCTACAGAGCGCTGGTTTGAGGGTGCCTCAGGACGTTTCGGTGATGAGCATGGATGGCTTCAATCTGGCTGACATCAACGACATACCGCTCACCACGCTTCACGTCCCTCGCGATGAGTTGGGGGCGGAGGCGATCAGGGTATTAAGGCAACGTCTCTTCGAACCGCGATCACCATGCGGCAATCTTCTACTGGGCGGGCAATTGATCACCGGCAGCTCGGTGCGGCGTATCAAACACAGCGCGCAGCAGACCCCGGTGTATCAGAAGATTATTTATGATTGATCGGCGCAAATCCGGTAGGAGCATATTCATTCGCGAAGGGGCCGGTACATCCAGAGCATCTGCATCGTCGGGAATGCCGCCTTCCCGGATGAATCCGGTCCCACAGGATCGGGGTGAACGTGAGGAAGGTGCAGACCCTGTGGGAGCGAATTCATTCGCGAAGGGGCCGGCACAGCCACAGCATTTGCGTCGTCAGGGATACCGTCTTCCCGAATAAATTCGGTCCTACCAGTTTGCGTTGAGCATCAGCCTTGCACAAATCCGGTAGGAGCGAATTCATTCGCGAAGGGGCCTATACCATCACAGCATCTGTGCGATCAGAAATGCATTCCCTTGTGTGAGCGATTTTCTACCCATCAAGCACCAGAGACATGTCCGGATACCTGGCACACATGAAGTCGACAAATGCCCGTACTTTGGGAGCCGCAAGCCGCCTGGATGTATGCAAAACCCACAGCGACGGCTCGACACCCGACACAGTCCCCCATTGAACCAACTCACCTCGGGCAAGCTGACTCCAGGCGATGGACTGTGGAATGAGGGCCGCACCGCCCCCGGCGATAGCTGCATCGCGGACCATCAGCAATGAAGAGAAGCTCATTTTCGGGATCGGCTCCAGGACCAACTGCCCGCCATCGAGACTCCAGTGGGTGGGCTGGAACGTTGAAGTCACGATGCCCGGAACGGGTCTGATTGCGCCGGGCATCGGCTTGGGTATTTCAGGCGCCGCCACGACTATCAGCCGGTCTTTGGCGAAGCACCTGCCGACCAGGCTGCTGTCCGGGCCTGGATTGATCCGGATGGCGACGTCGTATTGCTCCTCCACCAGATCGACCATGCGATCTTCAGCAACCACCTCAATCAAGACTTCCGGATAGGCCGCACAGAACTCGGCGCCGATACGGCCCATCGCGAGCTGAGAGAACAAAATCGGTGCCGCGACCCGCAAGCGCCCGCGAGGCGTTGAAACGCCTTCACTTGCAGCCGTCATTGCTTCAGTTACTTCACTCAGCGGGGCTTCAGTTCGAGACATCAGCGCCTTGCCCGCTTCGGTGAGTTTCAGGCCGCGGGCGCTGCGCTCAATCAACCTTACGCCCAGTTGCTCTTCAAGGTCGGCGATTCGGCGCGACAACGTGGCTTTGGAAACACCGCTCGCACGGCTTGCCTTTCCCAGCCCTGAATGGGTGGCGACGAGCATGAAATCGATCAGCGCGTTCAGGTTCATGGTGTTCCATATTTGCAACGAGGTGTCTGGATTTTGGGGTCTTCGTTTTATAAGTGCAACGGATTACTTTCTCGTCAAGGTCGTTGCGGATTTCACTCGCAGATCAACTTCAAATCCTCAGCAGGAGTTTCAATATGAGCATTCTGGTTACTGGTGCCACCGGCACTATTGGTTCACTGATCACCCAAGGCCTTGCTGACGCGGGCGCTGACGTCAAAGCTCTCGTACGCCAACCGGGTAAGCGGACCTTCCCGACGGGCGTCACTGAGGTGGTCGCAGACCTAACCGATGTAGCGTCGATGCGCGAGGCACTGTCGTCGGTGCGTACGCTGTTCCTCCTCAATGCGGTAACGCCTGATGAGGTCACCCAAGCCCTCATTACGCTGAACCTTGCTCGCGAGGTGGGTATTGAGCGCATTGTTTACCTGTCGGTGATCCATGCGGACAAGTTCACCAATGTCCCGCACTTCACCGGCAAGCATACGGTTGAGCGCATGATCGAGACCCTCGACATGCCCGTGACTATTTTGCGTCCGGCTTATTTCATGCAAAACGATCGCATGGTCCAACAGACCATTCAGGATTACTCGGTTTATCCAATGCCAATCGGTTCGGCAGGTGTTTCCATGATTGATGCGCGCGATATCGCTGATGTCGCCGTTGCGGAATTGCTGCGTCGTGACAGAGCAGCCTCGGCGCTGGATTGTGTAACGCTGGAGTTGATCGGACCGCAGCCGCTCACCGGTTCGTCTGTGGCGAAAGTCTGGAGTACCGCGCTGGGTCGCGAGATCGCCTACGGCGGTGATGACGTTGCGGCTTTCGAAGGGCAGCTCGCTTCATACGGTCCCAATTGGCTGGCGTATGACATGCGCCTGATGATGGCGGGGATTCAGAAGTTTGGCATGCAGGCAAAAGAAGGAACCATTGAGCAGCTTCAGACCATCATTGGGCACCCATTACGCACTTATGAAGACTTCGTGCGCGAGGCTCTTACTGATGCTTAAGCAACCCGCGATACAGCCACAGCCTCTGTGTCGTCAGGGATACCGTTTTCCCGAATAAATTCGGTCCTACCAGGTTGTGTTGAGCTTCAGGCTAGCGCAGATCCGGTGGGAATTCATTCGCGAAGGGCCGGTACAGCCACAGCATCTGCGTCGTTGGGAATGCTGTCTTCCCGAATAAATTCGGTCCTACCAGTTTGCGTTGAGCTTCAGGCTTGCGCAAATCCGGTGGGAGCGAATTCATTCGCGAAGGGGCCGGTACAGCCACAGTATTTGCATCGTCAAGAACGCCGACAACCGCTCACGCCGTCCGGGTAACCGTTAACACCACCGCAGCGATTCTTTCTGCCTGAGCGTAGTTTTCGGTTTCCAGTTCCTCGCCGAATACATCCGGGTCCATCTCGCGATAGGACCACGCGAAACCTGGGCGATCAATCAACAGCAGGGCGTGTTCAAGGAACAGATCCACTCCGTCGACCCATGGCGTGCCGGTGTACAGCAACAGGCTACCGCCCAGTGCCAGGCGGCCCATCGCTTGCTCGACGATGCGTACGGAAAGCTCTGAACCCAGGCGTCCGCCGCCATGACGATAGGCGCGTTTCTGGCTGTCCTGCATATAAGGCGGGTTGGCGACGATGAGGTCGAATTCGCCGGAAGTACTTTCCAGCAGATCGCTGTGCCAGGCGTGCACGTTTTCGATCTCCGCCAGTGCAGAGTTCACCGCAGTAAACCTCAGCGCTGTCGGATTGATATCCAGTGCCAACACCTGCGCGTTGGGTCTGGATTTTGCGATGAGGATGGCTCCCATGCCGCTGCCACAACCGATATCCGCCGCAGTGCGCACCGGATGCATTGAGGTTCTCAGATGCTCTTCAATGGCCTGGGCGAATCGGTAGGTGTCGGGGCCGAAAAAGACTGCATCGTTTGAAATGGTCGGGAAGCCGGAATGCACGAAAAGCAGGTCCTGCAGGCTCGACCAGCGTACTTCACTGAGTAACAACCCGGCATGGGCGCGGATGATTCCGCTGGCCAGCAGGGCGTTTATTTCCGCCTCTGGCAGCAGGTTTGTTTCAAACGGCCGGTTCCAGCCAAAGATATCGCGCAGGTTACGAGCCTTGCGGTTTTGCTCGCGCTCGTTATTGCGCTGATGGGTCAGGGGCGTCACCGTGACGAACTTGTATTCATCGGCCTGTAGTCGACGACCCAACTGAACGAGTGCCAGGTCATGGGTCTGTTCTTCAGTGTTGGGTGCATTAGTAAACGATGACGATGCAGTGGTGTGGTCCATCACGCTAACGATCCTTGAGCAAGTTGGCTGGAATAGGCCCGAGTGGCGATCAGGCCCTCAGGCGTCGAGTGTTGGGAAGGGGACAGCAGACTGATCAATCGCTCAGTCGAGCCGTTGGCTTTAGGTTGCTTTGGCGATACAGAGGCGGGTGTCGCCCGACGCCGGAACCGGGCACGAAACGGGTTGCTGTTGGCCGAAGCACTTTCGTCAACCCAATCCCCTGCAATCCAGTCCCTCAACAGCTGCATTTCGTAACCGCTGAACACGCCAAACATCACCGCTCCCGGGCCGTCGATCAGTTGCCAGAAGCGACTTTGGGTCGGGTCCTGATTGCGTTTGATCCAGCCTTTGTTTTCAAGAGCGGTCAGGAACGCGCGGCTGCGTCCGGGCTCGCCCAGCCACTGGTTGATGGTCAACCCGTCCAGACGACAATAGTCCGAATGCATGTACTGACCAAAGGAACGCTTGCGCTCCAGCATGGCCACGACTTCGTTCTCCAGATCAAAGCTGGCGATGACCTCTTTAGTGCCCGTGCCCAGCTCGTTCAGGGCATAGCCAGCGCGCAGCCGTTCAATGAATTCATCCCGGGTGTCATCTGTCGGCAACAGGTCGAGAACGGTTTGCACGGCTTTGTGGGCGTGGCCGTTACTGGCATTGTCGATGGTGACGTGCAGCGTGAAATAGTACGGATCAATGCTCAGCTCGTTGAGCTCGAACGACGTAATCAACAAGTGCAACGGAAGCTGCTCATAGCCCAAGTTGTACCCGAGCAACTCTGGCAGGTACTCGTCACCCAGTTGCGCGAGTGCGAGCTGAATCGCGCCTTGGACGTACAACACGTCTTCCAGTTGTTCGGTGGGCGCGCAGTCGTGATCAGCCAAAAGCTTGCGGTACAGCACCACATGATTCAGCGCGGGATCGCCGTCTCCGAGCTCTTCCAGATAGGTACGGATCAGACCGTGATAGCGCCAGTCGTCGGTGTGTTTTACTGCAGCGTACAGCCAGGCCCCATCCACCAGTTTGGTCGGTGCTACCTGTCTTAGAAAATAAAGGGCGTGAGCCTTGTTTCCGAAGAATTGCCTACCTGCGCCTGCATGCCGTCCTTCGAGATACTCTTTGTACGCACTGGCGACAACACTTGCCTTTCCCTCCATCCACGCGGGCATCTCGCTGAGGTCTTCAGGAAGATCCACGGAACATTGCCGCGCTTCATGAAGATGGACGTCGAGAAAGTGGCGAAGCGTACGGGCATCCACCTGTCGGGGATCGCTCAACAGCTGGTGGTAGAGGGTTCTGGCATCTGCATCTGAATGCATTGCCGAGTTCAGGCGATCATCAAAATTGCGCAGAGAGTTCATAAGGCAGCCTACAAATGTTCTTGGTATGTAGGTCTGAGGCGGGGGCTTCCGGATAAATTCCAAGAATGTGTAAAGGGCTGGACGGGTGGTGCGTTTTTTTGAGTTGAGGGGGAGGACTGTTGATCAGCTATAAATCTGGCATACCCCGTCCTTGGTAGGAGCGAACTTGTTCGCGAGACGTAATGACTGACACGACGCCTCGCCAACAAGTTGGCTCCTACAGAAGGATATTTCAGTAAGAGGGTTTATATGTCTGTTTTAGGGCGCTGCCTGTTTCACCCCTCACAAAACCTCAACCGATTGCCAAACGGGTCGTAAACCTCCAGCACTTTGCCCCAGCCTTGCTCGACGATGTCCGGTCGGCCGTAGCCGTAGCGCTTGGCCTGTAGTTCATCGCGAAGCAGTTCGATATTTTGCATCGGGATGAATACCGTCGAGCCGGGGCTGGCATCGCCGTGGTGTTCGGAGAGGTGCAGTTGCAGGCCGTTGCGGTTTATCCCCAGATACAGCGGCAGATCCGCTTCGAACCGGTGCTCGAATTCAACGCTGAAGCCGAGGAAATCGAGGTAAAACTCGCGTGCCTTGGTTTCGTCGAACGATCGCAGAATAGGAATTGATTTGTCGAAGGTGATGCCCGCCGGGGCAACTTCGTGGGTGAGCAGCGCTGACGCAGTGTTCCAGTCTTTATGGCCCAGTTGATGGGCGACCAGTTCAAGGGCGGCGGAGTGGGAAATTTCCTGATTAGACTTTGCGAGGTCGGCGCGCAGCCGCTTGGCCATTTGCTTGGCGTGTTCGATCGAAAACATGAAGGCTCCTGGAGTCGAGGCTTTCTGGTGCTCGCATTGCCAAACCTTGACTATCAAGAGATGCGACAGGATTCGGAAGAAAACATGCTTTCACCTTTCCCATCGGGAGCGAGCGGCAGGCAGCATTGGCCCGCTGCGATCATACACAGGCGACACCGGGGACGGAATGCAGGGAATGAAAAAAGCCGCTGCCAGATGACAGCGGCGCTTGCAGATCAGGCCTTGGTCTAGAAGATCTATTACCAGCGATCACGGCCTCGGCCATGATCGTAATCCCGGCGGGGCCTGTGGTCGTAATAGCCGCCACGGGGCGGGTCGTAGCGGCGGTATTCAACCGCACGCACCGGGACGTAGCGCACCGCTTGATACTGTGGTTGATAACGTGGCTGATAACGCGGTTGTGGCCGGTATTCCTGATAGCGCGGGCGGTCATTGTCCCTGCTCGAGTGGCTGATCACAGTAGCCAATACCGCACCCACGGCTGCACCGGCGATAACGGGGACGATCACGTCGCGTTCATTGGCGGTAGCGGCCCCGGCGACGAGCAGGCTACCGGACAGAATCAGGACTTGGGTCATCTTCGAAAACATGGTGTCTCCTTTGGCGAAAATAAGTGGGTTCGCCATGGACGTATGAAACACCCGTTTCATGTAAGCGGAGGTCTGGATTCGGTAAAGGTTTGGTAAATCGCCTGCAAAGAACGTCAGTCGGTAATGACGCTTTTGATGCGACTGGTCAGCTCATCCATGGAGAACGGCTTGGTCAGCAAATGCATGCCGGGCTCCAGCTGTTCTTCCCAGCCCAGCGCGTTATGGGCATAGCCGGTGATGAACAGTATTTTCAGGTCAGGGCGCAGACTGCGTCCGGCGTCTGCTACCTGGCGGCCATTGATACCACCGGGCAGACCGACATCAGTGACCAGAAGGTCGATGTGCCGACTGGATTGGAGTACTTGCAGCCCGCTGGCGCCGTCCTCTGCTTCGATGGCGGTATAGCCCAGATCTTCCAGCACCTCGCGGATCAGCATGCGCACGGTGTGTTCGTCATCAATCACCAATACCGTTTCGCCACGTTCGGCCAGCGGCGGTGGCGTCAGGGCCAATGGCGTTTCGGAAGGCGCAGTCTCGCTCCGTGACCGTGGCAGGTACAAAGTCATGTTGGTGCCCACATTCATGATCGAATGGATGTGCACGCTACCGCCCGACTGCCGCACGAAGCCGTAGATCATCGACAGTCCAAGGCCGGTGCCTTCGCCCATGGGTTTAGTGGTGAAGAACGGGTCAAATGCATGGGCAATAACGTCGCTGCTCATGCCACTGCCGGTGTCGCAGACACTCAGGGTCAGATACTCGCCTACAGGCAAATCCCGTTCGGCGGCGGCCCTGGCCTGCAGAGTGCAATTGCCGGTGCGGATGGTCAGGGTGCCGCCCTCGGGCATGGCGTCGCGGGCATTGATGCACAGGTTGAGCAGGGCGTTTTCCAGTTGATTTGGATCGACCTGCGTCAGCCACAGATTAGCGTCGTTCTTGACTTGCACATTCACGGCGGGGCCGATCGTGCTGCGAATCAGCTCAAGCATGCTCGCGACCAAGCGATTGACGTCGGTTGCGATAGGTTCCAGGGTTTGGCGGCGCGAGAAGGCGAGTAATCGATGGGTCAGTGCCGCTGCCCGACGCGAGGCGCCTTGTGCCGCGTCGAGGTAGCGGTCTATTTCACCGACGCGATTCTGTGCGATCCGCCGCTTGATCATCTCCAGGCTGCCGGTGATTCCGGTCAGCAGGTTGTTGAAATCATGAGCCAGACCGCCCGTCAGTTGGCCGACGGCTTCCATTTTCTGACTCTGCCGCAGTTGCTGTTCGAGCAGACGCTGAGCCGTCATCTCGATGCCGACGCCTGTACGCCGAACCGGCTCGCCGGTATTACTGAAATACGTGTGGCCGCGAGAAAGCACCCAGCGGACTGACCCGTCGGGATGAACGATGCGGTATTCGAGTTCGAGGTCGCCGCTGTTGACCAACCCGCCTGCCATGGTCTTGCGCAGCGCGGCCAGGTCATCTGGGTGAACGTTGGCGAGAAAATCCTTGCGCTTGATGCCACTGGCGGCCTGCACCGGGCCAATGCCATACAACTCGCTGATGCCAGCGTCGCAGTAGAAACAGTCGCTGGACACTTCATAGGTCCAGACTCCAACCCCGCTGACCGCCGAAAGGGCAAGGCGGGCGAAATCCATGGAGTCATACAGCGCCGTCTCACCGGTCTCCTCGGCCGTCACATCTCGCGCTCCGGCCTCGGGAACTTGCATGAGCCGCAGAGTCGCCTGGCGCGCGTCTTCAACACTTGCGTAATGCCCGTCGCGCACCTGGGCTTCAAGCAGTGCGGAGAGTGCTAGGTCGAGGGCCAAGTCCTGAGGTGCCCGGTAGGACATGCGCAGTTCTCTGTACGGAGGAAAGTGAGCGAATCGGCGATTATCACACAAGCGAGGCAAAAAGCCGTGAATGGTGAGATGTCACTTTGATTGCGGTTCGGGTTGGACAGCAAGAAGCAGGGTGTGATCAGGTTGGATAGCGGGTTTGCTACACGCTCCAATCCAGCAGGAGCTCAGCATGACTTTTCGGATCACAGGCCTCTCCCCGGAGCCTTTCCAGACACTTTTTGGTTTATCCGACGACGCCTTGAAAGCGCTCGGCGTAAAGCGTTACCACGTCGATAAAAAACCAGGCTTCCCTGACCGCATCGAATTGCTGGACGCGGAAATTGGCGAGACGGTGCTTTTACTGAATCACGTCTGCCAGCCGGCCATGACCCCTTATCGCGCGACTCATGCGATTTTCATCCGCGAAGGGGCTAGCCAGACTTACGACGCTATCGATCAGGTGCCTGAGTCAATGCGCATCCGCCTGCTGTCGCTGAGGGGCTATGACGCGGAAGGGATGATGATCGAAGCTGACGTCGTGGAGGGCGTGGCGATAGAGCCGGTGATCGAGCAGATATTTGCCAATCCAGAGGTCAGTTACATCCATGTTCATAACGCGCGCAGAGGGTGTTATGCGGGGCGGGTTGATCGGGGATAGGCGCGGCTACGACGGGTTACGCAATATCTGTTGGAGCGAGGCTTGCCCGCGAACAAGGATGGCTCGGTGTATCTGATCCACCTTAATAACTGCTTCGCGGGCAAGCCTCGCTCCAACAACATCCCGGCACACAGTCTCAGATGTTCAACATTTTGTTTCGGCCAAACGCCATAATGCCGCGGTTGATAATGTCTGAGATCGAGCTCTGTGAATATTCGTAAACCCATCGACGGTCAGGCTGCGGTCATGATGACCGTGCTGTGTACCGTATGGGGTCTGCAGCAAGTCGCGATCAAGGCCGCTGCACCGGACATTGCGCCGATTTTCCAGATCGCCCTGCGCTCAGGCTTTGCGGCATTGATGGTCGGCGTGTTGCTGATGCTGCGCTGGCACCAGATGAAACGCAGCGGCACCTGGCAAGCCGGGATCATGGTCGGTGTGCTGTTTGCGCTGGAGTACCTCGCGGTGGGCGAAGGGCTGCGCTATACCTCGGCCGCGCACATGGTGATCTTCCTTTACACTGCACCGATATTTGTCGCCATCGGTCTGCATTTTCGGTTCCGCAGTGAACGGCTGACGTTGCTGCAATGGATCGGGATCCTCATCGCTTTCTCAGGTGTCGTGCTGGCGTTCTATGCCCCCGCAGCCCCCGGCGTATCAGTGCTGCATCAGCGGATTGGTGACGGGTTGGGTTTGCTGGCGGCTATTCTGTGGGCCGGTACGACCCTCACCATTCGCGGCTCCAGACTGTCCGACGCGCCCGCACCGCTGACACTGTTCTATCAGTTGGCCGGGGCCTTTGTGATCCTTGCGTTGATGGCTCTGGCCACCGGTCAAACGGGCATCAACCTGACCACCGTTGCGGTCAGCAGCCTGGCTTACCAGACCATCGGCGTCTCGTTCCTGAGTTTCCTCGTCTGGTTCTGGCTGCTGGGCCGCTATCTCGGTTCGCGCCTGGGTGTGCTGTCGTTCATGACGCCCTTGTTCGGCGTGGTGTTTGGTGTGTGGCTGCTGGATGAGACGCTGGAATCCTCCTTTGTGATCGGCTCGGCACTGGTTCTCGCCGGCATTCTGCTGGTGAGCGGGCACGATCTGTTAAGGCAGGTGTTACACAAGCGCGCCCTTGGCAGGCAGTAGGTTCTGCTCGATCCAGTCAGCGGCTGTGGTCATTTCAATACCGTGGGTGGCGTTGAATGTGCGGTTTTTATCCCAGGCGACGCCTTTACCCTGGGCAAACACCGCCCGGTATTTGCACAGTGAATCCTCCGGCGCTGCGGCAAGAGCGGCGTTCAACTGCGTGACTGTCCATTCCACGCGAGACAGCGTGCGACCAAGCTTTTCGTCGAGGATGTCCGCCAGTTGTCTATAGCTCAGCGTGTCCCCCGCGACGAACACCACCTGGTTGATCAGGCGGGGTTCGGCAAAGATTATCTGCGCCGTCAGCTTGCCGATGTCCTCTGGCGTGGTGACGGTGACCTGCGTGTCCCAGGTGCCCAAGGCGTGAACCGTATTTTTAGCCAGCTCGACCACCCCAAACGCGGGCTCGAAAAGGAAGCTGGTAAACATGCCGGTGGAAATGATCAACCATTCGGTTGTGCGCTGGGCCCGTAAAAGCTCGCGGACTTCGAGCTGCTCATCAAACAGGTCCTGCGGGCTGCCTTTACCGATTACGTCATAGTCCACGCCGAACTGCCACGGCACATAGCGCTTCACGCCTGCCTTGAGTGCCGCCTGAGTGAGCTTGAGTTGGGTGCCCGCGCCAGCAACGAAGCCAACGCAGCTGATAACTGTACCGAATTGCCGAAAATGTTCGGCGAGTGCCTCGATGGAATCGTTGATCACATCGGCCTGCAAGATATGGATGCCCAGCGTTCGGAGCTCTTCAAGGGCACGTTTTTTCGAACTGTTTTGAGTGGCGACAGCGGAGGGGCGCAGCAGCACGGTGATGCGAGCGTTTGTGCTGTCAGCACTCATTGCAGCCAGTTCGCGCAGGACTTGAGTGCCCAGCTCTCCGGCTCCCAATACGAGAATATTATCGGTTTTCACAGGTGTGGTCGGTTGCATGAATGTCCTCCGGATAGCCGCTCAATGGCGAGCGGTTGTTATCCTGTCACCATTGAGACGCGGCCATAAGTAGGCACACGAGTGATCCTGGGGGGCGAATGGACAACGAAGAAATCATCAGGCAATCGCAAGCGGCCTGCGAAGCGCTGAGTGCGCAAGACGACGGTTTGAAGCGAGAAGTGCTGACCCATGCGGGTAATCGCTGGTCACTGGGCATCGTTCACACGCTGGGTGTGGAAGGGCGGCTGAGGCATGCGGAAATCGCCAGGCGCATGAGCGGCGTGACGCAGCGGATGTTGACCCGCAGCCTGCGTCAGCTTGAAAGGGATGGTCTGGTTTTGCGTCGGGATCACAACGAAGTTCCGCCACGCGTCGACTACGAACTGTCTGAGCTTGGTCGCGGACTGCTGGTGCAGATGATTCCGCTCTGGATGTGGGTGGCGGGCAACGCAGAGGGTTTTCGCGAGGCTCGTGAGCGGTACGATGCGGCGGGTCTGGCGAAGTTGGAGTGAGTGTACAAATCGCGAAAATGGATCAAACGCGCCATCTGGTTCGACCAGGACGCTGTCGTGCCGTAAGCGGGAGATCTGTAGGAGCTGCCGAAGGCTGCGATTGCGGTGTGTCAGGCTTAGCGCTTTCGCAGCCTTCGGCAGCTCCTACAGGGGGAGCGGTGTGTACTGGCTTCGCGGTGAACCTGTAGGAGCCAACAAGTTGGCTCCTCAGAGGTCCTTCGTTTGCTACGTCAGGCCGGTTCGTACGGTGAGTAATCCACATAGCCTTTGGCATCGCCACCGTAGTAGGTGTCGCGATCCGGAGTGGTCAGTGGCCAGCCGTTTTTCAGGCGGGCGACGAGGTCCGGGTTGGCGATGAAGGGTTGGCCGAAGGCGGCAAGGTCAATCAAGCCGGCATCCACCAGGTCCTGAGCGCGCTCCAGCGTCATGTCGCCCGCGAGAATCAGTGCGGTGTTGCCCAGTTTGGCTTTGCATTCCTTGAGCAATTCGCGCAGCGCTTCTTCCTGTGCAGCGGAGCTTTCACCGGCCATGAAGAAGTGGGTCTGGTCCATGACGTGGACGTAGGCAATGCCGCGCTCATTCATGCCTGCGCAGAGCGCCGCGTAGGTTTCATCGATTTCAGGATAGATCGGCATATCGAACAACTGGCCGTACGGCGAGATACGAATGCCAACTTTGTCTTTACCGATTCTGGCGCTGACGGCATCAACCACTTCGAACACGAAACGCAAACGATCATCGAGGTTTTTTGCGCCGTAGCGATCAGTGCGATCGTTGACCTGCGGGTTCAGGAACTGCTCAAGCAGATAGCCATTCGCACCGTGAATTTCCACGCCGTCAAAACCTGCATCGATAGCGTTTACAGCCGCTTGAGCGAAGTCTCCAACGACTCGGCCAACTTCTTCAGTGGTCAGCGCTCGCGGGATGGACGTGTCAACGAAGCCCGGCTCGCCGTCCTCGGTGTAACCGAATGCCTTGCCACCTTGGGCTGGCTTGGTCGTGGAACTGACCGGGGCTTTGCCATCGACCTGAATAGAGGTGTGAGAAACCCGGCCGACATGCCAGAGCTGGGCGAACATCTTGCCGCCTACGCTGTGGACGGAGTCCGTTACCAGTTTCCAGCCCTTTATTTGCTCATCGCTGAAGATGCCGGGGTTGAACAGATAACCCTGGCCCTCACGAGAAATCGGCGTGCCTTCTGAAACAATAAGGCCCGCGGTGCCGCGTTGGGTGTAATGCAGCGCAATCTGTTCGGTAGCGATGTCTTCAGGCGCACGGGAGCGAGTCATCGGCGCCATGACGAAACGGTTATTCAGCGTCAGGCCGCTGAGGTCATAGGAGGCAAAAAGGTCAGTCATTAAACGAAGTCTCCATGGACAGAATCTGGTGCCAGCGAGAAGCCCGCGGTTACAGAGCATTCTCGGCAGATGAAAGTGACCCCCATGGTAGTTTGTTGCTAAAGCAGCCACAATTGAGCGAAAAAGCAAAAGACTATTGCTGTATTAGCAATTGGTGGTTTTACTGGATGGACGTGCCGCGAAACGATTTGCTGGACTCGCATTGGTCTGTAGGAGCTGCCTCGGTGTCCCTTAAACCACTCTGTCGCGAGGCAAACACGGGACCTGTAGGAGCGCGCTTGCCCGCGATAGCATCAGCGCAGTCGATATATTTATCGGCTGAGAAACCGAATCGCGGGCAATATGGATCGCTACCCCAGTCATTCCCGAAGAAAAGTATTAAAAATCAGATAGTTGTAGTTTTTTTATAGTCACTGCCTGAGTTTTCCCCATGCACCTAAAAGCCCACAGACTCTTCGCCATGGTCGCCGTCACCGGTAGTTTTTCCGCGACGGCGCGGCACTTTCAGGTGCCTGCTTCTTCGGTATCCCGCTTCATTGCGGCATTGGAGCGGGACGTGGGGCAGCAACTGCTCTATCGCAATACCCGCGCAGTGAAACTCACCGACGCAGGTGAGCGTTACTACGTGCAGATCCGTGAAGTTCTGGAGTTGCTGGACGCGGCTGACGAGGAGGTCAACGGCAAGGTCGGTGACATTCGCGGCCTGGTGCGGATCAATGCGCCGGTCGCCTTTGGTCATTTGCACATCGTAAAACTACTGAATGGCCTTTATGAAAAGTACCCCGAGCTGAGTGTCGAGTTGAACGTCACCGATGCGTTCATTGATCCCGTTCTGGAGGGCACCGACATCATCTTCCGGGTCGGGCAACTGCCGGATTCGGGCTTGATAGGCCGCAAAATTTGCGATCAGCGCTATTTGTTGTGTGCGAGCAGCGAATACCTGGAAAAGCACGGGCAACCGACCTCGCCGCAGGATCTTCGCAACCATGCCTGCCTCGTTTACAAAGGCGTGAGCGGCATACAGCGCTGGCATTTTCGCCATCCCGGGCATGATGCCGAAGAGGTCATTGACGTCGACGGGCCGTTACGAAGCAATAACGGCCAAGTGTTGATGGAGGCTGCGCTGGCGGGCAGGGGGATCGTGTTGTTTCCTTCATGGCTGTTCAATCAGGCGCACTTGCGAAGCAAGGAGCTGATCCAGCTATTGCCCGAGTGGGAGGGGGCTGTCGAGCCTTTGTCGAGCCAGATCCATCTGCTATCGCCTGAGAATCGCCTTCGCTCGCAGAAAGTGCGGGTTGTCTGGGACTATTTTTTGAATGCGATCGGTACACCACCTTATTGGGACAGAGTGGAGTAACCGGTGGTGCCATCATGTAGGAGAAAACAGCGCCACTAATGGCGAAAGGCTTACATCGCGTGCTGCTGATCGTCCATTTACCCCTGTGTCCTATAAGCGCAATCTAAACCCATCAACCGAAACGCAGGAAGCGCTTCGGAGGTAAAGGATGACCACCATGGCCCGGATGGCTACTGACAGGATGTTGGAATGGTATTGATGAAAAGTAACCCGCTTCGGCGGGTTTTTTCATGCCTGCGTTTTATGCTTGTCGGGCTGTAAACTGTTCACGCAATTGAGTAAGTGACCTTTTTACTTTCCAGACACGAGACCTTCATGGCAAACCAAGACATCACTTTCGTCCCGGACCCTGATTCGGACTCCATTTCTTCCGACGTCGCCGGTTTTGGCGGCTTGCTGGTATCCACGCAGATTCCGACCCATGCCGACGGCAGCCTGGAGCTGGGCGATATCACGCTGCAAAGCGAATGTACGTTGCAAGCGCTGAAAGTAGCGCTGGAAAAGGCTGGCAGCTCCATGGATCGGGTATTGCACCTGACCATTTACCTCACCGACATGGCCGACCGCGCCGCATTCAACGAAGTGTACAAACGCTTTTTTGCCAAGCCCTGGCCGGTGCGCGCCGCCGTTGGCGTGGCTGCGTTGGCAGTTGAAGGCATGCGTGTGGAAGTGACGGCAATGGCGGCTAAGGGGTGAAGTAAGGCGCAGCGATTCGAGTCGCCCGAACTACCTCCGTCCCGAATGAATTCGGCCCTGCAGGCTCGTCGTGAACCCGAGACCGCGCGCAAACCCGTGGGAGCGAATTCATTCGCGAAGAGGCCTGTACATTCGATGTATCTGTGTCATCAGGAATGCCGCCTTCCCGAATGAATTCGGTCCCGCAGGCTCATCGTGAACCCGAGACCGTGCGAAAACCCGTGGGAGCGAATTCATTCGCGAAGAGGCCTGTACATTCGATGTATCTGTGTCATCAGGAATGCCGCCTTCCCGAATGAATTCGGTCCCACAGGCTCGTCGTGAACCCGAGACCGCGCGAAAACCCGCGAATTCATTCGCGTAGAGGCCGGTACATTCGATGTATCTGTGTCATCAGGAATGCCGCCTTCCCGAATGAATTCGGTCCCACAGGCTCGTCGTGAACCCGAGACCGTGCGAAAACCCGTGGGAGCGAATTCATTCGCGAAGAGGCCGGTACATTCGATGTATCTGTGTCATCAGGAATGCCGCCTTCCCGAATGAATTCGGTCCCACACAGGCTCGTCGTGAACCCGAGACCGTGCGAAAACCCGTGGGAGCGAATTCATTCGCGAAGAGGCCGGTACATTCGATGTATCTGTGTCATCAGGAATGCCGCCTTCCCGAATGAATTCGGTCCCACAGGCTCATCGTGAACCCGAGACCGTGCGAAAACCCGTGGGAGCGAATTCATTCGCGAAGAGGCCGGTACATTCGATGTATCTGTGTCATCAGGAATGCCGCCTTCCCGAATGAATTCGGTCCCACAGGCTCGTCGTGAACCCGAGACCGCGCGAAAACCCGTGGGAGCGAATTCATTCGCGTAGAGGCCGGTACATTCGATGTATCTGTGTCATCAGGAATGCCGCCTTCCCGAATGAATTCGGTCCCGCAGGCTCATCGTGAACCCGAGACCGTGCGAAAACCCGTGGGAGCGAATTCATTCGCGAAGAGGCCGGTACATTCGATGTATCTGTGTCATCAGGATTGCCGCCTTCCCGAATGAATTCGGTCCCACAGGCTCGTCGTGAACCCGAGACCGTGCGCAAACCCGTGGGAGCGAATTCATTCGCGAAGAGGCCGGTACATTCGATGTATCTGTGTCATCAGGAATGCCGCCTTCCCGAATGAATTCGGTCCCACAGGCTCGTCGTGAACCCGAGACCGTGCGAAAACCCGTGGGAGCGAATTCATTCGCGAAGAGGCCGGTGCATTCGATGTATCTGTGTCATCAGGAATGCCGCCTTCCCGAATGAATTCGGTCCCACAGGCTCGTCGTGAACCCGAGACCGTGCGCAAACCCGTGGGAGCGAATTCATTCGCGAAGAGGCCGGTACATTCGATGTATCTGTGTCATCAGGAATGCCGCCTTCCCGAATGAATTCGGTCCCACAGGATTTAATTGTTACCTCTCCCTCAATCCAGATCCGTAGCGTCATGCCGCTCCGGCACTTGGGTCGCCTCATCGCCCCAGGTGCGGTTGACTCGGGTGCCCCGAACAACCGCAGGACGTTTGGCGATTTCATGCGCCCAGCGCTGCACGTGGGTGTATTCGTGCACCGCCAGAAATTCTGCCGCCGAGTACAGACCGCCCAGAATCACCTGGCCATACCACGACCAGACTGCGATATCGGCAATGGTGTACTCATCGCCCGCCAGATACTTACTTTCACTCAGGCGGCGATCCAGCACATCCAGTTGGCGCTTGGCCTCCATGGTGAAGCGGTTGATCGGGTATTCCATTTTCTCCGGCGCGTAGACGTAAAAATGTCCGAACCCACCGCCAAGGTACGGCGCTGCACCCATTTGCCAGAACAGCCAGTTCAGGGTTTCAGTGCGGCCTGCTGGATCGGTAGGCAGAAAGCGCCCGAACTTTTCGGCGAGATACAGCAGGATCGAACCCGACTCGAACACGCGAATAGGCGGCTCGGCGCTGTAGTCCACCAATGCTGGAATCTTCGAATTGGGGTTGATATCGACAAAACCGCTGGAGAACTGATCACCTTCATTGATGCGGATCAGCCAGGCATCGTATTCCGCTTCGGTATGCCCCAGCGCGAGCAGCTCTTCGAGCAAGATAGTCACTTTGATGCCATTGGGCGTCGCCAGTGAATAGAGCTGCAAAGGGTGCTTGCCCTTGGGCAGTGTCTTGTCGTGGGTCGGCCCGGCGACGGGCCGGTTGATGCTTGCGAACTGGCCACCCACTGCTTCGTTTTTCCATACCTTGGGCGGAACGTAAGGTGCGTTGCTCATGTGCGAATCTCCCGATCTATTCGATTCGAAAACGAGGCGCAGGCAGCCGCCACGTCAGTTCAGGTGGACTACCCTGCCAGCGCCGTGACGCGGAATCAATGCTGCCTGCCATTTGAATTCGAACAAACCCAATGACTCACGACGAAAGCCTAGCCCACCAGCGTGTCAATTCGCTCCGGCTGAATGCTGCACTGCCAGCGCCAGGCATCGGCCAGCATGCAGTCCAGTGAGCGACCGGCTCGCCAGTCCAGCTCATCAGCGGCTTTGCCCGGATCCGCCCAGCAACGCGCAATATCACCGGCACGGCGAGGCTCGTACGTCAGCGGCACGGCGACACCGCTGACACGTTCGAACGCCTTGACCACTTCCAGAACGGAATAACCCTGACCCGTGCCGAAATTCCAGACCCGCACGCCATGCAGCTGTCGTAACGCCTGCAATGCCTTCAGATGCCCCTCGGCAAGGTCCATCACATGCACATAATCGCGGACGCCGGTGCCATCCGGCGTTGCGTAATCATTGCCATAGACGCCCAGTGCTGCGCGTTCACCGCTGGCGACTTGAAGAAGATAAGGCAACAGATTATTCGGTGTGTTGGTCGGTGCTTCGCCAAGTTCCCCTGAACCATGGGCACCGATCGGATTGAAATAACGCAGCAGCCCAACCGACCAGCGGGGATCGGATGCGGCCATGCTGTTCATGACGTTTTCCGCCATCAGTTTCGATTGGCCGTATGGGTTCGAGGGCTGACCTGTGGCGCAGCTTTCATCAATAGGCATCACTGCACAGTCGCCATAGACCGTTGCGGATGAGCTGAATACCAGCGTAAACACTTCGGCGTCTGCCATGGCCTGACACAGCGTCACGCTGCCGCCCACATTCGTGTCGTAATACCGGAGCGGTTCCCGCACGCTTTCAGCGACCGCTTTCAAACCGGCGCAATGGATCACGGCATTGATGGTGTATTCGTTGAACAGCAGATCTAGCTGGCCTTTATTTCGAACGTCTCCAAAGATGAAGACAGGTCTTCGTCCCGATACTTTGGCAATCCGCTCCACGACCGAGCGTGAGCTATTGCAGAGGTTATCGAGAATCACGACGTCTTCGCCTTGCTCCATCAGTTCCAGCACTACGTGAGCACCGATATAGCCCGCACCGCCAGTCACCAGGATCATAGTTCGCCTCATTTATTCACTGTGTGAACGGCGACTACTTACCTGCCGAGCCTGTATTTCGGCTCACTGTCACAGGCGTGACGATGAGGTGTATGAAGTTATGGGCCCCAGGTGCCGCGGGAGTTCAAAGGCGTTTACTCACCGGTACCTGCTGTTCATCGGCTTTACGTGGGGGCGTGTTGAACGCTGCGGGAACGGCAGGCCTCCAAGTTATGAAGCGCGCAGAACGTGATCCTCAACCACCGAGTAGCGTTTTATTCAACAGACGAGTGTCTTCGAGGCCGCGATCAAGCTGGCTTCAGTCTCGGATCCATATTTCAAAAGGAATCCGACATGAATTTTCCAGAGCAGCCTGACGACGCCCTTTCGCTGGTGAAAATCGACACCCCATCACGTGCAATCAGTCTGGCCAGACCTACTTTGCTGTGCCTGTCTCATTTGCGCTGGGGGTTCGTTTATCAGCGACCGCAACACGTCATGTCGCGTTTGGCCAAGGATTACGATGTGTTGTTCTTTGAAGAGCCAATCTTCACGGACACACCTCAGCCGGCACTCGATATCTCGCAACCTGCAACGGGCATTACCGTCATCGTGCCCCTTTTTGCCCATTGCACCAGCGCTGCGCAAGCAGTGGAATGGCAACGCGAATTGCTTGACGGGTATCTGGCCGAACATTCGGGCAAAGACCTACTCTCGGCCAAAGAGCTACTGCTGTGGTATCTCACACCCATGAGCCTGTCATTCACCGACCACTTGAAAGCTCGCGTGACGATTTTTGACTGCATGGACGAGCTGTCGGCCTTCAAGGGCGCACCGTCTGATTTGCTGGAAAAAGAACGTCAGTTGATGGCCAGGGCCGATGTGGTGTTCACCGGCGGCTACAGCTTGTGGGAGGCGAAAAAACTTCAGCATGGCAACGCCCATCCCGTGCCCAGCAGCGTCGATATTGCACACTTCGCAGCGGCCCGTGACAGGCTTCCAGAACCCTCGGACCAGGCTGGCATTGGTTATCCCCGACTGGGATTCTTCGGCGTCATCGATGAGCGATTCGACATCGAACTGGTCAGCGAACTGGCTAGCCAACGACCTGACTGGCAGGTCGTGCTGATTGGTCCGGTGGTAAAAATCGACCCTGACTCACTGCCGCGCCAGCCCAATATTCACTATTTGGGGCCCAAGAGTTATGCCGAGCTACCGCTGTATCTGTCGGGATGGGACGTGGCGCTGATGCCATTCGCGATCAACGAATCGACGCGATTTATCAGCCCGACCAAAACGCCGGAATACCTGGCGGGCGGCTGCCCGGTAGTGTCCACGCCCATTCGCGACGTGATCAGCGGCTATGGCAATTCAGGTGTAGTCACCATCGCCGATTCGCCGCACGCATTCATTGCGGGAATTGAGGCTGCGCTGAAATCCAGGGCTGACGTCTCATTCAACCAACGCGCTGACGCAGTGCTGGATGGCATGTCGTGGGATAAAACCTGCGCCCTCATGAAGGAGCAGATCGAATGCCTACGATAACGATGGAGAACGCAAAAAAAGGCCCGTCGCAGGCAGGTGAGAAGCGCATTTACGATTATCTGATCGTCGGCGCAGGCTTTGCCGGATCGGTGATCGCCGAGCGTCTGGCGCAGGGCCTCGACAAGAATGTGCTGGTAGTCGACCGGCGCTCGCACATCGCCGGTAACGCCTATGACCACCTGGATGAAGCCGGAATCATGGTCCACCGCTATGGGCCGCATATCTTCCACACCAATGCGCAGCGCATCGTCGACTACCTGTCGCTGTTTACCGAATGGCGTCCTTATGAGCATCGGGTCCTGGCACAGGTGGACGAACATCTGTTGCCGGTCCCGATCAATCTGACCACGTTGAATACGCTGTATGGCCGCGCCATGGACGAGCACGAAGCCGAGGTTTTTCTGGCGGAGCGCGCAGAGCCTGTGGCGGATATTCGCACCTCTGAAGACGTCGTGATCAACCAGATCGGGCGTGAATTATACGAGAAGTTTTTTCAGGGCTACACCCGCAAGCAGTGGGGCCTGGATCCTTCAGAACTGGACAAGTCCGTCACTTCTCGCGTGCCCACGCGTACCAATAATGATGATCGGTATTTCACTGACGCGTTCCAGATGATGCCGCTGCATGGCTATACCCGCATGTTCGAAAACATGCTCGATGATCCGCGCATTGACGTGTTGCTCAATACTGACTTCACCGCAGCCCGGGATCAGGTCAGCTATCGGGAGATCATTTACTGCGGGCCGGTCGATGAGTATTTCGACTTCTGCTTTGGCCGGTTGCCGTATCGCTGCCTTGAGTTCAAACACGAGACGCTGTCTGTCGAACAGTTCCAGCCGGTGGCCGTCGTCAACTATCCCGATCAGAGCGTGCCCTACACACGAATCACCGAGTACAAACAGTTGACCGGCCAGACGCATCCGTTGAGCAGCATCAGCTACGAGTTTCCGTGTGCTGAAGGCGACCCGTACTACCCGATCCCGCGCCCGGAAAACGCAGAGTTGTACAAGCGCTACAGCGCGCTGGCGGATGAAACCGAGGGCGTCACTTTTCTGGGGCGGCTGGGTACTTACAAGTACTACAACATGGATCAGGTGGTGGGGCAGGCGCTGGCGCTCTATCAACGTATCGAAAAGGAGTCTAACGCGGCGCTTAGCCACGCAGTCGGGTCACTCTGATGTGCGGCCGGCAAGCGCTGCCATTGAGTTGTTTTCGCGGGTGGCTGTGATGACCTCCGCCCGGCTGTTCAACTCGTTTGTCATGGCCGGTTATGAGTGTTCCTCACACCGTCGCCGGGATGGGCGGCGGCTGGACATGCTCGCCGAAACCGGCCACGCCCGAAGTGTTGAAAAGGATTACGCGCAACTGGCGGCACTGGGAATTGCCTGCGCCCGCGACGGACTGCGCTGGCATCTGATCGAGCCCCGACCGGGCTACTACGACTGGAGCAGTTTTCTGCCGATGCTGCGCGCTGCGCGCGATTACAACGTGCAAGTGGTGTGGGATCTGTGTCATTACGGCTATCCCGACGGGCTTGATATCTGGAGGCCTGAATTCGTGGAGCGCTTCGCCCGGTTTTCAGGAGCGGTTGCCCAACTGATGAAAGACGAAGGCATGGACGTACCGTTTTTCTCGCCCATCAACGAACTCTCTTTCTGGAGCTGGGCGGGCGGTGACGTGGGTTATTTCAACCCTTGCACCCACGGGCGAGGGCAGGAGCTCAAACATCAATTGGTACGCGCCAGTATCGCGGCGATTGAGTCGATTCGTCAGCGCACGCCGGACGCGCGTTTTGTGCAGTGTGATCCATTGATCAATGTGGTGGCGGGATCAAGTCGAAGCGACGAGATCAATCAGGCCGAACAGTATCGATTGGCGCAGTTTGAAGGCTGGGATTTGTTGACGGGTCGTCAGTGGCCAGGCCTGGGTGGGCGAGAAGAATACCTGGACATCGTCGGGGTCAATTTCTACCCGCAAAACCAGTGGGTACTCAACGGCGGGAAAATCCTGCGCGGTGAGCCTGCCTATCGTCCATTCGCGGGCATGCTCAAGGAGGTGCAGCAGCGTTACCAGCGACCGTTATTAATTTCGGAGACCGGTGCCGAAGACGAGGAGCGTGTGCCTTGGCTCGACTACATCAGCACGCAAATCGCTTTGGCCCGGCAGCGAGGCGTGGAAGTGGAGGCGCTGTGCTGGTATCCGTTTCTGGACTATCCCGGCTGGGACGACGGTCGATACTGCCCGGCAGGCCTGTTTGGTTATGCGGACGGCGAGGGCAATCGGGCACCGCATCATCCTTTGTGCGTGCAGATCCAGGCGCTTTCGACTCGCCATGATCAATAGCCGAATACGGGAACGCCCGCTGCCTGATACTCCAGTGCCTTTTCTCTGGCGTTACGTCCGGGTACGGCCCTGGCACTTCGGCACCATGCTGGTTCTGGTTGTGGGGGCAGCGAGTTGTGCGGTTGCCGTGCAATACGGCATGAAACTGCTGGTGGACGCCATGGCCATAGAGGATCGCGCGGCAGGTCATGTGTGGTTCCCGTTTGTGTTGTTTATTGCGCTCATCGTGCTGGAGAACCTGTTCTGGCGGGCAGGTGGCTGGCTCGGATGTCGAACCGTGGTTGGCAGTTGCGCGGATTTGCGCATCGACTTGTTCAGCCATTTGACGGGGCATCCGATGCGCTACTTTTCCCAGCACTTTGCGGGGGCGCTGGCTAACCGGATTTCATCGGCGGGCGCGGCAGCCGGTTCCATCTACGGCGGGCTGGCGTGGAAAATCATCCCTCCGTGTGTCGATTTTCTCGGCGCGGTCATCGTGCTGTGTACGGTGCGACTGTCCATGGCGCTGGTTTTGATCGCTTGCGTAATCGCGGTCGCCGCCTTGATCACGTTGATTGGTATAAACGGCCGGGCCAAGCACATTGCCTTTGCTTCGCAGTCAGCGCGGGTGGGTGGCGAGATCGTCGACCTCGTGTCCAACGTGTGGAGCATCAAAGCTTTTTCTGCCCGTGAGCGGGAGCGTTTAAGGCTGGAAAAAGCCATAGGTGTCGAAGCGAAGGCCCAAAGCCGCAGCTGGATTTATCTGGAAAAAGCCCGCGTGTTGCATGACGTCTGCCTGTCGGTGATGGCCGGGGGCATGCTCGGTTGGGCCATAGACTTGTGGGTCGACGGTCTGGTGACAGCGGGTGATGTGGTGATGGTCAGCGCATTGACCTTTCGCATCCTTCACGGCTCGCGGGATCTGGCCCTGGCTCTGGTGGATACCTCCCAACAAATGGGCGTGATCGCTGAGACGCTCAGCATTATTGCCCAGCCCCATGGCTTGAGCGATACCCACGAAGAACTGGCTCCGACGCGTGGCAATATTCGCTTCATCGACGTGAGCTACAGCTACCCGGACGGGCGTTCGGTGTTCAAGCATTTCTTTCTGGAGATACCGGCGGGGCAAAGCGTCGGCATTGTTGGCGTGTCGGGTGCAGGTAAATCGACCCTGATCAGTCTGTTGCAACGCCTGGACGACGTGCGCAGCGGCATCATCCTGATCGACGACCGCGACATCCGCTCGGTCAGTCAGGATAGCCTGCGCCGACAGATATCAGTGGTCCCCCAGGAGACCGCCCTGTTCAATCGCAGCATCTATGAGAACATTGCTTACAGCCAACCCAAGGCTACTGAGCAACAGGTGATCGATGCGGCGCGGCAAGCCTATTGCGAAGATTTCATCAACGCGCTGCCCAGTGGCTACGGTACGCAAGTGGGCGAGCGCGGCGTGATGTTGTCAGGCGGCCAGCGGCAACGGCTTGGCCTGGCACGGGCGTTTCTACGCAACTCTCCGATCCTGATTCTGGACGAGGCTACGTCTGCGCTGGACTCGGAATCCGAGAAGGTTATCCAGATGGCGCTGGCTAATCTGATGCGCGGGCGCACGGTGCTGGCCATCGCCCACCGATTATCGACCATTGCCAGCTTTGACCGGGTTCTGGTGCTGCAGAGTGGTCGTGTGGTGCAGGACGGTTCGCCGAATGAGCTGCGCAGTCAGGGCGGGATATTTCGAACGCTTTGGCAGACGCAAAGCATGAATGCCCCGGAGGAGTGAATGCGTTCGATGCTCAACGTTTTCACCGTGTTCCGCAGCCAAACTTGCGGTGGGTAAAAAAGTTGAGGTGACTGAGTACCAAAGCAAACTAGAACCCGATGAAATGCGTGCTGACAGCCTCACGCTCGAAGGCAGGATTATCGTGCTGGATTGATTCGGTCGGCTTTCTGTTATCAAGCAGCGGGCGATCAGGGTAATCAGATAGCGCCGCTCCAGGTAGGAGGCAACTTGTTGGCGAGAGGCTTTACGCGTTGGTTCAGGCCTGACGCCTCGCGAACAAGTTCGCTCCTACCGTTTGGCGCCGCGCAAGGGTGCAGGGCGATCAGATAGCGCCGCTCCAGGTAGGAGGCAACTTGTTGGCGAGAGGCTTTACGCGTTGGTTCAGGCCTGACGCCTCGCGAACAAGTTCGCTCCTACCGGTTTGGCGCCGTGCCAGGGTGCAGGGCAATTTCTACCCGCTACCGGGCAAACCTCCTCGCACCCACCACACAAATAATCACCGCAACCGTTACCCCGAGCATCCCCGCGCTGACCTGTTCATGCAGCAACGTCGCCGCCAGCGCCAGCCCGAAAAACGGTTGTAGCAATTGCAGTTGCCCAACTGCAGCGATCCCGCCTTGTGCGAGGCCGCGGTACCAGAACACGAAACCGATCAGCATGCTGAACAGCGATACGTAGCCCAGACTCAGCCAGGCGGGCGGGCTGATACTCGAAAACGACGGTGGACTCAGCAAAACGCTGAGCACCGCCATGAACGGCAGCGACAGCACCAACGCCCAACTGATCACCTGCCAGCCACCCAGTGTTCTGGAGAGTCTGGCCCCTTCGGCATAACCCAGGCCGCAGACCAGAATCGCCAATAGCATCAGGACATCGCCGGTGGCCGAGGCCTTCAGGCCCTGAGAGAGGGCGAAGCCGACCACCGTCAGGCTGCCCAGCACCGAGAATAACCAGAAGGCTGCACGGGGCCGTTCGCCTCCGCGCAGCACGCCGAATATTGCCGTGGCCAGTGGTAATAAGCCGAGGAAGACGATGGAGTGCGCTGACGTCACGTGCTGCAACGCCAGCGCGGTCAATAGTGGAAAGCCGACGACGACGCCAATGGCGACGATCAATAAAGACAGTAATTGGTGGCGTGCCGGACGCTGCTCTTTGAACAGCAACAACACGCACAGCGCAAGCACGCCTGCCAGGGTTGCCCGGGCGACGGTCAAAAACACCGGGTCGAATTCCAGGACTGCAACCCGAGTAGCAGGCAGCGAGCCACTGAAAATCACGACGCCGATAAAGCCGTTGATCCAGCCTCGGGTGGCATTTTCCATTGGAACGATTTTTGGGGCAGATGCTTGTTCCATGCGGGCCACTCTCAAGTCGGGTTGCGTAAAGGCATCCTAGGACCGAGTATCAGTACAATCAAAAAATTGTCATGGATACAGTTCGACATGCCACACGCCCGCTACAAATCACTGGTGGATGCGTTCGCCGCGGATATTCGTTCGGGGCGCTTGCCGCCGGGAACGCGCTTACCCACACACCGAACCCTGGCCACGGCTGAGGGGTTGGCGCTGGCTACGGCGTCCAGGGTCTATGCCGAGCTGGAGGCCATGGGACTGGTGAGTGGGGAAGCAGGGCGGGGCACGTTCGTTCGGGAGACCTCATTGCCGGCGGGGCATGGCATTGATCAGCCTGACGTCGCAACCGGCGTTATCGACCTCAATTTCAACTATCCGTCATTGCCGGGGCAGGCCGAGCTGTTGCGCACTGCGCTGCGCCAGTTGGCATTGTCCGGTGATCTGGAATCGCTGTTGCGCTACCAGCCTCATGCCGGGCGAAGCCATGAGCGGGCGTCCGTGGCGCGTCATCTACGCAGTCGTGGGCTGACCGTCGAGGCCGGTCAGGTGTTGTTGGTCAATGGCGCTCAGCATGGTTTGACGGTGGCGATGATGGCGCTGTTCAAACCCGGTGATGTGGTGGCGGCTGATGCGTTGACCTATCCTGGTTTCAAGGTGTTGGCTGAGTCCCTGAGCCTGGAAGTTTTGCCTGTTCCTGTGACGGATTCAGGGCCTGATCTGGATGCACTGGAGGAACTCTGCCGACGCAGAACAGTGCGGGGGGTCTACAGCATGCCGACCTTGCATAACCCCATGGGCTGGGTGATGGGTATCGAGCAGCGCGAGCGGCTGGTGCAGATTGCGCGACAACATGCGCTGTCTATCATCGAAGACGCGGCTTACGCTTTTCTTGCGCCCAATCCGCCACCGCCTTTGGCGCACCTGGCTCCGGAGCGCACAGTGTATGTTTCCGGCCTGTCGAAGAGCGTCGCCACCGGGCTGCGGTTTGGATTCATTGCTGCCCCGGCCTCCCGCGTCAGTGCGCTCGAACGCGCGATCAGAGCCACAAGCTGGAACACTGCCGGGGTGATGACGGCGATTGCTACCGGCTGGCTGGATGACGGCAGTGTCAGCAGGCTGGAGGCGCAAAAGCGTGCGGATGCCAAAGCCAGACAATTGCTGGCGGATGAGCTGTTGGGGGGAGTGAATTGCGTTCGTCATCCCTCTTCCTATTTCACCTGGCTGCCATTGGCCGAAGATGCACGAGCGGATCAGGTTGCGGCGGCGCTGATGCGCGAGAACATTTCGGTGTCCACTGCCGAGCCTTTCGCGGTGTCCGTACACGTGCCGCATGCGATCCGCCTGGCACTCGGCTCTGTAGACATGCCCACGCTACGTACTGCACTGAAAACGGTGAACCGTGTCGTTGGGGCTTATTCCTGAGTTGTGGACAACTTCAGCAGGCGCTGCAGTTGTTCATGTTCCCAGATACTCAGCAGCTTGACCGGGTCGGTGCCGTAGCGCTGCCAACTGTCTGCGGTCCCGTGACTGCCTTCGGGTGACCGGCAGGCCTGGCAATGGCTCAGCTTGTTCTCCTCACTGACCAGTGTGAGCTGCCAGCCATCCACCTCGATTTCGATTTGCCCTTTTCGGCTTTTCACCGCGTGCAACGTTCGCGTTTCGAGGGCGATGTCTTTCAGGAGTTGATAGACGTCGCGGGCCGTCAGATCGGTAGTGCTTTTTACCATACAGATATTCTCTTGTTGAAACCGATGCGGCACTGCCTGAACATGCCCGCAGCAATCCGGGAAGATTACTTTACAGGCGAGGCGCGGTGGATGATCGATTTCAATAACAAAGGCTTCTTCAAACTCAAGCAGAACGATGAATACGCCGAGCGTGTGACGGCGCTTTTGCTGGAAGGTGAGCAGGTCATTGATTCATACAAGTCCATGCGCGACGGCGTGGTGTTTACCAACAAGCGCATCATCGCCGTCAACGTGCAAGGTCTGACCGGCAGCAAGAAAGACTTCACCTCATTGCCGTATAAAAATATCGTCGCGTATTCCATCGAAACCTCCGGCACCTTCGACCTGGACTCGGAGCTGGAAATCTACTTTTCCGCACTGGGCAAAGTGAAGTTCGAGTTCACCGGGAAGACTTCCATGGTCGAGATTTCCAGGCTGATATCCAGGCATCTGTTGGGGTAGTTTCAACTGATAGGCTGCCCTTGTAGGAGCTGCCGAAGGCTGCGATCAGTTATACCTGACACACCGCTATTCGCAGCCTGCGGCAGCTCCTACAGTGGTGTGTCCAGCGAGTTCGCCTCTTGGCACATTGCGCGCCAGGCCTGAAACTTCCCCTTTGACCCACATCTTCAAGGTTGTCCCATGATCAACATCCGGCCCATGACCGCCGAAGACTTCGAGCTTTTCTGGCCCACTTTTCAGAGCGTGATCGCTGCCCGGGAAACCTACGCCTACGATCCGCAACTGACCCGTGAGCAGGCCCTGC
Organism: Pseudomonas phytophila; assembly: GCF_025643095.1. NCBI lineage: Bacteria > Pseudomonadati > Pseudomonadota > Gammaproteobacteria > Pseudomonadales > Pseudomonadaceae > Pseudomonas > Pseudomonas phytophila. The sequence continues at coordinate 5,435,600 of NZ_CP081201.1, read as the reverse complement.
ACCTATGGCTGGAAATGCCGCTGCACACCTTCATCGCCGAAGAGGAGGGCGTACTGCTCGGCAGCTACTACCTCAAAGCCAACGCCGCAGGTCCCGGCAGCCACGTGTGCAATTGCGGCTACATGGTCACCGAAGCGGCGCGCGGGCGTGGGGTTGCGCGGTTGATGTGCGAGCACTCACAGAAGGTAGCCATTGAAAGCGGTTTCCTCGCCATGCAATTCAACTCAGTGGTTGCGAGTAATGAAGTGGCGGTGGCGTTGTGGCAGAAGCTCGGTTTCGACGTCGTCGGCCGACTGCCACGTGCTTACCAGCATGCGCGGTTGGGGTTGGTGGATTGTCTGGTGATGTTCAAGTGGCTGACCGAAGACGCGCCGCAAAAGCCGATGCTGATCGGGCGCAAGAATATCGAATCGGTGGTGTCGCGGCCGCGGCGTAAGTAGTCCTGATATTGCGGCCCCGTAGGAGATTCTATGTTGGCCTGCAATCTGTGGGAGCGAGGCTTGCCCGCGATGCAGGCGACTCGGTTTGTCAACTGCACCTCGTCACCGTTCATCGCGAGCAAGCTCACTCCTACAGGTGAGTACCAATATTTGTGAGCTTTGCCTGGACTTGCATCCTGTTGTCGCACCGGGCGCGATTTCAACAAAACAGTATTTCACTGCTTTATTTGGATCACACTCTCAAAGCTCCAGTTGATCTGCACTGATACCAAATGCCAGCGCAATTTTTTCTCGGGTAACTTTGCGCGGCCTGGCGACAGTTTCCTGTTGCGCGTAAGCCGGTTGGGTGATGGCCAGTCGCTGGGCGACATCTTCTTGAGTCAGTCCCAAGTGCTCACGCCAAGCGCGAATAGGGGAGGCTCCATCGACGATGCGACTGACCACCTCATGGGGGATCAAGTCGCTTTGATTTTTGTGTTGAGCCACGTATTGCGCGTACGGGATCACCACGAATGCCGGTTTTCCATCCGGACCGTTGATGATTTGAACGTCAGTAGGTGCGTCCGTCACGTTTCTTGACCTCTTGTATGCTGACGATTTTGACTGTGCCATCCCAATCGAACAGGACTCGGTAGTTACCAACTCTCAACCGGTATCCGTGTTCATGTCGGACCAGCATCTTGACGTTGGCTACGTCCGGCATAACCGTGAGCATGGTCACCGCATCGCGAATCTGAACCTGATGTGGCGTGTGCAATTTCAGGAGTTGCTTAACGGCCTTACGGGTCCAGTTAATGGTATTCACAGGCAATATATAGGTCTTTTATAAGTAATTCTCGCATATTTACTTATAAGTCTGAATTTGCCAATGATCACACCCTTGCATAATGTTGCCGCCCAGACCAATTACCTTATACGCCCAATTGAGCTCGCAGGACCGGTTTCAGGCGGGAGAGCCTCGCGGCTAAAGCCGCTCCTACGGGTGTTCACGGTTGGTTTGCCCACCAACAAAAAGCCCGCACAAGGCGGGCTCTCTGAACAGCTCTGACTACAACGAGTAAAACTTACTTCTCGTTACTGGCCTCAAGCTTTTTCTGTTGCTTCGGATGTCCTTCGGCCAAGGCCGTGCGGACTTCCTGAACCAGTTTCGCAGACACCGCAGGCGCCTGGTTGGACCAGCCCTGGCGCAGGAAGGTGGCCAGTTCGGCAACTTCTGCGTCGTTCATGCGCTCGGCAAAGCCTGGCATCGGCAGGATCGACGGGCCTCTCGCGGTGGATGGCGTTTTTGCGCCAGCGAGAATCACGTGAACCAGCGCGGTCGGGTTTTCGGCGTTGATGATCGAAGCACCGTCAAGACGCGGGAAGATCCGTGAAGCGCCTTCACCTTTGACAAAGTGGCAGGCGCCACAGTTATCCAGGTACAGACGTTCGCCCAGTGTCAGGTCTTTGGCTGCGGTCAGTTTGCTGGCCGTTGCTGCACTGCGTTCAGCGTTGTGCTGATAAACAGTTTCGCCATTCTTGCCAGCTTCACCGGACAACGACTTCAAATAAGCCGCCATCGCATGCAGGTCTTCATCGGTCATGTGCGACGTGCTGTTGGCTACAACGTCAGTCATTTCACCAGCAACCGACGCTTTGGCGTTACGGCCAGAACCGAGGTAGTCGACGATTTCGTCTTGCGACCAGTGAGCAACGCCACGGATCGAAGGCACCGCCCAGTCGTTAAGCAGAGCGCCCGTCAGGTAGTCGCTGCTTTTCTCGTCGAGGCCTTTTTCCTGCATGGTCAGCGCACGCGGTGTGTGGCAAGAACCGCAGTGGCCCAGGCCCTGTACCAGATACGCGCCACGAACGAGCTGTGGATCGGTGCCCGCAACAGATGTAACAGTGGACTCAGGTGTCGGCGAGAAGAACGTGCGCCAGTAAGCCAGCGGCCAGCGAATCGACAGTGGCCACGGAATATCGTTGGCCTGATTGGCTTGCTTGACTGGCTCAACGCCTTTCATGAAGTACGCATACAACGCTTGCGTGTCTTCATCCGAGACCTTGGCATACGACGGGAACGGCATCGCCGGGTACAGCGCGCTGCCATCGTGACCCACACCGCGACGTACCGCGCGCTCGAAGTCGCCATAGGTCCAGCCACCGATACCGGTGTCTTTATCCGGCGTGATGTTGGTGGCGTAGATCGTACCGATTGGCGACTCGATACCACGACCGCCCGCGAAGGTTTTGCCATCGTGAGCGGTGTGGCACGCCACGCAATCGCCAGCGCGTGCCAGGTAAGCGCCTTTGCTGATGAGTTCAGGCGTCACTTCCTGAGTCATCTGCGCAGATGCGTCACCCGATTTGTTGAGGAACACACTGACCAGCCAGGCCAGCAGGGCAAGCACTACACAAACTGCCAGAAGTACCAGCAGCGGGGAGCGGGATCTGGATTTCATGTTCTCGCTCCTCACACCTGAACCAGTGGGCCAGGGTTTTTGATGTAGTGGTCTTTGATGGCCTGAGCCGAGAACAGGGTCAATGCGCCGATCAAAGCCGTCGGGTTGGCCTGGAAGTTCTGCGGGAAGGCGTTGCCGCCCGGTACGAAGACGTTATGCACGTCCCAGCTCTGCAGATAGCGATTGAGTGCCGTGGTTTTCGGATCGTCGCCCATGACCGCGCCGCCCACGTTGTGGGTGGATACGTACTTGGTGATATCCCAATGAGAGTCCATCGCCAGGAAGCTTTCGCTGTAGCTGTCCGGACCCAGTTCCTTGGTGATATCCAGCACGATTTTGCGCAAGTGCTGCTGCAGTTTCAGCTCGTTCTGTTTCCAGTCGAAGGTGATACGCAGCAGTGGCAAGCCCCATGGATCCTTGTACGTCGGGTCCAGGTCCACGTAGTGACCACGATAAGACTGGCAACTGGTGGTGATGCTCACTTTCATCGAGTGGCCGTACCAGTCCTGCATGCCATCTTTCCAGCCCTGGCCCCAATCCGGCGTGCCGCTTGGCAGCGCTGTACCGATAGGTGCACCGGTGGCTTGAGAACTGTGAATCTTCGCGCCGCCAATGAAGCCCAGTGCTGCGCCGTCGTAGTTGCCCGGCGAAACGTCGTTGAACATCTGCCCGGTAGCACCAGCGGTGGCGAACGGGTTGAACTCCTTGTCCTTGAAGAACAGCGTGGAACCGCCGTTGCTCAGGAACGCGTAGTTACGGCCAACGGTACCGGTTTCGGTGATCGGGTCGTAAGGCTTGCCGATACCGGACAACAGCATCAGGCGCACGTTGACGAACTGGAAGCCCGCCAACACAACGATGCCAGCAGGCTGGAATACCAGGTTGCCGTCGGCGTCGGCGTAGGTCACGCCTTTGGCGGTCTTGCCGTCCGGGTGCAGCTCAACTTTGAGTACGTTGGCGTTAACCCGGTACGAGAAGTTTTCCATGCGCTTGAGCGAATCCAGCACCGCGGTTTGCGGCGAGGCTTTCGAGTAGTTCAGGCACGGGTACTTGCTGCAATAACCGCAGTAGTTGCACGGGGCGATCTGATTACCGTACGGGTTGGTCCACGCTTGTGACACGTTCGCCGACGGGTTCGGGAACGGGTGGTAGCCCATCTTGCGCGCCACGTCTGCAAACATCTTGCAGTTCAGGGTGTCTTCAAGGGGCGGCAGCGGGAAGGCGCTGGAGCGCGGCCCTTCGAACGGGTCACCGCCTTCGATGATGCGACCTTGCAGGTTGCCGGTATTGCCCGACAGGCCACAGATCTTGTCGAACTTGTCCAGGAACGGTTCGATTTCGTCCCATGTGAACGGGTAATCGCCGATGCGCATGTCTTCTTGCAGGATGCCCGGCTTGTAAGCCTGGTCTGCATAGGTCTTGAGCTTGATGTCGGTCGGGGTCGGACGAATCAATACGCCGGTCCAGTGCAGGCCCGAGCCCCCCACGCCAGTACCTGGCTCGAAAGCGCCCCATTTACGGGTAGGCAGAGCAACGTCGTTGGCGGTGTGGCGAACAGTCATGGCCGCCGCTTTTGGCGTGGCCATGATCTTGTTGCGGATGCCGTAGGCGTATTGATCCGCTGGTTTTGGATAGGCGAAGTCGGTGTTGTTGCGATCTTCACCGCGCTCCAGAGCGCGTACTTTCAAACCTGCCTGAGCCAGTTCAATGCTCATCAACGAGCCAGCCCAGCCGAGGCCGACGACGACTACGTCGACTTCGTCGTTAGTAATATTTGCCATGAGAAATCTATCCTGGAAATGCTTGGCGAAGGGAGATCAACCGCGCTGGCCGCTGATGCTGACCGGGCCGAGGGGGTACTTGACGTTGTGCTGTGTCACCCACTCCACGTAACTGGCGCGGGCTCCGGGGAAACCGATGGCGATCCAGGCTTTCATGCCCTTGTTGCCGCCATAGATCGGGTCCGAGAGGTAACCCTGCTTGGTGTGGTTCAACAGTTCGCCAAAGAACTGCTTGGACTTGAGCACGTCCTCGCCAAACGCTTTGAAGCTCACTTCGCCTTTCTGCAGCTGCTTCAAGACGTCTTCTTGCTTGGCTGCATCCAGAGACGCGAAGTTCTTCTGGTGCTTCTCCTGACAAAAGGCGTCAACGCTCTTGATGCCTTTTTGATAGATCTCTTGCGGACGGTACGGAATCTGATAACCCATTTCCGCCGGCGCATCGAGTTTGAAAGGACCTTCCAGATAGATCTCGCTGCCCAGATCGCTGGCCAGTTGCTGATCGATAAACACCGGGACGTTGGTTTCCAGCGCGCCAGGCCCACGGCCACCGGCCGGGATCAGGCGGTCACAGGCCGCCATGATGAAAGCCCATTCAGATGCGCTGAAAAAAGTCGGGCGATATTCTTCAAGTTTTGGCGCAACCATCTCCGCTGCTTCCGCAGCGCTCAGGCCTTTAATGGCGACGCCTATCGCAGGTAGTGCAATCAAGGAAGAAAGCAGAAACTTCCTTCGTGACGTTGGTTTATTCAACAACATGGTGAGGCCCCTATGAATGCTCACAAGAAAACCCCGGACGGTGCTATCGGAAATCGAAAGCCTCGACCTGCTGTGCAACCCCTTTAGCCAACGTAAATAGCGCGCAGCCGGATGCGCCTTCGATTGAAGGACATTGACGGCGACGTTTTCAGGTTCCGGATCGTTTCAACGAAACGCGATGGTTGGTGGTTCTTTCCAACCTGCGATGGTTAACGTAAAAGGCATACGTTACCAGTCAACGTACAACTCGCGATCATCTCAAGCGCTAGCGCGCAATCTGAAACAGGGCTGGCAGACCTCAAGGGTTGCTCTAATTGTGATCGTTTGCGTAGGTGCGACTGCATGAACAACATTCATCCAGCACAGCATTGAGGCGCGATACTCAAGTATCGTCTGCTCATCACGGGTAGCAGGATGCTATCAGGTTTGAAAAAGATGCGACAAATTATTTCCGATTTTTGTCAAGGTGTTGCGGTGTCGCATCCGGGACGCTTTCGGTATTTCCATGCCGCATATCGGCCAGATTGGCGACGATGGGGATCATCCTGATGATTTTCAGGCCGCGTCGCGTTATTTTCTGTGGGAGCAGAGCTTGCTCACGATGAACGATGGCTCGGTCCAAGGCTGCACACCGAGTCACCTGCATCGCGAGCAAGCTCTGCTCCCACAGCGTCTTGCGTTTGCTGCGAGACCCTGGTCAGTTCTTACTGCTGCATTGGCAGTAACGCCGCAATAGCATCAATTTCAATCTGCATCCCGTCCAGCGCCAGACGCGGCACCGGAATCAATGTGCACACGGGCTTCATCGATGTTCCCCACGCTCGATCAGCTTCTTCAACCCAAATGCGCAGTTTTTCCTGGTCGTGATCGACGATCAGCAGCGTCAGTTTGAATACGTCATTCAGGCTGGCGCCTTTGGATTGCAGCGCAATGGCGAGATTGGCGAGCGCCTGTCTGGCCTGCTCGGCAAACACTGAAGACAGTTGACCCTGTTGGTCTTCACCACCTTGCCCGGCGATGTACAGAAGCTTCGCCTGCGGCTGCAATTGGGCCACGTGGGAATAACCATTCGGACTCGGATCGTATAGGCCCGGTGGATTGGATAAGTGGAAAGCAGGGGCGATATCGAGTTTGGACATAGGCTGACTCCTGATGAAAGAGTCGGCAGTCTCAGACCTCTAGTTAGGTTGAGGTCAAGCGTGTGTGAGAGTCGCCCTTTCTTACTGCTCTGAACTAGAGATTGATCAGCCGCTTAATCCCGTACATCAAGATCAGAAAAAGCAGGATTTTCGCGACATCAATCAAAGCCCGGAACGTAATCGGCCACCATTCATGAGGCTCGATTGCATCCTGATAAGCATATGAGTCGGTCGAGGCTCCGGTTTTCTGGAATTCATGTTCTCTTGCACGGCCCCAATACATGAACGCGAAGATAAGCCCGATAACGCCCAGCCCACCGAGTTGCTCATCAGGCGCGACCTCAATTGGCGGTCCCCAGAGGTAGCATGCACCCGCTATCACCCAGATCAGCATTCCCAGCCAGGTCAGGGTTTTGCGTGCTCGCACAGATGCCTTGAGGTTCGTGCGCACACTGAACGGGCAAAATTTTCCGTCGCGCTGAAGCCGGTCTTCAAGCGACACAATGTAGCCCGACACAAAGGCCAGAAAACCAATGAAAACTAATACAAAGGCCATCGGGATTTGCTGCCTCAGCTGATTGAACGAAAGCTTGCGTTCACAGAATGTCCGCAGGTCGGGCATTTACTTGAGTAATTTGCGGTTATTGAGCGGGTGGGATCAAGCCCGCGTTGCCGGGGCCTCATCAAACAAAATTTAACCATCTGATGGAATACTTTTCGACTGTAGGAGCCTGTTGCCACGCGACAACGCAGCGTCGAAGACGGGACGGCCCCTCTTGCTCGGAAAGATGAGGGCTGGTCTGTGTGATCGTCCCGTAAGTGTTGAGCAGCAGCTTCATTTTTTACTTAAACAAATCAGCAATTTCTGAATCCATGGCTTCGAAAGCCTCAGCATTAAACCTCATATCGGGCAGCATTCCGCGTCGCTTAGAGGTTGTAGGCATCAGTTTAGTGACTGGAGATTCAGTCTTGGCAATGATGATTGTTTCACCATCCGCAGCCGCAACGACAGGCTGGGTCAGGTGTTTCTTGTCTCCATGGACGTTGTGAGTTTTCACGGTGGTGCTCCTGTAAGCCATCAAGCGTCAGTGCTGATTCTAGACCAGCATCATGTGGGTTCAGATCCAGGCTTATCAATGAAGCGATTTCACTCAGTCTGAACATCGATTTAACAGCGGTTGCACCAGGCAAACCCCGCACCTATCATTCGCCCCGTCGCTGCACATCAGCGACCGGATTTGGCGATCCGGCTCATACCTTTTCAACAGCTTCAGTTGCTGGTTGTCTTCACTTCGTGCGGGCGACATTTATGGCGGCTGTGCGCGGGAGACCTTCGGGTCTGCCGGGTGGGTATGACCGGTTCGCCAACCTGCGCACAGTTGCCACCTGATTTCGTTTGGCGACGAGACAGGTGGCGCGTTTAGCCATTACCCTCTGGATTCCTTAATGACCCAACATACTCCGCTGAATCAATTTCCCAATACCGTCCTCTTCATAAATCCCGAAGCCCCAATGGCCGACCTGCACCTCTGCGCCACACAACGCTTGCGCGCAGTCAAAAATCTGATGAGCTGCCTGGCTAGCACCACGACCAAAGACTCCGATGAGAACCAGTTGGCTCACGTCGCTGAGGCCGCTTTTCTGTTGCTGCAAGACAGCTGTGATGTGCTGGAGTTGATGGAAGTCCGGCTGGATAAACTGAGCGCCTGATAGAGCGCGCATGCTTGTCTGCGATTCAGGTTCCCCGGGCATCAGGTATAGCGGGTAATCATTGATCGCGGGCAAGCACAGCTCTCATAAAGGTATATCTTTCACATAGTTAGATCGTGTTGAGCTCGGACGCCCTCGTCGCCGTTGATTTTGATCTACGCCTTACCGCCCAGCGGTGCGCATTTTTGCATCAATAGTATGACAAACTAACCACCATCTATAATCGAATCAGGGGGCTCGTCATGGGAACCGTACGCAAAACCATCACTGTCACTGACCAGCAAGATACTTGGATCAAATCGCAGATTGAGGCAGGCCGCTACACGAATGACAGCGAATATATCCGCGATTTGATTCGGCGCGAGCAGGAGCGCAGTGCTCAGATCGAGGGAATCCGCCTTGCACTTATTGAAGGCGAATCGAGCGGCGAAGCTCGTCCATTCAGTGCTGATGAATTCAAGCAGAGAATGTTGAGAGCGCATGACTGAATATCGTCTTACGCCTGCTGCTGAGCGTGACCTGGAAGGGATCTGGACCCACACGTTTCAAGAATGGGACGTGGCGCAGGCTAATCGTTACATCGACATCATCACGACAGCTCTCGCGGAGCTGGCGCAGTCACCTAAAATCGCACCGGCTTGCGATTTTATTCGGCCGGGCTATCGCCGCCGCACCGTAGAGCGACACGTAATCTACTTCCGAATCTCGGCGTACGGGATTGCGATCATTCGTATTTTGCATGACCGAATGGATGCACCGCGTTATGTGTGATCAGTTTGCGTCAAACGTCTTGGGCAACTTGCTTCACTGAAAAAGCACTTCCGCCTAAGACGTACTGCTGCCCGGCTGGACCTGCATGGATACGGTATGTATCAGCACGCAGGATGAGGCAGTGTTGAGATTGGCGAACGCCAAAAACAAGAAAGCCCGCAACCCGCCGCGGTGCTGAGAGTTATCTATCAATACTTTGGGTTGTAGCGTTCGCCGTTATAGATCAGTACGTATTCGTTCGAGGTAGGCTTTTCTTCTTTAGTGCAGCCATTACCCGTATCCGTTTTTTCGGTAGCGATTACTTTTTCCGCCACCTCCAGATCGGCATACCCGTGATTGCTGTTGTTGCCAATACTTAGAGTAAGGTGCGCCTTTGAAAAACTGCCCGCGCAGCTATCTGGATTTTGTTCGGCGGACGCTATGTCTTTTTCCAATTCAAGAATTTTTCGCATCCTTTTTCCTTCATCGGTATACAGATAAAGTAGTGTTATGGAGCGGGTGAGAGGCTCAATCGCCATATCATGTTTTAAAATGACTCCAAAAGTATGAGCGCCCGGGGTGAGCTGATAGCTGGCCGTATCAAGACTAAGTCCGGAAAACTTGAACAGAGAAATATCGATAGCATTGCTCTCGTAAACATGGCTCTCTATCACCCCTTTTTTAGCGCTAATGATCTCAAGGCCATAGGTGACCCAATCTTCAGGCTCGTCTTCTACCTTAACTCTTTCTTCTTCAACAACCAGAACTGCCAGTGTCTGGTCGGGATCATCATTGGCCGTTTTACACGCGGAACGCTGCTTGTCAAAGGCTAGCGTCGGATGCAATTTTTTAGCCCAGCCCGACAGGTATGTTTCGCAGTTCGGAGAGGCGGCAGAGGCCAGGAATGGGAAAAACAACAAGCTCAGTGCTAAAAGGCAGCGCATCGGGTATCCCTACCAGTGAAAAACGAATGGGTGTGCAATCGTGAAATTGCATTTTCGGCAGCAGTACAATAGTAATTTCGCTTGAAGAAATCAAATGTCTCGAGCTTTTTGAATGTGTTGTCAGGCGGACTATTGGGTGAGGCGTGCCACTCCGCAAAATTGGTTTGAAAAAGTTATCTGCCCAGCGGTTGTCTGGTAGCTGGGTGTTCACGTTTTTTATTATCTTTTAAAGCAAGGTCACTCACGGTGGTGTGGTGTGCTTGAAGTATTTAAGTTTCATAATTTTCTCAAAGTACAGGTGTTATATCTGATGCGGCTTGATCTGGCTGCTACGCTTCAGGCTTTCAAAAAGCGTCGATTCAATCGAAAATCAGGTTTTGCTTCGCCCAATTTCTGGCGGACACAGTGTGGAAGAAATTTGATCACTATTGATCTAGGTATGCGGCCTTGAAAACATCACAAAAACGAATAATTTATCATTGTAGCTGGCAGTCTATGGGCCGCCTCCGAGTGGTGGGAAAGAGCGCTAGCCAAAAGATCAGGAACCCCGCTAATCAGCCCCGGTGGGTGCTATCGACTGGAAGTTTTCAAGCCCTTTTGGGTGCTGCCTGACATCCTCCACCCACAACCGGACCTTAACGGAGTTAGATCATAGAAATGGTTTTCTTGGTGGGGCAGCCCCGGTTTTTACAAACTGTACGATCATCGAAACGGTCAATTGATTTCAGAGACCGAGATTTATGATCGTGAATCCGGGGCATGGGGAATGGACTGGGGGGAAGTCTCGGGTTTCGTGTATTCAGGGCTGATCCCTATAGGCCCGAACGTTCCTGATTGCATGCGTGATCGACCCACCCATGAGAAACCGAAATGAAACCAACGTCACGTCGCTGGGCTCTTTTTCTCACTTATCTGTCCATTGCAGGCGGTCTCTGGACTGCATCGGAGTGGTGGGAAAAAGGGTTAGCCAAAAAGTTGGGCCACGCTCACATTAGCCCCAATGGGTGCTATAGAGTTGAAACCTTTGCGCCATTCTGGGTGCTACCCATGATGCTTCATAGAAAACCTGATCCAAATAACGATATACCACCCAAAATGTTGCCATCGTGGAGCCACCCAGGTTTTTATCGTTTGTATGACAACCGCAGTGGAGAGTTGATCGGAGAAAGTCACATCTATGACTTGGAATCCGCAAGTGGGACTCTATACTGGGGAGATAAAACCATACCGAAAGTCATTGCCGGATTTATTTATATCGGCCCGAACCTTGACCACTGCATCGGTGATCAACTTGAAAGATCGATACCGAAAAAATGATCCCCCTCCCTGCGAACAAGCGCTTTTCAGCGCTCATTGTGCGTATTACGGGCGCACCTCTCCTGCATTCAGTAATCGCTTTCGCACCCTCCACAGATTGGACGGAGCAAACAGCGGGGTCTGCTGTGCAGCGTTTTTCAGCTACACTCGGGAGCGTACTTCCGTATCACCAAGCTGGCGGTTGATCACTCGAAACGTATGCTCAACCTTGGCGCGCAGTTGAGCATTCGGCAACTCGATTTTGCGGTATATCTGCTTCTAGCTTGATGCCTCTTCCAACGTTGCAAAAATAAGAAATGTGTCATCGGAATCCAGATTTTAAACACTCGTCTGGAGAGTATGGAAGATTCTTGTTGCTCCGCGCTGTAAGTTTTAGGTTCTATATGTATCATTGTCCCTATAGTAATTGATCTCTTCGACAATCCATTTGCTGTCTTTTCCACTGTGTGGATTGTTGCTGGCTATATAATTCAGCGAGCTCACCAACATCCAGCCTCTCAACTCTAATCCTCTGACTGCCAAAGGCATCTCCATGCCTTCTTCATCCAGATATATTTCGTCATCGTCCAGGTTTTGGATGTAGTCGCATGGGATGTAGTAAAAGTCTGTATTTTCTGGATTGCTCTTCCAGGTAGCTATCTTTGCATAAATCCACTCCCCCGAATCTAACAGGGAAAGATTCTTAAATAATTCGTGTATTGATCTGTAGCTATTCATCACATCTCCAAAGGTTTATCTGCAAGTAAAACCGCCGCCCCAGGTTTTTCTTCCTCTGTGTCCTTTGGCATAATAATCCAAATGTCTTGAGTTATGGTCTGGTCCGTCAACGAGTTGTAATAGCCTGCCAGTCTGTTCGTAGTGACAACCAGTTGTTCATAACCATGGCGAATGCCAAGGCAGTGGAATTTGTCTTGGTTCAACCGGTGTGCCGCCAGTCATATTCCAAAGCCGTCATGCACCAGACCTTCATGCGATAGGCTTCGGGCGTTGTCGCCCTCACGTACCAGATCGTCTACGGTCATCGGGTGTAGCTCTCGAATCGTCTGCTCGTCAGCGCCGCGCCGGGAGCCATGATCTCCTCAATGTAATCCATCGCCTTTTCAATATTGGCAACCTCGCGCAGTTGGTCCGTGTCCTGAGCCTTGCCTTCTACCTTGCTATCTATGTAGCCCGCCAAAGTAGTGTGATTGCCCTCTATGCGGGCAGAACCAAGGCTTTCCAGTGCATGGAAAAGCGATTTGATTTGATAGAACACCTGCGGCTGCGTATCGCCTTCAAGCCTTGGGCGGCGCAGATGTTCCAGATCGCTCAATACATCGACAAGGTCCGAGTCAAAGGACGGATTGAGAAGACCAAGGTCTTGATGGGTAAACGTGGGCATATAGAAAATATCTCGAACCGGCAGAAAGGTTATCTTGAAAAAAATACCGGAGATCAGCGTATTTAAAGGGTATGCGCTCAGCATGCTCTAAAAATTATCTTGAATTCAGTCTTGAGCTAACTCAAAAGTGAGTAATGCTCAGGTGTCAGAAAGGAGGGCGGAGGGAAGGTATCTGGGTGATAAAAAGGAGCAATCCCAGAAACAATAAAGCCCGCACTAGGCGGGCTTCTTGTTGCTTCATGAGCATCGATGATGTCATGAAGCAGGTACTTGGTGGCTACACAGGGACTTGAACCCCGGACCCCAGCATTATGAATGCTATGCTCTAACCAACTGAGCTATGTAGCCAAGTGGCGCGCATTATTCGCGTATAAGGGATATGTGTCAACCCTTGCTCTGAAAAATTTATGCGTGTGATCAAGCGGTTAGGGTCTCGTCCCCGGTATGCAAGGACGAAACCCGGTTGCCGCTAGCGAAAAAGATCGTCCAGCAGGCCTGAGTCCAGCATATCGTCAAGCTGATTTCGTTGCGCGCGCAGCCAGACTTTGATGTTTTTCGGCGACTCTTGCAGGAAGGCGACCTCCTGTTCCATATCGAAAAGCTCGGCATCCAGCTCGTTCAGCACTTTGTTGCACTTGCGTGGTACCTGCGCGGGCTTGGTGGTCTCATACGGAGGGAGGGCGAATCGGCCGTTGAAGATCATGTTCTGCACGTGGATCTCTTCCTCGAGATCCTTGACCTGCTCGGCCAGCACCCGGTTGTAGTGCTTGATGCGTTCCAGTGGCAGGTTGCTGATATGGTCCGTGTCGATCTGTTCGATCTCAAGTTGCAGTTGCAGCAGGCTCAGCAAGTCTTTCTCGGCATAGGCCTTGTTGACTCGCTGCATGAGGTCGGTTTTGCGCGCACGCTCGTGTTCGTCCGTTTCCCGGTCGGGATGGAGGGCGCTGGCGAGTTTGCGATAGACCTCACGTACGGATTGGCTACTCTTGGCCTGGTCCTCTTCTTTGCGTCGTTCATGGGCTGACTTTTTCGGCGGTTCTGAGAGCTGCTCATCGCGGTCGGCGGCATCGGCGTAGCTCGACAGTTTCTCTTGCAGGAATTCGACAAACTCATGTTCAGAGGTGATGTGATCACCGTCCGAGAGGTCGAGATCAAACTTATGCTCCATATGCGCTTTGAAGTGCGCCAGTTCCTCTTGCTGAACGTCGTCGAAGTCTTCGCCGGAATGCCTGGCAAAAATCTCCTTGAGTTCCTGGCTGTCAGGATGCGATTCGTCCATGAGGTCTTCGACCAGGCCACAGACGATGTCAGTCAAGGTTGCCCGGTCTTGTTTGCTGAGTTTTATCTGCGAGCTGGCGGCGTCCACCGTGCGCAGCAACTCCAGCTGCACAGCACTGAGCTGCTCAACGGCTGGCGTGAACTCTTCAGCCCAGAGTTGCGTGTACGCCTGTTCAGCGGTGCTCCAGCCTTCCAGCGTGCTTCGGTGGGTTTCGATCTTTTTCAGCAGGCTATTAAAGCGTTTTTGCTGAGGATTGGGTTTGGCTCCGGCGGGTTGGGGCGCCACGCTCAGCTGGGGGTGTTTGCCGACCATTTGGGGTCTCTCCTCCGGGAAATGATAAAGCGTAACCATTGGTGACGTACTTTTGTAGGGGCTGTCCACCAAGCGGGAAGCTTCCTACTCGTGAAAACAGCAATCGCCTACACGGTCTGAATATTGCTAGGTGATCGTAAAGTTGACGGTTTCTGCAATGGCGCCAATCAAGAAGCGCTCGGCGGCTATCGTAATTCAATCAATAACATGGCATTTTGCCGGTAGTAGTTTTTCGAAGACATCTGCGATGGCTCCTGCCGTTTCTGCCGGGTGTTCTGGGGGAGTAGGTCGGTCATGTACAGTATTTTGTCGCCGGGTATGCGCATGCTTAGCCGTTTTGGTTTCGCGCGTAAGTTTCAGATGCTGTTTCTTCTGTTCATGCTGCCGCTGGTGGGCAGCCTCTGGATGATCGGCCAGGACTATCTCAGCAAACTCGCGACGATCGCGGGCGAACGCTCGGGAGTCACTCAGTTGCTGGCACTGGATCAACTCGATAGCGAGCTTTCCCATCAGCGGGATAATGCTGCGCGCTGGAAGGCCTCTGACATTCTTAAAGAGCCGACGCCCGCCGCTAAAGCCGCGATGACGGCGATGGATGCCGCAGGCCCGCGTATCGCGCAGGCACTTGAGTCGCTCGAGGCCTCGCTCAGAAAAGAAGAAGCCGGTGCTGATGCATTCAAGCGCTATGAAACGCTTAAAGCTTCAGTCACCGGCATGGACATCGCCTCCCTGCGCACCGTCGGCTGGTGGCCGGATGGCTATGACCGCTTCACCAATGCCTTGGGCAATGTGCAGGCCTTGCGCGAGCAGATTGCAACGGACAGCGGCCTTATCCTTGACCCGTGGCTGGAGACGTATCTGTTGATGCAGATGTCTACCCAGCAAATCCCTGATCTGATCGAGCGTATCGGTCGTATGGCGAGTATTGGCCAGACGTCAGTGGTCACCGGGCAGTTCAGCCTGCAAAGCCGTTTGCAGATGCGTGAGCTGCGCGGGCGGATTAGCGATGCCAGGGATCAACTGATCAAGACTGGCGACTTCCTGCAGGCCAAGCTTCCTGCCGAAATGAAACCGTGGGCCGAAAACTACAACGCCACCATGCAGCGGCTCACTGACGAGTTGAAGGTACTGGATGACGGAGTGTTCGGCGCGACGATCAAGCTTGATGCCCCTGCGTACGAGCGCAGCGTCGATGCGTTGCTCAACGATCTGACGAACTTGCGTAATCAGTCTTTGCAGTCGCTGGACGCCCGTCTCGCGTATTACCACCAGAAATCCAACATGCAGTTCATTCCGATGGGCATCTGCTTTGGCGTCTTGTTGCTGGCCGCGATGTATCTGTTCGCCTGCCTGCAAGCCTCGATCCGTCGCAGTGCTCGCGGCATTACCACGCTTGCCGAGTCGCTGCGTGACGGTAATCTCTGTGTTCAGGTTGAAGTGCAAGGTCGCGATGAACTGGCGGCGATCAGCACGGCGCTTAACGTGGCGGTGGTGCAGTTGCGCACCAGTCTGCTGGGCGTGAATCATGAGACCAAGCAACTGGGCAGTGCGGTGTTGACCCTCAACACCCAATCCAGCGGCACCTTGAATGAAGTTGAAGAGCAGCAATACCAGATCAGCCAGATCGCAGCGGCGGCAACTGAGCTGGCGGCAACTTCACAAGGCGTGGCGAAAAGTTGTGAGCAGGCTTCCGACAGCGCCCGGCAGACCCGCAAGATCGCTGAGGAAAGCAGCCGTGACAGCCAGCGCACGACGACTAGCATTCAGCAGCTTAATCAACGCCTGACGGACACCGCTGCGGCGTTGGGCCGAGTCAGTGAGCAAGGGCAACAGATTCAGTCGGTAGTCGATGCGATTCGTGGTATCGCCGAGCAGACCAACCTGTTGGCGCTTAACGCAGCCATCGAAGCGGCGCGAGCGGGTGAGCAGGGCCGTGGTTTTGCGGTGGTTGCCGATGAGGTTCGCAGCCTGTCGCAACGGACTCAGGTGTCTACAGCGGAAATTGCCAGCACTGTCGATAGCCTGCGCTCCACAGTGAGCCAAGCGGTGGGCTTGATGGAGTCGGCGTGCGGTCAGGCGGTCAACGACGCGCAGTCGGTAACTGATCTGGGTCAGCGTCTGGTTGAGATCGCCAGCGCTGTGCAGGGCGTTACCGACACCCTGGCGCAGATTTCCACTGCGGTTGAAGAGCAGGCCAGTACCGCTGATGAAGTCAGTGGCAACATTCAGCAGGTCGATCAGGCTGCCGGACGTTTGCTTGAAGGTGCGCGGGCTGTGAATCAGGCTGCTGACACGTTGAGCAAAGGCAGCCGTGCGTTGAGCGATAACACGTCGCGCTTTCAGCTGGATTGAGGGTTGAGTGAGACCCGCCCCCCCGAGCAATTCGGGGGTTGTCCTGTAAAATTACCCATTCAATTCAGTTAATCCTTCCTTGCATTGGAATGCTTTCCCTTGTGGGAGCAGGGCTTGGTCTGGGCGGCATTCCGACGATAAACGATAATGCGGTGTGTCTTAAAGCTGCGTCTCATGCATCGCGGGCAAGCCCAGCTCCCACATGAAATTGCGCTCTTCCGTAATTGGATGGACTCGCCCAAGCCGAGGCGTCAGTAGCGCCACGGTGGCATTCTTAAGAAGCCAACGACAGCGAGGGCGAGTCCATGAAAAAGCATACGATCAAAAGTAACGCTTTGTCTTCAGCCGATGTGTCGGCTTGTTCAACAGTGGCTGTAGATCTTGCCAAGAACGTATTCCAGATAGCCGGAGAAGACGCCCTTGGTCAGGTCATTTACGAAGAGCGAATCAAGTCACGCGAAGCCTTTGTAGCCTTTTTACAAAAACTGCCGTCAAGCGTGACGGTGCTGATGGAAACCGGCCCTGGCGCACAGGCTTGGGCGCAGTTGCTGCAAGCTCAGGGCAATCAGGCGCGAATTTTACCGGCGCAACATGTCGCCAATCATCGCAGCGGCGCCAAGAATGACCGCAACGATGTCCTGGCGATATTGCGCTCGGGACGAGATGTAAACATTGCTTCAGTGCCCGTCAAAAGTAACGCGCAATTGGCCATGCAGGCCCTGCATCGTGTTCGGCAAGGGTATGTAAAGCGGCGCACCGCAATGGGTAATCAGATACGTGGGTTGCTGCTGGAACAAGGCATTGCCATGGCGCAAGGGGCGGTGGCCCTAAGCCGAAATGTCCCACGCATACTGGAAGACGCAACCCAGCCATTGCCAGATATGTTGCGCGAGTTGGTCGACGAACTGCTGGGCGAATGGAGTCAGCTGGGTGAACGTATCGACGTGCTGACGGGGCGTCTGGAAGCTGCCGCGCGCGAAGACAAGACAGCAAAGCGCCTGATGACAGTACGTGGCATCGGTCCTGTCATCGCTACAGCGCTACTGGCCAAGCAAACTGAACCTGGGCGCTTCGCCAATGCACGAATGTTCGCAGCCTACTTCGGTACGGTTCCTGAGCAAAACAGCAGCGGACAAAAAGTTCGGCTGGGCAAAATTTGCAAACGCGGTGATGGCTACATTCGCAGCCTTTCAATTCAGGGAGCGCACGCTGTGTTAAGGCAGGTGCGGCCTGACTCTGAACATCCGGATGATCGCCGTTTGAGACGCTGGTTAAGCCAGCATGGTCAAAAGGGAGCCGCCGTCAGATTGGCCAACCGAAACCTGCGAATCGTCTGGGTGCTGCTGCAAAACGATCAGACCTATAGTCGCCAGCCAGCGGGTTGCCAGGAGGCGACGATGAATCATTGAAAAAACAGAGTTCTGCCACCGGGGTGCTGGGTCACCTCAACCGCTGCTTAAGAACATTGACCCTTGGTCAGACCGTCGTGGATAGATGCCTACGGTCCTACTGGCCCTTTTGAGGCCTTATCGTAATTGGCATACCGCGAGCTCACCCAATGTTGGCCAGAAGCTAACGATGCTTCCTCGAATAGGCCTTATACATAGATGCAACCGGGTAGCAGTGTTCAAAAAGCGGGTTGAAAGTAGGGGCGAGTCCATACATAGGACCGGCTTTAGCCGGGAGGGCGTCGGGACATTCACTACATATTCCTCGTCAGAAATACCGCTCTCCCGGCTGAAGCCGGTCCTACGGGATTGCAAGCAAACATGGAATCTCCCACAGGGTTTGCGTCGCATATCAGTTCGCGGGCGGGCATCTAGTTTTCAACAGAGCGCACGCCTCATTTGGTGTTCTCTTTTAGGCAACAATAAATTCATTCTGTAATATTGGTGCGTGTCCTCTCCCTACCCATACTCGAACTGCACCCCGACGCCACCAGCCGGGGGCGAAAGGCCGGATCTGCTGACGGAGCAACCCTCACAAGGGGCGTCATAAAGCAGGCGAGAGCATCAAGTTTTTCCGCTCGCAGCACGCGAGTCTCCATGCCTGACATGGACTTTTGAATCTGCCCTGGGTGCCGTCGGCACCTCCTGAAAAAACAACAACTATTGGCCAGTCGCATGACGATTGGTCAACAGGTGAGGGGACAACCATGCAACATTCTCACGCTGCGACGCTGGGCGAAAATCGTGCCGTTTCATCGACCGTAAAACTGTATATCTGGGCAGCGGTCATTCTCGTGGTGGCCGAGGCAATCGGTGCGATCAGTATTCCCCTCGGCCCTGGCAAAGTCGTTCTGCTGCCGATGGTCTGGGCGCTGTTGATCGGCGCGGGCATCGGCATTTTCAGCCGCCGTATGCCGGGCCCGATCGGCCTGAGCCTCGGCGATCAGGTGCGTTCTGCTTCCATCCTGCAACCGGCGCTTTTGGTGTTCATCGCCAAACTGGGCATGGTCGTCGGCGGTTCTTTGCCGCTGGTGTTTGCTTCGGGCTGGGCGCTGTTGTTCCAGGAGTTTGGCCACTTTGTTGGCACCGTGATTCTCGGTCTGCCAGTGGCGCTGATGCTGGGTATCAAGCGAGAAGCCATTGGTGCGACGTTCTCTGTCGGTCGTGAGCCAAGCCTGGCGATCATTGGCGAGCGCTACGGCATGGACTCCCCGGAAGGTCGCGGTGTATTGGCCGAGTATCTGACCGGGACATTGTTCGGCGCGTTGTTCATTGCCGTTGTTGCAGGCTTCATTACCAGCCTCGGGATCTTCCATCCCAACTCGCTGGCGATGGGCTCAGGCATCGGTTCCGGCAGCATGATGGCGGCGGCAGCGGGCGCGATTGCGGCGCAGCAGACCCCGGAAGTGGCCAAGGAAGTCATGGCGCTTGCCGCCGCGTCGAACCTGATCACCACGACCATTGGCACTTACTTCACGCTGTTTATCTCCTTGCCGCTGGCGGTCTGGGGCTACCGTGTGCTTGAGCCGATCATCGGTCGTACGACCAAGGCTTCGGTGATGAGCACGGGTCTGAAGCATGACCAGGTGTCCCTTGAGGTCAAGGAACTGGGTTGGGGCGGTCGGATCAGCGCTTGGCTGGCAGCCGGTGCCCTGGCATTGATCGCCAACTATGTCGGCTACAAGACGCTGTCGCCAGCGGCCTTCGGTGGTATCGCGGTGATGATCCTGGCGGTGTTCATTGGCGAAATGATCTGTGTTGCCCTGCGCCGCAAGATCCCGGCGGTGTGCACCGTGTCTCTGGTTGCCATGTTCATGACATCGCCAGCGTGCCCTTGGGCTCCGCAAATCGCGCAGATGGTTGGCTCGATCAACATGCTTGCGGTCATCACGCCGATGCTGGCGTTCGCCGGTTTGTCGGTGGCCAAAGACCTGCCAGCGTTCCGCCTGTTGGGCTGGCGCATTGTGCTGGTGTCGTTCCTGGCCAACTTCGGTACGTTCATTGGTGCTGTGCTGATTGCAGAGTTTTTTCACTGACTCTTGAGTTGTGAATGATCACTGTGGGAGCAGGACTGTGCGGTAAAATCCGCTCCCACTGCATGGTCGAGATCCTGTGGGAGCTGGGCTTGCCCGCGATGCATGAGACGCAGCCAGTAGGCATACCGCGTTATCGTTTATCGCGGGCAAGCCCTGCTCCCACAGGTCAATAATGCAGAAAAAGCATTACCCCATCACATCCCCAACGCCTGCTCCACCAGCCAGTCATGCACCGCCCGGCGTGCCGGGGTTTGCAGAGCGCCTTCGCGGTAGACCAATACATACTTCTTGCGCGCCGCAATCGGGTGGCCGAACGGGATAATCAGCGAGCCTTCTTCCAGTTCGTTGGTGATCAGCGCCTTGCGCGCAATCGCCACGCCCATGCCCATGATCGCGGCTTCAATCGTAAGGTGGTTGCGATTGAATGTGTGACCTCGGCGCACGTCGATGCCCGAGGCCCCGATAGCATTCAGATAAAACTCCCACTCGGCGTATTCATAGCTGCCGCGCCAGGCAGTGATGTCGTGCAGCAACGGGTAATGCACCAACTGGCTAGGGGTATCCAGCGGTGGCTTGCCGGCTTGCAGCGCGGGCGAGCAGACCGGGAATAGCTCTTCCTCCAATAAAGAAGTCGTCATCAGCCCCGGGTAACTGCCGTCGTTGAGGTCGATGGCCAGGTCGAAATCGTCATCGCGCAAGGAGCCGCTGCTGTCCTCGGCAATGATTCGTAGCTGAATGTCCGGAAACGCCTGTTCCAGTTGCGGCAGGCGCGGCATCAGCCATTTGCTCAGAAAGGAAGGGATGCAGCGCAGCTTGAACACGCCGCCGATGCGGCCCGAGTGCAACAGCCTCAACTCATCATCAATACGGCTGTGAACCTCGTTGGCAACGATGGCCAGCCGCTGCCCTTCGGCGGTCAGTTCAAGACCACGACCGACCCGATGGAACAGCGCAAACCCCAGTCGCTCTTCGAGCTGACGCATCTGTTGGCTGATCGCACCGGGCGTTACATGCAGTTCGTCCGCGCAGCGGGTAAACGACAGGTGCCGGGCAGCACAGGCGAAGACCTGAAGCCATGCGTGCATTTGCGCGTTGAGGATTTTGCTCATCTATCAGTTCTGCTTAACCATGGCTTAGGAAGTTTCGTTTGTGGATCGCTTGGCTGGAGCCTAAAAATACCAGCACATAACAAAGTGTCTTTCGAGGCGACAGCCTCTCACGAATCGAGCAAACCGTATGGCTATCAGCGTCTTCGACATGTTCAAAATCGGCATCGGCCCCTCCAGTTCGCATACGGTCGGACCCATGCGTGCTGCTGCGATCTTCACCGTGCAGTTGCGCGAGCTGGATCTGCTGAACAAGGTCGAGCGCGTCGAGGTACGTTTGTATGGTTCGTTGTCGGCCACCGGCATTGGTCACGGCAGTGACCGTGCGACGGTGATCGGCCTGATGGGCGAGTGGCCTGATCAGGTGGACCCGGCGCTGGTCGCACCTCGTGTAGACGCTGTGCTGGAGCAACAGGTTCTGCTGCTCGGCGGCGAACAGCGCATTACCTTCGAATGGCAGCGCGACATGCGTCTGCTGGAAGAGAGCCTGCCTTATCACCCCAACGGCATGACGCTCTGCGCCTATGGTGCCACTGGTGAAGTGTATGAGCAGACTTATTATTCGGTCGGCGGTGGGTTTGTCGTTGATGCCGAGCAAGCCGCCAGCGGCATTCTGGACAGCGATACCACCGAGCTGCCATACGACTTCTCCAGCGGTGCCCAGTTGCTGCGTCTGTGCAAAAAGCACGGCCTGAGTATTTCTGCGCTGATGATGGAGAACGAGAAAGTCTGGCGCACCGAAGCGGAAATCCGCTCGCGGATCCTGCACATCTGGGCCGCCATGCAGGACTGCGTGAACAAAGGCCTGAGAGAAGAGGGCATCCTGCCCGGTGGCCTGAATGTGCGGCGTCGTGCATTCCGGCTGCATCGCAGTTTGCAGGAGCTGGGCAAGCCCAACGTGATCAGCTCGACCCTCAGCGCGATGGAATGGGTCAACCTGTTCGCCCTGGCGGTCAACGAAGAGAATGCGGCAGGCGGGCGTATGGTGACGGCGCCTACCAATGGCGCTGCGGGGATCATCCCGGCTGTCCTGCACTACTTCATGAAATTCAATCCTGATGCCAATGAAGATGACATCGTCCGGTTCTTTTTGAGCGCGGCGTCGGTGGGCATTCTGTGCAAGAAGAACGCTTCGATTTCCGGTGCGGAAGTGGGGTGTCAGGGCGAGGTGGGTTCTGCTTGTGCCATGGCGGCTGCGGGCTTGGCAGAGATTCTTGGCGCGACGCCTGAGCAGGTGGAAAACGCTGCGGAGATCGGGCTGGAACATAACCTGGGCCTGACCTGCGACCCGGTTGGCGGTCTGGTACAAGTACCGTGTATCGAGCGCAACGCGATTGCTGCTGTGAAAGCGATCAACGCCGCACAAATGGCCATGCGTGGCGACGGCGAGCATTTCATCTCCCTGGACCAGGCCATCCGCACCATGCGCGACACCGGCGCGGACATGCTTGATAAATACAAGGAAACGTCACGGGGTGGGTTGGCGGTGAAGTGGGTGGAGTGCTAAAGCAGCTTGCCCAAACCTTGTTTTGAAATGCGATCTCCTGTGGGAGCGAATTCATTCGCGAAGAGGCCGGTACATCCGATGAGTGTTTATCGGATGTACCTACGCTTTCGCGAATGAATTCGCTCCCACAGGGTTTCTGACAATCAGTTCCTGATCAGCCCGCAGCCAATTCCTGCTCCACCAGCTTCGTCCACACCGCCACGCCCGAGCCGATCACTTGATCGTTGAAGTCGTAGTACGGGTTGTGCAACGCCGCTGATGGTTTTTCACCGTCCACGCCCAGCCAGATGTAAGCGCCGGGGCGAGCCTGGAGCATGTAGGCGAAATCTTCGGACGCCATGGACGGGTTACAACCCCACTGCACGTTTTCCTCACCCACCGCCGTGATGGCTGCACGACGAATCGTGGCCGCTGCATCGACGTTGTTCTCGGTGACCGGATAGCCCACTTTGTAAGCCAGCTTGCCTGTCACGCCAAAGGCGACTGGCAGTTGCTCGACGAACTCGCCAATCAACTTCTCGACCTTGTCACGCACCGGGGTTTGCAGGCAGCGCACCGTACCGCGCAGCACCGCCGTTTCCGGGATCACGTTGATCGCTTCACCGGCGTTGAACTGAGTGATGCTGACCACTGCTGAGTCCAGTGGCGAAAGGCGGCGGGATACGATGGTCTGCAGGCCCAGCACCAACTGCGCAGCGGCAACAATCGGGTCGGCGCCTTTATCCGGCATGGCAGCATGACTGCCTTTGCCGGTCAGGGTGATTTCGAAGGTGTCCAGCGAAGCCATCATTGGCCCCGGATTGATGATCACCTGCCCGGCAGGAGCGCCCGGCCAGTTATGTAGACCGTAAATAGCTTCCATCGGGAAGCGCTCGAACAAGCCGTCATCAATCATTTTGCCTGCGCCGCCGAGGTTTTCTTCCGCGGGTTGGAACACGAAATACACGGTGCCTTTGAAGTTGCGGGTCTCGCTCAGGTGGCGAGCGGTGGCCAGCAGAATCGCGGTATGGCCGTCGTGACCACAGGCATGCATGCAGCCTTTGTGCGTCGACGCGTGGGAGTGGGTACCCAGCTCCTGAATCGGCAAGGCATCCATGTCGGCACGAATGCCGATACTTGGGCCTTCGCCGGTGCGCAAGGTACCCACGACGCCCGTGCCGCCCAGGCCGCGATGCACTTCAATGCCAAAGCTTTCGAGCAACTGCGCAACCCGCTCGGAGGTGCGCAGTTCTTCAAAGCCCAGTTCCGGGGCCGAGTGGAAGTCGCGACGCCATACCGTGGCGTCTTCGATCAACGTTTGGGATAGCTTCATCAGATTCACTCCAGGCTCGCGCCGTAACCGAAGCTGACCGCAGGTACGGCAGCCGTTTCGACCCAGACGCTTTTGACTTCGCTGTATTCGCGCAGTGCGTCGAGGCCCGACGAACGACCGTAGCCGCTGTCGCCGTAGCCGCCGAAAGGCGAGCTGACGTGGATGGTCTTGTAACCGTTGACCCAGAAGGTCCCGGCGCGCACTTGTTTGGCGACGCGGTGAGCGCGGCCAACATCGCGCGTCCATACCGCGCCTGCCAGACCGAAGCGGCTGTCGTTGGCAATACGGATCGCTTCTGCTTCATCTTTGAACGGAATTGCCACGACCACCGGACCGAAGATTTCGTCCTGCGCGCAGTTCAGTGCGTTGTCACCCGCCAGCACGGTTGGGTTGACGTAATAGCCGGGCACGTTCGGCAGCGGGTCAGCATCAACACCCACCAGCTTCGCACCATCCTGAAGCGCGTTTTCAACCATGCTCTTTACGTGTGCATATTGCTTGGCGTTATTGATCGGGCCGATCTGGGTTTCCGGATCGCTTGGATCGCCAACCTTGAATTGCTTACCTGCTGCGGCTAGCGCAGTCGTGAAGCGTTCGAAGATCGATTCCTGCACCAGCAGGCGTGAACCGGATACGCAGCTTTGACCCGCGCCGGAGAAAATCGCGGCCTGAGCGCCGCGCAGGGCAACCTCCAGATCAGCGTCTTCAAAGACGATGTTCGCTGACTTGCCACCCAGCTCCAGCACGCAAGGAATGCAACGTTGCGCGGCGGCAGTCGCGATGTGACGACCGGTGGCGGGGGAGCCTACGAAGACTACTTTGCGGATATCAGCCTTGGCGATCAGCGCTTGGCCAATGGTGTGACCGAAACCGGCCACGACGTTGACCAGACCTTTTGGCACACCGGCGCGCTCGATCAGCACCGCGACCACCAGCGAAGACAAAGCAGTCAGCTCGGACGGCTTGAGGATCACGGCGTTGCCAGCAGTGATCGCCGGAGCGATCTGCCAGCCGCAGGTGAAAATCGGCGCGTTCCATGGGGTGATTTGCAGCACCGTGCCCAGCGGCTCGTAGGTTACGTAGTTGAGGTGCGAGGTCGGCACCGGGATGACTTCGCCATGCAGCTTGTCGGCCCAACCGGCGTAGTACTCGAACATTTCGGCGACTTTCGCCACTTCAACGTTGGCATCGCGGATTGGCTTGTTGGCGGTGATGGATTCGATCTGCGCCAGATTGGCGGCTTCCTCACGAATCAGCGCGCCGACCTGATACATCAAGCGGCCACGGGCCTGAGCAGTCAGGGCTGCCCATTGGGACTGGGCGGTTTTCGCCGCGGCATCGATAGTTGCCACCAGTGATGCGTCGGCATCGGGAAAGCTCAACATCAGGCTGTCGTCGTGGGCGTTGCGCACTTCCACCGGCTCGCCATGGCCTTCTACGAATTCGCCGCCAACGTAGCTGGCTACTGTGTTGCGTTCGCCCCAGTACGGGCGCATCAAGTCCAGCAGTTTTTGCGTGCTCATCGGTTATTCCCCTTTGCCGAACAGCTGGGCATCGGTCCGCTGGACGATGCAGTTGAAGTCTTCACCGTCCGGCAGCGTTTCGCTGCTGGCGGCCCACAGTTGGGCGACGATGCGCGCCAATGGCAGGTCCATATCCAGGCTATCAGCCAGATCGCTGGCCAGGCCGACGTCCTTGCGCATCAAACCCATGGTGAAGCCGGAGTTGTAGGTTTTGTTCAGTACCCAGGTCGGGAACATCACTTGGGTGGCGCCACTGCGGCCGGAACCGGCATTAAGGCCGAGCATCAGTTTTTCCGGATCGACGCCCGCTTTGGCAGCCATGCTCACGGCTTCTGCGGTGCTGATCAGGTGGCAGGCGGCGAGCATGTTGTTGGCGATCTTCGCCACGTTGCCCGCGCCGCATTTGCCGACGTGAACCCGTGTGCCGCTCATGCCTTCGAGTACTGGCAATACTTTTTCCAGGTCTGCGTCTTCTGCGCCGATGACCATGGACATAGTGCCGGTGGCTGCACCTTTAGGGCCGCCAGAAACCGGTGCGTCGATGAAACCAATGCTCTTTTGCAGCAGGGCGGCAGCCACCTTGCGGCTGGCTTCCGGTGTAGAAGTGGTGGTGTCGACCACGATCAGGCCAGCGTTGCCGTGTTGCAGTACGCCTTCAGCGCCCAGGCAAACCAGTTCAACGTGTTCTGCTTTTGGTAATGACAGGATCAGCACGTCGACCTGTTTGATCAGTGCGGTGCGGTCAGTCACCGGTTTAACGCCTTTGCTCTCGGCGATTTCCAGTGCAGCCTGCGACAGGTCAAAGCCGCTTACATCGAAGCCTTTGCTGGCCAGGGTTGCAGCCATGCCGCCGCCCATGTTGCCCAATCCAATCACGCCTACTTTTAAAGTCATTCAGAATGCTCGCTCAGCTGTTTGACAGGCTACGTCGCACCGTCAATGGTTATCGGCAGATGAACCGAGTATGGACACCGCTCTGCACACACAGCAATAATCACCAAATTCATTTTTGTTGCGTTGAAAGCAACGCAGGTGGCCCATGAGTCTGGTTCAGGATCGACGCATTCTTTATTTCTTCGAGGCCGTACGACTGGGCAGTGTTCGTGCAGCGGCGGATTTTCTCGATGTTGCGCCGTCTGCGGTCAGCCGACAGATCGCCCAGCTGGAGCATGAGCTGGGCGCACCGTTGCTGGAGCGCCATCGCCGTGGGGTGAAGCCGACTGAGGCGGGGGATCGCGTGCTGGCTTACTACCGGCAGCGACTTTCCCAGCAGGAGGTTTTGCTGGAATCGCTGCAAGCGTTACGCGGTTTGCAGAGTGGTTCGGTGGTGTTGGCGATTGGTGAAGGGTTTATCGATGGCCTGACCGAGCCGCTGACAAAATTCTCGACGCTGTACCCCAAGGTCGAACTGCAAGTGAACGTGTGTGGCACCAATGAAGTAATCCGTCAGGTAGTAGAAGACGAGGCGCACATCGGCCTGGTGTTCAACCCACCCGCAGACCCGAAGATTCGCTCCCACGCCCACCAGAAACAGCCGGTCTGCGTGATGGTCAGCCCCGACCATCCTTTGGCGCAGTATGACGGGCCGATCCCCTTGAAAGATCTGGACAGCTACCGATTGGGTCTACTCGGGGTTTCCTACGGCATCCGTCAGATCCTGACTCAGGCCGAACAGCAGTGCGGCGTTTCCCTGATGCCAACCCTGACCTGCAACACCTTCGCCATGCTCAAACGCTTTGCCATGAGCGGCGGTGTAACCCTGTTGCCGACGTTCGTGGTGGTGGACGAACTGGCGAGCGGCAAGCTCATAGCATTGCCATTGGAATCCCAAGTGTTCAGCGAGTCACAGGTGCATATCATCAGCCGGTTGGGCAGGCAGTTGAGCGTTGGTTCGAGCCGATTGCTGGGACTGTTGCAGCAGGACATGACGGCGTTTAACGGGAAGTGATTGAAGTCGCTTCCACAAGTAGATGCGCGACGTGGGAATGGCATTAGCCGGGAGGGTGCTATTTCTGCAGACGGAGATCTAGCGAATGTCCCTACGTCCTCCTGGCTAAAACGTAGTGTCGCCCGGCCTGTCCCACTGGATGGCACAAATCCTGTTGGAGCGAGGCTTGCCCGCGAAGAAGGCGACGCGGCGTACCTGACTCACCTCATCGACTGATTCGCGGGCAAGCCTCGCTCCAACAGGGGAACGCGGTCGCCTTGGGGGATTCTATGGTTGGCCGGCGATCAGCCTAACCTCACGCCAAAACCGCTTCCACTCTGTTCAGCTCCAGTTTGCGATCAAACAGCTTGGCCACTTCCTGCTGGTGGCTGATTCCGATCACGGTGCTTTCAGGCAACTCCCGCTTGAGCAGGGTCAGCAGGGCAACGGCGCTCTGGCTGTCGAGCTGGCTGGTGGCTTCATCCAGATACAAGGTTTGCGGGCGGTACAGCAGGGCGCGGGCGATGCCCAGGCGTTGTTGTTCGCCGCCGGATAACTCCCGGCTCCATTCCCGCTGTTCATCGAGCTGCTGGCCAAGCCGAGCCAGTCCGACCTGCTTGAGCACCCCGTCCAGGCGATGATCGTGGGGCATTTCCAGTGCCGGGTACGCCAACAGCTCGCGCAGTGTGACGCTGGCCAGATAGGGCCTTTGTGGCAACAGCAAACTGCTCCCGTCAGGCAATTGCCAGCGGCCTGTATAAAACGGCCACAGGCCATGCAACGTACGCAGCAAAGTAGATTTGCCCAGCCCGCTGGCGGCATCAATCCGTAGCCATTCGCCGCTGTTGACTTGGGTATCCAGTGGCCCCAGCAGTGCGTCGCCATTGGGCAGCAGTACATGCAGGTTTTGTAGCGACAGGGTTTTACCCACAGGTGCATCGTGCTCCGAGGTGCGACTGGCTTCAATCGCCTCGACAAACTGCCCCAACCGCTCAACCGTCGCGCTCCATTCAATCAGTCGCTGGTACACGTTGATGAACCAGCTTAATGAACCATGTACCGAGTTGAACGCATTGCGGATCTGCATCAGCCCGCCAAGGGTAATGGTTTTTGCCAGGAACAAGGGCAGTGCAGCGAACACCGGGATAATCAGGCTGACGCGGTTGTAGCTAACGGTAAACAGCGACAGGTTACGCTGCTTGTCCATCAGTTGATGCCAGTTGTCGCCAATGGCTTCGAAGAGGCCTGAGAGTTTGCGGGATTCGACTGCTTCGCCGCGATACAGCGCTATTTGCTCGGCGTTGTCGCGCTTGCGCAGCAGGTCGGCGCGAAAGTTGGCTTCATGTCGTTGCCGCTCGTAGTTAAGGCTTTGCAGCGGACGACCAATCAGGTGAGTGATGAGGGTGCCCGCAACGCTGTAGACCACCACGATCCACACCAGATAGCCTTCGATCGTGAAGCTATGGCCCGCAATGTCGAAGGTCTGCGTGCCCGACAGATTCCACAGAATCGTCAGAAATGCTCCAACCTGAGCCAGGTTGGCGATGAACGAGACCAGCAGCTCGATGCTGCGCTTGACCATCAGATCCACATCTTCAGCGATACGTTGGTCAGGGTTGTCCGGTTCCGCGCCCAGCCCAATACGATAAAATGCCTGACCACTGAACCAGCGCTCAATGACGCTGGCCGTAAGGGCCCGCCGCCAGCGCAATTCCAGCGCTTTACGCAACCAGTCCAGATACACGTACACCAAAACATAGGCGCCGATGTACAGCGCGTATTCGCCCATCAGGGCGATGACACCCTGGGTATCGAACTCGGCGAGCGTGTCGTAGAAGGTCTTGCTCCAGGTGTTAATCAGCACGTTGATCTGCACCAGCATCAGGCCCATGGCGATCACGCTGAGTAGCATTACCCACTCCAGCCACTGCTTGCGATCACGCCAGTATGGGCTGGCCAGGGCCAGAAAGGTCCGCAGGGTCTTCATTGTGCTGGCTCGGCGGGTAGCAGGCGCAGTTGGGTCAGGTTTTCAGAATTTACCAATCGCCCGGCCAGTGTTTTCATCGGCGCAATCTGAATGGCTTCCACTAGCTGGTGTTGCTCGCTCAGGTAACGTGGATCACCCCACTGGCGCTCGCTCAGAATCAAGCGTTGCAACTGGGTTGCTGGATCCTTGCGGCGCTCGGCCTCCTGTTTACGCAGCGTGACACGCAGGCTGACGATGTTGGCTTCGGTCACGCTGGCGGGCAGGGCAGCGAGGGTTTTGCGTGCCAGTTGCCACAGTTCTTCGACCCGGGCCGGGTCGGTACTGAACACCAGCTTGCTCTCGATACGCTGGCTGGCCGGGTTCAACTGGCTGTCGAAGTTCAGTTGATAGATCCCGGCTGCGTCGCGGCGTAGCGCGTCCTTCAAATGGCTGCGCGCCATCTCCCGAAGTGCCGCAACGCGTGCGGCCTGAGCGGGAGTCCAGGGTTGCTCGGTGAAGCTTTGCGCCTGCAACGTAGCGCGTGGCTCAATGGCGATTGCCAGATCGGTTCGGCGTTTACCGGGTGCTTGCCCGGTAGATTGCGCCACCAGCCCGGTACCTCGCGGGATGCCTGCCAGTTCGCGGCGTACCAAGGGTTCCAGTTCGGCGTCGGGCACATCGGCCATCAGGTAGTAGGTCACGGGAGCGCGGGCGAGTTGCTGCCAGTCAGCGTCCAGTTGCTCTGAGGTCAGCGTCTCCAGATCGGCACTGACCGGAGGCTGCCAGTTGTCCTTGCCGTGCAGCAAGGCCCTTGACGCGGCTTCTTTGCGCGTACTGATATCGTCACCGGGGCGAGCGAGACGGCTGAGCAGGTCTTCCCGCACCTTATCCAATGCGTCGCGATCAATGCGCACCGAATCCTGAGTCATCCTATAGGCTTGCAGCAGGTTTTCCAGCCGCTGTGTCGAAGTCTGTTCGATTGGCTTCGCGATTGCCGACAGGCTCAGGCGCAACCGCTCGGCTTGCTGATCCAGCGAAACATTAACCTTGAGTGCTTTGCGCCATGCGCTGGTATCGTCTGCCGACCAGCCCTCTGGGCCACCTTCGCCAGCCAGTTGCGCGGCCATTTGCACCCGCCACGGCAGCATGCCTTTGGCCATGAAGCCTGCACTGGATTCGGTTTCCAGTACAAAGCGACCCGCCTCGCCGTTACGCTTCAGCCAGACCAACCGGTCGCCGTTGCTCAACTGCCAGTGCGTGACTTTTTCTTTGGCGAACTCACGGCGGGCGAGTATCTCGCCGCTGCTCTCGGCTGCTGGCGCTTCTCGTATCTCAGCCGTTTTGTTCGCCTTTGGAAGCGGGCGCGGCTGCGGTGGCGTCAGCGACATATGACGGATGCCTTCGCGCAGTTGCTCAACCTCGGCAACGCTCGGCAAGGTCAGTGGCGTTAGCCGTGGAGCGCTGAGTTGCAGGACCTGATCGGGGCTTGAGACCCAGCGGTTCAGGCGCTGGTTGATGTCCTCAAGCGTGATGTCGTCAATCCAGTGCAGGTTGGCCTTGGCGACGGCATGGGCGTTTTGCGGCACTTTGCCGATCACGGCGGCATCGTTGAGGGCGTTGACCCATTGCTCGAAGGTGCGCGATTCAGGCTTGGCCAGCGTGCGTTCGATCAGACCGCGCAACTGGCTTTTCTCCTCGTCCAGATCGGCCTGGTACACGCCGTATTGTTGCAGGCGTTGCAGCTCTTCGAGCAACTGACGCAGGGCAGCTTGATGTCCATTGCCATCCACCGCAGCGGCAATCCCGAGCACGCTGGAGTAGTCACCGATCTGGGTCTTTTGCGCGGTGAGGCTGCGCACACCTGGCATCAGTGGTTGACGCTTGAGTTGGGTGAACAGCGCATCAAGCGTGAAGCGGTCGATCATCCGCTCGCGTAGCGCGGCCATGGTTGCCGGACGGCTCAGCGGTTCATGCATGCGCAACAGCAAAGCAACCTGACTGGTACCACTCTGGCTGTCCTGTAATTGAAAGATCTTCAGTGTGTTGTCCAGCGGCAGATCATGGGCGTGACGCTCTGGTAACGGTTTGCCGGGTTGTGGTCCGAACCAGCGTTCGATGTGCTTGATTAACTGTTCTGGCTCAATATCGCCGACCACCGACAGGATCATGTTGTCCGGCTGATACCAACGCTCTTGATAGGCGCGCAATGCTTCGAGGCGGGCGCTGCGAATTGCGCCTTCGTTGCCGATGGTGCGGTGTTCCGGATAACGGGAGCCAACGCGCTGGGATGCCGTACGCTGCTGATTCATGCGCTGCGCCACGCCAAGGCCGCCGCGCCACTCTTCGATGACGACGTTTCGTTCGTGGTCCAGATCATCCGCGCTGAAGTCACCGGCAAAGAGCATGGTCGAAAGGTTTTGCAGCGCAATATCGGCTTCAGCCGCGCCACGTGGCGGGCTCATCAGGTATTGAGTGCGGTCGTAGGCGGTCATGGCGTTGAAGTTACGGCCTTGAATCCAGCCTTCGGCAATCATCCGGCTGCGGGCATCCAGCGGCTGGCCGCCGTGGCTGTAGAACACCAGATGTTCAAGCATGTGGGCGACGCCGATCTGATCTTCTTCTTCATCCACCGAACCGGCTTTGACCGTCAGACGAATATCGAGTCGCGACTTCTGTCGGGTGTCACGCACCAGTCGATATTCCAGGCCGTTATCCAGCGTGCCGCGCACCACGGCTGCGTCCCAGGGCATGGTCTGTTGGTCGGGGGTAATCGAGGCGCAGGCGCACAGGAATAGTGGAGCGAACAGGCCCACAATGAATAATTTCATCAGCGTTCTCAGCGAGTGTTAGAAGGGGCGATCAGGGGTTAGAAGCGGTAGCCGACTTCGAGCCAGAATTGGCGGCCTGTTTCGTAGGTTGTGGTGGTGGCGCTGCTTTTGATGCTGTTCACGCGGTCGGCAACGTTGGTGACGTCGACCGCAATAAACGCTGCCTGGTCTTTGCCGGTAGGCACTTCCCAATCAACACGCATGTCCCAGGTCGGGGCTGCGTTGACCCGGACGGTCCGGTAAACATCCAGGCTCTCGCCATCGACCACCACTTTTTCATTGAGGTTGTAGATTTGGTCGTAAGCCCCGCGATAGCGCAGGAAGTTACTCACCGTCAGATGCCACTGTGGGATCTCGGTGATGGCGGTCATGCGTGCGGTCCATGGCCGATTGAAATCCGAGGCGGGTAATTCGCTGTACTTGGTGAATTTGCCGTCGTACACCACATTGTCGTCTTCAAACTTGTCGAGTGTGAGCAGGCTTTCATAGTCGACCGAAGCATCCTTGGTACGCGACCAGTCAAAGGCCCACTGCAGACTGGTCTTGGTACCCATCCATTCAAGGTCTTGAAGCGGCGTTATGGTCAGGCTGATATTGTCGCTCTCGCTGCGGCCTTGATTGGTATACGTGTAGTAGTTGTTGACGTAACCATCAGCATCGGGGAGGTTTTGAGTGCTGGATGATGCTCGAACGATCTTGTCCTTGCCCAGTCGGTGTACGTATTTGAGTTTGAATTCGGTATCGAACCAGCGCTGCTCGACGCCCGCCATCAACTCATCATCGTAAGGGATGTTCAAGGTAGAAAAACGGTTGCTGTTCAGTTGCCGTGTGCCTGTAAACGCGGCTCCGTAGGTGGTACGGCGATAGGTGGTGTTCAAGCCTTGTCGGCCATCGGCCAGACGATATTTGAACAGGTTTCGTCCGTAGTAGCGGTTAGCGCCGAATACAGCCACGGTGCTGCGATCACCGAAAAAGTCATAGTCGCCAGCGAAGCGCGGCGCGACGGTTTTCTGCTCCATATAGTCATCGCCTTCGATACGCACACCCGGGCGCAGACCGAGCTTTCCGAATTGCAGACTGTCTTGCAGGTAGAAGGCATATTTGTTTTCTGTCATTTCGATTTTGCCTGCACCGTACTCGGTGTAAAGGCTGGCCCATTGTCGACTTTGGCCATTGAGCAGCGGGCTTACCGAGCACCAGCGTTCGGTTGCCAGACAGGTATTGCCGTTGTCACGTCTGAAGGTCGTGACACTGTTGTAGTCCTCCGCACGCTCCCATTCGGCCACTGTGTGGGACAGATCCATACCGGCAGTGAAGGTATGTTCCATTCCCGCGAATTGCAGGGGAACCCACTCTGATTTAAGCCCGTAAGTGAGGCTGCGCTGGCGCTGATCAAGGCTGGTCACAGCACCGTCGATGCTACGCGCGCTGGCACTGTTCGGATTACCCCAGTTTTTTTCCTGAGAGTAGTACCAGGAGACCATTTCAGTGGCGTCGGTTTCTCTTGAACTGGTGACATCAGTAAGTGCCAGCTTGTGGGTCCACGTGGCCTTGTCGCCAGACCAGACTGCTTTGAATGTGGCCTGAGAGCCGCCGTTGAGGGTGGTGAAGTCTGCGTTCCGACGGTCGGCAGTGAAGTACTTGCCTTCCTGCGGTGCGTAGGTGAACGAGCTGTCCAGAGTCAGACGGTCGTTGATGTTCCAGTAAGTCTTGACCAGATAGTTATCGATTTGCCTGCTTTGGTTGCGGCTGTTGCTCTCACCGTCCGGAGAGTTATAGCCCCCTGCGTAACCATGCAAGGCAATATCCGAGCGCTTTTGCGAGAAAGCGACCATTGCGCCGAAGTCTTCAGTGAAATGCCCCTCAAGCGACCCTCGCACGGTCAGCTTTTCAAATTCAGGCTGGTACTGCTCATTAGATGCAGTAGCGAAGTCCACCTCATCACCTTCCGAGATGTGGTACCTCATCCATTCCGAGCGGGTCATGGAAGCAGATATCTTGCCATGCAACGCTTCGGTTGGTTTGCG
Source organism: Pseudomonas phytophila (assembly GCF_025643095.1). Lineage (NCBI taxonomy): Bacteria > Pseudomonadati > Pseudomonadota > Gammaproteobacteria > Pseudomonadales > Pseudomonadaceae > Pseudomonas > Pseudomonas phytophila. Next base: position 5,401,318 of record NZ_CP081201.1, on the reverse strand, counting down.
AGTGATCGCGTCGACGACCCCACCGTTGAATCCACCGTATTCCGCCGGGACGTTGCTATCGTAAACCTTTACCTCTTGCAGCAAATCGGCATCCAGCGCGATGCCATGAGAGTTGCTCGGAGCGGACTCGAAGTTTCGGGTTGCACCATAGCTCTGAGCCCCTGGGTCCAGATCGTTATTGATCGAGATGCCATCAATCATGAAGTTGTTCTGGTAATACTTCGCGCCATTGATGCTGATGTTGGCGGGGTTCAGCTCGCCAGGAGTGTTGGAACTTTGCTGCGTGTTGCTGAACTGCACACTCGGGTGCATGCGCAGCAATGTAGTGATGTCGCCATTGGCGCCGGGGAATGCCTTGATAGCCTTCTCGCCGATCACGGTTTCGCCCATGTAACTTTTTTCCTCGGTGCTACCGAGTACAACGGTGGTGCCGATTTCCATCGCCGTGTCTTCTCCGGCAAGCGGCTCATCGCGGTACAGCAACAGGTTGCCGTAGCTGTACGTCCAGCCGACGCCGGAGCCTTTCAGGAGATTGTCCAGAGCCTTGGCGCTGCTCAGCGAACCGCTGACCGAGCGCGACGTGCGGTTTTCCAGCAGGGCGGAATCAACGCTCACTTGCAGCCCGCTTTGTTGACCGAAACTGATCAAGGCCGATGCCAGGCTCTGCGCCGGAATATCAAAGTTGTGCTGAGCCTGCATGGCGGCTTGTTCGGTCCCCGAGGGTGACACGGCGAAAGCGGGCAGGGTGGTGAGGGCGCAGCATAAAGTCAGCGCGCCAATCCCAGCCAACCCAGCCCACTGCCTGTTAACGCCCAGGTGCGGGTTGTGTGAAAAATCCTTAGCCATGTCATGTCCCCGGATGAGCCAAAAAAAGCTCAAAAACTTGAATGCGAATTGCTTGCAGTTACCGTTCGAGACCAAGGACGGGACAGCTCTGGAAATTTTCAGAAAATAATAAAAATAAATTCAAGGGGAGGGGGGCGGGGTGGGAAAGGTAGACCTAGAGAAGCTGGCGAAGGCTGCGATCGCGGTGTGTCAGGATAAATGCTTCGCAGCCTTTGGCAGCTCCTACAGATACAGTGTTAGCTTCGGGGGAATAAGGACGTCTTTATCTGGAGACGATTCTGACCCAAGGTGTGCGGTAGCTGACGGTTGCGCCATGGGCTTTTGCCAAGGCAGCGAGTGCAGCTTCGGGCTGGTCGATGTCGTACACACCGGTCACGCGCTTGTTTGCCAGATCGTCATCGCCAAGCATGATCAGCCCCGGCAAATAGCGGCGCATCTGTGCAACGACGTCACCCAGGCGGGCGTTGTTGGCAATCAATTGTCCATTGCGCCACGGCGAAATCTGGTTGACCGGCATGGATTGCAGGTTTGCCTGATGCAGATCCCTGTCATAGGTCAGGCGCTGGCCTGCAGTCAGTGGCTGGCTAAGCGGTTGGCCCGAGGTTTTATCCGAGACCTTTACCGAGCCATGGGTAACCGCAACGTCGATCTGCTTGTCTTCCAGATCGACGTTGAATGCGGTGCCCGTCACTCTGACTTCTACATCCCCGGCTTTAACATGAAAGGGTTTGTTAGCGTCTGGTGCAACGTCGAAATAAGCCTGCCCGGCCAGCAACCGTACATGGCGTTCGGCTCCTGTGAAGTCCACGGCCAGCGCGCTGTTACTGTCCAGGATCACTCGACTGCCGTCTGCCAGGTTGACGCTACTGCGCGCCCCAGATGGGCTTTGATAGTCCGCTTCAATCTGCAGCCATAACCGTGGCGCCAGTGCCACCAGCAAACAGGCTGCGATGCCCACGGCGAAATAGTGAAGACGCGGTCTACGTCTGGAGGGTCGCGCAGGCGCTACGGCTGATACAGGTGACGGGACGGGCGATGCTTGTGGTGTCACTGGAGGCCAGTTTTGTGCGGTGGTCGCGGGCAGTTGGCCGGTGAGGCGCCATAGCCTTTGAGCCTTGCGCATGGCCTGGGCGTTTTCCGGGGCAGCCTGCTCCCATTCACTGACTTCAGCTTTCAGCGCAGCGTTTTCGGGCGATTGCTGAAGGCGCAACAGCCAGTCCAGAGCTATGTCCATATGTGGCTGTCGAGGTCCTGTTTCGGGCATCGCGGACCGATCTCCCTCGGCTTCAAAAGTATGCAAGGGTCGCATAGAGGGGCTGCTTTGGGCAAAAGGCGTTGGATTATCGTGCTCAGGCATCGGCTTGTTCCAGCCGGTAGGCGCAGTGGCTCAGGGCGTCATGAACCAACTGATGGGCCAGCCCCATTGAGATACCCAATGCGCTCGCGACCTGCTGCAAGGTATAGCCGCCCAGACGGTGCATTTCGAACGCGGTGCGTGTGCGTTCCGGCAGCTCGCCAAGGGCGTCGCTGATCAGCCGTAATTCGTCGTGGCTGGCGGCTTCGCGTTCAGGCGAGGCGGTGTTTGAGGGCATTTCATCGAGAATCGCCTGGCTGTCCGGCTGGCGCTTTTCGGTGGCCATGCTGCGGGTCAGGTCCAGGGCCAGGTTGCGGACGATGCGGTACAGGTAACCCAGTGGATGGCTCAGGTCGAGGTATTCGCCCTTGCGAGTGTCAAAACGCAGCCAGGCTTCCTGAACGACGTCTTCAGCCCTGGAGCGACAACCGACGATAGGGGCTGCGTAATCTACCAGCGCAGCACGATGGGCCAGGTACAGAGCGAGTTTTTGGGGTGACTCATCCACAGCGTGACGCTCTTTGCACAGGCAGGTAACAAGGAAGGCTGTGACTGTACATGAGAGAGATTATCATTATCAAGATACTCTCAAGCCTGGCCATCAGATTCACGCCTTCACAGGGTTGACACATCTGACTAGAATGCGCAGCCAATCTTGAGCGTCGTATGGAGTATTGCTGCATGCCTGCAAAGTCCATATTTCAATATTTCACCGGAGACGTTCATCGCTTAAGGCTCTTGTCACTGGCAATGACCGATCCCAAGCGTTCGCCGCATCAACGGCGATTGTCGTCCAGCCCGCGCAACCTGTCCTCGACAATGGGCGGTGGCTTCGCAAAAAAATTCGCCTATGCGCCCAAAGAAGTAGAGGCAAGTGACGTCTTATTGATTCGAGCTCCTTGGTTGATTAGTCAGGCATCGTCAGGTTTTAGCGCACTGAGATGCCAAAGACCCAATGGTTTTATCCAGACCACCATTATGGGTCGCCCTCTGATGGGCGCGAGCAGGCGCATGAGCAGTGTGAAGAGGTTTATATGGTAGCGGCTGTATCCAGATTTTTTCTTTATCTTTTGGTGGCGGGATTTACTGTTCACATCAGTGGAATGCTTTACATCTCAGATGGCAGTAGATTTACGACCATCTCAAACCTGACTCTGTTTTTACCGGCGTTGATTCTGCTTTTTCTTGACCGTGAAGTGCGTGAATCCTTGTGCAGTAAGCGTTATTTACCTCTCCTGGTTTTATTGGGGTTTACCGTGCTGGTCGCTTTGCTTAACCCGACGTCGGATTTATCGGCCTCGGATCAGCTCAAGACAGGTTTCTATATTCTCTTGTACGTCTGCGCTATCAAGATTCTGGTTGATAAGAACTTGATGGAGAAAAGCCTGGATGCAGCGTTTTTGATTGCGGGCATCTTTGCGTTGGTCAGTTTGATCTACACTTTTTTTGCCGTAGATTCAAATATGTTTCTCGATGGTCAGCGCATTCAGAAATTAGGCTATAAGGACTACGCCGATTTCAAGAACCCTATTATTGCTGCGCTTTATTACGGTTTCTTCGGCGTGTACGGTGTTCACCAGTTGTTGACCAAGCGGTATAGCCGTTTTGTGGCGCTTGTCTACGGCGTTTGTGTGCTGGCGTTATCGCTCTATCTGTACTGCACCCTGTCACGAGGTGTATGGCTGGGGTATGGGGCCGCCATTGGAGCATCTATCGCATTCCACAATGACGAGCGCTCAAGAAAATGGTTGGCGGGTGCAGCCGTTGCTGGCGTGCTTGTTTTGCTCTGGTTATCACCGATGTTGCTGGAGCAGACCGACCGCGGTTTCAGTTACAGGGATTTGATTTGGCATGACTGGCTAGAGCGGCTTCCCGATTTTTGGTTGGTGGGCGCAGGTGCAGGCAACAAATTTAATGTCTGCGTTGATAGTGGGCATTGCTGGACGCAGGCGCACAATCTGTATTTGCAGTTCTTTTATGAGTTCGGGGTAGGCGGCGCACTGCTGCTGTTGATCATGATCGGTTGTGTGCTCGCGCGGTCTCTCAATAGAGATAGCTGGGGCTCCCCGCTCGGATCAGTTGGATTCCCACTTATTGTGTTTGCTGTCCTGACTGCTCTATTCAACTACCACACGGTCATGAATCGTCCAGGCGTTTACTGGCTGGTTTTCTGGATGCCGGTGGGGTTGGTGCTTTCCATGGGGTCACAGCTGACAAGGAAGCGTTCAGAGGCGCGCCCGGCATGATTGAGCTACTTAAAAGTGCGATGCGCTATTGGCACATTGAGGTACTGGGCGGGCTCGATAAGCCCTTCAGCTGGAAGCGTTTATATGTGAAGTGTCGGCGGAGTAACAGGTCGAGTTACCTGTTCTGGTTTCGCCTGGCTTACGTTTTCAATACCTCGGGATCAAAGTTCTGGCGACGCCGTGCAAAATTGCTGAATGAAAAGCTGAGCCGTCAGTACAACGTGGAAATCATGCTTGGCGCTCAGATAGATGAGGGTTTGTGGATCGCCCACCTCAGCGGCATTGTGATCACTTCCTATGCCGTAATAGGTAAAGACTTCAGAATCTGGCAAGGCTGCACCATTGGTGTCAAGGGTAACGCCGAAGAGGTGCGTTTGGTTATTGGCGACGGGGTCAGGATTCAAGCGCATTCCTGCATTATTTCGGATGACATCCAGCTGGGTGACAACGTGGTTGTGGGAGCCTGCTCTTTCGTCAATAAAAGCATTCCGTCCAATACAGTATTTTTCAATCGCCGGGTTGGCGAATCCGTTCCATATGATCGAGATCTTCTGGGGCGGTTGCAAAAGTAGGGTCGGGAAACTCACAGGCAAAAAAACGGGATGCAAAGCATCCCGTTTTTTTTAGCTGAACGCGTGGTGAGCCACGCAAGCCATCAGACGTTGAAACGGAAGTGCAGCACGTCGCCGTCTTTGACGATGTAGTCCTTGCCTTCCAGACGCCATTTGCCGGCTTCCTTGGCACCAGCTTCACCCTTGTACTGGATGAAGTCGTTGTAGGCGATGCACTCGGCGCGGATGAAGCCTTTTTCGAAGTCGGTGTGAATCACGCCAGCGGCTTGTGGTGCTGTGGCACCGACACGTACGGTCCAGGCGCGGACTTCTTCAACGCCAGCTGTGAAGTAGGTCTGCAGGTGCAGCATTTCGTAGCCTGCACGGATCACGCGGTTCAGGCCTGGCTCTTCAAAGCCCAGGGCTTCGAGGAACATATCCTTTTCTTCGCCATCATCAAGCTCGGCGATTTCCGCTTCGATCTTGTTGCAGACTGGCACCAGCATTGCGCCTTCTTCTTCGGCGATGGCGCGAACGACGTCCAGCAGCGGGTTGTTCTCGAAACCGTCTTCGGCAACGTTGGCAATGTACATGACCGGCTTGGTGGTCAGCAGGTGGAAGCCACGAATCACTGCTTTTTCGTCAGCGTTCATGTTCTTCATCAGGCTGCGGGCTGGCTTGCCTTCGGTGAAGTGAGCGATCAACTGCTCCAGCAGGCCTTTCTGAACCACTGCATCCTTGTCGCCGCCCTTGGCGTTGCGCGTGACTTTCTGCAGCTGTTTTTCACAGCTGTCGAGGTCAGCAAAGATCAGTTCCAGATCGATGATTTCGATATCGCGCTTCGGGTCGACGCTGTTGGAAACGTGAATCACGTTGTCGTCTTCGAAGCAGCGAACCACGTGAGCGATGGCGTCGGTCTCGCGGATGTTGGCGAGGAACTTGTTGCCCAGGCCTTCACCTTTGGACGCACCGGCTACCAGGCCCGCGATATCGACGAACTCCATGGTGGTCGGCAGGATGCGCTTGGGATTGACGATGGCCGCCAATGCCGCAAGGCGTGGGTCGGGCATGGCCACGATGCCGCTGTTCGGTTCGATGGTGCAGAAGGGGAAGTTCTCCGCTGCAATACCGGACTTGGTCAGGGCGTTGAACAGAGTGGATTTGCCGACGTTGGGCAGGCCGACGATGCCGCAATTGAAGCCCATGGTGTTTCCCCTCGAGTGATGTCAGGCCTTCTGGCTGTGCAGGTTTTTCATCGCCCGGTTCCATTCACCGGCGAAGATATCCGGCAGCACGCCGAGGGCAAAGTCGATGCTGGCGTCCAGTTTCTCCTGTTCGGCGCGTGGCGCTCGACCCAGAACAAAACCGGAGACCTTATTGGCGTCGCCCGGGTGGCCGATGCCAAGCCGCAAGCGGTGAAATGTATTCTGATTGCCGAGCTGCGCGATGATGTCCCGCAACCCGTTATGTCCGCCATGGCCGCCGCCCTGTTTGAACTTGGCAACACCCGGTGGTAGATCGAGTTCGTCATGCGCCACCAGGATGGCATCAACCGGAATCCGGTAGAAACCAGCGAGCGCCGCCACGGACTGACCGCTGCGGTTCATATAGGTGGTGGGAATCAGCAGACGAACATCCTGACCCTGATGAGTGAAGCGTGCGGTCAGGCCAAAAAATTTGCGCTCGGCGACGAGATTGACTCGTTGCGCGTCAGCGATACGCTCAACAAAAAGAGCCCCTGCGTTGTGCCGGGTCTGTTCGTATTCAGCGCCTGGATTTCCCAGGCCAACGATCAGTTGTATGGCAGTCACGACAGGGGCCCTTTTATGGAGTTGTGGTTGAAGCCGCTGCAGACAGCGGCAAAACTGGAAGAAAACTGCTCATTTACCATGATGTAAACTCCGCGATCCTGCCCGTTTTGCCTTACTTTTACAGCGGTTTCCCGAGCAACTCCGGTATGACCAAGTAATGAATTACTCGGCAGTACCTTCTTCTGCTTCGTCTTCGGTCGGTGCAATGCGTGGGGCGTGGACGTTGGCAACAGCCAGGTCGTTACCGTGCGCCAGAGCAACGAACTCAACACCTTTAGGTGCTTTAACGTCGGACAAGTGAACGATCGAACCGATTTCCAGAGCAGACACGTCTACTTCGATGAACTCAGGCAGATCTTTCGGCAGGCAGCTTACTTCCAGCTCGGAAGTAACGTGCGAAACTTCGCCGCCTTTCTTGACTGGAACTTCTTCACCGATGAAGTGCACAGGCACGATAGCGGTCAGTTTCTGGCCAGCTACAACGCGTACGAAGTCAGCGTGCATCACGTGGCCTTTGGCCGGGTGACGTTGCAGAGCTTTGATGATCACGTTTTGCTTTTTGCCATCAACGGTCAGCGCGATGATGTGGCTGTACGAAGCTTCGTTTTCCAGCAGTTTTGCAACTTCTTTGGCCAGCAGGCTGATGGATTCAGGGGCTTTGTCGCCACCGTAAACTACAGCTGGAACCAGGCTTGCGAGACGACGCAGGCGGCGGCTCGCACCTTTCCCCAGGTCGGAACGCAGTTCAGCATTCAAAGTAAAATCGTTCATTTTGTATCTCCAAATTAGCCACATTCGACCTGACGTTTGCGACCGACGTCAGGACGATATGGGCAAAAAAGCCCCGCCCTGACCGAATGTCAGGGCGGGGCGCTTTTCGTCAACAGGGTGTCAGCTTAGGGAAACCCCTTAGCGGAACATCGCGCTGATCGATTCTTCGTTGCTGATGCGGCGGACCGCCTCAGCGACTACCGGAGCGATATCCAGTTGACGGATACGGCTACAGGCTTGTGCTGCAGCGGACAACGGGATGGTGTTAGTCACCACCAGTTCGTCCAGCACGGAATTTTCAATGTTTTCGATCGCCCGACCCGACAGCACAGGGTGTGTGCAGTAGGCAAAGACCTTGGCAGCGCCATGCTCTTTCAGGGCCTTGGCCGCATGGCACAGTGTGCCGGCGGTATCGACCATGTCATCAACCAGAATACAGGTACGCCCTTCGACATCACCGATGATATGCATCACTTCAGAGTGATTGGCTTTCTCACGGCGCTTGTCGATGATTCCGAGATCAACACCCAGAGACTTCGCAACAGCACGTGCACGCACGACGCCGCCGATATCCGGGGAAACGATCATCAGGTTTTCGAAACGTTGATCTTCAATGTCATCCACCAGAACCGGGGAGCCGTAGATGTTATCTACTGGAATATCGAAGAAACCCTGGATTTGGTCAGCATGCAGATCAACCGTGAGAACACGATCGATCCCGACTACGGTAAGCATGTCAGCAACGACTTTCGCGCTGATAGCCACACGTGCGGAACGCGGACGGCGATCCTGACGGGCATAACCAAAGTAAGGAATCACAGCAGTGATTCGGGACGCTGAGGAGCGGCGGAAGGCATCAGCCATCACAACCAGTTCCATCAGGTTATCGTTGGTCGGTGCGCAAGTCGGCTGAATGATAAATACGTCTTTACCGCGGACGTTTTCATTAATCTCAGTAGAAATTTCGCCGTCGGAAAACTTGCCGACAGAAACATCACCTAGTGGGATATGCAGCTGACGTACGACACGTCGAGCCAGATCGGGGTTAGCGTTCCCCGTAAAGACCATCATCTTGGACACGCGCAGTACCTGAAGGCTGAGGGTAACCTGGATGAGTATAGGAAAATGGCAGGGGCGGCTGGATTCGAACCAACGCATGGCAGGATCAAAACCTGCTGCCTTACCGCTTGGCGACGCCCCTGTATTTGTTGCAACGAGTACCCAGTACCCGGTTCCTTTTTAGAGCAGACTTTGCAGCTTGCGATGCAACATCGAAACGTTGCTTCCTTTTGCTACAAACCCCGTAAAGGTCTCTGTAAGAAGGGCCGAGACTTTATCAGCTTCAGCTTTGTTTGGGAAGGCCCCAAACACACAACTTCCAGTTCCGGTTAATTTTGCTTCGGTAAATTTACCTAACAAATTCAAAGCGTTACGTACCTCTGGATAACGCCTTGCTACAACCGGTAAGCAGTCATTTCGACTGTTTCCCTTGGGAACGGGGCGCACTTTAATGGGAGGAGTGTTACGTGTCAACAGTGGATCTGAAAAAATTTCTGCTGTACTTACAGATACTTGCGGCACGAGTACCAGATACCACGGTTCTTCCGGGTCTACAGGGGTGAGTTTTTCCCCTACACCCTCAGCAAATGCGGCATGTCCGCGTACGAAAACCGGAACGTCTGCCCCGAGAGTCAGGCCCAGCGCGGCGAGACGATTTTCGTCCCAGCCAAGATTCCACAGATGGTTCAACCCCAGCAATGTCGTCGCTGCATCGGAGCTGCCGCCGCCGATTCCGCCGCCCATGGGCAAGCGCTTTTCCAGCCAGATGTCCATGCCAAGGGGGCAACCCGATTGTTGTTGCAGTGCCCGGGCTGCCTTGACGATCAGGTTGCTGTCATGGGGAACACCGGGAACATCGGTCTGCAGGCGGATTTCACCGTCCTGGCGAACGGCGAAGCTGAGGTCATCGCCGTAGTCGACGAACTGAAACAGGGTTTGCAGTTCGTGATAGCCATCGGGTCGACGGCCGAGAATGTGCAGCATCAGATTCAGTTTGGCAGGGGCGGGCAGGGTCAGGCGTGCATCGCTCATGCTTATTGGCCCAGTTTGCGTGGCTGCCAGTCCTTGATCACCAGCGTGACATCAAGGTCCTGGCCGTGCAGCTTGACGCGCTCGGGCAACCAATAACCGTTCTGTTCGACATAACTCAGGTATTCAACCTGCCAGCCATCCTGTTCAAGGTTTGCCAGACGACTGTCACCATCAAGTGTCAGGCGACTCTTGCTGTCGGGAGCGGGCAGGCCGCGGACCCACCAGACCAGATGCGACACGGGCAGTTTCCAGCCGAGCTGGTCTTCAAGCAGTGTCTCCGGAGTGGGGGCCTCGTAGCGACCCTGGTTGGCGACTTCCAGCGCAACGCTGCCGGGACGACCGGTCAAGCGTGCGGCGCCGCGTCCCAGTGGACCGGACAAACGAATGTCGTAGTAGTCCTGGCGTTGCAGCCAGAACAGCGTGCCACTTCCTGAATCCTTTGGCGCGCGAATGCCGACCTTGCCGTTGATCTGCCAGCCGTCGAGAGCGGTCAGTTGTTCTTTGTGCTGACGCCACTGCGCCGGGTCTCCTTTGCCTTCGACGGCTTCCCGGGAAGTGAGGCCGGCGCAACCGGCGAGCAGGGCGATGAGGCTGAATACGACTACATGGCGCAAAAACATAAAATTAAAGAGTCTCGGATCCGGTCAGGCGCAACAGAGTGCTGCGCAGAATAGGGCTGTCAGGTTGTTCTTCGAGGGCTTTACCCCAGACTTTGCGGGCTTCGCGCTGCTCGCCTTTGGCCCACAGCACTTCGCCCAGGTGGGCGGCCACTTCATGATCGGGGAAGCGTTCAAGTGCCAGGCGCAGCAGGCGCTCGGCTTCGTCCAGATTACCCAGGCGGTAGTTTACCCAGCCAAGGCTATCGAGGACTGCAGGATCTTCCGGATTGAGTTTGTGGGCTCTTTCGATCAGCTCCTTGGCTTCTGCATAGCGCGTGGTGCGGTCGGAAAGGGTGTAGCCCAGCGCATTCAACGCCATGGCGTTTTCCGGCTCACGCTTGAGAATCGAGCGCAGGTCCTTTTCCATCTGGGCCAGATCACCGCGTTTTTCCGCCATCATCGAGCGGGTGTACAGCAGATTCAGGTCATCTGGATACTGCTTAAGCGCTTGATTCAGCAACTGCCAGGCGCGATCCACCTGATTGTTGCTGGACAGGGTTTCGGCTTCGATCAGGTATAGCTGGATCGCATAGTCAGGTTGTGAATCGCGAGCCTCGGACAAGCGTTTGGAGGCTTCGGCAGCGCTACCGTTACTCATCAGGATATCGGCTTGGCGTAGCTGTGCGGACAGGTAGTCCGGGCCGGGGCCAACCTGGGCATATTCGGCAAGTGCGCTTTGTTGATCGTTACGCTCTTCATGGATGCGACCCAGATTCAGGTGCGCGGAGTCCTCATGAGCGCCGCGGGCTATTAGCTCTTCCAGATAACCTGCTGCTTCATCCCATGCCTTGGCTTCAAGGCAGACCAATGCCAGGGAGAAACGCAGTTCATCGTCATCTGGATACTGCTGTACAAGGCTGGAGAACTGCACCTTGGCGTCTTCCATGCGGTTCTGTTCAACCAGCATGCGGGCGTAAGTCAGGCGCAGGCGCTTGTCGTCCGGGTATTTCTTGATGCTTTTTTCGAGGATCGGCAATGCTTCCTTGCCACGGTTCAAGCCTTGCAGCAGGCGAGCGCGGAGTAGTATCGGAGCAATTTCACCTTCTTTAGGCGGATTATCTTCCAGCAGCTTCAATGAGGCTTGTGCGTCACCGTTCTGTTGAAGCAGCAGTGCCTTGCCAAAAATCAGCTGTCCGTTGTTCGGGTATTTGACCAGCAGTCGGTCAAAGCTGGTAAGCAGCGCGTTGCGGGTTTCCGGATTGGTCTCCGCCGCTGACAGTGCCAGGAAGTCGAAATGCGTGTCGCCTTGACCTTGCAGGACTTTTTCCATGTACACCATGGAGTCGTCATAGCGTCCCGCGCGAGCCAGTTGAATGGCTGCTGCGCGCTGTGCTTCAAGGTTGTCCCGGTCGTTTCTGGCCCAGATCAGCGAAGTGTCCAGCGCCGCCTGATCGGCACCCAGGTACTCGGCAATGCGGAAGGCGCGCTCGGAAACACCCGGATCCTGAGTGTTGATCGCCTGGGTCACGTAGTTGTCCAAGGCAATGTCGAAACGATTGCGCTGGCCAGCCAGTTCCGCGCTCAGCAGGCTGACGAGGGTTTCCTGAGTGAACGAGCCATATACCTGAGGCTTGGCTTCAGGTGCGGGGGCGGTGTCTTTCGGCGCAGGAGTAGTCTGCGGCTGAACCGGGGCCATTGACTGGCAACCGCTGAGAAAGACGAGGGCGAGAAACAGCGCGGAGGATCTATTCATATATAAGAAGGGACGACTTACCTGCGGTTTTGAGCATCATGACACAAGGCTGGGAGCAAACCCACAGCCGGTTGGAAAACTGCCGGAACGCATATTTGTTTATGCCGTAAGCGCCATTTCGGGGCGTTTGCAGCGTGAGACTATTAGGACAATAGTCAACGGTGGTTGTTCTGAGTCTATTGAAGTAGGACAATTGTCGGCTTCACGTCACCATCAGCGACCTTGAATGGCCTTCCTTGCACTTGGTATCAACCATAAGACTGCCTCAGTAGACGTCCGCGAGCGCGTGGCATTTACGCCAGAGCAGCTGGTTGAGGCCTTGCAGCAGCTTTGCCGCCTTACCAATAGCCGCGAAGCTGCGATCCTTTCTACGTGTAACCGTAGCGAGTTGTACATCGAACAGGACCAGATCGGTTCTGAGACGGTGCTCGCCTGGCTGGCCGAATATCACCATTTGAGCCTGGATGAGCTGCGCGCGAGTGCTTATGTGCACGCCGACGATGCGGCTGTTCGTCACATGATGCGAGTCGCCTCCGGGCTCGACTCGCTGGTATTGGGTGAGCCGCAGATTCTCGGTCAGATGAAGTCCGCCTACGCCGTGGCCCGGGAAGCCGGCACCATCGGTCCGTTGCTGGGCCGACTGTTTCAGGCCACGTTCAGCGCTGCCAAGCAGGTACGCACCGATACGGCTATTGGTGAAAACCCGGTTTCCGTGGCTTTTGCCGCTGTCAGTCTGGCGAAACAGATTTTCAGTGATTTGCAACGCAGCCAGGCTTTGCTGATCGGCGCGGGTGAAACCATCACGTTGGTTGCGCGTCATTTGCATGACCTTGGCGTCAAGCGCATCGTGGTTGCCAACCGGACCCTTGAGCGGGCGAGTATTCTGGCTGCCGAATTTGGCGCTCATGCGGTATTGCTCTCTGACATCCCGGCAGAGCTGGTCAATAGCGACATTGTGATCAGCTCGACGGCCAGCCAGCTGCCGATTCTTGGTAAGGGCGCAGTTGAAAGTGCCCTGAAGCTGCGCAAACATAAGCCGATCTTCATGGTCGATATCGCTGTGCCACGGGACATCGAGCCCGAGGTCGGCGAGCTGGACGACGTGTATCTGTACACCGTTGACGACTTGCATGAAGTGGTCGCCGAGAACCTCAAGAGTCGCCAGGGCGCTGCCATGGCAGCCGAAGAGCTGGTTTCGACGGGCGCCAATGAATTCATGTTCCGTCTGCGTGAACTGGCCGCAGTGGACGTGCTCAGGGCGTATCGCCAGCAAAGCGAGCGATTGCGCGACGAAGAATTACTCAAGGCTCAGCGTATGCTGGCCAACGGCGGCAACGCCGAAGACGTGCTGGTGCAGCTGGCGCGCGGGTTGACCAACAAGTTATTGCACGCGCCGAGCGTGCAGTTGAAAAAACTCTCTGCCGAAGGCCGCCTCGACGCGCTGGCCATGGCCCAGGAACTTTTTGCCCTCGGTGAGGGCTCGACGGATAAACCCCCGCAATGAAAGCCTCACTGCTCAACAAACTCGATATCCTCAGCGATCGTTTCGAGGAACTGACCGCGTTGCTTGGCGATGCCGAGATTATTTCGGATCAGACCAGGTTTCGTGCGTACTCCAGGGAATACGCTGAAGTAGAGCCAATCGTTGCTGCTTATAAACAGCTGCTCAAGGCCTTGGCTGATCTGGACGGTGCTCAGGCACTGCTCAAGGACAGCGATCCGGACATGCGTGAAATGGCGGTGGAGGAAGTCCGCGAGACCAAGCAGTTGCTCGCCGATCTGGAAAGCCAGCTGCAACGCATGCTGCTGCCCAAGGACCCGAATGACGGGCGTAACGTTTTCCTCGAAATTCGCGCCGGGACCGGTGGCGATGAGGCGGCGATTTTTTCCGGCGATCTGTTCCGCATGTATTCGCGTTATGCCGAGCGCCGTGGTTGGCGGGTAGAGATTCTGTCCGAAAACGAAGGCGAGCATGGCGGCTATAAAGAGGTGATTGCCCGGGTTGAAGGCGAGAACGTTTACGGCAAGCTCAAATTCGAGTCCGGTGCGCATCGCGTGCAGCGGGTTCCGGAAACAGAATCCCAGGGTCGTATCCATACTTCCGCCTGCACAGTAGCCGTTCTGCCTGAGCCGGACGAGCAACAGGCAATCGAAATCAATCCTGCGGACCTGCGTGTTGACACCTATCGCTCATCGGGCGCGGGTGGTCAGCACGTCAACAAGACCGACTCGGCGATTCGCATTACTCACCTTCCGTCGGGTATTGTCGTCGAGTGCCAGGAAGAGCGCTCGCAGCACAAGAACCGTGCCCGTGCGATGTCCTGGCTATCTGCCAAACTGAACGACCAGCAAACCAGCGCTGCTGCCAATGCAATTGCCAGTGAGCGTAAACTGCTGGTGGGCTCGGGTGATCGATCCGAGCGTATCCGGACTTATAACTTCCCTCAGGGGCGAGTAACGGATCACCGCGTGAATTTGACCTTGTATTCGCTGGATGAAGTTTTAGCCGGTGGTGTCGATGCAGTGATAGAGCCGCTACTTGCCGAATATCAGGCAGACCAACTAGCGGCACTGGGTGAGTAAATGACCATCATCGCCAGCCTGTTAAGAAGCGCCGAGCTTCCTGATTCACCAACTGCCCGTCTTGATGCTGAGCTGCTTCTGGCGGCTGCGCTGGGTAAACCGCGCAGTTTCCTGCATACCTGGCCGGAGCGAATTGTCAGCAGCGAAGCCGCACTGACCTTTGCTTCCCATCTGCAGCGCCGTCGTACCGGTGAACCCGTGGCCTACATTCTGGGGCAGCAGGGGTTCTGGAAGCTGGATCTTGACGTCGCGCCTCATACATTGATTCCACGTCCGGAAACCGAAATGCTGGTTGAGGCCGCGCTGGAACTGGTGCCTGCCTTTGCGCCCACTCGTGTGCTCGACCTGGGCACCGGTACTGGCGCTATTGCGTTGGCTCTGGCCAGCGAGCGGCCGGTCTGGCAAGTGACGGCGGTGGATCGGGTGCTTGAAGCCGTGGCGTTGGCCGAGCGCAATCGTCAACGTCTGCATCTGGACAACGCCAGGGTGCTGAGCAGTCACTGGTTCAGCTCTCTTGAGGGTCAGCGTTTCGATCTGATCATCAGTAACCCGCCGTACATCGCTGCCGAAGATCCGCATCTGGCGGCGGGCGACGTGCGTTTCGAGCCCAGCAGCGCGCTGGTGGCAGGGTCGGATGGTCTGGATGATCTGCGCATGATCATCGAGCAGGCCCCCAACTACTTGAACGACGATGGCTGGTTGCTGCTGGAACACGGCTACGATCAGGGCGCAGCGGTCCGCGAGCTGTTGAGCCGCCATGGTTTTGAGAAGATTCAGACCCGCCGCGACCTGGGCGACCATGAGCGCATTACCTTTGGGCGTCTGCCGTGCTGAGTGATCAGGAACTGTTGCGCTATAGCCGACAGATTCTGTTGCAGCACGTCGATATCGAAGGTCAGTTCAAACTCAAGCAAAGCCGGGTGCTGATCGTGGGCCTCGGTGGCCTGGGCTCTCCCGTTGCTTTGTATCTGGCCGCCGCAGGTGTTGGCGAATTGCACCTGGCCGACTTCGATACCGTTGACCTGACCAACCTGCAACGCCAGATTATTCACGACAGCCATACAGTCGGGCAGAGCAAAGTGGATTCGGCTATTGCCCGTCTGACCGCGATCAATCCTGAGATATCTCTTGTCCCTCATCGCGCCGCGCTGAATGTCGATTCCCTGGCGACAGTTGTCGAGGGCGTCGATCTGGTGCTCGATTGCTCAGACAATTTCGCGACTCGTGGTGCGGTCAATGCCGCCTGTGTGGCGGCCAGAACCCCCTTGGTCAGCGGTGCGGCCATTCGCCTGGAAGGGCAGTTGTCGGTGTTCGATCCACGTCGACCTGAAAGCCCTTGCTATCACTGCTTATATGGTCACGGCAGCGAAGCCGAGCTGACCTGTAGCGAAGCCGGTGTGATCGGGCCTCTCGTGGGATTGGTCGGCAGCCTGCAGGCCCTTGAAGCACTCAAAGTACTAGTCGGTTTCGGTGAGCCGCTGGTGGGGCGTTTGTTGTTGATTGACGCGCTGAGCACCCGCTTTCGTGAATTGAAAGTCAAGCGTGATCCGGGGTGTAGCGTCTGCGGTGCAGGGCAGCATGAGTAAAGCCAGCGATGCGCCGGTGGGCGTATTTGATTCCGGCGTAGGTGGCTTGTCGGTGCTGGGCGAGATTCACAACCTGTTACCCAACGAGTCGCTGCTGTACGTCGCGGACTGCGGGCATATCCCTTACGGAGAGAAAACCCCGGAGTTCATCCGCGAACGCTGCATGATCATCGCGCAATTCTTTCGCGAGCAAGGGGCCAAGGCACTGGTGCTGGCCTGCAACACCGCGACTGCCGCTGCCGCCGCTCAATTGCGTGAACATTATCCTGACTGGCCGATTATCGGTATGGAGCCTGCGGTCAAACCGGCGGCGGCTGCGACCCGCAGTGGTGTGGTTGGGGTGCTCGCTACCACCGGTACTTTGCAAAGCGCGAAGTTCGCCGCCTTGCTCGACCGTTTCGCGGGTGATGTACGGGTCGTGACGCAGCCGTGCCCCGGCCTGGTGGAACTGATCGAAGCGGGCGACCTGTTCAGCCCGACCATTCGTGCCTTGCTGCGGGGCTATGTCGAACCGCTTCTCGCCGAGGGCTGTGACACGATCATCCTCGGCTGTACCCACTATCCCTTCCTCAAACCTCTGCTGCGGGAAATGATTCCGGAATCGGTCATTTTGATCGACACCGGTCACGCCGTGGCTCGCCAGCTCCAGCGATTATTGACTCAGCACGGCCTTCTGCACGATGGACACGCCCAGGAAACGCAGTTCTGGACCAGCGCTGATTTGTATAATTTCGGAAACATCCTACCTACACTATGGAAAAAATCTGACAATGTGCGATTCTTCGATTTGTAAAAAAATCGTGAAAAGCTTTGCTTGGCATTGGAACTAACGTTCCACGCCAGATTTCTATAGCAAGTCGGTTATCTGCAAATACACTTAATAATGCATTCGAAATAGGAAGTTTCTGATGAAGCGTCTGTTGTGCTTGGCTGCGATTGCGGCTGCGTTGATGGGGCAAACTTCACTTACTCAAGCCGCTGGCGTTGAGTTTTCGGTCGGTCAGACGGGCCAGACGACCCAGACTTACCGCCTGGGCATGAAGTTTGATTGGGATAAAAGCTGGTTACAGAGCGACGTAGGTCGCCTGACCGGCTACTGGGATGGCGCTTACACTTACTGGGATGGCGACAAGCGTTCCAGCAACAACAGCCTTTCGTTTTCCCCGGTATTCGTTTACGAATTCGCTGGCCAGAACGTGAAGCCTTACATCGAAGCCGGTATCGGTGTCGCTGTATTCTCCAATACGCAAATCGAAGACAACAAGCTGGGGTCGGCTTTCAACTTTGAAGACCGTATCGGCTTCGGCGTGCGGTTCAACGGCGGTCATGAAATTGGCATCCGTGCGACCCACTACTCGAACGCTGGTATCAAAGAGCCAAACGACGGTATTGAGAGCTACGCATTGCATTACACGATGCCGCTCTGACGCCATCGTGAGCAAGCTCGGCTCCTACAGCTAACCGTGTTCCCCTGTGGGAGCTGAGCTTGCTCGCGATAAGAGCGCCGCAAATACGGCCTTGGCAATACCGCTACAAATAAGCCCCTTCAATCCCCAGCCTTTCATGCATGCACTCCTCTGAACCGGTCTCGAACTCCCGGCAGATCAGGGGACGTTTCTCATAGATGGTGCACATCATCGTGTTGCGATCCAGCGCGGCGCACCAGCCGTCGTCGAGACGCAGCATGACTTCGCCGCCCCAGTCGTCGGTATCGATAAAGCGTTCAGGTACGCCGGTATCCGTAATCAGCATCACTTCAAGCTGGCAGCAACAGGCTGCGCAGGTTGAGCAGGTGATGGCGGTTTCGGTGGGAATCGGGCGGGTCGGGATCAGGGTGGCAGTCATAGGCGCGCAGTGTATGTCAGCGCGAGGCGGGCATGTTGACTGAATGACCGGCGAGCAATCGACCGGACAGCCATTGCAGCAGCGCAAACACTACGGCCCATAGCATCGCCAGCAGTGCCATGCTCGGCCACAAACCCAGAGGCAACTGCACCCCAGCGAGTTGCGAGCCTGCGTAATACGACATCGGCCCGCCAATCGCTCCAAGGATACTTGCGCGCCACCACGGTTTTGCAGTCCAGGCCAGGCAATGCCTGAGCGTAGTGCCCAATACTGCCCACAGCAGAATCAGCCACAGCGGGATCAGCAAGCCGTTGCTGCCGAAGTCGAAGACGCCGAGCAGCATCAGTCCGCTGTCCAGCAAGGTGCCCAGACCGGTTATCCACAGCAATAATTTACCTTCGGCCGTCCACGAACTTATCCACAGCAGATGAATGAGCAGGACGCCAACCGGAATCAACAGCCAATAACTATTACCGCCCAGCACGCAGGCAAACCAGCCGAGCTGGAATAGCACAGCATTGGCGATCTGCTTAAGCATTGAAACGGCCCAACAGCGGCTGTGGCGATGCGCAGGGTTTGGCCAGCAGCAACTGCGCGGTGCCGATGGTACGTTCCAGGAAACCACCCTCGCAGTAGCACAGGTAAAACTCCCACAGCCGCAGGAAGTAATCGTCGTAGCCCAGCTCTGCGAGGTAACCATGAGCGTGTCGAAAGTTGTCATGCCAGATGCGCAGGGTGCGCGCGTAATGCAGGCCAAAATCCTCCATGTGCAGCAGGTTCATGTCAGTGTCGCGACCGACAATTTCCAGCATTTTGTGCACCGACGGCAGCGCACCACCGGGAAAAATATAGCGCTGGATGAAGTCGACACTGCCTTTGGCCTGCTCGTAACGCTGCTCGCGGATGGTGATGGCTTGCAGCAACATCAGGCCGTCGTCCTTGAGCAGGTGGGCGCATTGCTTGAAGTAAGTCGGCAGAAACCGGTGGCCGACCGCTTCAATCATTTCAATCGAGACCAGCTTGTCGAACTGTCCCGTAAGGTCCCGATAGTCCTTGAGCAGCAGGGTGATCTGATCTTTCAGGCCCAGCGTCGCAATTCGCTCCTCGGTGTAGGCGAACTGCTCTTGGGACAGCGTCGTCGTTGTGACTTTGCAGCCATAGTGCTGCGCAGCGTAAATCGCCATGCTGCCCCAGCCGGTACCGATTTCCAGCAGGTGGTCCTCGGGTTTCAACGCCAGCTTCTGACAAATTCGTTCCAGCTTGTTCAACTGCGCCTGTTCCAGGGTGTCTTCAGGCGTCAGGAACTGCGCCGCCGAATACATCATGGTGGGGTCAAGAAACTGCTTGAACAGCTCGTTGCCCAGATCGTAATGGGCGGCGATATTTTTCTGCGAGCCTTCACGGGTATTGCGATTCAGCCAGTGCAACGCCTGAATGAAGGGGCGGCCCAGCCGTGCTATTCCGCCTTCCATCGCGTCCAGCACATCCAGGTTGCTGACGAAAACCCTGATGACGGCAGTCAGGTCCGGCGAGGTCCAGTAGCCATGGATGTAGGCTTCGCCTGCGCCAATGGAGCCATTACTGGCGACCATGCCCCAGGTGGCTGAGTCGAGAATCTGGATCTCGCCCTGGACAACGGCCCCTGCCACGCCGAATACATGGCGCTCATCGCCTTCATTGACGACCAGTTGGCCGCTGCGCAACCGGGCAAGCTGGCGTAGCACGCCGCGCCGCAGGATGTTGGCAGTCAGGCTGTTGGTGCCCAGATTGGCCGAAAAACTGCTACTGCTTTTCATGGGGTTTACCCTTCAATTGCGTGGCGGCAGTGCGGTAGTCGCCGTCAGCGGCCTGATGAGAAAAAAGTGGAACACGTTTCAAAAATAGACGTAATGCTTGCCAGTAAATCGCCAGGCAGGTCTTGGCGGTCATCCATGGAAAAGCCAGTAAATAACGATGCAGATTGCTTCTTGTCAGGTCCCGGCGTTGCAGGTTAAGCGTGGCGTCGAACATTTTCAGATCGCCTTGCCAGTCTGCCATGTGAACGCCGAGACGCTCGCCGGGCGGACTGAAACTCATCCGGTATTCAAGATCGCGGGGCAGGAACGGCGAAACGTGGAAGGCCTTGGCTACGGCGAAGTGCTGATGACCTTCACCGTCGGCAGGCAATACATAGTGGTAGCGCTCGCGCCACGGTGTATTGCTGACTTCACAGAGAATAGCCGCCAGCGCGCCATCCTCTTCAAAGCAATAAAAAAAACTCACTGGATTAAAGGCCAGGCCCCAACTGCGCGCTTGAGTCAGCAGGCAGATTTTGCCCTGCGGAACATGACCTATGGCTTGGCCGACGCGTTCACGGACGGCGTCTGTCAGCGGTATGCCTTTGCGCGTAAATTCACGCAGGTAATCCGTCTCCCGGAATGAAAACGGCGACCAGCGACTTTTGCCTGCGAGGGGAGAGGCTTTCAATACCTCGCGCTGTTCATCCAGATCCAGATACAGCAGGCCGATCCGATAACGAAAGTCATGAGCCCGCGGCGCAAAGCGCCGGTGGGCTATCCAGCCGCTGTACAGGGCGCTGTTCACAATGATTCGCCCAACGCCGAGGCAACCCGAAGGCCGCTGACCACGCCGTCTTCATGAAAGCCATTGGCCCAGTAAGCGCCGCAAAACCAGGTATGGTTAACGCCATCCAGTTCAGGCCAGCGCGCCTGAGCGTCTACGCCTGCCAGGCTGTACTGCGGATGGGAGTAGGTATAGCGGGCAAGAATTTTGTTCGGGTCGATGGCTTCGGTCTGATTGAGGCTGACGCAAAAGGTCGTGTCGCTGTCGATGCCCTGCAGGATGTTCATGTCATAGGTCACAGCGGCCAATTGTTGCTTGCCGCCGCCGAGTCGATAGTTCCAGCTGGCCCAGGCCAGCGGTCGCTTGGGCAACAGGCGGGTGTCTGTGTGTAGCACCACGTCATTTTCGGCGTAGGGCAGGGCACCCAGGATTTCCTGCTCGGCGGCGCTCGGCTGCGCAAGCATTTTCAGGGCCTGATCGCTGTGGCAGGCAAACACGACTTTGTCAAAGCGCTCACTGCCTGCGGCGCTGTGAACGGTCACGCCTTCTGCATCCCGCTCAACGCGATTGACCGGGCACGACAAACGAATCCGCTCGGCAAACGACGCTGTCAACGGCTCGATGTAACGGCTGGAACCGCCTTCGATGACGCACCATTGCGGCCGATTGCTGACGGATAACAAGCCATGATTCTTGAAGAACCGCACGAAGAATTGCAGCGGGAAGGCGAGCATGTCTGCCAGGGACATGGACCAGATCGCCGCGCCCATGGGCACGATGTAGTGATCAATAAAGCGCTCGCCGTAACCGCGGCTGCGCAGGTACTCACCCAGGGTGGTGTCTTGAGCGATCCGCTGGCTTTCCAGATCGGCCAGCGCTTCGCGGTTAAAACGCAGAATGTCGCGCAGCATTCCCCAGAAACTCAGAGACAAGAGGTTGCTGCGCTGGGCAAACAGGCTGTTGAGGTTATTACCGTTGTATTCGGTCCGGGTCTTAGGATCGGTGACGGAGAAGCTCATTTCGGTGGGCTTGAAGGTAACGCCCAGTTGGCCGAGCAAGCGGATGAAATTTGGATAGGTCCAGTCGTTGAACACGATAAAGCCGGTATCAATGGCGTAATCGCGGCCATTCACGTTTACATCAACGGTATGGGTATGCCCGCCAATCCAGTCTGCCGCCTCGAACACCGTGATGTCGTGAGAACGGTTGAGCAGATAAGCGCTGGTCAGGCCCGCGATACCACTGCCGATGATGGCGATCTTCATTGGGCGTCCTTGTGTTGAGCCGCTGAGCGGGCCATGCGTTTGCCTAACGCAAGCTGCACACGGGTAGGAAGCAGCGCCAATAACCGCAGGGTCAGGATGAACAGCCCGGGGAATGCGATTTCCATCGGGCGACGCGTCCGCTGCAAGCGCTCGGAGATGTATTTCGCGGCTTTTTTGACCGGCCAGCGCATGGGCATGGCGAAGTCGTTTTTAGCGGTCAGCGGGGTATCGACAAAGCCTGGGCTGACGACGGTGACGTCGATATTTTCGTGGGCCAGATCGATTCGCAGGGATTCGAACAAATAACGCATGCCAGCCTTGGATGCGCCGTAAGCCTCACTGCGGGTGAGCGGCAGATAGGTCACCGAACTGCACACGCCCACCAGATGCGGCTTGTTGCCTTTGCGCAGCAGCAATAATGCTTCTTGCACGCAGTAGGAACTGGCCAGCAGATTGGTACGAACCACTCGCTCAAGCAGCGCTGCATCGAAATGGTTGGTGTCAATGTATTCGCACGTGCCAGCGTTGATGATCGCGCTGTCCAGGGCCCCCCACGTCTGGCCAATGCGATCACCGATTGCGGTGATTTGTTCGCCATCGGTCAAATCCCCTGGTACGAGCAGGACTTGCCCGGGAAAACGTCGGTCCAGCTCTTCGAGCGGGCCCAGAGTTCGAGCCGTCAGCGCCAGCTTGTGACCGGCGACGAGCAGCTCTTCGGCGAGCGCCAGGCCAATGCCGCTGCTGGCACCGGTCAACCAGATACGTCGCACGTTCGAATCACTCATCCCAATCTCCTTTTCAGCCAGGCAATCAGCT
The DNA here is from genome assembly GCF_025643095.1 of Pseudomonas phytophila. Lineage (NCBI taxonomy): Bacteria > Pseudomonadati > Pseudomonadota > Gammaproteobacteria > Pseudomonadales > Pseudomonadaceae > Pseudomonas > Pseudomonas phytophila. The sequence continues at coordinate 5,378,639 of NZ_CP081201.1, read as the reverse complement.
GGCCCATGATCGGCAAGTGCTCGTACAGCAAAGCGCCTGCATCGAAATAGTCACGATGTTGATAAACCTTGTCGCGCCAGAGCAGATGCGAGCAGCCCTCAACCCGGATCGTCTTTCCTCTGACAAGGCGCGGATGGGAGTAGCTCATTGTCCAGCGCAGATAACCGTTGCCCTCGCTGACTTGGTCAAACCCATGAAAGTCGAAACGCAGATCACTGACATTGGCGTACAACTCGGCGAAATAACGACGCATCTGCGGCAGCCCATGAATCTGGTGCAACGGGTCGGTGAACTGCACATCGTCGCTGTACAGGTCGCCGAGGCGGTCCAGACTGTTCTTGTCCAGAGCTGCAAATTCATGAGCAAAGCGCCGCAGGAAATCAGTCATCGGTAACCTCTGCCGCGGGCTGGCGATGAGGCAAAGCCTTGAACGCAGCCAACGCGCGGGCGCGGCTGCTACTCAGGTCGACAATCGGTTTGGGATAACTAGCCACACCAAACAGGCCGCCAGACGCCGCCGGGTTATGCACTTCCTTTTTGTTGAGGTCGGCCAGTTCGGGCAACCACTTCTTCAGGAACAGACCTTCGGGGTCGAACTTCTCGGATTGCGACAACGGATTGAATATCCGGAAATACGGCGATGAATCGGTACCCGTCGACGAACTCCACTGCCAGCCACCGTTATTGGCGGCCAGATCGCCGTCGATCAGGTGCTGCATGAAAAAGCGTTCGCCTTCGCGCCAGTCAATCAGCAGATTCTTGGTCAGGAACATCGCCACGACCATGCGCAGGCGGTTATGCATCCAGCCGGTTTCCAGCAACTGGCGCATGGCGGCGTCAATGATCGGCAGGCCTGTGCGCGCTTCTTTCCAGGCGGCCAGCTCCTCGGGGGCATCACGCCATTTCAGGGCTTCGGTTTCCGGGCGAAAAGCGCGATACCGCGATACTCGAGGGAAGCCCACCAGAATGTGTTTATAGAATTCACGCCAGAGCAACTCGTTGATCCAGGTGACTGCGCCGACGCTACCTGTCTCGAACTCACCCTGATTGCTGCTCAAGGCCGCATGCAGACATTGGCGCGGCGATATCACGCCAGCAGCCAGGTAAGCCGACAACTGACTGGTGCCGGGTTTGGCCGGAAAGTCACGCTCGGAGCGATAGTAATCAATCTGCTCATCGCTGAAGGCGGCCAGTCGCCGACGCGCTTCGTCCTCACCAGCAGGCCACAAGGCTTGCAGTGCCTGAGGAGGCGTGGCGAATCCCTCTACCTGTTCGGGGACGCGATCACTTTTTATATCCAGCGCTGCCTGAGGTTTCGGCAAGTGAATCAGCGGCGGCATGGCTTGGTGCATGCGGGCGTAGCAGACTTTGCGGAACTGGCTGAACACCTGGAAGTAGGTGCCGGTCTTGGTCAGCACCGTGCCAGGTTTGAAAAACAGCTGATCCAGATAGCTGCGCCACTGAATGTCGGCGTCCTCAAGCGCATCGGCGACGGCGGCGTCCCGGCGGGTTTCGTTGATACCGTATTCTTCGTTGGCATGTACGGACTGGATATTGTGCTCGCGACACAGTTCCAGCAGCACTCGTGGTGCTTCATCCCAGCTGTCGGCCTCGCGGATCAGCAATGGCACGTTCAATTCGCCCAAGGCTTTTTGCAGCTCGACCAGATTGCGCAGCCAGAAATCTACTTTGCAGGGGGCGTCGTCGTGGCTGCGCCATTGCGTGGGGCTGATCAGGTAAACAGCCACCACCGGACCCTGCTCTATGGCAGCGGTCAGGGCGGTATTGTCGTGAATGCGCAAATCGCTGCGCAGCCATAGCAGTTGCATGTTTATTCCTTAGATAAGATCCAGTAGCTGCAAAGCAGCGAGGGCGCCTAGCGGGTCTTCGGCCAGGTGCAGGCCTTCTATCTTGTTGATCGTCATGGCGAGGTCGTCGCAATGTATACGGACACAGGCACCGGCAAGTACGGTGGGGCACTGAACGTTACTGAGCAATTTTGGGAGCTGGCCGGGATTCAATGCTTTGCTGGAATACAGCAATACCGCTCGCGGTTTAAGCAACTCGGCAGCCAGCGAAAGTTCACCGTTGGGCAGCGGCCAATCGAAAACCTCAACCGGGCAATCGGCGCTGCTGATCAGCCACGCGCTGAGCCACAGGTGCGGCTCCAGCGGTGAATCAGAATGGTTGACCAGCAATAACGGCTTACCGCTGAGCTGACGGTTATTGTGGTAAATCCGGGCACCGAATTTGCTGCGCAGCCAGGAGTAGAAGAACACCTGCTCCATTTGCCCGCCGAAGTGTCCCTGCCAGCGAAATTCAAGCTCTGTCAGCAACGGCATCAACAGTTGTTCGCAGACAGTTCGCGGTGGGTAAAGCGACATGGCCTGGTTGAACAGGTCGTCAACCCTGCGCTCTGCCAGTTCGCTGATGGCCTTGATCAGGTTGTGACGCAAATCGTCCCAATCGTTACCGGCGACGCTGGTGTCCGGTTGGCGGCTGTCGATGAGGTTTTTTACCTGGCTGACCGATACGCCACGATTGAGCCAGGTGAGAATGTTCATCACCCGTTGGACATGCTCGCCGGAATACAGTCGATGCCCTTTCGGCGTACGGTGCGGCACGATCAGCCCATAGCGACGTTCCCACGCACGCAACGTGACTGCGTTGACTCCGGTCTGACGGGCGACTTCCCGTATCGGCAACCAGCCGCCTTCAACCCCCGGGTCTTCATCGGTTGGCTCGGGCGCAGGGATCACATGCAGTGTGTTGTTCATGTTCAGATCGCATTCCGCAGGCTGAGGTTTTCCGGGTGCGGCTGCATGTAAACCTGCAAGGCCACGTAAGGATCAGGATGTTGGCGGAAGTGGTGTTTGAGCAGCGTCAAGGGCACGATCAACGGCACGATGCCTTGATGGTATTGGGCGATGATTTGCTGCATTTCCTGCTTGTCCGCCGCGCTCAGGGTCTGTTTCAGATAGCCGCTGATGTGCTGCAGGACATTGGTATGGGTGCGGCGGGTAGCGGGTTTTTTCAGGGCCGCCATCAAGTCGCTGAAATAGCGCGGTGCGATCTCGTTGGGATCGCTGCGGCCCATGCTGCCCAGAAAATTGCCCAGTACTTTGTACTGCACCGGGTCGTTGGCCATGAGCTGATATTTATAACGCGAGTGAAATTCGGTCAGACTGCGGCGGGTGATACCTGCCTTAAGCAAATCTTGCCACGCGGCATAGGCAAACACGCGGGTGATGAAGTTTTCGCGCAACACCGCGTCGTTGAGGCGGCCGTCTTCTTCTACCGGGAGATTGGGGTGCAGTTCGCAAAACGCCTGAGCATAAATCCCGCGTCCACCTCCCTCAACGGGAGCGCCGTTTTCCGTGTAGACCTTGACTCGCTCAAGCCCACAGGACGGAGACTTCTGCATGAAGATATAGCCGCAGATATCCCCCAGCTCCTCGGCCATCTTTACCCCGTAGTCGGCCAGAGGCTGGGTAACGTTCAGCGCTTTGTTCACCGTTCCGACAGCTTGAGGGCTTTGCGCGTCGCCTACCAGACGGATGGGCTCGCGGGGGATCCCCATGCCGATGGCCACTTCCGGGCAGGCGGTGACGAACTCGAAATATTGACTCAGCTCGCGGGTGCACAAATGGGATTCTTTATGACCACCATTGAACCGTACCTCGTCGCCCATGAGGCAGGCACTGATGCCGAGTTTCGGTTTATGGACTGCAGGAGAAAGCATGCAAACCTCGGAACATAATTGTACAGAGGTTATTCGCTGTACAACTTCGGTTCATCATAGGTTCAATGCTGTACAAGTCAAATATTTTGTATAGGGTTTGTACGGGGGCATGCGGTTTCACTGGATGGTGCAGAACCTGTGGGAGCCGAGCTTGCTCGCGATGAACGATAACGCGGAGTGCCTGTTTCTCCGCACCGGCTCCCCGAGTTGCATTACTTCCAACCCATCTTCCAGGTGTCAGCGTCCTGCAACGTCTGCCAGGGCAAGCGTTCACTGCGTTGTGTCAGCACCGCTTGCAGCTCGATCTCGAGGACTGTGCCTTCGTCGTCGCGAAACAACTCCGTGACCAGAAAATGCTTTTCGCGGTTGACCGGTTGAGCGGCTGTCCATTTCGACAGCAGCAGCTTGCGCGGATTGAGGCGGTTCAATTGAGGTGTTCCAGCAAGCGACGCGCTGCCTCCTGGCCGCTGAGCCAGGCACCTTCGACGCGGCCTGACAAGCACCAGTCGCCGCACACATAAATGCCTTGATCAGGATCTGAAAGCGCACCCCATTCGTGAGCCGTGGCAGGGCGGGCATAGAGCCAGCGGTGCGTCAGGCTGAATGTCGGTGCAGGCACTGCGCAGCCAATCAGTTCGGCAAACGCGCCGTGTAAATGCTCGATGACTTCTTCCTTGGGCATGTCGATGTGCTGTCGGCTCCAGGCGCTGGTAGCGTGCAGCACCCAAGTGTCCAGAGTGGTATCGCGCCCGGGTTTGCTGCGATTTCGAGCAAGCCAGTCAATGGGGCTGTCCTGTACGAAGCAGCCTTCCAAAGGCGTTTGCAACGGGCTGTTGAACCCCAGCGCCACGGCCCAGGTAGGGTCCATTTTCACGCTGGCGGCAGCACCCGCAAGCTTTGGCGCGCTGGCCAGTAATGCCGTTGCCTGGGGAGCGGGCGTGGCGATGATCACATGACTGAATGGGCCGTGACTCTGGCCCTCTGCGTCTTGCAGACTCCAGTGCTGCTCGCCACGAAAGACTTCGGTGATCCGGCAGGAGAACGACACCGGCAAGTCGCCCAGCATGGCGCGAGTGATGGCGCTCATGCCGGGTTGGCCGACCCAGCGAACCTGTTCGTCGGGTGACGGGCTGAGCTGTCCAACGTGGGAGTTGTAAAGTGATGGCGTCCATTGAGCCGCGCAACCCTGAAGTTGCCACTGCTGCACCGCGGCCATGAAGCGCCGGTCGCGAGCAGTGAAATATTGCGCGCCCATATCGAGCGAGCCTGCATCACTGCGTTTGCTGGACATCCTTCCGCCACTGCCGCGGCTTTTGTCGAAAAGATGAACCGAGTGCCCGGCAGCATGGAGCGCTTGGGCTGCGGAGAGTCCGGCGATGCCGGTACCGATGATTGCGATAGGTACAGTCATAGGGGCCTCGTTACCTTGTCTGCACAGACTACGCCGTAGTTAAAACCTGTACAATATTGTTTTTTGGTATAACTTGCTTCGATTACAGCCTGGGGCCTGCATAGCCTGTCTCGTACGGCTCGAGATCTAAAATCTGATACTTGAAGGCGACAGGCAACTATCCATACGGACAGTCCGGACGCTTCATGGCAATGTTTGGCCTATGGTTCATAAGCCATCTGTTGACGCATAAAAAAATAGACTACCGAAAGCTCGTGAACGCCACGCAAGGAAACCTGCCATGCACATATTGCTGACCGGCGGTACAGGTCTGATAGGACGACAACTCTGCCAGTTCTGGACTCAACAGGGTCATCAGATCACGGTCTGGAGCCGCAGGCCTGATGAAGTACCGCGATTGTGTGGCAGCGGAGTGCGAGGTATCGCCCAACTCAGTGAGTTGAATGATCAACCGCTGGACGCGGTGGTCAATCTTGCAGGCGCGCCCATTGCTGACCGGCCCTGGACGCGCAAGCGCAGAACCCAATTGTGGGACAGCCGTATTGGTTTGACCGAGCAATTGCTGAGCTGGATGGAGCAACGTTCGCAGAAGCCACAGCTGCTGATCAGTGGCTCGGCAGTGGGTTGGTACGGCGACGGTGGCGAGCGTGAGCTGGACGAAACTTCTCTGCCGGTGAAAGAAGATTTCGCCAGTCATCTGTGCGACGCCTGGGAGGAAACCGCGCAGCGAGCCGAGGCCCTGGGCGTGCGAGTGGTGATCATTCGGACCGGCCTTGTGCTCTCCAGTGATGGCGGTATGTTGCAGCGGCTGCTGCCGCCCTTCAAATTCGGCATGGGCGGGCCCATCGGCAACGGTCGGCAGTGGATGCCGTGGATACACATCAAAGACCAAATCGCCGCGATTGATTTTCTGTTGCACAAGAGTGACGCGCAGGGCCCCTATAATCTTTGCGCTCCCCACCCGGTCCGCAATCATGAGTTTGCCAAAACACTTGCCGGTGTCCTGCACCGTCCTGCTTTCATGCCGTTGCCTGCACTGGCCTTGAAAATCCTGTTAGGCGAATTGTCTGTTTTGCTATTGGGCGGTCAACGCGCTCGACCTGCCCGACTGGAAGAAGCCGGTTTCACATTCAAATTTACTGAACTGCACGCCGCCCTGGACGATTTCCTCGGCCGCCACTGAAATAGGATGTTGCATGACCGATCACGCGCTGTTGCTGGTCAATCTGGGTTCACCAGCCTCCACGTCTGTGGCTGATGTTCGCCGTTATCTCAACCAGTTCCTGATGGACCCCTACGTCATTGATTTGCCGTGGCCGGTTCGTCGGCTGCTGGTGTCGCTGATTCTGATCAAGCGACCTGAGCAGTCCGCCCATGCCTATGCCTCTATCTGGTGGGACGAAGGCTCACCGCTGGTGGTACTGAGCAAGCGTTTGCACCAGACCATGACTAAAGAATGGACACAAGGCCCGGTTGAGCTGGCCATGCGTTACGGTGAGCCGTCCATTGAAACCGTGCTGACCCGATTGGCAGCTCAGGGCATCAGCAAAATCACCCTGGCTCCGCTTTACCCGCAGTTTGCCGACAGTACGGTGACTACGGTGATCGAGGAGGCCAAACGGGTTGTGAAGGCCAAGTCACTGAACGTGAAGTTCTCTGTACTGCAGGCGTTTTATGATCAGCCGGAATATATCGACGCTTTGGTTGCAAGCGTAAAACCTCATCTTGAGCAGCCCCATGATCACCTGCTGCTGAGCTTCCACGGTTTGCCCGAGCGACACCTGACCAAACTTGATCCAACCGGCAATCACTGCTTCAAGGATGCCGACTGCTGCAAGAACGCTTCACCAGAAGTACTTGCTACCTGCTATCGCGCACAATGTCTGCGTTCGGCAGCCGTGTTTGCGAAGCAGATGGGCATTGCCGATGGCAAGTGGTCGGTGTCGTTCCAGTCGCGACTGGGCCGGGCCAAGTGGATCGAACCTTACACCGAGGCGCGGCTGGAAGAACTGGCTGCTCAGGGCGTGAAGAAGTTGCTGGTGATGTGCCCGGCATTTGTTGCGGACTGCATCGAAACGCTGGAAGAAATCGGTGATCGCGGTGCGGAGCAGTTCAAGGCTGCCGGGGGAGAGGAGTTGACCTTGATACCGTGCCTGAACGATGACCCGAACTGGGCCGCGGCATTGAACAAACTGTGCGAGCGGGCGCCATTGATGTTGTAAGAGGATTTCGGGACCTGAAATGCGGTGCCCAATTGTGGGAGCGAATTCATTCGCGAAGAGGCCGGTACATTCGACATATTTCTATCGTCTGTTCTGCCGCACTCGCGAATGAATTCGCTCCCACCTGACCACATCCCGCAGGTAACCGGATCGTTATGGCAACTGATCATCCAGATGCTTGTTCTTCCACCCGTCATTGCCCGGCAACAGCAGGTTCAGCGCGATAGCTGTTACCGCACAGAGGGCAATACCCTTCAGGCCGAAATCGTCCGGGCCGTTGCCCGTTCCGATCAACACGCCGCCGATACCAAACACCAGCGTCACCGATACGATCACCAGGTTGCGGGCTTCGGCCAGGTCGACCTTGTGGCGTATCAGGGTGTTCATGCCCACCGCCGCAATCGAACCGAACAGCAGGCAGAGAATCCCGCCCATCACCGGCACCGGAATGCTTTGCAGCAGCGCACCGAACTTGCCGATGAATGCCAGAGTGATCGCAAACACAGCCGCCCAGGTCATGATCTTCGGGTTGTAGTTCTTGGTCAGCATCACTGCGCCCGTGACTTCGGCGTAGGTGGTGTTGGGTGGGCCGCCAAACAGGCCCGCCGCGGTGGTAGCAATGCCGTCCCCGAACAGCGTGCGATGCAGGCCAGGCTTCTTCAGGTAATCACGGCCCGTCACGCTGCCCACTGCGATCACACCGCCGATGTGCTCAATGGCGGGCGCCAGCGCCACAGGGACGATGAACAGAATCGCCTGCCAGTTGAACTCCGGAGCGGTGAACGCAGGCAACGCCAGCCATGGCGCGCCGGCGATCTTTGCTGTGTCGACGACGCCAAAGTAGAACGACAGGGCAAAGCCCACCAGTACGCCGGAGATAATCGGCACCAGACGGAAAATGCCCTTGCCGAACACGGCCACGATCAACGTGGTCAGCAGCGCAGGCATCGAGATCAGCATCGCCGTGCTGTACGGGATCAACTCGGCGCCGTCGCCACTTTTACCCATGGCCATATTCGCGGCAATCGGTGCCATCGCCAGGCCGATGGAGATGATCACCGGACCGATAACCACCGGCGGCAGCAGTCGGTCAATGAAGCCAGTGCCTTTGATCTTCACGGCCAGGCCGAGGAAGGTATAAACGAAACCTGCCGCCATGACCCCACCCATGGTTGCCGCAAGACCGAACTGGCCTTTGGCAAGAATAATAGGGGTGATGAACGCGAAGCTCGACGCCAGGAACACTGGCACCTGACGGCCAGTGACGATTTGAAACAGCAATGTACCCAGTCCAGCGGTGAACAACGCGACGTTAGGATCCAGCCCTGTGATCAGCGGCATCAATACCAGCGCGCCGAATGCCACGAAGAGCATCTGCGCACCGGACAGCACGGTGCGCCACAGTGGATCGTTGAACTCGTCCTGCCTCATCACGCGTCCTTTTGCTTGGTGCCGAAAATCTTGTCACCGGCATCGCCAAGGCCCGGGATGATGTAGCCGTGTTCATTGAGTCGTTCGTCAATGGAGGCGGTGTAGATCATGACGTCCGGGTGAGCGGCTTCAACCACTGCAATACCTTCCGGCGCAGCAACCAGCACCATCGCACGGATTTCCTTGCAGCCGGCTTTTTTCAACAGGTTGATCGTGGCAACCATCGATCCGCCGGTAGCGAGCATCGGGTCAATGATCATGGCCAGACGTTCGTCGATTTCCGGAACCAGTTTCTCCAGATAAGTATGGGCTTCGAGGGTTTCCTCGTTGCGTGCGACACCCACGGCGCTGACTTTGGCGCCCGGAATCAGGCTGAGCACGCCGTCGAGCATACCGATGCCAGCACGCAGAATCGGCACTACGGTGATCTTCTTGCCCGCGATCTTCTCGACCGGGACAGTACCGGCCCAACCCTGGATATCGTAGGTCTCCAGCGGCAGATCGGAGGTGGCTTCATAGGTGAGCAGGGCACCGACTTCCTGAGCCAGCTCACGGAAGTTCTTGGTGCTGATATCGGCGCGGCGCATCAGGCCGAGCTTGTGGCGGATCAGCGGATGGCGGATCTCACGAATAGGCATAGGAAAAAGCTCCGGCGTGGGCAAAAAAACGGCCTAGGTTAATCTATTCAGCTGTTACTGTCCTACGTGCCTTGCGGTGTTTTCAGACAATTCCTGACACGTTAGTCCAGAATTGCTTGCCCTGACTGGAGCGGATGCGTACCTTTGCCCGCTTTTCTTACACTGCCCCCCAGGAGAGCGTCATGTCCGCTGATCTCGAGCATATCCGTCAAATCATGCGCGAAGCCGACTGCCTGTACACAGAAGCTGAAGTCGAGGCGGCCATTGCTCGCGTCGGTGCGCATATCAATGCCGAGCTAGCTGACCGCAATCCGGTCGTATTCTGCGTGATGAATGGCGGCCTGATTTTCTCCGGCAAGCTGCTGACGCACCTGAACTTCCCGCTGGAAGCGTCCTACCTGCACGCTACCCGCTACCGCAATGAAACCAGCGGCGGCGATCTGTTCTGGAAGGCCAAGCCCGAAGTTTCGTTCATCGACCGCGACGTGCTGATCATCGACGACATCCTCGACGAAGGTCACACCTTGGGCGCGATCATCGACTTCTGCAAACATGCCGGTGCCCGAGCGGTGCACACCGCCGTTTTGATCGACAAAGACCATGACCGCAAAGCGCGTCCTGACCTGAAAGCCGATTTCGTAGGCTTGCCATGCATTGACCGTTACATCTTCGGTTATGGCATGGATTACAAGGGTTACTGGCGCAATGCTGCCGGGATTTATGCGGTTAAAGGGATGTAATAGCGGACGTGTTTTTGTGGGAGCGAATTCATTCGCGAAGAGGCCGGTACATTCAACGCACAGTGGCCGGCTTTGATAACGCATTCGCGAATGAATTCGCTCCCACAGGATCTCCTGCCCGCGGAGATCAGACTTTCCGCATGCTAAAGTGCCAGCCCTGTCCTTGCGGGAAGTCGAAATGAAGCTTTTGATCCGTAGCGCAACACTCGCGCTGTTGTGCTGCCTGCCAGTTGCAGCGCCTGTTTCAGCTGAACCCATGCACGCCCAATACCTGCCGCCAGACGACCTGAATCTGCGTGAAGGGGAGCCCGAGCAGCAGCAATTGCTGCAGATCACCGAATACTCGGTCGTGGTGGGTAATCAACGTCAGTCCAATCAAACACCGATCCCCGTAACAGCCCCGGTACTGCTGCGTCTCAAAGGCAAGCCAATGAACAAGGGCGCTACGATTAATGAGGTGCTGATTCATTTCGATGGCGAGAGCAAAAGCCTGAAGAAACCGGTCTTTGATGACAAGAGCCGGGTGCTGAATCTCTATTACCCGGTCGCGCAATATCGAACGCTGATGGATCTGCTGCGCAACGAGAAGCTTTACTGCCAGTTCCTGAGCTATGCCAACGGCCACATCTGGGCCGACCTGCACACCGGTGCGGTGCGTACTCGTTGAGGCTTTTGCCGGGCGAGGGGTAAACTGCCCGCCGGTTAACAAGTCAGCGATCCAGTTGGAGTACGCAATGCGTAAAGATAAAAAGCAGTTGATTGGTGATGAGATCGGTGACGAGCAGGTTAAAGCGTTCCTGCTCTTCGAACCGGTTGACGCTACTTCGCCATCCTTGCACAAGCTGATCAAGGCTTACCGCGGTTTGCGGGTCAATGATTTCGAGCGCTTTCTGGTGTTCTTCCTTGAAGCCGGTTACGACCTGGACGGCAAGGACGAGCACGGCAATGATTTCATTGCGACGATCAAGGACCAGCGTAACGCCGACGAGTACATTGAGCTGATCGAAAAAGCTCGCGGTTGAGGTTTTTTTTCGGTAAAAAAAAACGCCCCGAGGGGCGTTTCTTTTTTACCGGCAGAATCAGGCGATGCTGTGTGCTTCGCTGTGCTTCTCGACCAGTTCCAGGCGCTCGTTGTTCTGGGTGCTCACGCGCTCATAAAGCTGCGCGTCGGTTTCCAGAGCTTTTTCCCGGGCCGGGAAGATCTCATTCAGTTTGCTTGCCCACTCACCGCGGGCTTTTTCCGGGAAGCAGCGCTCGATCAGGTCCAGCATGATCGAAACGGTGACCGAAGCCCCTGGCGAAGCACCCAGCAGTGCGGCAAGGGAACCGTCCTTGGCCGAGACCAGTTCGGTACCGAATTGCAGAACGCCGCCTTTCTTGGGGTCTTTCTTGATGATCTGCACGCGCTGGCCTGCGATTTCCAGGCGCCAGTCTTCGGCTTTCGCCTCGGGATAAAAGCGGCGCAGGGATTCAAGACGCTGCTCCATGGACTGCATGACTTCGCTGACCAGGTATTTAGTCAGGTCCATGTTGTCGCGGGCCACGGCCAGCATCGGTTTGATGTTGGCGAGACGTACCGACAGCGGCAGGTCGAGGAACGAGCCGTGTTTGAGGAATTTGGTGGTGAAACCGGCGTAAGGTCCGAACAGCAGGGATTTCTTGCCGTCGACGACGCGGGTGTCCAGGTGCGGCACAGACATTGGCGGCGAGCCAACCGCTGCCTGGCTGTATACCTTGGCCTGGTGGTGTTTGACCACTTCAGGATTGTCGCAGCGCAGCCACTGGCCGCTGACCGGGAAGCCGCCGAAACCTTTGCTTTCTTCGATGCCTGACATCTGCAGCAACGGCAACGCCGCGCCACCTGCGCCCAGGAACACGAATTTCGCGTCGATATCACGGGTACTGCCGCTGTTCACGTCCTTGATGCTGACGCTCCAGCCCGCGCCTTTGCGGCTCAGGCCGGTGACCCGCTTGCTGTACTTGACCTGTGCATCCGGACCGCTGCTCAGGTGCTTGAGCAGTTGATTGGTCAGGTTGCCGAAGTTGACGTCAGTACCGTTCATGACTCGCGTTGCGGCGATCTGCTCATCGGCAGGGCGGCCGGGCATCATCAGCGGCATCCACTCGGCCAGGGTCGCCTTGTCTTCGGTGTACTCCATGGACGAGAACGCATGGTGCGTGCGCATGGCTTCAAAACGGGTCTTGAGGAAAGCGATGCCTTTCTCGCCCTGCACGAAGCTCAGGTGCGGCACTGCACTGATGAAGCTCTTCGAGGAGCCGAAGGTGCCTTTTTGCGTCAGGTAAGCCCAGAACTGTTTGGAAACCTCGAACTGGGTATTGATTTGCACGGCTTTCTTGATGTCGATGGAGCCATCAGCTGCCGGCGGGGTGTAATTGAGTTCGCACAGACCCGCATGGCCGGTACCGGCGTTATTCCACGGGTTGGAACTCTCCGCAGCGCCAGAGTCCATCAGCTCAACGACTTCCAGCTTGAGGCCGGGGTCGAGCTCCTTGAGCAGCACGGCGAGGGTGGCACTCATGATGCCCGCCCCAACCAATACCACATCGACTGCTTCGTTATGCGCCATTAACGCGTCTCCAAAATCTGCAGCACCAAATTGACGGCATACGATCCTGAGGTCAGATGCCTGGTAGCGGGACTTTGTTCAAAGTTGTGTCCCGATAATCCTGGCCAGGATCTGCATGTCCGATTCTTCGCAATTCTTCGCATCATCAACGGAGGCCACCAAACGGGCTTGAATTCATCAAGTCAGCATGAACGCATTTTTCAGCCCGGTCAGCCATTCGACTATCGTCAAGGCATCCGTTGTGCAACCAAATCCGTAGCGGACAGGCTTCAGACTCCAGTCGTGGAGGCTGCGCAGCAGCAATCGATCCTGTTCAAAATGGCTGGGTCAGATGCTAATGGTGCATTTACAAACGCGTACCTGTTCATTTGCTCGCCACACTCTTGTGAAGTAGTGAAACCCGTTTTTCCGCGCTCTTTTGGAGACGCGAACCTCAACCTCAAAAGGGCTGCGCGATGGCAGCACCGGCAGGTCAGAGACGTACGTTCCGGCGTGTTGGCGAGCGATACGGATTCAAAATATTCGACCCCGTCAGCACCGATCAACACGCGCATCTGCGTAATCGTGACCTGTGTGGGCGGCTCTCTGTGGGCATTACGAAGGCGCTAATCCGGAGATTAGCCATGCTGCGAGGCCCGATCAGGAGACGTCCTTATAATCGGGGGAAGATTATAGCGATGAAACGACAGGAATTGATCGTATTAAGTGACTTTTATTCGGTTTGCAGTCAGGCCATGCGCAACTGGCGGGCTGCAGGTTGTCCGGCGCGGCGGGTGATGCGGGCATTGAGGGGCAGTGGCTTGTTCAGCCAGGACAAATTCTGCTCGGTGACTTCGACCCAGTCCTGACCGGCTGGTGGCTGGGTGCACTGCTTGAAAGCGCAGCAAACGCCACGTTGATCGATGCGCGCGTAGTTGCGGTACTTGGGGCGAGTAGTGAAGAGTGACCAGATAAAGTCCATGGGGCGGCTCCCGATTGGTTTAGGCGCAATTCTGCACACCGCACATGACACCATCGTGACGTAGGTGTTGCTGAACCATTGCATGTCTGGCGCGGTCCGATTTTCACTGGTTGGCGGTGCTGGGAGGCCGCTATACTGCGGCACATTTAGTGCCTGGCCCATTGGAGAGATGAGCATGCTGCGTCGCATTTTGTTTGGTTTGCTTGCTGTAACGAGTCTGACTCTGGTTGGCTGTGCCCACAGCCCGCAACAACTTAGCCCGCAGCCCAAGCTGAACGCCCAGCTAGCGCCGGTAGGTCGTGGTCAGCCTGTGATGGTGCGTGTGGTCGATGGTCGTCCAAGCCCGACCCTGGGTACTCGCGGTGGTATGTATCCGGAAACCAGCGCCGTTAGCGTATCCAGTGCTGACGTCTTGCCCAAGTTGCAGGCTCAGGCAGAAGCTGCCGTGCGGTTGCTGGGCTTCACCCCGTCGCCTAACGGCGGCGGTCCACAGCTGACTATTACTCTGGCGGATCTTAAGTACCAATCGCCGAAAGAAGGCCTGTATGTGACTGAAGCGACTATCAGCACTACATTCCGTGCCGAAGTGAAGAACAATGGCCGCGCTTACGCCGGTCGTTATGCCGCTTCGCTTGATCAGCGTTTCGGCATGGCGCCGAATCAGGAAACCAATACCCGTCTGGTCAGTGACGTGTTGAGCGATGCCCTGACGCGTCTGTTCCAGGATCAGACCATCGGCAACACGCTGGCTCAGTAAAACCTGCGCTGTTGTAAAAAAGCCCGGCTCTCTCGCGAGATGCCGGGCTTTTTTTGCATGTCTGAACTCAGTCTTCAGTAGGAGCCGAGCTTGCTCGCGATAAAGCTGTACACGATTTAACGTAAACCGCGTCCAGCCTTATCGCGAGCAAGCTCGGCTCCCGCAGTTAGAGTTTTTCCTTTCTATGATCTTCGTTCAGGCTCAAGCCGCCTGCTGATAAAAATCCAGAAAGCTGAATCCCGTCTGCAGATCCATGTCTGGCAGGTCGTGGTGCTGGTGACCACCAAGGGCGCAATACACGAGCCAGTGACGATCCTGAACATTGAAGGACCAGGCATCGATCAGGGCTTCCTGTTCATCGCTAGGGGCAATCAGATAAAGGCGGTCCTGGTTTTTGGCGTGCAGCATGTGAAGCTCCATTGGGTCGAAGTTCTTCCTCGAAGGAGCCATACAGTGCCCGGATCAGGTTACGTTCACATGACGATAATGAAAATTGTCTGACAAGTTTCGGGCATAAAAAAGGCGCTGAATATCAGCGCCTTTTACCATCAGCAGGATCAGAGCGGGATACCAGCCTTGACGCGATACTGATTGCGCACCGGCGTCGCGTATTGCTGGATAAGGTAAGGACGATGCTCTGCCGGGCACTCGTCGAGACGGCGTTGCCATTCTTCCTGAGCCTTTGCCAGCTCCGGCGCGGCAAATACATCCTTGGCCAATGGCACGTTGAGCGACGAATCCGCATCGGCCCATTGTGCATACGCCAGGTAATGCACCGGGAACAGGCGGTATCCGCCGAGAATCTGCCGGTCCATTTCCGTCGCCAGCGCCTTGGTGTCTTCGAACAGCTCGGTAATGGGCGGTGCGAAGTTCACGTGGACACGGCCTTTATAGCCGGTAATACCCAAGGCGATGCTGACATCATCTTCGCCCGGCACTTTGGTGTAACTGCCGGTCGTCGCGCGAATGTAAAGCTCCCGGGCCTTGGCCTGGTCGCAAGGATCGTACTCATAGCTGATCGACACTGGCGTCAGGTTCAGTGACTTGATCACCTCGGCGAACGGCTCGTCCTTGCGGCTCATATGGAACATCTTGAGGATCGCCGACTCGGTACGGTCATCACCGTCCTTGGCACGGCCTTCGGCCTGGGCAATCCAGATCGACTGGCAGTCATTGCGAATCGAGTGGTTGATGTAAGCCGATAACAACTGATAAGCCGCCATCTTTTCCCGACGCCCGGCGATAGAGCGATGCACGATGAAGCTTTTGTTCAGGCGCATCAGGTCGCTGACAAACGGTTTTTGCAGCAGGTTGTCGCCAATCGCGATGCGCGGTGTTGGCAGGCCAGCGTGGTAAACCGCGTAATTGACGAAGGCCGGGTCCATCACGATGTCGCGGTGGTTGGCCAGAAACAGATAGGCGCTGCCGGATTTGAACTGCTCGACACCGGTGTAGGTCACACCGTCGGTAGCGCGCTCAATGGTGTGATCGACGTAGTACTCGACCTTGTCCTGCAAAGTAGCGACCGAATTGATACCAACGAACTGACGGCGCAGTTTGCGGGCAATGATCGGTTGTAATGCCCAGCCCAAAGCGCCCGCCAGTTTAGGGAAGCGGAAGCGGGTCAGGATCGATAGAAATTCTTTGTCGCTGAGCAAACGCTCAAGTACCGCTGAGACTTCAGCGTCGTTGTAAGGTCGGATGGCATCAAATTCGCCCATCATGCTCTCTTGTTAAGGGTGACAAAAATAGGGGAGGCCGGGTCTGGAAATTGCGTCCAGACTCTATCGGAGCCTTCAAAGAGCGCGATTATACGCACAACTGAACCCGGAGACCTCGATGCAGGAAATTCAGAGTTACGACTGCCCTTACTGCGGTGAGCCTGTTGAGGCCGTGCTGGATCTGTCCGGCGGTGATCAGCAGTACATTGAGGATTGCCCGGTATGCTGTCGGCCCATCGTATTCGACCTGCAAACCGATGGTGAAGACTGGAATCTGGATGTTCGCAGCGAGAACGAGTGATGCAGAAAGTCTACGAGCCTGAAAATCTGATGGAAGGCGAGCTGTTGCAAGGCATGCTCGCCAGCGAGGGAATTGAAGCGCACCTGACCGGTGGGCACTTGCTGGGTGCCCTTGGCGAGTTGCCGGCCCTCGGGCTATTGGGCCTGCTGGTGGATAACGATGAGGTCGAGCGGGCGCGGCAGTTGATCACTGAGTACAATGCGGCGCTGCCCTTCTCTGGAGGCGAGCCCGGTGATGAGCCGGACAATTTCCCTGATGTGCTGGTGTGTTGAGTGGCGTAAGCGCCTTTTCTTCACCGCTCGGCACGTCCAAACGAGTTTTGTTGCCCCATGTGTGGACGTTATGCGCTGTTTCGTTGGACGCCCGCTTTCGCGGCCTTGCCCGGTTTTCCGGTTGACCAACAGGCGCAATGGAATATCTCACCAGCGGATTCGGTGCTCATGTTGCGCGCCATCGCTGGAACTGACGGCGATCTGGAACTGGCCCGGGCGCGTTGGGGTCTGACGCCACCCTGGCTGACTGATCTATCGCGAACCCCGGCCCATGCCCGTGCTGAAACCATTGCCGAGCAACCCATGTTTCGCGAGGCCTTTCGCTTGCGCCGCTGCCTGCTGCCCGCCAATGGCTTTTATGAATGGCGCGGCACGACGCGCAAACGCCCATTCTGGTTGACGCCGGGGGAGGGCTCAGCGCTGTTTTTTGCAGCGATCTGGGAAGCTTATCCGGTGCAGGGCCATACGTACCTGAGTGTCGCGGTGGTTACGCAACTGGCCGCGAGTCAGCGGCGTCCGTTGATTCTGGACGCGCAAGGGCAGAAGGACTGGCTGGCGGCCGACACGCCGCTGCCGACCTTGCAAGCCTTGCTCGCCGCCCCGCAAACCTCTCTGCGCGAGCGCCCGTTGGCAAATCTTGTCAACGACCCGAAGTTAAACGCGCCGGAGTGTTTGACGCCGTTGTGATGGTTGCTGCAGGAACAAACACAGGACTTGCGGGCGCTCACCGAGGTTACAGGATTGGGTTCAATCCGGAAGATTAAAGCCATTTGCCGCGCGGGCCCTTACACCTTGAACTGGTTGATTAACCGCCGCTGTTGCTCGGCCAGTTTGGTCAGTTCCGCACTGGCCTGGCTGGATTCGTCCGCGCCGCTCGCAACTTCGTTGGCCACCTCGCCAATGTTTGTCACGTTACGGTTGATGTCCTCGGCGACCGAGCTCTGCTCTTCGGCGGCGCTGGCGATCTGGGTGTTCATGTCGTTGATGACCGAGACCGCTTTGGTGATGGTTTCCAGTGCCTGCGCGGCTTCAGCCGCATGGCCGACACTTTCTTCTGTCTTGCCCTGGCTTTGCTCCATCACCTGCACCACCTGGCGAGTGCCGTTTTGCAGTTGCTGGATCATGGACTGGATTTCCTGAGTCGCCTGCTGCGTCTTCTGCGCCAGATTGCGCACTTCATCGGCAACCACGGCAAAGCCTCGACCCTGCTCACCTGCGCGCGCGGCTTCGATGGCGGCGTTCAGAGCCAGCAGGTTGGTCTGCTCGGCAATGCCGCGAATGGTAGTCAGGATCGCGTTGATGTTTTCACTGTCGGCAGCGAGTGTCTGAACCACCCCTACAGCGCGGCCGATCTCCGACGCAAGGGCGCTGATGGAGTTCGAGGTGTTCTGTACGATTTTCATCCCCTGGCTGGCAGCGCCGTCGGCATGGCTCGCCGCTTGCGCCGCCTGGGTAGCGTTACGGGCGACGTCCTGCGCGGTGGCTGTCATCTGGTGAACAGCGGTGGCAACCAGTTCGATTTCCGACATTTGCTTATGCACGCCCTGATTGGTGCGTATGGCGATGTCGGCAGTGTGTTCCGAGGAGTCGCTGACCTTCTGCACAGAGGCGACCACCTGAGTGATCATGGCCTGCAGCTTGCTCAGGAACGTATTGAAGCGAATCGCGATCTGGCCGACTTCATCCACCCGGTCACTTTTCAGACGGCGGGTCAGATCGCCTTCGCCCTGGGCGATATCGTCCAGCATCAGCACCATTTGTTTGAGCGGTTTCGCGATACCGCGGGACACCAGCCAAATCACCACCAGTCCCAGTGCAGCAATAAGAAGACCGACCAAGGCCATACCGAACACGTCGTCTTTGCGTTGCTCTTCCAGGTCATCGTGAAGCTTCTTCACGTCCGTCATGACGGCCTCAAGAGGCACCTGAATCATCAAGGTCCAGCGCGCCTCGGTCGTGCCGATACTGAAGGGCATGTAGACCTCAATGTGGCCGTGGTCCCGGTCGATGTCGTAAAGCACCTCGCCTGCAGCAATCTTCTTCAGGTTCTCGACTTCGTTGGCATCAAGGATGGTCGTCGCTTTATCTCCCAGCTTGCTGGCGTCTTTGGTGTAAGCCACCAGCGAACCGCCAGTGGAGATCAATGCCATCTCACCTGCGCCGTCGTACAGTTTTTTGTCAGCGGTAGTCAGCATGTCCTGGATGAAGTTGACCGACAGGTCCGCGCCGACGATGCCTTGAAATGTTCCGTTGACCATGATGGGTTCAATGAAAGAGGACAGCATCACCATCTTGTCACCGACTTTGTAGGGCGCAGGGTCAATGACGCAGGGCTTTTTGGTATCGCGCGAGCACATGTAGTACTCGCTGGCGCGCACACCGGTGGAGAGCAATTTGGTGTCTTCCAGGCTGGCCAGTTTTTCCAGGGCCAGCGATCCATCGGTATTGCGATACCACCATGGCATGAAGCGACCGGTTGCCGGGTCGGCGCCGGTGGTGGATGAGCCAACGTAGGCAGCATCATCATTATTTAGCGCTTTCGGCTCCCAGCCGATGTAAGCACCCAGCACTTTCGGATTCTGTTCTACGGTGTGGCGCAGCATGTTGAGCAGTTGCTCACGGCTGGCTTTCAGCTGTGGTTCGCCTGCTTTGTCGGTAACGCCCAGCAATGCGTTGACTTGGGCCAGGCCTGCGGTGATCAGCAACGGCGCTTCCAGCTCGCGTTTTATCTCGCTGGCCTGGGTTTGAACCAGTGCGCTGAGACGCTGTTCCATGACATGTTCGAAGAGGGACTGAGTTCGCTCATCCATCAGTTCCTGAGTGCGTTCGTTAGCGAAAACCGAGTAGAGCACCAGGGCGGCGACGACAGAAAGGACAATCGCACCCGCCAGCGCTGCGATGGAAGACTGGATCGATTTGAACTTCATGAGAGCTCCATGCATGGCTTAACGCTATCTATCGCTATCGGCATTTATTTCTGGATTCATGAGTAACGGTCCGACAAATGGCGTGGATCGTGCCGATGTGTCGTTTACGGGTATGAGGCAAGCGGGAACCATAATGGGTCCGCGCGGACAAAGCCGCTGTCAGCCAGCATCTGGCGCATCCGTCGTTCACCGCCTAGGATGAGCGCCATGTTCAAAGGGAGATCCATCATGCGTCAGAAATTTGCTCTATGTGCCTTGAGTGCCGCCTTGCTGCTTGGCGGGTGTCAGGCCGTGAATACCACCAGTGGCGATTCGGTCGGTGTAGAGCGCAAGCAATACATGTTCAGCATGCTCTCGACCGATGAGGTCAATCAGATGTATGCCCAGTCCTATAAAGAAACCGTTGGCGAGGCGTCGACCAAAGGCGTGCTGGACACGACCAGCGCCAATGCCAAGCGCGTGCATGCCATTGCCGACCGCCTGATCGGTCAGGCACCCAAGTTGCGCCCGGATTCTGCGCAGTGGCAGTGGGAAGTGAATCTGATCAAAAGTGATGAGTTGAATGCCAACTGCGGACCCGGCGGCAAGATCATTTTCTACACCGGTCTGATCGACAAGTTGAAGCTGACTGACGATGAGATCGCGGCCGTGATGGGCCACGAAATCGCCCACGCCCTGCGCGAGCATGGACGCGAGTCGATGTCCAAGGCCTACGGCGTTGCGATGGCCAAGCAAGGGGCGGGTGCCATTCTGGGCCTGGGGCAGGACAGCATGGCGCTGGCCGATACCGTGGTGAATTACAGTCTGACGCTGCCTAACAGTCGCGGTAACGAAAATGAAGCAGATCTGCTCGGCCTGGAGCTGGCAGCCCGTGCGGGTTACAACCCGAATGCCGCTATCACCCTTTGGCAGAAAATGACCCAGAACTCAGGCGGTTCACAACCTGAATTCATGAGCACTCACCCGGCTTCGGAAAGCCGTATTGCTTCGTTGCAAGCCGCAATTCCCAAGGTGATGCCGTTGTATAACGCTGCCCCAAAATCCTGAGTTGAAGCGCTTTCTGTAGGACCGGCTTTAGCCGGGAGGATGCCAGTACACTCGTTGCATATTGTTATCTGGAAGAATGTCCTCCCGGCTGAAGCCGGTCCTACGGGTTCAACGAACAACGCTTTGCAGTTTCTAAACCCAGCCACTCACCTGCATTGCCTTGTAAACCGCAACCAGCGCGAGCACGAAGAAGGCGCCAGCCGCCAGACGGCGGATCAAGGTCAGCGGGAGTTTTTCGGCCGCGAAATTACCTGCCAGTACCACTGGCACGTTGGCCAGCAACATACCCAGCGTCGTACCCAGAATGACCAGCCACAGGTAGGAATATTGCGCGGCGAGCATGACCGTGGCGATTTGCGTCTTGTCGCCGATCTCGGCGATGAAGAACGCGATTAGCGTGGTCATGAACGGGCCAAACTTGCGTGCGGTATTGGCCTCGTCGTCATCCATTTTGTCTGGAACCAGCGTCCATAGCGCCGTCGCCGTGAAGCTCGCGGCGAGAATCCAGTGCAGGGTGGCGTCGGAGAAGAAGCTGCCAAACCAGGCGCCAACGGCACCGGCGGCGGCGTGGTTAGCCAGGGTTGCGGCAACGATGCCAGCGATGATTGGCCATGGCTTGCGAAAGCGAGCTGCCAGAATAAGGGCAAGAAGTTGGGTCTTGTCACCTATTTCGGCAAGCGCGACAACAGCGGTGGGGACCAACAGGGATTCCAGCATCAGGTTTTCCTAAGGGGCGGGTCGACACGGCTATGACACGTACAGCCTCCCCGCCCCGGGTAAGGTGTTCGTGTCATAGGTCTTGTCAAACCACCGATCCGTCTGAGCGGATTCGGGGTCGTACGCACCATGGTCTGAGGACCAAGTATGTTGATGCGTACCGGACGAGCATGGCGCTCGTGGGAGACTACTCCCCTAGGACGGAGCGGATTCTGCCTTCAGCTTTCGCTTTCGGCAAGTGCTTATTTTCAAGCCCGCTTGGCACGATAGATCCGGAAGCCGTTGCCCTCAGCCTTGATCGCACACACGCCAAAATGCTCCTCAATGATCGGTTGGTACTTCAGGAAGCTATTGGCAACTAGCCGCAGTTCGCCGCCTGATTTCAGATGTTGGCGTGCTTTTCTCAGCAGATTCTCGGTCGCTTTATAGTCGGTATGAACCCCGACGTGGAACGGCGGATTGCTCAGAATCGTGCTCAAACCCATGGGAGCTGCATCGATACCATCGCCCGTCAGGACTTCGGCCTCAAGGCCGTTTGCAGCAAGGGTCAGACGCGTACTGGCAGTGGCGAAGGCGTCCACATCAAGCATGATCACGTTGTTGTGCGGGTAGCGACGTTTTACCGCAGCGCCCAGCACGCCTGCGCCGCAGCCGAAGTCGAGCAAATTGCCGCTGGGCAGCTTGTCGATATTCTGCAGCAACAATGCCGAGCCACGATCCAGTCGACCCTGACTGAAAACGCCCGGCAGGCTGACAACCTTGAGTGGGCCATCCTCCATTTCGACTTCGTAGTGCTGGGCGAGGCTTTCCAGCGTTGCCGCTTTCGGAGCATCTTCAACGGTGACTTGCCACAGCTGACAATGGCGGGCGCTGTCGAGTTTGCGGGCTCGGCCAAACGGACTCAGCTGTTTGGCCGCAGCTTCGATACCGCTGCGTTTTTCACCGACCAGAAACAATTCACGTCCCGCCAGACGCGAGGCGAGGGCATTGAGCAAGTAGTTGGTCAGTTCTCGCGCCTTGGGCAAAAACACTACGGCGGCCTCGAATGGCTGCTCGGGGGCTGTTACTCCGAAATGGCTGCGACCTTCGAAGCGAGCGTCCAGCGCGGCTTGATCGCCCGCATGCCAGCACCATCCCTGCGCGTTTGGCAGGCGACCCAGCAAATCGTCTGCAGGCAGGCCCGCCAGCAGCAGGGAGCCCTGAAACAATTCGGCCTGACGGAGTAACACTTCACTGCGCGGGTCCATGGTGGGCTCCTCGAAAAAGCGCGGAGTCTAACAGTTTGGGTTGCCAGTCGGAGTTGTTAAGAATTGTGGAGATTCTATGTTGGCCTGCAAACACAAACCTGTGGGAGCGAATTCATTCGCGAAAGGGCCGGTGCATCCAATGTATGCCCGTCGGCTGAAGCACCGTATTCGCGAATGAAGTGGAGCGCCACCCCGATCACTCCCACATGGCAGGGCTTTATCGTGACATCAACTCACCACCCGAACCGGCTTGCCAGCGAAGAACCCCAGCGCATTCTCAGTCACCTGACTGACGATCCGCTGCCGTGCCTCATGAGCGCCCCAGGCACTGTGAGGCGTGATGATCAGGCGGGGAATGTCACCTGACAGCAGCGGATTATCCGCGGTAGGCGGTTCGACCGTGAGCACGTCGGTGGCGGCGCCGCCCAGGTGACCCTCACGCAGGGCATCAGCCAGTGCCTGCTCGTTGATCAGTCCGCCGCGGGCGGTATTGATCACATAGGCGTGAGGCTTGAGCAAGCTGAGCTCGTGAGCCCCCAGCATGTCGCGGGTGTCGTCGTTGAGCGGGCAGTGCAGCGTGAGCGCGTCGACCCGCGGCAACAGTTCTTCCAGCGGTAAACGATCCGGGCGGGCAGGGCGACCAGGGATTTGTCCCAGCAGTACGCGCATGCCAAAAGCTTCGGCCAGTTTCGCGACGGCGCTACCCAGTTCGCCATGCCCCAGCAAACCCAGGGTTTTGCCTTCCAGTTCGACGATGGGAAAGTCCAGCAGGCAGAACTGTTTCGACTTTTGCCACAGGCCTTGCTGCACCGCTTTCTGATAATCGGGCAGGCTGGTCGCCAGGGCCAACAGCAGCATCAAGGTGTGCTGCGCCACTGACGGCGTGCCGTAACCATGGCAATTGCATACGGTAACTCCGTGATGACGGGCCGCCACAAGATCAATGTTATTGGTCCCGGTGGCCGTCACCAGTACCAGCTTCAGCTCAGGGCATGCTGCGAACGTGTTGGAATCGATCACGATCTTGTTACTGATTGCCACTTGTGCGCCTTGCAGGCGCTCGATTACCTCATCTGCGCTGGTGCTGGCGTGCAGCGTCAGTTCACTGAAGCATTCACGCAGCTCGCTGAAGTCCAGATCGCCAAGATCCAACGACGTGTAATCGAGAAAAACTGCCTTAACGTGATTGTTCATCAGCTGTACCTGTTAATGGACGTATCGAAGCCTTAATGTGGCTAGCCTACCAGAGCGAAACGTCTGCTTACATTCCTGGCCAGTTTGCCTTTTGGCCAGATTATTTTTCGGAGTGTCCCCATGTACTGGCCTGAGTTTCTTACCGTTGCCTTGATTCACTTGCTCGCTGTCGCAAGCCCCGGCCCCGATTTTGCTGTGGTTGTACGTGAAAGCGTTGCCCATGGACGCAAGGCCGGCACCTATACCGCCATGGGTGTGGGTACGGCGATCTTTCTGCACGTCGGCTATTCATTGCTTGGGATTGGCTTGATCGTGTCGCAGTCCATCGTATTGTTCAACGCCCTCAAGTGGGCTGCTGCGGCTTATTTGCTGTACATCGGCATCAAAGCGCTCCGGGCCAAACCTGCCAGCGCCGGTGATGCGCCGGTCAATGTTGTTGCAGGCGAGCGCACGGCCCGTGGTGCATTCACCAGTGGGTTCATCACCAATGGCTTGAACCCCAAGGCAACGCTATTTTTCCTCTCGTTGTTTACCGTGGTGATCAACCCGCACACACCGATGTGGGTACAAGCCGGTTATGGCGTTTATCTGGCGGTTGCAACAGGCCTCTGGTTCTGCCTGGTCGCGCGGCTGTTCAGTCAGGAGCGCGTACGCGCAGGCTTTGCACGCATGGGCCACTGGTTTGATCGGGCGATGGGCGGTGTGCTGGTGGCGTTGGGGGTGAAGCTGGCGCTGACTGAAAGTCATTGATACAAATTCTTGCCCTATGCGATACAACGGTAGGAGCTGCCTAAGGCTGCGAGGCATTTATGCTGACACACCGCCATCGCAGCCTTCGGCAGCTCCTACAGATCCAATGTTTGCTGCCAGACAGCGTGGTGTCAGAAATACCGTCCCTCTTACAGATCGGAGCAGGCAGTATCCGGGTCGCAAATCATCCCTTCGGCTGATTTGACTGGCGAGGTACCGCTCTAGAGTCCATATTTCAAGCCACGCCTGTGTACTTTGAAAAGGAACTCTTATGCTACAGACCCGCGTTATTCCGCCAGCCGACGGTGCCTACCAATATCCTCTGTTGATCAAGCGGCTATTGATGTCAGGCAGTCGATACGAAAAAACCCGGGAAATTGTCTACCGCGACTCAGTCCGCTACACCTATCCAGTGTTGATTGAGCGCGTCTGTCGGCTGGCAAACGTACTCAGCGCGGCGGGGGTGAAAGCCGGAGATACAGTTGCTGTAATGGACTGGGACAGCCACCGTTACCTTGAGTGCATGTTCGCCATTCCGATGATTGGTGCGGTGGTTCACACCATCAACGTGCGGCTCTCGCCTGATCAAATCGCCTACACCATGAACCACGCCGACGATAAGTTTGTGCTGGTCAACAGTGAGTTCGTCGGCCTGTATCAAGCAATGGCCGGGCATCTGACCACGGTCGAGAAAACCCTGCTGCTGACGGACTTGCCCGAGAAGACCGCCGAGTTGCCGAACCTGATCGGCGAGTACGAGACGCTGCTGGCCCAGGCGAGCGACCAGTATGAATTCGAAGACTTTGACGAAAACTCTGTCGCCACCACTTTTTACACCACCGGCACTACGGGCAACCCCAAAGGCGTGTACTTCAGCCATCGTCAGTTGGTGCTGCATACCTTGGGACTTGCCACCGGTTTAGGCAGCATCGAGGGATTGCTGAATACCGGTGACGTTTACATGCCTATCACGCCAATGTTTCACGTTCACGCCTGGGGCATGCCTTATGCGGCGACCATGCTGGGGGTCAAGCAGGTTTATCCTGGCCGTTACGACCCGGAGTTTCTGGTCGAGTTGTGGCGCAAGGAGAAGGTGACTTTTTCCCACTGCGTGCCGACCATCATGCAGATGGTACTCAACGCGAAAAGCGCGCAGGGCGTCGACTTTGCTGGCTGGAAAATCATCATCGGCGGCAGCTCACTGAACCGGACACTCTATGAGGCGGCCAAAGCGCGGGGTATTCAATTGACGGCTGCTTATGGCATGTCGGAAACAGGCCCGCTGATTTCGGTTGCTCATTTGAATGACGAATTGCGTGCGGGTAGCGAAGACGAGCGCATCACCTACCGCATCAAGGCCGGCGTGCCTGGCGTATTGGTAGACGCAGCAATCGTTGACGAAGACGGCAATTTCCTCCCGGCTGACGGTGAAACCATGGGTGAGTTGGTGCTGCGTGCGCCCTGGTTGAGTGAGGGTTATTGCCGGGAGCCGCAGAAAGGCGCCGAGATGTGGGCCGGCGGCTGGTTGCACACAGGTGATGTGGCGACGCTCGACAGCATGGGTGTCATCGACATCCGCGACCGAATCAAGGATGTGATCAAGACCGGTGGTGAATGGATTTCATCTTTGGCGCTGGAGGATTTGTGCAGTCGCCATCCGGGGGTTCGCGAAGTCGCGGTAGTGGGCATCGCGGATCCGCAGTGGGGGGAGCGACCCTTTGCATTGCTGGTATTGCGTGAAGGGCATAGCGTTGAGGCCAGGGATTTGAAAGAGCATCTCAAGCCTTTCGTTGAACTGGGGCACATCAACAAGTGGGCAATCCCGCATCAGATTGCGGTTGTTACTGAAATTCCCAAGACCAGCGTCGGCAAGCTCGACAAGAAGCGAATGCGCCTGGACATCGCCGAATGGCAGAGTACCAATAGCGCCTTTTTGTCGACGCTCTGACAACTTCTACGCAATCCTGCAGGACCGGCTTTAGCCGGGAGGACATGGGGGCGCTACATTTCTTCCGTCAGCAATGCCGCCCTCCCGGCTAACGCCGGTCCTGCAAGAGCAAGGAATCGGCAAGTGCTTGCAGGCCAATAAAGAATCCTCCGACAAGTGCTTCCCAGAGCGTTTGAAGGTACAAATCACACTTTAGAGGGATCAAGCAGTGCGTTGGGCTGGCTATAGTCGATACAGGGGCTGCGTAAAAACCAATAACAAGGCGAATCGTTGTAACCTTCCGGGTTACCCGATGAGCGCTGGGCTGTCTTTCGAAAGATCGGCTGCCCGTTTTTAGCAGTACCACTGCCAAAACAATAAAAAACACATGGAGTAGCGTTGATGACATCAGCAAACCAGTTCTGGCGCCGGGCAAAACTGCCTTTGGCCGTCAGTCTCGCTTCTACGCTCGCCGGTCCTGCTTTCGGCGTCAGCTTCAACATCGGCGAAATCGAAGGCAAGTTCGACTCTTCGCTCTCCGTGGGCGCCAGTTGGTCTACCGAAAATGCCAACAAGAATCTCATCGGTTCGAACAACGGCGGGCATGGTCTGTCGCAGACATCCGATGACGGCCACTTGAACTTCAAACGCGGTGAAACGTTCTCGAAAATCTTCAAGGGCATTCACGATCTTGAGTTGAAGTACGGCGACACCGGCGTGTTTGTGCGCGGCAAATACTGGTATGACTTTGAACTCAAAGATGAGAACCGGGAGTTCAAGGACATCAGCGATTCCAACCGCAAGGAAGGCGCCAAGTCTTCCGGTGGGCAGATTCTCGACGCTTTCGTTTATCACAACTACAGCATCGGCGATGAGCCAGGTTCGGTGCGTTTCGGTAAGCAAGTGGTCAGTTGGGGTGAAAGTACTTTCATCCAGGGCGGCATCAACAGCATCAACCCGGTCGACGTGTCCGCGTTCCGTCGTCCAGGCGCCGAAATCAAGGAAGGCCTGATTCCGGTCAACATGTTTTACCTGTCGCAGAGCATCACTGAGAACCTCTCGGCAGAAGGTTTCTACCAGCTTGAGTGGGACCAGACCGTTACCGATAACTGCGGCACGTTCTTCTCGCAGCCGGATGTGATTTCGGATGGATGTTCCGGAAATCTTGCGGTATTACGCAGTCAGGCCGGGCTGAACAGTTCGCTTGCAAACGCAGGTCTACCCGCCGGTCCGCGTGCCGGGGTCTTTAATGCATTGGCCTCACAGGGTGTGAACTGGGGTAACCCCGATGAAGGTGCAGTCGTACGACGGGGCCCTGATCGCGATGCCCGCGATAGCGGGCAGTTCGGCGTTGCAATGCACTATAACTTCGAGCCTCTGGACACTGAGTTTGGTGCCTACTTCATGAATTACCACAGCCGTGCGCCCATTTTCAGTGGGAGGGGCGCCCCGGCTGGTGCATATGATCCTTCGAGGCTCATCGCTGCACTTGGGCCTTTGGCCGGGGTTCCTGGCCTGGTCCAGCAACTGATGCCGCTCGTGGTTGCTGCCAACTCCAGCTACTACGTCGAATACCCCGAAGACATTCATCTCTATGGCTTGAGCTTCTCCACCACGCTGCCTACCGGCACCGCATGGAGCGGAGAACTCAGCTACCGGCCAAATGCTCCGGTGCAAATCAACACCACGGACATCCTGTATTCGGGCATCACCCCTCTGGACCCTACCGTATCGCCGCTGCAGGGCAGTGCCGATACCGATCAAAAAGGTTATCGCCGGAAAGAAATTACTCAGTTGCAGACCACATTCACTCAGTTCTTCGACCAAGTCATGGGCGCCGAGCGTCTGACTTTGGTGGGTGAAGTTGGCTGGACGCACGTCGGTGGGCTGGAAAGCACATCAAAAATTCGTTATGGCCGTGATCCAAGTTACGGGCCAGGGCCGCTGGCGAATGGTCGTTGCGCCTCACTTAACGCCGGTACGCTCACTGGCGCAGCACAAAACAACCTTACCCGCTATTGCGAGGATGACGGCTTCACCACCTCCAACTCCTGGGGCTATCGCGCTCGCGCCATCTGGGACTACAACAGCGTATTTGCCGGAGTAAACCTGCGTCCAAACGTCGCCTGGTCTCATGACGTCAAAGGCTATTCGCCAGGGCCTGGCGGCAACTTCGAGGAAGGCCGCAAAGCTGTGAGTCTGGGACTGGATGCCGAGTATCAGAACACTTACACAGCGGCTCTCGCGTACACCAACTTCTTTGATGGCAAGTACACCACGGTTGATGATCGCGATTTTGTGTCGCTCAGCTTTGGCATGAACTTCTAAGAGCCCGGTATTTTCAGGACGACGATGAATATGAAAATAACAAAAAATCTGTTGCAGGTCGGTGTGCTGGGTTTGTCGCTGTTGGCGACTGGTGTGATGGCTGCTGTATCTGAATCCGAAGCTGCAAAGCTGGGCACTACGCTGACGCCAATGGGCGCGGAAAAGGCCGGAAATGCCAGCAACACTATTCCTGCCTGGAGCCCGATGCCGAAGAATGCCGGGGCGGTGGACAGCAAAGGCTTCCTGGCCAACCCCTATGCCAGCGAGAAACCTCTGTTCACCATCACCGCCGCTAACGTTGAGCAGTACAAGGCCAACCTTGCGCCGGGCCAGTATGCGATGTTCAAACGTTACCCGGAAACCTTCAAAATGCCGGTCTACCCGTCCCATCGCGGCGCGGCGGTTCCGGATGACGTGTCGGCTGCCATCAAGAGAAATGCCACCAATGCCAAGCTCGTAGGGGGTGGCAATGGTGTGGAAAACTTCGATACAGCGGTACCGTTCCCGATTCCTCAGAGTGCTACCGAAGTCATCTGGAACCACATTGGGCGTTATCGTGGCGGTAGCGTGAAGCGTCTGGTGACACAGGCAACGCCGCAGCCGAACGGTTCATACAGCCTGGTATATTTCAGTGATCAGTTTGTATTCCGCGACAAAATGAAGGACTACGATCCGAAGAATCCCGGCAACGTATTGTTCTATTTCAAGCAGGAAGTCACTGCGCCAGCGCGTCTGGCCGGTAGCGTGCTGCTGGTCCACGAAACCCTCAATCAGGTAGCCGAACCGCGTTCTGCCTGGCTCTATAACGCAGGGCAACGTCGGGTCCGCCGAGCTCCGCAGGTTTCTTATGACGGACCGGGCACCGCCGCTGATGGCTTGCGCACATCCGACAATCTGGACATGTTCAACGGCGCACCGGATCGCTATGACTGGAAGCTGGTCGGCAAGCAGGAAATGTACATCGCTGCCAACAGCTACAAACTGGACGATCCGAAGCTCAAGTACGCTGACATCATCAAGGCAGGGCATATCAATCAGGACCTGACACGCTACGAGTTGCGCCGCGTCTGGCACATCACCGCAACCCTGAAGGAAGGGCAGCGTCACATCTACGCCAAGCGTGATTTCTTCATTGATGAAGATACCTGGCAAGCCGCGGTCATTGACCACTACGACGGTCGTGGTCAACTGTGGCGTGTTGCTGAAGCTCATGCCGAGAACTACTACGACAAGCAAGTGCCGTGGTATGCCCTGGAAGCCATATACGACCTGCAATCGGGCCGCTATCTGGCGCTGGGCATGAAGAACGAAGAGAAGAGGGCCTACGACTTCGGCTTTACTGCGACTACCAGTGAGTTCACACCAAATGCGTTGCGTCAGGAGGGTGTTCGGTAACTTCAGTTACCATCTTTTCGAGTAACTGCTGAAGGCTGCGAAGGTATTCTTTCTGGCACAGCGCAATATTGGACCTGTAGGAGTGAGCTTGCTCGCGATAGCGGTCGAACTGTTGAGAAATTATCATCCGGCCTGACGCTATCGCGAGCAAGCTCACTCCTACAGGGATGGTATTTGCTGTGCCACAGCGCAGCGTCCATACACCGGGCAAACTCCCACCGATCATTTGCACCTGAAGCCCCTTCACCGGGGCTTTTTTATGGCTGTGTATTCGAGTCAATGATTGTAGGGAAATTGTTACAGTCTTTTCCTGCGCAACCTTCAAAACAGCTGACTTACCGGCTAGTCTCCAGAGCATTCGCCTAGCCGATCAAGAGCCGGCCATGACTGATTTGTCCCGTTTGCAAGCGTTCGCAGGCAACGTGGTCCCCGCGCTGGAAGGACGACTCTTCCGGCCACCCTTGCCTGACGGCTACGTACCTCGTAACCGTCTCTGTACACGATTGGCTGCCGGTTTATCCGGACGGCTGCTCTTGATCAGTGCGCCTGCCGGTTTCGGCAAGAGCTCAGTGGCTATCGAGTTCTGCCAGAATCTACCCGAGGACTGGCAAAGTGCATGGTTGGGTTTGAGTCCGCGTGACAGCGATCCGGGGCGTTTTCTGGAGCGTTTGCTGGCAGCGCTGCAACAGTTCTTCCCACAGCTGGGCGCTCAGGCCCTGGGTTTATTGAAGATGCGTCAGCGTCATCAGCCCTTCGCTTTTGAAGAGTGGCTCGATGGTCTGCTTGATGAGCTGTCGATGCACCTGATGCTGGGCAAGCCAGTATTGCTGGTGCTGGACGATTACCATTTGGCCCAAGGGCCCGTGCTGGATCGCTGTCTGCAGTTTTTCCTCAATCACCTGCCTGCCGGATTGATCATCATGGTCACCAGTCGCCAGCGCCCCGAGTGGCATCTGGCGCGTCTGCGGCTGTCGCGGCAATTAGTAGAGCTTAACGAACACGACTTGCGTCTGACGCATTCTGAATCTTTATCCCTGTTGGGTGCGCGTAGCCACTCGCTCGGGGCCGATGCGCTGCAGAGCCTCATCGAGCGCAGCGAGGGGTGGGTGGCCGGGCTGCGCTTCTGGTTGCTGGCGGCATCTGGAGAGGGGACTGATAACGAGTTGTCACAAGCGCTGCATGGCGGTGAAGGGCTGATACGCGACTATTTGCTTGAAGAAGTCATCGATAGCTTGCCCGACGATGTGCAGGCTTTTCTGTATGACACTGCATGCCTGGAGCGTTTTTGCGTCGAGCTGTGCGACGCCGTCAGGGACAGCCATGACAGCGCTCAATTGCTGGGTTATTTGCAGGCGCATCAGGTATTTCTGGTACCGCTGGATGAGCACGGTCGTTGGTACCGTTATCACCACCTGTTTTCCGATTTGCTACGCGCCAAGGCTCAGGACGGCCCCCAACAAAACCGTCTGCACCTTAATGCCTGCCGCTGGTTCAGCGAACAGGGCTTATTGGATGAAGCTGTCGAGCAGGCGCTGCGGGCCGGGCACCTGGACGTCGCCGCCAATCTGGTCCAGAACCTTTCCGAAGAGCAACTGCTGGCTGAGCAGAACGTCGGCATGTTGTTACGCTGGAAGATGGATTTGCCCGACAGCCTGCTGATCAGTACGCCGAGACTGATTGTGTTGTACGCCTGGGCGCTGGGGCTGGCGTGTCAACTTGATGCCGCCGAAGAATTGGCCGAACATCTCAGTCGTTTTCTGCCGGCACCTTCTGCCACGGCGCAAGAATCAATGCTCGCGCAGTGGCTGGCCCTGAGCGGGATCATTGCTCGCGGGCGAGGTGATACTGAAAAGACTCAGCGTTATTGCAGCGAGGCATTGCTCAGCCTGCCGCGCAAACGTTATGGCCAACGCTTGATGTGCTTGTCGACCCTGGCCAATCTGGCAATTGCCGAAGGTGACTTGTGGCGTGCTCGAGCCTTGAATCGTGACGCGCTTGAGCTGGCGCAGCGGGTCGCCAATCCGCTGTTCGAAGCCCTCGCCCATTATGATCGCGCCCGTGCGTTGCAGGCTCGGGGTGAAATTTTGCGTGCGCTTGATGAGGTTCGCCACGGGCTACACCGTCTGAGGGGATTGTCTGCGCAACGCTTGTACGCCGTTCGTGCGCGACTCACGCTTTATGAAGGTTATTTATTGACCCTGCGCATGCAGGATGAGACCGGACGCGTGCAGCTACTGGCCGGTCTTGCCGAAGCGCGGGCATGTCGAGACATCAGCGTGTTGATCGGCCATTGCGCGGTTGCGGGGTTGTTGGGGCGAGAAGGGCGTTTTGCCGAGGCATTTGCGGAGCTTTCCGAAGCTGAGCGGCTGATGCATATCTGGGATGTGCCATCGATTTACTATCTGGCGATGATCACGCTGGTCAAGTGCGAGCTGTGGTTGGCGCAAGGCCGATTCGATCTGGCAGAAGCCTGGTTGCTGCGGTTGACCCAGACCTACAGCGGCGATACGCCAGCGTCCTCACCTGAGTGCCATCCGCAACTTCCGCATTATGTCGAGTTGCAGTGCGCTGCACTTGAGCGAGTTCAGGGGAAGGTCGACGCTTGCGCGCAACGCCTCAATCAACTGGAGATTCATGCTCGTAGCGTCGATGGTCAACTTCTGAACCTGACGGCATTGATCCAGCAGATGTTGTTGTTTATTGGCACCGGCGACGAGGCTAAGGCCCGCGCTTTACTGGATCAGAGTTTGCGCGCCGCAACGGGCGGGGCGTTGTTGCCGTTTCATGAGCTGATTGAGCATCACCCTGGCTGGTTACGCGAGCAACTGCTGCAGTTCGCCCCTTGTGCGGTGCGCGATGCACTCCTGGAAAGGCTGCCTATGTTGGCCTGCACCCAGCTCAAAGAAAGCACTGAGACCTTGTCTGCCAGGGACACCCTGAGCGCACGGGAGTTAAGCGTCCTGCAGTTGATCGCCCAGGGTTGCTCGAATCAGGAGATCAGTGATCAGCTCTTTATTTCGCTGCACACCGTCAAGACCCACGCCAGCCACATCAATGGCAAACTTAGGGTCGAGCGCCGAACCCAGGCCGTAGCCCGGGCACAGGAACTTGGCCTGTTGAGCTAAGGTTTAGACGACGCTCCGATCCTGTAACTCATACACAACTCATCAATGTGCTATCCGGAGCTTTCACTTTCAGGAGGGTATCGTGTTCCTGAGGATTACTCCGGATTGATCAGTGTGGGCTCCTGAGCGCCTGGATCAGACGAAATCGTTCGCCGCGAGGGCAGTGACGCCCACCAGATGGATCTCAAAATCATTGTTCAGGTTGCCGTTGATGTTGCCTGACAGCACTTCATCGACAAAACGCAGTTGCCCGGCGCCGGTGAATTCTGCCGCACCAATAAAGGTAAACGGGTTGATACCTCCCAAGAGGACATTGGCGTCCAGTTTGCTCAGATCGATCTTGTCCCCCTGAGCACTGTTGAAGTCGGTGATGGCGTCACGTTTGTCACCCAATCCAAGCTCACTCAACAGATTGAAGACGAATGTGTCTGCACCTGATCCGCCCGTGAGCGTATCAGTGCCCAGGCCGCCGATCAGATGATCGTTGCCATCGCCTCCATCCAGCATGTCGTTGCCCGCGCCACCGTTGAGGATGTTATTCCCCGAGTTGCCGGTCATGGTGTTGATCAGGGCGTTGCCGGTGCCGTTCAGGTTATCGCTGCCGGTGAGGGTCAGGTTTTCCAGATTGGCGCCCAGAGTCCAGTTGACCGAGGATTCGACGGTGTCGATTTCAGTGACCAGGGTGCTGGTTTCGACGACCACGTCCTTGAGGTTGTCGACCACATAAGTGTCGTTGCCCAAGCCGCCGGTCAAGGTGTCGATGCCAAGGCCACCCTCCAGACGGTTGCTACCGCTGTTGCCGGTAATGCGGTTGTTCAGTGCGTTGCCGGTGCCGTCGAGGCTGTCACTGCCGGTGAGGGTCAGGTTTTCGACATTAGCGCCTAGCGTGTAGCTGATTGATGCCTGAACGGTGTCGATCTCGGTGAGTAGTGCGCTGGTTTCAACTACCACGTCACCGATGTTGTCGACTATATAAGTGTCATTGCCCAGGCCACCGATCAGGGTGTCGGCCCCCGCTTTACCATCAAGAACGTTGGCGGCGTTGTTGCCGGTGAGTGTGTTGGCTTCGTCATTACCCGTGAGGTTGATGGCGGCCGCGCCTAGCGCCTGTCCGTCTTCGACAAAATTGCTGAGGGTATAGGTGACCGTGGTTTGCACGGTATCGCGGCCTTCACCGTCGAGCTCGGTAATCTTGTCGCCGATGTTATCGACGAGGTACGTATCGTTGCCAGTGCCACCGATCAGCGTGTCGATCCCGGCGCCGCCGTTAAGGGTGTCATCGCCTGCACCACCATTGAGGGTGTTGGCGAAGGCATTGCCGACAAGGATGTTGTTCTGATCGTTACCGATCACACTGAACAAGCCCGCACCCAGCAGCGTGACATTTTCCACGTTACGCAGGTTGGTATTGCTCAGGTCCACGGTGTTGTTGATCGCTGTGGCGGCGAAGCTGATGTTCAGGGTGTCGGAGCCCTGATTGCTCAACTCTTCGAGCAGTGCCAGTTCGGCAAACTGGTCGAGCACGAAAGTGTCGTTGCCATCGCCGCCTTTCAGAGTGTCGATGCCTGCACCGCCGTTGAGGACGTTATTCCCGGCGTTGCCAATCAAGACGTTGGCAAGAGCGTTGCCAGTGCCGTTGAGGTTATCGCTGCCGGTGAGGGTCAGGTTTTCCAGGTTGGCACCCAGGGCCCAGTTGACCGACGACTCGACAGTGTCGATTTCAGTGGGCAGGGTGCTTGTTTCAACGACCACGTCCTTGAGGTTATCGACCACGTAGGTGTCGTTACCGAGGCCGCCGGTCATGGTGTCGATGCCCGCGCCGCCGTCCAGACGGTTGCTACCGCTGTTGCCGGTAATGCGGTTGTTCAGTGCATTGCCGGTGCCTTCGAGGCTGTCGCTGCCGGTGAGGGTCAGGTTTTCGACATTAGCGCCCAGCGTGTAGCTGATAGATGCCTGTACGGTGTCGATTTCAGCTGCAAGTGCGCTGTTTTCAACTACTACGTCGCCGATGTTGTCGACTATATAAGTGTCATTACCCAGCCCACCGATCAGGGTGTCGGCACCGGCTTTGCCATCCAGGATATTGGCGGCGTTGTTGCCGGTGAGGGTGTTGTCCTGATTGCTGCCAGTCAGGTTGATCGCCGCAGCTCCCAGCAAGACACCGTCTTCAACAAAATCGCTTAGTGTGTAGCTGACCGTGGTTTGCACGGTGTCGTGGCCTTCGCCGTCAAGTTCGGTAATCTTGTCGCCGATGTTATCGACGAGGTACGTATCGTTGCCGGTGCCACCGATCAGCGTGTCGATCCCGGCGCCGCCGTTAAGAGTGTCATCGCCTGCACCGCCGTTGAGGGTGTTGGCGAAGGCATTGCCGACGAGGATGTTGTTCTGATCGTTACCGATCACACCGAACAACCCCGCACCCAGTAACGTGACGTTTTCCACGTTTCGCAGGTTGGTATTGCTCAGGTCCACAGTGTTGTTGATCGCTGTGGCGGCGAAACTGATGTTCAGGGTGTCGGAGCCCTGATTGCTCAACTCTTCGAGCAGTGCCAGTTCGGCAAACTGGTCGAGCACGAAAGTGTCGTTGCCATCGCCGCCTTTCAGAGTGTCGATACCTGCACCGCCGTTGAGGACGTTATTCCCGGCGTTGCCAATCAAGACGTTGGCAAGAGCGTTGCCAGTGCCGTTGAGGTTATCGCTGCCGGTGAGGGTCAGGTTTTCCAGGTTGGCACCCAGGGCCCAGTTGACCGACGACTCGACAGTGTCGATTTCAGTGGGCAGGGTGCTTGTTTCAACGACCACGTCCTTGAGGTTATCGACCACGTAGGTGTCGTTACCGAGGCCGCCGGTCATGGTGTCGATGCCCGCGCCGCCGTCCAGACGGTTGCTACCGCTGTTGCCGGTAATGCGGTTGTTCAGTGCATTGCCGGTGCCTTCGAGGCTGTCGCTGCCGGTGAGGGTCAGGTTTTCGACATTAGCGCCCAGCGTGTAGCTGATAGATGCCTGTACGGTGTCGATTTCAGCTGCAAGTGCGCTGTTTTCAACTACTACGTCGCCGATGTTGTCGACTATATAAGTGTCATTACCCAGCCCACCGATCAGGGTGTCGGCACCGGCTTTGCCATCCAGGATATTGGCGGCGTTGTTGCCGGTGAGGGTGTTGTCCTGATTGCTGCCAGTCAGGTTGATCGCCGCAGCTCCCAGCAAGACACCGTCTTCAACAAAATCGCTTAGTGTGTAGCTGACCGTGGTTTGCACGGTGTCGTGGCCTTCGCCGTCAAGTTCGGTAATCTTGTCGCCGATGTTATCGACGAGGTACGTATCGTTGCCGGTGCCACCGATCAGCGTGTCGATCCCGGCGCCGCCGTTAAGAGTGTCATCGCCTGCACCGCCGTTGAGGGTGTTGGCGAAGGCATTGCCGACGAGGATGTTGTTCTGATCGTTACCGATCACACCGAACAACCCCGCACCCAGTAACGTGACGTTTTCCACGTTTCGCAGGTTGGTATTGCTCAGGTCCACAGTGTTGTTGATCGCTGTGGCGGCGAAACTGATGTTCAGGGTGTCGGAGCCCTGATTGCTCAACTCTTCGAGCAGTGCCAGTTCGGCAAACTGGTCGAGCACGAAAGTGTCGTTGCCATCGCCGCCTTTCAGAGTGTCGATACCTGCACCGCCGTTGAGGACGTTATTCCCGGCGTTGCCGATCAACACGTTGGCCAGAGCGTTGCCAGTGCCGTTGAGGTTATCGCTGCCGGTGAGGGTCAGGTTTTCCAGGTTGGCACCCAGGGCCCAGTTGACCGACGACTCGACAGTGTCGATTTCAGTGGGCAGGGTGCTTGTTTCGACGACCACGTCCTTGAGGTTGTCGACCACGTAGGTGTCGTTACCGAGGCCGCCGGTCAAGGTGTCGATGCCAAGGCCACCGTCCAGACGGTTACTGCCGCTGTTACCGGTAATGCGGTTGTTCAGTGCGTTACCAATGCCGTCGAGGCTGGCACTGCCGGTGAGGGTCAGGTTTTCGACATTAGCGCCCAGCGTGTAGCTGATAGATGCCTGTACGGTATCGATCTCGTTGAGCAGTGCGCTGGTTTCAACGACCACATCGCCGATGTTGTCGACGATGTAGGTGTCGTTGCCCAGCCCACCGATCAAGGTGTCGGCACCGGTTTTGCCATCGAGTATGTTGGCGGCGTTGTTGCCGGTGAGGGTGTTGTCCTGATTGCTGCCAGTCAGGTTGATCGCCGCAGCGCCCAGCAAGACACCGTCTTCTACAAAATCGCTAAGGGTGTAGCTGACCGTGGTTTGCACGGTGTCACGGCCTTCGCCGTCGAGTTCGGTAATCTTGTCGCCGAGGTTATCGACGACGTACGTATCGTTGCCGGTGCCGCCGATCAGGGTATCAACGCCCGCGCCACCGTTAAGAGTGTCGTCGTCTGCACCGCCATTGAGGGTGTTGGCGAAGGCATTGCCGACGAGGATGTTGTTCTGATCGTTACCGATCACACTGAACAAGCCCGCACCCAGCAGCGTGACATTTTCCACGTTACGCAGGTTGGTATTGCTCAGGTCCACGGTGTTGTTGATCGCTGTGGCGGCGAAACTGATGTTCAGGGTGTCGGAGCCCTGATTGCTCAACTCTTCGAGCAGTGCCAGTTCGGCAAACTGGTCGAGCACGAAAGTGTCGTTGCCATCGCCGCCTTTCAGAGTGTCGATGCCTGCACCGCCGTTGAGGATGTTATTCCCGGCGTTGCCAATCAACACGTTGGTCAGGGCGTTGCCGGTGCCGTTGAGGTTATCGCTGCCGGTGAGGGTCAGGTTCTCCAGGTTGGCACCCAGAGCCCAGTTGACTGATGATTCGACGGTGTCGATTTCGCCGGGCAGGGTGGTGGTTTCCACGATCACGTCTTTGAGGTTATCGACCACGTAGGTGTCGTTACCGAGGCCGCCGGTCATGGTGTCGATGCCCGCGCCGCCGTCCAGACGGTTGCTGCCGCTGTTGCCGGTAATGCGGTTGTTCAGTGCGTTGCCGGTGCCGTCGAGGCTGTCACTGCCGGTGAGGGTCAGGTTCTCAAGGTTGTTGCCCAAAGCGTAACTGATGGACGCCTGTACGGTATCGATCTCCGTGAGCAGTGCGCTGGTTTCGACGACCACGTCGCCGATGTTGTCGACGATGTAGGTGTCATTACCCAGGCCACCGATCAGGGTGTCGGCACCCGCTTTGCCATCCAGGATATTGGCGGCGTTATTACCGGTCAGGGTGTTCTCTTCGCTATTACCGGTCAGGTTGAGTGCCGCAGCGCCCAGCAAGACACCGTCTTCAACAAAATCGCTAAGGGTGTAGCTGACCGTGGTTTGCACGGTGTCGTGGCCTTCGCCGTCGAGTTCGGTAATCTTGTCGCCGATGTTATCGACGAGGTACGTATCGTTGCCGGTGCCACCGATCAGGGTATCGATGCCCGCGCCACCGTTAAGGGTGTCGTCGCCTGCACCGCCTTCAAGAGTGTTGGCCAATGCGTTGCCAAGCAGCAGGTTGTCTTGGTCATTGCCGGTGAGTCTTAGCGCAGCGTTGCCGAGTAACCTGCCTTCTTCCACGAAATTGCCGAGCGTATAGCTGACCGAGGTCTGCACCACGTCGTAACCTTCGTTATCGAGTTCGGTGATGATGTCGCCGGAGTTATCGACGATGTAAAAATCATCCCCGGTGCCACCGACCAGCGTGTCTATACCAAGCCCGCCATCAAGACGGTCGTTGCCCGCGCCGCCGCGCAGAATATCGTCACCCGCTGCGCCGCTCAGGCTGTTGGCGCCATCATTACCCGTCAGGGTGTTAGCCAAGGCATTGCCGATGCCATTTAGGTTGGCGCTTCCGGTAAGGGTCAGATTTTCCAGGTTGGCGCCCAGGGTCCAGTTGATTGACGACTCAACCGTATCTATTTCGCCTGGCAGGGTACTGGTCTCCAGGACCACGTCACGGAGGTTGTCTACCACATAGGTGTCATTGCCCAGTCCGCCGACCAGGGTGTCGATGCCTATACCGCCATCGAGGCGGTTGTTGCCGCTGTTACCGGTGATGCGGTTGTTCAGTGCGTTGCCGGTGCCGTCGAGGCTGTCACTGCCGGTGAGGGTCAGGTTTTCGACATTGGCGCCCAGCGTGTAGCTGATAGAGGCCTGTACGGTATCGATCTCGTTGAGCAGTGCGCTGGTTTCGACGACCACGTCGCCTACGTTATCCACGATGTAAGTGTCATTGCCCAGTCCGCCGATCAAGGTGTCGGCTCCCGCCTTGCCATCAAGGATGTTGGCGGCGTTGTTGCCGGTCAGCGTGTTGGCTTCGTCATTGCCGGTGAGGTTTATCGCTGCTGTGCCCAGCGCTTGTCCGTCTTCGACAAAATCGCTGAGGGTGTAGCTGACCGAGGCTTGCACCAAGTCACGGCCTTCGCCGTCGAATTCGGTGATGAGGTCGGCAACATTGTCGACGATGTACGTATCGTTGCCTGTTCCGCCTATCAGCACGTCCAGGCCCGCACCGCCATCGAGACGATCATCGCCCGCACCGCCTTGCAATTCATCATTACCCAGGCCACCGCTGAGAACGTTATTGCCTGCGTTGCCGATCAGCAGATTTTTCAGCGCATTACCGGTGCCGCTCAGGTTGGCGCTGCCGGTGAGGGTCAGGTTTTCCAGATTGGCGCCCAGAGTCCAGTTTATGGAGGCTCTGACTGTGTCGATTTCTGTTATCAGGTTGCTGGTTTCAACAATCACGTCGAGGGTGTTGTCGACCACATAGGTGTCGTTGCCGAGGCCGCCGGTCATGATATCG
Source organism: Pseudomonas phytophila (assembly GCF_025643095.1). NCBI lineage: Bacteria > Pseudomonadati > Pseudomonadota > Gammaproteobacteria > Pseudomonadales > Pseudomonadaceae > Pseudomonas > Pseudomonas phytophila. The sequence goes on along the minus strand of NZ_CP081201.1, from coordinate 5,338,378 downwards.
GCACCAGCACCACCGTCGAGAGTGTTGTCGACAGCGTTACCGTTGATCCGGTTATTGAGTGTATTGCCCGTGCCGTTGATGGCGTCAGGACCGGTGAGCGTGAGCACTTCCAGGTTGGCACCCAAGGTGTAGCTTACCGACGCCTGAACGGTATCGATTTCGCTGAGCAGTGCGCTGGTTTCAACTACCACGTCGTCAACGTTATCCACGATGTAAGTGTCATTGCCCAGGCCACCGCTCATGCTGTCGGCACCGGCTTTGCCGTCGAGAACGTTGGCGCCGTTGTTGCCGATCAAGGTGTTGGCCTGGCTATTACCCGTCAGGTTTAGAGCTTCGGTGCCCTGCAGTCGGCCTTCTTCGACAAAGGCGGCGAGGGTATAGCTGATCGAGGCTTTGACGACGTCATAGCCTTCGCCGTCCAGCTCTGTGATCGTGTCGCTGACGTTGTCGACGATATAAGTATCATCACCGGTTCCGCCAATCAGTTTGTCGATGCCTGCCCCACCATCGAGCACGTCATTGCCTGCACCTGCGCGCAGTTCATCGCTGCCCGCGCCCCCATTGAGGTTGTTGTCGCCATCATTACCGACCAGCAGATTGTCACGGGTGTTGCCAGTACCCCTCAGATTGGCAGTACCTGTGAGGGTCAGGTTCTCCAGGTTGGCACCCAGGGTGTAGCTGACCGAGGCGATGACCGTATCGATTTCGCTTGGCCGGACACTGGTTTCAATCACTAGATCGGCAACGTTGTCGACGATGTACGTATCGTTACCCGCCCCGCCCAGCATGAAATCGGCACCCGCGCGCCCATCAAGTACGTTGGCCAGGTCGTTGCCAACCAGTGTGTCGTTGAAGGCCGAGCCAGTCGCGTTTTCGATCTTTGCACCGAACGCGATGGCCAGGCCGTCATTGATGTATTTCTGTTGCTGGTAGTCGTAAAAGGTTTTGCCAATATTGCTGAATTCGCCCTCATTGAGATTAAGGAACACGCTGCTGGCCTGATTGCTGGCGTCGATGGTATCGACGCCGCCGCCGTCCCAGATGGTTTCGAAAACTGACTGATCGGCACCCCAGCTGTAGGTTGTGTTGCCTGCTTCCCAGAGTGCATTCGCCCCGTACAGCTTCTGGATGGCGAGGATGTCTAAAAGCATGGGGGTGGTGGGTTCGTAAGAATAACCGTTGGTGTAGCTCATGATGGTGTAGCGCACGTCATCCAGCATCGGGGACAACGTGGTGCTGTTGTAAAAGCTCTGCTCGAATGGGTGCTTGAGACCCAGCGCATGACCAATTTCATGCATGAACGTCATGTAGTCGTAACTGCCCTCAGCGGGTGCAGGTTCATTGGTTTGGGGGCCTATCCATACATCGCCCGCCACAGGGGTATTGTCGGGGAGGTAGGCCCAGGCCGCGGTGTTGTCATCCATCCCGGCGTAGCCACCGAAACGCAGATCGCCAACAGTGGTATCGGTGTCAGTCACCTGGGTGAATTTGACATTGGATACAGCGGACCACTTGGCGAGGCTGTCGATGATTGCTGTTTGCTGTGCAGGGGCCAGCTCGTAGGCGTCTAGATATTCCTGACTTGCGCTGTACGAGAGGGCGTATTTCGAAGTGCCCTCTTCGAAAAAGCTGTACGTCAGATTGGTGACTGTGAACCCACTGCTCCAACTCCATGAGGTGCCGTAAAGCAAGCTATTGAGCTGAGAATTGCTGCTCGCATAGGCCGAATAGCTCATGGTGTAACCCGTTGGAGTAGGCATTGTTGCTTCCTGAATGAATCGCGGTCTGTCCAATGTGACCGCTACATCGAGTGATTCCAGCCGGAACTCATCTCTCAAATGCGGTTGCTGATTTCTGACGCCAGAAAAGCGCACATTCTATCCAGCTTGTATCTGGATATGTATCAAAAACATTACTGGTTATGGCTATAAGCCATCAACTGGCCGATGAGCGGTCATTCGTGGTTTGACTGGCGAGGATTTTGCTGTTTGGGCGGTCAGCTTTATGATGCAGAGACCGGTGATCTCAGCCAGTGCAAATGGCTATGGAAAAACATTCACAGGAACACTTATGCAAGCGGCAAAGCCCACGCTGATACGAGAAACATTCCCCGTTGGCCCATTGCAGTGCAACTGCACGATCATTGGCGATCCGATTACCCGAAAAGCCATCGTGGTGGATCCGGGTGGCAACCATGAGTTGATTCTGGCTCGCCTGGCAGCACTGGATCTGAAGGTCGTGAGCATCATCCATACCCATGCGCATCTCGATCATTTTCTGGCATCGGGGCTCTTGAAAGAGAAGACCGGGGCGACGTTGCACCTGCATAAAGAGGATCAGTTCCTGTGGGACAACCTTGAGACGCAATGTCAGGTTTTTCGCGTGCCTTATACGCCGGTGCCGCCGCCAGACCGTTGGTTGGCCGATGATGAGGAACTGACTTGCGGCTGTGGCGTGGCGCTGCATACACCGGGTCATACGCCCGGCTCAATGAGCTTCTGGTTTGCCGATGCAGGATTGTTGATTGCCGGGGACACCTTATTTCGTCGAGGTATCGGTCGTACGGATTTGTGGGGCGGGGACCAGCCGACCATCGTGCGTTCCATCAAGCAGCGTTTGTACACACTGGATGAAGAGGCTACGGTTGTCACAGGGCATGGTCCTGACACCCGACTGGGCGATGAAATGCGTGATAATCCGTTCGTTCGGGCTTGAGCGCTGTTCAGGCAGGGTTAAGGAATTTAACAGGGCTGCCATGCTCTAATTTCGTCACAAGTCTGAGGACTTGATGTTCATAGAATTCAGGAGCATCTGCATGTTTACCTCGCGTCGTTTGATTATTGCCGCTACTGCCGTGGCTATGCTTTCCGGGTGTGCGTCACCAAACCCTTACGACAATCAGGGCCAGGCGCAGAGCGCTGGCGGTGTCAGCAAAACGGCCAAATACGGCGGGCTGGGTGCGCTGGCGGGGGCTTTGGCTGGTGCAGCGATCGATCACAATAATCGCGGCAAAGGGGCTTTGATTGGTGCTGCGGTAGTGGGTGCGGCTTCCGCCGGCTACGGCTACTACGCTGACAAACAGGAAAAGGCGCTGCGCGAAAGCATGGCCAACACCGGCGTCGAAGTGCAGCGTCAAGGCGATCAGATCAAGCTGATCATGCCGGGCAATATCACCTTCGCGACCGATTCCTCAGCTATCGCCAGCAGCTTCTACTCACCGCTGAACAACCTTGCCGGTTCGTTGAAACAGTTCAATCAGAACAACATCGAGATTGTTGGTTACACCGACAGTACCGGTTCGCGTCAGCACAATATGGACCTGTCCCAACAACGCGCGCAGAGCGTGAGCACCTATCTGACGTCTCAAGGCGTTGATCCTGCCCGCCTGTCGGTGCGGGGTGCAGGTCCTGATCAGCCGATTGCCAGCAACGCCGATGTGAATGGCCGCGCTCAAAACCGTCGGGTTGAGGTCAACCTCAAACCGATTCCTGGTCAGCAGTACGAGCAGTATCAGCAGTAATTCGAGGGGCTGCGGTGCCAATGGCACCGCGCTGTCGCGGGGCATACGTTAGATCTGTAGGAGTGAGCTTGCTCGCGATAGCGGTTTGTCAGTCACTGGGTATATAGCTGACAGACCGCTGTCGCGAGCAAGCTCACTCCTACAGGGCTTCACGGCCTTACGTTACCCGGATATTCGGCATGCAGCCGGGCCAACAGTTGATCCTTCTCTTCCCACAGCTTATTGATCCACTGCTGGAATTCCAGGCGGTATTCGCCGTCCTGATCGTAGTTCTTGCCGATGAAGTGCTGCGGAATCTTGATCTCTTCGAAATGCGCGACCACTTCGCGAACATTGCCGCATAGCAGATCCCAGTAACCTGGCCGACCCTGCGGGTAATGAATCGTGACGTTGATGATTGACTCCAGCTGTTCACCCATCGCATCCAGTACAAACGCGATTCCGCCTGCCTTGGGCTTGAGCAGGTAGCGGAACGGTGATGACTGCGCGGCCTGTTTGCCGCTGGTGAAACGGGTGCCTTCAGCGAAGTTGAAAATACCCACCGGGTTGTTGCGGAATTTGGCGCAAGTACGGCGTGTGGTCGCCAGGTCCTTGCCTTGCTTCTCCGGGTGTTTCGCCAGATACGCTTTGGAGTAGCGCTTCATGAACGGGAAACCCAGTGCCCACCATGCCAGACCTATGACCGGCACCCAGATCAACTCTTGTTTGAGGAAAAACTTCAACGGACGAATCCGGCGGTTCAAGACGTACTGCAACACCATGATGTCGACCCAGCTCTGGTGGTTGCTAGTGACCAGATACGAGTGTTCGTAATCCAGGCCTTCCAGACCGCTCAAATGCCAGCGGGTATGCCCAAGCAGATTCATCCAGCGGTTGTTGTTGGCGATCCACGCTTCGTGAATGTGGCTCATCAGCCAGTCCGTCACGCGTTGAGCGGCAGGGAAGGGCAGGCACAGCTTGAAGATGGCGACGACGAACAGCGGCGTACAACAAACAATGGTGTTCAGCGCCAACAGCAGCGAGGCGATGAAACCGCGCAATGGGGCAGGCAGAAAATCCATACCGGAAGGGCTCCAGAAGAGAATTCGGATGCTGTCGCCTGGCAGGCGACAGCATCGTGTAAGTATGACGCAGCAGTGTGTCAGGAAAGAGTGGCTGCCTGAATCGCGGTCAACGCGATGGTATAGACGATGTCATCCACCTGTGCTCCACGTGGCAAATCGTTTACCGGCTTGCGCAGGCCTTGCAGCATAGGGCCGATGCTCACGCAATCAGCGCTGCGTTGTACGGCTTTGTAGGTGGTATTGCCGGTGTTCAGATCGGGGAATACGAACACATTGGCGCGACCGGCTACGGCGCTGTCAGGTGCCAGTTGCCGGGCGACGTTCTCGTTGGCGGCAGCATCATATTGCAGCGGCCCGTCGATCAGCAGGTCGCGTTGCGTTTCCTGGGCGAGTTGGGTCGCTTCACGAACCTTTTCCACTTCTTCGCCACTGGCCGAATTGCCGCTGGAGTAACTGATCATCGCGACCCGGGGCGTAATGCCGAAGGCCACTGCGGAGTCGGCACTTTGCAGGGCAATTTCCGCCAGCTCGCTGGCGCTTGGGTGCGGGTTCATGATGCAGTCGCCATAGACCAGTACCTGATCCGGAAACAGCATGAAAAAGACCGATGACACCAGCGTGCAGCCCGGTGCGGTCTTGATCAGTTGCAAGGCTGGGCGAATGGTATTGGCGGTGGAGTGGATGACCCCGGAAACCAGCCCGTCGACCTCGTCCAGCGCCAACATCATGGTGCCGATCACCACCGTGTCTTCCAGCTGCTGTTCAGCCATCGGCGCATTGAGGCTTTTGCTTTTACGCAACTCGACCATGGGCGCGATGTAACGCTCGCGAATCAGATCCGGATCGAGAATCTCAAGGCCCGGCGGCAGTTCGATGCCCTGTGCCTTGGCTACCGAATGGACTTCTTCGGGCTTGGCGAGTAGCACGCACCGGGCGATCCCGCGTGCGTGGCAGATCGCAGCGGCCTGAATGGTCAGCGGCTCGCTGCCTTCCGGCAACACGATGCGTTTGTTGGCGGCCTGAGCGCGCTGGATCAATTGATAACGGAACACCGCCGGGGACAGGCGCAGTTCTCGCGGGGTCCCACAGCGTTGGTGCAGCCAGTTGGCGTCCAGATGACTGGCGACGAAATCAGTGATGATCTCGGCACGCTCGCGGTCATCAATAGGGATTTCCTTGTTCAATTGATTGAGCTGGGTGGCGGTGTCGTAAGAACCGGTACTGACCGACAGAACCGGCAGGCCAGCCTGCAAGGCGCCGCGACACAGCTCCATGATGCGTGGGTCCGGCACGGTGTCGCTGGTCAGCAGCAAGCCTGCGAGTGGCACGCCGTTCATGGCCGCAAGGCTGACGGCAAGAATGATGTCGTCACGATCACCGGGCGTTACCACCAGCACGCCCGGTTTGAGCAACTGCACGGTATTGAGCACGGTGCGGGCGCAGATAATGATTTTCGACATGCGCCGCTGATCGTAATCGCCGGCATTGATAACCTGCGCGCCGAGCAGTTCGGCCACATCACGAGTACGCGGCGCGTTCAGTTCAGCCTGATAGGGAATGCAGCCCAGCAACCGGAAGTCACCGCTGCGCAACAAAGGCGAATGGTCTTTGAGCCGTGCGGCGAAGGCTTCCATGCTTTCATCGGTGCGGACTTTATTGAGAATCACCCCCAGGACTTTCGGGTCTTTAGGGCCGCCGAATAGTTGAGCCTGCAATTCGACCCGGCCCGAGAGTTCGGCCAGCACTTCGTTCTCCGGCGCGGACACCAGAATCACATCGGCATCCAGACTCTTGGCCAGGTGCAGGTTAACCCGGGCCGCATAGCTAGCGTGTCGGGTCGGCACCATGCCTTCAACGATCAACACGTCTTTGCCGACTGCGGCCTGTTGATAGAGGCTGATGATTTCTTCCAGCAACTCATCCAGCTGACCATCGCCGAGCATCCGCTCTACGTGGGACAAGGCCAGTGGTCGTGGCGGATTGAGGCCATGAGTGCGAGCGACCAGCTCGGTAGAGCGCTCCGGGCCCAGATCGCCGGGGTGCGGCTGGGCGATGGGTTTGAAGAAGCCGACTTTCAGCCCGGCACGCTCCAGGGTGCGCACCAGACCAAGGCTGATGGATGTCAGACCCACACCAAAGTCTGTGGGGGCAATAAAGAAAGTCTGCATTCAGGGTTCTCGCTTGAGCAGTACAAGGGCCATGGCGGCGATGGACAGCCAACTGACCGGAAACAGGGCGCTGTCGAATTGCAGCGTCTCAGAGGTGGCTAAGGTTATCGTTATCCGTAGGCTGCGCACACCAGCCACAGCGAAAGCCTTTAGCTATTTTTTGCAGCCGTTGTTTTGGATCAAGTACCCAGGCACGTGATTGCCAGGGTGGTTGATGACGCAGGTGCTGAGTGTGTCCGCACGAGAGTATGACCACCCAATGGCCCTCTTCGTCCTGCCGAAAATCTGTAACCGTCGCGTTATCCAATAGGGCCCGTCTGTCTGCGTCTGTCCGTGTTGCGTTCGCTTTCGAGCGATGGCTTGGTTAAACTTGCTCGTTCTTCAATCTTAAGCAAAAGGTCTTGACCCATGCCGATCGCCGCCAATAAGGCTGTCTCCATTGACTATACCCTGACCAATGACGCTGGTGAGGTCATCGACAGTTCCGCTGGCGGCGCGCCGCTGGTTTACCTGCAAGGCGCAGGTAACATCATCCCTGGCCTGGAAAAGGCTCTGGACGGCAAGAATGTTGGTGACGAACTGAAAGTCGCTATCGAGCCGGAAGACGCCTACGGCGAATACTCCGCCGAACTGGTCAGCACCCTGAGCCGCAGCATGTTCGAAGGTGTCGACGAACTGGAAGTGGGCATGCAGTTCCACGCTTCCGGCCCGGACGGCAGCATGCAGATCGTGACTATCCGCGACCTGGACGGCGACGACGTTACCGTTGACGGCAACCACCCGTTGGCCGGTCAGCGCTTGAACTTCGAAGTGAAGATCGTTGATATTCGTGATGCCAGCCAGGAAGAAATCGCCCACGGTCACGTGCATGGCGAAGGTGGTCACCACCATTGATTTGAGCTGCTAAGCTCAGGTAGCTGAAAAGGCGCCCAGGCAGGTTCTGCGCGAACAACTTGGTTCAAGCAGTCTGGCAGGCGCCTTTTTTGTCCGCGGGATTTGAGGGGAGAGTGGGTCATGAGTGCGTTTCACGACATTAAATTGAAGGATCTGGATGGTCAGGAGTTGTCGCTGGCGACCTTCAAGGGGCGAGTGGTTCTGGTCGTCAATGTCGCTTCAAAGTGCGGGCTGACGCCTCAGTACGCGGCGCTCGAGAATCTCTATCAGAAATACAAGGACCAGGGCTTCAGCGTGCTGGGCCTGCCGTGCAACCAGTTTGCCGGGCAGGAGCCAGGTTCTGCGCAGGAAATCCAGGAGTTCTGCAGTCTCAACTATGGCGTGACGTTCCCTTTGGGCGAGAAGCTTGAGGTGAATGATCCTCATCGTCACCAGCTTTACCGCTTGCTGGCCGGTGAAGGCGCAGAGTTTCCAGGCGACATCACCTGGAATTTCGAAAAGTTTCTGGTGGGCAAGAATGGCGCAGTGCTCGCGCGTTTCTCTCCTCGTACAGCACCGGATGATCCGGCTGTGATTCTGGCGATTGAGAAAGCGTTGAGTTGATTTAATCCTTGTAGGAGATCGCCCGGTATCCCTGACAGAGCGCTGTCGCGCAGCAAACGGGGCCCTGGAGCGTGCTTGGTCTGGGTCGATGCGATGCGTCAGCGAAAATGTGTTGCCTGACCCGATGCAATCGCGGGCAAGCGCGCTCCTACAGTTGAAAAGCATTCCAGTCCAGTCCGGATAGTTATTTCATGTCTGATGAGAGCTGCCGAAGGCTGCGATAGCATTCCATTTGGCACACATCTCCTGTAATCGCTTACGAGCATAGCGAGGCAGCGATAGCGGGGTTGCCTGATACACCGCTTCGCGGCCGTCTTAACCTCCGTGCGCTCCTACAGCACAGTTGAATTGCCTACATCCTCCGTGTTGCTTCTCAATCCAGATCACCCAAATCAATAGTGCTGTCACCCGCCTGAAACCGCGCCCTATCCTTGATGATTCGAAATGATCACCAAGGAGCCTCGCATGCCGGTCAAAGCCCTGTTCAAACCTTTCCACCTGGGCAGCCTTGAGCTGTCGTCACGGGTGGTCATGGCGCCAATGACCCGCTCCTTCTCGCCCGGACATGTCCCCAATTCGAAAGTGATCGAGTACTACCGACGCCGCGCTGCAGCAGGTGTCGGCCTGATCATCACTGAAGGCACCACCGTCAATCACAAAGCCTCCAACGGTTACCCGAATGTGCCCCAGTTCTTCGGTGATGCGCCATTGGCTGGCTGGAAGAAAGTGGTCGAGGCGGTTCATGCCGAGGGCGGCAAGATCGTCCCGCAGCTGTGGCATGTGGGTGCCGTGCGCCGTCTGGGAACGGAGCCGGATGCCAGCGTTCCGGCCTACGGTCCGATGGAAAAGCTCAAGGATGGTCAGGTCGTCGTGCATGGCATGAGCCAGCAGGACATTGATGAAGTCATCGCCGCATTTGCCCAGGCTGCCAAGGATGCTCAAACCATCGGCATGGACGGCGTGGAGATCCATGGGGCCCACGGCTACCTGGTGGATCAGTTCTTTTGGGAGGGCAGTAATCAACGTGACGACGAGTACGGCGGCAGCCTGGCCAACAGATCGCGCTTCGCTATCGAATTGATTGAAGCCGTCAGAGCCGCGGTCGGCCCTGATTACCCGATCATCTTTCGTTTTTCACAGTGGAAGCAGCAGGATTACAGCGCGCGTCTCGTGCAAACGCCTGAGGCGCTTGATGAGTTTCTAAAGCCATTGTCTGACGCTGGCATCGATATTTTCCACTGCTCTACGCGGCGTTTCTGGGAGCCGGAGTTCGAAGGCTCGGACCTTAATCTGGCCGGCTGGACGAGGAAACTGACCGGCAAACCGACCATTACCGTGGGCAGTGTCGGGCTGGATGGCGAGTTCTTGCAGTTCATGGTCAACACCGACAAGATCGCTCAGCCCGCCAGCCTGGAGAACCTGCTCAAGCGTCTTGGCGATGAAGAGTTTGATCTGGTCGCCGTCGGACGTGCGTTGCTGGTGGATCCGGATTGGGCCGTGAAAGTCCGCGAAGGCCGCGAGCAGGACATCCTGCCCTTCAGTCGCGACGCGCTGACCACGCTGGTCTAGCGTTTGAGCTTCAGCTCGGCACCATGGACCGGTTCAGGCTTTGCCGGTTCTGGTGTCGGGCAGGCACTGAGCATTTTGCGCTCGAACAGATCAATGATTGCTCCCCAACCCTGGCGACTGGCGTGTTGCCGCGCATTAAGGCGCACGCGACGCAAGGTTTCGCTGTCCTCCAGCAACCAGCAGGCTGCATCAATGAAAGCGGCCTCGTCGCCCGGCATGGCCAGCGCGCCATTATGGCCGTGGCGAATATGCTGCCCTGCCGCGGCTTCGTCATAAGCCACGACACCCAGCCCCGACGCCAGGGCCTCCAGCACAACGTTACCGAAGGTCTCGGTCAGGCTCGGGAACAAAAAAACATCCCCTGATGCGTAGTGTTCAGCCAGTGTTTCTCCGCGCTGGGTGCCGCAGAAAATAGCCTCCGGAAGTTGCTGTTGCAGCGCTGCGCGTTGCGGGCCGTCACCGACAATCACCAGTTTCAACTGGCGTTGCGGGTATTTGTTGCGCAGCGCTTCAAAGGTGGACTTGAGCAGGCAGAGGTTTTTTTCGGTCGCAAGTCTTCCGACATGCAATACGGCGATATCACCGGTGTTCAGCCCCCAGCTTTCGCGCAGTGGCTGCGAGCGTTTCGAAGGATGGAACAGCGCGCTGTCCACCCCGCGTGACAAGAGCTCGATACGTTCGAAGCCCCGTCTTTCAAGCGCTATTTTCTGACTGACACTGGGTACCAGGGTCATCTTGGAGCGATTGTGAAACCAGCGCAGGTAATGAGTCAGCAGGCGGTTCATGAAGCCCATACCGTATTGCTGGGTGTACTGGGCAAAGTTGGTGTGGAAACCGCTGATCACGGTAATTCCCAAACGTCGCGCCGCCCGCAAGGCCGACAGCCCCAGCGGACCCTCAGTGGCGATATACAGCACATCCGGACGCTGCCGCTGCCAACGGCGCAACAGCTTGTGCATTGACGACTGCCCCCATTGCAGCCCCGGATAACCCGGAATCGGCCAGCCGCGGCACAGCATCAAATCATCTGCAGCCAGCCCGACATCGCCAGACTGACGAGGCCGCACCAGCTCGACCCGGTGCCCACGCAGCCGCAGCCCATCGCACAAACGGCCCAGGGTATTGGCAACGCCATTGATCTCGGGGGCGAAGGTTTCAGTAATTAACGTGATGTGAAGAATTTGGCTCATGACAGCCAGTGTCGGCTGCAATGATTTCGGTTATGTGGCGGGGGGGTGATGGATTTGTGACCGGGAGGTGCAGCCGCTCAAAAATGTCACCACCGTTAGCTGATGATTATCTCAGCCCTGTCTCTTATGGTCCTGTCACCAGCCCGCACGCTTTAGAAAATCAGCAGGCATCGTGTCATTGTACTGCCATAGTTTTTTGAGTATTTCCGCCGCTGGAGTACCTTTGGAAAGCTCAGTTTCATAAAGTGATAGTCGGCCGTATTGCCATTCTTTCCAAGTGCTATCGTATTCTGCTTGTACTTCTGGCGTATAAATTTCTCCTGTAGTTACAAGCCTGAGAATGGGGTATTCCGCGATGCTGTAGGCTACTACGCCGAGTGATTCATGGGCGTAATCCCTTACCCGCATGTCGGCGACTTCAGGATTTGACAAAATTTCATTCATTAAGCGATTGCATTCCGTTTTTGTTGAGACGCTCCGGGCGTAGACCGGGGTTTCCACTGAGCCTGTTTTTTCTTTAAGTGTTCTTGCGAATGGAGGTTCTTCAAGACTGTGTTTGTTTCGTTGTGAAAACCTGTTGGTTGGTTTGATACTTTCATTAAGTCTGTCAGAGACAGGCCGCCGTTCGATATATCCTGGATTGTTGATGTTCATTACTGCTCCTGATCCGCATGTCTAGCGTGTAGTCGATAAAACAAACGGTAAAATCCGCGACTCGCCGATTGTTTCCAGAGCCGCAGGCTTTGGTTTGTGCAGGGTGCCTACTGGGTTGAGACTGGTCAGTTGCAGGTGTGAACGCGGTTTGATCTGGCGGCACAATGCGGCGGGCTGTGCTTCGATTTTTTGAGCGGGTTTTGATTGGGTCACGTTATTCAGGATTTTCGCGAACCCTGAGGAGTCTTCCTGTGGGTTTTTCTTCGGCGCGGTTGCAGCATTGGGGTGGACGGGATTTGCCTTGATTTCCATGTTTTGCTCACTCCTTGTTTTATAACTGTCTTAGCAACAGGAGTGCCAGATTCTTTCGTGTAGGAAATAGAGCAGTGATAAAAGCTAATGAAAAAGGGCGAGATGGAAAACGGAATTATGCTCCTACGTAAACTTCCTACAGAAAGAGTTTTGTAGGGCGTCGGCAGGCGTTTGCCATTAAAAGGCAATGGTTTGCCGGTCAAGTTTTAATGGCGTTTTTGGTGTTTGTAGGAAGTGTTGGATAGATGTGTGGGATGTTTCTTTTTATATTAATTACCGATAAGTTTGGTTGGGCTTGACTTCTGGGGGCGATAATAAAAAGGCCCAATCAAGGGCCTTTTTATTAGTTTCAGGATTTATGCGTCAGTAACGCTTCTTCGCCTCGTTCCCTGACCCAGAATAAAGTCGCGCCAGCGACAGCCGCGGGCATCATCAGGATGTTGACTACCGGGATCAGCAGCGCGACATAAACGATGCCGCCGAAGCTCAGGCTCTGCCAGCGTTTGGCGCGCAGCCAGGCGAGCATTTCGTTCCAGCCCAGCTTATGGTTGTCTGCCGGATAGTCGATGTACTGGATCGCCATCATCCAGACCCCGAACAGCAGCCACAATGGCGCGGCAATCAGGTTGACCACGGGGATGAACGACAGAATGAAAAGGGCGAGGGCGCGAGGCAGGAAGTAGCCCAGCTTGCGCATTTCCCGGCCGAAGGTGCGTGGCACCATGGCAATCAGTTCACCCCAACTGAAGGGTGGAAAGTCATCAGTGCCGCGCACGACCACTTCCACCTTCTCCGAGAGGAAGCCGTTGAATGGTGCGGCAATGATGTTGGCGAGCATGGTGAAGGTGAAGAACACCATGAATATCACCAGGGCGACGAACAGTGGCCAGAGAATATAGCTGAGGAAGCTCAGCCAGCCTGGCAGTTCGGGCATGAGCGTATCGACCCACATGCTGAACTGATGCATGGCCAGATAGATAAGGCCACCGAACAGCAACAAGTTGATGGTCAGCGGCAGCAGCACAAAAAGACGCAGGCCTGGGCTGAGCACCAGTTTCAGGCCTTCACGCAGATATTGCGGGCCCGAGAGAGCGGGAGCAGGCATGGCAGCCTCCGAATGGTGGAAAACCCGCCGACATTACCGGCTTTACGTGGCGGGTGAAAGCGACCTGGGTTCATCTCGTGCCCCTGACACTGAGCAGTAGATGAGTGATTTGTAGGAGTCGCCCAGGTGCCCCTGACACCACGCTGTCGCGCAGCAAACATAGAACCTGTTCTATGTTTAGCGGGAGCCATGGAGACTGGGGTGATCCTGCTGAAACGAAGCATCTGGGTGACAGCCGACATCGCAGTAACAACCCCATGAGCGTAAAATTTTCCTGCCGGCTTGAATCAAGGGCTTATCGGAATAGGGATTGCCTATGAGGTGGATTGTGAAACGATATTTCCTTAATCTTTGCAGCCCCGATAGGCTGGCCACCAATTTCTCAACCTATCCCTTTCAAATTTGATCCTCCAAGGAGACATCATGAGCGTACTGGTAAACAAACAGGCACCGGATTTCGATTCAGCAGCAGTGCTGGGCGACGGCTCCATCGTTGACAGCTTCAAACTGTCCTCGCTGCGTGGCAAATACGTTGTGCTGTTTTTCTGGCCTCTGGATTTCACCTTCGTTTGCCCTTCGGAAATCATCGCCCATAACAACCGCATCGCTAAATTCCGCGAGCTGGGTGTTGAAGTGGTAGGTGTTTCCATCGACTCGCAGTTCACTCACTACGCATGGCGCAGCACCCCGGTAGAGAAAGGCGGCATCGGCGAAGTCGAGTTCACCATGGTTGCTGACGTCAAGCACGAGATCACCCGCGCTTACGGCATCGAGCATGATGCTGGCGTAGCACTGCGTGCTTCGTTCCTGATCGACCGTGAAGGCGTTGTTCAACATCAGGTGGTGAACAACCTGCCACTGGGTCGTGACGTTGAAGACATGATCCGTCTGGTCGAAGCGCTGCAGTTCACCGAAGAACACGGCGAAGTTTGCCCAGCGGGCTGGCGTCCGGGTCAAAAAGGCATGAAAGCTGACGCAAAAGGCGTTGCTGATTACCTGGCCGAAAACGCTACTAGCCTGTAACACGTTGCTGCGGCTTCGGTCGCAGCCTCAATTTTTCCAGGATTGCCGTGTTTCTGAGCCTTCCCCAAGTGCTTATCGGCGATCCTTTTTATTCCAGCCGGTACGACCACGGCGTCAATGGTCGGTCGATAGGAGTCTGTCATGTCTGATGTACGTCATTCCCGGGTAATCATTCTCGGCTCTGGCCCTGCCGGTTACAGCGCTGCGGTATATGCCGCGCGTGCCAATCTCAAGCCTTTGCTGATCACCGGCATGCAGGCTGGCGGTCAGTTGACCACCACCACCGAGGTTGATAACTGGCCTGGCGATCCGCATGGTTTGACCGGCCCGGTGTTGATGGAGCGTATGCGTGAACACGCTGAGCGTTTCGAGACTGAAATCGTCTTCGACCACATCAATGCTGTTGATCTGGCTGGCAAGCCGTTCAGCCTGAAAGGCGACAGCGGCACCTACACCTGCGACGCGTTGATCATCGCTACCGGTGCGAGCGCTCGCTACCTGGGCCTGCCTTCTGAAGAAGCCTTCATGGGCAAAGGTGTTTCGGCCTGCGCAACCTGCGACGGTTTCTTCTACCGTAACCGTGAAGTGGCGGTAGTGGGCGGTGGCAACACTGCTGTTGAGGAAGCGCTGTATCTGGCTAACATCGCCAGCAAAGTGACTCTGGTTCACCGTCGCGAGACTTTCCGCGCCGAGAAGATCCTGATCGACAAGCTGCATGCCCGGGTTGCCGAAGGCAAGATCGAGCTCAAGCTGAACGCCACACTGGATGAAGTGCTGGGCGATAACATGGGTGTGACTGGCGCACGTCTGAAGAACAACGACGGCAGCACCTCCGAGCTGAAAGTGGATGGTGTGTTTATCGCCATTGGCCACACGCCAAACACTTCACTGTTCGAAGGCCAACTGGCATTGAAAGACGGTTACATGGTTGTGCAGGGCGGCCGTGAGGGCAATGCCACTGCAACAAGCGTTGAGGGTGTGTTTGCGGCAGGCGACGTGGCTGACCACGTTTACCGTCAAGCAATCACTTCGGCTGGCGCAGGCTGCATGGCTGCACTGGATACCGAGCGGTATCTGGACGGCCTGGCGAACGCTTCGTTCTGATAGCGGCTGTTCAGCAGCAATAAAAAAACCGGCCCAGGCCGGTTTTTTTTTGACGCGAAACTCCCGCATGGGGTCCCGCGATCTCCTTGATACAGCGCTGTCGGTGGAGAAAACACTTAATTCTGTAGGAGTGAGCTTGCTCGCGATAGCGTTAGGTCAGACGATCATTTCTCTACAGATCTACCGCTATCGCGAGCAAGCTCACTCCTACAGGAAAGCGTTTCAATTCATATACTTATCTTGTTTTTGATCCTGCAGGCTCAAGCCTTGCGCGTCAGCGGCTCGCCCGCGAACTTCACGCCTGCCAACCCATTGGCGATCAGTGCACGGATATTGCCGTGATCGCTGCCGTCTGGCGTAGCGACAACCGAACGGTAATGTTCGCCAAAAGCCAATAGCGCCTGTTCGTCGCTCAGGCCTTCCAGCAGCGCCAGGCCCAATGTCTTGCATGAGCCTTCGTTCTGGCCAGCAGCGTTTACCACGCCGCCGTTGGTAAACGCCTGTGGCTGGTAATCATAGCCAGCGGCGATGAATGCCAGGGTGTCAGCGAAGAGATGTTCGCCGCTGTCGAGGCTGGCGCGCAGGGTGTTCAGATCAGTCATGCTTGGTTTCCTTGGCAAACGTCGCTTGCTGCTCGACGCTGGCTTCTTTCTGGTATTGGGCTTTCCACTCGCTATACGGCATGCCGTAAACCACTTCGCGAGCCTCATCGAGGCTGACCTCAATGTGTTTCTCGTCGGCGGCTGCCTTGTACCACTTGGACAGGCAATTACGGCAGAAGCCGGACAGGTTCATCAAATCGATATTCTGCACATCCTTGCGGCTGTCCAGATGCGCAACGAGCCTGCGAAAGGCCGCTGCTTCGAGTTCAAGGCGTTGTTGGTCAGTCATATCATTCCTGCCACTTTCAATGGGGGGAGGCGAAGCATGATAGCCCCGCCAACATGAGGGATTTGAAGCGCGTTTTCAAATCCCTTTCTTGAGATGCCGGCCGCCATTAACGACCACGCTGCTTCCAGTGCTGTATTGCGTATTGAGCAGATAGAACACCGCATCGATCAAAGGTCTGGAGCCGGGTTCGAACTCGAGCAAGGCTTTTTTAAGTGTCTGGCTGCGATAGGCCTCATCGCTGTTTTCCTTGAGGATCAGCAGGCCCGGCAAGACGGCGTTGACCCGGATATCAGGCGCGAGCTTTTCGGCGAACGACAGAACCATGTTCTGCAGTGCAGCTTTCGTCGCTGCGTAGGCGATATGGCTTTTACTGCCTCGCGATGAGGTTTCATCGCAGATATGGATGATGTCCGACTTCTCGCTCATGGTCAGCAGGGGGGCCAACTCATGATTCAAGTGATAGGGCGCTTCCATGTGCAGCTTGAACATGGTGTTCAGATTGTCGACGCCGTCATCGAGCCAAAGTGACGCGTTATGAATCACGGCTCGAAGAGCGGTGTAATTGGCTTTCAGATAGCCGACAAGTGCCATCCGGTCTTCTGCAAGTAGCAGGTCCGTCTGAAACGAGACTATGTTCGGGTGTTCAGGGGTGTGCGCAATGCTGCGGCTGGCGTTGACTACGAAGTGGCCCGCTTTGGCCAGTTCGATTGCTAACTCGAGCCCCACGCGCTGGCTAGCACCAGTAATCAGGATCGGAGCTTGAGGAAAAACCATCTTGCGCTCGCGGATAGTATGAGAGAGAAACAAGATGTAACTGTAACAAAGTTTAAAGGTGCTTGCTCTACTCCGGACAGGTCAGAGACGAGAGCAAGCAGAAGGCCCATCCGCCCCTGAAAACCTCTATCGGCACCTGCTATTGAAATGTGGCTGCAAGGCCGAACGCTTCGTTACCGGCTGGCTGCTGATTCCGATCGCGCTGGCTGCTCAGGCCCGGTTGGATTCAGCCAGCCGGCCAGCAGATGGGTCGACAGCGGGATGAACCAGAAGACCATCAGCGGCGTGAGGATCATTGTGCTGATCATGATGCGTGGTACCAATTGCCAGTCATTGAGCAACGGGCCGAGCACGAAGTTGAACAGCAGCGACACCGGAAAGAATGCCAGCCAGATGGCTACGGCCTGCTTCCAGCGTGGTGGGCGTTGGCCAGCAGCGCCGAACCAGCCGTCGATCCCGCTGACGCGATGCTCTGAAGGTTGTGCAAACAGGCCGCTGCCACGCACCAACCAGGAGCTTCGGGAGGCGGAATGCTCCCAGGCGTGCATGGTTTCAGCGTCGGCAAAGCGGAAAATAATCTGGAATTCGTCGTCTCCGGGTGGCGGCGCGAGCACGCCTGAGCCCAGATAACCGGGAAAGTCGGTGGCCAGTCTTTCGCCTTCATGCAGCCAGGCGATCAGCTCCTGATAGCGGCCATGGGCAACGCGGCGTGCAACCAGCAAGGTGACGGGAGTGGTAGACATTATGTATCTCCGATAAACGAGTGAGATTCCCGGGTAAGGAAGTCACATGACGCAGCTCCGGGGTGGTGGGCGGCGTCAGCTTCGTTGTTCAAGCAAGCAAGGATTATTCCTGAAATCCTTGAATAAGCTATAGGGCGGCAGTAATTCCCTGACGAATAGCCTTCTCAGGCCCTGTTTTTGCGAAATAAGCCCGGTGCAGGCGTACAATGCGCCGATTGTTTTCAAGCGATCCTCGTCATGACTGAATCCGCTACTGGCCTGGACCCTTGCTCCGGACTAAAGCAAGAAGAACTCTTCCCCATTCGCGAAGTGTCCCGTATCACGGGCATCAACCCGGTTACCTTGCGTGCCTGGGAGCGGCGCTATGGTCTGATTCAGCCGACTCGCACAGAAAGCGGGCATCGTCTTTACTCACAGGCCGATATCGACGAAGTGCGAAGCATTCTTGGCTGGATCGAGCGCGGTGTCGCGGTGAGCAAAGTCGGCAAGATTCTGGAGAAAACCAATGACGTCCGGCTCCAGGCATCGGCACTTGATAGCGATGTTCTGCCCGGTGACTGGGCGCAATTGCAGCAGCAGATAAAACAGGCAGTAGGGACGTTTGATGAAGCGCGCCTTGAGCAACTCTACGGCCGGGTCTTCTCGACTTATCCGCTGACGGTGGTGTTCGAAGACATTTTTCTGCCGGTCTGGCGAGAGTTGCTGCTGCACCATGATCAGTTCGGTCAGGCCAGTGAGTGGCTGTTTCTGGACAACTTCCTGCGTGCACGAACATCGCAGCGCTTGCAGTTCGCTCGTGGCTCGGCTGCGCACAAGGTCATTCTCGCTGCCGTGCCTGAGCAGTGCCGGGAACTGGAGCTGTGGGTTGCCGGGCTATTGATTGGCAGCCCGGATCTGGACATTCAAGTGCTGGCCCTCGGGCAGCCACTGGAAGAACTGACGCTGGTGTGCGGCAAGGTCGAGCCCGTAGCCGTGGTGCTCTACAGCAATCATCCGCCAGCCCCGGACTTTTCTCGTCGTCTGAAGCGTCTCTCGCTGGCACTGGATTGTCCGCTGCTGTTGGCGGGCGAAGGGGCGGATCTTGCCCGTGAAGAGCTGGAGGGCTCGCCGGTTGCCTGCATCGGCAGCGAGGGGGTCGCCATGCAGCGTGGGCTGCAATTGTTTCTGAAGGGGCGTCTTGATAGCTGAGGGTAATGCTTATCCGCGGTGCATCGTCGGGTACATCTTGCGATGCTGTTGCAGGATGTACTGACGCAGACGTTCAGTGTCTTCCTTGTTCCGGTCGCTCAACCGGTAAGCTGCCAGACCTGACTCGGTAAGACGCTCGAAAGCGCCTCGCATGGAAATCGGCGCGTGCCCTGGTGGAACGAACCAGGCGTTGAAGAGCTTGGGAGGCCGCGTGGTCTTGCGGTGTTCCAGTAGCACGCCTTTGAACGAAATCTCATGCACCCACAGCGCGGTCTGTGCGCCTTTCTCTGTCTCCAGCGCTACCGGTTCCGGCAGCGTCAGACGCCATGGACGGATGCGTGGCCCTTCCTCGAAGATAGACGGTGCGCCCAGTTCCAGATGCAGCGCGTGAAATTCGTCTTCCACCAGGTGCAGCGGGAAAGTCATTTGCTGGTTATCGAACTGCGCCTGGATCGTGACTTGCTCATGAGCAGCCAGACGTGTCAGCAAATCCTGAATTTGCCTTCCGCCGTTCACAGTCAGGCTACGTGTCGCATCGCGCACGTTCAGCTTGGGGTTGTGCTGCATGCTCTGGATGAAATCCAGCTCAGCCTGAGTGAGTAGCGTTTCGTGGGGCATGATGGAGCTCGAAGGAACCCGTTATTGAGGAAGCAGACCTTTAATTCAACGTTTTGTTACATCCATTCGTCAACTTTTCAATGAATCTATTTCTTCGCGTGCCAGTTTCAGCTCCGCTTCCAGCTGCAGCACTCGCTGTTCGGCTTCGATCTGCTGCGTGACGTTTTTCTGGATACCGATGAAATAAGTCAGCTGATCAGCTTCATTGAACACGGGCGTGATCGACAGTTCATTCCAGAACAGGCTGCCATCCTTGCGGTAATTGCGCACGATCTGGCGGCACGGCTGTTTGTTGATCAACGCTTCGCGAATATGGTCCAGCGCCGCCTGATGGCGGTCGTCACCCTGCAGGAAACGGCAATCCTGATACAGAATGTCGTCGACGGCATAGCCCGTCAGGGTTTCGAATGCCTTGTTGGCATAAATGAGGATATTGTCCTCACCTTCCTGCTCGGCGACGACGATACCGTCGTTGGAGGCGTCAACTACTAGCTGCAGCAGTTTTGCGTTGATCATAAAAGTATCCGGAGCGAAGAAGCAAAGTCCGCATTCTAGGTCATGAGGCCACTTGGGGCATAATGCCAAACGTTTTTTACGTTGCTACAGGATGATTCATGAAAGTCGCCATTATTTCCGGTTCGGTCTACGGATCGGCTGAAGAAGTCGCTCGTCATGCCGGGAAGATCCTGCGTGACGCTGGTTTTGAAGTCTTGCACAACCCTCGCGTGACCCTGGCCGAGCTTCAGGCCTTTGAGCCGCAAGCGCTACTGGGCGTGACATCGACCACCGGTATGGGCGAGCTGCCCGATAATATTCAGGCTATTTATTCGCAGATTCGCGACGTATTGCCAGCTGCCTGGCGCGGTCTGCCGGGCGCAGTGATCGCGTTGGGCGACGCCAGCTATGGCGACACTTTCTGTGGCGGGGGCGAGCTGATTCGTGAGCTGTTTGCCGAGCTGGGTGTGAATGAAGTCCAGGAAATGCTGCGTCTGGATGGCAGTGAAAGCGTCACTCCGGAGACCGACGCCGAACCTTGGCTGGCTACGCTGATCGAGCGGTTGCGCGCCTGACACTGCGTGCGGGACTTCTAAATTATCCCGCTCCGTTATCGCGCACTATTCAGCATCGATTGTGTTGATTGTGACTGCTGCATGGGTGGATGACACTGGTCTCTTGCAATCCTTTGCCGGAGTCAATCATGAGTCATGCCATTCATTTTGAAGACAAGGTCGTCATTGTCACGGGGGCAGGCGGCGGCCTTGGCCGTGCTCATGCTCTGTTGTTCGCCCGTCACGGTGCGCGTGTGGTGGTCAACGACCTTGGCGGTTCGGCGCACGGTGAGGGCGCCAATGCTTCGGCAGCCGACCGCGTTGTAGCCGAAATTCGTGAGGCGGGCGGTATCGCTGTCGCCAACCATGACTCGGTGACCGACGGCGACAAAATCGTCCAGAACGCTCTGGACGATTTTGGACGTGTTGATGTGCTGGTGAACAACGCCGGTATCTTGCGCGACAAGTCCTTTGCGAAGATGGATGACGCCGACTGGGATCTGGTTTACCGGGTTCATGTGGAAGGCGCTTACAAAGTGACCCATGCCGCCTGGCCGCACCTGCGTGAGCAGAATTACGGCAGGGTGATTTTCACCTCATCCACTTCCGGTATTTACGGCAACTTTGGCCAGTCCAATTATGCGATGGCCAAGTTAGGCCTTTATGGGTTGACTCGTACCCTGGCGCTGGAGGGACGTAAAAACAATATATTGGTCAACGCTATCGCTCCCACCGGCGGAACCCGCATGACCGAAGGGCTGCTCCCGCCTGACGTGTTCGAACTGCTCAAGCCGGAACTGGTCAGCCCGTTGGTGGTGTATCTGGGCAGCGAAACGTGTCAGGACACCGCAGGTTTATTCGAAGTGGGTGGCGGCTGGATCGGCAAGGTTCGCTGGGAACGCAGTCTTGGTGCGGGCTTCGATCCCCGTGCCGGCTTCAGCCCGGAAGACGTCGCAGCTCAATGGCAAGTTATCAGTGACTTCAATGAAGCGGTCCATCCGCAGGACAACATGGAAGCACTTAAAGAAATGATGGCTCATTTGCAGAAGTATGCAGTGTGAGTGGTGCTAATTGAGTGGCGAAAGGCGCTCTTGCGGAGCGATGGATCCGTAGGAGTTGTCCGGTACCCCTGACACCTCGCTGTCGCCCAGCAAACGGGGCCCTGTAGGAGCGCGCTTGGTCTGGGCAGCGTTCGGACGATGCGGTGCGTCAGCGGAAAATGCGTTGCCTGACCCAATACAATCGCGGGCAAGCGCGCTCCTACAGAAAATGTATTTCAATCCAGCGGTTTGCATGTTGCTTGATGAGAGCTGCCCCGGTGTCGATGGCACCGCGCTGTCTCGCCTGTAGGAGCTGCCGAAGGCTGCGATCGCGGTGTGTCAGGATGAATGTTTCGCAGCCTTCGGCAGCTCCTACAGAAAACGTATTTCCATTTCCGAGTGGGCATTCTTTTTGACAAGAGTGGTGGATGTGTTCGTCAGGCGCTGTTATGGGGGAGCAGGATGAAAACTTATAATGGTGATATTTCCTATGTTATTAATAAGTTGTCTGAAATATATTGATGCTGTGTAAGGCTTTTCCACTTCAAATGTAGTACTTCTCTGGATTTTAAATCTGCAGTCCATCCCCTATAAAGTCTGCGTGTCAGGCACCGATATGCTCCTCGATACAGGAACTTTCATTGCAGGAGCATGATCATGAGCCGATGGTATATTCCAGAACTTCCACCCGTAACTTTTAAACCATTACCCACTCAACCTGCCGTCAGGCATCGTGCCGCTGAAGTCAGTCGAATGCTTGACGAGATCGGCGAAAATCGTACGGCGCTTAACACGACAAAGATGGAGTTAGGCAAGCTAAAACCGATGTTCAAAGGCTTTAATCCGGAAAGTATCAGCTCCTCTGGTCTCGATAAAGTTGGCAAGCAACTCTATTCATTTGGCTTGATTGATAATCTGACTGCCGATTTGTTAGGTCGCGCTGCGCTGGAGTTTGATAAAGACGGTAATCCCTCTAACCCCGATGAAGAAATAAATGTGCTGGAGTTTTTCGTTACGCAGATTGATGAGATAAAGGCGAAGTCTCTTAAAGGCGATAAATACGCAAAGCTGTTGATGCCTGATTATGTGCGAGCCGTACACGTATTGAAGTGCCTGCAGCACTTCGGTGCCACGGGCGACAGCTACGACAGCGTTACACGCAAACGTCGGGAGGATGCAGGTGAAATTCCCAAGCAACAAGCTTTGAAGCCTATCAGGTAGTGGCGAAAAAAAGCCGCTGCACGGGCAGCGGCTAAATATTACGCAGATCCAGGAGCTTCAAAATCAACGTGGGCCGGATGATAGTGACTCGCTGGACCCTGAAAAAGAGTGGTTCGAGATATGGAGTGTTGCAGTAAACGCAATGGTCGCTACGGGATTGCTTACAGCCACCGGTAAAGCGTCTGTCAGGCTAACTCGCGTTTCCCGTCAATTTCTGTCCTCGGGGGCATCAATAGATACCGCAAAATAGATCCATCGAACGCGTCTTATGAACGTGTTTTCGGCGGTTCACGTGTTCTTTCATTTGGCTGGATGCCTCTTGGACGTGACCGCTCTATTGGAGCTCTATCATGAATGATCTTTCTGTCGCATCGCGTTTCACGTCCTCGGGTTCTGTTTCGTCCTCTTCGCAAATATCCTTTTCTCTGGGCCGACTGTGTGAAGCCTCAGCCCAGGCAGCCGAATTAATTTCTTCTTTGCCAGGCTTGCGTCAAGCGGCGCGAACACTCATAGGCGCAGCTCTGCTCAAGGCTGGGGTCGATTACAACCCTGACATCCTGTTTCTCAATGAACGAACCACGGACGGTACGTTGTTGCGTTCGATCTCTCTCACGGACGGGATGATTCAAACGCTTATTGACGGCATGGATGTATCTCACAGTGATCTCGTTGCGCTGTATACCCGCCACGACACCGTGGATGAAGCGTTTCTGGCAAGGAACATCGACGATGAGGGTCTCAAGGCAATATTAACTTACACCCGTGAGCGCCTGTCTGAACACTATCTAAATGAGCTGGATGAGTTCTGGTCGCAGGGTATAAAAGATCCGGATTCTGCGGGGCAGCTTATTACGCGTCAAAAGCTCTGGGCTTCTCTACAGCGCACTGCATGTCTCAGTGAGGTGGAGATAAGCCACCTTGGCGGCAATCTGGACGAGCAGGACAAAAGCCGGCTGGACTGGATAATTGATGATCCACTGGCTGAAGGCCTGCACCGTGTTTCGTTGGTCATGCCGGGTCATGCGCCTGCTTTGTTGCACAGTACTTTCGTGATCAACTTGAAGCCTCAGGCCGACGAAACGCCAAGTCTGGCAAGCAGTTTGGGTCGGTGTTTTTACTCTCCGCCAGGCACGGCGTAGAAAAATTCAGCTCGCTTTCATTGCTCAGCGAAAAGCTCCTCGAACGATTCTCCGATCCAGGAGCCCGCAGCGACTTGCTAGAAGACCTTTTACTGTCACAAGCCGACCTGTTTTCGGAGGCCTCGGACATTGGGATTCAGTACAGCCCGACCTCTGATTTGGTAAGCAATCTGGTCAAGGCATTGCGGGTCAGGCAACAGGAGGATCTTCACTTCCTGATCGAGAGCAGCCGTGGCGAAAGTGTTTCGGGATTTCTGAACGCTGTGAACACGTCTCAGACTTTCGCCCCCCTCGACGAGTCGCGGCGGCAAAGCGTTCACTCGCACATGCAACGCCTGCAAGCCTTGAACACGCCACGCTGGTTGAAGCACGCCAGTAATAATGAAAAGGCTGACTATGACGTATTCGACAGTGAATACCGTGGCCGTGCCCAAGCGGCAAGCCACCTGTTTGCGGGGCTGGAATCGCTCGAGGACTATGCGTTACTGAAAGTCGATGACTATGTTCGGCAGCATCTTGGTTACCGGGTGGACACTCGAAAAGTATTCATTATCTTGAAAGATCGATGGTCTTCCCCGACAGGCGATTTGAGTCCCGTTTATCGCAAGTCGCTGTTTGAATATGCGTTGAATGGCCTGCCGTTGATTACTGCGGAATCTGACGCCCGCGTGGAGCTACCTCGGGGTAGCAGTCACCCTGGGTTTACCTTTGAGTTTGTCAAAGAGCTGGTTGCTGATCTGGACTTGCGGCACCGCTATCGGCAAGCGCTTGAGGCTTGTTACCGTCAGCCTGATACCCAGCGAGCACTATTGCATCAACGTGACAGTGGACTGGCGCTGAGTACCTGGGCAGCAAAACTGCAGCACCATATTTCGGACAAGAGCGTGGAATTGGTCTGGGCGTTGCGGGGTGATGTTCAAGAGCAAGGAGTTACGCGTAAAACCGGAGCACTGGAAGTCGGGAAGATGGGTAATCAGTTACGCGATGTCATTGTGTTCAGCGAAGAAACCAGCACGGATCAACACTATGTGCTTTACGCACCCGGTGCGCCTGGTGGGCGCGATATGTTCGAGTTTCGCAGTTGGCGTCACCTCTACCATGAAGTTGCGAAATGGTCAGCCACGCCTAGTGGCCGGGAATACCTCATCGCTCAATCTGCGCCCGTTTTTCAGGATGCCACCGCCGCGTTCATGCAAGCCGTCAGTCAGAAGCCGACCTTGTGGAATCAAGAGGATGTGCGTTCTGTTGCCATGCCGGAGCCAGACTTTCAGGGCATTATGTCCGCGTTGATAAGCAAGAAACTCGATTATCAATTGGCCGAACTGCCCAGGGTCGTCGGGGGCGAACGGAATACCTCAACCTATACATATCGCCGACAGTTGGCGTTGTGCGAAGCTCGAATCGATTTTCTGCAGAAACGCTACAAAAACAGTATGCAGCTTATTTCCTATCGTCATTTTGCCCGTCTCTCGGGAGAGATCTACATCTCGAATGTTTTGAAAAGAATGGGGGTCGAGCTGATCGTCAATACGGATACGGTTTATTTCGATTTAAATAGCCGCACTCGAAAGCTTCAACCTGATTTTGGCCCTCACACTGATCTGGTCTCCCTGACGCAGTTGCTCATGAATGACTTTATCTACAATCTGGATGAGCGAGCGCCCATGTATTCCTCCACGGGGCAGGATCTTTCAGAGTTGTCCATGCCGGTTATAAGAGAAGTGCTGGCCGCGCCACTTGGCGAGCGATACATCGAAATACTCAAGGAAGACTACAGTGACCGGCAGCAGCCCGAGCATGCGAAGAGGAGGGCGCTATTTGCTCAAAGAAGTTTCTATCAGATGCGGCGTGACGTGGTCATCACCTATCTGGAGCAAGGGTTCACCGAGGCACAGTATCAATGGGCTATAAGCCTGCTCTCGACGGTCTATCCGGATCAATCTGGCCGGAATGGGACGTCAGGTGCAGGTAACAGTTCGCTCAACCAACTGTACCTGAACGGATGCTTGATCGAGGGGGTGTTCGCTTTCAAAACCAATGGCACTGGTGACGCAGATTACAATCTGATTTATACGCCTGACGCGCCCGACGGCATTCGCTTCAGAAATTACGGTATTTTCATTTCCACCCTGAACTCTCCAGGGATGGATACTTATTATTACAATCGGGTCAGTTATAAAAATCAGCCGGCTATTGGCACGTTCTTCTCGGCACTGGTCAAAAATCCACAGCAGGCACTCAAGTCGCTGACCATTGGAACCAATGACCAGGTTCAAGACCTGCAGGCTCTGCATGACGCCATGATCGAGCGCATGATCCAGGACGTGGATGAGCAATCGCTCAGCAAGGCAGAGACCTTCGCTGAAAACCTTTACACGCTGGTTAAGTGGACTGGCACGATTCTGCTGCTTCCATTCCCGCCTGCTGCGCTGGCGTGGAGCTTGCTCAATACCTCTATCGGTCTTGCCCGGGGATACCTGGCTTATCTTGATGGGGACCGGGCCGCAGCAACTCCGTATTATGTCTGGGGCGTCTTTGGCCTGGTGCTTGGCGCTTCGGGTGCAAAAGACCTCGCACAATCGAGCGCTGGTCTGGGGTACAAAGCATTGGGATGGGCGTTGCGCAAATCACATCCCGGTTTTGCTTAATGAATCGCCCTTCCATGAGGTAACTGGCCCAATCGTTCGGTGAGTCTCAAGCGCTGAACGGCGTCGTCACTCAACATCAAGGCATGCTCCAGGTCGTAACGCTCGGCCTGGGGACATTCCAGCGTGCGATACAAGCTGGCGCGGGCGAGATAGTCGGCGGTGGTTGCCGGGCCCAGTTCCATCACGCGATTTGCGTCCTTGAGAGCGCCCAGAAAATCATCATTGATCTGATGCAGGTGTCGCAGGTTGCGCGACAGGCGTTGCAGCATATTGACTTCGGTGGCCCGCGCCATGTGTTCGGCGCGCAACGACATGTCCGGCCCGAACTGGCGCGCCAGCAACTCACGACAGTCTTTGGGATAAAGCCTGCGGCCGCCGCAGGGGTCCAACAGATGATCGGCACCCGGTACCCGCAGCAGAAAATGCCCCGGGAAGCTCACACCTTCGAGCTTGATATCCAGACGTCTGGCAAGCTCCATCGCCACTAGCGCCAGGCCGAGTGGCTGGCCTCGACGGCGCTCCAGGACTTTATGCAACAACGCCGAGTGCGGTTTTGGCGGATTCCAGTCGTCCTGAGCAAAGCCAAGTGTATTGAGCTGTCGCAGTAAGGGCTGAGCAAGCTCCGAGACGGGTAAATCCGGCAGGGCGGCTCTGACCTGTCGCAACAGGTCATCCATGCAGTTGAGCGCCAGTTCGGGCGTGAACTGCTGATCATGCTCGGCGGATATCCACAGCGCCGCTTCGAAAACATCGCACGGTGTTCGTTGCAGGCAAGCCAGGCAGTGTTGGCGTGGTGTCATGTCGCTCTCCGAGCAGACCTTGGCAGTCATGACCTGTTTTAGACCCACTGATGCTTTTCGTCCAGCGCCAAATAGCCCCGTGAATATGTTTCATTCCATGTATCGAGCGGTCGGTCATTTTTTTTCGAAACGCCTATACTCGGTTCATAAAAACATACCGGAGCACCGTCGATGTTCGCACTCATGCATACATCACGTGTCGAGTCGCTGCATCTGGTCGTCGACCCGGAAACCGGCCTGAAAGCAGTGATCGCCATTGATAATTGTCGTAAAGGACCGGCCTTGGGGGGCTGTCGCTATCTTTCTTACCCGGATGAAGACAGCGCCATCGAAGACGCCATACGCCTCGCCCGAAGCATGAGCTACAAGGCCGTACTCGCCGGGCTGCCGTTGGGTGGTGGAAAAGCCGTGATCATGCGTCCGGCACATCTTCCCAATCGTGCGGCGCTGTTTGAGTCGTTCGGCCGTTTTATTGAAAGTCTGAACGGGCGTTACATCACTGCTCTGGACAGTGGCACCTCCAGCGTCGACATGGATTGTATTGCGCAACATACCCGACACGTGACCAGCACCAGCGAATCGGGTGATCCGTCTGCGCACACCGCCATGGGCGTGTTTACCGGCATTCGAACCACGGCAATGGCCCGCTTGGGCAGCGACAATCTGGAAGGCTTGCGTGTGGCCATACAAGGCCTTGGGAATGTGGGCTATGCGCTAGCCGAGCAGTTGCATGCCGCGGGAGCAGATCTGTTGGTCAGTGATCTGGATCAGGGCCGTGTGCAGTTGGCCATGGAGCAGTTCGGTGCTCATCCCATTGCCTGTGAAGCGTTGCTCAGCACGCCCTGCGATATTCTTGCGCCCTGTGGCCTTGGCGGCGTGCTCAACAGCCAGACGGTAGCGCAATTACGCTGCGCGGCGGTGGCGGGTGGTGCCAGTAATCAGCTTAGTAGCCTGCAGGTCGCCGATCAGCTTGAGAGTCGCGGCATTCTTTATGCGCCGGATTATGTGATCAATTCTGGTGGTCTTATTTACGTTGCTTTGCAGCACCAAGGCGAAAACCTGGGGACCATCACGGCTCATCTCTCTCGCATCGGTTATCGATTGACCGAGGTATATGCGCATGCTCAGGCGGAAAAACGCTCACCGGCGCGGGTTGCAGACATGTTGGCAGAGCATTTATTGAAAGAGGGGTAGGGCAGGCTTGCGTGGCCTTTGATGTCTGTCGGGCAGCTTAGCCGGACACGAAATCCCTGTAGGAGCTCACCGAGTTTGTCAGCCTTTACTTCAACACCGTCAACAATGGCGAATAGCGCACCAGCGTGCCACCAATCGGCTTGGCCAGAGCCTGCAACGCCCGTTGCGTATCGCGCAGATCATAAAGCCCTGTCACTCGCTTCTGCCCCAAGGCATCGTCACCGATCACAATCCAGCCACGCTGATATTTGCGTAATTGCTCGACGACTTCCTGCACGGTAGCGTTTTCGAAAAACTGCTGGCCGCTGACCCAGGTCGCGACTTCGTCGGGAGCCATTGCGGTTTGCTGAACGCTACCCTGGAGGGCGTCGAACCACAGGCGCTGACCTGCGCCGAGGCGATAGGGCGAACCGTTTGCACTGACCCCGACTGCACCTTCGCGGACTTCGACCTTGGTACCTGTCTCACTGCGCGCCACGTCGAACGATGTTCCCAAGACTCTGATAACCACGTTACTGGCGTCGACCTGGAAAGGGCGGCGGGCATCATGTACCACGTCGAACAGTGCTTCACCGCTGAGCAACGTAATGTGTCGGGTGTTGCCGCTGTAATCCACATCTACGGCGCTGCGTGCGGCGAGGGTCAGTTGGCTGCCGTCGGTCAACTGCACAACACGGGTTTCCCCGGTGCCCGTGTGGTAGTCAGCCTGCCAGTCCGGGTTGTTCAGCCACGCGACGCCCACGGCTATGACGCAGACGCAGGCCACTGCAAGCATCGACCATTTACGGCGCGAAGGTCTGAGTTGTGTGACTTGTGTGGCTGCGGGCCAGTGGACTGTGGTCGAGGGCTGCTCGATGGCTGACCAGGCGCGATTGACCTGAGCCCAGGCGTTGAGGTGTTCTGGACTCGCATGCAACCAGTGATCGAATTCCTCGAAGCGTGCGGGTTCAGCCTGAAGTTCCAGTAACCAGTCACTGGCCTGTTCCAGGCTGGCCCTGGAAGGCGTCAACTCATGCACGTGGGCGCTCCTTGCGTTGAACGGCCTGAACAGGCTGTTCAACCTCGATACTGGAGGCCAGCTGAACCACGGCGTCGCGTACCAGACGGTGAGTCATGGACAGCGAAATGTTCAGGTGGCTGGCGATTTGCTGCAGAGTGTAACCACCCAACCGGTGCATCTCGACGGCAATACGCGTTTGTTCAGGCAGGTCGGCAAAGGTCGCGGCTACGCGACTGACGTCTGCTTGCTGAAGGAACTGCTGTTCGGGAGAGTGCAACTGACCGGGCTGCATCCATTGCGGCGGACTCTGCTGCTGACGGTTTTCGCTGTTCTGACGGCGCATGGTATCGAGCGCCAGATTGCGCACGATTCGATACAGATAAGCTGCGGGCTGTTCCAGTGCCGCGCTGGTCGCCTCGCTGAAACGCAGAAAGGCATCCTGCACTACATCTTCCGCGCTCGCTCGGTCGCCCAAGACCCCTTTGGCGTAGTTGATCAACGCAGGACGATGGGCAAGATAGAGGCTAAGCCTGGCGGCTTTATCGGGCACGGCAAAACGCTCTGAAAAGCAAAGTTCGCCGCCCATGGCAGCCACAGATAATGTGTCGGCGAGGCTATCATGGATGAGACTGCTTCTCAATTGCTTTGGTGTTGGTGAGTCTGGATGCCACTATTTTTGCAGGAGATTGCCTTGTGTCTCGTGGCAAACATTGGACCTGGAGCTGCCGAAGGCTGCGATCGCGGTGTATGAGGAGAAATGCTTCGCAGCCTTCGGCAGCTCCTACAGAAAATGCATTTCAATCCATTAATTTGCATTTCGTTTGATGAGAGCGTCACCGTCGTCCAGACAGCCGCGCTGTCGCGCAGCAACCGGAGATTTGTAGGAGCGCGCTTGCCCGCGATGGCGGCGTGTCAGGCAACACGCTATCGCTGCCTCGCATTGTTCATGAGCTCCTGAAGGCCTGTGAGAATTCAGCCTTCCTGACCCAACTCGGCCAGCGCACTTGCGTTGTTCTTGAACGCAGCCGCGAATACAACGCGGTTTTTAGCCATGAAGATACTGGTGTCTTCAGCTTGTTTCTCGGTCAGGCCCGGTACGTTCTTCATCAGAATCTCGGTCAGCGACTCTGCCAGTTCGAGCATCTGGTCGTGTGCATCGGCGAGTTTACGATCCACGAATGTAGTCTCCAAGTCGCGGGTACTGCGATATAGGGTTTCAACAGCCATGTGAGGCCTCGTAATCAGGTGCAGTATTGGAGGGGAACGCCCCCGGTTGTGCTTGTGAAACGGTCAACGCTTGTATTGCAGGTCAAAATGCCGACCTGCAACGATGCAAGATCTGATTCTGCGAATACTGGTTGTTTATACAGTTGTAAGCATAAGCCAATCGTCGCGGCTTGAATAGTGGCGAACACGCATCTTTTTTACTCCCTTCGTGTGCCTTGCGACAACCCGCCGCGCTCTTAACCCTGGCTAATGGCCTCGTTCCTGCTTGAGAATCACGCGCCACGAGGCTTCACCTACAAAGCGGCATTATATTGACCGGTAAGTGTTGCTCAATTTTTGTACAGGAAGAGTTGAAGATGTCAGAACTGAAATGGGCTGAAAAGCTACGCAAGACTCTGCACGATCAAGCAGATTCGCTTGGCAATCTGTGCGTAGAGGCTTTCCATTACCTGGCACTTTTCGGGATTGGGGCGATCACGGCATACGGCGCGATCCTGGCTTTCATAGAGATGATCGGCAAAGGCAGCGTCAGCGTTGATGACATTCTGCTGCTGTTCATCTATCTGGAGCTTGGAGCGATGGTGGGTATTTATTTCAAGACCAACCACATGCCAATCAGATTCTTGATCTACGTTGCAATCACCGCTCTGACGCGGTTGCTGATCAGCGACGTGTCCCATCATGCGCCACCTGATCTGGGGATCATCTACCTGTGCGGCGGGATTCTGCTGCTGGCGTTTGCGATTCTGGTGGTGCGATTTGCTTCGTCGCGCTTTCCGTCGGTGAAGGACAAGTCGGAAAGCTGAGGGGATGGGATTGCGTGTCCTGCCTGGCCTATGGGCCTTGCAGGACAGGCTTTATCAACAGCTAGTTAAGCCACACTCCGGCATGCCAATGCCAGCCATCTCCTGCTCGTTCCCAGTGCGGATGCTCATAGCGATAGCCAGGGCGCTCAGCTTCCCAATGGCCTCGCACAGGCACATAACGGGCTCCATCCCAATGCCAGTAACCGCGGGCCCAGACATAGCCTGGTCGAGGTGCGGGTTCGACTTCCACAATGCGTTCAGGCGGGGCTTGTGGTGCCACGACCTCAACGTACTCGTGGTGCACCGGACTTCGTTGGTGGACGATTCGCTCTTCTACGCAACCGGACGCCACTGTTACCAGTGCAATCAGTGCCACATAACGCAAGAACATGTTGCCTCCTCGGAGTTATCCGTCGGTGGAGTGACGCTGCGACAGGAGGATCCTGTCACCCAACAACCTAGTCTCAGTAATGTTGTAACAGTCCTTGTCTGTACCTCGCCTGAACAGTGACCGAAGACAAACAGGTGCCTGGCAAGCTAGCCATCAGCTTGAGAACGACGGGGAGGGGAGTAGTGGGGGGCGGGCTATTCAGGCGTGTGGCGATGCGCACGCAAGATTCAGATCCTGCTGCCGGTCGACGTCAGCAGGATCTGAATGGGGGTGTGATGATTTATCGTAAACAGGCTTACAGGCACTTAACCGGCATCAAATCCCCACCGACACCGGCGGGCGGGTCGCCAGCAGATTAGCGAGCTTGGAGGGTGGAGGCGCAAGTCGTTTCACGTCGCCGTCGGTCATGGCCGCCAGGATCTTGATAGCGCTGTGACCTTCCTCGATTGCGATACCGAATTGCACGCTTTCGATCAATCGCTTCAAACGCTTGGGGTCGTTGCGCTGTGCGGCGCTGATCAAGCGTTTGGCGACCACACCCGTTTCATTCGACAGCGTCAGCATAATGCTGCCGTCGAGGCCTTGAATGCTCAGGTTCACCCGGTAGTCAGGATGAAATACGTCGGTAATCTGCTGAAAAGGATTATCCATTTTCGGTACCTGCCAGTAGGGACTGCATAAATTGACTGGGCGTTTGACCCTTTAGTTCTCGACGGTTGAGTGAAAAATCGGAAAATTCCTGCGCTTGCCGTTGTGACTGAATAATGGCATCTTCCGCGTTAATGATAATTTTTCGTGTTTAAGAAGCATTGCCACATGCGCGACACTCCTGCACCCGATGACGACCTGATCCTTCGTCACCGGCAATTTACTGCCCTCTACAGTGACCATCACTCCTGGTTGCATGGGTGGCTGCGTAAAAAGCTCGGTTGTTCGCAGCGTGCGGCTGACCTTGCTCATGACGCCTTCATCCGAATCCTGACGCTCGCTGAACCGCAAAACCTTAAAGAGCCTCGTGCATTCCTGACCACCACCGCCACGCGTCTGCTGATCGACGGTGCCCGGCGTCGCAAGATCGAGCATGCCTACCTTGAGGCGTTGGCTCTCAGCGCCGACGATGCCAATATCCCTAGCCCTGAGGCGATTCACGCCGCCCTGCAGATGCTCGACAAAATCTCCCGAATGCTGGAGGGCTTGCCCCCCAAACCCCGCGAAGCGTTTTTACTCAACCGTCTGGACGGTTTGAGCTACAACGAAATCGCCAAGGTGTTGGGTGTGTCCGCCAGCATGGTCAAGCAGTACATGGCCAGCGTATTGGTGCATTGCTATAAGACTGTGCATGGTTCGGGCCACATGTCATGAATGTAGAGCACGAACCCTCGGAGTCGATGATCGGCCAGGCCGCGCAGTGGCTGGCGTTGCTGCAGGACGATGCCGTGAGCAGCGCTGACCGGCAGGCCTTCAACGCATGGCGTCATGCAGACCCTCGGCATGCACTGGCGGTGACCCGCATGCAAGCGGTCATGGGCAGCTTCGAGCAGTTGCCCGTCGAGCCCGCCAGGAAGGCATTGGGCAAGATTTTTCCCCCGGCCAAACGGAGAATTTCCCATCGCCCGGTGCAGGCTATTGCCTTGTTGGGTGTGCTGGTTTTTGGCTGGTTCAGTGTTGATCAGGGGCCGGCCTGGCTGGCTGACGAACGCACTGAAACCGGCGAAAAACGTGAGATTTTGCTGACCGACGGTAGTGAGTTGCAGCTCAATAGCGGCTCGGCACTGGACGTTGAATTCGACGAACGGCAGCGCGTCATTGAGTTGTACCGCGGGGAAATGTGGGTGCAGGTCGCCAAAGACCCGCAGCGACCGTTCGTGGTCAAGACGCGTGAAGGCACCATAACGGCGCTGGGTACGCGCTTTGTGGTGCGTAAAGAGCAGGACGGTTCAGTTCAGGTCAGCGTGCTTGAGTCGGCGATCGCCGCCAATGCTGATCGCTCGACCGACGTTCGGGTCAACACCGGTCAACGGGCGACGCTCAAGGATGGCGTGGTACAGATACCCACAGCCATCGGCAATGATGATCCGGCTGCGTGGACGCGCGGGATGCTCAAAGCGGATGACCGGCCACTGGTCGAGGTGTTGCAGGCCCTTGAGTCCTGGCGACATGGCGTTCTGCAGTTTGATAAAGAGGCGCTTCGCGGGATTCGTGTATCCGGCGTGTTCCGTCTGGATGACACCGATGCTGCCCTGGCTACGCTGGCCGATAACCTGCCCATCAAGGTCGAGCACTTCACGCCGCTGTTCGTCAGGGTCACTCCAGCCAGATAAAGCCGAAAACGAAAAAGGGCGAACCTGCTGTGCAAGTCCGCCCTTCTTTCAAGAGGTCGTAATGTGATTCAGGTTAATGCGTGGCTCAACCCAATTGGGCGACGCTTTTTTCCTGCTCCTTCTCCAGAAATTCTTCTTGCAACAGAGCGTCGGGGTTTTCCGATTCAAGCTCTGAGTCGTCAACGACCGGGGCTCCTGCGCGCTTTTTGCGCAATTTGCCAAATAGATGCTCAAGGGCATGGTCAAGTTTGACTGCGGCACCATCTACGGCCTGATCCAGGGTATCGGCCTTGTGAGTTACGGAAATGGGTTGGTGACCTTTTGGTCGGGCTTCCATTTGGCAGCGCATGTCATGCGGGCCGGGCTTGTCACCGTTCTCATCGCGGATGTGGACTTCGATGCGGGTCAGATCCTCTTCGTAACGTTCGAGCGTGCTTTCAACAGTGGTACGTACCCACTCCTCCAGTCGGATGCTGCTTTCGATGTGGTTATCGCAATTGACCTGGATTTGCATAGTTGTTCCCTTCTAAGGCTTGCTCTTGTGAGATCGGACAGGGCTCCTGTTCAGGAGGTTCATTTTTGTCCGCCTCAGTCACAGTGTTGGCGCTTCTGGAGGAACAATTCAACCCCGGCGTGAAAGAAATATTTCGCGGCAAAAAATCAGGCGTGCAGTATTTGAATGTTAATCCATCTCATTCACTGTCTGTTTTCCTCGCGCGTGCGTCATGGCTAGGAGTACTTCATTTCCCAGCCAAGGATTGTCCATGTCACGCGCTGTCCATTCTCTGCAACCACTGGCTCTGGCCGTCGTCATGGCGTTCGCCGTTGCGCCGCTCAACGCTGCTGAATCCGTGCCGAACGCGCAGGCATCGGTAAGAAATTTTTCGATTCCGGCCGGTGATCTGAGCCAGGCACTGAACAGCCTGGCCGAGCAGGCGAGTCTGGCGCTGGCCTTCGATCCGGCTCTCACTCGTGGTAAGCGCAGCCCTGGCTTGCAGGGTGATTTCGATACTAATGTCGCTCTGGCACGCTTATTGGCAGGCAGCGGTTTACGGGCAACGGCATTGTCGGCCAATCGTTATCGCATTGAAGCCGTCCCCGAGGCCGTGGCAGGGGCCTTGGAGTTGGGGGCGACGGATATTCAGGGGGCCTGGCGCAGCGAAACAGCTTCGGGGCCGGTTTCCGGTTACGTGGCAACCCGCGGCCGCACCGGTACCAAGACCGACACCGCGTTGATCGAAACACCGCAATCGATTTCGGTCGTGACCAAGGACCAGATGACTGCGCAGGGCGCGCAGAGCCTGAATCAGATCCTGCGTTATACCGCAGCCGTTGTGCCGGAGACTCGCGGTGCGACCGCTTCGCGTCTGGATCAACTGAGCATTCGCGGGTTTTCGCCTGCGACATACCTGGACGGCCTGCGCATGCCGGGCAGCCGAGATGCTTCACCGCAGAAGGATGCATTTGATCTGGAGCGCGTCGAAATCCTGCGTGGCCCGTCGTCCGTGTTGTATGGACAGGCCAGCCCCAGCGGTGTGGTGAATATGGTCAGCAAGCTGCCGACCGAAACCCCGTTTCACGAAATCGGCCTGACGTACGGCACTTTCAACAAGAAGCGTACAACCTTCGATTTCGGCGGCCCGATTGATGATCAAGGTGTGTATTCCTACCGGCTTTCCGGTTTATACGACGATGCCGACGGGCAGGTCGAGCACACGGAAACCCGCCGCCAGTCCATCGCCGGGGCGTTTACCTGGCGTCCGAGTGAGGATACGTCGCTGACGCTGCTGGCTAATTACCAGGCTGATCCGAAGGGTGCTTCGTATGGTGCCGTTCCTGCGTTTGGTTCGGTATTGAGAAGCCCGACCGGTCGTGACATCGACGTCGATTTTTATGACGGGGAGAAGGATTTCGAGAAAAGCGACCGTAATTATTACGCGCTTGGTTACCTCTTTGAACATCACCTGAATGATGTCTGGACGATCCGTCAGAACACTCGATACATGCGCAGTGAGGGGCTCTATCGCAGCATCTACAACAGCTCTCTCCAATCGGATTTCCGCACCTTGAACCGAAGCGTCATAGCGACTGATGCCAATATCGATTCATACACCATTGATAATCAGGTCCAGGCTAAATTTGCCACGGGGCCTTTGCAACACACTGTGCTGTTTGGGGGCGATTATCAAAACACTAGCACTCACACCAAAGCGTCCGGCGGATTAGGTTCTTCCGGGCCTTCTCTGGATATCTTCAACCCCGTCTACGGCAGCCCAGTGACAGTGCCTCCTTATGTCTCCGACGCCACAGGCCGCAGCCAACAAAAAGGCCTGTATCTGCAAGAGCAGATGAAATGGGACAAATGGGTGTTTCTTGCCGGAGGTCGTTATGACTGGGCAGACAGTACTAACAGCTCTACGACCATTGCCTCCGGTGTTAAAACCAAAAGCGCGACCGAGGCTGAAGCCTTTACCGGACGTCTGGGGCTGGTCTATCTGTTCGATAACGGCCTGGCGCCCTACATCAGCTACTCCGAATCCTTTGAGCCACAATCGGGCACCGGTTTAGGTGATAAACCGTTTGATCCAACCGAAGGCACGCAATACGAACTGGGTATCAAGTATCAGCCGCCAGGGAGCAACAGCTTCATCACCGCGTCGATCTTCGATCTGCGTAGAACCAATGTGCTGACCCCCGACCCGGATCCAGCGCCTCGGTGTAACGGTGCACGGTGTCAGGTGCAATCCGGTGAGGTGCAATCCCGAGGTTTCGAGCTGGAAGGCAAGGCTAGCCTGAGTGATAACCTGGACATCACGGCGGCCTATGCGTACCTGGATAACAGGACGACCAAATCGAACAACACCGTGGTTGTGTCGCCGGGAAGTGGCATTGCCAACGGTCCGACCGAGTCGGCTGAAGGCAAGACGTCTGTGGCTATTCCACGTCATACCGCCTCCGCCTGGGTTGATTACACCTTCCGTGACGGTCAGATGAAAGGCTTCGGTGTTGGCGGTGGGACACGTTATGTCGGCTCGACCTGGGGTGACACTGCCAACTCGTTGAAGGTGCCTGGCTACACCTTGTTCGACGCATCAGCGCACTACGATATTCCAAGCCTCTACAACCCGATGGACAACCTGCGCCTGGCGCTTAACATCACCAACCTGGCCAACAAGGAATACGTCGCCTCCTGCAGCGGTTATGGCTGGTGCTGGTATGGCTCGCAACGCACCGTGCAGGCCAGTGCGACCTATCGTTGGTAAAGCCATCACTGTGGGAGCCGGGCTTGCCAGCGATGCATGAGACGCAGCCATAAGCCACACCGCGCTATCGTTCATCGTCGGAATGCCGCCCAGACCAAGCCCGGCTCCTGCAGAGGAATGCGATCACCGTGGGAGCCGGGCTTGCCCGCGATGCATGAGACGCAGTCATAAGCCACACCGCGTTATCGTTCATCGTCGGAATGCCGCCCAGACCAAGCCCGGCTCCTACAGGGGAATGCGATCACTGTGGGAGCCGGGCTTGCCCGCGATGCATGAGACGCAGTCATAAGCCACACCGCGCTATCGTTCATCGTCGGAGTGCCGCT
The DNA here is from genome assembly GCF_025643095.1 of Pseudomonas phytophila. Taxonomy (NCBI): domain Bacteria; kingdom Pseudomonadati; phylum Pseudomonadota; class Gammaproteobacteria; order Pseudomonadales; family Pseudomonadaceae; genus Pseudomonas; species Pseudomonas phytophila. Next base: position 5,300,533 of record NZ_CP081201.1, on the reverse strand, counting down.
CAGACCAAGCCCGGCTCCTACAGGGGGAATACGATCACTGTGGGAGCCGGGCTTGCCAGCGATGCAGGCGACGCGATGTATCAAAACGCCACAGAGGTCTGCACATACACCGTGCGCGGTTCGCCGACATATTTGCCGCGGTTGTTGTCGTCAAACGAACGGGTGAAGTACTCGTGGTTGAAGATGTTCTTCACCCCGACGGCCACGTTCAGATCAGACAATTGCGGGCCGAAGTCGTAGGCGGCGCGGGTGCTGAACAGCATGTAACCCGGGATCTTGCCCGCAGCACCATTGGCGGTTTCTGCCTGGGTGTTGGCGTTGTCGGCGAATTGGTCGCTCTGGTACGAACTGTCCAGATTCAGCTTCCATGGGCCTTCGGTATACGCCACACCCAGAGTGCCTTTGTGTTTCGACGCGAACGGCACGCGGTTGCCCTTGTTCGGACCGTCCTCACGAATCGTCGCATCGACGAAGGCATACGTGGCGTACACATCAAACCCTGCCAGCGCCGGATTCAGGCCAGCCAACGCATAGTTGACGCTGGTCTCGATACCCTGATGACGGGTTTCGCCACGGGCGATCACGCTGCTGTCGGTCTGGTTGGTTTCGTACTGGTTATCGAAGTTGATCAGGAACGCGCCAATCTCTGCACGCAGGTTACCGTTGTCGTAGCGCGTGCCCAATTCCCAGGTCCGCGCTTTCTCGGGTTTGACTTCACCCCCTGCGATGCGGCTGGACATCTGGCTGTATTGCACGCTGCCGAACGAGCCTTCGGTGTTGGCGTACAGGTTCCAGCTATCGGTCAGGTGATACAGCACGTTCAACGCGGGCAGGGCGGTTTTGTAGTCACCCTGGTATTTGCGGTTGTTGAAGTTATCGGACTGCGCGGTGTCGATCATCTCGTAGCGAATACCCGGCGTAATGGTCCATTTGCCGATGTCGATACGGTCATCGATGTAGATTGCATTGGCTTCTGTGGCACCTCGGGTATCGCGGTCGAAACGGCTGCCAGTGGTCGGCAGGACGTTATCGACAGTGTTCTCGCGGTAGCGCATCTCATGGCCGGCTTCGTTGATGTAACGGTAACCGACGCCGACTTCGTGCCAGGTTTCACCCAGCGCAAAACCTTGGGAGAAGCGCGTTTCCAGACCGCGGACCCAGTACTCGCGAGGCGACAGCGACACGAAACTGCCTTGTTCCAGATAACCACTGCGCAGGGTTTTGGTGAAGAACGTATTGGCGGTGAAAACCCGCGCGTCTTCTTCGTAGCGATAGCCGAAATTGACCATGGTGCGACGGCCCCAGAATTTGTCTTTCAAGCGCGTCGACTGGTACGGGTCGTCTTTGTAATCGGCAACGTTGAGGCCGCCCGGCATCTCTGCTTCGCCTTCGTAGTACTGAGCCATGGCGTTAACGCTGTTGGCTTCGTCGATCTGGTATTTACCCTTGAGGATCAGGTCGTCGATCTGCGTGTCGCTGTGTTCGCGCCAGTCTCCGCCGCGAACGCCGGTGTACAGAATCGCGCCGCCCAGGCCATTGTCGGCGGTGCCACCGGCCAACACGTTACCCGTAGTCTTGAAGCCATCGTGGCTGGAAGAAGGGCTGGTTTCGGTCTGGAAACCGCCTTTGAGGGTGGGTTCGTCAGGGATGGCGCGGGTCACGAAGTTGACGACGCCGCCGACGTTCTGCGGGCCGTAGCGCACCGCGCCGCCACCGCGAACCACGTCCACCGCATCCATGTTGCCCATGCTGATCGGGGCAAAGGACAGCTGCGGCTGACCGTAAGGCGCGAAGGGCACCGGGATACCGTCCATCAACACCGTGGAGCGTGATGCAAGACGCGGGTTGAGGCCGCGTATGCCGAAGTTCAGCGCCATGTCATGGCTGCCGGTGCCGTTGTTTTCCGGAGCGTTGACGCCCGGGATGCGATTGAGCACTTCGCGTGCTGAGCTTGCACCCATGCGCTCGATTTCCTCGCGACGGATTACGTCCCGCGCACCTGGATGCTCGAAGACATCAGTTTGTTGCGCTTCGCCCAGCCAGTCACCGACGACGTTGGATGCACCCAGCTCAATCGGACCATTACCCTGTGCGCTAACCGGTTGCAGAGTAAAGCCATTCTGGCCATCGGGACTGGCTTGCAGGCCGGTACCTTCGAGCAACGCCGCCAGCCCCTGCTCAGGGGTGTATTGACCTTCCAGCCCCCGGCTCTGCAGACCGCTGGTGATTTGCGAACCAAAGGAAATCAGGACACCTGCTTCGCGACCGAATTGATTCAGTGCGGTTTCCAGTGCGCTCGGGGCAATGTGATACGCCTTGCTGCCGACATCAGCCGCCTGCAACAGCGGCACGCTGCACAGCGACAGACCGGCACCAAACACGATATGCCGCAACGAGCGGGACAGGGGGGACAAACGGCTGGGGCGAACTGACATACAGGGAGTCCTTGGGCGAGAGGATTAAGGTGCTTTCCCTGTCTGTCACGCGAGGAACCGAAAACGGCTCACCGGTTTTGAAAAATAATTATTCCGGTTGGAACGCAGCCTATGTGGGAGCGAGGCTTGCCCGCAATAAGGCCAGGCAAGGTTCATGTTAGATCGCATCCAGCCCTATCGCGGGCAAGCCTCGCTCCCACAGGGATCTCGTTTCATTTCAAATGCGTGTTGTTTAATGAACTTGGTGCTAAACCCGCGCCTCAACACTCACCCAATACCGGGTAAACCGCTTGACCTTGACCGGCAAAGCAACCTCCAGCAAGTCCAGAATCCGCTCACTGTTGGCCAGTGGATAACTTCCTGAAATCAGCAAGTCCGCCACTTTCGCGTCACATTGCAAATGGCCGCGGCGGTAGCGGCTCAGTTCGGCGAGGAAGTCCTGCAGGCGCATGTGCGCGGCGACCAGCATGCCATCGGCCCACGCGCCACTGTTGGCGTCCAGTGCCCGCACCGGTTCCCACGTATTGCGGTTGAACACCACCTGCTGGGCGGCCTGCAACTGCAAGCCAGGACCGGTGAACGTCGTCGGGGTGATCTGTACCGTGCCGCTGAACACCGCCAGTTGGGTTTTACCGTCGAACTGGCGCACATCGAAACGGCTGGCGGCCGACATCGGCCGAACGCTGCCCTCGGCCGTGACCAGATTCAGCGGACGTGGATCGTCGGCCACCGTCAGCAGGATCTCGCCTTGCAACAACTTGATCAGGCGTTGCTGAGCATCAAAGCGCAGGTCGATGGCACTCGCCGTATTCAGGTGGATTTCACTGCCATCGTCCAGCGCGATCTTGCGCTGCTCGCCGACCCCGTTGTGATAATCGGCCAGCAACGGTTGCAACGAGAGCTGATCGCGCAAACCCCAGCCGGCCGCAGAGCCAGCGCCCAGCAGCAACAGCAGTTTCAGCGCCTGACGTCGGCCGCTGGATCTTGGCGCGTTGATAGCAGCATGTGCCAGCGGAGAGGACAACCCGCTCAGGCGCTGGTTGACCCGCTGGATATGCGCCCACGCCCGCTGGTGTTCCGTGTTGCTGTTCAACCAGAGTTGCCAGGCTTGCTGGCGCAACGGGCCGAGGGTGCCGCTCTGCATTTCGATCAGCCAGCTCACCGCCTGCTCGGCCACGGCCGGTGCGATGTCTGATTTGTTCAGGGATTCGCCGTTCGAATTCATAAGGCGAAATAGCAGCGCAGCAGCGCCTTGTTCAAATGACGCTTCACCGTGGCGATGGAAATACCCAGTTGCGCGGCGATTTCTCCGTGGCTCAGGCCATCGACTTGCGACAACAGGAAGGCTTGCTTGACCGCAACCGGCAGACCATCGAGCAACTGGTCTAGCTCCAGCAAGGTTTCCAGAATGATTGCCCGCTCTTCTTCCGAAGGGGCGACACACTCGGGCATTTCCGCCAGCGTCTGGTAATAGGCGCGCTCAAGGTCCTGTCGACGGTAGTGGTTGAACAGCACGCGCTTGGCAATGGTGGTTAGAAACGCCCTGGGCTCGATAATCTCAGGCGTATCGCGGGCCAGCAGGACTTTGACGAAGGTGTCTTGCGCCAGATCAGCCGCGCTGTGCGGGCAGCCCAGACGACGCCGCAACCAGCCCGTCAGCCAATTGTGATGGGCGTAATACAGGCCTTCGACAGTTTCGTTAAGCGCGTATGGGGCGATAGACATGGGTGCTGCAGTCCGCGATGAACCATTTAATTGCGCGGATTCTGGCAGACTCTTTTGCGTATGAGAATATTTATCATTAATATTGCGTTCTGTTCGTGCGCGACGTCAGAAAATGTCACGTGCGATAGCCCCCCGATCAGGACTTACCCCATGCCGATTCAACGCCTATGTTTCACTGTGCGACGTCCTTTGTTGACGATTGCGCATTGATGAACGACGCGACGATGGACGCTCCGCAAGCCCGTAAATCAACGCGAAAAGCCAAAGCTGCCGGTGTTTCACTGATGTATCGGCTGGCGGTCACTTCGCGCATTGTCGCTGCACTGTTCGGCGGTTACCTGATCGCTGCGCTGAGCAGCGTGTGCATCAGCCAGTGGGTGCCGATGTCCCGGGCTGATGCCGTTGTCACCGGCATGATGCTTTCGTTTGTGGCTTACTTGCTTGCAGTGATCTGGTGCTTTGCCTGCCGGACTGCCTGGCGCGCCTGGGCGGGCATCCTGCTGCCCGCTGCCATTCTGGCGGCCGTTTTCGGCCTGGGGCGGTGGTTGTCATGAAGGAAGGTTTTCGTCAGGCCATGGCCTGGCTGCACACCTGGATTGGTCTGGTCTTTGGCTGGCTGTTGTTCGCGATATTCCTGACCGGAACAATGTCCTACTTCAAGGACGAAATAAACCGCTGGACTCATCCTGAAATCCCGGCACGGGTGGTCGATACCGAGGCCAGTGTCGATCGGGCCCAGGCTTATCTGCAGCAACATGCGGCGAATGCCACGCGCTGGTTTATCGATCTGCCCGATGAGCGCAAACCTGCCTTGGGGCTGATGTGGCAGACCGCAGAACAAGAGGGCAAGCGTGGCGCATTCATGCGCAAGAGCCTGGATCCGCAAACCGGCGAAGAAATCCAGACGCGCAGCAGCATGGGCGGAGAGTTTTTCTACCGGTTCCACTTCCAGCTGCAAATGCCGCATCCATGGGGCCGCTGGTTGTCGACTATTGCGGCGATGCTGATGTTCATCGCGCTGATCACCGGGATCATCACCCACAAGAAAATCTTCAAGGAGTTCTTCACTTTTCGTCCGCGAAAAGGGCAGCGTTCCTGGCTGGACGGGCATAACGCAATCGGCGTGCTGGCGTTGCCGTTTCACCTGATGATCACTTACAGCAGTCTGGTGATCTTCATGTCGTTGGTCATGCCGGCGAGCATCGTGGCCTCTTATGGCAAGGACACTCAGGCGTTCTTTGCCGATGTTTTTCCGAATACCAACATCACCAAGGCAACCGGTACGGCTGCTGCCCTGGCACCCCTTGCGCCGATCGTGCGCGCGGGTGGGCAACAATGGCCCGATAAAGAGGTGGGGCGCCTGGTGGTCTATAACCCGGGTGATGCAGCCGCAACGGTCGTGGTGTCTCCCGGTGCTGGCAGCAGCGTCATTCACGATCCGGGTATTAACGTGGTGTTCAACGGGGTAAGTGGTGAGGTGCTGACGTTGCCGACCCAGCGCTCCGGACCATTGCTGGTGTCCGGCGCCATGTACGGGCTGCACCTTGGGGAGTTCGCCGGGCCTTTATTGCGCTGGCTGTACTTCGTGTTTGGCATTGCCGGAACGGCCATGATTGGCACCGGACTGGTGATGTGGCTGGCCAAGCGGCAGGTCAAGCATGCCACAACCGGGGTCTTGCCTTTCGAGCTGCGACTGGTGGAAGTGTTAAACATTGCCGGTATGGCCGGGCTGATGATCGCCGTGGCTGCATTCTTCTGGGCCAATCGCTTGTTGCCGGTGGGGCTGGCCGAGCGAAGTGATTGGGAGATCAATCTGTTCTTTAGCGTCTGGGGCTTTTCAGTGCTGCATGCGCTATTGCGCAAAGGCCGTCAGGCATGGCGTGAGCAGTTGATGCTGGGCGCGGTATTGTTTACCGGTTTGCCGTTGCTGGACATCGTCACCAGTGGCAATTACCTGCTGGCTTCGCTGCAGAATCAGGACTGGGTGTTGATCGGCTTCGACCTCACCGTTTTGTTTACCGGGTTGTTCATGGCCTGGGGCGCAAAGAAATTTCGCCAGGTGCCGCCCATTGTGGTCGAGCGGCCTTTATCAACAGGTCGACTTGAAGGGGAAGTGCATTGATGTTGCTGGCGACTTTGCTGTGCTACGTGGGCTTCACCGCGCTGTGCCTGTCCATGACCAAACATTACGGCGAGTTGCTGCACGGCAGGCTGAGTGCCAGCCGCAGTCGCATGCTGAAGGTCGTTGGCTGGCTGTGTCTGTGCCTTTCGCTCTGGGCGGCGCTGGCGTCGACATCTTTGGGCTTGGGGCTGGTGCAGTGGTGCGCGGCGCTGATGGGCAGCGCGTTGCTGCTGGTGTTCCTGATCCCGTTCCAGCCGCGGCTGGTGTTGGTGCTTGCTGCGGCAGGTGTTTTGGTGGGGCCGCTGATTTTGATTAATCGATTGTTGGCTTGATACCGCGCTGTGGCGCAGCACAGATTTTCCCGGTAGGAGCCAACTTGTTGGCGAGACGATATTTCTGATACACAGGTCTGACGCCTCGCCAACAAGTTGGCTCCTACCGGGGCGTCGTGTTCCCCCCGACAAACGCCAATCGATATTCCCCCGGCGTCGCGCCCATTGCCTGCCTGAAGCGATTGTTGAAATGACTGGCGCTGGCAAATCCGCACTCGATCGCGATTGCCCCGAACGCCATGCGAGTCGTGCGCAGCAGCTGTCGGGCATGGTTGAGGCGTCGGGCCAGCAGGTATTGATGGGGCGGCAAGCCGAAGCTTTCGCGAAACATCCTCGCGAAGTGGTATTCAGACAGCGCACACAGCCCCGCCAGTTGCCCAAGGCTGAGAGGTTCGGCCAGATGGGTTTCGATGAAATCCACTAACTGTCGGCGCTGATGCGCGGCCAGCCCTCCTTTCAAACGCAAACCCTCACGCATGCCCACCTGGTCGAACAAGGCCCGGCTGAGCATTTCATGAGCCAGGCTACTGGTCAGCAGGCGCTCGCCGGGCTCACTCCAGTTCATCTGGATCAACTGGCGAAAGCGTTGGGCCTGCTCGGGATCATCGTGAAACGTGTTCTCCCTTAATTGCAGCTCACGAGGTTCACGGTCCAGCAGGGTGATGCAACCCAGGGCGAACTGTTCCGGGCTGATGTAAAGGTGGGCCAGACGAATCTCGCCATTGATCACCCAGGCTGATTCGTGCCCGGCGGGCAGGGTGCAAAGCTTGTTGGGGCTGCCTTTCTGATCGGGGCGGTCGCGACGAAACGTGCCCGTGCCGCCGTCGATGTAGCACGACAAGGTATGGTGGCTCGGGCCGTGATACTCCTGAGAATCGTGACGGTTGTTCCACAAAGCCGCGACCAAACCATCGCCCAGCACCGCGCTCTGCTCCAGTTGAGCATGAGGGGAACTGTTAAGGGCCTGGAAGACCTGGATGGATTCGATGGCTGGCATGGCTCGCATCCTACGCTTTACAGCACTCTCTGCCAGCCACCGCTGAAACAAATGCGCAAGATTATGCAAATGCCCGGTTCATGCTCGCCGCAGAATGACGGCTCAAATCGGGAGCCGCATCATGAACATTTCGCTTTATTTGCTGACCGTCCTGATCTGGGGCACCACCTGGATCGCTCTGAAGTTGCAGCTGGGCGAAGTGGCAATCGCGGTCTCCATCGTTTACCGATTCGGCCTCGCGGCATTGATGTTGTTCGCGATGCTGCTGCTCAGCGGCAAGCTGCAGAAGGTCAATCAGCGTGGGCACATGCTTTGCGTCGCGCAGGGGCTGTGCCTGTTCTGCATTAATTTCATGTGTTTCCTCACGGCCAGTCAGTGTATTCCCAGCGGGTTGATTGCGGTGGTGTTTTCCACCGCAACCCTGTGGAACGCCCTGAATGCACGGGTGTTCTTCAAACAGAAAATTGCGCACAACGTATTGACCGGTGGTGCGCTGGGTTTGATTGGTCTGGGCTGTATGTTCTGGCCTGAGTTGTCCGGGCACAGCGCCAGCCACGAGACCCTGATGGGCCTTGGCCTGGCGTTACTGGGTACGATGTGTTTTTCGGCCGGCAACATGCTTTCCAGCATGCAGCAGAAAGCCGGTCTGCGGCCGCTGACCACTAACGCCTGGGGCATGCTCTACGGCGCCGGGATGCTCAGTCTGTATTGCTTGCTCAGCGGTACGCCGTTCGGTTTCGAGTGGACGACCCGTTACATCAGTTCGTTGCTGTATCTGGTGATTCCGGGCTCGGTGATCGGCTTCACCGCCTACCTGACGCTGGTCGGCCGCATGGGCCCGGAGCGCGCAGCGTATTGCACGGTGCTGTTCCCGGTGGTGGCGCTGAACATTTCGGCGTTCGCCGAAGGCTACCAATGGACCGCACCCGCGTTAATGGGCCTGGTGTTGGTCATGCTGGGGAATGTGTTGGTGTTCAGAAAGCCGAAGTTGCCGGTGCCGGTGGGGGCGAAGCTGGCTTGAGGTAAGTGGAATGCATTATCTGTAGGAGCTGCCGCAGGCTGCGAAGCGTTTTTCAGGTATACCGCAATCGCAGCCTTCGGCAGCTCCTATAGGGCTACATCAATCTTTCCACACCTGCGGATTCACCAGGTTTTTCGGCTTCTCACCCAGCAACGCGGCACGCAGGTTGGCATAGGCAAGGTCCGCCATGGCTTGTCGGGTCTCCGTGGTGGCGGAGCCGATGTGTGGCAGGGTCACGGCGTTTTTCAAACTGAACAACGGCGACTCGCTCAGCGGTTCCTTCTCGTAGACGTCCAGCCCGGCGCCACGAATGGTGCCGTTCTGCAAGGCCTCGATCAGCGCTGCTTCGTCGACGATCGGGCCGCGGGCGATGTTGATCAGAATTGCGCTGGACTTCATCAGGCCTAGCTCGCGGCTGCTGATCAGGTGTTTGGTTTTCTCGCTCAACGGCACCACAAGGCAGACGAAGTCCGACTCGGCAAGCAGTTGATCAAGGCTGCGAAATTGCGCGCCCAGTTCCTGCTCCAGCTCGGTCTTGCGGCTGTTGCCGCTGTACAGGATCGGCATGTTGAAACCCAGACGACCACGTCGCGCAACCGCTGCGCCAATGTTGCCCATACCGACGATACCCAACGTCTTGCCGTAAACATCAGTACCGAATTGTGCGGCTTCGACACTGCGTTTCCACTGACCGGACTTGGTCCAGGCGTCCAGTTCTGCAACCCGACGGGCGCTGCTCATGATGAGGGAAAACCCCAGATCAGCGGTGCTTTCTGTCAGCACGTCCGGCGTGTTGGTGAGCATGATGCCGCGCTCGTTGAAGTAGCTGACGTCGTAGTTGTCGTAACCGACGGAGATGCTCGACACCACTTCCAGTTGAGTGGCGGCTGCCAGTTGCTCACGCCCTAACTGACGACCTGCGCCGATCATGCCGTGGCATTTGGGCAGTGCGTCATTGAACTGCGCATTCAGGTCGCCCAGCTTCGGGTCGGGCACGATCACATTGAAGTCTTGTTCCAGCCGTTCGGCCATTTCGGGGGATACACGGCTGAAGGCAAGTACGGTCTTTTTCATGGGGTAGCTACTCTCGCACGCTTTTTATAAAGGGTTACAGATGAGTAGCACGCTAACATTCCCGTCGTCGAGACGTAAACATCGGCCTGTAGGAGCTGACGAGCAACGCGAGGCTGCGATGGCGGTGTGTCAGATGAACCGCCATCGCAGCCTCGCGTTGCTCGTCAGCTCCTACAGCAGGGTATTGCAACGATCAGGCGATGGACCGCATGGCGTGTGTATGCAGATCCGCTTCATGGGCGGCGAGGATTTCCGGCAGCGAGCCGCGCAGGTATTCCACCCACGTCTTGATCTTGGCATCCAGATACTGGCGCGACGGATAGATAGCGTACAGATTCAGTTCCTGCGAGCGGTACTCGGGCAGGACCCGCACCAGCGTGCCATTGCGCAGGCCTTCAATCGCAGAGTAGATCGGCAAGATACCCACACCCATGCCGCTGCTGATCGCCGTCTTCATGGCGTCTGCCGAGTTGACCAGAAATGGCGAGGTATGGATCGTGACCATTTCCTGACCTTCCGGGCCGTCGAACAGCCATTTTTCCAGCGGGAACACCGGGCTGACCAATCGCAGGCACGCGTGGTTGAGCAGGTCAGTAGGCTTGAGCGGGATGCCAAAGCTTTTGACGTACTCCGGCGATGCACACGCGATGCTGTAAGTGATGCCCAAACGTTGCGAGACAAAACCCGAGTCTGGCAGCTCACTGGCCAGGACAATGGACACGTCATAGCCTTCCTCGAGCAGATCCGGCACGCGATTGGCCATGGTCAGGTCGAAGGACACGTCCGGGTGATTGCGTCGGTAGCGGGCGATTGCATCGATCACATAGTGCTGACCGACACTGGACATCGAATGCACCTTGAGCTGACCGGCTGGCCGCGCATGAGCATCGCTGGCCTCGGCTTCGGCCTCTTCCACATACCCCAGAATCTGTTCGCACCGCAGGAGATAGCGCTTGCCGGCTTCTGTGAGCGCGATTCGGCGTGTGGTGCGGTTAAGCAGACGGGTTTGCAGATGTGCTTCGAGATTTGAGACGGCGCGCGAAACGTTGGCGGTAGTCGTGTCGAGCTGAACGGCAGCTGCCGTAAAGCTTCCGGCCTGAGCCACACAACTGAACGCGCGCATGTTTTGCAGGGTATCCATGGGCAGTTCTCTGGAGAGATGGCAAATTGTGACACGAAGTAACTGACGCATGTCAGCCTGACTGATGATTATCTCCGATTCTGTAACAAAGATTCACAGTTCTTCTGGCTTATCGGGGAGTTGATGCGCCCCTAGAATCGCGGCACCTGAGTCATTTCACCTTATGTCGGGAAGTTGCATCCGTGCCGCGTCGCATCATCAGAAGGGCCGCGCCCTTCAGTGTCTGGGCTTTAACGTTAGTCATCAGCGGCTGTATCGGAACCGGCGGGATCGCACCACAAGGCAAGGCTTTGCCTGTCGATAGCCTGACGACCGACGCTGCCATACGCAGTGCCGACCGGGATGCGCACTGGCCTGTTGCTCAGTGGTGGCACGCCTATAACGATCCGCAACTGGATCACTGGATTGACCTGGCCGCTGCCGGAGCGCCGAGTCTGGCCATCGCGGCGGCGAGAGTTCGTCAAGCCAAAGCAATGGCGGGTATGGCTGAATCTGCCGAGTCGTTGCACATCAATAGTGAAGCTTCCCTCAAACGGCATGACTGGGCGACTGATCAGTTCTACGGTCCCGGCGCGCTCGCTAATACCACCACCTGGGACAACAATGCGTCCCTTGGGTTGAGCTACTCGCTGGATTTCTGGGGGCGGGAAAGCAACGCATCCGAACGGGCGCTTGACCTGGCTCACATGAGTGCTGCCCAGGCACGTCAGGCGCAGCTCGAATTGCAGGACAACATCGTTCGCGCCTACATCCAGCTTTCATTGAATTACGCCCAGCGCGACATCGTCGAAGCGACGCTCGCCCAGCAGCAACAGATTCTTGATCTGGCCCAGCGCCGTTTGAAGGGCGGGATTGGTACCCACTTTGAAGTCAGTCAGGCTGAAACGCCTTTGCCGGAAACCCACCGGCAGATCGACGCGCTGGATGAGGCCATTGCCCTCAGTCGTAATCAGTTGGCCGCGCTGGCGGGCAAAGGTCCGGGGGAGGGCGCCAACCTCCATCGCCCGACGCTGGCCCTCAAAACGGCCCTGAAGTTACCTTCTGCTTTACCTGCGCAATTGCTTGGTCAGCGCCCGGATGTGGTGGCCAGTCGGTGGGCGGTCGCTGCTCAGGCTCGCGGTATCGACGTGGCCCATGCCGGGTTTTATCCCAACGTCGATCTGATCGCCAACCTGGGTTACATGGCCACAGGTGGCGGCATGCTGGAATTTCTGACGGGTAAAAAATTCAACTACAGCGCCGGGCCCGCGGTGAGTTTGCCGATCTTTGACGGTGGGCGTTTACGTTCACAGTTGGGGGAAGCCTCTGCCGGTTATGACCTCGCGGTGGCGCAGTACAACCAGACGCTGATAACCGCGCTCAAGAGCATTTCCGATCAGTTGATCCGCCGTGAGTCCATGGACAAACAACAAGCGTTCGCCAGCGAGTCGGTGGCTGCGGCGCAGAAGACTTACGACATCGCAATGATCGCTTACCAGCGCGGGCTCACCGATTACCTCAACGTGCTCAATGCCCAGACTCTGTTGTTTCGTCAGCAGCAGGTTCAACAACAAGTCCAGGCCGCCCGCCTGAGCGCCCATGCCGAACTCGTCGTAGCGCTGGGCGGCGGCCTGGACGCGGGCAGCGATACACCGGCCGAAGATAAAACCCAGGCACCGAAAACGCCGGCCACACTGGCGGTGTTTGGCCAATGAATATCTCCACTGAACGCCTTGATCCCGGTAAGAGCGAACTTGTTCGCGAGGCTTTTCATACGACGCGCCGCTTCGACCGCCTCGCCAACAAGTTGCCTCTTACCGGGGAGTGCGATCCTGCCGGTAAAACAGGGCATGCCCGCTATAGCCAGACGGTGAATACCTCAAGCGAACGCTGTACTTGTGGGAGCGGTGCTTGCCCGCGATTCAGGCACCTCGGTATAGCTGAAAAACCGTGTCGCCAATATCGCGGGCAAGCACCGCTCCCACAATTGATCGTGATTCGCCGCAACAGGCATGTGACATCTTGAACCGAATCACCCAACTCCCATGGCGTCGGGAATTCAATAGTTGGGCGCGCAGCGACGGGGTGACCTGGATCTACATCTTCAAGGTGCTGATCGCCGCATTCCTCACTTACTGGCTGGCCCTGCGCCTGGAATTACCTCAACCGCGCACGGCGATGATTACTGTGTTCATCGTCATGCAACCGCAAAGCGGCCATGTCTTTGCCAAAAGCTTTTATCGCCTGCTCGGCACCTTGGCTGGTTCCACGGTAATGGTCGTGCTGATGGCGCTGTTTGCGCAGAATTCCGAACTGTTCCTCGGCTGCCTCGCGCTGTGGGTGGGGTTCTGTTCGGCAGGTGCGGCGCGTTATCGAAACTTTCGCGCCTACGGTTTTGTGCTCGCGGGCTATACCGCTGCGATGGTCGGCCTGCCTGCACTGGCACACCCGGAAGGCTCGTTCATGGCGGCCGTGTGGCGCGTGCTGGAAATCAGCCTCGGCATCGTTTGCTCCACGGCCGTCACCGCAGCGATTCTGCCGCAAAGCTCGGGCGCGGCGATGCGTAACGCGCTGTATTCACGCTTCGGCATATTTGCTCGTTTCGTCGCCGATGGCCTGCGTGGTGTTAACCCTCGGGATGCATTTGAAACCGGCAACGTGCGCTTTGTCGCAGAAGCCATCGGCCTGGAAGGACTACGCAGCGTCACGGTTTTTGAAGATCCCCACATGCGCCGTCGTAACGGACGACTCAACCGCCTGAACAGTGAGTTCATGGCAATCACCACCCGCTTCAACGCGCTGCACCAGTTGCTCGAGCGCGTAAGAAGCGATGGCGTTAGCCGGGTATTCATCGCTGCACAGCCAGGCCTCACAGCCCTGGCCGAGTTGCTCGACGGTTTCGCCAATCGTTTTCTGACCCCAGAGGATGCCGCGCAACTGGTTCAGCAACTGGAAGCCTTCAAGGCAGAGCTGCCAGAGAGGGTACGTGCCCAGCGTGCCGCTCTGGAAGACATCCAACCCAGCGAAGCCGAATTGCTGGATTTCCACACCGCTTACGAATTGCTGTACCGGTTGGTCAGCGACATGCACGACTATGCTCAGACCCACGCCTCCCTGGCCGATCACAAACACATCCGGGAAAAGTGGGAAGAAGCGTTCCTGCCCAAAACCAGCTGGATGACAGCGGCAGCGGCAGGCATTCGGGCCACGTTCATTCTGGCGATCATGAGTGCTTATTGGGTGGCGACCGCCTGGCCCAGTGGCGCAACCATGATTCTCGTGTCGGCAGCCACCGTGGCGTTGTCATCCACCACCAACAACCCGCGCCGTATGTCATTTCAGATGGCCTGCGGCACCTTGCTCGGAGCCGTGTTGGGCTTCATCGAAACCTTTTTCATCTTCCCGAACATCGATGGCTTCCCGCTGCTGTGCCTGAGCCTTGCGCCAGTGTTCATGCTGGGTGCATTCCTCGGTTCGCGGCCGCAGTGGTCGGGCTACGGGCTTGGATTGCTGATCTTCTTCAGCATCGGCTCAGTGCCGGACAACCTGACGATCTACAACCCTTACACCTTCATCAACGACTACATCGCCATGGTCATTGGCATGCTGCTGTGTGCCGCTGCGGGCGCGATCATCTTGCCGCCCAACGCGCGCTGGATGTGGCAGCGGCTTGAGGGCGATTTGCGTCGTCAGGTGGTGTTCGCCATCAGCGCGCCGCTGAATCGTCTGGGTTCCAGTTTCGAAAGCCAGACCCGCGACCTCATGCATCAGGCCTACGGTCTGGCCGCTGGCAAGCCGTTGGTGCAACGTGAATTGCTGCGCTGGATGTTCGTGGTACTGGAAATCGGCCACGCAATCATCGAGCTGCGTCGCGAACAGGACATCCTCCCGGTTCATCCGGCGTATGCGCCGTGGCAATCCTGGCGTGTAGCGATCCGGGTGATGGGCAGGGCGCTGATCCGTTTGTTCATCCAGCCGGATCACAGCAACTGGCAGCGCGCACTGGCAGCCGTTGATCACGCGATCAATCGTGTGCAAAGCAGCGACGAACCATTCGCGCCTCACTTTGATACCTCGGTGCTACGTCGGGTGAAGAGCTATCTGCACTTCATCCGCTCGTCACTGCTGGACCCTCAATCACCTCTGGCCGCGCATGCCCGCAAAGGTCATCAGCAAGGACTGACTCATGCCTCGTGAAATTGCTTTTCATGGCCTGTACATGCCCAGCGTGACCGTCCTGTTTTTGATCGCATTGGTGCTTGCCTGGGCACTTGACCGACTGCTGGCGGGATTTGATCTGTACCGGTTTTTCTGGCATCCGGCGTTGCTGCGTCTGAGCCTGTTTACCTGCATTTTCGGCGCAATGGCGCTGACCGTTTACCGTTGATTCTTGAGTAGCCCTGATGAAAAAGCTCTTCAGTCTGATCGCCACGTTACTGGTTCTGGCACTGGCCATCTGGATCGGCCGCACCTTGTGGGTCAACTACATGGACACGCCCTGGACCCGGGATGGTCGGGTGCGCGCTGATATCATCAATGTCGCCGCTGACGTCAGCGGCACAGTGGTCGATGTGCCGGTGCGTGATAACCAACAGGTCAAAAAGGGCGACCTGTTGATGCAGATCGATCCCGAGCATTACGAGGTGGCGGTCAAGCAGGCGCAGGCATTGGTGGCTTCACGCAAGGCCACCTGGGAGATGCGCAAGGTCAACGCCAGGCGTCGTGCCGACATGGACAATCTGGTGATCTCAACCGAAAGCCGCGACGACGCGAGCAACATCGCGGTGTCGGCCCAGGCCGATTATCAACTGGCGCTGGCCGGGCTTGAAGCTGCCGAGCTAAACCTGCGCCGCACGCGGGTGCTGGCAGCGGTAGACGGCTATGTCACCAACCTCAACGTGCATCGCGGTGACTACGCGCGCATTGGCGAAGCGAAGATGGCCGTCGTCGACATGAATTCGTTCTGGGTTTACGGCTTCTTTGAAGAGACCAAACTGCCACATATCCGCGTCGGCGACCCCGCAGACATGCAGCTCATGAGCGGTCAGTTGCTCAAAGGTCACGTGGAAAGCATCGCCCGCGGCATCTATGACCGTGACAATCCGGAGAGCCGTGAACTGATCGCCGACGTCAACCCGACCTTCAACTGGGTGCGCCTGGCGCAACGCGTGCCAGTGCGCATTCATCTGGATGAAGTGCCCGCCGACGTGCTGCTGTCGGCGGGCACCACATGTACGGTGATTGTGAATCCAGAGGTGGGGCGTTCCGACGGATAACGATCACTCGGTTCAAGGCTGCATACCGAGTCGTCTGCATCGCGAGCAAGCTCAGCTCCCACAGATCTGGACCGCTTGGGTTCTGTGGGAGTCGCCCCGGTGTCCCTGACACCACGCTGTCGCGCAGCAAACACGGACCCTGTAGGAGCGCGCTTGCCCGCGATTCGGCCTGTCAGCCGATGAATATATTGCCTGTGCTGACGCGATCGCGGGCAAGCGCGCTCCTACAGTAAAAAGCATTCCAAATCAGATAGTTATATTTTGTTTGATAGGAGCAGAGCTTGCTCGCGATAGGGAACCCCGATCTATCTGGCAGATCATCTAACCTGGCGGTGCTCAATGTTGTCTGCGATGAGCTTCATGAGAACAACCTGAGTGTTGCCTCAATCCCCAGTCTGGCCTCGTCAGCCGCTGTTTTCTGAATCGCGCGGTTGAACGTGCGTTTGGTCAGCTCTCGCTCAAGTCGCGCCTGGTTGATGCCCGCTGTTCTGCGCAACCCCTCAAGGTTGGGAATGAATAAGCCATCCTTGTCGTAGGCACCGACAATCGCCAAGGGTGGTATATCGGTTGCGTAGTTGATCTCCACCGGAGCCAGATCCAGGCGGGGTGATTGAGGGTAGCGCACAGCAAAGTCATTGGCGTAAAGGTGATAACCGTCCAGCTTGCGCGCGTCGACAAGGTAGGTGTGACCCCCTTTAGCGCCTCCGTAAGT
Organism: Pseudomonas phytophila; assembly: GCF_025643095.1. NCBI lineage: Bacteria > Pseudomonadati > Pseudomonadota > Gammaproteobacteria > Pseudomonadales > Pseudomonadaceae > Pseudomonas > Pseudomonas phytophila. Next base: position 5,283,719 of record NZ_CP081201.1, on the reverse strand, counting down.
AAAAGCCCCAACGTGGTCCTGATCATAAAAAACTGATGTGGAGATCCCTCTGCCATCGGGGTCCAGCGCATCGTGGCCGCCACCAAATCCGCCGCGCACGCCGGTCGCCTGATGGATGTCTTTTTGCAGATCGGCAGCAGGGGTTCGCAGTTTGAAACCTTTTTTGAAGATGACATCGGGGGCGCGGGAGTCGCCGCGGAAAACAAAACCGCGATACACCGTGATGTCATACGATTCAATGAGCTGCTGTGAAAAATGCCCGTGCTTTTCCACCCACAGCTGAGTGGCCTGTGGGCCTTTTTTAAAGTCGGCATTCAGTTTCAATTCCAGCGAGCGCATCCTTGCCGAGTGTTTCGAGCGCTCCAGGGCATCAATCAAATAAGGCGTCGCTGCGGACGGCAGGTTCTTGGTTGTCAGGATGACTTTGAGCTTCTGTGCAAGTTGAGTTCTGGCCAACACTGAAAGTCCTTTGCCGACCACCTTCAGCACCAGAGGGGCAATGACTTCAGCCAGTGCGCCGATGATGGCAGCGCGGTACAAATCAGCCGCCACTTCGGGCAGGTCTTCCAGTTCGGCCCTGACTGCATCGGTGGCTGCAGAGGCGACGCCCAGCAGGAAAGCTGCGATCAACCTGATCGGCACCAGACTGACACTGACCGGCAGCGTGATACCTAGCGACAGGCCCGCCAGAAGATAACCGCTGAATTCGAGAGCCGAGTCAGCAAGCCGCTCTGCATCCGTCGACACCAGCGTATCGATATCAGACAGCAAGCGTTTATAGCTCAGATCAAACAGCGCATTGGCGATGTCGGGGCTCGCATGAAAGGTGATGGGCGCCACCCAGTAATACTTGGTCTCGAACCTGCGGACATATTTGACTTCGTCATTACCCGGCGTGAGTCGCTGATAGAGCGGGATCCGCGCCAACACTTTGTTGCGCAACGAGGCGTGACTTTCGATCAGCGCACGAAACTGACCGAAATCACGCGGTATTTCGTAGACCGACCGTTGCTGGGGTTCATTGCCCAGAAATACCAACAAACCTTGAACGGTCTGGTCTTCATAATACTCAGGCGTTGGCAGGAATACCGCCCGTTCCAGCTTCACTCGCGACGAGCCCTCAAACTGCACAAGTCGGGGTTCGATCCAGCCGCTCAAGTAATCATCAGCGAGTGTACTGAGCGTTGTCGCTGAGGCTCTATGCTCCAGATATCGACGAATAATGCTATCCAGTTCGTGCCGTGTGAGAAGCAGGGAAAGTTCTTTGACATGAGGGCGATTGAAGTGCGCCTCGACCTCACTGATATAGCGCGCCTGCAGGTTCACCGTGTCGAACAGCTCGCGCAGTTCGGGCGGGAACGCAGGCGGCCAGCGGATGCGGATGGAGGTTGCCCCTTTAAGGTCGTGGCGAAAAAAGTCAGTGACTATCTGATGGAGTTCAAAGGTGGCGATTCTGGAGCGGGGAGGGCTGACACCGATGAGTCCGCTTTGGCGATCTTCTGTGTATTCGACATTGATCTTTACGTTGCTGGTGAATAGCGCCTTGTGCGGCTCATGCATCGTTGAGCGCTTTATTGCTGTGCGAATGAAATCATCGATAAAAGCAAAAGGGGAAAGTAATCGAGGTTGCGAGACCGCGTCGATCAATTCGGCCAGCTCATTGGCCAGATGGTCGATATCGGCGGGGACTGTAACTGTAGTGCTCATTTGTCATTCCTTGACAGGCCGTGCGCAGTGCATCCATTGCTCTGCTCAGGCTATGGAATATAGAGGTTGGGACTTGGCGCGGTTGTAGGAATCTTCCTTGTTATCGCGGGTTAAAGGCGCGGGATGCAGGCGTGTTCTCAGCGCCGGGCGCTAGCCGCTGTGGAGATCCCGCAGGATCTGCTTCAGCCGGGAGGGCGGTATTTTTGCTGAAAGATATTTAACAAACGCACCAGCGTCCTCCCGGCTAAAGCCTGTCCTGCGCAATGACGTAAAGCCTGTGGGAGTCGCCCCGGTGTCCCTGACACCACGCTGTCGCGCAGCAAACACGGACCCTGTAGGAGCGCGCTTGCCCGCGATTCGGTCTGTCAGTCGATGAATATATTGCCTGTGCTGACGCGATCGCGGGCGCGCTCCTACAGATGAAAAAGTACTCCAAATCAAATAGTTGTAGTTTGTTTGATAGGAGCTGCCGATACCAAGCCCGGATCCTGTCAAACAAGATGCAATTTTCAGAGTTGACCCAAATCCTGTAGGAGCTCACCGAGGTTACGAGGCCAGCGATGGCGGTTATCTGACACACCAGCCATCGCTGGCCTCGTAACCTCGGTGAGCTCCTACAGTCCAGTTTTTGCTCCGCGACAGCGTGGTGTCAGGGACGCCGAGGCGACACCCACATGAATGAGCATCGTTTATGTAACTTCAGCTAACCAAATAACCCCGTCCTACACCCCATTCCTGCGGCCTTTTCCCTTTCTTCTGAGTGAAGTTTCCGAGAAAATCCCGAGCCCTTGCGCAGGGGGATTTCGGGCACTAGGCTGCGTCCGTCGTTGAGTATCAGCGATCGGGTTTAGCAGCCTGTTTGATTTCAATTCCAACGCAAGATCCGTCTATGGCGGCTTTGTGCGGGGCACCTTTGGGTGCGCCGGTTTATGGGATTGGGTCGCCGGTCTGCTAACCCGTATCAAAGTCGCCACCTTTGCTTGTTTAGCAGCGATCATTCGGTGGCCTAGCAAAAGGCCTAATCAGATGATCAAAGTAACGCCAGATCCACCACAACCTACGCTAGAAGAGTCCCTGCAGCACGTCAGTGACCTGCTGCGTTGCGCAGCCGCCACTGCCTACGAAACCGGCGACAGTCTTAACGGTCCCAAACGCGATTTAGCCTTCTCGGTGGTGCACTTGATTGGTATGGCCAAGACCGAACTGGAGCGCTCATTGGCGCGGGTGGAGTCCAGGTAAATCCAGGTTGCGAATGAGGACCACCGTGGGAGCGAATTCATTCGCGAAGGCGGCATAACAAGCGATGGATATGTATTGATCGTGCTGGCCCTTCGCGAATGAATTCGCTCCCACCGCGAGGCGTCCTTCAACATGGAGGTCCGCTCACAGCTTCTCATCCAACCCAAACCGCTGGCGCAGTTTTTTATCCAGTAAACCTTTGGGCAGTAACCAGCTCATCAGGGGCAAAACCCTTGAGCCATTTCCTGACCGGAGCATGCGCGGTGGCGTCGGCTGTTGTACGGCGCGCAATACGTCGAGGGCGAAACGGGTGGCAGGAGTCGGGTTGTCCTGCGAAGCCTTGGCCCGTGCCCGAATCCCTTCGCGCAACGGCCACCATGGCGATTGCTCGCTAATCAGCAATTCAGCCTCATGGCTGGCGTTCTTTGCAAAACTCGTATCGATGGCGCCCGGCTGAACCTCCAGCACCTGAATCGAGAAGGGCGCCAACTCAAGACGTAAGGCGTCACTCACCGCATGCACTGCTGCCTTGGAAGCGCAATAGGCCCCGGCAAAAGGTGTGACCAACACTCCGGATACGCTACCGATGTTCACCACCAGGCCCTTGTTGCGCCGCAGTGCTGGAAAGAACGCACGGGTCACGCCCACGATCGAAAACACGTTGGTTTCGAACTGGCGCTGCATCGCCTCGACGCCGCCATCAAGCAACGGTCCCATGGCACCGTAACCGGCGTTGTTGATCAACACATCCAGCCCATCAAACCGGGCCGCCAATTGTGCCAGCCCAGCGCCGTCATTGACGTCCAGTTGCACGCCGGTGAAACCCGCTGCGTTGAGCGCGGCAACGTCTTCAGGCTTGCGCGCGGTCGCCCAGACCTCATAACCGGCAACTTTGAAAGCATCCGCCAAGGCGCGGCCAATGCCGCTGGAGCAGCCGGTGATCAGGACGTTGGGCATTGAAGTGTTCCTATGAATTAGTCCGAAAAACTGCCTTGTAAATGCTCAGCCCGAAACTCCAGCGTCTGCGGGCGATAGCCTTGGCGCAGGGGAGGGAGCGGCAAACAATCCTGCGACTGGCTACCGGCCTGTAAATCGCCGGGGCCTTGATAGCGCGGGCCTGCGTAGGCGTCGTCGGTGAGGTTGACGGTATCGCCAGGCGCATACGCGGCCACACGCCAACGCAGCTCGCGCAGCGGGACGTCGTTGGTATTATCGATCAGTACCAGCAATGGCTTACCAACAGGGCATTGGTCCGGGGCGTAATTCATCCGCAGGCCCAGATGCTCCAGGCGGCGGGTTTCGCGACTGTCTTGCCAGATGACCACCATCGCCACAAGCCCGAGGCCCGCAGCCGCCGCCAATGAAACAGGCAAGGCCTTGGCGGGATACTTCAGCAACAGGACTAGCCAGGTAAGGATAAGCAATGCGCCGAACAGCATGAGTCGCGCCTCGTGAACAGATGAGCACGCATCGTACCGAAAGCGAGGTGGGGTTTGCTAATGGTGGTGCTAGAGGAACTGAGCCACATACCTGTACAGACTGCGTGAAAACTACTGCAGGCTGGGCACCTTCGGTACTACGCGCACAATACTGCGTTAAAAAAGGCGAAAAATACTCATTTAGAACACTAGAGTCGGACGCGATCCCGGCCGTTTTTCGCCTTTTTTTCGTTGTCTTGCCGTCGCTCGCTACGTTTTCACACAGTCTGTGTAGGAGCGAATTTAATCGCGAAAGCTTTTTGACAGCCCCGCACATGTATTGGATTTACCGGTCCCTTCGCGAATGAATTCGCTCCCACAGGGGAAGGTGCCATTTCGACCCACAAAAACGCAGGCCAAAAAAAACCTCAACAACCTGCTGCGGATGGGGTACGCAAAAGGTTGTTGAGGTGTACTGCTCGTTGCCGATTGCAGTTAAAACAGCAGATTAACGTGCAATGGTTTGCGTCTTGACGCCAGCTTCCAGTTGAGCGGAGCGACCGTAAACGTCTTCGTAACGTTCGATGTCGTCTTCACCCAGGTAGCTGCCCGACTGAACTTCGATGATTTCCAACGGGATCTTGCCTGGGTTTTTCAGGCGGTGAACCGAGGCAATCGGGATGTAGGTCGACTGGTTTTCGGTCAGCAGGAACACGTTCTCGTCACAGGTAACCTGTGCAGTGCCCGATACCACGATCCAGTGTTCGGCGCGGTGGTGGTGCATTTGCAGGGACAGGCTGGCACCCGGTTTTACCGAAATGCGTTTGACCTGGAAGCGGCCGCCCATGTCGACGGAGTCGTATGAACCCCATGGACGATAGACTTCAAGGTGGTTCTGAGTCTCGCTACGGCCCTGCTCATTGAGCGTGTTGACCATCTGCTTGACGCCCTGAACCTTGTCCTTGTGAGCAATCATCATGGCGTCTTTGGTTTCGACGACAACGATGTTGTCCAGACCGATCACCGATACCAGTTTGCCGTTGCCGTGGATCATGCAGTTGCGGCTGTCCTGGATAACCACGTCGCCTTTGGTGACGTTGCCGTTGGCGTCTTTCTGCTGCACAGCCCACAGCGAGGACCAGCAGCCCACGTCGTTCCAGCCAGCGGTCAGTGGCACAACGCAAGCGCGCTGGGTTTTTTCCATCACGGCGTAGTCGATGGAGTTGTCCGGGCAGCAGGCGAAGGTGGCTTCGTCGATGTCGATGGTGTCGCCTTCTTGCTTGCTGCGCTCCAGGGTCATCATGCAGGTGTCGTAGATGTCCGGATCGTGCTTTTTCAGCTCTTCGAGGAAGCGGCTGGCGCGGAACAGGAACATACCGCTGTTCCAGTAGTAACCACCGGCTTCAACGAACTCGGTAGCGCGCTGTTCGTCAGGCTTCTCGACGAAGTGCGATACGCGGCTCACGCCTTCTGGCAGCAGCGCATCAGCAGTGGATTTGATGTAGCCATAACCGGTTTCCGGCTTGGTGGCCGGCACGCCGAACAGAACCATCTCGCCACGCTCGGCCGCGACAGTGGCCAGCGCCAGTGCGCGTTGCAGAGCTTTCTGATCTTCAATCACGTGGTCAGCAGGCATGACCAGCATCAGCTCGTCGTTGCCTTCGCTGAGCAGGTGCATGGCGGTGATGGCAACGGCTGGCGCAGTGTTGCGGCCAAACGGTTCCATGATCACGGTCTGGGTTTCGAGGCCCAGAACACTCAGTTGCTCGTTGACGATGAAACGGTGTTCTTTGTTGCAAACCACGATCGGTGCTTGCATGCCTTCGAACTTCAAACGCTCGAGGGTTTGCTGGAAGAGGGTGTGGTTCCCGGTCAGCGCCAGAAACTGTTTAGGGAATTGTTTACGCGAAAGCGGCCAGAGTCGTGAACCGCTACCGCCTGACAAGATCACTGGAATCATGTTGTTTCTCCAAGAGCATTTCGAAATAGGGCTGTACGTCGGTCTGTCGTTTCTGTCTTGTTTTTGTTCCGTGTCGATCGGCCCACTCATCAGTGGGCCGACTGACTAATCCTTTATTAGCGAGTCGCTACCGGTGGTTTTACCCATACCGGAGACAGGCCACTGCCGCTACCGGTGATGTACAACACGGCGGCTTCGCCACGCTCCAGGGCAACCGGTTTCAGGTCAGTCACTTTCTTGTCGCCGTCGTACAGCGCCAGGCTGACTTTTACCGGATTGATTTCACGCTCACCGGTGCCTTTGGCAGCAACGGTTTTTACGACTTCGGTTTTGCCGTCAGCAGTCTTCAAGGTCAGTGCCTTGTCGCTCAGGTTCTGTACGCGAACCAGGGATTTCTGCTTGTTTTTGAACGGTGGTTCTTCAACCAGTTGTGGCTTGCCGCTGGCGTTGTTGACCAGGGTGTAATAGTGGTCGCCTGCCAGTTTCACCGGGACGCTTTGGCTGCCCAGTTTGGCGGTGTAGTCACCTTGTGGCATGAAGCTGAATGCGGTGCTGCCCTGTGGCGCTACTTCGTTCATGTTGGTGTTGCCAACCGAAGCGCTGATCTCGGAGCTGCTGGCGTTGTAGACACGCACGAAGGTCGAGCCTTTTGGTGCGGTTGGGCCATACAGCGCGGAGTCACCGGCGAATGCTTGCAGGGTGAAGAGGCTGATACCGGCAGCCAGTGCGCAGGTTTTCAGCAGGCTTTTCTTGGCAGTACGAGTGTTCGAATTCTGTAGGTTCATCTGTTTAGTCCTCTCAGTTTTGGGCCTGGTTTGGCGAGTCGGAAGGTTTGACGTTCTGAACGACGTTTTGTTGCGTTTTGATCGCTTCAGGAGCAGCTTTTTTTAGCTGTGCAATCCACTGCTGATCAAAGTCTTTAAGGTCGTTGTGAACGGGCAGATAACGTTCCGGAAATTCCCAGATCAATACTTGCGGCGGGCTGTTTTTGAACGCGTCGGTTTGCAGGTATTTGAGCATCGGCAGGATCGGGCCGTGGCCGTCTTCCGCGTAGTTCACAACATCACTGTGCAGCGCCTCTTTAAGCGCACCGACGAAGTTCCAGTTCGGGTTGGCGCTGTAGCTTGTTCCCACCAGACCAACGGCGACATCACTGTCGGCGAACAACGCGTCATCGCCTTCGGCCTCTGCGGCTACCGGGTCAGTGCTGCGTTGTTGCAGTTGATCCGGTTGTGGCAACAGGTTGCTGAACAACGGGTCAAGCGGAAGGAAGTTGGTCAGGTCGCCTTTGTAAGGCGCTGTTTCCTTGGCCTGGGTGACGAACTTTTCAGGCTCGCCGCTCAATGGCGTCTGCTCTGCGATGACTGTGCCCAACTGCTTGGCCACAACTTCGGCACCCATCGGCGTCCAGTGGGTATCGGTGCGCAGGAAGACCTGGCCGTGTTGCTTGGCACCTTGCAGCGGTGTCAGCAAATCAGGCGCGACCAGACCGGCTTGCGCAGCGTGCTCGTGGAACTGCTGATAAAGGTCGGTGTGCAACGTGGCAGGTTTGTTGTCGCCAATGTGCTCCGGATACAAGCGGGTCTTGGCAGGAATAATCGCCAGCACCAGCTTTGTACCTTTTGCGTTTAGTTCGTCGCGTACGCCCTGGATGATTGCCAGGTTTTCCGCTTCGTTCTTGTCACCGTTGGCGATGGCATCGAACTCTTCATCAGTGAACAGCCACTGATCCTTGCCGAGTACAACGCCCGGGCGGCCTTCGTTGAACAGCTTGTAATCCAGCGCTGCCCAAAGGTTGGTGCCCAGACGCTTGATCGGAAACTCTTCGTCGTAATGAGTTTCCGCTGCCTTGGTCCACTTACCGTTAAGCACGGTGGTTTCCGGGGTGGTCGAGAAGCTGGCAAAGCTGCGCAGCGACCAGATACCCAGGATCAGCAGGATAGCCAGGAACAGGGTGATGTAGAGGATGCGTAATGAACGGGTCATGGCAGGTCCTCAGAATTGGAAGTAAAGGAACGGCGAGAAGCTTTGCGCCGACAGTTTGAGAATCGAAGCAATGAACAGCAGCAGGATCAGTGCGCGCATTGCGTAACGTGGCCAGTCAGCAACCCAGTAAGCAGGCTGTACCTGAGCTTCAGTACCCACGATGTAGCCTGGTTCGTGAATGCTTCCTGGTTTGTCACCCGGTACGGCTTTGATCATGCCTGGCTGCGCAGTGGCAGGGCCGTCAGCCTGAACACCCAGATCCGGGTTGCTCTTGCTGGCAGCTTTTTCGGCAGGACGGTTGGCATAGAAGTCACGCAGACCGAAGAACGCCAGTGTTGCGTAAGCCACGACCATGGTCGCCACTTGCAGACCGGTGAGGCTGGCCTGGTTGAGTTCCGACAGTTTCCAGTCACCGAAGCCAAACATCGCGCTGTACATACGGCCGGCAACGTGCAGGTTTTCGGAGCGGAAGATGACCCAGCCAGTGACCACGATCAGGAAAGTCAGGGCCCAGCGCAGTACGTTAAAAGTACGTGGTGCGGTGTTCAGGCCGATGGCTTTCTCGATCGCCAGCCAGATACCGTGCCATGCACCCCAGATTACGTACGTGATGTTGGCGCCGTGCCACAAACCACCCAGCAGCATGGTCAGGAACAGGTTGCGATAGGTCGCGAACTTGCTGCCACGGTTGCCGCCCAGAGTGATGTACAGGTAGTCACGCAACCAAGTGGAGAGGCTGATGTGCCAGCGACGCCAGAACTCGGTGATCGACTGGCTGATGTAAGGCTGTTTGAAGTTTTCCATGAAGCGGAAACCCATCATCAGGCCCAGACCAATGGCCATGTCGCTGTAACCGGAGAAGTCGAAATACAGTTGCGCGGTATAAGCCAGTGCACCCAGCCAGGCGTCGCCTGTGGTCGGGTTTTCCAGCGCGAAGCAGTGGTCAGCGACAACGGCGAGGGTGTCGGCGATGAACACTTTCTTGATGAAGCCCTGCATGAAGCGCGTGCAGCCTTCGGAGAACTTGTCCAGGGTGTGGGTGCGATTGTTGAACTGGTCAGCCAGGTCACGAAAACGCAGCACAGGGCCTGCAATCAAGTGCGGGAAGATCGCGACAAATGCAGCGAAGTCGATCAGGTTGCGTGTGGCCGGGGTATCACCGCGGTACACGTCAATGATGTAACTGATGGACTCGAAGACATAGAACGAGATACCGATTGGCAGCAACACGTGGGTCAGGATGAACGGTTCCAGACCGACCGACGTCATCATTGCGTTGATGCTGTCGACGCCGAAATTGGCGTACTTAAAGTAGCCGAGGATACCGAGGTCGACCACCACGCCCAGCAACAGCCAGCGTTGAGCCGGCTTGGTGCGAACGCCTGCCGCACCAATCTGCAGGCCGATCCAGTAGTTCCACACCGTTACGCCGATGAACAGCGCGAGGAAGTCCACACGCCACCAGGCATAGAACACATAACTGGCAATCAGCAGCAGCAGATTGCGATAGCGTTGCCCGCTCAAGTAATACAAGCCGAGGAAAATCGGCAGGAACAGGAACAGGAACACGTTGGATGAGAACACCATCCTGATATCTCCGTTTATCCATCAGTCAAGGGCCCAAAGCCCCCCCAAACCCCCCACACCGATGTGGGGGTTAACGCGTTACCTGTAGGAGCTGCCGAAGGCTGCGATAAGGTCGGTACGACCTTCAAGCAACTCCGAAATCAGAGACTGCTCCGCAGCCGATCGCAGCCTGCGGCAGCTCCTACAGTTTCAATCGTGTATCAACCGCCTTTGTCGCCTTTCTCATGCTCAGGGTCGTAGACCTTGGTCAGGTCACCGCCCAGACGGAAGGTTTTGAAAGGTTGTTTTTCGTGCTTGTCTTCAAGTACTTCAGGGCTGCAGGTGTAGAGCGAGCAGTACGGTTCCAGCCAGGCAAATTTCGGATCCTTCTTGAGGTCCGTCATGTCCTGTTTTTCACCGTTTTTAGCAGCGAAGGCAGCCGGGTCTTTCACGCCAGACAGCACGCGATCAGCCAGACGTTTCAATGCACCATTGTTTTCCGGACGCAGGTCTACACCGTTGGCCTGCGCAAAGCTGGCAATCATCGCCAGTGGCGGCAAGGCGTAGTTGTGATAGGAGAGGGCACGCTGACGACGCTTCATCTCGTTCGGCAAGTAGCCTTCCGGATCGACTTGGCTGGCGGCAACTTTGAATTCTTTGATTGCCCAGTCGAACAGGTCCTGACGGTTGGTGGCGACAGCCGTTGCCATCACCGACCATGCGGCCCAGTACGAGTGGTTGTTGATTTTTTCCATCGGCAAGTTGCTCCAGTCACTGATGACCTGGTCAGCCAGTTTGCTGAACCATGCCTCAATGATCTGCGCGTCCGCCTGGCGGTTGGCCAATGGATGCGAGTCGGAGAACTTCAAGCGCAGGTAAGCGGAGGACATGCTGCCCAACGCCCATTTGCGCATCGATTTACCGGTATGGTTGAAGTCCTTGGACTCCAGCGCATCAGCCTTGGCCCAGGTAGTCATCATGTTCAGCGCGCAATCGAGCTGTTCTGGACGACCATCGCGCATGTACTGCATCACGACTTTGCTGACGCCACGCTCAAGGGTGGTGATGTCTTTGGTCGCACTGCGAAACGCTTCTTCGGACGCTTCGTTCAGGGTCGCACGCGCCTTGTCTGAACCTTCGTATTTGCTGCGAAACACCAGCTTGTCGGTGTAAGGCTTTGGAACGGCGTCACAACTGAAGTTGTGGTCGCCGGTTTTCATTTTTTCGATCGGAGCGTCGTAGCCTTTGGGTGGCACGAGGTTCGCGGCGCTGGCGGCCCCGGCGCCACCGGCCATAATGGCCAGTGACAGCAGGGTAGGTAACATCAGTTTCGGAGTGTGCATAGGTAGCCTCATAACCCGGCTTGCGCAGTTTGCTGCGCAGTGCCTGGGAACACGTTGCGTTTGCATACTTTCGCTTCGACTTTCTGGGGTGCAGTGCCCGCTTCCGGACCCTGGATTTCCAGTGCTAGCAGTTGCTGGTCAGCCCAGTCTTCATCTGTTCGCAATTCGAAGGAGAAGCGCCCGTCTGTATCGGATGTTTCCGGTTTTTCGATTTTCAGATCTTCGTGACGACCGTTCATGTACCAGAGTCTGGCTTGCAGAACTTTTACCGACGTGTCGGCAAAACGGATGTCGATCTGATTGCTGCCATTGCGGATGTTCTTGATTCCATTCTTACCGTTGACCAGCACTTCGTTGTTGCCGGTTTTCAGCGTGGTGCTTGCACTCATCAGTGCAGGTTTGCCTTCGCAGCCGTTATCCAGCAGCGACATCATCTGGCGGTAAATGGTCTCCTGGTCCAGGCGATACAGCGGCGAGAATTCCCAGATCAGGATTTTTGGTGGACGTTTCTGGAAGTCTTCACTGCCCAGGTACTGCAACATCGAACCTTCCAGACCACCGCCAGGGAAGGCGACGTTGAGGATGTCGGCACCGATGTACTCTTGCAGGAAGCCGGCGAAGTTGTAGTTCTTGCCGCTGTGACTGGTACCGACCAGAGTGATTTCCGGGTTGCCGGAATCACCGAACAGGTCGCCGTCACCGGCCTCGCCTTTAGGCTCGGTGGTGAACTGGTCCATGTACTGGATCGCGTAGGTGTTACCGCACAATTGTGCTGCCATGTTGTGCAGGGTACCGGTTTTGCCCATGCGTCCCGAAACGTGGCTTTCGAATTCACGCTTTGGAATGTCGGCGTAGCCCGGGATTTTCTTCACGGTTTCGGCAACGATTTTCGCGGTGCGCTGAGCGCCGTATGGCGTCCAGTGCTGGTCGCCGCGGAAATAGAAATCATGGGCCTGTTGCTCGTTGGTCAACGGCGACAGATCTGGAACCCAGTAGCCCATCTTGTCGAAGCGACCGAGCATGGCCTTGTAGTTGGTCAGCGCTTTTTCATAGTCGAACTTGTCGCGTTCGGCAGGGAACAGTTTGTTGCGATCCACAAGGCCGCGAGTCGGCTGATACACCACTACCAGTTCAACGCCTTTGCTCTTGAAGGCATCGTGCAGTTGTTGCATGCGGCGATAGCCTTCTGGCGTGGTGTTGAATTCGGTACGCAGGTCTTCCTGGGTACGGAACAGCCAGTCACCTTCTGCTTGCACCAGCGTGGTGAAGTTCTGCTGGTAGCGCGTGGTGTAATTTCTGGCGTCATGCGCTTGCGGGCACAACTGGCAGCATGGCTCAGCGGTGAAGTTGGGCGCTTGCAACTCGTCTGCACGTGCGCCGCTGCTGATTGCCATCAGTGCTGCGGTCAGGCCGGACAGGCTGAGTAATTTGATCAAGTGTGCGTGCATAAACATTACCTTCTCAGTCCTGAAGTTCTTTCTGGCTTTCGACCGGATCGATCAGCACGGCTTTCTGTTGGCGTACCAGCAGGTCAAGGATTTCATCCTGACGTTCGCCCAGAATGCCGGCGAAGCTGATACCGCTGTTCTTGGTCGGAGCCAGCATCGCCACTCGGTAGAGTTCGATACTCAGTGGCGAATCGATCGACAGTGGGCCCGAGTTATTACCGGTCAGTTCACCACCGACAACAATCAGCGACACCTTGGATTCGAACGGGTCGAGCGCGATGTCGCGGTCGGTGTTGCTCAAATCCTTGATGTGCCCGTAGACACCCAGCAGACCGTTGGCCATGGCGATGTTTTCGTAAAGGCGGATGTTCACGCTGTTACGAACGCGTATGCCGTGACGACGGTTAGCGATGACCTTGTTGCCCCACAGCAGGTTGTCGCCGCTTTCGTACAAGGTGATGCCGTCAGTGTGGTTCTGGTAAACCTCGTTGTAGGCAACGATGTTGTTGACGCTGTTACGGTCCAGAACCATGCCGGACAACTTGTTGTTGTGAGTCTTGTTGTTGAAGATGAAGCTGTCGTTCACCTCACGGGAAATAATGATCCCGTGCTTTTTCTTGGTTCCGTAGACGTCGTTTTCGGCAATGATTAGACCGTGGGAACGGTCGTGTGGGTCGATGCCGTAAACGATGTTGTCGCGGTAGGTACTGCCTTTGACCACGAAGTCTTTGGTTTCATAGCAGTAGAAGCCGTACCACATGTCCGAGAACTCCGAGCCGACGATCCAGCCGGTCGGATCGGGCTTGTTCATTTCTTTGACCATGTTGGGCGTGTACTGGGAAATACTCACACCGTAGGACTTGCTCTGGTCGTAACCCAGGCTCGCCATTTTGGTGTTGATGATGTAGACCTCAGAGCCACCCCAGGACAGCAGGAACGGACGGAATTCGTCGGGCTTGCGGAAGGTCGACGGCGTGTTGTCCTTTTCGCGCCAGCCATTCATCTGGGTGTCGCTCATGAACAGCTTGCCTTCAACAACCAGGAATGCGCCTTTCTCTTGAGACAGGCGCAGCTCCTTGGTTTTCTTGTTGGCTTCGAAGATGCCGGTAGCCTTGACCAGAATCGGCAGGCGAGCTACGTAAGTGCCTGGCGATACTTCGCTCAGGTACTGTTTCGGGACTTTTTTCGCCAGATCCTGAACCGTCACATAGCCGTCTTCGATGATGATTGCCTGCGGGATGCCTTGTTGACGGGCAACCCATTCGGCCATCTTGTTATCGCCACCGATAAACTCTTTCAGACCCACTTCCGACATCATTCGAGCCACTCGAATCTTGCCCGCTTTGGTGCGGACAATTTTCTTGGCAGCGGCTTCGGCGGTGTAGCCGGAGAGGTCTGGTAGCTTGGGTTTTTCCAGGTGCAGTGTTTCCACCGGCGGGCTGCTGATGGTGTAGTTTTTGGCCTGCTGCAACTCTTTGACCACTGCCGCACCGTTCACCGGAGCCGGGACCGGGTTGACCGGCACTGTGGCGGCCATGGCGGAGCTGGCGAGCAACAGCGCGCCGCTCAGCACTGCGCTTTCGAGCAGTGCTTGCGGCCATGCGCGGTTGCGCAGACTGCTTGCTTGACTGTTCATCTCATCGCACTCCTTTCGCGGTTGCATCAGAAGCGCCAGATGACGTCGACAATGGCGCGGTGCATGTAGCTGTCGACTTCGCTGCCGTAAGCATCACCCGGTTTGAAGACACCGGCACGCAGACGGACGAGCGCTGAAGGTTCGTCCATCGACTGACTGAGTGCCGCAGGCAACAGACCGCCTTTGAAGTACTTGGTCACGACCAGGTCCATTTCCTGACCCAGGTCTTTATCACCGTCGGTGCTCAATGGCAGGGACGAGAGAACCCCGTTGTCATCTCTGCCAACCGCGTTGATGCCCGAGGTGCCGATGCGAGAGTCACCATCGGTGCGGCGGAATTTGTGGTAGATCAAAGAAGCGTCGTATTCATCCTGCATCTGCCAGGACGCAAACAGCGAGCCGCTTTCCACGTTGGCCATGTCGGCCTGGAATGCTTCACCGAAGCGGTGGATGCGTGAGCGAGTACCGGTCCAGTTTGAGCGGTTGGATTCCAGACCGTTCTGTTCGTATTCCTTGCTGGCGCGCGAGTAGGCGGCGCCGACTTGCCATTGCGGGTCAAGACGGAAACGCAGACCCAGGTCAGTGGCCCAGCCATTGACGTTGCTACTGGTTTTAGGACCTGCTTCAAATCGCTGGTCAGTCGTCGAGTCGAACGGTGTAGTGATACTGTCACGATCACCGGTCAGCCAGGTCAGGCTGCCCCAGTAATTGATCGGGTTGGTGTTGCGATGGTTGTAAGCATCGCTGTTGGCCTGAATGCCCAGCCAGGTGAGGTCACCATTGGAGGTCTTGTCCAGATCATCAACTTCCTGACCTGGCTTTTTCAGGTTGCCGTCATCCTGGCTATGGTGTGCACGCACACCGGCCCATTGGCCCGGCATCCACTGGTAGCTGACGTCACCGAAGATATGTTTGCGGTCTTCATCCCGCGGGGACAATTCAGTCAGGTCAGTGCGGTATTCGCTGAAGCGTTGAGCAACGCCCACGTCTGCTTTGAGCAGTGTGGTGTCGAAGACCCAGTTAACGGCCTCGATATTCGTGTCGTGCCACTGGCCATCGTCATTGCGCAGACGCTGACGACCGACTTTGAGTACCTCGCCAGGGTAGGCGGTGAAGCCGCTGTAGCCAATCCAGAATTCGCGCAAGGCCAGATAGCTCTTGTCGACTTCGCGCTCGCTGGCATTGCCACGAGACTGAGTGGTTTGTTGGGTTGCGGCGTCGGTTTGTTCAAGAGGGTCAGTCTGAATGGTGTCAGTGGCAGTCACCACTTGACCCATCGCATAACCGCTCCAGTCGCCACGTTCGCCATAGACCCAAGGACGCAGGTCCAGACCGAGACCGTTTACATCGCCACCGGAGCGTGTGCCCAGGTCGCGGTCGTCTTCGGCCTGGCCGCTGATTTTTACTTCCAGACCAAAGTTCTTCTCTTCGGTCAGGGCCGCCAGTGTCGGCGTAGCCCAAAGCAGGGTAAAGCCAAGACCCAGGCCTGCGGCCATCAGGGGATTCAACTTCATAGTGGTGCGTCCTCGCCGTCTTCTTCTTTCAGGGCTTGAATGGCCAGCGCGTTTTGGCTGGTGATGCCCCGGACGTTTTTCTCTTGCTGCAACAGCCGTTGGGCGGTGGCGAGTTTTTCAGGGGGCAAGGCGGTGCTGATTTCCTGCGCGAGATCAGTGGCAGCCGGCGTCGGCGTTGGAGCCTGAAGCGCCAGTTGGCTGAACACCCAGGCATTGACCGGGTTAGGCATGGTGCCTTTGCCTTGGGAGAACAATTGGGCAATGGCAAAGTCAGCGCTGTTCTGGCCGCCACGTGCAGCGATCAGCAGTTCGTCCAGTGCCTTTTGCGATTCGACCTTGCCGAGGTAACCACGGCGGTAGATCTGACCCAGGTAGTAATGCGCGGAGAGCTCACCACCGGCGGCGGCTTTTTTCATGTGCTCTTCGGCTTTGCGTGAATCAGCCGGTACCCATTTACCTTCGTAGTACAGGCGACCCAGCAACAGCTCGGCGCGGGGTTGGTCCGCAGCACGACCGTTATCCAGGTATTCCATCATCTTGTTGACGTCGCCCAGTTCGGGGAAGTCGTAAAGCAGTTTGGCCAGTGTTACCCATGAAGCGGGGTAACCCGGTGCAACTTGTTCAAGCAATTGCTGAGCGGTTTTTTCATCGGGAGTACCGATGGACGCATCACCCAATACGCGGGCTACGCTGTCCACACGCTGAGCGCCGACGCCGCCAATGGAATAAGCACTTTTCAGTTGCTCGACCACGGCGGTGCGCTGTTCGTTCTGGCCACGTTTCTGATAGACCGTCACCAGCTCGACGTAGCAGATGTCGACTTTGCTCAGTGCGTTTTTGCAGATGTTTTCCACGTCATCCAGATGCTGATCGTAAGTGCCCTGGGTGCGGTACAGCAGCACTTGGGCCAGACCGGCTTCCGGATAACCCTGTGCACGCCACTCGCTGATTTTCTGCTGGGCATTCACGTTCGGAAAGCTGTGCGGGAATTGCAGGTAAAGCATGGCCAACGGCGTCAAAGAGCTGGTATCGCCACTGGCGAAGGCCTTTTTCAGCAGGCTTTCAGCTTCGTGGTGTTCCGCTTCAGTCGCGCCCGGTTTGGTCGCCAGCAGGCGACCCAGACGAGCTTGAGCACGCGGCGACGTTTCAGCAGCAGCGCGATAAGTGGCTTCAGCTTCCTTGATGCGCTGCGGATCACCGCTTTGCACTGCAATGTCAGCCAGGCCTACCTGTGCATCGCTGTAGCCCAGGTCCGCCAGTTGCCGATAGTTCTGTTCTGCCAGAGCGGTGTCGCCGTTCTTCAAGGCTTCATTGGCCAGGCGTTGATCGGGCAGACCGGCACAACCGGTCAGCGCGATGGCAACGGCCAGGCTCAATAGGGTAGGGCTCGACAATCGTTGTAATGGGCTACGCATGTTAGAGACCCGCGGCCATGGCTTTGTCGATCAGCCAGTTCATCGATGGACCACGATCGCTGGTGACTTCAACCGGACGGCCAGCCAGGGAAGTGTCCAGCACTTCGTCAGGCTTGATCTGCACGCGGATATCGGTGGCCAGATCGGTTTCGCTCAGGTTGGTGCTGCTGACGATTTTGCCGCTGCGAACGTTGTCTTCACCGGCTACCTGGAAGTTAACGCGGGTGCCTGGCTTGACGTCGTTGAACTGGCGATAGGTGAAGCGGGCTTCAACATTGGCTGCGGTGTTACGCGGTACCAGTTGGAAGATCACCTGGCCTTTGGCAGCGAACTGACCATCGGAAACCAGTTGCTTGGCAATCACGCAGTCGCAAGGGCTGGTGAGGGTACCGGCCATTTGCTTGCCATACAGCTCTTCGATTTTTGCAGGTTGCAGGTCGTCGCCGTTCAGGCTGCCCTTGAGCATTTCCAGCATGCTGGTGTTGAACGAGGCCATTGGTGCGCCCTTGGCGACCGGAGTGTTGACCGCGACCAGGCTCTGTACGGTGCCTTCACGCGGCATCGTTACGTCCATGGCTGGCAAGGTGACCAGGCCGGCCGAGGAGTGGCTGACGAAGTACAGGCCGTAAACGGTTTTGAAGATAAAGCCGAATGCTGCCAGACCGACGATGAAGATACCGAGGGTGAAGGTCACTGCGCGCAGGCGACCCAGAGCGCTCATGCCGTCGCCGCTGCCTTTCACCTTGCGTGCTTTGGTGAAGTTGTCACGCTGCAGGGTAGCGAGCACTTCACCCATGCTGACGATGTCGCCGCTCAGGTGCGAGGTGATCAGGTGACGCAGAGTGGCGATGTCTTGAGCTTCCAGATTCTGGAACTGGCAACCCACGCGACCGGTGGAAGGATCAATGGAGCGCACCTGCATCTCAACGTCCATGGCCAGGCCAAGGTTGTCGATCAGGAACTGCAGGCGCCCCTTGATAACTTCACCTGCCGTTGGGCGCTGCTGCGCAGGCGCGACGAAGCTCAGGCCGCCAGCGGACAAGTCTTCAACTTGTACCAGAGGCGCGTTCGGGGCTTCGAGCAAGCGCAGCTTGGCCGGGATTTTGACCCGGGCGTGTTGGCGCTGGGCTTCGGATTCGTGTACGACGTTTGCATTCACGGCTGTATTCATGGCTAATTTTTCCTACTTAAGCGATTAATCCGTTGGCCCGGTTTAAACCATCGTCAACAGCACTGCGACGAAGATGGTGCCAGCCGAGAAAGTCATGGTTCGAGATGACCAGGTGTTGAACCAACCCTGGAAACTGGCCATGTCACGGCTGAGTTTGGTGTCTTGACGCGTCCAGGACTGGCGGTCCAGGCGGAAGAAGACGTAGATCTTCATCAGTGCGCCGACGATCTGGTTGTAATAAAGAATGACGGGGTAGGCCGGCCCGATGTTGTGCCCTGACAAGGACAGCAGCAGGGTCAGGATCAAGCGGGTTATCCCGATCCACAGCAGATACATCAGGATGAACACACCGCCGTATTTGAAGCTGGCGATGATCGCAACGGTGAGGCCGAGAATGGAGGTCCACATCGACACACGCTGGTCGAACAGCACGATGCTGGTGAAGATCCCGAGACGACGAACGCCCAGACCCAATGCACGCGAGTTCTGACGCAGGTTGTTGCCGTACCAGCGGTACATCAGTTTGCGGCTGGCCTTCAAGAAGCTCTTTTCCGGCGGGTGCTCAACGGTGTTGATCGTAGCGTCCGGCACGTAGAACGTGTCGTAGCCAAGACGCATCAGGCTGAACCAGCTGGACTTGTCATCACCGGTCAGGAACTTGAACGTACCCAGACGCCAGTGATGCAGCGAATCGCTTTCAACGTCGGCAATGAACTCAGGGTCAGTCACGACCGTGGCGCGGAACACTGACATACGACCGGTCATGGTCAGTACGCGCTTGGACAGGGCCATCGAGCACATGTTGATGTGACGCTGCGCGAAACGCAGTTTGTGCCACTCACTCATGATGTAGCCGCCGCGGACTTCGCAGAACTCGTTAGTGGTCAGGCCGCCGACATTGCCGAACAGCTGGAACCACGGAACAGTCTTGCGAACCACGCCTTCAGACAGCACGGTGTCGCCATCGATCACGGCGACCACAGCACGGTCATCCGGCATGTGCCGGGAGATTGCGCGGAAGCCGAAAGCCAGACCGTCGCGTTTACCGGTACCGGCAATACGTACGAAGTCCAGTTTGACGTGAGCAGGCGGGTTGGCCTTTTCCCACATCGCTTTGACCAGCAACTCGTCTGACATTTCTACCAGGGAGCAGACCACGGTGGTCGGGTAGCCGCATTCAATGGCTTCGCGAATGACCGAGCTGTACACCTGGGCGGTGGTCAGTGCGTCGATACGAAAGCTGGTGACCATCAGGAACACGTGAGACGGGTCCGCCGACTTGCCCAGCTTGCGCACTTTGCGACGCAGGTGCGGGTAAACGATGTAGAGAAAGATCATGCCGCGCACAAAGTGCGTAGCGCCCATCGAGTAGCGCCAGATGCCCACGGCGCCAATCAGGAAAATAAAGTTCTTCGACTGTGAGTCGAAGATACTGGTAGGCAACGCGGTTGCGAGAGCCCCTAATAAACTCAGGTAGAACAACCAACCTGCGGCCTGTAGTAGACCATGCTTAAGCCTGTGCATATCTGGTATCCCTAGGTCAGTTGCAAGCTTCAAGCTGCAAGCCCCAAGTGGGGGTTGCAGCTTGAACTTTTGGCTTGCCGCTTTAAGCTTGTAGCTTGCCGCTGGTTTACCAGCAGATACCTTCAGCGCTAGCGTTTTCGGCAGTAGTGGTGGTCATGAAGCCGACCAGGTCCACAATCTGCTTGCCCGCTGGAGCCTTGTCGGCCAGGGCGCGGAAGCGCTCATCACGGTTGCCCAGGATGATCACGTCGGCGTGTTCGATCACAGCGTCGAAGTCCGAGTTCAGCAGGGACGAAACGTGCGGGATCTTGGACTCGATGTATTCCTTGTTGGCACCGTGAACACGAGCGTATTCAACGTTGCTGTCGTAGATGCTCAAGTCGAAGCCTTTACCGATCAGCATTTCAGCCAGCTCTACCAGCGGGCTTTCACGCAGGTCGTCAGTACCGGCCTTGAAGCTCAGACCCATCAGCGCGACTTTGCGAGTGTCGTGGGCAGCCACGATGTCGAAAGCGTTCTGAACCTGGGAAACGTTACTGCGCATCAGCGAGTTGAGCAGAGGTGCTTCAACGTCCAGGCTGCCAGCACGGTAGGTCAGGGCGCGGACGTCTTTTGGCAGGCAAGAACCGCCGAAAGCGAAGCCTGGACGCATGTAGTACTGGGACAGGTTCAGTTGCTTGTCCTGGCAAACCACTTCCATTACTTCACGACCATCGACGCCGCACGCTTTGGCAATGTTGCCGATTTCGTTGGCGAAGGTGACCTTGGTGGCGTGCCACACGTTGCAGGTGTACTTGATCATTTCGGCAACAGCGATGTCCTTGCGGATGATCGGTGCGTCGAGTTCTTCGTACAGAGCTTGCAGCACGTCGCCGGACGCTTTATCGAACTCGCCGATAACGGTCATTGGCGGGTGATCGTAGTCTTTGATCGCGGTGCTTTCGCGCAGGAACTCAGGGTTCACTGCAACGCCGAAGTCGACACCGGCTTTTTTGCCGGAGCAGTCTTCGAGGATTGGGATCACAACGTTGGCAACAGTGCCCGGCAGAACGGTGCTGCGCACAACGATAGTGTGACGGGTGTCTTTTTCACGCAGTACGAAGCCGATTTCGCGGCAAACGGATTCGATGAAATCGAGTTCCAGGTCGCCGTTTTTCTTGCTTGGAGTACCCACGCAGATCATCGACACGTCAGTGGCGCGGATGGCCTCGGAAAAGTCCGTGGTGCCACGCAGTTTGCCAGTGCGAATACCCTTGTCCAGAAGCTCGCCCAGACCAGGCTCTACGATTGGCGATTTGCCGTTATTGATAAGGTCGATTTTGGCGCTGGAGATATCAACACCAACAACATCATGACCCCGCGCAGAAAGGCAACCGGCACATACTGCACCGACGTAACCCAAACCAAAGATGCTGATACGCATCGTACTCTCCTCGATTTACACGCCATTAAGTTGGCTGGATATTGAATTTTGGCCAGCAGGTATCGCGCACTCGGAGGTGGGACTTAAAGAAGTCTCACAACAAGTACAGGCATATTTAAAAAAGACGAGTGCCAGAAGTAACTAAGGCAATCTCAAATACTGCTGAGTCTTGAACGGCAAGTAACCTGGCTGTGACAGCGACAGGGCCTCGCTCTGGGATGTGGTAAACCACTCCTTTAGGTGCTGACGCTGTCTTGATACCGACAGACCCGGACCAGAGCCTTGGGCTGCCATGCCTCAATGTCGCGCTCTGCACTTGAACAGTGCTTTGCCATACGACTAAAACTTTGTAAGTGTGAGCCAATCTCCCGACTGCCTACCGCCGCTGATCCTGAGATCAGTGTGATGAACGGCAACTTCCACATTTTCTACACCCCTTGTAAGTGATCTCTCACAAGGAGGGCGAGAATTGTTACGGGATGTAGGAGCGTTTGATTTCGGGATAAGTTCCGGGCCACTCGTCCTCTTTTTGAGAATTTTTCTTTTTGAAGGCCCGGATGAGGTGATCGCACGGTGATGCCATCTGGGCTGAAGGCCTTGTAGGGCAAGGGTTGCCGCCGAGTCGGTGTGAGGATGCTACTACTGTGAACAAGCCAAATGCTACTACACAAAAAATTTGTTAATTTTTTGAGAAAAACACTAACTAAAAAAAGGTGACTTTTAGTTGGCGACAGTAAATTGTCAAAGTGCAATTTGCATGACGTTTATAAGGGGATAAATAGCATAGTGCAGGGGATAAACTCGCCTTAAGCGGGTTAATACGAATGTTGTGGAATGCCTTTGACCGGAAAAGCAGCATTTCAGGCAGTGAAAATGCCGCGAAAGCGCCAGCGTCTTGCCCGGTCAAAGCGGGTCCTCCTGCGGAGCGAAGAGCTACGATTCGGGCGTGTCGCGCAGGAATACCAGACGGGTTGCCGTTGACTGCTCTTTGCTGAAGCGATAACCCCCGACGTCGAACTGTTTCAGTGCATCCGGTGTATCGATTTTTTCCGATATAACAAAGCGGCTCATCATGCCCCGCGCCTTCTTGGCGTAGAAGCTGATGATCTTGTACTGGCCGTTCTTCAGGTCTTTGAAATCGGTATCGATGATGCGCGCGTTTAATGCTGGACGTTTAACGGCAGAAAAGTACTCGTTGGACGCCAGGTTCAACAGCAGGTCATCGCCTTGTTCTGCCAGTGCCTCGTTCAGCCACTCACTGATTCGTGTGCCCCAGAACGCGTAGAGATCCTTGCCGCGAGCATTGGCGAGTTTGGTGCCCATTTCCAGCCTGTAGGGCTGCATCAGGTCCAGTGGGCGCAACAGACCATAAAGGCCGGACAGCATGCGCAAGTGATCCTGGGCATAGCTGAGTTCAGTTTCACTCAGTGTTTCGGCTTGCAAGCCGGTGTACACGTCGCCTTTAAAAGCCAGCAGCGCCTGCTTGGCATTCTCCGGAGTGAACGCTGGGTTCCAGCTGCCGAAACGTGCGGCATTGAGCCCTGAGAGCTTGTCGGAAAGGTGCATCAATTCGCCGATCTGTGCGGGGGTCAATTCGCGCAGTATCTCGATCAGCTCCTGGGAGTGATCCAGATACTGCGGCTGGGTAAAACGTTCGGTAGTCGGCGGGGTTTCGAAATCCAGGGTTTTTGCCGGGGAAATCACCATCAGCATGGGGTCGTCTCCTTTAATCGTCGGACGATTCTAGGGGCTGTTGCTGGCTGACTCCAGCTATGGTGGCGATAGGAGAGATGTTTTGACGCGTGGCGCAGGGCTGTAGGGGGGGGGCGTTCAGGTAGGAGGCAACTTGTTGGCGAGAGGGTTGACGCGGTTCTTCAGGCACGCCGCCTCGCGAACAAGTTCGCTCCTACCGGGCAGCGCCTTGTCGGGGGCACGCGGCGAACCGACGTTCACGCATAGCCGGTAGGAGGCAACTTGTTGGCGAGGGGGGCTGGCGCGTTTCTTCAGGCATACCGCCTCGCGAACAAGTTCGCTCCTACCGGGCAGCTCCTTGTCGGGGGCACGCGGCGAACCGGCATTCACGCATAGCCGGTAGGAGGCAACTTGTTGGCGAGAGGGTTGACGCGGTTCTTCAGGCATACCGCTTCGCGAACAAGTTCGCTCCTGCCAGGTAGCGCCTTTTCACGGATACGCGGCGAACCGGCATTCACGCATAGCCGGTAGGAGGCAACTTGTTGGCGAGAGGGCTGGCGCGGTTCTTCAGGCACACCGCTTCGCGAACAAGTTCGCTCCTACCGGGTATCGTCTTTTTACGGGCACTCGGCGAACCGACGTTCACGCATGGCCGGTAGGAGGCAACTTGTTGGCGAGAGGGTTGACGCGGTTCTTCAGGCACACCGCCTCGCGAACAAGTTCGCTCCTACCGGCATCGCCTTGTCAGTGGCACGCGACGGACCGACATTCACGCATAGCAGGTAGGAGGCAACTTGTTGGCGAGGGGGGCTGGCGCGTTTCTTCAGGCATACCGCCTCGCGAACAAGTTCGCTCCTACCGGGTAGTGCCTTGTCGGGGGCGCAGACGCATTTGTATCGGCCCGGACACAAGCCCAACCACTCATATCAGCTATAGTGCGGCGCTTATCCAGGTTCGATGTTCAGGGAGCGATTGGTGTTGCGTAAGTTTCTAGCAGTGTGCGCGTGTCTGTTCAGCGTTCAGGCCATGGCGGCTCCGCCTCCGGTTGCAACCATTGACCGTAGCCTTTGGCCGGAGCGGCTGGAATCGCCTGATCTGTTCGATGTGGCATCCCGTGCGGAGATTCTCGGCTTTGCCCACGAATTGCTGGCTAGCGAAGCACTGGACGAGGAGGGGCTCAAGAAGCGTCTGGGGCTCAGGTACGTTAACGTGCCGTCACTGAATCTGCTTCGTCACCGTCTCTGGAATCGTTTGCTGGAGGGTTACCAGAGCGCGCAATTGAGCTGCCCCCAGGACGCATCGTTCTGCGTGTTGGTCGAGGACATGGACCAACTGCGCCAGCGTGCCGCCGAATTCACCATCGCCAGCGATTCGTTCTACGCCAACTGGGCTGCGCCGAGTGCGACCTTTCATGAGCGCTATCTCAACGAACTGATGTACATGGCGGCGTTATTCCCGCAAACCAGCAGTGAAATCGCCCTATATAACTCTGATGAGTTGAGCGGCGATGAAATGGCTGACCGTACCTTTCAGATGAATTTCGAAGGTGGCCCCACCGGCGCTGACGGGGGCACCGACTGGCTGACTGACTTCATGCGTCAGCAGAAGATGAACGCGACGTTCTTTGTATTGGGTAAGAACCTGCAGGAACGCCTCGCCGCGAGTAACGGCACCGCGTTGCAATCGCTTTATCGTCTGCAGTGCGTCGGCATTCAGGGATGGGAATATCGCTCGCATAGCCAGTGGCTGGAGTGGCAAGACTCGGTGCGTCGAAGTGAAGGCCTGACTCAACAACTGCTACCCGACAACTTCATCCCGCTGTTCCGTCCTCCCTACGGCCATCGACGTGCGGACAGCGGGCAGTTCTTTCGTGATCAGAATCTGCGGGTGTCGCTGTGGAATATCGATGCGCAGGACAGCAATGGTCGACTGACGTCCGAGCAGATAACAGACCGGATTGTGAACCTGATGTTGCTGTGGCGGCGAGGGACAGTGGTGTTTCACGACGCCAGTGCGAGGGTGCAGTCGGCAGTGCCGCTGTTACTGGCAAACACCGCGCAAAGCGAGCTGATCTGGGACGATTGCCACAATATCCCTGACAAGCCCGCAGAATAAGGGCTTGCGTTCATTTTCCGGGAAGGATGAGGCGAATTTTCCGACGGTTTTGGGTAGAGCGGACTTCCGACTGTAAACGGGCTTGGGCAGGTCGCCAAGGGCTATTCGTCATACTGTGAAATAAACTTCAAAAAAGTGTCAAAGTGCTTTTTTCTGTCATGTGTTTTGCGGTATTACCACTATCAGACCGCCGAAACCTGCAACACAGGTGGCGTCCTCCAAGACTCCATCTTGAGCATTTCTCTCCTGCCCTAAGGAGAGAGCCCGGCGGCCTTTTCGTGGCGCAGTGTGAGTGGTTCTGCGTCACCTGGCTTTTATAAAGGTGAGCGAGTATGGATGATCACGGACGCACCCCTTCTTCTACCCAGCCAATCCTTTACGTGCTCGATACCAACGTACTGATTCACGATCCAAATGCACTGCTGAATTTCGAAGAACACCGCGTCGCCATCCCCATGACCGTGCTGGAAGAGCTGGACAAGCTCAAAGCCGGTAAACATTCGGTCGCTGCCGAATGCCGTCAAGCCATCCGCCTGATCGACAAGACACTGGGCGAAGCCACGCCTGAAGAAGTCGAGAAGGGCGTACCCATCGACCGTGGCACCGGAGTCTTCAAGGGCTTCCTGTCGATCATGATGAGCAAACGCGAGGAGCCCAACAGCCTTCTGCCTGAACACCTCAACGACAACATCATCATCAACCAATTGATTGACCTGCATGCGCGCGACAAGGACTTGCGTCTTGTGCTGGTCACTAAAGACATCAACATGCGTCTCAAGGCGCGTGCCTGCGGGATCGCTGCCGAAGACTACAGCACCGACCAGTTGGTCGATGACGTGTCGATGCTGTCCCGTGGTTATCACAACGTGACCGGGTCCTTCTGGGACCGGGTCAGTAAAGTCGACACCCGTCAGGATCACGGCCGTACCTGGCACCGCGTGCAAATGACTGAAATGCTGCCGTCGGTACACATCAACGAGTTCATCATCGACGAGCAGGGATTTGTCGGCTGGGTCAAAGGCGTCAAGGCCGACGAACTGATGATCCTCGACATGCACCAGGAGCCACTGCTACATCAGGAAGCCTGGGGTCTCAAACCGCGTGATATCTACCAGGGCCTGGCGCTGTTTGCCTTGCTTGACCCGGATATCCATCTGGTCAACCTGTCCGGCGCTGCCGGTTCCGGCAAGACCATTCTGGCGCTGGCTGCGGCCATCGAGCAAACCATGGTCAGCAAGCGTTATCGGCGCATTATTGCGACTCGTAGCGTGCAGGGTCTCGACCAGGAGATCGGCTTCCTGCCAGGCACCGAAGCAGAAAAAATGGAGCCTTGGCTGGGCGCCATCACCGACAACCTCGAAGCCTTGCACATGGATGACGAAAACACCCATGGCAGCGTTGATTACATCCTCAGCAAAGTGCCGTTGCAGTTCAAATCCCTCAACTACATACGGGGTCGCAGCTTCCAGCAAAGCCTGATTTTGATCGATGAATGTCAAAACCTGACGCCGCACCAGATGAAAACCATCATCACCCGTGCCGGCGCCGGTTCCAAAGTGGTCTGCCTGGGCAACCTCGCGCAGATCGATACTCCATACCTGTCGGCCACCAGTTCCGGGCTGACCTACCTGACGGAGCGCTTCAAAGACTTCCCGAACGGCGTGCACATCTCGCTGCAAGGCGTGCCACGCTCCATCCTGGCTGAATATGCGGAGTCGCATTTGTAAGCATTGAAGATCCCCACCCGTGGGAGCGAATTCATTCGCGAAGAGGCCGTTTCAGGCACATAAATGTGTCGGTTGGGATGGCCTCTTCGCGGATGAATCCGCTCCCACAATTGTTTCATGCCCTGTCGGTTGCTTTGTTTAGGTTTACAATCCCCGCTCCTGTTCAGGAGTAACGCTGTGCTCACTCATCTAGATTCCCAAGGTCGCGCCAATATGGTCGACGTCACTGATAAAGCTGTGACGTCCCGTGAGGCGGTGGCCGAAGCATTAATCCGTATGCTGCCCGACACCCTGCAAATGATCGTCAGCGGTGGGCATCCCAAAGGGGATGTGTTTGCCGTGGCGCGTATTGCCGGCATTCAGGCGGCTAAGAAGACCAGTGATCTGATCCCGCTGTGTCACCCTTTGATGTTGACCAGTATCAAGGTGGAGCTCAGCGCTGAAGGCGAAGACGCTGTCCGCATCGTCGCCCGCTGTAAGCTGGCCGGGCAGACCGGTGTAGAAATGGAGGCGCTGACCGCTGCCAGCGTCGCTGCGCTGACCATCTATGACATGTGTAAGGCGGTTGATCGCGGCATGGTCATCGAGAACGTTCGCTTGCTGGAAAAGCTCGGCGGCAAAAGCGGCCACTTCATTGCCGACGAAACGGCACCGGAGGCTCCATGAGCATCAGCGTCCAGTATTTCGCCCGTTACCGGGAAACCCTGGGTACTGACGGTGAGCAGGTTGACGGCGAGTTCGCCACTATCGACACACTGCGCTTGCACTTGCTTGAGCGCGATGGCGTATGGCAGGTATTGGCCGAGCAGAACCTGATGTGCGCTCGCAATCAGGAGCTGTGTCAGTTGGATGAGCCGTTGCAGGCCGGCGACGAAGTGGCATTCTTCCCGACCGTGACCGGAGGCTGAGCATGGCGATTCGGGTTCAGGCGGAACCGTTCGATCCAGGCTTTGAAGTCAACGCTCTGCATGCGGCTAACGTCGGCATCGGCGCGGTGGTCAGCTTTGTGGGCTACGTACGGGACTTTAACGAAGGGCGGGAAGTCTCGGGGATGTTCCTGGAACACTATCCCGGCATGACCGAAAAGGCATTGGGCAAGATTGTGCTTGAGGCCGAACAGCGCTGGCCATTGCTCAGGCTGGAGGTGCTGCATCGGGTTGGCGCGCTGGAACCGGGGGAGCCGATTGTGTTTGTCGGCGTTGCCAGTGCCCATCGTCAGGCAGCCTTCGAGGCCTGTGATTTCGTGATGGACTACCTCAAGACCCGTGCACCGTTCTGGAAGAAGGAAAACACGTCAGAAGGGCCGAAATGGGTCGAGGGGCGGGCGAGTGATAAAGCGGCGGCGGGGCGGTGGGAATAAACAAGCCTGTAGGAGCGCGCTTGCCCGCGATTGGATGTACCAGGCGACATTTTCATCGACTGGACTGACGCTATCGCGGGCAAGCGCGCTCCTACAGGGAGTGAGCGCTACTGAGGCTGTGCTGGCTTACGCACCACCGTACGCAACAACTCGGTCGGCGGTGTTTCGCAGCTGATCTTGCGACCCAGCTTCTCTTCAATCGCAGGCAGTTGATAAGAGTCATCTTCACCGGCGAAGCTGATCGAAACACCTGCTGCACCCGCCCGGCCTGTACGGCCAATGCGGTGCACATAGTCGTCAGGCACTTCCGGCAGCGTGAAGTTGATCACATGACTGATACCGTCGATATGAATCCCGCGACCGGCGACATCGGTGGCAACCAGTACGCGAATCTTGCCTTCGCGGAAGCCTTCCAGCGTTTTGATGCGTTTGTGTTGTGGCACATCACCTGACAACTGCGCGGCGTTCACCCCATCACGTACCAGGCGTTCTTCGATACGACGTACTTCGTCCTTGCGGTTGGCAAATACCATGACGCGTTCCCAGCCGTTGTCGGTGACCAGGTTGTAGAGCAACTTGTATTTATCGGCACCGGCGACCGCGTAGATATGCTGCTCAACGTTTTCGCTGGCAACCTGCTCGGCTTCGATTTCAACGATGGCCGGTTCGGTTGTCCATTGTTTGGCGAGGTTCATCACGTCTTCAGTGAAAGTGGCGGAGAACAGCAGGGTCTGGCGTTCGCCTTTGTGTGGCGTCTGGCGAATGATCGAGCGCACCTGCGGGATGAAGCCCATGTCGAGCATGCGGTCGGCTTCGTCGAGGACCATCACTTCGACCATGTCCAGATGCACTTCGCCGCGCTGGTTGAAGTCCAGCAAACGGCCAGGGGTGGCGACCAGAATGTCGCAATGACGGGCTTCAAGCTGTTTGAGCTGTTTATCGAAGTCCATGCCGCCCACAAACGTCATGACGTTCAGGTCGGTGTACTTGGTCAGGTCAGCAGCGTCCTTGGCGATCTGCACCACCAGTTCCCGGGTCGGGGCGATGATCAGTGCGCGAGGTTCGCCCATATAGCGCTCTTTGGGCGGTGGTGTCTGAGTCAACTGCGAGATGATCGAGATAAGGAACGCTGCGGTCTTTCCGGTACCGGTCTGCGCGCGGCCGATGGCGTCTTGGCCCTTGAGGGTGAACCCCAGCACCTGTGCCTGAATCGGCGTGCAGTAAGGGAAACCGAGGTCTTGAATCGCGTGCATCAATTCGGGTGCGAGGGCGAAGTCATGAAAGCGGGTTTTGCCTTCCTGAGGTTCGACGACGAAATCTTCGAGTTTCCAGGGAATAACGACCGGCTTGGGCGCACGTTCGCGACGTGGGCGCTCGGGTTTGGGTTTGGCGACGACGGCAAGGTCTGCCGTTTCAGCCAGTGCACTCGGCTCTTTATCGTCTGCACGGGGTTGGGCAGGTGCCTTGGCTGCAGCGCTGCGATCCCTTGAGTGGCCTTCAGTCTTGCTTTGCGGGGCAGGGGAAGGAGTAACAGGGCCAGCAGCGAGCGGCTCAGCCTCGCTTTTACCGAACATCTTTTTAAGTGCTTTGAGCACGGTCATCTCATCAGTTGGTTAAGGAATGTACGCCCAGCAGTGTAAAGCAAGAATCGGGCGCGGCGTAGTGTCATGCCAAACGGGCTACATATGCCCCAATTTGTGGGACCGGCTTTGACCGGGAGGGCGGAGTCTCTGACCAGGCAGGCCCTGCGTCTCACCAACAACCTGGCTCTTATAAAACAACAAATAACTATCTGATTTTGAATGCTTTTTACTATACGAGCGCGCTTGCCCGCGATAGCGTCAGCATAGGCGATAGATTCATCGACTGATGGACCGGATCGCGGGCAAGCGCGCTCCTACAGGTCCCGTTTGCCGTGAGGCAGCGTGCCGCTCCCGGGGATTTGCGCCCTACAAGCTCCCAATCAGATGAGCTTGTCGATCAGCCAGGCACGAATGTCAGAAATCTCCTGCGGTAACACTTGGTGTTCCATTGGGTATTCCTGCCATGTGACGGTTACGCCTTGAGCCTTCAAACACTCATAAGCCGCCAGCCCCATGGATTTCTGGACCACGTTGTCGAATGTGCCATGCAAACAGCACACCGGAATGCGTTTCTGACTATCCGAAAGCTGTAATTGATCGCCAAATGTCGGTGCGTAAGTGGAGAGGGCAAGTACCCCGCCCAATGGACCCTGCCAGCGCTTGAAAGCGGTATGCAGCACCACCGCGCCACCTTGGGAGAACCCTGCGAGGAAGATCCGCGCCGGGTCGATTCCGCTGTTGCGTTGGCCTTCTACAAGGTCGAGAACTGTCTGCGCGGAAACCTCCAACTGGTCGTGATCGATAGCACGGGCGGGGCTCATGGCCCTGATGTCGTACCAGCTCGGCATCTCATAGCCGCCGTTGATCGTCACGGCCTGGGTCGGTGCCTGAGGCAGGATGAAGCGGGTAGTAAGCAGCGATTCCTGAAGTGCTTCAGCGACCGGCATGAAGTCATAACGATCTGCGCCAAGGCCATGCAGCCAGATAACGCATGCGTCTGGAGTGTTAACAGGTTCGAGAATCAGAGGGTTGGTCATGAGTGCTCTATCCGGGTGCGCTCGCTCTTTTGCAGTGCGTTAATGCGGTGCGCGTGTTGTTAAAAATGAAAGAAGATGTCGCAAGGTTACAAGTTTTTCTCTTGACCTGTCGCTAATTCGACATCGCCACCATGCTGGTACGGCGTTTGCTATGAAAAACCGGGGAGTGAAGCGCTTACCTCGTTCGGTAACACTATTGTGCTATTACCGAGACTCAACGGGGGCAAGCACGGAGTCCATGCATCAGGATTCACGGCACGGTTCATCCTGTACCGGATTGGTTCAGGAACATCATGGGGCTTGAATCCTGTAGGCCGTCTAAGATCATGAGGCGAGCGATGAGATGACCTCACGCTCGGCTCATGAACTGGCCTGAAAGTCGGATGACCCAAAAATAAGCCAGCACGGGTCGTCAATGCCTCACAAGGGTGCGACGGGATTGAAGCGCCTAAACAACAAAGAGCAAAACTGGAGGTTTGAATGAAGATGTTGAAATCCACCCTGGCTGTAGTAGCCGCCGCAGCAGCACTCGGCGTGAGCAGTTTTGCTCAGGCAGGCGCAACACTGGACGCCATTCAGAAGAAAGGCTTTGTACAGTGCGGCGTCAGCGATGGCCTGCCAGGTTTCTCCGTTCCTGATGCTACCGGCAAGATCACCGGTATCGACGCCGACGTCTGCCGCGCTGTTGCTGCTGCCGTTTTCGGTGACGCCACCAAAGTAAAATTCAGCCAGCTGAACGCCAAAGAGCGTTTCACCGCGCTGCAATCGGGCGAGATCGACATTCTGTCGCGTAACACCACCTGGACCAGCTCCCGCGATTCGGGCATGGGTCTGGTTTTCGCCGGTGTGACTTACTACGACGGCATCGGCTTCTTGGTAAACAACAAGCTGGGCGTCAAAAGCGCCAAGGAACTGGATGGCGCAACCATCTGTATCCAGGCTGGTACTACCACCGAACTTAACGTTTCCGACTACTTCCGTTCGAATGGTCTGAAATACACCCCGATCACTTTCGACACCTCTGACGAAAGCGCCAAGTCCCTGGAAGGCGGCCGTTGCGACGTACTGACTTCCGACCAGTCGCAGCTGTACGCACAGCGCAGCAAACTGGCCAGCCCGGCTGACTACGTGGTTCTGCCAGAAGTGATCTCGAAAGAGCCACTGGGCCCAGTCGTACGTAAAGGCGACGAAGAGTGGTTCTCCATTGTGAAATGGACCCTGTTCGCAATGCTCAACGCCGAAGAAGCCAAAGTGACTTCGAAAAACGTTGAAGCTGAAGCCAAGTCCACCAAGAACCCTGACGTTGCCCGTATGTTGGGTGCTGATGGCGCTTACGGTGCCGACCTGAAACTGCCGAAAGACTGGGTAGTGCAGATCGTCAAACAAGTCGGTAACTACGGCGAAGTGTTTGAACGCAACCTGGGCGAATCGACCCCGCTGAAAATCAAGCGCGGCCAGAACGCTCTGTGGAATGCCGGCGGCATCCAGTACGCTCCACCAATTCGTTGATTGACCCGACGCCCGACAGCCTTCACCGGCTGTCGGGCGTCGTTTTGTTTCATTTTTCCTGGGGCACTTCATGGAAAAGCAAATCGTCGCACCCAAGCAAAAGCTCTCCTTGAGCGACCCAAAAGTGCGCGCGTGGTTATTTCAGATCATTACCGTACTGGCGGTGGTCTCGTTGGGCTGGTTCATGTTCGACAACACCCAGACCAACCTCCAGCACCGTGGTATTACCTCGGGTTTTGGATTTCTTGAACGCAGTGCCGGGTTTGGCATTGCGCAGCATTTGATCGATTACACGGAAGCGGACAGCTATGCCCGGGTGTTTGTCATCGGCTTGCTTAATACGCTGCTGGTGTCGGTCATCGGTATTTTCCTGGCCACGATCCTGGGCTTCATCATTGGCGTTGCACGCTTGTCACCGAACTGGATGATCAGCAAGCTGGCAACCGTCTATGTGGAAGTCTTCCGTAACATCCCGCCGTTGTTGCAGATCCTGTTCTGGTACACCGCTGTGTTCCTGACCCTGCCGGGTCCGAGACAAGCGCACGGTTACTTCGACATGTTCTTTATCAGCAGCCGCGGTTTGAACATGCCAAGCGCCGTCGCCGCGGAAGGTGCCTGGCCATTCGTGACCAGCATCATCGTGGCTATCGTCGCTATCGTGGCGATGACCCGTTGGGCCAACAAGCGCTTTGAAGCCACCGGCGAGCCGTTCCACAAGTTCTGGGCTGGTCTGGCGCTGTTTCTGGGTATTCCGGCTCTGAGCATGCTGATTTTCGGTGCCCCGGTGCATTGGGAAGTGCCAGAGCTCAAAGGCTTCAACTTTGTTGGCGGCTGGGTACTGATTCCTGAACTTATCTCCCTGACCCTGGCCCTTACGGTCTACACCGCAGCGTTTATCGCGGAAATCGTGCGTTCGGGTATCAAGTCGGTCAGCCACGGTCAGACGGAAGCAGCTCGCTCCCTGGGTCTGCGCCCTGGGCCGACCCTGCGCAAGGTCATCATCCCGCAGGCGCTGCGTGTGATCATCCCGCCATTGACCAGCCAATACCTGAACCTGGCGAAGAACTCCTCGCTGGCGGCCGCTATTGGTTACCCGGAAATGGTTTCGTTGTTTGCCGGTACCGTGCTTAACCAGACCGGTCAGGCCATCGAAGTTATTGCCATCACCATGAGCGTGTACCTGGCGATCAGTATCAGCATTTCCCTGCTGATGAACTGGTACAACAAGCGCATTGCGCTGATCGAGCGGTGAGGAAACGCGCATGACTACTCATACTTTCAAACCTGACATGCCACCACCGGGCAAAGTATTTGGCCCGGTAGCGTGGATGCGGCAGAACCTGTTCTCCAGCTGGATCAACACGCTGCTGACCTTGTTCTCGCTGTACCTGATTTACCTGGTCGTTCCGCCGATCCTCAGTTGGGCTTTGCTGGACGCCAACTGGATCGGTACAACACGGGCTGACTGCACCAAGGACGGCGCGTGCTGGGTGTTTATCCAACAGCGCTTCGGCCAGTTCATGTACGGCTACTTCCCGAACGAGCTGCGCTGGAGGGTAGACCTGACTGCCATTCTGGCAATCGTCGGTGCGGCACCGCTGTTTATCTCGAAGTTTCCGCGTAAAGCGATTTACGCCATCGGCTTCCTGATTGTTTACCCGATTGTTGCTTTCTACCTGCTGAGCGGCGGCGCGTTTGGTCTGACCCACGTGGCCACCAGCCAGTGGGGCGGCCTGATGTTGACGCTGGTAATCGCCACCGTCGGTATCGCCGGTGCATTGCCTCTGGGTATTTTGCTGGCGCTGGGTCGTCGTTCCAACATGCCTGCGGTGCGCGTGGTGTGTGTGACGTTCATCGAGTTCTGGCGCGGCGTGCCGTTGATCACCGTGCTGTTCATGTCGTCGGTGATGTTGCCGCTGTTCATGCCGGAAGGGATGAACTTCGACAAGCTGCTGCGGGCGTTGATTGGCGTGATCCTGTTCCAGTCGGCGTACATCGCTGAAGTGGTTCGGGGTGGCATGCAGGCAATCCCTAAAGGTCAGTACGAAGCTGCCGCGGCCATGGGCCTCGGTTACTGGCGCAGCATGGGGCTGGTGATTCTGCCGCAGGCGTTGAAGATGGTTATTCCCGGCATCGTCAACACCTTCATTGCCCTGTTCAAAGACACCAGTCTGGTGATCATTATCGGCCTGTTCGACCTGCTCAACAGCGTCAAGCAAGCCACCGCCGACCCGTCGTGGTTGGGTATGGCCACCGAGGGCTATGTCTTCGCAGCCCTGGTGTTCTGGATCTTCTGTTTCGGTATGTCCCGCTATTCCATGCACTTGGAA
Source organism: Pseudomonas phytophila (assembly GCF_025643095.1). Classification (NCBI taxonomy): domain Bacteria; kingdom Pseudomonadati; phylum Pseudomonadota; class Gammaproteobacteria; order Pseudomonadales; family Pseudomonadaceae; genus Pseudomonas; species Pseudomonas phytophila. Next base: position 5,249,016 of record NZ_CP081201.1, on the reverse strand, counting down.
CGTAAGCTGGACACAGGCCACAAGCGTTAGGAGTTTTGACATGAGTGAAGTTATCACCAAGCCTCTGGGCGCCGAAGGCATGATCCGGATGGAAGGCGTCCACAAGTGGTACGGCCAGTTCCACGTGCTCAAGGACATCAACCTGAACGTGCGTCAGGGCGAGCGTATCGTGTTGTGCGGCCCGTCTGGCTCGGGCAAATCTACGACCATTCGTTGCCTGAACCGTCTGGAAGAGCACCAGCAAGGCAAGATCATCGTCGATGGCACCGAACTGACCTCGGACCTGAAGCAGATCGAAACCATCCGCCGCGAAGTCGGCATGGTGTTCCAGCACTTCAACTTGTTCCCGCACCTGACCATTCTGCAGAACTGCACACTGGCCCCGATGTGGGTCCGCAAGATGCCGAAGAAAAAGGCCGAAGAAATCGCCATGCACTACTTGGAGCGCGTACGCATTCCGGAGCAGGCGCATAAATTCCCGGGCCAGCTTTCCGGCGGTCAGCAACAGCGTGTGGCGATTGCCCGTGCCCTGTGCATGAAGCCGAAAATCATGTTGTTCGACGAGCCGACCTCGGCACTCGACCCGGAAATGGTGAAAGAGGTTCTGGACACCATGGTAGGCCTGGCAGAAGAAGGCATGACCATGCTCTGCGTAACCCACGAAATGGGCTTCGCCCGCACCGTGGCCAACCGCGTGATCTTCATGGACAAAGGCGAAATCGTCGAACAGGCTGCGCCGAACGACTTCTTCGACAATCCACAGAGTGACCGTACGCGTCTGTTCCTGAGCCAGATCCTGCATTGATTGGTTGAGTGATGGACTGAGAAACCCGGACGTTGTGTTCGGGTTTTTTTATGGGTGTCAGGTAAGGCTGGAACTGGCATTCACGGGTAGGAGCGAACTTGTTCGCGAGGCGGTTTGTCTGGTAGCACTGACCTCAGAGGTTTTCACCGATCTCTTCAGCCGTCTTATTGGTCTGGTGCTTTGTTTAAACATAGAGTGTCGGCAGATAGAATAAGTGGCAGCCAAAGATGAAAAGTAGGTTAAATGTCAGGCTGGTCATGATTTTTATTCTTCGCTCGTCTGAAAGTGCCTTGATAAGTGAAGCGGAAAAGTTATTTTAACTTTTTCATTTCTGATTTTCTCTTGAAGCCATGATGGATAACTGTCCCGAAAAGCCACAGAGCCAGGAAAAATATATAGATTATCGCTTTTGCGAGATTTCGCCATGGTGACGTTTGGACGTCGAAATCGGTAAGCCTATCAAGTAAAACTATTGCCATGGTGGCGCAGTAGATAGTCATAACCAGCAAAATCCAATTCGGTTGTAAGTCTCGTAATATGTTCCAGAGTTTTTTGCCAGCTGGGTTTAATACGCGATGTTGTTCTTTTAAAAAGTTAGGGCTGTAACGCTTCACTCTATGATATTTGTACGTGATGTAGGTTCCAGTTGCTACTAAAACCAAATATAAAGTCGCTCCCAAGAATATACGTGTAGGCATGTCTACCGATTCGGTAGGGATTACTTGGATTAGGAGGACGCCAATCATCACGGTGTAGAAAGCGGACGTCGCCAGTATGATTGTCGTCCATTTTGCGAAAAAAAGGCCTCGATTTATGGTGATGTCAAGTAAAGTCATGAAGCTGTTGCTGAATGCTAATGAGGGAGTTGTGTCGTGGAAAGCTTTGGCGTCGAGCATGCCAATATGACGGCAGTGAAAAAAAGAAAAGACAAGGCCTAAAAAAACTATCCAGGAATTTTCGAAAGTTTCTATTAGCGGGAATTTTCCTACCATGAAAAAATTCATCTGTACCAGCGCTAATGTAATGTTGTAAATAAAACCCAACTTGAACAGGAGTCCGCGGTGACGAGCTTTTGATATGTATCCTGATAGCAGGAGTGAGGGTAGGAAGCACGCCATGCTTAGGCATAAATAGCTTAGGTGTTGAAGTGTTGAACTCATTTTATTTTTTGCCACTCGTCTAGCATGCATTTCGTCGTAATTGTGCCGGCCGCAGCATCAATTCCCAGTACGGTCTTAGAGGATTCCTTGTATGCCCTAACGTAGTCACTATCGATATGTCGAAATAAACGCCACGCGTCCTTTTTTACGGTAAGTCTGTATGCGCCGAATACAGATAGTCCGACGTCGACAGCTCCATAAGCAATATTACCTGCGGTCTTGCTTCCGCTAAAATATTCAGAGACCACCTGATAGGGGACTCGACCCCAGCCCTCAGTGTCAGATCTTCCTTCAAGTAGATTATTGCCATTTTCATATAGGTTATTCAAGCCGTGTCCGATGACGATAGCGGCGGGTGCACACATCCACCCAACTGTGCCGACGCATATCCCTACGCCTCCTGTGACTTGAAGCCCGCCAGCGATTAGCCCAATACTTTGGGTAGCTATTCGTACTGATTGATCCCTCAAACTCTCCTGCTCACCCTCCAGCGCCTTAACCCCCTCCGTAACACTCTTCCTTCCACCCTCAACATCCCGAACAATCCCCTGTGCGTAATAAGAAACCTCTCTATTAAATTGCAGCCGCAACATACCGTCTTGAATATGCTGCATGCTCAACGTGCAAGCATGATTCGTCAGCGCAATAGCCGCCTGTTTAAGCTGCTTATTCTCGGAAGTGTTCGATCTGGGATCTACCATCAGGACTCGCCCCAATAGCTATAACCACTTGTCCCTGCGGCGTGGTGGGTCCAACTGATGTCGCCGTAGCGGATGGCGAGTTGTTCGACGGGTTCGGCGTCGTTATCCAGGGTGACGTGAGGTGTCTGGACAATCAGATTTTCGATGACCGCTTCCGTGATCTCGACGCTGTAGAACTTCTCCTGGCTGCCATTGGGCGTGGTGCGATAGAAATCGATCTTGCAGGTGACGGATTCCCGTTGCGCCAAGGCCTGGGCCAATAAAGGTGATGACTTGTCGATGTTCTTGGTAATGACGACGGGCATGTGCGTGGCGCGGTCGATGTTCGCGACGTTGGCCATTTGGTGCGTGTAGGACAGCACCATGATTTCGTTCTGGTGTGCTTCCTGGCATTTATTACCCATGGACTCAGGGGTCGAACAGCCTGCGGAGATATCGCCCTGTTCCTTGCCCTTGATGGTCATGTAGATGGGATGAGCCATGGAGTGATCGCCTGAAATAAATGGGCGGTCAGTTTATGGACGGGAGATTCAGGGTTATGTAGGGCATTTCTGTGATTGTTGAAGGGCTTTGCGCTGATAGTATTTCGAGCATCCAGTGGGAGCGAATTCATTCGCGAAGGCGGTGTATCAGGTTCGATGTGTTTTGTTGACCCAGCGACTTCGCGAATGAATTCGCTCCCACGGTTGTATCAGGCTTCCTGTTTATTCAGGGATTTCTCCACCGTCCCACAGGCCATATCAATCAAGTGCACCACCGAAAAAACGCCAGGTCACGTTTGCTGCCACTCAGTTGGTCGGCGGATTCATAGGCAATCGAAAGGGGGCGGCTGTGCAGCAGGTTAGTAGACCGGACAATAGGAAAACCGGCGCACCCGAAGATGCCCTGCGCACAGCCACCGTAAAGGTGAACACCTGTGCGCCTATTGGTCCGGGCTACTAAACCCGATCGCTGATGTGCAGCGACGGAGGCAGCCTGGTGAGACGGATTTGCAGGCGCAAGTGAGGGACAAGTTTCTCGGAAAGGTCTGGCAGTGGGAAGGGATCAGGTCTGGCAAATGTGTTGCGGCAAGTGGCTTCAGGGCAGAAGCAGGGCTGATGATGTTTCCAGTGGCGCGCAAATCTGTGGGAGCTGGGCTTGGTCTGGGCGGCATTCCGACGATGAACGATAACTCATTGTAAGGCTTGACACCTTATCGCCCATATCGCGGGCAAGCCTCGCTCCCACAGGTTCTCTGTTTAGCGCTCCATAGTGCTGTGTCAGAGACATCTCACAGGAGATCGCATTTCAGTTCAGGGCTGTATTCAATCCGAGCGAAACTTGTATTCGTTGCTGTTCTCCAACACGATGCACCTTTTTGGCGCTCTGCGCCGCTTCACTACCTGCCCTGAGAAAACAATGACGACCAAGGCGCCATCGGCGAGCTCTACCCCACAACATCCTTCTTCTGTACTCGATCGGCCGTGGCTGTTGCTGCTCGGGCTGGTGCTGGTGGCGCTTAACCTGCGTCCGGCGCTGGCGAGTATGGCACCGCTGCTCAGCAGTGTTTCCAGCAGCCTGGGGCTCTCATCCGCTTCGGCGGGGCTGCTGACCACTCTGCCGGTGTTGTGTCTTGGGTTGTTCGCGCCGCTGGCCCCGCGATTGGCGCGGCGCTTTGGCAGTGAGCAGGTGGTGTTGGGGATTTTACTGACCCTGGCCGCCGGTATCTTGTTGCGTAGCCTGTTCGGTGAGGTCGGGTTGTTTGCGGGCAGTGTTCTGGCTGGCGCGAGCATCGGTGTGATTGGCGTGCTGCTGCCGGGTATCGTTAAACGCGACTTCCCCAAACAGGCCGGTACGATGACCGGCGTCTACACCATGGCCTTGTGTCTGGGCGCAGCCTTGGCGGCTGGTTCGACGGTACCGCTGACTCAATATTTCGGCGATGACTGGGCCATCGGCCTGGGCTTCTGGATGATTCCAGCATTGTTGGCGGCACTCATCTGGTGGCCCCAGGCTCGGCAAAAGCACGATGTGAATCAAGTGACTTATCGCGTGCGTGGCCTGTTGCGCGATCGCCTGGCCTGGCAAGTCACCCTTTACATGGGGCTGCAGTCTTCGCTGGCTTATATCGTGTTTGGCTGGTTGCCTTCGGTGTTGATCGGCCGGGGCATGAGCCCTACGGATGCCGGTTTAATGATGTCCGGGTCGATCATGGTTCAGTTGATCAGCGCATTGACCGCGCCTTGGCTGGCGACTCGCGGCAAGGATCAACGCCTGGGCGTGCTGGTGGTCATGTCCATGTCGCTGGCCGGATTATTTGGGTGTTTGTATGCGCCCATCGATAGCCTGTGGGGCTGGGCTATTTTGCTGGGGTTGGGGCAGGGTGGTGCCTTCAGTATCGCGTTGACGCTGATCGTGCTGCGGTCCAGGGACTCCCATGTTGCGTCGAACCTGTCGGGCATGGCGCAGGGCATTGGTTATACCATCGCTTCCATTGGCCCATTTGCCGTAGGCGTCGTGCATGACGTTACCGGTGGTTGGGATTCCATCGGCTGGATCTTCGCGGTGCTCGGCTTGTCGGCGATCATTGCGGGGCTTGGTGCCGGACGAGCGCTTTATGTGCAGGTGAGTAGCGAAAAAGTCTGACTCCAGGCATTTGTCTCGCTTATGCCCATGGCAAAACCAGCGATTGCCGCTTATCGTGCAGGCACCTTTTGCTCCAACGGACCTGCATGCATGAGCGACGAAGACAAACGCCTGATCAATAACGCGCTGATTACCCGCTTTTACGAGGCCTTCAATCGCCTGGATGCCGAGGCGATGGCTGCGTGTTACACCGATGACGTGCTGTTCAGCGATCCAGTCTTTGGCGAGTTGCGCGGCCAGCAGGCTTGCGACATGTGGCGCATGCTCACCTCGCGGGCCAAGGACTTTTCCCTGACCTTCGATAGCGTCCGCGCTGATGAACGCAGCGGCGCAGCGCACTGGATTGCCACGTATCTGTTTAGTCAGACCGGCAATACCGTGGTCAACGACATTCAGGCGCGCTTCGTGTTTCGCGACGGCAAGATCGCGGAGCATCATGATCAATTTGACCTGTGGCGCTGGTCTCGACAGGCCTTGGGCACCAAAGGCCTGTTGCTCGGCTGGACGCCGTTTGTACAGAACGCTATCCGCGCTCAGGCGCAGAAGGGCCTGAAGGCGTTTCAGGCCGGACGTTAAGCCTCTGATAGAATCGCGGCTTTCGCACCATTTGATCTGTTGCCATGCCTGAAGCCTTGTCCTCATCCGTCAACGAGACACCCGAACCAGCGGTCAGCAAACCTTGGTTCGTGTACTTGGTGCGCGCTGAAAACGGCTCGTTGTACTGCGGCATCAGCGACGATCCGCAGCGCCGTTTTGCGGCCCATCAGAGTGGCAAAGGTGCACGCTACTTTTATTCCAGCCCGGCGGTGGCACTTGTTTATGTTGAGCAGTGTGTGAGCAAGGGGGAGGCGTTGCGCCAGGAGCGGTTGATCAAGAAATTGAGGAAGAGTGCGAAGGAGTGTCTGGCGGCGGGGTATTGCACCACGCTGCCCCGCGTTAAATAGCGGACCTCTATGCTGGGCTGCGAACACAATTCCCGTGGGAGCGAATTCATTCGCGAAGAGGCCGGTACATCCGCAGCTTATGCATCGTGTGGAATATCGCTTTCGCGAATGAATTCGCTCCCACTGGGTTCTGTATTCTTTCAGGCACACCTCGCTCTTGTACGCTTTGTCGGAGGTTACGACGGCGAAGATGCCGGTTTGTCTGGCGCGCCGCCATTCGCAGCCTTCGGCAGCTCCAGAACACTGTGTTTCGATCAATCGCTGTGATGATTTGCCATCATTGTTGTCGGGTAGGCTCGCTGCCTGTACCCGGTTAAGCTGCTGACTTACCTACCGTTGGAAAGCCAGCCATGACCGACATCATCCTGCACCATTACCCCACCTCGCTGTTCGCTGAAAAAGCCCGTCTGATGCTGGGGTTCAAAGGCCTGTCCTGGCGCTCCGTCACTGTCCCTTCGATCATGCCAAAACCCGATCTGACGGCGCTGACCGGTGGTTATCGCCGAACTCCGGTGCTACAGATCGGCGCTGATATCTACTGCGATACGGCATTGATGGCCCGTCGTCTGGAACAGGAAAAAGCCTCGCCTGCGTTTTTCCCGGAAGGGCAGGAGTTCACGGTCGCCAGCTTTGCAGCGTGGGCCGACTCAGTAATGTTCATGCACGCCGTGAGCCTGGTGTTCCAGCCTGAGTCGCTGGCGGTACGTTTCGCCAAAGTGCCGCCTGAAGGAGTGAAAGCCTTCGTCGCTGATCGCGCTGCGTTGTTCCAGGGCGGCAGTGCAACTCGTTTGCCCGTCGAGCAGGCCAAACACCAATGGCCAACGTTGATGTCCCGGCTGGAGCAGCAACTTGAGCGCAATGGCGACTTCTTGTTTGGTGCACCTTCGATTGCCGACTTCTCTGTTGCCCATACCCTGTGGTTCCTCAAGCAAACCCCTGTGACTGCGCCGTTTGTCGATGATTACCCTGAAGTGGCGGCCTGGCTGGCTCGGGTTCTGGGCTTCGGTCATGGCGCGCCAAGCGAGTTGAGCCCGGCTGAGGCGGTTGAGATCGCTTTGAACGCGACGCCTGCTGCGTTGCCGGATGAGCAGTTCGTTGATCTCAATGGCTTCAAGGCCGGTGATCAAGTGTCCATTTCAGCTGTTGATTACGGCGTGGATCCGGTTGAAGGCGAGCTAGTCTTCAGTGGTCGCGAAGAGCTGATCCTTCGCCGTGAAGACGAGCGGGCGGGTGTGGTGCATGTGCACTTTCCGCGGTTTGGATTTCGAATCGAGAAGGGCTGAGAGAGCCAGGCTATGATCTATCTGTGGGAGCGAGGCTTGCCCGCGATGCAGGCACCTCGGAAATAAAGTAGACCGCGTCGACTTTATCGCGGGCAAGCCTCGCTCCCACAGGACACACTGATGACTTGGGCCAACATGGAATCTCTGACAGGGATTGTTTAGCCTTGGATTTCCGCAATCACTTCAAGGCCGCCAATATAGCTTCTTCGCTGAAGCCTCTGATGATCGTGCCATTCACATCAATCAACGGGATGCCACGCCCACCCAGCGCTTCATAAGCCTTGCGGCCTTCGTCTGACTTCTCGATGTCGTACTCCTTGAACGGAATACCTTTGCTGTCGAGAAAGCGTCGGGTCTGTTTGCAGTAGCCGCACCATTCGGTCGCGTACATCACCACCCGGGCTTGTGCCTGAGTCTGTGCAGGGATTGCGTCCGAGGGGTTGAAAAAGTGCTCGATCTTGCCCCAGTTCTGATAAACCACGACCACCAGCATGATCAGAGCGAACTTCTTCAGGGTGCGTAGCAACATGCTCATTTGTCCTCAGCGGCGCTTGAGCTGATCAGTCAGTTGCGTTGGCAAACCCTTGATGATCAGCGTACCGGCTGCTTCGTCGTATTCGATCTTGTCGCCCAGCAGGTGCGCTTCAAAACTGATCGACAGGCCTTCAGCGCGGCCGGTGAAGCGGCGGAACTGGTTGAGGGTGCGCTTATCGGCAGGGATCTCTGGCGACAGGCCGTAGTCTTTGTTGCGGATGTGATCGTAGAACGCGCGTGGGCGCTCTTCGTCGATCAGGCCGGAGAGTTCTTCCAGACCCATGGGCTCACCCATTTTGCTCTGGCTGCTGGCGTAGTCGACCAGGGTCTTGGTTTTCTCCCGGGCAGAATCTTCCGGCAGGTCTTCGCTTTCGACGAAGTCGCTGAAGGCCTTGAGCAGGGTTCGGGTTTCGCCGGGGCCGTCGACACCTTCCTGGCAGCCGATGAAGTCGCGGAAGTATTCAGAGACCTTCTTGCCGTTCTTGCCCTTGATGAACGAGATGTACTGCTTGGACATCTTGTTGTTCTGCCATTCGGACACGTTGATCCGCGCCGCAAGGTGCAGTTGACCAAGGTCCAGATGGCGTGACGGGGTCACGTCGAGGGTTTCGCTCACGGCCACGCCTTCGCTGTGGTGCAGCAGGGCGATGACCAGATAATCCGTCATGCCTTGTTGATAGTGAGCAAACAGCACGTGGCCGCCGACGGACAGGTTGGATTCTTCCATCAGCTTTTGCAGGTGCTCTACTGCGACCCGGCTGAATGCCGTGAAGTCTTTGCCGCCGTCCATGTACTCCTTCAGCCAGCCGCTGAACGGATGCGCGCCAGACTCGGCGTGGAAGAATCCCCAGGCCTTGCCCTGTTTGGCGTTATAGCTTTCGTTGAGGTCGGCCAGCATGTTCTCGATGGCTTGAGACTCAGCGAGTTCGGAGTCGCGTGCGTGGAGAACTGCGGGCGTGCCGTCGGGTTTCTTGTCGATCAGGTGGACGATGCAATGACGGATCGGCATGGGTTTCTCGGCTGGTTGTGAGCGGAATACTGACGAGCGGCGCTGCTCGATTTACGGCACGCAGTGTAACGCACCCGAGACGTGAAACGAGGCTGAACCCCTTGGTTTTAGCTCTCATGAGGTGTCCGAACCGCTTTTTTTCGGTTCAAACGGGAGAAACCTGTCCAAACGGGTAGGTTAGTGCGGATATTTGCTCGGCTCTGTGCTAGTTTTGCCCCGTCTTGTGCAGCATAGCGCGCCAAGCACCGCAGTTTGTGTGCGTTTGGGCCGAACCAATGCCCGGTTTCAGTATCTACACTTCGCGATTAATCGTGGCTGCTACTGGAGGGTCGGGTTCATTATCCGGCTCCAGGCCGACGCTGCACTCTGCAATCCAAATGAATTTGATAGGGAAGGAACACCACCATGGCTCTGACTAAAGACCAATTGATCGCCGATATCGCAGAAGCTATCGACGCGCCAAAAACCACCGCGCGTAATGCTCTTGAGCAATTGGGCCAAATTGTTGCCGACCAACTGGAAAACGGCGCTGAAATCACTCTGCCGGGTATCGGCAAACTGAAAGTAGCCGAGCGTCCAGCTCGCACTGGCCGCAACCCTTCGACTGGCGCTGCCATCGAAATCGCTGCCAAGAAAGTCATCAAGTTCGTACCAGCTAAAGTGCTGAACGACTCGATCAACAAGTAAGCACACGCTTGCTGTTGAAAAAGCCGTGCACCGGTTAACCGGGCACGGCTTTTTTGTGTCTGTCTATTGGAAATGCGGGCCTGTGGGAGCGAATTTATTCGCGAAGAGGTCGGTACATTCAATGCACATCTATCGTGAGTAACGCCGTCTTCGCGAATAAATTCGCTCCCACAGGTGAGTACCGGTTGTTTATTTCAACACCCAGCGCTCCAGCCGCCACGCCTCCTGTTTAGCCTTGTCATGAAACGTCCACGCCACGAAGCGGCTTTGCTTCTGGCCCTGGCCCATCTCGATCACCTGGCTTTCAAACACTCCTGCTTTTTTCAGTGTGCTTTGAATCATTGGCAGGTTGGACGCCTTTGAAACCAGCGTGCTGAACCACAACACCTGTTTAGCTGATTGGGTGCTTTCTTTGATCAGTTGAGTGACGAAGCCGATCTCGCCGCCTTCACACCACAACTCCTGCGATTGCCCGCCGAAGTTGAGTACCGGAAGTTTTCGTTTCGGGTCCGCCTTGCCCAACGCCCGCCATTTACGCTGGCTGCCGCGCTGTGCTTCTTCCAGAGACGAGTGGAAGGGCGGGTTGCAGAGGCTCACGTCGAAGCGTTCATCGTCGCTCAGCAGGCCCAGCAGGATCTGATTGCGATTGGTTTGCTGACGCAGGCTGATGGCTTTGCTCAGGTTGTTGGACTTGATGATCGCAGTGGCAGCTGCAACGGCGGTGGTGTCGATTTCCGAGCCCAGGAATTGCCAGCCATAGTCGCTATGACCGATCAGTGGATAGACGCAGTTGGCGCCTGTGCCGACGTCCAGTGCCTTGATCGAGGCACCGCGTGGGATAACGCCTTCGTTGCGCTCAGCCAGCAGGTCGGCGAGGAAGTGCAGGTAGTCGGCGCGGCCCGGAATCGGCGGGCACAGGTAGTCGGCCGGGATATCCCAGTGGGCGATGCCGTAAAACGACTTGAGTAGCGCCCGGTTGAACACGCGTACGGCGGCCGGGTTGGCGAAGTCGATGCTTTCCTTGCCATACGGATTGGTGATCAGAAACTGCCCCAGTTCCGGGCTGCTTTTGATCAGCTTGGGAAAATCGTAATGGCCTTGATGGCGATTGCGTGGGTGCAAAGTCGCTTTTTCACGGGGCTCGGCGGGTTTGCCTGGCTGCGCCGGTTTAGGCTTTTTGCGGGGTGGTTTTGAGGTGTTCGGGATGGTCATGCCGATGAGGTCTCGTTGAAACGCAAAACCCTGTAGGAGTGAGCTTGCTCGCGATAGCGGTATGTCAGGCACTAATCATGTGAATGACAGACCGCTATCGCGAGCAAGCTCACTCCTACAGGGTTTGAATAAATCAGCCAGCCTTGGGGAAGGCTGGCTGACTGGTTTATTTACAAACTCGCAATCCGCGCATGCTGCTCAGCCAGCTTGCCCAAGGCCTGTTCGGCCTCGGCCATCTTCGCCCGTTCCTTGGCGATGACCTCAGGCGGTGCCTTGTCAACGAAGGCAGCGTTGGACAGCTTGCCGCCCACCCGTTGCACTTCGCCTTGCAGGCGCAGGATTTCCTTGTCCAGACGCGCCAGCTCGGCGTCTTTGTCGATCAGACCTGCCATTGGCACCAGCACTTCCATTTCACCCACCAGACCGGTAGCCGACAGCGGTGCTTCTGCGCCTGCTTCCAGTACGGTGATGGATTCCAGCTTGGCCAGTTTCTTCAGCAGGTAATCGTTCTCCTGCAGGCGACGCAGGTCTTCGGCGTTGACGTTCTTGAGGAACAGTTGCAACGGCTTGCCCGGACCGATGTTCATTTCGCCACGGATGTTACGGGTGGCGAGCATCAGGCCCTTGAGCCATTCGATGTCGTCTTCGGCGGCTTGATCGATGCGCGCTTCATTGGCCACTGGCCAAGGCTGCAGCATGATGGTTTTGCCTTCTGCACCGGCCAGCGGCGCGAGGCGCTGCCAGATTTCTTCGGTGATGAACGGCATGAACGGATGCGCCAGACGCAGCGCAACTTCCAGCACGCGAACCAGCGTACGGCGGGTGCCACGCTGACGTTCAACCGGGGCATTCTCGTCCCACAGCACCGGCTTGGACAGTTCCAGATACCAGTCGCAGTACTGGTTCCAGATGAACTCGTACAGCGCCTGAGCCGCGAGGTCGAAACGGAATTGATCCAGTTGACGGGTCACTTCGGCTTCGGTGCGCTGCAGTTGCGAGATGATCCAGCGATCAGCCAGGGACAGTTCGACTTCTTCGCCGTTCTGGCCACAGTCTTCGCCTTTGTCCAGCACGTAGCGTGCGGCGTTCCAGATCTTGTTGCAGAAGTTGCGATAGCCCTCAACGCGGCCCATGTCGAACTTGATGTCGCGACCGGTAGACGCCAGCGAGCAGAAGGTGAAGCGCAGGGCGTCGGTGCCGTAGCTGGCGATACCGTCAGCGAACTCGTCGCGAGTCTGCTTTTCAATTTTCTTCGCCAGTTTCGGCTGCATCATGCCGGAGGTGCGTTTCTGCACCAGGTCTTCCAGCTCGATGCCGTCGATGATGTCCAGCGGGTCGAGGACGTTGCCCTTGGACTTGGACATCTTCTGACCTTGGCCATCTCGGACCAGACCGTGCACATACACCGTCTTGAACGGCACTTGCGGCGTGCCGTCTTCGTCTTTCACCAGATGCATGGTGAGCATGATCATCCGGGCAACCCAGAAGAAAATGATGTCGAAGCCAGTAACCAGTACGTCGGTGGAGTGGAAGGTTTCCAGCGCTTTGGTCTTTTCCGGCCAGCCTAGGGTGGAGAAGGTCCACAAGCCCGAACTGAACCAGGTGTCGAGTACGTCGTTGTCCTGTTGCAGCGCAACGTCGGGGCCCAGGTTGTTCTTGGCACGTACTTCGGCTTCATCGCGACCGACGTATACCTTGCCGGACTCGTCGTACCAGGCCGGGATGCGGTGGCCCCACCAGAGTTGACGGCTGATGCACCAGTCCTGGATGTCACGCATCCACGAGAAATACATGTTTTCGTACTGCTTGGGCACGAAGGCGATGCGGCCGTCTTCAACTGCAGCGATAGCCGGTTCAGCCAAAGGCTTGGTAGACACGTACCACTGGTCAGTCAGCCACGGCTCGATGATGGTGCCGGAGCGGTCGCCTTTCGGGACTTTCAGGGCGTGATCGTCGACGCTGACCAGCAGGCCGGCGGCGTCGAATGCAGCAACGATCTGCTTGCGCGCTTCGAAACGGTCAAGACCTGCGTATTCGGCGGGCAGGGTTCCGTCTACGGTTTCGTTCAGGGTGCCGTCGAGGTTGAACACCTGAGCGGCGGCCAGTACGTTGGCGTTCTTGTCGAAGATATTCAGCAGCGGCAGGTTGTGGCGCTTGCCGACTTCGTAGTCGTTGAAATCGTGGGCCGGGGTGATTTTCACGCAGCCGGTGCCGAATTCCGGGTCGCAGTATTCATCTGCAATGATCGGGATGCGGCGGCCAACCAGTGGCAGCTCAACGAACTTGCCGATCAGCGCTTTGTAACGCTCGTCTTCCGGGTTAACGGCGACGGCGGCATCACCGAGCATGGTTTCCGGACGCGTGGTGGCAACGATCAGATAATCCAGACCGTCAGCGGTTTTCGCGCCGTCAGCCAGTGGATAACGCAGGTTCCACAGGAAACCTTTCTCGTCGTGGTTCTCCACTTCCAGGTCGGAAATAGCGGTGTGCAGTTTGGTGTCCCAGTTGACCAGACGCTTGCCGCGATAGATCAGGCCGTCTTCATGCAGACGTACGAAAGCTTCTTTAACCGCGTCCGACAGGCCGTCGTCCATGGTGAAGCGCTCACGGCTCCAGTCAACGGACGAGCCCAGGCGGCGGATCTGACGGCTGATGTTGCCGCCGGACTGATCTTTCCATTCCCAGATTTTCTCCAGGAATTTTTCGCGGCCCAGATCGTGACGGTTCAGGCCTTGCGCTTCGATCTGACGCTCTACCAGCATTTGCGTGGCGATACCGGCGTGGTCGGTGCCCGGTTGCCACAGGGTGTTGCGACCCTGCATGCGGCGGAAACGGATCAAGGCGTCCATGATCGCGTTATTGAAACCATGGCCCATGTGCAGGCTGCCGGTGACGTTCGGCGGCGGGATCATGATGGTGTACGAGTCACCCGCGCCTTGTGGGGCGAAGTAATTCTCGGATTCCCAGGTTTGATACCAGGAAGTTTCAATAGCATGCGGCTGGTAGGTCTTGTCCATGCGCGGCGGGAACCTATTGCTGTAATTCAGGAAAGCCGACAAGTATAGCGGGGATGAACGGCTGGGCGTAGAGCGGGGCGATGATGGGTGCCGCAAAATTGGGTTATGTGTGAATCAGATACTGAAATTTCGACTGTTAAGGCTTTTTTCGCGAATGAATTCGCTCCCGCAGGTAACTGCGGTGAGCCCTGTGGGAGCGAATTCATTCGCGAATGCGTCAGTCCAGGCACCGCCGTGGTTATTTAATTCTGATACTGGCTCAGCAGCCGTTCCATCCGCGCTTCAAGACGGCGTTTGATTTCGGTCTCGATATGCGGCGCGAAGTCGTCGATGACGTCTTGCATGATCAGTTGGGCAGCGGCGCGCAGCTCAGAGTCCAGATGCAACAGAGCATCTTCTTTAGATCTTGCCTGCGCCGGGGCAACAGTCGCTGGCGGCTCGACAGGTTGTGCGACAGGCTCAGGTGTCAGGGTTGGGATATCGGCCTCATCTTCATCGCCGAAATCCAGTTCCTGGTGCAGTGCCGGTTTTGCGCCCACCACATCGAACAGCAAAGGGATCTGCCCTTCGCCATGAGTGGGCGGTTGCTGTGAATCATCGCCGAGCAGTTGGCGGATCGACTCGAGGTCGTCCAGCAAATGGGCGGAGTTTTTCAGAGGGTTTGAATTATCCATCGTGTGCTCAAAGCCGCTGTAGTCGGTGATCTTGCAGAGGATAGCCCTGTTCACGATAGAAACGAAAACTCTCTCGTGCGGCCAGTCGTATGGCGGGGTCTTCCACCACTATTTCCGCCACTCGGGCGAAACGTTTGAAAAATTCGGGGATGCGCAGGTCCAGATTGACCAGCAGATCCTGATGTTGTCCCGGGTCTTGCCCCAGGCCCAGCACCACTGGCGCGACCTGATCGTCTTCAGCGTCACCGTGGGGAATAAAAGTTTCGCCTTTGAAGCGCCATAACCGGGCGTCCAGGTCTTCACGCTGCGCGGCATCGCTGCAGTGCAGGTAAATCCGATGGCCCATTCGCCAGGCTTTCTCCGTGAGCTTGCAGGCGAAGTCCAGACGTGCCGAAGGATCGGGGCTGGGGAGAATGTAGAAATCGACTTGTGTCATGTAGGTTCCAGGTCGCGGGGCGCTTGTCAAACATCACATGAAACGCAGTTTCCGGTAGGAGCGAACTTGTTCGCGAGGCGTAATAAATGCGTTTGCAGGTCTATCGCCTCGCGAACAAGTTCGCTCCTACCGGGCTGTTAACGCCCCCGGTTTCCTTACGCGCCAGCGCGGTCGAGCAGGTATTGAGTCAACAAAGGCACAGGACGGCCGGTGGCGCCCTTGTCCTTGCCGCCGCTCAGCCAGGCTGTGCCAGCGATGTCCAAGTGCGCCCAGTCGTAGGTTTTGGTGAAGCGCGACAGGAAGCAGGCTGCGGTGATGGTGCCGCCTTTCGGGCCGCCAATGTTGGCGATGTCGGCGAACGGGCTGTCCAGTTGCTCCTGATATTCGTCGAATAGCGGCAACTGCCAGGCACGGTCGTCGGCAAACTTGCCAGCGTCGAGCAACTGATTGATCAGCGCGTCGTTGTTGCCCAGTAGGCCAGACGTATGACCGCCCAATGCTACAACGCAAGCGCCGGTCAGGGTGGCGATGTCGATCACGGCCTGAGGCTTGAAGCGTTCGGCGTAGGTCAGCGCGTCACACAACACCAGACGGCCTTCGGCGTCAGTGTTGAGGATTTCCACGGTCTGGCCGCTCATGGTGGTGACGATATCGCCTGGACGTGTCGCGGTGCCGCTCGGCATGTTTTCCGCGGCGGCGATGACGCACACCAGATTGATCGGCAGTTGCAGTTCCAGCACGGCGCGCAGGGTGCCGAACACGCTGGCAGCGCCACACATGTCGAACTTCATTTCGTCCATGCCCGCAGCAGGCTTGATGCTGATGCCGCCGGTATCAAAAGTGATGCCTTTACCGACCAGCACGAAAGGTTTTTCGCTTTTCTTGCCGCCGGAGTAGTTCATGACGATCAGGCGTGGCGGCTGAGCGCTGCCCTGTGCCACGGCGAGGAACGAACCCATGCCCAGTTCGGCGAGTTTCTTCTCGTCGTGAACTTCAACCTTGAGGTTCTTGTGTGCTTTACCCAGCGCCTTGGCCTGTTCGCCCAGATAAACCGGGTGGCAGACGTTAGGCGGCATGTTACCCAGATCGCGAGTGAACGCCATGCCAGCGGCGATGGCCTGTGCATGAGTAGCTGCACGCTCTACATCGGCGACGCTGATCTTGTCGGTCAGCAAGGTGACCTTTTTCAGCGCTTTGGCTTCGGCTTTCTTGCTCTTGAAACGATCGAAAACATATTCGCCGTCGGCGAGGGTTTCTACCAGCAGACGTGCCTTGCCGTAGGTATCCCGGTTTTTGACGACGACCTGATCCAGCGCAATGGCTGCGTCGCTGCCGCCCAAACCTTTAAGAGTCGACAGCACGGCGCTGATGACTTTCTTGAATTGACGGTCAGACAATTCTGCTTCTTTACCGGTACCGACCAGCAAAACGCGCTCGGCTTTCAAATTGGGCAGGTTGTGCAGGAGCAGGGTTTGAGCCACCTTTCCGGCCAGGTCACCACGTTTGAGCACCGCACTGATGGCGCCGCCGCTGAGCGCGTCTACGGTTTTTGCAGCGTCGCTGAGTGCGCGGCCTTCGCCTACGGCGACTACCAGGGTCGCGGTTTTCAAGGTTTCTGGACTTACGCTTTTAACAACCAATTCCATGTCGGGGTCCCCGAATAAACGATGAGCTATCGCGAAATGAATGACGTGCGCGGCAGGGAGCGGGTGTTTCGCATCAACATGCCAACGACAAGGCCCGCAGTTTGACCCCGCCACGGGATCGCTGACAACCCCGGAAAACATGTGAATGTGGCTCTGTGCAGGACGTTTCCGAGAGAACTATCCGGAGCACGCAGTGACAGAGGACCTCATTCACAGGATAATGCCGCATATTTTTTGGCAGACCTGTGTTGAATCTGCCGCCACTGCTAGTACCTTTTCTTGTCTGGCTGCCTGAGCCTGGCGACCCTGGAGTGTCTGGTTTGATCGTCTTTCGTTATCTGTCCCGAGAAGTGCTGGTTACCCTGAGCGCTGTGAGCGCCGTGTTGTTGGTAATCATCATGAGCGGACGCTTCATCAAGTACCTCGCGCAGGCTGCGTCCGGGGCGCTGGATCCGGGCGTCCTGTTCATGATCATGGGCTTTCGTATGCCCGGCTTCCTGCAATTGATCCTGCCGCTGGGTCTGTTTCTGGGGATTCTGCTGGCTTACGGTCGGCTTTACCTTGAAAGCGAAATGACTGTTCTTGCCGCGACCGGCATGAGCCAGCAACGTTTGCTGTGGATGACCATGGCACCGGCGACCGTGGTGGCGCTGCTGGTAGCCTGGCTGAGTTTTAGCCTGGCACCGCAAGGCGCGACCCAGTTCTCCCTGCTTATTAACAAGCAGGACGCGATGACCGAATTCGATACGTTAGTGCCAGGCCGCTTCCAGGCGCTACGCGATGGTACTCGCGTCACTTATACCCAGGAGCTTTCCGAAGACCGTTCGAATCTGGGCGGCGTGTTCATTTCGGAAAAGCGTGTCTCCTCCGACAAGAGCAAGGATCGCGGGATTACCGTTCTGGTGGCAGAAAAAGGCCACCAGGAGATCAAGCCGGACGGTAACCGCTTCCTGATCCTGGAGAACGGCTATCGCTATGACGGCAATCCGGGTGAGGCCAATTATCGGGCGATCAAGTACGACACTTATGGCGCGATGCTGCCCAAGCCGGACATCAGCGACGAGATCACTGACCGCGAAGCCATTCCGACCTCCGACCTGTTCGGCAGCGATGTCTTGCGCAATAAAGCCGAACTGCAGTGGCGTATCTCGCTGCCGATTCTGGTGTTCATCGTGACCTTGATGGCAGTGCCGCTGTCCCGCGTCAACCCGCGTCAGGGTCGTTATCTGAAGCTGCTGCCTGCAATCCTTCTCTATATGGCTTACCTGACCATGCTGATCGCGGTGCGCGGTGCACTGGAGAAAGGCAAGCTGCCAATGGCGCTGGGAATCTGGTGGGTGCATGTGCTGTTTCTGTTGATCGGCCTTGGGCTTTTGTACTGGGAGCCGCTGCGCTTGAAGATGGCGAGTCGCCGCAGCGCGTCGGAGGTGGCTCATGGTTAAGCTCGATCGTTACATTGGCAAAAGCGTTTTCGTTGCCATCCTGGCGGTTCTCGGGATCATTCTCGGTCTGGCGTCGTTGTTCGCCTTTATCGATGAAATGGGTGACATCAGCGACAGCTACACCTTGCTGGATGCCAGCAGCTTCGTATTGATGACTGCGCCACGGCGTGTGTATGAAATGCTGCCAATGGCGGCGCTGATTGGCTGCCTGATCGGCCTGGGCAGCCTGGCCAGCAGCAGCGAACTGACGATCATGCGTGCCGCTGGCGTGTCTATCGGCCGTATCGTCTGGGCGGTCATGAAACCAATGCTGGTGCTGATGATTGCCGGTGTACTGATCGGCGAATACGTAGCTCCCGCAGCCGAGAACCAGGCTCAGGCCAACCGTTCTCTGGCGCAGGGCAGTGGTGATGCGCAAAGTGCACGCCACGGTATGTGGCACCGTCAGGGCGATGAGTTCATTCACATCAACTCAGTGCAACCTAACGGCATTCTGTACGGCGTGACACGGTATCGTTTCGACAATGAGCGTCACATGCTCAGCGCCAGCTTCGCCAGACAGGCCAAGTTCAACGAAGATCACTGGTCGTTGAACGACATCTCCACCACCTTCTTCCGCGATGGCAGCACCGAGGTGATCAAGACCGCTGACGAGCGTTGGGACGTTGCGCTGAGTCCGCAGTTGCTCAGCACGGTTGTCATGCCGCCCGACTCGCTGTCGATCACCGGTTTGTGGCAATACGCGCACTACCTGGCCGATCAAGGCCTGAGCAATGGCCGTTACTGGCTGGCGTTCTGGACCAAGGTTCTGCAGCCGCTGGTAACGGTCGCGTTGGTGTTGATGGCGATTTCCTTCATCTTCGGTCCGCTGCGCTCCGTGACGCTGGGCCAGCGGGTGTTCACCGGCGTGCTGGTGGGGTTCACCTTCCGCATCGTGCAGGACCTGCTGGGGCCATCGAGCCTTGTGTTCGGCTTCTCGCCGTTATTTGCAGTGCTGGTGCCTGCGGGTGTCTGTGCATTGGCCGGGGTGCTGTTGTTGCGCAGGGCCGGGTAAGGTTCGCATCTGTGAAAAAGCCGACTTCGTGTCGGCTTTTTTGTGTGTGCAGTTAAGTACCGTGGCGAACTTACTACAGCTATCGCGGGCAAGCGCGCTCCTACATAACCGCGCGATCCGGTAGGAGCGAACTTGTTCGCGAGGCGGTCAGCCTGAATCGCCGCATCAAGCCCGTTCGCCAACAAGTTGCCTCCTACCGGATCGCGATCCAGCTGTAGGAGAGCGCCCGCGATGACGATGTAAAGCCCACGCAGCAGCCGGTAGGAGCGAACTTGTTTGCGAGGCGGTGTGCCTGAATAAACGCGTCAGCCCCGTTCGCCAACAAGTTGCCTCCTACCGGATCGCGATCTGGCTGTAGGAGAGCGCCCGCGATGACGATGTAAAGCCCACGCAGCAGCCGGTAGGAGCGAACTTGTTCGCGAGGCGGTGTGCCTGAATAAACGCGTCAGCCCCGTTCGCCAACAAGTTGCCTCCTACCGGATCGCGATCCGGCTGTAGGATCTAATGGCACCACCCACCCGCAAAGATGAGCTGTTCTACCGCTTCTTCGGCACCCGTACCAACTGGCTATTGGAATACAGGTCATGCCAGCTACGATTCCGCTTATCAAACAACGCCCAGATAAACCCCAGCCCTAAACACAGCCACGATGCAATGGACACCATGAAGCGCAGCAGCGCTTGCAGCAGACTGATTCCGCTTCCATCGGCGTTCTGCACGCGGATGCCCCACACCTGCATGCCCAGCGTTTGCCCTGAGTGAGTCCAGAATTTCGCGAAGAAACCAAATATCACCAGCAGCAAAATCGTAGACAGGAATGGGTCGCCGTCCAGCGAGCCCGATTCCGACATCGCCTTCAGTCGGGCCTCGCCAATGAACGCCATCAACACCAGCTTGTAGATAAAGGCTGTGACCAGCAGCAGAGCAAAGCACAGCAGCGCGTCGTAGAAAATCGCAGCAAGGCGACGGCCCAGGCTCGCGGGCGGGAAGTCACCTTGCGGGCTAAGCAGGTGTCGGGACATGGCAGCGGTTCTCAATCATCGAAAGCGTGCATGTTACTGACTCGCGCCCACAAAAAAGCCCCCTGATATCAATACCAGGGGGCTTTTCATGTTCCAAGGCTTACGCTTCGGCTTGAACTTCGTCAGCCTGCATACCTTTCTGGCCTTGCACCGCAACGAAAGTCACTTTCTGACCTTCTTTCAGGCTCTTGAAGCCGTTGCCCTGAATAGCGCGGAAGTGCACAAACAGATCCGGACCGCTTTCTGGAGTGATAAAACCAAAACCTTTCTCGTCGTTAAACCACTTGACGGTACCGCTCTGACGTTCAGCCATTTTCTTATTCCCTGGAACTTGAATTGATGACAGCCTCTTTCACATGAAAGAGTACTGGGCTGGTTGCAGGAATTAAGAAGCGTAGAGCGGGTTGTAGCAAACTTGGCGCTACTGCCCAGGTCCCGATTCAGCGACCCATGCAAACACAGTTGAGAAACTCTACGCTAACTCTTATTACAAACACAAGCCCCTGTCTGGTGCCCGGATTCAGGCGGTTTCGCGGCGTTTTAAAATATTTACCAGTTATCAGGAATCGATAGTTTTTTACTGTTAGGCGCACTCTTCGAGTGCGCTGTTTTGGCTATTACGCTGCTGTTTAGTGCGTGTAATACAAGCGGCTGATATAGGCGTTAGCCGCCGTATTTTTTTGACGCCGTTAATCAGCCGCGACTGGCACTTACCCGCGATAGTAGCGTTGTGCAACGAAAGGCATTTTGCTGACCAGCATCGGTACTTGCTTGCCGCGCACTACCGCCCAGACTTGAGTGTCCAGTGCGGTAAACGCGCTGTTCAAATAACCCATCGCCAAAGGACCGCCAAGGCTGGGGCCGAAGCCGCCGCTGCATACGGTGCCAATCGAGTTGCCGTGGGCATCGACAATATCTGTGCCTTCGCGCACAGGCGTGCGTTCCTGTGGCAACAGGCCAACGCGTTTGCGGGCTGGGGCGGTCTGTTGTTGAGCAAAGATCTGCTCGGCACCGGGGAAGCCGCCGGCACGAGCGCCATCAGCGCGGCGAACTTTGGAAATAGCCCACAGCAGGCTGGCTTCAATGGGGGTTGTCTCGGTGTTCATGTCGTGGCCGTAAAGGCACAAGCCTGCTTCCAGACGCAGCGAGTCGCGCGCACCCAGGCCAATCGGGGCCACTTCCGGTTCATCCAGCAAGCGCCGGGCCAGGGTTTCAGCCTGATCGGCCGGTACAGAAATCTCGTAGCCGTCTTCGCCAGTGTAGCCCGAGCGGCTGACGTAGCAGTCCACGCCCAGCAACTGCACGCTGGCGAACTGCATGAAGGTCATTTTTGCGACTTCCGGCGCCAGACGCGCCAGCACGGTTACTGCCTGCGGACCCTGAAGGGCGAGCAGGGCGCGCTCTTCAAACAGGGGCTGGATTTCACAATGCTCACCCAGATGTTTCTGCAGGTGGGCAAGGTCGTCGTTCTTGCAGGCAGCGTTGACCACCAGCATCAGTTGGTCATTGCCGAGATTGGCGACCATCAGATCGTCAAGGATGCCGCCGGTGTTGTTGGTGAACATTGCGTAACGCTGCATGCCGACGGGCAGGTCGATGATGTCCACCGGCACCAGAGCTTCCAGTGCCTTGGCGGCATCGGCACCGCTCAGGCGAATCTGGCCCATGTGCGACACATCAAACAACCCGGCTTTTTCCCGGGTGTGCAGGTGTTCTTTCATCACGCCAGCCGGGTATTGCACCGGCATGTCGTAGCCCGCGAAAGGCACCATTTTGGCACCCAGTTCACGGTGCAGGGCGTGGAGCGGGGTGGTGAGCAGTTGTTCGGTCATGATCGATTCCTTGAGTGTTCAGATGGATCGGGGCCGAGGTCATGACGGAACTGAGGAGGTCAGCCCGTGGGAGCGAATTCATTCGCGAAGAGGCCGGTACATCCGACGCATATCCGTCGATTGAAATACCGCATTCGCGAATGAATTCGCTCCCACAGGTCCGTCATTCAACAGACCCGACATTATCTCGGTGGCTCGATCACGCCTCTTGATAGCTCTCGATGGACGGGCAGGCACAGATCAGGTTGCGGTCGCCAAACACGTTGTCGACGCGGCCAACCGGTGGCCAGTATTTGCCATCGATCAAGGACACAACTGGATACACCGCTTGCTCGCGGCTGTAAGGATGGGTCCATTCGCCGACGATTTCTGCCGCGGTGTGCGGGGCGTTTTTCAGCGGGTTGTCTTCCTTGTCCAGGACGCCGCTTTCCACTGCGCGGATCTCTTCGCGGATCTTGATCATGGCGTCGCAGAAGCGGTCCAGCTCTTCTCTGGATTCACTTTCGGTCGGCTCGATCATCAAGGTGCCAGCCACCGGGAACGACATGGTCGGTGCGTGGAAGCCAAAGTCGATCAGGCGCTTGGCGACGTCATCAACGCTGATGCCGCTGGTTTCCTTCAGCGGACGCAGGTCGAGGATGCATTCGTGAGCCACCAGACCGCTGCTGCCGGTGTAGAGCACCGGGTAGTGTTCTTCAAGGCGGCGAGAAATGTAGTTGGCGTTGAGGATCGCCAGTTGCGAGGCGCGTTTCAGGCCTTCGCCGCCCATCATGCTGATGTACATCCAGGTGATTGGCAGGATGCTCGCGCTGCCGAACGGTGCTGCGCAGACTGCGCCTTCCTTGCGGGCCATGGTCGCGTGGCCCGGCAGGAACGGGGTCAGGTGCGACTTGACGCCAATAGGGCCAACGCCCGGGCCGCCACCGCCGTGAGGGATGCAGAAGGTTTTGTGCAGATTCAGGTGGGAAACGTCGCCGCCGAACTTGCCCGGTGCGCAGAGGCCAACCATGGCGTTCATGTTGGCGCCGTCGATGTAAACCTGGCCGCCGTTATCGTGAACGATGGCGCAGATCTCGCGGATGCCTTCTTCAAACACGCCGTGAGTCGACGGGTAGGTGATCATGATCGCGGCCAGATGATCGCGGTGCTCGATGGCCTTGGCGCGCAGGTCTTCGATGTCGACGTTGCCACGCGAATCGCACGCTGTCACAACAACGCGCATGCCAGCCATGTTGGCGGTGGCCGGGTTGGTGCCGTGAGCAGATTGCGGGATCAGGCAGATGTCGCGGCGCTCGTCGCCCCGGCTCTGGTGATAGGCACGGATCGCCAGCAGGCCGGCGTATTCACCTTGAGAGCCCGCGTTAGGCTGCAGCGAGATCGAGTCGTAACCGGTGGCTGCGCAAAGCATCGCTTCCAGTTCGTCGGTCAGTTGCTGGTAGCCAGCGCTTTGGTCCGCAGGTGCAAACGGGTGCAGGTTGCCGAACTCAGCCCAGGTCACCGGGATCATTTCGCTGGCTGCGTTGAGCTTCATGGTGCACGAGCCCAGCGGGATCATGGTGCGATCCAGCGCCAGGTCCTTGTCGGCCAGTTTGCGCAGGTAGCGCATCAGCTCGGTTTCAGAGTGATAGCGGTTGAACACCGGGTGGCTGAGGATCGCCGACTCGCGCAACAGTGCTTGCGGCAGGCGAGCTTCAACACTTTGTTCCAGTGCTGCGAAGTCCGGCAGGGTTTGCCCGTCACCGGCAAAGATCGCCCACAGGTCTTCGACCGATGCTTGCGAGGTGGTTTCGTCCAGCGACAGGCCAAGACGCTGAGCGTCGATTTCCCGCAGGTTGATCTGCTGGGCGCGAGCCTTGGCATGCAGCGCTGCGGTATCCGCGCCGGTGTTCACTGTCACGCTGTCGAAGAAGTATTGCTGCTCGACGTTCAGGCCCAGCTGGCTCAAGCCCTTGGCGAAGATTGCAGTCAGGTGGTGCACGCGGTTGGCGATTTGCGTCAGGCCGCGTGGGCCGTGATAAACGGCGTACATGCTGGCGATGTTGGCCAGCAGCACTTGAGCGGTGCAGATGTTGCTGGTGGCTTTCTCGCGACGGATATGTTGCTCGCGGGTCTGCATGGCCAGACGCAAGGCCTGCTTGCCGTGACGGTCCACGGAAACACCGACCAGACGGCCAGGCATGTCGCGCTTGTACGCATCTTTAGTCGAGAAGTAAGCAGCATGCGGGCCGCCAAAACCCAGTGGCACGCCAAAACGCTGGGCGCTGCCGATGGCCACGTCTGCACCGAACTCACCTGGCGGCGTCAGCAGGGTCAAAGCCAGCAGGTCGGCCGCGACGGCCACCAGAGCGTTGGCGGAGTGGAAGCGCTCAACCAGTTCGCGGTAATCGAACAGATCGCCGTTACTGGCGGGGTATTGCAGGAGTGCGCCGAAGAACGGGCTGACGTCGGTCAGCTCTGCTTCGTCAGCGACAACTACGGTGATGCCCAGTGGTTCAGCGCGGGTGCGCAGCACGTCGAGGGTTTGCGGATGGCAGTGGCTGGAAGCGAAGAACTGGTGGCTGCTCTTGTTCTTGCTCAAGCGTTTGCAGAAGGTCATCGCTTCGGCAGCGGCCGTGGCTTCATCGAGCAGCGAGGCGTTGGCGATTGGCAGGCCGGTCAGGTCGCTGATCAGGGTCTGGAAGTTCAGCAGTGATTCCAGACGGCCTTGGGAAATTTCTGGCTGATAAGGCGTGTAGGCGGTGTACCAGGCCGGGTTTTCCAGCAGGTTGCGCAGGATCGGCGCAGGCGTGTGGGTGTTGTAGTAACCCTGACCGATGTAGGTCTTGAACAGTTGGTTCTTGCTCGCGATGGCTTTGATCGAAGCCAGTGCGTCTGCTTCGCTCAGGCCTGGCTGCATGCCCAGAACGCTGGTGCCTTTGATGCTTTCCGGGATGACGCTGGCGCTCAGGGCTTCCAGCGAGTCATAGCCCAGGGTTTGCAGCATGGCCTGCTCGTCATCGGCGCGTGGGCCGATGTGACGGGCGATGAACTCGTTGGCGGTGTTCAATTGAATGCGGTCAGTCATGGTCTGCTCCTCAGGCTTCGGCGTTGGCTTTGATCAGGCGGTCGTAGGCGTCCTGATCAAGCAGGCTATCGATAGCGCTGGCGTCTTGGGGAATGAAGCGGAAGAACCAGCCGGCGCCCAGGGCGTCTTCATTGACCAGTTCCGGGGTGGCGTCGAGGGCCTGGTTGACTTCAACCACTTCGCCATCGAGCGGCATGTTGATGCTGCTGGCTGCCTTCACTGATTCGACGACCGAAGCTTCGGCGTCTTTGGCGTAGGTCTGCAGCTCAGGAAGTTGCACGTAAACCACATCACCCAGAGATTCTTGCGCGTAAGGCGTGATGCCTACCGTGACACTGCCATCGGCTTCGGCCCGCAGCCATTCGTGATCGACGGTGAATCGCAACTCGCTCATAGATACTCCTAAGGTGACTTTGATGCTCGCGGCAGGCCCGAGCATTGATGACAAACACTTAGCAAATATGCGGCCAGTTTTATTTTTGTTATATAAATCAGCTAGTTATATGATATCGAATATCTAGCAATGATTTGCGGTGTAGCGAAATCGATACAACCTGTATCCGGTTACAAACTTTCGACGGATCAGAGCCTTGGCGGCGGCGGGCATGCCAATTTCGTATTGAAATCGTTACGGTGTATTGAAATCGATACGATTGTGGGGGCCGTTGCTGGCACTGGCTGAACGAAGTCCTGTGGGAGCGAATTCATTCGCGAATGGGCCGGTACATTTAATACATCTCTTTCTTCTGGAATTCCGCTTTCGCGAATGAATTCGCTCCCACCGTGATCAGCGTTTGCATGCCAACATAGAATCGCCCACAGGTTCTGCGTCCTTCACACCATCACCGCACCGCACTCACTCCATCCAGCGTCGAGAACGACGTGTCCTTGGCAGTCAGCAAGAAGTCGCGCATATAAGGCGCGTCCAGCATGTCGGTTCGCACTCCGGCATAGAGTGTAGCGAACAAACCTTTTTCGCCCAGGCGTTTGCCTTTCACATAGCCTCGCGAGCTGTATTCATGCAATGCCCAGTGGGGCATGCCACAGACGCCACGGCCGCTGGCGACCAGTTGCATCATCATGACGGTGAGTTCCGATGTGCGCACCTGCGCCGGTTCGATGTCGGCGGGTTCAAGGAAGCGCGTGAAGATATCCAGCCGATCCCGTTCCACGGGGTAAGTGATCAGGGTTTCCTTGATCAGGTCTTCGGGCACGATGTACGGCTTGCTCGCCAATGTGTGCTGATTGGCAACCGCCAGCATGGCCTCGTAGGTAAACAACGGCACGTAGGTAATGCCCACCAGTTCAAGCGGATCGGACGTCACCACCAGATCCAGATCTCCTCTGGCCAGAGCAGGCAAGGGTGCGAAGGCAAAGCCGGAGGCCAGGTCCAGTTCGACTTCCGGCCAGGCGTCGCGGAACTGGTCGATGGTTGGCATCAGCCACTGAAAACAGCTGTGACACTCGATCGCCATGTGCAAACGCCCCGCGGTGCCGCCCGCCAGTCGGGCAATGTCTCGCTCTGCGCCACGCAATTGTGGCAGCACCGAGTCCGCCAGTTGCAGCAGGCGCAACCCGGCGCTGGTAAAGCGTACTGGTTTGGTTTTACGCACAAACAACTGCATCCCCATTCGCTCTTCCAGTTCCTTGAACTGGTGGGACAGCGCTGATTGCGTCAGATGCAGGCGCTCGGCGGCTTCCACAAGGCTATCGGCCTCGCGCAAGGCATGCAGGGTTTTCAGATGGCGTATCTCAAGCATCTCGTCTCGCAGACATCTCTGCGCTCCATGAATGAATTTTGTGATCAACACGAAAACAATGAGTTTGTCTCACGTTGGTCCGGCTGTCGACAATAGCGTCATATTTCGACAGGAGCTTCATCATGGCCTTGGCCCACAATCTTGGTTTCCCGCGCATCGGCGCTGACCGTGAACTTAAAAAAGCGCTGGAAGCGTACTGGAAAGGCGATATCGATCAGTACGGTTTGCGCACAGTAGGCCGGGAGCTTCGGGCCACCCATTGGCAACTGCAAAAAGATGCGGGTATCGAACTGCTGCCCGTGGGCGATTTCGCTTGGTACGACCAGGTGCTGAGCCACTCGCTGGCATTCGGTGTGGTGCCTGAGCGATTTGCTGATACCCGGGATTTTCGTGGTTTGCCGACACTGGACACCTTGTTCGCCATGGCCCGTGGTGCTGAAAGCTGCTGCGGTGCTCATGGTCATGGTCAGGGGCATGGCCAGCAGCAATATGCTCAAGAACTGACCAAGTGGTTCGACACCAACTACCACTATCTGGTCCCGGAATTTACCCAGGATCAGCGCTTCCAGTTGAGCTGGGAGCAGTTGTTCGAAGAAGTGGATGAAGCCCGCGCTCTGGGTCACAAGGTCAAGCCGGTAATCATCGGCCCGTTGACTTACCTGTGGCTGGGCAAGGCCAAGGGTGAACTTTTCGACAAGCTCGACCTGCTGGAGCGCCTGCTTCCTGTTTACGGCGAAATCCTCGGTCGTCTGGCCGGGCAGGGTGTGGAGTGGGTGCAGATCGATGAGCCTATCCTCACACTGGACCTGCCTCAGGACTGGAAAAATGCCTTCGAGCGCGCTTATCACAGTCTGCAATATTCACCGCTGAAAAAGCTCATCTCGACTTATTTCAGTGGTCTGGAAGACAACCTTGGGCTGGCGGCTTCTTTACCGGTGGATGGTCTGCACATCGACCTGGTACGTGCGCCGGACCAACTGGCTGCCGTGCTGGATCGCTTGCCGACTTACAAAGTGCTGTCGCTGGGTGTGGTCAACGGGCGAAATGTCTGGCGCTGTGATCTCGAGCAAGCACTGGATCAGTTGCGTGAAGCGCAGCAGCGTTTTGGCGACAATCTCTGGGTAGCCGGCTCCTGCTCCTTGTTGCACAGCCCGGTTGACCTGGGTCGTGAAGACAAGCTCGATGTCGAACTCAAGAGCTGGCTGGCGTTCGCCGTGCAGAAGTGTGGTGAAATTTCGCTGCTCACCAAGGCTTTGAATGATCCCGACAGTGTAGAAGGCGCGTTGGCCGAAAGCCGCGCGGTGCAAGCTAGCCGCGTGCAGTCGTCGCGTATTCACAAGCCGCAGGTCCAGGCACGTATCGCTGCGATCACAGCGCAGGACAGCCAGCGCCAATCTGCTTTCGCCGAACGTATCGAGCAGCAACGCCAGCGTCTGGATTTGCCTGCGTTTCCGACGACGACTATTGGCTCATTCCCGCAGACTGCGTCGATTCGTCTGGCGCGTCAGTCGTTCAAACAGGGCAAGCTGTCGGCCAATGACTACCACGATGCCATGCGTCACGAGATTCGCCATGCCGTGCAGATTCAGGAACGCCTGGGGCTGGACGTATTGGTGCACGGCGAGGCCGAACGCAACGACATGGTCGAGTACTTCGCCGAGCAACTGGACGGTTATGCATTTACCCGCTTTGGCTGGGTGCAGAGTTACGGTTCGCGCTGCGTAAAACCGGCGGTGATTTTTGGCGACCTGAGTCGCCCGCAGGCCATGACTGTGGACTGGATCAGCTATGCACAAAGCCTGACCGACAAGCTGATGAAGGGCATGCTGACGGGGCCGGTGACTATGTTGATGTGGTCGTTCCCACGGGAAGACGTGTCCCGCAAAGTGCAGGCGCAACAGCTGGCATTGGCGATTCGTGATGAAGTGGTGGACCTGGAAGCGGCCGGAATCAAGATCGTGCAGATCGACGAAGCCGCCTTCCGCGAAGGCTTGCCGCTGCGCCGGGCGCAATGGCAGGAATATCTGGATTGGGCCGTTGAAGCGTTTCGCTTGTGTGCCAGCGGTGTGCGGGACGAAACGCAGATTCACACCCATATGTGCTACAGCGAATTCAACGACGTGATCGAGTCCATCGCGGCGATGGATGCCGACGTGATCACTATCGAAACCTCGCGCTCGGACATGGAGTTGCTGGAGGCTTTCAAAGCGTTCGACTACCCGAATGACCTTGGTCCCGGTGTTTACGACATTCACTCGCCACGCGTGCCGGGTACGGATGAGATGGTGCGACTGATGAGCAAGGCCGTGCAGCATGTGCCTGCCGAGCGCTTATGGGTCAACCCGGATTGCGGCCTGAAAACCCGTGCCTGGCCTGAGACCGAGGCGGCATTGGTGAACATGGTGGCGGCGGCCCGGCAACTGCGCAGCCAGTTGGCCTGAAGCTTCAAAGGTGACTGCGCATCCTGTGGGAGCGAATTTATTCGGGAAGGCGGCATTCCAGTCGATAAACAGGCTGCGGATTTACCGGCCTCTTCGCGAATGAATTCGCTCCCACCTGTGTGTTTGCAGGCCTGCA
This sequence comes from Pseudomonas phytophila, assembly GCF_025643095.1. Lineage (NCBI taxonomy): Bacteria > Pseudomonadati > Pseudomonadota > Gammaproteobacteria > Pseudomonadales > Pseudomonadaceae > Pseudomonas > Pseudomonas phytophila. The sequence continues at coordinate 5,219,532 of NZ_CP081201.1, read as the reverse complement.
TAGAACTTCCCACGAAATGTCCATGCGCTTTTGGCTCACAGCGAACCGGTGGGACCGAATTTATTCGGGAAGGCGGCATTCCAGGCGATACACAGGCCGCGGATGTACCGTCCCCTTCGCGAATGAATTCGCTCCCACCTGTGTGTTTGCAGGCCTGCATAGAACTTCCCACGGAATGTCCATGCCCTTTTGGCTCACAGCGAACCGGTGGGACCGAATTTATTCGGGAAGGCGGCATTCCAGGCGATACACAGGCCGCGGATGTACCGGCCCCTTCGCGACTGAATTCGCTCCCACCTGTGTGTTTGCAGGTCTGCATAGAACTTCCCACGAAATGTCCATGCGCTTTTGGCTCACAGCGAACCGGTGGGAGCGAATTTATTCGGGAAGGCGGCATTCCAGTCGATAAACAGGCTGCGGATGTACCGGCCTCTTCGCGAATGAATTCGCTCCCATCTGTGTGTTTGCAGGCCTGCATAGAACTTCCCACGAAATGTCCATGCGCTTTTGGCTCACAGCGAACCGGTGGGACCGAATTTATTCGGGAAGGCGGCATTCCAGTCGATAAACAGGCTGCGGATGTACCGGCCCCTTCGCGAATGAATTCGCTCCCACACGAGTGTTTGCAGGCCTGCATAGAACTTCCCACGGAATGTCCATGCGCTTTTGGCTCACAGCGAACCGGTGGGACCGAATTTATTCGGGAAGGCGGCATTCCAGTTGATAAACAGGCTGCGGATTTACCGGCTTCTTCGCGAATGAATTCGCTCCCCCCTGTGTGTTTGCAGGCCTGCATAGGACTTCCCACGGAATGTCCATGCGCTTTTGGCTCACAGCGAACCGGTGGGACCGAATTTATTCGGGAAGGCGGCATTCCAATCGATAAACAGGCTGCGGATGTACCGGCCTCTTCGCGAATGAATTCGCTCCTACGGGATTGTGCGGTTGGCTCGAAAACGACCGCTCAGCCCCCTTCATCAAACTGTCACGTAACTGTGGCAGCGCGCTTTGCAAAACTTCATCACACTCGCTGCCTACTGGGGATTTGTTTGTCGGTGTTTCTTAATGCGCGTTCTTCTTTTTCTGGCCGCACTTTTGTGCGGCTTGCCGTCTTTTGCGGCCTCCAAATGTGATGTCAATGTTCCTGTGCAGATAGCCGCGCTCAAAGAAGTGCGGCTCGCCTATCAGAGTATCGGCAGCGAATCCGACCCAGCGTTGCTGCTGGTCATGGGGCTGGGTGGTCAGTTGATTCACTGGCCTGACGAAGTCGTGGCTGCTCTGTGTCAGCAGGGTTATCGGGTCATTCGCTATGACAACCGTGACGTCGGTCTGTCGACCTGGAACGCTCCGCCAGCCAATGCCAACCTCGCCTATGAAGTGCTGCGCTACAAGCTGGGCTTGCAAGTGTCTGCACCGTATTCATTGACCGACATGGCTGACGATGCGCTGGGGCTGATGGATGCCCTGCAGATTCGCCAGTTTCATGTATTAGGCGCGAGCATGGGCGGCATGATTGCGCAGCATCTGGCGGATCTCGCACCGCAGCGCGTCGAGAGCCTGACCCTGATCATGACCAGCTCCGGAGCGCAGGGTTTACCGATGCCCAATCCCGCGTTGCTGCAGTTGCTGGCTAAACGTGGTGCGCCTAATCGCGAAGCAGCACTGGAACAACAGGCTGATTTGCTCGCGGCGCTGGGCAGTCCGGAGGTCAAGGATGATCGCGCAATGCTGTTGCAGCAAGCTGCTGCGTCCTACGACCGGGCTTTCAATCCTGAAGGCGTAAAGCGTCAGATCCTGGCGATTCTTGCTGAGCCGAGCCGGGTGGAATTGCTTGACCGTCTTCGCCTGCCGGTGCTGGTGGTGCACGGCACCGCCGACCCGCTATTGCCGGTCATGCACGGTGTGCATGTGGCGGCGCACATTCGCGGCAGCCAATTGCGGCTGATTCCAGGCTTGGCGCACCGCTTTCAGGAGGCCTTCAAAGCGCCCTTGCTGGCAGCCGTGTTGCCTTACTTACGTGCGCAGCACGACGACGGTCGCAACATGGCTCAGCTTTGAACAACCTCCCGACTTAGGCGTATCGTGGTGGCTTTCTTTATCCAGAGAGAGCCTGCCATGAGCACTCCGCTAAAAATCGATTTCGTTTCCGATGTGTCCTGCCCCTGGTGCGTGGTCGGCCTGAGAGCCTTGAACGACGCCCTGGCTGAGCTGGGCGATGAAGTGCGCGCACAGATTCATTTCCAGCCTTTTGAGCTGAACCCGAACATGCCTGCTGAAGGGCAGGACCTGAACGAGCACATCTTCGAGAAATACGGTTCGACGCCTGAACAGTCTGCCGCCAACCGGGAAAATATTCGTCAGCGTGGGGCCGAGCTAGGCTTCACTTTCACTCAGGGTAACCGCCGCATCTACAACACGTTTGACGCCCATCGGCTGCTGCATTGGGCCGAGCTTGAAGGCAAGCAAAAAGCGTTGAAGGAAGCATTGTTCGCGGCTTATTTCACAGACCTTGCTGATCCGTCCAGCCATCGCGTGTTGGCTGATGTTGCGCAGAAAGTCGGCCTTGATCGAGTGCGTGCAGAGGCGATTCTGAGCAGCGATCAATTTGCCGCCGAAGTCCGCGAGCAAGAGCAATTGTGGGTTTCACGAGGCATCAGCTCGGTGCCGACGATTGTCTTCAATGACCAATATGCAGTATCGGGCGGGCAGCCGGTTGAGGTGTTTGTGGGTGCCATTCGTCAGATATTGGGCGAGGGGAAGTAACCGGATATTCGCTATAGATTCTTCGGGATCTATCTCGGTAGGAGCGAATTTATTCGCGAAAGGGCTGGTCTGGTCGACAGAGTTTCTGTCCTGTATGCCACCGCCTTCGCGAATGAATTCGCTCCCACACACATAAACTCTGGTTTCCTCCGTGAAATAAATGTTGCCGACCAAGGCAGCTTTCGGTTATCACTTTGTACATGATTAGACATGTCCGATTTGATAAAAAACAACGCGTAGTGGATGAGCTTGCACGACGCATCGAATGTGGCCAGCTAGAGTCGGGCAATCTGTTGCCGGGCGAGCATCTGCTGGCGCAGGAATTCGATGTCAGTCGCGGCACGTTGCGTGAAGCCCTCGCCGAACTCAAACGACGCAATTACATCGCCACCCAGTCGGGTGTCGGTTCGATTGTGACCTACGACGGCATCAGCCTTGATCAGCGCAGCGGCTGGGCGCAGGCGTTGGCTGATACCGGAGCGAGGGTTACTACCGAAATCCTGCGCGTCGTGCAGGTCGAGCGGGCAGACCTGCACAGCCGCTTTGGCACCGTCCACTTCATCGCCATTGACCGTCGGCGCAGCGCCGCCGATGGCAGTGTGGTTTCCCTGGAGCGGGCGTTGGTCCCGGCTATCGAAGGGCTGGAAAACCTGCCCGACACCGGCTTGATCGAGGACTCCCTGACCATCACGCTGGCGGCTCACGGCTTCGTCGGTGATCGTGGTGATCAATGGATCGGCGCCGAGCCGCTGAGCTCCGACGATGCGCTGTTGATGATGCGCAAGCCGGGCAGCGTTTTCCTCAAGGCTATCCGTACAACTTACGATCGACAAGAGCGCTTCATGGAGCACGTGGAGAGCTTGCTGGACCCGGTGCATTTCAGGATGCATCTGGCGTTCGGAGGTCAGTCATGAGCCTTGTCGACACAACCGATCGCGCCTTGGGGGCGTTCTACGGGCTGGCCTTGGGCGATGCCCTGGGCATGCCGACCCAATCGTTGAGTCGTGCTCAGATCGAGGCGCGTTTCGGTCGAATCCTGACCTTGATGGCCGCCGATGCTGATCAACCCATTGCGCCGAATATGCCCGCAGGGTCAATCACCGATGACACCGAGCAGGCTGTATTGGTCGGCGAATTGCTGGTGGCTGGGGCAGGGCGCATCAACCCTTCTGATCTGGCTCAAAGCCTGATCGACTGGGAAGCGGTGATGCAGGCCAAGGGGTCACAGGATCTGCTGGGCCCTTCCACCAAGCGCGCCATCGAAATGATTCTTGCGGGTCACAGCCCTGAAGAGTCAGGCCGGTTTGGCACCACCAACGGTGCCGCGATGCGTATCACCCCGGTGGGCATTGCCGCCAACATTGCCGACCCGCAGCGGTTTATTGCTTCGGTAGTCCAGGCCTGTCAGGTCACCCATAACACCACCCTTGGGATTTCCAGTGCTGCTGCAGTGGCCGGTGCCGTTTCCGCCGGGATCAACGGTGCGAGCCTGAGCGATGCGCTGAAGCTCGGCATCGTCGCCGCCAAACTGGGCGAGCAGCACGGTCATTGGGTCGCGGGCGGGCGCGTCGGGGCACGTATCGAATGGGCGCAACAGTTGTGCGCCGATTGCGATAACGAGGCACTGCCGGATTTGCTCTACGACGTGATCGGCACCTCGGTGGCGTCACAGGAATCGGTGGTCGCAGCCTTCGCTCTGGCGCAGCAAGTCGCAGTGGATCGTTTGTCGGCATTTGAGGCGCTGTGCATGGCAGCCAGCCTCGGCGGCGACACCGACACCATCGCGGCGATTCTCGGCGCAATTCTGGGTGCCAGTCAGGGTTTGCGAGCCTGGCCACCGGTGCTGATTGATCAGGTCAAACGCGTTAACGGGCTGGAGCTGACGGCTCTGGTCGAGGGACTGCTGGCCTTGCGTTCAGCCTGAGTTTGCTGATGTGAAGAATGTTGACGCCGCGCGGGCAACCGTTGTGGCGCCAGGCATCCGGCTGTCCCGACAGCCACACATGACACGGACGTGTTACTGATTCCGCACTGCCCACAACCAAAATAACCGGCACTGGAGCTAGGCTCATGACTTCATCAAGCAGCACACAAAGCGCAGGACAACTGGAAACCCGCGGCATTGAGCCGGTCCCGGAAAGCGAATGCAATGGCCATCCGTTGCAGCTGTTCTGGGTGTGGTTTGCCGCCAACATCAGCATCCTCGGTTTGCCTTTGGGTGCGACGTTGGTGGCGTTCCGGGGGTTGTCGATCTGGCAGGCAATCATTGTGGCGATTCTCGGTGCGGCAGGATCGTTTGCGGTAGTCGGGGTGATCTCCATCGCCGGTCGCCGTGGACGCGCGCCGAGCCTGACGTTGTCCCGCGCCATCTTCGGTGTGCGCGGCAATATTGGTCCGACCATCGTTTCGCTGATGTCGCGCCTGGGCTGGGAAACGGTCAACACCACGACGGCAGCTTTCGTGCTGCTGTCGCTGTCCGCGATCCTGTTCGGCACTCCGGTTGAAGCGAAAAACACTCCGGCCCTGACCTTGGTGTTCATCGCCATTTTCGTGCTGATGACGCTGTGCGTTTCCGGCTTGGGCCACGCCACGTTGCTGGTTATCCAGAAGTGGGCGACTTACATCTTTGGCGCGCTGAACGTGGTGGTTGGCGGCTTCCTGATTGCCCATATCGACTGGAATGCGGTGTTCAGCGCGGCGCCTGCACCACTGAGCGCAATGATCATTGGCGTGGGCATCATGGCGGCAGGCACCGGCATCGGTTGGGCCAACGCCGGTGCGGACATGTCCCGCTATCAGCATCGCAGCGTCAAAGCCACGCGGCTGGTGGCCTCGGCGGCATTTGGTGCGGGGATTCCGCTGGTGTTGCTGATTACCCTTGGTGGGCTGTTGTCGGTGGGCAATGATCATCTGGCCTCGGCCACCGACCCGATCATCGCGATCCGCGAACTGTTGCCGAACTGGATGGCTGTGCCGTACCTGATTACTGCGTTTGGTGGCTTGCTATTGTCGAATAACCTCTCCGTTTACTCGGCCGGTTTGACCACCTTGACCCTGGGTTTGAAGGTCAAACGGGTTCACGCTGTGATCGTCGATATCGTCGCGATTTTCATCGGCTCGATCTATTTCATGCTCATCGCCGAGAGCTTCTACGGCCCGTTCATTACCTTCATTTCGCTGCTGGCAGTGCCGATTACGGCGTGGGTCGGGATCTTCATTGTCGACCTCATTCATCGCCAGGTTTACTCGGGTAAAGACCTGATGGACGTATCGCCGAGCAGTGCTTACTGGTACAGCGGCGGCGTGGAGTGGCGTGCACTGGGAGCCTGGGCATTGGCGATCGTGCTGGGCTTCAGCTTTACCACCGTCGCCACTACCGCTGACAACGTGTTGTTCACCGGTTTCCTGTCCGACTCCTGGTTGGGTCATAACGGCCTGGGCTGGATCGTGACCTTCCTGGTGGCGGGTGGTGTCTATGGGATTCTGGGCGGTGCCCGTGATCGCCGAGCGTTTTCCGAAGAGGCCCAACATGCCCGCTAGATTGCTGCACACCGGCCAGATCGTTGTCGACCTGGTCATGGCGCTGGACAAGCTGCCAGCTTCTGGCGGCGATGTGCTGGCCAGTTCCGCCCGGTTTGAAGCGGGTGGCGGTTTCAATGTCATGGCTGCGGCCCGGCGCAACGGCATGCCGGTGGTCTATCTGGGTCGCCATGGCAAAGGTCAGTTCGGTGATCTGGCGCGTCAGGCCATGACAGCCGAAGGTATTCAGTTCAGTGCTGCGTGCAGCGAGGAGCAGGACACCGGGCTGTCCGTGGCACTGATCGAACCGTCCGCGGAGCGCTCGTTCATTTCTTACGTGGGGGCCGAAGGCGGTTTGTCGGCACAGGATTTGAATAGCGTGACGGTGCAAGCTGACGACTATGTTTACGTCAGTGGCTACAGCCTGTTGCACGAAGGCAAAGTGCAGAGCCTCCTGGATTGGCTGGGGTCGTTGCCGACCAGTGTGACCGTGGCGTTCGACCCGGGGCCGCTGGTGCATTCGCCCGAAGCGCCTCAGGTCAGGGCGTTGCTGCCGCGGCTTGATTTGTGGAGCAGCAATTGCGAAGAGGCGTTGCGTTTCACTCAGTGCGAAGACATTGCCCAGGCGCTTGACCAGCTGGATGAGCTATTGCCGGATAATGCCTTGATCGTGGTCCGCGACGGACCGAAAGGGTGTTGGGTTCGTCAGCATCGACAGACGCGGCATGTGGGCGGCTTTCCAGTCAAAGCCATCGATACCAATGGCGCGGGTGATGCCCATGCGGGCGTGCTGCTGGCTAACCTTGCGGTGGGGCTTTCATGGGAACAGGCGGCCTTGCGGGCCAACGCTGCGGCAGCAATTGCCGTGACTCGCTGGGGTCCGGCGACATCGCCGGATGCGCAGGAAGTAGAGGAGTTGGTCGCGCGATCCCGGTAGGAGCGAATTTATTCGCGAAGAGGCCGGTACAGTCGACCCATGTCTGTCGTTTGGGAAACCGCTTTCGCGAATGAATTCGCTCCCACAGGGCGCCGGGGCCATAGGACGTTTTTGTCCTTCAACCATGAAATCTCACCCACAACGTCACCAGCAACGTCGCCGCCACCAGCCAGGCAACGGCGGCCAATGCGAGTGACACCTCCAGCCGCCAGCGGTCCACCAGCAGGTACAGGGCCGCCAGATAGACAAAGTAGGGAATGATCGACCACATGCCAAACAGGATGGTGGTCTTGAGGTCGTCCAGAGAACGACCTTTGCCAACGATGTAATGAGCGATCAAGGCGAAAGTCGGGAACAGCGGCACCAGGCCTGCGATGTAGTAGTTTCTGGTCTTGGCCAGTGCGGCGAGAATGACCACGACGGCTGCGCCGATCAGGGCTTTGAACACTAGATCCACAGAATCCCCTTTCTAAAATTGAAATACACATGAACTGTAGGAGCCAACTTGTTGGCGAGGCGTCAGACCTGCGTGATCAGCAATTTCGCTTCGCCAACAAGTTGGCTCCTACAGGTCCGGGGTGATTATCCAAGCCCATACTTTTTGACCTTATCAAACAGCGTGGTCTTGGCCATGCCCAGCTCCTGGCTGGCCTGGCTCAGGTTGCCGCCGCTGCGTTGCAGGGCTTCGCTGAGCAGGTTTTTCTCGAAGGCTTCCACGGCTTCGGCGAAGCCCAGACTTTGAGGTTCTTCCGGGTTGGCGTTGGGTTTCTTGAAAGCGGGCAAGCCCAGGGCATAACGTTCGGCGACGTTACGCAACTCCCTTACGTTACCGGGCCAGTCGTGGCTCATCAGGCTCGATAACGTGTTCGGGTCCAGTTCTGGAGGCTCGCGATCAAAACGCAACGCGGACAACTGAAGGAAGTGTTCGAACAGTTGCAGGATGTCTTCACGACGCTCCCGCAACGGCGGCAGTTCAAGCGTGACCACGTTCAGCCGGTAGTACAGGTCGCTGCGGAACTGTCCGGCTTTGCTTTGCTCATCGAGGTCTGACTTGGTCGCGGCAATCACCCGGCAATCCACTTCGACACTCTGATTGGAGCCGAGGCGTTCCAGCGTTCGCTCCTGCAAAACCCGCAGCAGTTTGATCTGCAGGCTGATCGGCATGCTTTCCACTTCATCGAGAAACAGCGTGCCGTTATGCGCGTGTTCGATCTTGCCGATGCGTCGCTTGCCCGCGCCCGTGAAGGCGTTGGATTCATGGCCGAAGATTTCGGTTTCGAACAGGGTCTCCGGAAGGCCACCGCAGTTGAGCGCGACGAACTGGTGCTGATGACGACGACTGAAATCATGCAGGCAGCGGGCAACCAGCTCTTTACCGGTACCGGTTTCACCTTCGATCAGCACATTGGCTGAAGTGTCGGCAACGTTGGCAATCAGCGCGCGCAAGTTCTGCATGGCGGGCGAGCGGCCAATGATCTTGCCTTCAAGTGAATCGCGCTCGGCCAGTTGCTTGCGCAATGACCAGACTTCTCGCGCCAGACCTCGCTGCTCAAGGGCGCGGCGGGTCACCTCCACCAGACGTTCAGGGGAGAAGGGTTTCTCCATGAAATCGTAAGCGCCGTCGCGCATGGCGTTGACTGCCATGGAGATATCGCCATGACCGGTGATCAACACCACGGGAAGGCTGCGGTCACGCGCCTTGAGACGGCTGAGCAACTCCAGACCATCAATGCCTGGCAGACGAATATCACTGATCACGATTCCGGCAAAGTTATCGCCGATCCGCGCCAATGCTTCTTCGGCACTGCCCACGCCTTCGCTGGGTATGTCCTCCAGCGTCAGCGCCTGCTGGCAGCCGAGCAAGACGTGAGGGTCGTCTTCGACGATGAGTACGGTCAGGTCAGTGGTCATTTTGGGGGCTCATCGGAATGCGGGCATAAGAAAGGCCGGGGCTACGCGGTAGGAGCGCGCTTGCCCGCGATAGCGTCAGGTCAGCCGATACGGATGTCGAGTAAAGGACCCCTTCGCGGGCAAGCGCGCTCCTACAGATCATCATGGCCCTTTCACCACCGGCAACCACAACACAAACTCGGTACCGCCACTCTCCGGCTGTTCAGCGCTCAGGCTACCACCGGTTGCGGCTGCGAGGCTGGCGGAGAGGGTGAGGCCCAGTCCCAGACCTTGCTCGCCGGGTTTGGTGGTGAAGAACGGTTCGAACAGATGCTTGCGGGTTTCGTCGTCTATGCCGTGGCCGTTGTCTCGAACCCGCAAGCAGTAACGGCCTTCGATCACCGAGCCTGCAAGCCAGATTTCCGGCAGGGGCTGGGCGTGCATGGCGTCCAGAGCGTTGCCAATCAGGTTGACCAGAATCTGCTCGAGGCGAGTCTGATCAATCATTAGTTCGGCATCGGCATAGCGCTGGTGCAGTTCAAGGGAAAAATTTTCCAGGCGTGGGGTCAACAACTGCAGTGCAGCATCGACGGCTTTGCTGAGTCTTGCCTGGCCCTTGTCATCGCCACGACGGGCGAACGCGCGCAGGCTGGCGGTGATACGGCCCATGCGGTCGACCAGATCGTTGATGGTGCGCAAGTTGGTGCTGGCGGTATCCAGCGCGCCCCGTTCGAGGAAGCGCACGGTGTTGCCGGACAAGGTACGCAGTGCTGCCAGCGGTTGATTCAGTTCGTGGGCAATGCTGGTAGACATCTGCCCGATAGCCGCCAGTTTGCCCGCCTGAACCAGTTCGTCCTGTGCCTTGCGCAAGGTGTCTTCAGCTTGCCTACGTTCCCGGATCTGACCCTTGAGGCGTTCGTTACTGGCGCGCAAATGCTCGGTGCGCTCGGCGATCTTGCGCTCCAGTTCGTCATTGGCCGCTTGCAGGGCTTCCCGCGCCGCGAGGCGGGTTGAAAGCACTTTGCGCCGTTCATTCCAGGCGATCAGCAGAAACGCAACCAGTGCACAGGCGACCGCGACCAGCATGCCCTGACTGCCTGCTTCACGGCGCAGGTCTTCAAGGGGCGTCAGCAGCGTCAGATGCCAGGGCGTGTCGCTCAACTGGCGGGTCTGGGCCAGATAGCTGACCTGTTTGTGTTCAAGATCGACGCTGACATTGGCCGGGAAGGTCAGCTTCTCCACACCTTCCGAAAGCAGCTCGCGCTCCAGCGGCACCAGCTCGTTGAGCGGCCACCAGTAATATTGCAGGCTGCGTGCCAGACGTTCTTTGATTTCCGGCGTGAGTGGGCGTACTGATTTCAGACGTCGGGCCGGGTCGCTGGAAAGAATAATGATGCCGTTCTCATCGCTGACGAAGGCTTCCAGTCGTGCACGTTGCCAGCGCTGCTCCAGGGCTTCGAGTTGCACCTTGATCACCGCCACGCCGACGATCTTGCCTTTCTCTTCCAGACCGTGCGCCAGGTAATAACCGGGCTCACCGGTGGTGCTGCCGATGCCGTAGAAGCGTCCCGGCAGACCCCGCACCGCATCCTGAAAATAAGCCCGGAATGACAGGTCTTCACCCAGATAACTGTCGGCATCGCGCCAGTTACTTGTGGCAAGTACCCGGCCGGAGGTATCGAGTACGTAAATTGCCCGGCTACGGCTGCGGCGATTCAGGCCTTCAAGGTAATCGTTGACCTCGCTGCGCAGCTCGGGAGTAGGGTCGTTGAGCAGGGCTGAGACGCTGGACTCCAGCTCCAGCACGCTGGGCAAATAAGTGTATTTGTTGATTTCACTTTCGAGGGTGCGGGCGTGCAGCTCAAGCTGACGTTCGCCGCTCTCGCTGAGGGTTTTGATGCCGTAGTGTTCGCTGATCAAATAGGCGACGTAGCCCAGGCCGAACATCAGCACGATGATCAACGGCGGCAGAAACAGGTGGCGAATCAGACGGGGTTTCACGGCAAGTGATGGCGGCGCGGCGCGATAAAGATTGGAGTCGCATTTCATCACAGTCGTCCTGAGCCGAACAGCGGCCCGACGCTTCAAAGCGCCGGGCAGCTGTCGAGTCTCACTTAATGCTGAAGAATTTTAGCGAGGAACTGCTGCGCACGTTCGGAACGGGCGCTGACATCACCGAAAAACTCTTCTTTCTCACAGTCTTCAACGATTTGTCCCTGATCCATGAAGATTACGCGGTTGGCCACTTTACGGGCGAAGCCCATTTCGTGGGTCACGCACATCATGGTCATGCCTTCCTGAGCCAGCTGCACCATTACGTCGAGCACTTCGTTGACCATTTCCGGATCGAGCGCCGAGGTCGGTTCGTCGAACAGCATGACGATCGGGTCCATGGCCAGTGCGCGGGCAATCGCTACACGCTGTTGCTGACCGCCGGACAATTGGCCCGGATGCTTGTTGGCGTGGGCCGACAGACCTACACGATCCAGCAGCTTCAGGCCTTTTTCAGTCGCTTCTTCCTTGCTGCGCCCCAGCACTTTGATCTGCGCAATGGTCAGGTTTTCAACGATGCTCAGGTGCGGGAACAGTTCGAAATGCTGGAACACCATGCCAACCCGGGAGCGCAATTGCGGCAGGTTGGTTTTAGGGTTGGCAATTGAAGTGCCGTCCACGGTGATGTCGCCTTTCTGGAACGGTTCCAGGGCGTTCACGCATTTGATCAGCGTCGATTTGCCGGAGCCCGACGGGCCACAGACCACGACCACTTCGCCTTTTTTGACCTCGGTGCTGCAATCAGTCAGCACCTGGAAGTCGCCATACCACTTGTTAACGTTTTTGATGGAAATCATACGGCGAACCTTTTTTGCAGACGCTTCACCAGCAACGAGGCGGCAAAGCTGATCGTGAAGTACACCAGACCGGCGATGATCAGGAACTCATTGGCGCGGCCAATGATGTCGCCACTGGCCCGCGAGGCGTTGAGGAAGTCCACCAGGCCTACGGTGTAAACCAGCGAGGTGTCCTGAAACAGGATGATGCTTTGCTGCAGCAACAGCGGGGTCATCTTGCGAAAGGCCTGAGGCAGGATGATCAACCGCATCATCTGCCCGTAGGTCATGCCCAGCGCTTGCGCTGCGCCCATCTGGCCCTTGGAAATCGACTGCACACCGGCACGAACGATTTCGCAGAAGTAGGCCGCTTCGAACATCATGAATGCGATGACGCAGGAGGTGAACGCACCGATGGGCGTGTCTTCGCCGGTGATCCAGCGCAGCACAAACGGCACCGCCAGATAGAACCAGGTGATGACCAGCAGCAGCGGAATGGAACGGAAGTAGTTGACGTAAGCACCGGCCACGTTGGCCAGCAGCTTGCTTGATGACAAGCGCATCAAAGCCAGAAGGGTGCCCAGCACCAGACCGCCGATGATACCCATCACCATCAGTTGCAGGGTCATGACCATGCCGTTCCACATGCCGGGAATGGCTTGAACCACGCCTGAGAAGTCCATATCCATTATTTGCCCCCCAGGGAGATCAGTCCGGGCACAGCGACTTTCTTCTCGACCAAGCGCATCAGCAACATCAGGCTCATGTTCAGGGTGAAGTAGATCAGTGTCGCCAGGGTGAAGGCTTCGAACAGGTTGGCGGAAAACTCGGCGGTCTGTTTAGTCTGCGCGAGCAATTCCATCAGGCCGATCAACGACGCCACCGACGAGTTCTTGAACACGTTGAGGAATTCGGAGGTGAGCGGTGGAATGATGATCCGGTAAGCCTGTGGCAGCAGCACGTTCCAGTAGATCTGCGGCAGTCTGAAGCCCATGGCGCGAGCAGCAGATTCCTGGCCGCGAGGCAGCGCTTCGATACCGGTGCGCACTTGTTCACACACCCGTGCAGCAGTAAACAGACCCAGGCAGACGATCACGCTGAGGAACGCGGAAGTCGTCGGGTTCAGGTCTTGCTTGTACCACTCCTGCATGCCTTCGGGCAGCAGGTCCGGCACCAGGAAGTACCAGATGAACAGCTGCACCAGCAGCGGCACATTACGGAAGATTTCCACGTAGACCGTGGCAATACCAGCAACTATACGGTTCGGTACGGTACGCATGACACCGAGCACAGAGCCCAGCAGCAAAGCGATGATCCAGGCAACGACAGCGATAGCGATAGTCCAGCCCAGACCTGAGATGTACCAGTCCAGATAGGTTTCGCTGCCGACGCCAGTGGACCTGAAGAAAACGCTCCAGTCCCAGTTGTAATTCATCAGGGTCTCCCCTCTGATCGATCCAGATGCATGCACGGCATCCTGAAACCGCACGGTGCGGTCTCAGGCTGTTTTATTGACGAGCAGGTAACGGGCGATTAAGCCTTTTTGTCGTCTGCCGCTTTGTCGGTCGGTTCGGCGATCAGTTTTTTCAGCTCGTCGCTCATCGGGAAGTTCAGGTTCAGGCCTTTTGGCGGGATTGGAGCCTGGAACCACTTTTCGTAGATCTTGTTGATCTCGCCCGATTTGTAGGTCGCAACGATGGCGTCATCGACAGCTTTCTTGAACGGCTCGTCGCCTTTACGCACCATGCAGCCGTAGATTTCGTACGACTGAGGGGTACCGGTTACAGCCCAGTCAGTCGGCTTCTTGGCCTTGGCCATTTCACCAGCCAGCAAGGCGTCGTCCATCATGAATGCCACTGCACGACCCGATTCCAGCATCTGGAAGGATTCGCCGTGGTCTTTGGCCGAGATCACGTTCATGCCCATTTGCTTGTCAGCGTTCATGGACTTGAGGATGCGCTCGGACGTGGTGCCTGCGGTGGTCACTACGTTCTTGCCTTTCAGGTTATCGAAATCCTTGTATTCCGAGGTCGCTTTGGACAACAGACGGGTACCGATTTCGAAGATGCCGACCGAGAAGTCGACCTGTTGCTGGCGCTCAACGTTGTTGGTGGTCGAGCCACATTCAACGTCGACGGTGCCGTTCTGCACCAGCGGGATACGGGTTTGCGAAGTGACCAGGTTGTACTTGACCTTCAGGTCCGGCATGTCCAAGTCTTTCTTGATGGCTTCAACGATTTTCAGCTGGATGTCGTGGGAGTAACCCACCGGCACGCCGGAAGCATCAGCGATGTAGGAGAAAGGGATCGAAGCGTCGCGGTGACCGAGGGTGATGGTGCCGGACTCTTTGATTTTCTTCAGGGTGCCGGTCAATTCGGCGGCAGAAACTGGAGAGCTGATCAGAGCAGCAGCGATTGCTGCGCCCAGAAGATGGGGAACGATGCGCATCGGTTATACCTCGAATTATTTTTTTTATGGGGCCTGCTACCTGGCGGCCGCCTCTTCGGTCCATGCTTCAACGGCGGCCGACAGAAGACAGGCTACGGTCGAAGCAATCGACTGCTTATTACAGAGCAGGAGGCGTGCCAAGCTGGTTTATAAAGGTTAACTGGCTGATTTATAAGAGGATAAATCCGGTTGTGATCCAGGCGGGGGGAGAGGCCGGCGTCCGGGATGCCGAACTAATGGGGGAGAGGTGTTCGGAAATCCGAATGGGGCACTGGCGGTAGAAATGCAGAACCCGTGGGAGCGAATTCATTCGCGAAGGGGGCAGTCCACAAAACATCCGGGTCTGACACACCGCATTCGCGAATGAATTCGCTCCCACTGAGGCCTTTATTTGCTGTGCACGAGCGCTGTGTCAGTGACAAGCAAAGGAGCAGCGGCAGCACCTATCAAAGCCGCTGCGAAAGCACCTTTGTTACGCGCTACGGTGTCCAGATACTGCTGAACGCCTTCGCGCTCCTCAGCGGTCATGAACAGGCCGAGTTTGCTGCGGCGCCACAGAATGTCATCAGCAGTCGTTGCCCATTCGGTGCTGCACAGGTAGTCGACTTCCCGGGTGTACAAGCCCGCACCCAGGTGATCGCCCAGATCGGCAATGCTCTGTACGCCTTCCAGCAGGCGCCAGGTGCGGCTCCCGTAAGTGCGAGACCAGCGTTGCGCGATTTCGCCTGGTAGCCAGCCAAAACGGCTGATCAACTGGCTGGCCAGTTCGGCCGGAGTGGTCATGTCTTCGCCACCGGGAAGACTGGATTTGGCTGTCCAGCTTGGCTTCATCTGCTTGAAGAACGGAGCCAGTTGCGCCATCGCCGACTCTGCCAGCTTGCGATAGGTGGTCAGCTTGCCGCCGAACACCGACAGGATTGGTGCTTCATCAGCACCACCTGACAGCGACAGGGTGTAGTCGCGGGTGATGGCTGAAGGGTTGTCAGACTCGTCGTTGCACAGCGGACGAACGCCGGACCATGTGCTGAGAACGTCATCGCGGCTCAGTTGCTTCTTGAAGTGGTCGTTGGCCACTTTAAGCATGTAGTCCATCTCGCCGTCGGTGATCTCGACCTTGTTCGGGTCGCCTTGGTACTCGCGATCCGTGGTGCCGACGATGGTGAAGCGCTCCATATAAGGAATTGCGAACACGATGCGCTGGTCTTCGTTCTGAAGGATGAACGCGTTTTCGCCCTCATACAGTTTCGGCACGATCAGGTGACTGCCCTGAATCAGGCGGATGCCGTACGGCGAATCCAGCTTCAGGTCGTCACGAATGAACTTGGCGACCCATGGACCAGCAGCATTGACCAGCGCCTTGGCACGGATCGAAAACAGCGTGCCGTCGGCGCGCTCCATGTGCAGGTGCCAGAGACCGTTCGTGCGGCGTGCATTCAGGCAGCGCGTCTGGGTGTGAATATGCGCGCCTTGCTCACGGGCAGCCATGGCGTTGAGCACTACGAGGCGGGCGTCGTCGACCCAGCAGTCGGAGTATTCGAAACCATGGGTGATGTTCGACTTCAGCGGACTGTCGCTGCCGAAACGCAAACTGCGCGAACCTGGCAGCTTCTCGCGCTTGCCCAGGTGGTCATAAAGGAACAGACCGGCGCGAATCATCCACGCAGGGCGCAAGTGTGGGCGGTGTGGCAGCACAAAGCGCATCGGCTTGACGATGTGTGGTGCCTTGGCCAACAGCACCTCACGTTCTGCCAATGCTTCACGCACCAGTCGGAATTCGTAATGTTCCAGGTAGCGCAGGCCACCGTGGATCAATTTGCTGCTGGCAGAAGAGGTATGGCTGGCCAGGTCGTCTTTTTCACACAGAAAAACTGACAGGCCGCGACCGGAGGCATCCGCTGCGATCCCGACACCATTGATCCCACCACCGATGACGGCGATGTCATAGACCTCGGAAAGTGGCGGCGTAGACAGGTTGGAATGGGGCATCGGTGGCCTCCTGAGTTTATTGTTCGGATAACGAATTCGAACATTAATGTTCATTTCCGAAAATCATAGCTCAATAACGCAGGGGCTTCCAGTCAGTTATCATTGAAAATACTGATCGGGAAGAGAGAAAGGAACAAAAGTGAACATGGAAGGTGAGCGTAGATCCCGTGGGAGCGAATTCATTCGCGAATGCTGCATTCCTGCCGACACATGTCTATCGGATGGATGGGCCTCTTCGCGAATGAATTCGCTCCCACAGATTTGTGTTTGCAGCCCAACATAGAATCTCCCACAGGTATCGATCGGCAGCGGCTAGATAACTAAACCACTTCCAGCCGAATCTTGTTCTGCGCCAGCAACTGCACCAGTGCGGGAGCCGGGGCTTGGTCAGTTACCAGGCAGTCGATCAGGGTGATCGGTCCCAAACGAACCATGGCGTTGCGGCCGAACTTGCTGGAATCGGCAGCCAGAATGACTTGCCGGGCGTTGGCAATGATCGCCTGGGAGACGCGTACTTCCTGATAATCGAAATCCAGCAGACTGCCGTCTTCATCAATCCCGCTGATGCCCACCAGCGCGAAATCGACTTTGAACTGGTTGATGAAGTCCACGCTTGCCTGACCCATCACACCGCCGTCACGACGCACGTTGCCGCCCGCCAGCAGGACATCGAAATCCTCTTTGGCGCTGAGCATCGAGGCGACGTGCAGATTGTTGGTGATGATTTTCAGGTTGTTGTGATTGAGCAGGGCGCGGGCGATCGACTCGGTGGTCGTACCGATGTTGATGAATATCGACGCGTGATCGGGAATTTGCGCGGCAATGGCTTCGCCGATGCGTTGTTTCTCGTCGCGCATCTGATCCGCACGCATGGCGTAAGCGGTGTTTTCAATGCTCGAGTCATAAGCTGCGCCACCGTGGTAGCGGCGCAACAGGTTCGATTCCGCAAGCTGATTGATATCGCGGCGGATAGTCTGAGGGGTTACAACGAATAGCGTGGCCATTTCCTCGATGCTGACATAGCCGCGTTCACGGACCAGCTCGAGGATTTGCTGTTGACGGGGAGGCAGGTTCATTTTTGTTGAGTGTCCTTCAGGCTGCCAAATGGCGTCCATGATGCCGCAGGCATGTACTGCCTGTCAGCCGGAAACTCGAAAGCTATGATCCTGCCACTCCGTCGCAAGCGTAACCGTTAGTCGTTGTTGTCGTGCGGTTCCCAGTCGCGGGTGCGGGCTACGGCCTTCTGCCAACCGGCGTAGAGCTTTTCCTTCTCTTCTTCGGCACATTGCGGCTCGAATTCGCGCTCGATAACCGCCTTGTTCTTCAGTTCGTCCAGGCTGCTCCAGAAACCAATGGCCAGACCGGCCAGATAGGCGGCACCCAGTGCAGTGGTTTCGCGCATTTTCGGGCGCTCGACCGTAGTGCCGAGAATGTCGGCCTGGAACTGCATGAGGAAGTTGTTGGCCACTGCGCCACCGTCAACCCGCAGGGATTTCAGGCGTTCGCCCGAGTCTTGCTGCATGGCGTCCAGAACGTCGCGGGTCTGGTAGGCGATGGACTCCAGCGCTGCGCGGATGATGTGATCGACTTTTACACCGCGTGTCAGGCCGAACAATGCACCACGGGCATACGGGTCCCAGTACGGAGCACCCAGACCGGTAAATGCCGGCACCAGATAAACGCCGTTGCTGTCCTTGACCTTGCCTGCGAAGTACTCGGTATCCACGGCATCGGTGATGATTTTCAGCTCGTCACGCAGCCATTGCACCGTCGAACCGCCGTTGAACACAGCGCCCTCCAGAGCATAAGCCACTTCGCCACGCGGACCGCAACCGATGGTGGTCAGCATGCCGTGGGCGGACTTCACGGCTTTCTTGCCGGTGTTCATCAGCAGGAAGCAGCCAGTGCCATAAGTGTTTTTGGCCTGGCCTGGCTCGACGCACATCTGGCCGAACAGCGCAGCCTGCTGGTCACCCGCGATACCGGCAATCGGAATACCGCTTTTGCTCTGGCCGTAAACTTCGGACGAGCTTTTCACTTCCGGGAGCATCTCACGCGGGATATCCAGCACGTCGAGCATGCGCTGATCCCATTCCAGGGTATGGATGTTGAACAGCATGGTGCGCGATGCGTTGGTGTAGTCGGTGACGTGCACTTTGCCGCCAGTGAATTTCCAGATCAGCCAGCTATCGATGGTGCCGAACATCAGCTCGCCTTTGCGGGCGCGTTCGCGGCTGCCTTCAACGTGGTCGAGGATCCACTTGACCTTGGTGCCCGAGAAGTACGGGTCGATCACCAGGCCAGTGGTGTCCTTGATGTACTCTTCCATGCCGTCGCGCTTGAGCTGCTGGCAGATTTCGGTACTGCGGCGGCACTGCCAGACGATGGCGTTATAAATAGGGCGACCGGTTTCCTTTTCCCAGATAACCGTGGTTTCACGCTGGTTGGTGATACCGATGGCGGCAATCTGATTGTGGTGCAGATCAGCCTGAGCCAGTGCTTTGGTCATGCACGCGGTTTGAGTGGCGAAGATCTCCATAGGATCATGTTCAACCCAACCCGCTTGAGGGTAGTGCTGAACGAATTCGCTTTGCGCGGTGCTGACGACATTGGCGTCGCGGTCAAAAATGATTGCACGAGAGCTGGTCGTACCCTGATCGAGGGCAATGATGTAGTTCTTGTTCTGGGAGTCAGTCATGTCGATTGCCTTGTGCTAATGGGTGAAGTTAAAAGCAGACGCGCGAGATTCAAGATGAAATCTGGGCTTTGCCTGGAACAACGTCAGCGTCTTTTACAGCCACAGTCTCTACAGCAGGAACGGCGCGTGGCAGATGGCGCGCAATCAGCGCACGATAGCCAGCGGCACCGAGGCACGCACCAAGAATCGGCGCGAAAATCGGAATCAGAAAATACGGTATGTCACGGCCACCGGTAAACGCGACTTCATCCCAGCCCGCGAGGAATGTCATCAGTTTAGGACCAAAATCCCGGGCCGGATTCATCGCGAAGCCAGTGAGTGGAGCAGTCGAGGCGCCAATCAGAGCAACCAGCAAACCGATCAGCAGAGGCGCGAGTGCGCCGCGGGGCAGGCCGTTGTTGTCGTCAGTCAGGGACATGATGACGCACATCAGAATCGCCGTGATTACACATTCCACCAGTGCAGCCTGACCTACGGAAATGGCCGGGTTAGGGTAAGT
This sequence comes from Pseudomonas phytophila, assembly GCF_025643095.1. Classification (NCBI taxonomy): domain Bacteria; kingdom Pseudomonadati; phylum Pseudomonadota; class Gammaproteobacteria; order Pseudomonadales; family Pseudomonadaceae; genus Pseudomonas; species Pseudomonas phytophila. Next base: position 5,199,964 of record NZ_CP081201.1, on the reverse strand, counting down.
GGAAAATGCTGAGGCGAGTTCAAGGCTGGCAACTGAACCACGAATCATCTGATGCGTTTGTTCGAATTCGAAGAACAGGCTGGTGTACAGCAGATAAACCAGACCGGCACCGCAGAAGGCTCCTGCAATTTGCGCGGCTATATAGAATGGCAGTTTTCGTTTTTCAAAACCGGCAAAAATACTCAGCGCGATGCTGACGGCCGGATTGAGGTGCGCGCCGGAAACACCTGCGCTCAGATAGATAGCCATGGCAACTGCCAGGCCCCAGATAATGCTGATTTCCCAAAGCCCGAACGTGGCACCCGCAACCTTGAGCGCTGCGACACAGCCGGTACCGAAAAAAATCATCAGGGCAGTGCCCATGAATTCGGCCACGCATTGACCTTTCAGCGTTGGTTCTTGCAGTGCATTTGTCATGAAAACCTCTTTTTTGTTCTTGTGCGGCTCTGTGTGAAAATCCACCAGTGCGCGTCTTTTAACGAGCTCGAGGAAACCCCATCCTCGACCTCTGGATTCGACCTTAAATGGAACTAAAGTTCCAGTGAATATTCGCAAACGAAAAAAAATAAACAGGAACGAATGTGGTTTAGGGTGGAACCGAACCTGTGGGCACTGTCAGGCGCAGGGCTTTTTACGCGCATTGATCGGGGTTGTGTACACCTTCTTTGAATTTTTTGAGCATTTCACCTCCTGCCCAGTAATCGCGGGGTGTACAGACGTTTGATCGCCTAGAATAATTGATCTGGATTGGTCGCCTTGGCCTGGAGCGCTGTATGACACCTGCACTGGATCTGTTGAAAAAAGTTCGTGCTGAACACCGAATACACAGTTACGAACATGACCCCAAAGCTGCCTCTTATGGCCTTGAGGCGGCGGAAAAGTTGGGCCTCGAACCGGCGCAGGTATTCAAGACGCTGCTGGCCAGTACCGAAAAAGGTGAATTGCTGGTCGCTGTGGTGCCGGTTGTTGGCACCCTGGACCTCAAGGCGTTGGCAACCGCTGCGAAGGCCAAGAAAACCGAAATGGCTGACCCGGCTGCTGCGCAGCGCTCCACCGGCTATCTCTTGGGCGGTATCAGCCCGCTGGGTCAGAAGAAGCGGTTGCGTACTTTTATTGATCAAAGCGCTGAGCAGTTCGCGACGATTTACGTCAGTGCCGGGAGGCGCGGTCTTGAAGTAGAACTGGCGCCGAAGGCACTTGCTGAACATACCGGCGCGATGTTTGCGCCGGTGGGGCGCGGCTGAAAGTAGTTCTCTGCTTTGTAGCTGCACGCAACTCACCTACGGAAGAATTTCAATAACTGCCGCCAGGTTCGCGGCAGTCACAGAATCTGTAGGAGCTGCCGAAGGCTGCGATAGCGGTGTGTCAGGATGAACGCTTCGCAGCCTGCGGCAGCTCCTACAGAAATGCATTCCAATTCACTGGTTTGCATTTTGTTTGGCCAGAGTAACCAAGGCTTTCAATCGCACTGGAGCATCACTTATGTATCTCGAGTTTCATCAGGTCGACGCCTTCAGTGATCGTCCGTTCAGTGGCAATCCGGCGATGGTTTATCGCCTCGATGCATGGCTGGCTGATGAGTTGATGCAGCGCATTGCCGCTGAACACAATCTAGCGGAAACCGCGTTCGTTGTTCGCGAGGCGCTCGGTTGGCACATCCGCTGGTTCACGCCCAGGACTGAAGTCCCCTTGTGTGGGCATGCGACGCTGGCTGCTGCTCATGTGCTGTTTAATATTTTCAGCGAGCCTTCGGAGCAGCTCGATTTTTTCAGCAAGTCAGGTGCTCTGAGCGTCACGCGTGAGGAGGGGCTATTGCTGCTGGACTTCCCGGCGATGATTCCTCACGAGGTCGGCGTGACAATTGAGCTTGAGCGTGCCTTGGGCACCAGTATTGTTGATGCGCTGGGTTCGGCGGAGTTGATGGTGGTGCTTGAGTCCGAACAGGCAGTGCGTGAATGCACGCCTGACATGGCGGCGCTGGCACGGTTACCCTGGCCTGGTGTGATCGTGACCGCTAAGGGTGAGCATGCTGACTTCGTTTCGCGCTATTTCGCTCCGGCAATTGGCATTCCTGAAGACCCGGTCACCGGCTCGACCCACTGTGTATTGATTCCGTACTGGGCCGGTCGACTGGGCAAGGATGTGCTCAATGCCTACCAGTGTTCTGAACGTGGCGGGGCGTTGTTCTGTCGGCTGGAAGGGGATCGGGTGAAGATCGGCGGGCATGCCACGCTGGTGACCAGCGGGACGTTGATGGTGAGTCTGGGCTAAACCGCCTGCTGCACCGCCACACTACCTGCCGCCGGGAACAGCACCAGATGGTCGGCCGATACCCGAATGCCTACCTGCTCACCGGGTTGATAATCCGCATGGCTAGGGAAAACCGCTTCCAGTTGGCTGCCGGTAGGCAGTTGCAGGCGGTAAAGCGTCGCTGCGCCCTGAAACGTTTTGCTGGTGACGCGGGCGGCAAGAGTGCTATCGGCATCGAAGACGATGTCATCCGGTCGCAGCAATACGTCCACTGCGCTGCCTTTTGTGCCTGAGTAAGCGCGGTTGCCTTGCAGTACACCCAATTCGGTCTGAACGGATTGCGGGTCAATCATGACGCCGCGAATGAAATACCCCTGACCGATAAAGCTGGCGACGTAGGGCGTCAGCGGTTCGTGGTACAGGTTGTAGGGCGTGTCCCATTGTTCCAGACGACCTTCTTTGAAGACGCCTACATGATCGCTGACAGCGAAGGCTTCTTCCTGATCGTGTGTGACCAGTATTGCGCTGGTGCCTCGGGCCTTGAGGATGTCGCGAACCTCGTGACTGAGGCGGCGGCGAAGTTCGCCGTCCAGATTGGAAAACGGTTCGTCGAGCAGCAGCAGTTGCGGCTCTGGCGCCAACGCACGTGCCAGCGCAACGCGTTGCTGTTGGCCGCCGGACAATTCATGAGGCAGGCGTTTGCCTAAGGCGCCCAGATTGACCAGCTCCAATAGCTCGTCGGTCACTTGCTTGAGGCGTGGATGCTTGCGAATGCCAAAGGCGACATTCTCGGCAACGCTCAAGTGCGGGAAAAGCGCGTAATCCTGAAACACCATGCCGATCCGGCGTTTCTCAGGAGGCAGGGTAAAACCTGGCCTGGAGATGACTTCGCCAGCCAGAGTAATTTCCCCGGCGTGAACCGGCTCGAACCCGGCAATGGCGCGTAAAGTCGTGGTCTTGCCACAGCCCGATGAGCCCAGCAAGCAGCCGATATCCCCTGCGTTGAGGTGCAGGTTCAAATCCTGCACCACGCGTTGTTCCTGATATCCACAGGCCAGATTGCGCAGGTTCAGCAGCAGTGGCGAACTCATGCTGGCTGGCAGGCAGGCGCAACCAGAAACTCCAGCAGCGCCTTCTGTGCATGCAGGCGATTTTCAGCCTGGTCCCATGCCACAGAGCGAGGATCGTCAAGCAGGTCGACGCTGATTTCTTCGCCACGATGCGCTGGCAGGCAATGCATGAACAGCACGTCTTTGTCAGCGAGATCGAGCAGGGCGCGGGTGACCTGGAACGGGGTGAACAAGGCGATGCGCCTGGCGGTTTCTTCTTCCTGGCCCATGGAAGTCCAGACATCGGTGCTCACCAGATGCGCACCCGCCACTGCTGCACGCGGATCACGCAGCACAGTCACGCGATCACCAGCCAGCGCCAGAAATTCCGGATTTGGCTCATAGCCTTCAGGACAAGCCACGCGCAACTGGAAGTCGAACTGGATCGCGGCTTCTATATAGCTGTTGCACATGTTGTTGCCGTCGCCGATCCAGGCAACGGTCTTGCCTTTGATCGAGCCGCGATGCTCAAGGAAGGTCTGCATGTCGGCCAGCAACTGGCAGGGATGCAAGTCATCGGACAGGCCGTTGATGACAGGCACGCGGGAGTTGGCGGCGAACTCGGTCAGATTGCTATGGGCAAAGGTACGGATCATCACGGCATCGAGCATGCTCGAAAGCACTTTCGCGCAATCGGCAATCGGCTCGCCACGGCCCAATTGGGTGTCACGAGGGGACAAAAAGATGGCCTGACCGCCGAGCTGGATCATGCCGGCTTCGAACGAAACACGGGTACGAGTCGAAGATTTCTCGAAGATCATGCCCAGAACCCGACCTTTCAACGGTTCGAAAAGCACGCTTCGGTTTCGCAGGTCTTTGAGCTCTACGCCTCGACGGATCAAGCGCAGGAGTTCTTCTGGCTTGTAATCCATCATCGAGAGAAAGTGCCTGGCGTTCATTATTAACTACCTTTTTTGCAACAGACCGCAGATGCTCAAAGCCGGGTTTTATCGGGAAAACGGGCGAGACCTGCGGCGGAAGCCGCACGGGGCGACGAATAGGGAAGGCGCGATGGTATAAAAAAATGTCGCCTCTTACCAATAGGATGCTCATGTCCGAATGTTTTTTATTCGCAACACAGGCATTTTTTGCATTTAGAACTTGATGGCGCTCTCGAACCAGATAATGCTCTGGCTGGCGGCAACTGGCCATTTCTGGCAACCGAGGCAGGTATTTGTACACTGCCGCGATGTGACATTGCAATTGGTGCGATTTCTGCAACAGTTTTACTTTCGGACGGTCATATCGTTGGCTTATGCGATCTGCTTCACGCGGCGCACTGTTAGCCCGTTCCATAAATAATCGCCGTAGGTTATAACTGCGCATCGCGTATCAGGGGGTGGGGAATGGAATCTAAAGAAAAACAGTTGACGGAATTACTCGGGCTCACGGCTCGTACCCTTACGCACCTCACAGCTTCGATGACGTCCATGTCTTTCGAGCTGCTGCGCAGCAATGATGAAGTCACTCGGGCTGCCGGACGACACATGATCGACCGGATGGCGACAATCAGTTCCGGGCTTGATGAACACTGGCGTCTGATCGGCGAGTTGACCGGCGTTCATCTGGCTCAAGAGCAGATCGAAACGGTCCACGAAATCCAGCTGCAGCGCAAAATCACCCCTATCGGCGGTTGATCGTTTTTAGTCATCGGCCCGCCTGATGCCTGTCGATTCATGAGACGAACGTCTCTGGCGCAGTCGCAAGCCACGCCCCATAGTTTCGTTTGAGCGATCTCTTCAGGTCGTCCTGACAAAAATATGAGGCTGGCCATGACCAAGACCCTCCATCACCGTGCCTGCCATCTCTGCGAAGCCATCTGTGGCTTGAGCATCGAGACCACCACCAGTGCTGAAAATCAGGTGTCGATCACTTCGATCAAGGGCGATCCCCTGGACTCGTTCAGTCGCGGCCACATTTGCCCCAAGGCGGTGGCGCTGCAAGATATTCAGAATGACCCTGACCGATTACGCCAACCCATGCAGCGTTTGGGCGATCAGTGGCGGCCCATCGAGTGGCAGGCGGCATTTGATCTGGTCGCCGAGCGGTTGCTGGATATCCAGCAACGTTATGGGCAGAACGCCGTAGCGGTCTATCAGGGCAATCCGAGCGTACACAACTACGGGTTGATGACCCATAGCAATTACTTTCTGGGTTTGCTGAAAACCCGTAATCGCTACTCGGCGACCTCTGTCGACCAGCTTCCCCATCACCTGACCAGTTTCCTGATGTATGGCCACGGCTTGCTGCTGCCCATCGTCGATATCGATCACACCGGTTTCATGCTGATTCTGGGCGGGAACCCGCTGGCATCCAATGGCAGCATCATGACCGTGCCGGATGTCGAAAAACGTTTGAAGGCTATCCAGGCTCGCGGTGGAAAAGTCGTGGTGGTCGATCCTCGGCGCACTGAAACGGCTGCAATCGCCGATCAGCATATTTTTGTGCGACCGGGTGGCGATGCAGCCTTACTGTTTGGTCTGCTGAATACGTTGTTCGAGGAAGGCCTCACCCGCGACAGCCATTTGCCAGTGGACGGGCTGGATCTGGTGCGGGCCGCTATCGCTGATTTCAGTGCCGAAGCCATGAGTCTGCGATGTGGGGTACCGGCCGGGCAGATTCGCCAGCTGGCGCGAGACTTCGCCGCTGCTGACAAAGCTGCGTGTTATGGGCGAATGGGCATTTCCACTCAGGTGTTCGGCACGGTGTGTCATTGGCTGGTGCAGTTGATCAATCTGGTGACGGGCAATCTTGATCGGGTGGGCGGTGTGCTCTGTACCGAGCCAGCGGTGGATCTGGTGGGCGCAACGTCCGGCGGTCATTTCAATCAATGGCAAAGCAGGATTTCCGGGTTGCCGGAATATGCCGGTGAGCTGCCGGTCGCGGCATTGGCGGAAGAAATGCTCAATGAGGGGGAGGGGCAGATCAAGGCCCTGGTGACAGTCGCAGGCAACCCGGTGTTATCGACGCCCAATGGCCGCCAGCTTGATCAGGCGCTGGATGGTCTGGAGTTCATGCTCAGCATCGATCTTTACATCAACGAGACCACGCGCCATGCCGATCTGATTCTGCCTTCGACCTCGGCACTGGAAAATGACCACTACGACACGACGTTCAACACGTTTGCGGTGCGTAACGTTACGCGCTTCAATCGGGCCCTTCTGGCCAAACCCGAGGGGGCGCTGCACGACTGGGAAATCTTCGTCGGGCTGGCGAAAGCCTTTGCCGCAAGGGCGGGGCGAGAGTTGAAGCCGACGATGCCTCCGGCGCTGATGATTGATCGCGGTCTGCGTGCGGGTCTTTACGGTGATGGTTCGGATTACAAGCTTTCGCTGGACACCTTGCGGGAGCATCCTCATGGTCTGGACCTTGGCGCGTTGAAGCCCAATCTCGGCCCGCGTCTGAAGACCGCCAATGGCCGTATTCAGGCCGCGCCTGATGTTGTCCTGTCGGACCTCAAGCGGTTTGCGCGGGTCGACGCTCCGGCAGCGGGTGAGTTGTTACTGATCGGCCGCCGCCATGTACGCAGCAACAATTCGTGGATGCATAACTATCATCGGTTGGTTAAGGGCAAGCCTCGTCATCATCTGTTGATGCACCCTGATGACTTGGTCACTCGTGGCTTGAGCGACGGGCAGCAAGTACGCGTGAGTTCCCGGGTGGGCGTTATTGAGGTGCAGGTTTTAGCCAGTCTGGACATGATGCCGGGCGTAGTCAGCCTGCCTCATGGCTGGGGGCATGCCAAACCCGGTGTGCAGATGGACATTGCCGCGCAGCAGCCGGGGGAGAGTGCCAACGACCTGACCGATGAGCGAGAACTTGATAGCCTTTCCGGCAATGCGGTACTCAATGGCGTGAGCGTTCAGGTCGCTGCGGCATGATCGCCGGCGTAAGGTAAGGCTGAGCGTAGCGCTCGGGTTTCCGTTACAATGCGCCACCGTGTCGACAACTGAGTCGGAAAAGTTAAGCCGAGGTGCTCCATGGATATCATCGAAACGATCAAAGACCAGATTGCCAACAACACCATTCTGCTCTACATGAAAGGTGCTCCGAATGCCCCGCAGTGCGGCTTTTCGGCAAAGGCTTCCCAGGCGTTGATGGCATGTGGCGAAAAATTCGCTTATGTCGACATCCTGCAAAATCCTGAAATCCGCGCCAACCTGCCAAAGTACGCCAACTGGCCAACGTTCCCGCAACTGTGGGTGGCCGGTGAGTTGGTCGGCGGTAGCGATATCATCACGGAAATGCAGGCTGACGGCTCGCTGCAAGAGCTGGTGAAAGGCGCAGCAGCCAAGGCAGCTGCGGGTAATACCGAAGCCTGATAAGAGTCGCTCACCTGCAGGAGCCATCTTGTTGGCGAAGCGGTTGACCGGTTTGCAGATGTGTTGGCTGACCTGACGCCTCGCGAACAAGTTCGCGCCTACCGGTTGGTGTTCATACGGCACCAACGTAGCGACAAAGAAAAGCCCGCTTTCGAGAGAAGGCGGGCTTTTTCGTTAGCGTCACCTTGGCCGCTTACCTGTAGGAGCCATCTTGTTGGCGAAGCGGTTGACCGGTTTGCAGATGTGTTGGCTGACCTGACGCTTCGCGAACAAGTTCGCTCCTACCGGTTGGTCTGCATACGGCACCAACGTAGCGACAAAGAAAAGCCCCGCTTTCTCTCGAAAGCGGGGCTTTTTTGTTACCGGCAGACCAGATGGATCAGTCTTCGCCCATCTGCGATTGCAGGTAGTTCTCGATACCGATCTTCTCGATCAGGCCCAGTTGGGTTTCCAGCCAGTCGATATGTTCTTCCTCGGACTCGAGTATGTCTTCCAGCATTTCACGGCTACCAAAGTCACCGATGACTTCGCAGTGAGCAATGGCTGCTTTGAGATCAACCAGGCCTTTGTGTTCGATCTTCAGGTCGCACTCAAGCATTTCCTTGGTGTGTTCGCCGATCAGGATTTTGCCCAGCTCTTGCAGGTTAGGCAGGCCTTCCAGGAACAGGATGCGCTTGATGAGCTTGTCAGCGTGCTTCATCTCGTCGATGGATTCGCGATACTCGTGCTTGCCCAGCTTGTTCAGGCCCCAATCTTCATACATGCGGGCATGCAGGAAGTACTGATTGATCGCGACCAGCTCGTTTCCGAGGATCCTGTTGAGATGCTGGATGACTGTAATGTCGCCTTTCATTTTTGAGGTCCTGCCGATGGCTTGTATATATAAAGCGCGAGTTTGATCTGCGCGTATTAGTCTGTCAAACCTAAGTTATTGAATAATAAGTGAAATTAAATAGGAATAAGAATGTTTGTGTTCCGCATCTTGATGCTAAGCGTTTGAATTACAGGCATAAAAAAACCGGACACTAGGTCCGGTTCTTTGAAATAGGTCAATCAGGCGGGTGAAAATTCTGCTGGATAAGCTAACGCCGCTTGGCTGGTTTGCAGCTCGGTAAGGGTATCGCGTACCACTTCTTTGGCTAAACAGGCGCATTTGCCACATTTGGTGGCAACACCCAGTGTTTCACGGACGTCTTTGTAACTGCAGCAACCCTCGAATATTGCATCTCGGATTTGACCGTCGGTAACACCTTGGCAGAGGCAGACATACATAAATGAGAACCATCGCTGTAATTTCTCGTTGCCGGGGATACTAATGTTAATGAGAATGCTTGTCAAAACTCATTGAGAAGGTTTCTCTCTGTACCGACGAGTGGTGAAATTACATCAGGTGAGGGTCGCATTAGTGGTCTGTGAGGGGGGATGACAGTGGGATTTGTTGTGGCCTGTTAAAAGCATTCGCGGGCAAGCGCGCTCCTACAGCTGAAACGCGATCCAACTGTAGGAGCGCGCTTGCCCGCGATAACATCAGCTCAGTCACAACAGAATTGCAGTTGTTAATCAGTCGCCGAAATCTTCCCAGCCACCCATCTGCTTCCAGCGATTGACGATGCCGCAGAACAGCTCGGCGGTTTTCTCGGTGTCGTAACGCGCTGAGTGCGCTTCACGGCCGTCGAAGTCGATACCGGCTGCCTGACAGGCCTTGGCAAGAACGGTCTGGCCGTAGGCAAGCCCGGCCAGCGTCGCGGTGTCGAAGCTGGAGAAGGGGTGGAACGGGTTACGCTTCATGTCGAGCCGCGCAACCGCCGCGTTCAGAAAGCCCAGGTCGAAGCTGGCGTTGTGGCCGACCAGCACCGCACGCTTGCATCCATTGGCCTTCAGTGCCTTGCGAACACCACGGAAGATGTCATTCAGCGCGGTTTCTTCACTGACGGCCATACGCAATGGATGATCGAGTTTGATACCGGTGAACTCAAGGGCGGCGGCCTCGATGTTGGCGCCCTCGAACGGTTCTACGCGGAAGAAGTGCGTGTGCTCCGGGAACACAAATCCGTCTTCGTCCATGCCGATGGTCACTGCCGCAATTTCCAGCAGGGCGTCGGTAGCGCAATTGAAGCCACCGGTCTCTACATCGATGACAACAGGCAGGTAGCCGCGAAAACGGGCTGCCATGGGGTGGCGCGAACCGCCGCTCTGACCTTCCTGTTCGTCGTCGAAATGATCTTCACTCACGCGTGTTTCTCCAGCAGACGCCAGCGCAGTTTTTCACCGGCGCGCAGCGGTATTACGGACAGCTCGCCAAACGGCAGACTGGTGGGCGCGGTCCATTCTTCACGGACCAGCGTAATAGTGTCCTGAGGCGCAGGCAGGCCGTAGAACGCCGGACCGTGGAGGCTGGCGAACCCTTCCAGTTTGTCCAGTGCATTACGTTGCTCGAAAGCCTCAGCGTACATCTCGATCGCTGCATAGGCGGTGTAGCAGCCTGCACAGCCGCAAGCGTTTTCCTTGGCATGCTGGGCATGCGGCGCCGAATCGGTGCCGAGGAAGAACTTCGTGCTTCCACCGGTAGCTGCATCAAGCAGCGCGGTCTGGTGCGTATTGCGCTTCAGAATCGGCAGGCAATAGAAGTGCGGACGAATCCCGCCCACCAGCATGTGGTTGCGGTTATAGAGCAAGTGATGCGCAGTAATCGTGGCGCCGACATTGGCCGAAGCCTGATTGACGAACTGCACAGCCTCAGCGGTGGTGATGTGTTCAAACACCACTTTGAGTGTCGGGAAGCGTTCAACGACACGCGTCAGGTGTTCATCAATGAAGATTTTCTCGCGATCAAAGACGTCGATGTCGCTACGGGTCACTTCTCCGTGTACCAGAAGCGGCATGCCGACTTCGGCCATTGCTTCGAGAACAGGGAAAATCTTGTCGATGCTGGTCACACCCGAATCGGAGTTGGTGGTCGCTCCGGCCGGGTACAACTTGGCAGCATGGATAAAGCCGGTGGCTTTGGCCGTGCGGATGTCTTCCGGCTGTGTCAGGTCGGTCAGGTAAAGCACCATCAGCGGTTCGAACGGGCTGCCGGCAGGGCGAGCCGCCAGGATGCGCTGACGATAAGCGTCGGCCTCCTGAGCATTGCGAACGGGCGGTACCAGGTTAGGCATGATGATTGCGCGGCCAAAAGTGCGCGCAACGTCAGCAACGGTGTGGGGCAAAACAGCTCCATCGCGGAGGTGTATGTGCCAGTCGTCGGGACGCAAAAGGGTCAGGAGGTCGGACATTGGGGATTCCAGGCGGGTCAAACTCGCTGGGAATGCTACCGGAAAAGACTCTCTCAGGCACCCGCTATCAAGTTTTGTAGGAAGTTACCGATAGCCCGTTGTAGGAAGTCTTTTTGTTATGCAGTCATTTTTTAGTGGAGCCTCCCGTGCGCCAGCGATATCTAGCCCTGCTCAGCGTGTTCGCCAGCTTCCCGGCCATGGCAATGACTTTCCAGACCCGTCTGGAAAGTATTGAGTGGAAAGTGGAAGGCGATCAGTTCGAGTGTCGCCTCAGCCAGCCCATCACCGATTTCGGTGCGGGTGAGTTCGTGCGTCGTGCAGGTGAGCAGGCCACATTCCGGATCAAGTCGGCCGGCGGCATGGCGGGCGGCGGCTCGGCGACCCTTTTGGCCGCGGCTGCGCCATGGCAGCCGGGGCGCGGCGATATCAATCTGGGTTCAGTCAAAGTCAATAATGGTGAATTTCCGTTCAGCAGTTCGCAGGTACAGGCCAGTCGGCTGATCAGCGGTCTGATGGAAGGTCGCAGTCCGGTCATCCGCCATTACTCCCGTGATGCTGCTGGTACCACCGAAGTGCGCCTGCTACCGGTCAAATTCAATAAAGCCTTCAGCGATTATCAGCAGTGCGTCACCAAACTGCTGCCGATGAACTACGACCAGGTCAAGCAGGGCGAAGTCGGTTTCCCGGGCGGAGGCATCGATCTTGATGCGCAAGCCAAGGCTCGCTTGCAAACCATCGTGGCCTATCTCAAAGCCGATCCGACGGTTAATCACGTCGAACTGGACGGACATTCAGATAACAGTGGCAATCGCCTGACCAATCGTGACTTGTCCCGGCGTCGCGCCCTGGCTGTCATGGATTTTCTGAAGGCTCAAGGCATTCCCGAAGAGCAGATTACTCTGCGTTTCCACGGCGAACGCTATCCGCTGGTGCCTAATACCAACAACGCCAACCGTGCGCGCAACCGTCGCGTAAACATCCATCTGGAGCGTATTGCGCCGGATGAAAGACCCGCTCCTGTTGCGTTGAACACGGCTCCCGCGAAAATCTGACGACGACTCGCCACTCGTCGCCAGATCGACATAATCTGTCGCTTCATCGTCAGAAGCTGTCGCGCTACTGTAAATCACGCCGTTTGAGCGGTAGAATCACCGGTTTTCCGTACAACCCGGTGGAGTGATGGCATGGCGGACGTAAACAAGGTAGTTCTCGCGTATTCCGGTGGCCTGGATACTTCGGTAATCCTCAAGTGGCTGCAAGATACGTATAACTGCGAAGTAGTGACCTTTACCGCTGACCTGGGTCAGGGCGAAGAAGTCGAACCCGCACGCGCCAAGGCAAAAGCCATGGGCGTCAAAGAAATCTACATCGATGACCTGCGCGAAGAGTTCGTGCGTGATTTCGTGTTCCCGATGTTCCGCGCCAACACCGTCTACGAAGGCGAGTACCTGCTCGGTACCTCTATCGCTCGTCCGCTGATTGCGAAGCGCCTGATCGAAATCGCCAACGAAACCGGCGCTGACGCCATTTCCCACGGCGCTACCGGTAAAGGTAACGACCAGGTTCGTTTCGAACTGGGTGCATACGCACTGAAGCCTGGCGTGAAAGTCATTGCCCCATGGCGCGAGTGGGACCTGTTGTCCCGCGAGAAGCTGATGGACTACGCCGAGAAGCACGCGATCCCGATCGAGCGTCACGGCAAGAAGAAGTCTCCATACTCCATGGATGCCAACCTGCTGCACATCTCCTATGAAGGCGGCGTGCTGGAAGACACCTGGACCGAGCACGAAGAAGACATGTGGCGTTGGACCGTGTCCCCGGAGAAGGCTCCGGACACCCCACAATATCTGGAGCTGACTTACCGCAACGGCGACATCGTCGCGCTGGACGGCGTTGAGATGACGCCTGCCACTGTGTTGGCAACGCTCAACCGTATCGGTGGCGAGCACGGTATCGGTCGTCTGGACATCGTCGAGAACCGTTACGTGGGTATGAAATCCCGCGGCTGCTACGAGACGCCAGGCGGCACTATCATGCTGCGCGCTCACCGTGCCATCGAGTCGATCACTCTGGACCGCGAAGTGGCTCATCTCAAAGATGAGTTGATGCCCAAGTACGCGAGCCTGATCTACACCGGTTACTGGTGGAGCCCTGAGCGTCAGATGTTGCAGCAGATGATTGACGCGTCGCAGGCTCACGTGAATGGCGTGGTGCGCCTCAAGCTCTACAAAGGCAACGTGATCGTGACCGGTCGCAAGTCTGATGAGTCCCTGTTTGATGCCAATATCGCGACCTTCGAAGAAGATGGTGGCGCTTATAACCAGGCAGATGCTGCAGGCTTCATCAAGCTCAATGCGCTGCGCATGCGTATTGCAGCGAACAAGGGCCGTAAACTGTTTTAACGACGTGTCCTGAAATGAAGATGCAGCACCTTTGGGGTGCTGCATCTGAAAATGACTGAGACTTGCGAGATGCTGCCTGCGCGGCGGCTCTTGCAGTCTGTTCAGTTACCTTTGCGGCGTCCAAAGTTGCCGTTCAATGTGCTGCCGTGGTGCCTAAGGGGCGGGGATAAATCTGCCCGCGTTCAGTTGTGACGTTTCAGGGCGTCATGATTTTTCCGAATTTTTATTCTCCCTGTAAATTCTATATCTAACGTGTTTGCCAGATCGTTACGCCTGCATGAGCGTGTCTTCACGCTGAGCGTCTTTGTGCGCTTTAACAAGGTGGCGAGGAGGGGCGGACATACACTGGGTTTTCCGAAAGCCTTGATAGCGACCAGGCTATTTATCTGATGGATCGACTGGAGGATAAAGAACCCGGCTGTTGAAATTGAGCGTGAGGAAAAATAACACAACCAGTGCAGAGGGAAACGCAATAAGAAACCATATATAAATCTGACGGTTTTCTTCATCAAGATGAGGGAGTACCGTTGTCGCTGATGCTTCACACAAGGCAGCGAACATCGCGATGATGCTGATCGGGTTGATAAGGCGTGGTAGTAGTTTCATGGTGTTTTCTCAAATAAGACCTTAATGGAGAAAGAGGGTGTAGGTTCGGTGAACTTCAAAAGATGTGCACGCTTACCTGAACCGTGTATGAGTTTTCTTTGTTTTTTCAGTTTTCTTTTTTAAACCATTCTAAGGGGAGGGGTCGCCCTCGTTTATCTTGAATTCGAATCGATACGCTTTTCCTATGTTCCATACCTGGCGAACGCTCAAGCCCAGAATGTTGGCAATCTCGGGTGCGGAGTATCCAAGGCTTGAGTAATGCATTGCATGCCCCGCCACAGTATCGTCAATATCTGACGTTTCAGACCGATGTGCTCTACCGGTTTCGCTGACCGGGCGGCTGAATGCGATTTTTACACCGTGCTCCGCGGCCAGTTGTTTGATATCTCTCTTGTTCATTCTCAGCGAGTATTGCAGTGCGTTAATTCCGGCGCCTTTCGCCACTAGCGCTTTGAGGGTTTGCAACTTTTCAGGGTTATCAACGGCTGCAATTTCAGGTGCTGGTTTTGCACTGGAGGTACCCAGTGTGGCTGCCTGATGTGCAGCTTGCGAGACGATGTCAATAACGCCGCCCTGGGCTACAAAGTGTTCAACAGCTGCCGCAAGATCCAGAGAGTCTGCCTCTTGAGGGCAGGCACCGGAGATTTTGTTGTTCATGATATATCCCTTTTTGAACATGGTTGTACACAGGGCCCATTCAAAAAAGAATCGTCGGTCCATATCAGGGCGCGGTCAGCGGAGGCTGTTCGGATGGGGCATGTTCGTGCTGCCCGAATCCCTTCGGCTCTCTAGTGAGGGAGAGTCCATTTAAAGCAACGCTTTTTTGATGGGTCAAATTGGCATCATTTGTTAAGTGGGTTTCATGTAGTCCTGCATGTTTTATCTGTGATTAGTGGAAGGGTTCTTGAAAAAGTAACGACTGGTAATAAAATTTGCAAGTAAAAAAGCTTTCGCTAGAGGGATTGATTTATAAGGCAATTGATTTTCTTACATGGTGATTTTCAACGTCTGTTAGTGTTGTAGTACATTTCCTCTTTGGTGAGGGTATATGGATTTGCATGGGGATATAGTATTAGCTTTCAGCCGGTTGGCTGCCTGAGGTCGGTCTCCGTCAGAAAAGTCATGCATTATTTTTGGAAATTTCTTATGAGGTAGAGGTTGTCCGATTTTATGGCTTGTGCGGTGCATGAATACCGCACAATTAAATGAGCAAGGAGGCCATTCTTGCTTGAATCCTCAGTCGTTTCCGAAATCTAAGTAGGAATTTTCGTAAAATATATATATTTACAAAATTGCTGCTGCAAAGTGTGTATTTTTTAAACGTCGCAGAGGCTGATGGCCTGAAATATTCTGTTGGCACAACCGTGACGCTTAATGTGGCGGTGTTCTGACATATTGAACCTCGCCGCCGAAGCACAGGGCCAGTGTCTCAGAAATGTAACAGTGTGTTTGTGCTCGTGAGGTCCGGAAAATTTGAGGACGTGTGAAGGGAATATGAAAGCACCGTTTCTGGTGATGGCTTGAAGCTACCTAGACTGAGTGCTCGACCTGTTGTCACGGATGTCGATAGCTTGAAGATCCACTAGGTCGGTGTAATGCATGTTTATTAGTCCAAAGGGATATTTGAAAAATGCTTGACCTGAACATAATAATTCTATTAGTTGAGCCACGCCCCATTATCTTGACTTTGTACAAATCAGTTAATTTCTCTTTTTCAGCGCAGGCAGACTTGTGATGGCCTCTTATGTAGCGTCATTTAGACTGATATTTGTAGGAGTATTCTGCGCTAATTGTGGGAATGGTCTTTGGCTGTCAGTCCCAAGGGGGGCGCGCCATGCAAAGCACTAAACGACTAAGCTATTGTGCTCACTCTGAAAATTCGAAAAGCGAAAATTGGACTGCCCATGAATAAAGTGCTGATCGTGGACGATCATCCCGTCATTCGCCTTGCTGTTCGTATGCTGATGGAGCGCCATGGCTATGAGGTTATTGCGGAGACGGATAATGGAGTGGATGCCCTGCAACTGGCTCGTGAGCATTTGCCCGATATCGTGATTCTCGACATAGGCATTCCAAAACTCGATGGCCTTGAAGTCATCGCCCGTCTGTCTGCCATGACGCTGCCGTTCAAGGTGCTGATCCTGACCTCGCAGGCTCCTGGGCATTTCTCCATGCGCTGCATGCAGGCCGGGGCCGCCGGATATGTCTGCAAGCAGCAGGACCTCACCGAGCTGTTGAGTGCCATCAAGGCCGTATTATCGGGCTACAGTTATTTCCCCAACCAGGCCCTGCATACTGTTCGCTCAAGCATGGGCAACGCCAGCGAAGCTGACATGGTTGATCGTCTGTCTGGCCGGGAAATGATGGTGCTGCAGCAATTGGCGCGAGGTAAAACCAATAAGGAAATTGCAGATGGAATGTTTTTGAGTAACAAAACAGTCAGTACCTATAAGACTCGACTGTTGCTTAAGCTCAATGCTCATTCGTTGGTCGATCTCATCGAGCTTGCCCAACGTAATGGTCTGGTCTGAGGAGATCTGGTGATTTTTACCAGAGGGAAATCATGATATGCGCTGCAGCTTTTGGCGCTGAGCGCTAAAGCCTCTCGCACATGAGAGGCTTTGAATAGGCAGGTGAAGCGGGGGGCAGCGATCAAAGATCGTAATCGTAATCAGCCAGTTGCTTTTGCAGGCGTCTTTCTTCAAGCATGTTGTCGATCGTGCGCCGTTTGCTGAGATTGGTCTTGGCAGGTTCAACAGGTGCGGGCTCTGCATCATCTGATTCAACTGCAATGAAGTCGTCGTCTACGTCCAATTGCTCTTTGTCAGTACTCATAAGGTGACTCCAGACTTGTGCTGTCGTTGGCGCACCTTATAGCGAGTATCTGCGAGCGGGTAAAAAAGATTTTTTCAATCGATCAGTCGTTTGAGGCCCTATCGCTCAATCGTCCGAGGTCTTGTGCTTGTAATCGCACAGGTCTTCGATCATGCAACTGCCGCAACGTGGCTTGCGAGCCTGGCACACATAGCGGCCAAGCAGGATCAGCCAGTGGTGGGCGTCCAGCAAATAATCCTTGGGTACAAACTTCATCAGTTGCTTTTCTACCTCAACCACATTTTTTCCTGGAGCAATGCCGGTACGATTGCTGACACGAAATATGTGGGTGTCTACCGCCATGGCTATCTGGCGGAATGCAGTATTGAGCACCACATTGGCTGTCTTGCGTCCCACGCCGGGCAGGGCTTCAAGTGCTTCGCGTGTCTGCGGCACTTCTCCACCGTGCAACTCCATAATCATTCGGCATGTTTCTATAACGTTTTTCGCCTTGCTGTTATAGAGGCCGATGGTTTTTATGTACTCGGACAAGCCTTCAACACCCAGCTCATAGATTGCCTGTGGCGTATTGGCGACAGGATAAAGCCGGGCGGTGGCCTTGTTCACGCTGACATCGGTCGCCTGCGCCGAAAGGATCACAGAAATGAGCAGTTCAAATGGCGTGGTGTATGCCAGCTCGGTCTTTGGATCCGGGTTGTCTTCGTGAAGGCGACGAAAGATTTCCAGGCGTTTTGCAGCGTTCATGAACCGGGATTTTCCTTGGGGGCGATAGCTTGCGGATTGGCTGACAGATTCTGCTCTGCGACCTCAAGGGCGCGTTCGGCATGTTGAAGCTCAGTTGTCAGGCTCGCGATCTGTTCTGACGAGGCCTCGGTTGCTTGCGCTTTTTTCAATGCCGCGCGGGCCATGGCCAGCTGAATTTTTGCACGTTTGACGCTGCTGTTGTCCATCCGCGGAGTCGGTGTTGCGACTGGGCCGGGTTGCGCGGACTGAAGGCTCTCAAGGGCTTGTTCGGCCGTTTCGTATTCCTGCTGCAATTGAACCAGACGTGCTGCCTGCTCGGCGATGGGCGGGTGACCGAATGCCTTCAGGGACTTATTGAGCTGGGCCCTGCTCATCGTCACGTTGATGCGTGCTTTTTTCAATGCATCGTCGTCGACGGCAACGCTTTGCGCGCCTGTGCGCTCAGTTGGTGATTGCGCGGTTGAGCGAGGGGGGGCAGGTGCTGCTGCGGCCCTTTGCGCGCGCGCAACTCGCTCAGCGTGCCGACGCTCTTCTTCGCGTCGCAGTCGCGCGTTGCGGGACTCGAAGCGACGTCGTGCATGGTTTCGCTTTTGGCTACGATTCTGTTGCTCAGTCATAGTCGCGGCATACCCGCTGACGATAGGAGTGACGTTAGAAGGCAGCGGCAGCAGGTCGATACAATCCACCGGGCAGGGGGCGATACACAGGTCGCAGCCGGTACACTCATCGACGATCACGGTGTGCATGAACTTTGCCGCGCCGACGATAGCGTCGACCGGGCAGGCCTGAATGCACTTGGTGCAGCCAATACATTCGGCCTCCCGAATAAACGCGACCTGTGCTGGCGCAGAACCCCGCTCCGGATCGACGCGCAGCGCTGGAACGCTGAGTAACTGCGCCAGGGCAGCAACGGTCTCATCGCCACCCGGCGGACATTTGTTGATTGCTTCGCCTTGGGCTATTCCTTCTGCATAGGGCTTGCAGCCGGGATGTCCGCATTTTCCGCATTGGGTCTGGGGGAGCAGGGCGTCGATGCTTTGAATGAGGTTCATGGTTTTGCCGGGTTGCGAGCGTGTGATGGGTGTTGCAAAGGGTGGATATGATCGGCGTTCGCATGTCCTGAAGGTGTTTGTGCGCCGAACAGAGATTCTGTGGGAGATTCTATGTTGGCCTGCAAGCACAAATCTGTGGGAGCGAATTCATTCGCGAAGGGGCCGGTCCATTCGATGTATCTGTATCTTCAGGAATGACGCCTTCGCGAATGAATTCGCTCCCACAAGGAGATATGGTTCGACCAAGCGTCTGTGATAAAGCAAAAAACCCGATAGTAGCGCGGGGCGCTGCTATCGGGCCAGTTCGCAACTTTACTTGATGCGTTGACCTGGTTTGGCACCGCTATCAGGGCTGAGCAAGTAGATTTCTTCGCCACCCGGGCCTGCGGCCATCACCATGCCTTCCGAAATACCGAAACGCATTTTTCGCGGCTTGAGGTTGGCGATCATCATGGTCAGGCGGCCCTCTAGCTCGGACGGGTTCGGGTAGGCACTTTTGATGCCCGAGAACACGTTGCGCTGTTCATCACCGATATCCAGAGTCAGACGCAGCAGTTTGTCTGCCCCTTCAACATGCTCGGCCTTGAGGATCAGGGCGACTCGCAGGTCCACAGCTGCAAAGGTATCGAAATCGATCTCGGCAGACAGTGGGTCCTTGGCGAGTTCGCCATTCCCCTCGGGCGCAGCACCGGTATCGGTTGCGCTGGCCGTCAGGTCTTCTTTCGAAGCTGCGGTCATGGCTTCAACCTTGGCCGGGTCGATGCGGCTCATCAGGGCCTGGAACGGGTTGAGCTGATGATTGCTCAGCAGCGTCTTGTGATCATCCCAGGTCAGTGGCGCAACGTTGAGGAATTTCTCGGCGTCGGCAGCCAGCAGTGGCAATACCGGTTTGAGGAAAATCACCAGTTGCCGGAACAGGTTGATGCCCAGTGCGCAGACCGCCTGTACTTCATCCTGTTTACCTTCCTGTTTGGCCAGCGACCAGGGAGCCTTGTCAGCGATATAGGCGTTGGCGCGGTCCGCCAGCCCCATGATTTCCCGCATTGCTCTGGCGAAGTCGCGTGCTTCATAGGCTTCTGCGATACCAGGTGCTGCAGCCAGAAACGCGTCGGTCAGTTCCGGAGCCGCATTTTCAGCCACCATCACACCGGCATTGCCTTTGTGAATGAAGCCCGCGCAACGACTGGCAATGTTCACGACCTTGCCGATCAGGTCCGAGTTGACCTTCTGCACGAAGTCGTCGAGGTTCAGGTCGAGGTCGTCCACACCCTTGCCCAGTTTGGCTGCGTAGTAATAGCGCAGGTATTCCGGTGACAGCTGATCCAGGTAGGTGCGTGCCTTGATAAACGTACCGCGTGATTTCGACATCTTTTGACCGTTGACGGTCAGGTAGCCGTGCACATTGATACCGGTTGGCTTGCGCAGGCCTGCACCTTCGAGCATTGCTGGCCAGAACAGGGCGTGGAAGTTGACGATGTCCTTGCCGATGAAGTGATACAGCTCGGTCGTCGAATCCTTGGTCCAGAAAGCATCGAAATCCAGATCAGGACGGCGTGCACACAGGTTCTTGAAGCTGGCCATGTAGCCGACAGGAGCGTCCAGCCACACGTAAAAATATTTGCCCGGCTCGTCAGGGATTTCGAAGCCGAAGTAAGGCGCATCGCGGGAGATATCCCACTGCTGCAGGCCGGCATCCAGCCATTCGGCGATCTTGTTTGCCACGGCATCCTGCAGGGTGCCGCTGCGTGTCCAGCTTTTGAGCATGGCGTCAAAAGCTGGCAGGTCAAAGAAGAAATGCTTCGAGTCTTTCAGGACAGGCGTAGCGCCGGAAATCGCCGATTTCGGGTCTTTCAGGTCGGTTGGCGCGTAGGTCGCACCGCACTTTTCGCAGTTGTCGCCGTACTGATCTTCAGTGCCGCATTTCGGGCAGGTGCCCTTGATGAAGCGGTCGGCCAGGAACATTTTCTTTTCCGGGTCGAAATACTGGGTGATCGAGCGGGTAGCGATATGCCCGGCATCGCGCAGACGGGTGTAGATCATGCTCGACAGCTCGCGGTTTTCATCCGAGTGCGTCGAGTGGAAATTGTCGAAGTCCACCAGGAAATCACTGAAGTCGGCGCTGTGTTCCGCCTTGACGTTGTCGATCAGTTGTTCCGGGGTGATGCCTTCCTTTTCCGCGCGCAGCATGATTGCCGAACCGTGAGCGTCGTCCGCGCAGACATAGATGCATTGGTTGCCGCGGTGCTTCTGGAAGCGCACCCACATATCGGTCTGGATGTACTCAAGCATATGGCCAAGATGGATCGAACCATTGGCATAGGGCAGGGCGCTGGTAACGAGGATCTTGCGTGGCTCGGACATGGGGCTCGGCTACTTGAAGTGAAACGGAGGTCGGCCACTATAAAGGTCTGAGTGATTTTTTTCATCCTGTGCTGACTGTAGGAATGTGCGTGGTTAATCGTTGGGCATTGCCTGTAGGAGCGCGCTTCCCCGCGATTGCGGTATTTCAGTCGAAATATTACCGCCCGGTCTCACGCTATCGCGGGCAAGCGCGCTCCTACGGGAATGATGATTCCAGCGAAACCATGCCGGTGGCACGCAGAAGCGTTAGGATAGCCGCCTGTTTTAGTCTGTCTTTATTCGGGAGTAGCCCATGAGCGCTGTTAATCGCGCAGCGGTGGAAGCCGTTCTTCGCCAATATACCGATCCTTATTTGAATCAGGACCCCGTGACCGCCGGGTGTGTGCGTGCCATTGAGATCCGCGGCGAGTGCGTCAGTGTGCAGCTCGAGCTGGGTTACGCGGCCGGTCTGTTCAAGAGTGGCTGGGCGCAGATGCTGCAAATCGCCATTGAGGGTCTGGAGGGGGTGACCTCGGCCAAAGTGGACATCACCTGTGTCATCGAGCCGCACAAGGCTCAAGGGCAGATTCCCGGTCTGGCGAATGTGAAGAATATTGTTGCCGTAGCATCCGGCAAAGGCGGCGTGGGCAAATCCACCACGGCGGCCAATCTGGCATTGGCGTTGTCTCGCGAAGGCGCGCGGGTCGGTATTCTGGATGCTGACATCTACGGTCCGAGTCAGGGCGTGATGTTCGGCATCGCTGAAGGCACACGGCCTAAAATCAAGGATCAGAAATGGTTCGTGCCCATCGAGGCCCATGGTGTCGAGGTGATGTCCATGGCCTTTCTGACCGATGACAACACGCCGATGGTCTGGCGCGGCCCGATGGTTTCCGGTGCACTGCTGCAGTTGATTACGCAAACGGCATGGAATGATCTGGATTACCTGGTCATCGATATGCCGCCGGGTACGGGTGATATCCAGCTGACGCTGGCGCAGAAAGTCCCGGTCGCAGGTGCGGTGATCGTCACGACGCCTCAGGATCTGGCGCTGCTCGATGCGAAAAAAGGCGTCGAGATGTTCCGCAAGGTCAACATTCCAGTGCTGGGTGTCGTGGAAAACATGGCCGTACACATTTGCTCGAACTGCGGTCACGCGGAGCATTTGTTCGGTGAGGGCGGTGGCGAGAAGTTGGCCTCGCAGTACGACGTCGAACTGCTGGCTTCGTTGCCATTGTCGATGCTGATTCGCGAGCAGGCCGATGGTGGTAAGCCGACCGTGATGGCTGAGCCCGAAAGTCAGATTGCGATGGTGTATCAGGAGCTGGCGCGGCACGTGGGTGCCCGGATCGTGCTGCAGGAAGCAGCTAGCCCGGCGATGCCGAGTATTTCTGTTAGCGACGATTAAAAGCTGCAGACCTGTGGGAGCGAATTCATTCGCGAAGGGGTCATTACGCTCCCACAGGTTCGGTGGCAATGCCGTAAGTATTTTCTACAGGCATAAAAAAACCCCGCCGAAGCGGGGTTCTTTAAGCGAATAAGTACAAGTTAGATAACTTGAACTTCTTCAGCTTGCATGCCTTTCTGACCGCGGGTAGCGATGAAAGAGACCTGTTGGCCTTCTTTCAGGCTTTTGAAGCCGTCAGATTGGATAGCTTTGAAGTGCACGAACAGGTCGTCACCGGATTGTGGAGTGATGAAGCCGAAGCCTTTTTCATCGTTGAACCACTTAACGGTACCAGTTTGGCGATTAGACATGGTGTATCTCCTTGGACAAAGTTAACTGCGACTCAGGAAGTGCCCTGGCCGAGACTGAGTGCAAAGAGCAGGAAAAATTCTTGGAGATGGTTGGATCGAAATTCAACATCGTGTAGAGATTCTCAGTGACACAAGCAACACAGTGACGCCACCTTAACGCTTTTTTTTGAGCATGCCAACCGTCAATTGAGGATTATTTCCATTCATGGGAAAAAGCATTGGCTTGCAGGCTGCTACAAGCTTTGAACCCAAAGCCGTGGCCCGGTAAGATGCCGGACATGTTTTTTCACCCAGCTATCAGGACATCGCCATGAGCATCAAATCGGACAAGTGGATTCGCCGCATGGCGCAGGAGCAGGGCATGATCGAGCCCTTCGTCGAGCGCCAGATGCGTGGCGAAGGCGCCAGTCGTCTCATCTCTTATGGCGTTTCCAGCTATGGCTACGATGTGCGCTGTGCAGATGAATTCAAGATTTTCACCAACATCAATTCTGCAATCGTTGACCCGAAAAACTTCGATGAAGGCAGCTTTGTCGACGTGAAAAGCGATGTTTGCATCATCCCGCCTAACTCTTTTGCTCTGGCGCGCACCGTCGAATACTTCCGTATTCCACGTAACGTGCTGACCATCTGTCTGGGTAAAAGCACTTATGCGCGTTGCGGCATCATCGTGAACGTGACGCCGCTTGAGCCGGAATGGGAAGGTCATGTGACCCTGGAGTTCTCCAACACCACTACATTGCCTGCGAAAATCTACGCCAACGAGGGTGTGGCGCAGATGCTGTTCCTCGAGTCCGACGAAGAGTGTGAAGTGTCTTACAAGGATCGTGGCGGCAAATATCAAGGGCAGCGCGGCGTTACCTTGCCTCGCGCTTAACTGATATTTGTGACCGTTAAGCCTGGCGAAATTGAATTAGTCCTCAAATCGGCACTCTATTGACTGAATCGCTTCTTCTCACACTGCGTGAGCAGGGGATAACGCTCAGGAGTACCTTATGAAGAGACAGTCGAACGCCAGCGCCCAGGGGGCGGACCCGCGAGAGAATCATGTGGGTCTGCTTGCCTTGTCGTTACTCGCCTATCCGCAGTTCAACATGGTCGGCGGCGTACCAGGGCAACCAGGCCCGGATACCCCGAACGACTATCCTCAGCCGACGGAACCGGGCGAACCGACTCTGCCAGACGAGCCACCACCGGCTCCGGTTGCCTGAATAATTCCCCTGCCACTGCTGGCGCATGTATTGGCCAGCAGTGCTGCTGATGAATTTCAAATCACTCTGGATCATGCGCGCATCCGGATTAAATGTGCAGACTTGAATCGTTTCAGCCAGTCGCCCATACCGCTCCATCTCCCACCACGTAAATTCTGCTGTCCTGCTCACGCTCTACCTTGTACCCGCCGGTAAATGCTCCGAACGCGGGCAACAGGCTCGTGCGCTCATTGAGATAGAAGCACGCCAGCCGCAGGCGCTGACGTCCACGCCCCTGCAAGTGATAAACCGGATGAACATGTCCTGCCAGCACGTGATGGGTCGGGTGCGGATGAGGTTCATGCTGCAGCGCGAAGGGCCCCAACAGTAGCGGTTCCGGCACGGTCTCGATCATCAGGTCCGCAGGAGGATCTCCCGCGTGCTTATCATGGTTGCCACGGATCAGCGTGATTGCCAGCGTCGGATGCCGAGATCGCCAATTGCCGAGTGCCTCCAGCGTGGACGTGGTGCGGGATTGCCGCGCATGCAGGAAGTCGCCGAGGAATATCAGCCGGTCACAGGGATAGCTCCGCAGCAGGTCATCAAGGCGCTGCAAGTTGCTTTGGGTCGTGCCTTGCGGGACCGGCTGCCCAAGGGCGCGAAAGGCAGCCGCTTTGCCAAAATGCACATCGGCGATCAGCAAAGCTCGATATTCGGGATAGTAAATGGCTTTTTCAGCCAGTAACCAAAGCTCGGCACCTGCCAGTTGTACCGGGACGTGAGGATTCATGTGACGTCAGGTCCTGCTGCTTTTTCCAGGTCGCGCACCATTCGGGCAATCCGGTCTGCGAGCTTTTCCGAGCTTAGGCTTTCGCGCATACGCTCTACCAGCAGGGGAAAGGCCATCGGCGTAGCGCGTTTGATCAGATGGACGTCCAGCATGCGTTGGTTGATGCGTTGCAAGGTGTGCTCCAGTCTCGCGACATCGAGCTCCTGACGCAGAACCTCTTCCTGAGCCTGTGTCAGCAGCAGATTGCCCGCGTCGTATTGTTTGAAAACCTCAAAGAACAGCCCACTGGACGCCTGTAGTTGCCGGTTGCTCTTCGGCGCACCGGGATAGCCGGAGAATACCAGTCCGGCAATGCGGGCGATTTCTCTGAAGCGTCTCAGGGCCAGTTCGCCCGCGTTCAGGCTGGCCATGATGTCGTTCATCAGATGCTCTTCACTGAACAGCTCAGGGCGTAGTTCTGCCTGCCAATCCACCTCGGTGGCGCTGAGCAGCTCAAAACCATAATCGTTGACCGCGATGGAAAACGTCAGTGGTGTATGGCGGCTCAATCGCCAGGCCAACAGGCTCGCCAGCCCCAGATGCACATGGCGACCGGCAAAAGGGTAGAGAAACAGGTGCCAGCCCTCCCGGGATTTCATGATTTCTGCCAACAGCGTGTTTTCCTGAGGCAGGGCGGACCACTGCCGCTGGACTTCCAGCAAGGGTTTGACGGCCTGCATTTCCGGGCTGATGAATTCTCCATGAGCCGCTGCGTCGAACTTTGTTACCACGGCAGCGGCCAACTCGCTGGAGAGCGGCATGCGCCCACCGTTCCAGCGAGGAACAGCGGCTTTTTTGCCGGTCGCTTTTTTCACATAGGCGGTCATGTTTTCGACGCGTACCAACTCCAGCAATCGGCCGCTAAACAGAAAGCCATCACCAGGCTTCAGGCGCGCAATGAATCCTTCTTCGACGCTACCCAGCGAGCCACCGCCGCCGCCTTTTTTCCAGTACTTCACGTTGATGCTGGCGTCGCTGACGATGGTGCCGATGCTCATGCGGTGACGTCTGGCGAGGCGAGCGTCCGGCACCCGCCAGACGCCATTTTCGTCGGGCTCCACGCGTCGGTAATCCGGATAGGCGGTCAGCGAATGGCCGCCATGACGGACGAAGGCCAGTGCCCATTGCCATTCGTCATCGGTCAGTTCTCGATATGCCCAGGCCGTGCGTACTTCACTTAACAGGGTTTCAGGATCGAAGCCGCCTCCCAGCGCCATGCTGACCAGATGCTGAACCAGTACGTCGAGAGGTTTGTGTGGTGATTCTCTGGGCTCGATCATCCGTGCTGCCACCGCGTCATGAGCCGCAGCGGCCTCAACCAGCTCCAGGCTATGGGTTGGCACCAGCGTCACGCGTGATGGGCGGCCCGGTGCATGGCCCGAGCGTCCGGCACGTTGCATGAGGCGCGCGACACCTTTGGGTGAGCCGATTTGCAGCACACGCTCGACGGGAAGAAAATCCACGCCCAGATCGAGGCTGGAGGTGCACACCACTGCTTTGAGGTGGCCTTCCTTCAGGGCGCGCTCGACCCAGTCACGCACTTCCCGCGCCAGTGAGCCGTGGTGCAGGGCGATCAGTCCGGCCCAGTCCGGACGAGCTTCCAGCAGAGCCTGATACCAGACCTCTGATTGCGCACGTGTGTTGGTGAACACCAGGCAGCTGGCGCTGCTGTCCACTTCCGCCAGTACTTGCGGCAGCATACGCAAGCCCATATGCCCGGCCCACGGGAAGCGCTCGATGGAAGGTGGCAGCAGGGTGTCCACTCGAAGCTCTTTGGTGATCTTGCCTTGTACGCTGATGCCGCCTTCGCCGACCAGCACTTCCTGCGCGTGCTGTTGATTGCCAAGCGTCGCGGAAACGCCCCACACGATCAGGTCCGGATTCCATTGGCGCAAGCGGGCCAGCGCCAGTTGCAACTGCACGCCGCGCTTGTTGCCGATCAGTTCGTGCCACTCGTCCACGACCACCATTTTCAGGGTCGAGAACGTGCTTTGAGCGTCAGCTCGGGTCTGTAACAAGGTGAGGCTTTCGGGCGTGGTGATCAGCGCGGTGGGCAGGCGGCGGCCCTGTTTGGCGCGTTCGCTGCTGCTGGTATCGCCCGTTCGCAGGCCGACACTCCAGGGGATGTCCAGATCTGCCAAGGGAGCTTCGAGCGCTCTGGCAGTGTCGGCTGCCAGTGCGCGCATGGGCGTTATCCACAACACGCTGAGCGGTGTGGCGGGCGGTTTGCGCTTGCGGGGTTTGTCGTCGGCTGGCGGTTTGACGGCTTGTGCGAAACGATTGAGCGCGGCGAACCATACGGCGTAGGTCTTACCCGAGCCGGTGCTGGCGTGCAGCAGGCCTGAGTGCCCCTGCTTAACGGCCGACCAGACCTCTTTTTGAAAGGGAAAGGGCTTCCAGCTGCGTTCCGAAAACCATCGCTGAGCGAAATCGGTGGGTCTGCTCATGCGCCGCTGTGTGCTCTGAAAGGGGGTATTTCAGAGACAGCGGAGCGCGTGTATTAGTTTGGTGCAATACCCTGTGGGAGCGAATTCATTCGCGAAGACGGCATTGCAGACCGCAGATATGCGTCGGATGTACCGGCCTCTTCGCGAATGAATTCGCTCCCACAGGGATGGCTTGCAAGCCGCTTTCTTACTTCAAATTCCCGCTCAAGAACTGCTGCAGCCGCTCGCTTTTCGGGTTGCCCAACACCTCATCAGGGTGACCGGACTCTTCGATCTGGCCTTGGTGCAGGAACACGATCTGGTTGGCTACTTTACGGGCGAAGCTCATTTCGTGGGTCACCATGATCATGGTCCGGCCTTCTTCAGCCAGCCCCTGAATCACCTTCAGCACTTCGCCGACCAGTTCCGGGTCGAGCGCCGAGGTAGGTTCGTCGAACAGCATGATTTCCGGTTCCATCGCCAACGCTCGGGCAATGGCTACGCGCTGCTGCTGACCACCGGACAGGAAGGCGGGGTATTGGTCGGCAACGCGTTCCGGCAGGCCGACCTTGTCCAGATATTTGCGGGCGCGGGCTTCGGCTTCTTCTTTGGAAACGCCCAGCACCCGGCGGGGTGCCATGGTGATGTTTTCCAGAACGGTCATGTGCGCCCACAGGTTGAAATGCTGGAACACCATGGCCAGCCGGGTGCGGATGCTTTGTAGCTCATCCGGGTCGGCAACGCGCATGTGGCCCTTGTCGCTGACCATGCGAACCTGCTTGCCGTCCAGGCTCATGGCACCGTCGTTCGGTTGTTCAAGGAAATTGATGCAGCGCAGGAACGTGCTTTTGCCGGAGCCGCTGGCGCCGATCAGGCAGATGACATCGCCGCTGCTGGCTTTGAGCGAAACACCTTTGAGTACTTTGTTATCGCCGTAGCTTTTATGCAGGCCATCGATGGTCAGTTTGTACATGACAAGCAAGTCCTCAAGGAGAAAGTAGGTAGCCGCTACGGTAGGCTTCGGTGCCTGCGACGTGAGCGATGACCATGCCGGCGGTGGCCATGCGGCGTAACGAACGCGCATAGAGCAGGCCGGGATTGAGCGTGTGGATCGGCGTGACGGTGTCACTGATCGGGTCGATGATTTCTGCGATCAACTGGCCCGCCTCGACGTATTCACCGGGTTGGGCGCAAAACACCAGTAGCCCGCCGACGGGCGTGGCCACCGGTTCAACCGCCGCCAGTGGTGTGGCCGGGTAAAGCAATTCAGGAGCGGCCGAGATGTCACCGCCAATCGCACCGTAATGGATCAGGTAGTTGATCAGCGCCTGGCAGTCACGACCGGCCAACGGGTGATTGACATCGCCCTGACCACGCAATTCCAGCGTGACCGAAAAGCTGCCCATGGGAATCGCGAAGCGATCACCGAAGCGCTGCTGCAATTGCCACCAGACCAGCGTGAAGCACTCATCGAACGACTGGCCACCGGAGTCAGTCGCCAACAGGCTGGCCTGAGCGCCGAGGTAGCGCGAGAGCATTTCCACCTGTGGCCAGGCTTCAGGCGTGGTGTACAGGTGCTCTACGGATTCGAAGTCGCAATGCAGGTCCAGCACCATGTCGGCATCGCAGGCCAGGCGCTGCAAGGTCAAACGTTGCGATTGCAGTTGGGTCGATGCGATCTGCGCTTCAAGCGCTGCGCGCAGGCTACGACGGATCAACCGGGTGTTGTGCTGCGGATCAGTCGTGAGCTGTGTTTCAACCTCATCGCCCACCTGTACGCCGAGATCGATGAACCAGCGGTTGAAGTTCTGCCCGCTTTCCAGCTCATAACGGCCCAGCGGGACGTCCATCAGCACCTGTTCCAGACCGATAGGATTGGCCACCGGCACGACAACGATTTCACCGAGCAGTAAACCGGCATTTTCAAGCTCGCTCAGTCTCTGCTTCAGGTACCAGGCGACCAGCATGCCCGGCAGCTCGTCGGCGTGCAGCGAGGCCTGGATATAAACCTTGCAGACGCCGTTTTGCGGACCGTAGTGAAAACTGTGGATCTGCCGCGCAGTGCCCGGCACCGGCGCGAGCAGATCGTGGGTGTCATGACGCATGGGCAGGTCCTAGTGAGTCGGGCCGAGAAAGGCCAGCCAGCGGCGTTCTGCAAGACGGAACAGACCGACCAGAATGAACGTGACGCACAGGTAAATAATGGCGGCGATACCGAACGACTGGAACGTCATGAAGGTTGCCGAGTTCGCATCCCGCGCGACTTTGAGAATGTCCGGCACAGTGGCGGTGAAGGCTACCGTGGTCGAGTGCAGCATCAGAATCACTTCGTTGCTGTAGAACGGCAGCGAGCGACGCAGGGCCGATGGCATGATCACGTAGGCGTAAAGCTTCCAGCCGGTCAGCCCGTAGGCTTTGGCGGCTTCGACTTCGCCGTGGTTCATGCTGCGGATCGAGCCGGCGAAAATCTCGGTGGTGTACGCGCAAGTATTAAGGGCGAACGCCAGGATCGTGCAATTCATCGCGTCGCGGAAGAACGAATCGAGAATCGGCTGCGCGCGCACGGCTTCGAGGCTGTAGATACCGGTGTAGCAAATCAGCAGCTGTATATAGAGAGGCGTGCCGCGAAACAGGTAGGTGTAGAACTGCACCGGCCAACGAACCCAGAAGTTGCTGGAAACACGAGCGATGGACAGCGGGATCGAGACCAGAAAGCCGATGGCGATGGAGGCGCTGAGCAGCCACATGGTCATGGCGAGGCCGGTGATGTGCACGCCGTCACTATAAAGGAAGGGGCGCCAGTATTCCTGAAGCAGTTCGATCATCGTTGAGCCTCCCGGCTGCCTGCGGAATACCGCCTTTCAGCCCAACGCAGGGCAAAGTTCGAAGCGCTGGTGATCAGCAGGTAAATCAATGCAGCGAGGACCAGAAAGTAAAACAGTTGGTAGGTGCTTTTGCCGGCGTCCTGGGCGGCCTTGACCAGATCGGCCAGACCGATGATCGACACCAGCGCAGTGGCCTTGAGCAGCACTTGCCAGTTATTGCCGATACCCGGCAGGGCGAAGCGCATCATCTGCGGGAATACCACGTAGCGAAAACGCTGGGCGCGACTCAGGCCGTAGGCGGTAGCGGCCTCGACCTGTCCACGCGGCACCGAAAGGATCGCGCCACGGAAGGTTTCGGTGAAATACGCGCCGTAAATGAAGCCAAGCGTAATCACGCCTGCGCTGAAAGGATCAATTTCGATGTAGTCCCATTCCATTGCGTCGGTCAGCTGACTCAGCCAGGTTTGCAGGCTGTAGAAGATCAGCAACATCAACACGAGGTCGGGAACGCCACGGATCAGTGTGGTGTAGAGCTGCGCCGGCATCCGCACAATGGCGGCGCCCGACAGTTTTGCACTGGCGCCGATCAGTCCGAGCACGATGCTCACGAACAGCGACAGCAGCGATAATTTAACGGTCATCCATGTTCCTTCGAGCAGCAGAGGGCCGAAGCCTTTGAGGCTGAAGGAGGAGAGTCCGAGAGTTTGCAGCAGTGTATCGAACATGGGTAAAGCCTTTGACGGTCAATAAAACAAAACGCCCATGGAAATCGGCGGTGGATCATCGCCGAAATCCATGGGCGTCGGGGTGTTATTTACCGCTATACAGATTCAGATCGCCGAAGTGCTTCTTCTGGATCTCGGCATATTTGCCGTCGTCGTGTAACGCTTTGATACCTTTATCCAGCAGAGCCTTGAGCTCTTTGTTACCTTTCGCGATACCGATCGCGGTTTTGGAAGGCAGCAATTCGCTGTCGATTGGCTTGCTGACTTCGTAATCAGCACCTTGTGGCGACTTCAGGAAGCCCAGTTCAGCTTGCAGCATGTCCTGAATGGACGCATCAAGACGACCGGAAACCAGATCGGCGTAAACCTGATCCTGGTTGGCATAGGCCTGGGTTTTTACACTCGCCTTGTCCAGTACGGCTTTGGCATAGGCTTCCTGAATGGTGCCTTGCTCATAGCCAACGGTTTTGCCTTTCAGGCTGGCCGGGTCAGCCGTCAGGCCTGCACCTTTTTTGAACACCAGAGAAGTCGGGCCGGAGAACAGTTCGTT
Source organism: Pseudomonas phytophila (assembly GCF_025643095.1). Classification (NCBI taxonomy): domain Bacteria; kingdom Pseudomonadati; phylum Pseudomonadota; class Gammaproteobacteria; order Pseudomonadales; family Pseudomonadaceae; genus Pseudomonas; species Pseudomonas phytophila. The sequence continues at coordinate 5,168,726 of NZ_CP081201.1, read as the reverse complement.
GGAGAAGTCGATAACCTTCTCACGGGCCGGAGTCACAGTCATCGACGAGATAACGCCGTCGAATTTACGTGCTTTCAGGCCAGGAATCATGCCGTCGAAATCGCTTTCAACCCATTTGCATTTAACTTTCAGCTCGGCGCAGATAGCGTTGCCCAGGTCGATGTCGAAGCCTACCAGGCTGCCGTCAGCGGCTTTTGATTCGAAAGGTGCATAAGAAGGATCAACGCCAAAACGCAGTTCCTTGTATTCCTTGGCCATTGCATTGCCTGCAGCGAGACAAACAGCCAATGCAGAAAGGGTCAGCCATGCTTTTTTCATCGTTCAGTCCTTAAAACCAAATTGAGCGTTGGGAACACGCGAGGCTTGCTACCGGCGGGTGCCAGACCACAGAAGATAGCAATTTCCGAACCAAAGATACGAACGTGCGTTTTAAATGTACGGAGTTGTCGCAATGTTGACTGCTGACTTCGAGGGCGCTCCCTGTAGGAGTGAGCTTGCTCGCGATAGCGTCTTGCCAGCAGCATTGGGCATTAACCGGCAACCCTATCGCGAGCAAGCTCACTCCTACAGAGGTTGGTGTTTCGCCCTAACAAGGTGCGCGAAAATTCAGCAGCCCCAAAAAAGGGCGGCATCCTACCCCAGCAAGTCCTGCAACGTCGACAAACTATCGGCTTCGGCGACTGATTTATCCTGCCGCCAGCGCAACATGCGCGGGAAACGCACTGCAATCCCGCTCTTGTGACGCTTTGACAGGGCGATGCCTTCGAAGCCCAGCTCGAATACCAGACTTGGGGTCACACTGCTGACCGGCCCGAATTTTTCCACGGTGGTCTTGCGCACAATGGCGTCGACCTTGCGCATTTCTTCGTCGGTCAGGCCCGAATAGGCTTTGGCGAAGGGCACCAGTGTGCGCTGGCTGGATTCAGGCGGGCCGTCCCACACCGCGAAGGTGTAGTCGCTGTACAGGCTGGCGCGCCTGCCATGGCCGCGTTGCGCATAGATCAATACGGCATCGACGCTGAACGGATCGACTTTCCATTTCCACCAGACGCCCATGTCCTTGGTACGGCCCACGCCATATAAAGAGTCCCGGGACTTGAGCATCATGCCTTCAACGCCCAGGCTGCGAGAGGCTTCACGCTGTACGCTCAAGTCCAGCCAGTCTTTGCCATTGATGACCGGGGAGGGCAATAACACCGGACTTTTGCTGGTTTCGATTACTTTTTCCAGTTGTGCGCGCCGCTCATGTTGCGGGCGGCTGCGCCAGTCATGCTCCTGCCATTCCAGCAGGTCGTAGGCGAGCACCACGACGGGCACTTCCTCGAGGATTTTCTTGCCCAGCGTTTTACGGCCGATGCGTTGCTGCAGGAGCGCGAAGGGCTGGACCGATGGCTGAGCCTGCGTGGTATCTGGTGGAGAATCGGCGCTTAGGACGAACTCCGCTTTAGCAGCGGCTGATGTTTCTGGCGTCTTCCAAACGACTATTTCACCGTCAATGACGGTCCCGTCCGGCAGGCTTTGCACCAGGCTGTGCAACTCAGGGAAACGGTCCGTGACCAGTTCTTCACCGCGAGACCAGATCCACAAGCGACCTTCGCGCTTGACCAGTTGTGCGCGAATACCGTCCCACTTCCACTCCACTTGCCAGTTTTCCGCTGGCCCCAACAGACTTTCGAACTGATCCACCGGCTGCTGCAGGGCATGGGCGAGGAAAAACGGATAAGGCTGACCGCCACGCTGGGCGTGCTCATCATCCGATTCTGCTGCGATCAGCTTGAGAAAGCCCTCGGCGCTGGGCCGGTGCGACAGATCCGTGTAACCCACCAGTCGTTGCGCCACGCGTTTGCTGTCGATATCAGCCATGGCGGCGAGGGCGCGAGTGACCAACAGTTTTGAGACGCCTACCCGGAAGCTGCCAGTGATCAGCTTGATGCAGACCATCAGACTGACCCGGTCCAACTGGCTCCAGAATGTAGGCAGGCGCTCGGCCAGTTCCTCCGGAGGCAGGCCACGCAGGGGCAGCAGCTTGTCCTCCATCCAGACGGCGAGGCCTTCGTCGGAGTCGTGTTCAGCCTCTGGTAACAGCAGCGCCAGGGTTTCCGCCAGATCACCGACGGCCTGATAGCTTTCTTCGAACAGCCACTCCGGCAGCTTGCCCAAGGTCATGGCCTGTTCGCGCAACAGTTTGGTAGGCACCAGCTGGCGTGGGCGTCCGCCCGACAGGAAATACACTGCCCACGCCGCATCCTGCGGCGGCACTTTCGCGAAGTAGTCGCGCATGGCGGCCAGCTTGGCGTTGCTTGAGGTCGTGGCGTCGAGTCGGGAATAAAGCTCGGCGAAGGCCTTCATGCCGAAGCCTCGGTTGATTTTTCAGATTTGGTGTCTTCTGGTTTTGTTTCTTCTAGTTTTGTTTCTGCGGCGCCAGAGTCTTCCTCATCGCCATATTCGGTGACGAAGCCCTGCGCATCGAGCCCGGACTCGCGCAGGTAACGCACCAGCACGGCCACTGAACCGTGGGTCACCATGACTCGCTCGGCCCCCGTCTGCTCGATTGCCCATAGCAGGCCCGGCCAGTCGGCGTGATCGGAGAGCACAAAACCTCGGTCCACGCCGCGGCGTCTACGAGTGCCGCGCAACATCATCCAGCCGCTGGCGAAGGCATCACTGAACTCGCCAAAGCGCTTCATCCAGGTGCTGCCGCCTGCGGAGGGGGGCGCGAGTATCAGAGCCTGTCGCAAGGCTGGATCGGTTTTCTTGAAGTCCCCGGCGTACTGGGTTTCAGGGATTCGCACCCCGGCTTCACGGTAAACCCGGTTCAACGGCTCGACCGCACCATGAACCAGGATCGGCCCAATCTCCGGGTCGATACCGTGCAGGATGCGTTGCGCCTTGCCGAAGGAATAGGCGAATAACACGCTGGCTTTGCCGACGGCGGCATTGGCGCGCCACCAGTCGTTGATGCCAGCGAAGATCTGCGACTGCGGCTGCCAGCGATAAATCGGCAGGCCGAACGTCGATTCAGTGATGAAGGTATTGCAACGCACCGGCTCGAACGGCTCGCAGGTGCCATCCGGCTCGACTTTGTAATCGCCGGACGCCACCCAGACTTCGCCTTTGTACTCCAGCCGTACCTGCGCGGAACCCAGTACATGCCCCGCTGGATGCAGGCTCAGTTTTACGCCGTGGTGCAGCAAGGTTTCGCCGTATGCCAGGGTTTGCAGGTTGATGTCCTGCCCTAGCCGTGAACGCAGAATGCCTTCGCCGGGGGCGGCGGCCAGATAGTGCTCATTGCCGGTTCGCGCATGATCGCCGTGGGCGTGAGTAATGACCGATCGCTCAACGGGACGCCACGGGTCGATGTAGAAATCTCCGGGCGGGCAATACAAACCTTCGGGACGCGCGATAACAAGATCCATGGAATAACCGACTGGATGGGCTTGTTAGTTATGAGGGCGGGGCGGGGGAGGAAGTTCGAAGAACCTGAAGCTGATTGGTGGAACCCTGTAGGAGCTGCCGAAGGCTGCGATCGCGATGTGTCAGGAAGATCGCAATCGCAGCCTTCGGCAGCTCCTACAGAGGTGTTTATTCTATTTCCCAGGCACCAGCGTCAATCGCTTGCTGCCATAAGCCCGCTCGTAGTTCTGGGTTTGCAGCGGGATTGTCTGGTACTGGCCTTTCAACCAGGGCTCGATACTGTTGGTGTAATACGGACTGGCCGGGTTGCCGGACTGGCCGATGTTGATCAGGCTCAGCATCGGTTCGCTCTGGCCGAAGTCGATGATCATGCGCATGCTCGGCACTGCCTGGCTGTCGAAGTGCTGACCCCATGGATACGCCGCGATGTTCAGCGTGTTGTGGTCGCCCCCTGCTGCACTTGGGCCACGGTTGAAACTGTTGGCGGCGAAGTCGCTGCTTTGCAGGGTCGAGCGATGCAGCTTGCCCCATTGCCAGGCTTTGCGATCAGTGCCCATCAGGCTGTCACCGGCAGTGATTGCTGCCGCCAGACTGCGGGCCAGAATCGCGGGCTTGTCTTCTTTCTGCGGGGTTTTCGCGTCGTCCCAATATGGGCTGTCTTCGCGTCCCAGCAAATGATCGGCTTGTGCCGAGTACGACAGGCTGGCGTTCTGCACCAACGCTTTCCACGCCGGACTGGTTTCCGGGCCAAGCTCGTCAAGGAAGATCTGCTTGGCGCTTTCCTGCAGGAACAACTCATAAAGCGCCGCATCAGCAGAGGTTGGCGTGAGTTTGCCGTCGAATGCCATCAGTCGGGTAAACGCTTCCCGTGCTTTGCTGCGCTCAGCTTCAGGCAAGGCGTCGATGGCCTGTTTCAGTGGTTTAACCATGCCCGGTGCTTCGAACATTTTTCTCAGCTTGGCGGCAAACGTCGTGCTCTGGTCGTATTGCATGGCAATGACGCTGCGGGTGTCCTGCTTGCCACTGTTGGCCAGTTCGGCAATACGCTCTGCACGCTCCGGGGCTTTCCACGAGTTGGACAGTTGCATGCCGTAACCCTTTGGGAAGGTCCTCTGGTTGGCGGTGCCGATCCAGCCCTGCTGCGGATTCTGATCGTAAGGGTGCAGCATGGCGTCAGCGAAGCCATCCCAGTCGTAACGGCTTTCCCAGCCCGGTGAAGGCAGCAAGCCCAGGCCTTCACGGCGATTCGGATAGCGGCCGGTGACTTGCCAGGCGACGTTCGACGCATCGGCAAAGACCATGTTCAGCGCGATGGCGCGGATTTCACGGCTGGCATCGAACGCCTTGTCGACGTTCGGCGCGCGGGACAGATCGAAGAACGCGTCCAGGCTCTTGTCATCTTTGAAGTCTGGTGTTTGCAGAGCCAGACCCAGGCTGTTGTTCAACTGACCTTCGCTCGGGTTGCTGTTGAGCAACGCGCCGTGACGGGTCGCAAAAACGGTTTCACGAATCGGACGGCCGCCTTTGATAATGAAGGTTTCTTCATGGGCCGTTGCGGGCAACCATTTACCATCGGCCAGGTACATCAGCCGATTGTTCTCACGTTTCAGCTTTTCCAGAAACAGGTCCTGGTTGTCGCCCATCACCGAGGCCATGGACCAGCCGAGCTTGCCGTTGAAGCCACTCAGAATCAGTGGCAGACCGGCGATTGTCGCGCCAGCGGCCTGATATTTCGGGGCGCGGATCTGCACGAAGCTCCACGCGGAATTCAGCCCGGCAGGCAATTGCACGTCGTTGGCCAGCAAGCTTTTGCCGGTACGGCTGCGTTGCGGCGCAATCGCCCAGTTGCTGGAGGCAGCAATGCCCAGCATGTTCAGGTCGGTCAGTTGCTGGGCGACTTTATTCAGATCGCTCAGGCCTGACACCTGTCCGCCAAGGTTCAGGCCTTTGAGCTTGTCGGCTTCGGAGAACGGCAGTTCTTCGTCCGGGTAGGTCGGGACCAGCCAGGCCAGCTTGTCGGTGCCGACTTTTTGCGCCAGCAGCAATGAGGACAGTTCTTCCTGAAGGTTTGCCGACTGGCTGAAGTTAAGCAGGCTGAAGATCAGCGCCGAGTCCTCGGGCTTCCAGTAATCCGGGCGATAGCCAGAGCTGGCCAGATCCGCAGGCAGATTGTCACGGTAGCGGAACAGGTAAGCGTTGACGCCACGGGCATACACTTCAAAGAAGCGTTGCAGGCGCGGGGTGGACGCGTTGTACAGCTCGCTGGCGCTCTTTTTCAGATTCGCTGCGCGCATCAAGCGGTCGATATCCAGTGCGCCAGGCCCGGCCATTTCCGACAGCCGACCCTGGGCCAGCAGGCGCATGCTCAGCATTTGCGTGATGCGGTCGCTGGCGTGCACGTAACCCAGGGTGAACAGCGCATCGTGAAAGGTGCTGCTTTCAATCAGCGGCATACCGAGGTTGGTTCGCCGTAGAGATACGTTCTGAGCCAGGCCTTTGACCGCAACGGTACCGGAAGCAGGCAGCAGTGAGTCGCCTTGGCCCCCGCCCAATTGGCAGCCAGCAAGACTCAACAAACCCACCGTAGCGGCGGCAGCACCGAACCGGTTTACAACGTTGGAACGGGCTGGTGAGGCCATGGCGAAACTCCTGCGGGGGCTTAACGTATAAAAGGCGCTACGTTAGAGAGCGAGCAGGCACTGCGCAAGCGGGGGGAGGGAGTTTATTTCAGGATTTTTCAAAGCTCGTGAGGCTATTTGCAGCTGTGTGAGCAACCGGGACTTGGAGTCTCGGGGGACGAGGCAGTGTCAGGTTGACCGTCTTGCCAACAAGTTGCCTCCTACCTGGACCGCGTGACGGCTCTGCTCGGTAGGAGCCGCCCGCGTCGCTGACGCCGAAGCAAACATAGGACCTGGAGCTGCCGAAAGCTGCGATCGCGGTGTAACAGGAGAAGTGCTTTGCAGCCTTCGGCAGCTCCTACAGAAAACGCATTTCAATCCAGTATTTTGCTGTTTTTGATGAGAGCAAACTTGTTCGCGAGGCTCAGATCTGTGGATTCACCTGATCAACCAGCGCATACGCCCGCTGGGTCGCCTCGCGCTCACTGATTGCATCGAACCAGCGCTTGATGTGCGGGAAGTCGTTCAGGTTCAGCTCTTGCCAGGTATGCCGTGCGATCCACGGGTAGATCGCCATGTCGGCGATGCTGTATTCACTGCCTGCGACGAACTCGCGATCGGCCAGGCGCCTGTCCAGCACGCCATACAACCGCGCGGTTTCATCGGCATAGCGCTTGATCGCGTAGGGAATCTTTTCTTCGGCGGCGCGCCTGAAGTGATGATTCTGACCCGCCATCGGCCCCAGTCCGCCCATTTGCCAGAACAGCCACTGCAACGCTTCTTGCCTTCCGCGCAGGTCTTTCGGGATGAACTGACCGGTCTTTTCTGCCAGATACAGCAGGATCGCACCGGACTCAAACAGGCTGATCGGTTCACCGCCATCGGCAGGCTCGTGATCGACGATGGCCGGGATACGGTTATTCGGGGAGATTTTCAGGAATTCGGGTTTGAACTGATCGTTCTGGCCGATATTGACCGGGAAGACCTTGTACGGCAGACCGGCTTCCTCAAGGAACATCGACACTTTGTGGCCGTTGGGTGTGGTCCAGTAATGCAGGTCGATCATCAAAAACTCCTGTTGGATGGCGCGGACTGCAAGTTTTACTCCCTCAGGGCCCGGCCACACAAATGAAAACGGCCTGCAATGCAGGCCGTTCGAGTTTCACGTCAGCTTACGCGCCGTGGCACTTCTTGAATTTCTTGTCGCTGCCGCATGGGCAAGGATCGTTGCGACCAACGTCCTTCAAAGCGTTACGCACCGGCTCCTGATGAGCATGGCCGCAGTTCGGACCATGGACATGGCCATGTTGGTGGTCGTGATGGGCATGGTCGTCGTGATCGTGGTTGCAATCGGGGCCATGCACATGGGCTTGCTGGTTCATCGGGTTACTCCGGAATAAAATTGCCGGGCATTATCTCGCCGTTGCGTCCAATACGCACGTTATGCCGAAACAAAAAGCCGGTCTTGAGTTTGCCTTCGAGCCGGTAATGGATCGGCTGGTCGGTTTTTTTCAGCATTTTCGCGATCTGCTTCAAGTCCTTCCAGAGGTTGGTCCGGATCGGCACCACGAAATTCCGGCGGCTCTGGGCATCGACCACGAACCAGTCGGTTGACTCGCCTTCTGCCAGCACAACGTCATTGAGCATGATTTTGTAGCGCAGGCTGCGCACCAGCATGCTGCGATCATTCGGGTTGTCGACGCGAAAGCGCAACTTGAAGTCCTGCTGCAGTAGCCTGGCCTTGACCACCTCCACTTTGAGCAGGTGTACCTCAGGCTCCTGATAGTCGCTGACGCGTACGGATGAACAACCGTTCAGCAGCGACAGCAACAGGCCAACGCCCAGGACTCGTATGACATGCGCCTGTGAAAACATGTGGATGCTCCATGTGAAGCCATTGTTTGACAAAGCGACTGCCCATTCCTTTTTGATGAAGCTGCGGCATACTTCTCGCACGTGCACCCAGAGTATGACCAATGAATCTGTATGAAATTATATTCAGTGGCCAATTGGTCCCTGGTGCCCAATTGGACAAGGTCCAGGCCAACCTCGGCAAGTTGTTTCAAAGCGACGCACAACGGCTGGAGTTGCTGTTCAGTGGGCGTCGACTGGTGCTGAAAAACAATCTCGACAGTGAGGCTGCCGAAAAGTATCGCTCGACCCTGGAGCGTGCCGGGGCGCTGGTCGAAGTTCTGGAAATGCAAACGCTAAAGGCTGAGACAGATGCCGTTGCCAGGCCATCTGCACAGCCCGGCCGACTAGAAGTTACTCCCAGAGATGTGTACATGGCGGCCTTTGTCGGCGTCGATGCTCCTGATCTTGAAGTGTGCGAGGTGGGCAGCGACCTGCAGGATCAAAAGCCTGCAACGCCTGCGCCATCCGTGGATTTTTCGCAGTTCAGTCTCGCACCGACTGGAAGCGAGCTGGGTCAGCTACCGAACACGCACGCCGGGCCTGTTCCGGACACTTCACACTTGAAGCTCGTGTGAAGCGCAAAGCCTTTTAACTCACGTAGCTGGCGCAGCACTTTTTGTACTTCTGTTCACTGCCGCATGGGCATGCATCGTTACGCCCGGCCTTGAGCCCTGCGTTGGGATCGATGAAATACCAGCGGCCCTGATTCTGTACAAAAGAAGAACGTTCCCGGTGGCTGTGTTCACCGCTGCCGTCATGCCAGCGGGCGGTGAAGGTGACGAAAGCATGTTCAGGTTTACCGCCGAATACTTCCGAGCTTTCCACTTCCAGACCCAGCCAGGTGCTTTGCAGGCTCCACTGACTGATCGACTCGCGATCCAGCCCGGCTTTCTGCACCGGCAGCGTGGTGTCGACCAGGTAATCAATCAGGCCAAGCACGTAGGCGCTGTAACGTGAACGCATCAGTTTTTCCGCGCAAGGCGTAGGCTGGCCAGCGTGGAACGGTCCGCAACAGGCTGCCAGCAGATCCCCACTTCCGCAGGGGCAAATCGCGCTATTCATAGCTCACCACCAGTATTTGCCGAAGTTTTCCGGATTGGCCCAGAACCGTGCGTTGAGCCAATCGGGTACTTGTTTGTATTCGCGTAGATCGTAGGTGTACAGCGTCAGCACCTGTTCATCGCGGGTGAAGCGTTCACTGGCCTGCAGCGCCAGTGAATAGAAGTCTGTGTCTTTCCAGCCGCAGGCTTGCAGGTCAGCCAGTACGGCAATGCGGCTGGCGTTCAGGTTGCGGATGCCGCCGAGCAGTTCCAGCCCCTCGCGCTTGGTAATGTGTTCGAGGCAATCGACCACCAAGGCCAGGTCAAAGCGTTGCGCGGCCAGTTCGGGCGGCAGAACGCCCGGTTTGGCGTGGGCCAGTCGAGTGTCGGGATGGGCTTCCTGAAATGCCTGTAACGCAGGGAACGCTTCGGCGCCGATCAACAGCAAACGTTTGGGAGCCTGCAGGTCGAGCAGGGCGGCCAGAGCCTGTTGCGGTGTGCGCGTGGAAAAGCCTTCGCTCATCAGAAATCCTCTTTATGACCTGCAAGACTAGCCTGTGGCGAGGCGTGGGCCTAGCCCTGGAGTTCACATAGCCTCGGTAGGAGCCAACTTGTTGGCGAGGCGGTGGGACTGATACACCGCCTCGCCAACAAGTTGGCTCCTACCGAGAGGTATATCGCTCCAGAAGGCCTGAAACCCCAATAAAACAAGGCTAAAAGTGGCGGGCTGGCACTTTGCTGTCTTTACTCCATGAGCGGCGGATTGGGCCGAACCTTGGGAGAAAACTAATGAGAATAATCCGGACAGCATTACCTCTGATTTTGGTTACCAGCGTTTTAACCGGTTGTGCGGGCCTGCAGAAGACTGACTGGCCACTCTGCGCATTGGGCGGCGGCGTGGCGGGTGCGGCGGCGGGAGCATTTCAGAGCGCAGCCGTATCAGCCGGTCTGGGGGGCGCGGTGGGTATTATGGCTGGCGCGTATTGCTGGGTTCATGGTGATGGCGACGATGACGGCGATGGCGTGAAAAACAGCGTCGACAAATGCCCGGATACACCAAAAGGTGTTGCCGTAGACGCGACCGGTTGCCCGTTGGCGCCGCCAGCTCCACCCGTAGTCGTTGAAGAGGTGGTGGTCGTCAAGGAGGAGGTCATTGTCATCAATGACGTGCTGTTCGAGTTCGACTCTGCGCGCCTGACTGCTGCTGACAAATCCAAGCTCGATCTCATCTCTACCCGTCTGAAACGCGAAGCACCCAGCGCACAACTGCGTGTCAGCGGTCACACCGACAGTGTCGGCAGTGACACTTACAACCAGAAGCTCTCCCAGAAACGTGCCATGTCGGTGACTGACTACCTGGTAAGTACCGGGATTCCACGCAGTGCATTTGTTTCTGTTGAAGGTGACGGCGAAGCGCGTCCGGTTGCCGACAACTCGACTGCCAGTGGTCGCTCCCTGAACCGTCGTGTCGAGATTCAGATCAACCGTTAACGCAGCACCTCCAAGCACTGGCCCGGCATGCGTGCCGGGCCAGTGCCGATTCAGCCGATACCCGTGTCAGATTAAATTTCGGTCGTGCGCTGGCATATTTCACCTCGCAGGCGTTTACTGTGCGCGCAGAATTTTCTCGCAACGATAAGCGTTTGCAGACATGACAATTACGGACAGGCTCTGGCAATGAAGGTGTTTTGGGGATTGGGGAAACTGTTGACCGCAGCGTTCTGGCTGGTGGTTTTGTTCAGTTTGATGGTGGCGCTGCCGACGCCGTTTGATCCTCTGATCAAGCTTGCGGGCGGCCTTCTGGCGCTGATTCATGTCGCTGAGCTGTTGCTGTTCAATGGCAGCTTGCGCGGACGTCCACGTCCCTGGCGCGACCGGCTGCGTATTCTTCTGTTTGGCATCTTCCACATTAAGTCTCTCCCGAAAAAAGCCCAGGAGGCCGCTCATGCGTAAGCTTTGTTTGCTGGCTGCCTTTTGCAGCCCTTGGGCCATGGCTCAGACCATCACTGTCGAATCGCATTCACTGATGCGTCTGCCAAGCCAGACCAGCGTGTTGCAACTTGAGCGCCTGGAAGTGGCGGATTACGGCACCTTGCTGATTCCGTCCGGGCTGACTGAGGTGAAAGTCGATCAACTGGTGTTGGGCCACGAAGCGCGCATCGCCATTGTACCCAGCAGCCAGGCGCTCAATCTGGTGGTCCGCCAGGGTGAGCTGGGCACGGGCAGCCAGATTACTGCTCGCGGCGCACCGGGTACTTATGAAAAGCCTCCATTACCGGGTCGTAACCTGAACTTGCGCGTCGAGCATTTGCAGGGCGAAGAACTATTCGTCGATGCCCGGGGCGGTGCCGGTTCGCCGGGATATGTCGGCCTGGATGGAGCAAATGGTCAAGCGCCGGGGTGTGTAGTGGGCAGCGCTGGACGCGGTTACAACGGCGATAACGGCGGCAATGGCCACGACGGCGCGGCCGGTGCGCAGGTGCGTCTTGAACTGCCGCGGGACTTTCCGGTTGAGCGCATCAAGGTGGACGTTCAGGGCGGAGCCGGTGGTTTGGCCGGTGCCGGCGGCAAGCCGGGTAAAGGTGGCGCATCCAAAGGTTGCTTCGTGTATCGGGCGGATGGCGGCAAGGCCGGACGCGCCGGTGACGCGGGTCAGCCGGGTGCGGCTGGACCTGCTGGTGCGTTGACGTTGCAGCGGTTGTAACGTCCCGCGCGACAACCGCTAGACCTTGTTGGAGCCAACTACAGCTATCTGATCTGGAATGCTTCGTTACCCGTAGGAGCGCGCTTGCCCGCGATTGCGTCAGCACAGGCGATATATCCACCGACTGACAGACCGAATCGCGGGCAAGCGCGCTCCTACAGGTTCCGGAGTTTATTCAGAAGCCAGGCCGGGCCGCTGCAATCGCCACGACCGCGAGGCCGACCAGCAAGTTGATACCCACCAACCGTCGAATCCGGCCCAGCGCCGCTGCACCCTCAGCCCATTGTTCGGCTTCAACCGCACGCCGCAGTTCGGGCAGTTGCAGTGACTGAATGCGGATGAACAGCGCGGTCATCACCACGTATAACCCCATCATCACCTGCACATAGCGCGGCGCGGTCTCGAAGCTGACGAACTGCAGCTGGATCATGCCGACCCCGGTAATGGGCAAGACCACCACGACTGCCCAGACCCAGACAAAAAATCGCGGAAACACTTCCAGCCACAATTTCAGGCGGGCCGGACCCTGTAATGCGCTGACGACCGCTGGTCGCAGGACCATCCAGGCGAAAAACATGCCGCCAACCCAGACCAGCGCGGCCAAAACATGCAGGGTGTAGACGAGGGAAAAGGGTGTCATCAGGTACTCCGTTCTGCGCGGATGGAATTTGCGGGGTATGATAGCCGCCTGCTGGAACTACTGAAGATATATCCAGCGTTTTACGCTTTAATTTTTACCGATGCCTGTAGCGCCCGAGCCAACAAAACCCATGATCAGCAACGAACTCAAATCCCAGATTCAGGGCGCCTACTCGCGTTTCCTCGAAGCCAAGAGCCTCAAGCCGCGCTATGGCCAGCGTTTGATGATCGCCGAGGTCGCCAAAGTACTGGGCGATATCGATACCGATGAAGAGGGCCGACGCACCAGCGACCCCGCGGTCGTGGCGGTTGAAGCGGGCACCGGTACTGGCAAGACTGTCGCTTATGCCATCGCGGCAATCCCCACCGCCAAGCTGGCGGGCAAGCGTCTGGTGATCGCCACCGCGACCGTCGCGCTGCAAGAGCAGATCGTCCACAAGGACCTGCCCGACCTGATGCGCAACAGCGGCCTGAACTTTACGTTCTCGCTGGCCAAGGGGCGTGGCCGCTACATGTGCCTGTCCAAGCTCGACATGTTGTTGCAGGAAGGCGACGCGACCAACGCCACTGCACAGCTTTTCGAAGAAGAAGGCTTCAAGATCGAGGTCGATGAGGCCAGTCAGAAACTGTTCACGAGCATGATCGAAAAGCTCGCCGGGAATAAATGGGACGGCGACAGGGACAGCTGGCCGCAGGCGCTGGAAGATCAGGATTGGGCGCGTCTGACCACTGATCACAGCCAGTGCACAAATCGCCATTGTCCGAACTTTCAACAATGCGCCTTCTATAAAGCTCGCGAGGGTATGGGAAAAGTCGACGTGATCGTGACGAACCACGACATGGTGCTGGCGGATCTGGCCTTGGGGGGCGGTGCGGTATTGCCCGACCCACGTGACACTTTGTATGTGTTCGACGAAGGGCACCACTTGCCTGACAAAGCGATCGGCCATTTCGCACATTACACGCGGCTTCGTTCCACGGCTGACTGGCTGGAGCAGACTGCCAAGAACCTCGCCAAGCTGCTGGCGCAAAATCCGCTGCCGGGCGATCTGGGCAAGTTGATCGAGCAGGTGCCGGAGCTGGCCCGGGAGATCAAAGCGCAGCAGCAATTCATGTTCAGCGCTTGCGAGCAACTGGCTGATTTCCGCGCCGGTGAGGACATGCAAGGGCGAGAGCGCCCGCGCCACCGTTTTATTGGTGGCGTGGTGCCGGAACACATTCGTGAAATGGGCATCGAGTTGAAGAAAGGCTTTGCCCGTCTTGATGACCTGTTCACCCGTCTGGCCGACCTGCTCAAGGAAGGCATGGATGGTGAAGTGAATATCGGCATTGCCAGCCATCAGGCCGAAGAATGGTATCCGCTGTTTGGTAGCCTGCTGGCCCGGGCCCATGGCAACTGGGAATTATGGACGGCCTTCACCGCTGAAGACCCGGAAGACAGCCCGCCCATGGCGCGCTGGCTGACCCTGGCCGACAGCGGTGCGTTGTTTGATATCGAAGTCAACGCCAGCCCGATCCTGGCGGCCGAGATGCTCCGTCGCAATCTGTGGAACGTTGCTTATGGCGCGTTGGTGACCTCCGCGACGCTGACTGCCCTGGGCAAGTTCGACCGCTTCCGAATGCGTGCCGGTCTGCCCAAGGTGGCTGTGACGGCGGTCGTGCCCAGTCCGTTTCATCACGCCGACGCCGGGGTGTTGCGCGTGCCGGATCTGAAAGCCGACCCACGTGATTCTGTGGCGCACACCGCTGCGATCATTCGCGAGTTGCCGGGGCTGGTCGAAGGCTCGCGGGGCACCCTGGTGCTGTTCTCATCGCGTAAACAGATGCAGGACGTTTTCGATGGGCTGGAGCGCGACTGGCGCAAGCAGGTGTTCATCCAAGGCAACCTGTCCAAGCAGGAGACGCTCAACAAACACAAGGCCCGGGTCGATGGTGGTGACTCCAGCGTGCTGTTCGGGCTGGCAAGCTTCGCCGAAGGTGTCGATTTGCCGGGCGCGTATTGCGAGCACGTGGTGATTGCCAAGATTCCTTTTGCCGTGCCGGACGATCCTGTCGAGGCGGCTCTGGCCGAGTGGATCGAGGCGCGGGGTGGCAACCCGTTCATGGAAATTGCCGTGCCGGATGCTTCATTGCGGCTGGTGCAGGCTTGCGGTCGCTTGCTGCGTACCGAGGAGGACCGCGGAACCATCACGCTGCTGGATCGGCGAGTGGTAACCCAGCGTTACGGCAAGGCGATCCTGAATGCGCTGCCGCCGTTCAGGCGCGAAATTTCCTGAAGGATGCAAACCCGGTAGGAGCGAACTTGTTCGCGATGCTGTTTGGCAGGCGCTGCCTGTTTGTCGTTTGTGCCAACGCTTCGCGAACAAGTTCGCTCCTACCGGTCAGGGCCATCAAGTCCTTGGGTGGTGACCCGCGTCTGCTCGCGACTTTTTGATCACTCCTGAAGGGCGCAACCCCTGGTAGGAGCGAACTTGTTCGCGATGCTGTTTGGCAGGCGATGCTTGTTTGTCGTTTGTGCCAACGCTTCGCGAACAAGTTCGCTCCTACCGGTCAGGGCCATCAAGTCCTTGGGTGGTGAACCGCGTCTGTTCGCGATTTTTTGATCACTCCTGAAGGGCGCAACCCCTGGTAGGAGCGAACTTGTTCGCGATGCTGTTTGGCAGGCGCTGCCTGTTTGTCGTTTGTGCCAACGCTTCGCGAACAAGTTCGCTCCTACCGGTCAGGGGCCATCAAGTCCTTGGGTGGTGACCCGCGTCTGCTCGCGACTTTTTTGATCACTCCTGAAGGGCGCAACCCCTGGTAGGAGCGAACTTGTTCGCGAGGCGGTTTGGCAGGCGATGCTTGTTTGTCGTTTGTGCCAACGCTTCGCGAACAAGTTCGCTCCTACCGGTCAGGGCCATCAAGTCCTTGGGTGGTGACCCGCGTCTGCTCGCGACTTTTTGATCACTCCTGAAGGGCGCAACCCCTGGTAGGAGCGAACTTGTTCGCGAGGCTGTTTGGCAGGCGCTGCCTGTTTGTCGTTTGTGCCAACGCTTCGCGAACAAGTTCGCTCCTACCGGTCAGGGCCATCAAGTCCTTGGGTGGTGATCCGCGTCTGTTCGCGATTTTTTGATCACTCCTGAAGGGCGCAACCCCTGGTAGGAGCGAACTTGTTCGCGAGGCGGTTTGGCAGGCGATGCTTGTTTGTCGTTTGTGCCAACGCTTCGCGAACAAGTTCGCTCCTACCGGTCAGGGCCATCAAGTCCTTGGGTGGTGATCCGCGTCTGTTCGCGATTTTTTGATCACTCCTGAAGGGCGCAACCCCTGGTAGGAGCGAACTTGTTCGCGAGGCGGTTTGGCAGGCGATGCTTGTTTGTCGTTTGTGCCAACGCTTCGCGAACAAGTTCGCTCCTACCGGTCAGGGGGCCATCAAGTCCTTGGGTGGTGATCCGCGTCTGTTCACAAACACCTCAATCGCTGAAACAATGCACGCCACTTTTTCATCAGCCAATTCAGGAGCCAGCGGGTGCAGATTCAGGGTCATTTCGAGCTTAAGTTCGAGGCAGTGCGCGAAGCGTTTGCGGCGCTCTTCGACGATACCCAGGAGCGCGGCGCAGCGCTGTGCATTCAAATTGGCGGTGAAACCGTCATTGACGTCTGGGCTGGCACGGCCGACAAGGACGGGGCCGAGGCCTGGCACACCGATACCATCGCCAACCTGTTTTCCTGCACCAAAACCTTCGCCGCCGTCACTGCCCTGCAACTGGTCGGTGAAGGCAAGCTGAAGCTCGACGAGCCTGTTTCCCGCCTGTGGCCTGAATTCGCAGAGGCAGGCAAGGGCGCAGTTACCCTGCGCCAATTGTTGTGTCATCAGGCCGGTCTTCCTGCTCTGCGCGAAATGCTCCCCGCTGAAGCACTTTATGACTGGGCCGCGATGACCGAAGCGCTGGCCGCAGAAGAGCCTTGGTGGACGCCCGGTCAAGGCCATGGCTATGCCGCGATCACTTACGGTTGGCTGGTGGGCGAAATGCTGCGCCGTGCTGACGGGCGCGGGCCGGGAGAGGCCATCGCTGCACGCATTTCTCGCCCGCTGGGGCTGGATTTCCATGTCGGCCTGCCTGATGAAGAGTTTCATCGCGTTGCGCACATCGCTCGCAGTAAAGGTAATGCGGGTGATGAGTCTGCCCAGCGCCTGCTGCAAACCACCATGCGCGAGCCCAATTCGATGACGGCGAGGGCGTTTACCAATCCTCCGTCGATCATGACCAGCACCAACAAGCCCGAGTGGCGGCGCATGCAGCAACCCGCTGCCAATGGACACGGCAATGCCCGCAGTCTGGCCGGGTTCTACAACGGTCTGCTGGATGGCAGCTTGCTGGAACCTGAGCTGCTCAACGAACTGACTCGCGAACACAGCCTAGGCCAGGACAAAACGCTGTTGACCCAGACCCGCTTCGGTCTGGGCTGCATGCTTGATCAGCCCGATGTGCCCAACGCTACCTACGGTCTGGGCCCGAAAGCATTCGGTCATCCTGGCGCTGGCGGGTCGATCGGCTTTGCTGACCCTGATCGCGACGTTGCATTCGGCTTCGTCACCAACACCCTCGGCCCCTATGTATTGATGGATCCGCGAGCACAGAATCTGGTGCGAGTGCTAGGTGAGTGTTTGCGCTAAGTTGTCGTCATAAGTGCTTGTTTAATACCGACTGTCAGTTAATACCCCCGAACAGGAACCGTGCGACGGTTTCCTTTTCCAACTGCCCGTTTATGCGTGTTATATGGGCACTGCCAAGTTCATTGTCTGTTTACTACTTTTTGTGGGTCATCCATGTCATCCAATAAAAGCCTCGCAATCGCCCTTTGCCTCGCCGTAACCGGCTGTGCGCAAACGCCAAAAAATGATTCCGCTGACGCTGGCAACAGCTGGTGGTCGTTCGGCTCTGACAAGGTTGCCGACGCAGCACCTGTCAAATCCCCGGAAAAAGCTCCTGCCGCTGCTCCGACTGCTGCTGCCAAGCCTGCTGCTCCAGTAGCCAAGGCCGAGAGCGGCACTCATTGGTACTGGCCGTTCGCATCCAGTGACAGTGCCGAGCCAAAAGCTGAAGTGGCTGCAGCACCCGCCGCCAAACCAGCGGACAAGAGCGTGCCGCCGCTGATTGCCAAGAGTGAAACCGATAGCAAGTGGTGGTGGCCGTTCGGCGGCGACAAGAAAGAAGAAGCCAAGGCAGTGCCCAAGGTTGATCCTAAAGTGACTCAGGCCTGGCTGGATGACTACGAGCCACGCCTGCGCCTGGCCATCAAGGACAGCCCGTTCGAACTTGAGCGTCGTGAAGATGTTCTGGTGATCACTGCCCCTGTAGACAGCTCGTTCAACCCTGATCGTCCGGCCATGTTGCTGCCAGTGACACTGGGCCCGATCACGCGTCTGGCCAAACTGGTTGAAGCTGATCCGAAAACCGCTGTTCTGGTATTGGGTCACGCGGACACCACCGGCGCAGCCCCGGCGAATCAGAAAATCAGCCAGGAACGCGCCCAGTCGGTTGCGGCTATTTTCCGCCTCAGTGGTCTGGAGCGTAATCGCCTGAGCCTGCGTGGCATGGGCGCCGTCATGCCCCGTGCGGCCAATGACAGCGCTGAAGGTCGCAAGCTGAACCGTCGTGTGGAAATCGTCATGACGCCGGAAAACACCATGCTCGCGCTGATGAGCAAATACGCCTTGCCGCCAGCGCCGACCATGGTTGCTGCTCAAGACGTCAAACCAGCGCCAGCCGTTGCTCCTGCGCCAGCCAAAGCAGCACCGGCCAAGAAAGCTGGTGCGAGCAAGCCTTCTGCCAAGAAAGCCGCTCCGGCGAAAAAGGCGACGCCCGCCAAGGCTGCTCCTGCCAAGGCCGCAGTGAAGAAGAAACCTGCGGCTACCGATCAGGCCAGCAACTAAAACACTCGCAGACTCGCGCCTGAATGCGCGAGTCTGCGACGTTGTTTTTCAATCAAGGAAAGACGTCATGACCCAGTCTCTGGCCGACATGCGCCGTGACTATGCCCGCGATGGTTTGACTGAAGCGCAGGCGCCCGATGAGCCGTTCGCGCTCTTTCATCAATGGTTTGCCGAGGCGGTCAAAACCGAGCAGGCACCTGTTGAGGCCAATGCGATGACGCTGGCGACGGTTGATGATCAAGGCCGTCCACATTGCCGCATTCTGTTGCTCAAGGGCCTGGACGCTGAAGGCTTCACGTTCTTCACCAACTACGACAGCGCCAAAGGGCAGCAACTGGCAGCACGTCCGTTCGCGGCGATGACGTTCTTCTGGCCGACGCTGGAGCGTCAGGTACGGATTGAGGGGCAAGTGGTGAAAGTCACTCCCGAAGAGTCCGACGCCTATTTTCAGGTGCGTCCTTTGGGTAGCCGTCTTGGGGCCTGGGCTTCACCTCAAAGTCGGGTTATCGCCGATCGCTCCGAGCTTGAAGGGATGATTAAAGCCACCGAGCAACGCTTCATGGACATCCAGCCGCATTGCCCTGATCACTGGGGTGGTTACCGTCTGCTGCCTGAGCGCATCGAGTTCTGGCAAGGCCGTCCAAGTCGTCTGCACGACCGTCTGAATTATCGCCTTGTGGACACACAGTGGACGCGCGAGCGTCTGGCTCCTTAGCCGCCTGTTAACCCATCGGTTTGTTTGAATTATTCAGCGGCCAACTCGTCCTAGAGTTATGGCAGCCGGTGCTGTATACCGCCTGAATGAAAATAAATTAACGAGGCGCGGCACGTGACAGCGCTCACAGCGCAGAGTCTAATGGCTGCATGTTCCTCTGGAGATACCTTTATGCGTAAGTCTGTTCTGCTGGTTGCCACGTTCACTGCTTTGGCCATGACCCTCACTGGCTGCATGTCGAACCTGACTGGCGACTCTTATTCCCGTGACGAAGCGCGGACAGTGCAGACCGTTCGCCTGGGCACCATCGAATCTCTGCGTCCGGTCAAGATCGAAGGCAGCAAGACGCCAATCGGCGCGGGTGCTGGCGCGGTCGTCGGTGGCGTAGGCGGCAGTGCAATCGGTGGTGGCCGTGGCAGCATCGTCATGGCCGTTATCGGTGCGGTAGCGGGTGGCTTGCTGGGTTCTGCCACTGAAGAAGGTCTGACCCGTACCCAGGGCGTTGAAATCACTGTGCGTGAAGACGATGGCTCTATGCGTGCTTACGTGCAGCAAGTTCAGGAAAACGAGATTTTCCGGGTGGGCGAGCGCGTTCGCATCATGACCGTCAACGGTACCAGCCGCGTCTCTCATTGAGTGACTGCACCGTTTCAGTAGCGTCTTGAAACATAAAAACCCGATCCTGGTGATCGGGTTTTTTGTGGGTGATCGTTGGTGACTTTGGCGTCACGCTGTTTCCTGTGTCGCGCAGCAAATGCTTTCCCTGTAGGAGCTGCCGAAGGCTGCGATGCGTTCATCCTGACATACCGCTATCGCAGCCTTCGGCAGCTCCTACAAAAGATTAATTTCAATTCAACGGACTGGATTTTTCCGACTGCTGACTGCCATGACGGCATAACCGATAAAGGCCGCGAGTATCGAACCGGTCAGAATCCCCATGCGATCCACGCCCGCGTATTCGCTACTGCATGGCACATACGCCAGCGAGCCGACGAACAGGCTCATGGTGAAACCAATCCCGCAGAGAATCGAGACACCCAGCACCTGACCCCAGTTGGCTCCGCTGGGGAGTTTGGCGATACCGATCCTGATCGCAAGCCAGGTGAGACCAAACACGCCAACAGTCTTGCCCAGCAGCAAGCCAGCTGCGATGCCCATTGGCACATGATGGGTGAAGCTTTCCAGTGTCACGCCACTCAGGGAGACGCCAGCGTTGGCAAAGGCGAATAGCGGCAGAATGCCGTAAGCGACCCAAGGATGCAGCGCGTGTTCCAGGGTCAGCAGTGGTGATGAGTCGTGGTCAACTGTGCGCAAAGGAATACAGAACGCCAACACCACGCCCGCGAGCGTCGCATGCACACCGCTTTTGAGTACGCATACCCAAAGCAGCAAACCGATCAGCAGATAAGGGCCCAGCTTACGTACGCCTAACCTGTTCATCGCAATCAACGCCACGATCGAAGAGCCCGCCAGGATCAGCGACAGGTTCGACAGTTCGCCTGAATAGAACAGCGCGATGACGATGATCGCGCCGAGGTCATCGATGATCGCCAGCGTCATCAGAAACAGCTTGAGCGACACCGGGACTCGCTTGCCCAGCAACGCCAGCACGCCCAGCGCGAAGGCAATGTCGGTGGCCATGGGAATAGCCCAGCCATTCATCGCCGCCGCATCGCCTTTGTTCAGCGCCCAGAACACCAGCGCCGGAATCACCATGCCGCCAATGGCCGCCGTGCCCGGAAGAATGATCTGCGAGGGGCGTGAAAGATGGCCCTCCAGAACTTCCCGTTTAACCTCCAGGCCTATCAGCAGAAAGAACAGCGCCATCATCCCGTCATTGATCCACAGCAATAGCGGCTTGGCGATTTTTACAGCGCCGATCTGCGCCACAACGGGGGTGTCGAGGAACGCGTTATACATCCACGACAGCGGCGAGTTATTGATGAGCAGCGCCAACGCAGCGGCGGCGATCAATAACAGACCACCCGCCGCTTCAAGCTGGAAAAAACGAGTGACAGTAATACGCAGAGGCAAGGTTTGCGCTCCCATCCAACAAAAAGGAGCGACACCCTAACCCGGACTTCCCGTCGTTAAAACAAAAGTTATATTCGTTTTTGTTCTAAGCGGAATGACCGATTTAGAGTGTTTCCGAGTCTGTCAGTTAGTGCGTTTTTGGTGGTAGGAAGATTCTTTTTGTGGTGTGGGAATCTTCTGAAATCTCACTTGGATCAGACTTCGATACCCAAGATGCTTCTTGCTAAAGCCTCAGCGATTCGAATGCCATCAACCCCGGCTGACAAGATGCCTCCGGCGTAACCTGCACCTTCACCGGCTGGAAACAGGCCTTTGACGTTCAGGCTTTGCATGCTTTCGTTTCGGGTGATACGCAATGGCGCAGAAGTACGGGTTTCGATCCCGGTCAGTACGGCGTCATGCAGGGCAAAACCTTTGATCTGCTTATCGAACGCTGGCAGTGCTTCACGAATGGCTTCGATGGCATAAGCGGGCAGGGCGTCTGCCAGGTCCACCAGCTTGACGCCCGGCTTGTAGGATGGCTCTACGCTACCGAGTGCCTGCGATGTTTTGCCTGCAATGAAATCACCAACCAACTGCGCAGGCGCTTCATAAGTGCTTCCGCCCAGCACATAGGCGTGGGATTCAAGACGCTCTTGCAGTTCGATGCCCGCCAGTGGGCTGCCCGGATAATCTTCGGGGGTAATACCGACCACGATGCCTGAGTTGGCATTGCGTTCGTTACGTGAGTACTGGCTCATGCCGTTGGTGACGACGCGATTGGGTTCAGACGTCGCGGCCACCACCGTACCGCCCGGGCACATGCAGAAGCTGTACACCGAACGACCGTTTTTGGCGTGGTGAACCAGCTTGTAATCGGCCGCCCCCAGTTTTGGATGCCCGGCGTACTTGCCCAGGCGAGCGCGGTCGATCAGCGATTGTGGGTGTTCAATGCGGAAGCCCACGGAAAACGGCTTGGCTTCCATGTAAACGCCACGGCTGTGGAGCATCCTGAATGTGTCACGAGCGCTGTGCCCCAAGGCCATGATCACGTGCCGGGAGTCGATACGCTCGCCACCGTCGAGCACCACACCCTGCAGTTGGCCGTTGTCGATCAGCACGTCGGTCACGCGTTGCTCGAAGCGCACTTCACCGCCCAGCGCTTCGATCTGGTGACGCATGTTTTCCACGACGCCAGTCAGCCGGAATGTACCGATGTGGGGTTTGCTGACGTAGAGAATTTCCTCAGGTGCGCCAGCTTTGACGAACTCGTGCAGGACCTTGCGACCGTGAAATTTCGGGTCCTTGATCTGGCTGTAGAGCTTGCCGTCGGAGAAGGTCCCGGCGCCGCCTTCGCCAAACTGCACGTTGGACTCGGGGTTCAGCACGTTCTTGCGCCACAGGCCCCAGGTATCTTTGGTGCGCTGACGGACTTCCTTGCCGCGCTCAAGGATGATCGGTTTGAAGCCCATCTGTGCCAGCAGCAGCCCCGCGAAAATCCCGCAGGGGCCGAAGCCGACGACCACTGGGCGTTCGGTCAGTCCTTCTGGCGCATGGCCAACGACTTTATAGCTGACGTCTGGCGCGGGGTTGAGATGACGATCATCGGCAAGACGCAAAAGCAGGGCGGCTTCATCCCGCACTTCGAAATCGATGGTGTAGATGAAGCACAGCTCGGAGGACTTTTTGCGCGCATCGTAGCTGCGCTTGAACAGGGTGAATTCCAGCAGTTCATCGCTGGCGATGCCCAAGCGCTGCAGGAGGGCGGGACGCAGGTCTTCGTCCGGGTGGTCGATCGGCAGCTTGAGTTCGGTGATTCGTAACATGAAAAAATCCAGTTTCCGGGCCGCAGGATCAGCCCGACAGCGCTACAAGAACCGGGGATTATAAGACACATTGGGGGGAGGCGGGGTGGTGGGTTGTCTTGAGTTTGATGGTTACGCTATTAGGGGGGCGAACACATTTATGCCGTGATTTTTGCGTACATATCCGTTGCTGGGTAACGGCTAATATTGGTTGCGCCCTTACGGCGCCTCACTTTTGAGCGCAAAAGTAAGCAAAACGCTCTTGCCCCACCACTAGGTGCCTCGCCTAGGCTCGGCATACCCGGAATCCGACATTGCTGCGTGGGGCCGCCGCCACCGGCCATCCATGGCCTGAGGCGGCTAAACCGGCATCCCTGCCGGTTTGCCCCACGCAGCAATATCGAATTCCGGCCGGCGTGGTTTAACGGGGCGCCTAAGATCAAAATCAAAAGCAGATCAAAAGCAGATCAAAAGCAGCGGTTTCACATCTGACCGGTAGGAGCGAACTTGTTCGCGAGACGTCACCACAACCAACGCATTCGACATCTGACACACCGCTTCGCAGCCTTCCGCAGCTCCTACAGAAGACCGGAAAGCTCAAACAACCAGGTCGGCTGTCAGGCCGCCGCGCTTTTGATTTTGATCTGGGGCGCCCCGTTAAACCACGCTGGCCGAACGCAGATTCTGAAGCGTGGGCAACCCGGCAAGGATGCCGGGTTAGCCGCATTGGGCCATGGATGGCCCGTTGCGGCGGCCCACGGTTCAGGATCTGCGGGCGGGTACACCGAGCGACAGCGAGGTGCCGAGTGGTGGGGCAAGAGCGTTTTGGTTACTTTTGCGCTGTTCAAAAGTGACGCGCTGTAAAAGCGCAACCAATACCAGCCGTTACCCCAAAAACGGATATGTACCCAAAACCACTAAATGCCACGATAAAGATGACGCCGATCTCAAACGAGATCAATCATCTCGCGACCCGCCGTAATACCCGCAACCCCGCGCGGTCTCGCCGTTGATTCGCAACTCGGCAGTCAAATGCTGCACCGAGCCATCCACGCTATCAACGCAACGCTGTGGCGCAACCCAGAGCTCCATCTTGTTGCCGTTGGCCTCACTGCTGACGCTGAACCGCCCATCTGGCAGTTGCTCTTCCACATACGGCACGGCAATGGAGTCTTTGCCCTGACGCTCAATAACCATCCCTTTGCCACTGACGTTAACGTTCCACGCCGGTTTGTTACCGTTGACGTGCAACGTCAGACGCTTGAAATTGGGGTCCTCACAGGCCTGACCTGCGCGTTC
This sequence comes from Pseudomonas phytophila, assembly GCF_025643095.1. Taxonomy (NCBI): domain Bacteria; kingdom Pseudomonadati; phylum Pseudomonadota; class Gammaproteobacteria; order Pseudomonadales; family Pseudomonadaceae; genus Pseudomonas; species Pseudomonas phytophila. The sequence continues at coordinate 5,144,651 of NZ_CP081201.1, read as the reverse complement.
GACGCGGTACACCTGACGCAGGTCCAGCTGGCCATCGCTGTCGACCGCTTTACTGGCGACGAACACACCGCGCAGGTCGGCGAAGACCTTGCCGGAGCTGTCCGCCAGGGAAGTCGCTTCCTGCAGGATGCCAGTATTGCCGCCGTCCTTGACCACGTAACGACGCTGCTCATTACACGGCTGGAACATCAGCTTGCCGCTATCGCCGGTCAGATTGCCCTGCATGCGAATCCAGCCAGCCTTCGAGACGGGGTCTGAACCGGAGTGAGAGGCAAGCATCTGGCAGCCAGCGAACAGTGGCAACAGCGCGACGAGCAGAGCGGAACGAACAGCAAACATTGAGTGGTCTCCAGACATGTGCCGCCACGTTACTCAGCCTGCGGCCCCATCACAAGAGGCATTAACCAACGTGATACGTCTGACCGGTCTGCAGGCCCTCGACACTTTTTGCGTAAGCCAGCGCTACATCGGTTGCGGGCACCGGTTTGAAACCCCGGAAATAAGGCGCATAGCTGTCCATGGCTTCAACCAGAACATTAGGGCTGACCGAGTTGACCCGCATGCCGCGTGGCAACTCTATGGCCGCTGCCCGGACAAAGGCGTCGATGGCACCATTGACCAGACTGGCCGAACTACCCGAACGGATCGGATCGTGACTGAGTACACCGGTAGTGAACGTGAACGACGCGCCGTCGTTGGCGAACTCCCGACCGATCAGCAGCAGGTTGACCTGGCCCATCAATTTGTCCTGCAAGCCCAGAGCGAAGTCGCTTTCAGTCATTTCGGCCAGCGGCGCGAACTTCACATTGCCTGCGGCGCAGACCACTGCATCGAATCGGCCTATCCGTTCGAACAGTTTTCGGATTGAAGCGCTGTCACTAATATCCACCTGCTCTTCTCCACTTTTGCGGCCTGCGCGGACGATCTCGTGACGTTGGGCCAGTTCCTGGGCGATGGCCGAGCCAATGGTGCCACTTGCACCAATCAATAAAATTTTCATGCTGTCGCTCCGAAGATTCATTCATGGATGTCGAGGGACAGTGTAGGGTCGCTATTTGCCGTCGATAAGCGTGCTAATAGGCAACCTTTGGTTCTCATAGGGAAACAATAACAGTGAGCGAAATTGATGACCTGGCAGCCTTTGCGGTACTGATCGACGCGGGAAGTTTCACGGCTGCTGCGGCCCGTCTGGGTTGCAGCAAAGGTTACCTGTCCAAGCGGATCAGCCAGATGGAGCAGGCTTATGGCGTGATGCTGCTGCACCGAAGCACCCGCAGCCTCAGCCTCACTTCTGCTGGCGCAGCGTTGTTGCCGCAAGGGCAGCAGTTGTTGGCCAGCATGGAGCGGGCGCGCAATATCGTTGAGCTGATGCGCGATGACATGGTGGGTCAGGTACGTGTCACGGCCCCGGTGTCTTTGGGGGAGACGTTTTTTGAAGGCTTGCTCATGGAGTTTTCTGCGCAATACCCGCAAGTTAAGGTCGAGCTGGAGCTCAATAACGCTTTTCGTGACCTGCGTCGCGATGGTTTTGATCTGGCTATCCGCTCCCATGTGGCCAGTGACGAACGCCTCGTCGCCAAGCCGTTGCTTGCCATGCAGGAGCTGACGTGTGCCAGCAGTGCTTATTTACAACTTCATGGACAGCCAAATAGCCCTCACGAGCTGATTACGCACAGTTGCCTGCTGAACAGTCATTACAGCGGTCGCAACGAGTGGCTCTATCACCAGAACCATGAGCTCACCAGGGTTCAGGTCAACGGTACGTTCGCCAGTAATCATTACGGTTTATTGAAGAAGGCGGCACTGGTGGGTGCCGGGATCGCCCGATTGCCGTCGTACATGGTGCATGCCGAGATCAACGACGGTCGCTTGCACTGGCTGTTCCCCGATTATCAGACCAGTACTTCGCCGTTGTTTCTGGTGCACCCGTATGAAGGTGAATTACCCAAGCGCATGCAGGTGTTGGCCGATTATCTGTTGAGCTGGTTTCAGCGCAGCAGTGCGGCGCTGGAGCGGTTGGGGGTGGGGGATACCTGAAGGGGGCTGCCGCCTGAATTAGCTCTTGACCTCGTAGGACCGGCTTTAGCCGGGAGAGCGGCATTTCTGGCGAAAGAAGTCTGGTGAATGTTCCGACGCCCTCCCGGCTAAAGCCGGTCCTACGGGATTGCGCCTCGCTCCCACAGGCTCTGAGCCATCCGGTAATTTCTCATAAAAAAACGGCCCGAAGGCCGTTTTCTTATTGCAGCAAATCATCAACCGCCCAAATAAGCATCACGCACTTTCGGGTCAACCAGTAGCTCTTCACCGGTGCCTTGCATCACCACACGACCGTTTTCCAGCACATAGGCCCGGTCGGCGATCTTCAAGGCCTGGTTGGCGTTTTGCTCGACCAGAAACACCGTCACGCCATCACGACGCAGTTGTTCGACGATCTCGAAAATCTGCTGAATGATGATCGGCGCCAAACCCAGTGAGGGCTCGTCCAGCAACAGCAGCTTGGGCTTGCTCATCAGCGCACGGCCGATCGCGAGCATTTGCTGTTCGCCGCCGGACATGGTGCCGCCGCGTTGGTTGAAGCGTTCTTTCAGGCGCGGGAACAGGTGCAGGACTTTGTCCATCTGCTCCTGATAGTCGTCCTTTTCTGTGAAGAAGCCGCCCATGGCGAGATTCTCTTCCACGGTCAGACGCGCAAACACGCGACGACCTTCCGGGACCACGGCGATGCTTTTACGCATGATCACCGATGATTCCAGACCGACCAGTTCTTCACCCATGTAACGGATGCTGCCGCTGTGGGCGCGGGGCGAACCGCACAAGGTCATCAGCAGCGTGGATTTACCCGCACCGTTGGCACCGATGAGCGTCACGATCTCGCCCTGGCGCACGTCTACATTGACGTCGTGCAAGGCCTGGATCTTGCCGTAGAAGGTAGAAACGTTTTCGAATTGCAGCATTTACGCTTCCCCCAGGTAGGCTTTGATCACTTCAGGATTATCGCGGATCTGTGCCGGCGTGCCGTCAGCCAGCGGTGTGCCCTGATTGATCACCACAATGTGGTCGGAAATGCTCATCACCAGCTTCATGTCGTGTTCGATCAACAGAACAGTCGCGTTGTGATCGTTACGCAGTACGCCGATCAAAGCCTTGAGGTCTTCGGTTTCCTTCGGATTCAGACCTGCAGCCGGCTCGTCGAGCATCAGGATGCGCGGACGGGTCATCATGCAGCGGGCGATTTCCAGACGGCGTTGCTGACCATAGGCGAGGGTGCCCGCCGTACGGTTGGCGAACTCCTTGAGGTTGACCGCTTCCAGCCAGTGAGCAGCATATTCCATGGCCTCCTGCTCACTGCGACGGAACGCCGGAGTGCGGAACAGGCCGGACAGGAAATTGGTGTTCAGGTGACGGTGCTGTGCAACCAGCAGGTTTTCCAGTGCCGTCATTTCCTTGAACAGGCGCACGTTCTGGAAAGTCCGCACCACGCCTTTGCGGGCGATCTGATGACCGGCCAGACCTTGAATCGGCTCGCCGTCGAGCAGAATGGTGCCTGCGGTTGGCTTGTAGAAACCGGTCAGGCAGTTGAATACCGTGGTCTTGCCAGCGCCGTTGGGACCGATCATCGACACGACTTGTTTCTCATTGACGGTCAGGCCTACACCGTTGACCGCCAGCAGACCGCCAAAGCGCATGCTCAGGCCGCTGACTTCGAGGATTGGGCGGCTCATTTGCGCAGCTCCATGTGTGGACGTTGCATGGGCAGCAGACCTTGAGGACGCCAGATCATCATCAGCACCATCATGGCGCCGAACATCAACATGCGGTATTCGCTGAACTCACGCATCAGTTCAGGCAGCAGGATCATGACGATGGCCGCGAGGATTACGCCCAGTTGCGAGCCCATGCCACCCAATACGACGATGGCGAGAATGATCGCCGACTCGATGAAGGTGAACGACTCCGGCGTGATCAGGCCTTGGCGAGCGGCGAAGAAGCTGCCTGCGAAACCGGCAAATGCTGCACCCAGGGTGAAGGCCGACAACTTGATGATGGTCGGATTCAGGCCCAGCGCACGGCAGGCGATTTCGTCTTCACGCAACGCTTCCCAGGCACGACCGATAGGCATGCGCAGCAGACGGTTGATGACGAACAGCGCAGCCAGTGCCAGCAGCAGAGCAACCAGATACAGGAAGATTACTTTGTTGATCGAGTTGTACGGCAGCCCGAAATACTCGTGGAAGGTCTGCATGCCTTCAGCCGCTTTACGCTCGAAAGACAGCCCGAACAGGGTCGGTTTCTCGATGTTGCTGATGCCGTTCGGGCCGCCGGTGAGGTCGGTCATGTTGCGCAGCAGCAGGCGGATGATTTCGCCGAAGCCCAGGGTCACGATGGCCAGATAGTCGCCGCGCAGACGCAATACCGGGAAGCCCAGCAGGAAGCCGAACAGCGCCGCCATCATTCCCGCAATCGGCAGGCAGATCCAGAAACCCAGGCCGAAGTAGTGGGAGAGCAGGGCGTAGCTGTAAGCACCCACGGCATAGAAGCCGACGTAGCCCAGATCCAGCAGACCGGCCAGACCGACCACGATGTTCAGGCCCAGGCCGAGCATCACGTAGATCAGGATCAGCGTGGCGATATCCACCGCGCCTCGGGAGCCGAAGAACGGCCAGACCAATGCGACCATTACCAGGCCGAGAATGATCCAGCGCTGGGTGGAGGGCAGGCTCAGGAAGTTGCTGGCCTTGGCTGGCACCAGTGGCATATTCGGTGAGGAGCGCCATGCCGCAGTGATCTGCTCATTGAACAGCACGCGCAGGAACATCGCGATGGCGCCGGCAATAATCACGCTCACGGTGGTGGTACTGGCACCAATGACGGCCAGTTTGACGCCGACGATTTCCAGCTTCAGTCCGAAAACCGGGTAGGCCACGGCCAGCACCAGCAAGGCGCTGAAAAACGCCGATTTGAGATTTTTGGTCATACTTTTTCAACCTCCGGACGGCCGAGCAGGCCGGTCGGCCGGAACAACAGCACCAATACGAGAAGACCGAACGCCACCACATCCTTGTATTGGTCGCCGAAGATATCGGCACCAAACGCTTCTGCCACGCCGAGCACCAGACCACCGAGCATCGCGCCCGGGATACTGCCGATACCGCCCAGTACCGCTGCGGTGAAGGCTTTGATGCCGACCAGGAAGCCCGCGTTGGGGTTGATCACGCCGTACTGCATGCTCAGCAATACGGCAGCGACCGCCGCCAGTGCTGCACCGATGACGAAGGTCAGGGCAATAATGTTGTTGGTGTTGATACCCAGCAGGTTGGCCATCTTGATGTCTTCCGCACAGGCACGGCAGGCGCGACCCAGACGGGAGCGGGAGATGAACCAGGTCAGGCCGAGCATCGCGATCAGTGTCACGACGAAGATCAGCACCTGCATATAGGAAATCACGACTTCATGGGTGCTGGCCGAGCCAAACACGAAGTTGCCGGGAATCAGGTTGGGGATCGATTTATCTTTTGAGTCCTGAGACAGCAGAACCGAGTTCTGCAGAAAGATCGACATACCAATGGCAGAGATCAGCGGGATCAGACGGTTACTGCCACGCAGCGGTCGATAGGCCACGCGTTCGATGGAATAACCGTAGGCGCTGGTGACGACGATACTCGCGACAAACGCTGCAGTGATAACCAGCGGCAGGCTGTCGATACCCATCATGGTCAAACCGGCGATGGCGATGAAGGCGACGTAGGAACCGATCATGTACACCTCGCCGTGGGCGAAGTTGATCATGCCGATGATGCCGTAGACCATCGTGTAACCGATGGCGATCAAGGCATAGGTGCTGCCAATGGTCAGACCATTAACCAGCTGTTGGAAGAAGTGATAGATATCTATCTCGGGCATTACAGCGTGCTCCTAAAAACCTGCTCTATGTTTCACTGGTGAAGTCTTTGGCCGCTTGCACGTCGTGGTATGTGTCCACGTTGGATACAAGCCCAGTGAATCACTGGTGACGGTTTCAAGATGGTCAGCGACAGTTGGTCTTGTGGATCACCTGCGCTCGTAAAACAAAGCCCACTGCGGTTGCAGTGGGCTCTGGATTCAACTTATGGCGAATGCTTACTTCACAGGCGCTTCAGTTTTGGTGCCGTCTTTGTGCCAGGTGTAGACCACGAATTTGAAGTCTTTCAGGTCACCCTTGTCATCGAACGACAGGTCGCCGGTTGGCGTCTTGAAGGTGCCAGCGTGGATAGCTTTGGCCACTTTGTCAGTGTCTTCGCTTTTCGCAGCGGTGATACCGTCAGCGATCACTTGAACTGCAGCGTAAGCCGGGAACACGAACGGACCGCTTGGATCTTCTTTCTTGGCCTTGAACGCTTCAACCAGAGCCTTGTTGGCCGGATCCTGGTCGAACGAAGCAGGCAAGGTGACCAGCAGGCCTTCGGACGCATCCTGAGCGATCTGCGAGATCGACGCGTTACCCACGCCTTCCGGACCCATGAAACCGGCTTTCAGACCTTTTTCCTGAGCTTGACGCAGGATCAGGCCCAGTTCCGGGTGGTAACCGCCGTAGTAAACGAAGTCGACGTTGGCTTGTTTCATCTTCGCGATCAGCGACGAGAAGTCTTTGTCGCCAGCGTTGATGCCTTCGAACAGCGCGACTTTTACGCCGTCTTTTTCCAGCGTCTGCTTGACGGCAGTGGCGATGCCTTCACCGTACTGTTGCTTGTCGTGGATGACGGCGACGGTTTTAGGTTTGACCTGTTTGGCGATGTAGTTGCCAGCCGCCGGGCCTTGCGCACTGTCCAGACCAATGGTGCGGAAGATCAGCTTGTAGCCACGTGCAGTGATTTCCGGGCTGGTTGCAGCCGGAGTCACCATGATGATGCCTTCGTCTTCGTAGATGTCCGAAGCCGGTTGGGTGGAGCTGGAGCACAGGTGGCCGACCACGAACTTGACGCCGTCGTTGACGACTTTGTTGGCTACCGCGACCGCTTGTTTCGGATCGCAGGCATCATCGTATTCAACGACTTCGAGTTTCTTGCCATCGACGCCGCCTTTGGCGTTGATCTGCTCAATGGCCATTTTTGCGCCGCTGAACTGCATGTCGCCGTACTGGGCAACTGCGCCGGTCTTTGGACCTGCGATGCCGATCTTGATGGTGTCTGCTGCGAACGAATGGCTGGCAACCCCCGCCATAACCAATGCGGCAAACAGCCTGGAAAGCTTCTTGGTACCCTTAGTCATGATGCTCCACTCTTGTGTTTTAATTTTTATAATCCTGATGCCTAGGCAGCGGGACCGGATTTTAAACACCGATCAGCCCCCCGGCAAACTGTACCGGAACAGTTTAGAGCGCCGGTCAATGGCTTGAATAGCTAGCCGCAGGGGGCAAAAACGATCAATGTCGCTTAATCGTAAGAAAGATACAGAATCATGCGGTTCGACCTGTCCAATCGACCTCTAAACCCCTGGTTTTCCTGATCTTCCCTGCAATCAATTACTTGTATCTGGGTTTGTCTTGAGCGGACTCGGCGCTATCATTCGCGTCGATTTTCTTTTCGGTGAAACCCATGAGCGAAGAACCAAGCACCCTCTATGCCAAACTGCTCGGCGAAACGGCATCAATTACCTGGACCGAGCTTCAGCCGTTCTTTGCGCGAGGTGCCCTGTTGTGGGTCGAGCCGACGCTGGATTTGATCGAGGTGGCAGAGGCGGTTGCGCAGAACGAAGCGGATAAAGTCAGTGCATGGCTTGCCAGTGGTGAAGTCGGCAAGGTGGCTGAAGCCAAGGCGCTAGAGCTTGTGGAGCGTGATCCGGTGCTCTGGGCCGTTGTGGTGGCACCCTGGGTTCTGGTCCAGGACAGGGCGCCCGCTTAGTTAGCGATCTTTTTTGGTGCGAAATGCGGGTTCAAGTGGGAAGTCTGGTAACTGCGGCCGGGGTTTCGGGGTAGCGAAATATCTCAACAGGCTGCGCAGAATCTCTTGGAGATTTCATGGCAAGCCTCTTGGCTCAATTCCCCCGTGGGAGATTCTATGTTGGCCCGCGAACACAAATCTGTGGGAGCGAATTCATTCGCGAAGAGGCCGGTACATTCGATGTATGTGTGCCGTCAGGAATGCCGCCTCCTCGAATGAATTCGGTCCCACAGGCTCTTCATGAGGCCGAGTCGTGCGCAATCCCGTGGGAGCGAATTCATTCGCGAAGGGGCCGGTAGATTCGATGTATCTGTGCCGTCAGGAATGCCGCCTTCCCGAATGAATCCGGTCCCACAGGCTCTTCATGAAGCCGAGTCGTGCGCAATCCCGTGGGAGCGAATTCATTCGCGAAGGGGCCGGTACATCCGATGTATCTGTGCCGTCAGGAATGCCGCCTCCCCGAATGAATTCGGCCCCACAGGCTCTTCATGAAGCCGAGTCGTGCGCAATCCCGTGGGAGCGAATTTATTCGCGAAGGGGCCGGTAGATTCGATGTATCTGTGCCATCAGGAATGCCGCCTTCCCGAATGAATTCGGCCCCACAGGCTCTTCATGAAGCCGAGTCGTGCGCAATCCCGTGGGAGCGAATTCATTCGCGAAGGGGCCGGTACATCCGTATCGACTGAAACACCGCCTTCCCGAATGAATTCGGTCCCACAGGTCAATCATGGGCCTGAGATCGTGGCTAACCTGTGAGCACGGTGCTGATTCGCAAGTCGCCGGCGTTACTTAACCCCGTAATCCGTCTTGCCCGTATGCTGATTCAGTGAAATGACCCGGGTCTTGCCGATGCGGTGACGATAAATTTCGCGCAGGTATTTGACGGCCTTCTTCACGCTCTCGCGAGAGATGCGGATGTCATTGATCGAGACAAACCTGGATTTGTCTTCGATCAGCTCGCGGTACTTCTTTTCGTACATCGGCTTGATCGCGTACCAGTTGGTGTCGAGGATCTTGGCCGGGTTCTCGTATTCGTTCAGCAATTCATCAACGCGGTCTTCGTCAAATTCTTCGCTGACGATGAAGTCCAGAATCGCGTTGTCCAGTGTGTCGTCGAAACGGTACTGGTTTTTCGCGAAGCAGCGCTTGATGAACGCCACGATCAGGGTCAGGAAGTCATCCGAAAGGCACGGACTTTTCGCGATCAACGTCGTCAGCGACAAGTTGGCCGACGCGCCGATCACCAATGCATAACGCTTGAGCGTGGTGTTGGGGAACAGGCTGTTGAGGTGCGTCTTCAGCCGGTTCAGGTCCATATAGGACAGCTTGTAGTCTTTGGGCAGGGAGACGATGGACACCACCGACGAGCAGTTCTTGAAGAAGTGCAGGTCGTGGAGTGCCGCGGCGTCGTAGCCCGAAGTCTTGTACTGATCCAGTGCCGCACGATAACGCTTGGACTCGATCGGCAACAGGCTGATGCCTTCAATGGCCTGGGTCACTTTGTTGAAGTGTGGCAGGTCAATGGAGCGGAAGAACAAGTCATCAATGTTCAGGCGTGGCGGTTCTTTTTCGAACACCTTGAACTTGTCAGAACCTGGCGCCGGACTTTCCGGGACCACCGATTCGGCATAGGCAATCGCCACCGGGCCCGCCAGACTCATGAACAGGTCGTTGGCATCCAGACGAATCGTCTCGCCGATATCGATGCCTGCGCGTCGGAAGTAGTTCTGGTCGTAGTCAGTCGTCACCGCCTGAGCGGTGAGAATGTTGAAGATCTGCTGCGAGATGTACTGGTTGGCGTGACGCTCCATGGCGTTCACGTCAATGTTCTCGATGTTGCCGTCGTCGCTGGCTTCGGCGTAGCGCATGATGTCATTGGAGATCAGCATCATGGCGTTCCAGGGGCGAATACGGCCCATGACGCTGGCTTCGCTGCTGTCTTCGTTTTCGAAGTTGTATGAGAAGTCCCATTCTTCCGACAGGTATTTGCACAGCAGGCGACCAGCGTTGATGTGCAGGGCTTCGGACATTTCGCTGCGGTGATCGGAAATGTTCGGGAGCACGCAAATGCCGCTGGTGAAGATCGGCTCGAACACAAAGGACCGGCCACGCTTGCTGTCGTTTTCGTCAGTCGGCCGGGTGTCGAACGTCTTGTTCATGTACGAGAACTGTTGCGCCAGACCGAACTCGGAGGCCATGCCTGAACCGGTACCGCCACCCGCACTGAAGATGTAGAAATACAGCCGCGATTGGTTGGCCTTGATGCCGCACGAGTCGATCAGGTACGAGTGAATCAGTTTCCAGTCAGCGCTGGAGAAGTGGTTGGTGTCCTTGTTCAGGATGATCTTGGCCAGATACTGACCGAGAATCGGGGCGTTGCCCGCACCGCCGGCATGAACCTCTGAAAGGTCCATGATCTTCATTTTGCTGTAGTCGTTGATGAACCCGCTTTTCTCGCCCTTGCGCGAGAAACGGATGCGACCGGCAATGTCTTTGTCCAGGTCGCCGAGCATAACCAGTGGCTCGACCAGAAAAACTGGCTTGCTCGCTTTGTTTTGCACCAGTCGCAGGTTGTTGCGGATCCAGCGGACCGGGCTATAGCGCTTGTCTTCGCTCAGACGGTCTTCATTTTCGAACTGATTGAGATAGAACTTGCGTGCGTTGTAGACCAGTTCGGCAACATCCAGAGCAATGTTGGAACCGCAGCGCCCCAGACCGATCAGGCATACCGAGGGGAACTGCTGTTCGCTGCGCAGGACGTTGTCTTCGATATGGGCAGGTTGCGGGAAAACCGAATCGCGCAGACCATCAAGGTTATCCAGGATGCGATCTGTGTCGGTTTCCGTGAAATACATGTACTGCTGAGCGGGAACTGGCTTGGGCTGATAGTAGGTGCCCGGAAGGCCGGTGGCCTTTTCGGCAGCGAGTGCATTTAATGGTCCGTATATCGCACCAGCAGAATCATTCTTATTGGTCATCGTGCGCCATTAGCCTGGGGAGGGCGGCGATGCAGCAGCTGTCATCGCGCCGTCGCTGATAGAGAAATCACGACGTTGCAGTGCGGTTTTTTCAAGAACGATAGGGAAACCCCTATTCAAGAAAAGGGCACGCTCGGTCTGGTCCAGTAAATAGATCGGCGAGCGTACGGGAACCTTTAGCTATTTCAGGCTCAAGAATTGAACCCGGTCAGTTTTTTGCTGTCCCGTCTTTCCCGTACCATTCAGTTAGCGCGCGGGTCCGTGACTCCACTTTTCCGGCATGGGGTTTTGCTGAACAGTCTTCGGGGCGTTCTGGCTGGCGGTTTTACGTTGGTTAAGCTTCTGCACCAGCGGCAGGATTTGCTCAAGGGGCTGTGGCCGACTGACCAGATAGCCCTGAATATAATCGCAGCCATACTTGCTGAGAAACTCCTTCTGCTGCGACGTTTCCACGCCCTCGGTCACGACCTTCAATCGCAGGGTATGGGCCATTACGATGATTGCCTGAACGATTTCCATGTCCTGGGCTGAGCCCGGAATATCGAGAATGAAAGAGCGATCAATCTTGACCGTATCCAGCGGCAGGCGCTTGAGGTAGGCCAGGGATGAGTAGCCTGTGCCGAAATCATCAATGGACAGCGAAACACCCAGGCAGCGGATTTGCTTGAGCAAGCCAATGGTGGTGCTGATATTGCCCATAAGTGCGTTCTCGGTGACCTCCAGCTCCAGACGCCGTGCGGGAACATTGGCTTGTCGCAAGGCGCGCTGGATGTCATCGATCAGCGTTTCCCGGGTCAGGTTAAGCGCGGAGCAATTGACCGCAATAATCAGATCGTCGAGACCATTGCCGGACAGTTGCCCAAGGTCGTGGCAGGCGCGGCGCAGCACCCAGTTATCAAGATCGGCGATCAGGCCGTTGGTCTCGGCTATCTCGATGAACCGGTCCGGCGTCAGCAAGCCATGCTGCGGGTGCTCCCAGCGCACCAGTGCTTCGAGCTTGGACACCTGGCCGGTGCTGAGATCAACGATGGGCTGGTAATAGACCTGCAGGCCGTTTTCTTCAAGCAGCGCGTTGCGCAGTTCCTCCTCCAGTTGCAGCTCCAGACTGGCTTTGGTCTTGAGGTTGGGGCTGAAAAAGTGCGCCCGGTTGCGGCCGTTGCCTTTGGATTGATAGAGCGCCAGGTCGGCGTGCTTGAGCAGTTCGTCGCAAGTCTGGCCGTCCTGCGGGAAGATACTGATGCCGATACTGGTGGTCATGACCATATGCCGCCCGGCCAGGGCGATCGGTTCTTTCATCTTTTGCATGACCCGATTGGCCAGTTGCTCGGCTTCTTCGTAGTTGTGCAGGCTGATCAGAATGCAGAACTCATCGCCGCCAAAGCGGGACACCACATCATCGCCACGTGTCGCACTGCGAATGCGCTCGGCGATCGCCTTGAGAAGATCATCGCCCGCATCATGCCCAAGGCTGTCGTTGATACGTTTGAAATGGTCGATGTCGAGGAACATCACCGCCATCATTCCGCCGCTGGCGTGATGGTCGGTCAGTTTCTCGGCAAAAGTCTGGTTGAAACCACGGCGGTTGAGCAGGTTGGTCAGTGCGTCGTAATGCGCCACCTGCTGCAGCGACATGCGTGCCTGATCCAGTTGGCTGAGCAATGCGTTCACGCGGCGCAGGTCGTGTTCCTTGCTTTGCAGTTTCTTGTCAGCCATCGACGCGCTGAGGCTGCCCGCGATAATCAGCAGGGCGATGATCGCGATAGTCAGGCCCAGTTGCATGGCGTTTTCGGGAGCTGCCGATTCGAGTGGAATATTTTCGGGAAGCACCAGATTCAGCGACCACATGCCGATCATGTGGGTACCCAGCAAGCCCGCCCCGAGCAACATGCTGGCGCCGTATTTGAGCATCTGGTGGAACATGCCGCTGCCCTGACGCAGATAGCTGGGCATTAGCAGAAACACTGCGCCACATAGAATGGACATCAGAATCGAGAGCCCGAACGGACCGGGCTGATAGTACTGAACGGCAGGTGAGCGCAACGCCGACATGCCGACGTAATGCATGATGACCACGCCAAGGCCAATACCAATAGCGCTGAGCAGCCATTGACCGGGTCCGATGACTTCGTGGCTGATGGCTTTGATCGCGAACGCGCCAGCAATGGCCGCAATAAACAGCGAAGCAATGGTTGTGGGAAGGTCGTAGCTGACCTTCATCGGCGTTTCGAACGCGAGCATCCCAATGAAGTGCATAGCCCATGCGCCGCCCGCCAGGCACAGCGCGCCGAGCACTTGCCAGCGTTGCCGACTCTGCTGGTTTTCCGAATGAATGATGCGTTCGCCGATATCCAGCGTCGCCAGGCATGCAGCTGAAATGACGCCGAAGGACAGCGCCATGAGAAAAAGGTTATGCGTACAGTCCAGTAGCAGCATCCCGTCGTGGGATTGACCGGACATCAAGTGCAAACCAAGCCATTCCATAGCGGGCCCCATGTATTCAATGCCAGGGTCGCCAAATCCATGAATGGTGGCGAGTCGATGTCAGTATAGGAGTTGCGCTAAGTGTGCCAACTGGAAAGGGCTGAGGGGTTCAATCAATTTGGAATTAACATAATAGCGATTAGTTATAAGCCTATGCCGCTGCCTCAATGCCAGGTCATCTCTTTCGCGAATGTTTACAGACAGCTATTCGATGGCGCCCTAGATTGACTAGTGATGTCCAGCTTCACGCGTTTTTATAACAATAAAAAGGAGCCCCACCATGCAAGGCACCCCGCAGCCTTTGTCTCCACAGGCGTCCAATGCCTGGCGTGTTCTGTTTTTGCTGTTTCTGGCCAACCTGTTCAACTTTTTTGACCGCACCATTCCGGCAATCATCATTGAGCCGATTCGCATGGAATGGCACTTGAGTGATTTCCAGTTGGGAATCATCGGTACTGCGTTCACGTTGGTGTACGCCATCGCGGGTCTGCCTCTGGGGCGTATGGCCGACAACGGCTCGCGCAAGAAAATCATGGGCTGGGGCCTGGCAGTGTGGAGCGGGCTGACGGCGGTCAACGGCCTGGCGGGCAGTTTCTGGACTTTTCTATTAGTGCGAATGGGCGTCGGTATTGGCGAGGCCAGCTATGCACCGGCGGCCAACTCGCTGATCGGTGATTTGTTCCCCGCCCATCGACGCGCCCGGGCCATGGGCATTTTCATGTTGGGGCTGCCTTTGGGATTGTTGCTGGCGTTCTTCACCATCGGTGCGATGGTGACAGCCTTCGATAGCTGGCGGGCCCCGTTTTTCATTGCGGCTGTGCCGGGGTTGGTGCTGGCGTTATTCATGTTTTTCATCCGTGAACCCAAGCGGGGTGCTGCGGAAAGTGTGCGCATGTCCGAGGAGAAAATCGAAAAGCCGATTCGTCGCGTGCTCTCGGTGCCGACTTTTGGCTGGCTGGTGCTGGCCGGGCTGACGTTCAACTTTGCGACCTATGCGTGCAACTCTTTCATGGTGCCGATGCTGCAACGTTATTTTCTGCTGCCCTTGCACGACGCTGCGGTGGCGACCGGGATGATTGTCGGTGTGACGGGGTTGATCGGGTTGACGCTGGGCGGTTGGGTTGCTGACAAATTGCATCAACGTTTCGCCAACGGCCGGCTGTTGTTCGCGGCGGGCAGCATGTTGATTGCGACGCTGGCGACCGGCTATGCGTTGCATGCGGGCCGCATTGAAATCGGTGTGTTCGTGGGAGTTTTCAGCCTGGGGTGGCTGTTTGCATACAACTTCTACACCTGCGTCTACACCGCGATTCAGGATGTGGTCGAGCCCAGGTTGCGGGCGACGGCGATGGCGTTGTTTTTCGCGGGGCTGTATTTGCTGGGCGGCGGGCTGGGTCCCGTGGTGGTCGGTTTGCTGTCAGATCACTTCGCCCATTCGGCCATGGCTGCAGCGGGCGCTGAGCAGATGAGCGAGGTTTACAAGGCGGTTGGTCTGCATGACGCGATGTATCTCATCCCGGTGGCGCTGTTCATGACGCTGGTATTTTTATACCTGGCGTCGCGGTGTTTCAGTCGGGATGCAGCGAGGATGAAGGCGGGGATGGTGGCGGATGAGCCGGGCGAGAATGAATGCGATGAGGCTTCTGTTGGAGCGAGGCTTGCCCGCGAAGAATGAATACGCGGTTTATCTGAATCACCTCATTGACGGCTTCGTTGGAATGCCGCCCAGATCAAGCCTAGCTCCAACAGAGTATGCGATCTTCTGTGGGAGCCGGGCTTGCCCGCGATAAGGCCAGCGCAGTAGGCAGATATACCGCGTTATCGTTTATCGCGAGCAAGCTCGGCTCCCACAGGACCGGTGGTGATCGTGGGGGCTGAGCTTGCTCGCGAAGAGCGAATAAGTGGATTGCATTGACGGCTTCGCGGCAAACCTCGCTCCAACAGGGTATGCGATCTTCTGTGGGAGCCGGGCTTGCCCGCGATAAGGCCAGCGCAGTAGGCAGATACACCGCGTTATCGTTTATCGCGAGCAAGCTCGGCTCCCACAGATCCGGTGGTGATCGTGGGGGCTGAGCTTGCTCGCGAAGAGCGAATAAGTGGATTGCATTGACGGCTTCGCGGCAAACCTCGCTCCAACAGGGTATGCGATCTTCTGTGGGAGCCGGGCTTGCCCGCGATAAGGCCAGCGCAGTAGGCAGGTATACCGCGTTATCGTTTATCGCGAGCAAGCTCGGCTCCCACAGATCCGGTGATGATCGTAGGAGCTGAATTTGCTCGCGATTGGGGCGCGGTGATTTATCGCCAGGCCATTAACCCGCCACCAACACCCGAATCGCTTCAAGGCGCAACGCTGCCTTGTCCAGCATGGCCAGTCCTTGCTCGCGCTGTTCGCGCAACGCGACCAGTTCGCTGTCGCGCACGGTTGGGTTAACGGCTTGCAGCGCGGTCAGACGGGCCAGTTCTTCGTCGGTGTCCGCTGCCAGACGACGTTGGGCTTCAGCAACGCGTTCGGCATGTTTCGGGGCGATCTTCGCTTCACCGGCGTTGATCTGCGGGTTCAGCGTGTCGCGCTGAGCCTGAATGAATTTGTTGGCGCTGGCACGTGGCACGCTTTCCAACTGATCATTCAACGTGGTGAAGGACACGCGCCCCGACAGGTCGTTGCCGTTGCCATCAAGCAGGCAGCGCAGGGCGGCCGGTGGCAGGTAGCGACCCAGTTGCAGCGAGCGCGGTGCAACCACTTCACTCACATACAGCAACTCCAGCAAGACAGTGCCGGGCTTGAGCGCCTTGTTCTTGATCAGCGCCACGGCGGTGTTACCCATCGAGCCGGACAGCACCAGGTCCATGCCGCCTTGCACCATCGGGTGTTCCCAGGTGATGAACTGCATGTCTTCACGAGACAGCGCCTGGTTGCGGTCGTAAGTGATGGTCACGCCTTCGTCGTCGCCGAGCGGGAAGCTGGCGTCGAGCATCTTCTCGCTGGGGCGCAGGATCAGGGCGTTTTCCGAATGGTCTTCGCTGTCGATGCCGAACGCATTGAACAGGGTTTCCATGTAAATCGGCAGAGTGAACTGATCGTCCTGCTCCAGAATAGCTTCGACCAGTGCTTCACCTTCGCCAGCGCCGCCAGAGTTGAGCTCCAGAAGGCGATCGCGGCCGGTGTGCAGTTCGCTTTCCAGTCGCTCGCGTTCGGTACGCGCCTCATCAATTAGCACTTGCCACTCATCGTCGTCACCGCTTTCCAGCAACGGCAGCAGGCGTGGGCCGAACTGATGTTGCAGGGCGTTGCCGGTCGGGCAGGTATTAAGGAAGGCGTTCAGCGCTTCGTGATACCACTGGAACAGGCGCGCTTGCGGGCTGGTTTCCAGGAATGGCACGTGCAGTTCGATGGTGTGTTTCTGGCCGATCCGGTCCAGACGACCGATACGCTGCTCCAGCAGGTCCGGATGTGCAGGCAGATCGAACAGCACCAGATGGTGAGCGAACTGGAAGTTGCGACCTTCACTGCCGATTTCCGAACAGATCAGTACTTGAGCACCGAACTCTTCGTCAGCGAAGTACGCGGCAGCGCGGTCGCGTTCGAGGATGTTCATGCCTTCGTGGAAAACCGTGGCCGGAATGCCGGAGCGCACGCGCAGGGCGTCTTCCAGATCCATCGCGGTCTCGGCGTGAGCACAGATCACCAGTACCTTGACGCGCTTGAGCATTTTCAGGGTATCGATCAGCCAGTCGACACGCGGGTCGAACTTCCACCAGCGTTCTTCTTCGCTGGCGTCCGGCTGTGCCTGGAAGCTGACTTCCGGATACAGGTCTGCGTGTTCGCCAAGCGGCAGTTCCAGGTATTCAGCCGGGCAGGGCAGTGGATACTGGTGCAGGTTGCGTTCCGGGAAACCTTGCACTGCGGCACGGGTATTACGGAACAGCACCCGGCCAGTGCCGTGGCGGTCAAGCAATTCGCGGATCAGGCGCGCACTGGCTTCTTCGTCGCCGTCATTGACGGCCGCCAGCAGGGTTTCGCCTTCAGCACCCAGGAAACCATGGATGGTCTTGTGCGCTTCAGGTGAGAGGCGGCCCTTGTCGAGCAGTTGCTGCACGGCTTCAGCGACCGGGCGATAGTTTTCGCTCTCGGCGCGGAACGCATGCAGATCATGGAAACGGTTTGGATCAAGCAGGCGCAGACGCGCGAAGTGGCTGTCCTGGCCCAGTTGTTCCGGAGTGGCGGTCAGCAGCAGTACGCCCGGGATGACTTCAGCGAGTTGCTCGACCAGCGAGTATTCAGGGCTCGCCTTGTCTTCATGCCAGACCAGATGGTGAGCTTCGTCGACGACCAGCAGGTCCCAGCCAGCAGCAAACAGTGCGTCCTGAGCTTTCTCGTCTTCGACCAGCCATTCCAGCGCAACCAGCGCCAGTTGAGTGTCTTCGAACGGGTTGCTGGCATCGCTTTCGATAAAGCGTTCGGCATCGAACAGGGCGACCTGCAGGTTGAAACGGCGGCGCATTTCCACCAGCCATTGGTGCTGAAGGTTTTCCGGCACCAGAATCAGAATGCGGTTGGCGCGGCCCGAAAGCAGCTGGCGATGGATAACCAGGCCGGCTTCGATGGTTTTACCCAGACCCACTTCGTCCGCCAGCAGAACCCGCGGCGCAATACGATCAGCCACTTCACGGGCGATGTGCAACTGGTGCGCGATGGGTTGCGCACGCACGCCACCCAGGCCCCAGAGAGAGGACTGCAATTGGCGGCTGGTGTGTTCCAGGGTGTGGTAGCGCAGAGAGAACCAGGCCAGCGGGTCGATTTGCCCGGCAAACAGGCGGTCGGTCGCCAGACGGAACTGGATGAAGTTCGACAGCTGGGTTTCCGGCAGGGTGACGGCTTCGTTTTGCGCGTTCAGGCCGTGGTAGACCAGCAGGCCATCAACGTCATCGACTTCACGGACGGTCATCTTCCAGTTTTCGAAGTGAGTGATCACATCGCCTGGAGAGAAGCGCACGCGCGTCAAAGGTGCATTTCGCAGTGCGTACTGACGTGTGTCGCCAGTGGCCGGGTAGAGCACGGTCAACAAGCGGCCGTCCTGTGCCAGAACGGTGCCCAAACCCAGCTCGGCTTCGCTGTCGCTAATCCAGCGTTGCCCCGGTTGATACTGCTGCGCCATGCTGCCTGTCTCCCGCTTTGAAAAAGCCGACTATGTTAACGGAACACGCTGCCCAGGCCAAAGGTACAGTGACAAAACACCTGTATTTAAACGCCCTTGCAACAATTTAAGCCTGTTAAAGGCACTAGTTACCAAAAACAGAGTCGAAAGTTTCTCATTTACGGGGTCAAGTCGGTAGACGCTTGGCCGACATCCACTCAAAAGGAGAACTAATAATGTTGCAGCCGACGCTTCCCCTGAGTGTGGTACCCGTGACGTCACAACTGGATCCGGCCCGGCAGGTACCTGACATTCCTCCTGTGGCGCCGGTGCAGGCCAGTTCTGGCGAAACCAATATCGACTTGCGCAACGAAGAAGAGCAGCGCAACGCTTGGCTGTTGCGCGAAGAGCAGCAACGCCACGAAGAACAGCAGCGTCGCCGCGAAGAAGGTTACGACGAGCCTGAACATCTGGCCGTCCCCGGTGTTGCGCTGAATGCCGACAACACCGTTCCGGTTGTGCCACTGATTGATGACGAGCCGCGCCAGGGGCTTTGGGTCGACGTTCAGGTCTAGGCTGTTTTCCGCTGTCCGTTGCTCATTTCGCGCAATGCCGTGAGCAACGTCTCTATCTCGCTTTCAGTGTTCAAATGACTGACCGAAATCCGCGCAATGTTCACCAGCCCTCTGGCCTGCATGTCCAGCGGCGTATAAGCCACGCCATTGGCGCCGATGTTTATCCCATTCATGGCTAATTCCTTTTTTATCTCCGGGGCGTCCCAGCCCTCCAGCGTGAATGAAACAAGCCCCGAGTGATCATGCGCTTCGCCAAGGTCCTGTAGCTTCAGTCCTGCGACTTCTGCCATGCGCTTCCTCAACAATGACGACAATTGCCGAATACGCTGGCGGACAGGCGCTACGCCCAATGCTTCCACTTCGCTCAGTGCGTTATTCAAACCGGCGATCAGCGTCAGCGACATTTCGCTGGTTTCAAAACGTCGAGCGTCGTTGCGCGGAGTAAAACTTTCGCCGTTTCGGGGCGCGGAAAGAACGTCAACGAATGGCGGCTGAAGTTGTTCGACGAAACCCTCGCGGATGTACAGCAAGGCCGTACCTCGAGGACCGCGCAGGAACTTGCGGCAGGCACCCTTGAGCACATCGCAGCCCAGCGCCTGCACATCAACGCTGATTTGTCCCAATGCCTGACCGGCATCGATGAAGTAAGGAATACCGTACCGTTTCGCTATTGTGCCGATGGCGGCAGCCGGGTTGATCAGGCCACCGTTGGCCGGTAGCCATGTCAGAGAAATCAAACGCACACGCTCATCGATCATCGCTTCCAGCGCGGACACCGACACCGCACCACTCTCATCGCATGGGATCACTTCCAGGCTGGCTCCGGCGGCGAAGGCCTGGGCCATGCAAGCCAGGTTGCCGCCCCATTCGTGACGCCCGACGAGAATGCGGTCTCCGCGACGCCATGCTCCCAGTGCGCTGAAAGCCATGCCCCACGCCGCAGAGCCGCTGCCCAGAAATGCAATGGAGGAGGGCGCGCAGTTGATCAACCGCGCAGCGGTGTTGCGGGCGTTTTCCAGCAGCATCTCGCCCTGTGCCGCGGCTTCCATAGGACCCTGGCTGGCTTCGCGGTTCATGTGCTCGATCATTGCCGTCACGGTTGCCTGACTCGGCAGCGACGCCCCGGAATGATTGAAATGGATCACTTGCTGGCAGCCAGGCGTCGCGGCACGCAGCGTCTGGATGTGCGCTTCGGTCAACGTCTGACTCATGGTCTCAGCTCGAAGATGGCGTCCACTTCGACTGCTACACCAACGGGCAGGCTGGAAACCCCGACCGAGGTGCGGACGTGTTGACCGGCTTTGCCAAGCACACTGACCAGCAGATTCGAGGCGCCGTTGCCCACGGCGCCCTGTCGCGTGAAGTCGCTGGGGCATGCGACGAACACGCCCAGCCTCACGATTTGCACCAGCTTCGACAGATCGTCGCCAATCACCGAATCCAGTTGAGCCAGCAATCCCAGGGCTGCCAGTTCTGCCGCTGCGATGCCTTGCTCTTCGCTCAGCGTGTCACCCACCCGGCCGATGAAAGCGGGCTGACCGTCAACCATGGGGATCTGTCCCGACACGTACAGCAGGTTCTGGCTGACCACTGTGCTGACGTAGTTGCCGGCCGGGCTGTCCGGAGTCGGAAGCTGCAGGTCCAGTTTTTCGAGTTGCTCGCGCAGGCTGTTGTTCATTGGGCGCTCTCCCTATAAAGATGAGCGCACAATGAAAGGCGGCGATCAGTCCGACAAACTGAAAGATTTCACCCTACGTATCGATATTGCTCAATCATTCTCGCGGCTCGCTGCGATCAGCCAGTCGGCGAAGCGTTGTGCGGCGCTATTCAGTGGCTCGTCGCCGGTTACCAGCCAGTAGCCGATTTCCCCTTCATATACGGCGCCGTTCAGCAACTGCACCAACGAGCCATCCAGCAAGCGCCGATTGATCAGTCGATCACGCCCCATGGCGATGCCCTGTCCGGAGACCGCTGCCTCAACCACGATGTTGTAGTCGTGCAGCATCAGACTCGACAGCTGGCTGATATCGATACGCACCTGTCTGGCCCAGTCCAGCCATTCGAACGGAATGGTCGCCTGAGCAGTAAGCAAAGGGCCTGGCGCCAGTCCAGGCAGTTTGACACCCTGTTGCGCTGCGAGCCAATCGGCTTTGTACTGTGGGCTGCACACCGGGAAAAGACGTTCGTTCATCAAGCGCGTTGCATTGACGTTGGGCCAGCCACCTTTGCCGTAGCGGATCGCGAGCGCCACTTCGCCACCCGCCACATCGGCCAGATCGTAGGACGGCACCAGCTCGACGCGGATATCCGGATTGGCCGAGATGAAGCTGGACAGACGCGGTGCCAGCCACATCGTTGCAAACGAGGCGAGCAGGCCGATACGCAATACGCTGGGCGCGGGCGCGGTATGGCGAATAATGCGCGTCGCTGCGGCAATGCCTTCCAGTGCCTGTCGAACCTGTAGCTGATAAGCGCGTCCTGCCTCGGTCAGTTCGATGGCGCGAGTGCGACGGATAAAAAGGCGGCACTCGAGAAACTCTTCCAGTTTGTGAACCTGATGACTTAAAGCGCTTTGCGTCACTGACAACTCGCGGGCTGCATTGATGAAACTCAGATGCCGCGCCACGGCCTCGAAGGCACGCAGCGTCAGCATCGGCGGCAGGTCGCCATGCAATGCCGGTAATGGCAAGGGGGCTGAATAGGTTGAGTGCACGAGTATTCGGTCCTTTGATAAGCAGCGCTGACCGGCAATTGTGCCGTCAAAAAAGGATTGGCGTGAACAAAGGTGGTTTTTCTTGTCGGATAGCCACTGGTCATAGCCACTGCGATTGCGCATTATTGGCCCACTTCCCAGTGTTCGAGAGTTGTTGTCCATGAGCGCAGATGAAAACCTGATCGACCTGGGCGCAGAGCGCGCCAAGCGGATACACGATCTGAAAGATAAACGCCTCAACGAAATGCGCGATGCATTCGAACAGGCGATGCCTTTGGCCAAGGGCAAGAAAAAATCGAAAAACAAGCCCAAGAAACGCTAGGCGCCTGTCCGCACCGAGTACATTTCCTGTAGGAGGGACCGCCGCGCCTTCGCCGCGGCGCTGTCGCGCAGCAAACACAGTCCTGTTGGAGCGAGGCTTGCCCGCGAGCAGTCGATTTGGTAAGTCAGACACACCGCAATATCGTTCTTCGCGGGCAAGCCTCGCTCCAACAGTGATCCGCTGAACCCTCCAATATCTTTGACCCAATCAGATATCCATGCCCTCTAGAACAAAGCGTGCGGTGCTATTGATCTGGGTCAATTCCTGTCCGTGCGCATCTGGTTAATCTAGTCCTATTGAACAGGGACTATTCATCTGGAAGGACTCGAGCAGAGGCCTTCCAGTAAAAAGAGCACGCAAGGCATTTTGGGCGACTTCGGTCGCCCATTTTTTTGCTTTTTTGATTGGCTATGTCTGTAGGAGCTGCCGAAGGCTGCGAAAAAGGTGGGTCTGATACACCGCCTTCGCAGCCTTCGGCAGCTCCTACAATGGTCCGTATCAGCCGATGCTGATCGCTGGCAACGTCGTCAACGTCACGGTCTGCTGTTTGCGTGGCGCAAGAATTTCGGCTTCGCCGTCTACCACCAGCTCATCACGCTGATTGAACACGCGGGTCGCGATGCGCACGCGGAATTTAGGCAGCTTTTCCAGAATCTCCAGACGCACAGTCAGGGTATCGCCCAGTTTGACCGGCTTCTGAAAGGTCATCTGCTGACCGAGATAGATCGTGCCCGGCCCAGGCAGCTCGCAGGCCACTGCAGCGCTGATCAATGCGCCGCTGAACATGCCGTGGGCGATGCGCTCTTTGAACATGGTCGAGGCCGCGTATTCAGCGTCGAGGTGGACCGGGTTGTGGTCGCCCGACATCGCGGCGAACAACTGGATATCACGTTCTTCGACAGTCTTGCTGTATGAGGCGGTCTGACCGACTTCGAGGGCTTCGTACGGCGTGTTGGTAACCTGGGTCATGAGTGATCCTGAAAATTGAATATTGATGTCAAACGCAGCGTTTATTCCGCCCGACGCGGTCTTGGCTGATGCATTGCCTGTTCCAGCCAGTCGATTAGATCACGGGTGACTTCATCACGATTGGTTTCGTTGAGCAGTTCATGCCGCGCCTGCGGGTAGATCTTCAGTTGTAACATCTGGTGGCCTGCCGCGACCAATGCGTCGGCAAGATCCTTCAGACGCTTGCCATCACTCACCGGATCACATTCGCCGCCAATTACCAGCAACGGCAAGCCCGGATCGATCTGCGCCAGATTCGACCGCTTGCTGATTTGCTGCAGACCGGCAAGCATGTCCAGCCAGAGTTGATTGGTGCAACGAAAGCCGCACAATGGGTCCAGCGCATACTTGTCGACCTCATCAGGATCGCGGCTGAGCCAGTCAAAACAGGTACGTGCCGGTTTGAACGCGTTGTTGAATGAGCCAAACGAAAGCCATTCGATCAGTCGGCTACGGCCTGTGTTGCCCTGGCGAAAGCGCTCCAGGCGGGCGATCACGCGAGCGCCGCGATACAGGGCGACTGGCTGGAAATTGGAGCCGCTTAGGATCGCTCCCTGCAGGCCTGCGCCGTGGTGCTGTAAATAAGCTTGGGCGATGTAGCTGCCCATGCTGTGGCCCAGCAGGAAAACCGGTACGTCGGGATGCCGTTGGCCAATGGTTTGAGTGACGCTGGCCAGATCGCCGACTACTTTTGCCCAGCCCTGTTCGTCAGCGTAATGGCCGAGCATGCCTTGATCAGCGGTCTTGCCATGGCCGCGCTGGTCGTGGGCATACAGTGCATACCCGGCTTCGCCCAGTGCCATGCCCAGGCGCGCATATCTGCCGCTGTGTTCGGCCATGCCGTGAGACAGCATGACCACCGCTTTTGGCTCGACCTCAGGTAACCATACGTTGACGTACAGACGGCTTCGGTCGCTGGCGTCGAGCCAGAACGGCTGATGTTTCATGACAACTCCGGAAACGGTAGGAACGGCGTTAAAACGCTCTGTTTGTGGAGTGTAGAGTGACTGAAGAATTGCAGACCGGCCAGCTCTGTAATTCATGGTAATGATGTCGCGACCTTCTCTGTTTGCCTTCCCTGTTTTAGCTGCTAACGTCCGCGAAGTCCCCGCGCCATCATCGTGGGTCAGACAGTCTCAGGTAATCTCAGGTAAGAGGATAAAAACAATGCAACCTGATTTCTGGAGCGACAAGCGACCGGCAGGCGTGCCGTCCGAAGTGGATTTGCTGGCGTACATGTCGGTTGTTGAAGTATTCGAACGCAGCTGTCGCAAGTTTGCCGACCGCCCGGCGTTCACCAACATGGGGGTGACCCTGACTTATGCTGACCTGGATCGCCATTCCGCCGCCTTTGCGGCATGGCTGCAGCGGAATACTGACCTCAAACCCGGTGATCGCATCGCAGTGCAGATGCCCAACCTGCTGCAGTACCCGATTGCCGTATTCGGTGCCTTGCGCGCCGGCCTGATCGTAGTCAACACCAACCCCTTGTACACCGCGCGGGAAATGCGCCACCAGTTCAAGGATTCCGGCGCCCGGGCGCTGGTTTATCTGAACATGTTCGGCAAGCTCGTCCAGGAAGTGCTGCCCGATACCGACATTAAGTACCTGATCGAAGTGAAGATGGGCGACATGCAGTCGACCGCCAAAGGCTGGCTGATCAACACCATCGTCGACAAGGTCAAGAAGCTGGTCCCGGCCTATCACTTGCCGCAGGCAACCCGTTTCAAAGCTGCACTGCATCAGGGGCAAGGCCATCGATTGAATCCAGTGGCCCTGCAACTCAGTGACATCGCGGTGCTGCAATACACCGGCGGCACCACCGGCCTGGCCAAAGGCGCGATGCTCAGCCATGGAAATCTCGTCGCCAACATGCAGCAGGTTTACGCCTGTATGTTGCAGCATGGCAGCGACGGGCAACCAGTGTTCCAGGAAGGCAAGGAGATCATGATCGCGCCGCTGCCGCTGTATCACATCTATGCATTCACAGCGAATTGCATGTGCATGATGGTCAGCGGCAATCACAACATTCTGATTACCAATCCGCGAGACATTGGCGGCTTCATCAAGGAGCTTGGCCAGTGGCGATTCACGGCGATGATCGGCCTCAACACGCTGTTCGTGGCCTTGATGAATCACCCGGACTTCAAGTCGCTGGATTTCTCCAGCCTGAAAAGCACCAATTCCGGCGGCACGGCGCTGGTCAAGGCCACCGCGGAGCGCTGGGAGCAGATGACCGGCTGCCGAATTGTCGAAGGCTATGGTTTGACCGAAACCTCGCCCGTTGCCAGCGCCAATCCTTATGGCGAGTATGCGCGTCTTGGTACGGTTGGCATTCCCGTGCCAGGCACGTTGATGAAGGTCATTGATGATGCGGGTAACGAGTTGCCGTCAGGCGAACGCGGCGAGCTGTGCATTAAAGGCCCGCAGGTGATGCTCGGTTACTGGCAACGTCCAGAGGCCACCGCCGAAGCGCTCGACGCAGATGGCTGGTTCAAGAGCGGTGACATCGCAGTGATCGAAGCCGATGGCTTTGTCAGCATCGTCGATCGCAAGAAGGACCTGATCATCGTGTCGGGTTTCAATGTCTACCCGAATGAAATTGAAGATGTGGTGATGGGGCATCCGGGCGTCGCCAACTGCGCCGTGATTGGCGTGCCGGACGAGCGCTCGGGGGAGGCGGTAAAACTGTTTGTGGTGCCTCGCGAAGGCGGCGTCAGCGTTGAAGAACTGAAGCTGTTCTGCAAAGAAAACTTCACCGGCTACAAAGTGCCCAAACAGATCGTGCTGCGCGAGTCGTTGCCTATGACGCCGGTGGGCAAGATTCTCAGGAGGGAGTTGCGGGATCTCGCTTGAGCAATACGTAGATTGCTGGATTTCCGTAGGACCGGCTTTAGCCGGGAGGAGGCCACTAAGGTCGATGCATTTTTATCGGCTGAAAGGGTGCTCTCCCGGCTAAAGCCAGTCCCACATCATCAGTGATTCCTGTGGGAGCTGCCCCGGTGTCCCTGACACCACGCTGTCGCGCAGCAAACACGGGACCTGTAGGAGTGAGCTTGCTCGCGATTCGATCTGTTGGTCGATGAATATATTGCCTGTGCTGAAGCTATCGCGAGCAAGCTCACTCCTACAGAAAATGCATTCCAGATCAGGTAGTTATTTTCTTGTTTGATAGGAGCAGAGCTTGCTCGCGATAAGGCTGGACTGGATCTGAAGTGAATCGCGTCCAGCCTTATCGCGAGCAAGCTCTGCTCCCACAGAATGTATTTGAAAAATGGGATTTCTTTCAGCAGCTCTAACCCGGCTATCCTAGCCCGACTAGCGACAAATAGAATTAAAACTCTAAACGTGACTGCTATGAATTCTTGAGTCATTTAAGTGACTGAAGAGGCCTTCCTTGCCTCTAGGCGGCCATTTGCAAAGCTGCTACTCTCGGCCCGCTTTTGACCCGTCATTAAGCAACAAAGCGTGAACTGCACAATTCCAAAACACAAAAAAATCATCGCATTCAAGCGGTGTGAAGAATTCGCTGTCGCTGAGGAGCCCGGCTTCCATGATTGAAAACTTCTGGAAGGACAAGTATCCGTCTGGCATACCTGCCGAGATCAATCCTGACGAATACCCCAACGTCCAGGCCGTATTGAAGCAGTCTTGCGAGCGTTTCGCCAGCAAGCCGGCGTTCACCAATCTGGGCCAGACCCTCACCTATGGTGAGCTGTATGAAAAGTCGGGCGCTTTTGCCGCCTGGATTCAGCACCATACCGATTTGCAGCCCGGTGATCGTATCGCCGTGCAGTTGCCCAACGTCCTGCAATACCCCATTACCGTATTCGGTGCCTTGCGCGCCGGTCTGATCGTGGTCAATACCAACCCGCTGTATACCGCGCGGGAAATGGAACACCAGTTCAAGGACTCCGGTGCCAAGGCGCTGGTCTGCCTGGCGAACATGGCGCATCTGGCTGAAAAGGTCGTGCCCAAGACTAGCGTCAAGCATGTGATTGTCACCGAAGTGGCGGACATGCTGCCGACGCTCAAGCGCCTGTTGATCAACAGCGTTATCAAGTACGTGAAGAAGATGGTTCCGGCTTACCACTTGCCGGCGGCAGTCAAATTCAATGAAGTGCTTAAAAAAGGCCGTGGCCTTTCCTTCACCGAGGCCGTACCGGCCAGCAATGACGTTGCGGTGCTGCAATACACCGGCGGCACCACCGGCGTGGCCAAAGGCGCGATGCTTACCCACCGCAACCTGATCGCCAACATGTTGCAGTGCAAGGCCTTGATGAGCTCGAACATGAATGAAGGCAGCGAAGTGGTGATCACGCCGCTGCCGCTCTATCACATCTATGCCTTCACCTTTCACTGCATGTCGATGATGTTGATCGGCAACCACAACATCCTGATCAGCAACCCGCGTGACCTGCCCGCCATGGTCAAGGAGCTTTCCAAGTGGAAGTTCACTGGGTTTGTCGGCCTCAATACGTTGTTCGTGGCGCTGTGCAATAGCCCTGAGTTTCGCAATCTGGATTTCTCGGGCCTGAAAGTGACGCTGTCCGGCGGCATGGCCTTGCAACTGGCCGCTGCCGAACGCTGGAAAGAAGTGACTGGCTGCGCCATTTGCGAAGGCTATGGCATGACTGAAACCAGTCCGGTAGCCAGTTGCAACCCTAACCAGAATATCCAGATTGGCACCATCGGCATTCCGGCGCCTTCGACGTTGTGCAAAGTCATCGACGACGCAGGCAACGATTTGCCACTGGGTGAAGTTGGCGAGCTGTGCATCAAAGGCCCACAGGTGATGAAAGGCTATTGGGAGCGTCAGGACGCGACCGATGAAATGATCGACGCGGATGGCTGGCTCAAGACCGGCGATATCGCAATAATCCAGCCCGACGGCTACATGCGGATTGTCGATCGCAAGAAAGACATGATCCTGATCTCCGGCTTCAACGTTTACCCTAATGAGCTCGAAGACGTGCTGGCGACCTTGCCGGGCGTGGTGCAGTGTGCGGCCATTGGCGTTCCAGACGATAAATCCGGCGAAGCGATCAAGGTGTTCGTGGTGGTCAAACCGGGCATGACCCTGACCAAGGATCAAGTCATGGAGCACATGCGCGCCAACCTGACCGGCTACAAAGTCCCGCGTAGCGTCGAGTTCCGCGACTCACTGCCTACTACAAACGTCGGCAAGATCCTGCGTCGCGAATTGCGCGATGAGGAGTTGAAGAAGTTGGGGTTGAAGAAGTAAAAGTTCTTCTGCCAGGCTTCGCTCCCACAGGTGATCAAAAAACCTGTGGGAGCGAGGCTTGCCCGCGATAAGGCTGGACGCGACAGACCTGATATATGCGGTGTTCTTATCGCGGGCAAGCCCGGCTCCCACAGGTTTTGTGATCGTCTGTTGGAGCTGTGCTTCTCCGCGAACGCATTATCGTTCTAGGTTCGAATGCGGCCCAGTAGAGTCTCACGCAAGAACCTCATCGGTTCCCGGCTGCGGCGTACACATCGCCACGCTCCCGCTTACCAACCGCGACCACAGTAACGACCACTCGGTCATCTTCGACCCGATACACCAGTCGATAACCTGCGCTGCGCAGTTTGATCTTGTAGTGGTCCGGCATGCCATGCAAAGCATCACCCGGAACTCTTGGCAGGCTGAGTCGCTCTTGAAGCTTCTTCTTCAACTGGTCACGAATTGTATGGCCCAGCTTTTCCCACTCTTTCAATGCTGATGGCAGAAACTCAAGCTTAAAGGTCATCAATGTCTACCGGCACGGGCTTTTCATGCTGGCGCGACTTGATAAGGTCGGCGAGATCGAGATCGTCAAGACGCTCCATCATGGCCTCGAAGACCTCTGCGGGGACCATATAGCCCATCACCTTGTTATGGTTAAGAACTGCGACTGGCAATCCATGGGCACCACTCAATACCGCTGAGGGATTTTTCTTCAATTCGGATACGCTGACGGCGATGTCGGCCAAGATACTTTGCATTATTTGGTGCTCCATTTTGGGCGATATTTTGGTCTTTTTAATGGGCTTTCGCAACCATCCAAGTGGGCCATTGCTTATTATGAATTTCGCGTCGGATATGGGAGGTCGTCACAAGTAACCTCAATCTGCGACAATCCCCGCCTTTGCACCTTTCAAAAAGACCCTGCGCACCTGATGACCGATCAAACGCCCTCGATTGACCAACTCCTGAAGAACCTCGACCACGCGATGATCAGCGATCGTCATCGCTTGCGCCGCCAGTTGCATGAGCTGCGCAAGAAGCCCGATGAGGCGAAGCTGGCGCAGTGGGTGGCGAAGGTGCAGGCGTCGTGTGCTCAGGTCACTGCGCGGCGTGATAGCGTGCCGCTGATTCGTTACGACGACAGCCTGCCGATCGCTGCCAAGCGTGACGAAATCAAAGAGGCGCTGCTCAAGCACCAGGTGCTGATCATTGCTGGTGAGACCGGGTCGGGTAAAACCACCCAGTTGCCGAAGATCTGCCTGGAAATCGGTCGCGGGCAACACGGTCTGATTGGCCACACCCAGCCACGTCGAATCGCAGCGCGCAGCGTCGGCAGTCGCGTGGCAGAAGAGCTGGGAACGCCATTGGGCGCGCTGGTCGGTTATCAGGTGCGCTTCGAGGATCAGAGCGACAGCAGCACCCTGATCAAGCTGATGACCGACGGTATCCTGCTGGCGGAAACTCAGCACGACCGCTTTCTTGAGCGTTACGACACAATCATCGTCGACGAAGCCCACGAGCGCAGCCTCAATATCGATTTCCTGCTGGGTTACCTGAAAACCCTGCTGCCGCGTCGCCCGGACCTGAAAGTCATCATCACGTCGGCGACCATCGACTTGCAGCGGTTTTCCGAGCACTTCAATGACGCACCTATCGTCGAGGTTTCCGGTCGGACGTTCCCCGTGGAAACCTGGTATCGCCCGCTGACCTCCCAGCAGGACGAAGAGGGCAACAGCGTCGAAGATGACCTGACGGTTGATCAGGCGATTCTGGCGACGCTGGACGAGCTGGCCGCTTTCGAACGCAGTGAACGCAAGAGCCCTGGCGATGTTCTGGTGTTCCTGCCCGGCGAGCGTGAAATCCGTGATGCTGCAGAAATGCTGCGCAAGGCGCAGCTCAAACATACGGAAATCCTGCCACTGTATGCGCGCCTGTCGCCTGCCGAGCAGCAGCGGATTTTCCAGTCGCATCCGGGACGGCGTGTGGTACTGGCAACCAACGTTGCTGAAACTTCGTTGACCGTTCCGGGCATCCGTTACGTGATCGACACCGGGACCGCGCGCATCAGCCGCTACAGCTATCGCGCCAAGGTACAGCGCTTGCCCATTGAGGCCGTTTCCCAGGCCAGCGCCAACCAGCGTAAAGGCCGTTGCGGCCGGGTCGAGCCGGGTCTCTGCGTGCGGCTGTATAGCGAAGAAGATTTCAACGGGCGGCCGGAGTTTACCGATCCGGAAATCCTGCGTACCAACCTCGCCGCGGTGATCCTGCAGATGCTGCATCTGCGCCTGGGCGAGATCACGGACTTCCCGTTCATTGAGCCACCAGACGGCAAAGCCATCAGCGACGGTTTCAACCTCTTGCAGGAACTGTCGGCGGTTAACCGCGAAAATCAGCTGACACCGCTGGGCCGCCAGTTGGCACGCTTGCCGGTGGACCCGCGCATGGGGCGCATGTTGCTGGAAGCGGCGAAGCAGGGCAGCTTGCAGGAGGTGTTGATCGTTGCCAGCGCCATGTCCGTGCAGGATGTGCGCGAGCGTCCGCCGGAGCGTCAGCAAGCGGCGGATCAGGCCCACGCACAATGGAAGGACGCTGATTCGGACTTCGCCGGACTGGTCAATCTGTGGCGTGGTTTCGAAGAGCAACGTCAGGCCCTGACCGCCAGCCCGCTACGCAACTGGTGCCGTCGCAACTTCCTCAACTACCTGCGCCTGCGAGAATGGCGCGACGCTCACCGCCAGTTGGGCCTGATCTGTCGCGACCTGCAACTGACAGTCAACAAAGAGCCCGCCGACTACCCGAAATTCCACAAGGCGATTCTCTCCGGTCTGCTCAGTCAGATCGGGCAGAAAGCCGACGAAGGCGATTACCTCGGCGCACGACAACGACGCTTCTGGATTCACCCGTCGTCAGGGTTGGGCAAGAAGCGGCCGCAATGGTTGATGACCGCTGAGCTGGTGGAAACCACCAAACTGTATGCGCGCATGGTCGCCAAGATCGATTCAGACTGGATCGAGCCGCTGGCCGGGCATTTGATCAAGAAGAACCACTTCGAGCCGCATTGGGAAAAGAAGCGCGGGCAGGTCGTGGCGTTCGAACAGATCACCTTGTTTGGCCTGATCGTGGTCGGCCGTCGTCCGGTGCACTACGGGCCGATTGATCCGGTGGTCTCCCGAGAACTGTTCATCCGCGAAGGGTTGGTGCGTGGCGAGATCAACTCTCGCGCCAAGTGCCTGAGCGCCAATACCCGGTTGCTGGAAACCCTCGACGAACTGGAAGCCAAGGCGCGTCGCCGCGACATTCTCGCTGACGAAGACACGCTTTACGGCTTTTACGAGGCACGAATTCCCGCCGAGATTCATCAGGCTGCGACCTTCGATCACTGGTACAAAACCGAGAGTCAGAAGAACCCGCAACTGTTGATCATGCGCGAAGAAGACGTATTGGCCCGCGAGGCCAATGAAGTCACCGCGGCGTATTACCCGGACACCCTCAAGCTGGGCGATCTGACCCTGCCGCTGACTTATCACTTCGAACCCAATCATCCTCGCGATGGCGTGACCGTACGCGTACCTGCGCCGTTGTTGCTGTCGTTGCCCGCCGAGCGGCTGGAATGGCTGGTGCCGGGCTTGCTGGAAACCAAATGCATCGCGCTGGTCCGCAACCTGCCCAAGGCAATTCGCAAGAACTTCGTGCCGGTCCCGGACTTTATCAAGGCAGCGTTGCAGCGCATTACGTTTGGCGAAGGTTCGTTGCCCCAGGCGCTGGGCCGCGAATTGCTGCGCATGACCGGTGCGCGAGTCAGTGACGAAGCCTGGGCTGAAGCCGCGCAGCAGCTTGAAAGTCATCTGAAAATGAATCTGGAAATTGTCGACGGCAACGGCAAATTCCTCGGCGAAGGCCGCGAGCTGGACGAACTGACCGCGCGTTTTGCAGAAGCCAGTCAGGCTGCCCTGGCAGTTCCGCAGTCAGCGAAAGGTCAGCAGCCAGTAGAGGCGAAAGTCTTCGCGCCGGTGGCGGAAAAAACCCAGCAGAACATCGCCGGGCTTTCCATGACGGTTTACCCTGCGCTGGTCGAAGAATCAGGTACGGTCAAGGAGGGGCGCTTCTCGACCTCCGCCGAAGCTGAATACCAGCATCGCCGTGCCCTGCAACGTTTGCTGTTGCAGCAATTGGCTGAACCGGCCAAGTTCCTGCGCAGCAAACTGCCGGGCCAGACCGAACTGGCATTGCTGTATCGCGAGTTGGGGCGCATCGACGCGCTGGTCGAAGACATTCTGCTGGCCAGCCTCGACACCTGCGTGCTGGAAGGCGAGGAGAGCTTGCCCCGTGACGGTGCCGGGCTGCTGGCATTGGCCGAACGCAAGCGTGGCGCATGGACTGAACACGCCGAGCGTCTGGCGAAGCTGACCCTGGATATTCTCAAGCTCTGGCACGGCCTGCAAAAGCGCTTCAAGGGCAAGATCAATCTGGCCGAGGCGGTCGCGCTCAACGACATCAAGTCGCAGCTGGCGCAGTTGGTCTATCCGGGCTTCGTTCGCGAAACACCGGCGCAGTGGCTCAAGGAGTTGCCGCGTTACCTGAAAGCCATTGAAATGCGTTTGGAGAAACTCCCAAGCCAAGTGCAGAAGGACCGCGTCTGGAGCATCGAACTGGCCGGGCTTTGGGTCCAATACCAGGCCCGTGCCAGCAAACACGCCCAGGAAGGCAAGCGCGATCCGGAGCTGACCGCCTATCGCTGGTGGCTGGAGGAATACCGCGTGTCGTTGTTCGCCCAGCAACTGGGGACCAGAATGCCGGTGTCCGACAAGCGCTTGAGCAAGCAATGGAGCCAAGTGGAGGGGTAGGCCGTTCAAACGGATATCTGTGAGTGAGTTTGCTCGCGATGAACGATGACACGGTAATGGCTGACAAACCGAGTCGTCTGCATCGCGGGCAAGCCTCGCTCTCACAGGTTTACAGGCGAACATAGAATCTCACACAGGTTTGATACAGCACCCAGTGCGTGGGTCATGCGCAAAACGTGTGGGAGCGAGGCTTGCCCGCGATACATGAGACGCGGCGGGAAGACACACCGCGTTATCGTTTATCGTCCGATGCGGCTCGGCCCAGGCACCGCTCAGATATAGGTACTCACCTGATCGCACGAGCACCTACAGGTCTTCTGTTCAAACTCCCCAATATAGGGGCCGATATGGCACACTTCGGCCCTTGAACCCCTGAGCGTTGCCAAAGCTTGTCCGCACCAAGGGTGTTTTACCGTTTTGCATTGGTACGTCGGTCCCAAAAAAGAGGGGCCGCCGCGATGCCCGAGCAGGTCGTTACCTGCATTGATCAATAAGAGAGGAACGACCGTGCACAACGTCGTCATCAGCGGCACAGGCCTGTATACCCCGGCCAACAGCATTTCCAATGAAGAGCTGGTGCAGTCTTTCAATACCTACGTTGCCCAATTCAACAGCGAGAACGCTGCCGCCATCGAGCGTGGCGAAGTCCAGGCGCTGACTGAATCCAACGCTGCCTTTATCGAAAAAGCCTCGGGCATAAAAAGCCGTTTTGTCATGGACAAGGACGGTATTCTTGACCCGCACCGCATGAAGCCTCGCTTGCCCGAACGCTCCAATGATGAATGGTCGATCCTCTGCCAGATGGGTGTGGCTGCCGCTGAGCAAGCCTTGCAACGTGCCGGCAAGACCGCTGCCGATGTCGACGGCGTTATCGTCGCCTGCTCGAACCTGCAACGCGCCTACCCGGCGATTTCCATCGAAATTCAGGCAGCATTGGGTGTTCAGGGTTTCGGCTTTGACATGAACGTCGCCTGCTCGTCGGCAACCTTTGGGATTCAGACAGCAAGCAACAGCGTGCAATTGGGCCAGGCCCGCGCAGTATTGGTCGTCAGCCCGGAAATCTGCACTGCACACCTGAATTTCCGTGACCGCGACAGCCACTTCATCTTCGGTGATGCCGCCACGGCTGTGCTGGTTGAGCGTGCCGATCTGGCCACTTCAGCGCATCAGTTCGATATTCTCGGCACCAAGTTGCTGACCAGCTTTTCCAACAACATCCGTAACAACTTCGGTTTTCTCAACCGCACAGCAGAAGAGGGCGAAGGCGCGCCCGACAAACTGTTCGTCCAGGAAGGCCGCAAGGTGTTTCGCGAAGTTTGCCCGATGGTCGCCGAACTCGTGGGTGCGCACCTGCATGAAAACAGCCTGAACGTCAGCGATGTGCAGCGCTTCTGGCTGCATCAGGCCAACCTCAGCATGAACCACCTGATCGTCAAAAAGCTCTTGGGCCGCGACGCCTCGATCGAAGAAGCGCCGGTAATTCTCGACACGTATGCGAACACCAGCTCGGCGGGTTCGGTGATCGCGTTTCACACCTATCAGGATGACCTGCCAAGCGGCGCGCTGGGCGTGCTGAGTTCGTTTGGCGCAGGTTATTCGATTGGCAGCGTGATTCTGCGCAAGCGTTGAGGGCGGCGGGCTTCCAGAGGGTGCGATGTTGGGGCGTCAGATGAAAAGCCGTCACAGCCTTCGGAACTCCTACAAAGTGGTATCGAAAAAAAAGCCCGACCTTGCCCTGGCGAACGGATGATGGGGATCGCCAGGGCAACGTCGAGCGGTAAGGTCTTTGCGGCGTCAAGCGACGGGAGCTGCGCCGCTTGAAGCCTGAAACGTGTCGCGGTGCTCTTTAGAACTTCGCTTCCAGATCCAGCTGAAGGGTTTTTGCATCTGCGTCGGTGCGCCCGGCGTTAGGGATGTGGTCAGCATCGGCCAACAGGTAAGTGGCACCAATCGTGAAGTTCTTGTCGATTTCGTAACCAACTTTCAACTTGTGACCGCGTGAGCCGGTGAAGCCGTTGGCGAAGTCCGAGTCGGTGAACGCGCCGACCACGCCATTGCGTTGTACATCGCGGTAGTTGTAGTCCAGACCGAAACCGAACACCTTGGTTTTCACACCCGCCAGCCAGGCCGTGTCATTGCCGTCAGAGGCTTTGTCGTTGACGACGTATTGACCATACACACCCAGTGGTACAGCCAGGCCGCTGATATCTATCTGACCGAAACCTTCGTACAACTGGAACTCAGTCGGTGTATTACCGTTGACTGCAAGACCGGCTGCGCCCTCATCGTCATCGTTGTCGAAACCGTAGACGCTACCGCCCAAGGTAACTTTCAGGTTGTCTGTCGGCGCGAACCTGGCACCCAACTGACCGGCATACATGCGTAGGTCATGACGGAATTGCGTGCCTTCACCGTCGATATTGTTGTTGAGGGTGTAATGACCCGCGCTGCCGAACAACTCGGTTTTGCCGCCCAGTGGCAAGCTGTAGGTCGCTGCCAGGCCTTCAGGGTTGAGGTCGCTGTCCCAGATGATATCGCCCATGCTGACCCACGGCTGGTTCATCTTGCCGCCGATGATGTGCAGGTTCTTGATGGCTGTCGGGGCGTAGTCGATGTAGCCCAGGTCCAGCCACAGGTTTTTCTTGGCGAACTTGTTATCCAGATCCGCGTTGGTAGAGCGACCATCACCGCTGGTGCCGCCGGTGGCGATGCGAATACCCGTGTTCACTTGCGGGTTGATTTCGGTATAGGCACCCAGTCTTGCCCGGATACGCTGGCGGCTCTGGTCCTGACTGTTGCTCTGTCCTTCGACGTTGACGAATTCCTGGCGAACACGCACATCACCCTTGAACTGAGTCTTGGTCGCCCAGGCGACTTTTTTCTCGAACTCGGCCTGAGAGGCTGTCTTGGTGTTTTGCACATCTGCGAGTGCTTGTTTCTGTGCTGCCTGGTCTTTGGCCAGTTCGGTCTGCAGTTCAGCGTACTGGGCTGCGTTGATAGAGCCGTTAGCCTTGAGCATGTCCAGCAATTTAGCGTCGACTGCGGCATTGGCAGGAATAGCCATTGCCAATACCAGGCCACCACACAGGGCCGAAGCAGTACGTGTAGAAACAAGACGCATGTTGATCTCCATAACGTGAATAAGGACGACATCAGGTCATCCTGGGGAAACCGCCCCACAGGCAGGGCGTTTGAGGGTTAGTACCCCCGTTTCTAAAAACAGGCGCCAGTATCACGATGGGTTATGACAAAAAGGTGGCACAACGATGGCGTCTCGGTGACATTTAAAAGTCTGTATGCCTTGAGCTAGAGCCTTCGAAACCGAGACGGGTGAACATTGTCGACTGATGGGGGATACTGCTGCGTCGCTCGATTCAGTTGGGGAAGTCCGCATGCCCGTCCAGATATCTACCCTTGAAAACGTCGTGCCTGCCCAATGGGACGCACTGGTTCCGGGGGGGCAGCCGTTCGTGCGCCATGCGTTTCTCAGTGCGCTGGAAGACAGCGGTAGCCTCGGGCCACGCTCGGGCTGGCAGGCTGAACACTTGCTCAACTACCAGAATGGTGAGCTGGTCGCGGCGATGCCTGCGTATCGCAAGTGGCACTCTTACGGCGAGTACGTGTTCGATCACAGCTGGGCTGATGCTTGTCGTCGCGCGGGCATTGCGTATTACCCCAAGCTGCTGGTGGCAGTGCCGTTCAGTCCGGTGAGTGGAGCAAGGATTTTGTCGGCGTCGCCTGATGCCGGCATTGAGTTGCTCAATGCTGTGCCCGGTTATCTTCAAGACCAGGAACTCTCCAGCGCACACGTTAATTTCACTGACCCCCTGGCCGATGCGTTTCTGGACGAGCAGCCAGGCTGGCTACAGCGTTATGGTTGCCAGTTTCATTGGCAAAACCGTGGCTATCGGGATTTTCAGGACTTCCTCGATGCCTTGAGTTCGCGCAAGCGCAAGCAGATGCGCAAGGAGCGCGAGCAGGTGGCGGGGCAGGGCATCGAGTTCGACTGGCTCGAAGGCCATCAGCTGAGCGAGCTGCTCTGGGATTTCGTGTATGCCTGCTACTCCAATACCTACGAGGTTCGTGGGCAATCGCCTTATCTGACGCGTGAGTTCTTCAGTCTGTTGGCCGAGCGCATGCCTGAGGCGATCCGTGTGGTGCTGGCGCGACAAGGCTCGCGGCCTGTAGCCATGGCGTTCAGCCTTTTGGGGGGTGACAGTTTTTACGGGCGCTATTGGGGATGTCTCGCGGAGTTCGACCGCCTGCATTTCGAGACGTGTTTCTATCAGGGCATGGATTACGCCATTGCCCATGGCCTGAAGCGCTTCGATGCCGGAGCGCAAGGTGAGCACAAATTGATTCGCGGCTTCGAGCCGGTGATCACTCGGTCATGGCACTACTTGACCCATGCCGGGCTGAAGGACGCGGTCAGTGATTTTCTTGATCAGGAAAGGGTTGGCATCCTGGCGTATGCCGAAGATGCCAAAGGAGCGCTGCCGTATCGGCAGGTTTGACGACAATCTCGTGCCTTTGAACGGCCTTGTGGGAGCGAATTCATTCGCGAAGGGGCCGGTGCATTCACGTCATCTCCACAGTCAGGAATACCGCCTTCCCGAATGAATTCGGTCCCACAGGGGGTGTATTCCAATCCATCAGTTGCAGGGGCTGACAGAATCAATCAATCCCCACAAACCCTCCGGTCTGATGCTGCCACAGCCTTGCATACAAGCCACCATGTGCCAGCAACTCGGCGTGTGTACCGCTTTCAGCAATGCGGCCGTTTTCCAGTACGACCAGTCGGTCCATTCGCGCAATCGTCGACAGGCGGTGAGCGATGGCGATCACGGTTTTGCCCTTCATCAGCGTTTCCAGGCTTTCCTGAATTGCCGCTTCGACTTCCGAATCCAGTGCCGAGGTGGCTTCGTCCATGATCAGAATCGGCGCGTCCTTGAGCAGCACCCGGGCAATCGCGATACGCTGGCGTTGCCCACCTGACAGCTTCACGCCGCGTTCTCCTACCTGAGCGTCAAAGCCCACGCGTCCTTCGGAGTCTGTCAGCAGCGGGATGAACTCATCCGCCCGAGCCTTGCGCACGGCTTCCCACAATTGCTCGTCGGTGGCCTCCGGTTTTCCGTACAGCAAATTGTCACGGATCGAGCGGTGCAGCAGCGACGTGTCCTGAGTGATCATGCCGATCTGTTCGCGCAGGCTTTCCTGAGACACATGGGAAATGTCCTGACCGTCGATCAGGATCTGTCCGCCCTGTACGTCGTACATGCGCAACAGCAGGTTGACCAGCGTCGACTTGCCCGCACCTGATGGACCAATCAGACCGATTTTCTCGCCCGGTCTGATGTCCAGGTTCAGGCCGTGGATGATCCCGTTACCGTTGCCATAGTGGAAATCCACACCGTCGAATTTCACGCCGCCCTTGTCCACGTTCAAGCGCGGTGCAGGCTTGCGATCGGTGACGCTGACCGGTTGGGAAATGCTCGCCAGACCGTCCTGAACCATGCCGATATTTTCGAAGATGCCGTTGACTACCCACATGATCCAGCCGGACATGTTGACGATACGAATCGCCAGGCCAGTGGCCAGGGCGATGGCGCCCACCGAGATCAGGGACTGGGTCCACAGCCACAACGCCAGACCGGTAGTGGTGACGATCAGCACCCCGTTCATGGTGGTAATGACGGTATCCATGGCGGTCACAACGCGACCGGCCAGTTGGGTTTTTTCGGTCTGTTCGATAATCGCTTCGCGGGCGTACTGTTGTTCGTAATTGGTATGAGCGAACAGCTTCAAGGTGGTGATGTTGGTGTAGCCATCAACGATACGGCCCATGAGTTTGGAGCGTGCGTCCGAGGACACCACCGAGCGTTCTTTCACACGCGGGACGAAGTAGCAGAGCGCGGCGATATACGAAGCAATCCACGCCAGCAGCGGGATCATCAGGCGCCAGTCTGCTTCAGCGAACAAGACCAGGGCGCTGATGGCGTAGATCAACACGTGCCAGAGCGCATCCACAGCCTGAACGGCAGAGTCGCGCAATGAGTTACCGGTTTGCATGATGCGTTGGGCGATGCGCCCGGCGAAATCGTTCTGGAAGAACCGCACGCTCTGCTTTAGCACATAGCTGTGGTTCTGCCAGCGAATCATGCTGGTCATGCCTGGGCTGATGGTCTGGTGCACAAGCAGGTCGTGCAAGCCAACGAAAATCGGTCGCAACAGCAGGGCAACCACGGCCATCCAGATGAGCTCGTTGGCGTGGATACTGAAAAAGTCTTTATTGGGCGTGCCCTGGGCCAGATCAATGATACGGCTCAGGTAGCTGAACAGCGCGACTTCGATCAGTGCGCTAATCAAGCCGACGACCAGCAAGGCTGCAAAGCTCGGCCAGACCTGGCGCAGGTAGTAGATGTAGAAGGCTAGAACGGTATTGGGCGGGGCGTCGGTGGGAGCGTCACGGAAGATATCGATCAGTTTTTCGAAACGACGATAGAACATTGGCAATGATGCCCACGAGTTAGGCGGGCTCTCCTTACTGAGCGGATATTCCCTTGATCGGACCGCATGAAATCAAGAATGCTTAAACTGATTTCATGCGGACACGTTTAGCTTATTCGACTCGCTTGGCGGACTTGATGTAGATCGGGTCGAGAGGGACGTTCTGCATGCCTTGCTTGTTGCCGGACTGGGCGTTGACGATCTGGTCGACTACATCCATGCCCTTGACCACTTTGCCGAAAACGGCGTAACCGAAGTCGCGCACGCCGTTGTCCAGCATGGCGTTATCGGCCGTGTTGATGAAGAACTGGCTGGTGGCCGAATTGACTTGCGAGGTACGGGCCATGGCAACGGTGCCACGCACGTTATGCAGGCCATTGTTCGCTTCGTTCTTGATCGGATCTTTGGTCGGCTTCTGCTGCATTTGCGCAGTGAAACCGCCGCCCTGGGCCATGAAACCCGGGATCACACGGTGGAAAATCGTGTTGTTGTAGAAGTTGCTGTCGACGTAGCCCAGGAAGTTCGCAGTGCTGATCGGAGCCTTCTGGTCTTCGAGCTGGATTTCAATCGCGCCGAAGCTGGTGTCGAGCACGACGCGGGTCGGCTTGGCAGGTGTTGCAGCCATGAGGTTGGCGGCGAACAACACGGAGCAGGCGGCGATGACGATTTTTTTCAGCATGGGTCAGTTGATCCTGATTGATGGTTTCGACTGCGATCGATAATGCAGACACATGAAGCGATGCAGGCTGCAAGGTAATCACGTTTGGCTTTTTTTGCCCAGCGTGAAAGCGCTTTAGACGTTCACGTCAGCCTGTACGGCATCGATGAATTCCAGAGCGATACGGTTGAACTGCTCCGGGTGCTCAAGCGGCGTAGCGTGACGGGAGTCTTTGATGACCACCAGTCGAGCATTCGGGATCAGTCCCACGTACGCTTCTTTAAGCGCGACCGGTGTGTAATCCCGATCGGCACTGATCACCAGTGTAGGGCAGGTAATGCGCGACAGCTTGTGCTCGACGCCCCACCCGACGATCGCATCGAAGCTGGCCAGATAAGCGCGTTTGTCGTTGCTCGCAAAGCGTTCGGCCATGAGATGGCGTAAATGTGCATGTTCGGGTTTGGGGAACAGATTGTGACTCACCGCCTTACCCAGGGTACCCATACCCAGCAGCCGCGCCAGCACCCAACGCCTGGTGTATTGCCAGACATCGTTGGCGCTGCGCACTTTGACCTGCGGTGCACTGTTGACGATGCACAGGCTTTTCAGCAGATGAGGATAATCCACCGCCAACTGGAAGCCGATCATCCCGCCCATGGACAGCCCGAGTACATGCACCTGGCCCAGATTGAGGTGCTCGATCAGCGCTTCGACATCGGCACTGAAGCCACGAATGCTGTAGCGCTCCCGGGGTTTGTCGGAGCGCCCGTGGCCGCGCATGTCCATGGCAATGACCCGATAACGGGCGGCGAATGCCGGGATCTGATACTCCCAGTCCCGGCAGCTTGAGCCCAGGCCATGCAGCAATAGCAAGGGTGGGCCCTGGCCATATTCTTCGTAATGCAACGAGCAGCCGTCATGTTCGAAATGGGCCATGGACAGGTCCTTGTCAGGCTTGTTGAGGCGCGGCGAAAGCAGCGGTCAGCGGTGCGGTATCAAAGGTGCGGATCAGTTCGATGAGAATCTGCGTCGCTGGCCCCAGTGGTTTGTCTTTGCTGGAGTAAAGATAGAAGGTCGGGTTACGACTGCCACCTTTGTCCATCGGCAATGCCTTGAGTACACCTTCACGCAGTTCGCGTTCGATCAGGTGGCGCGGCAACCAGGCAAAGCCTAGACCACTGCTGACAAAAGTCGCGGCGGTCGGCAGGCTGCCGACCGTCCAGCGCTGCTCAGCGCCCAGCCAGCCAACGTCTCGGGGTTGCTGACGGCCGGAATCGCGGATCACCACTTGCAACTGGCTTTCCAGATCCTGAAAGGTCAGTTCTCGGTGCAATTGATGCAGTGCATGTTCCGGGTGGGCGACGGCGACGAACTCCACGGTGCTCATTTCAGTGCCCAGATAACCGGGAATGCTGAAGCCACTGATCGCCAGATCGGCAACGCCTTCGAGCAAGACTTCTTCTACCCCTGACAGCACTTCTTCGCGCAGCCTGACGCGGCAGCCACGGCTTTGCGGCATGAAGGCTGTCAGTGCCCGGACCAGTCTTGCGTTGGGATACGCGGCATCCACCACCAGACGCACTTCCGCTTCCCAGCCTTGCTCCATGTGATGGGCAAGGTCTTCAAGCTGGCTGGCTTGTTTGACCAATTGACGGGAGCGGCGCAGCAGCACGCCACCCGCTTCGGTCAGCACCGCCTTGCGCCCGTCGATGCGCAACAGCGGCACGCCAAGTTGCTCCTGCATACGCGCCACGGTGTAGCTGACTGACGATTGCGAGCGGTGCAACACGTCGGCTGCCTGGGCGAAGCCGCCGTGATCGACCACGGCCTGCAAGGTTCGCCATTGATCGAGAGTGACGCGGGGGGCTTTCATGTGATGCTCCTCTTTTGCTGCGCTTTATCCTAATCTGCAATCCCTTCTGGAGACTGCCGATGAACAGAATCTGTTGTGTATTGCTGGCGCTGCTGCCGATGACGGCCTGGGCGTATCCCATCGAGGTTGAGAAAAGCTACGAGGGCGTTCAAGTCGACTACACCGCTCACGATAGTTTTCACGACATGGGCTCCATCACCGTGAACAACTACGGCGACGTCGACGCCAAATGCAGCGTGGTGTTTCGCAACGGCCCCGAAGCTCCCCGTACCCGGCGCATTACCGTGGCCGCGAAAAAAAGCGCGGACGTGACCGCCAAATTCAACCGCAGCATCATCAAGCTGCGCATCAGTCTTACCTGTAAAGCCGAGTAATCACCAACACCCGATTTCTGGATTGGAGTGCGTCCCTGTGGGAGCCGAGCTTGCTCGCGATAAGGCTTGACGCAGTTCACTTTGGATCGCGTCAAGCCTTATCGCGAGCAAGCTCGGCTCCCACAGGGATTTGGCGCCTGAGAAAAAGTTGCAGTTCCACATCGAAACCCACAGTTCCAATATGTGCTGCACGACAGCGTGATCCCAGAGTAAACGAGCGGTAGGACAAAACAAGTTATTAGATATTTTGTAGCAGGTTTTTACGCTTTTTAATCGATATGTTCACATTTAACCTTCACTCCATCGAACACATTTTTTTCGTTGGAGCCACAGATCATGTCCCGCGTCCTAGTCATCGAAAGCAGCGCCCGTCAGCAAGGTTCGGTTTCCCGCCAATTGACTCAACAGTTCATCGGCCAGTGGCAAACCGCGCATCCTGCTGATCAAGTGACGGTTCGTGATCTGGCCGCAGACCCTGTGCCGCATCTGGATTCGACATTGCTGGGTGGCTGGATGAAGCCCGCCGATCAGCGCTCGGCTCTAGAGCAAGCCGCACTGGAGCGCTCTGATGTACTGACCGATGAGCTGGTTGCAACGGACGTTCTGGTACTCGCCGCACCGATGTACAACTTCGCAATCCCGAGCACCCTCAAGGCATGGCTGGATCATGTATTGCGTGCCGGTGTGACCTTCAAATACGGCGAAACAGGTCCGCAGGGTCTGCTGGTCGGCAAACGCGCCATCGTTCTTACGGCTCGCGGCGGTATCTACGCTGGCAGCAGCCTGGACCATCAGGAACCGTACCTGCGTCAGGTACTGGCGTTCATCGGCATTCACGACGTTACCTTCATCCACGCTGAAGGCTTGAACATGGGCGGTGACTTCGTCGAGAAGGGTATGAACCAGGCCATCGCCAAACTGGCTCAGGTGGCCTGATCTGAAGCATTGCTGCGCGCTCTACTGAATCGACTTCCCCTTGGCACCTCCCGCTCCTGGGTGCATGGCCCGATAGATCCCCTTTTTTGGCGGGTTATCGGGCTTTTTTCTTTTGTGTATTTCAGCGACGACTTCGTCTGAATTGCATTTCCTGTTTGTCTGCATTTTGACTAGACTCGGTTGGTAGCTGAATCGATTAATCCGATTCAGCCTGATGCTGCTGCGAATCCAATAATTCCAATAAGGACTACCCCAATGAAACCTCTTGCCTGGCTTTTCGGCCTCAGCGCAATTGCCGTCGCTACACAGGCCGCCGCCTGGGACTACGTGCTGCTCGACACCGACAAGCCCGCCCAGAACCAGCAAATCACCAGCGCCCAACTCGGGGTCAAGACCGACAAACCGTTCTCCATCACGATGCGCACGCTGCATGGCGGTCGGCAGGAAGGTGTGAGCGTAATTGATATCGACAACGGCACGATGAAGCTTACGGTGGTGCCCACCCGCGGCATGAACGTGCTGCAAGCGTCT
Source organism: Pseudomonas phytophila (assembly GCF_025643095.1). NCBI lineage: Bacteria > Pseudomonadati > Pseudomonadota > Gammaproteobacteria > Pseudomonadales > Pseudomonadaceae > Pseudomonas > Pseudomonas phytophila. Next base: position 5,100,570 of record NZ_CP081201.1, on the reverse strand, counting down.
GTGGGCGATGTGCGCATGGGCTGGGATTCGCCGGTGAAGGACATCGTCAATCCAGCGTTTATCGAACTCAATGGTCGTGGCGGTCTGGGCTGGCTGGAAGGGTTCAACGAGTTAGTGACCCGCTGCGGTTATGAATGGGTCGGGCACCCGGGCATGGATAACGGCGAGTTACTGACCCTTCATGGTCGCGCCGCGAACATTCCGGCCAGTAAAGTGACGTTGCACATTGATGAGAAACCGCCGTTTGCCATCCGTCTCAGAGGCGAATTGAAAGAACAGGCGTTCAAGAAGGTCGACTTCTCGGTGCAGACCGAACTGGTGACTGATGCCGGCAGCACGCGCTTCACCCTCAACGACACGTTGACCAATAACGGGGACTACCCGAAGGAATATCAGGCGCTGTATCACAGTAACTTCAGCACGCCGTTCCTGGAGCAGGGCGCGCGTTTCGAAGCGCCGGTGAAGCAGGTTTCACCGTTCAACGAGAAGGCCAAAGGTGATCTCGGTGACTGGCAAACCTATCGCGCGCCAACACCCGACTACGACGAAACCGTTTACAACGTGGTGCCGTATGGCGATGCCAAGGGCGAGACCCTTGCGGTCCTGCATAATAAAGGCGGCAGCCTGGGGGTGTCGCTGGGCTTCAATACCCAGCAGTTGCCAGTCTTCTCGCTGTGGAAAAACACTGACACCAAAGGCCAGGGTTACGTGACGGGTCTGGAGCCGGGCACCAGCTTCTCCTACAACCGCCGTTACCAACGCCCGCTGAATCTTGTGCCGACCATTGGTCCCAAGGAGCAACGCCAGTTTGAGATCAGCTACAGCTTGTTAGCCGACAAAGCAGCAGTCGATACCGCGCTGGGCAAGGTCAAAGATATCCAGGCCGGGCGTGCGACCGAAGTGCGTAAAGAGCCGTTGGTGGATTTGAGTAAGGAGTAAGCCTCGTCAGGCGGGCAGATGTGCCTTCTGTAGGGGCGACTGCTTCGTCTCCGCCGCTGCGTTGTCTCACAGCAAGCTCGGTCCCATGTGGGAGCGGTGCTTGCCCGCGATAAGAACACCGCGATTTATCCTTCGACCGCGCCGCCCTTATCGCGGGCAAGCACCGCTCCCACAAAAAAACCTTATTTATTCAGTGAGTTATGTTTTTTTTGATAGGCACGCGCAAGCTACATGAATTGAATTCGCCGTGCTTTATGGACACCGCTGACACCAACCCGTTAAGGTCGCCGCCTTCAATGGGGGAGTGCTCATGGGTTATCTACTTATCGTGACGCTGATCCAGGCGTTTTCATTCAGCCTGATCGGTGTTTTTCTGGCAGGGCATGTCGACAGCTACTTCGCTGTGCTGATCCGCGTCGTGCTGGCCGGGCTGGTCTTCATCCCGCTGACTCAATGGCGTAGGGTGGAGCCGGGCTTCATGCGCGGGATGCTGGTCATCGGTGCGCTGCAATTCGGCATCACCTACGTCTGCCTGTACCTGAGCTTCCGGGTGCTGACCGTGCCGGAAGTCCTGCTCTTCACTATCCTCACGCCACTGCACGTAACCCTGATCGAAGACGCACTCAATCGACGCTTCAACCCGTGGGCCCTCGTGGCCGCACTGGTTGCCGTATTGGGCGCAGGCGTGATTCGTTGGGACGGCATCGACGGCAACTTCCTTGGCGGCTTCCTGCTGCTGCAAGTTGCCAACTTCACCTACGCCGCAGGGCAGGTATTGTACAAACATCTGGTCGCCCGCTACCCCAGCGATCTGCCGCACTACCGGCGCTTCGGCTACTTCTACCTGGGGGCGCTGATCATCGCCTTGCCCGCGTTCCTGATGTTCGGCAACCCGCAAAGGTTACCGGACGCAACGGACCAATGGGCAGTGCTGCTGTTCCTCGGGTTTTGCTCCACGGCACTGGGCATGTATTGGTGGAACAAGGGAGCGTGTCTGGTCAACGGCGGCACCCTGGCGGTCTTCAACGTCCTGCATGTGCCGGTCGGGCTGCTGATCAACCTGCTGATCTGGAACCAGAACGAACCGCTGGAGCGGCTGGCTTTTGGCGGGGTGCTGATTCTGGTGTCGTTGTGGGTTAGTCGGCTTGGTTCGATGGGGCGGAGATCCGCATCTTGAAGACTCAACAGAAGGTTACAGATTCTGAAACCTTCTGTTGAGTGACGCTTCTTTCAGGGATCTGTCCGGTATCGCTTTTTGGCGGCTTGGGCCCTGTAGCGCTCTAGCATTTCTGGCGTATTGGCGGCTCCTGCAACGTAGACTTCATCGTCCATTGCGTTGACAGGATGCGCGCCATCCAGGCCTTGAATGCTTACGATCTGATCAAGCCAATCGTCACGGCTAGTAACCGGGCGAATAAAGTTGCTCAGATAGCAGTCGAGAATTCCCAGTTCGGGCGAATCAATTTCCTGGCTGAGCGCTTGGAGGTAAGCATTTTTCTCAGTCGCAGCCCAGGCGATTGAGAATCCGGCGCGGAAGCATAACTCCATGTGCACGAGTAAGATCGCTCTACCGTTGCCGTCGAGAAAAGGATGGGCGAAAGCAAACAGGCCCATGATGGTCCCGGCTTTTTCTTTCATTTTATTTTTGTCGCTAGCTAGGCGCAGGGCATAGTCGACGGCGAGTTTTATCTGCTCGGGTCTTTCGAATTCAGTACGGAAAGGCGAGTCTACGTCGCCCTTCGAGATTTCTTTGTCGGGGGCCGTGGAAAGCCGATCGCGACCGGCCCAGTGATAGAAGTCCTGAAAAAGTGTCCTGTGCGTCTCCAAAACTGTTTGATAGGAGATTTCATCAGTTGTAGCGAGCATATCCAGTGCCGACTCGATTCGAGAGGTAAAGGCAACATGCTCCATACGTTTAACTTTTTCGAGATCCTTCTCGGCAGTAGCGTTCTCCAGATATCCCTTTGTTTTAAAAGTACCAAATGGGTCGAAAACGGCGTGACGTCGGCTGCTCATCGAGCTACTGGATACTTTACGTTCGCCTTGAGCTCATCCAGATAACGCGAGTGCAGTTTCATCATGTCCGGCCCAGCGATGAAGCCTTTCCGGCTGAGGCTGATGAGCAAGCCCTCGATATCGTCTGGATTTACTTCGTCGCCAGCCAGGCGGGTGACTACACGAGACACCTTATCCAGCCTGGATTCGGTGTAGTGAACACCGTTGCGTTCCGCTAGAGATCGAATGAATCCGGATACGTTCTTCTCGGGGATATTCAGGGTTGCCATGTCGAAGGGCCTCCTTCTGTAGTTGCCGCAGTGTAGCAAAACTGAGTATGGACGGGGGTTGGAGTCATTGCGCGGAAGATTCAGAAAGGCATCACTTACCCGCCAACCCCACCCGCATATCCGACCCGCTCGGTTGCTGATAAACCCCAAGCCCGAACTCCGGCAGCACGGCCAGCAGGTAATCGAAAATATCGCCCTGAATGCGCTCGTAGTCGGCCCACACGGTGGTGCGGGTGAAGCAGTAGATTTCCAGCGGCACGCCTTGGGACGTGGCTTCCAGTTGGCGGACCATGCAGGTCATGTCCGGGTGAATGTCGGGGTGGCTTTTCAGGTAGGCCAGCGCATAGGCGCGGAAGGTGCCGATGTTGGTCATGCGTCGGCGATTGGCGGATAGCGCTGCGACGTTGCCCTGAGCCTCATTCCAGGCGAGCAATTCCGCCTGTTTACGGCTGATATAGTCGGTCAGCAGGTGCACCTGGCTGAGCTGCAACTCTTCATCGTCACGCACGAAACGTACGCCGCTGGCGTCGATGAACAGGCTGCGCTTGATGCGTCGTCCGCCGGATTGCTGCATGCCACGCCAGTTTCTGAACGACTCTGACATCAGGCGCCAGGTAGGAATGGAAACAATTGTCTTGTCAAAGTTCTGCACCTTGACCGTGTGAAGCGTGATGTCGACGACATCGCCGTCGGCGCCGACCTGAGGCATTTCGATCCAGTCGCCCACCCGCAGCATGTCATTGCTGGTCAGTTGCACACTGGCCACGAACGAGAGCAGGGTGTCCTTGTAGACCAACAGAATCACCGCCGACATGGCACCCAGACCCGAAAGCAGCAGTAACGGCGAGCGGTCGATCAAGGTGGCGACGATGATGATCGCGGCAAAGATATACAGAATCATCTTCGCCAGCTGTACATAGCCTTTGATCGAGCGGGTGCGGGCGTGGGTGGTGCGGGCATAGATATCGAGCAGGGCGTTCAGCAGCGTCCCTATTGCCAGCGTCATGAACAGAATGGTGAACGCCAGTGCGATGTTGCCGATGACGTTCTGCCCGGTTTTGCTGAGGTCAGGCACCAGATTCAGGCCGAACTGGATCACCAGTGAGGGGACCATTTGCGCCAGCCGATGAAAGACCTTGTTGTGGCGTAAGTCATTGACCCAGTGCAGTGCGGGCTGACGGCCCAGTATTTTTGTCGCGTGCAGAATCAGAAAGCGCGCCAGTCGCCCAGCGACCAGCGCGACGACCAACAGCAACAACAGGCCGAGGCTCGCATGCAGGACGGGATGTTGATCAAGAACTGCCCAGAGATCCTGGGCGCGGCGCCATAACGATTGAATATCCATAGATGATCTTAAAAATCCGGTAGAGAAAAGCGCCGCAATTAGAACATTCATGGCGCAGATAAGGGGACACCTTGGCAAATTGCGTAACAAAATCAGCCATTGGTAGTAAAGAAACTCGGCTCGGGCGGCCGAAACCGTTACGCTATGCGCCGTATTTTTGTATTTCGTCGAGGTAACACCCGTGTTTTCCCAATTCGCCCTGCATGAACGCCTGCTAAAAGCCGTGGCCGAGCTTAAATTCGTCGAGCCGACGCCAGTGCAAGCTGCCGCCATACCTCTGGCGCTGGAAGGGCGTGATCTGCGGGTGACGGCGCAAACCGGCAGCGGCAAGACTGCTGCATTTGTATTACCGATCCTCAATCGTCTGATGGGCCCGGCCAAGGTTCGCGTCGACATTCGTGCCGTGATCCTGCTGCCGACCCGTGAACTGGCGCAGCAGACGCTCAAGGAAGTCGAGCGTTTCTCGCAGTTCACGTTCATCAAGTCCGGCCTGATCACCGGCGGCGAAGACTTCAAGGTCCAGGCCGCCATGCTGCGCAAGGTGCCGGATATCCTGATCGGCACCCCAGGCCGTTTGCTGGAGCAATTGAACGCTGGCAACCTGGACCTGAAGAACGTTGAAGTGCTGGTCCTCGACGAAGCTGACCGCATGCTGGACATGGGCTTCTCCGAAGACGTCGAGCGTCTGGCGAATGAATGCGCCAACCGCCAACAGACCCTGTTGTTCTCGGCCACCACCGGCGGTGCCGGTCTGCGCGAAATGATTGGCAAGGTGTTGAATAATCCGCAGCACCTGCAAGTCAACAGCGTCAGCGAGCTGGCTTCCGGTACCCGTCAGCAGATCATCACCGCTGACCACAACAGCCACAAGGAACAGATCGTCCACTGGCTGCTGGCCAACGAGACGTATCAGAAGGCGATTATCTTCACTAATACCAAAGCTCTGGCCGACCGCCTGTATGGCCGTCTGGTAGCACTGGATTACAAAGCTTTCGTGTTGCACGGCGACAAGGACCAGAAAGACCGCAAGGCCGCTATCGACCGTCTGAAGCAGGGCGGCACCAAGGTGCTGGTTGCTACCGACGTCGCCGCTCGTGGCCTGGACGTTGAAGGTCTGGACCTGGTGATCAACTTCGACATGCCGCGCAGTGGCGATGACTACGTTCACCGTATCGGTCGTACCGGCCGTGCGGGTGCAGAAGGCCTGGCCATCTCGTTGATCTGTCACGGCGACTGGAACCTGATGTCCAGCGTCGAGCGCTACCTCAAGCAGACCTTCGAGCGTCGTACCATCAAGGAAGTCAAAGGCAGCTACGGCGGGCCGAAGAAGGTCAAGGCTTCAGGCAAAGCCGTTGGCGTGAAGAAGAAAAAGACCGACGCCAAGGGCGACAAGAAGAAAACCGGTGCCAAGGCCCCAACCAAGCGCAAAATCGCCAACCGGCCGAAGACCGACGCCTTGTCGCTGGTCAGCAAAGACGGCATGGCCCCGCTGAAAAAGCGTAAGACCGAAACGCCTGCGGCTGAGTAAGTTGCCCGCAATTCTCTCGTAGGACCGGTTAAAGCCGGTCCTGCGCTGAGAGCTCTGATTCATCTCCATCCAGTCACCATCGGGCAGCTTCGGCTGAACGGGGCGCTTCAGCACCTGTCACAATTTTCAGCTGCAAGCCTGATGGCCAGATTTCACGGGCCATTCCCCCAAGTTGACTGGAGGTAATAACAATGGACAAACCTTATGACTGGGACCTCGTTGAGCGCCTGTTGCACGAAGTACAGAACAGTGCCGACGACACTTTCAAACCCCGCGAGTACGCAGAGGACCACGCCGCGTCAGCTGCAGTGGGAGAGCCGGTAGCAAATCTGGATCACCTGAAGGTCGTTGCCAGTGAATACGAGAAGCTGCTGCTGGACCGTGGATTTATCCAGTCACGTCCGGAAGCAGAGGGCGGCAATGGCGAAAACTTTGTCCTGACCCCGCGCGGCGCACAATTGCTGGCGTTGATCGACAGCAGCATCCCCGGCAATGACCACCCGCGTCAGGTGCTGGATGAACAACAGGACGCGCTGGATCCGGCAACCTTTGAAGAGGTTGCGGCCAAAGCGCAGATTGCTTGAGGAATGCCTGCAGGCTGCTGAATTGAAATGCATCCCTGTAGGAGTGAGCTTGCTCGCGATAGCGCTCGCCTGTCATGTATTTCGTGACCACCTGAACGCGATCGCGAGCAAGCTCACTCCTACAGGGCCCAGGTATGGCGAATAGAGTGCATGCTCCCTCTTGCATGATCGACAGATTCAGCTCGCCTGAGCCGCCTTCAAACAGCTCAAATCCGTAAAGTCTTTCCTGGTGTCGGCGATCTTGCTCAGCAGGCGCTGGCGCTGCTCAGGCGTGCTCTGGGCCATCAGGTCCACCAGCAACGAGATGGCCGCCTGTTCGGTCCTGTCGTAGGCCTCGCGATATTCAGGCGTCCAGAACGTCTCGCGATCCTGCAACAGTTTCGCAATCTTCGAGGGGAAGTCTGGCGCTTTGCGATCCTGTACCGTCGCAACGAAGCGCTTCTGCCAACTGGCCCGGTTATCAAGCCATGCCCGATTCTGTTCGCCAAGCGATTGCGACCAGCTCTGAATGCGTTGCAGCTGTGCGGCGTTGAGTTTACCCATCCACGGGGTCAGGCGTTTTTCCATGCGCTCGGCACGGTCGCTGATCTGTTGGGGCAGGGGCTCTTTGAGGTATTCGTTCTCACGCTTGCGCTGGTCCTTGGCAAAGGCGTTCTGCATCTCCTGCACCTGCTTGTCGTCCAGCTGGGCGAGCAACTCGACGGCAGACGGGGTGATCTGTCGTGATATCTGTCCAATCGCCAGCTTGGCCTCGTCGGTGCGTGCCTGCAGTTCATCGGCCGTGACCTGATTGGTTTCGACCATGCGTTGCAGGCGGTCCAGCCATCCCAGATAGCCGGGCAACTGAGTCGTACAGTGCCAGCTCAAATGCTCCTTGAGGCGCTCATCGAACCAGTCTTTTTGCGCTGAGTTCATCTCCAGGTAGTCGCTGAGCGACCAGGGAATGATGATGTCGAGATTGCGGTACGCCAGCCCAACGCGCGTACAACCGCCAAGAATGAACACGGCCATCAACAATGAAATGAAGGCTTTGAACGGGGTACGCATAACGACTCCTCGATGGACCTGCTTGTTTGTGTAGAGCGGGCCAAAGAGTAGCAGTTCACTGAATTAGAAGAATGAACGCACAGCCTTGAGGGTAAGAGTGCCTTCGCAATTCGGATTGTGACCGCTGTAAGCGCTGCAACCGTCCCCGGTCAGGCTGGAGCCGCTGTAGATCAGATTCATGTCGAGACCCAGCCAGGGACGCGACAGGTTCAGCGACCAGTCATTGAAACTGGTGACCATGCTGCCATCCGAAATTTGCTGTGGCGCATCGTACTGATGGTTGGCGTACTGCATCCGCACGCCCAGGCCCAACTGTTCGACTCCGCCCAGATCGACGATCAGGGTACTGTCACGACGCCCCACATCGTTGCTGAAAGCTGCGCCAATGCGGCTGTCGAGAATGCGCAGGCCAGCGTAAAACTCGTGTGTATCGATCTGACTGGTGTCCGGGTAGCTGTAGCGGATCATGCCCAGCTCGTAGCCGAGGGTCTGATCGAACGGTTTCTTGAATCCCATGTAGGAATCCAGCTCCAGCGTGCTGTCCTCGGTAACGCCAACATTGGGCGTCCACTGGCCGAAATAGAAGCCGCTGTCGTGGGTCAGGTCCAGCCCGCCATGGAATGACCCCGAGCCGCTCTGGGTTACCAGGCCTTGCGCCATGCTGCGCGTGGGCGATGTACCCAATTTCAGGCTGAAGTCTCCCAATTCCCGCTCAATTACCTGGGCGGATGCATGCTGACAAACAAGCAGGGCGCTTATGGAAAGCGCGTAATGACGAAAATTGAGCATCGTGCTCACTCCTTCATGTTACGGAGGGGGCAGGTTGAAATGGCCAAAGGCCCAACGGGAAAAACAGGGGAGCCGCGATCTAGAGCCTCGCAGCATACCTACGAAAGTCGTAGAGCGAAGACCGTTCGTCGATCCACAGGATAATCAGTTCGAAGCGGTCGCTTGAGCCGGAGGGATAATCAAGCCGCGAATGACCACTAACGCCTGATCAAACGACGGATAGCCACTCTTGGCGACATCCAGGTCAGCGTACTCGGCACGGTATTGTTCGGACTTCTTTTGATCGGTCATGCTGAGCTGCTGGGAAAGCAGCGCGATTGCCAGCGGGTGTTTGTGTCTCGCGGCATCTTCAAGCAATTCGATTACCCTGGGCTGGTCTGATTGTTGACGAATCAACAGCACCGCCAGGTAAAACTCGGCTTCGCCCGATGCGTCATTCACGCCCGCACGGCGCAGCATGGCCTCGGCCAGTTCGTAATTCTCACGATCGGCTTCACTGATCAGCAGCTTGGCTTGCAGCATATCGTTCTGATACAGCAGATGCTCTGCGCGACAGTCGCTGCCAGAAGCGTGGCCGTCATCAGGGACCGTGTTGCAATTGTGAGACGCGCAACCTGTCAGGTAGATCAGTGCGCCGAACAGCATCCAGTTCTTCATTCGTGCATTCCGCAAAAGGCTGGCTTCAAGACATCATCCTGCCCGTAGTCGAGCGACCAGGCAATGGCGGCCTTGCAGTCAGGATGAAACGGGTATGTGCAACGAAGATTAGCAAGCTCTGGCGCCTTGGGAGTCAAGACGCATAGAGATCGACAACTGGAGCGGGGGAAATTACTTTTTGCCGAGGGTGATCTGTTTGGACGGGCCGAAAGTCTGGCCGCTGACGCCTTTGGCAATCTGCTGGATTTCGCCACCGGACTTGAGGAAAGCAGCAATCTGGGCGTTGATCGAGTCGCTCGTTTCAACGGCTGGAGCTGGCTTTGCTTTCGAGTTGGATGCTTTTACACGCATGGCTGCCATTAACCTATATAAACTTGATACGGCCAGCAATGGTACACGAATGGCTTGACAATTGCTTGGGAAATATCCTCTTAAACTCACAGGAAATAATCTGGCCGTGGGGGCTAAATAATTAACAATGTCGGGCTAACCGGTTGTTTTAACTGATAAGTTATTTCAGCGATTATTTTTCAGCGCCTGAAAATCAAGCATTTACAGCGCCCGCGCATCTGACGAATGGAGCGTCTGACGGGTTCATCGCCTGCAAGCAAATATTTGATTTTTTTGGCCTTTTTGAATGTCGGGTGCAGCGACATTCTGCGTCAGCCTCATGGCCCGCAAACTCGGGTAGAATGCCGCCCACGTAATGAGGGTATTTGCACATGGCTTTAATCGGGCGTTACAACAGCTTGCAAGTGGTTAAACACACTAACTTCGGTCTTTATCTGGATGGCGGGGCGGACGGCGAAATTCTGCTGCCCAATCGTTATATTCCCAAAGATATTCCCAGCGAAGATGAAGACTGGCTCAACGTTTTCATTTATCTGGACAGCGAAGACAAGCTGCTGGCCACCACAGAAAAACCCAAGGTTCAGGTCGGTGAGTTCGCCAGCCTGAAGGTGGTTGAAGTCAACAGCATCGGCGTGTTCCTTGACTGGGGTCTGCCCAAGGACCTGCTGCTGCCGTACTCCGAAGAGAAGCGCACGTTACAGGCCGGTGATTACTGCGTGGTGCATGTCTATCTGGACAAACACACCCGTCGCATCACCGCGACTGCACGCCTGGACCGCTATCTGGACAAGACGCCTGCCAGTTACAGCTTGGGTCAGGAAGTCGACCTGCTGGTGGCTGAAGCGACTGATATGGGCTTCAAGGCGATCATCAACAACAAACACTGGGGCCTGATTCACAAGAATGAGGTCTTCAAGTTCATGCGCGCCGGCAAGCAGGAAAAGGGCTACATCAAGGAAGTCCGCAGCGATGGCAACATCAGCCTGAGCTTGCAACCGGTGGGCGAGCAAGCCGCCAGCAGCCTGAACAACAAGATCCTCGGCAAGCTGAAGGAAAACAACGGCGTACTGCCGGTCAGCGACAAGAGCGATCCGCAAGTCATCAGCAACCTGTTTGGCGTCAGCAAAGGCAATTTCAAGAAAGCCATTGGTGCGTTGTACAAGCAAGGCCAGATCGTGATCCACGCAGACCGCATCGAGCTGGTCTGACGTTCATCGGTTAAAGCAGGGACGATGGATCGTTCCTGCCTGGCATGGGGTCCAACCCGTCAATGCTCATCAAGGTCGCTCCGCGCAATGCGGACCCACTCAGACAAGGACGCCTTTCATGAAAAGAAACCTCACTGCTTACTTCATCATCTTGCTGACCTTTTTGGTCCTGGACGGCATCTGGCTGGGCTTGTTGATGGGGCCGAGCTATCGGGCCTGGCTTGGGCCGTTGATGCTCGACAAACCGGTGATTGCGCCCGCCGTGGTTTTCTACCTGCTGTACGCCTTTGGCTTGCTCGTCCTGGCGGTGCAATCAGGGTTGCGTCGCGACAGCGTCAGCCACGCGGCCAAGCGCAGTGCGTTGCTGGGGCTGGTTGCTTACGGCACCTATGACCTGACCAACTGGGCCACGCTCCAGGGCTGGCCTGCGCAACTGGCGCTGGTCGACTGGGCGTGGGGAACGTTTGCTTCAGCTGTGGCGGGGACGGTCGGATTTCTGGTTGCTCGACGGGTTGCTTGATACTTGGCGCATAACTCGATTGGAACGCCTTCCTGTCTATGGATGGCGCAGTCTCCAAGGCCCCCCCACTAACGCAGAAGCCACAAGACCTGTAGGAGTGAGCTTGCTCGCGATGACGTCGGTTCAGGCGATAAATTCGTAGACCCTATGACCGAATCGCGAGCAAGCTCACTCCTACAGGGTCCCGCGTTTGCTGCGCGACAGAGTTGCGCAGTTCAAAGCATCAGGGCTGCTGAAAATCCGCGAAGCTCAAATTCGCACCCAGCGGCCTCACATCCTTCAAATAAGAATCCTTGTCCGCGCTCAGTTCCAGGCTGACGGTGGATTTGCGCTGGCCTTTATTGCGAATCACCAGACCTTCCATGTGATCACGCAGGAATACCGTGGTGACCTTCAAATGCAGCAATTGGTCGCTGCTCGGCGTGTACAGCAGCAGGTGCATCCATTCGTACTGACCCACCGCCAGGCGCGGTACGGGCAGGTCGAACCACCAGATGTTCTTGTTGGTATTCAAGGTTGCAAAGTGGGTGTTGTTGGTACCCAGCACGGCACCGCCCAGTTCCTGGTTCCGGCGTGCGATGGCCTGCTTTTTATCGAGTTTCATAATGTTCCTGCGGATCGTTGTATTCAGCGCGACGGGCATTGGCCCGACGCAGCCGGATTGCGTTGCGCATTCTCGTGGGTTGCTGCGCAAACTTAAAGCCAAAGTTTTACCGAGCGGTTTTATCAGGCTCATGAGCAGCAGACGAACGGCGGTCACGTTCATGAAAATACTTGAAACTCTGCGCAAAAGGGGCAGGTCAATCATTACGTCGAGGCGATGACCTCTCATTGATTCTGCGGAGTAAGACCTATGAGCAGCACTGGCGATAAAGTTAAAGGCATGGCTAACGAAGCAGTCGGTAACGTCAAGCAAGGCGTGGGTAAAGCAACCGACAACTCCAAACTGAAAGCTGAAGGCAAGGCGCAGGAAATCAAAGGCGAAGCCCAGCAAGCCAAAGGCAAGGCCAAAGACGCAGTGAAGAAGGGCGTCGACAAGGCGTAAGCCGACTATCCGGGTTGGTCCTGGTGTTGAGTAACGGCCATCTTCGGATGGCCGTTGTCATTTTCAGCGTCTGTAAACCAAGGTTTTGAAACCTTTTTCAGGCCGTCCAGTCCACTGAATTAAGGTAAAAAGCCAGTATCTGCGAACAGCTTGTGTGAGAGGCGCAGTACCCATCAATGTGAATGTGTAAGCTGCGTCAGTTATGTAGCGAAGGAGACGCCATGATTTTCCCGGAATTGCGCCAACTGCCACTGGGCAAGGTGATGGTCCGTACGGTTAGCGAATTTCTCGATGACGAGATGTCCACCTATGCGTCAGCGTTGGCCTACCAGATGCTGTTTTCGCTGTTTCCTTTCCTGCTGTTTCTGATTGCCCTGATCGGTTTTCTGCACCTGCCGGATTTCTTCTCCTGGCTGCGGTTGCAGTCAGAGCTCGTTTTGCCGCCTCAGGCTTTGGAGCAGGTCAATCCGGTTATTGATCAACTGCAGCAGTCCAAAGGCGGGTTGCTCTCGATTGGTATCGTCATCGCGCTATGGACCGCCTCGGCCGGTGTGCGCTTGATGATGAGTGCGATGAACGCCGCCTATGACGTGGTTGAAGGCCGCCCGGTCTGGAAGCGCATTCCGCTGTCTGTGGCTTACACCATCGGTATCGCCATGATGATGCTGGCGGTGGCCGCGTTGATGGTCACCGGGCCGCAAGTCATGAACTGGATTGCCGCGCAGATAGGCATGGAAGACTTCATCGTCACGCTCTGGACCATCCTGCGCTGGCCGCTGATCGTCATGCTGCTGATGGTGGCTGTGGCATTGATTTATTACGTCATGCCGGACGTGAAGCAGGAGTTTCGCTTTATCACGCCAGGCTCTGTGCTGGCGGTCGTGGTGTGGATTATCGCCTCGTTGGGCTTTGGTTATTACGTCAAGACGTTCGCTGACTACAACGCCATGTACGGCAGCATCGGTGCAATCATCGTCTTGCTTCTGTATTTCTATATTTCGGCAGCGGTGCTATTGCTGGGTGCCGAGATGAACGCCGTAGTCGAGCATATGTCGGTTGAAGGCAAGGACAAGGGCGAGAAAGTAGAAGGTGATGGCGCAATCGAGTCCACAGAGAAACAGCATGTTTCCGGTCTGGGGCGTGACCATTCTCTGCCGCTGCCCGCCAAGGCCGGGGAATCCTGAGCCTGAGTGTGGCAGGATGAGGTTTTTTCGCTAAGGAGCCCGGCCCGCATGATCCACCCCATTCTGAAAATGGGCGATGAGCGTCTCTTGCGCATCGCCCCACCTGTGCCTCAATCGATGTTCGGCAGCGCTGAGCTCAAGACCCTGATCGCCGACATGTTTGAAACCATGGAAAGCGTCGGCGGTGTTGGTTTGGCGGCTCCGCAGATTGGCGTAGACCTGCAACTGGTGATCTTCGGTTTTGAACGCAACGAGCGTTATCCGGATGCTGAAGCCGTACCTCAGACGATATTGCTTAATCCTGTGATCACGCCGTTGCATCCGGCCGTTGAAGAAGGCTGGGAAGGTTGCCTGTCTGTGCCGGGTTTGCGTGGCGCGGTTAACCGCTTTCAAAGTATCCGTTACGAAGGCTTCGATCCGGACGGCCAGCCGGTCCTGCGCGACGCCCACGGCTTTCATGCCCGCGTAGTGCAGCACGAATGCGATCACCTGATTGGCCGCCTTTATCCTTCGCGTATTACCGACTTCAGCAAGTTCGGGTTTATGGACGTGATGTTCCCGGATATGGATCCGAATGCGGATGAATAACGCTTAGGCAGAATGCATTCATGCTTTGAGCTGGAATGCATTCTTGTAGGAGCGCGCTTGCCCGCGATTCGGTCTGTCAGTCGACGAATCTATCGCCTGTGCTTAAGCTATCGCGGGCAAGCGCGCTCCTACGGTTCAATATCTACCCCTTCCTCTGCATCGCCATCAACGCCTTGGTCTTTTGATACCGCGCCAGCTTGTCCGCCAGCATCGGCGGCAAATCTGTTGTGAGTGCGAAGGCTGATCGTTCGTAAAACGTCACGAGATCCGGATGGCAAAACAGCCAGACCGGCCCGTTCAGCTCCTTGAGCGCGCTGGCGATCAGTTGTCCTGCAATGGTCCGTCCTCGCCACTGCGGCGCCACGAACAGCCCGGTCAACCAATACCCGTCAGCCACCGGCATAAGACTCAGTGCGCCGATGATTTCCTGCTGCCGTGCCACCCACATCTGTGCCGCTCCGGACGAGCGCATTGGCGAGCGATGGGAGCGGTAGAACTTGTCCAGCAGGGGCTGGCAGAGCGACGGTAGAGGGCAGAATTCAGTCTCGGACATCTGGCAGGGCGCACTTCAGAGGGGCGGCCGGAATGGCTGCTTATCATAGCGTCGAATCGGTGTATAACAGAGAACAGATCCTTGAACCTGGAGCACGCATCATGAGCAAAGGTATGGATTCAAAGAAAGCCGCGAAGAAAAAGCCCGCCAAGACCGCCGACGAAAAACGCGCCGACAAAAAAGCCAAGAAATCCGATACGGGGCTTTTTGGGCATTGAGCCCAAGCGGAGCCTGGCATTTGGGCTGAAACAAGATTCACCGCGAATTTATTCGCGAAGGGTGCCTTTCTGAAAAATATCCGGGTCTGACCCACCGCATTCGCGAATGAGTTCGCTCCCACAAGGGCCGTCTCAGATACCTTGCGCGAAGTCTGACGGGCTCATGTACACGCCCCGCATTTTTCATCTATGGTTGGCTCAACCGTTTTGACCGGATTTGCCATGATTCAAGGTTTTGCCGAATTATCGATGTACACCGCCCCAGAGCGCGTCGCGCAGGCCAGTGAGGCCTGGCTGGCGCGGATCTTCGAAGTGCTCGGCGCGCAGCGTCTGCAAGGTGCGTTCGATCTGCCGGAACTCTGGCTATCCAGGCAGCTACTGCTCGCACAGACCTGCGGTTATCCCTTGATGACGCTGTTGCGCGGCAAGGTTCGCCTGATCGGGCGGCCTGCTTACGAGTTGCCCAACAGCGCCGATGGCCTGCATTGCAGCCTGCTGGTGATCCGGGCTGATGACCCTCGTCGATCAGTCGCGGACTTTCTCGGCAGCCACGGCCTCGTCAACAGCGAAGACTCCAACTCCGGTATGAACCTGTTGCGGCATACCGTTGCACCGCTGCAGCAAAATGGGCGGTTTTTCTCGCAGGTATCCCTTACCGGCGGCCATCGTCACAGCCTGCGCTGGCTCAAGGAGCGGCGCGGTGATATCGCAGCCATCGACAGCGTGACCTTCGACTATCTGGCCCGGGATGCCAGCGAGGAGGTCCGCGGTTTGCGTATTCTGGCGCGCACTGCTCATGGCCCATGCCTGCCTTTCATCACGTCGTTGAGCGTCGATGTCGCTCAGGCAGAGGTCATCCGTCATGCCATGAATCAGGCTCTGTCGGACTTGCCGGATGTCGCAGAGGCGCTAGCGATCAGTCAGGTGTTGGCAGCCCATCAAGACGATTATCAGATACTGCTCGACTATGAACGCCAGGCGGCCGAGCAAGGGCTGCCTTCATTAGCTTTTTAAGACAGGAGGCAACTTGTTGGCGAGATGGGCTGACGCGGTTCTTCAGGCACTTCGCGCTCCTGCCCGTGCATTGCGAAGGCTCTGACGTGTCGCTCCAGAAGCAGGCCGCCTATGCATGAGTACAACTTATCGCCGTCTGCCGATGTCGATACCTTTCAAGTCTATCTAACAACGAATTTCCCAATCAGGCCGGGCCCGGCCATCCAGAGGTGACCATGACATCAATCAGAACCCTGCTCGGCTGTTCACTCCTGGCCCTTGGCCTGTTGGGGCAACCCGCAGTGGCGGCGGAAAAGGCGGCACCGATCAACTTCGGCGACATCACCTGGGAAAGCGGCAGCTTGATCACGGAGATCCTGCGCACCATCGTCGAGAAAGGTTATGGCTACCCCACCGATAAGCTGCCGGGCAGCACGGTGAGCCTCGAAGCCGCATTGGCGAAAAACGATATTCAGGTCATCGGCGAGGAGTGGGCCGGGCGTAGTCCTGCCTGGGTCAAGGCCGAAGCCGAAGGCAAGGTCCATGGGCTTGGCAATATCGTCAAAGGCGCGACCGAAGGTTGGTGGGTGCCGGAGTTCGTGATCAAGGGCGATCCCGCCAAAGGCATCAAACCGCTGGCCCCGGACCTCAAGTCGGTGGCTGACTTGCCTCGCTACAAAGACGTCTTCAAAGATCCTGAGTCGCCGGACAAGGGCCGTTTCCTCAACAGCCCCACTGGCTGGACGTCAGAAATCGTCAACACCCAGAAACTCAAGGCTTATAAGCTCAATGACAGCTACGTGAACTTCCGGACCGGTTCGGGCGCGGCGCTGGATGCAGAGGTCAGTTCTTCGATTCATCGTGGCAAACCTGTGCTGTTTTACTACTGGTCGCCGACTCCGCTGCTGGGCCGCTTCAAACTGATCAAGCTGGAAGAGCCGCCGTTCGACGCCGAAGCCTGGAAAACCCTGGCCGACGCCAATAACCCGAACCCACGAGGCACTCGTTCACTGGAGCCGCGCCTGAGCATCGGCGTCTCGGATGCATTCCACAAACAGTATCCGGACCTTGTCGCGTTTTTCGAAAAGGTCGACCTGCCGATTGACCTGCTTAACCAGACCCTGGGGCAGATGAGTGAAAAACGTCAGCAGCCCAAAGAGGTTGCTCAGTTGTTCCTCAAGCAGCATCCTGAAGTCTGGAAGGCCTGGGTGCCCGCCGATGTGGCCGGGAAAGTCAGCAACGGCTTGTGAGTCTCTGCGCTCCCGGCAGAACCTTGAAAGGCTGATGGTTGAGCCATGACCACTGACGTTGTACTCGAGACGCAGCGCATGATTCTGCGCCAGTTAAGCAGCGCCGACGTGCCGCCAATGACGCAGATCCTCATTAATCCTGAGGTGATGCGTTATTCGGTGCGGGGCGTCCTCGGCGAGAGCGCAACGGCGGAGTTCATTGACTGGTCTTTGCAATCTTATGCGCACCACGGCTTCGGGCCGTGGGCGGTGGTCGAAAAAGCCAGCGGTGTCCTGATGGGATTTTGTGCTCTGAATCGTGAGAGCGTCGACGGCGTTGAAGAAGTGGAGATCGGCTATCGCCTGGCGCCGCAATTCTGGGGGCGTGGCCTGGCCACGGAGATTGTCCGTGCGACGCTGGGTTACGGCTTTGAACACTTGGGGCTGCGCTCGATCATCGCCATCGTTCAGCCCGCCAATGTTGCTTCCGTGCGCATGATTCAGAAGGTGGGTTTCAACGCATTTGTTTACAGCCAATACCACCGGTTAGGCGTGAAAATCTATCGTTTGAACCGGGATGAGTGGTTGGCGGAGGAGACTTCATGACCCTGCACAAGTCAGTGACCGGCAACTTGTTTTTTGCCTTGCTGCTTGGCCTTTGGACAAGCGTTGAGCAGAGTGTCCAGGCTTCAGAGGTTGATGACAGCGCCTTGGCGTATGTCGAAGACCGGCACCTGGGCGAAAGCCTTGGTTGGCTGGGCTATCAGGTTGCTTCGCGCACTGCCACGTTTGGCAGCATCGTCGAGTCGGTTGGCAAGACGCAGGCGCAGGAACTGGTCAAAGATGAGTTGCAGCGTTTGCAGCCGCAGTTCCAGTCGCAATGGGATCGCAACATGGCTGCGGCTTATGCGCAGTCCTTCAGCGCTGATGAACTGCGCGCACTCAACCGCGGCGACAAAGAACCGCAACTGGCCAACAAACTCAGGGCCAAACAGAATGACGTCGGTACCGACATGAAGGCGCGCTCGGCCGACCTGCTCAAGGAGTTTGTTTCGCAAGCGCTGAACAGCGCTATGGCGAGGCTGCCACAATGATGCACATTACTTTTCTTCAGACTCAGGAAACGAGGTAGAACCATGGACCCATTCATGCAGGCCGCAATCGACGAAGCTCAACTGGGGCTAGCCGAGGGCGGTATTCCCATCGGTTCAGTCATCGTTCACGACGGTCAGATCATCGGCCGCGGTCATAACCGTCGGGTTCAGGAAGGCAGTGCTATCAAGCACGGGGAAATGGACGCGCTGGAAAACGCGGGCCGCCAGCCTGCCAGCGTTTATCGCGACGCCGTGCTCTACACCACACTGTCACCTTGCTCGATGTGCAGCGGGGCGATTCTGTTGTACGGCATCCGCAAGGTCATCGTCGGTGAGAACCAGACGTTCATGGGCGAGGAAGCATTGCTGCGTTCACGTGGTGTGAATGTCGAAGTGATCGACAATCATGCCTGCGTCGACATGATGAAAGGCTTCATCGCCAGCAAGCCAGAACTGTGGAATGAGGATATTGGGGAGTAGGGCAGAGCTGTCCTTATCAAACAAGATGCCCCTGTAGGAGTGAGCTTGCTCGCGATAGAGTCAGTTCACGCGATAAATTCGTCGGCCATGAAATCGAATCGCGAGCAAGCTCACTCCTACAGGTCCAATGTTTGTTGCGCGACAGCGTTGCGTCGTAGACGGGGGACGTCCCAGAGGCGTTAAAACATAACTAACTGATTTATAGAAATTTTACCTGTAGGAGTGAGCTTGCTCGCGATAGAGTCAGTTCACGCGATAAATTCGTCGGCCATGAAATCGAATCGCGAGCAAGCTCACTCCTACAGGTCCAATGTTTGTTGCGCGACAGCGTTGCGTCGTAGACGGGGGACGTCCCAGAGGCGTTAAAACATAACTAACTGATTTATAGAAATTTTACCTGTAGGAGTGAGCTTGCTCGCGATAGAGTCAGTTCACGCGATAAATTCGTCGGCCATGAAATCGAATCGCGAGCAAGCTCACTCCTACAGGTCCGTGTTTGTTGCGCGACAGCGTTGCGTAGTAGACGGGGGGACGTCTCAAAGGCGTTAAAGCATAACTACCTGATTTATAGAGATTTTATCTGTAGGAGCGCGCTTGCCCGCGATTGCGTCAGGACAGACGGTATATTCATCGACTGACGCACCGATTCGCGGGCAAGCGCGCTCCTACAGGGTCCGTTTTGCTGCGCGACGGGGGACGTCCCACAGGGAAGTGGTGTTTACTCGCCTGCTACCTTCGCCACCCCGAACAACGAAACCCGCAATTCTCCGTTGTGCTCTTCCAGCCTCACCGGTGCCGTTCCGCCCGGCATGCTGACATGAACCAATCCTGCTTCCACCAACCCGGCATGCCAGGCTGCGCTGGCCACGGCGCTGGCGCTGGTGCCTGAAGATGCGGTTGGGCCTTCGCCGCGTTCAAAGATCCTGGCCACGATTTGATTGGCGGATTGCACCCACGCCCATTGCAGATTCACCCCGGCTGGGCAAGGTTCGCCTGTGCCGGATTCACCTTTGGCAAAGGCGATACGCGTCAACGCCGCGTTCAATGCTGACTCCTGCAACGCCTCGAAAGACGGTAAGTCCGCTTCATCACTCACCAGCGTGACGCAATGAGGGTTGCCAATGCGCACGAAAACGCTGTGGTCCCATTGGGCATAAATCTGCGCCAAAGGCTTTACCCGATTAACCGCGCGACCATTGAGCTGCGCGGGCTCCAGGCTTTCGCCAAGCGCGCCAACCGCTTGCGGGCCGAAAGACGGATTTCCGAGTGCCAGCCAGAAACCATGCTCGCCATTGACTGTAGTCGGCTCAACCCGAGTGCTGACCGGCGTCGCTGTGTCGCGGTTATCGTGATGAACCCGCAGCTCAAAGCCTTGCGAAGCAACATAACCAGAGTCAGTCAGAAAGCGGGCAAAAATGGTCATGCCGTTGCCGCTGCGTTCGGCCAGTGTACCGTCTGTGTTGACGATCAATAGGTCAAATGGCGCTGCCTGCTGAAAAGGACCGACCAATAATCCATCCGAACGGTGCGCCTTTGCTCCTGCCGGGCGCGTGCCCTCTGGCCAGTTGCACAAGGCATGCACTGCGGCGGCGGCCCATTGTTCTCTATTCAAGGCAGCATCGGCTGCGTTATCAGCAATCGCGATGCCCCGTTCGCGCAAGTTCTGAGGCGTGCAGACGATATAGATATTGCCGCGTGCGTCGTAAGTCTGACTCATGAACGGTTCACAGTTTGTTTAAAAAACAGCTATTGAGAAGCAGCCCCGAGCGCCGAAGCAAGCTTTTTCATGGAACAGATGCTTTCGTATGAGTGGTTCCTGTCTGGAACGATGCTAATCTCGTTTAATTCATTAGTGGCAATCTGATCACCTTTTGGGTCAGTGTTGGAGGCATACGGATGTCGGTGCAGTTACGCAATAACGTCAGGGTCACGGGAGAGGGGCCTGCAACCCTCGTGTTTTCCCATGGCTTCGGTTGCGACCAGAACATGTGGCGATTCATGGCCCCGTATTTCGCCGAGCGATTCAAGGTGGTGGTCTACGACCTGGTTGGTAACGGCCAGTCGGATCTGTCTGCCTACTACAAGCGCAAGTACGACTCTCTGGATGGCTACGCCAGTGATTTGCTCGAGGTCGTCAAGGAATTCGCCGGGCCGGGCCCGGTGATCCATGTTGGCCATTCGGTCGGCTCAATGATTGGCGTGCTCGCAGACCTGCGCGACCCCGGCCACTTCGCGGCGCAAGTCATGGTCGGCCCGTCGCCGTGCTACATCAACGACGGTGACTACGTGGGCGGTTTCACCCGGCAAGACATCGTTACCCTGCTCAGCACGCTGGCAGCCAACTATTTTGGGTGGGCCAGTACCATGGCTCCGGCCATTATGGGTGCCCCCGATCAACCCGAGCTGGGCGAGGAATTGACCCATAGTTTCTGTCGCACCAACCCGGAAGTTTCCCAGCAGTTTGCCCGCGTCACGTTCACGGCGGATAACCGTAAGGATGTAGTGCAGTTGCCGACCAAAACCCTGGTATTGCAGTGCAATCAGGATTTTATCGCGCCACTGGACGTGGGCGATTATCTGCAGCGGGTGATGCCTGACTGCACGCTGAGGGTCATCGATAACATTGGCCATTGCCCGCACATGAGTAATCCTGATGCGTGTATTGTCGCGATGGATGAGTTCTTCGGCGCGTCTGGAGTGGTGACCCTTGCCGGTTGATGTCGAGTTGAGCGCTGACAGCGACCTGCTGTTCGAGGGCGCGGCCTGTGGTCTGCTGCTGACTCGCGAGGACGGCACGATCCTGCGGGCCAATCTCACTTTCTGCCTGTGGATGGGCTCCGATTCGGCGAGCCTGGCTGGAACCCGCTTTCAGGATTTGATGAGCGTAGGGGACAAGATTTTCCAGCAGACACACTGGGGGCCGCTGCTGGAGATGCGGGGCTCCGTGTCGGAGATCAAACTCGACCTGGTGCGGCATGATGGTCACGTCATGACCATGATGCTCAATGCGATACGACGGGAAACGCCGCAGGGCGTGGTGCATCACCTGTCCCTGATGAGCGGCGAAGAGCGCAATAAATACCAGCGTGAACTGGCCGAGACGCGTCAGGCGGCTGAAGAGATGCTGTTGCAGCAACTGGCCTCTCAGAAGGAACTCTCCTCGGTGCAGAACCGGCTGCGTATGGCTCAGACCGAAGCCGACATTCGTGCCACTTTCGCCGAGCAGATGGTGGCCATCGTCAGCCACGACCTGCGCAATCCGCTGGCGGCGATCAAAATGGCGGCCGGGCTGATCGGGCTGGAACCGCTCAGCGACAAACAACAGCGCAGCCTCGGGCTGGTCAATCAATCGGTAGGGCGTGCGCAGCGTTTGATTGTCGATCTGCTGGACTTCACTCAGGCAAGGGTGGGCAGCGGTATTTCCGTGCTGCCCCAGCCGGTGCAGTTGCATGAGGTGATTGCTGCCAGCGTGGCGGAGCAACGGCTGTTATTTCCCCGGCGTGTGCTGATTCACGAATGTATTGGCGACGGCTTGTGCACGGCTGATGCCGACCGGCTATTCGAGCTGGTTGATAACCTGGTGAGCAACGCCGTGGCTTATGGCTCAGCGACAGGGGCCATCACGATCACGTCTGCCTTCGATGCACAGTGGATCCGGATCGCGGTGCACAACGTCGGTCCGCCGATACCGCCGGAGCGGCTTGAAGGCCTGTTCGAACCCATGCCCCACGGAGTGGCCGATGATGATCCGAGTCGCAGCATCGGCCTTGGCCTGTTTATCGTCCGCGAAATCGCTCGCGCTCACTGGGGCGACGTCAGCGTTACCTCGACTGCCGAACAAGGCACGACGTTCACCATCAACCTGGCGCGGCCAGTGAGTTGATACCGCCTGACATAAAATCTGTAGGAGTGAGCTTGCTCGCGATGGCGTTTAATCAGACACAGCTTTGTAACGGATATACCGCCATCGCGAGCAAGCTCACTCCTACAGGTCACCCGTTTGCAGTGAAATCTGCGTAGCTCAAGCCCACACCGTCATCCACGTCGACACCAGCAGTAACAGCGCCATGCTCCGGTTGAACCGTTGCATACCCGTTGGCGACCGACAGAACCGTGCAGCGCTGACGCCCAGCCAGGCCCATGCGGTCATGCAGGGGATCGCGATCAGGAAGAACATCAGCGACAGGTAAACCACGCGCATACCTCTGTCGGCTTCGGTCCCGGCAAAAACGCTGACCACTGCCAAGGCCATCATCCACGTCTTTGGATTAACCAGTTGCAGGCTGGCGGCCCCGAACAGGCCCAGTCGGGTGCCTTTGCTGTCCGTGGCGTTTTTATTTTCCGGGCCGCTCGGATCGATAGCTGCGGCCGGGGCGTTGAAAATCTGCCAGGCCATCCAGCTCAGCCAGGCAATCCCCACCCACGACATCGCGGTCTGAATACCCTGATGCCGAGCCAGCACATCGCCGATGCCTGTGCCCACCAGCAACACCAACGCCGCGGCGCCGCCACACGCGCCCAGCACGATAGGCGCAACGACGGCCCAGCCGTGTCGCGAACTATGAGTCATGACCAGAATATTGGTCGGGCCGGGGGTGATGGATGACACGAAGGCAAACAGCACAAAGGGCAAAAACTGGTCCATGGAGCGCTCACTGGTGATTGATCGTCAGTCGATCATCGCCATTGGCCGTGCCTCAGTCTGGAAGGTTTGAGCAACGTTTGCGGTAATCGGCTGGCGTCATACGGTAAGCCCGCTGGAACCAGCGCCCCAGATGACTTTGATCAGCAAAACCCAGCGCAGCGGCGGTTTCAGCCGGGGATTGACCGCCCGCCAGCAAGCGCCGTGCTTTGGCCAGTCGTAACTGAATCAGATAGGCATGCGGGGCGATGCCAAAGGCGGCCTTGAACGCCCGGGTCAGCCGAAAGCGATCAACGCCCGTAACCCGCGCCAGATCATCCAGACCAATGTCGTGGCTGGCGTGGCTGTGGAGAAAGTCCCGCGCTATCTGCGCCACCCGTGGCAAGCGCGGGTCGGGCGAGACCTGGGTCCGCCAGCGCAGATGGCGGGTCAGGTTCGACAGCAGTTCATCGAGTGCGGTCTGGCGTACGATGCGCAGCTCGGCTCCATGCAGTGTCTGAAATGCGTTGGCGGTGGCAGTAGCCAGACGCGTGTCATCAGCCTGCGTGTCGGCGAAACTGATCTGACAGTCAGCCGGAGTATGTTCGAACAGCGAGCGCAACTCCCGGTCCAGCCACTTCGGGTCGACATACAGGGTGAGGTAGGTAAAGCCTTCCGGGGAGGGGGCGTCACCGTCGTGGATTTCGCCGGGTTCCAGCAGGAAGATCCGTCCGGGTGTGCTCACATAGCGTTTTCGTTGGCAATGGAATTGCTGCACGCCCTGTTCGGTGATGCCCACCAGATAGCTGTCATGCCAATGCGGATCGTAGGCATGACCCTCAAAATGCGCGCGAATCGTCTCGATGCCGGACTCGCTGTCCTGCTTCAGATCGATCCAGTTGCTGTTGGTCATGGCAAGGTCCTGTTGGCACGATGTTGCGGGGCGGTGCATTTGATCAGCGGTTCACCCTGAAAGATTTTCGTCAGGCGATGCGCTGATGTCTGGAAGATTTGTGCACGTTGAGTTTATTGTCATTCTCGACGCAGTTCCCGACTTCCGGTTTTACGATCATGGCGTCTGGCCGGTACAATGCCGCCGATTTTCTCTATCCAGCCGACTACAGGAACGCCCATGAGGCAGACCATCGCCGAAGATGTCGCATTAATCAGCCGGATCAGCGCGGTTCCCGCCATGCTTCAGGTGATCAGCGAGACCACGGGCATGGGGTTCGCCGCTGTCGCGCGCGTGACCGGCACTTCATGGACCGCCTGTGCGGTGCTCGACAAGCTGAACTTTGGCCTCAAGCCCGGCGGCGAGCTGGAGCTGACCACAACTATATGCCACGAAATCCAGTCTTCCCATTTGCATGAACCGGTGATCATCGATCATGTCAGTGAAGACGATCACTATCGCACGCATCACACGCCGCGCATTTATCAGTTCGAAAGCTACATTGCCGTACCGGTATTCCTGTCAGACGGATCGTTTTTCGGCACCATCTGTGCGCTGGACCCCAAACCTTCCCAGCTCAAGGCTACAGCCATCGAGGCCTTGATGACCTCGTTCGCGCGGTTATTGGCGATTCAGATCGAGGCGGAAGAGAAGCTGGAGCAGGTCAAAGCCGATCTGCGAGCAGAACGCGAAGTAGCAGAGTGGCGTGAGCAGTTTATTGCCGTATTGGGCCACGACCTGCGTAACCCGCTGTTTGCGATTACTGCCAGCGCCGAGCTGCTGTTACGGCGTTCTCTGGATGAAAGGGCCGCAAAGATTGCGGGTCATATCCTCACTTCCGGAAGGCGCGCCTCGCAACTGGTGGACGACGTGCTGGATTTTGCCCGCGGGCGGTTGGGGCACGGTATTCCGCTGAGCCTGCATGAGTGTCGGGATCTGGGTGCTGCGCTCAGTCATGTGATTTCCGAAGTGCAACGTGTGCATCCAACACGCCCGATTCGATCCTTTATTGGCGCCCTCGACAGCATCCGGTGCGACCGCGAGCGGCTGGCGCAACTGCTGTCCAATCTGGTCGCCAACGCGATTTCCCACGGTGACGCCAACGGGGTTGTGGACGTAGCGGCCCGGGTTGAAGCGGGGGAGTTCCTGATGACAGTCACCAACCAGGGCGTGCCGATCCCCGATGATGTTCTGCCTCATCTCTTCCAGCCGTACTCGCGCCCTGGAGCCGAAGAACCTCAGGCCGGGCTTGGACTGGGTCTGTACATCTCCAGCCAGATAGCACTGGCCCACGGCGGCATGCTGACGGTGCATTCCAGCCATGAAGACGGCACGACTTTCACTTTCCGCATGCCGTTGAGCTGACTCACGGCAGCAGTTCGAAACGACTGCTGGCCAGGCATTCGCCGTTGATCAGAACGTCCAGTTCATGCACGCCTGGGTAATGCACCCGGGTGGTGAAATTACGCACCTGAAGTTTGCGTGTCACGTTCACCGACTCGCCGGGCCCCAGCTCCAGCGTCTTGAGCTTGAAGACCTTGGCGGAGGTGCCGCCGGACTTCTTCACGTAATGAATCGCGTAATCGATGATCAACCGCTGGGTTTGCCCGGCGGTCGACGTCAGATGGAAAGACAGACTCAGGTCGTCACCCAGACGAATCGTGCCGGGAGTGACGCTGATCAGCGCTACACGCACTTGCGGCTTATGTCCTGCGCCCATGATCGTCAGCGCTCGACGGTCACCTTTTTTGATCAGCGAACGCAGCGCGTGACGAGCGATCCAGGCGGGGTGCGGGTTTTCCAGCGACCAGCCTTCGATTTGCGCCAGCACCCAGTCGGGGTTGTCCTTGGTGATGTCGTTCAGGTGATTGGCCACCGACTTGCGCACATACAGGCTGCTGTCAGCCTTCAGGGTGTTGAGGATCGGCAGCACTGGAGTCGGATCAACCATTAGCGTTTCAAGGCGGAACGACCATGGTAGCCGCGGGCGACTGCCTTCACTGGCCAGTCTGCGCACGTGTTCATTTTCGTCCAGTGCCCAGCCTTGCATGATCAGCAGCGCCCGCTGGAAATCCAGACGCAGGAAGTGCCGCACGGCAAATTCAGACGAGCCAAAGGTCGTGAAGAACTTCAATGCTGCCATAGAGCGTTCGAAGTCATGCTGACCATAGAGCGCCACGTATTCCGGCAGGATCAGGCTGACAAAGCTGCTGTTCAGGCGTGGCGCGAGCTCGTACAGAATTCCCAGTGCCTCGGGGTAATCCGCAGGCAAGCCAGCATGCAACCCGCGACTGACGCGGTTGAGCCGTTGCATCAGCGACTGGCTGTCCAGGTCGTGGGCCACATGCTCCAGAAACGCTTGCGTATCGAAAGCGGGGTAAATCGCCGTTGTCTGTTCGGCGATATGCTGCAGCCGCGCCCGATTGAAAATCTCCTTCAACGCCGGCGCGGCCTGGGTGGTGTCGGTCATGGGGAGCTCCAGATTATGAACGCGTAGAACCTGTGGGAGATTCTATGTTGGCCTGCAAGGGTTGATCACGGTGGTTCGAATTCATTCGCGAATGCGTCATGTCAGGCGACAGAAGTGTTGAATCTGCCGGCCCTTTCCCGAATGAATTCGGTCCCACAGGTTTTGCATAAGCTTGAGAGGCTATCAATCTGTTGGAGCTGAGCTTGCTCGCGATGGACGATGACGCGGTATGGCCATGAAAACGAGTCGTCAGTATCGCGGGCAAGCCCGGCTCCTATCAAACATCACTCCAATAATGGATTTGAAACGCGGACCTTGTAGGAGCTAACTTGTTGGCGAAGCGGAATTTCTGACGATGCGGGTCCGACGTCTCGCCAACAAGTTGGCTCCTACAGGGTCATCCGTTTGCTTAGCGACAGCGAGGTGTCAGGGATACCGGGACCACTCCCACAGGGATTAGCGATCCACCTGAAACGCTTATCTTTGGGAGATTCTATGTTGGCCTGCAAGGGTTGATCCCGGTGGTGCGAATTCATTCGCGAATGCGTCATGTCAGGCGACAGAAGTGTTGAAGCTGCCGACCCTTTCCCGAATGAATTCGGTCCCACAGGTTTTGCATAAGCTTGAGAGGCTATCAACCTGTTGGAGCGAGGCTTGCCCGCGAAGAACGATAACGCGGTGTGGCCGTGAAACCGCGTCGCCTATATCGCGGGCAAGCCCGGCTCCCACAGGGATTAGCGATCCACCTGAAACGATTATCTGTGGGAGATTCTATGTTGGCCTGCAAGGGTTAATCCCGGTGGTGCGAATTCATTCGCAAATGCGTCATGTCAGGCGACAGAAGTGTTGAATCTGCCGGCCCTTTCCCGAATGAATTCGGTCCCACAGGTTTTGCATAAGCTTGAGAGGCTATCAACCTGTTGGAGCGAGGCTTGCCCGCGGAGAACGATAACGCGGTGTGGCCATGAAAACGAGTCGTCAGTATCGCGGGCAAGCCCGGCTCCCACAGGGATTAGCGATCCACCTGAAACGCTTATCTGTGGGAGATTCTGTGTTGGCCTGTAAGGGTTGATCCCGGTGGTGCGAATTCATTCGCGAATGCGTCATGTCAGGCGACAGAAGTGTTGAATCTGCCAGCCCTTTCCCGAATAAATTCGGTCCCACAGGTTTTGCATAAGCTTGAGAGGCTATCAACCTGTTGGAGCGAGGCTTGCCCGCCAAGAACGATAACGCGGTGTGGCCGTGAAACCGAGTCGCCAGTATCGCGGGCAAGCCTGAACTGGCTTAATGATCCCGGACACCTCTTAAGGGCGATATGATTCGCCCAATCAGGAGGTTCCATGCAAGAGCGAAAGACCTACACCCGCGAGTTCAAGCAACGTGCTGCGAGCATGGTTCTTGATGACAACTGCTCAGTTCCCGATGTCTGTGCATCGATGGAGGTTGGCCGTACGGCTCTGCGCCGCTGGGTTGATCAGGTTCGTAAAGAGCGTCAGAAAGGGCAGCCAGTAGCAGGTACCAAGGCAATCAGCGACGAACAGCGAGAGCTTCAACAGCTGCGAGCCAAGGTCAAGCGCTTGGAAACTGAAGCTGAAATATTAAAAAAGGCTACGGCTCTCTTGATGTCGGATCCCGATCGTTTTTCCTGATCGAGGAGCTGAGGGAGTCGAGTTCATATCCGACCAGCTTGCTTTGCAGTGTGATGGGCGTTTCCCGCAGCGCATTCTATGACTGGATTAGGCGACGTTCAGCGCCGATAGCCAACCGTGACGCGCTCAGAGCGAAAGTCGTGCAATTGCATGTTGAAAGCCGGGGAAGTGCAGGCGCGCGGATGATCTCTCAGCACTTGAAGGCCCAGCATATCCAGGTCGGAAGGTATTTGGCTGGAAAGCTGATGGCGGAGGCAAATCTGGCCAGCAGGCAGCGCCGCCGCCATCAGTACCGCTCCAGAGGCGTCGAAGCATTTGTGGCCAAGAACCTGCTCGAACGTAACTTCGAGCCAACCGCAATCAATCAGGTCTGGTGCGGCGACGTCACCAGCCTGATGGTTGGGAAGCGCTGGTATCACTTGGCAGTAGTTATTGACCTGTTCGCCCGCAGAGTCGTGGGCTGGGGGTTTTCTCTGATCAATGACGCCAACCTGGTTAGCAAGGCGCTGAGAATGGCGGTGGAGGTTCGAGGCAAACATGCAGGCTTGATGTTCCATTCAGATCAAGGCTGCCAATACACCAGCCAGCGCTTTCAGTCCGAGCTACTGGAGCATGGGATAACGCAAAGCATGAGCCGCAGGGGGCAGTGCTGGGACAACGCACCAACAGAGCGTTTCTTCGGGACGCTCAAATCAGAGTGGGTGCCCGCCAAGGGCTACACGACAGTTGAAGAAGCCAGGCAGGATATGACCAGCTTCTTCATGCGCTACAACAGAATCAGACTCCACAGCTACAACAACTACTTGTCGCCAATAGCTATGGAGCAGCAGGCGGCTTGATCACCGTAATCGGTGTCCGGAAAAACTTGACCAGAACAGCCCGGCTCCCACAGGGATTAGCGATCCAACTGAAACGCTTATCTTTGGGAGATTCCATGGTGGCCTGCAAGGGTTGATCCCGGTGGTGCGAATTCATTCGCGAATGCGTCATGTCAGGCGACAGAAGTGTTGAAGCTGCCGACCCTATCCCGAATAAATTCGGTCCCACAGGTTTTGCATAAGCTTGAGAGGCTATCAACCTGTTGGAGCGAGGCTTGCCCGCCAAGAACGATAACGCGGTATGGCCGTGAAACCGCGTCGCCTATATCGCGGGCAAGCCCGGTTCCCACAGGGATTAGCGATCCACCTGAAACGATTATCTGTGGGAGATTCTATGTTGGCCTGCAAGGGTTGATCCCGGTGGGAGCGAATTCATTCGCGAATGCGTCATGTCAGGCGAGAGAAGTGTTGAATCTGCCGGCCCTTTCCCGAATGAATTCGGTCCCACAGGTTTTGCATAAGCTTGAGATGCTACCAATCTGTGGGAGCTGAGCTTGCCCGCGAAGAACGATAACGCGGTGTGGCCATGAAAACGAGTCGTCAGTATCGCGGGCAAGCCCGGCTCCCACTGGGTGGCTTGAGTCTGCATGGCTGCACATCCTTGTTACAAACTCAAACCCGCGCAGGTTGCTCATCCACCCTGTTGGAGGCGAACCTAGTAGTGCTATCGCCATCAAACACCCGATCGTTACCGTTTCCAACAGAAGGTAAGTGATGAACAGTTTTGCGCGACGCATCGTACTCCTCACCCTGAGCGGCCTGATGACAGCAGGCTTGACCAGTGTTGCCCAAGCCCAGACCTTGCCCAACAGCACGCTCAATAACGGCAATTCCACTAACAGCCCTATTCATCGCGCCAATCCCAATAGCCGCCAGGGCACCGTCCCGGCCACACCGCCTGTGCGTGGCCCGAGTACGGCCCCCAATCCGCGACCGCCTACGCTGGAGAATGGCGGCATAGGCAATGGTTATCCGCCCCCCCAACAGGCGCCTCGCCCGGCCGACAACAATAGCGGGCAGAACCGTAAAAGCACTGATTGAGACCCGCGTCCCCCTCTCATGGGGGCTTTTTCATGACATAAGGAATCGTCCATGCATTGCAAAACCCTGATCGCAACGTTGTGTGCCAGCGCATTGCTGAGTTTGCCGCTGAGCGCCGCTGCGGGTCCCGTCCAGGATTTCAAGACCGAGCAAGGCACCCTCAGCGTCGAAGAAGTGGCCAAAGGGCTCGCCCATCCATGGGCTGTGGCTTTCCTGCCGGACAACAAGGGCATGCTGGTCACTGAAAAACCGGGCAACCTGCGCGTCGTATCTCCTGACGGCACCTTGTCCCAACCGCTGTCCGGCGTTCCCAAAGTCTGGGCAAACGGGCAGGGCGGTTTGCTGGACGTGGTCCTGTCCCCGGACTTCGCCAAGGACCGCATGGTTTACCTGACTTTTTCCGAAGGCAGTGAAGACGGTAAAACAGCCGGAACCGCAGCAGGGCGAGGGCGCCTTTCCACGGACCTGACCCGGCTGGAAGATTTCAACGTGATTTTCCGTCAACAGCCGAAGCTGTCAGTGGGCAACCACTTCGGCGCGCGGATCGTCTTTGATCGGGATGGTTATCTGTTTATCGCTCTGGGCGAGAACAACAACCGGCCCACCGCTCAGGATCTGGACAAGCTTCAAGGCAAAATCGTGCGCCTTTACGCCGATGGTAAAGTCCCGGATGACAACCCGTTTGTGGGCCAGAAAAACGTGCGCCCGGAAATCTGGTCGTACGGCCATCGTAACCAACAGGGCGCGGCGCTCAACCCATGGACCGGCACCTTGTGGACCAACGAACATGGGCCTAAAGGTGGCGATGAAGTGAACATCATCGAGCGTGCCCAGAACTACGGCTGGCCGCTGGCAACCCACGGCATCAACTATTCGGGAGAGGCGATTCCGGAAGCCAAAGGCAAATTCGTCGAAGGCACTATCAAACCCTTCCACGTCTGGGAAAAGTCACCGGGCATCAGCGGCATGGCGTTTTACGACGCGTCACGCTTCAAGGCGTGGGATCACAACCTGTTTATTGGCGGGCTGGCATCGGAAGATTTGATTCGTCTGGAGTTTGAAGACGGCAAGATCGTTCATGAAGAACGTTTGCTGAGCGAACTGAAGAAACGCATTCGTGACGTGCGTCAGGGACCGGATGGTTATATCTATGTGCTGACCGATGAAGATAACGGCCAATTGTTGAAAGTAGGTTTGAGACAGTAAATCCTGTTACGTAAACAGATGATGTACACAGAACGGTAGGACCGGATTTATCCGGGAGACATTCTTCAACGCAATAAACCAGATTGCTTGAAAAACTGACTCCCGGTAGATCCGGTCCGACAAAACTGCGTTAAGTCTTACTTATCCTGCTTGTCTTTCACGATCGCACCGGTCTTGGCGTTCACGTCCACATCCCACTCCACGCCTTTGGCATCGCGCAGTTCAACCTGATAGATGTAGTTGCCTTGTGCATCCTTATCCAGCTCGGTGTCATGAATGGTGAAGCCTGGGTGCTTGTCCTGCGCCAGTTTGTTCAGCTTTTCGAAGTCCATGATCGCACCGGACTTGAGCAGGCCAGGGATCTCGTCAGGACGTACGTCGGCTTGTGCAGCACCGGCAGCGGCAGTAAGGGCAACAGCAGCAAACAAGGCATTCAAAGTTTTCATGGGTATTCCTTTTGGTTGATCTGATGTTATTGATCTGGAGGCAACTGATTCGTTCCGTTTGCCTGTTGAAGCCAGATTAGCCAGTGATACTTAATTCATGCTTAATCTTCATGGGCAGGGCTGCTCGATTGTTGGGGACTGCGGTTTGGCTGAAAGCGGAACATCAAACAACTGATCAAATGCCCATTGAAACAGTAATGCGTAAAAGAAGAAAAATACGAACAGCGCCAGATTGGTTGCCAGTGCAGACCACCAGGTAATATTCAGCCAGGCGGCGACGACCGGCAGTAATATCAACGTCAATCCACCCTCAAAGCCCAGAGAGTGCAGCAGCCTGCGCAGCCACGTCCGGCTACGTTGCGGCTGGCGTGCTTCCCAGTATTCAAAGCAACCGTTGTAAAGCATGTTCCAGAGCAGCGCGGTGGCCGAAAGCAGAACCGATAAACCGCCTGAGCTGGCCAGGCTTTCGTCATAGGCCCAAGACAGTGAGGGCGACAAGACACCGATAGCGATCAGCTCGTAAAGCACGGCTTGAACAATTTTGCGGGAGGGACCTTGCATGAGCGGCTTCCATTTCAGCGGTGAGTTGCCAGCCACTTTAATGACGGCTCGTGTAACGCAAAAATGAGATAAATTGACCCTCGTTCAATTCATTTGATGTGTGCGAGGCTACCTGTGTTCGCCAAAATACCGCTAACTGCGTTGCGCACCTTCGAAGCAGCCGCCCGGTCAGCAAGTTTCAAAGCCGCTGCTGAAGAGCTGTTTGTAACGCCCGCTGCGGTTTCATATCAGGTCAAAGCGTTAGAGGCCTGGCTAGGAACGCTGTTGTTTGAGCGATTGGGCAAAGGTGTGCAGCTTACTGACGATGGCGAACGCCTGTATCGTGATGCTCATCGCGCCTTACTGGACATGAGTCAAAGCCTTGCCGGTCTGCAGTTTCGGCCGGACCACCACACGCTGGTGCTATCGACAACGCCAGCGCTGGCGGCATCGTGGTTGATCCCAAGGCTGGGTGATTTCTATCAAACCCAGCCACACATCAACGTGCGGGTCGAAACCAGTAACGAGCTGGTGGATTTGTTGCGTGACGCGTGCGTCGATCTGGCCATTCGCACTTCAAGTCGTACCTATCCGGCATTGGTCAGCCAGCCACTGATGACTGAGCGTTTTGCGGTGTATGCCGCCCCAAGCCTGGCAGATCCGGCCAATCAAGACAGAGTGCAGTTGATCAGCCTGCGCTGGCAGATTCCCGGCGGTTTTGCTGTGGATTGGGCTACCTGGTGTGCAGCGGCAGGCCATCATCAATGGCTGAATCAAGCAATGCTGCGTGAATACGACGATGAGCATTTCGCTTTGAATGCGGCTATTGCCGGGCACGGACTTGTGCTGGCCAGTAATGTGCTGGTGGCGGACAGCGTTTCCAAGGGGCTTCTGATCCCCTATCGCCCGGATGTAAGCTTGCCTGGGCCAACCTATGTTGCCGTTTGCACGCCGGGTCGTGAGCGGCAACCGCCAGTGAAGGCATTTCTGGATTGGCTCGAGGGTCAGGCACGTGACAGCTATCAAGCAATTTAGTGGGAGTCGCCCCGGTGTCCCTGACACCACGCTGTCGCGCAGCAAACACGGACCCTGTAGGAGTGACCGGGGTGGCGATCCACATTGCTCGCGATTCGGCCTGTCAGTCGATGAATATATCGCCTGTACTGGAGCTATCGCGAGCAATGTGGATCGCCACCCCGGTCACTCCTACAGTAAAAAGCATTCCAAATCAGATAGTTATATTTTGTTTGATAGGAGCGGTTTCAGCCGGGAAGACTGCATCCCTGAGGCGGAAGATGTCTCGGATAAACCGGCCCTTTCCCGGCTAAAGCCAATACACGGGTTTTCTACGGCGTCGATCTGACCATTCTGCGTTAGCAGCCACTCATCCAAACCCCTAGCCATTACCCATCATTTTGCTATTCTTCGCGCCCTGCGACGCTGTGTCGCGTCTTTACTCTTCCGTGTCCGGGGTCCTTATGACGGCCATTGTTCGACCACGTCCCCAGCCGCTGTCCCGGGCTGACTATAAAACCCTGGGCCTTGCGGCACTGGGCGGGGCGCTGGAAATCTATGACTTCATCATTTTCGTGTTCTTTGCACTGACGCTGAGCCAGCTGTTTTTTCCGCCGGAAATGCCCGAGTGGCTGCGTCTGCTGCAAAGCTTCGGGATTTTCGTGACCGGTTATCTGGCGCGGCCGCTGGGCGGGATTCTCATGGCGCACTTCGCCGACCGCCTGGGGCGCAAGCGGGTCTTCAGCCTGAGCATCCTGATGATGGCGCTGCCATGCCTGTTGATTGGCGTGATGCCGACCTACGCGGAAATCGGTTACTGGGCGCCGCTGATCCTGCTGGCATTGCGCATCCTGCAAGGCGCGGCAGTGGGCGGCGAAGTCCCCAGCGCCTGGGTGTTCGTCGCCGAGCATGCACCTGTAGGTCATCGCGGTTATGCCCTGGGTGTGCTGCAGGCCGGGCTGACCTTTGGTTACCTGTTGGGCGCGCTGATCGCAACCTGGCTGGCGAAGGTATTCACCCCGGCGGAAATCCTCGATTACGCGTGGCGTATACCTTTCCTGCTGGGTGGCGCATTTGGCGTTCTGGGTGTCTGGCTGCGCCGTTGGTTGAGCGAAACGCCGGTGTTCATGGCCATGCATGCCCAACGTGAAACCGCCACGGAGTTTCCCCTGACCGCCGTGCTGCGCAAGCATCGCCAATCCCTGTTGCCCGCCGCCTTGCTGACCTGCGTGCTCACCTCCGCCGTGGTAGTGCTGGTGGTGATCACGCCGACAGTCATGCAAAAACGCTTTGGCATGAGCGCCAGCGATACCTTTGCCCTGAGTAGCCTTGGCATTGTGTTTCTGAACATTGGCTGTGTGCTGGCCGGCATGCTGGTGGATCGCATCGGTGCGTGGCGTGCAGTGATTGTCTACAGCTTGCTGCTGCCGTTGGGCATTGGCCTGCTCTACATGAGCCTGATCGATCAGTGGCTGGTGCCGGGTATTGCCTACGCGCTGGCGGGGCTGGCCTGCGGCATCGTCGGTGTGGTGCCTTCCGTGATGGTCGGCCTTTTCCCGGCTGACATTCGCGTATCGGGCATTTCGGTCACCTACAACATTGCGTACGCGCTGTGGGCCAGTACCACGCCGCTGCTGTTGATCGCCCTGATGCCATGGAGTCCTTGGGTCTGCGTTGGTTATGTCGCGATTATGGGCGCGGTTGGTCTCGGGACTGCGGCAGTATTCGGTTTACGTCGCGGAATGAAGGTCGATGCGATGCTCGCCAGCACCTGAATGAACGCGCCCTGACACAGCGCTTTCGCAGGGCAACAAATGACCTGTAGGAGGTCTAGCCCCGTCTTCGACCGCAGCAAGCACCGTATCTGTTGGAGCGAGGCTTGCCCGCGAAGAAAGACACGCGGTGCGTCTGGCTTACCGAGTCGACTGATTCGCGGGCAAGCCTCGCTCCAACAGATACGGTTTATTCAGCGGGTATATTTTTTGATGAGAGTTGTCGAAGGCTGCGATAGCGGTGCGTGAGAATAAACGCTTCGCAACCTTCTACCTCTTCAGTTCCTGAATCCATCCTGACTCATGAGGGCACAGAACACACACTAAGAAAATAATATCTGTCAGCCCGCATCCATTATTTATGTGGGAAAACTCTTATTGCAAAGACACATCCGAAAACTTTCTCTGTAAGTAACTTACAAATCGCTATATTTGTAACGAATGATTGTAATTGTTATTCCGAATGTTTATCGTTTCTGTCTATACAAGTCATGGCGTCCACGTAGTCCTGGCTTGTTTGAACTACGTTTTACAGATGTATCCGAGCTCTATGTAGGAAGATTCTCTTTGGGCTAATAACCATGCTCGTTTTCGCCATGCGGCTTTGCGCTCGTGGGGCTCTGGCGTTATGCCTAAGGCTTTTGAATTGACCTGCAGTCATCACAAGGAATGTAGATAGAGAATTCTCTTGCGGATTCGATCAGGGAAGAGGTTGTGACTACGCCCTTTTTATATCCGTGGAATAGATTGTTGTCGACCTGTTAAGGCGATGTGTGAACCAACAATAAAAACTGCACAACACAAACGTAAATAAAAGGGAGTTATATCATGAGCGTTTTGCTTTCTCGGGAGGATGGTCAGGCGTGGGGGCAATCAGTAGGTGTACCACTTGCCGAGATGGGCCTGGGTTTCCAGCAAATGGTCGCTCGTCAGGCGGCATTATCCAGAACAGAGTTGTGTGATCGACAGGTCGCCTTGCTGGGACCGCAAGGGAAGCTATCGATGTTCTCCCGGCAAGTTGCCGCGCAGGGCCGACAGGCTCCTTTGCTGGCTGAGCTGCCGGAATTCAGTGATTTCGAGCGTCTGCGTCAGGTTGAAAAAGCCGTTGATTTTGTCCTCGGCCTGCATCATCGACGGACACTGACCGGTAACCCTTTTCATGATCTCTCACGGCAGTTGCTATGTTGCATGGTGTTCGACGATCAGGCGGCGTACACCCTGGCAGAGCGCTTTGCGGCTTCTGAAGCATTGCGTCAGCGTGACAGCCTGTACTTCATTAACCTCATCGCAACGACCCGGCATACCGTCGAGCGGCGTCTGGTTTTCATGGGGCTGCTGGAACACTTCGACGCGCTGTTGCCCATCGAACAGAGCATCTACCCCGTTGATTACCGTTTGGCTCAACAAAGACACCTGGATCAGGAAGAAGCGCTGTATGGCAGGCTGGAACTTAAAAAAAGCGTGAGTCAACTGCTTGAGGAGCACACCCCGGAGTGGTTGCTGACGAACCTCTGTGTGAGCGCGATTAACGATGATTGAGCGGGGCTCAGCACTTCGCTGATAACTGTCATGGGATTGACCTGCTGATGGCTACCGCTTCTGAACAGATCTGGAAGCGGTGCCAGCTTTGCAAGTCACGACGCCGAGGATTCAATCCCCAGTCGCGGAAAATCAACCACAGTCGGTGCTGCGGAACAGACCCGATTGCGACCTGTGGTTTTTGCGATATAAAGCGCTTTATCGGCTTCGTTGATCCACGTGGCGGCATCACCAAGGTGTGGACCGAATGTCGCGATACCGACGCTCAGGCTCAACTGCAGGTGGGGCAGCTGTGGGTCTTTCAGGTTATGCACGTCACCGCGCAGTTGCTCAAGGATTTCCCACGCCAGCGTCGCGCTGGTATTGGGCAGGATCAGGCAGAACTCGTCGCCGCCGTAGCGGCCCGCCAGGTCAACGTCCCGCAGGTTGGCCATGAGCGTCGTGCTCAGACGCTTGAGTACGCTGTCTCCTACAATGTGGCCGTGGGTATCGTTGATCGTCTTGAAGTGATCGATATCGATCAGCGCAATGGACGACTGCCGCGACAGTACCTGGCATTTGTTGAACTCCAACTGCAGCAGGTCTTTCCAGGAGCCGTGATTGATCAGGCCGGTGAGGCTGTCGGTACGACTGAGTTTCCCCAGAATATGTTTGTGTTCGCTGAGTTTCACCGCCACCCGATAACTCATGTAGCCGACGAACATCGGATAGAACACCAGTACCGGCAGACAGGCGTAGATCTGTGTGGGCGTGCTGGACGACACGAAGGGTTGGCGAAACAGGTAGAGAGAAATTGCGGCCCCGATGATTTGCGCTACGCAGCCCCGCAGAAACAGGCGTTTACCACCTGCAGCAAGGTTATGCATGGCCATCATCGCCAGCACAGTAACGGTCGGCAGTGGATTGAAGCCCATCGCCCCGGCCCAGAAACCACCCGCCAGTGAGTCAACGAGTATGTTGCGTTGTTCTGCGTGAAACGGCTGGCGCGAGCGAGTTGCAAGCCATAAGGCAATGGGTGGCCAGATAATCGAGTTGCACAACATCACAGCCCAGACCCAGGCAGGCGGATGTAACGGGTACATGGTCGCCGCGACACTGAAAAATCCGATGCCGACGCCGACGCTGCGTACCCAATAAATGCGTTTGGCAAAGGACTTTCCCTTGCCGTCGTAGTTTCTCATGGCGCTCTACCGGATCGTTCTGAGGGCCTACCAGCCTTAGGTCAGAACGAAATATCGGATTCTGGCTCTCCCTCATGGGAAATGGGAAGAGCCTTTAGCCATTATTGAAAAATAACGTCGTAAATAGTCGCAGTCTGGAGCGTGAAGGATGCTTTCCAGCTCATCGTGTCTTCATTTGAATGGCAATCACAGCCGTTGCGATGGACAGCAAGGCGACGAATGCGGCCACATAACCGACGTAAGCCAGGCTCAGATGCTCGATCGTCAGCCCGCCAATCACAGACCCCAGGCCAATCCCGGCGTTGGCGGCTGAAACGTTGAGCGTTCCTGCCAGCGCCTGAGCGTGCGGTGCAGTTTTCATGACGCGGATCTGACAGATGGGGAACAACGCGGTATGGGCAATGCCCCACACCAGCAAGACAACGCACAGCAGCGGGATGGATCCAGCGGCAGGGACAGTGGCGGTCATACCTATCGCCAGTAACAGCGCGAAGACAATCGTCGAACCCAACGGACTGCGATCCACATAGCGACCACCGAGGCCATTGCCGATCAGACCGACTGCGCCGAAGCCCATCAGCCACCAGCCAACCTGGGTTGGGGCGATCAACGCGATGCGCTCCAGTGTGTCAGCCAGGTAGGTGTAAGCGGTGAACATCGCCGTGAACACCAGAATCGACAGCAGCAAATTGACGATGAACTGCGGGTCGGTGAGGATTTTCGCCTGCTTGGCCAGGCCGACCTTCGCCGTTTTAGCGATTGAAGGCATGGAAATCCACAGCAGCAGCGCCATCAGCAACGACATCACGGTCAGTGCCCAGAAGGCACCGCGCCAGCCCACTGCGCCCGCAAACAACGTACCCAGCGGAATGCCAAACAGCATCGCCGCGGAAATACCCAGATAGACCCTAGCTACCGCTTTACCGGCCTGGCTTGGTCCGGCCATCAAACTCGCGGTTTCGCTGGCCGTACCCCAGAACACTGGCAATGCCAGCGCAGGAACGAAACGGGCGAATGCGAGGATCCAGATGTTGCTGGACACCGCTGCCAGAGCGTTGGACGCAGCAAAGATCAGCAGGATCGCCACAAAGGTTTTCTTGCGATCAAGGTGCGAAAGCATTGCCGTCAGCGGCGGGCCGAACAGCATCACCGTGAAGGCGAACAAGGTCACCAGCAAACCCGCGTCAGAGATCGAAATCCCCAAGTCGCGGGCCATGCCTGGGAGCATGCCGATGATCAGAAACTCAGTGGTAACGATCACAAAACCGGCTAGCGCCAGCATGGCAATCGCCAAATTCGCACCAGTGGCGCGTGCGCCGCTGGCAGCGCCA
This sequence comes from Pseudomonas phytophila, assembly GCF_025643095.1. NCBI lineage: Bacteria > Pseudomonadati > Pseudomonadota > Gammaproteobacteria > Pseudomonadales > Pseudomonadaceae > Pseudomonas > Pseudomonas phytophila. Next base: position 5,061,293 of record NZ_CP081201.1, on the reverse strand, counting down.
GCAGCGGTAGTGTCTACAGAAGGCATGGGGATAACTCGAATTGAAAGAATGGCGCTAGCCTATTCGAGAAATCACTTCTTATCTTTGGCAGTTTTTCCGTGCACTATGGAATTAATTTCATCAGTTGATAACGCTCATGATCTCTGCTGACCGCCTGAAAGGCATATCCACATTCGTTGCCGTTGCCAATGCGGGGAGTTTTACCGCGGCTGCCGAACGGCTGAGCCTCACCAACTCCGCAGTCAGTAAGAGCATTGCGCGGCTGGAAGGGCGGTTGGGCATGCGCCTGTTCGAGCGCACCACCCGCAGCCTGGCCCTGACTGAAGAAGGCACGGCTTACTACGCCGTCTGCACTCGCATTCTTGATGAACTGGCAGATGCCGAAACCGCTCTGGCCGCACAGCGCTCGGAGCCTGCCGGAAATCTGCGCGTGGATTTACCGGCATCGTTCGGGCGCATTCACGTGTTGCCACTGCTGCTGGAGTTCGCTGAACGGAATCCCAAGCTGCGTCCGCACGTGTCTTTTACCGATCGCTTTGTGGACCTGATAGAAGAGGGCATAGACCTGGCAGTGCGCATCGGCGGCTCGTCAGCCTGGCCATCGACACTCGGCCATCGCTACCTGGGCACTGAGCGCGTGATCTTCTGCGCCGCTCCGGTTTACCTGCATCGCCACGGTACGCCGCAGACCTTCGATGATCTGGCCGATCACGCGTGCATTCTGTACGGCAAAGACAAGGGCGGCACCAGCCCATGGGTGATCGTCGACGCCACCGGGCAAACTCAGTTGCGCATGGTCGACGGTCGCATTGTGGTCGGCAATGGCGAGGCCCAGGTGGCCGCCGTCGTGGCAGGCAGCGGCGTCGCTCAGTTGGCAACCTGGCTGATCAAGGACCAACTGCAACGCGGCGAACTGATAGAAATCCTCCCACACCTCGCGACCGAAGGCCTGGACCTGCACCTGGCCTGGCCGCGTAATCGTGAGTCACTGCCCAAGGTGCATCAGTTGGTGGAATTGCTGTCGGCGAGGCTGCGGATGGATTGAAGCAAAAAATTCAGTTGGCAAGTTGCTGCTTTTAAGGCTTCAATTGCTGCCTTTAAAGCAGCGTTTAAGGCGATGTTATGGATCTGGCCAGTTTTCTCTTCTCCGAATACAGGCGCAAGGTATTGGCTCTTTTACTCCTGCATCCGGGGGAGCAATACCATCAGCGAGAGATCGCGCGGCAGACCGGGACAATCTCCGGCACCCTGAGCCGCGAGCTGAACAAAATGGTCGAAGTAGGGATTCTCAAAAAAATCCGGGTCGGCAATCAGGTGCAATATCGCGCTGATCCCGGTTGCCCGATATATGAAGAGTTGGCCAGTATTTTGCGCAAAACCGACGGCTGGCTGCAGTCTCTTTCGGTCGTACTTCAACCCCTTGAAGATAGGATCAAGGCTGCGTTTGTGTTTGGTTCAATGGCCAGTGGCAAAGCCGGTCCTGACAGCGATATAGATCTTATGGTGATCGGCGACGTGACCTTCAGCGAGCTGATCAGCCTGCTTTATCCTCTGCAAGAGACATTAGGCAGAGAGATCAATCCCAAACAGTATCCCGACAATGAATGGTTTCAATTAGTAAAAGAACAGGGTGGTTTTGTGCGCGACTTGTTGAGTAAACCTAAGCTGTTCGTGATTGGCGCCGAGGAGGATCTTGACGCTACACACAGGGAGTAACGCATGACGCTGGAAAACCTTTTAGGCACTGCACTCGAAAGCATTCATAAGGATTCAGCCAACATTGATCGCTTGATCAGTGCGGCCAGGCGAAGTCTTGCAGATGCTCAGCTCACGCAGATGAGCAATGAAGGGCGTTTCGACATGGCTTACAAGTCCATCATGCAAGCCGCCAATGCAGCCTTGCAAGCCAACGGTTTTCGAACACTGACCAGCAAGCCAGGTCACCACATGACAATGATTCAGACGCTGCCTACAACGATTGGCCTGGATCGTCCGTTCATGATTACCCTGGATGGTCTGCGGAAATTACGCAATCTCAGTGACTACTCGGGCGACCCTATTAGTGAGGCCATGGCGAACGAAGCTGTGGAGTATGCTCGGCGGCTGTTCGAAGAAGTTGAAGCATGGGTAGCTGTCCATCCATAGACATCTGAACAACAGGTTGTCGATATATTCACGGTCTCATAGCGGTCCGCTATTTCCCCGCCGTAATCCCTTTCAACAGCTCCCCATGCGCCTTGGCGTGTTTCTCCAGGGAGATCACGTTGACCATCGCCATCCGCTTGCCTGAGGCGGCGGTCACCGTGGTGCTCAGCACTTTGCCGCCGTCGACGCTGCCGGAAATATCCAGCTGACGCAGACCCAATCCGCGACGAACCATTTTCTTCACATCGCCCAACTGCTTGAAGTTCTGGTAGCTGGCTTTCTGCTGTTCAATGGTCGCGGTAATCACGCCGCTCAGGGTGGCGTCATCGTTGCTCGACACGGTTTCCCCAGACTCCAGCGGCGTTTCGGTAACAATTACCACACGCTTGGCGGCCTTGTTCATGTACAACGAACCCGTGACCCCCGCAGCTTTGGCTTTATCGTCAATCTCCGGCATTGGACTCTTCACGTATTCCTTGGGCAAGCGGAACACCCACTTGCCCTCGAGCATCGAGACTTTCTGCTGAGTTGGGGCTTTTTGTTGAGGCGCGGCATATAGATTGGCGCCTTGCAGACCCATCGCCAATGCAGCAGCCAACAGCAGAGTCTTACAGCTAAAGAACCGCATCGGATGTCCTCGAAGAGAGCGCCGGAGTGATCGCGGCGGGAGATGCTGGCATCCTGCCCTAAGGGAAGATTGATGTCGAATTTCGCCTTGTGGAATAACCCTTCACTGAATTGAAATGCATTTCTGCAGCAGTCGCCCCGGTGTCGCTGATATCACGCTGTAGTGCGGCAAACGGGGAATTGTAGGAGCGCGCTTGCCCGCGATAACGTTAGCGCAGCCGATATATTTATCGACTGATAAACCGAATCGCGGGCAAGCGCGCTCCTACAAAATCACCTACAGATATTTCAATCCACCGGCAACGCCACACTCACTTCCAACCCGCCACTGCGCCGGTTACGCAACGTCAGCGAGCCGCCATGCTCAAGCACCGTGGCTCGTGCTGCTGATAACCCCAACCCCACACCGCCAGTGTTTTTGTTGCGCGAGCCTTCGATGCGAAAGAACGGCGCAAACACCTGCTCATGCAGCTCGGGAGCAATTCCCGGCCCGCGATCCTGCACCAGGATTTCGACCCAGCCAGCGCGTGAATCGAGTTGCACGCAGGCCTTGTGTCCGTACTTCACGGCGTTGTCGATCAGATTGACCAGCGCTCGTTTGATGCCAATCGGCCGTCCCTCAAATACAAAACGACTGGCCCCCACGAACTGCACTTCAACGCCCGCATCCTTGAAATCATCGACTATCGTCAGCAGCAGCTCCGCCAGATCAAACGCCGTGGCCGGTTCAAGCCGTGCATCGTCGCGGAAGAACTCCAGCGCAGAATTGACCATCGTCTGCATTTCATCCACGTCCCGGAACAGCTTGGTTTGCTGCTCAGTGTCCTCAATGAACTCCCCGCGCAAGCGCATCCGGGTCAGTGGGGCACGAAGGTCGTGGGAGATGGCGGCAAGCATCTGCGTGCGGTCATTGAGGAAATGCTGGATCTGCGCCTGCATGGCGTTGAACGCGAGGATCGCCTGACGAATTTCATGGGGGCCGAGTACCGGAATCGGCGGTGCGCGAAAGTCTTTACCAAACCGCCTGGCCCCTTCGGCAAAGCGTTCAAGGGGTGTCGCCAGGTGTCGAGTTGCAATCAGCGCCACCACGATGGTCGACAACAGGACCAAAACGATGACGACCAGATTACGCATAAACGGATCAAACCCCCATTTGCGCGTGGCCACGGATAACTGCACCCATGAGCCATCGCCCAACTGGATCACCAGTGCATAAGGTCGCCCAACCTGGTCCGAGCCCCAGTCCCTCGGCTCATAGGCCTCGATAACGGCATTGGGCATTTCCAGTAAGTCACGTAAAAACTGCTGACCGTCTTCGAAGCCAGGGTCGGTGGTATTCGGCAAATTCGCATCTTCGCGACGGGCCAACCACTGCACGTCGAACACCTTGTCGCTGGCCGCCACGGCAATGCTTTTGCGCTGCTCCAAAGGCGCAGCGTTAATGATGCGAGTGATGGTCGCCGCTTTTTCCATCAAACCGGTTTCCAGAATCGGCGGTCGAGCCCAGACACCTGCCAGCAGCGTAAAGGCGCCATTCAGGGCCAGCGATGTGAGCATCGCCAGCATGGTCGTCAGGGCAATCCAGCGTGCGACCGTGTCATGGGGGCGATTGAATCGGGTGCGCAATGCCGACAAAAAACTCATCGCTTCACCACGGACGGACTGAACAGATAACCGCCATTGCGTATCGTGCGAATCATCGGCTCACTGTGAATATCGGCCTCCAGCTTGCGCCGCAGACGGCTGACCTGCACATCAACGCTGCGATCAAACGCGTCGTAAGCCTCGCCACGCGCCATGTCCAGCAACTGCTGACGGGTGAGAATGCGCCGCGGATGCTCGGCAAACACCAGCAGCAATTCGAATTCCCCGGTGGAGAGCGGGATCATGACTTTTTCCGGCGAGCGCAACTCGCGCCGCGTGACATCCAGCTGCCAGTTGGCGAACTCCAGAATCGAGCGCGAAGGCTCGTTCGAGACCGTCGCCGCTTCCCCTACACGCCTGAGCACCGCACGCACCCGCGCCAGCAACTCCCGGGCGTCGAACGGCTTGGTCAGGTAATCGTCTGCGCCTAACTCCAGGCCAACGACCCTGTCACTCAATTCGCCCATGGCCGTCAGCATGATCACCGCAACCGTGTGCCTGGCACGCAACTGCTGACAGAGCACCAGGCCGCTTTCGCCGGGCAGCATCACGTCGAGGATGATCAGGTCTGGCAAACGCCGCTCGACCGCCCGCCACAGCGCCGGGCCATCGGTCGCCACTTCGACGCTGTAGCCGTGTTGCTCAAGGAATTTCTGCAGAAGGGCGAGGACTTCAACGTCATCGTCGACCAGTAATAAATGGCTCACAGTGGGCTCGCTGCCGGAGTGGATTCGCAACGCCTATCTAAAATCATTCCTGACGCTACGTCATATATTTCAACTCGGTAATAAAGCGACGGGCAGGCAATAAAACGGAAATCTTCAGGCAAAAAACCGCAGGCAGGATCAGCGCCAGTCCTTCCGAGATCACCTTGCATGCCAACTCTCAAAAGTGCTTCGCCCATTGCCCGCTTTACCTTCGCCGGTTTCGTCGTTGTGCTCGCCAGTGGTTGCGCCAGCGCACCGTCAACACCGGTTGGCCCTTGCGACAACGTCAGCTACACCCTTCATGACCCGGCAGAACCGGTCAACCGCGGTATCTTCGCGTTCAACCGCACCGTCGACGATTACGCCATCGCCCCGGTGGCCCGCGGTTATCGTCACATGCCGGACTTCTTCCAGGCTGGCGTGCACAACTTCGTCGCCAACTTCGGCGAACCGAAGGTGTTCATCAACGACCTGCTGCAAGGAAATGGCGAGCGTTCGGTCGCCACCTTCGGCCGCTTCGTGATCAACACCACGGTGGGTATCGTCGGCTTGATCGATGTTTCTGGAAAGATGGGCATCGAGCGCCATAAGTCAGACTTCGGCCAGACCTTCGGCGTATGGAACATCGCTAACGGGCCAATCGTCGAGCTGCCATTGCTTGGCACCGGCAACCTGCGTGACGCGACTGGTAAGGTGCTGAGCTTCGTGGTCGATCCGTTGGGCAGCAACAGCGACACCGTGCAGACCTTGGGCACCATCAATACCGTGGGCGGAATAGTCGATGGCCGCGCTGAAGCCTTGCCGTTCACCGACCAACTGCGCAAACAACCGGATTATTACGTGGCCCTGCGTGACACCGTGGCCCAGAAACGCGCCAACTTCGTGGTTGAAGGTAAATCAGGCAAGGTTGTCCCAGCCCCTTCAACCTGCCCAGGTGGTGAACCCGATGATGAATAAAAGCGAAGCACTGGTGCTGCACCGCCGGACCCGTACCCCCAATCCAGCGTCATTGCACAGCCGCGAAATCGAACTGCGCCTGACCGAGGACGGCCTTCATGTAACGCTTAGCCGCTACCTCGAACTCTACGGCGATGAACACGACGCCTGGTGCAGCGTCCGCCACCACAGCGTGCCGCTGAAAAACATGATTCGGTGGATTATCAGTAATGGGGTTGAGGGGTAGGGACAATGTCCCTGACTCTGCTCAGGAGACCTGTGTGAGCGAATTCATTCGCGAAAGCGTTGTGTCAGACCCAGGTGTTTTTCAGGGCGGCCCCCTTCGCGAATGAATTCGCTCCTACTGGAATTTTATTTCAACTCAGGCAATTGCGGATTGCTTGATCAATTTTTTATCTGAAGACGCTCTTCTGGAAACGCATCCATCCGGAAATGCAAAGCTCACTTAACCTTCATCGGCGCAAAGATCGCCCGAATTCCGCGGCACTTGGGATAATCCCCGCACCCCCAGAAATTCCCCCCGGCATTGGCCCCAGTGCGCGCCACTTTCATCACCATCACTTTCTTGCAATGCGGACACGCAGGGGCTTTCGGTTCGGCTACCGCCTTGGGCACTGCTTTGGGTTTGGCCTTTCTGACCTTCGGTTTGACGGGCTCAACGGGCGGCGCATCGGGTAACGTCTCCTCAACCACCTGCGACTCGACCACAGGCTCACGCTTGCCTTGGAACCGGACGAAAACACGAGCGAGCAACGTGTTGAGTCGAGAGAGTTTCACAGTGATAAACCTGATGGGTCAGAAGCGGGCAGGGCGCAGACTTTACCGCAAACGAAAATCTGTAGGACTGGTTTTAGCCGGGGCCTGCATAAATGCATCCACCTCAGGCGCCATCACAACCCTGGGTATTTAACGTATAAAACTCATGCAGCTTTGCCTGCAAAAACTGTTTGTCAGGCAATCGGGTTTGATACTCCGCGACCATGGCCGGAGACAGGGAGCGGTTCAGCGCGTACTCCACCACTTCATCCTCTTTGCTCGCACAGAGCAGCACACCGATTGCCGGGTTCTCGTGATGTTTGCGCTCGTCGCGATCAAGGGCTTCAAGATAAAAACCAAGCTTGCCCAAATACTCCGGCTCGAAACGTCCCACCTTCAACTCAAAAGCGACAAGGCAGTTCAGTCCTCGATGGAAAAACAGTAAATCCAGCGCGAAGTCCCGGTTGCCCACCTGTATCGGATATTGTGAGCCGACAAAACAAAAGTCCCGCCCGAGTTCACTGAGGAAATCTTTAAGCCGCTGCACTAATCCGCGGTGCAAATCGGCCTCACCATGCCTACCCGGTAAATCCAGAAACTCCAACATATAGGCGTCTTTGAACACGCTGAGTGCACCGGGATGAATTTGTGACACCACTGGTGTCACTTTTGCCGGGCTGACTCCTGGCCAAATAGGTCGCCAGTTGGGTCACTACGCCTTCACCCCATTCCGCCTTCTCGATCTTGTCGCTGATGTAAGCCCCCACTTGCCAGTACAGCTGGATCATCTGAGTGTTGACGGTCTGCAGCGTGGTTTGTCTGGCCGAATTGATCAGTTGCGCTATCTCAGCGAAACCGCTTTCAAGAGGGCCATCGATAGACGCGACTTGCTTGCTCATTTCAGATGTCCTGCGGGCGAAAAGGGAGGGCAAGATAGGAGGCGAAACGCAGGCTGTCGAACGACCAAAAAACGCTCACATACGGGTGTTTGGTCACATCCCGAAGGTGTGAGACTCTCAGAAACTGCCATGGATAAAGGCTTATAGCTTGGTCACCAACCGCGACCTACAGCAAATCAGGAAACACCCTACAGCGTCCTCAAACGATGCTGATAAATAAACCATCCCGTTCTAGCCTACAGCGAGGACAGTTCACCAGCGCTAGCGCGACTTAACCTTCCTCGCATGCATCAACCCACATCTATCAAGGTAAGCTACCAAATCGCAACGCTGACCATCACCAAACCAAACCAGAACCACCCGCGACGCTCGTTCGAACCGATCAATAAAGGAGGCTGCATGCTGCAAGTCTGGGGAAGACGCTCATCGTTCAATGTTCAGAAAGTCATGTGGCTCATCGGTGAACTGGATCTGCCTCACCAGCATATTCCGGCAGGTGGCGCATTTGGCCTCAAAGACACTCCCGAATTCCTGGCCATGAACCCTCACGGCCGAGTGCCGGTTATCAGGGACAGCGATGGGACAGTGGTCTGGGAATCCCACAGCATTCTCAGGTATCTGGCAGCACGATACGGTGGGCCCGAGTTCTGGAGCGATGACCCGGCGCGTCGCTCGCAGATCGACCGGTGGATGGACTGGTCTCAGACAACGCTGCAACCCGAGTTCCTGACCGGCGTGTTCTGGGGATTTTACAGAACCCCCGAAGCCCAGCGGGACGTTAAAGCTATCGAAAGAAATGTGGCGCTGTGTGCGCAATATTTTCAGCTACTCAATCAAGTTCTGAGTGAGCAGGACTTCCTCGCCGGGCAACACCTGACGTTGGCAGACATACCCGCGGGCACCCACCTCTACCGCTATTTCAATCTGGATATCCCCCGTCCTGATATTCCCCACGTCGAGGCCTGGTATCGGCGGCTGCAAATGAGTCCGGCCTATCGGCAACACGTCATGATTCCTTTTGACGATCTATTTGGCCGGCTGGATTATTAACCGAGGCTGTTGCAGCGAGCAGACTTGTTCGATACGTACAGCCCAGTCAGCGCACAAGCCTCACAGCGCGAGTAACTGCTCAGGGTTGAGTGGTATTTCTCCGTTGACCCATCTAGCGTGTCCTTAGCGCCCAACATGAAAAAGGAGGACATGCTGATGTCCGATGGCAACAACATCACCATTGGTTCAATCTACCAAGGCGACGGTAACGGTAACCACATCCACGTCTCCCAAAATCAGACTGTCGAGCGTGGCCCTGTCCGCTTTGTCATCGATCCCGAGAGCATGCAGAGGCTAAGCCGCGCGAGCGTCAAAAAAGGTGCCTGGTATTTTGCAGGCTCTGTACCGGCGTTCTTGCTCTCTGTCATGTCCATATTTGCCGATGCGACGGGGATCTTTTCCTACTTCAACCTTGGCTGGAAAATCCTCGCCTGGACCATCGCCATCGTCGGCATGTTCGGCCTCATGTTTTACATAACCAAACTCAAGATTGCCCTGCAGAGAATTCCTGAAGGAGAGGCGCGTTTCATTGACGGTCAGTGGGTCGAGCACGACGAAGCCGGTGATTACCTGCTGTACAGCAAAACCGCGCCCTGTAACTACGAAGGCTGCAAAGGCACTGTCCACATCGAAGCGCCGCCTCCTCGCGAGCAACATAATCACGACTACATCGGCGTGTGTGACATCGGCGGCAAACAACACACCTACCGCGTTGACTTCAACGGCATCGGCGAGCGCCAGTACTTCAACTGGGACCCCATCGATCCGCCAAAGCAACAATAAAGCCGCCCACACTGGCAGAGATTTGTCTCATCACTGCCGAGACAAATCTCTCAAATCAAAACATCCGAAAACAAAATGCGTAATGGCGCAGTGATGGCATGGTACAAGGTTGACAGGACATTTCGTCCCATCAGCTAAGGATTGGCCATGAGAAAGACAGGAATCACTTTCGTCGCGATGCTGGCATTGCTGTGCGCATTCTCGGTCTCCGCCAAGGACAGCAAAATCCCCGATTCAGCCATCGTCCAGCTGTTAATCGACGATTCCATCGCTTCCTATTCCGGCAACTGCCCATGCCCTTACAACGCCATGCGTAACGGCAGAAGCTGCGGCAAACGCAGCGCCTACAGCAAGCCGGGCGGATACGCGCCCCTGTGCTACAAAGAAGACGTCACCAAAGCAATGATTCAGGAATACCGCGAGCGCATGAAAGGCTAGCAACCACACAATCCTGTAGGAGCGCGCTTGCCCGCGATAAACGATAACGCGGTCTGCCTGCGAATCCGAAGTGCCTGCATCGCGGTCAAGCCTCGCACTCACAAGTGTGATGTCGATATTGGTGCAATGCTGTAGGACCGGCTTTAGCCGGGAGGGCAATGCCCCTGACGAAAGAAGTGGGTCGGATGTACCGACTTCCTCCCGGCTAAAGCCGGTCCTACAGAAAAGCTTTTAACTCAGCTGGTTATTTCATATTTGACGCGAGCCAGTCCCATTGGCTCGCATAGACCTGAGTGCACTACCTACACCACAAACCGGTTAACCAACTGGTTCAGGTTAACCGCCAGTTTCGACATCTCACCGCAGGCACTGGCCGTCTGGCTGGCCCCTGCAGCACTCTGGGTCGCCAGCTCGCGAATACTGACCAGATTGCGGTCAACCTCACGGGCCACATGGGATTGCTCTTCAGAGGCCGTCGCGATCAGCAGGTTACGTTCGTTGATCTGAACAATGGCCGTGGCGATTTGATCCAGCGAGGTACTGGCCTCCTGGGCGACGCCCAGTGATTCAGTCGCCAGATCCCTGCTCGTATTCATCGCCTTCACCGCCTGATCAGATTCGTTCTGAATGGCAGAGATCATTTGCTCGATTTCCTGAGTCGACACCTGCGTGCGATGGGCCAATGCCCTCACTTCGTCTGCAACCACCGCAAACCCACGACCTTGCTCGCCTGCTCGTGCTGCCTCGATCGCAGCGTTCAACGCCAACAGGTTGGTCTGCTCGGCAATTGCCCGAATGACCTCGACAACCTTACTGATGCCCTGAGCACGATCCGACAACCCTTGAATCTGCTCGCTCGTGTTTTCAACGTTACCGTTCAGCTTTTGAATGGACTTCAGCGTCTGAGCCACCCGCGCCTGACCGACCTCGGTATAACCCTGAGTACGCTTCGACTCTTCGGAAGCCGACTCCGCGTTGCGAGCAACCTCGTCAACGGCCGCGCTCATTTCAGTGACCGCTGTTGCCGCCTGATTGACCTCATCGTTCTGAGCAACAAGGCCGCGACTCGATTCCTCAGTGACTGCCGTCATCTCCTCTGACGCGGAGGCCAGTTGAGTGGATGAATCAGAGATCTGCATGATCGTGCTGCGCAGGTTCGTTTGCATCTGTGCGAGCGCTTTCAAAAGACGACCGGCTTCATCAGTGCCGCTGACCTGTACCTCTTTGGAGAGATCACTAGCCGCAATACGCTCAGCGACGGACAGGGCATCGTTGATGGGAGACGTGATGCTTTTCGTCAGCAGCAATGCCAATCCAACCGTCAGGACAACAACGCCCGCAATAATGCCCACAACCAGCCAGAGCCCGCTGTTGTAAAGATCGGTTGCGTTCTGCCCGGCCTGCGCTGCGCCTTCGTTGTTGAAGTTGGTCAGATCCTTGATCTGCTGCTCCATGCTATTGGTAAGAGGGCGGATGCCGGTACTCACCAGGCTCACCGCAGCCGCGATGTCTCCCTGCCGCATCAGTGGTTCCAGCAGATCCAATTGCTTGGAATATGCATCCGCGCTGGTTTTCACTGGTGTATAAAACGAGCGCTCTTTGTCGCTTGCGATGAGGGCATCGTATTGCGCCACAGCATCGTTGAACGCCTTACGGTAGCCAGGGAAGTGTTCAATAGTCTTTTGAATGGACTGAGGGTCAGCAAGGCCACGCTGTGTTTCGAGCCTCAAGCGAAGGACCGTAGAGTTCATCAAAGCCGTCTGTCGGATGCTGGCCATCCAGTTCAGTTCGACGTCTTTTTCGGCGTCCCTCAGCTTGCCCATCTGCACCACGGCAAACACGCCAAGCACAAAGACCAACGCAATAATCAACGCGAAAAACAAGGCCGCGCGGGGCGCTACGTTGAGATTTCTAAGACGCATACGAGATTCCTGTTTTTCGATCGAGAATTGAAGTTTTCAATACGCTATCGACTTAACATCGGAAACTTGAGAGGGGGGCGACAAAAGGAGAAGGGGCGTGACAGCCAGTGTCATAAGCGCAGCGTATGATCTCTCGCCCGCCGAAAAACTTAGGATTTTCAGTGGTTTGACCACCGGCTCCATCCGCTGAAGCTGTAAGGAACGCACTCGCGCACGCCGCGCCGTCAAGGTGCCACGCTGACACGGCTCGTCGTCCCGTTCAGGGATCGCGCGCTCCCAATGGCGATGAACCCAAGGACCAATTGTGGATATCAAAAAGGGATTCGCTATGCAAACACCCAAGCCTGTCAGTCCCAACGCCTTTTACAAAATCGGATTCTGGATACTTGCATTCGTCTTGATCACATCAGCCGCCATCCATTGGCTCGACGGCCCCGGTGATGCTGACGAAGTGGTCCTGAAGCGAGAACTGCCCGGTGGCGCCTGGCTCTACGCAACGCGCTACCTCGCGCCAGCAACGGATCTCGATATGCTTCGTTTCTACATAAAAAAGCCGCTACAGGGCGATGACGCAGAGATACTGCAGCAGTTGAATGAAAACAGCGGATTTATGATCACGGACAGCGCCCTGGAAGACGTCGCCATCCGTGACACCCAGAACGGCATAAATATCGAGCTACAGGGCGCGGTCTATCGATACTTCAGCAAACAGTACCTGACCCAGGGCGAAAAATTGACCAGTTACCGGATCACCCTGACGCAGCGAGATAACAGCGTGAGAGAAGAGTGAGGCGCGTCGCTAGGAGATTCCCCGTCGTCCATCTCTCCACTCTGTCTCGCGGCAAACATAGACCCCGGTCACTCCTACAGTAAAAAGCCTTCCAGATCCGATAGTTATATTTTGTTTGATGAGAGCCGCCCCGGTGTCACTGACACCGTGCTGTCGCGCAGCAAACATTGAACTGTTGGAGCGAGGCTTGCCCGCGAAGAACGATAGCGCGGTGCGTCTGACCTACCGAGTCGATTGGTTCGCGGGCAAGTCGGATTGCCGCCCACTCGCTCCAACAGCCCCCCGTTTATTCAGTGATTTATATTTTGTTTGATAGGAGCCACCCCGGCCGTCCCAGGTGTCGTCTGTTTGCCCCGAGACAGCGTGGTGTGAAAGACATCAGCAAGACGTCCATCACGGTAAGCGAGTTGTGCCTACGGATCTGCAAGGCTGGGAAAAATTTACAGCTTTGCCAAGACATGCCGACATAGTCGCCAAGGTGCCATGGATGCGGCCCGTCACGCTTACCGAGCCCTACAACATGTCCAATATCCCTTTTTTGCGCCGTGACCGTCATGCCCTCCAGCAGCTCCTCGCTGCGATCAAAAGCGGTCAGACTCCTGATGTCAAAGGTTGCCAAGAGGCAGCCGCAGTCCTTGACGCCTGGGGTGTTCTCGAATCATCGAATAGCGAGTCCCGGTCGCGCATAAACCAGCTTGAAAACGACCTCGAAGATGCCCGTGAATTGCTTCGCGAGTCAGCCGCTTCTGCCTCAGCCCATGACATCAGGTTCGACCTGGTAAATCTTGCCTCCAGTGAGGGGCTTTGGGATATGGAGGTTGTCGCTGGCGATCCCGTTAACCCCAAAAACCGCTTCTGGTGGTCGCAGCAATTCCGGAACCTGCTGGGCTTCAATGACGAACGCGATTTCCCGAATGTCCTGGCCAGTTGGGCAGATCGCCTGCATCCACAGGATAAACAAGCGACACTGGATGCCTTTGCGCGTCATCTCAACGACAAATCAGGGAACACGCCCTACAAGGTTAAAAACCGGCTCGCCATGAAGGATGGTTCCTATCGCTGGTTCCACGCTCAAGGCGAAACCCTTCGTGACGACCGAGGCATGCCGATCCGTGTTGCTGGCTCGCTACGTGATATTCACGACCAGTTGCAGCGCGATGCAGAACACGACGTCATCATCACCCGGTTTGAACTGGCCAGAGAAATGCTCTCCGATGGCTTGTGGGACATGGAAGTGATCGCTGGCGACCCCGTCAATGCGAAGAACCCTTTCTGGTGGTCCCCTCAGTTCCGACGGCTGCTGGGTTTTGAAACGGTTGAAGAGTTTCCTGATGTTCTGGACAGCTGGGCATCCAGGCTGCACCCGGAAGACAAGGAACGCAGCCTCAACGCGTTCGGCGCTCACCTGAATGACAAGTCGGGCAAGACCCCATTCGACATCGAGTACCGATTGAAGATGAAGAGTGGCGAATACCGTTGGTTCAGGGCTAGAGGCCAGACCCGGCGCGACCCGCACGGCGCTCCGCTTCGCGTGGTGGGTGCGCTCGTGGACATCCACCTGCAACACGAGCAGAAAGCCCTGCGAGACGCGGAAGTCAGGCATCAGCAAACGCTGGAAACCAGCCTGGCCCAGTTGTCGCAAATCGTGGGTACGATCCAAAGCATCGCGAGCCAGACCAACCTCTTGGCCCTCAACGCGGCTATTGAAGCTGCCCGAGCCGGAGAGGCCGGGCGCGGTTTCGCCGTTGTGGCCGACGAAGTTCGCAAGCTCGCAACCCGTACCACCGAAGCAACCGAACAAGCGGCCGGCATGATCGCTCGCTAAGCAGCAACGCTTCCGCTACGACAGGAGAAAGCTGGTCAGCTTTCTCCTGTCCCAACCTTGGATGCCCGTTGTCAGATCTGCAACGGGCATCGCAAGACGTCAACCCCGCCAAACCGCCCGCCACCAACCCAACCACCCCTTACCCCGCACCGAATCCTCCGGCAACTGCCCATGCGGCAACAGCCGCGGCATATCCCGCAACCTGATCCACGGCTCACTGCGCCAATTCAACAGACACACCGACAACTCCGGCCATTGCAGCAGGCTCAAACTCGGCGCGTTGTCATTGAGCGGCACACCATCCCGCACGCAAGGCACCACCTCATTAGTGATCCAGCGCCGCAACGCGCGCTTCTCCGCATGACAGTGATACACCAGCATCTCGTAGATACCCGACTCACTCACCATCAACTCCTCCTCAGCCCCGTAATGAGCGCCGAGCAACACCATACGACGCTGATCCTCATCCAGCTTGCGCGTCGTGCGCTCATTCAACGGCCAACTCATCAATCGACTGAAATCCCGGGCACAGAACCAGACCTGGGATTCCAGCAGGACCGTGCGCAGTGGGCGGTTGTGGCGGTGGAAGGTGGTGGGGGTGAGAGGTTCGGGGGTGGGTTGCCTGGGGGGCAATTGGGAATCGAGGTTTTGCATTGAGTGATCTCTACATTGTTAGCTTTGTGAGAGCCAAGGCGTCGGGAGTTAAGAAACCTCAATGTAGAAAAGGCCGGACGTATTTCCCTTGCGGGTCTTGTATTGGTCCACTCCCGACATAGCAGAGATTTTAGGACGCGCAGCCAGAGGCCGCAGGTACAAAAGCCGCATTTTATCGGGGGCGGGCAGGCCGCTACATTGAGTTTCTGGTGCGTTTCTTAGGCGCGGTGCAAGGGTAGGGTGCGATGGCGGGGTGGGCAAGGAGCAAAGCTGTAGGGCGTTTCTGAAAATGCATGATGTGTTGCGAAATTACGCTTCTCTTGAACACGTAAACGCAGGTGTAATAACCGCTTGCTGTCATTGCGCCTTACCGGGAGGTTTGACGATCAATCCCGTCGGATTGACCGGTAAGATTTGTGACCGTATAGGCAAAAAAGCTGCGCATGCTGGCTGTAATAACCGGCAGAAACCGGCCAGAAGCGGACGGTAGGTTAGGTGCCCCCCCCCTGAATTGCAGAGCTGTTTTTAGCCTATTTTTTCAGGTTGTGGCACTCTGGCTACACGCAGGTTCGTCCCTGAGTCTGAGTCGGCATTTCAGGCTAACCGTTCAGCTCATGCGGAACGTTTAGCCTGTCTAACGAGACAGGAGATTCGGTTGCCGGTGAGCCAATACGCAAAAACCCAGGCTAATCGCCTGATTAAAACTGATGTGACGACTATGGCTGCAAATCTACTTTAGGCTTAGGTATTTCAGAATTCCTTCCACCGGCTAAACCCTTGGCCATCGATGCTGCACATACACTTGTGGCAGCATGAGAAGTCGAGCTAAAACCAAAAAGGATTTTTTCATGCATGACGCTTCGCAGTTGCGAATCGAGGCCGCTCACAAAAAAATAGCGGAAGTCTTTTCCAAAGAGTATGCCTTTACTGTTCCCGCTTATCAGCGTCCGTATGCTTGGGAAACGACTCAAGCTGAGGAGTTGCTTGCGGACTTAAAGGACGCCATGACGCGAGACTCTGCGGCCGGGGGCTTTTACTTTTTGGGTAGCATCGTATTGGTGAAAACCCACGGCGCCCCTGCATCACGTGTAGTCGATGGTCAGCAGCGTCTGACCACCCTCACTCTCCTGTTCAGCGTCATTCGCGACCTGACGGAAGGAGCAGAGAAGAAAGCGCAGCGCGAAAGTTATATCAAGCAGGTAGCTAATGAGGATGAGGGCATCCCAGAGGCACTACGCCTGCAACTGCGGCAGAAAGATCAGGGCTTTTTTGAGACGCATATTCAGACACGCGGAGCGACTAACCAACTGCCGTCGTTGGACGGACTCACAGACTCAAAAGCACGTATCGTTGAAAACGCAAAGCTAATTCGCTATAGATTAGAGGCCATGGATGAAAAGGAGCGCGATGAGCTTTTGCGCTTTCTGCTGCAAAATTGTTATCTCGTGCTAGTTGAAGTCCCCTCCGATACTGCTGCGAGACGAATCTTTACCGTTCTCAACGCTCGCGGCCTCGACCTTTCGGCCACTGATATTCTTAAAGCGGATCTCTTGGAGCGAGCAGGCACCGACAAGGAGTCATCACTATCCCACCGCTGGGAGGAAGTTGAAGCAGCACTGGGCCGCGACAGATTCAGTGCTTTATTCACGCACATCCGCATGATCTACGAACGTGACAAACCTCGTTCCGCGCTTGAAAGCGGTTTTTCCGTGCATGTGCCAGCGTTTCGCGAAAATCCCGTTGGGTTCATTGACGCGGTGTTGGAGCCCTATGCTGACGCTCTGATGTTGGCAATGGATGATCAGAAGCTGCGCACGCGCTTCGGTGCGAAGAGCGCTGACTTAGTACGTTCCTTGGAGCGATTGGACAACCGAGATTGGTTGCCGCCCTTGCTGCTTTGTCTACGCAAGAGCAATGGTGGAGATGATATCGACGTTCCAGAGTTTGTCTTCCGGTTGGAAAGACTTGCCTATTTTCTCTTCTTGACCCGAGCCGATGTCAACGCACGGATGTCACGCTATGTCGATGTATTGGATGATCTCGACGTGCCGACGGCCCCCAAATTTCGATCGACCAATCGGGACCGCTCCAAAGGATTGGAAATTGAACATACTGAAGCCACGATGCTCTTCAAAGCGCTAGATGGTAATGTTTACCTTGTTCCCAAGATAGTCAAACCACTCTTACTTCGTTTGGAACAAGCCTCCACGGATGGCTCGGCCAATTACAACTATCCGGTTATTTCGGTTGAGCATATCTGCCCGCAAACAATCTCGTCTGGATCGCAGTGGGAGCAATGGTTCTCTGATACGGATGATCATGCGGCCTGGGTGCATAGCTTGGCAAACTTAGTCCTGCTCAATACGCGTAAAAATTCCGCAGCGCAGAACTACGACTTTGATCTAAAAAAGACCAAGTACTTTGCATCTGGTGACTCATGCGCATTCACTCTCACCAACGAAGTGCGCGGGTATTCTCAATGGACGCTCGAAGAGCTGGAGGTACGGAGGATCGAATTGCTTGAGCGATTGGCGAAGACCTGGCGCCTAGAACCGAATCTTGAGAGGTGGTGGGATGAGGATTGATGCTTAGCATTTAAATTAGGTGCGTCGAGGCTTTGTGAGTTAGGGGGCCTTCGACGCAGTGTTCACTGGAGAAGTAGACTTTGGCTCGCTAATGGTCCTAAAGCTCTGTGAGGAACATTCCAATTTTGGTGCTCAGCATCTGCGACTTCTGGTGATGCCCGCACCAGTATGGTTTCTCGCTTAAGCGAGTTTCTCTAAGTCGGGTTGCCACAATTTATCCGCGTGATCGAATATGCTGATTGCTATCAGCCAGCTCGTAGTCGGATGTCACACATTGATGCCATATGCACTCAAACACTGCTCCTGTGCTGCCGCACAGGAGCAGCCTAGAATAGAATTAATGAAAGTTTCCGCTTATTTCCCCTGTTCTATGAACTTCGTGATGAGCGCATCCATGTTCGACAGTCTATCATTTATACTATGGTCTATTGACTCAATGACATATTTAAGTTCGTCGCTCAAAATATTCATTCGCGATACAAGAGCTAAATCCAAATTTTCTATTTCAAGCAGTGCCAACCCTAGTGGGATGCCTAACCTTGGATTTAATTCTTCGAGAATCACATTTCCTAAGCCTTGGAATCTAGCCTGAGTTTCATAGATTTTCTGTGCTAGAAATTCTCTTGCTTGCTCAGCGCCAAACAGCGAGGTGTAGGCAGAAAAAAAAGAACTGAAAATTTCATCATCAACAGCTTCGACGGGGTTCACTTGGTCTAGTGTGTTTTTTTGATCAAAACAGTAGCAGCAAATCAGATAAGTCAAATAAGTGTATAAAAAGGCGCCTAGTGCCCCTGTTCTTTTTTTCATATTGCCATGATCTTGTAGATAACGAAACTGACAATAATACGCTACAGCTTCAGCTAAACTTTGATGACGATGCAGTGCGTTGTCATCTGCGGAAGCTTGCCTTGAATTAGTGAAATCAGCTGCGTGCCCCAGCTCGTGGCAGAGTAAATCGACAGAGCTGACCTGGTTGCTATCGATAGAGTAATAGATGTGGTGATTGTCCTGATTGCAGGATACGCACTCACCTTCAGTATAAGCACACTCATAACGCTCCAACCGGACTTCTTGCACGTTGGAGAGGTCGACCTCAGCGATACCACTCACGTAGCTAATGGCATCGCCAAAAGACGTATTTGTAATATCACTCAACCCATGCAAATCCATCTGAGCAAGTTTGCGTACATTCTGGCTCGACAAACTTATCAAATTATATATGCGAAAAATTGATTGGACTTCCCTTTGGGACCACTCAGTCCAATTCGGACAGTTTTCCAAAATCAAAGAGTTTATCTTGCCGCGAACATTATTTGCTTTGGCATCGTCACGCTTGTAATGGTTGCAATATTCAAGTTCTAATTGATAAAGATCTTCCCTGAACAATGAGTTGCGAAGGGGCGTAGTTTCTTTCATCTCTAATATCCTTATTTAGCCAACTTTGCGGATTCGATAAATTAATTAGGCTGCCACTCAAGAGACTGCACGCCCAAGAGCATGTGAATCATATCGACTTTGCTGTAGTCGGTCACTACAGCGTGCTTCAAGCAAGCGAGCACAAATTTGGAACGTTCGCTTCAGCTTCCGGCCAGAAGCGGACGCTCACACACTCCGCTCACGTCCGAATGCCAATGTACTGGATCACCTGATCGTGCTCGACATCTATACAGTGGCGGGTATAAACACCGAGGCCGACAATGAGGTGAGATCCAGCGAGAAATTTAGGCATGCGAGGTCTCCAGAAGATGTGCTTTAGGGGAAGCAGCAGAGAGTTCGTCCCATTCAGCGATGGCGGTGCGCTATCATCGGTAAAACACGTACCTCAGTGACACTGGGTATTAAGTGAAGACTATTTTGGCGGTTCCCCCGAACAGCCTTTCAGCGGTATAGGAGACAGGGATGTTCCGTCGTATAGCTCAGGCGCTTACTTCGAAGTGCGAGTACGTCAGCTCGCGAGTGAATCATGCGATGGGACAGTACAAACGCTACAGAAAAGCTGTTGAAAAAGCCGTAGCCGCCGCGCGCGAATACCTTGCTGTGCCCGGTGGTAAAAATGTCTTCGAGCCGCTAACGCCTGTACTTTTGGAGATGGATCGATCACAGCGTTACGAGAGTGAGCTGCTGAGCGCGCTTAGCAACGATCAGATTCGCAATATCGCGATTACTGGTGAGTACGGCGCCGGCAAAAGTAGCGTCATACGTACGTTTGTCGAACGTCACCCTGAGCTTACCTATGCATTTGTATCGCTGGCCGCGTTCGGCAAAGATCTAAACAAAGGCGGGGCAGGAAAGTCGGCCTCAACTGATGCTCCTGTCGCTCCCGCTGATTCCAACTCAAACACCACCGACCTCAAAGGCGCTGATAAAAAAACCGAGTCGGATATTTTGACGCGTATCGAGGAAACTATCGTTCAGCAACTGCTGTACGCGGTACCGTCAGATGAACTGCCGAAGAGCAGATTGAAGCGAATCATCCAGGCATCTACGTCGAGCATATGGGGGCGTACCTTTTTCTACGTGCTGATAATCGTAAGCGTACTGAGGCTTTACGTCCCGACAGTCGAGAAACTGCCAAAAATTGACCCAGCGTGGTTGGTCGAATGGCTTCTATGGATCCCTGGGTGGATGGCCGTTGTGGTGCTCGGGGGCGGTGGCATCTACATGTTGTTCTCGGCTCTGAAGCTGTTGTCCCTGTTCAGCATTGACGGCTTCACGATCAAGGGCGGAAAACTGGAAACGACAC
The DNA here is from genome assembly GCF_025643095.1 of Pseudomonas phytophila. Classification (NCBI taxonomy): domain Bacteria; kingdom Pseudomonadati; phylum Pseudomonadota; class Gammaproteobacteria; order Pseudomonadales; family Pseudomonadaceae; genus Pseudomonas; species Pseudomonas phytophila. Next base: position 5,040,768 of record NZ_CP081201.1, on the reverse strand, counting down.
ACCACGGCTCAGTGTTGCACAAGAATGTTGACGAAATCGTCTACTGCTTTGAACGCAGTAAGATCGATATCGTGGTCATCGAGGATCTCGACAGATTCGGAATTCACGACGTTTTCACGCGCCTGCGGGAAATCAATTTCATCATCAAGCAGTCCCCGCAGATCAAAAGACCGGTTTACTTCATCTATGCGCTTCGTGATGAACTGTTCGCCGTCGGTGAGAAAACAAAATTTTTTGACCTGATCATCCCGATAATCCCTGTGGTCAACTCAGAGAACTCTCGCGAGCAAATGTTCAAGATGCTTCGTGAGCGACAGTTCAATGGGGTCACGTTGGACGTTGGGCTTAATGAGACGTTGGTCGAAACCGTTTGTTATTTCATCGATGACATGCGGTTGATCAAGAATATCGTCAACGAATTCGACATGTTTTCCAGCATTCTCAGCGGCGGCTCCGGTCTAAAGCTTGATCCGAACAAGCTGTTTTCAATTATCGCGATTCGCAATCTGCATCCTGATGAATATGCACACTTGGTCAAACGACGTGGCGCCATTTACGAGACCATCCAAGGATTCAGCGAGTGGCGATTCCAGCAGTCCAAACAGGCTGAAGATGCCTACCAGGCGTTGCGGGAAAAGCGTGAAAAGCGGGTACAGGAAATCGCTGGAAGTGTGGCTGAGCTGCGGGCGTACGTATGGCTAGAACTGGTTAAAAAATCCGACATTGCGGCAACCCATGTTTGGATGCCAAGTGGCAGTAAATTTTCGTTGACCGACTTTGTTAAGGATGATGTTTTTGAGTCGATTTTTTCTCAGAGCACTAATTTAACAATGGCCATCATCGATAGGTACGGGGATGCAGTTCAGAGGGCAGCACCTTTTGACTCTGAGCAACTACTGACATCGACGTCATACCCAAAAAGGTTTGATCTGCTCCAACGAACCCTTGTTGACATAGATAATGAAATGGCCGAACACCGAATTGAGGCAAGCCGAATTAATCACCAAACCTTCCGGGCAGCAGCCAAAAAAAACTACGGCGATGTCATCTCTCAAAAGCTGAACGGCTTGGACATTGTCGTGTACCTGATGCGCCACGGACACTTCGATACCGATTACACGGATTACTTCGGCTACTTCTACGCAGGGTCCCTCACATCCGAAGACAAAAACCTGATCCTGGAATTAAGACGTGGTGTTTCCGTTGATGTCGCGACTGTAATCAATGCCCCGAAAAAGGCCGTGGAAAAGCTGGATATAGATGATCTGAGCGATGGCAGGGGCATCATTGTCGCCCTGATTGAGTACCTTTCTGGCTGTCCATACAACGATCCTGGCATGAGCCATGAGCGCAGTAAGCTCGCGACTATTCTCAAGAGTGGGCTGGAAGGGCACTTGGGCAGAATGGCGCAAGCGACCGAATTTTTGATATCAACCGCGACATCACCGAAGTTCATTCAATCTGTTTTTGCTCTGGAGCCTGGATTGTTCCGCGCGTTATTGAACGCTGAGCGATTCGAATCAACTTTACTGAGGCAAGCCCTGATCAGTGCACTCATGGATGGATTAGAGATTGCACAGCTCCGAAGGCTTGATTCGGCGCCGGACATGAACATCTGTGATGCCATTGCGAGTCTCCAAGACGTCTCGCGCTTGATGCCTGGACTTGAAGCGGGAGGTAAAGGCTGGCCTTGGCTTAGAGAGCTGCCGGTGCGTTTCTCAGAGTTAGGTAATGGAATCGTCCTGGACGACCTCAAGAAGCTGATCGAATGGGGTTGTGTTGAGGTAAATCTGAACCTGCTCACGCTGATTTGCCAAAAAGGCGAATCCGCTCATGCAAGTAAAGCCGATCTCAGTGAAAACATCATTTCCTATCGTCGACTGCAGGCCCTTCAGATTGAGGGGCTGAATGAACTTCTCCTTGAGTCTGCGGAGGGGTTTGCAATCACACTTTTAGCCCAAATTGGCACGCTGGATGAGTCGGCGGGCTCCCTCATAGAACTGTTATGGGCCATCTTGGAAGAGACGGACGAGTCCGATGCCGTGGTTCAACTGTTCGATCGAACGACATGCACATTCGACCGGCTTGAAGACACGACCCCATCGTTGTGGGCGCAAATACTCCAGTCTGATCGGGTGAAAGTGAAGGTCGGCGCGGTGTGGACATTCTTCAAAGACATACTCGTACCCGCTTTGGAGCATAATGGTTGCGAAACCTTGGATATGGAGGCTTTCGCAAGCTTTATCCAGCTTCATGGTAAGGAGCTAAAAGGGGAACTCTGGGGCCTCCATACCTCCCTGCATCAAGAGCTGCAGAGGTACTTAATCGCCCCAACAGGGTTATCTAACGAAACGCTTGAAGTGCTGTTCGCAGATATCGTCTTGAGCGATACATTGATCCTCAAAGGACTGGAATCGAGGGAGCGTTGGGAGATGCTCGCAACCGCCCCCTTTCTGGCGTACAGCCCTGAGATCCGTGAGTGCATCAGGACTTTCAGTGCAGATCTGGAAGTTCCTTATCTCGCGGCACATTGGGTTGAGGCGCGCGACCATATAGATCTAACTAAACTGTCGCTCAGTATGGCAGTGGCACTCAGTAAAAGCGGTGCGCTTGATCTAAATGAAAAGATCCAAATGTGGACGGCGTTACCGAGTGAAGTCTTCGACACCGACAATGAGGCCGTCAAAGAGGTCGCTGAAACCTGCCGCCTCGCTAATCGACACTCGGTAAGCTTTCCTTCAGCGTTTATCCCTGCACTCAAGAAGTTTGCAAGCGCGGAGGGGCTTACCTCAGCTCAGCGCTCTGAAGTTCTGATCCAATGCTTGCCATCGTGCAGTTGGGCAGAGGCATCCCTGTTTCTTGGTATGTTGACTGATGTCGGTTTCACAAAGCTTTCACCGAATGTCAAAAAAATCCAGGTGCCTAAAACCGATCTCAACATGAGGCTGGTCAACGCTCTTAAAACGAAAGGCTTCGTTCAGACCGTAGTGGAAGAAGACGCTGTCATCAGCGCTACCTCCAAGCCTAAAGGCATGATCTGACCTGCCGCTGGCTCACTGAATCGGCGCTGATTTTTTAGACTCCCTCGAGAGGCTGCTGCTGGCCGTTTGCAGCCTGTCATGAAGCGCAGCAGCCGGCCTATCTATCGATCAGATGAAAAGAAAACGCTTGGCGTCTTCGATTGAAAGCCATTGCTTTCTCTTTGCTATCGCCCGGTGAAGCAGTCGATGACAGTTTGCACACAGCAGAGCCATATCCTTCACCTTCGTTTTTGTCTCGCCAACCACACTGAGCGGAATAATATGGTGGCACTCAAACATTGAATTTCTCAGGGCTGGGTCAATTTTGCTTCCATCTGTTGCGCATAGGTCACACGACATTCCACCCTGTTTTAGGCGCAAGTCAATTAACTCCTTTCGGAGCTTGGCGCTACGTTCACGCCGAATATGAACCTTGGTTGCAGACTTGCCCTCCGAAAATTCCACCTCATCCTCTGGCAGCGGAAGTCCATCGATAATAGCGATGCTTTGGCGAATAAGGCTGCCAAGCTCAAGTGTCCGTGATGGATTATCTCCAAGTTCCTCCCAAACTTCTCGGTCTACCTTTGACGTATTTTTAAGCCCGGATCCGATAGCTACACTGCGAAGATTTTGCAGTTTAAATGCTACGCCGTCGGGATTTCGAAAGGACGGTTGGCGTGCTGCATTGCTGTGGTGAGGAAATTGTCTTAACAGGTCAGATAGTTTACGTACTCTATGATCTGTGGGGCCAGGAATCTGACCTGAACAGGACTGATAGAGCTCAAGCGCTAGTATGACTTCGTCACGTGTCCAATTAGGGTTTCCGTGACCTTTAGTTACGGCCATTCCTAATCTCCCAACTTGAAGAGATGCGACGCCTGACTAGTAGCTGCATGCTGTTGAGCTGCTAGGTTTCCTCGGTTCGGCATGATGTCGCCGACCTGTCCCTCGCCTGCGTAGGAATAAACCCCGTGTACGTCTACCTCGTCTGTGTATCCAGACTGCTCACCTGATTCTCCTGAAATGAGAAATATCACCGGTGCTTTATTGGATGGTGCGATGTCGCTCTGGGAGCTTCCGCCGAAAGGGCCATGGTTTTCACCCAGGCCCCCTTCGATCGCTTTTCTCTCAACTGCTGGGATCGCCACTGCGTCGTCCTTGTAGGAAAAATCTCCTACAACTGTACGAAATGGACGAGGCTTATGGCTACTACGAAAAGCGCTATGGTGAGAAAAACTGAACACGAATCTTCCGCCAATAAAAATGGCCGCCTTCGGCTACCTTAATCTCGGCGTCCCAAATTCATTAACTGAGCCAATAGCTCATCTTCCTGAGCCGTCCACGTACGACGGCGCACGTTAATAGCGGACTCGTCTCAACGGACTCTATCAGTGAAGTCGGCCCTTCCAGTTCACAGGCCCGAGCGCGGGAGGGGAATTGCATTCCCACTCAGAGCTGCGAAGCACAACGTCTCTAAATTCTTAGCTCGAATGAGCTACCCGATCAGCCGCTAATGACTAGAAAACTAGGCAAAAGGCTGTATTCATTCCAATAGTGCCTAGAAATAAGGACAAAAGTTGATCTTCGTTCAGTGGCATTTCAGGCCGTAATTTCTCTTCATCGGAGTTACGAGGCACAGGTAAACCACAACCTAAACTTAGCCAGGGACGCCGCATGGATACGTGGCCAATCGGTTCCTCGGCTACTGACGAGTAGACGCTCATGAAGACGTCGGAATTGATCACGCTTGGGGGATGGTGTTGCGGTTGTCAGTGTTTTCTCCGAGGCCATAGGAATCGATTTCCACGCTGGCCTGACCGGGAGGCTAACGAGCCTGGCGGGCTTTGACGCCCGACAAAGTCAGCAGATCGCGTGGCAGGATGAGTTGACGGCCATTGGGATGCTCGATGCCAAACACGCCATGGTATGGGGCCATTGTTTCTGGGGGATACCGGGTACAGCACCACCATGAGAGCACCTGCCCAGAGAGTAAGCCTTCACTCTGGAATTTCGTTCCACGGATCGTACCGATACTCTTCATCCAGAGAAACGAAACGTGTGCCTTTCAAACCGCACCGAGCCGCCTCGTCTACAAATTGTTTACTGCACACCAACTCCATTAACTCAGAACACCAGAAAATATCTGCTTCTATATTGTCTTTGGTTATGAATTCACTTATCCAATTGTAGCAATTTGCTCTTGGGTAGAATTTGTTGGTCGTTGGTTTCCCGCTCTCCATATCTAGTTCCAGGCTGTATTCAGATTTGGATTCATCAAGCAGTGATTCCCACTGGGCGCTCAAAAAATAGAAATAGTCCTTGTTCGTCTCTGCGCCATTTGCAAGATATACCTTTACCGGCACTGAGCGATATTTCGCTCCTAATGCATCGCAAACATTTAGAAATTGCTGTGAGACAAGTCGTGTAGGAGAGCCGGAATAGTCCAGATCTAGAATCTTCACGTCTTTATCCGTTACCCTGAATTCATGGTCTTTTGTAATTGTAAATTTATAGGGGTAGGGGTCGTATATTGTCCATTCCCAGTCGGCGTTTGCCACACCTTCCAGAAATATCGGGCAGCCCTCATCATCGCTTTCATACTCAAGTACGTAAAAATTTGCGCTCATCACATCAGTTTCCCAGCGATAGTCTTAAAGGCATATTTTTCATTTTCGAACCCTCGCTCACTTAAATAAGGCGAGAGTCTGATCTCGGTTCTACTGTTCGATTAAATGCTTCTGCTATCGTGTGTAACTGGATATCGAAACCATACAAGGTTTCCCCGTTTTCGTCACGTGTATGGACGCCCGCAATGCTCCCTTTGTACTTGCCAATGGGTACGGGGATTTTCTTCCATCCTGTGTACGTTTCCCACTCCCAAAACACTGCCATGTCTGCCAGGTACAAATCATCACAGACGTCTAAGTAAAAATGTTTGTCTTCAAACAATACTTTCCTGTCATCAGGCTCTAAAGTCTCATCAATAAAAAAGCGAATGCGATAGCCACCGTCGTCAATGCCCATGATAGGCCACGCCCAACCAAGGTTTAAAATTTCATCGCCTTTATTCGTGGAGGTGAAGGCTTCAAGAATATTTTGCCCATCCTCTATCGCCCCTCCGAATAAGTCCATCAAGCGCGGGTAGACAAATAACACAGCGCCATTGAAGTCGACGTCGATATCGCACTCGTAGATCACTTGCAACCTCCCTTGATAACGGCTGTTTTTTCCTACACTGATGTAGGCCTTGATTTTTGATGCCCTCATGGCCAAAAACGCCCGCTCAGGTAAGCAGACGTTCCGTCGTTAATTTATCGATTTTCTCTCAAGCAGCTCCTTTCCAAGGCGTTTCCCCGCATCACAGGCCAGCTCTCGCACAGCTAGCAGCAGCTTTCGCATTATCTACAGGTTCGATAAGGCAAATGAAGGACAGCTGTATCATAGGGGGAACCGTTGTGTTCATGTCAGGCAGGTATTTCAACAGAAACCGGGGCTTTTTGGGATGTCCTTAACTCTTATCGAAAAAACACAGCAAAGGCGGAGGTTTGCTCATTTTTCTGATTTAAAAAACGATGAGCCTGAAGCTTCCGCTGCGCTATAGTATAACGCTCCAGGAGGTAGCAAAACTTTCATGAACAAGAGACTTCGAGCCTCCCTAATACGCTGGGAATTTTTTTGCGGAATATTAATGTTTTCCGCATTGGCAATAACAATCATTGGCTCGGTTATTTTCTTAAAGCCGGAAGCTGCTGGTGGGCCCATGAGCGGCTTAGGCAATGGGCTTTTTTTTCTTATATGGGTATTTGGCCTCGCAGGTACGGTCATATGCTTCATTGGAAATGCCATGGGGAAAATAATAATGGCGATGATTGGTTTCGGTTGGTCTTCATTGTCATCAATAGGGGGCTTCATAGCCCACAGATGCGGTGAGAACGATCTGTGTTCTTATGACACGAGCCAACATGTTTGGCTGGCTGGGATATGCCTGGTTATCCTCGCCTCGCTACTTCTCTATGACAAGAAAAAGGAAATAATCGCCCCCGCTGGCAAAACCCTTATAAAAGTACTTGCACGTTCAATGGTCGCTGTGTGGGCATGTGTTCTATTGCTTACTCTTGCAACACTCAACAAGCCACTCCCTCTACGAATTGACCGAGCGGCCCACCCGACGACAGAACAATTTGGTAACCGGGGAGGGTATACAGACAATCCTTAGCCGTGACATTTTTTGGCGATGACTTCGTCCGTGGCAGGAATGCGCAGATCATAAGTCATCCGGGCGATGTGGACTGTGGAGTGACTCCGCGTGGTTGCCATGCGCTCAGTGAACATCGATATGTCCAGCCCATACGGGCAGTCAAGCGGCCGCTGTATGGCGCGCTTTCATTCAATCTGTGTCTAACAATCTCCCCTTGACCGCTCTAGCATCGGACGCTCCGCTCAGGTGTATGCGATGAAAGAGATCCCCGGCAACATCGATTTTTCAGGCTTGACGGCCCGTCGACTAGTACCCGATGACCTTGAGATGATTTGTGTGCACCGTGAAGCGATGTTCCTTGAGGCGGGAAAAGATCCATCGGTGTTGCGGGTGATGACTGAGCACTTCCGGCCCTGGTTGCAGCAGCGCCTGTTCGATGGCCGCTACTACGGTTTTGCGCTCATGGACGCCGAGCAGCCTGTGGCGGCGGTAGGTCTGATGTGTATCGACTGGCCACCTCATCCGTCCCATCCGACCCTGGATCAGCGCGGCTATGTGCTGAACGTTTTCGTCGAATCCTCTCATCGACGCCGGGGCCTGGCTTCAGCCCTGATGAGGTTGGCTGAAGCCGAGTTTGCTCAACGTGGAATGAATTTCGCCATACTGCACGCGACCATGGTCGGCAAGCCGGTGTATGAAGGGTTGGGTTGGGCGGCTACTTCCGAGATGGCGAAAGCACTTTCGTGACGGTCTGTCTCGGGAGCAGGGTCGCCGCTTTCGGTCGTTGATGAAAGGCTGCTTCGGGGCGGTGAAAACATCGCCAGCCGCGGATGCTGTGCCGAGGCGATGAATCCGATGTTTACCCGGATCAGCGCGCGTATGGCACCCACCCGTTTGTTTATAAAAGCGAGACCGTATGAATAACCAACTCGCCATTTTGATCAGCGACTACAAGGCATGCGTTGCTGCCGCAGTGGACCTGATGCAAAGGTCTGGCATCCCGCGGCCCTCGACTAATACGGATTGGGTCTTTAATGACATTCCTCAGCGCGGAGAGCTGGAAGGCGGTGTTCGTTACTTCAAGCACGGCTATGGCTGCGCGGTTAGCCTCCCCACCGGTACAGTAGATTTTGACTTCGGCGCTCATGGTGAGATCGGTGGCTTCGACGCATGGCGGCTTGCTGGTTTTGCCGGCGACAGGTTGTCGGAGTACGGTTTTGCTGATGAGGCTGCAATCACAGCGTGCATCGAAGCAGGAGTGGCGGCAGGCTCTCTCGTTTATTCCGGGTACATTCTTTATTACGTAGCGGATGACGCCTGATAATTCCTGTCTCGGTCCAGATTCACATACCAGACCGAGGCATTTGTAGGACTGGCTTTAGCCGGGAGAGGGCCGGTACATTCGGGACATAGCTTCCGTCAGGAATAATGTCCTCCCGGCTAAAGCCGGTCCTACGGGTACACTTGTGACCCACACTCACCTTGGTCTTGCCAACGTTCAGCGCTGAAGGGCCGTCGGAGTACATTTATGAGCGACATCGAAATCCTCTCCCTGTCTCCCGACAGTCGCTATCAAGTCCAGGCGACCCCGTGTGAGGCAGGCAACTCGCATTGGCTGTTCCCGCCGCAAATCATCGATACCCAAAACGGCACCGAGGTGTTTAGCTTCAAGGATCCTCTGTGGTCAGCAGACAGCAGCACTTGGCTAAGCCCGACCCGGGTCGAGCTCAGGCTGCGCAAGTACCCCGGCCATCGAGCACCTCTGGGGCTTGTGGTGATTATTGAATGTGCGCTGCGTACCGCCGAATATGGCGATGGCACGCACATCGAATTGGCCCGTCTGGAAAGCACCCTTGAGGGGATGCTCGACCTGCTGGGCTGAACTCACTTTCGTCAGCAAGGACCTGAATGATGAATTGGAAAGCTCTGGAGCAGGCGCTGTTCGACGCCGCCAGACAGACATTGCAAACGCTGCTCGATGAAGGCGGCAGCCCTGTGTACGCCGCAGCGTTTCATGCCAGCTACCGGGAAGAAGAGGGCGTTCTGTCGCTGCCCAGCTTTGGGGCAAACAGCCTGCAGGCGCTCAGCGAAGACTTTCCTGATGACGACGATGAAAGCTTCAGCTCGGTGAAGTGGAACCCGGCGGACTGGCGCTGGGATTGGGAAATCTGCGCGACTGAGCCGTTCAAGCAGCTTGATGATGAGCTGCAAGCCTATGCCAATTGGCTTCGTCCGCGCGAATGGCAAGCGGCGGAGCGACGCTTTCTGGTCACCGTCAGCCGTGCCGCCAGGGCGCTGGGCCGCCATTTCAGTGGGCACCCTGGTGTGACGCCTGGCTTCGTGGTGATTTTTCATGACTTTGGTGGCTATACCGCCTTGGCCAAGCGCAGCATGACGCGCCAGCAGTTCGAGGAGAATTTCCCTGTCGAACTGGCCATTGAAAACCAGCTGCGCGAAGTCGCTGCCTTGCCGCTCGCCGAGCAGGCCGCGTTTTACGTCAGCCGCTTGCATTGTTTTGATGGAGTTTCCGGGGAAGACGCAGAGCCGTGGTTGATTGCCAACGGCCGTACCGCAAAGGCAGCGCTTATCGAGCAGGTCAACGGGCATAAAAAACCTACACCTGCGGCGCGCATTCTTGGGCTGGCCGGCTTTGCTGATGAGCCCGTGATCCAGGCCCTGCGCCGACAGGCGATTGAAGCTCCTGAGCAACCGACCCGCAACTGGTGCGCGAAGGCCTTGGGTTACCTTGAGGATTTTGACTGGCTTATGCAGCAAGCGCCCGACGTCGCAGTCGCGGGGATCTGCGCTAACTTTGACGGTTTTCGCTGGCGGGCCGTGCTGCCCCCGGTGCTGGATTACAGGCCCCTTGAGCGTCTGCTTGATCAACGTCCTGAGGTTCGGGCTGCGGTTGAAGAGACACTTGGAGAACTCTACGGCCAAATCGATACCACCACTGCCGATGTCAGCGAAGCCTTGCGCGGCCTGGCTTCACCCCACGTCGCCATTCGTCGTCATGCAGTGAGTGGATTGAATAACCGTGGCTTGCTGCCCGACGACGCGCGTCGGGCCATTGAGGCGCTACGTCGGGCAACACAGGATACCGATGAGCAGGTGCGTTACGTCGCGGGCGTTGGTCTGGAGGCGATGCAACGCTAAGGGGCTGTTCAATCGGGGAGCTTTCAATCGTGACCGAAGGCGCGCTGGATATCTTCCAAGAGGGTGAACGGGTCGCTTACGGCGAACAAACCAATCGACGGTTGTAAATGATCAACACGGGGCGCGGGCATGCCGCTGGCGATGATCTGAAACTGCCTGGCCCTGTCCGGCACATCCCGCAGCCCATAAGGCGCGTGCTGTGCGATACGCATAGTGCCGTCATTGTAGCGCTGCCCTTTGGCCTTGCAGTGCCGGAGGTCTTCAGGCCCTGGGCGCTGGCGTGAGGCGAAGTCGTAAATCTCGACCACCGGGGCTTCGTGATTACCCAGGATGCTATGGACGTAGATCGCATAAAACCATTCGCCGATCTGTACTGACAAGACGTCGCCCTCTCGCAAGAACGTGACGTCTTTGTCGAACGGAGGGCGTCGTACCAAGGGTGTTGGTGACGAAGTCAGCAGAGCCTTGATGGTATCGCTGTTGCGTTCGAAGGTATCGCTCAGCACGCCCTGCTCATTAAGCCTGACGACCGCCTCCAGCGCAGTCCGGGTCAATGCCTCATCGCAAAAACCATGACGATGAAGCACGGCCGCCATCGTCAGGCACACCAGGTCTTTGTAGTGTGGGCCGGCGTCATCACGTGGGCCCTGCAACACACAATCCCAACGCAGGAACACCCGCTTGAGCACCTGGGCCGTCAGTACTTCATGAGGTTTTTTTTCAGGGCCAAGCATCTCCCATGCAGTCACCCGCGCAACGTCATGGGTGATCGGCTCAACGAGATCGTCGGGCAGATAGCCCAGTAGTTTTTTATGATTCAACGTTCATTGCCTCGGCAGTGAGTAGTGTTTGATGCGGCACGGATAATCCTTCCATTCGCCTTTACAGGTGCCATCCAGGTAGCGGTAATCAAAGTGCACCACTTGTCCTTTTTTGGGCCAGGTTCGGCGCGGAAGCACGGCCTGATAGTCTGACGTTTCCGGCAGAAACTTGAGGGTCGTGCCTTTCTCCGGGCAGACGACCGTGGCGGTCCTTGCGCTTACCTTGAGGATCTCGGCCTGCAACTTTGGATAGGGGTTTGTCAGGACATCAGTAATACGCAATTCCATGCTGCAGATTTGCCACGATGCTGCCAGGACGGCTGGGCAAAACATTGAAAGCATCACAGTAAACAGCGCGTAGTACGGTGCGTGATTTTTCATGGTTGGCGTTGCCTGGGTTTGCTGATTTGAGTGGAGATTGTCATCTGGCCTGATGGTCAATCAGCCTCTTTTTCGAACAAGCCGTGCTCGAGGGCGTACTTCAGCAAGCGGTCGTCGAGTTGTTCGGCATCCTTATAAAATTGGTTGTCGAGGGCATCCAGCGCCGCTTCGCAATCAAGATCTTGCTCGTCTGCGTAGGTAGGCATGCTCAACTGGCGCAAGCCCTGGTCGGTGGGCACGGGCTGGGTACCGAACAGCAGGCGCCTGGCCTCTTCGAGCAGCGCCAGTGTCTGCGTCGCGCCCAGTTCAAGCAGGCCTGCGCAAGCGATGTCGAAGTGATCCCCCGAGGAGTTGCCGAAGTACTGGTCGAAGCCGCCGTTGTAGATCTCGCCCTGTAATGCGCTGACGGCGTAATAGCGCTGTTCTGCCAATGCCAGCCCTGAGAAACCTTCGGGTGTGTTGTAGACGCGGTTGACCAGCGCCGTCCAGTACAGCGCTCTCGGGCTGACGATGTAACGCTTGTGCTCTTCGGCCCGGAGCTTGCCGTCTTCGATACGCTTCCGATAGCCACCCTTGCAGGGCATGCACATTCCGTCGTTGCGTGCCGCCGTGGTTGCCAATATCAAATTTGCGCAAACCCGGCAGGGTTGTTTTTCGCTCATGGTCACTCCATTGGGATTCTGCTGACTGCAAGGCCTACTCAGCGCATCCAGTCACGCAGTACTTCGAATTCTATAGGGTCTGGCTGTTCCAGGCTTGCCTGTAACGACTCCGATTCCTCTTGGGAAATGAAAGCGTTCACTGTTCTGGGAATGCTCTCGGAGCCGTCCTTGAATGACCTGGCCACACAGGGTCTGGAAAAAAGGTCCGCAAGTAGCGCACGGTGTTCAGGCAGCAATGCTGGGTGGAGTAATTGCACTTCGTGGGTGATTACTGGGCCCATCTCTGTTTGAGGTGTCACCAGCTCTGTTTGATATTTCAGGTGGGACAAGTCGGCAGCGGCGCGCACATAGTGGCTTGTCAACCACGACGATATGTCGATGTGGGCAAGGCTTGTCATCTGCCCGAAATGCAGTGCTTGTGCGATCCCCGTCTGCCCATTTGCCAGACGCACGAAACAGTAGGGCTCACCGCTGCCATTAGTCGCGAAAGGCAGGAACGTTCGACCTTCATGATCAGCCGGATCGAGCCACTCATCAATTTCGCGCTCGGCCGTTTCGGCATCAAGCAAAAACACGTCATAAACACTGCGCATGGTGTTTTTGTCCGACTGCGCTATGGCCATCAATGCTGAAAAACGTTCCGGTAGCTCGATGCCAATCTTGAGTGCGAGCTTTTGAAAAGCGGCGTCCATTTCAGCGTCCTGTCTCTGGTTCAAAATACGCGGGTTGCATATGGCGATGTTCCTTCAAAGATTATCGTGCCATACATTGCGATGTGAAGTGAGGCGGGGAGGGTGGTAAGTCCACGAACGTCAGATCTGAACCTGTGATAGCCATCAGGCCTGGCTCTTTGTAAGCTACGAAATCGATCGTCGAAAGACGGCTGCGTTCAAGCAGTGTTCTGCATCAATGGAAATTCTGGGGCCAGGTAAAATGGACGAAGCTTCACTCAAATCACATCTGGCATTGCATGTCAGTGAATTCGGGACTAAATGGAATTCGATCGAGCGTGATATCTACGCCGGAAGTAAAAAAGAAGATGGTGAGCTACGGCAGAAGTATCCGGGCATCGAATACCACTACGCGGAAGGCAGAACCGATTGGTTTGCGATATTCGGTGAGCGGACGGCCCCGCTGTTTGATCATTACTGCACTGATAAGCGTCGGGTGTACGGCGGCAAAAATCCTGGAAGTTTTGGCTTCCCAGCTAAATTCAACGGTGTCGAAAGTCCAACGGAAGTCCTGGTGGAGATCAAAACCAAATCCAGAGCTGAAGTGGTGATTAAAACGGAGACGAGCTTTCAGGACGAGTATCTCTTCGTCATGTTGAAAAAAGCGGGGGAGTGGAAGATCGACAGTTACAAGTCCCGTCGGTATGGGAACGAGAAATGGGATTCGAGAATCTTGTGATCGGCGCGTTCATCAAAGAAGTGTAATCGTCTGAATTCACACGGAACCCGTGCAGACTGTGTGAAAACTACTGCAGGCTGGGCACCTTCGGTGCTACGCGCACAATACTGCGTTAAAAACAGGCGAAAAATGCTCATTTAGAACACTAGAGTCGGACGCGACCCCGGCCGTTTTTCGCCTGTTTTTGCCTTGTCTTGCCGTCGCTCGCTACGTTTTCACACAGTCTGCGTGGGACCGAATTCATTCGGGAATAGGTCGGTACATCCGCCACATCATCGTCGTCTGGAATGCTGCCTTCCCGGATAAATCCGGTCCCACCAGACCTATGTTGCCGCGAGACGGCGCGGTGTCAGGGGCATCGGGGCCACTCCGTAGCTCCTCGATCAACCTGTCATTCAACGGCATTCACAGGTAATAAAAAAGGCCGCCTTCTCAGGCAGCCCTTTCATTTGAAGCTTGTGAACGCGGGATCAATCAATCCCAGCTCAACGCCCCACCAGTCTGATACTCAATAACCCGTGTCTCGAAGAAGTTTTTCTCTTTCTTCAAGTCCATGATTTCGCTCATCCATGGGAATGGGTTGGTGGTACCTGGGTACTCTTCTTTCAGACCGATCTGGCTCAGGCGACGGTTAGCGATGAACTTGAGGTAGTCCTCCATCATCGCCGCGTTCATGCCCAGTACGCCGCGCGGCATGGTGTCGCGTGCGTATTCGATTTCCAGCTGGGTGCCTTGCAGAATCATCTGGCTGGCTTCTTCCTTCATTTCGGCATCCCACAGGTGTGGGTTTTCGATTTTAATCTGGTTGATCACGTCGATGCCGAAGTTCAGGTGCATGGATTCGTCGCGCAGGATGTACTGGAACTGCTCGGCGACGCCGGTCATTTTGTTGCGACGGCCCATGGACAGGATCTGGGTGAAGCCGCAGTAGAAGAAGATGCCTTCCAGTACGCAGTAGTAGGCGATCAGGTTGCGCAGCAATTCTTTGTCGGTTTCGACGGTGCCGGTTTCGAACTTCGGATCGGAGATCGAACGGGTGTATTTCAGGCCCCAGGCGGCTTTCTTCGCGACCGATGGGATCTCGTGGTACATGTTGAAGATCTCGCCTTCATCCATGGCCAGGGATTCGATGCAGTACTGGTAAGCGTGGGTGTGGATCGCTTCTTCGAAGGCCTGGCGCAGGATGTACTGGCGGCACTCCGGGTTGGTGATCAGGCGGTACACGGCCAGTACCAGGTTGTTGGCAACCAGGGAGTCGGCGGTGGAGAAGAAGCCCAGGTTACGCATGACGATGCGGCGCTCGTCGTCGGTCAGGCCTTGTGGGTCTCTCCACAGGGCGATGTCGGCGGTCATGTTGACTTCTTGCGGCATCCAGTGGTTTGCGCAACCGTCCAGGTACTTCTGCCACGCCCAGTCGTATTTGAATGGCACGAGCTGGTTAAGGTCAGCGCGGCAGTTGATCATCATTTTTTCGTCAACGGCAACGCGGGCGCTGGCGCCTTCGAGTTCAGCCAGGCCTTCGGCAACGTCCAGTGCGTCCAGTGCTTTTTTGGCACGGATCAGGGCAGCAGAGTCTTTGTCGGTGACGGCGCGAGCTTCGGTGGCTGCGGCGCCACCGGCGCTGTCGAGGCGGTCCATGTTGGCTTCGTTAGCGTGACCGGCGTTGGTTGCTTTGACAGCTACTTCGCCGTCTTCTTTATCGAATTCGTCCCAGCTCAGCATGGTGGAAGCTCCTGAATTTCAAAGGATGTAGTGCCTGCGTCGAGTGGATGACGCCGGCAACGGAATTTTCGAGTTTTACTCAGGATCGACCTGTTTGTGGTGCTGCGGATCGATCATTGGATTTGTCGCCGCGCCTTTGGGGCCTTACAGGCGAGCAAAACGGGGACTCAAGGTGGCTTTCAGGCAAGACAGCATTGCGTGGGCAAAGGGTCATTTGAGTACCTTGGAGCGAGCGCGGGATTATACAGATTTCGCCCGACACTTGTTCATCCGTAACTGCGTTTGAGGAAGGAATTTCGTTATTTTCTTCTGCATTTGTGGGTTCATTCTCAGAGGAGAAGGTACGACCGAAAATGCAGCAGAAATCCCTTATGTAGTGTTTTTCATATTTCGAAACACAGCATATAGGTCATGAGGGTGTCCGGCAATGTGTCGTTGCGACGCATTTGCGGTATGGGGATTTGGCTTGACGGGGGTCAATGTTTCGCTATGCCTTGGATACCGGGGGTTGTGGCGGGGAGGGGCTGTGCGGTAGCGGTTTTTAGGCGACCAACGGTTGGTGTGGCGCAGTGTCGCCGTTCGGGTAGGAGGCAACTTGTTGGCGAGAGGGGCTGCGCGGTGTTTCAGGTATGACGCCTCGCGAACAAGTTCGCTCCTACCGTTTGGCGCAGTGTCAGGCCGTTCGGGTAGGAGGCAACTTGTAATGGTCCAGTTTTTTTGGACCGTTCCGTAGGAGTGTTAGGCCGCCAGTTTTTCGAAAACAGCTGGCGGCAGGTTATTCGAGGCAGAGTGGCAACGTCGATGGTTGTAGTGAGCAATAAAATCCATCACGTCTCGTTCTGCCTCGAAGTGATTCGAGTAACCGTTCTCAGGTGACCAATCGTGTTTCTGTGATCGGAAGTAGCGTTCCACTACCGCATTGTCCCAACAGTTTCCGCGCCGACTCATGCTCTGCACGATTTGCTTCTCGGCCAGATAGCTAACGAAGCGGTCAGCGGTGTATTGGCATCCCTGATCCGAGTGAAACACCAGCTCGGAAGAAGGTCGGCGCAGCCCCACCGCAAGTCGTAAAGCCTGCAATGAAAGCTCGGTATCGGCCGTCCTTGAAAACGCCCAGCCAACGATCCTGCGCGAGAAAAGATCCATCACAATTGCCAGGTACAGCCAACTACCACCGACACGGATATAGGTAATGTCTCCCGCCCAGAACGTGTTGGGATGTTCAGGGTTAAAGCGTCGTGCCAGCACATTGGGCGCAATGTTGGACGGTTTGGTAGCCCGTCGATAGTGCGCATGCTGTGCCCGACGCCTCACCAAACCCAGACTCTTCATCAAGCTGCGCATACGATGACGCCCCATTTGGACGCCTTGTGCCTTCAGCGCTTTAACAAATCCGCGACTGCCCAGCGCGCCTCGATGTTCTTTGTGCAAAAGCCGGATCTTCTTCTCTAACTGCGGCTCGATACTGCGTTTAGCTCGAGGCCGACGCATGGCGTAATAACTGCTGCGAGGTATGCTCAGTACGCAGCACAAGCGTCGAACCGACAGCTTCTTTGTAGCGCCCTCAATCATTTTCTTCGGCCAAACAGCACCTTTAGATGAGAGGGCAACTGCTTTTTTAAAACATCGTTCTCGGCCTCCAGCAGTGCCAATCTGGCCTGCAGCGAGTCGATGAGATCTTGATCCTGAGGCCGGGTAGTTTGCGCGGCTCCTACCTGCTCCTTGCGCCACCGTGAAACCCAGCGCCGCAACGCGGTAGGCCCTACGCCAGTCTGCTCACACGCTTTAGGCACTGAGTAATTCAACTCAACGACAAGGCGAATAGCCTCGGCTTTTTCTTCGGCTGTAACGACCCGAAATCCCATGATGCTTCCTTAGGTTGATACTCCTACATCATG
Source organism: Pseudomonas phytophila (assembly GCF_025643095.1). Lineage (NCBI taxonomy): Bacteria > Pseudomonadati > Pseudomonadota > Gammaproteobacteria > Pseudomonadales > Pseudomonadaceae > Pseudomonas > Pseudomonas phytophila. Next base: position 5,023,500 of record NZ_CP081201.1, on the reverse strand, counting down.
GTCCATAAATATTGAGCCACAACAACTTGTTGGCGAGGGGGGCTTCGTGGTGTTTCAGGTATGACGCCTCGCGAACAAGTTCGCTCCTACCGTTTTGCACGGTGTCAGGCCGTTCGGGTAGGAGGCAACTTGTTGGCGAGGGGGGCTTCGTGGTGTTTCAGGTATGACGCCTCGCGAACAAGTTCGCTCCTACCGGGCCGAGGGCACCGCGATCCACGCCTTGTTTTCTGCGCTGCCCTTTGGCTCAGCCGACTTTGAAGAACGCCACTTTCTGGGTGAGGCGGTCTGCCAGTTGGGCCAGTTCCTGGCTTGCGGTGGCCACTTGTTTTGATCCGGTAGCGGACTGCACGGTTGAGCCGTGAATGCGGTTGATGTTGACAGCCACTTCTTCGGCCACGCTGTTTTGCTGCACCGAGGCGCTGGCGATCTGTGCGTTCATGCGGTTGATGGCGCCCACTTCCTTGCTGATTTTGGACAGCGCGCCTTGTGCATTGCGGGTTTGCTCCACGGTGCGACCTACCAGTTCGCAGTTGTCACGCATGGTTTGCGCGGCGGCTTCAGTACCACTTTGCAGGGTGCTGATCATGTCCCGAATGTCTTGCGTCGAGCGCTGGGTGCGGTTGGCCAGCGACCGTACTTCATCGGCGACGACTGCAAAGCCCCGGCCGTGCTCGCCAGCCCTTGCCGCTTCGATGGCCGCGTTGAGGGCCAGCAGGTTGGTTTGAGAGGCAATTGAGTTGATGACGTCGATCACGCTCTCGATCTCTTCGCTTTGTTTGGACACCCGCTCCACGGTCAGGGTGGTTTCCGCCAGTGACGTGGCCAATTGTTCAATCGCCAGGGTTGTGCCCGCGACCAACTGGTTACCGCTTTCCACTTCGCCGTCGGCCAGACGCGTTGCATCGGCGGCTTGGGATGCGTAACCGGTGACTTCGTTGACGGTGGCTGCCATTTGCGTGATGGCGGTGGCCACTTGTTCAGCTTCACGGGTTTGCAGGTTGATCTGGTCGTTGTTGGTGATCGACGTGGCGGACAGCAGTGTGGAGGACTGATTCACTTCCTGAGCGGCCATGCGCACTTGGGTAATGGTGTCAGCCAGGCGGCTGAGGGCAGTTTTCAGTACGCCCATCACGCTGTCGGGGTAGGGCGTGACGATGCTTTGCTGCAGGTCGCCCGCGGCAAGACGCTGGATGGCTTGAGCCACTTCGGTGGGTTCTGCGCCGAGGGTGGATTTGACGAAGCGGATGATGAGGATCGACAGGAAGATGCTCAGCAACAAGGCCGCGCCAGTCGCCAGCAACATCAAGCCGCGAAACTGGCTAGCGGTGGCCTGCACGTCACTGAGCTGCGATTTGATGGACGCTTCTTCGTAGTCGATCAAGGCGTTGATGCGCTTGAGCCACTCGCTGTAGTCGGCGGATATCTGGTTGAGCAGCAAAGCCTGAGAGCCCGCGATGTCGCCGGTGCGGCGCAGGTCGATCAGTTTTTTCGTGGAGGCCAGGGTGCGCTGTTCGATGTCTTTGATGGCCTGCAGCATGGATTGCTCTTGCGGGGTGACGGTGTTGCTCGCGAAGAGTTGGTCCATCGGCGTGGCTGAATCCACGTAGTCTTTTTGCAGGCTGCTGACTTCGGCCAGGTGGGATTCAAGGTCGCGATCATTGGTCACCAGCACGGCATCACGAATGGCGATGGCGCGGTTGTGAACGCTGCCGCGAAAGTTAATCGCGTAGCGCTGCACTTTCGCAGCGTTTTCGCTGACGTCTTCCAGGGTGGAGTCGATAAATCCAACTCGTTGGATACCCACGGCGGTAATCAATACAAGCAGCGACACGATGGCGGCAAAGCCCAGGCCGATGCGCGATGCGAGGGATATCGGATTTTTCATGGGGTGAACTCGTGGGTAAACAAGGTGCTGAAGCGCGTTGGTGTCAATGCGCCATCTGTTGCGGGTAGCGGGAAGATATCCTCAGGTGGCATTGACGCCCAATTGAGGGTGGCTACGGGATGGATAGTGTCATGCTATCGGATTTTCTAACCCATTTATTTGAATGGATACGGCGTTTTTACGACGGTATCGAAGCGAACGCTTTCGTTTGCCGAGCATTGAATCTGCAGGAGCTAACGGAGGTTACGAGGCCAGCGATTACGGTATGCCTGACACACCGCCATCGCTGGCCTCGTAACCTCGGTGAGCTCCTACAGGATTGGGCTTGATTTGGAGGGATCTGCGGTGTCAGATTTATTGGCGGGAGAGTATTTTGCACGTGCTGCGCAGTGGTGGAATATCAAGTTGAGATAGGTTGCCCGATGCATCGTTCGAATACGTCAGTCAGTGCTGCGTAATCGCAAACCACTGCGTCAATATTCGCTTTTGTCCATTCTTCAGCGTCTACGGCCCACCAACTGATTTCATACCCTGCGTTTACAATGATATGTTCAAAAAGGATCCGCTGCGTTCTGCCGTTTCCTTCCCTGAAAGGATGGACGACGTTCAAGTCACCGAACATTTCGGCGCTCGCTTTAACAAGTTGTGCCCTGTCCATACCTTGAAACCAGTCAGCCTCGGCCAGCAAAGTGAATAGTTTTTCAGCTTCGGGCTCAATGCGACTCGTCGTGCAAAAGTGGGTATCTCCTTTTGAGATGTCCACGGTACGAAGCTCACCGGCCCAGTCGTAGAGGTCGGTGAATAAGCGAAGGTGAAGATTTTTAAGGTAGGAAAGACGATAAGGCGGTGGGGCGAATTCGATGGAGTCCGCCGCTACCTCAGAAAGAGCGCGCTCCGCCTCAGCCAATATGTCGTCATTGGTCAAGCCCAAACTGTTACGCAAAATCGTTGTACCGGAATAGCAGTATGGATCCTGGCCGGTACCGTATTTGTCGAGCATCAGGCCTGTTTTTTTCGATAGGTTTTTAGCAGTTCTTCACGAGTTGGAAGAGAGCGTTCTGCATCAAGCGGAGTGCTATCAAAACCTTCCAAGCGCAGACTGGCGGCATAGTTCGATTTGCGCGTTTTGGCACAGTAGGCTTTTTTTGCAGCGAGGGAGGGTGTTGGCATGTTGGCGACCTCCAGATTGGAAAGACGCTTAGTGTAGCTAAACGATGTTGGAACTGCGAGCGTCCAAACAGCTCCTTCGATGGAGGTCTTTCTCGGTGTTCAACTGAGGGCGTAGACACTACGTTGATTGAGCCTGCTATGTGAAAAAGGCCTCACACGTGGCAAGGCCTTTCGTGATCTATTTAAAAGTCAATCGTGTGAGTCCAGCGTGGTACGCCAATTCCTGCGAGATAGTCCACGAGACTCCTCGTACCATAGAAGCGTAACCTTCCTGCGGAATTGAATGCGAGAGCTGCTTGATCAACCTTGAGGCCCGCATTCCTTGCTGACATTGTCAGCTGGGCTAAGAGGTTGTCATTGTCTCCGTTAGTGGCCTTGGCGTCGAAAACTGCGAAGTCAATCCAGCCGCCGGTGGTCGAGCGTTCTCTGAGATGCGCCATATTGATTTTCATGAGGCACCTCAACGTTTTTTGTTGGATTGGGAAACCAGCGAACCTGCAAGGGTCTTACTGATATTGCTGTATTTATCGCTGAGCAAAACGTTGCTAGCAATGCGTTCCATATCTGCGCCGGTCTGTTTTCTCGTGTGTGTTTGAGCCAACGCTGAGGCTGCGAGCGTTTTTGATATGGCTGACGCATTTGGATCTCGTAGGGTCTCCGACGCTAATTGCGCGACTTTTTCAGATGTGGCTTTGGTATTAGTTACCATTTTGTAGTCTCCGATATTCATGAGTTTTCATGCTTTCGGGGACCATCCAGCAGAGAGTCGTTGACGATGACGTCAGTATTTGGCTCAATGCACACCCCCTAGGCCTTTCGTATCTGTTTGGTTTTGGTGGCGCGGGTAATTGCGATAGGTCTCGACAACTTTTGCGCAATCGCCCGCGAGCTTTTTCTATCTCCCCGCCCTATTCTGAGCGTGGCATTTCTTCTTTGAAGCACGACAAATTCGTCGTCGGATACCCCATCGCTTGTTTAAAAGCAGATGTTTTGTCTGACTCGGATTTTGGCGTTTTTTGCCATCCTTTGCTAGTTTCTATCTTCCCTAAACGCTTTTTGTTCGGATTGCGTGCAAGCGATAAATTTGTGATCAAAGATCTTGAAAGCCCCCTGTGATAGGGGACCTTCAACGTAGATACTAATTTATTGGCAAGCCTCGCAATCCGGCTCGTCGATCGCACAGGCCTTAGGCACTGGTGCTGGACCGGCCGGTGCAGCTTCGGTTGGACGTGGGGCGGTGATCGCCGAGTCGTCCGGGCCGTGGCCGCCGCTCGATACTGCGTTGAGCTTGCCGGTGTTGACGGTGGATTTCTCAGTGCTGGTCGCAGCCAGGGCACGGAGGTAGTAAGTGGTTTTCAGACCACGGTACCAGGCCATGCGGTAGGTCACGTCCAGTTTCTTGCCCGATGCACCAGCGATGTACAGGTTCAGGGACTGAGCCTGGTCGATCCACTTCTGACGACGGCTTGCTGCATCGACAATCCACTTGGTGTCGACTTCGAACGCGGTGGCGTACAGGTCTTTGAGTTCCTGCGGGATGCGCTCGATCTGTTGTACCGAACCGTCGTAGTACTTCAGGTCATTGATCATGACCGAGTCCCACAGGTCGCGGGCTTTGAGGTCGCGGACCAGGTACGGGTTGATCACGGTGAATTCGCCCGAGAGGTTCGATTTCACGTACAGATTCTGGTAAGTCGGTTCGATCGACTGTGATACGCCAGTGATGTTGGCGATGGTCGCGGTCGGTGCGATGGCCATGATGTTGGAGTTACGAATACCTTTCTGTACACGGGCACGTACTGGCGCCCAGTCCAGGGTTTCGTTCAGGTCAACGTCGATGTACTTCTGGCCACGCTGCTCGATCAGGATCTGTTGCGAATCCAGCGGCAGTACGCCTTTGGACCACAGGGAACCCTGGAACGTCTCGTAGGCACCGCGCTCGTCGGCCAGGTCGCAAGAGGCCTGGATCGCGTAGTAGCTGACAGCTTCCATCGATCGGTCGGCGAACTCGACAGCAGCGTCGGAACCGTAAGGGATGTGCTGCAGATACAGCGCGTCCTGGAAGCCCATGATGCCCAGGCCCACTGGACGGTGACGGAAGTTGGAGTTCTTCGCTTGTGGCACCGAGTAGTAGTTGATGTCGATAACGTTATCGAGCATGCGAACGGCGACGTCGATGGTGCGCTTGAGCTTATCGGTGTCCAGTTTGCCGTTGACGATGTGGTTCGGCAGGTTGATCGAGCCCAGGTTGCAGACCGCGATCTCGTCCTTGTTGGTGTTCAGGGTGATCTCGGTGCACAGGTTCGAGCTGTGAACCACGCCCACGTGCTGCTGCGGGCTACGCAGGTTGCACGGGTCTTTGAAGGTCAGCCATGGGTGGCCGGTTTCGAACAGCATCGAGAGCATCTTGCGCCACAGGTCTTTGGCCTGGATGGTCTTGAACAGCTTGATCTTGCCTGGGTATTCGCTCAGGGCTTCGTAGTACTCGTAACGCTCTTCGAAGGCTTTACCGGTCAGGTCGTGCAGGTCCGGTACTTCGGATGGCGAGAACAGGGTCCATTTGCCGTCATCGAAGACACGCTTCATGAACAGGTCAGGGATCCAGTTGGCAGTGTTCATGTCGTGGGTACGACGACGGTCATCACCGGTGTTCTTGCGCAGCTCGATGAACTCTTCGATGTCCATGTGCCAGGTTTCCAGGTAAGCACAGACAGCGCCTTTGCGCTTGCCACCCTGGTTAACGGCTACGGCGGTGTCGTTCACAACTTTCAGGAACGGTACAACGCCCTGGGATTTGCCGTTGGTGCCTTTGATGTACGAGCCCAGCGCACGAACCGGAGTCCAGTCGTTGCCCAGACCGCCTGCGAATTTGGACAGCATGGCGTTGTCGTGGATGGCGTGGTAAATGCCCGACAGGTCATCCGGAACGGTGGTCAGGTAGCAGCTGGACAGTTGCGGACGCAGGGTACCGGCGTTGAACAGCGTAGGCGTCGACGCCATGTAGTCGAAGGACGACAACAGGTTGTAGAACTCGATGGCGCGGTCTTCTTTGGCTTTCTCTTCGATTGCCAGGCCCATGGCCACACGCATGAAGAAGATCTGCGGCAGTTCGAAACGGATACCATCCTTGTGGATGAAGTAACGGTCGTACAGGGTTTGCAGGCCCAGGTACGTGAACTGCTGGTCGCGCTCGTGGTTGATCGCCTTGCCGAGTTTTTCCAGGTCAAAGGTGGCCAAGATCGGGTTCAGCAATTCGAACTGAATGCCTTTGGCGATGTACGAAGGCAGGGCCTTGGCATACAGGTCGGCCATTTCGTGGTGAGTAGCGCTTTCTGCTACTTCCAGGAAATTCAGGCCTTCAGCGCGCAGGGTGTCCATCAGCAGGCGGGCGGTCACGAACGAGTAGTTCGGCTCGCGCTCAACCAGGGTTCGGGCGGTCATCACCAGAGCGGTGTTGACGTCTTTCATCGCCACGCCGTCGTACAGGTTTTTCAGGGTTTCGTTCTGGATCAGGTTGGCGTCAACTTCAGCCAGGCCTTCACACGCTTCGGTGACGATGGTGTTCAGACGACCCATGTCCAGCGGCGCAATGCTGCCGTCGGCGCGGGTGATGCGGATCGAAGGGTGGGCGTCGACCGGTGCGTCGGTGCCACGAACGGCACGCTCCTTGGAGCGCTCGTTACGGTAGATGACGTAGTCGCGAGCGACTTTCTGCTCGCCGGCACGCATGAGGGCCAGTTCAACCTGATCCTGGATTTCTTCGATGTGGATGGTGCCGCCCGAAGGCATGCGACGCTTGAAGGTCGCGGTGACTTGTTCGGTCAGACGGGCCACGGTGTCGTGGATGCGCGAAGACGCAGCGGCAGTGCCGCCTTCAACTGCAAGAAACGCTTTGGTGATAGCGACGGTAATTTTGTCATCGGTGTAGGCGACGACAGTGCCGTTACGCTTGATCACGCGCAGCTGGCCGGGAGCGGTCGCGGACAGATCCTGTTGGGACTGGCTTGTCTGCGGCGCCGGGTTCGGCGAGTTCTCGCGAGTTGTGTCTGTTTGCATGGGTGTCTCCACATTCTCTATGTTTGTTTGGGTGCTAATCAGCACCCACCGATCCGGTTTGTAGGCATTCAGTCGACAAAAACGCCGGCTGTAACGACCTCAAAACGGAATGGGGATGGCGGATTTCACCGTCCTTGGCTTTGAAGTCAAAAAGGCAGCGAAATCGTTGCTCGCTGCCTCGGGAAATCTGTTGGATGGTGCCTGTTAAATATTGCAACAAATGCTTGAATTTGCTGCGGTCAAATAGGGTATGCATGCTCGGGTGTCTGGGGCGCAGCTTGGGCTACCGAATGAACCTTTGGTTCAACCCTCGACACGTAAGAAAAATGCTTGAAATCCCTGTTCGACTTGTGTTGGGTTTTTTACGTAAAACCCTACATGTAGGGTTGTTCGTGAAGCCGGGCTACAAGATAAAGCGTTTTGGACACCAATTGCAACGCACTACCTGTGGATAAAGCTGTGTGTAATTGGTGTATGAAAGCTCCATATCGCGTGTAGGCCGCATAACTACTGGACCGACGCCCTTATGAGGCTTATCAAGGTTTTTTTACGGCAGTCAGCTGATTTTTGAGGGCGCGAACCCTATCACAGAAAATGCCTTTGGCAAGGGGGTTTTGGCATGTGGTGTGCTTGGGGAAATGATGGATAGAATTGTTCGGGTTGTGGTTTGGCGCGCTGTCATTCCCTCAATGGAGATGTTGTTCCTGTAGGAGCTGACGAAGGCTGCGAAGGCGATATATCAGGCACATCGGTTTCGCAGCCTTCGGCAGCTCCTACGTAAGTTGAGAACTCCCTTTTCCCAATCAGGAAGCCTGATGAGTCACCCATTATTCAGTGGCGCACTTGAGTGCTTCGGGCAGAGCCTGCTGGCTGAAGACGATCCGCGGGCGGTGAGGCCGTTGCCGGAGCTTTTGCAGGCTGAGGCGCTGGACGCGTTGTTGCTGAATATCTATGGCGCTGAGTTGCTGGCCAGTCATCGACAGGTGTTGGTGTCGCAGTGGTCCAAGTATTACTTCATGCAAGTGATCCCACCGGTTGTGGTGGCGGGGTTGGTGCAGGGCTGGTGCTGGCCGTTGCAGCTGGATCAGATCGCTGTGGCGCTGGACAAGCGTGGTGTTCCGGTTGCGTTGAAATTCCTCGGCGTTGGCGCGAGTCAGCCTGTGAGTTTTTCAGGGCTGATGGATGACAATCTGCATCCTTTCATTGATGCGCTCAGTCGGCTGGTCGATGTATCGGCGGCGGTTCTGTGGGGCAATGCCGGGGATTACCTTGAGCGCTGCCTCGTGCAACTGGGCACGTTGACCGACACCTCGCTTGACGTGGGTTATGCGCTATTGCGCAGCAAGACCTTGAGCGATGGGCGACGTAACCCACTGTTCAATGCCATCCACTATGTGGGCGAACCGCCACGCCGGCAGCGGCGCAGTTGTTGCTTGAGCCATCAGGTGGCGTGGGTTGGGCGCTGTGAGCATTGCCCGATAGGAGCAGATTAGCCCGGTCAATGTAGGAGCTGCCGAAGGCTGCGAAAGCGGTGTGTCAGACAAATCTCTTTCGCAGCCTTCGGCAGCTCCTACAAATCCTGGTTTTGATCGGCAGGCACTGCCACCAGGCTCAACACATGCTCGCCCTGCACGCTGAATTGCCCTTCCAGTTCCTTGCCGTTGTGCCATTCGCCGGACAGGTCGGTCAGCAGGCGCAAGCGGGCTTTACCGTCGGTGGACCAGTGCAGCAGTTGCGCGTCTTCAAAATAGAAACGTTTCTGCACGATGGGGTAAAGGGCCTTGAACAGCGCTTCTTTTATAGAGAAGGTCAGCGTCACGTGCAGAGCAATCTGCTCCGCAGGCCCTGCAGCCATTTGCTGCATTTCCCACGGCGTGAGGATTTCCCCGGCCAGACGGGTGGCGCGCTCGTGACTGAGCAGGTTTTCAGTGTCCAGCCCCAATCCACGCCAATGCTGTTTGTGCGCGACGATGGCCGCGGCCCAGCCGGTACTGTGGGTGATTGAACCGCAAATGTCGGCTGGCCAGATCGGCGCGCGGTCTTCGCCGTTGTCCGGCACCCAGTCGCGACCGTCCAGATGCTGCAGCGCCGCCCTGGCGCATAAACGGCCTGCGAGAAATTCGGTTTGCCGTTTGGCGACAGAGCGCTGGATGCTGGCCGGAGGCGTGATGACGCAACGCTGGAAGTCGCCCTCCGCGAGTTGTTTGGGATCGAAGTGACTGCTGACCAACGCCACATTCGCCAAGGCATGAGGCAAGGGCCAATGGTGATGGAGGGCGGGGCAACAGGCGGGGAGGTGAGGATTTTGAGTCATGGGCGGCATTTTGCCGGGGGAATGCGGTGCTGGGAAGCGGCTCGCTAAAGGCGTGCGCTATAGCCCGGCCCACATAGATCCTGTAGGAGTGAGCTTGCTCGCGATGAGGCCAGTACACCTGATACATGTCCAGCGTCGGGAATACAGCTGTCGCGAGCAAGCTCACTCCTACAGGAGAGCGTCCTAGGCGGGTTTACGCGCCAAACACTTTCTTCAAAAACGCCTGCATATCTTTCCACGAACTTTCGTCAGCGGCTTTGTTGTAGCCGATGTCCGGGCCGCCGTGTTCGCCGTGGCTGAGGCGGTCGGCGTCGGGGTTGGTGAAGCCGTGTTTGGCGTCGGCGAGGCTGACGAATTTATAGTCGGCACCTGCGTCGTCCATTTCCTTTTTGAAGGCAGCGACGTTTTCCGGGGTGACCATGCTGTCTTTAGCGCCGTGCTCCACCAGCATCGGGACTTTCACGCCACCGGCCTTGGCGGGGGTGTTGGTGACCAATGCACCGTGGAAGCTGACCACGCCAGCCAGCGGTTCGCCGCGACGGGCCGCATCCAGAACGATCTTGCCGCCGAAGCAGTAGCCGATAGCGGCGATTTTCTTCGGATCGGTCTGCGGTTGTTTCTTCAGTTGCTCAAGACCTGCATCGAAGCGCTTGTTGGCCGCGTCGCTGTCTTTCAACGCCGCCTGCATGAAGCCCATGGCGTCTTTCGGGTGTTCGGTGTTCTTGCCTTCACCGTACATATCGATAGCCATGGCGCTGTAGCCGAGCGCTGCAAGGTCACGGGCGCGACGCTTGGCGTAATCGTTCAGGCCCCACCATTCATGAACCACGATGATGCCGGGACGCTGGCCTTTGATGGCGTCGTCATAAGCGTAATAACCCACCAGCGGGGTGCCGTCGGCGCTTTTATAGTTGATCTGTTCGGTCTTGATGGCCGCCTGAGTCACACCGGCCAGCCCCATCATCAGCAACGCAATCCATAAACGCATGATCGACACCTTCTATATAGCGGTTGGGAATGGGTAGGAAGATTAACGCATTGTGACGGGTGTTTTTTAATGTGTGCGGTAGATAGTTGTTCAGCGCAGGTTCAGTGGGTGTTCAGGGCTGGTTCAGGGCGCGCAGACTAGTCTGGTGCCGTACCTGAACAGCGCCCGGCGCAAGAGGACTACACCATGACGACACTCAACAAGTTTTTCCTGGCTTTGGCTTTTCTGGGCGGCAGTGCTGCGGCGCAAGCGGCGGACAGCGGCAATGAAGTTTCCCGAGCACCGCTGAACAAAAGTGGCGAACGGGTCGACAGGTTTGGCGAGAGTGGCAGGTCGCTGGGTGAGGGTGTCTGGAGTCAGGGGTTGAGCGAGCAGGTCGATGACCGGCCCCGCGCCGACCGGCTATATTATTCTGCAACGTATGACAGCCTGTCGGGTACATACAATGGCGTGCCGGTCGCGCCGAAAACGCTGTCGGGGCACTATGATCTGCACCAGGCTCATGTGGCCTCGCTTAATACTGAAGAGGGCGGTTCGCAGCATTGGAAGCCGGTGCAGCAGTTGCTTTGAGCGTCACACCTCGTGTTCGAGGCGATGCGCTGTCATGCCACAAATAAAGCTCTGTAGGCGCTCACGAGCAACGCGAGGCAGCGATAGCGGTCTGCCTGATAAATCGCAATCGCGGCCTCGCGTTGCTCGTGCGCTCCTACAGAATGTATGTCAATTCAGTGGTTTGTAGTTGTTTGGCATGGCTGCGGAGTTGATTTTAGAACGTGAAACATCACCCGGGAGAGCTGCATGAAGTTGCTGGTGGTTGAGGACGAGGCGCTGTTGCGTCATCACTTGCAAACCCGATTGACCGAGGCTGGCCATATCGTTGAGTCGGTCGCCAACGCCGAAGAGGCGCTCTACCAGGTGGGCCAGTTCAACCATGACCTGGCGGTAATCGACCTCGGGCTGCCGGGCATGAGCGGGCTGGAGCTGATTCGTCAGTTGCGCACCCTCGGCAAGGCGTTTCCGATCCTGATTTTGACGGCCCGTGGCAATTGGCAGGACAAGGTCGAAGGCCTGGCTGCCGGGGCTGATGATTACGTGGTCAAGCCGTTTCAGTTCGAAGAGCTGGAAGCACGCCTCAATGCCTTGCTGCGCCGGGCTAGCGGGTTTACCCACTCGACGATTATTGCCGGGCCATTATCGCTGGACCTGAACCGCAAACAGGCCACGCTGGAAGAGCAACCGCTGCCGCTGACCGCCTACGAATACCGGATTCTCGAATACCTCATGCGCCATCACCAGCAGGTGGTGGCCAAAGAGCGCCTGATGGAGCAACTCTACCCCGATGACGAAGAGCGCGATCCGAATGTGATCGAGGTTCTGGTCGGTCGTCTGCGGCGCAAGATCGAAGGTGCGGTGGCCTTCAAACCCATTGAAACCGTGCGCGGGCTGGGATACCTGTTCAACGAGCGCTGCACATGATTCGTTCGCTGCACCTGCGCCTGATGATTGGCGCAGCGACCCTGGCAGTGATTTTCATGCTACTCATGTTGCCCGCCTTGCAGGGCGCATTCAGCCTCGCGCTGCGCGGCTCCATCGAGCAGCGGCTGGCGTCCGATGTGACCACCTTGATTTCCGCCGCCAGAGTCGAGAATGGCCGTCTGTTGATGCCATCCGTGCTGCCCGGTGAGCAATTCAATCTTCCCGGCTCGCGCTTGCTGGGCTACATCTATAACCGTCAGGGTGATCTGGTCTGGCGCTCGCTGGCTACTGAAGACGAGTACATCGACTACCAGCCGCGTTACGACGGCAAGGGCAGTGAGTTCACCACGATCAAAGAGTCCAACGGCGAAGAGTTTTTCGTCTATGACGTTGAAATCAGATTGCTCGGCGGCCGTAATGCGGCCTTCAGTATCGTGGCGCTGCAACCGGTGCGCGGTTATCAGGAAACCGTCACTCAGCTGCGGCAAAAGCTTTATCTCGGGTTTGGCGCTGCGTTGCTGGTATTGCTCGCGCTGCTGTGGCTGGGTCTGACCTGGGGGCTGCGTGCCTTGCGCGGTTTGAGTCAGGAGCTGGATCAGGTGGAGTCGGGCCAGCGCGAGAGCCTGAGTGAAAATCATCCGAGCGAACTGTTGCGTCTAACCGGGTCGTTGAACCGGTTGCTGAGCAGTGAGCGCGAGCAGCGGATTCGTTACCGCGACTCCCTCGACGACTTGGCTCACAGCCTCAAAACCCCGCTGGCGGTGTTGCAGGGCGTCAGTGAAAACATCGCCAAGCGACCTGAAGATGTCGAGCAGGCGCGCATTCTGCAATCCCAGATCGAGCGCATGAGTCAGCAGATCGGCTATCAACTGCAGCGGGCCAGCCTGCGCAAGAGCGGGCTGGTGCGTCATCACGTCAGGCTCCGGCCGGTGGTGGAAAGCCTGTGCAATACGCTGGAGAAGGTCTACCGCGATAAACAGGTGAAGGTGACGCTGGACCTGCCCGACGAATGCGTGGTGCCGATGGAAGAGGGCGCCTTGCTGGAAATGCTCGGCAACCTGCTGGAGAACGCGTATCGGCTGTGTCTGGGGCAGGTTCGCGTCAGCTTGCGGACGTCCGAAGCCGGGGAAGAGTTATGCGTTGAAGACGACGGCCCCGGCGTGCCGGAACACCAGCGCGAACGTATTTTGCAGCGTGGCGAACGTCTGGACCGCCAGAACCCGGGTCAGGGCATCGGGCTGGCGGTGGTTAAAGACATCATCGAAAGCTACAACGCGCGGTTGACCCTGGGTGATTCGCCACTGGGCGGGGCTGTGTTCAGGATTCATTTTTTCGCGGGGTAGATCCTGGCTGTTCCGCGATATCCCTGATACATCGCAAGACCTTTGTGGGGGCAGAGCTTGCTCGCGATAAACGATGACGCGGTCTGAGCTTCTAGCTGCGTCTCATGCATCGTCGGAATGCCGCCCAGACCAAGCCCGGCTCCCACGGGTATGCGCTGAGCTTTGTGGGAGCAGAGCTTGCTCGCGATAAACGATAACGCAGTCTGAGCTTCCTAGCTGCGTCTCATGCATCGTCGGAATGCCGCCCAGACCAAGCCCGGCTCCCACGGGTATGCGCTGAGCTTTGTGGGGGCAGAGCTTGCTCGCGATAAACGACAACGCGGTCTGAGCTTCTAGCTGCGTCTCATGCATCGCGGGCAAGCCCGGCTCCCACGGGTATGCGCTGAGCTTTGTGGGGGCAGAGCTTGCTCGCGATAAACGATAACGCGGTCTGAGCTTCTAACTGCGTCTCATGCATCGTCGGAATGCCGCCCAGACCAAGCCCGGCTCCCACGGTATGCGCTGAGCTTTGTGGGAGCAGAGCTTGCTCGCGATAAACGACGACGCGGTCTGAGCTTCTAGCTGCGTCTCATGCATCGTCGGAATGCCGCCCAGACCAAGCCCGGCTCCCACAGAGAAAGGGTTTTAATCCGGATATTTAATTCACCTCCAAAATCCTGGCCATCGTCTATAACCATGGGATGGCGATCTGATGGCGGATCGGCGGATACCCGCCACTCTTCCTCATTTTCTCCCGCTAATCGGCGGAAATCCGCCACTCTGAGCGGATACTCAAACCCCAACTAGACTCCAACACACCGGTTTACATGCTGTTCAGCGTGTTTCTTAAAAGTGGCACGAGCCTTGCGATACAGGGGAGAGGTCTGCCCCGTGCAGCTCGACAAAACAAATCCCTCCAGTTGCAGGAGGGTTAGCTCGTTAGGCGTCGCGCGCATCACATGAATGGTGCCGACAACGCCCTTGAGGATGATTTCATGACGACTCGTCAGCCGATTTACAAATCCCTGTATTTCCAGGTCATCGTAGCAATCGTGATCGGTATTCTTATCGGCCACTTCTATCCTGACACCGGCAAGGCCCTCAAGCCGCTGGGCGACGGTTTCATCAAATTAATCAAAATGGTCATTGCCCCGATCATCTTCTGTACTGTGGTTAGCGGTATCGCTGGCATGCAGAACATGAAGTCGGTGGGCAAGACTGGCGGCTACGCGCTGCTGTACTTCGAAATCGTATCGACCATCGCCCTGCTGATCGGTCTGGTTGTGGTCAACGTTGTTCAGCCGGGTGCCGGCATGAACATCGACGTGAGCACGCTGGATGCTTCCAAGATCGCTGCTTATGTGACAGCGGGCGCTGACCAGAGCATCGTTGGCTTCCTGCTTAACGTGATCCCGAACACCATCGTCGGTGCCTTCGCTAACGGCGATATCCTGCAAGTCCTGATGTTCTCGGTGATCTTCGGCTTCGCGCTGCATCGCCTGGGTGCTTACGGCAAGCCGGTTCTGGACTTCATCGATCGCTTCGCTCACGTGATGTTCAACATCATCAACATGATCATGAAGCTCGCGCCTCTGGGTGCCTTCGGTGCCATGGCGTTCACCATCGGTGCTTACGGTGTGAGCTCGCTGGTGCAACTGGGCCAGTTGATGATCTGCTTCTACATCACGTGCGCATTGTTCGTACTGATCGTGCTGGGTGGCATCTGCCGCGCTCACGGCTTCAGCGTGCTGAAGCTGATCCGCTACATCCGTGAAGAGCTGTTGATCGTACTGGGTACTTCCTCCTCGGAATCGGCACTGCCTCGCATGCTGATCAAGATGGAACGTCTGGGCGCACAGAAGTCGGTAGTAGGTCTGGTTATCCCCACTGGCTACTCGTTCAACCTGGACGGTACGTCGATCTACCTGACCATGGCTGCAGTGTTCATCGCTCAGGCGACCAACACTCACATGGACATCACCCATCAGATCACCCTGCTGCTTGTTCTGCTGCTGTCGTCCAAAGGTGCTGCTGGCGTGACCGGTAGCGGCTTTATCGTACTGGCTGCAACCCTGTCGGCTGTCGGCCATCTGCCGGTTGCCGGCCTGGCGCTGATCCTCGGTATCGACCGCTTCATGTCCGAAGCCCGCGCCCTGACCAACCTGGTAGGTAACGCTGTTGCCACCGTCGTGGTTGCCAAGTGGGTCGGCGAGCTGGACACCGACAAGCTGCAAACCGAGCTGGCTTCCGGTGGTCGTGCTATCGACAACACCGCTCCAGTAGATGATCTGGGTGTTGCTGAACTGGCTGAAGAGCCACTGACCCGCCCGATCCCGACGCGCAAGCCTGTCTAACCACAGCCCGCGTTACTGAAAAACCCATCTTCGGATGGGTTTTTTTATGGGCTGGCGGCTAGCCGCCACTATCTTTAGCAAGCTGATTCGACGACGTGGAATATGTGGGAGCGTGGCTTGCCCGCGATAAGGACGACTCGGTCTTAGGGGCAACTAAATCCAGACAGCGTCCCAAAGAGGATAATTACCAATACGCTTGACCAGGCCTGCGCGCACCGGGTTCATCACGACATAGCGCGCCAACGCCTTGAGATCCTCATCACGTCGAACGGCACGGTCATGAAAACCTTGCTGCCAGATACTACCCGTGCGCCCTTGTGCAGCATTTACTGCTGCGCACGTCAGGGACTTTGTACGCCCGACTGCCTGACTCAATGAACCACTCTTCAGTTCGAGTAACCAGTGGAAATGGTCAGGCATCACTACCCATGCCAGCGATTGGACAAGACCGTCGCGCTCGGCTTCCATGAACTGACGGGCCACAAGACGTCCTATCCTCAGATCGCCAAATATCGGCTGACGATCTCGAGTATTGGACGTGATTAGATAAAATCGACCGCTTTCACTGTATCGGCCGACGCGGAGCTGGCGAGACTGATGGGTTGATAGCATTCCACTGCCTTTCTACCTTGCGAGACCCAAAAGCTAGACCAGGCTCTCGAGTATGGGAGTGGGATTGCTTGCCAGAATGTGTCTGCCGCTTATACCGGGTCGCCCTTATCGCGGGCAAGCCACGCTCCCACAGATTCTGCGCAATCGCGTAGAACCTCACACCACTCGCGTTTCACCACTGAACACCAGCGTTTCGCGGCAGCTGCGGCATAAATAGCGGCGGCCTTTGCGGACCATTTGGTGACGTTGGGCCGAGAACGGGAATTCGCTTCCAGGGCACGGGCAGCGGTATATGTAGCGCGTCACGCTGCGGCGCTGGACGGCGTAGGTGTGGCAGCGGTTGGGCGGCAGTTCGTAGACGCCGCGCATGATCAGTTGCCATTCCTCGCCGTGGGGCTGGATGCGGTCACCGAACAATTGGTGGGCGATCAGGTGCGCGACTTCGTGGGCGACGGTCTGGCGTAAAAAGTCTTCGCTGTTTTCCCGGTACAGCTGTGGGTTGAAGCGCAGCATGTTGTCATGCAAATGCGCGACACCGGCTTTTTGGCCGCGTAGCTTGAGGCTGACTACCGGGCGTGTGAAAGGGCGTTTGAAAAAGGCTTCGGCTTGTTGGTAACAGACTTCGACACGGGTGTTGAGTGGCTCGAGCATGCTTCATGGGTCTCCAGAGATGCCGAGTATGCCGTAAAAGGGCTGGATATCGAAAACCCAAGCTGCCGAATGGTCGTCCAGGCTGACGCGGTAGTCTCCCGTGGGAGCGAATTCATTCGCGAAGGGGCAGCACAGTCGACGCATTTATATCGCCAGAACCAACGCCTTCGCGAATGAATTCGCTCCCACGTGATTTGCGGTCACATGCAATTTCAACGGCGAACCATCAGTTGGTGTACTCCGGCCCAACGCCAATGCCCCACAGCACCACTGTAAACGCCATGATCGCCACCAGCACCACCAGGCCCACTGCAAGTATGGAGCTTGAGAACATAAAGCCTTCGTCCGCCGGGATTTTCATGAAGGTCGGCACGCCGACGTACAGCAGGTAAACCGTGTAGCAGACGGCTGCCGTGCCGATCATCATGCCTAGCCACATATGTGGGTAAAGCGCAGCCAGACCGCCGATGAACAGCGGCGTCGCCGTGTAAGTCGCGAAGGCGAGGCAGCGTGCCAGGCTAGGCGTCGCATCGTAGGTGCGGGCCATCCAGTGGATGAAGCCGCCCATGATCGCAACACCGGCGAGCATGGCGATGTACGACATGATCGTCATCCATATTGCGCTTTCGTGGGTCAGCATGACCGGCGCTCGATCCCCAATCACCCAGCCCATCTGCGTGGTCCCGATATAGGCCGAAACCGCCGGGATTGCCGCCAGGATCAGGGTATGCGTGAGGTATAGATGGCCGATGCTTTGTTCTTCCTCGCCACGGATGTCCTGCCATTCCTGATCAGGATGGGCAAACAATCCCCAGACGTGATGGATCATGTGGAGTACTCCTTCCTTTCATGTACGACATGGAACCGTCTTTAGCCGGGAAGAAGCAGTACAGGCGATAGATTTACATCCCTGAAAATACTGCTTTCTCGTCCGCCCTCGATTTCAGTATAGGAAGCCTGACCTGTACAAAAAGCACCCGGTTAGAGCAATTGGCGATCTACAGGCCGCTGCTAATGCCCTCAGGCAGTAAACAGCAAGCTTTAGCCCCACGCCGTATTTATGCGTAAAATGCCGGGCTTTTCTCCTTGTCATTGCAACCGGATACCAGCGCCATGGGCACCCTTTCAGTCAATCAGAACAAACTGCAGAAACGCCTGCGTCGCCTGGCCGGTGAAGCCGTGGCCGACTTCAACATGATTGAAGAGGGTGACAAGGTCATGGTCTGTCTGTCTGGTGGCAAAGACAGCTACACCATGCTTGATGTGCTGATGCATTTTCAGAAGGTCGCTCCGATCAAGTTCGATATCGTCGCCGTGAACATGGATCAGAAGCAGCCGGGTTTCCCCGAGCACGTGCTGCCTGCCTATCTGGAAACACTGGGCATCGAGTATCACATCGTCGAGAAAGACACATACTCGGTGGTCAAGGAACTGATCCCGGAAGGCAAGACCACCTGTTCGCTGTGTTCACGCCTGCGTCGCGGCACGCTGTACACCTTTGCCGACGAGATTGGCGCAACGAAAATGGCGCTGGGGCATCATCGCGATGACATCGTCGAGACGTTTTTCCTGAATATGTTCTTCAATGGCTCGCTGAAAGCCATGCCGCCGAAGCTGCGCGCCGACGATGGTCGCAACGTGGTGATCCGGCCATTGGCGTACTGCCATGAGAAAGACATTCAGGCTTATTCCGACTTCAGGAATTTCCCGATCATCCCGTGCAACCTGTGTGGTTCTCAGGAAAACCTGCAGCGTCAGGTGGTCAAGGACATGCTTCAGGAGTGGGAGCGCAAGACGCCGGGTCGGACCGACAGCATTTTCCGCAGCCTGCAAAATGTCATTCCGTCACAGCTGGCTGACCGCAATCTGTTCGACTTCACGAATCTGCGCATCGACGAAACCGCCGCATCGCGGTTTGTTAATGTGGTGAATGTCTAAAGACGGTTTCTGTAGGAGCTGCCGCAGGCTGCGAAGCGCATTGGCTGATACTCCGCGATTCGCAGCCTTCGGCAGCTCCTACAGATTTAGTAGACTCAGTGATTCACCGTAAACGCCAGCATCGCTGACAGCTGGCACAACGGCCTGCCGCTTTCGCTTTGCCATTGGTTGAACACTTGCTGGACGATGGCCTGATCGCGTTTGCTGGTCGGGACTTTGTCGACGATCTTCTGGGCGTTGAGCGCGGCTACCACGTCCCAGGTCGGGATAAAGGTGTCTTTACCCACCATGCGCAGGAAGCGCGGCGCAGACAGTCCGCCCATTTGGTTGCCATGTTTGGCGAGGTACTGCCAGAGCCCGGTGATGTCATCCACCGGCCATTGGGCGATGAAGTTGCCGAAACTGCCGTGTTCCTTTTCGATGTCCAGTACCAGTTGCGCATTGCGCGGCACGCTTTTGAGTTTGCCCAGGTGGCGAATGATCCGCGCATCCTGCATCAGCCGCTCAAGGTGGTCGGCACCCATGAGCACGACCTTTTCCGGATCGAAGCGGTAGAACACTTCCTCGAAAGTCGGCCACTTGGCGTCCACCAGGCTGTGCTTCAGACCGGCGCGGAACACCCGCAGGGCCATGGTCGACAGGTAGCGGTCGTCGCCGATGGCTTGCAGTTGTTTAGCGGTCTTGGGTGTCGGCAAATGTGCTTCGAGGGCTTTGGCCGAGCCGAAGCGGTTCAGGCAGTACTCATTCAGCCATTTGTAATCGTGCATTACTGCTCCAGAAAATGATGCGTACAGCCTCAGACTTGGCCTTCGCCCGCAAGTTTACGGTTTCGCTGAAAAGTCCATCTGATGTACAGCAGCGCGCTGACAAATACCCCGAGGCTGACGAGCATCTCCAGGATGCCGAACAGCGAACGGTTGGGATCGAACGCTGCCAGCGCACCTTTGATGAAATACAGGTTGACCACGAAACACAGCCACGAATAAGCGCGGGGGCTGCTACTGATAATCCCGGGTGCGAACAACAGCAGCGGCACCAACTCGATCAGCAGAATCACCCATGGCCGTGCGCCGTGCAGGTCGGCAATCCACAGGTAATAAATGCTCAGCAGCGCAATCAGCCCGAAAAAACTGCTCAGGCTGATCAGGCGGCTGATTTTTACTCTCGGCTCAAGCCAGTCCAGCGCAGGCAGGACTTCAGGCTTTTTAGCCACGGGCCGGGTCTAGCAGAAGGGCGGTTTTCGCCAGACGCTGACCGAGTGCGCGACACAGTTGGGTCTCGTGCGGATCAAGCGGGCGCTTGCCGTCAGGCCCGGCGTGGTGACTGGCGCCATAGGGGGTGCCGCCGCCACTGGTTTCCACCAATGCAGATTCGCTGTAAGGCAGGCCGGTGATCAGCATGCCGTGGTGCAGCAACGGCAGTAGCATCGACATCAAGGTGGTTTCCTGGCCGCCGTGCAGGCTGGCGGTGGAGGTGAACACGCTGGCCGGTTTGCCCACCAGCGCGCCGGTCAGCCACAGGTTGCTGGTGCCGTCGAGGAAGTACTTGAGCGGTGCAGCCATGTTACCGAACCGCGTCGGGCTGCCAAGGGCCAGGCCTGCGCAATTTTTCAGGTCATCCAGTGTGGCGAACAGCGCGCCACTTTCCGGGATGCTCGGCGCCACGGCTTCGCATTCGGTGGAAATCGCGGGCACGGTACGCAAGCGCGCTTCCATACCGCCCAGTTCGATACCGCGGCCGATCTGCCGGGCCATTTCGCTGGTTGAGCCGTTGCGGCTGTAAAAGAGGACCAGGATGTACGGCGTGCTCATGGTAAAAGCTCCAGGACGTTTTCTGGTGGGCGGCCGATGACGGCCTTGTCACCGGCGACCAGAATCGGCCGCTCGATGAGTTTGGGGTGCGCGACCATGGCGTCGATCAATGCGTCGTCGCTCAGGCTTTGGTCGGCCAGGTTGAGGGTTTTGTAATCGTCTTCGCCGGTGCGCAGCAGTTGACGGGCACTGATGCCAAGCTTGTTCAGCACGTCGCGCAATTGCCCGGCGTCGGGCGGGGTTTCCAGGTACAACACGATGGACGGGCTCAGGCCTCGGGCTTGCAGCAGTTCCAGCGCGCCGCGCGATTTGGAGCAGCGCGGGTTGTGATAAAGCGTCAGGTCGGTCATTTGCAGGTCGCATCCAGCATGAAGTGGCGGCTATTCTACCCGCCATAGGACCTGGGCTAAACACCAAGCGGTGATCGGTCGCAGGTTTAAGTATTCGATGAGAGTCGCCCCGGCGTCCCTGACAGCATGCTGTCGGTGAGCTCCTACAGGATTTGGGTCAACTCTGAAAATTGCAGCTTGTTTGACAGGAGTGAGGAACAACATGGCGAGGCGATTGGCGGCGGTAGTGGCATTGGTCGGCAGTATGTTGCTGGCGGGGTGTGGCGTGGATCTGGGGACTGACCAGAACGGCCAGAAAGTTGCCAGCGAGCGTATCGACAAGCATTGGCTGGTGATCAATTACTGGGCTGAATGGTGCGGCCCGTGCCGGGTTGAAATCCCGGAGCTGAATCACCTGTCGGAAGAACTCAAGGACCAGAAGGTGACGGTGCTTGGCGTCAATTTCGACAACTTGCAGGGCGAAGAGCTGAAAACCGCCAGCAATGCACTTGGCATCAAGTTCACGGTATTGGCTCAGGACCCGGCTGCGCAATATGACCTGCCGCCGAGTGAGGCATTACCGGTGACTTACATCATTGATGACAAGGGCAAGATGCGTGCGCAGTTGCTGGGCGAACAGACCGCCACCGGTGTGACGGCGAAGCTGAAGGCGCTGCGCGGAGAGGGGTGAAATCTAATAGGCAGGAAAAACCTCTATCGGCTGCACCATCGCCTCGCGAACAAGTTCTCTCCTACCGATCAGTGCGTGTCAGGCGGTTCTGGTAGGAGGCAACTTGTTGGCGAGAGGGGCTGATGCGGTTATTCAGGCAAACCGCCTCGCGAACAAGTTCGCTCCTACCGGGCGGTGCCGTGTCAGGTTGTTGTGGTAGGAGGCAACTTGTTGGCGAGAGGGCTGACGCGGTTCTTCAGATACACCGCCTCGCGAACAAGTTCGCTCCTACCGGAAATGGTGCAACCCAGGGTTCAACCCTCTTCCCAGAACCTCAACGGTTTGCCTTGCGCAGGCCACAGGCGCAGCTGGTCAATGGGCGAGATGTCCCAGCGTTGGACTTTGCCAACCGCTTGCAGGAAGCGTTGCTCTTGCTCCATCAGGGCCGGGGCACACATTTTGCGGGTGCTGCCGACGGCACCAAACGTGATGGTCTCGTCCTGCAGGGTGTACGACGCAAACCAGTGGTTGCAGCCGGCATTGCCGTAGGCGCGGCCATCGGCGCCCAGGGTCATGGTCAGGTGACTGTTGTCGATCAGCGGACGTTCGCCGATCCATTCCAGCACGTAGCTTTGGTCATGCTTGATCGGCAGCGGTTTAGCCGCGCAGCCGACCAGCAAGGCAGCACCGACGAGTGCTGACAGGGCAAACGGTTTCATGCAGCTTTCTCCTGACACTTCTTGCAGAAGTGCTTCTCACCTTCGGATTTCCAGCCCAGCTCGGCAATGCGTGCTGATGCGGCGGGTTTCTGTGCGGCAACGCCAGCCTTGGCGTCAACCATGAACTCGAAGTCCAGCACTACACCGCAACTGTCGCAATTGACCTTCCACTGGTGGATGGCCAGTTCGTCGAACACTGGACCTTTGGCGACTGCGATCCATTGGCCGGGCGGGTTGATCAGGTGGCGGACCTTCTCGACCTGCAGGCGCATGTGCAGGGTTTTGCTGCCTTTGATGGTCACCAGCAGTTCGTCACGATCGTGAATCGAACCGCCGTTGCCAGTCACTTGATAGCGCCCCGGTGCCAAGGTGCGGCACTCGGTCAGGGTGTGTTGCGGGTTGAGCATGCTGTAGCGAAAATCGTGTTCGGCCATGAGGTCCTCCAAATTGCGCGCATCCTATCACGCAGTTGTGGGATTTCTCTTCCCGCTAGCTTGCCACGAGATTTTGCGGCTGACCGCTGGCCCAGGCATGAATGTTGTCCAGCGTGGTCTGCGCGATAGCACCCAGGGCTTCGTGGGTCAGAAAAGCCTGATGAGCGGTCACGATTACATTGGGAAAGGTCAGCAGGCGGGCAAGCACGTCATCTTGCAACGGGTGATCGGACCGATCCTCGAAAAACAGTAGCGCTTCTTCTTCGTAGACATCCAGCCCCAGATAACCCAACTGACCGCTTTTCAAGGCTTCGCTCAGGGCCGGGGTGTCGACCAGCGCGCCGCGTCCTGTGTTGATCAACATGGCACCGCGCTGCATGGTCGCCAGCGACCGGGCATTGATCAGGTGTCGGGTTTGCGGCGTGAGCGGGCAGTGCAGGCTGATGATCTGCGACTGTTGCAGCAATTCTTCGAGGCTCAGGTAGCGGGCGCCCAGGGCTTCGACGTGTGGATTGGGGAAGGGGTCGTAGGCGAGCAACTCGCACCCGAAACCCGACATGATTTTGGCGAAGGTTGCGCCGATCTGCCCGGTGCCGACGATGCCGACGGTTTTGCCCACCAGATCGAAGCCGGTCAGACCATGCAGGCTGAAATCGCCGTCGCGGGTGCGGTTGTAGGCGCGATGCAGGCGACGGTTGAGGGCCAGAATCAGCGCAACGGCATGTTCGGCCACGGCATGCGGTGAATAGGCGGGCACCCGCACCACGCTGATCCCCAGTTTCTGCGCGGTTGGCAGGTCGACATGGTTGTAGCCGGCCGAACGCAGAGCAATCAAACGAGTGCCACCGGCGGCCAGACGTTCAAGTACGGGCGCGCTGAGGTCATCATTGATGAACGCGCACACGACTTCGTGGCCGTCCGCGAGTGCGGCTGTTTCCATTGTCAGGCGAGCCGGCTGGAAGTGCAGTTGCAGCGATTCAGGCAGACGCGCGGCAAGAAAGCTGTCGCGGTCGTAAGTCTGGCTGCTGAAGATCAGAGTGCGCATCTACGATTCCTTGTAGTGTTGGAGAGATACCGGATCTTGTAGGCGCTGCCGAAGGCCGAGAAAGCGGTGTGTCAGATATATTGCTTTGCAGCTTCGGCGGCTCCCATCAAACATAAAATAACTAACTGAATTCAAATGCCTTTTCTGTAGGAGCGCGCTTGCCCGCGATTGCGCCAGCACAGACGATATATTCATCGACTGACAGACCGAATCGCGGGCAAGCGCGCTCCTGCAGTTCTATGTTCGGTGCGAGCGAGCGCGGTGCCATGGACCGTGGGCTCAAACCCTTCGATCAGGCACTCACCCGCGCTTCATCAGCCAGGCGTTTTATGGCTGATTCCAGTTCGTCCAGAGCGTCGTGGACTTGCGGTGCATTTTGCTTGAGTAGCGTTTCGCTGCGTTGACATGCAGCACGTAATTGCGGAACTCCACAGTATCGGGTTGCGCCGTGCAGGCGATGGACGCGTTCGAGCAAGGCTTCCCGGTCATCGCTTTCACGGGCTGAGCGAATCGCTTCACGGTCGCCTTCCAGTGATGCCAGCAACATGGCCAGCATGTCGGCGGCGAGATCGGGTTTGCCAGCGGCCAGTTTCAACCCTTCGCTGTGATCAAGCACATGCATGTCGGCACTGCGGTGAGTGTTTTCGGTTTGACGCTCCGGTGCCTGATTGCGCAGGGCCAGTCCGGTCCACTTGAGCACCACCTGGGCCAGTTGTCGTTCACTGATAGGCTTGGTCAGGTAATCGTCCATGCCGCTCTGCAGCAGCGCGCGCTTTTCATTGGCCATGGCATGGGCGGTCAGGGCGACGATAGGCAGCGACGAACTCTGGCGTTCGGTCTCCCAGGCCCGGATTGCTTCAGTGGTCTGACGCCCGTCCATGCCGGGCATTTGCACGTCCATGAGCACCAGATCGAACGTCTCGGTCTTCACCGCGTGCAGCGCTGCATAGCCGCTGTCCACCGCAGTCACTTCGGCGCCCATGTCTTCCAGCAGGGTTTGCACCAGCAGCAGGTTGGCCGGGTTGTCGTCCACGCACAGCAGACGTGGCGGACGGCTCGACAACGGTTCGGCGGTATCGCTGCGCTGGGCGACCGGGCTGATCAGCTCGCACAAGGCGCGGCGCAGTTTGCGGGTACAGGCCGGTTTGGCCTGCAACTGGGTATAGATGTCCGGGACCGCAAGCTGGAACAACGCCTGCTCGGTGGTCGGACATAGCACCAGCACTTTGCAGTCGAGGTTTTCCAGGTCCCAGATGTGCTGGCGCAGGCGCTCGGGCGGCAGCTCGTGAGCGGTGATACCCAATACGGCGAGGCTGATCGCTGCGGGTGTTTGATGCGCCGCGGTGACACCGTTGAGCAGGTTTTCCAGGTTGTTGAACACCAGTGTCTGCAAGCCGCAGTCTTCCAGTTGATGCTCAAGGGCTTGCCGCGCCAGATCGTGATGCTCCATTACCGCGACCCGCAGCCCCTGCAACGGCAGGGCGGGTGCGTCCTCGATATCGTCTCGGGCTTTGGGCAGGCGCAGGCTGATCCAGAACTCCGAACCTTCGCCCGGCTCACTGTCGACGCCAATCTCGCCCCCCATCTGCTCGATCAACCGCTTGGAAATCACCAGGCCCAGACCGGTACCGCCCGGCTGTCGGGACAACGAGTTATCGGCCTGGCTGAAGGCCTGAAACAAGGCGCGCACGTCCTGGCTGGACAAGCCGATCCCAGTGTCCTGCACGCTAATGCGTAACTGAGCGCTGTCTTCGCTTTCGTCTTCGACCATGGCCCTGGCGACGATAGTGCCTTCCCGGGTGAACTTGATCGCGTTGCTGACCAGATTGGTCATGATCTGCTTCAGGCGCAGCGGGTCGCCGAGCAATGACAACGGCGTGTCTCGGTACACCAGACTGACCAGTTCCAGCTGTTTGGCGTGGGCAGCCGGGGCAAGAATGGTCAGTGTGTCCTGCAGCAGATCACGCAGGTTGAACGGCACATTATCGAGGACCAGTTTGCCGGCCTCGATCTTCGAGAAGTCGAGAATTTCGTTGATGATCCCCAGCAGGCTGTCGGCCGATTTTTCGATGGTGCTCAGGTAATCGTACTGGCGCGGCGTCAGATCGCTTTTCTGCAGTAAATGGGTAAAACCAAGAATGCCATTGAGCGGCGTGCGGATTTCATGGCTCATGTTGGCCAGGAATTCGGATTTGATCCGGCTGGCTTCCAGCGCTTCTTTGCGCGCCAGATCCAGTTCGATGTTCTGGATTTCGATGGTTTCCAGATTCTGCCGGACGTCTTCAGTGGCTTGTTCGATGCTGTGTTGCAATTCTTCCCGAGCGTTTTGTAGCGTTGCGGCCATGCGGTTAATGCCCGAAGCCAGTTCATCCAGTTCCAGACTGCCCAGCGGTGGCAGGCGGGTTTCCAGATTACCGTCCTTGAGTTGGGAAACCGCTTGTTTGATCAGGCTGATAGGGCCGTTGATCGTGCGGCTCATGCGCAGCGCGAGCACTGCGGTCAGGGCCATCCCGCCCAGAATCAGCAGCAGGCTGAAAAACATGCTGCGATAACCGCGCAGCAATGTACCGCTGTGGGTCAGCTCGACTTCGACCCAGCCCAGCAGGCGGTCGGCTTCATTCGGGATGATTTCGCCGGTCAGGTGACGTTCGCGACCGAGCACCGGTAGCAAGTAGCGTGTCGCATCGTTGCCGGTGCGTTGCAGGAGTTTTGTGCTGTTGCCCTCGGGAGGCGAGTTGATCATGCTCGGCCCGGCATGGGCCAGTGGCACCCGGTCTGCGCTGAGAAACGATACGGAACGTACGTCGTTCTCTTCCAGCGTCTCCACTGCGATGCGTTCAAGCAGGGCGCTGTCACCGCGGTCCAGCGCTGGCGCGGCAAGAGGCGCAAGCTCCTCGGCAATCATTTCGCCGCGCTGTAACAATTGCTCCTGCAAGTCGTGCAGCTGCATCCAGGTGAAATATCCCCCCAGCAGCGTCGCCATGAGAATGGCCGGCACGACGGTCAGCAGCAGGACGCGGCCTTTGATACCCAGCTTTTTCAGCACACTTTTTTCTCCAGCGGGCGAGGATTGCCGGTGAGCTACACAGGCTTGTAAGGTGGTGATGGCAGGTTGGTGTCAGGCAGTGTAGCTATTTAACCGGACACAATCGCCGCATATTACCCCTACTGGGTGAAGGGTGGCTTTGCATCGCTGACTATGCGTTATTCCATTTGGCGATAAGACCCGCACTTTGCGTGATATGGGCTTTAGGCGTTTGCCGTTATGATAGGCGCCCCCGCAGTCTGGATTGCGAATACGCCATGACCCTGCAGTACCCAACCATTGCCGATTGCGTCGGCAACACCCCGCTTGTGCGCTTGCAGCGCATGGCGGGTAATACCAGCAATACGCTCCTGCTGAAACTGGAGGGGAACAACCCTGCCGGTTCGGTCAAGGATCGTCCTGCGCTGTCGATGATTACCCGTGCCGAACTGCGTGGTCAGATTCATCCTGGTGACACCCTGATCGAAGCGACCTCCGGTAACACTGGCATCGCCCTGGCCATGGCCGCCGCGATCAAGGGTTACAAGATGGTCCTGATCATGCCGGACAACTCCAGCGCCGAACGCAAGGCGGCGATGACTGCCTATGGCGCCGAGCTGATTCTGGTCAGCAAGGAAGAGGGCATGGAAGGTGCCCGTGACCTGGCTGAGCGGATGCAGCGCGAAGGTCGCGGCAAGGTGCTTGACCAGTTCGCCAACGGCGATAACCCGCAGGCGCATTACACCAGCACCGGCCCCGAAATCTGGCAGCAGACAGGTGGCACAGTCACCCATTTCGTCAGCTCCATGGGGACCACCGGCACCATCATGGGCGTGTCGCGTTACCTGAAAGAACAGAATCCGAATGTGCAGATCGTCGGACTGCAACCGATGGAAGGCGCAGCGATTCCGGGTATTCGTCGCTGGCCGGAAGAGTACCTGCCACGCATTTATCAGGCTGATCGGGTGGATCGCATCATTGATATGGGCCAGGTCGAGGCCGAAGAGACCATGCGCCGTCTGGCCCGCGAAGAAGGCATCTTCTGCGGTGTGTCCTCGGGCGGTTCGGTCGCGGGCATGTTGCGTCTGTCCCGTGAAGTCGAAAATGCGGTCCTGGTCGCGATCATTTGTGACCGTGGCGACCGTTACTTGTCGACCGGCGTCTATGACGCGCCCAACTGATGGCCAAACATGAAAGAGGCCTGCGCTTCCAGCCAGCAGGCGGTACCCGGGCAAACCAGATCCCGACGGGCAAGAAACAGCGGCTGACCATCGAGCGCCTGGCGAACGATGGACGCGGCATCGCGTTTTTCGAAGGCAAGACCTGGTTCGTCGCGGGCAGCCTGGCAGGTGAAGAGGTCGAGGCGCGGGTACTCAATGCCCACGGCAAAATCGTTGAAGCACGCACCGAACGTGTGTTCCAGGGCAGCGCGATGCGTCGTCCTGCGCCGTGCGTGCATTTTGGTCGCTGCGGCGGCTGCAGCGTGCAGCATGTGCCCCACGCTGAACAGCTCGCCCTGAAACAGCGCATGCTCGCCCAGCAGTTGCAGCGGGTCGCCGGCGTTGAGCCGGAGCAGTGGGCAGCGCCGTTGACCGGTCCGGAGTTTGCCTACCGCAGACGCGCCCGGGTCGCGGTACGCTGGGACGTAAAGGCAAAACATCTGGACGTGGGCTTTCGTGCTGCCGCCAGCCAGGACATCGTCGCCATCGATGAATGCCCGGTGCTGGTACAGGCTTTGCAACCGATCATGATGCAGCTGCCGGGAATGCTGAAAAGCTTTAGCAAGCCTCAGGTGCTGGGGCATGTCGAATTGTTTTGGGGGACATCGAGCGCGGTACTGGTTCGGCACACTGCGCCACTGGCTGAATCCGATCTCAATAATTTGAAAGCATTTTGCCATACTCATGACGCACAACTATGGTTGCATGGGGACGGTGATCCGCAGCCGGCAGACGCTTCGCAATCCTTGGGGTATCGATTGGAGCCTTGGGATCTGGAGCTGGCGTATCGGCCGGGAGATTTCATTCAGGTCAACGCGGCGGTCAACACCGCGATGATCGAACAGGCGCTGGAGTGGTTGGCACCCCAGGCCGATGAGCGGGTACTGGATTTGTTTTGCGGGCTGGGCAATTTTGCCCTGCCATTGGCGAAAATGGTCAAAGAGGTGGTAGCGGTCGAAGGGGTTGCGACCATGGTCGAGCGTGCCACCCGCAATGCAATGAGTAATGATCTACACAACGTGGCATTTTTTCAGGCGGATCTTTCGCAGCCGCTGGACAAGGCTGAATGGGCAGCGCAAGGCTTTACTGCGGTGCTGTTGGACCCGCCGCGTGACGGTGCTTTTGAGGTGGTGCGCAAGCTGAAGACATTAGGCGCCCGCCGGTTACTTTATGTTTCATGTAATCCGGCAACTTTGGCTCGTGACACTGTCGAATTGCTCAGTCAGGGCTACAGATTAAAACGTGCCGGTATCCTCGATATGTTTCCACAGACGGCACATGTCGAGGCGATGGCGTTATTTGAAGCGAGTAAGTAAGCGGCGGCCCAGGGAATCGAGTCGGCTGCTTACACGGAGTCTCGTTTAATCCGACTGACCCGCGGACACCAGTCCTCGCTTGCCCGGTGAGGAGTGTTCGCTCAAGAAGGTCAGCGACTGTAGGCGCTATTCATCGCGCCGTAGGGAAGGTAAGCAACATGGTACAGGTGAGAGCACACCAGCCGATAAACACAGACGGCAGTATCAATCTCGACGCGTGGCTTGATCATGTGGTCAGCGTCGACCTCATAGTGGACCGACAGGCGCTGAAAGAGGCCTGTGAATTTGTTCGGCAAGCCGAGCAGCAGGACAATGCAGCGAAGAATCTCTGGGCCGAAGGCACGTCCAGTTTTCATACGGGACTGGAAATCGCCGAGATCCTCGCCGACCTCAAGCTGGACCAGGACTCGCTGGTTGCAGCGGTTCTGTACCGGGGCGTGCGCGAAGGCAAGATTCCTTTGCCGGATGTCGAGCAGCGTTTCGGCGCAACGGTCGCCCGACTGATTGATGGCGTGCTGCGCATGGCGGCAATCAGCGCCAGCCTCAGTCCGCGCCAGTCGTTGGTATTGGGCACTCAGGTGCAGGTGGAAAACCTGCGCAAGATGCTGGTGGCCATGGTCGACGACGTTCGCGTTGCCTTGATCAAGCTGGCCGAGCGTACGTGCGCGATCCGTGCGGTGAAAAATGCCGACGAAGAAAAGCGCAATCGCGTGGCCCGTGAAGTCTTTGATATTTATGCGCCTTTGGCCCACCGCTTGGGTATCGGCCATATCAAATGGGAGCTGGAGGACTTGTCCTTCCGCTACCTGGAACCTGAGCAATACAAGCAGATCGCCAAGTTGTTGCATGAACGTCGCCTTGATCGCGAACGTTTCATCAGCGATGTGATGTCGCAACTGGACAACGAACTGCTGGCCACCGGCGTCAAAGCCGATATCAGTGGCCGGGCCAAACACATCTATTCCATCTGGCGCAAAATGCAGCGCAAGGGTCTGGATTTCAGCCAGATCTACGACGTTCGCGCCGTGCGGGTGCTGGTTCCGGAAATGCGCGACTGCTACACCGCGCTGGGTATCGTGCACACGTTGTGGCGGCACATTCCCAAGGAGTTTGACGACTACATCGCCAACCCCAAGGAAAACGGCTATCGCTCGCTGCACACCGCGGTCATCGGGCCGGAAGGCAAGGTGCTGGAAGTCCAGATCCGTACCCATGCGATGCACGAAGAAGCCGAACTGGGGGTTTGTGCGCACTGGCGTTACAAAGGCACTGACGTTAAATCCGGCTCCAATCATTACGAAGAGAAAATCTCCTGGCTGCGTCAGGTGCTGGAATGGCACGAAGAACTGGGCGATATCGGTGGGCTGGCTGAACAGCTGCGCGTCGACATCGAGCCGGATCGCGTCTACGTCTTCACACCGGACGGCCACGCCATTGACTTGCCCAAAGGGGCTACACCGCTGGACTTCGCTTATCGGGTTCACACCGAAATCGGCCATAACTGCCGGGGCGCGAAGATCAATGGCCGGATCGTACCGCTCAACTACAGCCTGCAGACCGGTGAGCAGGTCGAGATCATCACCAGTAAGCAGGGGACGCCGAGCCGTGACTGGCTGAACTCCAACCTGGGTTACATCACTACTTCCCGGGCGCGGGCGAAAATCGTTCACTGGTTCAAATTGCAGGCGCGTGACCAGAACGTTGCGGCCGGTCGAACCTTGCTTGAGCGGGAGCTGGCGCGTCTGGCACTGCCAGCGGTGGACCACGAGCGGTTGGCGGAAAAAGCCAACATGCGCGCCGCCGACGATATGTACGCGGCGTTGGGTGCGGGCGATTTGCGTCTGACTCAACTGGTCAATCTGGCGCAACAGCTGGTCGAGCCAGAGCGCGGCAACGAGCAACTGGAACTGATCCCACGCAAAGCCACCGGCTACAAGCCCGGCAAGCGTGGCGATATCCAGATTCAGGGTGTCGGCAACCTGATGACGCAGATGGCGGGCTGCTGCCAGCCGCTGCCGGGCGATGCCATCGTCGGCTATATCACGCAAGGCCGTGGGGTGAGCATTCACCGTCAGGACTGCGCCTCGGTCCTGCAGTTGGGCGGTCGCGAGCCCGAGCGGATCATTCAGGTCAGTTGGGGCCCGGTGCCGGTGCTCACCTATCCGGTGGACATCATCATCCGTGCTTACGACCGTTCCGGTCTGCTGCGTGACGTATCGCAGATCCTGCTCAACGAGCGGATCAACGTGCTGGCGGTCAACACCCGCTCGAACAAAGAGGACAACACGGCGTTGATGTCGCTGACCATCGAGATCCCGGGGCTTGAT
Source organism: Pseudomonas phytophila (assembly GCF_025643095.1). Lineage (NCBI taxonomy): Bacteria > Pseudomonadati > Pseudomonadota > Gammaproteobacteria > Pseudomonadales > Pseudomonadaceae > Pseudomonas > Pseudomonas phytophila. Next base: position 4,991,838 of record NZ_CP081201.1, on the reverse strand, counting down.
GCCTTGGGCCGCTTGCTGGGGCGGATCTCGCAATTGCCGAACATTATCGAGACGCGGCGAAACAGAACGCCTTGAGGCGTAGCTGCAAGCTTTAAGCTACAAGCCGCAAGCTGGACGCGGACAATTTGTAGCTTGGGGCTTGTAGCTTAAAGCTGTGACCGAAGGGAACCCCATGTATTCGCTCCAAGACCTGCTCCACCTCATGGCCCGTCTGCGTGACCCGAAATACGGTTGCCCGTGGGACGTGCAGCAGAATTACGCCAGCATCGTGCCGCACACCCTTGAAGAAGCGTACGAAGTGGCCGACGCCATTGAGCGCGGTGACTTCGATGATCTCAAGGGTGAGCTGGGCGATTTGCTGTTTCAGGTGGTGTACTACAGCCAACTGGCCAGGGAAGAAGGGCGGTTCGAGTTTGACGGCGTGATTGATGGCATTACGCGCAAGCTGATCCGTCGTCACCCTCATGTTTTTCCCACTGGCGATTTGTATGCGCCACTGGAAACGCCGCGCTTGAGCGACGAAGAGGTCAAGCAGCGTTGGGAGGAGATCAAGGCTCAGGAGCGTGCCGTCAAGGCAAAGCCGCCCGAGCAATTGTCACTGCTCGACGATGTGCCCGCCGTGTTGCCTGCGTTGTCTCGTGCCGCCAAATTGCAAAAACGGGCATCACAGGTAGGTTTCGACTGGCCTTCAGCCTTGCCCGTGGTCGACAATGTCCGCGAAGAGCTCGATGAAGTGCTGGAAGCCATGGCTGACAACGACGCTGCGGGCATCGAGGAAGAGGTTGGCGATCTGTTGTTTGCAGCGGTGAATCTGGCCCGGCATCTCAAGGTTGATCCTGAAAATGCCCTGCGCGCTGCCAACCGCAAATTCGAACGCCGCTTCCGATTTATCGAACAGGCATTGCGCGACACCCAGCGTCCCATGGAAGATTGCACCCTTGAAGAAATGGACGCTCTGTGGGGCGAAGCCAAACGTCAGGAAAAGAACGCGCCCAGCTGTGGCTGAGCTCGCTGCATCTGCATAAGTGAGTAGACAATGAGCATTTCCCTTCGCGATCAGTTACTCAAGGCAGGCCTGGTCAACCAGAAGCAGGCCAAACAGGTCAGCAAAGACAAGCAGAAAGAACAGCGTCTGGCCCACAAAGGTCAGATTGAAATTGACGACTCGCAAAAGCGTGCCGCCCAGGAAGCCGCGGCCGAGAAGGTCAAGCGCGATCAGGAACTCAATCGGCAGCAGCAGGAGAAGGTCGAGCAGAAGGCCCGCGCCGCTCAGGTCAAGCAATTGATCGAATCGTCACGCCTGCCCAAGCTGACCACCGAGGATTACTACAACTTCGTCGACGACAAGAAGGTCAAGCGCCTGTCGGTCAACAACCTGATGCGCAGCAAGCTGAGCAACGGCTCGCTGGCCATCGTCAGTCATGGTGGGGGTTATGAAGTCATTCCGCGTGAGGCGGCGCTGAAGATTCAGGAGCGCGACCCGCGTCGCATCGTGATGTTGAGCGAGCCGACTGAAGAGAAGGCAGACGGCGATGATCCGTACGCGGCTTACAAGATCCCTGATGATCTGATGTGGTAATACCAGCGTCGTGTCAAAACAAAACCCGCCAAGTGCGGGTTTTGTTTTTTAAGCGATTCTGTTTGTCATCCAGCACGTCAGCGATCACTGACTGCGTTGGTTTTCCTGCGCCTCGAGTTCCATCTTGTAGCGCTGCGCATCGGACTCTACGTGAAACATGCCGACCAGTTGATCCTGCTGGTAGACGTCCCAGATTTGAATGCCGTCGGCAATGCTTTCATGGGAGATATGGGCGTCATCGCGTTCAGTTACTATTACGGTCATCGTTCAAACTCCTGACTTGGACTGCGGCGATCTGTCGCAGGCCTCAGTTATAGAATTTGTTAGCTGACTACGTAAATAGTTGGTTTTTTTCATGTTCGGTTGCAGAGCACGGCAGGTTGCCGGGAGCCTTTATTTATAAGGGCTACAGCGGGTCTGTCAGGTAAATGAAGATTATTTCATGTGGCTCCAGCTGCGGATTTATGGCACCTGTGGGAGCGAATTCATTCGCGAAGGCGGTGCTAAGGCTGATCAAAATGCATCGACTGTACTGGCCTCTTCGCGAATGAATTCCCAACAGACAACCGTCTCAGGTGCATCGCAAATCCCTGTGGGAGCCGGGCTTGCCCGCGATACTGGCGACGCGGTTTCACGGCCACACCGCGTTATCGTTCTTCGCGGGCAAGCCTCGCTCCAACAGGTTGGTAGCCTCTCAAGCTTATGCAGGACCTTTGGGACCGAATTTATTCGGGAAAGGGTCGGCAGCTTCAATACTTCTGTCGCCTGACATGACGCATTCGCGAATGAATTCGAACCACCGGGATCAACCCTTGCAGGCCAACACAGAATCTCCCACAGATAATCGTTTCAGTTGGATCGCTAATCCCTGTGGGAGCCGGGCTTGCCCGCGATATAGGCGACGCGGTTTCATTGCAATACCGCGTTATCGTTCTTCGCGGGCAAGCCTCGTTCCAACAGGTTGAGAGCATCTCACGCTTATGCAGGACCTGTGGGACCGAATTCATTCGGGAAAGGGCCGGCAGATTCAACACTTCTGTCGCCTGACATGACGCATTCGCGAATGAATTCGCTCCCACCGGGATCAACCCTTGCAGGCCAACATAGAATCTCCCAGAGATAACCATCTCGGGTGGATCGCAAATCCCTGTGGAGCCGGGCTTGCCCGCGATATAGGCGACGCGGTTTCATTGCAATACCGCGTTATCGTTCTTCGCGGGCAAGCCTCGCTCCAACAGGTTGATAGCCTCTCAAGCTTATGCAAAACCTGTGGGACCGAATTTATTCGGGAAAGGGTCGGCAGCTTCAACACTTCTGTCGCCTGACATGACGCATTCGCGAATGAATTCGCTCCCACCGGGATCAACCCTTGCAGGCCAACATAGAATCTCCCACAGGCTATTAATAGCTGCCCGTCTCCCAGGCACAAAAAAGCCCCGCACAATGGCGGGGCTCTTGAGTACGGCTTGGCTGCTATCAGCTGCCTTTGACCGCTTTGCCATTCACCGTGCCGTCCAGCAGCATGATGTTGTATTCCTTGCCGTCGGTTTCTACCTGTTGCAGGCGAACCAGCAGGTAGTCCCAGTCCTTGGCGAACCAGAGCACGGTAATACGCTTGCTTTGCGTCGGGTCGCGCACGCGCTCGACCTTGATGGCGTCGATCTGACCGGCCTTGGTGGCGACCTTCTCGGAGCCCAACACACGGAAATCGTAGGTATCAATCTCGTCACCGTCGACGACTTGATAGGTCATGGTCTTCTTGCCAGCGGCCACATCGTGTTGCAGGGCCAGTTGGTAAGTGGATTTGTCCAGAACACCACGGTTCAGCGGCAGCTTGACGGCGTCGCCGCGATCCGTGCCGGTGATGAACTTGGTGGACCAGTCGAACGCCAGATCAACTTTCTTGGACTTGCCCAGACCACCACGCTCGAAGTTGTAGGTCTGCGGCAGCATGGTGTCCTTGTCGACCTTCAGCGTGCTGACTTCGCTCAGACTGGCGATCATCATGGAAGCCTTGAAATTCAGAGTCCAGACGCCGTTCGGGCCGGAGGTCAGGCTGCGTTCGGCCGTGCCGCTCATGGGCAGCTGTTTCCAGTCGGCGGTGTAGCTGGCGGAGAAGGGTTGCAGGTCTGCGGCCTGGGTGGCAGGCAATGCGAGCAGAGCGAAAGCGAACAGCAAAGCGCGACGCATAATATCTCCTAGGTTCGAATCAAGTGGCCATTGGCGGCGATCAACTGCCCGTCCAATAATGCGCCTTCTGCGGCAAGGCTCAAGCGGCCCTCGGCAAACCAGCGAATAGCCAGTGGGTAGATGTGGTGTTCCTGAACATGAACACGCTGGGCAAGAGTGCTCGGCGTATCGTTGGGCTCCACCGAAATCACTGATTGTACGACCAGTGGTCCACCGTCGAGTTCCTCGGTGACGAAGTGCACGGTACAGCCATGCTCGGCGTCGCCAGCTTCCAGCACCCGTTGGTGGGTGTGCAAGCCTTTATAGAGAGGAAGCAGGGAAGGGTGGATGTTCAGCAGGCGCCCCTGATAATGCCGGACGAAGCCCGCGGTGAGGATGCGCATGAATCCGGCGAGGACAACCAGCTTCGGCTGGTAGGTGTCGATCACTTCGATCAACGCGGCATCGAATGCCTCACGACCGTCGTAATCCTTGTGATCGAGGACGCTGGTATCGATACCTGCGTCCCTGGCGCGCTGCAAACCGAAGGCATCGGCGCGGTTGGAAATCACCGCGCGGATGCGGGCGGGGTGATCACCGCCCTTGAAGCTGTCGATCATGGCTTGCAGGTTGCCACCGGTGCCGGACAGCAGCACCACTAGATCGCAGGTTGCAGGCATCAGTGCGCCTTGAGGTTTTTCAGCTCGACTTGCGCAGCGCCTTCGGCAGCGGTGGCGATCTGGCCGATGACCCAAGGCTGCTCGCCTGCTTCGCGCAGAACGTTCAGCGCGGTTTCAACGTGCTCCTGAGCGACGCAGATAACCATGCCGACGCCGCAGTTCAGCACGCGGTGCATTTCGTTTTCAGCGACGTTGCCTTGCTGCTGCAACCAGTCGAATACGGCTGGACGCTGCCAGCTCGCCACGTCGACCACTGCCTGAGCGCCAGCTGGCAGCACGCGCGGGATGTTGTCCAGCAGACCGCCGCCAGTGATGTGGGCCATGGCTTTGACAGCACCCGTCTCCTTGATCAGCTTGAGCAGAGGTTTGACGTAGATGCGGGTCGGTGCCATCAGCAGTTCGGTCAGCGGCTTGCCGTCCAGCTGGATGGTTTCGATATCGGCACCGGCGACTTCGATGATCTTGCGGATCAAGGAGTAGCCGTTGGAGTGCGGACCGGAAGACGGCAGGGCGAGCAGGGCATCACCGGCAGCGACTTTCGAGCCGTCGATGATCTCGGCCTTCTCCACGACGCCAACGCAGAAGCCTGCCAGGTCGTAGTCTTCGCCTTCGTACATGCCTGGCATTTCAGCAGTCTCGCCGCCTACCAGCGAGCAACCCGCCAGTTCACAGCCAGCGCCGATGCCGGTGACCACGTCAGCAGCAGTGTCGACGTTGAGTTTGCCGGTGGCGTAGTAATCCAGGAAGAACAGCGGCTCTGCGCCGCACACCACCAGGTCGTTGACGCACATGGCGACCAGATCGATGCCGATGGTGTCGTGCTTGTTCAGGTTCAGCGCCAGGCGCAGTTTGGTGCCGACGCCGTCGGTGCCGGAAACCAGCACAGGCTGCTTGTAGCCAGCCGGGATTTCGCAGAGGGCGCCGAAGCCGCCCAGGCCGCCCATGACTTCCGGCCGCTTGGTGCGCTTGGCAACGCTCTTGATGCGTTCGACCAATGCTTCACCGGCGTCGATGTCTACACCGGCGTCTTTGTAGCTCAGGGAGGGTTGCTTGCTCATAATCCAGGCCTTTAGGGGGGATTCGGGGGATCGACCGAAACAGCGGGGCCGCTGAAAGCTGTGTCCAGTTTTCGGGCCGCCACCATCGCCAGTCTGCGAAGGCGCGCGATTTTATCAGGCTTGGGCCTTACCGGCCATCCTTAGGCCGACGGGCTGGCGCATTGAAAGCAAAAAAACCTGTGTGTCTGTGGACTGGTTGATTCGATGCCGCCCCTATAAGGTGTAGCCTTCATCTTTGTTGTGAATGTTTAGCTGCTCGCTGCGGTCTCACTCACGCCAGTCATTTCGATGCGGTTCTTTATTGCCGCTTTTCCGTTCGGGAACTGTCCATGCGTCTTTCGAATCTATTTTTTGCCGGCTGCCTGTCACTGCTCAGTCTGCCGAGCGTCGCTGAAACCGTTAACAATCTTTATCAGGTCCGTGAAACCGTCAGTGGCCAGACGCCTGACGAGCGCACACGTGCCACCCAGGCTGCGCTGGAAACCATGGTCCTGCGCCTGACCGGCGATGCTCGTGCTCCGCAGAGTTCATCGCTGGCCGATTTGCGCAAGGATCCGCAGCAGATCATCAGTCAATATGGTTATGACGCCGGGCCTCCGGAAACCCTGCTGGTGGATTTCGATCCGGCCAGCACCGACCGTGCGTTGCGCCAGGCCGGTTATTCGCTGTGGGGCAGCAATCGGCCGACTATCCTTGGGTGGTGGCTGAATGATGCAACCGAAGGTTCCAATCTGGTCGGCGACGGTCAGGCTTCTGCTGAACCCCTGCGCCGTGCGGCCCAGCACCGTGCGTTGCCATTGCGTCTGCCGCTGGCGGACCTGGAAGAACAGGGCGTGGGTACCGCGAAAAATATAGAAGGCACGGATCCCACTGCGTTGAAGCAGGCGTCAGAGCGATACGGCGCGGATGCCTTGTTGGCCGTGCACGCCAAGGAAGAGGCTGGACAATGGCAGGGCAAATGGCGGTTGTGGATGGGTGACAAGCGCGAGCAGGGCACCGCGACTGCTGCCAGCTCCGAGGCCTTGGCCGACGCTGTGTTGTTGGCCGTCAGCGAACGACTGGCGCCGCGTTTTGTGGCCAAACCAGGCGCCTCCAGCGGGCTGCTGATGCAGGTACAAGGCATGAATCTGGAGCGCTACGCGCAACTGATGCAGTTACTCGAACCGTTTGGCGCGCGTCTGAAGCTGGTTGAAGGCGATCGCATCATTTACGAAGTGAACGGCAGTGCCGAGCAACTGCGTTCGCAATTGTCGCTGGCCAAGTTGCAGGAGATTCCGGCAGCCGAAGCAACTGTGGCGCCAACCGCACCTGCCGCTGCACCTGGGCAGGCTGCACCGGCACCAGTTGACGCTGCAGGAGCGGTTCAGGCTCCCGGGCCGACAATCGTGCCAATAGCAGCACCGCAGATTTACTTCCGCTGGTAAAAACGCATGACATCTCTATTAGTAGTCGAGGGGCTTTGATGACTGACACACGGCGCTGGTTCTGGATTGGCGGGGTTGTTCTGCTGTTCCTGTTTGTATTCTTGCTGCACGGGATTCTGACTCCGTTTCTGGTGGCGCTGCTGTTGGCTTACATGGGCGACCCACTGACCGACAAGCTGGAAAAGCTGGGCCTGTCGCGGACGTTAAGCGTGGTGGCCGTGTTTGGTCTGTTTACGCTGATCCTGATGGGCTTGCTGCTGGTGCTGATACCGATGCTCGCCAAGCAGCTGTTCCGTCTGTATGAGCTGGCGCCACAAATACTGGACTGGTTGCAGCACAGCGCTTTGCCGTGGGTGCAGACCAAGTTCGGACTGGCTGACGGCTTCTGGAAGTTCGATAAGGTCAAGGCAGCGATTTCCGAACACATGGGCCAGACCGGCGATATCGTCAGCGCTGTATTGTCCAGGGCGACAGCCTCCAGCCTCGCGCTGATCGGCTGGATCACCAATCTGGTGCTGATCCCTGTGGTGTGTTTCTACCTGCTGCGGGACTGGGACGTGATGATGGCCAAGATTCGTGGCCTATTGCCGCGCCACCGTGAAGAGCAGGTCGTCAAGCTGGCGGGCGAATGTCATGAAGTACTGGGCGCATTCATTCGCGGCCAGTTGCTGGTGATGGTTGGCCTGGGCGTTATCTATGCAGCGGGCTTGATGCTGGTGGGCCTGGAATTGGGTCTGTTGATCGGGGTGATTGCCGGTCTGGCCGCCATCGTGCCTTATATGGGTTTCGTGATCGGTATCGGCGCAGCGCTGGTGGCCGGGCTGTTCCAGTTTGGCGGCGACCTGTACCCGATGCTGGGTATCGCGGCGGTGTTCATGGTCGGTCAGGCGCTTGAAGGCATGGTGCTCACGCCCTTGCTGGTCGGCGATCGGATCGGCCTGCATCCGGTGGCGGTGATCTTCGCGATTCTGGCGGGCGGTGAGTTGTTCGGCTTCACCGGGATCCTGCTGGCTCTACCGGTGGCAGCGGTGATCATGGTCCTGGTTCGTCATGCGCATGACGTCTATAAAGAGTCGGATGTTTACGGCGGGGCGGAAGATCCGGAGTTGTAGGAAGCATCCCCCCAGGGGATTTGGGGTTGAAATGCAATCCTATGTGGGAGCGAGGCTTGCCCGCGATAAGGCTGGACGCGATAGACCTGATATCTCTGGCGCCCTTATCGCGGGCAAGCCCTGCTCCCACAAGGGATCGCGATGGCCCGTAAATACCCCGGATTCACGCAAACCTTTGATTTTGCTTATGGTCTGGCGCATTGTGCCCCCAGCGTCACGGGTATAAACTTTGCGCACTTTACACAGAGGCCCCTAACGGTTCATTTGAACCGTTTAGCCAGCATGAAACCTATTCAGCTGCCCCTGGGTGTGCGTCTGCGTGATGACGCCACCTTCATCAATTACTATCCCGGCGCCAATGCTGCGGCACTCGGCTACGTCGAGCGGCTGTGCGAAGCCGAGGCGGGCTGGACCGAAAGCCTCATCTATCTATGGGGCAAGGATGGCGTAGGTCGGACTCACCTGTTGCAGGCCGCGTGCCTGCGTTTCGAGCAGATGGGCGAGCCGGCGGTTTACCTGCCACTGGCTGAAGTGATCGATGAAGGCGTCGAACTGTTCGACAACCTTGAGCAATACGAACTGGTCTGCCTCGACGACCTGCAAGCCATCGTCGGCAAGCCGGAATGGGAAGAAGCACTCTTTCACCTGTTCAATCGATTGCGCGACAGTGGTCGCCGTCTGCTGATTGCAGCGTCGCAGTCCCCCCGCGAGTTACCGGTCAAACTTCCCGACCTCAAATCACGCCTGACCATGGCGCTGGTGTTCCAGATGCGTGGCCTGTCTGACGAGGACAAACTGCGTGCACTTCAATTGCGTGCATCGCGACGCGGACTGCATCTGACTGACGAGGTCGGGCATTTCATCCTAACCCGTGGCACTCGCAGCATGAGCGCATTGTTCGATCTGCTGGAAACCCTCGATCAGGCCTCACTGCAGGCCCAGCGCAAGCTGACCATTCCCTTCCTTAAAGAGACGCTTGGGTGGTAGACCCCGCGTTGCTGCTGCAAACCGCCTCGGCGCTGCGTCATGCCCGGCGGATTCTGGTTATTACCGGTGCAGGTTTGTCAGCGGATTCGGGGCTACCGACCTATCGCGGCGTCGGTGGCTTGTATAACGGTGAAACCGACGACGGTATTCCTATCGAAATGGCTCTGTCCGGCCCCATGCTGCGCCGCGATCCTGCGCTGTGCTGGAAGTACATCGCGCAGTTGGGAAGGGCATGCCTGGGAGGCCAGCCCAATGCCGCCCATTACGCCATCGCCGAGCTGCAACGCAAAAAGCCGGAATGCTGGGTGCTGACGCAAAATGTGGATGGCTATCATCGCGCGGCGGGCAGTCCGCCTGAGCGACTGATTGAAATTCATGGGCAGATGGCACCGCTTTTTTGTCAGTCATGCGGTGCAGAGGATGCTGATTTAAGTACGCACCTGGAACGACCTCTTCCACCTCTCTGTTCGTTTTGTGGTGGCGTAATGCGACCATCCGTCGTTTTGTTTCAAGAGATGTTGCCCGAGCAAGCGATGCAAATACTCTATGAAGAGATGGCAAAAGGCTTTGATGCAGTGCTGAGTATTGGCACCACTGCAAGCTTCCCCTATATCCATGAACCCGTAGTAAGAACAAGGGTTTGCGGCGGTTTTACGGCGCTAGTAAATTTGACGCCTACCGATCATAGCGCCCAAATGGACGTGTTTTTGGCCTGTCGAGCGGTACATGTCATGGACGATCTGGTAAGTCACATTTAGTTCGATTGAATTTGCAAATCAGAATGAGAGTGGGCATAGTCGCGGCTTCTTAATACTTATCAGCCACGGTCGTGCCCATGCTAGCTCGCTTCGCACCCCTCGTGCCTCTCGCACTTGTCACCCTGCTTATAGGTTGCGCCGCCAATTCACCGGTCTCGCAACAACAGCAAGTACAGCAGCAAACCGCCAGATCGGTCAGCGCTCCCAATGCAAACGTCCGTTCAGATCGTTCGGTTTTGCAGGAAGAACTGGCGACAGAAGCTGAACTGGCGCGTTTCTCCGACAACAAGCCTTACCAGTTGCCAGTACTCGCTGACAGCATTCTTGAACGTGGCAAATCCCTGATCGGTACCCGTTACCGTTTCGGCGGTACCTCCACCAAGTCCGGTTTTGATTGCAGCGGCTTCATTGGTTATCTGTTCCGTGAAGAGGCGGGCATGAGCCTGCCGCGTTCTTCCCGTGAAATGATCAACATCGATGCTCCGCTGGTTAAGCGCAATGACCTCGAACCAGGTGATCTGCTGTTCTTCAGCACCGCGGGTCGCGGTCGCGTCAGCCACGCGGCTATCTACCTGGGCGACAATCAGTTCATCCACTCCAGCAGCCGTCGCAGTGGCGGTGTCCGTGTAGACAGCCTGGACGATGTGTACTGGAGCAAGACCTTCATCGAAGCCAAGCGTGCTCTGGCGATGGAATCGCCAACTGCGCCCGCTCAGACCACTGCGATGACGGCGACGACGCTCAAGACTCCAGTGGTCAAAAAGCGTAATCACAAATAATTAGCGTCCCGTACAAAGACAGGCTATAAGCCTGTCTTGTGCTTTTCGGGCTCCCGGCAAAGTAAGCCGCATCCACCTCGGGTTGTTGTGTTTATGTCGATTACGCTACGTATTGTGGTCATTTCTCTCGCTGCGTTACTGGGTGCTTGCGCCAGTGCGCCGCCGCCTCAGCCTCGGGTCGTTCAACGCCCGGTGATCGTTGCTCCCGCCGAGAACCCCAACCCTGCTGCTGAAGACGTGTTGTTCCGCGCTCTGGGGCTCGTGGGCACGCCCTATCGCTGGGGCGGCAACACGCCTGATTCAGGTTTCGATTGCAGCGGTCTGATCGGGTTTGTCTATCGTGATGCGGCGGGCATTGCCTTGCCACGTTCAACCCGCGATATGATTGTGATGCGTGCGCCGAGCGTTGGGCGCGAGCAACTGCAGTCTGGTGATCTGGTCTTCTTCGCCACAGGCGGCGGTTCGCAAGTCAGCCATGCAGGCATTTACGTTGGCGAAGGGCGCTTTGTACATGCACCTGCTACCGGCGGAACCGTGAAGTTGGACAGCCTCGACAAGCCTTATTGGCAGAAGGCTTATCTGGACGCCAAGCGAGTGATCCAGCCTTCGAATCTGGCGCGCAATCAGTAATCCAGGTTGCAGATCACTTTCTTCCGCTGGTTTCTCATCCCCAGAGTGTCAGCTGGATTTGCACTGACTGGTACATCGTCATCGCGAGCAAGCTCACTCCTACAGTTGGAATTCGATCTTCTGTAGGAGTGAGCTTGCTCGCGATGGCGTCAGTGGACTTACCGTAATCTGAAGGCATGCCCCCGATCCAGCGATCCTTAGGGCTAAGGCTTCAAACCCGCCTGTTGTGCCTTCGCTCCCGTCACCCGCCAGATTTTGTTGCCCACATCATCGGCCACCAGCAAGCCACCCTGATGGTCATTCACCACGCCAACCGGGCGGCCCTGTGCTTTTTCGTCGGCGTTGAGGAAGCCGCTCAGCAGGTCGATTGGCGTACCAGCTGGTCTGCCGTCTTTGAATGGCACGAACAGCACCTTGTATCCGCTGTGTGGTTTGCGGTTCCACGAGCCGTGCTGGCCGATGAACATCCCTTCGTTAAACGGTGCAGGCAAGGTTTTGCCGTCGGCGAAGACCAGGCCTAGCGAGGCCGTGTGCGGACCCACCGCGAAGTCAGGCGCGATCGCTTTGGCAACCAGCTCCGGATTTTGTGGTTTAACCCTCTCATCCACATGCTGGCCGTAATAGCTGTACGGCCAGCCGTAAAAGGCTCCGTCCTGAACCGAGGTCACGTAGTCAGGCACAAGGTCACTGCCGATTTCGTCGCGCTCGTTGACCGCGGTCCACAACTTGCCCGTGGTCGGCTCCCAGTCCATGCCGTTCGGGTTGCGCAGACCCGAGGCGAAGATGCGGTGGGTTTTGCTCGCCGGGTCTACTTCCCAGATTGCTGCCCGACCTTCTTCAGCTGCCATGCCGTTTTCCGCCACGTTGCTGTTCGAGCCAACCGTTACGTAAAGCTTGCTGCCGTCTTTGCTGGCGATGACGTTTTTGGTCCAGTGGTGATTCAGCGTACCGCCGGGCAAATCGACGATTTTGGTCGGTTGCGCGGTGATCGCCGTCTGTCCATCTTTATAGGGGAAGCTGATCAGCCGGTCGGTATCGGCCACATAGAGCGTGTTACCCACCATCGTCATGCCAAACGGCGAGTTGAGGTTTTCCAGAAACACGGTGCGGGTTTCTGCCACGCCGTCGTGATCCTTGTCGCGCAACAGGGTAATCCGGTTAGGGCTGGGCACGCCGGCCCCGGCGCGGCCCATGACTTTCTTCATGACCCAGCCACGGACGCCTTGATCGTCATCGGGTTTGGGCGGGGAATTGGTTTCGGCAACCAGCACATCGCCATTGGGCAACACATACAGCCAGCGCGGGTGATCGAGGTTTTCAGCGAAGGCGGCGACCTGGGTGCCCGGGGCCGCAACTGGTTTGCCACCCTGCGGCCAGCCGACGGCCGGGGCGATGTTGACCGTTGGGATCAGGGTTGTGTTGGGCTCCGGCAACTTCGGAGACGGGCCTGTTCCGTCCGTGACTTGCAGGGTCGAGGACTCGCCACAGCCCGCGAGGCCAGCGGCGAGCACGAGCAAGACGGCGTAGTGCGGTTTGAGCGTGAACATGGTGGATCTCCGTAACGGGCAGTGGTGCAGTAAGCGGTAGAGGCCCTCACGCGGTTGAGGTTCAACCCCTGTGTTGATTGACGCTCCGGGGGCAAGGCTCTAACCTGCGCGCTTGTTTCAGGTGCTCATCGTCCGCGGACTGATCGAGTGAAACAGGGAAGCCGGTGCGCTCGCTATTTTTCGAGCTATTCCGGCGCTGCCCCCGCAACGGTAAATGAGTGAAAACTGTGCAAACTGCCACTGTGCTCAGGCATGGGAAGGCGCGCAGCCGGGTTCGCCCGCTCATGAGCCCGGAGACCGGCCTGATCCATTCAACAGCATCACGGCGGGCGATGCTCTGCGCATGACCTGTGGTCGTGCTGTCAGTCTTTGCTATGCCCTCCGTCTGCTTTCGCGTGCCCTCAAGCGGAGAGCTGAGATGAACGAATCCCCTGAACGTGACGAACGCCATCTGGCGCGCATGCTGCGCAAGAAAGCCGTCATGGACGAGCGCATTGCCAGCGCCCCTAACGAATGCGGTTTGCTGTTGGTCTTGACCGGCAATGGCAAAGGCAAAAGCAGCTCCGCGTTCGGCATGCTCGCCCGGGCCATGGGCCACGACATCCAGTGCGGCGTCGTGCAGTTCATCAAAGGCAGTCACAGCACGGGCGAAGAGTTCTTCTTTCGGCGTTTTCCGGAACAGGTCCGTTACTACGTAATGGGCGAGGGATACACCTGGGAAACCCAGGACCGTCAGCGCGATATCGCTGCGGCCGAAGCCGCTTGGGAAGTATCTCTGGAAATGCTCCGTGATCCGTCCATTGGCCTGGTGGTGCTGGACGAACTGAACATTGCCCTCAAGCACGGCTATCTGGACATCGAGCGGGTACTCAGCGACTTGCAGGCGCGTCCGCCGATGCAGCACGTGATCGTGACCGGTCGCGGCGCCAAGCCGGAAATGATCGACATGGCCGACACGGTTTCCGATATCACCGTGGTCAAGCACGCCTTCCAGTCTGGTATTCGTGCCCAGAAAGGCATTGAGCTGTGAGCGCACTGTCATGAGCGAGCCGCGTCACTGTCCGGCGGTATTGATCGCCGCGCCCGCTTCGGGTCAGGGTAAAACCACCGTCACCGCCGCATTGGCTCGCCTGCATCGCAATCAGGGCCGCAAGGTTCGCGTGTTCAAGTGTGGGCCGGATTTTCTCGACCCGATGATTCTTGAGCGGGCCAGCGGTGCGCCGGTCTATCAGCTCGACCTGTGGATGGTCGGCGCCGATGAAAGCCGTCGCCTGTTGTGGGAAGCTGCGGGCGAGGCTGATCTGATTCTGATTGAAGGCGTGATGGGCTTGTTCGACGGTACGCCGTCCAGCGCTGATCTGGCTCGTCATTTTGGTGTCCCGGTATTGGGCGTGATCGACGGTACGGCCATGGCCCAGACCTTTGGCGCATTGGCCCTGGGGCTGGCGCGCTATCAGCCGGACCTGCCGTTCGCCGGTGTGTTGGCCAACCGTGTCGGCACTGTGCGCCATGCGCAATTGCTGGAAGGCAGCCTCACCGAAGGTTTGCGCTGGTACGGCGCGTTGTCACGGGAAACCGGAATCGAGCTGCCAAGCCGTCATCTCGGCTTGGTACAAGCCAGTGAGCTGAATGACCTGGACCTGCGCCTGGACTCAGCGGCTGATGCACTGGCCAGCACCTGCGAAGTGGCCTTACCACCCGCCGTGACCTTCGCTGCTCCGGAAATTATTCCAGCCGAGCCGCTGCTTGAAGGCGTGCGCATCGCCATCGCTCACGATGAGGCGTTCGCCTTTACCTACGGCGCGAGTCTGGACTTGTTGCGGGCAATGGGCGCCGAACTGGTGTTCTTCTCGCCGATCCGCGACAGCGTTTTGCCCGAGGCGGATAGCCTTTATCTGCCCGGCGGTTATCCAGAACTGCATCACGTTGCATTGAGCCAGAATACGCCGATGCTGGCCGCAATCCGCGAACACCATCAAGCGGGCAAACCGTTGCTGGCGGAGTGCGGCGGCATGTTGTATCTGCTGGATGCCTTGACCGATGTCGACGGGTTGCGGGTTGAGCTGGTGGGCTTGCTGGCAGGCGAGGCTGTGATGCAGAAACGTCTGGCGGCCCTGGCGCTACAAAACGTCGCATTGCCCGAAGGCGAACTGCGCGGCCACACTTATCACCATTCGTTGACCAGCACCGAGTTGCAGCCAATTGCCCGGGGCCTGAGTCCCAACGGCGGGCGTGGCGCGGAAGCGGTCTATCGCGACGGGCGCATGACGGCGTCCTATGTGCACTTTTATTTCCCTTCGAATCCCCAGGCGATTGCGGCGCTTTTCAAACCATGAGTGATCAAGCGTACAGCGCCGAGGAGCGTGCTGCGGTCTATCGCGCCATTGCCGAGCGCCGTGACATGCGGCATTTCAGCGGTGGCAGCGTAGCGCCCGAGTTGCTGACGCGTCTGCTCGAAGCAGCGCATCAGGCACCCAGCGTGGGCTTGATGCAGCCATGGCGGTTTATCCGCATCACCGACCGGGCTTTGCGCGCGACTATTCAGACGCAGGTTGAAGCTGAAAGAATTCGTACCGCCGAAGCGCTGGGCGAGCGCGCTGATGACTTCATGAAGCTCAAAGTGGAAGGCATCAACGACTGTGCAGAAGTGCTGGTTGCCGCGCTGATGGATGATCGTGAAAAACACATTTTCGGCCGTCGCACGTTGCCGGAAATGGACCTGGCGTCGCTGTCCTGCGCCATTCAGAACATGTGGCTGGCAGCGCGTGCCGAAGGATTGGGCATGGGCTGGGTTTCGCTGTTTGAACCACAAGCCCTGGCTGACTTGCTGGGCATGCCCGAGGGCGCAAAACCGCTGGCGATTCTGTGCCTGGGGCCGGTGACCGAGTTCTATCCGGTGCCGATGCTGGTCATGGAAGGTTGGGGCAAAGAGCGCCCGCTGGACGAGATGCTGTTTCAAAACCAATGGGGAGTCGGTCAATGAGTGTGGCGCTGTTAAGTGTTGCCGGGGTGGCGCTGGATGCGTTGCTGGGCGAGCCGAAGCGCGCTCATCCATTGGTCGCGTTCGGTCGTTACGCTGACCGGATCGAGCAGCGCTTCAATTCGGCCGGTCGCGGCTGGCGCAGTCACGGTGTCACGGCCTGGTTTATTGCGGTCATCCCGCTGACCCTGCTGGCGACCGCATTGAGCTGGCTGCCTTACATTGGCTGGCTGGTGGAAATCCTTGCGCTGTATTGCGCGCTGGGTTTACGCAGTCTGGGTGAGCACGTTGAGCCGGTGGCGCAGGCGCTGCGCTCGGATAACATTGAAGAAGCGAGGCGTCGCGTCGGCTATCTGGTCAGTCGCCAGACCTCGGAGCTGGACGCCACTGAAGTCGCCCGCGCGGCCACTGAATCAGTGCTGGAGAACGGCAGCGATGCGGTGTTCGCTGCACTGTTCTGGTTTGCCGTTGCCGGTGCGCCCGGCGTGGTCCTGTATCGATTGAGTAACACGCTGGACGCTATGTGGGGTTATCGCAACGAGCGTTTTGAGCGTTTCGGCTGGGCGGCGGCGAGGATTGATGACGTCCTCAACTATATTCCTGCAAGGCTGGTGGCGCTGACGTACGCGTTGCTGGGCAAAACCCGTCTGGCCCTGCGCTGCTGGCGCACCCAGGGCCCGACGTGGGACAGCCCCAACGCCGGGCCGGTCATGGCCGCGGGCGCGGGTGCGCTGGGTGTCGAACTGGGCGGTGCCGCGATCTATCACGGCGAGCTGCATCAGCGTCCGCAGTTGGGTGAGGGTGTGCCCGCTGACGCTAATTCCATTGATCGCGGCTGGCAACTGGTGCAGCGCGGTGTGTGGTTATGGTTGTTGGTGTTGTGCATTGGAGCCGAATTTTATGCTTGAACATGGCGGCCGCCTGCGCAGGGCAGCCAGACAGTACGGCATTGGTGAAGCTGACTGGCTGGACTTGTCCACGGGCATTGCACCTTGGGCCTTCCCGATTCCATCGATTCCGGCAGCCGCCTGGCATCGCCTGCCCGAAGCCGATGATGGTCTGGAACAAGCCGCCTGTGCTTATTACGGTGCAGCGCGAGCGTTACCGGTTGCCGGATCCCAGGCTGCGATTCAGGCCCTGCCGCGTTTGCGCACTGCCGGTAAGGTGGGCGTGTTGTCGCCTTGTTATGCCGAGCACGCTCACGCCTGGCGCAGCGCGGGCTTTCTGGTGCGCGAAGTGCTTGAGCATGAAGTGGATTACTTCCTCGACAGCCTCGACGTACTGGTCGTGGTTAATCCGAATAACCCGACCGGCCTGATGCTCACCCAGGAATGCTTGTTGAAGTGGCATGGGCGACTGGCGGAGCGGGGCGGCTGGCTGGTGGTCGATGAAGCCTTTATGGATAACACGCCGGCTTTGAGCCTTGCGGCCCACACCGGCCTCGCCGGTCTGGTCGTGCTGCGCTCGTTTGGCAAATTCTTCGGGCTTGCCGGTGTGCGGTTGGGATTTGTCCTGGCTGAGCCAAATTTACTCAAATCACTGGCTCAGGAAATCGGCCCCTGGACCGTCAGCGGCCCCACGCGAATTATCGGCGAAGCGTGCCTGAAAGATGTTCAGGCACACCTTGCGCAACGTGCCCGCACCGATCAGGCCAGCGAGCGTCTTGTGCAGGTACTGACTCGCCACGGGCTAAAGCCGGACGGCGGCTGCGCGCTGTTTCAACGGGTGATCACCCCGCACGCGGAGTCGCTGCACGAGTTCTGTGCCCGACGCGGCATTCTGTTGCGCTTGTTCGTCAGCGATAACCCGCTCGAATGCAGTCTGCGCTTCGGCCTGCCGGACACTGAAGCCCACTGGCAGCGTCTTGAGAAAGCGCTGGTCGAGTTCAACCACAGCCTGCCAAGCCAGGAGCAGCCATGACCACGTTGATGGTGCAAGGCACCACGTCCGACGCGGGGAAGAGCACGCTGGTGACGGCGCTGTGCCGCTGGCTGACCCGCCAGGGTGTCGCCGTCGTGCCGTTCAAACCACAGAACATGGCGCTCAACAGCGCGGTCACGGCGGACGGCGGCGAAATCGGTCGCGCCCAAGCGGTGCAGGCCCAGGCTTGCGGGCTGCAGCCGCATACCGACATGAATCCGGTATTGCTCAAGCCCAACAGTGACACCGGTGCGCAAGTGATTATTCATGGCCGCGCCGTTACCACCATGAATGCGGTGGCTTATCACGGCTATAAAGAAATCGCCATGAAAGCGGTGCTGGAGTCCCACGAGCGGCTGGGCCAGACCTATCCGGTGATCATGGTTGAAGGTGCCGGTTCGCCTGCCGAGATCAATCTGCGCGCCAACGACATCGCCAACATGGGCTTCGCCGAAGCGGTGGATTGCCCGGTGTTGCTGATTGCCGATATCAACCGTGGCGGTGTTTTCGCCCATTTGGTAGGCACGCTGGAATTGCTTTCGCCCAGCGAGCAGGCACGGGTCAAGGGCTTCATCATCAATCGTTTTCGTGGCGACATCGCGCTGCTGCAGCCAGGCCTGGACTGGCTCGAAGCACGGACCGGCAAACCTGTGGTTGGCGTGCTGCCTTACGTGATGGACCTGCATCTTGAGGCCGAAGACGGTCTCGATCAGCGCCAGACCGATAAGGTCGAGCAAGTGCTCAACGTGGTAGTGCCGATCCTGCCGAGGATCAGCAACCACACCGATTTCGATCCGCTGCGCCTGCATCCGCAGGTCAATCTGCAATTCATCGGGCCGGGACAGGCTATTCCCTCGGCTGACCTGATCATCCTGCCCGGCTCGAAAAGCGTGCGCAGCGACATGGCGTATCTGCGCGCTAATGGTTGGGACAGCGCTATCGCCCGACACCTGCGTTATGGTGGCAAGTTGCTGGGGATTTGCGGTGGTTTGCAGATGCTCGGTGAGCAGTTGCATGATCCGCTGGGCCTCGAAGGCGCGCCGGGCTCCAGCGCCGGTCTTGGTTTACTGGCGATGAGCACGGTGCTCGAAGAAGAGAAGCAGCTGCGCAACGTGAAAGGGCGTCTGTCGCTGGAAGGCGTACGGGTCAGTGGCTATGAAATCCATGCTGGCGTGACCACCGGCTCAGCCCTGGAAAATCCGGCCGTGCTACTGGACGATGACCGCTGCGACGGAGCGCAAAGTGCTGACGGCCAGATTTTCGGCACCTACCTGCACGGGCTGTTCGAAACCCCTGAGGCATGCAGCTCACTACTGCGCTGGGCTGGTTTGCAGGACGTGCAGCAAGTGGATTACCACGCACTGCGCGAGCGCGATATCGAGCGGTTGGCGGATCTGGTTGAGAACCATCTGGATGGCACGTTGCTGCGTGAGTTGTGTGGGTTGAAATGACAAGGCACTTGACCTGTAGGAGCGCACGATCACCGCGAGGCCGCGATAGCAGGGCATCAGACAAACCGCTATCGCTGCCTCGCGGTGCTCGTGAGCTCCTACAGGGGAACGTATTTCAATTTGATAGAAAGGCGCTCACATGCAGCAACTAATCCTCGGCGGCGCACGCTCCGGCAAGAGTCGACTGGCTGAAAGTCTTGCCACTGGCTCTGGGCTGGAGGTGATTTATATCGCCACCAGCCAACCCGTGGATGGCGAACTGAATCAGCGTGTCGCCCTGCACCGCGAGCGTCGGCCTGACACGTGGGGCTTGATTGAAGAACCCATCGAGCTGGCGCGGGTTCTGCGGGAAAACGCCAGCGTTGATCGATGCTTGCTGGTGGATTGCCTGACGCTGTGGTTGACCAATTTACTGATGCTTGAAAACACCGAGCGTCTGGCGCAAGAGCGTCAGGCGTTGCTCGACTGCCTGGCGCAATTGCCGGGCGAAGTCATTTTTGTCAGCAACGAAACCGGGCTGGGCGTGGTGCCCCTCGGTGAGCTGACTCGTCGTTATGTCGATGAAGCGGGCCTGCTGCATCAGGCTCTGGCTGAGCGTTGCCAGCGCGTGGTGCTGACCGTTGCCGGTTTGCCACTGACCTTGAAAGGATCCGCATTATGAGTAACTCGTGGTGGCTTGAGCCCACCCAGGCGATCAACGTTCCGGTCCGGGAAGAAGCCCTCGCGCGTCAGCAACAGTTGACCAAGCCCACCGGTTCCCTGGGGCAACTGGAGCGCGTCGCGGTGCAGTTGGCCGGTCTGCAAGGTCGGGTCAAACCCAAAGCCGACGCGGTGTGGATCGCTATTTTTGCCGGTGACCACGGTGTTGTTGGGGAGGGCGTGTCAGCTTACCCGCAGGAAGTCACCGGCCAGATGCTGCATAACTTCGTGACCGGCGGGGCTGCAATCAGCGTGCTTGCTCAGCAATTGTCGGCGCAACTGGACGTGGTGGACCTGGGCACTGTCAGCCCTTTGGATCTGCCGGGCGTACGCCACCTGCGCATCGGTGCCGGTACTGCGAACTTCGCCAAAGCTCCGGCAATGACTCAAGAGCAAGGCCTGCTGGCATTGCAGGCCGGGCGCGACAGTGTGTTGCGGGCCAAGGCGGTGGGTACCGAACTGTTTGTCGGTGGCGAGATGGGCATCGGCAATACTGCAGCGGCCAGTGCCGTGGCCTGTTCGTTACTTGAGTGCGCCGCGCAATTGCTGGTCGGACCGGGCACCGGTTTGAATGCGGCGGGGATCAGCCACAAAACGGACGTTATCGAGCGAGCATTGAAGCTCCATGCCGAGCAGGCTGGCGATCCTTTGCAGAGCCTGTTTTGCCTGGGCGGCTTTGAAATTGCGGCACTGGTGGGAGCGTACCTGGCCTGTGCTCAGGAAGGCATTACCGTGCTGGTGGACGGTTTCATTTGCAGCGTCGCAGCATTGGTTGCGGTACGCCTGAACCCTGGGTGCCGTGACTGGCTGCTGTTCGGTCATCGCGGCGCTGAGCCGGGCCATCGCCATCTGTTGGAGACATTACAAGCCGAGCCGCTTCTGGATCTGGGCATGCGGCTTGGCGAAGGCAGCGGCGCAGCCTTGGCGGTGCCGCTGGTGCGTCTGGCCTGCCAACTGCACAACGGCATGGCGACGTTCGCTGAAGCCGCAGTGGCAGATCGTCCCGCATGATCCTTCATCTGGATATGTTGCGTCATGGCGAAACCGAACTGGGCGGCGGCATGCGTGGCAGCCTGGATGATGCCTTGACCGACACCGGCTGGGCGCAGATGCGTGCCGCGGTGGCTGAAGCCGGTCCATGGGATCGAATCGTCAGTTCTCCATTGCAGCGTTGCGCGCGCTTTGCTGAAGAACTGGCCGAGCGTCTTGCATTGCCATTGAGCCTGGAACCGGGTTTGCAGGAATTGCATTTCGGCGATTGGGAAGGGCACAGCGCCGCGCAGTTGATGGAAACCGATGCTGAAGGTCTTGGCCTGTTCTGGAATGATCCTTACGGTTTCACGCCGCCCAATGGCGAGCCCGTGATCGAGTTTTCGGCGCGGGTGTTGGCTGCTGTCGAAAAACTGCATCAAGCCTATGCGGGCGAACGCGTGTTGTTGGTCAGCCATGGCGGTGTCATGCGCCTGTTGCTGGCAAACGCCCGGGGCTTGCCTCGTGAGCAATTGCTGCAAGTGACGGTGGGGCACGGCGCGTTGTTGGCGATAAGCGTGGCTGATGGCGGGCTCCTGACCGAGCCCCAACCAAAGGTGTAGGAGCTGCCGAAGGCTGCGAATGACGGTGTGTCAGGCTAATTGCTTTCGCAGCCTTCGGCAGCTCCTACAGAGACAGCATTCCAATTTGAGTTGTGGGTTCGATAGCGAGGAAGCCTGACATGTTGCCGTTCTGGATCGCCCTGCAGTTCCTCAGCAGTTTGCCCGTCACGTTGCCCGGTATGCCCAAGCCCGAGGAGCTGGGGCGTTCGTTGCTGTTTTATCCGCTGGTGGGCGTGCTGTTCGGTGTGGTGTTGTTGGGCTTGAGTACGCTGCTCGGCGACGCGCCTGTCATGCTCCATGCTGCATTGCTGCTGACCGCCTGGGTGTTGCTCAGTGGCGGACTGCATCTGGACGGTCTTGCCGACAGCGCCGATGCCTGGCTCGGTGGTTTTGGCGACCGTGAACGCACCTTGACCATCATGAAAGATCCCCGTAGCGGACCCATTGCGGTGGTCACACTGATACTGGTGCTGCTGCTTAAATTCACTGCGCTGCTGGCGTTGATTGAGAGTCAGAACTCCATAGCGTTGCTGCTGGCACCAGTGCTGGGGCGCAGCGCCATGCTCGGTCTGTTTCTGTGCACGCCTTACGTCAGGGCTGGCGGGTTGGGGCAGGCGCTGGCCGACCATTTACCGCGCTCGGCGGGTAAACAGGTGCTGCTGGTCTGCGCAGTAGGCTGTGTGCTGGTTGCCGGTTTATCCGGTTTTTACTCTTTGACTGCGGCGGCCGTCTGTTTCTTCTGGCTGCGCCATTTGATGCTCAAGCGCCTGGGTGGCACCACCGGAGACACGGCGGGCGCATTGCTGGAGTTGCTGGAAGTGGCGGTGTTGATCGTGCTGGCGGTTGCGGTTTCTAATTGATAATACAGTCACTTGTGGGAGATCCAGTGTTGGCCTGCAAACGCGATCCTCGTGGGAGCGAATTCATTCGCGAAGAGGCCGGCACGGACAATACATAACTAGCGTCTGGTAATCAGTCTTCCCGAATGAATTCGGTCCCACAGGGATTGCACTCCGATCCAGCAGCAGTTGCGTGTCTCTTGAAAAGACCTAACCCGATCAGATTGACACGCCCATCCCCCACCGCGTAGCTTTCACACATTCTGTTACGGGTATATCCACGTAATTTTTCTTGAGTGTGCAAGCGGGAGAACAACAATGACATCCGTCTGGCGTACCAGTGGCTGGATCCTGCTAGGCAGCGCGTTGATTCTGGCGCTGTCGCTGGGTACGCGGCATGGGTTTGGTTTGTTCCTCGCTCCCATGAGCGCAGACTTCGGTTGGGGGCGCGAGGTGTTTGCGTTCGCGATCGCCTTTCAGAACCTGATGTGGGGCCTGGCGCAGCCGTTCGCGGGTGCGTTGGCCGACCGCTTCGGCGCAGCGAAAGTGGTGTTCATCGGTGGCGTTCTCTATGCAATCGGCCTGATGCTGATGAGCATGGCTGACACGCCTCTCAGCTTGTCATTGAGCGCTGGCTTATTGATCGGCATTGGCCTGTCAGGCACGTCGTTCTCGGTGATTCTGGGCGTGGTCGGCCGTGCGCTGCCCGCCGAAAAACGCAGCATGGGCATGGGGATCGCCAGTGCCGCAGGGTCTTTCGGTCAATTCGCCATGCTGCCCGGCACGCTGGGTCTGATTGGCTGGCTGGGGTGGTCCAGTGCATTGCTGGTGCTTGGCGTGCTGGTGGCGCTGATTCTGCCGCTGGTAATGATGCTCAGGGACAGCCCGACGCCGCTGGTCGGTGGCGAGCAAACCCTGAGCGAAGCATTGAAGGAAGCCTGTTCGCACTCGGGCTTCTGGCTACTGGCGCTAGGGTTTTTCGTTTGCGGTTTTCAAGTGGTGTTCATCGGCGTGCACTTGCCTGCCTATCTGGTGGATCAGCATTTACCCGCCAAAGTCGGCACCACAGTGCTGGCGCTGATCGGTTTGTTCAACATTTTCGGCACTTATACCGCAGGCTGGCTGGGCGGGCGCATGTCCAAGCCGCGTCTGCTGACCGTGCTCTATTTGCTCCGCGCCGTGGTGATTGTGTTGTTCATCACGCTGCCGCTCAGTGAAACCTCTGCCTATCTGTTTGGCGTGGCCATGGGCTTGCTGTGGCTGTCCACCGTCCCGCTGACCAACGGCACCGTCGCGACCTTGTTCGGCGTGCGTAACCTGTCGATGCTCGGTGGTATCGTGTTCCTGTTCCATCAACTGGGTGCTTTCCTCGGCGGTTGGCTGGGAGGTGTTGTGTATGACCGGACCGGGAATTACGACTTGATCTGGCAAGTGTCGATACTCTTGAGCCTGTTGGCGGCGGGGTTGAACTGGCCGGTGCGTGAACGCCCGGTTGCTCGATTGCAGGCGCAAGCAGCATGAGCAGATGGTGGTTCTGGGGAGCGGGTATGGCTGGCGCTCTGACGCTGGCGCTGACCTGGTGGGCCTGGCAAAACGTCGGGCTCGCCGCTTTACAGTTGGGCATGGGCGCTTGCCTCTAGGCATTTAGCCGGGCGCGGGTTAGTTTGTCCCATAGACAACAATGACTGCGCCGCACGGGCGCTCGGGATGCCTTATGCACATTCGCTGGATTGCTCTGCCGGTTCTCATGTTCGCTTTAGGTGGCACTGCCATGGCCGCTGATTGCCCGGCGCTGTTGCAAGGCGAGTTGCCCAAGTTGCGCGCCAAGGAAAATATCAACCTGTGCGAGCGCTTCGCCGGCAAGCCAATGCTGGTGGTCAATACCGCCAGCTTCTGTGGTTTCGCTCCCCAGTTCAAAAGCCTGGAAGCGTTGAATCAGCGCTTCAAGGGGGAGGGCCTCGAAGTGCTCGGCGTGCCGTCCAACGACTTCAAACAAGAGTCCAAGGATGGCGAAGAAACCGCCAAGGTTTGCTACGTCAATTACGGCGTGACCTTCACCATGACCGAGCCGCAACCCGTCAGAGGCGACGATGCTACTCACTTGTTCAAAGTGCTGGCCGAGCAGAGCAACGCGCCGCGCTGGAATTTCTACAAGTACGTGGTGGATCGTAAAGGCAATGTGGTCGCCAGCTTCTCCAGCATGACCACGCCGGATGACCCGGAGCTGATTGCTGCCGTGGAAAAGGCTATCGCCTCCAAACCTTGATTCAGTCGTAACGAAAAAGCCCCGCAACCATTACTGATTGCGGGGCTTTTTGTTGACTTGCAAACGGCTGGGTCAGCCCGTTGTGGTCGATGGATCAGAAACGGTAGGTGATCGAGCTACCCACGCCGTGAGCGGTGTTGCGGAAGTCCGCGTTGTAGGTGCCTTTCGTAGCGCTTGAATCACGGATCTTCGCTTCATCTTCGCGCAGATACGAGTAAGCGACGTCGATAGTCAGGTTGTCGTTTGGACTCCAGCCAGCGCCGAAGCTGACTGCTTTGCGGTCACCGGTAGGGATGCGCGGCGAGCGGTTTTCATTATTGGTTGGCGATTGATCCACCGAGAAGCCGGTGCGCAAGGTCCACTCTTTGTTGACCTTGTAGGATGCACCGATGGCGTGGGCCCAGGTGTCATGCCAGTTCTGAGGCTCGGAGATGGTGCCAATGGTTGGGGTCAGAGGGCCAGGGACGCCGCTGTTTTTTACGTCGATGCTTTCCAGGCGACTCCAGCGAGTCCAGGTACTGCCCGCATAAAGTGTCCAGTTCGCGTCAAGCTCATGGGTAACCGAGAAGTCGACGGATTCAGGAGTAGTCAGATCCAGCGAGGCGTCGTACTTCTGGCCGTTGAACGGACCGAAGTTGGGACCAGAGATTTTGGTATCGCCGTCCAGCTTGTACTTAACTTTGGAGTGGTAGGTTGCGCCAATGCGAGTGCTGTCAGTGGCTTGCACCAGGATGCCGACGTTGAAGCCCAGCGCGGTGTCATCACCCTTGACCTTTACCTTGCCGTCATTGACCGGGCCGGTAACCGGGTTGAGGGCGCTGGAGGTCAGCTCACCGTCAATACGGTTGATCGTCGGACCAAAACCGATGGAAACCTTGTCGTTGAATGCGTAGCTGATAGTCGGCTGAAAGGTGACGACTTGAACGTGGCTCTTGTCAGCAAAGTAACGACCGGCGAAGCCGCTTTCGTAGTCAGTGACCAGACCAAATGGAACGTAAACCCCAACGCCAAATGCCCAGTGATCATCGATCGGCTTGACGTAATAGCCCATCGGAACTCCGACGACTGGTACCATATCGCCATCATTGCTGCCGCCAAAAGAGCTGCTGGCGTTATCAATATCGGTCTTGGCGATGATTGCTGCTGCGCCAACGCTGACTTGTTCGCGCTTGAGACGGGACATACCGGCAGGGTTGCCGAATACGGTGCTTGCATCATCGGCAGAAGAGGAACGGCCCGCAAAACCGGTCCCCATACCGCTGATGCTTTGTTCGTTGATGGCAAAACCAGCAGCGAAGAGTTGGGAGGCAGCCAAGCTAACAGTGAGGCCGAGTGTGGTCTTGAGCATTACTTTTTTCATTATTAGAACTCCTTGTTGATCACCGCGCGAAAATTACCAACATTTCTCAGATTGCGCCATAGTCCGAATGGCCTGATCTAGAGCGTTTTTTGTAGGACAATCCGCGAAAAATGTCGCGATCTGTTTTTATCGTGATTTGCTCGAAAGTCATTCAAGCCGGGTGCGAAAGTGGTGTTACACAGCTTTGCCAGGCACTCATGAAATCGCGTAAACGGCCTTGGGGCTGAAATATTTCGCGCCATATTTTGGCCATTACGCGGGGATCTTCGTCGGCGGGCAGGCAAGAACCTTGAGCTTCGACCATCAACCAGGCGATGGCGGTGGCGTAACGCAGGTTGACGGTCAGTTCCAGGTGCGGCCCTGTGAGAAAAGCATGCTGACTGGCCAGGCCGCGAACCAGGCTTGCCAGTTCAGGGTCGAGCGCCAGATAGTTGTCCCAGAGCTGCCTATGACAGCCTTCGGATATGCTGTACAGGCCATGCCCGCGGCGGCTGTCCAGTGCAGCGCCCAGATCTGATTGACTGGCGGCGACGGCGAGCAGGAACGATTCGGCGCGCGGGCTGTGCCGGTCCAGATACAACAAGGTGGGCCGAATTACGTGGCGGGATAAATCTCTGGCATCGATTCCCATGACATCCTCGGGGAAAAGTGACCGGCGGGCCCGGACGTGTGGCAGCGACAATAGAATCAGGCCCGTCGGAAGCGATCGTGATCGCCTGAGTTGAAGTGTAGTGTCATATTTCGCGTGTAAAGGATTGTTTTCAGGTTAATTCCTGTCAGTCGTCGGTTCTCATATAGCCCTTGGCGATAGAAGGTTTGGGTAATATCGAGGCGAAAAAAAGCCCCGCTTTGAAAGGCGGGGCTTTTTTATTCCTGCGAAAACGAGCGGCGTATCAGGCGATGAGGGCCTGACGAGTACGCTCGATCACGGCCTGCAGCGGCTCTGCGCTGGAGTACTGATCGGGGTACAGACGCTCGGTGTGGCGAGCGATGCCGTGTTCGTTGACCAGGGTGAAGCTGAAGCAGCCTTTGCGAGCGGCCATGATCAGGCAGTTCATTGGGGCAAAAGCGTTGGTCAGTGTATGGATAGCGTGTTGAGTCTGATGATGAGTAGTCATTATTAAGGTGTTTCCTAAAACGACACGGAACATTACCGTGCAAAAATAAACGTTCCAGTAAACGCGGGCGATCCTGATCGGCAGGATATGGCTGGGCGAAGAACCTGTCTGGAACAAAAGCAGCCAGTTGAAGCGCACTTTATCGTATTGCGCTCGGGCTGACCGGTAGGTACTTAGGAGGGCAGGCAACACAACAAGAGCAAAGGTTCGACGCTCTGGGTGCAGATCCTGATCAATTGCAGGCTGGTTCGGTCAGGCCATGGATGATTGCACTACCACTCCCGTCTGCGGGTAGTCGGCATGCAGGCCATGTCTGGAAACCATCGAGGTGGTCGATCCCTTGTTGTCAGCAACTTCCTTACGTTTTGAAGAAAGTTTGCCGGGGGACTTTTTCGACCAAAAAATTGACTTTCAGCTTGGTACTAACGGCGACGATGTTAACGGAGTTGTCAGGGCATTGGAAGGGTGCTGGTGAAAAAACATACAGAGAAGGGCGCCGTTCGTCGCTGGATCCGCTCAAGTTACTGTTCCAGTTGAGATTCGCTTGCAGTTGTGAGCGGTTTAAAGCGCCGTTTTCAGAAAATAATCGCGACCTGAGATTGACTTGTGCACATTGGCGCAAATTGCTGCCACATCACTGTCATATGCGCTTGTAAGGGCTTGATTTAGCGTGGCGAATTATTAAGTCAATGAAAAACATCAAATTTTTTTGCTGGTGAAAAAATCGTCAGTTTGAGCGCAGGCCGCATTCTGTCTGCGTTTGCGAGGCACGAGGGGCGGTTGTCCACTGAGTTATCCACAGCTTCTGTGGATTGTCCCGAGCGCTGGCTCTACGACGCGCCTTTCGCGTTCTGCCCCTTTACCTCTGCGAGAAAAAGTGTAGAGTTGCGCGCCTCCTGATTTGCCCCCGTTGTGTTTATGAAGTCTCGTCCTGATCCATCGCACGAATCTCAAGCTGTAGCCCGCGAACCTGCACGTCTCTCTCTGCGCGTCGCGTTATGGTTGCTGGATAATCCGCGCTTGAATCAAAAGCCCAGCGTCAAACACTTCGCCGGCCGTCTGCTCAAACAACCTGCGCGCAGCGGTGTGGTGGTTGCGCAGAGCCGACTGGGGCAAATGCTCTGCCGGGATTGCGGCAACACCCGCGACCGTCGCATGGGTCATGAACTGTTGCGGCAGGCGGCTCGCGCCGGAGACTGCAGCGCTCAATTCGAATACGGCCGACTGTGCGCTCAAGCGCCTATCAACGAGCCGCAAAAGGCCCGCCACTGGCTGGAACTGGCTTCGGCCAAGGGCTCGCAGGACGCCCGGCATCTACTCGGTCAACTGGACCTCCGTTAAGCGCACACGCAATCCGCTGCTGACGCACACGCTGCATCGCGCATAATGCTGCATGAATCCGGCATCCTGGAGTCCCTATGGCAATGGATTTGAACAGCCTGCTTCTTGGGCTAGGTGCAGCGGCGTTGCCACTATTGGTTTTGGCCTGGCAGCTGCAGCGCAAACTGACTCAGCAACAAGCGGACACCGCGCTGCTCGACGAGCGACTGAGCACTGCACAGATGGCTCAGGACGGGTTGAATGCGCAACTGGATGCCTGCCGTGACGAGATCAGTGATTTGAGTCAGGCCAACTCCGTCAAGCAAGCTGATCTGGCCGCAACGCGTCGTGAAGTCGAGTTGCTGCGCCATGAGCGCGATAACGCCCAGGCCGCTGCCCAGGACTGGCACCATGAGCGCACTAATAAAGAAGCCGAATTGCGCCGTCTGGATGTACAATGCGCTGCATTGACTGCCGAGCTTCGCGAACAACAGGAAAATCATCAGCAACGCCTGAACGATCTGCAGAGTTCCCGGGATGAGCTCCGGGCTCAGTTCGCGGAAATGGCCAGCAAGATTTTTGATGAGCGCGAACAGCGTTTTGCCGAGACCAGCCAGCAGCAGCTCGGCCAGTTACTTGATCCTCTTAAAGAGCGCATTCAGTCTTTCGAAAAGCGTGTTGAGGAGAGTTATCAGGCCGAAGCCCGTGAACGTTTTTCTCTGGGCAAAGAACTGGAGCGGCTGCAGCAGCTCAATCTGCGACTTAGCGATGAAGCGACCAATCTGACACGCGCACTCAAAGGGCAGAAAACCCAAGGCAACTGGGGGGAGCTGATTCTTGAGCGTGTGCTTGAGCATGCCGGTCTTGAAAAGGGTCGCGAATATCAGACCCAGGTCAGCCTGAAGGGACCGGACGGCGAGCGCTTTCAGCCTGATGTGCTGATCATGTTGCCCGGCGATAAGCAAGTGGTGGTGGATGCCAAGGTCAGCCTGACGGCCTATCAGCAGTACATCAGTGCCGACGACGATGTGATCGGTCAGACCGCCCTGAAGCAGCATGTGCTTTCGCTGCGTAATCATGTCAAAGGCTTGTCCGGCAAGGATTACAAGCGTCTTGAGGGGCTGCACAGCCTGGATTTCGTTCTGCTGTTTGTGCCGATAGAAGCGGCCTTTTCTGCGGCCCTGCAAGCTGAGCCAAATCTGTTTCAGGAAGCTTTTGATCGCAACATCGTGATCGTCAGTCCGACCACCTTGCTGGCTACCTTGCGGGTTATCGACAGCTTGTGGAAACAGGAGCGTCAAAGCCAGAACGCCCGGGAAATCGCCGAGCGTGCCGGTTGGCTGTATGACAAGTTCGTGTTGTTCATTCAGGATCTGGATGAAGTCGGCAGTCGCCTGCAGCAACTGGACAAGGCTTATAGCGCCGCCCGCAACAAACTGACTGACGGGCGCGGCAACCTGGTAAGCCGCAGTGAACAGCTCAAACTACTCGGCGCCCGGGCCAGCAAGAACCTGCCTGCTGACTTGCTGGAAAAAGCAATGACCGATGATGAGGGGCTGGTGCAGTTGCCTGAGTGATGGACGGGTTTGTGCTTGGCTGACCTCGTCATCGTTCATCGTCGGAATGCCTCCCAATTGTTAGCGAGAAGGGCTGCGCGGTGTGCCAGTTGAATCGTCTCGCGAACAAGTTCGCTCCTACCGGGTGGTGTGTTGTCAGGTTGTTCGGGTAGGAGGCAACTTGTTGGCGATAGGGGCTGCGCGGTGTTTCAGGCCTGACGTCTCGCGAACAAGTTCGCTCCTACCGTGCGAGAAGGGCTGCGCGGTGTCACCGTCTGTCGCATAAATACGCGGCATCGACACAAGAAATGTCACATTGAACACATCGTGAAAGATGTTTTTCCGCAAGACTGCGTGAGCAGGCGTAAAGTGTGATTCGGCACTACTATTTATCTGTAACAAGCGGCTTGAGAACCAGCCGTTAAGTATTTCCCTGAAGGGGGGCTATATGGACACTAAATTGCAAGATTGGCTTCATGATCTCGGGGTTGCTCTGGGTTTGATCGAGCGCCCTAAATTGCAACCTGTACCGGTGCGCACCGACGACAAACGGCGCCGTCAGCCTCAGCGTCGGTAGTCAGTACCGCGCCATCCCTCCCGGGACGCGACCGCGTCCCGTTGTAGTGTTCAGGTCTTGATATCTGAAACTACCTGAAAGCGTGTTTTCCGTTGAGTAACACGACACGCTGTCATTTCTGCAAGCTCACAAAGATGTGATCAATCAACGCCATCACTGTTGTGCTTTCGGGGTGCTTTAACGCTTCCTCTTTTTCCCGTTTCTTGACGTTGATTCCAGATTCGTGAAGCTTCTTGAAGAGCTCATCAATGTCTTCTTCGTCAAGAACAAGGTCTTCGAGCGTTCGGCTCTCTCTAATCACTGATTTGTCGACGAGGATCACCCCAAGGGCTCCCTCGACGTACCTTCGCACTTCGTCACGATCCATGATAATCCCCTGTTCTGTCGTTGGAGGATCAGCCCTGACTTCCGTAAAACAAGGGGAGTGTCCATTCGGCTATCCCTTTAAGGCTAGCTCATATTCGCCAATATCCTCGCCATCTGTCGTGTTCACGGGAAATAAAAAAGGATGCCCTGAGGCATCCTTTTTGCGCAGAGATACAGCTCAGCGATGAGCAACGCCCGGTAAAACACAGAGCATTTCATAAAGCAGGTTGGCACCTAATAACGAGGTGTTACCTGTGGTGTCGTAGGGCGGCGAGACTTCCACCAGATCACAACCGATCAGATCCAGACCCTGGCAGCCACGAATGATCTCGATGGCTTGAATCGTGGTCAGCCCGCCGATTTCCGGGGTGCCGGTACCAGGTGCCCAGGCCGGGTCGATGCCATCGATGTCGAAACTCAGATAAACCGGGCCGTCGCCGACTTTCTCCCGCACTTCAGCCATCAAAGGCGCGAGTGACTTGTGCCAGCATTCCTCGGCCTGGACCACGCGGAAACCCTGTTTGCGGCTCCAGTTGAAGTCTTCGGCGGTGTAACCCTGAGCGCGCAGGCCAATCTGCACAACGCGGTCACAGTCCAGCAGACCCTCTTCAACGGCACGGCGGAACGTGGTGCCGTGGGCAATCTTTTCGCCAAACATGTGGTCGTTGACGTCGGCGTGGGCGTCGATATGCACCAGACCGACCTTGCCGTGCTTCTTGTGGATGGCCCGCAGGATGGGCAGGGTGATGGTGTGGTCGCCACCCAGTGTCAGAGGGATCACGTCGTGGCCGAGGATTTCGTCGTAGGCCTCTTCGATGATGCGTACGGCATCCAGAAGGTTGAACGTGTTGATGGCAACATCGCCAATGTCTGCGACGGACAGCGAGTCAAACGGCGCAGCGCCGGTGGCCATGTTGTAGGGACGGATCATCACCGATTCGGCGCGGATTTCGCGAGGACCGAAGCGGGTGCCGGCGCGCAGAGAGGTGCCAATATCCAGGGGAACCCCTACAAATGCAGCATCCAGACCAGCTGCGGTTTGCAAATGCGGCAAGCGCATCATGGTGGCGATACCGGCGAAGCGCGGCATTTCGTTGCCGCCCAGTGGCTGGTGAAAAATCTTGTCCACGAGAATGCCTCAGCGTTGGTTTCAATGGGCCGATTTTGCGAAGCATGGGGGCGAGGAACAATCGCTGGGGCGAAATACTTAGTTCAGGAATTTCAGAACTAAAGCGGTTTTGGGCTAAGCTGCGGGTCTCGTAACAGCGCGAAAGCATCGCCCTAAAGCTGTCTGTGGGAGCGAATTCATTCGCGAAGGCGTTTTGCCAGACGACACTTTTTCATTGTCTGCAATGGCCCTTTCGCGAATGAATTCGCTCCCACAGGGGTTGTGATTACATTTTGATTTTCTACCGGACCCCTCCATGCCCAGCGCTTTACCCGATCTCAAACTCCTGCGGATTTTCGCCAGTGTGGTGCGTCATCAAGGCTTTGCCAGTGCGCAACAGGAATTGAACCTGTCGACCTCGGCGATCAGTACTTATATGAGCCAACTTGAAGCCGCGCTGGGCATCGTCTTGTGTCATCGAGGCCGGGGCGGTTTCAGCCTGACCAGCAAGGGAGAGCTGTTCCATCAGGAAACTTTGCGCCTGCTCGGCGAGCTTGAAGGCTTCGAGCTCTACGCCGCAGCGCTCAAGGGTGAACTGCGCGGCACCCTGAACCTCGGGGTTCTGGACTCCACCGTCAGCGACCGGGCTTTGCCGTTTGCCGAAGTGATCGGTGCGTACAGCGCCGAACATCCCGCCGTGCATTTGCATCTTTCAGTGATGAGCCCTTACGAGTTGCAACTGGGCGTGCTGGATAACCGTCTGGATCTGGCCATTGGTTCGTTTTCCACGCGCATGAACGGCTTGCTTTATCAGCCGTTGTATCGCGAGCAGCACTGGCTGTACTGCAGTAATCGCCACCCGTTGTTTACCGAACGGCGTATCCCTGAGCCTGTCATCGCCCAGCAACGGATGGTCGGGCGCGGTTACTGGAGCCAGGCAGAGCTGGCCCGGCACGGTTTCAAGCACAGCGCTGCCACCGTGGAAAGCATGGAGGCGCAATTGATTCTGGTGCTGTCGGGCGCTTACATCGGTTACTTGCCTGAGCACTACGCGCAATCCTGGGTGGACTCTGGTCATCTACGTGTTCTGCTGCCAGCAACGTTTGGCTATCAGGCACCGTTCTCCATGATCGTGCGGCGCGGACGTAGTCGTGAGCCGTTGATCCAGACTTTCCGCGACTTGCTCAAAGCGCAACTCAACCCGATCTGAGGAACACCGATGTCCCGCCCGCGCTGCGAACGTTGTCTGCGTCCCGAAAGCCATTGCCTGTGCTCACTGATCCCACAGCTGGACAGCCGCACCCGTGTTCTGATCCTGCAGCATCCCAGTGAAGTGAACCATGCGCTGAATACCGCGCGGTTGGCGGCGCTGGGACTGAACAATTCCCAGTGGGTAGTGGGTGAGGTTTTCGAGGATTTGCACGCGTTGCTCAATCCGCCGGGCTATCGACCGTGTCTATTGTTCCCGGGGGAGGGCGCGGAGAATCTGGTGGCGCAACCAGTGGACAGTCTGCCGATTCTGTTGGTGGTCCCGGACGGAACCTGGCGCAAGGCGCGCAAGCTGTTGCATCTGAATCCGGAGCTGGCCGCGCTGCCGCGAGTGACGCTGACCACGGCCCCTGAATCGCGCTACCGCCTGCGAAAAGCACCGGGGCCGGACGCGCTTTCGACACTGGAAGCGATCACCTGCGCCTTGCAGATTATTGAGGCCCCGCGTTCATTCGCGCCCTTGCTAGTGCCCTTTGAGGCGCTGATCGACCAGCAGATCGCAGCCATGGGCGATGAAACCTACCAGCGTAATCATGTTGAACCGCGCCAGGTCGAGGCTGACTAAAACACTTGTCAGCGTTCTCACTGCGCAACTGTAACTGTGTCGTCAGGCTCGTAGGGCCTAGACTGTCTCCCTGCTTTATATCCGGGACTTTTTCTTCATGCATATTTCTTCTGGCCGCTGGGTCTATGGCCTTTGTCTGGCGCTGGTCACCGCGTTCCTGTGGGGCATTCTGCCGATCAAGCTCAAGCAGGTTCTGCAAGTGATGGACCCGGTCACAGTGACCTGGTTTCGGCTGATGGTATCGGGGATGTTGTTGTTCATCTGGCTGGCCGCGAAACGGCAATTGCCCAGTTTCAAAGCGCTGGGCATGCGCGGTAAAGGCCTCGTGGCGCTGGCAGTCTTCGGTCTGGTCGGCAATTACATCCTGTACCTGCTTGGCCTGCAGATTCTCAGCCCCGGCACCGCGCAATTGATCATTCAGGTGGGGCCGATCCTGCTGCTGATCGGCAGCGTTTTCCTGTTCAAGGAGCGCTTTACCATTGCTCAGGGCTTTGGTCTGGCGGTGTTGCTGATCGGTTTTACGTTGTTCTTCAATCAGCGGCTCGCAGAGCTGCTGACATCCATGAGCGAATACACCACGGGCGTACTGATTGCCTTCCTGGCGGCGACAGTCTGGACGTTCTATGGCCTGAGCCAGAAGCAACTGTTGACCGTGTGGAATTCATTCCAGGTGATGATGGTGATCTACCTGTTTTGCGCTTTGGTGATCACACCTTGGGCGCATCCGATGGAAGCATTGCTGCTTAGCCCGGTGCAGGGCTGGCTGTTGCTGGCATGCTGCCTGAATACCTTGGTTGCCTATGGCGCGTTTGCTGAAGCGCTGGCCCATTGGGAAGCATCCCGGGTCAGTGCAACCCTCGCGTTGACGCCGTTAGTGACCTTCGCATCGGTTGCCGTCGCCGCCTGGCTGTGGCCGGATTTCGTCAAGCATGAGGATATCAATGCGTTGGGATATGGCGGGGCAGTGCTGGTAGTAGTGGGTTCGGCGGTGGTAGCGCTAGGGCCGTCTTTGCTGGCTGGCCTGCGCGCGCGCAAAGCCAGGCTGGCGAGTCAGGTTTAGCGTTTACCGAGCTGTTCGGCTTTTTTGAGCCACTGCTGACGTTGCTCCTCAGTCGAAGTCTGCACCGGCGCAAACTCGCTGAGGCGTTTGGTCTTGATGCCACAGAAGGCCAGTACGGTGCGGACCATCTGCCGATGTGCCGGGGCACCATATACCCATCGGAAGTAGCGCGGCGGTGTGTCCATCGTGACCAGCAGTTCCGCCGTGCGGCCTCTGAGCAATTCGTTGGCCGCACTCTTGCGGCCATGGCTCTTGAAGGCAAAACCGGGCATCAGCACCCGGTCCAGAAACCCTGTCAGCAGGCTCGGCAAGCCGCCCCACCAGACCGGATAGACAAACACCAGATGCTCAGCCCAATGGATCTCGCGCTGGGCTTCCAGCAAGTCATGCTCAAGCATCTGACTTTGCTGATAACCGTTATGCAGCACCGGGTCGAAATCCAGTTCGCTCAGTTTCAGCATGCGCACCACATGCCCGCCGCTGCGGGCACCTTGTGCATAGGCTTCGCCCAAGGCATGGCCGAAGCTGGCGCTTTTCGGCGTACCGAAAATCATCAGAATCCGTTTGCCGTCACCTTCCAGCCGTGTCGCGCCGTGTCGGGCCTCAACCATTACTGCCTGCCTCGAGCATTTTTTCCGGTCGCACCCAGGCGTCGAACTGTTCATCGGTGAGGTAGCCCAGCGCCAGTGCCGCTTCACGCAGGGTAAGACCTTCGCTGTACGCTTTTTTGGCGATTTGTGCGGACTTGTCATAACCGATATGCGGGTTCAACGCCGTCACCAGCATCAGGCCACGTTCGAGATGTTCAGCCATTTTCCCGGCATCGGGTTCCATGCCCGCCACGCAATGCTCGTTGAAGTTACGGCAGCCATCACCCAGCAAGCGAATCGACTGAAGCAGGTTATGAATCAGCACGGGCTTGAACACGTTCAATTGCAGGTGGCCCTGGCTGGCGGCGAAACCGATAGTGACGTCGTTACCCATCACCTGACAGGCCAGCATCGACAGCGCTTCGCACTGCGTCGGGTTGACCTTGCCGGGCATGATCGAACTGCCCGGTTCATTGGCAGGCAGTTTCACCTCGGCAAACCCGGCCCGGGGACCGGAGCCCAGCAAGCGCAGGTCGTTGGCGATTTTCATCAGCGTCCCGGCCAGAGTTTTCAGCGCGCCCGACAAGGCCATCAACGGTTCGTGGCCCGCCAGTGCGGCGAATTTGTTAGGTGCGGTCACAAATGGCAGACCGGACAACGCGGCCAGCTCTGCAGCCACTGCTTCAGCGAAACCATGGGGGGCATTCAAACCGGTGCCGACTGCCGTTCCGCCCTGGGCCAGTTCGTAGACCGCGGGGAGGGTGGCGCGAATGGCTTTTTCGGCGTAATCCAGTTGTGCGACATAGGCCGACAGCTCTTGGCCGAAGGTGATCGGCGTCGCGTCCATCATGTGCGTGCGCCCGGTTTTCACCAGCTTCATATGACGCGCCGACTGCTCGGCCAGGCCCGTGGACAGCTCTGCAATCGCTGGCAACAGCTGTTCTTTGACGGCCTGCGCAGCCGCGATATGCATGGCGGTCGGGAAGCAATCGTTGGAGCTTTGCGAGCGGTTGACGTGGTCGTTTGGATGCACGGGCGTCTTGCCGCCGCGTCCCTGACCCGCCAGTTCGTTGGCCCGGCCGGCGATGACTTCGTTGACGTTCATGTTGCTCTGGGTGCCACTGCCGGTCTGCCAGACCACCAGCGGGAATTGCGAGTCCAGCTCGCCCGCGAGCACTTCGTTGGCGGCTTGTTCGATCAGCCGGGCGATGTCTGCGGGCAGGTCACCGTTGCGGTCATTGACCCGGGCGGCGGCCTTCTTGATCAGGGCCAGAGCATGCAGCACCGGCAACGGCATGTGCTCGTCGCCAATGGCGAAATTGATCAGTGAGCGTTGAGTCTGAGCTCCCCAGTAAGCGTCATCGGGAACGTCGATCGGACCAATGCTATCGGTTTCTGTGCGGCTCACTGGACTCACTCCTTAAGTTTGTATGCGCAGTTTAGGCTCCATGATCCTATCTGGGTTCCCCCGATCGTGGTTTTTAACCGCTTGGGCAGTCAGGGGTTGAGCCAAAAGCAGACATGGGCGCAGAATGGTCGGCCCTGAGGTTCTGCCTCGACTGCTAGAAAGGAAACTCGATGACCCGTCTTCGCGCCATCTGTACTGCGGCTGTTCTGGTATGTGCCAGCGGCCAGGTTCTTGCCGATACCGCCAGCCACAACGCCAGCGCTGAAACCTTCTTGAAACTGGCTAACGCCGACAAGCTGGGCACCCCGGTGTACATGCAAGTACAACAGATGTTTGCTCAGCGTTTCGCCGAAACCAAAGCGCCAGAGGCTAAAAAAGCCGTTCTCGAAACTTACCAGGCCAAAGCCAACGCTGCTTTGGACCAGGCCATCGGCTGGAACAAGCTGAAGCCAGATATGGTCAAGCTTTACACGGCGAACTTCACTGAAAGTGAGTTGAAGGATCTGGTTGCGTTTTACCAGTCTCCATTGGGCAAGAAGGTTCTGACCAAGATGCCTGAGCTGACTCAGCAGTCCGCTCAATTGACTCAGGGCAAGCTGGAAAGCGCTGTTCCTGTCGTCAACAAGCTGCTGGCTGACATGACGAGTGAACTGGAGCCTTCCAAGAAAGCCGCTCCTGCTCCTGCCAAAAAGCCCTGATAAGCGAAGCCTGTCATGACTATGCAAACGCGAATCGAGTCGGCGCTGGCTGTGTTTCAACCATTGCATCTGCAAGTGCTTGATGAGAGCCATATGCATAGCCGTGGCGAGCAGACTCACTACAAGGCTGTGATTGTCAGTGAGCAATTCGAGGGGCTTAACGCTGTCAAGCGGCACCAGAAGGTCTACGGCATTCTGGGCGGCTTGATGGGCGAGTTTCATGCCCTGGCGTTGCACACCTATACGCCGGTCGAGTGGGCGAAGACGGGCACTGCGCCGGTTTCGCCTGTTTGTGCAGGTGGTGACTGACAGCGGTTTTGTGTACATATCCGTTATGGGGTAATGGCTGATATTGGTTGCGCTTTTACAGCGCGTCACTTTTGAAAAGAGCCCAAAAGTAACCAAAAGGCTCTTGCCCCATCACTCGGCACCTCGCTGTCGCTCGGTGTACCCGCCCGCAGATCTGAAACCGTGGGCCGCCGCAAAGGGCCATCCATGGCCCAATGCGGCTAACCCGGCGTCCTGCCCCTCTTCAACTCAAGAGCGCCCCACGGTTTCAAATCCGCGTTCGGCCAGCGTGATTTAACGGGGCGCCTCAGATCAAAATCAAAAGCGCGGCGGCCTGACAGCCGACCTGTTTTATTGGGTTTGCCGACATTCTGTAGGAGCTGCCGAAGGCTGCGAAGCGGTGTTTCAGACGACGTCTGTGTTGGCTGTGCTGACGTCTCGCGAACAAGTTCGCTCCTACCAGTACGAGGTGAAATCGCTGCTCTTGATCTGCTCTTGATCTGCTCTTGATCTGCTTTTGATTTTGATCTTAGGCGCCCCGTTAAACCACGCTGGCCGAACGCAGATTCTGAACCGTGGGTAACCCGGCAGGACGCCGGGTTAGCCGCATTGGGCCATGGATGGCCCGTTGCGGCGGCCCACGGTTCAGGATCTGCGGTCGGGTACACCGAGCGACAGCGAGGGGCCGAGTGGTGGGGCAAGAGCCTTTTGCTTACTTTTGGGCCCCAAAAGTGAGGCGCCGTAAGGGCGCAACCCCAAACCAGCCGTTGCCCAACTAACGGATATTCATACAAGTCCAAGCCGCTCCGCTATTTGATTCACTCCCCTCGATCCCACCCATCCCCCCATCTTTGCTAGAATCCGCCCCGCGCTGCACACCCTGCGCGTTTTTATTGAATTAATTCTATCCGGTAGGCCCTTTGCGAGGGTCGCCACCTGGAGATACACATGACACAACAGCCGATGAATCAACCGATCGTCGTAGCGGCGCTATACAAATTCGTCACCCTCAGCGACTACGTCGAACTGCGCGAGCCGCTGCTGCAGGCGATGGTCGACAACGGCATCAAAGGCACCTTGCTGATCGCCGAAGAAGGCATCAACGGCACCGTATCCGGTAGCCGCGAAGGCATCGATGGCCTGATGGCCTGGCTCAAGAACGACCCGCGAATGATCGACATCGATCACAAGGAATCGTACTGCGACGAGCAGCCGTTCTATCGCACCAAAGTCAAATTGAAGAAAGAAATCGTGACCCTGGGTGTTGAAGGTGTAGACCCCAACAAAGCCGTCGGCACCTACGTCGAACCCAAAGACTGGAACGCCATCATCAGCGATCCGGAAGTGCTGGTCATCGACACCCGTAACGACTACGAAGTGTCCATCGGCACGTTCGAAGGCGCCATCGACCCCAAGACCACCAGCTTTCGCGAGTTTCCCGAGTACATCAAGGAACACTTCAATCCCGAAGTGCACAAGAAAGTCGCGATGTTCTGCACCGGCGGCATCCGCTGCGAAAAAGCTTCCAGCTACATGCTCGGTGAAGGATACGGCGAGGTCTATCACCTCAAGGGCGGCATTCTCAAATACCTCGAAGAGGTCCCGCAGGATGAAAGCCTGTGGCGTGGCGAGTGTTTTGTGTTCGACAATCGTGTCACTGTCCGCCATGACCTGACCGAGGGCGACTACGATCAATGTCACGCGTGCCGCACGCCGATCAGCGCTGAAGACCGTGCCAGTGAGCATTACTCGGCGGGGATCAGTTGCCCTTATTGCTGGGACAGCCTGAGCGAGAAAACCCGTCGCAGCGCCATCGACCGCCAGAAGCAGATCGAACTGGCCAAAGCACGTAATCAGCCACACCCAATCGGTCGTAATTACCGTTTGGAAGACCGCCAGCCAGACGAGGCCTGATCCATGTCCACCCGCCTGCTTTATGTAATGGACCCGATGTGCTCCTGGTGCTGGGGGTTTGCTCCTGTGGCGCAAGCGCTGGTTCAACAAGCGCAGGCGAGTGGTGTGACATTGCATCTGGTGATGGGTGGTTTGCGCACCGGTAGCGGGGCGGCGCTCGATCCGACCACTCGCCGTTACATCCTTGAGCACTGGCAAGCGGTTGAGAAAACCACCGGGCAGACGTTTCGTTTCGACGATGCGTTGCCCGACGGTTTTGTCTATGACACCGAGCCTGCATGCCGGGCCATCGTCGCCGCGCGTCATCTTGAGCCGGACTTTGCCTGGAAGATGGTCGGGCTGATC
The DNA here is from genome assembly GCF_025643095.1 of Pseudomonas phytophila. Classification (NCBI taxonomy): domain Bacteria; kingdom Pseudomonadati; phylum Pseudomonadota; class Gammaproteobacteria; order Pseudomonadales; family Pseudomonadaceae; genus Pseudomonas; species Pseudomonas phytophila. The sequence continues at coordinate 4,951,826 of NZ_CP081201.1, read as the reverse complement.
CAGCAGGCGTTCTATATCGAGGGACGTGACGTCACCCGTGCTGCAGTGCTGGCCGAACTTGCCGAGCAGGCTGGCTTGCCGCGTATCGAATTCGCTGCTGCCTTCGACAGCGCCGAACAGTTGGCCGCAACCCAGGCAGACTTCGCCTGGGTCCAGGATCTGGGTATCGCGGGTTTCCCGACCTTGCTGGCTGAGCGCAACGGTCAACTGGCGTTGTTGACCAATGGCTACCAGTCACTGGAAGAACTCTCGCCTTTATTGGGCCGCTGGCTTGAGCGTGCTGCCAGTGCCTGACCCTCTTAAAACTGATCGGGACGAGTCCAGCGTGACGTTCAATCGCTTGAGTTGGGCGCAAATTCGTCGCTTGGCTTCACGGCATAAAAAAGCCCTGTGGATCGCTAATGGTGTGGCGGTGCTGGCTACGCTGTGTACCGTGCCGATCCCTCTGCTGTTGCCCTTGCTGGTGGATGAGGTGTTGTTGGGGCACGGCGACAGCGCGCTGAAGTTCATGAATAACTTCCTTCCCGACAGCCTGCAAAAACCAGCCGGTTATATCGGCCTGATGCTGCTGTTCACCTTTGGTCTGCGTCTTGGCGCGCTGGTGTTCAACGTCGTGCAGGCCAAGCTGTTTGCCCGGCTGTCCAAAGACATTGTGTATCGCGTACGAATTCGCCTGATCGAGCGCCTGAAGCGCATCTCTCTGGGGGAATACGAAAGCCTGGGCGGTGGCACGGTGACTACGCATCTGGTCACCGATCTGGATACGCTGGATAAATTCATCGGTGACACGCTGAGCCGTTTTCTGGTGGCGATGCTGACGCTGACGGGCACCGCATCGATTCTGATGTGGATGCACTGGAAGCTGGCGCTGCTGATTCTGCTGTTCAATCCGCTGGTGATTTACGCCACGGTGCAATTGGGCAAGCGGGTCAAACACCTCAAAAAGCAGGAGAACGACAGCACCTCGCGGTTCACCCAGGCCCTGACTGAAACGCTGGACTCGATTCAGGAAGTCCGCGCCGGTAATCGCCAGGGCTATTTCCTCGGTCGTCTGGGCGTGCGTGCCCGGGAAGTCCGTGATTACGCCACCGCTTCGCAATGGAAGAGTGACGCGTCCAATCGGGCCAGTGGGCTGCTGTTCCAGTTCGGGATCGATGTGTTTCGCGCCGCGGCCATGTTGACGGTGCTGTTTTCTGATCTGTCCATCGGCCACATGTTGGCGGTGTTCAGCTACCTCTGGTTCATGATCGGGCCGGTGGAACAGCTACTGAATCTTCAATACGCCTATTACGCCGCAGGCGGGGCGTTGACCCGAATCAACGAACTGCTCGCGCGTGCCGATGAGCCGCAGTATCCGGGAGGCGTCAATCCGTTCGCCGGTCAGAAAACCGTGGGCATTGAAGTGCGTGGTTTGAGCTTCGGTTACGGTGAAGAGAATATTCTCGATCAACTGAACCTGACGATTGCTCCGGGTGAGAAGATCGCCGTTGTGGGTGCCAGTGGCGGCGGTAAAAGTACTTTGGTGCAACTGCTACTTGGGTTGTACACGCCACAGGCCGGCACGATCAGCTTTGGTGGCGCCACCCAGCAGGAGATCGGTCTGGAAACCATTCGGGAGAATGTTGCGGTGGTGCTTCAGCATCCGGCACTGTTCAACGATACGGTACGTGCCAACCTGACCATGGGCCGCGAGCGCAGCGACGAAGCGTGTTGGCGAGCGCTGGAAATCGCCCAGCTCGAATCGACCATTCGCAGCTTGCCGCAAGGGCTCGACAGTGTTGTGGGACGCTCGGGTGTGCGACTGTCTGGCGGTCAGCGTCAGCGTCTGGCTATCGCCCGGATGGTATTGGCCGATCCCTGCGTAGTGATCCTCGACGAGGCCACCTCGGCACTCGACGCCGCAACGGAATACAGCCTGCATCAGGCGCTGTCGCGGTTTCTCAGTGGCCGCACCACATTGATCATTGCTCACCGTTTATCCGCGGTGAAGCAGGCCGATAAAGTGCTGGTTTTCGACGGTGGTCGTATTGCAGAGCAGGGCGATCATCAGCAATTGATTGCTGAAGGTGGGCTGTACGCAAAGCTTTACGGTCATCTGCAGCACATTTAATTCCCACGGTTACTTGCCAGAATCCCATTTAGGGTCTTTCTTGGTAGTTGGTAACACCGCGTTAACAGCGTTCTTTCACCCATGTAACGCTCGCTGATTTCTCTTTATGTGCACTGCATCGCGATTCCATCATGCGAGGCGGTAGTGTGTTTCAGATTCAAGAAAATTCCCTGAACGGTTTCATGGATTTGACCTAGTCTCTGGGCAGGATGAATTGAAGACAGCTTGATGAGCATCTGGCATCGCTTATGAAAGGGAACCCATGAAGCAAAAGCGGATCCTCGAAAAGCCCCGCCTGTTGGGCATCGTATGGCCATTTATCGCTGTCGCGCTGTTTCAGGCGTTATTGGGGGGTGTCAGCCTCTACATGCTTTCAGCCTTGCGCAGCTATGTCGGCGGCGAAAGCCTATGGTCCAAGGGGCAGAAAGACGCCATTTATTACCTGAATCTCTACGCCAATGGCCACGAAGAGATCAATTTCCAGCGCTACGAGCAGGCGATTTCAATACCCGAGGGCGGCCACGCGCTTCGCGTAGCGCTGGATCAGCCGGTTCCGGATATCAAAAAAGCGACAGATGGCTTCCTGCAAGGCGGGAATCATCCTGATGACGCCGCGAGTGTCATCTGGCTGTATGTGAATTTTCGTGAATTGGGTTACATGAAAAAAGCCGTCGACCAATGGCGGCTGGGCGATGACTTTCTGATCCAGCTGGATACGCTTGCTCATCAGATGCATGAACGTATTTCGTCGGGCGCAGCTACCGAGGCCGAAATTAGTGAATGGCGCGCCCAAATCACCGCCATCAATGAAAGCGTGACGCCAGTAGCCAGAGCGTTCAGTAACGCCCTGAGCGAAGGCTCCCGAGGGATTCTGCGATTACTGCTGGTCATTAACCTGGCGACGGCGGTGGTGCTGATTATTCTGGCGTTGCTCAGGACGCACAAACTATTGACTCAGCGCCATGCCTTCGCGGATGCCCTTCAGGTGGAGAAAGAGCGTGCGCAGGTCACGTTGGAGTCGATTGGTGATGGCGTGATTACGACTGACGTCGAGGGCGCTATCGTTTACATGAACCCGGCTGCTGAAGGGCTGACCCACTGGAAAAACTTTCAGGCCAGTGGTCTCCCGCTTGCGGCGTTATTCAACCTGCTTGACGAAAATGACCGCAAAGACAGCTCAACCCTGATCGAGCATATTCTCAGTGGTCAGCTCAGCGGTGGCAGCGAGCATTCAAAACTCATCCAGCGTCTGGACGGCAGCACCGTTTCAGTGGCGTTGGTCGGGTCGCCGATCTTTACCGATGGCAGGGTCAGCGGCACGGTGCTGGTGCTGCACGACATGACGCGGGAGCGGCAGTACATCGCCAATCTGTCCTGGCAGGCGACCCACGATGCACTGACCGGGCTGGCCAACAGACGTGAGTTTGAATATCGCCTGGAACAGGCGCTTGATGGGTTGGCCCGGCAAGCGAGCCAGCATTCCGTAATGTACCTGGATCTGGATCAGTTCAAGCTGGTCAACGACACCAGCGGTCATGGGGCCGGTGACGAACTGCTGCGGCATATTTGCACGGTGCTGCAACAGGGCTTGCGTGAAGGCGACACGCTTGCACGGTTAGGCGGTGACGAGTTCGGCATTTTGCTGGAGAACTGCCCGCCGGAGACGGCTGAAACGATTGCGGAGTCCTTGCGCCAGACTGTTCAGAGCCTGAACTTTGTCTGGAAGGGCAGGCCGTTTGTCAGCACGGTCAGTATTGGCCTGGTGCATATTTCTCAACTTCCAACGACGCTGGAGGCGTTGCTGCGTTCGGCAGATATGGCGTGCTACATGGCCAAGGAAAAAGGTCGTAACCGCGTTCAGGTCTATCACGCCGAGGACTCCGAAGTGTCCATGCGCTTTGGTGAGATGGCGTGGGTGCAGCGTTTGCACATGGCGCTGGACGAGAACCGTTTCTGTCTGTTCTCCCAGCAGATCGCCGGTATCGGCCAGCATGCTCAGGATGACAGCGGGCATATCGAAATCCTCTTGCGCCTGCGTGATGAGGCCGGGCGCATGATCTTGCCCGAGAACTTCATTCCGGCTGCCGAGCGCTATGGTCTGATGACTCAGCTGGATCGCTGGGTGGTGCGCAATGTTTTCGAGATCATTGCCCGGGGCCGGGATGTTGAGCGTTACGCCGGACCTATGACGGTGTGTGCGATCAACCTCTCGGGGGCGAGCATCGGCGATGATGCTTTTCTTGATTACCTGAAGCTGCAGTTCCGGACTTATGACATCCCCCCGTCATTGATTTGCTTCGAAATCACCGAAACCATCGCGATTGCCAACCTGGGTTGCGCGATCCGTTTTATCAACGATCTGAAGGCGCTGGGCTGCAAGTTCTCCCTCGACGACTTCTGTGCCGGCATGTCGTCGTTTGCATACCTCAAACACTTGCCAGTGGACTATCTGAAGATCGATGGCAGCTTCGTCAAAGACATGCTCGATAACCCCATCAACCGCGCCATGGTCGAGGTGATCAATCACATTGGCCATGTCATGGGTAAGCGCACCATTGCCGAATTCGTCGAAACGCCCCAGATCGAGATCGCACTGCGTGAGATCGGAGTTGACTTCGCTCAGGGATATCTGATTGAACGTCCTCAGTTGTTCACGTGCCAAAGTCTTCATGCACGCCCTTCAAGGGCCGTCCCGTTGTTGTTCAGCACGCCAGGAACATTCCGATAAGCCATTAACTTCACGAAAAGGAGCCACACAGTGATCGATACTTTCAGCAGAACCGGTCCGCTCATGGAAGCCAGCAGTTATCCGGCTTGGGCACAGCAATTGATCATTGATTGCAGTTTCGCTAAATCCAGAGTGGTCGAGCACGAGCTCTATCAACGCATGCGTGACGGGCGCCTGAGCCCTAAAGTCATGCGTCATTATTTGATTGGTGGCTGGCCGGTGGTTGAGCAGTTCGCTATCTACATGGCCAACAGCCTGGCGAAGACCCGCTTTGCCCGTCATCCCGGCGAAGACATGGCGCGCCGCTGGTTGATGCGCAATATTCGCGTGGAGCTTAACCATGCTGACTATTGGGTAAATTGGGCGGATGCCCACGGTGTCAGCCTTGATGACCTCAAGGCTCAGCACGTGTCTCCCGAGTTGCATGCGCTGAGTCACTGGTGCTGGCACACCAGTTCGTCTGACTCATTGGTGGTGGGTATGGCTGCGACCAATTACGCCATCGAAGGGGCCACGGGGGAGTGGGCGGCTGTCGTGTGCTCCTCGGACGTATACGCCGACGGATTTCCCGAGGAGTCGCGCAAGCGTGCGATGAAGTGGCTGAAGATGCACGCGCAGTATGATGACTCGCACCCTTGGGAAGCGCTGGAAATCATCTGTACGCTGGCGGGCAATAACCCAAGCGTGCAATTGCAGACTGAACTGCGGCAGGCAGTCACCAAGAGTTATGACTACATGTATCTCTTTCTGGAGCACTGCATGCAGCTGGAAAAGGCCAAATCGCCTCGCACGCGAGTGGCCGAACTGGAAACCTGAGTTTCAGCCTGCCATCGCGAGACGATTACGGCCTTGCCGCTTCGCGACGTACAGCGCGATATCGGCGCGCCGCATGAGGCTGCCGGCAGACTCCGCCGGCAGCAGCGTTGAACCACCTAGGCTGATCGTCAACTCCAGGGTTTTATCAAGCCCTGGGTGCATCAGTTCTTGAGCTGCCTTACGCAGTCGTTCCCCCATCAAACCTGCTGCATCGCGACCCGTGTTGGACAGCACGACCAGAAACTCTTCGCCGCCATAGCGAAATATCCGGTCGACGTTTCTCAGCTCGCTTTTAATCGCCTGAGCGATGAATTTGAGTACGTCATCGCCGGTGGCGTGGCCGTAGGTGTCGTTGACGCGCTTGAAGTGATCGATATCCAGCATCAGCACTGACAGTGGCTGGGCGTTGCGTCGTGCGAGTTCTATTTCGCGAGCCAGGGTTTGATCCATGGCCATGCGGTTGCCAGTCTCGGTAAGTGGATCGCGCAACGCACTTTCCATGGCGGCCCGGTACAGCAGCGCGTTACGCAGCGGGAACAGTATGCAGGTCATGAGGGATTCCAGCGCCGCAAATTCCTCTTCGCTGAAGCGCACATTACGCTCGAAGGTAAACAGGCCCAGAACTTCGCCTTCATTACTGAGGTTGTAACTAATGCTGTGTGGAGCACGTTCGCCCATCTGCATGTACAGATCACTTTCAGCGTATTCGTAGCTGAGCCCATCAAGCGGGACCACGCGCTGAACACCCCGGAAAAACATCCCCAGGATCCGCTCCGCTTCCAGGCTGGTTTGCAATTGCTGACCGAGCTGTTGCACCAATTGCGTCAAGCCGACAGGCGGCTGTACGTTGTTCTGAACCTGTCGTTGATGCATGCCCAATCGTTTCATTTTGGCTGCATCAAAATTAATTGCTTTGGGTGGTTTAGGAGAAATCATGGCGTCATTCCTCAGCGCGCATTGCTGGATAAGCTGAGTCAGAGCGAAAGTCGTGCCAGTCTTTGAAATTAAATATAACGCTTTAAATACAAGGGCTTGGGAGGGGTGGCAAGCAGGTTTTCGTCTAGGGGCGACATAACCTTGACTTGCGGGACTCGCCAGTCACCCACCGATGACGGTTTTCCGTCACGGCGGGGTGGGGCGATGTTATTGCGCGTTAAGGGCCTGGCCGTTGACGTCGCTGCTGTCCGGGCCCATCAGGTACAGATAGACCGGCATGATCTCTTCCGGAGTCGGGTTGTTCTGAGGGTTTTCTGCCGGATAAGCCTGGGCGCGCATGCTGGTGCGTGTGGCGCCAGGGTTGATGCTGTTGGAGCGCACCGATGCCACGGTATCGAGTTCGTCAGCGAGGGTTTGCATCAGGCCTTCCGTCGCAAACTTCGAAACCCCGTAAGCGCCCCAGTACGCTCGGCCCTTGCGGCCAACGCTACTGGAGGTGAAGACCACCGAGGCATCTTTGGACAGCTTGAGCAATGGTAGTAGCGTGCTGGTCAGCATGAACATCGCGTTGACGTTGATGTGCATGACCTGCATGAAGTTTTCCCCGGACAACTGCTCAAGGGGCGTACGCGGACCGATGATTGAGGCGTTGTGCAGCAGGCCGTCAAGGTGACCGAATTCTTTTTCGATCATGGCCGCCAGTTCATCGTATTGATGGGGCAGCGCGGTTTCCAGATCGAAAGGGATGACTACTGGCTTGGGATGGCCCGCGGCTTCGATTTCGTCGTACACCTGAGTCAGATTGGCTTCGGTTTTACCGAGCAACAAAACGGTGGCGCCATGTGCCGCGTAGGTTTTCGCAGCCGCAGCACCAATGCCGCGTCCAGCGCCAGTGACCAGAATAACCCGACCATTGAGCAGGTCGGGGCGGGGGGAGTAATCGAACATGGGTTACCTCTTTAAACCGGGTTGGCGGCCTGCGCAGATCCCTGTGGGAGCCGGGCTTGCCCGCGATAAGAGCGCCGCAGACATAAAGTCAATTGCGTCCAGCTTTATCGCGGGCAAGCCCGGCTCCCACAGGTCGCGCTTTGCATGCAGTTCTGAAGTGCCTTCAGCAACTACACAGCGCGTTATCCAGCACCTTGCGCAGTTCCAGGGGGTGATCCACTACCACATCGGCACCCCAGTGATCAGGATTGTCGCTGGGGTGGATGTAGCCGTAACGCACCGCTGCGGTTTTGGTGCCCGCGTCGCGGCCGGATTCGATGTCACGCAGATCATCGCCGACAAACAGCACGCTTGCCGGATCCAGATCAAGCATCTTGCAGGCCAGGATCAGCGGCTCGGGATCGGGTTTGCTGCGCGTTACGTGATCCGGGCAGATCAGCAAGGCCGAGCGTTGCGACAGCCCCAGTTGATCCATGATCGGCTGAGCGAAGCGCACCGGTTTGTTGGTGACCACGCCCCAGATCAGGTTGGCCTTTTCGATATCGGCCAACAACTCCGCCATCCCGTCGAACAGCTTGCTGTGTACGGCGCAGTCGCGTTGATAGCGTTCAAGGAACTCAAGGCGCAGCGCCTCGAATCCCTCGGCATCCGGAGACATGGCAAAGGTCGCAGCGACCATCGCCTTCGCACCGCCGGAAACCTCATCACGGATCAGCTTGTCCGGCACAGCAGGCAAGTCGCGTTCAGCAAGCATTGCCTGGCAAATGGCGATGAAATCCGGAGCGGTATCGAGCAGGGTACCGTCCATGTCGAATAGAACTGCTCTCAAGCGCATGCTTATGCCTCCCGGAGCGTCTGGATCATGTAGTTGACGTCGACGTCCGAAGCCAGCTTGTAGTGCTTGGTCAGCGGGTTGTAGGTCAGACCGATGATATCTTTGACCTGCAGGCCAGCAGCGCGGCTCCAGGCACCCAGCTCGGAAGGGCGGATGAATTTCTTGAAGTCGTGGGTGCCGCGCGGCAGCAGGCCCATGATGTATTCCGCGCCGACGATGGCGAACAGAAAAGCCTTCGGGTTGCGGTTGATGGTCGAGAAAAACACTTGGCCGCCTGGCTTGACCATGCGGTAGCAGGCGCGAATTACCGACGACGGGTCCGGTACGTGCTCAAGCATTTCCAGGCAGGTGACGACGTCGAACTGCTCAGGCATTTCTTCGGCCAGGTCTTCGGCGGTAATCTGCCGGTATTCGACCTGTACGCCAGATTCCAGCTGGTGCAACTGAGCGACCGCCAGTGGCGCTTCGCCCATGTCGATACCGGTCACGGTCGCGCCACGCAGTGCCATGGCTTCGGAAAGAATCCCGCCGCCGCAACCGACGTCCAGAACCTTCTTGCCCGCCAGATTGACGCGCTCGTCGATCCAGTTGACCCGCAACGGGTTGATGTCGTGCAGTGGCTTGAATTCGCTGTTGCGATCCCACCAGCGATGGGCCAGTGCCTCGAATTTGGCGATTTCTGCGTGATCGACGTTGCTCATGGGATGTCCTCTTGAACTCAAAATACGTGCAGCGGGCTGGCTGATGAACAACCAGCCCGGTCTTATTCGGTGCGCCCGGAAATACGCTTGCCCCAGGCTTTTGCGGTGTCACACAACGCCTGTTCATCCATACGGGTCAGGCGGCGATCATCGAGCAGTTGCTTGCCCGCGACCCAGACATGGCTGACACAGTCGCGGCCGGTGGCGTATATAAGCTGTGACACCGGATCATAAATCGGTTGGCGGGCCAGGCCTGACAGGTCGAAGGCGACCATGTCGGCAGCCTTGCCAATCTCCAGCGAGCCGACTTCGTTCTGAATACCCAGCGCCCGTGCGCCATTCAACGTAGCCATGCGTAACGCGCGATGAGCATCCAGTGCGGCAGCCGAACCCGCGACGGCCTTGGCCAACAGCGCTGCTGTACGGGTCTCGCCCAGCAAATCCAGATCGTTGTTGCTGGCTGCACCATCGGTGCCTACTGCTACATTGACGCCAGCCTGCCACAGTCGTTCGACCGGGCAGAAGCCGCTGGCCAGTTTCAGGTTTGATTCCGGGCAATGAATCACGCTGGTGTTGCTTTCTACCAGCAACGCCAGATCGTCATCGTTTATTTGCGTCATGTGCACGGCTTGAAAGCGCGGGCCGAGCATACCCAGACGATTCAGGCGCGCCAGCGGGCGCTCACCTGACTGGTCGACAGCCTGCTCCACTTCGAAGGCAGTCTCGTGAACATGCATCTGGATCATGGCGTCCAGTTCATCCGCAATGACCCGGACCCTTTCCAGGTTTTCGTCGCCAACGGTGTACGGTGCATGAGGGCCGAAGGCGATTTTTATGCGCGGGTGATGGGCCAGATCATTGAACAGCTGCACGCCCATGTGCAGGGCTTCGTCGGTATCCCGTGCACCAGGAATCGGAAAATCTAGAATCGGCACGGTGATCTGTGCGCGGATTCCGCTGTTGTGCACGCGGTCTGCTGCTACCGAGGGGTAGAAGTACATGTCCGAGAAACAGGTGATGCCACCTTTGAGCTGCTCGGCGATGGCCAGATCAGTGCCGTCGCGAATGAAATCCTCACTCACCCATTTGCTTTCCGCAGGCCAGATATGGTCATGCAACCAGGTCATCAGCGGCAGATCGTCGGCCAGCCCTCGGAACAAGGTCATGGCCGCGTGCCCGTGGGCGTTGATCAATCCCGGGCTGAGCAGCATTTCAGGCAATTCAAGGGTTTGCAGAGCCGTTTGTTTCAAGGCCTCGGCGCGTGGGCCGATATAAACGATGCAGCCATCGCGGATGCCCAGGCCATGATCCTTCAACACCACGCCAGCGGGTTCGACCGGCACCAGCCAGGCGGGCAGGAGCAGCAGGTCGAGCGGGGCAGCGGTGTTAGGCATGACTGGGCTTCCAGGGCTTATTATGGGGACGGCGCAGTATACCCGAGCGTCTTCGCCGACGGCTCGCTATAATCGGCAGCTTTTGATGTCCGGCTTGGGTTTTTTGAGTATGGAGTGTGCAATGCGCGATCGATTGTTGGCTGCTGAGAAGGTGAAAGCCATCGATTGGCGGGATGACGCTCTGTATCTGCTGGATCAGCGCATCTTGCCTTTCGAGGAAACCTGGCTCGCTTATAAAAACGCGGCGGGGGTGGCCGACGCCATTCGCTCAATGGTTGTCCGTGGCGCACCGGCTATCGGCATCAGCGCGGCTTATGGCGTTGTGCTGGGGGCTCGCGCCCGCATCGCCGCCGGTGGTGACTGGAAAGCGGCCCTGGAAGAAGATTTCAAAGTGCTGGCAGACTCGCGTCCCACGGCCGTCAATCTGTTCTGGGCACTGAACCGGATGCGCGAACGTCTGCAGCGTATCAAGAAAAGCGATGACCCTCTGGTGGTGCTGGAGGCTGAAGCGGTGTCCATCCACCTCAGCGATCGCGAAGCCAATCTGACCATGGCTCAGTTGGGTGCAGACCTCATTCGCAAGAATCAGGGCAACCTGCAGGCGGTTCTGACCCACTGCAACACGGGGGCCCTTGCTACCGGTGGTTTCGGTACCGCGCTGGGCGTTATTCGCGCAGCGCATCTGGAAGGGATGATCGAACGTGTCTACGCCGATGAAACCCGTCCATGGTTGCAAGGCTCCCGGCTGACCGCCTGGGAACTGGCCAACGAAGGTATCCCCGTGACGCTCAATGCCGATTCGGCGGCTGCGCATTTGATGCGCACCAAAGGCATTACCTGGGTAATCGTGGGCGCCGACCGCATCACCGCCAATGGCGATGTGGCCAACAAGATCGGTACTTACCATCTGGCTGTCGCTGCCATGCACCACGGCGTGCGCTTCATGGTGGTCGCGCCGAGCTCGACGATCGATATGGACATGGCCAGCGGTGACGAAATCGTCATCGAAGAGCGCGACGGTCGTGAGCTGCTGGAAGTGGGCGGTCAACGGGTCGGTGCAGATGTCGATGCATTCAACCCGGTATTCGACGTCACCCCGGCTGACCTGATTGACGTGATCGTCACTGAAAAGGGCATTGTCGAGCGCCCGGACACCGCAAAAATGGCTCAATTGATGTGCCGCAAACGCTTGCACTGATCCGTTTGAAGACCGGCGGAACTTTGGTCGCAAGGGCGCTAAGCGGGCCTGTAAGCGCTTCTCAGCGGTCTTGCGACAGACAAGCTCGTTTTCAGGGCTTTCAAAGGATAGGTGCTTAGCGGCGATTGTGGTAACATCCGGCGGTTTCCAGGGGCGCATGCAGTAGCCGTCCCTACTGCGCAGATCCAGTACATAACTCGTTGATTTGTCGTAAGTCGTTGCCAGGCAAACGTGCCGGTAGCGGCGAGCTTCGTTCCTCCCGGATGGATGTTCGAAGTTTCACCAGAAAAAGGAATCGAGCTTCTCATGGGCGAACTGGCCAAAGAAATCCTCCCGGTCAATATCGAAGACGAGCTGAAGCAGTCCTACCTCGACTACGCAATGAGCGTAATCGTCGGGCGGGCACTGCCCGATGCACGTGATGGCTTGAAGCCCGTGCACCGGCGTGTACTGTTCGCGATGAGTGAACTGGGTAACGACTGGAACAAGCCGTACAAGAAATCCGCCCGTGTGGTCGGTGACGTTATCGGTAAGTATCACCCCCACGGCGACACTGCCGTGTATGACACCATCGTTCGTATGGCTCAGCCATTCTCGCTGCGCTATCTGCTGGTAGACGGTCAGGGCAACTTCGGTTCGGTCGACGGCGATAACGCCGCGGCCATGCGATACACCGAAGTGCGCATGACCAAGCTGGCTCACGAGCTGCTGGCTGACCTGCATAAAGAAACCGTGGACTGGGTGCCGAACTACGACGGCACGGAAATGATCCCGGCGGTCATGCCGACCCGTATTCCCAACCTGTTGGTCAACGGTTCCAGCGGTATTGCCGTGGGCATGGCGACCAACATCCCGCCGCACAACCTCGGTGAGGTCATCGATGGTTGCCTGGCGCTGATCGACAACCCGGAAATCTCCATCGATGAACTGATGCAGTTCATCCCGGGTCCTGACTTCCCGACTGCCGCAATCATCAACGGCCGTGCAGGCATCGTCGAAGCCTATCGTACCGGTCGCGGTCGCATTTACATGCGTGCCCGCTCGATGGTTGAAGACATCGACAAGGTCGGTGGTCGTCAGCAGATCGTCATCACCGAGCTGCCGTATCAATTGAACAAGGCTCGCCTGATCGAAAAGATCGCCGAGCTGGTTAAAGAGAAGAAGCTGGAAGGCATCACCGAACTGCGCGACGAGTCCGACAAGGACGGTATGCGCGTCGTGATCGAACTGCGTCGCGGCGAAGTGCCGGAGGTTATCCTCAACAACCTCTACGCCCAGACCCAGCTGCAAGCCGTTTTCGGTATCAACATCGTTGCACTGATCGACGGCCGTCCGCGCATCCTGAACCTTAAGGATCTGCTCGAAGCCTTCGTTCGTCACCGTCGCGAAGTGGTCACCCGTCGTACCGTTTTCGAACTGCGTAAAGCCCGCGAGCGTGGTCATTTGCTCGAAGGTCAGGCAGTAGCGCTGTCGAACATCGATCCGGTAATCGCCCTGATCAAAGCCTCGCCGACACCTGCGGAAGCCAAGGTGGGGTTGATTTCCACGCCTTGGGAATCCAGCGCAGTGGTGGAAATGGTCGAGCGCGCCGGTGCGGATTCATGCCGTCCGGAAAACCTTGATCCCCAGTACGGTCTGCGTGACGGCAAGTATTTCCTGTCGCCGGAACAGGCCCAAGCCATTCTCGAATTGCGTCTTCACCGCCTGACCGGTCTTGAGCACGAAAAACTGCTCACCGAGTATCAGGAAATCCTCAGCCAGATCGGCGAACTGTTGCGCATCCTCAACAGCGCCGTGCGCCTGATGGAAGTGATCCGCGAAGAGCTGGAATTGATCCGCGTCGAGTACGGCGATGTTCGTCGCACTGAAATTCTGGATGCGCGTCTGGACCTGACACTGGGCGACATGATTCCTGAAGAGGAGCGTGTCGTTACGATTTCCCACGGTGGCTATGCCAAGACTCAGCCTCTGGCGGTCTATCAGGCGCAGCGTCGCGGCGGTAAAGGCAAGTCGGCCACCGGCATCAAGGATGAGGATTACATTGCTCACCTGCTGGTCGCCAACAGCCACACCACGCTGTTGATGTTCTCCAGCAAGGGCAAGGTTTACTGGCTCAAGACCTACGAGATCCCGGAAGCGTCCCGCGCTGCCCGTGGCCGTCCGTTGGTCAACCTGCTACCGCTGAGCGAGGGCGAGTACATCACCACCATGTTGCCGGTCGACCTGGAAGCCATGCGCAAGCGGGCTGACGAGGAGGAAGAGGCTGGTGTCGAAGGTGAGATCGACGACGCAGAAAACAGCAACGAGACCGAAGAAGAGCGTAAAGCGCGCATCAAGGCCGCAGACAAGAAGAAGGCTCCGTTCATCTTCATGTCCACCGCCAACGGTACCGTGAAGAAAACCCCGCTGGTGGCCTTCAGCCGTCAGCGTAGCGTGGGTCTGATCGCGCTTGAGCTGGACGAAGGCGACATCCTGATCTCCGCAGCCATCACCGATGGCGAGCAGGAAATCATGCTGTTCTCCGACGGCGGCAAGGTCACGCGCTTCAAGGAATCCGACGTTCGTGCCATGGGCCGTACCGCCCGCGGTGTGCGCGGCATGCGTCTGCCGGAAGGCCAGAAGCTGATTTCGATGCTGATCCCGGAAGAAGGCAGCCAGATCCTGACTGCTTCCGAGCGTGGTTACGGTAAGCGTACGGCGATCACCGAGTTCCCAGAGTACAAGCGTGGCGGTCAGGGCGTTATTGCCATGGTCAGCAACGAGCGTAACGGTCGACTGGTCGGCGCGGTACAGGTACTCGACGGCGAAGAAATCATGCTGATCTCCGATCAGGGCACACTGGTTCGTACCCGTGTCGATGAGGTCTCCAGCCTGGGTCGTAACACTCAGGGCGTCACGCTGATCAAGTTGGCCAGCGACGAGAAACTGGTCGGCCTGGAGCGCGTGCAAGAGCCTTCGGAAATCGAAGGCGAAGAGCTGGTAATCGGTGAAGACGGTGAAATCATTGAAGGCGAAGCGTTGAGCATTGCTGACGAAGACGTATCCGCCGACGAGCTGCAAGCCGACGCCGCTCCGGACGAAGAAGAAGCGCAGGATTAACGCACAGCCTGCGGGAACGCGGTTTTTTCTGTAGGAGTGAGCTTGCTCGCGATAGCGTCAAGGTAGTCGATGAGTAATTGCCGGAATGACGCTATCGCGAGCAAGCTCACTCCTACAGGGATCATGTACATCAAGCAGCCCTGTGTTGTTTGACAGAAGTAGCCAAAGGCTGCGAACGGTTCTGAACTGTGTCGCGGCCTTTGCCATCTTCGACTCCAAATGACCAAGCCTGAGAAAATCAGAGCGTAGTGAGAGTGGATATGAGCAAGCGAGCCTTTAACTTCTGCGCAGGTCCTGCTGCGCTTCCTGAAGCTGTTCTGCTGCGTGCCCAGGCGGAGCTACTGGACTGGCATGGCAAAGGCCTGTCCGTCATGGAAATGAGCCATCGCAGTGATGAGTTCACTTCCATCGCCAACAAGGCCGAGCAGGATCTGCGTGACCTGCTGACGATTCCCTCGAACTACAAAGTGCTGTTTCTGCAAGGTGGCGCGAGCCAGCAATTTGCTCAGATCCCCCTGAATCTGTTGCCTGAAGACGGCTCTGCCGACTATATCGATACTGGTATCTGGTCGCAGAAGGCCATTGAAGAAGCTTCGCGTTACGGTCACGTCAATGTGGCTGCCAGCGCCAAGCCTTACGATTACTTCGCCATCCCGGGCCAGAACGAGTGGAAGCTGTCCAAAGACGCGGCCTACGTTCACTACGCCCCGAATGAAACCATTGGCGGTCTGGAGTTCGACTGGATTCCAGAGACCGGTGATGTGCCGCTCGTGGCTGATATGTCTTCGGACATCCTGTCCCGTCCGGTGGACGTCTCGCGTTTCGGCATGATCTACGCGGGCGCACAGAAAAACATCGGCCCAAGCGGCATCGTCGTTGCGATCATTCGCGAAGACCTGCTGGGTCGCGCCCGTTCGGTGTGCCCGACCATGCTCAACTACAAGGTCGCGGCCGATAACGGCTCGATGTACAACACGCCGCCGACGCTGGCCTGGTACCTCTCCGGTCTGGTCTTCGAGTGGCTGAAAGAGCAGGGCGGTGTTGAAGCCATCGGCAAGCTCAACGAAGTCAAAAAGCGCACGCTTTACGACTTCATCGATGCCAGCGGCCTGTACAGCAACCCGATCAACAAGTCTGACCGCTCGTGGATGAACGTGCCGTTCCGCCTTGCTGATGATCGTTTGGACAAGCCATTCCTGGCAGGTGCTGATGCGCGCGGGCTGCTCAATTTGAAAGGTCACCGTTCGGTCGGTGGCATGCGTGCCTCTATTTATAATGCCGTGGACATCAACGCGATCAACGCGCTGGTGGCTTACATGGCAGAGTTCGAGAAGGAACACGGCTAATGTCCGAGCAAGAACTCAAGGCGCTACGCGTCCGCATCGATAGCCTGGACGAAAAGGTTCTGGAGTTGATCAGTGAGCGCGCACGCTGCGCCCAGGAAGTAGCGCGGGTAAAAATGGCCAATCTGGCTGAAGGCGAAGTGCCGGTGTTTTATCGCCCCGAGCGTGAAGCCCAGGTGCTCAAGCGGGTCATGGAACGCAATCGTGGCCCATTGAGCAACGAAGAGATGGCGCGTCTGTTTCGCGAAATCATGTCTTCTTGCCTGGCGCTGGAGCAGCCGCTGAAGGTTGCTTACCTCGGTCCAGAAGGGACGTTCACTCAGGCTGCAGCGATCAAGCATTTTGGTAACGCAGTTATCAGTCTGCCCATGGCTGCGATTGATGAAGTATTCCGTGAAGTGGCAGCCGGTGCGGTGAACTTTGGCGTCGTGCCGGTGGAAAACTCCACTGAGGGCGCGGTCAATCACACGCTGGACAGCTTCCTTGAGCATGACATGGTGATCTGTGGTGAAGTTGAGCTGCGCATCCACCATCACCTGCTGATTGGTGAAAACACCAAGACTGAAAGCATCAGCCGCATTTATTCCCACGCTCAGTCGCTGGCCCAGTGCCGTAAGTGGCTGGATGCGCATTACCCGAATGTCGAGCGGATCGCCGTCGCGAGCAACGCCGAAGCCGCCAAGCGGGTCAAAGGCGAGTGGAATTCTGCAGCGATTGCCGGTGACATGAGTGCAAACCTGTACGGTTTGACGCGCATCGCTGAAAAAATCGAAGACCGTCCGGACAACTCCACCCGGTTCCTGATCATCGGTAGCCAGGAAGTCCCGCCCACTGGCGACGACAAGACCTCGATCATCGTATCCATGAGCAACAAGCCGGGCGCTCTGCACGAGTTGCTGGTGCCATTCCATGAGAACGGCCTGGACCTGACGCGTATCGAGACCCGTCCGTCGCGCAGCGGTAAATGGACCTACGTATTCTTCATCGACTTCGTTGGCCACCATCGCGATCCATTGGTCAAAGCGGTGCTGGAGCGCATCAGTCAGGAAGCAGTGGCGCTCAAGGTGCTGGGTTCATACCCGAAAGCGGTTCTTTAAAAGAGCAGCTACAGAATTACTTATTGGCTCGCGTTCCTGACGCGGCGCTGTCTTATTGCAAACATTTGAACTGTAGGAGTGAGCTTGCTCGCGATTCGGTATCCTGGTCGACGAATTTGTCGTCTGAACTGACGCTATCGCGAGCAAGCTCACTCCTACAGAAATGCATTTCAATTCAGTGATTTGCATCTTGTTGATAGGAGGTAGCGACACATGACTGGCGACTTCCTCGCACTGGCTCAGCCAGGTGTGCAAAAACTTTCGCCTTATGTTCCGGGTAAGCCTGTGAACGAGCTGGCACGAGAGCTGGGCATCGATCCCGCAAAAATCATCAAGCTGGCGAGCAACGAAAACCCGTTGGGCCCCGGCCCGAAGGCGCTGGCTGCGATTCGCGACGAATTGGCCGAACTGACGCGCTACCCGGACGGCAATGGCTTCGAGCTGAAAAAGCGCCTTGCAGAACGTTGTGGTGTGCAGGTCGATCAAGTGACGCTGGGCAACGGCTCCAATGACATTCTTGAACTGGTCGCCCGTGCTTATCTGGCTCCCGGCCTGAACGCGGTATTCAGCGAATTCGCTTTTGCGGTTTATCCCATTGTTACCCAGGCTATCGGCGCTACAGCTCGCGTCACGCCCGCCAAAGAGTGGGGACATGATCTGCCTGCAATGCTGGCGGCGATTGATGCCGATACTCGCGTCGTGTTCATCGCCAATCCGAACAACCCGACCGGTACCTGGTTTGGGCCGGATGCATTGAGCCGCTTTCTTGCCGCTGTCCCTGAGCACGTGCTGGTAGTGCTGGACGAAGCCTATATCGAATACGCCCAAGGTGGCGATCTGCCCGATGGCCTCGATTATCTGGCTGAGTACCCGAACCTGCTGGTGTCGCGCACATTCTCCAAGGCCTATGGCCTGGCGTCATTGCGTGTGGGTTACGGCTTGTCGTCTCCTGCCGTGGCAGACGTGCTGAACCGCGTTCGGCAGCCGTTCAACGTCAACAGCCTAGCTTTGGCCGCAGCATGCGCGGCGCTGGATGACGCTGAATACCTGACTAAAAGTCGCCAGTTGAATGAAGTCGGCATGGAGCAGCTTGAGGGCGGTTTGCGCTTGCTCGGGCTGAGCTGGATTCCCTCCAAAGGTAATTTCATTGCGGTAGACCTGGGACGTGACAGCGGTCCGGTTTATCAAGGTTTGCTGCGCGAAGGTGTGATTGTTCGCCCCGTCGCTGGCTACGGTATGCCCAATCATCTGCGTGTGAGTATCGGTTTGTTGGAAGAAAACACTCGTTTCCTCGAGGCATTGGCCAGGGTTCTGGCGCGTGATTGATGTCATCTCAGTGAAACCAAACCCACCTATGATTCGGCGCTTGGTGGTCGTCGGGCTTGGCCTGATCGGCGGGTCTTTTGCCAAAGGCATTCGTGAAAGTGGCGTGTGTGGTGAGGTGGTCGGCGTTGATCTCGACCCCCAGTCACGCAAGCTGGCTGTGGAGCTGGGCGTTGTAGATCGCTGTGAAGCGGATCTGGCTGTGGCGTGCCGTGATGCTGACGTGATTCAGCTCGCTGTGCCGATTCTCGCGATGGAAAAAGTCCTGGCGTTGCTGGCGACCTTTGACCTGGGCGACGCAGTGCTGACCGATGTTGGCAGTGCCAAAGGCAATGTGGTTCGAGCTGCGCGTCTGGCGTTCGGCGCAATGCCACCGAGGTTCGTGCCTGGGCATCCAATTGCTGGCTCCGAACAGAGCGGCGTGGAAGCTTCCAATGCGCAGTTGTTCAAACGACACAAAGTAATCCTTACTCCATTGCCCGAGACTGATCCTGAAGCTCTGGCGGTGGTCGATCGACTCTGGTCCGAACTGGGTGCTGACGTGGAACACATGGAGGTCGAACGTCACGATGAGGTGCTGGCGGCAACCAGTCATTTGCCTCATCTATTGGCGTTTGGTCTGGTGGATTCGTTGGCCAAACGTAACGAAAACCTCGACATCTTCAGATACGCAGCCGGTGGCTTTCGCGATTTCACGCGGATTGCGGGCAGCGATCCGGTGATGTGGCATGACATCTTTCTGGCCAACCGTGAGGCTGTGCTGCGCACGCTGGATACCTTTCGAACGGATCTTGATGCGCTGCGTGACGCAATGGTCGCGGGTGATGGTCATCAGTTATTAGGTGTGTTCACCCGTGCGCGAATGGCCCGTGAGCATTTCGGCAAGATCCTTGCCCAGCGTGCTTACGTAGAGCCCGTCGAAGCTGAGGATCTGGTATTTATCGCCAGTCCTGGCGGTAGCGTTTCGGGTCGCGTACGTGTGCCGGGTGACAAATCCATCTCTCATCGCTCCATCATGCTCGGCTCTCTGGCTGAGGGTGTTACGGAAGTTGAAGGCTTTCTTGAAGGTGAAGATGCGCTGGCAACGCTGCAGGCGTTCCGTGACATGGGGGTCGTGATCGAAGGCCCGCATCATGGTCGCCTGACGATCCATGGCGTCGGGCTTAATGGGCTCAAATCTGCGCCTGGGCCGATTTATCTGGGCAACTCCGGCACGTCCATGCGCTTGCTGGCCGGGTTGCTGGCTGCGCAGAGTTTCGACAGCACATTGACCGGCGATGCTTCGCTCTCACGACGTCCGATGGGGCGAGTAGCAGAGCCGTTGCGGGCGATGGGCGCAGTGATTGAAACCGCTGCGGAAGGGCGTCCGCCTTTGAAGATCAAAGGCGGGCAAACGCTCAATGGCCTGACCTATGAAATGCCAATCGCCAGTGCTCAGGTCAAATCTTCGTTGTTGTTGGCCGGCCTTTACGGGCAGGGCACTACGACAGTGATCGAGCCTGCGCCGACCCGGGATCATACGGAGCGTATGCTGCGTGGCTTCGGTCACCCGGTGACGGTCGATGGGGCGAAAGTTTCCGTGAAGTCTGGCTCTGGATTGACCGCTGCGCGTATTGAAGTGCCTGCCGACATTTCGTCTGCTGCATTCTTTATGGTGGCCGCGTCCATCGCCGAAGGCTCCGACCTGGTGCTCGAACACGTCGGCATCAACCCCACGCGCACGGGTGTCATCGACATCCTGCGTCTAATGGGAGCCGACATTACGTTGGAGAATCAGCGCGAGGCGGGTGGCGAGCCAGTGGCTGATGTACGTGTGCGTTCAGCGTCACTCAAGGGTATCGAGATCCCGGAGGCGCTGGTGCCGCTGGCCATTGACGAGTTCCCGGTGATCTTCGTGGCCGCCGCCTGTGCGCAGGGTCGTACGGTGTTGCGGGGGGCTCAAGAGTTGCGCGTCAAAGAGTCGGACCGTATTCAAGCCATGGCCGACGGTCTGTTAACTCTGGGCATCAGTGTCGAGCCCACCCCGGACGGCATTATCATTGATGGCGGTCAGATAGGTGGTGGTGTGGTTAATGCTCAAGGCGATCATCGTATCGCCATGGCTTTCAGTGTTGCGGCGCTGCGTGCAGCAGCGCCGATTCAGATCCATGATTGTGCGAACGTCGCTACGTCGTTCCCAAATTTTCTCGCGCTTAGCGCTCAAGTCGGCATGCGTGTAGCGCAAGAGGGGCAGTTGTGAAAATTCAAGCACCGGTAATTACCATTGATGGACCTAGCGGTTCCGGGAAGGGCACAGTTGCAGGGCTGCTGGCTAAACGCCTCGGCTGGAGCCTGCTCGATTCCGGCGCGCTGTATCGCTTGCTGGCGTTCGCCGCCCGCAACCACGGCGTCGACCTGACCAACGAAGAGGCCTTGAAGCTGCTGGCTGCGCATCTGGATGTGCAGTTCGTAAGCGGAACGGCAGGGCAGGAGCAGCGGATCATTCTGGAAGGTGAGGACGTCACTCACTCCATTCGCAATGAGCAGGTCGGCAGCGGCGCTTCGCAGGTGGCTTCATTGCCTGCGGTGCGTGATGCATTGCTGCAACGCCAGCGTGCTTTTCAGGAAGAGCCAGGCCTTGTCGCAGACGGTCGCGACATGGGAACCGTCGTGTTTCCGGACGCTCCGCTGAAGATTTTCCTGACCGCCAGCGCCGAGGAACGTGCCCGTCGACGTTACTTGCAGTTGAAGGCCAAGGGCGATGATGTTAGTCTGTCGAGTCTGCTAGATGAGATAAGTGCGCGCGACGAGCGTGACACCCAGCGAGCGGTAGCCCCGCTCAAGCCAGCGCATGACGCTATTCAGCTGGATTCCACCGAGTTGTCCATCGAGCAGGTGCTGGAACGCATTCTGAGTGAAATCGCGCTTCGCGATATCGCCGGGTGACAAAGAAGCATGTGGGAGACCAGAAATAGTCCCGCAGGCTTTCTTTTACTTGAACGTAACCCACGTTGTCTGGAACGTGGCAGATGGGCGTATCCTTCGCCCTTGATCAACAGGAATTAAAATGAGCGAAAGCTTTGCAGAACTTTTTGAAGAAAGCCTAAAGACCCTCAACCTTCAGGCCGGTTCGATCATCACCGCTATCATCGTTGATATCGATTACCAGGCAGGCTGGGTGACGGTTCACGCCGGTCTGAAATCTGAAGGCCTGATCCCGCTGGAACAGTTCCACAACGACGCTGGCGATCTGACCATCAAGATCGGCGACGAAGTTCACGTTGCTCTGGACGCGGTAGAAGACGGCTTTGGCGAAACCAAGCTGTCCCGCGAAAAAGCCAAGCGTGCCGAGTGCTGGATTGTTCTGGAAGCGGCTTTCGCAGCTGAAGAAGTGGTCAAGGGCGTTATCAACGGTAAGGTTAAAGGCGGCTTCACTGTCGACGTTAACGGCATCCGTGCGTTCCTGCCTGGTTCTTTGGTCGACGTCCGCCCAGTGCGCGACACGACTCACCTGGAAGGCAAAGAGCTCGAGTTCAAGGTCATCAAGCTGGACCAGAAGCGCAACAACGTTGTTGTTTCGCGTCGCAGCGTGCTGGAAGCCGAGAACAGTGCCGAGCGCGAAGCTCTGCTCGAGTCCCTGCAGGAAGGTCAACAAGTCAAAGGTATCGTCAAGAACCTCACCGATTACGGCGCATTCGTCGATCTGGGTGGCGTCGATGGCCTGCTGCACATCACCGACATGGCCTGGAAGCGCATCAAGCATCCATCGGAAATCGTCAATGTTGGCGATGAGATCGATGTAAAAGTGCTGAAGTACGATCGCGAGCGCAATCGTGTTTCCCTGGGTCTGAAGCAGCTGGGCGAAGACCCATGGGTTGCTATCAAGGCTCGTTACCCGGAAAGCACTCGCGTAACTGCGCGTGTTACCAACCTGACCGACTACGGCTGCTTCGCAGAGCTGGAAGAAGGCGTGGAAGGCCTGGTACACGTTTCCGAAATGGACTGGACCAACAAAAACATCCACCCTTCGAAAGTCGTACAAGTCGGCGACGAAGTGGAAGTTATGGTTCTGGACATCGACGAAGAGCGTCGTCGTATCTCCCTCGGCATCAAGCAGTGCAAATCTAACCCATGGGAAGATTTCTCTGGCCAGTTCAACAAGGGCGATAAAATCTCCGGCACCATCAAGTCGATCACCGATTTCGGTATCTTCATTGGTCTGGACGGCGGCATCGACGGCCTGGTTCACCTGTCCGACATCTCCTGGAACGAAGTGGGCGAAGAAGCCGTACGTCGCTTCAAGAAGGGCGACGAGCTCGACACCGTGATCCTGTCTGTTGATCCAGAGCGTGAGCGCATCTCCCTGGGTATCAAGCAGCTGGAAAGCGATCCGTTCTCCGAGTACGTCACTGTCAATGACAAAGGCGCAATCGTTCGCGGTATCGTTAAAGAAGTTGACGCTAAAGGCGCCATCATCACTCTGGCCGACGACATCGAAGCTTCCCTGAAAGCCTCCGAAATCAGCCGTGACCGCGTTGAAGACGCGCGTAACGTTCTGAAAGAAGGCGAAGAGATCGAAGCCAAGATCATCAGCGTTGACCGCAAGAGCCGCGTGATCAGCTTGTCCATCAAGTCGAAAGACGTTGAAGACGAGAAAGAAGCGATCCAAAGCCTGCGTAGCAAGCCTGAGACCGCAGAAAACACTGGTCCTACCACTCTTGGTGACCTGTTGCGTGCTCAAATGGAAAAACAGAACTAAGTTCTGCTTAACCATTAGAAAAAGGGCGACTTCGGTCGCCCTTTTTTGTGGGCGCGATTTGACAGGGAGGCTCTCCATCTTAGTTTGCGTGGCCTATGTTGGCTCGCAAATTCATTCCTGGTGGGAGCGAATTCATTCGCGAATAGGCAGGTACATCCGCAGCCGATGTATGGTCTGAAATACCGCCTCCCCGAATAAATTCGGTCCCACGGGGTCCTGATGATTTTAAAATCACGACCAGCCTGTAGGAGCGAGGCTGAACTGCGATGCCTGCGCTTCGCTTTCAGGGCGTACTGGATTCAGGCAGCAGCGATCGCACAAAGCTCAAAGGCAAATCCGGGCCGTATCACTTGTATTTCGCGGCCTGGCGCTCGCTGACTAATATCCCTCGTTTGTGACCAACTCACATAAGTCAATACTCGGGCTATTCAAATTCATCCGACCATGCTAAAACCTTCGGAGCGCTTATCTAGCTGCTTGAAAAAGAAGGGAAAAATATGACGAAGTCGGAGTTGATCGAACGAATTGTCACCCATCAAGGGCTGCTCTCATCCAAGGATGTCGAGCTGGCTATCAAGACTATGCTTGAGCAAATGTCCCAGTGTCTGGCGACAGGGGATCGGATTGAAATCCGTGGCTTCGGCAGCTTTTCACTGCATTACCGAGCGCCGCGTGTAGGTCGCAACCCAAAGACGGGTCAGTCGGTGAGTCTCGATGGCAAATTTGTTCCTCATTTCAAGCCGGGGAAAGAGCTGCGAGACCGCGTCAATGAAGATGAAGAGCATGACGATTAACTGCTCTGGGGGAAGGTATTGATGCATAACCTGAAGCGTATGCTGTTTGCATTGTTGCTCCTGGCAATTGCTGCGGTTGTGGTGTTTTTTGTTTTAGAGAATCAACAGTCAGTGGCCCTGGTGTTGTTTGGTTGGTCTGCTCCTGCTGTTCCGTTAGCTATACCTGTCCTGGCGGCCTTACTGTTGGGGCTGGGCGTCGGGCCAGTGTTGGGGGCTTATGTCGCAATGCGCTCCAAGCGTCGTATGCGCAGGTCTACCATTTAGTGTTTGTGTGGCTGTGTTGCCGCTGCTCGATATTTTTCGGACATTTCGTACAGCGCTGATGGAAGCGTCCTAGATTCATCCGTGGTTTTTTATGGGGTAATGACGCCCCTCAAAAACACCATGGAGCGAGCAGGTGCGCATCTCATACCCCTTCATTTCCCATCATGGCGCTGTTCAAGGCGTCACCGGCTCCTGCCACCAGCTTCATCTTGATTCTCAGCGCAGTCTGCTGGTCGATTGCGGCTTGCATTCAGGGCCTGAAGCTAAATCTGCCTGCGGCTCGCAGATCGACTTTCCCATTGCAGGTATTGCCGCACTCCTGGTGACCCATGTTCATCTGGATCATGTTGGACGCATTCCTGATCTTATCGCTGCTGGCTACAGGGGCCCGATCCTGTGTAGTGAGCCTTCTGCCGTTTTGCTTCCGCTGGTGCTGGAAGATGTCTTGAAAGTTGCAGGTGTTTTTGAGTCTGATGAGATTGATCAATATCTTCGCCATATCCGCAAAGCGATCCTGCCAGTCCCTTTTGAGCAATGGCATGATCTGATTGTCGATGACGACATCACATGCCGGATTAGGCTGCAGCGTGCCGGGCACCTTTTGGGTTCGGCTTGCGTCGAGTGCGATGTTGGTTACCCCCAGCAGGATAGAGATCAGCGTGTAGTGTTTTCCGGCGATATTGGCTCGCCACAGAATCCTTTATTGCGAGCGCCACGTTCGCCAGAAAGGGCGGATATTCTGGTGCTGGAGAGCACCTATGGCGATCGTTTGCATCCTGACCGATCAACGCGGCAGCAGCGGCTTGAGCAGGTAATAGACCGCGCATTAGCCGACCGTGGGACGGTATTGATTCCGGCGTTCAGCATCGGACGGACGCAGGAGTTGCTGTTTGAGATCGAGGACATTCTGCATCGCAAAGCCTTACTGCTTGCAGAGGGCCACGAGGAGGGTTGTGAAGCCCCGCTATCACCTGTCGACTGGCCGCAGCTTCCAGTAATCCTGGACTCGCCATTGGCAGCGAAATTCACGCAAGCCTATCGCGATCTTAGTGCGTACTGGAACGAAGGTGCGCAGCAGAGGCTCGCCGAGCATCGCAGCCCGCTTCAATTCCGTCAGCTCATTAGCATCGACAACCACCAACAGCATCAGCAGGTGGTCAATTACCTCAAAAGCACTGGCCGTCCCGCGATCGTGATCGCTGGGAACGGTATGTGCTCCAGCGGGCGCATTGTTAACTATCTCAAGGCCATGCTGGGCGATCCGCGTCATGAAGTGGTGTTCACCGGATATCAGGCCAAAGGCACGCCTGGCGCGGTTATCCAGGCCAGCGAGGGTGCCGAAGGCTTTGTGAAAATTGATCTGGATGGAGAGATGTATGAGATCAAAGCGAAGGTCGCCACGGTAGGTGGTTATTCGGCTCATGCGGATCAGGCGGGGTTGGTGGACTTTGTGATGGGGATGGGGGAATTACCTTCGAAGATATTGCTGGTTCACGGTGAGGAGCGGGCGAAACGTAGCTTGGCTAGTATTTTGGGTGCGAATTATATGGAAAGAGGTTGTGTCTTGGATTTGATGGTGCCCGGTTGAGTCTGGCTGCTGCTGTTACGTTCATGGCACTGCATCAAGCTCCAGCACAGATGGGATAGTTATGACTTGTTTTCAGCCTCGAGATAGGGTCGGTGTTAAGATGACTAATTTTTGAGTTGGGCGCGATTAGGTAGCTCATATTCAGCACAGTTTATGGATAGGTCGAGCTCCGGATTGTTCATCCGGAAGCGAGTTATATTCGTTCTGGGGGGATTAACCCTTGAGCTGTCTCTGAGATGCTTTTCGCCTCGTTAATTACCGAAGTAAGAATCAATGATGACTTGCCCTATTTTGCTAACCGGCGCGACTGGCTTTGTCGGGAAAGCGCTGCTTTCTAGCCTTATTGATCAAGGGTCTGAGGTAATCGCCGTTGTACGTGGATCTTCTGCGCAGGTTGACCCACGGGCCAGGCTAGGTCGAATTGTCAGCCTGGATGAGAAAACGGAATGGCGAGACTGTCTTGATGGGGTTCAAATCGTTATTCATTCAGCCGCGCGCGTTCATGTGATGGCCGAGACGGATCTTGATCCGCTTGCTGCTTTTCGCCGGGTGAACGTCCAGGGGACTCTGAATCTTGCCCGACAAGCGGCAGCCGCTGGAGTAAAGCGCTTCATCTTTGTCAGTTCTATCAAGGTTAACGGTGAGGGTACCTCAATGGGACGGCCCTATCGCGCAGATGACCCCCCGGCCCCTGTAGACCCTTATGGTATTTCCAAGATGGAAGCCGAGCAGGGTTTGAGGTCTCTTGCCGGCCAAACCGGGATGGAGGTAGTCATCATCCGCCCTGTGCTGGTTTATGGGCCGGGGGTGCGGGCGAATTTCCTTTCAATGATGCGTTGGTTAGACAGGGGGGTTCCACTCCCCTTTGGTGCGATTAAAAACCGACGCAGTCTGGTGTCTTTGGATAACCTCGTTGATCTGATCAACGTTTGTATTACTCACCCTGCCGCTGCAAATCAAACTTTTCTGGTTAGCGATGGCGAGGACTTGTCAACGACCGTGCTGCTACAGCGCATGGGACATGCGCTGGGTAAAAGGACACGCCTGGTGCCTGTGCCGTCAGTTTTACTTGAGTTGACTGCGATCTTACTTGGTAAGCGAGCACTCTCTAGACGTATATGTGGGTCATTGCAAGTAGATATCGAAAAAAACCGTCTACTGCTGGGCTGGACGCCGGGGGTCAAGCTTGATCATGCTTTATCGATGACTGCACTCCATTATCAAGAACAGGGAAGAAAATGAATTACTGGTGGTTTGTTTTATTGATAACTCTGGTTTCGTTGCTGATGACAGCGGCTCTTCGCAAGTATGCTTTAGCGAAAAGCATTATCGATGTCCCAAATGACCGCAGTTCCCATACGGTACCAACGCCGCGAGGTGGTGGGGTCGCTATTGTTTTTTCGTTCCTGGCAGCGATAGCTGTCTTAACAGGTACGGGGTTGATCGACTCTAATTTGATGCTTGGGTTAGCAGGTTCTGGTGGTCTGATCGCGATAATAGGCTTTATGGACGATCATGGGCATGTCGCCGCCCGCTGGCGGCTGCTTGGCCATTTTGCTGCAGCTGCTTGGGGGCTCTACTGGCTGGGTGGTGTGCCGCAGTTGATTTTTT
The DNA here is from genome assembly GCF_025643095.1 of Pseudomonas phytophila. Classification (NCBI taxonomy): domain Bacteria; kingdom Pseudomonadati; phylum Pseudomonadota; class Gammaproteobacteria; order Pseudomonadales; family Pseudomonadaceae; genus Pseudomonas; species Pseudomonas phytophila. The sequence continues at coordinate 4,924,303 of NZ_CP081201.1, read as the reverse complement.
TTGGCTATGAACTGAATCTGGGGTGGGCTGCTGGCATCGCGGCGGCGGTTTATCTGGTGTGGATGCTCAACCTATACAACTTCATGGACGGCATCGATGGTATCGCCAGCGTTGAGGCTGTCTGCGTTTGCTTGGGTGCTTGTCTGGTATATATATTTTCCAATCACGAAGCTTTGATTGCCCTGCCATTATTGTTAGCGGCGGCAGTTTCCGGATTTTTGTTCTGGAATTTCCCTCCCGCGCGTATTTTCATGGGGGACGCAGGAAGTGGGTTTTTAGGCATTATGCTGGCGCTGCTTGCGTTGCAGGCTGCTTGGGCCGAGCCGTTATTGCTTTGGAGTTGGTTGATCCTGTTGGGGGTGTTCATCGTTGATTCCACCACAACGCTGATGCGCCGTTTGTTGCGTCGAGAAAAAGTTTACGAAGCACATCGCTCTCACGCTTATCAATTTGCGTCACGTCGTTTCGGCAGCCACCTGACCGTCACTGCAGCGGTTGCTGCTATAAACGCCTTGTGGTTGCTGCCTTGGGCGCTAGCGGTAGGAGTCGGGGTAATTGATGGTACTGTTGGACTGCTCGTTGCCTACACGCCGTTGATACTGTTGGCATTCCGGTTCAACGCAGGAGCCGCGGAATAACCCGCTCATGCTTTGTAAGAAAAATTGCTGCGTGACCGGTTTTCAATGATTCTATGCGTATGGGGTCAGCCGTAAGTAGAGGGATGATGATGACGTTACGTTCGCGAATGCTGGGCCTTTCGCGCAGGAATAAAAGAATCGTGCAGGTTGGCGCAGACATTGCCCTGATCTGGATTGCTTTGGTACTGGCTTTCGTCGTGCGGCTGGGTGTTGACGCCGCATACCTGCCGATTTCCAATCATCTGTGGTTGTTTGCTACTGCGCCAGTACTGACGATTCCGATTTTTATCCGTTTTGGTATGTACCGCGCCGTAATGAGGTTCTTCGGTAATGATGCGCTGATCGCTATAGGTAAAGCGGTCAGTCTGTCAGCTTTGCTATTGGCGCTCTTCGTATATTGGTATAGCGACCATAAAGTGGTTGTGCCTCGTTCAATAGTCTTCAACTACTGGTGGTTGAGCCTGGTTATGATCGGGGGGTTACGATTGCTGATGCGTCAGTATTTTCTCGGTGACTGGTTCATGGCGACCCAGCATGTGCCGTTTGCATCAAGAAATGATGGTTTACCTAAAGTAGCGATTTATGGTGCCGGAGCAGCAGGGAATCAGTTGGTTGCGGCCTTGCGCATGGGACGCTTGATGCGTCCAGTGGCGTTTATTGATGATGATGAAAATCTTAGCAGACGTACTATTGCCGGCCTGCAAGTCTATAAGCCTAGACATATCCAGCAAATGATAGATTCCACAGGTGCCGAAGAAATTCTTCTGGCTGTGCCGTCCGCTACTCGTGCCCGTCGCAGAGAGATACTGGAGTATCTCGAAGGTTATCCGTTGCATGTACGCAGCGTGCCCGGATTCATGGATCTGGCCAGTGGCAGGGTCAGGGTAGATGATATTCAGGAAGTCGACATTGGCGATCTTCTGGGCAGGGATTCTGTGCCCGCTCAAGATGATCTGCTGGAGCGTTGTATCACTGGAAAAACGGTGATGGTTACCGGTGCTGGGGGGTCTATAGGTTCCGAGCTATGCCGTCAAATTATCTCGCTGAAGCCAGCCAAGCTATTGTTGTTTGAGCATAGTGAGTTCAGTTTGTACAGCATACACAGTGAGTTAGAGCAGCGGGTTGAAAGAGATTCGCTGGAGTTGGTTTTGTTGCCTATCCTGGGGTCGGTGCGTTATTTCGATAAATTAGTTGACGTCATGCGTACCTGGAATGTGGACACTGTCTATCATGCTGCAGCCTATAAGCATGTTCCGATGGTTGAGCACAATAGCGCAGAGGGCGTACTCAATAATGTTATGGGTACCTTGCATACTGCGCAAGCAGCATTGCAAGTGGGCGTGGCCAATTTCGTATTGATATCAACGGATAAAGCTGTTCGTCCGACCAATGTCATGGGTAGTACCAAGCGCCTGGCTGAAATGATTTTGCAGGCATTGAGTCATGAAGTGGCTCCAATACTTTTTCGCGGCAGCAACAACGTCTCTCACGTCAACAAAACCAGGTTTACCATGGTGCGGTTCGGTAACGTGTTAGGCTCATCGGGCTCCGTCATCCCACTTTTTCATCGGCAAATTAAAAGTGGTGGACCCCTGACAGTAACTCATCCAAATATCACCCGTTATTTCATGACGATTCCGGAGGCTGCCCAGTTAGTGATTCAGGCTGGTTCTATGGGGCAGGGCGGAGATGTATTCGTACTGGATATGGGTGCACCTGTCAGAATAATTGAGCTGGCAGAGCGGATGATTAATTTATCCGGATTGAGCATCCGTTCTGATAAGAATGCCCAAGGCGATATTGCTATTGAATTCACGGGGCTGCGTCCAGGAGAGAAACTTTACGAAGAGCTCTTGATCGGCGATAACGTTGTTTCTACCCGCCATCCAATGATAATGACCGCACAAGAAGACTATATGCCTTGGGAAATCCTGAAGTGCAAATTGGAGTCTTTGTTGGATGCTGTTGCTAAAGACGATTATCTCTTGGTTCGGCAAGTTCTGCGTGAGATGGTGGTGGGGTATACTCCGGAGGGCGGGATCGTCGACTGGATCTATTTAGAGAAACGCGTCGATCAATAGCTGGTGCTTAAGTAAGCGCCGCTAGTGCCAGGGATTCTCGGCGCCTTGTTTTTACAGTTGATTTTGCCCGCGTGATAGAGGAAGGCTTTATCCAGGTTGGTCTTCATATTATGCGGCTCACCTTGCTTCTCACTTGTTCTAGTATCAGTTTAATTCTGATCTTTTGTAATTAACTCGTAGCCCTATATCCTCAGTAGGGCTTGAAAGCCTATTCTATCGTCAGTGCGGGGGCTTTGAGTTCTAGATGATTTAGTTTTTTATTGTTCTTGGCTCATCTGTCACTTTTTTATTTTTTTGGAGGGTTTATTGAGTCAGGTGTCAGCGCTGCTCGAACAATATGAGTCAAGCGATTGGTGGTCCTCTTGTTATTTTTTTTATCGGGCTTAAGCTTGATAGCGACTAATTATAAATATGAGTCTCACGGGCAGCGCAAAACTTTGCTTCAATGTCTTTCAGTATATTGCGAACGGCACGGGAGGGTTGTATCTCTACCTTGGTTGGCACGACATAAACGACTGCGTGAAGCTAAAAAAACTTCTCAAAAACATCAGTTTGTGGCAGTATTCGTGATCACTAAATAAGCAGCTCATCAACATTTACGGCAAGCTTATTAAGCGTTTGGGCGAGTGGGGCAAGGCGTTTGCGAAGTCAGGAATTGTGCCGAAGGAGCTTCAGATGCTGCCGGAAAGCTGAGCTGGGCAGCGAACACCTACTGCGACCCGATTGCAGTCGCACCTCTTGCCGCAGTGGCATTGCTCATCCGGACCCCGCATCAGCGCGTTGCCCGGTATGACTCTGATGGCATCGTTGATTATTCTTGAAGGGCGTTAGAAGTAATGGACTTAAACAGCAAAACAATTGCAATTATCGGTTTAGGCTATGTCGGATTGCCGTTGGCTGTCGAGTTTGGCAAAAAGCGTCCAGTGATCGGCTTTGACATCCATCAAGCCCGAATCACTGAGCTCCAAGGCGGAAGCGATCACACCCTTGAGTGCAGCAGTGATGAGCTTAAGGAGGCGTCGCATCTTCAGTTCAGTGCGGATGCTTCAGATCTGTACGCAGCGCAGATATACATTGTGACCGTGCCCACCCCTGTGGATAACGCCAACCGACCGGACATGACCCCACTCATCAAGGCAAGTGAGACGGTTGGAAAAGTTTTGAAGGTCGGTGATGTCGTTATTTATGAGTCGACAGTTTTCCCTGGTGCTACCGAAGAAATATGCGTACCTATCCTTGAGCGGCTCAGCAACCTAAAATTCAACAGCGATTTTTTTTGCGGCTACAGCCCTGAGCGCATCAACCCTGGAGATAAAGAGCATCGTCTGCCTACCATAAAAAAGGTAACCAGTGGCAGTACACCTGAGGCTGCGGTAGCGGTAGACAAACTCTATGGTGAGATTGTGACTGCCGGTACTTACATGGCGAGTAGTATTAAAGTCGCAGAAGCTGCCAAGGTGATCGAAAATACTCAGCGTGATTTAAACATTGCGTTGATGAATGAGCTGAGTTTGATTTTTCATCATCTGGGTATTGATACCCTCGAAGTCCTGCAGGCTGCTGGCACAAAATGGAATTTCTTGCCTTTCCGTCCAGGTTTGGTAGGTGGACACTGCATTGGTGTCGATCCTTACTATCTGACGCACAAGGCTCAGGAAGTTGGCTATCACCCTGAGGTTATTCTTGCTGGTCGTCGTATCAATGACAGCATGGCTGGTCATGTAGCCGACAGTACAGTGAAGTTGATGTTGCGCAAGGGCAAACCTGTTCTTGGGAGTCGAGTGCTCGTCTTGGGCCTGACATTCAAGGAGAACTGTCCCGATGTACGAAACACCAAAGTTGTAGACATCGTCAAGGCCTTGAAAGGCTACAACTGTAATGTTGATGTTTATGATCCCTGGATTGATGTTGGCGAAGCGTTCGACGAGTACGGCCTGCAATGCCTGCGTGATAAGCCTGAAACCGGGGGGTACGCTGGTATCATCCTCGCTGTGGGACACGAGGAGTTCGTGGCTCTTGGCGAAGAGGGTATTAAAGCCTATGGCGAACCAGACGCGGTGCTTTTTGATGTGAAAGGCATTCTTCCCATGGGTGCCGCAGACGGCCGGTTGTGACAGGAGAAATTCATTGAGTACGTACAAAGATCTGCTGAGAGATTTGCCGAAGCAGCCGCGAACCTGGTTGATCACAGGTGTGGCCGGATTCATCGGAAGTAACCTGCTTGAAACACTTCTCCGGCTTGATCAGCGAGTGGTCGGACTGGATAATTTTGCGACCGGACATCGTCATAATCTCGAAGAGTTACGATCACTGATCTCCCCAGAACAATGGGATAATTTTCATTTCATTGAAGGTGATATTTGCTCTCTAGAAGACTGCCACCGTGCAATGCGATGGAGTGATGATCAATCGGTCAGTCACGTGTTGCATCAAGCTGCGTTAGGCAGCGTGCCTCGCAGTATTGCGGATCCAATCGCAACTAATGCAGCTAACATTACTGGCTTTTTGAACATGCTGGTTGCTTCACGCGATGCTGGCGTGAAGAGCTTCACTTACGCAGCCAGTAGCAGTACCTATGGTGACCATCCAGGACTGCCCAAAGTAGAGGATAAAATTGGTCGCCCGCTAAGTCCTTATGCTGTGACAAAGTACGTAAACGAACTCTACGCAGAAAACTTTGCACGCACATACGGTTTCATGACCATTGGATTGCGTTATTTCAATGTGTTTGGGCCTCGTCAGGATCCAAACGGTGCTTACGCTGCGGTGATCCCCAAGTGGACTTCATCTCTGTTGCAGGGTGAACCGGTTTATATCAATGGCGATGGCAATACAAGCCGCGACTTTTGCTTCATATCCAATACTGTTCAGGCCAATCTTCTGGCGGCCACAACAACTGCTCCTGAAGCGTTAAATCAGATTTACAACGTCGCGGTAGGAGATAGAACTTCGCTCAACGATTTGTTCGAGCTGATCAGAGACGGCTTGTCGGTCTCTAGGGATCACTTGAAAGATGTGCAGCCCGTGTATCGAGATTTTCGTGCGGGAGACGTATTGCATTCCTTGGCAGATATCACCAAAGCGTCAACGTTGTTGGGCTATCAGCCCAGTCATCGGCTTGGTGAAGGTATAAGCGAAGCACTGGATTGGTATGTAAATAATGCATCAAGAGCGTAATTGCTGCATGCGGCCTGCAAAATGAGGCGTCAGCTCGCTGTTATTTCGCTGCTCACAGCCCTTTCGCAATTGGCCGCTTTTTTCAAATTGTGGTTTACCGCCGGGCTGTTTGGCGTCAGTGTTGAGCTCGATGGCTACAATTTATCATTAGTAGTACCGACGCTAATCTCTGGCCTGTTAGCAGGCGTTATCCAGACGGGATTTTTTCCGGTTCGCACTCGTCTGCACGCTCAGGGAGACGTTACTGCCACCAGAGCATTTGAACGTTCAGTGTTTTGGGGGTGTGCGGTGCTGGGGGCGGTCCTGGCATCATTAGTAGTTGTAGCCTCGCCATTACTGACCCAGCTGTTGATACCTCAAAATCAGACGGCGGTGCGCGATACATATATGTACTGTCTGCCGTTTGTTGCATTGCTTATTCCGCTGAGCATGGCGTGTGACTGCACTGGTTATATTCTCGCCATGAGAGAAAAGTTCGCTTACGCTGCGGGCGCGCCGGTTATTAATGGAATTCTTGGTGGTTTGATATTGTTCATTTGGCCTGAAAATGGTCTTCTTAGTCTTGTTTTAAGTACGGTAATTGGCCTGTTAGCACAGTTTGCTATCTGCATGTTCGGGTTGTACAAAAGTGAATTTTCTATTTTTGGTAGTTTGCCTGAATGCAGAAAGCTGTTCCGATATGGTCGCGATATGGCGTATCTTGGCGGATGGATCCTACCTGGAGTGTTTTTTTCTAATGTCATCTCCACACTTCCGCCAGTATGGGCGGCCTCCTACGGTGAAGGTGTAGTTTCTGCATTTGGATACGCCTACAGACTTCATACATCCCTGATTCAGCTTCTGGTCATGTCGAGTTCAACGTTAATTCTTGCACGTTTTTCAACCCTAATTGCTCAAAATGATCAGTCTGGTATAAGACGACTTCTAAGGCAAGCTTCGATTATATCCTTAACTATAGGTGTGGTCAGCGCTCTGATGGTGTGGTTGCTTGGTGAGCCGGTGTTGTTATTGCTGTTCGGTGGAAAGTTTGACTCAGAAGCTGCATTCAAAGTAACTCAACTTTGGTTTTGGCTAACCTTGGGGGTTGGCTTCGCGATTTTAAGCAATGTGTTTGCGAAGTTATGGCAAGCACAGGCTCGTCCCAAGCTGATGTCAGTCATGGCTGCCATTAGCTTATTGGCGGTCTATGTTAGTTATATGCTACTTAGGGATACGATGGGTGAGCAGGCTATCGCGTTGGCTCTATCTGCGGCGCCGGCGATAGTAGTCGTATTGGGTTTCAAACTGTTGACAACCTCGCATCGTATTTTAGGTGCGCATTAATGATTGATTTCAGTCGTCCTACTAATACAAAAAAAGTTTTTTATGGGCCAATGCAAGTATTCGGACGCATGCATCACCTGTCTTTTAAAACACAAAGTCACCTAAAATTGAACATTATCTGGTGGGGTGTCTTACCTTTTTTTGCGGCGGTGATTAAATACGTCGATGAGGCATGCTGCCTATCCAAACTCCCGCACACAGAAAGCAATTATGTGCGGAGGGGGCGTGGGCTTGCCTTCAACTATCTTACAAGCTATATCAACGAGGAATAGAAATGGTTGACCGCTGGCGCGAGTACTTCGACTCCAATGGAGCATTTAATCCCGATTGGCTGAAAACTGCAGTCGCCCACTGGGGGTTTCATGAAGTCCTATATGGCATGATTCAGCGATTTTCGGCACCATCAGATCGTATTCTGGATGTTGGCTGTGGACCTGGGTGGTCCGATATGTATCTAGCTTCTCTCGGTTACAGCGTTTTGGGGATTGATAACGAACCATCGCTGGTGGATCTGGCGAATCAGCAGGCCAAGCGCCTAGGAGCCGCCGCGGAGTTTCAAGTGGCTGATGCTTTTGATCTCTCGGGAGTCGAAGGGCAGTTTGAGTTGGCGTTCTCTTGTGGCGTGCTTGAGCATTTTGATAGGGAGGTGACTGTTCGATTATTGGAAGAGCAGGCAAAATGCGCTAAATATGTCGTGATCCAGATTCCAACAAAGTACACGGCCTACAGTGGCGGAATAACTGATGAGCGGATTTACTCTATCAACCAGTTGGCTGCGATCGTACAAGACGCGGGAATGGATGTAGTTTCAAAGTTTGGGTATGGAGATTTAGCCGCAACTCCTATCCACAGAGCCTTGCGCAGATTCCTGCCTAGAGCGGTGTTAAGGCTTCTTCAGAACCGTGGATATGCATACTGCATCGCAGTTATAGGCAAGTCGCGGAGGTAACCACTGGGGGGGCAGAGGGTAGCTATCTACTGCCTGAACTAGCCCCGTCTTTTGACTTCAGGGCTTTATATGAAACTGCTTTACGTGATCGGGTCTATGGAAGTTGGTGGCGCCGAACAGCATTTACTACGCGTGTCCACAGCGCTGAGCAAGCGAGGGTTTCAGCCCGAGGTGTTCACCATCACCACTGGTGGTCCCCTGACCAGTGCCTTCATCGAGGGTGGTGTTCCCGTGCACGGCGTCAAGCTTCCAGACTGGATCCATCGCATTTTTTCCAATAAGCGCGCAATCGCATGGACAGGCCTTCTTTACTCCACAATCGCTCTTTTATGGCTGTACTGGCGCAAGCGACCGGACGTTGTTCATTTCTTTTTACCCTCCGCTTACATCGTGGGTGGCGTGGCATCAATTTTTGGTCCCAAAACGCGCCGCATCATGAGTCGTAGAAGTCTGAACCTATACCAAACCAAGCATCGTCTTTTTCGACGTCTGGAGCATTGGCTACATCCCCGCATGGATCTGATTTGCGGCAATTCTGAGGCTGTGGTTGAGGACCTCATGACTGAGGGGGTAAAGCGAGAACAGGTCCGGCTGATTTACAATGGCGTTAACCTAGAGCGTTTCGCTAAGTTGGGAAGTTCCGCCGCGGTACGCTCTGAGCTATCTATATCAGAAGACGCGCTTGTTTTCGTAATTGTTGCGAATCTTATTCCTTACAAAGGGCACTCTGATCTGATAGAGGCATTTGGAAAGATACGGCAACACCTTCCAGATGCATGGGTATGCCTCTGCGTTGGCCGCGACGATGGTATCGGCGCTTCATTGCGTGCGTTGGCTGGTACCTTGGGCATTGAAGAGCAGATACGATTTTTGGGATCCCGCCCGGACGTGCCTGAATTGCTTAATGCTTCTAACATTGGTGTCCTTTGTTCCCATGAGGAAGGTTTTTCCAATGCGGTCCTGGAAGGAATGGCAGCGAAACTGCCCATGGTCGTCACCGACGTCGGCGGTAATGCGGAAGCAGTTCTGCATGGCACAACCGGTATTGTCGTTGCACCTCACGCACCGGCCCAGCTCGCTGACGCTCTGTTGGCAGTGGCGTACAGTCCTGACCGTGCCCAAATGGGGGCGGCTGGTCGCCAACGTTTAGAGGCCATGTTTTCGATGGATGCTTGTCTTCAGGCTTATACAGACCTCTACCGCGGTAGCGCCAATAACGGTGTTCTGCCTAAAAATAACTTCTGATGTAGTCAATCTCATGTGCGGAATAGCTGGACAGTTGAGACTCGGGCAGTCGACAGATGTCTCTTTGCTTGATGAATGTACCCGTATGGCAAATGCCATTCTCCACCGAGGCCCGGATGATCATGGGGTCTGGGTCGAGCCCAGCGCCGGTGTGGGCTTGGCTCACCGCCGCCTGGCTATTGTTGACCTTTCCCCAGCAGGCCATCAGCCAATGGCGTCAACTTCTGGCCGTTATGTCATGGTTTTTAACGGCGAGATCTACAACCATGTTGATTTGCGGCGGCAACTGGAAAAGAATGGCTTTTTGCCTGCTTGGCGGGGTCACTCCGATACAGAAACCCTTCTTGCCGCATTTGATGCATGGGGTGTTGAACAAGCTTTGAAGCAATGCGTTGGTATGTTTGCAATCGCTTTATGGGACCTGGATAAAAAAGAACTTGTACTAGCCAGAGATCGGTTGGGTGAAAAACCTTTGTATTATGGCTGGCAAGGACAAGGCAATGATGCAGTTTTTTTCTTCGGCTCGGAGCTCAAGGCTCTGCGTGCACACCCTTCATTCCATGCCGCTGTAGACCGGAACTCGCTAGCGCTCTATTTTCGACATAACTATATTCCCGCCCCACACTCGATTTATCAGGGCGTTCATAAGCTTCAGCCTGGCTCGATACTTACTGTTTCAGCAGAGCGACCAGTGCCGAGCATCCGTGAATATTGGTCGGTCTTAGAAACTGTTATTGCAGGTACAGAGTCTCGTCAAGCAGCTAGATCTCCCACAGATGCCGTCAATGAACTGGAGGCACTACTGAAGTCGGCCGTTGCTCAACAGATGATGGCTGACGTGCCGCTAGGTGCATTTTTATCTGGTGGAATTGACTCTTCCACTGTAGTTGCACTTATGCAGTCGCAATCAACCCGTCCCGTCAAGACGTTTACGATCGGCTTCCATGAAAAAGACTACAATGAAGCTGAGCATGCAGCAGCGGTTGCTAAACACTTGGCCACCGATCACACCGAGCTTTACATAACACCGCAAGAAGCAATGTCAGTAATTCCATTGCTTTCGGACATCTATGATGAACCCTTCTCCGACTCGTCTCAAATTCCAACATTTCTGGTTTCCCAACTCGCCCGCCAGCATGTGACCGTTTCTCTTTCAGGAGATGCGGGGGATGAGCTTTTTAGCGGCTACACGCGTTATACCGCAGCGTCCAAAGCATGGGGTAAGCTATCGAGAGTGCCGCTTTCGGTTCGACGTACAGCGGCAAGTTCTATTATGGCGCTGTCGCCAGACACATGGTCGAAACTCACAAGCTGGATACCATCTCCAATTTTTCGTCACCGCTTTGGCGACAAATTACACAAAGGTGCTGGTGTCCTTGCCAGTTCATCAATAGATCACCTCTATCATGGCTTGGTGTCTCATTGGTCAGATCCTGCTCAGTTGGTAATCGGAGGTAATGAACCGCAGACGCTGCTGACAGGAAATATGCCGGAGTTGAAGGATCTGGATCCTGTTGAAAGAATGATGGCTCTGGATCTTTTGACTTATTTACCGGATGACATTCTGACAAAGGTCGACCGCGCATCAATGGCCGTCACTCTTGAGTCTCGAGTTCCTATGCTCGACCACCGGGTCGTTGAGTTTGCATGGCAACTTCCGCAGTCTCTCAAACAACGCGATGGTGTTGGTAAGTGGGCGTTACGCCAAGTACTTTATAGGCATGTACCTCAGTCGTTGATAGATCGCCCCAAGATGGGCTTTGGTGTTCCGATTGACGCTTGGCTGCGAGGTCCACTGCGAGAGTGGGCGGAAACACTTTTGGATGAGTCGAGACTACGACAGGAGGGATATCTGCATCCTGAACCCATCCGACAGAAGTGGGCTGAGCATCTCAGCGGTAGCCGAAACTGGGCCTATCATCTCTGGGATGTGCTCATGTTCCAAGCTTGGCTAGAAAAGAATTTTCCCTAATGCCTCGTTTACTTTTTATTGTCAATGTTGATTGGTTCTTTCTGTCTCATCGGCTGCCACTTGCGTTGGCAGCTAAAGAGGCTGGATTTGAGGTTCATCTTGCTTGTGCGGTTACAGATAGGGAAGAGGAAATCCGGAAGCATGGGATAACTCTTCATCCGTTGAAACTTGATCGCCAAAGCGCAAATCCGATACAGGCTATGAAGCTCCTGGCTAGCCTGTATCGATTGATTCGGTCGGTCGCTCCCTCTGTTGTGCACTTAGTGACAATCAAGCCAGTGTTAATCGGTGGGTTGGCAGCACGAATGAGCCGTGTCCCGCGAGTGATCGCAGCGATTTCCGGTCTGGGTTTTGTTTTCACCGCCACAGGGTGTATTGCGCGAGGGCGTAGATTCCTCGTGTCGGCGTTGTATCGACTTGTATTATCACGAAAACAAGTCAGGATAATCTTCCAAAATGGTGATGACCAGGCAGTTTTACAGCGCCATATAAAAATAGACGACTCCCAGATTGTTCGTATTCGAGGTTCGGGAGTCGATTTACTTGCATGGACTGTACACCCTCTTCCTGAAACTCCGCCCATAGTGATGATGGCCGCAAGATTATTGAAAGATAAAGGTGTTTACGAGTTTATCAGCGCAGCTCGACTACTCAAAGGTTACAAAGCAGCTCGTTTTGTCTTGGTTGGAGGTGTCGATGGAGGTAATCCGACCAGCTTGAAACATGAGGAGCTTGAAGGGTGGCTTAATGAGGGCGTTATTGAGTGGTGGGGAGCACGAACTGATATGCATGTTGTACTACCAAAGGCTCATATCGTTGTATTGCCTTCTTATCGAGAGGGACTCCCGAAAGTACTCGTTGAAGCCGCTGCATGCGGCCGAGCCGTGGTAACTACTAATGTGCCCGGATGTCGTGATGCCATCGAGCCGGGCGTATCAGGTTTACTCGTAGATGTCTGTGATGCGAAGGCGCTCGCTCACGGGATTAAAGTTTTATTAGATGACGAAGAACAATTAAAAGCAATGGGAGTAGCTGGACGTCGCTTAGCCGAGACTACGTTTGATCTCCGAGAGATCGTCGCACAGCATTTAAAAATTTATCAAGAGAAATGATATCGAGATTAATTTTTTTCAATATGGCTGTTCTGTTTCTTTTTAGATACAAACAGCCAGATTTGCGTCCAGCCGATTGCTGATAAAGCCAGAAATAGAGGCATCATAAATACCCGTTGTCTGGTACTCCATTCGCCGAAAAAAATAATGTAGGCTATGGCTATTATAATCAATAGCGTAACCAAGGAGTAAGCCAATACACCCTTTCTTAACATAATTACTGTGCCCGCGAGAACGCCTGGTAATACCAAAGTCCAAAAAAGCATGCCAAAGAGATAAAGCTCGATATGATTGCTGCGGGTCAGTGGCTGTGTGAATAATGTCCACGGGTAAGGGGCAAGTAAAGTACGCGCTAATGACCTCGATACGATTTTTGCAACAGGCTCCTCATTGATGTAGGCATACCATTTAATAACCGATTCATCTGCCCCCGACTCAGCAGTATTAGCATTCAACGTTGATATCTGACCTTTTATCGCCCCCGACAGTGCACTACCGAGTTGACCGACTCCGTGTGCCAATGGGCGGACGCTCTCTTGTTCAAAACTGCTTTGTATAACGTACGGCGTTGCCTTGGCATAAGGTGCAAAATATATAGCTCCCCATATGAACACCGCCATGATGGCGGAAATAGATAAACCCAGTGCTCTAGCGTTATTTTTTTTAAATACAAGGCATGCTACCAGTCCAAAAATCATCACGCCAAACGCCGTGTAGGCTACGAACCGTACGCACCCAATTAATCCTAAGGAAATAGCCAGTATTACGATAAATTTAAAGGATGCCCTTTTGTAAAGGGCACAGATTGAGATAATTATTATAGCGGACAAAAATGTACTTAGCGTATCTTTAATGAGCCATGAGCTGTTGATGGCTGTCAATGGATCAATGGCCATAAGAATAGCTGCTACATGACAAGTCTTAGTGGGGGCAGACAGTTCGCGAGTTATAATGTAGGTTGCCGCAGGAAACGCTCCCGCCATCGTAGCATTTACTAGTATTGCAGTTAGAATCCAATCGTCAGTCATGAACTGCCAAATGGCGACGAGTGCAGAATAAAACCAGGCGTGTGTCCCCAATACCGCCGTATAGGAGAGTCCTTCGTTTGGTACCCAGTAATAAGTAAACCCGGGTTTTGCGAGCGATATGTATCCGTTCAATCGATATTCGTAGGGGTCAACAGGAACTCCGATCCAATGCATGTATAACGCTTGTGCATGGAGTTGATAGGTGATGGAGTCCAGCGGTAAGTCACTCCACTGTGGTGTTAATTGTATAAGGAAGATCTTAAGTGTCGCTATAGCAATACCTGCTAGGGTCCAGAAAACTGTTGTCTTTTTGTCTGCTGCGTCTGTCAGAGTACGCATGAGCAAGATGATTAATCCTACAAATGACGCCATTGCGATACAAGTTAATAACATGATTTCATCGCTATAGAGCAAAGGCATGGTGGCTTCGCCGAGGTCAAGTCTTCTTGAATGTTGAGCTGGCGTTTGAGGTTGTATGTTGATCTAGTTCTAACATCATAAGTGCTCGTGAGTTTCATGCTGAAAAACCTCGCAGATCGAATTGATTCGCACTTGGTTTGACGATGATAGTCATAGCTCCGCCAACTTGAGAAGCATGCTTGAGGAGTTAGGTGAAAAAAGCGACATTTCCTACAACCCTAAGGCATAAGGGACTACTTGCTACGTGGTTGTCAAGTAGGAATTAGGTTTGATTAGCTTCTGATGTGATGCTTTTGAGAGTCCTCGCCAAGGTCCATATTCAAAAAAGTTAGCTATCTTAAATTATCTATCGTACTAGCTGCCGTTGGCGCATAGACTGGAGATCAGAAGCGTACTCTCTTAAATCCTTGGGTCGCGCTATTGAATGATGTTTTAGACGTGTTGCTGGTGTAGAGAATAAATTTTTTATTTTTAATAATCTTGTTAAATATTTAGGATTTCTGGTGATTAAAAATAACTACGCGTTCAGTCATGATTTTCGATAATTTGCTATCTTGGAAAGATCCAAAATCGCAATGGTACGCTTTATTAAGAACTCTTTGTCTCTCCTGTAAGACGTAGAGCAAGGCTGTCTCATCTATCAGGTTCTGTGTCAAAGGACATGGAGTAAACTGCTCACTGACACTCTCCCATGCAGCTAAAGTGTAGCCAGGAGCGGAGCGCGTATAGATGCGACTTGCGTGGTGGTGCGCGCAATCTGGTTGATACTACGAATGGCCAACTCTTACCATTGCGGCGGTCTCCCGTTGCACAGCGAGAACACACGCAGCTATTCACGTTGACGTATGGTTTTTGCAGGAGTGGCATGGCTGCATCAGCAAGGTATCGAATTTTTAATCTGGGGCGTGCAACAAAACTCAAAAAATCAGCCTGCAATTCTTGTACGATTTGAGATTTGAGATTAGCATGGTGTATTTTTATTCGGTTGGCTTCGCACTTATAAAAACTTTCAATTTCGCGTGAATACAGTTGGGTGCAGGAGCATCTATCTAATTCACATTGTATTATCGGGATGTAGCAGGGCATGATTTTATATGGGGCATAAAGAAGCAGATTTGAGGATTGCCACGAAACCGGGTTATAGGCCTGATATCGATGGTATGAGGGCTCTCGCTATTTTGTCAGTTGTCATCTTTCATGCTTTTCCTGATTTTTTATCGGGTGGCTTTGTAGGTGTTGATGTTTTTTTCGTGATATCCGGCTATTTGATAACGGGAATAATTCTTACAGGTTTGCAGCAAGGGGAGTTCAGTTTTCTACAGTTCTACATTCATCGAGTCAAACGGATTTTTCCTGCGTTATTAGTGGTGCTTTTTATTGTTTTTTTAGCAGGCTGGTTTCTTCTTTTGCCTGATGAGTTTAGTTTGCTTGGAAAGCATATATTTACCAGTGTTCTATATCTTCAAAATTTCGCGCTGTCACGAGAGTCAGGCTATTTTGATGTCGCATCAGGGTTGAAACCGCTAACCCATATGTGGTCGTTAGCTGTGGAGGAGCAGTTTTATCTGATTTTTCCGTTTTTTCTATTTTTTGCAGAGCGACTACGCTTCAATGTGTTAGTACTGATTGTCGTAGGGGTGTCCGTTTCTTTTTTTCTGAATATTCAAGCCGTCGCGAACAACGCAGGAGTAGCGTATTACCTGCCGCAGGTTAGATTTTGGGAGTTGCTGGTAGGCTCATTCCTCGCGTACGTGAATCTTCATAAAAGAGCGGCGCTTTTTAGTGTATTAGCTGAGCTTGCTTTTGGTTTGTCTCAAGTTGTTATTAGTAATCTACTTTCGCTTGTCGGTCTAGCGCTTATAGGCTGTTCACTGTTTTTGATCGATAAGAGTGTACCTTTTCCTGGGTGGTGGGGCACCGTCCCCGTTTTAGGCGCATTTTTTTTAATACTTGCAGGTCCGAGCGCTTGGGTTAATAAATCATTGCTTTCCAGTCGGTATGTTGTGTTTGTTGGTCTTATAAGTTATCCACTATATTTGTGGCATTGGCCGTTGTTGTCTTTTGGACATGTTTTATTCGATGGCGCATTGCCTGCTCACATTAGTTTAAGCATTGTTGGTGCGAGCTTTGTTCTAGCGTGGCTTACCTATTATCTAATCGAAAGACCCGTCAGGCTAGGGGGCAATGAACGGTTCAGGGTCGTCGTCATGCTTCTAATGTCTATTAGTATTGGAGTGGTAGGATTTTACATCTATATAAAGAAAGGATTTCCTGCTCGCTACAGTGAGTTTGCAGAGCTTCAAGCCGCCGCCGTAGAGTGGGATTACCCTGGGCGGTTGGCAGTCAAAAACTCAGATGGTATTAGTTATTTTGAACAGCGGTCGAGTGGTGATAGAGCGACTCTTTACTTGGGGGATTCCCATATGGAGCAGTATTATCCTAGAATAGAACAGTTGATTGTCTCAAATCCGGATGTCACGAATAGTGCGATTTTTAAGACGGGAGGAGGGTGTATGCCAGTTCCGAACCTTTCGCCTGATACTGCACATTCATACTGCAAAAATATGATGTTTGAGGTAAGTAAGATAATAGAGGGTAGGCAAGATATTGATCGTGTTGTCATCGCCGCTCAATGGAATGGTTATATGGTAGATGGTTTTGGGTTGAGCCCTAGAATATACCCTGGCGACGAGGGATATAATAAGATATTAAAAAACTTGTCTGATTTTATACGAGGGCTCGTTGCTGATGGCAAAGTTGTATATTTGATCACTACGATACCTATTGGCGAAGAACTCGATCCAAAATATATGGTGCAGCGTGAGCTTTTTGCCTTTCCACACGTTTTCAAATTGCGCTCTGGGGGTGTTGATGTATCGAGGCTTGAAGGCAAATATGGTAAGGTTCGAAGAGATTTGAAGCGCATTGGTCGCGAATCCGGGGCATTGGTCATCGATCCTGTCGATTATCTTTGTAAAGATCGCTGTGAGTCAGTTGATGCCCAAGGTCGACCAAGATACAAAGACTTAACGCATTTACGTCCAACATTTGTGCGAAATCATGCTGACTACTTGGATGAAACGATCATAAGGTAATAAAATTGAGTTGGCCGATGGACGCTATTTTTGATTGAATATAGGCCTACTTTTTTCCCATTAAAGCCATATGCGTATTGCTGCACGCATATGGCTTTAGGCGCTGGCTTTGAAGTCTCCGTTTGCCTCCACTTTTTCCCGTGGTGGAACCTGCAGAACGATCAATACCTGACTCTCATATGCTCGGCACGCACCGGGGTATTCATGGCAATATCCGCAGCAGCGACAGAGCCAATGACCTGATCCAGATACTTCGGTGCCATCCCGAAGCCAGGCCTTACGCTACGCACAGCATCCGCACTGATAATCTCACCAGCCTTGAGATCCTTCACGAAATACAGCGAACGACGAAACTTGACGTTCCCTTGCTCGCTGGCTTTACGACCATAGTCCACACGACCTAACGCGGCCCAGGCCGTCTTACTGTCCCGACACAACGCCATCAGCTCATGAGGCTCCAGGGAGAAACTATCGTCCGGCCCACCACCACTGCGGTCAAGGGTGAAGTGCTTCTCGATGATGGATGCGCCCAAGGCAACACTGGTAATGGCAGTGGTGTTATCGAGGGTATGGTCCGAAAGCCCCGTCACCAGCCCGAAGCGCTTCATCATGTCGGGGAGGGTACGCAGGTTATAGTCTTCTGCAGGCGCAGGATAACCACTGACACAGTGCAGAATGGCGAGTTCTTTGCAGCCGCCAGCACGCGCAGCTTCAATCGCTTCGGCGATCTCTTGCTCATCGGCCATCCCGGTGGAGATGATCATGGGTTTACCGGTGCTGGCGACGTATTTGATCAGCGGCAGATCTACAGCTTCAAATGAAGCGATCTTGTAAGCGGGCGCGCCGAGATCTTCAAGCAGGTCGACAGCCGTTGAATCGAATGGCGAGCTGAATAGAGTAATGCCCACTTGGCGGGCATGCTCAAACAGCGGCGCGTGCCACTCCCATGGCATCTGTGCTCGAAGATACAGCCCATGAAGCGTCTCACCGTCCCACAACCCACCGTGAATTTTAAACTCATCAGCATCGCTATTCAGGGTAATGGTATCTGCTGTATAGGTCTGTAACTTGACGGCATCAGCACCCGCCAGCTTGGCGGCTTCAATGATTTTGAGAGCGGTTTCCAGCTTGCCATTATGATTGGCGGAAAGCTCGGCAATGATATAGGGAGAAGACTCCACACCAATGGTACGGCCTGCTATGGATATCGATGGACTCATGACTTCTCCCCAAACACCTTGACCAACTTCTCCAGAATAACCGGACGCTTTTCCTGCCACTCCGCTGACGACAAACCGAACTGGACGATGCCCACTTGCTCACCCTCGTACAGATGCTGCTTAGGCGGGACATCTTCAATCCTGAATCCAAATTTCTGATGTAGCTTGAGCACGGCAGTATTGAATTCCAGGACTTCGCATCGGAGCTTGTTCAGGGCGAGCTCGCCAAACGCCATATCCAATGCCATGAATTCCATTTTGCTGCCCGTTCCTTTCGGCGCTTCTGGATCGGCATAAAACGCCCATGTGCCAACGGCATCAACCCTTCCAAGATCGCTAAATCCCACCACGCCCAATGGAGCGCCCGAGCACTCATACATGAAATAACGTCGATCCGATTGCCCCTGAAGCGAGCTCCACCACTTCAGGTGTTCAGCGGTAGAAATCACGTGTCTTGAATACATGTTACGCCGAACGCTTTCAGCGTTACGCCACGTCAGTACGCGTTCGAGTTCATCCTGACAAATCGCTCTCAACATCCCCAGGCTGCTCACTGCGCTATCTCCACACCCGTTAGTCGCTCCAGAATACTGCTGACCTTGCTCGCACCTGCACCGTCAGTAATGCCCGAAGCGGCGGTGGTCATGTTATTCAGAAAGCCAGGATCACTAAGTGCACGTTCAATGCACTGCGATAATTGATCGCCAAGTGGCTCCTCGGACGACAGCAGGTGAGCTGCGCCCGCAGATGACAGCAACGAGGCGGCATATCGTTGGTTATCGGCCAATATCAGCATCAGCGTAGGCAGGCCAAGACAGCATCGTTCCCAGGACGTAGATCCAGCAGCGCCTATGGCCAGATCGGCAGCGCACATCTGACTTGCCATATCCGAAATGTTCTCAAGGACACTGGTTCTCCAGGGCATGCGCGCTGCCCGTTGGCGAACAGCATCCAGCCACGGAGCAGTCGTCCCCATGACGACAACGATTTCAGAATCCCTGGGGAGCGGGCTTTCGCACAAGCCATCCAGAACCCGCTCCGTGACATTGTTGCTGTCGACTCCACCGAGACTGATCAGGATACGTTTCAGTCCGCTGTTTTTACGCCGATCGAGTGACATTTCCCGCAGCCTTGAAAAGTCAGGGCGAAGCAGGGCGTATTCACTGCCGGTCAGTATTTTGCATTCTTCGGGCACCAGTGCTTGATAGTCAGATTCGGGACGTCCGTACGTCTGGTCCAGCAGCACACCGCAACGATGGCTGCGATTGGCCAGATCATCGATGACGGCCAACCTTGAGTAATGAAATTCGAGCAGTTCTTGCCAGCGATAATCGATCCCGTAATGATCAACGATCATCCAGTCATATTGGTTATCCCCAAGAGCGCTCTTGCACGCCGATGCATCACTCTCCTGAGTGGCCCCCAACCATTGCAGATACTGGGCACCGGGATGAGCCGATACTTCAGAGCAAGGCGCTCCCAGGTTAAAGACAGGAAACCCGCGATCTCGAATAAACCCGATCAGGTTTCCGGGATGCTCTCGGCATAGAAACTCACAGATGGCGCTTTTTTCCTTGAGGGCATTAGCCAATGTCAGACAGCGCATTACATGGCCGCTGCCCATTTCAAGGGAGGCATCGACCCTGAACATGACCTTCATCGGCTTCACTTTGCGTTATCCACAGCATTCATCGCCTTGAACATCCATTCCGCGCGCAGCCAGTCTTCAAGGGTATCGATGTCCTGAACGCGGTGGCGGGCCAGCTTCACAGCTGCAGAATCCTGACTGAACATAATTTTTCCGTGCAGCCAGGCACTGGACTTGCCCCAATAGAATTGGCCTGCGTCGTGAAAAGCTTCTTCCAGCTCTTGGGATCGCGTATTGAAATGTTCCGGGCTGAACATGCTGACGCGATCGGCTTCATCAAGGCGTATGGCGCGCTGAATCGGGAAGGGATAGCTGGTCACTGAAAATGCATAATCACTGCCGGTCTCTTCCAGCACATTCAGACCTGCCCGCAGATCCTCAGCCCTGACGAAGGGCGCCGTCGCGTAGACGCAGCACACATGAGTCGCGGCAATGCCGCTATCCAGATGCCACTGCACGGCGTGGGCCACCACCGGGATAGTGCCGGTGTAATCGTCCGACAACGTATCCGGGCGCATGAACGGCGTGGTCGCTCCATAGTTCCGGGCAACTTCCGCTATTTCGGCATCATCGGTGGACACGACAACGTGATCGAAGCAGCCACTCTGAAGTGCTGCCTCAATCGACCAGGCGATGATTGGTTTGCCGCAGAACATTTTGATGTTTTTACGGGCAATACGCTTGCTGCCACCGCGAGCCGGGATCACCGCCAGTTTCATGGGATGAGCGCCTTGTTCAGGGCTGCAACAACTTCATCCTGCTGATCGAAGGTCATGGTCTGGAACATCGGAATACTGATGGCTTCGCGATAGTATTTCTGGCTTTCCGGAAAGGCGTCGGGCGCGAAGCCCATTGCTGCGAAGTACGGCTGCGTGTGCACCGGGATGTAGTGCAGGTTTACGCCAATACTCTGAGCACGCAGAGATTCGAATACTTGACGATGCGTCACCGCCAGTTTGTCGAGCTGCAAGCGGATGACAAACAAATGCAGGCCTGAATAGCTTTCCGGGTGCTGCCACGGGAGCGTAACGGGCAAGTGAGCCAGCAACTCCCGATAACGTGCTGCCAGCTCATGCCGCCGTGCAACGTAGTCATCAAGTCGGCCCATCTGGCTTACGCCCAGCGCCGCTTGCAGCTCGGTCATTCGGTAATTGAAACCGAGATCGATCTGCTGGTAGTACCACGGGCCGTCGGCATCGTGGGTCATTTGCTCTGGATCACGGGTAATGCCGTGACTGCGCAGCAGCCCCATTTTCTGCGCCAGTTGCGCATTATTGGTGGTGACCATTCCGCCTTCTGCGGTGGTAATGATCTTCACCGGGTGAAAGCTGAAAACCGTGATATCGCTGTATCGGCAGTTACCAATAGGCAGGCCTTGGTACTTGCCGCCAATGGCATGAGATGCATCTTCGATCACCCGAAACCCGAATTGCTGCGACAGTGCATGGATACGCTCCATGTCACACGGCTGGCCGCAGAGATGCACCGCAACCAATACCTTCGGCAACTGGTCATTCCGTTGAGCCTCCAGCAATTTATGCTCGAGCGCTTCGACATCAAGGTTGTAGGTACGCGGGTCTATATCAACGAAATCTACTCGCGCACCGCAATACAATCCGCAGTTGGCAGAAGCCACGAATGTCACCGGTGTGGTCCACAAAAGATCGCCCGGCCCAAGCCCCAACGCAAGGCAGGCAATGTGCAATGCGGACGTCGCGCTGTTGACTGCAAGTGCGTGCTTCGCGTTGCAGTAGTCGGCAATCATGCCCTCAAACTTCGGGACCATTGGCCCTTGGGTCAGAAAGTCGGACTGCAAAACGCCAACCACGGCGTCGATATCGGCCTGGGTAATGTCCTGACGGCCATAGGGGATCATATTCCTCAGGCCTCGGCGGACTTGTTGAACTCGACAACCTGAGCCACATCGAGAAACTGCGGATTTGTCCCGGAGTTGTATTCGAAGCCTTGCTGAACAGGCACACCGGTTTCACCCAACTGGTTCACGGTGAAGTCGTTGGTGCGACTGTAGAATGTGATGGTCGGGCGCAGCACGTAGTGATCTTCAAACTCAAGGGTCAGGTGCGAGTCATCGGAAGGGCACATAATCTCGTGCAGCTTCTCGCCAGGACGGATCCCGATAACCTTTTGTGGCATGCCCGGCGCCATGGCTTCAGCGAGGTCAGTAATGCGCACCGACGGAATCTTGGGGACGAAAATCTCACCACCATACATGCGTTCAAAGTTCTTCAACACAAAGTCCACGCCCTGTTGCAACGTGATCCAGAAGCGCGTCATGCGTGCGTCGGTAATCGGCAAGGAATCCGCACCGGAAGCGATAAGTTTTTCAAAGAACGGTACAACCGAACCGCGCGACCCGACCACGTTACCGTAGCGAACTACCGAGAACTGGCAGCGATGCCCCCCGGACATGTTGTTGGCGGCGACAAAAAGCTTGTCGGACGCGAGCTTGGTTGCACCGTAAAGATTGATCGGGTTGGCAGCCTTGTCGGTGGATAACGCAATCACCCGCTCTACATTATTTTCCAGCGCTGCATGGATAACGTTTTCAGCACCATGAATGTTGGTCTTGATGCATTCCATCGGGTTGTATTCTGCGGCAGGCACCTGCTTGAGTGCCGCGGCGTGAATAACGAAATCAACACCCCGCATCGCTTGCACCATGCGTTCTTTATCTCGTACGTCACCAATGAAATAGCGCATGCACGGGGCATTGAAGGTCTGTTGCATTTCGTACTGTTTGAGCTCATCACGGGAAAAAATGATCAACTTCTTGGGCGTGTAGCGGCTCAAAATAGTCTGAACGTATTTCTTGCCGAACGACCCCGTGCCACCGGTGATGAGAATGGTCTTATCGTTGAACATCTATCTATCCTGAAAAGAAGTCCTGGAGGTGTACGGCCATACGCTTGAAGGCATCTGTACGTGCGGTCAAATCGTCATAGGTGCTTTGATCGAGCACCTGCCTCTCTAGCCATGAAGTAGAGCATATCGCACAGTCTACGGTCGCCAACTTTTGTCCGGACGTGATTGCGGTTTCAACCTTGAAAAAATCCTGTATTGCATCCCGCAGGCATAGACCCGTAGGACCGGATTTAGCCGGGAGAACTTTATGTCTGGCGAACGATACCTGACGAATGTATGAGTCCCTTCCCGGCTAACGTGGAACGCCGCCCGGCCAGTCCTGTAAAAAACCATGTATCCAGTGGGTTATGTGGTGTTTGAAAAAGGCAGTTTGTCGCCTCGTGTTACTCGATAATCGTGGTGGGTGTAATGAAAGCCTTATCAGCTCGCTTGCGTAATAACTGGTCACCCTTGCCTCAATTGACACCTCAAGACCCTGAACTAGGTTTGAGTGGCGACTCAAGGAATGTCGCACTCAATCATGATGTTACGGAGTGTTCCACATGCGTAAAGCTTTTCTTTCCTCGTTGTTATTCGCGTTTTTAACCAGTGCTTCGGTTGCTGTAACCGCTGCACCGGCTATGCCTGCGGAAAAGAATAATCCCATGGCCCCAGCTGCCATGCAGGAGCAGATGACACCCAAGGTCAACATCAATACTGCCGAAGCGGAAACCCTGCAGAAGCAACTGTCGGGCATCGGCAAAGGCAAGGCTGAAGCCATCGTTGCCTATCGCGAAGCCAACGGTGAGTTCACCTCGGTGGACGAGTTGATTGAAGTCAAAGGCATTGGCAAAGCCCTTCTGGACAAGAACCGGGACAGACTCGCGGTCGAGTGACCTTCGTTAATTCCTTCTGATCAGGCCGGTCCATGACCGGCCTTCCTGTCATCCCCGCTTTATCTCCACCTTCTGCCAAACCTGGCAAGCGTCAGTCCTCCTGATCCTTTTGGCCTTCTTGACACATCAAATGCTGATCGACATACAATGATTTGAATTACATCTGTAATATAAAGATGGTATTCGATTGGGGATTCCAGAATGAGCACCACTCACGCAAGAGGCGTCAAATCTTGAACACCGAGGCACAGATCACTATGAAGGGTCCACGAATCGTCGTGACGGGAATGGGGTTGGTTACACCTTTGGGCACTGGCGTCGAAGCCGTATGGCAGCGTTTACTGGAAGGGCGCTCCGGCATTGTTCGGCTCAGTGAAGAGGTCGTTGCCGATCTGCCGGGCAAGGTGGGTGGTCGCGTACCGCTGATGGCTGACGATCCAGAAGCCGGTTTCGATGCCGACAGCGCGGTGCCCGCCAAAGAGCAAAAGAAGATGGATCGCTTCATCGTGTTTGCCCTCGCTGCTGCCAAAGAGGCGATTACGCAGGCGGGCTGGGTCGCCGATAGCGAAGAAGCCCAAGAGCGTACGGCGACTATTATTGGCTCGGGTATTGGTGGTTTCGGGGCGATTGCCGATGCGGTGCGCACCACCGATAGCCGCGGGCCGCGGCGTCTGTCGCCGTTCACGATTCCCTCGTTTCTGGTCAATCTGGCGGCGGGTCATGTTTCCATTCAGCATGGTTTCAAAGGACCGCTGGGCGCGCCGGTGACGGCGTGTGCTGCGGGTGTCCAAGCCATTGGCGATGCGGCGCGAATGATCCGCAGTGGCGAAGCAGACATCGCTATTTGCGGTGGGGCGGAGGCGGCGATTGATCGGGTCAGCCTGGGAGGTTTCGCTGCAGCCCGGGCCTTGTCCAGTGGCTTCAATGAAACGCCAGAGCGGGCTTCGCGTCCCTTTGATCGGGATCGCGACGGTTTTGTGATGGGCGAGGGCGCCGGGATTCTGGTGATTGAATCGCTGGAACATGCCTTGGCCCGGGGCGCTAAACCGATTGTCGAGCTGGTGGGCTATGGCACCAGTGCGGATGCTTATCACCTGACGGCTGGACCGGAGGATGGCAGTGGTGCTCAGCGGGCCATGAGGGCGGCGATTCGTCAGGCGGGGATCAACCCGGAGAACATTCAGCATCTGAATGCTCATGCCACTTCCACGCCGGTCGGTGACAAAGGAGAGATGGCCGCCATCAAGGCACTGTTTGGCGATCAACACTCGATTGCAGTGACGTCGACTAAATCGGCGACCGGGCATTTGTTGGGCGCTGCGGGTGGGATCGAGGCGATTTTCACGGCGTTGGCGATTCGCGATCAGATCGCTCCGGCTACCCTGAATTTCGACAATCCTGATGAAGCCGCAGCCGGTCTCGATATTGTCCACGGCGCAGCGCGGACCATGGCCATCGAATACGCCTTGTCGAACGGTTTTGGCTTCGGTGGCGTCAATGCCAGCGTGTTGTTCAAGCGCTGGCAGGATTGATCAGGACTCGGTGTTCTGCTGTTTCAGAAAGTCACGTGTGGTGTCCAGGATTCGCGCTGAAAGAGCCGGATCCTGAGTGCTGCGCGACAGCATCAAAGCGCCGACCAGAGCGGACAGCATTACCACGCTTTGCGCGTCGGCATCCGGCCCGCCGAGTGCTTCTTGAAGCAACGCCAGACGCGACTCGATCAGCTCATCGGCGATCGGGCTGGCCTGGCCGCGCTGACCGAGCTCCGACGCCATGGTCGGCATTGGGCAGCCTTTCTCGGGGGCATTGCGATGTCCCTCGGATAAATACATATCGATAAAAGCGCTCAGGCCATTCTCTTGTTCGAAGGCTTGTCTGGTGCGCTCGTTGGCTTCGTCCGCCGCACAGCGCATCGCGTTTTCGACCAGGTCATCCTTGGATTTGAAATGCGCGTAAAAGCCGCCATGGGTCAGCCCCAATGCTTTCATCAGTGGCTGCAGCCCGGTGGCACCAATCCCGTCGCGACGAAAGCGTGCCGAGGCTTCGTGAAGAATGCGTTCGTGAGTCTGGGCTTTGTGATCGTGCGCGTACCGCATGCAATCCTCCTGATACTTTGGGCCTTGATATGTTGGTCGACATTTTTACATGGATGAGGCGTGCGCGGAGCGTAAATCTCCTCAGCGGTCGCGCACTCTGGAGCGACCGGGGGTGGTATTCCACCGAGCACCCTAACGGTTTGGACACCGCGCCACCCGGTAGGAGCGAACTTGTTCGCGAGACGATTCAACTGACACACCGCGTAGTCTTCTCGCCAACAAGTTGCCTCCTACCCGAACTGCAGAGACACTACGCCCACGGTAGGAGCGAACTTGTTCGCGAAGACGATTCAACTGACACACCGCGTAATCCTTCTCGCCAAAAAGTTGCGTGCTACGACTCCACATTTCAAGCTGAGGTGCTTGCTGAGAGCCTCGCATTAAATTTTCCCACCCCGAGAACGTTTTCTCACTGAATCAGCCCTTTATTCGTGAGCCCAAAGCATGCCTCAGTCATTACCCGCGACGGCGATGCCGTTGATTCGCCCGGCCAAGCCTGTCGGCGAAGTCTATCGACGTTTTGATGCCCGTCTCGGCACCTCGATTTCTCTGCGCGCTCTGGATGTCGATCTGGACCTTGAGCGCTTCAATCGCTGGCAAAACAATCCTCGCGTTCTGCAATTCTGGCAGGAGGGCGGATCGCTGGAGCAGCATCGAGAGTATCTGGAAAAGCAGGCTGCCGACCCTCATACACTGACCTTGATCGGCTGCTTTGACGACGAACCCTTTGCTTATTTCGAAGCCTATTGGGCGCTGGAAGATCGCATCGCTCCGTTCTGTAGTCCTGGCGAATACGACCGTGGGATTCACATGTTGGTGGGCGAAGAAAGCCACCGGGGCCCACATAAAGTCGCCAGTTGGCTCTCGGCACTGGTGCATTACCTTTTTCTCGATGATGAGCGCACTCAGCGGCTGGTGTCAGAACCGCGTGCCGACAACGGGAAGATGATTGCCTATATGCAAGGGCAGGGGTTCGAGAAGGAGAAGGAATTCGATTTCCCACATAAGCGGGCAGCGCTGATGACGCTGGACCGGCAGCGGTTTTTTGAGCGGTGTGATTGGGCTTAACGCCGGTTTACGTCGTGCACCGTCCCTGTAGGAGCTGCCGAAGGCTGCGATTGGGGCGGTCAGTGAAACCGCTTTCGCAGCCTTCGGCAGCTCCTACAGGTTCAGCGTTCAGCGACGTACAGCGCGCGCTTCCTGCAGGGAAACCTTGCGGCAATGCACCAGCGCATCGCGAATCATGAAGTTCACCAGTGTCGGCGAAACACCCAGTTCCTTGGCGATGTCCTTCTGCGGGACGCCGTGCAGCCGGTACATCTCGAATGCATAGCGAGTGCGGCTAGGCAGTTCGGTCAGGGCGTCGGCAATGGTTTCCAGGGTGGTGAAGTTCATGTGCGAGGTTTCAGGAGACGCGCCGTGGATAACCACATTGAGTCCCTCTTCCTCGGAGCCCGAGTACTTCTGCTCAAGCGCCTGTTTGCGGTAATGATCGATCGCCAGATTGCGCACGATCTGAAACAGGTAACTGAGCTGGGCCTTGATCGACGACGTGATCTGCGGCGCGGACTGCAGTCGGAAGAAAGCGTCCTGTACGACGTCTTCCGCCCGTGATCGGCAGCCGGTAATGCGGGCGGCAATCTTGACCAGAATCAGGCGGTTTTCGACAAACGCCTGGAGAAGCGGTGAATCGCACGTACTTGTGGATAGTTGTTCCGGCATGGAAATCACCTTGCAGCAATTGGGCAGATGCAGCTTTCGTAGGGAAGCCCCCTACACACCGGGCAACAAATTAGGCTTGATGATAATGATTGTCAAATGAGAAATATGTATATCGGTATTCCTTTCTCATAATCGTTTGCCTCACCGCTTGCTCTGCGGACCACCAATGGCAAGGCTTGGCCGCGATAAACGACAACGCGGTCTGTCTTTTAGCTGCGTCTTATGTATGGCGGGCAAGCCTCGCTCCCACAGGGGACGGCATTTCAACTCAAGATTAAATGCGCCTCAAAGAGCATTGGACCTATGCGGGAGATTCTATGTTTGCCTGCAAGCTGAGATGCCAAGTAAATCGAGTGGGACCTGTGGGACCAGAGCTTGCTCGCGATAAGGTCCGCGCGGTCTAAAGTGAAACGCGTCCAGCCTTATGCGCAGACCTCACCCCAACATCACATGCCGACTCAGCAACGCCCGCAACGCCGCAGGCTTGACCGGCTTGGGCAGGTAATCCAGCCCGGCAGCATGCACTTGAGCGATCAGTTCGGGGCGGCCGTCGGCGCTGATCACGACGCCCGGTACCGGTTTGCCCAGGCGCGTTCGCAACCAGGCCATCAGCTCGGTGCCGGTCTCGCCATTGTCCAGGTGGTAATCCACCAGCGCCAGTTGCGGGCTTACGCCTTCATCCAGCAGCGCCTGACATTCCTCACGGCTGCGGGCAGTCCATACCTGACAGCCCCAGCGAGTCAGCAGGCTGTTCATGCCGATCAGAATGCTGTCTTCGTTATCAATGCACAGCACTTGCGTCCCGGTCAGCGCGTTACGGTTTGCGTCGGGTACGACGCTGGCCGGAACTGTCTGATGCTGAGCCAGCGGCACGCACACGCTGAACACGCTGCCTTTGCCCGGCCATGAGCGCACTTGCAACGTGTGGCCCAGTACGCGACACAGACCATCAGCAATCGCCAGGCCCAGCCCCAGGCCTTTTTCAGCGCGGGTCTGGTGACTGTCCAGACGTTTGAACTCTTCGAAAATCACCCGCTGCTTGTCTTCCGGAATCCCCGGCCCGCGATCCCAGACCTCCAGACTCAGGTAGGTGCCACGACGGCGCACGCCGAGCAGTATCGGGCCTTTGCCGTAACGGAACGCATTGGTCAGGAAGTTCTGCAGGATGCGCCGCAGCAACTTGGCATCACTGTCGACCCGCAGCGCGGTGCCGCTTACCCGGAATTCCAGGCCTTGTTCCTGGGCCAGCGCCTTGAACTCGGCGCCCAGTGTGTCAAACAGCGTGTTCAGTGCAAAAGGCTGACGGTCCGGGGTGATCTTGCCGTTTTCCAGGCGGGAAATGTCCAGCAAATCGCTGATCAGGTCTTCGGCCGAGCGCAGCGAACTGTCCAGATGCTGCACCAGTTGCTGGGTTTCAGCGGACATGCCGTCGTCCTGATGGGACAGCGCCGCGGAGAACAGGCGGGCAGCATTCAGTGGTTGCATCAAGTCATGGCTGACGGCTGCCAGGAAGCGGGTTTTCGACTGGTTCGCCGCTTCGGCTGTGCCCTTGGCTTCGGTCAGGGCAAGGTTCAGCTGTGATAGCTCGTGGGTACGCTCGGCGACGCGCTGCTCAAGGCTTTCATTCGCGCCCTTGAGCGCATGTTCGGCATCGCGGAAGGCTGTGATGTCAGTGAAACTCATCACGAAACCACCGCCAGGCATCGGGTTGCCGATCAATTCGATCACCCGGCCATTGGGGAACATCCGCTCCGAGGTGTGGGCGCGGCCCTGACGCATCCAGTGCAGGCGCCGGGCTACGTGAACCTCCGCCTCGCCGGGACCCAGCAGCCCGCGTTCGGCGTTGTAGCGAATGATGTCGGCAATGGGGCGGCCAATGCTGATCAGCCCCTCGGGATAATTGAACAGCTCCAGATAACGGTGATTCCACGCCACCAGCTTCAGCGATTGATCGACCACGCTGATGCCCTGGGTGATGTTCTCGATGGCCCCTTGGAGCAGGGCGCGGTTGAACTGCAGCACCTCGGAGGCTTCATCGGCGATGCGCACCACGTCTTCGAGCTGCATGTCGCGGCCTTCGATGGCGGCTTTTACCACGGCGCGGGTCGATGACGCCCCCAGCACACCGGCCAACAGGCGCTCGGTGTGAGCGATCCAGTCGCCGTTGGCATTCTGGTTCGGGTTGAAGCCTTTGCCTTGACGATAGGC
The DNA here is from genome assembly GCF_025643095.1 of Pseudomonas phytophila. Classification (NCBI taxonomy): domain Bacteria; kingdom Pseudomonadati; phylum Pseudomonadota; class Gammaproteobacteria; order Pseudomonadales; family Pseudomonadaceae; genus Pseudomonas; species Pseudomonas phytophila. The sequence continues at coordinate 4,894,611 of NZ_CP081201.1, read as the reverse complement.
AAAGCGGATGAAGCTTTGTCGGGCGCGTTCTTCACCCACGAAACGTGCGGAAAGGTTCAGCAAATCCTCGACCTGCACGGCCAGCAGCGGCCGGTTGCCGGTGCTGACGCTCGCGTCCTGACCGATGAAACGTCCGGCCTGCCAGTGCTCGGAAACCCGGGTCTTGGAGATCACCGACACCCAGCCGAACAGGATGAAGTTGCCCGCCAGTGACAGCACCACGCCTTGGGTCAGCGGCGTAATCGGCAGCCCTAATGGGTTGCTGTGCAGCCAGGCCAGCAGTGGAAACGTTTCCAGCGGCCATCCCAGACTTTCGGCAGAAATCGGCAGTACCAAGGTGTAAAACCATAGGAAAATCCCGGCCCCCAATCCGGCAAAAACACCCCTGCGGTTGGCCTGCTTCCACCACAGTGCACCAAACATCGCGGGCGATAACTGCGTAATGGCGGCGAAGGCGATCTGGCCAATGGTTGCCAGACTGGCGGTCGAACCCAGCAGTCGATAGCAGACGTAGGCCAGCAGCAGAATGACCACGATGCTGACCCGGCGCACCGACAGCATCCAGTGTCGGAACGCCTCAAACGGGCGCTCAGCCGTTTTTCGGCTCAGCAGCCACGGCAGCAGCATGTCGTTGGAGATCATCGTCGACAGCGCGACACTCGCCACGATCACCATGCCTGTTGCCGCCGAGGCACCGCCGATGAACGCCAGCAAGGCCAGTGACGGATGAGTCGTCGCCAGCGGCAGACTGATCACGAACGAGTCCGGGAGCACCGAGTCTGGCAGCAGCATTTGTCCGGCCAGGGCGATGGGCACTACAAACAGCGCTGCGAGTACCAGGTAGGCCGGGAACACCCACTTGGCCAGGCGCAGATCCTGCGGGTCGATATTTTCTACGACGGTGACGTGAAACTGCCGTGGCAAGCAGACAATCGCCATCATCGCCACGCCGGTTTGCACCACCATGGACGGCCAGTTGATGGTTTCCTTCCAGTACTCCTCAAGCCGTGGCGCGATCAGGGCCTGATTGAACAAGTCGTCGAAGCCGTCATAAAGGCCATAGGTCACGAACGCGCCCACTGCCATGAAGGCAAACAGCTTGACCAGCGCCTCGAAGGCAATCGCCATGACCATGCCGCGATGGTGCTCGGTGACGTCCAGATTGCGCGTGCCAAAGACAATGGTGAACAGCGCGAGGACCAGCGAGACGATGAGTGCTGTGTCCTGGGCCCGGGTTCCTGTGGCGTCCGCGACTGCACCAATGAGGATGTTCACCCCCAGCACAATGCCTTTGAGTTGCAGGGCGATATAGGGCAGCACGCCCACCAGACAGATCAGCGCAACCACCACCGCCAGGGATTGCGACTTGCCATAGCGTGCAGCGATGAAGTCGGCAATCGAGGTGATGTTTTCCTGTTTGCTGATCAGCACCATCTTTTGCAGCACCCACGGCGCCAGCAGCATCAGCACCACAGGCCCGAGGTAGATCGGCAGAAACGACCATAACTGCTCGGCGGCCTGACCAACTGCGCCGAAGAACGTCCAGCTGGTGCAATACACCGCCAGCGACAGGCTATACACCCACGCGCGCAGCCGGGGCGGCAGCGACGTGCTGCGCCGGTCACCGTAAAAGGCGATGGCAAACATGACGGCCATATAAGCCAGAGCGACGGCCGCAATCAGCCCGGTGGACAGCGACATAGACATTCAGAGCCTCAAGAACAAGCTGGCTAGTCTCGCATGAAGGTTCGGGGGAGCAGGAGCTACTTTAGTCGTGAAGCGGCATAGAGACGCAGCTCATTGAAATGCGATTCCTTGTGGGAGCGAATTTATTCGCGAAGGGGCCAGACCTGAAAAAATAGCTTTGCCTGGCACACCGTTTTCGCGAATAAATTCCCATAGGTTTTTTGGCAATCCCGAAGGACCGGCTAAAGCCGGTCCTTCGGGGCTCTTTGCGCATCAAATTCCTGACATTGCGAAACATGCTATCGACATTACGTCTTGTAACGTCTTCAATGTGCCCGTTGCCATTCAGGATCGCGGACGATGAGCCATCAGTCACAGTTCAATTTGCTTGGAAAGCGTCGTTTCCTGCCGTTTTTCATCACACAGTCCCTCGGGGCTTTCAATGACAATATCCTCAAGCAATCGCTGATTCTGGCCATTCTCTACAAACTGAACATCGACGGTGATCGCTCTATCTGGGTCAACCTGTGTGCGTTGCTGTTCATCCTGCCGTTCTTCCTGTTCTCTGCCCTAGCCGGACAGTTTGGTGAGAAGTACGCCAAGGACAAGTTGATCCGTGTGATCAAGCTGGCCGAGATTGGCATCATGCTGGTGGGATCGGTGGGGTTTCTGTTCGGGCACTTGTGGCTGATGCTGGTGGCGTTGTTTGCCATGGGCACCCACTCGGCGCTGTTCGGGCCCGTGAAGTATTCGATCCTGCCGCAACACCTGCGTGAAGAAGAACTGGTCGGCGGTAACGGGCTGGTGGAAATGGGCACCTTTCTGGCGATTCTGGCCGGGACCATTTGCGCCGGTATCATCATGTCCACCGCTCATTACGAGATGTTTGTCGCCAGCGTGATGGTGTTGACGGCGAGCCTGGGCTACATCGCCAGCCATAGCATTCCCCGGGCCGCAGCGGTTACGCCGCAGATGAAAATTGAATGGAATATTTTCACTCAGACCTGGGCCACCTTGCGTCTGGGACTGGGTCAGACGCCCGCGGTGTCGCGTTCAATTGTCGGTAACTCGTGGTTCTGGTTCGTCGGTGCGATTTACCTGACGCAAATCCCGTCCTACGCCAAAGAGTGGCTGTACGGCGACGAAACCGTGGTGACGCTGATACTGACCGTCTTCTCCATCGGCATCGCGACCGGCTCGATGCTCTGCGAGCGCCTGTCCGGGCGCAAGGTAGAAATAGGTCTGGTGCCGTTTGGCTCCATGGGCCTGACGGTGTTCGGCCTGTTGCTGTGGTGGCATTCCGGACAAATGCCGCAGAACGTGATGGCTAATGACTGGCTGGGCGTCCTTGGTTTCAGTCAGGCGTGGTGGGTGCTGCTGGACATTCTCGGCATCGGGATTTTTGGTGGCTTCTACATCGTGCCGCTGTATGCGCTGATTCAGTCCCGTACCCTGGAGCGCGAGCGCTCTCGGGTCATTGCTGCCAACAACATTCTCAATGCGCTGTTCATGGTGGTGTCGGCGATTGTGTCGATCTTGCTGCTCAGCGTGGCCAAGCTGTCGATTCCTGAGCTGTTCCTGGCCATCTCGTTGATGAACATCGCGGTCAACGTGTACATCTTCAAGGTTGTTCCCGAGTTCACCATGCGCTTCATGATCTGGCTGCTCAGCCATTCCATGTACCGCGTCAAGCACGAGAATCTCGACCATATTCCAGACGAAGGTGCGGCATTGCTGGTTTGTAATCACGTGTCGTTCGTTGATGCCCTGTTGATCGGCGGCGCAGTGCGACGGCCGATTCGTTTCGTCATGTACTACAAGATCTACAACTTGCCGGTGCTTAACTTTATTTTCCGCACCGCCGGGACGATCCCTATCGCCGGGCGTGGTGAGGACTTGCAGATTTACGATCAAGCTTTCAAAAAGATTGCCCAATACCTGAACGAAGGCGAGCTGGTATGCATCTTTCCAGAAGGCAAGTTGACTCGCGACGGTGAGATTGATGAGTTTAAAAGTGGCATGAAGCTCATTCTTGAACAGACGTCTGTGCCGGTCATCCCGATGGCGCTGCAAGGCTTGTGGGGCAGCTTTTTCAGCCGTGCGCCGGGCAAACGTTTGTTCCGCCGCCTGTGGTCGAGGGTGACCGTCGTCGCCGGGCCAGCGCTGACCGGTGACGCATCGACCCAGGCAGCGGCGCGCAGACAGGTGGCGTTGTTGCGTGGGGAGTTGCGTTAAGCCGCGTCTGATCAAAAATAGCGCAATTATTTGAATGGAAACGTATTCCTGTAGGAGCTGCCGAAGGCTGCGATAGCGGTGTGTCAGGCTTGATGCATTCGCAGCCTTCGGCAGCTCCTACAGAATATGCATCACATAACAGCAGGGCCGGCTTTCCTGTCCCTCTGCCTCGTCGCCCCGTTCTCGGCCCAATCGTTAAATTTTGTTTCTCTGTCCTCGTTTCCTACTGCAACAGGCCACCTTGCTGGCCATTGATTGACGAGCGGGCAACATCTCCCGAGGACACTGGAATGACACAGGCTCTTGTATCTGCCGTGGTTCACGATTTGATCGGTATCGGTTTTGGTCCATCCAATCTGGCACTGGCAATTGCCCTGAAGGAACGGGGCGAGCGGGAGGGTGCGCTGGATGCGTTGTTCCTCGACAAACAGGCCGACTACCGCTGGCACGGCAACACTCTGGTGACCCAAAGCGAACTGCAGATTTCCTTCCTCAAGGATCTGGTCACGCTGCGTAATCCCACGAGCCCGTTTTCGTTCGTCAACTACCTCAAGCAGCACGGTCGCCTGGTGGACTTCATCAACCTGGGCACTTTTTACCCGTGCCGGATGGAGTACAACGACTACCTGCGCTGGGTGGCAGCACAGTTCAACGAACAGAGCCGCTATGGCGAAGAAGTCACCGCCATCGAGCCGGTGCTGCACAAAAAGCAGGTCGAGGCGTTGCGGGTTATCTCCCGTGATACGCAAGGCCAGAATCATGTGCGCACCACTCGCTCGGTGGTGGTCAGCCCTGGCGGCACGCCGCGTATTCCTGAGGCTTTCTCCGGGATGAAGGGCGACGCACGAGTGTTTCACCATTCAAAATACCTGCAATCCATGGCTCAGCAAGCCTGCGCCAATGGCAAGCCGATGCGCATCGCGATTGTTGGTGGCGGGCAGAGTGCGGCCGAGGCCTTCATTGACCTGAACGACAGTTACCCGTCGGTGCAGGTGGACGTGATTCTACGCGGTTCGGCCCTCAAGCCTGCTGACGACAGTCCTTTCGTCAACGAAGTGTTCTCACCCGAGTTCACCGATCTCATGTTCAGCCAGAACGGCATGCAGCGCGCAGAGATGATCCGCGAATACCGCAGCACCAATTACTCAGTGGTGGACATCGATCTGATCGAGCGCATCTACGGTGTGTTCTATCGCCAGAAAGTCTCGGGCATTGCACGTCATACATTCCGCAACCTGACCTCGGTCCAGAACGCGAAGGCAACCGCCAACGGTATTGAAGTGGTGCTGGGTAATCTCGCCAATGGTGAAAGCAGCGTGCAGACCTACGACGCAGTGGTCCTGGCCACCGGCTACGAGCGTCAGTTGCACCGCCATCTGCTGGAGCCGCTGAGTGAGTATCTGGGGGACTTTGAAGTGAGCCGCGATTATCGGATCAAGAGCGACAGCCGCTGCAAAGCCTCGATCTACATGCAGGGTTTCTGCGAGTCCAGTCACGGGTTGAGCGACACCTTGTTGTCAGTGCTGCCAATCCGCGCCGATGAAATCGCCGAATCGCTGTACGCCAATGTGGCGCGGGCGGGGCGTGATCAGTCTGTGCTGGAACGGTTGGTGGCGGTTGGGTAAGCACACCTCATTGAATTGAAATGAAATCTCTTGTGGGAGCCGGGCTTGCCCGCGATAAGGACACCGCGAATCTCTGTTAGATCGCGTCGACCTTATCGCGGGCAAGCCCGGCTCCCACAGGTATTGCATTCCAATCAGACGCTGATCAATCCCACTTCGGCGCAAGGCTCGCGGGGCTGGTCAGGCGGTGGCCGCGATCCAGCGCTGCGATCTGTGCCATGTCTTCATCGCTCAGTTTCAAATCCTGAGCCTTGAGGTTGCTCTCAAGATTGCTGCGTTTGGTCGACGACGGGATCACCGCGTAACCCAGTTGCATCGCCCAGGCCAGCGTCACTTGTGCGGTGGAAGCATTGTGGCGTTTGGCGATCTGTTCGATCACCGGATCCTTCAGCACTTCACCGTAGGCCAGGGTCATGTAAGACGTGATCTGAATGCCGTGCTGTTTGGCGAAATCAGCCACCTTGCGGTTTTGCAGGTACGGGTGCAGCTCAATCTGATTGGTGGCGATGTTCTCTGCACCGACCACTTCAATGGCTTCCTTCATCAACGCAATCGTGAAGTTGGAGATGCCGATCTGTTTGGTCAGGCCCTGCTGTTTGGCCTCCAGCAAAGCCGTCATGAACTCTTTGACCGAGACTTTGCCTTCTGGCGAAGGCCAGTGAATCAGTGTCAGATCCACATGGTCAGTCTGCAGTTTGGCCAGGCTTTCCTTGAGGCTCGGGATCAGCTTGTCGGCGGCGAAGTTGTCGGTCCAGATTTTGGTGGTGATGAACAACTCTTCACGAGGAACGCCGCTGTTGACGATGGCTTTGCCGACTTCGGCTTCGTTGCCATAGATCTGAGCGGTGTCGATGACTCGATAGCCAAGTTCGAGGCCATTGGTTACCGAATCGATGACAACCTGATCCTTGAGACGAAAAGTGCCGAGGCCGAATGCTGGAATAGACATGCGTGGTGCTCCTTCAAATTGATTCAACAAACAAGACGTGAGCTCAGTATCCCGGCTCGGACTGCGGAGAAAAACAGTGCAACGGGAAAGGGATATTTGCCTGTGCGTCACGAATGGGCTTGTCAGGTTGGTCAGTAGAAGGCGTGGAGGGTTCAAGATTTTGGTCGTTCAGCGTGTGAGAGAGGTCTCGATTGGAACTGAGCTCACGAGCACCGCGAGGCAGCGATAGCGATCTGACTGATACACCGCCATCGCTGCCTCGCGATGCTCGTGAGCTCCAACTATGGAGTCGATTCAAGTATCCATATTGAGAATCATGCAGGTCGTACTGCCAATGGCGTAAAGCCGGTCATCCACGTCATACAGCCGACCCTCGGCCAATGCAGTTGAACGACCGATATGGATCACCTTGCCTTCCGCGCGCACCGGCCCGACTGAGTGGTTGAGTGCCCTTACGTAACTGATACGCAAGTCCAGCGTGGTGTAGCCCTGACCTTTTTTCAGACGGGTATGAATCGCGCAACCCATGCATGAGTCCAGTAGCGTTGCCGCGTACCCGCCATGCACGCTACCCAAAGGATTGTAATGACGCTCATCGGGCGTCCCCTGAAAAACGAACTCTCCCGGCGACCAGCGCAGCGGCGTGAAATCCATGAGCTCGCCAATGGGCGGACAGGGCAGGTCGCCACGACCAATGCCTTCGAAGAACTCCCTGGGCTCCAACAGGGCCACATCGGCTAGACGCATTGTGCCCGCTGCGCCCAGGCTTTCTCGTATGGCTCGCTCTTCTTCCAGCCAGAGGCTGAGTTTTTCATCACGGGTCTGAATCGACATGACGTGCACTCCACAACGCTTTTGCGGTTTTAATTATGGTCATAATCCTTTTGTTTTATGATGGGTGCAATACTAAGTGGCGACAGCTTTGGAAAATGTCCGACTCAAGTGACGGCTTGGCCTACCGGGCTTCTCACTCGAACAGGATGGACAGGGCGTTGGAAAAGCGGCCAGTCAGCCCGGCTTTTTCTCGCAATCGACCGGGTCGCGTTTCACGAAATGCTTATGCATGTCAGAGGTGAGCGTCTCAATACGCTCGGTGAGCGATTTGGTCAGTTCTGTGAGGCGGGTGTTCTGCTCCAGCAGCGAGAGCATTTGTGCTGCCAGATCTTCGCGGTGCTGGGCGTCAGCGTCGGCATTGGCTTTGTCGCGCGCTGACTGGCGGGTCTGAGCCAGCAGAATCAGAGGCGCTGCGTAGGCTGACTGAAGGCTGAACGCCAGATTGAGGAGGATAAACGGGTACAGATCGAATTGGGTCAGGCCAGTGGCGTTACACACCACCCAGAGTAGAACGATAACGGTTTGCGCACCGAGGAACGCAGGCGTACCAAAGAAGCGAGCGAAGGCCTCGGCCTTGAGCGCAAACCCGTCATTGCCAAAGGTACTGGCAAGGTGCGCGTGGTGTTTGTGGAAACGCAGATGATCGACAGGTTTCTTGCCGGTCGATTCTGTTGCTATGTGCCGTTCAGAGGGGGCGTGTTCAGATCCAGCGGGGTTCATGACGGATTCCAGATTGCCGGGGCGTGCGGCCACTATAGGCGCTTGCGCCGGGTTAGGGTGTCATGGGCTGAACCGGGGCTGAATAGACGACAGTGGGAGCGAATTTATTCGCGAAGGCGGCCTTGCATGTGCCAGGCATGTATCGACTGTATCAGCCAATCGCGAATAAATTCGCTCCCACAGGGTTCTCATCAAATTCAGAGACCGCGGGCACTCAATCCGGATGCAACGGCTTGGACAGCGACATAATGGCTGCGTAGTCATAGACGTACTGACGTCCGGCATGGCTGGTCTGACGTAACTGGTCGATCAGCAGTCGCTCTTTCTTGTTCAGGTATCTCAGCCCAGGGTGGTCACTTGACTTGAGGCGATCACGTTCATGGGCGTCAGGGAAAGCAATGACGTTAGTCATGAAATATCTCCTACTTAGTGAGTCCTTGCTTCCGGTTATGTAGTCCCGGTCACTTTATGTGGCGACGAAGCCACCATACCCAGAAAAAGTTGGAGCGATCAACCCTGTAAATGAATAGCCGGTCACACTATCTGCGTGACTTCGAAGGTTTGGGTGCTGCTATTTACGCGAATCTCCAGTTCATCGCCCGTCTGTTTACCCAGCAAGCTCTGGCCTAATGGCGCGCGGGCGGTGATTACCGTGACAGTGTGCGCGTCGTATTGAATCTTCAGACCAGCGGCGTCAGGCCCCAGAAACAGATGCTGTTCAACGCCAAGGTGATTTTCCAGCGTGATCAGGTCGCCGGACTGAATGCCTTTGTCCTCACTGAATGGCGCGAGTGTCAGCTTTTGGTAGAGCACCAGCGACTGGCGAATTTCTTCCACACGCCGCGCCTGACCCGCAGCCAGATACGAGGCTTCGAGCCCCAGCGTGTCGTATTTGTTTTCGGCGATGTTTTCTTCGTGGGTCGCGGTTTCATACGCGGTCTGAGCAGCGCGCCGGGCGATATCCAGGTCCACCTCCAGTTTGTCGATGATCAGTTGCAACACGTCTTGCTTGTTCATGGTTTATCCGCAGAACTGGATGACATTGGCGCGGCTTTTCTCGCTGGGCGCGGTGCGATCCTGCTGCATCCAGAAGTTGCATTTGGGGCCGTTGAAGTTTTTCTGCTGTTGTTCCTGAGCCTGTTCCCACGCCTGGCGTGCCTCGCTTTCCCGCAGGCTTTGCTCATACTTTTCGAACATGGTTTTTTCCGTGGCGGGCGCAGGTTTTTCGACCGGCGGTGCGCTTAGTTGCGCAGCAGCATTGTTGATGACCTGGGTTTCGGCCGCAGGCAAGGCTTTGTAAAAAAGCATGCCGGTCAGAGCCACTGCGACAAAACCAAGCCAGATGCCGATGGCGATACAGGCGATCAGTTTCAGTGGGTGAAGGGACACATTCAGCTCGCGACGATGGGTAGTGGGCATGACGGGATCTCGGCGTTGACTGCAGATGCTGTGATTGTGCCATGAGCGGAGGCTGGTGAATGCCGGTTGTCTGAAGGACAATCGGCGTTTTTTATCATCCAGCCTCAGGGAGCCGGACATGAAAGCCTCTTGGGACATTTTTTGCAGCGTCGTCGACAACTACGGTGACATCGGCGTGACCTGGCGACTAGCCAGGCAACTGGTGGCCGAGCATGGTTTGAAGGTGCGCCTTTGGGTGGATGATCTGGCTGCCTTTGTGCGCCTGAGCCCTGGCGCTGATGCCTCTGCTGCGCAGCAGTGGTGCGAAGGCGTCAGCGTCCATCAATGGCCGAAGCAATGGCAGGCCACTGACATCCCCGACGTAATCGTTGAGGCATTCGCCTGCCGTCTGCCACCCGACTACGTTGACGCTATCGCACAATGTTCACCCCGGCCGGTATGGATCAATCTCGAATACCTCAGCGCCGAAGATTGGGTGAGTGGCTGCCATGGCCTGCCATCGGTGCAATCCAACGGGCTGCGCAAATTCTTTTTCTTTCCGGGCTTTGTTCCGACTACCGGTGGTCTGCTGCGAGAGCATGATTTGCTTGCCACACGTCAGGCGTTTCAACAGAACCAGGCAGAGCGTAGCCATTTCCTGCAAGGGCTTGGGGTCACTCCTGACGATGGCGCACGATTGATTTCGGTATTTGCGTATGAAAATCCGGGTATCGGAGCCTGGCTTGACGCATTGGCGACCGATAGCGAGGCAAACCATTTACTGGTGCCGGAAGGCCGTATTCTGGGGGATCTGCAACGCTGGCTTGGCGTCGACTCGCTTCGAACCGGGGTACGGGAAACCCGCGGAGCGCTGACGGTTCAGGTACTGCCGTTCGTCAGACAGGAGGATTACGACCGGCTCCTATGGTCCTGTGATTTCAACGTGGTACGCGGCGAAGACTCTTTCGTAAGGGCGCAGTGGGCGGGGCGGCCGCTGCTCTGGCACATCTATGAACAGGACGATGACGCCCATTGGGTCAAGCTCGATGCCTTTCTGGAACACTACCTTGCAGGGCTCTCGCCCGAGGCTGCAAAGGCGTTGAGCGGCTTCTGGCGCACCTGGAATGCGGGAGAGAAGGGCGCTGAAAGCTGGCAGGCGCTGCTTGAGCACTGGTCAGAGATCGCGAACCACGCTGAAAGCTGGTGTGTGCAGCAAGCTTCCCTCGCTGATCTTGCGACGGCGCTGGTACTGTTTTGTGGAGTTTCGTATGATACGCGGCCTTGAGATTAGGCTCTGTACGAAAAAGACCTTCGCGTGACACGCGCGAAGCGGTTTCTCGTACAGAGCCTCGGCAAATTCCATCCAAATTCGGATATACGCAATGAAAACTGGTAAAGAACTCAAACCCGGTACCGTGATTCGTCTTGAAAATGACCCTTGGCTGGTTCAGAAAGCTGAATTCACCAAGTCCGGTCGTAACAGCGCCATCATGAAAACCAAGCTGAAAAACCTGCTGACCGGTTACAAGACCGAGATCGTTTACAGCGCTGATGACAAACTGGACGACGTAATCCTCGACCGCAAAGAAGCGACCCTGTCCTTCATCAGCGGCGACACCTACACGTTCATGGACACCACTGACTACACCATGTACGAGCTGAACGCTGAAGACATCGAAGCCGTTCTGCCATTCGTGGAAGAAGGCATGACCGACGTTTGCGAAGCGATCTTCTTCGAAGAGCGTCTGGTTTCCGTAGAGCTGCCAACCACCATCGTGCGCGTAGTTGACTACACCGAAGGTTCGGCTCGTGGCGACACTTCCGGCAAGGTGATGAAGCCTGCCAAGCTGGCCAACGGTACCGAGCTGCAAGTAGCTGATTTCATCGAAATCGGTGACCGCATCGAGATCGATACACGTGAAGGCGGTTCCTACAAAGGCCGTGCTAAATAAGCACAGCTTTTACCGCGTTCAACAAAAAGCCCGCAGCGATGCGGGCTTTTTTGTGGGCGCTTGTCGAATGAACATGGCTGCCCTTGTGCCGCCTGTGTGGGAGCGAATTCATTCGCGAAAGCTATATATCAGTCAACAGAAGCGTGTCGGCTGTACTGGCCTCTTCGCGAATGAATTCCCACAGGTTTCGGCCATTCCGCAGCACTTGGAACCGTTGCGGTTATACGGTTACATGCAGGCGCACATCAACGTTGCCGCGAGTAGCGTTCGAGTACGGGCACACCTGGTGAGCCGCTTCAACCAGTTGCTCGGCATCCGCTTGTTCCAGGCCTGGCAGGTTGATGTTCAGGTCGATATCCAGACCGAAACCGCCAGGAATCTGGCCGATGCCGACATGGGTAGTGATCGAGGCGTCAGCCGGAATAGTGCGCTTGCTCTGGCCCGCGACGAATTTCAGCGCGCCGATGAAGCAGGCCGAGTAACCGGCTGCAAACAATTGCTCAGGGTTGGTGGCTGCACCACCTGCGCCGCCCAGTTCTTTTGGCGTAGCGAGTTTCACGTCGAGGATATTGTCGCTGGAAACAGCACGACCATCACGGCCGCCGGTTGCAGTTGCGATGCCGGTATAAAGCGTATCCATGGTGTCACCTCATCAGAGTCGGAAGATCGTAGTGATCGGGTCTTTCAAAACTTGTCTGTTTGCGCTGGAAAGGAGTGCGCTAACGGAGTACGAAATAAATGTATCGCGCAAATAGTTTGCGCGCAAGATAATATTTTGGATTGTTGGAATGGAATCATCTATAGGCGATTGGCTTGTGCTCCCGGCACAGTGCGGTGGTGACGCAAGCACGCTTTTTTCTGTGGGAGCTGAGCTTGCTCGCGATAAGGTCGGGCGCGATCTAAAGTGAACCGCGTCCAGCCTCATCGCGAGCAAGCTCGGCTCCCACCATGGTATTTTTTGACGCGAGACTGCGCGGTGCCATGCACATCGGGATGCTCTTACAGAAAAGCGTTTATCCAGTGGTTGTGGATGAGGTGCAGAACGCCCTCAAACACTGCCTTGCAGATTCTCGCGAAGCTTGAGCAGTTCACCTTGCAACGCTTGCAGTTGTGCTATTTCCAGGCCGCTGGCGGACAGGATGCAGCCGGGGACGGTCAGGGCTTTTTGCTGAAGGGCCCGGCCTTGTTCGGTCAGGTGCAGCAGCACAACCCGCTCATCTTCCTTGCTGCGAGTACGACTGATAAAACCTTCGCCTTCCAGGCGTTTGAGCAGGGGCGTCAGGGAACCCGGATCTGTCAGCAGCCGGGTGCTGACGTCGCCAACGGTCAAGCCGTCCTGTTCCCAGAGCACCATCATCGCCAGATACTGCGGATAGGTCAGGCCCAGCGCCTGCAGCAGCGGTTTGTAGACCTTGGTCATCAGCAAAGACGTGGAGTAAAGGGCGAAACACAGTTGGTTGTCGAGCTGCAACGCTTGGCAGTTACTGTCGGCAGTGGAGCTGGCGTCAGCGCTCATGGTGTGGTCCTCTTTTGCGTGTGTCATGCCGACAATTTAGTGCCGTGATCTTTGTTGCGCCAGATAAATTCCGGTCAGTCGCTGCACGCAACTAGGGATTGCCCGCGATCAAGGGCATGAAAACATCTGCAACAGCGCACATCGGTTATTTGCCTGAGCAGCCAGACTGCGTAGCATGCGCGCATTGTTTGAGAAGGGATTGCGGCGTGATTGAAGTGGTGATGTTCGTAGCGTTGGGTGCCGCCATGGGCACTCTGGGTGGGTTGTTCGGTATTGGGGGCGGCCTGGTTGCGATTCCCGCTTTAGGCGTGCTGTTCGGGCTTGATCAACAACTGGCTCAGGGCACCGCTTTGTTGATGGTATTGCCTAACGTGCTGTTGGCGCTGTGGCGTTACAACCAGCGAAATCGTATCTCCATGCGCAACGCCATGATGCTGATCATCCCCAGTTTCTGTCTGGCGTGGCTGACATCGTTGTGGGCGGTACGCCTTGATCCGCAGCACATGCGCCTGGCGTTCATTGCCTTTCTGATTTTGCTCACGGTCTTCAATCTGGCGCAGATGTTCTGGCGCAAAGATAACGCCAGTACCGGGTTGCGCCACGTTAATCGGCTCTGGTTGCTAGGGATAGGTTCGGGCGTCACCGGAGGCCTGTTCGGCGTCGGCGGTGGAGTGATTGCCACGCCGATTCTGACCAGTTTTTTTGGTGCGAGCCAAGTGGTTGCGCAAGGACTGGCTTTGGCGCTGGCTGCCCCGAGTACAGCCATCACCTTGTTTACTTACGCACTGCATGACCACGTCAATTGGAGCATGGGCATTCCGCTGGCCGTGGGTGGGCTGGCCAGCATCAGTTGGGGCGTAAAGCTGGCACATTCGCTGCCCGAGCGTTTGCTGCGCTCGCTGTTCTGCGGCTTCCTGGTGGTCTGTGCGGTCATTCTGGCCTTCAAAGCCTGACCGCTTAAAGCCTGAATCCTTCGGCGATGTGTTCCGCGAGACATTCGGTGATGGGCGACGGGTTTTTCGGATTACGCAGCAGGACGATGCTCGCCAGCGGTAGCTGCGGCATCTGTTCAGCTTCGCCAATGATGCGTAAATCAGGGGTTAGCAGACTTTCCAGTTGTGCGGTCACGGCCAGGCCGGCTGTCACTACCGCGCTGATCGCCGCCAGACTCGCACTGGTGTAGGCAATCCGATAATCGCGCTGCATCGTGTCTAAAGCATTGCAGGCCCACGTCCGGCAAAAACAGTCGGTGTTGAACATCGCCAAAGGCATCGGACTTTGTTCGTGAGGATAAAAGCCTTGAGCGACCATCCAGACGAATCGCTCCTGACGCAGGATCTGACCGATCTCGGTACCGGGTTCGCGAGTGACGATACTCAGGTCCAGATCCTGGCGCAGGAGCAATTGTTTTGAAGGTTCACAGTGCACTTCAATCTGCACAAGCGGATAGGTCTGCGCAAATCGCTGCAGAATGCCGGGTAAAAAACGCATGACGTAGTCGTCCGGTGAACCAATCTTCACCACGCCCACCATGTGCGGCTCGCGCAGGGTGTTGAAGACTTCTCCGTGCAGCTTCAGGATCCGCCGCGCATAACCCAGTAGCACTTGCCCCTCAATCGTCAGGCTGACGGTGCGTCCATCTTTCTGAAAGAGGGGACGCTGGATCAGATCTTCCTCCAGACGCTTCATCTGCATGCTGACGGCCGATTGAGTACGGTTCACCACTTCGCCCGCGCGGGTAAACCCACCGTGATCGGCAATGGCCACAAACGTGCGAAGGAGCTCGGTGTCGATGCTTGGGTAGCTGGTCAATGCATCAATCTCTCAAATGGAACGCATAAAAAACATTCGTTTGATTGATCTTAACGCTGACGCGAGACTCTAGCCATCCCACATGGAGGGCAAGATGATGAAAGGTCAAAAAGGTTATGTGCTGGTATTGAAAGCCCATTCCCGTGATTCCTGGATCGAGCGCCTGCTCAGGTCGATAAAGAGACGCGCTTCCCGCTGGGCCGAACTGCATCGCCAGCGTCGGCAATTGGAAAGTTTGAGTGACGCTGCACTGAAGGATCTTGGTTTGAGTCGGGCGGATGTCTATCAGGAAACCGGGCAGCACTTCTGGAAAGACCCGATGAAGCGCTGATGTTGGCTGTAACCACTGTAGGAGCTGCCGAAGGCTGCGATGGCGGTGTGTCAAAGGTATGCAATCGCAGCCTTCGGCAGCTCCTACAAGTCTTGGGTTTGCCTGAGGCCTAGCGTTTAACCTGCTTCAACGTCTCGGCAATCAGAAACGCCAGCTCCAGCGACTGATCGGCATTCATCCGTGGGTCGCAGTGGGTGTGATAACGATCTGACAAACCATCTTCGGTAATCGGCCGGGCGCCGCCAATGCATTCGGTGACGTTCTGCCCGGTCATTTCGATATGAATGCCGCCGGCATACGTGCCTTCAGCCTGATGCACCTGAAAGAACTGTTTCACCTCGCCAAGGATCTGCGCAAAGTCGCGCGTTTTGTAGCCGCTGCTGGCCTTGATCGTATTGCCATGCATCGGGTCGGAGCTCCACAGCACTTTGCGGCCTTCACGTTCAACGGCGCGGATCAGTTGCGGCAAGTGGTCGCCAACCTTGTTCGCGCCCATGCGGGCGATCAGGTTGAGGCGGCCAGGGTCGTTGTCCGGATTGAGGGTGTCGATCAGGCGAATCAAATCATCGGGGTTCATGCTTGGGCCGACTTTCACGCCAATCGGGTTGTTCACCCCGCGCAGGAACTCCACATGAGCGCCGTCCAATTGCCGGGTAC
Organism: Pseudomonas phytophila; assembly: GCF_025643095.1. NCBI lineage: Bacteria > Pseudomonadati > Pseudomonadota > Gammaproteobacteria > Pseudomonadales > Pseudomonadaceae > Pseudomonas > Pseudomonas phytophila. The sequence goes on along the minus strand of NZ_CP081201.1, from coordinate 4,878,896 downwards.
GGTCGCCGATCCACAGCATGTGCGCCGAACAATCGTAGTAGTCGTTGGTCAGGCTGTCGCGCCGCACAAAGGCTTCTTCATAGTTCAGCAGCAGCGCTTCGTGGGCGGTGAAGAAACTGGTTTCACGCAGTTGCGGCGAGCTGTCCATCCCGCAGGCGCGCATGAACGCCAGGGTTTCATCAATGCGGTCGGCCAGTTGGCTGTACTTCTCGGCCAAGGCTGAGTTGGCGATGAAGTCCAGGTTCCATTTGTGGACTTGATGCAGGTCGGCGAAACCGCCCTGGGCGAAGGCACGCAGCAGGTTCAGGGTTGCAGTGGACTGGTTGTAGGCCTGAATCAGTCGGTCCGGGTCCGGAACGCGGCTTTTTTCATCGAAGCCGATGGCGTTGACGATATCGCCCCGATACGCGGGAAACGTCACGCCGTCGATGGTTTCATCGTTGGCTGAGCGGGGTTTGGCGAACTGACCGGCCATGCGACCGACTTTCACAACCGGGCACCCGGCAGCAAAGGTCATGACGATTGCCATCTGCAGCAAGACTTTGAATGTGTCGCGAATCTTGGCCGCGGAGAACTCGACGAAGCTCTCGGCGCAATCACCGCCCTGCAACAGGAAGGCGCGGCCCTGAGTCACCTCGGCAAACTGTCGGCGCAACTCTCTGGCCTCGCCGGCAAATACCAGCGGCGGATAGCTTGCCAGTGTCTGCTCGACCTTTAACAAGTGCGCAGCATCGGGGTATTGAGGTTGCTGCTGAATAGGCAATGCCCGCCAGCTGTCGGGGCTCCAGGGTTGGCTCATCATGAACTCAAGGTCAGTGCGATCGGATCAGCATGTTAGCAGTTCGCCGAGCTGTCGCTAGCGTCCAAGGGATAATCGGAGCGCGGTTACGGCAGTAGCGCTAGCGCCATCAAAGAGAAAGAGCGTGACCTTGTGACTGCGGTTGATCGACAATTCGCTTTTTGCGCGGTCCTGCGACTGCATCAACAGGCCAGACTTGGGCTCGCCGTTTAGGAGACGTAATGACTGAGGAGCGGGTGGAGCGGATTCTGGCCGAGGTACATGATGATTTCGGCATGATTCGCGTGCTGGAAGTCGACGACTATCGCTTTCTGGAATTCGGCGATGCCATCGAGCAAAGCTGCACCTTCACGGCCGATCCGAGCTGGCTTGAGTACGACTACACCCGGGCGATGCTGATTGGCGCGTTGTGTCACGACGCCCCGGAAAGCGCGCTGTTTCTGGGGCTGGGGGCGGGTACGCTGACTCAGGCTTGCCTGAAGTTTTTGCCGCTGGAAGATGTCGAGGCCATCGAATTGCGTCCTGACGTGCCGCGTCTGGCTATTGAATTCATGGGGCTGGATGACGATCCCCGGTTGTATATCCGCATTGGCGATGCGCTTGAACTGCTGGACACCGCCGAACCGGCTGACCTGATTTTCGTCGATCTCTATACCGATGTCGGTCCCGGTGTTGGCCATCTGGCCTGGAAATTCCTTGAGAACTGTCAGAAACGTCTGAATTCAGGAGGCTGGCTGGTGATCAATCAGTGGGCCTCGGATGACGGCAAACCGTTGGGCGCGGCGCTATTTCGTGGTCTCTACCACCGGCACTACTGGGAGCTGCCGGTGAAGGAGGGCAACGTTATTCTTATTGTTCCTGCCGATCTGGATCAGGAGCTGGACGTTGCATCGCTGAATGCCCGTGCTGAAGAACTGGCACCACGCCTTGGTTACTCGCTGGCATCCTTGATCAAGGATCTGCGCCCGGCAACCTGAAGACAGAGCCTTCAGGCGTTGCCCATGTCCGGACACGGCGAACGATCTTTGGGGCGCATTTCTGTAGGAGCTGCCGAAGGCTGCGATGCTCTTATCCTGACACACCGCCATCGCAGCCTTCGGCAGCTCCTACACAGACTGTGTGAAAACTACTCCAGGCTGGGCACCTTCGGTGCTACGCGCACAATACTGCGTTAAAAACAGGCGAAAAATGCTCATTTAGAACACTAGAGTCGGACGCGACCCCGGCCGTTTTTCGCCTGTTTTTGCCTTGTCTTGCCGTCGCTCGCTACGTTTTCACACAGTCTGCACAGGTCCAATGCATGCTGCGCGACAGCGCTGTGTCACGGATACTGTGGGACTCAGATCACACGCCTTTAAAGACACCGGGCCTGCGCTCTTGCATGGCAAGCAGGCCTTCTTTGGCGTCCTCGGTACTCATCAGGTGGTTGACCATGGCAGGTAGCGCCTGGGCGGCGACTGTTTCTCCTTCGAGCACCGCCTGACGGGCGGAGGCAATCGTTGCGCGAATCGCCAGCGGTGCCTGTTCTGCGATGCGCCCGGCCAGCAGCAAGGCGTAGGGCAGAAGGTCTTCCGGGGCCGTGACTTCCTGCACCAGCCCCATGCGACAGGCTTCCTGGGCATCGAATTCGTCGCCGGTCAGCAGCCAGCGCATCGCATTGCCCCAACCGGCGATCTGATGCAGACGTAATGTGGCGCCACCAAAGGCGAAGATCCCGCGATGGACTTCCAGTTGCGCAAAGCGGGTCGTGCTCGCGCACAGATTGATATCCGACGCCAACATCAGCTCAATGCCCAGGGTCAGGCAGTAACCCTGAGCGGCAACGATCACCGGTTTGCTGACCCGGGGGCCTGCGAACACGCCCCAAGGGTCACAACCGCCTTCGGGCACCTGCCAGCCATTGATCAGCGCCGGACCGGCTTCGGCCAGATCCAGCCCGGCAGTGAAATGCTCACCATGGGCAAAAACCACCAGGACTCTGGCCTGATCCTCGCGTTCGTATTCACCGTAAGCCAGGCTTAGCTGGTTGAGCAGCTCAAGATCGAAGGCGTTGCGTTTGGCGACACGATCCAGGCCGATGAGCATCACGTGGTCGTGCAGTTCACGGCTGACACGGCCTTTTATAGAGGAAGTCATGTAGGAAGTCCCTGCGCGTGGAGTAGGATCGGAGGCGGACTGTCTGAGTGATCAGGTGAACCGTTTAAGCAGTTTCTCCCGTAAACCCGGGCCTGTAGCAAAATAGCCACTGTTGTCGGTTTGCGCAAAGCCTGTAGGTCTTGGGCATTAGCCATGATTGGTAGTGAAAAAAATCCTCACTTTTTTGCGTAATTCCGGTATAGTGCGCGCCGGTCTTTAACAGGGCCCTCGTCAAGGTATTGCAATTCCCCGAAGCCAGCTTCGGCTGCTTGTTCGCTGTGCGAACTATCCTAGGCGATCCATTCATCAAACGTTTTCGCAAATCCCCGCCGACAGAGCAGCCAGGGTGACTTTAGGGTCGTACACGGCACGCGCAGCTTTGGAGCATGGGTCTTTGCGGATGCACTAGAGGCAGACCCATGACCCAGGAATTCGGCGGCTTCGCCGCTTTTGAACTTCATCCAAATATCCTTGCAGCCGTTATTGCCACTGGCTACGAAGAGCCTTCGGCCATTCAGCAGCAGTCGATCCCGATTATCATGGCCGGCCATGACATGATCGGCCAGGCGCAAACCGGTACGGGTAAAACCGCCGCGTTCGCACTGCCAATCCTGCATCGTATCGACCCAAGCAAGCGCGAGCCGCAAGCACTGATTCTGGCGCCGACTCGCGAACTGGCCCTGCAGGTTGCTACCGCTTTCGAAACCTACGCCAAGCAAATGCCGGGCGTTACCGTTGTGGCTGTCTACGGCGGTGCGCCGATGGGCCCGCAACTGAAAGCAATCCGCAATGGCGCACAAATCGTTGTCGCCACGCCGGGCCGTCTGTGCGATCACCTGCGTCGTGACGAGAAAGTCCTCGCGACCGTGAACCACCTGGTTCTCGACGAAGCGGACGAAATGCTCAAGCTGGGCTTCATGGACGACCTGGAAGTTATCTTCAAGGCCATGCCGGAAACCAAGCAGACCGTTTTGTTCTCGGCTACTTTGCCGCAATCGATCCGTGCCATCGCCGAGCGCCACCTGCGCGATCCGAAGCACGTTAAGATTCAGACCAAGACCCAGACCGTTACCGCGATCGAGCAGGCTCACCTGCTGGTTCACGCTGACCAGAAGACCTCAGCTGTACTGAGCCTGCTGGAAGTCGAAGATTTCGACGCCCTGATCATGTTCGTACGCACCAAGCAAGCGACCCTGGATCTGGCAAGTGCCCTTGAAGCCAAAGGCTACAAGGCTGCTGCACTGAACGGTGACATTGCCCAGAACCAGCGTGAGCGCGTTATCGACTCCCTCAAGGATGGCCGCCTGGACATCGTTGTAGCGACCGACGTTGCTGCCCGTGGTCTGGACGTTCCGCGCATCACTCACGTATTCAACGTTGACATGCCGTACGACCCAGAGTCCTACGTTCACCGTATCGGCCGTACTGGCCGTGCCGGTCGCGAAGGTCGTGCACTGCTGCTGGTGACTCCGCGTGAGCGCCGCATGCTGCAAGTGATCGAGCGTGTAACCGGTCAGAAAGTTGCTGAAGTCCGCCTGCCGGATGCTCAGGCTGTTCTCGATGCCCGCATCAAGAAACTGACCAACAGCCTGTCGCCACTGGTTGGCGATGCCGAGTCGACTCACGGCGAACTGCTGGATCGTCTGACTGCCGATATCGGTTGCAGCCCGCGCGCCCTGGCCGCTGCTCTGCTGCGCAAAGCTACCAACGGTCAGGCTCTGACCCTGGCAGCCATCGAGCGCGAGCGCCCACTGGTGCCGAACAACGCACCGCGTGAGCGTAGTGATCGTTCGTCGTCGGATCGTCCAGAGCGCAGTGGTGATCGTGAGCGTCGCGCTCCGGTTCCATTGGCCGAAGGTCGTGCTCGTTGCCGTACCGCGCTGGGTGCGCGTGATGGTATCGCTGCCAAGAACCTGCTGGGTGCAATCCTCAACGAAGGCGGCCTGGCCCGCGAAGCAATCGGCCGCATCCAGGTGCGCGACAGCTTCAGCCTGGTTGAACTGCCGGAAGATGGCCTTGAGCGTCTGTTGACCAAACTCAAGGACACCCGCGTTGCAGGCAAGCAGTTGAAGCTGCGTCGCTATCGCGAAGATTGATCAACGCTTGAGTTGATCGTCTGAAATAAAAAATCCCCGACTGGTTCGGGGATTTTTTTGTCTGGGTTTCCTGCTTCTGTAGGAGCTGCCGAAGGCTGCGATGGTGGTGCATCAGGAATATCGTCTCGCAGCCTTCGGCAGCTCCTACAGATTGGCGTCAGGTCTGTGGCCTCACCCAAACCTGTAAATATCCATTCCCAGTGCTCCCATCGTGAAGCCTTTGTGCGCCACGCTGAATTCACCACCGGCACCCCGGGCGAAATACAGCGGCAGCAAATGCTCATCGCTTGGGTGACTGCGCACGGCGTTGGGGGCTTGTGCCCGGTAGTCATGCAATGCGCCCTCATCATTGCTGCCCAGCTTCTCTATCATCCAGTCGCGAAACGCTTTGGCCCATGGCTCTACGCTTTCCGGTCCGGCATGCCAGTCCAGTTCACCAAGATTGTGGGTGATGCTGCCCGAGCCGATAATCAATACACCCTGATCACGCAGGCTGGCCAGCGCCCGGCCGACGCGAGTCTGCAGTGCCGGGCCTTCGCGGCTGGGCAGGGAAACCTGAACAACAGGGATGTCGGCATCGGGATACATCAGAGACAGTGGCACCCACACACCATGATCAAAAGGTCGTTGGCTGTTAGTGCGCGCTGCCAGCCCGGCAGCCTGCAACAGCCCCAGGACTTCAGCGCTCAACGTTGGCAAGCCGGGAGCGGGGTACTGCACCGCAAACAGGGCCGCGGGGAAACCGCCGAAGTCATGCCAGGTTTCCGGCTGCGGGTTGGCGTTGACCAGCAGCTCCTGGCTTTCCCAGTGAGATGAAACAATAACAATCGCCTTGGGCCTGGGCATCTCGGCTGCGAGACGCAACAGGGCCGGGCCGCTTTCGCCTGGTTCCAGCGCAAGCATCGGCGAGCCGTGGGAGATAAACAGGCTGGGGAACATAGCGGGCGTCCTGAGCGTTAAGATGACGCCATCTTCAGTCAGATCATTGATCTAAATCTAATATAAGTTTTAGCGCCTTTTAATCGAATTATGAGGAGTATTCATGCAGGCCGAATTTTGGCACGAGCGGTGGGCGGCCAACCAGATTGGTTTCCATCAGCAACAAGCGAACCCCTTGCTTCAGCAGTTCTGGCCGGAACTGGCGGTCGGGAAGGATGGACGTGTTTTGGTGCCCTTATGCGGCAAGAGCCTTGATCTGGTCTGGCTGGCGGAGCAGGGGCATAAGGTATTGGGTGTCGAGCTGTCGGAAAAAGCGGTCCAGGCGTTTTTCAGCGAGCAACATATTGAACCTGTCATCAGCCAGCTTGGCGCGTTCAAAGTGTACGGCTGCGCAGGGATTGAGTTGTGGTGCGGTGACTTCTTTGCGTTGCGGGCTGAGGATGTCGCGGGGTGTACGGCGCTTTATGATCGCGCCGCATTGATTGCCTTGCCGCCTGCAATGCGTGAGCGATATGTCGCACATCTGGCGTCAGTGTTGCCTGCCGAATGCCAGGGCCTGCTGATTACGCTGGATTACGATCAGGCAAAGATTGATGGGCCGCCGTTCTCTGTTCCGGACGAGGAGGTGCAGCGATTGATGGCCGAGGGCTGGAAGCTGGACATATTGCAGACCAGCGATGTTCTCAAGGGCAGCGTGAAATTTGAGCAGCGCGGTGTGGAACGCCTGGAAGAGCGGGTTTATCGTTTGGTTCGACGTTGAAAAGGCGCTGATGCGCGGCAAACGATTGACCTGTAGGAGCTGCCGAAGGCTGCGATGGCGGTATGTCAGGATGAATGCCTCGCAGCCTTCGGCAGCTCCTGCAGGTTATGTACTCGTATAAAAAAAACCGGCACTAAGGCCGGTTTTTTTTATGCAGGTCGATCAACCGCGGCGGCGCAGTGCCTCGATACGATCTTCCAGAGCCGGGTGGCTCATGAACAGCGCAGCCAGACCGCTCTTCAGGCCACCGTTGATGCCAAACGCCGTCAGGCTGTCAGGCATCTGCACCGGCACGCCCTGTTCGGAGCGCAGGCGTTGCAGGGCACCGATCATGGCGCTGGTGCCTGCCAGTCGGGCACCGGCTTCGTCAGCGCGGTATTCGCGTTTGCGCGAGAACCACATGACGATGGCGCTGGCCAGGAAGCCCAGAACCAGTTCGGCAAAGATCGTCGTCACGTAGTAAGCAATGCCCTGACCGTTTTCGGTCTTGAAGATCACCTTGTCGACGAAGTTACCGATGATGCGGGCGAAGAACATTACAAAGGTGTTCACCACGCCCTGCACCAGCGCCAGAGTCACCATGTCGCCATTGGCAACGTGGCCGATTTCGTGGGCCAGTACCGCCTTCACCTCATCAGGTGAGAAGCGTTCCAGCAGACCCTGGCTGACAGCAACCAGTGCATCATTCTTGTTCCAGCCTGTGGCGAAAGCGTTGGCTTCGTAGGCAGGGAAGATCCCGACTTCCGGCATCTTGATACCAGCGTCGCGGGACAGTTGCTCGACGGTTTGCACCAGCCATTGTTCATGGCGGGTACGCGGCTGGGTGATGATCTGGGTGCCGGTGCTCATTTTCGCCATCCACTTGGAGATGAACAGCGAGAACAGCGAGCCGGCGAAACCAAATACAGCGCAGAAGATCAGCAGCTGATTGAGGTTCAGATCAACCCCATTGGCCGCCATGAACCCGTTGAAGCCAAAAAGGCTCAGGGTGATGCTGGCAATCAGCACGACCGCCAGGTTAGTGGCCAAAAACAGCAAAATGCGCATCATGGTTTGGATGTTCTCCTGTGACGAATATGTAACGCGTTGCGGGGTATATAAGGGGATGTCAGCGGCTATTCAACCTGACGACTATTTCAAACTGTGTCGTCTGGCGCGAACCAGTAGCATTCGCTTTAGGCAAACAGGTTCCGGCCCAGAGCGGCTGGCTCTGAACGCTGTTACGCGCAGATTGTTTTTTTGTATTGCGGCACGAGCGCGGTACAGCAAAAGCGATCCCTTGCTCAGGAATCGCTATGACCGCAAAGAGAGGGCAGGAATTCCCGTCGGGCGCAGTTTATGCGCCGCAGCGGGGCCTGGGGTTACTGACGATAGGTCTTCAGGAAGTTGCCGATGCGACCAATGGCCTGATCCAGGTCGTCGACGCGCGGCAGGGTGACCACGCGGAAGTGATCAGGCCATGGCCAGTTGAAGGCAGTGCCTTGAACGATCAGCAGCTTTTCCGACAGGAGCAGGTCAAGGGCGAACTTCTCGTCGTTGTGGATCGGGCAGACCTTCGGATCGATCCGCGGGAACGCATAAAGTGCGCCCATCGGCTTCACGCAGCTGACGCCGGGAATGTCGTTGAGCAGTTCCCAGGTGCGATTGCGTTGCTCCAGCAAGCGGCCTGCTGGCAACACCAGATCGTTGATGCTCTGGTAGCCGCCCAGCGCGGTTTGAATGGCGTGTTGGCTCGGCACGTTGGCGCACAGGCGCATATTGGCCAGGATGTCGATGCCTTCGATGTAGCTTTGCGCGTTGTGTTTAGGGCCGGAGATGGCGACCCAGCCGGAACGGAAGCCTGCCACGCGATAGGATTTGGACAAACCGTTGAACGTCAGGCACAGCAGATCGGGTGCCAGCGAGGCAGTGCAGATGTGCACGGCATCGTCATAGAGAATCTTGTCGTAGATCTCGTCGGAAAACACCACCAGATTATGTTGGCGCGCCAGTTCGAGCATGCCTTCCAGTACTTCTTTGGAGTACACGGCACCGGTCGGGTTGTTCGGGTTGATGATCACCATGGCTTTGGTGTTCGGGGTGATCTTGGCTTTGATATCAGCCAGATCAGGCCACCAGTTAGCCTGCTCGTCGCACAGGTAGTGCACCGGGTTGCCGCCGGCCAAGCTGACGGCTGCGGTCCACAGTGGATAGTCCGGAGCCGGGATCAGTACTTCATCGCCATTGTTGAGCAATGCCTGCATCGACATCACGATCAGCTCGGAGACGCCGTTGCCCAGGTAGATGTCTTCGATGCCGACGCCTTCAACCTGCTTCTGCTGGTAATACTGCATAACGGCCTTGCGCGCACTGAACAGGCCTTTGGAGTCGCTGTAGCCTTGCGCGGTCGGCAGGTTGCGGATCACGTCCTGCAGAATTTCGTCCGGCGCTTCGAAACCAAATGGCGCAGGGTTGCCGATGTTCAGCTTGAGGATGCGATGGCCTTCCTCTTCCAGGCGTTTGGCGTGCTTGAGCACCGGGCCGCGAATGTCATAGCAGACGTTGGCGAGCTTGTTCGATTTGCTGAACTGCATGGTGATTGATCCCGAAAATGGACGAGCCGTAGCGAGCTGTAAATCTGGTTCGTCGGGTGTGACGCCGTAAAAATGAGTTTGTATGGTCGAAACGTGAGTGACAGACTGGCGCGTAATGAGGCGCAATGATACGTGCCACCTGATCTGTGGAGAAGATACAGATCAGGCTTTTTCGACTGCGGAGGTGTACCTGTGGAAAAGTTGGACAAGACTCTGGAAGAATGGCGGGCCATGCTTGACCCGGAGCAGTACAACGTTTGCCGCCTCAAGGGCACCGAACGTCCGTTCTCCGGTAAATACAACAGCACCAAAACCGATGGCGTCTATCATTGCATCTGCTGCAACGAGCCGCTGTTTGACTCTTCTACCAAGTTTGATTCCGGTTGCGGCTGGCCGAGTTTCTACGCGCCGCTCGAAGGCAGCGCAGTGGTCGAAGTGCGCGATGTCAGCCACGGCATGATTCGCACTGAAGTGGTTTGCGCCAAATGTGACGCGCATCTGGGTCACGTATTTCCTGATGGCCCACCGCCTACCGGCCTGCGTTACTGCATCAACTCGGTGTGCCTGGACTTGGTGCCCCGCGAAGCTTGAAAGATGTCTCGCCCTGCATGCTTGATTTGTGGGAGCTGAGCTTGCTCGCGATAAGGCTGGGCGCGGTTCAATTTAGATAGCGTCCAGCCTCATCGCGAGCAAGCTCAGCTCCCACAAGTTTTATCGCATTTCAAATTGCGATCGCGGGGGAGTGTAACCGTCCAAAGTTGCTTATAAGAACCTATCACTCCCGGAAATTGAGATGCGCGCCAGTCAATGGCGCGCTAATTTCAGGACCCGCTTTTCATCAAGGATCACTGTCATGAGCGCCAATCTGCTGAGCATTCCGGTTACGACGATCAAGGGTGAATCGAAAACCCTCGCCGACTTTTCCGGCAAGGCTGTGCTGGTGGTCAATACCGCGAGCAAGTGCGGTTTTACCCCGCAGTACAAAGGGCTTGAGAAGCTCTGGCAGGACTACAAGGATCAGGGGCTGGTCGTGCTGGGCTTTCCCTGCAATCAGTTTGGCAAGCAGGAGCCGGGTAACGAAGGGGCTATTTCGGAATTCTGTAAGCTGAATTTCGGGGTAAGTTTTCCGCTGTTCAAGAAAATCGATGTCAATGGCAGCGATGCCCACCCGTTGTTCGTCCAGTTGAAGAAGCAGGCGCCGGGTTTACTCGGGTCCGAGCGCATCAAGTGGAACTTCACCAAGTTTCTCATTGGCAAGGATGGTCAGTTGGTCAAACGTTTCGCACCGCTGACCAAGCCCGAGGACCTGAAAAGCGAAATCGAGACGCTGCTCAAATAGTCATTTCACCGGTAGCCACTGTTCCAGCAGGCTGACCAGATCGGAACGGCGAAACGGCTTGGCCAGATAATCACTCATGCCTGCCGCCCGGCAGCGTTCGCGCTCTTCGGGCATGGCATTGGCAGTCAGCGCAATGATCGGCAGTTGTGGCCAGCGTCCGCATTGGCGGATCTGGCGGCTGGCTTCGTAGCCATCCATGACCGGCATATTGCAGTCCATCAGCACCAGATCGAACTCGTGAAGTTCAAGCTGCTCCAGCGCTTCGCCGCCGTGGCTGCTGACAATGACCTCACAGCCCAGTTTGCTCAGTATCCCTCGGGCTACCAATTGATTGACCGGGTTGTCTTCCACCAGCAGGATTTTGGCCGGGCGCAAGGTCTTGCTGTCGGCCGCTTCCGTATCCCGGTCGGGAATCTGCTCGGGTTGCAGGATCCGACACAGGCTTTGATAAAGGGCATTGCGTGCCAGCGGTCGAGCATGTTGCTGCAGGGGGGCGAGGGCGCTGACCTGTTCGCTTGGCATGAAGTTGCCGTAGGCAGTCACCAGCAGAATGGGCACATCAATCGTCGGGCGCATGCCAAACAGGCATTCCGGGCAATCGGTGATCACCAGATCAGGACTGCTCCTGGGGTCCATATTCTGCACGTTGTCATCCATGCTCCATCGCTGAAAATCGATACCCCATTCAGGCAGCAAATTGCCCAGTAGCTCAACAAGCCCGCTGCCCGCGTTGCTGACAACTACGACGCGGCCTTTTAGAGGCGTCGGAGTAATGGTGGCCTGATGGATGGGCAGTGGCAGGTCTGCGCAGAATTGACTGCCGAATCCTGACTCCGAATGAATACTCAATTGCCCTGACATGGCTTCACACAGGTTATGGGTCAAAGCCAGACCCAATCCGGTGCCACCAAATTGCCGGGTAATCGCCGCTTCTGCCTGGGTAAAAGGCTGGAAAATCCTCTCCTGTGCTTCTTGGGCAATGCCGATACCGGTATCCCGCACTTCAATGCGCACGCTGTTTTCCAGGGTGTCAGTATCCTGATAGTTGCTCAGTCGCACATCCACCCGGCCAAAACGGGTGAATTTCAGCGCGTTTGAAAGCAGGTTGCTGACGATTTGTCGGACCCGTGTCGGGTCACCCACCACCAGAGCCGGAAATTGCGTATCAATGAAACAGGTCAGCTCGACGCTGGGCGCCGCATTCTGTGACAGCAGGTTGGCGGTGTCCTCTACCAGCGCGCCGAGATCGAAGGGGATGCGCTCGACCTGCAAGTGACCCGCGTTGAATTTGGACATGTCGAGTATGTCGTTGAGCAGTTCCACCAGCACCTTGCCCGAGTCGTGGGCAATCGACAGTTGCTGACGCTGTTCGGCGCTCAGGGGGCTGTCCAGCGCCAGGGCGAGCATGCCTAGCAGCCCGTTGAGCGGCGTGCGGATTTCATGGCTCATGTTCGCCAGGAACGCGGTGCGGGCCTGAGCCATGTCCAGCGCCGTACTGCGAGCGATTTTCAGCTCTTCATTGGACTTGCTCAGCCTTTCGTTGCTGGCCTTCAATTCAGTGGTGCGGGCAGAAACGATGTCTTCCAGTTCATTGCGGTGTGCCGTCAGCCGGTCTTCGGCTTCAACCCGCCGCGCCAGTTCTGAAGCGATGTTTGCAAACTGGCGGTTGGCGACATCTACCAGTACGCCGATTTCATCGTTTTCGTGCTTGGGTGGGCATCGCAGTGGTGTGGGAGTAGGGTTGCTTGAGTCGCGCGTGGCCAGAGCCCGTATCACGTCAACCAGGGGTTTGGTCAGTGTCATGTAGAACAGCAGCGTCAGCACGCCCGCCAGAATCAGGCTGCGCATGAAGCCATTGAGCAGCGTGATGCCCGAGCGCTGCAGGAAATGATTACCGAAGGCAAAGGTGTCGACGTTCAGGCGCAGCGTGCCAATCGGTTCGTTGGGTAAGTGCGCCAGGTTCAGGGTGTCTTCGAACTGGCGGCTTTCGCCAAACAGGAAGTCGCTGACAAACCGGTAGCGACTTTGCGCGAAGGGGCGTTCGACGCTGGAAAGCACCACATTGTTGTTGTCGGTCAATCTGGCGCCCGCCACCGCCGGGGATTGCAACAGGCCCAGGGTCAGTTCCTGAGCCAGCTCGGCGTCGATGTTGTAGGCAATGCGTGAGGCCGGGTTGTGGCTGATTTCCAGCAGAGAGCGAATTTCACGATTGATGGACGCATCTTCGCTGGCATAATCGATAGCAATTTGTATCAGGCTCAGCAACATCCCCAGAATGAAGCCGAGCAAAACTGTCAGGCGGGCCTGTTTATACGAGAGCCGTTGAGTAAACGCTATGTCCATGAGGGTATTGCCACTTCTGGTGTCCTTCGCGGGGGCAAGCATAGCTGATCGGCGCTGGCTCTCATCAAGCAACTTATAGTTAACTGAATTGAAATGAATATTTGCAGGACTGGCATTAGCCGTGAAGGCGTTGGCACATCTTATCTACAGGTGTGACCGGAACCGCTTTCCTCACTGCTCAGGCCAGTCCCGTCGTGTTTACTGCGTGTTAATCAAGGAGCCATTGTGGACTCTCGCTTGAATGCTTTTCTCGAACGCGCCGACGCCGTACTGGCGCGGCTTGAACCGCTGCTGCCAGCGCCACGGGAAGCGGTCGACTGGTCGCACTCCATGGCCGCGCGCTGGGTTCGTGAAGGCCGCAGCGGTTACCTGATGCCGCTTGAAGTCAGCCTCGACATGCGTTTGTCTGATCTGATCGGTGTCGATCTGCAACGTGAACAACTGGGTCGCAATACGCGTCAGTTCATCGACGGTCTTCCGGCCAACCATGCTTTGCTGTGGGGGTCGCGTGGGACAGGCAAGTCTTCGCTGATCCGTGCGCTACTCGCCGAGTACGCGAAGGCGGGCCTGCGGCTGATCGAAATCGAGCGCGATCATCTGGGCGATCTGCCGCGTGTCGTCGAGCAACTGCAAAAGCTGCCGCAGCGTTTTGTGCTGTTCTGCGATGACCTGTCTTTCGAGGCAGGGGAGAGCGATTACCGGGTTCTGAAGAGTGTGCTCGACGGTTCTCTCGAGCAGGCTCCGGACAACGTTCTGCTTTATGCCACGTCCAACCGTCGTCATCTGGTGCCGGAAAAGGAAAGCGACAATCTCAACTGGCAGCAAGTCGATGGCGAACTGCATCCAAGCGAGGCCGTAGAAGACAAGATTGCGCTGTCGGATCGCTTTGGGCTGTGGCTGTCGTTTTACCCGTTCACTCAGGAGCACTACCTGAACGTAGTGGAACACTGGATCACGCAACTTGCCCTGGCGGCCGGCCTGAGCTGGCAGCGTGATGAGGAACTGGACAAGCACGCGATCCGCTGGGCAACCGGACGGGGCAACCGCAATGGGCGGTGCGCCTATCAATTCGCACGTTATTGGGTAGGTTTGAAATTGTTGGAGCAACAACCATGATTGACTTGCAAAACACCGGTGCCGGGCTGGAAGGCTACGGTCTGTTGGCTGCGCAGCTGGAATCTCTATTGGCTGATGAGAAAGACTTTATCGCCAACGCCGCACAGTTCTCGGCTTTTTTGTATAGCCAGATTGATGATCTGAACTGGGCCGGCTTTTATCTCAACCGTGATGAAGAGTTGGTGCTGGGGCCGTTTCAGGGGCAAATCGCGTGTGTGCGCATCCCGTTTGGCCGCGGTGTGTGCGGCGCTGCTGCGCAAAGTCTGCAAACCCAGCGTGTCGAAGACGTGCATGAGTTTCCGGGGCACATTGCGTGCGACAGCGCATCGAACAGCGAGCTGGTCGTACCGTTGGTAAAAGAAGGACGCTTGATTGGGGTGTTGGATCTGGACAGTCCGAAGGTGGGGCGCTTTTCGGAGCAGGATCAGGCAGGCATTGAGCGATTGGCAGCGATCTTTCTGAAAGCAACGGACTGTTGAGTTCTGGTTGGCGCATCGCTCAGAGCGTATGCGCCAACCCGTCGTCTATCAGTCGTAGATGACTTTCTTCTTCCATTCCGATTCGGTGTCGTCCGCCTTCAGACCTTCGGTCAGAGCGTTGTCGTCGTCTGCGGTTGGCGCAATGTTGGTCAGTACCATGGAGTTGGCACGTGCCAGCTGTTTTTCCATGGCTATCAATGCGGCTTGATACGTCACAGGATCTGGCTGGTTCTTCAGGTACTGCACGCCGCGTTCAAACGCGAGACGCGCCTGACCAGGCTGGTCCTGCTGCAGTGCGGCCTGGCCCAGGTTGTTGAAGAATTCAATATGCAGCATCACCAGAATATTGCGGATCTCGCGAATCCAGTGCTTGGCTTCGCTGGTTTGTAGAAATCCGTCATGTGCAGCGCGAGTGACCTGGCCATGCAGCGCTTCTAATAGAAAGCGAACATCTTTGGCCTTGGCTTCGGTGAGGATCGGGCTGGCCGGGTTGGTCACGGCAATGGCGTCGCCTTGTGCAACCAGGGTGTTCAGCTCGTCGACGCGGGTTTTGAGCTGTGCGCTGTTTTTATCCAGCGCCAGCATGCGCTGTACCACGTTGAGTTCCAGACGGGTCATCAGCAGCTTTAAAGCAGGGGTGACCAGTTGGCCCGGGAACGTTTCGGAAATTTCGGTGCAGCGACGCAGTCGGTCGCTGAGCTCGATCTTCGTTCGCGCTTTATCCAGCTTGGAGTTTTCTGCCACATGGTTGAGATAGCCGATCGCGATCAGGAGCGCAATGCCGGCTACTACCATCAGGGTAATCATCAGTGGAGTCACCGCGCGAACCTCTATATAGCTGTAGTCAGTAAATTTGAAGTGAGTGTAGTGGCTAAGCACTATTGCGCATAGATGCACTGCTTGTAGTTTGTCGGCCAATCCATAAATACCTGAAGCGCGCAGCGCCAGGCGGCTGGATAAAGCAGGCGAAGTCATTGATTTAGATAAATTTTCACATTGGGGTTGACGACCCCTCAATCCATCCATAGAATGCGCGCCACTTACAGCGTAAAGCACCTAGCGGAACGCAAGTTAAGTAGTGAAGTTGTACGTGTGTCCCCTTCGTCTAGTGGCCTAGGACACCGCCCTTTCACGGCGGTAACAGGGGTTCGAGTCCCCTAGGGGACGCCATATTGCGGGAATAGCTCAGTTGGTAGAGCACGACCTTGCCAAGGTCGGGGTCGCGAGTTCGAGTCTCGTTTCCCGCTCCAGTTTATGCAGTCTTGCTTCCGGGCGAGATTGAGTGAAACCAGAACCCAGTCTTCGGACTTGGATTTGGGCACTGAAATACACACCATGTGTTTCAGTTAGCGTGTCCCCTTCGTCTAGTGGCCTAGGACACCGCCCTTTCACGGCGGTAACAGGGGTTCGAGTCCCCTAGGGGACGCCATTGCGGGAATAGCTCAGTTGGTAGAGCACGACCTTGCCAAGGTCGGGGTCGCGAGTTCGAGTCTCGTTTCCCGCTCCATATTTAACGAAAACGCCGCTCAATAGAGCGGCGTTTTTGTTTGTGCGTTTTTTAATGCCCAGCTATCTGATTTGGCATATTTTTCTGTAGAAGTGGCCCCGGTGTCCAAGGCACCGGGCTGTATCGTGGCAAACATAGGGCCTGTAGGAGCTGCCGAAGGCTGCGATCGCGGTGTGTCAGGAGAAATGCTTCGCAGCCTTCGGCAGCTCCTACAGAAAATGCATTTCAATCCAGCCGTGTTTGCTGTGAACAGCGTGGTTTTATCAGCGAGGCAAGATCTGTCGCAAGTCACCCAATCCGAAAATCAGCATGCAGCCGCTTCCAGTGCTTGCGTAAAACGCTTTTGTGGTCGTCCGCCATCCTGCTCTCATCCAGCGCCGCAGGCCAAAGGGTACGAGCTTTCTCCAGCGCCGCTCTGAGGTTATAGAGAACCGGACGCCACGGAATATCCCCATATTCCGCCCACTTCTTGAAGTCCTCCATGGAAACTTCGTACCAGTTTTTGCTACCGCCCATATTCAGGGCGTACTGGTTTTCATCGGTGATGTAGGCCTTGGTCACAACGATGTCGTAAGCGGGAGACAGTTCGGCGTTGCGGCCATCTGGATAAATCATGCTCCAGTTCTTGAGATGCGCGTCGCCGTTTGCCAGCAGTATGTTGACCAGGAGTCTCACCGCCATCTGCGCCGCATCTCGCTGGCCTTGAAGCGAGTTTTGATAAATCAGCTTCCCTATCTGTTCATAACTGGCCGCGCGGTATTTGTCGTGGGCGTAGGCAAAGAAAATCTGGGCAAAGTCTTCTGAGTGGACGCGCTTGTTGTCTGGCAATCGATCGTATCGACGTATTCCATAGGCGTACTGCTCATTCGGCAGATTGATGTTGGGAAGCGCCTCGATGTGGGTCATCGGGATCAGCTTGATTTCGGGGATGTTCACGCCAGCAAGGGCAGCGAGTGTCATTGCTGTGTATTCATTGAGTGGCACAAACGGATGCACGGTCGAAGGCGTTTTAATAATCCAGTCCCCGGGAGCATCGGGGTCGCCGGTGATGTAACGCCCGTCCTGGTTGCGCATGGAGAATTTCATTTGTACGCCAGCCAGAGAAAAATGCGCTCGGCTATCAGGAATATCGATAACGGTGGGCTGGATTTTTCCACGGTACTGAAGGGCCAGATGCGGGATTTCCGAGGCTTCCAGAGGGTAGGCAATCAGTGCGCCGGGGAGGTCTCGGCCCAGCCAGGTCAGCAGCGGGAATTCATTATCCCGATGAACCTTCATCGCTTGTGACAGGAAGTCGCGTAACGCGCCTTCTGGAAGCAGGTTGCTGAGCACCGGGTGCAGCTTATGGCTGCTGATGTAGGGATGGCTTGCTGCAAGTTGCCGGGCCAGAGACGCGGGGTTGTTGTGGGACAGCGTCAGCGGATTTTTGGCCTCGTTTTGGACGTACTCGGGCGCTAGTGTGAAAACGTTCTTGCCGTTGGAGTACCCCGCGACATAACCGACGTTTTCACCCTGAAGGGTCAATCGTAAGGCTGAGACCGTTTCTTTGACCATCAGAGGTCTCCCCAGGGGTTTTCAGCCTCTTCGCTGACCGTCGAAGTTTGCACTTTAGGTTCGGTGTAGCGCTGATTGATCTCCGTTTGAGCTTCGCTGGCAAGAATGCGTTGAACGGCAGCGAGCTTCGACTTGGGGACCAGAACCAGCGCCGACTCCAACCCTTCAGCAATCTGATCGAGCGTGTTGAGTCGTGGGTTGCCACCCGCTTCGATTTTGCCGTACTGCTGTCTTGTGAGCCCTGCCAGCAGTGGCATTTCCTGAATTTTCAAGCCAAGCGCAAGACGACGTTGGCGGATTTGATCAAGCAATGTGGTTTTCATGGCGCGCCCCCTCGGTGAGGTACGCAGTATGTAATCTATATGGCTCTCGTCAAGAAAAATGAGCTATATAGATTACTTTATTGGATAAAGAGCCTTATAGCTTACATTCTTAGCTTGAAGAGTCTTATATGGCTCCTTGTTGGCGAGAGAGTCATATAGATTGCATCTCATGCATCGCCAATTGAGTCAATCAAGCACTCAGGATAACGAGCTTTCTGCACTTATATAAAGCCGACTGCGCCCGATTTGCACCATGGGGATGCGCCGAATCATGAGTCTTATAGCTAAGCCGACCCCGCATACCCGCATCGACAGTCGGGCTTTACGAGGTGTTTCCCGATTTGCACCCAGGCTGGCACAAACGCTGCATTATCCCTGCTCAGGTCCGCCGCGAATGTAGTCGAGTGGGCAGCCCCGTCGGTCAACGAAGATCGATCAGCCAACAAGGCCAGGGCAATTCAGGTGGATCAGGCATAGAGGCCAGGTTAACCACCAAAACGAACAGGCAAAGGCGCCTGAGACCGCAAGGTTTCAGGCGCTTTTTTTTGCTTTTTATTCCGTGATTGGCTTTGGTCGGGTGCTATCCATGAATACCGATATTGATTCTTCGAACTCGCTGCAAACCCTGATCGTGATCGGCAATGGCATGGTCGGACACCACTGTGTCGAGCAATTGATCGCAGGTGGCGCGTTGCAGCACTATCAACTGCATGTGTTTGGCGAAGAGCTCATGCGCGCTTATGACCGCGTGCATTTGTCCGAGTACTTCACCGGCCGTGATGCCGAGTCGCTGGCGCTTTCCGACGCTGCGTTGTATCAGACGCCCGGCGTCACGCTGCACTTGGGCACTCAGGTGCTGGAAATTGATCGCGACGGCCACAAGGTCATCACCGCCACCGGTAGCGTGCATTACGACAAGCTGGTACTGGCCACCGGATCCTACCCGTTCGTGCCGCCGATTGAAGGGGCTCACGGTGACTCACGTCTGGTTTACCGCACCCTCGAAGATCTTGATGCGATCCGCACTGCGGCGACTAACGCTATTCGCGGCGTTGTGGTGGGCGGCGGCTTGCTGGGACTGGAAGCTGCGAATGCCCTGAAAAGCCTTGGCCTCGAAGCGCACGTCGTCGAGTTCGCCCCGCGCTTGATGCCGGTGCAACTGGACGAGCAGGGCGGTATCGCCCTCAAGGATCGCATCGAGCAATTGGGCGTTGGCGTGCATCTGGCCCGTGGCACGCAGTCGATCACGGCGGGTGAGGAATACCGCTACCGGATGAACTTCGGCAACGATGAGTTCCTCGAAACCGACCTCATCGTTTTCTCCGCAGGTATTCGTGCGCAGGATGCGCTGGCCCGGCAATGCGGTCTGGACATTGGTCCTCGCGGTGGGGTGAGCATCGACGGCAAGTGCCTGAGCAGCGATCCGGATATTTACGCGATTGGCGAGTGCGCGGCCTGGAACGGCAGTATTTTTGGCCTGGTCGCGCCGGGTTACCAGATGGCACGGGCTGTAGCGACGACCTTGTGCGGTGGCGAAGCTGATCCGTTCATGGGCGCCGACATGTCCACCAAGCTGAAACTGCTGGGTGTCGACGTTGGCTCCATTGGTGATGCTCACGGCCACACGCCGGGCTCACGCAGCTATCAATTCATCGATCAGACCACTGCCAGCTACCGCCGCCTGGTGGTCGATGCCTCCGGCAAGCATGTGATTGGCGCAGTGCTGGTGGGCGACAACAGCTACTACGACACCCTGCTGCAATACATGCAGAACGCGATCACGCTGCCCGCCGAACCGGCCAGTCTGATCCTGCCGAGTTCTTCTGGCGCACCCACTCTGGGCCCGGCGTCTTTGCCTGAAACCGCGACCATTTGTTCGTGCCACAACGTCACCAAAGGCGCCATCTGCTCGGCCATTGATGGCGGTTGTACCGATTTGGGCGTGCTCAAGTCCGAGACCAAGGCTTGCACCGGTTGCGGTGGCTGTGCCGCTTTGTTGAAAACTGTGTTTGAACACGAGCTGATTGCTCGCGGTGTCAGCGTCGATAAAAGCCTGTGCGAACATTTCGCCTACACCCGTCAGGAGTTGTACGCGCTGGTTCGCGTTGAGGGTGTGCAGACGTTCGAAGAACTGCTTGCCAAACACGGTCGTGGCCACACCGGTTGTGATATCTGCAAACCGGTCGTGGGTTCGATTCTGGCGTCGTGCTGGAACCAGCCAATCATGGACGCCTCACTGGTGCCTTTGCAGGATACTAACGACACGTTCATGGCCAACATGCAGAAGAACGGCACTTACTCCGTTGTGCCGCGTATCGCGGGCGGCGAAATCACGGCCGACAAGCTGATCGCCATCGGCGTGGTAGCGAAGAAGTACGACCTGTACACCAAAATCACCGGCGGCCAGCGCATCGACCTGTTCGGTGCGCAACTGCATGAGTTGCCGGACATCTGGTCGGAGCTGATCGAAGCCGGGTTCGAGACCGGCCATGCCTACGGTAAATCGACGCGTACGGTGAAGTCCTGTGTCGGCAGTACCTGGTGCCGTTACGGTGTGCAGGACAGCGTGCAGATGGCCTTGACCATCGAGGATCGCTACAAAGGTCTGCGCTCGCCGCACAAGCTAAAGTTCGCGGTCTCCGGCTGTACCCGTGAGTGCGCCGAAGCGCAGAGCAAAGACGTTGGCGTGATCGCCACCGAGAAGGGCTGGAACCTCTATATCTCCGGTAACGGTGGCATGCGTCCGCGCCACGCCGAGCTGTTCGCCACCGACCTGGATGACGAAACCCTGATTCGCTACATCGACCGTTTCCTGATGTTCTACATCCGCACTGCCGACAAGCTGCAGCGCACCTCGGTATGGCGCGAAAGCCTGGAAGGCGGTCTGGACTACCTCAAGGACGTGATCATCAACGACAGTCTCGGGCTGGGCGCAGAGCTGGAGGCGCAGATGCAACTGGTGGTCGATCGCTACGAATGCGAATGGGCCAACACCCTCAAGAGCCCGGAGAAACTCAAGCGTTTCCGCACCTTCGTTAATGACAAGCGGCCGGACCCGGACATCCATTTCGTTGAGGAGCGCGGCCAGCGTCGTCCGGCCACGGCTGCCGAGCTGAACCTTATTCCCGTCGTCGAGGAGGTACTCTGATGAGCCTGACAGCTATCAAACACAGCGAACCTGTTGCACCTGATTCGAGTCTTGCGTGGCATACGGTTTGCGGCCGAGAAGATCTGGTGACCAACTCTGGCGTTGTGGTCTGGCTCGACGGCGCGCAGGTCGCGCTGTTCTACCTGCCGGACGCAGAGGGCAGTCAGCTTTACGCGGTGGACAATCGTGATCCGCAGTCCGGCGTCAACGTGATTGGCCGCGGCTTGATCGGCAGTATCAAGGGTGATCTGGTCATTGCCTCGCCGCTGTACAAGCAGCACTTTCGTTTGAAGGATGGCAGCTGTCTGGAGTATCCGGAGCAGCGTTTGCGGGTCTGGCCTGTGCGCTTTGAGGGAGAGGACGTGCAGCTCGCGGTGGGGTGAGGGCATGTGCGATTTCTGGAGCTAACCCCTGTAGGAGCCAACAAGCTGGCTCTCATCAAAAATAAAGTAACTAACTAAATTTAAATGCTTTTATATGTAGGAGATCGCCCAGCAAACACAGGATCTGTAGGAGCTGCCGAAGGCTGCGATCGCGGTGTGTCAGGAGCAACGCTTCGCAGCCTTCGGCAGCTCCTACAGAAAATGCATTCCAATCCAGCAGTTTGCATGTAGTTTGATGAAAGCGCGTTTGCCGCTCGATAGCGTGGATCAGGGGAGTTTTGATAGTTAGTCTTTGCATATAAACCCATTCTGAAAATGCATTTAGTGAATAAAAAACTAAGTGCTATGGTTTAACCCGTTTGAATACGGGTTAAACCACAGGAGAACCGCGTCATGAGTTTCACTTCGCTGCATTGGGGGGCTTATCGCCCGCAAGTCGTCGATGGCGAACTGCGAGCTTTGGTGCCGGTGGAGTGGGACAGCGATCCTTCACCTATCGGTGATTCAGTGGCTGACGCGCTTACATCGCCCACGCGTATTCGGCGGCCTGCCGTGCGGCGCGGTTTTCTGGAGGGGCAGCTTGAGGGGCAGGGTGGCAGCCCGGAGTTACGCGGTCAGGAACCCTTTGTAGAAGTTTCTTGGGACGTCGCGTTGGATTTGGTGGCCAAAGAACTGAAACGGGTCAAATCCGAACACGGCAATCAGGCGATTTTTGGCGGCAGTTATGGCTGGGGCAGTGCTGGGCGTTTCCATCATGCGCAAAGTCAGCTGCACCGCTTCCTTAATGGCTTTGGTGGTTACGTCGCCAGCGTCGACAGCTATAGCCTCGGTGCCGGACGCGTATTGATGCCGCATATTGTCGGCAACATGGACTGGTTGTTGGCAGCGCATACCTCATGGAAAAACCTTGCGCAGCATTGCGAGCTATTCGTCGCGTTCGGCGGCCTGCCTGCCAAAAATGCCCAGACCAGCCCCGGTGGTGCCAGTGATCACCTGCTGACCAAGGCCCTGCAAGACATGTCCGAAGCGGGCGTGGAATTCGTCAACGTCAGCCCGCTGCGGGATGATCTGATTGGGCCAACGCGCAATGAATGGCTGCCGGTGCGCCCGGGCAGCGACACTGCTTTGATGATGGCTTTGGCTTACGTGTTGGTCACCGAAGGTTTGCACAACGAAGACTTCGTTCAGCGTTACGCGGTGGGTTATGAACGCTTCCGTGATTACCTGCTTGGCCTTACCGATGGTCAGCCTAAAGACCCCGAATGGGCTCAAGCCCTGACGGATATTCCAGCTGCGCAGATCACTGATCTGGCCCGACGCATGGCCAGCAAGCGCACGATGATCAATATCGCCTATTCCTTGCAGCGCTCTGTGCATGGCGAGCAACCGTTCTGGATGACCGTGACGCTGGCCACGCTGTTGGGCCAGATCGGTTTGCCCGGCGGTGGCTTCGGTCTGGGTTACGGTTGCATGAACAACACCGGTAGCGGTCGCAAAGCGTTCTCCGGGCCGCGTTTTTCCCAAGGCCAGAATCCCGTCAAAGACTTTATTCCCGTAGCGCGGGTGGCGGACATGTTGCTCAACCCCGGCGCGGCGTTCGACTACAACGGTCAGCAGCGGCATTATCCGGACATCCGCCTGGTGTACTGGGCGGGCGGCAATATCTTTCACCACCATCAGGACCTCAATCGCCTGCTGAAAGCCTGGCAGCGCCCGGAAACTATTATTGTCCACGAGCAGTTCTGGACCGCTCAGGCCAAGTACGCTGACATCGTTTTACCCGCCACGACGGCGCTGGAGCGTAGCGATATCGGCAGCTCGGCGTCTGATCGTTTCATGATCGCCATGCAACAGGCGATCGAGCCGGTGGGCGAATCCCGAGACGATTACGCGATTCTGGCCGAGCTTTCCGGCCGACTGGGTTTTGCCGATAGCTTCACCGAAGGTCGGGATGCCTCGGGCTGGTTGCGACACATTTACGAAGAGTCACGGGGCAGGGCGGGGGAGTTTGGCATTCAGTTGCCGGACTACGATCAGTTCTGGCGCGACGGCGTGTTTGAAGTCGAATATCCGGAGCAGGATACGGTGTTGCTGCAAGCCTTTCGCAAGGACCCCGACGCCCATCCGTTGCCAACCCCGTCGGGGCGTATCGAGATTTTCTCCGAGCGCATCGCCGGGTTCGGTTATGCCGACTGCCCTGGGCACCCGGTGTGGCTGGACAAAACGGCGCCAGACTACCCGTTGCATCTGTTATCCAATCAACCGAAAACCCGCCTCCACAGCCAATATGATCATGGCAGCTACAGTCGTTCTTCAAAGATTCAACAACGCGAACCACTGACCCTGAATACCGACGATGCGCGGGCACGGGGTATCAGCGACGGCGATGTGGTCAAGGTCTTCAATGACCGTGGGGCGTTTCTGGCGGGTGCGATTGTCTCGGATAACATTCGCCCTGGCGTGGTCCAGATCGCCACTGGTGCGTGGTTCGATCCGCTGGTGCACGGCGAGCCGGGCAGCCTGGAAAAACACGGCAACCCGAACATGGTTACTGAGGATGTAGGCTCATCAAGTCTGTCCCAAGGCTGCTCGGCACAAACGGCGACGGTGGATATCGTGAAGTGGGAAGGGGAGTTGCCAGGGATTACCGCGTTTGAACCGCCGTTGATGACCTCATAGGCGACGCGGTTTTCCTGTAGGAGCGATTGGACGGCACTCCGACTTGCCCGCGATAAGGTTTGGGTGATTTGCCTGCAGAATTGCGGTGTCCTTATCGCGGGCAAGCCTCGCTCCCACAGGGATCGCATTTCAGCCATTCTGAAACCGACTTTGCCGCAAGCGCTCCAGGCTATTGCTCAGATGCAAGCGCATGGCCGCTCTTGCCGCATCGCGGTCCTGATGGGCGATGGCGGCAAATATCTGCTCGTGTTCACGGCGCAGGATTTCCAGATAATCCGGTGAGTGGGCGTTGCTGAACTGCATTCTTGAGCGCGGGATGATGCTGCTGCCCAGTTGCTCCATCACGTCGGTGAAAAAGCTGTTAGCGGTACATAGCGATATCTGATGATGAAACTCGAAATCGGCAAACGCGGTGTCGCTGCCCGGCGGGCAAGCATTGAGGGTGTCGAGTGCCTGGCGGATCGCCTGCAGTTGCTCCGGCGTGCGTCGTTCGGCCGCCAGGGCGGCGGACTCCACTTCAAGGCTCTGGCGCAGCTCAATGATCGCGATGGCATCGCGCAACGTGCCGCTGGTGCGCTCATCGACCTGAAAATCATTGGGGCGACTGGCATCCACTACAAAGGTGCCAATACCATGCCGGGTTTCCACCAGTCCTTCGGCCTGCAGCCTGGACATGGCTTCGCGAACCACCGTGCGACTGACGCCTTTCTCCTGAATGATCACCTGCTCGGTGGGCAGCTTTTCCCCGGCCTTGATCTCACCTTCACGGATTCTGCGTGAGAAGTCATTGACCAATTGCTGAGCCAGGCTGGTGCGCCGATCCGGGGTTGCAGGCGGGATTTCCATGTCACTCATTTCAAGTTTCCATTGGGCCGCAGAGTATAACCTCAGCCAGCTGCCACGCTGGCGCCAGCTGGCACTATAATGTCGGTTCTTCGAAAACGAGTCAGCCCATGTCGGACCCAGACCTTTCGTCCCAGAAAAAACACAGACGTTTAGCCGAGACCCTGGTTGATCGCTTTGCCCAGCGCATGCGCGATGGCGTGCTCAAGCGCGGTGAAAAACTGCCTCCCGAACTGCATATCATGGAGGCCGAGGGCGTCAGCCGCACGGTAGTGCGCGATGCGTTGTCGCGCATGCAGGCGGCGGGACTCGTGGAAACCCGTCACGGGGTAGGCACCTTTGTTCTGGACATGCCTGCGCCTGCCGGTTTCGTGATTGGCCCAGCGACTATCGCGACCTTGCCTGACGTGCTTAATCTGCTGGAGTTTCGTTTGAGTCTGGAAGTCGAAGCGGCGGGCATGGCTGCACAACGGCGTACCCCCGAAGCCCTGCTGGAAATCAAGCAGGCGCTGGATGCCTTGCTCGAAGGGCCGCAAAAGTCCGGGACCACGATCAATGCCGATTTCCAGTTTCACCTGAAAATCGCCAAGGCATCGGGCAACACCTACCTGATCGATATCATGAAGCACCTGGGCACCAAGCTGATCCCCCGCACCCGGATGAATTCGGCCTACACCGGGCAGAGTGATCGCACGGCGTATCTGGCCGGGATCAATGCTGAGCACCGGCAGATTTATCTGGCGATTGCCGCCGGGAATGTGGATGCGGCGCGTTCGGCCATGTACTTGCACCTGAACAGCAGCCGCATCCGTTTGCATCAAACCCAGGCAAGCCAGGAGTTGTACAGTAACTAGCGTTCAATGAAGGCCGGGTTATTACAGGAAGTTGTATTGCACGCCAACCCGCAGACGTAACTGACGCTTGTCATCGGCACTGTCGACTTTTATGTCGCCGACTTCGAAGAACGGCACCCAACGTTTGTCGATCTTGTATTTAAATACGGCGTTTTGTTCATAGTCAGTTTTACCGTTGTCGTAGCGAATATAGTCGGCATCGAAGTAGGTGAACTGATATTCATAAGCCCATTTACTGTTTTGCGGGGCATAGTTGAGCCAGACGTCATAACGATTGATGCTCTGGTTATCCATCGCGTTGTCGGGCATGTCCTCATTGATCTTGTCTCGATCCAGCTTGATGGAGTCATAGCGGTAGCGGGCCGAGGCATTCAGGGTGTCGCTGATGCGGTAGGTGGCTTTCAGGCCGACTTTATAGGCGGTGGATTTCTCAATACTTTCCAGCGCGATAGAAGGGGTCAGCATCCAGTCAGCATTGAGTTTGTACTGATAGGTCATGCCCAGTTCGTGGCCGTTGCCCACGGTATTGTCAAAGGCAACGTCCTGCCGGTCACCGGCTGTCTTGTATTTAAGTTCCCCTTCAAACCCGAGACCGTTATCCAGTCGGGTACCGAACTTGACCCGGTCCGAGTGCATTCGCGTACTTTCCGCATATTGATGTCGATAATTGACGTAGCCACTGTCGGCCATGGCCAGCGTGGAGGTCAGCAGTGCAGCAAACGTCATCATTGCTTGGGTAGTTTTCATGTTTTTTTATTCTTGTTAAATGAAGTGGAAGGTTTTATTCACAGCAGATTTCAGGCAGCCGGGTTCCTCGGCAGTAAATGCCGAAGGACGCGACGGTTTAAAACTCCAGTGGTCTTACAGCGCCAGGCAGGCGACCGGTTGTTCGATGTTATGGGTGGTCATGTCGCGACTCGCCTGAACCAACAGACGGGTGTATGCGTGTTGCGCCTCATGCCGGGCCAGTTCGCCCGTGTCGAGAATCTCAACGATCTTGCCGCCTTGCATCACGGCTACCTGCTCGCACAGGTGGGCAACGACCGCCAGGTCATGCGTTACCATCAGGTACGTCAGGCTCTGTTCGCGGCGCAGGTCGGCGAGCAGGTTGAGAATTTCCGCCTGCACTGATACATCCAGTGCCGAGGTCGGCTCATCCAGCAGCAGGACCCGGGGTTCGAGGATCAGCGCCCGGGCGATCGCTACCCTTTGGCGCTGCCCGCCTGACAGTTGATGGGGATGGCGGAAGCGAAAGCTGTCATTGAGGCCCACCTTGCGCAGGATCTCGCTGACCCGGTCATCACGGTCGCCGATGCGGTGAATCGCCAGCGGCTCCTTGAGCGCCGAATCAATGGTGTGCCGCGGATGTAATGAGGCATAGGGGTCCTGAAAGACCATCTGCACCGTTCGATAATGCTCGGCATCCAGCTTGCGCTGTACCTGTTGACCGTTGACCTGCAGTGCGCCGGTCCAGTGCTGGTATTGCCCGGCGAGGCAGCGCAGCACTGTGGTTTTGCCTGAGCCGGACTCGCCCACCAGGCCGAACGCCTGGCCTTCTTCAACGCGCAGGTTGACGTCATGCAGCACCTGATTGAGCGTCGGACCCGTACCGAAACTGAGGTTGAGTGATTGGACTTCGATCATCGCCATGGGAAATACCTCAATGAGTCAGCCAGAGGGGATCGCGCTGGAGCACCGGCAGGCTGCTGCGCGGAAAGTCCAGGCTCGGCAACGCGGCGAGCAGCCCGCGCGTATAGGGATGCTCTGCTCTGGCAAGGTCGGCGGCTTCCAGTGATTCCATGACCCGTCCGGCGTACATCACCAGAACCCGGTCGCAGAAGTGCTGGACCAGATTCAGGTCGTGGCTGATGAACAGCAGGCCCAGATCCCGTTCACTCACAAGCTCTTCGAGAATATTCAGCACCTGACGGCGTACCGAGACATCCAGCGCCGAGGTGGGCTCGTCGGCGATGATCACCTGTGGATCGGTGATGACCATCATCGCGATCATGATTCGCTGGCCCATGCCGCCGGAGACTTCATGCGGGTAGAGCTGATAGACCCGCTGCGGATCGCGGATATGCACCTTGGCGAGCATGTCCATCGCTCGTTCTTTGGCTTCCTGATGCGACACTTTGTGATGGGCCAGATACGCCTCGGCGATCTGCTCGCCGACCTTCACTACCGGGTTCAGCGAATATTTGGGGTCTTGCATGATCATCGACATGCGACGCCCGCGAACGCCCTGCATTTGTTTCTCGCTGGCGCTGAGCAGGTCGATCTCATCAAATCGCAAGGTCTTGGCGGTGATGCGCGCAGTTGCCGGATGCAGGCGCAGCAGGGCGCGGCCGACTGTAGACTTACCCGAGCCGGACTCGCCGACAATCGCCAGCTTTTCCCGCCCCAGATTGAACGACACGCCTTGCACAGCCAGAGTGGTCTTGCCTGCGTTGGTGAACTCGACGCGTAAGTCGTCTACGACGAGCTTGCTCTGTGATGCGGATAACTGAGACATGGCTGTTACCTCTTATTAAATTTGCTGATGCCGCGCACTAACTGAATTGGAATGCTTTATCTGTAGGAGCGCGCTTGCCCGCGATGCGATTTTGAATTCGATATATTTATCCCCTGTGCGGACGTCATCGCGGGCAAGCGCGCTCCTACAGGTTCCGTATTGCTGTCATTCATTACGAGGATCAAGCACGTCGCGCAGGCCGTCGCCGAGCAGGTTGAACGCCAGGCTGACCAGCATGATCGTCGCGCCCGGTGCTGCGACCAGCCACCAGCTTTCCAGCATGTAACGCCGACCGCTGGAAATCATCGCGCCCCATTCCGGCAGCGGTGCCTGCGCGCCCAGACCGAGAAAGCCCAGTGCCGCAGCGGTCAGAATGATGCTGGCCATGTTCATGGTCAGGCGGATGATCACTGACGACAGGCACATCGGGATGATGTGTCGACCGATGATGCGCAGCGGCGAGCCACCTTGCAGTTTCACGGCGACAACAAAGTCGGCGTTACGCAGCGACAGGGTTTCAGCTCGCGCAAGACGCGCAATCGGTGGCCAGGCGGTGAGGGCGATGGCGATCACTGCATGCTCCAGGCCAGGACCGAGCGCGGCAATAAACGCCAAGGCCAGGACCAGGCTCGGGAACGAAATGAAGATGTCGGTGATGCGCATGAACAGGCTGTCGACCCAACCACCGAAATAGCCGGATACTGTGCCGATCAACAGGCCGATTGGGCCAACGATTACCGTCACCAACAGCACGATGTACAGGGTGATGCGCGAGCCATGAACCAGTCGGCTGAACACGTCGCGGCCGTACTCATCGGTGCCGAACCAATGCGCCGCACCGGGTGCTTGCAAAGCGCGGGTCAGGTCTTGTTGTAGCGGGTCATGGCTGGCGATCCAGGGCGCGAACAGTGCAACGATCATCAGCACTGAAATCACGATCAGCCCGGCCAGCGTCATCGGGTTGCGCAACAGAAAACGCATCATGCGTGCCGCGCTGCCGGTCAGGGCCGCCAGACTCGAAGCGGGCACTGCCGCTGCCATAGAGGTAGCTTGAGAAGTCGTCATCAGCGGGTTCTCGGGTCGAAGACTTTATAAAGGGCGTCGCTGATCTGGTTCAGGGCGACAAAAATCAGCCCGATCAACAGCACGCACGCCATCACCGCATTCATATCACCCAGCAGCAGGCTGCTGGTCAGGTACTGGCCAAAGCCGGGCCAGGCAAATACCGTCTCGATCAATACCGCGCCTTCAAGCAATCCGCCGTAGGCGAGGGCGACGATGGTCAGCAGTTGCACGCGGATATTGCGAAACGCATGACCCCACACAATCCGCCGCTGGGACAGGCCCTTGACCCGCGCCGTGATGATGTATTCCTGAGACAGTTGCTCAAGCATGAAGCTGCGGGTCATGCGGCTGATGTAAGCCACCGAGTTGAAACTGAGAATGATGGCGGGTAACAGGATGTGCCGCAGGGCGCTGCGAAAAGCTTCCCAGTCGCCGGACAGGGCCGTGTCGATCAGCAGCAAGCCGGTGCGTGTCGGGATCAGACCATCGTAAGCCAGACCAATACGTCCCACCCCACCGGCCCAACCCAGCCAGGCGTAGAACACCAGAAAGGCCATCATGCCCAACCAGAAAATCGGCGTTGAGTAACCAAACAGAGTGAACAACCGGGCGATATGGTCACCGGCACGACCCTGATGAGTTGCCGCATAGACACCCAGCGGCAACCCGGCCAGAACACCGAAGACGATGGCCAGCGTGGCCAGCTCAAGAGTGGCGGGGAACACTCGGGCAATGTCTTCGATGACTGGGTGACCTGTCAGCAGCGCGTTGCCGAAATTGCCGTGCAGCAAGTCGTTGAGGTAGCCACCAAATTGCACCCAAAGCGGCTTGTCGAGCCCCAGTTCTTTGTAAGCCTGTGCATACGTCGACGCGTCAGCGTCCGGGCCGACGATGGCCAGAACCGGGTCCAGCGGCATGACCCGACCGATGAAGAACGTGAGCAGCAACAGGCCAAACAGCGTCGCCAGCACTGAGCCGCTGCGCCGGGTCGTGCCAGCCATGCGGCTGCCCCACAATGAAACAGATGCACTCGTCATAAGAATTCCTGCCTTGCGAAAGCGACTGAGTCCGGATCAACGTTGTTTGTAGACGTCGTGCAGACGCGTCGTGGCGGCGCTATGGCCGATGTAGTCACGCACGTCGGCATGCACAACGACCTCGTCGGTCATCTGCGAAATCGGCAGGATGGCGCCGACCTGTTGGTCGTACAGGGTCTGAATGCGTTGATAGAGCGCCAGTTGGCGTTGCGCATCGCGTTCCTGCTCGGCCTGCTCGATCAGTTGATTGAGCTCGGCGCTGTAGAACGAGGTACGCCAGCCCTGAAAGTTGCTCAGCTTTGCTGCTTCGCGGTTATCCGGGTTGTAGACCAATGCTCGCAGGCTGGAATGAGGATGACGTTCCGCGCCGCCACCGCCACGTCCGACCAGAATGTCGAAACGCCGGTCGCGCATGGCGCCGTAAATCTGGTTGCCGGTGCCGGTAATGATCGTGGCGCGAATACCGGCCTGAGCCAGGGTGGATTGCAGGCTGGTGGCGATATTGATGAAGGGTGAATCGGTCAGTGAGCGCAGGGTAATCGTGAAGCCATTTTCGTGCCCGGCTTCCGCCAGCAGACGTTTGGCTTCCTGCACATTCAGACGATAACCGGGGTCATCCAGTCGGGCCGCCAGACCCAGTTGCAGCGGGCGCTGGTTAGCCACGCCGTAGTGGGGCATGACCACGTCGTTGATGCCTTGATAGTCGATCAGCAGGCGTATCGCCTTGCGCACCCGGATGTCCTGAAACAGCGGTTGCTCCATGCTCAGCGCGATGTAGTAAATGGTGCCGCGAGCGATGGTCTGTACGTTGACTTCGGGGGAGCGGGTCAGGGCTTTGATATCGGTAGCGGCCATGCCTCGGGCCACGTCCAGATCACCGCGCTCGACCATCAGGCGCAGTGCCTGGGATTCAGTCATGTTGCGCATGATGACCCGACGCATTTTCGCCGGACCGCGCCAGTAGTTATCGAAACGCGTCATCAGGATCACGTCGTTGGCGCGCCAGATGTCCAGCTTGAAAGCGCCGGAGCCTGCGGTGTGCGTCGTCAGCCATGCGGCACCCTGGTCTTCGCCCTGCGCATGTTGCATCGCGGTATGACGATCGATGACGAAGGCGCTTGGCGAGGTTGCGAGTGTGTTGAGCACCAGCAGCGGATCGGTCGGCCGTGGAAGGTCGAGGACGAATGTCAGCGGGTCTTCGGCACGCATCAGTTGCGCGACGTTCTGCGCGGTGTAGCCGTAGGCTTTCCAGGTCGAAGCCAGCGCGCGATTGAGGGTGACGACCCGTTGCAGTGACCACGCGACGTCTTGCGCGGTCAGTGGCTGACCCGAATGGAAGGTCACGTCGGGGCGCAGGTGAAAGGTGATGCGCATGCGGTCGGGGCTGACTTCCCAGCGTTCGGCCAAGGCAGGGATGAGCGTATCGGGCGCGCTGGCATCCTGTTCGAGCAGCATGTCGTAGACGTTGGAATTGACCTCGGATACTTCAAGGCCGGTAGCAGCGGCAGGGTCCAGAGAGAGCAGGTTGATCATGCTCATGCCAACTACCAGTTGATCAACCGGTGTTTCACCGCGCGCCATGCCGGGCGGGGTGTGCAGAAGCGTCGCAGTCAGCGCCACGCACAGCAACTGGCGCAGGCGCGAAGGCCAGAGTTTCATAGGGCAGTCCTTTCTTATATTTATTAAGACTCTTGTGCCAGAGGCGCTCATGTCGCCCCTGTGCGGTGCTGCCTGTCAGTAACGTTGGTGTGTGTTGGCCTCGATGTAGTGGAAGTTGATGTCTTCACCCAGGCCCGGGCGGTCCGACAAATGCACGTAGCCTTCATCATCCATGGGGTCGACCAGTGTGTTCAGATAAGCCGGAACCTGCTCGTAGTCCAGGAATGGGTGCAGCAGGCCGCGCTCGTACCAGCGGCAGTTGCTGATGGCTCCGATCACTTGCAGGTTGGCTGCGCCGTTGCCGTGAACCTCGCAATCCATGCCAAACGCTTCGGCCATGTGCGCGACTTTCAGGCACGGGCTGATACCGCCTACACCAGCAACCCCGGCGCGCAGAATATCGCAGGATCTGGACGTCACCCAGCTCGCACGGCTGTGATATTTGCCGTCGATACTCTCCGGGCCCAGTACCGGGATGTCGAGATTGGCCGCTAGCCAGGCATAGGACTCGGCCGAGTCTTCGATCATGGGCTCTTCGAACCAGGCGAAGTCGAGCTTCTGCAGTTCGCGACCGATGTACAACGCATCGACGCGGCTGTACCAGTGATATCCGTCGAGCATTAGCGCGATATCCGGGCCGACCGCTTCACGCACTGCAGCGCAGGCCTTTACATCCATGCGCGGGTTTGGCGCGAAGGAAATCGGTGGCATCCAGGTGTGCAGCTTGATGGCCTTGTAGCCGCGAGCGACCAGTTTTTCGGCGAACTGACCGTACTCATCCGGAGTGGAAAGGCCGCCTGGCAAATCGTCGCCACACATGGTCGAACCGTAGGCCAACACCTTGTCGCGATAACCGCCGAGCAGTTTGTAGACCGGCTGTTTCAGTGCGCGTCCGGCCAGATCCCAGAGCGCCTGTTCGACCAATGCCAACGCGCGGTCAGTCAACTGGCTGGCGCTGCCCCGTTGCCAGTGAGCGAGTTCCTGCCAGATTTTTTCGCGGTTCATCGGGTTCTGGCCGATCAGCACTTTCTTCACGAAGGACTCGATGATGTGCGGACGAATCAGCTCTGGAGCGCCGAAGGAATAACCTTCGCTGCCGTCGTCACACGCGATGCGCAGCATGGCCAGATTGACCGGTTTCTCTTCGCCAGGATGAGCATGACCTGCGCTGTCGACGGCGCGACGGGACGGATGGGAAAAGACCTCGACACTGATACGGGTGATTTTCATAGAAAGCTTGCCTTGGATATTGTGATTATTAGGTGGCTTTGCTGTATGTCGTCATACAACGATGGGGCGATTATTTTCCCGGTCGACTGGATGTGTCAACGGGTATTTGCAGTTTTTATGGGGTGTGTAGGTGTTTCGGAGGGAGACGGGTGGTTCTTTTTATCGAGGAGAGGTATCGAAAGTCGTCATACTTCGTGGGGTTTGAGCAGTATCGGTTTTTGAATTGAAATTCCTTCCCTTGTGGGAGCCGCCCCGGTGTCCCTGACACCACGCTGTCGCGAAGCAAACAGAGACCTGTAGGAGCGCGCTTGCCCGCGATTCGGTCTGTCAGTCGATGAATGTATCGTCTCCGCTGACGTAATCGCGGGCAAGCGCGCTCCTACAGGTGGAAAGTATGCCAAATCAAATAGTTGTAGTTTGTTTGATGGGAGCCGCCCAGACCAGGCTCGGCTCCCATAGACCATTCCTGGCCCAAAGAATCAGACTTTAAACTGGCTGACCATCGTTTGTAGCTGAACGCCCAACCGGGCCAGTTCTACGCTGGACGACGCGGTTTCCTCGCTGGCGGCGGCTGTCTGCTCTGAGATATCGCGCACATTGAGCACGCTGCGATTGATCTCCTCGGTGACGGCGCTCTGCTGTTCCGCAGCGGCGGCGATCTGTTGATTCATGGACTCGATTTCAGAGACGGAGCGGCTAATGCTGTTCAAGGATGTTCCGGCCTTGCGAGTCAGTTCAACAGAGCTGTCTGTCAGGCTGCGGCTGTTATCCAGAATCGCAGCAACCCGCTCGGTTCCTTTGTGCAGTCCGTGAATCAGATTTGCAATTTCCTCGGTGGAAGTCTGGGTGCGCTGAGCAAGACTCCTTACCTCATCCGCAACCACCGCAAAGCCGCGGCCTGCTTCGCCTGCCCGTGCTGCTTCAATGGCAGCATTGAGCGCCAGGAGGTTGGTTTGCTCCGCCACGGCTTTGATAACATCCAGCACGCCGCCGATCTTGTCGCTTTCGCGCTTGAGGTCATCCATGGCGGTTTTTGAATGCCCGACTTCAAGTGCCAGGCTTTCAATCTGGTTTACCGCCTGGGAAACAATGATGTCACCTTCGCGGGCCTCTCTTGAGGCATTGACTGCTGCGCCGGAAGCGAGCTCCGCATTGCGGGCAACTTCCTGGACTGTCGCGCCCATCTCATGCATCGCCGTCGCGACTTGATCCGTTTCGGATTTTTGGCTCTGGACACCGCTGCTCGTTTGCTCGGTCACGGCAGACAACTGCTCTGCAGCGCTTGCGATCTGCACGACACCGTCCTTGAGACCGCCGATCAAGCCCCTTAGCTTGACGGTCATTTTTTGCATGGTGTTTTCAAGTCGGCCCAGTTCGTCTCGGCGATCGGAAATCTGATCGTGAGTGAGATCGCCGTTGGCGACGCGTTCAGCGACAGCCAGGGTCTTCAACAGAGGCGTAACGATAAGGCTAGTAATAATCCAGGCTGCAAGGGCACTTACAATCAATGCGATAACCAGACCGATGATGAGCAAGTCTCGAGATTGGGCAAGGTCCTGCAGGCGCAAGGTTGTCTGATTTTTTGTAAGCTCATCGGCCGCGGCGAACAGTATTTTGATGTCTTTGGAAATATTAGCCTGAGACTCGGTGATCTTTGCCTGAGCATCAGAAAACTGCTGCACGGTACTTTGATAAGCCTTCAGCGACGTGCCTATACTTTGAAGCGTCTCTGCCGGAAGCCCTGACCCTTTCAGGCTTTCGATGAAGCGTATGACTTCAGCTATGGATTCCTTGGCTTGCCGCTCAGCGTCTGTATTCAACGTATACGTGTAACCCCTGACATCAAAGCGCATGCGCTGAAACAAGGCACGGGCACGTGTCACGCTGTCACGCATGGCGGCATCGCCCGTTTCAGCGTTGGCGAAGACGTTCAAGCGTTCGAGGTTTTTTGCCGCATCTTCGGCATGGTTGCCAAATACTTCCCGTGTTGCCTCTCGTGCGTTTGTGGCCTTGACGACTGCATCGTATTGAACACGATAGTCTTTCAATCCATCACTGGCAGCGTTGAGGTGGGGGACGTTGAGGGCGGAGCTGAACATCGGACGGGCGTACTCGAGATGCCGGTCCAGATTATCCACGGCTTTTAACCAGCTGGCGGCTCGCTCGTTGTCAGGCGTGATGATGTAGGCAAGTCGCTCAATACGTATATCTCTGGTCAAGGAACCGAGCTTGCCGATGTCATCGATTCTCTGGCTTCGTTCGCCCATTTCCTTGATACCCGACCAGCCTGCCGCGGCGATGAGTACGGTGAGCAGCATGACCATGCCAAAGCCCAGTGCAAGCTTGGTATGAACGGCTATATTCGAAAGCCCGCGATGAATCATTTTCAGCATGAATAATGCTCCGAGTACTTTTAGAAATACGGTATGAGGCTGCTCCTTGCCAATAGTCCAGTTGGAGTTTTATCGGTGGCGGTTTGAGAAACTTTAATAAAAGATTGATAACTTTCAGATAATACTGATTACGGTTTTAGCGAGGAGCAAATACCGCTGAAACTGCAGTGAGTTCATTGGTTTTAAAAATATTTTTTGAGGGCGTAAGGTTCGGCCTTGGCGGCACTCAGCAAAAAAAGAAGTTGTACGATCACTGTTTGGGGCGGGGATTTCTATAAGCCACATAGAAATTATTCATGGCTTTAAATAAACCGGAGTATTAATTGGGAACTTGCAGGATACGCCCGTATCTCAGTACACATTTTTAATGTGTTTTAGTCGTAGTTATTAGATCTGTGAATACCCTGGAACGCTGCTAACAGGGCTCGGCCTCTGAGCGCCGATTTAAAGACCTCTTGCAACGTTCAGGGCGTTTGACGTCGTCCAACGTTCCATTCAGGGGGCAGGCCAGACGCAGAACAATTCCTCACCTACCGATTCGCTTTCTCCCGCTCTGCAAACACCGCCTTGCCGACGCCTGTCAACGTCACGTCATTCTGTGGTGTGTGAATCCGTGCGCACAGCACATTGCGCAGGTGGCGCTGCAACGGGTTGCTGCGCGACAGGCCAGGGTTGCCCGCTGCTTCTATCGCCAGCTCCACGGCGCGAATAGCGTTGGTTGTCACCAGGTATTTGATCTGCGCAGCATGGGCTGGCGGGGTCAGCCCCGTGGCAGCCGATTGCAGCAGGCTGTGGTTGTTGAACAGCAATGTATCGATTTCACCGACTACTTCCTGAAAGCGCGGCAAGGTCGATAACGCGGCACCGAGGTTGGACGGTTTACGCTCTTCCAGCCACTGCACGAACCAGTTGCGCGCCGAGCGGGCGACGCCGTCGTAGACCGAGGACAGCAAGACCGACATCCACATGAAGCCTGCCGGGTCGAGCTCTGCCTGCGGTGCACTCCATGGGCTGACGCTGACGGCGTGTTCCAGTGGCACCAATACGTCTTCAAAGATCACTTCATGGCTGCACGTGGCACGCATGCCCAAGTGGTCCCAGTCTTCGACGATTCGAATGCCTGGCGTGTCCTTGTGTACCAGCCAGGCACCCACCAAAGGATCGGCATCGTCGCTGCGCGCCCAGACGTTGTACCAGGTCAGGCCATGGCTGCCGGTGGAGTAAATCTTGCTGCCGCTGATGCGCCAGCCCTCGGTGGTACGCCTCGCCGTAGTCGCAGGCAGACCTCCGCGAGCAGGGGTGCCAAGATCGGGTTCTACGCGCAGAGAGTTGATCAACGCGCCATCGCGCACCGCTTCTTTGGCCACTTGCAGACGCAGATGCTCCGGCCAGCTTTTGCTCTGCTGCAGGCGTGCATGCTGGATGTATTGCATGACCAGAATCAACGCCGTGGATGGCTCGCCCTGAGCGACAGCGCTGATGGCTTGCAGCGCTTGAGGCAAATCAGCACCGCCGCCGCCCAGCTCAATCGGTACGGTCAGGGCGAGCAAACCGTGCTCGTGTAATAAGCGAAAGTTCTCATGGGGAAACTCGCCGCTGTCGTCATAGCGTTCGGCGGTTGCGGCCAGGGCGGCGGTGATTGAGGTCAGCCGCGCGGTGAAAGCCTCGGCGGATTCGATGTCGCTGGCGGCAACGGGGCGAAGGGGAAATACGCTCATTGATGGGGTTTCCTTTATGTACTTGTTGGAGCGAGGCTTGCCCGCGAAGCTGTCACCGCGGTACGTCAGCTATCTCGGGTACCGTTCTTCGTCCGGATGCGGCCCAGACCAAGCCTCGCTCCAACAGGAGTCAGGCCAGCTCCGCAGCCTCTTCCAGCTGCGCGTAGCGGTTTTGCGGCACTTGCAGATTGAAGTGCTCGCGTAAGGTCGAACCGGTGTATTCGCTGCGAAACAAACCTCGTTGTTGCAAGACCGGAACCACCAGTTCCGCGAAGTACTGCAAGCCATCCGGCAGCAGCGAGTTGATGATGAAGCCATCTGCCGCTTCGTGTTCGAACCAGGTCTGAATGGTGTCGGCAACCTGCTCGGGCGTGCCGACGAATTCGCGGCGTGGTCGGGAGAAGAACAGCGCCACTTCGCGCAGGGTCAGGCCTTCATCCTTCGCCAGTTGTTTGATCCGGTCCGAACCGCCTTTCTGGCTGTTGGAACCCAGGTCGCCCAACTCAGGGAATGGCGCGTCCAGCGGGTATTGGCTGAAGTCGTGATCATTGAACGGACGGCCCAGCGCGACGATGGCGTCTTCGATGCTCACCAGCTCCACGGCCTGCTGATAACGGCTTTCAACTTCTGCTTCATCGCGGCCGACGATAGGGCGGATGCCCGGCAAAATCGACAAGTCCAATGGGTTACGCCCAAAGCCCGACGCACGTTTTTTCAGGTCCCGGTAGTAAGCCTGTGCCTCTTCCAGCGACTCGGCATGGACGAAGATCGCATCTGAATATTCGGCTGCGAAGTTGCGTCCGTCCTCGGATGTTCCTGCCTGGAAAATCAGCGGATGGCCTTGTTTCGAGCGGGCGATATTCAGCGGGCCTTTGACCGAGAAAAACTCGCCTTTGTGGTTCAGGGCATGCAGTTTGCCGGGGGTGAAAAACTCACCGGTTTTTTTGTTACGGGCAAAGGCGTCGTCTTCCCAGGAATCCCACAAGCCTTTGACCACTGAGACGTGCTCCTTGGCAATGCGATAGCGCACGGGATGCGGCGGGTGTTCGCCCTTACTGAAGTTGTCGGCAGTACCGCTGAGCCATGACGTGACGACGTTCCAGCCAGCACGGCCACCGCTGATGTTATCCAGCGAAGAGATTTG
Source organism: Pseudomonas phytophila (assembly GCF_025643095.1). Classification (NCBI taxonomy): domain Bacteria; kingdom Pseudomonadati; phylum Pseudomonadota; class Gammaproteobacteria; order Pseudomonadales; family Pseudomonadaceae; genus Pseudomonas; species Pseudomonas phytophila. The sequence continues at coordinate 4,840,264 of NZ_CP081201.1, read as the reverse complement.
CCGCGCCACCTGAAACGGTTCGGTGTAGCTCACGGTGACGGTAGCCACCAGACCGATATTTTCCGTGGTTGCGGCCAGCGCCGAGAGAATGGTCAGCGGCTCGAAGCGGTTGAGGTAATGCGGGCTGGATTTTTCATGGATGTGCAGGCTGTCAGCGATGAACACGAAATCAAATTTGGCCGCTTCTGCCAGTTTCGCCTGTTGCTTGTAGTAGCCGAAGTTAACGCTGGCATCTGCCAATGCGTTCGGGTGACGCCATTCGCCCCAGCCGTGACCGACACCGTGGACCATTGCGCCCAGCTTCAATTGACGTGGCTCTTTTTGACGAGGCTTGTTCATGAGCGTGCTCCTGAATCTGAAAATAGGATTGCGTGAGGATTAGTGAGCGGCTGTTTGCACAACCTGAGCACGCGAAGCGTTGAAGCTTTTGTCGAAGCCTTTTGAGACGTCGATCGATTTGGTCAGGATGCCTTCCTGTTGGTAAATATCAGCGGTGGCCTGCAAGCCCTTGATCACGTTGTCGTCGATCTCTACCCGGTTCATTTTGGTGGCGTTGGCAATTTCCAGATGAACCTCGATCGGCAGGCCGGTGATCGCAGCCTGGGCCTTGGCGTACTCGGCAGGGTGGGTGTTGCTCCACAGATAGGCGCGCTCGACCCGTGCCACGAAGTCATCGAGTTGCACGCGTTTTTCAGCGATGGTCTTGCTGGTCGCGGCCAGGTACAGGTGATTGCTCAATAGCTCGCTGCCACTGACCAGTACCCGGTCATGACTCTGGGTGGTGGCGACCGTAGTGTACGGGTCCCAGGTGGCCCAGGCATCGGCCCCGCCGCTGGACAACAGAATGCGCGACTCTCCCGGCAGCAGGTTGATGAAGGTGACATCGCTGGTTTTCAGGCCTGCCTGGCGCAAAGCTCTAATCGCCAGATAGTGGCCGATGGAGCCACGCCCGGTAACGATGCGCTTGCCCTTGAGGTCGGCGACGGTCTTGATCGGTGAGTCTTTGGGCACCAGCAACGCGGTGGTGAAACGGCCTTCGGCGTGGGTAATACTGACGACTTTCAGGGGCGCGCCAGCACCCAGCGCAAACACGTAGGGCGCATCGCCTAATGCGCCAATATCAACGGCACCTGCGTTCAATGCCTCACCCAAGGGGGCGGCAGAAGGGAATTCGGAAAACCTGATTTCGTAAGGCACGTTTTTCAGTTCGCCGGAGACTTGCAACAGTGCCTTGATCGTGGATTTCTGATTGGCGACCAGCAACGGTTCGAGATCGGCCGCTATGGCCTGCTGGCCAAGGGTTACGCTCAACAGAGCGCCCAGCAGCAGTTGCTTGAAATTAAAGGTGTTCAACAACATGGGTGTATCTCCAGGCTAATAGAGTGCTGGCAAGGACCTCCGCCTGGAGGGGTCGGTCCTGCTTACAGAGGCGTTAACATCTTCTAGATCACATGAAACCCGTGCGTACCGTCACGGGCGAGCTGGTCCACCAGACCGAACTCCCAGTCCAGATAGGCCTGCATGGCTTCGCGCGGTGCATCAGTGCCTTCATACGGGCGGCGATAGCGATCAATGCGCGGCGAGGCCAATTGGCTCTCGCCGGTTTCCAGCGGCAGACCGGCCTTGATCCAGCTTGCGGTGCCGTCCTTGAGCAGGAACACCTGCTTGCCGGTCAGGGCTTCAACTTCTGGCACGGCAAGGCGCGCGAGTTTGCTGCTGCCGCAGGTCAAAACGTAGCGCTCGGTTTTAGGGATTTTGTGCAGCGCATCTTGCAACTGCGCGCGTAAGGTCCACCATGCACCGGGAATATGCTGCTTGACGTAGTTGGCGCTGGCCGTGAAATCCAGCACTGCGACGTCCCCATGCTGCTGCCATTCGGCGAGGGTATGCGGGCTGATTTCTTCCACTTGTAGAGGCGCAGGAATCGGGGCGTTCCAGTCCCCTTGTTCGCTGAAGTCGCTGGCTTGCAGGTCGTCGACCACAAACACTTCCCAGCCCAGTTGGGCCAGCCAGGACGCCGACATGTTGGCGCGTACGCCGTCGTCGTCCACCAGCACCAGACGCGCACCGCGCACGCTGGCGTAGTGATCGGTTTCCTGAACCAGTTGGCCGCCCGGGGTTGAGCGCGCGTGGGGTAAATGGCCTTTGGCAAATTCTTCCGGCGTGCGCACATCCAGCAAGTAAGTGGTGCGCGATGGGTCTGCTTGCCAATTGCTCAGCTCGGCGCGGCTTGCACGGCGCACGCCAGCCTTGTCGGCCACGCGGCGGGCGTCGGCACCGGCCACTTCACGGGTGTCGTCGCTCACGGCGCCAAAGCGACGAGCCTGGCCATGATCGAGTGTTTGACCCGCCAGCAGCCAGCCAATGGTGCCGTTACGCAGAGCGCTCACCTGATTGGGAATACCGGCGTTAACCAGCGATTGGGTGCCGATAATGCTACGGGTACGGCCCGCGCAATTGACGATGATGCGGGTGTTCGGGTCCGGCGCCAGTTCGCGAGCACGCAGCACCAGTTCAGCTCCGGGCACACTGATCCCGCTGGGGATGCTCATGGTCTGGTATTCGTCGTAGCGACGTGCGTCGAGCACCGCCACGTCAGCTTTGGATTCCAGTAATTGCAGCACTTCTTCAGCCGCCAGCGAAGGCGTATGGCGATGATGTTCAACCAGTTCGCCGAAGGCTTTGCTGGGCACGTTGACGTCGATGAACAGCTCGCCGCCGGCCTCACGCCAGCCTTGCAGGCCACCCTCAAGCAGTTTTACATCGCTGTAACCCAATGCCTGTAAACGCTCAACGGCGCGCTGAGCCAGACCTTCGCCGTTGTCGTAGACCGTCACGGCGGTGTCGAGGCGCGGGATGCGCGACAACACTTCCAGCTCAAGTTTGGACAGCGGGATATTGGCCGCAAACAAAGGGTGCGCTTCGGCGAAGGGTGCTTCCTCGCGAACGTCGACCAGGGCGAGTTCTTCATGAGCCAGCAGCGCCTGGCGGATATCGGCGAAGGAGCGAGTGTTCAACTGAGTCATTGTGCGTGGCTCTCTTTGGCAGGGCTCTCTTTGGACAGATCCCAGATGTTGGGCAGAAAGGCGTTGGAATAGCCGGAGATAAACAGTTTTTCGGTGCCGTCGGGCTGATACACCGCACGCCGCACTGCGCCGATGTTGGCGCCATAAACGTGGATGCTGATCGAGACCTGATCGCTGAAGGCATTGCTGACCTGATGCACGTCATTGCTGCGAGGCGACAGGGCTTCCACATGACCGGGTTCGAGGCGAATCGCCTGGCCTTCTTTTTCCAGTCGACCATCCGGGCTGCGGGCAAAGCCCTGGGAGTATTCAGCGCCACGTAACATGCCGATCAAGCCCCACACGCGGTGGTCGTGAATCGGTGTGCTTTGGCCGGGGCCCCAGACGAAACTGACAATCGAAAAGCGCTGCCGTGAGTCGGCGTGCAGAAGGAACTGTTGATAACGCTCGGGGCTGGGAATGGCGTACTCGTCCGGCAGCCAGTCGTCGTAGCTGACCAGTTGGCCCAGCAGCTTGCCGCCACGATGCAGCAGATCACCCTCGCGAGGATTGCTGTCGATCAGCTCGGCCAGTGCGCCAATGAATTCTCTTAGCCGTTCGGGATGTCGTGTGTGCGTCATGTCTATACCAGCGCCAGGTTAATGCGTGGCTTAATATAAACATAATGGCTTAGTCTAATATGCGATTATTTTATGATTAGGTTATAACCAAAGGTGCTGAGAAAGTTATTCCGTGAGCAGTGTCTATCTTGAGCTATCTGTCGAACGCCAAATCGCAATCGCGGGCAAGCGCGCTCCTACCCACCGTAATATCTAAGCGCGCTGGCCCGCGATGGCGTTGGTATGGCCAATTCAGAAATCTGCCGCCGCTATCCAAAAACCGCAAATCCCACTATGATTTTCGCCTATCTCTCCTCTGTCTCTTTATGTGCGGTCCGAATGAAAATTGATGATATCGATGCCTTTGTGGCGGTGATTCGTTGCCAGTCGATCAGCCATGCGGCGCAGTCCCTGGACCTGACCCAACCGGCGATTACTCGGCGGGTACAGAATTTCGAGCAGGCGTTGGGCGTCGAGTTGTTCGACCGCAACACCAAACCGCTCAAGCCGACGCAGATGGGTAATCAGGTGTATCAGCGTTGTCTGTCGATCCTCCGTGAGATGGATGCCTTGCGTGAGCTGGTTGCCAGCGATACACCGCCGAGCGGTCTGCTGCGTCTGGGCGTGCCGCAAACTATTGGTGACGTGGTGCTGCTGGATGCCCTCAAGCAGCTGCGCGGTGAGTACCCGGATTTGCGTGCGCAGGTGTCCACCGGCTGGGGCAGTAACCTGGTCAGCAAAATCGAGAACGGCGAACTGGATGCCGCCGCGGCGTTGTTTCCGGCAGGCAAGATTTTCCCGGAAAACATCATTGGCGAGTCCATCGGCAAGATGGAGTTGGTAGTGGTTTGCGCACGTCCTGCGTTGCCCAAAGGCTCGGTAAAACTGGCCGACTGTTATCAGCAGGGTTGGGTGCTAAATCCTGATGGCTGTGGTTTCCGCGCCGGTTTGCAGCGTACCTTGTCGGATCAGGGACTGAGCTTGAAGGTCAACCTGGAAACTTTCGGCACTGAACTGCAGTTGGGCCTCGTAGCCGACGGCATGGGTTTGGGGCTGGTGCCACGCCCTTTGCTTGAACGCAGCATTCATCGCGAGCAACTGGCGGTGTTGCCAGTCAAGGACTTCAAGCCTGTTATGGACCTTTGGCTGATCTACCCGCGCTTCCTGGGCAACCTGCAAGGGCCGGTCAGTTCGTTTGGCGATCTGGTGGCGCGCTCGCTGAAGCAGGTTAAAAACGCCGCTTGATTTCACATAAACGCCCCTGGGTAGCAGGGGCGTTGTCCAGAAAATGCAATCCTATAAGTTTGAATTCATATTTTGTAGGAGCTGCCGAAGGCTGCGAAGCATTTACTCTGACACACCGCCATCGCAGCCTTCGGCAGCTCAGGTATCTTGAGCGCGACAGCGTTCTGCTCAAACAGCTGGCCGCCTCTCGTCAGGGTCTCACTCAGCAGGTTATGTCCAGCTTTGCTTTTAGCGAGTGAACGCTCGCCAAAAAAAATCTGCTTAATCGTGGAACCGTTTTTCAGGCACTGACCACTCAGCATTCAGATCACCACGGGATCGGACTGATGGCGGATGACAGATTTCCCATTGCGCATGCTGTGCACAAGAACTCGCGTGCCCGCCATGGCGGTGTCTCCAGGCGTCGTCTCCGGGGAAACCGTTTGATGCGTTCATTCTGCGTGGGCGGGGCGTTGATGCTCGCAGGACTGTGCGAGACGGTCCAAGGGGCATTTTTCAGCGGGCATGACCTGCAGGTATCGCTGCGCGAAATTCGCAAGGGGCAGCCGTTGAACCTGGCTCAGATGCAGGCATTGGGTTATGTCCAGGGTGTCTACGATGCCAATGCAGGCTTGTTGTTTTGCAGTCGGGAGGATGTCGATGCGGGGCAGGTGGTCAACGCTGTTAATGCCTACCTGTTCAACCATCCGGAATTGTTGAAACAGCCGGCCAGTGTAGGGCTCACTGCAGCGATGATTTCTCAATGGCCCTGTAGGCACAGGGGATAAAAGTGTTCAAATACTCTTATTCACTGACAGTGATACGATTTTATACCGTGATGTTAACAATCCGCGTATGGTGGCCATGTAAAAGCATATAAGTAATCACTGTGTGACAGTCTGATTGTGCTTGGAAACTTGCGGAAGATAAGTTATAGATAATAGCCATTCATAAAACTGTCACCTGCGACAGTTACGCTCGCCTGCCGTGTCGTAAAGAGCCCTGTCAGAGGTCGCTTTTGGTGATGCGGAAGGCTCTAGAGCGATGCTTTCAGAGAAGAATCGATATTAATTGCGCACTATATCGCGCACTGTTGAAATATAACTTTTATCTGAACTTCTGTTGTCTGTTTTTGTCTACGTTACGCAAGCTTTTTCAAACGACCTGTCCCCTCCAAATTCTCTTGCGGCTTTATGTTGAGAGTAGAAGTGTCCTTTGAAAATGGTACCACTTGAGTGATGCGACCTGAGTAGTTTGCCATTGCAAACTGCCTGTCAGGGGGTCGCGATACTGGATGTAAGTGCGAAGAGGGTACTCCAACATGGATAGACGCGAGTTTGAATCAGACCTGAAGGAAATTGCCTATTTCGGCGATTTTGTTGACTTGCAGTACCTGGCCACCAACATGGCCCCCCTGAATATTGATGTGCTGCTGGTTGGCGAAACAGGCACCGGCAAGGACACCCTGGCAAGGCAGATTTATCGTTTATCGCGAAGACGTGGTGCGTTCGTTGCGATGAACTGCGCGGCCATCCCGGAGAGCCTGGCCGAGAGCGAATTGTTTGGTGTGGTCAGCGGTGCTTACACCGGTGCCAGTAAATCGCGCAGTGGTTATGTCGAGGCTGCGCAGGGCGGTACGCTGTACCTGGATGAGATTGACAGCATGTCGCTGTCGTTACAGGCCAAGCTGCTGCGTGTGCTGGAAACCCGTGGCGTTGAACGCTTGGGATCAACCGAGTTCATCCCGGTGGACATGTGCGTCATCACCTCTTCGCAACGCCCCCTTGAAGAGTTGGTTGAAGAGGGCACCTTTCGCCGCGATCTGTACTTTCGTCTCAGCGTGGTCAGCATCAAGATGCCACCGCTGCGTGAGCGTCGCGAACAAATTATCCCGTTGTTCAATCGCTTCCTCGCCAAGCAGGCATCGCTGGTCGGTCGACCGGCCCCGGTAATGACTCCCGCGATGACTCAACAACTGCTTGCACACACCTGGCCGGGCAATATTCGTGAACTCAAGTCCAGCGCAAAGCGCTCCGTACTGGGCTTCTCGCCGTTGGCTGAGCCTTGCTCGCCAGAGCCATTGCAGCTCAAGGCGCAGTTACGGGTCATTGAACGTATCCTCATTGATGAAGCCATGAAGCGCCATCAGCAAAGCGTAGAAGCGGCCAGCTTCGAACTGGGTATTCCGAGCCGCACGTTGTATCACCGCATCAAAAGCCTTTCAGTCTGACACCACGCTCTTTCCTGCCTATTTCTTTTCTGCCCTTGCGTCTCCCGGTTTTCTGACTGGCGCCAGGCAGCGGGCTTTTATGTCCCGCACACCGCCCCGCGCATCTCCCGCAGCCATCAGGACGCACAGTCCCCGGATTAAACGTGGAACTGCTTTCAACCTCATGCCCACTCATTGAACAGGACCGGCGCTTGAACCCTGCCGGGCCTGAGTTCCTACATCAATCATTCCGCTGAGGTGCAAGATTATGGAAAGCTTTTTCAACAGCATGAACAACATGGGCAACAGCTTTAGCAGCAACTTCAAAGCCGCTACTGCCGGCACCGACGGTGGCTACGAAAGCAACTCGGCAGAAAACGCCGGGCGCATGACTGATGCCACCGGGGCTGCGGACTCCAAAGTCACCAACGCGGGCATCAAGAAAATCGAGACCGACGCCAAGAACACCGTCGAGGCGATGAGCCAGGACAGCGACCTCAAGCACCTCAGTAACGTCGCTTCAACCGCCAAGGGGATCAATTACTGATCATTCTGGCGGTGGCTGTGTCCCCTCAGTGGAGGTGCGACATGGCCCCGCCCGCACTCTGGATGTCTGATTACAAAGAGGACGTATAGGCATGACCATTTCGATAAATCTTGAGAACAGTCGCCCGACCAGTTTCAGTAATGAGCAGCAGACGCGTAATTCCCCCAATGCAGCAGGCGGTGGCCAACGCCCGCAGAGCACGGACGCTGCCCTTGACACGCTGGTCAAGTCGATGACCGATGGCAAAGGGCAGGTCAACAGCGAAAACCCACTGGTAAAACTGCTTACCCAACTGATGGAGAAGCTGGGATCGCAAAGCCAGGCTGCTGGCGGTCAGGGCTCCAGCGGTATGTCTGATCAAAAACCTGCTGCCGGTTCCGTGAAGGACATGAGTCCTGACGATCTTCTGAAACTGCTGAGCCAGTTGTTGGGCGGGAGCACCGGCAGTGCAGGCGGTGCAGGCAGTGCCGGTGCTGGCAACGGTTTTGGTGGCGGTAGCGGTGGTGTGGGCGGCGGCGGTGCAGCTGGCGGTGGCGGCGATGCGCTTTCATCACTGCTCGGTGGACTGGCAGAGCAGAAGCTCGGCAGCGTGTTGGAGCCTGCGACGGATGGCTCAGGTGGCGCAACGTTCAAAAGCGAAGACAAAGCCCTGCTGCAAGATGTCGCTAACTTCATGGACCAGCATCCGGAGAAATTCGGATCGCCGGACAACGCTGACGGCAAGACCAAGTCATGGTCGGACGAACTCAACGAAACTGACAGCAGTGGCAAGGCGGACACTTTCCTTGACGGCGCTGAAGCATCCAAGTTTCAGGATGCTCTCGCCATGCTTGGCCAGGCTGCCGGCAGCGGCACAGCACCGGCTTCAGGCATGCTGGCCAATAGCGGAATCCCCCTTTCTCCGGATCAAGGCAGCGGCAGTGGTAGCGGTGGTGGAGGATTCGGTGGCGGTGGCGGTGGCGGTGGCGGTGGCGGTGCCGTGGGCGGTAGCGGCGGTTTCGGCGGCGGCAACGGGACGGTGACCATGGGCCTCGATGATCTGCTCAAGCTGTTGCAGGGGCAGGGTCAGGACGGCAATACCACTCAGGGTTCTGGTCCAAAGGCTCAGGATCAAGCGCTGCAGCAGGATGCCCAGAATACAGCCGGTTCGATCATGAACAAGCTGTTCAGCTGAAAACCGTGAAGGAGGTCGATATGACGATTGGGAAACTTGAAAACAGCTCGGCCTCCGCCACGGCGCTCAAGCCGGAAGTGGAGCTGGATAACCCTACGCAAGGCGATGCTGACTGGTTCAGGGCTGCCATGCAAAGGCCAGAGCCGACTCAGGGGGCGGGGGCTTTTTCGGAGCAGGTGATGGACCCGCTGACGCGCAAGGCTCTGTCTCTGGAGGATATGTCCAGGGACGCTGGCAAGGCGCTGCGCGAGGCGTCGCTGCATTCGGACCCCAAGAAGTTCATGGAAGCGACCCGGGCGCTGAGCGATTACTCTCTGCAAACGTCGTTGTCGGTGAAAATGATCAGCAAGGGTTCGCAAGCCTTGGACAAACTCACCAACATGCAGTGATGGGTGGGCTGATGAGGCATTTTCTGCAATACCTGAGCCTGATCGGGCTGGCGCTGATGCTGGGCGCTTGCGGTGATCAGATAGAACTGCACGGCAAGCTTTCTGAAAACGATGCCAATGATGTGATCGCCGAGTTGTCGAGCAAGAACATCGACGCCAGCAAGCGCAGCAACAAAGAAGGGGTCAGCGTTCTGCTGTCCGCCTCGGACATCAATCGAGCGGTGCGGGTGTTGGAGGCGGCGGGTCTGCCACGGCGCACGCGCACTAATCTGGGTGAAATCTTCAAGAAGGAAGGGGTGATCTCCACGCCTCTTGAAGAGCGCGCGCGTTATATCTATGCATTGTCACAAGAGCTGGAGTCGACGCTGTCGCAGATTGATGGCGTCATTGTCGCTCGCGTACACGTGGTGCTTCCAGAGCGAGTAGCGCCCGGCGAACCGGTACAGCCAGCCTCGGCAGCCGTGTTCATCAAACATGCTGCGAGCCTTGATCCAGATACCGTGTTGCCGCGAATCCGGCGGATGGTTGCCAGCAGTATTCCCGGCATGGCAGCGGCGGTGGATAACACCGAGAAACTGTCGGTGGTCTTCGTCAACGCACGTGCCTATCAAGAGGAGCAGGTTCTGGTTCATTACGGACCGTTCATGGTGCCAGAGCAGGAAGTCGACGCTCTCAAAGGCATGATGCTGGGTGGCGCGTTGGGGATTTTCTTTTTATTCGCGGGTTTGATTCTGTGGCTACGCCCGGCGTTACGCCAAAAACTGCTTGAGCTGGTGGGCATGCGTTCGGCACCCAGGGCGCCAGGTACCGCTGTTGGCCGGTTTGACGAGCGCGGGGCATGAGTCCGGCACTGGGGCAGCAGTGGCTGCAATGGTGGGCTCGGCCCTGGCAATGGGCTGACGCCAGTTGGTCTGAAGTGATCAGCGAACGACATTTGAGCGATGCCCAGTTTGCCTGGCTATCAGCGGTGCATCCTGATCGTCTGGGCGCTGCGTTCGGTGTTCAGGCCAGCAGCCCGTCGCGCCCGGACCCGATAATCGTCAGCTTGCTCGAAGCCGGCGAACATCGGGAGTCATTGCTCGCGGTTGTCGAGCATCTGTGCACCGCGCGGGCAACGCGACAACTGCCGGATGAAAATCTGCGGCCCTGGTGTCGCAGCGTGGCCAAGGCGTTACGGCCGGGCAGTTGGTTGCCTGACGAGCCTGTCGACCCTTTGCAACTGCTGGCTCAATGGCGCGGCGAAGCGCAATGGCAGCGGCTAAGGCTGCTTTGGCCGCGGGCTGTCGCAACCACCATAACCGCATCACCCTGCGCCGAGCCCAAGCGTCTGGATATGCTCTGGCGCGCCGCGTTGCAACGTGTCCTGGAGGAACCTGATGTTCATTCGTCGCACGCTCAGTTTTGATGCTCCGCAGCCTGGCGTTGCCGAGCCATTGCTGCGCCGCGAATATTTCAGCGATGTGGTGCTCGCCAGTGAGCACCTTGCGCGCGCCCATGTGCAGGCCGAGTCGTTGCTCGCTGATGCAAGGGCTCAGGGTGAGCAACTGCTGGCCGATGCTCAAGCGCAGTTCTGGGATCGCGCCAATGCCATGCTGGAGGGTTGGGAGGCCGAACGGCAGGCCCAGCGTGAGGCGTTGGTCGAGCAGGCCCGGAGCCTGTTAAGCGAGACGCTGGCCAGTCTGCTGGGCACGCTGTCCGATGAAGAACGCGCATTGGCACTGGTGCGCCAGATTGCCCAGAGCCAGACCCGTCCGGTGCGCGCCACATTGCGTTGCTCCGTGGACCTTCATGAATCGGTCGACGCTTGGTTGCAACAACAACCGCACACGCACTGGCAGCTCGAACGCGACACCGGCCTCGCTCCCGGTACGCTCTGGTTGAGCACTGAAAGCGGGGATTTCAGCCTCGACTGGGAACGGCTGCGTGAGCGCATTCTTGACCTGGCGTGATCAATCTCATCAGTGACGGAACCGTTCTGTCCGGCGTGACCACTCATCGATAGTCATCCCATTTCGAGAGAGCACGCCATGTCAACCAATGCCCTGGAAAGACGACTGGACAACAACTACGACCGAGCCAGCCGCAACTACGAATACGCGAGCGAAGCTGCCGCCGACGATCCTAGTGTCGAGAACATGCAGGCCATTTTCGAGGAAACCATGAACACCACTTCGGCCAACTTCGCGCTGACTCAAGCCTTGAGCGCGAAGCACGGCATGACCAAGTCGGTGCTCGATGGCTTCCAGTGAGTTGTACACCCAGCTAGAAGCCTGCCGCCGCGAGGCTGGCGGGCTTTTCGAATGCTGGGTGGACGGCGCCAGCATCCAGGTGCAAAACCGCGAAGGCGGCTTCTTCTGTCGTGTCGCACTACCTGGGCGCATGGGCACACACAATGATCAGCTCGCCCCCCTGTTGCGCCTGGTCGAAGCCAGCCTGATGGGGGAAGACCCGATTGCCCTGGCTTATGACCGTCATAAGCAACGTGCCTGCCTGGTGCGTTGGTTGCCCCCCGATGTCGACACTGCGGCGCTGGTCGCCACCGTTGAAAACCTGGCCAACCAGCAAGCCGCCTGGGCGCTGGTACTCGCCGAACAGGCCCCGCGCAAAACGGCAGGCCGACCCGCCATGCCCGCGTCGCTGGGTCTGGGACTTTTGCACAGAGGATTGATGAATGGGTAAAACTGCCTGGACCTGCCTGCCGTTGATGGCCGCGATGCTCTGGGCTACGCCCACGTTTGCCGTCGTACCGGAACAATGGCGTGACACCCCGTATGCCTATGACGCCAAGAATGCGCCGTTGACGCAGGTCCTCAAGGACTTCGCCGAGAGTTTCGGCGTCAGTCTGGAGATGGAAGACATCAGCGGCACCGTCAACGGGCGGATGCGCAGCGAAAGCCCGGAGGCGTTTCTTGACCGCCTCGCGCTGGAGCATCAATTTCAGTGGTTCGTTTACAACAACAGCCTGTACATCAGTCCGCTTGATCAACAGCAATCCAAGCGTATCGAGGTGGATGAAAAGTCAGTCGATGACCTCAGTCAGGCGTTGACCGACGTCGGCTTGCTCGATCCGCGCTTCGGCTGGGGCGCTTTGCCCGAGCAGGGCGTGGTGCTGGTGCGGGGCCCGCGTCGTTATGTCGAGTTGATTGAAGACTTCAGCAAAAAGCAGCAAAGCCGCGATGAAAAGCAGGAAGTCATCTATTTGCCGCTGCGCTACGCGAACGCTGCCGACCGACCGATCAAATACCGCGGCGAAAGCCTGAAAGTCGATGGCGTTGCCACGCTGCTGCGAAACCTGCTGGAACGTCGCTCCTCAATGGGCGGCGGGCTGACCTCTGATGCCCTGCGCACCGGCACGTTGCCCTTGGCAGGCATGGGTGGCATGAGCACGGGTTTCGGCGCCGATGCGAGTAATTTTCCGCAGCTGTTCGACGACTCAGTTGCCAGCAATTTCAGCGGCAAGAATTATGTGGCGCCTACGGAAGGCGAGCGGCGCTCCTCGCGCTCGCGCAATCACATCCGGGTCGAGGCGGACGTGCGCAACAATGCCGTGCTGATCTACGACGATCCCGAGCGGCGTTCGATCTACAAGGATCTGGTGGAGGAGTTGGACAAGCCTCGTAACGTGATTGAGATCGACGCCATCATTGTCGACGTCGACCGCAACTCGATGGATGAGTTGTCCAGCAACTGGGGGTTGAGCGCCGGTAACTTCAGCGGCGGCGCGAGCATTGCCGAGAACGGCCGCAGCTCGACAATGTATGTTCAGGATCGGGACAAATTTTTCCTGGGCCTGCGCGCACTGGAAGGCAAAGGCTCGGCGACGATCATTGGCAATCCTTCGGTGCTGACCCTGGAAAACCAGCCAGCGGTAATCGACTTCAGCCAGACCGAAATTCTTGAGGCTATCGGTGAGCGAGTTGCCAACTTCCAGCCGCTGACAGCGGGCACCAGTCTGCAGGTTATTCCGCGTTCTATCACGGCGTCCGGTGCCAAGGATCAGATGATTCAGATGGTCGTCGATATTGAGGACGGGCAGATCCAGGAATCCAATATCCGAGCCGAGCAGCCTTCGGTGCGCCGTGGCAACGTCAGCACCCAGGCGGTCATTGCCGAGAAGGCCTCGCTGGTTGTGGGCGGTTTTCATGTCTATGAAAACAACGAGCGTCGCAAGAAAGTGCCTTATCTGAGCGCGATCCCGATCATTGGCAAGTTGCTGTTCACGGCCAGCGAGCGCAGTGAGTCCAACCGCGAGCGCTTGTTCATCCTGACGCCGCGCCTGATTGGTGATCAAGTGAACCCGATGCGCTACGTCGACTACGCCAACCCTAACCATGTGCAGGATCGTCTGGACAAGATCAAAAAGCGCCGCGAAGGCACCGAGCGACCGAACCGCACAGTGGTCACCAAGGCCTTGAGCGCGATGATTCAGGGGACTTTGCCTGCGGGCTTTACCGCCGCTGCCATACCGCTGCGTCCCGAGACGTTGTGCGACGGCAATCCTGACCTGCAACTCGATCCACGCCGTGCGCAATGGTATGCCGGTGATGCAGGGTTTGGCGTCGCTGTCGCGCTGGTGCGCAACACGTCCGATACGCCACAACGCGTTGATGAGGCCAGCTGTGGAGGTCGTTATGCGGTCGGCGTTAGCGTCTGGCCGAGTGCCTGGGTGCCGCCGGGTGGAGAGGCCGAGGTGTTCATTGCTTTGCGTCCACCCAAAGTCAACAGCGGCGCGCCGCAACGTCGTTCATTGCTCACTACTGTGGAGGTCAGCCAGCCATGAAAGCTGTCTTGCTCGCTTTGACCGTGATGTTGTTGGCCGGTTGCTCTTCCTTTGGCCACCGCGGGTGCGCCAAAGAGGCGTGTGACCGGCCTGTTTCCAACGACCGTGAGGTCGTTATCTGGTGGCCATCGGATATGCGCGACGGCCTCGGCCTGGGGGATGAACAGGCCGAATTCACTCGAGTGCCCTTGGAGGATTAACCCTATGCCCGCTCGTAATACTGACAAGGCGCAATTTTACGCCGAGGTGGTGGCAGGACGCCCTGCTATCTGGGAAATAGCTGCTGGCGTAGCCTTTTGCACACGTCGCGAATGCCTGGACTGGGGCCTGGCCCTGCAGGTTGACTGGCACAGTCTTGGACCTTCGCAGTTAGGTGATGCGCTGGAGCGTCGTTTCGATGACCCGGAGCGTTACAACGATTACTTTCTGTTCCTGGATTCTCGCCGCGATTTCGTGGTCTGGCATTGTTTACCGGGCGAACTGGACAGTGCCGCGCTGGATGAAATCAGCGCTCATCAGTTGCAGCTCATGGGGCTCGAGCACTTGGGCGAAGGTCTGGCGCGTCATTGACACGCGCCATGTCCGGCAAAGCAGATTTTCATTGATAAGGAGCAGAACCCATGACCACACCTCATGCCGACCGTTTGCTGGCGGCGCTGGCCGCGCAGGCTGGCAGTGAACTGGTATTCAAGGATGGCCTCTGTGCGCTGGCTGACGAGCAGGGTCAGGAACTGGCTAATATTGAAGTTCCGGCACCGGGTGATGTTGCGTTCGTCCATGCCCGGATTGATCTTGATCAGACGCAGCGTGGCATCCACGAACGCTTGCTGCAGCTGAATTTCAAGCCTGACCAGTTGGGCGGTTGCTGGTTGGCTCTGGATGCGCAGAACACGGTTCGTCTATGTGCTCAGCAGGATCTCAGTGTGCTCAATGAGTTGAGCTTCAGTCAGTGGATCATGGGGTTCGCTGATCGGCTGGCTACTTTGCGTCGTGTGTTGGTGCGCTGACCCCGCTGCATCCTTCCATAGGTATGTACACATCTTTTCCATGTCGGGATTTTTTGTGTACATATCCGTTAGCGCGTTAATGGCTTGTATTGGTTGCGCCCTTACGGCGCCTCACTTTTGAGAGCCCAAAAGTAAGCAAAAGGCTCTTGCCCCATCACTTGGCACCTCGCTGGTGCTCGGTGTACCCGCCCGCAGATCCTGAACCGTGGGCCGCCGCAATGGGCCATCCATGGCCCGGTGCGGCTAACCCGGCGTCCTGCCGGGTTGCCCCCGGTTCAGAATCTGCGGGCGGCCAGCGTGATTTAACGGGGCGCCTCAGATCAAAATCAACAGCGCGGCGGCCTGACAGCCGACCTGGTTGTTTGAACTTACCGGCCTACCTTCGACTAAGCGTTGTCGCTCGACAAGCACGAATCTTGTGGGAGCGAGGCTTGCCCGCGATACAGGCGCCTCGGTCAGTCAGATACACTCGCGTTATCGTTCATCGCGGGCAAGCCTCGCTCCTATCAAAAAAAATATAACTATCTGATTTGGAATGCTTTTTACTGTAGGAGTGAGCTTGCTCGCGATAGCTCCAGTACAGGCAATATTCATCGACTGACAGGCCGAATCGCGAGCAAGCTCACTCCTACAGGGGCCGTGTTTGCTGCGCGACAGCGTGGTGTCAGGGACACCGGGGCGACTCCCACATAAATCGCGTCCAATCAACGACCTGTAGCTCTGAAAGGCATCGGGCGGATCTGCTTTTGATCTGCTTTTGATTTTGATCTGAAGCGCCCCGTTAAACCACGCTGGCCGAACGCAGATCTGAAACCGTGGGTAACCCGGCAGGACGCCGGGTTAGCCGCATTGGGCCATGGATGGCCCGTTGCGGCGGCCCACGGTTTCAGATCTGCGGGCGGGCATCCCGAGCCTAGGCGAGGGACCGAGTGGTGGGGCAAGAGCGTTTTGCTTACTTTTGCGCTCTATCAAAAGTGAGGCGCCGTAAGGGCGCAACCAATTAAAGCCGTTACCACAACAACGGATATGCCCAAAGATAGGAAGTAATAAGCACCGAACGCGCCGCATACCGCAGCAACGTCCGGCCTGGAGAGGAGAGACTTAGTAAGTCGCCGGTTTGTTCTCGTTCGCGCTAGCGTAGGACACCGGTTCACCGCTTGGCCCGCCGCTCATCAGGTTTTTGACGGCGTCGAGACCGCTGCTGGCCAGTTGCTGACCAGCACCCTGGGCAAGATTTGCCCCTAGGTCTTTACCGAGATCTTTAGCCATTGGAGCGGCTGCGCGTGCTGCGGAAGCGACGATTGCTGGGATCATGATGTTTTCCTTTCAGGGTTGGTAAAACAAGGTTGAGGGAAACGAGGAATAACTTCCGGCGCGGCGCCTGTAACCATCACAGAGCGCCTGTACTGCGTGGCCCGCTGCCGGTATTGGCACTGTTGCTGGAATGCTCGACGGTGCTTTCCCCAGGCTTGGCCCGGCCAGCGTCTTCTTCGCTGTGCAGATCCTTCTTGTTGCGTGAACCTTTAATGGCATAGCCCTTGGCACTCATGTCATCGCGCACTGCCTTGTCCACCAATGGTCGTACCAGGAGACCGCCAGGCGTAATGCTGATTGGCCGGTGCTCCTCTTCTTGGCTGTACTTGAGGTCCAGCGATGCCAGTACCACCGAATCGGTGACCGATGCGCTGCTTTTGGCGCTTAACAACAGGCTTGGCGTTGCCTTGGCGTCGGTCTGGGTTGCGCCGCGCAGCAAGGTGAAGCGCTTGATCCGCACGTTGTCGTCATTTCTCAAGGCTTCTTCGAGTTTTTTCTGAATTTTCGGGTCTTGCCTGTTCAGGCTGTTCTCGATGCTTTCCAGTACCTTGGGTTTGAGCTCAAGGGTCACCTCCATGGACGTAGGACCGGAGTGTTCAGCGCGGCGGGCCATTTCCTGAAGCACGGGGCTCTTGTTGATGAAGGTGGCGATGGCGTTAGCGTTCTGGGTTGAGGTCCTGTCGCGCCAAGGGGCTGAGTCACCGACCAGACCACCTTTGCGCAGTTGCAATCCTGTGTTGGTGAACTTGTGTTCCCCAGATGCCAGCAGGCGTCCGCCGCTCTTGGACAGATCGTTGTTCTTGACCAGTTGCTGGACGCTGTAACGCAGCTCTTGCAGCGTCTCGTTGTCGTGAGGCAGATTGTCGAGATGGTCGACCACACCCTTTAGTGCCGCCAGATGGCCTTCCGGATTTGCGACTTTCTCGCCTGCATCAATGGCTTTACTGGCTTTTTCCAGCAGTTTGGAATCCTCCGTCGCCTTGATATCAGCTTTCATTGCGACAGCCAGGGTTCGAGCATCGTTGAGTACTTTGTTGCGCTGCTCCTGGGTCGGCGCTGCAGGCAGGCTGGCGATGGCCTTCTGCAACGCGTCGACCTCATCATTCTTGGGCATGCTGTCATTCAGGCGCGGTAACAGCGTGCTCAAGTTAGCCACGCGTTCTCGCGCTGGCCGAGGTGGCACGGTTGGCGGCAACGCGCGGCCTCCCAGAGGGCTTGAGGGCAGGGCAGCCAAGGCCTGTGTTGGCTCGGGTGCGCAGCGCTCCAGCTCGGTCAGCAGGGCTTTTCGCTCTGCCAGTGCCTTGGCAATCTCTTTGTCTTTGAGCACCTTGCCCAAGGACTTTTCCACGTCGTGCAACTGAGGCGTGGTCACGGCTTTGCCGGGCTTGAAGTTGAGGGTGAATTTGTCGTTTTTGGCCCGGTCCAGCGCGAAGCTGACGCTGAGAGCATCGGGCAGGACGGTCTGGCCGACCAGAATATGATTATTCACGCCCATGTTATTGGCCGTCTGGTCAGGGTGCGCGTTGCCGTTGGTAGCAAAACCGACCCGGGCATACGCCCCTGCGCTGGCGGAGGGCAGTGCCTCGAAGGCGCGTTTTACAGCTTTAGCATCTTGCCCTTCGCCTTTGTGGGTGGTGACCTTGGTGTTGGAATAGCTCACCAGCGTGGCTTCTGCGTTGATCCCGGCAGTAGCGCGCAGGAAGGCGTTCCATACGCCGCCGCTTTCGTTGCGCAGCAGCGTACCGCCCAGGTTCAGGCGTCCCAGATCGACGCCGCTACCGACTCCGATTGACCCTTGGTTAACTTTGCTTTTTTCCACCGAGCCGCCTTTGTCCTTGCCCAGGCGATACAGGTCGGCCAATGAAGCACTGGGATCCAGCAGGTTCTCCATGACGTTAGCCATGCTGGCGTTGCTGGCAGTCAACCAGCCTGCTATTGCGCGGCTCTGAGTCAGTTTGAAACTGGCGTCGGCACTGTACAATTCGCCGGCACTGCTCGGATTGCCCTTCGGCTCGGAGCTGAACAAGCGTGAGAAAACCGCCGAGGGTGCGTGGTAGTAGCCGACGTTCAGAAACTCGTTTCTGTTACGGCTGTTTTTCAGGCCCAGTGTCGTCGCATCTTCACCGCCTTCGGTTTCCAGGCTAATCCCATGTTCGCGCCCAATGCCGAAGTTGAAGTAAATTCCGCCGCCATCCGGGGTTAGCGGGACGAACACCGCAGGTGATGTAAAGGTCGCACCCTTGCTGCGCAGCAGTGAGGTGGCGTCGCCCACCTGCAGGTTGCCGAAATGGTCGCCGATGGCGCGCAGATCTTCGGAGAACGAGCGCGTGGTGTTGTAATTCAGGCCATGCCGACCGGTAAGCTCCCGGGCTACAGTGTCGCGAGCCTGGTGCAGCTTCTCAAGTTGGCGGTGGCTGACGATGCCGTTGTCGCTGAACAGTTTGATGTCGCTGTTTTCATAGGCCATGCGCAGGCCTTGTAACTGATCCAGCGTAGTGCTCTTGCCAGGCCCGACATTTTCGCTGTTTACGATCTGGGTCTGTCCTTGTTGACTGTTCACTCGCCCCAGAAGATCGCGCACCTGAAGAAGCGTCTGGGCATCGAGCAGCACACGATCCTCCAGCAGGCTGCTCTTGCTTTCGTTACGGCCTGTGTTGTCGTAGCCCGGTTCCAGTTGGCGGACTGGCAGCGTCAGGCCTAGCTGGACCAATTCTTCGAGCTTGGTCTGCGCCTTGCTGGTGGGGCTGAGTCCGCTGTCGAGCAAGGCATCCTGCATGACTTTGACTGCGCCGGTGGCTTTGACTATGCCTGCGCCCGGGGCCGCGACCGGGACGTTGGCTGCCGCGGGATCCAGGGCTTTACCGCGCTCATCGAGCAGTTTGTGAATCTGGCCCAGTCGGACGATTGCCTGGTAGCTGCTGTTCTCGATGTCTTTGTGCAGTGTTTCGAGGCCGGTATGCAGTTGCGCTTTTTCCAGGTCGGCGCGGGTTTTTGGCACAGCCTTGCTGTCCAGCAGCGCTATCCCTGCCTCCAGCATCGGCCTGGCGGTTCTATTGGTGTTGGTGTTTGTGTTGGTGGTGGTATTGGCCTTGGCCTTGGTATTAGCGCTATCAAAACGCTTATACAGTCGCAGCGACTCTTGGTAGATCGGGCTCATGCCCGAGCGGCTGCGCGGGCCAGGGGTCAAGGCATGGTGGCCCGCAGCCTGCAGCTTCTGCTTGATGTTCTCGCCTGAATTGAATGCTTGCTTGAGTTCCTTGGCGTTTGCCTTGGGGGTTTCCAAAGGGTGGAAGTGGTGTTGATAGGACTCGCCCATCTTGCGAAACCCTTCGGCAGCGGTCTTGAAGATGTTCTTCGCGCCACCAGTACGCACATTGTCTGTGGTGGAACCAAACATGGTGGTGGTCGCCGAGCCGTTGGCATTGCCGATTTTGGCTGTCTTGTGATTGCGCGCCTGCATGCTTTCCATCTGGCTGTTGGCCGTTGGATTGGCCTGTGCCTTGGCCGGGCGCAGCACTATTTCGCCGAGACGACCGTAGGACAATTCCAGCGAATGGGTGGACGGTCCGGGCTGAACCGTCTGACCGTTGGCATCAGTCGTACTTGGAGGCAACAGCGTGGCTTCGATCACCGGGCGTTTGTTTGGCCCCATTTCGACTTTGCCGATACTTACAGTCGCGCTGGACAAGTCTGCAGCGCTCAGGGAAATACCGGGTGCGAGCGTCTTTTTGACCTGGTCCAAAAGCACGTCTGTGCCGTCTTTTCTGGACGGGTCGGTGATGCCTGGCGAAATTGGATTTCCGATCCTTGACGTCGGCGGCGTACCAGGAGCACCCGGCGTAGCTGAAGCTGTCGCCGCGGTAGTCGCCATGGCAATGGCCGTCGCCGTCGCCGAAACAGGAGCCTGTGCAGGAGCAGCAACCGCAGCCGCCGCCGCAGGCGCAGAAGGTGCCTTGGTTTGCAGCCCGGCCGGCTTCCACGCTGCGGTCTGGCCGTGATGGCTCTGGGTCCACTGATCGTGGGGCAGCCGGTACAGATTGCCGCCCGCCGTCACGTACAGTTGACGAGACTGATCAAGCGCCACGCTGGTGACAGCCAGTTCTTTGCCTTGCGCATCACGCGGGAGCGGGATATCGACATTCAGCCCTTCGATGCTGGCTTTGAGCTTCGCTGGGACCCGTGGGGCCGCTTCGGTGAGCAGGGCAAAATTCTTGTCGTCGAGGACCGCACAATGGCTGACCTTCTCTTCGCTCAACGTTCGGCCCACCTCCGCAGCGGTCGAGCGACCCAATGCCACCGGTTCACCGTTGCCCAGCTTCAGTTTGGGCTGCGCGAAGCTGGCTTCCACTACCTTGGGTTTACCGTCTTGAATCACATACGGCTTGTCGTCGAGACCGCGCACCAGTTGAGTGACGCCCTTGACGTGGAGCTTGTCCCAGCTCTGGGTGGTCTCGTTCCAGCCGCACAGGTCTCGGTTTTTATTCAGACCCAGCGCAGCGCCGCCGTGGAGGCGGACTTGCGTGTCATCGACGCCGATCCTTTCCGGCAGGCCGTTCTGGTTGACCAGATGCATCTGCTCGCTCAGCCGCCAGCCGGGACCCATTCTGCATTGGGTGGGCTCATCTTTATTCGAGGTAGTCATCGGCTGAATGAGCGGCGCACTGTGGCGCAAGCCTACGCCGTCACGTATTACCGCCTTGAGCGTACCGGCGTCTGCGATGAAGCCCTCGATTGCCGCTTTGTCGGCGGCCTCGACGCCGATCGCCTGATTCAAGCTTGGTTTCACTTCCTGCAGCGCCATGCTGGATTTTGACTGCCAGTCATCGTTGAGCAGCTTGTGATGAAGCCCACCTTTCTTGTCCAGTACAAACAGCGTCGGGCTGCCGTGGGTGTGACTGGGCTTGAGCAACCCGACGCGCTCGACATCGATAGGGGTTCCATCGTGCTTGAGCAGGCTGAGCTCGACGCCTTTGTCAGGATCATGGCCTTCGGTCAGGCGAATCTTGCCGTCACGCTTTAGCTGGACCACATGGCTCTTGATCGCGCTGTGGTCGCGTATGTCGCCCTTGTGGAGGTACTTGATCATCTCGCCGCGCTGATCCAGCGACAGCCGTGAGATGTTGTTCTGCAGAGGCTGTGCCTGGGCCCAGCGTTGCGTCGCCCGGTCGAAGCTGTAAAGGGTGCGATTGTGCAACGTGTGCTGGACGTTGTGCCTGTCGGTGAAAATGCCGCTGCTTTCTGCCTGGTGGCCTTTGCCTGCCGCGATCAGCGTGCTGACGCCCTGGGGCATCGACGACTTCAATGTGCTGATCACCGCATCGCTTTGCTGCACCTGGTGACAGTGGCCGTCCTGGTCCTGCATCTGGTAGCCCTTCACCCCGGGGCCCAGGTGATGCTGATTGATCGCGCGAATATCCTTGTAGCGGCCTTCGGCGTTTAGTTTCTGGGTGATCGCGTGGGCGGAACTGGAGTTGACCATTTGCAGGTCGGTGGTTTTACCGTCCCGTGGCACGCGCATCAGGTCGTCGTGCCACTCGCGTTGTTCGTGCTTGCCGACGTCACGCTGACGGGCGCGAAACATGCCGGTGAATTTGCTGCCCGCCTTCATCAGCGAGTTCGCCACACCAACATGTGATGGGCGATCGCGAAGCTGATTGAGTTTCGGGGCCTTGGCCTGACTGTGCAGGGGGGGCGCCGCAGGTGGCTGCTGGACCGTCTGGGACTGGCCATGCAAGCGCGATAGTAGTGAATTAATCATTCCGTGAATGCTCGCTCAGGGCTGATACCTGTGTGTGGTTCATAGCTCTGAAACGGTTCCCACACAGTCTGCAAGACGCTGGAAAGGCTTTTCAGGGCTTACGATATTTGTGGTCAGAGCATGTCGATATCGTTCGCCAGGATGACTTCCCGTTTGGCTTCATCGTCCAGTTGCTTGATCACGCCATAGATCTGCGCCACCGCCTGCAGCGTGTCGCGCGGGATGAAGCGACCTTCGGGCACGCGGTACAGAACACGGGCGAGCCACACGCACTGGACCACCGGGATGCGTTCGCGCTTTGCTTCCTCGATCAGCGCCAGGGCGCCGGCATCCAGATGTTTGCAATGGATGCGCGGCAGGGCTGTTTTGCCAGGTTTGTAATAGAGGGCGACTGCGTAGTGAGTCGGATTGACGATTAACACGTCGGCATCCTTGACCGGTTTTGGCGGCGCCTTGGGTGCCTGGTTGAGCAATTCGTGGGCGAGTTGGCGGCGGTGGCCCTTGACCTCCGGGTTGCCCTCGGAGTTTTTGTATTCCTGCTTGATGTCTTCCATGCTCATGCGCAGTTGCTTGGCGTGGAAGTACTTCTGGATGGCAAAGTCCGCCACTGCGAGTACCAGCAATATCCCGCAAGTCACCCGCAGAATCCGGTGGAACAGCGTCGACAGGGCGTGCCAGAACGTCACCAGATCGGTGTGCACCAGGCTGACCAGCGTGCCGAGCGCGGGCTCGACGATGAACCACATGACGGTTGCGATGATCGCAGCCTTGACCACGCCGGACAGCGATGTGACCAGGCTGCGCATGGTGAACATCTGTTTGAGGTGGCTGAACGGGTTGAGCTTTTCCATGGTCGGCTTGAGCGCCTCGGGGGCGAACAGGAAGCCGAATTGCATCCAGCTCCCGACCAGGCGCATAAGCATGGCGACGCCCACACTCAGCGCAGCAAAAGCGGCCACCAGCCACACGCCCTGAGTGACCACTTCACCCACGGTGCGCAGGAAGGGTTGATCCATGCGCGTCATCGACAGGTTGATCAGCGCCTGCAGCTTTTCCATGCTGACGTCGGCCATGCCCAGAGTGATTTCACTGACTACCACCAGGATCAAAAGCTTGGGCAGATCCTGGCTCTGCGCGACTTGCCCACGCTTGCGTGCATCGCGAATCTGCTTGGGCGTTGCGTCCTGATTCTTCTCGCTCATGGCGTGGGTTCGCGAGGACCGGGGACCATCAGCAGCAGGGTATGCCGCACGTCCTTGAGCAGCTCAAGGCGCTCGGTGCCCAGGTCCATCAGGGTCGGCAAGTAGATCACCAGAAACGCGAGCCCGATCACGCACTTGGCCGGCATCGCGAGGATAAACACGTTCAGTTGAGGGCTGTAGATACCGATCAACGCCATCGCCGCTTCGACCAGCAACAACAAGGCAATGAACGGTGCCGAATACAGCAACAAGTGGGTGAAAGTGTCCTGCAGTATGCCTAGATAGACATCGAAGCCTTGTCCTTGCAGCGCTGGCCACCAGCTCGTTGCGGGCCAGATCTGATAGCTGTCCCAGATCACCTGCATCAGCAGCGGCAACCCGCCAATGATCATCAACAGCATGATCATGGTTTCTTCGAACAGATGAGATAACGGCGTCACATCGGCGCCCAGTGCCGGGTTGAGCTGGCCGCCTGTCAGCGCCCCACGCTGGTTGTCGAGCAACACGCCCACCGCGCTGAATAAAAAGAATGGCAGGTACAGCACCAGGCCCATCAGGGTGCCCAGTATCATTTCCTTGAAAATCAGAAAGAAGATGTCCGACCACGATTTGCCCAGCCGACTCAACTCCTGACCGATGCCCGGGGCGGGGATCAGCGCCAGCGCCGTCAGTACGGCATAGCGCGGCAGGCCTTTGAGGTGCTTGAACAGAAACGCAGGGACGAGAAACATGCAAGGGTAGAGGCGGGCCATGGACAAGGCGATGCCATTGAGCAGCTCGTAAGCGAACTGAGCGTCGAACATGCTCAGCCCTTACCGGTCTGGGCAATCATGTTGAACGCCAGGTTGGTCAATTGAATCAGCTCGACGCCGATCCAGCGACCGGTCATTGCCAGGGTCACGCCTACTGCGAGCAACTTGAGACCAAACGGCAGGGTTTGATCCTGGACTTGCATCAATGCCTGGACCAGTGACGTCAGCACACCGACCGCGACCGCCACGATCAGCGGCGGTGCGGTCAACAGCACCACCAGGATCATGCCCTGTTTGAACAGGTTCAAGGCTTCCATCGCGACCTCACATATAGGAGTAGAAGAGGCTGTCGAGCAAGCGCGTCCAACCGCTGACCAGCACGAAGAGCAGGATTTTCAAGGGCAGGGAAATGGTCATCGGCGAAACCATTTGCATACCCAACGCGAGCAGCAGGTTGGAGACGATCAGGTCAATGACGATGAAAGGGATATAGATCAGAAAGCCGATTTCAAATGCCGCTTGCAGCTCCGACAGCACGAAGGCCGGGATCAGCAGCAGCAAGTCTTCGCGGCTGGCGGCGTCGGCCATTGCCTTGGGCCACATGCGCAGGGCGTTTTCGTGCAGGTGAGTCAGCACGTCGGGCTCAACATTGTGGGTCATGAATGCTTGAAGAGGGGCGAGCAGGGCCTGCGCGCTTTTGCCCAGGCCTTTTGTGTCATTCAGTTGCAGGGGGTGCTCTTGAGCGATGGTGGCAATTTCGGAAAACACCGGTGCCATGACAAACAGCGTGGCGGCGAGGGCAATGCCATACAGCGCCATGTTCGGCGGCACTTGCTGCACGCCGATGGCGTTACGGGTGATGAGCAGTACGGAAGCGATTTTCAGGAAGGACGTGCACACCACCAAGAGGAATGGCAGCAGCGACAATGCGCCGAGAAACAGCGCCAGCATGATTGGATTCGTGTCATTGAGCGTCATCCGCGCTCATCCAGCTGGGTAATCTGCAAGCCAAGACGGCCTTCTACATCCACCAGTTCGCCTTGGGCCAGCCTTCGTTCACCGTAATAGAGACCGGCCAGCCCTGGCGTGACGCCTGGGACTTCAAGGATCGCGCCGGGTCCCAGGGCCGCGAGTTCGCCCAGGGTCAAGCGGATCTGGCCGCACCGCAGAGTCAGCGGCATCGCCAGGTCGGCGAAAGCTTCGGTAGGACTTGCCGGCGACTGAGGCGCCTGATCGGCCTGATCTGCATAGTCATCTTCGTCTTCAATCTGCCCGGCAGGCTCGGTGTAGTACTGATCTGCATCGGAGTCGGGATCAGCCTCTTCAGCGAAAGCGTTTTCGGTATCGACCTCATCGGAATAACCGTCTTCATCCGCCCAAGGGTCGGTGTACTCGGCAATCGGTTCGTCAAGCTCATTACGGTCTGACACCGTCGTCTCCTCGATTTCCAGAACTTCCAGTTGCAACCGTTCGGGCTGTTCGCAAACACGGACCTGAAGACGCCGCTGCCCCAGGGTCAACACACCAAAACCTGCGGTGTCGAAGTCAGCCTCGGTGGGGCATAGCACGTCACCAGGTCGCAAGGTTTCGAGCGTTTGTCGGGGGAGATTCAGACTGCCCAGACGCAGCGCGAAAGCCAGCGTTAACCCTGAGTGGTCGCGTGGTGGATTTACGTTCCATGCGGGCTGGTCGAGCCAATCGGCGAGCGCAGGGGCAGAGACTGCGAGCACACTGTCGACGCGACCCTGACTCAATTGCAGGCTCATCTCGCAGTACACCCAGTCGGCCTTCGCTGTTTCAGAGACTGGAAGCGGTTTCAGTGTGCCCATGACAGCGGCCAGTTCTGCCGACAGGCCTGCGTTGTATAGCGGCCATAGCCAGTCTTCGTCGGCGTCTGCTTTTACAGACCCGACAGCCCCGGCAAAACCCGGGCAGCTCGACCATGCGTTAAGCACCGGTTGAGCATCGCTGAGCCCAAAAGTCCCTAATGCGCTGTCGAAGCATTGCAGCTCAGCGGCGATAGGCGCGCGGCGGCTGGCTTTGAGCGTCAGATGGCCTGTCTGGCCCTCCACGTTGAATGCCATCCACGGCTCGCCGGCCAGTTTGCGGGACAGGCGGACCTGAACGTGGCTGACCTGCCGCAGGGGCAGCGCCTGGGCATTCATGCGCACCCCCGGTGGCGCACGCTGAGGTTGACGGGCTGACACAGTGCGCGGCTCAGATCGTCCTGGCAGCGCGGGTGGTTCTGACGCAGATGCTCGGCGGCATGCGCTTCTGCGCAATCCAGATCAATGTCCCAACCGCGTGGTGAACGATTACGCGCATTCAGGCCGATGCGGCCCAGGTTCGGCATGAACAGCGTGGCTTGCAGAGACTGGCCGGTGCCAGCGGGCAGCCGCCCGGCGAGGTCATCGACCAGTTGGTTCCAGGCAGCGAAACCTGCGCTACCCATCCCGTCAGCCTGGCCTGCGAACGACTGGCCGCGTGAGCCGCCTTGCCCTTGGCCACCCATGCCGCCCAATGGCGCCAGCAGTTGCTGGAAAAACAGCCCGTCGGCCATGCGTTCGGAATCGCCATGTCGGGCTTTGCCGCTGTCTCGCGCCGAAGTCTCTCGAGGTCTATCAATTTCGTTGGGGCCACGGCTTTGCGGGCGAGCACCTTGCGGTTGCGGTCTGTCGCGAGACGTGTCGTGCTGTGGCTCTTGCCGTTCCGGCTTGGCAGGCGTGCGATGCTCGAGAATTGCGTGTGCAGGGCTGCTGAGATTCATGTCGTCTCCTTTGGCAAGGCCAGGGTTTCGCGCAGGCAGGCCAGTTTTTCCAGGGCACGCTGGCTGGCGCGCAATTGAGCCTCGGCTTCGCTGACACGAACATGCTGGGCGTCAAGTTCAAGATTCAGGCGTTGGACGTGGACGCGCAGCTCGGTTTGTCGGTCCATGAGTTGTTGCTCTTGCTGGTGCCAATGCTGGATAGCGTTGAGGCTCATGACTTGACCCTCACACTGCAATGCCAAGGCCTTGCGTGCCTGCTTTTGCTGGCGCAGGTCTTCGGCGCAGTCTTTATCAGCCTGTTCTATCGCCGCCTGCATCTGCTCGGCTTCCTGCCGGGCTTCGCGGCAACGTCGTTCCAGGCTGTGCTTGCGCAACTCGCGCAGCGGCGAGAGCAAGGTCACCACCTCGACCAGCGCGTCGCGCTGCGGATCGGCATCCGGTGCGGCTTCTTCAACAGCCGGCCTACGGCGCATGGGCTGTCAACGCATAAAGTTGTTCAAGGGTGTCTTGCAGGTCCAGCGGGTCGCGCAGGTCTTGCTGCAAAAACTCGTTGATCTGGTCGTGCAACTGCACGGCGCAGTCAGTCATTGCATCGTTGCCGGGGGTGTACTCGCCCAGACGCAGGAGCATTTCCACTTGCTGATAGGCCGCCAGTAAACGGCGCAGGGTGATATTGCCGCGCTGATGTTGCTTGTCGGTCACGCTGCTGGTGATACGGCTGAGGCTGGCCTGCACGTCAATGGCCGGATAATGGCCACGCTCGGCGAGCTTGCGCGACATCACGATGTGGCCGTCGATCAGCGAGCGGACTTCGTCAGCGACCGGGTCATTCATCGAGTCCTGTTCGATCAGGACGGTGTAAATCGCGGTGATTGAGCCTTGCTCGCTACGTCCGGCGCGCTCCACCAGACGCGGCAGCAGAGTATAAACCGAGGGCGGCAGGCCACCGCGTCCCAGGGGTTCGCCTGCTGCAATGCCGATCTCGCGTTGGGCCCGGGCGAAGCGGGTCAGCGAGTCGACGAGCAGCAGTACGCGTTTGCCCTGCTGTCGGTAGGCTTCGGCAATGGCGGTGGTGGTAAAGGCTGCGCGGGCGCGCTCCATGCTTGAACGGTCCGAGGTGGCACAGACCAGCACCGAACGCGCACGCAGTTCGTCGTCCAGTTCGTGATCGAGAAACTCGCGCAGTTCACGACCCCGCTCGCCGATCAGGCCAAATACGATCACGTCACACGGCATATTGCGCGCCAGCTCTGCGAGGAGCGTGGTCTTGCCGCAGCCTGCACCGGCGAACAGCCCTACGCGTTGACCTTCACCCAGGGTAATGGCCGCGTCGATGGCACGCAGCCCAGTAGGCATTGCGTCGACGATACGGGGCCGCTGGGTGGGTGGAATGGCGTCGCAAATTACTGGCTGGGTCGGACGGTGGTCGCCGGGCAAGGCGAACGCACCGTCACCCTGGCCGTCCAGACGTCGACCAAATCCGTCCAGCACGCTGCCGAGCAAGCTGTCGTCGACACTCACCGAGTGGACAACGCCCAGTGGCTCGATCCGCGCGCCTTGCTCGATGCCTTCTGGCGTACCCAGAGCGCTAAGCAGCGTGCAGTTTTCGGTAAAACCGACGATCTCCGCCAGCATCGCTTCGCCACCGGTTTTGTAAACGCGGCACAGGTCGCCTATGCGTACTGCCGGGACCTGGCATTCGAGCAGGATGCCGTTGACTGCGCTGACCCGACCGCTGACCACCACCGACGAGAGCTTGTTCAGGCGCGCTCTATAGGCGTCGGCCCACTCTGCCAACGGGACAGTTTCGGCCAGCGCTGCGCTCACCATTTCACCTCGTAGTGCTCGTCGCCGTCGAACTCGACGTGGTTCTTGTCGATCTTGGTCAGGCGCAGCCCATCCACTTCGTCGCCGAGAAATAACCGGCGGTTGTCAGCCAACACCACGTGGGCACGCTTGCCGCTGGCGATCTGCACGATCTCGAAAGGCAGTTTTCGACCGAATGGTTTGACCTGATCGAGCACCGCCACCGCGCTTTTCTGCTGCTGGCCGAAGCGTTCCAGCATGCGTTTGTACAGCGCCATCTGTTCAGGTGTTAACGAGCCTTTGAGTACGATGCCTTCGGCGCTGGTGCTCACGCTGACCGTATCGCGCAATTCACGTTCGCGGAGCATGACTTGCAGTTTTTCCGCGGTGTCCGTAGCGCTCAGGGCTGAAGGTTCGCGGGGCTGAGTGGTCGTAGGCGAGGGGCTCACGGGCCCCGGTGTGGTCAATGCCCAGGCACTGCCCGCCAGCGTGACCACAATCCCTGCAATGGCCAGGCGCTTATGCAGGGCCGGGCGTTTGGCGGGTTGTGACGGCGAGGGGGGAGCCTGGGATTCGGCGCGGGATTCGCCGAAGCCTGACGGGGCGGATTCGCTGGAGGGCTTCGGTTCGACCACCGCTGGCCACTGCGCTGAACTTGCCATGATGCTCAACTGCACAGTGCCCAGCCGGAACGTCTGTTCAGCGGTGAGCGCATTCAGGCTGTCACAGGGCTGGCCCTGCTCGTCGAACAGCGAGCCGTCTTCTGCTTCCAGGCGCCAGGTTTCGCCGTCGCACGTTAATCTGCAGTGGCGTCGGGCAATGCCGGGATCCTGCAGCAGGAGATCGTGTTGTTCGTCGCTCCCGACCAGCCAGTGGTCGCCAATCAGCGGTAAGGCCGCACCGCGGTGCAAGCCGTTCAATACGCGTAGTTCGTACATCACTCACTCCTTGAACGGGTAGGCAGACTCATGCCGCATTTTCGTCGGCGATGGTTTGCAGTTGGTCGTCCAGATCCAGGCGGCCTAGCACCTTGACCTGCGCAGTGCTGTTGAGCTCGGCAAAAGACAGCACGGGAATCTCATGGAATTCGTCCTGCAACAATGTGCGCAACGGGCTGCGCAAATCCTGGGCGACCAGCAACACGGCCATCGCCCTGGATCGACGCGGGAAGGCCTGGCGCAATTGATCAACCAACTGCTGGCTGGCTTCGGCGGGCAGGGCGAAAAAAGTTTCGTTCTGGGTCTGGCGCTGGCTGTCACGCATCAGGTGCTCGCTTTCCGGTGACAGCAGCCAGACCTGCAAGCCTTCAGGGCCGCAGTATTGATGGAAGATCAACGACTTCAGCGCGATGCGTACGTAATCGGTCAGGGCGCCGATTTCGCGCTCGTGCTGGCCGTGCTCAATCAGGGCTTCGGCAATCAGTCGAATAGCGCGCAACGGCACGCACTCGCTGGCGAGACGTTGTAGAACTGCCGAAAAGCGAGCGAGAGGCAGGACCCGCTGCATCTCTTGAGCAAGTTCCGGCTGATCGCGCTCCAGCCAACTGAGGATCGCTTTACTTTCCTGCAGCCCGATGAATTGTGGGCCGCAGGCTTGCATGGCGCGGAACATGCGTTCGACGATCAGTTGGGTAGAGGTGCTGGGGTGCAACTCGGGCTCTTGCAGTGTGGGATCGTCGGCCGGTATCCAGAGCAGGTCGGCCTCTTCGCGAGCAGTATGGCCGGGATGAGCATTGATCGGTTCCGCAGCCAGCAGTTGTCGTTCCACGGCCAGAAAATCCTGGGTGAAGGTGGCTTGGATCGCAGGCACTTCGTAAACCAGAAAGCGGAATTCGTCTGCAGGCAAATGACCCGCATACTCGATGTCGAAAGAGGGCAGGGTGATGCCGAACTGTGCCACGAGCTGGTTGCGGCGCTGCCGTACCTGGCTGATCAAGGCCATGATTTCTGTCTGGTCCTGGCCTGGGTTGAACTGCAGCAGGAACGTGCGGCAGGGGAAGAACTCACGAATGTCCCGGTCACCATTCTGTTCCGGGGGGACGTAGGCGGCGACGGCCTGGGCCTTGGGGGCCCGGCTGCGCATCAGGAATACGCCCAGCGTGCCAACGAGGATTGAAATGATGACGAACACCATGGTCGGCATGCCCGGCAGTGCCGCGAAACCGAGCATCGCCACTGCTGCAATGACCAGTGATTTCGGTTGCGCGCCCAACTGCTTGGCAATGTCTCCGCCGATGTTGGAGTTTTCGTCGCTTTCCTCATTGGGTACACGCGTGATGATCATGCCCGCGGTGACCGAGATCAGCAGCGCCGGAATTTGCGCGATCAGGCCGTCGCCGATGGTCAACACTGAATACAGGTGCATGGCGTCGCCAGCGCTCATATCGTGCTGCATCACACCAATGGAGATGCCGCCAATCAGGTTGATCGCGACGATGATCAGGCCTGCGATGGCGTCGCCGTTGACGAACTTCATCGCGCCATCCATGGCGCCGAACAGTTGGCTTTCCTTGCCCAGATCCGCTCGACGCTGGCGGGCCTGATCGACGCTGATAAGCCCGGCGCGCAGATCGCTGTCTATGGACATTTGCTTGCCAGGCATGGCGTCCAGCGTGAAGCGCGCGCCCACTTCCGCAACCCGCTCGGAGCCCTTGGTGATGACCAGAAAGTTGACCACGGTCAGGATCAGGAAGATGACCATGCCCACCGCCAGGTTGCCGCCGACGACGAAGTTGCCGAAGGCTTCGACGATGTGCCCCGCATCCTGTTCGAGCAGAATCAGCCGCGTAGTCGCGATCGACAAGGCCAGGCGGAACATGGTTGTCAGCAACAGCACTGCCGGGAACGTCGAAAACGCCAAGGGCTTGGGCAGTTGCATCGCCAGCATGATGAGCAGACAGGACACGCAGATGTTGACCGCAATCAGGACATCCACCAGCCCTGTAGGCAAGGGCGTGATGAACATGAAGACGATGCCGATGACGATGATTGCGCCTGCGACTTCTGAGCGCTTGGAGGCGGCTATCGCCACCCGGGTCAAGCCATTGAGCACGGCATTCATAAACGGCTACTCCGGTCTGGCAGGGCCTTGCGTTCGCTTTGCCCGAGCTCGTCCATGATCAGCAAGACGTTGCGCAATGAGGTCTGGCGCGTCTTGTCGTCGCGCCACAGACCGTTGGGCAGGTCGGCAAGCAGATGACGCAGGCCGTTGAGGAAGGTCAGTTGCAGCGTCGGCGATGGGCCGCCAACTTTTTCCGAGAGTTGCTGGGTGTCGCGTACGTTCATCGACTGGTTGGCCAGTTGCATCAATTGACGCATCAACAGCAGGCCGCTCAAGGTCATGGCCG
This sequence comes from Pseudomonas phytophila, assembly GCF_025643095.1. Taxonomy (NCBI): domain Bacteria; kingdom Pseudomonadati; phylum Pseudomonadota; class Gammaproteobacteria; order Pseudomonadales; family Pseudomonadaceae; genus Pseudomonas; species Pseudomonas phytophila. Next base: position 4,808,364 of record NZ_CP081201.1, on the reverse strand, counting down.
GATTTTTAGCCGCCATGCGGCTGGCCAGGTCCGAGCAACCATGCACCAGATTGTTGAGCTGAGTGGTGCGCCCAAGGCTTTCCATCAACGAGCGCAACTTGCCCTCCTGGGGCAATTGCGCAAGGTTGGCGATATCGTCGGCAAGGGCTTGTTGCAGGGCCCGCAGGCCTTTGATGAAATTTTTCTCACCGCACAGATGCAGCACCGCTTCCATGAAGTTACCCAGTGACGGGTTCTTGATCAGGTGTTGGTAATAAATAGTGCGCAAGTTATCGCGCAGATCCGGGTCTTTCACTGCGTGGGTCAGCGCTGGAGTGATGCTCAGACCGGTCTTTATTTCCTCGCCGTGCTCGGCATCCAGTGCGTCAAGTTGCGCCTGGGCCTGTTCGGCCTCTGCATCATTGCCCTGTTCCTCGGCCTGGTGAGCGATTTCGCTGAGCAGCAGGTGCGTCCGAAGCGGATTGTCGCCTTGGTCCTTGACCATCTCCTTGACTGATTTCTGCTGCCGTAGCTGCTGGCGCATTTTGTTCAACCGGGCGTTCAGTTGCGTCGGCGCATGGTTGCCTATTCCCTGCAACAACTGTTGCAGGCTCATCGGCTGACTGCTGGCGTGCTGTCCACACACCACTTCGCGCTGGCTGAGAGGCTTGCTCATAGAGGCGAGTGCAGCGCTCATCTGCTGCATCATGTGCGCGGACTCGCCTTGCTGATGCACGCTGGTCGCCCCTGCCTTTGCGACAGGAGAAGCAGCGGGCTGCGGCGTCGCTGTATGCACAGTGGTGTGCGGCAGGGGGGTGATGTGGTTGAGGGACATGAGCCGTCTACGCGTCTGGAGTACACCTCTCTGTGTGGTCGCAGGCGCTATCCGGTTCCACGCGAAAACAGGCCAGCGTCTGATCAGGAAGATTTGCAAGATGTTGCGAAGCTTTTCGAGGGGGCTTGCAAAAGCTTGCGCACAAAACATTTCTGTTGGATTAAAAATATTATTAAAAACAATTAGTTATGTGGTTTTTAAAGCCTGGCACAGGTTTCGCTATAGGAGTCTTAGTATCGCCGTGAAGCGCTCACGACGAGGATCTAAGGGAATAATTCAGTATGAACGCGATGAACCAGAGCTTACTGCCCACGCGGACCGGCACCTCCTGCTTCGCCCAGTTGACCCAACAACAACTTCAGAAACTGCAGAATTTCATACATAAGCGCGTCATTAATCAGGAGGATGCCGAAGACATTCTTCAGCAAACTTTTGTCGAAGCCCTGAATGCCGAAAGCCGCTTTTTGCAGCAGTGCAAACCCGAGACCTGGTTATGCGGTATCGCCCTGAATCTGATCCGTAATCATTTTCGCAAACTCTATCGTCGGCCCATGCACGTCGAGTTCGAGGAGCAGCTTGCGCATGCCGAGCCAAGTCTGGATATTTGCGGTCACATAGAAAGTTATCGAGACCTGGAGCGCACTGTTCAAGCTATCGCCGTACTGCCAGCCGTCATGCGTCATACGCTGGAAGTCACTGTCGAAACCGAAGGCAGTTACCAGGATGCTGCCGATGTGTTGGGTGTGCCGATCGGTACAATTCGCTCCCGCCTGTCCAGGGCCCGCACGCAGTTGCGTGATAATCTGCCAGAAGGTTTTCGCGCGTGAGAGGTAAGCATGTCGAACTTCAAGATTGGCGGTCCGCGGCAAATACAGCCCGGCTTGGCGCCCGTGCCGTTACGGGCCGCTCAAGATCCCCTTGACCAATGCTTGCAGAAAGCCGGCAATGCTGCGTGGCCCGGTATGCCGGGCGCCCATGCCTATGCATTCCAGCGGTTTTCCGAACGCAGGCGCATTGTGTTCGGTGTGCGGGCCAGAGCCTCGGGGTTGACCCAATTGTGGGTCGATGGGCGGCCGTTGTGGGAGCTCGACAGCCTGACGGGTTTCAGCCAGCCAGACCTGTTGCCATCGCCCGATGCCTTGCCTCAGAGCACAAGCCTTGCAGTAAATCCCGCCTTGCTCAGCGACAGCCGCTTGCGCCAGATGCTTAACGAGGGTGAGTTGTTGGCGATGGGCGGGGAACGCAACGGGATACAGAGTTTGCAAACTCTGGGTATCGGCAATCAGATTCTTTCGCTCCTGGCGCGGCGCGAAAGTCCGGACCAGTGGAGCCTCTGGCAAGGCAGCATGCCCTTGACGCTTGCCACCACTCGGGCTGAGCCGGTCGGTAAGGCGGGGGATTACGAGCTTTTATTGCTGGCACCGCTGCTCGATTGCGGTGGCCCCAGCTATGAAGAAACCCAGGTCTGGAACGCTGCCTATCGGCGTAGCCTGGGCGACAACCCTGAGCCTGTTGATCCAGCGTGCGCCGAACTGGCCGGACGCATCGAAATGATCCTCGCCGCGCTGGATGACGACGCCGCCGGAATAGCCCCGCTTGAGCAAGACATCAGGCCTCGCCCGGGCGGCCTGGCGGCAGATGACTTCCCTGCCATGCTTTTCCTGCCCCATCCAGTTGGCGACTATCCCGCCCAGTGCCCTATCGCTGATCGCAGCGCGCTCTATCGATTGCTGGACACCCTTCACAATGCTGGCCTGGCGCTCGATATCGACCCTGGCTGGCGTGACCTGATCGACTGATCGATTACATGCAACGTTTTCGCATGCTGTGACCACACAGACTGATAGGTGGTGACGCAAGTGGAGATGTGATCATGAAAATCATGCTGTGCCTGGTCATGGTGTTGATGCCTTGTCTGGCACAAGCGGCATGGCCGACCCCCAGCGCCTGCTACCAGGCTCACAGGGCTGCAAGCCAGCGTCTGGCTCAGGCAATTGCAGATCAGGACAACGTCGGTGCAGCTAAATGGCGCGGACAGCTGGCAACCATCGTTGCGCAATGCCGGGCTGCGCAGCAAGCGCAGGATAACCGCCGGACTCAGCAGCGCTACCTCCAGGAGCGCCGACAGCAAGACCAGATCAATCAGCAGCGCAATGCCCAACGTCGCATTGTCGAGCAGCAGCGCTTGCGCCAGCGAATTCAACAACAGCATCTCAACCAGCGCAACATGCCGGACATCCGTTACTGATGGCCGATGTTTGTCTTTCTACCGTCAAGGAAGCTTTATGAATATCAGCATCAGTATTCGACGCCTCTGGTCAGTATCCATCGATGACAAAGGCGCTGCCGATTCGCGGGGCAACTGGCAGATGTTGGCATGAGGCGGGAACGTCGGGTGAGGACGGGGCAGTTAGGTGCGCTGCTGGCGTTCTTCGGCGTATTAGCGGCTGATCCCGCCTGGGCAGGTCCGCCAACCGCGTACCGGCAGGTGGCCGAGGCCGCCGGGGTTCCGGCGCAGTTGCTTTATGCGGTGGCGCAGACTGAAAGCAACACGCAGTTGCGCATCGGGTATTACCCATGGCCCTGGACCCTGAACGTTAAAGGCAAGCCGCTGCGTTTCGAAACTCGCGATGAGGCCTGCCGCGCGGTGCTCAAGGCAATCTCCGAGCAGGGTGTGTATGCGGTGGATATCGGCCTGACTCAGCAGAACTGGGGTTATATCGGTCGCGCCCGGTTTCGCGAGCCCTGCGATGCGCTCCACCCGATCAATAACCTGCAAAGCGCTGCCTTGTTGCTACGTCAGTATTATCAGCAAACCGGAGACTGGGTCAGCGCTGCTGGCATGTACCATCGCCCGGCGGGTGGCGAACCGGCGCGGCTTTATAAAAGCAAGATTCAGGAACGACTGAAGCGCATGGTTGCTGATCGCTGAGTAGAGCATAGGTATATGCACATCTTTTCCTTCTCCATGGGGAGGGATGTTTGTGTACATATCCTTTACCGCGTTAGTGGCTTCTATTGGTTGCGCCCTTACGGCGCGTCACTTTCGAAGAGCGCGAAAGTAACCAAAGCGCTCATGCCCCACCACTCGGTCCCTCGCCTAGGCTCGGGATGCCCGCCTGCAGATCTGAAACCGTGGGCCGCCGCAACGGGCCATCCATGGCCCAATGCGGCTAACCCGGCGTCCTGCCGGGTTACCCACGGTTTCAAATCTGCGAGCGGCCAGCGTGGTTTAACGGGGCGCCTAAGATCAAAAGCAGATCAAAAGCAGATCAAAAGCAAAGCGAATACGGCGGGATCGCCTCGGCCCGGTAGGAGCGAACTTGTTCGCGAGACGTCACCACAGCCAACGCATACATCGTCTGACACACCGCTTCGCAGCCTTCGGCAGCTCTCATCAAAAATAAAATAACCTACTGAATTTAAATGCTTTTTCTGTAGGAGTGAGCTTGCTCGCGATGGCGTCAGTTCATGCGATAAATTCGTCAACCATGAAATCGAATCGCGAGCAAGCTCACTCCTACAGGGCCCGTGTTTGCTGCGCGACAGCGCGGCGTCTGAACGACGCGGGCGCTACAGAAGATCGGTAAGTTCACACAACCAGGTCGGCTGTCAGGCCGCTGAGCTTTTGATTTTGATCTTAAGCGCCCCGTTAAACCACGCTGGCCGAACGCAGATCTGAAACCGTGGGTAACCCGGCAGGACGCCGGGTTAGCCGCATTGGGCCATGGATGGCCCGTTGCGGCGGCCCACGGTTTCAGATCTGCGGGCGGGTATCCCGAGCCTAGGCGAGGGACCGAGTGGTGGGGCAAGAGCGCTTTGCTTACTTTCGCGCTTTTCGAAAGTGAGGCGCTGTAAAAGCGCAACCAATATCAGCCATAAACGCGGTAATGGATATGTACAGATGCCTACGCCGTCACCGCCTCAGAAGATCAATGCGCCTTGGGAATACCGAACTGGTCCAGCGTTGGATCTACATTGTGATCGAAAGCCTTCTGATCCTGTTTTTTGTGCACCGCATCGATAATCGCTTTGATGCCGAAACCTATCGCCATGGCCGCATCGGCGATCCAGCCAACGACCGGCACGGCGCTTGCGACGGCACTGGCAGCCGCCATGCCCGCAACACGGCCGGCAACCGCGCCAACGGCACGCCCCGCGATTTTACCGGCGATCTCCCCACCAGCAGCGCTTGATTTGGTTGCCAGGTCATAGCCAACCCGCGCAGCGGTGCCCGCGCCACGGATACTGTCGTAGATCGCTTTACCTGCCTCGGCATCCTTACCCTGAGCCAGCAATCCGGAAACGGACGTCATGGCATACACACCGCCAGCCGCGCCCAGAGCGCCACCCGCAATGCCCTTGCCGTCAAGGGCAGTATTGGCACGCTTTTCAGCTTCGGCTTTCAAGTCCTTTGCGGTGATGCTTTGTGGATCTTTATTGCCCAGCCCGGCAGTGGCGTCCTTGAAGTCGGTAATCATGTCGACGCCAGCCTTGGTGGTCTTCAAGGCGGCCAGCGTGGCCTCGGTGTAGGCGTCCTGGCTGGCGGCGGTAATTTCTGGCGGCAACACAGCGTCGTAGGCTGCTTTCTGGCCGTCGACGTCGGCCAGTACTTTTTCCGGCTTGGCGTCCTTCGACTTCATTTGCTCATTCATTTTGCCGCCCTGGGCAAAATTCTGTTGGTAAGAGAGTTGCAGTTCGGCGCTCAAATCCGGACGGTTCGCCACTACATCGCTGGCTGTGGGAATACCTGCGTCAGGGCCGCGCAAATCTTTTTGCATTTGCAATTCGGCGCTCAGGTTGCCGACCGAAGCACTGTAATCAGGAGAGGATGGATCCTTGATCGGCTTGCCGTCTTTGTCTTTGGTCACCGCATCAAAATCGCCCCGCATATCGGTTTCCAGTGAGTTACCCGAGGTCAGGCTTTGGTAACGCTGATTGACCGCTTGTTTCAGAGTAGGGTCGTTGCTGATCAACTTCCTCTGCTGTTCGGGAATCGATTTGTCGAGGAAGGCTTGTACGTCTTTATCGCCTTGCAACTGTGCGATTTTTTCCTTCAGAGCCGTTTCAGTCTTCTCGGTCTTGCGCAGACTTTGTCCGGCTTCCACGCTCTCCAGGGTTTTCTGCAGTTTGACCATGACCGCTGCTTTCTGGTCTCCGCTGTATTTGTCAGGATTGGCAAAAACGTCTTCGTTCAGGGCGCTGATATCAACGCCTGCCGTGGCGTTGAGTGTCGCGGCGCTGCTCATCATGGCCGCGAATTCGCCGCCGTTTGTAGGGGCCTGTTTCTTGATCCAGTCTTCTATGTTCCGGGTGCTGATATCGCCGTCGGCGCTTTTCTTCGCCAGTGCCTTGCCTTCCAGTCCGCCCTGGTCGAGCAAGTCAGAGAAGCCTGGCTGGGCAAACGTTTTCGCTGAGGTTGTCAGCAGGCTGGACAAGCCAGGGTTGCCAGAGGACAACGCCTTGAGGTCATCGACCGTGGTGTACTTGCCAACTTTTTCATCACCCCCAGCAGCTTTTTTCGGATCGGCGCATTTGGTAATGGGTTCGTTGGCCCGCAGCAGCGCCGCATTGGTCACCATCTGCAGCGACTGCGGATCAGCCTTGGGATTGGCTTTCACGTACTCATTGACGGATTTCGCCCCTGCGTCCCGTGCTTTCTCGAGATTTTTTGCCAGCGACTTGTAATCACCATCAGTGGTTTTTCCGTCAGCCTGACCACCGCGCTTGCCGACATCCGCTGCGGTCTTGAGCACCGGATTGGCATCGATGAATGCTTTGGCTTTTTCTGCGTCCGGACCGCCCGCAGCGGCCATCTTCGCTGCCGCGATGGGGCGGTTGAGTTCTTTCGCAGCCTGCTCTTGCTGCGCGGGCGGCAAGTTGGCCACCATCGGCCCGAATTTCTCCAGATCTTTTGGTGTGGAGTATTTGGAGTTATCGAGAAACTCGGCATCCTGACCCGTTCTGGCCGTGGGAGCTGCGCCTGTGGGGGCATGAGTGGCCTTGGGGGCTGTCACGCCGAAGGTTCTGTCAACGCCGTCTGGTTTACCGGTGCGCTGCGCACCTGTGCCTTGCGGCTGAGCTGGCTTACCGAACGCTGCTTCCTCGGGTTGATCACCGCCGGGTGTGCTGAGGCGTTCCAGTACTTCCTTGAACAACGAGATGAGCGCCGAGGGCGAGGGCGCGTCTTGATTCTTGCCGGCTGCAAATTGGCTGTTTGGCTGGCGGGGCACTTGTGTGGTGTTGCCTTGGCCGAAGGAGATGCCGCCACCGCCATTACCGGCCACGAAGGCTTTCATCGGCACTACCGCGCCTTTGACTCCCTGGCCCGGAGCGTCGTTTGAGTGCATCCCCTCCTGACCGTTGAGAGGGATCTGGCTGGGCATATCAGGGGAGACGCGCATATTCATATTCATTGCCTTCTGTGTGACAACTATGGATACATCTGTGTGGCGAAGCAGTTGAAACGGTTCCACTGAGCGTGATTTTCAAGCAGCGTTGCCCACGGCTTACCGGTCCAACGATGCAATCCCTGGATGAGATTCAGACTACCGAGGCGCTGCAGGCTGCGTAGCCAGGGTGTCGGCGCTTTCGGTCAGGTACGCATCAGGTAGCGGTTCTGGTCTATGCCATACCAGGCCGGGTTCACTTGTTGCCCGAACACCGGGTCGAAGTATTCGCGTTGTTCGCCTTCGCCGCGTTGCAGGATGGTATGGCGAGCCATCATTAGCGCTTCGCCAGGCTTCGCCCCGGCTATTTCCGGGCTTTGCGAAGAAAGCTGCACATGCATCTCGCCGTCCATGCTGAACAGTTCCAGCCCTGTTATTCCCGCTGCTTCGCCTAGCAGCGAAAACAATCTGGCAAATGATGTGCAGTCGCCGTCGCGGCTGTTGATCATTTCCAAAGGGCTACGTTGCTTATCGATCCGGTAGGTAAATAGCTGTTGTCTGTGATTTTGCGCAGCGATCTTTTCCAGCAGTGCCATAGGTTTTTCATCCCCACGGACCTGGCCAAACAGGCGCATCAATATTTCCGGTAGTTGTTTGCTCGCCTGGGTTTCCTCGCGCACCAGTGCTGTGAGCTGACGCCGATTGGGGCGTTGGGCGATGAGTTCCAGATGCCTGTCGGCGAAAGCATTCAAGTGTGTTCTGACACTGTCCTTGAAAGTCTTTCCAGTCGTCGAGGGGCTGGGCCCTGAGTCGATGTTCAGCATCAAACGGTTGAGCGAGGTTTTAGCGCTGACGTCCTGAGCTGAATTTTTGATGGCTGCCGGTTGGTTGGGCAGGGCAATCTGTGCAGGGTCGCGCTTGCCCATTTCTTTGAGAATGATGTTCACATATTCCGGATTGGGCCCGAGGGGGTGCCCCGGCTCTTGCTCGGGTAGCTGAGTGAGTTGGCTGACCACCTGACCGAGCAGGATTCGCTCTTGGGAAGCTCTCTCCGGGCCATGCGCTGCGGGATATTTCGGTCTTGGGCCGCGGGTGAGTACATCGGGTAACCGCAGGACAGACTCTTGAGTGTTCGTTAGATCGCCCTCGATCTCAACCAGGCAGCGCTCCGACGGAGTACGCAGGCGTGTAGCCCAGCTATGGTTGAAAAGCCTGCGGAACGTCGCGCTCTTCTGGTACGCCGTCGTGATCGTCTCGTTAAGCGCTCCCAGCGCGGCTCTGTGTTCAGCAGATTTCCCCTTTGTGTCCAGTGCACCTTGCCTGAGTAGATAATCGCGCAGTTGACTCAAGGGCAGGTGTCCACGCTCATCAATGGCATGGTTATCATGGGTTTTGCGCAAAGAGCTGGGGTTTTTGAATTGCGCGACCATATCCCGATGTTTCCCTGCCAGAAACTGGTCCGGGCTAGCGTTGCCAGTAGTCGGGGCATTCACGCTCGCCGTGGTCTGGCCCGGGCGGGGGAGAATGGCAGAAGTATTAAATATCACGGACAGGGACCTGGGTGGGTTCTGGAACCTTTGAGTGGTTTCAGGCCGAAATACGGTTCCTTTGACGCGAGACCTGGCGATGCTTCTGGTTTAAATCCAGGCAGGATGGATAGGTTAAAAAGACTGATATCGCTATCGATCTGGCTGCCCTGTTTGAGTGGCGCTGTTCTTCGACAGTTCTGTCGAAGGCTTTCGGCGGCTCGTGCCCGTCTCCGTCGTCGCAGGGGGACGCGGTGCTTCAACTCGCGGACCCTGGGAATCGACGTCTGAGTTGACATTGGCACTGGCATCTTCAAGGGGCGCACGAGTTGGTAGCCGCTGCGCTGTGGCAGAGCTCTGTTGTGGCTGGTTCATGGCGTTATTCACCCCGGTGTTTTGCCGACCGTGACTCGAGGTTTTATTTAGCAAGTTTCCCAGAATCGTAGCGCTCAGGTTTCCGCTCTTCAGAAAGTCCTTGTGCGTGGACTTCGCAGGGCTTTCAGGCTGTGGAGGGGTAGGCGGAGGGGATACGGCATTTGCCATCTTCGTGCCCAACGTCAGCAGGGCTCTACCTTTGCCGTCACTCATGCCCAGATAGTCCAGCACCTCGGACATGGGTTTTTCCAATCCGATACTGAGAGTGGTTGCACCATGGGCTGGCCGATCCAGCTCGATCTCGCGACCAGTTTCAGAGGCCCGGACGGACTTTGGGCGTTCTTCGCCGCTCAATACCTTCAAGGCCACGTCGAACATTTTTTGCTGCAGAGGGCTGAGTGATGCCCGTTTCTTATCCAGCCATGGGCCGGGAAAATGCATCTTCGCGCCCATGGAAATGTTATCGGCTACGTGAAGATTGGCCGACACTGAGGGCTTGTCCGGTTTACCGACTTTCAAGGCGACCGATGTCAGGGATGGATGAGAAATATTGATCATGAGGTGTACTCAGCAGAACGGTATCTACCTGAGTGGCCCGTGTGCTTATCCAGTTCCCTGGCGTTGTGGCAGGGTGTCCGTCACGGCAAGGAACCGGGCAGGCTGGAATCACCACAGAGGGGAATGCCATTCAGAGGATTTCATCCCCATGCCGTTAAATCATTTTCTTGGTTTGCCCCTTCGCCCGGTTGTAAGGCCGCGCCCTGAGAGTAGTAGCCATACACGCCAGCCGGAGACCTCTTCTTCCAGGACGCGTCGTCCGAAGGCCAGCGGATCAAGGCCTCAGCCTCGTAATAGGCAGGACCCGATCAAACCCGGCAAGGATGAAGTCTATCTCTCCAGTAAACGTGGCCCCATTGTTGATTTGAATATGGAAGTCACTCGGCCACTGGCGGTATGTCGTCATCTCGCTTTCAACTATCTGTTTGGTGACGAGCCTGCCGACATGCGCGGTGGCAAGGATTTCCTGGACCGGGCGGCCAAATCCAAAGCCCACTTGCAGGCGTTCTACGATCACCCCAGCAACCCCCATGCACGCGCTGACTCTGGAACAGACGCGTTGGAGCTCATCGTCGGGCGTAACAACCCACTCCTTATTCCGGACAAGTTTGGACGCTGGCTGGACGACACGTTCCGTCAGGTGGTCGACAAACGGCTTCCTGAGGCGCGAATCATGCTGCGCACCCATAACCATGATTTGCCCATACATATTCAAAATAAAGAGGGTCGCATTACCCTGGCTTTTTACGACCCCAACGATTCCAACGTTCACCGTCGGCTTGAGCGTTATCCGGATCAGAGCGTCGCGGATATCACCTTTGATAAAGCCTTTCCCGACAACAGTGCTTACTTTGAACAAGGCCGTTATCCGTTCATACAAGCCGTCAGCAGGGATGTTGGGCATCCCGCAGACGACATGAAGTACTTCCGCAAGGGTTCCAGATTGCCCATGGAGGCTGACAGGTCACTGCTCAATACGCTTTGGGCAGTCAGTTCTCTGCAAGCGTTTTTGGGGCTGTGCGACTACATGAAGCGCAAGGGGCTGGTTGGCAGCAAGGCCACGCCTTATCTAAGCGCACCTAAAAAACGGCTCAGAGATTTTGCGCAAGGTGTCGATCCGAAAGGCTTGAACCATGAAAATCAGCGCTTGAGTTTGCGGGTTTTTGTAACCGGCATGGCGAAGTTGAAAGTACCCAGTTCAAGTGCCAGAAAATTGCTGGCGCCCAGTATTGAAAAACATCGCAAACCTCTGGGGTATTCCCTGCATTTGCCGTCCCGGAACCCTGATTTCGTCGCCGATTACCTTGCGTTACTAGAGACTGCTCGTTTGAACGACGCCGATTTTTTCGATGTTATCCGTGGCGACCCTAACGATAATAATCTGACTGTGGCGATGGAGAATCAGAACGCCGAAGATTTCCATCTTCTTTTTGATCAGTTGGAAACCCTGCAGCCTGGTAAAGGAAGGCTGGCGAGACTGCTTGGCGCCACCACTGCAAATGGCCAGACCGCGATGGCGGATGCTGCTTCTTTCGGCCATGCCGACATGATTTCGGCCTTCATCGCGCGCGTCAGCAAATGTGATTTGCTCGATACGCAGGAGAAATACCGGCTGCTGCAAGGCAAGGACTCTGAGGGCGACACTTGCCTGCAGGGCGCGGCCAGGTATGAAGAACCTGCCTGCATCAAGGCCTACCTCGATGCGTTGGCAAGCAGTGGCCTGCGCTCGCGTGAGGTGGTCAAACTGCTTGGCAACCCCGAGCAGGACCAGCCCAATATCATCCCGGACATTTGCGTGCCCCCTGATGGTGGCTGGACAGCAACATCCATCACCGTCTGCAATGCCATGCTTGCAGGTTACTTTGAAGGTATTGCAGCACTGAACCTGAGCCCGGCTTCGTTACGCAAGGTGCTTGCACCGGAACAGGGAAATGCCCTTGCAGCCTCTCGTGTCATCTTTGCTGGCGATCTGCAGGTCACCGTTGCGTTCAATAAAATCCTCGACGGAATTCCGGCGGCGGACGCTATCGAGCTGATCAAGGGGCCTGCGAGTCCAGGCCATAGCACACTGGAAAGGCTGCGCAGTTCCAACCACCCGAAACCGGATCACGAGGCGCTTTACTTCCGCTTGCTCGACCGCCAGCGACGACGAACCCCTCCCGTGCCAGCGCAGCGCAGCGGCAGTCAGCAATACGCCCAGTACCAGTCAGATCGATTCAGACGTCAGCACGGTTGAGTGCGTGGCGTCAGGGGGATCGATGTCTGGCGATTGTGAATCACGATCAGTGCTTACTGCCCTGAGAAGGCATGGCCAGCAGTTGCTTTTCCATGTTCCAGTCAAACGGCTCGTCGTTCTGCTCGGCTTCGTAGCGACGCTCTTCCAGCGATTGGTACAGCTCGATTTCTTCGTCAGGCATGAAGTGCAGGCAGTCACCGGCGAAGAACCACAGCAGGTCGCGTGGCACCAGATGGGCGATTTGCGGGTAGCGCTGGATCACCTGACACAGAATGTCCTGGCCCAGATACTGGCTTTCGATAGGGTCTTGCGGCAGCAGGGTCAGCAGCTCGTCGAAGCGCTCCATGAACAACGCATGGCTTTCTTCGGGAACCTGCTCGGCCTCGCCCAGTGCGACCAGGATGCTGCGCAGGTGTGCCAGCAGGTTCAGTTGGTGGTCGAGATTGGCGTCGGCCATGGGGCAATCCTCAAAGACAAAAAAACAGGCGCGAGAGTATAAAGCTCTGCGCGCCTGCTGTGGGGTTGAACTGAACAGTTCCGCCAGTCGTTAGCGAATTTTACCTTCGCTCAGAGTCAGCTCTTCCTTGGCAAAATCATCCACGTCGATGACTTTGCGTCGTGCCGCCTCGGCTGCCCGCAGCGTCTCGGCCTCGGCCGGTTGAAGCACACTGGCGTTGAGCGCTGCGTCGATCACGTGCTCGCCTGCGGCCGGTTTGAACTGGCCGCCCTTGAAAGCCACATGCAGCTTTTTGTGCAGTGGTTTCGCGGCGTTCAACAGATCGCTGGCATGTTGCAGGGCGCCAACAGCGTCGTCCGGCGATTGCGGGCGGTAGCAGCCCGCCAGCAATTCTTCCAGGGTCGGATCGCCTTTGGCGCGGCCCAGTACAGCGGCAACCTGTGCATCCAGCGCATCGGACGGGCCTTTGTGGCGACGTCCGAACGGAAACACAACAACGCGCAACAGAGCGCCCAGCACACGGTTCGGGAAGTTGCTCAGCAGCTCGTCCAGTGCGCGTTCGGACTCACCCAGTGCTTCTTCCATTGCCCAGCGGAACACCGGTTGCAGATGTTCAGGGTAGTTCAGGTCGTGGTAGCGCTTGAGGGCTGCCGACGCCAGATACAGGTGGCTCAATACATCGCCTAGTCGCGCAGACAGACGCTCGCGACGCTTCAGTTCGCCGCCGAGCAACATCATGCTCAGGTCGGCCAGCATGGCGAAGGCTGCGGCCTGGCGATTCAGCGCGCGGTAGTATCCCTGACTCAGGCTGTCCCCCGGAGCTTTCTCGAAGTGACCGAAGCCCAGGTTGAGGATGAACGTGCTGGCAGCGTTGCTCACGGCAAAACCGATGTGCTTGAGCAGCAGGCTGTCGAACTCGAGCAGTGCCTGGTCATGGTCTGCGCGACCGGCCAAGGCCATTTCCTTGAGGACGAACGGATGGCAGCGAATCGCGCCCTGGCCAAAGATCATCAGGTTGCGCGACAGGATGTTTGCGCCTTCAACGGTGATGAAGATCGGCGCACCTTGCCAGTTGCGGCCCAGATAGTTATTTGGGCCCATGATGATGCCCTTGCCCCCATGTACGTCCATGGCGTGGGTGATGCATTCGCGGCCACGTTCAGTCAGGTGGTACTTGAGAATCGCCGAGAGCACTGAAGGTTTTTCGCCAAGGTCCACAGCATTAGCGGTGAGCATGCGTGCGCTGTCCATCAGCCACGCGTTGCCGCCGATCCGCGCCAGGGATTCCTGAATACCTTCGAAGGCCGACAGCGGTACGTTGAACTGCTCACGTACCTGGGCGTATTGGCCTGTGACCAGACTGGTGAACTTGGCAGCGCCGGTGCCCACAGCTGGCAAGGAGATGGAGCGTCCCACCGACAGGCAGTTCATCAACATCATCCAGCCTTTTCCGAGCATTTCCTGACCACCGATCAGGTACTCCAGCGGGATAAATACGTCCTTGCCAGAGTTTGGGCCGTTCATGAATGCGGCGCCTAGCGGCAGGTGGCGACGGCCGATTTCAACGCCCGGTGTTTCAGTCGGGATCAGTGCCAGGCTGATGCCCAGATCGACTTCTTCGCCCAGCAAGTGCTCCGGGTCGTAGGCCTTGAACGCCAGGCCGAGTAGGGTGGCGACGGGGCCGAGGGTGATGTAGCGCTTTTCCCAATTCAGGCGCAGACCGATCACTTCTTCGCCCTGCCATTGGCCTTTGCAGATAATGCCGGTGTCCGGCATGGCGCCTGCGTCGGAGCCTGCCAGCGGCCCGGTGAGCGCAAAACACGGAATGTCATCGCCGCGAGCCAGACGCGGAAGGTAGTGATTGCGTTGCTCGTCGGTGCCGTAATGCAGCAGCAGTTCCGCAGGACCGAGTGAGTTGGGGACCATAACCGTCGAGGCCAGGTCGCCGCTGCGGGTAGCCAGTTTCATCGCTACTTGTGAGTGGGCGTAGGCCGAGAAACCTTTACCGCCGAACTCTTTAGGGATGATCAGGGCGAAGAAACCGTGTTGTTTGATGTGCTCCCAAGCGCGGGGCGGCAGGTCCATGGCCTGGCCGATTTCCCAATCGGTGACCATCGCGCACAGCTCTTCGGTCGGGCCGTCGATGAATGCCTGTTCTTCGTCGGTCAGTTGGACTTTCGGATAGCTGAGCAACAAGTCCCAGTCAGGACGGCCGCTGAACAGCTCGCCATCCCACCAGACCGTGCCCGCGTCGATGGCATCGCGCTCGGTTTCCGACATGGGCGGCAACACTTTCTTGAACCAGGTGAACATCGGCGCAGTGAAATGTTTGCGCCGCAGGTCCGGCAGCGCCAGCGGCAATGCCACGGCCAGCAGCAGGATCCAGAAGATCACCATCAACCAGGTCGGCGCATGGCTGATGATGCCCATCGCCAGCAGGTAAGCAGCCACCACGCCCAGCGCAGGCATAGGTGCAACGCGGCGGTGCGCCAGCCAGGCGATGCCTACGACCAGAACCACAATCCACAACAACAGCATAAGTAATCCTCCGTGATGACAGCAGCGAGAAGCCACTATCATGAGCCGGGGCGTGTTTCGTCAAGAAGGTCGCCCGAGCGGGTGCATGGATAGTGACCCTGGCGGGGGGAGGGAGTTTCAATGTTTGATCTGGCCACCATGTGTCTTGGGACCTGTGGGAGCAGAGCTTGCTCGCGATGAAGACTACTCGGTTTAGTTTGGATTGCGTCCAGCCTTATCGCGAGCAAGCTCTGCTCCCACAGGATCGCGCACGACCATCGCGTTTCGCTGTAAATGGCCTATCCTGTCGCCCATCTTCAAGGAGAAAACAATGCTTAAAATCTGGGGTCGGAAAAACTCTTCCAATGTGCGCAAGGCACTCTGGATCGCTGAGGAACTGGGTCTGCCGTACGAGGCGCTGGACGCAGGCGGGGCGTTCGGGCTGGTGGATGGCGCTGAATATCGAGCGAAGAACCCCAACGGGCGTATTCCGATGATCGAAGATGGCGATTTTGTGTTGTGGGAATCCAACGCCATCGTGCGTTATCTGGCGGCCCGTCATGCGCCTGACTCAGCGCTGTATCCCTCCGATGTTCAGAAGCGCGCAACCGCAGACAAATGGATGGACTGGACCACCTCGACCTTTGCCGGTCCTTTTCGCGATGTGTTCTGGGGCGTATTACGCACCCCGGCCGAGCAGCAGGACTGGGTGCAGATCAACGGCGCGATCAAAACCCTGCAGAGCCTGTTGATCGTTGTCGATGAAGCGCTGCAGAAGCAGCCTTATCTGTCCGGTGCCGAATTCGGCATGGGTGACATCCCGCTGGGCAGCTTTATTTACGCCTGGTTCGAAATGCCGATTGAACGACCTGCCATGCCGCACCTCGAAAGCTGGTATGAGCGGCTTAAAGCCCGGCCTGCTTATCAGGCGGCGGTCATGACCGCGCTCACCTGACCGAGTTAGATGAGCCGCGTCGATAGGTACTATCAATAGATCGCGCTGTACTTGAACGGTCCGGCCGAGCACCATTGCGGTGCTGGCTGGAGTTGTAATCATGTGTGTCAGCCCTCATCTACATCCCCTATTTCTTCACTGGTAATTTTTCCGACATGAGTTCTGCTCTATCCATCCGGCAGCTAACCAAAACCTACGGCAACGGTTTCCAGGCCCTGAGTGGTATCGATCTGGACGTCGCTGAAGGTGATTTTTTTGCTTTGCTCGGCCCGAACGGCGCCGGCAAATCCACCACCATCGGCATCATCTCGACGCTGGTCAACAAAACCAGCGGCACGGTGAATATCTTTGGCCATGATCTTGACCGCCAGCCCGCTGCGCTGAAGCGCTGTATCGGCGTGGTGCCTCAGGAATTCAACTTCAACCAGTTTGAAAAAGCCTTTGATATCGTCGTGACCCAGGCCGGTTACTACGGCATCCCGATGAAGATCGCCAAGGAACGCGCCGAGCAATACCTGACCCAGCTAGGGCTGTGGGATAAGCGCGACGTGCCTTCACGTTCGCTGTCTGGCGGCATGAAGCGACGTCTGATGATCGCCCGGGCTCTGATTCACCAGCCACGTCTGCTGATCCTTGATGAGCCAACGGCCGGGGTTGATATCGAGCTGCGTCGCTCCATGTGGTCGTTCCTCACCGAGCTGAACGAGCAGGGCACCACCATCATTCTGACCACGCACTACCTGGAAGAGGCCGAGCAGTTGTGTCGCAACATCGGCATCATCGACCACGGGGTGATCGTGGAAAACACGGGCATGAAGCAATTGCTCAACAAGATGACCGTGGAAACCTTTCTGCTGGATCTCAAGCACGAACACCATGTCGCGCCACAGCTGATGGGTTATCCATGCACGCTGATCGACAGTCATACCCTGGAAGTGCAAGTCGACAAGAACGTTGGCATCACCGCACTGTTCAGCCAGTTGGCGGCGCAGAATATTGAAGTGCTGAGCCTGCGCAACAAAACCAATCGCCTTGAGGAGTTGTTCGTGTCACTGGTGGAAAAAAATCTGGCGAAGGTGGCGGTATGAGCAACGAAACGACTTCCGAACTGCGCCCCAATCTGGTTGCCCTGAACACTATTGTCTATCGCGAAATACGTCGTTTCATGCGCATCTGGCCGCAAACCTTGCTGCCGCCAGCGATCACCATGGTTTTGTATTTCGTGATCTTCGGCAACCTGATCGGCCGACAGATTGGCGACATGGGCGGCTTCACCTACATGCAATACATCGTGCCGGGTTTAATCATGATGTCGGTGATCACCAACTCGTATGGCAACGTGGTGTCGAGTTTCTTTGGTGCCAAGTTCCAGCGTTCGGTTGAGGAACTGATGGTTTCCCCGGTCTCGCCCCACACCATCCTGATCGGCTACGTGCTGGGCGGTGTGCTGCGCGGTCTGGCGGTGGGCTTTATCGTGACACTGCTGTCGATGTTCTTCACTGATCTGCAGGTTCACCATCTGGGTGTGACCATTGTGGTGGTGTTGCTGACGGCGACGATCTTCTCGCTATTGGGCTTCATCAACGCTGTATTTGCGCGCAACTTCGACGATATCTCTATCATCCCGACGTTCGTGCTGACCCCGCTGACTTATTTGGGGGGCGTGTTCTACTCCATCAGCCTGCTGCCACCGTTCTGGCAAACCGTGTCGCTGGCCAACCCGGTTCTGCACATGGTCAACGCTTTCCGTTACGGCATCCTGGGTGTCTCCGACATCCGCATCAGCATTGCCATGGCGTTCATGGTGATCGCGACCATCGTGCTGTATATCGGCTGCGCGCGGTTGCTGGTCAGCGGGCGCGGGATGCGCTCTTAATAGACTCGGGATTGAAGCATTTTTTTGTGGGAGCAGACCAGGCTCTGCTCCCACAGGGTATGCATCGTTCCAAGGTAATGTGAAAACACCATGCTGGTAATCTCCAACAACGTGCACCTTCCCGATGCCGAAATCGAATTGACTGCCATCCGTGCCCAGGGCGCGGGTGGGCAGAACGTCAATAAGGTTTCCAGTGCGGTGCACCTGCGTTTCGACATCAACGCTTCATCGCTGCCGCCTTTCTACAAAGAGCGGTTGCTGGCGTTGCGCGACAGCCGGATCACCAGTGAAGGCGTGCTTGTGCTCAAGGCCCAGCAGTACCGCACTCAGGAACAGAACCGCACCGATGCGCTTGAGCGGTTGGCCGAACTGATCGTCAACGCGGCCAAGGTCGAGAAGAAGCGTCGGCCGACCAAGCCGACGCTGGGTTCAAAGACCCGCCGTCTGGAATCCAAGACCAAGCGTGGCTCGATCAAGGCGGGTCGCGGCAAAGTGGATTTCTGATCAAGCGCTCTGTTGGCGCGCTGCTTTCGCTTGCTTGTATAGCCAGACGCTCAGGGCCAGACCGCTGAGAGAGGCTAGCGCTGCAAACAGGAAGATTGAGGCAAAGCCAAAGCCTGCCGCCACCGCTCCGGCCACAGGACCGGTGATCCCCAGCGACAAGTCAATGAACAGGGAATAAGCGCCTACCGCTGCGCCTCTGCTCGAGGCGGGCACCAGATTTACGGCTTCTACACCCAGGGCCGGGAATACCAGCGAAAAGCCAAAGCCAGTCAACGCCGCGCCTGCCAATGCCAGCTCCGGGGACGGGGCCATCCACAACAGCAGCAAGCCAAGGCTTTCAACACTCAGGCAACCGATTGCCACTTTGAAGCCGCCAATCCGGTTGATCATGTTGCCGAACAACAGCCGCGCCCCGATGAATGACGCGCCGAACAGACTCAGACACAGCACGGCGTTCGGCCAGTTATGGCTGTTGTAATACAGCGTGATGAACGTAGCGATGGTGCCGAATCCGATAGACCCCAGCGCCAGACCCATGCCGTGGGGAAATACTTTGCCCAGCACGTGAATGAACGGCATGCGCTCGCCATGGACGATCGGCACTGCTTCTTTGTTCCAGCCCAGTTTCAGCCCGAGCAGGGCGAGCAGAATGATGCTCACACCCATACTCCAAAGCCCCAGTGTGCTGACCAGCATCACCCCCAGCGGCGCGCCGATGGCCAGCGCACCGTAACTGGCGATGCCATTCCAGGAAATCACTTTGGCGGTGTTCTGCGATCCAACGCGGCCAATGCCCCAGCCTATCGATCCGGAACCCACCAGACTCTCGGCACTGCCCAGCACCAGTCGGCCGAAGAACAGGCTGATCAGGCTGACCATGGGCCACGCCTGCAACCAGCTCGACAGCAGCATGAACACGCCACTGAGGCCGCAACCGGCCAGACCGAACAGCACGGCTTTTTTGGGACCGAGGTTATCGATGATGCGTCCGGCATACGGGCGGCTGAGCAGGGTGGCCAGATACTGCACGCTGATCACCAGCCCCGCAGTCACTGCGCCAAACTCCAGATCGGTGTGGACGTATCCTGGTAGTACCGCCAACGGGATACCGACGTTCAGGTAGCCGATAAAAGTGAACATGACGATGGAGACAACTTGCAGAGTGACTGCCATGGGGCGTTGGGAATCACTGCGGGGTGTATCAGGCATGGGTAAGCGGTCCACTGTTGCGGCGGGGGAAATCTAACGGGTGCTGCAGGTCAGGTCGAACCCTGGCAGGCAAACAAGTGCTCAATGATAGCGGCGAACGAGCGTTGGGCTGGAGGTCTGGTCAAAAAAAATTACAGCGAGGGTATGCGGTCAGGAAGGGGCAGAGCCTTATTGAGACTGTTCAGGCGCGACCAGTTGGGTCGTCACCAGCGCGGCGAGGGCGTTTTCCTGATTGCCGAAGCGGTCGAGCAGGGCTTGCTTCTTCTCCGGGCTCAGCTGTGCCCAGATTTTGATCATGAGTTCGGCGGTGCCGATCAGGGTATTGGCTTGTGCTTCGTTGAAGTCTTTCATGTGCAGCCTGTGGTCATCGGCAATCAGACGTATGAAAACACAGCGAGGCTGGTTTCCGATACGTCTGAAAAAATCACCCTCAGTCTTCGCTGGAGGCTTGCTGGCCTTGTTCGGCCTGTACACCGGCTTTCATGTCGACCGGTTGACCGAGTTCCAGTTGAGCCAGTGTCGATTGCTCAGGCTCTTTCTGGCCAGGGGGAAAGTTTGGAATTTCATGCATTTTCGATGCTCCTTGCACAAGTTTTTTAGTTGCTGGGCAGAACCAGTGCTTCTAAAAAGCTTGGGCAGGATACAGCAGAGATAATGACAAACAGATTTTTATCTTGACCGTTGGTCATGTGCGGAAACAAAAACCGGGTTTTATTGTCCCGCGTTGTAGCGCTCTTGGTTCAGGAGGGGCACACACGAGTCTGAGTTGAAATGCGGTCCTGTGGGAGCGGTGCTTGCCCGCGATAAACGATAACGCGGTATGTCTTCGGGCTGCGTCTCATGCATCGTCGGAATGCCCCCCAGACCAAGCCCAGCTCCTATCAAACAAACTACAACTATTTGATTTGGATTACTTTTTCATCTGTAGGAGTGCGCTTGCCCGCGATCGCGTCAGCACAGGCAATATATTCATCGACTGACAGACCGAATCGCGGGCAAGCGCGCTCCTACAGGGTCCGTGTTTGCTGCGCGACAGCGTGGTGTCAGGGACACCGGGGCGGCTCCCACAGAGGTTTATGTCAGCCTGAGAAGTTTCATTTTCTCCCCTCAGCGCTTTTCGCCACCTCATCCGTGCGCGCCGCCATGATGAAGTCGTTGCGGTGCAGGCCTTTGATGGAGTGGCTCCACCAGGTCACGGTGACTTTGCCCCATTCGGTCAGCAGACCCGGGTGATGACCTTCTGCTTCGGCTATCTCACCCACAGCATTGGTGAATGCCAGCGCGAACTTGAAATTCTTGAACAGGTAGATTTTTTCCAGCTGCATCACACCGTCGCGGACCTCGATGTTCCAGTCCGGGATCTGCTTCAACAGCTCAGGCAGTTCGGCTTCACTGACTTGCGGGGCGTTGGCGCTGCAGGCTTCGCAGCTGGCTTGGGAGAGATTGGTCATCAATAGGTTTCCTGTTCAGGCCACTTGGGGGGGCTTGGATGAAGAGCTGGATGAAGGGCGGGGCGGGAATTTCGGTGCGTGCAGACCCAACTGCAGGGCTTGCTCGACCATCCCCATGATGTCTTCCTGAGCCAGGTCGAACAGCCGCTTCAAATCAGGCAACACAAAATACAAGGGTTGCAGGATATCGATACGGTAAGGCGTGCGCATCGCTTCCAGAGGATTGAACACCTGATGTTCGGGCGCATTCGAGAGACTGTAGACCGCTTCCTTGGGCGAGGAAAGAATGCCTCCCCCGTAGATTTTCCGACCTTGCGGCGTGTCGACCAGACCGAATTCAATGGTCATCCAGTACAGCCGCGCCAGATACGCACGCTGTTCTTTGCTGGCGCTGAGGCCGAGCTTGCCGTAGGTATGGGTGAATTCGGCGAACCAGGGATTGGTCAGCAGCGGGCAATGGCCGAAGATTTCGTGAAAGATGTCCGGCTCTTGCAGGTAATCCAGTTCCTCCTGACTGCGAATGAACGTCGCCACCGGAAACTGCTTGTTGGCCAGCAGCTCGAAAAAGGTCTGAAACGGAATCAGCGCCGGCACCCGCGCCACTTGCCAACCGGTGGTCGCACCCATAACGCTGTTGATTTCCGAAAGTTGCGGAATGCGGTCATGGGGCAGGGCCAACTGCTCGATGCCGTCGAGGTATTCCTGGCAGGCACGGCCTTCAATCACCTTCATTTGCCGGGTGATCAGCGTGTTCCATACCTCATGCTCGGCGCTGGGGTAATCAATCACCCCATGATCGTCGGGTTCCCGTGCCACGTATTTCGCAGGGCTCATACAGCTCTCCTCGGGGTTCTTTTTATTGGGTTTGTTGCGAACGCCCAAGGTCATCAATAGCGCATTTCAGGCTTGCAGGCTGTCGGCGTTTTGATCTGACAAAGGCCGTTAATGGCGAAATCCCGTAAAGAAATCTTTACGGGATGGGCGAATCCCTGATTATCTTGTGGTGGAGTAAGTTTTACGGGGTTCTGGTGTAACGAATTCTTGACGCTAAACTTCGCCTCATCACAAAAATAACAACAGCCACAGGACTCATCTGCCATGCGCATCAAAGTGCACTGCCAGAACCGCATCGGTATGACCCGCGACATTCTCGAGCTCCTGGCCTCGTACGGCGTTAACGTCGCCCGGGGTGAGGTGGGCGGGGAGCATGGCGACGCCATCTATCTGCACTGCCCGAACCTGATCAATCTGCAATTTCAGTCATTGCGCCCGCGCTTCGAAGCCATTGCCGGCGTCTTTGGCGTCAAGCGTGTCGGGCTGATGCCCAGCGAGCGACGGCATATGGAGCTGGATGCGCTGCTGGGCGCTCTGGAGTTTCCGGTGCTGTCCATCGACATGGGTGGTTCGATTGTCGCGGCTAACCGGGCCGCCGCTCAGTTGCTGGGCGTGCGTGTGGATGAGGTGCCGGGCATAGCGTTGTCGCGTTATGCCGAGGACCTGGATGTGCCGGAGTTGATCCGCAGCAACAAATCCCGGATCAATGGCTTGCGAGTGACCATTCGGGGCGATGTGTTTCTTGCGGATATCGCGCCCTTGCAGTCTCGCCACGACGACAGTGAAGCCATGGCGGGGGCAGTGTTGACCCTGCATCGTGCGGATCGGGTGGGTGAGCAGATCTATCAGGTTCGCAAGGAAGAACTGCGCGGATTCGACAGTATTTTCCAGAGCTCCAGAGTCATGGCCGCAGTGGTGCGTGAGGCGCGGCGCATGGCCCCGCTGGACGCACCCCTATTAATTGAAGGTGAGACGGGCACCGGCAAAGAGCTGCTGGCCCGCGCCTGCCACCTCGCCAGCCCCCGTGGCCAGTCGCCGTTGATGGCAATGAACTGCTCGGGCCTGTCGGATGCCATGGCCGAGACCGAGCTGTTCGGTTACGGCCCAGGTGCATTCGACGGCGCGCGAGCCGAGGGCAAACTGGGTCTGCTGGAGCTGACGGCGGGAGGCACACTATTTCTGGATGGCGTCGGCGAACTGAGTTCGCGCATGCAGGCCAAATTGCTGCGTTTCCTGCAGGACGGCTGCTTCCGGCGAGTCGGCAGCGACGAAGATGTTTTTCTCGATGTGCGCATCATGTGCTCGACGCAGGTTGACCTGTCTGAGTTATGTGCGAAGGGCGAGTTTCGCCAGGATCTCTACCATCGCCTCAATGTTTTGAGCCTGCACATCCCGCCGTTGCGTGAATGCCTGGATGGTCTTGGCCCGCTGGTTGAGCATTTTCTGGATCAGGCCAGCCGCCAGATAGGCTGTCCGCTACCGAAACTGGCAACTGCCGCCATGGAGCGTTTGAGTCATTACCAGTGGCCGGGCAATGTTCGGCAACTGGAGAATGTCCTGTTTCAGGCAGTTTCGTTGTGCGAGGGCGGGACGGTTAAAGCCGAACACATTCGCTTGCCGGATTACGGCCTGCGCGATCCGTTGGCACAGTTCTCCATGGACGGAGGGCTGGAAGAGATAGTCGGTCGTTTTGAAAAGGCGTTATTGCAGCGTTTATATGCGGAATATCCCAGCAGTCGACAACTTGGAAAACGTTTGGGTGTATCCCATACAACAGTGGCTAACAAGTTGCGGGATTATGGGGTGGGTTCTAACAAGCCTGATCGTGTGTAAATCGAATTTTAATGGTCGGCGTTTTATTAACGCCTAAACGCCTAATGGTATTAATTATCAGGCAGCACATGTCTTTCTGAGTTGAAGAGGGATTAACTGTGGGAGCGAATTTATTCGCGAAGGCGGTCGTTCAGGCGATACACGGGTTGTGAGTGTACCGGCCCCTTCGCGAATGAATTCGCTCCCACAGAGGGTGTGCTTGACCCCGTAATAGCGTTGTCCCGAAAACCTCAACTATTGCTGCAGCCGTTACCCATGACCTGATAGCCCATCACGTGTTGCTGGCCTTTGGAGTCTTCATAGGTCATGCGCATTGGCACGACCTTGCAGACGTCAGGGATGGCGGTGATGGAAATGACTTTGGCAATATCAGGGTGGCTGCCGTAGGTGTACTGCTCGACGCGTGCTTGTTGGGCAGCAACTTTTGCTCCGGATTCTTCAGCCATTGCAAATGTGCTGAAACCACAGAGTGCCAGAACCAACAGTGAAACTTTCATTTCTGTCTTACCTTCTTGAGTTCGAGAGGGGATACACCGCCCTTGTAAAGCGATGTGTAGCCTTTAATGATTAACTCGCCGTGGGGGCTGTCAGTTATTTATCAGGTGCCTTGTTTGGCGAAGTCGATTCTATGCCTGTCACCGCACTTCATATAGAAACACTTTTGATAAACACTATTGAGCGAATTGACAACAATCCCTGAGAGCACCGGGCCAGAGGCTTATGAACGGTTGACTGCGTTCTTGTCTGTGCCTTTCAATGGTCCTAACGGGCCTGTTTATCTGAACGGTAAGACCATCGTCGAATGGTCCCGACGCCGACAGGCGGATACAACAGGGGCATAAAACAACAACTATCCACCGAGGTAACCAAGATGAGTGCAGCTTCCCTGTACCCCGTCCGCCCAGAAGTCGCAGCGAGCACGCTGACCGATGAGGCGACCTACAAGGCCATGTACCAGCAGTCGGTGGTCAATCCCGATGGCTTCTGGCGTGAACAAGCTCAGCGTCTGGACTGGATCAAACCTTTTACCTCGGTCAAGCAGACCTCTTTCGATGACCACCGTGTCGACATCAAGTGGTTTGCCGATGGCACCCTGAACGTCGCCTATAACTGCCTGGATCGCCATCTCGAAGAGCGCGGCGACACCATCGCTATCATCTGGGAGGGCGACGATCCTTCCGAAAGCCGCAACATTACTTATCGCGAGCTACATGCTGAAGTCTGCAAGTTCGCCAACGCGTTGCGCGGTCAGGATGTGCACCGTGGCGACGTTGTCACTATTTATATGCCGATGATTCCCGAGGCCGTGGTCGCCATGCTGGCCTGCGCCCGTATCGGTGCGATCCACTCGGTGGTGTTTGGTGGTTTCTCGCCGGAAGCACTGGCTGGCCGCATCATCGACTGCAAATCCAAAGTGGTCATCACTGCTGACGAAGGCCTGCGCGGCGGCAAGAAAACCGCTATGAAAGCCAACGTTGACCGGGCGCTGACCAACCCGGAAACCGCCAGCGTGCAGAAAGTCATCGTCTGCAAACGCACTGGCGGCGACATCGAATGGAACCGCCACCGTGACATCTGGTACCACTCGTTGCTGGAAGTGGCGTCCGAGACCTGTGCGCCGAAAGAAATGGGTGCCGAAGAGTCGCTGTTTATCCTTTATACCTCTGGCTCAACGGGCAAACCGAAAGGCGTGCTGCACACCACGGGCGGTTATCTGTTGTATGCCGCACTGACTCATGAGCGAGTGTTCGACTACAAACCGGGCGAAATTTACTGGTGCACCGCTGACGTTGGTTGGGTCACGGGCCACAGCTATATCGTCTATGGCCCGCTGGCCAACGGCGCCACCACGCTGTTGTTCGAAGGCGTACCGAACTATCCGGACATCACGCGTCTGTCGAAGATCATCGACAAGCACAAGGTCAATATCCTCTACACCGCACCGACTGCCATCCGCGCGATGATGGCTGAAGGCACCAAGTCCGTTGAAGGCGCTGACGGTTCAAGCCTGCGCCTGCTGGGTTCGGTAGGCGAGCCGATCAACCCGGAGGCCTGGAACTGGTACTACAACACGGTTGGCAAGAAAAACTGCCCGATCGTCGATACCTGGTGGCAGACCGAAACCGGCGGCATTCTGATCAGCCCGCTGCCGGGCGCGACGGCCCTCAAGCCTGGCTCGGCAACGCGTCCGTTCTTCGGCGTGATTCCGGCGTTGGTGGATAACCTTGGCAACCTGATCGAAGGCGCTGCCGAAGGCAACCTCGTCATCCTCGATTCGTGGCCGGGTCAATCGCGCTCCTTGTACGGCGACCATGACCGGTTCGTCGATACCTACTTCAAGACCTTCCGCGGCATGTACTTCACGGGTGACGGTGCGCGTCGTGACGAGGACGGTTACTACTGGATCACCGGTCGCGTGGATGACGTGCTTAACGTCTCTGGCCACCGCATGGGCACGGCTGAAATCGAAAGTGCGATGGTTGCGCATCCGAAGGTGGCCGAAGCCGCAGTGGTCGGCGTACCTCATGACCTGAAAGGGCAGGGCATCTACGTTTACGTGACGCTCAACGGCGGTGAAGTGCCGGATGATGCTTTGCGCAACGAGCTGCGTAACTGGGTCCGTAAAGAAATCGGCCCGATTGCTTCGCCAGATGTGATTCAGTGGGCACCAGGCCTGCCGAAAACCCGCTCCGGGAAAATCATGCGCCGCATCCTGCGCAAGATCGCCACGGGTGAATACGATTCGCTGGGCGATATCTCGACCCTGGCCGATCCGAGCGTGGTGCAGCATTTGATCGATACGCACAAGACCATGAAAGTGGCCTGATAGTCAGCGGTTGAAAGAGCCCCATCCGGTGTGAGCCGGGTGGGGCTTTTGTTTTCCAAATCAAAACCGAAGCGCTCCTATCGCGAGCAAGCTCGGCTCCCACATGTGAATGCGATTTCATGTGGGAGCCGAGCTTGCTCGCGATAGGAGCAGCACAAAAACCTCAGGCTCCACGAAATCTCAGCTTCATCCAACCAGGATATATATCGACCTGTTACCCACCCCACCGCTCAGGTAACGCCACTCCCGCTTATGGGGCAACGCACCTCACATCTGTAAGAATCTGCGGCTCAAATAGCTGGCAGATAAACATGCGGCAATCCCGCCCTTGCCGTATTACAAGGCTTTGCCAATAATGGGCGCGCATTTTGCTGCAATCACGGGTTATCCCTCTTTTCGCCTTTGCATAACCATTTTTGGTTGTCAATGCGCATGCCGTGATTTTCAGTGCATTTGTAACTAGTTGTCGCATTGAAGAAATATCGACTTCGAGCGTCCCGTTAAAATGCCGCTCACTCGCCGCAGGCTTGCAGGTCCGCATACCGGTCCCAGTCGCCTGGCGTCTATCTCCAATAGTCCTCTTCGCATCCTGGGCTCTTGCTCACGTTGCCATTTGTCGTGTTTTACCGACGGAGTCCTGACAATGAAAAAGCTCATGCTGCTTGGCGCAATGGCGCTGACCGTTCTGGCGCAGCCAGTGTTCGCAGACGAAAAGCCTCTGAAAATCGGTATTGAAGCAGCGTACCCTCCGTTTGCCTCCAAAGCACCGGACGGCAGCATCGTCGGTTTCGACTACGATATCGGCAACGCGCTGTGTGCTGAGATGAAGGTCAAGTGCACTTGGGTCGAGCAGGAATTCGACGGCCTGATCCCGGCGCTGAAAGTGCGCAAGATCGATGCGATCCTTTCTTCGATGTCCATCACCGAAGACCGCAAGAAGTCGGTTGATTTCACTGATCGCTACTACAGCACTCAGGCGCGCCTGGTCATGAAGGAAGGCACCACCGTCAGCGACAGCCTGGATGAACTCAAAGGCAAGACGATCGGCGCGCAACGTGGAACGATCCACGACACTTTCGCGAAAAAGGTGCTTGAGCCCAAGGGCGCTGTGATCAAGTCCTACAGCTCCCAGAACGAAATCTACCTGGACCTCAAGGCCGGTCGTCTGGACGGCACGGTAGCGGACGCGACCCTGCTGCAGGACGGTTTCCTGAAAACCGATTCGGGCAAAGGCTATGCTTTTGTCGGCCCGGCATTCACTGACCCGGCTTACTTTGGTGACGGCATCGGCATTGCTGTTCGCAAGGGCGACAAAGCCAACGTTGAGCGCATCAACGCCGCAATCGCTGCGATTCGCGCCAACGGCGAGTACAAGAAGATTCAGGACAAGTACTTCGACTTCGACGTTTACGGCAAGTAAACCTGTCGTCACGGATGGCGCAGCCAGAAGCCGGTTTCGGTGTTGTGGCTAGCGCCATTTTTTACACCCATGAGGACTGCACAACATGTTGAATGGCTACGGGGCTGTCATCCTCGAGGGCGCAGGGCTGACGCTGCAACTGGCCCTGTCGTCGATGGCGCTGGCAATCGTCCTGGGTCTGATCGGTGTGTCGTTGCGTTTGTCGCCGGTGCGCTGGCTGGCCTGGCTGGGTGACGTGTATTCCACCGTGATTCGCGGGATTCCCGATCTGGTCCTGATCCTGCTGATTTTCTATGGCGGTCAGGGTGCGTTGAACACCATTGCGCCGATGCTCGGTCACGACGATTACATCGACCTGAGCCCGCTGGCTGCCGGTATCGGCACCCTGGGTTTCATCTTCGGTGCTTATCTGTCGGAAACCTTCCGCGGTGCATTCATGGCCATTCCAAAAGGGCAGGCCGAAGCGGGCCTTGCTTACGGGATGAGTCACTCCAAAGTGTTTTTCAGAATTCTGGTGCCGCAGATGGTTCGCCTGGCGATCCCCGGCTTCACCAACAACTGGCTGGTACTGACCAAGGCGACCGCGCTGATTTCGCTGGTCGGTCTGCAGGACATGATGTTTCTTGCCAAGCAGGCAGGCGACGCCACCAGTCAGCCCTTTACCTTTTTCCTTGCGGTGGCCGGGATCTATTTGCTGATTACCAGCGTTTCGCTGCTGGCTCTGCGCCTTGTCGAAAAACGTTACTCCGTTGGAGTAAGGGCGGCTGACCTGTGATTTTTGATTACAACGTCATATGGGAC
Source organism: Pseudomonas phytophila (assembly GCF_025643095.1). Taxonomy (NCBI): domain Bacteria; kingdom Pseudomonadati; phylum Pseudomonadota; class Gammaproteobacteria; order Pseudomonadales; family Pseudomonadaceae; genus Pseudomonas; species Pseudomonas phytophila. Next base: position 4,779,782 of record NZ_CP081201.1, on the reverse strand, counting down.
AGTCTGCCGCTGTACTTCGCCGGTCTGCTGACCACCCTTGAATTGCTCGGCATCGCCCTGGTGTTTGGTCTGTTGGCGGCGTTGCCACTGGGTCTGATGCGGGTGTCGAAAAAGCCCTGGGTGAATATGCCTGCGTGGCTTTATACCTACGTGATTCGTGGCACGCCGATGCTGGTGCAGCTGTATCTGATCTATTACGGCCTGTCGCAGTTCGCTGCGGTCCGGGAAAGCTTCCTGTGGCCATGGCTGTCCAGTGCGACCTTTTGCGCTTGTCTGGCGTTTGCGATCAATACCAGCGCCTACACCGCGGAAATCATCGCTGGCAGCCTCAAGGCTACGCCTGCGGGCGAGATTGAAGCGGCACGCGCCATGGGCATGTCAAAATCCAAAATGTACCGCCGCATCCTGCTGCCTTCGGCGTTGCGTCGAGCGCTGCCGCAGTACAGCAACGAAGTGATCATGATGCTGCAGACCACCAGTCTCGCGTCCAGCGTGACTCTGGTCGACATCACCGGAGCGGCCCGGGCGGTCAACTCCGAAAGCTTTTTGCCCTTCGAGGCGTTTATCACCGCAGGCGTGTTCTACCTGTGCCTGACATTCATTCTGGTGCGCCTGTTCAAGCTGGCTGAACGCCGCTGGCTGGGCTACCTCGCACCCCGGAAGGCCTGACATGCAAAGAACCGATCATGTATTGCCGTGGAGCACCCTCGGCACCGAGCGTCACCTCAGCGTGTTTCGTTTCGGCAGCGGCGAGCGCAAGGCCTACATACAGGCCAGCCTGCACGCAGATGAACTGCCGGGTATGCGCACGGCCTGGGAGCTGAAGAAGCGTCTGGCCGAACTGGAAGAGCAGGGCGCGCTCAAGGGCGTTATCGAACTGGTACCGGTCGCCAACCCGATTGGCCTGGGCCAGCTGCTGCAAGGCGCGCACCAGGGCCGCTTCGAGTTCGGCAGTGGCAAGAATTTCAATCGCGATTTTTCCGAACTGAGCGAGCCGGTGGCCGAGTTGCTTGAAGGCCAGTTGGGCGATGACCCGCACAGCAATGTGCAATTGATCCGTCAGGCCATGACCACGGTGCTGGCTAATTTGCCTCCAGCTGAAAGTGAGCTGCGCGGCATGCAGCGGATTCTGCTGAGTCACGCCTGCGTGGCCGATGTGGTGCTCGACCTGCATTGCGACGCCGATGCTGCATTGCACATGTACGCCTTGCCGCAGCACTGGCCGCAATGGCGCTCCCTGACTGCGCATTTGAATGTGCAAGTGGCCTTGCTGGCGGAAGACTCGGGTGGCAGTTCGTTCGACGAGGCCTGTTCGCTACCGTGGTTGCGCCTGTCGCGGATTTTCCCTGATGCGCAGATCCCGCTGGCCTGCCTGGCAACTACCATTGAACTGGGCGGTCAGGCCGATACCGGTAAACCTGAGGCCGAGGCTCATGCCGAAGGCATTCTGGCGTTTCTTGCCGGGCAAGGTTTTATCAGTGGTGACTGGCCGCAGGCAGCCCATGAAGAGTGCGAAGGGATGCCGTTCGAAGGCACTGAATTGCTGTTCGCCCCGCACCCTGGCGTGGTGAGTTTCCTGCGTGAAGCAGGCGCCTGGGTCGAAGTGGGTGAGCCGCTGTTTGAAGTGATTGATCCGCTGTCTGACCGGGTCAGTACTGTTTGCTCGAATACCGCCGGGGTGTTGTTTGCCATCGAGCGACTGCGTTACGCCCAGCCGGGCTTCTGGCTGGCCAAGGTGGCGGGTCGTACTGCCCGACGTCAGGGTCGCTTGCTCAATGACTGACCCATTTGTGAGAACTGAAAGCATGAACAAACTGGAAGTCCAGGACCTGCACAAACGCTATGGCAGCCATGAAGTGCTCAAGGGAGTCTCCCTGACCGCCAAAGCGGGCGATGTGATCAGCATCATTGGCTCCAGTGGTTCGGGCAAAAGCACCTTCCTGCGTTGCATTAATCTGTTGGAGCAGCCCCATGCGGGCAAGATTCTGCTCAACAATGAAGAGCTTCAACTGGTCGCCAACAAAGACGGCAGCATGCGCGCTGCGGATCCGAAACAACTGCAACGCATGCGTTCGCGTCTGTCCATGGTGTTCCAGCATTTCAACCTGTGGTCGCACATGACGGCGCTGGAAAACATCATCGAAGCTCCGGTGCATGTGTTGGGTGTGTCGAAAAAAGAAGCGCTGGAAAAAGCTGAGCATTACCTGGCCAAAGTAGGCGTTGCTCACCGTAAGGACGCCTATCCGGGGCATATGTCCGGTGGCGAACAGCAGCGTGTGGCGATTGCCCGTGCGTTGGCAATGGAGCCGGAGGTGATGCTGTTCGACGAACCGACCTCCGCGCTGGACCCTGAGCTGGTGGGTGACGTGCTCAAAGTCATGCAGGCCCTTGCTCAGGAAGGCCGGACCATGGTCGTGGTGACGCATGAAATGGGCTTCGCCCGTGAAGTCTCCAACCAATTGATCTTTCTCCACAAAGGCGTGGTCGAAGAGCGCGGTGATCCTCGTGAAGTCCTGGTCAATCCGCAGTCCGAACGTTTGCAGCAATTCCTCTCGGGTAGCTTGAAGTAACGAAAAGCTACGTTTTGGCGATGCGTTTCGAGACGTAACCGTTCATGCTGCGCCGCAAGCAGCATGAGCTGATTGCAGTAGATTCAGCCTGGGCGTCGACGCCCGCCCCATAAGCTGTGCACACAGTTTTAACAACAGCGACACGTTTCGGATTGCATGCCATGACCGCTCAACGAATTGGTTTTCTTATCTGGCCCAGCACCAAAGCCCTGACTCTGGCGCTGGCCGAGGAAGCCTTGCGTGTCGCCCAGCGCGTCCATCCGGAAGTGCTTTACGAACTGTCGTTTCTGCAAGCCGAAGCGCCCGCCGAGGGTGCATGGCAATTGCCCGGCGAGCCTTGGGCGGGGCGGCTGGAAGGTTGTCAGAAGCTGTTTTTGCTGGCTGATGAGCCACCTGTGACGGTGAACGCCACGCTAGCCTCGGCGCTCAAGCAGTTGGTGCGTTCCGGTTGCGTCATTGGCGGACTTTCAGCAGGGGTTTACCCACTGGCTCAGTTGGGGCTGCTGGATGGTTATCGCGCTGCGGTGCACTGGCGCTGGCAGGATGATTTTACCGAGCGTTTCCCCAAAGTGATTGCCACCAGCCATCTGTTTGACTGGGATCGTGATCGTTTGACTGCGTGTGGCGGCATGTCGGTGCTGGATCTGTTGTTGGCTGTGCTGGCGCGTGATCATGGCGCCGAACTGGCGGGCGCGGTGTCCGAAGAACTGGTAGTGGAGCGCATCCGCGAAGGTGGTGAGCGTCAGCGTATCCCGTTGCAGAATCGCCTGGGGTCCAGCCATCCGAAGTTGACTCAGGCTGTGCTGCTGATGGAAGCCAACATCGAAGAGCCCCTGACCACCGATGAAATTGCCCAGCACGTGTGTGTCTCGCGTCGGCAACTGGAGCGGATCTTCAAGCAGTACCTCAATCGCGTGCCGAGTCAGTATTACTTGGAGCTGCGCCTTAACAAGGCGCGACAGATGCTGATGCAGACCAGTAAATCCATCATCCAGATTGGCTTGTCCTGTGGTTTCTCCTCAGGGCCACACTTCTCCAGCGCCTACCGCAACTTCTTCGGCGCGACCCCCCGTGAAGACCGCAACCAACGCCGCAGCAGCAGCCCGTTTGAATTGTCGTCGGTGCCTGCAGAGCGGGGGTGAGTCCTGCTAGTTTTGGTGGTTGAGGACTTGTAGGAGTGAGCTTGCTCGCGATGACGGCTTTTCAGAATACATATAGGTGACTGAAAGAACGCTATCGCGAGCAAGCTCACTCCTACAGAGGAATGTATCCAGGCAAGTCAATTCATCGTTCTTCGCGGGCAAGTCGGATTGCCGCCCACTCGCTCCAACAAATCAAATCATCTGTATCTGCAACAATCCTCCCGCAACGTTTAAACTGCGCCTTTGCGATGGTTAATGTCGCATTGCCGAAAGTCACTGAAAAACCCGGTTTTGTGCTGTAACAAGTTGTCGCCTGGCGGCAAGGCCGGAGTCAAACCAGTCCTTACAATCTTCCCATCGCTCGCCAGTTTCAGGCAGGCGTTCCTCTTCAGGAGACTCCGATGTCCGTTGAGCAAGCTGCGGTGCAACGCGCCGATTTCGACCAGGTAATGGTCCCTAATTACGCTCCAGCCGGGTTTATCCCTGTGCGCGGTGCGGGTTCCCGAGTGTGGGATCAGGCGGGTCGTGAGCTGGTTGATCTCTCCGGCGGGATTGCCGTCAACGTACTGGGCCACTGCCATCCGGCGCTGGTGGGTGCCTTGACTGAGCAGGCCAACAAGCTCTGGCACGTTTCCAACGTTTTCACCAACGAGCCAGCCCTGCGTCTGGCGAAGAAGCTGGTGGACGCGACATTCGCCGAGCGCGTGTTCTTCTGTAACTCCGGTGCCGAAGCCAACGAAGCCGCTTTCAAGCTGGCGCGCCGCGTTTCCCACGATCTGTATGGTCCGGACAAGTACGAAATCATTGCCGCACTGAACAGCTTCCACGGTCGTACGCTGTTCACCGTGACCGTGGGTGGTCAGTCCAAGTACTCCGATGGCTTTGGGCCGAAGATCACTGGCATCAGCCACGTGCCATTCAACGATCTGGCAGCGCTCAAGGCCGCGATCTCTGACAAGACTTGCGCCGTGGTGCTGGAGCCTGTTCAGGGCGAGGGTGGCGTATTGCCTGCCGAACTTGAATACCTGCAAGGTGCCCGGGCACTGTGCGACGAGCACAAAGCGCTGCTGATCTTCGATGAAGTGCAGTGTGGCATGGGCCGTAGCGGTCGTCTGTTTGCCTATATGAATTACGGCGTTACGCCGGACATCCTGTCCAGCGCCAAGAGCATTGGCGGCGGTTTCCCGATGGCAGCCATGCTGACCACCGAAAAGCTCGCCAAGCACTTCGCGGTCGGCGTTCACGGTACGACTTACGGAGGCAATGCCCTGGCGTGCGCTGTGGGTAACGCAGTGATGGATGTGGTCCACACTCAGGAAGTCCGCGACGGCGTCACGGCCAAACATGCGAAGTTCAAGGCCCGCCTGGAGCAGATCGGCGAGAAGTATGGTGTTTTCACCCAGGTACGTGGCATGGGCCTGTTGATCGGTTGCGTGCTGACCGATGCCTGGAAAGGCAAGGCCAAGGACTTCTTCAACGCTGCCGAGCATGAAGGCGTGATGATTCTGCAAGCCGGTCCTGACGTGGTGCGTTTTGCTCCGAGTCTGGTGATCGAAGACGCTGACATCGACGAAGGTCTGGATCGCTTCGAGCGCGCTGTGGCCAAGCTGACTCAGGCTTGATGGCGGGCTGATCCACCGCAACACCTTCCGGCGTTTGCCTGCACGGTAAGCGTCGGACATTTTCCTGTGCCATGTGGCGTTGATCCACGTGGCGCTTTTTTTCTGTGCCGGGTTTGCCCGGTCTGTGTTCTGGTAAGGAGTGGCACCATGCTCGTGATGCGCCCCGCGCAAATGGCTGATCTGGCCGAGGTTCAACGCCTCGCTGCCGACAGCCCGATCGGTGTCACGTCCCTGCCTGACGATGCGGGGCGGCTTGGCGACAAGATCGCCGCTTCGGAAGCCTCGTTCGCGGCCGAAGTGAGCTTCAATGGCGAAGAAACCTACTTCTTCGTACTGGAAGACAGCGAAAGCGGGCGGCTGGTGGGTTGTTCAGGGATTGTCGCTTCGGCGGGTTATTCCGAACCCTTTTACAGCTTCCGTAACGAAACCTTCGTTCACGCTTCTCGCGAGCTGAAGATCCACAACAAGATTCACGTGCTGTCCCAGTGCCACGACTTGACCGGCAACAGCCTGTTGACCAGTTTCTATGTGGTCCCTGAACTGGTGGGCAGTGCATGGTCGGAGCTTAATTCCAGGGGGCGTCTGCTGTTTGTCGCCAGCCACCCGGAGCGTTTCGCGGATTCGGTGGTGACCGAGATCGTCGGTTACAGCGATGAAAATGGCGACTCGCCGTTCTGGGATGCCATCGGGCGCAACTTCTTCGATTTGAACTATGCCGCAGCCGAACGTCTGTGTGGGCTGAAAAGCCGGACATTCCTCGCCGAGCTGATGCCGCATTACCCGATTTATGTGCCGCTATTGCCGGACGCCGCCCAGGAAGCTATGGGCCAGGTGCATCCGCGGGCCCAGATCACCTTCGACATCCTGATGCGCGAAGGCTTCGAGACCGATCACTACATCGACATTTTCGACGGTGGCCCGACCCTGCATGCGCGTGTTTCCGGGATTCGCTCCATCGCTCAGAGCCGTTTGGTGCCCGTCAAAATCGATGCTCAACGGTCCACTGACACCGGTTCCGGCGGCCGTCTGTATCTGGTTGCCAATGGCTTGTTGCAGGATTACCGGGCGATATTGCTGGAACTGGACTGGGCGCCAGGCAAGCCGGTCGCCCTGAGTCTGGCAGCAGCCGAGGCCCTGGGTGTTGGTGAAGATGCCAGCGTGCGGGTCGTGGCGGTCTGATACGCCTTTGAATGTGGATGGCTGGTTTAGCGAGTTTCGCCGTTTCCCGAGGGAAGTGGTATTGAGGAGATAGCATGATCGTTCGTCCCGTAAGCAGCAGTGACCTGCCAGCGCTGATCGAGTTGGCGCGCAGCACAGGCGCTGGCCTGACGACTTTGCCCGCCAATGAAGAACGCTTGGCGCACCGGGTCGGTTGGGCGGAAAAGACCTTTCGCGGCGAAGCCGGGCGCGGTGATGCGGATTACCTTTTCGTGCTTGAAGACGATGACGGCCGCGTAGTGGGTATTTCCGCCATCGCTGGGGCGGTTGGCCTGCGCGAGCCCTGGTACAACTATCGAGTGGGGCTGACGGTCAGCGCTTCTCAGGAATTGAATATCTATCGGGAAATCCCGACCCTGTTTCTGGCCAATGACCTGACCGGTAATTCCGAGCTGTGCTCGCTGTTCCTGCACAGCGACTTCCGTAACGGTTTGAACGGGCGTCTGCTGGCCAAGGCGCGGATGCTGTTTATCGCGGAGTTCCCGCAGTTGTTTGGCAACAAGATCATCGCCGAGATGCGCGGTATGTCCGATGAAAATGGTCGGTCGCCGTTCTGGGAAAGTCTGGGGCGACACTTCTTCAAGATGGAGTTCAGCCAGGCGGATTACCTGACGGGCGTCGGTAACAAGGCGTTCATTGCTGAGCTGATGCCCAAGTTTCCGCTGTACAGCTGCTTCCTCTCCGAAGATGCCCGTAACGTGATTGGCCGGGTGCACGCCGACACCGAACCAGCGCTGACCATGCTCAAGGCCGAAGGCTTCAGCTATCAGGGTTACGTGGATATCTTCGACGCCGGTCCAGCGGTTGAGTGCGAGACTGCGAAGATCCGCGCCGTGCGCGACAGTGCGCCTTTGGTGCTGGCCATCGGTACGCCGGGTGACGATGCCACACAATTCCTGATTCATAACCGCAAGCGTGAGGAGTGCAGAATCACTGTGGGCGCGGCGCGCTTTGCGGCCGGTACATTGGTGGTTGCCCCGGCGACCGCCAAGCGCCTGCGCCTGAGTGCGGGCGACAATGTCCGTGCGGTTCCGCTGTCCCCGGCGCGGGAGGCTGTCTGATGAGCACCTTGTATATCGCAGGCAACTGGCAGGCCGGGCAGGGCGAGGCGTTCGAGTCGCTCAATCCGGTGACTCAGCAGGTTGTATGGTCCGGGCAAGGTGCAACGGCCGCTCAGGTAGACGTTGCCGTGCAAGCTGCGCGTCAGGCTTTTCCCGCATGGGCGAGTCGCACCCTGGAAGATCGCATCACGGTGCTGGAAGCTTTCGCCGCCAGCCTGAAAAGCCAGGCAGACGCTTTGGCGCAGTGCATTGGTGAAGAAACCGGCAAGCCGCTCTGGGAGTCGGCGACCGAAGTGACCAGCATGGTCAATAAAATCGCTATTTCCGTACAGAGCTACCGGGAGCGCACCGGCGAGAAGAGCGGCCCGCTGGGCGACGCGAACGCGGTGCTGCGCCACAAGCCCCATGGCGTGGTCGCGGTGTTCGGGCCGTACAACTTTCCCGGGCATCTGCCCAACGGACACATTGTCCCGGCTTTGCTGGCGGGCAATGCCGTCGTGTTCAAACCCAGCGAGCTGACCCCGAAAGTCGCCGAACTGACGGTCAAGTGCTGGATTGAGGCCGGTTTGCCTGCCGGTGTATTGAATCTGCTGCAGGGCGGTCGTGACACCGGTATCGCCCTGGCCGCCAATTCTGGCATCGATGGATTGTTTTTCACCGGTTCGAGCCGTACTGGCAATGCTCTGCATCAGCAGTTTGCCGGTCGTCCCGACAAGATCCTTGCGCTGGAAATGGGCGGCAACAACCCGCTGGTCGTCGACGAAGTCAGCGATGTAGAAGCTGCGGTGTACACCGTTATTCAGTCGGCATTCATCTCCGCCGGGCAGCGCTGCACGTGCGCGCGACGCTTGCTGGTGCCACAGGGCGTCTGGGGCGATGCGTTTCTTGAGCGTCTGGTTGAGGTCACGCGCAACATCGAAGTGGGCGCTTACGATCAGCAGCCCGCGCCGTTCATGGGCTCGGTCATTTCGCTGCATGCGGCCACTGCCTTGCTGGCGGCTCAGGAGCAATTGCTTTCCAATGGCGCTTTGGCGTTACTGGAAATGACCCAGCCACACGCCACGTCGGCGTTGCTCACACCAGGCATTATTGACGTGTCCGAGGTCAGCGATCCTCTTGATGAAGAGCTGTTCGGGCCGCTATTGCAGGTGCTGCGTTATTCGGATTTTGATAACGCCATCGCCTTGGCCAATGACACTCAGTACGGCCTGGCTGCCGGTCTGCTGTCGGATTCCGAAGCGCGTTACAAACAGTTCTGGCTGCAGAGCCGGGCAGGGATCGTCAACTGGAACAAACAGCTGACTGGCGCGGCGAGCAGCGCACCGTTTGGCGGGGTAGGGGCTTCCGGTAATCACCGGGCGAGTGCGTATTACGCGGCGGATTATTGCGCGTATCCGGTGGCCTCGCTGGAGAGCAGCAGCCTGACCTTGCCCGCGACCCTGACGCCGGGTGTGCGATTGTCATGACTGTCGTGCAGTAAACATTGAACCTGTAGGAGCTGCCGAAGGCTGCGATGGCGGAGTGTCAGGATGAATGCTTCGCAGCCTTCGGCAGCTCCTACAGAAAATCCATGTCAGTTCAGTAAGTTATATGTTGTTTGATAAAGCTGCCCAAGGCTGCGAAGCGATGATTGAACCTTACGCTTATAAGAAAAGATCCACGGAGCCGAGCCGATGAAATCATACGAAGTCAATTTTGACGGCCTGGTCGGGCCGACGCACAACTACGGCGGTCTGTCGTACGGTAACGTCGCCTCGCAAAGCAACTGCCTGCAGTCCTCCAATCCTCGCGAGGCTGCGTTGCAGGGCCTGGCGAAGATGAAGGCGTTGATGGACATGGGTTTTACCCAGGGTGTCCTCGCGCCACAGGAGCGTCCGGATATCGCCGGTCTGCGCCGTCTTGGCTTTAGCGGCACAGACGCACATGTGATCGAGCAGGCTGCCAGGCAAGCCAAACCTCTGCTGGCTGCCAGTTGTTCAGCCTCGAGCATGTGGGTCGCCAACGCCGCGACGGTCAGCCCGAGCGCCGACACCGCTGATGGCCGCGTGCATTTCACCGCCGCCAACCTGGCCTGCAAATACCACCGTAGCATCGAGCACCCGACCACCAGCCGTGTGCTGGCGGCCATGTTCGCCAATTCGCAACACTTTGCCCACCACGCTGCGTTGCCTTCTGTTGCCCAGTTTGGTGATGAGGGCGCCGCCAATCACACGCGTCTATGCCGTGACTATGGCGAGGCGGGGGTGGAGTTTTTCGTGTTCGGGCGCAGCGCTTTTGATTCGCGATTTCCTGAGCCGCAGAAGTACCCTGCGCGCCAGACCCTCGAAGCATCCCAGGCCGTGGCTCGCTTGCATGGTTTGAGTGACAGCGCCGTCGTTTTCGGTCAGCAGAACCCGGCGGTGATTGATCAGGGTGTGTTTCACAACGATGTGATTGCCGTGGGTAACGGCGAAGTGTTGTTCTATCACGAGGACGCATTTCTCCATACCGAGCGCATGCTGGCTGAATTGCAGGACAAGCTTGCCCGTTGCGGCGGCCAGCTCCAGCCGATTTGCGTTCCGCGTGCTGAAGTTTCGGTCGAAGATGCGGTGCGTTCGTACCTGTTCAATAGCCAGCTATTGTCCCGCCCCGATGGCACCATGTTGCTGGTCGTGCCCGAAGAGTGTCGCGGCAATGAGCGAGTCTGGCGTTACCTGCAAGAGCTGACCGCGGGTGCTGGTCCGGTCAGGGAGGTTAAAGTCTTTGACCTCAAGCAGAGCATGCAGAATGGCGGCGGCCCGGCGTGCCTGCGTCTGCGGGTCGCGCTCAATGAAACCGAGCTGGCGGCGGTCAATCCCGGGGTTATCATGACCGCGCCGCTGTACGACACGCTGACCCAGTGGGTCGACAGGCATTATCGTGACCGCATGAGCGAAGATGATCTGGCAGACCCGCAATTGCTGGTCGAATGCCGCGGAGCATTGGATGAATTGACGCAAATCCTTAAACTGGGCGCAGTTTATCCTTTTCAGCTGGCCTGAAATTCTGGCGGGTGGTGCCTGGCACGACCCGCCGTCCTTACCTATCCATAGAGAACACCGATTATGAGCGACACCCTGCAGTTGATCCTTGAAGACACCGATGGCACCCAACTGGAAACCTCCTGCACCCGCGTTGCGGTCGTCTGGCAGGGCAAGGAAATCTGGATTCAGCACGATGGCCGCGGCCAGTTGCTGATCGGCGTCGATGTCGAAGAAGGTGATGCCGAGTACGCCAACCTGTTGTTGCGTCCTCTGGCGACCAACCTGGTCAGCCTGCAGCTGGAAATGGAGCCTGCCGACGTCGGTGAAGACGAAGAGCATGTGCACGGCCCGGACTGCAATCACTAAGACTCACTTCACCCACTACGGGAACAGTGCCTATGCTCGCCCTCGGTAAACTGCTTGACCTGACTTTGGCTGGACGTGAACCGGCAGAAAAGACTCAAGTGACAGTCGCCGGAGTGCGATTGCGATGGCTGAGCGAAGGTGCGCTGGAAGTGCGTCCTGCCCAGGATCGGGACAACGGCACGGATTTGCTGTTGTCCGCCGGAATCCATGGCAACGAGACGGCACCTATCGAGCTGCTGGATGAATTGATCCGCAGCATTGCCCGCGCCGAATTACAGCCGCGGGCACGTATTCTTTTCCTGTTCGGTAATCCCGACGCCATGCGCCGTGGCGAGCGGTATGTTGAGCAGGACGTCAATCGGCTGTTCAACGGTCGTCATGAGCACAGCGGTGGAGCTGAGGCGTTACGCGCCTGCGAGCTGGAGCGGCTGGCGGCGACGTTTTTCAGCATTCCGGATCGCTACCGTTTGCACTACGACCTGCACACGGCGATTCGTGGTTCGAAGATCGAACAATTCGCGCTGTATCCCTGGAAAGAAGGGCGTCAGCATTCGCGCCGGGAGCTGGCGCGGTTGCAGGCAGCAGGCATGACGGCGGTATTGCTGCAGAAAAAACCCTCTATCGTATTCAGCGCCTATACCTACGACAAGCTCGGGGCCGAGGCTTTTACCCTTGAGCTGGGCAAGGCGCGACCGTTCGGGCAGAACCAGGAAGTTGATCTGACTCGCTTGCGCACGCGTCTGGAGCAGATGATCGAAGGCACTGAGCCCGCGGTGGACGAAAGTCTTGAGGGTTTGCAGCTGTTCAGCGTTGCCCGGGAAATCATCAAGCACAGCGATGGTTTCAGGCTGCACTTGCCCTTGGACGTGGAAAACTTTTCGCCGCTGGATAAAGGCTACGTTCTGGCTGACGACCTGAGCCATTCACGCTGGATAGTAGAAGAAGAGGGCGCAAGGATCATCTTCCCGAATCCCAAGGTCAAAAACGGGCTGCGGGCGGGGATATTGATCGTGCCGGCTACAGCGGACGGGCTGGTCTGAGCCTGACGCGATAATTGCGGCGCTCTCGCAGATTTTGCGCGATCTCAGAATTGCAGAGCACCTGTCGGAGCGAATTCATTCGCGAATAGGGCAGTACATTCGATAGATATCTGTCGGTTGTAATGCCGCTTTCGCGAATGAATTCGCTCCCACAGGTTCATCGCCAACCCGTGAGAGCGATACCAGTCAATCAGCCGACTTTCTTCTGCCCTTCACTCCGGCGAATCGCACGCACTTTAGCAACGGTATCCGCGCAGGTTTTCGCCGCTTCCTGGCCTTTGTGCAGGAAGTGTTCGAAGAAGAACTTCAGGTGTTCTTCGCCTGCGTGGAAGTGGTGAGGGGTGAGGACTACCGAGAACACCGGCACTTCAGTTTCCAGCTGTACTTGCATCAGCGCGCTGACCACCGACTGAGCGACGAACTCGTGGCGATAGATCCCGCCATCCACAACGAGGGCTGCGCCGACGATGCCCGCGTAGCGGCCGCTGTTGGCCAGCAGTTTGGCGTGCAATGGGATTTCAAAGGCGCCGCCGACTTCGAAGAAATCGATGTCCGCTTCGGTGTAACCATGATTAGCCATTTCAGCGATGAAGCCGATTTTGCTCTGATCGACAATATCCTTGTGCCAGCAGGCCTGGATAAAAGCGATACGCTCGTTCGCGTGGTTTTTGCTTTTGCTGTCGATTGCGGTGGGTTGCATCTGTTCTGTCTCCTGTCTATAAAAAAACAGGGCACTTTGGATCGAATGGGAAGGTCAGGCTAAGCCCGGCAATCATGGGAACGAAATCCGTTCGTGACGATGCGCGATGCGTTGCGGTGGTGCCAATCCCGTTCTCTCTTCATCCGGACTATGACCGTCGGCCCCGGAATCTCACCAGGTCTGCTGACCCTGCGTATGCAGGCGCTCGCGGGCTAGACGCATTGCGCGTCATTACCGCCGGTGGGGAATTGCACCCCGCCCTGAGAACGTTGCCGCTGAAATATTTCAACGGCGCGCATTTTTTATCACAGTTTTACTGAATGTGCTTGGACGCATTCCTACAGTCGTCCTGACTTTTTCTTATAAGAAAGTCTTGGAATTCAACACCAGCGCCTTGATTATTCCTATCCGTAACCTCACAACTGAGGTTCGTCTTTTCCAGGGAGCTTTACCGTGACGGTTATCGACTTGCGCAGCGACACAGTGACTCAGCCCACTCATGGGATGCGCGCCGCCATGGCGCAGGCACCGCTGGGTGATGATGTCTACGGTGAAGATCCGACGGTCAATCGTCTTGAGGGCTGGTTGGCGGACCGACTCGGGTTCGCGGCTGCGCTGTTCGTCCCGACCGGCACGATGAGCAACCTGTTGGGCTTGATGGCCCACTGTGAGCGTGGCGATGAATACATCGTCGGCCAACAGGCCCACACCTATAAGTATGAAGGTGGCGGCGCAGCGGTCCTGGGCTCCATTCAACCGCAGCCGCTGGAAAACCGGGCCGATGGTTCGCTGGACCTGGATCAGGTGCTGCAAACCATCAAGCCTGACGATTTCCATTTTGCCCGCACCCGTCTGCTGGCCCTGGAAAACACCATGCAGGGCAAGGTCCTGCCGTTGAGCTATCTGGCGGCAGCCCGCGCATTCACTCAGCAACATGGCCTGGCGCTGCATCTGGATGGCGCCCGGTTATACAACGCCGCAGTGAAACTGGGCGTTGATGCGCGGGAAATAACTCAGCATTTTGATTCGGTGTCAGTGTGCCTGTCCAAGGGGCTGGGTGCGCCGATTGGTTCGGTGCTGTGCGGCTCTCAGGCGTTCATCGACAAGGCCCGCCGCTTGCGCAAAATGGTCGGCGGCGGCATGCGTCAGGCCGGGATGCTGGCGGCAGCGGGCCTGTATGCGCTGGAGCATCAGGTCGAGCGTCTGGCCGATGATCACGCCAATGCCGCATTTCTGGGTTCTGCACTGACGGAGCTGGGTTACTCGGTTGAACCGGTGCAGACCAATATGGTTTATGTGCACATCGGCGATCGCGCTCAGGCGCTCAAGGCGTTCTGTGCCGAACGCGGTATCACGCTCAGTGCTGCGCCGCGTCTGCGGATGATCACTCACCTGGATGTTTCCCGTCAGCAACTCGAGACCGTAATCACAGCATTTGCTGACTTTTCCCGCACTTGAAGCGCCGATAGTCCAGTAGCTTTGTTCTATCGTACAAACAGACTGTACCGTTGACGCAACGCCTATATAATGCGGCCCTTTGCCGTCGCTACGTCATATGACGTTTTGCACTTGCCTCTGGCCGCAGTCTCCGTGGAAGAACCTATGAAAAGCGCAGAAATCCGTGAAGCCTTCCTTGGCTTCTTCGAAGAGCAAGGCCACACCCGTGTAGCCTCAAGTTCCCTGATTCCGGGCAACGACCCGACCCTGCTGTTTACCAACGCAGGTATGAACCAGTTCAAGGACTGCTTCCTGGGCCAGGAAAAGCGAGCCTATACCCGTGCAGTGACCAGCCAGAAATGTGTGCGTGCCGGTGGCAAGCACAACGACCTGGAAAACGTCGGCTACACCGCGCGTCACCACACATTCTTCGAAATGCTGGGCAACTTCAGCTTCGGTGATTACTTCAAGCGTGATGCGATCACCTACGCCTGGACCTTCCTGACCTCGGAAAAATGGTTGAACCTGCCCAAGGACAAACTCTGGGTAACGGTCTACGCCAGTGACGACGAGGCTTACGATATCTGGACCAAAGACATCGGCGTACCTGCCGAGCGCATGGTCCGTATCGGGGACAACAAAGGCGCGCCTTACGCGTCCGACAACTTCTGGACCATGGGCGATACAGGCCCGTGTGGTCCTTGCACCGAGATTTTCTTCGATCACGGCCCTGAAATCTGGGGCGGCCCACCAGGCTCGCCGGAAGAAGACGGCGACCGTTACATCGAAATCTGGAACAACGTTTTCATGCAGTTCAACCGCACCGCTGACGGCGTGTTGCACCCGCTGCCTGCGCCGTCGGTAGACACCGGCATGGGCCTGGAGCGCGTCAGTGCTGTTCTGCAGCACGTGAACTCCAATTACGAAATCGACCTGTTCCAGAGCCTGCTGGCTGCTTCGGCCAAAGCCATTGGCTGCGGTAACGACAGTCAGGCTTCGCTGAAAGTCGTGGCTGACCACATTCGTTCCTGTGGCTTCCTGATTGCTGATGGCGTGCTGCCGTCCAATGAAGGTCGCGGTTATGTGCTGCGTCGGATCATTCGTCGTGCCTGCCGTCACGGTAACAAGCTGGGCGCCAAGGGCAGCTTCTTCTATCAGATCGTTGCGGCGCTGGTTGCCGAGATGGGTACTGCGTTTCCTGAGCTGGTTCAGCAGCAGGCGCACATCGAGCGCGTGCTCAAGGCCGAAGAAGAGCAGTTCGCCAAGACCCTGGAGCAGGGCCTGAAGATCCTCGAACAGGATCTGGCTGAACTCAAAGGTAATGTCGTGCCGGGTGACGTGGTGTTCAAACTCTACGACACCTACGGTTTCCCGATGGACCTGACTGGCGACATCGCCCGTGAGCGCAACCTGACTCTCGACGAGGAAGGTTTCGAGCGCGAGATGGATGCGCAGCGTGTTCGCGCCCGTTCTGCCAGTTCGTTCGGCATGGACTACAACAGCCTTGTCAAAGTCGACGTGGCGACCGAGTTCACTGGCTACAAAGCGACTCGCGGCGAAGCGAAGATCGTGGCCATCTATAAAGACGGTCAGAAAGTCGAGCAGTTGAGCGAAGGCGAAGAGGGCGTTGTAGTCCTTGATACCACGCCGTTCTACGCCGAGTCGGGTGGCCAGATTGGTGATGCCGGTTACCTCAGCGCTGGTGAAGTACGCTTCGATGTTCGTGACACCACCAAAACCGGTGGCGCTTTCCTGCACCATGGCGTTGTCGCTGCCGGCACCTTGACGGTGGGCGCTTCGGTCAACACCGAAGTCGATGCCGAGGTGCGTAACGCCACGGCGTTGAACCACTCCGCGACTCACTTGCTGCACGCAGCCTTGCGCAAGGTGTTGGGCGAGCACGTTCAGCAAAAGGGCTCGTTGGTCGACAGTCAGCGCCTGCGCTTCGACTTCAGCCATTTCGAATCCATCAAGCCTGAGCAGTTGAAAGCGCTGGAAGACATCGTCAACGACGAAATCCGCAAGAACACGGCAGTCGAGACGGTCGAAACCGACATCGAAACTGCGAAGGCGCGTGGCGCCATGGCGCTGTTCGGCGAGAAGTACGGCGACAGCGTGCGCGTGCTGAGCATGGGCGGTGATTTTTCCGTCGAGCTGTGCGGTGGTATTCATGCCACTCGCACCGGCGACATCGCAGTATTCAAGATTGTCAGCGAAGGCGGCGTGGCCGCTGGCGTTCGACGCATTGAGGCGGTCACCGGCGCAGCTGCGCTGGGCTACCTCAATGCTGCAGAAGATCAACTCAAGGAAGCCGCGACGCTGGTCAAAGGCAACCGCGAGAACCTGTTGGACAAGCTGACGGCTGTGCTTGAGCGCAACCGTCTGCTGGAAAAACAACTGGAGCAATTGCAGGCCAAGGCGGCCAGCGCAGCGGGCGACGATCTGTCTTCCTCCGCGCTGGATGTCAAAGGCGTGAAAGTGCTGGCCGTGCGCCTGGACGGTCTGGATGGCAAAGCGCTGTTGGCGCTTGTCGATCAGTTGAAGAACAAACTCGGTCGCGCAGTGATCCTGCTCGGCAGTGTGCATGAAGACAAGGTCGTACTGGTTGCAGGCGTAACCAAGGACCTGACTGGCCAACTCAAAGCCGGTGATTTGATGAAGCAGGCCGCTGCGGCCGTAGGTGGTAAAGGCGGCGGTCGTCCTGATATGGCGCAAGGTGGTGGTGTTGACGCGGGGGCGCTGGATGCAGCGCTGGCGTTGACCGTGCCTTTCGTCGAGCAGGGTATTTAAGTCGACCTTCCGGAGCAGCCACGCACAGGCGTGGCCGCCCGGCGCTTGGATTTAACGTTTAATGGGCGCCCTTAATCGGGCAGAGGCGGCTTTGAGATGGCTTTGATCGTACAGAAATTTGGAGGCACCTCGGTGGGCTCTGTAGAGCGTATCGAGCAGGTTGCCGACAAGGTCAAGAAATTCCGTGAGCAGGGCGACGACCTTGTGGTTGTGCTTTCTGCCATGAGTGGCGAAACCAATCGCCTGATCGACCTTGCCAGGCAGATCAGCGATCAGCCGGTTCCTCGTGAGCTGGATGTGATCGTATCGACAGGCGAGCAGGTGACGATCGCCCTGTTGGCCATGGCGCTGATGAAGCGTGGCGTGCCAGCAGTGTCGTACACCGGTAATCAGGTCCGTATCCTGACGGACAGCGCGCACAACAAGGCGCGTATTCTGCAGATCGATGACCAGAAGATTCGTGCCGACCTGAAGGCTGGCCGTGTGGTTGTGGTCGCCGGTTTCCAGGGCGTGGACGAGAACGGCAACATTACGACCCTGGGTCGTGGTGGTTCTGACACCACTGGCGTGGCATTGGCTGCGGCGCTGAAGGCCGATGAATGCCAGATCTACACCGATGTCGATGGTGTTTACACCACAGATCCACGTGTGGTCTCCCAGGCTCAGCGTCTGGACAAGATTACCTTCGAAGAGATGCTGGAAATGGCCAGCCTCGGTTCCAAGGTATTGCAGATCCGCGCGGTGGAGTTTGCCGGCAAGTACAACGTCCCGCTGCGCGTATTGCACAGCTTCAAGGAGGGTCCAGGTACCCTCATTACCATTGATGAAGAGGAATCCATGGAACAGCCGATCATTTCCGGCATCGCTTTCAACCGCGATGAGGCCAAGCTGACCATCCGTGGCGTGCCAGACACCCCGGGTGTGGCGTTCAAGATTCTCGGGCCGATCAGCGCCGCGAATATCGAAGTCGACATGATCGTGCAGAACGTTGCGCACGATAACACCACCGATTTCACCTTCACTGTTCACCGCAATGACTACCAGGCTGCCCTGCAGGTGCTGGAAAACACTGCGCGTGAAATCAATGCCCGTGAAGTGATTGGCGATACCAAAATCGCCAAGGTATCGATTGTTGGCGTGGGCATGCGTTCTCACGCAGGTGTTGCCAGTCGCATGTTCGAATCGCTGGCGAAGGAAAGCATCAATATCCAGATGATCTCGACGTCGGAAATCAAGGTTTCGGTGGTGATCGAAGAGAAGTATCTGGAGCTGGCGGTACGTGCGCTGCACACCGCTTTTGAGCTGGATGCGCCTCGACAGGGCGAGTGATGGTATCGGCAAGGGGCGCGGACTGACTGCGCCTCTTGCGTTATTGCCGGGCGAAAACTGTTCTTTTGCTTTTGCCGGTCGATACCTTGGTGACAGCCGCGCTACTGCCGCGGTTGTCGCCTTCGGTTTGCAGACTGTTGTTCCTGAATGTAGTGCGTGAGGAGAAAGGTATGCTGATTCTGACTCGTCGTTGCGCAGAAAGCCTGATCATTGGTGATGGAGAAATCACCGTGACCGTGCTCGGCGTCAAAGGTAACCAGGTGCGCATTGGTGTTAATGCACCCAAGGAAGTCGCTGTCCACCGTGAAGAGATTTACCTGCGCATCAAGAAAGAGAAGGACGAAGAACCAAGCCATTAATTTTTATTGAATTTTTGGTTTGCAAACGGGGAAAAGGGTGGTTATTATACGCCCCGTGTTGCGGAGAGCTGGCCGAGTGGCCGAAGGCGCTCCCCTGCTAAGGGAGTACACCTCACAAGGGTGTCGGGGGTTCGAATCCCCCGTTCTCCGCCATTATTTGCGTAGTACGTTGTATCTGGCTTTAATCGGTAAGTTGTTGAATTTACTAGAAAAAAGTTCTTGACCAAAAGATTCGACGGCCTATAATGCGCGGCAACAAATGCACTCGTAGCTCAGCTGGATAGAGTACTCGGCTACGAACCGAGCGGTCACAGGTTCGAATCCTGTCGAGTGCACCATTTAAGAGTTGTTTGCAGTAATGCAGGTGACTTTGTTGTAACCAGCGGTGATCTGGTTTATCAAGCGCTAATGCACTCGTAGCTCAGCTGGATAGAGTACTCGGCTACGAACCGAGCGGTCACAGGTTCGAATCCTGTCGAGTGCACCAAACACCAAAAAGCCCGTATCGTCTGATACGGGCTTTTTGCTTTCTAGCGTTTGCCTTTTACGCAGTCGTGCTCGTCGAATGTGACCTGGCTACTGCGGCCTTTCTTCTCGTTATACACGTATCGCGTCTCGCCATTTCTGCTTGAGACCTTGTCGGGTCTGCCCAGCAAGCTTTCTACGTCCTTGCGCGTCATGCCGGGTGGCGTCTGCTGATTGATGATCGCCCGTCGACGTTGCTCGGGGCTCAGGCGGTTGCCGCATCCGTCGTCACGCTGACCGACTATTACCAATTCTTCTGATTGAGCAGCTTTTGATTGAGCGGCTTGTGCTGATCTTCTACCGGATCTGTCCTGCTGTTCAGCGCCGGGAAGCAACGGCGTAACCGAGCCGGGCGGCGCGTTGTAAGCGTCTTGCCACTGTACGTCCTCTCCGCTTGGGCAGCCCAGGGTGGTGAAGGTGATGTTGCCGGTAGCGTCTTCGCAGCGCAGAACGCTCGATGCTTGCAGCAAGGTTGAAGAGCATAGCAGGGCGAGGCCTAGAAGGCGGGCGTGCGTTTGGTTCATCTGGGGTCTTCCGTGACGGATGTCGCAAAAGACTAGTCAAGGTCATTTGGCCGGGCAGGTGTTTTCTTGGCGGGATGTGTCGTCGAAGGTCTATTGCCGCGCAGATTATGAAGTTTGTGTTGCAAGCGCTTGTTCTGGCCAGAATTTTGTAGCGTGCAATGTGGTCAAGCGGTGTATGATTGCGCCCGTCAGCCCCGCCGGGGCTTGTGGAAAACCTCCATGGACTTACCCAGTAGTTACTCAACAGTTTCTTTAAGCAATCATGCATTAACTGATTGATCTCCCGGCGTGCTCCGCTGCTGGGAGTGGAGTTCGCCTATGTCCGAAATCGAAGTAAAAAAAACGCAGGATAGTTTGCAGGATCGTCTGGCTCAGGTTATCGAGCTCCTGCAGCGCCAGCGTATTGTTGAAGACCTGACTCATCGTCAGGAAGGTCAGAATCAAGACCGTGTAGAAAATCTGGTTCACCGGCAGAACCTGGTCGAGCTGCAACGCAAGCTCGAAGATCTTCACTCTGCCGACGTCGCCTACATCCTGGAAGCATTGCCTCTCGAAGATCGTCTGACGGTCTGGCAGTTGGTCAAGGCGGACCGCGATGGCGACATCCTCCTCGAAGTATCCGATTCCGTTCGGGAAACGCTGATCGCCGACATGGACGATCACGAGCTTCTGGCTGCCGCCAAGGAAATGGACGCCGACGAACTGGCGGACATTGCCCCCGAGCTGCCCCGGGATGTTGTCCATGAGCTGATGGAAGCTCTGGACACTCAGCAGCGTGAGCGTGTGCGTTCTGCGCTGTCGTACGATGAAGAGCAAGTCGGCGCGCTGATGGACTTCGAGATGGTCACGATCCGTGAGGATGTGAGCCTTGAAGTCGTTCTGCGCTACCTGCGTCGTCTGAAAGAGCTGCCGGGGCACACCGACAAGTTATTCGTAGTCGATTACGACGGCGTGCTCAAGGGCGTGCTGCCCATCAAGCGCCTTCTGGTCAATGACCCTGAGAAGCAGGTGTCGGAGGTCATGGCCAATGATCCGGTGAGTTTTCACCCGGATGGTGATGCCTACGAGGCCGCTCAGGCGTTCGAGCGTTACGACCTTATCTCCTCGCCGGTGGTGGACAAGAACGGCAAGCTGATCGGCCGTCTGACCATCGACGAAATGGTTGACCTCATTCGTGAAGAGAGCGAAACCGAAGTCCTCAACATGGCCGGTTTGCGTGAAGAGGAAGACATCTTTGCTTCCGTCTGGCGCTCACTGCATAACCGTTGGGCGTGGCTGGCAATCAACCTGATCACTGCATTCCTGGCTTCGCGTGTGATTGGCTTGTTCGAAGGCTCTATCGAGAAGCTGGTCGCGCTGGCAGCCTTGATGCCGATTGTGGCCGGGATTGGCGGTAACTCTGGTAATCAGACCATCACAATGATCGTGCGGGCCATGGCGCTCGACCAGGTCAATACCGGCAACACCAAGCGCCTGCTGCGCAAAGAGCTGGCGGTGGGGCTTATCAACGGTGTCGTGTGGGGTGGGGTGATTGGGGTCGTGGCGTATCTGCTCTATGGCAGCTGGTCGCTGGGTGTCGTGATGACAGCGGCCATGACACTCAATCTGCTGCTGGCAGCTCTGATGGGGGTCACGATCCCTATGGCGCTGTCCAAGCTCGGCCGAGACCCGGCAATGGGGGCGAGCGTCATGATCACAGCAGTCACCGACAGTGGTGGCTTCTTCATCTTCCTGGGGCTGGCCACCATCTTCCTGCTTTAGTTGTTTTAGCTGCATAAAAAAACCGCCCTCGCAGGCGGTTTTTTTATGGTTCGAGGATATGTCTTACAAGGTGGTACTACAAATAACTAAACAATAAAAATCCGCGAATAAAAAAAGCCAGCAATTACGCTGGCTTGAAAAACTTGATCTTGCGATCAGTCTTCGTTGTCTGCAGCCAGCTCAGTGTCGTGTGCAATCAGTGACACCAGTGCGTTCTGCTGACGGTGGGACAATTGACGAAAGCGTTGCAGCAATTCACGTTCATGCAGGGACAGCTCAGGACTGTCGAGGCGCAGGCTAGGTTCGTCGCCCAGTGCACCTTCCTGAATCAAGCTTTGTTCGAGGCGAGCAATGATTTCTGAGTTCATGCTGCGATGGTGGTTTTTAGCTACCTCTTGCACACGATTACGCATGCCGTCTGGTAGACGTACGACGAACTTGTCAGCCGTGCGGCTGGAATAAGTAGCCTGTTTCATAGGGCTCATATATTTAACCGGTTAGTTCAGGGGGAGCGGTTCTTGCAAGTCGCCGCATGGATGTCAATCTGTGACAGCCCTTTTGGCGAAATGTTCAACCGTGTTCTCAAGAGGCCAGCATCATGCCCCAATCTGCCATATCCTTGGCGTCAATTCTGTGACAAATATTGACTCAGATAAAGGCGATTAGCCAGCACCAATTATCAGAATTGCGAGCGAATTAGCAAAGCCCTAAAGCATCCGCTCATCTGTAAGGTGCGAATTCGTACCTTTTACGAGCCCATGACTGCCGTGATGGCTATTTGTCAGCTTAGAAGGTTGCCAGTGGAATACGAATGCTGGCCGACAGACGTGACGGGTAGCCCGCCAGTCCCGCGCTTGACGCTTCGCTGGATCGCAAATGATGGATCCGCAGAGGAGGGGGTTGCAGTTAACGAAGTACCGGGTCGAATTTGAAACGGCGACCGAGGATCAGAGCGACAACAAACAGAACCGAAAACACACCAGCAGCGATCTTTGCAGCACTACTCAGCCCTTCAGCCGTTGCAGGCAACTGAAAGTCAACAGCTACAGCCAGCAAGGCAAGGAGGATGAATGACACAGCGGACTTGGACATGGCGGTTCTCTTTTCGATTATTCGTTGCATCACGGAGGCGTGGAAGACTTCAGAAAACCCAGCGAGGCTCAGTTCTCAGATTTGCTGAGCCAGAGGCTTGGGAATCGCCGTCATTGGCAAGCGTCACAGCTTGAGGCTTGTTGCTGCGATCAGTCATGACCGCCAGCTGCGGTGCCTGGCGCAGCAGGTGGTGCGGCTGAGTCTGCAGCGCGGTTTGCTCTGCTTTACCATCGTCCTGAAAATGAAAAGCCACCAGTGCAACCAGCGCTGCAGCGTTCAACACTGAAAGGGTGATGTTCATTTTCATTTACCTCCGATGGAACTTTCTTAAGGAAGGGTCTCTACCGTCAGTAATAGTGCAGTCTGCATGCCAACTTTGATTGCTAATAAAACCCTTATAAATCAATAGCTTGAAATGTCTGCAGGAGGGTGTTTGCATGCGTTTTGCAATGATGGCCATATGGAGCGTTGCAAAATGCATGACCGTGCAGATTTCGGGCAAATTAAAC
This sequence comes from Pseudomonas phytophila, assembly GCF_025643095.1. Taxonomy (NCBI): domain Bacteria; kingdom Pseudomonadati; phylum Pseudomonadota; class Gammaproteobacteria; order Pseudomonadales; family Pseudomonadaceae; genus Pseudomonas; species Pseudomonas phytophila. Next base: position 4,756,735 of record NZ_CP081201.1, on the reverse strand, counting down.
GGATATGGACCACAGCCGTGTAAGCCAAAGACGACATGACAAAATGGTCATGTGTCGTTAACATGCACGCCGTCCTCGCTGGCACAGTTCTGTGTGCTGGCCACTGCGTCTCAGTAGCTCAATTGGATAGAGCATCCCCCTCCTAAGGGGAAGGTTGGCAGTTCGAACCTGCCCTGGGACACCATCTGACTCAAAGCTTCTTGCAGTCTCCTGGTCTCCTTTTTCTTCTGAAAACCGGCGTCTATCGGGCTACCACTATTTCCTGGTGCTAAGAAGTGACGTCTCCCAGCGACCGATACCACTCCGCGTACGGTGTATTGACGACCTTGTGCCTGTTGAAGTCCGGTGCACCGTCCTTCCACCACACCGGCCCACGTTCCCCCAAGGCCACTTTCGCCGACTGAACGGCTGATCTCGCCGCCGTCATCTCATCAGGATCACCCGACGCCTTTGCTGCCTTGACGGAGCAGCGTGCGGCCATCAGGTCTTTCACCAGGCGCTGGCGCTCATTCTCATCCAGTGCAGGATTGGAACAGCGCCACAGTTGCCCTTTGACAATGAAATAACGGCCATCCGGGGTTACGGGGTTCAGGTTGAAAGCTCCTGTCATCAACATGCGATTGGAATCAGTCTGTAGGAGCGCACGAGCACCGCGAGGCCGCGATAGCGATCTGCCTGAAAAACCGCTATCGCGGCCTCGCGGTGCTCGTGCGCTCCTACGGGGGGAGGGGGACGCGTGAATAAAGCAACTTTGCATGCGACCCGATACCGGTCACTCAGGTTCCTGCACGGCATTGCACCGTTGGAGAAGAGGCGAGCAGGGTGCGCCCGTCCTTGGGCGCTGCTCATCCATTAGCGCTTAAAACCCGATCGTTGCCGAAACCAGATAAGTCCGTGGCGTAGAAAGCGTCAGACCTGGCTCGCTGTCATCCGACGCACCTGCCGAACTCCAGAAGCGTTTATCCATAACGTTTTCGATGTTAGCGCGCAGGGTTACGTCCTTGTCGTCAACCTTGAACGCATAGCGTGCGCCTACGTCGAACCGCTCCCACGAGTCGATTTCCTTAGTGTTGGCCTGGTTCAGGTACTGGGAGCTGGAGTAAATGCCGCGGCCGGTCAGGGTCAGGCCTTTAACATTTGGCACGTCCCACTCGGCCCCCAGATTGACGTTGTATTCAGGTGTGGCGGGGGCGCGTTTGCCGTCGAAGGTGCCGTTGACTGTGCCAGTCAGTTCGCTGTCGATGTACATCACGCCGCCCAGCAGGCGGACGCCTTCAAGTGGCTCGCCGAACAGGGTGAGTTCGACGCCGGTGTTTTCACGCTTGCCGTTTGGACCAAAGCGGGTGGAGATCTCGTTCCTTTCGTAAGCCGGCTGTTTGATTCTGAAGACGCTGGCGGTGAAAGCGAAGGTGCCCAGGTCGTATTTGGTGCCCACCTCAACCTGTCGGCTGAGGAAGGGCGGAAAGATGTCGTCTGCGTTACTTGCGGTAGAAGGAGCAATCTTGCCTTGGCTCAGGCCTTCCATGTAATTGGCATACACCGACAGTTGATCGGTCACTTTGTAGAGGATGCCGCCCGATGGTGAGATCTTCTCTTCGTTATAGCCCGTATCACCTTTGACGTTATCGCTCCAGTCATCGACCTCGACTCGTTGCCAGCGGGCACCCAGTGTCAGCAGCAGGCGGTCATCGAAAAAGCCCAGGGTGTCGGACAAGGCCACGCTGTTGTAGCGACTCTCTGTGTAAACCTTTGCATCTTGCCGTGTGGGATTGCTGGGCGTTGGCGTGTCTACTGGATCGAACAGGTTGCTCGGGGATGCGGCGTACCGTGCCCCGCCATTTTCGAAGTCCATGTAGAAGTAACTGGCGGCCAGATTGACTTCATGGCTCACAGGACCGGTCTGGAACCAGTTGCGCACGCCTGCAGTGGCAGTTCGGACATTTTCATCACGGGTGAAGTCACGGGGCTGGACGCTGAAATCGCCCGCATCATTGGTGATTGAAACCGCATGACGGAGAAAGTCGTGGTTACTTTTACGCGCGCCCACGCCGCCATACACCATGACTGAGTCGCTGACGTCATACTCGGCGTTCACAGCACCAAAGGTATCTCGGGTGCGCGCCTGGCTCCAGGCTTGCGCGTAGTTGCGACGCACGTCGTTGGCGTTGGGTACTTGCGCGTTGGCACCGATCTGTACGCGTTCCTGGGGGGCATCGGTGTCACGTTCGGTGTGCCCGATGTCCGTCGAAAGACGCAGGCGTTCGCCACGGAAATCCAGACCGAGCACCGCCATCTCCCGGTCGACGCTCTGGTGGTCCCATTCGGTGTCGCCTGATTGCTTGACGCCGTTGAAGCGGATGCCGAACTTGCCTTCGTCACCAAACCGGCGGCCGACGTCGATGGCGGTTCCCAGCTGGTTATTGGAGGCGTAGCTGCCGGTGAGCTCGGTGATGGGCTTGTCCGTGGCGCGCTTGGGCACCACGTTGATGCCGCCACCTACGCTGCCTCGCGGTGATATGCCGTTGACCAGCTGACTCGGGCCTTTAAGGATGTCCACCCGGTCAGCCATTTCCATGTCGATCGTATAGGTCGGCAAAATGCCGTACAGACCGTTATAGGAAACGTCGCTGTTGAACAGGCTCAAGCCGCGGATGGTGAACTGTTCGTAACGCCCGCCTGCGGGGTTGGTCGCACGTACCGAAGGATCGCTGGCGACCAGGTCGCCCAGGGTTCTGGCCTGTTGATCCTTGACCGTCTTGCTGGTGTAGGTGGTCATGCTGAAAGGCGTGTCCATGAAATCCCGTGAGCCAAGCAGGCCCTGCGATCCGCGGCGAGCTACCTGGCCTCCGGCGTAAGCCTGACCGTCTGTCGAGCCTGTTGCACCAAGGATCGATGTCGGCGCCAGTTGCAGGCTACTGCTGCCTTCCGGCGCCGGGATCAGGGTGTAGGCATGATCCGCCACCGACACCAGTTGCAGGCCGGAACCTTGCAGCAAGCGTGAGAAGCCTTCTTCCACCGCATAATCGCCAGACAGTCCGGCGCTGTTACGACCACTTACCAGGGCTGGGTCCACCGACAGGTTGACGCCAGCCTGACCGGCAAAGCGGGTAAGCGCCGCGCCCAGACTGCCTGCGGGCACCTCGTAAGTGCGACGGTCTGCACCCTCGGCCCAACTGGACGAAATGAAGAGAGGACTGGAACTCAAAGTCAGCAAAAGGCTGAAATGCAGCAAGGGGCGCAAACGAAAAGGCGACGCTGGGGACATGGAGGTAGGCTCTCATATTTGTTCACTTACCTGTGATGACCGGTGAGGCGAAAAAAAGGGACAGGGGATACGCAGGTTTTTTCGAATTCCTTGCTTTTGATGCTCAAGTCGCTCAGTAAACGGTGGTCCTGTAGGAGCGCACAAGCAACGCGAGGCCGCGATGGCGTTCTGTCTGACACACCGCAATCGCGGCCTCGCGTTGCTCGTGCGCTCCTACAGAAACTTACTTTGTGAGTTTTCCCGTTTTGCAGTTCTATTTCGGACTCCCACAGAGCGCCTATCAAAACACAGTCACCGACCATTATTCAGGCTCTAGAAAACTGGCAGGGTGCCGATAAACGTCATATCGGCGATGGCCCGTTTGATTTCACGCGGTGGTGATGTACGTGAACCGGGCAGGGCCGCAAGGTGCCGTTCAGAGCTCTGGAGCAGGGCTTTGATGTAGAATGTGCGTGATGGCGTAATGCTATTTACTGGTAATTGCACGCCAAAAATGGGCAGCGAAGCTGGACCCGTCTATATGTTTGCCTTTGGGCTCATCTTCTTTCTTCCCTGACAGGATCCCTGATGCTGGCGTACAACCAAAAAAGTTTTCTGATCGTCGACGACTTCTCCGACTTCCGCAGCTCGGTGCGCTCTATGCTGCGTGAATTGGGGGTGAGGGATGTCGACACCGCCGACACCGGAGAGCAGGCGCTGAAGATGTGTTCGCAGAAGCGCTACGATTTTGTTCTGCATGACTTCAATCTCGGTGACGGCAAGAAAAACGGCCAGCATGTGCTCGAAGACCTGATGGTCGACCGGTTGTTGAGCCACGAAAGCGTATTTGTCATGGTCACGGCGGAAAACAGCCAGGCCATGGTAATGAGTGCGCTGGAATGGGAGCCGGATGCTTATCTGACCAAGCCTTTCAACCGGGCAGGCCTGGCGCAGCGTCTTGAAAAACTGGTGCAGCGCAAGGGCGTACTCAAGCCAATCCTGCAAGCGCTGGATCGCGGCAAGCCTGCCGAAGTGCTCGCCGCGTGCGTGGCCCTGACCAAGCAGGACCCGCGCTACGCACCGCTGTGTCTGCGGTACAAGGCGGACGCGCTGCGCGACCTCAAACAGTTTGAACCCCTTGAAGCATTCCTCAAGTCGATTCTGGCTGATCGCCCGGCCCCTTGGGCTTACGCGGCCCTCGGCAATCTATTGCTCAAGCGCAACAAGCACGCCGATGCCCAGGCCGTTTTTGATGCGGCCATAAAAGCCTTTCCCGGTATGCCAACCCTTTACGATGGCTTGGCCGAGGCGCTGGTTGCACGTGGTGATGTTGTGCGTGCCCAGAAAGTGCTGGAAGACGCTGTCAAGATTTCTCCACTGGCAGTGCGCCGACAAACATTGCTCGGCAAGCTGGCGCTGGACAACAACGATTTTGACGGCGCTTCCAAGGCCTTTCGCCAAGCGGTCAACCAAGGTCAGTTTTCGCGTTTCAAGAATCCGGAAACCAATCTTGGTTTCGCTCAGGCATTGATCAGTCGCGGTGGTGATCAAGGCCTGGATGCGCGTGCTCGTGTCGAGATCAATCAGACGCTGAGTGACGTCGCCAAGGAAAACGGTGCCGACCAGGGGCTGCAGGTGCGTACGCGGTTGATGAAGGCCGCCAGCGTCAAGCACTCCGATCCTGAGATGGCGGCCAAGCTGACTGCGGATGCGATGGGTCGCTTGCAGAGCATGGACCAGTTCCTGAGTGCTGATGCCGCGTTGGCCGTTGCTTCGCAATTGCAGAGTCTTGGGCATGAAGAGGCGGGGGCGGGCGTGTTGAAAAGCTGCGCCGAGATTTACGGTGATGACCCGCAGGTGATGCAAAGCATCGCCAAACAGACGGATGACCCCACGATCCTCGGTGCCAACAAAGCCGCCATCGAGCTCAACGTTCAGGGCGTGCGCACCTACAAGGCCGGTAATCTCAACGATGCGCAGGATTTTTTCCGTCGCGCTCTGGCACTGCAAGCCAAGAACATCAGTATCGCCTTGAACCTGGCGCAGGCATTGCTCCATTCCATGGCGACAGCACCTGACGCAGCGAAACTGGAAGAGTGTCGCGCCTGCCTGAAAATGGTTGGCAAGATGCCGGAGAGTGACCCGCGTTTCGAGCGTTATCAAAAACTGCAGAGCAAGGCATTTGGAGCATGAGCGAAAACGAAACGAGTATGGATTTTTCCATGGTCATTGCGTCGACGGTACATGATATGAAGAACTCCCTGTCGACACTGGGTCAGTCTCACAACCGATGGCTGGCGAAGTTGACCGACGAGCAGCGAGACACCCCGGAACATGGAGTGATCGAGTACGAGTTTGCCCGGCTCAACGGCATGCTCGTGCAGTTACTCGGTCTCTACAAGCTGGACGTCAATCAGCTGCCCCTGCGCCCTGACTACCATGAGATGGACGACTTCATCGAAGGGCAACTGGCCCATCATCAAGAGGTGTTGAACAGTCGCGGTATCGTGGCGACCTGCGAAGTCGATGCGCTCATCCCCCTGGGTTTCTTCGACCGCGAATTGATCGGCACGGTGGTGGGTAACGTCACCATCAACGCCATTCGTTATGCCCGCAAGACCATCGCCATCACCGTCAGCGAAGAGGACGGGCAACTCTGCATCGCGATCAATGACGACGGTGCCGGCTTTTCCGCAAGCATGCTTGAGAAGCAGGCTGATTACGCACTGGGTATCAACCAGGCCAGCGGCAGCACCGGCCTCGGACTTTACTTCGCCGCTCGTATTGCTGAGCAGCATCAGCGTAATGGAGTGCATGGGCGGATTGAGCTGGCTAATGGCGGTGCTTTAGGGGGCGGGCTGTTTCGGATCTACCTGCCGTAGTCGTCGCTTACTGAGCTCTCCAACATCGGCCGGAGACTCCGGCGCACTCATTAGCCCACCTTAAACGGTGGGTTTTTTTCAGCTGTTCGGGTCGCTCCTGCTGCTGATCAGCCTCTGATACTTGAAAGTCTCCACACGTGATGCGTATTTTGTACGTCCAGCTACGGAGCGCTCCGTAAGAAAAAGGAAGGATTCGAGTCATGACCAGCGATGGCCACAAAACGCTCGCACAGCGATTGACGGGCATTGATGAAGTTGAATGCATCACCCCTGATTTAAATGGAATACCCCGCGGCAAAGTGATGACTGCCGAAGGCTTCCTTGAAGGTCGGCGCTTGCAGATGGCCCGGGGTGTTCTGTTGCAATGCATCATGGGCGGGTATCCGCCTTCGCGTTTTTACGGCAGCGATGACGGTGATGTGGCAATGATCCCCGATGCGCAGCAGATCCATCGCTTGCCGTGGAGTGTCGAGCCTCGCGCGCTGGTGATTTGTGATACCGAAGAGCTGGGCGGTGGCGCCTGTAACCTGTCTACCCGAAGCTTGCTCAAGGCAGTGATCGCTCGTTACGCCGAGCGTGGACTGGCACCGGTGGTTGCTACCGAGCTGGAGTTTTTTGTCTTTGCGCCAAATCCCGATCCGGCCAGGCCTTTTCAGCCGCCAGCCGGAATCGATGGCCGTCGCGAGGAAGGGTACTCAGCGTTCAGTGTCAGTTCCAACAATGGTCTGCGGCCGTTCTTCAGCGAAGTCTATAAATGCATGGCTGCACTGGGGCTGCCCCGTGACACCTTCATGCATGAAATGGGTGTCAGCCAGTTCGAGATCAATCTGCTTCACGGCGATCCGCTGCTGCTCGCCGATCAGACGCTGCTGTTCAAGCACTTGCTAAAGGAAGTGGCGCTCAAGCATGGTTTGATCGTGGTGTGCATGGCAAAACCGCTGGCGCATACGGCGGGCAGTTCGATGCATATTCATCAGAGTGTGGTTGACTCGGTCACTGGCGCGAATGTGTTTAGCGATGAGCAGGGCGAGCCAACGGCGCTGTTTCGGCAGTTCATTGCCGGTCAGCAAGCCTGCATGGCTGACTTCACGGCGCTGTTTGCCCCGAATGTGAACTCATATCAGCGCTTGTGTCATCCGTTTGCGTCGCCGAATAACGCCTGCTGGTCACATGACAATCGGTCGGCGGGATTACGTATTCCGGCCAGTGGACCGGCAGCCAGACGCGTTGAAAACCGGCTGCCGGGGGCTGATGCCAACCCTTATCTGGCGATAGCTGCAAGTCTGGCAGCGGGGCTTCATGGTATCGATCAGCAACTGGAGCCGACGGCCCCGACCCAGGGCGACATCCATGTGCCGGATGAATTGTCATTGCCATGTACCTTGCATGCCGCTCTGGAGCGTCTGAAACGCAGTCAGTTGGCCAAGGAACTGTTTGGCGTTGAGTTCATCGAAGGCTACATCGCATCGAAGACCCTGGAACTGACCAGCTTTTTTGATGAAATCACCCCCTGGGAACGGCGCATTCTGGCTGCCCAGGCTTAAGAATCGTGTTTCAGGAGCCGTCCATTTCGGCGGCTCCTAATTTTTGGAAAGTCGATGCGCCAAATCTGGAAGTCCTTTCAGGGTCTGTATTTTGCCTCCCTGATGATGTTGACCGGCTCCGGTCTTCTGAGTACGTACCTTGCCTTGCGATTGTCCGCTGACCAGGTCGATGGCCTGTGGATCGGTGCGCTGATGGCCGCCAACTACGTGGGGCTGGTGCTGGGTGGCAAGGTCGGGCATCGCCTGATCGGTCGTGTCGGGCATATTCGTGCCTATGCCACCTGTGCGGGTATTGTCGGGGCAGCGGTATTGGGCCTTGGCCTGATTGACTGGCTGCCAGCCTGGCTATTCCTGCGGATGATCGTGGGCCTGGGCATGATGTGCCAATACATGGTGATCGAGAGCTGGCTGAATGAGCAGGCAGCTCCCAAGCAGCGTGGCATGGTCTTCAGTGGCTACATGATCGCGTCCTACCTGGGTTTGGTGCTGGGTCAGATGATTCTGGTGGTCCACCCCGGATTGGGGCCAGAGCTGTTGATGTTGGTGGCGATGTGTTTTGCCTTGTGTCTCGTCCCTGTGGCGATGACCCGCAGCATTCACCCGGCACCCCTGCATCCCGCGCCTTTGGAGCCCCGCTTCTTTATCAGTCGGGTTCCGCAGTCGCTGACAACCGTATTGGGGGCGGGGCTTATCGTCGGTGCTTTCTATGGTCTGGCGCCTCTGTATGCAGCGCAACAGGGCCTGTCGACCGAGCATGTCGGTATGTTCATGGCTTGCTGTATTCTGGCCGGCCTGCTGGTTCAGTGGCCACTGGGGCTTCTTTCTGACCGTTATGATCGTGCTCAACTGATGCGAGCTTTTGCCGGCGTCCTGACGGTCGTGGCGTTGCCTTTGGCAATCCTGCCCAGCATGCCGCTGGAGGTGTTGTTTGTCGTCGGCTTCATTGTGTCGTTGATTCAATTCAGCCTTTACCCGCTGGCCGTCGCGTTCGCCAACGACCACGTGGAAGGTGAGCGCCGGGTGTCGCTGACGGCAATGTTGCTGATGACTTTCGGCATTGGCGCCAGTATTGGTCCGCTGGCGGCAGGTGCGCTGATGAAGGCGCTAGGCAGCAATATGCTTTATGCCTTCGTCTGCCTGACTTCACTGGCGCTGGTGTTCCTGATCCGACCTAAAGCCGTGACTCACCTGCACCAGGTGGACGACGCGCCACTGCACCACGTCGCGATGCCGGACAGCATGTCCAGTTCGCCACTGGTGGTTGCGCTTGACCCGCGGGTTGATGAGCAGGTGGTTCAGGACCAGATGCAGACCACGGTTGAACCGGTGGTTGAACCGGCGCCTGAGGTTGAAGCGCCGGTTGAGGCCAGGACTGAAGGGGAGGCCGATGGGGTTGTGCAGGATGAGGAGATCAACCGGCCTTAGGCTCGTGAACACTATGTAAAATTACTAAATCGAAATGCATTTCCTGTAGGAGCCCGGTGTCCCCGACACGCGCTGTCTCGCGGCACACGGACCCTGTAGGAGTGAGCTTGCTCGCGATAACGGTATACCTGTTGGAAATTACCGTCTGGCCTGACGCCATCGCGAGCAAGCTCACTCCTACAGTTCCTGTGTCTGTTGCGCGACAGCGTGGTGTTAAGGACACCGTGGCGACCCCTACAGGTTCCGCGTCACTGCAGGCAGGATGAACAAAAAAGGCGATTACGCTCACCGCGCAATCGCCTTTTTTAACAGCCAAAGACAGCTGTCAGAAGTCGTCGTCCTTGTCGAAGCGACGGGCTTCACGCTGCAGTTGGTACACAAAACGTTCAACCTGACGCTGCACCAGCCCGCTCATGTTATGAAAACGGATCCCGGCGAAGGTGGTATTGACCCTTTCTTCGAAGTGCAGGTAACGCAATTCAACCGGGGCGGTCATGGTGCCGAACGGCAGTTGAGCAACGAAACGCTCATACACCTGGCCCAGCTGCATGCGTTCTGAAACATCGCCCTCAAAGCGAAGCTTGCAACCCGTCGCCGAGATATCCAGCAATTTGCCGCTTAAAGGGAATTTGAGTCGGTCGCCGCCCATCTCGATGCTGACCAGTTGGGCCAGTTTCAGTGCTGCACGGAACGCGTTACGACGCTGGTGATAGATAACTTCAGTTGGCAACGGACCGCGGTAGAAACGTTCGCCGTTGACTTCATGAATGGTCATCTGGTTGTTGCTTTCCCAGGCGATGCGTACGCCGTCATGAAAGCCTTCGACCCGGTAAGCTTCGCCGTTGGCGAGGAATTTTTCGCCGTCACGGGGGATCATTTCATCGAGGGCAATGACATCGCTTTCGCGGTCGACCTCAATCAAATAACTTTGAAAACGTTGTGTGCGCTCATGAAAAGTGATGATCAGGGGATCATGACTTTCAAGTAGCAGCCGCAAATTGGCGGCAATTTCCAAAGGCGTATTCAGTACCTTTGGGGGCTGCGGAGCATCGTCCGCGCTTGAGCCATTCACTTTTTTCCATCTCCAGGCAAAATACGACAGCAATGCAATTGCAGGCATCTTGCCAGCATGCAAAGCGCCTTGATACAGAAAACTACGCTTGGCTTAACGGCCGTGGTTTTGCACGGCCCGATGTCGACCCACGATTGTCATACAACGTGGGCATGTCACCGGTCAGTATCCGCAGTTGATGCGCAGTAGAAGCCTGCTGCATAACGATAGAACTGCCATTCTGTGTGTTGACGAGCTGGCACTGAGTAATCACTGCGCTCAACTCGTCGCCTGCCTTGATCAACTGTTCGCCCAGCGATGAGCTGGCAGCAAGCGCGCTCAGCCCCTTGCGGTCCGGACTCAGTCCTAACCCACTAAGGATCTGGCTGCGTTTGCGGCCATGCTGTTCGAGCAATACCACCAGCGCCTGCTTTTTAGCCAGAACGTGCTCCATCTCGACCATGTCGCGGCCGATCAGGGCAAGGGATTCTGCCTGCAGTATTTCCAGCAATTGCTGGGCCGGGACCATGTCGTCGGTCATCAGTTGGAGCAAAGTAGTGTCTTGCATCGCATGCTCTGGTTTTTAAGCGTCCAGAAGATACCGCGCGAGCATTGGGCTAGCGCGAAGCTTCGAAATTAAGCAGCTTGCTGGCTACACGGTTGCTGTCCACTTTATAGCTGCCGTCTGCGATCGCTTGTTTCAACTCCGCCACGCGGGCGCTGTTGACGGTCGGCAGTTCGCCCAGCTTGTCAGTGATCTTTTGCAACTGTTGAGACTCACTGCTCAGTTTTACGGATTCGCCGGTGCTGGCGGTTTTTTCCAGTGCGCCGGTTTTAACCGCTGCTTCTGTCTTGCCTGTTTCTTTAACGCTGTTGGTACGTGTAGTGCCGCTAACCGCGTTGCCGCTGTTCAGTCTGTTGAAGTCAATGACCATGATAAAAACCTCTGGGTAATTGGACGCTTGCCATGGTTTCGACCAAATGCAAAAAAACTTTAGCCTGCTAAGTGAAATCCATTTGCGTTTTGCGCAGCCAATGGACCTCGAACCGCAGAAGTTGTTTCGCAGTCTAGGAAAAACAAGCGTTTCACGCCAGTGTTCTATCGCGCCGCATTGCTGATCACATAGGGGCCTCCACCTGTCCAGGCCCGGTAATGTTGGCCTTTATGATGCGCTTCGAGTTTAGATTCTTGACCCGTATCTGTTCGTTGAACGTCCCGTCAGACAACGCTTCGCCCGGCATCCGCACGGAGATGGAGCCGCTGCGAGCGGTGATCACCACCTGATCACCCTTTTTAACCATCTGGGGCTGTTCCAGAAAGTTGGGTGCAATGATTTGATCGATGACCATTGGTCGGAGGATCTTCTGTCCTATCGCCTGATCTTCGGCAGATAGAAATCCCTGACCCAGCAAACCGATGTCGCGCTCGCGCATGGCGATGTCCTGCTCGGTAACTACCGCGTCACGCTTGAGTGGACGAACGGCAGTCACCACATTGCGGAATAACCGCACCTGGGCGGGCACAAACACCGTCCAGGGCGACGAGCCCTCGCAGCGGACCCGGGTAGTCACGCGGCCTACGGGGCGCGGGCTTTCCAGGCTTGCTGTCAATTCCTTGTCGCAAAAAGGCATGCGCAGACGCGGGTCCAATTGACGCACTTCAATTTCATACCGCCCTTCGATCTGGGCAGTCGCCAAATAGTCTTCAACTGTGAATTCAAGAAACCCCTGAGTGACGCCGATAAGTTGTTCAGGCAATGTGAAACTGTCTGCCCGGCTGGTATTCACCAAGGCAGAAAGACACAGCAAAGCCAGCGAACAGAGCAAGATGCGGTTCTTGAAGATGGCGTGTCGGGAAATTGTCGTTTTTGCATTCATGACGTATGAAAAGCAAGGCCCGTGCCGCTTACCTGACCAGGTGCTGTGGCGATGGTTACTTTGATAGGGGAGTCGCAGCATGGCCGGTGTAATGGATTCAGTGAACCAGCGAACACAGCTGGTTGGGCAGAATCGCCTTGAGCTCTTGTTGTTCCGTCTCAATGGCAAACAGCTTTATGGGATCAACGTCTTCAAGGTGAAGGAGGTGCTGCAATGCCCCAAGCTCACTGTGATGCCCAAATCCAGTCGGATTGTGCGCGGCGTTGCCAACATTCGTGGCGGGACGATCCCGATTCTCGATCTCGCCATGGCAACCGGTTTGCCAGGACAGATGTCGATTGATAACGCGTTCGTGATCATCACTGAGTACAACACCAAGGTTCAGGGTTTTCTGGTGGACTCGGTTGAGCGCATCGTGAACATGAACTGGGAAGAGATCCATCCGCCACCCAAGGGAACGGGTCGCGATCACTACCTGACGGCAGTGACGCGGGTCGATAACCAGTTGGTGGAAATCATCGACGTCGAGAAAATTCTTGCGGAAGTGGCACCGATGTCGGAAGCCGTGTCTGTCGGTGTGATCGACGAGGAAACCCATCACAAAGCCATTTCTCTGCGAGTGCTGACGGTCGATGACTCGTCAGTGGCGCGCAAACAGGTCAGCCGCTGTCTACAGACTGTTGGCGTGGAAGTGGTTGCGCTCAACGACGGTCGTCAGGCACTGGATTACCTCAAGCAGATGGTCGCTGAAGGCAAGAAGCCTGAAGAAGAATTCCTGATGATGATTTCCGACATCGAGATGCCGGAAATGGACGGCTACACGCTTACCTCCGAGATTCGTAATGACCCTCGGATGCAAAAATTGCACATCGTTTTGCATACTTCTCTGTCAGGTGTGTTCAATCAGGCTATGGTGAAGAAAGTTGGCGCGGATGACTTCCTTGCCAAATTCCGGCCTGATGATCTCGCAGCACGCGTTGTGGACAGAATCAAGGCAGCAGACATCAGCTAGGAACGTCGTTCCTGGTGGTTTTACATGATTTGAGAGGCGGCATTTTGGCTACGGGTAATTTGGATTTCGAGCAGTTCCGGGTATTTTTGGAAAAAGCCTGTGGCATCCTTTTGGGTGAGAACAAGCAGTACCTGGTTTCCAGTCGCCTCAACAAGTTGATGGAACAGCAAGGCATCAAAACCCTTGGGGAGCTGATTCAGCGTATCCAGTCACAGCCACGCAGCGGTTTGCGCGAGCAGGTGGTGGATGCGATGACCACCAACGAAACCCTGTGGTTTCGCGACACCTATCCGTTCGAGGTGATGAAGAACAAGGTGCTGCCCGAAGCGATCAAGGCTGCTCCCGGTCAGCGTCTGCGCATCTGGTCGGCAGCCTGCTCTTCGGGTCAGGAACCGTACTCGCTGTCGATGACCATCGACGAGTTTGAGCGCAGCAATTCCGGGCAGTTGAAGAACGGGGCGCAGATTGTTGCCACTGACTTGTCGGGGTTGATGCTCACCAACTGCAAGTCGGGTGAGTACGACAGCCTGGCAATCGGTCGGGGTTTGTCTCCGGACCGCTTGCAACGTTACTTCGACGTCAAGTCGCCGGGGCGTTGGGTGGTCAAGGCTCCGATCAAGAGCCGGGTCGAGTTTCGTGCCTTTAACCTGCTGGACAGCTATGCGAGCCTCGGCAAGTTCGACATCGTCTTTTGCCGCAACGTGCTGATCTACTTCTCGGCCGAGGTGAAGAAAGACATCCTGCTGCGTATTCACGGCACGCTCAAGCCGGGCGGCTATCTGTTCCTCGGTGCGTCCGAGGCGCTGAATGGTCTGCCGGATCACTACCAGATGGTGCAATGCAGCCCGGGGATTATTTACCAGGCGAAGTAAGCTCTTGTGCTGTTCAGGAAAGGGACCTTAGGGTCTCTTTTTTTGTTTTGGTAGTGGCGATTGATTGATGTCAGGTCTGTTGAGTCGGTGGTGTTCTTATCGCGGGCAAGCCTCGCTCCCACATGAGATTGCGTTCTGCCTGTGGGAGCGAGGCTTGCCCGCGATAAGAACACCATAGAACTCAGCACATTTGACTCCACCCTGGCAACTTTACGGCACTTACCTTGCCGCTTATGCCGCTCTCAGCGGAAATGACTTGCCGCTTTTCTGTCATCCCTCCTGCCGCTCAGCCCTGCAGCCCTTTGAAACAGGGCATTTCCTAAACTGGCACGCTGATTGCTATGTCTCTATCAAGAAAATCTGGTCAACCGGTAAAGGTTTCCCGAAATGAGTATTAGCTTCGATAAAGCGCTAGGCATTCACGAAAAGGCACTCAGCTTCCGCGCTCAGCGTGCCGAAGTCCTGGCTAACAACATCACCAACGCCGATACGCCGAACTACAAGGCGCGTGATCTGGACTTCTCTTCCGTGCTGGCCGCCGAAAGCGACAAAGTCAGCAACGGCAAGTTTGCGATGAATATGACCAACAACCGTCATATCGAAGCTGAAGGCATGGGCAACACTGACGGCACACTGATGTACCGCACGCCGTCGGCACCGTCGCTGGATCAGAACACCGTCGATGCTCAGGTGGAAGGCGCCAACTACGCGGAAAACTCCGTCGGTTTCCAGGCCAGCTTCACTTTGCTCAACAGTAAATTCAAAGGGCTGGTTGCAGCTCTTCGTGGAGAGTAATTCATGTCTCTAGCCAACGTCTTCAACATTGCCGGTAGCGGCATGAGTGCTCAGACCACTCGGTTGAACACCACCGCCAGTAACATCGCCAACGCCGAGACTGTGTCTTCGAGCATGGACCAGACTTATCGCGCCCGTCACCCGGTGTTCGCGACCGTTTTCCAGCAAAGCCAGCAGGGCGGCGGTTCGCTGTTCCAGGATCAAGGTGAAGCCGGTCAGGGCGTACAGGTCAACGGCATCATTGAAGATGCTTCCAACCTCGAAGCGCGCTACGAGCCGAATCATCCGTCTGCCGATGGCAATGGGTACGTGTACTACCCGAACGTGAACGTCGTTGAAGAAATGGCCGACATGATTTCCGCCAGTCGTTCGTTCCAGACCAACGCGGAAATCATGAACACCGCCAAATCCATGATGCAAAAAGTCCTGACCCTCGGTCAGTGATAAGGGGCGCGTAAATGGCCGTTGAAAACGATGTATCCGCGAAATTCATAAGTACGCTGCAAAACCCTACTGCAACCAAGACCAGTTCCAACGACGCGTTGGGCAAAGATGCTTTCCTGCAGTTGCTGGTTACTCAGATGAAGAACCAGAACCCGCTCGAGCCACAGGACAACGGTGAGTTCGTTGCCCAGTTGGCGCAGTTCAGCAGCCTGGAAAGCATGCAGAACCTGACGACCACGGTAGACGGCATTGCTGGCCTCTATCAGTCCTCGCAAGCACTGCAAGCTTCTTCTCTGGTAGGCCGTTCAGTAATTGTGAATGCGGGTTCAACCTCGGTTGATACCACGAAGGGCATGACGGGTTCTGTAGTTGTGCCTTCTTCCAGCACGACAACCAACGTCAAGATTTATGACGCGCAGATGAATCTGGTCAAGACCGTGGACATGGGTAGCCAGTCTGCGGGTACCTCAAGTTTCACTTGGGACGGCACCAACGAAGCGGGTGAAAAAGTCGCTTCCGGCAACTACAGCTTTGTGGCTTCAGGCTCTCTGGACGGTGCTGCGACAGGTCTCGCCACGTATCTGCCTGCCACGGTCAACAGTGTGACCACCGGGGTCAATGGTGGGGAAATGATGCTTAACCTGGCGGGCGGTCAAACTATCGCGCTGTCCAAAGTACAAACTATCGGAATTTAGAGCCGACTCGACGGCGAAGGAGTGTTACATGTCATTCAATACCGGTCTTAGTGGGCTCTACGCAGCAAATAAAAGTCTCGACGTAGCAGGCAACAACATTGCCAACGTTGCAACCAACGGGTTCAAAGCTTCCCGTGTGGAGTTTGCTGATCAGTACGCGCAATCCATTCGCGGTACTTCCGGCAATACCAACGTTGGCAGTGGCGTAAGAACCGCTGCAGTGTCCCAGCAGTTTACTCAGGGCACCTTGACTACCGGCACCGCCAACAGCCTCGACCTGGCGATTAACGGTAACGGTTTCTTCATGATCAGCAACAATGGCGAGAAGCTGTACACTCGCGCAGGCGCTTTTCATACCGATAAGGAAGGTTACGTCGTTAACAGTTCCGGCATGAACCTGCAGGGCTATAACGTTGATGCCAACGGTAACGTGGTAACGGGGGTCTCCCAAAACCTGCGGGTCGATTCTTCGAACCAGGCGCCAAATCCGACTGCTAAGATCTCGCTCGCGTCGAACATGAACTCTACCGCGACGGTGCCTGCTGTCACTCCGTTCGATCCGAGTAATACCGCTTCTTACAATTTCCCTATCAGCACTGCGATCTATGACTCGCAGGGGAACCAGCACACCCTGGACCAATACTTTGCCAAGTCCGGCACTAACACCTGGACGATGTACTCGCTGATTGATGGCCGTAGCATCAGTGACCCTGCCAACGCTGATCTGGCGACCGCTACCACTCCGGATCAGACGGTATTGAGCTTTGACTCTGCAGGGGCACTGATTACTGACCCGTTGCCGACGTCGACTGCGAACGTCGTGGTCAATACTGACGGTACCTTCCAGATATCCAACTGGGATCCGGCTTACAACGCGGGCACTGCGACGGTTCCAAACTGGGTTGATAACGGTGCGGCGGCTGCTGTCGGCGGTATCCAGCTGGACATGCTGTCGACTACTCAAACGGCTTCTGTGTCGGGCGCTATCACCAAGTCTCAGGATGGTTATGCGACCGGTCAGATCAGTTCCATGAGCGTTGACGCTACCGGTAACCTGTTTGCCAGTTATACCAACGGTCAATCCAAGGTGATTGGTCAGGTTTCGCTGACCAACTTCGCCAACGTGCAGGGTCTGTCTCCAGCCGGTGGTACCAACTGGCGTGAAACCTTCGCCTCAGGCGTTCCGGTTACCGGTGCTCCTCAGTCGGGTACGCTGGGCGAAATTTCCGGCCAGGCGCTGGAAGACTCCAACGTTGACCTGACAATGGAGCTGGTTAACCTGATCAAGGCACAAAGTAACTATCAGGCGAACGCGAAGACCATCTCTACGCAAAGCACTATCATGCAGACCACTATCCAGATGACGTGATAAACGTCGCTGTATACGCTGCTTGAAGAGCCCCTTTTCGAAGGGGCTTTTTTATGGGCGTTAAATAATAAACGGCGTCCTACATTTGAATATTAATTTCCAGATCGGTCACTCAACGACTATGGAAATTTCCTACTCGCGATAATGTGAGAATAAAAACTCCTCAATAAAAGCCGTCGACGGTAAAAGGGAGTTTCAATGTCGTTTAATATTGCTATTGGTGGAATAAAAGCTGCTAACAAACGGCTTGAAGTAGCGGGCAATAATATTGCCAACGCCGGAACGGTTGGCTTTAAATCCTCGCGTGCGCAATTTTCCGCGTTGTATTCGTCTTCACACTTGGGAAGTGGGCAGAACGCTGCGGGTGATGGTGTGCGTTTATCGGAGGTGCGGCAGAACTTCAACCAGGGTGACACCATGACCACTTCGGGCCGTGCCCTGGATATGCGGATCCAGGGCAATGGTTTCTTTGTAGTGAGTGAGCGCGGCTCGCTGGCTTATACGCGTGCCGGAGCATTCCTCAAGAATGCCGACAATTTCATCGTCGACAGCGAAGGCGCGCGTTTGCAGGGATACGCGGCCAACGAGAGAGGCGAGATCATGACGGGAGTACGCAGTGATCTGAAGATTAATGCTTCCAATATTGAGCCCAAGGCAACCTCGAAAATTGCCGAAACAGTCAATCTGGATACGTCGCTGCCGTCCCTTGCACAGTTGCCTGCCTTTGATCCGGACAACCCTGCGACTTACACGCGCATGACCAGCCGAACCATTCAGGACGCAGGCGTCGCGCCAGCCCCGCCTGTGGATCACGAGCTCAAGCAGTACTTCGTCAAGACCGACGAGAATCAATGGTCGATGTATGTATTGGTGGATGGTCGTAATCCCGTCGACCCTGGCAGCACGGCTCCGCAGCATGTCACGTTGGAGAAAGCGGCAAACGGAACGCTGCAATACTCTGGCAACACACAACATATCCGGAAGGTATCGGACACCGAGTTTTCGCTGCATGGCTGGCGGCCCGCCAAAGAAGTGAACGGTAATTGGGTTTTCAATGGTGCTGCAGATGGCGGGGCGGTGTCTTTGTCCCTGAACGATGGCGCGGCAAGTGCCCTCGATGACAGCGATCCTGTGATGGTCCGGCCTGTGCCGGTCTTCGATCCCACCAATCTGAAGACCTACAGCAGGGTATTCGCCAACGCGATCTTTGACGGGCAGGGCAATCAGCACGAGTTGAAGAAATACTTCGTCAAGGACGGGACTAACAGCTGGCGGATGCATGTGTTGATTAATGACCGTAATCCTCAGGCGCCCGAGTCCACAGAGCCTATGACGGCCAACGTTGTTTTCAATCGGGACGGCTCATTGAAGTCGCTGGTCGGTATGCCGGGAATGACCGGCAACGGTACAGATAGCCTGCAGCTCGAGGGCTGGGTGCCGGCAATTGTTCGTGATCGCGGGACCAGTCGTGAGAGCTGGGTATCCAACGGTGCGGCGGGCAGCGATGGCGGTATTGCCATCGATTTGACGGGGTTGCGCCAGCACAACGGTGCTTCGAATCGTTCGGCACAGCAGGTGGATGGACATCCTTCGGGGAAATTAAGCGGTTTGACCATGGGCCGCGATGGCGTGCTGCGGGCGGGTTTTACCAACGGTCTTACCCGTGATGTCGGTCAGGTAATGCTTGCCAGTTTCGCTAATCTTCAGGGGTTACAGCCGCAGAGTGACACGCGCTGGAGTGAGACGCGTGCGTCCGGGCCTGCCAATTTTGATGAGCCGGGTGTCGGGACGCTGGGGGTCATCATTGGTCAGTCGCTGGAGGGTTCCAACGTGACGCTGGCTGATGAGTTGATTGAGTTGATTCAGGCGCAGACGGCCTATCAGGCGAACTCTAAAGCGATTTCAACCGAGGTGACGTTGATGCAGACGTTGATTCAGTCGACCTGATCAGATTGAGCAGTCGGACTTGATAAAGGAGCCGTTCAGTCGCTTCCAGCCCTCGCCGGGGCTGGTTTGCGCGCAGACGATGCGGTCCGCACCTTGCCACCGGTAATAGCGGGCGTTTTTCGCTTGTACAGTGATGCTTGCCAATGCAATGGATGCGGCAAGGATCAAGGTAAAACCTGCATGAGCTTTCATGTCGGTTGGCTGGTGCTCTCGGGGTAAGTGCTGGGTGTAAGACTATCACTGTGTGGGGGGCTACAGATCTTTTATGTCTTGTGTACATATCCGTTGTCGCGTTCATGGCTTCTATTGGTTGCGCCCTTACGGCGCCTCACTTTTGGGCCCAAAAGTAAGCAAAAGGCTTTTACCCCACCACTAGGTGCCTCGCTGTCGCTCGGTGTACCCGCCCGCAGATCCTGAACCGTGGGCCGCCGCAACGGGCCATCCATGGCCCAATGCGGCTAACCCGGCGTCCTGCCGGGTTGCCCACGCTTCAGAATCTGCGTTCGGCCATCGTGGTTTAACGGGGCGCCTCAGATCAAAATCAAAAGCGCGGCGGCCTGACAGCCGACCTGATTGTGTGAACTTGCCGATGTCCTGTAGGAGATCGCTCTGTGCCCTGACACAGCGCTGTCGCGCAGCAAACACGGATCCTGTAGGAGTGAGCTTGCTCGCGATAACGGTTGACCTGTTGAAAAGTTACCGCCTGGCCTGACGCTATCGCGAGCAAGCTCACTCCTACAGAAAAAGCATTTAAATTCAGTTAGTTATTTTGTGTTTGATGAGAGCTGCCGAAGGCTGCGAAGCGGTGTGTCAGACAACGTCTGTGTTGGCTGTGCTGACGTCTCGCGAACAAGTTCGCTCCTACCGGTCCGAGGTGAAACCCCTGCTTTTGATCTGCTTTTGATCTGCTTTTGATCTTGATCTTGGGCGCCCCGTTAAACCACGCTGGCCGAACGCAGATTCTGAAGCGTGGGCAACCCGGCAGGGACGCCGGGTTAGCCGCACCGGGCCATGGATGGCCCATTGCGGCGGCCCACGGTTCAGGATCTGCGGGCGGGTACACCGAGCGACAGCGAGGTGCCAAGTGGTGGGGCAAGAGCGTTTTGCTTACTTTTGCGCTCCATCAAAAGTGAGGCGCCGTAAGGGCGCAACCAATAGAAGCCATTACCGCGACAACGGATATGTACACAAAATCGCCATACAAAAACACACAGCGTAGTTTTTTTGGCGGCCCATCCGACCCCTCGAAGCAAATGTGGCAATCCGCCGCCGCATTTCCATCCCGTACTTCAGTCCTCACGACGAGCACGCCTGTTTTTGCTGAACAATCAGTGCTTTGTATCAACGCCGACAAGTTGGTCCGGATATTGCTATCTCCCTGTTAGAACAGCTACAGACGGCAAACGTCTGTCAGAGGAGGAAGACTGTGGACAAGTTGCTTTACGTCGCGATGAGCGGTGCATCTGAAAACGCCGTTGCGCAAAAGGCTCATGCCAACAACCTGGCTAACGTCTCGACAAACGGCTTCATGCGCGACCTTGAACAAGCGCGCTCGATGCCAGTGTTTGGCGAGGTTCAGCCTTCGCGTGCCTACGCGATGAGCGAACGTCCCGGTACTGACTTCAGTGGCGGCGCAATGATCCAGACCGGTCGTGATCTCGACATCGCGGTCAAGGGCGATGGCTGGATTGCCGTTCAGACACCTGATGGTGGCGAGGCTTATACACGCAGTGCAGGCATGAATATCGATGCCGTCGGCGTGCTTCGGGCTGGCAATGGTTTGCCGGTCATGGGCAACGGCGGTCCTATCGCCGTGCCGCCGCAACAACAGATTGAAATCGGCGCTGATGGGACCATCAGCGTTCGTTCCCTGGGCGAGAGCGCTCAAGTCATGGCTCAGGTCGACCGTATCAAGCTCGTCAGACCTGATATGAAAACCATGGAAAAAGGCCCAGATGGCCTGATCCACCTGAAGAGCGGTGCAGCGGCTCCAGCCGACGCCAACGTTCAGGTCGAGTCGGGCTTTTTGCAGGCGAGCAACGTCAACGCCGTGGAAGAAATGACTTCCGTTCTGGCCTTGTCCCGCCAATTTGAATTGCACGTCAAGATGATGAAAACCGCTGAGCAGAACGACGAATCCGCCACGCGCATCTTGCAGGGCTAACCATTGACAGCTTGCGTCGATAAACCGACGCACGAGGAGAGAAAGAATGCTTCCTGCACTATATGTCGCGAAAACCGGTCTCGCCGCTCAGGACATGAACCTGACGACCATTTCCAACAACCTGGCAAACGTCTCGACCACGGGTTTTAAAAGTGATCGCGCCGAGTTCCAGGACCTGCTCTATCAGATCAAGCGTCAGCCGGGTGCTCAGTCGACCCAGGACAGCGAACTGCCGTCCGGTCTGCAGCTGGGTACTGGTGTGCGCATCGTCGGTACGCAGAAAAACTTCACCGCCGGTAGCCTGGAAACCACCGAAAACCCACTGGATATCGCAGTGAACGGTCGTGGCTTCCTGCAGATCATGCAGCCTGACGGCACCATCGCCTACACCCGTGACGGTACGTTTCACCTGGACGGCAACGGCCAGATCGTGACCGCCAATGGTTATGCGCTGGAACCCGCCATCGTCGTACCGCAGAACGCCCAGACCTTCACCGTAGGTCAGGACGGTACTGTTTCGATCACCTTGGCCGGTGCGACTGCAACGCCACAGATTATCGGCAACATCCAGACGGCTGACTTCATCAACCCGGCTGGTCTGCAAGCGCAAGGTGGCAACCTGTTCCTGGAAACTGCATCCAGCGGTGCGCCGCAAGTCGGAACGCCTGGCCTGAACGGCCTGGGTACGACTTTGCAGAACACTCTTGAAGCTTCCAACGTCAGCACCGTTGAAGAGTTGGTCAACATGATCACCACTCAGCGTGCTTACGAGATGAACTCGAAAGTGATCTCGACGGCTGACCAGATGCTGCAGAACCTGACGCAGAACCTGTAACGCTTTGATCGACCTGTTTGACCTGTTGCTGTACCCGCTCAATTCGATACGGCGCCTGCCCGGCGCCAGTTACACCGCGAGGTTTTAAGTGTCATGAAACGGCTATCTGTTCTGCGGTTTTCTGTGTTGGTGGTGCCATTCTGTGGAATCGCTCTGCTGGCAGGCTGCGTTGCGCCTAATGCCAAGCCTAATGACCCTTATTACGCGCCGGTGATGCCGCGTACGCCGCTGCCTGCTGCAGCGAACAACGGCTCGATTTATCAGGCGGGTTTCGAGCAGAACATGTATGGCGACCGCAAGGCCTTCCGGGTCGGCGACATCATCACTATTACCTTGTCGGAGCGGATGGCCGCCAGCAAGGCTGCAAGCTCGGGCATCTCCAAGAACAGCACGGCGAACATCGGTTTGACCTCGCTGTTCGGTTCTGGGCTGACCACCAACAACCCGATTGGCAGTAACGATTTGAGTCTCGGCGCTGGCTACAACGGCGCACGCACCACTGCCGGTGACGGCAAGGCTGCCCAGAGCAACAGCTTGACCGGTTCGGTCACGGTGACCGTTGCCGACGTCATGCCCAACGGCATTCTGGCGGTTCGCGGCGAGAAGTGGATGACGCTGAACACCGGTGACGAACTGGTGCGCATCGCCGGTCTGGTTCGTGCTGACGACATTGCGACTGACAACACCGTTTCGTCCACTCGTGTGGCCGACGCGCGCATTACGTATTCAGGTACTGGTGCATTTGCCGATTCGAGCCAGCCAGGCTGGTTTGACCGGTTCTTCCTCAGCCCGTTGTTCCCTTTCTGATAGCGGGATAAACATGATCAATCTCAAGCAATTGCTCGCGGCAGCACTGCTGTTGTCTACCGCGTTCGGCGCCCATGCCGAGCGTTTGAAGGACATCGCCAGTATTTCCGGCGTACGGGCCAACCAGTTGATCGGTTACGGCCTGGTCGTGGGTCTCAATGGCACGGGTGACCAGACCACTCAGACCCCGTTTACCTTGCAGACTTTCAACAACATGCTGGCCCAGTTTGGTATCAAGGTGCCAACCGGTTCCGGTACCGTGCAGTTGAAAAACGTCGCGGCAGTAGCGGTGTACGCAGACTTGCCCGCGTTCGCCAAACCAGGCCAGACCGTTGATATCACCGTGTCGTCGATCGGTAACTCGAAAAGCCTGCGCGGTGGTGCGCTGTTGATGACGCCGATGAAAGGTGTCGACGGCAACGTCTATGCAATCGCTCAGGGCAACCTGGTCGTCGGCGGCTTTGATGCTGAAGGCCGGGACGGTTCGAAGATCACCGTCAACGTGCCGTCGTCCGGTCGTATTCCGGGTGGTGCATCGGTTGAGCGAGCAGTGCCGAGCGGCTTCAATCAGGGCAATACGCTGACGCTGAACCTCAACCGTTCGGACTTCACTACCGCAAAGCGCGTAGTGGACAAGATCAATGACCTGCTCGGCCCTGGCGTTGCCCAGGCGCTCGACGGCGGCTCTGTTCGTGTGACCGCGCCGCTGGATCCGGGTCAGCGCGTTGACTATCTGTCGGTGCTGGAAAACCTCGAAATCGATCCGGGCCAGACCGCCGCTAAAGTCATCATCAACTCGCGTACCGGCACCATCGTGATCGGTCAGAACGTCAAGGTTTCGCCTGCCGCCGTGACTCACGGCAGCCTGACGGTGACCATCACCGAAGACCCGATTGTCAGTCAGCCAGGGCCGCTCTCCAATGGCCAGACGGCTGTGGTGCCACGCTCCAAGGTCAATGCTCAGCAAGAGCTGCACCCGATGTTCAAGTTCGGCCCTGGCACCACGCTGGATGAGATTGTTCGTGCCGTTAACCAGGTGGGCGCTGCTCCCGGCGACTTGATGGCAATCCTTGAAGCATTGAAACAGGCCGGCGCATTGCAGGCCGACCTGATCGTGATCTGAGGACACTGTTAATGGACATGCCAAAGAGCCCGGTTTCTTCAGGTATCGACTCAGGTGCGTACACCGACCTCAATCGTCTGAGCTCGTTGAAAACCGGTGACGTGAACAGCGATGCCAACCTGAAAAAGGTTGCGCAGGAGTTCGAGTCGCTGTTCGTCAGTCAGATGCTCAAGGCAATGCGCTCTGCCAACGAAGTGCTGGCCAAGGACAATCCGATGAATACCGCCGCAACCCGGCAGTATCAGGACATGTATGACCAGCAGTTGTCCGTGACGTTGTCCGGGCGGGGCAATGGTATCGGCCTGCAAGACGTGCTGATGCGTCAATTGTCCAAGACTCGCAACATGCACACGGCTGCTACCGCTGATGCGGCAAAAGGCGATGCTTCGACTGCCGCCAACGGTCTGGCTGCCAGCGTTCAGCAACGTCCGCTGTGGGCGACGCGTTCGGCCGCGAGTGACAGGACCGCTGCAGTGGCAGAAGGGCGCAACGATGTGGCAGCGCTCAATTCCCGCCGCTTGGCATTGCCCAGCAAACTTACTGATCGTCTGCTGGCGGGCATCGTGCCGTCGGGTGCTACTGAGCTGTCGCCTATTGCTCGCAACAACGTGGCCAGTAAAGGCACAGGCAGTGGAAACGGCGACTGGACCATGGACCCGAATCTGGCGCCAGCGACCCCGCAATACGTGCGCAGTATTGCTCAGCCGCCATTGGCTCCGGCCAAACGTGCGTTCGGCAATTCCGATGAGTTCATGGCGACCATGTTGCCACTGGCCAAGGATGCTGCTGCGCGCATCGGCGTCGATCCGGCGATCCTGGTGGCGCAAGCCGCACTGGAAACCGGTTGGGGCAAGTCGATCATGCGTCAGCAGGATGGCAGCAGCAGTCACAACCTGTTCGGTATCAAGGCGACGGGTAGCTGGGATGGCAAGCAGGCGCGGGCAATTACCAGCGAGTTCCGTGACGGCAAGATGGTCAAGGAGACGGCGGATTTCCGTTCCTATGACTCCTATGCAGACAGCTTCCACGACCTGGTCAGCCTGTTGCAGAACAACAATCGCTATAAAGAAGTCGTGAATTCTGCCGATAACCCTGAACAGTTTGTAAAAGAATTGCAGAAGGCTGGATACGCTACGGATCCTGACTATGCCAGCAAGATTTCGCAGATTGCGAAACAGATGAAGAGTTACCAGAACTACGCCGCCGCTACGGGCTCTTCCACGACTTTATAAGGTTTTAATCATGTCGCTGCTTTCAATTGGGTTGTCGGGTCTGTCCGCGAGTAGTGCGGCGATGAACACCATCGGTAATAACACGGCTAACGTGGATACCGCGGGTTATTCGCGTCAGCAGGTCATGACCACTGCTTCGTTGCAGCAGAATCTGGGTGCTGGCTATATCGGTACCGGGACCACGCTGTCCGACGTTCGTCGGATCTACAACAGCTACATGGACGCCCAATTGCAAACCAGTACCGCGCTGAGTGCCGATGCGGTGGCTTATTCAGGGCAAGCTTCCAAGACCGATACCTTGCTGTCGGACAGCGCCACGGGTGTTGCAACGGCACTGTCGCAGTTTTTCACCCAGTTGCAGGGTGTATCGAAACTCGCTACTGACTCCAACTCCCGGCAGCTGTTCCTGACCCAGGCAGGCGCGTTAAGTGCTCGTTTCAACTCGATCAGCTCACAACTGAGTTCGCAGAACGGCTCGGTTAACAGCCAGTTGTCTTCCACGGCCGATCAGGTCAACAAGCTGTCGTCGACTATTGCCTCGCTCAACAAGCAGATCACCTCGGCGACTGCGACCGGCGCGACACCCAATACCATGCTGGACTCGCGTAACGAGGCCGTGCGTCAGCTCAATGAGCTGGTCGGTGCCAAGGTGGTCGAGACCAACGGCAGCTTCGATGTCTACATCGGTACCGGGCAGTCCCTGGTCACTGGCAGCACTGCGTACACAATGACTGCCGCACCGAGTGCGACCGATCCGCTGCAATACGGCCTGAAGCTGACTTACGGCACCGCGAATGTAGACGTGACGTCGGTGATCACTGGCGGCACCATCGGTGGCCTGTTGCGTTATCGCAGCGAGGTCTTGACCCCGGCTACCAACGAACTAGGCCGGATGGCGCTGGTGCTTTCCGATCAGGTCAACAGTCAGTTGAATCAGGGCATCGACCTCAACGGCAACTTTGGCTCCAATCTGTTCAGCAGCATCAACGACCCGAGCCAGACCAGCCAGCGCAGTATCGGTCGTTCGACCAACACCGCCGGCTCGGGCAATCTTGATGTCACGATCACTGACACCAGTAAACTGACCTCCAGCGATTACGAGGTTGTTTTCAACGACAGCGGTGACAACAAGAAATTTATTGTTCGGTCTTTGCCTGACGGCACGTCGGTCGGCAGTGGCAGTCTGGATGACAATCCGCCCAAGCAGTTCGATGGCTTCTCGGTCAGCCTCAATGGCAACGACATGGGGTTTGGTGACAGCTTCAAGTTGACGCCGACCCGCAATGCGGCCTCGGCATTGTCAACCGTGATTTCCGATCCGCGCACTGTCGCTGCGGCGGCACCGCTGACGGCGACTGCCGCAGCAGGCAATTCGGGTACCGGTACTTTTACCCAGCCGACACTCACGACTAAATCGAATATTTACGACACCACGGCAACGGCTGACCTGCGTAATGCAATCACCAGCTCGACGCCGCTGAAGCTGCTGTTCGGTACCGCGTCAGGGGGTGTTCAGAGCTATCAGTTGCTGGACGCTCAGGGCAACGCGGTGCTGGACAAGACCGGTACCGCCATCACCGGCAATATCGTGCCAGGGCAAAGCAACACGCTGACCTTTAATGTGGGTTACACCGACTCTGCCAGCGCTGCTCAGTCCTTTTCGTTCGATATGACCATTGCGGGTGCGCCCAACAGCAATGATGCCTACAACGTTGCTCTGACCGGCGCGGGGTCTGCTGACAACCGCAACGCGACTGATTTGCTGACGCTGCAGACCAAGCAGACCGTAGGTGTCAACGGTACCGTTGGGCAGAGCATGTCGGCTGCTTATGGCACTCTCGTTTCAAACGTCGGTTCCGCGGCTGCTCAGGGGCTTAGCGATACGACTGCGACTGCCGCACTGTTGACCCAGTCAAAAAATTCGCGCGACGCAGTATCCGGGGTTTCCCTTGATGAGGAAGCCGCCAACCTGATCAAGTATCAGCAGTACTACACAGCGTCTTCGCAGATCATCAAAGCGGCGCAATCCATTTTCAGCACGCTGATCAACAGTCTTTAAGGGGGCGTAATCCATGCGTATTTCAACTGCTCAGTTTTACGAAACCAGTACCGCCAATTACCAGCGCACCTATGCCAAGGTAAACCAGACGGGCGAAGAGGTCTCCAGCGGGATCAAGCTCAATACTGCTGCCGATGATCCGGTCGGTGCCGCGCGAGTGCTGGCATTGTCCCAACAGAACTCGATGCTGACTCAGTACGGTTCCAACATCAGTACGATTGGCACCAACGTGACCAAGTCAGAAACGGCGTTGGGCAGTATCAAAGATGCGCTGCAAAGGGCGTCTGAGCTGATTATTGCTGCAGGTAACGGTACTTACACAGACAACGACCGTAAATCCGCCGCCAGCGAATTGAAAGCGGTGCAGACCCAGATTCTGGGGCTCATGAACAGCCAGGATGCCAACGGCGAGTACCTGTTTTCCGGCTCGAAGACGACGACAGCACCTTATTCCCTGAATTCGGATGGCACGTATTCTTACAACGGTGACCAGACCTCCATCAACCTCGCCATTGGCGACGGCTTGAGCGTTGCGAGCAACACTACAGGCTGGGACGCTTTCGAAACGGCGGTCAACACCACCCGTACCTCGTCGACTCTGACGTCGCCTGGAACCAATGACGGCAAGATCAGCCTGTCCGGGGGTATCGTCAGTTCCAATGCCGCTTATTCGGCAGAGTATCTGGCAGGGCAGCCCTACGAGCTGACCTTTCTGAGCAGCACGCAGTACAAGATCACGAGTCTTGCGACCAACACTGACGTCACTATCGATGCCAGCAGCGGGGGTAATTTCTCTTCGGCAAATGCTGGGTCCCAGACGGTTAATTTTCGTGGCGTACAGTTTTCCCTCAATGTGAACCTTACGGATGCCGAACGGGCTGATCCGGCGCTTGCTGACGCGGCTATTGCCGGGCCTCCTGAGCGTACCTTCACTCTGGCGGCTACGACAGACAAAATCAGTACTACGCGCAGCAACGGCAACACGTCGGGTGCAGTGATCACTGATGCGGCAGTGGGTAACACTGCTTTAGAGTTGGCGGCGTATAACAATACGTTCCCTGCCGGTGGCGCGGTCCTCAAGTTCACCTCGGCTACCGACTACGCGCTGTATGCATCGCCGATCACCAGCAGCAGCACGCCGGTTTCCAGCGGCACGATGACGCTGACACCACCGAACACGACCATCAGTGCTTCCGGTATTAATTTCACAATCAATGGTACGCCTGACATCAATGACCAGTTCGTGGTCAAGGGTGGTACTCAGCAGACCCAGAACGTGCTCAATACCCTTTCATCGGTGATCACCGCGCTGAGTACCCCGGCCGACGGAGACCCACAGGCCGCCCAGAAATTGCAGGCTGCTCTGGATTCTGCCCTCGGTAACATCACCAGCGGCACCGAGAGGGTTTCAACCGCCATTTCCGCCGGTGGTGCCCGTCAGTCCCGTGCCGATGCTCAGGGCATAACCAATGATCTGCTCAAGGGCAACAACACGCTGGAGCAGGGTAAGATTACCGACTCCGATCCGGTGGATGCTATCGGGCGTTTGACCATGCAGCAGACCATGTTGACGGCTTCGCAGTTGGTATTTACCAAGCTGGCGCAGTTGAATCTGTTCAGTCAGTTGTAAGTGCAACGCCGCAGAAATGCGGCGCATCGCCGAGCAAACCGTCTTTTTTCAGCGGTTAAGGGGCTTGATCCGTAAGGCAGGCCCGCCGCTCGTGAGTATGTCCAGTGAATCCAGCTCCTCTCGTCAGTATCGTCATCCCCGCCTACAACCCGCGCTTTTTCAACGCTGCACTGGTCAGTGCCCTGCACCAGACGTATTCCAATCTTGAAGTCATCGTCTGTGATGACAGTCGCGGCAGCGAAATCAAGTCCATCTTCGATTCGTTGAGCGACGCCGCGAGCGTCAGCCTTCGCTACGTGCGTAACGCCGAGCATCTGGGCCTGACGGGTAACCTGCTGGCCTGCTTAAATGAAGCACAGGGCGAGTTCATCAAGTTTCTCTGTGATGATGATCTTGTTTTCCCCAGCTGTATCGAAGCTCAGGCCAATGCACTGATAGAGCAAGCCGATGCTAGCCTGGTTTGTGCACAGCGAATGCTCTGGGATGCGGACAACATACAGCTTCCGCAGCGTCTGGAAAATGACGTGATCTGTCCGCACAGTTCGATCCTCAAGGGCGATGATCTGCTGGCGATTATCGAGTCTTTCCCGGTCAATTTTCTGGGTGGGTTCAGCAGTACTTTATTCCGGCGCACCGATATTCAGGAGCTGCTGCCAGCCCTGACCCAGCCGGATCATTGCTTTGTCGCAAGCCTGGATTTTGCTTTGTATGTTTGCCTGTTGCGTCGCGGCAACCTCGTGCTGCTCAACGATATCCTCAGCGTGGAGCGGTTGTACCCCGATCGCTTGAGCACACAGCCGTCGATGAAGGACGCCGTGCGCGTCGAACGCGAATGGTTGCTGCAGATGCTCAAAGGGCGTAGTGGTGAGTCGGCACCGGCCCATGGCTGGGTTCGTTATCTGCCGCTGAGCCGGGCCCACGAGGCCCCGCGGATCTGGGAAGAGATTTGCATCAGCCGTTCGATGGGGACCCGGCAGACCACGCTTCCATGGCGAGTCGGCGTCAAGGCTCAGAGTTTTTCAGAGTTGTATGAGCAATGGCTGGCGTGTCGCTCCCTCTCCGCGGTGCAGCGCGACCTCTTGCCTGAGACCCTGGATGGATGGTCCTGGCAGCCAAAAATCGTCCCGGTGATCATTGATGATCAGGTCACTGGCGGCGAGCTGGCGGTAACCTTGCAGAGTCTCGAAGCGCAGGATTATCCGCCGCATCTGATGCTGGTGCTTTCCCGCAGCTGCACCGAGACCCTTCTGGAGGGTAATACGCTGCGCATGCCGCTGCAGAACAACTGGCAGCAACAGCTCAATGAGGTTTTGGGGCAGTTGCAGGGCGCGGACTGGTTTTATCTGCTACAGGCGGGCGACCGGGTTATCGCGCCGGCCTTGCTGGTGATGGCCGAGCGGATCGTCGCCTTTGCCGATGCCTTTTGCCTCTACAGTGATGAAGGCGGGCTGCGCGACAGTGAGTCTGTAGACCCGATCTTCAAGCCTGATTTCAACCTGGATCTGCTGCGCAGTTACCCCTACGTGGGCCGAATGCTGGCATTTAACCGCGAGCAGTTTCTTGCCGTCGGTGGCTTTGATGCAGGGTATGGCGAGCTGGCCCCTCACGATGTGCTCTGGCGTCTGGTAGAAACCCATGGCACCCATGTTGTGGAACACATCAGCAACATTCTGGTAGAGGCGCCGCTAGGTCTGTCTGGTTGGCTGGCCCAGCCGGAAGTGGTCGAGCAAAACCCGGCGGTGCTGCGCGCACATCTTCAGCGTCTGGGGGTTGAGCATGATCTGCGTCAGGGCAGCATGCCGCTGCTCAACCGGATCGATTACCAGCACGCAGCGCGCCCGCTGGTGTCGATCATCATCACCTGCAAGGATCAGATAGCGGCCTTGCAGCGATGCGCAGAAAGTCTGCTGGAAAAAACGGCCTACACAGAGTACGAGCTGTTGCTGGTGGACAATGGCAGCGAGCAGCCTGGCACCCTGGCCTGGCTGGAAGCCATGGCGCAGCTGGGCGGTGACAAGTTGCGCGTGTTGAGCTATCCGGAGCAGGGCAACACTGCCGCGCTTTATAACTTCGCTGCCGACCATGCCCGAGGCGATTATCTGCTCATGCTCAACGCCTTTGCGGTGGTGACCGAATCGGACTGGCTCGATGAGTTGCTCAACCACGGACAGCGTCCGGAGGTTGCAGTGGTGGGAGCCAAGCTGTTCGGTCCGTCTGGCAATGTCGTGCACGCCGGGTTGATCCTCGGGCTTCATGGTCCGGCAAGCTCAGCAATCAACGGAGTTACCGGTCGTGTGGCTGGTTACATGCACCGTTTGCAGGTTGCCCATGATCTCAGTGCGGTCGGGGCTGACTGTCTACTGGTGCGCAAGCAGGTGTTTGATGAGGTGGGCGGGCTGGATGAGTCAAGTTTTTCCAGCACCCTGGGCGATGTGGACCTGTGTCTGCGAATTCGCCAGCAAGGTTATCTGGTGGTCTGGACGCCTTATGCTCAACTGGCCCTTGGCAATCGACCGGTCACGGTCGATGCCGGGCTGGAGGAGCGCAAGGCTGTAGAGACGCAGACTTACTACAAACGGTGGTTGCCGATCATTGCCCGGGATCCGGCCTACAACGTCAACCTGTCACTGAATACCTTGGGTGGCGGTAGTTTTGGCCTTGACCCAGGGCTGGTTAATGGCTGGCGTCCGTTCGTGCGCAAGACGCTGCCAGTGGTCGCGGCCCTGCCTATCAATGCTGGTGCTGTTGGACATTACCGGGTGACTCAGCCATTGGCCGAGCTTCAGGCAGCGGGCAGGGCGGCAGGACAGGTTTACTACTCCACGCCGTCGATTATTGAATTCGAGCGGCTGGATCCGGACGTGATCATCCTGCAATGTCGCTACAGCGAAGGCCCGATCAATGAAATCGTGCCGATGAAAACCTACTCCAGGGCGCGGCGCATCTATGAACTGGATGACTACGTCATAGAGTCCACGAAGAAAAACCTGCATGCCCGCAACAAGCCTGAGCAGGAAGAAATGGAACGTATGGTGCGCCGCGCCATAGGTCTTTGTGATCGCGTGGTGGTCACCACCGAGTCGTTGGCCGACGCGCTCTCGAGCATGCACAACGATATTCGGGTGGTGCCGAATATGCTGGAGGCGTCCATGTGGAGCAATCTACGCAGCCGCCGCCGGACATCCAAAAAACCGCGGGTGGGTTGGGGCGGCGGCACCAGTCATAGCGGCGACCTGGAGATCATTGCCGAGGTTGTTCGCGAGTTGGCCGACGAGGTGGAATGGGTGTTCTTTGGCATGTGCCCCGACGAGTTGCGTCCTTACATCCATGAGTTTCATGGCGTCATCAGCCTAAGTGCTTACCCGGCCAAACTGGCCAGCCTGAACCTTGATCTGGCCCTTGCACCGCTGGAATTCCACATCTTCAACGACTGCAAGAGCAACCTGCGCTTGCTGGAGTACGGCGCCTGTGGCTATCCGGTAGTGTGTACCGACACTGCGGCCTATCGTGGTTATCTGCCCTGCACCCGGGTAAAGAGCAATAGCACCCAGGAATGGCTGGAGGCGATTCGCATGCACCTGGCCGACCCTGAGGCCAGCTATCGCATGGGTGATCAGTTGCGTGAGATGGTGCTTCGGGATTTCGTTCTGCGTAGCGATAACCTTGAACATTGGGTCAATGGCTGGCTGGCCGACTGATGCACCTCGACTGACCTTTTGTTGAAGCTGGCCTGGGCAATCCAGGCTGGCGCGCTTCCTGCATATTCCCCTTTATATCGTCATAAAACGTGTATTTGCGCCAGCCGATGAGCGCTATCCAGGTAGCGTTGACGGTTTGTCCAGATGGTTTGCAAAGCCCCCGAAAGCTCGACGGGGGCACTGTGAAGTGGAAGAGGGGATGAGATGAAGGCAGTAATTCTGGCCGGTGGGCTGGGTACAAGGATCAGCGAAGAGTCACATCTCAAGCCCAAGCCGATGATCGAAATCGGCGGCAAGCCAATTCTCTGGCACATCATGAAGCAGTACTCCGCTCACGGTATCAACGACTTCGTGATTTGCCTGGGCTACAAGGGCTACGCCATTAAGGATTTCTTCGCCAACTACTTCCTGCATACCTCTGACGTCACCTTCGATATGTGTAACAACCGCATGGACGTTCATCAGAACTACAGCGAACCCTGGCGCGTGACCCTGATCGATACCGGTGAAGAGACCATGACCGGTGGTCGCTTGCGCCGTGCTGGCCGCTATCTGGAAAACGAAGAAGCCTTTTGCTTTACCTACGGCGACGGTGTGTCCGATCTCAATATCAGCGCTCTGGTGGACTTTCATCTCTCTCACAAGAAGCTCGCGACGGTCACTGCCGTTCAGCCGCCAGGACGTTATGGTGCGCTGGAGCGCGATGGCGACCTTGTGCTCGGTTTTTCTGAAAAGCCTCGTGGTGATGGCGGCTGGATCAACGGTGGCTTCTTTGTGTTGTCACCCAAAGTGTTGCCGCTGATCCCCGGGGACGATACCACCTGGGAAGCAGAACCCCTGATGGGCCTCGCCGCGCGTGGCGAATTGAAGGCTTTCCAGCACGATGGTTTCTGGCACCCCATGGACACCCTGCGTGACAAGAATCACCTGGAACAACTGTGGCAGAGCGGGGAGGCCCCATGGAAGCAGTGGGGCTGAGTTCGCAGTTCTGGAGCGGCAAGCGCGTTCTGTTGACCGGTCACACGGGGTTCAAAGGCAGTTGGCTGGCTTTGTGGCTGAAAAGTATGGGCGCCAGCGTTACGGGCTTTGCCCTTGAGCCTGGCACCGAGCCAAGCCTGTTCGAGCTGGCCGGAGTTGCCGAGGGCATCAATGACCAGCGCGGCGATCTGCGTGATCTGGGTGCTCTGCTGGAAATCATCGCCGAGACCCAGCCGGAAATCGTTCTGCATCTCGCTGCGCAACCGCTGGTGCGTGAAGGGTATCGCGATCCGCTGGGGACCTATTCAAGCAATGTCATGGGCACGCTCAACGTGCTTGAAGCCATCCGCCAGGTCGGCGGTGTGCGTGCTTGCGTGCTGGTGACCACCGACAAGGTTTACGCGAATCAGGAATGGCTCTGGCCCTATCGCGAGGACGAGCCTTTGGGCGGGCATGATCCGTACAGCAGCAGCAAGGCCTGTTGCGAGTTGCTTGCCCAGTCTTATTCGGCTTCGTTTTTTCCGGCAGAACGTTACGCCGAGCACGGCCTGGCGCTGGCCACTGCCCGGGCCGGTAACGTGCTGGGCGGTGGCGATTTTGCACCGGAGCGCTTGATACCTGATGTGCTCAAGGCCTGGTCTGCCAGTGAGCCGGTAACCCTGCGCTACCCGCAGGCAGTCCGACCCTGGCAGCACGCGCTTGAGCCGCTGGCCGGTTATCTGTTGTTGGCGGCCGGGTTGTATCAGCAAGGCCCGGAGTTTGCCGGTGCCTGGAACTTTGGTCCTGGTGAAGCAGACATGTGCAGCGTGGGCGAAGTGGTCGAACTGCTTGCCCGTCGCTGGCCTCAAGCCCCCGGCTTGCGTATCGAGCCCAGTGATCTGCATGAAGCCGGTCTCTTGCGCCTGGACAGCAGCCGTGCCCGGCAGGTGCTGGGCTGGAAACCTCGCTGGTCGTTGCAGCAATGCGTGGAGCAGACGCTGGACTGGCACCTGGCGTGGAAGGCTGGCAAAGACATGCGTGAGGTGACCCTCACTCAATTGAATCTGTATCGGGGGTCGCATTGAGCGAGTTCATGTTGCATGCGTTG
Organism: Pseudomonas phytophila; assembly: GCF_025643095.1. Classification (NCBI taxonomy): domain Bacteria; kingdom Pseudomonadati; phylum Pseudomonadota; class Gammaproteobacteria; order Pseudomonadales; family Pseudomonadaceae; genus Pseudomonas; species Pseudomonas phytophila. Next base: position 4,721,964 of record NZ_CP081201.1, on the reverse strand, counting down.
CCGCTGGACGGGTTGTTCAGCGTTCAACATAAATATCATGCCGATGAGCGCGGGCATTTCTCCAGGTTGTTTTGCGAAGGCAGCCTGGGCCAGTTTGGCCAGCCTTTTCATATCCGTCAGATCAACCATTCCTGTACCCGCGAGCGAGGGACTGTGCGCGGCCTGCATTATCAGAACGCCAGCCTGCCGGAAGCCAAGCTGATCAGCTGCCTGCGGGGTGAAGTCTGGGATGTTGCGGTAGATCTGCGCCCTGATTCAGCCACCTTCCTGCACTGGCATGTCGAGTACCTGCGTGCTGGTGATGGCCGCAGCCTGCTGCTCCCGGCGGGTTTCGCCCATGGCTTTCAGGCCATGACCGACGATGCCGAATTACTCTATTTGCACAGCGCCGATTACACACCGGGTCACGAAGGTGGACTCAGCGTGCATGACCCACGCTTGGGTATTCCCTGGCCGTTGCCCGTCAAGAATCTGTCGGAAAGAGATCTTTCGCATCCCTTGCTGGATGCCCAATTCGCCGGAGTGCGTTTATGAATTGCCGTGGGTGCGGTACGGGCTTGAGTCTGCCACTGATTGATCTGGGCACTTCGCCGCCTTCCAATGCCTATCTGCGGGCAGAGCAACTGGACAGCGCCGAGCAGTGGGTGCCGCTGAAAGTTCAGGTCTGCCAATCCTGCTGGCTGGTGCAGACAGAAGACTACACGCGAGCCGACAGCCTGTTTGATGCCGATTACGCTTACTTCAGTTCTTTTTCCAGTACCTGGCTGGAGCATGCCGAGCATTACGTGGCGATCATGGTCGAGCGTTTTGGCTTGAATGAGCAGAGCCGGGTCGTGGAAGTCGCGGCCAACGACGGCTACCTGTTGCAGTACGTAGCCCGGCGCGGGATTGCCTGTCTGGGGGTCGAGCCGACGCACAGCACAGCGAAGGCGGCGCGGGCCAAAGGTCTGGATATTCGCGAGCTGTTTTTTGGCCGTGAGAGCGCTTCGCAGCTTTTGGAGCAGGGCTGGGCTGCAGATTTGATGGCCGCCAACAACGTGTTGGCCCATGTCCCGGACATCAATGATTTTCTGAGCGGTTTCGCCACCTTGCTCAAGCCCGGCGGCGTGGCGACTTTCGAGTTTCCTCATCTGCTGACGCTGATGGCAGGCGCGCAATTCGACACGTTGTATCACGAGCACTATTCCTACCTCTCGCTCACTGCGGTACAGACCCTGTGCGAGCGTAATGGTCTGAGCGTGTTCGACGTCAGCGAACTGCCCACTCATGGCGGCTCGCTTCGGGTCTTCGTGCAGCGCGCTGACGGTGGACAACATGAACAGTTGCCTGCCGTGCAGCGTGTACTTGAGGCCGAGTTAAGTGCTGGGGTTAAAACTGACCGGTTCTACGCCAGCCTCGCTCCGGCTGCCGAGCGTATCAAGCATGAGTTGCTGCGCTTTTTGCTGCAGGCCAAGGCCGATGGCAAACGCGTGGTCGGCTACGGCGCGGCGGCCAAGGGCAACACGTTACTCAACTACGCCGGTATCAAGCCCGATCTGTTGGCGTGGGTCGCTGACGCCAGCCCCCACAAGCAAGGCAAGTTCTTGCCGGGCAGTCGCATTCCGGTAGTCGGGCCTGAGCGCATCACGCTGGAAAAGCCTGATTACGTGTTGGTGCTGCCCTGGAACCTTATCGATGAAATCACCGGGCAGTTCGCGGGCGTGAGCAGTTGGGGAGGGCGCTTTGTCGTGGCCATTCCTGAGTTGAAAGTCCTGTGACGGTTTTGCATGTTCTGGTCACCGGAGCAACAGGCTTTGTCGGCCGCCATCTGGTCAGCGCTTTGCTGAGCAAAGGCTGCCGTGTCCGCGCCGTTGCCCGCAATGCTCAGGTCGCACAAAGCATGCCGTGGATAAACGACGTTGAGTTCGTCAGCGCGGATATTCACGCTGATGATCTCGATGTGGCGGCGCTGACCGAGGGTATTGATGCCCTCGTGCACCTGGCGTGGCCAGGCCTGCCTAACTACCAGGGTTTGTTTCATTTCGAGCAGAACCTGTTCGCCGACTACCGCTTTATCAAAGCTGTCGTGGAGGCCGGTGTCGGTCAAGTGATGGTGACGGGCACCTGCTTCGAGTACGGCATGCAAAGCGGTGCTCTTGATGAAAGCGCCGTGGCTCAGCCGACCAATCCATACGGCCTGGCTAAAAACACCTTGCGTCTGTTTCTGGAAAGCTTGCAGCGGCAGCAAGCTTTCACGCTGCAATGGGTTCGTCTGTTCTATCTGCACGGCGAGGGGCAAAACAGCAACAGTCTGCTGGCCAGCCTCGACCGGGCGATTGATGCCGGTGACAGCTCCTTCAACATGTCGGCGGGTGACCAGTTGCGGGACTATCTGGCCATTGAAGTGGTTGCCAACCATCTTGTCGGCGTGCTGCACCGCCGGGATTTCTCGGGCATCGTCAATTGCGCCAGCGGTCAGCCGATCTCGGTTCGAGCGCTGGTCGAGCAGCGGTTGCGGGAGAGAGGGGCCTCGTTGCATTTGAATCTGGGGCATTACGGTTATTCCCCCCACGAACCCATGGCGTTCTGGGGTGACAACAAGCGACTGCTGGGACTCTTGAGTGAAGGGCGGCAGGAAGCTTGACGCTATTGAGCGCCACCATGCGCGCCGATTCGCGTCGGCACATTGGCAGGATTTTTCTCGCAAGGCCTCTGGCCACTGGTTCAACTCATCTTTATCGAGAACAGCAAAATGACTGATACAGCACTGCAAGTATTCCAGCGTGAATGCGAAGAGCAAGTTAACGACCAAGGCCAGGACCATAAGCTCAAGGCCCTTGCCCAAGAGTTCTACAACGAGTCGGCCCGGCACAAATACACCTATCACTTTTCCTGGATGGGTCGCCCGATCATTCAGTTGCCTCAAGACATGATGGCGATGCAGGAACTGATCTGGCGCATCAAGCCGGATCTGGTGATCGAGTGCGGCATCGCTCATGGCGGCTCCATCATCTATTACGCTTCCCTGCTTGAGCTCCAGGGGCACGGCGAAGTCTTGGGGATTGACCGGGATATTCGTCCGCACAACCGCGAGGCCATTGAAAGCCACCCGATGAGCAAGCGTATCAAGATGATCGAGGCGTCCAGCATTGATCCGGCAACTGCCGAGCAAGTGCGCGCTATTGCGGCGGGCAAGAAAGTCATTGTGGTCCTGGACTCCAATCACACTCACGAGCACGTGCTTGAAGAGTTGCGCCTCTATTCCCCGTTGGTTTCCGTGGACAGCTATTGCGTGGTGATGGATACGGTGGTGGAAGACATGCCCGAAGACGCGTTCCCGGATCGCCCATGGGGCAAGGGCGACAACCCGAAGACCGCCGTATGGGCATACCTCAAGGAAAACTCCGATTTTGTGATCGATGAGTCGATTCACAACAAATTGCTGATCACCGTGGCGATGGACGGCTATCTGCGCCGTGTTCGCTGATCGTTGAACGCGAAGTCATTGAATCCTTTATCGCCTGTTGCACGGGGACTATTTATGCAAGGCCAGCACCTTTCCAGCCATCGCCCGCCGTTGAATGAACTGCTTACGCTGGTGGTCATCAGTCATAATCGACCGGCTTTTCTGCGTCGGGCGTTGCGCTACTATCAGACGCTGCCTTGCAGGATTCTGGTACTGGACTCGTCTGCAGAGGAAACTACTGATCTGCCTACGCAGACGGTCGCCAACATCGACTACCAGCACTTGCCGCAGTTCGGTTACTGGGGCATGCAGACCAAACTGGTCTACGGTGTTCCGCTGGTCACCACGCCTTATATGCTGTTCGTGGCGGATGACGATTTCATCCTGCACGACACCTTGCAGGCTTCGGTGGACTTTCTGGAAGACAACCCTGACTACGGCATGTGCCACGGCTATTGCCTGATGTATGCGTCCTTGGGCAAACACGTCAAATACTTCCGTCGCGACAAGAAGATTCAGGAAGACTATGGTTCTGACTCGCCCCATGAGCGTGTCGTCGAGTTCATGGGGCAGTTCGTGCCGCCGTTCTACGCGGTTACTCGCACTTCTCTGTTGCTGGAGTGGTACGCAGCACTGCCTGAAAACACCACGCTTCAGTGGCAGGAAATTGGTCACACGTATTTCCTGGTCGCCTCGGCCAAGGCTCGAGTGCTGAATGCTCCGTATGTCGTAAGGGAAATCAACATCGGCAGCTCTGAGCATAAGACAGAAGTCTCCCACTCCCTTCTGTTCACTGATGAGCAATCGGTCAGGGAGCGTGAAGCGTTTATTGATTTCTGCGCATCGCTGCCAGTGGGTATGAAAGATCTCAGCGTGGAGCAGCGCCGTCAGGTGGTGGTGGATGGCTTCACCGCGATGGGCGAATGTCTGATGGCTCGCCGCTCGCTGACTAACGAACCGATTTTCGAATCCACCTGGAACGTCCCCGAGGTGGGCCCTGAACGTCGTTTTGGTCCTATGCAGTACGTGGAAATGCCCTTTTACAACCAGGCATTTTTTGACCAACTCACCGAAATCGAGTTTTTCCTGCATGCGATGCCTGCCGCGCGCATTCAGCTTACGATGCTGGAAGGTGCATGGGCCCTGCAGGAAGAGCTATTGACCGCTCGTGCCAGCGATACGGTCGAGACACGGATCTCCCGTCTGTGGGATGCAATGCAACTCAATGCCTTCAACCGTCGGGTGGTCAAAGAACTGGCACACCAGCTTGAGCTCAATCAGGAGCATGACGAGGCGAGCAAGATGAGCGCCTGGGCCGAGCGTCTTGATTCGCTTCATGAATATGATAGCCAGAAGACGTTCGCCGGCATGCAATCCGGTCGTTTGCTGAACTGGTTGGCAGCACGTACCCCAAGCGCTGAGCAGCAGGGCGCAATCGGCCGCTATCTCCGGACTAAAGGCACGCCGCCGCAGTTTGGTCTGTTGGTGCTCAACCTCGACAACGACATACACAAATTGCAGACCACCCTCGACAGTCTGGTCGAAGGTCTCTACAAGGGCTTCAAGGTGGTGGTGTTCACCACGGATGAGCCGCCGAGTGCGACGACGTTCGGCAGCACGCTGCATTTCGTCAAAGTTACCCAGAGCAACTATGTCGAGAAACTCAACCAGATTGCTCGCCAGCTATCCACGGACTGGCTGATGCTTGCAGAGGCCGGTGACCAGTTCACGGCTGCGGGCTTGCTGGTAGCTGGCCTGGAGTTGCTGGCTGCTCCGGAGTGCCGCGCCGTCTGCGCAGACGAGATTCATCGTCAGGCAACCGGGGCGTTGCGTGATGTTTTCCGGCCAGGCTTCAACCTGGATTTGCTGCAAAGCATTCCGTCCTTGATGGCCCGCCACTGGCTGGTCCGTCGTGATGTGCTGATTGAGGCCGGTGGTTACTCTGCTGAATTCACCGAGGCCCTGGAATTCGACCTGCTGTTGAGAATTATCCAGCAAGGCGGTCTGGGCTGGCTGGCTCATCTCGATGAGCCGTTGATGATTTGTGATACGCCGTCGACTACTGAAAATACTCAGGAGCGACTGGCATTGACTCGCCATTTGGGTGCCCGTGGCTATAAGGCGCAGGTCACTTGCGAGGCCAATGGTATCCATCACATCGACTATCGCCATACCGAGCGTCCATTGGTGAGCGTCATTCTGCACGGCGAGGTCGAGCTTGAGCCTCTCCAGCGTTGCGTGGTCAGTATCCTGCAACGCACCCGCTACCTGCGTTTTGAAGTGCTGCTGGCCAGTCATCAGGGCATGGCGCCGCAAATGCTGGAATGGCTGGGTCAGTTGGAGCAGCCTGGCGGCCGGGTGCGGGTGCTTGAAGTCGAGGCGGAGCTCAGTCCTTCCGCGTCGTGTAATGCCATGGCCGCTCAGGCCCGTGGCGAGTACCTGTTGTGGCTGGCGGCCGACGGTGAGGTGGTCGGTCCGAACTGGATAGGCAACCTGCTCAACCAGGCTCAGCGTCCCGAGGTCGGTGTGGTGGGTGCAAGGCTGACGGACGCAGAGGGCAAGATCACTCAGGCTGGTTTGATCCTGGGCTTGAATGGCGGTGTGGGCTCGCCGTTTGTTGGCCTGGACTCGGAGGAAGCGGGTTATATGCGTCGTCTGCAGTTGACGCAAAACTACTCGGCCATTTCGGCGGCGTGTCTGATGGTGCGTAAGGAACTGTTTGATGAGGCGGGTGGCTTTGACGAAAGTGATTTCGCGCAGGCCTTCAGTGATGTCGATCTGTGCCTGAACATTGGCCAGCTGGGTTTCATGACGGTATGGACGCCGCAGGCTCATATCTGTCATTCGGGTGTTATGCCGGACGCGCCGCAGGCTCTTGCTGCTTTGAAGGGCAAGTGGGCTGGACAGTTCGAGCATGATCAGGCTTACAACAAGAACCTGTCGTTGACGGGGGAGGGGTTCACACTGGGTGAGCCGAGCGGTGTGAACTGGTCGCAGTTGTTCGTTTAGTTCTGCTGAGTCCTGACGCCCTTGCGATGTTTGTGGGGGCGTTTATGTTTCTTGGTTTGCTCGCACTTCGGTGTACATATCCGTTACCGTAGTCATGGCTTCTATTGGTTGCGCTTTTACAGCGCCTCACTTTTGAACATCCGGAAGCCGGCCCAGACAAAAGTAACCAAAGCGCTCTTGCCCCACCACTCTGTCCCTCGCCTAGGCTCGGGATACCCGCCCGCAGATCTGAAACCGTGTGCCGCCGCAACGGGCCATCCATGGTCCAATGCGGCTAACCCGGCGCCTGCCCCTCTTCAACTCAAGGGCGCCCCACGTTTTAGGATCTGCGTTCGGCCAGCGTGGTTTAACGGGGCGCCTCAGATCAAAATCAAAAGCGCGGCGGCCTGACAGCCGACCTGTTTGTGTGAACTTGCTACCTCTGCTCCGACCAGCACGGACTTTGTGTGTGGCTTGCCCGCGATTCAGGCGCCGCGGTATATCTGACATACTGCGGCGCCTGAATCGCGGGCAAGCCACGCTCCCACATAAAAACGCGTATATCCAGGCTCTGCTTTTGATCTGCTTTTGATTTTGATCTAAGGCGCCCCGTTAACCACGATGGCCGCCCGCAGATCCTGAACCGTGGGCAACCCGGCAAGGACGCCGGGTTAGCCGCATTGGGCCATGGATGGCCCGTTGCGGCGGCCCACGGTTCAGGATCTGCGGGCGGGTACACCGAGCGACAGCGAGGTGCCAAGTGGTGGGGCAAGAGCCTTTTGCTTACTTTTGGGCTCCTTTCAAAAGTGAGGCGCTGTAAAAGCGCAACCAATATCAGCCATGAACACGGTAACGGATATGTACACAAGAGTAGCGACACGACAGATATGAAGAAACCCCACTCATATATCCATGACATCTTGAAGTTTTTTAGTGAATCCCTGCACGATGACAGCCCTCAACAGTGTCATGCCATGCGCTAAAAGGGTATAAAACTTAGTGACCTATGAGTCATAACGCGCATCTTCACTGTATCGTGCTCGCGGGCGATGATGGCGTCAGGCTGATTTCACGGTAATCCGGGACCGGTCAAACTCCTTCGCTGCTCTTTTTTCATGGGTCAAAAGCCATTTGTTTTCGATGCCGAGTCATCGGGCAAACGGTGATATTCAGCTATTTATATTGGGAAGCCATGATGATTGGCATAAAAAGCATAGCGAGTTACGTACCTCTGGCTGGCGTCGACAACTACGCCCAAGGTGCGAAATTCGGCAAGGATGACGAATTCATCCTTGGCAAGATCGGCTCCGCTTTTCTACCGCGCAAGGATGATGCACAGGAAACCTCCGATCTGTGCGTCGAGGCAGTCAATGCCCTGTTCGCCAATAATCCGGACCTCAAACGCGAGTCCATCGATGCGCTGATTGTTGTCACGCAGAACGGTGATGAGGAAGGCTTGCCACACACTGCCGCTATCGTTCAGGACAAACTGGGCCTGCCAACGAATGTGGCAGCGTTCGATATCTCCCTTGGCTGCTCCGGTTATGTCTACGGCATTTATGCACTCAAAGGTTTCATGGAGGCAGCAGGCCTGAAAAACGGTCTGCTGGTTACCGCCGATCCGTATTCGAAGATCGTCGATCCGGAAGACCGCAACACCACGATGCTGTTTGGCGATGCCGCCACTGCAACCTGGATGGGCGAGGACGCGCCATGGCAACTGGGCAAGGCCAAGTTCGGGACCGACGGCTCCGGCGCCGCTCACTTGAAAGTCAGCAATGGCGTGTTTTTCATGAATGGCCGCCAGGTCTTCAACTTCGCACTGCTCAAGGTGCCTGCACACCTGCATGAGTTGTTGCAGGAGTCGGATCTGGATCAAAGCGATATTGACGCGTTCTGTATTCACCAGGGCAGCGCGGCAATTGTCGATGCCGTGGCGCGACGCTTTGAGGGCGAGCCGGAAAAATTCATCAAAGACATGCTGGAAACGGGTAATACCATTTCTTCCAGCATTCCATTGCTGCTTGAGAAGCATGTGCTGGATGCCAGCTGGAAACGCGTTGCGCTCAGCGGTTTTGGCGTTGGCTTGTCTTGGGGGTCGGCGATCATTTATCGGCCCTGATCGAATATTGCAGTAAAAAATAGCGCTCAAGACGGTTACTCTTGAGCGCTATTTTTTTGTCCGGTGTTTGGTGAGGTTTCATGGCTGATAACTTCCAGATAAATGCCGCGGTGCTTCAGGATCGCTGGCCGCAGGTGTTTGCCAGGTTGCTGGATGAGGATTACGAGGCGCTGCAGGTCGAACTGGTTAATGGGCTTGAAGCGACCCTGAGTGTCTCGGGCATACAACTGACCAGTCGCCATGACCGGAACGCCGAGGCGCGGTTGCAGGCCGCCAGCCTGCCGGCTGAAAAATCACTGCTGCATTTATATGGCACCGGGCTTGGCGACCTGCAGCAGGTATTGCTGGAGCGTTCCGACTTGCAGCGCTTGCAGGTGCATATCCTTAACGGGGCTTTATTCTCGCTGGTGCTCAGGCTTGCGGATCAGACCTCCTGGCTCAGCGATCCACGGGTAGAGCTGGGTTATGCCGCTGATGACCGCGAGATTCAGTTGCCGTTCTTTGCCTTGCCTGCCGAGCTGGAGTTGGCGGACGAGGTCAATGCGCGGATTCGGGACCGACTGGTCAGCGAAGTCCATCTGCATTTCAATAACCGTGAGTTCGATCCGCAAGCGCCTCACATCGTTGAGCGTTTGCTGGCGAACCTTGATCTGGTCAGGTCCGACAGGGATGTGACCGAGCTTTTCGGTGCGCACATGGACCGGGAAATGTACGTGATTGGCACCGGCCCAACTCTTGAGCAGCACTTTGAAAAGCTGCTGAGCATTCGTGGGGGCGAGCAGCGCCCTCTGTTTATCTGTGTCGATACCGCTTACAAGCCTTTGCTTGCCCAGGGCATAAGGCCGGACTTTGTGGTGAGCATTGATCAGAAGATCACGACTGCACACCTGCCACCGGCTGACTCGGCAGAAATCGTGCTGGTCTATAAGCCGTTGAGTGACCCTCTGGTGATCCAGGCCTGGGAAGGGCCGCGCTACGTCAGCTATTCACCCGGATCGATCCATGACGAGTTGCGCAAGCACGTTAGCCGTGGCGAGTTGTTCGGCGGCGGCAGCGTGATTCATCCGGCGGTGGATCTGGCGGTGCAGATGGGGGCGTCGCGGGTGACGCTGTTCGGTACCGATTTCGCTTACCCGATGAACAAGACCCATGCCGGGTGGGGTGATGGAGTGCTAGGTCCTTCTATCGATCACGCGCGGCAATGGGTGCTGGACGGCTATGGTCAACGAGTCAGGACGCAGCTGAATTTCCGCCGCTATCTTGGCGAGCTTGAGCGCTATATCCACTTGCACCCTGACGTGCAGTTCCTTAACAGCAGCCGGGCAGGGGCGATGATTGCCGGCACAGCTTTTAATAAGGAGTTCGTGCAATGACGACGGTCGAGCAAAGTATCGCGCACTGCACCGCATGCGCCGGTCTGTTTCGTTTAGGGCGTAGCGTCGAGGCGGCGCTGGATATGATTGATGTCTTCGAAAGTGCTGGCTGCCATCTCGATAAGCGTTCCCCCGATGTCCAGCAGCAATGGGTGCAGTTGCTGACGACCATGCTGGCGTGTCAACAGGCTCAGGATTGGCTTGGACTGGCCGACTATATGCAGTACGAACTCGCAGGATTGCTTGAAGGCTAAAGGCCAGATCAAGGCAGTTTTTTGACGGCGTTCTGGTTTTATCGAAAGTTGCAAGACCTTCTGGATAATACGTTTTTTTGTCAAGTCATTGTTTTTAAAGAAAATTACTCGTTCGCTGGAATTTTTTTTCAAATACACCTAAAGCAAACAGGGTAGACGACGATAACTATTACGAAGGTTCTCTGTGCCAACCCGGCTGTCGCCAGGGCCGGAAGCCGCAGCACCCAACCAATGAGGATTTCATCATGGCTTTAAGCGTAAACACTAACGTTGCTTCCCTTGCTGTTCAGAAGAACCTGGGTCGCGCCTCCGACGCTCTGTCCACTTCCATGACTCGCTTGTCTTCTGGCCTGAAAATCAACAGCGCCAAAGACGACGCAGCCGGCCTGCAGATCGCAACCCGTATCACCAGCCAGGTTCGCGGTCAGACCGTAGCAATCAAAAACGCCAACGACGGTATCTCGATGGCTCAGACCGCTGAAGGCGCTCTGCAAGAATCCACCAACCTTCTGCAGCGTATGCGTGAACTGGCAATCCAGGCACGTAACGGCACCAACGGTACTTCCGAGCAGAAAGCGACCAACGCCGAATTCGCTCAGCTGTCTGACGAACTGACTCGTATCGCTAACAGCACCAACCTGAACGGCAAAAACCTGCTCGACGGTACTGCTGGCACTATGACTCTGCAAGTCGGCTCCAACACTGGCGACGCTAACCACATCGACCTGGTTCTGAGCACTGGCTTCGGCGCAGCAGCTCTGTCCGTGGACAGCGGCGTTCTGGCTCTGACTGGTACTGACTCTGCCGCTGCTGCAACTAACATCGACTCCGCAATCAGCGCAATCGATATCGCTCTGTCGACCATCAACGAAACCCGTTCGAACCTCGGTGCTTCGCAAAACCGTCTGACCAGCACCATCTCCAACCTGCAGAACGTAAACGAAAACGCCACCGCTGCACTGGGTCGCGTTCAGGATACCGACTTCGCTGAAGAGACTGCTAACCTGACCAAGCAACAAACTCTGCAACAAGCTTCGCAAGCTGTTCTGGCGCAGGCCAACCAGCTGCCATCCGCTGTACTGAAACTGCTTCAGTAATATCGGTGTAAGACTTGGCGGGGGAGTATGCGGTTCGTACTCCTCCGCTTTTTTACTTTGAGGAGGTGATGGATATGGACATGAGCGTTAAATTGAGCTTGTCTTACCAGGCCGTTAAACCGACGCCTGCTGTTGCTGAAAAACCGGCTGAGGTCCCTCAGGCTGCGGTTGTGCTGACACCTGCCGTAGTTTCGGATTCATCCGAAAGTAAAGAGGCGCTCAGGGTTTCGGAAGCGGAAAAGTCTCAGAGGCTTGAGTCTGCAGTACAGGAAATTGAAAAATTTGTGCAATCGGTGAAACGCAATCTCGAGTTTTCGATCGACGAGTCGTCGGGCGAAATTGTTGTAAAAGTGATAGCGGGTGACACCGGGGAAGTCGTGCGACAGTTGCCGTCAGCGGAGGCACTGAAAATCGCCGACAGCCTTCATAACGCACACAGCTTATTGTTCGACGCCAGGGTTTGATGCTGGTGTGAGCGATGTGATGGGCTCTTTTGTTTTTTGAAAAGGCAAAAGACTTCTGAAATCTGAAGGAGAAATTTATGGCTGGTACAGTCACATCTGCAGGCCTGGGTTCGGGTCTGCCAATTGGTGACCTTGTTAAATCTTTGGTTGACTCGGACAAGTCCGCCAAAACAAACCAGATAGCCAAGCAGACGACGCTGAACACCACCAAGTTGTCAGGGATCAGCACGCTGAACTCTGCGCTTGATGCCTTCCAGACTGCGCTGACTAATCTCGGAAAGACAGACACGCCCGCTTTCAACGGCTTTTCTGCAACGTCGTCGGCGCCTACCGTATTGACTGTAACTGCTAAAAACACTGCGGTTGCGGGTACTTACGCAGTCGAGGTCGTGAAACTGGCCACCAGTTCAAGCGTGGCTTCGGCATCCTTTGACACGGCGGCTGCCAGTGCTATTCCGAGTGGTTCCCTGACCATCACTCAAAATAGCGTTGATACGCAGTTCAACATTCCAGAAGGCTCGACACTGCAGTCGGTTCGAGACCTGATTAACTCCAAAACCTCCACCAGTGGGGTCAGTGCCAACATCATCACTGACGCTACAGGCTCGCGCCTGGTGTTCGGTTCGACAAAAACCGGTGCCGGTTCGGATATCACTACGAGTAGCAGCGTTAGCGGCCTGACCATCGGTTCGGGTGCGCTGGATGCTTCCGATGCGACCAGTGCTGGTCGAATCGGCGACGCGCCAATTGATGGCGAGATCAAGGTTGGTGGTCTGTCGATCAAAAGCTCCACCAACACTTACGACACCGCTGTCTCGGGCTTGAGCTTCACGGCGGTTGCTGAAACCAAGACGCCGACAGTAGTAACTGTGGGTGCCAACTCCGACGGTTTGAAGACCTCTTTACAGGCCTTCGTTGATGCCTATAACACCGTTGTCAGTACCATCAACTCGCTGACCAAGGCCACGACTGACTCCAATGGTGATTTGACTGGCGTTGCGGCGCTGGGCGGTGATTCACTGGCGCGTGATTTGTTGGCTACCATTCGTTCGGTGCTGAACGACACGTCTTCGGGTGGCAAGCTGTCGACCCTTTCGCAGTTGGGTATTCAAACCGATCAAGTGGGCGGCAAGCTGGCGTTTGATACTGGCAAGTACACTGCGGCCATGGCCAAGGGGCTTGGCGGCGATGTGCAGCAGCTGTTCGCGGGTACCAAGGAGGATGGCAGCGACGGCTTGTTGAAGCGGATGAGCAAGGCGCTGGACCCGTACACTTCGACGGGCGGCGTCATGGACGTCCGTACCACTCAGTTGAACAAGACCAAGGCTGACCTGCTCGCTCAGAAGGCCGCGCTGGATCTAAGGGTTGAGACCCTGACCGCGACGTTGACTGCCAAATACAACGCCATGGACCTGGCTGTTGGGCAAATGAAATCAACGTTGTCCAGCATCACCTCGTTCTTCGATGCACTGAACGCCCGTACCTCTGCTTCCTGAGGCTGGTTGGTTCACAAAGGCCCGGCTGCGTCCATACGCATGCCGGGTTTTTGGCTTCTGTCCTAAAGTTTTTCGCCAATACGTCGATAAGCTTTTCATACGAAGTTTTAAATCTTTGACGAGGTACATCATGAACCCGATGTTAGCCCTTCGGCAGTATCAGAAAGTGAACTCCCATGCACAGGCTTCGGAGGCTACCCCTCACCGTCTGGTGCAAATGCTGATGGAGGCCGGGCTGGATCGTATTGCTCAGGCCAAGGGCGCTATCGGGCGCAAGGACATTGCCTCCAAAGGTGTGTTGATCGGCAAGGCCATCGAGATCGTCGGCGGTTTGCGTGAAGGCCTGGATATGGAAAATTCTGCCGATACGCTGACTCGCGTTGATAACCTGTACGTCTATATGATGAAACGCCTGGCTGAAGCTAATATAAAAAGCGACCCGAAAATTCTCGATGAAGTTGGCGGTTTGCTGGGCACAGTCAAAGAAGGCTGGGACGCAATCGCGGGCCACTAAGATCAAATAACAGGCTTGTACTGAGGATATAGACATGAGTGCTGCACTCAAGCGTATCGAAGAAACTCGCGAAGCGCTGGTTGGCGCGTTGGCCGAGCGTGACTGGGAAACGATCGTCAAGCTGGACCTGGCCTGTCGTGCCTGTGTCGAAGACGTTATCCGCGAAGATGCGCCTGATGGTCCTGAGTTGCGCAGCAATCTTGAAGAGTTATTGACGGTCTACCGGCAACTCATCGACACTGCTACCGGTGAGCGTCAGGCTATCGTCGATGAAATGACGCAAATCAACCAAGCCAAAAATGCAGCAAAGGTTTACCATCTATTTGATTCGTGACCGGTTGGTCAAAAAAAGCTTTACGCCATAAATTTGACTGTTTACGGTATTTTGACTTAACTAGCGATGTTTACTATTTTCTGGTTCTCGGTATAAGCAGTGGCCGGGATACCAAGCTGCCCCATGTATGGGCATTGAGTTGACTAGGGAAGTTGCTATTGCATGTGGCGTGAAATCAAGATTCTCCTGATCGATGACGACAGCCAGCGCCGCCGTGATTTGGCGGTTATTCTGAATTTTCTTGGCGAAGAAAATCTTTCCTGCTCAAGCCAGGACTGGCAGCAGGTTGTCGGCTCTCTGACGTCCACTCGCGAAGTGCTTTGCGTGCTTGTCGGCAGTGTCAATGCCCCGGGCAGTCTTCAAGGACTGCTTAAGACAGTCGCAGCATGGGATGAGTTCCTTCCTGTATTGCTTTTGGGAGAAAATTCTTCTCCTGCCGAACTTCCCGAAGATTTGCGTCGCCGCGTGCTCTCGAGCCTCGAGATGCCGCCGAGCTACAGCAAGTTGCTCGATTCGCTGCACCGGGCCCAGGTTTACCGCGAGATGTACGATCAGGCGCGTGAGCGCGGTCGGCATCGCGAACCCAACCTGTTCCGTAGCCTGGTAGGCACCAGTCGCGCAATCCAGCACGTACGCCAGATGATGCAGCAGGTCGCCGACACTGACGCCACCGTGCTGATCCTTGGCGAGTCCGGTACGGGCAAGGAAGTGGTCGCCCGCAACCTGCATTACCATTCCAAGCGTCGTGACGCGCCGTTCGTGCCGGTCAACTGCGGGGCGATTCCTGCCGAGTTGCTGGAAAGCGAACTGTTCGGCCATGAGAAGGGCGCCTTCACCGGCGCCATTACCAGTCGTGCCGGACGTTTCGAGTTGGCCAACGGTGGTACGTTGTTCCTTGACGAAATCGGCGACATGCCGCTGCCCATGCAGGTCAAACTGTTGCGGGTTCTTCAGGAGCGCACGTTTGAGCGGGTGGGCAGCAACAAGACGCAAAGCGTCGACGTTCGCATTATTGCCGCGACGCACAAAAACCTCGAAACCATGATCGAGATCGGCAGTTTTCGTGAAGACCTTTACTACCGTCTGAACGTATTCCCGATCGAAATGGCCCCGCTGCGTGAGCGGGTTGAAGATATTCCGCTGTTGATGAACGAATTGATTTCGCGCATGGAGCACGAGAAGCGTGGCTCTATTCGTTTCAACTCGGCAGCGATCATGTCGCTGTGTCGTCATGCCTGGCCAGGCAATGTGCGGGAGCTCGCCAATCTGGTTGAGCGCATGGCGATCATGCATCCATACGGCGTGATTGGCGTCGCGGAGTTGCCGAAGAAATTCCGCTACGTCGATGATGAAGATGAGCAGATGGTTGAAGGTATTCGTAGCGATCTCGAAGAGCGCGTTGCGATCAATGGTCATACGCCAAACTTCGCCAACAGCGCGGTTCTGCCTCCGGAAGGTCTGGATCTGAAGGATTACCTGGGTGGTCTTGAGCAGGGTCTGATTCAGCAGGCGCTGGACGATGCCAACGGCATTGTGGCTCGCGCCGCCGAGCGTCTGCGGATTCGTCGTACAACCCTCGTCGAGAAGATGCGCAAGTACGGCATGACGCGTCGCGACGGTGATGAACAGGCAGATGATTGACGCTTGTTGCGTTGAAATAAAGCCAAGCCCCTGAATTATCAGGGGCTTTTTTTTCGGCACGAGGATTGCTAAGTCTCCTGGAACATACCGTTTTTACTGACGGTTCGCCACGCGAGAGATTACCTATGTCCCAGGCCGTTCAGCAGCTGTCGTCTGATTCTGCACTCCAAGTTCCGCTGTCCCTCGAACTGGAAAGTCGTCAGGGCCTTGAGCATGCCTTTCAGCTGTTCAACCAGATGTCGTCGCAACTGACGGACTCCTACAGCTTGCTGGAAGCACGGGTTACTGAGCTCAAAGGCGAACTGGCGGTGGTCAGTGCTCAGCGTATGCAGGAGCTGGCAGAAAAAGAACGGCTTGCATTCCGTTTGCAGAACCTTCTGGATCTGTTGCCCGGCGGCGTGATCGTGATTGACGCCATGGGTGTTGTACGCGAAGCGAACCCGGCTGCGGTGGATCTGCTCGGGCAACCTCTGGTGGGTGAGCTCTGGAGGCACGTGATCAGCCGTTGCTTTGCGCCTCGCGAAGACGATGGTCATGAAATCTCTCTAAAGGATGGACGTCGTCTGTCCATCTCCACGCGTTCACTGGATGCCGAGCCTGGGCAGTTGGTCTTGCTGAACGACCTGACTGAAACCCGTCGCCTGCAAGGGCAACTGGCGCGCCATGAGCGCCTGTCATCTCTTGGGCGAATGGTCGCCTCGCTGGCCCACCAGATTCGTACGCCGCTCTCTGCTGCGCTGATCTATGCCAGTCATTTGACAGAGCAACAGTTACCGGTGGAAACCCAGCAGCGTTTCGCCGGACGGCTCAAAGAGCGTTTGCATGAGCTTGAGCATCAGGTTCGCGACATGCTGGTCTTTGCCCGTGGCGAGTTGCCGTTGACGGATCGCATTACACCGCACGAGCTGTTTGCGGCACTGCAGGCTGCGGCGCACACCCAAACCGACGATCTGTCCGTGCGGTGGCAGTGTGACGATGTCCCAGGGCAGTTGCTGTGCAATCGCGACACGCTGGTCGGTGCTTTGCTCAATCTGGTTGAGAATGCCGTGCAGGCCAGCGCCGGGCGCACGCGTCTGAAAATCCACGCTTATGCCCGTGGTGACGTTTTGCGGGTTTGTGTCAGTGATAACGGCAGTGGCATCGATGCCGCTGCACTTGCCCGAATCGGCGAGCCATTCTTTACCACCAAGACCACGGGAACAGGTCTTGGGCTGGCGGTGGTGACAGCGGTTACCCGTGCGCACCAGGGCGGCGTGCAGTACCGATCCCGTGTAGGGCGCGGCACCTGTGCGATCGTTTCGTTGCCACTGGTTCCGGCTTCCGCTGCAAAGGAAATCTGCTGATGGCGATCAAGGTGTTGCTGGTCGAGGACGACCGTTCATTGCGGGAAGCGCTGGGCGATACCCTTGAACTGGCGGGGCATGATTATCACGCCGTCGCCTGCGCGGAAGACGCGTTGCTGGCGGCGGCCGATGAGTCGTTCGGGCTGGTCATCAGTGACGTCAACATGCCCGGCATGGATGGGCACCAGTTACTAGGTTTGCTGCGCGAGCGTCACCCGCAATTGCCGGTGCTGTTGATGACAGCTCATGGCGCAGTGGATCGCGCGGTAGATGCAATGCGTCATGGCGCGGCCGACTATCTGGTCAAGCCATTCGAACCCAAGGCTTTGTTGGGTCTGGTAGAGCGACATGCGTTGGGGCGTCTGGGGCCGGCAGGTAACGAAGGTCCTATCGCCGTCGAACCTGCCAGCGCGCAGTTGCTCAACCTGGCCAGCCGCGTGGCGAAAAGCGATTCGACCGTGTTGATTTCAGGGGAGTCGGGGACGGGGAAGGAAGTGCTGGCGCGTTTTATCCATCAGCATTCGCCCCGCGCGGAAAAGCCGTTCATTGCCATTAACTGCGCAGCCATTCCCGACAACATGCTGGAAGCCACGTTATTTGGGCACGAGAAGGGCTCTTTCACCGGCGCTATCGCCGCCCAGGCTGGCAAATTCGAGCAGGCCGACGGCGGCACGATCTTGCTGGATGAAATCTCGGAAATGCCCTTGGGTTTGCAGGCCAAGCTGCTTCGGGTTCTTCAGGAGCGTGAAGTTGAGCGGGTCGGCGGCAAGAAGACGATCACCCTGGATATTCGCGTGGTTGCGACCACCAACCGTGATCTGGCCGGTGAAGTAGCGGCAGGTCGCTTCCGGGAAGACTTGTATTACCGCCTTTCGGTTTTTCCGTTGGCCTGGCAACCGCTGCGTCAAAGGACTGCCGATATTCTGCCGCTCGCCGAGCGTCTGCTGGCCAAGCATGCCAATAAAATGAAGCACGCCGCCGTCAGGCTTTCGGCGCAGGCGCAAGCCTGTCTGGTGAGTTATGCCTGGCCGGGTAACGTCCGGGAGCTTGATAACGCTGTGCAACGGGCGTTGATTTTGCAGCAGGGCGGTGTGATTCAGGCTGAAGATTTCTGTCTGACCGGCCCCGTGTCTTATGCGCCAGCGCCATCGTTGAGTGGAACAGCTGGCGGTTCATTGGCACCAGCCGCGCCAGTGGCTGTGTCGGCACCCATGGAGCTGGCGGGCAGCGATTCGGCTGGCGCGCTGGGGGATGACCTGCGGCGGCGCGAATTTCAGATGATCATCGACACGCTGCGCGCTGAGCGTGGTCGTCGCAAAGAAGCAGCGGAACGCCTCGGTATCAGCCCTCGTACGTTGCGCTACAAGCTGGCACAAATGCGCGACGCGGGGATGGACGTGGAAGGTTATCTGTTCGCGACCTGATGGTTTGTCGTTTAGAGCCGATACAGTTTTTCTGCCTGCGCTTATTTGTCGCAGATCGACCTGAAATTTAAAAATTTTAACCTCTCTGGATCAGCCAAATGCTTATCCAGAGCAGGGTTTAGCGGAATTCGCTGATAGATTGGATGCATCGTGATGGCCATATGCTGCTATGTAGCTGGCACTCTTGTTGCTTTGACATTATTGACCGCTGACTCGGTGTCAAAAATTTGCGGCCCTTATGAGAGAAACGTCCATGAGCCAAGGTGTTGAATTTAATCGCTTGATGTTGGACATGCGCTCCATGCAGATGGATGCCATGGCTGCGCCCAAGGCTGCAGCTACGCCGCAAATCGGCTCCAGCAGCTTTGCCGACATGCTTGGCCAGGCCGTCAACAAGGTCAACGACGTTCAGCAGGCTTCCAGCCAGCTGTCCAGCGCCTTCGAGATCGGCAAGAGCGGCGTGGACCTCACTGACGTGATGATCTCGTCCCAGAAGGCCAGTGTGTCTTTTCAAGCCTTGACCCAGGTGCGAAACAAGCTGGTTCAGGCTTACCAAGACATCATGCAGATGCCGGTTTAAGGACGTATTGAGTCATGGCAGAAACACTCGCCGATAGCGTTCCGGCCAAGGCAGGCGCTCCTGCAGGCAAACCGTTGTTCGGTCTGGCCTTCCTGGAAAACCTCTCCGAGATGACCATGTTGCGTCAGGTTGGCCTTATGGTCGGCCTGGCTGCCAGTGTGGCCATCGGCTTTGCCGTAGTGCTCTGGTCGCAGCAACCTGACTATCGTCCGTTGTACGGCAGCATGGCCGGCATGGACGCCAAACAGGTCATGGACACGCTGACCACGGCCAATATTGCCTACACCGTCGAGCCTAATTCCGGCGCGCTGCTGGTGAAAGCTGATGACGTGCAACGTGCACGCATTCAGCTGGCATCTGCTGGCATCGCCCAGACTGACGCCAACGTCGGTTTTGAAATCCTGGACAAGGATCAAGGCCTGGGGACCAGTCAGTTCATGGAAGCGACGCGCTATCGTCGTGGCCTTGAAGGTGAGCTGGCGCGGACCATTTCGTCCTTGAATAACATCAAGGGTGCCCGTGTGCACTTGGCGATCCCGAAAAGCTCGGTGTTCGTCCGTGATGATCGCAAGCCAAGTGCTTCGATTCTGGTTGAGCTTTACCCTGGCCGCTCCCTTGAGCCAAGCCAGGTCATGGCCATCGTCAATCTGGTGGCGACCAGCGTTCCAGAGCTGACCAAGTCTCAGGTCACTGTCGTCGACCAGAAGGGCAATCTTCTTTCTGATCAGGCGGAGAACTCCGAGCTGACCATGGCGGGCAAGCAGTTTGACTATGCCCGTCGCATGGAAGGCATGTTGACTCAGCGTGTGCAGAACATCCTGCGTCCGGTGCTGGGCACTGATCGCTACAAGGCGGAAGTGTCCGCTGATGTGGACTTCAGTGCTGTCGAGTCAACGGCAGAAAGCTTCAACCCTGATCAGCCTGCCTTGCGCAGCGAGCAGTCGGTCAACGAGCAGCGTTCCAGCAGTTCAGGTGCATCAGGTGTTCCGGGCGCGTTGAGCAACCAGCCGCCAGGCCCTGCAACCGCACCGCAAACCCCGGGCGCCGGTGCAGCCGGTGCTGCTGCCGCCATTGCTCCAGGCCAGCCGTTGCTGGATGCAAACGGCCAACAAATCATGGACCCGGCCACGGGTCAGCCAGCCTTGGCGCCATACCCGGCTGACAAGCGCGTGCAGTCGACCAAGAACTTTGAGCTGGACCGGTCCATCAGTCACACCAAGCAACAGCAGGGCCGTTTGAATCGTCTGTCGGTTGCCGTGGTGGTGGATGACCAGCTCAAGATCAACCCGGCCAATGGTGAAGCGACACGCACACCGTGGAGCGCAGAAGACTTGAACCGCTTTACCCGCCTGGTGCAGAACGCTGTCGGGTTCGATGCCAGCCGCGGTGACAGCGTCAGCGTTGTCAACGTGCCGTTCTCGGCCGAGCAGGGCGAAGTCATCCCGGATATTCCGTTCTACTCGCAGCAGTGGTTCTGGGACATCGTCAAACAGGCGATGGGTGTCATCTTCATTCTGGTTCTGGTGTTCGGTGTCTTGCGTCCGGTGTTGAACAACATCACCAACGGCAAGAGCAAGCAACTCGCCGGTTTTGACGACGGCATGGGCGGTATGGGTGGCATGGGCGGTGGTGGCTCCGATGAGCTGTCCAACGACCGCGTCAGCCTGGGTGGCCCGCAAAGTATTCTGCTGCCTAGCCCGACCGAGGGTTATGACGCACAGCTGAACGCAATCAAGAGTTTGGTGGCTGAAGATCCGGGTCGTGTGGCCCAGGTCGTGAAAGAGTGGATTAACACTGATGAATGATCGAGCCGCTGTAGCCAAACTGAGTAAAGTCGAGAAAGCTGCCGTACTGCTGCTTTCCCTGGGCGAAACCGATGCTGCGCAAGTCTTGCGCCACATGGGGCCCAAGGAAGTCCAGCGGGTCGGCGTGGCCATGGCGCAGATGCGCAACGTGCATCGCGAACAGGTCGAAGAGGTGATGACCGAGTTCGTCGAAATCGTTGGCGATCAGACCAGCCTGGGCGTCGGCTCTGACGGTTACATCCGTAAAATGCTCACCCAGGCATTGGGCGAAGACAAGGCGAACGGTCTGATCGACCGCATCCTGCTGGGTGGCAACACCAGCGGTCTGGACAGCCTGAAATGGATGGAGCCACGCGCTGTGGCTGACGTTATCCGTTTCGAGCACCCGCAGATTCAAGCCATCGTTGTGGCGTATCTGGATGCCGATCAGGCAGGTGAAGTGCTCGGGCATTTTGATCACAAGGTGCGGCTGGATATTATTCTGCGGGTGTCGTCACTAAACACCGTGCAGCCAGCGGCCCTTAAAGAACTGAACCAGATTCTCGAGAAGCAGTTCTCGGGTAACGCCAACACGTCGCGTACTACCCTGGGTGGTATCAAGCGTGCTGCGGATATCATGAACTTCCTCGACAGCTCCATCGAAGGCGCGCTCATGGATTCGATCCGCGAAGTCGACGAAGATCTGTCGACGCAGATCGAAGACCTCATGTTTGTCTTCAACAACCTGTCGGACGTGGACGACCGCGGTATCCAAGCGCTGTTGCGCGAGGTGTCTTCGGACGTGCTGGTACTCGCCCTCAAGGGTTCCGACGAGGCGATCAAAGAAAAAATCTTCAAGAACATGTCCAAGCGTGCCGCCGAACTGCTGCGCGACGATCTGGAAGCGAAGGGCCCGGTCCGCGTCAGCGACGTGGAAACCGCGCAGAAAGAAATCCTCACAATTGCTCGCCGTATGGCCGAGGCCGGGGAAATCGTTCTTGGCGGCAAAGGTGGCGAGGAAATGATCTAGTCTGTTGACGTTTTGTCGGAAAAGCTGACCGGGGATATAGTCTCCGATGTCCACCGCCTTGCCTGGCGACAGTCGTCCGGCAAGGCGGCCTGCGCTGAAACATCACAGACTCTAAGGCACTATAAATGTCCAGCTCCAACAAAGAACCGGTCAGCGAGCTCATCCGCGCCAAGGACGTCGGCGGTTTTGACGTGTGGTCGCTGCCCAGTTTCGACCCGTACAAAGAGCCTGAACCCGAGCCGGAACCGGTCATCGAGGAATCGGTCGACACCATCGAAGAAGTCCCTCTGGAAGAAGTCCAGCCGATAACGCTCGAAGAGTTGGAGAGCATCCGTCAGGAGGCCTACAACGAAGGCTTCGCCACGGGCGAGAAGGAAGGCTTTCACAGCACGCAACTCAAGGTTCGTCAGGAAGCCGAGGTTGCCCTCAAGGAAAAGCTTGCCAGCCTCGACCTGCTCATGACCCAGCTGTTTGATCCGATCGGCAGCCAGGACAAGCAAATCGAGCAATCGGTGATTTATCTGGTGGAGCACATCGCTCGCAAGGTTATTCAGCGGGAGCTGACCACCGATTCACGGCAGATTGGCAATGTCCTGCGCGATGCGCTGAAGCTGTTGCCTATGGGCGCCAATAATGTGCGGATCTTCATCAATCCGCAGGATTTTGATCTGGTCAAAGCCATGCGCGAGCGTCATGAGGAAACCTGGCGCATCGTTGAAGATGACACATTGCAGGCTGGCGGTTGCCGGATTGAAACCGAGCACAGCCGGATCGATGCCAGCATCGAGACACGCCTGGCGCTGGCCATTGGCAAAATGTATGACCAGATGCACGAGCAGTCACTGCATCCGGCAGCTCCAGACCTGAGTCTGGAACTGAACAACCCTCCAGTCGCGCCAGCGTCTGCCAGTTCTGATGTCGAGAAATCCGATGCGCCTTGATCGCACCAGCTTCGGCAAGCGCCTGGGTTCGTATGCCGAAACCATCGAAATGCCCGTGCAGCCGGTGGTGGAAGGGCGCTTGCTGCGCATGGTCGGTCTGACCCTTGAAGCCGAGGGCCTGCGGGCTGCCATGGGCAGTCGCTGCATGGTGATCAACGATGACAGTCATCATCCGGTAGAAGTCGAAGCCGAAGTCATGGGCTTTTCCGGCAGCAAGATATTCTTGATGCCCGTCGGCAGCGTGTCCGGTCTCGCGCCCGGTGCGCGCGTTGTGCCGTTGGCGGACACCGGCCGGTTGCCCATGGGGATGGCAATGCTGGGCCGCGTGCTTGATGGCGCGGGTCGCGCGCTGGACGGCAAAGGCGCCGTTAGGGCCGAGGATTGGGTGCCGATGGACGGCCCGACGATTAATCCGCTCAAGCGCAACCCGATCAGTCAGCCCCTCGATGTGGGCATTCGCAGCATAAACGGATTATTGACGGTCGGCCGCGGCCAGCGTCTAGGGCTGTTCGCCGGTACGGGCGTCGGCAAAAGCGTCCTGCTCGGCATGATGACCCGCTTTACCGAGGCCGACATTATTATCGTGGGCCTGATCGGTGAGCGGGGTCGTGAGGTTAAAGAGTTCATCGAGCACAGCCTGGGTGAAGAAGGGCTCAAGCGCTCGGTGGTGGTCGCATCCCCTGCGGATGATGCGCCGCTGATGCGTCTACGGGCGGCTATGTATTGCACGCGAATCGCCGAATATTTTCGTGACAAGGGCAAGAACGTGCTGTTGCTCATGGATTCCCTGACCCGTTTCGCTCAGGCGCAACGGGAAATTGCTCTGGCTATCGGTGAGCCTCCTGCAACCAAGGGCTATCCGCCTTCGGTGTTCGCCAAGTTGCCCAAGCTGGTAGAGCGCGCCGGTAATGCCGAAGCGGGCGGCGGCTCGATCACGGCGTTTTACACGGTACTGTCCGAAGGCGACGACCAGCAGGATCCGATCGCGGACTCGGCGCGAGGCGTGCTCGACGGCCACATCGTGTTGTCCCGTCGGCTGGCTGAGGAAGGGCATTACCCGGCCATCGATATCGAGGCGTCCATCAGCCGGGTCATGCCTGCGGTGGTCACCCCCGACCACATGAATCAGGCGCAGCACTTCAAGCAGTTGTGGTCGCGTTATCAACAGAGCCGCGATCTGATCAGCGTCGGTGCCTACGTGCCCGGTGGGGATCGGGAAACCGACCTGGCGATTCATCTGCAGCCAACCCTGGTGCGCTTTCTGCGTCAGGGGCTCAACGAAAACGAGAGCATGGAGAACAGCAGTGCCCAGTTGGCTGCAGTCTTCAGTCCTGCTGCGGGTGGCTGATAAGTCATGGCCGTAAGTCGCGCAGCGCGTCTGGCGCCCGTGGTGGATATGGCCGAAAGCGCCGAGCGCGCGGCCGTCCAGCGGTTGGGGCATTTCCAGGGGCAAGTGCGCATCGCCGAAGGCAAGCTTAATGATCTTGAGCAGTTTCGCCTGGACTACCAGCAACAATGGATCGACAAGGGCGCCCATGGCGTGTCCGGGCAGTGGCTGCTGGGTTATCAGCGCTTCCTTACCCAACTGGATACCGCTGTCGATCAGCAGCGCAGGAGTCTGGCCTGGCATCAGGACAATGTCGAAAAAGCCCGCGTCAGTTGGCAGCAGGCTTATGCACGAGTTGAAGGCTTGCGTAAATTGGTCCAGCGCTACATCGACGAAGCCCGTCAACTGGAAGACAAGCGCGAACAGAAGCTGCTGGATGAGTTATCGCAACGCCTGCCCAGGCATGCGCCGTTTTAACAAACAGATTTGCATCGCAACTTATTGAACTTTAATGATTTTTCCTGTGGTATCCGGGCTTGCCCGCGATGAGGCTGGACGCAATTCACCTTGTATCGCGTCAAGCTCCATCGCGGGCAAGCCCGGCTCCCACACAGGAATTTGCAGGTATCACTAGCCAGTGCTAAACCTTGATAACGTGACGTACGTCTCTCAGGAATTCTACATGCCGGTCACTTCTGAGCTTTCTCCCGACGGTCAGCAACTGACCATCTCAATCTCTGGGCGCTTTGACTTCGCTTCCCATCAGGACTTTCGTGAAGCTTATGAAAGGTCGGGCAGCGAGTTGCGTTATGTCGTTGACCTGAGTGGCACCACTTACCTGGACAGTTCGGCGCTGGGCATGCTCTTGTTGCTGCGTGATCATGCCGGGGGCGAGCGTTCGCGGATTCGCCTGATCAATTGTTGCCCTGATGTCATCACGATCCTGACCATCTCCAATTTCTCGAAGCTTTTCCAGATAGGTTGAAGCCTTGCAGCCGTCCAGCGAATCCTTGTGCATCCTGATCGCTGACGACAACGCCAGTGACCGCCTGTTGCTGTCCACTATCGTGGCCCGACAAGGGCATCGTGTGTTGTGCGCTGACAATGGCGCCGATGCGATTGCGTTGTTCGAGACAGATCGGCCGCAACTGATATTGATGGACGCCATGATGCCGGTGATGGACGGCTTCGAGGCTGCCCGGCGAATCAAGGAGCTGGCCGGTGAGGCGCTGGTTCCGATTATTTTCCTGACCTCGCTGACGGAAGGTGCTGCATTGGCGCGCTGCCTGGATGCCGGGGGAGACGACTTCATTGCGAAGCCCTACAACCAGACGGTTCTGACAGCAAAAATCAATGCCATGAACCGCTTGCGGCTGCTGCAGGAGACCGTCCTCAGGCAGCGCGACCTGATTGCCCGCCACCATGATTACCTGCTCAACGAGCAACGAGTGGCCAAGGAAGTATTTGATCAGGTAGCGCATTCCGGTTGCCTGGACGCAACCAATATTCGCTATCTGCAATCGCCTTACGCGCTATTCAATGGCGACTTGTTGCTTGCTGCCTACACACCCGCCGGCCACATGCATCTGTTGTTGGGCGACTTCACCGGGCACGGTTTGCCGGCGGCGGTCGGTGCGATGCCTCTGGCGGAAGTGTTTTACGGCATGACTGCGAAGGGTTTCGGTCTGGCCGAAACCCTTCGCGAGATGAACGCCAAGCTCAAGCGCATCCTGCCTGTGGACATGTTCTGCTGCGCGACCATGGTCTGTATCAACTTCAGTCAGCGCCAGTTTCAGGTCTGGAATGGCGGCTTGCCTGACGGTTATCTGCTGAGTGCTGCGACAGGGGAGCGTACTGCACTGGTTTCCCGGCATTTGCCGCTTGGCGTGCTGGACTCGGGCTCGTTCGATGACCGGACCGAGGTTCATCCATTCGCCTTGGGCGACAGGGTTTTCCTGCTTTCGGATGGGGTGATCGACACCGCAGACAACAAAGAGCAGTTGTTTGGTGTGGCGCGGCTACACGAGGTGCTGGAAGCCAATCGCGATCCGCAGCTGTTGATCACGGAGATTCAGCGAGCGTTGAATGATTTCGGCGGGCAGCCCCGGGATGACGTCAGCATGGTGGAAATCACAGCTGTCGAGCAGGCAGAGCTGGGACCGCAAACCGTGACTTACTCGGACAGCGGTACCTCTACGCCGCTGGATTGGTCATCGACGTTCGAGTTCAGGGCGTCGACCCTCAGGCGCTTCAATCCACTGCCTTATCTGTTGCAGTTGTTGCTGGAGGTCCATGGCCTGCGTCATCAGAGCGGTGCGCTTTACACCGTAATGACCGAGCTTTATAGCAATGCGCTGGAGCACGGCGTTCTGGGGCTTGATTCTTCGCTGAAAAGTAACGCGTCAGGATTTACCCGCTATTATCAGCAGCGGGCAGAGCGGCTTGCCGCGCTGGAGAGTGGCTTCATTCGCATACATTTTCAGGTCATCCCCCTGGATGGGGGCGGCCGTTTGAGTGTGCAGGTGGAGGACAGCGGTAATGGTTTCAACATTGATACAATTCTTGCGTTGCCGCCGACACTCAATGAGCTGTACGGTCGCGGTCTTGCGCTGGTGCGAGAGCTGAGTGACGAGGCTTCGTGGTCTGAGGACGGACGGATCGCACGCGTGGAATTCTGCTGGGGGGCAAAGGCATAACCCCGGGTTCTTGATCAAAGGAGTGAACAAGGTGTCAGTCATTCATCTGGATTACAGCGTATTGACGACGTTGCAGGAAGTCATGGAAGACGAGTATCCCACCCTTCTGGATGTGTTCCTCAAAGACTCTGAATACCGTATTTCCCGTTTGCGTCAGCTTATGGGAGTGGCTGCGTTTGATCTGCAGGAGCTGAGCCTGGTGGCCCATAGCTTCAAAGGCAGCAGCAGCAATATGGGCGCGCTGCGCCTTGCCGACCTGTGCCGTGAGCTTGAAGAGCGCAGCCGTCGGGAGGAAAGCGTCGGTCTTGGCGATCTATTGGCCGCCCTTGATCACGAATACTCGACTGTGCGTCGGTTATTCGACGCGGAACGCCAGTTTTTTATCGCACACCCCTGAGTCGACTCGCGCTTCTATCAAACAAATGCGCCTACCATTTGGAATGTTATTTACCTGTAGGAGCGCGCTTGCCCGCGACTCGGTCTGTCATTCGATAAATCTATCGGCTTTGCTGACGCTATCGCGCTCCTGGAGGGGCGTGTTGGCTGCGAGAGAGCTGCACCATGGACACCGGGGCTGCTCTTGATCGTCTTTGGCCCGTATCTTGCTCTGTTCTGCGTATTCAGCTGTTTTTCGCGGAGATCGACATGCCACTCGCCCCCAATGCTCTTCTTCAAGCCACTCCAGTGGCTGCGCAGAAGGCCAGTTCTGCCAGCAACTCAGCCAGGCAGGCTGACAGCAGCAAAGACGACAACTCCAGCTTCTCTGACGTCTATGCCAAGCAGGCTCAGGCTAAATCGGCTGCGGGCAACGACGCTCCGGTCAAGGCCAGATCTGCCGCCGATAAAGACAAACAGGTTGCAGACAAGGCAGCTTCCGACAAGGACGATACTGCCGCTTCGGACTCGACGACGGTTGCCGATAGCGGCAATACCTTGCCTGCCGAGCCAGTTGCCAGCGCAAGCGACGGCAAGGCCGAGGAAGAGGTTGATCCGGCACTGGCCCAGGTAGTAACGCCAGACCCGGCCCTTGATCCCGCGCTTGATCCTGCATTGCAAGCCATTGCCAGTCAGGCCACGACCCAGCTAGACATCGACAAGCCGAAAGTTGATGTCGCTTCTGCCTCAACCGCCTTGCCGACCGTGCAGGCCGCTGATCCGGCTGAAGCATCTTTCGACCCGAGCGCTGATCCGCTCGAAGACATGCCCGCGCTGCAGTTTGCTCTGGAGAATGCAGCAGCCAAGGCGCAGCAGGCTCAGCAAGCGCAAAATGCTCACGCAACGAATCAGGCAGGCAAGAACGCCAAGCTGGATAACGCCGCAACGGATCCATCCCAGCTCGCCAATAACCTGGCAGCACTGGATGAGCGTTCATCTGTTTCGGACGAGCCCAGCACCGAGAGCAGCGATAAATCATTCGACGGCTTGCTCGATAGTGGTCTCAAGGATGTCAAATCAGCTGCTGGCGATACTCGGGTGGATAACTTCGCTGATCGTCTGGCAGCCCTGAGTCAAGCCGCTCAACAGCCTCGTGTGGCAGCGCCTGCGGTACCTCTGATGAACCAGCCTTTGGCGATGCACCAGAGTGGCTGGAGTGAAGGCGTGGTAGAGCGCGTCATGTATCTGTCGAGTCAAAACCTGAAATCGGCTGATATCCAGCTGGAGCCTGCTGAATTGGGTCGCCTCGATATTCGTATCAACATGGCGCCTGACCAGCAGACTCAAGTGACCTTCATGAGTGCTCATGTGGGGGTTCGTGAAGCGCTGGAAAGCCAGATGTCCCGCCTGCGCGATTCTTTCACCCAGCAGGGTATGGGGCAGGTTGACGTGAACGTTTCCGACCAGTCCCGCAACCAGCAGAACCAGGCCCAGCAGCAAGAGCAGGCTAACAATGCCCGTGGCACTGGCAACGGTGGTTCGGGCGTCAGTGGCGTGGACGGCTCGGTTGACGGTATCGACGCAGATACTGGCATTGCGATCAGTCAGCCGGTTCAGCGGGTTGTCGGTACCAGCGAGATCGATTTCTACGCCTGATGGGTGAACTGCTGCCAAGTAACTGAGCGGGGTGTGCCTGGCGCCGCTCAGTCGCGGAGCAAACAAAGATCCGTAGGACCGGCTTTAGCCGGGAGGGCATTGGTTCTGACTACGAGGGTAGTATAAGTGTTGGCCCTCACGGCTAAAGCCAGTGCTCTAATTCCGGCGCTGCCTGATGCTGCAAATACATAAACCCTCGAAAAATCACCTCATTAAAACCCCCGTCCTGACCATCCTCTCCCAACTCTGGCATAACACTTGCTCTTCCTCTGTCACGCATTAGTGAACCCCCCGAATAGTGACGGATTATTGGCATGGCGAAGAGCGACGAAGTTAAAGAACCCGGCTCAAAAGGCAAACTCAAGCTCATTATCATTGTGGTAGTGGCTTTATTGCTGGCCGTCGGCCTTTCAGTCGGCGCGACCTGGTTTTTCATGCACAGCTCCGAGCCGAAGGTAGACCCGGCGGCTGTCGCTGCGGCGGATCCCAATGCCAAACACCCGGCCATTTTCGAAGCGCTCACGCCTGCATTCGTTGTCAATTTCAACTCCAACGGTCGTCAGCGCTACATGCAGGTCAGCATCACCATGCTGGCGCGCAATCAGGCTGATCTTGAGGCATTGAAAGTGCACATGCCGGTCATCCGCAACAATCTGGTGATGCTGTTTGCCGGCATCCCTTTCGAGTCCCTGGCGTCGCCTATCGGTCAGGAAATGCTGCGTCAGAAAGCGACCGCCAGCGTTCAGGAAGTCGCCCAGAAAGAACTGGGCAAAACCGTGATCGAGCAACTGCTTTTCACTAACTTCGTATTGCAGTAGGAACACGACATGGCCGTGCAAGACCTGCTGTCCCAGGATGAGATCGACGCGCTGTTGCACGGCGTGGACGATGGAATGGTTGCAACTGAAAACGCTGCTGAACCCGGCAGCATCAAAAGTTATGACCTGACCAGCCAGGATCGGATCGTACGGGGTCGGATGCCGACTCTGGAAATGATCAACGAGCGATTCGCCCGTTATACCCGCATCAGCATGTTCAACCTGCTGCGTCGCTCAGCCGACGTGGCGGTAGGTGGCGTGCAGGTGATGAAGTTCGGCGAGTACGTTCACTCGCTGTATGTGCCGACCAGTCTCAATCTGGTCAAGCTCAAACCGTTGCGTGGCACCGGGCTGTTCATCCTTGACGCCAAACTGGTGTTCAAGCTGGTGGATAACTTCTTTGGCGGTGACGGTCGTCACGCCAAAATTGAAGGGCGTGAATTTACGCCGACCGAGCTGCGCGTGGTACGCATGGTGCTGGACCAGGCTTTCATCGACATGAAAGAAGCCTGGCAGGCGATCATGGAAGTGAACTTCGAGTACATCAACTCTGAAGTGAACCCGGCGATGGCCAACATTGTGGGTCCGAGCGAAGCGGTTGTCGTATCGACTTTCCATATCGAGCTGGACGGAGGTGGCGGCGACCTGCATGTCACCTTGCCTTACTCGATGATCGAGCCTATTCGGGAAATGCTGGATGCGGGCTTTCAGTCCGATCTGGATGACCAGGATGAGCGCTGGATCAATGCACTCAAGCAGGATGTTCTGGATGTAGCAGTGCCCATGAGCGCGACGGTTGTTCGTCGTCAGTTGTTGCTGCGCGACATTCTGCACATGCAGCCGGGCGACATTATTCCGGTTGATATGCCTGATGAGATGGTGATGCGCGCCAACGGCGTGCCTTCCTTCAAGGTCAAGCTGGGATCGCATCAAGGCAATCTGGCCCTGCAAGTCATCGAACCGATAGAGCGGCGTTGAGTTTTTCTCGCCGAAAATTTTTGTGTCACTGAATCAATGTTCACCGAGGACAACCGATGGCTGATGAAAACGATATGACGTCTGCTGAAGATCAGGCGTTGGCCGATGAGTGGGCGGCAGCACTGGAAGAAACCGGTGATGACGGGCAGAGCGATATCGATGCGCTGCTCGCTGCAGATGCCGGTAATTCGGCGGCGTCCAGCCGTATGGCAATGGAAGAATTTGGCAGCGTGCCCAAGAGCAATGCTCAGGTAACGCTTGATGGTCCCAACCTTGATGTGATTCTGGATATTCCGGTGTCCATCTCCATGGAAGTGGGCAGTACCGATATCAGTATTCGTAACCTGCTGCAGCTCAACCAGGGTTCGGTGATCGAGCTGGATCGTCTGGCGGGTGAGCCGCTCGATGTTCTGGTCAACGGTACGCTGATCGCCCATGGCGAAGTGGTTGTGGTCAATGAGAAGTTCGGCATCCGCCTGACTGACGTGATCAGCCCAAGCGAACGTATCAAGAAGCTGCGCTAGTGAAGATGATCAAAGCCGTAGCCGTGTTCCTCGTCATGCCGCTGAGCGCTTTGGCGGCTGAGCCCGCCGTTCAGGCGGTGGCGCCTCAGGCGACTGCCGCGGCGTCATCAGGCATGGGCGGGCAGATAGTGCAGTTGCTGTTCGGCCTTCTGCTGGTCGTCGGTCTCATCTTTCTGCTGGCCTGGCTGATGCGTCGGGTTCAGCGCGGCGTACCGGGCAATGCTCAGGTGATCGAGCTGGTCGGCTCGCGGGCTATCGGCCCGCGTGATCGCCTGGTACTGGTTCAGGTCGGCAACGAACAGATTCTGCTTGGCGTCACGCCGGGACGAATCACGCCGTTGCATGTGCTCAACGAGCCAGTGCGGGTGCCGGAGACCCAGCCGGTGAACTCCGAGTTTGCGCAGCGTTTGATGGACTTGATGGGCAACAAGGTTCAGAAGGATAAGAAGTAATGCTGCGTATTCTGTTGACAGTTTTGCTGGTGCTGGCAGCGCCTGTGGCGTTCGGTGCCGACCCGTTGTCGATCCCGGCAATTACGTTGGCCAACGGTGCAAACGGTCAGCAGGAATACTCGGTCAGCCTGCAAATCCTGCTGATCATGACGGCGCTGAGCTTTATCCCGGCGTTCGTCATGCTGATGACCAGTTTTACGCGGATCATCATTGTCTTCTCGATTCTGCGTCAGGCCCTGGGTCTGCAGCAGACTCCGTCGAACCAGATCCTGACCGGCATGGCGCTGTTCCTGACCATGTTCATCATGGCCCCGGTGTTTGACCGGGTGAATCAGGATGCCTTGCAGCCCTATCTGGCGGAAACCATGACGGCTCAGGATGCAGTGGCCAAGGCGCAAGTACCGATCAAGGATTTCATGCTGGCGCAAACCCGCACCAGCGACCTTGAGTTATTCATGCGGCTTTCCAAGCGCACTGACATCGCCTCTCCTGATCAGGCTCCGCTGACGATCCTGGTTCCGGCGTTTGTCATTTCCGAGCTCAAGACAGCGTTTCAGATCGGCTTCATGATCTTCATTCCGTTTCTGGTCATCGACCTGGTGGTCGCCAGCGTGCTGATGGCCATGGGTATGATGATGCTCTCGCCGTTGATTATTTCCCTGCCGTTCAAAATCATGCTTTTTGTGCTGGTAGATGGCTGGGCGTTGATCGTCGGCACGCTGGCCAGCAGTTTCGGTGGTGTATGACCCGTCCTGATCAGGAGTCTGCGCAATGACGCCAGAAGTAGCTGTCGATCTGTTTCGCGAGGCGCTGTGGTTCACCACATTGCTGGTGGCGATTCTGGTAGTGCCCAGTCTGCTCTGTGGTCTGTTGGTCGCCATGTTTCAGGCGGCCACTCAGATCAACGAACAGACGTTGAGCTTTTTGCCGCGCCTCATCGTGATGCTCATCACGTTGATCGTCGCCGGGCCCTGGCTGCTCAAGGTGTTCATGGAATACATCCTCGCGTTGTATACCAGCATCCCGACCGTGATCGGCTGACCCCGTGGAACCGATTCTAGCCCTGACCAACGGGCAGATCGGCACTTGGGTAGCGAGCTTCATGCTGCCGATGTTCCGGATTGTTGCGCTATTGATGACCATGCCGATCATCGGTACCACACTGGTCCCTCGTCGTGTGCGGCTTTATCTTGCGCTGGCCATCACCGTGGTTGTGGCGCCAGTCCTGCCGCCCATGCCCGAGGTCAACGCGCTGGACCTGACCGCCTTGTTGCTGATCGGTGAGCAGATCATTATCGGCGCGGGTCTAGGGCTGTTTCTCCAGCTGTTCTTTCATTCTTTCGTGATTGCCGGCCAAATCATTTCCACGCAAATGGGCATGGGCTTCGCCTCGATGGTTGACCCTACCAACGGCGTGTCATCGGCAGTGATTGGTCAATTCTTTACCATGCTGGTCACGCTGGTGTTTCTCGGCATGAACGGCCACCTGGTGGTGATAGAAACCCTGATCGAGAGCTTTACGACCATGCCGGTAGGGAGTGGTTTGCTGGTATCCAACTTCTGGGCGCTTGCCAATGGCCTGGGCTGGGTCATGGCTGCCGGTCTGAAGCTGGTGTTGCCGACGATTACCGCCTTGCTGGTCGTCAACATCGCTTTCGGCGTTATGACCCGTGCAGCACCGCAGCTGAACATTTTCTCCATTGGTTTTCCGCTGACGCTGGTAATGGGCTTTGTCATCCTGTGGATCAGCCTGGCCGACATTCTCAATCAGTACCAACCGCTGGCAACTGAAGCGCTGCAGGGCTTCCGCGATATGGTGAGGGCTCGCTGACATGGCTGAGAACGAGAATGGTCAGGACAAAACAGAAGAACCCACGGATAAAAAGCGAAGTGATTCCCGTAAGGAAGGCCAGATTGCCCGCTCCAAGGAGCTGAATACCCTGGCAATCATGATGGCAGGCGCTATCGGGCTTCTGGTCGAAGGGTCGGACATTGCTCAGGCAATGTCCTACATGATGACTTCGAATTTCACCATCACCCGTGAAGTGCTCATGGATCAGGGGTCCATGGCAAAGATGCTCTTGTCGACCGGCAAACTCGCGCTGGTCGTCATGATGCCTTTTTTCCTGGTCATGCTCGCTGCCGCGATCATTGGCCCGATCTCCCTGGGTGGGTGGTTGTTCGCCGCCAAATCAATGGCTCCCAAGTTCAGCCGCATGAACCCGTTTGCGGGCCTCAAGCGCATGTTCTCTCCCACCGCGCTGATTGAGCTACTCAAGTCCTTCGCCAAGTTCGTCATTGTGCTGATCGTGGCATTGGTGGTGCTGAACATGGAAAAGGCTGCACTGGTTTCGATTGCTCACGAGCCCTTGGAGCAGGCGATTATTCACAGCCTGCAAGTGGTGGGCTGGAGTACGTTGTGGATGGCGTGCGGGCTGATTTTCATTGCGGCGGTGGACGTGCCATTCCAGCTATGGGAAGCGCACAAGAAGCTGTTGATGACCAAGCAGGAAGTGCGCGACGAGTATAAGAACTCCGAAGGCAGTCCGGAGGTCAAGCAGCGCATTCGTCAGTTGCAGCGAGACGCATCGCAGCGCCGCATGATGGAGTCGGTTCCTCAGGCGGATGTGATCATCACTAACCCGACGCACTTTGCCGTGGCTCTTAAATATGACCCTGATCAGGGTGGGGCGCCGATGCTGGTGGCCAAGGGTGTGGATTTTGTGGCGTTGAAGATTCGGGAGGTTGCTGCGCATAACCAGATTCTGATTCTTGAATCGCCGGGTCTTGCCCGTTCGATTTACTACAGCACGGATCTTGATCAGGAAATCCCGGCCGGTTTGTACCTGGCGGTGGCTCAGGTTCTGGCGTATGTGTATCAGATTCGTCAGTACCATGCAGGGCAGGGCAAGCGTCCGGATCCGCTGGGTGATATCACCATTCCGCCGGATTTGCAGCGGGATTCTTGATTTTTGCTGACTGCATCTGCGTACATATCCATTACCGCGTTCATGGCGACTATTGGTTGCGCTTTTACAGCGCCTCACTTTTGAACAGCGCAAAAGTAAGCAAAACGCTCTTGCCCCACCACTTGGTGCCTCGCCTAGGCTCGGCATACCCGTAATCCGACATTGCTGCGTGGGGCCGCCGCCACCGGCCATCCATGGCCTGAGGCGGCTAAACCGGCATCCCTGCCGGTTTACCCCACGCAGCAATATCGAATTCCGGCCGGCGTGGTCTAACGGGGCGCCTCAGATCAAAATCAAAAGCAGATCAAAAGCAGGGCCTGGATATACGCGGTTTTATGTGGGAGCGGTGCTTGCCCGCGATGAACGATTACGCGGCTCATCTGACGTACCGCAGCGCCTGAATCGCGGGCAAGCACCGCTCCCACATGGTCCGTGCTGGTCGGAGCAGAGGTAGCAAGTTCACGCATCAGGTCGGCTGTCAGGCCGCTGCGCTGGTCTAATGACCCCGGACACCTCAATAGGGGAAACTATATCCATTGAGGAGTCACCATGACCAAGAAATACAGAAAATTCGATGCCGCTTTCAAGCTTGATGTTTGCAAGCTCATCGTCGATCAAGGCCAGAGTGTGAACTCTGTCTGCCTTGATATGAACCTGAGCGATACGGCAGTGCGTCGCTGGGTTGAGCAATACAAGGCCGAGCTGTTAGGTGGCCCGGGAATTGGCAACCCGTTGACCAGCGAGCAACAGCGTATTCGCCAACTGGAGCAGCAGATTCGTGAGCTGAAAATGGATAATGACATCCTAAAAAAAGCTACGGCCTTCTTTGCCCGCGAATTGAAGTGATCCATCAACTGGTTCACCAATTACAACGTAAGGCCTACCCGGTGGCTCGTCTCTGTCGGGTACTGCGGATCAGTCGCTCCGGTCTTTATGAGGCCCAACAGCGTCGTTTGAAACCCAAGCCCGCCTGTCCGGCAGCGGCCAGGATCAAGGCAGCCTTTGAAGCGTCGGAGCGTTGCTATGGTAGTCGTCGTGTGGTGAGCGCATTGCGTAAAGAAGGCCTGTCGATTGGTCGCTTCAAGGTGCGCAGCCTTATGAAACAACAAGGTCTGCGCCCGGTCTGGAAGCGTAAGTTTGTTCACACAACCAACAGCAATCACAACTTGCCGGTGGCTGAAAACCTTCTAAATCGCCAGTTCAACCCTGCGGCGATCAATCAATCCTGGGTTGCAGACATTACTTATATCCGCACACGCGGCGGCTGGGTGTACCTGGCAGTGGTCATGGACCTTTTCTCGCGCAAGATCGTGGGCTGGGCCATGGCCCCTCATATGCGAGCCGAGCTGGTAATCAGCGCCATGCAATTGGCTATCGCTCAACGCCAACCTGAGCCAGGTTTGATCGTCCACTCGGATCGAGGCAGTCAGTACGCAGGAGCGGCTTATCAGGCGCTGCTGACCCGCAATGGAATGCGTTGCAGTATGAGCCGCAAGGGTAACTGCTGGGACAACGCGGTTATGGAGCGCTTCTTTTTGAACCTGAAAATGGAGCGTACCTGGAGGAAGGATTACGCCAACCACGCCGAAGCGATAAAGGACATCACGGACTACATCGTGCGGTTCTACAACGAGGGGCGATTGCACTCGAAACTGGGCTATGTGCCGCCCAATCAATATGAGCGGCAAGCAGCCTGACAATCACCGATTGAGGTGTCCGGAAAAAGTTGACCACTGCACGCCGAGCTTTTGATTTTGATCTTGGGCGCCCCGTTAAACCACGCTGGCCGAACGCAGATTCTGAACCGTGGGCAACCCGGCAAGGATGCCGGGTTAGCCGCACCGGGCCATGGATGGCCCATTGCGGCGGCCCACGGTTCAGGATCTGCGGGCGGGTACACCGAGCATTAGCGAGGTGCCGAGTGGTGGGGCAAGAGCGTTTTGCTTACTTTTGCGCTCTATCAAAAGTGAGGCGCTGTAAAAGCGCAACCAATATCAGCCGTTACCCAACAATGGATATGTACACAAAATCCCCCCTCCCTCCAAAAAATCTCACACTTTCTTACAGACCCCACCCGCTATTTCATCACCGATTCCACAGTTGGAAAGCTTCTTGCAATAGGTCATATCAGGTCGCCATCGGCGTCAAAGTTTTGATTTAGCGCGCAGGTGAATAATCGGTGGAACGCTCTCAGTTAATCAGTAGCGCACGTAGCAATCTGGCAGGCCTCGGCCGCGGCCAGCTGGGCGTTCCGTTGCTGCTGTTGGTCATGATGGCAATGATGATGTTGCCCATCCCGCCGTTCCTGCTGGACGTGTTCTTCACGTTCAACATCGCGCTGTCCATCGTGGTTCTGCTGGTCTGTGTGTACGCACTGCGTCCACTCGACTTCTCGGTATTCCCGACCATCCTCCTGGTCGCCACCTTATTGAGGCTGGCGCTCAACGTTGCCTCCACACGTGTGGTCATGCTGCACGGTCAGGACGGTCACGCCGCTGCCGGTAAAGTGATTCAAGCGTTTGGTGAAGTGGTCATCGGCGGTAACTACGTCGTCGGTATCGTGGTATTCGCCATCCTGATGATCATCAACTTCGTGGTAATCACCAAAGGTGCCGGACGGATCTCCGAGGTGAGCGCGCGTTTCACCCTGGACGCCATGCCCGGTAAGCAAATGGCAATCGACGCCGACTTGAACGCCGGTCTGATCGACCAGCCTGAAGCCAAGCGTCGCCGTCTTGAAGTCGCTCAGGAAGCCGAGTTCTACGGTTCCATGGACGGTGCCAGCAAGTTCGTTCGTGGTGACGCCATTGCCGGTCTGTTGATTCTCTTCATCAACCTGATTGGCGGCATGCTCGTGGGTATGCTGCAGCACAACATGACATTTGCTGACGCCGGCAAGATTTACACCTTGCTGACCATCGGTGACGGTTTGGTGGCGCAATTGCCATCACTGCTTTTGTCCACCGCCGCAGCGATCATGGTGACCCGTGCTTCCGGTTCGGAAGAAATGGGCAAGATGATCAACCGCCAGATGTTCACTTCCTGGAAAGCGCTGGGTGTGTCTGGCGCGATCATGATCGTGATGGGCCTCGTGCCAGGCATGCCGCACTTTTCCTTCATAAGTCTGGGCCTTGTCGCTTGCGGCATTGGCTACCTGCTGTGGAAGAAAGAGAATCAGGTCAAGGTCGTCGCGCTGGAAGAGGTCAAGCGTCAGCAGGAAATGCTGCCTTCCCCGACGCGTATTCAGGATTCCAAAGAGCTGGGCTGGGATGATGTAACCCCCATCGACATGATCGGCCTGGAAGTGGGCTATCGCCTCATTCCGCTGGTAGACCGTAATCAGGGTGGTCAACTGCTGGCGCGGATCAAGGGCGTGCGCAAGAAGCTCTCTCAAGAGCTGGGCTTCCTGATGCCGACCGTACACATTCGCGACAACCTGGACCTGGCTCCCAGCGCCTATCGTTTGACGCTGATGGGTGTCACGCTGGCTGAGGCGGAGATTTATCCGGATCGCGAGCTGGCCATCAACCCGGGTCAGGTGTTCGGTTCGCTCAATGGTATTACCGCCAAGGACCCGGCGTTTGGTCTGGAAGCCGTCTGGATCGAAATCAGCCAGCGCAGCCAGGCTCAGTCTCTCGGTTATACCGTGGTTGACGCCAGTACGGTGGTCGCGACTCACCTCAACCAGATTCTTTACAAGCACTCTCATGAGCTGATTGGTCATGAGGAAGTGCAGCAACTGATGCAATTGCTGGCTAAAAGCTCGCCCAAGCT
This sequence comes from Pseudomonas phytophila, assembly GCF_025643095.1. Lineage (NCBI taxonomy): Bacteria > Pseudomonadati > Pseudomonadota > Gammaproteobacteria > Pseudomonadales > Pseudomonadaceae > Pseudomonas > Pseudomonas phytophila. The sequence continues at coordinate 4,683,565 of NZ_CP081201.1, read as the reverse complement.
CGCTGATGAGCTGGTTCCAGGCATTCTGTCGTTGTCTGCCTTGCTCAAGGTGTTGCAGGCGCTGTTGGCCGAGCAGGTTCCTGTGCGGGACATCCGCACCATCGCCGAAGCTATCGCCAACAACGCTCAGCGGAGTCAAGATACCGCCGCGCTGGTGGCTGCAGTCCGGGTCGGATTGAGCCGCGCAATCGTCCAAAGCATTGTAGGCATTGAGCCGGAGCTACCAGTTATCACGCTGGAGCCAAGGTTGGAACAGATATTGCTCAATAGTCTTCAGAAGGCTGGTCAGGGTCAGGAAGAAGGCGTTCTCCTTGAACCAAGCATGGCGGAAAAACTTCAGCGTTCGCTGATCGACGCCGCCCAGCGTCAAGAGATGCAAGGCTTACCAGTGATTCTGCTGGTAGCAGGCCCGGTTCGGGCCATGCTGTCGCGGTTTGGACGGTTGGCTGTACCAAATATGCACGTGTTGGCGTATCAGGAAATTCCTGACAACAAGCAAGTAACCATCGTAGCGACTGTCGGGCCTAACGGCTGAGGTAGTGAGTCATGCAAGTTAAGCGATTTTTCGCCGCCGATATGCGTCAAGCCATGAAACTGGTTCGTGATGAGCTGGGCGCAGAAGCGGCCATCATCGGTAACCGGCGCATTGCCGGTGGCGTAGAGCTGACTGCCGCTCTGGATTACAAACTGTCCGCGCTCGCACCTCGTGTGCCTAATATCGAGCTCGAGGACGAGTTGCGCAAAACCCAGTCGCGCATCGTCTCGGCCCAGGCAGAACTGAACAACCGCAGCGACAGCGACGGCGCGACCAATCGCCAGTTGTTTGCCGGTTTGCCATTGAGCACCGCTGACACCCACATCGAGCCGACTCTGGAAGAGCCGCCACGTCCCTCCGCACAGCCGCAGGCTGCTCCGGCGGCACCTGCTGGTGGTCAGCGCGGTTACGACTCGATGCGTTTCGAATTGAATGGCCTGCGTGAGCTGCTGGAAGTCCAGCTCGGCTCCCTGGCGTGGAATCAGTTGCAGGGCAGTCGTCCGGCCCAGGCCAACCTGTGGCGTCGTCTGCAACGTGTCGGCTTGTCTGGCCCGTTGTCCCGCGACTTGCTGGAAATGATCCCTGATATCGACGAGCCACGTCAGGCCTGGCGCATGTTGCTGGCCCACCTGGCGCGCATGATTGAAGTGCCGGACGTCGAGCCGCTTGAAGAGGGCGGTGTGATTGCCATGGTCGGCCCGGCTGGCATGGGCAAGACCACCACGCTGGCCAAGCTGGCAGCGCGCTACGTACTCAAGTACGGCGCACAGAATATCGCTCTGGTCAGCATGGACAGTTTCCGTATCGGCGCTCAGGAGCAGCTCAAGACATTGGGCCGTATCCTCAACGTACCGGTGACTCACGTCGATCCTGGCCAGTCGCTGGCGCAAGCGCTTGATCCGCTGTTGCGCAAGCGCGTCGTGTTGATCGATACCGCGGGCCTGCAAGCCAGTGATCCGGCGTTGCGCATGCAGCTGGAAAGTCTGGCAGGGCGCGGTATCAAATCCCGTAATTATCTGGTCCTGGCAACCACCAGCCAGAAACAGGTGCTGACTGCTGCATATCACAGCTACAAACGCTGTGGTCTGGCCGGATGCATCCTGACCAAGCTGGACGAAACCGCCAGCCTGGGTGAAGTGCTCAGTCTTGCGATCAGTCATGAGCTGCCTGTTGCCTATCTCACTGATGGGCCTAGAATTCCTGACGATCTTCACATTCCACGCCGCCACCAATTGGTGACACGCGCGGTCAACGTGCAGATGCAAGAAGAGCCAAGCGAAGAGGCCATGGCGGATATGTTCGCCGACCTTTACCACAACCCCAACAAACGGGTCGGTTAAGTGAAGCGAACTATTGAGAGTTACCTGCATCGGTGGTCTGCCTGGCATTGCTCTTCATTGAGCGTGTCGCCTGCAATCTGGCTTCGGTCTACGCAAGACAAGGTAAAGAATTAAATGGGCAGCATGCATCCCGTACAGGTGATCGCGGTGACCGGCGGCAAAGGTGGCGTCGGTAAGACTAACGTGTCAGTGAACCTTTCACTGGCCTTGGCCGAACTCGGCCGGCGCGTCATGTTGCTGGACGCCGACCTTGGCCTGGCGAATGTCGATGTCCTTCTGGGGCTGACGCCTAAACGCACCCTCGCCGATGTGATGGAGGGTCGTTGTGAGCTGCGCGACGTTTTGTTGCAAGGCCCGGGCGGGATCCGGATCGTGCCTGCTGCCTCCGGCACGCAGAGCATGGTTCATCTGAGCCCGGCGCAGCACGCCGGCCTGATCCAGGCATTTAGTGACATTGGCGACAATCTTGACGTGCTGGTCATCGATACGGCCGCCGGTATCGGCGAGTCGGTGGTCAGCTTTGTCCGGGCTGCTCAGGAAGTCTTGCTGGTGGTGTGCGATGAGCCCACTTCCATCACTGACGCCTACGCCCTGATAAAGTTGCTCAATCGCGATTACGGTATGAACCGTTTCCGGGTCCTGGCCAACATGGCCCAGAGTCCGCAGGAAGGGCGCAACCTGTTCGCCAAGTTGACCAAGGTGACTGACCGCTTCCTGGACGTCGCTTTGCAGTATGTCGGTGCAGTGCCTTACGACGAATGTGTGCGTAAGGCCGTCCAGAAACAACGCGCCGTATACGAAGCTTTCCCACGCTCTAAATGTTCGCTGGCATTCAAGGCCATTGCGCAGAAGGTCGATACCTGGCCGCTGCCTGCCAACCCACGTGGACATCTTGAGTTCTTCGTTGAGCGACTGGTTTACCAGACAAGTGCAGGGCCTGTTCAATGACCGCGAGCGGCTATCAGATGTACAGCAAAGCGTCCCGAAACTCGCAATATGAGTTGATCGAGCGGTATGCTCCGCTGGTCAAGCGCATTGCTTACCATTTATTGGCGCGCCTGCCTGCCAGTGTTCAGGTCGAAGACTTGATTCAGGCGGGGATGATCGGCTTGCTGGAAGTTTCCACCAAGTACGATTGCACCAAGGGTGCCAGTTTCGAGACGTATGCCGGGATTCGAATCCGGGGTGCGATGCTCGATGAAGTGCGCAAGGGAGACTGGGCTCCTCGCTCGGTTCACCGCAATACGCGCATGGTGAGTGACGCAATTCGCTCAATTGAAGCAAAAACCGGCCGTGACGCTAAAGATCACGAGGTTGCGGCCGAACTCCAATTGAGTCTCGATGATTATTACGGGATTTTGAACGATACCTTGGGCAGTCGCCTCTTCAGTTTCGACGACCTCTTGCAGGACGGCGAACATGAAGGACTGCATGAGGATGGCGCAAGCGGTTCGCTTGAGCCGTCGCGCGACCTGGAAGATGAACGTTTCCAGGCTGCGTTGGCGGATGCAATTGCCAACTTGCCGGAGCGTGAACGTCTGGTTTTGGCGCTGTACTATGACGAGGAGCTGAACCTCAAGGAAATCGGTGAGGTCCTGGGGGTCAGCGAATCTCGAGTCAGCCAGTTACACAGCCAGTGCGCAGCTCGTTTACGAGGGCGTTTGGGAGAGTGGCGAGCGCGTTGACAGGTGGTACGCAATCCCTGGTGATTGTGTGTCTCGTGTGAGCAGGCTGTGCAAAGCGTTACGTGGGACAGTGGACAAGGCTGGAGCCATACAGGCATTCGCGCCACGGACTGTTAAAAGCAATAGCTTTCATGCAGTCCGTGGATTTGCTGTGCGGTTTCCATAGTTGTTGATTTGCCAAGCCCGTCGTTTACGTGCAGCCGATGTGAGCTGTGCCGGTATTGATTGAACAGCGCGTTCAGGTGCTGAACGCGTCAAAGACTGCTTGGAGGTCGAATTGGACAAGAACATGAAAATCCTCATCGTTGATGACTTCTCAACGATGCGGCGGATCATTAAAAACCTGCTGCGTGATCTGGGCTTCACCAACACGTCCGAAGCCGATGACGGGCTTACCGCGTTGCCGATGCTGGAAAGTGGTTCCTTTGACTTTCTGGTAACGGACTGGAACATGCCTGGCATGACTGGTATCGACCTGCTGCGTAAAGTGCGTGCCGATGAGCGCCTCAAGCACCTTCCGGTGTTGATGGTGACCGCAGAAGCCAAGCGCGACCAAATCATTGAAGCGGCTCAGGCCGGCGTCAACGGTTATGTCGTCAAGCCATTCACGGCTCAGGCGCTGAAAGAAAAGATCGACAAGATCTTTGAGCGCGTAAATAGCTGATGTATGCCGCGAGGGCTTTATGGAGAACAACGAAACGTCAATGGGCGAGTTTGAATCGACCCTGAAAAAACACGCAACCGAGCTGGTGGCGAGCCTTGAAAAAGGCCGTTTCGGCGACGCCGTGCAACTGATCCATGAGCTCAACCAGGCTCGGGATCGTGGCCTGTATCAAGAAATCGGCAAGCTGACGCGCGAGTTGCACAGCGCGATCGTCAACTTCCAGATTGACCCGAACATGCCGCAAGCCGAAGAGGTGTCCCAGATCACGGATGCCACCGAGCGCCTGTCGTATGTCGTCAGGCTCACGGAAAACGCGGCCAACCGCACCATGGACCTGGTCGAAGAAAGCACCCCGCTGATGCACAGTCTGAACGACGAGGCCAAGGCCTTGAGTGCGGACTGGGGGCGTTTCATGCGCCGTGAGGTCAGCGCTGATGAGTTTCGTGAGCTGGCGCGTCGTGTCGATGGTTTCTTGACGCGCACTGAAAAGGATACCCACCAGGTTTCCTCTCACCTCAACGACATTCTGCTGGCTCAGGACTTCCAGGACCTCACCGGTCAGGTGATCAAGCGCGTCACGCAGTTGGTCACTGAAGTCGAGAGCAATCTGCTCAAATTGGTGCTCATGGCCAGTCATGTGGACCGCTTTGCGGGCATCGAACATGACGACGAATCCATCCGCGCAGAAAAAGATCCAGAAAAACATATCAAACAGGGTGAAGGTCCGCAGATTCATGCCGATAAACGGGAAGACGTTGTGTCCGGACAGGACGATGTAGACGATCTGCTATCGAGCCTGGGCTTCTAAGTCTGGTCTGTTGACGGTTAATTTTAGGGAGCACCCCAATGAGCTTCGGCGCCGATGAAGAGATCCTTCAGGATTTTCTGGTAGAGGCCGGCGAAATTCTCGAGCAGTTGTCTGAACAGTTGGTCGAGCTGGAAAGCCGACCGGATGACGCAGATCTGCTCAATGCAATTTTTCGCGGTTTTCACACTGTAAAAGGGGGCGCCGGCTTCCTCCAGCTCCATGAGCTGGTGGAGTGCTGCCACATCGCCGAGAACGTCTTCGACATCCTGCGAAAGGGTGAGCGTCGCGTAGACTCGGAACTGATGGACGTGGTCCTTGAAGCGCTGGATGCGGTCAACGCAATGTTCAGCCAAGTGCGTGAGCGCAGTGAAGTGACTCCGGCAACACCGGAATTGCTGGCTGCCCTGGCGCGTCTGGCAGAGCCTGCGTCTGCTGACGAAGCGCCCGCTGCTGAAGTCGTGGAGGAGGCACCTGTCGAAGCTGTCGCTGAAGCGGCTTCCGACGAGATCACCGATACCGAATTCGAAAACCTGCTTGATTCGCTCAATGCCGCCAAGGAGCAACCACCGGTTGTTGCCGCACCGGCTGCTACGGGCGGAGCTGCAACTGACGAAATCACCGACTCGGAATTCGAATCGCTGCTCGACCAGTTGCATGGCAAAGGTCAGTTTGCGCCTGACGCGGCACCTGCTGCCGCTCCGGTCGCTGCAGCACCGGCTGGCAAGGCTCAAAGCGGTGATATCACCGACGATGAATTCGAAGCGCTGCTTGATCAGTTGCACGGCAAAGGTTCGTTCGATGCCACCGCAGTGGTGTCTCCAGCCGCTACCGCAGTTGCGTCAGCGCCTGCTGCTGCCGGGGCTGCATCGGCTGGCAAGAACAACGAAATCACCGACAACGAATTTGAGGCCTTGCTCGATGAGCTGCACGGCAAGGGCAAGTTCGAGCCGGAAATAGCAGCAACAGCCGTCGCGACTGCTGCGCCTGCGGCCGCCGTTGCAGCACCTGCCAAAGCCGCGGCACCAGCGGCGAAGCCTGCTCCGGCTGCTGCACCAGCGCCCGCCAAGGCCGCGACGCCTGCTCCCGCGCCTGCCAAACCGGCTGCGCCACCTGCTGAAAAGCCGGTCGCTTCAGAAGCGGAAACCACCGTGCGGGTCGATACCGCGCGCCTGGACGAGATCATGAACATGGTCGGCGAACTGGTGCTGGTGCGTAACCGTCTGGTTCGCCTGGGTCTCAATAGCGGCGACGAAGCCATGTCCAAGGCGGTTTCCAACCTGGATGTGGTAACGGCCGACTTGCAGACCGCGGTGATGAAGACCCGGATGCAGCCGATCAAGAAAGTCTTCGGTCGCTTCCCGCGACTCGTTCGCGACCTGGCTCGTCAGCTCAAGAAAGAAATCAACCTTGAACTGGTGGGTGAAGAAACCGACCTGGACAAGAACCTCGTCGAGGCGCTTGCCGATCCACTGGTCCACTTGGTGCGTAACGCGGTTGACCACGGTGTGGAAACACCGGAAGAGCGCGAAGCATCCGGCAAGCCCCGTGGCGGTCGCGTCATTCTCTCTGCCGAGCAGGAAGGCGACCACATCCTGTTGTCGATCTCCGATGACGGCAAGGGAATGGACCCTAACGTCCTGCGCGCGATTGCGGTCAAGCGTGGCGTGATGGACAAGGATGCTGCAGATCGTCTGAGCGATACCGACTGCTACAACCTGATCTTCGCACCGGGCTTCTCGACCAAGACCGAGATATCCGACGTATCGGGTCGTGGTGTGGGCATGGATGTGGTGAAAACCAAGATTGCCCAGCTCAACGGTACGATCAACATCTACTCGACCAAGGGCCAGGGCTCGAAGATCGTCATCAAGGTGCCGTTGACCCTGGCGATCATGCCGACCCTGATGGTGATGCTGGGCAACCAGGCCTTCGCTTTCCCGCTGGTCAACGTCAACGAGATCTTCCACCTTGACCTGTCGACCACCAACGTCGTCGATGGTCAGGAAGTCGTGATCGTGCGTGACAAGGCGCTGCCGCTGTTCTACCTCAAGCGCTGGCTGGTCAGTTCGGCCGTCCATGAAGAACAGCATGAAGGGCATGTGGTGATTCTTTCCGTGGGCACTCAGCGGATCGGCTTCGTTGTCGATCAACTGGTCGGCCAGGAAGAAGTGGTCATCAAGCCTCTGGGCAAAATGCTGCAGGGAACGCCTGGCATGTCAGGCGCCACCATCACCGGTGACGGTCGCATTGCCTTGATTCTCGATGTGCCGAGTATGCTCAAGCGGTACGCCGCACGGCGTATTTGATTCTGGTGCCACCGGCAGGCAACTGCCTGTGGCGCCTGGTCAGGTTGTGTCGAAACGCTGCGAATGCACGAGAAGGCAATAACAACAACGTCGAGTCGCGTGCGTAGCTGGCAATAGAGCGTATGCGTCTCGTGGCCCTTTGGGATGCGTTCGGTCGATTTGTTGTCATCGCCCGAATCGCGCTTCAAAGGCATGTCGCACAGCGCAGTCGTTTCCGTGCAGCCTGTAATGGAGTGTTTATGGTAGTCAAGGTATTGGTGGTGGATGACTCCGGTTTCTTCCGCCGCCGCGTCACGGAAATTCTTTCTTCAGACCCAAACATCAAGGTTGTCGGTACTGCGAGCAACGGCAAGGAAGCGATTGATCTGGTGCTGTCGCTCAAGCCTGACGTGATTACCATGGACTACGAAATGCCCATGATGGACGGCATTACCGCCGTTCGCCAGATCATGCAGCGCAGTCCAACCCCGGTGCTGATGTTCTCCTCGCTGACTCACGAAGGTGCCCGCGTTACGCTGGATGCACTGGACGCCGGCGCGGTGGATTTCCTACCCAAGAATTTCGAAGACATTTCGCGTAACCCGCAGAAGGTCAAGCAACTGCTGTGCGAAAAAGTCCACAGCATTTCGCGCAGTAATCGCCGCGGCTTGAGCGGTTCTGCTGCGCCCGTGGCAGCTCCCGTCTCATCTCCGACTCATGCGTCGTCTCATGCACCGATTCACAGCCCGGCCCATGCGCCGGCTGCGACTCCGGTCACCAACAGAACTACAAGTCCGACTCCGGCTCCAGCGCGGCCGATAACCCCGCGTGCGACAGCCGCGCCAGCTCCGGCGGCAAGCAGCTCGCACCCGCCGTTGTCAGGGACACCGAAACGCAAGAACTACAAGCTGGTCGCTATCGGCACCTCGACAGGCGGTCCGGTTGCCTTGCAACGCGTACTGACCCAGCTGCCTGCCAGTTTTCCTGCGCCGATCGTGTTGATTCAGCACATGCCCGCAGCGTTTACCAAGGCTTTCGCTGAACGTCTGGACAAGCTGTGCAAGATCAGCGTCAAGGAAGCGGAGGATGGCGACATTCTGCGTCCAGGCCTTGCGCTACTGGCGCCAGGCGGCAAGCAAATGATGATTGACGGCCGTGGTTCGGTGAAGATCCTGCCGGGCGACGAGCGTCTGAATTACAAGCCGTGCGTAGACATTACCTTCGGTTCGGCGGCCAAATCCTACGGTGACAAGGTATTGGCCGTAGTGCTGACCGGCATGGGTGCAGACGGCCGCGAAGGTGCGCGTCTGCTCAAGCAGGGCGGTAGCCACGTCTGGGCTCAGGATGAAGCGAGCTGCGTGATCTACGGCATGCCAATGGCGATCGTCAAAGCTGATCTGGCTGACGCGATTTACAGTCTGGACGATATCGGCCGGCACCTCGTGGAGGCGTGTGTCTGATGGATGTTTTGAGTCTGATCGGTATCATCCTCGCGTTCGTTGCAATTGTCGGCGGTAACTATCTGGAAGGTGGGCATCTGTCCGCCTTGCTCAATGGTCCTGCGGCCTTGATCGTGATTGGCGGTACGCTGGCGGCGTCGATGCTGCAGGCACCGATGAGCGCGTTCAAGCGTGCCATTCAGATTGCTGTCTGGATTCTCTTCCCGCCACGCATTGACCTGGCGAGTGGTGTCGACCGGGTCATCAACTGGAGCATGACCGCCCGCAAGGAAGGCTTGCTCGGCCTTGAGTCGGTGGCCGATGCTGAGCCTGACAGCTATGCCCGTAAAGGCCTGCAGTTGTTGGTTGACGGTGCTGAACCACAAGCGATTCGCAGCATCCTGGAGGTGGATTTCATGACCCAGGAGCATCGTGATATCCAGGCCGCCAAAGTCTTTGAAAGCATGGGCGGCTATGCGCCTACCATCGGCATCATCGGCGCCGTCATGGGCCTGATCCACGTCATGGGCAATCTCGCTGATCCGAGCCAGCTGGGCAGCGGTATTGCCGTGGCTTTCGTCGCTACTATTTATGGCGTGGCTTCGGCCAACCTGATCCTGTTGCCGGTTGCCAACAAGCTCAAGAGCATCGCCCTGCGTCAGTCGCGCTATCGCGAAATGCTTCTCGAAGGTCTGCTGTCCATTGCCGAGGGTGAAAACCCGCGCTCCATCGAACTCAAGCTGCAAGGCTTCATGGAGTAATACGCCATGGCTCGACGTCGTCGACCCGAAGAGCACGAAAATCACGAGCGCTGGCTGGTGTCCTATGCGGACTTCATCACGCTGCTGTTTGCCTTCTTTGTCGTGATGTACTCGATTTCTTCGGTCAACGAAGGCAAGTACAAAATCCTTTCCGAAGCGCTGGTGGGCGTGTTCAACGAACCCGAGCGCAGCATGAAGCCGATTCCCATTGGCGAGCAGCGTCCTTTATCGGTCAAGCCGGCCGAGCCGTTGGTCAAGGACAGTGAGCAAGTCGATGCGGGCATTGGCCAGAACGTGACCGACCCGCTCAAGGAAATTGCCGATGAAGTGCGTGATGGTTTCGGTGACCTGATCAAGTCCAATCAGATGACGGTGCGTGGCAACGAACTGTGGATCGAAATCGAGCTCAGTTCCGGCCTGCTGTTCGGCAGCGGGGACGCCATCCCCAGTGACAAGGCGTTCACGATCATTGAAAAAGTCGCCAAGATTCTCAAGCCGTTCGACAACCCGGTTCATGTCGAGGGCTTTACCGATGATCAGCCGATCAGCACTTCCCAGTTCCCGACCAACTGGGAACTGTCTTCGGCGCGCTCGTCTAGCATCGTGCGCATGCTGGCGATGGAAGGCTTGAACCCGGCCCGTATGGCTTCCGTTGGGTATGGCGAGTTCCAGCCTGTGGCTTCCAACGCTACGGCGGAAGGGCGTGGCCGCAATCGCCGGGTCGTGCTGGTGATCTCCCGTAATCTTGATGTGCGTCGCAGCCTGACCGCTTCCGGTTCAGCCAATGCGCAACCGGATGCTGCATTGCGCCGTGCTGGCACACAAACTGCACCTGCGCCTGTCAACCCGGCGGTGCGCAGCAATACCGTCAATTCTTCGTCACCCGTACGATAGTCGTTTCTCGGTATGGCCACCGCCATGGCGGGAGGAAGAGCACACATGAGAGTCTGGGCAGTAGCCAATCAAAAAGGTGGCGTTGGTAAAACCACCTCCACCATCGCGTTAGCCGGGCTGTTGGCCGAGGCGGGCAAGCGCGTGGTCGTGGTCGATCTGGATCCCCATGGCTCGATGACCAGTTATTTCGGTCACGACCCGGACACCCTTGAACACAGTGTCTATGACCTGTTTTTGAACAAGGGCAGCATTCCGGACGGCCTGCCAGGTCAGTTGCTGTTACCCACCAGCGATCAACGTATTTCGTTGCTGCCGTCGAGCACTGCGCTGGCAACGCTTGAGCGCCAGTCACCCGGCCAGAATGGCCTGGGCCTGGTCATCGCCAAAAGCCTGGCGCAGCTTTGGCAGGAATTCGATTACGCGTTAATCGACAGCCCTCCGTTGCTGGGCGTGTTGATGGTCAATGCATTGGCGGCCAGTCAGCAACTGGTGATCCCGGTGCAGACCGAGTTTCTCGCCGTCAAAGGTCTGGAGCGCATGGTGAACACGCTGGCGATGATCAACCGTTCGCGCAAGGTCCCATTGCCGTACACCATCGTGCCGACCTTATTCGACCGACGTACCCAGGCCTCCATGGGCACCCTTAAATTCCTGCGCGACAGTTTCCCCGAGCACGTCTGGAAAGCCTATGTGCCGGTGGATACCCGTTTACGAGACGCCAGTCGCAAGGGCGTGACGCCTTCGCAGTTTGATAACAAAAGTCGCGCGGTGCTGGCTTATCGGGCACTGCTCAAGCATTTGCTGTCCGAACAACTCATGGCGCAGGTGGCCTGACATGAGCATGTCATCTTTATTTGCAGCGGGCACACAGATCCATTCAAGTCGGGGCTTACATTGGCCGATAACTCTTTCAAGCGGTAAACGCGTCAATCATTGTGTGGCACCTGTATGAACCTGAATCGGCCTGTAGAGATAGCAACACGACCGCAGTTGGCGCTGCAGTCTTATCTGGATGCGCTGCTTCAGGACGCCACCGAAGATTTGCCCGAAGTATTGCCAGCCGAACCGCAGTTCTCGGCTGAGGATGATTTCGAAGCAGCGGTGCGTGAGGAGCAGGAACATGACAAGCGCATGCAGGCGCTGGCGACACCGATAGCGGTGGCCGTTGCCGCACCTGCGCCTGTCGCTGTGCCGGTTGCAGTCGCTGCGCCAGTGGTCGTGCCGGTTGCGGCTCCAGTGGTGGCGCGGGTTGAAGTCGAAGTGGTGCCGGAAGTCGCGGAAGTGGTTCCGGTGCAAGAGGTTGAGTTGATTGAGCCGGTTGCCGACGTGCATCTGGCAACCGCCCATGGCACACCCACGCCGCCGCCTGCCAGCGACGGCCGACCTGCATGGGCAGAAGAGCCGTTCGAATGCCTGTTGTTTGATGTGGCCGGTTTGACGCTGGCAGTACCGTTGGTTTGCCTGGGGTCGATTTATCCCTTGGCCGGACATGATTTGACGCCGCTGTTTGGTCAGCCGGAATGGTTCCTCGGAATCCTGCCGAGCCAGAGCGGTAACCTGAAAGTCCTGGATACCGCGCGCTGGATCATGCCGGATCGCTATCGCGATGATTTTCGCCAGGGCTTGCAGTACGTAATTTCGGTTCAAGGCTACGAGTGGGGGTTGGCGGTGCATCAGGTCAGTCGCTCGCTACGCCTTGACCCAAAGGAGATCAAATGGCGTACCCAGCGAGGGCAACGTCCCTGGTTGGCGGGCACAGTGATAGAGCACATGTGCGCCTTGCTGGATGTTTCAGAGTTGGCCGAGTTGATAGCCAGTGGCGCGGTCAAGCAGATGCACAAAACCAAATAATCAAGAGGGGGCGTACAGCACGCCTCCTGCACAGCACACACGCGAGGGGTTGGGGTTATGAAGAAGTCGTCCGCACAAGGTTCCGAAGATCCTATTCTGCAGTGGGTTACTTTCCGCCTGGATAACGAGTCTTACGGCATCAACGTGATGCAGGTTCAGGAAGTGCTGCGCTACACCGAAATCGCTCCCGTACCGGGTGCTCCAAGCTACGTGCTGGGTATCATCAACCTGCGCGGTAACGTCGTGACCGTGATCGACACGCGTCAGCGTTTTGGTCTGGACCCGGTTGAAGTCAGCGACAACACTCGTATCGTGATCATCGAAGCTGACAAGCAAGTGGTCGGTATTCTGGTCGACAGCGTTGCTGAAGTGGTTTACCTGCGTCAGTCTGAGGTGGAAACTGCACCAAACGTGGGTAACGACGAATCCGCCAAGTTCATTCAGGGCGTCTGCAACAAGAACGGCGAGCTGTTGATCCTTGTCGAACTGGACAAGATGATGTCCGAAGAAGAGTGGTCCGAGCTGGAGAACATCTGATTGATGCTTGAGGTAGCTGTCATTTTCCTGGGGATTCTCTGGGTAGTGACCCTGGGTTGGTTCATCACATACACCAAGCGTCAGCGCCAGCTCGAACTGAAAAGGGAAGAGCTGGACGTTTTACGTGATCAGCGCTTTCGGGAGCTGGCCAGGCGGGTGGACCATTTCCAGAGCGGTACCGTCAAAATGGGTGAGGCCTTGCACGAGCTGCGGGCGACTGTCGGGCCTTTGCCCGACAAACTCACCGCATTGGAGCAGCGTGACCCATCAACCCTTTCTTTCGCCCAGGCCGCACGCCTGGTTGGCATGGGCGCCAGTGTCGATGAACTCACTCAGGCTTGTGGTTTGACTCAGGCAGAGGCTCAGTTGATGAGCAAGCTGCATAGTCATAATCAGGGGTGAGGGTGGTGTTCGCTTGCGCGGGCCCATTGGTACTGAGCACATATCCATTATCTCTTTGAACTGAAGCTATGGTTCCGCCCTTACGGCGGGTCACTTTTGGCAAACGCCCCAAAAGTAACCAAAAAGTCTGTGCCCCCACCACTAGGTGCCTCGCTGTCGCTCGGCATGCCCGTAATCCGACATTGCTGTGTGGGGCCGCCGCCACCGGCCATCCATGGCCTGAGGCGGCTAAACCGGCATCCCTGCCGGTTTGCCCCACACAGCAATATCGAATTACGGCCGGCGTGGTTTAACGGGGCGCCAAAGATCAAAATCAAAAACAGCGGTTTCACCGCGGAACGGTAGGAGCGAACTTGTTCGCGAGACGTCCCGACAGCCAACGCATTCTTCATCTGACACACCGCATCGCAGCCTTCGGCAGCTCCTACCGAATATCGGTAAGATCACGCATCAGGTCGGCTATCAGGCCGCCGCGCTGTTGATTTTGATCTGAGGCGCCCCGTTAAATCAGGCTGGCCGAACGCAGATTCTGAAGCGTGGGCAAACCGGCAAGGATGCCGGTTTAGCCGCACCGGGCCATGGATGGCCCATTGCGGCGGCCCACGGTTCAGGATCTGCGGGCGGGTACACCGAGCGACAGCGAGGTGCCGAGTGTTGGGGCAAGAGCGTTTTGCTTACTCCCGCCGAACGGTAGGAGCGAACTTGTTCGCGAGACGTCCCGACAGCCAACGCATTCTTCGTATGACACACCGAATCGCAGCCTTCGGCAGCTCCTACCGAATATCGGTAAGTTCACGCATCAGGTCGGCTATCAGGCCGCCGCGCTGTTGATTTTGATCTGAGGCGCCCCGTTAATCACGCTGGCCGAACGCAGATTCTGAAGTGTGGGTAAACCGGCAAGGATGCCGGTTTAGCCGCACCGGGCCATGGATGGCCCATTGCGGCGGCCCACGGTTCAGGATGTGCGGGCGGGTACACCGAGCGACAGCGAGGTGCTAAGTGATGGGGCAAGAGCGTTTTGCTTACTTTTGCGCTCTATCAAAAGTGAGGCGCTGTAAAAGCGCAACCAACGTCAGCCTTCACCCCAGCAACGGATATGTACGCAAAAGTAGCTTCACCACTTAGGCGTAATATCCCGCTCCACCGGCGGTGCATCCGGATCCTGGCCCACCGGAAACTTGCCCTTCAAATGCCATGCAAAAGCAATGATCTCCGCAATGGTCCGATACAGCGGCTCTGGAATGCTGTCCCCCAGCTCCATACGCGCCAGTAACTTGACCAGCTCGGCATTCTCATAAATAGGCACCTCATATTCCCGGGCAATGGCCAGAATAGCTTCGGCCAACTGATCGTCACCTTTGGCGCTCAGAGTCGGCGTGTGTGTGCCGTCGTAAGTCAGCGCGATCGCCTGGCGCGGGTTTTGGTCGGGTTTGCTCATCAGGCGTTCTCGTCGATCCAGCGTTGTTGAAGGGTAGTGCGCGGTCCTTGATGGGGCACGCCCTGACTGCAAGCCAACTCACCGACTTCAAGGCCGGAGGCGATCAACCGCTCGCGCAAATACCCGAGTTCATTGCTGATCAGGGCAGCACTGTCAGCGCGTTCGGCCCACAGCTGGCTCGACAACTTGCCACGGTGCAATTGCGCCTGAACCTGAAGTGCGCCAAGGGGCGTCAGATCGAAGGCCAGGTCGATCTTCCAGAGTTTCTCCCGTACGTCCTTCGGCTCGCTGTCGTCCTTCTCCTGATTGCTGTCTTTTTCCGGCATGTCTTCGCGCTGTATCTTGACCTGCATCGGCACGATGTCCTGGCCGTTGCGCATCGGGATTTCCAGTTGCCAAGCGGTCACTTGAGTACCGTCAGCGTTGGTCCGGGTCTGCTCCAGGCTACCCAACTGATGACTCTGCACGCGTGAAACGGCTGCGGCAGCGAGTTTCAGCAGAATCTCCAGGTCATCCTCTTTGCCGCTCTTGATCGCTCGCGAGGGCAGCGGGAAATGGACTGGCAATGGCGGTGGCGCGACCAGTCCCATAGTGCCCAGCGCGCTACGCAATACACCGGGCATGGTTCGGGCCAGCATGTTGGAGGCGGCGGCAGCGTCATAGCTGGTGTTGGCGGGCAAGCCGGGCAGCAACTGCGCGATGAGTTGCATCAGGTTGGCCTTCATGTCTGGCATCGCCATCGGGTTCATTCCCGAGAGCAGCTTTGCCTCCATGAACAGGCCGCTGGCGTTGATCGCCTGGGCGACGACGCGGGGATTGCTCATCTGCTCCATGTCCGGCAAGTCCGCCAGCAACTGCTGAATGCTCGCTTGCAACGGTGTTGAGGGCGCAGACGATGTAGAAGGAGGGGGTTGAAGGTTGCGCAGCGCATTGATCAGCACGTCCAGCGAACCCTGACGGTTTTGCTGAGTGGTGAGTTGCTGGGTCACCGCCAATTGATCAAGGTTGCTGGGCAGCGGCACGAAATTGAGCGACTGGCTGCCCTGCACCTGGGCGCTCAGCAATGAGCCGGGGCGCAACGGCTGAGGGCTTTCGATGCTCAGGCTGGTGCCCGCCAAGGCCGTATTAAGCAGAACCACAATGGATTTATACAGGGCTGGCTGTGCGGCGGATTGTGTACCAGGTTGCGCCGTCCCCAAGCCGGTCAATTGATTCACGGCATCAGCCACGACCTGAGTCGTCAGCACCCGCGCCTGCAGCAATGTGCCTTGCGGTAACTTTTCAGTGTCGATGCTGGTCTGCAGGTTATTCAATGCAGTGTTGACCTGTTGCAAGGTCATGGTCAGCGCATTGGGGGACGCTTGCGAGATTGAGAGCGTAGTGCCCGGCGTGAGGGGCAGGGGGCTGGTTACACTGACGCTGGTCTGTAGACCATTACCCAACGCGATCTTGATCAGTAACTGAAAATTCTGTTGCAGTTGCTTGAGGGTGATCACCTCGGCAGCGACAGTCTCGCCCGGCTTTATAAGGTTTTCCATCGGCTGGAGGAGTTGAAGCACTTGCGCCGGGGAGAGGCCTGCGCGGCCCAGAGCGGCAGCGGCGGTAGTCGGTTGAAGGCTGGTGATGTCACCTGTCATGGAATCGCGACCTGTTGAAAATGCCCTCTTGTGGCGGACATGCCATGTATAATGCGGCCCGCTGTGGCAGCCACCGATACAAATGAAGTTGCCAATGTAACGGCCGTTTCAAAGCTGACTTGAACAGCCATTTCCTCAGACCGCATTTTCCGCGCTGTGTTCTGATGCGACTATGCGGCACCGGGACCCCTGATGACTCCTTCTGCACCTTTTCTGCAAGCCATTGATCTGGCGTGCGAGCGCGACTGGCGAATGCTTTTCGAGCACCTCGACGTGCACGTAAATGCTGGCGACATGCTGCAGATCAGTGGCCCAAACGGCAGCGGCAAGACCAGTCTGTTGCGCCTGCTCTGCGGGCTCATGCAGCCGACTGCGGGCCAGGTACTGGTCAACGGCTTGCCGTTGGGCGAACAGCGAATCCAGCTGGCTCGTAATCTGCTCTGGATCGGCCATGCTGCGGGCATCAAGGATTTGCTGACCCCGGTGGAAAACCTTGTCTGGCTGAGTGCGTTGCATCGTCCGGTTGAATCAACGGCTATCTGGCAGGCTCTCGAAGCCGTCGGTCTTGCAGGCTTCGAAGACGTCCCGTGTCACACGCTGTCGGCCGGGCAACAGCGACGGGTAGCTCTGGCGCGCCTGTATCTGGACTGCCCGCCGGTCTGGATCCTCGACGAACCTTTCACGGCGCTGGACAAGCAAGGCGTCGCGCAACTGGAGGAACATCTGGCCGGACATTGCGAGCGGGGCGGCATGATTGTGTTGACCACTCACCACACCTTGAGCCGAACACCGGCCGGTTATCGCGATATTGATCTGGGGCAATGGGCCGTATGAGTCATGTGTTTACCCTGTTGATCGCACGCGAGGCACGCTTGTTGTTCAGGCGTCCCGCCGAGTTGGCCAACCCGTTGGTGTTCTTCGCGATTGTCATTGCGTTGTTCCCGCTAGCGGTCGGTCCGGAGACGCAACTGTTGCAAACCTTGTCGCCGGGATTAGTCTGGGTAGCGGCTCTGTTATCGGTGCTGCTCTCGCTGGACGGCCTGTTCCGTAGCGATTTCGAGGACGGCTCTCTGGAGCAATGGGTGCTTTCCTCGCACTCTCTGGCGATGCTGGTGCTGGCCAAAGTGCTGGCTCATTGGACCTTTTCCGGGCTGGCACTGGTATTGTTGGCGCCGCTGCTGGCACTGATGCTGGGTTTGCCCACTCAGTGCCTGCCGGTGTTGTTACTGTCATTGCTGTTGGGGACGCCGGTATTGAGTCTGCTCGGTGCGGTCGGCGCGGCATTGACGGTGGGGCTGAAGCGAGGCGGTTTGTTACTGGCCCTGTTGATTCTGCCGTTGTATATCCCGGTCCTGATTCTGGGAAGTGGCGCGCTGCAAGCGGCACTGCAAGGTATGCCTGCGACGGGTTACCTGCTCTGGCTCGGCAGCCTGACCGCGCTTGCGGTTACCCTGACCCCCTTTGCAATAGCGGCTGGCCTGAAGATCAGCGTCGGCGAATAAATGAGGTTCTGCCTGAATGACTCTTTTAGTCAGCAGCAAACCCGAGCGACACCGTGAGAAGGCAGTTTGATGAAAGGCAGCGTGATGAAAGACAACGCTAAACGCGGGTTGAGCTGGGCGTGGTTCCACAAGCTCGGTTCCCCTAAATGGTTCTACGGCATCAGTGGGCGTCTGCTGCCCTGGCTGAGTATCGCCGCAGTGTTGCTGATCGGCATCGGCGTCGTCTGGGGCCTGGCCTTCGCGCCACCGGATTACCAGCAGGGCAACAGCTTTCGCATCATCTATATCCATGTTCCGGCCGCCATGCTCGCCCAGTCCTGCTACGTGATGCTGGCTGTCTGCGGCGTGGTCGGGCTGGTGTGGAAAATGAAACTCGCCGACGTCGCGCTGCAAAGTGCTGCGCCCATCGGTGCCTGGATGACGGCGTTGGCACTGATCAGCGGGGCTATCTGGGGCAAACCCACCTGGGGCTCGTGGTGGGTCTGGGACGCGCGCCTTACCTCGATGCTGATTTTGCTGTTCCTTTATCTGGGCCTGATCGCCCTCAGCAACGCCATCAGCAACCGCGACAGCGCCGCCAAGGCCTGTGCAGTGCTGGCCATTGTCGGGGTGATCAATATTCCGATCATCAAATACTCGGTGGAGTGGTGGAACACCCTTCATCAGGGCGCCACATTCAGCCTCACCGAAAAACCGGCGATGCCTGCGGAAATGTGGCTGCCGCTGCTGTTTACGGTACTGGGTTTCTATTGCTTCTTCGGCGCGATCGTTTTGCTGCGCATGCGCCTTGAGGTGCTCAAGCGTGAAGCCCGGGCCAGTTGGGTCAAGGCCGAAGTGCTCAAATCCCTGGGGCAGCAGCCGGTGAAGGGAGAGGCACCATGAAATTTGATTCATTCGGCGAATTTCTGGCCATGGGTCATCATGGTCTGTTCGTCTGGTCGGCCTATGGCATCTGTTTTGTGGTGCTGGCGATCAATGTGGCGCTGCCGCTGCTGGCACGTCGGCGTTACCTGCAACAAGAGGCGCGTCGCCTGCGCTGGGAGAAACAGAAGTGAATCCGCTGCGTAAAAAGCGCCTGTTGATCATCGTGGCGATCCTCGCCGGTGTCAGCATCGCCGTAACTCTGGCTTTGAGTGCCTTGAAAGAAAACATCAACCTGTTCTACACCCCGACCCAGATTGCCAATGGCGAAGCGCCGCTGGATACGCGGATTCGTGCGGGCGGCATGGTGGAAAAAGGCTCCTTGCAGCGCTCTCCGGACTCGCTGGACGTGAAATTCATCGTCACCGATTTCAACAAGGCCGTAACCATTACCTACCGTGGCATCCTGCCGGACCTGTTCCGCGAAGGGCAGGGTATTGTTGCCCTTGGCAAGCTCGGCGCAGACGGCGTGGTCGTCGCCGATGAAGTGCTGGCCAAGCACGATGAAAAGTACATGCCGCCGGAAGTCACCAAGGCGCTCAAGGAAAGCGGTCAACCCGCCCCGATTTCTTCAACACCATCGAAGCAGGGCTGATCATGATTCCTGAACTCGGCCATCTGGCCATGATTCTGGCGCTTTGCTTCGCCGTCGTGCAGGCCAGCGTGCCGTTGATTGGCGCCTGGCGTGGCGACCGTCTGTGGATGGGCCTCGCACAACCCGCTGCCTGGGGGCAGTTCAGCTTTCTGGTCTTCGCCTTTGGTTGTCTTACCTACGCGTTCATGGTCGACGATTTTTCCGTGGCTTATGTCGCCGAAAACTCCAACAGCGCCTTGCCCTGGTACTACAAGTTCAGCGCCGTATGGGGCGCGCATGAAGGCTCGCTGCTGCTCTGGGCATTGATTCTCGGTGCCTGGACGTTCGCTGTTTCGATATTTTCCCGTCAGTTGCCGCAAGTGATGCTTGCCCGGGTGCTGGCCGTCATGGGCATGATCAGCGTCGGCTTCATGCTGTTCCTGATTCTGACCTCCAACCCTTTCTCCCGCATCCTGCCGCAAGTGCCCGCCAACGGCCGCGATCTTAATCCGCTGCTGCAGGACATTGGGCTGATCGTCCATCCGCCGATGCTTTACATGGGCTATGTCGGTTTCTCGGTGGCGTTCGCGTTTGCCATTGCCGCGTTGCTGGGCGGGCGGCTCGACGCTGCATGGGCGCGCTGGTCACGTCCGTGGACCATCGTCGCCTGGGCATTCCTCGGTGTCGGCATTACCTTGGGCTCCTGGTGGGCCTATTACGAACTTGGCTGGGGCGGCTGGTGGTTCTGGGATCCGGTGGAAAACGCCTCGTTCATGCCATGGCTGGTCGGCACTGCGTTGATACATTCGCTGGCTGTGACCGAAAAACGGGGCGTGTTCAAAAGCTGGACGGTACTGCTCGCCATCGCTGCATTTTCTCTGAGCCTGCTGGGGACATTCCTGGTTCGCTCCGGCGTGCTGACGTCGGTGCATGCCTTCGCCTCTGATCCGGAGCGCGGCGTTTTCATCCTGATTTTCCTGCTGTTCGTGGTCGGCGGTTCGCTGACCCTGTTTGCCTTCCGCGCGCCGGTGGTCAAAAGCCACGTTGGCTTCGGCCTGTGGTCCCGGGAAACCCTGCTGCTGGGCAACAACCTGGTGCTGGTGGTCGCCGCATCGATGATTCTGCTCGGCACCTTGTATCCACTGGTACTCGACGCCATGAGTGGCGCGAAGATGTCCGTAGGCCCGCCGTATTTCAACGCGCTGTTCGTGCCCTTGATGGGCTTGCTCATGGCGGTCATGGCCATTGGTGTGCTGGTGCGCTGGAAAGACACTCCGGTCAAATGGCTGGCAAGCATGCTCGCGCCGGTGCTGATCGGCAGCGCCGTACTGGCGGTGATCGCCGGTTTCGCCATGGATGATTTCCACTGGGCCGTGATGGCGACTTTCATGCTGGCTGCCTGGGTGTTGTTGGCGGGTGTCCGCGATCTGCTGGACAAGACCCGCCACAAAGGTTTGATCAAAGGTTCACGCAGTCTGACCCGCAGTTACTGGGGGATGCAGCTCGCTCATATCGGTATCGCGGTGTGCGCCCTCGGCGTGGTGTTGTCCAGCCAGAACAGCGCCGAGCGGGACTTGCGCCTGTCGCCAGGCGAATCCATGGAGCTGGGCGGTTATACGTTCGTGTTCGAGGGTGCCCGGCATTATCAGGGACCGAATTTCACGTCTGATCGCGGCACCGTGCGCGTACTTGAAGGCGACAGGCAAGTGACCATCCTGCACCCTGAAAAGCGCCTCTACACCGTGCAGCAGTCGATGATGACCGAAGCCGGGATCGACGCTGGTTTCACTCGCGATCTTTACGTGGCCATGGGCGAGCCGCTGGGCGATGGTGCCTGGGCCGTACGTGTTCACGTCAAACCGTTTGTGCGCTGGATCTGGTTCGGTGGCTTGATCACAGGCTTGGGCGGTGTGCTGGCGGCGATGGACAAGCGCTATCGGGTCAAAGTGAAAAGCAAGGTGCGTGATGCCTTGGGCATGGAGGCTGCGGTATGAGGCGCTGGATCATGCTGTTGCCGCTGGTGCTGTTTCTTGGCGTCGCGGTGTTTCTGTATCGCGGTTTGTATCTGAACCCGGCCGAGCTGCCCTCGGCGTTGATCGACAAACCATTCCCGGAGTTTTCTCTGCGGGATGTGCAAAGCGACCGGATCATCACCCGTGCTGATCTGCTTGGCAAACCGGCACTGGTGAACATCTGGGGCACCTGGTGTGTCGCCTGCCGGGTTGAGCATCCAGTGCTGAACAAGCTGGCGCAGCAGGGCGTGGTGATCTACGGGGTCAACTACAAGGACATCAACGCTGATGCTTTGAAGTGGCTCAAGGATTTTCATAACCCGTATCAGCTGAACATTCGTGATGACGAAGGCAGCCTGGGCTTGAACCTCGGCGTCTATGGCGCACCGGAAACCTTCCTGATCGACAGCAAGGGCATCATTCGTCATAAGTTTGTCGGTGTCGTGGATGAAACCGTCTGGCGTGAAAAACTCGCTGGCCTGTATCAGGGCCTTGTGGATGAGGCGCGTCAATGAAGCGTTTACTCGCCGCAGTGGTTTTCAGCCTTGGTATTGTCAGCGTGGCGCATGCCGCCATCGATGCTTACGAGTTTCGTGATGACGCCGAACGCGCGCGATATGCCGAGCTAACCAGAGAGCTGCGCTGCCCCAAGTGCCAGAATCAGGACATCGCCGATTCAAACGCCCCCATCGCGGCAGACCTGCGCAAAGAGATTTTCCGCATGCTCGGCGAAGGGCAGAGCAATCAGCAGATCATCGACTTCATGGTTGATCGCTACGGAGACTTCGTGCGCTACAAGCCTGCGTTGAGCGCCAAAACCTGGCTGTTGTGGTTTGGGCCTGCCGGGTTGCTGATCGGTGGCCTGGTGGTGATTGGTGTGATTGTCGTGCGTCGTCGTGGCCAGGGTCGCGAGGAAACCGATGTGCTTTCCGACGAGGAGCGTCAGCGCCTCGCAAATCTGCTGGATAAAAACCGCGAATGATTGATTTCTGGCTAGCCGCCGGCCTGCTGTTGCTGGTGGCCATGAGTTTCCTGCTGATCCCCGTCCTGCGTGGCCGTCGCGCGCAAAGTGAAGAAGACCGTACCGCGCTCAACGTTGCTTTATATCAGGAGCGCGTTGCCGAACTGCAAGGTCAGCAGGAGCAGGGCGTACTGACCTCGACGCAAATGGACAGCGGGCGCGCCGAAGCGGCCCGTGAGTTGCTGGCAGACACAGAGGGGGCTGAACCGCTGCGTACCTCGCGCCTGGGCAAAACCTTGCCACTGCTGGTTGCATTTCTGGTGCCGCTGATGGGTATCGGTCTTTATCTGCATTTTGGTGCCAGTGACAAGGTTGAGCTGACTCGCGAATTCGCCCAGCCTCCTGGCTCGATTGCCGAGATGACCAATCGCCTGGAGCGTGCCGTTAAAGCCCAGCCGGATTCGGCTGAGGGGGTATACTTCCTGGCCCGCACCTACATGGCTCAGGATCGCCCGGCTGACGCTGCTGCAATGTTCGAACGAGCCGTCGCGCTGGCAGGTCGTCAGCCCGAACTGCTCGGTCAGTGGGCGCAAGCGCTGTACTTTGCCAGTGACAAGAAATTCAGCCCTCAGGTGCAAGCCCTGACCAATGAGGCGTTGCAGGGGGACCCCAAGGAAGTCACCAGCCTTGGTCTGTTAGGGATTGCTGCTTTTGAAAGCCAGCATTACCAACAGGCCGTTGATTACTGGAAGCGCCTGTTGGCTGTTCTGCCTGCGCAGGATCCATCCCGGCAAGCACTGGAAGGCGGCATTGCCCGCGCCACTGAAAAGCTCGCCGAAAGCGGTGGCAAGGTTGAACCGCCTGCCGCAGTGGTGAATAAAACCGCATCTATCAAAGTGCGTGTCACTCTGGCCGCTGACCTGAAAGCCAAAGCAGCGCCGGGTGACAGCGTATTCATCTTCGCCCGCGCGGTAGGCGGCCCTCCGGCGCCATTGGCAGTCAAGCGAGTGACGGTGGCAGACTTGCCCATTGAAGTCGAACTGGGCGATGCGGACGCGATGATGCCGCAACTGAAACTGTCGAACTTTCCGGAAGTCCAACTCGTGGCACGGATATCCCGCGCAGGTCAGCCGACCACCGGCGAGTGGATCGGCCGCAGCAAACCGCTGGCGAGCAACACCACGGTCTTGCAGACACTGACCATCGACAGCCCTGATCAGTAGAGAGCACACGCTTATGTACCGCGCAGCCGCACGTATTACGTTATTGGGTCTGGTTATGGGCTTGAGCGCCTGTGCGGTCCAGCCCACCGGACCGCGCAGCCAGGAGCCGATCCCGACGCTGCCTGGTAAATCCCAACCCGGTACGCCGAGCACGCCAACACCCACGCCGACCCCGAAAGCACCTGCAGCAGGCCCGAAGACCTCCAGCAACTTCGCACCGCCACCGGGTGGCAACAGCCACTGGGACGCGAGCCTGGGTGTACACGTTCTGGACGATGAAACAGACACCTTCTACCGCCAGCGCACCTACTACCGCTGGAACAATGGCTGGACCTGGTCCACTGGCCGTAACGGGCCATGGCAGGAGACGGATTCCAGCGGTGTGCCGGCTGGGTTGGGTAAGCAGTTCGGGAATTGATTAATAGGTGGATTCGTGCTCGCCAACATAAAATAACTATATGAATTTAAGTATTTTTCTGTAGGAGTGAGCTCGCTCGCGGTAGAGCCAAGTCTGGCGATAATTTATCGCCAGAAAAAACCGCATCGCGAGCAATGTGGATCGCCACCCCGGTCACTCCTACAGGGTCCGTGTTTGCTGCGCGACAGCGTGGTGTCAGGGACACCGGGGCGACTCCTACTGCTCAGGTTGTTACCCGAGAAAGCGCGAACCCTAGAGAGCATCGGAGGTTACAACGGTCGCGAAGCGGGCCATCCGGGCCGATCATCATGGTTGTCTCACGTCGCTCTTGAGCTCCCAGGCATTTCAAGTGAATCGCAATCCCCAGTAAAAAATGCCGCCACATTGAGCGAGTTTCATTCCGCCTCAAAAAACACCTGCGGGGAAAACCATCGTTGAGGGAAACGCTTCGAATGTCAGATAAATAGTTTTATTTCCGTGACTTCGAAGTTGTAACGGATGGCGTAAGTAGGTGGTTTTTGAAACCTCCGATCGGTTAGAGATATTGAAGTTATAAAGCGCCTGCTAATAGCCAAATCGTCTTCGCCCGGCGTTGCATTACGACGTTGCAGGGTGTTACATGGTGGTGTAATTGTGAGCGTTTATCTGTCGGTTTCCGCAGCTTAACTTAAAGAGTGACTATAAAGGACTATGGATCATGGACGTTAACGGTGCTTCTGGTGAAGTAAGGGCCTCCTTTCGCGCAATGCCGCCTACCGATCAGCTGAAAAACGTTTTCGGAGTTTCACGACAGTCTGGCAGTCGTAAGGTGTATGTCGCGAGCGCAATCAATCCATCGTCGTTATTTAGATATGCTCGTGTGATTGTCGCCCGGTTTCATCCTGATAATACTGTCGATCCAGCGTTTGGTGTAGATGGCTTGGCCGAAGTCAGCTTTGAGGGGACTGAGCTCTCACAGGGCATTATTGGTTCATCCATGGCTGTTCATACAGATGGCGGTGTAGCCGTCCTGGTGCGCGCCATTGTTGGACCTGATCGGGGTCCAATAGTGGCACTGGTACGCTTCAACAGTGATGGCGACCTGGATGCAGATTTCGGTATTGGAGGGCTGAGAGTACATAATTTTTCTGACCTTGCTTATTTTAAGCAATCTGCGGGCGCTGCCCAACCTGCCTTGGTAGACGTTTTGAATGTGAGCCCGGTTCAGACGGGCGCAACTATTACCTCAGCTTCCGGGAAGTTTTTTTTCGTCTCTCAAACATCATCAGCGCCCGGCCCAAGTCTGGTAGTCAGATTCCTTCCAAGTGGTGAACTTGATACAAGCTTTGGTAATGATGGAGTCATTCAGATCGTGGTGCCAGGTTATGAAGGAGACTATGTGTTTTTGCAAGGCGTCACGGAACTGTCGAATGGGCAAATTGCCATTTGCGGCGGTGTAAAAATATATGCTGACTCCGTGTTTATGTCCGAGCCAAAAGGTCTGGTCCTTAAGTTAAATGACGATGGCTCGTGCGATCCGTCGTTCGGTAATCAAGGACTTGTCATGATTGATCTGCCTGAAAATCTCTCGGGAAAAGATTACTCCACTATATATTACTTTCAATCGGTTGCTGAGGCGTCTGACAACTGTCTAGTCTGCTCCGGAGAGATGAGTACTTATACAGGCGGCGTGCACAGTTCAAAGGGTGTCGTTGTGAAGCTGGAGGGTACAGGGCTTCCGGACACGTCATTCAATAGCGGAAAGGTTGTGGTATTCGGTGCGCAGGGAGAGTTTCTGGCATTTGTATTTGCAGGCTGGCAATCAAACGGCAAGGTGGTTGTGGCGGGATCGGTATCAGAACAAAACTTATACGTTGATCCGGCATCTGCCAAATTTATCGTGGCGCGCTTTAATGCCGACGGAGCCGCTGATGTTTCTTTTGCAAGGCGAGGTTGGAATACCGCTAGCTTTGGGCCCGGAGTTAATTTGGCGAGCGCCATGCGCTTGGAAGCGGACTCAATCATCCTTGCCGGAAAATATGGGCAAAAGGGGGCGGTGAGCGAGACTGTGGTTATCAGCTTCTTCACCTGACAATTTATTTGTGAGGCATTCGATGGACATACGCAGTTGATTAGCAAAAACGGCGACCCCAAGGTCGCCGTTTTTCATTTCAGATCACCCCAATCACTTGCCGGTATAAATCTGATCAAAAACCCCGCCATCAGCAAAGTGGGTTTTCTGCACGGTGCGCCAGTCGCCAAAGGTCTTCTCTACCGAGAGGAAATCAACTTTCGGGAAGCGGTCGGTGTATTTGGCCAGTACTGCTGGATCGCGAGGACGAAGGTAGTTGTTGGCAGCGATTTCCTGACCTTCCGGGGACCACAGGTATTTCAGGTATTCCTCGGCGGCGGCGCGGCTGTTTTTCTTGTCGACAACTTTATCTACCACGCTCACCGGCGGTTCGGCTTCTGCGGATACGCTCGGATAAACCACTTCGAACTGATCACGACCGAATTCACGGGCGATCATTTCTGCTTCGTTTTCAAAAGTGATCAGCACGTCGCCAATCTGGTTGGTCATGAACGTGGTAGTTGCGCCACGGCCACCGGTATCCAGCACGGGTACGTGTTTGAACAGGTTGCCGACGAATTGCTTGGCAGCGGCTTCATCACCGCCGTTTTTCAGGGTATAGCCCCACGCCGACAGGTAGGTGTAGCGGCCGTTACCGGAAGTTTTCGGGTTGGGCACGATGACTTCCACGCCGTCCTTGATCAGATCAGGCCAGTCTTTCAAGGCTTTTGGGTTGCCCTTGCGGACGATAAACACGGTGGCCGAAGTGAACGGCGCACTGTTGTTTGGCAGGCGGGTTACCCAGTTCTTCGGTACCAGTTCGCCATTGTCAGCCAAAGCGTTGATGTCGGTGGCCATGTTCATGGTGATCACGTCAGCCGGCAGGCCATCGATGACCGAGCGGGCTTGCTTGCTGGAGCCGCCGAAGGACATCTGCACAGTGATGTTTTCCTTGTGCTCGGCCTGCCAGTGCTTCTGGAACGCAGCGTTGTAGTCCTTGTAGAAGTCACGCATTACGTCATACGACACGTTGAGCAGGGTCGGGGCGGCCTGGGCCGCGCTGCCGAAAGCCAGGCCAGCGGCGAGTAACGAAGCGGCGAGAAGTTTGTTCACTGCGCAATTCCTTTTTTTGGATGTACCGACATTGATGGCCAGATGTTGATGACCAGATGTTGATGGCCAGATGTTCATGGCATAGTGCCCGCGACTATAGCCGCGCAGCTACACGCTCTTAAAGACTTAAAAGGCATTTGCTTATGCCTTGTTTTCAACACGCGGGAAAAGCGCATTGC
This sequence comes from Pseudomonas phytophila, assembly GCF_025643095.1. NCBI lineage: Bacteria > Pseudomonadati > Pseudomonadota > Gammaproteobacteria > Pseudomonadales > Pseudomonadaceae > Pseudomonas > Pseudomonas phytophila. The sequence goes on along the minus strand of NZ_CP081201.1, from coordinate 4,656,336 downwards.
CACAGCGCGAACAAAACGCCGCGCCGTGCTCGTGACTGTTCTTCGAACAGACCGGGCAATCATGCTTGAGCTGTTCGCCACGCATGGCCGTGGCGAGCTCCGCAGTGAAGATCCCGGTGGGAACCGCGATGATTGAATAACCGGTAATCATCACCAGTGCCGAGAGCATTTGGCCGACCGCGGTTCTGGGCACGATATCGCCATAGCCCACAGTCGTCAGGGTCACGATCGCCCAATAGATGCCTTTCGGGATGCTGGTAAAACCATGCTCGGGACCCTCGATCACGTACATCAGCGTGCCGAACACCACCACTAGCGTAGACACAGTCAGCAAAAACACGATGATCTTCTGCTTGCTGCCGCGTAGCGCCGAAAGCAGGTAATTGGCCTGCTTCAGGTATGGGCTGAGTTTGAGCACCCGGAAAATTCGCAACATGCGGACGACGCGCACAATAAGCAGGTACTGCGCGTCGGTGTAATAGATTGCGAGGATGCCGGGCACGATGGCCAGCAAGTCCACCAGGCCATAGAAGCTAAAGGCGTATTTCAGAGGTTGCGGAGAGCAGTAGAGTCGCAGAACGTATTCAACGATGAATATGGCGGTGAAGCCCCATTCCGCATACGCCAACCAGTCACCGTAATTGGCGTGTACCGCAGGAATGCTGTCGAGAACCACCACAATCAGGCTGCAAAGGATAACCACGAGTAACGTTTTGTCGAAGCGTCGTCCGGCAGGCGTATCGTTCTGGAAGATAACAATGCGCAACTGTTCGCGGCGACTGATGGTGTTGTCCATGGTGCATTCCGAATTCAAGATCGGAGCAGTCTACGCAAATTTCCGGTTTTGGATTGCATTGTCTGGGGCGCACAAAACCGGTAGGAGCTAACTTGTTGGCGAGCGGTTTTCCTGATGCACCACCTCGCCAACAAGTTGGCTCCTACCGGTTCGAAAATGTCTAAACCCGGAACTGCCTCAACAGCCCATTCAAGTGTTCGCTCATTTCCCGCAAGTGCACGCTTGCCCCTGTGGACTGTTCAGCTGCGATGGCGGTGCTCTGGGACAGTTGCGCCGCCTGGGTGACGTTCTGGTTGATGTCCTCTACTACATGGGATTGCTGCAGAGTCGCGCTGGCAATCGATGCGTTGAGGCTGTTGAGGTTGCGCAGGGCCTGACTGATCGACGTCAGGCTTTGCCCGGCCTGATTGGCTTGCTCGATGGTCAGTTGCGATGAGCGACTGCTGTCGGCAATGACTTTCACCGCTGCGTCAGAGTGAGTCTGCAAGCGTTCGATCATGCTCTGAATTTCTGCTGTCGACTTCTGTGTGCGCTGGGCCAGCAAGCGAACTTCATCGGCCACCACGGCAAAGCCGCGACCCTGTTCACCGGCTCGCGCCGCTTCGATAGCTGCGTTCAGGGCCAGCAGGTTGGTCTGTTCGGCAATCGAGCTGATCACCTCAAGTACGCCGCCGATTTGCGTGCTTTCCGAAGACAGCGTGCGAATCACTTCTACCGCCTGATTGATCGTGCCGGAGAGGTGATCGATCTGGCGCAGGCTGCTGTCGATGTTGACCTGACCCTGATGCGCCTGAGATTCCGCGTCGCGCATTTCGTTGGCGGCGTGCTCGGCGTTTTTTGCTACATCCTGGACGCCGTAGGTCACTTCGTTGACTGCGGTCGCCACCAGCTCCATCTGCTGTGACTGTTGCTGGCTGCGTGCCTGGGCCTGTTCGGCATTGATGCCCAGATCTGATGAGGCTTTTTCCAGGCCATTGGCCGATGCCTGAAGCTGTAAGACGACACCGCGCAGCTTGGCAGTGAAGGCGTTGAAGTGCCTGGCCAGTTGCGTGACTTCATCGTTGCCTTGAGTTTCCAGAGAGCGGGTCAGATCGCTTTCGCCACTGGCGATGTCGGCCATGGCCTGCACGGAGTCGCGAAGAGGGCGGACGATGCTGCGTGCAATCATGATGACCAGCAGCACCATGATCACGATGATTGCCAGGCTGAACAAGGCAGCATTGATCGTCTGTTGCTGGAATTCTGCTTTCACGTCATCGACGTACACACCGGAGCCGAGAATCCAGCCCCAGGGTGTGAACAGTTTTATGTAGGAAATTTTCTGGACGGGTTCACTGGCTCCCGGCTTGGGCCAGCGGTACTGAACCATGCCTGCGCCTTTCTCTTTGGCGACGGCAACCATTTCATTGAAGACTGCGAAACCGTCCGGATCCTTGATGGCTGACAGGTCCTGACCGACCAGCTTGGCATTCATGGGGTGCATGATCATCACTGGACGCATATCGTTGATCCAGAAGTAATCGTCCTTGTTGTAGCGCATGCCGCGAATGGCATCCAGTGCCTGCTTCTGTGCGACCTCACGGGTCAGCGTTCCAGCCGCTTCCAGGCCTTGGTAATAATCCAGGATGCCACTGGCGCTCTGTACCACGTGCATGGTCTTTTCCGCCTTGGCGGCGTAAAGGTCCGTGTGCACTTGCTTTAGCATGGCGGCTGTCAGGATAAACAGCATCAACACGGAAACGACGAGGATCAGCCAGAGTCTTCGGCTGATGGATAAGCTGCGCATTGTCATGACCGGTTGCTCCGTCTTATTTTTTATTGTGTAGAGCGCTTTGCGCCGTGAGATTCACAATGAAGTCGGTCTCGCTTCGATAATAGCCTTTTGACACCCGTCGTCTAGCCCACCGCTACTAAAGTGGATGTCGGCGCTGAAAGGATAAACCTGAGCGAGCGGCAGGAGATTTCTCGAAATGTTTTGCGGTATAGCGAAAGGCTTACACGAGGACAGGAGTTTCGCTCTATGAGCTGTCACATTTGAACGGTAGATTGGATCCATCACCGCAGCGAAGGAAGCGCTTCGGGATCAGGGATGATCGACCATCGCCAGGACGGCTACTGACAGGATGTCGCAATGGTCATACAAAAAACCCGCTTCGGCGGGTTTTTTGTTGTCTGCGAAAAATGGCGTTGTCTTGCTAACAACCCTTTGTAGGAGCTGCCGAAGGCTGCGAACAGCAGTGTGTCAGGAGCAGTGCCTTCGCAGCCTTCGGCAGCTCCTGCAAGAACTATTCAATATCCGGAGCGCAGCCTTTGAGCACCAATCGAATGATTGTCTGGGTCGCAGCTTCGTAATCACTGTCTTCCAGCTTCGCCTTGCCGGTCACCGTCGATATCTGCCAGTCGAAGTCGGCATAGGTCTGGGTCGCGGCCCAGATCGTGAACATCAAGTGATGCGGGTCGATGGGCGCTATCAGGCCCTTGTCGATCCAGCCCTGAATACAATCGATATTGTGTTTGGCCTGCCCGTTGAGCTGTTCAACCTGCTGGGGCGAGAGGTGCGGCGCACCGTGCATGATTTCGCTGGCAAATACCTTGGAGGCAAACGGCAGGTCGCGGGAAATCACAATCTTCGAACGGATATAGGCGCTGAGCACCTCGGCGGGAACGCCCTCGCGATTGAAGGGAGTGGAAGCGCGAAGGATCGGCTCGATAATACTTTCGAGCACCTCGCGGTAAAGGTTTTCCTTGGATTTGAAGTAGTAGTAGACATTGGGCTTGGGCACACCAGCCTTGGCAGCGATATCGCTGGTTTTGCTGGCCGCGAAGCCTTTGTCGGCGAACTCTTCACTGGCGGCACGCAGGATCAGCTCTTTGTTGCGCTCGCGAATACTGCTCATAAACCAGAGGTTTCCTTGCCCGGTCGGCGGTCGCGCATGGTAGCACCCGCCTCAAGAACGCCTCAACATCGGACAACGACTCTGGCCGCGCTGTGCTTCAATGGCCGCCGCGTGGCATCAATTGTGCTGCGCTATCGAACTTAAATGACGTATTCAAGGATATTGATTGTGGCTGCTGGAAGCTTGCTTACCCTTTTGGATGACATCGCGACGCTGTTGGATGATGTCTCTCTGGCCGCAAAGAAAACCGCTGGCGTGCTGGGCGATGATCTGGCGCTGAATGCGCAACAGGTGACAGGGGTGTCCGCCGACCGTGAATTGCCGGTGGTCTGGGCGGTGGCGAAGGGATCTTTGATCAACAAGGCAATCCTGGTACCGGCAGCGTTGTTGATCAGTGCGTTTGCACCCTGGGCGATTCTGCCTTTGTTGATGATCGGCGGTGCCTACCTGTGTTTCGAAGGCTTTGAGAAGATTGCCCACAAATGGCTACACCCCGAAACCGAACAACAGCGTCAGCAACGGCGGGAGGCTGCAACCGACAAGAATGTCGACATGGTTGCGTTCGAAAAAGACAGGGTCAAAGGTGCGATTCGCACTGACTTCATCCTCTCGGCAGAAATCATCGTACTGGCGCTTGGCGTCGTGTCCACCCGGCCCTTTCTGGATCAGGTCGGCGTGTTGGTTATCGTCGCGGTACTGATCACTGTCGGTGTATATGGTCTGGTGGCGGGCATCGTGAAGCTGGACGATCTAGGCCTTTATCTGAAGAAAAGCGCCAAGTCGGCCGTTCAAGGTATCGGTTCAGGGTTGCTGTGGCTGGCACCGGTATTAATGAAAATCCTTTCCATCGTCGGGACTGCCGCGATGTTTATGGTGGGCGGCGGCATCCTCACCCATGGTGTGCCGATCGCTCATCACTGGATAGAAGGCGTAACAGAACAGGCGGCCCAAACGGTCGGCGGTTTTTCGATGGTTGTACCTACTCTGCTGGACGCGGTCGCCGGTATCATAGCTGGTGCGTTGGTCCTGCTGCTGGTCACGGTAGCGGGGAAAGTCTGGAAACTAATCAGGGCCTGATGGCTGGTCGACTTGAATGAATAGCCCACTGTTTTCCAGTGTTGTTGCGTACGCCCAGCAATGTGAGCGGCAGTTGGTCGAGATTCTGCATTTGCGGCCCAATCTGGATCGCAAGCAGGTTTCGGCCTGGGTCGATGAACAGAGTCACGCGCAAACCGAGAGTGATCCTTTGGAGTTGCTGCGTGCGATCAACTCGAAAGTGCGGGCGGGAAAACCGTTGCCGTGGGAGTAGATACGCAGAACTCTGGGCTCACGAGACTCCAGTGGGAGCGAGGCTTGCCCGCGATGCATGAGACGCAGCCAGAAGACATACCGCGTTATCATTTATCGCGAGCAAGCTCACTCCTACAGATTTCGCAGGTTTATCAGAAGAACACTTTCACCAGCAAACTTGCGGTGTTCTGGTTGGTATCAAAGAACTTGGTGTCTTCAATACCGTATTTGTCTGACCAGTAATCGTACTCGATACCCACATACAGCTGACGCTCAGGCAAGTTGATGGCTTTGCCCAGGTCGTATTTGATTTGCGGGTTGAAGTGAACGTTGGATTTGTATTCTCCGTTGCGGTCGGACTTGTTGTCCACCACCCAGTCGATAAAGCCGTCGATCAGGATGTCGGACTTGCCTACCGGGATCGTGTAGGACCAGACCGGCGTGACCTGCCAGGCGCCGTAACCTGCACGATGACCGTCGGTGTAGCGCTTGTAGAAGTTCAACTGGAAGTAATCGAAGCCCGGAATGTTCAAATCAAAACCCGGACCAATCAGGTACGACTCGTTATCACCTTCACCAAACTCGTAAGTGGCCGCCAGCAATACATCGGAGATCGGGCCGAACTCGAATTTCTGACCAAAGATCTTGCCCATGGACAGGCGCGGGGATATTTCACCGTAGTAAGTGTTATCACCGTTGGTGGCGTCGCCTTTGCCGTTATAGAAGATCTTGTCGATGAACAGGAAGTTATCACCGTATTTCCAGCCGTCAGCGTGTTCAAAAGTGAACGTCTGCTGGTTTGACGGGTTGACTGTAAAGTCGCGGCCGTTGAGGTAAGTCAGGCTGTTGCTCTGCCATTGCAGCAGGCCGTCGGCCATGCTTTGTCCGGACGCCAGAAGACTACCGGCAACTATCGCGCTGGAAATAATACGGTTCATTCAATGCTCCCCTGATGGATCGTGATGGTCTTTTTTTGGTGCTCTTTTTAGGCACTTTTCCGCATTTAAAACATGTCTGTTTGGTCAGCTTTGACTACATAGCAAGAGCTGAGCCAATGCCGATTGAAAAGCGCACGAAAGTGCTGTCGGCTGCATTTTTAGCAGTCGATCGAGGCTTTTTTTCAGAAAACGTCACAGTTGACCGGTTGGTCAATTAGTTGTCTGTTCAGTCAGCATTGCAACAGGGTGGGTTTTAACGCGGCGGCGGAGGATATGGGGTGCGGAAGTTTAGTGCAAGTGCTCTGGGACAGGGCAGGGCGAGCAATTGTGGGGCGTGTGTGGAAGTTTCATTGGCTTACTGTAGGAGCTGCCGAAGGCTGCGATGGCGGTTTATCAGGAAGATTGCCATCGCAGCCTTCGGCAGCTCCTACAGTTAGTTCGGCCAAAGATCAGTGGGTCTGCGCACCTGCAGTCACCCACGCTCCTATCAATTCCCGTTCCTGCTGAGTCATCTGGGTAATGTTGCCCAGTGGCATGATTTGCGACGTTACGGCCTGGGCCTGGATGCGCGGGGCCATTTGCCTGATCTGTTCTGCGGTGTCGAACATCACGCCGGCAGGCGCAGCGCTGAATAGCTGGCTGGTAGGTTTGGCGGAGTGGCACACCGTGCAGCGTTCATGAATCACGCTCTGCACCTTGCCAAAGTCGATGCCTGGGCTTGCAGCGGCAACCTCGGCCACAGGTTCCGGAGGTGGGGCTGGCCGAACTTCGTCGTGGCGATAGCCGCCGACGGCAGTGCCCGGCAATGGCTGATATTCGATCTTCGTCGCTTGGGCAGGCTTTGGCATTGGCGCAGGGCCGGTGACGTAAGCTAGGCAGATCATGCCCAGTGCTGCGACGGGCAGGGTCCAGGCAAACTTGTGGCTGTTGTGCCGAGTATTGAAGTAATGACGGACAAGCACCGCCAACACGCCGATCCCGGCCAGGATCAGCCAGTTATACGCGCTCCCGTAAGTGCTCGGGAAATGGTTGCTGATCATGATGAACAGCACCGGCAAGGTGAAGTAGTTGTTGTGGCGCGAACGCAGCAAGCCTTTGGCTGGTAGCGATGGATCGGGTGTGCGGTTCTCGGCGATGGCGGCTACCAACGCACGCTGGGCGGGCATGATGATGCGGAACACGTTGCCGACCATGATCGTACCGATGATCGCGCCGACATGAAGGTAAGCGCCGCGCCCGCTGAAGACTTTGCTGAAGCCATACGCCGCCGCGATGACCAGCACAAACAGAATCAGGCCGAGCAGAGCGGGGCGTTTGCCCAGCGCCGAATCGCAGAGAAAGCTGTAAACGAACCAGCCGACGAACAGCGAACCCAGCCCTAGTGCCACGCCCTCAACGCCAGACAGACTGCTGCCCGGTGCGAGCAGGTACAAGGTTGGATTGGTGTAGAACACCACACACAGCAGGGCAACGCCTGACAGCCAGGTGAAGTAGGCTTCCCATTTGAACCAGTGCAGGTTCTCGGGCATGGTCGGCGGTGCAAGTTTGTATTTTTCCAGGTGGTAGATGCCGCCACCGTGAATGGCCCATAAATCTCCGGACAGACCGTCGCGCGGGTTGACCCGATTAAGGTTGTTCTCCAGCCAGACGAAGTAGAACGATGCGCCGATCCAGGCGATACCGACAATCATGTGAATCCAGCGCACGCTGAGATTCAGCCATTCCATCAGATGTGCTTCCACGGTATTACCTCAAGCCTGCGTCACTTGCCGGACGCTCAGGCTGCTACGGGTGGGGGTCGAGAACCAGCTTCTGGCTCTCAGCGAAAAAATGCTCATCGCAGTTATTGCCAGCTCCACTGCGATCAACCACCAGGAAGTCATCCCGCTTTTCGATCGTCAGCACCGGGTGGTGCCAGACGCCGCGATGGTAATTAACACCCTGCCTGCCGTTGGTCACGAAAGCGCGGGTCAGCTCTGAATCAGGTTCATCGCCAATGGGCGCGACCACGATCAGAAAAGGGTTGCCGAGCAGTGGCACAAACGCCTGACTGCCCTGCGGATGGCGCTCCAGCATGCTGATGATCAAAGGCATCTGCAGCGCCTCCGCGCGGAAGATACTGATGATCGCCTTGTCGTCCGGCGTAGCGATTTGCACCTCGGCCAGACGATGAAAGCGCTGGGTCGAACCGTTGTTGATCATGAAGTGATCGCTGCCGTCGGTTTCGATGACATCTCCGAACGGGGCAAAAGCTTCTTTGGTCAACGGTTCGATGGTCAGTGTGCGCATGCTGGGTCTTCTGTTTGAATTCATTTGATTTGCTGTAGGAGCGACCGGGGTGGCGCTCCACCTTGCCCGCGATAAGGGCCGAAGGACCTTCGTTGTCTGACACACCGCAATCGCGGGCAAGCGCGCTCCTACACAGACTGTGTGAAAACTACTGCAGGCTGGGCACCTTCGGTGCTACGCGCACAATGCTGCGTTAAAAACAGGCGAAAAATGCTCATTTAGAACACCTAGAGTCGGACGCGACCCCGGCCGTTTTTCGCCTGTTTTTGCCTTGTCTTGCCGTCGCTCGCTACGTTTTCACACAGTCTGTACCGGTTTAGCGTGAAACCTTACCCAACACCCGAAGACGACTCACGCCACCATCCGGAAATACATTCAACCGGATATGGGTAATCGGGCCCAGCGCCTTGATCTGCTCGGCGAACTCGTGCTCGGCGTGCATGCTCAGTTTCTGGCTTGGCAGCAGTTCGCGCCAGAACAGACTCTGGGTTTCGATCTGGCTGTCGGTGCCGCCTTTGACTAACGCGCCCTGGATCGAGCAACTGTCCGGGTAGTTACCTTTGAAGTGCAGGGTATCAACCACGACTTTTTCCACTTCTCCCGCATGACCCAAGGCGATGATCACCCAGTCGTTGCCGGGTGTGCGACGACGTGCTGTTTCCCAGCCGTCGCCCATGTTCACGCCGCGACCCGGATTGAGAATGTTGCTCATGCTGCCGTAGTGTTCATCGGAGCATGCCAGAGCACGGCCACCGTTGAGCGCCGAGGCCAGATCGATCTGCTCGGATTCGCCCACCGCCGACCAGTCACGGAACGGCACGCCGTACACGCGCAGACGTGCAACGCCGCCATCAGGATAGATATTGAAACGCAGATGGCTGAAAGCCTGTTCAGCATTGATTTCATGGTAGTGATGGCTGTCGCCGTTCAGCTCTACGGCGGACAGGATTTCAGTCCACTGAGTGTTCTCGTCCGGATCGCCGCTGGCCAGGAAGCACGCTTCCAGAGAGGCCGATGGCGGATAGTTACCGGTGAAGTAGGACGTGTCGATATCCACGCCCTTGATCGAGCCCGCCACACCCAGACGGATCACTGCACTGTCGTAACCCTCGAAACGCTTGCGACGCGACTCCCAGCCGTCCATCCACTTGCCGTTGTCGTCGAACACGCCTTCTTTCCACACCGCAGCGGTTGGCTGGAACAGGCGGTTGGCGTCGGCGAACCAGTCGTCAGTGACGGAAAGGATTTTGGTGCCCAGGCGCGCGTCGGCCAGGTTGACGAACTTCTCGAAGGGTGCGGCGTAAGCTTTCATTCTTTTAGGTCTGCCTTTTGATCAGTGGCCTGGGTAGGGCGGTTAGAGGGCTTGCAAACGAAACAGGGCAATCTTGTTGATCTCGGCCAGGGCGCAGGCGAATTCGGCGTCGACCGTATTATCGATGCGGGTCTCAAAGGCTGCGAGTATCTGGTGCCGGTTACTGCCTTTGACCGCCATGATGAACGGGAAGGCGAATCGGGCTTTATAAGCGTCGTTGAGTTCAGTGAAGCGTTGAAACTCTTCAGGCGTGCACTGGTGAATACCGGCGCCGGCCTGTTCGCTGGTGCTGGCTTCGGTCAGTTGCCCTTGCACGGCGGCTTTACCGGCAAGGTCCGGGTGGGCGTTGATCAGTACGAGCTGCTGCTCATGATCGGCGCCGAGCAGGATTTGGCTCATTCGCACATGCAGGGTCTCGATATCGTCCAGCTCATCGACTGAGCCTTGATCGTAAGCGGCGGCTGCGACCCACGGCGAGTGCTCGTAGATATCAGCAAAAGTGGCAATGAACTCATCGCGGCTCAGTGTCGACGGCTTTAGTGTCGTGAAATGACTCACCGCGCAGTCTCCGGCTGATAGGGATGTTCGGCGTGCCAGTGGCGCGCGATGTCGACCCGACGCGTAAACCAGACCTGCTCGTGGCTTTTGGCGTATTCGATAAAACGCTTCAGAGAGGCCAGCCGTGCCGGGCGACCGATCAGGCGGCAATGCAAACCGATGGAGAGCATCTTCGGCGCGTCTGCACCTTCGGCATACAGCACATCGAAGGCGTCTTTAAGGTACTGGAAAAACTGATCGCCATTGTTGAAACCCTGCACCTGGGTAAAGCGCATGTCGTTGGTGTCCAGCGTGTACGGGATCACCAGATGCGCCTTGCCGGTCGGGTTGTTCGGCTCCCAGTAGGGCAGATCGTCGTCGTAGGTGTCGCAATCGTAGAGAAAGCCACCTTCTTCCATGACCAGACGCCGGGTGTTGGGCCCGGTGCGGCCGGTGTACCAGCCCAGCGGACGTTCGCCGGTAATCTCGGTGAGGATGCGGATCGCTTTGAGCATGTGCTCGCGTTCCTTGGCTTCGTCCATGTACTGATAGTCGATCCAGCGATAGCCGTGGCTGCAAATCTCATGACCGTCTGCGACCATGGCGCGGATCACATCCGGATGACGCTGGGCTGCCATGGCCACGGCAAAGATCGTCAGCGGGATATCGAATTGCTTGAACACCTTGAGGATGCGCCATACGCCCGCGCGGCTGCCGTATTCATAGAGCGATTCCATGCTCATGTTACGCTCGCCTTGCAGCGGTTGAGCGGAGACCATCTCGGACAGGAATGCTTCGGACTCCTTGTCGCCATGCAGAATATTGCGCTCGCCGCCTTCCTCGTAATTAAGCACGAAGGACAGCGCAATACGCGCGTTGCCCGGCCAGCGTGGGTGGGGCGGGTTGCTGCCGTAACCGATCAGGTCGCGAGGGTAGTCAGCACTCACTGCAGTCTTCCTTTCATTCAAATAGTCCTGTGATGGGCAGATTGTATACAAAGTGATTTGAGGATTGTAACCACCATTTCCCATCCAGCTGGTTTCGAAACCTTGGGAAGAACGCTTGCAAGAAACTTGCCTGACTGGTCAGGTTATCCACAAAAAAACCATTCAATTCCTAAGGTCCCGATAAATCGGCGTCCATCAGAACAGAGGCTGTCACCGAGCTTTGCCAACGGTATTTATTGTGTACAGATTTTCGTAAAAGTGTCTTAATTCGACATCGTCTGGTCGCCTGCCTGCACTCATAGGGTGCGACCGCAAACTCATTACTTTCATAACGGGGCATTGATTGGTCATGGGGAAATTGACGACGCATGTTTTGGACGCCGCTCATGGTTGCCCCGGCAGCTCCATCAAAATTCAGCTGTATCGGGTTCAAGACGAAGGCCTGGTATTGCTTGCCGACGCGGTGACCAACAGCGATGGTCGTTGCGATGCGCCTTTGTTGCACGGCGAAGATTACCGTTCCGGTGTCTACCAGTTGCAGTTCCATGTAGGTGACTATTATCGGGCGCGGGGCACACAGCTGGCAGAGCCGGCTTTTCTTGATGTGGTGGTGCTGCGGTTCGGGATTGATGCAGGGCAGGACCACTATCATGTACCGCTGCTGGTTTCGCCCTACAGCTATTCGACGTATCGCGGCAGCTGACTGTTTTGTCAGCAATAGTTTTGTAAGCAATAGTTATGTAGTCACTTAGTCATTCGCAGATTCGGGACGCTCCAGAGACTTTGATCAATGGAGCATGACCCTGTGAATGATTCGACAACCCTCGCAACCCCGGACGCCGGCATCCACTGGACGGGCCGGGCTTGCGACCTGATAGCCTTCGACAGCCTGCCGGAAAGCTTCCCGGAAAGCCTCAATCAGCGGCGCATCGCCGATCACCTGCAACGCATCCTCAATCACGTGGGCGAGGCTTGTGAACAGGTTGATGTGTTGTCTGCTTATCAGACGTGCCGCATGCGGCTCCATGCTGCTGGCAAGTCACTGCGCACGCTGCTTGCGGCCCCCCTCGACAGCGAAGCATTGCTGGCGCTGAAACCGCAACTGATTGCGCAGCGGCAGGCAGCGCTGTTGGCGCTGGCTCAATTACAGATCTGCGAAGGCACGCTGAGTGCGGCGGACCTGCAGCGGCTTCAGTATGCGCTGGGGCTTGCGGATGAGCCGGATGACGACGTGCTGCATCTCGATGTGGGCGTTGGCGATCCGGACGAGCCCTTGGTGTTCAGCGGTGCAATGATCGTCACCACTGAACAGGCGCTGAAAACTCCAGCGCTGATCGAACCGGCTTTGCTGTACGTGCCCGGTGAAGCGGGCGGTCTGCAAAAATTCGAATCGTTGCAGACGCTCAAGGACCGGCTGGGTTTTACCTTGGGCACAGGGGCGGAAACCACGCTGTGGCGCCATGTCAGCAAGACGCAACGCGCTGCGGCCATGGCGGCGCCGCTCACATTCGTGACCCGTGTGATCACCATAAAGCCGATTCAGCATGGGGTGAACACCCAGCTCAGGGAGCTTGAAGTTCTGTGTACGCAGCCCAACTCCTGTAGGAGCGCGCTTGCCCGCGATGGCGGCCGTTCAGTCAAAACATCATCGTCTGATTCAACGCCATCGCGGGCAAGCGCGCTCCTGGAGATGGACAGTCGTGAGCGAGTGAGCAACCTCGGTGTAGCCCTTGGCGAAACCCGTGAGCGGGCCATCGACCTGATTGCCGAACAGCAACGTACCGCCGAACTGGTGCCGCAATTTCCCGTATGGTTGCTCAATGCACCTCTCGAAATACGTCAGGAATACGCAACCCGACTGGCTGAATTTCACAGTGCTGCGGGTCGCCTGGAGTCGCATCTGGCGGCTAAGCTTCCGACCTTCAATGCCTTCACTGCTCAGCAACTGAATGCTCGTATCAAAAACGACCTGAGGATGGACATCGATGCCGATCAACTGATCATAGATCTGCCGAAGAGCGTCCATCGTCACGTTGATATTGATCCGCAGTATGGAAGCCCATTGCATCACAAGCCCTGGAAGGGCAGCGAAGCGCGTGTGCAGTCGAGCCTGTCCGGGCTGGCCCGGGAAAACTTCGATGCCCGCGATGAGAACACCATCGCAAGGTTGGGCATGCTTGAACTCTCGTATCCACCATCGCCTCAGATGGCAGGTTTGCAGCGCATTACCGGAGACTACCTGCTCAAGATCATTCCCGAGCTGGATATCGCCGGACAGTATCGCAGCCTGCTGCGCTCGGTGTTCCAGTTGCGCTCACCGGCATCGGCCCGCGACGCTGAGCTGATGATCAAAGCCTATGAGCTGCACATCATTCTCGATGGCTTCTGTGCACGCCAGCGTCGCCTATTGAGCGAGGCCGGTTATGCACTGCTGACCCAGGCGGCTAAAGCCAGATCCACTGCCGTGTTGAGCCAGGCAGGGGTGTTTATCAATCGACTGGTGTTCAAACCGGGCCAGGCTCTGACAGGAGAGCGCAGTAGCCGGACCTTGCGAGGCATCAGCGTCATCGAGCACAAGGCGAGCGGCAAGGTGCTGATGTATCTGCCCCAGGCGCCGGATGGAGAGTGCTTCATAGAGGCCGACAGTGTGCAGGAAGCTCGCGAGCGTCTGATCAGCAGCTTGCTGCGTCTGCCTGCACGGGTGGCCTGGCTGGCGTCCTGTGTGGAGAACGCCAGTGAGCAAGCTGCCGCCGAGCGTTATATCCGGGAAGCACTCAGGCGTGGATTTGAAGGTTTTGTCGCGATAGTGCCCGCGCTGGATCTGTTGATCAGCGAGCAGCAACTGCATGTGCGTGAGGACCTGCTTTACGAAAAATCCCTGACCGAAGCGCGCAGTAATCACGACCTCAAAGGGGAGCACAATCAGCGGCGCAATCAGTTGTATCTGATGTTCTTCAGAGGTGTTGTCTCGTTCGTGCCGGGTTTGGGCGTGTTGTTCAGTGTGCAAGACGGCTGGAGTGACGGTCATGCTGCAAGCAAGGCATTGAGGGCGGGCAAGCTTGATGAAGGTCTGTTGACGGCCGGTAGCACGATGCTTTCGGTGATCGACGTGCTGCTTTCGGTAATCCCCGGAGTGAGCACCGTGAGCGCTCTCGTGGTGGTAGCCCGTCGAGCGACCCGCTTGCGGCAGCTAACGAGCCTGGGGCGCGCATTACCATCGATGTCCGGACGTTCCAGAATCACAAAATTTGTCGGTTACGAGGCCGATATCTCGCTGTCAGGCGCCGTCGCGCAGAGCGGAAATGACGCGGGCACCTGGCTGAAAAACGGTGAGCTGTTCATCCATCAACAGGGCTCCGCTTACCGGATTTACCGCCGACCGGGTGAGCAAACCTTGCGCCTGAAAAAAACCGCTGCGCATGGTTACGAGCAGCCAGTGCGTCAGGTGGGCGGGGAATGGGTCTATCACAGCGACGTCGGCCTCAAGGGCGGTGGACGCTCAATGATCGCGGAGATACTGCTGGTTGAAGCCCATGGCAATAGTGCTTTTCGAACCAGGCAAGCCCGTGAACTGCTGGATCAATTCAATTTTCCTGTCGATCAACAACAGCGCATGGAGTTGCTGCTCGCCGAGCATTACCGCAAGACCAGGTCGCTGCCTGACTGGGCTGAGCAGTACCGACTCCCGCCAGCGACTCAGACCGTACCGTTGCCAACAAAACGCAAGGAGCCTGATTCGCCACAGGTTGAACCGGACCGTCGTCCGCCGCAACCCGTCGCGGGATCTTCCCGGCAGGCGGCCAGCGCCGATGCGTGGAAGGGATGGGAAAAGCAGGTGGACAATATGGCCGTGCTGGATCAGATCAGCGTCAACCCGCCGATTTACCGGCTCGACTTCGCTCATGATTACGACGTGATCCGCATCGGTCAGAAGTTTTACGAAATCCTGCCCGCCGGCGGACAGCGCAGGACCAATACTGCGTTCATTCGCAATCCTGGCAGCCATTCACAGTGCCGCAATTTTGCGGAACTCAGTGAGGTGATTCGACGCAATCCCTTCGATCAGCCGATGATGGCGAAATATCAGCCAGCGACAGGTCAGTGGGCAGTGGAGGGCCCGCTGTTCAATCGCAAAATCGAGGCCTATCTCGCAGAGAGTCGCCCGGGGTTTACCGACATCACGAATCTGGTGCTGGCGCATAAGCTGTTCGAGATGGCCGACGCGTCGACGTCAGCCGTGACCGCAACCCGCATGATCAACCTCAAAGCTACCGTGAATGCGTGGCGTACCGGCCAAACGGCGCCGCTGGCGCAACTTAACGATCCGCTTTTGATGCTCAACAAGGCCTATCCGACCAATCAGGCCGACAATCAACTGCACTGGAGCATCGGTAACGAAAGCGCGCTGGACAGCTTTGAACGCCTGGACTTTGCCACCCACCATCCCGTGACAGTGGAATGGCTGATCAGATCGGCTTCCGAGGCCAGGCTACCAGGCAGCATCCAGAGCCTCAGAGGTCTGATGGCCGATGTATTGACGCGCAACGGCTACGAAATCCTGCATGACCAGTTGGCGGTCGGTGGGCGTGAGTTCATGGCGTTTCGTCGCCCAGGGCAGGAAGAGGTCTACCTGCTCTATCTTCGTCGTTCAACAACCGGGGATATTACGACCCCTCCGAGTGGTGCATTCCGCGATCCTCTGGACGGAGACGGGATGGTCGAACCCTTGATTCGCATCTATGCCGCAGAACCCATTTCCCACACCCTTGAACAGGCCAGGCAGCAAGGCAAAGTGATCAAATTATTGGGGGGCACCAATATCACCAGCCTGGCGGACCGTGGCACACAGGTGTTCGTCATGCGCTTGCCCGATGACATCTCGATGCACCAGCGCTGATCAACACCGCGCTCAAAGGCTTCGCGGCACCTTGCGGGTGTCGCGATGCCTGGCGAACAAGTCGCCGTGTACAATGCGCGGACATTTTACCGGCGACTGCCTCGAGCGCTCATGAACGAACTGTTGCAACCCTTCAAAAAGCAGCCACGCATCGAAAAAACAGTACGCAGCGGTACTCAGGACGACGTTGTCTACGCGCACATCTTCGAGGCAATTCTCGAACAGCGCCTTGCCCCGGGTACCAAGCTGAGCGAGGAGGCGCTGGGTGAAATTTTTGGCGTGAGTCGTACGATCATTCGTCGAGCCTTGTCGCGCCTTGGCCACGAAGGTGTGGTGCTTTTGCGTCCCAATCGTGGCGCAGTGGTCGCCAGCCCGAGTATCGATGAAGCGCGCCATGTATTTTTCGCGCGTCGACTGGTAGAGAAAGCCATTACCGAATTGGCGGTCGAGCATGCAACGGCCCAGCAGTTGTCGGCCTTGCGGCAGATGGTCAGCGACGAACGCGACAGCTTTGCCAGAGGCGATCGTGGCGCAGGCATTCGCCTGTCCGGTGAGTTTCACTTGCAGTTGGCGGTGGCGGCCAATAACAGTCCGCTGATCAGTTTCCAGCGCAGCCTGGTCTCGCAGACCTCGCTGATCATCGCCCAGTATGAAAGCGGCAATCGCACGCACTGTTCATGGGATGAACATAGCCAGTTGATCGACGCCATCGAAGCGCGTGATGCGAAGCGTGCGGTAGAGCTGATGATGCATCACATGGATCACATCGACAGAAAACTCCGTCTGGACGAGGACAGCGCGTCGGATGATCTGCAGGCGGTGTTTTCGCATGTGATGGTGGGGAAGAAGGGTTGAGCAATACTGCATATCCCTGTGGGAGTCGCCCCGGTGTCCCTGACACCACGCTGTCGCGCAGCAAACACGCACCCTGTAGGAGTGACCGGGGTGGCGATCCACATTGCTCGCGATTCGGCCTGTCAGTCGATGAATATATTGCCTGTACTGGAGCTATCGCGAGCAAGCTCACTCCCACAGTAAAAAGCATTCCAAATCAGATAGTTATATTTTGTTTGATAGGAGCTGGGCTTGCCCGCGATAAGAACAACTCGGTTGCCCTGCAACACTGCAGCGTCTGCATCGCGGGCAAGCCCGGCTCCCACAGGAGAAAGTGATCGCCTAGCAAAGCAACGCTAGCCCGCGATGGCTTACTTCAGAGGACGCTGTCGCGCAGCAGCCCATAACTTTGTGGGAGCTGGGCTTGCCCGCGATAAGGCTGGACGCGGTTCATTTTAGATCGCATTCAGCCTTATCGCGGGCAAGCCCGGCTCCCACAAGGGTTTTGCGGCAGTTCCGCCTTATCTGCTATGCACCAACTCCCCAGCCGAATACGTTTCCAGCACCGTCCGGTCATCCCCCAGTGTCATCAGCACAAACAATATCTCGGCAATGTCTCTGGCTTGTTTCAAGCGATAGGACAGCAGCGGCGTGGCGTGATAATCCAGCACCAGAAAATCAGCTTCATTACCCACCTGCAGACTGCCAATGCGGTCATCGAGGCGCAACGCCCGCGCGCCGCCCAACGTAGCCAGGTAGAGCGATTTGAAAGGGCTCAGTTTTGCACCCTGCATCTGCATGACTTTGTAGGCTTCGTTGAGAGTCTGCAGGATCGAGAAGCTGGTGCCGCCGCCCACGTCAGTGCCGACGCCGACGTTGACCCTGTGCTTTTCAGCCATGGGCAGGTTGAACAGGCCACTGCCCAGAAACAGGTTCGACGTCGGGCAGAAGGCGATGGCTGAACCGGTCTCGGCAAGGCGTGCACATTCGCTGTCGCAGAGGTGTACGCCGTGGGCAAATACCGAGCGCTCGCCCAGCAGTTTGAAATGGTCATACACGTCCAGATAACCGCTGCGCTCCGGGAATAGCGCTTTTACCCACTGCACCTCTTCGACGTTCTCGCTGATGTGAGTCTGCATGTACACGTCGGGATACTCGGTGAGCAGTTGTCCCGCCAGCGTCAGTTGCTCCGGGGTGCTGGTCGGCGCAAAACGCGGCGTGACCGCGTAGTGCAAACGGCCTTTGCCGTGCCAGCGTTCGATCAGCGCCTTGCTATCGGCGTAGCCCGACTCTGCCGTATCGGTGAGGTAGTCCGGAGCATTACGATCCATCATCACCTTGCCTGCGATCATCCGCAGGTTGAGCTTTTCTGCCGCTTGAAAGAACGCCTCCACCGACTCTTTGTGCACGCTGCCAAACACCAGCGCAGTGGTGGTGCCGTTGCGCAGCAGTTCCTTGAGGAAAATGTCCGCGACCTCGGCGGCATGCGCCGGATCAGCGAATTGTTTTTCACACGGGAAGGTGTAAGTATTGAGCCAGTCCAGCAGGCGCTCGCCGTAGGAGCCGACCATGCCGGTCTGCGGCAAATGGATGTGGGTGTCGATGAAGCCAGGCGTGATCAATGCGTCCTTGTACTCGGTCACTTCGACATCGTGACCCAGTGTATTCAGCAGTTCGGTTGCGTGGCCAAGGGCTACAATCTTGCCGTTTTCTACCAGCATCAGACCATCGGCAAAATACTCGTAAGAAGCATCGATGCCGACTTCGGCCGGGTCGCCAACGCTGTGCAGAATGGCAGCGCGGTAGGCTTTTTTACTTGGGTTCATATAGGTCCTGTCAAACAAAACGCAACGATCTAAATTGGAATACTTTTCTGTAAGAGCACCGCGAGGCAGCGATAGCGGCGGTGTAGCAGATAGAACGCTATCGCTGCCTCGCGGTGCTCATGAGCTCCTACAGGAGACATGTTTGTTACACCTGGCTGCGGCGTGACACCGGCAGGAGTTTGGCAACAGGCTCGGCGCTGGCGCTGTGCTGCCCGAAATTGACGTTGTAGGTGGCGATGACTTCGGCGGCAATCGACACGGCTATCTCGATAGGCAGCTTGCCTTTGACTTCGCTCAGCCCCATCGGACAGCGCATGCGCTGCAACAGTGCCGAATCAAAACCGCGATCACGTAACCGGTGCTCGAATTTGACCCGCTTGGTCTTCGAGCCAATCAAACCGAAGTAGGCAAAGTCGCCGCGCTTGAGAATTGCGGCGGTCAGTTCCAGGTCCAGTTGATGGTTGTGGGTCATGACGATGCAGTAACTGCCTTTGGGCAACTCATCAATTTCATCCAGCGGGTCTTCAGCGACGATCTTGCGAACGCCGGTGGGGATCTGCGCTGGAAATTCCTGCTCACGGGAATCGATCCAGCGCACTCGACAAGGCAGGCTGGCCAGCAAGGGTACCAACGCCCGGCCTACGTGACCGGCGCCAAACACCGCGATCTGCGCCTGGGGCTGGCCCATGGGCTCGAACAGCAGCACATTCACGCCACCGCAACACTGGCCCAGGCTTGCGCCGAGACTGAAACGCTCCAGTCGAGTGTTCTGGCTGCCGCTTGCAAGCATTTCCCGGGCGATTTCCATGGCCTTGTATTCCAGATGCCCGCCACCAATGGTGTCGAAGATACGCTCGGCGCTGACCACCATCTTCGAACCGGCATTGCGTGGCGTCGAACCGCGCTCTTCGATGATGGTGACCAAGACGCAGGCTTCACCCTGGGTTTGCAAGTCGGCGAGGGCGCTGATCCAGTTATTCATGGTTTTACCTCCGGGCTTGACACCGGTGTCGAACTTATCGCGAGCAAGCTCGGCTCCAACAGGGGAATACGGTCCCCTGTGGGAGCCGAGCTTGCTCGCGATTGAGGCGACTCGGTCTTACGCATCTGCTCACACCCCCATAACACCCGCTCCGGCGTCGCAGGCGCGTCGATACTGGGTTGATGGCGATAGTCGCCCAGGCTCGCCACCGCATCCTTGATTGCACACCATGCCGAGATGCCAAGCATGAATGGCGGTTCGCCTACAGCCTTGGAGTGGAACACGGTGTCTTCCGGGTTTTTGCGGTTTTCCACCAGTTTGACGCGCAGGTCCAACGGCATATCCGAGACCGCCGGAATCTTGTAGCCCGCCGGTCCGTTGGTCATCAGTTTGCCTTTGTCATTCCACACCAGCTCTTCAGTGGTCAGCCAGCCCATGCCCTGAATGTAGCCGCCTTCGACCTGACCAATGTCGATGGCCGGGTTCAAGGACGCACCGACGTCATGGAGGATATCCGTGCGCAGCATCTTGTATTCGCCGGTCAGCGTGTCGACGATCACTTCACTGCAAGCGGCGCCAAAGGCAAAGTAGTAGAACGGTCTGCCACGTGCCTGACTGCGGTCGTAGAAGATTTTCGGCGTTTTGTAATAGCCAGTACTGGACAGCGAAACCTGCCCCATCCACGCCAGTTGCGCCAAAGACTGGAACGACACCAGCTGTTCGCCAGCGCGAATATGACCGTTGCGAAACTCGACATCGGCTTCTTCGACTTTGAAGTGTTTCGCGGCGAATTCCACCAGACGCTGCTTGAGAATTTCGGCCGCATTCTGCGCCGCCTTGCCATTCAGATCCGTACCGCTGGAAGCAGCAGTTGGTGAGGTGTTAGGCACTTTATCGGTGTTGGTTGCGGTGATCTGAATCCGGTCGATATCGACCTGGAACACCTCGGCCACGACTTGCGCGACTTTGACGTTCAAGCCCTGACCCATCTCTGTGCCGCCGTGGTTCAGGTGGATGCTGCCGTCGGTGTAAATATGGATCAGCGCCCCGGCTTGATTGAGAAAGCTGGCAGTAAAGGAAATGCCGAACTTGACCGGGGTCAGTGCAAGGCCTTTCTTGAGGATCGGGCTGCTGGCGTTGAACGCCCGAATCGCTTCGCGGCGTTCGTGGTATTGACTGCTTTCTTCCAGCTCGGCAGTCATTTCTTCCAGCAGGTTGTGCTCGACGGTCTGGTAGTAGTGGGTGACGTTGCGCTCGGTCTTGCCGTAGTAATTCGTCTTGCGCACCGCTAATGGATCCTTGCCAAGATAACGGGCGATGGAATCCATGACCTCTTCAATAGCGACCATGCCCTGGGGACCGCCGAAGCCGCGATACGCAGTATTGGACGCAGTGTTGGTCTTGCAGCGGTGACCGTTGATCGTGGCTTCACCCAGGTAATAGGAGTTGTCGGCATGAAACATTGCCCGGTCGACAATCGAAGCCGAAAGATCCGGCGAGTAACCACAATTGCCTGCCAGATCCAGCTGAATGCCGTGCAGACGGCCATCGTCATCAAAGCCGACGTCGTACTCGATGTAGAACGGATGACGCTTGCCGGTCATCAGCATGTCTTCGACACGGGGCAGGCGCATTTTGGTCGGCTGCCCGGTCAGGCGCGCGATCACTGCACACAGGCACGCAGGACTCGCTGCCTGGGTTTCCTTGCCGCCAAAACCACCGCCCATGCGGCGCATGTCGACGACGATTTTATTCATCGAAACGTCCAGCACTTCGGCGACCAGCTTCTGTATTTCAGTGGGATTCTGGGTCGAGCAGTAGACGATCATGCCGCCGTCCTCGGTGGGCATCACCGAGGAAATCTGCGTCTCCAGATAGAAATGCTCCTGGCCGCCGATGTGCAGACTGCCCTGGATTCTATGCTTGGCAACGTCCAGCGCTGCAGCGGAATCACCGCGCTTGTGAGTGTGGCTGTCGAGCACGAAATGCTTATCGCGCAACGCCTGGACTACATCCAGAACGGGCTCCAGATCTTCATATTCAATCACTGCCGCCATGGCCGCCTGACGAGCGATATCGAGGCTACGCGCGGCAACAGCGAGCACCGGCTGGCCGACGAATTCCACTTTATCGATGGCCAGTAATGGATCGCCGGGCAGCAGTGGACCGATGTCTTTCAGGCCGGGAATGTCTTCGTGGGTGATGACAATCCGTACACCTTCAAAAGCGTAACAAGGGGCGGTATCGACGCTGATGATCCGTGCATGGGCACGGTCGGAAAGACGCGCATACACGTGCAGTTGATTGGGGAACTCAAGACGGTCATCGATATACACCGCTTCGCCGGACACATGTTTGTCGGCGCTGTCGTGCTTGACGCTGCGGCCGACGCCGGTGGTCAGGTCCTGTTGAAACAGGGCGATCATTTCGGCCTGGGACTTGATCCCTGAATGGTTAGACATAAGCCGTCACCCGCGTTTGAAGGGTGGGCGTTTGCAGCTCGATGAAGTATTTGCGCAGCAGGTTCTGCGCGCT
This sequence comes from Pseudomonas phytophila, assembly GCF_025643095.1. Classification (NCBI taxonomy): domain Bacteria; kingdom Pseudomonadati; phylum Pseudomonadota; class Gammaproteobacteria; order Pseudomonadales; family Pseudomonadaceae; genus Pseudomonas; species Pseudomonas phytophila. The sequence continues at coordinate 4,634,256 of NZ_CP081201.1, read as the reverse complement.
GAGCAGACGATATTCCTTGCTGGCGCGGAAGTCCGACAGGGGCGTGAAATCTTCCGCCAGTGCCTGACACGCGCGTTCGGCTGTTTCAGATGTCCATGGCGCGCCCTTTAATGCCTTTTCGCAGGCAGCGGCGCGCTTGGGAATTGCCGCCATCCCCCCATAGGCAACTCGCGCATCAACAATGCTGCCGTCCTCGACGTGCAGATTGAACGCCGCGCAGACCGCGGAAATATCGTCATCCAGCCGCTTCGAGACTTTATAGGCGCGGAAGGCCCGCTGCGCCTTGGCTTTGGGCACGATAATGGTTTCGATGAATTCGCTTTCTTGCCGCGCCGTCACCCGGTAATCAATGAAGTAGTCCTCAAGTGCCAGGGTGCGTCGAGTATCGCCCTTGCGCAGTACGATTTGCGCACCCAGGGCGATCAGCAAAGGAGGGGAGTCGCCAATCGGCGAGGCGTTGCCGATATTGCCGCCCAAGGTCCCCTGATTGCGGATCTGCAACGACGCAAAGCGCTGCAGCAGTTCGCCAAAGTCCGGGTACTCGGCGCTCAGCGCGGCATAGCAATCAGTCAGTGGTGTAGCCGCGCCAATTTCCATTCGGTCATCGAAATGCGCGATGCGTTTCAGTTCGGCGACATTGCCCACATAAATCATCACCGGCAGCGGTCGGTGGAACTGAGTGACTTCAAGGGCCAGATCGGTCCCGCCTGCCAGCAGTCGCGCCTGTGGGTGGGCTTCATACAATTGCGCCAAGTCAGCGACGGTCTGCGGCACCAGACAGCGCTTGTCGCCGTCATTCAGTTCACCGGTTTGCGTCGGCGTGATACTGCGCAGGCGAGCGATGGTCTGTGTTTTTCGTTCGTCGAACTGGTCCGGCTGAGGCTTGCCGCACGACTGTTCGGCGGCATCGAGAATAGGGCGATAGCCAGTGCAGCGGCAGAGGTTGCCTGCCAGCGCTTCGTGGGTTTTGTGACTGTCGGGCTGTGCGCTGTTCTTTTGCAGGGCAAACAACGACATGACAAAGCCGGGGGTGCAGAACCCGCATTGCGAGCCGTGGCAGTCGACCATGGCCTGTTGAACGCTGTGCAGCTTGCCTTGATGCTTAAGGTCTTCAACGCTGATCAACTGCTTGCCGTGTAGGGACGCCACAAAGGTCAGGCAAGAATTGAGGCTGCGATAACGCAGGCTGTCTTCACCCTGTGCATCGGTTTCAAGTTCGCCGACTACCACCGTGCAGGCGCCACAGTCGCCACTGGCGCAGCCTTCTTTGGTACCAGACTTGTGCAGGTGTTCGCGCAGGTAGTTGAGAACCGTCAGATTGGGGTCCAGGCTATGTTCGGTGCGCAGCTCATTGTTCAAGAGAAATTGGATCACGGAAGGCCTCTGCGCGTTTTTTCTGATCGTCGAACATAAACCCGAATTTATCAGGTCTGACTTTTCGGTCAATTTGTTTCTGACTCTTAGGTCAGGAAGTGTCGTTTTTAGATCGGTCACCGGGTATCAGCGGGCTGCCAGTGCGACGAACTGACACGATCTGTTGAAAGTTTTGCTTATTTCGTGCCAGTTTCCACCGGTATGGCCCTGCGCCATAGGCCTTCCTTGGGATACACTGCGCCGCTTGGTTATCACCAGCATTTGGGAAAGACATGACGTTCAAGGCTCCGGACAGCCTCGCCGAGCAAATCGCTCACCACCTTGCCGAGCGCATCATTCGTGGCGAGCTCAAGCCCGCTGAGCGAATTCAGGAACAAAAAGTCACGCAGGCGTTGAACGTCAGCCGTGGTTCGGTGCGCGAAGCGTTATTGATTCTGGAACGCCGTCATCTGGTGGCGATCCTGCCGCGTCGCGGCGCGCAGGTCACGGTACTCAATGCCCATAACGTGCAGAGCCTGTGCACGCTGATGACCGAATTGTATGTGCTGCTGGGCATTGCGGTAGCCGAGAAGTGGCAGCAGCAGAGCGATCTGGCGAGTTTCCTGCAAATCCAGCAGCGGCTGATTGCCAGTTACGAGCGCCAGGACGTGAAGGCTTTCGTAGAAGACAGCTTCAACGTGATGCGTGCGGCTTATCCGTTTGCCAACAATCCTTACCTGCAGGAGACCGTCGATAACCTGCAACCGTCCATGAGCCGCAGCTATTACCTGGCGCTGGACCAGCGCAAGGCAGAGATGCGTGACTATCTGACCCTGTTCGAGCAATTGCTTGAAGCAGTGATCGCCCGGGATACCAAGCGGGTTCGCAGCGTATTGACCGATTACGGGCAACGCAGCTGTCAGCTGGTGCTCTCGGCTCTGGAAGCAGGCTGACCCCATGCGCCTGAAGTGCATCAAGCTGGCGGGGTTCAAATCCTTCGTCGACCCCACTACGGTGAACTTCCCCAGTAACATGGCGGCGGTCGTCGGCCCTAACGGCTGCGGCAAATCCAACATCATTGACGCCGTGCGCTGGGTCATGGGCGAAAGCTCGGCCAAGAACCTGCGCGGCGAGTCGATGACCGACGTTATCTTCAATGGCTCAACCAGCCGCAAGCCCGTCAGCCAGGCCAGCATTGAGCTGGTCTTCGATAACTCGGACGGCACGCTGGTCGGCGAGTACGCGGCCTACGCGGAGATTTCCATCCGCCGCAAGGTCACCCGCGACAGCCAGAACACTTATTACCTGAACGGCACCAAATGCCGTCGGCGGGACATTACTGATATTTTCCTCGGTACCGGTCTGGGTCCGCGCAGCTATTCGATCATCGAACAGGGCATGATCTCCAAGCTGATCGAAGCCAAGCCGGAAGACTTGCGTAATTTCATCGAGGAAGCGGCGGGTATCTCCAAGTACAAGGAGCGCCGTCGCGAAACTGAAAACCGTATCCGCCGTACCCACGAAAACCTCGCGCGCCTGACCGACCTTCGCGAAGAGCTGGAGCGCCAGCTGGAACGCTTGCATCGTCAGGCTCAGGCTGCCGAGAAGTATCAGGAATACAAAGCTGAGGAGCGTCAGCTCAAGGCACAGTTGTCAGCGTTGCGCTGGCAGGCGCTAAACGAGCAGGTGGGTCAGCGCGAGGCGGTGATTGGCAATCAGGAGGTCGGTTTCGAGGCCTTGGTCGCCGAACAGCGCAATGCCGATGCCAGCATCGAGCGTTTGCGTGACGGTCACCACGACCTGTCCGAGCGCTTCAATCTGGTTCAGGGGCGCTTCTACTCCGTGGGCGGTGACATTGCCCGCGTCGAGCAAAGTATCCAGCACGGTCAGCAGCGTCTGCGCCAATTGCAGGACGACCTGCGTGAAGCCGAGCGCGCCCGTCAGGAAACCGAATCCCATCTGGGCCACGACCGCACGCTGCTGGCTACGTTGGGCGAAGAGCTGGAAATGCTTGAGCCCGAGCAGGAGATGACCAGTGCTGCCGCCGAGGAATCCGCAGCATCGCTGGAAGATGCTGAAAGCGCGATGCATGGCTGGCAGGAGAAGTGGGACAGCTTTAACTTGCGATCAGCCGAACCGCGACGTCAGGCGGAAGTCCAGCAGTCGCGTATTCAGCAACTGGAACACAGCCTGGAGCGACTGGCCGAGCGGCAGCGACGTCTGGGTGAAGAATTGGAGTTGCTCAAAGCCGATCCGGAAGACGCGGCGATCCTGCAACTGGACGAAGATCTTGCTACCCGGGAAATGACCCTCGAAGAGTTGCACATCGGCGAAGAGCAAGCTGTCGAGCGGCTTGAGCAGTTGCGCAACGAGCTGCAACAGGCCAATCAGGCACAGCAACAGACCCAAGGCGAATTGCAGCGGCTTAACGGCCGTTTAGCATCCCTTGAAGCGTTGCAGCAGGCTGCGCTTGATCCCGACACCGGTACCGCCGAATGGCTGCGCGATCATGATTTGGCTGAACAACCACGGATGGCTGAAGGCCTGCGGGTTGAGCCGGGTTGGGAGCTGGCGGTGGAAACCGTGCTGGGTGCGGACCTGCAGGCCGTGCTGGTGGATGACTTCGGCGGGCTTGACCTTGCGGGTTTCCAGCAGGGCGATTTGCGGCTGGTCAGTACTAGCGCCGAGGCTGCGCGAATCCCCGGCAGTCTGCTGGATAAAGTCGACAGTGCTATGGACCTCGCCAGTTGGCTGGGCCAGGTGCGTCCGGTGGAAACCCTCGACGAAGCGCTGGCCCAGCGCGGTGAACTGGCAGCGGGGCAAAGCCTGATCAGTCGCGATGGTTATTGGGTGGGGCGGCACTTTCTGCGGGTACGTCGCGCCAGTGAAGCGCAAAGCGGCGTGCTGGCCCGCGGTCAGGAGTTGCAGCGTCTGGGGCAGGAGCGCGATGAGCGTGAAGCTACACTGGCCACGCTTGAAGAGCAGCTGTTGATACTGCGTGAACAGCAATCGAATCAGGAAGAGGCCCGGGAAGAGTTGCGCCGCCGGGTCCAGGATGAAACCCGTCAGCAAAGCGAGCTCCGGGCGCAATTGTCTGCCGCCAGGGTCAAGGTCGAACAGCTCACCTTGCGTCGTACCCGACTGGATGAAGAACTTGCAGAGCTGGGCGAGCAACGCGCCATGGAGCACGAGCATCTTGGTGAGTCACGCCTGCAATTGCAGGATGCGCTGGACGCCATGGCGCTGGACACCGAGCAGCGTGAACTGCTTCAGGCCCAGCGCGACAGCCTGCGCGAGCACCTTGACCGCGTGCGTCAGGAAGCCCGTCAACACAAGGACCACGCCCATCAACTGGCTGTGCGCCTTGGCTCGCTGAGGGCTCAGCACGATTCCACACGACAGGCGCTTGAGCGTCTGGAGATGCAGTCCGAGCGCCTGACCGAAAAGCGCGAGCAGCTCGATTTGAATCTGGAGGAGGGCGAAGCCCCGCTGGAAGAGCTGCGCCTGAAACTTGAAGAATTACTTGAGCGGCGCATGGCGGTGGACGATGAAATGCGTACCGCCAAGAATGCGCTGGAAGATGCCGATCGCGAATTGCGCGATGCCGAGAAGCGCCGTACCCAGGCCGAGCAGCAATCACAATTGCTACGTGGGCAGTTGGAGCAGCAGCGGATGGAGTGGCAATCCCTCACGGTGCGCCGTACCACCTTGCAGGATCAGCTGCTTGAAGACGGTTACGACCTGCAGGGCGTGCTGGCAACCCTGACCGCTGAGGCCAACGAAAAAGACGCAGAAGAAGAACTTGAGCGCATTGCCGTACGGATTCAGCGGCTGGGCGCGATCAACCTTGCAGCCATCGATGAGTACCAGCAGCAGTCTGAGCGCAAACGCTATCTGGACGCGCAAAACGCTGACCTGGTTGAGGCACTGGAAACCCTCGAAAACGTGATCCGCAAGATCGACAAGGAGACGCGAAATCGATTCAAAGAGACCTTCGATCAGATAAACAGTGGAATTCAGGCACTTTTTCCAAAAGTTTTCGGTGGAGGCTCAGCTTATTTGGAACTGACTGGCGAAGATTTACTCGATACAGGGGTAACAATCATGGCGCGCCCGCCGGGGAAGAAAAACAGCACGATCCATTTGCTGTCCGGTGGCGAGAAAGCCTTGACTGCGTTGGCGTTGGTTTTCGCCATCTTCAAGCTCAATCCTGCACCGTTCTGCATGCTCGACGAAGTGGATGCACCGCTGGACGATGCCAACGTTGGACGCTATGCGCGACTGGTCAAGGAGATGTCGCAGACTGTGCAATTCATTTACATCACCCACAACAAGATCGCCATGGAAATGGCCGATCAATTGATGGGTGTCACCATGCATGAACCGGGTTGTTCGCGACTTGTGGCGGTGGATGTAGAGGAGGCGATGGCATTGGTCGATGCCTAGCAATGCCTGTTCTGCGCGGTAGAAATGGCCATTTAATAGCTTTGCGTGAACAACTCTGTGGGGTAGATATCGCTTTGCGCACAAACCAGATGTAACAGACGGTGTAAAGTTACCTTTGGTCGTGCTAGTTTAATGTCCACTTTTTCTTTTCGCGTGGGCAAATTGCCAGTCAGAACAGAGACTTGGCACCACGTTTTAAAGGGGTTTAGGCCCTTATTTCAAGCATTCTTCATTAGAGGCACTGGATTACATGGAAATCGGTCTGCGCGAGTGGCTGATCGTCATCGGCATAATTGTCATTGCCGGTATTCTTTTTGATGGCTGGCGCCGTATGCGCGGCAGCAAGGGGAAATTGAAATTCAGGCTGGACCGCAGCTTCTCGAACCTGCCGGATGACGATGAACCGTCCTCCGCCGAGTTGCTGGGCCCACCGCGAGTGCTCGACACACATAAAGAGCCGCAGCTCGACGAGGAAGACCTGCCGTCGATGAGCGCGACGCCGCGTCAGAGCAAGCGCAATAACAAACGCAAGGATGAGCCGCAGCAAGGCGATCTCAACCTGGACATGGACGGCCCGAGCCTGTTCACCGGGCGCGAAGATGCCTTCGAAGATGACAAGCCTGCCCAGCGCATCACCGAAGACAAGGATCTGCCGCCTGTTGAGGAAGTGCTGGTCATCAGCGTTATTTGCCGCGACGAAAGTGGCTTCAAAGGCCCTGCGTTGTTGCAGAACATTCTGGAAAGCGGTCTGCGTTTTGGTGAGATGGATATTTTCCATCGTCACGAAAGCATGGCAGGCAACGGTGAAGTGCTGTTCTCCATGGCCAATGCCGTCAAGCCTGGCGTATTTGATCTGGATGACATCGACCACTTCAGCACCCGTGCCGTGAGCTTCTTCCTCGGCTTGCCGGGGCCGCGTCATCCGAAACAGGCTTTTGACGTCATGGTCGCCGCTGCTCGCAAGCTGGCCCATGAACTCAATGGCGAACTCAAGGATGACCAGCGCAGCGTCATGACCGCGCAGACCATTGAGCACTACCGTCAGCGCATCGTCGAATTCGAACGCCGCGCATTGACTCAGCGTCGTTGATTTATGCTTGGGTAAACATCCTGTGGGAGCGAATTCATTCGCGAGAGGCCGGTAGATTCAACATCATCGTTGACTGATCTATTGCATTCGCGAATGAATTCGCTCCCACGCAGACTGTGTGAAAACTACTGCGCTCGGCAATACTGCGTTAAAAACAGGCGAAAAATGCTCATTTAGAACACCTAGACTCCGCTTTTTCGCCTGTTTTTGCCTTGTCTTGCCGTCGCTCGCTACGTTTTCACACAGTCTGCACGGGTTATGCCCTGATAGACCGTACCAACATCTGAGCAGCCTAGGCTGCTCTTTTGCTTTTGAAGAGAACACCGCATGAAAGCCGCCGAAACCCGAATCCTTGAACTGCGCGCCGAACTGGATCAGCACAACTACCGCTATCACGTCCTCGACGAGCCGAGCATTCCGGACGCGGAGTACGACCGGCTGTTCCACGAGCTCAAAGCGCTGGAAGCAGAAAACCCCCATCTGGTCACGCCTGATTCGCCCACGCAGCGGGTCGGCAGTGCAGCGCTGTCGGCATTTACTCAGGTGCGTCACGAAGTACCGATGCTCAGCCTGGGTAACGCCTTCGAAGAAGTCGACATGCGTGAGTTCGACCGCCGCGTCACCGAAGGGCTGGACTTGCCTGCCGTTGATTTGCTTGGCAGCGGCGCAAAAGTGCAATATAGCTGCGAACCCAAGCTCGATGGTCTTGCGGTCAGCCTGTTGTACCGTGATGGCGCGCTGGTACGGGGCGCTACACGTGGCGACGGCACCACCGGGGAAGACATCAGCATCAACGTGCGCACTGTGCGTAATATCCCGCTGAAGCTGCATGGCACGGGCTGGCCCGAAGTGCTGGAAGTGCGCGGTGAAGTGTTCATGTCCAAGGCGGGCTTCGAGCGGCTCAATGCGAGTCAGGCGGAAATCGGCGGCAAGACTTTTGCCAACCCGCGTAATGCGGCAGCGGGTAGCCTGCGTCAGCTGGATTCGAAGATTACCGCTAACCGCCCACTGGAATTCTGTGCATATGGTCTGGGCCAAGTGTCTGCGGAAATCTCCGACACCCATATCGGCAACCTGAACCAGCTCAAGGAATGGGGTATGCCGGTCAGTCGCGAACTGAAACTGGCAGATGGCATTGAAGAATGCCTTGAGTATTACCGTGACATCGGCGAGCGGCGTCTGGCCCTGACATACGAAATCGACGGTGTGGTGTTCAAGGTCAACGACCTGGCTGCACAACGCGAGCTGGGTTTTCGCGCCCGTGAGCCGCGTTGGGCCATCGCCCATAAATTCCCCGCCATGGAAGAGCTGACCGAACTGCTCGACGTCGAGTTTCAGGTTGGCCGTACGGGCGCTGTTACGCCGGTGGCACGCCTGAAGCCTGTGAAGGTAGCCGGCGTGACTGTCGCCAACGCGACCCTGCATAACATGGACGAAGTGGCACGTCTGGGACTGATGATCGGCGATACCGTGATCATCCGTCGCGCAGGCGATGTGATTCCTCAAGTGGTGCAAGTCGTGCTTGAGCGTCGTCCGGAAGACGCCCGCGCGGTAGAAATCCCGCAAACCTGTCCGGTGTGTGGTTCCCATGTCGAGCGCACGCAATTGATCAAGCGCAGCAAGGGCAAGGAAACCGTCAGCGAAGGCGCGGTTTACCGCTGTGTGGGTCGACTGGCCTGCGGTGCGCAACTCAAGCAGGCAATCATCCATTACGTCTCGCGACGGGCCATGGATATCGAAGGCCTGGGCGACAAAACCATCGAACAGCTGGTTGACGAAAAACTGATTGGTTCGCCAGCCGATCTCTATGCACTGACCTTTGAGCAAATCGTCGATCTGGAGGGCTTCGCGGAAATCTCCAGCAAAAAGCTGCTCAAGGCCATCGAAGACAGCAAGCAACCCACGCTGGCGCGGTTTATCTATGCGCTGGGTATTCCGGATGTGGGCGAGGAGACCGCCAAGGTGCTGGCTCGCTCCCTGGCGTCGCTGGAACGAGTCAAACAAGCGTTGCCTGAAGTGCTGACGTATTTGCCGGATGTCGGTCTTGAAGTAGCCCATGAGATCCACAGCTTCTTTGAAGACGGGCACAACCAAAATGTGATTGACGCGCTGCTGAACGAGCGAGGCCTGCAATTGCAGGATGAGGGTGAGCTGGGCGCAGAGTTCGCTGCCAGCGCGACGCTGGGTGGCATGGTCGACAAGCTGAACATCCCTTCGGTAGGTCCCGGTGCCGCTCAGAAGCTGGCCGACAAGTTTGGCTCGCTGGAAGGCATCATCAAGGCTGACTGGCTGGACATGCGTCAGGCCTTGCCCGAGAAACAGGCCAGAGCGGTGCGTGAGTTTTTCGACAAACCGGAAAACGCCGAACGCGGGCTGGCCATCGAAGCCCAGTTGAAAGACTTCGGCATGCACTGGCAGAGCGAGAAAAAAGTCGTCGAAGGCTTGCCTTTGGCGGGGCAGACCTGGGTATTGACCGGTTCGCTGGAACTGATGAGCCGCGACGTAGCGAAGGAAAAACTGGAAAGCCTGGGGGCCAAGGTGTCCGGCTCCGTATCGGCTAAAACCCACACCGTAGTCGCCGGGCCGGGGGCCGGGTCAAAGTTGACCAAGGCCAACGAGCTGGGTTTGAAGGTGCTGGATGAAGAGGCGTTTGTAGGCTTTTTGGCGAAGCATGGCATCGCGGTGGATTGAAAGGCCATGTGCTGACCTGACGGGATAAGTGCTTCATGTGGGAGGTCTATGTTTGCCTGCAAACTGATGTGCGATGCAAATCCTGTGGGACCGAATTTATTCGGGAAGGCGGCATTTCAGACGATACACAGGCTGCGTATGTATCGGCCCCTTCGCGAATGAATTCGCTCCCACGACGTTCGCGCAATCCCTTTACCTGTGGATGCCCCACGGGGCGTCATCGCCCAGAAGATCGATGATTCAGCAAAGATCCACGTCACGCATCAACTCCACGGAACGACGGCAACCGGCGATGATCTAGTGCATGCTGGCCCACCAGGAGATCGCCATGTACCGGTTTTTCGAGCAACTCAGTTCACGTATTGCTGCACCTTTTGTTGGCGAGACCCGGCGTAACAGCAAGGTTTGGCAGTGCCAGTGTGGTCAGTCTGTATTCTTTCCCAATACCCAGTGTCTGGCCTGCTCCGCAGCGCTTGGTTATCTGCCAGAGCAGGGACGGGTTGCAGCTCTTGAGCCTGGCCCCGATCAAGACACCTGGCGCCTGAGTGACGAGCCGGGAGCCGGGTTGTATCGACGTTGTGCCAACGTTGATACGCCTGCGGCCTGCAACTGGCTGTTTCCCGCCGATGACAGTGGCGAGTTCTGCATTGCCTGTAGCTTGAACAAGACCATTCCCGACCTGTCGATCCCGGAAAACGGTGAGCGCTGGTGCAAGGTGGAAACCGCCAAGCGTCGACTGGTTGCGCAGTTGATTTCCCTCGGGCTGAAAGTCATCCCCAAAACTCAGGACGAAGAGCGCGGGCTGGCCTTTGAGTTTCTTGGCGTTGATCTGGAAGGCAAAGCGCCCACTACCGGGCACGCCAACGGCTTGATTACTCTGGATATCAAAGAAGCAGATGACGCCCATCGCGAGAAAATTCGTGTGCAGATGCACGAACCTTATCGGACTCTGCTCGGGCATTTCCGTCACGAAGTGGGCCACTACTATTGGGATCGGTTGATCGCAAATACCTGGTGGCAGGACGGGTATCGCAACCTGTTCGGCGATGAGCGCGCCAGTTATGCCGAGGCACTGGATCACCATTACCAGAACGGGGCGCCAGCCGACTGGCAGCAGAACTTCGTTAGCGCTTACGCCACCATGCATCCATGGGAGGATTGGGCGGAGACCTGGGCGCATTACCTGCACATGATGGATGCGGTCGATACCGCGCTGGGTTTTGGCATGAGTGCCCGGGATATGGACCTGGATTATCAGCCGTTCCCGCTGGAAACCCTTTACGACCCGCAACACCCCGGCGGGCCTGCGTTCCTGTCATTCGTCAATGCCTGGATCGAACTGGCCGGGATGCTCAACGAGCTTTCGCGCAGCATGGGCCAGCCTGACTTCTATCCGTTCGTTTTGCCTCCCGCAGTGATCACCAAACTGCATTTCATTCACCTGGTGATTCAGGACGCGGGCGGCAAGGCGGATGAGGTGTTGCAAGCGCAGTAGGTAGGGACGTAGTCCTCCGTTACGCCGCCGTATGCTGATCTGTAGGAGCTGCCGAAGGCTGCGATGGCGGTGGGCAGGCAGAATGCATTCGCAGCCTGCGGCAGCTCCTACAGATTGATTTATGGCAATGAGTCTCGCGCCAGACGGCAGACCTGTAGGAGCGCACGAGCCCCTGAGGAATGCATTGCAATTCGGTGATGAGTGTTCTGGATTGATAAGACCCCGATTTCTTCAGGCCTAAACCTTCAACACCAACTTCCCGAAATTTTCGCCCTTGAACAGCTTCTGCAGGGTTTCGGGAAACGTCTCCAGCCCATCGACAATGTCCTCACGGCTCTTTAGTTTGCCCTCAGCCATCCAGCCGGCCATCTCCTGCCCGGCAGCGGCAAACTTGCTGGCGTAGTCCATGACCACAAAACCCTCCATGCGGGCCCGGTTGACCAACAGCGACAGGTAATTGCTCGGCCCTTTGACGGGCGAGGTGTTGTTGTACTGACTGATCGCGCCACAGATCACGACCCGCGCCTTGGGCGCCAGACGGCTGAGTACGGCGTCGAGAATGTCGCCACCGACGTTATCGAAATAGACATTCACGCCATTGGGACACTCACGCTTCAGACCTGCCAGAACATCCTCGCTCTTGTAGTCGATGACGCCGTCGAAGCCCAGCTCATTAACCAGCGATTCACACTTCTGTTTACCACCCGCGATGCCAATCACTCGGCAACCTTTAAGCTTGGCGATCTGTCCGGCGACACTTCCCACGGCACCCGCTGCGCCGGAAATCACTACGGTGTCGCCACTCTGCGGCGCTCCGACATCCAGCAGCGCAAAGTAGGCGGTCATGCCGGTCATGCCCAGCGCTGAAAGGTAGCGGGGCAGCGGTGCGAGTTTAGGGTCGATTTTGTAGAAGCCTTTAGGCTCACCAAGGAAGTAGTCCTGAACGCCCAGTGCGCCCTGAACAAAGTCACCTTCCGCGAACTGTTCGCTTTGCGAGGCGATCACTTCGCCCACGCCCAGTGCGCGCATCACCTCGCCCAGACCGACAGGGGCGATGTACGACTTGCCCTCGTTCATCCAGCCGCGCATGGCCGGATCCAGTGACAGGTAATGGTTCTTGACCAGAATCTGCCCGCTTGCCAGCTCGCCGACCGGTATTTCCTGATAAGTGAAGTCTTCGCGACTCGCCTGGCCGACCGGGCGTTTGGCGAGCAGGAATTGGCGGTTGGTGTGGCTGCTCATGGCATTTCCTCATAAATAGTCAAAGATTGATTGAAGTCGCTGAGGCGTTGCCCGGCAAGTGAAGATCATCGTGCGAATGCTTTGCGATCCAGTTGGATTATGAGCAAGCGCGCGCACCCGCTGGTGGTAGGCTTTCAAAATCAGGTAAATGTTTTTCGGTGTGGATCGACAGCCGAGACTAATCTACATTGGGCCACTGACCTGAAACTTGAGCTTTTGTAATGTCTTCCATCTGTTTGCCAACCCTTCGCCCTCATGCGCTCCGCCCCGGAGATGCAGTCGCTCTGGTTTCGCCTGCTGGCCCGGTGGCACCGGCAAAGGTCGAGAGTGCGGCAGAGGTTCTCAAGAGCTGGGGTCTCAGGCCCCGGATTTACCCTCACGCACTGGACACTCATTCTTTTTATGCGGGCACTGATGAGCACCGGCTTGCAGACTTCAATGCTGCGCTGGCTGATCCGGAGATCCGCGCACTGTTTTGTAATCGTGGCGGCTACGGCGCGCAACGCATCGTTCAGCATCTTGATTTCGACGCGGTTAAACGCGATCCGAAACTGGTGATTGGTTTTTCTGATATCACTGCGTTTCACGGTGCGCTTTGGCAGCATGCGCGACTGGCAACCATCCACGGGCCGGTGGCCAGTCAGCTTGAGCGCGGCGGTCTGTTCGTCAGCGGTTTGCGACACGTGACCATGAGCACCGAACCGGTTCTGGTCGCAGCCGATGCAGCGGAGCGCACCTTCGATGTGCGTACCCGCGGCACGGCTCATGGTGTATTGCTGGGAGGCAATCTCAGCATACTCAGCAGCAGCGTGGGTACTGATTACATGCCAGATCTCAACGGCGCCATTCTGCTGATCGAAGATGTGAGCGAAGCGGCCTATCGTGTTGACCGCCTGCTTACTCATCTACTCAACAGTGGCGCGCTGAATGGATTGACAGGCATTGCGGTTGGGCAGTTCAGCGAACCTAAAGGCGCTACCGGATCGATCACCCATTCGAGTGTCTTGATGGAACGACTGGGTGATCTGGGCATTCCTGTTCTGGGCGGTCTTTCCATTGGCCATGACGCTATCAACCACGCGGTGCCGCTGGGCATCGAAGCCACACTCGATGCGGATGCGGGAACCTTGCTGGTGGGGGCTGCGACTTGCTGAATACCCCTGCGCACGTTTAGCGCTCCACGCAGGGTAATCGCTCCGAATCGGACGTTTACCCTGCAACTGCTGCCAGGTCATCCGCTGCTTTTATGCTCAAGTCTCGACGTCGCACGCAGGCTGATAATCCCAAGTTGCCCCGGATAAGTCTGAAAACGACTTCGGCATAGCTATTTGCCATTATCTCGGCGTCAAAGACTTGTACATCTTCAGGCTCATTGCGAATCTGCACGATTATTGAATGGCGTGAATCAACGGCCTGAGTGTTCGGCCAGAACGCCTTGAGTGATCGAACGGAGATGAGCGCTATGATTTCGGCCATGCAAGCTCGCGTTGCCAACCTTGGGATGGCAAAGAAACTCGGCGTGGGTTTCACGCTGGTTTTGCTGCTGACCGCGCTGGTGGCCGCTATTGGTGTCTGGTCGCTGAAAAGCATCAGCGCTCACTTCGATGGCCTTAACCAGATGTCTTCCCTGAACAGCGGGCTTCTCAAGGTCAGGTTGCTGGAGCAGGAATACGCGCTGCGCAGTGATCCGAAGATCGTTGAGCAACTGCATGTTGGCGTTGATGAGTTGAATGCACTGGCTGAGCAATTGAAAAGTCAGTCCCCCGCCAGCGAGTCACGCATGACCGAGGTCCAGCAGACATTGGGGGCTTATCGCAGGTCCTTCGATCAGTTCGTCGATATCAGCCAAAGCAAGGACATTGCGCTGGAAATGGCCAGTTGGTCCGTCTCTAGCGTCGCCAACAATCTGGATGTTTTACAGGCCGGGCTGGCGGATGACGGCGCCTATGGGCTCAAAGAGTCGAAGGGTGAGCAGGGTTCGGAGTTCATCGAGCAGGCCAATCAGGTCAGCCAGGTCTCAAAATTGATGATGCAGGCAATGGACGAGGCCCGGGTGCGTCTCGATAAAAGCCGCAAGACAGGCTCGGGTGACGAGGTCAGGACCGGCAAAATCACGCAGGCGGATGATGCCAAGGCGTTGGTCGAGGAGCTCAAAGGTGTCGTCAAGGACGAGGGCTACCAGACTGTGTTGGGTGAAGTCAGTACGCATATCGTCAATTTCACTGAAAAACTCAGTGAATACACCGACCTGCTCGACAGCGAAGCCAAGGTATCACTTCAGTTGGCTGCCAACGCCACTCAGGTCGTCGAGCAAGTGAAGCAGGCCTACGCCGCCGAAGATCAGTCGATGCAGGCGCAACTCACCACGAACACGTTGCAGATCATCGGCTCATCGGTGGTGGCCTTGTTGGTGGGTGTCATGGCTTCGCTGTTGATCACTCGCCTGATCGTTCACCCGTTGCGCAGCGTCATTGCCACTGCGCAACGTATTGCTGCGGGGGACCTGAGCGGTAGTATCGACGTACGGCGCAAGGATGAAATCGGACAACTGATGCTCGCCATGCAGCAAATGGGGGCTGGCCTGAGTGGCATCGTCAGCGGTCTGCAGGCAGGTATCGATCAGTTGGCCAGTTCTGCGCATTCTCTTTCGGCTGTGACTGAGCAGACTAATCGCGAAGTCAGTCATCAGCAGGAAGAGACCGAGCAGGTCGCGACGGCCATGAACCAGATGACGGCATCTGTGCATGACGTCGCCCGCAATGCGGAACAAGCGGCGCTTGCCGCGCAGAGCGCTGATGAGAAGGTCGACAGCGGCCAGACAGTGGTGCGTCAGAGTTTGCAGCGCATTGAGCAATTGGCCAGTTCTTCTGCGTCGGCCATCGACAGCATTGAAAACCTGAGCAACGAGATCCAGAACATCGGCACGGTGCTTGGGGTCATTAAAAGCGTGGCCGAACAGACCAATCTGTTGGCGCTGAATGCGGCTATCGAAGCCGCGCGCGCAGGTGAGCAGGGCAGGGGCTTTGCCGTGGTTGCCGACGAGGTAAGAGCGCTGGCCAGGCGAACTCAGCAATCCACTGAGGAAATCGAACGACTCGTCAGCAGCCTTCGCAGTGGTGCTTCAGCCTCCGTGGCACACATCCAGAGCAGTGGTGAACTGGTCAGGCTTGCGGTCAGCGATGCGCTGCAAACCGAAAGCGCGTTGGGCAGCATTGCTGCGGCGGTTTCGATGATCCAGCAGATGAACCAGCAAATTGCTGCAGCGGCAGAACAACAGACGTCGGTCGCCGAAGAGATCAATCGCAGCGTCACTAATATTCGCGCCAGCGCCGACCAGTCCGCCCTGGCCATGCGGGGCAATGCAGCGTCGAGTACTGAGCTTGCATCACTTGGGACCGAGCTCAAGGGGATGGTTGGGCATTTCAGGTTGTAGCGAAACACTGAATCTTTATTGGCCCGTAGGAGCTGCCGAAGGCTGCGAGCACTTAGTCTGATGCACCGCCATCGCAGCCTTCGGCAGCTCCTACAGACCACTTGTTTGTGGCGCAGGATCATCTTCGAATCCGGTAGATGTATTTCTGAAGCGACCTGCTTCTACCGACGCGACGTCCCATTCAGGATCAGCATCGTCACAACCCCCGCCACAATCCCCCAGAACGCCGAACCAATCGAAAGCAGGGTGAGGCCTGACGCCGTCACCATGAAGGTGATCAGTGCCGCTTCACGCTCCCTGGGTTCGTTCATCGCAACGGTCAGGCCGTTGATGATCGAGCCGAACAACGCCAAAGCGGCGATCGATAGCACCAGTTCCTTGGGGAACGCACCGAACAGCGCCGCCAGCGCTCCACCGTAGATGGCGGCAATGGCGTAGAAGATTCCGCACCAGATAGCCGCCGTGTAACGCTTGTCGCGGTCCTCGTGAGCGTGGGCGCTGGTGCAAATAGCCGCGCTGATAGCGGCCAGATTGAGTCCGTGGGAACCGAACGGTGCCAGCAACAATGACGCGATACCGGTGACTGAAATCAGCGGAGAGGCTGGTACGTGATAACCATCAGCACGCAACACGGCGATGCCCGGCATGTTCTGTGACGTCATGGCCACCACAAACAGCGGAATGCCGATGCTCACCGTTGCCGCCAGAGAAAACTCTGGCGTCGTCCAGACCGGCATCGAGACCTCCAGCGTAAAGCCGCTGAAGTCCAGCAAGCCCAACCAGCCTGACAGCGCAGTACCCACGAGGAGTGCAGCCAATACCGCGTAGCGTGGCGATATCCGTTTGATCAGCAGGTAGGTGAAGAACATGCCCAATACCAGCGCGGTGCGGTGTTGGGCGGCGACGAAGATTTCGCTGCCGATCTTGAACAGAATGCCGGCCAGTAACGCCGCAGCCAGAGAGGCGGGAAGCTTTTTTACCAGTCGGTCAAAGCTGCCGGTTACCCCGCAAATGATGACGAGCACTGCACTGGTGATAAACGCACCGATGGCTTCTGGATACGCCACTCCGCCCAGGCTGGTGATCAGCAAAGCTGCGCCGGGGGTCGACCAAGCCACGGTGATGGGTGTCCGATAGCGCAAGGAAAGACCGATGCTGCACACAGCCATACCGACGAACAATGCCCAGATCCACGAAGATATCTGCGCACTGGTCAGCCCGGCTGCCTGGCCTGCCTGAAACATCAGCACCAGCGAACTGGTACAGCCCGTCATCATGGCGATAAAACCAGCGACGATTGCGGCGGGGGAAGTGTCGGCCAATGGGCGCAGACGGGCGGGGGGTGAGGCGTTCATCAATCCATCCTTGAGCAGTGCAACGGCAGGCCGCAAGCGTAAACGTACTGGTATCAAAGTGTTGCGATACAGCGGGATTCGTAAACGTGAGTACAGTTACGAAGCAGCCCAAGCCTGGCTGCAGACACGTTTATTTATATTTTGTCTAATAGGAGCCGATGTCAGGTTTCAGTCATCTTCACGAGAAGCAGGCCGGGCACCACTCTGCAACGTCCTGCCCAGTGCTTCGTTGACCTGCAGCCAGCCGTCAACGGCTTCAAGACCCGCCTCGGCAAAAACGCGCTGCAACAACTTCACTTGTTCGCGCCGCAAAGCCTGTTCGAACTTCGAGCCTTCTTCGGTCAGCCCCAGCAAGCGTTTGCGCTTGTCGCTGTCGGGGGCGGTGCTATGTACCAGGTCCATGGCGATCAGTTGGCGCAGCGGCGCATTGAGTGCCTGCTTGCTCACACCGAGCACGCAGAGCAGCTCTTTAACGCTCAAACCGGGATAGCGGGCAATGAAAAATACGATGCGCTGATGCACCCGGCTGAAGCCTCGTCGGGCAAGCATTTCGTCAGCTTTAGCCGTGAATGCCTGGTAGCCGAAGAAAAAAGCTTCCATGGCGGCTTGTTGGGATGCGGAATTTTTAAGGTCAAGCATATTGACGTATCTATGTCTGGCGTCGTAATTTCGGTCAACCAGTTTGACTTATTTCCAATTACTTCGGCTAGCGGTGATCTCAATGGCTTTCTCTGAACGCGTGTCCCGGCTTAAAAGTTCTCTGATTCGTGAAATCCTTGCTGCGGCCCAGCGTCCGGAAGTCATGTCGTTTGCCGGTGGCCTGCCAGCCGAAGCCATGCTGCCCAAAGTGGAGTGGGCGGACATGCCTGTTGCGCTTGGCCAATACGGCATGAGTGAAGGCGAGCCTGGCTTGCGCGAAGCCCTGGCTGCAGAGGCGCGAGCTATCGGCCTGCAGTGCGACGCCAGTCAGGTGTTGATCGTCAGCGGCTCGCAGCAGACGCTGGATCTGGCGGCCAAGCTGTACATCGACAAAGGCACGCAGATCGTGCTCGAAGCACCGACATACCTGGCGGCGTTGCAGATTTTCCAGTTGTTCGGTGCTGATTGCCTGACAGTGCCGCTGCAAACCGATGGTCCGGATTTGCAGGCCTTGCGACGACAACTGGAGCAACACCAGCCTGCGTTCGCCTACTTGATTCCGACTTTCCAGAATCCCTCCGCAGTGCGTTACAGCGAAGCCAGTCGTGTGGCCGTGGCTGCTCTGCTGGATGAATTCGGCGTGACCTTGATCGAAGACGAACCCTATCGCGATCTGACGTTTGATGGCGGCAGTGCCAAGCCCATCGCCAGCCGTTTGCAAAAGGCCAGCTGGATCTACACGGGTACCGTGTCGAAAACCCTGTTGCCAGGTTTGCGGGTCGGCTACCTGATTGCCAGTCCTGATCTGTTCCCGCATTTGCTGCGTTTGAAGCAGTCTGCCGATCTGCACACCAACCGTTTAGGCCAGTGGCAGGCCCTGCAATGGATCGGTACCGAGCACTACCGCGAACACTTGTCTGAGTTGCAGACTTTCTACCGTCAGCGGCGGGATGCATTTGAGGCTGCACTAAAACGACATTTTGCCGATATAGCTGACTGGAACAGCCCGCAAGGTGGTTTGTTTTTCTGGCTGACGCTCAAGCAACCAATGGATACACGGACTCTGCTCGACGAAGCGCTCAGGCAGGATGTCGCGTTTATGCCGGGGGAGCCGTTTTTCGCTGATCCAGATGCCAACCATGGTTATCTAAGGCTCAACTTCAGCCACATTGATCCGGCCCGTCTCGATGAGGGCCTGAAGCGATTGGCGGCGGTCGTGCGTCAGGCCCGGTTGGAGCGAGCCGCTTAGCTGCGGGCATCAAGGGAATTCAAGGGGACGGGTATGTACAAGGTTTACGGCGATTACAAATCGGGCAACTGCTACAAGATCAAGCTGATGCTCAACCTGCTGGGCGTCGAGTATCACTGGGTGCCGGTGGATATTCTCAAGGGTGAAACCCAGACCGCAGCGTTTCTGGAGAAGAACCCCAACGGCAAGATCCCTGTCCTGGAGCTTGAGGACGGCACCTGCCTGTGGGAATCCAATGCGATCCTCAATTTCCTCGCCGATGGCAGCCAGTACCTGCCGAGCGAACCGCGACTGCGCACGCAAGTGCTGCAATGGCAGTTCTTCGAGCAGTACAGCCATGAGCCGAGCATCGCAGTCGCGCGGTTTATCCAGTTTTATCTGGGGCTGCCTGAAGAGCGTCTCGAGGAATATCGTTCGTTGCACAAGGCTGGCTACCGCGCCCTCGCGGTGATGGAGCAGCAGCTGAAACGTACGCCGTTTCTGGTGGGCGATCACTTTTCCATCGCAGACATTGCGTTGTATGCCTACACCCATGTTGCCCATCAGGGTGGTTTCGACCTGACGCCATACCCTGGCATCGAGCAATGGTTGGAGCGGGTGAAGGCGCAACCTGGCTATGTAGGCATGCTGGACTGATCGCGACGGACACCTGAAAAGCCGGTCATGCAACATGACCGGCTTTTTTATGTCCGATTGTTTTAGCACAGCTGAAATCACTTGGCTGTGTCAGCACAGGCATTTAGTCTGCGCGCCTCTTGGGTACGGCCCCGTAACCCGATAACAAGAATTCAAGGAAAGGAGTTCCCTATGCGCTTTTCAATGATGGCGGTGCTGATGTTCATGGCGCTGGGTATTGGCTGCTCTGCTTCGGCACAAAACACAGACTGTGATGCCAGCCAGGCTGCGATGAATCGTTGCGCAGGTCAGCAACTGGCAACGCTGGATGCGGCGCTGAACAAACAATACAAGGCACAAATAGCGTACTTGCAGACGCCTGAGAAGAAGCAGGCGTTCAAGGCTGCGCAGCAGAAGTGGATTGCTTTCCGTGATGCGGATTGTATGTATCAGGCAGGCAAGGCTGAAGATTCCGGCTCGATGTGGCCGCTGCTGCAATCCCGGTGTCTGGCAGAGCAGACCAGGGTGCGCGTCGAGCAGTTGAAACAGTATGCGGCGTGCCGTCAGGAGGGCTGCCCGAATTGATATCGGGCGTTCGCCGTTGAATCAGATCGCTGCGAAGCGCTGATTCAGGTAATCAATGATAACTTTGGACTCATACATCCAGGTGGTCTTGCCATCTTCCTCGATGCGCAGGCAGGGCACTTTGATCTTGCCGCCTTCATTGAGCAGTGTCTCGCGATCCTGTTCGTTGTTTTTTGCATCACGCAGCGCAACCGGAACGTTGAGCTTGTGCAGGGTACGACGGGTTTTGACGCAGAACGGGCAGGCATTGAACTGATACAGGCTGAGATTCTTTGCTGACTGCTCGACAGCCGCCTGAGCTTCGGGCGTGCGTTTTTTCTTCGCCGGACGGGTGATGAAGTCGATGAAGATGACCAGTTGGCCAAGACCAACCCTCAATGCTTTTATAAACACGTAAAAGACCTCGCGAGAAACAGGCGGGAACGTATCGCCCAAGGCCCGGCGAGTGATCAGCCGGGCAGGGCGTCGGTCACTTGATGAGGCTGAGGAACTCGCTGCGGGTAGCAGCGTTGTTGCGGAATTCACCGAGCATCACTGAGGTGATCATCGACGAATTCTGCTTTTCGACACCGCGCATCATCATGCACATGTGTTTGGCTTCGATCACTACGGCAACGCCCAGTGCGCCGGTCACTTGCATTATTGCTTCCGCGATCTGGCGGCTGAGGTTTTCCTGGATCTGCAGGCGGCGGGCATACATGTCCACAATGCGCGCGACCTTGGACAGACCCAGCACCTTGCCATTGGGGATGTAGGCGACGTGCGCCTTGCCAATGAACGGCAGCAGGTGATGCTCGCACAACGAATACAACTCGATGTCCTTGACCATCACCATTTCGCTGGCGTCGGAGCTGAACAGGGCACCGTTGGTAACCTCTTCCAGCGTTTGTTCATAACCGCGACACAGATACTGCATTGCCTTGGCAGCACGCTTGGGGGTGTCGAGCAGACCTTCGCGGGAAACGTCTTCCCCCAGTTGGCCAAGGATCGCGGTGTAGTTCTGTTCCAGTGTCACAGGGGTTGATTCCATAAAGTTTTCAGATAGGTACCATGTCGGGTCGTACCAATTTGTACCAATCAAGCTCTATTCGAGTTGCCCGATCTCGCCCCAGCCAGTGCCGGAGTTCTGCGATGGTATAAATCGATAGCGGTATTTGCCCGCTTTGCCCAGGCTGGCGCCGAGCTTTTTCTGTCAGGCCGCACATAGTAGCGTAGGTATGACCGTAGTTGTATTGCCGTCTATTACAGAAGGGCATATTGGCGCTACAGCAGCCTGATCGTTCAGGTTTCTTTAGCTGAAGGCACAGCAGTCGAGAAGGTGAACATCACGGTAGATTTCTTCGCCTTTCTCGATCTCTGCTTTACGCAGGTCGTAGGAGGCTTGAAGGTTGAGCCAGAACTGCGCAGATGTGCCGAGTGCCGTTGCCAGACGCAATGCAACATCTGCACTGATATTGCGCCGCTCTCTGACAATATCGTTGACTGTCGGAGCAGAGACATGAAGGGCGCGGGCGAGTGCAGCGGGGGTCACCCCCAGCGGTTCAAGAAATTCCTCTTTGAGAATTTCTCCCGGATGTATCGGGCGCATGCCGTTCTTATGCATGGTTCACCTCAGTGATAGTCAACAATTTCTACATGTTCCGGTCCATTGCTGCCCCATAAGAAGCAGACTCTGAACTGAGCGTTGATGCGTATGCTGTGCTGACCCTCTCTGTCTCCATGAAGCTCCTCCAGTCTATTTCCGGGGGGCGACTTGAGATCTTTCAGCGCCGTTGCGGCATCGAGCATCGCGAGCTTTCGTTCTGCTACATTCTTTAACCCGCTCCAACGTCTGGTCTTGCCAGTTTCAAACAGTGCCTGGGTATCGATGCAGCGAAAACTCTGAATCATCTGTAATGCTTAACGTTATTCGTTAAGGTTGAGTATATAGCTGCACGATCATTTATCAAGCGGCATCTCAGACGGAGCGCGATTGTATCCAGTCGCTTACCAAGCCCCTACTAACCCGCGACAGAAATAACCCCCCACACGCTGTCTGAATGAACAGGTAACAAATACCTGTCGCATGAGAGAGTGAAGTGATGTTCGGTCGAATGGTAAAAGTAGCAATGGTGGTTGCAGTGCTGTCTACGGTTTCAGGCTGCTGGCCGTTTTGGGGTCCAGGTGGACCTGGCGGTCATGGTGGTGGCGGGCATGGCGGCGGTGGCGGTCACTATGAAGGTGGCGACCGCGGTGGTCCAGGTGGTGGCGGTCCGGGCGGGCGTCCGTAACTCGCCCCGGGTGATTCAGGCTGCGACGGATTACTCGTCGCGGCCTTCCATCATGGTCCGCTTCAGGATTACGTAAACCGCTCCCGCGCCGCCGTGTTTTGCCTGGCACGAACAGAAACCTAGCACTTGAGGATGTTGCCGCAGCCAGGTGTTGACGTGGCTTTTGATCATCGGGCGCTTGCCGTCCAGTCGCACAGCCTTGCCATGAGTGACACGCACGCAACGTACTTCCAGTTTGGTTGCTTCAGCGAGAAACTCCCACAGGGTTTCCCGTGCGACCTCTACCGTCATGCCATGCAAATCCAGACCGCCCTCGAAGCTGATCTGCCCGAGCTTCAGCTTGCGCATCTGGCCTTCCTGCACGCCATCGCGGGACCAGCTCAACACATCTTCCGGCCCGACATCGATCACGAACTGATCCGACAACCCATCGACTGTCACCGAATCGGTGCGCACCGTCGCGGACTGACGCAGTCTGGCCAGGAGTTTACGGTCGGTCTTGGGTTTGCCTACATCGGCATATTCTTGCTTGATGGGCTTGACGCCGCGTAACTCGTTTTTGAACAGGGAAAAATCGTCGTCTTGCATGTCAGCCTCCGCGAAGGGGGCTAGTTTAACCAAGTCGCGGTGTGAGCGGTGGTGTGATGCACATATAGGGCGTGGGACCGGCTTTAGTTGGGAAAAGGCCGGTATGGTCAGCGAAATGTGACATCAGGAATGCTGCCTTTCCCGCTAAAGCCGATCTCACGTGCAAGCAGTGTTTGCCGACAAGTTTTTCAATCCTGCTTTTTCATCAAGTGCGGCGACATGTTCAAGCCATTCTTGCGACGACTACCCACGCGGCAGCGACGCCATAGCCAGATGCCAACGTAGAGCACCAACAAGCCACTTAGTACAACGAGCGCTGCGCCCAGCGGGCTGGCATTAAGCTCACCCAGCACCTGGGGCCGACCAATCAGGCTGGAAACACCGGCCATTGCCAGCAACACGCCGAAAGTCGCCAACAGGGCAGCAATGGCCGAACCAATGCGCACGCCCCAACTGCCCGATCCTTTTGGACGCAGGCGACGGGCGTCAAAACCGTCGGATACTTTCATTCCGATTTTCCTCCAGAGTATCGGGGTCTGACCCGGACAGGCGGCGGCTGGTTCCCGCAGGCAGAGGATTCAGGGCAAATGACGGGTATTAATGGATAGGCGGTAATGTGAACAGCGTCACATAACCGCGAATACAGCGAATGGGGTACGACAGCCGCGAGGCGTGGTGCACGCCGGCGCGGAGCTGTGATGCTCTTGGCCGGGCAGGGGGAGTCTGGGCTGGTTTCTAGCGGTTCAGATCAAGTCTTTGGTGAGTGCCAGGGTCGCGAAGTTATCGTTCATGATCGCCATTTCAGTGCGATGAACAATGTGGGCGCTGACGACTCCGTCGGGGCTTGGCAGGTCTCGCGTCGCACAGGCGTCGTCTACCAGCGTGCAACGATAGCCATAATCCTTCGCCGCCCGTACTGTCGTGCTGATGCTCGAATGGCTCATGAAACCGCAAACAATAAGGTCCAGATGACCAAGGCTTTGCAACAAGTCATCAAGGCCGGTGCCGTTGAAAGCGTTGGGCAGACGTTTTTCAACGACGCGTTCATCTTCCAGTGGCTTCAACTCAGGCATGAACTCACCGCGCTCACCTTGCGGGTCGAACAAGCCACCGACAGTGCCGAGGTGGCGGATGTGCACAACCGGGCATTTGCCGGCACGGGCCGCCGCAACCAGTTTGCAGATGTTGGCGGCTGCTTCGTTAACGCCTGTCAGGGCCAGCGGGCCGCTGAGGTATTCTTTCTGGGCATCAATAATGATCAGCGTGGCATTGCTCAAAGTGGCCGCTGCATAGCCACGGCCGCTGAGTTGAAACATGGTCTTTGGATCGGACATCTGGGGCTCCTTTGTGTGGGGCTTTTGCGTCATTCTCCTCCGCCTGAACGGTTCTGGGAATGGCGACGGTGAGAAGCTCCGGTTTCTCTGGCCTGTAGCGGCGTTGATCGATCTGGGCGGTGAGCATTATGCCTTGATTGAAATGCCACGTATCCAAAACCATCGTCGAACGTGAGCCGGGTCGCTAATGGCACTCGGGCATCGTGTGTTGCGGTCATGGCTGCTAGAATCCCAAGACGTATTCCAAGGAGCTTCCCCCCGTGATCACATCCCGCTTGCGCACCGTGCGCGACCATATCCGTTGGGCGGTCAGTCGCTTTCACCAGGAAGACCTGTTTTTCGGTCATGGAACTGACAATGCCTGGGACGAGGCACGCCAGCTAGTGTTGGGCGCATTGCATCTGCCTTGGGAGATTGCCGACAGCTATCTGGATTGCCGCCTGGAGCTTGATGAGATTTCGGAGCTGCAGCGCCTGATCTCTCGCCGCATTGATGGGCGCGTACCAACGCCGTACCTGCTGGGCGAAGCATGGTTCTGCGGCATGTCGTTCATTGTTGATGAGCGTGTGCTGATCCCCCGTTCACCCATTGCCGAGCTGATCGAGAACCACTTTGCTCCTTGGCTGGCTGACGAGCCGGCTCGCATTCTCGACTTGTGCACCGGTTCCGGCTGTATCGGTATTGCCTGTGCCGACGAGTTCCCGGACGCCGAAGTGGTGCTGGCTGATTTGTCTTTTGAAGCACTGGAAGTTGCCAACCAGAACATCGAGCGTCACGGCGTTGATAACAGGGTTTACACCGTTCAGGGCGACGGCTTTGACGGCCTTCCGGGTCAGCGTTTTGACCTGATCGTCTCCAACCCGCCTTATGTCGATTCCGAAGATTTCGCGGACATGCCGGACGAATACCAGCACGAGCCGGAACTGGCCCTGGCCTGTGGCAGTGACGGTCTTAACCTGGTGCGCCGGATGTTGAGCCAGGCAGCAAATCATTTGACCGAAAAAGGTCTGTTGATCGTTGAAGTGGGTAACAGTCAGGTTCACGTCCAGGCGTTGTACCCGGAAGTTGAGTTCGCCTGGCTGGACTTCCTGCGCGGTGGCCACGGCGTGTTCATGCTCAGCGCTGCCCAGTGCCGGGAGCATCAGGCGCTGTTTGAATCGCGTATCTGACTGATCAAGGCTGAAGGCGCTCGCGATGAGCGCCTTCAGTTTTGAGAGCTATTCAGTTTTGAAGACTAGCGGTGGGTTGCAATCCAGATCAGTAATCCGGCCTGGAATACTGCAAAGGTCACCAGACAGGCAATAGTGAAGCGCAGGCCACTGTCTTCACGCTTGTATTTGCCGACGCGATCCTCATGCTGACGGATCGCCACTTCTTGCTCGATCATCTTCTTCTCGGCGTTCTCCAGCATCTGTGAAGCTTCGAGAATCTCGATGATCTGAATCTTGTCGTTGTTCCAGGTGCTGTGCAGGTTGCCGACCTGAACTTCCTTGAAGCTGCCTTTCATGTGCTGCGCGTCGGCGTAGGCGACTTCGAAGCCCTGGGTTTTCAGGAAATGATCGCGGCGCAGGCGGGTGTCTTCGTTCAGCCCGTCCTTGCTTGGCAGGGCGAAGCTTTCGACTTTATAGGTCGACCATTTTTTCTGCGCCCAGTGAATGCCCTGAGCGATCAGAAAACGGCCGATGCCACGGTTCCACGGCTCGATTTGCAGGCCTGAGTCCGGCCCGAAGCGCACGATGTGTTTTTCGTGATCGACCCAGACATCCAGATGGTTCTGTTCGCGCCGCACCCGTTGCCCCGGCAACTGGATGCTCAGGCGCAGCAGACTCACCTCTTTGCTATGGCGTTCGGCACGGCCAAACTGGACAAAGCGCAACGGCCGGCCACCCGTGGCCCGGTCGGTCTGCAGCGGGGCCAGACGCAGCATTACAAAATGTTCTGGCTTGACTTCGTCCCACAGCTGCGCAGGCGCAGGCGCCGGAGCTTCTGCTTCGGCGACTGAAGTATTTTCAGTGGTTTCGGGTAAGGCGTTCGTTTCAGTCATGTTCACGGCGATCCTGTCCTTGACCCTGTGCAGCAAACACAGAGCCAGCAAACACCTATCGGCCGTTTTTCCGAGTCCTGAAGGGGCGCCAGGATTCCTGACGCCAATTTCCCACAGTCATGCCTTAGGCAGGGCTTCGATAAAGCGCAGAATCCGTGTGGAAAGCTCACTGGCTAGAGGCAGTTGCGGATTTTTGTAGGACTCGAGTTGCTGCTTGATGTCGTTCGGTACGATGCGCAACACGTGATTCATGCCCTCGATCAGGGCCAGTTCGGCATCGGGTTTGGCTTGCTTCAACAGCTCTGCATCTCCGACACCGACCTGGATATCGTTTCGACCCTGGATGATAAGCGCTGGAACTTTCAATTTGCCGAACGCGGCAGCCGGGGCCTGGCGGAACAACGAAATCAGATACGGCTGAACACTCGGGCGGAATACAACTTCCAGCTCGTCCGGAACATCGTTGTCGGTCTTGCCCGCCTTGATTTCATCGATCAATTGATTGCTGCGCAGCAGCAGGGGCGGAGGCAGGCGCTCTTGCAGTTGCTCACGCAATACTTCATCCACCGGACGACCTGTACCTGCTACCGAGATCACCGCAGCGGCACCGGCTTTTTCAGCCGCCAGTGATGCAACCAGTGCGCCCTCGCTGTGACCCAGCAGGATCAACTGACCCAGACGCGGGTCAGTCTTGAGTTTCTGACCCCAAGCTTCTGCGTCGGCTACATAAGCCTCGATGCTCAGATTGCGCTCATCAGGAGTAGCGGCCTTGCTCGCGGCGACGCCGCGCTTGTCATAACGCACGCTGGCGATGTTGTGTCTGGCGAGGGTGCGCGCCAGAAGTTTCATGCTGTCGTTGCGACCGCCGTCGGGGTTATTGCCATCGCGATCAGTCGGGCCAGAGCCAGCAATAATCAACACCACCGGTACGGGAGAGGTGGATTTGGGCAGTAATAAGGTGCCGGACAGCTCACCCGTCGCGGTTTGCAGAACGATGGGGCGCTGCAGGACGGATGGGGTGGCAGCGTGAGCAAGTCCGGTGAGCAAGGGAAGGATCAAAGCGATAACGCGTAACATCGTTGGGCCACTATCTGATGGGATGCCGATTGGACGCGGCCAGACGGATAAGGTTCGAGGATGAACTACACGAGCAGCCTGCGTATACTGGCGGGCTTGTTTATATCGACCTGGTTTTTTCGCTGATTTATCGGAGCGTCCGCATGTCCGGCAACACCTTCGGCAAGCTGTTCACTGTCACCACCGCCGGCGAAAGCCATGGTCCGGCGCTGGTTGCTATCGTTGACGGCTGCCCGCCGGGCCTTGAGCTGTCGCTGCAAGACCTGCAAGTCGATCTGGATCGGCGCAAGCCCGGCACCAGCCGCCACACGACCCAGCGTCAGGAAGCCGACGAGGTGGAAATCCTCTCGGGTGTTTTCGAAGGCAAAACCACCGGCACCTCCATCGGTTTGCTGATTCGCAATACTGATCAGAAGTCCAAGGATTACTCGGCCATCCAGGCTCAGTTCCGCCCGGCCCACGCCGATTACACCTATCACCACAAATACGGCGTTCGCGATTATCGCGGCGGCGGCCGCAGCTCGGCACGGGAAACGGCCATGCGCGTCGCGGCCGGTGCTATCGCCAAGAAGTATCTGGCGAAGATGGGCATCGTGGTACGCGGCTACATGAGTCAGCTTGGCCCGATCGAAATTCCCTTCAAAACCTGGGATTGCGTGGAAGAGAACGCATTTTTCTGCCCCGATCCTGACAAGGTTCCGGAGCTGGAAGCCTACATGGACCAGTTGCGTCGTGATCAGGATTCGGTCGGTGCAAAAATCACCGTCGTTGCCGATGGCGTTATGCCGGGGCTGGGCGAGCCGGTGTTCGACCGTCTGGATGCCGATCTGGCTCACGCGTTGATGAGCATCAACGCCGTCAAGGGTGTGGAAATCGGCGCCGGTTTTGCCAGTGTCGCCCAACGCGGCACCGAGCACCGCGACGAGCTGTCGCCCGCGGGTTTCCTGTCGAACAATTCCGGCGGGATTCTTGGCGGTATTTCCTCAGGTCAGCCAATTGTGGCGCACCTGGCACTCAAACCGACCTCCAGCATCACTACGCCAGGACACTCCATTGATGTTCACGGCAATCCGGTGGACGTGATCACCAAGGGCCGCCATGACCCGTGCGTCGGGATCCGTGCCACGCCTATTGCCGAAGCCATGATGGCCATCGTGTTGCTGGATCATCTGTTGCGTCATCGCGGTCAGAATGCCGATGTTCGGGTGACTACGCCTGTGCTGGGTCAACTGTAATGCCCGAAGGCGTTGCCGCTGCCAGGGTCTGTTGACGTGACGCACCCCCCGGCTGGACAGCTGCCTTATTGGCGGCTGTCCGGCTTTTACGTTTTCTACTTTGCCTTGCTAGGCTCTACCGCGCCGTTCCTGCCGTTGTATTTCAGCCATCTCGGATTCTCCAGCGCGCGCATTGGTGAACTGGTTGCGATCCCGATGCTGATGCGTTGTCTTGCGCCGAATGTGTGGGGGTGGCTCGGGGACTACACCGGGCGCCGACTGGTCATCGTGCGGCTTGGCGCTATTTGTGGTTTGCTCGCGCTTTCCCTGATTCTGGTCAGGCAAAGCTATGCCTGGCTGGCGATGGTCATGGCTCTGCACGCCTTCTTCTGGCACGCAATCCTGCCGCAATTCGAAGTCATTACCCTCGCACATCTGCGTGGCCAGACGTCTCGTTACAGCCAGATCCGGTTATGGGGCTCCATCGGTTTCATCCTGACGGTGGTGGGCGTGGGACGGCTATTCGAGAGCGTGAGCCTCGACTATTTTCCCAGTGTGCTGGTCGCGATCATTGCCGCGATTGTCATCAGCAGTTGGTGGATTCCCAATGCTCAGCCGGTGTTGTCGACGACGCATCCGGAAAGCGGTGGCTTTTTCCGACAATTGACTCGACCCGGCGTACTAGCCTTCTATGCTTGCGTCGGGCTCATGCAGATGAGTCACGGGCCGTATAACACTTTCCTGACCCTTCATCTGGAGCAGTTGGGTTACGGTCGCGGTTTGATCGGCATGCTGTGGGCGCTCGGTGTCGTCGCCGAAGTACTGATGTTCATGGCCATGAGCCGGGTATTACAGCGTTTCTCGGTACGTCAGGTGCTCCTGACCAGTTTTCTGCTGGCGGCGTTGCGCTGGCTGTTGCTGGGTAATCTTGCGGATCACCTGGTGGTGTTGCTGTTTGCCCAGTTAATGCACGCTGCAACATTCGGCAGTTTTCACGCCACTGCCATCCATTTCGTGCAACGTAGCTTCGGTGCGCAACAACAAGGTCAGGGCCAGGCGCTTTATGCCGCGTTGGCGGGCACGGGGGGCGCATTGGGTGCGCTTTACTCCGGTTACACCTGGAACTTCCTGGGGGCCGGCTGGACATTTACTATCGCCAGTGCTGCGGCGCTGGCCGCTGCTGTGATGGCAGCTACACGAATGAAAGAGGAGCGGGCATGAGCCGCGAACAACTGAGTCAGGCAATTATCGACGCCGGTCGTTTTCTGTACGGTCGTGGCTGGTCACCTGCGACCAGCAGTAATTACTCGGCGCGGCTTTCCGCCACTGAAGTGCTGCTGACCGTCTCGGGCAAACACAAGGGCCAGTTGGGCATCGACGACGTGCTGGCCACAGATCTTGACGGTAACAGCCTGGAGCCCGGCAAAAAGCCGTCGGCGGAAACCTTGCTGCACACGCAACTTTACAGTTGCAGGCCGGAAGTCGGTGCGGTGCTGCACACCCACTCGGTCAATGCGACAGTATTGTCGCGTCTGACCGAGGCCGACCATCTGGTGTTTGAGGATTACGAGCTGCAAAAGGCTTTCAGTGGCGTCGTGACTCATGAATCCCGGGTCGTGGTTCCTGTTTTCGACAACGATCAGGACATTGCGCGTCTGGCGGCGAAGGTGCAGCCCTGGCTTGATGCGCACCCTGATTGCGCGGGCTACCTGATTCGCGGCCATGGTTTATATACCTGGGGCGCGAAGATGAGCGATGCGCTGCGGCAAATCGAGGCGTTCGAGTTCCTTTTTGAATGTGAACTCAAAACCCTCGCCATACTGAACCGATAACGTTTTTAGCCTTCTGCCTGAACGAGCTGTAAAAGTCGCAGGGCATATTCAACCGGGTTTAACTGAACCGAGGAGCGCCGCCATGAGCAGCCTGTATGTTTATCACCAGTCCAGCCCTGAGCAGCCAGATAAAGTCCTGACCCATGTCGAGGATATCGCGTCGACCCTGGCCGAGCACGGCGTGGGTTTTGACCGCTGGCAGGCTGCGACGCCTATTACCCCGGGTGCCAGCCAGGAAGAAGTGATCAATGCGTACCGGGTGCAAATCGACAAACTCATGACCGAGCGCGGTTACGTCACTGTCGATGTGATCAGCCTCAATAGTGATCACCCGCAAAAAGCCGAATTGCGTGCAAAGTTTCTCGATGAGCATCGGCATTCCGAAGACGAGGTACGTTTCTTCGTCGCCGGGCGTGGTTTGTTCACGTTGCATATCGGCGAGTATGTGTATGCCGTGCTGTGCGAAAAGAACGACCTTATTTCGGTTCCGGCGGGAACGCCGCACTGGTTCGACATGGGGGAAAACCCACACTTCGTCGCGATCCGCCTGTTCAATAACACTGAGGGCTGGGTTGCGAACTTCACTGGCGAGAAGATTGCCAGCCTATTTCCGCAGCTTGACGATTTATAGGATTCAGTTCATGACAATCAAAGCGGTCCTGACTGACATCGAAGGCACTACCAGCGCCGTCAGTTTTGTCTTCGATGTGTTGTTTCCCTACGCGGCAAAACATTTGCCGGATTTTGTCCGCGAGCACGCCTCTCGCCCTGATGTCGCCGCACAGCTTGAAAAAGTGCGAGAAGACAGCGCGCAGCCGGATGCTGACGTCGAGCAGGTCATCGAGGTTCTCCTGAGCTGGATAGCCGAGGATCGCAAGGCCACACCGCTCAAGGCGCTGCAAGGCATGGTCTGGGAGCAGGGTTACGACGCCGGTCAGCTCAAGGGCCATGTCTACCCCGATGCAGTGCAAGCGCTGCAGCGCTGGTATCAGCAAGGTTATGGGCTTTACGTTTATTCCTCTGGCTCGATTCAGGCACAGAAACTGATCTTCGGTTGCTCGGACGCGGGCGACCTTTCGGTCTTGTTCAGCGGTTATTACGACACCACCTCGGGCCCCAAGCGCGAGGAGCAGTCGTACTGCAACATCGCCAAGGCGATTGGCTTGCCGGCTGAAGAGATTGTTTTCCTGTCGGATATCGTCGAAGAGCTGGATGCCGCCAAGGCCGCTGGCATGGCTACGTGTGGCCTGGTGCGTGACGGTGGCGAGTTGAAGGGGCACGTCAATGTTGCCAGCTTCACCGACATCGACCTGGGCGCATTTTAGCCGCTGAGTTCCGGCTGCTATTGCAGGAATGAATCGCGGCTGCCGGTCAGACGATTCAACTTGTTCAGCCAATACCAAGCCATTACGTGTAAGCCTCGTCCTGTTGAAAAGTAGGATGAGGCTTTTACTTGAGTGCGTAATACCTGTTTGTTTCTGGAGTTGTTCTACAAAGCTTTTAATCGTGTAGTTTTCTGATCGATCCATCCCTGGCGCAGCCAACTAACAACCATTCAAACCCTGCGCCGTGTCTGGACAAAGGAGCGAACTGCGATGGGAAGTGCTGAATCAATCAACTCGACCGAAAACCCTCTCATACAACAGATGGTCAGGAGCATTCATGAGCTGGACAGTAATCAGGCTATCGAGAATGCGCTGGACTGGTTACGCCAGGAGTGTCAGTCCGAAGGGGCGATATTTTGCCAGTTCAGGGGCTCAATGCTGCTGACGTTGGTGACCTCCAACATTGATCGCTCCTGGAGTCAGCATTATCGACGTCAATTGCTGTTGATGGACGATCCGGTGGTCAATCACTACCGGGAGCAATTGGGGTTTATCGACTGGAAAGCGGCATTCAAGCGCTATCCACCCACTGACAGTTATATACAGAGCGTAGAAAAACATGCGCTGACACCGGCTTGTTCCTACGGCTATACCAGCCCGGCGCGCAGTTTTCAGGGGGTGACTTCGATCTGTTCACTCAACGGATTGAGTCGAGCGCTCAAGGCTCCTGATATGTATTTGTTATCCAGTCTGGTTCCAGTCCTGCATTTGGTAGGGCGAGGGACGAAATTGCGCTCTCGAGGGCTGAGCGAGAAGGAAATCGAGATTCTCGAATGGGCGCGTGACGGCAAAACCGCTTGGGAAATCGCCACGATCCGGCAAGTATCCGAGGCGACGGTCAAATATCACTTCAGAAGCATCTACAGCAAGCTCGGGGTCTCCAACAGAGCTCAGGCGGTGGGGGAGGCTTTGTGTCAGGGCATCATCAAGTGAGCAACAATCAGACGTTCCCTGCAGGAGCGCGCCTTGTGTTCATGACAAACCGCTGTCGCAAAGCAAACATAGATTTGTAGGAGCTGCCGAAGGCTGCGATCGCGGTGTATCAGGAGAAATGCCTGGCAGCCTTTGGCTGCTCCTACATAAAAGCATTCCAAGCCAGGTAATTGCATTTTGTTTGACGAGAGCCAACTTGTCGGCGAGCCATTGGCTTTGCACAGTCAAAGGTTCCGCCTCCCCAAAAGTCGTCTCCTGCTGGGGCTGGGTTTCAACTGATCTTTCACCAAGGCAAAAAAAAGCCGTGAATGCCAATTGGCAATCACGGCTAAACAAAGGGAGCGAAGCGTTTGAATCAGTGATGCATGAAACGGACAGTCAACATTCAAAATCAACGAGTGTGATACGTCGGCAGATCAAAGCGGTGCTGACTTTGCAGCATGGAGATCGCGGGCAGGTCGCTTGCCTGGCCAGCCAGGTCACGACGAATCGCGCTGATCACCCACTCAAGCTGCACCGGGGTGTGCAACTGAGCGTAGGAAATGGAACGACGGATCTGTTTGCCTTCGCCGTTACGCAACGACAGCAGCACACCGCCATCCGGGCGGGCCTGAGTGGTTACGTCGAATTCGGAGAATACGGAAGCGAATTTCTCTTGGATAAAAGTCATGTCTAGCGGCTCCATTGCTCATGGGATAACAAGCTTGGTAGTACTAGTGCAGTGACTGTGCCAGTGTTTGTCTTCTATAAAAATCCTTTAAAAACAATAACTTAAAAATATATCGGTTTCGTATATTCGTGCAATATGCATGAATGGCTGTCGGGCATCCTGCATTTTGCGGTTTTTTTTTGGTTTTTTTTTGCAGCGAGGGAACTTTGCTGCGGGGAGCAGAAAGGATTCAGCGGGCAGGTCGTGTCTTGTTTCGTGAATACTACGACCGCGTGATCGGGTTTTTATTCGGCCAGCCAATAAAAAAGATGGGGTGGACGCCTCACTAGTCGATGACGGGTAGTAGATTGCCATCTACCTTGATTCTGGACGAACGCCTATGGAGACTTGCGGTCATTAAGTGCAAGAAGGGAGTTGCCGTGCGGTTGCTCTGCCCATGCCTTATTTTCTGCGGGAGTCACCGATGTCAGACCAGAACACCAGCAATCAACCTGTGCAAATGAACGACGAAGAGGCTCTGGAGTTTGCCGAGCAGGTATTTGACGTCGCCCGTCGCGGCGATGCAGTAATGCTGGACAGATTGCTGGAGAAAGGCCTTACGCCGAATTTGCGCAATCACAAAGGCGACACGCTGTTGATGCTCGCCAGCTATCACGGCCACAAGGATGCCGTGCAGGTATTGCTCAACTACCAGGCTGATCCGGAGATCCGTAACGACAACGGTCAGAGCCCGATTGCCGGGGCTGCATTCAAAGGTGATCTCGAAGTGGTCAAATTGCTGGTCGATGGCGGCGCTGAAGTCGAAGGTGCCTCGGCGGACGGTCGTACTGCCCTGATGATGGCGGCCATGTTCAACCGAACCGCTATTGTCGACTACCTGATCAGCAAGGGCGCCAACCCCAATGCTCGCGATGCCAAGGGCGTTACGCCGCTGGCCGCCGCTCAGACCATGGGGGCCGCAGATACCGCCGAGCAACTGGCGCGGCTCGCTGGCTGATCGATTACCGGCTTAAGTGATAGAGGCGCGAAGGAATTGCCGGTATCCTTCGCGCCTTTATTTTTGCTCGTGATCAGGATCTCCCGTGAAGAATCAACTCATCGAATTAATCGGCAAAATCAGTTCGGGTTGCATGGGCGAGCAGGATATCGAGCGTGTTGCCGATGAGGCCGCACAGGCCTATGCGGATCCCTCGGCGTTTCTGGCCGCCAATTCCGATATCAATTACGACGATACGTTTCCGATCCCGTTGGGTGAGTGGGTGGTGGTGGGCAGTCTGCCTGACACCGTACTGTTTCAGGCCGATACCTACATGGACCTGTTCGCGCAGATCGTCGAATCGTTTGGTAAAGAGGTGGTGTTCAATATCAAGCCCAAGCAACTGGCCAAGGTTGAGGCGCTGGTTGCGCTCAATCGCATCCAGATTCAGCTGGGCAGTATGAATAAGGAAAACGGTGGCTATGTGTTGATGAATTTCAGCCAGCCGCTGGATGATGAACTGCAGACGGTACTCATCTACGGTAATGATCAGGCTCGTGTGCTTGAGTTGTGTGCTGCATTGAACATTCACGCAGCGCCGGCACTGGAAGCGCTGCGCAGCCTTTAACTGCCTAGCCCAGTGCCGTGTCGAGGAACATCATCACCGCAAAGCCGCCCATCAGCCCCAGGGTCGCTGAAGTCTGATGGCCATTGCGGTGGGTTTCCGGAATCACTTCATGTGACACCACGAAGATCATCGCGCCCGCAGCCAGCCCCAGGCTGACCGGATAAGCGATGGCAAAGCCGCTGGAAATCCCCAGGCCGATAAGCGCACCGATTGGCTCCATCAAGCCTGAGCCAACCGCGACCAGCATTGCCTTCATTGAAGACAGGCCCGTTACCCGCAACGCCAAAGCGATAGCCAGACCTTCGGGGATGTCCTGAATTGCAATGGCTGTGGCCAGCGGTACCCCGACCTCCATGTCACCATTGGCAAAACCGACGCCAATTGCCATGCCTTCGGGCAGGTTATGCAGAGTGATTGCCAGCACGAACAGCCAGACCCGGTTGATGCGCTCGGAATGAGGGCCCTGGCGGCCAACACTTTCGTGTTCATGGGGGGTGAATTTATCCAGGCCAAGCATCAATAGCACGCCCAGCCCAAGGCCGAGCACTACGGTGCCTGCAGCGAGAGGCCCGCTGTCGGTTATTTCACGGGCCGCCGCCAGGCCTGGCAAAATCAGCGAAAACGAACTGGCGGCAAGCATCATTCCGGCTGCGAAACCCAGCATCACATCCTGAGTCCGCTGAGCAACTTCCCTCAGTGCCACGGCAACGATTGCCCCTAAAGCCGTCGCCGCGAAACCTGCGGTACCACCGAGCAGCGCGTAATGCAGGTTGTCTTGATTGGTGCCGTAGATGGCGTTGTAACCGCTGGCAATGAAAAGCCCGAGGACGACCAGCACCACCAGCAGAAACCCCAGGCTGAGCAGGGGAGTGGACTGAGCCTGGGCTAACCATGAAGCCCAGAGCGATCTTGGTTGTGCGGGTGTTTGCATGACTGGCCGACCTGTCTGAAAATTCTGAAGGTCACTGTTTAAATAATGACCTGATCCGATTCGGAACCTGCAAATATGCTGTTGGTTCAACGGAACCCTGTAGGAAAGCCACTATCCTAAGCGGCAAGTATTCAATCTGGAGCAACATCATGGGTTCGACGTTTAATAGTTTGGTAGGGCTGATTATTCTGGCTCTCGATATCTGGGCCGTCATCCACGTACTGAAAAGTGGAGCAGAAACCGGTATCAAGGTTCTCTGGATATTGCTGATCGTCCTGATGCCTGTGCTGGGGCTGGTCATCTGGGCCCTCGCTGGCCCGCGGGGTAATGTGCGGATTTGACTCGGTTCCATGTGCTGAGCTTGTCCGCGATGCATGAGGCACGCATATCCCCTGTGGGAGCGAGGCTTGCCCGCGATATATGAGACACAGTCATAAGCCATACTGCGTTATCGTTTATCGCGAGCAAGCTCGGCTCCCACATGAAAATCTCGTGCATTCAATGATTTATATGTAGTGTGAGGAGCTGCCGAAGGCTGCGATAGCGGTGTATCAGGTTAAACGCTTCGCAGCCTTCCGCAGCTCCTACAAAATGCGCATCTTCAGACTCGGGGATTTTTTTAACAGAAACCCAGGGTTTTCAGCGATTGCGTCATCCGAGGTTCGACCTGTCATCTTTCGCGACGTAGAATGCGCGCCTTTCTTATGGGCGGCTGGCCGTCCTGTCTTCAGCATTCATCAGGGACCTACCCATGAGCGATTATCAAGAAACGTTGTACGAGGGTTACGGCCAGCGCTTTCGCATTGAAAAAATGCTTCACGAAGTGCGCACCGAGCATCAGCATTTGGTGATTTTCCAGAACCCGCGCATGGGCCGGGTCATGGCTCTGGATGGCGTGATTCAAACCACCGAAGCTGACGAATTCATCTACCACGAGATGCTGACCCACGTGCCGATCCTGGCTCATGGCGCAGCCCGTCGTGTACTGATCATCGGCGGCGGTGATGGCGGCATGCTGCGTGAAGTGGCCAAGCACGACACGGTCGAGCACATCACCATGGTTGAAATCGACGGCACCGTGGTTGAGATGTGCAAGGAGTTCCTGCCGGAACATTCCAAGGGTGCCTTCGATGACTCGCGCCTTAATCTGGTGATCGACGACGGCATGCGTTTTGTCGCGACCACTGAAGAGAAATTCGACGTAATCATTTCCGACTCCACCGACCCGATTGGTCCGGGCGAGGTGTTGTTTTCGGAAAACTTCTATCAGGCCTGCCATCGCTGCCTGAACGAAGGCGGTATTCTGGTGACGCAGAACGGTACTCCGTTCATGCAGCTCAGCGGCGTGCAAACCACGGCAGGGCGCATGCGTGGCCTGTTCGCGGACTGGCATTTCTATCAGGCAGCGATTCCGACTTACATCGGTGGTGCCATGACGTTTGCGTGGGGCGCGACCGATCCGGCTTATCGCAAGTTGCCACTGGAAACCTTGCGTCAGCGTTTCGCAGGCAGCGGCATTGTTACGCGCTATTACAATCCTGAAGTGCACATCGGCGCGTTCGCGTTGCCGCAGTATGTGTTGCAGGCTGTGAACAAACCCAGCAACGACTGACCTCTGCGAAAGTTACGCAGGCTTCTGCTGCCGGGAAGCGATGCCTGCGTAACATGCTAAAGGCGCCCATTACCGTCGATTCGCCACTACAAAATTTTCACGCCTCTTCATAGAACATTGCGCGCGCTTTTCGGCCGTTAGCGATGGGTACTGGTGTGGCCGGGTTTTATAATCCGCCTTCCTCTCACTTCTCACCCGACTTCCTACAGCTGAAAGTAAAACATCTGCCGTGTATCGCTGCTAAATCCTGGGCGATCACGTAAGATTTGCGCCCGTCGTTCGCCAATGCCCTGTCATTGCCGGGCGCGACTGCTTTTCGAACCTTACTTTGAATCCAACGGATCCTAGAACAACATGGCTAAACCGGACGCTATGATTCATAAGCACGCGTCGTCGCGCTCGCTGCAACCCACCGTCAAATCGCACCTTGCCTATACGCTGCTCAGCGCGTTGGTGCTGATGGTCATGTACACGCTGCTGCGGGTCGCTTTGCTGGTTTATAACCGCGAGATGATCGGTGATACACCGGCCTCGGCATTTGTCGAAGCCCTGTTCAACGGCATGCGTTTCGACTTGCGTCTGACGGTTTACCTGCTTGTCCCGCTGCTGCTCTCTTTATTCAGCGCACGGGCAATGGCTGCACGAGGCTTCTTCCGTTTCTGGCTAACTTTGGTTGCCAGCATCACGCTGTTTCTCGGCCTGATGGAGATGGACTTCTACCGCGAGTTCCACCAGCGCTTGAATGGTCTGGTGTTCCAGTACGTCAAGGAAGATCCAAAGACCGTTCTGAGCATGTTGTGGTACGGCTTTCCGGTGGTGCGCTATCTGTTGGCCTGGGCTGCAGTAACATGGCTGCTGAGCCTGGTATTCAAAGGGGTTGATCGTGTAACTCGTCCGCGTGGTGAGTTCAGCGTCAGCGATGCCAGCAATCGCACTGTTGCGCCTTGGTATGCACGTATTGGTGTATTCGTTGTTTGCCTGCTGATCGCTGTTATTGCCGTGCGTGGCACGCTGCGCCAAGGGCCGCCGCTGCGTTGGGGGGATGCTTACACCACGGAATCCAACTTCGCCAACACACTGGGACTCAATGGCACCCTGACGCTGATCGCCGCAGCCAAGGCCAGCATGTCATCGCATCGCGACAATGCCTGGAAAGCTACTTTGCCCGAAGCTGAGGCGGAGCAGATCGTGCGTGGCATGCTGTTGACCAGTCACGACAAACTGGTAGATGGCGATATCGCTTCTGTCCGCCGCGACTTCACGCCGCCGGTGGAAAATACGCTGCCAATCAAGAACGTCGTTGTCATCCTGATGGAAAGTTTCGCCGGGCATTCCGTAGGTGCCTTGGGGGATGAGGCGAATATCACACCTTACTTCGACAAGTTGTCCAAAGAAGGATTGTTGTTTGACCATTTCTTCTCCAACGGTACGCATACTCACCAAGGGATGTTCGCGACCATGGCGTGCTTCCCCAATCTGCCCGCTTTCGAGTATCTGATGCGTATGCCTGAGGGGGCTCACAAGCTGTCCGGCTTGCCGCAGTTGCTCAGCGCCCGTGGTTTTGACGACGTCTATGTCTACAACGGTAACTTCGCCTGGGACAACCAGTCGGGTTTCTTCAGTAATCAGGGAATGACTAACTTTGTCGGTCGTGAAGACTTCGTCAATCCAGTGTTTTCTGATCCGACCTGGGGAGTTTCTGATCAGGACATGTTTGATCGCGGCGCGCAGGAGTTGAAAGCTCGTGCGGAGAAGGGCAAGCCTTTCTATGCGCTGCTTCAGAGCCTTTCCAACCACACACCTTATGCATTGCCGACCAACCTGCCGGTCGAGAAAGTGACCGGTCAGGGCTCGCTGGACGAACACCTTACTGCGATGCGTTATTCAGATTGGGCGCTTGGCCAGTTCTTCGAGAAGGTCAAGAAAGAGCCGTTCTACAAGGAAACCCTGTTTGTTGTAGTGGGTGACCACGGGTTCGGTAATCACCAGCAGATTACTGAAATGGATCTGGGGCGCTTCAATGTGCCGATGTTGATTATCGCTCCGGGTGTTCAAGAGAAGTTTGGTCAGCGCAGCAGTATTGTAGGAACCCAGATCGACATCGTGCCCACGATCATGGGTCGTCTTGGCGGTGAAACCCGTCATCAGTGCTGGGGCCGCGACTTGCTCAACCTGCCGGCGGGCGACACGGGCTTTGGTGTGATCAAGCCATCGGGTGGTGAACAGACCGTCGCGCTGGTGACTCAGGATCGGATTCTCATTGAGCCCAAGGATATGGAACCTCAGGTGCTGTCCTACACCCTGGGACGTACGCCGCATGCTGAAGTGATTCCGAATGCGCCTGGTGCCAAGGAAATGCGTGACAAGCTCGACAGCTTCCTGCAAACGGCGACCAAGAGCTTGCTGGACAACACCGCAGGGGTCGAAGCGAGCAAGAATTGACCTGCTGGTGACGTAATCCAAAAAGCCCCTCATGCAGGGGCTTTTTGTTGTCTGGCCGAACGTATCGTCGTTTGCCGCCAGACAGCGTGGTGCCATTGAAACCGGGCGACTCGTATAAAAAAACCAACTATATGATTTGGAATGTTTTTTAGCTGTAGGAGCGCGCTTGCCCGCGATAGCTTCACCACAGGCGATATGTTCATCGGCTGACAGAACGAATCGCGGGCACGCGCGCTCCTACATGTCTGTGTACCGTGAGACCGCGTGGTGCCATTAACTCCGGGCCTTCTCCTCGGGAGTGTGCGTTTTAGCCTGACGAACAAGCACTGCAATGATTCAAATCCTGTGAACGAATGCCCGCGTCAAAAGGTCAAGATCACGTAAGCCGCATTGTCGGCTGCCGAGGAGACCTTGATGAAACAGTGGAACATTTCGTATCTCGACAAAGACGGTGTGCAACAAAGCCATGTGATGGAATCCGAGGAGCTTCCCAGCGATGAGAAGGCCGCCCAGCGTCTTCGGCACATCCTGGTTCCGGTTGCTGACGAGCTGGACATGAATGACCTGGATGGCCGTATAGCCGAGCCAACGGCCAAGTCTTTGAAAGAACACAACGCTGTGCAGATCATCTCGATCAAAGAGGTTTTCTGAGTCCATTGAAAAAATGCCCCCGCCGGGAATTGGCAGAAGACCAATGATGGGGTTACTCTGCAAGTGAGACGGGTGAAGCGTTTCTCCCGTTTTCTCCATGTCGATGCCGGTCTGGCAACAGGCACGGCCTTGTCAGCTACATGCTTGATCCCGTGAAGCAGAGTATCTGCTGTGTAGTGGTACTACCGGTGAGTGCCGCGCAGGGAATGTTGAAACTCTATCTATCGTTGAATAGGAGGACGTTTCATGAGCACAGCCTATCAAGAGGACATCAGCAGCAACGTGCTGCGCCGCATGAAAGAAAGCGGTTTCGATTTCGCACGCATCCATCCCATCGAGTTCTACGCCATTTTCCCGGACGAGGAACGGGCAAGGCAGGCTGCAGATCAGTATCGCGGCGAGTCCCTTAACACTCAGATCAATGTTCGAGATGACGGTGCCTGGCACTTGCAGCTAAGCAAGGTCATGCACGCGACTTATGATGGCATCGGTGATTTCGAGCAGGATTTTCAGGCTGCGATCACTCCGCTGGACGGAGAGGTCGAGGGCTGGGGAGTCAGACAGGAGATCAGGCGGCTACACGCATGAAACGCGCTATGACATGTTGAATCACCGGTCAATTGCCAGGTACATGCCTGGGGATTGGCCGGTTTTAGTTTGTATGTTCTAAACGTAAAACAGAGTATTCGTCGGCTGTGACCAGTGTGGGCTCAGTTTATGGCAGACAAAAAAAGAGCCACTCAGTGAGTGGCTCAAAGGGAAGTTCGGTAAGGGCAGCCCGCCTGGAAGTCGATACTGGCATCACGCTCGTTTTTTTCGACAGCGACTTGAAACGGGGCATACAAATTCGGTGTGTTTCGGATGTCGCTGATTATCGACAAACGATATCGTCTCGTGAAATCAACTCTGGCTATGCTGGTCATAGCTTTTGCGGTTGAATGACGCTTCCGAATGAGGCGTAGGAGAACTGGTTGGGAAGCTTCTTGCACAGGAATGGTGCGGTGGGCTTTCGATGTTTATATAACCAGTTGATATTTAAGCGTTTATGCCGATGGCACGGGCCTTGCGAAGGCCTTTGGTGTCCGTGGTGACAAGGAGTACGGCATGATCCGCACCTTTTATGATGAGATGTACGATGCTGGCGGTATAGTCCGCCCGCATTACCGGGAATTTGCCCGTTGGTTGGGTGAGACGCCCCCTGAGCTCCTGGCTCAGCGCAGGCGTGAAGCCGATCTATTGTTTCATCGCGCCGGGATCACGTTCACGCTCTATGGTGATGAGCAGGGCACCGAGCGCCTGATTCCTTTTGACACGATTCCACGCAGCATTCCGGCCAGTGAATGGCGGGTGGTTGAGCGAGGCTGTATCCAGCGCGTCAAGGCGCTGAACATGTTCCTTGCCGACCTCTATCACGAGCAGCGGATTATCAAGGCAGGGGTTATCCCCGCCGAACAGGTGCTGGCCAACGAGCAATACCAGTTGGCGATGCAGGGCCTGAATTTGCACCGCGACCTTTATTCGCACATCTCCGGGGTCGACCTGGTGCGTGATGGTGACGGCACTTACTACGTGCTGGAAGACAACCTGCGCACGCCGAGCGGCGTGAGTTATATGCTCGAAGACCGCAAGATGATGATGCGTCTGTTCCCCGAGCTGTTCGCCGCGCAGCGCATTGCGCCTATCGATCACTACCCGAATCTGCTCCTCGACACGCTGAAGAGCTCCAGTCCGCTGGATAATCCGAGCGTGGTTGTACTCACACCGGGCCGCTTCAACAGTGCGTTCTTCGAGCATGCGTTCCTTGCACGGGAAATGGGTGTTGAGCTGGTCGAGGGGGCGGATCTGTTCGTGCGTGATGATCGAGTATTCATGCGCACCACAGATGGACCGAAAGCGGTGGATGTTATCTACCGTCGTCTAGACGACGCATTCCTTGATCCATTGGCGTTCAACCCTGATTCGATGCTGGGTGTGCCTGGCCTGCTGTCGGCCTATCGCTCAGGAAATGTGGTGTTGGCAAACGCAATCGGTACAGGTGTCGCGGACGATAAGTCGGTTTATCCCTATGTCACGGATATGATCCGTTTCTATCTGGATGAAGAACCGATCTTGCAGAATGTGCCGACCTGGCAATGCCGCAAGCCTGCTGACCTGTCCCATGTGCTGGCCAATCTGTCGGAACTGGTGGTCAAAGAGACTCAAGGGTCGGGCGGTTACGGCATGCTGGTGGGGCCAGCTTCGACGGCGGCGGAAATCGAGTCGTTCCGCGCCCGCATCAAAGCCAAGCCACACGCTTACATCGCGCAACCGACGTTGTGCCTGTCGACCTGTCCGACATTTGTCGAGAACGGCATCGCACCGCGCCATATCGATTTGCGCCCGTTTGTCCTTTCTGGTCGTGAAACCCGCGTCGTACCCGGCGGGCTTACCCGAGTCGCGCTGCGTGAAGGCTCGCTGGTGGTGAACTCGTCTCAAGGTGGCGGAACAAAAGACACCTGGGTGGTCGAGGATTAAGGATGCCTGCCAATGCTAAGTAGAACTGCCTCGGATTTGTATTGGATGTCGCGTTATCTGGAGCGAGCGGAAAACCTCGCGCGGATGCTTGACGTCAGTTACTCGCTGTCTTTGATGCCTCAGGATGGGCGGGGTGACGGGCTCGATGAGCTGGCCATGCCACTGCTGATCACCGGCACGCTGGATCATTATCTGGAGCGTCACGGTGAGCTGCACGCAGAACGCCTGTTGCATTTTTTCGCGCTGGACGCGAGCAACCCGGCCAGTATTTACAGCTGTCTGGGCGCCGCACGTGCCAGTGCTCATGCGGTACGTGGCCGAATCACCGCGGACATGTGGGAGAACATCAACTCCACCTGGCTGGAGATTCGCGGCATCGCCGAACAAGGCCTGACCCGTTATGGCATGAGTCGTTTCTGCGAGTGGGTCAAGGAGCGTTCGCACCTGTTTCGTGGTGCCACATATGGCACGATCATGCGTCATGACGCATTCCGTTTCATCCGGCTGGGCATATTCATCGAGCGCGCCGACAACACCATGCGCATGCTCGATGCGCGCTATGAAATGCTCGAGCTGCGTGGGACTGACACCAATGTGGACGCCGACAGCTCGGCTCATGGTTATTACCAGTGGAGCGCGCTGCTGAGGGCATTGTCGTCCTTCGAAGCCTACACGGAGCTGTATCGCGATGCGCCAGCCGCGAGGCATGTTGCAGAGCTGCTTTTGTTGCGCCCCGACGTACCCCGTTCGCTGAGTGCATGTCTTGAAGAGCTGGATCAGATCCTTGCCAGCCTGCCGGGCGCCAATGGCCGACCTGCGCAACGTCTGGCCGCTGAGCTGGATGCACGTCTGCGCTACACCGGGATCGACGAAATACTGGAGGAAGGCTTGCACGAGTGGTTGAACGAATTCATCCCTTTGCTGGCCCAATTGGGTAACGCTATTCACACTTCTTACCTGGAGGCTGCATGAGACTCTCAATTAGCCACGAGACCACCTATCACTATGAGGATCAGGTCCGCGCAAGCATCCAGTATTTACGTCTGACACCGCACGATAGCGAGCGCCAGCAAGTGCTCAGCTGGCAACTGACCCTGCCGCGCCCGGTGCGCGCGCAGATCGATCCGTTTGGCAACATCCTGCATGTGTTGAGCATGGATGAGCCCCACGAGGCGATCATTATCGGCGCGCGCGGCCAGGTTGAAATCGACGAGAAGCGTGAAGCCGAACATGAAAGTCAGTCTCCGCTGCCGTTCCTGCGTTTCACGCGTCTGACGGAGCCTGATGAAGC
This sequence comes from Pseudomonas phytophila, assembly GCF_025643095.1. Lineage (NCBI taxonomy): Bacteria > Pseudomonadati > Pseudomonadota > Gammaproteobacteria > Pseudomonadales > Pseudomonadaceae > Pseudomonas > Pseudomonas phytophila. The sequence continues at coordinate 4,589,671 of NZ_CP081201.1, read as the reverse complement.
CATTCGTGCCTTTGCCAGTCAGCAGTGCAAAACGCGCAAGGACCGCACGGCATTGATTGATCTGATGCACGCGTTGAATCAGTACATTACCTACACGCCGGGGTCTACCGAGGTCGATACTTGCGCAGCGCAGGCCTTTGCGGGCCGGACAGGCGTTTGTCAGGACCACACCCATGCGTTTCTGGCCTGCACACGCAGCCTCGGGATTCCGTCACGGTATGTGTCCGGTTATTTGTACAGCGAAGACAGCGAACATCTTGCCAGTCATGCCTGGGCTGAAGCCTGGATCGACGACGCCTGGTACAGCTTTGACGTGACCAACCAACTGGCGATCCCGGAGCGGCACCTGAAACTGGCGGTAGGTCTGGATTATCTCGATGCCTGCCCGGTCCGCGGTATGCGCCGCGGCGGTGGTAGTGAACAGATGCACGCCAAGGTACTGGTGTCGCCGATGGTTGGCGCACCGAAGGTCATGATGCAAGCCCAGCATCAGTAATCGCGAGGGGCGGCATCAGCCATTGATGCAAGCCCCCTCGCCAACAAGTTGCCTCCTACCTGACACGGTGCTGAACCGGTAGGAGCGAACTTGTTCGCGAGGCGGGCCAGACCCATACCGCGCTTATCGTTATTCTCCCGCCTTACGCCGCGCCACCATGTGCTCCAGATAAGCAATCACCTGATCCAGTTCTGTATCGGACAAGACTTCCTTCGGGATGGAAGGCATCTTGCCTTGCGGCCATTCGCGCAGGCTTTGCGGGTTGCGAATGTATTGGCGCAGGTACCCGGCGCTGAAGTATTCGGTTGGGCTGTGCGGCAGGTTCAGGTCAGGGCCCAGTTGTGAATCCCCGGCAGCGTTGAGGCGATGACAGGCCAGGCAATTCTTCTGGAAAAGCGCGAAACCTTTGTTTACCGGATCTTCAGCCGCCAGTGTCGGGTCGGGTAGCAACGCGGGAAAGCGCTCGCTGACGGACGCCAGCACTCGCAGGGTGCTCATCGCATACGGCCATTCTTCGCGGCCAATATTGTCGGCCGAGGGGGCTGTCCACACCAGATAGAACGGTCCAGCGCTTTGCGAACCGTTGCTCAGCGCTGGCCAGGGATGAGCCGGGTCCTCAATGGCCAGCCATGCCTTCGAACCTTTGGGTTGTACCACCGGTGCTGCGGGTATTTCCGCGGCGAATCCGTCGGTCGCAACCGCCTGCAGGTGATCCTGTGCTGTAACACCCTCCAGCAGCGCTCCAAGAGGAATGGCGCGATAGCTCATGTCACGTTTGTAGGCGACATCCTCGCTGATCTGGATGGTCTGAATCTGTGGGTGTACGAGCAACTGACGGGTCTCCCAGGTTTCGACTCCATGAGATCGTTCGATTCTGAGCTGTGCAGCTTGCAGGGAGAGTTGCGGGACGAGTGTCAGCGCTGCGAGGGAAAGAATAAAACGCAAACCATTACTCCGCCGGGTCGTCGCTGGTGTCGTAAAGAGCGTTGTGCAGCTCTTCATAGTTGCCACCATTGATAACGCTGTAATAACCGGCCCTGTTCAGTTTGTCCTGAGCTTTGCTGGCTTTTTCGTTGCTGCTGCTGAACACCACAAACACCACGTTGCGGTCATTGAGCACCTGCTTCATTTGATTGACCAGACGTCGCTCCTCTACGCGTACCGCGTTGAGTACAGTGCCCGCGTCGTAGTCAGTCTGGCTGCGCACATCGACGGCCAGTTTCCCTTCCTTGAGCGCTGCTACGGCAACCGCTTGTTCGACATCACCTGCGGCGGCGCTACCGGTGCAGAGTAAGAGCCCAAGCGCTATCCATTTACCCATCACCAAATGCCTCCTTTCATAGATGAGCAAAGACTGGCACAGATAATCGTCGCCCGGTAGGGCGCAGTCGTCTGGGTTTACTGCTGCAAAGCCTGTCAGCCGAATAGACGAGTCATATTTGGCAAGATCAACAGCAGGGTAGTGGCGAACAAGATAAGCCCGGCTTGACGTACTTTCGAATGCTTAAACATGGCTATCTGCCTTTTTTTGTTATTCCTGAGCGACAAAAGCTCACCGAATGTATTGATAATGTTCGGGCAGCTGGCAAAGGTGTTTCTTTGAGCAACCGGTCCGGCAAATCCGCCGACAACCCGAGCGCCGCATATAGTTTTTATCGCGCTACTGTTGCTACAAAATTAACCTTAGAGTCCAAGGTCGTTGTTGTTTAGAACCATTTCGTATGTATGGCCAACTCATACGAATAACCAGTTATAGGAACTGCGGTTAACGGGGCGCATGTTCCCCTGCTAGACAGGTCGGGCATTTTTTCAGCCTGATTAGTGCCGACCTACCGTTCGTCGGTGTCGGAATATTCCTACGTCGGTCATTACTGTTGTACCAACCTTACAAAATACCGGTTGCTAAAAATGCACGCGGTACAGCGATGGTTCAGGTAATGATGCACAGACCCGGCAACCGGCGCTTGCCTTGGCATACCCGTTCAAGGCAGGCTTGGGCCGCGCACTATCGCCTTGACCGTTTCAGGTACTTTTTATGCCGCTACGCATCTGCATTCTGGAAACCGACGTCCTTCGCCCTGAGCTGGTGGATCAATATCAGGGGTATGGGCGGATGTTCGAACGGCTCTTCGCACGGCAACCCATTGCCGCCGAGTTCGAGGTCTACAACGTGATGCAGGGCGTATACCCACCGGAAGGCGAGCGCTTTGACGCGTATCTGGTGACCGGCAGCAAAGCTGACTCGTTTGGCACTGATCCGTGGATTCAAACCCTGAAAGTCTATTTGCTGGAGCTTTATCAGCGCGGCGACAAACTGCTCGGTATCTGCTTCGGTCACCAGTTACTGGCGTTGCTGCTGGGGGGTAAAAGTGAGCGGGCTAGCAAAGGCTGGGGCGTCGGTATCCATCACTACGAGCTGGCACCTGCCACGCCATGGATGACGCCGGCCATGGACAAACTGACCCTGCTGATCAGTCATCAGGATCAGGTCACCGCGTTACCGGAAAACGCTACGGTCATTGCTTCGAGCGAGTTCTGCCCGTTTGCGGCGTACCACATCAATGATCAGGTGTTGTGCTTCCAGGGACATCCGGAATTTATTCACGATTACTCCCGGACCTTGCTGGATATTCGCCAGGCCTGTCTGGGCGAGAAGGTTTACCAGAACGGTATCGCCAGCCTCGAGCATGACCATCACGGCCAGACGGTAGCCGAATGGATGATGCGGTTCGTGCAGCATAAAGCTGCGGTTTAAAGTGTGTTGCGCCCTCGCGGCTGAAGCCGCTCCTGTCAAACTACATGTATATCGCTGAATTGAAATGCATTTTGTAGGAGCGCGCTTGCCCGCGATCGCGTCAGCACAGGCGATATATGCACCGAATGACAGACCGAATCGCGAGCAAGCTCACTCTCATCAAGCCACATGCAAACCACTGGATTGAAATGCATTTTCTGTAGGATCTGCCGAAGGCTGCGAAGCATTTCTCCTGAAACATCGCGATCGCAGCCTTCGGCAGCTCCTACAGGTCCTATGTTTGCCTCGAGACGGCGCAGTGCCATCGACACCGGAGCTCCTACAGTATTCGTGTTTGCTGCGCGAGGCGGGCGCTCCACAGCTCCACCGGTTGGCGCGATGCCCCTACGGATATGCGCGGCTTCAAAGCCAGCCTGAACGCTTGAAGCTTGCGAACAGTCCGCCACACACCGTCGCAATCGTGCCCAGCACCACGTAATAGCCGTAGTGCCAGGTCAGCTCCGGCATGTTCTCGAAGTTCATCCCGTAAATGCCCGCGATGGCTGTTGGTACGGCAAGGATCGCAGCGTAGGCCGCAAACTTGCGCTGCACGATGCTCTGTCGTGACGACTCCAGCAGCAGGCCAATCTCGATGGTCTGACTGGCGATATCACGCAGGTTGCCCAAATCTTCCATTTGCCGCTTGACGTGAATTTCCACATCGCGGAAGTACGGTCGCATATTTTTGTCGATGAAGGGAAAGCTGAGTTTCTGTAGTTCTTCGCCGACCTCCACCATCGGCGCTACGTAACGCCACAGGCGCAACAGGTCGCGACGCAGACTATGGATGCGCTGGATATCGCTCTCTTTCAACGCCCCGGTCAGCACGCTGTGCTCCAGCTCTTCCAGTTCGCAGTGGATAGACTCTGTGACTGGCTGATAATTTTCCGTCACGAAATCCAGCAGGGCATAGAGCACAAAGTCTTCGCCATGCTCCAGCAGCAACGGTCGCGCTTCACAGCGTTGGCGCACCAGTCCATAGGACTTGGAGTGACCATTGCGCGAGGTGATGATGTAGCCCTTGCCGGCAAATATATGAGTTTCAACAAACGTCAGTTTGCCGTTCTCTCTGACCGGTGCGTAGGTGACGATAAACAGCGCGTCGCCGAAGGTTTCCAGCTTGGGGCGGCTGTGTACTTCAAGGGCATCTTCAAGGGCCAGCTCATGCAGTTTGAACTGCTCCTTGAGGCTGCAGAGCTCAGTGGCAGTCGGTTGCTCCAGACCGATCCAGACAAAATGACCGGGTTTTGCGGCCCAGGCTGCGCCTTCTTCGAGACTGATATCGGTGACTTTCTTGCCTGCACTGTACACCGCAGCGGCAACGACTCGACCCATTTTGGTTTTGCATCCTGAAAGTGGCAGGGGATGCCCGGCAACGGGCTCACGAATAAGAGTCGGCAAAGCCCGCCGAGTTCGCGGGCTGTCTAACGTCTGGTTTGACAGGCGCCTGAAGTCAGCTCAACGAATGCTGCTGATCGGCTTCAATGGCCGCATCCAGCGTATCCAGCAGCGCTTTGCGCACTTTCAGCTTGGTGTGCTTGTGGGCGTTCATGTTGATCTTTTTCAGTTGCAGCGCGGCTGTGCGTGCGGCTTCAGTGAGCTCTTCGACGCTGACCAGCTTGTCGAGGAAGCCTGCATCCATTGCACCTTTGGGATCGAACATTTCGCCGTTGATGACCGAACGGTGGAAAGCCGATTTGCGCAGGCGATCCCTGGCCAGTTCGATGCCGACGTGGTGCATGGTCATGCCGATCTGCACTTCATTCAAACCAATGCTGAACGGCCCCTCGACACCGATTCGATAGTCAGCGGACAGCAGCAGGAACGCGCCTTTGGCGACCGCATGACCTGGGCAGGCGATGACGATAGGGAAGGGGTGGGCCAACATGCGTCGGGCCAGCGTCGAACCTTCCTTGACTAGACTGATGGCGGCTTCAGCGCTTGAGGTCATGACTTTCAGGTCGTAGCCACCGGAAAGAATGCCGGGCTGGCCGGTGATGATCACCACCGCGCGATCTTTCACGGCTTGATCGAGCGCGCTATTGAAAGCAGCTACCACCTCAGGGGAAATAGCGTTGACCTTGCCGTTGCTCAGGGTCAGCGTGGCGATGCCGTCTTCCAGTTGGTAAGAGATCAAATCACTCATGACAATGTTCCTTGTTATTGACGTGAGCAGACGTTACTCACCCACAAGGGGCAGGTAAAGCGATGACTACCGGGTCATTTTTTCTTTGAACGTCTGCTGTCAGTGGCCGCTTATAGAATCGCTGATCGGGCGCTGAACAATGCCACTTTGCCCACCACTTCAATGCTTACCTGAGCGAAGTGCAGTTCAAGCGCACTGCGCAACCCCGCCACGGTATCGCTGCGGTTACCGAAAATCCCTTTCTTGTTGTAGATGTCCATCAGCTTGCGGCCAAAGCCATTGTGGTCAGCCGCATCTCCGAGGATGGTGGCGCCGAACAACACGCCATTGTTTTTCAGGCAGGGCTTGAGGCTGGCGAACACCTGGGCCTTTTCGGCCATGGTGCCGGGCAGGCAATGCAGCAGATAGAACAGAGAGATCGAGTCGTAGCGGCCATGCTGCGAGGCATCCAGCGGTTTGAACACATCATGTTGCAGGACTTGCGTGTCAGCGCGACCGAAGCGGTCTTTGGCGGCCTGAAGGCTGCTGGGGTTCAAGTCCAGCAAGGTGACGTGAGTGGTGTCCGGCAGGCGGGCTTTGGCCAGGTAATAACCGGTGCCGACACCCACATCAAGATGGCGTGCGCCCACGTGACGGTCGAAGAATGGCTGTAATACTTGCCGGGTAGGGCAGTGCCAGGCGAACTGGTTGGAAATGCCCAGTACCCAGGCGTCGTAAAGCTTCAGCGTCAGGGGCGAGTAAACGGCAGCCCCTGCTTCGGAGGATGTGCTCATCAGTGCGCTACTCCTGAATGTCGTTCAGCTCGCAATATTCCGCCCAATCCATACCCAGCGCTTCTGCCACCTGCTGATGGGTGTCAAGGCGCATGGCCTTGAGTTGCTCAGGCGTTTCAGCGATCAGTTGCGCTGCCAGCTCCCAGGGTTCGATGCCTTGTGCTTCCGCTTCATCTTCAAAGGCCCACTTGATCTGATCTTGCTGATCCTTGGCGCTAAGGCTCTGAATTTCATCGCGCAGAAGAGGATTGGTCTCAAGGTATTTAGCTTGAGTAACGTCGTTCCATTCGAGCAGATTCATCGGGTTCTCCGCAGGTTTGCAGCCAAGTCAGTATCTCCAGCACAACGCGCCAAAGAGACGGGAACGCGATTGTGCGTGATTGGGGGTTGAGCTGCCAGTGCCACCGGGCCTGTCACGTGGAATGGGGCAGCAGCTATCAGCCAGCCATCGCCATCCTCAGCGCCACTGCAGCCTCCAACAGTTTGTGTGCCTGAAGCGCAACGTTTGCCGACAATCCTTCGTCACCAGCCTCCTTGAGCATGACAACCAGATCCAGCAATTTGCCCACCTCTGTTTCAATATTGCGCACGGATTCCGAGATTTGATACCTGGGTGAATGTGCCATCGCTTTCGATCTCCGCCGAGCAGGATTCGAATATAAAGCAATGCTCCACAGGAAATCACCCCGGCCAGTATCTGCACGAGGTGAAACCCTGTGATCATGAGCTGGCGCCATGCGCGCAGAGGGGGATTTGCTTAACCGCATGAAAAATCTGAAAAAACCTTTGCGTTCGCAAAAGCTTTCGACTACATTAGCGCGCCTCGACAGACCAACGGTGTGACGAGATACGGTGAAGTGTCCGAGTGGCTTAAGGAGCACGCCTGGAAAGTGTGTATACAAGAAATTGTATCGAGAGTTCGAATCTCTCCTTCACCGCCAAATTCGCTACAAACGAAACCCCTGATTTCCTTGAGAAGTCAGGGGTTTTTCGTTTCTGGCTATTTGTCCTTTCAGCAGTTCATCAAAACCGCTTCAACAGATAGGCCCGGCGATTCATCAAGCCCCAAACCCGCCATCAATCGTCAAACTCGCGCCGGTGATGTAGCCCGCTTCCGGGCCCGCAAGGTAAGCAACGAAACTGGCGATCTCTTCGGCGTGGCCGTAACGACCAATAGCCATCAGCGGGATCAGTGATTCGGCGAAGTCGCCGGTGGCCGGGTTCATGTCGGTGTCGACCGGGCCGGGCTGTACGTTGTTGATGGTGATGCCCCGTGGACCGAGGTCCCGGGCGAGGCCTTTGGTCAGACCGACCAGCGCTGACTTGCTCATGGCGTACACACCGCCACCGGCGAAGGGCATGCGGTCGGCGTTGGTGCTGCCGATGTTGATGATGCGACCGCCATCGCCCATGTGCTTTGCTGCGGCCTGTGAGGCAATGAATACGCTGCGCACGTTGATATCCAGCGTACGGTCGAAATCTTCCAGGCTGAACTCATCCAGCGGACCGATGGCGAGCACGCCTGCATTGTTGACCAGGATGTCGACGCGGCCGAATTTTTCAACTGTAAGGGCAACTGCGTTACGAATGGCTTCTGCGTCTGCGCTATCGGCTTTGATTGCCAGGGCCTTGCCGCCATTGCCCGTGATGCTTTCCTGCAGTTCCTGCGCCTTGGCCTCGGAGCTGACGTACGTAAAAGCGACTGACGCGCCTTCTTCGGCCAGACGTTTGACGATGGCGGCGCCGATACCCCGTGAGCCGCCTTGAACGAGCGCTATTTTGCCGCTGAGTGGTGGTTGCTGAGTCATGAGATTCTCCTGAGCAGTTGTTAAGTGAGTTGTTGGGGGGCAGTATCCGGCGCAGATTGCATCCTGAGTAGACGGTAATTGCGATAGTCTGAGTAAACCAAAAGTTTAGAATCCGACTCATGGAAAACTTCAGCAGCATCGAATGCTTTGTCCGCAGCGCCGAGGTAGGCAGCTTTGCCGAAGCGGCACGACGTCTAAGCCTGACGCCAGCGGCCGTTGGTAAGAGTGTCGCCAGGCTGGAAGCGCGGCTGGGTGTGCGCTTGTTCCAGCGTAGTACCCGCAGCCTGACACTGACAGAGGCCGGGCAGCGTTTTCTGACGGAAGTCGCTGCCAGCTTCACCACGATTCAAAATGCCGTTGCTAATCTGGCCAGTGCGGAAGGGCAGCCGACGGGCACGCTGAAAGTCAGCATGGGGACGATCTTCGGACGGCTTTACATCGTGCCACTGCTGGCCGAGTTTCTACGTCGTTACCCGGCCATTACACCGGATTGGCATTTTGATAACCGACAGGTGGACTTGATTGGGCAGGGATTTGACGCAGCCATTGGTGGTGGGTTTGATCTGCCTCAAGGGGTCGTGGCGCGCAAGTTAGCGCCTGCGCACCGGGTGCTGGTGGCGTCGCCGGGCTATCTGGCCGGGCAGCCGGCTATTGATCAGCCGGAGGATCTGCAGAACCATCCGGGAATTCTGATCCGTTCGCCGCAGACCGGACGAATCCGCTCCTGGCCGCTGACCAGTCGCGATCACCAGTACAGCCCGCTGGACCTGAAGCCGCGCATGACCATGAGTGATTCGGAGGCCGCGTGTTCTGCTGCCGAGCAGGGATTGGGCATCGCGCTGGTCAGTATGCCGTTTGCTGTGCCGTATTTACGCAGCGGGCAACTGCTGCGTGTGTTGCCCGATTGGTACGTTGACGACGGTAATATTTCGCTCTATTACACGGAGCACAAATTGTTGCCTGGCAAGACTCGGGCGTTCGTGGATTTTGTCCTTGAACAGTTTGCCCAGCAGGGTCTGTCTGCAGCCTTCAGCGCCCTCTAAAAGCCTTTGATAGAGTCAGTTCAGATGAAGATTCACGCCAACGCCGCACTACTGATCATTGATATGCAACAGGGCATTCAACATCCCAAACTGGGCCGCCGCAATAATCCTCAGGCTGAAGGGCAAATGCTCGCGCTACTCCAGGCCTGGCGCGACACCCAAAGACCCGTGATCCATATCCGGCATTTTTCCCGCGAGCCTGAGTCGGTGTTTTGGCCGGAGCAGGCCGGCGTGGAATATCAGTCGGACTTTCTGCCCTTGGAAGGTGAGCGTGAGTTGTGCAAGCAGGTGCCCGATGCCTTCTGCAATTCCCCCCTCGCGCAGTGGTTAAAAAGCGATTCCATCACCCAGGTCATCACCGTGGGTGTTGCCACCAACAACTCAGTCGAAGCCACTGCCCGCACGGGTGGCAATCTGGGGTTTGACGTGATCGTGCCCCATGACGGATGTTTTACCTTCGACAAGCCGGATTTTTTCGGCACACCGCGCAGTGCTGAAGACGTGCACGCCATGTCGTTGGGTAATCTGCATGGGGAATACGCCACGGTAGTGGGCAGCGAAGAGATACTGCAGCGTCTGTGATCACCGATTCTGCAAGAACACCACATAACCCTTGAACCATGGGTTGTCTTGCAGATAGTCAGGCGCTTGCCATTCGCCGCCCTGAATCAGTCCAATTTTAAACGGCAAACCCAGCCGACTGATTCGTGGCAGGTAAGCACTGTAGTCCGGAATGCTGTGGCGGCCCTGATAGGTTTGCACCACAACTTCATCGACCACGCCTTTGAGTTTTCCGATAACGGAAGCGTCTGCATTGCTACTCCAATCCAGCAGGCCGGTAATGCTCAGGCGATAGTCGGCGGGCAGGCGTTGGCGAAGGTCGCGCAGAAACGTCACGTATTCGTCGAGGTAGCGGGTGCGGGCATCAAAGTCGATCTGGATGCCCACCACCAGGTTACCTGCCTGACGCCAGCGTTTGATCTGGCCAAACAGCTGGTTATAGACCGTCTCAGGCCAGCGTAGAGTATGAGCGCGATAGACGATCCAGACTTCGCGCTGAGGCAGCTTCGCCACTTGCATGCCCTGCGCCACGAAGTTGACTCGACGGTGTTGTTCACTGCGCGAGCTACTGATCTGCCCTTGCAAGAGGTACAGGGTTTTTGCCTTGGTCAGCACCGGCTGTGCAGCGACACCTCCCCACAGCCAAAAGGCATCATGATCCTCGGCATTGACCGCTGCCTTGGCCGAGCCCAGCTGTAATAAGCACAGCAGCATTAGCCAGCCGCGCATCCAGGATTACCAGTAATACTGCAAAGACTTACCCCAGGGTGTATCGGCAAAGCCACTTTTGAGCTGTTTGAACCACGCCTTGCGTACCGAGGGCTCTACTGCCTTGCCGCCGCAGCCATTGTTGCCCGACGGGGCGTAGCAGTTGATGGCGCGATACAGTGCGTAGGCTTTGTCTTCGTGACCTGCTTTCGGATTGACGATCACCGCCTGATAGGCCGTATGCCGGGCGAATACCCTCTTTACGTAACCAGGAGGTGTACCACCAAGTACATCGGGGTTGCGCTTTTCGTCCAGCGGCATGCCGTCCAGGTTATTGCCCCGGATGAATTCGCCCATGCAGTTTAAACCTGGGGGGTTGATTGCATCGTTGGCCAATACGGCTGCGATGTCGGCGATGCCAGGGCAGGCGTAGCCGGAGTCAGCCTCGCTGCCCTTCCAGCGAAACAGACTCAAGGACGGGCCTTGGTTGTGTACATAGCCAAGGCTGTAGCCGAGTTTCTCTGGCGACGGTGCATCCGGCAGTCGCTTGAGGTCCTCCCCAAACCTGGCGAACTGGCTGCGCATCAAGTCTTTGTAAAGCAGTACGAATAACGCGGTATTGCGCTCCGTTTCGCTTATCCCTTGTGTCGTCTGCTGGATCAACAGGTCTGCATCGGCGGTCTTGCTGAGCAGGATATAGCGCAACTTTTCAGCTTTGATGGGTGAGTCTGCGGCAAATACTTTAGCCAGCTGTTCGTCTCGCTCGTAACTCATGGCCAGTGCCAGTTGCAGTTGCTCGTTTTGCAACGGCAATTTGGCCAATGGTAATAGCTGAAGCCATAAATTCTGTGCCCCCTTCCAGTCCTGATTGGCTTCCAGAGCCAACCCACGCAGCATCTGCTGGCTGAACGCCAGGTAGTTGAGTTCGGAGGGCATGGTATTGGGTAGCAGTTGCAGGGCGCTGGCCGGATTGTTCTCGACGTACAGGGCGAACGCGGCCTGCAAATAAGTGAAGAGCTCTGGATGTTCAGCGAATGTGCCCTTTTGCGCCATCAAACCGGCTTTGGTCAGCTTGTTGCTGGAGTCTTCACGCATCCACATCAGGTCATTGACGGCGGAGATCATGGGCGACTTGATCGCGGTCGTGTTCGGTGTGACGAGCTTGAGATCCGCCTCGCGCACCAGCGCTTCGTAAGCCGGGTTGTCTTCGCCTGGGCCAAATAGCAGCGCTTCATAATCAGCAGCAAGCTTGTCTTTGTCCTGAGTCAGCCAGTGCACCCGGCGCAGCAAGCCCGTGGCGGTGCTGGAATAGACGCCGTAGGGGTAGTTGTCGACGTAGTTCTTGAAGGCACTTTCAGCTCGTCTGGCCGCAGCCAGATCAACGCGATCCGGCCTCAGTTCGCCGTATTCAAAGGCTTTCTCCTGAGCCAGGTTCAGCTCGGTTCGGCCAATCATGTACAGCGCCGTATCTTTCAACCATTCGTTTGGATTATCAGCCAGCAAGGTGAAGCCCTTGCTCGCATCGACGAAACGTCCGCTGTAGAAGTCGGCGGCCGCTTGCAGATAAGTGGTGAAGGCCTTGCCTGTGCTCGAGGTGATTTCGCCAGGCAACAGACTGGTCAGTTGCTCGGGCTCCCACCCGCAGGCCGGGAGCATCTGCATCCGGCTGTTCGCCAGCGCAGCGCGTTCAGCAGGGGAGAGTTCCGGCGTCTTGATCAATTCGCGAATGAAATCCGTGGCGGTGGTTTCATTGTTGCTGCGGCAGCGGCTGCCTTCGCCGTCGATCAACATATCGCCAGCCACTTCTGCGGGTTCGCGTTTGATGCCCAGCGTGGCAAGCATCTCATTCAGCCCGAGTGTATGACCGTCTTTCGCAACCTCTTCATCGATCTCGCCTTGCACCGGCAGCAGGCGGTAATGAGCAAAAGGTACTTCTCCGTAACCTTCAGCAAGGTCATCCTTGTTCAGTGCTGCGGGGCTCAATTGCAACTTGCCGGCATTGGCCAGGAGCAGCCGCAGATTAACCGAGCTGTCATTGCCGGGGCTGAGGAAAGGCAAGTTACTGCAAGGGTCCAGCTGTTCGCTGAGTATCGACCAGGTCGGATAGCAGGAGTCATCACTGCTGGCTTGGGCGAGGGAGGAAGCCGATGCACACACGGCGATGGCCAGAGAAGTCAGCAGGCGGCTTTGCATGGAACGTCCTTGAGAGGGCTAGGGCGAGGGATGTGAGCGCTGGCTCTTGCATTCCTTTCGGGTTTGAAATGCACTTCGTAGTAGCTGCCGAAGGCTGCGAAAGCACTTATTCTGACACAAAGCCATCGCGGTACTCGTGCGCTCCTACCGGTCTACCATTTGGCACGAGGCAACACCCACCCCCTGCAGATCATCATGGCGAAGGGAGGCCCTACACCATACGTTTGAGCGTGTTGTCCTTGCGCACGAAGTGATGCCAGATCGCGGCAACGACATGCAGGCCAATGACGTAGTAAAAAATGGAGCCCAACAGTTTGTGCAGGTCTTCCAGTGATTCGGCGAAGCGCTCGGAGACGGGGAAGGGTGACGGGATCAAAATATCCGTCAAAGGAATTGGCAGCGAGCCTTTTTCTATCAGCACTGTAAACAGCCCCAGTAGTGGCTGTGCAAACAGGAACGCATAAAGCAGATAGTGGGAAGCGGTTGCGGCGAGTCGCAGAAAATCCTCGAGTGGTGGTGTTATATCCGGTGGCGTATGACGGCGCCGTTCAGCAACGCGGAAGAATGCCAGGGTCAGCACGAGAATGCCTACCCAGAAATGGCTTTGTACCGCGAAAGCTCGCAACTCAGAACCACGCGCAAATTGTGTGCGGCTCAGGATAAGGGCGTACGCCAGCACGATCAGGATGGCCATTACCCAGTGAAGCCAACGGGCTCTATAGCTATAGCGTACTGCTGAAGGTGTATTCACGGTGTTTTCCCTTGATTGTTTTTTGGCATTTTAGGCACAGATGCAGATTGCCGCAGGCCGATTTCTGGCTTGCCGTGTTTCGACCGCTCAATGCTCTAGCTTGCTCGGCGATGGCGGGTCGATGAGTGCTTGCAGTGCAGTCACTTTCTTGACCGAGGATCGCTTATATCGTTGCAGCAATACCCATGCCGGAACCGCTTTTTTTCGTCAGGACATGCTAGCCATGCGCCAACGCTGAGAGCGTTCAGGTCCGGTTGGTGGCGCATCTTTCTGGGGCCAGGCCTGCAATGCGCAGCACCGACTCACCTGTTGGGTCGATAACCTGGACGACACGGGTGAGTTTACTGAGCTGAAAAAACGGTATGGAACCTGTGCCAGTGCCAGGCTTCATATGACGTGAACATTCATGCCTGAAAGCGGGCGTGGACCTCGGCCAGGATCGCGTCTGGAGGTCCGCAGCTCACGGGCGCCGCGTATTGCACTGGGCCTCTCATCATGAGCGATATCCGCATTGGCATCTCCGGCTGGCGCTACGTCCCGTGGCGGGGCGACTTTTATCCGGAAGGGCTGACACAGAAAAACGAGCTCAAGTTTGCGTCTCGTGCGGTCAACAGTATCGAGATCAATGGCTCTTTTTACGCTCTGCAATCGCCGGACTTATATGCGCGCTGGTATGCCGATACGCCTGATGATTTTGTGTTCAGTGTCAAAGCCCCACGTTTCATTACCCATGTGCGGCGCCTGAATGAGGTTGAGAAACCCGTCGCCAACTTTTTTGCGTCGGGTATTTTTCAGCTCAAACAGAAACTGGGACCGATCCTCTGGCAGTTTCCGCCGAGCTTCAAATTCGATGCTGAGCAATTCGAACACTTCCTCACGCTGTTGCCTCATGACATGAAGCAGGCCAGGCGTTGCGCTGCGCAGTGCGACGAAAAAATGCACAAGCCCGGCTATCTGGACCTTCCCCAAACCGGTCGTCTACGCCATGCGGTGGAAATCCGTCACGCAAGTTTCAAGGTGCCTGAGTTCATTACCTTGTTACGCAAGTACAAAGTGGCGTTGGTGATGGCGGACACCGCAGGCAAGTGGCCGTACATCGAAGACCTGACCAGTGATTTTGTCTACTTGAGGCTGCACGGCGATAAAAAACTTTATGCCAGTGGCTATACCGACAAGGCCATCCAGTATTGGGGCGATCGTATTGATGCCTGGCGCAAAGGCTCACAGCCATCCGACGCCCAGGTGTTGATTACTGGAAAAGGGCTTAAACGCAAATCCCGGGACATTTATTGCTACTTCGATAACGACCTTAAAGTCCGTGCGCCGTATGACGCCCGTCAATTGCTGGAGCGCTTCGATCTCGCCAAAGGGCTGGACGTTGCGCCGGGCGACCTGCAAGGAGTTGAGTTTTGACCAGTGCCACAACGCCGGTTGGCGTGCGAACGGCTACATCTGCCAGCGTTTCCCTGAACGTGCTGACCATGAACATGCACATGGGATTCGGTTTTCTGAATCGCCGATTTATTTTGCCCGAGTTGCGAGACGCGGTGCGCTCAGTGTCTGCCGATGTGGTGTTTTTGCAGGAGGTTCACGGCGAACATCAAAATCACGCCCAGCGCGTGAAGGATTGGCCAACCACCTCGCAGTACGAATTCCTGGCGGACAGCATGTGGGGTGATTTCGCCTATGGCCGCAACGCGGTCTATCCCCACGGCCACCATGGCAACGCGCTGCTGTCCAAGTACCCGATCAGCTACCACGAGAACCTCGACATCTCGATCCATGGCACAGAAGAGCGCGGCTTGTTGCACTGCGTGCTGGATGTTCCCCATCACGGTCACGTGCATGCCATCTGCGTGCACCTTGGGCTGCGGGAAAATCATCGCCAGCAGCAACTGAAGCTGCTCGCTGAATTGCTGGCCCGGTTACCGGAGGGCGAGGCGGTGATCGTAGCCGGGGATTTCAACGACTGGCGTCAGCGCGCCGATGCGGCGCTGGATGGCACCGGGCTGCACGAAGTTTTCGTTCAGCACTTCGGCGTCTCCGCTAAAAGTTTTCCCGCGCGCTGGCCGTTGCTTCGGCTTGACCGCATTTACGTACGCAATGCCACGAGCAATCGACCCAAAGTCTTGTCCAATCGTCCGTGGTCACACCTTTCAGATCATGCGCCGCTGGCAGTGGAGTTAACCTTATGAGTGATCAGGCGAATAACCACGGGCACTGGCAAGAGGGCAATTCGGTTGAGTTGCTGATCAACGGCGAAGACTATTTCACCCGCGTCTTCGAATGCATTCGCGCGGCGCGCAAAGAAGTGCTGCTGGAAACCTTCATCATTTTCGAAGACCGGATCGGGGAGGCGCTCCAGCAAGCGCTCATTGAGGCTGCTAGCAACGGCGCTTACGTCGTGGTGACCGTGGACGATTACGGGACTTCGGATCTCAGCAAGTCATTTGTCGGCCGGATGCTGGCTGCGGGTGTTCATATTCAGCTGTTTGATCCGCGTCCGCGCCTGATGGGCATGCGCACCAACCTGTTCCGGCGTCTGCACCGAAAAGTCGTGGTTATCGACGGTGAGCTGGCCTTCATTGGCGGCATTAACTACAGCGTTGATCACATGAGTGATACCGGTCTGACTGCCAAGCAGGATTATGCAGTCCTGGTTCGTGGCCCTATCGTCGGCGATATTCACAAGTCCGCCATGCGCCTGTTGAGTGAAGGTGTGCGAGCCAAAGTCCCGGCGCTGCGCGTAGCGACCCAGCACGCGGGCAGTGCGCGAATGCTGTTGTGTGAGCGCGACAACGAGGAGCACACAACTGATATTGAAGAGCAGTATTTGCTGGCGATTCGTAATGCAACCCAGCGGATCACCATCGCTAACGCCTACTTCTTCCCCAGCTACCGCTTCCTGCGTGAGTTGCGAAATGCTGCGCGCCGTGGCGTCAAGGTCACCCTGATTCTGCAAGGCCAGCCGGACATGCCGTTCGTGCGTGTCTGCTCGCGGCTGACATACACCTACTTATTGCGTGACGGGGTGAAAATCCACGAATACACCCAGCGTGCGCTGCACGGCAAAGTGGCTCTGATTGACCGTGAGTGGTCCACCGTCGGCTCCAGTAACCTGGACCCGCTGAGCCTTGCGCTGAATCTTGAAGTGAACCTGTTCATCCGCGATCAACAGCTCAATCAGCATCTGCACGAGCATTTGACCGGACTCGCTGCGGCCCACAGTAAAGAAATGAACCTGAGAGGCGCGGCACGCGGTCAATGGTGGCGTGCGCCGATGATCTTCCTGAGTTTTCACTTCCTGCGTCACTTCCCGGCGATCGCTGGCTTGTTTCCGGCCCATGGCATGAGGCTCAAACCGTTGCGGGCTGCGGATGTAATTCCTGAAGCGAGCGTTGTTGAAAATGAGAAAAGCAGCGTCACAGAGCAATTGAAGTCCAGCCTGCAATCGGATCAGGAGAAGTCGCTATGAGTCAGGCTTATGAGGCGTCTTCGGATCAGCCAAAAGAAAAAGAGAAACAAAGCAACAAATGGAAGTGGGCCAAGCGTGCCTTTAACCTGTTCTTCTTTATCGCGGTGCCGGTGTTGTTGTTCCTGCTGGTCAAGAACCTCGATTGGCAGGAAGTGAAGCAGGCGTTGCAGTCCTACAAGCTCAGCACCCTGGCATTAGGTGTCGTGATTGCGCTGTGCAGCTACCTCACGTACTGCTGTTTCGATGTGTTGGCACGGTTTTATACCGGGCACAAGCTGGCGATCAAACAGATCGTACCGGTGGCGTTTGTCTGTTATGCGTTCAACCTGAACCTCAGTTCGTGGGTCGGCGGGATTGCGTTGCGTTATCGCCTGTATTCCCGGCTTGGACTGGATGTGCCGACTATTACTCGTGTGTTGAGTCTGAGCCTGATCACCAATTGGTTGGGTTACATGATTCTGGCAGGTGGCGTTTTTGCCATGGGCTTTCTGGAGCTGCCCAAGGAATGGGCGGTAGGTACGGGAACGCTGCGGTTGATCGGCTTTGCTTTGTTGGCGGTGTCGGGTGCTTATTTACTGGCTTGCCGGTTTTCAAAGCGTCGCTCGTGGACCATTCGCAAGCAGGAGATCACCCTGCCATCGATGAAGCAGGCGCTGCTGCAGGCCAGTCTCGGCGCGCTGAACTGGTCGCTGATGGCGTTGGTGATTTATACCCTGCTGCCGGACAAGGCGTTCTATCCAGCCATCCTTGGGGTGTTGTTGATCAGCAGCATCGCTGGTGTGATCACGCATATCCCGGCGGGGCTTGGGGTGCTGGAAACGGTCTTCATGACCTTGTTGCAGGATGAGTTCTCGAAAGGCACCTTGCTAGCGGCGCTGATTGGCTATCGGGCGATTTACTTTCTGCTGCCGCTGGTTATTGCGGTTGTGGTTTATCTGGTGCTGGAGAAGCGTAGCAAGAAGATGGGGGAGAGGAATCAGGCTGAAGGTGGGGCCTGATCATTTGTTTTGCGTACATATCCGTTGTTGGGATAACGGCTGAAACTGGTTGCGCTTTTACAGCGCCTCACTTTTGAAAGGAGCCCAAAAGTAAGCAAAAGGCTCTTGCCCCACCACTCGGCACCTCGCTGGTGCTCGGTGTACCCGCCCGCAGATCCTGAACCGTGGGCCGCCGCAATGGGCCATCCATGGCCCGGTGCGGCTAACCCGGCATCCTTGCCGGGTTGCCCACGGTTCAGAATCTGCGTTCGGCCAGCGTGGTTAACGGGGCGCCTCAGATCAAAATCAAAGGCGCGGCGGCCTGAAAGCCGACCTGATTGTGTGAGCTTACCGATATTCTGTAGGAGCTGCCGAAGGCTGCGATGCAGTGTGTCAGACGATATTGTGCTGGCTGTGCTGACGTCTCGCGAACAAGTTCGCTCCTACCGGTCCGAGGCGATCCTGCTGTTTTTCGCTCTGCTTTTGATCTGCTCTGCTCTGCTTTTGATTTTGACTTTAGGCGCCCCGTTAAACCACGCCGGCCGGAATTCGACATTGCTGTGTGGGGCAAACCGGCAGGGATGCCGGTTTAGCCGCCTCAGGCCATGGATGGCCGGTGGCGGCGGCGCCACGCAGCAATGTCGGATTACGGGCATGCCGAGCGACAGCGAGGCACCAAGTGGTGGGGCAAGAGCCTTTTGCTTACTTTTGGGCCCCAAAAGTGAGGCGCCGTAAGGGCGCAACCAATATTAGCCATCACCGCGATAACGGATATACCGCCACAAAAAAAGCCCGCAACTCTCACAAGCTGCGGGCTTTTTCACAGGCGTACTCGAAGATTACTCTTCGATATTGCCCATAGCGGTAGTGTTGAAACCACCATCCACATACATGATTTCGCCACTGATGCCGGACGCCAGGTCCGAACACAGGAACGCGCCAGCGTTGCCGACTTCATCAATGGTCACGTTACGACGCAGCGGAGTTTGCGCTTCGTTCGCAGCCAGCATCTTACGGAAGTTCTTGATACCCGAAGCCGCCAACGTACGAATCGGACCAGCCGATACCGCGTTGACGCGAGTGCCGTCCGGGCCCAGGCTGCCTGCCAGATAACGTACACCGGCTTCCAGACTGGCCTTGGCCATGCCCATCACGTTGTAGTTCGGCATGGTGCGCTCGGCGCCCAGATACGACAGAGTCAGCAGGCTGCCATTGCGGCCTTTCATCATCTCGCGACCGGCTTTGGCCAGTGCCACGAAGCTGTAGGCGCTGATGTCGTGAGCGATACGGAAACCGTCACGGGTGGTGGCTTCAGTGAAGTCGCCATCCAGCTGGTCGCCTGGAGCGAAGCCAACGGAGTGAACGATCACATCCAGGCCGTCCCACTTCTTGCTCAGGTCTTCGAAGACCTTGGCGATTTCTTCGTCACTGGCTACGTCACAAGGGAAGCACAGCTCAGGGCCCGAGCCCCAGCCAGCGGCGAATTCTTCGACGCGACCTTTGAGTTTGTCGTTCTGGTAGGTGAAGGCAAGCTCTGCACCCTCGCGATGCATGGCGGCAGCGATGCCGGATGCGATGGACAGTTTGCTAGCGACACCGACGATCAGGACGCGCTTACCGGCGAGAAAACCCATGTGTTGTTCCTCTTCAGGTTAATCGACAGCTACTGGTGCCAAAAAGGCGGCTTCCAGCAACTGCTGTGTATAAGAATGTTGCGGTGCGGCAAAGATTTCTTGCGCATCACCCTGTTCGACCACTTGACCCTGCTTGACCACCATCAATTGGTGGCTGAGGGCTTTGACGACAGCCAGGTCATGGCTGATAAACAAATACGTCAGGTTGTACTTGGTTTGCAGCGAGCGCAGTAGCTCGACTACCTGACGCTGCACTGTCCGGTCGAGCGCCGAAGTGGGCTCGTCCAGCAGAATCAGCGCCGGTTTCAGTACCAGTGCCCGGGCAATGGCGATTCTCTGCCGTTGCCCACCGGAGAACTCGTGAGGGTAGCGGTGCCGGGTTTCCGGATCCAGTCCTACCTCTCTCAGCGCTTCGATAATCGCCGTTTCCTGCTCGGCCGCCGTGCCCATGCGGTGGATTCGCAGGCCTTCGCCGACGATTTCACCGACTGACATACGCGGGCTCAGGCTGCCAAACGGGTCCTGAAAAACCACCTGCATCTGTCGACGCAACGGACGAATCTGTTGCTGCGACAGGCAGTCTAGCGTCTCGCCCTGAAAACGTATGACACCCTGGCTACCGATCAGGCGAAGAATCGCCAGGCCCAACGTCGATTTGCCCGAGCCGCTTTCACCCACAATCCCCAGCGTCTGCCCTTTGGGCAGACTGAAGTGGATGCCGTCCACAGCCTTGACGTGATCAACGGTCCTTTTGAACAGACCTTTCTTGATCGGAAACCAGACCCGCAGATCCTCAACTTCCAGCAGCGGTGCGCCAGCCGGGTTGGCTGCCGGGCCGCCACTGGGCTCTGCGCTGAGCAGGATTTTGGTATACGGATGCTGGGGCGAACGAAACAATTCGTCACAGGACGCTTGTTCGACGATGCAACCGCGCTGCATGACACATACGCGGTTGGCTATTTGCTTTACAACGTTCAAATCATGGCTGATCAGCAGCAAAGCCATGCCCAGACGCGACTGTAATTCCTTGAGCAATTCGAGGATTTTCAGCTGTACCGTCACATCCAGCGCAGTGGTGGGCTCGTCGGCAATCAGCAGCTCCGGCTCATTGGCCAGCGCCATGGCGATCATCACCCGTTGCCGTTGGCCGCCCGATAACTCATGAGGCAGGGCTTTCAGGCGTTTCACGGGGTCCGGAATGCCTACCAGCTCCAGCAGCTCAAGGGTGCGGCGGGTCGCTTCCTTGCCGGTCAGGCCTTTGTGCAGACCGAGAACTTCGTTGATCTGCTTCTCGATCGACTGCAATGGATTGAGCGAAGTCATCGGTTCCTGGAAGATCATCGCGATTCGATTGCCGCGAATCTTGCGCAGCTTTCTCTCGTCCAGGGTCAACAGGTCCTGACCGGCGTAGCGAATGGTGCCGCTCGGGTGGCGAGCCAGCGGGTAGGGCAGCAGGCGCAGAATCGAGTGCGCGGTGACTGATTTGCCGGAGCCACTCTCACCCACCAGCGCCAGGGTTTCGCCCCGGCGAATGTCAAAATTGATGCCTTCGACCACGCGCTGACAGCCTTCGCCGGACACGAACTCGACGGCCAGATCGCGGATCTCGATCAGATTGTCATTGTTCATTTCATTTCCTTGGGTCGAAAGCATCGCGGGCGGATTCGCCGATGAACACCAGCAGGCTCAACATCAGGGCCAGTACCGCGAACGCGCTGATGCCCAGCCATGGGGCTTGCAGGTTGGATTTACCTTGGGCAACCAGTTCGCCCAGTGACGGCGACCCGGCCGGAAGGCCAAAGCCAAGGAAGTCCAGCGCGGTCAGGGTACCGATGGCGCCGGTGAGGATAAACGGCATGAAGGTCATGGTCGAGACCATGGCGTTGGGCAGGATATGGCGGAACATGATCGCGCCGTTTTCCATGCCCAGTGCACGGGCTGCGCGTACGTACTCCAGATTGCGCCCACGCAGGAACTCGGCCCGCACCACATCCACAAGGCTCATCCAGGAAAACAGCAGCATGATGCCCAGCAACCACCAGAAGTTGGGCTGCACGAAGCTAGCCAGGATGATCAGCAGATACAGCACCGGTAACCCGGACCAGACTTCCAGAAAGCGTTGCCCGACCAGATCCACCCAGCCGCCGTAAAACCCCTGCAAAGCACCGGCGATGACGCCGATGATCGAGCTGAGTATCGTCAAGGTCAGGGCGAACAGCACCGAAATCCGGAAGCCGTAGATCACCCGGGCAAGCACGTCCCGACCCTGATCGTCCGTACCGAGCAGGTTTTCCGCGGAGGGCGGGGCAGGGGCCGGGACTTTCAGGTCGTAATTGATGCTCTGGTAGCTGAACGGGATCGGTGCCCACAACGTCCAGCCGCCTTTGGCCTCAAGCAGTTCCTTGATGTAGGGGCTTTTGTAATTGGCTTCCAGGGGGAATTCGCCACCAAAGGTGGTTTCCGGATAGCGTTCCAGCACCGGGAAGTACCACGCGCCGTCGTATCGAATGGCCAGTGGTTTGTCATTGGCGATCAGTTCCGCGCCCAGGCTCAGAACGAAGAGGATCAGGAACAGCCACAGCGACCACCAGCCGCGCTTGTTGGCCTTGAAACGCTCGAAGCGTCGGCGATTCAGAGGAGACAACTTCATATCAATGTTTCCTGCTTTCGAAGTCGATGCGCGGGTCCACCAGGGTGTAGGTGATGTCCCCGATCAGTTTCACCACCAGCCCCAGCAGGGTGAAGATAAACAACGTACCGAACACCACGGGATAGTCGCGGTTGATGGCGGCTTCGAAACTCATCAGGCCCAGGCCGTCGAGGGAGAAAATCACTTCCACCAGCAGTGAACCGGTAAAGAAAATACCGATGAACGCCGACGGGAAACCGGCAATCACCAGCAGCATTGCGTTGCGGAACACGTGGCCGTAGAGAACGCGATTGTTGCTCAGACCCTTGGCCTTCGCGGTCGTCACGTACTGCTTGCCGATCTCGTCGAGAAAACTGTTTTTGGTCAACAGGGTCATGGTCGCGAAGTTGCCGATCACCAGTGCGGTAACTGGCAGCACCAGGTGCCAGAAATAATCGAGAATCTTGCCGCCCGCGCTCAGCTCGTCGAAATTGTTCGAGGTCAGGCCGCGCAACGGGAACCAGTCGAAGTAACTGCCTCCGGCAAACAGCACGATCAGCAGGATGGCGAACAGGAAGGCCGGGATCGCGTACCCGACGATGATTGCCGAGCTGGTCCAGACGTCGAAGTGGCTGCCATGTCGGGTGGCTTTGGCGATCCCCAGCGGGATCGACACCAGGTACATGATCAGCGTGCTCCATAACCCGAGGGAAATGGACACCGGCATCTTTTCGATGATCAGGTCGACGACCTTGGCGTCACGGAAGAAGCTGTCGCCGAAATCCAGATGGGCGTAGTTCTTGATCATGATCCACAGACGTTCCGGCGCTGACTTGTCAAAGCCGTACATCTTTTCGATTTCTTTCACCAGGGCCGGGTCTAGGCCTTGGGCCCCGCGGTAGTTGGAACCGGCCACCGAGACTTCTGAGCCGCCGCCAGCGATTCGGGTGGTGGCGCCCTCGAAGCCTTCGAGCTTGGCGATCATTTGCTCTACCGGCCCGCCAGGGGCTGCCTGAATGATCACAAAGTTGATCAACAGGATGCCGAACAGCGTCGGGATGATCAGCAGCAGGCGCCGCAGGATATAAGCCAGCATGTCAGCGCTCCTCCTTCTCGGCGTCTGCATCGGGTGCCGGCTGCTGCGGCGGTGCAGGTTTCACATCCGGTTTTACCCACCAGTTGGACAGGCCGATATCCGACAGGGCTTTCGCCTGCGGATGCGCCAGGTGATCCCAGTAAACGATCCGCCAGCTTTTGATATGCCAGTTGGGCACCATGTAGAAGCCCCACAGCAGCACGCGGTCCAGGGCACGGGTATGGGCGATCAGGCTTTCCCGGGAGTCTGCGTTGATCAGGCCGTCCACCAGGGTATCGACTGCCGGATCTTTGAGGCCCATGAAATTGCGGCTGCCGGTGCGGTCGGCGCTGACCGAATGAAAGAACTCACGTTGCTCGTTACCCGGCGATGAAGATTGCGGAAAACTGCTGACAATCATGTCGAAGTCCCGCGAGCGCAAGCGGTTCATGTACTCGGCCACATCCACGCGGCGGATGGTCAGTTCAATACCAAGGTCCTTGAGGTTGCGCTTGTAAGGCAGCATGACCCGCTCAAAGGCAGTCTGCGCCATCAGGAACTCCAGCTTGACCGGGTTGCCTTGCGCATCGGTCATATGGTCGTCCTTGATGCGCCAGCCGGCTTCTTGCAGCAACTGATAAGCACGGCGCATTTGCGGCCGAATCATGCCGCTGCCGTCGGTGGTTGGCAGCACGAACTCATCCGTGAACACTTGATCAGGAATCTTGCCGCGCAAAGGTTCGAGCAGTTTCAGCTCCTCACCAGAGGGGAGGCCGCTGGAGGCCATTTCGGAGTTGTCGAAGTAGCTTTTGGTGCGAGTATAGGAGCCGTTGAACAACTGTCTGTTGGTCCATTCGAAATCGAACAGCAGGGTCAGCGCCTCACGCACTTTCGGGTCCTGGAACACCGGGCGGCGTAAATTCATTGCGAAGCCCTGCATACCCTGCGGGTTGCCGTTGGGCAGCTCTTCCTTGATCAACCGACCTTCGCGCACGGCCGGGATGTCGTAGGCCGCGGCCCAGTTCTTCGCGGTATTTTCCAGGCGATAGTCGTATTGACCGGCTTTCAGTGCCTGCAACGCCACGTCGCTGTCGCGATAGTAGTCGTAGTTCATCACGTCAAAGTTGTACTGGCCACGGTTGACCGGCAGGTCTTTGGCCCAATAATCCTTCACCCGTTCGTAGCGCACCGAGCGCCCGGCTTTAACCTCGGCGACTTTGTAAGGGCCGCTGCCCAGCGGGAGTTCAAGGTTGCCTTTGTTGAACTCGCGAGTGGCCCAGAAGTGCTTGGGCAGTACCGGTAACTGGCCAAGGATCAACGGCAACTCGCGACTGTGGCTATCCTTGAATTTGAACAGCACCCGCAGCGGGTCCTCGACGACCACCTTCTCGACGCCTGCGTAATAGGCGCGGTACATCGGGGCGCCGTCCTTGATGAGGGTGTTGAAGGTGAACTCCACGTCTTCGGCACGGATGGGGTGGCCGTCATGGAAGCGTGCCTCGGGGCGCAGGTAGAAGCGCACCCAGGTGTTGTCCGGCGCTTTTTCGATCTTGCCCGCGATCAGGCCGTATTCGGTAAGCGGCTCGTCCAGGCTGGAACGGGCCAGTGTGTCGTAGATCAGGCCAAGGTCTTCAGCGGGCGCGCCCTTGTTGATAAACGGGTTGAGGCTGTCGAAGCTGCCAAAGCCTGCCTGGCGAATGGTGCCGCCCTTGGGCGCATCTGGATTCACATAGTCAAAGTGCTTGAAGTTGGCCGGGTACTTCGGCGCTTCGTCATACAGCGTCAGGGCGTGCTGGGGCGCAGCCTGGGCGGTGCAGGCAATGCCGACCAGCAACAGGCCGCCAGCCTGCTTGAGCAGGGAACGCAACGGGTTCATTGGGTCTTCTCCAGAGGCTTTATCCACCACGCACGCAAACCCAGGGTATAGGGCGGGGTGGTGACCATGGCGAACCGGTTGCGGTACGCCAGGCGATGATTGTTCAAGTACCAGTTGGGGATCATGTAGTGCTGAGACAGCAGGACTCGATCCAGCGCGCGCGCGGCTGCCACTTGCGAGTCCCGTGTCTGCGCGGCGAGTAGTTGATTGAGCAGTCCGTCGACCACCGGACTGGCCACGCCCGCGTAATTCTTGCTGCCCTTGATGGCGGCCTGGCTCGAGTGGAAATACTGCCACTGCTCCAGGCCGGGGCTAAGGGTTTGCGTCAAGGTCATGCTGATCATGTCGAAATCGAACTGGTCCAGCCGCTGCTTGTATTGGGCACGGTCGACCGTACGTAAGCGGGCGTCAACGCCGATCCGGCGCAAGTCTTCAATAAACGGCTGCTGGATACGCTCAAGGCTTGGGTTGACCAGCAGGATCTCAAAGCGCATTTGCTGGTCCTTGGCGTTCACCAGTCCGTGGTCCGAGAGCTTCCAGCCTGCTTCGCCAAACAGCTTCAGCGCTTTACGCAGGGTTTCACGGGGGATGCCGCCGCCGTCGGTTTTCGACACGGTGAACGGCTGGGTGAACAGGCTTGGCGGCAATTGCTCGCGATAAGCTGATAGCAGCAACCATTCGGCACCGGTAGGCAGACCCGTCGCGGAAAACTCGCTGTTGGGGTAGTAACTCGTGGTGCGCGAATAGGCATCGCTGAACAGGGTGCGATTGGTCCATTCAAAGTTGAACATCAGTCCCAGTGCTTCACGCACCCGGGCGTCGGCGAACATTGCGCGCCGGGTGTTCATGAACAGGCCCTGAGTCTGGGTCGGAATCTTGTGCTCTATCTGTGCCTTGATCACCTGGCCATTGGCTACAGCCGGGAAGTTGTAGCCTGTGGACCAGTTCTTGGCCTGATGCTCGATGTAGATGTCGAACTCGCCTGCTTTAAATGCCTCGAAGGCGACGTCGCTGTCGCGGTAGAACTCGACTTCAACCCGATCAAAGTTGTACTTGCCGCGATTGACCGGCAGATCCTTGCCCCAGTAGTCCTTCACCCTTTCGAAGACCAGTTGGCGACCGGGTTGCACCTTTGTAATCCGATAAGGCCCACTGCCCAGTGGCGGCTCGAATGTCGTGGCCTTGAAGTCACGGTCTTTCCAATAGTGTTGCGGCAGCACCGGCAATTCGCCCAAACGCAGGATCAACAGGGGGTTGCCGGTGCGTTTGAAGACGAAGCGAATACGGTGGCGATTGAGAATGTCGACCCGCTGCACTTCCTGCAGGGCAGTGCGGTACTGGGGATGGCCGTCTTTGAGCAGGGTGCGATAGGAGAACGCAACGTCATAGGCCGTGATTGGCTTGCCGTCATGGAAGCGGGCTTGCGGGCGGATGTTGAAGACTACCCAGCTGCGATCCTCACTGAACTCGACACTTTGCGCGATCAGGCCATAGCTTGACGTCGGTTCGTCGCCGGAAGGATCGTATTGCCCGGTGCCCACCATCAATGGCTCGTTGAGCTCATTGATGCCGTATTGCAGGAAGTTGGCCGTTGAAATCGGGCTGCTGCCCTTGAAAGTGTAAGGGTTGAGCGTGTCGAATGAACCGAAAGCCATCATTCGCAAGGTGCCACCCTTCGGCGCCTCGGGATTTACCCAGTCGAAATGCGTAAAGCTGGCTGGATACTTGAGGACACCGAACTGCGCGTAGCCATGACTCTCGCTGATGGCCGCGTAGACGGGAAAGCTCAAGGCCAGGCTGATGATGAGCAGGAAGGGACGTATCACGATCCAGACGGCTTGGGCTTTTGGGTCGTCAACAGTAACAGCTTGTATCGACAGGAAAAAGGGTTGCAGTTGAGCGAGACGTTTGCGGGGGAGATGACTTGTGGGAGCGAGGCTTGCCCGCGATAAGGCTGGACGCGATATCCCTGACATCTGCGGCGACTTTATCCGCCCCCACAGGTTTCGAGTGAAGCTTGATACAGCATTGCTTACCCGCCCGGAGGGTGGTCCGAGGCGGGCTAGAGGATGCATCAATGCGGCAGATAAACAGTCAGCGTCTGGCCTGGCTTGAGTGCCGAACCGCTGCGCGGGTTCCAGCGTTTGAGATGTTGCATCTCTACGTTGAAGCGCTTGGCAACCAGGTACATCGAGTCGCCTTTCTGGATCTTGTACTGCATGGACTTCTTGTCAGCCGGTACTGCACTGGCGGTCGCCGTGCTCTTGGCTTTCACACTGTTGTCCTGCAAAACCAGCGTCTGACCGACCTTCAGGTTCTGTCCGGAAAGCTTGTTCCAGCGCTGCAGATCCTTGACGTCGACCTTGTTCGCCTTGGCGATGATTGACAGGTTTTCACCGCTCTTGACCGTGTAATTCTTGCTGCGAGCTGGTTTTTCGTTACGCGCCAGCTCTTCGAACACAGGTTTTGAAGGCGTCATGCCCGGCTGGGTCGGAATACTCAACGATTGCCCCAGACGCAAATTGTTGCCGGACAGCCCGTTGGTGCGCTTCAGCGAATCGACTGAAACCTGATAGCGGCTGGCGAGGCTGGCCAGTGTGTCGCCCTTGCGGACCCGGTACTGCTGCCAGTCCACCAACTCCTGAGGTTTCATGTTCGACAGGCTGGCGGTCAGCAATTGCGTCTTGGCCGTTGGCACCAGCAGATGTTTGGGGCCGTCGATGGTCATGCGTTTCTTGAAAGCGGGATTGAGCTGGATCAGCTCGTCTTCGTCGATGTTGGCCATCGCGGCGACCTTGGACAGGTCGACGCGCTGGTTCAGTTCCACAACGTCGAAATACGGTTCGTTGGCGATAGGATTCAGGTTTACGCCGTAGGCTTCGGGTGCAAGCACCACCTGGGACAGCGCCAGCAGCTTGGGCACGTAGTCCTTGGTTTCCTGCGGGAGGGGCAAATTCCAGTAGTCGGTTGGCAGGCCAAGCTTGTCGTTACGCTCAATCGCGCGGCTGACCGTGCCTTCACCCGCGTTATAAGCCGCCAGAGCCAGAAGCCAGTCGCCGTTGAACATGTCGTGCAGGCGCGTCAGGTAATCCAGTGCAGCAACGGTGGATGCCTGAATGTCACGGCGGCCGTCGTAGAAACTGGTTTGACGCAGATTGAAATAACGCCCGGTAGACGGGATGAACTGCCACAGACCTACTGCCTGGCTGCGAGAAACTGCCATGGGGTTGTAGGCGCTTTCGATGACCGGAAGCAGCGCCAGTTCCAGTGGCATATTGCGCTCTTCGAGGCGTTCAACGATGTAATGCATGTACAGGCTGCCGCGTTCGCCTGCGTTCTCGAGGAACGACGGGTTGTTGGCGAACCAGAGGCGTTGTTGGTCAATGCGAGGGTTAAGACCGTTGCCTTGTTGCAACTGGAAACCCTGACGCATGCGCTCCCAGACATCTTGCGGGGGCGCGAGTGGGGCAGGTTTATGAGAGAGAAAGATCGGCTTTTGCTTGATGCCCGCAGCCAGATTGGGCGTGCGGTGGCTACTGCTGGGTTCGACGTGGCTAGTGGTCTGGCAGCCGGCAAGCGTGGCGCTCACGGCTACGGCAATAGCCTGAGCTAACCGGGTCAATGCGTCTGAATTAATGGTTCTGCGTATAGATGACGACATTGGCTGGGAGATAGTTCCAGGCGAAAATGTCGGGCGATTCTAGAAACCCACCTGCCAATGGTCAACCTTTCAACGATTTTGTGCTCAAGAACGCGCTTTTTAGAACGTGTCCTTCCAAGCCCTCAAGGCAGCAAAAATCTCGCTTGGCGACTGATTATCGGTCCCGGTCCGTTCGTCTGCTTTTTGTTTAACAGATGTTTCACTGGTACGAATGAATGGGTTTGTGAGACGTTCCAGTGCCAGATTTGATGGCAGGCTTATGCGATTTTCACTTCGCCATTGCGTCACTTGCGTCAGACGCTCTGCAATATGGGTGTTGTGCGGTTCGACCGCTTGTGCGAAACGCAGATTGCTCAGTGTGTATTCGTGGGTGCAGTACACCAGCGCGTCGTCCGGCAGGTCGTTGAGACGGCCCAGCGACTGGTGCATTTGTACCGGTGTGCCCTCGAACAGGCGTCCACAGCCCGCCGCAAACAATGTGTCACCACAGAACAGCAACGGCTTCTCTGGCCTGGCGTGGTAAAACGCGATGTGGCCAAGAGTGTGACCAGGAACGAGGATGACTTCGAAATCCAGTCCAAGCACGTTGATCCGATCCTTATCGACAAGGCTGATGTCTCGCGCAGGAATTTTTTCTGTCGCTGGACCGGATACCTGGGCGCTGGTGAGCTGTTTAAGCTGCGCGACGCCGCCGACATGGTCGTGATGATGGTGAGTGATCAGGATGTCGCTCAGGGTCCAGTCCGGATGTTGCTCCAGCCATTCGATGACCGGCGCAGCGTCGCCCGGATCCACTACCGCACAGCGTTTGCTGGAAGGATCTTGTAACAACCAGATGTAGTTGTCGGTAAAAGCCGGCAGGGCATCAATCTGTATCATGGCGCAGTTCGCTTAGCTGGAAACAATAAGGCATCTTAGAGTCTGATGACGCTCGATGCGAGGATCACACATGACAGATGAAGCATTCGCGCAGGCTGATCCTGAGTGGCTGGCGCTGATCAGTTCGGCACGCGACTGGCTGTCAGGCCCGTTGGGCCAGCTTTTATTGCAGGAAGAGCGACGCATTCTGGAAGAAGAACTCGGGCGCTTTTTTGGTGGCTATCTGGTGCATTACGGCCCTTCGGCCGAAACCCCGCCTGCGGCACACCAGGTTCAGCGCAATGTGCGCCTGGGCGCACCTCTGCCGGGCGTTGAGATTGTCTGTGAAGAGCAGGCCTGGCCGCTCAGTGAGCATGCTGCCGATGTTGTGGTCATGCAGCACGGTCTGGATTTCTGCCTGTCGCCTCACGGATTGTTACGCGAGGCGGCCAGCAGCGTGCGGCCCGGCGGGCATCTGTTGATCGTGGGTATCAACCCCTGGAGCGCCTGGGGGTTGCGCCATGTTTTTGCCAAGGATGCGTTGCACAAAGCGCGCTGCATTTCCCCGTCAAGGGTCGCCGACTGGCTGAATTTGCTGGGCTTCGCACTGGAGAAGCGCCGCTTCGGGTGCTATCGTCCGCCGCTTGCTTCCGCGAGCTGGCAAGCCCGTCTTTCCGGTCTTGAGCGTCTTGGCGATGGCTGGCAAAGCCCCGGCGGTGGCTTCTATTTATTAGTTGCACGCAAGCTGGTGGTAGGATTGCGACCTTTGCGGGAATTACGCCGCGAGCCGATGGGCAAGCTGATCCCGCTGCCCATGGCCAAGGTCAATCGCGACACGTGCGAGCCTGAATAGCAAAGCCAACCCATTCTGGATGTTTGTAATGAGCGATACCGTTGAACTGTTCACTGATGGCGCCTGCAAGGGCAACCCCGGGCCTGGCGGCTGGGGCGCGTTGCTGGTCTGCAAGGGCGTTGAAAAGGAACTGTGGGGCGGCGAAGCCAATACCACCAATAACCGCATGGAGCTGCTGGGCGCGATTCGAGGCCTGGAAGAGCTCAAGCGTCCCTGCGAAGTTCTGCTGGTGACCGACTCGCAGTACGTGATGAAAGGCATCACCGAGTGGATGGTCAACTGGAAGAAGCGCGGCTGGAAGACGGCTGCCAAGGAGCCGGTCAAGAATGCCGATCTCTGGAAACTGCTGGATGAACAAGTCAATCGCCACACCGTGACCTGGAAATGGGTGCGCGGCCACATTGGTCACGCCGGCAACGAGCGGGCCGACCAGTTGGCTAACCGTGGTGTGGATGAAGTAAGAGGCATCAAACATGCGTAGCGTTGTACTCGACACCGAAACGACCGGTATGCCGGTCACCGATGGTCACCGGGTAATCGAGATTGGTTGCGTCGAACTGATGGGCCGTCGCCTGACCGGGCGGCATTTCCATGTTTATCTGCAACCAGACCGGGAAAGTGATGAAGGCGCTATCGGCGTCCACGGTATCACCAACGAATTTCTGGTCGGCAAGCCGCGCTTCGCCGAAGTCGCGGATGAGTTCTTCGAATTCATCAAAGGCGCGCAACTGATCATTCATAACGCGGCGTTCGACGTTGGCTTCATCAACAACGAATTTGCCTTGATCGGTCAGCAGGACAGGGCTGATATCACTCAGCACTGCACCGTGCTCGACACCTTGATGATGGCTCGCGAGCGTCACCCGGGTCAGCGCAACAGCCTCGATGCGTTGTGCAAACGTTATGGCGTCGACAACTCGGGCCGTGAATTGCACGGCGCTTTGCTCGACTCCGAGATTCTTGCTGACGTTTATCTGACCATGACTGGCGGCCAGACCAGCCTGTCCTTGGCTGGTAACGCCAGTGACGGCAACGGGTCGGGTGAAGGTTCAGGTAATACGGCGACCGAAATTCGTCGTTTGCCAGCTGACCGTCAGCCATGCCGTGTCATCCGTGCAAGTGAAAAAGACCTCGCTGAGCATGACGTGCGTATGGCGGCCATCGCCAAGGCTGCTGGTGCCCCGGCGTTGTGGGTGCAGTTGCAGGAAGCCGCAGCCGCTGCCCGACAGGCGTAACACACCGCTCGACCGATTCATTGGCAACTGAATGGACTCACGACTTTGGCTAATCCGGCACTGAGTATTCGCGTTGCAGACGAATGCTTCGAGGACTACATCCTCAACAGCGAATTCACATTCACCGTCAGTGGTTATGCGGCGGTGCAAGTGGGGCTGAGTGTTGATCAATGGCAGGTCGAAGCGGTCGAGCCCTACAGCAAAAACTATGGCATCGACTCTCAGGAGTTCTGCGACTATCGGGACGCCGCCGACAGTACGGTGATGGTTGCCTGGCTGGGCGAGCGCGCCGTCGGACACATGGTCCTGAGTCGCCACTGGAACGGTTATGCGCACGTCGATGAATTGGCTGTCGATGCATCAGCGCGCCGTCACGGTGTGGCGAGGGCATTGCTGGATGTGGCGCAGTTCTGGACGCGCAAGCAGGATCTGCCAGGCATCATGCTGGAAACCCAGAACAACAACCTTGCGGCTTGCCGGTTATATGAGCGATATGGATTCGTTGTCGGTGGGGTAGATCATCTGCGATACCGCGCCATCGATCCTCAGACCCGTGAGTCCGCGATCTTCTGGTATCTGTTGCTCAGTTGACCGACCCTGTAGGACCAGGCTTTAGCCTGGAGGTGGGCGTTCTGACTGCGCAGATGTTGTGGATGCAATGGTTTGATCGCAACTAAAGCTGCTCTTATCAAACAGAATGCAATCTACTGGATTGAAACGCGTTTTCTGTAGGAGCTGCCGAAGGCTGCGAAGCATCCATCCTGACACACCGCGATCGCAGCCTTCGGCAGCTCCTACAGGTCCAATGTTTGCTTCACAACAGCCCTGTGTCAGGGCACACAGCAATCCCCTGCACATCTCAAGCGATCGTAAGAACGGCGCTCGTGCTATCAGGACGTACGCGTCATGGTAATACCGGACTGGACCAACTGAAACTCATCGCCACCCAGATGGTTGACGCGGTCTCCAATCGCCAGTTTGTAGATTGAAACAGGCTCCGTGCCACTAGCTTCAGACAGTTGCTCCCGGAACTCATGCACCGAATAAACACGGCCTTCGGCATCGCGTGCATGAAATTGTCCAACCTTGATTGAAGCCATTTGCTTTGTAACCTCTGAAGATAACCGCATGTTTACTGTTGCATGCTAACACTGCGCATCGAGCGCCGGGTTCATATCCTGCATGACTCGGACAGAACGCAGTGCGCAGTGCGCAATCAAGCGAAGTAGACCGCTGTTTGGACGCGGAGTTTTCCCGCGATTAAAAAATAATCTCGGCCGGGTTTTATGCTGTTTGTGATGTTTAATGCTCTATCGCGGCAATGCAATCTGCACCTTGGCCCCGACTTGATCTATAACTAATGGCTCTTTTCATACGTTGAAGGAAATATCCATGAGTCAGGTTTACTCAATCGCCGTGGTAGTGGGCAGTCTGCGTGCTGATTCGATCAATCGGAAGATCGCACTGGCCCTCGCCGATCTGGCTCCGGCCAACCTGCAACTGAAGATCGTCGAAATCGGCGATTTGCCGCTTTATAACGAAGACATCGACACGGCTACTTCAAGCCCTGAAAGCTACACGGCGTTCCGTCAGCAAATCAGCGCGGCCGACGGCGTTCTGTTCGTGACGCCGGAATATAACCGATCGGTTCCAGGTGCTCTGAAGAATGCTATTGACGTGGGCTCGCGTCCGTACGGCAAAAGCGCCTGGAGTGGCAAGCCCGGTGCCGTGATCAGCGCTTCGCCTGGCGCCATTGGAGGGTTTGGCGCCAATCATCATTTGCGCCAGTCGCTTGTGTTCCTCAACGTGCCGTGCCTGCAACAGCCCGAAGCTTACCTGGGCAACGCCGGTTCATTTTTTGATGCGGCGGGAACCCTGTCCGAGCAGACCAGGCCTTTCCTGCAAACTTTCATCGATGCCTATGCCGCCTGGGTTGAGCAGAACCACAAGGCCTGATCCGACAGAGTTGGGCGTGCGCTGCTTTATGTACCGTCTGCAATGATTTAACCCCCGATAAGCTCCTTTGCTCTTTCAACCCATCGCCCTATGTGGCGGTGGGTTCTCATTGCAAAAGGAACTTGTCATGTCATCTACAGATTCACCCTGGTTCTATTCCGGGTCGCTCAGTTCGCGCTTGCCGCTGGACATTGCCGATGCGCTTGAAGCCGGGCGCATCACCGACCAGCAGGCCCGGTGGCTTGAACTGCTCGTCCAGCCCGGGGACGACCAGACGAGCGCGCCGCGGGTTGATCGATTGTCCCGCGGTGACGACGGGCTGATACACGCTGAGCTGGCGGGCGCATTGTTGATCAGCGACGCCACGAATCTCACCCCCGAGGTTTATCTCTGTAGCCCCCTCAATGGCGTAGAGAGATTCAGCACTCGTCAGGAACTGGTGGCCGGGTTAACCGCGCGGTTCGGTCTGCGAAGTGGCGACCCGGCACAATTCGAATACGAGCACATCGAAGGTGATGTGTCCGGTCACCGGATGCTCTCGATCGTCGATCAGCAAGCGCAGCAACTTGAGCAGCTGTCACGTTGCCTGCAGCGTTTGCCGTCACTACGCGCCGCCGTGGGCGAAGCTCTGAAGCAAGAGGTTGCCACTCGTTTTCCTGGCTCGCAGCTTAACGTGCTCACCCATATCGCGCAGATCAAACAGGCTGATAACGGCACACAAAAAGGCGCCATTCTGGGTGCGCAGACGCTCGTTGATGTTGCAATACGGGGTTTTTGTGGCACGCCTTTGATCAGCGGAATACGACAGCAATGGCTGGACATCGAAGGCAATGAGCTGACGGGGGAAGCAGCCAGCTCATGGCAGCGAGCGGTCACCCGGGTTTCAGGCACTCTGACCGGTGTTTATGAAAACCTTCTGGATGATTACTGGCGCACCTGGGTAGTGGACGGTATGACTCGTCGTGATGTGCTCGGTCAGGCATACATCGGTTGTTTTCGACATCATTTGCTGAATGCCCGGCAGGACTGCACGGTCACCGTTGCTGAATATGCTGAACTCAAGACTCTGTGTCAGGCAGATGGGCGAGTATCAGGCAGCTTGGAAATGTCGCGGGTTTCGGTCGCGATACGCGATGCGGAACCGCTCAAGCTGGCGGGCGTCGTGTTGATCGGATTCACCTCTGAGCTGCTGTCGGATATTTTCCTGTATTGCGCTAAACGCGGCTTACGAAGGTTCAATAGCGTAGGCGCGGTGGCTGAGCATTTCGCCGGTATCGAGGGCCGCACCGAAATGTTTGACTACACATCGCTCGACGATGACAAGTTGTTGCGTGCTCAAGGCGCGGTTCACCTGAGGCTGGACCCGGTGAACAAGACTCCACTCATAAGGCTCGCCGATTCAGCGATTGCACTACAAAAGCGCAACCTTGCCGGCATCCTGAAATCTGCCTTCAAGTCCCCCGCTCAAGCCTCGGTATCCCTCGAGGTTGCACTGGATATTCGGTATCTGATTGACCCACGTCTGGTCATCGCCGGTGAGACAACACAGTGGAGCGAGGCGCTGGCGGGATCCGAGCAGCTCTGGACCAGCTTCAGTTCACCTTCGAGAATTTCTGCATTGGGTATCCAGATCAAGGATGCCAGCGAGGCTGCGCCGCTGCTGTGGGCAACTTACCTGCGTGATGCACGCATGCGGGTCGACAGTATTTTCGATGCTCACCCAACCGTTTCTGAATGCGCTCGCAGACTCCTGAATCGATATTTTTCGGTATTGCACAGTGGTGCCGTGGATGCCCAGCGCATGTGGTTTCGCGATGACGATGGCAGCGTTGTGAGTTTATCCGTGCTGCTTCTGGATCGGGTCACAGGGCATCGCGAGACCACGGTGCCTGAGGATTGCAAGGTGTACGTCGATCCACCTGATTCTGCTTACGCCATGCATCTGTCATGGTTGACGCCGGAATTGCTCGATCACGTAATGAACCGCGCCCGGCAGAGCTTTGCCAAGGAGTACCTGGATCAGGTCAGGGCGTTTTATGGTTCGCAATTGCGGGTGCGCGGTTCCAGAGTGATTTCGGCTAATGCCTCGCGCCTGATTCAGGAGGGGCTGATCAGACTTGCCCTGAGCATGCACCGCACATCCAGCGAGGTGAGTAAAAACGCGCTGGATATGCTTGAGCAAGTGCTGGACCGTCCCCTGTTCAAGCTTCGTGAGCGATTTGGTTTCGAGGCCGTCGAAGTGTCCATTCCTTATCTGATTTACGACAGTAGTCAGCCGCCCTTGCAACTCACTAATGTGTTCGTCCTCCAGCAGCCCTTGAGCGGCAATGGCAAGCCGCTGCTATGTTCTCCGGTGCTCGGCCTCATGGAGTTTGAAAGCATCAGTGCACTCCAGCTCGAACTCAATGCCAGGCTTGCGTATCCCGGATCCCGAGACCGATGGCTGAACCTGCTCGCAGAGTCGGATCAGCCAAGGCTTCTGGCGTTTTTCAGTCGCAGCGCGGTACCGTCCATCACCATCAATCTGGCGCGGATCGACGAGGATTTCATCGAGCGTATTGTCGAGGATGAGCTTAGTCGGCAATGCCTTGGTATCGAAGCCGCTTACCGAGCGGCGGTTGCCTGGAAGGCCGATGCCGGACTGCTGAAAAGAATGCTTATTCCGGTGGCGTCGGATGACAAGTCACGAACAGTCATTGACACGTTGTCCTGTAGGCTTGAGTACACCCTGTTACGAAGGCTCATGCCTGATTGGCTGAAGAACGCCCCTGAAAGCGACATGTCAGCATTCAGAGGGCTGTTGGTGCGTTTCTGGCAGCTCTACACATCGCGACAACGAGTGGTTTCTCTTGCATCGCTGGATCAATACACCGCCGAACAGGTTCGCGACCGGTTACAAAAGGATTTTCCCGCCGCGCAGCTAGACCCAGAGCAAATATTGATCACCCTCACGCACTACAGCGCCGCACCGGTGGGCATTGGGCAGATACCTTCGTCGATTCCTGCGGCAACCAGCACAGTCAGCGAAAACCTGTCTGATTTCGCCATCAATCACTTTTCCAGTTTCCAGAATGCATCCCTGAGTGTTTCGACCAGCAACGCGACACCGTTGCCTGCCTCCCTGGATGCTATCTATGTGCGCAATATGGCCCGAACTCTGGATGTCGGTGCTGGTTATCAGCAATACCTGAAGGGCAAATTCAGTGACACTTCGCCGGACTACCTCGAACGACTCGGTCAGTTTATAGAGCAGGCGCCGTGTGCATTGCTGCTGATGGCTTTCCAGTTAAAGCTTCAGGGCGCATTGACCAGCACCGCTTACGGGTTTATCGAAAATCTGATCGATATGCCGGATGGGTTCGCCCGACTCCCTTTAGACGGACGAGCCATCATTTTCAGCCCGCTGCAATTGGTGCCTGCTCCTGGCTATCTGCCCGATGTTGCCACGGGGATTTATCTGATTGGTCCGCAAGATGGGGATAAAGGGCCATGGATTCTGCATGTCGTTGCCAGCGCTGATTACACCTTCAAGGAGTACACCAGCCAAGGGGAATTTCTAACCGAGTTGCAGACCAGTGCCGAGTTACAAGCGTTGGTGCTGGAGCGTCTGGATCCAAGCGTGCGTTTTGTCTATCAACGAGGAGGGTTTCTGACCCCTCGTCTTTCCTGGGTTACTGGCGGCTTTACGGATTTGGGCGACTCTAACCCAGCCCCGGTGCAATTAAAGGTCGAGGCGGTTCAGGAAAACTTTCTGTTAAGTCTGTTTCGGGCTGCGCAAGAGGTGATGCTGCTCATGGCCAGAAAAAAGAGCGTCAGTACGGCTGAGGCCGACCGCGCTGATTGGCATCATTTGATGTTACTGGGCGTGGAGCAGTCGCTGACGTTTTTACCCGGCAGGGTCGGCGGGCTGGTGAGCTTATGGCAGGCCAAGGATCTATTACATTCATCGCTGGACTCAGCCAAGGATAAACAGTGGGGTGAGGCCGTTGCTGAGTTTGCGGCGGCCTTGCTGGTGCTGATTACTACGGGGCAGCAGTTGAGTGAGGGCACAGTGCAACTTCAGGACAGCGACAGCGATCCTGACGAGGTGTCCGAACATCAATGGTATGACCCGCAGATGCAGCAGGGCCTTGAAGTCCTGTTGCGCAAGTTTGAGGTCCACGACGTTTCTCTGAGCCAGCTGGAAAAAGATAATACACGGCACGTTTTCAACAATCCTGCGACCCGCAAGCAATATGCTGCTGTGTCCGGCAGGGTTTACGAGGTGCGGAGCGGACCCGGTGGGTGGCACGTTATTGCAAACGAAGCAGAGGGGCCTCAGATCATCCTTGATGGCCAGCAACACTGGATGTTTGGTACGGGCGTTGGCAGGCGGCGTAACGGCGGGGCGCTGACTCGACTCAAGACCAATATGATTAATTACAACGTCGAAGATATTTTTACAGTGGACGCCAATGGGGTGGCCGAGATTCAGCGGTTGTATCCGCTGAAGTCCACGCAACTGGTCGAGGCTCATCGGCAAGCCAGGGTCTACCTCAGGAACGCCCTTGATAACCTGACCCTACGGCCCCCCAATCGTGTTCTTGATCCTCGCGTCGAGCAAATTTTCAAGGATTTCTTTGGCGTCAGGGCGTTAAGTAATGCGCTTGTCATTCCCGTTAAACTGGCGATTACTGATATTTATCGACTGCTACTCGACCCCACGCTTTCCCCGCATTCATCACAACGTTACGTGGTGGGCACCAACAAAATCGACTCCCGGGATGTCACCGCATTCACTTACACAGATGATCCGCTGAAAAGAGTGTTTCTGAGTGAGCGGTTTTTCGGTACGCCGTTTGTGCGCCTGAAGTCCGCGCAATCGAGGTTGGGTGGATTTAATGCCGGTGTCCATTTCCGTGCAACGGCCTTGATTCATGAGCTTTCCCATATTGCCGGGAAAACGGAAGATATCGCTTATCTGGACTCGGACAGACCGTATTTAGACCTGCTCGAGGATATTGGCGAGTACCGCATGCGCCTGAAGAGGGAGCAGGTCAGAGTCCAGAGCCGGCTTTCGCATCTGACCCCTCGTGATGAGCTGTTCAAGGTGGAAGAGGAGAGCGGGACCTCGCGCGACATCAAGACCGCCGATGGCGGAGCCAAGGCCAAGGTGCTGAAATTGACTGACGCCCCCAACCTTGACGCTGCACGAGACATATTCCTTGACGATGCGCTGATACGCGCCGAAGTGATAATGGCCAATGCCGATTCCGTAGCGTTGCTGGTGACACTGCTGGGGCGTCAACGGTTTTGACTCGGTGACTTGACCTGATGATGGGGTGGGACCGGCTTTAGCCGGGAAGATGCCCTTACCGTCACTGAAAATTGATTGTCAGAAATATGGCCTTCCCGGCTTAAGCCGGTCCCACGCCGTCAGTATCAGATCAAGTAATGCTTAAGTTCCCTTGCAATCAACAGCCGCTGTATTTCGCTCGACCCTTCGTAGATCTGGGTGATGCGGGCATCCCGGTAATAGCGCTCGACCGGGTAGTCTTCCAGATAGCCGTAGCCGCCATGAATCTGGATCGCTTTGGAGCAGACCGACTCGGCCATCTCTGAAGCAAACAGCTTGGCCTGCGATGCTTCTGATAAACAGGGTTGGCCCGCACTGCGCAATCTTGCGGCATGCAGGACCAGCAAGCGTGTTGCGTTGATGCGGGTGTGCATGTCGGCAAGCAGATTGGAGATGCTCTGATGCTCAATGATTGGCTTGTCAAACTGCACCCGTTCCCGAGCGTAGGTCAACGCCGCTTCAAACGCGGCGCGGGCGATGCCAAGTGCTTGAGCGGCAATGCCGATTCGCCCACCTTCAAGATTGGAGAGGGCGATGGCCAGACCTTTGCCACGCTCGCCAAGCAGATTGGCTGCGGGTATGCGGCAGTTGTTCAGAGTGACGGCACAGGTGTCGGATGCGCGTATACCCATCTTGTGTTCAGAGCGATCCACTACGTAACCGGGGTTGTCGGTGGGCACCAGAAACGCTGACAGTCCTTTTTTGCCCAACTCCGGGTCGGTGACGGCAAACACGATCGCCAACTGCGCCCGCTTGCCATTGCTGACAAACTGCTTGGCGCCGCTGATCACCCATTCATCCCCTTGCAGCACGGCGCGGGTGCGTAAGTTATGGGCTTCGGAACCGGCATGGGGTTCGGTCAGGCAGAAACAGCCAATGGCGCGTCCAGTTGCCAGGTCGGCCAGCCAGGTTTGCTTCTGCTCCTGGCTGCCATAGTTCAGAATCGGGCCGCAACCCACTGAACTGTGCACGCTCATCAGGGTGCCGGTGGCTGCATCGGCAGCAGAAATTTCCTCGACCGCCAGTGCATAGGCCACGTAGTCGATATAGGTGCCGCCCCATTCCTCGGGCACTACCATGCCCAGCAAACCCAGGTCGCCCATCTTGCTGACCAGCGCGTCATCGATCCAGCCTGCTTTCTCCCAGGCTTGTGCATGCGGCGCGATTTCGTTGCGGGCGAAACCCCTTGCCATGTCGCGGATCATCACTTGTTCTTCGGTGAGCTCAATATCGTGCATGACTCAATCTCCATGGCCGCTGAAAAAACTTTGCACACGCTCGGCGCTTAACGCTTTAACGGTGGGCGGATTCCATTGCGGCTTCTTGTCTTTATCGATGATCAGCGCGCGTACGCCTTCGATCAGGTCGCCACGCTCAAACCATTGTTGATCCAGATGCAGCTCCATCGCGAAGCAGTCCTCCAACGACAGATGACGCCCGCGCCGGAGCATTTCCAGCGTCACGGCCATGGCCAGGGGCGAGCGGCTGTCCATCAGCGTTGCGGTGTTCAGGGCCCAGGCATGGGTGTCGAGAACAGTCACTTCACGCAGCTGCTCAATGATGCTTGTGATGTCCGGCTGTGCGAAGTAATGGTCGATGGCGGACCGCAGTTTTTCCAGCGGGGGATCAGGCAAGCGCTGACTGGCGACTTTCGCCAGCGCCCCTTGCAGATCCTTGAGCGGCTGATTGCGCCATTGCAGGCGGTCGAGCTTGCAATCCAGTTCTGCGAGCATGTCGCTTTGCAGATACCAGTCGGCGAGTCCGCAGTACAACGCGTCTGCTGCGCCGATCTGCGCGCCCGTTACGCCCAGATAAATGCCCAGTTCGCCGGGAATTCTCGGCAGGAAGTAACTGCCGCCTACATCGGGAAAGTACCCGATGGCCACTTCCGGCATGGCCAGGCGGCTGCGCTCGGTGACCACTCGCAGGTCCGCGCCTTGCACGAGCCCCATGCCGCCGCCCAGGACGTAACCGTCCATGAGCGCAACAACCGGTTTGCGATAACGGTGAATGGTCAGGTCCAGGGCATATTCTTCGGCAAAGAAAGCCTGATGCAGGGGCTCGCCGTTTTTGAAGCTGTCGTAAAGCGAGCGAATATCGCCACCGGCGCAAAATGCCTTGTCTCCGGCACCTCGCAGGACCACGGCGTACACCGAGTCGTCCCGGGCCCAGGCGTTCAGTTGCCTCTGAAGACTGCGCACCATGCTCAGGTCAATGGCGTTCAGGTCCGCCGGGCGATTGAGTGTCAGGTGACCGATGTGATTGCGCACTTCGGCCAGAATGCTGTTGTCGGTGAGCGTCTTGAGGGCAGTTGAAGCAGATGCAGTCATTACAAACTCCCTGTTCGTTTTTGTTTTATAGGCTGCGAGAGATGACAGTCACGATGC
This sequence comes from Pseudomonas phytophila, assembly GCF_025643095.1. Taxonomy (NCBI): domain Bacteria; kingdom Pseudomonadati; phylum Pseudomonadota; class Gammaproteobacteria; order Pseudomonadales; family Pseudomonadaceae; genus Pseudomonas; species Pseudomonas phytophila. The sequence goes on along the minus strand of NZ_CP081201.1, from coordinate 4,548,447 downwards.
TAACAGTGCAAATTTGCAAAAGACAGCCGGTAAAGGTGCATAGTCCTAGGGCGTTCTTGCAGGGTGCGGTGGTATCTACTGTGGTTGTTCTTGGGTACATATCCGTTTCTGTGGTGATGGCTGGTATTGGTTGCGCTTTTACAGCGCCTCACTTTTGAACAGCGCAAAAGTAAGCAAAACGCTCTTGCCCCACCACTGGGTGCCTCGCTGTCGCTCGGCATACCCGTAATCCGACATTGCTGCGTGGGGCCGCCGCCACCGGCCATCCATGGCCTGAGGCGGCTAAACCGGCATCCCTGCCGGTTTGCCCCACGCAGCAATGTCGAATTACGGCCGGCGTGGTTTAACGGGGCGCTTAAGATCAAAATCAAAAGCGGATCAAAAGCAGAGCTAATACGCGGCTAATACGGCGGGATCGCCTCGGCCAGTTAGGAGCGAACTTGTTCGCGAGACGTCACCACGGCCAACGCATTCGACGTCTGGCACACCGCATCGCAGCCTTCGGCAGCTCCTACAGATGCCCGGTAATCCACACAACCAGGTCGGCTCTCAGGCCGCCGCGCTGTTGATTTTGATCTGTGGCGCCCCGTTAAACCACGCTGGCCGAACGCAGATTCTGAACCGTGGGCAACCCGGCAGGACGCCGGGTTAGCCGCATTGGGCCATGGATGGCCCGTTGCGGCGGCCCACGGTTCAGGATCTGCGGGCGGGTACACCGAGCGACAGCGAGGTGCCGAGTGGTGGGGTAAAAGCGTTTTGGTTACTTTTGCGCTGTTCAAAAGTGACGCGCTGTAAAAGCGCAACCAATATCAGCCATAACGCACCAACGGATATGTACACAAGATGAGCCCCCCCTCACTCACCCCCCGGATCCGCTGGCACCTCGCCGTCCTGACTGGTATCAATGCTGACCACCACCGACATCCCCGGTCGCAAACGCTTCGCCAACGGCTGATTGGGCTCGACAATGATCCGCACCGGAATCCGCTGAGAGATCTTCACAAAGTTGCCGGTAGCGTTATCCGCCGGCAGCAAACTGAACTCCGAACCCGTCGCAGGCGAAATCCGCTGCACGCGCCCGTGCATCTTTTCATGGCCCAGCGCGTCAACAGTAAACGTGACCGGCTGACCAAGGCGCACATTCACCATCTGCGTTTCTTTCATATTGGCGATGACCCAAAGCCGGTCGGGTACCAGCGCCATCAACTGCGCGCCGGAATTCACGTAGGCACCGAGGCGCACGCCAATCTGCCCCAACTGACCGTCACGCGGGGCCAGAATCCGGGTATTGCTCAGGTCAATGCGCGCCAGCTCGATAGCCGCTTCAGCATTGGCCACCGAAGCTTCCAGCGAGCCGCGATTGATGATCACGGTTTGCAGATCCTCCTTGGCAATGTCTAGCGCAGCACGGGCTTCAGCGATGGCGGCGTTGGCTTGTGCATCGGCGGCGCGGCTCACGTCCAGCTCACTTTTCGAGACCGAACCATCGGTGACCAGAGCCTGATTTCGACGCAGGTCGGCCGCCGCTTTGCGACCCTGAGCGATGCTGTTTTCCAGGGCGGCCTTGCGCTGTGCAATGGTCGCTTCGGCACTGCGTCGCTGTTGCAGGTTGTTGGCCAGTGAAGCTTTCTGAATGCCCAGTTGTGCCAGCGATTGATCCAGATGCTGACGGTAGATCCGGTCATCCAGTCGCACCAGCAGGTCGCCTGCCTTTACGAACTGGAAGTCCTGTACCGGAACCTCGAAGACATAGCCGCTCAATTGCGGACTGATGATCGTGGTCTGGCCCCTGACCAATGCGTTTTCAGTACTTTCGACAGGGCTGCTGAACGGCGGCAATTGCCAGGCATAGAGGACGATCAGAATGCCGATCAGTGCAATGCTGGCAAAGATCACCGAGGAAATGATCCGGGTCCGCGAAGAGCGCGGTTCGCTGCTGGCGGGGGCGGCTGCCGGGGGCGGTGGCGGGCCTGATGATGCGGGTTGTTCTGGTGTCTGATCAGAGCCTGCGTCGGTCGATGCAGGGGGCTTGGTTGTGTCATTCATGAAGGTTGAGCGCCGCTGGAGTTAACGGAAGTAGAGTTCGCCGCTGCAGGCGTCGCCGCCGCAAGCGGTTTTGTGGTCATTCTCAGCCAGGTCACGCGAATCGAAATCCAGACCATGGTCAGGACGGCAACCAGCGCGATCAGCATGAATACGTCGTTGTAGGCCAGAATATTGGCTTCCCGGGTGGCTGTATTGGCGATGGCGCGGATGCCCAGACTGGTCCGCGTCGATGGATCCGCAATTGCTGAAGCGTAGCTCGCGCTGGAGCTTTGCAGGCGGGCCTGAACCTGAGGGTTGATCAAGGTGAGGTGTTCGACCAGCACGCTTGAGTGGAATTTCTCCCGCACTACCTGAAACGTGCCGAACACCGCCGAGCCGATCAGCCCGCCCAGGTTCTGGGTGATCCCGAACAGTACGGAAAAACTGACCATGTTGCGCGGGTTGGCGATCACGCTGCTGATGCCCATGACCAGCGTCGGACCCAGAAAGAATGTGCCGCCGAAGGCCAGCAGGAACTGGCTCAGGTACATGTTCGATTGCCGGGTGACATTGGTCGAGCCGCTGTCCATCCAGGCGCCAATGGCAATCATCGCCAAAGAAATCAACAAGGGTTTGATCAGGTGCTGCGGGTTGATCGTCCATGCACTAACCGCCAGACCCGCCACGCTGCCCAGTAACATCACGGCGTACAGTGAATGCAGTTGTTCGGAGCCCATGTTCAGGGTTTGCAGGAAACCCACCGCGCCGATGGATTGCTCCGACAGCACCACCCGAAACAGGATGACCGCCAGCCCCAGACGCCATATCGCACCACTGCCCAGCCAGCGAGTGATCAGCAGTGGGTTTTTGCGGTTATGTTCGATGGCCAGCCCGGCGCAGATCAGCGCGATGGATGCGGCAGATGCCAGACCGATCCAGGTTTTCTCCAGCCACCATTCGATGCGGCCCAGAGAAAGCACGGCGCAGAGCAGGGCGAAGCCAGTGGAAAGCAGACCGAACGTCAGGAAGTCGAGTTTTTCGAACGCTTTGAAGCGGTCTCCTGGAGGTAACTTGAGCAACAGCACGCAGCCTAGCGACAGCAGTGCCATGCCTAGCTCGAACAGGTAAAGGCCACGCCATTCGGCGATCTGCAGCAAATCCTCGGACACTAGCCGAGCCATGGGAATGGCCAGTTGCGCAGTGCCCAGCCCGAGCACCAATGCTTTCAAGCGCCATTTCTGCGGGAAGGCCTGGATCATGTAATAAAGGCCCAGCGTCGACAGGGCCGCGCCGACCATGCCATGAGCCGCACGCACGGCGATGGCGGAGTTCAGGTCGTTAACGAACAGGTGGGCGAAGGTCACCAGTGCGTAGAGCACCAGAAATAACTCGGTGAAGGTCCGCAGGCCGAACTGCTGGCGAAACTTCACCAGCACCAGATTCATTGAGACGTTGGTCATGACGTAGGCCGCGGGGAGCCAGGCGACTTCAGCGGTGGTCGCGCCCAGTGAACCTTGCAAATAGGGCAGGTTGGCAACCACCAGTGCATTACCCAGGCCACCGGTCAGCGCAACGATGACCCCAACCAGCGCGTAAGCCCAGCGCTTGGGCGTTGAGTGCAGCGGCGTCGACGGCGAGCCGGGCATGGTCGGCCGTTCATGGGGAGCCCAGTCGCGTTGGGTGTACTTACTGCTCATGCGTGGGTACTGCCTTGTGGCAACTGTGTTTGATGTTTGAAGTGTTGCACAGGACCTGTAGGAGCGCGCTTGCCCGCGATGGCGTCAGCACTGGCGATACATTCATCGACTGACCTGACGCCATCGCGGGCAAGCGCGCTCCTACACAGACTGTGTGAAAACTACTGCGCTCGGCAATACTGCGTTAAAAACAGCCGAAAAATGCTCATTTAGAACACCTAGACTCCGCTTTTTCGGCTGTTTTTGCCTTGTCTTGCCGTCGCTCGCTACGTTTTCACACAGTCTGCACAAGTCCAATCTTTGCTGCGCGACAACGCTGTTTCAGGGACACAGGGGGGGCCTACAGGTTTTGTACATGTCAGCAGGTCAGAAAATACCTAAGACCCACTCTTGAGCAGCCCTATCTCACCCGCCATCATCACATCCGCCGCATGAATGCTCGCCTCCCGATGCTTGAGCATGCCGCCGTTCCGTTGATTGAGCACCGCATTGATCTCCGCCAGGATAGACAGCGCAACGCTTGCCGGGGTATCGCCGCCCAGGTCCAGACCTACCGGGTAATGCAGCGCTGCAAAGGCTGGCAGTTGACGCATTTCGCTGCTCATTTCGTCCAGCAATCGCTCGGTCCTGCTGCGTGGGCCGAGCTGGCCGATGTAACGCGGATTCAGCGTCAGTACCTGACTGAGCCAGTGACGATCCTGAGTGTAGCTGTGGGTCATGACTACCACCGCAGCGTCATCAACCAGTGCCTGCATGCCTGTGAAAGGCTGCAAGGGCAGGGCGCTGACTTGATCGGCATCGGGGAAACGCTCGGGGCGGGCAAAGTGTGTACGGGCGTCGATCACCGTTGTGTGCCAGCCTTGCAGGTGCGCCATGTTCACCAGCGGCACGGCATCGTGCCCGGCCCCAAAGATCACCAGCCGACGTGGTGCCGGAATAAATTCCAGAAGCACCTGAATCGATCCGGAGTGACCCTCGTAGTTTCGAATGGCTGACTTCTCTGCAGTCAGTACGGTTTGCAGGTCGGCGGCGATGCTCTGACTGAGCAGTCGGTCGTGCATTTCCTGCTCATGCTTGCCGTCGGCCCATAGGGCAACCCGCTCACCCACTGCAGCATGGTGTTCATTTTCGGAACTGATCACTGTCGCCAGGGCAGCAGGGCGCGAGGTGACTTGCACCTGTTTCAACACTTTGATTGCCAGTGATGGATTCTGCGCACTGACTCGCTCGAAGAGAATATGCACCGTACCGTTACAGCCCAGCCCGAAGCTCAGTTCAGCGTCTTCCAGTTCATCGTCGTCCTCGCCGGTGCTGTAAGTGCGCAGCACTGGTTTACCTGCGGCGGTCAGCCACCAGGCTTTCTTGCTCACATCGCTTTCCAGGCACCCGCCGCTGACCGTACCAGTGGCGTTTCCAAGTTGTGGAATCACCATCCGCGCGCCGGGACGCCGATAGGCCGAACCCTCGACCTTGACCACCGTCGCCATGACCGCGTCCTGCCCGTCAGTATGAGCAAGGGACAAAGCCTCGAGCAGGCGGGATAAATCATTCATTACAAAACCTCGGAAATCTGTGTGCACAGCATAGAGTGTTCGGATGCAGGGTTGCCGAAAACGTTCAGTTTGCGATGGTATAAGCCTGTCGTTCGAGGGTGGCTACACTGATCGCAACCGGGCTGATCAAAAAATCCAGGGTAGGAGCTGACGAAGGCTGCGAAGCATTTATCCTGACACTCCGTCATCGCAGCCTTCGGCAACTCCTACAGGTCACCTGTTTTCTGCATGACTGCCAAGAGAGCACTCGCCATGAAAACCCCCGACTACAACCACCCCATTACCATCACTTCCTGCAAAGGCTCGGTCAGCGTGATGTTCAAAGAAACGCTGCTCGCCCGCAGCGATCACGCGCTGTTGCTCGAAGAAGCCAAATACCCGCCGGTTATATACATACCCCGTTCGGATATACGGATTGAACATTACGTCAGGACCGAACATCAAACCCACTGCCCTTATAAAGGCGACGCTAATTATTTCAGCCTGGATATCCATGGGCTACGCATCCCGAACGCGGTCTGGACCTATGAACATCCGTATCGTGCCGTGGCGAAGCTCAGAGATCACGTAGCGTTTTACCCCGAACGGGTGACGTTCGTGACGCAGATACCACATGACTGAAGCGGTGTTTCTGCACCGGTTGGCTGATAAATGAAACGCTCGACGCCGCATTGCCTGAACAAACAGGTCGCGGCAACGCCGGAGATTCACACTGATGATCAGCCCCTCACGCGAGCCTCGCCAGACTGCTGCTGCCAACGAATTGCTCAAGCGCTACCAGAACGTGCGCAGTCGAACCCAAAGCCTGGCCGCACCGTTGAGCGCCGAAGACATGGTGGTCCAGTCCATGCCTGATGCCAGCCCGGCAAAATGGCATATCGCGCACACGACCTGGTTCTTCGAGACATTCCTGCTCAGCGAAAACGTGCCGGGCTACGAGCCTTTCGACCCGGCGTTCGGTTACCTCTTCAATTCCTATTACGAGGCCGTCGGCCCGCGCCATCCACGTCCACAGCGCGGCTTGATGACTCGTCCAGGAGTCGATCAGGTCCTGGCCTATCGTGAATATGTCGACCAGCACATGGCACGTCTGCTGCAAAATACGCTACCCGACGACTTGAGCAGCCTTATCGAACTGGGCCTGGCCCATGAGGAGCAGCATCAGGAATTGCTGCTGATGGACATCCTCCATCTGTTCAGTACGTCTTCCCTCAAGCCGGCTTACGACCCAGCCTGGCCCAAGGATGTGGCTGGTCGGCGGGGCCGCTACAAACCGCTCAAAGGCGGACTGACCGAGATCGGCCATAAAGGCACAGACTTCGCATTCGATAACGAAGGTCCACGCCACACCACGTACTTACAGTCTTTCGAGATCAGTGATCGGCTGGTCACCAACGGCGAGTGGCTGAAGTTTATCGATGCGGGTGGCTACAGTCAGGCAGGGCTTTGGCTTTCCGAAGGCTGGAGCATCGTTCAGGAAAATGCCTGGCACGCGCCGATGTACTGGCAGCACGACGAAACCCACGGCTGGCGCTGCATGACCTTGCGCGGCCTTGAACCGATTGACCCGGACGCACCTGTCACTCACATCAGTTACTACGAAGCTGCAGCCTTCGCGCAGTGGGCCGATGCGCGATTGCCTACTGAAGCTGAATGGGAGGCGGCAGTGGTTGCCGGTCTGCTGGAGCAGGTGGATGACGTCGCCTGGCAGTGGACCCAAAGCTCTTACAGCGCGTATCCGGGATTTCGTCCGGCAGCCAGTGCGGTGGGCGAATACAACGGCAAGTTCATGATCAACCAGATGGTATTGCGCGGCGGGGCAAGCGTGACGTCGCCGAGCCATTCCCGAGCGACGTATCGAAACTTTTTCCATCCGGAGAAACGCTGGGTGGTTTCCGGTCTGCGTCTGGCCAGGGACAGCCGTCAGCCGGGAGTGGTTAACCCTCACGACAGTGAGTTCGCCCGTGATGTGATTGGTGGGTTGTCTTCGCCAGTGAAAAACCTTTCACCGAAGTACTTCTACGACGCAGCTGGCTCGCAACTGTTCGAAGCCATTTGCAAGACGCCGGAATACTATCCGACCCGCGCCGAAACCCGGCTGCTGACCGATGTTGCTGTACAAATGGCCGGGCTGATTCCGCACGGTGCTGCTCTGGTGGAATTTGGCAGTGGTGCCAGTGACAAAACCTGTTTGTTGCTGGACGCTGCGCCGCAGATCGCCGTGTACGTGCCCATTGATATCAGCGCCAATGCCTTGAATCGGGCCGCTCACCAGCTCAGCAATAAATACCCGCATTTGACGGTGGCGCCGCAGGTTGACGATTTCACCCGGGCTTTGAAGCTCCCAAGGGCGGCTGATGGTTTGCCTCGGGTCGGTTTCTTCCCTGGTTCTACCATTGGCAACTTTACTCCTGAGCAGGCGGTGAAGTTTCTGCGTTCCGCCCACAGTTTGTTGGGTGAAAACGCGCACTTCATCGTCGGCGTGGATCTGGTCAAAGATCCGGATACGCTGGTTGCGGCTTACGACGATGCCGAAGGGGTCACCGCACGCTTCAACAAGAATCTGCTGACCCGGATCAACCGTGAACTGGACGGCACGTTCAACGTCGACGAGTTTGAGCATCTCGCGCTGTGGAACGATGAGGACCAGCGCATGGAAATGCATCTGGTCAGCCGTGTGGAGCAAGTGGCTTCGGTGGCGGGGCATACTTTCCACTTCGGCGTGGGTGAGCGGCTGCACACGGAGAACTCCCACAAGTTCACCATTGAGTCGTTCACTGCACTGGCCACGGCTGCGGGTTGGTCGGTGAGTCAGCATTGGGTCAGCGCTGCTCCTGAAGTGGCGTTGTTCACGCTACACGCTTAAGTCTGTCTGGAGGATGGAAAGCCAGCGCGATTCGCGCTGGCGCTGACGATCAGTGCGCTGATCAGTAACAGGCAAACCAGCCAGTTGAAGGACTGCACACCGATGCTTTGCAGCAGCAAACCACCTGCCAGTCCGCCACCGGCAATCCCCAGATTCCACACAGTGACGATCATCGATTGGCTGACATCGGCGGCGGCACCGCCGGTTATTGCTGACGCGGTCTGGAACAGTGTCGCTGCGCCCCCGAACGCCAGTCCCCAGATGATCACATACAGATAAATCAGCTGACTGTTTTCACCATTAATCGCCCAGGCGAAGGCGGTGAGAAGGAACAGCGCGATGCTGATCAGCACCAGCTCACGCAGCCAGCGATCAATCAGAACGCCCACCAGCCAGATCCCTCCCAGCGCCGCGACGCCAAAAGCCAGCAATACCCGGTCGATCTGCTCGGACAGACCGGCAGGCTCCAGCAGCGGTGCGATGTAGGTATAAAGAACGTTATGGGCCAGTACGAACATCAGGGTGGTCAGCAGCACCGGGCGGATGCCTGGCAGCACGAACACCTGGCGGATCGACAGGCGCTGTTGTTGGGTCTGACCGGGGAAATCCGCCAGGCTCAGACGTGCCCAGATCACCAGGCCCAGACTCAACAGGCTCATGATCCCGAAAGCCCAGCGCCAGCCGATGACTGAACCCAGTAGCGTTCCGGCCGGAATGCCGATGGACAGCGCCAGCGGCGTTCCCACCATGGCAACCGCAATGGCGCGCCCACGTAAATGTTCAGGCACCAGACGGCTGGCGTAACCGGCCAGCAGGGACCAAAGCAAGCCAGCAAAAACTCCGGCAAAGAATCGCGAGACCAGCGTTACGCCATAGTCATCGGAGAGCGCGGTGATGCTGTTGACCACGGCAAAACCGCCGATGGCAATCAACAGCAATGGCCTGCGCCGCCAATTGCGGGTCAGGGCCGTCAGCGGAATGGCCGCCAGCAGCGAACCCACCGCATACACCGTTATCAGTTGCCCCACCAGGGTGGGTGACACCTTTAGGTCTGCGCTCATCAAGGGCAGCAATCCTGCGGGCAGCGCCTCGGTGAGAATGGTCAGAAATCCCGCCATGGCCAAGGCCAGCAACGCCGTCCACGGCAGCCGTTCTGCGTCTGATTTATCAATAAGGTTCAGCGTGTTGTCAGTCATAGCCATGAGCCCTGTTCAAAAGAGGGCCAGATTAAGGGGCTGTGGTTGGCGGAAAAACAGGCTAAGGTTCCGCTCATAGCGGACAAATTTGTCCTTAATTAACAGGCGAGGATTGGGGCGTTGAGGCGTATCTCCTGCGCAGGAGATCATCCCCAGTGTCCATGGCTCCGCGCTGTCTAGCGGCAATATGTTGATTCTGTTGTAGCGAGGCTTGCCCGCGAATCAGCCGACTCGGTGGATCAGACGCCACCGCGTTATCGTTCTTCGCGGGCAAGCCTCGCTCCAACAGATCCGGTCGCCTATGGAGACGTTAACGTGGACAGCCTCAGTGGCATCGGAATTTTCGTGCAGGTCGCACAAACGCGCAGCTTCACTGCGGCGGCGCGTACGCTGGAGGTTTCTTCCTCGGCGGTCGGCAAGAGCATTGCTCGGTTGGAGCAGCGCCTTGGGGTTCGCCTGTTTCATCGCAGTACGCGCAGCATCACCCTGACAGCCGAGGGCACACTGTTTCTTGAGCGGTGTCGGCGAATACTGGGGGAGGTCGAAGCTGCGGAGCTTGAGCTGTCGCATTTCACTGCCGAGCCCAGAGGCAAAATGCATATCAGCGTGCCGTTGCAGGATGGTTTGATGATGCCGGTATTGACCGCTTTCATGCGCCGCTATCCGGACATCGAGCTGGACATCGACCTGTCGGATCGCATGGTGGACATCATCGAGGAGGGCTTCGATGCGGTGGTTCGCACCGGCACGCTACAGGACTCACGACTGGCGTCGCGGCATCTTGGTGACTTCCGTCTGATGCTGGTTGCGTCCCCGGATTACCTGCAACGCTATGGCGTGCCCTTGACGCCTGGCGATCTGGCCGGGCATGTCGGCCTGCTGCACAAGTTTCCCGCCACCGGCAAGATCGAGCCCTGGCCGTTGCGCAGCGTTGATGGTTTGCTTGTGCCGAATCCGAAAAAAGCCGCGACCTGCACCACCACCCATTCCCTGTATCACCTGTGCAAGCAGGGAATGGGCATCGCCTATCTGGCGGATTTCGTCGTCAATGAGGCGTTACAGCGCGGCGAGTTGCAGGTCGTGCTCGAAGATTTCACCCTCAGCCACGGCACGCTCTGGATGCTCTGGCCCGTGAGCCAGCATGCATCCCCGAAATTGCGTGCCTTGATCGACTTTCTCAAGGAGCACTTATTGCCAGCAGGCGGCTATCAGAAGATCTGAGTGAACACCCAGTACAACGATCCCGAGAGCAGGATCGCGGCAGGCAGGGTCAGCACCCAGGCAAGGGCCAGATTACGCAACGTTCGCAATTGCAGGCCGGAGCCGTTGGCGACCATGGAGCCGGCCACGCCTGATGACAACACATGGGTAGTCGACACCGGCAGGCCGTACATGTCGGCGGCACCGATGGTCAGCATAGCGACCACTTCCGCCGAAGCGCCCTGAGCGTACGTCATGTGGGTCTTGCCAATCTTCTCGCCGACGGTGATCACGATGCGCCGCCAGCCCACCAGAGTGCCGAGACCCAAAGCGATGGCAACGGCGATCTTGACCCAGGTCGGAATAAAGCGTGTTGCGCTGTCGATCTGATCCTTGAACAGCTTGAGCTTGTCCTGCGTATCCGCGTCGAAATTGCCGACTTTGTTTTTCTCCATCACGCGGATGGTTTCCGACGTCAGGTACATGTCGTTACGCACGTTGGCCACCGCTTCGGCGGGGACCTTCGACAGTGAACCGTAGCCTTTGACCTGAATGCCGATCTTGCCCGCCATCACCGCCAGGGCCGGAATCAGCTCGGGGGTTTCCTGTTTACTGACCAGATACTGCGACAGCGTCTGCCGTGGATCAGCGGGAGCGGGCAGTGGGGCCGCGCGAGTAAGTGCCTGCTGGGTAACTTCGGCAACGGCAGCAAACTGAATGGACTGATCGGCAGGCATGGTGCGGTTCAGCGCGTAGGCCATTGGCAACGTGCCGACCAGAATCAGCATGATCAGGCCCATGCCTTTCTGTCCGTCATTGGAACCGTGGGCGAACGACACGCCAGTGCACGTCACGATCAGCATGCCGCGAATCCACCATGGCGGTGGAGTGTTGCCTTCAGGCGCTTTATAGAGCGCGCGGTTCTTGATGAACATGCGCATTGCCAGCAGTAACAGCGCGGCAAAAACGAACCCGACCAAGGGAGATAGCAGCAACGAGTAGCCGATTTTGGTCGCCTGAGACCAGTCGACGCCGCTGGTGCCATCGCGGCCATGCATCAAGGCATTGGCAACCCCCACACCGATGATCGAGCCGATCAGGGTGTGTGAAGAAGAGGCGGGCAGACCCAGCCACCACGTGCCCAGGTTCCAGATGATCGCGGCGATCAACAAGGCAAAGATCATCGCAAAACCAGCGCCGGAGCCCACCTGCAAAATCAGCTCGACTGGCAGCAAGGCAATGATGGCGAACGCCACTGCACCGCTGGAAAAGAGCACGCCTAGAAAGTTGAACAACCCGGACCACGCCACTGCGAAGCCCGGCGGCAGCGAGTGGGTGTAGATCACAGTGGCAACCGCGTTGGCGGTGTCATGGAAGCCGTTGACGAACTCGAAACCCAGCGCAATCAGCAACGCCACGCCCAGCAACAGAAATGGCGTCCAGGTGGTGACCACGGTGCCCAGATCATCTACGTCTTGTTTCAAACTGTAGGCGGTGAACAATAAGCCGGTGGCAAGAATGGCGAAGAAAACCACCATCGTCAGCGTGCTGGGCTTGCGGTGCAGTTGAGGCTTTGAGTCTCGGGCCTGTTCAAAGGAATCCGGGGCTAACGTGCTGGTTGCCATGGTGCTTGATCCTGTTGAAGAATGGATCTGCCCATACTCATTACAAAATGTTACCGAGATGCTACACAGGTCAATGATCCCTGAATTAGTCGGCGGTTTCGGATGATTGGCATTTTTTGACCCGATCATCTGGATTGAAATGAGATTCCCTGTGGGAGCGGTGCTTGCCCGCGATAAGGCTGGACGCGATCTAAAGTGAACCGCGTCCAGCCTTATCGCGGGCAAGCACCGCTCCCACATAGGGTGGCATTTCAAGTCAACAGAGCTTGGATGCCCCTCAGACCCGGTTTTTGCTCATCGCACTGAACCCTTTCCCGGTTCCACTGCCTCACTCCTCATCATTTAACTGACTTGCAGGCTTCCCTATGCGCACTCTTGAACTAGCGGGCAAACAGGTTCCGGTTATCGGCCAGGGCACCTGGCACATGGGCGAGCGTCAGGACATGCGCTCGGCCGAGATCCGCGCACTGTGTCAGGGCATCGAGTTGGGCTTGAACCTGATCGACACCGCTGAAATGTATGCCGACGGCATCGCCGAACAAATCGTCGGTGAGGCCATCGCCGGGCAGCGCGATCGCGTGTTTGTGGTCAGCAAGGTTTACCCGCACAACGCCAGCCGTTCAGGCATCCCGGCCGCCTGCGAGCGCAGCCTCAAGCGGATGAAAACCGACTACATTGATCTCTATTTGCTGCACTGGCCGGGTTCCTATCCGCTGGAAGAAACCGTTGAAGCCTTCGAGCGATTGCGTGAAGAAGGCAAAATCGGTCGCTGGGGTGTGTCGAACTTCGACGTACCAGACCTGCTGGAACTGAATAACCCGGCCTGCGCCACCAACCAGGTGCTGTACAACCCGGAGGACCGTGCCATCGAGTTCGATCTGTTGCCCTGGGCAGAAGCCAACCATTTGCCGACCATGGCGTATTGCCCGATTGGTCAGGGCCAGGCCGGTAACCTGCTGCATCACCCGGCACTGCACGAAATCGCTGCACGGCACAACGCGACTCCGGCGCAGATCAGCCTCGCGTGGGTATTGCGTCAGAGCAACATGATCGCCATTCCTAAAGCGGTCACACCGAAACACATCGAGCTCAACGCGGCAGCGGCCGAGCTGGTCCTCACTGCACAAGACCTCGCGGACATCGACAGAGCCTGGCCAGTGCCAAGCCGCAAAATGCCGTTGGCGATGGTTTAAAGCACGTGGGACCGGATTTAGCCGGGAAGGAGCCAGTGCAGGCGATGCATTTGTACCTTCAGGAACACCGCATTCCTGGATGAATCCAGTCCCACAGGATCGCGCTGAACCTGAGGAGATCGAAAACCTGTGGGAGCGAATTCATTCGCGAAGGGCCGGTACATCCACCGCTTCTTTATCGTCAGGAACACCGCCTTCCCGGATGAATCCGGTCCCACAGGATCACGCTGAACCTGAGGAGATCGAAAACCTGTGGGAGCGAATTCATTCGCGAAGGGCCGGTACATCCACCGCTTCTTTATCGTCAGGAACACCGCCTTCCCGGATGAATTCGGTCCCACAGGATCGCGCTGAACCTGAGGAGATCGAAAACCTGTGGGAGCGAATTCATTCGCGAAGGGCCGGTACATCCACCGCTTCTTTATCGTCAGGAATGCCGACTTCCAGGATGAATCCGGTCCCACTGGAGGAATCGAGAGTGCAACAAAACTGCAATAACGGCTTGTCATGATGCGCACTTCGTCCTTTTGCCACGGACCCGGCGCATCACGGCCAGCGAGCATTCATGAACCAAAGCATCGTGCAGAACCACCAGGATTCAGATCTGTTCGGCCTGCTTTACGGTTTCAGTTTCAAACCCGGTGAAAGCGGCCGGGAAATTGGCTCCGCCGCTGCTTTGCAGTGCCTGCACTCCAGCGACAGCGGTGATGAATTTATCTGGTTGCACCTGAACCTGGCCCATGCGGCGTGTGAACGCTGGATGAAAACCAACCTGCGTCTGCCAGAGGAATTCTTCGAAGCGTTGCATGAAGGCTCACGCTCGACTCGTATCGAGCACGTGGACTCTGCGCTGCTGGCGGTGGTCAACGACGTGGTCTTCGACTTCAACATGTTGTCGACTGACATTTCCACCTTGTGGGTCTGCACCCATCACAATCTCCTGATCACGGCCCGGCTGCATCCGTTGCGTTCGGTGGACAAGCTGCGTTCTTCGGTCAAACGCGGCGAGCGGTTTCGTTCGCCGCTGGAATTGTTGGTGCATCTGTTGCGCGATCAGGGCGAAGTACTGACGCAGTTTCTGCGCAAGACTAGCCTGAGCGTCGACAAGATCGAAGACCAATTGCTGTCGCAGCGCCTGAGCAATAACCGCTCGGAGTTGGGCGCGATGCGTCGGGTGCTGGTGCGCCTGCAACGGCTATTGGCGCTGGAGCCCGGCTCGCTGATGCGTTTGCTGCATCGCCCGCCTGACTGGTTGCTGGAAGCGGATGTGAAGGAGTTGCGGCAGTCGACGGAGGAGTCGGCCCTGGTGATCAGTGATCTGGTGGCGTTGGGTGAGCGCATCAAGTTGCTGCAGGAGGAGATCGCCGCGAACCTCAACGAGCAGAGCAGCCGTACGCTGTTTACGCTGACGGTGGTGACTGTGCTGGCGCTGCCAATCAACATCGTTGCGGGTTTCTTCGGGATGAACGTCGGCGGTATTCCGTTGGCGAGCGATCCTGAGGGTTTTTGGGTGTTGGTGGCGTTGGTGGCGACGTTTACGGTAATTGCGGGGCGGTGGGCGTTTCGCAAGAATCGGGATCAGGGGTAGTGTGGGGGCGCTTTCGCGCTTTAGGTGGTTTTGAGTACATATCCGTTGGTGGGGTAACGGCTGACATTGGTTGCGCTTTTACAGCGCCTCACTTTTGATAGAGCGCAAAAGTAAGCAAAACGCTCTTGCCCCACCACTTGGTGCCTCGCTGTCGCTCGGCATACCCGTAATCCGACATTGCTGCGTGGGGCCGCCGCCACCGGCCATCCATGGCCTGAGGCGGCTAAACCGGCATCCCTGCCGGTTTACCCCACACAGCAATATCGAATTCCGGCCAGCGTGGTTTAACGGGGCGCTTAAGATCAAGATCAAGATCAAAAGCAGATCAAGAACACGGCCTGAATACACGCGGTTTTATGTGGGAGCGGTGCTTGCCCGCGATTCAGGCGCCGCGGTACGTCAGATATACCGCGGCGCCTGAATCGCGGGCAAGCCACGCTCCCACAAAGTCCGTGTTGGTCGGAGTGAGCTGAGGTAGCAAGTTCACACAATCAGGTCGGCTGTCAGGCCGCCGCGCTTTTGATTTTGATCTTAAGCGCCCCGTTAAATCACGCTGGCCGAACGCAGATTCTGAAGCGTGGGCAACCCGGCAGGACGCCGGGTTAGCCGCATTGGGCCATGGATGGCCCGTTGCGGCGGCCCACGGTTCAGGATCTGCGGGCGGGTACACCGAGCGACAGCGAGGTGCCAAGTGATGGGGAAAGAGCGTTTTGCTTACTTTTGCGCTGTTCAAAAGTGAGGCGCTGTAAAAGCGCAACCAATATCCGCCGTAACGCAGTAACGGATATGTACACAAAAATCACTAAACGAGAAAATGTATCGCCGCGACACGTACGCGAAAGACTCAGGGCTTAGGCGCCGAGCCGCTACTCTCCCAACCCCCACCCAACGCCAGAAACAGATCAATCTGCCCCATCGCCACTTGCGTATTGGCCGTCGCCAACTGCGCCCGCACATCCGTATAAGTCCGGGTTGCCTGCAAATCAGCCAGAAACGAAGCCCGTCCAGCCTGGAAGAAACGATGCGTCTGGTCCGCCGCCTGCTCCGCAGATTGCGCCGCATCGGTCAGCGCATCACGGCGTTGCAACAGCGCCGTATACTGCGCCAGACCGGTCTGGGTTTCCCGTATCGCATTCAGCACCACACCATCAAAACGCGCCAACGCCGCCTGGCTCGAAGCCTCGGCCTCGTGAATCCGGGCCCGAGCGCCGTTCGACGGTACAGTCCAGTTAATCAACGGGCCAAAGCCCCAACGGTTAGCGACCGGCTTGCCCAGGTTTTCCAACAGACCCACGGTGCCGACGGTCGCACCAATGCTGATGTCCGGGTACAACTCACCCGTCGCCACACCAATTTCAGCGGTCGATGCTGCCAGACGCCGTTCCGCCTGACGCACATCCGGGCGGCGTTTGAGCAGTGCAGCGCCGTCACCCACCGGCATTACCTGCGCGATATGCGGCAACTCATTACAGGTGCTCACCCCCGCCGGTAATTGATCCAGCTGTTTGGCCAGCAGCATCGACAAACGATACAGACCGGTCTGACGCAAGGCCTCGTAACGCGGCAGTTCAGCGCTCAGGGATTTGAACTGGGTTTCCGAGCGCGTTACCTGAGTTTCATCACCACGCCCGGCGTCACGCAAACGCTGGGTCAGGCTGACGCTCTGCTTTTGCAGGCTCAGCGACTCCATGGCGATGTCGTGCTCTTCGTTGGCGGCGCAGACCTGGGTATAAGCGCGAACCACGTCAGCCACCAAGGTGATGCGTGCGGTGTCGGCCGCTGCCTGAGCAGCATCAACGTTGGCGTTGGCCGCTTCGATGCCCCGTTGCAGCGTGCCGAACAAATCGAACTGGTACGACGTAGTAATACCCAGATCCCCAACGTTACCCACCGGGACTTTCTCGGACAGCAAAAACGCTTCGCCAGACTCTTGAAGGCGCTGGGCACCGGCTTTGGCGCTGGTGGTAAAACCACCCGCAGCTTCAGCTTCAGAGGTCTGGTAGCGGGCGCGTTGCAGGTTGGCGGCGGCGATGCGCAGGTCGGTGTTGGAGGCCATGGCCTGCTGCACCAGTTGATCCAGGCGTGGGTCCTGATACAGGCGCCACCAGTCAGATGGCACGGGCGCAGAAATCGTGTTGACCGATTCCCCGGCCAACTCGCCCTGCAGGTCCGGGCGATTGATCGCGGCGTCCTTGGGCAGTTGGTAATCGGGGCCGACCATCTGACACGCCGACAGCAGCAAGCCAAGCCCGACTGTTGCCGTCAGGCGCGTAAGGTGTGTCATTTGCCGGGCTCCTCTGTGTGAATTGCCTGACTGTCTTCGATGATCGACACGGTGGCGGTACGCCCGGCGATCATGCGGAAGTTGTCCGGCACTTCGTCGAAGGCGATGCGCACCGGAATGCGCTGGGCCAGACGTACCCAACTGAACGCCGGATTGACGTTGGGCAGCAGGTTGGAGCCGCTGGTGCGGTCGCGGTCTTCGATACCGGCGACGATGCTCACGACGTGGCCCCGCAGACGGGCGTTGTCGCCGATCACCCGGATGTCCACGCCTTGCCCGATATGAATGCCGTCGAGCTTGGTTTCTTCGAAGTAGCCATCGATGTGAAATGAAGCGCCGTCGACAACCGACAACACAGGTCGACCCGCGGTGACGAACTCGTGGGTACGAGGTGCGCGGTCGTTGAGGTAGCCGTCTACCGGGCTGCGGATCACCGAGCGATCCAGGTTCAATTGAGCGGCATCCACCGCCACTTGGGATTCCTGCAAGGCGGAGAGGGCGCGGGCTTCCCGGGACTGGCTTTCTTCCAGTTGCTCGCGGGCCACCAGATTGCCGAGGCCACGGTTACGCTTGTTCTCGCGGCGGGCCTGTTCCCAGGTTTCCTGACGCTCGGCAACCGTCGCCTTCGCCTGGCGCAACGCGAGGCGGAAGCGGTCCTGATCGATGGTGAACAGCACCTGGCCTTTGCTGACCAACTGGTTGTCGCCGACGTCGACTTTTTCGATCAGCCCGGACACGTCCGGCGCGATCTGCACGATGTCGGCGCGGATGTGCCCGTCGCGGGTCCAGGGGGCGTACATGTAATACATGACCATGCGCCACACCACGATGGCGGCGAAGGTCACGACCAGCAGAGTCAGGACCACGCGGCCCAATGTAAGCAGAGGTTTTTTCATTTCATCAGGTATCGACTGAGAGTATCCACGGCGCCGAGCAACAAAGCGTATAGACCTACGTTGAACAATGCCCGGTGCCAGACCAGACGGTAGAAATGGGTACGCGATAACACCGCGTGGACCCCGAGAAACAGTAAATAGGTGATGCCCATCAGCGCGAGAAACGTGGGTACGAAGACCCCGCTGATGTCCAGATCGCCAATCATAGGGACGCTCCGTCGAGGCCATGGGGCGGTAATTCTTCGGTTTCGGTCGCGGCATTGACGACTTCCACGCCTGGCAACAGGGCCAGGCGCAGGCCGCTCAAGGCATGCAGCAGATGCAGGCGGGCCGGTTCTTCGCCCAGCAGTTCAACGGTCAGGGCGCGGCGTGCGCGGTCCATGGTCATCAACATGCCTTTGGGCGCTGGCAGGCGCTCACCGGCTTTCAGGCAGGCCTGGAAGTGGCTGCCGACTTCTTCGACCACCTGGCGCAGCAACAGCTGTTGCCCCGCGTGCGCCCTTGGTAACCAGGCCAGCATGTCCAGTAGATTCAGCGCCACGCGCAGGTCGCGCAGGGCAATGCCGGTGTCTTGCGCGGTGATGGTCAGACGCGGCAGTTGTTGCATCAGACGGTCGAGCATTTGTGCGCCCATGGCCCGATGTTCAGCGAGTGTCGCGGGTTCGGTCAGGGCAACAATGTCGCGCCAGCTGAAGCGGGTCAGGCGCTTGGCCGCCAGTTCGACACCAAACGGACGCATGATCAGGGTCCAGATGAATGCGAACAGCAGGCCCACCGGACCGGCCAGGTTGGAGTTGATGAAGTTCAGGAAATCCGCGTCGTAGGCGCTCTGGATGCTGACGAAGGACGAGGTGTTGACGATGGTCAGCAAGGTACCCAGGTAGAAGCGCGGCTGCACGGTCAGGGTACCGACGCAGATGAACGGGACCGCGAAGGCCAGCACCAGCATCGGGAAGTCATGCAGGTTGGGCAGGACCACGAACAGGTACAGGCTGGCGAAGACGACTGACAGCATGGTCCAGAAGAAGAACCGGTAAATCTGCGGAGCCGGGTCGTCCATGGCCGCGAAGAAACTGCACGACACGGCCGCCAATGCCACTGCGGCGGCACCGTCGGTCCAGCCGAGCAGAATCCACAGCACCGAAGCGACGATGATCGCCAGCACTGAGGTCATCACCGAATAAAGCATCAGCCCGCGATCCAGAAACGGCGTGATGCGTGCCAGTCGCCAATGCCGGTAAACGGCGCGCCACGGTGTCTGGTCGTCAGTCTTGATCGCGTGCTGCAAGGTGCGGCAGTCCTGCCACAGATCAATGAATTCACCCAGGCGGTAAAGCGCGTTGGACAGCAGCAACTGACGGCGATCATCGAGCTGAGCGGCGCCGGGTTGCAGGCGATCCAGTTCGCCATGCAGCGTTTCCCATTGTTTTGTCTGCAGGCCGCTGGCGGTGTTTTCCAGCCAGGCGCGCGTCTCGATCAACAGCGGCGCGAGATTGGCGACCAGTTCTGGCGTGCGCCGCTCCAATGCCCATAAAGCGTCATCCAGCGCGTCGATCACCGGCAGCAGATGGATCATGCGGCCGCGCAGCTCTTTTGCGTTGCGAACTGTTTGTTTGCGGGCGCCTTCATGAGGTAACTGGCCGATCATCAGTTCAAGGGTATTGAAGGTACCAACCATTGAACTGCGCAGGGTGCCGACTTCTTCAGCATTGGCGCTGCGTGACAGAAAGCGGTCGCAGTAGGCCGAGGCATCGCTGAACCACTTATCTGCTGAGCCCTGCATGACCGGCGCCAGGCGGCGCGGCCAGAAAATACTGCCGACCACGGCTGCGCAGACGATGCCGAGAAAGATCTCTTCGGTACGCGATACGGCGATTTCAAACACCGCCTGGGGGTTGTTCACCACCGGGAAGGAGATCAGCGGCATGGTGTAACCGGCCAGCATTAACGCGTAGCTGTTGGCGGTGCGCAGATGCAGCGACAGAAACAGCAGTGTGCCGGTCCAGAGGGCGATCACGATGGCGAGCAGAAACGGCGTCTGGACGAACATCGGCACGATGAACACTGACGCCGCTGCACCCGTGAGTGTGCCGATTGCACGATACAGCGCCTTGGAGCTGGTCGGACCCACGAACGGACTGGAGACGATATACACCGTCGCCATCGCCCAGTAGGGCCGCGGCATTTCCATGAGCAGCGCGATATACAGCGCCAGCATGGAAGCGCCGAAGGTCCGGACGCCATAGAACCAGTCCCGCGCCGGGGGCACGCCTGCGAAAAAGTCTTTCAAAGCGACCCCGTGCTGTCTTGATTGGCGGCATCGCTGAAGGCTTTAAACACGCGCAACGTTGCTTCGAGATCTTCCTTCGCCACCCCTTTGAGCACCTCGCGACGCAAGCGCAGCAGTTCATCTTCAATGGCCAGCGCAAGCACGCGGCCATTTTCGGTAAGGCTCAGGGATTTGGCCCGGCGATCCGACGGATCTTCGGTGCGGCAGACGATATCGGCATTGCACAGTTGGTCGAGCAGGCGGACCAGCGTCGGGCTTTCCATGCCCGCTGCGTGGGCCACCGTGACCTGATTCACCCCGTCGCCCAGCCGCAGAATCATCAGCAGCGGCGCAGCGCAAGCTTCGGAAACACCATAGCGCACCAGCGTGTTGTGGCAGATCCGCCGCCATTGTCGGGACGAAGCGACCATGCCGCTGCTGATGCTCATCTGCAGTGAATCGAGGGACATAACTGAAACCGGGAAATTAGTTAGCGAGGATATTGTTCGTGACAACATAATTAGCTTGCTAACTATAATCCTGTAACAAAGTCTTACAGTCAAGCCCGAAGTGCCAAGCGGTTCGAGGAGCAGATGCGCTAAAAATCATGGAAAAGTCAGGCGGCCCGACAGGGATAAATCGTAAAAGTGCCATCCGTTTTGATTATTTTCATACCGTTGGTCGGCATTTATTTATGTTTTTTTAACTGTAAATCAGCAGTTACGGGACGCACGTCCAAAAAACTGACGTGGTTCTCATTTCGCAGTTTCCATATTTGATGATGCTTGCAGGGCAGGAGAGGTCATGGGCCCTGATTTGATGCGTGATATCGAAATAATGGCCTTTATAAGAGTGTGTTGTTTTATTGACGCCAATTCAGTGTCGCATGCTGTTCACAAAAAAATCGATTCAGCCGATACGCCAGACGAAGCCATCCGGGAGCTCAAGCGCCCGGTTTAGAGACCTTTGTCGGTGCGCTGGCCGCACCTTGTGAGCATGCGATGATCGACCTCGCCACCTGGAACCTTTCCATTCCTGTAGGCACTCCATCCGTGATTATTGATACCCCTAAACTGGTTCAGGGTTATCAGGATGGTTATTTTCGTTCTGGCAATACATTGTTCTTCTGGGCTCCGGTAACCGGGTCCAAAACGGAGAACGCTAAATTCCCGCGGACGGAACTGCGAGAGACGACGGCGGACGGCAAGGTCTACAACTGGACTTACTCCCAGGCAGACAATTTCCTGCGCGCTGCACTCACGGTCAATCAAGTGCCTTCAACCGGCAAAATTGTCATCGGTCAGATTCACGCTTTCCAAAGCACCGAGCCGCTGCTCAAGGTTGAGTACCAGTTCAAGGAAAAACTGCAGACTGGCAACATTGTCGCTAAATTCCGCCGTAGCCCGGACGCTGAAATCGAAGTCATCAACATTGCTTCAGGCGTGCCATTGAACGTGCGTTTCAGCTACAGCATTCACCTGACGCCTGCAGGCAATCTGACAGTGAATGCGGCTGACTTTGCATGGGGTGCCAAGCTGGATGCTACGTGGAAAGACAAGCTGCTGTATTTCAAGGCAGGTGTGTATACCCAGGACAACACTGGGTATGCCACCGAAGGCGGGGCTGCAACGTTTTACAAGCTGATCATCAATCACGACAAGAAGGCGTGAATAAGGCTTGGCAGATATCTCAGGGGAATGCAAAACCTCTGTGAGAGCTGGGCTTGCCCGCGATAAACGATAACGCGGTGTGTCTTCAAACCGCGTCTCATGTATCGCGGGCAAGCCCGGCTCCCACAGGATTGGGTTAGATCAAACCCCCCAATTCCACAGGATTGGGTTAGATCAATTCCACCCCAATTCCACGGGATCGGGTTAACTCAATTCAAGCCCAACTTGCCACGCAGGGTCGACAGGTCTTCAGCCAGGGTGTTAACCGGGCCCACTAGCGCTTTGCGGTCGTTCTCTTTCACTTTGTCGTACGTTTCGAAACCGCCATCCTTGGTCTTGTACTTGGCCAGGATCTTGTCCACGGTCGCGAAATTCTTGTCGACCTTCGCAGCGAACACTTTGTCGGACTTCTCGATTTGCGGACGGAACAGGTCGACGATTTTCTTCGCGCCGTCGATGTTGCCCTGGAAGTCATACAGGTCGGTGTGGCTGTAGCGGTCTTCTTCACCGGAGATCTTCGTTGCAGCCACTTCTTCCAGCAGCGCTGCTGCGCCACCTACAACCTTTTCAGGCGGGAAGGTCAAACCGGCGACGCGGGTTTCCAGGTCTTTCACGTCGGCCATCAACTTGTCTGCAATCGGGCCCTGATCCTTGGTGCTGTTTTGCGAGAACAGTGCGTATTCCAGACGGTGGAAGCCGGTGAAGTCTTCAGCATTCACGCCAGCTTCATGATCATCAACACGGGAGTCGATGGACGCGTCCAGATCGCTGAACAGCTCAGCCATTGGCTCGATTTCTTCATAGAACACGCGGGTCGGCGCGTACAGTTTCTTAGCGGTGGCCAGGTCACCTTTCTTCACCGCGTCGGTGAATTTCTGGGTGTGGCTGACCAGCTCGCCGATCTGTTCGGTGACGTAGATCTTGTAATCCGAAACCGGTCCTACCAGGTCCAGCGGCGCAGTGGCGGCGAAAACCGGGGTCTGCAGCAGACCGGCGGTGAGCAGCAAAGCAAAAGGCAACTTCTTCATGGGACTCTTCCTGTTGAGGTGGCTTTAAGGGTTGGCAATTACGCAGTTTTGGTATCGGAGCTGGCCGAAGCCTGAAGCAGTGAGCGACCGATGAAGTCCTGGTCGTTGATCACGCCGGGCAGGGTGAAGAAGTACCCGCCGCCCACCGGTTTGAGGTATTCCTCCAGTGGCTCGCCATTGAGGCGGGTCTGCACGGTGATGAAGCCTTTCTCGAGATCGGACTGGTAACAGATGAACAGCAGGCCCATGTCGAGTTGGCCGTTCTTGTTAACGCCGTTGGAATAGTTGAACGGCCGACGCAGGATCAGGTTGCGCTGGCTTTCAGCCGTGCGCGGGTTGGCCAGGCGGATATGGGAATCCAGTCTGGTTTTCTTGCCGTGAGGGTCGGCTGCATAGTTCGGCACATCGGTTTCAACCTTCCCGTCCATGGGCGCACCTGTGGTTTTGACCCGGCCGAAAATCGCTTCCTGTTCTTGCAGAGGCGTGCGGTCCCAGCGCTCGACGAAGTTGCGGATGATCCGCACCGCCTGATAGCTGCCATTCACGGCCCAGCCCGGTTCGTCGCTGCCCGGCTGCACCCAGACCAGTTCGTTCATGGTCTTCTGGTTGTTGGAATCCGGATTGGCCGAACCATCGCGGAAACCCAGGAAGTTGCGGGCGCTTTCCGGCGGCTGGCCGGGTTTCTTCGGCGCTTGCGGCGGCACACTGCCTTCCTGCTTCCAGCGCACCAGCAGCAGGTCCGGCAGGTTTTTCACGATGTCGCGCAGGGCGTGGATGTTGCTGTCGGCGCTGTTGGCGCAGAACTGAATGCTCAAGTCGCCATGGCAGCTGTCCGCTTCCAGCGCATCGTTGGGGAAGCCGACCATTCGGCTCAGACGCTTGGGCTTGACGCTTTCGAGGCCGAAGCGCTCGTCGAACAGCGAGTCACCCACCGACACCGTGATGGTCAGGTTGTCCGGCGTGACCACCGGGCCGAGGATGCCGGAGTCCACAGGTGGCAACTTCGGATCAATCTGGGGCACTGTTCCGCCGGTCATCAAGAACGTGATGCGCTCGTTCAGCGTGCGAAACAGACGCTCCAGATCTTCCCGGTCAGCGGCGAGCACATCAAAGGCCACCAGCATACCGGACGCCGGACGCGGGTTGACGATTCCGGTCTGGTGGGTGCCGTGGAATTCGTTATGGTCAGCGGTCTTTTCGCTGTTTGGCGCTTCGGTGACTTGTGCCGGAGCGGCGGCCAATACGTTGCCGCTCAGGCTGCTACCCGCCAAAGCCGCACCCGCAGCACCGAGGCCTAGCAGCACTCGACGGCGTTGAGCGGATTGTGGGGCGTTGCTGTTGTCTGAGTCGTTCATGGCTGTTTACTTCGCTCAAAAATCAGTTGTTTGGTAACGGGGAGATCGGTCGCGAGTTCTTTGTGGGAGCTGAGCTTGCTCGCGATAAAGGTCACGCGATCTAAAGTGAACTGCGTCCAGTCTTATCGCGAGCAAGCTCTGCTCCCACATAAAATCAAAGGCCAGACAAACCCAGCGCCTGGTCTATCCCGTCCAGCGCATCCGCCAGTGCTTTGGCCTTGTCGGCAATCAACTTGCGTTGTACGGCATCCACCTGGTCATAAGGGCGCATGCCGCTGTCCGCGCTCAGCCCGTTCAATTCGGTGTCCAGCGCAGCAGCGGCGGCATCGATCTGCTCAAGCAGCGGCTTGGCGCTTTTGGCCAGCATCGGGCGCAGCAGGTCGATGACTTTGCGAGTGCCTTCAAGGTTGGCAACGAAGCCGTTCAGATCGCTGTGGCTGTAACGCTCCTCTTCGCCGTTGCTGCGGATTTCGGCGAGGCCGCGCATGTTGCGGGCGATGACGCTGGCCAGTTGTTCAGGCGCCATGTTCTGCGCCAGCAACTGCTGCTTCAGCGTGGTGACATCGGCTTGCAGACGCTGCGCGACAGGCAGCAGACCGTCGACGCTGTGCTTGTCAAAAAGGCCGTACTCGATGCGATGGAAACCGCTGAAGCCTGGGTCCTGCTCACGTTTTTCGTAATAGTCGGCGCGGGCGTTGATTGCGTTATCCAGTTCGGCCAGACGCTGGGCTGCGGGGGCAATGCGCTGATAGGCCGCCCGGGCCGGAAGATAAGCTGCCTGTGCCGCGCTTAGATCGCCCGCCGCAATGGCGTCCTGCAGGGCGTTAACCGCCTTGATCAGCGCTGAACCCTGGGTACTCAGGTAAACCCGGTATTCGGACAGCGGACCGATGAAAGCAACCATCGAAGGGCGGGCCTTGGCACTGGCCTCCGACTCGGCAGTCGGCGTTACATGCAGCGTCCCGCGCGGGTTGCTCAACAGGCCGCAAGTAATCGCGTAGTCGCCGGCTTGCAGGTTGGCGTTGATCACCTGGCTGAGGCCCGGCGCAATGTTTTCCCGTTCTTCAATCACCAGAACGCCATCGAGAATTTCCCATTCAACAGCCCGTTCGGAGCGGTTGACGATACGAAAGGCGTTCTTGCCAGCCGGCACGGTGAGCGTATTCGGCTCGCAGGCGTGGCCATGAATGGTCACCACGGTTTCCGCATTGTTATTGGCGGCGCGCTTTTTCATGGCGGTTTGCGAGGCGTAATAAAACAGCCCGCCTGCAGCGATCATGAGCACCACGGAGCCTGCGACAGCCAATTTCAAGGCGCGAGGTGGCTTGGCTTTATCTGAAAGCCCTGTAGGACGATTCGACATGAGTTGCCTTATTCGTTTGTAGCGGAAGAGGGATGCGAATGCGCCGGTCGGGTGGGCAAACTCACCACCCGAGCGTGGGGCATAAAGAACAGAACAAGCGCGAAGATCAGGTAAATCAGGTAAGCACTGAGGGTGCTGATGGTGGGCGCATCCTGATAACCGAACATGCCCGCCAGTACCGAGCCGGTTGGTCCGTCCATCGGCAACGTGGCGCTGATGTCGAAGACCACGGTTTGCAGGTGGTTCCAGACTCCGGCTTCATGCAGCGCCTGCACCGAGTTGGCCAAAATGCCAGCCGCCACCACAAGGATGAACAACCCGGTCCAGCGGAAGAACAGGCTCAGGTTCAAACGCATGCTGCCGCTGTAGATGGCGAAGCCCACGGCAACCGCGAGGATCAGGCCGAGCAGGGCACCCAGCGGCGCGCTGGCGCCTTCACTCTGCTGAAAAACGGCTAGCAGGAAGAACACGGTTTCCAGCCCTTCGCGGGCCACGGCGAAGAACACCATGGCAATCAGCGCATAGGTCTGGTTTTTCGAGCCAGCCAGAGCGGCATCGAGAGACTCGTGCAAAGCATGCTTGATAGAACGCGCGACTTTGCGCATCCAGAACACCATGGAACTGAGGATCGCCACGGCTAAAAGACCGACGATGCCTTCGAACAATTCCTGTTGTTTTTGCGGGAATTCAGCACTGACCAGCTCCAGACCACCCCCGACGAACAGCGCCAAGGCGACGGCCAGGAAGACACCAATCCACACGGCGGGCATCCACTCGCCACGGCTGGTCTGCTTCAGGTAACTGGCGATGATGCCAACGATAAGCGCGGCTTCAATCCCTTCGCGCAGCATGATCAAAAAAGGAACGAGCATGTTTCACCAGGGTTAATGCGTTAGGCTGATCTGCTTCAGGGCCACCCAAAAGAGTCATACCTGAAACAATACGTAACATAATGATACTCATTATTGAATGCGTATAGTTGTTTTTTCGCCCTGGATCGGATTCGAGTTCTTGTTCAGGTGGGGTTCAGGGATGAAGCCTTGACGGGATTTTTGCCTGAAATTCGGACTGTGGGAGCAGGCTGCTCCCGATAGGCATGGACGCGATCTAAAGTGAATCGTGTTCAGCCTTGTCGCGAGCAAGCTCTGCTCCCACAAGGGCTGTGGTCATTGTGAGAATTGCACGCCACATCCCTGTCTGGATAAATGCAGTCTGTGGGAGTCGCCCCGGTGTCCCTGACACCACGCTGTCGCGCAGCAAACACGGACCCTGTAGGAGCGCGCTTGCCCGCGATTCGGTCTGTCAGTCGATGAATATATTGCCTGTGCTGACGCGATCGCGGGCAAGCGCGCTCCTACAGATGAAAAAAGTACTCCAAATCAAATAGTTGTAGTTTGTTTGATAGGAGCCGGGCTTGCCCGCGATAGGGTTGATGCGATCTAACAGTGAACCGCGCCCGTCTTATCATTCGAGCGCGGTCCAGACCGGCAAGCCTTACTCGGCTGCCTGCAAAATCTCATACGCCAACTTCACCCGCGCCTCATTCGGGTAATTCTTGTTGGCCAGAATCACGATGCCGATCTTCTTCTCCGGAACAAATGCCACATAACCGCCAAAGCCATTGGTGGCGCCGGTCTTGTTGATCCAGACGTTTTGCTGCGGTTCGAGCGGCGGATTGATCGCGGCGGCAGGCTGAGTCTCGAAGGCCATCTTGCTCGAGTTACCTTCCTGCAAAGTTTCCAGGCTGACCGGATAGGGATACTGCTCCCAGATCAGATCCTGAGTCATTTCTCCCACTTTGAAATAACCAACATGCGTATCAGTAATCGCCTTGGCTAACGCATTGTCTGCCTTGCCAGCATTGATGTTCAGCTCAACGAAACGCAGCAAATCCTTGCTGCTGGATTTCATCCCGTAAGCTTCATTGCCCAGCACGCCGCCCTGCAAGCGGACCGGCGCGTCCTGTTTGTTGTAGCCCTGTGCGTAAAACTTCATCTTGTCGGCAGGCACATTCAGATAGCTATTGGTCAGTCCGAGCGTTGGAAACAGTAGCTGCTCCATGGCATTTTCGAAGGTCATGTTCATCGCCTTGGCGGTGATCATCCCCAGCATGCCGATGCTCGGGTTGGCGTAGGTGCGTTTGCTGCCTGCCGGGTATTGCGGTTGCCAGGCCTGCAAGTACGCCATCAGTTGCTCGTTGTTCTGCACCTCGTTGGGCACCTGCAAGGGAAAGCCGCCCGCCGTGTGCGTGGCAAGGTTGATCAGGGTGACCTGGTCGAAGGCGCTGCCTTTAAGTTGGGGCAGGTATTTGCCCGGATAATCCTCTAGCGACAGCTTGCCCGTTGTCTGTGCGTAACCGGCCAAGGTTGCAGTGAAGGTCTTGCTGATAGATCCGAGCTCGAACAGCGTGTCGCTGCTGACTGCCTGACTGGTGTCTTTGGAGGCAACGCCATAGTTGTAGAAATGCTGCTGACCATCGACTGTCACAGCGATGCTCATGCCGGGAATGTTGTACTGCTGCATGATCCGGGTGGCAGCCGTCTGCACATCGAAATTGCTGGCTGCGGCTTCAGTGATGCAGGCTAACGACATGCAGCAGGTCAGCAGCACACGCTGTGGAAGGTTATGCATCGTGTGATTCATCCTTGTTCTCGAATATGTAATGGGTCCTGTGCAGACTGTCTAGGAGCCGGGCTTGCCCGCGATAGACGATGACGCGGTATGACTGCAAGCTGCGTCTCATGCATCGCAGGCAGGCCTCTCTCCCACACGGAAAAAGCATTCCAGGTCTGGCCCATCCTCAACCAACACTATTCTGCAACAACTCAATGAACTGCCGTGCCGCCGGGCTCAAACCCTGACCGCTTCGGGTGATCAAACCGATGTCGCGACTCACGCCGGGGTGGTCGACGGGCACACAAACCATATCATCCCGACCCTCGTCAGCCGACTCCGGCAGCAGCGTCATGCCCAGCCCCTGGCGAACGAGTGCGAGCACCGTGGACATGTAATTGGCCTCCAGTCCGGGTTGCAGCGTCAGGTTTTCATCGGCGAACAATTGTTCGACCCGCTCACGCACGCTGCTGTCCCGACCGGTCAGAATAATCGGTTGATCGGTCATCTCCTCAAGTCTGATTGATGTCTTCCTGGACAGCGGATGACTGCTCGGCACGAAGAGACACAAACGGTCGGTCAGCACCACTTCGAACTCCAGACCGTGCGCCATTCGCGCGCGTACGCCCAGACCGAAATCCACTTCGCCTTCGCGTACCAGTGCGTCGATACGTTGGGCTACCACGTCGCGCAAACGCACTTCGACGCCGGGGAATTGTTCCCGAAACCGGCGCAGCACGGGCGGCATAGTGCTGGAGCACATCGAGGGCAGGGCGGCGATAGTCACCACGCCGCGCCTTAGCGCCGCCAGATCCCGGGAACCGCTGACGATGTTATCGAGGTCCAGCAGCAGTTTCTCCATCGGCATCAGGTTGCTCTGGCCAGCTGCGGTCAGGCTTACGTGGCGCGGGCTGCGCTCCAGTAAAGGTACGCCGAGCCAGTCTTCAAGTTGTTGGATCTGCACGGTGAGAGCCGACGGGCTCAGGCTCAACTCCACAGCGGCTTTGGCAAAGCTGCCGCTGTGGGCGACGGCGAGAAAGGCTCGGATGTGCTGAATCGAATTCTTCATAGTCGTGTGCCTGTTTTTATTCGTATGGTTTTGTTTTTTCGAATGCAGCATGCCGAACATTTCAATTTACAAAGCTTACCTGTGTTTTCAATACTCGTTGAAAACAACAACAGCTCATCCGCCGCGCCAGCGGGAAGGATGACGAAAGGGAAGTACCTATGCTCGCCACTCTCGGTGTCATTACGATTCTCTGTCTGCTCGCTGCCGTCATGAGCAAACGCCTCTCACCCCTCGTCGCACTGATTGCCTTACCGATCATTGCCGCCCTGATCGGTGGTTTCGGTCTGCAAACCAGTGGCTTCATCATTACCGGAATCAAGAACGTCGCCCCTGTGGTAGGCATGTTCGTGTTCGCCATTCTGTTCTTCGGGGTGATGACCGACGCGGGCATGCTGGACCCGATCATAGACCGCATCCTGCGTACTGTCGGTACTCGCCCGACGCGCATTGTGATGGGCACCGCGTTGTTGGCGCTGCTGGTCCATCTGGACGGCTCTGGAGCGGTGACTTTTCTGGTGACCATCCCGGCGATGCTGCCGCTGTATACGCGGCTCGGCATGGACAAACGTATTCTGGCCTGCGTGACGGCCATGGCAGCCGGGGTCAACTTTCTACCGTGGACCGGCCCTGTACTGCGCTCTTCGGCAGCGTTGCATGTGCCCGTGGCAGACTTGTTCCAGCCGCTGATTCCGGTGCAACTGGTCGGTCTGGCCTTCGTATTTTTCTGTGCCTTTATGCTCGGTCGTCGTGAAGAAAAACGCCTCGGTCTGGGGGCTGGCGCCAATGTGGACGTTGTGCCGAAGCGGGTGCTGGCAGATCACGAAGAGGTGCTGCGTCGGCCGCGTCTTTTCTGGCTCAATCTGATCCTGACCATTGCGGTCATGGGCGTGATGATTTCCGGTCTGGTTGATCCAGTGGTGATGTTCATGCTCGGCACCGTCGTGGCACTGTGCATCAACTACCCGAATGTCGACGCTCAGCGCGCTCGCATCGATGCGCATGCAAAAACGGCCCTGACCATGGCCAGCATCCTCCTGGCGGCCGGGGTATTTACCGGCATCATGCAAGGCACGGGCATGCTCAAGGCAATGGCCGAGGTAGCGGTTGCGCAGATTCCTGCGGGGCACGGCAAGTTGATTCCGATGGTGGTGGGCTTCATCTCCATGCCGTTGAGCCTGCTGTTTGATCCCGACTCGTTCTATTTCGGCGTCATGCCGGTGATTGCCGAAGTCGGCAAGGCGTTGGGCGTCGATCCGTTGCAAGTGGCTCAGGCCTCGCTGCTGGGCGTACACACCACCGGCTTCCCGGTCAGCCCGTTGACCCCGGCGACCTTCCTGCTGGTAGGCCTGTGCAAAATCGAGCTGGCCGACCACCAGCGTTTCACCATTCCTTTCCTGTTTGCCGCCTCGGTGTTGATGACCCTGACGGCGATGCTGCTGGGTGTGTTCTGACTGCCGAACAGCAAACACAGAATTTGTAGGAGCTGCCGAAGGCTGCGATAGCGGTGTGTCTGGATGAATGCTTCGCAGCCTTCGGCAGCTCCTACAGAAATGCATTTCAATTCAAACAATCAGCTTTTGTTTGAGAGGAGTATCAACATGAAAACCTTACGCATTGGCTCCGGCGCCGGTTATTCCGGTGACCGTGTAGAGCCTGCCGTTGAACTGGCTGAACACGGCGATCTGGATTATCTGGTCTTTGAATGTCTGGCCGAGCGCACCATCGCTTTGGCGCAACAGGCCCGGTTGGCAGATCCCGAGACCGGCTACGACCCGTTGCTGAGTGAGCGCATGCGCCGTGTACTGCCGTTCGTAGGGGACGGTTCTGTACGGCGCTTGAGAGTGATCACGAATATGGGCGCGGCCAACCCGTTGGCGGCGGCACGTGAGGTGCGGCGGATTGCTGCCGAGCTGGGGTTGCATGGTTTGAAAGTCGCGGCTGTAACCGGGGATGACGTGCTGGCTGCGTTGCAGGCCGACCCGCAACAGTTGCTGGACAACGGCGCAACGCTTGGTTCTTTGGGTGAACGGCTGATTTCTGCCAACGCTTACATGGGCGTCGAAGGGATTGTCGAGGCATTGCGGGCCGATGCCGATGTAGTGATCACCGGTCGGGTTGCG
Source organism: Pseudomonas phytophila (assembly GCF_025643095.1). Lineage (NCBI taxonomy): Bacteria > Pseudomonadati > Pseudomonadota > Gammaproteobacteria > Pseudomonadales > Pseudomonadaceae > Pseudomonas > Pseudomonas phytophila. Next base: position 4,516,837 of record NZ_CP081201.1, on the reverse strand, counting down.
GATCCGTCGTTATTCCTCGCGCCTCAGCTATTCGAGTTTGGCTGGGCGGCAGATGACTGGTCGTTGCTGGGGCGTGGCACGGTTACAGGTCACTTGCTTGAATGCGCGGGGCAGATCAGCGGCGGGTATTTCGCTGACCCCGGTTATAAAGACGTGCCGGATCTGGCGCGTCTGGGCTTTCCGCTGGCCGAGGTGGATGCTTCTGGTTCGGCGGTAATCAGCAAAGTGGCAGGTTCGGGTGGCCGTATCGATACCGCGACCTGCACCGAGCAGCTTATCTATGAAGTGCATGATCCTGCGGCGTACCTGACGCCGGACGTCTGCGCTGATTTCTCTGCGGTAGCCTTCCACGCTGATGGGCCGAACCGGGTTCGGGTCATGGGCGCGCAGGGCAAACTACGACCCGAAACTTTGAAGGTCTCGGTGGGCTTTCTCGATGGCTGGATTGGCGAAGGACAGATTTCGTATGGCGGCCCGGGCGCTTTGGCGCGAGCCAGGCTGGCACGGGATGTGGTGCTGGAGCGTCTGAAACTGACCGGCGTCAGCTATGAGGACATCCGCGCCGAACTGATGGGGGTGGACTCGCTGCACGGCGACGAGCTGGGTTCACGCACTGCGGCTGAACCTTGGGAAGTCCGATTGCGCGTGGCGGCACGTTGTACTGACAAGGCTCAGGCGGTGCGGGTCGGTAACGAAGTGGAAACCCTCTACACCAACGGCCCATATGGCGGGGGTGGGGCTACCAAAGGTTTACGTCAGGTTGTGGCGGTCGCGTCTTTGTTTGTTCCGCGTTCTGCGGTGACAGCTGTTGTACATCTGGAGGATGCATCATGAGCCGGCCTGTAAAACTGCGCGAACTCGCCCATTCCCGAACCGGCGACAAGGGCGACACGTCAAACATCTCGGTGATTGCCTATCGTGCTGAAGACTTCTCACGCTTGTGTGAAGTGTTAACCGCGCAGCGTGTCGCCGCGTATTTCGCTGAGCTGCTGGACCCGAATGCAGGCCCCGTGCGCCGTTATGAATTGCCCAATGTTCATGCCCTGAACTTCGTCCTGCCCGGCATCCTGCGTGGCGGCGTCACCCGTTCGCTGGCGCTGGATGCCCACGGCAAGGCGCTCGGCGCGGCGTTGCTGGATATTGAGCTTTAGCGGATTGGGTGCCATGAGTGAATTGAACTGGAATGTCACCTCTGTGGGAGCCGAGCTTGCTCGCGATAAACGATGACACGGTCTGCCTGATTAACCGATGCGCCTATATCGCGGGCAAGCCTCGCTCCCACAGGGTTTGTGCTTGCAGGTCAACATGGAACTCAGACACGAGCACCGAACACAGCATCCGCGTTCAGCCAGCCTCACCCATGCTGCACATCGGTCCGCTTGAGCAACTGCTTGCAACGGTTCGACAAATGCACCACCCGCAAATGCTTGCCCGCCTTGGTATAGCGCTCGCGCAAGGTCTGCAACGCCGACACCGCCGAGTAATCGACAAAGCTCAGATGTTGGCAGTCCAGGGTTACTTGAGTAGGGTCTTCAGCCGGGTTGAACTGGTTGAGAAAGCGCGTAGTAGAAGCAAAAAACAACGTGCCGTGCAGGGTGTAAACCTTGCTTCCGTCAGCCTCCAGGTGCGTGTCGGCGTACAGCTCTCGGGCCTGTTGCCAGGCAAAGTTCAGCGCTGCGATAACAATGCCGAACATCACCGCGGTGGCCAGATCGGTCAACACCGTCACGATGGTTACCGCAATGATCGCCAGCACATCGTTGACCGGCACTTTGTGCAGTACCCGCAACGACGCCCAGGCAAAGGTTTGTTGAGCCACTACAAACATCACGCCGACCAGCGCGGCCAGCGGGATTTCCTCAATCAAAGGCGACAGAAACAGCACGAACATCAGAATCATCAAGCCCGCTACCACGCCGGACAAACGACCCCGGCCACCGGAGCTGAGGTTGATCACGGTCTGGCCGATCATCGCGCAACCGCCCATGCCGCCGCACACGCCAGACGCCATATTGGCCACGCCCAGCGCCACGCATTCACGGTCCGGAAAGCCTCGGCTCTCGGTGATTTCATCGGTCAGGTTGAGGGTTAGCAGGGTTTCCAGCAGGCCCACCAGCGCCATCAGAATCGCGTAAGGCGCGATGATCCGCAGGGTCTCCAGATCCCACGGCACTTCCGGCAAGGCCAGGCTCGGCAGACCACCGGCAATGTGCGCCATATCACCCAAAGTGTGGGTCGGCAGATCGAGCAGATAGACCAGCAAACCAACGCCCAGAATCGCGATGAGCGCGGGCGGTATCGCTTTGGTCAGGCGGGGCAGCAGGTAAACAATCGCCATGGTCAGCGCCACCAGGCCCATCATCAGGTACAACGGTTGGCCAGTGAGCCAGGCGTCACCGACTTTGAAATGTTCGAGCTGAGCCATGGCAATCACAATCGCCAGGCCGTTGACGAACCCGAGCATCACCGAATACGGCACCATGCGCACCAGCTTGCCCAGGCGCAGCACGCCGAACAGGATCATGATCAATCCGCCGAGTAGCACCGTCGCCAGCAGATATTGCACCCCCTGTTGCACCACCAGCGCGACGATCACAACTGCCATGGAACCCGCTGCCCCGGAAATCATTCCTGGCCGCCCACCGAACAAGGCAGTCAGGGTGCAGATGATGAACGCGCCATAAAGGCCCATCAGCGGGTTGAGGTGGGCAACCAAAGCAAAGGCGATGCACTCGGGCACCAGAGCAAAGGATGTGGTGAGTCCGGCCAAGACATCGGCGCGTATACGGGCTGGTTTCATGGGGTACCTGAAAGGGGGCAATGCCGGGAAAGCAAAAAGAGGGGATGTTACTGAATGTGGCTGGTGGGTGCTACACGCAGGACCGGCTTTGCATAGATTCTGTGGGAGCAGAGCTTGCTCGCGATAAGGCTGGACGCGGTTCACTTTAGATCGCATCCAGCATTATCGCGAGCAAGCTCTGCTCCCACACGATTTCATGTCAGCCAACAGATCGCAATCAGTTCACTTGCTCATATATGCTTGCACCCCCTCACTCAACCGAGCGATGCGCTACCCATGAATGCCGTTTCACCGTTGCAGGCCTACGAGCGGGCCGTCGAGCAGTTGGGTTTTCAGCCGGACGCCGCGCAGTTGCATGCCGTTCAACAGCTGCAGGCCTGTTTTCAGGCGCTGAATGACAACCCGAAATCGGCGCAGGGCGTGTACCTGTGGGGCCCGGTGGGGCGGGGCAAAACCTGGTTGATGGATCGCTTTTTCGAGAGCCTGAGCGTTCCGGCACGGCGTCAGCATTTTCATCACTTCATGCGCTGGGTGCACAAGCGCATGTTCGAACTGATCGGTACCTCCAACCCCCTCAAAGTCGTGGCGCAAGAGCTGGGGCGTGATGTGCGGGTGATGTGTTTTGACGAGCTGTTCGTCACGGATATTGGCGACGCGGTCATCCTTGGCGGTCTGCTGCAAGCGATGTTCGAAGCAGGCGTCGTGCTGGTCTGCACCTCCAACCAGCCGCCCGAGCAGTTGTACAGCCATGGTCATAACCGTGAGCGATTTCTGCCTGCCATCGCAGCCATTCAGCGTTACATGGAGGTTGTCACGGTGGATGGCGGCGAAGATCACCGCTTGCATCCAGGGTTGCTGCATCAGCGTTATTTCGTTACCGAGCCGGGGCAGAACAGTGCGCTGGCTGCTGTATTCGAGACGCTCAAGGGTGATGAGGCAGTCTCCAGTGGCGCGGTGTCCGTGGGACATCGCAACATCACCAGCATCAAGCACAGCGATTCCGTGTTGTGGTGCCGCTACGTTGATTTGTGCGAACAACCGTTGGCCGCCATGGATTTCATTGAGCTGTGCGACCAGTTCTCGACGATATTGCTCAGCGAAGTTCCGGCCCTGAGTGCGCCACAGCGCGAAGCCAAAATCGCCCGTGGCACTGAGGACGCAGTCGAGCAGGTAGTGGCTGGAGATCGTGAACTGCCGCAGCTGTCGCCCCACGACGACGGTGTTCGGCGCTTCATTGCGCTGGTGGACGAATGCTACGACCGTCGCGTGCCTTTATATGTCGATGCCGCGGTGCCCATGCATGAGCTGTACACCCAGGGCTATCTGTCGTTTGCCTTCCGCCGCACCTTGAGCCGCTTGCAGGAAATGCAACTGGAACGCTTCATTCAGTAATCAGGTTCGGCGTCGCTGTACCAGCACGTGTTTGCAGCCTTCGAAAATCAGCACCAGCACCGCCAGCCAGATCGGCAGGTAGGTCATCCACTCGTCGCGGCCGATGCTCTCGCCCAACAGCAATGCGACGCCCACCAGTAATACCGGCTCGACGTAGCTGAGCAGGCCAAACAGGCTGAACGGCAGCAGACGGCTGGCAACGATGTAGCTGACCAGTGCCGAGGCGCTGATCAGACCCAGCACTGGAATCAGCAGATACAGCATCGGGAATTGCTCAACCACGGACGCATCGCCGTTGACGATGAACCAGACGCTGATCGGCAACATGAATGCCATGTCGAACCACAAGCCGCCAAGATTATCGGTAGCCAGTTTGCGCCGGAGTACGAAGTACAGCGGGTAACCTACCGCGACCAGCAGGGTCTCCCAGGCGAAACTGCCGCGATTGAGCAACTCGTTGGCGACACCGACCATGGCGCAGAAGGCCGCGATCTTTTGCAACCGCGACAACCGCTCGCCATAGACGATACGCCCGGTGACGACCATCGTCAGCGGCAGCAGGAAATAGCCCATGGACACCTGAAGGCTTCGGCCATGCAGCGGTGCCCACATGAACACCAGCAATTGCGCGCCCAGCAATAACGAACAGAGGGCGATGCCGATCAGCAGTGTCGGTTGCTGGCGGATACGCCCGGCGATTTTTTTGACCAGATGCCAATCGTCACTGAACAACAGAAAGACCGTCACGCACGGCACCGTCAGCAGCATTCGCCAACCGAAGATCTCTTCCCCGCCCAGTGGTGTGAGCAGCGATGTATAAAAATACATCACCCCAAACAGCACCGAAGCCAGAACCGACAGCACCACACCTTTATACACAGCAGCCTCTTCACGTTGTGGGCAGTTGCAGGGCGGCCCGGTTCAAAATGGTGCGTAGTTTAGCTGCTTTGCGAATTTATGAGTTGACCCAAATCCTGTAGGAGCTCACCGAGGTTACGAGGCCAGCGATGGCGGTGTGTCAGACAAACCGCATCGCTGGCCTCGTAACCTCGGTGAGCTCCTACAGGTCCAGTGTTTGCTGCACGACAGGGCGATCTCCTGCAAAAAAACTGACAGCATCTGCTAGGCTGCGCCGGTTACCGGACCTTTTGGTCCGCCGTTTTCAAGGAGCCTGCATGACTTCCATCAGCACCCCGGCGCCGGTTGTGCCGGGACGAAAGGAACAATTCTCCACCCGTGTAGCTTTTTTCATTGCCGGTTTTGCCATTGCCGCCTGGGCGCCACTGGTGCCGTATGCCAAGGCCCGGGTTGGGCTGGATGAAGGCACCCTGGGGCTGTTGCTGCTTTGTCTGGGTGTCGGCTCGATTGTCGCGATGCCCCTTGCCGGTGCGCTGGCTGCGCGGATTGGCTGTCGTCGGGTGCTGTTGATTTCCTCGGCGATCATTTGCCTGTGTCTGCCATTGTTGGCCACGGTTTCGCATTTGCCGTCGCTGATTGCTGTGCTGTTCATTTTTGGCGCGGCGATGGGCGCACTGGATTGTGCCGTGAATATTCAGGCAATCATCGTCGAGCGAGCCAGTGGCAAAACCATGATGTCCGGCTTTCACGGCCTGTTCAGCCTGGGCGGTATCGCCGGGGCTGCGGGTGTTGCAGGGTTATTAAGCGTAGGCGCATCGCCTTTGGTCTCGATGTTTGTCGTCGTCGCGGTTTTACTGATCGCGTTGCTCAAGGCCGCACCGCATTTCCTTGATTACGGCAGCGAAACCGATGGTCCGCCGTTTGCCATCCCGAGAGGCGTGGTGTTGTTCCTCGGCCTGCTGTGCTTCACGGTCTTTCTGTCTGAAGGGGCGATGCTGGACTGGAGCGCGGTGTTCCTCAGCGAGCTGCGCGGAGTTGAAACTTCTTATGCGGGGCTGGGTTACGCGGTGTTTGCCTTGACCATGACCGCAGGCCGGTTGTTCGGTGATGCGGTAGTGCGACGTGTCGGCCCACGGCAAATAGTGATTCTTGGCGGCTTGTGTGCGGCGGCCGGGTTGGCATTGGCCACCCTCGTACCGTCATGGCAAGCGGCACTGCTCGGCTACGCATTGGTGGGGGCGGGCTGCTCAAATATCGTTCCGGTCTGCTACAGCGCGTTGGGTCGACAAAAGAGCATGCCCGAGAACGTCGCCGTTCCGGCGTTAACCACCCTGGGTTATGCCGGGATTTTGATCGGCCCGGCAGCGATTGGCTTTATCGCCCACGCCAGCAGCCTGGAAGTTGCGTTCATGGTTGTCGCCGTGATGCTGATCGGCGTGGCGATTGGCGGCTCACGGCTCAAGGTCTGACTTAAAGTTTGCGGGCCATGCCGGAAACCCGGATCGAACTGCCTTTCAGATCAGTAATCTCAGCGCGAATCCGCGAGCGACTGCCCATGTCCTCGCCCTGCACAATGTCGATGTGCCCACCGTGAGGCCATTCAAGATCGCGCAGGTAACCGGCGAATGCGGCCGTTGCAGCGCCAGTGGCGGGGTCTTCGTACACGCCGCCCCAGGCGAACGGATTGCGTGTGTGGAATAGCTGCAGATTTTCCGCATACGCCAGCAATATCGTGACCCATCCGGCACGGGCCATCAGCTCATGCCCGGCCTGTTGGTCATACTCCATGGCCCGCAGTTTTTCCCGACTGTTCAACACCAGCACCAGATGCTGCGCGCCGCCGTTGATCAATGCCGGTGGAATACGCGCGTCCAGATCGTGTTGGGCATAGCCGAACAACTCCAGCGCTTCATGAAGCAAGGCCTCATCTATGGGCCCGCTTTGAGTGGGCGGTGATTGCAGGGCCGCTGAAATCAAATCGCCCTGAGCATGACCTTCGACGCTGATCTGCGCCTGGTTCAGCGTCAGGTTAAAAACACCGTCGCCATAGTGACCTGCCAGCGCTGCACCGAGGGCAATCGTCGCGTGACCGCAGAACGGCACCTCGGCTTCAGGCGAGAAATACCGCACCCGAAATCCTTCGGCGATGGGTGCAGCAAACACGGTTTCGGAAAACCCTACTTCGGCCGCGATGCGCTGCATCGTCGCCTCATCCGGCAAAAAGTCCCCGAGCCACACCCCTGCGGGGTTGCCGCCTTGGTCGCCATCGCTGAATGCAGCCAGTTTAATAACGTTGTCGGTCATGTTGGTAAGAGCCTGTAGTGAGAGCCTGTAATGAGAGCGACGGCGAGTTTCATCAAAGCCGGATGAGTACTCCAACCAATAGTCCTTATGTGAAGCATCTGCAAATTTGATCGATGGATGAACAGCGCACAATCCATGTAGGACCTGCCGAAGGCTTCAAGTGCGTTTTATATGACACACCGCTTCGCAGCCTTCGGCAGCTCCTACAGGAATTGTGTTGAATCAGGCTTTGAGCTTGTCCAGCCTGACTTCCATTACCTCAAGCACATCGCAACTGTCTTGCAGCAACAGGCAAGCAGCACTGGCAAGGCTGGCAGTGTCGGGCTCTTTGGCGTCGCTGAGGCTGCTCATCAACTCTTTCACCGCGCGCAGGCGTTGCACGGCGAAGTGGTGCAGGTCGGGCAGTGGGGCGTCGGGGTTGATGAACAGAACGGTGTTGGGGGATTGGGAAAGCGGGGTGTATTGAGTCATTCGGTTATTCCATCTATGTGATTTAAAGCCTGCCCCCGGTTTCGTCGCCAAACGAAATCAGGTGGCAGCTGTACGCAGGTTGGCGAACCGGTCACATATACCCGGCAGACCCGGAGGTCTCCCACGCACAGCCGCCATAACTATTGCCCACACAGGTGAAGACAACCAAGCATTGGAGCTGTTGCGTATATGTAGTCCGGATCGCCAAATCCGGTCGCTGATGTGCAGCGACGGGGCGAATCATAGGGGGGAGGGCTGTTGGGTGCAACCGATGGCGGGGTGATGTCTTTGATTGGAAATGCTGTCCCTGTGGGAGCCGGGCTTGGTCTGGGCAGCATTCCGACGATGCTGACACCGCGCTATGTCAGATGCCGTGGTGCGCCCTTATCGCGGGCAAGCCCGGCTCCCACAGATTTGCCTTGATCTCAAGTTCATGATTGACCTGTGGACCGGCTTTAGCCGGTCCCACGTTAACTAGCGGGCAGCCATAGAATCTCACCCGGAAGAAGCAGCATTCAGCTTGAGCTTTACGCAGGCACCATCGCGAACCCGACACCAAAACGGTTCCAGGCATTGATGGTGGCAATCGCGAGGGTGAGGTTGACCACTTCGCTGTCGGTGAAGTGTTCCTGCAAGGCAAGGTATTGCTCCTGCGACGCTTGCTGGTTGGGCAGCAGGGTCATGCTTTCCACCCAGGCCAGTGCGGCTTTTTCCCGAGGGGTGAAAAAGGCGGTTTCGCGCCAGACGCTGACGGTTTGCAGGCGCGATTCTTTTTCCCCAGCACGGCGGGCGTCGTTGGCGTGTTTGTTGATGCAGAAGGCGCAGCCATTGATTTGCGAGGCGCGCAACCGGACCAGTTCCAGCAGTGAGTTTTCCAGCCCGGATTTACATACGGCAGCCTCAAGGGCGGCCATGGCGCGGTAGGCTTCAGGGGCGACGGTGGCCCATTGGATGCGTTCGTTCATGCTGGCGTTCTCTTAGGTTGAATGCCCATCGGGCGATGGCGCCAACCTTAACGTCGGGGGCGGGCGGTGTGGATAGCCAATCCCCGGCGTTTCGAAGAGACCAATTACCTCAGTAGGCTTCACCCACGGCCAGAATGGTCGCCACCAATGCCTGTGCGCGGGGCACCAGGGTGTCCAGTTCCAGGTATTCGCGATCGGTATGCACCTTGCCGCCCACCGGGCCGAGGCCGCACAGCGTGGGAATACCGAGGCTGGCGGTAAAACCTGAATCGGCACAACCACCGGTGAATTCGCCTTCGACACTGAAACCTAACGTCTGCGCCTGCTGCTGATACAGCGCCAGCAAGCGGGTGCTGTGCTGCGCTTCCATGGGCAGGAATGTTGTGGCTTCTTTCAGGACGGTAGTGGTACCGGGCAATTCTTCTTCGCCGACGATCTTCTGAATCGCCGTGAATATCTGATCCCAATGTTTGAGTTCGATAAAGCGTACATCCAGCTTCGCCGTGGCACTGGGCGCGACAGTGTTGCTCGACGTGCCGCCGGACATCAGACCGACGTTGGTGGTGATGCCCGCCGGGTAATCGGTCAGTGCATGCAGCTTGACGATCTTGCGCGCAAGGGCCTCGATGGCGCTGGCGCCGTCGGCATGGTTGACCCCCGAATGCGCCGCGCGGCCGCTGACTTCGATGATCAACGTAGCGCCGCCTTTACGAGCGCTGACGACGTTGCCGCTGGCTCTGCCGGGTTCAGTGTTGAGCACAGCGCGAGCCGCACGCGCGGCGGTTTCGATATGGCCGCGAGCACTGCCGGAGCCGATCTCTTCGTCACCGGTGTACAGCACCTGAACCGGGTAGGGCAGTTGACCGGCACGTTTCAGCGCTTTGAGGGCAAAGCAGTTGAGGACCAGACCGCCTTTCATGTCCGCCACGCCCGGCCCGTAAGCAAGGGTGGCGTCCCGGCTGTAACCCCGGGTTGCGGTGGTGCCTTTGGGAAAGACCGTGTCGCGATGGCCCAGCAGCAAGACCGGCTTGCCCGCTGCGCCGGAGACTTCGGCGAGCATCACATCGCCAAATCCCTCCACCGGCATGCGTTCGAGCAGGATGCCGTCTGCTTCCAGTTCGGCCGCGAGCAGTGCGCCCACGGCATCGACACCCGCCTTGTCATAGCTGTTGGAATCTGTGTCGACGATGCGTTGCAGCAATGACTCCATCGCCTCGCCCTGGCCCGCGAGCCAGTCCAGCGCCTGTTGTCGAGCGTCGCTCATTTGGCTTGCTCCCGCTGTTGATGCTCCTGCGTCAATCTCGAAGCGTCGTTGCCGAGATCCCAGAAAAGCCCGGCCATGATTTGCAGGCTCTCTTTCACCACGGGGGCGAGCAAATGTTCATTGGGCGCATGTTGCGAGCAGGCGGGGTACGAATGCGGCACCCAGAGCGTTGGCAAGCCGAGCACGTCAGCGAACACGTCATTGGGCAGCGAGCCGCCAAGGTTAGGCAGCAGGGCCGGTTTTTTGCCGGTGGTTTCAGCCAGGGAGTTCAGCGCCCAGCCAACCCACGGGCTTTGCGGGTCAAGACGGGTGGCGTTCATCATGTCGATGCGGCCTTGTTTGACTTCCACCTGAGTGAAGCCGTGGGCATCCAGGTGAGCGCGCACCGCGGGGATGAAGGTGCTGTAGTCGCTGTCCACCACAAAACGGATGTGGCAGTGGGCGTTAGCTTTACCGGGGATCGCATGCACCGGCGCATCGGGGTTGCCAGTCTTGAAGGCGATGACGTCGAGGGTGTTCCAGCCGAAGACTTTCTCGCTCAGGGTCAACTCTGGGTTGCCCCAGTTCGGGTCGATTTCCGGGTCGCCGGGACCGCCACCGACTTCAATATCCGCCAGCGCCAGGCGCACGGCTTCGGGCACTTCCTTGGGCATCAACGCAGGGATTTTCACCCGGCCCTGTTGATCGACCATGCTGGCAATGGCGTTGGCCAGGATGATGCCGGGGTTGGACAGCAGGCCGCCCCAGTTGCCGGAATGGTGTGCGCCTTCACGAAGGTTGACGCTCAGTTCGAAGTTGAACACGCCCCTGGAACCGAGAAAGATCGTCGGGCGCGAAGCCGCCAGACGCGGGCCGTCGGAGGCGATGAACACGTCAGCCTTGAGTTCTTCAGGATGCGCTTCGCAGAACGCGCGCAATCCCGGCGAGCCGTCCTCTTCGCCCATTTCCAGCAGCAGTTTGACGTTGAAACCCAGCTTGCCGTCGCGAGCCTTGAGTGTCTGCTCCAGTGCCGTCAGGTTGATCAAGTGCTGACCCTTGTTGTCCGCGGTGCCGCGACCGTACCACCGCTCGCCATCGACCTTGACCTCCCACGGCGACAGGCCTTCACGCCACTGTGCGTCATAGCCGTTGACTACATCGCCGTGGCCATAGCTGAGCACCGTCGGCAATGCCGGGTCTTCAATGCGAGTGGCGATCAGCAGTGGGCCGCGCTTGGGCAGCGGGTTGTCGTAGATCTGCACACTGAAGCCCAGCGCTTCGACGTGGGGCGTGATGAACTCCTTGAGGTAGCGATAGAGCTCCGGCAACTGATCCGGGATCTGGCTTTCAGTGTGCAGAGCGACGCTGCGTTCGAGCAGGGACAGGAATGCGCCGTTGTCGAACTGCTCGGTGGTGTAGCTGATGGCCTGTGAACGACTCATGAGTGGACGAGCTCCAAAGTTTGGGCAGGACTGTCGTGGAGGTGGCAGCGCACTTTGCCGCCGATGATCGAATCATTGGCCGGGTAGGCCGTCTTGCAGGGTGCGAAACAGCTGGGGCAGCGCGGGTGAAACGCGCAACCGGACGGCGGCGACATTGGGTTGGGGAAAGTACCGTGCAGGCCGATGTCGGGTATGCCCAAACGCGCATCGGGCGTGAGCACCGAATCCAGCAGAGCACGGGTGTAAGGGTGGCCGGGTTCAGCGAACAAGGACTCACGGGTGCGTTCTTCGACGATACGCCCCAGATACATCACCGCCACGCGATCAGCCAGATGTTCGATGACCGCCAGGTTGTGGCTGATCAGCAGGTAGGTCAGGCCGAATTCGCGCTTGAGATCCTGCAGCAGGTTGAGGATCTGCGCCTGCACTGAAACGTCCAGCGCGGAAGTGGGTTCGTCGCAGATCAGCACGTCCGGACGCATGATCAAGGCCCGGGCAATCGCCACCCGCTGACGTTGGCCACCGGACAGCTGGCTCGGGTAGCTGTCGATGACGCGCTTGGGCAGGCCCACTACGTCGAGCATCTCTTCAGTTTTTTTGCGGCGCTCGGCAGTGGTGCCGATGCCGTGAACGATCAGCGGCAGGGTGACGATTTCCCGCAGTGTTTTGCGCGGGTTCAGCGACGAATACGGGTCCTGGAAAATTGGCTGGATGTGCCGGGACATTTCCTTGCGATCGGTGGCGGCCAGATGTTTGCCATTGACCAGTACATCACCACTGGTGGGCGGCAGCAGGCCGAGTAGCATCTTCGCCAGGGTGCTTTTACCGCACCCGGATTCGCCCACCAGCCCGAGGGTTTCACCGCGCATAAGCCGCAGCGATACGCCGTCGACAGCCTTGAGGGTGGCGGGGGCTTTGAAGAAGCCTTTGTTCATGCGGAACTCGCGACGGATGTCGCACAGCTCAAGAGCGATGTCCTTTTTCATGACCGTTCACTCTCCATCTGCCGAATCGGCTCCGGACCCGGCGCTGCAAACAGACAGCGAGCCATGTGGCCATCTCGCATTATTTCGGGAATGTTCTGCGCGCAGGCATCAATGGCCTGACCGCAACGGTTACGGAACGCGCAGCCTTGTTGTTCACCGACCAGACTGGGCACCAAGCCTGGGATCGAACCCAATGCTTCACCCGGTTTGGTCTTGCCGGGGATCGGGATACTCGCCAGCAAGCCCTTGGTGTAAGGGTGTTGCGGGTTTTCGAAGAGTTGCAGGGCAGGAGCGGTTTCGACGATTTCCCCGGCGTACATCACCGCAACACGGTCGGCGATCCGCGCCACCAGACCGAGGTCATGGGTGATGAAAATCACCGCCAGACCGAATTCTTTCTGAATGTCGCGGATCAGCCGCAGGATTTGCGCCTGAATCGTCACGTCCAGCGCCGTCGTCGGTTCGTCGGCGATGATCAGGTCCGGTTCGCACATCAAGGCCATGGCGATGATCACCCGCTGGCGCAAACCACCGGAAAGCTGGTGCGGGTACTGACCGAGCCGTTCGGTGGCGTTGCTGATGCCGACTTTTTCCAGCATTTGCGCGGCGCGGGCCAGAGCGTCTTTGCGTGACACCTTGCGGTGCTGGGTCAGTACTTCACTGAGCTGATCGCCAATGCTGTAGGCCGGGTTCAGCGAGGTCATGGGCTCCTGAAAGATCATCGCCAGCCGGTTGCCGCGCAGGTCGCACATGCGCCGCTCGCTCTGGGTGAGCATGTCGATGCCGTCCAGGGTCAGGCGGGTTGCGGTGCGTTTGGCCTTGCGTGGCAGCAGGTCCATCAGCGCCAGCGACGTCAGGGATTTGCCACAACCGGACTCGCCGACGATGCACAGCATCTCGCCGCGCTCGACTTCAAAGTCCAGGCCGCGCACGGCGTGCAGCATGTCATCCGGCGTCGGGCTGTTGCCCATGGGGATGTCGACGCGCAGGTTTTCAACGTGGAGTAGTGCCATGTTCGTGGCTCCTCTATCAGTTGCGGCCGTCGGGCAGGATAAGGTCGCGCAGACCGTCGCCGACCAGGTTGATGCCCAGCACCAGAATCATCAGGGCGACGCCGGGAATGGCGATGACCCACGGGGAAAAGAACATGTAGGGTTTGCCTTCGGCGATCATCAGCCCCCACGACGGGGTGGGCGGTTGCACGCCGACACCGAGGAACGACAGCGCTGACTCCAGAAGGATCGCGTGGGCCATTTCCAGGGTGGCGACCACGATCAGCGCGCCGACCAGATTGGGGAGGATTTCACTGGCCAGAATGCGCAGGGTCGAGCAGCCCAGTGCCTGGGCCGACGCAACGTATTCAGCATCGCGAATCTGCTGCACCGACGCCCGGACCACCACCGCAAAGCGATCCCACAAAAGGCAACCCAGCAGCACGATCACGACTTTCAATGACCCGCCCATCAGTGAAGCCGAAGCCAGTGCAACCATCACCACCGGCATCGCCAGGCGCGTAGTAATCAGGTAGCTGATGAAGGCATCGACCTTGCCGCCGTAGTAACCGGCGAGCAGACCCATGACCGTGCCGATGAAACCGGAGATCAGTGCTGCGGCGACGCCGATGAACAGCGAGATACGCGCGCCGTAGAGCAGCCGCGACAGATAATCACGGCCCAGCTTGTCGGTACCCAGCGGGTATTCCCACGTGCCGTTGGCCATCCAGACTGGCGGTTTCATGCGCAGCATCACGTCCTGGACGTAAGGGTCGTAAGGCGCCAGCCACGGCGCGAACAGTGCACCGATGAAGATGATCATCAGTAACACCATGCCAATCGCAAAACCGCGATGGCGAAAGCTTTTGCCCAGTACCCGGCTGAGACTGCTGGGGGGCGGCAGGTAGTCGTTGATGGCGAGAGGGGCGGCGGGTGTGCTCATGGGAGCCTCCGGGCAGCGCGGGAATTCGGCAGGAATGGAGATCCCCTGTGGGAGCGGTGCTTGCCCGCGATAAGAGCACCGTAGATATCAGGCCTATCGCGTCCAGCCTTATCGCGGGCAAGCACCGCTCCCACAGGTTTTGTGTTCGACATGGGCATTGGGTCGTCAGGATTTGAATGGCGTGTCGTCAAGAACATGGCAAAGCCTCCTTAGCGCACACGAATGCGCGGGTCGAGCAGTGCGTTGAGCACGTCGGCCAGCAAGGTGAGGATGATGTAGATCACTGCGATCAGCAGGACCACGGCTTGCACCACGGGGAAGTCGTCGCGGGCGATGGCGTCCCAGGCGAGTTGCCCGACGCCTTGCAGGGAGAACACGGTTTCGATCACCACCGAGCCGCCGAGCATGAAGCCGAACTCCACAGCGGCCAGCGCCACCACCGGAATCAGCGCATTGCGCAACGCGTGCTTGAATAGCACCCGTGCCGGGCGCAAGCCTTTGGCGCGGGCGGTGCGGATGTAGTCGGAATTGAGCACATCCAGCATGCCCGCCCGGGTCAGGCGCATGATGGCCGGCGTTGCGTAGTAACCCAGCGCAATGGCCGGCATCACGAAGTGCAGGAACGTCGAGTTGCCTGACACCGGTAGCCATTTCAGGGTGACGGCGAACACCACGATCAGCATCAGCGCAAACCAGAAACTCGGCATGGCCTGACCGAGTACGGCGATGCTCAACGCCAGACGGTCAATCCAGGTGTCACGTTTGACCGCAGCCAGAACACCCAGCGGAATGGCCACCACCAACGCAATGCCCAGCGCCATGGCACCCAGACTCAAGGTGATCGGCAAACGGCTGGCGATCAGGTTATAGACAGATTCCTGAAAGAAAAAAGAATCGCCCAGATCAAGCCGCAGCAAGTCGCCCAGCCAGTTGAAGTACTGGGTTGGCAAAGGCTTGTCCAAACCGTACTGCACGCGGATCTGCTCGATTTGTTCGCTGCTGGCTTCCGGCCCGCCAATGGCAGTGGCCAGGTCACCGGACAGGTGCAGAAGAGAAAAACTGATGATCGACACGGTAATCGCAACGCACACGGCGATGCCCAGACGACGCAGAAGGAACCCAAGCATGGCAAGTTTCCTCGTATCCATTGGCTGAAAAAGTGGAGGTATGCCGTGGCGCGATCACGTAGCGCCACGGCAACGATGGTTGCGGGTTATTTCCAGCTGGACAGCACGAAGCGCGGCAACTCGTCCGGGTACGGCGTGAACTCAAGTTCCGAGGTGTAGGCGTAGTTCATCGAGTAGTTGAACAGCGGCGCCCAGTAGGCCTGCTCGCTGATGCGCTGCAACGCCTTGCGGTAGTTGTCCTTGCGCACTTGCGGGTCGAGGGCGTTGTCGGCGGTTTGCAGCCAGCCCTGGACTTGCGGGTCCTTGATATTGTCGTCCGGGTTGCCTTTGAACCAGGTACCGGCCGAGGCCGAGGTGTCGAGGATCGAGAACGAGCCCCAGGCCTGGAACGACATCGGGACTTTGCCACCACGTTGCTGATCGCGCAGAGCGGCGTACTTCAGGTAGCGCAGCTTGGCGTTGATGCCCACAGCGCGCAGGTTACCGATGATGGCTTCGACGTAATCACGGTCGCGGTAGGCGAAGATCTCTGTCTCGAAACCGTTCGGGTAACCGGCTTCAGCAAGCAGCGCCTTGGCTTTGGCCGGGTCATAGTTGTAGACCGTCGCCGCCGTGGTATCGCAGCCGAATTGCCCTGGGTAGCACGCCACCTGCAACGGTTTGGCTTCACCGCCCACCAGTTGCGAAGCCAGCCCGTCACGGTTGATGGCGTGGTTGATCGCCTGACGCACCTTGAGGTTCTTCATCGGCGAGTTTTCGCTGGAAGTGCCGCGAGCATCGAGAATCAGGAAACCGATACGCATGGTCTCGCCGCTGGTCACGGTCAGGTTCGGCATGCCTTTGAGGTTCTCCGACTGATCCGGTGCCACGCGCCACACCCAGTCGACACCGCCGGTCATCAGCTCCGCCAGACGAGTCTCGGCGTCCGGGATGACGCGGAACTTGATGTGGCCGATGTGCGGCAGGCCCTGCGGGCTGTCTTTGAAGTAGTCCTTGTTGATGTCCATGGTTACACCTTCACCGGCCACCACGGATACGGCTTTATAAGGACCGGTGCCAATCGGTTTACGGCTGAATTCAGCCATGCCGACTTTCTCGAAATAGTTTTTCGGAAACATCGGGACGGCGTTGGACAGGTATTCGAGGGCGGGCGGGAAAGGTTTTTTCAGGTGAAGACGGACGCTGTAATCACCGGTTTTTTCGGCGCTCTTGATCCAGTCGACGTTTTGCACAGTAACGACTTTGGCTTCGGGCGACACGACGTAGTTGAGGGTGAACACCACGTCGTCGGCGGTGAACGCGTCACCGTTGTGAAATTTGACGCCTTTGCGCAGTTCGAAATCGATGGTGGTGTCATCGACCTGTTTCCAGCTGGTGGCCAGCATGGGTTTGTATTCGCCGCTTTTGGGATCGCGGTACACCAGGTTGTCCCAGATCAGTCGGCCGAGAATCACGCCTTCGCGCAGGTCGTTGTGATAAGGGCTGATGTTTTCAGCTTCGCTGTCGGAAGCGTAAACCAGTGTGTCGTTGGCTTTACCGGCGTGGGCCGGGAAGCTGCTGATGAAGCCCAGCAGCGCAATACTGAAAGCGAAACCTTTGATGCCCATGCCGTCGTCTCCGTTGGCGAGAGTGGTTGAATCAAAGGGCAGCTGTTCGCAAATGCGGAAAGGAAATCAGGCAATGTTCTTTTTGGTGTGGACACGAATGTAGGCGATGGTTTACCAATGCCACAAGCACAATCTTTCGATACTTGCTTTGCCGAAAAGGCAATACATGGAGGTACTGATGCAGTTGTATGGCGTGCAATCCACAGCCCTGCGCTATTTCCTTGAAGTGTCGCGTTGCGGTTCCATCAGCGAAGCGTCCATGCGCCTGAACGTCGCAGCCTCTGCGGTGAGTCGGCAGATCACCAAGCTTGAACTCGCCCTGGACGCCACGCTGTTCGAGCGCCGCGCCCGAGGCATGGTGCTAAGTGAGGCAGGCACGCGACTCGCGGCGTATGCGCGCAAATCGCAACTGGAAGCCGAGCAGGTGGTGTTGGAGATTACCGAACTGCACGGCCTGCAACGCGGGCACGTACACATCGCCTGTTCGGAAGGCTTTGCGCTGGATTACATGCCCCATAGCATCGCTGCATTTCGGCGCGAGTATCAGGGCATTCACTTCACGCTGGAGGTGTGCGCACCGGCTGAAGCCACAGAGAAAGTGCGTTCCGGCGAGGCTGATCTGGCGCTGACGTTCAGCCTGACGCCGCAAAAGGAAATCTGCGTCGAGCACGTGATGAGCGGGGCGATTTTTGCGGTAGTTGCCAACTCCCATCCCCTGGCCGAACGCGACGCTGTCAGTCTTGCCGAACTGCAGCCTTACCCGATTGCACTGCCCAGACCTGACACGACCCTGCGACAACTGTTCGATATCTGCTGCGGGGTGCAGGGCCTGATGTTCGAGCCGGTGCTGACCAGCAATTACATCGGCGCGCTGTACAGCTTTGTGCGTGAGGAGGGCGGTATCAGCCTTTCCAGTGAGATGACCCTGCACAAGCAGGTGGTGGGCAAAGAGTTGCGATGCCTGCCGATTCTCGACGAAGGCATGCAGGCACGGCGAATCGAGATGCAAAGCATGGCCGGTCGTAACCTGCCGGCTGCCGTGTCTGCCTTCAGGGATTTTCTGATCGCCGAGTTGGCGAAAACCGCTGGCGATCAGACTGGCGGCGCTGGATGACACGTTCCCGAAGCGCATCGTATGCCCAGTTGAAGATCAGGGTGTAAGGCAAAAACAGCAACAACAGGCCGATATCCAGCAGGAATGCTTCCAGCAGGCTGATCGACAGCCACCACGCCGCCAGCGGCACGATCACCAGAATCAGGCCGCTCTCGAAACCCAACGCATGCAACATGCGCGTACCGAATGACAGTTTGAAGCCCCATTTGCGGCGCAGCCTATCGAACATGGCATTGAACAGCATGTTCCAGAGCATGGCCACGGTGGAGATCATGACGGTCATCGCGCCCATTTTCGCCAGCGAGTGACCCATGGCCCAGGCGAGCAGGGGCGCAAACAGCAGGACGCCGATGATTTCGAAAAGAAGCGCGTGGAAGGCGCGTTCCTTGATGGATTTGGTTGGCATAGGTTGGCCTTTGGGTAGCTGACAGTTTTCGACTTGAAATGCATTCCCTGTGGGAGCAGAGCTTGCTCGCGATAAGGCTGGACGCGATAGGCCTGAGATCTGCGGTGGGCTCATCGCGAGCAAGCTCTGCTCCCACAGGGGATGGGTGTTTGCTTCCGATAACGTGCATTGTCATCGGCCCGTGCGTTAAAGTGAAAATCGTTTCCATCGGTAAAACCGATACGAGGTTCGCATGAGTTATTCCCCGGAAGCCCTGGAAGCGTTTGCCCAGACGGTCGCATTGGGTTCTTTCAGCGCATCGGCGCGGCGTTTGGGCAAGAGTCAGTCAACCATCAGCGAGGCCATCGCCCGTCTGGAAATCGACTTGGGTCTCGAGCTGTTTGATCGCTCTTCGAAGCATCCAGTCTTGACCGAAGCGGGCAGGGCCATGCTCGGGCGCATCGAAGATGTGTTGGCCGCTTCCGACAAACTGCGCCGCGCTGCCGGACGTCTGGCCGATGGCATGGAGCCGCGGCTGACGCTGGTGCTGTCCGACGCCAATCAGTTTGCCGATTTCGAAATCCGCATGGCTGAGCTCGACCAGCGCTTCCCCGAGCTGGAACTGGAGTGCGTCTTCGCCGAGCACGGTGACGCCATTAGCCTGATTCAATCAGGGCGCGCGTCCCTTGGACTGCTGTCGGCACAGGCCAGCTACCCGCCTGAAGTCGGTTACGCGACGATTGCCGAGCGTGCCGACTTCGGCTTGTTCGTGGCGCACAAGCATCCCTTGGCTCAGCAGGCGCAGGTCGACTATCAGCATCTGGCCCAGTACCGGGCGTTGCGCTTGAATACGTTGGTGGACCAAAGCGTCCCCACTGATGATTTGCCCATCAGCGGCCATCGTCCTTGGTCGGCACCCAACTATTTGTTGCTGATGGACATGGCTGCATTCGGCTTCGGTTGGGCGGCGCTGCCCCGCTGGCTGGTGTCGGGCTATGCCAGCGGCAAGCTCAAGGAACTCGACGTACCGGGTTGGCCACGCAGTTCTGCGGTGGACATCATCTGGTCACGACAACGCAGCCTCGGGCCAGCGGGCGCCTGGTTACTGGAAACGTTCACCCGGCATCGCGGCGAGTGATCAGCTAGGATGACGCTCCATTCGCAGATCGAACGCTGAATATGGCTGCCGTAGAAATTGTTTCTGTAGAACCTCAAGACATCCCCGCCGTCGTGGATTTTGTCCTGCAAGCCCGTGCGGAAATCTTCCCGAAGCTCGACCTGGCAGGCATGCCCGCAGATCTGGCGCAGTTTGCTCAGGTTTACAGCGAGGAGGGCGGTGGCCGGTTTCTGATCGCCCGGAGCCGCGGGGAAATTGTTGCGGCAATTGGTTACTTGCCGTACGACGGTCGATTCCCGCAGTTGGATTACGGGCAGCGCAAGGTGGTGGAAATCGTCCGGTTGTTTGTGATCCCGGAGTTCCGTCGTTCAGGGCTGGCGACCACGATCTTCCTTGCCCTCAAGGCGCGTGCCGTTGAACAGGGTGTGGATGTGCTTTACCTGCACACCCATCCGTTTTTACCGGGGGCGATTGGCTTCTGGGAGCGACAGGGTTTCCGGGTCGTGGACGTGGAAAGCGATCCGGTTTGGCAGACGACGCATATGGAGTGCGGGTTGGTTTAGGTTTGAGGCTTGCGCGTTTCCGCTGTAGGAGCCGCCCTGTTCCTGGCAACGCGCTGTCGCGTAGCAAACACGGACCTTGTCGGCGTGAGCTTGCTCGCGATTCGGTCTGTCATTCGATGAAGATATGGCCTGTCCTGACGCCATCGTGAGCAAGCTCACTCCTACAGAAAAGCATTCCAAACCAGATGGTTGTAGTTTGTTTGATAAGAGCCGGGCTTGCCCGCGAAGAACGATAACGCGATATACCTGCCTACGTGTCCGGCTTATCGCGGGCAAGCCCTGCTCCCACATCCACATAGAGGTGTGGCGTAAGTGATTCCCAGAATGGCCACAACCCTGTGGGAGCCGGGCTTGCCCGCGAAGAACGATAACGCGATATACCTGCCTACGTGCCGGGCTTATCGCGGGCAAGCCCTGCTCCCACATCCAGACAGAGGCGTGGCGTAAGTGATTCCCAGAATGGCCACAACCCTGTGGGAGCCGGGCTTGCCCGCGAAGAACGGTAACGCGATATACCTGCCTACGTGTCCGGCTTATCGCGGGCAAGCCCTGCTCCCACATCCACATAGAGGTGTGGCGTAAGTGATTCCCAGAATGGCCACAACCCTGTGGGAGCCGGGCTTGCCCGCGAAGAACGGTAACGCGATATACCTGCCTACGTGCCGGGCTTATCGCGGGCAAGCCCTGCTCCCACATCCAGACAGAGGCGTGGCGTAAGTGTGCGCTGGTCTAATGACCCCGGACACCTCAATAGGGGAAACTATATCCATTGAGGAGTCACCATGACCAAGAAATACAGAAAATTCGATGCCGCTTTCAAGCTTGATGTTTGCAAGCTCATCGTCGATCAAGGCCAGAGTGTGAACTCTGTCTGCCTTGATATGAACCTGAGCGATACGGCAGTGCGTCGCTGGGTTGAGCAATACAAGGCCGAGCTGTTAGGTGGCCCGGGAATTGGCAACCCGTTGACCAGCGAGCAACAGCGTATTCGCCAACTGGAGCAGCAGATTCGTGAGCTGAAAATGGATAATGACATCCTAAAAAAAGCTACGGCCTTCTTTGCCCGCGAATTGAAGTGATCCATCAACTGGTTCACCAATTACAACGTAAGGCCTACCCGGTGGCTCGTCTCTGTCGGGTACTGCGGATCAGTCGCTCCGGTCTTTATGAGGCCCAACAGCGTCGTTTGAAACCCAAGCCCGCCTGTCCGGCAGCGGCCAGGATCAAGGCAGCCTTTGAAGCGTCGGAGCGTTGCTATGGTAGTCGTCGTGTGGTGAGCGCATTGCGTAAAGAAGGCCTGTCGATTGGTCGCTTCAAGGTGCGCAGCCTTATGAAACAACAAGGTCTGCGCCCGGTCTGGAAGCGTAAGTTTGTTCACACAACCAACAGCAATCACAACTTGCCGGTGGCTGAAAACCTTCTAAATCGCCAGTTCAACCCTGCGGCGATCAATCAATCCTGGGTTGCAGACATTACTTATATCCGCACACGCGGCGGCTGGGTGTACCTGGCAGTGGTCATGGACCTTTTCTCGCGCAAGATCGTGGGCTGGGCCATGGCCCCTCATATGCGAGCCGAGCTGGTAATCAGCGCCATGCAATTGGCTATCGCTCAACGCCAACCTGAGCCAGGTTTGATCGTCCACTCGGATCGAGGCAGTCAGTACGCAGGAGCGGCTTATCAGGCGCTGCTGACCCGCAATGGAATGCGTTGCAGTATGAGCCGCAAGGGTAACTGCTGGGACAACGCGGTTATGGAGCGCTTCTTTTTGAACCTGAAAATGGAGCGTACCTGGAGGAAGGATTACGCCAACCACGCCGAAGCGATAAAGGACATCACGGACTACATCGTGCGGTTCTACAACGAGGGGCGATTGCACTCGAAACTGGGCTATGTGCCGCCCAATCAATATGAGCGGCAAGCAGCCTGACAATCACCGATTGAGGTGTCCGGAAAAAGTTGACCACTGCAGTGATTCCCAGAATGGCCATAACCCTGTGGGAGCCTGGCTTCCCCGCGAAGAACGATAACGCGGTATACCTGCCTACGTGTCCGGCTTATCGCGGGCAAGCTCTGCTCCCACATCCACATAGAGGTGTGGCGTAAGTGACTCCCAGAATGGCCACAACCCTGTGGGAGCCGGGCTTGCCCGCGAAGAACGATAACGCGATATACCTGCCTACGTGCCGGGCTTATCGCGAGCAAGCTCGGTTCCTACAGGACCGTGACCCTCTTGAGATGCTTTTACACCTTCAGTTTATGACCGAAACCGCAATATCCGCGTGCCGTCGTACGGATCTGTCAGGTAGTGCGCCTCTACACCAAACGTCTCACGCAGCAATTCGCAGGTCAGCACCTCGGACGGCTCACCAATGGCGATCAGTGCGCCGTTGTCCATCACGGCCAGCCGGTCGCAGGCCAGTGCCTGATTCAGGTCGTGGAGGGCGATCAGGGTGGTGACTGACAGCGACCTGACCAGACCCAGAATGCTCAACTGATGCTGGATATCCAGGTGGTTGGTGGGTTCATCCAGTAACAGGATCTGCGGTCGTTGAGCCAGGGCGCGGGCGATGTGGACGCGTTGTCGTTCGCCCCCTGACAGACTGTGCCAGGCGCGCCTGGTTTTGTCGGCCATGTCGACATCGTGCAAAGCCTGTCGAACAATCCCATCGTCTGCGGCTGACCAGGGTTCCAGGGCGGAAAGCCATGGCGTGCGGCCCAGTTCCACAGCGTCCAGCACCGTAATCGCGTCCGAGGTTTCCGCTTGCTGCTCCACGACCGCAATCATCTGCGCGACATCGCGGCGTTTCATTTCGGCCAGGGCAACGCCGTTGAGGTGAATCTCACCGCTGGCCGGAGTGCGGATGCCGGACAGCAACTTCAGCAGGCTGGATTTTCCGGAGCCGTTGGGGCCGATCAACCCCAGGGTTTCACCGCGCCGTAACTGCAACGCGACGTCTCGAACAATGGGCACGCCCTTGATCGACCAGTTCAGACCGGAGCACGACAACACGTCGCGGTCGATGTCGGTCGTTGGCTGTTTCAGAATGCTCATCGACCCCCCTTGGCCTTTATCAGAATCACGGCGAACACCGGTGCGCCGATCAGCGCAGTAATCACCCCGACGGGCAATACCTGGCCCTTGATCGCCGTGCGGGACAGCACATCGGCGGTGATCAGAAACACCGCGCCGGCCAGGGCGCTGACCGGAATCAAACGACCGTGGCGTACCCCGACCAGCAAGCGTGCCGCATGGGGCACGACCAGGCCGACAAAACCAATGGAGCCCACCAGCGAGACCATCACCGCCGTGACCAGCGCAACCGTCGCGATCAAGATCACTTGAACCCGCCTTACCGGAATACCCAGGGCGGCGGCAGAATCGCTGCCGAACATGAACGCATCCAGCGAACGCCGATGCCAGAGGCAGACCGCCAGACCGATCAACACCACGGGCACGGCCAGCGTGACCGATTGCCAACGCACGCCGCTGAGGTTGCCCAATAGCCAGAACATGATGCCGCGTGCCTGTTCGGAGTTGGCCGACTTGGTGATCAGGAAGGAGGTCAGGGCGTTGAACAGTTGCGAACCGGCGATGCCCGCGAGAATGATCTGCCCGCTGCCACTGACCGCGCCAGTACTGCGAGCGAGCAGGGCGACCAGTACAAACGCCGCCATGGCCCCGGCAAAGGCTCCGGCTGACAAAGAGATGGCACCTGCGCCAACGCCGATGATCGCCACCAGCACCGCGCCGGTCGAGGCCCCGGCGGAGATGCCCAGCAAGTAAGGATCGGCCAGTGGGTTGCGCAGCAGTGATTGCAGGACCACACCTGAGATAGCCAGCCCTGCGCCGCATGCTGCGGCAACCAGGGCACGGGTCAGTCGGTAATTCCAGACGATGCCTTCATCGATAGGGTCCAGCACGAAACCAGCCCCCCACAATTTGTTGGCCAGCACCTGAAACACCAGTGACAGGCTGATTGGCGTCTCACCAATCGCAATGCCCGCGACGATCGCCACCAGCAAAACGGCCAGCACCCAGGCCCCGTGCAGGCAAATCTTGCGCAACAAGCGACCGGCGAACTGAGCTGTCATGGGTGCAGATCGAATTTGTCGATGGCGTCCGCCAGTTCATCGATGCCGTCGAACGTGCGAATCGTCGCTTCCATGGCTTGTGCGTCGAGAATCACGATCCGGTTGTGCTTCACCGCGTCCATGTTTTTGGTGACTGGATCGGTCTTGAGGAATTCCAGTTTTTTCTGGAAGTCATCGGCCGGAAAGCGGCGGCGGTCCATGCGTGCCAGTACCAGAATGGTCGGGTTGGCCTTGGCGATGGTTTCCCAGCCGACCGTCGGCCATTCCTCATCGGACTGCACGATGTTGCGGATGCCCAGGGTGTCCATCATGAACGCCGGAATGCCCTTGCGTCCGGCGACATAAGGGTCAACATTCAGGTCGGCGCTGGAAAACCAGAACACTGCCGAGGCGTCTTTCAGGTGTTTGCCTTTGACGCTGGCCTGAGCCTTGGCAAGGCGCGCCTGCAGGTCGGCGTTCAACTCGGCACCGCGAGCCTGGACATCGAAGATTTGTGCCAGTTGCGTGACGGTCTTGTACAGGCTGTCAATCGAGAACGGACGCAGGCGCGTGCCGTCCGCCCCCACCAGATTGTCCTTGCCTTCGCAGTCCGACGGCATGAGGTAGGTGGGGATTTTCATTTCGTTGAATTGCTGTCGGGTGCCGACCACGCCTTGGGGACCCACCATCCATTCGAATTGTACTGCGACCAGTTCCGGACGCTTGTTGATCACCGCTTCGAAGCTGGGATCGTTATCGGCCAGACGCGGGATTTTGTCGTTGAGGTCCTTGAACCGGGGCAGCACGTTGTTGAACCACAGTGACGTACCGACCACTTTGTCGCCCAGCCCGAGGGAGTAAAGGATTTCAGTGGCCGACTGGCCAATGGTCACCGCTTTGCCGGGTGCTTTGGCGAAGGTCAGCGGCACGCCGCAGTTATCGAGGGTCAACGGGTAGGTTGTCTGTGTGGCGGAGATTTGTGGGGCAGGGTTGGCCGCCAGCGTCAGCGCAGAAAAACCCAGACCGGCAAGCAGCACAGCAAAACGAGGCAAAGACATGAAAAACGATCTCCATTCGAACGGTTATCCGCACGATGGTGTTCTGGCTGGATACACATCACGACTTGCTGCTGGCATAGGTCCGGCAGGGTCAATCAGTCACGGCTATTTCGCCGTGCTGACGGATGTACTCCCCGGACACCCCGCCGGTGGGTCAGTTGCCAGAAAGCGCGACCGCTTGACGGGTTGTCCCGCAACGGCGATGCAGCTTCCTGATGTCGGCAGGTCTCCTGACTGACGCATCATCGCCGTGCTCGGGCCTTCCCGGAGTGACCCAGTGGCATCGATGGAGCAGGGCTCAGCGCCTACAGTTGCGGGGGCAGTTCCGGTTGACGACCTTGAGGTCATCACGGATTCCCTATTAATCCCGTTTGGAAACCGACGGGCGGCATGGTAATGGATATGCTTAAAAGAGTGGGGATTTTTCCTGTATCAGCCGTTGGCAGACAGTTTTTTATCGTACGTTTCGCTTGCTCGGCGCATGATGCAAGCCTTTAATGGCCGGGTGTTAACACCGTCCGGCGGTGAACCTTATCGACCGATAGCCGGTCGATAGTCCGTCCAACCAGGTTTACACTGGTCCGCTTCACCTTTTGGAGACATTTTCCTGTGATATCGACTCAACGAGTGGCCTGGCTTAAAGCCTGGGGTGCCCACGGTTTTACCGCCACCGGCGTGGTCATCGCATTCCTGGCGACCATTGCCCTGTTCGATGATCAGGCCAAAGCCTGCCTGTTGTGGCTAGGCCTGGCACTGGCGGTAGACGGCGTCGATGGCTCGCTCGCACGCAAATTCAACGTGCAATCCGTGTTGCCGGGCTTTGACGGTTCGGTACTGGACCTGGTCATTGACTACCTGACGTATGTGTTTATTCCTGCGTTGTTCATTTATAGCTACATTCCGTTGCCGCCTTATACGCTGTTACTGAGCACGGCGATCATTCTGGTCTCGTCGCTGTTCTGTTTCTGCAATCTGGAAATGAAGAGCAAGGACAATTACTTCCAAGGCTTCCCTGCGGCCTGGAACGTGGTGGCGCTGTGTCTGTACATCATTCAGCCGACACCTTGGGTGACCTTCCTGACGATTATCGGTCTGGCATTGCTGACCGTGACCAGAATGAAGTTTCTACACCCATTCAGAGTGCGTCGTTTCATGCCGCTGAACATCCTGGTCACTACGATCTGGTTGATCACCAGTGCGTTGCTGATCATCAACCACCCGCATAACGGGCCAGTGGTCATGGGCATATGGTTCACGATGTCGGCTTACTTTATCGGCATCTGCCTGTGGCGTACGTCGCTGGAATATTGGGGTAAGTGGCGGGCTTGACGGGCTAGCCACACAGTCTTCATCGCGAGCAAGCTCGGCTCCTACAGGATCGCGCTAAACCTGTAGGAGCCGAGCTGAACTGGCTTAATGATCCCGGACACCTCTTAAGGGCGATATGATTCGCCCAATCAGGAGGTTCCATGCAAGAGCGAAAGACCTACACCCGCGAGTTCAAGCAACGTGCTGCGAGCATGGTTCTTGATGACAACTGCTCAGTTCCCGATGTCTGTGCATCGATGGAGGTTGGCCGTACGGCTCTGCGCCGCTGGGTTGATCAGGTTCGTAAAGAGCGTCAGAAAGGGCAGCCAGTAGCAGGTACCAAGGCAATCAGCGACGAACAGCGAGAGCTTCAACAGCTGCGAGCCAAGGTCAAGCGCTTGGAAACTGAAGCTGAAATATTAAAAAAGGCTACGGCTCTCTTGATGTCGGATCCCGATCGTTTTTCCTGATCGAGGAGCTGAGGGAGTCGAGTTCATATCCGACCAGCTTGCTTTGCAGTGTGATGGGCGTTTCCCGCAGCGCGTTCTATGACTGGATTAAGCGACGTTCAGCGCCGATAGCCAACCGTGACGCGCTCAGAGCGAAAGTCGTGCAATTGCATGTTGAAAGCCGGGGAAGTGCAGGCGCGCGGATGATCTCTCAGCACTTGAAGGCCCAGCATATCCAGGTCGGAAGGTATTTGGCTGGAAAGCTGATGGCGGAGGCAAATCTGGCCAGCAGGCAGCGCCGCCGCCATCAGTACCGCTCCAGAGGCGTCGAAGCATTTGTGGCCAAGAACCTGCTCGAACGTAACTTCGAGCCAACCGCAATCAATCAGGTCTGGTGCGGCGACGTCACCAGCCTGATGGTTGGGAAGCGCTGGTATCACTTGGCAGTAGTTATTGACCTGTTCGCCCGCAGAGTCGTGGGCTGGGGGTTTTCTCTGATCAATGACGCCAACCTGGTTAGCAAGGCGCTGAGAATGGCGGTGGAGGTTCGAGGCAAACATGCAGGCTTGATGTTCCATTCAGATCAAGGCTGCCAATACACCAGCCAGCGCTTTCAGTCCGAGCTACTGGAGCATGGGATAACGCAAAGCATGAGCCGCAGGGGGCAGTGCTGGGACAACGCACCAACAGAGCGTTTCTTCGGAACGCTCAAATCAGAGTGGGTGCCCGCCAAGGGCTACACGACAGTTGAAGAAGCCAGGCAGGATATGACCAGCTTCTTCATGCGCTACAACAGAATCAGACTCCACAGCTACAACAACTACTTGTCGCCAATAGCTATGGAGCAGCAGGCGGCTTGATCACCGTAATCGGTGTCCGGAAAAACTTGACCAGAACAAGCTTGCTCGCGATAGCGGTTTAGCAGGCACTGGATTTCCAACGATTCCCCCCCACCAATACCGACTATCAAGAGCAGTGATTTTTGCGTAAACGGCTCCGGGCGTAACCTTGGTTCATTCCCGAAATGAACCCGATCCGGAGGCTCTCATGAACCGCATTTACGCATTTGCCCTGTTATTGACCGTTGCTGTTGTCTCCGGCTGCTCGACTCACCATGCCGTTGAATTACGTCCCTACACCGCTCAGGAAACTCATCAGCTAGCGCTGGAAGATCTGAATCGTCGCGGTTTGCCCTTCGATGAGTATCAGATCGCCAAGGCCAAACTGCTGGCTGAGCCACAGATGCAGGCTGTTCGAGCATTTGATAATCGCGGTGAGATCAGTGCTGATAACGCTGAAGTCAGCAAAGATCGTCAAGGTTAAGTGCTTAAGTACAGTCTCGTAAAATTCGTAGTCGATTAGAACTGTACCGGTTGTATTTTCTCCTGACTGTTCGTGTGTTTCTGGTTGCCGATTCGATAGGGTGAAGGCCTGCCCTTTAGATGTCTGGATCGCACCATGTCGCTCTCTCTCGATCTGCTACTTGCCTTTGCCCTGTTTGCGTTCGTCACGTCAGTGACACCGGGCCCGAATAATATGATGCTACTGGCCTCTGGGGTGAACTTCGGGTTCAACCGGACGGTGCCGCACATGTTGGGCATCTGCTGCGGTTTTTTCAGCCTGGTGCTGGCAGTCGGGCTGGGGTTAGGGGCCGCCTTCCAGGCGTACCCGCTGCTTTACACCATCCTGCGCTATGTCGGCGCTGCCTATTTGTTGTATCTGGCGTGGAAGATTGCCACATCAGGCCCGGCGTCGGACGCAGTGGGTGAAGAGGGCAAGCCACAGACATTGATGCAAGCCGCGCTGTTTCAGTGGGTCAACCCCAAAGCCTGGGTGATGGCCGTGGGTGCGATCAGCACCTACACACCACTGCAGGGTTACTTCACCAATGTAATGATCATCTCGGCGGTGTTTGCGCTGATCAACCTGCCCACTGTCAGTATCTGGGCAGGGTTCGGCAGCCTGCTGCGCAACGCGTTGCGCGATCCCTTCTGGTTGCGGGTGTTTAACGTAGGGATGGCGGTGCTGTTGGTGGTGTCGCTGTATCCGATGTTGAAGGGGTGATCGCCTGAGCTTTACGCCTACTCAAGTGTGGGAGCCGAGCTTGCTCGCGATTCAGGCGCTGCAGTCTCTTCGTTAAACCGCAGCGCTCTTATCGCGAGCAAGCTTGCTCCCACAGGGATCGTGCATTCACAACGCCAACCGCAAATGCCCGCCAGCCTGTTTCTGCCGCGCTTGTACGCGATGCTGCAGGCCCAGGTAAAAATGCTCCAGCCCTTCCTGCAAACGCTCCTGAAGAATCTCGTCCAGTTCGCCGCCTTGTTCGTTTTCGGCATAGCTGATCTGGCTGTCGATGGCGAAAATGCCGTGCAGGACTTCCTGACATTTGAGCGCCGATAGCACTGGCTTCAGCGCGTAATCCACGGCCAGCATGTGAGCGATGCTGCCACCGGTTGCCAGCGGTAAAACCACCTTGCCGTGCAGCGAGCGCTCAGGCAGCAAGTCCAGCAGGGTTTTCAGCGCCCCGGAAAACGATGCTTTATAAACCGGTGTGCCAATCAGCAAGCCGTCGGCCTGTTTGACGGCTTCGATGAAGTCCAGCACTTGCGGGCTGTCGAAGTGGGCGAAGATCAGATCTTCAGCGTTGAAATCGCGAATACGCAGGGTCGTCACATCAACGCCCTTGGCGCGAAGCCAGCGACCGGCGTGTTCCAGGACTACGCCTGAACGGGATTTGAGAGCGGGGCTGCCTGACAGTGAAACTACCAACATGCTGAATTCCTTTTAAAAGCGTAAGGACTTCAAAGCAGCATGCATGCCAGCGCCGTTTAATAACTTAAGTTACTGAAATTAAAGGTAAATATTCAGATCGCAGGTGAGCGGCTCAACGACGTAGGTGCTCAATGCCGGCCCCAACTGTTGATTCACTGTTGCTGAACCAACACTTGCAGGCAAATCGCAGGCAAAAAAATCCCCGCAATCGGCAGATGCGGGGACGTTTGTTCTGCGTGTCAGTTTCTGAAAGCGGCGCCTGTCTGAATGACGTTGGCCGAGCCTAGCAACTGGCTGACGAAACGGCTCCAGCGAGTGATGTCCGCCGGGCCGACGAATATGACGTCCTGGGCCTGGAGTTCAAACTCTTTGGCCAGCAGGTAAGCCGTCGGTTTTTTCGCCAGCAGGTGATAAACCGTTGAGCGCGCGTTGGCCTGATTTTCAGCACCGCGGATCACGTACACCGCATCACCGTCGGCGCTTTCCGGATTCAGGCCGCCGGAATTACCCAGAGCTTCGAGCAATGTCACGCTGGTGGTGCCAAAGGAAATGACCTGCGGACGCTGGACTTCGCCCAGCACGTAGATCTTGTTCTTGGAGTTGCTGTTCAAGTGCAGATAGTCGCCGTCTTTGAGGAAGATCTTGCTCAATTGCGAGTCTTTGCGGTTCAACGCGTCGACGTCAATCACGTAATCCTTGCCGTCGCGGCGCAAGGTCAGCCCCGCAAGATTGGCGTCGGCCAGGTCAAGGCCGGCGGTGCTGATGGCCTGGACCAGACTCAACGGGATATTCGTGATGGATTGCGGGCCGGGGCTTTTGAATGAACCCGAGAGCAGGATGCGCTGGCTGTTGTAACGCAGCACTTTGACGTCGACCTTGACCTCAGTGTACTGCGGCGATAGCCCCATGCTCAGTTGTTTCTGGATCTGCCCGACGGTTTTGCCTCCCGCCTGGATTCTGCCCACGTAAGGGAAATAGAGCGTGCCGTCGCTCAATACTTCCCGGCTGTTGGCGTCGAGTTGGTCCTGCGAGCCAGGTGCGGTCAGCTCAGGGTGTTCAAACACGATGACCAGCAAGGTGTCGCCGGGGCCGACGATGTATTCAGGCGTTTTGTAATTGAGCAGTTCGGCGGGCAACGGCCTGGAGCTGGCTGCGGCTTGTTGCTTCTGCTGCTTGAGGGTTTGCGGGGTGATCTGTACCAACTGAACATCCGGACCGTCCGGATCTTTCGCTTCAACATCTCCTGGGGTCATGTGCTGCCCGGGTGCAAAAGCACAGCCTTGCAAAATCAGACTGGAGAGCAGCACAACAGCTAGGGTTAGCTTCATATAGTGTTCCTTCCTAAAGGTGCGTTGGCACCACAGTGATTTCATTGCTTCCCTTACCAACACCGAGTGTTACGGGGCTTTTTTGATGGATGCACGCACCTCCTCCAGCGCCTCTCGGGCCGGTTGTTGATGTCTTGAAAAGGTTTTGAAGGGGGAGCTAGAAGGCGTTCTTGTGCAGAAAGCCTTTGAACAGCGTCAGCAGAATGATTTTCAGGTCCAGCCACAGGGACCAGTGTTCGATGTATTCCAGGTCGTACTCGACGCGCTTCTGCATCTTGTCCAGGGTGTCCGTTTCGCCCCGCCAGCCGTTGATCTGCGCCCAGCCGGTGATGCCCGGTTTGACCTTGTGCCGCAGCATGTAGCCGCTCACCTGTTTACGGTATTGCTCGTTGTGCGCGACCGCGTGAGGACGCGGGCCGACGATGGACATATCGCCACGTAATACATTGAAGAACTGCGGCAGTTCGTCCAGCGAGGTTCGTCGCAGGAACCCGCCCAGCGGCGTGACGCGTGCATCGTTGCGGGTCGCCTGACTCACTACCTCGCCGTTTTCCTGGACGCTCATGCTGCGGAATTTCCAGACCATGATCGGTCGCCCGTCCAGCCCGTAACGGCGCTGGCGAAACAGCACTGGCCCGGGGGAAGTCAGTTTGATCGCGACGGCAATCAATAGCAGGGGCAGGGCGATCATGCTCAGGATCACGCTGGACAACGCAATGTCCTCGACGCGCTTCACCAGACTCCAGGCACCGTCCATGGGCGAGTCGAAAATACTGATACTTGCCAGGCCGTTGATGCTTTCGCTGCGGGCATGCAGCAGTTCGAACATGAACACATCCGGTATCAGGTACACCGAAGCGGTGGTGTCACTGAGCCCCTTGACCAGCTCCTGGACGTGGGGTTGGGCGGTGAGTGCCAAGGTGATGTAAACCTTGTCGATGCGGCCTTCGCGAGCGTCATCGATCAACTGTTCCAGATCACCCAGTATTCTGATGTCCGCTGCGATCTCGGCACCGGTTTCGGGGTTTTTATTCAAGGGGGTTGCCAGATCATAGAAGCCCAACACTCGCAGCCCCATCCACGGTGCGCTGGAGATCGATTTGGCAAGCCGCACGCCGACCTGACCGGTCCCGACAATCGCCACTCGCCGGGTATTGAACCCGCGTCGCCGCAAGCCATGCAGGACGCTGCGAATCAGCAAGCGATAGCCGCAGAGTACGGCCAGCACCGAGGCGAACCAGGCCATCTGGGCGTTGTTCGGCATGTCGGCATGGTTGAGCAGCAGGTAATCCATGGACAGCAGAGCCACGAAGGTCAGCGCCCAGTAATTGAACACCTTGATCAGCTCGCGCAGGATTCGCTCGCCACGCCACGAGCCGTACATCTGGTGATATTCACCGAGCCAGTGGAAGACCAGCACTGCCAGCAGGATCTGGATCCAGGCTTCGGCGCTGGATGTATCTGGATTCAACTGACTCTGCCAGTAGCCGCCCAGCACAATGACCGTCAGGTCGAGCAGGCGGTGGGCAACCGATAACAAGGATTGATGCGCGTGAAGAATGCCGCGAACGGGATTACGCATGGCAGTGCTCGCTCAGACGGATTTGATCGGAATGACCCGGGCGGTCTGTTCGTTGCTGACCAGAATCGGGGATGCCAGAAGCGTTCTGTGCCGGGCGGGCTGACGTGCCAGACGTGCAGCGGCGAGGCGACTTTCGACGAAGCTCCTCATTTCATCTTCGAAGCGTTGCGCCCCAAACCGTTCTGCGTTGGCGCGACAGGCCTGGACACTGATACGGGCATGAGCAGCTTCGAACTCTCCCACCGCGGCGACCAGCGATGACACGGTCTGCTGGTCGTAGAACACGCCGGTCGGTTGTGGATGGTCCAGACCGCAGACGGTTTCCAGCACGCCACCCTTGCCAAAGGCGATCACCGGCGTGCCACAGGCCTGAGCTTCTACCGGGCTGATGCCGAAGTCTTCTTCGGCGGCAAAAACAAAGGCTTTGGCGTTGCGCATGTGTTCCAGCAGCACCGCAAACGGCTGAAAGCCCAGCAGCGTGACGTTAGGTGCATGAATCAGCTTTGCCTTGGCCATTTCCGGACCGTCACCGATCACGATCAGGCGCTTGTCCGGCATCGCCGCAAACGCTTCGATAATCATCGGCATGCGTTTGTAAGGCACCATGCGCGAGGCGGTGAAGTAATAGTCCTGTTTGGTGTCTTGCGGGGTGAAGTTGACGGTATCCACTGGCGGGTAAATGACCGTGGACTCCCGGCGATAGGCTTTTGAAATACGCCCGCCGATGAAGTGCGAATTGGCAATGAAATCGTCAACACCGGACGAGGTGCGCTGATCCCACATGCGGATGTAATGCAGGATCATCCGCGCCACTTTGCTCTTGAAGCCGCTGCTCATGCCCGACTCCAGCAAGTACTGGTGTTGCAGGTCCCAGGCGTAGCGGATCGGCGAGTGCACGTAGCTGACATGCAATTGATCCGGGCCGCTAAGCACACCTTTGGCCACGGCGTGGCTGCTGCTGATGATCAGGTCGTAACCCGAGAGGTCCAGTTGTTCGATGGCCAGCGGCATCAGAGGCAGGTAACGCTGGTAGTGGGTTTTAGCCTTGGGCAAACGCTGGATAAAAGTGGTCTTGGCCACTTTGCCTTGCAAGTGGGCGCGGTCCTGATCGCTGAGAAAGTCGATTACTGAAAACAGATCGGCCTGGGGCCAGATATTGATCAGCGATGCCAATACGCGCTCGGCACCGGCATACGTCACCAGCCAGTCGTGGACTATTGCGATTCTCATTGAGGTTCCCTTCTGTATGCACAGGCTCTACATCAGGCGCGGGCTGTCTGCGTCTTGGCGTGGCGATTATTGAGGCGTTTGCCCCACTGGATAAATGGCGTTTCGATGCAGCGAAAGGACAAATGGCCGATGCCCAGGGTCAGTACGGTTGCCAGCAAGGCGTCGTATAGCGGTGGTAGTTGCAGGCCGCGCAGCAAGTATTCGGCCAGCATCAGCATTGACGGATGCAGCAGGTACAACGAGTAACTGACGCTGCCGAGCCAGACCAACAGCGGGTGATCAAGGCGGGCACGACGGGTCAGCAACAGAAAGCTGGCGATCGCCAGCGCGTAAGTGAGCAAGTAACGTCCGCCGGCTTCTCCTTCGATAAGGTTTTCGCCATAGGCCAACAGCAACGTGGGCGGTAACAACAGCAGGTAAGCCCCCAGCATCAGCACAAGACAGCGGGTCAGTTGGCGGCTGTGCTCGGCGAGTAACCATTGACGCCAGATCGAGCCAAAGAACATCAACGACAAAGCCAGGGGCAGGGCCACAGGGACTTTGCGCTCGGTGAGTTCGCGGACAACGGCCAGTAGCAGGCCCAGCACGAGCATGCCCAGTGCACAGCGGGTTCGCACGCCGAGGTCATAAAGCTTACCGCTGAGAAACAGCAGCAAACACAGGCCGTAGAACACCAGTTCGATGAACAGCGTCCAGTACAGGCCGATTACGTCATCGAAACCCATCAGCGTCTGGACCATGCTTATGTTGGCAACGATTTGCGGCCAGGAGGGGAACAGTCCGCCGGACAGTTGCAGCAGGACCAGATACACCAGCAGCGACAGCCAGTAAGCCGGGTACAGACGCATGAACCGCGAAATCACAAAACGTCGCGCACCTTCAGGGCCGGGACGCAGGCTGAACGGAATGACCACACCGCTGATCATGAAGAACCACAGCACGCCGAATTTACCGATATCCAGTTCGTGAAATAGCCAGAAATCACCCAGCAGCGGGGCATAGAGGTGAGTGAACACCACCAGCAATGCTGCGATGCCGCGCAATGCATCCAGATAAGCCAGGCGTTTCATGTCAAGACTTGCCCGACGTGGTTTCAGCGGTGTGCTGTAGCGGACTGGACAGCGGATCGATTTGAATCAATGCGTCGATACGCTGAGAAACGCGGCGAGCCGACTCTTCCCAGGAAAAGCGTTCGACATTGTGCAGCCCACGGCGGCGCAAGGCCTGGCGCAGCGGTTCGTCTGTGAGAATGCGCTCCATGGCTGAGGCCATGTGTGAAACGTCCAGGGGGTCGAAATACAGCGTGCTGGCTTGTAGCACTTCCGGAATGGACGCCGCATTGGCGGCCAGTACCGGGCAACCGCAGGCCTGGGCCTCCAGTGGCGGGATGCCGAAACCTTCGTACAGCGATGGAAAGACAAACGCCGTCGCACCCTGATACTGCTTGATCAGTTCGGCATCGCTGAGGCGCCCTAGAAAGCGGATACGCGGATCACGACAGGCCAGACGTTGCAGTTCCGGCGCGGCGAAGATTTCACTGGCGGCACCGACGATGTGTAATTGCACGTCGTCATGACCGCGCAAGGTCAGGAATGCCTGAATCATGCGGTTGAAGTTCTTGTGTGCGCTGGGTGAGGAAACGGCCAGCAGATAGCGTTGGTTATCGGCAGGTGCGACACCGGGGCGAAAGTCATCGCTGGTTGCATTGGGCACGACGAAAATACGTTGTTCCGGGTAGCCGTAGAACCGGGCAATTTCGTTTCGTGAAAAGTTGCTGACGGTGAGCAACGACTTGAGTCGCCATAACAGGACAGGCGTTACGGTGCGGTAAACCGCGCGGAACATTCGCGAGTAACTTTGTGGGTGGCGCACGTAATTGATGTCGTGGTGAGTGGCGATCTGATTGGCGTAAAACATGGGCGCGGTGCTGGACAGTGAGACCAGTAGCGGCCGACCGTGACGCATCAGGTACAGCGGTAAATCCAGCTGCTCCCACACGTGGCCTTTGTTGTGGCCGATGCATTGCACGTCCAGAGCCTTGGCGCTTTCGCTCATTTTTATGCCATGGGGGGCGACAAAAACCAGGTCATTGCGCAGTTGCTTGAGCGCCAGGCAGATCTGCTCGGCAAAGCGCTGAATCCCACGCATTTCCTGGGTAAGAAATCGGGCATTGATCACAATCATGGTCGAAGGTCTCTGCGCAGGATGGGGGTAGGTGGTGGTCTGCTTGATGAATGATTGCGCTATTGCACAATGAACCCAGGTTTCTGTAGGAGCTGCCGAAGGCTGCGAATGGCGTCGTGTCAGGAAAAATGATTTCGCAGCCTTCGGCAGCTCCTACAGGAAACATGTATTGACGGGAGCTGTGTATCACCGGGCAAACAACGGTGGCTTGCTGCCCAGGCGGATAATTTTCGGAAACTCGTTGATCGGCACCTGGGCCGAGCAGCGGCTGTCGTTGCAGTTCCAGGGGACGCCGCTGTCGTGCTGGCCTCGTTCCGGTTGGCCGCTGTCGGTCAGCAGTACATTGCCTGTCTGAACACTACTGGCATCGATTGCAATTGAACTCGGCGGCCCGGTGCTCCAGGCCACCAGAATCTGCTCCGATCCTTTGGCAAAGCGCAGCAGGTAGACGCTATCCAGTTCCCGACTCTTTTCTGCGTCATAGCGAAAGTCGTGCAGAAACGGGCTGATGGCTTTCAGGGTCAGATAAGACGGCTTGGCCGTCAGGTCCTGATTGAAAAAACCGGAATTCTGTTCCGGGTTGCCGGGATCCTTGCCGTCGTCCATCAACTCGTACCACCACAAACCTTTGATATCCGGCACGGTCTGGGCCAGGAAAAAACTCCGGGCCAGCCAAGCGGCCTTGGCCTGTTCACTGGCTCCGCATTTGTCGCTGTTGCCGGGCCAGCCGATTTCGGTGAGGTATAGCGCCACAGGCCGTGCAACCCGAGCCCTGAGGTCGGCATCGATCCAGCGCAACCAGGCAATCCATCGTTCCGGGGTATGCTGTCCGTCCTGACGGCAATACTCATAAGGATGCAGAGACAGGCCATCCACATGATCGAGCAATCCGGCTGTCACCAGACGGTCGGCAAATCCCGCTTCCATCCCTTGGGTTGTTACCGCGCTGGCCAGAATTGTCACAGGATTTTTTCGCTGTCGCAGTGTGTTGGCGGTTTGTTCAATCAGGTTGCTGTAGTCCCGGGCAATGGCCAGGTCGACCGGGTTCTCTTCGTCCCACTCATTCCCTATTTCGTAAAAGTCCACGCGGTCGGCCAGATTACCGCTGACGAAACTGACGTAGCTCGCGTTGCTATCATTCAATACCAGCAGGGGTCTGAGTTTGTACTTCTGTGTCCTGTTCAGATATGCCTGCCAGGCGGGATCGATCTGCAACTGGCCGTAATGGGGCTCTGCTATGGGCCACCAGGCATCATCGCGAACCGAATCGACGCCAGCGGCTTCGAGCAGTTGCAGCACTTTGGCCGACAGGCCGTTTTTGTTCATCAAGTGAGTTGCGACACCAATAATGAATCGTTCGTCAGCGGTTGCAGTACCGCTCAATAACAGGCTCAGGAGACAAAGGGTCAGTGGCGTTCTTGACAGTCTTCGAGGCGGCTTGCGCATGGTTGTCTCAATGAAGAGGCACGGTCCGGAGCGTAAGCGTCCAGGCTCTGGTTGGTCACGGGCCGGTAAATAACACTGCTTATAAAGACGGAGCCCGGTATGTCAGGTTGGACCTGACGCACCAGGCTTTGCCTGGTATGACGTGCCGTCCAGCAAGGTCTGTTCGAGAATGCTTTCGTAGCTGTCGAGCATCAGTTGCAGGTCTGTCAGGGCCCCGACACTGATTCGGGCCTGAGCGCTCAAACGTGCCAGCAGCTCAGGCTGCTGATGCAACCTGAGCATCGCCACACCCAGCGAGTCCGGATCGTCGGGGCTGCACAGCAGGCCATTGAACTGATCCTGAATAATTTCCGGGAGTCCGCCCATTCGACTGGCTATCACCGGTACCGACCAGGAGCAGGCCTCAACCGCGACCATGCCGAAGGGCTCGTTCCATATTGACGGCACGATGGCCACATCGATTTGCTTGTAGAAGTCTTCAGGAGACTGGTACCCCACGAAGCTTATTTTTGGCGAGAGAGCCAGTGCCTTGAAGCATTCTTCATCGTCCAGTTGACCCCGGCCGGCAATCTGCAAAGTGGCGTCAATAGGCAGTTGCTGGAATTGTTCGATCAGCCAGCGCAGCCCTTTAGGTTCGGACAAGGTGCCCATGTAGCCGAAGCGTAGCGGAGCATTTTTCGCCGGCGGCCCCAGGCTTTTGACCTTGATCGGTATGGCCGGACGAGGACTGGCGTTGTGCACTACGTAGCCACGGGCTCCTTTGAAATAACCCTGGGCTTGCAGGGTGTCGAGCATGAAGCGGCTGACGCCGACGACCGTGTTGACCTGGGCCGAGCGGGCCTCGTGGCCTTTGCGAAAGTGCTCGCAGCGGCCACATTGAGTCTTGCAGCTTTGACCTTTGCTGAACATGGTGCTGCCGGGACACAACAGGTAGAGATCATGAAGCACCTGGACGATGGGCAGTCCGGCGGCGGTGATCTCGTCCCAGGCTGAAACCGACCAACCGGTCAGGTTGTGGCACACCACCAGATCCGGTTTTTCCTGGGCGATCACTCGCTTCACATAATCGCGCATGCCTGCGTTGTAGCGATCGCGCAGATGCCAGCCCAGTCTCGCCAGTTTACCGGGGCGCTGGGCGCTGAAGTGCCAATAGAAATTACGCAATCCGGCGCGGTAGACCTTCACCAGATTGACGGTCTCTTCGACAAGACCTGACTGCGGGCCGGTGGCAAGTACTGCGACCTGGTAGCCACGTTGCTGCAGGCCTTCGACCGTGCGTTGCAGGATGATTTCTGCGCCGCCACCAATGTCCGGGGCATACAGGCTGCTGATGAACAGGGCCTTCATAGCGGATATGACTTGTGCAGGCCCAACACACCGGACTCGCCATCGGCGATGGCTCGTTCGATCAGACTCAAGCGTTGCTCGGCACCGCGTCGCTTGGCAATCAGCCGCAACAGGCGGAAGAATACCCAGCGATTGAAGCTGTAGAGACATTCCGACGAGGCCCAGATGTTCTTGTCGAACCAGGCCTGATTACGGGCACCGTAATAGGCGCGAAGATCCGAGCCGCCCAGCAGAAAACTTTCATAGATATTGCTGGTGCGCGCTTTGATGTTCCATGAGTCCTCAAGGTCATCCAGCAGTGCATCCGGCACCAGAAAAATGCGTCCGCCGGTGGCGGTAATGCGCCAGGTGTATTCACTGTCGTCGGCGTACAGCATCAACGCATCCAGTGGCAGGCCGATGCGCTGGTAAAGGCTGCGATGGGCGAGCAGACCGCCGTAAGTAGCGAAGGGCAGTTGTACCGTTTCGATTTTTTTGTATTTGCCCTGAGGCTGACCCCAAGGCAAGCGTCGCCAGATTTTGTAGGGCAGTTGCGCGATATGAAAACCGAAGAAGCTGGAACGACGCTGGATAGCAAAGCGGCGCGGTACACCGGCCGCGATGTCGGCCTGGTGAGTAGGACGAAAGCCCAGCACGGCGGCCTTGTCTTTACCATCAATGGCCTGGCGCTGAGCCAGGCTCTGATGCAGGGTCGCAATGGCGTTGATCGTCGGCGCGTTGTCGTCATCCATCAGCCAGATGTATTCAGCGCCAGCGTCCAGCGCAGCCTGAATGCCTATTGAATAGCCTTTGGCTGAACCGGTGTTGCTCTGCAGATAAATGACCTCGACCTGACCCGGCCAGGTTGTGCGCAGGTTTTCCAGCGGCGCAACCGAGGCGTTGCTGACGATAATCACCCGATTGATCAGCGGACTCTCCAGCGAACGGCTGACCAGCGTATGCAAGTAGTTGTAGCGATCGCCATAGGTCAGCGTCACCAGCGTTGTGAGTTGGGTCATGGTGAGTTCCGGTAAATGAGGTCAGAGAGCTGGAGCGGTCTTGTGGCTATCAAACACTGACTTGTAGGAGCGCACGAGCAGCGCGAGGCCGCGATAGCGGTGTATCAGAAAAGACGCCATCGCTGCCTCGCGGTGCTCGTGAGCTCCTACAGAAAAGCATTGCAAATCAGGTAACTGCATTTGTTTGACAGGCGCTGCCCTGGTGTGGGCAGGGATCTCATTTCAGATCAGGGAAACAAGAAGTGGGCTCAGGCGCAGCGAGCGTCAAACCCGTGCTTCCATCCGTAGCAAGCTGCTCATCGGCAACACCACTTTCTGTTCGCGTTGCAGCAGGTTGAGCAGGATGACGGCGCGCTCGGTGCCATCGCAGGCGAGGAATATCGCTTCGATATCGCACAGCTCGCCCGCCTTGATCAGCACATGTTCGCCGTACCTGAACTCGGCTTTTGGGGCCGGAGTGCTCAGGCGCAGGCGAATCTGCTCGATCAGTTCGTCTTGCACCGGCACCGGATGGCCACCAAACGTTACGATTCTGGCAACACCTCGAGTTGAGCGGATCGGGTACCAGTTGTCATGGATCTGATCCATACGAATGAATAGATAGCCGGGGAACAGTTCCTCCTGATTCACAGATCGAGCACTGCGTTTTTTCGTATCGCCAGGCTTGAACGGGCGATAGCACTCGAAATTCTGACGCTGCAGGTGTTCTTCGGCGCGTGCTTCCTGGCGGGGTTTGGTCTGAATCAGGTACCAGCGGGCTGGGTTACTCAAAGACATGGCAATCACTCCGCAGCAGCGTGGGCAGGTTTGATGGAGTCGGCATCGCCCTGGTTGACCAGTTCAGCCATTGGGTTTGTTTCGCCGGGCTGCACGCCATCGCCGACGCTGTAACAGGCCAGCATCGCCTGGATCTGCTCCACGCTGTTGAACATCAACACGTCGATGATCGACAGGCTGGGTACAAAAGGCTGGTTCAGTTGTGGGTAGACGATGGGGTCCATTTTGAAGAAACGAACCAATAGCCCCTGACGCGCGAAGTGACTGCGGTCGTACAGCTCGACGCCACCGATTGGATTGAGAAACGTGGTGGCCGCGAAGACGCGTGAGACGTTGATGACACGGTCCTGTTTGTCGAGGCAGGACACGAGTTCGAGGTCCGAACCGCGCAGAATGGGCGTGAGGATATGCAGGTAAGCGCACAGTTCGCGAAGCGTGTGCTCTGTGTAGACGCCAAGGTTTGTCTGCGGGAAGCGAATCAAGCGCTCCAGAAAAGGCATCACCTGCGCGAAGTGCGGCGCCTTGCGATAACTCTGGGAGATCAGGTTGACCAATCGATCAGCCTCATCGCTGAAGTTGTCGCACAATTGGCGTTTCATGATCGGCAGTTCGAAGCTGTCTTTCTTCAACGGGAAGGTCATCAGCTTTGCTTCACCGTTGTTCAGGATGCGATTGCGATTGACCCACCCGGAGCGGATGTACTGCAGATCGTCACCGAGGACAAACACGTCCGCCGCTGCAATCAACTGAAAGTAGCCCAGATAGGGGAAGAGATAGGGCTGCATCATTGCGATCGTCCGTGTCATGTGTAACTCCTTGAGCATGCGGGGAAATAAGGTGCGCGTCTGGACGCTATTTACGGACCGGGCTGTAGTTGTAGCCATAAGCGGCGCAGTCATAGTCAGCGGTGGATGCCTTGCGCAGCACACCGTTGAAGATCGCGCCTTTGATCAGCACGCCGTTCTGGCCAAGCCGACGTTTGCAGGCTTCGATTTCTTTAACCGTGGTCAGGCCGAAGCGGGTCACCAGCAGACACGTGCCCGCCTGACGCCCGACCAGGGTGGCGTCGGTGACGGCCAGAATCGGTGGTGTGTCCACCAGAATCAGGTCGTAGAGCGGGGAAAGCTCGGCGAGCATTTTGTTGAAGTTGTCATGCATCAACAGCTCAGAAGGATTCGGCGCTGCGAAGCCGCAGGCCATCACGTCGAGGTTGCGTACCTCGGTGTGATTGATGGCGTCCGTGCTT
The DNA here is from genome assembly GCF_025643095.1 of Pseudomonas phytophila. Taxonomy (NCBI): domain Bacteria; kingdom Pseudomonadati; phylum Pseudomonadota; class Gammaproteobacteria; order Pseudomonadales; family Pseudomonadaceae; genus Pseudomonas; species Pseudomonas phytophila. Next base: position 4,474,729 of record NZ_CP081201.1, on the reverse strand, counting down.
TTCACGCGAGCTGCCAGAGTGTCTGACAAACCGTGCTTGGGGTTCAGACCGAAGATCTTGTGCTGGTAGCCTTTGCGCATATCGGCATCGATTAGCAGCACGCGCCTTCCAGCCTGGGCAATGATCACCGCCAGATTACTGGATACGAAGGACTTGCCAGCGCCGGGCGACGGGCTGGAAATCATCAGGACGTTGTTACGCGCCTCAAGCATCGCGAAGTGCAGGCTGGTACGCAGGCTGCGCAAGGATTCGATGGCCAGCTCGGTGGGTGCAGAAACACTCAGCAGTTTCGATTCCTTGCTGCGTCCCTGACTGTTCTTTTCCAGTCGGTCTTGCTGGCGGGAGTAGGGCAGCGACGCGTAGACCGGCATGCCAATATTTTCGATGATTTCGGGGTTTTCCACGCCGCGATAGAACGCTTGGCGGACGAAGACGGTGCCAACTGCCACGACAACGCCGAGCAATGCAGCCAGCAGCACGATGAGTTTTTTCATCGGTTTGACCGGCTGTTCGACGTTGGCGTCGGCATTGTCGATGATCCTGACGTTACCGATACTGCCTGCACGCAGGATGTCTTGCTCTTGGCTCTTGTTGAGCATCAGGGTGTAAGTCTGGCTGGTGACCTGCATGTCGCGGGTCAGGCGCAGCAGTTCCTGTTGTGTCACGGGCAGCGCTTCGATCTTCTTCAGCAGGCCCTTTTTCTGCGCTTCCAGCTGGCTCATCTGATTCATCAGGCCGCGATAGGTCGGGTGTTCGCGGGTGTACAGACGCTCTATCTCGACGCGCTTGAGCTTGAGTTCGGACAGCATCGAATCCAGCTTGACCACCTGATCCAGGATGCCTTTGGTTTCGATGCTCAGGTCCACGGATTTGGCGCTGGTCTGAAAGTCGTTCAGGGCCATTTCCGACTCTTCCAGTTGCTTGCGTACGGCAGGCAGTTGGGAGCGCAGGAATTCCAGGCGTTGCGCAGCTTCAGCCGAGCTGCGCTCAACGTTCTGGCGCACATATAGGCGGCTGACTTCATTGAGGATGTGATTGGCTTTCTCTGGATCGGGGTCCTGAATGGCGAGGTAGATGATCCCGGAATCCTTGCCTGCTTCGGTGATTTTCAGGCGGTCCTGATAAATCAGTGCGGCCGTCAGCGTGCGCAGTTTGGCGACGATGAACTCAGTGCCTGGTCGTGCATTGAGCGCAGCCACCTGTATTTTTGCGCCTTTGCCCTCGACGGTCTGGTTGATGGCACCACTCAGAATCAACGTACGGTCTTCGTCATAAAGAGAAAAGAACCCCGGTTTTCCTGCAACCAGAATCAGGCTTTCGCCGAGCAGGCCTTCCGGGACGTCGAGCTGAAACACGTCGATCTTCTCTCCGCCCCAGGCGTAGGCAGTCTGGCCAAACAGAGGCTCCGCCAGTGCGTTGGGTGTCTCCTGCTTGAACGTGCGGTTCAAATAAGGGCCAATCACCGGGAACAGTTTCGGAAGCTGCACGATGTTGAGCTTGAGGTCTTCGACCACTTTGCCCAGGACGGCGCGGGATTTGATCAGCTCGATTTCAGTGGTCGCTTGAGACACCGACATGGGTTTGCCGGAGACCTCGGGTGTGCCCTCGATACCGATTTTTTTCGGCTCGATCTGGATCATCGCGTTGGCCTGATAGATCGGTGTGGAAAGCAACGCATAGGCCACGCCCGCCAGGCTGAAGAGCCCGACGATCAAAAGGATAAGGCCCTTGTGGTCGAATAATGTGCGCAAGATAGTTGCCAGATCGATCCGGGAGTCCTGGTAGTAGTCCAGGGAAGAGCGGTTCATAGCGGTCATTTATCTTGTTTCTCCTGACTGAAGAAAAGGTAGCCAGTCGTCGACGCATCTCGAGAGCTGCTCGTAGGTCTGTTCAAAGGCTAATTGGGGTTGCCGGTAGGGGTCGGCGATTTCCAGCTGTTGTTGCCATTTGCCAATCAGAAACGTTTTGCCACGTACTTCAGGAGCCAGCTTCAGCACGCTGTTCAACTGCGAAGGCTCCATCAGCAGAATCAGTTCGGCGCGGTGCAGCATGGCTCTCTCTACCTGACGGGCTTGATGTCGAGGTGTCCGGACTTGATGCATTTGCAATACCGCCTGCGCCAGCGGGTCCATCGGCGAGCCGAGAACCGCGTGTGTTCCTGCCGAAGTCACCTGCACATGCGGCGAAATGCGATGGAGCAACAGCGCCTCAGCCATGGGGCTGCGGCAGATATTGCCGACGCAGATCACCAGCACGTTACTGAACATGGCCTTTGCTGATCGATGGCAGCAGACGCCTGCGCAGATTGACGCTCATGTTGCGGATGGCCATCAGCAGCGCCTGGACTTTGTGCATCGGGCCGAGTGCTGCCAGGGACAGGCAGAAGACCTGTTTCAGGAAGTGTTCGTACAGGGCCTGATTGCCAATGCGCTGGTAATAGTTGGCCAGGCTGCTGCTGGTCTGCAGGCTCATGTGCAATTTGCGTTTGTTGCTGCGCATGGAAAAAATTCCGCCCGGGTGCACCCGGTACGCCGCCGGTTTGATCTCGGCCATGAACTTGCCTTTACCAAAGGCGCCCAACAGCGACCACCAGCACATGTCATTGAGCGGCGCGACGGGCATCATTAGCTCGGGCGGCAGGGTGCTCAGCAGATTACGAAAGCACACCGTCAGGGTCGAAATCGGTCGTGCTTTCTGCAGGTCCAGAGCACTGGCATCGCTGCGCAGATTGCCTTTTAGCTGAATGCCTCGCAGACCGTTTTTATCGAAGGCCATGGCGTCGTGATAGGTCATCACGTAGTCCCGGTTAGCTTCGAGGAAGTCCACCTGGATCTGCAGCTTGTGTGGGTCGGTCCAATAGTCATCAGCTTCGCAATAGGCGATGTAGTGACCGCGCGCCTTGGCAAACAGACCGGGCACACAAGGCCGACCATGCTGGAACTGGTTCACCTGCTCATAGAAGGGCCGAATGATGTGCGGGTAACGTTGGGTGTACTCGGCGATGATCCGTGCCGTGCCATCTGTAGAGGCATCGTCATTGATCAGGATTTCGAAATTGAAGGTCGTCTGCTGAGCGAGAAAGCTGTCCAGTGTCTGAGCGATGAAGTCTTCCTGGTTGTAGGCCGGGCACACGATGCTCAGTAATGGCGGTGCGCTTGGGTCAGTTTTTGTAATCTCATCCATGGCTCATGTACTCGGTTTGCTGAACAAGACGAAAATTCTGGCTGCCACCGGTTTGTAGCTGGCGGCCACGATGAGCAGGGTGATCAGGCCGCTGACTGCCAAGCCTAGAAACACGCTGAGGCGATCATCCCCGGCGATCAGCAGGAACAAGGGTTCGCTGAGGGTCAGACCCACTGCTGTCATCACGCTGATCCGTAAAATGTCTCGCAACCACTGGCCATGGATGCCGGGAGCCAGACGGCGGTGAACGATCATCGGCCAGATGGCGAACGACACCACGCGCAGAAGAAACCATGAGATGGCCGCGCCATAGGCGCCTTGGTAACGAATGGCGAAGAACATCACCGGTACCGTGACGATGGCGGAAACCACGCTGTACCAGATATGCAGACTTATCTGCCCATAGGCGTACTGCAGGTAAAACTGAAAGGCGCTGACGGCCATGATCGCGCTGCCCAGGGAATACCAGCACAGAATCTGATGGCTCCATTGCGCCGCGACCCAGTCGCCGGTCCAGGCATAGATCAGGTACTTGCCATGCAAGCCGATCAGGGCGGCCAGCGGAAACAGAAACGTGCAGGCAAAGCGGTTTGCGGCCAGGAACAGGACGTTCATCTCACTCTGACGACCCTCGGCCACCATCACCGTCATGCGCGGTAATAACGCCTGCACCAGTGGATTGGTGAGCATCATGATGCCGGTGGTGGTCAGGGTCACCAGCGAAAAATAGCCGTATTGATCCAGCGGCAGCAGGTCGGACAGCAACACCTTGTCCATCTGGGTCAGCACAATCCACAGCACTGAAGTCAGGGTCATGCTGGCGGCAAACGGGATAATCGGCTTGACCAGTTGCCAGTTGAAACCCGTGAGGAAGTGCGGGGTGGGCATTTGCTGATACGCCCGGGCAGCAAACATCAGGGTCTCGATCAGCCCGACCAGGACTTGAAATCTGAAGTAGTCCTCGGGGTCCTGAGAGTAGGTACTGACTAACACCAGGCCGCCGAAATAACGCAGTGTCGCAATGATGATGTTGGCGATATTCAGCCACGCGTGTTGTTCAAGGCCCTGAATGCCGCTTTTATATAAGGTTGCATACAGGCGCAGGCCAACCACCAACCCCATTAGGCTGATGCAGTTGATCAGTGTCTCGGGCCGCAGGTCTTTAGCGTTGAGCCACTGCAGGGCAATCCAGGGGCTGCTGAGGTAGATACCGATGCAACACAGCAGCGCCATTGGCAGGAAAATGATTTCGAACGAACGCAGCAACTGCCCCGAGCTGCATTCGCGGGCAAGCGTACCCTGCTGGTGGGCGACGGCACGCACCAGGCTGGGTGACAAACCCGCATCGAGCAGCAGCAACCAGGTCTGCATAACGGCGAAGAATCCGATCAAACCATAAGCCTCGGCACCCAGGTGCCCGAGGTAGAACGGCATGATCAGAATTCCCACCAGCAGAACGTAGGCCTGACCGACATAGTTGAGTGCGGTATTGCGAACGACCGAGCGACTCTGCGCCATGTTGATTACATCGCTCGGGCGATGAGCGGGCTGCGGTAGCGCGCGCTACTGACGCTGCACTCTTCGAGCAGTGTGTTGATGACTTTTTCCTGATCGCTTTTTTGCAGACCGGGATAGATCGGCAGGCACAGTACGCGTTCGCTCAACGCACGGGATTCACACTGGGGAACCTGAGGCTGCAGGTACTCAAGGGTATCCAGCGACGGATAGAAATAGCGTCGTGGATTGATGTCCCGATGGTTGAGTGCAGTGCGTATGCGCAGCAATTGTTGTTCGTTGTGCAGGGCTACCGGGTAGTAGCTGTGATTGAGCTGGCTGTCTGCCTCGGTTTGCTGCAGATCCAGATAGTTTTCCAGTCGGGATGTATAGCGGTAAGCAATTTCAGCCCGCTCTTCAAGAATGTTCTCGATGTCATCCAGGATGCAAAGACCCATGGCGGCAGAAAATTCGTTGAGCTTGGCGTTGATGCCAATACTGTCAATCTTGTCTACGTCAGAGATACCGAAGTTACACAGCAGATAGGCACGTTTGGCTATTTCGTCATCATTGGTGATGATCGCGCCGCCCTCAATGGTGTGGAAAAGTTTGGTGGCATGGAAACTCAAGGTGCTGACATCGCCCCAATTGAGCACCGACTGGCCCGCATGACGCACGGCAAAAGCATGGGCACCGTCATAGATCACTTTGAGTTTGTGCTTGAGCGCAATCTGTTCAATGCGTTCGACAGCACAGGGATTGCCGAATACATGGGTGCCGACGATAGCAGTTGTATCGGCCTCGATGCGGCTTTCGATGTGGTCCGGCGAGATGTTCCAGGTGGCGGGATCAATGTCGGCAAACAATGGCCGTATACCTTCCCACTGCAAGGAGCTGCTGGTTGCGACAAAACTGAAGGGAGTAGTGACCGCGCTGCCACCAAGGTTCAGCGCACGGTAAGCCACTTGCAACGCCAGCGTCCCGTTGTTGGTCAGGATGATATGTTTGACGCCCAGATATTCTTTAAGGCGTTCTTCCAGTTCGCCCAGCAGAGGTCCGTGATTGGTCAGCCAGCCCCGGGCATAAATGCCTTCTACATAAGCCTTGAACTTGCCGATATCGCCCAGGTATGTCTTGGTCACGTTGATCATCGAAGCCTCCATGTTTGACGTTTAACGCAGGTGTCAGAGCGATTTGCCGGGTGTGACTGCCGTGGGGACTGCGCCCGCTTTGATGCTGGCGCGTCGGGCGCGACGTTGGTTGATGTTCAGGATCAGCCGCGTGGTCAGGCTGCCGGCATGGGGATCGCCGAAATGGAAGATTGCCGTCGCCCGGGTAATCGCGGGGCCGCAGGGCTTGTTGGCATGCAGTGTCCGGTAGCCCCAGAACACGTAGATATCGCCCGGTTTGAGCGTCAGTGTTTCGGGCTTGAGCCAGCCTCGCTGGATGGCCATGACCAGTAACTTGCGGCTGAAGGCGTTCTGCAATAACGCTTTTTCAACGGCGTTGAATACCGCGTTATGCCGTACTTTGCGCAGGTTGGGAAACAGCATGAGGTCACCGCGATCATCCCCTTCGGTAGGGATGAACACAGGCACCAGCACGGTAACCAGGCTGGCATCGAAATGAAAACAGTTGGATTCACGACGCCCCTGGTTGCCTTGAACACAGCGCAGTACCGGAAAAATTTCGGTGCTGGCGGGCTCCACGCCGGTGGCCGAGCGATAAAGGCCGGCAAGCATTTGCTGGAAGTCCGCAGACTCCCACAGCGATGACAGCGAACTTTGCGACAGTAACTGCTTACCGTGGTGAGCGAAGTACTCACCCCGATGCAGTGTCGCCTCGGCTTGGGTGTAGGTGCGCAGCAGTTGCAGGTCGTTGGCGTTGAGTGCGCCGCTTATCTGGCAGAACCCCTGAGCATTGATCTGCTCAGCAATCTGCTTTATCTGCGGCTGATCCATGGCAAATGAAGATGGCATCAATTCAATCCCTGATATTGAAGGTGAGCTCGTCCACGCTACCGCCCGAATCCTTTAATCCAGTGCGTGGAGGTCTTGAGCGTATTTCCCGTCACGTGGCGCGGATTCCCGGGCCACGCTACCGCCATTCCGACTGCTCTCAGCAGCTGGGCTCTTTTCTGTTAATCAAAGGACGACCACCGGCGCTAAAGTGCGCCGTGCAGATAACTAACGTGAGGCATTTCAAGAAGTGTGTTGGGTCGATATTTCCTGCGCATTACTCTTTGGTAACACTGCACTGACAAGGAAATGTCTGACATGCGTATATATCGTTCTCGCCTGGCTTTCTGTCAAATTATTTCGTCAACATTCTGTTAAGTTTTTGATAAGTGGTTTTAAATATATCTCAAGTTGTTGATTTATAAGGAGTCAAAAAAACATTACGCTCACTGCTTCGGTGCAGTGACGGTTTTTGGGCACTCTTACAATTTTCATAAACTGAAGGCTCTAAACGCCGTTATCGTTTTTATAACGCCAGAAGTTCGTCGGCTAAAGAGAGGGTTATATAAATCTTTAAAGGAAACATAATATTATTCAAACGAGTGTAATGATTGATATTCACTCCCTTTGAATATATCTATAGACGTTAGAAGGGTGCCGGTCAGTACTGACAGGGGCTTGTTACTCCTGCTGTTGGGCATGGAATGTGCGTGGAGTATCATGGAGTTCTTGAGACAGTTGCTTGCATATGTCTTTTTTGAATAAGCAAATATTAATTAATAATTTTTTGATCTATGTCTGTTCATGCATGATGCTCCACAGGTTCAGTTTGAGCGTCGCAGGAATCGCGACTCGTATTACGCAAACAGTCCGGCGTTCCGGGCTGCGCATTTGAAGGTGGTTTGATGAAAAATCTTGCGCTGTATTTTGACTACGCTGCTACCACTCCCGTTGATGAGCGTGTCATTGAGGTCATGGTGCAATGCCTGGGCAGGTCTGGCACGTTTGGTAACCCGGCATCCAATTCACATGCTTATGGCCGCGAAGCGCGATCTGCCGTTGATATTGCGCGGCAGCAGGTTGCTGATCTGGTGGGGGCTCAGGCGGAGCAGGTCATCTGGACTTCGGGTGCGACCGAGTCGAACAATCTGGCGCTGAAGGGCGTCGCACAAGGTTATGCAGAGCGTCATGGGCGTAGCGCCGGGCACATTATTACCAGCCTGATCGAACACAAGGCGATTCTGGATACCGCGCATCAGCTGCAGTTGGCGGGTGTTGAAGTTACTTACCTGGCACCTGATGCGAATGGCCTGATCGCTCCCGAGGCAGTGACCGCTGCTCTGCGTGAAGATACTTTTCTGGTGTCGTTGATGCTGGTCAACAACGAGCTGGGGACGCTCACCGATATTGCACAGATCGGTCGGCATGTGCGCGAGCATGGGGCACTGTTCCATGTTGACGCTGCTCAAGGGGCTGGCAAGGTCAGGATTGATCTGGCCGAACTGGCGGTGGACCTGATGTCGTTCTCGGCGCACAAGATCTATGGTCCCAAAGGTATTGGTGCGCTGTATGTCGGGCCGCGAGCCGAACAGCGTGTAGAAGCGCAGATTCATGGTGGGGGACACGAGAGTGGCCTGCGTTCAGGCACGCTGGCAACGCATCAGATTGCCGGTATGGGCGCAGCCTTTGCGTTGGCGCAGGCGCTGTTTGACGAAGAGACTGCTCATATTCAGCGTTTGAACGAGCTTTTATGTGCTCGGCTGGCCGATGTCTCCGGCTTGCGTATCAATGGCGACGCGGCTCAGCGCATTCCTCATACCTTGAGTCTGACATTTGGCAACAGTGATCTGGACGTTGCGGTCCTGGGCCACGGTCTGGCTTTCTCCTCGACGTCTGCCTGCAACTCGGCAAAAAACACCCCGTCACATGTTTTGCTGGCGCTGGGTCATGACGCCAAGGCGGCCAGCCAAACCATCCGTCTGAGCCTCGGACGCTTTACCACTGAAGAAGAAATCGAGCGCGCGGCGTCGCTGATCAAGGCTGCAAGGGTACAACCTGCGTTCTGGGCGGTTGCTCAGTCCTGATTGGTGCTCCATTATCTGCCCGCAAGAGATTAATTTATCGGGTCAGCAGGAGAACCAATGAGTACGCAATCGAAACCCAGCGCAGCCGTCGCGCAACGTTTGGCGCAGGCACGGGCCTTGATGAGTCGCGAGCGTATCGATGCTTATCTGGTGCCTTCAGCCGACCCGCATCTTTCCGAATACCTGCCAGGCTATTGGCAGGGGCGACAATGGTTGTCGGGGTTTCATGGTTCGGTCGGAACGCTGATCGTTACTCAGGATTTCGCCGGGCTATGGGCGGACAGCCGTTACTGGGAGCAGGCCACCAAAGAGCTGGCTGGCAGCGGCATTGAACTGGTCAAGCTCCAGCCAGGGCAGCAAGGGCCTTTGGAGTGGCTGGCTGATCAGGCCAAGGCCGAAACGGTTGTGGCAGTCGATGGTGCTGTGTTGGCGGTTGCCTCTTCCCGGACTCTGGCGAGCAAGCTCTATGAGCGTGGAGCAAGGTTGCGTACTGACCTGGATTTGCTGACTGAGTTATGGACAGACCGACCTGCGTTACCCGTCAGCCCTGTTTATGAGCATTTGCCGCCTCAGGCCTCTGTCAAACGAGGGGAAAAGCTCGCTCTTCTGCGTCAGGTCATTACCGAGCGTGGTGCGGACTGGCATTTCATCGCTACGCTTGATGACATTGCCTGGCTGTTCAATCTTCGCGGTTCAGATGTCTCCTACAATCCCGTGTTCATTTCCTTCGCTCTGATCGGGCCGAACAGCATCAGTCTGTTTGTTGACTCGGACAAGCTGAGCGCAGGCGTACGCCTGAGTCTCGAGCAGGACGGCGTTACGTTGCTGGAGTACACCCAGATTGGCGCAGCCTTGCGTGAAGTGCCTAAAGAAGCTCGCCTGCTGGTTGATCCTGCCCGGGTGACCTGTGGACTGCTGGATTACCTGGATGCAGAAGTCACGCTGGTGGAGGGCCTCAACCCGACTACCTTATTCAAGTCCCAGAAGAGTGAAGCCGATACCGCTCACATCCGTCAGGCCATGGAGCAGGACGGCGCGGCGTTGTGCGAATTCTTCTGCTGGCTTGATTCTGCATTGGGTCACGACCCTGTCAGCGAGCTGACTGTTGATGAAAAGCTGGGGCAGGCTCGCCAGCGCCGTCCAGGTTACATATCGCCCAGTTTTGCGACCATTGCCGGGTTCAATGGCAATGGAGCGATGCCGCATTATCGTGCTACCCCTGAAGAGTTTTCGCAGATCGAGGGGGACGGGCTGCTGCTCATTGATTCCGGTGGGCAATATCTGGGGGGCACGACCGATATCACGCGCATGGTTCCTGTTGGTACGCCAAGCGAAGAGCAGAAGCGTGATTGCACTAGAGTACTCAAAGGCCTGATCGCGTTATCCCGTACACACTTCCCTAAAGGCATTCTGTCGCCGCTGCTGGATTCCATCGCCCGGGCGCCAATATGGTCTGAAGGTGTGAACTACGGTCACGGCACCGGGCATGGTGTTGGCTATTTCCTCAACGTCCACGAAGGACCGCAGGTTATTGCCTACCAAGCTCCGGCTACGCCTCAAACCGCCATGTTGCCAGGCATGATTACGTCGATCGAGCCGGGTACTTATCGTCCGGGTCGATGGGGTGTCCGAATCGAGAATCTGGTGATCAATCGTGAGGCACAGAGTACGGAGTTCGGCGACTTCCTCAGGTTCGAAACCCTGACCTTATGCCCGATCGATACCCGATGCCTGGAGATCGGGTTGCTGACGCAGGATGAGCGTGAATGGTTGAACGACTATCACGCTCAGGTGAATCAGCGTTTGAGCCCACTGTTGCAGGGTGCAGCGCTTGAATGGCTGCGAATGCGTACTGTGGCGGTCTGATCTGCTCGAGGTTTATATGGCGGTGAATACAGCCGCCATACTTTCTTTTAGTCAGCGGCTTTTGCAGGTTTTTTGCAGATGATAATCATGCTGCGACTGGTGTAGCCGGCGGGGTTCAAACCGAAAGGATAGTCGCCGGGGTCTTCAACCCCGTCGCCTGACTTGGCGATGATTCGATAGTTTTTCGAAATGCAGGAGTCAGTTGCCATTTCGTAGCACTTTTGCCACGAAGACGACAGACCTGAGCAGTTGATATGGATTCCCCGCTTGGTCTGCTTGATAGGGGCCGAGGTGGCTGCGCAGCCTGTAATTATAAGTGTCGTCAGCGCTATAAAAATGTACTTCATTGCCTTCCTTACTCTGGCCTTCATTGAGCGCCAGTGCCCAGCCCGGATGCGATTACTCAGTCAGATGATTTGGCATTCTGCCGATAGCCAGAAACAGCTTCAGCGTCGCCATGTCGTAAACATGGCTTAACATCGTTACAAATGCCAGTGACATCTCATATTTGAGCAAAAGAGTCCTCAATCGACAGGGACTAATCGCGCGGTGTCTCGCCGTGCTGTAAGGGTTGCGCCCGCTGAGGCCAGGATAATTGCGCCAATGGCCAGCCATTGAGTGAGGGTCAGATTTTCGTGAAGAAAAAGCATGCCTGATAGCGCTCCGAATGCCGGCTCCAGACTGGCCAGGGTCCCGAATGTTCGTGCAGGCATCCGGGTCAGTGCGACCATCTCCAGGCTATAAGGGAGGGCAGTGGACAAGATGGCTACGCCGATAGCGGTAGGAATCAAGCCAATATCGAGAAGCGCCCATCCTGCATGCACGGCACCAATCGGCGCTATGAAGAGGGCAGCAATGAGTACGCCCAGCGCTGCCGTCTGAATGCCGTTATCTTCGCCCGCCTTCTGTCCGAACAGGATGTAGCCTGCCCAGCAAACCCCCGCGCCTAAGGCATAAGCCACCCCGGTCATATCCAGGCTCGCGCTTTCTGCGCCGGTCGGAATGAGCAGCAACAACCCCGTTACGGCCAGCGCGATCCAGACGAAGTCGAGTGGCCTGCGTGAACCAAACAAAGCAACAGCCAGCGGCCCTGTGAATTCCAGGGCTACGGCAATGCCTAGCGGGACGCTGCGCAAAGACATGTAGAAGAGGAAATTCATGCCGCCCAGAGCGATGCCGTAGAACAGGACTGTTCTCAACGACTTCGCAGTGAATCTGGCGCGCCATGGGCGGAGTACCAACAGCAGAATAACGCTGGCAAAGATCAACCTTAAAGAAGTCGTGCCCTGCGCACCCACCAGAGGAAACAGCGTCTTCGCCATTGATGCCCCGGTCTGGATGGATGCCATGGCAATGAGCAGTAGTCCGATAGGGAATAGCGTGTGGGAAAGAGGGCGCAGGTTGTTGCTCATGGGGAGGGTGTTCCAGTCAGCGGGCAGTTGGTGCAAAGGCTATATGATGCGTAAGAAGATCTTGCTGCGCAATATAATGCTCATGGTGAGTTGTTCTTCTATATAAGCAGTATCTTTTTAGCTTTTTTGGGAAAACTGAAATTAGGGGTTGACGGCCTCTCTAATCTCTCTATAATTCGCACCTCTTCTGGCGCAGACAGAACGAAAAACTCGTTGATAATCAATGAGTTGG
>NZ_CP081201.1:0-4460000 GCF_025643095.1 Pseudomonas phytophila | reverse complement strand
GCAGTCAGAGGCGATGAAAGACGTGGTAGCCTGCGAAAAGCTTCGGGGAGTCGGCAAACAGACTGTGATCCGGAGATGTCTGAATGGGGGAACCCAGCTGTCATAAGACAGTTACCTTACACTGAATACATAGGTGTATGGAGCGAACCAGGGGAACTGAAACATCTAAGTACCCTGAGGAAAAGAAATCAACCGAGATTCCCTTAGTAGTGGCGAGCGAACGGGGACCAGCCCTTAAGTTGTTTAGAGATTAGCGGAACGCTCTGGAAAGTGCGGCCATAGTGGGTGATAGCCCTGTACGCGAAAATCTCTTTGCAATGAAATCGAGTAGGACGGGGCACGAGAAACCTTGTCTGAACATGGGGGGACCATCCTCCAAGGCTAAATACTACTGACTGACCGATAGTGAACTAGTACCGTGAGGGAAAGGCGAAAAGAACCCCGGAGAGGGGAGTGAAATAGATCCTGAAACCGTATGCGTACAAGCAGTGGGAGCCCACTTTGTTGGGTGACTGCGTACCTTTTGTATAATGGGTCAGCGACTTATTTTCAGTGGCGAGCTTAACCGAATAGGGGAGGCGTAGCGAAAGCGAGTCTTAATAGGGCGTCTAGTCGCTGGGAATAGACCCGAAACCGGGCGATCTATCCATGGGCAGGTTGAAGGTTGGGTAACACTAACTGGAGGACCGAACCGACTACCGTTGAAAAGTTAGCGGATGACCTGTGGATCGGAGTGAAAGGCTAATCAAGCTCGGAGATAGCTGGTTCTCCTCGAAAGCTATTTAGGTAGCGCCTCATGTATCACTGTAGGGGGTAGAGCACTGTTTCGGCTAGGGGGTCATCCCGACTTACCAAACCGATGCAAACTCCGAATACCTACAAGTGCCGAGCATGGGAGACACACGGCGGGTGCTAACGTCCGTCGTGAAAAGGGAAACAACCCAGACCGTCAGCTAAGGTCCCAAAATCCTGGTTAAGTGGGAAACGATGTGGGAAGGCTTAGACAGCTAGGAGGTTGGCTTAGAAGCAGCCACCCTTTAAAGAAAGCGTAATAGCTCACTAGTCGAGTCGGCCTGCGCGGAAGATGTAACGGGGCTCAAACCAGGTACCGAAGCTACGGGTATCATCTTAGGATGATGCGGTAGAGGAGCGTTCTGTAAGCCTGTGAAGGTGAGTTGAGAAGCTTGCTGGAGGTATCAGAAGTGCGAATGCTGACATGAGTAACGACAATGGGTGTGAAAAACACCCACGCCGAAAGACCAAGGTTTCCTGCGCAACGTTAATCGACGCAGGGTTAGTCGGTCCCTAAGGCGAGGCTGAAAAGCGTAGTCGATGGAAAACAGGTTAATATTCCTGTACTTCTGGTTATTGCGATGGAGGGACGGAGAAGGCTAGGCCAGCTTGGCGTTGGTTGTCCAAGTTTAAGGTGGTAGGCTGAGATCTTAGGTAAATCCGGGATCTTAAGGCCGAGAGCTGATGACGAGTGTTCTTTTAGAACACGAAGTGGTTGATGCCATGCTTCCAAGAAAAGCTTCTAAGCTTCAGGTAACCAGGAACCGTACCCCAAACCGACACAGGTGGTTGGGTAGAGAATACCAAGGCGCTTGAGAGAACTCGGGTGAAGGAACTAGGCAAAATGGCACCGTAACTTCGGGAGAAGGTGCGCCGGTGGAGGTGAAGCATTTACTGCGTAAGCCCCTGCCGGTCGAAGATACCAGGCCGCTGCGACTGTTTATTAAAAACACAGCACTCTGCAAACACGAAAGTGGACGTATAGGGTGTGACGCCTGCCCGGTGCCGGAAGGTTAATTGATGGGGTTAGCTAACGCGAAGCTCTTGATCGAAGCCCCGGTAAACGGCGGCCGTAACTATAACGGTCCTAAGGTAGCGAAATTCCTTGTCGGGTAAGTTCCGACCTGCACGAATGGCGTAACGATGGCGGCGCTGTCTCCACCCGAGACTCAGTGAAATTGAAATCGCTGTGAAGATGCAGTGTATCCGCGGCTAGACGGAAAGACCCCGTGAACCTTTACTATAGCTTTGCACTGGACTTTGAATTTGCTTGTGTAGGATAGGTGGGAGGCTTTGAAGCGTGGACGCCAGTCTGCGTGGAGCCAACCTTGAAATACCACCCTGGCAACTTTGAGGTTCTAACTCAGGTCCGTTATCCGGATCGAGGACAGTGTATGGTGGGTAGTTTGACTGGGGCGGTCTCCTCCTAAAGAGTAACGGAGGAGTACGAAGGTGCGCTCAGACCGGTCGGAAATCGGTCGTAGAGTATAAAGGCAAAAGCGCGCTTGACTGCGAGACAGACACGTCGAGCAGGTACGAAAGTAGGTCTTAGTGATCCGGTGGTTCTGTATGGAAGGGCCATCGCTCAACGGATAAAAGGTACTCCGGGGATAACAGGCTGATACCGCCCAAGAGTTCATATCGACGGCGGTGTTTGGCACCTCGATGTCGGCTCATCACATCCTGGGGCTGAAGCCGGTCCCAAGGGTATGGCTGTTCGCCATTTAAAGTGGTACGCGAGCTGGGTTTAGAACGTCGTGAGACAGTTCGGTCCCTATCTGCCGTGGACGTTTGAGATTTGAGAGGGGCTGCTCCTAGTACGAGAGGACCGGAGTGGACGAACCTCTGGTGTTCCGGTTGTCACGCCAGTGGCATTGCCGGGTAGCTATGTTCGGAAAAGATAACCGCTGAAAGCATCTAAGCGGGAAACTTGCCTCAAGATGAGATCTCACTGGAACCTTGAGTTCCCTGAAGGGCCGTCGAAGACTACGACGTTGATAGGTGGGGTGTGTAAGCGCTGTGAGGCGTTGAGCTAACCCATACTAATTGCCCGTGAGGCTTGACCATATAACACCCAAGCAATCTGCGACATGCCTTGATAAGTGAAGGCAGAGCCAGATTGCGGTGACTGTGAAGACGACACGAACCGAAAGTTTGTTCGCACACTGAACCTGAGCTATCACATACCCATTCGCTGGCACGTAACCCGCAAGGGCCAACGCACCGGCAACCGAATTTCTTGACGACCATAGAGCATTGGAACCACCTGATCCCATCCCGAACTCAGTAGTGAAACGATGTATCGCCGATGGTAGTGTGGGGTTTCCCCATGTGAGAGTAGGTCATCGTCAAGATTAAATTCCAGAACCCCTGATCGCTTACGCGTTCAGGGGTTTTGTTTGTGCGCGAAGAAAAAGGATTAGCCGTAGGAGCGCGCTTGCCCGCGATGGACAACCACGCGCTCTATCTGGCACACCGCCTCGCAGCCTTCTGCAGCGCCTACAGGTTCACCGCGATCGGTAGGACCGAATTCATTCGGGAAGGCTGTCTGTCAGGCGATACATAAGCTGCGGATGTACCGCCCCCTCGCGAACAAGTTCGCTCCTACCGTCCATGCGCGAACCTCGGTAGGACCGAATTCATTCGGGAAAGCTATATGTCAGGCGTTACATAAGCTGCGGATGTACCGCCCCCTCGCGAACAAGTTCGCTCCTACCGTCCATGCGCCAAGCTCGGTAGGACCGAATTCATTCGGGAAGGCTATATGTCAGGCGTTACATAAGTTGCGGATGTACAAACCCCTTCGCGAACAAGTTCGCTCCTACCGTCCATGCGCGAACCTCGGTAGGACCGAATTCATCGGGAAGGCTGTCTGTCAGGCGATACATAAGCTGCGGATATACCGCCCCCTCGCGAACAAGTTCGCTCCTACCAGTGCAACTGCCCATTGATATCGTGCACGCCTGCAACATCATTCCCTCCAGCCACAAAAAAGCCCCCCTTGCGAACAAGGAGGGCTTTCTCAGTACCAGCGATTACTCACCGCGGTAGATACAACCACTGGTGCACGTTTCGTGAATACGTATAGCAGACAGCTCCGGCAACAGCGGCTTGAGCTCAGCAAAGATCCATTTGGCGAGGTTCTCGCTGGTTGGGTTTTCAAGCCCGGGTATGTCATTCAAATAGTGGTGGTCGAGGCGTTCATAAAGCGGCTTGAAGATCGCCTTGATTTCAGAGAAATCGCGGATCCAGCCGATGTGCGGATCGACTTCACCTTCCAGATGGATAGCGATGCGGAAGGAGTGCCCATGCAGCCGTCCGCATTTATGACCTTCGGGCACGTGAGGCAGGAAGTGGGCCGACTCGAACGTAAACTCTTTAAAAATTTCCAAAATGTTCAACTCTAAAAATGGCGATCGTCGCAGCGACGCATGCAGGCCAAGAGTTTATCAGCATTGGTTTGGGCTTTGCGCTAAAACGCGGTAGTTCATCCGCACTGATGGCACCTAGCCAGATAGATTCAGGTTGAATTAAGTTGGGACGTTTATTCTAAATGCATAGGAATAAACATTCTCGATGGAGCCTGATAGTGAAAACCCTGACTGCGCTTTTGGCTTCTGCCCTTCTGGTATTTACCAGCGGTGCAGTCAGCGCTCGCGACATTTCCCCTGACGAAGCTGCTACATTGCGCGCCGCTGGCAGCATTAAAAGCGCGGAGCAGCTTAACGCAGTAGCGTTGGCCAGGCACCCTGGCGCGACCATCAATGACACCGAGCTTGATGAAAAATACGGCAAGCATGTTTATGAGGTTGAGCTTACCGACCCTCGAGGTATCCACTGGGACGTAGATATCGATGCCGCGACCGGGAAGGTGCTCAAAAATCATCAGGACCGATAATGAAGTTACCTAAGCGTCGTGGCACTCTTGTTTGCCTTGTGCTGGTCTGCATCTCTGTGCAAGCGAGGGACCTGGATCAGGATGAAGCGCTGAGCTTGCGTCAGAAGGGCACTATTCTTCCGCTTGAGCAGTTGATGGATTTGGCCATGGCCCGTCATCCGGGCGCCAAGTTATTAGAGGCGGAACTTGAAGAGAAGCATGGCGTTTACGTTTATGAGTTTGAGATTCTGACCTCGGAAGGGGTCGTCCGCGAGCTGAAATATGACGCTCGGGACAGTCGACTATTGAAGGATGAGGAAGACTGATGCGCCTGTTACTGGTAGAAGACCATGTCCCGCTGGCTGATGAGCTGCTTTCTGGTCTGGGCAGACAGGGCTATGCCGTTGACTGGCTTGCGGACGGGCGTGATGCGGTGCACCAAGGCGTAACCGAGCCCTATGATTTGATTATTCTCGACCTTGGCTTGCCAGGGCTTCCAGGTCTGGAAGTGCTCGAACAATGGCGTACCGCAGGTCTGGCAACGCCGGTTCTGGTACTCACGGCGCGAGGCTCCTGGTCTGAACGTATAGAAGGGCTGAAGGCCGGTGCTGACGATTACCTGACCAAGCCTTTTCATCCCGAAGAGCTGCAGCTGCGTATTCAGGCGTTGTTGCGCCGCTCCAAAGGACTGGCCAATCAGCCTCGTCTTGAATCCGCTGGTTTGCACCTGGACGAAGGGCGTCAATGCGTTAATCAAGGCGGAGTAGACATTCAGCTGACCTCCGCTGAATTCAGATTGCTGCGTTACTTCATGCTGCACCCCGAGCAGATCCTTTCAAAAAGCCATTTGGCTGAGCACCTTTATGACGGTGAAAACGAGCGTGATTCCAACGTCATTGAAGTGCATGTGAATCACCTCAGACGCAAGCTGGGTAAAGCCGTGGTCGAAACCCGGCGCGGTCAGGGCTATCGTTTTGGCGGGGAGCCTGCTGCTTGAAGTCTATTCAACGTCGCTTGAGCATCGGGCTCATCAGCGTGATGGTTCTAGTGTGCGTTGTGTTGGCTCAAACCAGCTTGTGGCTGTTTGAGTTAGGTTTGCAGCGTTATCTGGAAGCCGGATTGCGCAACGAAAGCGAAAGCCTGCTGGTTGCCTTGGTGCGCGGCCAGAATGGCGTGCAACTGGATGAGCATCGACTGTCGCCTGCCTATCAGCGGCCTTATTCCGGGCACTATTTTCGAATTGATTTTCCGGAGGGCCACTGGCGCTCCAGATCGTTATGGGATCTGGAAATTCCCGATCCAGGTTCGAGTGGGTTACATGCGAGCTACGAGTTAGGTCAGACAGGCCAGTCCTTGCTACTGCACAAGGCCGATTACCGGAAATTCGGTCAGGACCTGTCAATTACCGTTGCCCAGGACTACACACCGGTCAGGGCGAGCTTTCTTCGGGTACAACAAATTGGCCTCGGGCTGGGACTTGCCGCTCTCCTGCTGATTCTGGCTCTGCAGCGGGTAACGGTGCGTCGTGCCTTGCGTCCACTGGATCGGGCCCGTGAACAGCTTGTTCAGCTCCAGCAAGGCAAGCGTTCCCAACTGGATGAAGAGGTACCCGTAGAACTCGAACCTCTTGTGTCGCAAATCAACCATTTGCTGGAGCATACCGAAGACAGCCTGAGACGCTCGCGCAACGCGCTCGGCAACCTGGGTCATGCATTGAAAACGCCACTGGCAGTCCTGTTCAGCGCCATTGCCAGCCCCAAATTCGATGCCCATCCCGCCCTGCGTAATATTCTGCGTGAGCAACTGGAACAGATTCAGCAACGCCTGGCGCGTGAGCTGAATCGTGCGCGGCTATCCGGCGATGCGTTGCCCGGTGCGCATTTTGATTGTGATGCCGAATTGAGCGGACTGTTCGCCACCTTGCGCATGATCCATGGCGAGCACTTAAACCTTGAGATGCACGTCAAGCCAGGTCTGTCTCTACCTTGGGATCGTGAGGATATTCTGGAACTGCTGGGCAACTTGCTGGACAACGCCTGCAAATGGGCGGACAGCGAAGTATTGCTGACGATTAGTAGGGAGGAAGCGAGCTTCAGTATTGTGATCGAAGACGACGGTCCCGGTATCCCTGAAGCCATGCGCGAGGAAGTCTTCAGCCGTGGTGCGCGTCTGGATGAGCAAATCACCGGTCATGGACTGGGCCTCGGTATCGTGCGCGATATCGTTCAGGTGTGGGGCGGCCATCTGCAACTTGAAGCCAGCCACTCAGGTGGGCTTCGAGTACGGATTGACCTGCCTGATCGTTCAGCGATCGATTGACTTGCTCAGTAAGCCATTAGGCACGTCATTAACCTGGCAACTATCGCTCAATATTCCTGCGTTCAATACGGGCTTTACTTACGAGCACTTCAGAAGCCTCTCAACTTTTCAGCCAGATTGCCGATACAGGCCCAAGATCAAAATTTAAAAACAACAAATTGATGCTTGGGGTCCTATGCGCATTAGCCTGAAAGCCAAAGTACTTTCACTGGCGATCCTGCCAGTGCTGATATTCGCGTTGATCATCAGCGTGACGACGATTGTAATGCTGCGCGAGCAGGCAAAGCAGGAAGTCAGCCAAACCCGCGAACGGCTGCTGAATGAAGCCAAGGCTACGCTGCAAAATTATGTCGCCATCGGTATGACAGCTATCAAACCGATCTACGACGCCGCGCCGGCTGGCGATGAGACCGCAAGGGCACAGGCTATAAAACTGCTTTCCGGCATTTCCTATGGCAAGGACGGCTACTTCTTCGGCTACGATTCGCAATCAATACGCTTGTTCAAGGCAAACAGTCCTGATGGCGTAGGGAAGAGCTTCAAAGAAGCACGCGACCCCAACGGCGTCTATGTCAACAATGAACTGGTGGCTGTAGCCAAAGCGGGTACGCACTATCTGCTGTACTCCTCACCGCTGCCTGGCAAAACCGAGCTGCTGCCCAAGCTGGGCTACACCGAATATTTGCCAAAATGGGACATGGCGATCGGTTCATCCGTCAATCTTGATGGTATCGACGCTCAGGTTGCATTGGTCGAGCGGGACGTTGAAGCACGTCTGCAGGAAATGCTGCTGAGCATCGTCGGGGTTGCCTTACTTGTTCTTGTCATTATCAGCATTGTCGGTGTCGTGCTCGCAGGCACCCTGCTGCGCCCACTGCGCCTGATGAAAAACAACCTCGATGACATCGCCGCAGGCGAGGGGGACCTGACTCGCCGTTTGGCAGTTACCAGTCAGGATGAGTTGGGTGACCTGGCCAGTTCCTTTAACCGTTTTGTCGACAAGATCCATAGTCTTGTCAGTCAGATATCCGGCATGACCGGACAATTGACCGGTCTGGTAGGCGAAGTGTCGAGCCAGGCACAGCGCTCAGAGCAAGCCATGGAGCGTCAGCGCCAAGAGACTGATCAGGTTGCCACCGCAATCAACGAGATGTCCGCTGCGGCTCAGGAAGTGGCGAAGAGTGCCCAGGGTGCCTCGGTTGCTGCACAGAAGACCGACGAAGAGGGGCAGTCGGCCAAACGCGTCGTCGATGGCAGCATCAAATTGATTCACGCGCTGGTTGAAGATATTCGAAACAGTGGCTCGTCTCTGGATAGCCTCCAGAAAGATGTGTCTTCGATTGTGAGCGTACTCGGGGTGATTCGCTCTATCGCTGAGCAGACCAACCTGCTGGCCCTCAACGCCGCTATCGAAGCAGCGCGTGCGGGGGAGGCGGGTCGCGGTTTCGCGGTGGTGGCCGATGAGGTGCGTGCGCTGGCCAGTCGTACCCAGCAGAGCACTCAGGAAATCCAGGGCATGATCGATCGCTTGCAGAAAGGCACGCAGACGGCTGTTGACGCCATGCGTCGCTCCAGCGAAGCCGGTGATGGTACCTCCGTGCAGGCCAATCAGGCGGGGTCTTCGCTGGATGCCATTGGCGAGCTGATCACTACCATCAACACCATGAACGCGCAAATCGCCAGCGCCGCTGAAGAGCAAACGGCAGTTGCCGAGGAAATCAACCGCAGCGTGCATCAGATTGCTTCTGCCGTTGACACCGTGGCAGACGAAACCCGGCAAAGCGCGCAGACCTCCCGCAGCCTGAATGACCTTGGTCAGCGACTTGGTGCATTGGTTGGGCAGTTTCGCGTTTAACCCGCGTGAGATGCGTACCTTTCCACGTTTGACCTGTAGGAGCTCACCGAGGTTACGAGGCCAGCGATGGCGGAGTGTCAGGCACGCCGCTATCGCTGCCTCGCGTTGCTCGTGAGCTCCTACAGAGACCGCACTCGCGCATGACAGCGCGATGTTAGCGACACTGTGCGATCTCCTGCAAACCCTGCGGCCAGAAGCATTCTCTGCTGTAATACCCTTTCCAGAGCCTTCATCTGCCCGACCGCAGAATGATCGCACTCGTCCGTCGATTGGCTGACTAAGGATCAGGTCAAGCGAGTTGCTTGCCTACTGACATGGAAAGGACATGAACGAAACCACGCTGCAATACAAAACCCTGATCATGCTGTTGGTGCTGGTGACCATCGCGTTCATATGGATTCTGTTGCCGTTCTACGGCGCGGTTTTCTGGGCGGTGATCCTCGGCATCATCTTCGCCCCGGTCCAGCGTCGCTTGCTGCTGCGCTTTGGCTGGACACGTAATCTGACGTCGCTCTGTACCCTGGTAATCTGTCTGGTCATAGCGATTTTGCCGGTTATCGTGATCAGTGCCTTGCTGGTTCAGGAAGGTGCCACGCTTTACAAGAACGTCGAAAGCGGACAGCTCGATATCGCCAGCTATCTGGCCGAGTTCAAAGGCTTGTTGCCGCATTACGTTCAGGGCTGGCTGGATCGACTGGGCATGGGCGATCTCGATGGTCTGCGCGACAAGATCGCCAAAGGCGCGATGCAGGGCAGTCAGTACCTGGCAACGCAGGCATTCAGCTTTGGTCAGGGCACCTTCGACTTCGTCGTGGGCTTTTTCATCATGTTGTACCTGCTGTTTTTCTTCCTGCGCGACGGCCAGGAACTGGTGCGCAAGATGCGTATCGCAGTGCCTCTGGCTGAACCCCAGAAACGTCGCCTGCAACTGAAGTTCACTCGCGTCGTACGCGCCACGGTCAAGGGCAACATTGTGGTCGCGATTACCCAGGGTGCACTCGGAGGCTTTATCTTCTGGTGTCTCGACATTCCCAGCGCTCTGCTCTGGGCGGTCATCATGGCGTTTCTGTCGCTGCTGCCAGCCGTGGGCGCAGGGATCGTCTGGGCGCCAGTGGCAGTTTATTTCCTGTTAAGCGGCATGATCTGGCAGGGCGTAGTACTCGCGCTGTTCGGCGTGTTCGTGATTGGACTGGTCGACAACGTGCTGCGACCTATTCTGGTTGGCAAAGATACCAAGATGCCCGATTACCTGATTCTGATCTCTACCCTGGGCGGGATGTCTGTGTTCGGTCTTAACGGTTTCGTGATCGGCCCGATGGTCGCAGCGCTGTTCATGTCCACCTGGGGTTTGTTTGTCAGCGCCAAGAAGACGGTGCGTTTGCCTGGGTAAACTTCCAAGCGAAAAAAAACCTGCTCAATCGAGCAGGTTTTTTTATGCGTCCCGTTATGCCTGATCCTTGAGAGATCAGCCCATCAGACCCGCATGCTTGACCAGTTCCAGCAGCGGCTGCGGATAGACACCCAGTACGAAGGTCAGAATGGCGATCGCCAGCAGCATCACGCCACCGGTACGTTGCGCCCAGTTGAAGGCCGCATCGTGGCGTGGCAGCTTGGAGTCCACCAGATACAGCGTGACCATCACGCGCAGGTAGTAGAAGACGCCGATAGCGCTACCGATGATCAGCGCACCGAGCAACCACCACAGCTTCGACTCAACGCCTGTTGCGATGATGTAGAACTTGCCGATGAAGCCAGCCGTCAGCGGGATGCCCGCCAGGGACAGCATCATCAGGGTCATTACCGCTGTCAGGTATGGACGACGCCAGAACAGACCGCGGTATTCGAACATCGCATCGGTATCACGGCCGCTGTACGGCGACGACATCATGGTGATCACACCGAAGCTGCCCAGGCTGGTCAGTACATAAGTGACCAGATACACGCCGATAGCCTCAACCGCCATGCCTTTGCTCGCCACCAGGGCAATCATCAGATAGCCGAAGTGGGCGATGGACGAGTAACCCAGCAAACGCTTCAAGTTGTTCTGCATCAGTGCCAGCAGGTTGCCGACGATGATCGACGCCACGGCGATGACCGCCAGTACGTCATGCAGTACACCGCTGTTGGCCGCGGGGGAGATCTGGAACAGACGCACCAGCACTGCGAACACAGCAACCTTGCTGGCAGTGGCCAGGAAAGCCGCTACCGGGGCAGGCGCGCCCTCGTAGACGTCCGGAGTCCACAGGTGGAAAGGCACCAGCGACAGCTTGAATGCCAGACCTACCAGCATCATGCCCAGACCCAGGCTGGCGATCGGGCTTGGCAGACCGCTTGCAGCCAGCGCCTTACCAATGCCTTCAAAGCCCAGCGTGCCAGCTTCGGCATACAGCAGCGCCATGCCGAACAGCAGGAACGCCGAACCGGCTGCCGAGAGCACCATGTATTTGATACCGGCTTCCAGCGAGCGCTTGTTGAAGAATGCATAAGCGACCAGACCGTAGACCGGCACCGACAACAGCTCCAGACCGATAAACAGGCCTGCCAGGTGTTGCGCGCTGACCAGTACCAGACCGCCAGCAGCGGCGAGCAGGATCAGCAGGTAAAGCTCTTCACGATTTCCAGGATAGCCAGCTTTGCCATCGCCGAGATAGGCGTGAGCCATGGTCACACAGGCCAGAGTCGAGGCGAGGATCAGCGCCATGTACAGGCAGGCGAAGCTGTCGATCTGCAGCAGGGGCGTCACTACCAGCGGAGCGACTTTCAATGCCGGGTAGATCGACAGCAGGGCAAGGTTAAGCCCCCCCACGCTGAGCAGGAAGGTTTGCGAGTGATTGCGGCGCCATGCGATCGCCAGCATCACCACAACAATGGTAAGGCTGGTAATCAGCAGTGGGGCAAGCGCAATAAAATGTTGAGTCGTCAGGTCCATAGCGCTCTTACCGGGCCGAAGCGAGTTGAGTGAAGGCAGTGCCGAGCCATTGCTGCACGCCGTGCATGGTCGCTGCAGACGTATCGAGGAATGGCTGCGGGTAAACCCCGACCAGTACCAGCAATACGGCCAGACCGAGCACCATGATCATTTCCCGCCCGTCCATGCCCTTGAGAGGCTCGTCGGATTTCGCCGGGCCGAAGTAGGCGCGGTGGATCATGATCAGCGAGTAGACAGAGCCAAACACCAGACCGGACGTGGCAATTGCGGTGATCCATGGCGCACTGACAAAGCTGCCCAGCAGGATCAGGAACTCACCCACAAAGTTACCGGTACCCGGCAGACCCAGAGAGGCCGCCGCGAAGAACAGGCTGATCGCTGGCAGGTAGGCGATGCGCGACCACAAACCACCCATTTCACGCATGTCACGCGTATGCAGCCGCTCGTACAGCTGACCGCTGAGGATAAACAGTGCGGCAGCCGACAGACCGTGAGCAAGCATCTGAATCACAGCGCCTTGCAGCGCTTGCTGGCTGCCGGAATAGATCCCGATCAGCACGAAGCCCATGTGCGAGACGCTGGAAAACGCGATCAGGCGCTTGATGTCGGTCTGTGCGAACGCGAGGAAAGCGCCGTAGAAAATGCCGATCAGACCCAGAATCATCGCGATAGGCGCGAACTCTGCAGACGCGTTCGGGAACAGCGGCAGTGCAAAACGCAGCAAGCCATAAGCTGCAGTTTTCAACAGGATACCGGCCAGGTCGACCGAACCCGCGGTTGGTGCCTGGGCGTGAGCATCCGGCAGCCAGGAGTGGAAGGGCACCACTGGCAGCTTCACCGCGAAGGCAATGAAGAAGCCCAGCATCAGGATGTATTCGGTGCCCGGTGCCAGTTGGGTCTTCAGCAGTGTGGCGTAATCGAACGTGATCACTCCGGTCTGATTGAAGTTGACCAGGACCAGACCGAGGATCGCCACCAACATGATAAGGCCGCTGGCCTGAGTGAAGATGAAGAACTTGGTCGCGGCGTAGATTCGTGTCTTCTTGCCGTCCGCCGAGCTGTGACCCCAGAGCGCGATGAGGAAATACATCGGCACCAGCATCATTTCCCAGAAGAAGAAGAACATGAACAGGTCGATGGCCAGGAACACGCCAATCACGCCACCGAGGATCCACATCAGGTTGAGGTGGAAGAAACCAACGTTACGCTGGATCTCTTTCCACGAACACAACACCGACAGCACACCGAGCAGGCCGGTCAGCAGGATCATCAGCAACGAAAGACCATCAAGGGCCAGGTGGACGCTGATGCCGAAGCGAGCGATCCACAAGTGCTTGAATTCGATAGCCCAGGTTGGGTCGACGCCGGGCGCTGGTGCGTAACTGTAGTTGCCAGTACTCCACAACCAGAGGCCCAGGGCCAGTTCGAGGGACATGGTCAGCAGCGCGATCCAGCGCGGCAGGGTAGGGCCGAAGCGCTCACCTTGCCAGCACAGCAGGCCACCGATAAAGGGGATCAGGATTAGCCAAGGCAGAATCATGACGGGCTCAATTCCTTTCGCAAATTCGCAAGGTTCATGTCAGACCGCAACCACGACGACGGCGCCGAGTACCAGTACGGCACCTACAGCGATCGAAGCGGCATACCAGCGCAGTTGACCGGTTTCGGTACGGGTCATGCTGCCATGACCTGCCTTGACCAGACGTGGGATCAAACCAATGGTGTGGTCCAGTGGGTCGCTACGCAGCAACTGGCAGATAGCCAGATACGGCTTGACGAACAGCTTGTCGTACACCCAATCGAAGCCCCATGCCGCGAACCACCAGGCCGACAGGAAACGGCCCGGTGCGCTGTTGGCGATGGAAGTGACCAAGCGGCGCTTGCCCAGGAACAGCAACGCTGCGAGCAGGATACCGGCGAGAGCGATAGCACCCGAGGCGATTTCCAGGCTGTGCTTGGCATCGCCACCGGCATGGCCGACGCTTTGCGGCAGCACACCCGCCAACGGTGGGGTGATCAGCGCGCCGATGAAAGTCGACAGCACGATCAGCACACTCAATGGCAACCAGTGGGCAATACCGTGACCTGCGTGCGCTTCCGTTTTCGCTTCACCGTGGAAGGTGATGAAGATCAGGCGGAAGGTGTACAGGGAAGTCATGAATGCGCCGACCAGACCTGCATACAGCAGACCGTTGTTGCCGCTGGCGAAAGCCTCCCAGAGAATTTCGTCTTTGGAGTAGAAACCCGCCGTCAGCAATGGCAAGGCCGCAAGGGCCGAGCCGCCGACGATGAAGCTGGCGTAGGCCAGAGGCAGTTTCTTCCACAGGCCGCCCATCTTGAAGATGTTCTGCTCGTGGTGGCAGGCAACGATCACCGCACCGGAGGCGAGGAACAGCAGCGCCTTGAAGAAGGCGTGAGTCATCAGGTGGAAGATCGCGCCTTCCCAGGCACCGACGCCCAGTGCCAGGAACATGTAGCCGATCTGGCTCATGGTCGAGTAGGCGAGGATACGTTTGATGTCGGTCTGTACCAGTGCTGCGAAACCTGCCAAAACCAGTGTCACGCCGCCGACGATACCTACCAGATGCAGAATGTCCGGAGCCAGAGCAAACAGACCGTGAGTCCGGGCGATCAGGTAAACACCTGCGGTCACCATGGTTGCGGCGTGGATCAGTGCCGAAACCGGCGTCGGGCCAGCCATTGCGTCTGCCAGCCAGGTTTGCAGCGGCAGTTGCGCGGATTTACCGACAGCACCGCCGAGCAGCAGCAGAGTGGCCAGC
Organism: Pseudomonas phytophila; assembly: GCF_025643095.1. Classification (NCBI taxonomy): domain Bacteria; kingdom Pseudomonadati; phylum Pseudomonadota; class Gammaproteobacteria; order Pseudomonadales; family Pseudomonadaceae; genus Pseudomonas; species Pseudomonas phytophila. The sequence continues at coordinate 4,445,448 of NZ_CP081201.1, read as the reverse complement.
ACGATCCAGAAGTCGCCTACCTTGAAGTGCTCAGGCGCACGCACCAGCAACTCCTGGATATTCAGCGTACCCAGTTGCTGGAACAGGATGAACAGGCCGATGGCCATGAACACGTCGCCGATACGGGTCACGATGAAGGCTTTGAGTGCCGCGTTACCGTTGTTGCGGTTGCTGTAGTAGAAACCGATCAACAAGTAACTGCACAGACCTACACCTTCCCAACCGAAGTACAGGAACAACAGGTTATCGCCGAGTACCAGGAACAGCATGCTGGCGATAAACAGGTTGGTGTACGCGAAGAAGCGCGAGTAACCGGCCTCACCACGCATGTACCAGGAAGCAAACAGGTGGATCAGAAAGCCGACGCCAACCACGACACCCAGCATCGTCACGGACAGGCCGTCCAGATACAGGGCGAAGTTGGGCTCGAAGCCGTCCACGGCCATCCAGCGCCACAACACCTGAGTGTAGTGACCGCCTTCAGGCGGAGCGACGTTGAATTGCCAGATAACCCATGCAGTAACGATGGCTGACAGGCCGATAGAGCCGACGCCGATCAATGCCGCAAGGTTTTCCGAGATACGTCCACGGGAGAACGACAGCAGCAGAAAACCGATCAGGGGAAATACGAAAGTCAGAAAGAGTAGGTTCATCCGCGCATCTCGCTGGCAGCGTCGATATCGAGAGTGTGGAAGCGGCGATACAGCTGCATCAGGATCGCCAGGCCAATACTGGCCTCGGCCGCCGCGAGGGTGATCACCAGGATGAACATGACCTGTCCATCCGGCTGAGCCCAGCGGCTACCGGCAACGACGAACGCCAGAGCCGATGCGTTCATCATGATCTCCAGGCTCATCAACACAAAAAGAATATTACGGCGCACTATCAGACCGACCAGGCCGAGAACGAACAGGACCCCGGCAACCGCCAGACCGTGCTCCAGAGGGATAGCATTCATTGGCTTGGCTCCTTCGCTTCGTTGCGGCCCAGATGGAATGCCGTCACTGCAGCAGCCAGCAGAAGCATCGAGGCCAGCTCGACGACCAGCAGGTAAGGCCCGAACAGGCTGATGCCGACTGCCTTGGCGTCGACGGTGGTGTGACCGATAGCGGCGCCTGTCTGGTTGGCGAACAGCACGTACAGCAATTCAGCCAGCAGCAGCGCGCCCAGAATCACCGGGCCAACCCAGATACCGGGTGTGAGCCAGGTGCGTTCCTGCTGAACCGAGGCAGGGCCCAGGTTGAGCATCATCACCACAAAAACGAACAGGACCATGATCGCGCCCGCATAAGCGATGACTTCCAGAACCCCGGCGAACGGAGCGCCAAGGCTGAAAAAAGTCATCGCCACGGCGATCAGCGAAATGATCAGGTAGAGCAGGGCATGCACCGGGTTCGTGTTGGTGATCACCCGCAGGGTGGACACTACAGCGATGCCGGATGCGAAATAGAAAGCGAATTCCATCTTTACTTCCTTAAGGCAGCAAGCTCTTGACGTTGATCGGTTCGGCTTCGTTCTGTGCAGAGCCCTTGGGCTTGCCAGCGACGGCCATACCGGCGACGCGATAGAAGTTGTAGTCAGGGTTCTTGCCGGGGCCGGAGATCAGCAGATCTTCTTTCTCGTAAACCAGATCCTGACGCTTGAACTCGGCCATTTCGAAATCCGGTGTCAGCTGGATCGCCGTGGTCGGGCAGGCTTCTTCGCACAGGCCGCAGAAAATGCAACGCGAGAAGTTGATGCGGAAGAACTCTGGGTACCAACGGCCGTCATCGGTTTCGGCTTTCTGCAGCGAGATGCAACCAACCGGGCAGGCCACGGCGCACAGGTTGCAGGCTACGCAGCGTTCTTCACCATCAGGATCGCGGGTCAGTACGATACGACCGCGATAGCGCGGCGGCAGGTACACCGCTTCTTCCGGATATTGCAGGGTGTCGCGTTTGCGGAAGCCGTGACCGAATACCATCACCAGGCTTCGCAACTGGGTACCAGTACCCTTAACGATGTCGCCAATATATTTGAACATGGGTCAAATCCTCACTGAACCGAGCCGGCTGGTGTGTTCAACAGCACAACCGCAGCAGTCACCAGCAAATTGATCAGGGTCAGCGGCAGACAGAATTTCCAGCTGAAATCCATGACCTGGTCATAGCGTGGGCGCGGAATGGATGCACGCAGCAGGATGAACAGCATGATGAAGAACGCAGTTTTGATGGCGAACCAGAAGAACGACAGCGAAGACAGGATATCGAACGGACCGTGCCAGCCACCGAAGAACAGCGTTACCAGCAATGCCGAGATCAGAATGATGCCGATGTATTCGCCAACGAAGAACATGCCCCACTTCATGCCTGCATATTCAATGTGGTAACCGTCAGCCAGTTCCTGTTCTGCTTCCGGCTGGTCGAACGGGTGACGGTGAGTCACGGCGACGCCAGCAATGAAGAAAGTACAGAAGCCAAAGAACTGCGGAATGATGAACCACAGGTTCTGCGCCTGATATTCAACGATGTCGCGCATGTTGAACGAGCCAACCTGCACCACGATGCCCATCAACGCCAGGCCCATGAACACTTCATAGGACACGGTTTGTGCCGAGGCACGCAGCGCGCCGAGCAGGGCGAACTTGTTGTTACTCGACCAACCGGCAAACAGAACGGCGTAAACCGACAGCCCGGCCATGGCGAAGAAGAACAGCAGACCGATATTCAGGTCCGCCACGCCCCAGCTTGGGGTGATCGGGATAATCGAGAACGCGATCAGCAAGGCGCTCATGGCAACTACCGGGGCCAGGGTGAAGATCACCTTGTCGGCAAACGGCGGGGTCCAGTCTTCCTTGAAGAACATTTTCAACATGTCGGCAGCAATCTGGAACATGCCGAACGGGCCGACGCGGTTCGGACCGTAACGGTCCTGCCACCAGCCCAGCAGACGACGTTCCACAAAGCTCAGCAGTGCGCCGCAGACCACAACGGCCAGCAGCACAACGATGGCCTTGACGACCGCAATGATCGCGTCGATCACATCAGGGGTGAACCAACTCATTGCGCTGCCTCCTGCAGACCGTCAACGGACTTGCCGAAAATCGCCGGCGGAATACCGGCCAGACCGGCAGGCAACGCCACGAGACCCGCGCCCAGCTCTTCGTTGATACGCAGCGGTAGACGCAGGGTCTGACCAGCAACGTTCAAGGAAAGTAGCGCACCTTCATTGACGCCCAGGCGATCAGCTTCCGACTTGGCCAGAGCCACATACGGCGCAGGAATGCGTTCTTGAACCGGAGCGGCTTTCGACGAGTTCTCTTCGCTGCCGAACAGGTGATAGAACGGTACCACTTGCCAGGTCCCTTGGGCCGGGGAGAAGGCGCGAGGTGCGCTGGTGAACCAGCTCAGGTTATCGCCCTGGGTTTCGATCAGACGGGTACCCGGATCACCGGCACGCAAGTGACCGCCGACTTCGTCCTGGAACTTGTTCCAGGCTTGTGGCGAGTTCCAGCCCGGTGACCAGGCAAATGGTACTTGCTGACGTGGCTCAACCGAACCCGAGTAACCTTCCATAGAGAAGGAGAACGCGGTGTCGTTGTCTTGCGAAGTACGCGGTTCGTGCACGCTGATGTTGGCGCGCATGGCGGTACGGCCGCTGTAACGCAGCGGTTCGCGAGCCAGCTTCAAGCCTTTGATACGGAACGCAGCCGATGGCGCAGCGTTGACGATGGCGGCCAGTTGCGGATTGCTTGCAGCGCAGGCAGCCGTCACGTGGTCCAGCAACGTCCAGTCCACCGGTTTGTTCAGCAGGGTGGCGCGCAGGGCGTGCAGCCAGCGCCAGCCTTCGTGAACCAGAATGCTGGCGTCCAGATAAGTCGGGTCGAACACCTGGAAGAAGCGCTGAGCACGGCCTTCCTGGCTGACCAGCGTACCGTCGCCCTCAGCAAAACTGGCAGCAGGCAGCACCAGATGAGCACGATCACCGGTCGGGGTTTTCTGATGATCAGCCACGATCACGACTTTCGCCGCGCTCAGGGCTGCATCGACCTTGGCAGCATCGGTGCGGGTGTACAGATCGTTTTCCAGCACGACGATAGCGTCGGCCTTGCCGTCGATTACTGCTTGCAGCGCGGCATCGACAGAGTCGCCACCCAGCAGTGCCAGGCCGAGGCTGTTGGCTTCCGGCACGATCAGGCTGATTGAGCCTGCCTTGTCGCGCAGCTTCAGCGCTTTGGCAATGTTTGCGGCGGCTTCGATCAGCGCTTTGGAACCCAGCGAAGTACCCGCGATGATCAGTGGGCGCTTGGCGGCCAGCAGGGCATCGGCAATACGTTGGGCCAGTTCAAGGGCTTCAGGCTCAAGGCCTTCAACGGCTGGCGCAGTGGCATCCAGCGCATGAGCGACCGCGAAACCGATACGCGCCAGATCGTCCGGTGCTGCGTGGACGCATTCTTCGGCAACATCATCCAGTTTGGTTTCGGCCAGGCTGGCGATGAACAGCGGGTTCAGCTCGTGCTGACCGATGTTCTTCACTGCCGCGTCGAGCCATGGCTGGACTTTCATCGCCGCGGCCATGTCCTCGGCTTTGCCTTTCACCGCTTGGCGCAGACCCAGAGCCAGACGAGCAGCGGTCTGGGTCAGGTCTTCACCAAGGACGAAAATAGCGTCGTGGTCTTCGATGTCACGCAGGGTAGGGATCGGCAGCGGGCTGTCTTTCAACACCTGAGCGACCAGACGAATACGCTCAAGCTCTGAGGCTTCGATACCTGAATAGAAGTGCTCGGCACCTACCAGCTCGCGCAGGGCGTAGTTGCTTTCCAGGCTGGCACGCGGCGAACCGATACCGACGATGTTGCGACCGCGCAGCAGATCAGCAGCGTTATCCAGTGCCTGATCCAGGCTCAGTTTGCTGCCATCGGCCAGATGCGGCTGACGTGGACGGTCTTCGCGGTTGGTGTAGCCATAACCGAAACGGCCACGGTCGCACAGGAAATACTGGTTCACCGAACCGTTGTAGCGGTTCTCGATGCGACGGATTTCACCGTAGCGCTCGCCCGGGCTGATGTTGCAACCGCTGGAGCAGCCATGGCAGATGCTTGGCGAGAACTGCATGTCCCACTTACGGTTGTAGCGCTCGGAGTGAGTCTTGTCGGTGAACACACCGGTCGGGCAGACCTCGGTGAGGTTGCCGGAGAACTCGCTTTCCAGAACGCCGTCTTCAACGCGACCGAAATACACGTTGTCGTGAGCGCCGAATACACCGAGGTCAGTGCCGCCTGCGTAATCTTTGTAGAAACGCACGCAACGGTAGCAGGCGATGCAGCGGTTCATCTCGTGAGCGATGAACGGGCCGAGTTCCTGGTTCTGGTGGGTGCGTTTAGTGAAGCGATAACGGCGCTCGTTGTGGCCAGTCATCACGGTCATGTCTTGCAGGTGGCAGTGACCGCCTTCCTCACAGACCGGGCAGTCGTGGGGGTGGTTGGTCATCAGCCATTCGACGACACTGGCCCGGAAGGCCTTGGATTCGTCATCTTCGATGGAAATCCAGGTGTTATCGGTGGCTGGAGTCATGCAGGACATGACGATACGACCACGGGTGTCGTTTTCGTCTGTGTACTGCTTGACCGCACATTGGCGACAGGCGCCAACGCTGCCAAGGGCGGGATGCCAGCAGAAATACGGGATGTCGAGGCCTAGCGACAGACATGCCTGTAACAGGTTGTCTGCCCCATCGACTTCGAGCGCTTTGCCGTCTACGTGGATAGTGGCCATGGTTCAAAGGTCTTCGTTGGCCCGGTGTCAGCGGGCGTGGCTAATGGAATCTTGTTATTCGCACGACTCTAAACAGCCTTTAAGGCGTCATCGTGCGATGAACCGGGGGATGTCCCCCGGCCTTGCAAACGGTTACGCGCCGACGATGATCGGTCTTGCCAGAGGGGGAACGGCTGCGCTGGTGGGCGCGATACCGGCCTCGAACTCCGGGCGGAAATATTTGATCGCACTGCCCAGCGGCTCCACGGCACCCGGTGCGTGAGCACAGAAGGTCTTGCCCGGGCCAAGGAAGCCAACGAGTCCCAGCAGGGTTTCAATATCACCCGTCTGGCCCACACCTTTTTCCAGGGCACGCAAAATCTTCACGCTCCATGGCAAACCGTCACGGCAAGGGGTGCAGAAACCGCAGGATTCCTGAGCGAAGAACTCTTCCATGTTGCGCAGCAGCGAGACCATGTTGACCTTGTCGTCAACGGCCATGGCCAGACCGGTACCCATCCGGGTGCCGACCTTGGCGATGCCACCGGCATACATTTGCGCTTCCAGGTGTTCTGGCAGCAGGAAGCCAGTACCGGCGCCGCCTGGCTGCCAGCACTTGAGCTTGTAACCGTCGCGCATGCCGCCTGCGTAGTCTTCGAACAACTCACGGGCCTGCACGCCGAAAGGCAGTTCCCACAGGCCAGGGTTTTTCACCTTGCCGGAGAACCCCATCAGCTTGGTGCCGTGGTCTTCGCTGCCTTCGCGGGCGATGGATTTGTACCAGTCGTTACCGTTGCCAACGATGGCCGGCACGTTGCACAGCGTCTCGACGTTGTTCACGCAAGTCGGTTTGCCCCACACACCAACGGCGGCAGGGAAGGGCGGCTTGGAGCGCGGGTTGGCGCGACGGCCTTCCAGGGAGTTGATCAGTGCGGTTTCTTCACCGCAGATGTAACGCCCGGCGCCGGTGTGCACAAACAGCTCGAAATCAAAGCCGGTGCCCAGAATGTTCTTGCCCAGCAGACCGGCTGCTTTGGCTTCTGCCACGGCACGATTGAGGTGCTTGGCCGCAGTGACGTATTCGCCGCGCAGGAAGATGTAACCGCGATAGGCTTTCAGCGCACGAGCGCTGATCAGCATGCCTTCCACCAACAGGTGTGGCAGCTGCTCCATCAACATCCGGTCTTTCCAGGTGTTGGGCTCCATTTCATCCGCGTTGCACAGCAGGTAGCGGATGTTCATGGATTCGTCTTTGGGCATCAGGCCCCACTTCACGCCAGTGGGGAAGCCCGCGCCGCCGCGACCTTTAAGGCCGGAGTCTTTGACGGACTGGACGATGTCGTCAGGCGATTGCTGGGTGAGCGCCTTGCGCGCCGCCGCATAACCGTCTTTGGCCTGATATTCGTCGAGCCAGACCGGCTCGCCATCGTCACGCAGACGCCAGGTCAGCGGATGGGTTTCTGCCGTGCGCGCGATGCGGTTGGCAGGGCCGAAGGAAGTGATGGTCATGGGTAACCCTCCAGCATCTTGGCCACGGTGCCGGGTTGCACGTCGCCAAAGGTGTCATCGTCGACCATCACGGCCGGGGCTTTGTCGCAGTTGCCCAGGCAGCAGACCGGCAGCAGGGTGAAGCGGCCGTCGGCCGTGGTCTGGCCCGGGGCGATGCCCAGCGAGCTCTGGATTTCTTCGACCACTGATTCATGGCCGGCAATAAAGCAGACCATGCTGTTGCAGACACGGATGATGTGTCGGCCAACCGGCTGGCGGAAGATCTGGCTGTAGAACGTCGCCACACCTTCAACGTCGCTGGCAGGGATGCCAATAAGTTCGCCGATGGCGTAGATCGCGCCGTCCGGCACCCAGCCGCGTTCCTTCTGAACGATCTTCAGGGCTTCGATGGACGCCGCGCGCGGGTCCTCGTAGTGATGCAGCTCGTGCTCGATGGCCGAGCGCTCGGTTTCGCTCAGGGCGAAACGGTCTGTCTGGATAAGCGTGCTGTTCATGCTCATGCTTAGCGGTCCACGTCGGCCATAACGAAATCGATACTACCCAGGTACGCGATCAAGTCCGCGACCATGCTGCCTTTGATCACCGAAGGGATCTGTTGCAGATGCGGGAAGCTTGGGGTGCGGATCCGGGTACGGTAGCTCATGGTGCCGCCGTCGCTCGTCAGGTAGTAACTGTTGATGCCCTTGGTCGCTTCAATCATCTGGAAGGATTCGTTGGCTGGCATGACCGGGCCCCACGAAACTTGCAGGAAGTGCGTGATCAAGGTCTCGATGTGCTGCAGCGTGCGCTCTTTCGGCGGCGGCGTGGTCAGCGGGTGATCCGCCTTGTACGGGCCTTCCGGCATGTTGCGCATGCACTGGTCGATAATCTTGATGCTCTGGCGCATTTCTTCGACGCGAACCATGCAGCGGTCGTAGGCATCACCATTGGCCGCCAGCGGTACTTCAAACTCGAAGTTCTCGTAGCCGGAGTAAGGACGCGCTTTACGCAAGTCGAAATCGCAACCGGTGGAACGCAGGCCTGCACCGGTGACACCCCATTCGAGGGCCTCTTTGGTGTTATAGGCAGCGACACCAATGGTCCGGCCTTTGAGGATGCTGTTTTGCAGAGCCGCTTTGGTGTATTCGTCGAGACGCTTCGGCAGCCAGTCAACGAAATCCTTGACCAGTTTTTCCCAACCGCGTGGCAGGTCGTGGGCAACGCCACCGATGCGATACCAGGCCGGGTGCAGACGGAAACCGGTGATGGCTTCGATCACCGTGTAGGCTTTCTGCCGGTCGGTGAAGGTGAAGAACACCGGAGTCATGGCGCCCACGTCCTGAATGTAAGTACCCAGGAACAGCAAGTGGCTGGTGATCCGGAAGAACTCGGCCATCATGATTCGGATGGTGTCGACTTTCTCAGGCACCTTGATGCCAGCCAGTTTCTCGACTGAGAGCACGTACGGCAGGTTGTTCATCACGCCGCCCAGATAATCGATCCGGTCGGTGTACGGAATGAAGCTGTGCCACGACTGACGCTCGGCCATTTTCTCGGCACCACGGTGGTGGTAGCCAATGTCCGGAACGCAATCGACGATTTCTTCACCGTCCAGCTGCAGGATGATACGGAACGCACCGTGAGCCGAAGGGTGGTTCGGGCCCAGGTTGAGGAACATGTAGTCCTCGTTCGTGCCGGAGCGCTTCATGCCCCAGTCTTCCGGATTGAAGCGCGCGGCTTCTTCTTCAAGCTGCTGCTTGGCCAGCGTCAGGCTGAACGGATCGAATTCGGTGGCGCGCGCCGGGAAGTCCTTGCGCAGCGGGTGACCTTCCCAGGTCGGCGGCATCATGATGCGGCTCAGGTGCGGGTGACCTGGGAAGTCGATACCGAACATGTCCCAGACTTCACGCTCGTACCAGTTGGCGTTGGGCCAGATGCGGGTTACGGTCGGCAGGCTTAGATCACTTTCGGACAGCGCTACCTTGATCATCACGTCGCTGTTACGTTCGATCGACAGCAAGTGGTAGAACACGCTGAAGTCAGCACCCGGCAAGCCATGGCGCTTGGTACGCAGACGCTCGTCCACGCCATGCAGGTCGTACAGCATGACGTAAGGTTTGGGCAGCTGACGCAGGAAGGTCAGCACCTCGATCAGGCGCGCACGCTCGACCCACAGCACAGGCATGCCAGTGCGGGTCGATTGGGCGGTGAACGCCTCGGCGCCAAAACGGTTGTTCAATTCTACGACGACGTCTTGGTCGTCTGCCTTGTAAGGCGGGATGTACAGAGCACTGCCTGTAGTCATGGTTTTTTATCGCTTTCGGTCAACGTAAAGAATGAAGCCAGCTATTCGTTCTTTAAAAGGAACAGTTCTGGATCAGACTTCGTCGGGGCTGCGCAGATTGGTGACTGCAATTCGCTGTTCGCGGCGCTGTTCCTTTTGCGACGGCATCTCGGCGCGATATACGCCTTGGTCACCGACGACCCAGGAAAGAGGGCGACGCTCCTGGCCGATGGATTCCTGCAACAGCATCAAGCCTTGCAGAAATGCTTCGGGGCGGGGCGGGCAGCCGGGCACATAGACATCCACAGGAAGGAACTTGTCCACGCCCTGAACCACGGAATAAATGTCGTACATACCACCGGAGTTGGCGCACGAACCCATGGAAATAACCCATTTAGGTTCGAGCATTTGCTCGTAGAGACGCTGAATGATCGGCGCCATCTTGATGAAGCAAGTACCGGCAATAACCATGAAATCCGCCTGACGCGGCGATGCCCGGATAACCTCGGCGCCGAAGCGGGCGATGTCGTGGGGCGCCGTGAAGGCGGTTGTCATTTCCACATAGCAGCACGACAAGCCGAAGTTGTACGGCCACAGGGAGTTTTTACGCCCCCAGTTGACCGCGCCACTCAGCACGTCTTCCAGCTTGCCCATGTAGATGTTTTTGTGGACTTGATCTTCTAGCGGGTCGGAAACAGTTTCCCGTTTGCCGATTGGATACTCGTCATTTGGAGCATCCGGGTCGATCCTGGTGAGATTGTATTGCATCGCCAAAGCCTCATTGTTTTAGCTTCGCTTGCCGATTACGGCGACCTTCAGGAGCCCAATCCAGCGCTCCAACCCGCCATAGGTAGACAAGACCTGCCAACAGAATTGCTATGAAAACGAGTGCTTCGACGAATCCGGTCCAGCCGCTTTCGCGGACGGACACAGACCAGGCAAAGAGATATAGGGCTTCAATGTCGAAGATCACGAAGAGCATCGCGACCAGATAGAATTTTGCCGAAAGGCGAAGGCGGGCGCTGCCGGTAGGCAGCATGCCGGATTCAAACGGTTCGTTTTTGCTGCGGCCCCAGGCTTTGCTACCCAAGAGGCTGGAAACACCGAGCATGAAGGCGCACAGGCCGACTACACCCAAAAGGAAAATGGCGAAGCCCCAGTTGTGGGCAATCAAACCTGTCGATTCGGACATGCTGGCATTCCTTGACAGAGATCAATGGTCTCTGAGCTTGAAAATAGTATATGCAGCGACGATATGTCGCAGCGAAATCAATTTCGATGATTTTATGTGCAAAAACAGGGCAAGTAAATTTTCTATATCAAATTAATTTGTGCAATTAATCACTTACAGCCCTGAGTTGAGGGTTTGGAGCAGGCGGGGCGGGGCTTGGCGGGGTTTAAGCTAATTATGTTTCGTTCTAAAAAGTTACGGAAGAAGGACTGTTTTCTAAATGATAATAAGTATCATTTGTTGTTGGGCGAGGTTAATAGCTTTAAATGTGAGGTAGTTGCTGCTTTAGGCGGTTTTCTGATAATTCTCTATTGATCTTATCGTCGGAATGCCGCCCAGACCAAGCACCGCTCCCACAGGGGATCAAGTTTTTCCTGTGGGAGCGGTGCTTGCCCGCGATAAGGGCGCCGCACATTTCAATCAGTGAAACTGCTCTTCCTCTGTCGAACCCGTCAGCGCCGTCACCGAAGACACGCCCCCCTGAATCACGGTAGTCACGTCATCGAAATAGCCGGTGCCCACTTCCTGCTGGTGCGCCACGAAGGTATAGCCTTTGGCGGCATCGGCGAACTCCTGCTCCTGCAGTTTCACGTAGGCGGTCATGTCGTTGCGGGCGTAGTCGTGCGCCAGGTTGAACATGCTGTGCCACATGTTGTGAATACCCGCCAAGGTAATGAACTGGTGCTTGTAACCCATGGCCGAAAGCTCGCGCTGGAATTTGGCAATGGTCGCGTCGTCCAGATTCTTCTTCCAGTTGAAGGACGGTGAACAGTTGTAGGAGAGCAACTGATCCGGGTACTCCTTCTTGATCGCCTCGGCAAAACGACGGGCTTCGTCCAGATCCGGCTTGGCGGTTTCACACCAGATCAGATCGGCATAAGGCGCGTACGCCAGGCCACGAGCGATGGCCTGATCCAGCCCGGCGCGTACCTTGTAGAAGCCTTCGTGCGTTCGGGTGCCGGTTACGAAAGGTTTGTCATACGGATCGCAGTCAGACGTCAGCAGGTCAGCAGCGTTTGCGTCGGTACGCGCCAGGATAATCGTCGGTACACCGGCAACGTCCGCTGCCAGGCGAGCTGCCACCAGTTTTTGTACGGCTTCCTGAGTGGGTACCAGAACCTTGCCGCCCATGTGGCCGCATTTCTTGACCGATGCCAGTTGGTCTTCGAAGTGCACGCCCGCGGCACCCGCTTCGATCATGCTCTTCATCAGTTCGTAAGCGTTGAGTACGCCGCCAAACCCGGCTTCGGCATCCGCTACGATGGGCGCGAAGTAATCGATGTAGCCTTCATCGCCCGGACCTTTCCCTGCTTTCCACTGAATCTGGTCGGCACGGCGGAAGGAGTTATTGATGCGCTTGACTACGGTCGGCACCGAGTCCACGGGGTACAGCGATTGATCGGGGTACATCGATTCGGCCGAATTATTGTCGGCGGCTACCTGCCAACCAGACAGATAAATCGCCTGAATACCGGCCTTGACCTGTTGTACCGCCTGACCGCCAGTAAGAGCGCCCATACAGTTAACGAAGTCCTTGTCAGGACGGAAGGAAGGCTTGGCACCTTGGGTGACCAGATTCCAGAGCTTCTCTGCGCCATTCCTGGCGAACGTGTGTTCAGGTTGAACCGAGCCACGCAGGCGGACGACGTCAGCGGCGGAATACGTACGGGTCACATTTTTCCAGCGCGGATTTTCAGCCCAGTCTTTCTCGAGAGCTGTTATTTGTTGTTCGCGTGTCAGTGCCATGAGCGAAACCCCTTTCACATAGGTTTTGTTGGAATGTCCTGCTCCGCCAAAACGCCCCGGATATCGAAGGCACATGGATGGCTGCTCGCTGATCAGATGTCTGGCTATGAGCCTGATTTGCGCGGTGGCGGCGGGAAGAGGTCGTTCGAGGCGGGAAAGGCGAGTTCAGGGCGTAGCTGTGGCGTGCAGTCGGACATCTGGGACGCCCGATTTCGTCACTCAGCAGCTTTGCCGATGGACCGTAATACGCTTCCGTCCCTCAGGACAACTTCGTTCCAGTCGCAACCTCGTCAAACTGCCTTGTGGGCGATACAGACACGAATCGGCTCGTAGGATTTGAGCGCGACCCGAAGGCTCTCTTCAGGGCCTCTGATTAGCGGGAGCGAGGCAATCATGCCTCGCCATTTTTGACCCGTCAAACGTTTTGTAGTGCTTTTTTGTTATCACTACATATTTGCTCCGGTGCGACTGGTCAGTCAGTAAAAGGCCCTGTAGTGCCCGATTTTGCGGGAGCCTTCTCACTCAAGGGTTTGCACCATGACGCGCAATGTCATGTCCTCTCGACCCTGGGTTGAATACTGCTGCGTATTGCCTTGGCGGTCAGCAACTGACTGATCGCTCACGCCCGCCAGAGTGATCCATTCACCGAGGCGGCCGCTGACCTGGCTGTCGGTACTTTGCACCTTGAAGGTGTCGGACCGTTCCTGGCTGACGCGATCCCGATTGGTGCTGATGTTCAGGTGCACGATGTCGCCGGTCACGCTGGCTGTAACGTAGAAGCCCTGAGTCACGTTGCGATATTCGGTGTTGCTCTGGGCATAGCCGTAATTGTCGGTCCGTGACGTTGTAACGGGCACGCTCTGACCCACCTGAATCAACGCTGGCGTGCCTTCGCTGGCTTGCACCTGTTGCACGCCACCTTCGCGGCTGGCAGTGCCATAGTTGATGACGCGGTTCTGATTGATGCCATTGCTGCTACGTGAAGCGCTATCGCTGGTGTCGACGCTGATCAGCAAGCGTTTGGCGGCGACATCAAGTTGTGAGAGCAACGCGCGCAGTTCTTCGATTTTGCGGGGCTCGGCATTGACGATCAGCTGGTTGTTATAAGCGCTGACCGTACCGTCCGGGCCGAGGAAGGATTTGGCCACTGGCAGCAGGTCATCGCTGGTCCGGTAGTTGAGGGGAACCACTTCGGTAGCGGCCATGACACCGACACTACATATCAGCAGCAGCGAGGTAAGCAGGGGGCGCAGGAACATAAATCCAATCTCCTGGAACGTCTAAAAGACCTGAGTTTGCCAGTTTGTCGGCCTGTGGACGCGCAAGTTGAATCTTCAAACGCAAAACGCCCTGCCGACCTTTACCAGCATAGACAGCTGGCGCAGGCGGGCAGGGCGTCAATTCAGGTCTTTCAGCCTGAGTGGCGGGTCATATTCACGTGAGGCAGTCCTGCCTCAAGAAACTCTTCACTGACGACGGTAAAGCCGAAGCGTTCGTAAAACTCCACGGCTTGTACCTGACCACTGAGTTTTTGTTGCCTCAGATCACGTCGCTCGGCTTCGTTGATGACGGCGCTGAGCAGCGCTTCACCGACGTTCATGCCGCGCCAGTCCTTGAGCACTGACAGCCGACCTATTTCACCGTCCGGCAACAGGCGGGCTGTGCCAATGGCAAAGTCACCCTCCAGTGCCAGAAAGTGAATAGCGTCGATGTCTTCAGCATCCCATTCCAGCTCCGGCGGCACCGACTGCTCAGCAACAAACACAGCATCGCGTACACGGCGGATGTCAGCGTTGTCTTTGTGCCAGTCGGCAACACGCACGTTGGTTCTATTCATCGGCAAACCCCAGGCTTCCTTGTTTTACCAGCTCACAGAGCAGGTTGCGTCCTTCTTCATCGGCCAACCATTGGCCGAGGTTGTCACTGTGCAGGGCATCGGCAGCGCAGATCATTTTCAGCAGTTCCCGCAGGCTGCCCGGCAGCAGACGGCTTTGACCACTGGCGAACAGTAGCAGGTCGTCATCAACTTCGGACCACGCCAGACGTGCGCTTGGGTTGCGAATGAGAACTGCGCCCTGTTCGAGACTGCTCAGCAGGTCTTCTTCTTCCAGCTCCGGACCTGTTACCAGTTCCGGGTAGCGTGGTTCTGTCATGAACTGGCCGAACCAGGTCAGCAGCAGGCGCTCGTCGCCCATGTGTTCAGCCAGCAAGGCTTTCAGGCGGTCGAGCGCGTCGTGCTGGATCTGATGAGGATCGTTGGCCGGTTGGGCATCTGCATCCGTGTAGCGCTCTTCATCAGGCGTGAACTGGCTGAGGAAGTCGGTGAAGTGGGTCAGCACTTCGGCAGCGCTCGGGGCGCGGAAGCCGACCGAGTACGTCAGGCAGTCATCAACGGCGACGCCGCAGTGGGCGAGGCGCGGCGGCAGGTAAAGCATGTCGCCCGGTTCCAGCGTCCACTCTTCAGTCATCTGGAAGTCAGACAGGATTCGCAGGTCGGCGTGTTGCAGCAGCGGGCTATCGGAGTCGCACATCTGGCCGATCTGCCAGTGACGCTTGCCGTGGCCCTGTAGCAGGAACACGTCGTAGTTGTCGAAATGCGGGCCGACACCGCCACCCGGTGCGGCGAAGCTGACCATGACGTCATCGATGCGCCAGCTTGGCAGGAAGCGGAAGTTTTCCAGCAGTTCGCTGACTTCCGGCACGAACTGGTCAACCGCCTGAACCAGCAGCGTCCAGTCTTTTTCCGGCAGCTTGCTGAACTCGTCTTCCGCGAACGGGCCGCGACGCAGTTCCCATGGGCGCTCACCGTTCTCGATGACCAGTCGCGATTCGACCTCTTCTTCCAGGGCCAGGCCAGCCAGCTCGTCAGGATCGATCGGGCTCTGAAAGTCCGGCAGGGCCTGACGGATCAGGAGTGGCTTTTTCTGCCAGTAGTCACGCAGGAAAACGCGCGCGCTGATGCCGCCCAGAAGTTGAAGAGGAATATCAGGATTCATGTGTAACCTATTGAAAGTTTGTCTTTTCGAGACTGCAATAAAAACGCCCGGCATCGCCGGGCGTGTGCAATGGTTTCCGCAGATCAGATGCGCTTGGCTTGAGCTACCGCATTGCCGATGTAATTGGCCGGGGTGAGTTTGTTCAACTCGGCCTTGGCCTCGGCAGGCATGTCCAGCGTATCGATGAACGTCTGCAGGGCTTCAGGGCTGATGCCCTTGCCGCGTGTCAGTTCTTTCAGCTTCTCATACGGGTTTTCGATGTTGTAGCGACGCATGACGGTCTGAATCGGCTCAGCCAGGACTTCCCAGCAAGCGTCCAGATCGGCGGCGATTTTCTGCTCGTTGAGCTCCAGCTTGCTGATGCCCTTGAGAGTGGCTTCGTAAGCGATAACGCTATGAGCAAAGCCGACGCCCAGATTGCGCAGCACGGTGGAGTCGGTCAGGTCGCGCTGCCAGCGGGAGATAGGCAGCTTGCTCGCCAGGTGCTGGAACAGTGCGTTGGCGATACCCAGGTTGCCTTCGGAGTTTTCGAAGTCGATCGGGTTGACCTTGTGCGGCATGGTCGACGAACCGATTTCGCCAGCAATCGTGCGCTGTTTGAAGTAACCCAGAGAGATGTAGCCCCAGATATCGCGGTCAAAGTCGATCAGGATGGTGTTGAAGCGCGCAATGGCGTCGAACAGCTCGGCAATGTAGTCGTGCGGTTCGATCTGGGTGGTGTAAGGGTTGAAGCCCAGACCCAGCTCGTCTTCGATGAAGGCGCGCGCGTTGGCTTCCCAGTCGATGGACGGATAAGCCGAGATGTGTGCGTTGTAGTTGCCGACTGCACCGTTGATCTTGCCCAGCAGCGGTACCGCAGCGATCTGGGCGATCTGACGCTCCAGACGGTAAACAACGTTGGCCAGTTCTTTACCCAGAGTGGTCGGGGAGGCTGGTTGACCGTGGGTGCGCGACAGCATTGGAACGTCAGCAAAACGGATGGCCAGCTCGCGGATCGAATCAGCGATCTTGCGCATCAGGGGCAGCATCACATTGTCGCGGCCTTCGCGCAGCATCAGGGCGTGGGACAGGTTGTTGATGTCCTCGCTGGTGCAGGCGAAGTGGATGAACTCACTCACTTTGTCCAGTTCAGGGAGCTTGGCAGCCTGTTCCTTGAGCAGGTATTCCACGGCCTTGACGTCGTGGTTGGTGGTGCGCTCGATTTCTTTCACGCGCTCGGCGTGGGTGATCGAGAAGTCTTCCGCCAGCGTGTTGAGGATGGCGTTGGCTTCAGCTGAAAACGCTGGGACTTCAGTGATTTCAGGGTGTGCGGCCAGACGCTGGAGCCAGCGTACTTCAACCATGACGCGAAAACGGATCAGACCGTATTCGCTGAAAATTGGGCGCAAGGCCTCGGTTTTACCGGCGTAGCGGCCGTCAACAGGGGAAACCGCAGTGAGCGAAGAAAGCTGCATAGGGTGCTCTCGGACAGTCAGGCAACGAAAAGGGGCGCGTATCATACATGAAAACCAGGCTGGATCGGGTCGGCCTGACCAGCGTATGTCACGCGATGTTTGTCAGCAGTTTCTGCAAATGCGTGGCGAATCAGCCATGCATCAATGGGTACAGTTCTTTCAATAACTTGCGACGGCTTACGACCAGTTGCCAGCGATGGCCGCCATTTTGTCGCCACAGGCGAGCAGAGCGAATACCTGCCAACAGCAGGGCGCGGATTTTCGAGGCATTGCTCGGCTGTTGCAGGTTGCGCATGTCGCCATGCACCTGAATGCGCTGGCGCAGGGTACTCAGGGTGTCCTGATACAAAGCGCCACAGGCCGCGATAACGTTTTCGTGGGCGATGCCGAAGTGTTCAACCTGAGACTGGATTTGCGGCAGACGGTTGCCTACGGTTTGCAGCATGTCGTCGCGCTTGGCCAGTTGTCTTTCCAGGCCCAGCATCGACAGGGCGTAACGCAGAGGTTCGCGCTGCAGCGTCGACGGATCGCGTTCCAGTGCGCTGGCGAGGGCGCGGTAGCCTTCGCGCAGGTTCAGGTCGTCGCCACCGTAAACGTCCAGCGTGTCTTTGGGATCCTGCACCAGCAGGCTGCCGAGCATGCAGCCCAGGACTGCTTCGCTGCTCTGACCGGTCTTGGCTATGCGGTCTACCAGTACGGCGGCCTGAAATACGCCAGCCAGTGCGACCAATTGCTCCTGAATCGGGGTCATCAACGCTTGTCCTTGCTGTGCCAGGCTTCGGCGATTTCAATCACGCCGCCGCCCAGGCAGATTTCGCCGTCATAAAACACCACGGACTGGCCCGGTGTAACGGCGCGTTGCGGTTCTTCGAAGGTGGCGCGATAGCCGTCGGCGGTCTGCTCCAGCGTGCAGAGCTGATCGCTTTGGCGGTAGCGCACTTTAGCAGTCAGGCGACGCGGCGTGCTCAGGTCAATCGGGTTGACCCAGTAGATCTGCGAAGCCACGAGGGCCCGGGAGAACAGCCAGGGGTGATCGTTGCCCTGACCCACGATCAGCTCGTTGTTCTCAAGGTCCTTGACCAGCACGTACCACGGGTCATCGCTGGCGTCTTTCAGACCGCCAATGCCCAGGCCCTGGCGCTGGCCGATGGTGTGGTACATCAAGCCGCTGTGGCGACCGATGACTTCACCCTCGGTGGTCTTGATCTCGCCGGGTTGAGCGGGCAGATACTGGCGCAGGAAATCGGTGAAACGGCGTTCGCCAATGAAGCAGATGCCGGTTGAGTCTTTCTTTTTTGCCGTCGCCAGACCGTGTTTCTCAGCGATGGCACGTACTTCTGGCTTTTCCAGTTCGCCGACCGGGAACAGGGTCCGGGCGATCTGGTCGCCACCCACGGCATGCAGGAAGTAGCTCTGGTCTTTGTTCGGGTCCAGACCCTTGAGCAATTCGGTGCGGCCATCGATATCCCGGCGGCGCACGTAATGACCGGTTGCAATCAGGTCGGCGCCAAGCATCAGGGCGTAATCGAGGAACGCCTTGAACTTGATTTCGCGGTTACACAGGATGTCCGGGTTCGGCGTGCGACCGGCCTTGTATTCGGCCAGGAAGTGCTCGAACACGTTGTCCCAGTATTCAGCAGCGAAGTTGGCGGTATGCAGTTTGATGCCGATCTTGTCGCACACGGCCTGGGCGTCGGCCAGGTCTTCACGGGCGGTGCAGTATTCCGTTCCATCGTCTTCTTCCCAGTTCTTCATGAACAGGCCTTCCACCTGATAGCCCTGCTCCATGAGCAGAACGGCAGAAACCGAAGAGTCTACGCCGCCGGACATGCCGACGATGACGCGCTTCTGTGCAGTATCGGAAAGGGTTGAATCAGGCATAGGAATTCAATGGGTAGCTTCGAAAAGGACGCGATTCTAACAGGCCCGGCGGCGGGAGTCTCACGCCTTGTCGCGTAGCAGGTCGAGACTGAAGTGTTCGCCGTTCAGGTAATCGTCCACGCAACGCAGCACCAGCTCGCTGCGCCAGCGCTCCTGTTGGGCCACGAGTTCATCCCGGGTCAGCCACAGCGGGCCGAGGATGCCGTCGTCCAGTTGATACTCTGGATTGTGGCGCAGCGGTTTGGCGGCAAAGCAGATGCGCTGATAGGTCACACCGTTGCTCGGCGCGGTATAGAGATAAATGCCGATGACGCTGGTCAGTTCGACGTCCCAGCCGGTTTCTTCGAGGGTTTCGCGTACCGCGGCGCGCTGCAGGGATTCGTCTGGATCAAGATGCCCGGCAGGCTGGTTGAGTACTGCCTTGCCGCCCTTGAGTTCTTCTACAAAAAGGAATTTGCCTTGATCTTCGACGATCGTGGCGACGGTGACGTGGGCTTGCCAGTTCATGGGTGGTTGCTCCTCGGGTGGTGGAGTTGTAATGCTTTCCTGTAGGAGTGAGCTTGCTCGCGATAGCGTTCTGTCAGGCAATGAATGCTTTGAATGACAGAACGCTATCGCGAGCAAGCTCACTCCTACAGAAAATCGGGTGTCGCGCAAACACAAACCCCGGCACAAGGCCGGGGTTTGTGTGCAGCAAAAACCTTAGTTCAGCGAAGCAATCGCTGCGTTCAGGGTTGCGCTTGGGCGCATGACTTTGCTGGTCAGCTCAGGGTTCGGATAGTAGTAACCGCCGATTTCCGCTGGCTTGCCTTGTACAGCGTTCAGTTCGGCAACGATTTTTTCTTCGTTGTCGGCCAGGGTTTTCGCCACTGGGCTGAACTGTGCCTTGAGGGCTGCGTCGTCATTCTGGGCAGCCAGGGCTTGAGCCCAGAACAGCGCCAGGTAGAAGTGGCTGCCGCGGTTGTCGATGTTGCCGACTTTGCGCGAAGGCGACTTGTTGCGGTCCAGGAACTCACCGGTTGCCTGATCCAGAGTCTTCGACAGAACCAGGGCTTTCGGGTTGTTGTAGGTATT
This sequence comes from Pseudomonas phytophila, assembly GCF_025643095.1. Taxonomy (NCBI): domain Bacteria; kingdom Pseudomonadati; phylum Pseudomonadota; class Gammaproteobacteria; order Pseudomonadales; family Pseudomonadaceae; genus Pseudomonas; species Pseudomonas phytophila. The sequence continues at coordinate 4,425,562 of NZ_CP081201.1, read as the reverse complement.
GCCCAGGTGCTCCAGGGAAGCGGCCAGAGCCAGGAACTCACCCAAGGAATCCCAGCGCAGGAAGTTTTCTTCAACCAGTTGCTGAACGTGCTTCGGAGCCGAACCACCCGCGCCGGTTTCGAACAGACCACCGCCGTTCATCAGCGGCACGATGGACAGCATCTTGGCGCTTGTGCCCAGTTCCATGATCGGGAACAGGTCAGTCAGGTAGTCGCGCAGTACGTTACCGGTGACCGAAATGGTGTCCTTGCCAGCGCGTGTGCGCTCCAGGGTGAACGCCATGGCTTCTACCGGCGACATCACACGGATATCCAGACCTGCAGTGTCGTGATCGGCCAGATACTTCTGGACTTTCTTGATCATCTCGGCGTCGTGAGCACGAGCCGGGTCCAGCCAGAACACGGCAGGGGTGTCGCTGGCGCGAGCGCGGTTGACGGCCAGTTTGACCCAGTCCTGGATCGGCGCGTCCTTGACCTGGCACATGCGCCAGATATCGCCTTCTTCGACGTTCTGTTCCATCAGCACCTTACCGCTGCTGTCCGATACACGGACAACGCCAGCAGTGGCGATCTGGAAGGTCTTGTCGTGGGAGCCGTACTCTTCAGCTTTTTGCGCCATCAGGCCAACGTTTGGCACGCTGCCCATGGTGGTCGGATCGAAAGCGCCGTTTTTCTTGCAGTCGTCGATCACAGCCTGGTAGATGGTTGCGTAGCAACGATCCGGGATCACGGCCTTGGTGTCCTGCAGTTCGCCAGCAGCGTTCCACATTTTGCCCGAGTCACGGATCATTGCCGGCATCGATGCGTCGACGATCACGTCGCTTGGCACGTGCAGGTTGGTGATGCCTTTGTCCGAGTTGACCATTGCCAGTGGGGCGCGTGAGGCGTACACGGCCTGGATGTCAGCCTTGATTTCAGCCTGTTTTTCGGCAGGCAGCGCGCTGATACGGTCGTACAGATCGCCGATACCGTTGTTCAGATTGAAGCCGGCCTGCTTGAGTGCATCGGCGTGCTTGGTCAGCGCGTCCTTGTAGTACTCAGCGACGATCTGGCCGAACATGATCGGGTCAGAGACCTTCATCATGGTGGCTTTCAAGTGAACCGACAGCAGCACGCCTTGTGCCTTGGCATCTTCGATAGCCGAGGCGATGAAGCTGCGCAGCGCTTTGGTGCTCATGACCGAAGAATCGATGATCTCGCCTTCTTTCACGGCGGTCTTTTCTTTCAGAGCGGTGGCTGTGCCGTCTTGAGCGATCAATTCGATTTTGACGTTATCGGCAGCGCCGATCAGAACGGCCTTTTCACTGCCGTAGAAGTCGCCATTGCTCATGTGGGCAATGTGGGATTTCGAGTCTGCAGCCCAGGCGCCCATTTTATGCGGGTGCTTGCGAGCGTAGTTCTTGACCGACAACGGTGCGCGGCGGTCCGAGTTGCCTTCACGCAGAACCGGGTTCACGGCGCTGCCTTTGGTCTTGTCGTAGCGTGCACGGACGTCTTTTTCCGCGTCTGTGCTTGGCGACTCAGGGTAGTCAGGGATCTTGAAGCCCAGGTCTTGCAGTTCTTTGATGGTCGCCTTGAGTTGAGGGACCGAGGCGCTGATGTTTGGCAGCTTGATGATGTTGGCTTCTGGTGTGGTAGCCAGCTTGCCCAGCTCGGCGAGGTGGTCGCCGATTTGCTGATCAGCGCTCAGGGATTCAGGGAAGCTGGAAAGAATGCGGCCCGCCAGAGAGATGTCTCGCGTTTCAACGTCGATATCAGAGGAGGCAGTGAAGGCTTCGATGATAGGAAGAAGCGAGTAGGTGGCGAGTGCTGGAGCTTCGTCGGTAAAGGTGTAGATGATCTTCGAACGGTTGGACATTTCGTATGAACTCTCTGTTTTGCTGAGCATGCACAAAATCTCGATGCGCGCAGGGTATGCACTTTGCTCGCAGTCTCTTTTTCTTGAGCCTGAGTCGAGGTTTATTCGCGATGATGATGGTAGGTGCATCAGTCGAGCGTCAAGCGGTCGGACGGCAGTTGCTGCCCAACGCATACAAGGGCGCAAAGTCTCTTTCCAGACTGGTTCGCCCCTATGACCCGTTAGTCACGGCGGGAGTATATCAAACCCTTGGCGCTAAGCATTAATGCTAAGCGCTCCATGTCGCACAAGGTATTGGCCGTTGGTCGAGGTAGGCGGGAAGCGCGGGCTCGCGGTACACGCGCAGAGCATCTGTAAACAGGCGTTACAAACGAAATCGGCCGGTTCAGATAACGGAACCGGCCGATTTTTCAGGATTGGCGTATCTGGCAGGTTTTCGGATCAGGCGGTGACCTTCTCCTGCACTCCTGCCCGGGTGGTGACAGGGCTGGGCGACCCTGCTGGCTCATTTGTGACTGCTGCCTTGATCTCTGTAGCATGCATTCCCTTGGGGCCCTGGATGATTTCAAAGTTGACGGGCTGACCTGCCTTGAGGGTCTTGTAACCGTCCATTTTGATAGCAGAATAGTGGGCGAACAGGTCTTCGGTCTTCCCGTCCTCCACGATAAAGCCATAGCCTTTCGCATTATTGAACCATTTGACCTTACCGCTATACATAGTCATATCCTTCTGCAAAGGACTCCGTTGGGAGTATCATCAACCTCATCCGCCGGACCGAAAAAAATTTTGGTTGACTGCGCGGACCCTTTTTACCCAATGTGGGTTCTATTGTTTGTAACACTGATTAGCCGATAGTCAAGGTCACGCGGCGGTCCATTTGAAAACCGGTCAGACTGCGACTCATTATTCAATCCGCCCTTTACGAACTTTTCTTTCCATGCATGCAATCAGCAAGATTCGACTAATATCAAATCAGGACAGTCCGGATTCCCATGAGGATGACGCGGCTGGCATCGCGGTTCAGGATGCCAAGCCGACATTACAGGCGCCGCCGATGTACAAGGTGGTTTTATTTAATGATGATTACACCCCGATGGATTTCGTTGTCGAAGTGCTCGAGGTGTTCTTCAACCTGAATCGTGAGCTGGCAACCAAGGTCATGCTGGCCGTCCATACAGAGGGGCGGGCAGTATGTGGATTGTTTACCCGCGACATCGCCGAGACCAAGGCAATGCAGGTCAACCAATACGCCAGGGAAAGCCAGCATCCGCTACTCTGTGAGATCGAGAAGGACGGTTAATCGCCGACCACTTGGGTATGAGGTGAAGCTATGTTAAACCGTGAGCTCGAAGTCACCCTCAATCTGGCCTTCAAGGAGGCTCGTTCGAAACGTCATGAATTCATGACTGTCGAGCACCTTCTGCTGGCTTTATTGGACAATGAGGCTGCCGCCACTGTTCTGCGTGCCTGCGGCGCAAACCTCGATAAGCTCAAGCATGATTTGCAGGAGTTCATCGACTCCACCACGCCGCTGATTCCCGTCCATGACGAGGATCGCGAGACCCAGCCAACCCTGGGCTTCCAACGCGTCCTGCAACGTGCTGTATTCCATGTACAGAGCTCGGGCAAGCGTGAAGTCACCGGCGCAAACGTGCTGGTTGCAATTTTCAGTGAGCAGGAAAGCCAGGCAGTGTTTCTGCTCAAGCAGCAGAGCGTGGCTCGCATAGATGTCGTCAACTATATTGCCCACGGCATATCCAAAGTGCCTGGGCAGGGCGATCACTCTGAAGGTGAGCAAGATATGCAGGACGACGAGGGTGGTGAGTCTTCTGCTTCAGGTAATCCGCTGGATGCGTATGCCAGCAACCTTAACGAATTAGCGCGTCAGGGGCGTATTGACCCTCTGGTCGGCCGTGAGCAGGAAGTCGAGCGAGTCGCGCAGATTCTGGCGCGTCGGCGCAAGAACAACCCGCTTCTGGTAGGCGAGGCTGGTGTCGGCAAAACCGCTATTGCTGAAGGTCTGGCCAAGCGCATTGTGGACAATCAGGTGCCTGATCTACTGGCCAATAGTGTGGTGTATTCCCTTGATCTGGGAGCACTGCTGGCGGGCACCAAATATCGCGGTGATTTCGAGAAGCGCTTCAAGGCGTTGCTCGGCGAGCTGAAAAAGCGTCCTCACGCGATCCTGTTTATCGATGAAATTCACACGATCATTGGCGCAGGTGCTGCGTCCGGTGGTGTGATGGATGCGTCTAACCTGCTCAAGCCGCTGCTTTCGTCAGGTGATATTCGCTGTATCGGCTCGACGACCTTCCAGGAATTCCGTGGCATCTTTGAAAAAGATCGGGCTTTGGCCCGGCGCTTCCAGAAGGTCGACGTCTCGGAGCCGTCGGTTGAAGACACCATCGGCATCCTGAGAGGCCTCAAAGGGCGTTTCGAGTCGCATCACGACATCGAGTACAGCGATGAGGCGTTGCGTGCCGCTGCTGAACTGGCATCGCGCTATATCAATGACCGTCACATGCCCGATAAAGCGATCGACGTGATCGACGAGGCAGGGGCTTACCAGCGCTTGCAACCGGTCGAGAAGCGCGTGAAACGTATCGAAGTGGAGCAGGTTGAAGACATCGTCGCGAAAATCGCACGAATTCCGCCTAAACACGTCAACAGCTCCGACAAGGAGTTGCTGAGGAATCTTGAGCGAGACCTGAAGCTGACCGTATTTGGTCAGGATGCGGCGATCGATTCACTGTCCACGGCGATCAAGTTGTCTCGTGCCGGCCTGAAGTCACCTGACAAACCAGTGGGTTCGTTCCTGTTCGCCGGTCCTACCGGTGTCGGCAAGACCGAAGCCGCTCGTCAGTTGGCCAAGGCGCTTGGTATCGAGCTGGTGCGTTTCGACATGTCCGAGTACATGGAGCGGCACACTGTTTCTCGCTTGATCGGCGCTCCGCCAGGTTATGTCGGTTTTGATCAGGGCGGTCTTCTGACCGAAGCGATCACCAAGCAGCCGCATTGCGTGCTGCTGCTCGATGAAATCGAGAAGGCGCATCCGGAAGTTTTCAACCTGCTCTTGCAGGTGATGGACCACGGGACGCTGACCGATAACAACGGGCGCAAAGCGGACTTCCGTAATGTGATCGTGATCATGACCACCAACGCTGGTGCTGAATCGGCGGCCCGGGCTTCGATTGGCTTCACTCATCAGGACCATTCGTCTGATGCGATGGAAGTCATCAAGAAGAGCTTCACGCCTGAGTTCCGCAACCGTCTGGACACCATCATTCAATTTGGTCGCCTCAGTCATGAGGTCATCAAAAGCGTGGTGGACAAGTTCCTCACCGAGCTTCAGGCGCAGCTGGAAGACAAGCGTGTGCTGCTTGAGGTGACCGAGGCGGCGAGAAGCTATCTGGCACAAGGTGGTTACGATGCCGCAATGGGTGCCCGTCCAATGGCGCGTTTGATCCAGGACAAGATCAAGCGTCCGTTGGCCGAGGAGATCCTGTTTGGCGAGCTGGCCGACCATGGCGGTGTGGTACACATCGACTTCAGGGACGGCGAGATCACCTTCGACTACGAAACCACAGCAGAAATGGCCTAGGTCTTACCGGCCCACCAAAGCCCCGCATCTCGAAAGAGGTGCGGGGTTTTTTGTTGTGTACAGATTGACGGTGTTGTTGGCGCTGCGCTGTGTTGCAGCCAACACAGAACTGTAGGAGCTGCCGAAGGCTGCGATTGCGAGGTTTCAGAATGAACGCTTCGCAGTATTCGGCAGCTCCTACAGGATGACGAGTTTTTCCATAAAAACCGGGCACACAAAAACGCCCGGCAGAAGCCGGGCGTTTTTGTTAAGACTTGCTTATCGAGCGCGGTAAGTAATGCGCCCTTTGCTCAAGTCGTAGGGCGTCAGTTCAACACGCACCTTGTCACCGGTAAGAATACGGATGTAATTCTTGCGCATCTTGCCGGAGATATGCGCGGTTACGACGTGCCCGTTTTCCAACTCCACACGAAACATGGTGTTGGGCAGGGTGTCGACGACAGTGCCTTCCATTTCGAAGCTGTCTTCTTTCGACATGCAGTAAAGCCCTCGGTATCTAATGAGTGGCCCGGTGCAAGTGGCGCCAGGCAAAAGCGGCGTGCATTGTGCCCGAAAAATGCCGGTTAAGCCAAGGTCTTCAATAAAGAGTGATCCATCTTTGGTTTGTCAGCAGCTCGATGGGCCGATATTGGGTCTTGTAATTCATCTTTTGGCAGTTCTTTATCCAGTAGCCCAGGTACACCGCATGCAGCTGCTGGCGTGCAGCTTCGGCGATTTGCCACAAAATGGCGTAGCGCCCCAGACTGCGGCGTTCTTCAGTGGGTTCGTAGAAGGTATAAACCGCAGAAAGGCCGTTGGGCAGTACGTCGGTAACAGCGACTGCCAGCAGGCGATTATCCAGGCGAAATTCATAGAATCTGCAGAACGGCAGGTCGCGTACTAAAAAAGTCGAAAATTGATCGCGGCTAGGTGGAAACATGTCGCCGTCAGCATGGCGCTGTTCGATGTAGCGTTGGTAGAGGTCGAAATATTCTTCAGTAAAACGCGGTTTAGTGCAGCGCACTTCAATGTCGGCGTTGCGTTTGAAAATACGCTTTTGTTGCCGGTCAGGCGAAAAAAGATCGACCGGGATGCGCGCAGGCACGCAAGCACTGCAGTTTTGACAATGGGGTCGATAAAGATGGTCGCCGCTACGGCGAAAGCCCATGTCCGAAAGATCGGCGTAAACTTCCACGTCCATCGGCTGGCTGGGGTCCAGAAACAGCGTGGTGGCTTGCTCTTCCGGCAAATAGCTGCACGAGTGGGGTTGAGTGGCATAAAACTTCAGCCGTGCCAGCTCTGTCATGATTGCCCCCGCCGCAAAAAATAAATCGTTATCAAGAGTGTATGTCAGCCTGCTGAACTCGCCTAGGCAGCCAGTCGGCGTTATTAGGCTGATCCAGATGCCGAGTCAGGAAATCGGAAAACGCTTTGCGTGAAATGGGCCTGGCACCGAAGCTTTGCAGGTGACTGGTATGCATCTGGCAGTCAATCAGCACGAATCCCCAGGCTTTCAAGCGCTCCACCAGTGTGGCAAAGCCAACCTTGGAGGCATTGTCAGCCCGACTGAACATCGACTCGCCAAAAAACAGCTGCCCCATCGCCAGTCCATAAAGCCCGCCAACCAGCACGTCGTTTTCCCACACTTCGACACTGTGGGCGTAGCCGCGTTGGTGCAATTCCAGATAAGCGGCCTGTATTGAGCCGGTAATCCAGGTGCCGTCAGCGTAGGCACGTGGTCCGGCGCACGCCCGTATCACCTCCGCGAAATTCTGATCGAAGGTCACGCGATAGCGCTCCTGACGTATCAGTTTGGCAAGGCTGCGTGAAACATGGAGTTCATCAGGGAAGATCACGGTTCTTGGATCGGGTGACCACCAGAGAATGGGCTGCCCATCCTGAAACCAGGGAAAGCAGCCATGACGATAAGCCTGCACCAGTCGGTCGGCAGACAGATCGCCCCCTGCTGCGAGCAGGCCATCGGGTTCACGCAAGGCTTTTTCCAGCGGCGGAAAAATCAGGTTGTCACGTTTTAGCCAGGTCAGCATAGGGCAGCACTTTACGGAAGGGGAGGGCGGGGGAACCAGCGCGATTGCAACTCCATACGGCAGTCGTGGTCATAATCGGTCGTCTGTCGCACGCAAGCGTCTTGCGCGTGCTCCTTTATACGTGAAGCCGTATGGACAATTGATCGTTCGGTTAAAAAATACGGCATAAGTCTTTGTCACAAAAGAGAATGCATGCTCAAATTCAACGTTTGCGGCGGGGCTTGAAGATGGGCCATGTCCACGCCAGACTAATGTTTGGCGAGCAGCGGGCGTTTGACCATCAGCCAAGGCTGGCTTCGTCCGACAGCACAATCCGAAACTACCCGGCCAGAACGCCGTTTACAAGGCAGGATGCTACCGTGGCATCAGGCGTACAAATCCGTACAATGCGCGCTTTGCAAGCTGCCGTTCAAGCTGTATGGCATGGCAAATTGTTTTGCAGATTCAGTCGTTGGTAGTCAATCACCAGATGTTCGCGCTCTAGCGCAGGAATAAAAGCGTTTTGAAGAAATCCACCGCAGTACCCAGCCCCGTTCCGCTCTGGCGGCAGCAATTGCACTACCGGCTCAAGGAAGGTGCATTGATCGCCTTTGGCGCGCTGTGCCTGTATTTGATGATGGCGTTGCTGACCTATGACCAGAACGACCCGGGCTGGAGTCATACCAGCAGCTCGGTGGAGGTTCAGAACGCGGCTGGCCGTGCTGGCGCCTTCTGTGCCGATATCCTGTTCATGGTGCTGGGCTACTTTGCCTACATTTTCCCGCTGTTGCTGGCCGTCAAGGCCTGGCAGGTGTTCCGTCATCGCCATGAGCCGTGGCAGTGGAGCGGTTGGCTTTTTTCGTGGCGGCTTATCGGTCTGGTGTTTCTGGTGCTTGCTGGTGCTGCGCTGGCGCATATTCACTTCCATTTTGCGGCAGGTTTCCCGGGCTCGGCAGGTGGTGTGCTGGGCGAGATTCTCGGTGACATGGCCAAGAAGGCCCTGAATATTCAGGGCAGTACGCTGTTATTCATCGCCTTGTTCCTGTTTGGCCTTACCGTGTTTACCGATCTTTCGTGGTTCAAGGTCATGGATGTGACCGGCAAGATCACCCTTGATCTGTTCGAACTGTTTTACGATGCGGTCAACAACTGGTGGGCGGCGCGTAATGAGCGCAAGCAGATGGTTGCACAACTGCGTGAAGTGGATGACCGCGTCAACGAAGTGGTTGCGCCCGCTACGTCCGATCGTCGTGAGCAGGCCAAGGCCAAAGAACGTCTGATCGAGCGCGAGAAGGCCTTGAGCACGCATATGGCCTCTCGTGAAACCCATATTCCGGCCGTCATTGCGCCTGCTCCTGCCAAGGCACCAGAGCCAAGCAAGCGTGTACTGAAGGAAAAACAGGCACCGTTGTTTGTTGATAGCGCCGTAGAAGGCACCTTGCCTCCGATCTCGATCCTTGATCCGGCGGAAAAGAAGCAGCTCAATTATTCTCCTGAGTCTCTCGCCGCCGTTGGCCACTTGCTGGAAATCAAGCTCAAGGAGTTTGGCGTCGAAGTGTCGGTGGATTCCATTCATCCGGGTCCGGTGATTACCCGGTACGAGATCCAGCCAGCAGCAGGCGTCAAGGTCAGCCGTATTGCCAACCTCGCCAAAGACCTCGCGCGTTCCCTGGCTGTGACCAGCGTTCGTGTGGTTGAAGTCATTCCAGGCAAGACCACAGTCGGTATCGAGATTCCCAACGAAGACCGGCAGATCGTGCGTTTCTCCGAGGTCCTTTCGACCCCTGAGTACGACAACGCCAAGTCGCCGGTCACGCTGGCACTGGGTCATGACATCGGCGGTAAGCCGGTCATCACCGACCTGGCGAAGATGCCTCACTTGCTGGTGGCCGGTACGACCGGTTCCGGTAAGTCGGTGGGTGTAAACGCCATGATCCTGTCGATTCTGTTCAAGTCTGGCCCGGAAGACGCCAAGCTGATCATGATCGACCCGAAAATGCTTGAGCTGTCGATCTACGAAGGCATTCCGCACCTGCTTTGCCCGGTCGTCACAGACATGAAAGACGCCGCCAATGCCTTGCGCTGGAGCGTTGCCGAAATGGAGCGGCGCTACAAGCTGATGGCGAAGATGGGCGTGCGTAACCTGTCCGGCTTCAACCAGAAGGTCAAGGAAGCTCAGGACGCAGGCACGCCGCTGGCGGATCCGCTCTACAAGCGCGAAAGTATTCATGATGAAGCGCCGCTGCTGACCAAGCTGCCGACTATCGTTGTGGTGGTGGACGAGTTCGCCGACATGATGATGATCGTCGGCAAGAAGGTCGAAGAGCTGATTGCGCGTATTGCCCAGAAGGCTCGTGCGGCGGGTATCCACCTGATTCTCGCGACCCAGCGTCCATCGGTTGACGTGATTACCGGTCTGATCAAGGCCAACATCCCGACGCGTATGGCGTTTCAGGTGTCGAGCAAGATCGACTCGCGAACCATCATCGACCAGGGCGGTGCCGAGCAATTGCTGGGTCACGGTGACATGCTGTACATGCCTCCAGGCACCAGCTTGCCGATTCGTGTTCACGGTGCATTTGTTTCCGATGAGGAAGTACACCGTGTGGTTGAGGCCTGGAAGCTGCGTGGCACGCCGGATTACAACGACGATATTCTGGCCGGTGTCGAGGAGGCTGGTAGCGGGTTCGACGGCGGCAGTGGCGAGGGCGGCGAAGACAGCGAAAGCGATGCGCTCTATGACGAGGCGGTCAAGTTCGTGCTGGAAAGCCGCCGGGCTTCGATTTCCGCGGTACAGCGCAAGCTGAAGATTGGCTACAACCGTGCTGCCCGGATGATCGAGGCCATGGAAATGGCTGGCGTCGTGACTTCCATGAATACCAATGGCTCGCGTGAAGTAATTGCGCCGGCCCCGATGCGCGACTGATCGCGCACTTCCATAAATGCCTCGCCAGCGATCAATAGCTGGCGAGACTCCACCGAACTCAATGAGGACTCCCATGCGTCTTTTCCGCATGTTGTTGGTAACTGCACTGACTTTCTCCGCGATTCCGGCGCACGCCGACAGCAAAGACGTCGCTCGTCTGACTCAGTTGCTGGAGACGTCCAAAACCCTGACTGCGCGTTTTTCCCAGTTGACCCTGGACGGCGGCGGCACCCAGTTGCAGGAAACTTCGGGTGAAATGGCCCTGCAGCGTCCTGGCCTGTTCAACTGGCACACCGATGCTCCGCAAGAGCAATTGATGGTTTCTGACGGCAAGAAGGTTTCCCTGTGGGATCCGGACCTGGAGCAGGTCACCATCAAGACCCTCGACCAGCGACTGACTCAGACGCCGGCACTGTTGTTGTCCGGTGATGTGTCGAAGATCAGCGAAAGTTTTGATATCACCGCCAAGGAAGCAGGCGGCGTGATCGATTTCACGCTCAAGCCTAAAACCAAGGACACCCTGTTCGACAGCCTGCGTCTGTCGTTCCGTAACGGCATGATCAATGACATGCAGCTAATTGACAGCGTCGGCCAACGCACCAATATCCTGTTCACCGGCGTGAAAGCCAATGAGGCGATCCCGGCGAGCAAATTCCAGTTCCAGATTCCGAAAGGCGCTGACGTCATTCAGGAATAAGAGGTTTTAACGGTTGTCCATGGACCTGTTTCGAAGTGAACCGATTGCACAACCATTGGCCGCGCGTTTGCGTGCGACCAATCTGGATGAGTACGTCGGTCAGGAGCATTTGCTGGCTCACGGCAAGCCTTTGCGCGAGGCGCTTGAGCAGGGTGCTCTGCATTCGATGATTTTCTGGGGGCCGCCCGGTGTGGGTAAAACCACGCTGGCCCGGCTCCTGGCGAAAGTCTCGGATGCGCACTTTGAGACGGTTTCTGCGGTACTGGCCGGGGTCAAAGAGATTCGCCAGGCGGTAGAAGTTGCCAAGCAGCAGGCCGGGCAATACGGCCGTCGCACTATCTTGTTTGTCGATGAAGTACACCGCTTCAACAAGTCCCAGCAGGATGCCTTTCTGCCTTATGTCGAAGACGGCACGCTGATCTTTATTGGCGCGACCACCGAAAACCCTTCGTTTGAACTCAACAACGCGCTGCTGTCCCGGGCCCGGGTTTATGTCCTCAAGAGCCTTGATGAAGCCGCGCTGCGCAAGCTGGTCAATCGCGCGCTGACCGAAGAGCGCGGGCTGGGCAAGCATCAGTTGAGTCTGAGCGATGAAGGTTTTGCCATGCTCATGGCCGCTGCCGACGGTGACGGTCGGCGCATGCTGAATCTGCTGGAAAACGCGTCGGACCTTGCTGAAGATGGCTCGGAAATCAGCCTGGAGCTACTTCAAAGCCTGATGGGCGACAGCCGTCGGCGTTTTGACAAAGGTGGCGAAGCGTTCTACGACCAGATTTCCGCCCTTCATAAATCCATTCGCGGTTCCAACCCGGATGCGGCGTTGTATTGGTTTGCGCGCATGATCGATGGTGGCTGCGACCCGCTGTATCTGGCGCGACGCGTGGTCCGTATGGCCAGTGAAGACATCGGCAATGCCGATCCCCGTGCGTTGCCGTTATGCATGTCGGCGTGGGATGTTCAGGAGCGACTGGGCAGTCCGGAAGGTGAGCTGGCCGTTGCTCAGGCGATTGTTTATCTGGCTTGCGCGCCTAAAAGCAACGCGGTGTACATGGGATTCAAGGCTGCAATGCGCGAAGCCACTGAACACGGCTCGCTGGAAGTGCCGCTGCATTTGCGCAACGCGCCGACCAAGCTCATGAAGCAGCTGGGTTATGGTGAAGAGTACCGGTATGCCCATGACGAGCCGGATGCTTACGCCGCGGGTGAGGATTACTTCCCTGACGACCTCGAACCGCGTCAGTATTACCAGCCGGTGCCCCGTGGTCTTGAGCTGAAAATCGGCGAAAAGCTCAAGCATCTGGCTGCTCTCGATGCTTCCAGCCCTCGTCAGCGGAGAAAGTAGTGCTCAAAACCATTCTTGCGGTGTCGATTGCCGGTATCGCTGGTACATTATTGCGCTTCGCTGCTGGCACGTGGGTTAGCGCGAATTGGCCGAAGCATTTTTACGCGGCAACCCTGGCAGTGAACATCGTCGGTTGCCTGATTATCGGTGTGCTTTATGGCCTGTTCCTGTTGCGCCCGGAAGTACCGATAGAGATTCGCGCCGGCCTTATCGTCGGCTTTGTTGGCGGTCTTACGACCTTTTCATCCTTTTCACTGGATACGCTGCGCCTGCTTGAAAGCGGGCAAATGCCGTTGGCCCTTGGCTATGCCGGTATCAGCGTGTTCGGCGGGCTGCTCGCGACATGGGTTGGCCTGTCCCTTACCAGACTTTGATAAACGAGAGAACGATATGCTCGATTCCAAACTGTTACGTACCCAACTTCAGGACGTAGCGGATCGCCTGGCTTCCCGTGGCTTTACACTGGACGTTGCCCGCATCGAAGCGCTGGAAGCCCAGCGCAAGACCGTTCAGACCCGCACTGAACAGCTTCAGGCCGAGCGTAATTCCCGTTCCAAATCCATCGGTCAGGCCAAGCAACGCGGTGAAGACATCGCACCGCTGATGGCCGACATCGACCGCATGGCCGAAGAGCTCAACACCGGCAAGAAAGAGCTGGATGGTATTCAGGCCGAGCTGGACGCCATGCTCCTGAGCATGCCGAACCTGCCTCACGAGTCGGTACCGGTGGGCGCTGACGAAGACGAAAACGTTGAAGTCCGCACCTGGGGCACGCCAGCCTCGTTTGACTTTCAGGTTCAGGATCACGTTGCGCTGGGCGAGAAATACGGCTGGCTGGATTTTGAAACGGCCGCCAAATTGTCCGGTGCACGTTTCGCTTTGCTGCGTGGCCCGATTGCCCGCCTGCATCGTGCGCTGGCGCAGTTCATGATCAACCTGCACATCAACGAACATGGCTACGAAGAGGCCTACACGCCTTATCTGGTTCAGGCACCTGCCTTGCAGGGCACCGGTCAACTGCCGAAGTTCGAAGAAGACCTGTTCAAGATTTCCCGTGAAGGCGAGGCGGATCTGTACCTGATTCCTACCGCAGAAGTTTCGCTGACCAACATCGTGGCCGGCGAAATCCTCGACGCCAAACAGATGCCTTTGAAGTTCGTGGCTCACACGCCTTGCTTCCGCAGCGAAGCGGGCGCATCGGGTCGTGATACCCGCGGCATGATCCGTCAGCACCAGTTCGACAAGGTCGAGATGGTGCAGATCGTCGAGCCTGAAAAATCCATGGAAGCCCTGGAAGGCCTGACTGCAAACGCTGAGCGCGTTCTGCAGTTGCTGGAGCTGCCTTATCGCGTGCTGGCGCTGTGCACCGGCGACATGGGTTTCAGCGCTGTGAAAACCTACGACCTGGAAGTTTGGATTCCTAGCCAGGATAAATTCCGCGAGATTTCGTCGTGCTCCAACTGCGGTGACTTCCAGGCGCGTCGCATGCAGGCTCGCTGGCGCAACCCGGAAACCGGCAAACCAGAACTGGTTCATACCCTGAACGGTTCGGGTCTGGCAGTTGGCCGTACTCTGGTTGCTGTGCTGGAAAACTACCAGCAGGCTGACGGTTCGATCCGTGTGCCGGACGTGCTCAAACCTTACATGGGCGGCCTTGAGGTCATCGGCTAGATGGAATTTCTGCCGCTGTTCCATAACCTGCGTGGCAGCCAAGTGCTGGTCGTGGGCGGTGGCGAGATTGCATTGCGCAAATCCCGCCTCATTGCCGAGGCCGGTGCTGTCATTCGAGTAGTCGCGCCAGAGATCGAGCCACAACTGCGTGAGCTGGTTGAGAAAAGTGGCGGGCATCTGATTCTGCGTGGCTACAACGTCAGTGATCTGGACGGTTGTGTGCTGATCATTGCTGCCACCGATGACGAGCCTCTCAACGCTCAGGTGTCTCAGGATGCCAAGCGGCGTTGTGTACCGGTCAACGTGGTGGATGCGCCTGCTCTGTGCAGCGTGATCTTCCCTGCCATCGTGGATCGCTCGCCTCTGGTCATCGCGGTTTCCAGCGGCGGCGACGCTCCGGTGCTGGCGCGTTTGATTCGTGCCAAGCTGGAAACCTGGATTCCGTCGACTTATGGCCAGCTTGCTGGGCTGGCGGCGCGTTTCCGTAGTCAGGTGAAGAATCTGTTTCCGGACGTCACTCAGCGTCGCGCCTTCTGGGAAGAGGTTTTCCAGGGCCCGATTGCTGACCGGCAACTGGCCGGGCAGGGCGCTGAAGCCGAGCGTCTGCTGATCGCCAAGATTGCAGGCGATGCGCCGCATGCTCCCGGTGAAGTTTATCTGGTAGGTGCAGGTCCGGGTGATCCTGACTTGCTGACCTTCCGTGCGCTACGGCTCATGCAGCAGGCCGATGTGGTGCTGTATGACCGCCTTGTGGCCCCGGCAATTCTGGATTTGTGCCGACGCGATGCCGAGCGTGTCTATGTGGGCAAGCGCCGCGCGGAGCACGCAGTGCCGCAAGACGAGATCAACAAGCAACTGGTTGATCTGGCCAAGCAGGGCAAGCGCGTTCTGCGGTTGAAGGGCGGTGATCCGTTCATCTTCGGCCGTGGCGGTGAAGAGATCGAAGAACTGGCCGCTCACGGCATTCCCTTTCAGGTCGTACCAGGTATCACGGCAGCCAGCGGTTGCGCGGCGTATGCCGGTATTCCGCTGACTCACCGTGACCATGCGCAATCAGTACGTTTCATCACCGGGCACTTGAAAAACGGTACCAGTGATTTGCCGTGGAGCGATCTGGTAGCGCCTGCACAGACCCTGGTGTTTTACATGGGCCTGATCGGTCTGCCGATCATCTGCGAGCAACTGATTAAGCACGGTCGATCCGCTGATACGCCGGCAGCTTTAATTCAGCAGGGCACCACCTCCAGTCAGCGGGTTTTTACAGGCACCTTGGCCGATTTGCCACGAATGGTGGCGGAGCATGAAGTCCATGCGCCGACATTGGTGATCGTGGGTGAAGTGGTCAAGCTGCGCGAGAAACTCGCCTGGTTTGAAGGTGCTCAGGCTACGGTCTAATGCATCTGAGCACGGCGCTAACTGGTAGGAGCGAACTTGTTCGCGAGGCGTGAGGCCTGATTCACCGCGCAAACCCCTCGCCAACAAGTTGCCTCCTACCTGTCATAGCGTTGAGACAGTGCCAAGGTCACACGCCTGTCTTGTTCCAGATCCCACGTCCCGTCAGTCGCTCACGATCATGTGCTCTGCCCAGATCCTGCTGCGGGCCTTTAGGCACAACAGCTGTCGGATTGATGGTGCCGTGGCTTTCGTAGTAGTGATGCTTGATATGCGTGAAGTCCACCGTTTCGGTGATGCCCGGCCACTGATACAACTCCAGCATCCAGTTGCTAAGGTTCGGATAGTCCGAAATCCGTCGCAGGTTGCACTTGAAGTGCCCGTGATACACCGGATCGAAGCGCACGATGGTGGTAAACAAGCGCACGTCTGCTTCAGTCAGGTATTCACCCGCCAGATAGCGCTTCTCGCCCAGCAGCTTTTCTAACGCGTCGAGTTCGGCGAAGACATCATCGAATGCCTCTTCATAAGCACCTTGAGAGGTGGCAAAGCCCGCACGGTACACGCCGTTGTTCACTGCTGGATAAATACGGTCGTTCAGCTCATTGATTGGCGACTGCAGAGCGTCTGGATACAGGTCCAGACGATTACCGGTCAGGTCGTCAAAGGCACTGTTGAACATGCGGATGATTTCCGCTGACTCGTTGCTGACAATGCGCTGCAGTTTTTTGTCCCACAGCAGCGGGACAGTGACCCGGCCGGTGTAGTCGGCGGTGTCAGCCAGGTAGCGCTGATAGAGGAATTCATGATTGTCGAGTGCATCGCCGGTCGAGCCTTTTTCGGAATCGAAGGTCCAGCCGTGTTCACGCATCAGCCAACTGACCACCGAAACGTCGATCAGGCTTTCCAGCCCTTTCAGCTTGCGATAAATCAGCGTGCGGTGGGCCCAAGGGCAGGCCAGGGATACGTACAAATGATAGCGCCCGGCTTCGGCCTTGAAACCGCCTTCACCTGACGGTCCTGGTTGACCGTCTTTAGTGATCCAGTTGCGGCGTTGCGCCTGCTCACGCTGAAACGCGCCATCTTTGCTGCTTTCGTACCACTGGTCTTGCCAGCGTCCTTCGACGAGAAGGCCCATATCAAACTCCAAAATGATGTGCTTAAAGCGTTGGAGGAGAGTCTAGGCCGATTCGTTCGAACAAATAACGCAAAGGATCGGGAGTAATGATCGGTTAAATTGATGTATTCCGGTTTTTCCAGAACACTTCAGCCTGTGCAAATGCCTCCGGGCGAGGCAATCCCAAGCCACGCAGGGCCAGCGCCATCGTCGAAATCAGTGCCAGTTGCGGATAGCTGTCTTCGATTTCGCCCTTCCATAGAGCGACAAGCTGCTGCGGATCGAGAGTTGCCGGCTTTACATGTCTGCGGTCTGAAAGCGCAGGCCATTCTTCATCCCATGGCTGACCGTCGGTGGTGCCATAGAGATGGCTGATAGTGTCGGGATTGATTTCCACCTCGCCGCCATCGCCCTTGATGACGATGGTGTGATTGCCGAGCAAGCCGCTGGCATCACGATGAACGCTTTGGTAGCCCGGGTGGAAAATGCTTTGCAGGCCGCACCGTGCGTTGAGCGGATTGAGGATGCGCGCAAGAGAGTGAATCGGCGAACGCAATCCGAGGGTGTTACGCAGATCGATCATGCGTTGTAATTGCGGAGCCCAGTCGCCCAGCGGAAAGAACGCCAGATTATGCTGTTGCAGCGCCTCGTCCACCGCATGCCAGTTGCGGCACAGCGGAATGCCCAGCAGACCCAGCAACTGTTCGGTGTACAAGCGCCCGGCAGTGTGCGCGCCGCCACCATGCATGAAGACCCGCACCCCATTCTCAGCCAGGCATTTGGCCGCCAGCAGGTACCAGGGTAAATGGCGCTTCTTGCCCGCATATGTGGGCCAGTCAATGTCGACCTGAAGTGGCGGGGCGTTCAACCGTTCGCGCAATGCCTCAGTGAAGCCTGCCAATTCCTCCGGGCTTTCTTCCTTATGCCGCAGCAGCATCAGAAAAGCACCTAACTGGCTTTCTTCGACCTTTTCGTCAATGAGCATGCCCATGGCTTCCCGTGCTTCTTCGCGGGTCAGATTGCGGGCTCCACGTTTGCCTTTGCCCAGAATTCGGACGAATTGGGCGAACGGATGTTCGGCGGGTGTTTCAAGGACGAGCGGGGCGTAGTCGTTCATATGCAATTAGTCGGCTTTGGCAGGCCCGCCAGTTTGGCGGCGAGTTTGGCGGGAGTGCCGTTGAACAGGCGGTTAAGGTGCATGCTGTTACCTTTTTCCGGACCGAGCTTCAGGGCGGTGTACTTGATCAACGGCCGGGTCGCGGGTGACAGCTGGAATTCGCTATAGAAATCTCGCAGCAAAAGCAGCACTTCGACATGCTCGGGGCTCAGTTCAATACCTTCCCGGCCGGATAGCGCATTGGCAATATCCATCGACCAGTCATCAAGGTTTTGCAGAAACCCGTCTTTATCCAGCGCAATGATTCGCCCCGACACGTTCAACTCGTTCATAGCCACGTGTTGACCTTATCGAAGCGAATCGAGAGTTCGACGAAGCCTGGGTAGTCGACGACTCGCACCCAGGCTGGCGCCGCCATGCTCCGCGCCTGAATATCCTCTTCAAGCACAAATACCTGGTTAGCGCTTAGCGCCTGCAGCGCCTCAAGCGGCGCTGTTGAGTCCGCTAACGCGTAAGTGGCGTCGCCGCACAGCAGCACGCCGTCAGCCGCGCCGAGCAGACGCAGGCAACTGGTCAGGCGGCTGTCGGTGAAGGGCGAATGAGATAAAACGTGCAAAGTCGACATCAGATTGTGATCACGTGATCGTAGCGGTCAATGAGTGCGGCGATTTCTACAGATTGCGGCAATTGAAGAATGTCCTCATCCACCGCTTCCTGCAGGATGCCGCGCTCGGCAAGGCTCGTGCCGCAGGCGTAGATATCTTCCACGCCAAACATCGAAAGCGCCTTGAGGTTGGCGGTCAGGTCTTTCTGTTGCAGGGCCTTGGCGTTCTGCTCCGGCAATAACTGAAAGACGCCATCGTCCAGAAACAACAGGCCCACGGGCAAATCATAAGCGCCACCGGCCAATACGATATCCAGCACCTCGCGTGCGCCCGGTCCGGACCAAGGTGCCTGGCGGCTGATGATCAACATTGATTTAGCCACTTCAAGGCCCTCCGAAACAGATCACTCGATCAGCGGTTTGCGCCGCGTCGTGTAACTGGCCCAACCCGGATAATTCCCACGGGGCGAGCAGATTGGCCGCGGGCCGCTGATAGCGCTGCGCCTCTTCGGCATTGAGCACGCCACGGCGCAAGGCGGCCGCGATGCACACCACACCGTCAAGTTGATGCTGGGTGATGAACTCGCGCCATTGCGAGGGCAGGTCCTGTTCGTCCTGAGGCGTGACGACATTGGCCGAAGCACTGTGAACGCCGTCCTGATAGAAGAACAACCGCACAATCTCATGCCCCCCGGCCAGCGCCGCCTGCGCAAACAGCAGGGCGCGGCGCGAGGAGGGCGCATGGGCTGCGCTGAACAGATTGATCGCGAACTTCATGACAGGCTCTGAGCAGAAAACTTGACCAATGATAAAGAATTCACGGGCACTAGACAGCAAAAAGCCCGCTAGGCGGGCTTTTTGTTGAAGCAGGGCGACTCATTAGTCGTCGCGGCTCATGATACCGAAGATCTGCAACAGGCTGACAAACAGGTTGTAGATCGATACATACAGGCTGATGGTCGCCATGATGTAGTTACGCTCGCCACCGTGAATGATCGCGCTGGTCTGGAACAGAATGCAGACCGACGAGAACAGCACGAAGCCAGCGCTGATCGCCAACTGCAGGCCGCTGATCTGGAAGAACATGCTCGCCAGCACCGCTGCCAGCAGAACAAAGAAGCCAGCGGTGATGAAGCCACCGAGGAAGCTCATGTCCTTGCGGGTAATCAGCACGTAAGCCGACAGACCACCGAACACCAATGCCGTCATGGCGAATGCCGAGCTGACCACTTCAGCGCCGCCCTGCATACCCAGGTAGCGGTTGAGGATCGGGCCCAGCAGGAAACCCATGAAACCGGTCAACGCGAACGCCGACACCAAGCCCCACGCCGAATCGCGCAGTTTATTGGTGAGGAAGAACAGACCGTAGAAACCGATCAGCACCACGAAAATGTTTGGGTAGCCAACGCGCATCTGCTGCGCGACAAAAGCCATGACACCGCTGAAAGCGAGGGTCAGAGCCAGAAGGCCGTATGTGTTGCGCAGGACGCGGCTAACCTCTAGCTGATCGGCCTGCACGCCGTTATTAACTGCGTAATCCTGTTCGCGCATGGCGAAGCTCCTGGTGGTTGAAATGTGAAGTTGCAAAGATCATAACAGACGACTTGAAATCAGCCACCCAGAGAGTTTGACAGCGTGTTTCATTCCGGTATTATGGCGCCCGCAATGCAAACGGAAGTATGGCCGAGTGGTTTAAGGCAGCAGTCTTGAAAACTGCCGACTGTAACAGGTCCTAGAGTTCGAATCTCTATGCTTCCGCCATCTTAGATACGTCAAAGCCCTGATTATTCAGGGCTTTTTCGTTTTTGGGGTTTGGTGGCGCAAGGCTGCTAAATCGTCAAACGTTCCGCATTTGTGAAATGCGTCCCGCATCAGGCTCAAATCTAGCGACTATTTAGTGGGATTAACTATCTCTCCTACACGTCGGTATACCGTCTGAGTGATGCGTTTATCGGTATGTCCCAGGAGCTTGCTCGCCTCACCCAGATCGTCAATTTCACTCGCTGCTTTCGGCCGGATGTCCCTGAATTGGAATTACCTGATGCTTTCAGCCAGTTCCCGATCCAGATCCTTGATGGCTTGGTCAGCCGCTTTTTGACGGGCATCGTCGAAGCGTCGACGCAGCATTGGAGCTGAAACGCGTAGCCTCCTTCAGTGACAATCAGGTACGGCCCTCGGATACCTCTATCACGCCGCTGTGCCATCAATCGTTCGATTAGCACTCCTAGCTGTGTGACCTAGTCATCTGTCGTCAGCCTCATTATCAGCTTTCTGGCCGTCTTGAGCTGGCCAACATGCAAGAAACCTTCAATCACATCTGTTGCTCTGACTTTAAGAACATCTGATGGACGTTGGCCTATTGAGTAAGCCAGGTCCATCGCATTACGCAGTTCTGAGCTGGCATATGCATAAACCGCATTCCATATGAGAGGGCCAGCGTAAAAGTCTCTAGGTGTCTCCTAATTCCTCCTAACGCCAGTGACTGGATTCTGCTTGTCTGTTAGCGCTCTCAGCAGCTGTGCCTTTTCCATGTCGGTGTAATTGACCTGTGCATTGATCAAGTCCAGCTCGTAGTCATCGAGGCTGAGCGTTGCTCGGTGTTTGCGTATTCGTTTTGCATCGGTGTACATGGAACGGTCCTTGTAGTGTTGTTCGATGGATGAGGGGGAATAGGTGCATGAACGCGATGACGCCCTCTTTTATGCCCAGCAGTGCGGCTGCTCTATGAGCTTCGCCGCGACGGCCTTTCTTGCGGCCGTTAAGCAGATCACTGACCAAATTTTTGTTCGGTAAATGCGTTCGGGCGAATTCGGCAATGCTGATGCCTTGGCGATCAAGTGCCATGCGGGCTTGCTCAGGCGTAAGCGGGGGCGGGCATAGCGTTCATACGTGTGCTTGTGCTTGTAAGGGGGGTTCAGTGGTTGGGTCAGGGGATCGCTTGCGGGAAGAGCGCGTGGCGCTTGGGCTGAAGCAGGAGGAATTTGCGCAGTTAGGCGGGGTGAACCGCAACACTCAAGGCAGTTATGAAAAGGGTGAGCTAAACCCCGATACGGCTTATCTCACAGCTGTTGCGACTGCTGGCGTAGATGTTTTTTACGTATCACTGGTGAGCGTAGCTTGAAGGTAGCAGATACGCTCACTACGGCTGAGTCACAGCTTCTCGAACAGTACAGATCTATCTCTGAGGTAGATCAGCAGGCAGTTCATCGTATCGTGGGTGCAATGGCGGAGCTGGCAAAACAGCAGAAATAACTCGTGTTTAATTTAGTCAGTTGTGGTGGGGCTTAGCATTTGGGTTCAGATCATTCCTCTGTAACGTCGCTCCAGTGGTAAATTGATTGGAGCCGGAAATTTCGCTTATAGATCAAATCAAGGATGATGCTGAGTCTAATTCAGACCAAGTCGTCCTTTCCATTGAAGAGCACACCCTAATCGCCCTCTACCGTGCCTTAAGCCATCATAACAAGCAGTGTGTTTTCCGTGTTGCAGAGGTATTGCTGCACAATACAAATGATGACACCGAGTCCAAGGCGAGCCTCGTAACGGGGCTCGCCTCACTTTAGCTTTTTTTATCTGTTCTCGTCGATTTGTATTCGACAGGTTGTAGGTAGCAGTCTTCAGTGGTGAATTTATATATAAACTCGACATCTTGTACTGCTACCAGTGCTTTTTTATCTTTGATTAAAGCTATTTTCGCGGTTTCTGGTCTTCCGTATATTGCGCATACTTCCGGCTTGAGGTGGAATGATGAGAAGACAATAAATTCTTTAATTCGCCGCCTCGATAAATCTTCCGATAATGCAATAAATCCGTTCGTAATAATTATGAATGTGAAAGAGAGGCCTCCCAGCAAAGTTCCTGCAATAATTGATTCTCTCCTTACAAATTGCGATAGGTCCGTTGGTGGTTTTTTGCTGTCGCCTAGTTTGAATATCAATATTGAGAATAGGACTGGGTATAACAGGAGGCTGAGCCAGAATAACGTATAGGCCCAGAAATAGACAACTCCGACAAATGTCAGAAGTCGTTGTGTCGCTGGTAACTCTGATGGGTCGATGTGTGTATGGCTAGCAATATCTGCATCGAACATTGAACCGGACATGAGAGTGAAAACGACGGTTGCCAGTGTGGCGACATACTTTAAGGGTGAGGCAAGTTTGCTATATTTGGGGTTTATCGAGAAAAATGTCGATGCGAGAGCTAGAGTGCATAATCCCGTCCAAATAAGCAGTGACCATCTTATTGCGAAGGGGATTTCTAGACCAAGCTTGGTGAGTGAGGCTGCATACATTAGTAGTATGATGTTTGTAAAGGTGAGTGTAGCTAGATAATCAATTAACCCCCAGTCAGCGGTGGAGTAGTTGAATTTCATTGTTGGTTTAAACGAGAATAGGGGCTTTTTCCTCAAAGCTTTTGAAATGCCGCAGTAAAGTGCGAGAGTGGTGAAAAAAATGATGAGAATCGGAAGAATCATTTATGAGTACGCTTTGGGTTGTTGAGGTTTTCGTCTTTAAAGTATGAATCGTTGTCGTTTAATAATATTGTTTTTTAATAAGTTTTCGCCAGGTCGTTTGGTGGTTCAGGTTTTGTCGAGAAGTGTATTGCATCATCAAACCCTTTTTTACTGGTCAAGATAAATGGTTTTTAGTATGGCTCTATATGGTGTGAACGCATGTGGTGCGATCACTCGGTTTAAATCATAGAAATTTGTTGTATTGAACTCAACGCCTCTGTCGATATGGTTGTATTTAAGCTGTTCAAATGACCTGGTGCTTTGGCCGCAAAACTCACAAATCAGTCTTGCATATGACCTGCAATATCTAAAGGCGCCAATTATTTCACTGGTTGATGTGCCAAGTGTATGGAGGTATTTATAATCTCGTACTGGCCCAACGAAGTCTTCATCGATCAATGCGAAGGCGAGACTTTTGGTTTTTAGTTCTGTATGTATAGCTTCCAGCGCCATCAGGTTTGCAAGTTTGTAGATATTAGTGCATGCGTTCATATAGTATGTAAGTCTTTCGCTGTTCTCAGTACTTATGTCTGTCGCAAGATGCAGGTTTTTACGTGCTCTTTGAAGTAGGGTGAGCATTTTTTTTATTTGGTGTGGGTTTACTGCGGGTATCCCTTGTTCTGGTGGGGTATTTCTAAAGAATTTCAGATGCAGACGAGGATGTAGTTTGAAACTGCCTGTTAAATTGCCTTCGTATTTAATATCTTGGATGGTAGCGAAGTATTCGAACATTGCTTTTCTTTGTGCGTAATATGTATCTAAATTATTTTTATACTTTGTTACTGCAATTTGAGTGGCTGTTTGTGTTGTTGAGTGAATCCTCATCACTAGTAAGGAAAGCGGGACAATAAGCGATAGTAGCGCCAGCGGTAGACTTGATATTTTTATAAAGGTCTGAAAGCCCTCTGCGCTCATCTGAATGTTGTAATCAGCCCAGATATAGTGGCCGAATGCCAAAAAATATGTGAACGGCGTTGTGATGCTTAACCACAGCAGCCCCTGCTCTGCGAGCCCTCTTTCAGGATCTATATCGAATACTGCAATTTTTTTTGCTTTCGGGTTACTCCTAGTTGCAAGACGATTTCTAGCAAAGTATCCAGCAAATACTAAGATGACACTAACAATGCTCGGAAGAATAATAAAAGCTACAAGCTCTACGATGGGTAACATTATGAGTCCCTTCAAATTGAATGATGCTATTTTGGCATCAAACGAGCCTGTGCACTAATCCTTTTCAGTGGCCCACATGCTCCCGACCAACTGTTCTCTTTGCGCTTTTCATGCAACTGTACAGATGCACCAACCGCCTGGGCATGCTTTGATCCCCAGCCATCACCGCCTTCTCTTGTCCGCTTTTGTCATTTCGGTAATACGCAATCCCCCCGTGTAATCACCGCCGCTCTCATCGGCTAACTCCAGCACCGTATCCTCAGGCAGCTTGCCCTCTAGGCTCAGGCTCATCGTGTATGACCCTGCCGCGACTGGCGACTGTTCCGGGTTGGTAGTGGTTGCGCAGCCCGCAGTGCCTGGTGGCAAGTTTCGCGTCCTGAAGCGGCACCAATTCCGAGGGATGGATTTCGCCGCTCAGGCCGCTGCCATCAAAGCCGTCTGTGATCGCTATTGGGTTACCTACATCGGTATCGACGTGACCGGGTTGGGCAGCGGAGTGGCGCAGCTGGTACGCTAGTTCTTCCCTAACGTCACCACCTTTAGCTACTCCCCCGAGGTCAAGACACGTCTGGTGCTCAAGGCCTACAACGTCATTCATAACGGCCGACTGGAGTTCGACGCTGGCTGGACTGACATGGCTCAGTCGCTGATGGCCATCCGTAAGACCGTCACTGCAGGCGGCCGGCAATTCACCTACACAGCAGGGCGCAACGACCAAACAGGTCACGCAGATCTGGCGTGGGCGCTGTTTCACGCATTGCACAACGAACCGTTGGAAGGGCAGACCACTGCCAATACCGGACGCATGGAGATTTATTGATGAGCACCGCCATTCAAAACGCCCAGCCTGCAGGCGTTGAAGTATTTAGCTTTGGCGAACCCACGCCGGTACTGGCCGGGCAGGAGATGTTCGATTACCTGGAGTGCTGGTTTAACGGCCGCTGGTACGAACCACCGCTGGGCCTCGACGGTTTGGCTCGCTCGATCCGTTCCAGCGTGCATCTGCATTCCGGGTTGATGTTCAAGCGCAACATGCTGAGCAAGTCGTTTATCCCGCATCCGCTGCTGTCCCGAGCCGCTTTCGAACAGTTTGCGTTGGACTATCTGTGCTTGGGTAACGTCTATCTTGAGGTCCGTCGGTCGGTGCTTGGTAAGGCGCGTGCGCTGTTGCCACCGCTGGCTAAATACATGAGGGTGGGGCGTTATGGCCTTTATTTCATGGCACAACTCTGGAACCAGGTGCATGAGTTGGAACCGGGCACCATTTTTCATATGCGCGAAGCTGATCTGCATCAGGCGATTTATGGTATGCCGGAGTGGATCTGTGCTCTGCAGTCGGCGCTGCTTAAAGAGGCTTAAACATTGTTCCTTCGCAAGTACTACGAGAATGGTAGTCATGCTGTTTACATTCTGTATCTGACTGACCCAGCGCAGAGTGAGGCGGATATAGATACGTTACGCGGTGCGCTAAAAAATGCGAAAGGGCCGGGGAATTTTAGAAACTTGTTTGTGTGCTTTCCTAATGGGAAGAAGGACGGGTTGCAACTGTTCCCCGTCAGTGAGGTGGCCAGCCTGAGGATACCGCCGCAGTTGATGGGGATTCTGCCACAGAATGCGGGTGGGTTTGGGGCGATTAAGGAGGCTGCTGAGGTTCGGGTGGAGAATGAGTTGGAGGTAAGACAATCACGTTTGAAGGCGTTAAATGAGTGGGCTGGGACTGAAATGATTAATTTTTTACTTAAGAATAGTAGCTAGTCAAAATATTGCCGTACATATATTATAGCTTTTTTATGTGTGGCGTGGTTGTGATGGATAAGGATGATGCTAGCTTAAAATCAGATGGACCAAGTGTCGACAAGGTAGTAAAGATTCTTGCAGTGATAGTGTCCGTTGCTATGGCGGCAGTCGTGTGTGCTTTTGGTGCCTATTTTTATAACTTCGGTAGTGCAGGTTTTAGTGAGTCGAGTGCTGATTGGGGGACTTTTGGCGACTTTATTGGTGGTTTCCTTAATCCGTTACTCAGTTTTTTTGGATTAATAGCGTTATTGCTCACTATAGTGTTGCAGGGGAAAGAGTTAGAGCTTACACGAAAGGAGCTTAAAAGGTCTGCAGATTCCCAAGAGAAGGCACAGGTTTTATTGGATGCGCAAATAAAAACGCAAGTTAAACAGCAGTTTGAAAGTACCTACTTCTCTTTGTTGAGTCAGCATAACAAGATGCTTGAGGATATTCAGGAGGTTAATGAACTGAAAAAAGCACCCTTGATTCATCATGTTGAGCGCGCGGTGTACAAAAAATGGCTTCAGGCAGATAATTTTTCAACAATTGATTTGGAGGATTTTTCACGTTGCACAACGTATTTCAGAATCCTTCATCAAGTCATGAAATTCAATTTCGTCAATAATCATCAAAATTCGGCTCAAGATTTTGTGGATTTTCTGAATGGTGAGCCTATGACTAGCGATGAGATGGGTTATGCTGAGATTTTGAAGGCTCACCTAAATGGCCCTATACTAAAATGGATTGCGTTTTATGGTATCGCTGATGATAAACACCCTACCTATCTCAACTTTTCGTGGCTTGTAAGGCGTTATAATCTTTTGGAAAATATAAAGCTTGACAGTCGTGAGCCCAAGCTAGAGCGACAGTTGCGTGATTATCATGGTTTTCCTCCACAATTCTGACCGTTTTTGTTTTTTTCGGTAATGCTCACTAGCGTCATCCGGGAGTTTACGTCGCTGGCATGATGATGGTAGCATCTTTATTTCGAATATTACACAAGGTCCGGTTTACCTTAAACCATTCAATTAGGGCGGTGGGAATATAGGAAGTTAGTGTGATGGCGTCAGCCCGCGCTTTCGTCGTACAAGAATTTATCCATTCTTTAGCATGATCTGACGATAGCACCAACGGCCGTCGATCATGAATATCCACCATCCCTGAATAACTCGGTCCAGTGATAATCACAGACCCATCACTCTCATAGGGCTCCACCTCTGGTCGAACCTGTGCCAGAGCCGCAAAAAACATCGGCGCCTGGCTTTTCAACCGAATGAGGTACGGCTGTTTCCGCTTCGGATCCGCGACCGCGACCCACTCAAACGATCCGTTCACAGACGCTAGCGCTCGTCCATGCGGCCACAACTCCTCGGAAAACTTCCCGGTCATCACCGTTTCGATTCGCGCGTTAAACGGGTCCGGACGTTTGTCCTTTGCCCATGAGGGTGATCAGCCCCAGCGACCCTTATCGACCCTTAGCCCTTCCTCTGTGCTTCGGATGATCTCAACACTAGTCGTCGGCGCGACGTTTTAGCGCTCAATAGGCCAGAGGTCGGTTGCACGCATAGAAAGTACATCTGATGGCCGCTGTCCGGTCAGATAGGCCAGATCCATGGCATCACGAGCTCTGATGCTGCTTGTGCGTAGACAGCGTTCTATATCTCATCCGTCGCGTAGAAGTCCCGAGGCTTCTCTTTATTCTTGCGTACACCGGTAACGGGGTTATCGACCGCAATCACCCCCCATTCGCGTGCAACGTTGTAGATGTAGGATAAGAGCGATATTTCTCCATCGGCCCTCACCTTGGCAGTACGTGCGTCTCGAATATTGTGCGATCACGTGTGAAGTGATCGCGTCACCGGTGCCGAGCTAAAATGCGGCTCAAGCTGCAGGGACTGCTGGGGGAGCTGTGGCGTGCATGGTGTTGCCTCGCTCTGTGGGGTAAGAGTGATGAGGGGTTAACCTCAAAGGTTATCTTTGGTCAACCCCAAACATATCCACAGAAACGACATCCCGTTCAACACAGATTTTGATGGCAAAAAGGAATTGCAGGTTGCTAAGATCGAAACCTCGCATTTACGACTAGGGAGAGGTTTTAGGTGAGTGAATTTTTTGAGATCGCATATGCAGCTGCATCTAAAAGACTGTGTTTATTTACTGGTACAGGCTTTTCTAAAGCGGTCACTAGTAACAATGCTCCTAGTTGGCAGGAGTTGCTGGAAGTTGTTTGCAATGAAACCTCAAATCCTGCAGCGTTGAAAAAAGCTCTATTTCCAACAGAAGGTGCAAACCCACTAAGTTTGGAGGAGGCGGCTCAAGTAATTGCTTTAGAATTGTCTCAGGTGGACAAGGATATACATTCGGAAGTTTCAAAACAGATCCGCAAGTTGTCCTTGGTAGGGGATAATGAAGTGATCTCAACTTTTTTGCAGGCAAACTCAGTTGAAGTTATAACTACTAACTACGATACCCTTGTGGAGCAACTATCGGGTCCTGAAGGTTGGCAGTCGTTGACTCCGGGGCTACCCATCCCGCGCTCGGATGCCAGAGTCAAGGTGTATCATGTTCACGGCTCGGTAAACAGTCCACTTAATATGGTGGTAACTTCTGAAGATTATTTTAGATTTATTAATGGTGAGTCATACTTCTCTCGTAAGCTAAGTACTGTTCTACATGAAAATACAGTTGTGATCCTTGGTTATTCCTTGGGGGATACCAATCTCAAGGCGATCATTAATGAGTACAAAGGATTCTCCAAAAGCCATGTGATCGGGTCCAATATTTTCTTGGTATCCCGCAGTCGGGTAAGCCAGTATGTAAAAGATTACTACCATCACTGCTATGGCATCCGCGTCCTTGATGGCCTTGAGGTCCACGATTTTTTCCATAAGCTCAGCGTCCATATGCCCGCAGCAACGAAGTGCGCTCAGTCTTCCGTTAGTAATATTCGCGAGATTCTCAGCGCAGGCAAAATTTACACTCCTGAATTCCTTCAGGCTGAGAATTCTTTTTATGAGATTGTATCTTCTTTCTCCGCTGTAGGGGTCAGCATTAATCATCAAGGTGTTGTCTCGTGCATTGGCACGATTATTAAAACAAAGATAGAACTGACAGCGGTCAGTGGCGCGTGGGAACAGTATCATCAGATGGCAAAGTGGTTAGTGTACTTGGGGAGTATTTTAGAAATTAAAGGTACGTCGATCGAGGATGTTTATTTGGAGGCGGTTAAAAAGTCAATGAGCACTATGCGTAGCACCTATTATGTCGGTTACTCTTGGGATGCATACAAATGTTGGTATTTAAACTGGAATAGTATGATTTCTTCAAATCGTTCAATGATTAAGAGGTATATTCATAAAGAGCTTAGCTGGCCAGATGCATTTACTGTTGTAAACCAATGAAGATATAGGGTTGCCACGTTGCTGTCTGAGTACTTAAAGGTTCAAAGGTTAGAAATTTTCCACCTTGCACGGCCGCAAATACTCCATTCTTCGGTGAGGCGGATAATTCTCTCCGGTTAGTCGGGGTTAATGGCAAATAGATATTACCCACTACCTTCCTGTTCCGTTACTTAAGAGTGGCGGCTTGATCTCTGGTTCTTTTGGCTGCAATGTAGTGGCCAGGCAGTACCTCAAGCGATAAATGGTCGGTCGCCGATCAGTCCAGACCTGGCTGTCCGGCTTGAGTACTGTGCGTTCCAGGTTGGGGTTGCAGATGAATTATGACCTTTGGCAGGCTGAGCATCGTGACAGCCAGATGTTGATCGCGTTGTCGCAACGTGAGGCAGCTAACCTTGTCGAGGTTCAAGAAGGCGAGGCAAGTTCAGACAGTGTCCTGCCATGGCAAAACACACGAAAAATTAGTGACTGAGGACTTTATGGAAGACCTGGAAATTTCAAACAGTGAGCTTTCCCAGAAAATTGTAGACCTGGTAGAGTCTGGTAATAGATTGGAAATTCAGAACAATCTTGCCAAGGCACTTGAAAAATATAATGAAGCGTGGGGTTTACTACCTGCCCCAGCTACGAAATGGGATCTTGCCAATTGGATTTCTGCCTGTATCTCGGGCTTGTTTTTCGATGTGGGAAACTACACGGAAGCCAAGCCATGGGCCGCTATTGCAATGGAAACCAAACCACCACGAGAAACCAGCAGTTTTATAAATTTTGCAAAAATATGTTATGAACTTGGCGAAAAAGAGCTTGCGATTGAATATTTTGACAAAGCTTTCAAGCTGGGTAAGAAAAGAGCTTTTCAGGGGTTCGATAAAAAGTACCTGAACTACTATCTTGAGAATATAAAGGTATAAAACATGCTGGAACTTGATGACGAACTGTACGAGAAAATTTCTGAAATGAGCGAGTTGGGAAACTCGTTTATGGATGATGGTGAATACCCAAGT
The DNA here is from genome assembly GCF_025643095.1 of Pseudomonas phytophila. Taxonomy (NCBI): domain Bacteria; kingdom Pseudomonadati; phylum Pseudomonadota; class Gammaproteobacteria; order Pseudomonadales; family Pseudomonadaceae; genus Pseudomonas; species Pseudomonas phytophila. The sequence goes on along the minus strand of NZ_CP081201.1, from coordinate 4,395,368 downwards.
GCATTGAATATTTTCGAAGAAGCACTTAGTTTATTGCCCGCTCCTTGCGACACTTGGGAAGCCTACACTTGGCTGAAAGCTGGCATCGCTGACGCGCTTTTTGGCATGAAGGACTATGAGCATGCCATTGAGGCCCTCCATGACGCGATGAATGGGCCTGAAGGTGCATTCAACCCTTTCATCATGATGCGCTTAGGGCAGTCACTTCATGAACTGGGCAAACCTGGAGGTGTCGATTATCTGTGCAAAGCTTATAGGCTGGAAGGTGAGGAGATTTTCTCAGAAGAAGATGAGAAATACCTGAACCTTGTAATGCATAGTTTGGCAGTTAATAAAAACCAACTTCACTAGCTCAAAATAAAGGCATGTCACTCAAGACAATCAAGCTGTGACAGCCAAAGCTCTCCCCATGGGCATGTGAGGTCTGTCGAAACCCTTCAAGGCAGAGGTCTATACGATGCCCACAGGTAGCAATCGTGCAGGCCTGCCCAGCGTCTGGTAATCAGTTCAACTTGAAAGCAATCACGCTGTCGCCCATTGTCGTACCGAGGGAGCCGTGACCGCCAGCAGCAATGACCACATATTGTTTGCCATCACTTCCCATATAGGTCGATGGAGTCGCCTGGCCGCCCGCTGGCAATTCGGTCTGCCAAAGGATTTCCCCGGTATTGATGTCGTAGGCGCGGATGAAGCCATCTGCGGTTGCGCCGTGGAATGCCAATCCTCCTGCCGTGATCAGTGGCCCACCGTGCGCCACCATGCCCATTGGGAAACCGATCGGAAAGCGTCCTGGCAGGAAACTGGTATTCAGGTTTTTGGTCGTGCCGATGCGGCGCATCCACTCCGTTTTACCGGTGTTCAGATCAACCCCAACCATGCGGCCCCAAGATGGAGCGATGCAGGGGATACCCAGATCAGAGGCAAACTGCTGAATCCTGATCGCGTAGTCGCCCTTGAAGTTTTCATTCCAATAGGGCTTGCCTTCTGCGGTAAACAGCCGCTTCTCTTCGGTCTCCGGTGTTCGTTTGATCAGTGTGTATTTGTAGGCCAGTCGCACGGGGGCGCCAATCAGGATCTGCCGTTGCGGGTCAATCGCCACCGAGCCCCAGTTAAAGACGCCGATGTTTCCCGGAAACACCAGAGTCCCGGATTCGGTGCTCGGCGTCCATGGGTTGCCATCGTACCGAAGCTTCTTGAAGCTGGTACGACAGGACATCTGATCAAACGGTGTCAGGCCCCACATGGATTTTTCGTTCAGGGGCTCAGGAATGAAGTTGAGCCTGGAGACTGGCTGACTGGTCGCGAAACGCTCACCGGCCACACCGCCTTCAGCCGACGCCTTGACCTGGTCGACAGGAATGATCGGCTCACCGGTCAATCGGTTGAGCACGAAAATATTACCTACCTTCGTTGGCAGCACCACTGCGGGCTGCTTATTGCCGTCCTTGCCGAGATCAACCAGCGATGGTTGCGACGGGTTATCGCGATCCCACAAGTCGTTATGAGAAGTCTGGAATTTCCATTTGAACGCGCCAGTTTTCAGATCCAGAGCGACCAAGGCGTCGCGAAATTTTTCGGTATTGCTCGCGGGGTCGCGTCGAATGCCAAGTTCATCGGGAGAGGCATTACCAAAGGGGATGTACACCAGACCGTTCTGCAAGTCGGCACTCAGCGTGCCCCATGCCACAGGCGTGTCTTGTGGGTAGTCCTGGTTAGCAGCAATGGGCTGAGTGGATTCAGGCGTGGCAGGATCGAAATTCCAGACCAGTTTGCCGCTGAGGACGTCATACGCCCTGATCACCCCGGACGGATTACCGGCGTTGTAGCCATTGTCCATCACCGAACCACCGACGATGATCAGGTCACCGGCCACCAGCGGAGCAGCGGTTTGCATGAGAGCGTGGGGGCGAATTTCGCCCATGTTGTCGCTCAGGTTGACCACGCCGTTATTGCCGAAGTCGCTACAAGCCTTGCCTGTATCGGCGTCCAGTGCGACCAGTCTCGCATCCGCTGTCGCGGTAATGATGCGCTTGTCGCAGGGCGCCGAGGCACCATTCGCTGATACGTCGCGGTTTCGAGTGCTGGAGGACGCCGCAGCGTAATAGCTGACACCTCGGCATGTCTGATGTTGCTGCAGGTATGAGCGGTCCTTCTGAGGCTCGTACTTCCACTCCAGTGTTCCCGTCTCGGGGTTTAACGCGTGCACCTCATTGTGCGCAGTGCAGACATAAACCCGATTGTTTACTTTTAACGGAGTGGCTTCGAAGGTGTATTCGCTGGCGTCCTTCTCAGGATCACGCAGGTCGCCGGTGTGGTACTCCCAGGCGACCGTGAGTTTTTTAACATTCCCCGCGTCGATTTGATCCAGTGCAGAGAATCGCTGACCGTCGTTGGTGCCCCCGTAGGCAACCCAATCCTCTGCCGCGCCACTGGCTGCCTTTGCAGAAACCGGGTTAGTGATTTTGCCCTGAACAGGGTAGGGGTCGTAGAACATGATGCCGACAACGATCACGATCATTACTGCCACCGTGCCGCCAAGGAAGGGGTGAAAGCTTCGTGACTCTGCTGGCGTCTGCGCTATGTACAAGCGGCGTACGACCCATGGCAACGCCAGCCAGAACCCCAACAACGCGAACAGATCGCCACGTGGAATCCACTGCCATTTGTCGAACCCCACTTCGTAGATGATCCAGATCAGAATCGCCCACATCAGTAGTGCATAGAGCGTGAGTGCTGATTTTTTCTTTAGAAATAACAACACTGCAGTGATCAGCACGCCGAGCCCGATCAAGGCATAGGCAGGACTCCCTCCAGCCGCAACCAAAGCGCCGCCCATGTACAAAATGGCGACAGCGAATAGCGCCATGACGATACTTGTTATTTTCAGCACCATGATCTAACTGCCATCCATTCAAGCTCCCAATGACAAGCAGACCTGAATACGGCACGAATCGTTCGGTGCGCGGAGAAGCCGGGGCGTATATACCTAATGAACCCGGTGCACGATAAAATTCCACCGCTCGGTGGATTTGGCTATGGGTCGCCAACAGGTCAATCTCTACGGTGTCAGGTAAAAACAGGTCGTAATTATCGTCAGACAACGCGTTCCATTTGGTAGTCTCAGGTTAGATCCGGGAGACTTTCAATGAATCGACGCGTTTGCTTGGCCGCTCTATTGGCACTGACTGTATCAACTGCCTTTGGCGCTCCTACCTTCGACCACCTCTATGCATTCGGTGACAGCTACTCTGACAATGGCGCGGGTCAGAACTTCACTCGAACACTGTCCATGCAGAAGGTCAAAGATGCGCAAGAGCTGCCTGGCTCTTTGTATTGGGAGGGGCGGTGGAGCAATGGTCCCACTGCCGTCGAGAGTCTGGCCCATACCTTGAACGTGCCCTTGACTGACTACGCGATTGGCGGAGCCAAAAGCGGTAACGGAAACTACTACGCCTGGATGGAGCCGTTTCGTAATACCGGAGTTTTCGGGCAAATCAACGATCACCTGAAAGCAACCCCTACACACAAAGCTGATCCGAATGCGCTCTATTTCATTTTCGTTTCAGCTAACGACTTTTTCGAATGGGCCGACTTTTCGCACCCCGAGTCGATTGATGTGCTCAGCCAGAAAAGCGTGGCTAACATACAGAACGCTACCGAGACATTGGTTACAGCAGGCGCGAAGCACGTAATGGTTGTGGGAAGTACGGATTTGAGTCATGTGCCGGCTGTGGTGCAAGGTAATCAAGTCAACCATGCAGCACGATATCAAAGAGTACTCGAGCAGAAGCTGCCAGCCGTGTTGGCAAAAACAGCGAAAGCCAGAAACGTTAATATCATCTATTTTGATCACCTGGCCTTCAGCAACAAGCTTCGCGCAGCACCCGATGTTGCAGGTTTCAAGGATCTGGACACCCCTTGCCAGCCGACGTATCCGGACGTCAAGCCTGTGTGTGAAAGTCCAGATACCCATTACTATTGGGATGAATGGCACCCGACCCGCAAAGTCCATACCCTGGCGGCCGAGGCGATGTTTGAAACGCTAAAAGCTAGTCGTTGATGTCGCCATGCTTTAGCAACTGCCGAATAAATATATCGAAATTCGGTACGGTGCCCATGGCACTTTCCCACTCCATCGGGACGAACATGACTGAGCATACTGGGAAGGGTGGTCCTGAGCGTGTATCGAACCCGATCATATCCGGGCCACCGTTGTCTCCAAATCCAATAAATCCCGGCAACCACTTTGCGACCTCGTAATCACGATTGTTCTCGATCGCCTTCAACGCCGACCAAATACGGACGTAGCGTGGATATCCCGACATATCTGCTTCGCCGCCGTCGCTCAGACGGAGCAACTCTAAATACTCACACGGCAGAGGGACGGGAGTTGCGGCGATCAGAGCTTCGATGGAAGATTCCGCAGCTGGCGGATCGCATTCGAACTGATAGTCGCCGCTTAATAGCAACGTTCGTAAATCCATTCGATACTCCTTCTAAATTGGCGGTGGCTGAGTAAGCTCATTCAGAGCCCTGACCGCGTGACCCTATGTGTAAGCATCAGCGAAATATCTGGCTGTTCTGCGAATGCTCGCGTAACGCTTCCGCTATGGCATTGAATACAACCTGGCAGCGAGCGCTGTTACGGAGGTCTTCATGCATCGCGACCCACGTGTCCATATGCACCGAAAAGGCTGACGCAAGCACCCGCATCAACGTTGAGTCGCGGGCTGCAATTGTCGATTGGCACACGCCAATGCCGAAACCGGCTCGCATGACTGCCAATTGCGCAAGTTCACTGTCGGCACGAAACGCCAAGCCCGCGCGCGCATATACCGGGAACTGTTTCAGGAATCCACGAATAAAGGCGTTCTCTCGGTCGAAGCCAATGAGCGTATGGTTACTCAGCTCTTCGAGTGAACTGGGGCTCCCGTGAATAGCCAGATAACTGCGATGAGCATATAGCCCGACCTCTATGCCACCGACATGCCTTGCGATTAGCGCATTCTGAGTGGGCCTGTGCATCCGAACCGCGATGTCTGCGTCCCGACGCAGCAGGTCATCAACCTGGTTAGAGAGCATCATCTCTACAGCCAGATCAGGGTGCTGGTGACGCAATGCCGACAAAACTGGTGGTAAGACTTCAACGCCGATCACTTCGCTGACTGTCAGACGCACCGTCCCACGGATATCGGTGCTGCCTTCACTTGCCTTGCGCAACAAAGCCGCCGACATTGCCGCCAGGTTGAGCGCATAAGGCGCGATTTCATAGGCGGCACTGGTGGGACTGAATCCATCTGATGAGCGAGTAAAAAGTTTCAGGCCCAGAGCAGATTCAAGGCCGTCGATGTGACGGCCCGCTGTAGGTTGACTGATGCCCAGGTTACGCCCCGCTGCCGATAATGAACCGGTCTCCAGTACGGCAAGAAAGGTCCGATACCATTCCCAGCTTGGCTCGTGCTGAATCACAGGTCTATCCATTTTTGTATAGTGTGTATGCGATCTTATACGATTACGTTTTGCAGATGTATCGTACAAAATTGAATGCTCAATCCTGGAGAGCTTTCATGTCCCATTTAGCGCCATCGGCATCGCACACTGTTCTGTGGCAACGTGTAGAAGGGGGGCTCCTGTTTGCCACCTGCATTCTGCTTTTTTGGCGCACTGGGCATGACTTCTCATGGTGGGAGTTGCTGGCAATTTTTTTCACGCCCGACTTGAGTATTCTGGGCTATGCGTTGGGGCCCAGAGTGGGGGCTTATTGCTATAACTCCCTTCATTTGTATGCGACTGGCGCTGCTTTGCTCGCGGCCGGTTTGATAGGGTCGATCCCTGATCTCGCTGCGGTAGGTGCTCTCTGGCTCGCACATTCGGGCTTCGACCGAATGCTTGGCTACGGTCTGAAGTCGCCACAAGGTTTCACTTTCACCCACCTGGGTGTAATCGGCCGTTGAGAGAAAGCCCGCGCTTACAGGGCTTACTCTACTGCCGATTACCAGCGGTGCTAAAACCGCTTACCCGGCTTGATAAACAACGCTCAACGTCGGAAAAATTCTAGCCTTCGGCCGTCTTGTCTTCATCAATATGGATGCCTAAATCCTGACGGCCGGGTGCAATATGTGGCTTGAGGGTCAACGCTGGAATTTCATAGTCCCCGGCGTTCTGGCGACGAAATGGCAAAGGTTGATCAACGAACAGGTTATCCAGCCGGGCAGCATAGGCTGTGCATAGCTGTTCGAACCGAGCGGCGTCCATTTTGCCGGTCTTATAGATCGGGAAGGGCGGCATGACAGTGAACCCTGGATAGAAAAGCACCCCATGCTGAATAGGGAAGAGCAGATCATCCAGTGCACCGTTGACCCCTCGACCACTGTAGTGGGATTCCCACCCGCCCATGGTGACCACCAGCATCGCCCGCTTTCCAGCCATGCTGCCTTCGCCATAACGATCGCCCCAGTGGCTTTCGCTGTGTTCGCCGACACCGTAGGCAAACCCGTAGGCGTAGACGCGTTCGACCCAGCCTTTAAGGATCGCGGGCATCGAGAACCACCACAACGGGAATTGAAAGATCACAGCGTCCGCCCACAGCAGTTTGGCCTGCTCTTCCTCAATATCTAGCGGTTGGGTGCCCGCGGCGAATACGCGCTGCGATTCTATTGCCGGGTTGAAAGGTCTTTCGTCGTCATAGCCCGGGGCATCGTCCGTATCAAGAGGCGCTTTCCAACTCATCGCGTACAGATCCGAGACCTTGACCTCGTGACCTTCGGTTTCCAGGTGAGTGATCGCGAAATCCCTGAGCGACCCATTGAGGGAACGAGGTTCAGGATGGGCGTAGATCAGCAGTAGCTTCATGAGGAACTCCGAATGGATGGTGGCCTCACAGTACTGACGAACCCGGTATGATAGAAATGAATTTCCGAAACATATGGTATTTACATGCACAATACCTTGCGTCGTCTGGATCTTAATTTGCTGGTCACGCTGGATGCGCTGTTGTCTGAACAAAACGTCACACGCGCAGCGCGATTGCTCAATCTCGCTCAACCGACCGTCAGCCTGCAACTGGGTCGACTGCGGGAAATCCTCGACGACCCATTGTTGCTGCCCGGTCCCCGAGGGATGTCGCCTACCGAGCGTGCCCGTGAATTGCGCGGGCCACTGCGTGAAGCGCTGATAGCTTTGGAAGGCGCGCTGAATCCTGGTGCCACTTTTGAGCCAGCACTGTCTAGTCAGACGTGGAAGGTCGCTGCCAGTGATTACACCGCGACTGCTTTAGTCTGGCCGTCGTTGGCACTGCTCAGGCGCCTTGCCCCTAATACACGCCTGGCACTGTTGAACAAAAATCCCGCCACCCTTGCCAATGATATGGAGAACGGCCAGATCGATCTGGCGCTGCACACGCGCGATGACGCGCCGCCAAAGCTGCGTCAGCGGTCTTTGTTTCAGGAACGCTATGTGCTGGCAGGACGGCGCGATCATCCTGCTTTGGCAACCAGGCTATCGCTCAAAGCATTCTGCGGGCTCGAACATGCCGTTATGTCACCCAATGGCGCCGGGTTCGTCGGGAGTACTGACCAGGCACTGGCCGCTAAAGGTCTGGAACGACGCGTTGTATTGTCAGTGTCCACTTTCAACTCGCTCGTCTCGGCATTGATGCACAGCGACCTGGTTGCAGTGGTGCCTGAAAGGCTGGTGCGAGATGACCCGGCACTTCACGTCCAGGCGCCGCCACTCGCCATTCCGGGTTTTGAAATGCTCATGTTGTGGCCCGAACGACTGCACCGTGATCCTGCTCATATATGGCTACGCGACCTCATCGCCTCGACGTTGCAGACAGCCTCTGACTCAGTTGATTAATCAAGTGATGGTAAGGGTATGGCTTCAAGCGAGGCAGCCAATCAGGGCATCACGCTCATGGCGGCTTCACGGCCGTGATCTTGTCAGCTGCAATCGACACATTTACACGTTCTTATTCACGAAACAGGAAATTACCCAATGAAAGCTTTTCAGATAGGTGCTCAGAATGGTCTGGACTCGCTGACCGCGACTACCCGCCCGGAATTGTCGGCCGGGGCAGGCGAGGTTGTCATCGCTCCCCGCCTTGTGAGCCTCATCAGTCGAGACGTCCAGATTCTGCGGGGTGTGTACGGCCCCATGCAGGCGCCTGATCGTATCCCTGTGTCCGAAGGCGTGGGAGAAGTCATTGCCGTTGGCGAAGGCGTTGAAGAATTCAAACCAGGTGACCGAGTCATCTGCGGTCATTTTCCCAACTGGCTGGAAGGGCAGTTTCGCGCTGACGTTTTCAGCCATGATGTCGGTGTCAGCCATGACGGCTGGCTTGCTGAACAAGTTGTGCTTCCGGCAGCTGCGTTGATCCATGTCCCGGAAGCGTTGATGGACAAAGACGTCGCCGCACTCGCGTCCGCCGGGCTGACCGCATGGAACGCGTTGGTTGAGGTATTCAAGGTCAAGCCGGGCGAACTGGTTCTTTGCCTGGGCACGGGCGGAGTGGCGTTGGCAGCATTGAAAATCGCCAAGGTCCTGGGCGCGCGCGTGGCGATGACCTCTTCAAGCGATGAGAAGCTGGAGTTTGTTCGCCAGCTCGGAGCGGACATCACCATCAATTACCGCACTCATACTGACTGGGCAGCACAATTGATGCAGCTTACCGGGAACGCAGGTGCCGACATTATCATCGAGACGGGCGGTCAGGACACGTTGGGCCAATCCATCGCGGCAGCGGCGGTGAACGGGCGTATTGCCGTGATAGGTGTAAGCCCTGGACAGCAGTCGCCAATACCTGACTATGTCTCGCTCATCCTGAAAAACGTGACAATCCGGGGCATCGCCAACGGCAACAGGAAAATGTTCGAAGATCTTCTGCGCGCCATCGAAGTGAACGGCATTCAAACCGTAGTCGCCAAGACGTTCAAGTTCGACGAAGCGCCCGAAGCGTATGCCTACTTTGCGGCTGCAAAGCATATCGGCAAGGTTCTGATCGAGTTCGATCACCGCTGAGACGATAAGCTTCGTGGTCCCTGCGCAAGAAAGACTGCTCAAAAGGTGAGGGCGTCCACTTGAACAGGTGGACACTTTCGCTTTTGGCTCCGGTGCCAGGAAGATGAGAGTCGCCCCAGTGTCCCTGATACCACGCTGTCTCGCGGCAAACATAGGGGCTGTAGGAACTGCCGAAGGCTGCGATGGCGGTGTCTCGGGAGAAATGCATCGCAGCCTTCGGCAGCTCCTACAGACAATGCATTTCAATCCAGCAGTTTGCATGCATGGGGGCGTGTCGCCGAAAGTTGAAGACTCAATTCGCCTCAGGCTTGAATAACTGCGAAATATCTACTTTTTCAGCCATCGCTTGATACCCGGCTCTATTAGGATGCAATTTGTCGCCGGTCCCGCCCACTGTGCTGTCCGCCACGTATTCCTTTTTCATGCCACCCGTCTCGGGGTCGAGCGTCGCTGCATCGAAGTCCGCGACAGCATCAAACAAACCCGACGTGCGGATGAACTGATTTAACTCTTGCCGCTTGGCGTTTTGTTCCGCGTGACCGTGTGCCGCGCTGGTACTGCCGAGGGCTGTAGTGAGCGTGCCTCCAATAACTCTGACATCTGGAAGCTGCGACTTGATTCGGCCCACAAAATCCTTCATTCCTGCCTTCACAGCTTCGGCGGAGGCATTGCCATTTTTGCTGAAGTCATTGATGCCCTCCATCCAGATAACGCTGGTAACGCCGGACACACCTATCACGTCTCTTTCGACGCGCATTTGCGCAGAGGGGCCGCCTGAGAAGGGCGTCTGCGCAGAGTAGCTGGCCGGGCCAATAACCTGATTGCCGCCAATACCCGCATTGACAACCGATACCTTGTCGCCATGAACAGCGTGAAGTTTTCTCGAAAGGACGTCTGACCACCGGTCATCGCCGTTCAGCGTTGTACCTGTGCCGTCAGTGATGGAGTCTCCAAAGGCAACAACGACCTTGGTATCGGCTGGCGCCATCATGTCAACGGCATCCAGGAAGTAGGTAGAAGTCGTACTGAACGGGAAAGCTGTTTCGCTTTCGGATTGGCCGACAGAACCTGCTCCCGGCTCGCTGACATAAGAGGTATTGAGCGCTTTGGCGTGCCATGTCATCGGCCCGCTCTGGCCCTTGATATGAAAACTCACTGCAAGCCTGCGCCCATTGAGTAGTGGGACGTCATCAGGCTTCACAAATGGCAATGCGATGGGGTCACTCCAGGCCGATGATCCGGCGGGAATATCAACGCTCGGCTTCCCAGCGAAAGAAACCGGCTGATTAGTGCCCTTCAATACGGCGGAACTGCCTTGCTGTAGTCCGGCGTAAACACCATCAAAGGTGACGGGGCGGGTGCCCAGCACGTTGGACAGACGTACCCGCATGTGCGTCCCCCAGATGTCCGGTCGCACCATCAAGCGGAATGTCTGATCCTGCGCACCTTGCTCAGGTACGGGGAAGGCGAGACTCAGGTCCGGCTGCGCAGAGGGATTGCCCGTCGGATAAGGCCCTTGAACTGCACCCAGCCACGCAGCGACCCACTTGTCATTCGTCTCGGCCTGGGCTGCTGCCGGGAGAAATACAGAGATCAGAACCATTGAAATACACGCCAGCTTTTTTCTCATGGTGACTCCCTCATTTTTTGTCGGTCTTTTAGTATCGGGGGCGGGTACAGGTGCATGTATCCAGTTCGAATGCTGAAGCGCTTGCAATCGATTTATATTTAACAGGAGTGACGGGAGACGCAGGGATTGACTTGCTTGCGGCGACCCCATGGACCTACGTACCTATAGAACATTCTTCTTAAGGGCATAGCTGATCAGTGCGATGACAGCGAGTGCCAGACTTGCATACAAACAAAATTCACTGATCTGTGAGGCTGTATCAAGCATTGATCGATTGTCCGCGTTGCCTCCGCCCCCGCTGATGCCGCTGGCGCTTCCGCCCAAATAAATAGCGCCCGACGCCAGACACAAGACCATGAATGAAAGCGACATTTTAAATAACGTACCCGCGGTGAGTACATTTGAGATGCCGCCTTTGGTATCCGCGTTGACGACCCGGAACATCACGACAGCCAGATAAGCCAAACCAGCCAGAGCGACTGCGAAAAAAACAAAAGTGACCATATGCTTACCCACTTCCAGATTGTAGTTCCGTTTATCATCGCAGAGGGATCGCCAGACTGAAAGCCCGAGTGACGAGTTCTCGGGATCGCATTCGGTATTCCTGGCGAGTCACTGGACCGGGATGTTATTCATAAACGCCATCGTCTTGTGCTTTTCCAATGAAAGCATCCATCAGATCACCCTGGATTTCTTTGCCATCGCAAGAAAGTAGAAAATCTCCCTCCAGGTTGTCGGGGAAATGTACGCCGTCCAGTGTCCCTAAAATAACGCTGGCACTATCAGATATCACGACTTTCAAAAAGTTTATAACGTCGGATCTTTGCGCGTCATTCAGTGAAGACAGAGCGTTTCTTGCCCTTGCATAGAGATCCGTGCCGTTATCCGGCGGGCTGTTCAAAGCCACTTGGTATTGGTTAAAGTTGTATTTGAACAGGTCGTCATAGATCGCCTGAACAAAATCCTGGTCTGAAGACATAAGTACTCCGCTGGTACATTGCTGAATGCATGGGTTGTCAGGTTGAGTGAGCGGTGACGCTTTGTATCAGATCTTGCACTTTCACAGTTTATAGCCGTATAGGCTCTTTTATAGCATTGTGTTTTTCTGATGTCAGGGTGAAACAGAGTTCTATGGTATTGCCCGCCCTGGCGAAGCCCATGCTGTAGTGGCCTGGGGCGAAGTCTAACGTTTCTCCTTGGATAACGTCAGAACCATCAGGTTCAAGATCTCCTCCAGACGTGTCCTCTCCAGCCCCGATAAAAACTTTGCCCGACGGGAAGTGCAGGTTCAATGTGTCTGCTGCATTTTCAATGCTGTCCATTATTTTAATGGTGTAGCCACCGTCATCGCCTAAACCCAGAAAAGCGATATTACCTTTGTTGATCTCAAGAATCTCATCCTCCAAAATGCTCCACCAGTCAGGAGCATCTGAGACTCTATGCTTGATAGCGCCAAGATCAAATATTGAAAGGGTTGCGGTGTCTGTAAAAATGGAAAACTCTTTTGGCATATGGGGACACCTCAATTAAGGCTGTATTCAATCAGATTTGAAAATCCATAAAGAGTTTTTAGCGGCTCTCTGAGGCTCTTAGTTTATCCAGCTCTCGCTTGAGAAAACTAACATCTGAGCGATCAAGTCCACGGTCTATTTTTTGCCACCATTTAGGGATGACGTTTTTAAAGAGCTCGACGCCTTCTTCAGTGACGTCGGATTTACGAACTAAAAAATCCATTTTAAGGTCGCCATTTTCTGTGAAAGGAGGCGTGCTTATTACCCCCTCATCATGCAGAAACTTTAAAAGGGCAGTCGACATCTGGATTGTATTTTCTTTGTATTGCAGGTTTTTGTTTCTGCTATATAAAAGGGGCACGCTAAACAGTGTGAAGTCTATCATTGTCTTATCCTCAGGTCAGGATTGGCTGTTTTGCTGTCGCTCAAATTCTTCATCTGCGGCGGCTAGAATACTATTGACCAGGTCTGCCGTCACCTCGCGTTTTTCCAGGTTTCTGTTGTCTGCATACCTTTCCCCGTAAGGGATCTCATAGAATTTTACCGAGATTTTCTCTTCGGAAATTATTTTCAATACACCGCGGACGAATGTTGAAGTCTCTTGGAGGTCACCGTCAAAGAGCTCAATTTCCAGAACAGGATGACCACCACCGCAAAGGCTATTAACCTTCTGTAATGGTAGCATCAAGAATTTATGAAGTTTGATGAGCGTGGCGGGCCTGACAGTAGGTTCGTCAATAACGATAGCTAAAATAGACATTTTGTCTCCCGGTTGATCTTGTCTGGAGATTAATAATCTTCGGACGCTTCCCGTTCCAGCAGATAGGAAAAAAAGCTGGCATAGTTTTCCCAGCAGTCGGGAGGTGTTGAAAGTTCGCCTGTGCCCAAATGCTCAGTGTCATTGGCATCGCACCATATCACCGCTGGAGATTTGGAGACATTCATGACGATGAGGCTTTCAGCAGGCTCGGCCAACACAATGTATTCCATGCTCAGATTGATCGACTTCCTGAGGCGCAACGTCTCGGTGACAATGTTCAATGGATTAGTCGCGCTAAACATCGCGTGATGACTGATACCCCCCAAAAAACCACCTGTATAAAAGGTTGCGATTTCTTTAAAGTCGTCAGGCAAACGCACGCTCAGGGAATTTTCTACCCCTCTTATATCCTCGGCAGAGGAGGTGTCGGCTTCATAGAAGCTCAGATATCTTTCTTTCAGGTCGTTAATGCTTATTCTCCTTATCTTTCTTAAACAGGGTCTCACTGGCAGTTAGCTCAATATCCGTAACTCGCGCCAAGGTTGGATAGCTTTGGCGGGGCTGGCTAGTAAGGTATTAAACCACTTGCTCAGGCGCTCAAGCCAGTGCCTCCGGCGGCGAGAGCGGTTTTGACTCGAAAGTACGAGAAACCATGGTCCACGAAAACCCTTCTGAATTAAAAAACCAACACCGGTTGGTGAACGATATCGTTTAGCCATGTTCCAACCGCCGACAGATATTGCTGAGGCAATGTTCAGGTCCATTTGAAACTCTCATGAGCGCCACGTATGTGGCAGGTTGCCTGGGCAGCTTTGCTCTTCAAACTCCATACAGGGAAGCAGAATTATGCAGCAATCCTCTCAGTCTCCAGAAACTGGCGAATTGATCGCTACCTTTCGCCATGGCAAAGGGTTTTTGGTATTTAGCCTGGTTTTCGGTGTCGTATTGCTGGGGTTGGCTGCATTCGTGTTGTATCTGGGCACGATCCTGCCGCCTGGCAACAATGGTCCGGTAACCACCGTCAGCCGTGGTATGACACTCAATTTCTCAAGCCCGCAGATGCTGATCAATTTAACGAGCGCAGGGTTGGCTATTTTCGGGCTTTGCACGTTTGCCATTTACGTATGGCATAAAAAACTGCGTGAGCCGGTTTACGAAGTGTTTGAGCACGGCATCGCTCGTTTGATCAAGGGCGAGCGGGAGTACACTGCGTTTGCCGATATCGAGGACCTCTACCTCTTTGGTTCCGGCCAGACCGTGATGACCGGCATGATCACCAACGTCGCCTACCGTCGTAATGCAAGCGAGCCTTTTCATCGGGTCATTGAAACCTTGAAAGGCTTTCATGACTTTGAACAGTTGGTGCGTGAGTTGCACGTACGGGCTCGTTTTCCTGAAGTGATGGACACGCTCGAGTCGGGGCGTGCGGTGACCTTCAACTACATAAGCTCCGGGCAAGTCTGGAGCAAGCGTGTGTCTGGCAACTTCCTGAACATCAAGACCTCGCCGATTACCGTCACCAGAGATTTTCTTGAAGTACAGGGAAGCAAGGTACCCATGTCAACCTTGCGCACGATTGACCTGAGCAATTGGACCGAGAAAGTCGTCATCAAAGACGAGAATGGAAAAGTCGTGCTGTCGACGATATGCACCGGCATTCTGAGTCATGACTTGTTCCTCAATACGCTGCACGTGCTGCTTGGCGCTGAAACCGGAAACCGCGACCAGGTAGAGCCCGTTCTGGCTTGATCGGTATCGGTATCGGTATCGGAAGCGGTGGCAATGGCCACTGCTTCCGTTTTCAGGTTGAGCGTGCATACCCTGGCCTGAATCAGATTGTTTTAAGATCGTCACCTGATGACGACGGAGGAAGTGTTGATGGACATGGGCCCGGAAAACCTGAGGAAGAGCCTTTATGGTGTCTTCGGCCTGACAGCAATGTTCAGCGCATTCATGTTTGCAGGTACCGGGTATTTCTGGGTTTTGGGTGGGGTTTTGTTGGTGCTGCTGGCACGTACCATCTACTTGATACATATAAGTGAGAGTTTTGTCGCTGTGTTCACCCATTATCACGTGGGCTTTGTTGTGTCGTTTTCCATCATGATTTCAGGTTGTTTGTATTTGGTGGCACGGAGCGATTATGAACAATCCTTCATTGACTCTATCTCTTTAGCGCTGGTGCCTGTGCTGCTTTTTACGGTTGAGGTATTGTTTTTCTACTTTACCCGCCCTCCAAAGGGCAAAGCCGGTTACGAGGTCAGGGGCAATAAAGTGGTGGTGATAGACCAACCGTTCAGCCACTTTGCGGGGAACCTTCTGGCATCGATAGTGCTGGTGTCGGGTATTGCAATGATGATGGCGTGGCAGCTCAGCGAGATGGCATTTGTGGTTTACGTGCTAACACTGTTGACCCTTTATTTAATCTATATCCGCCGACACTGGTTTCGGGTATTGAAAACTATCAGGGTCAAGGAGAAGCGCGCCTCGGAATTGACCTTTGAAAACATCGATGAAATCAGGGAGGCTCGCCGTCGCTGGTGGATGAGCAGGCTGCTGAATTGGCTGATTTCGCTGAGCAAGACCTCAAAACGTTGAGCCCGAATCAGATGTTTCAATGCCATTAGCCTGGGAGGGTGGAGGAAGTGCTTATGGATGCAGAAGGCATGAAGACGGGCCTTTATAGTATATGGGGCCTGACAGCGCTGTTCAGTTCGATATTTTTTGTCGGCTCCGGGTATTTCTGGGTTGTGGGTATTGCTCTGCTGGTACTGCTGTTACGTACCCTGTATTTGATCTATATAAACGAGAGTTATGTTGCTTTTCTCTCGCACTTTCAGAAGTGCTCGCTTGCATCGTTTACCATAATGATTTCAGGCTGTTTGTATATGGTGGGGCGGGGCGACTATGAACAATCTTTCATTGACTCCATCTCTTTGGCCATGGTGCCTGTCTTGCTCTTTGCAGTCGAAGTCGGGTTTTTCTACTTTACCCGCTCTCCAAACGGCAGGGCCGGTTACGAGGTCAGAGATAATAGAGTGCTGGTGGAACGTGGACAGTACAGCCAGTTCGTAGGGAACGTGCTCGCATCTATAGCGCTGGTGTCGGCTTTTGGGATTAAGATAGTGTGGCAGGTCAGCGATGGTTTCGTTGCAGTTTACGTGCTGACACTGAGTGTCTTTTATTTACTCTACATCTCCCGAAACTCGATTCGTATGTTGAAGGCTATTAAAGCCAAGGAGAAGCGTGCTTCGGAGTTGACCTTTGAAAACATCGATGAAATTCGGGAGGCTCGCCGTCGCTGGTGGATGAGCAGGCTGCTGAATTGGCTGATTTCGCTGAGCAAGGCCTCACGACGTTGAGCCTGAATTACATGTTTCAATACCGTTAATCTGAGAACGGTGGAGAAAGTTGTCATGGATCCAGAAGAAATGAAGAAGGGCCTTTCTAGTATATGGGCCCTGACAGCGCTGTTCAGTTCGATATTTTTTTTCAGCTCCGAGTATTTCTGGGTTGTGGGCATTGCTTTGCTGGTGCTGCTGTTACGTACCCTGTATCTGATTTATATAAATGAGAGTTATGTTGCGTTTCTCTCGCATTTTCAGAAGTGGTCTCTTGCTTCGTTTACCCTCATGATTGCAGGCGGTTTTTATATGGTGGGTCGGAGCGACTATGAACAGTCTTTCGTCGATTCTATCTCTTTGGCCATGGTGCCTGTCTTGCTTTTCGCAGTCGAAGTCGGTTTTTTCTATTTTACCCGTTCTCCAAACCGCAGGGCCGGTTACGAGGTCAGAGATAATAGAGTACTGGTGGCAGGAGGGCAGTACAGCCAGTTCGCGGGGAACCTTCTGGCGTCTATAGTGGCTGTATCGGCACTTGCGATGAAGATGGCGTGGCATGTCAGCGATGGGGTAGTTGGAATTTACGTGCTAACACTGAGTGTCTTCTATCTAATCTACGTCAGCCGAAACTCGATTCGTATGTTGAAGGCTATTAAAGCCAAGGAGAAGCGTGCTTCGGAGTTGACCTTTGAAAACATCGATCAAATTCGGGAGGCTCGCCGCCGTTGGTGGACCAGCAGGCTGCTGAATTGGCTGATTTCGCTGAGCAAGCCCTCAGGCCGCTGATGGCTCATCACGTCAATTCCACACTTCTCTGGCCGCGTCTCATCGTTAATCGAAAGGAAAAGAGTCATGCCGACTACACCTCAAGCCTTTACCGAATGCCTCACCACTATCGAGCAACTGCTGCCCCCCGATAGCCTTGCGACACTTCTACCTCCAGCAAGCGAGACTTCAATCCAGCAGATAGAACAATTGCTGGGTGCGCCTTTGCCATTGGGCCTACGTCAGTTGTTGCTCTGGCATGACGGCCAGGAGTGGAATGCGGAGCTGCGCGAAAGTGACAACCGACGCTTGCTCGCCGCCAGTGAAATAATGGATGCATTGAAATTTTTTCTCGACCCGGAGGAAGAGTTCTGTGAGCCATGGGAGCGATATTGGGTACCGTTCCTGACCAATGACTCGGGGGACTATGTTGTTGTGGATGCGTCGCCTTCAGGTACTGGAGAGCTCATCCATTATTGGCACGATTGGGACGACCGGAGTGTTGCATACCAGTCCTTGACTGAATGGGCTCAGGGTCTTAAGGAAGAGCTCAGTCAGTAAACGGCCTGGAAAGAGCGCGTTGAATCCCATGCCGCTCTCATCAAAAAAATAACTAACTGGATTTAAATGCTTTTCTGTAGGTGGTCGTGCGCGCTCTTCAAACGAAAGAATGAGTTTATCTGTAGGAGGTCGCACAGTGTCCCTGACACCGCACTGTCGCGCAGCAAACACAGGATCTGTAGGAGCGCGCTTGCCCGCGATCGCGTCAGCACAGGCGATATACTTATCGACTGACAGACAAAATCGCGGGCAAGCGCGCTCCTACAGGTCTGTGTTTGCTTCGCGACAGCGTGGTGTCAGAGAAACCTGAGTTGATCCCGATGATCTCAGTCTGTGAATTCACTAACGTAAAGCTGTTCATAGCGCGCCATGGTGTCAGTGAGCCGCTGCCTGAGGTAGTCACTCGCATGTCCGAGCGCTGCCAGAATCTGTTCGGACTCGACGAGATATGAAGCGCGTTTGGCCTTGGCCCATGTGGCGGGTGCCGACTGCAGGTTGGTGATTCTGTCGCACAGTTTTATCGAAGCAGCTTCACGAGAATGGCTGGCGATACCCTGGAAGTAGCGCTCTTCGGAGAACGGTACAATCAGGTTTTTACTCAGGCTCGCGACAGTCGAATACACCTCTGGACCAAAGGCGTCTGTCAGCGCTTCCTGCGTAGTGGGGGTGTCCTCCAGCACGTCATGTAGCAACGCAGCGGGTAAGGCAATTGCCAGATCGCCGACCGAGGACTCCCGGGCGGCAAAAATCAGTTCATTGGCAACCATCGCCACGTGGGTTGTATAGGGCAGGTCCGAGCCTGTCATTTTCTGCCCAAAGTGGGCGTGAGAGGCGTATAGCCAGGCTTTGTTATAAAGGCGTTGCAGGTCATCACCAGGCATGCGGCTGTCTCCAGAGCAGGTGGTTAATTGCGGGGAAAGCTTTCAGGTGGCGTCCCATTGGGTAACTGGATTTTCAGGCCCCGGGCGATCTGCATGCTGATGTAGCAGGCAGTTCCCAAAGCATTGGCCAGCTCCGGGTCGTCGGTCAGCTATACGGTTTTGCGTAGCACTCGTCATCACGCCGATGACGAAAATTCATCCCCGGCCTTTCTGGTTTTCCGATGGCTGACCGGGGGATACTGTACTACACCGTATCGCGGGTTGAGGCTGAGTGGGAGGCAAAGGAGTATTTACATGACAACAGAAAAACTCGGGAAACCGAGAAGGCCAAGAAAGGCAAAGCCATGCCCAGGCGACAACGCACGCAGGGTTCTGAAAAAGATGGATTTCTGGGTAGGTTGCGCCTATCTGGTGACCCCTTTTCTATTGGTGCTCCTCGGCGGGAAGGATATGATCTTTAATGTGATATTGATCTATCCAGTCATCAGTGTGGTTTTTTTTGTTGTCCGTCATCGCTATCTGAAAAAACTGCCCAGTGAAGAGCTCCGACACATTGTTCCGTGGAGTTATATTTAC
The DNA here is from genome assembly GCF_025643095.1 of Pseudomonas phytophila. Taxonomy (NCBI): domain Bacteria; kingdom Pseudomonadati; phylum Pseudomonadota; class Gammaproteobacteria; order Pseudomonadales; family Pseudomonadaceae; genus Pseudomonas; species Pseudomonas phytophila. Next base: position 4,376,328 of record NZ_CP081201.1, on the reverse strand, counting down.
ACAGGGCGCGGCATATCCATGGTGATTCTGATCCTGACTTTTTTTTCACTCGCTATGGCACTGTTCAATGAAGCCTGCAAGTTATGGCCTTGGCTATGAAAAAATAGTTGTCTGTTACCTTCGCTCCACGTCATGACACGCTGGACAATCTTTTCAATATTATCCCGCTGCTAACTCATCAATTATCGGATTTGCTGGCGGGCCGAACATCGCAGGTATCTCAGATACTGACCTGATGCCAAAAATCTTAAAGTGCAGGATCTGTACTGACGTGGGATTTCATAGATGAAACTTCTGGATCGTTTGAAAGCGTACTTCGGCCACAAACAAAGCCCCGTTGAGCCCCAGCAAAGCCCTGTCAAGCCCAAGGTTGCTTCGAATTCCCCGACCCGCAACGAAGGTGAGCCGCTGTCGCGTGTCGCCCAAAACCTCAGTTGGCTGCCGGTCTATGAGGAGCCAAAACCACGGTCACTCACTCCGCCCGCCTGCCCGCCGATTTCGCTGGATGACACCACCCTGATCAGTCGCTACGAAGCCTGGATCGCCCAGGCTGAACAAGCTGAACCCCATGATTTGAGTTGGGAGTTTCGTGAGGCAGGTCGCCAATTGGCGGGGAAGTTGTTTTCGAGTGTTCTCGATCTCTCCAGCATGAAGGGGCGAGAGGGCTCGGAGGATATTTACTGGCTGCTGCAAAGCGCGGCCATCGCTTCGCTGTTTGCAGAGGGGCCGCAATCGGAAGCTTTTCTCCACTACAGCAAAGATGTTCAGTCCTACGGTAAAAATCCCTATACCTCCGGTCAGGTCCAGGCGTTTGAGCTATACGTAGCGTCACACCTCCATAAAGCCGAATTGCACCGCGCCACTTCGGAGAGTGCCGCCCCAGCGCCGCGCGCGCCCAGCGAGCCCGTACCTCAGGCCGCCGACATGGACGAACTGCTGGCCTGGCGACCCAGGCTCTATCCCCGCGGAGTGGCGATAAAAACCCATGTGCTTGAGGATCGTTGGCCCGCGTACTTCGATGTCGTCAAGGACTTCTACCGGGTGCTGGACAAAGAATGCTGGACAGATATCGAATACATGAAGCACGGTGCCGCAATCATGCTCAAGGACGAAGCCTACATCGCTCGGGCGAGCCTGGGAGATATCCAGACGATGCTGACGCTGTGCATCAGGGGAGAGCGTTTCTGTGATGGGCACCATGGCGCGGTAATCCGGGATGGTTACGTGCTGAATGTACTGAACAGGTTGGCGGTGTTGCGGGAGGGGGTTTGAGCGGCGGCTCGTAACGATACCGTTTTGCTCCAGGAGCTTGATCCAGGCAATCCGGTTCGCTCAAAGCGCCAGCATTTTCCTCAGTGCTGCTTCTACATCACGTTCGCACTGCCGGGTGATCGCTCCAGGGTATTGATCGAACATATGCGGGACACCCGGGTAGACATGCATTTCCGTCTGGACGCCGGATCGCGAAAGCGCAAGCGCAAAGGCCACGTCCTCCTCCAGGAATAAGTCCAGAGACCCCACGCTTATGAAACTTGGGGGCAGTCCTTGCAGATCTGACGCGAGAGAGGGGGAAAACAGATGCGCTTGATCGTCATCACGCGTGTATGAGCCTTGCATGCAATCCCAGCAGAACCGGTTTGCTTCCCGTGACCAGCTCAGTGTCCCGGTTGTTGGATTATCCGACGGCGCTGCCGAAGAGCCGGTTCGGTGGTCGAGCATCGGGTAGATCATCATCAGGCCTGCAGCTTGATACTGACCTCTATCACGCATTAGCAAGGCTAAAGCTGCGGCGAGTCCACCCCCTGCGCTATGGCCCATGATGACGAGTCTGCTTTCGCTCACCCCTAAGGATGATGCCTCGCTGAACAGCCATTTCAGCGCGGTGTAGCAATCCTCAAGCGGGGCGGGAAATGAGTGCTCGGGAGCAAGCCGGTAGTCAGGTGCTACCACCACTGTTTTCAACGTGTTCGCAAGGTTGGCCAAATAGTCGTCCGCCATCTCCGGACGGCCCAGGACAAATCCGCCTCCATGGATATACAGGATTGTCGGGAGTATTTTTTCATTCGCCACGGTGGCGTCGGGGCGGTAGATGCATAAACGAATGCGTAAACCCTCTGTGTCAGTCGCCCAACGTTGGTCGCAACGAGCAGTGGACGTTGGTTTGTATCCACTAGAGACGCGGTTTCTGATGGCGGGAAGGGAGTCCAGCGTCCATTCACTGGAGGGCTCATCCAGGAAGAACTCATACGAGGGGTCCAGCAGTCTGGCGGTGTCCACTGTTCAGCTCCTTTTCAAGTCGGGGACGCAGCGCGCCCCCGGGATGAAGCGTTTACAGCCAGCCTTTGATTTGTGTGCAAACAGCGTGTGTGGAAATGCCGTATCGGTCGTGAAGCGTCGGAAGCGCGCCCGCGTCGAGGAAGGCGTCGGGCAGCGCAATTTGCCTGAACGTGGGGGTTACGCCGTTGCGCAGCAGCACCGTTGCTACCGCTTCTCCCAAACCACCGATGATTGAGTGGTTTTCTGCTGTTACCACAAGTCTGCCGGGCTTTCTCGCCTCGGCAAGAATGGTTTGCTCATCCAGAGGTTTTATAGTCGGAACGTGCAGAACTGCAACGTCAACGCCGTCAGCCTGGAGCTCTTTGGCGGCTTCAAGAGCGCGCATGGTCATCAGTCCAGTCGAAATGATCAGAACGTCGTTACCAGTGCGCAACGTCTTGGCCTTGCCGATTTCGAACTTATATCCGTATTCATCCAGAACCAGCGGCACGTTACCGCGCAGTAGTCTCATGTAGACCGGCCCTTGGTGGGCTGCAATGGCCGGGACTGCCTGCTCGATCTCAAGAGCATCGCAGGGGTCGACGATCATCAGATTGGGCATCGCGCGAAAAATCGCCAAATCATCTGTTGCCTGGTGGCTGGGGCCGTAACCCGTTGTCAGGCCTGGCAGGCCGCAGACGATTTTGACATTGAGATTTTCTTCCGCGATGGCCATGCAGATGAAGTCATAAGCACGGCGTGAGGCGAATACCGCATAGGTTGTGGCGAAGGGAACGAAGCCTTCACGGGCCATGCCGGCTGCGGCGCTCATCAGCAGTTGTTCTGCCATGCCCATCTGGTAGAAGCGATCCGGGTGCGCCTTGGCGAAGATATGCAGATCGGTGTATTTGGACAGGTCGGCGGAGAGACCGACGATATCCGGACGCTGGTCGGCAAGTGCCGCCAAGGCATGCCCGAAGGGTGCAGATCGGGTTGCCTGACCCTCGGAGGCGATGGATGCAATCATCGCTGAGGTCGTGAGTTTCTTCTTCGCGACTGCCGGAGTCTGGGCAGCATTATTATTGGCAATACTCATGCTGTTTTACCTTCTTCAAGGTTATTCAGGGCGACGTCCCATTCATGCTCATCCACACGGATAAAGTGGGTCTTCTCGCGGGTTTCCAGAAACGAAACCCCTTTACCCATTTTCGTGTCGCAAATGATGACTCTGGGTTGCGCGGCAGTGTGGGCTCGCGCCGCGTCGAAGGCTTTGACCAATGCATCCAGATCATTGCCGTCCACACGCTGCGTGAACCAGCCGAACGCCTGCCAGCGATCAACAATGGGTTCGAAGGCAAGGATTTCGCTGGAGTGACCGTCAGCCTGCTGGTTGTTGACGTCGACGATGGCAATAAGGTTGTCGAGCTTCCAGTGGGAGGCAGACATCACTGCCTCCCACGTTGAGCCTTCATTCAGCTCGCCATCGGACAGCAGGTTGTAAACAAACGATGCTGATTGTTTGCGCTTCAATCCAAGGCAGGCACCTACCGCGATACCCAGGCCTTGACCCAGTGAACCGCCAGTGATTTCCATGCCGGGGGTGTAAGTTGCCATGCCGGACATCGGCAATCGGCTGTCATCCGAGCCATAGGTTTCAAGTTCGTCCAGCGGGATGATTTCAGCTTCAATGAGGGCTGCGTACAACGCGATCGCATAGTGACCGATGGACAGATAAAAGCGATCACGCTGCTCCCATTCTGGATCGTGAGGCTTGTAGTTCATCGCATGAAAGTAGGACACGGCCAGCAGATCAGCAGCACCCAATGCCTGGCCGACGTAGCCCTGGCCCTGGACTTGCCCCATGCGCAGAGCATGGCGGCGGATGTTATGAGCTCGCTGCACCAGCGTTGTGGCCGGTGCGAGTGATGGATTAGCAGTCATGGTAATACTCCGTTGACTCAACGATTGACCAGAGCGGCCGGGATGCGCAGCACCAGACAGGCACCGATGCACAGCACGCCGGTGATGAGGTACATGCCAATGGCGCTTGAGCCGGTTGTCGTGGTGATCCAGCCGATCAGGTAGGGCGAGCAGAAGCCTGCGAGGTTGGCGAAGCTGTTGATGCCAGCGATGCCTGCCGCAGCCGACACACCGCCCAGCAATGTGGTGGGTAACATCCAGAAAAGTGAGGACGCGGACAGAACGCCGGCCGCTGCGAGGCATAGGCTCAGCACCGAAAAAACCAGGTTTCCACCCATCAATGCTGCAAGGGTAAGGCCTAGCGCACCCGCAATCATGGGGCCGACGAGGTGCCAGCGGCGCTCACGGTGTTTATCCCCGCTGCGGCCCATCAAAAGCATCACCACGATGGCGCACATGTAGGGCAGGCTGGTGACCAGGCCGATGTGTAGCGGGTCAGCAACCCCCGCATTTCTGATGAGGGTCGGTAGCCAGAAAGTAATTGCGTACTGCCCCATCACGACACAGAAGTAGATGCACGCCAGCAACCAGAGCCTGCGATCGTGCAGAAACTCCTTAACAGAGCCGTGGGTGACTTTGCGGCTGTTGTCCTCCTCAAGCTCCTTGTTGATGAGCGCTTTCTCATCATCGGTCAGCCATGTGGCCTGATGAACACCGTCCTTCAGATACCCGAGTACGAACAGGCCTACGATGACGGTGGGGATCGCCTCGATGACAAACATCCACTGCCAGCCAGCCCAGCCATGAAAGCCGGCGAACTTTGCCATGATCAAACCTGACAGAGGCCCGCCGATCATTCCCGAAAGCGGAATGGCAATGAACCACAGCACAGTCATTTTTGCGCGGCGGTACGAGGGGAACCAATAAGTGAGGTAGAGCAGAAGTCCCGGGGCCAGACCCGCCTCTGCAATACCCAGCAAAAAGCGCAACGTGTAGAACTGCCAGGCCGTTTCGACGAAAGCGAACAGGGCGGAGATAATTCCCCACGAGATCATGATGCGCGCGATCCAGCGACGTGCACCCACTCTATGAAGGATCAGGTTGCTGGGCACTTCGCAGAGGAAGTAACCAATAAAAAACATACCCGCACCGAGTCCGTAGACGGCCTCGCTGAACGCCAGGTCGTTCATCATCTGAAGCTTTGCAAAGCCAACGTTGACTCGATCCAGATAAGCGCACAGGTAGCACAGCATCAGGAAGGGCATCAGTCGCCAGGCGGTTTTGCGATAAGCGTTGGAACGCGCGGTCGAAGCCGCTTCGAGCGTCATGGTGGTGATCATGATTGTCTGATCTCTTGTTGTTATAGACCGCCCGGCGCAAAGCAGGGCGTATCGTCGATCGAGAACATGGTGGGCCGCTACCGACTCAGTGAATCAGCATGCCGCCGTTGACATCCAGCGTGATACCCGTGAGGTAGGACGACAGGTCGCTGGCCAGAAACAGCGCTGCGTTGGCAACGTCCTGAGCTGCGCCAAGACGACCCAGCGGGATGCCATCAATGATGGCGTGACGGCGTTCGTCCTGCATCAGTCCGCCCGTGATATCGGTATGAATGAGTCCGGGCGCGATCGAGTTGATGCGGATCTGGTCTGGCCCGAACTCACGGGCCATCGCTTTGCCCAGTCCGAGTACACCGGCCTTGGCGGCGCTGTAGTGCGGACCACCAAAGATTCCGCCTCCGCGCTGCGCCGAAACGGATGACATGCAGACAATGCTGCCCGAAGACTGAGCGCGCATGGTCGGGATGACCGCTTGAGACATCAGGAGCGTGCCACGCAGGCTGACGTCGAGCACCTTGTCGTAATCGGAGGGGCGTATATCGAGTGTCTTGATGGGCTGCGTGATACCTGCGTTATTAACGAGCACGTCGATTCGACCAAAGCGTTCCAGAACCTTGGCCACTGCCTGCTTAACCTGATGTTCGTCAGCTACGTTTGCGGCCAGGCCCAAGTGGCCGTCACCGAGCGCAGCGGCTGCATCACGTGCTGCCGACTCATCAAGGTCCAGAATGACGACCTGTGCGCCATGTTTAGCGAAGGTGATAGCCGTTGCGCGACCAATGCCGCGTTCTGATGCTGCGCCGGTGATGATTGCGACTTTGCCTTGAAGAAGCATGAGGGATACCTCTGATTGTTTTTATGGTTCGATCTTGTGATCGATGATTCAGAGTGTTCCTGGCAGGTGTGCCGAGCAATAACGTAAAAGTCACTGCTAGGTGAATAAAATTCACCTCTCGTCATCCGAAATAACTAATGGTTGAATGCTGCTTCTCCACGACCACTAAAAACAATAGGCGAAACGTTGATGCGCCAGATCGCCCCACCTTTATCTCATCTGCCACCGCTGAGAGCGATTCAAGCCTTCGAGCAGACCGCGCGCTTTGGCAATCTCGCCCGGGCGGCGGAAGTGCTGGATCTCACGCCTTCAGCGGTTAGCCACCAGTTGGCAAAACTGGAGGTCATGATTGGACGACAGCTGTTCGTTCGGGCCGCACGGGGTGTGACGCTGACTCCCGTGGGCGAGCAGTATCTGAAAGATATCTCAGGGTTGCTGCAGAGCCTGGAAGTCGCGACCGAGCGCGCGGCAAGTGACGTCAGCCTGGATTGCCTGCGACTGCATTCGTCGCCCAGCTTTGGTCTGCTCTGGCTGATGCCACGTCTGGAAGCGTTCCGAATGAGCAATCCCGACATACAAATAAATTTGTCCTGCTCCTATGAGTCGCTGCATTTCAGTCAGGACAAGATTGACGTTGATATTCGCCACGGTCTGCCAAACTGGCCCAGTTACGAAGTTCGCACGGTACGCAACGAGAGTTTCATGGTGCTGGCCTCGCCCAAGCTGCTCGCGCGCTGCCCTGTCAGCAAAGCAGTTGATCTTCTTGCCGAGGATCTGATCCTTTCTGAAGCAACGTTGCTTCGCTGGCCAGAGTGGTTCGCGCAGCACGGTTTGGCACGCCCGGAGAAGCCTTATGCGCTCAGTTTTGATCGCTCGTACATGACCCTTGAAGCGGCGAGCCACGGCTTGGGTTTCGCGCTGGAAAGCGCGCTTCTGGCCCAAAAGTACATCGCCAACGGTACGTTGGTTGAGGTTGCGCCTGAAGCGTTGAGTTCACCGGTAGCCGCCCATCATCTGGTTTTTCCAAAGGCTCACTCCAGCTTTCCTCGGGTCAGGCGCTTCCTAGAGTGGATGGAGAAAGAACTCGGACACAGTTTCGTATTTTGATTCCATCAATCAGCAGCCCAATGCCTGAATATTTCGACGCGGTAGCTGCATGAACTACACGAGGCAAGCCATTGAAATGAGCTTGGCCGATATGTCACGTTGCAGCAGCCGGGATTAAGTCCTGCTCAATCGCATCCTCGACGACGGATCGTAGAGCAGGCATATCATCCGGTACACTGCCCTCAACTATCTCGCCATCGCCCCCACTTAATTAACCAAGAGCCCCCCAATGCCCTACGAGCTGGAAAATCGTTTAGTCATCGGTGTCGCCTCCAGCGCGGTATTTGATCTGCTGGACTCGGACGCGGTGTTTCGCAGCCAGGGGGAGGAGGAGTACCGGAAGTTTCAGGAGAAAAACCTGAACAATCCGTTACCCAAAGGGATCGCTTATCCTTTCATCAAACGTTTGCTGTCGCTAAATGACTTGTGTGAAGACCCGTCCGATCCACTGGTCGAAGTGGTGCTGTTATCCCGAAATGACCCGGACACAGGGTTGCGGGTGATGAAGACCATTGAGCATTACGGCCTGGGCATGACCCGCGCTATTTTCATGCAGGGCCGGTCGCCGTACGAATACATTCCGGCCTTGAACATTGCGTTGTTTCTGTCGGGCAACAAGGCTGACGTCGAGGCTGCGATCAAGGCCGGGCATCCGGCTGGGCAGGTGCTGGATTCGCAGTTTGATGACGATGAAGACGACAAGACGCTGCGCATCGCCTTCGACTTTGACGGGGTGCTGGCGGGGGATGAAGCCGAGACCGTCATGCAATCGTCCGGTCTGGTGGAATTCCATGCCCATGAAGTGAAAAACGCCATGGAGCCGCACAACCCAGGCCCTCTGAAAGAGTTCATGGTCCGGATGGCGAGGATCCAGTCTGTTGAGGAGGAGCACAAAAAGCTCAACCCTGACTATGAAAACCGGATCAGGGTTTCCATCGTTACCGCCCGAAGCGCCCCATCACATGAGCGCGCGCTGAATACCCTGAAGAGCTGGGGCGTGATGGTCAACGACGCGTTTTTTCTGGGCGGAATCGAGAAGGGCAAGGTGCTCGCCGTTTTGAAGCCGCATATCTTCTTCGATGACCAATCCGGGCACCTTAAGTCCGCCAGTGCCGTGGCACCGTCGGTTCATATTCCGTTCGGGATTACTAATCGCAAGCCGGTTGAGTTGCCTGTAGAGTTTGGACAGACACCATCTACCCCGTGACAGGGCCAGATGCTGAATGCCTTCAATGGTTTTAAGAGGCTGATCGGTCATGCTCAGGATTTATGGGGCATGGCTGGGATCAGTATGATTAAGCCATTCAGCTGCAAAAGCTTCTCAAGGCATGAAGCTCAAGACTTCTTTAGCATAATTTTTCCAGCCGGGAATGCGAGAGGCTTTAAGGTATTGCTCAAGCTCTTTATGCCCTCGCTTAGCGATTTCAAACTCCATGAGGTTGGCCAGGAGAAATCCTTGTGCATAGCCATGGGACTTGATGAGCGTGCTTGGCTCATACCCGTCCTGTTCAATATCTTTTTGTATGTTTTTGAATTTGTTAATTGAGTATGTCAATAAGGAGAGCTCGTCTTTTAAGCTTTCCATTACCTCACCATAGGACAAGCCTGATAGCGCAAATCTTTTTGAGTCCATTGATGCCAGGATATCGTTGTAGTCTTCATGTGTTTTTATATTCGTGGCTTTTTTAATAGAATTTACTATTGATTGATATTGTTCGCATAAAATAATCGATTTAACTTCTTGAGTATCGTCTGTCATGTTTCGACTCCTTTATAACGGGTATTAATCTAATTCGATAAGTGGTTTTCACTGCTGTAGTGAAAGTGTTGCATGCCTTTGGCAGTGCTGATTCTTTCACTCAGGTTGCCTCAAATGTATTAGCCTGGCAACTCGATCACTGGTCAGGCCCATGCAATTACGCAGCTAACAATACATGAGTCGTCAGCACGCGCACCTGATATACCAACGTATACTTTAACGTCCTTTGTTTCTGTCGATCCGATCAACGTCAGTCCTTATGCTTTACCCCAGTAAAGCAAACCTGATGACTGGATCGAGGTGCTTCATGCGTTTGCTTCATCTGACAAGGTGGATGCCAGACGTATGGGCCGCACGACAGAGGCTATTTTATGCGTTTCTCCCTGCCTTTATCCCTGAGAAGCCCGGTAAACAAACCGGCACAACCTCACGCTGCATCCTTGCTCGCCGAGGGCATGCTGGTCGCCGCGATCGCTTTGTTGGCGCTGTTTGTTTTTTACAGTGCCGGACAAATGAATCAGCCACTCAGCGTCCTTGATTCTGCGCCTGTTTCACTCGATCTGGCGCACTTGCCCTCGTATACCTTGCTTACCACATTGCGCATGTTTGCCGCGTTGTTTGTGTCGTTTGTGTTTTCGATTGTTATCGCCACACTAGCCGCTAAAAGCCGCAGGGCCGCGATGGTTATTTTACCGGCGCTGGATATTCTTCAGTCGGTGCCGGTGCTGGGTTTCCTGACGTTTACGGTTGTGTTCTTCATGAGCATTTTTCCGGGCCGCCAGTGGGGGCTGGAGTGCGCGGCGGTGTTTGCCATTTTTACCAGTCAGGTCTGGAACATGACCTTCGGCTTTTACCAATCCCTGAGGACCGTGCCTAACGACCTTTACGATGTCAGTCGGCAGTTTTCGTTCTCGCCGTGGCAGCGGTTCATCAAGGTCGAGCTGCCGTTCGGGATGCCGGGGCTGGTGTGGAACATGATGATTTCCATGTCAGGCGGCTGGTTTTTCGTCGTGGCCTCCGAGTCCATCACGGTCGGGGACAGCACCGTCAATTTGCCGGGTATCGGTTCATGGCTGGCGCTCGCGATTCAGCAGAAGGATATCGCCGCAATCAGTTGGGCGGTGCTGGCCATGGTCGGGGTGATCGTTCTGTATGACGTGTTGTTTTTCCGGCCGATCGTGGCGTGGGCGGACAAGTTTCGATTTGAACAGACCGCTTCACATAAACGTCCGCGATCACGGGTCTACGACCTGTTCAGGTCCACACGACTTGTGCCGCTTTTGTTTGCATCCCTGCGCAGCGTGAGTGACTGGATTCCAGCAGTGCGGATGCCCCGACTGGCGCAAATTGGCTTCACGATCAATGCCCGGTTGCACCGTTACCTCGATCTCGCGTGGATAGCGTTGGTCGTGAGTGCGTGCATGACCGGCATCTATCAGTTGGCGTGCTTTATCGGCACCACGCTGGGCGTGGAGGAGGTGGTCAATGTGTTTGGTCTGGGGCTCGCCACCCTGGCGCGTGTGGCGGTACTTATCGTCCTGGCCAGTCTTGTGTGGGTGCCCGTCGGTGTCTGGATCGGCCTGAATCCGCGTTGGGCAGAGCGTTTGCAGCCTGTCGCGCAATTACTGGCTGCGTTCCCGGCAAACATTCTGTTCCCGTTTGCCGTGGTCACGATTGTCGCCCTGAAGCTGAACCCGGATGTATGGCTGTCGCCGCTGATGATCCTGGGTACCCAGTGGTACATCCTTTTTAACGTGATCGCCGGTGCCAGTGCCTTGCCAACTGACTTGCTCGAAGCGTCACGGGTGTTCCGTGTGCGGGGTTGGCAATGGTGGCGCAAGGTCGTGCTGCCGGGGGTTTTTCCCTATTACGTGACCGGCGCTTTGACGGCTGCCGGTGGCTCCTGGAACGCCAGCATCGTCGCCGAGGCGGTGTCGTGGGGCAGCGATCATCTGTATGCGTCGGGGCTGGGTTCTTTCATTGCTCAGGCAACGACGGCGGGGGATTTCCAGCGGGTGGCGCTGGGTATCGTTGTGATGTCCGTGTTTGTGGTCGGTTTCAACAGCCTGCTGTGGCGTCCGCTGTACCGTTTTGCCGAACGTCGGCTTCGAATTGATTGAGGGTATTCCAATGGAAGTAGTCGACAAACGTTGTCTGGTGGACGTGCAGGGACTTGGTCATGTTTACGGCACTGCCGGGGGCACCAAGCGCGTGGTGCTGGATGATGTCGCCATGCGTCTCAACGACGGCGAGGTCATCGGGCTGCTGGGGCGGTCCGGGTCCGGGAAATCCACACTGTTGCGCTCCATCGCCGGGCTGGTGTCGCCCACCACCGGTGTGGTGGCGTTCCCGGCAAATACGCCGGGTGTTTCGACCTCGGTGCGGATGGTGTTCCAGAGCTTTGCCTTGTTCCCTTGGCTGACCGTCCTTCAGAACGTTGAAATCGGCCTGGAGGCATTGAGCGTGGCAGGGCCAGAGCGGCGTAGGCGGGCCTTGGCGACCATCGATATGATCGGCCTCGACGGGTTTGAAAGTGCCTACCCCAAAGAGCTGTCCGGGGGCATGCGCCAGCGTGTCGGCCTGGCCCGCGCGCTGGTGGTCAACCCCGATATTCTGTTGATGGATGAGCCGTTTTCCGCTCTGGACGTGTTGACCGCTGAAACACTGCGCACGGATTTGCTCGACCTCTGGAGCGAGGGCCGGATGCCGATCAAGTCGATCCTGATGGTCACCCACAACATTGAAGAAGCGGTCTTGATGTGTGATCGCATCCTGATTCTGTCCTCCAATCCGGGGCGGATCATGTGCGAGGTAAAGGTTGATCTCGCCCAGCCGCGCAACCGTACAGACCCAGCTTTTCAGGCGCTGGTCGAAAGCATTTACGTGCACATGGCGGGCGGCACTACCGTGCATGCGCAACGCGAGAGCCTGTTTGCAGGCAACGGCATCGGCATGGTCTTGCCGCTGACGTCCACCAACGCGTTGGCGGGTCTGATCGAGGCGGTGGACAATGCTCCCTATGGCGGGCAGGCCGATCTGCGTGAACTGGCCACGGCATTGCGCTCCACGTCGGGTGATCTTTTTTCTCTGGCAGAAGTGCTGCAACTGATGCGATTTGCCGAAATGCGCGAAGGTGATATCACGCTGCTGCCCGCGGGCCGACGTTACGCCCAGTCGGATGTGGATGAGCGCAAACAGTTGTTTGCCCAGCACCTGCTCAGGTATGTGCCGCTGGTCAGCCATATCCGTCGGGTACTGGATGATCGTCCGGGGCGCACGGCACCAGCCAGACGCTTTCGTGATGAGCTGGAAGATTTCATGTCCGAAAGCGATGCGGCCGTTACGCTGGACTGCGTGACCCAGTGGGGACGCTATGCCGAGCTTTTCGCCTATGACGACGGGGCTGACCAGTTCAGTCTGGACAACCCGTCCTGAGTGGGTTGAAGTTTTCAGTGAACAGGCGACGGGGGCCGCTATACACTCTGCGTCTGCAATCCTGATGGGGTAATGCGCGATGGTGATCCAGTGAGACGGACTCGATTAACGCTTCGTTTGGTCCTGTTGTTCGCGTTGGCGTTGGGGATTGCTGCAATTGATACGGTCACCGATCTTGAAATTGCGGTCGGGGTCTTTCAAGTCATCGTGGTGCTGATCGCCGCCAGGTTTCTGCCCGCGCGGGCGGTGGCGGGGGTGTCCCTCGTCTGTATGGTACTGACGATTCTGAGTTACCGGTTCACGCGCTTTGGCGATACGGAGTCGGGACTGGTCAATGTGCTGATCAGCCTCGCGGCCATTGCCTGCACGACCTGGCTGGCGTTGCGTCTGTCGGCGGCAATTCGCGCCGTACACGAGACCCGCGCGCACCTGGAGCATGTCGCCCGGGTCAATGTACTGGGCGAGCTTGCCGCCTCTATTGCCCATGAGTTGAACCAGCCACTGGCGGCCACAGCCACCAGCGGTAGCGCCTGTCTGCGCTGGATCGCTGCGGATCCTCCCAACCTGCCGAAAGCCCGGCAGGCGGTGGAGCGCATCATCGAAGACACACATCGCGCCAGTGAAATCATCGCCCGGCTGCGCAGCCTGGCGAAGCATCAGGCGCCGACCAAGCAGTGGTTGAACGTCGAAGATACCGTCAAAGGGGCTCTGCGGTTGATCGCCGGGGAGTTGGCTGAGCAGGAGATCGCGCTGCACGTGCAAGTCGAAGAAGGCTTGCCTCCCGTGTTGGCTGACGAGGTGCAGATTCAGCAAGTCATCCTCAATCTGGCCATGAATGCGGTTGATGCGATGCGTCAGGTAAGTCCCGAGCGGCGAACGCTGGAATGCAATGTGGTGCTTGAATCGCCCCAGCAACTGCGCTTCTCGATTACCGATCAAGGCAACGGCCTGTTGCCGCGCGATTGTGAGCGGGTGTTCGACGCCTTCTACACGACCCGACCAGAAGGCATGGGAATGGGTTTGCCCATCAGCCGTTCCATTATCGAAGCCCATGATGGCCGGATCTGGGCCTCGACCCATTCACCGTTTGGCGCTACTTTTCACTTCACGCTGCCCGTTATTGCCCGAGAACCCGATGCCTGAGATTACCGTTGAAAGCGCTGCCGACATGGTTTACATCGTCGATGACGACCGCTCGGTGCGTGAGTCTCTGGAAGACCTCATGGCGTCGGTCGGTCTGGGGTGCATGACGTTCGGTTCCGCTCGCGAATTCATGGACGCCACATTGCCCGATGTGCCCGCTTGTCTGGTGCTGGATGTGCGTATGCCGGGGATGAGCGGGCTGGATTTCCAGCGAGAAATGGCGCGACTGTGTATTTCACTGCCGGTGATTTTTATCACCGGGCATGGCGATATCCCCATGTCGGTAAAAGCCATGAAGGCGGGCGCCATCGAATTTCTGACCAAGCCGTTCCGTGAGCAGGATCTGCTCGACGCCATCAGCCAGGGTTTGAGTCAGGACAAGCAAACCCGTGAAGCGGCGGCCCGGACTGATCAGTTGAAGCAGTGCCACGCCAATCTGAATGACGGCGAGCGAGAGGTCATGGAACTGGTGGTTCAGGGGCTGCTCAACAAGCAAGTGGCTGCACGACTGGGGGTCAGCGAAATAACCGTGAAAGTTCGGCGTGGCGCGTTGATGCGGAAAATGGGCGCGGATTCCCTGGCGACGCTGGTCAAGATGTCGGAGCGTTTGAATCTCGAAAGTTGATTGATCAGGTATTGCCTCGTTGCTCCTCGAATTAAATATCCAGATCAACCCAGACCGCCGCATGGTCAGAACCCGCATTCTCTTTGCGGGTCAGTTCGGGGTACGTTTCCCAGCGTACAGGCCTGGAGCCTGGCCACATGCCCTTGCGGAAAACCCCGCCAGCGCTGACTTTTTTGAACAGTTCCGGAGACAGCAGCAGGTAATCGATTTTGTTGGAGGCGTTGCACGAGCCGTACGTTCCGGGATAGCCGCCGTCGTTGAAATGCTCATGGGTAAATGCGTCCTTCAGGGTCGAGTCCTGGAGCAGCGGTTTCAACGCGTCGCTGTCTGGCGTGTCATTGAAGTCGCCCACCACGGCGACATACTGTTCGCCTTGCTCGATGAGCGAGTTGTAGATTTCCTTCACTCTGGTGGCCTGGGCAAGCCGTCTTTTCGCCGAGTCGGTGAGGCTGCCGTAGCCTTTGCTTTTCAGGTGATTGACGAGCAACACAAGTCGCGCGCCGGATGGCATGGACAGGTAAAACTCCGGGCAATCCCTGGAAAAAATCAGCTGGCCTCCGTCATCGCTGTCGTCAACGTGACTACGCATGAGGCCGATGGGGAATCCTGCCTTGGTCGTGACTCCGACATCAATGCCGCGCTCGTCGTTGCCGTCGATCAACATGACATGGCTGAACACATCGCCGCCGAGCCCGCTGATGATTTCTGCATTGAAGTCACGAAGGGCTGGCCTGCTTTCCGCTTCGACCACTGCCAGTACGTCTGCCTGCAGATCAATCATCACTCTGGCGGTATTACGCATGGCTTCTTCGTCAACCGGGGCCTGAATCAGTTCAAGCGAACCGGTCCAGTCCGCACGGCCATTGGCGACGATTGTCATCTCACTGTTACGGGGCCGTTTGACCAGGTTGCCGCGGTTTTGCCGAAGCATCACGAATGGGCCGCGGTCTGATCGGCTGAGCCCGAGTTCGGCCAGCAATTTCACCATGGCTGTCTTGTCGGCGACGGAGTAGGTTTCCTGTCCCAGCAGCGCATTGAGTTTTGCGAAGCGCTCCAGCGTTGGCTTGCCTTCCGCCCACCCATCGAGACTCATCGCCTTGGCGCGATTGAACAGGTTTTCGACGTTGTAGGAGGCGAGTCTCATGGGGCATACCTCAAAAATGGGGGCGAATACACTAGCTTCAGCGTTGCACAGGCCAGTGACATTGAGATGAATGTGTTACCGCAGCCGCTTATCAAACGATAGGCCTGCAGGAGTCGCCCCTGTGTCCCTGACACCACGCTGTCGCACAGCAAACAGAGGGCTGGTGGAACGGCCGGGGTGGCGCTCCACTTCATCCGGGAAGGCGGCATTCCTGGCGATAAAAATGCGGCAGATGTAATGGCCTCTTCCCGAATGAATTCGGTCCCACCGATTATTTGTGAATTCAGATAGTTACGTGTTGTTTGATGAGAGCCGCCCCGGTGTACCTGATACCACGCTGTCTCGCGGCAAACATAGGGCCTGTAGGAGCTGCCGAAGGCTGCGATCGCGGTGTATCGGGAGAAATGCATCGCAGCCTTCGGCAGCTCCTACAGTTATGGGGCCAGCTCAGAGATCACATCCCGACCTGAAAGCTGAAGGTATCCGCGCTATTAACCCCACCTGTCAAAAAATAAGGCTGGTTAAGCGAGGTATCTCTGGTGAGCAGTTCCACGGCAGCAGGGCTTCGTAATCTTCTACAGATGTAGGCGTCTGGTCGCATGTTTGGGTCTAGCGTTGAAGTAGATTGTTAATTTCTTCTTTGGTATGCGTATAATTTTTCTTCTGTGGGAAAAAATCAACACGCTTTAGCGTCTTTGAATCTAACAACGGCTGTAAATCTCCGCCTTTGACTTCCCAGAATTTTACGGACTGAATTTTCTTAAGGCTTGGGATGAAACTGAGTGAATCCAGTTCGGATGCAAAAAATTTTTCCAATGTATTATTGCCAGAGAGAAACGAATAATCCCTTATGTGCTTGCATTTTTCTATGGAGAGTTTCTTCAGCTCTGTGAGTTCGCTTAATTGGCTGATGTCAATAAGTTTGGCACAGTGACCTATCTCAACATCGACAAGAATTTTACTTGTCTGTAAACCTTCGAATGACTCCAGGTTGCCTCCACTGACCCTTAGCGTTTCGAGTTTTGGCGCCAGAAGAAAGGTCAGGTCTTTATTTTTTATACCTGCGAGTAATAAGTCCTTGACATTGCTAATGTGCAAGCTTTCTATTTTGTCCTGTGCTTTCATAATGTATAGCGTTTTCAGCGAAGTAAGCTTTGCAAAGTCTAATGCATCTTTCAGGTATGAAATTGTTAACGCTCTTAAAGACGAGCATGTGTAGAGTGGTGAGAAATCAACCTTGTTAAGGTTGATTTCTTGCGAGATATTGAGAGTTTCTACTGAATCACTAAGTGCGAGTGGGCTCAAGTCCAGCACGGTTGAACGGACGACAGCGTTATCTCTCATGATTCTGATGTTTCTATGGCCTTTTTTTTGGGCCTGTTTTAAACCCTCCAAAAAGAAATGTTCCGATATTTCAAATGCATCAATATTTTCGTTATAGGAGAATTTTTTCATTTTATATTTTTCCACACCCTTTAGAGGCTTTGAACTTCGACCGGTTGGGGGAGGGGTAGACCTTTTCGACTTTGGCATCGCGTCGCATCATGACGGATGGGCTCCAGAAAGAGAATCGGGAGCACAGCCCCCGGAATCAGGTGGCGGGTTTGCATGTTTGCTTTATGGAGCGCTCGTAGCTGAACTTCCCAGCGACCACAATGGTCATCATATCGACACAAGCATGGCGCACAGTCGTCGAAGAGCATTTGCCGCATTGGCTTTCTGATAGATAAACGTTTTGAAGGAACGACCATGGGTGCAACGGAAGCTGCAACCTCCGGGCATAAAAGCCTGAAAAGACGTGCCACCGTGATTTGCCGTCATCACGGCGAGATACTTTTCGTTCGCAAGCGCAACGCCAAATGGAACCTGCCCGGTGGCCGCGTCGAGCAGGGCGAAACACCGTTGCAGGCTGCCATGCGTGAAATGGCAGAAGAGACCGGGTTGACCTTCGATCAGCTTGCCTACGTTTCGGAATACCAGGACGACAAAGTCGTTCACTTCCTCTTCGAGGCTCAGCGTGCAGAACACCAGAAGCCGCGAGCATCCAACGAGATTGATGACTGCCGCTGGTTTAAAGCCAAGGAACTGGGCAAGCGTAATGTTCGCGGCTCAATCAAAGCCTTGCTCAAACATTGCGCAGCCAACACGGACAAGAGCTCAGCCCGTCTCGCGGGCTGAGTGTGCAAGGGCGCCAGACTCAGACAGTCCTCATGGGGCAAGTCCAGGCCTGATCGCGGATGCCATCACTTCAAAGTAGGCGTTCTTGGCGGGATCATCCGCTTACTGCCCATCGATTCAAATGCCGAAGCAAAGCGCAGCAGGTTCGAGTCGTCATACGCACGTCCTGCAAACGTAAGCCCTATCGGCATGCCAATATCGGCCATTACGCCCATTGGCACGGTGACGGTCGGCACTCCCAAGTGGCGAATAGCGAGATTTCCGTTGGCTACCCACACGCCATTGCTCCAGGCGATATCGGCTGATTGCAGGTCGACATCGGCGTTGGCCGGACCCACATCGGCCACCGTTGGAAACAGCACCGCATCAAGGCCCAGACCTTCCATCCAGTCTTCCAGATCGATGCGACGCGTCTGCTCCAGTCCGCGCAAGCCATCCGGCAAAGTGGGAATCTCATTCCAGGGCGTGATCCCGCGCTCGGCCATGCGCACATATTCATCCATGCCAGCAGCCAGATCGTCTTCACGGTTGGGCAGGGTGCCTGGGTCGTGGGGGAAGATTTTCGCCCCGTCGACATCGGCCAGACGATTCAGCGCCGGGTCGCCATTGGCGCGCAGGAATTCATCGAACGCCCAGGCCGACAAATCCCATAGTTCGTGATGCAGGAACTCTTTGGAAACCAGCCCACGTGTAAACACAGTCGGCGCACCGGGACGATCACCTTCGCAGTTCGACACCAGCGGGAAATCCACTTCGATGACTTCAGCTCCAGCGGCTTCGAGCGCCTTACGCGCTTCTTGCCATAAATCGATGACGGAGGGGCGGGTGATGATGCGCTGCCCGGTCGGGCCGCCAATACCAGGTTTCTCCGCCGTACCTGCCAGCGGATCGGCATTGATGTACATACGCGGCACACCGAAGCGTTTGCCGGCGAGCGTCTGTGCGTCTGCGGCAAGTTCAGCATAGGAAACAGGGCGCACCGCGGCCACCCCTGGAAGCTCTACCCAAGGCTGCAACCGCCACAGATCGCCACGGGTGTCGGGATC
This sequence comes from Pseudomonas phytophila, assembly GCF_025643095.1. Taxonomy (NCBI): domain Bacteria; kingdom Pseudomonadati; phylum Pseudomonadota; class Gammaproteobacteria; order Pseudomonadales; family Pseudomonadaceae; genus Pseudomonas; species Pseudomonas phytophila. Next base: position 4,357,540 of record NZ_CP081201.1, on the reverse strand, counting down.
TTCTGCAACGATCACATCGAGCACTTCAAGCAGGTCAGCCATGGTTCTGGCGTAAGGCACCACAACGTCCATGGTCGGCGTCAGCGGCCAGTTGCCGCGCACCGATATCACTCCGCGCGAAGGGGTGTAGGCACAAAGGCCGTTGTTGGAGGCAGGGCCTCGGCCACTGGACCAGGTTTCCTCAGCCATACCGAAGGCGGCAAAGCTGGCGGCGGTTGCGGTACCCGCGCCATTCGATGAGCCGGAAGCAAACGGGGCGGTCAGGTAGTCAGCGTTGTAAGGACTCTCGGCACGGCCATAGACCCCACGTTGCATGCCGCCGTTAGCCATCGGCGGCATATTGGTCTTGCCCAGACAGATCGCCCCGGCGGCGCGAAGTCGGCCAATAGTAAAGGCATCGTGCTGAGCAACCAGATCGACAAATGCAGGGCTTCCCGATGCGGCGGTGAGGCCTTTGACCAGGTAGCTGTCTTTGGCCGTGTAGGGAATGCCGTCCAGCGGGCCAAGCGTCTTGCCGTTAGCGCGACGTGCATCGGATGCCTGGGCTTCGGCAATGGCTTGAGGGTTGCGAACCACTACTGCATTCAGTGCGGTAGGCGTCTGCGGACCATCGTAAGCGTCAATCCGCGCCAGATACGCCTCGACCAGCTCGACGGCTGTGGTCTGGCCTGACTCAAGCGCGGCGCGCAGGTCCGCGATAGATGCTTCTGTGACGTTGATCATTGGGTTCTCACTTAATGAGCTCTTTCAGTCATGGCCAGAATAATTTCATAAAGCTCGGACTTCGCCTCGTCTGCGGAAATTTCATCCACTGCGGCGGCATTGGACAGTGCATCCGCCGCGCCGAGCATGGCGCGTAACTGGGCATTCGAAATCTGGCTCGGTTTGCTGTGACTTCCCAGTGCGGCTCGACATTTGTCCATGAAGATCAGCTCGTAATCACGTTTGATTTTCTCCAGTTCAGGAGAGCTGCTCAGTGCTGCGATCACGCCAGGGATTTCTTTGCCTTGCAGCAGCACACAATCGACGTAGGAGTCGGCAATGACCCTCGCTCGTGCCTGCACGGTCGCATCGCTGTTGCGCAATGCTTCGTCCAGGCGAGAGGTTTGTCGAACATCAAAATCTGCATAGAGTCTGGCCAGCAGCAGCGGGCGAGTGGGGAAGTGGTCATAGACAACAGGCTTGGTAACCCCTGCGATTTGCGCCAGATGCCCCAGGGTCAGGCTTTCCGTGCCTTCCTCGCGAACGATTTGCCATGCCACTTCCAGCAGTTGACTGAGGCGACCTTCCCGAGACATGCGTTGGCGAGGCTTTGCGTCTGATGGCTGGCTTGACACGCTTATATACCAAAGGTAACTTAAGTTTAATGTACGAAAAGTATATAGCTGTGAACATCCATCAGCAATCATCCAGCGTCGGAGCTTTACCATGCACGCACTCATCGTCGTCAGCCATCCCGATTCCAGCTCTCTCACTTACGGCATCGCCCGGCGCATTGCGGAAGGCATCAGCGATGCAAGCGCGGCCAATACGGTCGAGCTGGTCGATCTGGCCGCTTCAGGGTTCGATCCACGCTTTACCGCTGCTGATATCGCAGTCCATCGAAAAGAAGGGCCGTTCCCGGCCGACGTGGCAGCCGAGCAGGCACGCATTGATCGCGCAGACGCATTGATCATCGTATATCCGGTTTACTGGTGGTCCATGCCCGCGTTGCTCAAGGGATGGATAGACCGGGTCTTTTCCAATGGCTGGGCGTTCGACTTCAGCGCTGAGGCGACCCTGATCAAGAAGCTCACAGACCTTGAGGTGCATCTGGTGGGAGTCGGCGGTGCAGATGCGGGGACCTATGAGCGTCACGGCTATGCGTCAGCCATGAGGACGCAGATAGATCACGGCATCTTTGATTACTGCGGGGCGAGGGTGATCACGTCCGGGCTGATGCTCGACTCAGAAACGCAGGAACCTGCGGTTCATCTGAACGCCGCCTACAAGAAAGGCAGCGTCATTTTTCCCTTGTGAACGTCAGGCTAAGCCTGACGCCGTGATCACTCTTTGACGTCCATGAACTCTTTAGCCCAGGACACATAGTTCTCAGGCAGGGTGTAGGTGTGGGTCAACTCGGTAGCGCTCAGGTTCGAGGTGCTGTGCGTCACCTGGCGCTGGGCGCGCAGAGAATCGTAAGTTGCCTTGATCGCTGCGAAGTACGCGGCATGACCCTTGACGATGATGCGCACGCCCAGGCTTGCCAGACGTTGCGAGTCATTGAGCTTGGGATTGCCGTAGGTCACCAGCATCAGCGGCACGGTGAGGTGCTCCGAGATCTGTTCAAGGTGCTCGAAGTCACTGATCCCGACGATGCAGATGCCATCGGCGCCAGCCTTTTCGTAGGCTTTGGTACGTTCGATGATGTCTTTGACCGGCAACACGCCGGCATTGGTCCGGGCAATGATCGACAGCTCGGGGTCGATACGTGCTTCCAGGGCAGCTTTGACTTTGCCAATGCCTTCTTCGATGGTAATCAGGTCGGTGGACTTTCGGCCAAACTGCGCAGGCAGCAGCGTGTCTTCAATCGTCAGTGCCGCGACGCCAGCGCGCTCAAGCTCTTCAACGGTACGCATCACGTTCAGCGCATTACCGTAACCGTGGTCGGCGTCTGCGATGAACGGCAGCTGTGCAACGCGGCCGATCCGGGTGGCCTGTTCAGCAAACTCAGTCAGGGTAATCAGCGCGAAATCCGGCGCTGCCAATACCTGCAGGGATGCCACTGAACCTCCCAGGATGCCAACCTCGAAACCCAGGTCTCCAGCGATGCGTGCAGACATCGGATCGAAGACAGAAGCGGTTTCAAAGCAGGTTTGTGAAGCAAGCAGCGCGCGAAAATTCTGGCGCAGCGCCAAGTGGGAAATTCTGGGCATGACGTTTCCTGATTCTAGGCATCTTCTATTCGTAGTGGCGCGAGACTACCACGCACGAAAATATAGGGTTATGACGTTTAGGAATGGCCCATGCGCAAAGTGCATGATCGTCGTCTGGCAGGGGTTTGTGCTGAGCTGAAACGATTTTCATTGCGCATATCCGCGCAACGGGTTTTTATCAAAATCGCAACCAGGGGGCTGCTCCTTGCTATTGAGAGCCTGATTAGACGCTTCGCGAGCAAGGCGGAGCGCCACCCCGGTCACTCCTGCAAGTGATGGTTTTTCAGTCAGATAATCCTGCGAGGCTAATCCATAACATTGTGGGAGCAGGGCTTGCCCGCGATACAGACACCGCTGTCTTCCAGGCACATCACCGAAACCTTATCGCGGGCAAGCCCGGCTCCCACAGAGTCTATGTAAATCCACAGATACAGCCGGTCAGACAGAAACACCGCCTCGCCGCCACAGTGGCTTAAAATTGCTTGTGTGTTGGCGCAGGCGGCAGAAGGTGTACCAGATGCTTAGTGACGATCCAGCCATACGGTCTGCGCATTGCAGAATTCGCGCAAGCCGAAGTGCGACAGCTCGCGGCCAAACCCACTTTTCTTCACGCCACCAAAGCTTACCCTTGGATCGCTGCCGCTGTAGCCGTTGATGAATACGCCACCGGTTTCCAGTTCGTCAGCCATTTTGCGTGCCCGATCAACGTCGCGGGTATAGATAGTTGCGGTAAGACCGAACTCGCTGTCGTTGGCCAGTGCCAGGGCATGTTCGGCATCCCGCGCAGTAATGATTGAGGCAACCGGGCCGAATAACTCCTCCTTGAACGAGGTCATCTGGTCAGTGACATCGGCGAAAACCGTCGGCTCATAGAAATTGCCAGCGCCTTGGGCTTTCTTGCCGCCAAGCAACAACGTCGCGCCTTCTTTCAGCGTGGCTTGTACCTGACCATCCAGCTCATCTCGCAGATCGAACCGCGCCATCGGGCCGACGTAAGTGTCTGCCAGCAATGGATCGCCGACCGAGAGCTGACGTGTTGCTTCGACGAATTTGCGGGTGAATTCCTCGACCACGCCTTCTTCGATAATCAGGCGCTTGGCCGCTGCGCAGACTTGCCCGCTGTTCTGGAAGCGCCCGATTACTGCGGCTTTTACCGCTTCGTCCAGGTCCGCATCGTTGAGCACAATAAACGGGTCAGAGCCGCCCAGCTCCAGCACGCATTTCTTCAGCGCCGCGCCAGCTTGCGCGCCGATCGCCATGCCAGCCCGCACGCTACCAGTCAGCGTCACCGCTGCGATACGTGGATCGGCAATCGCTTTGGAAACGCCCTCTGGCGTCACGTTGATGATTTCAAAGACCCCGTCGGTAAAACCCGCGCGCTTGAAGGCGTCCAGCATCAGATAAGCACTGCCCATCACATTGGGCGCGTGTTTCAGCACATAGGTATTACCCGCGAGCAGTACCGGAACCGCGCCACGCAGTACCTGCCAGACCGGGAAATTCCACGGCATTACCGCGAGGATCGGACCGAGCGGGCGGTATTCAATTTGCGCTTTGCCGCCTTCAACCAGCGTCGGTTCGGCGCTGAGCATTGCTGGGCCGTGTTCGGCGTACCACTCGCAGAGCTGCGCGCACTTTTCAATTTCGCCTCGGGCTTGGGTAATCGGCTTGCCCATTTCCTGAGTGATCATGTTTGCCATGCTGGCTGCGTTGTCCCGCAAGGCTTTGGCGAGCGCAATCATCAGTTGTGCGCGCTGAGTGACCGGGGTTTTACGCCAGGTAGCGAACCCAGTGGAAGCTCGGGACAAAGTGGCGTCCAGAGAGGAATCAGATTCAAAAGAATAATGGCCGATCTGTTCGCCGTTGGCTGGGTTGATCGAGATGGCATGGGAAACGCTGGAGATAGTAGTCATTGCACCGTCCTGCTGGGTGGGGAATGAGTTCAGGTTACGGCGTTGTTATTTTTATGAAAACTGAATAATACTGAGCGTATCTTTCACGAAAGGAGAATGGCGTGGATCTGGTTCAGCTGGAAATGTTCAAGGCCGTTGCCGAGCAGGGCAGCATCAGCGCTGCGGCGCAGTACATTCATCGCGTGCCTTCCAACCTGACCACCCGGATCAAACAGCTGGAGCAGGATCTGGGCGTGGATCTGTTCATTCGGGAGAAAAGCCGGTTGCGTCTTTCCCCCGCAGGCTGGAGTTTTCTCGATTACGCACGGCGCATTCTCGACCTGGTAGGAGAGGCCCGCGCCACGGTTGCCGGTGAAGAACCTCAGGGATCATTTGCTCTTGGCTCGCTTGAGAGCACGGCGGCGGTGCGGATTCCCGAATTGCTCGCCGCCTATAACCAGCAGTACTCGAAGGTCGAACTGGATCTTTCCACCGGGCCGTCCGGAACCATGATCGACGCCGTACTGGCCGGTCGACTGGTGGCGGCGTTTGTCGACGGCCCGGTTTTGCATCCCGCACTTGAAGGTGTGCCTGCGTTCGAGGAGGAGATGGTGCTGATTGCGCCGCTCAGCCATGCGCCGATCAGTCGAGCGCTGGATGTCAGCGGCGAGAATATTTACGCCTTCCGCTCCAACTGCTCCTACCGGCACCACTTCGAACAGTGGTTCGCCGCCGACGCTGCGGTGCCCGGCAAGATATTTGAAATGGAGTCGTATCACGGCATGCTGGCGTGTGTCAGCGCCGGTGCCGGTCTGGCGCTCATGCCGCGCAGCATGTTGCAGAGCATGCCGGGCTGCACCACGGTCAGCGTATGGCCGATGGCAGAGGCGTTCCGCTTTTTGCGCACCTGGCTGGTGTGGCGCAAAGGCACAGTGTCCCGCAGCCTGACCATGTTTGTGCGCATGCTGGAGGAGCGGGGGGTGGTTTAGCCCTGCATCCTCGGCGTCCCTGGCACCGCGCTGTCGCCCAGCAAACATTGGTCCTGTAGGAGCTGCCGGAGGCTGCGAAGCATTTCTTCTGCTACAGCGCGATCGCAGCTTTCGGCAGCTCCTTGGATCCATGTTTGCCGTGGCAGGGACACAAGGCGATCTCCCGCAGCCCGTTGGTTGAATCCCGGTCAGCCGCAGAACTATCGCTCCGGGCAATATTCACCATCACGACAGACAACTTCTGTTTCCTCCGCAAATCCGGAAAATGCCCTGCATTGAAGACCCTGCCCAATCGGCAGATTTTTTTCGTTCAGGATTTTGTCCATGCGCCTTTCTCTCGTTTGCACCGCTGCGGTTGCCGTTTCATTGCTGGCGGGTTGTACCACTGCTCCCAATCAGCCGACGCTGGTATTGCAGACGGCGAAGTCCCCTGAGCAGTACACAGACTGCCTGATGCCCAAATTGCAGGACCGCAAGTTCACGCCGACGCTGTCGCAAAGCCAGCGTCATTATCGGGTCGTGGTTTCCAGCGCTGTGGCGGCGGACAACGTGATCGAGGCATACAAAGCCCCGGCCGGCGGCAAAGTGTTTCTTTATGAGCGCCGATTGCTGGCTTCCAGCTTTACGCCTTCCAGTTTCGAACAGGCTGCTCAGGAGTGCTTGTAAGAGGCTGACGTCAGAATGATCAAACCCAGCTTTCGACCCACATCCACATCGGCATGGTTGCCGCTGATACCAGCGTCGACAGGCAAATGGCCGAGCTGGTTTTCCGTACGTCTTCTTGCGTCCGTGAGAAGCCCAGTACATTCAGTCCGCAAGGCGTCGCCGCCATCAGCATCAATACGGCCCGTGGTGTGCCGCTAATCCCCATAATCATGCAAGTCACCAGCACCAGTACCGGCATGATCAGGAGTTTGGCGACTGTAATCCCGACCGCTTCGATACTGGGCCGCAGACGGTAACCCGCGAGATTGCCGCCGAGCACGATCAAGGCGCAGGGCAATGCAGCCTGGGCCAGCCAGGTGGTGAGGTGCTCGGCCCATAGCGGCATTGTCAGGCCCGACAGGTTAAGCAGCACGCCCAGCAACAGGCCGATGATCATCGGGTTGGCGAGGCTGCCAATCAGGGTCTTGAAACTGAAAGGCTCATCACCGGCAAGGCTGTTGTAAAGGCTCTGGAAGCTGAACAACAACAGGCTGTGCACCGCCAGAATGGTGAACAGCAGCACCAGACCGGGATTGCCGAACAGACTGGCGACAAGTGCAATACCCATCAACCCGTTATTACCAAACGCTGCGGTCAGGCCAAAAGGCGTCGGATGACCGATGCGCCAGTGAGCGACCAGATTCACCCCTGCAAAGATGATCAGCGCGGGTATGAAGTAGGCGGCGAGAATCGTCGTGTTCAAGCCGTCATGCAACGGGGCTTTGGCCATGCCGATGAACAGCACCATGGGCATGAACAGCTTGAAAGCCAGTTCGCCGAAGGCCTTGTTACTCTCCGCTGTCAGCGTGCCACGACGGCGCAGAAAATAGCCCAGAATAATCAACAGAAAGATCGGCAAGATAGCTTGCGGGACGGCCACGGCAGAAAGCTCCGGAAAAAAAGTGCGGGCATTATTACCGTGTGTGAAACGATCTGTCAGTGTTTTTCTCAAGTAAATTAGTGGCTTGGCATACTAATTGCTATACCTGATTAACCTTATGTTATGCGTTTGCTGGAAAGACGAGTGGTTGCAGGCGAACACAACATCTCGCACGGAAAAACGTTTTTCAACGAGAAAAAAGCAAGGAGAGAGCAGCACAATGCAGTCTCTGAACCTGCGACAGATTGAAGTGTTTCGCGCAGTGATGATCACCGGCTCTATCAACGGCGCTGCCCAGTTGCTGCTGGTCTCCCAGCCAGCGGTCAGCCGCATGTTGTCCCATACCGAAGCACGGATTGGCTTTCGCTTGTTCGAACGGGTCAAGGGGCGGCTTTATCCCTCTCCGGAGGCCCGGCGGCTGTTTACTGATGTCGAGTCGGTGTATCGCAATATCCAGCGGGTCAATACCACCTTGCTGGACCTGGTTCAGCAGCGCCATGGCGTGCTGCGTATCGCCAGCAGCCCGAGCATGGGGCATCAAATGGTGCCGGACGCCGTGGCTGCTTTCCGGCGTAGCAACGACGATATCCGGGTCAGCCTGGAATGCCTGCGCCATGTGCTGTTGCGTGATCGATTGCTGGATCAGCAGGCTGATCTTGGCGTTTCACTGTTTCCCATCGATCACCCTAATCTGCGCGCCATCCCTTTGAGTGACATTCGTGTATTGGTGATCTGTCCAGCAGGGCATGACCTGGAGAGGGTTCCGGCCGAGCAATTGCCGGAGGCGCTGCTGGGCACCCCATTTATCGGCTATCCCTCCGATACGCCTTTTTTCAATGTCATGAAGCCCGCATTCGAGCAGGCCGGACTGGCCTATCGGCCGAGTATCGAAGTGGATTCACCGCACCACGCCTGTGCGCTGGTCAAAAATGGTTCAGGGTTTTCCGTGGTTGACGAGATTTCCTGGCGCGCCTCCGGCATGCAGCACATGGCTGTTTTGCCAATTCTTCAGCAAGAGCGCCTGACAGTCAGTCTTGTGCATTTGCGCCGCGAGCCGTTGGCGCAACTGGCGCAAACGTTCGTTGAGCAGTTGCGTGGAACCCTGCGTGCCAGAGGCTTCAAGTTGTTCGATGCGTCATAGCCTGCTGCGTCATAACAAAGGGTTAAGGATTGGCGACGTATTGGCATACGACAACCCTCGCAGACTTTTTCACAATGGCCCCAGACACGGCGTAAGGGTGCGTCGGCAGGGGAGATTCGCAATGCGAGAGATAGTCATCGGCGGTGCCCAACTGGGTGCAATCCAGAAAAGCGACAGCAGAGAAAGCGTCGTCCAGCGCATGCTTGCACTGCTTGAGCAGGCGCGGCAGCAGGGTTGCGAACTGGTGGTTTTTCCCGAGCTGGCCCTGACCACCTTTTTCCCGCGCTGGTACATGGAAGATCAGGCTGAAGTCGATACCTGGTTCGAGCGCGAAATGCCCAGCGCCGTGACTCAACCACTGTTCGATTACTCCCGCGAGCATGCGATTGCTCTTTCGTTCGGTTACGCCGAGCTGACCGCCGAAGGCCGTCATTTCAATACCTCCATCCTCACTGATCGTCAGGGCAACATCGTCGGCAAATACCGCAAGGTGCATTTGCCGGGGCATGTCGAGTTCGATACCGAACGCGATTTTCAGCACCTGGAAAAGCGCTACTTCGAACCGGGCGACCTGGGTTTCCCGACATGGTCAAGTCAGGACACGGTAATGGGGATGTGCATCTGTAACGACCGACGCTGGCCGGAGACTTATAGGGTCATGGGCCTGCAAGGTGTCGAGCTGGTGATGCTGGGGTACAACACCCCCTCGATCAATTCGCAGAACCGCAGTGAAGGCGAAGAGCATCGGCTGTTCCACTCCGAGCTGGTCATGCAGGCCGGTGCTTATCAGAACGCTACCTGGGTAGTGGGCGTCGCCAAGGGCGGCGTCGAGGACGGTTTTCCGTTGATGGGTGGCAGCGTCATCATCGACCCCAATGGCTTTGTCGTAGCAAGGGCGCAAGGGCAGGGTGACGAACTCATCACGCACCGTTGCGACATGGACCTGTGCAACTTCGGCAAGACCACGATTTTCGACTTTGCCCGTCATCGGCGTATCGAGCACTACGGCATCATCACCAGCCAGACGGGTGTGAAACGCTCTGCGTAAAAAAACCTGTGGGAGCGAGGCTTGCCCGCGATAAGGCTGAACGCGATAGAGCTGATACCGGTGATGCCCTTATCGCGGGCAAGCCTCGCTCCCACACAAGCTGCACTCCCATAAGAGTGCACGTTCACAGGTCATGAGCTTTACAGAGGACGATCCATGCGTACGGTGTACCTCAACGGCCAGTTTGTTCCCGAAAACCAGGCCAGCATCTCGATCTTTGACCGGGGCTTCATGTTTGCCGATGGTATTTACGAGGTGACCGCGGTGTTGCGTGGCAAGCTGGTGGATTTCGATCTGCATCACGCACGCTTGCGGCGCTCTCTGGGCGAACTGAACCTGCGTCTGGACCTGAGCAGCGATGAGTTGCTGGCGATACACCGGCAACTGATCGAGCACAACCAGCTGGACGAGGGCCTTGTCTACATGCAGGTCACCCGTGGCGCACAGGATCGCAATTTCCTGTACCCGGCCGAGGGCCATCCGTTGACCGTGGTGTTGTATACCCAGGCCAAGGTGGTCGTTGACAGTCCGCTGGCGGCTCGTGGCATGAACATCGTCGGTCTGCCGGACTTGCGCTGGGGTCGCAGCGATATCAAGACCACGCAGTTGTTGTATGCCTGCATGGCCAAGGAACAGGCAAAGTGCATGGGCGCTGATGATGCCTGGCTGGTGAAGGACGGCATGATCACCGAAGGTACCTCCAACAACGCGTTCATCATCACGAAGGAAGGCGTGGTGGTGACTCGCGAATTGTCCAGCGCCTTGCTGCCCGGTATCACACGCGCAGCCATGATTGCATTGCTCAGGGAAACCGGCTTGCGTCTCGAAGAGCGCGCTTACTCTCTGGACGATGCCAAACAGGCCGCCGAGGCCTTCATTACCTCATCTACCTCGTTCGTCTATCCCGTGGTCACTATTGATGGTCAGGCCATCGGCGACGGCACGCCGGGCAAGCTCACCCGGCGCTTTCGCCAGCTCTACATAGACCACGCGTTAGAGGTGCTGATGTAGTGCCTCTTGTGGATACAGCCCAGACCAGGCTCCGCGCCCGCTTACTCACGATTTTCATGACCAGATAACTCGCCAGGGCACCCGCAGAGGCGCCCGGCTCTACACCATTGCTCACACAGGAATTCTGCCGCCCACGACCTTCGCTCTCTGTAAGGAATGTTGCGCATGAAATTATCCCGATCCCTGGTCTCCCGTCTGTTATTGCCGGTTGGGCTTATGGCCGCTCTGCATGTTCCCTTTGCCCTGTCGGCCGAGAAAACCCTGCACGCTGTGATGTCGTCTTCGCTGCGTGTGCTCGATCCGATTGCCACCACGGCACAGATCACTCGCAACCACGGCTACATGATCTACGACACGCTGATCTCCATGGACGAGCATTTCGTGCCCAAGCCGCAAATGGCCGAATGGACCCTGTCGCCTGACGGCCTGACCTATACCTTCAAACTGCGCGACGGTCTGCTCTGGCACGATGGCAAGCCAGTGACCGCGGCGGACTGCGTGGCCTCCCTGAAACGTTGGGCGCATTACGACGTGGGCGGCAAGTTGATGATGCAGTACACCGCCAGTCTGGTGGCCAGCGACGAGCACACCATCGTCCTGACGCTGGCCAAACCCTTCGGCTACGTGCTGCCGCTGATTGCCAAACCGTCCTCGGTGGCAGCCTTCATGATGCCTGAGCGGGTTGCCAACACCCCGGAAGGCAAGATGGTCACCGACTACACCGGCTCCGGGCCGTACCGGTTTGTCGCCAGCGAGTTCGATCCCGGCAATCGCGTGGTTTACGAAAAATTCAAAGAGTACGTGCCGCGCAAAGAAGCCCCAAGCGGTACGGCCGGTGGCAAGGTCGTCAATGTGGACCGGGTCGAGTGGATCAACATGCCCGATCGCATGACCGCGATCAACGCACTGTCTTCCGGCGATATCGACTTCATCGAGCAATTGCCCATCGACCTGCTGCCCATGGTCGAAGCGGACGACAACCTCAAGACCGGCGTACTCAGCGATCTGGGGTCGATGACCGGCGGGCGCATGAACTTCCTTTACCCTCCATTCGACAACCCGGACATCCGCCGCGCCGCCATGCTGGCGCTGAACCAGAAAGACGTGCTCGATGCGCTGGTGGGCAATCCCAAGTATTTCCGGCAGTGCGCGTCAGTCTTCGCCTGTGGTACGGAGCTCGAAACCGAGGCGGGCGGTGAGTCGCTGCTCAAGGGTGGCAATCCTGAAGAGGCCAAGGCCTTGCTCAAAAAAGCCGGTTATGACGGTACGCCGGTGGTGATCATGCAGCCCACCGACGTCCCTAGCCAGGCACCGCAACCGGTGGTCGCGGCCCAGGCTTTGCGTAACGTCGGCTTCAAGGTCGACCTGCAACCGATGGACTGGCAGACCCTGGTGTCACGCCGCGCCAATCAGAACCCGCCCGCTCAGGGCGGCTGGAATCTGTTCTTCACCTATTGGAACGTGCAGACCATCTGGAACCCGGTGGTCAACCCGATGCTTGACGGGGGCGGCAAACGCGCCTGGTTCGGCTGGCCTACCGATCCTCAGATGGACGAGTTGCGCGTGGCGTTCGCGACGGCGACTGAACCGGTCAAGCAGAAAGAAATTGCTGTGCAAATCCAGAAGCGTGCGATGGATCAGGTGAGCTACATCCCGCTTGGCCAGTACCACGACGTGTCGGCCTGGAGTGCACGTGTCAACGGCCTGCTGCCAGGGCCATCGACGGTGTTCTGGAATGTGAAGAAGGATTGAAGGCTGAACTCGGGGCAAGCCTCGCTCCCACAGAACCTGCGCAGTCCCGCAGGACCGGCTAAAGCCGGTCCTGCGAATTTTCATGTTTGTGTACCAGACAACGGATCAAGCCCATGCTCAGTTACTTCTTTCGCCGCATTCTGGCGGCGATCCCGGTCATGTTGGTGGTAGCGCTGTTCGTCTTCCTGTTGCTGCGGCTGTCGCCGGGGGATCCGGCAGCGATCATTGCCGGTGACATGGCAACCCCGGAGCAGTTGGCGGCCATTCGCGAAAGCCTGGGTCTGAACCAGCCGCTGTACCGGCAATTCTTCGTCTGGATAGCGCAACTGCTGCAGGGCGACTTCAGTACTTCGCTGATGGCCCATACCCCAGTGCTGGATATGATCGGTCAACGGGTAGAGCCGACCCTCAGCCTCGCGCTGGTATCGATCATGTTCACCATCCTGATTTCCGTGCCGCTGGGCGTACTGGCAGCCTGGAAACACGGTAGCTGGATCGACAATCTGGTCATGTCCACCTCCGTGCTCGGTTTTTCAGTGCCTGTATTCGTGATTGGTTACGTGCTGATTACGGTATTCGCCATCGAACTGAAATGGCTGCCAGTCCAGGGATTTCGCAGTATCAGTGACGGCATTGGGCCGTTCGCCCAGCGCATCGTTCTACCTGCGTTGACCTTGTCGTCGGTGTACATCGCACTGGTGGCGCGCATGACCCGGGCGAGCATGCTCGAAGTCCTTGGCGAAGACTACATCCGCACCGCCCGGGCCAAGGGGCTGTCCGAAGTGCATGTGCTGTTTCGCCATGCGTTGCGTAACGCCATGATCCCGATTCTCACCGTGATCGGCACCGGCTTCGCCATGATGATTTCCGGCGTCGTAGTGACCGAAAGTGTCTTCAACATTCCGGGACTGGGGCGCTTGATCGTCGACGCAGTGCTGGCCCGTGACTACCCGGTGATCCAGGGCATGATCCTGCTGACCAGCGGTGTGTATGTCGTCATCAATCTGCTGATCGATCTGTCGTACGCGATCAGCGATCCACGCATCCGTTACTGAGGGCCTGACTGTGAGCAAATCCGCTTCTCTGACCCTGCCCGGACCCCGGCGACGCATGATCGGCCTGCCACGGGTGCCGCTGGTTTCGGCGATATCACTGGTGGTTCTGGTGTTGATCATTGCCATGGCGATTTTTGCGCCGTGGGTGGCCAACCACGACCCGGTAGCCTTGTCACCGGCCAATCGACTCAAACCGCCTAGCGCCGATTTCTGGCTGGGCACCGATGCTTACGGTCGCGATTTGTTTTCGCGGATTGTCTACGGCGCACAGGTTTCGCTGATGGTCGGTATCGGCGTGACCGTCCTGAGCATTCTGATCGGGTTGCCGTTGGGTTTGCTGGCGGGTTATTTCCGTGGCCTGGACGCGGTGTTGATGCGCGTCATGGATGGCCTGATGGCGATCCCCGGCGTGCTGCTGGCGATTGCCATCGTGTCCCTGAGCAGCGCCGGGATCTGGACCGTGATGATCGCCATCATGATTCCGGAAATTCCTCAGGTCGTACGTCTGGTGCGTTCCCGGGTGCTGTCGGCACGGGAAGAACCTTACGTCGAGGCCGCCGTGCTGATGGGCACGTCGACCTTCAGGATTCTGCTGCGTCACTTGATGCCCACGACTGTCGCGCCGCTGATCGTGCAGGGCACCTATATCTGCGCCTCGGCGATTTTGACCGAAGCGATCCTGTCGTTCCTCGGCGCCGGCATCGGTACTGAAATTCCGAGTTGGGGCAACATTATTTCCGAGGGCCGGGTGTACTTCCAGCTCAAGCCATCACTGGTGTTGTGGGCTGGCCTGGCGCTGTCGCTGTGCATTCTGTCGATCAACCTGTTGGGTGACTCGGTGCGCGATGCCCTGGACCCACGGATGAAAAAGAGGGGAGCGGCATGAGTGAAGTTCTGCGCGTTGAACAGCTTTGCGTGAGCACAGCCGAAGGCAAGCCGATCCTGCACAACATTTCGTTCGAGATCGCCGCAGGGGAAACCTTGTGCCTGGTCGGCGAGAGTGGCTCGGGAAAATCAGTGACCTCTCTGGCTACCCTGGGACTGCTGCCCAAAGGCGCGCTTCTGGCTGAAAGCGGACGCATCCTGCTCGAAGGTGAAGACGTTCTGGCGGTCAGCAATGGCCGCCTCAAGACGTTGCGCGGCAATAGCATGGCGATGATTTTTCAGGAACCGATGACCGCCCTGAATCCCGTCCTCAGTGTCGGGCGGCAAATTGACGAAGTCTTGCAAACTCACACCCGCCTGACTGCGACCCAGCGCCGGGCGAAAGTCATGGATGCCTTGTCTCAGGTGCATCTGCCGGACATCGAGCGCATCCACGATGCCTATCCGTATCAACTGAGCGGTGGTCAGCGCCAGCGGATCATGATTGCCATGGCGCTGGTTCTGGAGCCGCGTCTGTTGATTGCCGATGAACCGACAACAGCGCTGGACGTCACCACGCAGCAGCAGATTCTCAAACTGATCCGCGAGCTGCAGCAAAAGCATGGTACCGCCGTCCTGTTCATTACCCACGACATGGGCGTGGTGGTGGACATCGCCGACCGGGTTTGTGTAATGCGCCATGGTGAAATCGTCGAATCCGGCACTGTCGACGACGTGCTGTCCCGGCCTCGTGTGGCCTACACTCAGGCGTTGTTGGCGGCCGTGCCAGCCCTGAAGCCCCGTCCGTCGCGGCGGGAGTCCAGCCCGCAGGTGGTGCTGGATGTCAGTGAACTGGGCAAGGTCTACCCGGCGGCGGGCGGTGTGCTCAGCTGGTTTGGCAAGCAGCGTCCGGGCACGCGGGCGGTGCATGAAGTGTCGTTCTTGCTCAAGCGCGGACGTACGCTGGGGATTGTGGGTGAAAGTGGTTCCGGAAAGTCTACGGTGGCGCGCTGCGTAATGCGCTTGCTGACGCCAACGCATGGTGCGGTGCGAGTCACCGGCAAGGACATTTCCGAGCTGTCTTCGGCCGGGCTCAAGCCTCATCGCAAACGTATCCAGATGATTTTTCAGGACCCGAACCGCTCGTTGAACCCGCGCATGACCATCGGTAAAAGCCTGATCGAAGGTCCGATGAACTACGGCATGAGTTTCGCCGAGGCCTGGCAGCGCGGTCAGCAGTTGCTGGAGCTGGTGGGGCTGCCTGCGGATGCCATTGAGCGTTTCCCTCATCAGTTTTCCGGTGGTCAACGCCAACGCATCGCCATCGCCCGCGCCCTGGCCATGGAGCCGGATGTAATCGTCGCCGATGAGGCGGTGTCAGCGCTGGACGTTTCCGTGCAGGCTCAGGTCCTGAAACTGCTCGACGATATCCAGCAACGTCTGGGCGTGGCCATTTTGTTTATCACCCACGACCTGCGGGTCGCTGCGCAGTTGTGTGACGACGTACTGGTGATGCAGCACGGTCAGCTCGTCGAATACGGTCCTGCCGGGCAGGTGCTGGGTAATCCGCAACACAGCTACACCCGCCAGTTGATGGATGCCGTGCCGGGCAAGGGCTGGGATTTTGTGACTGGTCAGAGGGCGTGCGTATGACCTTTGATTTGTTGTTTCGGCAGGTCTCGGTCGTCGATGGCACCGGTGCCGAGCCTTACGTGGCCGATGTGGCAACCTGCGCTGATCGCATCATCGCTATTGGCGATCTTGCCGGGCACTCGGCAGAGCGTGTCATTGACGGCAACGGACGTTGTCTGATGCCGGGCTTTATCGATGTTCATACTCATGACGACACCAACGTGATTCGCACGCCGGACATGCTCGCCAAAATATCTCAGGGCGTGACCACTGTCATTGTTGGTAATTGCGGTATCAGCGCCTCGCCGGTGACGCTGCCCGGTGTGCCGCCAGACCCGATGAACCTGCTGGGTGGTCGTGAGGCTTTTGTTTATCCAACGTTCCAGGCCTATGTGGCTGCGGTCGAACAGGCCCGGCCCGCCGTCAACGTCGCGGCACTAGTGGGCCACACCGCATTGCGCAGCAATGTCATGCCCGGCTTTGATCGCCCGGCCAATCGGGATGAGCTGCAACACATGTGCAGCGCCTTGCAGGGCGCGCTCGACGCCGGGGCCATCGGCCTCAGCTCCGGGCTGGCTTACACCAACGCGAAGCAGGCGCCGACCACTGAGGTGCAGGCGCTGGTGGATATTGTCGGTGCCGAAGGTGCGTTGTATACCACCCACATGCGCGACGAGCACGCAGGTTTGCTGGACTCTCTGGAGGAGTCGTTCAGTACCGCACGCAAGGCCGGTGCCGATCTGGTGATCTCGCACCTTAAATGCGCCGGGGCCGGTAACTGGGGCCGTGCACCACTGGCCTTGGCCGCGCTGGAACAAGCCGCCGCCGGACAACCCTGTAACTGTGATTGCTATCCCTATGCAGCCAGTTCCACCACCCTGGATGCGTGGCGGGTGGACGGCAAAATGGAGATTTACATCACTTGGTCCGACCCGCATCCGGAAATGGCCAGACAGACACTGAAAGACATTGCCGCGCAGTGGGGTGTGTCGCAGCTGGAAGCCACCGAGCGCTTGCGTCCGGCCGGGGCGATCTACCACATGATGAGCGAAGACGACGTACGCCAGATTCTCGCGCACCCGTTGTCGATGATCGGTTCCGACGGTCTGCCCAATGACCCCAATCCCCATCCGCGCCTGTGGGGTACGTTTCCACGGGTGCTGGCGCATTATTGCCGGGACCAGAAGCTGTTTGATCTGGCCGAAGCGGTACGCAAGATGACCGGGCTGTCCGCGAAACGCTTCCGCTTGCAGGATCGTGGTGAACTGCGCGAAGGCGGTTTTGCTGATCTGGTGCTGGTGGACATGCAGCGCATCGAGGATGTCGCGACTTACAGCGATCCGTGCCGTCAGGCGCCGGGCATTGATCTGGTGGTAGTCAATGGCGTGCCGAGCTATGAAGGCGGCCAGGTCACCCGGCGGCAGGGACGTTTGTTGAAACGCCAGCCTGCCGCTGCGCGTGGTTAGCTGATGGCAGCCGTCAGCATGATTTCCACTCGTACATCCGGCGAGGCCAGGTCGGCCTTGATGGTGGCGCGGGCCGGTGCTGCGCCTTCAGGCAGCCATTCGCTCCAGACTTCGTTCATGGCGGCGAAATCAGCGTCGATGTCCTTGAGCCAGATCTGCGCGCTGAGCAGTTTTGATTTGTCGCTGCCAGCCTGGGCGAGCAGGGCGTCGATCTTGGCCAGCACCTGGCGAGTCTGTCCGGCGCAATCCTGGCTGCGGTCGTCTGGCACCTGGCCGGACAACCAGGCCAGACCATTGTGGACAACGGCGCCTGCAAGGCGTGGGTTGACGGAAATTCTCTGGATGCTCATGGCGACTCCTGGCGGGATAAGTGAGTCAGGGAAACTAGCCAACTCCAACCTTCAGCGCCAGTACCGATTTGACGGTCAACCATAACCCCGTGCTAATCAACCAAAGGAGACACAGCGTGCAGGTAATTGTTATAGGTGCCGGTGTCGTCGGGCTGACCAGCGCCTGGTATCTGGCTAACCAAGGGGTTCAGGTGACCCTGGTGGACCGCCATCAGGAGGTCGCTCAGGAAACCAGTTTCGCCAATGGCGGGCAGCTCAGCTACAGCTATGTCGCGCCCTTGGCTGATCCTTCGGTGATCAGCAAGTTGCCGCAATGGCTGCTGCGTGACGACTCGCCTTTGCGCTTCCGCCCGCGTCTTGACCCCGCGCAATGGCGCTGGTGTACGGAGTTTCTCGCCAGTTGCACGACCTCGGCGGTGCGCCGGACCATTGGTGACATGCTCGGCCTGTCGTACTTGAGCCGCGATTCGCTGGATGAACTGTTGAGCCAGCACGCGTTGCAATTCGACCTGTTGCGCAGCGGCAAATTGGTGATCTATCGCGATGCCAAGGCCCTGGCGGGCGCTGAACCCATGGTTGACTGGCAGCGCTCGTTGGGCGCTGATCAAAAAATCCTCGACGGTGCGGCGTGCGTGGCGCTCGAGCCGACCTTGCGCGGTATCGGCCATGAGCTCGCCGGAGGCATCTACACCCCCGGTGAAGCCACGGCCGACTGCGCGGGCTTTTGCACGGGCCTGCGCGGTTTGCTGGAGCAAATGCCCAACGTGACTCTGGCGCTGGGAACCCAAGTGCGCGAACTGGTGCATGAGGGGCATCGGGTGGTGGCGGTGCGCACCGATAAGGGGGACCTGGAAGCCGATGCTGTGGTGGTCGCCGCCGGGATGTTCAGCGTGCCGTTGCTGCGTCCATTGGGTGTAAAACTCCCGCTGTATGGTTTGCGCGGCTACAGCCTGAGCGTGCCCATGGCGGCGGGCAGCGAAGCGCCGAGGCTGAGCGTGACCGATGCCGCACGCAAAGTGGTCTATGCACCGCTGGGTGAGCGTCTGCGTATCGCGGCGATGGTAGACATGGGCGTGGATCGCGCCGAAGTCGACCCGGCACGTATTGCCCTGCTCAAGCAGCAGGTTGCCGAAACCTTCCCGCAACTGGACCTTGATCAAGCCCGGACCTGGGCCGGTCTACGCCCCAGCACCCCGCACAGCAAACCGATCATTGATCGGGCAGGGCGTTTCAGCAACCTGTGGTTGAACGTCGGGCAAGGGGCTCTGGGCTTCACCCTGGCACTGGGCAGCGCCAGACTCCTCGCCGCGCAAATACTGGACCAGCCTTCGCCGATTGATCCAGCGCCGTTTCGGTTGAATTGATGCATTCTCCGTATGAGTGCACGAGTACCTACAGATTCTGTCTTGCTCCAGACAGACCTTGCCCGGTGGGAGCCAACTTGTTGGCGAGGCGTTGTGCAGGCCACTGTTTTTTTCAGAGCAGTGGCCTCTCGCGAACACGTCCCCATAGAGACCGCGCTATTCCGTATGACCAGCTTTAGCCGGGAGGACGTCGCATTGTAATGCGGCGGCAGAAGCTGATCGCGGCCCGTGGGCAACAAAACGTGGACAGCCAGGATCATTTATTTTTATTATAAAAATAGTTAGATATCTTATTTTCTTATATCAATTCGTTCTATTGTTACAACCGTTTCCATATCCCGATTTTTTATCCATTACTTCACCGGGACCCATCGAGTGCCAACCCGACACATGATGGTTTCCATTCATCCCGTTATCGAGTTGACTCATGAGCAAGCTTGATCGACATATGCGCCTGGGCCTGTTCATTCAGGCCGCAGGTCATCATTCTGCGGGCTGGCGTTACCCTGGCGCCCAGGCAGGCAGCGAGAACTTCCCGTTGATCCGCCAACTGACCCTGGCTGCCGAACGAGCCAAATTCGACATGGTGTTCTTCGGCGACAAACTGGTCACCAATGGCAAGGAGCACCCGTCGATGATCGTGCGCCTTGAGCCGGTAGCACTGCTCGGCGCACTGGCGTCCATCACCGAAAAAATCGGCTTGGCCGCGACGGCATCTACTACCTACAGCGAGCCGTACACCATCGCCCGACAGTTCGCCACGCTGGATCATCTGTCCGCAGGGCGGGCGGCCTGGAATGTGGTGACCACAGGTTATGACAGCGCCGCCAACTTCACCCGCGCTACCCATCCTGACCATGCCCAGCGCTACGCGGTCGCCGAAGAGTTCGTTGATGTGGTGCGTGGTCTGTGGGACAGCTGGGAAGATGATGCCTATGTACAAGACCCGGATACCGGCGTCTTTCTCGACCCGGCCAAGCTGCATGGGCTGGATCATAAAGGCGAGTTTTTCTCTATCGCCGGACCGTTGAACGTCACCCGTGGGCCGCAAGGTCATCCGGTATTGATTCAGGCCGGATCGTCGGGGCCGGGCATGGCATTGGCCGCGCGAATCGGCGAAGTGGTGTTCACCGCTCAGCAGGGTCTGGCAGAAGCTCAGGAATTCTATCGTGACCTCAAAGGTCAGGTCGTCGCTCAGGGCCGCAAACCGGAACATTGTCTGGTGATGCCAGGCGTGATGCCGATCCTTGGCGCAACGGCCGCCGAGGCGCAGGCGCGCTTTGATCATCTGCAAAGCTGGACCGATCAGGAAGCCGCCTTATTGATGGTCGCCGACCGTCTTGGCCACGATTTGTCCGGGTTCGATCTGGATCAGCCGCTGCCTGACTTGCCACTGCCACAAAACATGAAAAGCCGTGCTCAGTTACTGCTGGACCTGTCCCATCGGGACGGGCTGACCCTGAGGCAGATCTGCAACCTGGCGGCGGGCGCCCGCGGCCACAAAATCATCGTCGGCACGCCACAAACCGTGGCCGATGAATTGATCGCCTGGTTTGAGGGGGAGGCTGCTGACGGCTTTAACCTTATGCCGGCTTACTTCCCTGAAGGCCTGAATCACTTCATCGACGGCGTGCTGCCGATCCTGCGCAAGCACAAGCTGTTCCGCGAGGAATACAGCGGCAACACCTTGCGCGAACACCTTGGCTTGCCCGTTCCGGCTAATCGGCACGGCTAGCTTTCGAGGTCGAGTCTGATTCTGTAGGAGTCCGCGACATCTCATCAAACATGAAATAACTATCCGTACCGGGATGCTTTTCAGCGGTAAGAGCGCGCTTGCCCGCGATTGCATCCGGGGTCAGGCAACACATTTTCGCTGACGCATCGCATCGTCCGGATGCGGCCCAGATCAAGCTCACTCCTACAGGACCGGGTTCATCTCGGAAGATGCGTATTTATGCCATATGCTGATGTAAAAAAACAAAGTGATAACAAAAAATAATATTAGGTTAGATCGCATTGGCATTTCACAAGCCTGTATTCAACGCTTATGTTCATGCTCAATCCGGCCTCATGGCCGTCGACCATGAACGGGTGGCCTTGCGCGCCACCCGCGTTCTAGCCACGAGGTTTTCATGACACAGATCGTAATCGCCACTCAGCATGACGAAGAGGTCAACGAGCTGCTGCGTCAGCGTTTGCCTGAGTACTCATTTGTGCCGGTTGGCACCGGAGCGCCGAGCTCTATTCCCGCCGAGGCGACTATTTTGCTGGCACGCCCGGTGTTCCGCGCGGGCAGTGGTGAGAAGCCGCCACGTCCAGAGGGCTGGCCGTTCAACCTGCAATGGATTCACCTGTCTTCTTCCGGCATTGATACCTACCCGGAATGGCTGTTTGAAGTGCCGCAGGTCACCTCGGCCCGTGGCACGTCTGCGGTGGCCGTAGCGGAGTTTGCGTTGGCGGCGATTCTTGCCAGTGCCAAGCGCTTTCCCGAGGTCTGGATATCCGAAGCCACGCAGTGGCAGCGGCATTCCCTAGAACTGGTTAGCGGCAGCGTACTGGGAATCGTAGGGTTTGGGGCGATTGGCAGTGCCTTGGCGATTCGCGCGCAAGCTTTGGGCGTGAGGGTGATTGCTACCAACCATTCCGGCAAGCCGTTCTATGTGCCGGGCGTCGAGCGTGCGAAGAGTCTTCAGGCATTGTTTGCGGAGTCTGATCATGTGGTCGTCGCGGCCCCCGCTACGGAGGAGACGCGGCATCTGGTCAACGCCGAGTTGTTGAGTCACGCCAAGCCAGGTCTGCACCTGATCAACATCGCACGGGGCAGTCTGGTCGATGAGGAGGCACTGGTGGCTGCGCTGGATGCCGGGCAGTTGAGTCGGGCAACGCTGGATGTCGCCCAGAAGGAGCCATCTCCCGCCGA
This sequence comes from Pseudomonas phytophila, assembly GCF_025643095.1. Lineage (NCBI taxonomy): Bacteria > Pseudomonadati > Pseudomonadota > Gammaproteobacteria > Pseudomonadales > Pseudomonadaceae > Pseudomonas > Pseudomonas phytophila. The sequence goes on along the minus strand of NZ_CP081201.1, from coordinate 4,335,556 downwards.
CCATCCGTTCTACAGCCACCCGAAAATCCGCCTGTCGCCACACGTTTCCCCGGCTACGGGAGACCTGTGGGGTAATGTTGTCGACCAGTTCGTGAGCAACCTGCTGCGATTCCACAAGGGCGAGCCACTGGCTGAACGGGTGGATTTCAAGCGGGGTTATTGAGGGGGCTCTTGACGTCATCGCTGGCGAGCCGGTTCCTGTAGGACCGGCTTTAGCCGGGAGGACGTCAGGATATGCGCTAAATTGTCTTCGGCAGAAACACCGCCCTCCCGGCTAAAGCCGGTCCTACAAGATCAAGCTTGCAGGCAGGCATGGAATCACATTCAACTCAAACCGCGATCTGTACCTCGCGTTCACCCAGCGCTTCGCTGACCGCCTGTACGATCACCTCGGCTTCGGTGCGCACCAGCCAGTCCGGGCTGACTTCAGCAAAGATCACTTCGCCGTGCTGACCGATCACCACCACTGCCGGTTGCGGCAATTCCCAGGTGCCGGTGCCCGTGACTTCGCCAATACCGCCGCCACCTTTGCTCAAAGCCGCTTTGCGCGACGCTTCGTCGAAGTTGTAGAGAATGCCCAGCTGCCGCGCCAGGGTATTGTCCTTGTCGGTCGCGACCTGAAACTGCAAGTCATGACGCTGTTTGATCTCGATCAGCCGTTCCGGTACTTGCGGGCTGACGGCTACCAGCGGCACACCCAATGCCTGCAGTTTCGGGAACAACTGGCGCTGGTAGTAAGGCAGGGCAATGTTGCACGCCGGGCAGCCCGCGAAACGGAAAAAAATCAACACTGCGGGACCATAGGCCGTGAGTTTTTCACGCGTCAGCGTACCGCCTTCGACGTTGAGCAACTGGAAGTCCGGGATCGGATCGCCGCGCTGCACAAAGCGCGCATGTTGCGCGGCATCCACCAGGGTCTGGCGCTGGCTGATATTGACCTGCAAGGCTTCCGGTGCCCAGTTGGCCAGGCGTTCGGCATGCAGGTCTGCCAACAGTTGATTCAGTGATTCGCTCATGGGTGAAGCTCCTGATGTCAGTTTACTGGGGAAGGGGTTTGCTTTTATGCATGACGGCTTCCTTGGGGCTCGCAGATGTTGCTTGCGCGCACTTCTGTGGGAGCATGGTTTGCCAGCGATAAGTTCACCGCGGTCTGAAGTGAACCGAGTCCAGCCTTATCGCCGGCAAGCCGCGCTCCCACAGGGAGTCACTTGGCTTGAATGTTTGGTTCATGCGTTAGCCGGACGCCGCACTCGATGCGGAATATCATCGTCGGCGATCAGTACGCGTTCCATGCGTCGCGGGTAGTCGCCGTAGTTGTAGACCGGGTAGTGCAGGGTGGAGCGGTTGTCCCAGAAGGCGATGGAGTGCTCGCGCCATTTGAAGCGCACGTGGTGTTCCGGCTTGTTGAATGCCTGAAGCAGGCGTTCGATCAGTCGCTTGCTGCGCTCAGGTTCCCAGCCGATCACTGAAGGGTTTTGCGAGAAATTGATGAACAGGCTGTCTTCGCCGGTTTCCGGATGGGTACGCACCAGTGGGTGGGCCAGGATCGGATAGTCGTAGCCCACTGCATCCAGGGATTTTTTGAAGTCGTGGACGACAAACAGCGTGTCGATTTCTTCGCGCAGTTGATCCGGCAATGCCCGATACACCGCACCGGCGTCGGCCCAGACGGTATCGCCGCCGACTTCCGGCAAGTCCACCGCCCGCAGTACCGCGCCAAACGTAGGCTTCAGTAACCAACTGGTGTCGGTGTGCCAACGTCCCGTTGTTTTCGGACCGTACAGCTCTCGTGCCTCTTGGGCCTGAATCAAGTGTGCGTAGGGTTTGCTGGTGTCGTTCTTTTGCGTGGTCGGGTGTTCGTACAGCTCGCCGAACTCCTTGGCAAAAGCGATCTGTTGCGCGCTGTCGATGTTCTGGTCGCGGAAGAAAATCACTTTGTGTTCCAGCAACAACGCGCGGATTTCATCGCGTTGTTGGGGCGAGATGGGCCGAGTCAAGTCCACTCCGGCAATCTCTGCACCGATGGTGGGCTCCAGCCTGGTGACTTTCAGGGACCTGACTACTTGCAGTGCAGGTTGTTGGCGAGAAGGGGATTGGACCTGCTGCTCAGGAATCGTGGACATGGCGGTCACTCTCTTTGTTGTTAAGGATTAACCTCCGCCTGGAGAGGGGTCGGGTAGGGATGCTGTTGTGCTGATCGAGATATAAGCATAATGATTATTTTTAATATGCTATTTTTTTATGATTAACATAGAACAAAAATGCATTAACTGATTTCAGAGGCCTAACAGGTTGCCGGTTTCAAAATCAGTAAATTTAATAATTAGCTTAGATTAAAATGTGCTTTTTAAATGGTTTCTTATGCGTTTAGGCTGCTCCCACATGTACCGCATCTGTCGGTCCCGCATTTTTACGGAGCAGCCCCATGAGCAATGTCAGTCCCTTGCCTCTACAGTCCCAACAGTCCGGCAGCGTCCGCGAGCGTGTATCGCCAGAAGAGTGGGAGGTACGGGTCAAGCTGGCGGCGGCTTATCGTCTGGCGGCGCAGAAACGCTGGACCGACCACATCTACACGCACTTTTCGGCGCGCGTGCCAGGCAAGGAAGAGCACTTCCTGATCAACGCTTTCGGCTTGCTGTTCGATGAAATCAGCGCGTCGAATCTGGTCAAGGTCGATCTCGACGGGACCATCGTCGACGACCCGACCGGCTTGGGCATCAACTACGCAGGTTATGTCATTCATAGCGCTATCCATGCTGCGCGCCACGATCTGGTGGCGGTGCTGCACACCCATACCCGCGATGGCATCGCTGTTTCAGCACAAAAAGGCGGTTTGCTGCCGATCTCTCAACACTCACTGGGCTTTTCAGGGCGCATTGCTTATCACGGCTACGAAGGTGTGGCGCTGGACCTCGACGAGCGCGAAAGGCTAGTGGCGGATCTGGGCGACAAGAGCGTGATGATCTTGCGTAACCACGGGCTGCTGACCGGCGGTGTCAGCGTCGAGCATGCGTTCCAGCAACTGCATCGTCTGGAATACGCCTGCAACATTCAGGTGGCGGCGCAATCGGCGGGCAATGACGAACTGATCTATCCGCCGGCTGAAGTTGTGGCCCGGGTTGAAGAGCAGGCCAAGGTCTTCGCGGACGGCCATGGCCCAGGCGTTGCCCGCCACTGGAATGCCCTGATTCGTGAACTGGAGCGGACTGATACTTCTTATAAAGAGTGAGTTTCTGTTGCCGGTAGCCCCGGTCTCTATGGCACGACGCTACCTCGCAGCAAGCATTGGATTTGTAGGAGCTGCCGAAGGCTGCGATGGCGGTGTGTTCGGATGATCGTTTCGCAGCCTTCGGCAGCTCCTGCAGAAAATGCATTTCAATTCAATAATGTGCACTTTTTGATAGATCCCGTTTGATAAGCCTCACGTCTCAGGAAGAAACCCATGTCCGAAAAAGCCCTTGATTCACAACATTCGGAAGGCGGTTTTCTGATCGTCGACAAGGCCCCGTCCGTCGCGACTTCAGCACGTCGGGAGCGCTGGAAAGCCCCCGATTTTGCTGTACGTCTGCTGAGCCCCATTGCCTTGCTGTTGATTTGGGAGTTGGCTTCACAACTCGGCCTGCTGCCCAGCCGGGTAATTGCCGCGCCGTCGCAAATCGGCGGGACGTTGTGGGCGATGATCGAGTCCGGTGAGTTGGGTACTCACTTGTGGGTGTCTCTGCAACGGGCGCTGCTGGGGCTGAGTATTGGTGTGATCATCGGAGTGGTGGCCGCTTTGATTACCGGCCTGTCGAAGAAAGGCGAGGTGATCCTCGACTCGCCCCTGCAGATGCTGCGCACCATTCCTTCGCTGGCGTTGGTGCCGTTGTTCATTCTCTGGTTCGGCATCGGCGAGTTCACCAAGATTGCGCTGATCGTCACCGGCACCACGTTTCCGGTTTACCTCAACCTGTACTCCGGTATTCGCAACATCGACCCCAAGCTGATTGAAGCGGCCAATACCCTGGGCCTCAATCGTCGCCAGTTGATCTGGCACGTGATCCTGCCTGGTTCGTTGCCATCGTTTTTCGTCGGCCTGCGTTACTCGCTGGGGATTTCCTGGCTGGCGCTGGTGTTCGTCGAACAGATCAACACCACCGCCGGTATCGGCTATCTGGCCAGTGATGCCAGGGACTTCATGCGTACCGACGTGATCGTTATTTGCCTGTTGATCTACAGCATTCTCGGGCTGGTCATCGACGCAATCATTCGCACGCTGGAGCGCTATGCGCTGGCCTGGCGTCCCACTTTCGCAAGGAATTGACCATGGCTGCTCTGGATGTTTTGCATTCCCATCAAACCCCTTTACCGGCGAAAGAGCCTGCGCCGGTACAACTGCGTAATGTGGTCCGTCAGTTCGGTCAGCAGAAGGTGATCGACGAGCTGAATCTGGACATCGCGCCGGGTGAGTTCGTCGCGTTGCTGGGGGCCAGTGGCTCGGGCAAAACTACCTTGTTACGGGCGCTGGCCGGGCTGGACTCCATCGACAGCGGTCAATTGCGGGTTCCCTTGGCACGGGCGGCGGTGTTTCAGGAGCCACGGTTGATGCCGTGGAAAAACGCCTGGAAAAACGTCGTGCTCGGTCTGGATATCAAAAATCCACATGCCCGAGCCCTCGAGGCGCTGAATGAGGTGGGGCTGGCCCATCGGATCAATGCTTATCCGGCGACCCTATCAGGTGGTGAAGCTCAGCGGGTTGCACTGGCCCGGGGGCTGGTGCGCGAGCCCAGGTTGCTGTTGCTCGATGAACCGTTCGCGGCGCTGGATGCGCTGACCCGGATTCGCATGCATCAAATGATCATTGAACTATGGCGCAAACACACCCCGGCGGTGTTGCTGGTCACGCATGACGTGGACGAAGCGATTCTGCTGGCTGATCGGGTGATCGTGCTGGAGCAGGGGAAGATCGCCGCAGAAGTACGCATCGACCTGCAGCGTCAGCGCAGCACCGGACAGGCCGGGTTTCAGGCGATTCGTGCGCGGTTGCTGGGCTTGCTGGGTGTGGACAGCGCGGCGGTTCATGACGCGGTAGAAGCGCCCGCGGTGCAGGATAATCTGCGCCGGTTTGCGAATGTCCGGTGAGCCTTTCAATGCTGGATTTGTGAATGAAAACCCTTTGTATGTGGGCTATTTTTGACTGCAAACACAAATCCTGTGGGAGCGAATTCATTCGCGAAGGGGCCGGTAAATCCACAGCCTTTGTATCGTCTGAAATACCGCCTTCCCGAATGAATTCGGTCCCACAGGTTTTGCACAGGCTTGCAACAGGGTGGTGTTAGCTCAATCTCAAATCACATGCGCCTGCTGCAACTCTGTCAGCGACAGCGCTTTGAGGTTCGCCAACATGGCATCCCGCCGATCCCTCGGGTGCGCCAGTTCCACGGCCAGCTCCTGACGAATATTGCCCGGCCGGTTGCCCATCACCAGAACCCGATCACTCAGGTACAGCGCTTCATCCACGTCATGGGTCACCAGCAACAGGGCGATGGCGTGCCGTTGGGCGAGCTGCAGCAGCAAATCCTGAAGCTTCATCCGGGTAAAGGCGTCCACCGCGCTGAACGGCTCGTCCAGCAGCAGGACTTTGGGATGCGAGTACAGCCCGCGGGCAATGGCCACGCGTTGCGCCATCCCGCCGGACAGCGCCTTGGGCAGGGCATCGGCAAACCCCGTCAAACCGACTTCTTCGATCAGCCGGGTGACCCAGGCCTTGTCGTAATGCTTGTCGTCGCTGAAACCGATGTTCTGCTCCACCGTCAGCCACGGCATCAGGCGCGGTTCCTGGAACACAAACGCCACTTCGTCGGCGGTGCGGTTCAACTCGCCCTGATAGTCTTTTTCCAGCCCGGCGACGATCCGTAAAAGTGTGCTCTTGCCGCAGCCACTGGGTCCCAGCAGGCTGATGACTTCCCGGTCGTGCAATCGCACATGCACGTTGTGCAGCACGGTGGTGCTGCCGAACGACTTGCGGTGCACGTTGATATCCAACAGGACTTCGCTCATCTCTATTCTCCTGTGCCCTGGCCACTGAACGTGTCGCGCCAGGCCAGAAAGCGCTTTTCCAGACCGGCCAGAATGCCGTCGCTGATCTTGCCGAGCACCGCCAACACGATAATGGCTGCCAGCACGATGTCAGGCCGCGAGGTTTCCCGGCCGTCGCTGAGCAGGTAGCCGAGGCCTTTGGTGGCCGCTATCAACTCTGCGGCGACGAGAAACATCCATGCCAGGCTCATGCCGCTGCGCAAGCCGGTGAACAGGCCGGGCAGGGCGGCGGGTAACAGAATGCGGCGAGTCAGCCGACCCCGACTGAAGCCATACATCTGGCCGACTTCCACGAGCTTGCGATCAATATTGCGAATCGCGGCCACGCCGTTGAGGTACACAGGAAAGAACGCGCCGATTGCGATCAGGACAATTTTCGAGGTTTCGTCGATGCCCAGCCATAACAGCAGCAGCGGCACCCAGGCCAGGCTGGGGATCGAGCGTAGACCTGCGAACGTGGGTTCCAGATAGGCTTCGGCTTCACGGCTCAGGCCGACCCAGGCAGCGAAGATCAATGCCAGGCCGGTGCCGATGGCGAAGCCGATCAACACCCGCAACAGGCTCGCGCTGATGTGTTTCCACAATGGTCCGTCAGCGAGGTCGCCCAGGGTCAGAGCGATCTCGCTGGGTGCGGGCATCTGATAAGACGGCAGCCAGCCGATGCGCACGATGATCTCGAGAAATACGATGATCAGTAGCGGCAGCACCAGGCCCTTGCCACGCCGCTTCCATGCAGCGCCGGAGGACGGAGTGGGCAGCGCGAGCGGCGCTGGCAGGTCTTTGCTTTTGCTGTTCATGGGTAATCTCATTAGGCAGCGCATAACTATTTGAATCATGGAGATCTTTGCGGGAGCTGGGCTTGCCCGCGATAAGGCTGGACGCGATTTACTTTAGATCGTGTCCAGCCTTATCGCGGGCAAGCCCGGCTCCCACAAGGGGAATGAAGCAGCTCTGGGTTTTACTTACTCGCCGTCAACGTCTTGCTGAAAGCAGGATCGATCAGTTGATCGATAACCTGGTCAACATTGACACCACGGCGAACCAGTTCTTCTGATACCAGAATCGGCGCTGCGCCCTTGGACGAGGCGACATCCTTGCCACTCAATTGCGGGGTGCTCAGGTCGGTGCGGGTCAATTGCAGCTTGGCAACGTCCAGCGGCAACCCTGATTCCCTGGCCAGCAATTCAGCCAGTTCGTCCGGGTGCTTGACCGACCATTCGCGGGCTTTTTCGTAGGCGCTCAGAACGGTTTCGATGGTCTGCGGATGTTCCTTCGCAAACTTCTCGGTGACGCTCAGCACGCCATAGCTGTTGAAGTCCTTATTGCGGTACAGCAGGCGCGAACCGGCCTGGACTTCGCTGGCAGCCATGTGTGGATCAAGACCGGCCCACGCGTCCACATCACCTTTCTCCAGTGCGGTACGGCCATCCGGATGCTGCAAGTGCACCAGTTCCACGTCGTCTTTTTTCAGACCCGCCTGCTGCAGGGCGCGCAAGGTGAACAGATACGGATCGGTGCCTTTGGTGGCGGCGATTTTCTTGCCTTTCAGATCGGCGATGGTCTTGTACGGCGAATCCTTGCGTACCAGCAATGCGGTCCATTCGGCGCGGCTGTAGACGTAAACTGACTTGATCGGGCTGCCGTTGGCGCGGCTGAGCACAGCGGCCAGACTGGCCGAGGACGCGAAGTCGACGCCACCGCTGTTCAGGTATTCCAGCGATCGATTACTGCCCTGGCTCAACACCCAGCCCACTTTGCTGTCTGGAAGGGCTTTTTCCAGCCAGCCGAAATGCTTGAGCACCAGGCTTACTGGCGAGTAATAGGCGTAATCCAGCTTCACTTCCGCCGGGGCGGTTTCTGCCGCGAAGGCTAAGGGATTCATGCCCAGAGCCAGCACGCCGGCGCCGATCAACAGCTTCACGCAAGTAAAGGAAAACAGGGTTTTAGCGTTCATTTGGAACAGCTCCAGGCAAGGCGATGGCAGAGTTTTTTCTTATTCACAAAAATGGCAGTCAGCTGATTGGCTTCCTGCTTAAAAGGAATATTGCAGGCTCTGTGCCAAAGGGGCGGGAGTTGAAATACAGGGGCTGGGAAGGGGAGGAGCACGGGTTTGCTGTCGGTGGAGGAACAGTCTGTTGGGCGACTGTTGCTGGGGCAACATTTTGCGGTGGTGAAGGACGATGGCCATTTTGGCTGTCATGCATTTTCTGCAGGGGCTGCTGTGTCCATGGCACTGCGCTGTTTTGCAGCAAACAGGGCCTGTAGGAGCGCGCTTGCCCGCGATAGCTTTACCACATTCGATACATTACTGGCCGTGGTGACGCTATCGCGGGCAAGCGCGCTCCTACAGATAAAAAGCATTCCAATCAGTGTGTTGGGTATTTAAGGCTTCCAGATCTCCACATCCTTGGCATCCACTGCTTTTGGCAGCAATCCTGCTGCAAAGAACGCGTCGGCGATTTTCTGTTGTTCGCCCAGTTGGTCTGCCTTCACCGGGCGCACTTCATACGTGCGGTGGCTGTTGGCGATTTCTACCGTGGCCGGATCAAGGTTGCCCCACAGCGGGCCGAGCAGGGCAGCGGCTTCTTTCGGATTGCCTTTGACCCAGTGACCGGCTTTCTGCAGTTGATCGAACACCAGCTTGAGCACCTCCGGATGGGCCTTTGCGTACGGCGTACTGGTCAGGTAGTAGCGCTTGTAACTGGCCAGGCCGGTGCCGTCCGCCAGGGTGCGGGTGGGCAACTGGCGCTGCACGCTGGTCAGGAAGGGTTCCCAGGTCACCCAGGCATCAACCTTGTTGTTTTCGAACGCGGCACGGCCATCTGCAGGCGTCAGGTAAGCAGGCTGGATATCGGAGAACTTCAAGCCGCCTTTGGTCAGTGCTGCGATCAACAAATAGTGAGTACCGGCAGCTTTTGTTACAGCGACTTTCTTGCCTTTCAGGTCCGCCAGTTCCTTGATGGGCGAATCCTTTGGCACCACGATCGCCTGGGCGGAAGGCGACGGCGTCTCTTCGGCGAAGTAGGTCAGTCGGGCCTGAGCTGCCTGAGCAAAGATCGGCACGGTATCGGCGACATCGGCGCTGATATCGACGTTGCCGATATTCAACGATTCCAGTAACGGCAAACCGCTGGGGAATTCATGCCAGCTGACGTCGATGTTTGCATCGTTCAGGGCCTTTTCCAGCGTGCCCTGGGTTTTCAATACGGTGATCAGCGTTGAGGACTTCTGATAACCGATACGCACGGTTTCACGGGCTTGGGCAGGCAGCATCAGCGTCCATGCTGCAGCAATGGCCAGGCCCGCAAGCAGTGGGCGACGCAGGCGAATGTTCAATAGCGGTTTCGACATGGCACTCTCGAAGACAGATAAGTATTTGCAGACGAAGAAGAGGGCGCTATTGCGCCCTCTGGAAGTTTTGCAGCGTCATCAGGCGACTTTCTCCTGAGCCTCCCGCTCGCGCTTGGCGACCAGCTCGCGAGTCAGCGGAATGAGTTTCCTGCCGTAGTCGATGGCGTCGTCCAGTGGGTCGAAACCGCGAATCAGGAAGGTGGTGATGCCCAGGTCGTAGTAATCCAGCAATGCCTCTGCGACCTGCTCTGGCGTGCCGACCAGTGACGTCGAGTTGCCCTGCGCGCCTAGTAACCCGGCGATGCCTGTCCACAAGCGTTTGTCCAGGCGCGAACCTTGCGCCGCTGCCGCCAGCAGGCGACGCGAACCTTCGTTCGGCGGCTCGCGACGCACAAAACCATTACCTTCTGCGATGGCTTTGGCGCGCTCTAGAATGCTGTCGGCACGGGCCCAGGCTTTCTCTTCGGTTTCCGCCAGGATAGGGCGAAGGGACAGGCTGAATCGCACGGTCCGGCCATGTTTCGCCGCTTCGGCGCGGACTTCCTTGACGACCGCGCGGACCTGCTCGTAAGTCTCGCCCCACAGTGCATAGACATCAGCGTGCTTGCCTGCCACGGCGATGGCCGCAGGCGAAGAGCCGCCGAAATACACCGGGATGTGCGGCTGTTGCGGGGACTTCACTAGCGAGTGCGCGCCTTCAAACTGGTAGTACTCGCCTTTGTGGTCGAACGGCTTTTCGCTGGTCCATTCCTGACGCACGATGCCCAGGTATTCATCGGTGCGGGCATAGCGCTCGTCCTTGCCGATATGGCTGCCGTCGGCGCGCAACTCCTTGTCGTCGCCACCGGTGATGATGTGGATCGCCGTGCGCCCGCCGTTGAACACATCAAGCGTTGCAAACTGACGCGCCGCCACGGTTGGCGATATAAAGCCAGGCCGGTGGGCGATCAGGAATTTGAGTTTTGTCGTGACGCTGGATGCGTGGGCGGCAACGAAGGCGCTGTCCGGGCTGTTGGAGTGGTAAGCCACCAGCGCGCGATCAAAACCAGCGTCTTCATGAGCCTTGGCAACTTTCGCCACATACTCGGGCTGGATGGTCGGGCCGCTGCGCGGGTGGATTTCCGAGCCGGGTTGGGTGGCGATGTAGCCGATGAATTCGATGCTCATGAACAGCTCCTTCTTGTATTCATACCGTATAGGGGGGAAAGCTCGGGTTGGGTTATCCCGAAAACTGAATCCGTACCTGCAACATATGGCTATAGATGTGAGCTGTGAAATTCTATTTTGACCTAAGTTTATTATAAAAATATTGCATGTATTGTGCGCTCCATAATTCGAGTTTATAAAGTCGATCAACGGCCTCGAATGTGCCGAACTGCAATGCTTTCTCTGTGGGCAAATCAGTGTTTTCCGGCAAGTGCAAATTCCCGGTGGGAGCGAATTTATTCGCGAACGGGCAGGTAAATCCTCAGCCAATCTATCGCCTGAAATAATGAATTCCCGAATGAATTCGGTCCCACAGTCCAACACGAACTTGAGAGCCGGTTCGACCTCTCCTGGCGTTCGATTCCCCGCTCAAACCGGCACATCACCCAGGATCGTCGCCCGGTGCATGACCCGGCGCTGCGGCCGGTAGTCGTCCACCGCGTAATGCTGAGTGACGCGGTTGTCCCAGAAGGCCACGTCATCGGCCTGCCAGCGCCAGCGAATGGTGAACTCCGGGCGGGTCGCGTGGCTGAACAGAAAGGTCAGAATCGCCGCACTTTCTGTTTCACTCAGCTCGTTGATACGCGAGGTGAAACCATCGTTGACGAACAGCGACTTGCGACCACTGACTGGGTGCGTGCGAATTACCGGGTGCGAGATCGGCGGGTACTGACGGCGGGTCTGTTCCCAGCGGGCGATGTCTTCAGGTGTGGTGCCGAAGCGAGCCAGCGGAAACGAGCGGGTGAAATCATGCGTCGCGGTCAGGCCTTCGAGTAGCGTTTTCAGGGGCTGTGACAACGCTTCGTAGGCTGCTATGCCGCTGGCCCACAACGTATCACCACCGTATTCCGGCAGATGTTTTGCGCTGAGCACTGCACCCATTGCCGGTTTCGGCAGGAACGTCACATCGGTATGCCAGATGGCGTTGTCACGCACATCGGTGACTGCTGTGTCGAGGATCAATACCTCGGGTTGTTCCGGCACGTTCGGGTAGATCGGATGGATATGCAGATCCCCGAAACTGGCAGCGAATCGCGCCTGTTGTCTGGGTATCAGTGGCTGATTGCGAAAGAACAGCACCTGATGTTTGAGCAACGCCTGCTCGATGGCATCGCGTTGTTCGTGGGTCAGCTCCTGACTCAGATCAATGCCGCTGATCTGTGCGCCGAGCTCAGGGCTTAGGGGGGAGATCTGGATGGGCATGATTAGACTCGGTTTGATTGGGCTAGAGCTATTTCTGTAGAAGCCAACTTGTTGGCGAGGCGGTGTGTCAGGTACACCGCTTCGCCAACAAGTTGGCTCCTACAGTGGGCAGTGGACTCTCTGGAATCTCAATGACTCTGCCCATGCCACGGCACCAGCTTGCGCTGCAGGGCTCGCAAACCCATTTCCATGGCAAAGGCGATCAGGGCGATGACCAGGATTCCCAGTACCACCACATCGGTCACCAGGAACTGCGCCGCAGACTGAACCATGAACCCCAAGCCGCTGGTCGCGGCGATCAGTTCTGCAGCGACCAGGGTCGACCAGCCGACACCCAGCCCGATGCGCACGCCGGTAAGAATTTCCGGCAGCGCGCTGGGCAGGATCACGTGGCGAATCAGCTGCCAGCGAGTGGCACCCAACGATTGCGCAGCACGCAATTTCGTCGGGTCAACGGTGCGCACGCCGGTCGCGGTGGATATGGCGATGGGGGCGAAAATCGCCAGGTAGATCAGAAGCACTTTGGAGAACTCGCCGATGCCGCACCAGATCACGATCAGCGGCAAATACGCCAGCGGCGGGATAGGGCGATAGAACTCGATCAGCGGGTCGAAAATACCTCGCGCGATGCGGTTGTGCCCGATGGCGATACCCACCGGAATGGCCGTGAGTACGGCGACCAACAGCGCCAGGCCGATGCGCTGCAAACTCGCGGCCAGGTGCTGCCAGAGTGTGGAGTCCATGTAGCCGCTGGTCATCAGCAGCCAAGCTTTTTCCAGCACAGCCGAAGGCGGTGGCAGGAACAGCGGTTCGATCAACTGGGCGGCAGTCACCGCCCACCACGCGGCCAACAGCACTACTAGCGTCAGCACGCTGATTGCGCGGGTGCCGAGGCTCCAGCGCACCGGAGTGGCGCCTGGTTTATCGGTTGCAGTCGCGGTGTTCTGCAATTCATAGCTGCTCATGCGTGTTGCTCCCGAGAGACTCCGCGCTGGGAAAACACGCTGGCCAGGACATGCTCCCGGGTGTCGATAAACCGTGGGTCAGACTTGATCGAACGGGCCGACTCCCCAGCGGCATAACGTTGTCCGAAATCCAGTTGCAGACGTTCGGCGATACGCCCCGGATTCGGTGCCAACAGAATCAGGTCGGTAGCGAGAAAAACCGCTTCTTCAATGTCGTGGGTGATCAGGAACACCGGCTTGGCAGTACGCTGCCAGACTTGCAGCAGCAACTCCTGCATCTGTTCGCGAGTGAACGCATCCAGTGCGCCAAACGGCTCATCCATCAGCAGTACGCGGGGATCAGCCGCCAGCGCTCGGGCCAGACCAACACGCTGCTTCTGACCGCCGGACAGTTGCCAGATCTGGCGCTGATCGAAACCGGCGAGGTCCACCAGTGCGAGCATCTCTCTGGCCTTGGCTTCACGCTGGTCGCGGGGTACGCCGGCCAGTTGCAGGCCGAAGGCGACGTTGGTCAACACGTTCTGCCAAGGCAGTAATGCATCGTCCTGAAACACCACGCCGCGCTCGGCGCTGGGGCCGTTTACCGTGACCCCGTCGAGGCTGATGTTGCCAGCACTGGGCGGCACGAAACCGGCAATCAGATTCAGCAGGGAGGTTTTGCCACTCCCCGATGGACCCAACGCCACCAGCAATTGCTGCGGGCCGAGGCTGAGGGAAATATCCGCCAGCACCGGCTCGGTCGCGCCGGGATACTGTGCGCTGATGCGCTCCAGTTTGAGCAACGCCATGGGGTGAACTCCGCTTACTGGGTGATGAATTGGTTGCTGACGTAAGGCGCGTAATCAGCCAGCACTGCATCGACCTTGCCTTGCTCCTTGAGGAACGCAGCGGTCTTGGTCACGGCGTCGATGGTTGGCGCGCCAAGCAGGGCGCTTTGATCCGCCGCCAGTGGGTAGACGTTGCCTTGCAGCAGGCCGGGAATATCCGAAGTTTTCGCGCCCGAGAGCTTCACCAGTTTGTCGACGTTGCTGGATTTTGCCAGCCAGGCGGCCGGGTCCTTGCGGTAGTCGGCATAGGCGTCGAGGGTGACTTTGGCGAAGGATTTGACGATTTCAGGGTGCTTGTCGGCGAAGTCCTTGCGCACGATCCAGGCGTCAAAGGTCGGTGCGCCGACCTTGGCCAGTTCACCTGAGGTGATCAGCACTTTGCCGGTTTCCTTGGCAACACCCAGCGCCGGGTCCCAAACGTAGGTGGCGTCGATGTCACCGCGTTTCCAGGCGGCGGCGATCGCAGGTGGCGCGAGGTTGAGAATGGTGACTTTCGACGGGTCGATATTCCAGTGCTTCAACGCAGCCAGCAGGCTGTAGTGACCCGTGGACACGAACGGCACGGCGATTTTCTTACCTATCAGATCCTGAGGTGAATTGATCCCCGAACCGTTGCGAGCAACCAATGCTTCAGCGGCACCGATCTGCGTCGCGATCAAAAACGTTTCCACCGGCAGCTTGCGGGTCGCAGCTGCGGTGAAAGGGCTGGAGCCGAGGTAGCCGATCTGCACATCACCGGAGGCAATTGCAGTGATTACGTCGGCACCGTTTTCGAATTTACGCCAGGAAATCTTCGAGTCGGTTGCTTTCTCGTAGGCGTTATCCGCCTGGGCGACTTTGGCCGGGTCGACGGTGGTCTGATAGGCGACTGTGAAGTCTGCGGCTTGAGCCAGATACGAAGCGCCAGTCAGCGACAGCGCCACCAGGAGGCGAAGAGGGAAGTGCAGTTTCATCATGAAGCTCCGAATCAGGCTGGCCGGGGACTGGCTGAAGCAGGAGACTAAATGATCTAAGAAACTCTAAATAAATAACTTTTTTGCATTAGCTTATGAGCGATTTCGTTGAGGGATCGCCCATGGTTCTTCCCTTGAATCAGGGCGTTATTTCCAGACGGCTTCCTGGACATTAATCTTCTTTGGCAGCAGTTTGTTCTGGAAGAACAGATCCGCCGTCGCCTGTTGCGCGGCGATGATGTTGGCGTCCACCGGCAGGATCGGCGACGGCGGCCGGTTGTCCAGGTAGCGGGTGATCACCGGTTCCGGCAGCCCCATGGAGCTGGTCAAAATGTCGATGCTTTGTTGACGCTGGCTGCGGGTCAGGGCTTCGGCGGCGGTGAGTTCATCAAGCACTGCATGAACAAAGTCCGGGTGCTGTGTGGCGTAGTCGCGACGTGCGCTGTAGATCGGCCCGGACAAACCCAGCCCGGTACCGTCGGCCAGCAGACGGCTGTGGCCTTCGATCAGGGCCAGCGAGGCGTAAGGGTCCCAGATTGCCCAGGCATCGACGCTGCCTTGTTCGAAGGCGGCACGGGCGTCGGCGGGGGTGAGGTAAATCGGCTGGATGTCCTTGAAGGTCAACCCGGCTTTGTTCAGCGCACGCAGCAAGACGTTGTTGGAACTGGAGCCTTTCTGGAAGGCGACTTTCTTGCCTTTCAGGTCAGCGACGTTTTGCAGTGGGCTGTCCTTGCGCACCAGGATGGTTTCTGCGGCGGGCTTGGCGGGTTCGGCACCGACGTAGACCAGATCAGCCCCGGCCGCCTGAGCAAACAGCGGCGGGATATCGCCGGTGGAACCTAAATCCAGTGCGCCGATGTTGAGCGCCTCAAGCATTTGAGGACCCGCCGGGAATTCTATCCATTGAATTTTGGTGTCGTCGAAGCGTTTTTCCAGCAGGCCTTTTTCCTTGGCAATCACCAGGGCGATGGAGCCTTTCTGGTAGCCCACTCGCAGGGTCTGTGGGTCTGCCGCCAGGGCAGAGTGGGCCGATGCAAGGCCAAGGAGGCCTGCGAAGAGGAGTGCTATGGATTTCATGAGGGCTCGCTATCTAACAACAAAATTTACGATGGGTGACGTTCCCTGTTGGAGAGAGTAGGCGGCAATCCGACTTGCCCGCGAACCGGTCGACTCGGTAAGTCAGACAATCCGCGTCATCGTTCTTCGCGGGCAAGCCTCGCTCCAACAGAATTGGATTTCACTCCGCCAACGACGGTTTCTCCCAGAGGTTGATACCGCCTTCCTGGGCGAAGCGGTCGATTTCGGTCAGTTCTTCCTGACTGAACTTGAGGTTCTTCAGTGCTTCGACGTTCTCGACGATTTGCTCCGGACGGCTCGCACCAATCAGGGCCGAGGTCACGCGCGGGTCGCGCAGGGTCCACGCCAGGGCCATTTGCGCAAGGCTCTGGCCGCGACGTTTGGCGATCTCGTTCAAGGCGCGAACGTGAGCGATATTGGCTTCGGACAAGTGCGACGCCTGCAACGAACCGCCCCCCGGACGGTTGACCCGGGCATCCTGCGGCACACCGTTGAGGTACTTGTCGGTCAGCAAACCCTGGGCCAGTGCGGTAAAGACGATCACTCCGGCGCCCAGCTCATCGGTGGTGTCCAGCAAGTCCTTTTCTACCCAGCGATTGAGCAGGTTGTAGGCCGGCTGGTGAATCAACAACGGCACTTTCCACTCTTTCAGCAGCGCGGCGATTTCACGGGTTTTACTGCCGGAGTATGAGGAAATGCCGATGTACAGCGCCTTACCCTGTTGCACGGCAGTGGCCAGGGCGCTGGCGGTTTCTTCCAGTGGCGTGTCCGGGTCGAAGCGATGCGAGTAGAAGATATCCACGTAATCCAGGCCCATGCGCTGCAGGCTCTGATCGAGGCTGGCCAGCACGTATTTGCGCGAGCCACCACCTTGCCCGTAAGGGCCGGGCCACATGTCCCAACCGGCTTTGGTGGAGATGATCAGCTCATCGCGATACTGCTTGAAGTCCTCCTGGAACAGCTTGCCGAAATTAGTCTCGGCGCTGCCATAGGGTGGGCCATAGTTGTTGGCCAGATCGAAGTGATTGATGCCCAGATCGAACGCCGTGCGCAGCATGGCGCGTTGGGTGTCGAGCGGCGTGCTGTCGCCAAAGTTATGCCAAAGGCCCAGCGACAGCGCAGGCAGGACCAGCCCACTGCGGCCGGTGCGGCGATAGGGGATTTTTTCGTAGCGATTTTCGGCAGCGGTATAAGTCATTGTGGGTCTCGTTGGGTAGTCGAAGACGGGGTCGCTTGCGCTGGCCAGTGATAGAATTCCAGGCCCAGAGCGCTGCGATTCTTGAAGCCTTTCCAGTAACTGTGATCAGGTTTTTCGCGTCCGGTTTCGTCTTTCGACCATTTGCCGTCGGCGGCCCGTGGCACCAGAGTCAGCCACGGCTGGCGATCGACGCTTTTGAGCTGCTGATCGAGAAAGGCCAGGACAAAGTGCTGGTTGATGTTGTTGATGCGACTGCTGTCCCAGACCGGCTCAGCATAGGCGGAAAAGTCGTCGGGGTGACTGCTCGCGGCTGCAGGCGGGGGATTGGGCGCAATGTTATGCCGTGCGTTTTCGTAAACCAGCAGGTAGCGGTCAGCGTTTTTCGCCCCTTCCGCCAGGCGTCTGACCCCGTCAGCGTAACCGGCGACATCGTCCTGATCGCCTGCGATGAACAGGCTGGGCACGCGCAGGCCCGCCAGCCCTTTTTCGTCCATCAGGCCTTGCTGGCCACCCCATGGCGCGAAGGCGATCAGCGCTTTGATGCGGGTGTCTCTTTTAGCCTCGAAATCCGGATTGCCCGCTTGTCTGGCCTGCAAAGCCGTGCCGGGGACAAAGCGTAAAGCCGCAGCACCGGTACCGACGCCCGCTGCATTCAGCACGCCGTAGCCGCCCATGGAATAGCCGAGCAGCGCGGTGTGGCTGACGTCTATTTTTCCGGCGAAAGGGTTACCGTTGCCCGACTTCGCCCAGTCCGTGATCTGGTCCAGTACAAACAGAATATCCAGAGGGCGGTTGAGCAGGGTGCTGGCGAAACCGGCCCGGTCGGCGCGGGTGGATTCCGTGTGATCAATAGCGACGACGAAATAGCCGTGGGAGGCGAGGAACTCGGTCAGGTAACTCATCTGCAGGCGTGAGCCCGGATAACCGTGGGACACGATCACCAGCGGAAACGCTTTGTCCTTGAGCGGCTGCGCATCGCGGGCAGCGCGGCCTTCGAACGTGAACGGAGTATTGGGCCGGGCCGGGTTGTTGGCGCCTGCGCCCAGCACATCGGTGTACCTGCTCAGCTCGGCCTGGCCGTTTTTCAGTTGCGCGGGATACCAGACTTCCAGACGCAGCGGCCGGTCGTAACGCGGATTGCTGTCCGTGCTGGTCGCCGCGAGGATATTGAGTTGATCGCGGTGAACCACATCAACAGTGCGTACGCCCACTTGATAAGCGCCGCGTGCGGCCAGTTCAGGCGCATCCGGGCGCGGGTCGCCATTGAGCGCGAATGCGCTGCACGACAGGCTCCATACCAGCAGCAGGCTGGCGACTCTCAAGGGATTGCAGTTCACTCAGAATCCTCCGGAAAAACGATGACGTGGCCGTTGCAGGCCGAGGTTCTCCCGCAACGTGCTGCCGCTGTACTCGGTGCGGAACAGCCCACGACGTTGTAGTTCAGGCACCACGTAACGAGCAACGTCTTCAAGACCGCCGGGCAGGTGCGGCACCAACACATTGAAGCCGTCGGCAGCGCGTTCTTCGAACCAGGCTTGCAGTTGGTCAGCGATTTGCGTCGGGGTGCCGATCAGGCTGTAGTGACCACGTCCTCCGGCAATGCGCCGGCCCAGTTGAGCAAGGGTCAGGTTTTCATCCCTGGACAGCTGGGTCAGCAGCTTCTGGCGGCTTTGCTGCCCGCTGTCGGTCAACGGTAGCGGCGGCAGCGGTTCGTCGAGGGCGTAAGCGGACAGATCGAAATTGCCCAGCATCCGGCCCAGCAAGGCGACACCGACTTGCGGTTCTACCAGTTCCTGAAATGCTTCGAATTTTTCCCTGGCAAGGGCTTCACTGTCGCCCACTACAACAAGCACGCCAGGCATGATTTTCAGGCTGTCAGGATCACGGTCGAAGCGTGCCATGCGGCCTTTGATATCGGCATAGAACGCTTGGGCATTGGCCAGCGAGGTTTGAGCAGTGAACACCACTTCGGCGGTTTCAGCCGCCAGTTCACGACCCACTTCGGAAGAGCCCGCCTGCACGATCACCGGTTGGCCCTGAGGTGAGCGGGCGACGTTCAGCGGGCCTTTGACCCGGAAGTGTTCGCCCTGATGATCCAGCACATGCAGCTTGGCCGGGTCGTAATACTCGCCGCTGGCCTTGTCACGCACGAAGGCATCGTCTTCCCAACTGTCCCATAGGCCGGTCACCACATGATGAAACTCGCGCGTGCGGCTGTAGCGTTCAGCGTGACCGATGTGTTCGTCCCGGCCGAAATTCTGTGCTTCGGCGGCAGCGTCTGAGGTCACCAGATTCCAGCCCGCACGGCCACCAGACAGATGATCCAGCGACGCGAACTTACGCGCCACGTGGTACGGCTCGTTGTAACTGGTGGTGGCGGTGCAGATCAGGCCGATGTGCTCGGTGACTGCGCTCAGCGCTGACATCAATGTCAGCGGTTCAAAATGATCGGAGCGCGCCATGTGACTGGCGCTGGCGCCTGTTGCGGCAGCCACGCTGTCAGCGACGAACAGAGCGTCGAATTTCGCTGCTTCGGCCACTTGGGCCAAATGTTTGTAATGCTTGAAATCCAGCCCGGCGTTGGCCGGTACGTCCGGATGACGCCAGGCCGCCACATGGTGCCCGGTGGCCATGAGAAAGGCGCCGAGTTTGAGTTGACGTGGAGTGTTGCTCATGTGTGTTCCTTGTGAGTGCGTCACAACCTGTTGGAGCGAGGCTTGCCCGCGAATGAGCCGACGCGGATAGTCAGGCAATCCTCTTTATCGTTCTTCGCGGGCAAGCCTCGCTCCAACAGGAGTTGGATGGTCTTGAAAAATCAAAAATCCTTACGCAACTGCACCCCAAAATACCGCTCATCATCGCGCGGTACCGCGCGGGTGATGTAGTTGCCGGTAGCGGCCAGGCCGGGCGAATAGGATTTGTCTGCCAGGTTCTTGGCCAGTAGCGCCACGCGCCAACCCTTGTTGTAGTCGGCCAGTGCGACGCTGGCGTTCCAGATGCCGTAGGCACCTTGCACAGTGTCCGGGTTTTGAGTGATGTCGTACTGCACTTCGCTCTGCCAGCTGTAATCCGTGCCCAGTTCAACATCCAGGCCATTGTCCAGCGGGATGCTGTAGTCAGCCCGCACGTAGCTTTTCCAGTCCGGAGAGAAGGGCAGGGTTTTGCCGTCAACGTTGCACGATGCCGCCGCGCCCGCCGGGCATGAGAAGGTATCAATACGGGCCCTGGTGTAAGCCACTGCGCCGGAAAGCTTGAGGTTTTGCGTGGCTTGCAAGGCGAAGTCGGCTTCCACGCCCTCGGTGGAAACACTGCCCGCGTTGATCAGTCGCGTGACTACGCTGCCGGCCACGGTATCGAGGAAGTTCGCCTGATAGTTGTCGTAGTCGCTGTGGAATACCGCCAGGTTGGTGACCAGACGATTGTTCCAGCTGGTGGCCTTGACGCCCAGTTCCCAGGTATTGGAAGTCTCTGGTTTGAGCGCGTCAGTATCACGCGGCTGCATATTGAAGAACACGTTATAGGCCGGGCCTTTATAACCGCGCGAGTAGGTCAGGTAGGTCATGACGTTGTCGGTCAGGTCGTATTGCAGACCCAGACGCCCTGACCAGCCATCTTCATCCACCGAACCGGAACTGCTGGTGCCGGGGTTGATGCCTGCCACTGCGGTAGGCGAGGTCGAAACCCGGCGATGATCGTATTCCAGTTCGTCGTGGGTCCAGCGCAAACCGGCGATCCCGCGGAAGGCCGGGGTGAAGTTCAGCGTGCTTTCGCCAAACACCGAATAGCTGTCGCTGGTCGTCCCATAATCGGCGACACCCACGGCGCTGGCGGTTGGCGTGACCAGCGTGCGGCGATAGGTCTCTTCATCCTTGCCATGCATGTAATACAGGCCACCGACGTACTCCAGAAACTGACCTTTTGGCGAGGCCAGACGCAGTTCCTGCGAGTACTGATTGAAGTCCAGGTCGCCCTTGTCTTCAGTACCGGGGAATGCCGCCGTGATGTTCGACAAGCGATCGCCATCCTGCCATTGAGTGTTGTTCCAGCCGCGCCAGGCGGTGATCGAAGTCAGGGTGTAGTCACCCAGATTCCAGTCCAGCTGGGCCGACAATCCCTTGTTGATGTCTTCAACGTGACTGCGGTAATCGCTGACGATGTCACGGTTATGGTCGCTGGCGCGTACCGGCGCCAGAGCACCGGCAAACGCCGGGTTCAGCGTGGAACTGACTACCCCGTTCGGCGCGTCATCATGGGACTGCATGTAGTCGGCGATCACGGTCAGTTTGACGTCATCGTTGGGCGTGA
The DNA here is from genome assembly GCF_025643095.1 of Pseudomonas phytophila. NCBI lineage: Bacteria > Pseudomonadati > Pseudomonadota > Gammaproteobacteria > Pseudomonadales > Pseudomonadaceae > Pseudomonas > Pseudomonas phytophila. Next base: position 4,314,393 of record NZ_CP081201.1, on the reverse strand, counting down.
ATTCCAGCTTGCCGCGCGCGCCCTTGCGGTTATAACCGTTGACCTCCTGACCGTTGGCCTTGTTGTCGACGTTGCCGTCATAGCTGCCGAACAGGGTCGTGATCGAAGCTTTGAGGGTATCCGGGATCAGGCTGCCGCCGATGCCGAAACGGGTACGGCTTTCGTTGCCGCTGTAGTACGACTGATCGATGTAACCATGGGTTTGTTCAGTGGGTGCCTTGCTGATCACGTTAAGTACGCCCGCTGAAGCGTTCTTGCCGAACAGTGTGCCTTGCGGGCCGCGCAGCACTTCGATGCGATCCAGATCGAGCAAGTCCAGCGTCGCCTGACCAGGCCTGGCGTAAACCACGCCGTCGACCACCGTCGCAACCGTCGGCTCGACGCCGGGTGAGGTGGAAATGGTGCCCACACCACGAACGAACAACGAGGTGTCCTTGTTCGATGCGCCGGTGCGGAAGTTCAGGCTGGGGATCTGCTGGACGATGCTGGATACGCCGTTACGGTTATCGCGCTCCAGCTGTTCGCCTTCAACCACAGAGACCGCCACCGGTACTTTCTGCAGCGATTCTTCGCGGCGGGTGGCCGTTACCGTCACCGCTTGCAGGGTTGCGGTCTGGCCGTCGGTATTGGTCGTGTTGCTGTCGGCGGCGAGGCCTTGTAGTGAAGTCAGTGCCAGTGCTGCTGCGATGGCCTGCGCCAGGCGCGCCGGTTTGATGATGTCCCCAGAGGTGTGTTGCATGTTCGATGCTCGCTTGAGATATGCCCTGACTGCCGTGACTCTTCGGTCACTGCTCCTGATGTAGGCGTTGGCTGTGTTCCGGCGGCATTCGCTCAAGCGAGTAGCTGACAAGATCATTCCGTTAGCGCTAACATCGTCAGTATCAGTAAAGACTGGATAGATCGTCCAATACTCAAAAATTACTTTTATATTCCTTTTTGTTAGAAGGGCATCAGCCTTGAGCGATCAGAAAAGTCCGCCCCGCAAACGCCGTGGGGCAGGGCGCATCACGCTGGATACGGTGGCTAAACACGTCGGTGTTTCGACGATGACGGTCTCGCGTTATTTCAATCAGCCGGATCAGGTCTCGGACGAGCACCGCGAGCGTATTGCGGCCGCAGTGGCGGAGCTGGGTTATGTACCCAATCTGGTGGCGGGCGGTCTGGCGTCGGCCCGCGGGCGAATCGTCGGCATGGTAGTGCCGAACATCTCCGGACCGATCTTCGCCAGCACCATTCAGGGCTTCAGCGACACGCTCACGCGGCACGGATATCAGTTGCTTTTGGCATCGAGTTATTTCTCTGCGGAGCAGGAGGAGAGCGCTGTTCGCGCCTTTCTCGGTTGGTCACCCGCAGCACTGGTAGTGACCAGCCATTTTCACAGCGTGGGCACCGAGAAAATGCTGGCTGACACGGACATTCCACTGGTGGAAACCTGGGATTACCAGCCGGATCGTGCGCCGATCCAGATTGGTTTTTCCCACTACGAAGTGGGTGTCACCGCTGCGCGTTACCTGCACGGCAAGGGTTACCGAAGGATTGCTTTCGTGCAGAACAGCGCGGCGGGTGACTTCAGTGCCATCGAGCGCCGCGACGGCTGCGCGGCGACGCTGATCGAGCTGGGGGTGACGCCGATCCTGTTTACGCCGGACCCCGATCGCGCGCCGTTTGAGGCAGGTAAACAGGCGATGCAGGCGTTGATGAGCGCGGCTGAAAAACCCGATGCGATTGTCTTCGCCAATGACAACCTGGCGGCGGGCGGCCTCCTGGCGGGGCAACGCGCAGGGCTGCGTATTCCGCAGGATTGTGCAGTGCTGGGGTTTGGTGATTACGCCTTTGCCGAGATGCTGCTGCCCAGTTTGAGCACGATCAAGCCTCCTGCACTGGAGATCGGTGTGCTGGCCGCCACACGGCTGTTGCAGAGTCTTGGAGTGGTCGAGCTGGAAGGGGAGTTGCAGCGCTTGAATCTGCTCAAGTGTGAAGTGATTGAGCGGGAGAGTACGTGATTCCGGTTTTGCCCAGCTCCCACGGTTTCTGCGCCATCTCGTAATTGGATGGACTCGCCCAAGCCGAGGCGTCAGTAGCGCCACGGTGGCATTCTTAAGAAGCCAACGACAGCGAGGGCGAGTCCATGAAAAAGCATACGATCAAAAGTAACGCTTTGTCTTCAGCCGATGTGTCGGCTTGTTCAACAGTGGCTGTAGATCTTGCCAAGAACGTATTCCAGATAGCCGGAGAAGACGCCCTTGGTCAGGTCATTTACGAAGAGCGAATCAAGTCACGCGAAGCCTTTGTAGCCTTTTTACAAAAACTGCCGTCAAGCGTGACGGTGCTGATGGAAACCGGCCCTGGCGCACAGGCTTGGGCGCAGTTGCTGCAAGCTCAGGGCAATCAGGCGCGAATTTTACCGGCGCAACATGTCGCCAATCATCGCAGCGGCGCCAAGAATGACCGCAACGATGTCCTGGCGATATTGCGCTCGGGACGAGATGTAAACATTGCTTCAGTGCCCGTCAAAAGTAACGCGCAATTGGCCATGCAGGCCCTGCATCGTGTTCGGCAAGGGTATGTAAAGCGGCGCACCGCAATGGGTAATCAGATACGTGGGTTGCTGCTGGAACAAGGCATTGCCATGGCGCAAGGGGCGGTGGCCCTAAGCCGAAATGTCCCACGCATACTGGAAGACGCAACCCAGCCATTGCCAGATATGTTGCGCGAGTTGGTCGACGAACTGCTGGGCGAATGGAGTCAGCTGGGTGAACGTATCGACGTGCTGACGGGGCGTCTGGAAGCTGCCGCGCGCGAAGACAAGACAGCAAAGCGCCTGATGACAGTACGTGGCATCGGTCCTGTCATCGCTACAGCGCTACTGGCCAAGCAAACTGAACCTGGGCGCTTCGCCAATGCACGAATGTTCGCAGCCTACTTCGGTACGGTTCCTGAGCAAAACAGCAGCGGACAAAAAGTTCGGCTGGGCAAAATTTGCAAACGCGGTGATGGCTACATTCGCAGCCTTTCAATTCAGGGAGCGCACGCTGTGTTAAGGCAGGTGCGGCCTGACTCTGAACATCCGGATGATCGCCGTTTGAGACGCTGGTTAAGCCAGCATGGTCAAAAGGGAGCCGCCGTCAGATTGGCCAACCGAAACCTGCGAATCGTCTGGGTGCTGCTGCAAAACGATCAGACCTATAGTCGCCAGCCAGCGGGTTGCCAGGAGGCGACGATGAATCATTGAAAAAACAGAGTTCTGCCACCGGGGTGCTGGGTCACCTCAACCGCTGCTTAAGAACATTGACCCTTGGTCAGACCGTCGTGGATAGATGCCTACGGTCCTACTGGCCCTTTTGAGGCCTTATCGTAATTGGCATACCGCGAGCTCACCCAATGTTGGCCAGAAGCTAACGATGCTTCCTCGAATAGGCCTTATACATAGATGCAACCGGGTAGCAGTGTTCAAAAAGCGGGTTGAAAGTAGGGGCGAGTCCATACATAGGACCGGCTTTAGCCGGGAGGGCGTCCGGATAGCTGCTGAATTTTCTTCAGCAGAAACGCCGCTCTCCCGGCTAAAGCCGGTCCTACAAGATCAAGATCAAGCTTGCAGGCAAACATAAATCTCCCCAGATGGGCATTCACAACTTGAAATTATGGGTTATGCAATTAACGAATAACCATCTGAGAAAATATTCTTTTAAGAAATATATCGGCTCGTGGATTATTTAACTCAAGCGTCGTCGCAGAGCCATCCGCTCTGCCTCGGGCTTTTCATTTGAAGGTTTTGCAGGAGCAGACAATGGGCAATGTCCAAAGCGCCAGCGCACTTGATGTGCTGTGGCGTCCGGCACCGGGCGGCGAACTGCTCGATCTGGGGCGCGTTTATCGCGGTCCCTTGGCGCTGTCGCGTCTGCACAGCACGCCGAAACGGATTTTGAGCCGTCGTGAGGCCGTGTTGCTGGGAGTATTCGCCTTGGTGTTGCACGGCGCGGTCATTTACTGGGTCAACCAGAATCCGCCAGCGCCGCTGCCGGTAGCGCCACCCGAAGTTCCACCTATGACCATCGAGTTTTCTCAACCTGCGCCGCCGGTTGTCGAGACTCCACCACCGCCGCCCGAGCCCATCGTGCAACCGGTGGTTCAAGAACCGCCACCGCCAGTGGAAGACGAACTCGCGGTCAAACCGCCACCGCCCAAGCCTGTTCCAAAGCCTAAGCCAGTGGTCAAACCTGTGCCCAAGCCGGTCGCCAAACCCGTGGATCAACCGCCAGCACCACCGGCACCGCCGCAACCGGTTGCAGCACCTGCGCCGCCCGCGCCACCTGCACCAAAACCGGTAACGCCTGCATCTGCCAACGCCGGTTACCTGAAAAATCCGGCCCCGGAATACCCGGCTCTGGCCATGCGTCGCGGTTGGGAAGGCACGGTGTTGCTGCGCGTGCAGGTACTGGCCAGCGGCAAACCGGGTGAGATTCAACTGCAAAAAAGTAGCGGACGCGATCAGCTTGACGACGCGGCGCTGGCAGCGGTTAAACGCTGGAGTTTCGTACCGGCCAAGCAGGGCGATGTCGCCCAGGACGGTTGGGTCAGCGTGCCCATCGATTTCAAGATTCGCTGATTATTCCAGTCAGGATTCGGTCACTACCCGACCAGAGTCCAGACATCAGATTGACCTCGCGAGCTACCTGAACAAAAGGCGCATCGCTACACCACACATGCCTTGTTCAGAGAGAGCCGTGCCATGAACCTACTTGCTTCCCCTTTCGAATCCGTCGAGCACGCCGTCATCTGGCTGCTGGTCCTGTTTTCCGTTGCCACCTGGGGCCTGGCCCTGCTCAAGGGCGTTCAGTTCACCCGCCTGAAGAATCAGGACCGCAAATTCCACAAGCAATTCTGGGCTGCATCGAGCCTTGATTCCGCCGCGCAACTGGCTCAGGAACAACCGGGTGCCGCCGCTCGTGTGGCGTTGGCCGGTTATGCCGCGATTCAGGTACCGGATGGCGCGCAAGCCACTGACCTGAGTCAGGCGATCAATCATCAGGACCGCCTGGAACGCGCCTTGCGTCAGCAGATCGTTCGGGAGCGCCGCTCGCTGGAAACCGGTCTGGCGGTGGTTGCCAGTATCGGCAGCACCTCGCCCTTTATCGGTCTGTTCGGCACGGTCTGGGGCATCATGTCAGCCTTGAAAGGCATCAGTGCGGCGGGGTCGGCGAGCCTCGAAACGGTTGCCGGTCCGATTGGCGCAGCACTGGTCGCCACCGGTGTGGGTATCGCGGTCGCGGTGCCTGCGGTGCTAGTTTACAACTACTTCCTGCGTCGCCTCAAGCTGACGGCTGCTGATCTGGATGACTTCGCTCACGACTTCTACAGCCTGGCCCAGAAGAACTCGTTCCGCGTGTTGCTGCACCCTGTTTTGAACAAGCACGCTGCACCGACAGTTGGCCAGAAAGTGCAGGAGGCATCCTGAGATGGCGTTCTCCACACAAGACAGCGATGAAGTCCTGAGCGAGATCAACGTCACGCCGCTGGTGGACGTGATGCTGGTGCTGCTGGTGGTGTTCATCGTCACTGCGCCGCTGCTGACCAACTCGATCCCGATCAATTTGCCGAAGACCGAGTCGGTTGCCCCGGTAGAGCAGAAAGACCCGCTGGTGGTGAGCATCGACGGGCAGGGCAAACTGTTCATCAACAAGGATGAAATCCAGCCGGATCTGCTGGAAACCAACCTCAAGGCCGCCAGGGAAAAAGCCCCCGATGTACGCGTGCAATTGCAGGCTGACGATGGTGTGAACTACGGGGAAGTGGCGCGCGCCATGGCGTCCATCGAGCGGGCAGGGATTACCAAATTGTCGGTGATTACAGCCAAGTGATGAGCTGAAAGCGACTCAAAAACTTCGTTGTTTTTACAGGCTGTTCCTTTGGCATGAGGGCAGCCTGTTTTTTTATCTGAATTGCGCCGATCCCTGTGGGAGATTCTATGTTTGCTTGCAATCCCGTAGGACCGGCTTTAGCCGGGAGAGCGGTATTTCTGACGAAGAGTATGTAGTGAATGTCCCGACGCCCTCCCGGCTAAAGCGGAACGCCGCCCGGCCGGTCCTACGGATAGCGCGATCGCCTGTGGGAGCGTGGCTTGCCCGCGAAGAACGATAACGCGGTATGCCTGATCCACCGCAGTGCCTGAATCGCGGGCAAGCGCGCTCCTACGGATTCGGCGATCGTCTGTGGGAGATTCTATGTTTGCTTGCAACCCCGTAGAACCGGCTTTAGCCGGGAGAGGGCCAGTACATCCGGAGATTATCTTTCGTCCGGAATAAAGTCCTCCCGGCTGAAGCCAGTCCTACGGAATGTTTGGTAGCGCGCAATTGCGTTTCACCCCTTTGGCCAACCACCGCCCAGTGCGCGGTACAGCCTGACGCGGTCAATCGCCGCCGCCGTCGCGCTGTCCACCAGAGCACTTTGGGTGTCCAGCAATGCCCGTTGCACATTCAGCACGTTGATGAAGTCCGCCGCGCCCTGGGTGTAGCGGTCGCGAGCGGTGCTCAGGGCGATGTTGTTCTGGCTGACGGCCTCCTGCAGGGCGCTGTGCTTCTGCTTCTCTGCGGCATAGTCCGTCATGGCGTTATCGACTTCATGCCAGGCGCCGAGCACAACACGCTGATAATTCAACGCTGCTTCCTGTTCTTGGCGTTTACGCAGTTCCAGAGTGCCGGTCAGGCGGCCGCCCTGAAAGATCGGCAGGTACAGGCTTGGGCCATAGGTCCATTGGCGAGAGCTCCACGCCCCCACATCCGAACCGTCCCGCGCTTGCGTACCGAAGCTGGCGCCAAGGCTGATCCGTGGATAAAAGTCAGCTTGCGCAACGCCAATGGCCGCCGTGGCCCGGTGCAGGGCGGCCTCGCTTTGCTGGATATCCGGGCGCCGCTGGGCCAGTTCCGAAGGCAGACCCAGCGGCACGTCAGGTGCCGGATGAGGAATGCTTTTCGGTTCGAGCAGTTCAGCGCTCAACGCACGAGGTGGTTCGGCGAGCAGATAACTCAGGGCGTTGATCAGGCGATCCTGTTCGGCACCCAGGGTTGGAATCACTGCCTCGATGGTCGCCACTTGAGCAGCCGCGTTGGAGGTGTCGAGATTGGTAGTCACGCCATTGTCGAAACGGGCCTGAGTCAACTGTCGGCTTTGCTTGGCGATCTCCAGGTTCTGCCGGGCTACACCGAGCTTGGCCTGCACGCCGCGCAGACGAATGTAATCGGTGGCGGTCTCGGCGGCGATGCTCAACAGCACGCCGTCGCGCTGGGCCTGGGTCAGCTCGATTTCCGCATCGGCGGCTTCGACGTTGCGCCGTACATGCCCCCACAGGTCAAGCTCCCAACTGGCGTCCAGCGTGGCGCTCCACAGTTCAAACGGGGCCTGGCCTTGTTCGCCGGAAGGATCATTAAGGCCTTCGGCACTGTTGCGTGCACGACGGTAACTGCCATTGGCGGCAACACCGGGTAATTGCTGGCTGCCGGTTACCTGACGCATGACCCGGCTTTGTTCCAGGCGATTACTGGCGGCGCGCACGTCGAGATTGGCCTTGGCAGAGCGCTCCACCAGTGCGGTCAATTGCGGGTCGCCCAGTTGCTGCCACCACTGGCTGTCAGCAGGGCTGCCCGGTGCCGTACCGGGGCGGACGTTGGTCTGCCAGGTCTGCGGCAGTTGCGCTTGCGGGCGTTGAAAGTCCGGGCCGACCGAGCAGGCACCGAGGCTGACCATGGCGGCGAACAGCAGGCAACGTTTCATCTCAATGCTCCTGCGCGGTGTCGATACGCGCCACGACCGACATGCCGATCCGCAGCTTCTGCAGATCCGGCTGATCGGCATCGAACCTGATTTTCACCGGCAGGCGCTGAGTGACTTTGGTGAAATTGCCCGTCGCGTTATCCGGCGCAATCGGCGAGAACGAGACACCGGTCGCCGGGGCAATACTGTCGATGTAACCGCTGAAGGTGTGATCGGGGAAGCTGTCCACGCTCAGCTCGACTTTCTGTTGCGGCTGCATGTGAGCCAGTTGGGTTTCGCGGAAGTTGGCGACCACGAAGGCGTCCTGCAACGGCACAACGGCCATCAAGGCTTGCCCCTGAGAAACATAAGCGCCGACCCGGACCGAGCGCTGGCCGACCATGCCGTCTTGCGGTGCGGTAATGCGGGTATAGGACAGATTCAGATCCGCCTGTTGCAAGGCCGCTTGGTCCTTCTCCAGCGCCGCCTTGGCGACTTCCAGTTGCGCCTTGAGCACATCCAGGCTTTTGGATGCCGCGACGCGCGAGGCTTCATCACGGTCTCTCGCGGCCTGCCATCCCAGCAGTTCCGCATCGGCTTTCTGGCGTTCCTGCTGAGTACCGGCTCCGGCGTTGGACAGGTTCAGGTAACGCCTGGCGTTTTCCTGAGCGAATTTGAGTGATGCAGCGGTGGCGCGGGTGGTCGCGGCGGCTTGATCGATGACCGCAGCCTGACGCTGGATACTGGCCTTGAGGTTCTGAATCTGTGCCGATGCTGCTTCAACGTTGGCCTTGGCCGACAGTTGCGCGACCCGGTAATCGGCGTTGTCGATTTCAGCCAGCAAGTCTCCAGCCTTGACCCACTGGTTGTCGTCAACGGCGATTTTGCTGATCTGCCCGGAAAGGCGCGGCGAAACCAGTACCGAGTCGGCGCGGATATAAGCGTCGTCGGTCTGTTGCACGGTGCCGCCGCTGATCAGGCGATAACCGATGTAAGCGAGACAAACGACGACGGCGACGCAGGCCAGGGAGAGGGCGGTTCTGTGCTGTTTCATGACGGTACCGGAGGTTGCGGTGGATAGGCGCGCTTGGGCAGGGTCAGCAGAATGACCAGCAAAACGCCGATGACGGCCAGCAATGCGAGGAAGGCATCACTGAAACTCAATACGTAGGCTTGTTCCTTGACCTGACGGGCCAGCGCAGCAGTGCTCTGAACGCTATGCAAGGGCTCAAGACCCTGCAGCCTTGTGCCCACGCCGTCGAGCAGAACGTTGGAGTGGAAGTGCTCGCGATGGGTGACGAAGTTTTCCAGCGCAGCCCCGGCAATCACTGAAAACAGCCCGCGCAACGTGTTGACCATGGATGATGCGAACGGACCTTCAAGAGGCTGGATCACGCCGGTTGCATTCATCAACAATGGCACTACCACCAACGGCTGGCCGAAGGTATGCAGTAATTGCAGCAGGTAGAAATCGTCGCGAATCCATTCGCTGGTGATCTGTGAACCGCCAAGGCAGGCGATGGTCAGCAAGCCGAGGCCGGAGGCAATTACATAGCGCGAGTCGACCCAGTTGCGGTTGATTACCAGCGCCACGAGCGGGGCAATCAGCAGTTGCGGCAAGGCGATAATCAACGCCGTGGGCATGGTTTGCAGCGGGCGGTAACCTTGAATCTGAGTCAGATAAGACGCCGGAATTGCGCTGCCTGCCAGCCCGACAAAGAGAAACAGACACAACGTGATCAAGCCGTAACTGAAGTTGCGGCGCTTGAGCAATTGCAGCTTGAACAGCGGCAGCGGATGAAACCATTCATTGATCAGAAACGCGGGCAGACACACTGCAGCGCCCAGTAACAGGAAGCTGATCAGTGATGAGTTGAGCCAGTCCAGACGCTCGCCTTGGGTGAGGGCGATGACCAGCATGGTGATGCCGCTGACCCCCAGCAATGCTCCGCGCCAGTCAGCCTGTTTGAAGCGTTCAAGACGCAACGGGTCCTGGGGCAATCCATACGCAATCAGCGCCGCACCGATCAGCCCTGAAGGGATGATCTGCCAGAACACCATTCGCCAATCGACGCCTTCGGTCCACAGTGCAGCCAGTGGCATCGCCAGGTTGGGGCCGAAGGTAGCCGTCAGCGCGTAGGCGGACAAACCGTACAACTTGATATGCCAAGGCAGAAAACGTAACGCGGCAGTCATCAGCAAAGGTGGCAGCGCACCGCCTGCAATGCCTTGCAATACGCGTAGGGTGACCAGGCTTTCCAGGTTGGGCGCGAAGGGAATGATGGCGCCGAAAAAAGTAAACGCGAAGGTCGCGACAATGGCGAAGCGGCGCAGGGAAAAGGTCACTGCAAACCAGGGGGCAAGCAACATGGCCGAGACTTCGGCAGCGGCGTAGACGGAGCTAATCCAGGTGCCGTCATCGTGTCCCAGACCGTACACGCCTAAAATGTCGGCCAGCGTGATATCGGTGACGCGATCATTGATCCCGGAGGTCAGAGCCGCAATCAGCACGCCGATCAGACCCAGGGCCAGACGGAGTGTAAAGGGAGCCGGAGAGGGCGGTGGGGAAGGCGCTGACACGTAAAAAATCCTGCTGAGGGTGTTTCAGTTATTAACTGCAAGGCGGTACACTGTATCAATCAGTGGTACTTATGACAAGGTGTGTCCATGACGACGACGGATTCAGATCGCGGTGGTGTACAGGTTATTTCCCGTGCAGCGGCGATCCTGCGCAGCCTCGAAGGAGAGCCTGCTGGCTTGAGCCTTGGGGAAATCGCCAAACGCTGTGAATTGCCTCGCTCCACGGTGCAGCGACTGGTCGATGCGCTGGCGCTTGAAGAGCTGCTGGAAGTCCACGGACGAGGCGGAATCTGTCTGGGCCCGGCGCTGATGCGTCTGGCTTCTCACAGTCATGTGGACATCGTGCAGAAGGCGCGGCCTTATCTTGAAAAGCTTGGGGCGGAAACCGGCGAGACCATTGTGCTGGCCAGTGCTGCGGGGGCTGAGCTATTGATTTTGCACACCGTGGTGTCGAGTCATTCCTTGAGGGTTTCTTCCGGGCCCGGGGGCATTCTGAACATCTATGGCATTGGCGGTGGTAAGGCCTTGCTGGCCAGGATGGACAACGAGTCAGTGGTCAAATTGATCGGCCGCAAGATCAAGGCGCTGACGGCCAACACCCTGACCTTGCCGCTGCTGCTTGAGCAACTGGATGAAATACGGCAGAGCGGGATCGCGTTCGGTAATGAAGAACATACCCAGGGCGTGGCGTCCGTGGCCGTGAGTTTGCAGACGCCGCAGGGTTTCTACTCGATTGACGTGGCGGGCCCGGCCTGGAGAATTGTCCAGGCCAGGGAAAGCATCGAGAAAGCGCTGCTCAAGTGCCGGGACGAGTTGATGAGCGGGTTGCGGGGTGTCGAATAAGAGCGTCTGCCAAAGACTTGAGCAGGACCCTGTAGGAGCTGCCGAAGGCTGCGAAAGCGATCATCCTGAAACACCGCCATCGCAGCCTTCGGCAGCTCCTACAGTCAGGTTTAATCTCAGCTACCCTGCAACGGCTTGGCATCCTGGAAGAAGTAGTCCTTCCACGACGCAGGCTTGTTCTTGATCGCGCCGACGCGGTGCAGGAATTCGGCCAGTGGGTAGGTGTTCTTCGGTGTGATGGTGAACTCGAAGTCCTTGTTGTCGATGATTTTCAGCAGCTCATCCCGATTGATCTTCGCCTTGGTGACACGAATGTAAGTGTCTGCCGCAGCGCCTTTGTCCTTGCGGATAAAGTCTTCAGCTTCGCTCAGTGCCTCGATGAACGCTTTATAGGTCTTCGGGTTCTCGTTGCGGAATTTCTCGGTGGCGAACAGCAGCGTCGGCGAATTCGGACCCAGCAGGTCATAGGTGTTGAGCACCACATGCACGCCTTTGGCTGCTACTTCCTGCTCCTGGAACGGCGGGTTGGAGAAGTGCCCGGTCAGCTCGGTGCCGCCTGCGATGATGCTTGCCGCTGCGTCAGGGTGCGGCAGGCTGACAGTGTATTTATCCAGCCGGGCATATTCCGCATCGCCCCAGAGCTTGGCCGACGCATATTGCAGATAACGCGACTGAACCGAAACGCTCACCGCAGGGACCGCGATGCGATCCTTCTCGGTGAAGTCCGCAATGGTTTTTACCTTGGGATTGTTGCTGACCAGGTAGTAGGGGAAGTTACCCAACGAAGCGACGGCCTTGACGTTCTGCTTGCCGTGGGTCCGGTCCCAGATGGTCAGCAATGGCCCGACACCCGCACCGGCAATATCAACAGCGCCGGTCAGCAGTGCGTCATTGACGGCTGCGCCACCCGACAATTGCGTCCAGTCGACCTTGATGTCCACGCCATCCGCCTTGCCGTGCTTCTCGATCAGGTTCTGATCACGCACAACGTTGAGTAGCAGGTAAACGATACCGAATTGTTCGGCGATGCGTAGTTGTCCTTCAGCCTGCGCGGCGGTTGGCATGGCGAAGCTGCCGGTCAGAAGCGTCGCTGTCAGACCCAGGGAGGTGGCCAGACGGGAAAGTCGAGGGCGACGTGTCGAGGTGTTTGTCATGCCGTGCTCCAGCGTTGAACAAAGAAAGATGTAAACGATGGGCAGACGATATAGGTATAAGAAAAAATATTTAAATAACATTAGCGAATAACGTTATGGCTGTTAACTGACTGGCTCCTGCACACCCGTGAGCATTCTGGAGCAGATCCTGCATAACCTCACCACGACTAATTGTACTGGTTGTTGATATAACATAACATTAATGCGCTTTTTCAAGATTGTGCGCAGTCGTTCGTTTGAACTGATAGCAGCCGCTTTCGCACCAATCCCTCACCATGAGTTTTTCAATGACGACCCTCCCTCTGAAGCCTCAGGCTTCCACTCGATTGCAATCGATTGACGCGTTGCGCGGCCTGATCATTCTGTTCATGTTGCTCGACCATGTTCGCGAAACCTTCCTGCTGCACCTCCAGGTTTCAGACCCGATGGACGTGACCACCACGCCGCCTGAATTGTTTTTCAGCCGCACGCTGGCGCATCTGTGTGCGCCGCTGTTCATCTTCCTGACCGGTCTGTCGGCTTACCTCTACGGCGAACGCCACGGGGCGAGTGAGGTGTCTGGCTTTCTGTTCAAGCGCGGGCTGTTCCTGATTGCTCTGGAAGTCACGCTGGTGAACTTCGCCTGGACCTTCCAGTTCCCGCCGACCACGGTTTACCTGCAAGTGATTTGGGCCATTGGTTTGAGCATGGTGGCCTTGGCGATCCTGGTAAAACTGCCAAGACCTGCGCTGGCGGTAATCGGCGTGGTAATCATTGCCGGGCATAACCTGCTGGATACGCTGCACTTCACTCAGGAGTCGGCGATGTATGTGCCCTGGGCGATCCTGCATGATCGCGGTTGGCTTGTGCCTTGGGATGGTTTGCGTCTGCGCACGTCATATCCGTTGCTGCCGTGGATCGGTGTGATTGCCCTGGGTTACGCGGCGGGTCCGTGGTTCGCATCCGGTGCTGATGCGCGCAAGCGTCAAAATAGTCTGGTATTAGCAGGATTGGGTCTGCTGGCGCTGTTCTTCCTGTTGCGTCTGGTGAACGGTTACGGCGAGAAGCACTGGTCGATCGGTGAGACCACCGTGCAGACAGTGATGAGCTTTTTCAACATCACCAAGTACCCGCCATCGCTGCTGTTCCTCAGCCTGACGCTGGGCATCGGTATGTTGCTGCTGGTCTGGTTCGAAAAGGCAGCAGGGCGGGCGTGGTTCAAGCCGTTGCTGGTGTTCGGTGCTGCGCCGATGTTCTTCTACCTGCTGCACCTGTATGTGCTGAAGATTCTGTACCTGATCGCCGTGGCGATATGGGGCACCAACAAAGGCAATTACTTTGGCTTCGATTCGGTGGGCGCGGTGTGGTTGTGTTCGGTGTTGCTGGCGGTGGGACTGTTCCCGGCTGTGAAGGCGTTCGCTAGCTTCAAGGCACGGCGTAAGGACATTGCCTGGTTGAAGTATTTCTAATATCTGAACTTGTAGGCGCGGTGTCTCGAGGCAAACGCTAGACCTGTAGGAGCGCACGAGCACCGCGAGGCCGCGATAGCGATCTGTCTGAAACACCGCTATCGCGGCCTCGCGGTGCTCGTGCGCTCCTACAGAAAAGCATTACAAATCAGGTGTTATCACTCGTGATGCGCCTCACCGACAAACGTCAGCGAAGTAAACAACCCTTGCTCATCAATGTCCGGATTGCCGCTCACTTTCACTACGGTCTCGGCTGCAATGACGTTCAGCCCCTCGTTGCGCACCACGACACTGGCCCGGCCTTGGGCGTCAGTGGTTGCGCTGACTTCATCCGGCTGGCTGCGGTAGTCGCCGATCAGTTTGATCCCTGCCAACGGTTTGCCATCCAGTAGCACTTGCACGGGTAACGCTTTGCCCGGGCCGACGCTCAGCGGGTCGGCCAGCGGCACGATGACCAGTTTCAAGCCTTTCAGTGTTGGCAGTTTCACGCCCGGTTCGTAGATCGCCAGGCTGTACTTGAAGGTCTGCAACGCTGTAACCGCCCCTGGGACTTTGGTGCGGCCTTCGTTGGTCCATTTCTTGTCCGCAGTCTGTGACCACATGCCGTTGTTCAGTGCGACGGACATCACCGCGGGCTTGCTCAAAGGTTGTAGCCGCGCATGGTCGGCAAGGCGTTCGACGGTCACCGGGATCATCTTGCCATTTATGTCATAGGCCCAGGCGCCGCTGACTTTTTCCGCTTTGAACTTGCTGTCCTCGGCACCATGGCCGTAAACCACTTCGATGTTGCCGCGCCGCTCTTCGGTCCATAGCCCATGGGCATTGGCCTGTTGCATGGAGAAAGCGCCGAGCAGGCTCAGGGCCATAATTGTTTTTGGAAAATGCATGGTAAGTCCTTGTTAATCAGAGGCTGAGGGTAAGGCTGACGGTGAAGTTGCGTGGTTCGCCGGGGGCGACCCAATAATTGCTGTAGGAACGCTCGAGGTATTTCTCGTCGAAGAGGTTGTTCAGGTTCAGGCCAACGGTGACGTTTTCATTGGCCTTGTAATGCGCCAGCAGGTCGACGGTGTGGTACGCGGGCAGCTCGAAGCTTTTGCCTGCCTCGCCGGACCGGTCGCCGACATACGTGAACGCTGCACCCAGATCCGAGCCTTTAAGCAGGCCGTTCTGAAACTCGTAAACCCCGAGCAGACTGCCGCTGCGTTTGGCCACGCCGAGGATGCGGCTACCCGTGGGAATGGTCGTGTCGCCTTTGGTGACCTCTGCGTCGATGTAGGCAAACGCGCCAATCACTCGCACCGCATCGGTCACTTGCCCGGTGAATTGCAGGTCGACACCCTGGCTGCGCGCCTTGCCAATGGCGCGACTGAAGTCGGTGCCCGGTTCGGGCGTCAGTACGTTTTCCTTCTCGATATGGAAAGCGGCAACGGTGGCGCTCAGACGGTCGTCGAACAGTTCGGTCTTGATCCCTGCTTCATAGCCAACACCTTCTTCGGGATCGAAGCTCTTTCGAGCAGCGTCAGTCCCGTTGTTGGGTTTAAACGAAGTGGAAGCATTGGCGAACAGGCCGACTTGCGGTGTGAGTTGGTAGAGCAGGCCGGTGCGGTAGGTCAGCGCGTTGTGCTGCTGCTTGTTGGTGAGGTTGACGGTGTAGTCGTCGATGCTCTGTTCGAAATGCTCGAAGCGCGCGCCGATCATGCCGCGCAGCTTGTCGGTGAAAACGATCTGGTCTTGCAGGTTCAGCGCCTGGCTTTCGACGTGCTCGAAGAAGTCCGTACCGGAACGTATGCCGTTGGGCTTGGGCTGGCCGTAAACCGGTTGGTAGATATCGATGGCATACGGGCTGCCCGCGGTATTGGTCACGCGCTCGTTCTTGCGGTAGTTCTCGTACTCGGTGCCGATCAACAGTTGGTGCTCCCAACTGCCAATGTCCACCAGACCGCGCAGTTCAAGCTGGGTAATGCTGTCGTGCCAGTTCATTTCCCGTTCGCGGTAGCGGCGGTTGACTGTGCGGCCATCGGCATTCAGTGCGCGGCTTTCCGAGGCGTAACCGGACAGCTCACCTTCCTTGTAATGACTGGCCAGACGCAACGACCAGAAGTCATTCAGGTGATGCTCCAGCGCCGCCTGGATCATGTTGTTGTCGTTATCGATGTCGCCGTCGTTTGGCTCACCGAGGAAGGTTCGCCGGGACATGCCGCTCCACTTGTTGTTGGGGGCGACGATGCCGCGGTCAAAGGTCGAGCTATGACGGACAAACTCGGTCTCCACTGACAGAGACGTGTCTGGACTCAACTGCCAACTGAACGTCGGAGCAACGAACACCCGTTTGCTGTCGACGTGATCGCGAAAGCTGTTGTTGTCTTCTACCGCGAGGTTCACTCGGGAAAGCACGCTCTTGTCGTCATTCAGCGGGGCGTTGACGTCCAGTGCGGTGCGGTAGCGGTCCCAACTGCCTGCGCTGGTCTGCAGTGTGGTGAAGGCATCGGCCTGAGGCTTTTTAGTGACGATATTTACCGTACCGCCGGGGTCGCCTCGACCATAGAGGCTGGCGGCAGGGCCTTTGAGCACTTCGATGCGCTCGACGTTGGCGGCATCCGGTGTGCTTGGGTAGCCACGGTTGGCGCTGAAACCGTCCTTGTAGAACTCGGACGTGGTAAAGCCGCGAATGCTGTATTCGTAGAGGGTCAGGCCGCCGAAGTTATTCTGTTTCGATACGCCACCGGCGTAATCCAGCGCGCGCTCCACGTTATGACTGCCCAGGTCCTTGAGCACGCTGGCGGGGATCACGCTGATGGATTGCGGAATGTCTTTGATCGCCGTATCGGTCTTTGTGGCAGTTGCGGAGCGGGTGGCGCGGTAGCCGCTGACCGGGCCCGTCGCTGACTCATAATTGGCGTCAGCGTTGACCGTGATCGTGTCGAGTTCATAGGTTTGCGGTGTTTGTTCTGCGTAGCTGGCGTCGGCCAAAAGACCAAAAGCGAGGCCTGCGAGTGAGGCCATTTTGCGAGGGGGCATTTCTGACATTCCTTATAGATTCGTTACAGTATAACGTCTCTATCAGGAATTATTTCTATTTGTGTTGAAGGCTGGATGTTTCTGAATGTTGCGGCGGGTCGAAGTGCTTATCTCGACCCGCCGCTACCCATCAAGTCCGGAAACGCTTGACCAGACTGTCCAGTTCGCTGGACAGGGCGGCCAGACTGCGGGAGTCGGCACGGGCTGACTCGGCAAGTTCGGCCACCAGCTGCGCATCGCCATGGATCTGGCTGATGTGCCGGTTGATGTCTTCCGCTACATGGTGCTGCTCTTCAGCAGCGGTCGCGATCTGGGTGTTCATGTCGCGGATCACATCCACCGACTCACGGATCTGCCCGAAGCTGCTGCGTGCCTGGCCGATTTTCTCGACCGATTGCTGCGACACGGCGAGGCTGGCGTTCATTTGTTGCGTCACCGACGACGTGCGGCGGGCGAGGGTACCGAGCAGGTTATCGATCTCGGCGGTGGAATCAGCCGTCCGCTTGGCCAGAGCCCGGACTTCGTCGGCCACCACCGCAAACCCGCGACCTTGCTCACCGGCCCGCGCTGCTTCGATGGCTGCGTTGAGTGCCAGCAGGTTGGTCTGTTCAGCAATGGAGCGAATGGTGTCGAGAATCGACTGAATGGCGTTGCTGTCTTTTTCCAACTGCACCATCGCGGTGGCTGATTGGGACAGTTCAGAACTCAACTGATCAACGCTGCTCACCGCATCGTCGATCTGGCGCTGGCCTTCGCGGGCCTGACGCTGGCCGTTGTCTGCCGAGTCCGCGGCCTGACTGCACGAGCGGGCGACTTCGTTGGCCGTGGCGACCATTTCATGGAAAGCAGTCGACACCATGTCCACCGCTTCACGCTGACGTCCTGCGGCGTCGGCCATGTTGTTCGACACCTGGGTCGAGCTGGTGGAGGTATCGAGAATCTTGTTCGCGGCCAGACCGATGTGCTGGATCAGGCTGCGGATCGCGGCGAGGAACTTGTTGAACCAGTTAGCCAGTTGCGCCGTTTCATCATTGCCGCGCACATCCAGGTTATGGGTCAGGTCCCCTTCACCTTGGGCGATGCCTTCCAGACCGCTGGCTACACTGCGAATCGGGCGCACGATGAGCGAGGCGAAGCTGGCGCCAAGGATCGCGAAAATAATCGCCAGTACTGCAGCAATTACGGCTATCAGCCAGGTCAGGCGTGTGGCCGATCCCATCACTTCGTCCTGCTTGATCAGACCGATGAAGTTCCAGCCCAATTGTTCGGATGGGTACACGTTGGCCATGTAGCGCTCGCCATCAAGTTCGACTTCGACCAGTCCCTTGGTGGTTTTGGCCAGTTCGGCGTAACCATCGCCAAGGTCGGAAATTTTCTTGAAGTTGTGCTCGGGTTTACGTGGATCCACCAGAATGTTGCCGCTTTTTTCCAGCAGCATCAGGTAACCGCTTTCGCCCAGTTTGATCTGCTTGACGATGCTCGTCAGCTGCTTGAGTGTTACGTCGATGCCCACCACGCCGCCGGGGTTGCCCAGTGAGTTACTGATGGTACGCCCGGTATTGACCATCACCGCGTCGTCAGCCGCCCAATAATAAGCGTCGCTGCGCACGACCTTGCCCGGAGTGGCCAGGGCCGCCTTGTACCAAGGTCGGACTCGCGGGTCGTAATCACCGAATTTCTGGCCTTCAGGCCAAGGTACATAACTGCCGTTGGCGAGGCCGTAGGAAATGTAGGAGTAAGCGGGGTGGCTTACGCCCATGCGGTCGAACAGGGCAATGATGCTCTTGTCCGTTTCGGATTCGGGAGCATTTTGCTGATCAGAGGTCATGAAACTCTTTAGGCCATTGCCTGCACCGGTCAGCAGAGGATTGGCAGCAAGGTATTCAACGTTTTGGCTGATCCCGTCGAAAAACAGCTGCATCGCATTGGCGACCTGCCGTATTTCACGGCCACTGCTGTCGGAGAATCCATCGGTCGCATCGCTGCGCAGGTTGATGATGACGATGCTGGCAACGACGATGATCGGCAGGGACGCGATGACCGCGAATGCCCACGTCAGTTTCTGTTTGATATTCATCCATGCTCCGATTGCAGTTCTGGCTAACACCCTGAGCAGTCTCAGGAGGGTTTGGGCAGGCACGCATATGTGTTGCTAATTAGTATTATGGTATGCCGCTATCGGCATTATTTCGGAGTTCTTGAGCAAGACGTGCGGGGGAAATCAGTTGGCGCTGAATCAGAGAGTTTGCGGTGCAAAACCCAAGTCGCGACTGATGCCGGCACTGCATTCAAAAAGCAGTTGCTGGAAGCGGTCCGTGGCACCTTCGGGATCCATGACCGCATCCGGTCCGGAGAGATTGATTGCCGCCGTTACATGGCCGTTGTGATCCCGGACAGACGTTGCAATCGCTGTGGAGTAGTCGGACCGATGCAGTACCCAGCCGCGGTCCCGGTCCTCGGCGATCAGGCGTTGCAATTCAGGCAGGGTTCGCGGGGCAGGAGTGGGATAGTCGTCCAGCCGCACGTGTTGATACAGCTGCGCCAGCTCTGTTTCGTTCAGCGCAGTCAATAGCATCCTGCCCATGGCGGTGCAGTGACAGGCGATACGTGTGCCGATGGGGATGTTGACCGAAAGCCGCTGGGCTGCAAACGCGCGGAACAGATACAGGCTGTCGGTCTGTTCGCGAATGCTCAGGTGGCAGGACAGCGAGGTGCGGTCGCGCAGCAGGTTCAGGTGTGGCATGGCCACTTCCACGATGTCGCGACTGGCCAGGTAACTGAAGCCGTCACTGATGACCCTGGCTCCCAGCTCGTACTGAGTGTTGAGCTTGTTCAGGTAGCCCATGCTGGTGAGGGTAAACAGAATCCGGTACACCGCCGACGTGCTGACGCCCAGGCGCTCGGCGATTTCCTGAATGCTCAGGCTGCGGGTCCGGGCGTTGAACATCCCCAGCACACTCAACCCCCTGGCCAGGGCCGGGACGCTGTAGTCGGTGTCTTTTTCAGGAGTATCGAGCATGAGTAATTCCGCAGGTGCTGTTCGGGGAAGTAGGCGTTTAACCGATCCTGTAGGCGGTTTCATGTGGGAGCCGCGCCGGTGTCACTGACACCGCGCTGTCGCGCAGCAAACAGATATCAATGTGGGAGCGAGGCTTGCCCGCGATAAGGGCGCCGCGGTTTATCAGATAGACCGCGGTGCTTGTATCGCGGGCAAGCCTCGCTCCCACAGGTTCTGGTGTGATCCCGTGATTTTGGCTTTTTCATCCTTCGCCACATCAACACCAGCGATCACTTGAGAATCAACACCCCGTCAAACTCGCCCATGGCATCCAGCACGGCGCCCTTGAAGTACTCCAGTGAAGCGCGGTCGCAGAGGAGCTGGAACGCGGGCAACTCCTGCGAGCCCAGGTTGATAACGATCACATTGATCCGCGCCGCTGAGGTTTGCGCTACTGCGCCCTCCGGGAACGCCTGCGGGCGCAAATCCACGCCGCAGAGTTTGGCCATGACTTCGCTGACGTGTAGGCCACTGAGTTGTAGCCAGGCGTGGCTGTCTTGCCGGGGCAGCAGGTAGTTGGCGTTGTGATCCAGCTCCCAGCGGGCTTCTTCGTCGGCGATGCGTTGGCCTTCATCCTCAAGGCTGCCCAGGATCAGGTATTCCGTCTGAGACAGCCGGGCAACATGACTGCCGTCGGCCTGGGTCACCGCACGGTTTGGCGCGTCCGGCAGATAGAAGCCCCGAGCGCTGAGGTACTCGGCGCTTTGCTGGCCGCGAAAACCGACTCTGGGTACATCAGTCAGGTCAATCAGGGCGCATTGTTGGAGCGGGCCTGGCCCGATGTAACGTTCCGCTTGCAGGCTGGACATGGCTCAAAGCTCCTGACGTTGGTTTTCGGGATCGAAGAATGGCAGTTTTACGACCGTGGCCTGGACCACCACGCCGCCTTCGACGCGAATTGGAATCTGTTGCCCCGGCTGGCTCTGATCGAATGCCGCGTAGGCCAGACCAATGATCTTGCCCAGGCTCGACGAGTATTCGCAGGACGTGACGTTGCCACTGATGTCCGGACCCTTCAGGACCAGATGGCCCTCCAGCGGTTGCGGGCTGTTTTTCGGCAGGGTGAAGCCCACCAGTTTGCGTTTCATCGGTTGTGCTTCGAGGATGTCCACCGAGCGTCGTCCGACAAAGAACGGCTTGGTGCGGCTGACCGCCCAACCCATGTCGATTTCGGCCGGGTGGGTCATGCCGTCGGTGTCCTGACTGATGATTACGTGACCTTTTTCCAGGCGCAGCAAACGCTGGGTTTCCACACCAAACGGGCGCATGTCGTGTTCTTTGCCCGCTTCGATCAGCGCGTCCCAAAGCTTGAGCGCATGACGTGCCGGAACGTGGATTTCATAACCCAGCTCACCTACGAAACCGACCCTCAACAAGCGCGCCTTGATCCCTGCGACCGTGCCTTCGCGCACCCCCAGATAGGGAAAGCTTTCTGCGGATAAATCCAGATCGTTGCAGACCTTTTCCAGCACCTTGCGCGAGTCCGGTCCGGCCACGTTGACCGCGGAAATTGCGGCTGTGACGTTGGCGATGTCGACGTTCAGGCGCCACTGGGCGTTCCACTTGAGCATCTGCTGATAGATGCGATCAACGCCGCTGGTAGTGGCGGTGACGTAGAAGTGGTTGTCGGCGAAACGTGCACACACTCCGTCATCGATCACCACGCCGAGCTCATTGGTCATCAGCGCGTAGCGTGAGCGACCCACCGGCTGTTTGATGAAGGCAAAGGTGTACATGCGGTTAAGCAGTTCGGCGGCATCCGGGCCGCGCACATCCAGACCGCCCAGCGTCGATACGTCGATGATGCCGACCTTGTTGCGCACGTGCAGGGCTTCCTGCTGCATGCAGGTTTCCCGCTCATGGGGTTTGCCGTAATAGGCCGGGCGCTGCCAGATGCCCGCGGGCATCATCTTGGCGCCTGCTTCGACGTGGCGCTTGTGCATCGGTGTCTGGCGATATGGATCGAACGCCCGCCCGGCTACATGGGCCAGCTTCTCGGCTTCGAACGGTGGACGAGCGGTGGTCACGCCGGTTTCGCTGACGCTGCGTTGTGTTGACGAAGCCACCAGCCGCGCCGTGGGCAACGCCGAATGGCGACCCTGCGACGGCCCCATGCCGACGGTTGAGTAGCGTTTGACCAGTTGCACATCGCGATAGCCGATGCGGGTGGCATTGATGATGTCGCGCACCTGCAGGTCCTCATCGAAATCGACGAAATCCTTGCCTTTGGGATGGGGGAAAATCGGCCACGGGAAGTTGACCTGCGCTTCGGCCTGCAAGGGCAGGGGTTTGACGCTCAATTCAAGACTCAGGGCGACGACGATGTTGGCCGCCGCGTGAGTCGCATCAGCCAGCACGTTGTCCAGCGCATGGTAGCCCTGAGCCGAACCGGCCACGCTGAGGTTGTTCGGCAGGCCGCTCAGGGTGAACTCGGCCAGTTGATCGTCGTAGCTGAGTTTGCCTCCAGCCTGACACAGCAATTGATAAACCGGCATGTAACCACCGGACATGCACAGCAGATCGCAGTCGACGATCTGGCCGCTGCCCGCCACCTGACCCTGGCCGGTAATCTTGCGCAGATCAACGCCGCTGACATGACGCATGCCTTTTTCATGCAGCGCCTCATACACCGTGCTGCCTTGGTGACAGCTGATGCCGCGTTGTTCCAGGGCCAGCAACAGCGCCCGGTCTGCCGGGTGAGCGCGCATGTCTACCAGCGCCGCCACGGTGACACCCTGTTCGTGCAAATCCAGCGCGGCGAGGTAGCCATCGTCATTGCCGGTCAGGACCACCGCTCGTTTTCCGGGTTTGACCGCATACAGCTTCATCAGGCGTTGCGCGGCGCTGGTCAGCATGACGCCGGGCAGGTCGTTATTGCGAAAAATCACCGGCTGATCGAATGAGCCGCTGGCAATCAGGCATTGGCTGGCGCGCACTTTGTACATGCGCTTGCCTTGAATCACCGGCAAATAGTTATCGGTGAACCAGGCGTTGCAGGTGGCTTGTTTGAGGACGCGAATGTTGGCGTGGTGCTCGACAGCTTCCACCAGTTCGCGGCGCAGTTGTTCGCTACGCTGGCCGTCGATGTCGAAACGGGCGTAGGTGAGCGAACCACCGAGAATGGGCTGTTGCTCAATCAGCAGTACTTTGGCACCAGCGTTGGCCGCCGTCAGTGCCGCCTGCAACCCGGCAGGACCGGCACCGATCACCGCCAGGTCAGTGAACAGATAGGCTTTGTCGTAATACTCGGGTTGAAACTTCAGGTCGAGCACGCCCAGCCCGGCTTTTTTACGAATGATCGGCTCCCAGACTTTCCACGCGCCCTTGGGCTTGTAGAACGAACGATAGTAAAAACCCACCGGCATGAATTTCGAGAATTTGCCGAGGTAGGCATCCTTATCGTTGTCCAGCGAACCGTTGAAGTTCTGTCCGCTGGCCTGCAAGCCTTCTTTCAGGGCGAAAGTATCCGCCAGCACGTTGGGCTCATGGGGCAGTTGAATCAGCGTGTTGGCGTCCTGGCCCGCCATGGTCAGCGGTCCGCGTGGGCGGTGGTACTTGAACGAACGCGACAACAGGAAGCGACCATTGGCGAGCAGGGCACTGGCCACGCTGTCGCCCTGATAGCCCTGATAGAGCCGGTCATCGAAACTGAAACTCAGGGGTTTGTTGCGGTCGATCAGCAGGCCCATCGGCGCGGCCAGTCGGGTCCCCCGGAATTCTTCAGGCATGCTCATCGGGCGGTCTCCTTGGCGGGGGCAGCGGTAAATTCGACCCTTGAGGTGAACACCTCTTTGGGGTCGAAGGTGCGGATGATTTCATCGCTGCCGGTATGGCGCTCAACCAGAAACCAGTAGCTGGACGGCGTGTGCATCCACCATTCGCGGACTACGCCCAGCATGTCTTCGCTGTTGAACACGTAGTCGGCCCATTCGCTGTCGCTGCAGGTGGCTGGGTCCGGCATGTGCTTGAACTCGCCGCCGTAGGTGAATTCGGTGATGTTGCGCGGCCCGTTGAGCGGGCAATTCATGATCTTCATATTCCGCTCTCCTTAGTGGCTGGCCGCAGTGGCGCCCATTTCGTTGACTTGCTGGAAGGTCGAAAACCGCTCCAGGCCGAACGGCTTGATCAGGTCCGGGGTCTTGCCACCGCTGGCGACCAGCTCGGCCATGGTCTTGCCGCAGATGGGCGTTGCCTTGAAACCCCAGGTGCCCCAACCTGCGTCCAGGTAATAATTCTTCACCGGTGAAAGCCCCATGATCGGGCTGTAATCGGGTGTCATGTCCGTGATCCCGGCCCACTGCCGCATCAACTTGGCATTGGCCAGAAACGGGAACATTTCCACCGCGTGGGCCAGCAGGCTTTCTTTCAGATCCAGGGTCGATCGGGTGTTGAACAGCGGGTACGGATCGGAGCCGCCGCCGAAGACCACTTCGCCACGGCTGGTCTGTTGCACATAGCAGTGCAAGGCAGAAGAACTTACCAGCGGGTCGAGGAACGGCTTGAACGGCTGGGTCACCATGGCTTGCAGCGGGAAAGTCTGAATCGGTGAGCGAATGCCGGCCTTTTTCATCAATTGTGAACTCATCCCTGCCACCGCCTGCACGGCACAGCCGCACTTGATGGTGCCGCGATTGGTCTTCACCGCAGTGATGGTGCCGTTCTCGATGACCAGTTCCTGAACCTCAGTGAGCTGGTGAATTTCCACACCGCGCTTGGCCGCTTGTTTGGCGTAGCCCCAGGCGACGGCATCGTGGCGTGCGGTCGCGCCGTCCATGTGCCAGAGACCGGCCAGCACCGGAATATGGCCTGGATCAAGGTTCAGGCTCGGCACCAGTTCGCGGATCTGCTGGCGGTCGATCATCTCGGTGCGGCCGCCAAAGTGCTTGTTCACTTCGGCACGCTGCCGGAACGAACGTACCGTGGCGTCGGTGTGCGCGAGGGTCAGCTGGCCGCGATGGGAGTACATGATGTTGAAGTCGAATTCGTTGGACAGCCCCTCGAACATCCGCACCGATTCGGCATAGAACTTCACGCCTTCGCTGGTCAGGTAGTTGGAGCGAATCACTGCTGTGTTGCGTGCTGTATTGCCGCCGCCGAGATAGCCTTTTTCCAGCACGGCGATATTGGTGATGCCGTGGTAGCGCGACAAGTAATAGGCCGTGGCCAACCCGTGTCCGCCGCCGCCAATGATTACCACGTCGTAAGAAGATTTGAGCTCTTTGGGAGCGGGCAAGTCGACCTCGACCGGGTACTCCGAGCTCAGCCCGTATTTCAGCAGGTTGAAAGGCATGCGGCCTCCGATTGGCTACGTTGCGCGAGGGCCTGCTGGCGTGCAGCGGTGACCGTGTTTTTCATCAGGAAAGCGATGGTCATCGGCCCGACACCGCCGGGTACCGGGGTGATGGCTGAAACCTGGGGCAGGGCGCTGTCGAAATCCACATCGCCGACGAGTCGGCTGCGACCGTCTTCGTCGATACGGTTGATGCCGACGTCAATCACTACTGCGCCAGGCTTGAGCCAGTTGGCGTCGATCATGCGGGGCTTGCCGACGGCGGCGATTACGATGTCGGCCAGGCGGCACAGCGCCTTGGCGTCGATGCTGCGTGAATGCACGATGGTGACCGAGCAATGGGCCTGCAAAAGCAGGGCGGCCATGGGTTTGCCAACGATATTGGAACGGCCGATCACCACCGCGTGCTTGCCGCTCAGATCGCCACAGGCTTCACGCAGTAAATGCAGGCAGCCGCTGGGTGTGCAGGGTGTCAGTACGTCGCGACCCTGACTAAGCCCTCCGACGTTTTCACTGTGAAAGCCGTCCACATCCTTGCGCGGATCAATCGCCTGCAATGCGCGGGCCTCCTGAATGTGGGCGGGCAACGGTAGCTGTAGCAGGATGCCGTGCACGGCCTGATCACCATTCAATTCCGCGATCAGGTCGAGCAATTGAATTTGAGTAATGTCGGCGTCCAGGCGGTATTCCAGCGAGCGGATTCCAGCCTCTTCAGCGCGCAGGATCTTGTTGCGCACATAGACCTGACTCGCCGGGTCACAGCCCACCAGAATCACCGCCAGTGCCGGCTCGATGGCGTCTTTTTTCAAGGCGCTGACGTCCAGTTTGACCTGGGCAAGGACCCGCGCCGCGCTGGCTTTGCCGTCAATGATTTTGCTCGCGCTCATCGGAACACCACCGTTCTGTCCTGATTGAGGAATACCCGGTGCTCCAGGTGATATTTGACGGCCTTGGACAGCGCTACGGTTTCGGTATCGCGGCCCATCGCGACCAGATCAGCGGGCAGGTAGGCGTGGTCGACGCGCTGTACTTCCTGCTCGATGATCGGCCCTTCGTCCAGATCACTGGTGACGTAATGCGCCGTAGCCCCGATCAGTTTCACACCGCGTTCATAGGCCTGGTGATAGGGTTTGGCACCCTTGAAGCCGGGCAGAAACGAGTGGTGAATGTTGATCGCCCGGCCGGAAAGTTGCTTGCACAGGTCGTCTGAGAGGATTTGCATGTAGCGCGCCAGTACCACCAGATCGGTGCGGGTGTCGTCGACCACCTTCAACAATTCGGCCTCCTGACTGGCTTTGCTGTCCTTGGTCACCGGTAGGTATATAAAGCGAATACCTTCGCGTTCGGCCATCGGTCGCAAGTCCAGATGGTTGGACACTATGGCGGTAATGGTCATGTCCATCTCGCCCTTGTGATAGCGGTACAGCAGATCCGTCAGGCAGTGGTCGAACTTGCTCACCATCAACAACACCCGCATCGGCTGGCGGGTGTCATGCAGTTCCCACTGCATATCGAATGCCTTGGCCACCTCGTTGAAGTTGGCTTTGAGCTGGGTTATATCGCCGAGGTGCCCGTCGTTGAAACGGAACACTGCACGCATGAAAAACCGACCGCTGAATTCGTCGTCGAACTGCGCCATTTCACCGATGTAGCAGCTGTTGTCCGCCAGATAGGAAGCCACGGCAGCCACAATACCGGACGTCGCCGGACAGCTGATCTTGAGAATGAAATGGTTCTTTTCGTGTTGCATGGCTTGTCCTCGGAGAAGTGGCGGCAGCTCAGCGCAGGGCGAAAATTCATCAGTAAAAAGGTTTTTTCTATGTGAATAAAAATTCCCATCAGGAATTAAATATTCATGATGCGGTTTTATAGGCGAAAGAAAATCCTGCGTCCAGAATTTTCTGGAAACTTTTTTTACTGTGGGGAAATTTTAGGTGTTGCCAGATTTAATGGGGAAACAGCCGGCAGCGCGCAACTGTTGGGGTGGAATGCAATTCCCTGTTGGAGCGAGGCTTGCCCGCGAACCAGGCGACTCGGTGCATCAGACGCATCGCATTATCTTTCTTCGCGGGCAAGCCTCGCTCCAACAGGACCCTGGTTAAGCTGTGGAATTTCAGCGGGAAGCCTTACTCCCCCTGCGCCCCATAATTCATGATCGACAACAAGCGGATCGGCACTTTGACCAGTTCTTCCGGGCCATGGGGAATGTCGCCGTCGAAGGTCAGGCTGTCACCGGCTTCCATGCGGTACAGCTGGTTGCCATGGCGATACACCAGTTCGCCCTCCAGCAGATGCAGAAACTCGGTTCCGGGGTGGGAAAAGGTCGGGAACTCCTCGCTGGCGTCGTCCATGCTCACCATGTAAGCCTCGAAACTCTTCTTCGGGCCTCGGGTGTGGTTGAGCAGGTGGTAGGTGTGGCCTTTCTCTGTACCGCGCCGGACCACTTCAAGTCCTTCATCGGCCTTGACCAACAGCGCGCTGCTGCCTTTCTGATCGTACTGGGCGAACAGCTTGGACATAGGCATGCCCAGCACATCACACAGCCGGCTCAGGTTATCCAGACTGGTTGAGACCTGTGCGTTCTCGATCTTGCTCAGCATGCCCTGACTGATGCCCGCGATACGCGCAACGTCGGCCAGCTTCAGCTCCTGCGCCTGACGCTGGCGTTTGATCTGAATGCCCAGGTACTGCTCAAGCTTCAACTTCGGTTCAGGTTCGTTCGGCATGTTCATCAGGTGTGCACGTTTTCCGTTCGTGAAATTTAATTTCGCACTGAGAATGTGCGTTTTTTCCCGCTCTTAATTTTTCGGCGGCTGATTATTCCTCGTGGGAAAACGAGTTTCCCATATATACAGCAGAATTTCGCCCCTCGATTCCTTTCTCCCGTTGGTATACCAAGTTGGCAAGTAGCTTGCATTCCTGTTGGGAAAGTAACTTTCCCTTTCGGAATATTCAGTGTTCCGATGGAAAGTGAAACCGTCATCCCTACTACAACGCTTGCCTATCGCGAGGAGTGATCACTCATGTTGCCACCAGAAACACAGCGCTTGATCGAGGAGCACGGGATCAAATACGTGCTGGCGCAATTCGTTGATATTCATGGCGCGGCGAAAACCAAATCGGTGCCGGTTTGTGGTCTGGAGGCCGTTGCCGAGGCGGGTGCCGGGTTCGCAGGCTTCGCTATCTGCGGCATGGGTATGGAACCGCATGGCCCGGACTTCATGGCCAAGGGCGATTTGTCGACACTGATCCCTGTGCCGTGGCAACCCGGTTATGGCCGGGTGGTGTGCATCGGGCATGTTGACGGCCAGCCACATCCTTACGACAGCCGCTATGTGTTGCAGCAACAAGTGCAGCGTTTGAAAGACAAGGGCTGGACGCTCAATACCGGCCTTGAGCCTGAATTCAACCTTATGCGTCGCGATGAAAGCGGCAAGCTGCAACTGGTCGACACCAGCGATAACCTCGACAAACCCTGCTACGACTACAAAGGCCTGTCCCGTTCTAGGGCTTTCCTTGAGCGTCTGACCGAAGCCTTGCAGCCGGTGGGCTTCGAGATCTATCAGATCGACCACGAGGACGCCAACGGCCAGTTCGAGATCAACTACACCTACAGCGATGCCATGGAGTCGGCGGACCGCTTCACGTTCTTCCGCATGGCGGCCGGTGAGATCGCCAATGACATGGGCATGATCTGCTCCTTTATGCCAAAACCGGACCCGAAGCGCGCCGGTAACGGCATGCACTTTCACCTGTCGATCAGCAGCGCCGAAAGCAAAAATCTGTTCTTCGATGCCAGCGATAAACATGGCATGGGCCTGTCGAAAATGGCCTACCACTTCGCGGCGGGTCTGCTTGCCCATGGCCCCGCGCTGTGTGCCTTCGCCGCACCGACCGTCAACTCCTACAAGCGGCTTGTTGTGGGTAATTCGCTATCAGGCGCGACCTGGGCGCCAGCCTTTATCGCCTTTGGTGCCAACAACCGCTCGGCCATGGTCCGCGTGCCTTACGGCCGCCTCGAGTTCCGTCTGCCGGACGCCGGGTGCAACCCCTATCTGGTCAGCGCCGCGATCATCGCTGCGGGCCTGGACGGTATCGACCGCCAGCTGGAACCCGAGCAGATCTGCAACGAAAACCTGTACAGCCTGAGCCTTGAAGAAATCGCCGCGCGCGGCATCAAGACGCTGCCGCAGTCCCTCAAGGAAGCCTGCGATGCCCTGGAAGCGGACCCGTTGTTCGCTGAAGTGATGGGCCAGGAAATCGTTGGCGAATTCATCAAGCTCAAGCGCATGGAGTGGGTGGAGTACAGCCGCCATGTGAGTGATTGGGAGATCAAGCGCTACACCGAGTTTTTCTGATTTAGCTGGGCGGCAGCTGCGAGTTTCAAGCTGCAAGCGGCAAGGAAAAGCAGTCTGCGGCAACGACACAAAACTATTTATCTACCCGGTCAGCTTGCAGCTTAAAGCTTGCAGCTTACCGCTCCCGAACAAGGTGAGGATATGTGCGGAATCGTTGGCTTGTATTTGAAAAATCCGGCGCTGGAGTCCCAGCTCGGCAAGTTGTTTGAACCGATGCTCGAAGCCATGACGGATCGCGGCCCGGACAGCGCAGGGTTTGCGATTTATGGCGATGAAGTGGGGGACGGCTGGATCAAACTGACCTTGCAGTCGACCACTGAGGACTACGACTTTCAGGCACTGGTTGCCGCGCTGGAAGGTCGTCTGGCGACGTCGCTGGACTGGTTTCAGAACGCCAGCGCCATCGTGCTCAAGGTCAAGGCCGAAGAAGCGGTGGTGCGTGCCGCCGTGGCTGAACTGGCACCCAGCGTGCGGATCATGAGTGCCGGCAAGAGCATCGAGATTCTCAAGGGTATGGGCCTGCCAAAGGAGATTTCCGAACGCTTCGGTCTGGCTAACATGAAGGGCAGCCACATCATTGGCCACACCCGCATGGCCACGGAAAGTGCGGTGACCATGGAAGGCAGCCATCCGTTTTCGACAGGCGCGGACCTGTGCCTGGTGCACAACGGCTCGCTGTCCAACCACTTCCGCCTGCGTCAGGAACTGCGCCGCGAAGGCATCAATTTCGACACCGAAAACGACACTGAAGTGGCCGCCGGTTACCTCGCCTGGCGTCTGCAACAGGGCGATTCGCTGAAGACCGCCCTGGACAGTTCGCTGGAAGCACTGGACGGCTTTTTCACTTTCGCCATCGGCACCCGCAACGGCTTCGCGGTGATCCGTGATCCGATTGCCTGCAAGCCAGCCATCCTCGCGGAAACCGATGATTACGTGGCCATGGCCTCGGAGTATCAGGCGCTGTCGAGCCTGCCTGGTATCGAAAACGCCAAGGTCTGGGAACCCGTCCCGGCCACCATGTACATCTGGGAACGCGAGTCGGCTTAAGGAGCGCACACATGAAAACCATCGATCTTTCCACCTCCACCGTCCGCGAGCTGAATCAGGCGCTGCACGATCAAGTCAATAACGTGCAGGACCGCGAGTGGGTGGTGACTCACGCCAACGGTGCACACAACCTGGCGGTCGGCGTCAACGAAGCGGTGTCCATCGATATTCAGGGGCACGCCGGTTACTACTGCGCGGGCATGAACCAGAAGGCCTCGATCACCGTGCACGGCAATGTCGGCGTGGGTTGTGCCGAGAACATGATGTCCGGTTACGTGCGGGTCAAAGGCAGCGCGTCCCAGGCTGCGGGCGCTACGGCTCACGGCGGCTTGCTGGTCATTGAAGGTGATGCCGGAGCGCGCTGCGGCATTTCCATGAAAGGCATCGACATCGTGGTCGGTGGCAGCATCGGCCACATGAGCTGCTTCATGGGCCAGGCCGGGCGACTGGTGGTGTGCGGTGACGCGGGCGATGCGCTGGGCGACTCGCTGTATGAAACCCACATCTACGTCAAAGGCACTGTGGAATCCCTGGGCTCGGACTGCATCGAGAAAGAGATGCGCGCCGAGCATCTGGAAGAACTGCAAGGGTTGCTCAATCGCGCCGGTTTCGAGCACAAGGCCGCTGATTTCAAGCGCTATGGCTCGGCCCGTCAGTTGTACAACTTCAAAGTCGATAACGCGTCTGCGTACTGATTCAGGAGCCACACCATGAGCGACTCTATTAACCCGAAAGCAGCGACTCCCGTACTGCGCGAATCAGCGACCTTCGACCGGCTGACCATTCAGGAAATCCAGCGCGCCGCCGAAACCGGCATCTATGACATTCGCGGCGGCGGCACCAAGCGCAAGCTTCCGCACTTTGATGATTTGCTGTTGCTGGGTGCCAGCGTGTCCCGCTATCCGCTGGAAGGCTATCGCGAGAAGTGCGGCACCGACGTGATCCTCGGCAACCGTTTCGCCAAGAAACCGCTCCACCTGAAAATCCCGGTGACCATCGCTGGCATGAGCTTCGGCGCATTGTCGGCCAACGCCAAAGAGGCTCTGGGTCGCGGCGCGTCCATCGCCGGGACCAGTACCACCACGGGCGACGGCGGTATGACCCCGGAAGAGCGCGGTCAGTCCCAGCATCTGGTTTATCAGTACCTGCCATCGCGTTACGGCATGAACCCTGATGACCTGCGCAAAGCGGATGCCATCGAAATCGTACTGGGGCAGGGCGCTAAACCGGGCGGTGGCGGCATGCTGCTGGGCATGAAAGTCACCGAGCGCGTGGCCGGCATGCGCACCTTGCCGATTGGCGTCGACCAGCGTTCGGCCTGTCGCCACCCGGACTGGACCGGCCCGGATGACCTGGCGATCAAGATTGCCGAGATTCGCGAAATCACCGATTGGGAAAAACCGATCTACGTGAAGATCGGCGCAAGTCGCCCGTATTACGACGTCAAGCTCGCGGTTAAAGCCGGTGCCGACGTGATCGTACTCGACGGCATGCAAGGCGGTACGGCGGCAACGCAGGAGGTGTTCATTGAGCACGTCGGCCTGCCGATCCTTTGCTCCATCCCGCAAGCTGTTCAGGCGCTGCAAGAGATGGGCATGCACCGCAAGGTTCAGTTGATCGTTTCCGGCGGCATTCGTAACGGTGCTGACGTGGCCAAAGCCATGGCGCTGGGTGCTGATGCGGTTGCAATCGGTACTGCGGCGTTGATCGCGC
This sequence comes from Pseudomonas phytophila, assembly GCF_025643095.1. Lineage (NCBI taxonomy): Bacteria > Pseudomonadati > Pseudomonadota > Gammaproteobacteria > Pseudomonadales > Pseudomonadaceae > Pseudomonas > Pseudomonas phytophila. Next base: position 4,282,138 of record NZ_CP081201.1, on the reverse strand, counting down.
TGGGCGATAACCATCCACGTCTGGACGAGGAGCTGAAAAAAATCGGTTCGGCGGCGGGCTTCTATGACGATTGGCAGAACGGTCGCGACCCTGCGGGTATCACCACGCAGGATCCTGAGTTGTCCAAGCGTCTGGACCCTGTGGAAGGTGGCCGTCGTCTGGCCAACTACTTGCGGGTGCTGGTCCTGGAAGCACAGACCATGGCCCGGGCCTGCGGCAAATCGCACCTTCACAACCTTGATCCTGAGGATCTGGTGGCATTGACGGTTGAATCAGCGGCGATGGCGCGGGTGCCGCTGGCAGGGACTTCGTGGATTCCAGGGGCGGTTACGGGGTATTGAGAGGTATGCGGTAGACGGCGCAGTGTCCTTGGGCACCGCGTTGTCGCGTGGCGAACGATAATCTGTAGGAGCGCGCTTGCCCGCGATAGCGTCAGTACAGCCGATATATTTATCGACTGACAGACCAAATCGCGGGCAAGCGCGCTCCTACAGGTAAAAACTTCCAAATCAGATGTTTGAATATTGTTTGATAGGAGCGCAATCCGAGAACGCTAGCGTTGTGCAATATGCACTGAACCGGTAGGAGCGAACTTGTTCGCGAGACGTCAGCACAGCCAAAACAGGCATCATCTGACACACCGCTTCGCAGCCTTCGGCAGCTCCTACAGATATCCAGCAAACCCACACAATCAGGTCGGCTATCAGGCCGCCGCGCTTTTGACTTTGATCTTAGGCGCCCCGTCAAACCACGACGGCCGGAATTCGATATTGCTGCGTGGGGTAAACCGGCAGGGATGCCGGTTTAGCTGCCTCAGGCCATGGATGGCCGGTGGCAGCGGCCCCGCGCAGCAATGTCGGATTACGGGTATGCCGAGCGACAGCGAGGTACCAAGTGGTGGGGTAAGAGCGTTTTGCTTACTTTTGCGCCTCAAAAGTGAGGCGCCGTAAGGGCGCAACCAATATCAGCCGTGACTAAGATAATGGATATGTACACAAGGTTGCTGCATGAAAGTTGTGTAGATACCTATGCCGCGAAAGAGCGACGCGGTCTGCAGTAAAACTGCGGTGTTCTTATGTCGGAATGCCGCCCAGACCAAGCACCACATACCCGGCCGCTACAGAATCCCCCTCCAGACCCGTTTGCCGGAAGGGGAGCAACACACTCACTTGAACGCCGGAACCACCTGCTTGATAAACAACTCCAGCGACTTTTTCTTCTCGGCATGGGGCAGGCTGTTGTCGCACCAGAAGCTGAATTCGTCGACGCCCAGTTCCTGATAGTGCTTGATGCGGGTAACGATTTCTTCAGGGGTGCCGATCATGGTGTTCTTGCGGATGTTGTCCAGTTCAAACTCCGGACGTTCCTTGAACTTTTCCTCCGGGCTTGGCGCGAGGAAGCCGTTGACCGGGGTCTGTTTGTTGCCGAACCAGGCGTCAAAAGTACGGTAGAACTTCGAGATGGCCGTAGCGCCGACTTTCCAGCCTTCCGGGTCATCCACCGCATGGACGTGGGTGTGACGCAGCACCATCAGTTGTGGGCGTGGCACGTCCGGATTGTTCGCCAGTGCGGCTTCGAACTTGTTCTTGAGATCCACGACCTCCTCATCGCCTTTCATGAGTGGCGTGACCATCACGTTGCAGCCGTTGGCCACCGCGAAGTTGTGGGAATCAGGGTCGCGGGCGGCGATCCACATCGGCGGTGTCTTGATCGGTTTCGGGACGCTGGTCGAGGTGGGGAATTTCCAGATTTCACCGTCATGGGCGTAGTCGCCTTGCCAAAGGGCGCGCACCACAGGGACCATCTCACGCAGCGCCAGGCCGCCTGACGAAGCAGGCATGCCACCTGCCATGCGATCAAATTCCACCTGATAGGCGCCGCGCGCGAGGCCGACTTCCATGCGCCCATTGCTGATCACGTCGAGCAGCGCACATTCACCGGCCACTCGTAGAGGGTGCCAGAACGGCGCAATGATGGTGCCTGCTCCCAGGTGAATCGTCGTGGTTTTGCCAGCCAGGTAGGCCAGCAATGGCATCGGGCTTGGGGAGATGGTGTATTCCATGGCGTGGTGTTCGCCAATCCAGACGGTGCTGAAACCGCCAGCTTCGGCCATCAGCGTCAGCTCGGTCAGGTCCTCGAATAACTGACGGTGGCTGACCTGTTCATCCCAGCGTTCCATGTGTACGAATAATGAAAACTTCATGACGCGTTCCTCGGATTGTTCAGCTCCAGGCCCATGTTTGCGACCTGGCGAGTTCGATAGTGATGGCGCTGCCAGCCAGACATCGGCACGTTGCGCAACGACTGGCTAGTGAGCGCCAGCCGCTTTGTTGAGGTCGCTTTCAGTCCACTCGGTGTAAACGCACGCATCGCCTGTGGCCCAGCGCACCCGGACGGTGTCGCCGGGTTGCATCGGCATGCCGGTGGCGGACAGCGCCTTGACGGTCATCGCGGTGCCATCGGCGGTCATGACCGAGCAGGTCTGGCTTTCACCCAGGAACAACACCTCACCGACCTTTGCCGTGACCTCGTTCCAGCCGCTTGGCAGCGGTTCCTGGCTGGCCTGTTCGATGCTCAATGCCTGGGCTTTTTCCGGGCGAATCATCAGCAACGCTTCCTGACCTGCCTGCAAGCCGGGCGTCAGTCGGATCGACAGGCTCTGGCCTTCGAAGGTGGCGACTGCGTTGCCCTGGGCCTTGAGCTTGAGGAAGTTCGAGTTACCGAGAAAGGACGCCACGAAGGCATTGGGCGGATTCTGGTAGAGGTCGTAACCGGTGCCCAGGCCGACGATTTTGCCGTGGCTGAAAATCGCGATGCGCTGGGAAAGGCGCATGGCTTCTTCCTGATCGTGGGTCACGTAGACGATGGTGATTCCCAGACGGCGATGCAGCTGGCGCAGCTCGTCCTGCAAGTCTTCCCGAAGTTTTTTGTCCAGCGCGCCGAGGGGTTCATCCATCAGCAGGATGCGGGGTTCATAGACCAGGGCGCGGGCGATGGCGACGCGTTGCTGCTGACCGCCAGACAGTTGCGAGGGGCGGCGGTGGGCAAACTCCTCCAGCTGCACCAGCTTGAGCATGGCATCGACACGCTTCTCGCGTTCGGCTGCGGGCAACTTGCGAATCGCCAGAGGGAAGGCAATGTTGTCGCGCACCGACAGATGCGGGAACAGCGAGTAGCGCTGGAAGACCATGCCGATATCGCGCTTGTGCGGCGGCACATTGACCAGCGATTGACCGTTGACCAGAATCTCGCCGGAACTGGGCGTCTCGAACCCCGCAAGCATCGACAGCGTGGTGCTTTTGCCAGAGCCGCTGGAGCCAAGGAAGGTTAGGAATTCGCCGTCCTGTATATCCAGGGAAATGTCGTCCACGGCGGCGAAGTTGCCGTAGTGCTTGTTCAGATTACACAGGCTCACCAGCGTGGTCTTTGGCTGTTGCCCGGCTTCTTTTATCACGGCACTCATGAGGTACTCCTCGCTTCGTTGCGTCGGCGCAGGGTCGCTGCGATCACCATGATCATGACTGACAGGCCAATCAGCAGCGTCGAGGCGACGGCGATCACCGGGGTCAGGTCCTGGCGCAGGGTGGTCCACATTTTGACGGGTAGGGTTTGCAGTGTCGGGCTGGCCATCATCACGCTCAGGACGACTTCGTCCCACGAAACCAGAAACGCGAACAGGGCACCGGCGATCATGCCCGGACGGATCGCCGGGAAGGTCACCTTGAACACTGCCTGTAACCGCGATGCGCCGCAGATCACTGCCGCATCTTCGATGGACTGATCGAACAGTTTCAGCGAGTTGATGATGGAAATGATGGTGAAGGGCAGGGCGACGATGACGTGACTGACCACGAAAGAAAACAGCGTGCCGGTGTAGCCCAGCTTCAGAAACAGCGCGTAGACCGCCACGGCGATGATCACCAGCGGCACGATCATGGGCAGGGTGAATACGCCGTAGAGCATGTCCCGACCGGGGAAGCGCCCGCGCACCAGAGCAAACGCGGTCGGCAGGCCCAGCGCGACGGCAAAGAACGTAGTCAGCAATGCGACCTTGAGGCTGGTCATTGCTGCGTCCAGCCACTCAGGGTTGGAAAAGAATTGACCGTACCACTTGAACGTCCAGCCAGGCGGCGGGAACACCAGCCATTGTGATGAGCCGAACGACAGCAGGACGATGAACACGATCGGCAGCAACAGAAACAGCGCGATCAGGCCCGTGGTCAGGTACAGCCCGTAGCGCAGCCGCGGGCTCATGGCATTGGGAGTCAGGAGCATGAAGGATTACCTCGCGTCACTGGCACCGACCGGGGATTCCGGCTGGAGCTTCAGGTAGAAGTAAAACAGCACCAGTGTGATCACGATCAGCAACGCCGCAGCGGCACTGGCCAGACCCCAGTTAAGGAACGATTGCACCTGCTGCACGATGAACTCGGGCAGCATCATGTTCTGCGCGCCACCCAGCAGGGCAGGCGTGACGTAGTACCCCAGCGACATGACAAATACCATCAGGCCACCGGAGAACAGCCCCGGTCGGCACAGCGGCAGGAATACCCGAAAGAAATTGCTCCACGGACTGGCACCGCAGATCGAACCCGCCTGCAGCACCATCGGGTCGATGGCTTGCATGGTTGCCTGCAGAGGAAGAACGATGAACGGGATCATGATGTAGGTCATGCCGATCACCACGCCGGTCAGGTTGTGGACCATTTCCAGTGGCTCATCGATCAGTCCCATGCCCATCAGCGCTTTGTTGATGACCCCGGAAGCCTGTAGCAGCACCAGCCAGGAGTAGGTCCGGGCGAGCAGGCTGGTCCACATCGACAGCAGGACAATGTTCAACATCCAGCGGCCCCAGCCGCGTGGCACCAGGGTGATTGCCCATGCCAGCGGAAAGCCCAGCAGCAGGCTGAACAGTGTCACCAGACCGGCCACCGAGAAGGTGTTGAACAAGACCCGTGAATACGCCGAGTTGGCGAACAGTTGCTCGTAATTGCCCAGCCCGGGTGTAGGTTCCAGGACTCCGCGCAACAGCAGGCCGATCAGCGGTGCGAAGAAAAACAGACCGAGAAAGATCAGCGCAGGAAGCAGATTGCGGCTGCCGCGCCAGCGCTGTGAGAAGGGTGTCGAGCGATTCATCGTCACCGCCTGGGCCGATGCCGCACCGGCGGTGCTGGAAGCACCACCGGCCGGGCTGGATTGACGGGGGACAACCGCTGTCATTTTTACTTGACCAGCCATTCGTTCCACCGTGTCGCGATGTCCGGACCGTTCTTGGCCCAGTATGCGAAGTCGAGAGTGATTTGGTCCTTGGCATGCGCGGTCGGCATGTTAGGTGCCAGGGTCGAATCCAGACGTTGCACGCTGTCCAGGTTGACCGGTGCGTAGGCGCTGAGGTTGGCGAAGTCGGCCTGGCCTTTGGCGTCGGTGGCGTTGGCGATGAACTTCATCGCGGCGTCCTTGTTTTTCGCGCCTTTGGGCACTACCAGGAAATCAGCCATGACCAGGTTCTGTTTCCAGCTCACGCCCACTGGAGCACCGTCCTGTTGTACGGCGAACACCCGGCCGTTCCAGAATTGCCCCATGGACACTTCACCCGATGCCAACAGTTGTTGAGACTGCGCACCGCCGCCCCACCAGACAATGTCTTTTTTGATGCTGTCGAGCTTTTTGAAGGCGCGGTCCAGGTCCAGCGGGTAGAGCTTGTCAGCAGCGACGCCATCGGCCAGCAGCGCCAGCTCCAGAACACCCGGGCTTGGCCATTTGTACAGGGCGCGCTTGCCGGGATAGGTCTTGGTATCGAACAGTGCGGCCCAGTCCTGCGGCGCTTTGGCACCGGTACCGGTTTTGCTCTCGTTGTAACCCAGCACGAAGGAGAAGAAGAACGAACCGGCACCGTGCTCGGAGACGAAGCGCGGATCAATCCGGTCTTTTTTGATGACGTTGAAATCCAGCGGTTCCAGCAAGCCTTCGCTGGCTGCGCGCAAGGCGAAATCGGCTTCGACGTCGACCACGTCCCACTGGACGTTGCCGCTTTCAACCATTGCCTTGAGTTTGCCGTAGTCGGTCGGCCCGTCCTGAACAACGGTGATGCCGCTGGACTTGCTGAAGGGGGTGGCCCAGGCCTGCTTCTGAGCATCCTGAGTCGAACCGCCCCAACTGACAAAGTTGACGCTCTCTGCCGCCAATGCCGCAGCACCCGACAGGGACAGGACGCCTGCAGTCAGCACTGCAATTGCACGTTTACTCAACACCATGTGTACGCCCTCATTTGTTGTGTTTTTGAGCGGGCTGTTGCTTGCCCGCTTATCGGGAGCAGTAGGTCCATTGGGGCCTTTTGAAACAGTGCGACCGAGTCAGATGCTGTTATTTGTGCTGTCCCTTTCCGGGCGCACCTGACGATTGATCGGCCTACGGAATATCATATTATGGTATTCCAAACTTTCTGCAAGAGCTTCGCTTCTCCGACGAAGCGTCAATTTGAGTTTGATGGGCTTTAAGCCCAATAATTACGGGGGCTAAACGTTTATTTTTAAAACAGGTTTACGCTTCGGGTACGCAATCTGAAAAGCGTTTTTATCCGTGAATAAACATCGAAAAAAGGTGTTTTAAATGTGTTTGTCAGCCCGAAAACGGGATGTTTTCGACGACCTCCAGGTCGTATCCAGTCAGCCCTGCGTACTTGAGCGGGGCGCCCATGTGGCGCAGTTTGCCGACGCCGATATCCTGCAGGATCTGTGCCCCGGTACCGACTTCCGAATAGATGCGCGACTGCGAACGGCTGAACTGACGCGGTGGCTGGGTCAGTTGTGGAATACGTTCGAGCAGCGCTTGGGATGACTCGTGATTGGCCAGCACCACGACAACCCCGCTGCCAGCCTCGGCGACCTTCTGCAGGGCTGCCCAGAGGGTCCAGTTACTGGGGCCGTTGTAATGCGCGCCGACCAGATCCCGTAATGGGTCGATGACATGCACGCGCACCAGCGTTGGTTCGTCGCGCTTGATGTCGCCCATGATCATTGCCATGTGCACGCCGCCTTCGATGCGGTCCTCATAGCTGATCAGGCGGAACGTGCCATGCACTGTGGAAAGCTCGCGCTCACCGATGCGGGCGACGGTGTGCTCGGTGCTCAAGCGGTAGTGAATCAGGTCGGCGATGGTGCCGATCTTGATGCCGTGTTTTGCGGCGAAGGTTTCCAGGTCCGGGCGGCGGGCCATGGTGCCGTCGTCATTCATCACTTCGACGATGACCGAAGCGGGGGTGAAGCCCGCCAGACGTGCGAGGTCGCAACCGGCTTCAGTGTGCCCGGCGCGGGTCAGGACGCCGCCTTCCCGGGCGCGCAACGGGAAAATATGCCCCGGCTGCACCAGGTCTTCCGGTCGTGCCTCGCGGGCGACGGCTGCCGCGACAGTGCGCGCCCGGTCGGCCGCAGAAATACCGGTGCTGACGCCCTCGGCCGCCTCGATGGAAACCGTGAACGCGGTGGCGAATACGCTGCCATTGCTGGGAACCATCTGCTCCAGACCCAGGCGCTGGCAGTGCTCATCGGTCAGCGTCAGGCAGATCAGGCCCCGTGCCTCGCGGGCCATGAAGCTGATGGCCTGAGCGTCGCAGCAGTCGGCCGCCAACAACAGGTCACCTTCGTTCTCGCGGTCTTCGTCATCGACCAGCAGGACCATCTTGCCTTGGCGATAATCCTCGATGATTTCTTCGATGCTGTTGAACGGCATACCTGACTCCTGTTGTCATGAGTTGATTGACTTTTGGTATACCATAAGACAGTTTGTCCGGGTAAAGAACAGATATTTTTCAGGAGGGTTCGGATGAAGGCTTACTGGATTGCGCAAGTCGATGTGAATGATCCACAGCAATACACCCAGTACACGCAACGCGGCCCTGAGGCATTCAAGCTGTACGGCGGGAGGTTTCTCGCACGGGGCGGTCGCTCTGAGGCGGTAGAAGGCAAAGCCACACCGCAACGCACCGTGATCATCGAATTCGATTCCTACGATCAAGCCATCGCTTGCTACAACAGCCCTGAATATCAGGACGCGATGAGCTACCGCGCGGGTGCTGCGAGGGCGGAGATTGTGATCGTGGAAGGGATTTAAGGTTTAGAAGCGCGCGGTATATAAAGCCCTGAGGGGCCTGATTTATTCGGGAAATGCACGGCCTGCGGATGTAATGGCGTCTTCGCGGGATCCGTTGGAGCGAGGCTTGCCCGCGAATTTATAACGATAACGCGGAGTGCCTGATCTGCCGAGTCGGCTGGTTCGCGGGCAAGCCTCGCTCCAACATACAACCCATTCATTCAGTGATTTATATTTTTTTGACGAGAGCGGCACCGGTGTCCATGACCCCGCGCTGGCTCGCAGCAAAAACGGGATCTGTAGGAGTGAGCTTGCTCGCGATTCGGTCTGTCAGCCGATGAAGATGTCGCCTGTCCTGACGCCATCGCAAGATTCAGCGAATGAAATGCACCTTGCCGGTGTCATCGTTACCGACATAGATCCCGTACGAACCGGTCCGGCGTTCTTCGATGTAGCGTTCGAGTATTTGCCGTATCGCCGGGTAGTAGATGCTGTCCCAGGGAATGTCTTCGGGGGCGAAGAATTTGTAGTCGAGGGTTTCCGGGCCGAACTGGCCGGTAATTTCCAGCGCCAGGGCGCGGAATACGATGTATACCTCGCTGATCGCCGGGACGCTGAAGATGGAGTAGGGCGAGAGGATTTCAGCCCTGACGCCGCTTTCTTCCCAGACTTCGCGCAAAGCCGCTTGCTCGGTGGTTTCGCCGCTTTCCATGAAGCCTGCGGGCAGGGTCCAGGTTCCAGGCCGGGGCGGAATCGCGCGTTGGCACAACAGGTATTTGCCGTCCTGTTCAATGATGCAGCCGGCGATAATCTTCGGATTGAGGTAGTGAATGTAGTTGCAGCCGCCGCACATCAATCGCTGATGAGTATCGCCCGCTGGCACGCGCTGAACGAGGTCAGCGCTGCCACAGTGCGGGCAAAAGCGCGGGGCGGGCATGTCAGTGGCCTATACGCGGTTCTTTCAGGGCCACGGGGGCGAACAACTCGCGTACCTTGCTGCCGTCATTCTGTTTGGACTTGAGGTAATCCAGCGCGACTTTTGCGGCGCTGCGCACATGGTCCACCGAAGCCTGATGAGCTGCCAGCGGGTCGCCGCTCTTGATCGCTTCGACGATACGTTCCATCTCTTCATTACTGGCGCTGCGTCGGTTTTCCTGCGAAACCGACGTGGCGCGCAGATAACTGATACGCGCCTGCAACTGCCGCAACTGGGTAGCCGCGACGTGGTTGCCCGAACCTTCAAGCAGTACGTCATAAAAGCTTTGCACTGAATCCAGCACTTGTTGCAGCTCGCCTTCCTTGAGGACCTTGCGGTTTTCCTCAAGGGCTTTTTCCAGTGCGCGAATATTCTTGGCCTTGGCCCGCAAGGTGAACAACTGAACGATCATGCCTTCGAGCACGCAGCGCAGTTCGTAGATATCACACGCGTCTTCCAGGGTGATGATCGCAACGCGTGGGCCCTTGGCGTCGGCGAATTCCACCAGCCCTTCGGACTCAAGATGACGCAGGGCTTCGCGGACCGAAGTACGACTCACTCCGAGGCGTTCACACAGATCACGCTCCACCAGGCGATCACCCGGTAGCAGCTGAAAATTCATGATGGCGCTGCGCAATTTATCCAGCACGATTTCGCGCAGGGTAATGGGATTGCGATTGACCTTGAAGGAGTCGTCGATTGGCAGGCGTTTCATGGGTTTGACTCTGGATGTGACAGTTGACTGAAAATATGCACGATCAGTGTTGTATACGGCATGCAGTATGCCGCGCTGCGCATTGCGTGTATTTGCGCACGCCAGGCTGTGTTGCGCAAGCTTCCGGGATGACCGGTGCAAAACGCAGCGAAGTTTATCATGGGGCGTTTGCCCCGCAATGAAGCGGGGCTGCTGCAGATCAGACCATATCCGGCAGGGCACCCAGTTTGCCCCGGTAATAGACCATCGGCACCACAGGCTGCTCTGGCAGGATCAGATTCTTCACCGCACCGACAATGATTGCGTGATCACCGCCGTCGTACTCGCGCCACAGCTCGCACTCGATAATGGCAGTAGCATTGTTCAGCAACGGATTGCCCAGTTCGCTCAAGTGCCACTCGATACCTGCCGCTTTGTCCTTGCCTTTGCCTGCAAACGCATAGGCTTCGGCCTTCTGCCCGGCGGCCAGCAAGTGAATGGCGAAGCGCTTGCTGTCGCGCAGGACCGGGTAGGTGTCCGATTCGTAATTGGGGCAGAACAGCACCAGCGCCGGATCGATAGACAACGCGCTGAAAGCGCTGGCGGTAATGCCGACGATTCCGCCTTGCGCATCCAGGGTGGTAACCACTGTGACGCCTGACGGAAAGGAGCCCATGACTTCTTTGTATATGCTGGGTTCGATCATGTGAGGGACTCTCTTTTTTGGGCTTGTTGGGTTCGGGTGGCTAATCAATCAAGATGTACGAGCGGGTGACTAAAGCTCAGCGCATGACAAACGGATCAGGCATCGGTGCTTGCGACAGGTTGATCCAGACAGTCTTGAGTTCGGTGTAGGCCAGCACCGAATCGATGCCGCTCTCACGGCCATAGCCGCTGTTTTTGAAACCACCAATGGGTGCCATGGCGGAGACTGCGCGGTAGGTATTGACCCAGATGATACCCGAACGTACATCCCGGGCCAGACGATGGGCACGGCCCAGGTCTTTGGTCCAGATACCTGCTGCAAGGCCAAACTGCGAGTCGTTGGCGATGGCCAATGCTTCGGCTTCGTCCTTGAAACGGATCACTGAAGCGACCGGACCAAAGACTTCTTCTTGCATGATTTTCATCGAGTTGTGGTCACACTCGAACAAGGTGGGCTCGTAGTACCAGCCGTTGCTGTCCATCTGCGGGCGCTTGCCGCCAGTGCGCAATATTGCGCCTTCTGCCAAGGCGTCGGCGACCAGACCTTCAACCACTGCCAGTTGCTGTGCCGTGGCCATGGGGCCCATTTCACTGGCATCGTCCTGAGGGTTGCCGATGCGAATACGCTTGGCGCGTTCGCTGAGTCGCTCAACAAATTCGTCGTAGATTTCGTCCTGCACCAACAGCCTTGAGCCGGACACACAGCTCTGCCCGGACGCAGCGAATATCCCGGCGATCGCGCCATTAATGGCACTGTCCAGGTCGGCGTCGGCAAAAATAATGTTTGGTGACTTGCCGCCCAGTTCCAGCGACAGTTTCGCGAAGTTTTCAGCACTGCTGCGCACCACGTGTCGGGCAGTCGCTGCGCCACCGGTGAAAGCAATCTTGCGCACCAACGGGTGGCGAGTCAGGGCGGCACCGGTGCTTGGGCCGTAACCGGTCACAACGTTCACCACACCCGGCGGGATGCCGGCTTCGAGGGCTAGACGGGCCAGTTCCAGCACCGTTGCCGAGGCGTGCTCCGATGGTTTGAGAACAATCGTGTTGCCTGCGGCCAGGGCCGGGGCGAGTTTGATGGCGGTCAAATACAGCGGACTGTTCCAGGGAATGATCCCGGCTACGACGCCCATGGGTTCGTGAACGGTGTAGGCAAACAGATCCGGCTTGTCCAGCGGCAGGGTACCGCCTTCCAGCTTGTCGGCCAGTCCGGCGGTGTAGTGGAAAAACTCCGGCAGATAACTCACCTGACCCCGGGTTTCGCGGATCAGCTTGCCGTTATCCCGGCTTTCCAGCTGCGCCAGTTGTTCCTTGTTTTCAGAGATCAGATCGCCCAGACGGCGCAGTAATTTGCCTCGTGCGGTGGCGGTCAACTTGCGCCAGGCCGGATTCTCAAAGGCTTGCTGTGCGGCCTGAACCGCACGGTCCACATCGCTTTCGTCGGCGTCGGGCAATTCGGCCCAGGGCTGGGCCAGCGCCGGATTCAGGCTTTGAAAAGTCTTGCCGGAAAGGGCGTCGACCCATTGCCCGTCGATGCACATCTGAAAGCGAGTGAGCGTCATGCAACGATCCCCTTTGCTTGATTGTGTTGAGCCTCGGCCTTGCGCAGGAAATCCAGCAAAACCTGATTGACGAGCCGTGGCGACTCGACCGGCATCATATGTCGTTGTTCAGCGAGTATCGCAACCTCGGCACCGGGAATGCGCGAGGCCAGTTGGCGAGCCATCTCCGGCGTCGAGCCAGGGTCCAGTTCGCCGGTGGCGATCAGTGTTGGCGCAGTGATATTGCCCAGATCGTCTGCCCGGTACATGTCCTGCGTGGCAAACAGGGTGTAGGTGGTCAGGTAACCCTGCGGATCATTCTCGGCGAGTATCGTGCGGATGGCAGCGATCTGCGCCGGGTTGGCGGCCTGGTATTCCCGGCTGAACCAGCGCGAGAGTGCTTCGGCGGCGTTGGCATCCGGTCCATGTTCAGCCGCCTGAGCGGTACGCGCGATGACCCCGGCGCGCTGCTCGGCACTGCGGTTGAATACGCTGTTGAGGACGACCATGCCCGATAAGTGCTGCGGGAAGTGCAGGGCAAATGCGCGCGCCACCAGCCCACCCATGGAAAAGCCGATCACTGTGGCTTGCGGCAGACCCAGATGCTCCAGCAGTTCAAGCAACTGCTCGGCATAGCCCAGCAGCCCGGTATCAGCAGCGGGACGCGGGCTGGCACCGTGGCCGAGCATGTCATAGGCAATCACTCGATAGTGAGGCATCAGCCCCACGACCTGGCCGCCCCACATTTCTTTATTCAGACCCACACCGTGGATCAACACCACGGGATGGCCTTCGCCGGTGGCCAGATAACTGGTCCCGGCCGGGGTGCGTTCAGCAGTAAGCCGAATCATGGAGCGCTCCTGGCCTGTGCTTGATACGGAGGGTTACTGCTGAGCCTTTTCGGCAGCCAGCTGTTCCAGATCGATGTAGCGATTGCCAATACGCGGATGCAGACGCCCACCATCGGCAGCGCCCAGCACAACGACGATTTCGTCGGCACGAGGCGCATCTTCGATCTTCATTTCCAGGGTGATGTAGTGCGAACGCAGGCCTTCATCGTCCTTGTGCATCATCGGGATCTGAATCGAAGTACCAGGTCCGCCGCGCTTGTTGGTGAAGCTCAGGTAGCTTTTGGCTTTGACCGCTTCGCGATAATGGTTGCCGAAGCGCAAGGTGTGGATCACTGCGGAGGCATGTTCGATTTCACCGTCAGCGCCGATGACTGCGGCTTTGCCGTAAGCCTCGATTTTGTCAGCACCGCCAATCGCATCTGTCAGACGCTTGACCATCAACTCGCCCAGCGCCGAGCAGTGCTCGCGGATTTCCGGGTTCAGGTCTTCAACGAAACCACGACCCAGCCAGGGGTTTTTGATCACTACTGCCAGACCCACCATGGTCACCGGCTTGTCGCTGGCTTTACCGCCTTCGATCAGGGTTTCTTCGGAATAGCAGACGATTTTGCGAATTTCGAAACTCATGGATGGACTCCCGAATGGGGTGACTGAATGTATTGCGTATGATGGTATACCATAATATTGGTCGTGCAAATTTTTTCTGCGTCAGGTGCTCAGTGAGAGATAAAGGCTGGATCGGCTCGCCACTCGATAAGCCAACAGGTAACGGGTATGCATTTCGTCGGCATTGCTTTCGATTCCCTGAACGGCCCACTTGGGTGCCACTCCACCTAACTGACGGTTGCGTCATTCAGGTGTTTTCGCAGCGGTTTACGTCACGGGAATTCAACGACGATTCATAACCGATCTACGAGGTGCCGCATGGCCAAGACAAACACCAGAACGACTGTTGCCGACCTGTTCATTCATGAGCTGTCCGACGTTTACAGCGCCGAAAAACAGATAACCAAAGCCTTACCCCGTCTGGCGCGGGCTTCTACCAATCCGTTGCTCAAGGAAGCGTTTGAGGCGCATCTTGAAGAAACCTATGGGCAGATCGAACGAATCGATCAGTTGGTGGAGCAGAGCGAACTCAAGCTCAAACGCATGAAATGCGCAGCCATGGAAGGGTTGGTCGAGGAAAGCAAGGAGCTGCTGGAGGAGATCGAGAAAGGCGAGGTGCTGGATGCGGCATTGATTGGTGCCTGCCAGAAGGTCGAGCACTACGAAATCGCTGCTTACGGCACGTTGATTGCCATGGCGAAACAGCTGGGCATGAAAGACGCTGCCAAGCTATTGGGCGAGACGCTGACAGAGGAAAAGTCTGCGGATGAAAAGCTGTCGGCCATTGCCGAGCAGGGCGGGAATCAGGCGGCGACGATAGCGTCTTAGAGCATAACGGCACGGTGTCCATGACACCGCGCCAGATCGACTGTAGGAGTGAGCTTGCTCGCGATCGCAATTGATCAGTCAAAAGAATCTCGCCTGATCAATTGCGATCGCGAGCAAGCTCACTCCTACAGGGAGAGCGTTTCAAATCTCAGGCGATGCTGTAACCCTCAAACGCCTTGCCCTGCTGCAGCGCAGTCACAACATTCTTGCGATTGACCGGCAACTCGTTGCCTTCGTTATCGGTGAATGTTTCGTCCTGCAGGGTGGCTTCGTCGCCTTCGCCTACAAACGTGAACCCGAGGAATTCAAAGGCTTCACGGTCGACATTCAGGTTGGAGCGCGGGGTACGCAAAGGCAGGCTGACGCTTTGGCCGTCCTTGCTGATGGTGTAGACCTCGGCTTCTTTCTTGGCGCGGGCGGCCTTGCTTTTGCCTGTGCTCGGGTTGCTGATCGCCTGATGAGTCTGGTTCAGCACCTTGAGGGCAAGGCTGTAGACCAGCTCTTGAAAGGCAGGATCGTCTTTATAGCTGGACAGGATCCGGCTGATCGGGAACTGCGTGCTCAAATCGGCCAGTGCCAGGCTGTCGGCCGCTTCGGCGTCCTTGAGGCGCTTGAGTTCGCCCATCAGTTCGTAGGCCTTGTCATCGTCATAACTGTCCTGCGCAGCACGGATCGCGGCGCGCAGCTGACGAATTTCGTCGCTTTCCTTGGCGGTCTGGAACGCATCAAGCACCATCTCGCTGATGGTCTTGGCCTGAGGTGCGTGCTGTGAAAGACCGATAGAGTTTTCGTACTCGAGCTTGGCGGAGGTCACGGATTCAGTTGTCTGGGAATCAAGCATTGAATTTCACTATTTCAGGTTTGAGGCGCGAAAAGTCACTGGCCTTTCGGGGCGCATAATCTAGTGGACGCGGACGACGTTGTCACGGACCAATCCCGCAGCCCTCTATTTCAAGCCTTACGGGCGCTTGATAGCAAAACGGTACAATCCCGTACTTGTTTTTTCTCTTGTGTCTGTTGATCATCTCGCCCTTGAACCACTGACAAACAGAGAAAGCGGCACATGAGCACAGGTTTGACCGAAGACGATATGCGCAGAGCGCTGGGCCTGGATGTTCCTTCACCGGCAGCACCCGCGCCTGTGGAGCCTGAGCTCAAGCCCGAGCCGACTCCGACGCCAGCGCCTGCTCCCGTCGCCAAGGCTCCACCACCGGCACCGCGCCCGAAAGCCAAGCGCCTGTCACCGGCGCTGCTGGTGACATTGCGGGTGACCAAAGAGTTTGAAGGCGAAGAAACGCTGTTCGTCCACGAAGCCAAAACCCTGAGCACCTTCGACGCCGAGCAGGAAGCCCGCAAGGCGGCTGCGAAAGAGAAGTACAAGTATTTTGAAGTGGTGTCGATCAAGCGGGTTGAGTGACAGGATTTTTTCAGATGAAACACGTTACTGGTAGGAGGCAACTTGTTGGCGAGGCTTTTTGCGCTGTGTTAACTCGACTAACGCCTCGCCAACAAGTTGCCTCCTACCGGTTATGCGGCGGGTAAAGATAACTGTCACCCCACTGCACTCAACCCGTGATACCCCCGATCAAAGTAGACCAGCGCCGCAGCATCCTGCTGTCGGCTCAGCGCCAGAACCTCGCAGAACAGAATGTCATGAGTGCCGACGCTTACAGTCTGGCTGATCCGGCAATCAAACGAGGCCGCGGCACCTTCCAGCACCGGCGAGCCGGTGACCCAGGTTTCCCATTGCGCGGCGGCAAACCGCTCAACCATGGGTGTCTTGCCGCCAAACAGATTGGACAGATCACGCTGCTCACAGGTCAGGGTGTTGACGCATAGCGTCGCATTGGCGGTCAGCGCTGCATGCACCGACGCCGAACGATTCAGGCAGACCAGTAAGGTCGGCGGCGTATCGGTAACGCTGCACACCGCCGTCGCGGTGAATCCGCAGCGACCGTGCGGGCCGTCGGTGGTGATTACGTTGACCGCCGCGGCCAGTCCGGCCATGGCATTGCGGTAATCCTGTTGCGGGATCGGCAGCAACGTCTGGGCGACAGCAAGAAGTTCGGATGCTTGCATGAGTTTTTCTCCGCTCAGGCCTGGCTGGCAAGGTAATCGAGAAGTACACGATTGAAAGGCTCGACGTCGCTGACGCTGGACGCGTGGCCGCCATATTCGAGCAGAGCCAGTTCACCGTTTGAAAGCTTGCTCGCGAGATGTTGCGAGCGCTGCCACGGCACCAGCATGTCATCGCGGTTGGCGAGCAGCAGGGTCGGCGTGGTGATCTTGTGCAACTGATCTTCGACATCGAACGCCTGCAATGCGGCAATCCGGCGCAGCAGGTTGTTGGTCTCGGGAAAGTGCGCCAGTGCATGGGCTTCATCTTCGGCCAGTTGCGCGCTGTGTTCGGCGATCCAGTCGGCAGGATAAAGAAACAGTGCCTGGGCCTGGACGTAAGCCGCCGGACCGCTGTCGCGCAATAGATTCTTGCGCACCGCGAAGCAGCGTTCGCTGTGCGGGTTCGGGCTGCTCCAGGCGTTGATCAGCACCATGCTTTGCAACAGTTGCGGGCGTTGCAAAGCCAGTTCCAGCCCCACCAATCCACCCAGCGCATGGCCGATGAAGTGACAGTGCTGTACGTCAATGTTGTCGAGCAGATCGAGTAACTCGGTGGCCATGGTCGCAATCGAATAATCCTCGGCAAGGGTCGCCGGGCTGCGGCCAGTTCCGGCCTGATCGTAAACCACCACCCGATAGCGTTCGGTCAACACCGGCAGTTGCGGTGCCCAGAACCGGGCCGAGCCACCCAGGCCTGAACTCAATACCAGCGTCGGCGCATCGGCGGCCTGGTTGCCGAGGATTTCGTAGTGCATGCAAGACTCCATTACAGGCGCTCAAGCGCCCGGTTGTTGTGGATAGCATTCTCTCGTAGGACCGGCCTTGGCCGAGAGGGCGGCATTGCGTTCGATAGATAATCTTCGTCAGGAACATCGCTCTCCCGGTTAAAGCCGGTCCTACGGAGATATCGTTCATACGCACCTTCGTAGGAGTGGCTTTAGCCGCGAGGGCGTCATTATGTTCACTGCATTGCTGTGGTCAGGAACATCGCTCTCCCGGCTAAAGCCGGTCCTACGGAGATATCGTTCATACGCACCTTCGTAGGAGTGGCTTTAGCCGCGAGGGCGTCATTATGTTCACTGCATTGCTGTGGTCAGGAACATCGCTCTCCCGGCTAAAGCCGGTCCTACGGAGATATCGTTCATACGCACCTTCGTAGGAGTGGCTTTAGCCGCGAGGGCGTCATTATGTTCACTGCATTGCTGTGGTCAGGAATATCGCTCTCCCGGCTAGAGCCGTTCTTGCGAACAGGCGTCCTGTGAAATCAGCCGATGTGGGCGATGCTGGCGATTTCGATCAGTGCTTCGGGTTTTACCAGGCCGCACTGGATGCAGTAGCGCGCAGGTTTTTCCCCGGCGAAGTATTCGGCGTAGACCTCATTCACTTTCGCGTAGTCGGCCCAGTCCTTGATCATGATCATGTTGAACGTAACGTCGTCCATGGTGCCGCCTGCGGTTTCAATCACGCTCTTGATGGTCTCTAGCACATGGCGGGTCTGAGCGGTTGCGTCGCCCACATGCACGACGTTGTTGTCTTTGTCGAAGGGCAGGGTGCCGGATACATACAGCACGCCATCAGCCATGGAACCCGGCACAAACGGGGCGATAGGCTTGGTGGTACCGGCTGGAATGATCGCTTTCTTGGTCATGGGCTTTCCTCAGAGAGTGGAAGTTTTGGGAGTGAACGTGCTGCAGAAATCTTCAACGCTGGAAACCCAGCCGAAAAACGTTTCGATGTTGAACAGGGCCGCCTGCTGCGCGAACGCCGGACCCGCCTGATGCGTGGCGTCGGCCAGCACCACGCCGAAATACTCAAGGAAGAAGCCATCGCGCAGGGTCGACTCGACACACACGTTGGTGGCGATACCCGTGAACACCAGGTTACGAATGCCACGGCTGCGCAGCACGCTGTCGAAGTTGGTATTGAAGAAGCCGCTGTAGCGGGTTTTCGGCAATACGATGTCGCCCGGCTGTGGCTTCAGTTCGTCCACCAACTCATAGTCCCAGCCGCCTTTGGCCAGTAGTTGGCCTTGCAGCTCGGGGCGTTTGCGCATGGTTTTCAGCGCGTTGGATTTATGCCAGTTGGGCGAACCCGGGCCGCCGGCTTCGACGTAATCCGGGTCCCAGCCGTTCTGGAAGAAAATCACCGGCATGCCTGCGGCGCGCGCTGCGACCAGCGCTTTCTGAATGCTGGCGATCACCGGTCCGGTGCTGCTCACATCAAAACCCGCGAGGTCCAGATAGCCGCCCGGCGTCGAATAGGCATTCTGCATGTCGATCACGATCAAGGCCGTCTCGCAGGCTTTCATGCTCAGCGGTTCGGGGCTTGCGGGAAGTTGCCGAGCAGCTTCTGTAGACTGTGGTGGTGCATAGCCTGAGACAGGGGCAAGTGCATTCATCAGGCAGATTCCTTGAGCAGATTGATGTGTTGGCGACTGGTCATCAGTGGCTGAATCTTCTGCCCGAAATCTTCCACACCTTTGACGAAGTCATCGAAGGTCAGCATCACGCCCTGCGTGCCCGGTACGCTCGCCACTTCATCGAGCATGCGTGCCACCGACGCCCACGAACCCACCAGCGTGCCCATGTTGATATTCACGGCGGAAGTGGGATCGGCCATCTGCCGCATGTTCGAGCCGGGGCTCTTGTCGGCTGAGCCTTTTTCGCTGAGCCAGGCGATAGCTTCCTCGTCAGCCCCGGCCTTGATGTGCTCCCAGCGGGCGCGGGCGGCTTCATCGGTGTCATCGGCGATGATCATGAACAGCGGGCAGGACGTGACGTTGCGGCCGGTTTTTTCGTTGGCCTCGATCAGCTTGGCAGCGGTTGGCGCGTAAGCCATCGGGGTGTTCACACCCTTGCCGAAGCAGAAGTTGTAGTCGGCGTATTGCGAAGAAAACGCCATGCCCGCTTCGCTTTGGCCTGCGCAGATGATTTTCATGTCAGCTTGAGGTTTAGGGCTGACGCGGCAGTCGTTCATGGTGAAGTACTTGCCTTTGAGATCGCTGTGCCCGGTGCTCCACAGGTCTCGTAACACTTGGGCGTATTCGGCCAGGTATTCATAGCGTGTCGAGAAGAACTCATCTCCCGGCCACATGCCCATCTGCTCGTATTCCGGCTTTTGCCAGCCTGTTACCAGGTTCACCCCGAAGCGGCCGCCGGAAATCGAGTCGATGGTCGAGGCCATGCGCGCCACGATGGCCGGGGGAATAGTCAGGGTTGCAACGGTGGCGAACAGGTGGATGCGGCTGGTGACAGCAGCGAGTCCCGCCATCAGCGTGAAGGACTCCATGTTGTGTTCCCAGAACTCGGTCTTGCCACCGAACCCGCGCAATTTGATCATCGACAGGGCAAATTCGAAGCCGTAATGCTCGGCTTTCTGCACGATTGTCTTGTTCAATTCGAACGTCGGCATGTACTGCGGCGCGTTGCTGGAAATCAGCCAGCCGTTGTTACCGATAGGGATGAAGATTCCAATATCCATGTGAAGGCCTCTTGCATGCGGTGGCAATGAACGGTGCGCCCGGCGAAGTCCGGCAGCACGCTACACAAGACGTTTTGCATGAAGCAGGCCAGCTTTTTATTGTTGTTTTAAAACAAAGGGTTGATTGAATAATGGTGTAGATTTCAGACCATTTGGTCTGGATTAGAGCACTTGGTTTGTGCGCGGTGCACGCAGACGGGGCAGGAATACCGACGTCCGGTTTTAGTAGGAGCTGCCGAAGGCTGCGAAGCATTCATCCAGATATGCCGCGATCGCAGCCTTCGGCAGCTCCTACAGGTCCAGTGTTGGCTGCACGACAGCGAGGTGCCATTGACATTGCGTGCTTCGGTTTGTGGTCTATCCCCCATCCACCAAGGTAAAGTGCCCCGGTATTCAATGTTGATGCGGTCGTAAATGTGAACAACGAACCTCCAGTGGCGCCTCCCAAATCCGTCAAACGCAGCCGTGTGGTGAAACCCAAGGCGCCTGCGCTCAAGGCTAAAGCCAAGCCTGTGGTCAAAGGCAAGGGCACGCGCGAGGCCAGTGCGTCGACGGTCAAGCGGCGTATGCGTTTGATAGAAGGCAAGCGTGCGGCGATTCTGGACGCTGCTCTGGAAATCTTCTCGCGCTTCGGCCTGCATGGCACCAGCCTGGATCAGGTGGCGAGCATGGCCGACGTGTCCAAGACCAATCTGCTTTATTACTTCGCCAGCAAAGAAGAGCTCTATACCAGTGTGCTGCGCCAGTTACTGGATGTATGGCTGAAACCGTTGCGCGGGTTCAGTGCAGAGCAGGATCCGGTCGAGGCAATCAGCGAATACATCCGGGTCAAGCTGGAATTGTCCCGTGACCATCCCGCCGAGTCGCGGCTGTTTTGTCTGGAGATCATTCAGGGTGCGCCGTTGATGCTGGCTGAGCTGGAGCAGCCACTGCGCGATATCGTCGAGGCCAAGGTCTCGGTGATTCAGGGCTGGATAGAGGCGGGCAAACTGGCACCGGTTGAACCGCATCACCTGATCTTCTCGCTGTGGGCCACCACCCAGCACTATGCGGACTTCGCCAGCCAGATTAACGCGGTGACCGGCAAGACGCTTGATGATCCGGTGTTCTTTGCGCAGACGCTGGAAAATCTCCGGGCGCTGATTATCAATGGGATTTGCCCGCGTTAAATCCAGATCAAAAGAATCGCAGGGTTACTCTGGCGCAATGCTCCTGGCCAAGCCTTTCGCCCATGCCGTGGCCATTTTTTCTCCCACCGGCTCGAATTCCGGATGGGTCTTGCGGTACTCCGAAAGCTCGGCCATCGCCCGGCTCATGCCAGTGCTCACTCTGCCAAGCAGTTCGGCGCAGCGTGCCTCGGTCAAGCTGCACGACGTGCGCCCGAACTGGACCAGCATCTTGCGTTTTGGCCAGGCTTTTGAACCGCCCAGCAACAGACCCATGATGTCGTTTCCTGCATATACCGTGGTGGTCACAAGGTCGTAAGCTGGCGCGAGCCAGATGTCTGCGTCCTCGGCACAGTTTTCATAGAGCAACCCGAAATTCTTCAAATGCCCGTCACCATTCTGGATACCGGCAGAAAGCGCGACCATCATGAAGAAGTCCTCCAGTGCTTTAGTAACACGGGACGGCGTGACATAAGACTGGATCAGCCTGGCGCACCCTTGATAGCTGCCGTCATACTTCTTGACTGTCCCCCAGCCTGACAGCACGCACATGTCTTCAAATCCGAGGTAGCCGCTGTCAGCGACGTCGAAGCGTTTCACGACCAGTAATCTTCCTTGGCGGCCAAGCTGGATTTCAGGTACTTGAAGACCGGAATGGAATGCTGCCCGCATGCAGAAAAACTCATTGGCGGCCAGTTGGGGGAAGTCCGGTTCGTGGAATGTTTTAACGATGTGCGTGGCACGCCGATGGGTAATTCGTCCAGTTTCGCCTTCCTTCTCGTCAGCTTCGCGGATCAGTACTTTTGGCTGAACGCCTGATACGCCTGAGTAGGCGGCGTAAGTTTTCATGAGGCTATCGAACAAGTCTTCCGCCCCGTCGTAGATCAACAATTCGGAAAGATTGATCTCGGGAAGCGGCTCGTCGCTGGCGGCATGGGCGATGCTGATGCGCCCGAGCTGATGTGGACCGACGATGCCCAGCAATGCGAAGTCGTCAAAGCCGCGCACCGACTTGCTGAAGCGCCGCGTGAGTTCATTTTTGAGATGCCCCTCGGGTAGGTGCATCTCGAATAGCGGATGGATTCCGTACTCCCAGTTGTAGCTCTCCAGGCGCACTGGCATGGTCAAGGACACGGCGTCCTTTTCGGTCAGTGGCTGGTTATAGGAGAAAATCGAGTCGCGATTGTTTTTTCCACCACGCCCCAGAGTTCCGGCAGCGACTCCCCCTGCGCCGATGTGCAGCCTTTCACTTGCTGAGCTATTCATGGACGTTTCCCGCTTTCAGTTCATCAAGGGTCTTGCGTCGACGTTTGGGGGTCGCAGTCAATTCATAGCCCAAGCCTTCAAGGACTGCCGCAACCTTGCGAATGCCGACCTCGAGGATAGTGTTGTTCTCAATGCCGGAAATGGTCGCTCGACTCATGCCATGCCGGTCTGCGAGTTGGCTTTGCGAAAGGCCAGCGCTCTTGCGCAGATTTCTGATCAATGTACCTAATTCATTCACTTAAAATTGCATCCTATACGGTGCATAAATAATTTATAGCGTGATTCGCATCGTATTTGATGCAAAAAGATTTTGATAGCTGTTCTTCACTGCGTGATCAGGTTCCGATTTGCGATCGACATGATCTGCGATCAATCGACTTCAGCCCGTTCAACCCTTGATCCGTCTTCAGCCCCCATGCCCGCTTTTCGTGCTCGTCCCGCCCAAACCAAGTGCTCTGCTTCGGACCATTTGATCTGTTTTTATCTGCTTAAAACGCTAAACACCTGAAAGTTATAGCTATTCAAAGACTGGCACAGTTACTGCTTTTCTCTCCTGCATATCAGGGCCGGGCAACCGGTGCATGTTCAATGCTGTGTCGAGAGAGGTGTTACTCGTATGACCCTGCAATCCGTCCCCATCATCGATCTTGCACCGTTCTTTTCCGGCCACCCCGAGGGCAAGGCTGCTGTGGCTCGTCAGGTCAATCAGGCTTGTCGGGACATTGGTTTTCTGGTCATCACACACCATCAGATTTCACCTGAACTGCTTGAGCGCGTGTCTCGACTGACCCGTGAGTTTTTTGATCTGCCCCTTGAGCAAAAGCGCAAAGTCGATCGGCCGAGCCCGGAGATGGTGCGCGGTTACAGCGCAATCGCCGAGGAAAGCCTGTCTTATTCGCTGGAAGAAAGTGCACCCGGCGATCTCAAGGAATCGTTTTCCATTGGCCCCACCCACGTGCCTGGTGATGACTACTACCACAATGCCGTCGCCGGTTCGCACTTCGCGCCCAATGTCTGGCCTGCAGAACATCTGTTGCCTGGTTTTCAGGAAGCTTATTGCGAGTACTTCGCCGCAATGAGTGAGCTCGCTGCGGCAATGATGCGTATTTTCGCACTGGCGCTGGAGCTGGATGAGCACTATTTCGACAGCACCATTGACCGCCACATCAGTATGTTTCGCAGCCTGAGTTACCCGGACATCAAGGGCGAGGTTGAAGCCGGGCAAATGCGTGCCAGTGCGCACACCGATTACGGCAGCATGACCATCGTTCGTCCGGACAGCGCACTTGGCGGCTTGCAGGTGCGTAATCAGCGAGGCGAGTGGGTCGATGTGCCCTATGTCGAGGACAGTTTCGTGGTCAATATCGGCGACTTGATGATGCTGTGGACCAACGATCGCTGGATTTCTACCTTGCATCGAGTGGTCAATCCCCCCCAGGACAGCGTTTCAGACAACCGGCGCCAGTCGCTGGTGTTTTTTCATCAGCCTAATTACGACGCAGTGATCGAGTGCCTGCCGGGTTGCCTGGCTGAAGGCGAAACCCCACTGCACGCCGCTGTTACGTCGGGCGATCATCTGCTGTCGAAGTTCGTCAAGCAGACCACTTTCGGCGGCAGCAAGGTGGCCTGATGAACACGCTTTCTTATGTGAATGTGTTTGCCAAAGACATCGTCGCCCTGAGCTGCTTCTACGCCGACCTGTTCGACTTCAAGGAAGTGGAGGCGATTCGCTCGCCGATCTTTCGTGGTCTCGATACCGGCAAATCGTGCATTGGCTTCAATGCTCCTGAAGCCTACGAGCTATTGGGTCTTGGCGATTACTGTTCGGCCAGCGGTGTGAAGTTTTTACTGAACATTGATGTCGCCGGGCAGGCCGATGTAGATCGGCTGGTGCCCTTGGCGCTGGCCAGAGGCGCGACCCTGATCAAGGCGCCTTATCTGACTTACTACAACTGGTACCAGGCGGTGCTACTCGACCCTGAGCAGAACGTGTTCCGTATCAACTTCATGCTCTGACCCTCCCAACCCTGTCCCTTCAGCCATTCATCAGGATGATCAACAATGCTCAACAGATTTCTTAAGCGAACCTTGGGTGCTGCAATATTGCTGGGTCTGGCACACGGCGCATCGGCAGAGGGCTTGACCCTGGAGAAGCCGGCGAAGATCGCCATGGTCTATATCAGCCCACGCAATGATGGTGGCTGGACTCAGGCGTTCGATGAGTCGCGGGTCAAGCTGGAGAAAGAGCTGGGTACCAAAATCCAGTACGTGGAAAGCGTGCCGGAAAACGCCGCTGCAATTACGCCCGTGGTTGATCGACTGATTGCCCGGGGAGCGAACGTCATCATCGGCACCGCGTTTGGCTACTCCGATACTTTCCTCGATCTGGCGAAGAAATACCCGAAGATCGCTTTCCTCAACGGCTCCGGCACGACCAATGCGCCAAATCTGGAATCCTTCTACGGCCGTACTTACGAAAGTCAGTACCTGTGCGGCATGGCGGCGGGCGCAGCCTCGAAGACCGGCAAACTCGGCTTTGTCGCCGCCAACCCCTTCGGTCAGGTCAACTGGACCGTCAACGCCTTTGCATTGGGCGCGCAGCAGATCAACCCGAATGCCACGGTCAACGTGATTTACACCGGCGCCTGGAATGACCCTGTCAAAGAGCGCGCGGCTGCCATGGCCCTGATCGATAACGGCGCCGACGTGATCGGCCAACACGTGGACAGTCCAACACCGCAAATCGTCGCCCAGGAGCGCGGCGTGCTGGGTACCGGCCACCACCGTGACTTGAGTGAGTTCGCCCCCAAGGCCACTGTTTGTTCTTCGGCCTGGGTCTGGGATCGCTTTCTGGCTCCTGAATTGAAGAAAATCATTGCCGGTAACTGGGTGCCTGATCCAAAAGGCGCGCTGCTGTCCATGGAGCAAGGTGGCACAGACATTACGCTGACAGCGGGCGAGCATATTTCTGCCGAGAATAAGCAAAAGATCGAGGCCGCTCGCGACGAGTTGATGAAGGGGCAGAAGATCATTTACAGCGGCCCGATGAGTGATCGCGATGGCAAGGAGCGAATCGCGGCGGGCAAGAGCATGCCTGATGCCGACTTGTGGAAGATGGACTGGTTCGTCAAAGGCGTGGCTTCTCAGCAATGAGTCAGGCGAACGCGATCCAGCTCACCGGCATCAGCAAATCCTTCGACGGCTTCAAGGCTTTGACTGACGCGCACTTCACCGGCAAATGGGGTGAAGTGCATGCGCTGCTTGGCGAAAACGGCGCGGGCAAATCATCGCTGATGAACATCGCCGCCGGTTTGTATGCGCCGGAGAGCGGGTCGCTGTTGATTGATGACAACCCGGTGCGGCTCAGCGGCCCCAAGGACGCGAGTCGCTACCACATCGGCATGGTCCACCAGCATTTCAAGCTGGTGCAACCTTTCACTGTTGCCCAGAACATTCTGCTCGGCCTGCCCGACGCTGTGGGGCAGGGCAGCTACAGCAAACGTCTGCAAACACTCGAAAAGCAGATCAGCGCCAAGGCCCAGGAACTGGGCTTTGCCATTGATCCGCGCCAGACCATCGAAAATCTTTCGATTGCAGAACAGCAACGGGTGGAGATTCTCAAGGTGTTGTTGGCCGGTGCGCGGATCCTGATTCTCGACGAACCCACAGCCGTGCTGACCGATCAGGAAGCCGAACGCTTGCTGGCGACCGTGCAGTCTTTCGCACGGCAGGGCGCGGCGGTGATTCTGGTGACGCACAAAATGGCTGACGTCAAACGCTATGCCGACCGGGTGACGGTGATGCGTGGCGGTCGAACCGTGGAAACCCTTGATCCGCAAAGCGTATCGGTCGAGCAACTGGTGCGCTTGACGGTGGGTGAATCGCAGACCCTTGCCGAGCATCCCCAAGCCCCGGCGGGCGAGGCAAAACTGGTGGTGCGCAATCTGCGCTCTGTAGCGGGTCAGGAACCGTTGGCTGGCGTCGATATGACCCTGCATGCCGGGCAGATTTATGGCATCGCCGGGGTGGGTGGTAACGGCCAGAGTGAGTTGGCCAACGCCTTGATGGGCCTGCCTCAAGCGGTAGAGGGCGAAATGCTGCTGCAGGGTTTTGGCGATTTGTGCGGCGCATCCGCCGAGCAACGTCGGGACCTGCGCATCGCCTCGATTCCCGCCGACCGCTACGGCGCAGCGTTGGCAGGCTCGCTGTCCGTGGCCGAGAACTTTGCTATCGGGCAGATCCACAGCGGTCGTTACGGCTCTTTTTTTCGCCTGCGCAGCAAGCGCATGGATGAAGATGCCAGCGCCGCTATCAGCGCTTTCGACGTGCAGGGAGTTCGCTCCCTGCAGCAGAAAGCCGCGCTGCTGTCCGGTGGTAATGCGCAAAAACTGGTAATCGCCCGGGAATTCAGCCGCGACCCTCAACTGGTGCTGGTACACAGTCCCAGTCGCGGGCTGGATGCCAAGGCGACCGCTGCGGTGCACGGTCGTTTGCGGGCCGCCCGGGATGCCGGAGCGGCGGTGTTGGTGATCAGTGAAGACCTTGATGAGGTGCTGATGCTGGCCGACCGTATCGGGGTCATGAACAGCGGCCGGATCGTCGCAGAATTCGAACGCCCGGCGGATCGCCAGGCGATAGGCAAGGCCATGGTGAGTCATGACTGACGTGACACTGCAATCCTCGACTCAAAAGCCTGCACGACGTCAGCCACTGCTTTCGCGCCGCTATGCGCTGGAAATTCGTCAACAGTTGGCCTGGTACTGGCAAGCGTTGGTGATTGCCCTGGCATTGGTGGTTGGCCTGGCCATCTCGGCGGCAATTCTGGTGGGCGCGGGTGTTCCGGCAGAAGAACTGCTCAATGAGTTTGTCGTGCTGACCGTGCTGGACCCGCAGAATTTCAAAGCGGTGTTGTTTCAGGCCGCGCCGATGATCCTGGTGGGGCTGGCCGGGTGCATGGCGTTTCGTGCGCGGTTCTGGAACCTGGGCCTCGAAGGTCAGATGATCTGGGGCGGCATTGGCGCTACTGCGATTTCGTTGTTCGAAGTCGGCCCGCCGTCGATTCGGCTACCGTTGATGCTGGCGGCGGCAATGATCTGCGGCGTGCTCTGGACCCTCGCGCCCGTGCTGCTCAAGCTGCGTCTCAAGGTCAACGAAATCATCTCGACCCTGATGCTCAACTACATCGCCGCCAATTTCCTTCTGCATCTGCTTTACGGCAACTGGAAAGATCCTCGTGACAACTTTCCATACTCCCCGGCATTCCGAAGCTTTGAGCGCTTGCCTGATCTGCTCGATGGCTACAACGCGGCGATTGTGCTGGCAATCATCGTCACTGTTTTCGCGCTGTGGTTTATCGGTATTTCCCGGGCGGGCCTGTACCTGCGTTTCGTTGATGCCAATCCGCGAGTCGCTGATGCCGTCGGCGTGCCGGTGCGCAAAATGATCATCGGCACGGTGCTGCTCTCCGGGGCACTGGCCGGGATTGCCGGATTTATCGTCACCGCCGGGCAGGAAGGCCGCCTGACTCAGTCGTTCTATCAGGGCTATGGGTTTTCCGGAATTCTGATTGCCTTCCTGGCGCGCAATAACCCTGTGGCGGCCACCATCGTCGCTTTATTGGTTGCGCTGTTATTCGTGGCCGGACGCAGTTTGCAGGTGTTCTACCAGATCCCGTTTTCCATGGTGCAGTTGATCCAGGCCATTCTGGTGATCTGTGTGGCCTCGTCAGACTTTTTCATTCGTCATCGCATGCGACTGATTCAAACGGGAGAGCAGTGATGGACATGATTGCCAACTGGCTGGGCAATTCCCCTGACTTTGCGGTGCCATTCGCACTGGCGGCCCTGGGCCTGATTCTGACCGAGCGTGCCGGGGTTCTTGCGCTGGGTGCCGAAGGCCTGATGCTGGTTGGTGCGCTGGCGGCGATCGGCGCCCAACTAAGCTTCAGCACGCCAATGATCTCGCTGATCATGGCCATGCTCGCTGCCAGTGTGGTGTCGCTGTTATTCGCCCTGATGGTGTTGGTGATGCGTATCAACCAGGTCATCGCCGGGCTTGCTCTGGTGTTTTTCTGCCAGGGACTGACCGGATTGCTTGGCACCTTGCTTGAATGGACCAACCAACCTGTAACCGGGCTGGCCGCAGTGGCACTTTGGCCACTTTCCGGGTTGCCGCTTATCGGAAAGATTTTTGTACAAAACCCGCTGGTTTACCTGACTCCACTTATTTTTTTCGCTGTCGTCTGGTTTCTTTATCGCAGTAATGCCGGCCTGCGCTTGCGAGCCGTTGGTGAAAATCCTCAGGCGGCGGACGCGGCAGGTATCTCTGTTCTGGGTTATCGATTGGCTGCGATTCTGGCGGGCGCAGCGTTGATCGGCCTGGCAGGCGGCTATATTTCGGTGCTCAGCACCAAGATGTGGATCGCCGACATGACCGGCGGACGTGGCTGGATTGCGGTGTCGCTGGTGATTTTCGCACGCTGGTCGCCTTGGCGCGCGCTGGCCGGTGCCATTCTGTTTGGCTGCATCGAGGCGCTGATCCCGCAGCTGGCGTCCACCGGTATTCGCCTGCCGCAGTACTTCGTGCTGATGACACCGTATGCCGTCACGCTGATGGTCATGATCTGGGTGGCAATGGATAAAAACGCAAAGGCCGCAGGTTCAGGCAATCAGCCGGGGGCGTTAGGCGAGGCGTTTATTCGTGAGGAGCGACGCTAGGCGGGCAGGGTGCGGCATCACAGGCAGTTGCCCGGCAGGGGACTGCCAACGTAGGATGCGCAACCGCCTGGCGTTTTGTGAAGGAGCTCACTTTTACGTCCGGACTCCGAACCATACGAGTACACATACGTGACAGCCATCCAATTGACTGATGCTGAAGTCGCAGCGATCGCCGAGGTCGAAGCGACTTCCAATATTTTGCGCCTGATGACGCGACTGACGTCGCTGCGTTTTGCGGCCATTGCCCGGGTCACCGACCAGCGCTGGATTGCCTGCGCTGTCCACGATGAAATTCAGTTTGGCGTCACTCCAGGCGATGAGCTGGACGTCGAAGCGACCATCTGCAAGGAAATTCGTCAGCATCACGCCGCCGTGGTGATTTCAAAAGTCAGTGAGGACCCGCGTTTCGTGAACCATCCTGTGCCCAAACAGTATGGTTTCGAAAGCTATGTGTCGTTGCCGATCATCCTGGCTGACGGGGCATTTTTCGGCACGCTTTGCGCCCTTGATCCATTGCCTGCCAGGCTGGATGATCCGGATTTGATTCAGACGCTGGAAATCTTTGCCCGCTTGATCGGCGTCACGCTCGACCTGCAGACGCGGGTTGCTGCGGCAGCGTAGAAATATTTCGTAATCAATACCCGTAAACCCGTCTATCCCCGCTATATCCCCCGCAAAACACGATGTTGTGCCGGTAGCACCTGCTAACCGGCCGTCTGTCATTTGAAGCTTATTTTATCCAGTGCTGAAACGTTTATCATGGAATGATGTCATTTTGATGTCGCGCAAAATGGATGCGCATCCAAGAGAGCAGGGCCGCCCTCATCAACCTCATCATTCCCGGACGGTTCCATGCTCACAGCGATTAACACAACACTGGCGAATATCAGTGTCAAAGCAAAACTTTCACTAGGCTTCGCTCTGGTGCTGATCCTCACGTGTTTAATCGCTTTTACCGGCTGGTCCGGTCTACAGTCGTTGACCGAGCGTGGCAACAAGGTGGCATCTATCGCGACGCTCAATGAGCAGGCGCGCGACCTGCGCATCGCCCGGCTGAGCTACATGCTCAACCCGGATGCCGAACGTGCCGCTGCGGTCACCAGCTACATCACCAAGCTGGAAAACCAGACCCGCGAGATGAAAACCTTTTTTGTTACCGGTGCCAGCCTGGGTCTGATTGGCGAAGTCAGTGATGCTGTAACGGTCTACAAAACTCATTTCAACGATTTCGTTCAGGCAACCCAAAGTCGTGAAGCGGCGCGCGGCTCGATCAGCGCTCAGGTTGATACGATGATCGCCGAGCTGGAAAAACTTCAGGATCAGGCGGGCGAGGCAGATCCTCAGGCCCGGGCCATGACCGCGCAGAATCGCCTCATTCAACAGGCACGCTCTCACGCCCAGACTTACACCTACAGCACCAAGCCTGAATACCTGCAACCAGCACTCGCCGCTGTGGATGCCGCACGGAATAACCTGAAGAACCTCAATCAGGCTTCACCTCAAGCCATTCAGGGCATTGACCAGGCGTTGGTCGCCTTTCGGGCTGCGATCGGGCAGTTCAGCGAAAGCGTGACCAAGGCCCAACAGGCGCAGATTGCCTTGACGGATGACGTGACCCGCTTGCTGGAAGCCAGCAAGAAAATGACTGCCAACCAGATCGTGCTGCGCACCAACGACGTAAATGACGCCAATATGTTCCTGGCGGGCGCAACCATCGCTGCGCTGTTGTTCGGCATCCTGGCTGCCTGGGTGATCACTCGCCTGATCGTCTCGCCGCTGATGGAAACCCTGCGCAATGCCGAGTTCGTCGCCAACGGTGACCTGAGTCATAACATGGCGGTGACTCGTAAAGACGAGCTGGGCCAGTTGCAAACCAGCATGCAGCGCATGACCGTGGGACTGCGTGATCTGATTGGCGGTATCAGTGATGGCGTAGTGCAGATCGCCAGTGCTGCCGAGCAACTGTCGGCGGTGACTGAGCAAACCAGCGCGGGCGTTAATAGCCAGAAGGTGGAAACCGATCAGGTCGCCACGGCCATGAACGAAATGACCGCTACGGTGCAGGAAGTCGCCCGCAACGCCGAAGAAGCTTCCGAAGCCGCCATCAACGCCAGCCGCGAAGCGAAGCAGGGCGATGAAGTGGTGACCCAGGCCATGCAACAGATTGGTCGACTGGCTGAAGAAGTGAGCCACTCCACCGTCGCCATGAACGATCTGAAAAGCGAAAGCGACAAGATCGGTAGCGTGCTGGACGTGATCAAGTCGGTGGCGCAGCAAACCAACCTGCTGGCTCTCAACGCTGCCATTGAAGCGGCACGTGCCGGTGAAGCCGGTCGTGGTTTTGCCGTGGTAGCCGACGAAGTCCGCAGCCTGGCGCAACGTACCCAAACCTCCACCGAAGAGATCGAAGGCCTGATCACCGGGTTGCACACTGGTACTCAGCGTGTTGCGACGATTCTGGAAAACAGCCGCTCGCTGACCGACAGCAGCGTAGAGCTGACTCAACGTGCCGCTACCTCTCTGGTGAGCATCACACGTTCGGTTTCATCCATCGAGCTGATGAATCAGCAGATCGCCGCAGCAGCCGAACAGCAAACGGCCGTGGCCGACGAAATCAACCGCAGCGTGCTCAATGTCCGGGATATTTCCGAGCAGACCTCCGCCGCCAGTGAAGAGACCGCAGCGTCCAGCGTTGAGCTGGCGCGGTTGGGTGTGCACCTGCAAAGCATGGTGGGCAAGTTCAAGCTTTGATGGGCCACTCGCGGTGTCCAAGGCACCGCGAACTGACTTGTAGGAATACACCAATGTCCCTGACACCACGCTGTCGCGCAGCGACCGGAGACCTGTAGGAGCGCGCTTGGTCTGGGCCGCATCCGGACGATTGCGTCAGCACAGGCAATATATTTATCGAATGAAAGACCGAATCGTCCGGATGCGGCCCAGACCAAGCGCGCTCCTACAGGAAGTTGCTCTTGAATTCATCGGGTTGTGCGTTGTTGGATAAGAGATGCCGAAGGCTCCGATGACGTTGGCACCGTCGTCAATCGAACTATCCCCAAACGCTACGGGTCGGTAATACAACGCCATTGTCTGGCGAAGTCACCTGCCCGGAGCACTACCATGAAGCCTTATGTTATCTGCCACATGATGTCCTCCCTGGACGGCCACGCCCTGACTGATGGCTGGGAGCGGCCTTTCAAGAATGCCGCTGGCGATCTCTATGAGGAGCTGGCAAAGACGTTCAATTTCGATGCCTGGATCTGCGGCCGCGTGACCATGCAGGAAATCTCTCACGGCGACGATTACCCTCGTGGGCTGGCCAAATCCCCGGTGCCACGTACCCATCATTTCGCTGACCGCAATGCAGAAACTTACGCCATCTCCATCGATCCACACGGCAAAGTAGCCTGGAAGAGCAACCAGGCGCTGGGTTCCCATGTGGTCGAAGTGGTCTGCGAGTCCGTGGAAGACGATTACCTTGCGTATCTGCAATCCATCAATGTGTCCTACATTTTTGGCGGCAAGACTGACATCGACCTGAATAAAGTTGTCGACATCCTCGCCAGCGAACTGGGTCGCAAGCGTCTGATTGTTGAAGGTGGACCCCATGTCAGCGGTTCGTTCCTGAATGCCGGGCTGGTGGACGAAGTCAGCGTTTTGCTGCTGCCTTTGATCGACGGCCGAGACGAGCATCCAGCCTCCTTTGAGGTATCGACCGAGGCCTGGAAGCAGCCGGCTTATCTGAAACTGGTGTCGGCCGAGGTTCAGGACGAGGGCGGGGTCTGGTTGCGGTACAAGACGCAGGCTTAAAGTGGCTCTGCCTCGCAGCCACACCGATCCTGTAACACTGATCGGTGTGGCGCGAAACCTTGCTCGCGATTCGAACTGGAATGCTTTCCGCTGTAGGAGCGCGCTTGCCCGCGATTGCGTCTGGTCAGGCGATATAACTTTCGCTGACGTACCGGATCGTCCGGATGCGGCCCAGACCGCGCTCCTACAGAACCCGGTTTGCTGAGCGACAGTGCAGTGTCAGCTTTGCCTGAGGACTCCGTACAGATTTTGCATTGCCAATCAGAGGCGCTTATGCCTCCCTGAATGCACTTCACAAAACCAGACAAAAGTTGTCCACGAAAAGTGGGGGTATGTCTGTGGATAACATTGCCAAAGCCATATGGGCTGCGGTTTTTGGCCAATGATCACGAAATGAACAGCCACAAAAATACTGATTTTCCCTTGATTTTCAGTTGCTTTGCGGTGCAGCGCGCTACACCGGGCCGTTCAAAGCGTCCCGGTTCAGTGGATATCCTCGAACGGCAGGCCCACATAATTTTCCGCGATGCTGCGACGGCCAGCGTCGGAACCAACGAAGTAATCCAGTTCGGTTTGTTGCAGACGCTGGCTGAACGAGTCGTTATCCGGAAAGCGATGCAGCATCGAGGTCATCCACCAGGAAAATCGCTCGGCTTTCCACACCCGACGCAGGCAAATTTCCGAATAACGTTGCAACAGATCGGTGCGGCCCTCGCGATACACTTTGAGCAGGATGCGATACAGCGTATTGACGTCGCTGGCCGCCAGGTTCAGGCCCTTGGCCCCGGTGGGCGGTACGATATGCGCGGCGTCACCCAGCAGAAACAGTCGGCCATACTGCATCGGTTCGACCACGAAGCTGCGCAGCGGGGCGATGCTCTTTTCAATTGATGGGCCAGTGACCAGGCGATTGGCGACATCCCCGGGCAGACGGTGCTTGAGTTCATCCCAGAACCGCTCATCCGGCCAATCCTCGATCTTCTCCTCTGCGTCCACCTGGACGTAATACCGGGTACGTGTGGGCGAGCGCATGCTGCACAAGGCAAAACCGCGTTCGTGGCGAGCGTAGATCAGCTCTTCGCTGACGGGCGGGGTGTCCGCCAGTACGCCAAGCCAACCAAACGGATAAACCCGTTCGAATACCTCGACTGCTTCAGCAGGGATCGATTGCCGCGAGACGCCATGAAATCCGTCGCACCCGGCGATGTATTCACAATCCAGACGGATGCCCTGGCCCTCGTGATCGAAAGTCAGATAAGGGGCATCTGTTTTCATATCATGAGGCACAACGTTGCTGGCATCGAAGAAGCTGACAGCGCCCGCTGCGTCCCGGGCTTCCAGCAGGTCTCGGGTGACCTCAGTCTGGCCGTAGACCGTGACGTGCTTGCCCCCGGTCAGGCCATGCAGATCGATACGTTCGGTGCGCCCGTCGAAAGCCAGCTGGAAACCGTCATGGGGCAGGCCTTCGCTGTCCAGACGCTGGCTGACGCCAGCCTCGCGCAGGAGGTCTACGGTGCCTTGTTCAAGCACGCCAGCGCGGATTCGAGAGAGGATATGCCCGGGATTTTTGCGTTCGACGATGACGTTGTCGATACCGGCCTGCTGGAGCAATTGACCGAGTAAAAGGCCGGACGGCCCGCAGCCAATAATGGCGATCTGGGTTTTCATGGCAGAACCTTTTTTATATGTTGTTTTTATCTGTCCTGTATTTTTAGTGGCTGTTATCCGAAGAAGAAGACATTATTCGCTGCATTTTCTGGACTTTTCATAACTCGTGGATGGGGGCAAACATGCGTGGTCCAGCGGCTGAAAGTGTCCCGGTCTTCAAGCTCTACGGGGAAACCACGCTCTGGCCGACTCCCGACCTGTTGCATTGCGAGTCGATACCAGAGCGCAGTCAGCTGCACGGTTGGGAAATACAAACCCACTCCCACAGCGATCTTGTGCAGTTGCTTTATGTGCAATCCGGGCAGGCCACCCTGCATGTCGAAGGTGTCACCCGTCAGGTGGAAAGCGCTACGTTGCAGGTGATTCCGGCATTGAGCGTGCATCGCTTCAGTTTTGCCCCGGACATTCAGGGTTACATCCTCAGCCTGGCGCAGCCGTTGGCGGAACAATTGAATGCGTCGCTGGCGTCTTTACCGTTGAACGTCGCCCACTGTTATGGCGTGAACAGTGAAGAGCGCAAGCAGCTGGATCCGTTGTTTACTGCGATCAGTGAAGAGTACGCGCAGCATAAATCCGGACGGGACTCCATGCTCCATGCGCTGATTACCATGCTGTCGATCTGGCTGGATCGGCGCAGCAGTGCGCTGTCTTCGTCCGTGATGGCTTCCCATGAAAAAGGCCGCGAGCATTTGCAGGCATTTACCCGGTTGGTGGGCGAGCAGTTCCGCCAGCACTGTTCTATCGAACACTACGCTGAACAACTGAATATCAGCGCAGCCTGGCTGAACAGTCTGTGTCGAAGGCTGACCGATCAGTCGGCTTTGCAGATCATCAATCAACGTCTGCTGCTGGAAGCCAAACGCGATCTGGTTTACACCACCCTGACTATCAATCAGATTTCGGACCGGTTGGGGTTTTCAGAGCCCGCGTACTTTTCCCGATTCTTCAAACGCTGCACGGGCCAGTCGCCCAGACAGTTTCGGGGGCAGCGGTAATAGTCGGCAGTCTTATCAAGCACACTGCAATCATTTGAACTGGAAATGCTTTTTCTGTAGGAGCTGCCGAAGGCTGCGAAGCCTTTATCCTGAGCCAGCGCCATCGCAGCCTTCGGCAGCTCCTACAGGGGCAATGTTGGCCGCACCAATGGACACTCAGGCCGCTCGTTGGTATCACCCTTAATGGATTCAAATGTAAGGCGACCACCGAATTGAACATCGATACCCGAATCAAATTCCGTCATCTGGTGTGTTTCCTCGAGGTGGCCAGGCAGGGCAGTCTGGCGCGGGCTTCGGATCAGTTGGCGATTAGTCAGCCAGCGCTTTCCAAAACCCTCAAGGAGCTGGAAACGCTGCTCGAAACCCAGTTGTTTGTGCGCAGTAAAAGCGGCGCAGCGCTGACCGAGGCGGGTGTGGCGTTTCTGCGCTTCGCCGGGCCCAGTGTGCAATCGTTGCGCGAAGGGGTGAACAGCCTGCGCTCCGGCGAGCATGAACCGGTGACCGCGCGACTTGGCGTCTTGTCGACTGTCGAAAGCCTGCTGGTCCCGGAAGTGGTGCGTCGGCTGCATGAGCGTCATCCAGCGCTGATCGTCAGCGTCATGACGGGCCCCAGCGCCTATCTGCTCTCGCAGTTGCGGGTCGGTGAACTGGATCTGGTGGTCGGGCGCATGACCGACAGTCCGCAGATTCAGGGCCTGACCTTCGAGCACCTCTACAGCGAATCCATGACCCTCGTCGTCCGGCGCGATCACCCGTTGCTGGAGGGCAAGTTGCGCCGTGAAAGCCTGGAAAATTACCCCATGGTTCTGCCCTTGGCAGGCACAACTATTCGAAAATTTGCCGACAGCCTGTTCGTGCAATGCGGAATCAGCCCGCCACGCCAGCGGCTGGAAACCCTGTCGCTGACCTTGAGCCGCCGTTACGTGCAATGCAGCGACGCGATCTGGATCGCGCCGTTCGATGCCGTTCAGCAGGATTTGCACGCAGGTGAACTGCACGAGCTGGAGCTGGGCATTCGCGAACCCGGTGGCTCGGTGGGTATTTGCAGTAACCCGGCCCTGCCTTTGTCCAGAGCCGCGCAGTGGTGCGTAGATGTCTTGCAGGAGGTAGGCAAAGCGTATGGTCAAACGGAGCATCCATAACCATTTGGTTATGGATATGATTGATTTATTCAGTTCAGGTTTCGGGTAAGTCGAGAGAAACTGCGCGACATCAATAAACACTCCTCATTATAAAAACCAGGGAGAACCGCATGTCTGATGCGAGCAGCAGTCGTTTCGTCGTCCGTGACCGAAACTGGCACCCCAAAGCGTTGACCCCCGATTACAAGACCTCGATCCTGCGCTCCCCGCGACAGGCCCTTGTGAGTATTCCGCAATCGGTCTCCGAGGCCACTGGCCCGGACTTTTCCCACCTCAAATTTGGCGAGCACGACAACGACCTGTTGCTGAACTTCAACAACGGTGGTCTGCCGATTGGCGAGCGTATTATTCTGGCCGGGCGGGTGTGCGACCAATACGGCAAGCCGATTCCACACACACTGGTCGAGATCTGGCAGGCCAACGCGGGTGGCCGTTATCGCCACAAACGCGATGCTTATCTGGCGCCCATCGATCCGAACTTCGGCGGCGTGGGTCGGGCTTTGACCGATCGCGATGGCAACTACAGTTTCCGCACGGTAAAACCCGGTCCTTACCCGTGGCGCAACGGTCCCAATGACTGGCGTCCGGCGCATATTCATGTGTCAATCAGCGGTCCGTCGATTGCGACACGCTTGATCACTCAGCTGTATTTCGAAGGCGATCCGCTGATCCCGCTGTGCCCGATCGTCAAGTCGATTGCCAACCCGGATGCGGTGCAAAGTCTGATTGCCCGGCTGGACATGGGCATGGCCAATCCGATGGACAGCCTGGCTTATCGCTTTGATATCGTCCTGCGCGGTCAGCGCGCGACGCACTTCGAAAATCGCTAAGGAGCTAATGACATGCCGGTTCAATTGCTGCCTGAAACTCCTTCACAAACTGCTGGCCCGTACGTGCATATCGGCCTGGCGCTGGAGGCTGCGGGCAATCCGCCCCGGGATCTGGAAATCACTCACGAAATGGTCCTGCCCAATGCCCCGGGTGAACATATCGTCCTGCTGGGTAATGTTTTTGATGGTAACGGCCACCTGATTCGTGACGCCTTTCTGGAATTCTGGCAAGCCGACCATGAAGGTCATTACGACCCGATTTACGACCCGGAAAAACCCTTCAACGGCTTCGGTCGTACTGCCACGGGGGAAGATGGTCAGTGGCTGTTGAACACCATCAAGCCAGGCATCTTGAGTAACGCGGCTGGCGTGCCCATGGCAGCGCACATCAACGTGTCGCTGTTTGCCCGTGGCATCAATATCCATCTGCAGACCCGTTTGTATTTCGACGATGAAGCTGAAGCCAACGCCAAGGATCCGGTGTTGAACCTGATCGAACAACCGATCCGCCGCGAAACCCTGATCGCCAAACGCTGTACGGTCGACGGCAAGCTGGCGTACCGTTTTGACATCCGCGTGCAGGGTGAAGACGAGACGGTGTTTTTCGATTTTTGATCGTCCGTCCAGCCGACGCATGACCTATAGGGGCCAATGATAAGTTACTGAATAGATGCGATTTTTATGTGGGAGCGGTGCTTGCCCGCGATAAGAACACCGCGGTGTATGCTCAAGACCGCGTCGTCCTTATCGCGGGCAAGCACCGCTCCCACATAAACCGCGTCTGCTTCGCGACAGCGCGGTGTCATAGATACCAGGCCGCTCTCGCAGGAAAGGGGCGACCAGAAAGTTGTATTTAGTTTGATCAGAAACAGGGC
This sequence comes from Pseudomonas phytophila, assembly GCF_025643095.1. Taxonomy (NCBI): domain Bacteria; kingdom Pseudomonadati; phylum Pseudomonadota; class Gammaproteobacteria; order Pseudomonadales; family Pseudomonadaceae; genus Pseudomonas; species Pseudomonas phytophila. The sequence continues at coordinate 4,243,786 of NZ_CP081201.1, read as the reverse complement.
GCTCGCAGCAGCGAGCGACCCAAATAATAATAAAAGGAACCACCATGACGCTTTCGGCTCGCGTGCCCGAGGCCGGCACACTGGATGTGCAGGCCTTTATCAATGCCCAACCCTTGTCCCGCTATCAGTGGCGAGTGGTGATTCTGTGTTTCCTGATTGTGTTCCTTGATGGTCTCGACACGGCCGCCATGGGCTTTATTGCTCCGGCGTTGAGTGTTGAGTGGGGCATTGATCGCGCCAGCCTTGGCCCGGTGATGAGTGCCGCGCTGATCGGTATGGTCTTCGGCGCGCTGGGGTCCGGTCCACTGGCTGACCGTTTCGGGCGTAAGGTCGTGCTGGTCGTGGCCGTGTTTCTGTTCGGTCTGTTCAGCCTGCTGTCGGCGTACAGCAGCAACATTGATCAACTGCTGATCCTGCGTCTGCTCACCGGTCTAGGCCTTGGCGCTGCGATGCCCAACGCCACGACACTGCTCTCGGAATACACCCCGGAGCGTCTCAAATCATTGCTGGTGACCAGCATGTTCTGCGGCTTCAACCTCGGCATGGCCTGCGGCGGATTTGTTTCCGCCAAACTGATTCCCGCCATGGGTTGGCACAGCCTGTTGATGCTTGGCGGGATTTTGCCGCTGATCCTCACGGTTGTGCTGATGATCTGGCTGCCGGAGTCGGCGCGCTTTCTGGTGGTACGCAACCTCGGGGTGGACCGCATTCGCAAGGTGCTGGCACCGATCTCCCGTCAGGAAGTCAACGCCGCCAAAGACTTCAGCGTGCCGGAACAGAAAACAGTACGCAGCCGTAACGTCTTGAAGGTCATATTTTCCGGCACCTACAGCGCCGGGACCTTATTGCTGTGGCTGACCTATTTCATGGGGCTGGTCATTGTTTACTTGCTGACCAGCTGGTTGCCAACCCTGATGCGCGACAGCGGCGCGAGCATGGAACAATCCGCCTTCATCGGGGCTCTGTTTCAATTTGGCGGCGTGTTAAGCGCGGTCGGCGTAGGTTGGGCCATGGACAAGTACAACCCACACAAAGTAATTGGCTGTGCCTACTTTCTGGCGGGCGTGTTCGCCTGGCTGGTGGGGCAGAGCCTGGGTAACGTCGCAGTGTTGGCGACCCTGGTGCTGCTGGCCGGTATGTGTATCAACGGCGCGCAATCGGCGATGCCTTCGCTGGCTGCGCGGTTCTATCCTACCCAAGGGCGTGCCACGGGCGTTTCGTGGATGCTGGGCATCGGCCGTTTCGGTGCCATCCTCGGTGCGTGGGCTGGCGCCACATTGTTGGGGCTGGGCTGGAATTTCGAGCAGGTACTGACTGCGCTGGTGGTGCCGGCGGCACTGGCGGCCATTGCGGTGCTGATCAAGGGCTGGGTCAGCCATTCGGATGCCACATGAATTCTGGAGTCATGTTTTGAATAGATCGAGTCAGCAACTTTTCGACGCGTACTTCAAACAGCCGCAGATGAGCGAAATCTTCTCTGACCATGGTCGGCTGCAAGGCATGCTCGACTTCGAAGCGGCGCTGGCCCGCGCCGAGGCGAGCACGGGGTTGATTCCCGCTGAAGTGGTCGAAGACATTCAGGCCAGTTGCAACGCCGAGCTGTTCGACTTTGCCGAGTTGGCGGTTGCGATTGGCAATGCCGGTAATTCGGCAATCCCGCTGGTCAAGGCGCTGGGCAAGAAGATCGCGGCGCGCAATCCAACGGCTGAACGTTATGTACACATGGGCGCTACCAGCCAGGATGTGATGGACAGCGGAGTGGTGCTGCAACTGCGCGCAGCCATCGTGTTGCTGGAACGGGATCTGGCCGAGCTGGCTGAATCTCTGGCCCGACAGGCCCAGCGCTACGCGGTGACGCCACTGGCCGGGCGCACCTGGTTACAGCAGGCGACTCCGGTCACTCTCGGCATGAAAATCGCCGGTTGGCTGGGTGCGATAACCCGTCATCGTCAGCGCTTGCAGGAGCTCAAACCACGGCTGTTAAGCCTGCAGTTTGGTGGCGCGTCCGGCACCTTGGCGGCACTGGGCGCGCAAGCATTGCCCGTCGCTGAAGCACTGGCCCGTGAACTGCAACTGACTTTGCCGGAGCAGCCGTGGCACACCCAGCGCGACCGGCTGGTGGAGTTCGCCAGTTGGCTGGGTCTGATCGCCGGTAGCCTGGGCAAGATGGGCCGGGATATCAGTCTGTTGATGCAGACCGAAGTGGGCGAAGTCTTCGAACCGGCGGCAGCGGGCAAGGGCGGTTCATCGACCATGCCCCACAAGCGTAATCCGGTCGGTGCGGCGGTGATGATCAGCGCTTCAGTGCGTGCGCCGGGGCTGGTCGCAACGATGTTCGCGGCCATGCCTCAGGAGCACGAGCGCAGCCTCGGTCTGTGGCACGCCGAGTGGGAAACCCTGCCTGAACTGTGTTGCCTGGTGTCGGGATCGTTGCAACAGGCTTTGCAGGTAATTCCAGCGCTGGAAGTCAACGCGGAGCAGATGCTCACTAATCTTGATTCCACCCGAGGCCTGGTGCTTGCCGAGGCGGTCAGCATTGCCTTGGCCCAGCGCATCGGTCGCGATGCTGCGCATCATCTGATCGAACAAAGCTGCCGCCAAGCCGTGCAGCATGGGCTGCATCTTCGCGAAGTGCTTGGCGCAGATCCACAGGTCGGTGCCGAGCTGTCAGCCGCAGAGCTGGACCATCTGCTTGATCCCGCCAACTACCTGGGCCTTGCGCAGCAGTGGGTGGAGAGGGCGGTGGCTTTGGCGAACATTTAACTCGAACTGTGGGAGCAGAGCTTGCTCTGGGCGGCATTCCGACGATAAGAGCAACACAACTCTCAAGCAGAATCGCGTCAGCCTTATCGCGAGCAAGCTCTGCTCCCACAGGAACCAGATTCAATCTTCAATTTTCAGGAGCCCTCTATGCCCTTCATCCAACTCCCCGACGGCGATCTGCATTACCAACTCGATGGCCCGCAAGGCGCGCCGGTTTTGCTGTTGTCCAACTCGCTGGGCACTAATCTGAGCATGTGGGATTCGCAAATGCCGGTGTTCACCGAGCATTTCCAGGTGCTGCGCTATGACACGCGCGGGCATGGTCAATCATTGGTGCCCGAAGGGCCTTACAGCATCGAGCAGAATGGTCGCGATGCATTGGCCTTGCTGGACGCCTTGCAACTGCCGAGCGTGTTGTTCTGCGGGCTGTCCATGGGCGGTCTGATTGGCCAATGGCTGGCGATCAATGCCCCGCAGCGTGTGCAACGGCTGGTGGTGTGTAACACCGCCGCGAAAATCGGCACCCCTGATGTCTGGAACCCTCGTATCGAGACCGTTCTTCGTGACGGCAAAGCCGCCATGCAAGCCCTGCGCGAAGCGTCAATTGCGCGCTGGTTCACCCCGGAGTTTGCCAAAGCCGACCCGCAGCGGGTGGAGCCGGTGGTGGACATGCTGGCCCAGACCTCACCTCAGGGCTATGCCGCCAACTGCGCAGCGGTACGCGACGCGGACTTCCGTGAACAGATCAGCGCAATCACGCTGCCGGTGCTGGTGGTCTGCGGCACCCAGGACGCGGTCACCACACCTGCCGACGGACGTTTTCTGACCGAGCACATCGCCGGTGCCGAATACGCCGAATTTCATGCTGCGCATCTTTCCAGCATCGAAGCGGAAAGTGAATTTGGTGAGCGCGTCGTGACCTTCCTGAAAGCCTGAACCCGGAGTTTCCAATGGACGAAAAACAACGTTACGAAGCCGGCATGCAAGTGCGCCGTGCTGTGTTGGGCGATGCCCACGTGGACAACAGCCTGAAGAAACTCACGCCGTTCAATGAAGAGTTTCAGGAGATGATCACCCGCCACGCCTGGGGCGACATCTGGACTCGCCCCGGTCTGCCGCGTCACACCCGAAGCCTGGTGACGATCGCCATGCTGATCGGCATGAACCGCGAAGGCGAACTGCGCCTGCACCTGAAGGCTGCGAAGCACAATGGTGTGACTCGAGAAGAGATCAAGGAAGTGCTGATGCAGAGCGCAATCTACTGCGGTATTCCGGCGGCCAACGCTACGTTCCATCTGGCGGAAGAGGTCTGGGACGAAATGGGTGTCGAGTCGCTGGAAAAGTAAGGATGGTCGCTCAATGCTGCAAGCTGCAATTCGCAGGTAGTGCATTGAGTCAGCAGTAAATAACGTAGGTAAGGAAGTTAAGGCCGCTTAATGACTGATGAGTCGGGCGGCTTTTTTTTGCGATATCACTCAAGTTTGTTATGCCTTTTCAGTATGAGTGCTGTAACAGTTTATTAATCACCGTTGTCCTGAGGTTCACTTTTAACCTCACGCTTATTGGATCCATGTTTGAACCCAAGGCGGGCGATTGGACAGTGGCGCCGCGTGTATGCCTCGGCGGGCCTGACCGTGACGTTAATGGAAAAGTTCCAAAAAATATTATCGTGTCCATTGAAAATAACGATTATCAAGCGCCGCGGAATGACGTAAGTTACGCTCAATTCATCATTAATGGCACATAGCCACCCGCTGATCGGATGATGGTGATGTTTTATTAAGGAAGTTTCAGTCAGGGCCGACAACGAAACAATAAGAACCCGATGATCGCTCCCTTTTCGAGACCCGCCCATGTCCACTCCTTCCGCAAACTCGTCTGTCGACTCTGCCATCGATCTGAACTCTTTGATGAATGCCATCAATCATTCCCAGGCAATGATCGAGTTTGATCTGGAAGGCAACATCCTGCAGGCCAACGCCAATTTTCTCGACAGGGTGGGCTATCGTCTCGAAGAAGTGCAGGGCCGCCATCACCGTATGTTCTGTACTCCGGAATACGCTTCCAGCCCTGAATATGCTGAGTTCTGGCGATCGCTGGCGACCGGGAAATTTGATCAGGGGCAATACAAAAGGCTGGGTAAGGGCGGCAAGGAAATCTGGCTTCAGGCGACTTATAACCCGATTCTCAATCAGGCTGGCGAGCCATTCAAAGTGGTGAAGTTTGCCACGGATATTACCGATCAGCGCATGCGCAACGCGGAATACGAAGGCAAAGTCGAAGCTATTCAGCGTTCTCAAGGCGTGATCGAGTTTGATCTGAATGGTCGGGTGCTTGCAGCCAATGACAACTTCCTGAAGGTGCTCGGCTACCGTCTGGACGAAGTGCTGGGCCAGCACCATCGCATGTTCTGCGATGACCAATACCTCAACAGCCCGGCCTATCGGGCCTTCTGGGCCAAGCTTGAGCGCGGTGAATACGATTCAGGCGAGTACATGCGGCTGGGCAAGGGCGGGCGTGAAGTCTGGATCAGTGCCACCTACAACCCTATTTTTGACCCCGATGGTCGTCCTTACAAGGTCGTGAAGTTTGCCAACGATGTGACTGAAGTGCGGGCCCGCAATGCTGAGTTCGTCGGCAAGGTCACTGCCATCGAGCGTTCTCAGGCAGTTATCGAATTTGACCTGACTGGCAAAGTCCTGTCTGCGAACCCTAACTTCCTCGCCGTGTTTGGTTATGAGCTGGACGAAGTGATCGGCCAGCCCCACCGTATGTTCTGCACCGAAGAGTTTGGTGCCAGCATGGGCTACCGCGAGTTTTGGGAAAAACTCGGTCGCGGCGAATACGACACCAATGAATATCGACGCAAACGCAAAGACGGCAAGGAAATCTGGATTCAAGCCACTTACAACCCGATTCTCAACTCCCATGGCCAGCCTTACAAAGTGGTCAAGTTCGCGCTGGATGTCACCGAAATAAAAGAAAGCAGCGCTGAGCGCCAGGGCAAGGTCAATGCGATTGATCGCGCGCAAGCGGTGATCGAGTTCGATATGGCGGGCAATATCCTCGATGCCAACGCCAACTTCCTCAAGTCGCTGGGTTACAGCCTGCAAGAGCTGCGTGGTCAGCACCACCGGATTTTCTGCGAGGAAGAGTACGTGCGCAGCACGGCCTATCGCGAGTTCTGGCATGACTTGTCTCAAGGGCAGTTTTTCTCCGGACGTTTCATGCGCTTGAGCAAGTTCGGCCAGCACATCTGGATTCAGGCGACTTACAACCCGGTGTTCGACAGCGATGGCAAACCTTATAAAGTGGTGAAGTTCGCCACGGACATCACTCAACAGGTCGAACTGGAAGAAGCCATCGAAGCTAAAACCCGGGCCATGGACGCTTCAGTGCAAAACCTGATGAGCGCCATTTCCTATGTGGCGCAGAGCACTGATCAAGCCACTGACCTGGCCAGGCTGACCCGTGAACAGGCTAGTCAGGGGTCGGAAACACTCGTCCGGGCAGCCGAAGCCATGACCATGATTGGCAAGTCTGCTGAAGATATTCAGGACATCATTCAGGTCATCAGTGAAATCGCCAGCCAGACCAACATGCTCGCGTTCAACGCAGCCATCGAAGCCGCAAGGGCCGGTGAGCATGGCCTGGGCTTCTCGGTGGTTGCAGATGAGGTGCGCAAGCTGGCCGAGAAGTCTTCCCAGGCCACCAAGGAAATCAACAAACTGATTCTGGAAACCGTCAGCCGGATAAAATCCGGCAGCGAGATCTCCTTGAGTGCCGGCAGTGCGTTCGAGCAGATCGTCAAAGGCGTCAACGAGACCACCGTGGCCATCGACAGCATCAATGCCGCAACCGCCAAGCAAATGGACTCGGCAGGCCAGGTGGAAACGCTGATTTTCGAGCTGCACCAGACCAAGGTTGGCAATGAGCAAGGCGCTGTGAATGTCAGTGCCCGTACCAGCAAACCTTCCGGGCTGCCTGCATGAACACGCTGCGCGCCTACGGCGTGGTGCAGATAAACGGTGCGTTTCTGGGCATCGAAGCCACCTCGTTGATGGAAGCCGTTCACTGGCCGACCAATCTGCAGCGCCATCCGGTGACGCGCGGTGTGTTGGCTGGGGTTTTCACCTTGCGTGGCAGACCGGTTCCGCTTGTGGATCTGCGATCTGTGCTCAGCGACGACATGCCAGAGCAAGCGCCAACTCCGCTGGTCGCCATCCTCAAGTACAAAGGCGGCTTGTTGGGCGTTGCCATTGATGCCGTCTGCGACATCGTCAAGGCCGCCGACTCTCAGCTCTGTCCTTTGGGACCGGGCGGCGAGGGCAGCGGGCTGATACCCACGCTGATCATGACCGGTGAAGACAGTCGCTTGATCTACATGCTGGATCTGGCGTTCCTCGCCAGCTTGCCCGGCGTACTGTTTGCCGCAGATACAGCGGCAGGGCCGATCAGTCGCGATACGTTGCAAGCGAAAAGCCAGTTGCGTCATTACCTGGTCTTTGAATGTGACGGGCAGCATTTCAGCATTGATGCCAGCGTAGTCACCGAGTTGGTCGACAAGCCGCAGGTCGCGCCTACCGATTTCGGGAATGGCTATTGCCTGGGCGTCACCGTGATTCGTGATACTAAAATTCCGGTCCTGAGCTTGTCTCAAGTGTTGGGTTTTGACTGCAGTAACGTGCAGGTCAAGAGCCAGCTTCTGTTGCTGACGGCCACCGACGGCAGGGTGTCTGGGTTTGGCTACGATCGTATGGTCGCCATTGAACGTCGGGACCCGCAAAGCCTGCTGCCGATGCCCGTCTATGGCTTGCGGGAGCCAGAGTTGTTGGCCGGTGTGATGAACCTCGGTGACGGATTGCAGGCTGTCCTGATCAATCATCAGTCTCTGCTGGAGCGATCCGGAGTCAAGAACTACGCCGAGCTTTACCAGACCCAGCCGCAGTCATCAGAGAGTCGTGCCAGCAAGGCGAAAGCGGTCATGCGTCAGGCCTGCCTGTTGTTCAAGTCGCCGACCCAGTTCGTCGCGCCACTCAGTCAGGTGTTGGAAATCCTCTCGATACCCACGCAAATGATTGGCCTTGCCCAGCCGGAAAATCACTTGTTGGGGCAGTTCAATCTGCGGGGCGAGCAGCTTCCACTGGTGTGCCTGAGCAGCTTGATCGAATCGTCGCCACAACCCCACACGCCGCTGTCGCGGGTGTTGGTGGTCAGGGGAGAGACGTTGACGTTTGGCTTCGCAGTGTCTCAGGTTGAAGCCATTGACTCGTTCAACCAGTTTGACCCGACGATGCTCGCTCAGGGCTGGCAGACCAATGCCGGCAAGGTGGTGTCGGTCAATGACCGGGCACGTTCGCTGGTGAGCATTGGCAGTGGTGCAAATAGTTGGCGCGCCACGCTGATGGATCTGCAGGGCATCGCCCGGCAACTGGAGGCAAGGTTGCTGCAGCCTGCCAGTGCCGCGGCCTGACACACTTTTTATCCGCCGGTGGTGATCGACAACGCCGCCAATGCACCGATCAACGCCGGTGGCATGACCAGAATTCCCAGCTTTAGAAAGCCCATCGCCGTGACATTTTCGCCTTCGCGGCGGATGGCGATCAGCCAGAGCAGGGTTGCCAGTGATCCGGTGATCGACAGGTTGGGACCCAGATCCACGCCGATGACCAGCGCACTGGTGGTTTCGGTGGGTAGATGAGCGATATGTCCGACCGAACCCGCAATCAAACCGGCCGGCAGATTGTTGATCAGGTTGCTGGCAATCGCCACGATCACGCCAGCGGTCCACGTCGCCTGAGTGGCCGAATCGTCGGCCAGTGATTTCAGCGCGTGGGCCAGATGATCGATAACCCCGGTCAGTGCCAAGCCCTCTACCAGGACGAACAAACCCGCCACCAGTGGCAATACACTCCAGGAAACCGCCTTGAGCACCGGCAGCGGGTTAAGCCGCTGACGCAGGTGGATCAATGCAGCGGTAGCGATACCTGCACAGAACGTCGGTAGCCCAAGTTGCATATCGAGCGCCGATGCACTCAGCAATACGATCCCCGTCAGCAAGATCCCGAACGCTGTCAGACGTGCACCGCTGGATAGCGGTTGCAGCGTGATGTCTGTTTCCAGAGGTTTACGCAGATGGCTGCGTTGCGTGAGGCGCAGCACGAGATAGGTCATGCCGATGGCGGCAATCGAAGGCAGGCTGAAATGCCAGAGCCAGGTTCCTAGTGGTGGCATGTTGTTGCCGAATATCACCAGGTTGGCCGGGTTTGAAATCGGCAGGACAAAACTGGCCGCGTTGGCGATAAAGGCGCAGATAAACAGATAGGGCAGTGGCTCGGCCTTGGCAGCGCGGGCTGCCGCGTAAACGGCGGGCGTCAGGACAACCGCAGTTGCGTCGTTGGACAGGAACACCGTGACCAGGGTGCCGACCAGAAACACCAGATCAAACAGGCGTTGCCCTGAGCCTTTTGCATGTTTTGCGGCAAGCATGGCCAGCCAGTCGAACAGACCTTGTTGCCGGGCCAGTTCGGCCAGAACCATCATGCCGATCAGAAACAGGTAGACATCGCCACCTTCCGCCACCGCACCCAGCGCCTTGTGCAGCGGGATAAACCCCAACGCTGTGAGCAGCACCGCGGCCCCCAACGCCCAGACAAATTCCGGCACCCGCCAAGGTCGCATGATGACGCCACAAGTGGCTAAAGCGGCGACAATCCAGATAACCGTTGCGGGGTCGAATGCGGGCATTTGCGGTACTCAATAGGCAGGCAAATGTCAGACCGGTGACGACGTGGACAAGTTCGTCCAGTGGCGCAGAATCGGGATGCGTTTTGATGTGGCAGGAACGCTGATCTCGTGTGGCAAACGCCGGACTTGTAGGAGTGAGCTTGCTCGCGATCACGTCAGGTCAGCCGACATCTTCTTAACAGATCGACCGCTATCGCGAGCAAGCTCACTCCTACAGGCCCTTGTTTTCTTCGCGACAGCGCGGCTGTCTGGACGACGGAGGCGCTACAGGTTTTGTGCTTTGCCTGACAGAGGCCTATCAGGCAAATCTTTCACATCAAGCAGCCGTATCGAGATACTTGCCGACCGGCTTGCTGCCACTGGTGTCGTAACGTTCGGTCAGTGCTGCAACCATCCGGCCCAAAGCCTCGGAAGCTTTGTTTTCGGCGGTGGTGCTGTCGTTTGATGTGGCGGTAAGAGCGCTGGTCAGCTCATCGGCGCTGATACTGCCGTCGCCATCAGCGTCCAGTGAGCTGAACAACTGCTCGCTGGCTTCCAGTGACGAAGCCGGTGGAGCGGGTGGCTGCTGCGGTTGCAGGCTTGCGGTCAATTCGTCAAGGCTGACCGTGCCATCCTTGTTGGTGTCCAGTGCATCAAACACCTGAGCACTGTCGGCGGTGCTGCCCGCGCTGCTCAAGCCTGCGGTCAACTCGTCACTGTTGATTGCGCCGTCGCCGTCGGTGTCCAGCGCGCTGAGCAGGTCTTCGGCAACATCGGTCGCAGGCTGGCCGCTTGGTGGAGGCGGCGGGGTGAGGGCTGCCAGTTCGTCGGCGTCGAGGCTGTCATCCTCGTTGGCGTCCAGGCTGCTGAACGCTTCACTCAGCGTGACGGTAATGCCGTCCTTGCTGTCAGAAGACGAGTTTGCAGCGCTCAGCTCGTCTTTGCTGACACTGCCGTCGCCATCGGTGTCCAGTTTAGCCAGCAATTGCTCCTGGAATTTCTTGCTCGCAGCGGTACTCGCGCTGGAGCTGGTGTAGCTCGAATAGCTGTTATTACTAACGCCACTGATCATCAGGCTGACTCCCTCAGGTTGATTGATCCGGTGACGGTGCACCGGCTTGTCAAGCCTCTAGATGGCAGGTGTCGAGGGTATGTGGGTTGTGTATCGGCGTCGTTACGTGTCCGTTCAGAAGCGCGGCAAGAACAGCACTGCTGTCAGACCGCCACCGGGCGTTTCGGCCAGTGACAGATCGCCGCCCATGCGCCGGGCGGCGTCGCGGGCGATGGTCATGCCCATGCCGACGCCACCGGAGTTGCGATTGCGCGAACCCTCCAGACGATAGAAGGGTTCAAACACGGCTTCATGGTGGTCGGCGCTGATCCCGGGGCCGTGATCAATCACCCTGACGCGTACGTGTTGCGGGTCATCAATAATCTCGACCCGCGCCTGACCGGCATAGCGCAGAGCGTTGTCGATCAGGTTATTGATGCACGAACGCAGCGCCATGGGCTGAGTCTTCAACGGCAGGCATTGCCCGCTGGATTGCACATCATCGCCATTGTCCTGAGCGTTTTCAGCGAGGGATTCGATCAAGGCCTGCAGATCGAACAACTGCACGATTTCACTGGTGCGTTGCTCATTCAGATAGGTCAGCGTGGCATCGAGCATGCCAATCATGTCGTTCAGATCCTGAGTCATCTGCCCGTGCAGTCTGGGTTCGTCGATTTGCTCGACCCGCAATTTCAGGCGCGAGAGCGGCGTGCGCAGGTCATGGGAGACTGCCGCAAGCATGCGCCCGCGCTGTTGCACCTGCTCGCGGATGCGTTGCTGCATCAGATTGAATGTCTGCGCGGCCTGCCGCGCTTCCAGCGGACCTTTGACTTCCATGGGCGGGCTGTCGAGGTTTTCGCTGAGCCGTTCGGCGGCGTTGCTCAAGTGCTGGATCGGTCTGCTCAACGCCTTGGCGCCGTACCAGGCAGCGATCACCAGGGTAATCAGCTGGAAGATCAGCGGCACGACAGGGCCACGGAAAAACGGTGGTCTGTGGCCAGGCGGCGGACCGTCCTCCGGACGCTGAAAAGCACGCCCCTCGATCTGCTGCCCTGACTCGGACATGGGTGGAGGCGGTGGTGGTGGAAACCCGTAAAACCTGAACCACATGAACGCCAGCAGATGCGCGAGCAAAATAGCAATCAACGCCCCCCCGAACAGGCGGGCGAAGAGGGTGTCAGCGGAGCGGATCAACCAATATCCCTTGCGTCAAACAGGTAACCCTCACCGCGAACGGTCTTGATCAACTGTGGGTTTTTCGGGTCATCCCCGAGCTTCTGCCGCAGACGCGAGACCAGCAGGTCAATGCTGCGATCAAAGGCCTCTATGGAGCGTCCGCGAGCGGCATCAAGCAGTTGCTCGCGGCTCAACACTCGACGCGGGCGTTCGAGGAACACCCGCAACAGGCGGAATTCCGCGTTGGACAGTGGCACCACCAGACCATCGGCGGCGACCAACTGGCGCAGCACGCTGTTGAGGCGCCAGGCATCGAAACGTACCGTGGAGCGCTCATCGTTGCGGTCGTCGCGTACGCGGCGCAACACGGTCTGGATGCGGGCGACCAGTTCGCGAGGTTCGAAAGGTTTGGCCATGTAATCGTCGGCACCCAGTTCCAGACCAATGATCCGGTCAGTGGGTTCGCAGCGGGCGGTGAGCATCAGAATCGGGATGTCCGAGGTGCTGCGCAGCCAGCGGCACAGAGAAAGGCCGTCTTCGCCGGGCAGCATCAAATCGAGGACGATGACGTCGAAGTTTTCTTCTTCCAGCGCCTTACGCATTTCAGTGCCGTCGGTTACGCCTCGGCACTGGATGTTGAAGCGCGCAAGGTAGTCGCAGAGCAGTTCGCGAATCGGTACGTCGTCATCGACGATCAGGGCGCGGGTGTTCCAGCGCGGGTCGCTGCTTTGTGGGGTTTCAGCTGAAGTTTCGGTTGATTGCATGATGCGACCACTGCCTGGTGATGCCGCCATCACTGGCCGCTATTGAAGATCAACGCTGCCCGCCATGCTACTTCGCCGACGGGCGCGGCGAAAGGGTGGCGTGAGGGGGTGTCGGGGGCGTGTCTGGAATGTATCGGGGGTGATACAAAGCGTGCCACTTAACCGGCTGTATATCTTTTCTCAAAGGAGGACTCACGGTCTGCTCGCGATTTGATAGGCGACCTAAAGCCAGTGGGACCGGATTCATCCGGGAAGGCGGTGTTCCTGGGGATAAAGATGCTGTGAATATCCCGGCCCCTTCGCGAATGAATTCGCTCCCACGGGTTTTACGCCAGTCTTGAGTGTATCGCGATCCAGTGGGACCGGATTCATCCGGGAAGGCGGTGTTCCTGGGGATAAAGATGCTGTGAATATCCCGGCCCCTTCGCGAATGAATTCGCTCCCACGGGTTTTACGCCAGCCTTGAATGTATCGCGATCCAGTGGGACCGGATTCATCCGGGAAGGCGGTGTTCCTGGCGATAAAGATGCTGTGAATATCCCGGCCCCTTCGCGAATGAATTCGCTCCCACGGGTTTACGCCAGCCTCAAGTCTACCGCGATCCAGTGGGACCGGATTCATCCGGGAAGGCGGTGTTCCTGGGGATAAAGATGCTGTGAATATTCCGGCCCCTTCGCGAATGAATTCGCTCCCACGGGTTTTACGCCAGCCTCAAGTCTGCCGCGATCCAGTGGGACCGGATTCATCCGGGAAGGCGGTGTTCCTGGCGATAAAAAGGCCGTGAATATCCCGGCCCCCTTCGCGAATGAATTCGCTCCCACGGGTTTTACGCCAGTCTTGAGTGTATCGCGATCCAGTGGGACCGGATTCATCCGGGAAGGCGGTGTTCCTGGGGATAAAGATGCTGTGAATATTCCGGCCCCTTCGCGAATGAATTCGCTCCCACGGGTTTACGCCAGCCTCAAGTCTACCGCGATCCAGTGGGACCGGATTCATCCGGGAAGGCGGTATTCCTGGGGATGAAGATGCTGTGAATATCCCGGCCCCTTCGCGAATGAATTCGCTCCCACTGGATATGCCTCAGCCCTCCCGGCTCAAGGCGGTCCTAAGGGATACAAATAAAACGCGATACAAATAAAAAGGGAAGCCAGACCCTCGTCTGCTTCCCTTTTTTCACCACGGTGAAGCTTTAGATCACCTGGATAATCGCCTTGCAGACGGTGTCGATGTTGCTCTGGTTCAGCGCCGCGACGCAGATGCGACCGGTGTCTAGGGCGTAGATGCCGAACTCGTTACGCAGGCGATGCACCTGTTCAGTGGTCAGGCCCGAGTAGGAGAACATGCCGCTCTGACGACCCACGAAGCTGAAATCCTGGCCCGCAGGGTTGTTGGCCAGACGCTCGACCATCGCTTGGCGCATGCCTTTGATGCGCACGCGCATCTCACCCAGTTCTTCTTCCCACTTGGCCCGCAGTTCCGGACTGTTGAGCACCGCAGCAACGATGGTCGCACCATGCGTTGGCGGGTTGGAGTAGTTGGTGCGGATCACTCGCTTGACCTGGGACAGGACGCGAGCGGTCTCTTCTTTGGAGTCGGTGATGATCGACAGCGCGCCGACACGTTCGCCGTACAGCGAGAAGGATTTGGAGAACGAGCTGGAAGCGAAGAAGGTCAGGCCGGATTCCGCGAACAGGCGAACTGCAACCGCATCTTCGTCAATGCCGGTACCGAAGCCCTGATACGCCATGTCCAGGAACGGCACGTGGCCTTTGCTCTTGACCACTTCCAGGACTTTTTTCCAATCGTCCAGCGTCAGGTCTACGCCGGTCGGGTTGTGGCAGCAGGCGTGCAGCACGACGATCGAGCCGGAGGGCAGATTCTGCAGGTCTTCAAGCATGCCGGAACGGTTCACGTCATGGCTGGTCGCATCATAGTAGCGATAGTTCTGCACCGGGAAACCGGCAGTTTCAAACAGGGCGCGGTGGTTTTCCCAGCTTGGATCGCTAATGGCCACGACGGCATCAGGACGCAGTTGCTTAAGGAAGTCAGCACCGATTTTCAGTGCACCGGTACCACCCACGGCCTGAGTGGTCAGGACGCGGCCCGAAGCGATCAGCGGCGAATCGGCACCCAGCAGCAGTTTTTGTACGGCCAGGTCGTACGCCGCGATGCCGTCGATCGGCAGGTAGCCACGAGGAGCGTGTTGAGCCACGCGAATATTCTCTGCTTCGGCAACGGCGCGCAGAAGGGGGATGCGGCCTTCTTCGTTGCAATAGACGCCCACACCAAGGTTGACCTTGGTGGTGCGGGTATCGGCGTTGAATGCTTCGTTGAGGCCCAGGATTGGATCGCGTGGTGCCATTTCGACAGCGGAGAACAGGCTCATTGTTGTGGCGGCTCTGTGTGAGGGGTGAGGGGAAACCCGCTCTGAGCCGAATGCGCCAGAGCGGTGCACAATCGGGGAGTCAGTATAGAGAGCATCGCCGACCGGGGCGACAGTCGGTGACGGGTTTTTCCGGGTTTTTTGCAGTCGTTTGTCGACCTCTGGTCATATTGCAACCGGCATCCTGTAATGGGGCGCAGCAATAGATGTCGATTCAGCAGGTTGAAAGTCGTGGGTTGAAAGCTGGCGATGGCGACTCCATCTGTAGTCTCATCACTTCATATTCTGTACGACTGATCCGCTAGCGGGTCAGACGCACGCCGTTCTTTGGTTTTCGCGCTGTGGCTTGCGTGAGCCTGTATGCGCGTAAACCACCAAAGAGGTACGTCATGTCCGAGTTTCAGCTCGTAACCCGTTTTGAGCCTGCTGGTGATCAGCCAGAGGCTATTCGCCAACTGGTCGAAGGGATCGATGCCGGCCTGGCGCACCAGACCCTGCTGGGGGTGACCGGCTCAGGCAAGACATTCAGCATCGCCAATGTCATCTCGCAGGTGCAGCGCCCCACGTTGGTGCTCGCGCCGAACAAGACCCTGGCCGCGCAGTTGTACGGTGAGTTCAAGGCATTTTTCCCGAACAACGCCGTTGAGTATTTCGTCTCTTATTACGATTACTACCAGCCTGAGGCCTATGTGCCGTCGTCGGACACCTTCATCGAGAAGGATGCGTCGATCAACGACCACATTGAACAGATGCGTCTGTCCGCGACCAAGGCGCTGCTGGAGCGCAAGGACGCCATCATCGTCACCACGGTGTCGTGCATTTATGGTCTGGGCAGCCCGGAAACCTATCTGCGCATGGTCTTGCACGTGGATCGGGGCGACAAACTCGATCAGCGCGCCTTGTTGCGTCGTCTGGCTGACCTGCAATACACCCGCAATGACATGGATTTCGCCCGGGCCACGTTCCGGGTGCGCGGTGATGTGATTGATATCTACCCGGCCGAGTCGGATCTGGAGGCGATTCGCATCGAGCTGTTCGACGACGAGGTAGAAAGCATTTCCTCGTTCGATCCGCTGACCGGCGAGGTGATCCGCAAGCTGCCACGCTTTACCTTCTACCCCAAGAGCCACTACGTCACACCTCGGGAAACCCTGGTCGAAGCGATGGAGGGCATCAAGGTTGAGTTGCAGGAGCGTCTTGAGTACCTGCGCACCAACAACAAGCTGGTTGAAGCCCAGCGTCTTGAGCAGCGGACCCGTTTCGACCTGGAAATGATCCTGGAGCTGGGTTACTGCAACGGCATTGAAAACTACTCGCGCTACCTGTCAGGACGTCCTTCGGGCGCGCCGCCGCCGACGTTATACGACTACCTGCCAGCGGATGCGCTGCTGGTTATCGACGAATCCCACGTCAGCGTGCCGCAGGTCGGTGCCATGTACAAAGGCGACCGCTCCCGTAAGGAAACCCTGGTGGAGTATGGCTTCCGTCTGCCGTCGGCACTGGATAACCGGCCGATGCGGTTTGACGAGTGGGAAGCGGTCAGTCCGCAAACGATCTTTGTTTCGGCGACACCGGGCAACTACGAGGCTGAACACGCGGGTCGTATCGTCGAGCAGGTTGTGCGGCCAACCGGTCTGGTAGACCCGCAAATCGAGATTCGTCCGGCGCTGACTCAGGTGGATGATTTGCTTTCGGAAATCACCAAGCGCGTGGCGCTGGAAGAGCGGGTGCTGGTCACCACGCTGACCAAGCGCATGTCCGAAGACCTGACTGATTACCTGGCCGACCACGGCGTGCGGGTGCGTTATCTGCACTCGGACATCGATACTGTGGAGCGCGTGGAGATTATTCGCGACCTGCGGCTAGGGACTTTCGACGTGCTGGTGGGGATCAACCTGCTGCGCGAAGGCCTGGATATGCCGGAAGTGTCGCTGGTGGCAATTCTTGACGCTGATAAGGAAGGTTTTCTGCGCTCCGAGCGCTCGCTGATCCAGACCATTGGTCGTGCGGCCCGTAACCTCAATGGGCGGGCGATTCTCTATGCGGACCGCATCACCGGCTCCATGGAGCGCGCGATTGGCGAAACCGAGCGCCGTCGCGACAAGCAGATCGCCTTCAACCTTGCGAACGGGATTACCCCTAAAGGCGTGTTCAAGGATGTCGCCGACATCATGGAAGGCGCCACCGTGCCGGGCTCGCGCAGCAAGAAGCGCAAAGGCATGGCCAAGGCGGCGGAGGAAAGCGCCAAGTACGAAAACGAACTGCGTTCACCGAGCGAGATCACCAAGCGCATCCGTCAGTTGGAAGAAAAGATGTACCAGTTGGCCCGCGACCTGGAGTTCGAAGCTGCGGCGCAGATGCGCGACGAAATCGGCAAGCTGCGTGAGCGGTTGTTGACCGTATAGCGGTTTGGGGGCTGGAGCCTATCCTGTGGGAGCCGGGCTTGCCCGCGATACATGAGACGGTGCTAGAAGACATTCCGCGTTATCGTTTATCGTCGGAATGCCGCCCAGAGCAAGCTCAGCTCCCACATGATCACTGGCCCCTGTTAATATTCACGGCTTGTTTGACCTATTTCGGGATTTTTCATGACCACCGTTCGTACCCGCATCGCGCCTTCGCCTACCGGCGACCCTCACGTTGGCACGGCCTACATAGCGCTTTTCAACTACTGCTTCGCCAGGCAGCACGGCGGTGAGTTCATCCTGCGCATCGAAGATACCGATCAACTGCGTTCGACCCGCGAGTCGGAGCAGCAGATTTTCGACGCGTTGCGCTGGTTGGGTATCGAGTGGAGCGAAGGTCCGGATGTCGGCGGTCCGCACGGTCCGTATCGGCAGAGCGAGCGGGGCGATATTTATCAGAAGTACGCTCAGCAACTGGTTGAACTGGGTCATGCTTTCCCGTGTTTCTGCACCGCTGAAGAGCTGGATCAGATGCGTGCCGAGCAAACCGCTCGTGGCGAAACGCCGCGCTATGACGGCCGTGCCTTGTTGCTCTCCAAAGAAGAAGTCGCGCGTCGTCTGGCGGCGGGCGAGCCTCATGTGATCCGCATGAAAGTGCCGACCGAGGGCGTTTGCGTCGTGCCGGACATGCTGCGCGGTGAAGTCGAAATCCCGTGGGACCGCATGGACATGCAAGTCCTGATGAAGACCGACGGTCTGCCGACTTACTTTCTGGCCAATGTCGTCGACGATCACCTGATGGGCATCACTCACGTGCTGCGCGGCGAAGAATGGCTGCCATCGGCGCCCAAGCTGATCCTGCTTTACGAATACTTCGGCTGGGACAAGCCTCAGTTGTGTTACATGCCGCTGCTGCGTAACCCTGACAAGAGCAAGTTGTCCAAGCGCAAGAACCCGACCTCTGTCACGTTCTACGAGCGCATGGGTTTCATGCCTGAGGCGATGCTCAACTATCTGGGGCGCATGGGCTGGTCGATGCCTGACGAGCGCGAGAAGTTCTCTCTGGAAGAAATGGTTGAGCACTTTGATCTGTCGCGGGTTTCTCTGGGCGGTCCGATTTTCGACATCGAGAAGCTGTCATGGCTCAACGGCCAGTGGCTGCGTGAACTTCCGGTGGAAGAGTTCGCGTCGCGCCTGCAGCACTGGGCGCTGAACCCTGAATACATGATGAAGATCGCACCGCACGTGCAGGGCAGGGTGGAGACCTTCAGTCAGGTCGCACCACTTGCCAGTTTCTTCTTCGCCGGTGGCGTGACGCCGGACGCCAAACTGTTCGAGCACAAGAAACTGTCTGCAGATCAGGTGCGTCAGGTCATGCAGTTGATTCTGTGGAAACTGGAGTCCCTGCGTCAGTGGGAAAAAGACCGGATCATGGGCTGCATCCAGGCTGTCGTCGAGCATCTGGAGCTCAAGCTGCGTGATGCCATGCCGTTGATGTTTGCCGCGATCACCGGGCAGGCCAATTCCGTCTCGGTGACTGACGCGATGGAAATCCTGGGCCCGGATCTGACCCGCTTCCGCTTGCGTCAGGCGCTTGATCTGCTGGGTGGCGTCTCGAAGAAAGAAAACAAGGAATGGGAAAAGCTTCTGGGCGCTATTGCCTGAAGCAATGCCCGTGCCTGTCAGTCCCCCGGTTTTCCGGGGGCTGAATGGTAAGTGGTTGTATTACCGACAAAAAACTTTCGAAATTGTAAAAAATAAATTTGACAGCTCTGCGACTCACGCTTAACATGCGCCCCGTCCACTGATGTGGGGCTTTAGCTCAGCTGGGAGAGCGCCTGCATGGCATGCAGGAGGTCAGCGGTTCGATCCCGCTAAGCTCCACCAAATTTAGAGTTTCAAAGCTCGGCTACACTGCTTTGAAACGATGCAAAAATGACCGGATCCAGCGCCGATCATCAGCATCCAGAAGGTTTAGTCCCCTTCGTCTAGTGGCCTAGGACACCGCCCTTTCACGGCGGTAACAGGGGTTCGAGTCCCCTAGGGGACGCCATTTTAAAGTGCATCATTTGAAAGTGATGTGAGCCGCGAGGCGATAAATCCGGGGCTTTAGCTCAGCTGGGAGAGCGCCTGCATGGCATGCAGGAGGTCAGCGGTTCGATCCCGCTAAGCTCCACCAATTTTGCCAGGGTTTGCTAACAAGCGAATCTGCTCGAAGGTTTTGCGTCCCCTTCGTCTAGTGGCCTAGGACACCGCCCTTTCACGGCGGTAACAGGGGTTCGAGTCCCCTAGGGGACGCCACGATTTCTCGCTCTGCGAGACCAAGGGTCATTCGATTATTGAATGGCCCTTTTGTTTTTCTGGCGTTTGATAAAACGCATCCTCCCTCCTGATGCTCCCCCGTTCCCTCATTCCTCAGTATGAGCTCACGAGCACCGCGCTGTCGCGCAGCAAACGGGGCCCTGTAGGAGCGCGCTTGCCCGCGATAGCGTCAGTACAGACGCTTACCCGTCAACTGACAGATCGCTTCGCGGGCAAGCGCGCTTCTACAGGTAAAAAAGCATTCCAATCAGAGGGTTAAACGACGTCGGCCAGGCCGATACTCCGCTGTCACAGCCTCGGGGTGCTACGCGCCAGTAGCATTCGCCCACTCTCTTCGTCGCTTTGGTTACACTCACTCGCACCTACAACCAGCAACGCAGGAGCAAGCATGGTCTGGGATTTGACAACGCCTTTTGTGATCGACCTCAATGTGGCAGCAGACGATATAGACGGGCTGGGGCACGCCAATAACGCGGTGTACGTCACCTGGCTGGAGCGCTGCGCCTGGCGTCATTCGCAGCAGTTAGGGCTGGACCTGAGTGAGTATCGTCGTCTGGATCGGGCCATGGCGGTGGTTCGGCATGAGATCGATTACTTGGCCAGCGCCTATCAGGACGATGAACTGGAGTTGGCAACCTGGATTGTCGATTGGGACAAACGCTTGAAAATGACTCGACGTTTTCAGCTACGCCGCCCCCGTGATGGCATGACGTTGTTGCGCGCTCAGACCACTTTTGTCTGCATCGAACTGTCCAGCGGCAAGCCTAAACGCATGCCTTTAGAGTTTATCGAGGGGTATGGCGTCGCCATTGCAGATCCCCTGGTTTCCAATCCCGCCAGCGCGCCGTAAACTGCCGGACTTTTTTTCGAGTGTGACCCATGCAAATTGCTCTGGCGCCCATGGAGGGACTGGTTGACGACATCCTGCGCGATGCGCTGACAAACGTCGGCGGGATCGACTGGTGCGTGACCGAATTCATCCGGGTGTCCGAGCGCTTGATGCCGGCTCATTACTTCTACAAGTACGCTTCCGAGTTTCACAAAGGCGCCAAGACCGACGCGGGTACGCCGCTGCGCTTGCAACTGCTGGGCTCTGATCCGGTTTGTCTGGCGGAAAACGCCGCGTTTGCCTGTGAGTTGGGCGCGCCGGTACTGGACCTGAACTTCGGTTGCCCGGCCAAGACCGTCAACCGTTCCCGTGGCGGCGCGATTCTGCTCAAAGAGCCTGAGCTGCTGCATTCCATACTGAGTCAGGTGCGCAGCGCTGTGCCGAAGCACATTCCGGTCACTGCGAAAATGCGCCTGGGCTACGAAAACACTGATGGTGCGCTGGATTGCGCCCGGGCGCTGGCTGACGGCGGAGCGGAGCAGATTGTCGTGCATGCCCGTACCAAGGTCGACGGCTACAAGCCGCCGGCCCACTGGGAATGGATTGCCCGGATTCAGGAGGTGGTCAAGGTGCCGGTGGTCGCCAACGGGGAAATCTGGACCGTGGATGACTGGCGTCGCTGCCGGGAAATCTGCGGCGCTCGGGACATCATGATCGGTCGCGGGCTGGTAGCGCGGCCTGATCTGGCCCGACAGATTGCCGCCGCGCAGAAAGGTGAAGAGGTTGTGCCGATGACCTGGGCTGAGTTGCAGCCCATGCTGCGGACCTTCTGGTTGCAGTGTCTGGACAAAATGACCCTGATTCAAGCGCCTGGCCGACTCAAGCAGTGGCTGGTGCTATTGACCAAAAGCTACCCTGAAGCGACGCAGATGTTTGATGCATTACGCCGTGAAACCGACTGTCAGCGGATCAGTGTTTTGCTCGGTGTCAGTGCCGACGAACGGTCATAAAAAATTTGAAAATATACTCTTGAAAAGCTTTTGGGCGACCCTAGTTTGGGGATTACGCGATGCCGAATTCGGGTCGCGGATTAAACCACTCGCTGTTTACAGGAGATTTATCATGACTACTGCATTTTCTCTGGCCCCTCTGTTCCGTAGCTCTGTGGGCTTTGATCGTTTCAATGACCTGTTCGAGGCTGCTGCCCGCAATGAGTCCGCTGGCGGCTATCCTCCTTACAACGTCGAGAAGCATGCGGATGACCAATATCGCATCGTGATCGCGGCCGCAGGTTTCGTTGAAGAAGACCTTGAGCTTCAGGTCGAGAAGGGCGTGCTGACTGTTTCGGGCGGCAAGCGTGAAAATACTGCTGAGGGCGTGACTTACCTGCATCAGGGTATTGCTCAGCGGGCTTTCAAATTGTCGTTCCGGCTGGCTGATCACATCGAAGTGCAGAACGCTGGTTTGTCCAACGGCTTGCTGAACATTGATTTGCTGCGTCTGGTGCCTGAAGAGGCCAAAGCCAAACGCATTCCGATCAACGCGCAGAAAGTCCTGAACAGCTGATTGTTCAGTTGCCAGCAAAAGAAGGCGCCTTTATGGCGCCTTCTTTCGTTTCTAAGGATTCAACTGACTTTCTTTAAATAACATCTCGGGCTGCTTCAAGCGTTTTTCGAATGCGCTCAAGGTCAGCGGTTCGCTGAACAGATAGCCCTGATATAAACGACATCCCAACTGCTCAAGAAACTCCAGTTGCAGGGGTTGCTCAACACCTTCGGCAATCACCGTCAGGTTCAGGCTCTGGGCCATTGCCACGATTGCTCGGATGATTTCCGCGTCATTGGGGTCAGTGGTCGCGTCGCGGATGAACGACTGGTCAATTTTCAGCGCATCCACGGGCAAGCGTTTGAGGTAGGTAAGGGATGAGTAGCCGGTGCCGAAATCATCCATGGCAAAGCTGACACCGAGCTTTTTCAGCTCATGCATCTTGGCAATGGTTTCGTCCAGATTCTGAATGACGATGCCTTCAGTGATCTCCAGCTTGAGCAAGTTGCTCGGCAGGCTGTTGATGCGAAGACAGCGTTTGACGCGATCAACGAAGTCGGTCTGCCGGAACTGGCGGGGGCTGATGTTGACGCACAGACTGAAGTGCCGGATGTCGACCAGTTTGTCACGCAGCAGTTTGCTTGCCGTCCGGCAGGCTTCCTCAAGAATCCAGGCGCCTACCTCCAGAATCATTCCGCTCTCTTCCAGTATCTGGATGAACTGGTTAGGAGGCAGGTTCCCGGTTTCGGGGTGCTCCCAGCGCAACAGGGCCTCCGCGCCAATGATGCGGTTGAGGCGAGTGTCCACTTGCGGTTGATAACACAGGCTGAACTCCCCGCGTGGCAACGCCATGCGCAGATCATTCTCCATGCGCAGGCGTTCACTGGCCGCTTTTTGCATCGAATCATGAAACAGCTGTGTGGCATTGCGGCCCGAATCCTTCGCCCGGTACAGCGCGATATCGGCGCGTTTGAGCAGGTCGGCGCTGGTCAGGCCATGGTCGGGGATCAGTGCGATACCGATACTTGGCGTGATTTGCAGGCGTTGATTGTCCAGAAACATCGGCTGGGCGAGTAGGGCGCGAAGCATGTCGGCCAGTTCCAGTACCTGGTCGGTCACATCGTCGCGACTACCTTCCAGTCCGCTGATCAGTACCACGAACTCATCGCCGCCCAGTCGCGCCACGGTGTCTTCCATGCGCACGCTCGCTTCAAGCCGGGCGGTTACAATCTTCAGCACGCTGTCACCCACTGGATGGCCCAGCGAGTCATTGATGTGCTTGAAGTGATCCAGGTCCATGAAAAGAAGAGCGCCACGCAGATTGTGGCGTTGCAGCAGGATTATTTGCTGGCTGAGACGATCCATGAGCAATGCCCGGTTGGGCAGGTTGGTCAGGGAGTCATGATAGGCCAGATGCTGAACCTGCTCCTGGGCGCTCTTCAGCTCGCTGATATCCCGCGCATTCATGAGCAGGCATTCGACATCGTTGAGGGTAATGGTTTCGACCGACACTTCAGCGGTGACGTGGGAGCCGTTCTTGTGACAGCCGGTCATTTCCCGGTGATGAACCCGGCCATTTTCTTGCAGATCGCGAATCAACTGCTCACGTTGTTCAATGTGAGCCCAGATGCCCAGCTCGGCGACAGTACGGCCGAGCACTTCGTCAGGGGTAAACCCCATCAATCGGCAAAAGCCTCCGTTGACCTCCAGGTAACGGCCACTGAGGCGCTCGGTGATGGTGATTGCGTCAGGACTGGAGTGGAATGCTTTGGCGAACTTCTCTTCGCTGGCCTTCAAGGCGCGTTCGGCGCGCAGGTGCGCGCTGTTGTCCATGAAGGTGCTGAGCAAATAAAGCTGACGCTCCAGTTCGACTTTCAATGCGCTGAAGGTGCCTTCAATCAGTCGGCCGTCGCGTGCGCGCAATCGCACATCCAGCCTCACGGGCTCGTCCTGGGCCATGACTCGTCTGACCAGGCTGTTGCGGTGTTCGGAATCGTCCCATAATCCCAGGTCTACACCTGTCCGACCAATGCTTTCGGCTGCGGGCCAGCCGAGCATTGTTTCGAACTGGCGATTGACCTCGCAGATTACTCCGCTGTCGATGGCGGACAGGATCACCACGTTGGGGCTGAGATTGTAGAGCGTTGCAAAACGCTTTTCGGATTCGCTCAGCGCCGCGGCATGGCCGGAGGACTGAAAGGTGTTGCTATCTGCAAGTTCTGGCATGGGATCACGCGCCTGTAAGTAATAAAGGCAGTAATACGATCTTTAGCATCAGGAGCTTTCAGCATTGGCCAGCCTGGGCATCTAGCAGCGCCATGAATGCCCGGGCCGCATTGGACAACGTACGCTCCGTGTGAAGTATGTAGCCTAGCTGACGACTGAGCTGTATGCCCGGTAATGGAATACGCGCCACCTGTTCATCGAGCATAGTCCGTGGCAGCACGCTCCATGCGAGGCCGATGGAGACCATCATTTTGATGGTTTCCAGATAGTTGGTGCTCATGGCGATATTCGGCTTGAGCCCTTGGGCTTCGCACAGTCCGCTGACGATGTGATGGGTAAACGTGTTGTTGCCGGGAAATACCGCCGGATAGCCGACGACGTCCTGCAAACTCACCGGGCCGCTGTTGGCCAGTGGGTGTTCAGGAGCGGCAACGAAGTCCAGCGGGTCGTCCCAGACTGACACGGCCTTGATCAGCGTGTGAGGATCCGGGGCCAGAGTGATGACTGCCAGCTCGGCGCGGCCATGAAGGATTTCCTCATAGGCGACCTCTGAATCCAGGAACTGAATGTCCAGCGCGACTTCAGGATAACGTCGGGTGAACTCCCGGAGCAGCGGGGGCAGACGGTGCAGGCCGATGTGATGACTGGTTGCCAATGTCAGGCGGCCGGTCACTTCACCCGTCAGATTGGTCAGTGCACGCCGGGTATCGTCCAGCACATTCAGAATCTGATAAGCCCTGGGCAGCAAGGCTCTACCAGCCTCGGTCAGGCTGACTTCCCGGCCCAGCCGGTCAAACAGCCGCACGTTCAACTGCTGTTCCAGCCCCGCTATACGCTTGCTGATAGCGGGCTGGGTCAAGTGCAGGTGTTCACCTGCTCCAGAAAAGCTGCCGGTTTCGGCGATGGCGATAAAAGCATTGAGGTTAGCCAGATCCATCTCAGATTCCAGTTGGTTATCCAAAGTATAAAAATTATGAATTTGAGTTATTTAAGCATATTTCGTAGCATGTCCGTACAAGCCAAAGGGTCATCCGGTTGTTTAAGATCGCCCGGCAGGCGAGCGTGAAAACTGATTTCACGACGACCTGGAAGGCATAGAAATAACAAGCTGATGAGGATTCGCCTGATGGCCGGCAAAACGTTGTACGACAAGCTCTGGGATTCGCACGAAGTAAAAAAACGTGACGATGGCTCGTCGCTCATTTACATCGATCGTCACATCATCCATGAAGTGACTTCGCCACAGGCCTTTGAAGGTCTGCGTCTGGCGGGCCGCAAGCCATGGCGCATCGACGCCAACATTGCGACCCCGGACCACAACGTACCGACCACTCCGGAACGTAAAGGCGGTATCGAAGCCATTGCCGACCAGGTGTCGCGTCTTCAGGTGCAGACCCTCGACGACAACTGCGACGAGTACGGCATTACCGAATTCAAAATGAACGACGTGCGTCAGGGCATCGTTCACGTGATCAGCCCGGAGCAGGGCGCGACCTTGCCGGGCATGACGGTGGTGTGTGGTGACTCCCACACTTCTACTCACGGCGCATTTGGGGCGCTGGCTCACGGTATCGGCACTTCAGAGGTTGAGCATGTGCTCGCCACTCAGTGCCTGGTGGCCAAGAAAATGAAAAACATGCTGGTTTCCGTCGAGGGCAAATTGCCCGTCGGCGTGACAGCTAAAGACATTGTGCTGGCGGTGATCGGCAAGATCGGCACCGCAGGCGGCAACGGCCATGCGATGGAGTTTGCGGGCAGCGCGATCCGCGATCTGTCGGTTGAAGGCCGTATGACCATCTGCAACATGTCCATCGAGGCGGGCGCTCGCGTCGGTCTGGTGGCTACCGATGAAAAAACCATTGCCTACGTGAAGGGGCGTCCTTTCGCACCTAAAGGCGAGCAGTGGGAGTTGGCAGTAGAAGCCTGGAAAGACCTGGTTTCCGATGCCGACGCGCACTTTGATACCGTGGTCAAACTCGACGCCGCGCAGATCAAACCGCAAGTCAGCTGGGGTACTTCTCCTGAGATGGTGCTGGCCGTTGATCAGAACGTTCCGGATCCGGCTCACGAAACTGATCTGGTCAAGCGTGGTTCCATTGAGCGTGCATTGAAGTATATGGGCCTCAAAGCCAATCAGGCCATCACTGACATTCAGCTGGATCGCGTATTTATTGGTTCCTGCACCAACTCGCGTATCGAGGATTTGCGTGCTGCGGCTGAAATCGCCAAAGGTCGCAAGGTGGCTTCGACTATCAAGCAGGCGATCGTTGTGCCGGGCTCCGGGCTGGTCAAGGCGCAGGCGGAAAGCGAAGGTCTGGACAAGATCTTTCTCGAGGCCGGTTTCGAATGGCGTGAGCCAGGTTGCTCGATGTGTCTGGCGATGAACCCGGACCGGCTGGAAAGTGGCGAGCATTGCGCGTCCACCTCCAACCGCAACTTCGAAGGTCGTCAGGGTGCCGGTGGTCGTACTCACCTGGTCAGCCCGGCGATGGCTGCAGCCGCAGCGGTCAACGGTCGTTTCATTGATGTTCGCGAACTGATTCAGCACTAAGGAGCCCAGCATGAAAGCCTTTACTCAGCACACCGGCCTTGTCGCTCCTCTGGATCGTGCCAACGTCGATACCGACCAGATCATTCCCAAGCAGTTTCTCAAGTCGATCAAGCGCACCGGCTTCGGTCCAAACCTGTTCGACGAATGGCGTTACTTGGATGTCGGGCAACCGTATCAGGACAACTCCAAGCGGCCTTTGAACCCTGATTTCGTGCTCAACGATGCTCGCTATCAGGGTGCCAGCGTGTTGCTGGCCCGGGAAAACTTCGGCTGCGGCTCAAGCCGTGAGCACGCGCCGTGGGCACTGGACGAGTACGGTTTCTGCGCGATCATCGCCCCCAGTTATGCCGATATCTTCTTCAACAACAGCTTCAAGAACGGCTTGCTGCCGATCATTCTCGACGAGGCTGAAGTTGATGAGCTGTTCAAGCAGGTTGAAGCCAACGAAGGTTACCAGTTGACCGTCGACCTGGCGGCCCAGACGGTCACTCGTCCGGATGGCAAGGTATACAGCTTTGAAGTCGATGCGTTTCGCAAGCACTGCCTGCTTGAAGGCCTGGATGACATCGGTCTGACCCTGGTAGATGGCGAAGCGATTGCCAGTTTCGAAGCGAAGCACCGCGCCAGCCAGCCATGGTTGTTCCGCGGTTGAGATTGAAGGCTTGGAATGCATTCCCATGTGGGAGCTGGGCTTGCCCGCGATAAGGTCCATGCGATCTAAAGTGAACCGCGTCCAGCCTTATCGCGGGCAAGCCCGGCTCCCACAGGAGACCGCATTTTTCAGTTAGATTTTCATCAGGAAGAATCCCATGACCAACTCCGCCCACACTCAAGTCGTAAAACGTCAATTCGGTGAGCAGGCCTCCGCCTATCTGAGCAGTGCCGTGCACGCGCAAGGCACCGAATTTGCGCTGCTACAGGCCGAAGTGGCGGGGCGCAGCAGTGCGCGGGTACTGGATCTGGGGTGTGGCGCGGGGCATGTGAGCTTCAATGTCGCGTCGGCAGTCAGCGAAGTGGTGGCGTATGACCTTTCGCAGCAAATGCTCGATGTCGTGGCCGCTGCAGCGCAGGAACGTGGGCTGACGAATGTCAGTACTGTGTGCGGCGCTGCGGAAAGTCTGCCTTTTGAGGATGGCGAGTTCGATTTCGTGTTCAGTCGCTATTCGGCTCACCACTGGAGTGATCTGGCGCCAGCCCTGCGTGAAGTGCGCAGAGTACTGAAACCGGGAGGCGTTGCCGCTTTTATCGACGTTATGTCTCCAGGCAGCCCGTTACTGGATACCTACCTGCAAAGTGTGGAAGTGCTGCGTGACACCAGCCACGTGCGCGACTACTCCGCCGCCGAGTGGCTGCGGCAGGTCAGCGAGGCGGGCCTGTTCACCCGCAGTCACAGCCGTCAGCGTCTGCACCTCGAGTACAACTCCTGGGTAGAACGCATGCGCACTCCGCAAGCCTTTCGGGTCGCGATTCGTGAATTGCAGCAGGCTATGGGCGCAGAAGTGCGCGAATATTTCGAGATTACCGCTGACGGCTCGTTCAGCACCGATGTGCTGGTGTTATGGGCCGAACGCTAACTTTTTCCGTTCAGTAGACGAAGAGGCGCTGATCAACAGTGCCGTTACAAAAATTTGAGGATGTTATGAGCAAGCAGATTCTGATTCTCCCAGGCGACGGTATTGGTCCGGAAATCATGACCGAAGCGGTAAAGGTTCTTGAGCTGGCCAACGAAAAGTATCAACTGGGCTTCGAACTCAGCCACGATGTGATCGGCGGCGCGGCCATCGACAAGCATGGCGTGCCACTTGCCGACGAAACGCTCGAGCGTGCCCGCGCTGCTGACGCAGTATTGCTGGGGGCTGTGGGCGGCCCGAAATGGGACGCCATCGAGCGTGATATCCGCCCAGAGCGCGGCCTGCTGAAAATCCGTGCGCAACTGGGCCTGTTCGGCAACCTGCGTCCAGCCATCCTGTATCCGCAACTGGCTGATGCCTCCAGCCTCAAGCCTGAAATCGTTGCCGGTCTGGACATTCTCATCGTCCGCGAACTGACGGGCGGTATTTATTTTGGCGCGCCGCGTGGCAGCCAGACCCTGGAAAACGGCGAGCGTCAGGCCTACGACACGCTGCCGTATAGCGAGAGTGAGATTCGCCGCATTGCTCGCGTCGGTTTCGACATGGCACGTGTACGTGGCAAGAAGCTGTGCTCGGTAGACAAGGCTAACGTTCTGGCCTCCAGCCAACTGTGGCGTGAAGTGGTCGAGGAAGTCGCCAAGGACTATCCGGATGTCGAGCTGAGTCACATGTACGTCGACAACGCCGCCATGCAACTGGTGCGTGCGCCGAAGCAGTTTGATGTGATCGTCACCGATAATATGTTCGGCGACATTCTGTCCGACGAAGCGTCGATGCTCACCGGCTCCATCGGCATGCTGCCGTCGGCCTCGCTGGACGCCAATAACAAGGGCATGTATGAGCCTTGCCATGGCTCGGCACCTGACATCGCGGGCAAAGGCATTGCCAACCCGCTGGCGACCATCCTTTCGGTCTCGATGATGCTGCGTTACAGCTTCAATCTGACCGACGCTGCCGACGCCATTGAAAAGGCCGTAAGCCTGGTTCTGGATCAAGGCTTGCGCACTGGCGACATCTGGTCGGCGGGCAATGCGAAGGTCGGCACGCAGGAAATGGGCGACGCTGTAGTCGCCGCGCTGCGCAATCTGTAATATCTCGGGCCCGTCGCGAATTCGAACCCGAATGCGACGGCCCACTTTTTAAACAAGGTGTAGTTGCGATGAAACGTGTAGGTCTGATCGGTTGGCGTGGAATGGTCGGTTCCGTGCTCATGCAGCGGATGCTGGAAGAGCAGGATTTTGATCTGATCGAGCCGGTGTTTTTCACCACCTCCAACGTAGGCGGCCAAGGCCCCTCCGTCGGCAAGGACGTGGCTCCGCTCAAAGATGCTTACAGCATTGACGAGCTGAAAACCCTCGACGTGATTCTGACCTGCCAGGGCGGCGACTACACCAATGAGGTGTTTCCGAAGCTGCGCGAAGCCGGTTGGCAGGGTTACTGGATCGATGCCGCCTCCAGCCTGCGTATGCAGGATGATGCGGTCATCGTTCTGGATCCGGTTAACCGCAAGGTCATCGATCAGCAACTGGATGCGGGCACCAAGAACTACATTGGCGGTAATTGCACGGTCAGCTTGATGCTGATGGGCTTGGGCGGCCTGTTCGAAGCCGGTCTGGTTGAGTGGATGAATGCCATGACCTATCAGGCGGCTTCCGGTGCTGGCGCGCAGAACATGCGTGAGCTGATCAAGCAGATGGGCGCGACTCACGCGGCTGTTGCTGACGACCTGGCCAATCCTGCCAGCGCGATTCTGGACATCGACCGCAAGGTCGCTGAAGCCATGCGCAGCGATGCCTACCCGACCGAAAACTTCGGTGTGCCGTTGGCCGGCAGCCTGATCCCTTGGATCGACAAGGAACTGCCGAACGGTCAGAGCCGTGAAGAGTGGAAAGGGCAGGCCGAGACCAACAAGATTCTGGGTCGCTTCAAGAGCCCGATTCCTGTCGATGGTATCTGCGTGCGGATCGGCTCGATGCGTTGCCACAGCCAGGCATTGACTATCAAGCTCAATAAGGACGTGCCAATCGCCGACATCGAAGGTTTGATCAGCCAGCACAACCCTTGGGTGAAGCTGGTGCCAAACCATCGCGAAGCGAGCATTCAGGAGCTGAGCCCGACTTCCGTGACTGGCACCATGAGCATTCCGGTGGGCCGCCTGCGCAAGCTGAACATGGGCTCGCAGTATCTGGGCGCGTTCACCGTTGGCGATCAGTTGCTGTGGGGCGCGGCCGAACCGCTGCGTCGCATGCTGCGGATCCTGCTGGAGCGTTGATCGTCCGGTTGTAGCTGACATGAAAAACCGCCTTTCGGGGCGGTTTTTTTATGGACGAAGATTTTTGGTTGGAATGCATTCCCTTGTGGGAGCTGAGCTTGCTAGCGATAAGGACACCGCGCATTGCAGTTCGAGCTCGTCCAGGCTTATCGCGAGCAAGCTCCGCTCCCACAGGATTTCGCAGGAGTCAAAAAAATCCCATAATATGGGATTAAAATTTACATATTGAGATATTCGTCGTTTCAGGTTTATAGTCCTCCTCGCACTCACTGCTCAAAAAATAATAGGTGAAGCGATGCAAGCGCATTTGATCGCGCTCGATTGGGGGACAACCTCTCTTCGTGCTTATCGGCTCGGCGATCACGGCCGGGTTCTGGAACAGCGCTCACTGAGCGCAGGCATCATGCAATTACCGAGTACGCCGCGAATGATCGCTGGTGCACTCTGCAGCGACGGTTTCGAACTGGCCTTTGACGAGGCGTGTGGCGACTGGCTCGATGCCGAACCCAACCTGCCGGTCATTGCCTGTGGCATGGTTGGCAGCGCCCAAGGCTGGCGTGAAGCGGTTTATCGTGAAACCCCGGCCAGCGTGTCCGGCCTCAGCTCTGCCTTGCAAACCGTGCGCAGCCTGCGTGGCGTCGATGTCCACATCATCCCCGGTGTACTCCAGCGTTCGGTCCTGCCCAACGTCATGCGTGGCGAAGAAACCCAGGTGCTGGGTGTTTTGGCAGGACTTTCTGCAACCGAAGTGCTTAAACCCTTATTGATCGGTCTACCCGGCAGCCATTCCAAATGGGTTCAGGCCGCCGACGGCTGCATCCTGCATTTCGATACCTTCATGACCGGCGAAGTCTTTGCTGCGCTGAGCAACCACACGATTCTCGGCCGCACCATGCAGCGCAGCGATGTCTTCGATCAGGCGGCGTTTGATCTGGGGGTCGCGGTGGCGTTGTCGGCTGACGGCGCAGCAGGGCCGCTATCAACGATTTTCAGTTGCCGCACCTTGGGCCTGACCGGCCAACTCAGTGCTGATGCCCAACCTGATTACTTGTCCGGTCTGTTGATCGGGCATGAGCTGGCAACCCTCGCCACTCTGCAGCGTGCCCATCATTCCGAATTGCCTCCCGTCATTCTTCTGGGTGGCGAGCAGCTGTGTCTGCGTTACGGGCGAGCCTTGCACGCCTGCGGTTTTCTTCACGTGACGGTGGCAGAACAGGCCACTGAGCGCGGTCTTTGGCAAGTGGCACTCAAAGCCGGCTTGCTCGCCAACATTCCATTAGAGGTCTGACATGCTCAAGCAAGCACTGCTCGAAAACGGTTTGATCGCCATTCTGCGTGGTCTGCGTCCGGCAGAAGCGCCCGCCATTGGTGATGTGTTGTATGAGGCGGGTTTCCGGGTCATTGAAGTGCCCCTTAATTCGCCGCAGCCCTATGACAGCATTCGTCTGTTGCGCCAGAGTCTGCCTGCCGATTGCCTGATCGGTGCAGGCACCGTGATGACTCCTGAACAGGTCAACCTGGTCAAGGAGGCGGGCGGGCAGGTCATCGTCATGCCGCACAGTGATGCCAAGGTGTTGCGCGCCGCCAAAGAGGCGGGGTTGTTTCTGTCACCTGGAGTGGCGACACCGACAGAAGCCTTCGCTGCGTTGGCCGAAGGTGCTGATGTGCTGAAGCTTTTTCCGGCTGAGCAAATGAGTCCTGCCGTGGTGAAAGCCTGGCTTGCGGTGTTGCCTATAGGGACAGCACTGGTTCCGGTGGGGGGTATTACCCCGGACAACATGAAGGTCTTTCTGGAGGCAGGTGTCAAAGGTTTCGGTCTCGGCTCGGGTTTGTTCAAACCGGGCATGAGCGCGGCCGAAGTGGGCGAGCGCGCTCATGCCTATGTCGCGGCCTGGAAACAATTGACCGAACGTTTCTGAATTAACCAGAGCGCTTCAGGCGCCACTTCAAATAAGAGAATCGCACACATGAAAATCACCAAACTCACGACTTTTATCGTCCCGCCGCGCTGGTGCTTCCTCAAGGTAGAGACTGATCAAGGCATTACCGGCTGGGGCGAGCCGGTGGTTGAAGGTCGCGCTCATACCGTTGCAGCGGCTGTCGAAGAGTTATCTGACTACCTGATCGGCAAAGACCCGCGCAATATCGAAGACATCTGGACCGTGCTCTATCGTGGCGGTTTTTATCGCGGCGGCGCGGTGCACATGAGCGCGCTCGCCGGTATCGATCAGGCGTTGTGGGATATCAAGGGCAAGCATCTGGGGGTATCGGTCAGCGATTTGCTTGGCGGCCAGGTGCGCGACAAGATCCGTGTTTATTCGTGGATCGGCGGCGACCGCCCGGCGGATACGGCGCGTGCGGCAAAAGAAGCGGTGGAGCGGGGCTTCACTGCGGTGAAGATGAACGGCACCGAAGAGTTGCAGTTCCTCGACACCTTCGACAAGGTCGACTTGGCACTGGCCAACGTTGCCGCCGTGCGTGACGCGGTCGGGCCGAATGTGGGCATCGGCGTCGATTTCCATGGCCGGGTGCACAAACCCATGGCCAAGGTACTGATGAAAGAACTGGACCCGTACAAACTGATGTTCATCGAAGAGCCGGTGCTCAGCGAGAACTACGAGGCGTTGAAAGAGCTGGCGCCCTTGACCAGTACGCCGATTGCCCTTGGCGAAAGGCTGTTCTCCCGCTGGGATTTCAAGCGCGTGCTGAGCGAAGGTTACGTCGACATTATCCAGCCTGATGCGTCCCATGCCGGTGGTATTACCGAAACCCGCAAGATTGCCAACATGGCAGAAGCCTACGACGTGGCCCTCGCGCTGCATTGTCCGCTGGGACCGATAGCCTTGGCGGCATGCCTACAGCTGGATGCGGTCTGCTACAACGCCTTCATTCAAGAGCAGAGCCTGGGTATTCATTACAACGAGAGCAATGACCTGCTGGATTACATCAAGAATCCCGAGGTGTTTGATTACGACAAAGGCATGGTGAAGATTCCCAATGGACCCGGCCTGGGCATCGAGATCAACGAAGAGTACGTCAAGGAGCGCGCGGCTATCGGCCATCGCTGGCGCAACCCGATCTGGCGTCATGCCGATGGCAGCTTTGCGGAGTGGTGATTTCCTGAGCCAAGAGTGATTTTCGGTAGGAGCCAACTTGTTGGCGAGGCGATATAGGGGGTTCCCAAATAAACCGTCTCGCGAACAAGTTCACTCCTACAGGAGGACATCACCTCAGTTTCCGTAGACCTCAATAAAGACAAAAAGAGGCACCTCACATGCAAACCCGCACTCTCGAAGGGGCGGCGTCTTTAGTCACGCCTACCCGCAAGCGTTATTTCATCATGGTCCTGTTGTTCATCACCGTCGTGATCAACTATCTGGACCGCAGCAACCTGTCCATCGCCGCGCCTGCGCTGACCAGCGAACTGGGTATCGATCCGGTGCATGTCGGATTGATTTTCTCGGCATTCGGCTGGACTTACGCGGCCATGCAATTACCCGGTGGCTGGCTGGTTGACCGTGTGCCGCCACGAATCCTGTATACCGTCGCATTGGCGCTGTGGTCCATCGCGACGATCATGCTCGGCTTCGCTGCCAGCTTCATCGCGCTGTTCGTATTGCGCATGGCAGTAGGCGCACTCGAAGCTCCGGCGTATCCCATCAACAGTCGTGTGGTCACCACCTGGTTTCCCGAGCGTGAGCGGGCCACGGCCATTGGTTTCTATACCTCAGGCCAGTTTGTCGGCCTGGCATTTCTGACACCGGTGCTGGCCTGGCTGCAAGCGCACTATGGCTGGCACATGGTATTCGTCAGCACCGGTGCGGTGGGCGTGCTCTGGGCGGTTATCTGGTACATGGTGTATCGCGAGCCTCGTGATTTCAAAGGCGTCAACGAGGCAGAAATCGAGTTGATTCGCGAGGGCGGCGGGCTGGTGGATATCCAGGCTGACACCGCCAAAGAAAAACGTCCGTTCAGTTGGGCGGATCTGGGTATCGTGCTCACCAAACGCAAGCTCTGGGGGATTTACCTCGGTCAGTTTTGCCTGAACTCGACGCTGTGGTTCTTTCTGACCTGGTTCCCGACCTATCTCGTGAAATACCGCGGCATGGATTTCATCAAATCTGGCCTGTTGGCGTCGCTGCCATTTCTCGCGGCATTCATCGGTGTGCTGTGTTCGGGATTTTTCTCTGACTGGCTGATCCGTCGCGGTCATACCGTCGGTTTTGCGCGCAAATTGCCGATCATTGCCGGTCTGCTGATTTCCACCTCTATCATTGGCGCCAACTTCGTTGATTCGACGCCGCTGGTCATCGCATTTCTGGCGCTGGCGTTCTTCGGTAATGGCCTGGCGTCCATCACCTGGTCGCTGGTATCGACCCTGGCCCCGGCGCGTCTGCTGGGCCTGACGGGCGGGACCTTCAACTTCATCGGCAACCTGTCGGCCATTGCCACGCCTATCGTGATTGGCTTCTTGGTGTCCGGCGATTCCTTTGCGCCTGCTATTACCTACATCTCAGTGCTGGCGCTGCTGGGTGCGCTGTCCTACATCCTGCTGGTGGGCAAGGTCGAGCGTATCGAGCTTTAACCGCGGATATCGGAAGTAGCATGGAGATGAGCTGGCGGCGATAATGCCGCCAGTTTTTTGAGGGGATAAGCCTGATATGTCGCAAGCGCTCGACGACACAGCAAGCAGCACTTCCAAAGATTCGGCGCCGACGGGTACGCAGACCCTGTTGCGCGGGCTGGGCGTGGTTCAGGCCGTCGCCGACGGTGCACGGGACCTCAAGGAAATTGCCCGGCGCATTGGCACCACGCGCAGCACTACGCACCGGTTGGTCAGTTGCCTGGTGGAGGCGCGTTATCTGCGGGTATTGCCTCAGGTCGGCTACCTGCTGGGGCCCAAGTTGATCGAGCTGGGTTTTCAGGCGCGGGAAGAGGTGCCATTGGCGATATTGGCCCGGCCTTATCTGGATGAGCTTTCACAGTTGACCGGCGACACTGTCCACCTCGCGATTCGTGACGGCGACGAGGTGCTTTATCTGCACAAGAATCCTGGGCGTAACGGTCCGGAAATGCGTTCACGAGTTGGCCATCGTATGCCGCTGGCGCGTACCGGGATCGGCAAGGCGCTGCTGCTGGACAGCGTGGAAAGCGAGTGGCTGCGGCTGTACCAGGTCAGTTTGCCGGAAGTGGCGCGCAACCCGTTGTGGCCCGCTCATGAGGAGCAGTCCTGGGAGCAGGTGCGTCAGCGTATGCATGAGTACGTGGAAGGCGGTTACGCGTTTGATCTTGAGGATAACGAGCCGTCGATCCGCTGCGTGGCAGCGCCGATTCGTGATGCGGGCAAGCACATTGTTGCCGGTATCAGCATCGCCAGTACCGTGCCCTACATGCCGCTGGAGAAAATGGTCGAGCTGGTGCCGTTGATCAAGGAGACAGCGGCCAGGTTGTCGGCGGAGTTGGGAGGTTGAACACCAGCCTCTGTAGGAGTGAGCTTGCTCGCGATGCGATATGACAGTCGACAAATAACTGACTGGTCTGACGCTATCGCGAGCAAGCTCACTCCTACAGTATTTCTGCGGTTGTTACGCTTTCAGCGTCGCCATATCAATCACAAAGCGATACTTCACATCGCCTTTTACGACACGCTCGAACGCTTCGTTGATGTTGCGGATGTCGAGCATTTCGATGTCGCAGGTGATGTCGTGTTCGGCGCAGAAATCCAGCACTTCCTGGGTTTCGGCCATGCCACCAATCATCGAGCCAGCCAGTACCTTGCGGGACATGACCAGGTTCACTGCGTTCACCGGCGGATCTACAGGCTCGATCAGACCGACCAGAATATGCACGCCATCGAAGCGCAGGGTCTGCAGGTAGGGGTTGAGATCGTGCTGCACGGGGATGGTGTCCAGCAGGAAGTTGAATGTCCCTGCGACCGCTTGCATCTGGGCTTCGTCGGTTGAGATAACCACGTGATCAGCACCCTGACGACGACCTTCTTCTGCCTTGCTGGCGGAGCGAGTGAACAGGGTGACTTCAGCGCCCATCGCCTTGGCGAATTTGATGCCCATGTGGCCCAGACCGCCCATGCCCAATACACCAACCTTGTCACCAGCTTTCACACCGTAGTGCTTGAGCGGCGAGTAGGTGGTAATACCTGCGCACAGAATCGGTGCTGCACTGGCGAGGTTCAGTTTTTCAGGGATGCTCACCACGAAACGTTCGCTGACCACGATGCTGTCGGAGTAGCCGCCCATGGTCAGGCTGCCGTCAATGCGATCCTGCCCGGCATAGGTCGGGGTCATGCCGTTCTGGCAGTAGTTTTCCAGATCCGCTTTACAGGCGTCGCAGGTACGGCAGGAGTCAACCATGCAGCCAACACCCACGAGATCGCCGACTTTGTACTTGCTCACATCAGCACCGACTGCCGTCACCTTGCCGACAATCTCGTGGCCGGGCATCAGTGGGTATGCAGCGAAGCCCCACTCGTCGCGGGCCTGGTGGATGTCGGAGTGGCAGACGCCGCAGAACATGATTTCGATGGCCACATCATCCGGGCGCGGGCTGCGGCGTTCGAAGGACATGGGGGCGAGGGGCGCGGTCGATGATTGAGCGGCATAACCGATAGCTGTGTACATGGTGAACCTCGCAAGGCAATGAATAATTGAGGCTTACCAGTTTGCGGCAAGGCAGGTTTCAGGGCCATGACCATTCCTCCGCGACTCATGCCTGATCCTCCGGAGGTTTTGGGTTTGATGTTGCTACATGTGGCATTTCTGCGATCATGCAGCTGTCTAATCCTCCGCCCGGTGCCCCATGTCGTTGCCTCATCAAACCGATGCCAATGCCACCCTTGTTTCTCTTATCAAGCCACTGGCGACGCGTCCAGGTTTCGTGCCGACGTTGCTGCCCGAAGTCAACGTAGTGTCGCTCTCTACCTATGTTGCAAGCAGCCCGCAGATCTACGAGCCGAGCCTTATGATCATCGCCCAGGGCGGCAAGCTGGCCAGCCTGGGTACGCGAACCTTCGATTATGGTGCCGGGCATTATCTGGTTCAGGCGCTTTCGGTGCCGTTCATGTGTGAAACCTTCGCCACGCCTGAGGCGCCGTTGTTTGGCGTTTCCGTGGCGATTGACCGGGTGATGCTGGGCGAGTTGGTGCAGGCCATGGGGCCGATGCCGGATCAGATCGTTGAAGCGCAGACTCCGGAGTCCATGACGTCGGTGTTGCTGGATGCGCCAATGCGGGAAAGTGTCGAGCGATTGTTGCGCTGCCTGCACGATCCGCTGGATTGTCAGGTGCTGGGTCCGTCGCGGCTGCGCGAAGTGCTGTATGCCGCGTTGCGCGGGCCTCAAGCCGGGGTGTTACGTGCGTTGGTCGCCCAGCAGAGCCATTTCTCGCGTGTTGCAGCATCGCTGGCGTATCTGCACAGCCATTACGCCGAGCCGTTGAATGTAGAAACCCTGGCACGGCAGGCCAACATGAGTGCTTCGACCTTCCATGAGCATTTCAAGCGCAGCACCTTGCTGTCGCCGGTGCAGTATCTGAAACGTCTGCGTCTGCTCAAGGCCCAACAAATGCTGATTGCCGAAGGGATGGGAGTGGCGCAGGTTGCGCATTGCGTCGGGTATCAAAGCACGTCGCAGTTCAGTCGTGAGTATAAACGCTACTTTGACCGGAACCCGGGCGAAGAGGGGCTGCAGCTGCGAATCCCTGCTTGATTTGCGATA
The DNA here is from genome assembly GCF_025643095.1 of Pseudomonas phytophila. Lineage (NCBI taxonomy): Bacteria > Pseudomonadati > Pseudomonadota > Gammaproteobacteria > Pseudomonadales > Pseudomonadaceae > Pseudomonas > Pseudomonas phytophila. The sequence goes on along the minus strand of NZ_CP081201.1, from coordinate 4,205,411 downwards.
CAAAAAAAGCCCCGTAAGGGGGCTTTTCTCTTTTAGCTTGCAGCTAAAAACCTGCAGCTGCTCTGTTACATATTAGGATACGTCGGGCCGCCGCTGCCTTCCGGTGTCACCCACGTGATGTTCTGCGAAGGGTCCTTGATGTCACAGGTCTTGCAGTGCACGCAGTTCTGGGCATTGATCTGGAAGCGCTTCTCGCCGTCTTCCTGTGTCACCACTTCATAGACGCCAGCCGGGCAGTAACGTTGAGCGGGCTCGTCATACAGCGGCAGGTTTTTGCCAATCGGGATGCTTGGGTCGGTCAGCTTCAGGTGGCACGGCTGTTCTTCTTCGTGGTTAGTACCGGAGATGAATACCGAGCTGAGCTTGTCAAAGCTGAGTTTGCCGTCGGGTTTCGGGTAGTCGATCTTCGCCGAGTCTGCTGCAAGCTTCATGCAGGCATAATCCGGCTTGGTGTCGTGCAGCGTGAACGGCAGCTTGCCACCGAAGATGTTCTGATCAACAAAGTTGAACGCGCCGCCCATGATTGCGCCGTACTTGTGCAGGGCCGGGCCGAAGTTGCGGCTGGCGAACAGCTCTTCGTGCAGCCAGCTGTTTTTGAAGGCTGAGACATAAGTGTTCAGCTCATCACCGCCTTCCTTGCCCGCCAACAACGCCTCTGCTACCGATTCAGCGGCCAGCATGCCGGACTTCATGGCTGTGTGGCTGCCTTTGATCTTGGCAAAGTTCAGTGTGCCCAGATCGCAACCGATCAGTGCGCCGCCCGGGAAGACCATCTTCGGCAGCGAATTGAGACCGCCTTTGCAGATGGCTCGTGCGCCGTAGCTGATGCGCTTGCCACCTTCGAGATACTGCGAAACTACCGGGTGGTGCTTGTAGCGCTGGAATTCGTCGAACGGAGACAGGTAAGGGTTGCTGTACGACAGGTCGACGATCAGGCCCACGACCACCTGATTGTTTTCCAGGTGATAAAGGAAAGAACCTCCCATGTTTTCGTCGTCCAGCGGCCAGCCTGCGGTATGCACCACCAGACCTTGTTCATGTCTGGCCGGGTCAACTTCCCAGATTTCTTTCAGGCCGATGCCGTAGTGCTGGGCGTCAGCGTCGGTATCAAGGTTGAAGCGTTTGATCAGTTGCTTGCCGATGTGGCCACGGCAGCCTTCGGCGAACAGCGTGTACTTGCCGCGCAATTCCATGCCAGGGGTGTACAGGCCGTCTTTTGGCTGACCTTCGCGGTCGACACCCAGATCACCGGTGATGATGCCGCGTACTACGCCGCTTTCATCGATCAGCGCTTCCTGGGCAGCAAAGCCCGGGTAGATTTCAACGCCCAGGTTCTCGGCCTGCTGGGCCAGCCAGCGGCACAGATTGCCCAGAGAGATAATATAGTTGCCCTCGTTGTGCATGGTCTTGGGCACAAAGAGGTCCGGGACTTTCACTGATTTTTCGGCACTGCGCAGGACGTAGATGTCGTCACGCTTGACTGGAGTGTTCAGCGGCGCGCCGAGGTCTTTCCAGTCCGGGAACAATTCGTTTAGCGCGCGGGGTTCGAACACTGCGCCAGAGAGGATGTGTGCGCCAACTTCGGAGCCTTTTTCCACCACGCAGACGCTGATTTCCTGACCGGCTTCAGCAGCCTTTTGTTTTAGACGGCACGCGGCAGAAAGCCCGGCGGGGCCGGCACCGACGATGACGACGTCGAATTCCATAAATTCGCGTTCCACAGGCTATCTCCTACTCAAGGCTCACAGTATTTTTTATATGCAGCGGTGCGGGGCATCAGTAACCCACATCTTTTATGCTGCGCAGTATATCTACACCACCCGGCAGGGCCAATACAAACGTTTGTTTGAAATGGCCGCAGGCCAGATAAAACGCAGACGCGCGGCTCATGACTGGCGGTTTTGTCGTATTGACCGCATAACGGCTTGCGGTCAAGATACGGACGGTTTTGCGCTCGCCGTAGGCTGAACATCGCCTGAACTGCACCTCTGAGGCGTCACGAGCGCGTTGCAGACAACCCAGGTCACGATTATTGCGGGTGCAAAGTTTACACGCCTGCATTGCCCAGATGTGCGGCATCTGGCGTTTATCCCTGTTTAGGTGGCTTGTTTATTAAGGTCACCGTTCGTTCTGTACGAATACGGCTGTTTCCAGAGGTTGCTTCACGGGTACACATGCATCGCCGGGTGCTGCACCGGGCGACTTTCTTTTCACCGGAGAGAAACGAGGAATCCATGAAGGTTCTAGTAGCTGTCAAACGAGTGGTCGACTATAACGTCAAGGTTCGCGTCAAGGCGGACAACTCCGGCGTCGATCTCGCTAACGTCAAGATGTCGATGAATCCCTTCTGCGAAATCGCTGTGGAAGAAGCCGTACGCCTTAAAGAGAAAGGCGTTGCGACTGAAATCGTCGTTGTTTCCATTGGTCCGACCAACGCTCAGGAGCAATTGCGTACCGCGCTGGCTCTGGGTGCCGACCGTGCCATCCTCGTTGAGTGCGCCGATGAGCTGAATTCTCTGGCCGTTGCCAAGCTGCTCAACGCTGTCGTTGCCAAGGAGCAGCCACAGTTGGTCATCCTCGGCAAGCAGGCGATCGACAGCGACAACAATCAGACTGGTCAGATGCTGGCCGCTTTGAGCGGTTTTGCTCAGGGCACTTTCGCGTCGAAAGTTGAAGTCAGCGGCGACAAGGTTGCCGTGACCCGCGAAATCGACGGTGGCCTGCAGACCGTTTCGTTGAGCCTTCCAGCCGTGGTGACCACTGACCTGCGTCTGAATGAGCCACGCTACGCGTCGCTGCCAAACATCATGAAAGCCAAGAAGAAACCACTTGAAGTGCTGACCCCGGATGCTCTGGGTGTTTCCACTGCATCCACCACCAAGACCATCAAGGTCGAAGCGCCTGCTGCACGTAGCGCAGGTATCAAGGTCAAGTCGGTGGCTGAACTGGTCGAGAAACTGAAAAACGAAGCGAAGGTGATCTGACCATGACTATCCTGGTAATCGCTGAACACGACAACGCGACACTGGCTCCAGCCACGCTTAATACTGTGGCGGCTGCTGTCAAAATTGGCGGCGACATTCACGTACTCGTTGCCGGTGCTGGCGCTTCGGGTGTTGCCGACGCCGCTGGCAAGGTATCGGGCGTATCGAAGGTCCTGGTCGCTGATAACGCCGCCTACGCCCATCAGTTGCCGGAAAACATCGCTCCGCTGGTCGTTGAGCTGGCCGGTAGCTACAGCCACATTCTGGCCGCTGCTACTTCCAATGGTAAAAACATCCTGCCGCGCGTTGCTGCCTTGCTGGACGTCGACCAGATCTCCGAGATCATTTCGGTTGAGTCGGCGGACACCTTCAAGCGTCCAATCTACGCCGGTAACGCCATCGCTACCGTGCAGTCTTCGGCTTCGATCAAAGTGATCACCGTACGCGCTACCGGTTTCGATCCTGTTGCTGCTGAAGGCGGCTCGGCTGCGGTTGAAGCGGTTTCTGCAGCTCACGACGCTGGTAAATCGAGCTTTGTCGGCGAAGAGCTGGCCCAGTCTGATCGTCCGGAACTGACCGCTGCCAAGATCGTCGTTTCTGGCGGTCGTGGCATGCAGAATGGCGACAACTTCAAGCACTTGTACACGCTGGCTGACAAGCTGGGCGCCGCTGTTGGTGCTTCCCGTGCTGCAGTGGACGCAGGCTTTGTGCCGAACGATATGCAGGTCGGTCAGACCGGCAAGATCGTAGCGCCTCAGCTTTACATCGCGGTGGGTATCTCCGGCGCGATCCAGCATCTGGCGGGCATGAAAGACTCGAAAGTCATCGTGGCGATCAACAAGGACGAAGAGGCGCCTATTTTCCAGGTCGCTGATTACGGCCTCGTAGCTGACTTGTTCGAAGCCATTCCTGAGCTGGAGAAGCTGGTCTAATCCAGATGCTTCGCTTATAAGTGCTTCTATAAAGCCCCGTTCGTTTCGGCCGGTGAGCATCGCAGTCAGTGCGAGTTCATAGGGCCGGGCGAACGGGTTTTTTATTGGCTGTTTTAAAGCCTTGAAAAAGTCCTGAAGCAAAAAAGGTTTTCCCATGGTTCAGTCAAACAGGCTGCTTGCTGCGCTTGTCATCGGTTTGCTTGCAGGGCCCGGCGTCGCAATGGCGGCGGGTAAGTGTGAACGCCTGATCGTGACCGGCAGCCCGGATGCGCCGCCTTACCTGTGGCGTGATCCTCAAGACCCCAAACACTTGATGGGCGCCAGTGCTGATCTGTTCAAGCAGGCGGCGCATGAGCTTGGGATCAAGGTCGAAGTGCTCTACGCCGGTAAGCGCAGTCAGGCGCTTGAAGAAGTGCGTAGCGGTCGCATGGACATGTTGGTGGATGCGCCACTGAGTCAGGCCGAACTTGACGCGCTGGATTACATCCATCCGCCGCTGATTCAGAATGAAATCATGGTCTGGACGCGTCAGGATCAATCGCTGCCACTGGATACGCTGGCTGATCTGCATGGGCACACAGGTGCGGCATCCGAACGAATCCGGATGACCCAGGCGTTCGATGCAGCCGTCAAGGCGCAACTGACCCTTGAGCGCCTGCCCAATCTGACTGAAGCCTTTCAAAAACTGATGCTGGGGCAGGTGGACTACGTTCTCGCCAGTCGCTATCCGGGGATGGCGATGGTGCAGACGTTGGGCCTGACCAAAGATCTGGTGGCGCGTCCACAACCGGTTGACCAGCCGGGTCTGTATCTTGCTTTGTCGTTCAACTCGGCCTGCAACGATCCCTGGCTTCGCGGACAACTGGCGAAAAAGATGACAGAATCGGCCGCCTCAGGCCTGTCGGGCGAAGCAATCAAACGCAATCTGGAAACCTGGAAGGCTCAACTACTGCAGCCGGCCAGCGCCCCAAACAAGTAGGAATGTTTTTTTGTGATTTCTTTTGTGACCTGTCTAGCGACTTCTTTTGTAAAAAGACGCCCCTTATTGGCCGCCATGGCACTCGTTACCCTGGCTGGCTGCGCCAGTGATCCAGCCCCCATCGAGCAGATGAAACTGACCGAAAAGGCCGTGGCCCAGGCCAAGGCCGTCGGTGCTGTCGACGATGAGCCAGAGATGCAAATGGCGGAATCGAAACTGGCTCAGGCTAGATCCGACATGACCAACGAGTCGTACAAGGCTGCACGCATGCAGGCCGAGCAGGCTGAGCTGGATGCGCGTCTGGCGGAAGCACGGGTTCTGACTGAAAAGAGCGAGGCGCAGGTCACCCAACTGAATACCCGCCTCAATCGTCTGCGCAAGCAGTTGGGGGAGGGCCAATGAACCTTGTTCCCCGTGCATTGAGCGTTTGCCTGCTGCTGGGCTCGGCCGGACTCTACGGCTGCGCAGGTCATCAGGGCAGCGAACAGGCTTTGCAACAGGCCAATGCTGACTTTCAGAAGGTCAAGGAAGACAGCGATGTTCTGCGCAGTGCCCCGAAGGACGTAGTGCGGGCGGGTGAATTGCTGGGCAAGGCAGAGCGCCTGTCGAGTTATCTGGGCAGCGGCAGTGACGTTGCCCATTACGCCTATCTCAGCAGCCGATACAGTGAAATTGCCCGTGAGCACGCCAATTTGCTGCTCAACACCGAGCGTCTGGAAAAGCAGGAGATGGAGCGCCAGCGTCTTCAATTGGCGCTGCGTGAAGCCAAGCTGGCCAGTGCGCAGCAGCACGGCCAGTGGCTGGAAGACCAGATTGTCAGTCTTGCTACCACACAGACCGAGCGTGGTCTGGTCATGACATTAGGGGACGTATTGTTCGACACCGGTCATGCTGAACTCAAAAGCTCGGCTAACCGGACAGTGCTCAAAGTCGTGCAATTTTTGCAGCTCAACCCCAAACGCGTCGTCCGGATTGAAGGCTACACCGACAACGTTGGCGACAAGCAGGAAAACCTGCGCTTGTCTCAGGAGCGTGCGCAGGCAGTGGCTGACGTGCTAACGGATCTGGGCATTGATGAGAAACGCATCCATGTTCAGGGCTACGGTGATGAATATCCTGTGGAAGCCAACGCATCTGAACGGGGGCGCGCGAAAAACCGCCGGGTCGAGATCGTTTTTTCTGATTCGAAAGGGCTGCTCGGTCCCAATCGCTGAGAAAATTTGAAAAAATCGACGCCTGATTTCGGGTGTCGATTTTTTTTGGCCTGAAAACCTGATGATTTGGCGCTTTTGCCTGATAGTTTTTTTAATCAGCGCGCGCCGGGGCTAGCCCTGGGGGAAACTGTCCCAGTACACTTCACAACTGTTCTGGTGACAAATCGACTATCTTCCTACAAAAGCAAGTCGCCAGCGGTACCGAGGCTGCGTCATGACCAACCTTCTGCTCTACCAAAAAATCGCTCAGCAACTGGCTGAAGACATTCGTCGTGGCGTTTATCAGCCCGGCGAGCGTGTGCCGTCAGTGCGCAAGATGAGTTCGCAGTTGAATGTGAGTCATGCGACCGTCTTGCAGGCCTATGCGAATCTGGAGGATCAGGGGTTGATTCGCGCCCGCCCACAGTCTGGCTATTACGTGCACCAGACACCGGCATTGACGGCGCCTACACCTGATATTGCCCGAGTCGAAAGGCCGGGATTGGTGACGCGCAGCAGCATCATTCAGCAGGTCTTGATGGAGTCGCGCCGGGAGGGGGTCTTCCCTTTGGGCGCTGCAGTGCCTCACGTCGATTATCTGCCGGTGCGGGCCCTGCATCAGCAGATAGCAAAAGTGACTCGTTTTCAAAGTCCGCGAGCCTTCAGCTACATGTTCAGCCCGGGTTTCGAACCACTGCGTCGTCAGGTTGCCATTCGTATGCGTGATGCAGGCGTAGTGGTTGATCCGGCTGACGTGGTGATCACCCATGGCTGTGTGGATGCCCTGCAGATGGCGTTAAGGGTGGTAACGCGGCCTGGTGATCTCATCGCAGCGGAATCGCCAAGTTATTACGGGCTTCTGCAACTGGCTGATCTTCTGGGGCTCAAGGTTATTGAGATTCCCAGTGACCCCCAAACGGGCATTAGTCTTGAAGCGCTGCAACTGGCCGCCAATCAGTGGTCGATCAAGGCATTGGTACTGACTTCGCGCCTGAGTAATCCTTTGGGCAGTACTATGCCCGAAGAGCGTCAGAAGCACTTGCTGCGGCTGGCCTCGGACTTCGATATTCAAGTAGTTGAAGACGATATTTATGGCGAGTTGATGTTTGAGCAGGGGCGAGCCAAGGCGTTGAAGGCTTTTGATCGTCTGGGGCGCGTTATCTATTGTTCCAGCTTCTCCAAAACCCTATCCCCCGGCGTGCGTATCGGCTGGATGATTGCGGGCAAATATCAGGCTGAAATTCAGCGCTTGCAGATATTCAGTACCCATTCTGCGTGCAGTGTCACCCAGATGGGCGTCGCCGCGTATCTGGAAAATGGCGGCTATGACCGGCATTTGCGCTTTATTCGTGTGGAATACCGGAAGAACCTAAGCGCTTTTCAGCTCGCGGTGCAGCAGTACTTCCCCGAGGGCACGCAGATGAGCCGACCGCTGGGCGGATTTATCCTGTGGGTCAGCTTGCCAGGGCGAGTCAACACTCAGGAATTGCACATCCGGGCGCTGGAGCAGGGGATCAGCATCGCGCCGGGCCTTATCTTCAGCAATACAGAACAGTTCAACCATTGCATTCGATTGAACTGTGGCATTCCGTGGAATCGTGAAGCAGAAAGAGCGCTCATGACGCTCGGAATGCTGGCCAAACAGTTATGCCAGGAAACGGTTGAGCTCTACTGAGGTCAGCTATGTAGGTCCCGCAGACATAGTGTTGTCGTCTGTGGGTTGAATCTCCGTCTTGTTATTGGACGTGCAACAGGCCAGCATGTTGTTTTCTGCCTTTGCCATTTCTGCCCTATGAATGTTTTTCGTTGCGTTGCATTGTCGGTTGTCGTTCTTCTGAGTGCCTGTGATGCTCAGAAGGACGCTGCACCCAAGCCCAAGGTGGCGGCCGAGGCTCAGGCGCCAGCGAAACCCGCTGTCAGCCCGCCAGTGGTTGAGGCCCCAAAGTCAGCCTCCGAGCCCGCCAAATCACAGGTGCATGAGTTGGCGCCGAATGTGCCGGTGGTTCCGGTTGCGACCAACGGTGATGCTGCGCCTGCCAGTAAGCAGAACAAGACTGAAGTAGCCAAAGCGCCTGCTGCAAAGACTGCAAAGGAGAAAAAGAGTGATGCGGCGAAACGCAAGTCGGTGGCGGAAAGTAAGAAAACACTCAAGGACACCAGTCTGAACAACGCAAAGCTTGATTTGAGTCTGCCTCCTGAGCTGGCTGAAGAGCTGCAACCTGCCGGAACGGCCAAAGCCAAGCCACGCAAGCCCATATTGCCGCCGATGTTCGGCGATAAGCGTGCGTCTGGTAATGATCCTTTCGAGCTCAATGGGCGCATCTTAAGCAATGAAATGGATTTGCAAATGCGTAACGACAGTCGCCGGGATGTGGAAGGTGCTGCTCTGGATTTCAAATTCAGGCAGTAGCACCTTGCAGTAGCACCGGGCATTTCAAACGCGCGTTTCAGCGGTTACTATCCTCACTTCAATTTTACCTGTCAGGGTGCTGGTCATGGACTGCCGCTCAGGCTGTGGTGCTTGCTGCATCGCGCCTTCCATCACATCTCCTATTCCCGGCATGCCGGACGGCAAGCCTGCAGGCGAGCGTTGTCTGCATCTGTCGCTCGACATGCTGTGCGCAATCTTTGGTCAGCCGGAGCGGCCTGCGGTGTGTAGTCAGTTCAAGGCGGCGCAGGATGTCTGTGGCGTTGATCAGGCTGATGCCATCCGTCTGATTACCTGGTGGGAGAAAGCCACAGCAGTTGCTTGATCTGTGCCGTAAAACAGAATTGATTCGCTGGAACTTCAACAATAAGGAATACAACAATGAGTTCGCTGCATCGAATGGCTGTTGTCTGTGGGTTGACGGTTCTCGTGGCCGCTGGTGCTCAGGCTGATGACTGGAAAGTTGCGAAGGACGAGGCCGGTATAAAGGTTTCGCTGAGCGAAGTGCCTGGTTCTCAGTACAAGGCTTATCGCGGTGAGACGGTCATCAACGCGAGCGTCGCGAAGTTGCGCGGTCTTCAGGAAGATGTCGCAGGTGCCTGTGCCTGGATTCATGAATGCAAGTCGCAGAAGGTACTCAAGCATGAGGGTAATCAGGCCTGGACATACACTCAGATCAATACGCCCTGGCCGGTGACGCCTCGTGATTCTGTATTGCTGGTGACGACGGAAGAGGGCACTGACGGCAGTCTGACCCGTAAACTTCAGGAAGTGCCCACCTACATTCCCGAAGAGAAAGGCTTCGTGCGGGTATCGCAAGTCGACGGCTTCTGGAAGTTCGTGCCGCAAGGGCCGAACAAGACACAGGTGACCTATCAGGTCCACACCGAGCCGGGCGGCAGCGTGCCTTCATGGCTGGCCAACAAGTTCGTGGTGGAGGCGCCGTTCAATACGTTGAAGGCGTTGAGGGAAAGGGCTGAGAAGTAAGCTTCCCTCCCTTTTTTGTAAGAGCGCACGAGCATCAAAAAACATAAATTACTGAATTGAAATGCTTTTTCCCTGTAGGAGCGCGCTTGCCCGCGATCGCGTTAGTACAGGCAATATATTCGTCGACTGACAGACCGGATCGCGGGCAAGCGCGCTCCTACAGGTCCCCGTTTTCTACGCGACAGCGCGGTGTCAACGACACCGGGGCAACTCCTGCAGGGACGGCGAAATAAAAAAGGGCTGCCATTGGCAGCCCTTTTCAGTTGCAGCATGAAGCTTACTTGCGATCTTCCAGTGGCACGATATCGCGAGACACGTAGCCGGTGTACAACTGGCGTGGACGGCCAATCTTGTACGGGCTGGAGAGCATTTCCTTCCAGTGGGAGATCCAGCCGACAGTCCGCGCCAGAGCGAAGATTACGGTGAACATGCTGGTTGGAATGCCGATTGCCTTGAGGATGATGCCCGAATAGAAATCGACGTTCGGGTACAGCGAGCGCTCGATGAAGTAAGGATCGGTCAGGGCGATCTCTTCCAGGCGCATGGCCAGCTCAAGTTGCGGGTCATTGGTAATGCCCAGCTCCTTGAGGACTTCGTCGCAGGTCTGCTTCATCACGGTAGCGCGCGGGTCGCGGTTCTTGTAAACCCGGTGACCGAAGCCCATCAGTTTGAACGGATCGTTCTTGTCCTTGGCCTTGGCAATGAACTTGTCGATGTTCGACACGTCACCAATTTCATCGAGCATGGACAACACGGCTTCGTTTGCGCCGCCGTGTGCCGGGCCCCAGAGCGCGGCAATACCGGCTGCGATACACGCAAACGGGTTGGCGCCCGAAGAGCCTGCCATACGTACTGTGGACGTCGAGGCGTTCTGTTCGTGATCGGCATGCAGGATGAAAATCTTGTCCATGGCCTTGGCCAGCACCGGGCTGATCGGTTTGATCTCGCACGGTGTGTTGAACATCATGTGCAGGAAGTTCTCGGCGTAGCTCAGGTCGTTGCGTGGGTACATCATGGGTTGGCCCATGGAGTACTTGTAAACCATGGCTGCCAGCGTCGGCATCTTGGCGACCAGACGGATGGCTGAGATTTCACGGTGCTGTGGATTATTGATGTCCAGAGAGTCGTGATAGAACGCCGAGAGGGCACCCACCACCCCACACATCACCGCCATCGGGTGAGCGTCGCGGCGGAAGCCGTTGAAGAAGGTCTTGAGCTGTTCGTGAACCATGGTGTGGTTCTTCACGACAACAACGAACTGGGCTTTCTGCTCGGCGGTTGGCAGTTCGCCGTTCAGCAGCAGATAGCAGGTTTCCAGGTAGTCCGATTGCTCGGCCAGTTGTTCGATCGGATAGCCGCGGTGCAGCAGGATCCCGTTGTCACCATCAATGTAGGTGATCTTCGACTCGCAAGAGGCGGTCGACATGAAGCCTGGGTCGAATGTGAAGCGGCCGGTGGCTGTGAGACCACGTACGTCGATCACGTCGGGGCCTACGGTGCCGGTGAGAATGGGCAGCTCGACGGGGGCTGCGCCCTCGATGATCAACTGCGCTTTATTATCAGCCATGTGGCCTCCTGTTTATGCTTCAAATCATCAGACGGCCCCCCACGCAGGGCCCGCACCACTATAGTTAGATAAAATCTAAAGTCAATTTGCCTAAAGTCGTGTTCCAGAAGGCTTTCAGGCTTGATTTACCCTGCGACATTCTGTCACTTACGCTTTTTATCCGGCCAGCGCAATCACCTATTTGAGGACCCTCTCTGCGTTGTCATTAGTAACCTAACTGTCTATACTCGGCGTCCGACCGCCAGGGGCTTTAGGGCCTGTATACCGGAGGTCGTCACTCCCTGGGTGGTGGGTACCTGACCAGTGCACTTCCCAATAATTTGCCCTGATAGTTAGGGGCTCTTCAAGTGTGAAATAAAGCCGTGAAAAGCCAACGACCTGTAAACCTAGACCTAAGGACCATCAAACTCCCAGTCACTGCTTACACGTCCATTCTTCACCGTGTCTCCGGAGTCATTCTCTTTGTCGGCCTCGTCATCATGCTGTATGCATTGGACAAGTCGCTGAGTTCCGAAGAAGGGTTCGGTGAAGTTAAAGCGTATCTGACCAGTCCGCTGGCCAAGCTTGTGATCTGGGCTCTGCTGTCCGCCCTGCTTTATCACCTGGTAGCGGGCATCCGCCACCTGATCATGGATGCGGGCATTGGCGAGACGCTGGAAGGCGGCAAGCTGGGCTCCAAAATCGTTATCGCCGTATCCGTGGTGGTAATCGTTCTGGCGGGAGTATGGATATGGTAACCAACGTCACCAACCTGTCGCGTTCGGGCCTCTATGACTGGATGGCGCAGCGCGTATCTGCGGTCGTGCTCGCGGCTTATTTCATCTTCCTGATCGGATACCTGGTCGCGCATCCGGGCATCGATTACGCCCAGTGGCATGGCCTGTTCTCCCACACTGCAATGCGCATCTTCAGCCTGCTGGCCCTCGTTGCTCTGGGCGCTCACGCCTGGGTCGGCATGTGGACCATCGCAACTGACTACCTGACGCCGATGGCGCTGGGCAAGTCGGCGACGGTTGTGCGTTTCCTTTTCCAGGCAGTCTGCGGCGTTGCGATGTTCGCTTACTTCGTCTGGGGTGTGCAGATTCTTTGGGGTATCTGATCCATGGCTAACATAAATACACTTTCATTCGACGCCATCATTATTGGTGGCGGCGGTGCAGGCATGCGTGCTGCCTTGCAGCTGGCTCAGGGCGGCCACAAGACCGCCGTAGTCACCAAGGTTTTCCCGACTCGTTCGCATACTGTTTCTGCTCAGGGTGGCATCACCTGCGCGATCGCTTCTGCCGATCCAAACGATGACTGGCGCTGGCACATGTACGATACCGTTAAGGGTTCCGACTACATCGGTGACCAGGACGCTATCGAATATATGTGTCAGGAAGGCCCGGCTGCAGTTTATGAGCTGGACCACATGGGCATGCCGTTCTCGCGCACCGAGCAGGGCCGTATCTACCAGCGTCCGTTTGGTGGTCAGTCGAAGGATTTCGGCAAGGGCGGTCAGGCTGCGCGTACGTGCGCGGCGTCCGACCGTACAGGTCACGCCCTGCTGCACACCCTCTATCAGGGCAACCTGAAAGCAGGTACCACCTTTCTGAACGAGTATTACGCAGTTGATCTGGTGAAGAACCAGGACGGCGCGTTCGTGGGTGTGATTGCGATCTGCATCGAAACCGGCGAAACCATGTACATCCGCGCCAAGGCGACTGTATTGGCCACCGGCGGCGCTGGCCGTATCTATTCCTCTACCACCAATGCCCTCATCAATACCGGTGACGGCGTCGGCATGGCACTGCGTGCCGGTGTTCCTGTTCAGGACATCGAAATGTGGCAGTTCCACCCAACCGGCATTGCTGGCGCAGGTGTACTGGTCACAGAAGGTTGCCGCGGTGAAGGCGGATACCTGATCAACAAGCATGGTGAGCGTTTCATGGAGCGCTATGCGCCGAACGCGAAAGACCTTGCTGGTCGTGACGTTGTTGCGCGTTCCATGGTCAAGGAAATCATCGCGGGTAATGGCTGTGGTCCTGATGGCGATCACGTGATGTTGAAGCTAGATCACCTGGGCGAAGAAGTGCTGCACAGCCGTCTGCCAGGCATCTGTGAGCTGTCGAAGACATTTGCGCACGTGGATCCGGTCGTTGCTCCTGTACCTGTTGTGCCTACCTGCCACTACATGATGGGTGGTGTTGCCACCAACATTCATGGTCAGGCCATGACCCAGGATGCTGACGGCAACGATCAGATCCTTCCCGGGTTGTTCGCTGTAGGTGAAGTAGCATGCGTATCTGTGCACGGTGCCAACCGTCTGGGTGGTAACTCGCTGCTCGACCTCGTGGTATTTGGTCGTGCTGCCGGCCTGCACCTTGAGAAAGTGCTGACCGAAGGCATTGAATATGCGGACGCTAGCGAAACCGATATCGATGCCGCGCTGAGCCGTCTCAATGGCCTCAACGAGCGTACCGAAGGTGAGGACGTCGCTACTCTGCGCCGCGAGCTGCAAAGCTGCATGCAGAACTACTTCGGCGTGTTCCGTACCGGCGAATATATGCAGAAAGGTATCGCTCAGCTGGCTGATCTGCGCGTTCGTATTGGCAATGTCAAGATCAACGACAAGTCCCAGGGCTTCAACACGGCGCGTATCGAAGCGCTCGAGTTGCAGAACCTGCTGGAAGTTGCCGAAGCTACTGCAGTTGCTGCAGAAGTGCGTAAAGAGTCCCGCGGTGCTCATGCTCGCGAAGACTATGAAGATCGTGACGATGAAAACTGGCTGTGCCACACCCTGTACTTCCCTGGCGAGAAGCGGGTTGCCAAACGTGCAGTCAACTTTGCGCCGAAGACAGTACCGGCGTTTGAACCGAAAATTCGGACTTACTAAAGGTGGCCGCTATGTTGAAAGTCGAAGTTTATCGCTACAACCCCGACAGCGACTCTGCGCCTAAAACCCAGGTGTTCGACGTTGATACCGGTGGTAAAGACTTGATGGTGCTGGATGTATTGGCCCTGATCAAGGAACAGGATGAAGGGTTCTCTTACCGTCGTTCGTGCCGTGAAGGTGTTTGCGGCTCCGACGGTATGAACATCAACGGCAAGAACGGCCTGGCGTGCATCACGCCGCTGTCCGCCGTGGTCAAGGGCAACAAGCTGGTGGTGCGTCCACTGCCTGGTTTGCCTGTGATACGTGACCTGGTTGTTGATATGAGCATCTTCTACAAGCAGTACGAGAAGGTTAAGCCATATCTGTTGAACGATACCCCGGCTCCGGCCATCGAACGTCTTCAGACTCCTGAAGAGCGTGAGAAGCTGGATGGTCTGTACGAGTGCATTCTATGCGCTTGCTGCTCGACTTCCTGCCCGTCCTTCTGGTGGAACCCGGACAAGTTCCTCGGTCCAGCTGCACTGCTGCAAGCCTATCGTTTCCTGGCTGACAGCCGTGACAACAAGACCGCCGAGCGTCTGGCTTCGCTGGATGACCCGTTCAGCGTATTCCGCTGCCGCGGGATCATGAATTGCGTCAACGTTTGTCCGAAGGGTCTTAACCCAACCAAGGCTATCGGTCACGTGCGCAACATGCTTCTGCAAAACGGCGTCTGATTTGACTGTTACATCGTAATGCCGTAATACCCGTAACCGCTGCGGCGCAGGCTTCAACCGGCGCCGTAGTTTTAACCTGAGCAGCAGCGAGTAACGCTGCGGCTCTTATTTTGAAGAAATAAGACCAGCAGGGGCATCCGGGCTGGTACCCGGACTATCTGCGTGATCCTAAGTGGCTTGATACAGTCGCTGCACATGACTATCTCAGGTTTGCTGTGGTGTCTTCGCCGGTGGTGTCCCCTTACCGAGGGTGACCAAGCATGCAAGAAAGCGTGATGCAGCGCATGTGGAACAGTGCCCACCTTTCCGGTGGTAACGCTGCCTATGTGGAAGAGCTCTATGAGCTCTACCTGCACGACCCTAACGCTGTGCCAGAGGAATGGCGCACCTACTTTCAGAAGTTGCCCGCTGACGGCAACTCTGCCACCGATGTATCGCACTCGACGATTCGCGATCATTTCGTGTTGCTGGCGAAAAACCAGCGCCGCGCCCAACCGGTATCCGCCGGCAGCGTGAGCAGCGAGCATGAAAAGAAGCAGGTCGAAGTACTGCGGCTCATCCAGGCTTACCGTATGCGCGGCCATCAGGCTGCCCAGCTCGACCCGCTGGGGCTGTGGCAACGTACGGCGCCAGCTGACCTGTCGATCAATCACTATGGGTTGACCAACGCTGACCTGGATACCACTTTCCGTGCCGGTGACTTGTTCATTGGCAAAGAGGAAGCGAGCCTACGTGAAATCCAGGACGCCCTACATAAGACATATTGCCGCACCATCGGCGCCGAATTCACTCACATCGTGGATTCCGAGCAGCGCAACT
The DNA here is from genome assembly GCF_025643095.1 of Pseudomonas phytophila. Classification (NCBI taxonomy): domain Bacteria; kingdom Pseudomonadati; phylum Pseudomonadota; class Gammaproteobacteria; order Pseudomonadales; family Pseudomonadaceae; genus Pseudomonas; species Pseudomonas phytophila. The sequence goes on along the minus strand of NZ_CP081201.1, from coordinate 4,189,931 downwards.
GGTTCATGCAGCGTCTTGAGAGTGTCCGTGGCCGTCCTGCTTTCTCTGCCGAAATTCAGAGCCATCTGCTCGAGCGCGTCACCGCGGCAGAGGGTCTTGAGAAGTATCTGGGCACCAAGTATCCGGGCACCAAGCGCTTCGGTCTGGAAGGTGGCGAGAGCCTGATCCCGATGCTGGACGAGTTGATCCAGCGTTCTGGTTCTTATGGCACCAAGGAAATCGTTATCGGTATGGCCCACCGTGGCCGTCTGAACGTGCTGGTCAATACCTTCGGCAAAAACCCGCGCGAGTTGTTCGACGAGTTCGAAGGCAAGAAGAAAGTCGAGCTGGGTTCCGGTGACGTTAAATACCACCAGGGCTTCTCCTCGAACGTAATGACCACTGGCGGCGAAGTTCACCTCGCCATGGCGTTCAACCCGTCTCACCTGGAGATCGTCTCTCCGGTGGTTGAAGGTTCGGTTCGCGCCCGTCAGGATCGTCGTAACGATCCGAACGGTGACAAGGTTCTGCCAATTTCCCTCCACGGTGATGCTGCTTTTGCAGGGCAGGGCGTGGTCATGGAAACCTTCCAGATGTCGCAGACTCGCGGCTTCAAGACGGGTGGCACGATCCACATTGTCATCAACAACCAGGTGGGTTTCACCATCAGCAACCCGCTGGACTCGCGTTCCACCGAGTACGCCACCGACGTTGCCAAGATGATTCAGGCGCCGATTCTCCATGTGAATGGTGATGACCCTGAAGCCGTCGTTTTCGTGACCCAACTGGCTATCGACTACCGCATGCAGTTCAAGCGTGACGTGGTTATCGATCTGGTCTGCTACCGTCGTCGCGGTCACAACGAAGCGGATGAGCCGAGCGGCACTCAGCCTCTGATGTACCAGCAAATCACCAAGCAGCGCACCACGCGTGAGCTGTATGCCGAAAGCCTGATCAAGGCCGGCGTTCTGGACGAGGCTCGCGTACAGGCCAAGATCGACGACTACCGCAACGCGCTGGACAACGGTCTGCATGTTGTGAAAAGTCTGGTCAAAGAGCCAAACAAAGAGCTGTTCGTGGACTGGCGTCCGTATCTGGGTCACGCCTGGACTGCACGTCACGACACCCGCTTTGACCTCAAGACTCTGCAGGAACTGTCAGCCAAGCTGATGGAGCTGCCAGAAGGTTTTGTGGTTCAGCGTCAGGTTCAGAAAATCTACGAAGACCGTCAGAAGATGCAAGCTGGCGGCCTGCCGATCAACTGGGGTTACGCCGAAACCATGGCGTACGCAACCCTGGCGTTCGAAGGTCACCCGATCCGCATGACGGGTCAGGACATCGGCCGCGGTACGTTCTCGCACCGTCACGCTGTGTTGCACAATCAGAAAGACGCCGGGACTTACATCCCGCTGCAGAATCTGTATGCCGGTCAGCCACGTTTCGATCTGTATGACTCCTTCCTCTCGGAAGAAGCCGTGCTGGCATTCGAATACGGCTACTCGACGACTCAGCCAGATGCGCTGGTTATCTGGGAAGCCCAGTTCGGCGATTTCGCCAACGGTGCGCAAGTGGTTATCGACCAGTTCATCACCAGCGGCGAGCACAAGTGGGGCCGTCTGTGCGGTCTGACCATGTTGCTGCCTCACGGTTATGAAGGGCAGGGGCCAGAGCACTCGTCGGCACGTCTTGAGCGTTACCTGCAGGGTTGTGCCGAGCACAACATTCAGGTGTGCGTACCGACTACACCGGCGCAGATCTACCACTTGCTGCGCCGTCAGGTCATCCGTCCGCTGCGTAAGCCGCTGATCGTCCTGACGCCAAAGTCGTTGCTGCGTCACAAGCTGGCCGTTTCTACCCTGGAAGATCTCGCCGAAGGTTCGTTCCAGACCGTGATCCCGGAAATCGACACCCTCGATGCCGCCAAGGTGACCCGTCTGGTGCTGTGCGGCGGTAAGGTTTACTACGACCTGCTGGAAAAACGCCGTGCCGAAGGCCGCGAAGATATCGCCATCGTGCGTATCGAGCAGCTGTACCCGTTCCCGGAAGACGACCTGATGGAGGCGATTGCGCCTTACACCAACCTGCAGAATGTAGTGTGGTGCCAGGAAGAACCGATGAACCAGGGTGCGTGGTATAGCAGCCAGCACCACTTGCGTCGCAGCGTTGGCAATCACAACCGCAACCTCGTCCTCGAGTATGCCGGTCGTGACGCCTCTGCAGCGCCTGCATGTGGTTACGCTTCGATGCACGCCGAGCAGCAGGAAAAACTGCTGCAAGATGCCTTCACTGTTTAACGCCTTCGCGCATTAGAAACCGAATTAAGGAATTACAGATAATGGCTATCGAGATCAAAGCCCCCTCTTTCCCGGAATCAGTTGCCGACGGCACCATTTCCAAGTGGCACAAACAGCCGGGCGAAGCGGTAAAACGTGACGAGCTGCTGGTTGACATCGAGACTGACAAAGTTGTCCTCGAAGTACTGGCTGAAGCTGACGGCGTGCTGGCATCGATCGTGAAAGGCGAGGGCGAAATCGTCCTCTCCAACGAGCTGATCGCAACTCTGGACGGTGGCGCTACTGCATCTGCTGCTCCGGCTGCCGCTGCTGCACCTGCTGCTGCTCCGGCTCAAGCAGCTGCCCCGGCCGCTGCTCCAGCTGCTGGCGACGAAGATTCGGTTGCTGCTCCTGCTGCTCGCAAACTGGCTGAAGAAAACGGCATCAACCTCGCCAGCGTCAAAGGCACTGGTAAAGACGGCCGTGTGACCAAGGAAGACGTGGTTGCTGCTGTTGAAGCCAAGAAGTCCGCGCCTGCTGCTGCACCTGCCGCCAAGCCAGCCGCTGCCGCTGCTCCAGTCGTCGCTGCTGGCGACCGCACCGAGAAGCGCGTACCGATGACTCGCGTACGTGCCACCGTTGCCAAGCGTCTGGTTGAAGCTCAATCGAACATGGCGATGCTGACCACTTTCAACGAAGTCGACATGACTGAAGTCATGGCGCTGCGCTCGAAGTACAAGGACCTGTTCGAGAAGTCCAACAATGGCGTACGCCTGGGCTTCATGTCGTTCTTCGTCAAGGCTACTACCGAAGCGCTGAAACGCTTCCCGGCAGTCAACGCATCGATCGACGGTTCCGACATCGTTTATCACGGCTATGCCGACGTCGGTGTTGCGGTTTCCAGCGACCGTGGTCTGGTGGTTCCGGTTCTGCGTAACGCAGAGCAGATGAGCCTGGCTGAAATCGAAGGCGGCATCGCTACCTTCGGCAAGAAAGCCCGTGACGGTAAGCTGTCCATCGACGAAATGACCGGTGGTACCTTCACCATCACTAACGGTGGTACTTTTGGTTCGATGATGTCGACGCCGATCGTCAACCCGCCACAAGCGGCCATTCTGGGCATGCACAACATCATTCAGCGCCCGATGGCGGTCAATGGTCAGGTTGTGATTCGTCCAATGATGTACCTGGCTCTGTCCTACGATCACCGTTTGATCGATGGTAAAGAAGCTGTGACGTTCCTGGTGACCATCAAGAACCTGCTGGAAGATCCAGCTCGTCTGCTGCTGGATATCTGATTCACGACAGCTGCAAGCCGCAAGCGTCAAGCTGCAAGTAAAAGCAGTCTGGCGCTGAAGCTTTGGCCGTCGCTACATCCTAATGAACAGGTTGCAACGCTCGTCTGTAATACATCACAGGCCAGCTTGCAGCCTGTAGCTTAAAGCTCGCAGCTAAAGAGGAACTCTTTGTTATGTCCCAGAAATTCGACGTGGTAGTGATTGGCGCAGGCCCTGGCGGTTATGTTGCCGCCATCAAGGCTGCGCAACTTGGTCTCAAGACTGCCTGCATCGAGAAGTATCAGGACAAGGAGGGCAAGCTGGCCCTTGGCGGTACTTGCCTGAACGTGGGTTGCATTCCGTCCAAGGCGCTGCTGGACAGCTCCTGGAAGTTCTATGAAGCCAAAAATGGCTTCTCGATCCATGGTATTTCGACTTCCGAAGTCAGCATGGACGTGCCGGCCATGGTTGGCCGCAAAGCCAACATCGTCAAAGGCCTGACCGGCGGCGTTGCCAGCCTGTTCAAAGCCAATGGCGTGACCACTCTGCAAGGCCACGGCAAACTGCTGGCCGGCAAGAAAGTCGAGCTGACCGCTGCTGATGGCACTGTTGAAATCATCGAAGCGGATCACGTGATCCTGGCTTCCGGTTCGCGTCCGATTGACATTCCACCGGCGCCGGTCGATCAGAAAGTCATCGTTGATTCGACTGGCGCTCTGGAATTCCAACAGGTTCCACAACGTCTGGGCGTGATCGGCGCTGGCGTTATCGGCCTGGAACTGGGTTCCGTATGGGCTCGTCTGGGGGCTCAGGTTACTGTTCTGGAAGCGCTGGAGAAATTCATCCCTGCCGCTGACGAAGCTGTTTCCAAAGAAGCCCTGAAGACCTTCACCAAGCAAGGCCTGGACATCAAGCTGGGCGCTCGCGTCACCGGTTCGAAAGTCGAAGGCGAAGAAGTTGTGGTCAGCTACACCGACGCAGCGGGCGAGCAGTCGATCACTTTCGACCGCCTGATCGTGGCCGTTGGTCGTCGTCCTGTGACGACTGATCTGCTCGCTTCCGACAGCGGCGTGGACCTGGATGAGCGTGGTTTCATCTACGTTGATGACTACTGCACCACCAGCGTTCCTGGCGTTTACGCCATCGGCGACGTGGTTCGTGGTCTGATGCTGGCCCACAAGGCTTCTGAAGAAGGCATCATGGTTGTCGAGCGCATCAAGGGCCATAAGGCTCAGATGAACTACAATCTGATTCCTTCGGTCATCTATACGCACCCGGAAATCGCATGGGTGGGTAAAACCGAACAGACCTTGAAGAGCGAAGGCGTTGAAGTTAACGTCGGCACCTTCCCGTTCGCAGCCAGCGGCCGTGCCATGGCAGCCAACGACACGGGCGGCTTCGTCAAGATCATTGCCGACGCCAAGACTGACCGTGTTCTGGGCGTTCACGTTATTGGTCCTAGCGCTGCCGAGCTGGTACAGCAGGGCGCGATCGCGATGGAATTCGGCAGCAGTGCCGAAGACATCGGCATGATGGTCTTCTCCCATCCGACGCTTTCCGAAGCATTGCATGAAGCTGCTCTGGCCGTGAATGGCGGTGCCATCCACATCCAGAACCGCAAAAAGCGTTAAGACAACAAGAGAAACCACGACGGACTGCCCGTCGTGAGCCTTGCGAGCAAGACTCACCGCGGAATGTCCGCCGGACTCGACCTCCGGACTCTCCCTGAAGGGATTGCCCGGGGTATCGGTCACAGGTGGTGCGGCACGCCAGACGTGCAGCACCGAATGCGCAGTACCTAACGAAGACGGTAATAAGCATGAATCTTCACGAGTATCAGGGTAAGCAGCTGTTCGCTGAGTACGGTCTGCCAGTATCCAAAGGCTACGCAGTAGACACCCCGGAAGCAGCAGCAGAAGCTTGCGATAAAATTGGCGGGACCGAGTGGGTTGTCAAAGCCCAGGTTCACGCGGGTGGTCGCGGTAAAGCGGGCGGCGTAAAGCTGGTTCGCAGCAAAGAAGACGCTGCAGCGTTCGCCCAGCAATGGTTGGGCAAGCGTCTGGTAACTTACCAGACTGACGCCAACGGTCAGCCAGTGACCAAGATCCTGGTTGAATCCTGCACCGACATCGCTAAAGAGCTGTATCTCGGCGCTGTAGTGGATCGTTCCAGCCGTCGTATCGTGTTCATGGCTTCCACCGAAGGTGGCGTGGACATCGAGAAGATCGCTCACGACACTCCTGAGAAAATCCTCAAGGCCACGATCGATCCACTGGTTGGCGCTCAGCCATTCCAGGGTCGCGATCTGGCATTCCAGCTAGGTCTGGAAGGCAAGCAGGTTTCCCAGTTCGCCAAGATCTTCACCGGTCTGGCCAAGCTGTTCCAGGACCACGATCTGGCCCTGCTGGAAGTGAACCCGCTGGTCATCAAGGCTGACGGCGATCTGCACTGCCTCGACGCCAAGATCAACATCGACGCCAACGCCATGTACCGTCAGCCAAAGCTGAAGGCTTTCCACGATCCATCGCAAGATGACCCGCGCGAAGCCCACGCTGCCAAGTTCGAACTGAACTACGTGGCACTGGAAGGTAACATCGGCTGCATGGTCAACGGTGCTGGCCTGGCCATGGGTACCATGGACATCGTCAACCTGCATGGCGGCAAGCCAGCCAACTTCCTCGACGTAGGCGGTGGTGCAACCAAGGAACGCGTTACCGAAGCGTTCAAGATCATTCTGTCCGACACCAACGTCGCTGCAGTTCTGGTCAACATCTTCGGCGGCATCGTTCGTTGCGACATGATTGCCGAAGGCATCATCGGTGCAGTGAAAGAAGTCGGCGTGAAAATCCCGGTTGTTGTTCGCCTTGAAGGTAACAACGCTGAACTGGGCGCTAAAGTACTGGCAGAAAGCGGTTTGAACATCATCGCGGCTACCAGCCTGACCGACGCTGCTCAACAAGTTGTCAAAGCTGCGGAGGGCAAGTAATGAGCGTCCTGATCAATAAAGACACCAAAGTAATCTGCCAGGGCTTCACTGGTTCGCAGGGTACTTTCCACTCCGAGCAAGCCATTGCCTACGGCACCAAAATGGTTGGCGGCGTTACTCCAGGCAAAGGTGGCACCACTCACCTGAATCTGCCAGTGTTCAACACTGTGCAAGAAGCAGTAGACAAAACCGGCGCAACTGCTTCGGTTATCTACGTTCCAGCTCCGTTCTGCAAGGACTCCATCCTTGAAGCGGCGTTCGGCGGTATCAAGCTGATCGTCTGCATCACCGAAGGCATCCCGACCATCGATATGCTGGAAGCCAAGGTCAAGTGTGACGAGCTGGGTGTGGTCCTGATCGGTCCAAACTGCCCAGGCGTTATCACTCCGGGCGAGTGCAAGATCGGCATCATGCCAGGTCACATTCACTTGCCAGGCAAAGTAGGCATCGTGTCGCGTTCCGGCACCCTGACTTACGAAGCTGTTAAGCAGACCACTGACGCCGGTTTCGGTCAGTCGACCTGTGTTGGTATCGGTGGTGACCCGATCCCTGGCTCCAACTTCATCGACATCCTGAAGCTGTTCCAGGAAGACCCGAAGACCGAAGCGATCGTGATGATCGGTGAGATCGGCGGTTCAGCTGAAGAAGAAGCGGCTGCCTACATCAAGGCACACGTGACCAAGCCGGTTGTTTCCTACATCGCTGGTGTGACTGCTCCTCCGGGCAAGCGCATGGGCCATGCTGGCGCAATCATCTCTGGCGGCAAAGGCACTGCAGACGAGAAATTCGCTGCGCTGCAAGACGCAGGTGTTAAAACCGTGCGTTCGCTGGCAGACATCGGCAAGGCTTTGGCTGAGCTGACTGGTTGGGAAGTCAAAAAATAAGCATCTGCTTATTTGATTGACCGACTACACAAAGGCCACCTTCGGGTGGCCTTTGTGCGTTGTGGAGGGGGTGATATATCTTCTCGTATTTGGATTGTGGGCATATCTGGTATTCGGTAACTGCTTGTATTGGTTGCGCTTTTACAGCGCCTCACTTTTGAAAGGAGCCCAAAAGTAAGCAAAAGGCTCTTGCCCCACCACTTGGCACCTCGCTGTCGCTCGGTGTACCCGCCCGCAGATCCTGAACCGTGGGCCGCCGCAACGGGCCATCCATGGCCCAATGCGGCTAACCCGGCATCCCTGCCGGGTTACCCACGGTTCAGAATCTGCGGGCGGCCAGCGTGGTTTAACGGGGCGCCCAAGATCAAAATCAAAAGCGCGGCGGCCTGACAGCCGACCTGATTTGTGAACTTACCGATTTTCTGTAGGAGCTGCCGAAGGCTGCGAAGCGGTTTGCCAGACGCCGAATGCGTTGGTTGTGGTGACGTCTCGCGAACAAGTTCGCTCCTACCGGTCCGAGGCGATCCCTCTGTTTTCGTTTCGCTCTGCTTTTGATTTTGATCTTAAGCGCCCCGTTAAACCACGCCGGCCGGAATTCGACCTTGCTGCGTGGGGTAAACCGGCAGGGATGCCGGTTTAGCCGCCTCAGGCCATGGATGGCCGGTGGCGGCGGCCCCACGCAGCAATGTCGGATTACGGGTATGCCGAGCGACAGCGAGGCACCCAGTGGTGGGGCAAGAGCGTTTTGCTTACTTTTGCGCTCCATCAAAAGTGAGGCGCTGTAAAAGCGCAACCAATATCAGCCGTTACCCCAAAAACGGATATGTACACAAAAACAACCGGTGCAAGATAAACCAAACCCCCCAACCGTGCGTTCATCGGCCGCTTCGCCCTCTATTAGTGCAATAAACACGCAAATTGGTTAGGCTAGCCGCCATTTTGTGCATCGCGGGTCTCACAAGGAGCCGCCGCACAGCGGCTCGTCCTAAAAGGACCGGCATGAATTTCCCCCACTCAACGGGAAGTCGCCCTCCAATTCCGATTCTGAAGTGTGGTTTTCTCAATGAAAGTGTTGAAAGGTCAGGACATCCTGGCACTGGGTTTCATGACGTTTGCCCTGTTCGTAGGGGCTGGCAACATCATCTTCCCGCCCATCGTAGGTCTGCAGGCCGGGCCGAATGTATGGATGGCCGCGTTAGGCTTTCTGGTCACGGCAGTCGGTCTGCCCGTGGTCACCGTCATCGCGCTGGCCAAGGTCGGTGGCGCGATGGATGCGCTCAGTAGCCCCATAGGCAAGGTCGCTGGCAGTATCCTCGCCGCAGTTTGCTATCTGTCCGTAGGGCCACTGTTCGCCACACCGCGCACGGCGACTGTATCGTTCGAAGTCGGGCTCGCGCCGCTGACTGGAGACAGCGCCACTGCGTTGTTTCTCTACAGCCTCGTGTATTTCCTGATTGTGCTGTGGGTGTCGTTTTACCCAGGCCGATTGCTGGACACAGTAGGGCGCTTCCTTGCACCGCTGAAAATAATCGCGCTGGCGGTGCTGGGGATTGCAGCTTTCGCACTGCCCGCAGGAGACATCGGTGTCGCTGAGCCCGCCTATGTCGCAGCACCGTTTTCCCAAGGCTTTATCAATGGCTACCTGACCATGGATACCCTGGGTGCACTGGTGTTCGGCATTGTCATCGTCAACGCCATTCGCTCAAGAGGCGTGGAGTCGCCGCGTCTGATCACCCGTTACGCGATTATTGCCGGTTTGATTGCCGGGGTAGGGCTGGCGCTGGTTTACATCAGTCTGTTCCGTCTGGGTTCCGGCAGTCATGCCGTCGCAGCAGGGGCGAGTAATGGTGCGGCGGTGTTGCATGCCTACGTGCAGCATACCTTCGGTTCGCTGGGGAGCGGTTTCCTTGCGGTGCTTATCTCGCTGGCCTGTCTGGTCACCGCCGTGGGCCTGACGTGCGCCTGTGCCGAGTATTTCGCCAAGGTACTGCCATTGTCGTACAAAACCTTGGTGATAATTCTGGCAGCGTTCTCGTTGCTGGTTTCCAATCTGGGTCTGACCAAACTGATTCTGTTCTCGATTCCGGTACTGACGGCGATCTATCCGCCCTGCATCGTTCTGGTCGCGCTGAGTTTCTGCAAAAACTTCTGGTATTCACAGGCTCGTATCGTCGCGCCGGTGATGCTGGTGGCGTTTGTGTTCGGTCTGATTGATGCGATCAAAGGCGCCGGTTTCAAAGATTACCTGCCTCATGCCTTGAGCAACTTGCCCCTTAGCGATCAGGGGTTGGCCTGGCTGATCCCGGCCGTCATTGTTCTGTGCGTAGCATTTGTCTGTGACCGGATTATCGGCAAGCGCAACGACGCGTTGGCCTGATGTTTAATGGCGTGTGGTAAACGTTCAGAAAACTATCGACAGGCGAGTGTATTAAACTCGTAACTAATAAAGCCCGCTCATGGCGGGCTTTATTATATGAAAAGTCGGGGAAACTTTTCGGCTTACTTGGTAGTCGCTGGATCTTGAGTCGTCTTGCCAGCTTCCTGGGCGCGCTGTGCGTCCGCCTCGGCATTCTTCTGAGCGGCTTCCTGACTTTCTTTAGCCGCGTCGTTCACTTTGTCCTGAGCCTTTTGCATCGACTCCTGAGATTCTTGAGCGGCTTTGTTCGCATCTTGTTGAGTGTTCTCGGATTTCTTGTCGCAAGCGGCAAGGCCCAAGGTGGCAGAGAGCATCAAGGCATAAGCTAAAGTATTGCGCATGGGGTGTTTCTCCTTATTGAATATCTACGAGCCTAAGAGCCTTGCGGATTAAGTTAAGTTCCAACTCTTTTTTTCGCGAGTTGGATGTGTATGCAAGGCGCACAATCACGCGGGCTGCGGGATATCACATTAACTTTTGATGAAAATATGAAAGAGGTTGTGAGCCTGACGGGTGAAAGCCCCGTGTTTGAGCGTGTCAGCGTTTTTTCTTTCTGGATTGGCCACTGTCAGGCGTCTGTATTGCTGTTAATCGGTGTGTACACAAATGGCATCACGCGGGCGCTGGCTTATTCCGAGAAAATCATAGGTGGGCCGATGCTGGGGTTATGCGCGCCTGTCTCAAGTGCAATTGTCTTCCCTGTGCGCGCGCTCCCCATTGATGCGGATGACGAATGTCGCGGTCACTGCGCGCCCTTGCTGTAGAGCTGGTTGTCACGGTGCGAGCGCATTTGAAAATTGACGACTTGTCGATCGAATCGGGTAAGCCCTTGAAATCCGAGACCCAGCCCCCACTTTGATGACAACCCGCCGCCAGACACCGGTTCCGGCTTGTGTCTGGCGGCTTATGCCATCTGATTGGAGTTTGATGACCATGAGTGTGGAAACTCAAAAGGAAACCCTGGGCTTCCAGACCGAGGTAAAGCAGCTGCTGCACCTCATGATCCACTCGCTGTATTCCAACAAGGAAATCTTCCTTCGCGAGTTGATCTCTAACGCCTCTGACGCCGTCGATAAACTGCGCTTCGAAGCACTGTCCAAACCGGACCTGCTCGAAGGCGGCGCTGAGCTGAAAATTCGCGTGAGCTTCGACAAGGAAGCGAAAACCGTCACGCTGGAAGACAACGGTATCGGTATGAACCGTGACGATGTGATCACCCACCTGGGGACCATCGCCAAGTCCGGCACCGCCGATTTCATGAAAAACCTGTCTGGCGATCAGAAAAAAGATTCGCACTTGATCGGTCAGTTCGGTGTGGGCTTCTATTCGGCCTTCATCGTTGCCGATCAGGTTGAAGTATTCAGCCGTCGCGCTGGCACACCTGCCAGCGAAGGCGTGCACTGGTCTTCCAAAGGCGAAGGCGAGTTTGAAGTTGCCAACGTCGAGAAGGCCGAGCGCGGTACTCGTATCGTTCTGCACCTGAAGAGCGGTGAAGACGAGTTTGCGGACGGCTACCGTCTGCGCAACATCATCAAGAAATACTCCGACCACATCGCGTTGCCAATCGAGCTGCCGAAAGAATCCGCTGCTGCCGAAGGCGAAGAAGCTCCGGCTCTCGAGTGGGAAACCGTCAACCGCGCCAGCGCGCTCTGGACCCGTCCTCGCACCGAGGTGAAGGACGAGGAGTATCAGGAGTTCTACAAGCACGTCGCCCACGACTTCGAGAACCCGCTGAGCTGGAGCCATAACAAGGTTGAAGGCAAGCTGGAATACACCTCGCTGTTGTACGTGCCTGCTCGTGCGCCGTTCGACCTGTATCAGCGTGAAGCGCCGCGTGGCCTGAAGCTGTACGTTCAGCGCGTGTTCGTCATGGATCAGGCTGAGTCGTTCCTGCCGCTTTACATGCGCTTCGTCAAAGGCGTGGTCGATTCCAATGACCTGTCCCTGAACGTTTCCCGTGAAATTCTGCAGAAAGACCCGATCATCGATTCAATGAAATCGGCGTTGACCAAGCGTGTCCTGGACATGCTGGAAAAACTGGCGAAAAACGAGCCTGAGCAATACAAAGGCTTCTGGAAAAACTTCGGTCAGGTCATGAAAGAAGGCCCGGCAGAAGACTTCGCCAACAAAGAGAAAATTGCAGGTCTGCTGCGTTTCGCTTCGACTCACGAAGAGGGCGGCGAGCAAGTCGTTTCTCTGGCCGAATACCTAGCTCGCGCCAAGGAAGGTCAGGACAAGATTTACTACCTCACCGGTGAAACCTACGCACAGGTCAAGAACAGCCCGCACCTTGAAGTCTTCCGCAAGAAAGGCATCGAAGTGTTGCTGCTTACCGACCGTATCGATGAGTGGCTGATGAGCTACCTCAGCGATTTCGATGGCAAAGGTTTTGTTGATGTGGCACGCGGTGATCTGGATCTGGGCAAGCTTGATTCCGAAGAGGACAAGAAAGCCCAGGAAGAAATCGCCAAGGATAAAGAAGGCCTGATCGAGCGTTTGAAAGCGGCGCTGGGCGAATCTGTCAGCGAAGTTCGGGTTTCTCATCGTCTGACCGACTCTCCGGCGATCCTGGCCATTGGCGAGGCCGACCTTGGCTTGCAGATGCGTCAGATTCTCGAAGCCAGCGGGCAGAAGGTTCCGGACTCCAAGCCAATCTTCGAATTCAACCCGGCGCATCCGCTGATCGGCAAGCTGGATGCCGAGCAGAGTGAAGAGCGCTTTGGTGACCTGTCGCACATCCTGTTCGATCAGGCTGCGCTTGCGGCCGGTGATAGCTTGAAGGACCCGGCGGCTTACGTGCGCCGTCTGAACAAGTTATTGGTCGAGTTGTCGGTTTAATATTCCGAGTCAAAGAAAACCCGCTTCGGCGGGTTTTCTGATTGTGCTCCACCCATTTGTCTTTCATTACTTGAGGAGTCAACGATGAGCAGCAACGTTTCCGTGAGTTCAGTGGTGTACCAGATCGACGGTCAACCTTTCGAGAGCCGTTTGGTATTCGACTCGGGTGACGCTTCGTCACGTCCCGGTCTGTTGATGGCCCCAAACTGGATGGGTGTAACCGAAGGCGCCGAGAAAATTGCACAGGCGGTAGCAGAGCAGGGTTATGTAGTGTTCCTGGCCGACCTTTACGGTCAAGGTACGCGCCCGCAGAACAACGATGAGGCTGGCGCTGCGATGATGCCGCTCAAGGATGACCGTGCACTGCTGCGCAAGCGTATGCAGGCTGCACTGGATCAATTGCTGGCCCAGACGGACGCACCGGTTGACGCTGATAAAGTCGCTACTTTCGGTTTCTGTTTCGGCGGTTGCTGCTCCCTTGAGCTGGCGCGTACCGGCGCTAACCTGAAAGCAGCTGTGTCATTCCACGGCACGCTGGATACGCCGAACCCGGCTGATGCGAAAAACATCAAGGGTGCGGTGCTGGTACTGCACGGTGCGTCGGATCCATTGGTGCCGAAAGAGCAATTGCCAGCTTTCGAAGCCGAAATGAATGCTGCGGGTGTGGACTGGCAGTTGCTGAGCTACGGCGGGGCCGTGCATTCGTTCACCGACCCTCACGCACAAACGCCGGGCATGATGCAGTACGACGAAAAGACCGCCAAGCGCGCCTTTGTGTCGATGCATAACCTGCTGGATGAAGTGTTCAAAGGCTGACACGCGAGACTGAATAACGGTAGGAGCGAACTTGTTCGCGAGGCGATGTTCCTTGATACGCAGGCCCAACCTCGCGAACAAGTTCGCTCCTACCGGTGCTTTATGGCAGCTCAATCCTGCCAATCTCCCCAGGCACTGTCGGCCAGTCTCCAGCTGCCCAGCGGGTTCTTGCCTGTTCGATCAGTTCCTGATCACTGGCGACGAAATTCCAGTTCATGCGCCGTGGCCCATCCAGTGGTGCGCCGCCAATCAGCACCGCGTGACACTCACTCTCCGCACACAGATTCACTTCTTTGCCTGGCTCCAGAACCACCAATGTTCTGGCTTCCACTGCTTCGCCGTCCACTGACGCTTCACCGCTGAGCACATACAGCGCACGTTCTTCATGTTCATCAGGGATGAGCAAAGTCGTCGCGTTTTGCATGTGCAGCTCGGCATAGAGCGTCGGCGACAGCACCGGCACCGGGGAGGTCAGGCAAAAGCCGGTTCCGGCAATCATCCTTATCTGAATACCAGGGTTGTCAGTGACAGGCAGACTGCTGGCCGGGTGAAGGCTGTAATGACCTTCGCCCTGCTCATGTGGCTTGGGCGAAGCCAGCCACACCTGCAAACCGTGCATGCGCGAGCCGCTGGCTATGAGGTCGGCAGGCGTGCGCTCGATGTGTGCGATGGCTGCGCCGGAGGTCATCCAGCTGACGTCACCTGGTGTCACTTGCTGATCGCTGCCGAGGCTGTCCTTGTGCAGGAGGCGGCCCTCGAACAGATACGTCAGCGTCGACAGGCCAATATGCGGGTGTTGGCGAATATCAATGCCTTTGCCCGGCGCATATTCCGTTTCCAGCATGTGATCGAAAAATACAAACGGGCCGACACTGCGGCACCTGGCTGAGGGCAGGGGGCGCAGTATCGGCTGGCCTTCCACGTCTTCGGCGCGGGGTTTGATGGTAAGCATCAGGCGGTTCTCGGCAGTCAGACCAGTTGGGTGTTGATAGTGATCTCGGCGGTGGTCATCAGCTTATGGACGGGGCAGCGATCCGCGATGCGGTACAATACCGTGCGCTGTTGTTCGCTGAGAGCCCCTTCCAGGGATAGTTCTACGTTCAGGCGGTACTTTGCCTGTCTTTCCTCACTGTCGTCGTGAGTGACCTTGACGGTGACGCCAGTCAACGGGATGTCATGCTGCTTCGCGTACAGCTTTACTGTCAGTGTCTTGCACGAGGCCAGCGCTGCATCGAAGTAATCGTGAGGGGAGGGCGCGGAGTTTTCGCCACCCAGCTCAACAGGCAGGTCAGTGAATATTTCGTGCTGCCGGTTGATGTCGATCTTGTGGCGAAATCCGTCAGGGCTAACGGTGCTGACGATGACAGACATGGCGGCCTCGGCTGTAGGTAAAAGAAAATATCCTACCCGCATAGTGTTTACTCGGCCTATAAAATCGGTGCTCATAAAAAAGGCGCCTCGAAAGGCGCCTTTTTACACAGCTGAAGCTGCATCTACAGCAAGGGCGGAATTACTTGCCCTGCCAGCGCTTCATGACCAGGGTAGCGTTGGTGCCACCGAAGCCGAAGCTGTTGCTCATGACCTGGTCGATCTTTGCATCTTCCTGGGTCTTGAGCAGGATCGGCATGTCAGCGACAACCGGGTCCAGTTCGTCGATGTTGGCCGAACCCGCGATGAAGTTGCCTTCCATCATCAGCATGCAGTAGATCGCTTCGTGAACGCCTGCGGCGCCCAGGGAGTGACCCGACAAGCTCTTGGTGGAGCTGATGGCCGGAGCCTTGCCAGCGAACACTTCACGAACGCCTTCCATCTCTTTGGCGTCGCCGACCGGAGTCGAAGTGCCGTGAGTGTTCAGGTAGTCGATCGGGCCTTCAACGGTGGACAGGGCCATCTGCATGCAGCGGATTGCACCTTCGCCGCTCGGCGCGACCATGTCGTAGCCGTCGGAAGTAGCGCCGTAGCCCACGATTTCAGCGTAGATCTTGGCGCCGCGAGCCAGAGCATGTTCCAGCTCTTCTACAACGACCATGCCGCCACCGCCAGCGATGACGAAGCCATCACGGTCTGCGTCGTAAGCGCGGGAAGCCTGTTCCGGGGTGTCATTGCGCTTGCTGGACAGTGCGCCCATGGCGTCGAACAGGAACGACTGGCTCCAGTGCTCCTCTTCACCACCACCGGCAAACACGATGTCCTGCTTGCCCATCTGAATCTGTTCCATGGCGGTACCAATGCAGTGAGCACTGGTGGCGCAGGCAGAGGCGATGGAGTAGTTCAGGCCCTTGATCTTGAATGGCGTGGCCAGGCAAGCGGAAACCGTGCTGCTCATGGTCCGCGTAACGCGGTACGGGCCAACGCGCTTGACGCCTTTTTCGCGCAGGATATCCAGCGCTTCCATCTGGTTCAGGGTCGATGCACCACCGCTGCCAGCGATCAGGCCGGTACGCGGATTGGAGACTTGCTCCTCGGTGAGGCCCGAATCAGTGATGGCGTCTTTCATGGCCAGGTAGGCATAAGCTGCCGCGTGACCCACGAAGCGAAAGATCTTGCGATCGATCAGCTCTTCAAGGTTGAGGTCAATGGAGCCGGAAACCTGGCTACGCAGACCCATTTCGGCATATTCCGGATTGAAACGGATGCCAGGGCGGCTTGCACGCAGGTTGGCGGAGACGGTCTCTTTGTCATTGCCCAGGCACGAAACGATGCCCAGACCAGTGATAACGACGCGGCGCATGCGGATAACCCTTAGAAGTTGTCAGTGGAGGTGAATACGCCGACGCGAAGGCCTTCGGCGGTGTAGATTTCGCGACCGTCGACAGTGACCGAACCATCAGCGATGGCCAGGTTCAGCTTGCCCTTGAGGACGCGTTTGATCTGGATGTTATAGGTGACTTTTTTGGCGGTCGGCAAGACCTGGCCGAAGAACTTTACTTCTCCCGAACCCAGTGCGCGACCACGGCCTGGCAGACCCTGCCAGCCGAGGAAAAAGCCAACCAGCTGCCACATGGCATCAAGGCCAAGGCAGCCCGGCATTACCGGGTCACCTTCGAAGTGACAGGCGAAGAACCACAGGTCCGGATTGATATCCAGCTCAGCGACCAATTCACCTTTGCCGTACTTGCCACCCTCTTCGCTGATATGAGTGATCCGATCGACCATCAGCATGTTAGGGGCGGGCAGTTGCGCGTTACCTGGGCCGAATAGCTCACCGCGACTGCAGCGCAGCAAGTCTTCCCGGGTAAAGGCGTTTTGTTTGGTCATGCGAGCTCCTCAATAATCTCGTGCGGCAGGGCGGGGTATCGTGTGACCCGGAAGCCAGTCCTGGCCGGCTGACTCGCCAGGGGTCTGCCGGCAGCCTACTCATAGACTATTGCGTTGTAGTGAAAGTCACAGCACAAGGGAAATGAAAGTACACTTGTGCACTGAAATTTGCCATCCAGCCGACCACGAAGGTCGATTTAGCGGACAAGACTGCCGCAATTTAACAATTATCGCCAGTCACAGTTGCCCGAAAGGGAATCCATTTATGCAAAACCTGCTGTAAATCAGTACGTTTGAACGGTTTCGCCAGGTAGTCGCTCATCCCCGCCTGTAAACAGGCGTCGCGGTCACCCTGCAACGCATTGGCGGTGAGAGCGATGATCGGTACCTGACTCAGACCGGGTAATTGTCGAATGTGGCGCGTGGCTTCGTAGCCGTCCATGACCGGCAGTCGGCAATCCATGAAAATCGCTGCATATTGTCCGCTGCCAGCCATGCTGACTGCCTGTGCGCCGTCTCTGGCGACGGCCACCTGATAACCGAGGTTGTGCAGCATGGCGCGAATCACCGCGCAGTTGACCTCGTTGTCTTCGACCAGCAACACGTTACGTTGCTCACCATCGGTGTCCACTGCGGATTCAGTGCTGTCTGGCGCGTCGACGGTTTCGCGCACGAGGGCCATCGGGATTTCCAGGCTGAACAGCGAACCTGACCCCTCTGTGCTTTGCGCGCGCAGAGTTCCGCCCATACGTTCGGCCAATGTGCGAGCGATGGGCAGGCCCAGTCCCGTGCCTCCGTAACGTCTGGAGATCGAGCTGTCAGCTTGCTGAAAAGCGTCGAACATCGATTCCAGACGGTCGTGATGAATACCGATCCCGCTGTCACGCACGTGGCATGCGAACAAAATGCGCCCCTCATCCAGCGATTCGTATTCAGCCTCAATATCAACGCTGCCACGCTCGGTAAATTTAAGCGCGTTGCCGATCAGATTGACCAGAATCTGCCGGATACGGGTCGGGTCGCCTTGCACCCGCAACTGATCAAGCCCGGGCTGGATATGCAATTGCAGTAACAGATTGCGTTGCTGCGCATCGTGGCTGAAGGCCTGACTCGAGGTGCTGACCAGATCCGCGACATTGAAAGCTATGTTTTCCATTTCCAGCGATTGCCGCTCGAAACGGGAAAAGTCCAGGATGTCGTTGATCACTCGTAACAGATGCTCTGTGGATTCGGTGGCGAGCGCCGCGTATTCGGTTTGCTCTTCAGTCATCTGCGTTGTTTCCATCAACTGCAACATGCCCAGTACACCGTTCATGGGCGTGCGCAGTTCGTGGCTCATCATCGCCAGAAAGTCCGACTTTGCGCCGTTGGCGCGTTCCGCTTCTTCGCGGGCCTGAATCAATTGATCAATGAAGCGCTGCTGTTCACGGCTGGCCTTGTCCAGGTTCGCCGCAAGATTGTTGATGTGGCGCGCCAGATCACCCAGCTCCGCGTCGTCAGGTACGGGCAACGGTGTCCGGTAATCGCCTTGCTGGATCGCTTTTACCGCCTCGCCCATTGCACTGATGGGTTGCGAAAGGCTTGAGGCCAGGCGTCTTGCGAGAATGAACGTGAACAGCAATGCGAACAGCGCAAGAATGCCGGCCTTGAGCAGGATTTCCTGCTGGCGCTCGCTGAAGGCTTCGTTGGACATACCGACCAGCACCCGGCCCAAATAATCCTGAGCGGCGCTGACGGTGTCATCGTGGTTGCCGAGGAAATCCTTGCCCAGCTTGATCTGCTGCGAGCGAATTGGCGCCTGAAATATCTCTACCTGCTTGGGGTGCGTTCCAGGACCACCGGGTTGCTCGACATACACCAATACCTTGTTAAGGCTGTCCTGAACTTCGATAAAGCGCACGTGAGGCGTCGATAGCGTCGCGCGCATCAGGCTTTTGAGGACTTCATCGTTACCGACAATCACGCCATATTCCGATGCGGGTGCCAACTGGTTGGCGATCAACTGCCCCGTGTGATTGAGTTCCTGGCGCAGATCCTGAATGCGCACGAAGGTAAAGAAGCAGATCAGCAACAGCGTCAGCAGTAGCGCGGGACCGAGACTGATCATCTGTGTGCGGGTGTTGATGTCCCAGTGACGACGAACCTTCATGGGCGCTGCTCCGCCTGACTCAGGCTGATGGTCACTGCTGCATCGTCGATGGCGATAATGCCAAGGGACTGGGCCACGCGTGGATTACTCATGACTTTGAAGTGTCGCGGATACTGCGCCCGGGGCCATTGCTCGGGCGTTTTGTCGAGCAGCGCGTCAAGGGTGTCCAGCCAATCTATTTCATCGCTGTAAGTACTCGCCAGGCTGCCCGCTTTGACAAATGATGCATTGGGGCCAAGCAGTGCCTGTTGATGAGCATAGCTGCTGAGCAACAGGTTCTTGGCGGTTTTGGCGTTGTACAGGTCCGGGTCATCAAGTCCCAGCAATACGTCGCTGCGGATCAGCAGGTTCTGCAGTGACTGGTTTTCTGCACTGGGTGTCCACGGCTGGGATATCACCCGTAATCCCATGGCCAGTGCCGCATGACGCAATTCTTTTAGCAGGAACTGGCTTCGATTATTGAACAGTACGCCGATCTGTCTGGCTTCGGGCAGCAGGTGCCGGATCAGCAGCAGTTGGCGTGTCACCGGCGGATCGCTCCACAGCAGGCTTAACGTAGGAGGGCGCTTTTCACCCAGTCGTTCATGGGCCTGGATTCGACTGACGCGCAGTACCAGCGTCTTCGGGCCTTCGCTGTCGCTTAGTCGCCAGTCCAGGCTTGCGGTGTCCAGCAGCACCAGTCGGGTGTGTTCGCTGACTTTGCCGGGGGACGGCATTTTGTCGGTTTCGATAAATCGTATCTGGTCGTTCGGGCGGCGCTGGCTCAGCTCGGTCAAAAAGTTCTGGATGCCCGGGCTGGTTCTGGCGGCGGTCAGCAAAATATCGGCAGCGGACGCCGTGGCGCAGTTCACCCACATGAGTGCCGCGATTGCAGTGCAGCGCAGAAGTCTGCTCGAGAAAGCCACAGGCGTGTCCATACGTGTTCGTCCGGTTACCGCTCTATTCATGCCCGGCATGTTAACCGAGACACGGCTTATTGCCACGCGGGGTGTCGTTGGTTGGTTTTTGTGGGCATATCCATTGCTGCGGTAACGGCTGATATTGGTTGCGCCCTTACGGCGCGTCACTTTTGGGGCCCAAAAGTAACCAAAAGGCCTTTACCCCACCACTCGGCACCTCGCTGTCGCTCGGTGTACCCGAACGCAGATCCTGAACCGTGGGCCGCCGCAATGGGCCATCCATGGCCCGGTGCGGCTAACCCGGCATCCTTGCCGGGTTGCCCACGTTTCAGAATCTGCGTTCGGCCTGCGTGGTTTAACGGGGCGCTTCAGATCAAGATCAAAAGCGCGGCGGCCTGACAGCCGACCTGGTTGTGTGGGTTTGCCGGGGATCTGTAGGAGCTGCCGAAGGCTGCGATGCGGTTTGTCAGACGTCGAATGCGTTGGTTGTAGTGACGTCTCGCGAACAAGTTCGCTCCTACCGGTCCGAGGCGATCCTGCCGTTTTCGCTCTGCTTTGATCTGCTCTGCTTTTGATTTTGATTTTGATCTTAGGCGCCCCGTTAAACCACGCCGGCCGGAATTCGATATTGTTGTGTGGGGCAAACCGGCAGGGATGCCGGTTTAGCCGCCTCAGGCCATGGATGGCCGGTGGCGGCGGCCCCACACAACAATGTCGGATTACGGGTATGCCGAGCGACAGCGAGGCACCCAGTGGTGGGGCAAGAGCGTTTTGGTTACTTTTGCGCTCTATCAAAAGTGACGCGCTGTAAAAGCGCAACCAATATCAGCTTTCACCGCGAAAATGGATATGTACACAAGAACCACTACATCATAGACGCAGGCCTTAACAATCAAGAAACACACAGCAATGAACGTTGTCACTGGCCGCCATCGCCATGCTCCGTATAATGCCGCCATCGCCAGATGAGATGGCTCTAAATGGATGTCTTTATGACCACACAGCAACCTGTTGCGGTTCTAGGTGGCGGCAGCTTCGGTACCGCAGTGGCCAACTTGCTGGCGGAGAATGGCCGTCCCGTCCGCCAATGGATGCGCGACCCCGAGCAGGCCGAGGCCATTCGTGTCAATCGCGAGAACCCTCGCTACCTCAAAGGCATTAAAATCCTGCCTCTGGTTGAACCAGTCACAGACCTGACGGCGACGCTGGATGAATGCGAACTGGTTTTCGTCGCACTGCCATCGAGCGCGCTGCGCAGCGTACTTGCGCCGCATGTAGAGCGCCTGACCGGCAAGATGCTGGTCAGCCTGACCAAAGGCATCGAAGCGCAGAGCTTCAAACTGATGAGCCAGATCATCGAAGACATTGCGCCTCAAGCCCGTATTGGCGTGCTGTCCGGTCCCAATCTTGCGCGAGAAATTGCCGAGCATGCACTGACTGCAACAGTGGTAGCCAGCGAAGACGAAGACCTCTGTATGCAGGTTCAGGAAGTGCTGCACGGCAGGACGTTCAGGGTTTACGCCAGCAACGACCGCTTTGGTGTAGAACTGGGCGGGGCGCTGAAAAACGTCTACGCGATCATAGCCGGTATGGCCGTGGCGCTGGACATGGGCGAAAACACCAAGAGCATGCTGATCACCCGCGCGCTGGCGGAAATGACCCGTTTTGCGGTCAGTCAGGGTGCCAACCCCATGACCTTTCTTGGGCTGGCGGGCGTCGGTGACCTGATCGTGACCTGCTCTTCTCCGAAGAGTCGCAATTATCAGGTGGGTTTTGCGCTGGGGCAGGGCCTGAGTCTTGAAGAGGCGGTCAATCGGCTCGGTGAAGTCGCCGAAGGGGTCAATACCCTCAAAGTACTCAAGGTCAAGGCTGATGAGCTGCAGGTATATATGCCACTGGTCGCGGGCCTGCATGCAATTCTTTTCGAGGGCCGTACGCTGAGTCAGGTCATAGAGCAGTTGATGCGTGCCGAGCCGAAAACGGATGTGGACTTCATCTCCATCACCGGTTTCAACTGAAACACTCATACAGGGAGAAGATCTTGAACGAGTCCAAAATCAAGCAAGATGAGTCCATTTTATTGCGCATCCTCTGGATGGTGCTGTTCGTGGTGATCTGGCAATTGGCTGAACTGCTGCTGGCAGGCGTGGTACTGGTCCAGCTGGGTTATCGCCTGATCTACGGGGCACCGAGTGGCAGCCTGATGAATTTCGGTGACAGCCTGAGCCAGTTTCTTGCGCAGATCGGCCGTTTCGGCACGTTCCACAGTGATCAGAAACCCTGGCCGTTTGCTGACTGGCCGACTCCTCGTGCGCCGGAAGGCGAAAAGCCACACAGTGTTCCTCCTGCCGCGCACCCGGTGCGTGATGAGGAGCCCAAGCTGTGAAGGTATGGGTGCTGCGTCACGGTGAAGCGCAGGCGCATGCGCGCAGTGACGCGCAACGCGAGCTGACAGGCCATGGTCGTGAGGAGGTGCTGCAAAGTGCAGCTCACCTGTTGGGTAAGCCTCTGACGCGAATCTTCGCCAGTCCCTATGTGCGGGCGCAGCAGACCGCCGAGTTGGTACATAAGGCATTGGGTTTCAGTGAGCCCGTGGTCACAGTGCCGTGGCTTGTTCCGGAAAGTGATCCAGGCAAGGTGCTTGCTCAACTGGACGCTTATGCCGCCGAGGATGTGTTGCTGGTCAGCCATCAACCGTTGGTGGGGGCCCTTATCGGTCTTGCGGTGCACGGCAGTCATCAACAATCTCAGCCAATGAGTACGGCCAGTCTGGCGGAATTGAAAGGTGACTTTGCACTGGCCGGAACGATGGAGTTGTTGAGCGTTCGGCACGTTTGATTATTGCTATCTTGATAAGAGATTGCCCTTTGCCCTGACACCGCGCTGTCTATCTGCAAGCTCACTCCTACAGGGGCCGTGTTTGCTTCGCGACAGCGCTGTGTCAGGGCACAGAGCAATCTCCTACACAAAACATTCGATTGCATTTTGTGTGATAACAGCAAGGCAGATGAACTCCCGGCGCTCAGCGTTCGAGCGCTTCATGACAAGGATTGACTATGAGCCTGTGGCACGAAACTCCGGACCTTGAGCAACTCAATGCCAAGAGTAAAAACACCATTCTTGAACTGCTCGATATTCGTTTCGAATCATTCACCGAGAACTCCCTGACCGCCAGCATGGTGGTCGACCAGCGGACTCATCAGCCTTACGGCCTGCTGCATGGCGGTGCGTCGGTGGTGCTCGCAGAATCGCTGGGTTCTTCGGCCAGCTATCTGTGCATCGATACCAGCAAGTATTTTTGTGTCGGCATCGAGGTCAACGCCAATCACCTGCGTGGCGTGCGCAGTGGTCGGGTGACGGCCGTGGCGCACCCGGTACACATCGGTCGCACCACCCATGTCTGGGATATCCGTTTGACCAGCGAGGAGGGCAAGGCCAGTTGCATCTCCCGGCTGACTGTTGCGGTTGTACCGCTGGGGCAGGAACCTCCCGCACGCTAGATGCCTGTTGTGCCGGGCGGTGGCCGGATCGTCATGTTCGATGGCCGTTACGATCATTGCCGAGTGATCGGCTCATTGCGCACAATCACCACTGATCTGGTTCAATGAGTGCTCCGGCATGTCGCAACAGGTGTTCTTCGCTCACGCCAACGGTTTTCCGTCAGGCACCTACGGCAAACTGTTTTCCGCGCTGGCGCCGGACTACATCGTGAGCCACCTGGAGCAACATGCCCACGACCCGCGTTTTCCGGTGGATGATAACTGGCTGAATCTGGTGGACGAGCTGATTCACCATTTGCGCGAGCAGCCCGAACCCGTATGGGGAGTTGGTCATTCTCTGGGTGGCGTATTGCACTTGCACGCCGCGATGCGCTGTCCTGAGCTTTATCGCGGCGTCGTCATGCTCGATTCGCCAGTGCTGACTCTGGCTGATCAATGGATGATCCGCGCCGCCAAACGATTTGGTTTCATTGACCGCATTACCCCGGCCGGACGCACGCTGGGACGTCGCGAGGCGTTTGCAGATCTTGAGTCGGCGCGTCGTTACTTCTCCGGCAAAACCCTGTTCCGCCGCTTCGATCCCGAGTGTTTCGACGCCTATCTGCAGCATGGTTTGCAGAGCGACGGCGAACAGCTACGGCTACGTTTCGACGCTGCCACGGAAATCAGTATTTACCGCAGTGTGCCGCACACCAGCCCCGGTCTTTCCCGCCAGCTCAAACTCCCGCTGGCAATGGTCCGTGGTGAGCACAGTCGCGTTGTGATGCGCCATCATGCACGTTCTGTCAGGCGCATGCCGCTGGGGGAATATCTGTCGATGCCCGGTGGCCATATGTTTCCACTCGAGCAACCGGAGGCGACGGCACAGTTGCTCAAATCGCTGTTCAGCCGCTGGACCGCAGGCGCTGGGGTATGAACCATTCTGTGGAGGAAGTCCGCCTGAGCTTGCCGCATATCGAACTGGCTGCCCACTTGTATGGTCCCGAAGACGGCCAGCCGGTGATTGCGCTGCATGGCTGGCTCGACAATGCCAATAGCTTTGCGCGTCTGGCGCCACGGCTTGACGGCTTGCGCATCGTTGCGCTGGACCTGGCGGGGCATGGTCATTCCAGTCACCGGCCGCCGGGTGCAGGTTATGCGCTGGCGGACTACGTTCACGATGTGCTGCAAGTCGCCGAGCAACTGGGCTGGCAGCAGTTTTCGCTACTCGGTCATTCTCTGGGTGCAATCATATCCGTGTTCCTCGCCGCAGCGGTGCCAGAGCGTGTTTCGCGACTGGCCTTGATTGACGGGCTGATTCCCCCGACGGGCGATGCTGATAATGCGCCCGGGCAACTGGGCAAGTCATTGCAGGCGCAACTGCGTCTGGTCAACAAGCGCAAACCGGTTTACCCCGATCAGGAGCAAGCTATTTGCGCGCGAATGAAAGGTGCAGTCGCCGTTAGCCGTGAAGCCGCCGAATTGCTGGCCCAGCGCGGCCTGATGCCGGTTCCGGGCGGTTACACCTGGCGCAGTGACGGACGGCTGACTCTGCCGTCTGCGATTCGCATAACCCGTGAGCAAGCCACGGCATTCGTCGAGGCAATCCGCTGTCCGACACATTTGGTAGTAGCTTCTCAAGGGTTGCTGGCACAGAACGAATCGCTGCTTTCAAGGCTGCCTTTTGAGGTGGCGAGCCTGTCAGGAGGCCATCATCTGCATTTGAACGACGAAGCCGGGGCAGGCGCTGTTGCAGACTGTTTCAATCGCTTCTTCGCTACGCCTTGACTTGCGAGGGGCAACTGCCGAGGCTGGGCGAGTTGAAACAGGAATCAATCATGATGGATCTATGTATCGCTGCACTTTTTGAACTGCCCGTTAACGCTATTTTCCCGAACGTGCCGCGATGAGCGCGCGTATTGGTTTTACCCGTACGCTCGGAGTGACGTTGTGTGCATCTTTACTCAGCACGTCGTTATGGGCGGCGGACGTCCCCGGCAGCGGTGATTTGCAGGTAGTGCCAAGGCTCACCGACGCCGAAATTGTCGATTATCGTCCGGCTTCCGAGCTGGAACGCATCTATCCCATGGGCTCGATCCGCAAGATCAGCGGCCAGTTGCGTTTTGACGGTCAGGTCAGCGCGAGGGGCAACGTCACTGGCGTGACTTATCAGTTGCCTGCTGAACGTACCTCTTATGAGGCCTTCACGGCTGCACGTGAAGCCTTGCAGGCGCAAAATGCGGAGTTGTTGTTCTGGTGTCAGGCCCGGGACTGCGGTGAAAGCAGCCTGTGGGCCAACGAGGTATTCGGCAACTCCAAATTGTATGGCGCTGACGAGCAACAGGCTTATCTTTTGCTGCGTCTGGCCGAGCCAAAAGCCGACACGTTGGTGGCTCTCTACAGCATCACCCGGGGTAATCGCCGAGCCTATCTGCATGTGGAACAATTCGACGCCGCCGCGCCACTGGGCGAGCTTATGCCTACGTCGGGTACGCTGCTTCGGCAATTGAAAAGCACCGGCAAGCTGGCGCTACCCAAACTGGTGGGTGCCCCTCAGGACGCATGGCTGACCCTACTGTCCCGCGGTCTTAATCTCGACAGCAGCCTGCGTGCCACGGTATCTGGCCCGCAAGCCGAAGCCTGGCGTGAGGCGCTGGTCAGTAAGGGCGTGCGAGCGGCCCGTCTGGAAGCGGGGAACGGCGACACACCTGGCCTGCTTATCGAACTCATTCGCTGAACGCAGCTCATAGGCTGGTCCGCGGCGAACACTGACGTCGTCATTGTTCGCCGTTATGCTTCACTTCTGATGTCCTGACCCTTCTTTTGGAAAACGCTCATGTTCAATAACGATCGCCTGTTGGTGCAGATTCTGCTCCTTGCGCTGCTCGGTGCCTGTGTCTGGGTGATGGCGCCATTCTGGTCGGCGCTGTTCTGGGGCGCGGTGCTGGCATTTGCCAGCTGGCCACTGATGCGCCTGCTGACACGCTGGCTAAACGGCCGCGAGTCCCTCGCGGCTTTGATCCTGAGTCTGGGCTGGATGGTTCTGGTCGCTGCGCCGCTGGTCTGGCTCGGCTTCAATCTGGCTGATCATGTGCGTGACGCGACAGCACTGGTCAAGGATATCCAGGTCGACGGCTTGCCCGATCCTCCCGGCTGGCTGGGCAGCGTTCCATTGGTTGGCGAGCGGCTAGTCGCATTCTGGAACAGCATCGACGAGCAGGGCGCGGCGATGATGACCACCCTCAAGCCGTATTTCGGCCAGGTGGGTAACTGGCTGTTGGCGCGCAGTGCGCAGATCGGCGGCGGGATTCTTGAGCTGACCCTGAGCCTGGTGTTCGTGTTCTTCTTCTACCGGGACGGCCCGCGACTGGCGGCTTTTGTGCTGCGCTTGCTGGAGCGTTTGATCGGTGACCGGGCGCAATATTATCTGGATCTGGTGGCAGGCACCGTCCAGCGAGTGGTCAACGGCGTGATCGGCACCGCCGCCGCACAAGCTGTGCTGGCGTTGATCGGTTTTCTGATTGCCGGGGTGCCGGGTGCCTTGGTGCTTGGCATCATGACCTTCATGTTCAGTCTGATTCCGATGGGCCCGCCGCTGGTATGGATTCCTGCGACCGCGTGGCTGGCGTGGAATGGCAACTACGGCATGGCCGTTTTCCTCGCCATCTGGGGCACGTTCATCATCAGTGGCGTGGACAACGTGCTCAAGCCTTACCTGATCAGTCGCGGCGGTAACCTGCCGCTGGTGATCGTGTTGCTGGGTGTATTTGGTGGCTTGTTGGCTTTCGGCTTCATAGGCCTGTTTATCGGCCCGACGCTGTTGGCTGTGGGCTACAGTCTGGTGACTGACTGGGCACGCAGCGAGCGCCCAGTCAGGACGTGATGTAATGCTGCGTCAGGCGGCCGGGAGGGCCGAGTCTGTCTCTTCTCCCGGATGCTCCTTGGCGGTCAGCGTTTCCGGCATCGCCAGCAGCAACAGCAGTGCGGCTGTAGCAATGGCAGCCAGGGTCAGAAAAGCGGCGTTATAGCCCGCGTTCTGAACGATGATCCCGGCCAGTCCGTTGCTCAACGCCGCGCCCAGCCCGAATATTGTCGAGATGATCCCGAGGCTGACGCTGAACCGCCCGGTCCCTTGCGTCAGGTCCTTGACCACCAGAGGGAACAACGCGCCGAACAATCCCGCGCCAATACCGTCGAGCAGTTGCACGGCGACCAGCCAGAAAGGGTTATCGGACAGCACATAAAGCACGCCGCGAATGGGCAGGATCAGAAAGCCTGCCAGCAGCAGTGGCTTGCGTCCCCACACATCAGCCTTTGCACCCACCAGCAGCGCGACAGGCACCATGACCCACTGGGCAGCGACGATGCAGGCTGACGTCAACGGTGTGGCCAAATGCAGGTTCACCTGTGCCAGCTTCTGGCTCACTAACGGCAGCATCGCCGCGTTTGCCAGGTGGAAGAGGGCGCAGCAGGCGGCAAACAACAGCAGTGTTTTATTACTTGCCAATGCTTTGAAGCCGGAAGGCTGAGCGCCGTGCTGTGCATCTCCATGACTCAGTTCGCGGGCTACATCATGATCGATCGCCTTGGCCGACACGCAACTGATTGCAATGACGCTGGCGACGGCCATCGCCGCCATCAGATAAAACACCGCGATAGGACCAAACAGGTAAGCAAAGCCGCCAGCCAGCATCGCTGCGCAGGCGTTACCTGCATGGTTGAAGGTCTCGTTGCGTCCGGTACGCCGGGTAAACGCTTTGGGGCCGGTGATACCCAGGGAGATGGCAGCAACTGCCGGAACAAATACCGACGCGGCGATCCCGCTGACCGCTTGGGTTATCGCAATCAGGCTGACTGAGGAGGTGAAGGGCAGCACCAGACAGCTGGCCGTTACCAGCAGCGCAGCGATTGCGACCACGGCTCGTTTGTAATGAGTGCTGTCGATCAATGCGCCTGCCGGTCCCTGGGTCACCAGACCCGCGATCGCCGCCACCGTCATGACAATGCCAATGCTTGCCGGATCCCATTGGTGGACTGCCAAAAGATAAATAGCCAGATACGGCCCGAGCCCGTCGCGAACATCAGCAAGAAAGAAATTCAGGGCATCCAGTGAGCGGTTGTTGCGGCGTTGGGTATGGGCGTCCACGGGATGTCTCGGTCAGTCGATGATGGAGCTTTGAGCTGCCGTTATGGAAAAGGTTTGCGGCGGCGGAAATTTTCATCTGGATGCGACTAATTGGGAGTACGCAGAACCTGTGGGAGATTCTATGTTTGCTTGCAATCCCGTAGGACCGGCTTTAGCCGGGAGAGCGGTATTTCTGACGAAGAGTATGGAGTGAATGTCCCGACGCCCTCCCGGCTAAAGCCGGCCCTACGGATAGCGCGATCACCTGTGGGAGCGTGGCTTGCCCGCGAAGAACGAACGCGGTATGCCTGATACACCGCAGTGCCCGAATCGCGGGCAAGCGCGCTCCTACGGATTTGGCGATCGTCTGTGGGAGCGCTGCTTGCACGCGATACATGAGACGCGGCCAGAAGGCATGTCGCGTTATCGTTTATCTTCCGGATGCGGCCCAGACCAAGCACGGCTCCCACAAAAAATTGCATTCCAGCCGGACTGCCTTGAATTCTTTGGAATTCCCGACAAAGGTCCACTGTCATACCGACGTTGGGCAATGATCCGCCGTGGCTGAACAGCAAGCTTCAGCGGCGTGCCGGGTGCTCGTTGGCATGGAACGGAGGAACCATGAGTCAGGCAGTCCTTGAGAGAGAAACCGATCGTCGACAACTGCAGAGCATCATTGGAGGCCTGTCGGACGGCGTGCTTTTGATCGAGCTGGATCAGAGCATTCTGTGGGCCAATGAGTCCGCGTTGGAGATGCACGGCGTCAAGCACGTCAAGGAACTGGGTCGTAATGTCCGGGAATATGCATCGCGGTTTCACCTGCGCTACCGCAATAATCATCCGCTTGCGCTGGATCACTACCCGATCAGCCGGATCGCTCAGGGGGAATCCTTCAGCGACGTTGTGGTGGAAGTCAGGCCAGCGGGCAACGACGAAAAATGCTGGGTGCACCGGGTGCGCAGCATGGTGCTGGAAGGACGTTCTGGCGAGCCGGAACTGATGGCCCTGATCATCACCGACGCCACCGAACTGGCCAGCGCCGAGCAGCGTTTCGAGCGAACCTTCGCGGCCAACCCGGCACCCGCTGTTATCTGCAGGCTCAGCGACTTGCGCTACATCAAAGTCAATCAGGGCTTTCTGGAGATGACCGGCTACAGCCGCGAGCAAGTCATTGGCCGTTCAGTCTATGAACTTGATGTGCTCGAGAATGCAGAGCGCAAAGACCTCGCCATCGAGCGGCTCAACGACGGCGGCACCATCCCGCAAATGCAGGCCGAGTTGAAGCTGCCCGACGGCGGCAGCAAGATGGTGATCGTTGCCGGACAGCCGCTGGACATCAGCGAAGACGACTGCATGCTGTTTTCCTTCATGGACATGGAACCCCGTCGCAAGGTTGAGACCGCGCTGCGACAAAGCGAAGAGCGCTTTGCCAAAGCGTTTCGTCTGACCCCTGTCCCGACTCTGGTGTGTAACGCCGAGTCGCAGTTTGTGGTTGAGGTCAATGATGCGTTTATCAGCACCACCGGCTTTACAGCTCAGGAGCTGACCGGACGATCCGTTGATGAACTTGGCTTCATCGACGATCAAAGCAGTCGCCAGCAGATTTTCGAGGTTTTGAAGAAAACCGGCAGTATCGAGGGAATGGAGGTCAAAGTACGCAAGCGTGGCGACGAGATCATCGACTGTATGTTGTCCGCCGATACGGTCGTTATTCAGGATACGCCCTGCTATTTACTGGTGCTGATGGACATTTCCGAGCGCAAGCGATCCGATCTGGAACTGATTGCGGCCATCGAAGAGGTCATGCAGGACGCCTCCTGGTTTGCCCGTTCGTTGATTGAGAAGCTCGCCAACGTGAAGAAAGGCAAGGCGCCGCAATTACCAGGCAGTTCGCTGACAGACCTGACGGCTCGGGAAAAGGATGTGCTGGGCTTGATTTGCGAGGGACTGGCCGACAAGGAAATCGCAGCACGCCTCAAGCTTGCGCCCAACACGGTGCGCAATCACGTAGCGACGATGTATTCCAAACTTGGCGTTCACAGCCGGGCTGAAGCCATTGTCTGGGCAAGGGAGCGAGCGCTGTTTACCAGTGATGGCCGCAAGCCACTGCACTAGGCTGATGGTGCGAATGCACTAGTGCTACCAGTACAAATTCGTCTGTTTATCCCAGCGCTGTTTTCTTTACCCTGACGGTCCATTTCCGGACCTCGTCAGGGGCAGCAGTTGCAGACTTTTAAGAGCTCGCAAGTACAAGGTGATCGGCGTTGAGCTGGCTGTCGCAGGTCCGCCAGGAAATCGAAGGCAGCTTTGAGCCGCTGGCGTGCGAATGCGTCATCAGCGCAGACGCATCCCTCAGCGTTCGTATCTATGATCGAGAGTCAGGACGCGTCGACCTGATGGTCATCGGCATTGCGCTGGATCAGGTTAAAACCCAGCACGACGTGTTGTCGCTTATCAGCGAGTTACGCGATGAGCTGAACAGCGTTGGCATGAACCCGCTTGATGTTGCCCCCTCTTCACAAGCTTGAGTGCCAGGGAATCGGCTCACGATGAGGTTGTCGGTCGGTATCACCTAGACCGACCATCTCGTCGTAGACAGCGGGCTGAACGAGGAACAGCGGCACCTCAGGCACGCCCTTCAGATTCTTGCGTGCTTCTTCCAATGACGCGATATGCAGCGTGCCACCCTTTGCATCGATGATGGGCTGGGATTTGCCGCCCTTCATCGCGTGCATCACGTAGGACCCTCCCTCCATCGTGACCAGATGCACCGCTTCAATTTCGCCTTTCTTCACCTGATCAGCCAGTTTGCTCAGTTCCATGACACTACCTCTTGGACATCGGCGGACGATTGCCTGCCTGCTTAGCTTTGAGACAGGCGCGCGAGTCAAGTTCGACCTTGCCGATTAGTGGTCGTCAGTTGATAGCATGACAGGGCCTGGAAAATTAAAAAGCTGACTGCATGATCAGTTAAAGTATTTATTACTGTTATTTTTTAACAGCTTACGTGCACGCCATCTTAAAGGCTTTTCCCGTTCAAATACCTTTTTTCTTTCAGCCGGCTTTCAATGTGCTGAATAATTTAATAGGGGTAAGGTGTTTTAATTAATGCCAGTAAACAGTGTGCTACTGCAATTTTTAAGATGCCCTCAAGCTTAATTTTCAATGGCCGATAGTTTCATATTGAATGCTAATAAATCTGAAACGGAAGCCTGTTAATGAGAAACCTCAAGGTATCGGTGCGCGCGACACTCAGCTTCATGTTTATCGCTTTTCTGTTGGTTGCGCTGGGCGGGTTGTCCGTATGGAAAATGGGAGAAATCCGCGCGTCGGCTGAGGATCTGGAGAATGACGCGCTGGCCAGTATCGTGGTCGCTGACCGGATCAACGCAGCCATGCTGCGCTTGCGCCTTGAGAACCGTCGACTGGTCTCCCAGACCGATCCCGAGGCTATCGCCGCAACTGTCAAGACGATCAACAGCGTGCGTGATGAGTTGCGAAAGCAGATTCAGACTTACGCCCCTTTTGTTGCGAGCGACAGGGAAGGCCAGTTATTCAAAGCCGTTTCTGAAAACTCTGAAAAAATGTTGACCGCTTTTGATGGCGTTTCAGCCCTTGCAAGTCGAGGTGCAGCTGCCGAGGCATTGGCTTATATATCCAGTAATGTGACGCCGGTTACGCGACCTCTGGAAGAAGCAGTGGCCGGGCTTGTCCAGATGAATATTGACGAGGCGGGCAATGCGGGTAAAGCGTCCGAGGCGTCTTATCAAAGTGGCTTGATGTTTGTCATTTTTATTATTGTTGCCGCTGCGCTGGCGACTATTGTGTTGGCGGTTTTATTTACTAAAAGCATTGTTGTGCCTTTGCGGGACATGTTGCGGGTCAATGACATGATCGCCAAAGGTGATCTGCGCACCGTTATTACGATCAATGGCAAGGACGAGTTTGCCGACCTTCTTCGCTCCACCCAGCAGATGCAGAACAACCTGCGCGACACCATCAAGCTGATTGGTGATTCAGCCACTCAACTGGCCTCGGCATCCGAGGAGATGAACGCTGTGACTGAAGAATCCAGCAAAGGGTTGATGCGTCAAAACACCGAAATCGACCAGGCGGCGACGGCGGTCAATGAAATGACTGCGGCTGTTGATGAAGTCGCCCGTAATGCCGCTTCGGCGTCTGACGCTGCCAAGGCTTCTGATCAGGCAACCCGCACTGGCGCTTCGCGCGTCACCAGCACCGTCACTGCCATCGAGCGACTCAGTCAGACCGTGCAGAACACCAGCGGTGATGTGCAGCGTTTGGCGGTACAGTCCAAGGACATCAGCAAGGTGCTGGACGTGATCCGTACCATTGCCGAGCAGACGAACCTGCTGGCCTTGAACGCAGCCATTGAAGCGGCACGGGCCGGGGAGCAGGGCAGAGGGTTTGCCGTTGTCGCCGATGAGGTGAGGGCGTTGGCGCATCGTACTCAGACTTCCACTCAGGAAATCGAGCAAATGATCGGTGACATCCTCAAGGGCACCGAACAGGCCACCAAAGCCATGAGCGAGAGCTGCGAGCAGGCGCAAGGCACGTTGGGTGTGGCCCATGAAGCGGGCGCGGCGTTGACCTTGATTGCCAAGGCCATCAATGAAATCAACGAAATGAACCTGATGATCGCCACCGCTTCCGAGCAGCAAGCCCAAGTGGCTCGTTCGGTGGACGGCAACCTGATGAGTATTCGTGATCTGTCAATTCAGAGTGCAACAGGAGCCCATCAGACCGCAGCGGCCAGTTCCGAGTTGTCGCGTCTGGCGGCTGACATGAACAGGCTGGTGGGACGATTCGCCCTGTAAATTTCAGGCTCGTAAAACTGTAACTGTAGCGACGTGACAGTCGCTACAGTTTTTTGATCCGCGTTTATGACCCCTGTCTTTCATAGGCCACACGCAAGCGTTCACGGATGTTACTCAAATGCCGGCGCATGGCAGCCTTCGCGCCGTCTGAGTCCCGGTTGGCGATAGTGGCGTAGATGTCGTGATGTTCCTGGCGCAACCTGGTGCTGTAATCCTCGATGGCCGTATTGGCCAGCGCTGCCGAGTTGAGACGGTTACGCGGAATCAGCGTCAGGCCGAGATGTTCGGTGATATCCGCGAAATAGCGATTGTCGGTGGCCAGAGCAATTTGCTGATGAAACTCAAAATCAGCGGCCGCCGCTTCGGCCCGGCTGGCAGTCGGGTCTTCTATGATGCTCAGCGCCTGTTGCATGCGCGCCAGTTGATCCTCGGTTCTGCGCAGGGCCGCGAGGCCGGCAGAATCGACTTCGATACCGATACGTAACTCGATGACCGCCATCACGTCGCCAAGCGTGCGGTCTGCCTGAGGATCGATTTGATCGACTCGCTGCCGAACCACAAATGTTCCGATACCGTGCCGCGTTTCCACCAGACCGTGGGATTGCAGGTGCGAAATGGCTTCGCGCACCACCGTGCGACTCACGCGGTGCTCCTGGGTAATGTGTTTTTCCGGGGGCAGCTTGTCACCGACCTTGAGTTGACCGTCTTCAATCATGCCGGTCAGGATATTGACCAGCGCCAGTGTCAGATTGCGCGGACGTCTTATGGACGAATCGCCCTCTGCCGGTTCGAAAATCGGGGTGGGATTCATGGTGTTCCACCTGATGAAAAAATGCGCTTTCCAGCAGCGCCCATTGACGCGCTGTCAGCTCTTCACAGCTTTCACATAAAGAAACGGCGCGGCTGTCAGGCCGCGCCGTTTCTTTTACGGAGCACTGAACAGGTCAGTCTCAAGCGATTGGCTGATCGCTCCACTCGCTGTTTACAAGACGCTTGAGACCCAGCGGGTTGGCGTTTTGCAACGCTTCCGGGAGCAGGCTGTCAGGATAGTTCTGGTAGCAGACCGGACGCAGGAAGCGGTCAATCGCCAGCGTACCCACTGAGGTACCGCGAGCATCGGAAGTCGCCGGGTATGGACCACCGTGAACCATGGCTTCGCAGACCTCAACACCGGTTGGGTAGCCGTTGACCAGAATGCGGCCTACTTTCTCTTCCAGTACCGGCACCAGCCATTGGTACTTCTGTAGATCGCTCTGTTCGCCGATCAGGGTAGCGGTCAGTTGACCGCGAAGGGCTTGCAGCGCGCTTTTCAGTTGCGCGTCGTCAGCGACTTCGATCACTAGAGTCGTTGGACCGAACACTTCTTCCTGCAGCAGTGGATCGCCGTTGAGCAGCAGACTGACGTCAGCTTTGAACAGCTGCGCCTGAGCCTGTTTGCCTTCCTGCGGTTTGCCTGCCAGATGAGTCACACCGGGATGCGACAGCAGATGCTCTACGCCTTTGCTGTAGCTGCGCAGGCCGCCAGCGTTCAGCATGGTTTGAGGAGCCTGGCCGCCCATGTGTTCCTGAAGTTGCTCAAGGAAGCGGGTGAAGGTTGGCGAGCTGATGCCGATCACTACGCCGGGGTTGGTGCAGAACTGACCTGCGCCCATGACGACGGATGCTGCGAGATCCTTGGCCACGGTATCGCCGCGAGAAGCCAGCGCTTCAGGCAGCAAGACGACCGGGTTGATGCTCGACATTTCTGCGAACACCGGAATTGGCTCAGGACGTTCGGCAGCCATTTTGCACAGTGCGTCGCCACCGCTCAGGGAGCCAGTGAAGCCAACGGCTTTGATGGCCGGATGCTTGACCAGACCTTCGCCAACACCGCTGCCGAAGATCATATTGAACACGCCTTTCGGCATTTTGGTTTTTTCTGCTGCGCGGATGATCGCAGAACCGACCAGATCGGCCGTCGCCATGTGGCCGCTGTGCGCCTTGAATACCACCGGGCAACCGGCAGCCAGTGCTGCAGCGGTGTCGCCGCCAGCGGTAGAGAAGGCCAGCGGAAAGTTGCTGGCGCCAAACACGGCAACCGGGCCTACGCCGATGCGGTATTGGCGCAGGTCGACGCGTGGCAACGGCTTGCGATCCGGCAGTGCCAGATCGATGCGCGCACCTAGGAAATCACCGCGACGCAGGACTTTGGCGAACAGACGCATCTGGCCGCTGGTACGACCGCGCTCACCTTGAATACGGGCGGCTGGCAGAGCGGTTTCCTGACAAACGATAGCGACGAAATCATCACCGAGCTGATCCAGCTCGTCGGCGATGGCATCAAGGAATTCTGCACGGCGAGCCGGGCTCAGCTGGCGGTATTCCAGAAAGGCGCCTTTGGCTGCCAGTGCTGCGGCGTCGATTTCCGCATCAGTAGCCTGATAGAAGCTGTAGGGCAGTGCTTCACCGGTAGTAGCATCGAGACTTTTGTGTTGCGGCTCGCCAAGGGCGCTGCGTGCGCCTGCGATGAAGTTGTGGCCGAGAACATTAGGCATCTTTGTCTCCTGTTTTTATTTGCGGGTTTAATCAGGCTGCTGCCTGTCTTAGAGATCTGCCAACCGTTCGATGACGGTAAAGTGAGCTTACCAGCAACTGCACGGCTCAACATGTTGACAGTCATCGTACAACTATGGGTATGACTGCGCAACCTTGGAGATTCCATGCTGGCCTACAATCTTCCCCGCTGGCCATTAACCCCGCAGGACCGGCTTTAGCTGGAAGATTGCATAGATCCGGTGGGAGATTCTATGTTGGCCTGCAAACACAAATCCGTGCGAATTCATTCGCGAAGGGGCCGGTACATCCGCAACTGATGTATCGCTTGAAATGCCGCCATCCCGAATGAAGTGGAGCGCCACCCCGGTCGGTCCCACAGGCTCATCATGAACCTGAAGCCTTACACAAATCCGTGGGAGCGAGGCTTGCCCGCGATAGGGCCACCACGATTCAGCAGGTTCAACGCGTCATCGTTCATCGCAGTTCAGCCCGGCTCCCACATGAGATTGCGCTCGTGCGCAGGAACGGCTTCAGCCGGCAGGGCGTCGGGATATCCACCAAACATTCTTCGCCTGAAATACCGTCCTCCCGGCTAAAGCCGGTTCTACGGGATTGCATAGATCCGGTGGGAGATTCTATGTTGGCCTGCAAACACAAATCCGTGGGAGCGAATTCATTCGCGAAGGGGCCGGTACATCCGCAGTTGATGTATCGCTTGAAATGCCGCCTTCCCGAATGAAGTGGAGCGCCACCCCGGTCGGTCCCACAGGCTCATCATGAACCTGAAGCCTTACACAAATCCGTGGGAGCGAGGCTTGCCCGCGATAGGGCCACCACGATTCAGCAGGTTCAACGCGTCATCGTTCATCGCAGTTCAGCCCGGCTCCCACATGAGATTGCGCTCGTGCGCAGGAACGGCTTCAACCGGCAGGGCGTCGGGATATCCACCAAACATTCTTCGCCTGAATACCGTCCTCCCGGCTAAAGCCGGTTCTACGGGATTGCATAGATCCTGTGGGAGATTCTATGTTGGCCTGCAAACACAAATCCGTGGGAGCGAATTCATTCGCGAAGGGGCCGGTACTTCCGCAACTGATGTATCGCCTGAATACCGTCCTCCCGGCAGAAGCCGGTCCTGCAAGGTGAAGATGGCTGGCGAACCTGGCATTTCCCGCAGCGCCGAATTTCAAACCGTTCCTTTTCGGTTTCCGGGCGCCGTACCTTTACATCTCTAGCCGCCGCAACGCGCCAATCACCTCACGCAGCGCGCGATGGACCGGCTTATCCTGGCGCAGCACCAGGCTCAGGTCGCGGCTCAAAGGTGGCGTCAGGCTGCGGATTTGCAGGTTACGCTGATGGTGAGCAGTGGCCACCGCAATGCGTGGGACGATGCTGTAACCCAGCCCGGCAGAGACCATTTCCTTGATGGCTTCGATGCTGCCCAGTTCCATCACCGGGCTGGGCCGAACACCCGCTTGCTGGAACCATTGATTGATCAGCAAGCGCGTGCTGCTGCCCGCTTCGAACACCACCAGCGGCAAACTGCTCAGGGCGTCGGCATTGATCGACGGCTTCAGGCCGGTCTGGTCAGGGGCAAAAATTGCCACCATTTCGTCCTCCAGCAACGTCGTGAAGTGCAGACTACGACCCGCTGCAGGCAAGGTGACCAAGGCCAGATCAATTCGATTTTCTTCTACCGCCTTGAGGATGGCCTCGGTATTGCCGGTGCAAACCCGTACATCCAGCTTTGGGAACGCCGTGCGCAAGGTTTTCAGGACAGGCGGCAACAGATGAATGCAAGCGGTGGCGCCGGTGCCAATCACGACTTGTCCGGCAACGCCTTGAGCATGGCTGGCGAGATCCTGAAGCGCGTCATCAATCACCGAATCAATACGACCGATATGGCTCAGCAAGGTCAGCCCGGCAGCCGTCGGTTTCAAACGTTTGCCCACGCGCTCGATCAGGCGCAGGTTGAGGCGTTGTTCCAGCAGGCGAATATGCAAGCTGACCGCTGGTTGGGTGAGGTTCAGCGTAGTGGCCGCGGCTGAAAAGCTGCCCTGATGAATGACCTCGGAAAAACTGTTCAAGTGATTCAGATTCAACGCTTGCATGGCAAAGTTTTACTTATGCTGAGGATGATTAATCATAGCTTTATTAAGGTCTACAGGGTCGGCATGATTGCCGCACTTGCAATCGTTACCGAGAACGAAGATGAACCACGACCTAATCCTGCGCACCACTCGCGAGGATGACATGCCCGCTGTACAGGCTATCTATGCGCACCATGTGCTGACCGGCATTGCCAGTTTCGAACTACAGCCGCCGTCAGTGGAGGAGATGCTGCGCCGCCGTGCCGAAGTGTTGTCGCGCAAGTTGCCGTACCTGGTTGCCGAACTGGAGGGAGCGGTGGTCGGTTACGGTTACGCCACGTTGTATCGACCCAGGCCCGGCTACCGTTTTACGGCGGAAGACTCCGTGTATATGGCTGAAGGCATGGGTGGCAAAGGCATCGGTCAGGCACTGTTGGCTGCAGTCATCGAGCACTGCGTGCAGGGCGGCTGGCGACAAATGGTGGCGGTAATCGGCAATAGTGAAAACCATGGTTCGCTGCGGCTTCATGAAAAGCTGGGGTTTCGTCGGGTCGGGGTTTTTGAGTCGGTGGGCTTCAAGCACGGGCGCTGGGTCGACACAGTGTTGATGCAGCGAGCATTGGGCGATGGTAGCGGCAGCCTTCCGAATGATCAGTAAGACAGGCAGAGTCGATAGACTATTTGCATATTAGTTTAGAATTTAAATGCATTTTCGGAATAAATTATCCGGTGATAAGGTTTTAAACAGTCACTGGAAACCTTGAGAAAAGTTATAAGAAAGGGATTTCGGCTGACGGCCTGATTTATCACTTCTCAAGGAATACCTGCATGGCAGCTTTTGATCATCTCACCCGTCGTCGTTTGCTCGGTTTGACCGGCGTTGCCCTGGCCAGTCCTCTACTGGCGTCTGTTCCCGGTTTTGCCTGGGCTGCCGATGAGCATGCCGGGCACAATGCTGGCGGCGGTGATGCGGAGCCAGCAGGCACCGGGGAATTCATCAAACTTGCCGAAACGCGCAAACTCAAGCTGGCAGTCAATCTCAATGCCGTCTGCCTGGCGCCGGTGGTGATTGCCCATGGGCAGGGCTTTTTCACCAAACATAATCTGGACGTGGAACTGGTCAACTTCGGCAACTCTACAGAAGTGCTGCTCGAAGCCATCGCCACTGGCAAGGCGGATGCGGGGGTTGGCATGGCGCTGCGCTGGCTCAAAGCGCTGGAGCAGGGTTTCGACGTCAAGCTCACCGCCGGCACCCACGGTGGTTGCCTGCGTCTGCTCAGTGCCGTCAACAGCCCGGTGCAGAAGCTCGAAGACCTCAAGGGCAAGGCCATTGGCGTCACTGACATGGCCAGCCCGGACCGTAACTTCTTCTCCATCCTGCTCAAGAAGCACGGCGTTGATCCAGTGCGTGACGTCGAATGGCGGCTGTACCCGGCGGATCTGCTCGGCACTGCGCTGGAGCGCGGTGAAGTGCAGGCAGTCAGTGGCAGTGACCCGTTCATGTACCGCCTGATTCAGGGCGGCAAGGCCCGCGAACTGTCAAACAACCTGGTCGAGGAATACGCCAATCTCAGCTGCTGCGTTGTCGGTGTGACCGGCAAATTGGTGCGCGACGAGAAACGCGTCGCGGCGGCTTTGACTCAGGCCATTCTCGAAGCCCATGACTATTCCGTGAAAAATCCGGAAGTCGTCGCCAAGGGCTTCCAGGCTCACGCTCTGAACACTTCGGTTGAAGAAGTGAAAGCCATTCTTCACGACCACACCCATGGCCACCATGCGGTTGGCGCAGCCTTGACCAAGGAAATCGTCACCTACGTGACCGACTTGCAGACGGTTGAAGTGATTCGCAAGAGCACCGACGCCGTGGCGTTCTCTAAGGAGATTACCGCCGATGTCTTCAATTGAAGCCGCGCCGCACATCGCGGTGCTTGAGCGAGCACCTGCCAGGTTCTGGCGACAGGGGACGGTGGCCGTTGTCGCCTGGATAGGCGTCGGGCTGCTGATCGCTTATTTCCCTAACGCCACCCGCAACTGGCCCATGACTCAGGGGCTGGCCAATCTGTGCCTGGCGGTCGCCGCGCTGATCGGCCTGGCGGGCATTTTGGGTCGCTGGTTTGCCGCTGTGCAGCGCCGCGCCTATCCAGCAGGTGCCTGGCTGATTGCCTTGCCGGTGTTGTTGGGGATTTGGGAATTGCTGACCGCCAAGCTGGCCTTGTTGCCGGTGCCGTTTTTTGCGCCACCGCAGGCGCTGCTGGATGTGTATGTCGAAGACTGGCCGCGGCTGGCCGACAGCTTGTTTAACTCGGCGCTATTACTGGGCACGGGCGTGGCGCTGGGTGCCGTGACCGGTTTTGTTGCCGGTGTCGCGATTGGCTGGTCAACCAGCATCGGCTACTGGTTGCACCCGGTATTGCGCATTCTGGGCCCGGTGCCGTCCACGGCATTACTGCCGCTGTGCTTCTTCCTGTTCCCCAGCAGTTGGAGTGCCAGCGTGTTTCTCATCGCACTGGCCACCTGGTCCCCGGTCACGGTGCTGACCTGGTCGGGGGTTGCGAGTGTCGATAAGGCCTATTACGACGTCGCCCGGACGCTGGGCGCCAAACCGGGCTTTCTGATTTTCAACGTGGCGATTCCGGCTGCACTGCCTCACGTGTTCGTCGGCCTGTTCATGGGCCTCGGCGCGTCGTTCTCGACCTTGGTGGTGGCGGAAATGATGGGCGTGAAATCAGGCATTGGCTGGTACTTGCAATGGGCGCAAGGCTGGGCCGCCTACGCCAATATGTATGCGGCGTTGCTGATCATGGCGCTGGCCTGTTCCGGATTGATTTCGGGGCTCTTTCTCATACGTGATCGCCTGCTGGCCTGGCAACAAGGAGCCATGAAATGGTAGCTACTGCATCTGCTTCAACGGTTTCAACGTCAGCCGGGTTGACGTTGCGGATTGAAAATCTGAGTCATGGATTTGCGTTGGACGGTCAGCATCTGCCTGTTCTGGAAAACGTTTCACTGGACGTGGCTCCGGGCGAGTTCGTCGCCTTGTTGGGGCCGTCGGGATGCGGCAAGTCCACTTTGTTGCGACTGGTTGCCGGGCTGGAACCCGCTGACAGTGGAGCTTTGTTGGCGGATGGCCTGGCGATCAGCGGCCCCGATCCGAGCCGCGTGGTGGTCTTTCAGGACCCGACGCTTTATCCGTGGCGGCGAGTCTGGGACAACGTGGCATTAGGGCTACAAGCTCAGGGCCTGCTCAAAAGCCACTCCAGCAAAGTTGACGATGCATTGGCCACGGTGGGTCTCAGCAGTTTTGCCCGCGCTTATCCGCGGCAATTGTCAGGCGGGATGGCTCAGCGTGTGGCGCTTGCACGTGCGCTGGTCAATGAACCGCGACTGCTGATTCTCGATGAACCGCTGGGCAAACTCGATTCGCTGACGCGCATCACCATGCAAAAGGAATTGATCTATCTGTGGCAGCGTCAGGGCTACACGGCGCTGCTGGTGACTCATGACGTGGAAGAAGCCTTGCTACTGGCCAATCGTGTCATCGTTTTCAGCGACCGACCGGCCACCATTAAGGCGCAACTGACCATCGAGCGCCCTTATCCGCGCCATCGCGACGATCCGTATCTGGTCGACCTGCGCAAGCAGATTCTGGGGCTGCTCGGGCTGGGGGAGAGCTGGTAGCGGTTTTAGAAACAGTTTTCAGAAACGGGGCTTTTAGAAACGCGCCTGAGCAGAGTACTCCGGCCCGTCATTGAAGCAGGCCAGATCAACCAGCAGTGTTTCCCATTCCACGCCATCGACGAACTGGTCCAGATGCGCCTGACCCGCTTCGGCATCCGAAGCGGTGATGGTTTTTATCGTCTCTGGCTGAGGGGCGAGGCTCTCATGGGCTGGCGTTACTTTGATTGCGAGGCGAGACAGCAGCGATTCTTTGAGCATCAGTAGATAGGACATGAGCGGGTTCCTTTCTGAGGGCGTGAGTATCGGCTGCGCGCACTGTTATTGGACGAAACGCGGGTACAAGACGTTTAATTGGTGCGCCTTGTATGGCGATTGGTCCGGCCGTGCAACGAATAGCGGCCTGACACCTTGCTCTTGAAAATAACGTGCCAACCTGGAACGGGCGTTCAGTTTTAAGGCCGGGCAGGATGATTGCGACGGGTTGTCTTTGCCGGTAGGGTAGCCAGCTGTCTGGCAAGGAGCTTGAAATGACTCAGTTAACCCCGCCCGGAGTGGCGGATGCAGCAGCCGATCGACCTAAACAACGTCGCGCGCCAAAGGGCGAAAAACGCCGCGAAGAATTGCTCGATGCTGCTTTGCAGGTATTTTCACTTGAGGGGTACAGCGGTGCCTCGGTGGCTCAGGTGGCGGCGATTGTCGGCATATCGGTTGCCGGGCTCCTGCATCACTTTCCCAGCAAGATTTCGCTGTTGATGGGTGTGCTTGATCGGCGTGACAAAGCCAACAGCCGAATTGCCGAAGAAGTCCGTGCCGATAAAAGCCTGACGGGTTTGCTGGGCAGTTTGCGCGCGATCAACCGGTCAAATGCCTCGGCACCCGGTGTGGTGCGTGCTTTCACCATTCTCAACGCAGAAAGCCTGGTCGAAGGGCATCCGGCCTGGAACTGGTTTCAGGATCGCTACGAGTTGATTTACGGAAAGCTGATCGGACAATTTACCGATCTGGTCAATGCGGGAGAGGTGCGGGCCGATGTCGACCTGCCGGGACTTGTCCAGGAAATCCTGGCAATGATGGACGGTTTGCAGGTCCAGTGGCTGCGCTTTCCGGAGAAAGTCGATCTGGTGGAGCGTTTCGATACCTACATCGCACGGGTCGATGCAGCGATAAGAGTTCGTCCCTGAACCCGTCCGGACCTCGTGAGAGGTCCGGCTCTATCCCTGAATCAGCGCTTAGTTACCGCTTGCGCTGCCTTGAGTGGTGGTGTCATCGGTGGTGTCGTAGCCATCACCTTCGCTGGTGTCGGTGTCGCCGGTGCCTTGATCAAGCACGCCGCCGGTTTTGACTGCCGAATCACGCAGCGTGGAGTTCAGCGCCGAGCGTGGCAGCGGGTTGCTGGTGGTGGTCGACAGTTCCTGACGGAACGGATTGACCAGCTTGGCGTTCAGGCGGATATCCTGAGACGACGCGCCCACCGACAGGTTGAAGCTGTCTGCGTCCACAACCCATTGCTTGCTGTCCACGTCGTAGTAAGCCAGCGAGCGATCGTTGAGCTCGATGGTTACACGCTTGCTTTCGCCCGGCTTCAGGAACACTTTCTTGTAGCCTTTCAGCTCCTTGATAGCGCGCTCGACTTTCGGGTTCTGCTGGCCAACATACAGCTCGGCAACTTCGGAACCACCCACCTTGCCGGTGTTGGTCAGGTCGAACGACACCTTGATAGGCGTGTTGCCCACTGCGACACCCGGAGTAACGGTGATGTTGCTGTAGCCGAAGGTGGTGTACGACAGGCCGTAACCGAACGGATAGAGCGGCTTGATGCCTTTCTTCTCGTAACCACGATAGCCAAGGAGCAGGTCGTCCTTGTAGCTCATGGTTTTCAGCGTTTCTTCGTTGTCGAATTTCGGGAAGGTCGCGTAGATCGGGTTATCTTCGATGTTGCGTTCGATACTGATCGGCAGCTTGCCCGACGGGTTGACCTTGCCGAACAGGATTTCAGCCAGAGCCTGACCGCCGTTCTGACCCGGGTAGAACGCGTGCAGCGCAGCAGGAACCTGATCGATCCAGTCGCTCATCTTCAGACCGGTACCGCCGTGCATGGTCACCACGGTGTTCGGGTTGACCTTGGCGATGTTCTGAATCAGCTCGTTCTGGAATTCCGGCAGGTCGAAGCTGTGGTCGAAACCTTCACCTTCGTATTCGTTGCTGTTACCCACTGCAACCAGCACTGCATCGTACTGAGACAGATCCTGCGGAGCATTCAGCGAAGCCCAGCTCATTTGCACGCCAACCAGGCCGCCCATGGTGGAGAGGTAGCCGTTGCGACGCGAGTATTCCAGCTTGATGTCGTAAGCCTTGCCTGCTTCCAGGTTGACCTTGGCGAACACCGGAATGGTCGGCGGAATGCTGTTGTTCGGCAGCGGCTTGCCGTCACCGTTGTCCAGGACCTTCTTGCCGTTCACATACAGACGTACTGCGCCGTCAGCACGGATCTTGAACACCTGGTCGCCGCTGGTGGTCGGTGTGATCTGACCGGTGTAGCGAATCGAAGTGTTCGACGTGTCACCGCTGACTGGCAGGGTGTCAGTGGACCAGTCCAGATCAACGTGTTTGTCGGTACGGGTCGCCGCAGCATCACCGGACCAGTTGGCGTTGGTGAAGAACTCGGTTTTCAGGCCGCTGACGCTTTTGCCATCGCTGTCTGCGTGGCTCCAGGTAGTGGCGCTCGGGTCCAGCGACAGGCCGTCGATGAACTCGACCTTGGCGTTAGGTGCCAACTGCTGCAGACCGCTCAGCTCGCTGATGTAGTGGGCAGCCA
Organism: Pseudomonas phytophila; assembly: GCF_025643095.1. Lineage (NCBI taxonomy): Bacteria > Pseudomonadati > Pseudomonadota > Gammaproteobacteria > Pseudomonadales > Pseudomonadaceae > Pseudomonas > Pseudomonas phytophila. The sequence goes on along the minus strand of NZ_CP081201.1, from coordinate 4,145,596 downwards.
TGACGTTGGCGCTACCGAAACCGGTAGGCGGCGCGTACTTGGCCAGGGTGCCGACCACTGCGATCTTCTTGACCGTTTGCTTGTTCAACGGCAGCAGGTTGTTGTCGTTTTTCAGCAGCACGATGCCTTCACGCGCAGCGTTCAGGGCAACCTTGTTGCTGGTGGCGCTGTTCATGTTGTGCGCGGTCAATGGCGCTTTGCTGTCGAACTTGTACAGGTAGATCTGCTTGAGGATGCGGCGAACCTTGTCATCGATGGTCGCTACGTCCAGCTCACCGCTGTCCAGGTAAGGCTTGAGGATGGTGCTATTCATCTGATAGCCCATCATGTCCAGGTCGGTGCCTGCCTGAGCGGCGTTCAGACCGTGGACTACAGCGTTGTAGTCGCTCTGTACGAAGCCTGGATAGCCCCATTCTGTTTTCAGAATGTCGCGCATCAGGTGTTCGTTTTCGCAAGCGAACTCACCGTTCACTTTCTGGAAGGCGCACATCATCATCGCGACCTTACTGTTCTTCGAAGCGGATTCGAAGGCAGGCAGGGTCATTTCGCGCAGTACGCGCTCGCTGATGGTTTCGTCCAGGTTGAAGCGGTTGCTTTCCTGGTCGTTGGCTGCGTAGTGCTTGGCGTTCGCCCATACACCACGGGACTGAATACCGTTAATCACTGCTGGGCTGAGGCTTGCACCCAGGAACGGATCTTCACCGGAGAGGTATTCGAAGGCACGACCGCTGTAAGGCATGCGGTACAGGTTGACACCAGGGCCAGTCACGAACTGGTAGCCGCCGGTAGCGGTGTCATAACCCAGGGCGCGACCCAGATCGATGGCACGACGCGGGTTCCAGGTAGCAGCCAGGTTAGGACCGGACGGATAAACCACGCCCTGAGCGTTGCCTTCGCTGGTGTAACGAACACCGACGCCGCCGTCAGCACCGTGAATCTGCGGGATGCCATATTGAGTCAATGGCTTCACATCCCAACCACCGGTACCGCCGATGTAGGCCAGCTTTTCTTCCAGGGTCATTTTTTTCAGGGTTTTTTCTGCGGCCTTCTCGGCACGGCTTACCTTGCCTTCATCCAGCGAAGGGCTAGTGGCCGCGCTGGTGGCTGCGTGGACCTGTGATACTGCCAGCGCCAGCAAAGCGAGTGCATACTTTGCACCGATCATTTTCCGTTTGTTCATGTATTACTCCGACTACCAATTTTCAAGTTTTATGCTGTTAAAGGCTGCTAAATTCTGACTGCTCACGAACTTTAATTCGGGCAATACTTCACCTTCTTCGCGACTTTCCGAGTATTAATCTCAGCGCAATAGTTAGTGTTTTAAACGTGTATTTATATTGTAAGAATTATGTGTTTCGTGTCTTTACTTGATATCACTGTGGCATCACAAGATGGCACTTTGATTCGCGTTGGCGGCGTAATTAAGACAATTCTCGACCCGGAATGTCAAACAAAAGCTCGTTTTGAGTGAATTTTTGTTTTTTTTGCTTACAAATTTGAACTCATGCTAAACCTACTGGTCGATTGGTTTAAGAATTTTCGGCGAGCGATTCATCTTCGCTGCTGGCACGATGCCGAGGTTCCCCTTAGTTGCGGTTTAATGCCTCTGTTTTTCGGTGGGTATTGCGTAGCTATTTATTATTATTTTGCGGGAGATAGTTTATGAAGTTGCCTCTTATTGGTGCGGGCGTGGTGTTGGGTTTTGCACTTACTGGTGCTGCAATCGCTGCTGAAGCCACCGATGCCGATGCGAAGTCGGGTGCTACCGATTCCACGGTGCTGACCCAGACTCAAGACGCCAAAGTGTTGAAAAAACAGCAAGCCCAGACCACCAAAGGCGGTCGTCCTCTCGACGCCACCAAAAACAATTCGCAAAAAACCTCGAATTGATGGTCTAACCGTTTTTCTACCGGCCTCCTGATTGATCCCGATTCGGTCAAGAGGCTGGTACCCTTGCTCCTTCGATCTGTACAGATGCCCGCACCTATATGTCCGCCCCCGTCGATACCTCCCGATTAGTGATCCCCGATGCCGAGCAGGTTTGCGCCTGGTTGATGGAAAATGCCGGTCTGAAGACCGTTGATCTGGAACGTGCCCGTCGTCTGGCTCAGGAATCGGCTCAAGAGTCCGAATCCGCAGAGCTGCTGGGCTTGCTGACCCGATTGGGTCTGGTCTCCGAATTTGAACTGGCCCGTGCCTGGGCGGCTCTTCTTGATGCGCCGCTGGTGCTGGCCGAGTCCGCGCCGCCGCTGCTGGACCCGTTGCCGCCGTTGACCGAGCGCTTCATGCGTCACTACCAGATCGTGCCGCTGGGCTGGAGTGACGGTGGCTTGCGCGTGCTGGCGGCCAATCCGCATCTGCTGTATCCGTTTCAAGCCGTTGCATACGCCTGCGATGTGCCGGTCTTGCTGTCGGTCGGCCCCCGTAATGAAGTCGAAACCCTCATTGAGCGTTATTACGGCCAGGGTCGCTCAGCCATGGGCACGCTGATCGAGAACCTCGACGAAGAGGGCGGCTCGCTTGAGGACATCGAACACCTGAAAGACATGGCGTCCGAAGCGCCGGTGATTCGTCTGGTCAACCTGATCCTGCAACGGGCCGTCGAGCATCGCGCCTCCGACATCCATATCGAACCATTTGAAAGCCAGCTCAAAGTCCGTTACCGCATCGACGGTGTCCTGCACGAAGCCGAAGCGCCGCCGTCCAGTTCATCGGCGGCGGTGATCTCGCGGGTGAAGATCATGGCCCGGCTTGATATTGCCGAGCGTCGGCTGCCTCAGGACGGGCGGATCATGCTGCGTATTCAAGGTAAGGAGCTCGACTTGCGGGTTTCTACCGTGCCCACCAGTTTTGGTGAGTCGGTGGTCATGCGTCTGCTGGATCGGCAGACCATCAATTTCGACTTCCCGAGCCTGGGCTTCGACGGCGAACGCCTCGACGAATTTCTTGAAGTACTGGAACGGCCTCACGGCATCCTGTTGGTGACCGGTCCGACCGGTTCCGGTAAAACCACCACGCTTTACACCGCGCTGTCCCGGCTGAACACCGCCGAACGCAAGATCATCACTGTTGAAGACCCGGTGGAGTACCAGCTCGAAGGCATCAACCAGATTCAGGTCAAGCCCGCTATCGGTCTGGACTTCGCTGGAGCGCTGCGTTCCATCGTGCGTCAGGACCCGGACGTGATCATGATTGGTGAGATGCGTGACCTGGAAACCTGCCGCATCGCGATTCAATCCTCGCTCACCGGTCACCTGGTGCTCTCGACCCTGCACACCAACAGTGCGGCGGCGAGTATCACCCGTTTGCTGGACATGGGTGTCGAGAGTTACCTGATTGCTTCCACCGTGAACGGTATTCTGGCCCAGCGTCTGGTGCGTCGTCTCGATCCTGCGACTCGCGAAGCGTTTGAAGCACCGCCTGAATTAATAGAAGAGCACGGACTTGATCGTTTTACTGACGAACGTCCAATCATGCTGTACCGTCCACGCCCCGATGCGCCCGGTGGTGGCTATCGCGGCCGTAGTGCCATCACCGAATTGCTGGTGATGAACGAAGAATTGCGCAGCCTGCTGATGCGTCATGCCGATGCGTCGACGCTGGAGCAAGCGGCCCGTCGTGGTGGTTTACGGACCCTGCATGAAGAAGGTTTGCGTCAGGCAGTGGCCGGTGTCACCTCTCTTGAGGAAGTCTTGCGGGTGACCCGCGGGGAAGGTAATTGAGCCTGTTTAAATATCGCGCCCTGGACAGTCAGGGCGTTGCTCAAAATGGCACCCTGGATGCCAAGGATCAGGACGCGGCCGTCGCTGTTTTGCAAAAGCGCGGCCTGCTGGTCCTGCAAATCGACCCTGCCGGTATGGGCGGCCTGCGTAATGCACTCGGCCGCGGCATGCTCAATGGTGCGGCGCTGGTGAGTTTTACCCAGCAACTGGCAACGCTGCTCGGTGCCGGTCAGCCTCTGGAGCGCTCGTTGGGCATCCTGCTCAAGCAGCCCGGCCAGCCGCAGACCCGGGCGTTGATCGAGCGCATTCGCGAACAGGTCAAGGCCGGTAAGCCGCTTTCGGCAGCACTGGAAGAAGAGGGCACGCAGTTTTCTTCTCTTTATATAAGCATGGTTCGTGCGGGCGAGGCGGGCGGTGCGCTGGAAAGCACCTTGCGCCAGCTAAGTGATTACCTGGAGCGCAGTCAGTTGCTGCGCGGCGAAGTGATCAACGCGCTGATTTACCCGGCGTTTCTTGTTGTGGGTGTGCTGGGATCTCTGGCGTTGCTGCTGGCCTACGTGGTGCCGCAGTTCGTGCCGATCTTCAAGGATCTTGGCGTGCCGATCCCGTTGATCACTGAAGTGATCCTCGGCCTGGGTGAGTTTTTAAGTGCTTACGGGCTGGCGGTGTTGGCCGGGTTGATTGCCTTGATCTGGTTGGTGATGGTGCGCCGCAAGGATCCGGCCCGACGTGAACGTCATGATCGTCGTCTGCTGGGGATTCGCATCATCGGCCCGCTGCTGCAACGTATCGAAGCTGCTCGTCTGGCGCGAACATTGGGCACACTTCTCAATAATGGCGTTGCGTTGTTACAAGCGCTGGTCATTGCTCGTCAGGTCTGTACTAATCGCGCGCTGCAAGCGCAGGTCGCGCAAGCCGCAGAATCAGTGAAAGGCGGCGGCACGCTGGCCAGTGCCTTTGGTGCCGAGCCGCTGTTGCCGGATCTGGCCCTGCAAATGATTGAAGTCGGCGAACAGGCGGGCGAACTGGACAGCATGTTGCTCAAGGTCGCGGATGTATTCGACATCGAGGCCAAGCGCGGCATCGACCGGATGCTCGCGGCGCTGGTGCCTGCTCTGACCGTGGTCATGGCCGGGATGGTGGCAGTGATCATGCTCGCGATCATGCTGCCGTTGATGAGCCTGACCAGCAATATTTGAATTTTCGAAAGAGGAAACGATTGTGATGAGTTTCAGCCGTAAACGCTTCAAACCGGGCCGCAGACAAAACGGCTTCACCTTGCTGGAAATGCTCGCGGTTATCGTGTTGCTGGGCATTGTGGCGACCATTGTAGTGCGTCAGGTCGGCGGTAACGTCGACAAAGGCAAATACGGTGCGGGCAAAGCGCAACTGGCCAGCCTGTCGATGAAGATCGAAAGCTACGCGCTGGACGTCGGTTCGCCGCCTAAAACCCTGCAGCAACTGGTGGAGAAATCCGGCAATGCTTCCGGCTGGGCTGGCCCGTATGCCAAGCCTTCGGACCTTAAAGACCCGTTTGGTCACGCGTTCGGCTATCGCTTCCCGGGCCAGCACGGCACGTTTGACCTGATCTTTTTCGGCCAGGACGGCCAGGCAGGCGGCGAAGGCTACAGCGCTGACCTGGGCAACTGGGAATAATCACCGATCATGAACAGTCGTGCTGCAAGCCGTGGTTTTACCCTGATGGAAATGCTGGTGGTCATCGTTTTGATGAGTATCGCCATTGGTCTCGTAGGGTTCGGTTTACAGCAGGGCCTGAGTGCGGCGAAAGAGCGCCAGACTGTCGGGCAAATGGTCAACGCTTTACGCGCAACACGGGTCAAGGCGATTGTCACCGGGCAACCGGCGCGTACCGTTTTTGATCTCAGGTCGAAAGCCTTCCAGGCCCCGGACCAGCGTATTCATCACTGGCCGCCGGAATTGCAGGTGACTTTGCAGACGGCTGCGGAGATGGGCTCGACTGTCGAGTTCTACCCGGACGGCGGTTCCACCGGCGGCAACCTGACTCTGGTTAATGGTGATCGGCGCTGGCGCATCGACATCGGCTGGCTGACCGGCAGCGTGCAGTCCAAGGCGTTGCCATGAACGGCGGCAGCCAGGGTGGTTTCACCTTGCTGGAAATGCTTGCAGCGCTGACCGTGATGGCGGTGTGCAGCAGCGTGTTATTGGTGGCCTTTGGGCAGAGCGCACGGTCCTTGCAACAAGTGTCGCACAGCGATCGCCTGACACATGCGGCGCGTACGATCCTGGATCAGGAAGCTGCCGGTCCGCTGGAAAGCGGTACACGGCAAGGCGTTCTGGCGGGCGATATCAGCTGGCAGCTGGATATCCAGCAGATGCCGGGACGCAACGGTCAGGCCCGAATGTTCCGGCTGGACCTTGACGTACGTGAGCATCAGCGCCGGGCACAGTTCAGCACACTCAGGTTACGTGGCGCAGTCACCGGAGCCGGATCTTGAGACCGGCTCAGCGTGGTTTCACGCTGCTGGAAATCATGTTGGTGCTGAGCCTGCTGGGTGTATTGCTCGTTCTGGTGGGCGGCGCGATGCTCGGTGCCAACCGGGCCGTGCTCAAAGCCCAGCGTTACACCACCAGCCTGGACGAGATGCGTGCGGCGCAGAATTTCCTCCGAGATTCCATTGGTCAGGCATTACCGCTGGACAGTTCGGAAGACGACAGCGAAAGTAGCGGCTTTTTTGTCGGCTCAAGCCAGCGCCTGCAATTTGTTGCCACGTTGCCGGGGGAGCTGGGCGGCGGGATTCAGCTGCACACCCTTGAGGTAAAGGGTCGGGAGTTGCAGGTCGCTTTCGCGCAGATTCTGAGCACAGCCGATGGCACCACTTCCAGACCGTGGGGCGACCCGCAGGTGCTGGCGCGTAATGTTGAGTCGTTGAGTTTGAGCTACCGGGGGGTCACACCCAAAGGTGAGCCCACTGGCTGGATGGCCGACTGGCCCTGGCCAACGCGCCTGCCGCGAGCGGTGCGGATCGACGCTAAGCTCAACGGCCCGGTGCCATGGCTGACTGAAGTAGTGGCGCTGCGGCTGGATTTGTCTGGTGGAGCGGGCGGCCAATGAGGGCGGTACCCGATAAACAGCGCGGTGTCGCATTGCTGCTGGTGTTATGGGCTTTGGCGCTTCTTAGCCTGTTACTCGGCAGTCTGGCCAGTTGGGTGCAACTGGAAAGTCGCCAGGCATTGTGGGCCCGGCAACACACTCAGGCGCATTTGGCAGCAGAGGCTGGTCTGGCGATGGCAGTCAAAGGTTTGAGCGATCCGCTGGAACGTAAACGCTGGATCGCCGATGGCCGGGAAGTTGCATTGCGCTTTGATGATGCGCAGTTGCGGATCAGGGTGCGCAGCGAGCGCGGCAAGCTGGATTTGAACAGTGCAGTGGCGGGTGACATTGCCCGTCTGGCCCAGGCTTGCGGTGCCGGGAAAGATCAGGCTGCGGCCATGGCCCAGGAGATTGAAAGCCGTCGCGGTTCGGGTTCGCCGCCGCTGCGGGTGATTGAAGAAGTCAGGCAATTACCGGGCATGACTCAGGCGTTGTATCGCCAGATGCTGCCGGAAGTGACGTTGTGGAGTGGGCTGGACCGACCTGAACCGGCTTTTGCATCGCCGTTGTTGCGGCGGGCCTTGAACCTGCCAAACCAGAGCGCGGTGGGTAGCGATCCGGGTGAAGTATTGATGATCGAAAGTTACGCGCAACGCCCCGGCGGTTTCCATGCCGAGCTACAGACCACTGTTTTATTGAGCCCATCGGAGGGAAGCGCACAGCCTTATCGGGTCCTGCGTTGGCAAGAATGAATCGACTATTTTCAGCGCGGCAGATGACCTTGCCTGCGCCCTTACTGGCCCTTGCCGAGCGTATCGCCCAACAGTGGCGCGGCAGCCTGCTGCAACGCGGCTGGCAATTGTGGCTGGCGGAACTGCGGGCCTGCATGCCCGAGAAACTGCAGCGGCTGTTGATTCACGACACGCCGGAGCACTTGCATGCCTGGCCGTTGGTGGGATCGTTGCCGGTCCTGCCTGCAAACGTACAACAGGTTTTACTGCTGCCGCCGTCAATGGTGCTTGTGCAAAGCCTGCAACTGCCTCTGGCCGCTGCCCGGGACCTGAACACCGTGGTTGGTTATGAACTGGACCGATTTACGCCGTACGATGCCTCGCAGCTGTACTTTGTTGCCCGGCAGGACAAGCGCAGTGGCGCCTTTATTCATGTCACGCTGGTAGCGATTCTGCGCGAGCGGCTGGTTGCGATTCTCAATGAATGCGCAACCCTCGGCTTGCAGCCGCACGCCGTGGATGTGGGCAGTGATCACGCGTCTCGTCTGGGTGTTGACCTGCTACCCGCCCCGTTGCGTCCTCGGCAAAAAAGCAATGGTCTGGGCCTGCAACGCAAACTCCTGTGGCTGTGCGGCGGCCTGTTGATCGTCGCCATGTTTCTCTGGCTCAACAGTCGCCAGCAATTGCTGGAAGAAATGCAAAGCACCGTCCAGGCACAAAGAGCCCAGGTCGCGCAGATTCAGAAAATCCGTCAGCAACTGACCAATACCCGCGGTGCCGCCAGTTACCTGATCCAGCGTAAAGCCGCGCAGCCGACGTATGCATCGCTGCTCAGCGAACTCACGGCTTGCCTGCCGCGTGACACCTGGATCGACCAACTGGAAATCACCGACAGCGCCGAAGTTTCGTTTTCCGGGCAAAGCGCCAAGGCCAGCGCCCTGATTGCCCGGGTGAAAGATTGCCACAGTCTGGACAACGCACAATTTCAGGGCGTCATTCAGCCTGACCCACAAACCGGCAAGGATCGTTTCTCGCTGCGCGCCCATTTGCATCAGGAGGCCGCAAATGCGCCGACCACTGACCAGCCGTGAACGTCGCGGTGCCGCGCTGATCGTATTGGCGCTGGTGCTGTGCTTCGCCTATTGGCTGCTGATCGACAGCTGGTTCGCCGGGCCGCTGCGTGAAATCGATGCTCAGGCCGACCAGCTACGTGAGCAGCAACAGCGCTACGCGGGCTTGCTGAGCCAGGGCAACACGCTGAAAAAGCAACTTGAACAGGCCCGTAACGATCCTGCCAGCAGCACCAGCCTGTTGCCCGGCGATGATCCCAGCGCCGTGGCTGCCGATTTGATGCAGCGCATCGCCGACCTGATCAACAGCCACGCGAGCACCGGTGGCGGCTGTGCATTGACCCAGCGCATGCCGATCACTCCGGAACAGGACAGCGCCGAGCCGTACCGCCAGGTCAAAGTCAGCCTGACCCTGGAGTGCGCCATCGAGCCATTGACCGCGATTCTGCACGAGCTGGAATACCAGCGGCCGTTTCTCTTTGTCGATGAAATGAGCGTGCGCCGTGGCGCCGATGCGCCGGTTAAAGGCGGGGCTGGCAAGCTGGTCGCGCACTTACTGGTCCGTGGTTATCTGCAACCGGCAGGCGTTGAAGTTGAAGAGGCGTCCGAAGCTCAAGACGCGCCCGACACTGAAGAGGATGCCCAATGATCGGTTCATTGCGCTCCACCGAATGGGGCTTGCTCGGTCTGGCGGCCGTTCTCGGTCTGGTCATTACCGCAATTGTCAGCGGCGCTGCCAATTCCCCGGACTGGTTGCCGGCACAGGCTCCGCGTTCGCAAAATGACAAAGCCGGAAAATCGCTTGTCGCCCCGAGTGCTACGCTGCAAAGCCTTGCGCAAACCTGGCAGGCCCCGCTGTTCAGTACCGACCGCACGCCGGATCGCTCGGTTGGAAAAGCTCAGGCATCCAGTCTCGCAGGCCTGACGTTGACCGGTATCATGATCGACGGCGAACTGCGCGTTGCCTTGATCAAACGTACTGACGGACCACCACTGAAAGTGCACCAGGGCGAGTCACTGCCCAACGGCTGGAAGCTGGAAAAGCTGACCCCCATGCAAGCCGATTTTTCTTCCGACGGTCGCACTCAAAGCCTGGCGCTGCGTGCGCTGCGTTTGCCGCCGCCGTCTAAAACACCACCGATTTCTCTTCCTCGCGAGTCCACCCAGTAAATGGCTACTTCTTCAGGCGTTCGTCAATTCCCTCGCTTGCGCACTCCAATGTTGTGCCTGGCCACAGCTGTCGCCCTCGGCGGTTGTGCCACAGCGCCCAACAATTACGATCAAGACAGCGACATGTTGCGCGAGGCCCTGAACGGCACCGGCTCGCAACGTCCGCCGGTTGATCCGCGCAGTGAGCAGGTTCCGCAGGAAGCGTCGCAGCCTCAACCCGCCATAGCGCCTACCCGGCAGTTGATCCGTGGCAACCAGCAATTCGTGCGCAAGCCGACGTCCGCGTCGCCATCTTCGGCGCCTGCAGGTCGTAACGCTGAAGTCGGTGACATCGTTTTCAACTTCACCAACCAGCCCATCGAAGCCGTGATCAACAGCATCATGGGCGACCTGCTGCACGAGAACTACAGCATTGCTCAAGGCGTTAAGGGTGAGGTGAGTTTTTCGACCTCCAAGCCGGTTAACAAGCGGCAAGCGCTGTCGATCCTCGAGACGCTGCTCTCCTGGACTGACAACGCCATGATCAAGCAGGGCGATCGCTACGTGATTCTGCCCGCCAATCAGGCGGTCGCGGGCAAGCTTGTGCCGGAAATGACCGTATCCCAGCCCGCAGCCGGCATGTCGGCGCGGCTGTTCCCGCTGCGCTATATCTCGGCTACCGAGATGCAGAAACTGCTCAAGCCGTTCGCCCGGGAAAACGCCTTCCTGCTGGTTGATCCGGCACGCAACGTATTGAGCATGTCGGGTACGCCGGATGAACTGGCCAACTATCAGGACACCATCGACACTTTCGACGTTGACTGGCTCAAGGGTATGTCAGTAGGTGTGTTTGGTTTGCAGCGCGCCTCGGTTGGCGAGCTGATGCCAGAACTGCAAAAAATGTTCGGCCCCGACAGCGGCATGCCGTTGGCGGGCATGGTGCGTTTCCTGCCCATCGAACGGACCAACTCCGTGGTGGCGATTTCTTCGCAGCCGGAGTACCTGCGTGAAGTGGGTGACTGGATCCGGACCATCGACGAGGGTGGCGGCAACGAGCCGCAAATGTACGTCTACGATGTGCGCAACATGAAAGCCACCGACCTCGCCAAATACCTGCGCCAGATCTACGGTAACGGCGCGATCAAGGATGACTCTGCGGCCAAGGTTGCACCGGGTCTGCGCACCCGCTCGCTCTCATCATTGAGCTCAGGTGGCACCTCCAATGGCATGAACAACAGCACCGGCGGTTTCGGTGGTGTGGGCGGCATGGGCAGCAACAGCAGCGGCATGGGGATGGGCAACAACCAGAACCAGGGCATGGGCAGCGGCGACGAAGAGCAGGACAGCGAAAGCAGCGAAGAAAACCTCGACAGCGAATCCGACACCAGCGCGGAGCAGGGCGGCGGTACCGGCAACACGCCCAAGGGCATCGATGCCAGCACCCGTATCACTGCACAGAAGAGCAGCAACCAGTTGCTGGTCCGTACCCGCCCGGCGCAGTGGAAGGAGATCGAAGCGGCCATCAAGCGCCTCGATAACGCGCCGCTGCAAGTGCAGATCGAAACGCGGATTCTCGAAGTCAATCTGACCGGCGACCTTGATCTGGGAGTGCAGTGGTACCTGGGCCGTCTGGCGGGTAACACTGGCACCACCAACATCAATAATGCCTCTGGCAGTCAGGGCGCATTGGGCGGCGGCGGCCTAGGGGTTCAGAACTCCTCGCTGTTCTACTCGTTTGTCAGTAGTAACTTGCAAGTCGCCCTGCGTGCCCTGGAAACCAACGGCCGCACCCAGGTGCTGTCCGCGCCATCTCTGGTGGTGATGAACAACCAGCAGGCGCAGATCCAGGTCGGCGATAACATCCCGATCAGCCAGACCACGGTCAACACCATCAACTCCGATACCACCCTGAGCAGCGTCGAATACGTGCAGACCGGTGTGATTCTGGATGTGGTGCCACGGATCAATCCGGGCGGTCTGGTGTACATGGACATCCAGCAGCAGGTCAGTAATGCGGACACGTCTACTATCACCGATACGCAGGCCAATCCGAGCATTTCGACCCGTTCGGTGTCGACTCAGGTTGCCGTACAAAGCGGCCAGACAGTGCTGCTAGGCGGTCTGATCAATCAGAACAATTCCGAGACCACCAGCTCGATACCGTATCTGGGCAAGATTCCCGGTCTGCGCTGGTTGTTCGGCACTACCAGCAAATCCAAGGCGCGCACCGAGCTGATCGTGCTGATAACGCCACGTGTGATCACCAGCAGCAGCCAGTCCCGTCAGGTGACGGATGATTATCGTCAGCAAATGCAGTTGCTGCGTCCGGAAAGGGTCAGCCACACCGGCATCGATGATTGATCCTTACCCCCCACTTAGCGCTGTCCTGAAGACAGGCAGCGCTCATCCGAGGTCTTGATTAATGTTGAAAGTGTTTGCCTTCATGTTGTTTGCCATGTGCGGGTTGGCTCAGGCCGGGCAGCCATTGTTGCGTGATCTGCCTCTGGCTTATGTGGAACAGGCCAGCACTGAAGTCAAAGACAAGCCGCTGGTCATCTTTTTACATGGCTACGGTGGCGATGAAACCAACCTGCTCAGCTTCACCTCGCTGATGCCGAGTGATTACAACTACCTGTCGGTGCGGGCGCCGATGAACGCAAGGGAGGAGGGCTATCAGTGGTTCACCCCGAAGCGGGATTCTGCCTATTACGACGGCGTAACGTCGGACCTTGAAAGCAGCGGGCAATTGCTGAAGCAGTTTATTGAACAGGCGACGAGCAAATACCAGACCCAGCCGTCAAAGGTCTTTCTGGTGGGCTTCAGTCAGGGTGCCATGATGAGCTACGAAGTGGCGCTGCGTGATCCCGGTCTGGTGGGAGGCTTTGCAGCATTGAGTGGCCACATGCTGCCGGTGCTCAAGGCGGAACTCAAGCCTGATCCGGCGCTGCGCAAACTCGCTGTCTTCATCGGCCACGGCACAGCCGACACACTGATCCCGGTGCAGGGCGCGAGCGATGCCGAGGCGTACCTGAAAGCGTTGGGGCTCAAGCCGCAATACCACGCCTATGCCGGGCTGCCTCACGGTGTGAACGAGACTGAGGTCAATGATTTGGCGGGCTGGCTCGAGAAGGTAACCCAGTAGTTGCGATGGGTTTGTGAATGAGGTCCACGTGGGAGCGAATTCATTCGCGAAGGCGGCAAGCCTGCAAAAATACTTGTGTCTGACACACCGCTTTCGCGAATGAATTCGCTCCCACACAGTTGCGCGGGAAATGCGTCAGGCCTTGCTGCTGTTCTCACCCCACCTCAATATCCAGCCGCTTCAACCGCGACGCCAATGTCGTCGGTTTCAAACCCAGCAACTCTGCTGCACCTCCCTTGCCGAACAACTTGCCATTACAGGCCTTGAGTGCCGCCTGCATGTTGCTTCGTTCCAGTTCTTTCACTTGAGCGTCGGTCATGATGCTCGTGGCGGGAAGCAGGGCAGGGGCGGCTTCGGTTCTGTTGGGCTCGTCTGGCAGGTCCATATTCAAATCCGCACCGTGAGAGGTGATCAGCGCTCGTTCGATAACGTTCTGCAACTCACGGATATTGCCGGGCCATGAATAGCGTTGCAGGCGTTCGATGTCGCTGTTGCGCAACCGGCGGCCCGGCATGTTCAAGCGTTTGGCGGTCTGTTTGAGGAAGTGTGCAGCCAATGGCGCAATGTCCATCGGCCGCTCGCGCAGGGCCGGGGACTGGATAGGAAAGACGTTAAGGCGGAAGTACAGATCCTCGCGGAAATGTTTGGCGGTTACTTCCTGACGCAAGTCCCGGTTAGTCGCGGCGATGATTCGCACATCAACCTTGCGCGTGCGTTCTTCGCCGACGCGCTCGAACTGACCTTCCTGTAGAACTCGTAACAGTTTGCTTTGCAGCTCCAGTGGTATCTCGCCGATTTCATCAAGGAACAGAGTGCCGCCATCCGCCAGTTCAAAACGTCCGACACGGTCACGAATCGCTCCGGTAAACGCACCGCGAATATGGCCGAAGAACTCGCTTTCAAACAACTCGGTGGGAATCGCCGCGCAGTTGACCCTGATCAGCGGGTTGGCGCTGCGTCGACTGGCTTGATGGATCGCCCGGGCAATCAATTCTTTGCCGGTGCCGGATTCGCCATTGATCAACACGCTTGCGTCGGTCGGCGCCACGACGTCAATCTGTTTGATGATTTTCAGGATCGGCTCGCTCTGGCCGACGATTTCCCGAAAGTTGTGTTCGATGTGAATTTCTTCCTGCAGATACGCGTTTTGCTCTTCAAGGCGCTGTTTGAGCACCTTGAGCTCTTCGAGCGCGTTGTGCAGCTGGTTCTCCGTGGTCCGCCGCTCGGTGATGTCGCGGAATACCACCACCGCACCGGCAATTCGACCATCGGCAATCACCGGCGTGCTGGTGAATTCCACCGGGAACGAGCTGCCATCCCGACGCCAGAAGACCTCCTGCCGACCCTCATGAACCACACCATCGCGTACCGCTTTATAAATCGGGCAGTCTTCCACCGGGTAATGGCTGCCGTCGGCGTGGGTGTGATGGTGAATACGGTGGATGTTCTTGCCGATCATGTCTGCCGGTTCCCAGCCCAGCATCCGTGCGCCAGCCGGGTTGACGAAGGTGGCCAGGCCATCGGTGTTGATGCTGTAAATGCCGTCACCCACCGCGCTGAGCAGCAACTGATTATCGCGCTCTGTTTCCTGAAACAGGTTGAGAATATTGCGCCATTCCAGCAGGCCGCCACGCATGGTGCGCTCGGTATGGGCCTGATCACGCTGGTACTTCTCATGGCTGGCTTCACGCATGACCAGAATCAGCTGTGGGTTGCCTTTGACCTGCAGAATGGTTGCTGACAATTCCAGCTCTATGCGCTCGCCGGTCTTGCAATTGCAGCTCAGCTCTTCGGTCCAGCCGCGTCCTTTATTCATAACGGCTTGAGTAAAGACGATCAGGTCGGCCAGTTGATGACCGAACAATTTGCTGACCGGCAGCTCCAGCAGTTCCTGGCGCGGATAGCCGAGCAGCTTGCAGGTCGCCACGTTCAGGTCGCCGAAGCGATCCGCCACGGGGTCGAGCAGGGCGATGGCCTCGGCGCAGTGCTCGAACACCATGTGCCGCGAAGAATAGGCCAGGTCGGCCCAGCCGGTCAGTGAATCTGGCTCGCTCATTACGAAATCTCGTGATCCAGCGCTACGAAGATTCGTATTTCTACGGGAATGCGTGATCCGGCGATAGGCTCAGATAGGTCCGTAAAAACCGGATCAGATCTTAATCTTCTGGATAATCAGTGGCTTAGCCGGCATACGAACAACATTTTTATTTTTGGCACGGCGTTCGCTCTTGTCCTGTTGTCACCCCGGCGTTTTCGAGCCGCTGATAAAAACATGACTTACTGGAGAACGACGATATGCCAAGCGTGGACATTGCTCACTATCAAGACGGCGACTTCCTGGTCAATTACGAAGAAAAAGTCTTCGAGGACGTCAAAGCCGAACCCGGCGAAAAAGCGCTGCTCACGTTTCACACCATCGCTTTCGAAGGCTCCATTGGCCTGGTCAACATGCTTCAGGCCAAGCGCCTGCTGCGTAAAGGCTTTGAAACCAAAATCCTGTTGTACGGACCCGGCGTGCAGCTGGGTGTGCAGCGTGGTTTCCCGACGCTGGGTGCAGAAGCCTTCCCCGGCCATCTGGCGGTGAACAACCAGATCAAAGCGTTCATGTCCGAAGGCGGCGAAGTCTACGCCTGCCGCTTCGCCTTGCAGGCCCTGTACGGCCAGACCGAAAAAGCCCTGATCGAGGGTATTCGTCCCATCAACCCACTGGACGTCATGGACCTGCGCCTGCTGATGCGCCGCGAGGGCGCGATGATTATCGATACCTGGACGGCGTAACAGAACACGCGGTGCCTGCATGGAATGCACCTGTGGGAGCTGGGCTTGCCCGCGATAAACGATAACGCGGTGTACCTTCAAGACGCGTCTCATGCATCGCGGGCAAGCCCGGCTCCCACAGTTGGATCTCATTTCAAATCAGTTTCATGAAAGCCGCCAAAATTTTCAGGACCTCCCAAATGACCACCATCCGCGCCGCCGCCGTTCAGTTCAGCCCGGTGTTGTACTCCCGGGAAGCCACTGTCGCCAAGCTCTGCACAACCTTGCTGGCGCTGGGGCGCGAAGGTGTGCAGTTCGCGGTTTTCCCGGAAACCGTGGTGCCGTATTACCCCTATTTTTCCTTCGTCCAGCCGCCATTCGCCATGGGCAAGGAACACCTGGAACTCCTTGAACAGTCCGTCACGGTGCCCTCCGACGTGACCCGGCAGATCGGTGAGGCTTGCCGTGAGGCAGGGATCGTCGCGTCTATCGGCGTCAACGAGCGCGATGGCGGCACGATCTACAACGCGCAGTTGTTATTCGATGCTGACGGCACGTTGATTCAGCACCGTCGCAAGATTACCCCGACGTATCACGAGCGCATGGTCTGGGGGCAGGGCGATGGCTCCGGCTTGCGTGCCGTGGACAGCGCGGTCGGTCGCATCGGCTCGCTGGCCTGCTGGGAGCATTACAACCCGTTGGCCCGCTATGCGTTGATGGCCGACGGCGAGCAGATTCATGTGGCGATGTTCCCCGGCTCATTGGTAGGAGACATTTTTGCCGAGCAGATCGAAGTCACCATCCGCCATCACGCCCTTGAGTCAGGCTGCTTTGTGGTCAACGCCACAGCCTGGCTGGACGCTGAGCAGCAGGGGCAAATCATGCAGGACACCGGCTGCGGTCTGGCGCCGATTTCCGGCGGTTGCTTCACGGCCATTGTCTCGCCGGAAGGCAAATTGCTCGGCGAGCCGCTGCGCTCCGGTGAAGGCTGGGTGATTGCTGATCTGGATCTGGCTCTGATCGACAAGCGTAAACGCATGATGGATTCGGTGGGGCATTACAGCCGCCCGGAACTGCTCAGCCTGCTGATTGATCGCACGCCCACCGCGCATGTGCACGAGCGCGCCGCTCAACTCAAAACCGAGGAGCTTGCCCATGCAGACCAATGAATTGCTGGCCGAGTTGCAATGTCACGGGGTGCGCTGGCCCGCCGCGCAGAACGGTCTGTCGCGGCAAGGCGGAGCGGGGCCATCGGACCACAAGGCGCTGAGTTTCGGCAGCCGGACCATGATGGTGCCGATCCTCAATCAGGCCTCTCAGGATTCTCCATATCAGGCGCAACCCAGTAAAGATGGCAGCCATGCGCTGATTTTTCGTCAGGGCTTGCATGTCGGTCAGGTACAGATGCCGGGCGTGCCGAAGTTTTACGGATTGAGCACTGATGACGGCATTCCGTACTGGAAAATCGCCACGTTGCACAGCAGCGATGTGCTCGCAACGACCGTCCTGCAGCATTGCATCCGCTTCAATGATCGCGGCACTTCGTGTCAGTTTTGCGCAATCGGCCAATCCCTGGCAGCGGGTAAAACCATTGCCCGCAAACGTCCGCAGCAACTGGCTGAAGTCGCGAAAGCTGCAGTCGAACTGGACGGCGTCAAGCACATGGTGATGACCACCGGCACGCCACAAACGCCTGATCGCGGCGCAGCGATTCTGTGTGAGTCCGCTGCTGCAGTGACGGCCGCCGTTGATCTGCCGATTCAGGCGCAATGCGAGCCGCCGGACGAAGACGCCTGGTTCATGCGACTGCGCGACAGTGGTGTGGTGTCGTTGGGCATGCACCTGGAGGCAGTCACTGACGAGGTTCGTCAGCGGATCATGCCCGGCAAGGCCGAAGTGCCCCTCACGCGTTATTTCGAAGCCTTCAGCGCGGCGGTCGAGGTGTTCGGTCGCGGTCAGGTCAGCACCTACATCCTTGCCGGACTGGGCGACAGCGAAGCGGCGATCACCGAGATGAGTGAGCGCTTGTGCGAATTGGGGGTGTATCCGTTCGTAGTGCCTTTTGTACCGATCGACGGCACGCCACTGGCCCGTCATCCCAAACCCGACAGCGCCATGATGTCCCGCTTGTATCCGCAGATTGGCGCGAGCCTGCGTCGTCACGGTTTGCATTCCGAACAGATCAATGCCGGTTGCGCGAAGTGTGGCGCGTGCTCGGCATTGAAGAACTACGAGTAAGCCGGTTTACCCAAGGGAGAAACGCTCATGTCCAGTCTTGCCTTTGCTCTTGTCGACAGCACGTTCGAGCCTTTTCGTGCCGGTGAACTGTTGGTTAAACCGGCCACCGAGCACTGGGAAAAACAGGCGTATTACGCGTTGCGCCGTGCGGTGTTCTCCGATGAGCAACAACTGTTGGCGCAAGACAAGGACGGTCACGACTTTCAGGCGATTGCGATTGTTGCGTTGGCCGGTAATTGCGGCATGGCCGATCAGGTGGTCGGCGCGGTACGGATTTACCAGCCCGAACCTGGCGTGTGGTTTGGCGGACGTTTGTGCGTTGCGCCGGCCTACCGACGCCACAGCATGATCGGCAAGGCACTGGTCAATGAAGCGGTGTCGCGAGCAAAGGATCTGGGCTGCGAAATCTTTCACGCCACTGTGCAAACGGCGAACGAACTGTATTTCCAGGCGCTGCACTGGCAGACACTGAATCACCTGGAGTTACTCGGCCAGCCTCATTGCCTGATGCAGGCCGATTTGACGCGCTACCCATTCATGCCGCGTCAGGTATCGCTTCGTACCTTGCAGGCGGCTCGCCATGCGTGAGATCAACGATCTGCCAGCGCTGCTCGGACTGTTGCGAAACACCCCGGCGATGCTTTCCAAGCAGGCCATTCAGCAGCCCGCAGCGGTCATCGGTAAAGCGGACAAGGTAATGACTCGTGCCGAACTCTACGCCTTGCCCGGCGACGACACGGCGGCCATCGCCTGCGGTGAGCATTATCAGTTGTTGGCGATTGAAGGCATGTTGCCCGGATTCGTCAGCGCCGCCCCGTGGTTCGCGGGCTGGTCGGCAGTGATGGCCAATGTCAGCGATATCACCGCCATGGGCGGTCGGGCCACAGCGGTGGTCAACGCGTATTGGCACCATGATCAAGACGCCGCCCAGCAAGTGTTGGCCGGCATTCGCGCCGCGTGTGAGGTCTACGGTTTGATGCTGGCGGGCGGGCATACCAGTCTGGCCAACGGCAATCCGACTGCGTTGGCTGTGGCGATTACCGGAGTCGCCAGCAAGTTGCTTTCCAGCCTGCATGTCGCGCCGGGGCAGGTGATTGCCATGGCGGTGGACCTCGAAGGCCAGTGGTACGCGGACACGACCTATTGGAAGGCCTTCGAGGGTGTCCCGGCCTCACGGCTGCGCAGCAAGCTGGACGTGTTGCCGCGTCTGGCCGAAGCGCAGTTGCTGCATGCCGCCAAGGACATCAGCAACGCCGGGGTACTGGGCAGCCTGCTGATGCTGCTGGAGGCCACCGGTTGTGGTGGGCATGTGGATTTGAGTGCATTGCCATGTCCGCCGGATGCTGATCCACAGCGCTGGCTACAGGTTTTTCCCAGCTACGGCTTTCTCATGACCCTTGATGAAAAGGACTGGCCTCGCGTGCAGGCCGCCTTTGCGTTTGAAGGGCTGTGTTGCGAGCGAATCGGTCAGGTCAACGCCAGTGCCGCGCTGACGGTGCAGGCCGGTTCGCAACACGCCGAGTTCTGGAATCTTGGCGAGCAGGCCTTTACCGGCTTTAGTTACGCCCATCTTGATCTGTCCTCATTGACCATCCCACAGGAGCACTGACATGCCCGCTGTCAATTTCACCATTCGCTGGCCAAACGGCAAAGAAGCCTCCGGCTATTCACCTTCGACGGTGATTTACGAC
Organism: Pseudomonas phytophila; assembly: GCF_025643095.1. Lineage (NCBI taxonomy): Bacteria > Pseudomonadati > Pseudomonadota > Gammaproteobacteria > Pseudomonadales > Pseudomonadaceae > Pseudomonas > Pseudomonas phytophila. Next base: position 4,126,023 of record NZ_CP081201.1, on the reverse strand, counting down.
CACTTGCAGGAAGGCGCCAGTTACCCGCTGGCCGACTTTCTGGAACGCATCGAAGGCGGTCTCAACAATGCCTCGGAGCGGGTCAAGCAGGTCAAAGGCTTCTACTGCAGCTCGGCGATGGACACCCTCAACTCCCTGAAGGGCCAGGCCATGCGTCAGGAAGACGGCGCTGTGGAGGTTATCAGTATGCGCACCGAAGGCGGCGGGCGGGTGCCCAGCTCGGGGTGGAGTTCTTTTTAGGCCTGCATGCTGCGGTCGTGTGGGAGCCGGGCTTGCCCGCGATGGTGCTGGACGCGATTTAATGTCAGACCGCGTCATCGTTCATCGCGGGCAAGCCCGGCTCCCACAGGAAACGCATTTCAATCCAATATCCCGGAGCCCCCATGCCCAACCCTCTCACGTCAATCAAACCACCCCATCACAGCGTGATCATCGTCGGCGGCGGTCAGGCCGGTTTGTCTGCCAGTCATTATTTACAGGCCCACGGCATCGATCATCTGGTGCTGGAAAAAAACAGCCTGACCCATACCTGGCGCACTCAGCGCTGGGATGCTTTCAGTCTGGTCACGCCCAACTGGCAATGCGCATTGCCTGGGTATCGCTACAGCGTAGAGCACCAGGGCAAGGATCCCCATGGCTTCATGACCAAGGATCAAATCAACGAGTATCTGGCGGGGTTTGTCGCGTCGGTGAATGCGCCCGCGCTTGAGGGCGTGGCGGTGCAGCGCGTGTTGCCACGCGTTGGCGGCGGCTTTGAGGTGCACACCTCTCAGGGCGAGTTCACGGCTGATCAGGTGATCGTCGCGTCGGGCGGCTATCACACGCCGATCATCCCGCGTCTGGCCGAGCGAGTATCAGCGCAGATTACCCAGATTCACTCCGAGCAATACCGCAACGCCGAGTCGCTGCCCGAAGGCAATGTGTTGGTGGTGGGCTCAGGGCAGAGCGGGGCGCAGATTGCCGAAGACCTGCACCTGGCCGGGCGCAAGGTCTATCTGGCCGTAGGCGATGCACCCCGTTGCGCGCGTTTCTATCGCGGCAAGGACGTGGTCGACTGGCTGGCCGAAATGGGCTACTACGAAATTGGTGTCGACACGCATCCGCTGCGTGAAGGCGTGCGCGACAACACCAATCATTACGTCACGGGGCGTGACGGTGGTCGCGATATCGACCTGCGTCGTTTCGCGGTCGAGGGCATGGAACTGTTCGGACGCCTGCAAGGCTTGAAGGGCAACACGCTGACGTTTGCCAATAACCTCAAAGACAGTCTCGACAGCGCTGATGCGGTCTATAACCGGATCAATGGCTCCATCGATAAATACATTCTGGAACACTGCATCAATGCTCCAGCCGGTGAGGTTTATTCGCCGCAATGGACGCCTGAGCAGGAGCGCACCGAACTGGATCTGAACGCGGCGGGTATCACCAGTATTGTGTGGTGTATCGGATTTACGCCTGACTTCACCTGGGTTGAAGCCCCGGTGTTCAATGGTCGCGGCCATCCCGGACACAAACGAGGTATCACTGCACAGCCGGGCCTGTACTTCCTCGGCTTGCCCTGGCTGTACACCTGGGGTTCCGGCAGATTTTCCGGTGTGGCGCGGGATGCGGAGTATCTGGTGGAGCATATCGCTGAAGCGTTGGCGCCGGTAAGGCGGGCGGGGGCGCGCTAGGCTCTCGATTGAAGTTCTGTTGGAGCGAGGCTTGCCCGCGAAGAACGATAACGCGGTGGATCAGACGCACCGCGTTATCGTTCTTCGCGGGCAAGCCTCGCTCCCACAGGAGTAGGCATTACAGTCAGGCTTTCACCAAAAAATCCGCACTGCCCAGCGGATGACTTTTCGCATCAAAAAAGCTCAGCTCGATATCCAGATCACCCAACAACCCGATGTAATACCGCTTTTGAAACTCGATAAACGCTTCACTGCGCGGCAGGACAGAAATCGCGATCCGCTTCGGCCGGGCCTGACGGATCGCAGCGATGATATGCGCATCCTGCTTGCCCAGTGCATGGCCGAAAATGCACAGCGCATCGCCATGCTGTGCCAATTGCCCATGACAGAACGACAGGTAATCCGACGTCCGGATGAGCTTCATTTTTTCAGCGCTGGTGCCTTCGCTGATGAACAGCGGCACATCGTCCAGGGCATTGATAGCGAAGCTGCCCAGCAGCGAGCTTTCCGATGACAACAGCTTGCGCACCGTTCCGTCGAGGTTCTTCACCAGATGCATGCCCCCGTGCAGATACAGCACGCGAGTAGCGGTAGCTCGTGTTTCATGCAGATTGAACGTCGCGTCGTCGTTGAACAGATCGTCGAAGTGTTCCGGCGCATGCATCACCGCCCAATAGGCCAGCAAGTCATAGTTGCTTGAATACACAGTCGCGTAGCGCTGCAACTCGGTGTTCATCCGCGCAAGAGTGTTGGCCTCGATCAGTTTCCACGGAATATGCACCGAACGAATGGCGTGGATCAGCGCTTCCTTGATGGCGAAGTAGCGATTGCGCGGCGATGACGAACTGATGGTCAACGCAGCGTTGACCCGCATGGCTGATTTCAGCGCGGCCAGCACCGGTTCGAAATTGCTGGTTTCCATGGCGCTGAACACCGCCAGTTCAGTGCGACTCATGGGGTTGCTGCGAGTGGTCTGGGATAGATCGAACAGCGAGTCGTATGCGAAGTTTTTCCAGACGGCAAGACTCGCCCCGTTACCCATCAATAGCCCCCAATTTTCGTCACGGGCGTTTCGCAGGTCGTTCCAGTCAGCCAGTCCGGCATCCAGTTTCGTCAATTGCATCATCTCGCTTCACTACACATTCAAAGATCACCCTTTGCTTGAGCGATAGGGCTAAACGCCGATCATCTTATAGAACGGGGCGAAAAAATGTCGTCTGGTTGCCTTGACGGTCCTGATGATCGAGACAATACTTCGTCTCACATTCATATAGATGACTAGATAAATAACAATATGAACAAATTGTCCAGTGATGAGCGTTTACCTCTTTATCAACGTCTGCGGGATCAGTTGGCCGAGCAGATTGCCAATAATCGTTGGCGTCCAGGCGAGGCGATTCCTACCGAAGCGGCACTTTCCAGCGAGTATTGCCTGTCCACCGGCACGGTCCGCAAAGCCATCGACATGCTGGTTGCCGACAATATTCTCGAGCGTCAGCAGGGCCGCGGAACATTTATTCGCCGTCCGCAGTTTGAGTCCTCGCTGTTCCGCTTCTTCCGTTTCCAGTCCGCTGCTGGCGCCCGTCAGGTTCCGGAAAGCCGAATCCTGTCGATTGAGCCAATGACCGCGCCGTCAGCCGTCAGCCAGGCACTGGGTCTGGTTCCTGACTCGCCGGTGATTCGCATGGTGCGTCTGCGTTTGCTTGAAACACAGCCCATGCTGGCGGAAGAAATCTGGCTGCCACAGGTTCAATTTCAGGCGTTGCTGGACAACGACCTGCAGCGTCAGGGGCCGTTGCTGTACCCAATCTACGAAGCATTGTGCGGCCAGGTAGTCGCTTATGCCGAAGAGACCCTGACGGCCGAGGCGGTCAGTGATGCGCATGCGCGTCTGTTGCAGATTCCCGTCAACAGTCCGGTGGTGGTGATTGAACGTCTGGCGCGCAACTACGCAGGCGAACCGCTGGAGTGGCGTCGTTCGCGTGGGCACGCCAGTCACTTCCGTTACAGCGTGGAAATCCGCTGACGGTTCGTCCGCAGCTTTTTATCAAAAAAACGCAATGGCCTGGGTTGAAAGCGGGGCGGCCAGGTGGGAGCGAATTCATTCGCGAAAGGCATTTACATCCGGTGAAAATTTGTCGGCTGGAATATCGGTTCGCGATGAATTCGGTCCTGCATGGCTCATCTAGCGGTTCCGGGTAAATTCTTATAAGGACAAAAACCATGTTCAGTTGGTATCGCCAAGTCACTCCTCGTGAGCGCAAAACGTTTTGGGCCTGCTTCGGCGGCTGGTCGCTGGATGCGCTGGAAGTGCAAATGTTCGGTCTGGCAATTCCGGCACTGATTGCCGCCTTTGCCTTGACCAAGGGCGATGCCGGGTTGATCAGCGGTGTGACGCTGGTGACCTCAGCATTGGGCGGCTGGGTCGGCGGTACTCTGTCGGATCGCTATGGCCGGGTACGCACCCTGCAGTGGATGATTTTGTGGTTCTCATTCTTCACTTTTCTATCGGCGTTCGTCACTGGCTTTAACCAGCTTTTGATCGTCAAGGCCCTGCAAGGCTTCGGCATCGGTGGCGAGTGGGCGGCCGGTGCGGTGCTGATGGCGGAAACCATCCAGTCCAAATACCGCGGCAAGGTCATGGGCACCGTGCAGAGCGCATGGGCTGTAGGTTGGGGGCTGGCGGTGCTGGTGTTCACTCTGATTTACTCGCTGGTGCCGCAGGATATTGCATGGCGCGCGATGTTCCTTGTCGGTCTGTTGCCATCCCTGTTGATTATCTGGGTACGTCGCAACGTCGAAGAGCCGGACAGCTTCCAGCGTCAGAAAAAAGACAAGACCACGCCGAAAAGCTTCTTCAAATCCATGGCCGGTATCTTCCGTCCTGAATTGCTGCGCGTCACTCTGCTGGGTGGCATCCTCGGGCTGGGCGCACACGGTGGTTATCACGCGGTGATGACCTGGCTGCCGACGTTCCTGAAAACCGAGCGCAACCTGTCGGTATTGAACTCGGGCGGTTATCTGGCGGTAATCATTGTTGCCTTCTGGTGTGGGTGCGTGGCCAGCGGCTTCCTGATCGACCGTATCGGTCGGCGCATGAACATTTTGCTGTTCGCTATCTGCTGCGTGATCACGGTGCAGTGCTATGTGTTTATGCCACTGACCAACACGCAGATGCTGTTCCTCGGCTTCCCGCTGGGCTTCTTTGCAGCCGGCATTCCGGCCAGCCTCGGTTCGTTTTTCAATGAGCTGTATCCGGCAGATGTGCGCGGCGCAGGCGTTGGTTTCTGCTACAACTTCGGCCGCGTGCTGTCGGCAGTCTTCCCGTTCATGGTCGGTCACATGAGTGAATCCATGTCGTTGGGCACAGCCATCGGTATCGATGCCGGTATCGCCTACGGCGTGGCAGTGATCGCCGCGCTGTGCTTACCCGAAACCCGTGGCCGCAGTCTGGAAGCGACCACACCTGAAACCGATGCGACTCAAGGACGTGAAGCCCCGCAGCAAGCCTGATCCGATGCCTGATTGAGCTTCTGATACGCAGCAGATCCACGCGCGGTGGTACCCACCGCGCCTTCTTGATAGATGAGCTCCATGCCTGACTCACGCACTTCCCCGATCATCGGTATCGATGGCCACGCCCATGTATTCAGCAGTGATCTGAACCTGACGGCGGGTCGCCGTTACACCCCGGACTACGACGCCACCCTTGAGGCCTACCTGCAGCAACTTCACGACAATGGCCTGAGCCACGGCGTGTTGGTGCAGCCGAGCTTTCTCGGTACAGACAATCAATACCTGCTGGCCGCGCTCGCAAAGGCTCCTGAGCAATTGCGTGGTGTCGCGGTGGTTGATGTTGATATCAGCCGAGAAGCGCTTCGGCAGATGGACGAGCAGGGCATCGTCGGCATTCGTCTGAACCTGATGGGCAAGCCTTTGCCTGACTTCACCGAGTCCGCGTGGAAGCGTCTTCTCGATGAAGTTTCAGCGCTGGGCTGGCACGTGGAGTTGCATCGTGGGGTAGACGATATTCCAACTCTGATTCGAGGCCTGATGCCGTTTGGCTGCAAGATCGTCGTCGATCACTTTGGCCGTCCTGACGCGCCGCTCGGGGTTGACCATCCGGCATTTAAGGCCCTGCTGGAATGCGGTTTGAGCGGTCGGGTGTGGGTCAAGGTTTCGGCGATTTATCGCCTGGGTGGCAGCGCCGAGCAAAACGCCGGTTTTGCCAGGGCAGCCATGCCCTTGCTGATCAGGTTCTTCGGCTTGAATCGGCTGGTCTGGGGCAGTGACTGGCCGCATACGCAGCACGAGAGTGAAGTTGATTTCGCTCGGGTCATCGGCCAGTTGCAGGGGCTTGGGTGTTCCGGGACTGAACTTCGTGGCTTGCTGGTTGATGCGCCGCGGGTGTTGTTTGGTTTTGCGATGCCTTGAAATACGGCTGCCTTTCGCAGCCTTCGACAGCTCCTGTCAAACAAACTACAACTCTCTGATGATCTGTAGGAGCTAGCCCTGTATCCCTGACACCGCGCTGTCGCGAAACAAACACGGGACCTGTAGGAGTGAGCTTGCTCGCGATTCGATCTGTTGGTCGATGAATATATTGCCTGTGCTGAAGCTATCGCGAGCAAGCTCACTCCTACAGTAAAAAGCATTCCAAATCAGATAGTTATATTTTGTTTGATAGGAGCGCGCTCAGTGTTCCTGACACAGCGCTGTCGCGCAGCAAACGCTTACTTGTAGGAGCGCGCTTGCCCGCGATGGGATCTGGTCAGGGAACGCATTTTTCGCTGACGCACCGCATCGTCCGGATGCGGCCCAGACCAAGCGCGCTCCTACAGATCGTTGAATAAGCAATAGTGCACGATCACACCAACGCCACCGTCTGCCGACACTCAAGACTCAATCTCGCGCCACCCAGCGGACTCGTACCGATGTGCAAGGTGAAGCCGTGCAGGTTGACGATCGCCGCAACGATGGACAGCCCCAGGCCAAAGCCGTGTTTCTGGGTGCTGCCTTCACTGCGATAGAAGCGTTGAAACACCGCCTGGCGTTCTGCCTCAGGAATACCGGGACCTGAGTCCTGGACTTCGAGGCAGGTGCTGTCGCCGTCCGCTCTGGCACTGAGGATCACGCTGCCGCCGGGCGGGGTGAACTTGATCGAGTTGCTGAGCAGGTTTGCCAATGCCTCGAAGAGCAGGGCGCGGTCGCCCAATAGCGGTGGCAGCGGGTCCTCCACGCGTAGGTACAGGCTGACGCCGCCTTCCTCGGCCAGGGGCAGGTAAAAATCGTGAACCTCTTGCAGCAGTTCGCCAGGGTCGACTTCGACGAACGCCGAGCGACGCTGGTGATCCTCGATTTCCGAGATGCGCAGCAAACCGCGAAAACGCGCCATTAACGTGTCTGCCTCGGCAATCACTTGATCCATTTGCGTGGCTACCAGCGAGTCTTCCGGCGATTGTTGCTGGATGCGATAGAGCTGCGCTCGCAAGCGAGTCAGAGGTGTGCGCAGGTCATGGGCGATGCTGTCGCAGACGCCTTTGACCTCATTCATCAGTTTTTCGATGCGATCTAGCATGGCGTTGACGATGACCGCCAGCATGTCCAGCTCATCGCGGCGTGCCGACACCGGAAGGCGGCGACCCAGATCGCCTGCGACGATTGCCTCGGCGCTTGCCTGAATGCCGCGAATGCGTTTCAGCGGTCGGCGACTCAGCAAATGCCAGCCAGCAATGCCGGGAATAATCGTCAATGACAGCCCCCAGAGCAGGGCGCGCAAGATCAGGGTAGTGACGGCGAACAGTGAACCGTTGTCGCGCACCAGCACCAGCCAGTGGCCGTCGCGGGTCTGGCTGGCGACCGCGTCACAGGTGTCCTGAGGCATGTGCGGATCTTCGGAGTCGACGCAGTTACTCAACTGATGAATCTTGCCGTCCAGCGGCAGGCTGGGAGGGACCGTTTTTATCGGGCCATTGAGCGGGCGCAGCTCGGCGTCGAACAGGCCATAGGCGTCCACGGCGCGCATGTCGAAGGTCATGCTGGAGGTTAGTGCCTCGATCAACTGTTCGCCTTCAAAGCGGGCAAACAGCTGCTGGCGTTGCATGAGGGAGTGGCGGGCGAGATTTTCCAGGTAGCTGCTGACTTCCCAGTACAACACGCCGATCAGCGTGCAGCTCCAGGCCACGAACAGAAAACTGTACAGCGCCAGCAAGCGGCTAGTAGAGGAACGCCAGCCTTTAGACGGGTTCAGCAATGACATAACCCGAGCCTCGCACGGTCCGAATCAGTGGAGTCATGCCGGGTGGGTCGATTTTTTTCCGCAAACGCCCAATATGTACGTCGATCAGGTTAGTGCCGGGATCGAAGTGATAACCCCAGACTTCCTCGAAAATCATCATGCGGGTGATGATCTGCCCGCTGTTGCGCATCAGGAATTCCAGCAGTTTGTACTCGGTGGGCAGCAAGCTCAGAGGCTGTTGTCCGCGACTGGCTTCACGTTTGATCAGGTTCAGCTCCAGATCGGCGACCCGCAGGATGGTTTCTGCGGCGGCCACAGTGTTACGTCGGCGCAGCAAGACTTCAACCCGGGCAGCCATTTCGTCAGACGCGAAGGGCTTGGCGAGGTAATCATCGCCACCGGCACGCAGGCCACGCACACGTTCATCAACGTCGGAGAGGGCGCTGATCATCAGAATAGGGGTGAGGATGCCTTGCGCGCGCAAGGTGGTAACAATGGCCAGACCGTCCACTTCGGGCAGCATGCGGTCGAGGGTGATCAGGTCATAGTCGCCGCTTACCGCACGGGCGAGGCCCTCACGGCCATTATCGACCCAGTCAACCTCAAGGCCATGGTTGCTCAATTCCGCAACGATTTCCTGGGCGGTCACGGCATCGTCTTCGATGGTCAGAATTCGGGTCATCTTGCCTGCCTGAAGGATTACAGCCAAAAAACCTATTCTCGCTGATGTGACCTGAACAGTTTCTGAAAGAATTTTCATCTGGTACAGGTTTTCAACTTGAATGTGATCTCCAGTTGGAGCAAGGCTTGTGTGGGAGCGGTGCTTGCCCGCGATAAACGATAACGCGGTATGTCTCTTAATCGCGTCTCATGTATCGCGGGCAAGCACCGCTCCCACAGGAGATAGCATTCCAGTACAGGGGCAGCATTCCTGTTCAGATTACTTGGAGGTAGCAGCAGCCTGCTCTTCTTCTTTCAGTCGCTTCTTTTCTTCAATTCGTTTCAACCGGTCCCGCTCAAGCTTGGCAGTGGTGTCTTTTTCGCTGCGGATCTGCGCATGGCTGAGAATGGCGAAGATGAAGCTGCCGCCAATGATGTTACCGGCGAGCGTTGGGGCGGCAAAGACCAGCCAGAAGTCACTCCAGGACAATTCGCCGGCAAACACCAGATACGATGCTTCGGCCGAGCCCACCACGATATGGGTGAAGTCGCCGAGGGCCATCAAGTAGGTGATCAGCACGATGATCCAGATCTTCGCAGCTTCCATGGACGCAATCATCCAGACCATGGTGGCGATCATCCAGCCGGACACGATGCCTTTGGAGAACATGTGAATGACGTCGTTTTCCATCACCTTGCGGCCGATTTCCAGAAACGCCTTGTCAGTCTGGCTATCGAAGATCGGCAGATTCAACATCACATAGGCCACCAGCAAAGTACCGCACAGGTTGCCGAACAGCACCACGCCCCACAATCGCAACAACCGACCCAGGTTACTCAAGGTCGGCTTGCTCATGACCGGCAGCACCGCCGTCAGGGTGTTTTCGGTGAACAGTTGCTGACGGGCCAGGATGACCGCGAGAAAACCGGCGGAGTAACCCAGGCTGGCGATGACATGACTGGACTCGATATCCGGCAGGCGTGACTTGAACAACCCCATGGCCATCAGCGACAGGCCCATGGTCAAACCCGCGGCCAACGCCGACCACCAGAGGGCCGCAACACTGCGCTCGAGCTCATGATCGCCCTGAATGCGAATGGTCTCGTGCAGCACCGCCGCACGGGGAGGCTGGTTCTCGTCGACTTCGCGTTCTTCTTCAGCGGATAACCCGGGGGTTCTGCCTTCTTCATTGTTGTCCATACAGCATCCTTAAATACGAGTGAAGGCGTAGACGTTTTAATGCTGCGCCGGGCTGATGCTTGAGACACAATCCACCGCCGGTCGTTCGCTGCTGAACGGCCTGTTCGATCATAAAGAGCCATCATTACAAGGAGAGAGTCGTGACGTTGCATATTCGTGAGGCCACCCGCGCTGATGCCCAGGTCATTCTGGGCTTTATTACCGAGTTGGCCATCTATGAAAAGGCCGAGCATGAAGTTCTGGCAGACGTCTCTGATATCGAGCGTAGCCTGTTTGACGAAGCGTCTCCGGCTAAGGCGCTGATTTGCCTGCTGGATGATCAACCGATCGCTTTTGCCGTGTACTTCTTCAACTATTCCACATGGCAGGGGCGCAAAGGCTTGTACCTGGAAGACCTGTTTGTGTCACTCGAACATCGCGGTGTCGGCGCAGGCAAACACCTGTTGCGCCACTTGGCGAAAATCGCCCATGACACAGGCTGCGGCCGGTTTGAGTGGAGCGTGCTGGACTGGAATAAGCCTGCCATCGATTTCTATAAATCCATCGGCGCCGCGCCGCAGGACGAGTGGGTGCGGTACCGAATGGAAGGGGAAAGCCTCAAGCACTTCGCGCTGGGCGGCTCTTGAGCTGAGCCCTGAACCCTGAGGGGACGCAGCAGTCAGACTGCTATCGCCGCGTCCCTCAGGATTGTTAAATGCTCAGTCGCACCGTATTGCCCGTGTTCATGGCTGCTTTGGCCGGTGTTTCGTCAGTACAGGCCAATCAGGCTTTACGGGTGGAGCGGCTGCAGCGTTGCGACGTTCTGTTGGGCCGCGAGCAGCAGACCTTCTGCCTTGGCGTACGCGGTCTGAAACCCGGTGCTGTGCAGCTCAAACTGGATGGCAAAGCGTTGCCGGGCCAGGTGATTGAGCGTGACGGCGAGCGACTCAAGTTGCGCCTGAGCGCTGCCGACTGGCGCAGCGGCCCCTTGTGGCTTGAGCAGGAAGGGCAGAGCAGCAATGCCGTATGGCTGAGCATGGCAGGCAGTCACGTGTTGGCGGCTACGCCAAAGGAGGTCGCCAAGAACATGGACGGCCTGACCAGTTACGTTGATCTGGTCAGCGTGATCATCGAAGAAAAATTCCAGGGTGCAGAAGAAGCCGAGCGCATCGCGAAAAAGTACGGTGCCACCGTCGTCGGTTCCATCGCACCGCTCAACACTTACCAGCTGCGCCTGCCGGTGACTGATCTGGTGCAGCGCGACGCTATGGTGCTGCGCATGGGCAGTGAGGTCAGCGTTGATGCCGTGGTGGTCGAGGAGTCAGCCGCAGAATCCCCTGAAGACGAAGCGGCACCCAGCGATGGCAAGCAGGCCAAGCCGACTCAGGATCAATGGGCGGCCAACCGCTTCATGGACGCGGTCAACTATTACCAGCGCAGGATTCCCGCCGTCACCTCGCCGATCAAACCGGTGCCGATCCGCATCGGGATTATTGAGCGCGAAGTGGACTTTGATTCCCCGGATTTTGCCGATTATCTGGGTGACTGCAAATCAGGCAAACCCCGCACTTGCCTGTACGCCCGTGACGCGAAAAAGCCCGACGGGCATGGCTCCACCGTGGCGGGCATTCTGGCGGCGGACACTGCCAAGGGCGGCAATAGCGGCTTTCTACGCGCGCTGGATGGCGTCAGCGATGGTTTCGAGGTAATTGTCGAGCGCAACTCCGATGCCGGCATCACGGCGAATGTCGCGGCATCGGTGAATCTGGTTGAAGACGGCGCGCGAGTCCTGAACTGGAGTTGGGGGCTGCACCGGGTCGGCGCGAAAAACGTGGAGGGTGATGAGGTGGACTCGTTGCTCAGGTCTGGCATCGCCATGTCCGGTTACGAAGAACTGCTGGAAGAGTTTTTCCTCTGGCTGCGGCGCAAGCACCCCGATGTGGTGGTGATCAATTCGGCAGGCAACGGCTCTTCGTTTTCCGGGACGGACGAGTACCGCTTGCCGTCTTCGTTCATCACGGACCAGTTGCTGGTGGTCGGTGGGCATCAGCGCAGCAAGGATGACGATCTTCCCGTCGATGATCCGGCCTACGTCGAGAAACGCGAGTCATCAAACGTTGATAGCCGCGTTGACATCATGGCGGCAGCCTGCACACGGGCATCGACTCTCACAGCCGGTGAGCAGGGCGCGGTGCATTGCGGTACGTCCTACGCTACGCCGATGGTCACCGGGATTATCGCCGCCATGCTGTCGATCAACCCGAAGCTGACGCCTGAACAGTTGCGCATGCTGTTGCGCCGAAGCGCCATGCCCATCGGTGGCAACTTTGATTTCGAAGCCATGGACGCCGATGACCTGACGGCGCCGATCCTGCCGTCTGAACGCAATTACCAGATGGACGACAAGAACATCGGCCGCTCTGCACGTCTGGACATGCAGAAGGCGCTGGACCTATCGGTACAGAGCCTCAAGCGGGAGCGCTGATCGGCGTATCTGAACGGTTATTTGAGCAGCTCAGTGCTTTCGATGCGTGTCACGCCTGCCGCCGCCATGTCTTGCCAGGCTTTGCCCAGCGAGCCATTCATGTCGATGGCGCGACAGGCGTCGGCGACGACCAGCGTAGTGAACCCGGCAGCTCTTGCATCCAGTGCCGACCATGCCACGCAGAAGTCCAGCGCCAGACCCACCACAAATACGTTCTGGACGCCTCGCTCCTTGAGGTAGCTGGCCAGGCCGGTGGGCGTCACGCGGTCAGCTTCGAGGAACGCCGAATAGCTGTCGATGTGCGGGTTACAGCCCTTGCGCAGGATCAATTGCGCGTGGGGCAGGTCCAGATCCGCATGCAGTTGTGCGCCATGGCTGTCTTGAATGCAGTGGTCCGGCCAAAGGGTTTGCGGGCCATAGGGCAGGGTGGTTATCTCGAACGGCAGGCGGCTTGAATGGCTGGACGCAAACGAGATATGCCCCGCCGGATGCCAGTCCTGAGTGATGACAACGCCTTGAAATTGCTCACCGAGACGGTTGATCAACGGCACCAGCGCATCGCCCTCGGCCACCGCCAGCGCGCCGCCGGGCATGAAGTCGTATTGCATGTCGATGACCAGCAGAACGCTGTCGAGACCGAATGCGTTTGGGTTCATGGTGTTGCTCCTGGAAATTCTGATGATATCTCTGTGGATGCAGACCCTTGTGGGAGCGGTGCTTGGTCTGGGCGGCATTCCGACGATAAACGATAACGCGGTGTGTCTTATGGATGCGTCTCATGTATCGCGGGCAAGCCTCGCTCCCACAGGGGCTGTGTTCCAACTCGGGAACTTAACCAAACACCCGAATCGGCGCACCCGCAGTCCACGCCTGAATATCTTCAATCATCTGGCTGTAGAACATCCGGTAATTGTTCTCGGTGACATAACCCACATGGGGCGTCGCGAGCACGTTATCCAGCACACGAAATGGATGCTCGGCAGGCAGCGGTTCGATGGCAAACACATCCAGTGCCGCACCCGCGATGCGCCGCTTTTGCAGGGTTTCAATCAGTGCCCCTTCGTCGACGATAGGCCCGCGCGAAGTGTTGATCAGGTAAGACGTCGGCTTCATCCAGCCCAGCGCCTGAGCATCCACCAGCCCACGGCTGCGGTCGCTGAGCACCAGGTGGATCGACAGAATATCCGCCTGCTCGAACAGCTCCTGCTTGCTGACATACGTCACGCCGGATTCAGCAGCGGCTTCAGCCGTGAGGTTCTCACTCCAGGCGATGACGTTCATGCCAAACGCCAGACCGTAGCGGGCGATCCACTTGCCGATGCTGCCAAGCCCGAGAATACCCAGTGTCTTGCCATGCAAATCACTGCCAATGCCAATCTGCCACTGGCCGCTGCGCAACGAATTGGCCTCGTCCACCAGATTGCGGGTCACGCCCATGATCAGCGCCCAGGTGAGCTCCGGTGCGGCGTGCTTGTAGCTTTCCGTGCCGCACACCTGAATGCCGAGGCGGGTGGCCGCTTTGACGTCAATCGCCGCGTTGCGCATGCCGCCAGTCACCAGCAGTTTGAGGTTGGGCAACTGGCTGAGCAGGGCTTCGTCGAAAATGGTCCGTTCGCGCATCACGCAAATCACCGTGAAAGCCTGCAAGCGTGCCGCCATGATGGCGGTATCGGCGGGGTATTCATGAAGAAAGCTGACTTCACCGATGCTGTTCAGGACCGACCAGTCCACGACATCACTGGCGACGGATTGCCAGTCATCCAGCACTGCAATTTTTGTATGCGTCATCTCGAACTCGCCTTTTTGCTGCAGTTTTTTCGGGTTTGTGCCGCAACAGTAGCGCCAGATGGCCGCTTAGCCAAACAGCCCGGCCGCAAGATTGATTGAAAAGCCGAGGATCGCCGTGTTGAAAATGAAACCGATCAGGCTCTGGGCCAGGACGATCCTGCGTAAACCCGGCGTCGCGACGCCCACATCCGAGGTTTGCACCGCCACGCTGAGGGTGAAAGAGAAGTACAGGAAGTCCCAATAATCCGGGTGCTTCTCGCCATCCGCGAAACGCAGAGCCGGTTCTTTACCCTTCCAGGTATAAAACAGGCGAGCGTAATGCAGGCTGAAAATCACCCCGGTGACCAGCCACGAGCCGACCACTGTCAGGGCGGTGAAGGCGTAGTGAAGCGCCCGGTCATCCGTGGTCATCGCCTTGCTGCCAGCCAGTTCCAACGTGATTGCCGCGAGGCTGGCCAGTGCGGCGACGCACACGGTGACCAGTACCAGTCCGGCGTTTTCATCCTCGACCATGGAAATTCGCTCTGCGTCAGCCGCATTGGTGCGAAACGTGCGGATCAGGATCAACACCAGATACACCCAGACGGCAACGTTCCAGGCAATCAGGCACTTGCTGGTGATGGATATCTGCGGAGTGATGATTGCTGCGGCAAGTCCGCTGGCGAGACCTAGCGCAGTGGCGATGCTCAAACGTGGGTGGGTATGAGCGATATGGGACATAAGCCGGACTTCATGACGGATGATTCACGAACATTAGCACGGGCTTTTGTGGCGGAATAAAAAACGACGCGCAAGGGGGTTGCGCGTCGTATGCCAGCTTGGCAAGGATTTACGTTCTTCGGTAGGAGCGAACTTGTTCGCGAGACGGCAGGCCTGCGTACGTAGCTGCGACGACTCGCCAACAAGTTGGCTCCTACCGGTATAGCGTTCATTCACGTCGAGACGGAATTCACCGAACCAGACACGGCTGCTTGTTGTTGAATTTCCAGTCCGGCACCAGGAATTGCATGGCGACGCCGTCGTCACGGGCACCCAGGCCCATGCCTTTGTACAGTTCGTGAGCCTTGTGCACTTGATCCATGTCCAGCTCGACGCCCAGCCCAGGTTTCTTCGGCACTTGCACGGCGCCACCCACAATCTGAAGCGGTTCGCGGGTCAGGCGCTGGCCGTCCTGCCAGATCCAGTGAGTGTCGATGGCGGTGATATCCCCTGGTGCGGCGGCAGCCACGTGGGTAAACATCGCCAGGGAAATGTCGAAGTGGTTGTTGGAGTGCGAACCCCAGGTCAGGCCCCATTCGTTGCACATTTGCGCCACCCGCACCGAACCCTGCATGGTCCAGAAGTGAGGGTCGGCGAGTGGAATGTCCACCGACTGCAACTGAATCGCATGGCCCATTTCACGCCAGTCGGTGGCGATCATGTTGGTGGCGGTTTTCAGGCCAGTAGCACGACGGAACTCAGCCATGACTTCGCGACCGGAGAAGCCGTTTTCCGCACCGCAGGGGTCCTCGGCGTAAGCCAGCACATGGTGCTGATCGCGGCACAGACGAATCGCTTCTTTCAGTGACCATGCGCCATTCGGGTCGAGGGTGATCCGGGCATCCGGAAAACGTTCGGCGAGGGCAGTAACCGCCTCGATTTCCGCATCGCCGCTGAGCACGCCGCCTTTCAGTTTGAAATCCTGGAAGCCATAACGTGCCTGCGCCGCCTCGGCCAGACGCACAACCGCCTCAGGGGTCAGCGCTTCTTCATGGCGGACGCGGAACCAGTCGTTGTCGGCATCTGGCTCCTTGCGGTAATCCAGATTGGTTTTGCCTTGATCACCGACATAGAAAAGGTATCCGAGCATCTTCACTTCGTCGCGCTGTTGGCCTTCACCGAGCAGGGCAGCAACAGGCACGTCCAGGTGCTGACCGAGCAAGTCCAGAAGCGCTGCTTCAAGGGCGGTGACGGCGTGAATGGTGATGCGCAGATCAAAAGTCTGCAGGCCGCGCCCACCAGCATCACGTTCGGCGAAGGTCTTGCGCACGTCATTCAGGATTTTCTGGTAGGTGCCAATCGAGCTGCCCACCACCAATTGCCGCGCATCTTCCAGCGTCTGGCGAATGCGTTCGCCGCCTGGTACTTCACCCACGCCGGTGTGCCCGGCATTGTCCTGGAGTATCACGATGTTGCGGGTGAAGTAGGGGCCATGGGCGCCGCTGAGGTTGAGCAGCATGTCATCGTGACCGGCGACCGGGACGACCTGCATGCTGGTGATAACAGGGGCTTTGCTCAGGTTCTGACTCATTGCTATAGGTCCTTTTAATAATCGTAGCGGGCGATCAAGAGTGGGCAGCAGTGTTGGGCAGCGGCTCTACCGGACTCTTGCCGGGCTTCGGCGTGTTGCGTGCAGCGAAAACGATGATGGCGGCAATAATCGAGGTGGCCGTCAAACCATACAGGCCGCCCTGGATCGAGCCGGTGTGTTGCTCCAGTAAGCCAAACGTGGTTGGCGCGACGAAGCCGCCGAGGTTGCCTACCGAGTTGATCAAGGCAATCACCGCCGCCGCGATACGGGCGTCCAGATAAGCCTGGGGAATGGGCCAGAACAGCGACGATGCCGACTTGAAGCCTAGTGCAGCGAAGCAGATCGCTATGAAAGCAAAGATCGGACTGCCCGTCGTGGACATAAACATCCCGGCCGCTGCGATCAGCAACGCTGCGGCTACCCAGGCCTGTTGCCGCTTCCACTTGGCAGACATGGCCGCGAAAGCGTACATACCAACGATCGACAGTAACCACGGGATGGAGTTGAACAGCCCGACCTGCATATCACTGAGATCGCCCATCTTTTTGATGATGCTTGGCAGCCAGAAGGTCGCAGCATAGATCGTCAACTGGATGAAGAAGTAGATCAGGCAGAACAGGATGATCTGGCGATCCTTGAGCAGCTTGCCGATGGAAGCTTTGACGGGGTTGGCGGCTTCACGAGCCCGTTGCTCTTCATCAATAGCGTTGACCAGTGCGTCCTGTTCTTCGCGGGTCAGCCATTTGGCGTCATGGGGTTTGGAGTCGAGCCAGAACCAGACGAAAGCACACAGGCCTACCGAGAACATGCCCTCAATGAAGTACATCCACTGCCAGCCTTTCATGCCGAAGCCGCTGATTTGCAGGAGCAAGCCAGAGAGCGGACCGGAAATCAGCGAGGCAATGGCCGAGCCGCTGAGGAAGATCGCAATGGCTTTACCGCGCTCTACACCTGGCAGCCAGCGGGTGAAGTAATAGATCACGCCAGGGAAGAAGCCGGCTTCGGCGACACCCAGCAGGAAGCGCAGGATATAAAAGTGGGTTTCGTTCTGGATGAAGGCCATGCAGGTGGCAACGATGCCCCAGGTGAACATGATCCGTGTCAGCCAGATGCGCGCACCGACCTTTTGCAGAAGCATGTTGGAAGGGACTTCGAACAGCGCGTAACCGATGAAGAACAGGCCGGCACCAAAGCCATAGGCGGCTGCGCCGATGCCCAGGTCATGCTCCATGTGCGATCGCACAAAGCCGATGTTCACGCGGTCAATGTAGTTGACGATAAACATGATGACGAACAGTGGCAGGATGTGGCGTTTGACCTTGGATACAGCTGAAACCAAAGTCGAATCGGCCCCATCACCCGTCCGG
This sequence comes from Pseudomonas phytophila, assembly GCF_025643095.1. NCBI lineage: Bacteria > Pseudomonadati > Pseudomonadota > Gammaproteobacteria > Pseudomonadales > Pseudomonadaceae > Pseudomonas > Pseudomonas phytophila. Next base: position 4,108,342 of record NZ_CP081201.1, on the reverse strand, counting down.
GTACTGGATGCGTTCAAGGATGAATCTCCCACTCGTTATTTTTATGCGGGTCTGTACAAGCTGCTGGCTTGTGTTGATGGACATCATACAAGTAGATCCTTGCCGCGCAAGAGGGTTATTGGCGGTTTTTGCAGAATTTTTCGCAAAACGAGATCGGTTGCTTCGGCAGTTTTGAACAGATTGAACAAGTGCGAATTATCTTAAATAATCAATAAAATCATATATCTAACGTTTTTTTTTAGCGAGCCTTTCAGCGACTTTTACTTTCACGTTGTTTTTCTGAAAACCTTGGGTGGGCCTTGAACCGCGGCGTTTTTGGGGCCGAGTGCGTAGAGAGCGGTTTTATGCGTTGTCATACAAGTGAGATGAGTTCATCCGGGCTTGCTTGTATGACAAGCACTTCTTGAGCGGTGCTATGATCCCGGCAAAATTGGCGTTCAGGACAGGTCTTCATGCAGCAGCCCACGCGTCAGGCACCAAAGCGCCGACCTCACAATCTGGCGACGGATCTGGTGACCGAGCTGAGTCAGCGGATTCTGCTGGGCAAAATCCCGGCAGGGCAAAAGCTCCCTTCGGAAAATCAGATCGTCCGTGATCACGGCGTCAGCCGCACCGTGGTTCGTGAGGCAATCTCCAAATTGCAGGCTTCCGGCCTGGTGGAAACCCACCACGGCGTCGGCACATTCGTGCTGGAGCGGGGTAATCAGACAGGGCTGCATCTGAAAGTTGAAACCGCTGCCAGTGTGCGAGACATGATCGAGCTGCGCATCGGTCTGGAAACCCAGGCCGTGGCGCTTGCAGCACTGCGCCGGACAGACGAACAGCTGGCCGCGATGCGCCAGGCCCTGGATGACTATCAGGATCTGTTGGCCAACGAGGACAGTTGTGTGGAGGCCGACTGGCGTTTTCACATGCTGATCGCTGAAGCCACCGGCAACTCGTATTACACCGAGATCATGCAGCACCTGGGCAGCGCGATCATTCCCCGCAGTCGCATCGCGTCAAGCGAAAGGGCAGGCGCCAACCTCGCTCATCATGGGTATCTGGCCAATCTGGAACACGAGGCGCTGCTTGCTGCAATCCGCCGCCAGGACCCGGATGCAGCCCGTGCCGCGATGTGGACGCACCTGAGTAACAGCCGCGAACGCTTCGCGCCGCTGGATTGAGCGCTGTGATTGTTTCAAATGGCAAGGAACTGTAGGAGCTGCCGAAGGCTGCGATGGCGTTGTGTCAGGATGAATGCTTCGCAGCCTTCGGCAGTTCCTACAAGGGCCGGATCCCCTTCATTCAGAACCCGCCTCCGCATCCCCCAACACCTGCAGCATCACCCCTGACTGCCAGTCGAACCAAGGATTAAAGGTAAGCCGCGCATGCACTTTGCCTGGCTCGCGGTAGCCCCAGTCCGAATACCACACCTGATCACCGGCCAGGCATTTCTGCATGCCCGCAGTTTCCTGACCGTTCCAGCAAATGCGCTGCTTGCCATTTACCCCGTACAGCGGGTTGTCCGGGGAGAACAGCAGGCCCATGTGGGAGAACTGGCTGATTCGGTATTCAGGCAGGTAATCCTTGCGCACCAGCACGCGGGGCGTTTTCGCGACGTCGGTCGGACTGTCGCCGTACCAGATCATGCGACTCGCCGGGTTGCTGAAACGCTGATTGAAATTGTCCAGGACATAGCGAGTATCCAGCACCGAATCATGTTGGGTAATTGCAATGAAAACGGGCTTGTCGTAGCGACGTTCTTCAAGTCGATCTTGCGCCAGTACGCTGCTGCGATAGAACTGCGCAAAGCCATTGGTCGGCACATTCAGGTAGCGCACGGGTGTCTGCAGCGGGCGCAACGGGTCGTTTGGGCTCGCCAGCCACGGTCGCGCCCAGGCAATCCACTGCGTCGCCCAAGCGTAGGCGCTGTCGGAGCGAAAGGCTGGAGAGAACAGCACCAGCCCGGCGATTTCGTCGTGATCGTAGGCGTAATCCAGCACCAGATTGGCCCCCGTGGAAAAGCCGCCGAGATACACCTTGGGCACTTCACGGCCAAGCGTCTGCGCCTGTTCCCGAACCACCTTTTGCCACTGCTCCAGTGTGACATCGAGCATGTCGGACGGCTGCGTGCCGTGACCGGGCAACAGCACGGTACGCACCAGAAACCCACGGGCAGCGAGCTTTGCGCCGACGTCATGGAACGACCACGGCGAGTCACCCAGACCATGAACCAGCAACACGCCGCCTTTGGGTGCGCCTGTCGGTCGCCATTCCTGCGGAGCGTTCCATTGCAGCTCGGCGGCACGGTCCGCAGTCTGGAAACTTCTGTGTTGCTGTATCCATTGCAGCGTCTGCTGACGATAGTCGGCAAAGCTTTGCGATGGATGATCATTGCCAGCCACTGAGGTGCAGGCCTGGAGTGCAAATAGGGCGGGGAGCAGGCATACGATTCGGTGCTTGGCCAAGATCGCGGGTTCTCTTCAGCGTGGGATTACCAGATGAGCCGCACTTTGCCACGAGCGTTCCGTCGGCTGCCAGCTTCCGTTTGCTCGCGATAGCGTCAGTTCATGCGATAAATTTGTCGACCAGGAAATCGAATCGCGAGCAAGCTCACTTTCATCAAACAAACGACAACTATGTGATTTGGACTACTTGTCTGTAGGAGCTGCCGAAGGCTGCGAAGCATTGCTCCTGACACACCGCGATCGCAGCCTTCGGCAGCTCCTACAGATTCTGCGGGACAGTGCGGCGTCTGGAGGAGCGGGCTGCTCCTGCATGAAATGCGCACCGGTGCCATGGTGCCGATTCGTTCGGTCTACTTCCGTGATCCCGACCTGAAACCGATCAAAATCCTGGAGCAGGTTTAGGGTTTTGCGTGGCTGGGCTTAGCGCACCAGTCCCAGCCGCTCATGCCATTCGGCAATAGACTCTTTCGGGTACTCATCGAATTGCTTGTCGCCTTCATGCACGCACACCTCGACCCAAGACGCTTTGGAGTCCAGTAGCAGGTGAGTATTTTCTGGCGGCGATGGCAGAGCGGTGTCGATGGCTGACGCAAAGGGATGAATCAACTCCGGCCATTCCGGGCTGAACAGCCACAGGCCGCTGCTGCACAATTTGCAGAAGTGCCGCTCGGCGCTGCTGATCCTGACGTGATGGTTTTCGCGGATTTTTGCGTGATAAATCGAAATGTTTTCCCGGCCTTTGACTTTCAGGCTTTTCGCGTCGCCCCCCAGATTGATCGAGTAGCCGCCACCACCTTGTGTCTTGCGGCAGATTGAGCAATAGCAGCGTTGATAAGGGTAGGGATGTGCGCTGTTGAGGCTGAACTCGACTTCGCCGCAATGGCATGAACCTTCCAGATGCATGATGTGTTCTCCGTTCAAACGCTCAGAAAGTCTGGCGTGCTTTTGGGTAACTCCTAAGGTCTAGACAAAGTTATTGGCGGTTTGCACAGAGCGTTCGTCTGTTCACGGACGATCTGTTTGAGAAATATTCGGAATTAATTGCCGGGGCAGGCGGTTTTTCGTTCAAGAAGGCCGCTCGTCGGTCGATATTTGGGTTGTCCTACAACATTCTGCTGTCCAGTTTGACCCTCCTGCCAACAACAAGAGCTTCCGTCATGAACCTACGCAATTTGACCATCGCCCGCCGAGCCGGTCTTGGCTTCACGCTTATCTCTTTGCTGGTCGCCTTGCTCGGCTGGTTTGCCATGGTTCAAATGTCGACGATTCGTCAGAGTGAGGTCGCGGTTGAAACCAACTGGCTGCCGAGCATGCGCGTGATCAACGACGTTCGTGAAATCATGCTGCGTATCCGCACTATTTCCCTGCGTATGGCGCTGGACCCGGATCCCAAGAATATCGCCACCTACCGCAGTCAGCTCGATGTGCGTAATCAGGACCTGAGCAAGAAACTCGATATTTTTGCCTCGTTTGTGGACACCCCGGAGGAAAAAGTACTTAGCGATCAGTTTCGGGTGACCCTGGGTGAGTATCAGAAAGCCCTCGATAAATCGTTTGTGATCGCAGCGCAGAATGATCGCGATGCGCTGAACAAATTGTTGTTGGTGGACATGAAGACAATCGTCGACGGTTCCGGTAAGCAGCTGGCTGATCTCAGCGAGTTCTATGCGCAGCATGTCGATGCGGAAGGCAAGGCCGCTGAGGCGCAGTACGACAAGTCACGCAACATCGTATTCATTTTCGTGGTTATTGCTGGCCTGGGCACTATTGCCTTGGCCTTGCTGCTGACCCGCAGCATCGTGCGTCCGCTAGAGGTTGCCGTGACTGCCGCGGAAAACGTCGCCAATGGTGATCTGACCCAGCGTATTACGGTGGACGGCAGTGATGAAGTGACCCGTTTGCTGGCGGCACTGGACAAAATGCAGGGTAATTTGCGCTCGGCGATGCAGCACATCGGCAGCTCCGCGACACAGCTTGCTTCGGCTGCTACCGAGCTGAACTCGGTGACCGAAGACAGCTATCGCGGCCTGCACCAGCAGAATGCTGAAATCGATCAGGCGGCTACCGCTATCAACGAGATGACGTCGGCCGTTGAAGAAGTCGCGCGCAACGCTGTGTCCACCTCCGATGCATCGAACAACTCCAGTCGTTCGGCTTTGGCGGGTCAGGCGCGCGTCGTGGAAACCGTGCAGTCAATCCAGACCCTGACCGATAACGTCCAGGCGACTTCGACGCTGGTACAGAGCCTGGCTGATCAGTCGCAGGATATTGGCAAGGTGCTGGACGTGATTCGCTCCATTGCCGAGCAGACCAACCTGTTGGCCCTCAACGCAGCGATTGAAGCAGCGCGGGCGGGCGAGTCCGGCCGTGGTTTCGCCGTTGTAGCTGATGAAGTCCGGGCACTGGCCCATCGCACCCAGCAGTCGACCCTGGAAATCGACAAGATGGTCAGTGCCATGCGCAGCGGCTCTGCCCAGGCACTGGAATCCATGCTGACCAGCAGCGAACGCGCCAACGAAACCCTGACTCTGGCTCAAGGTGCGGGCGCATCGCTGACGGATATCACCTCATCCATCAACCAGATTTCGGAACGCAACCTGGTCATCGCCAGTGCAGCCGAAGAGCAGGCGCAAGTTGCCCGGGAAGTGGATCGCAACATCGTCAACATCCGCGACCTGTCCATGCAGTCGACCCAGGGCGCCAACCAGATCAGTGCCTCAAGCAATGAGCTGTCGCGCCTGGCGGGTGACCTGAATCAGGTGGTGGCTCGCTTCAAGGTCTGATTCGCTGCTGTCTTGTCTGGCGCTTGCTCCTTGCGGGTCCTGCCGGGCATGATTCGCCTCTGCTCAATGACAGAGGCGAGACAGCTTCATGGACAATAAGAACAATCTTTTCAGCAGTTGGCTTCGTGCGTCCGGTCACCATGAGTGGCTGGCCCGGGAAGGCAATCGGCTCCTGACCTTCGCCAAGGCCTCACGGCTCCCCCAGGGGTTCGGCAATCTTGATGAGCGTGGCGTCCTGCCCGAAAACGCTCACGCCGAAACCATGAACACCGCCCGCATGACCCACAGCTTCGCCATGGCCCACATCCGTGGCATACCCGGCTGCGCAGCATTGGTGGACCACGGCATTGCGTCACTGGCAGGGCCGCTGCGGGATGCGGAACATGGCGGCTGGTTCAGTACGCCCCTGACTCACCACAGCAAAACCGACAAACAGGCTTACTTGCATGCCTTCGTCGCATTGGCGGCCAGCTCGGCTGTCGTCGCGGGGCGGCCGGGTGCGCAGGCGCTGTTGTCGGAGGCGATCGAGGTGATCCAGCGCCGTTTCTGGAGCGAGGAGGAGGGCGCGATGCGAGAGTCCTTCGCTCGTGACTGGACGCAAGAGGAAACCTATCGGGGTGCCAACAGCAACATGCACAGCACCGAGGCTTTTCTTGCCCTGGCCGATGTGACCGGCGATGCCCAGTGGCTGGATCGCGCGCTGCGGATTGTCGAGCGGGTGATTCACGGTCATGCGGCTGCCAATGAATATCAGGTGATCGAGCACTTCAGCCTGTCGTGGCAGCCTCTGCCGGAGTACAACCACGACAATCGCGCCGATGGCTTCCGCCCCTATGGCACCACGCCGGGGCACGCCTTTGAGTGGGCTCGGCTGTTGTTGCATCTGGAGGCGTCGCGTCAGCGTTTGAAATTGCCGACCCCGTCGTGGCTGCTGGCGGATGCACGTCAGCTGTTTGCCAATGCGTGCCGTGATGCCTGGAATGTCGACGGCCTGCCGGGCATTGTCTACACCCTCGATTGGCAGAAGCAGCCGGTGGTTCGTCATCGGCTGCACTGGGTCCATTGCGAGGCCGCTGCTGCCGCTGGCGCGTTTTTGCAGCGCACGGATGAAAAGCAGTACGAAGACTGGTATCGATGCTTCTGGGAGTTCAACGAAACGTTGTTCATCGATCACGAACTGGGCAGTTGGCATCACGAGCTTGACCCGCTCAACCAGCCCAGCGCGGATATCTGGGGTGGCAAGCCTGATCTGTATCACGCGTATCAAGCGACGTTGTTACCGGTATTGCCGCTAGCGCCAAGTCTGGCGAGTGCGTTGGCGGGGATGGGGTGAGTCAATGCGGGAAGGCAACGATTTCCTGTGGGAGATCCTGATCCTATGTTGGCCTGCAAGCTCAATTCTCTGTGGGAGCGAATTCATTCGCGAAGAGGCCGGCGCACCCGCAACCCTTGTATCGATTGAAATACTGCCGTCCCGAGTGAAGTGGAGCGCCAACCCGGTCGGTCCCACCGGTCCTGCATGAGCTTGAAAAATTGCGGCGGATGGAGAACCCCTTGTGGGAGCAGGGCTTGGTCTGGGCCGCATCCGGACGATAAACGATAACGCGGTATGTCTTCCAGCTGCGTCTCATGTATCGTCCGGATGCGGCCCAGACCAAGCCCGGCTCCCTCAGGGGAATTGCATTTCACAGGGCGTGCATTTATTACGTTCGGGGTTTCACTCCCCCATCTCCAGCTCAACCCACGTCGGTGCATGGTCGCTGGGATGCGGCTCGTTCCTCGGCCAGTGATCCACACCGGCGCGCTCCAGTCGGGTGCTGGTTTCTGCGTTAAGCAGCAGATGATCGATCCGCAGTCCGGAATTGGTCTCCCAGTGCTTGCGAAAATAATCCCAGAACGTATAAATCGGCTCGTCCGGAAAGCACGTACGCAGGGCATCGGTCCAGCCCTGGGCCAGCAGGCGCTGAAAGCATTCGCGACTCTCCGGCTGCAGCAATGCATCCTTGAGCCATGACCGCGTGTTGTAAATATCCTCGTCCGTTGGCACGACGTTGTAATCGCCTGCCAGCACCACCGGATGCCCACTCGAATAAAGCGACTCGGCATGCTCGATAAGCTTTTCGAACCACGCCAGTTTGTAATCGAATTTTGGTCCCGGCTGAGGATTGCCATTGGGCAAGTACAGGCAGCCGACGATCACACCATGCGCCGCCGCTTCGATGTAGCGGCTCTGGCTGTCCTTTTCAAAGCCGGGCAGGCCGCGGCGGATTTCCAGCGGCTCCATGCCCTTGGCCAGGATCGCCACGCCATTCCACGAAGGCTGTCCCTGCCAGATGGCGCCGTAGCCTGCGTCACGAATTTCGTCGATGGGGAAGGCCAGATCGGCAGCTTTCAATTCTTGCAGGCAAACCACGTCCGGACTTTCGCGGCGCAACCAGTCCAGCAGGATCGGCAGGCGGCTGCGAATGCCGTTGATGTTGAAAGTGGCGATTTTGATTGTGCTCACGGTGGTCCTCTCAAAGACGCAGTGATTAGCTGTTTGAGAGGGACCAGCGCGATAGATTCAATGGATTACAGGCAGTCAGTGCGAAGTCGCGCTCTTATCGGTCAGCCGGATGATTTGCCGGGCGAAGAACGCGCCCGTAAGGATCACGCCGATCAGGCGCAAGGTCTGCATGGCCAGCACAAAGCCGACGTCTGACTGGGTGTCGATGGCGATGATCGCCATGGCATCCAGACCGCCGGGGCTGGTGGCCAGATAAACCGAGAGATAATCCTTGTCCAGCATGACCGCAATCAACCAGGCTGACAGTGCGCAGAGTACGATCAGCAGCATTGAGCCAAGAATCATTGCCGGCATGCGACGCCAGACGTACTTGATGGTGGGGCGGTCGAAGCGCAGGCCAACGTAACTGCCCATTGCGCCATAGGCCAGCGTCAGCATCCACGAGGGCAGGGTGATTTGCAGGAGACCGCTCAACTGCAGAGCGCCACCGATCAGCAGTGGCCCCATCAAGGCACCCGCAGGGATTTTACCGGCGACGATGATGCCGACTCCGATCACCGCAAGACTCAAGGCGAAGTTCAGCAAGTTCATGCCTTCCAGCTCGATGTCTGCGCTATGGACTTCAGTGCCGCCGCCTTCCACGCCGATCAGCCGACTGACCACCGCACCGACCATCACGACGCAGACTACCCGCACGTACTGCATGGTGGCGACGACCCGCGAGTCGGCGCCGTAATCTTCCGACATGGCAACCATCGCCGATGCGGCACCCGGTGACGTGCCCCAGGCGGCGGTGCTGCCCGCGATCCCGGCGTAGCGCACCAGGCATAAACCGACGCCAGCGCTGAGAATGACCGTGAGTGCCGTGGCAAACAGCATGACGTGCCAGGAATGCAGGGCTGTTATCAGAACCGCCATGGTCATCGAGTGGGCAATCAGTACGCCGACCGTGCCCTGGCTTAGGCGAAACAGATTTTTGTGCAAGCGAATATTCGCGCCCATCACCCCAAAGCCGATGGCGGTCAGCATAGGGCCGAGAAACAATGCGGCGGGCATTTGCCAGTATTTGAGGAGTTGGCCGGCAGCCCCTGCGACCAGAATCAGGGCTGCCCATTGAATGGGTTTGGGCAAGGTGTGCAGCGAAAAGCCAGAGGCGCGTGACAAGGGGGTGGGCTCCGCGAGGCGAGCGAGACAGGACGCTCGTACGACAAGAGTATCGACACTTCAATCGATCAAGTCTATTTTCTAATAGTCATGAATTGATAACTTTGGTTGATGAATTATGGATCTTCGCGATCTTGCTTATTTTGAAACGATTGCCGAGTTGGGCCATCTGGGTCGAGCGGCGCAAAAACTCAATCGCAGCCAGCCTGCGCTGACCAAAAGCATCCAGCGGCTGGAGGAGTCTTTCGGCACCAGACTGTTCCAGCGCGATGGACGGCGGATCAAGCTGACTCCGGTGGGCGAACTTTTACAGGCAAGGGGCAAGGTTCTGCAGCAGAGCATCGCCCAGACCCAGCGCGAGGTTCGCGATTTCGCCAGCGGTGCCGTGGGAAATATTCGTGTCGGTTGTGCGTCTACCATGGCTGAATACCTGCTGCCGAAATTGACGTCGGCACTGCTGCAGCGTTCGCCGGACGTGACGTTGAAGATGGTCATCGGCCAGGACGACCTGCTACGTGAGTCCCTGCGTTCCGGGCAACTGGACATGATCATTTGCTCGCTGATCACCGACGACGAGCAGTTCGAGAGTTTTCCGATTCTCAAGGACGAAGCGGTGGTGATCGCCAGCAAGGATCATCCGATCTTCAAAAGCCGGTACAGCATGGCTGACCTGTGCGCTTATCGCTGGGTGCTACCGCCAACCGGCGTTTCATCGCGCAAATGGCTGGATCAGGCGTTCAGTGCGCAGCAGTTGCCGTTGCCTGTGGTTCAGATCGAGGCCAATTCGATCCCGTTATTGCCCGGTTTGATCGAACGCACCAGCCTGTTGAGTTTCACTGCCCGGGAGACCCTCGAATTTGGCAACAACATGCGACAGTTGCGTGAAGTGGTCGTGAAGGAAACGACTATGAAGCGCACCATTGGCTGCACCGTCCGTGAAGGCGGCTATCTGTCGCCTGCGGCGCAAGCCATGGTGCAGATGCTGCGTGACAGCAGCGAAGAATTTTTGAGCTGGAACTGACGCTGGTAGCTCCATTTTCCTACAGGCTGGGTTAGCCTGTGCTTACGCAGGCTCGTTTGCAGCGCTGGTACAGGGACATGATCAGGAGAGCAGTAGATGCAGACACATTCACCGTTTTATACGCAAGTTGCTCAGCAGCCGTTTGTTGCGCGCATCGACCATCAGTTCGGAGGTGATCAGTCGCCATTGAATGACGCCGACGCTGATGAAGATACCGACCCGGAAGCTTATCTCGACCTGGATGTGCTGGGTCTGGACGAGTTCAGTGACTCTGACAAGCTTGATCCGATTTTCAGCAGCGATGTGGGTTCTTCTTCGGTGAATTAAGAGCTCCGGGCGCACGTCGGCAGCTCTCGCCGAACAAATTGTAATTATCTGAGTTCATACAGAACCGGTAGGACCGACTTTATTCGGGAAGAGGCCAGTACATTCGCCGCATTTTTATCGTCAGGAATGCGGCCTTCCCGGATAAAGTGGACGGCCACCCTGGGCGTCCCACGTTTCCTCTGTTTGCCGCGAGACAGCTCGGTGACAGGGAGCACCTACAGATCTGACACCTGTCGAGCCAGATACAGCGACAGCGCCTCAACCGCCAGCTCCACTGTCGAACTGGAACCCGCCCACGTGCACGCCAGCATCAGGTTCCTGGGCAGCGCAAAATCCTCCACCAGATAGCCGTGTTCGTCGTAGCCATTCAGGTCGTGGGGCACCAGATCCCGAAGTGATTCCACCGGATCAAAGTAAACCCATACCGGCTTGTTCAGGGCGATGGCCATGCCGACTTCAAACGCCGTCCCGGAATCCGGCTCAAGACCGCGGAACACATTCAGATTGGCCAGCACCGCCGTGCTGCGCTGAATCATGGCGATATTCATCGAGCAGATCAGTTGCGCAGTTTCCTGAGCAGAGAGCCCGGTGGGGACTTCGTTATCGAAAGGGTACATGCCTTCAAGGCCATGGGCGGTGCACAAGGCCTTGAGGTATTGGCCGTGCTCTATGGCATCTTTGCGAAACACATCAAACCCGGCCAGATAAACCCGTGGGGCGGTAGTGATCAGCATGATCGATCTCCGGCGTGACAGTTAACGTGCGTTGATTCTATCGCTTCACGCATTACGATATCGCAGACCATTTATCAGGCGATTTATTCAACGCTGGAATCTGTACGGATAAACAGTATCCTTGCGCACATGTCTGGTCTTGTTGCGTAGCGTTGCCGTGAATACGTCACCCTTGGAAAACCCGTTCTACTACCTTGAAAACTTCCGCCAGGTGCTGGGCTGGATTGCCCGGCGCTACGCGGATTTGCTTGATAAGGAAGAACAGCAATTCATCGAGTGCTTTGCGCAACTGCCGCAAGCAGCGCAGGGTTTGCTGGTGCGTATGGTCATGCGCAAGGGCGAGCTGTTTCGGGCCAGCAAGCTCAGTTATCCGGAACTGGGCGACACGCTGGAAGCGGTGCAGCCGCTACTGTTACACGGCTGGGTTGATCCGCGCCCGGCGCTCAACCTTGAACAGCTGTTTATCCTGTTGCGCAAGGCCGAGCTGGCTGCCTGTTTCAAGGCCCATGGCATCCGCGGCACCGAGCGAAAGCACGAGCTGCTGGAGCTGCTGCAACCGTTTCATCAGGCCACACAAACTCTGGACAGTTGGCATGAAGAGCTGGATGAGACGATTTTCGCCCTCAAGGTCATGCCGCTCTGTGACCGTTTGCGATTGCTGTATTTCGGCAATCTTTATCAGGAATGGTCCGAGTTCGTCCTCGCTGATCTGGGCGTTTATCGTTATGAAAAGGTTGAGTTCTCCCTGGACTCACGGACCATCAATGACCGTGCAGACATCGATACCTGCCTTGAGCTGCACGCCTGCCGTCAGGCGCTTGATGAGGGCGGCGAGCTGGAAGTGCTGGTGACCCGGGCGCTGGCCATCGACACGGGCAATCCCTGGCTGGAAATGCGGCGCAGCAAAACCCTTTACCAGATCGGTCAACAGGCTGAGCGTGAGCAGGACTGGTCGTTGGCATTGAGCGTGTACGAGCGCAGCAACTATCCCGGTGCCAGGTCCCGGCGTGTTCGGGTGCTGGAGCGATGCGAAGATTATCAGGCTGCCCTGACGTTGCTTGAACAGGTACAGGCCGCTCCGCAAAGCGATGCTGAATTGCAGCATGCACGTCGAGTGTTACCACGGCTGCAACGCAAGCTTGGCCTTATCGATAAGGTCCGCCGAGTGACACGTAAAGTCGAGCGGCTGGATGTGAGCGTTGAACTGCGCGCGGATTTGAGCGTTGAACAGATGATCCAGCTGCATCTGGCTGAAGAGGGCAGCGAGGTGTACTACGTCGAGAATGCGCTGATCAACTCACTGTTTGGTTTACTGTGCTGGCCGGCAATTTTTGCGCCGTTGCCAGGTGCGTTCTTCCACCCGTTCCACAGTGGCCCAAGCGATTTGCACAGCCCTGATTTCTATCAGCGTCGCGCTGCGCTGTTCGATGCCTGTCTGGCGCAACTGGACGACGACACGTGGCAGGACACTGTTCGCCATCACTACAGCAGCAAGTCCGGCCTGCAATCACCCTTCGTCTTCTGGGGCACGTTAACGCCCGAACTGCTTGAACAAGCGCTGCACTGTTTACCGGTCGAGCATCTGCGTCACTGGTTCCGCCGCCTGCTGCTGGATATCAAAGCCAACCGGACCGGCATGCCGGACCTGATCCAGTTCTTCCCGGCCGAGCGCCGTTACCGAATGATCGAAGTCAAAGGCCCCGGCGACCGCCTGCAGGATAACCAGTTGCGCTGGCTGGATTTCTGCGCCGAACACGCTATGCCGGTGGTGGTGTGTTATGTGCAGTGGGAAGAGAACGCTATCCCGGTTTAGCCAAGACGGAAATGCAGATGCGATCTCCGGTACAGACTGTGTGAAAACTACTACAGGCTGGGCAACTTCGTTGCTACGCGCACAATACTGCGTTAAAAACAGGCGAAAAATGCTCATTTAGAACACTAGAGTCGGACGCGACCCCGGCCGTTTTTCGCCTGTTTTTGCCTTGTCTTGCCGTCGCTCGCTACGTTTTCACACAGTCTGGGTAGGAGCGAACTTGTTCGCGAAATCGTGAGCCTGACACTATGCCGCGCTAACAAAGATGGCTCTTATCAGAAACACTACAACTATCTGATTGGAATACTTTTCTGTAGGAGCGCACGAGCACCGCGAGGCCGCGATGGCGGTGTATCAGGCAGGACGCCATCGCTGCCTCGCGCTGCTCGTGAGCTCCTACAGATCCTGTGTTTGCTTGGCGACGCGCTCAATGTCGTGCCACGTCTTCAACGCTTGATACCCACCGATTCCAGAAAGCTGTCCCGCGCACTGTTCAGGTGAGCGAGCATGCATTGCCGAGCTTGTTCCGGGTCACGCGCCTTGAGTGCAGCCACCAGCGCCAGGTGCTCGTGACAGGCAGGCAGGAAGCGCTCGGGGATGCGGGTGAGGTTGCGCATACGGATGCGTTTGTGGATTTCCCGGATGAAATGGCTCAGGGACTGATTGCCGCAATGGGCAAGAATCAGTACATGAATGTCGTCATCCAGATACAAGCCTTCATTTTCCCGTGACGGCCGGGCGACAACCTCCTGCAAACGTCTTTCGATCTCGTCCAGCGGCGCCAGGGGGATATTCGTCGCTGCCAGGGCCGCCGCTTCGCTTTCCAGCATCAGCCGGATCGAGAGCAGTTCCAGGTATTCAGTGATGTCCACTTCGCGAACCACCAGCAGGCCATTGGGCAGCAGTTGCAGAACACCTTCGCCCAGCAGCCGACTGATCGCGGCGCGCATGGGCGTTCGCGAGACTTCAAAGCGCTCGGCGAGCTTGCGTTCTTCAATCAGATCGCCCGGTTCCAGGTGCCGACTGGCAATCAGATCGAACAAGGCCTGATAGGTTTGCCGGGTCACGCTCTCGGCCGGGCGGCGGCTGGTGCCGCTGGGGCGGCGACTGCTGCCTTCTACGGTAACTGAAGCGTCAAGATCGTTCATGGTGCTTCCTGCTTATGCATACGGTTTGCGATCACTGCTCGTCGATGTGAGGTCAATGCAATATATTGCCGAGAAACAGCCGCGCCCGCTCGGTTTGCGGTGCGCTGAAAAATTGCTCCGGCGCACTTTGCTCGACGATTTCCCCGGCGTCCATGAATACCACGCGGTCGGCCACGGTGCGCGCAAAGCCCATCTCATGGGTGACGCAGACCATGGTCATGCCTTCCTTGGCGAGATCGACCATGACATCCAGCACTTCCTTGATCATTTCCGGATCGAGGGAGGAGGTCGGCTCATCGAACAGCATGACCCGGGGTTTCATGCACAACGCTCGGGCAATCGCCACCCGCTGCTGCTGGCCGCCGGAAAGCTGCGACGGGTAGTGGTCGGCCCGGTGAGCGATATGTACGCGCTCCAGATAATGCCGGGCGCGTTCTTCGGCTTCGGCCTTGGGCAGTTTACGAATCTGCACCGGGGCAATCATCAGGTTTTGCAATACCGTCAGGTGCGGGAACAGGTTGAACTGCTGGAACACCATGCCGACCTCCTGACGCACCTGATGCACATTTTTGGTCTTGGCATTCAGGTCGTGACCATCGACCACGATGCGGCCTTTCTGGTGTTCTTCCAGTTGGTTGATGCAGCGAATCATGGTCGATTTGCCAGAGCCGGACGGGCCACACACCACGATGCGCTCCCCGGGATTGACATGAAAATCGATGTTCCTGAGTACCTGGAATTCGCCGTACCACTTGTTCACGCCGATCATCTGAATCATGGGTTCCGGGCTGGTCATTGCTGTGTTCGTTGCGGTGTTCATTGAAGGTAATCCTCTGCGATCAGCCAGCCATCCAGCCGCCATCGACCAATAGGTTCTCGCCGGTGATAAACGTTGCTTCGTCACTGGCCAGGAAAAGCGCGGCATTGGCTACGTCGTCAGGGCGACCCAGACGTGGCAGGGCGGTGCGCGATTGTGAGTACGCGAGCATTTCCGGGGCGATGGCCCGGCCGGTCTTGCCGGTGAGGATTTTCCCCGGTGCCACGCCGTTGCAAATAATGCCTTGAGCGGCGTAATCCACGGCGATCTGCCGGGTGATATAGACCACCCCGGCCTTGGAGGTCCCATAGGCGACATCCTGTGGGCAGGCCACCATGCCGTGTTGCGAAGAAATATTGACAATACGACCGCGCACACCATCGAGCTCGGGCTGTTTGAGCATCGCCTCGACTACTTTGCGTGACATCAGGAACACGCCGGTGAGGTTGACGCCGATGACCCGGTTCCATTCCTCCAGGCTGGTTTCGGTCAAAGGTTTGCCAACGCTGACGGCGGCGTCATTGACCAGCACGTCGATTTTGCCGTCCCGCTCAATCAGTGCATCGACAGCGCGCTGGACATCGGCCTCTGATGAAACGTCCATGTCGACGTGATCGGCGACGCAACCTTGCTCGCGCAACAGGTCGATGGTCGGGGTTCCGCCTTCGCGCACTGTGGTGCTGAGGTCAGCCAGTAAAAGGCGAGCGCCTTCTGCGGCAAACCGCAGTGCGATGGCGCGGCCGATGCCGGATGAGGCACCGGTGATGAGGATCGATTTATCAGTAAGACGGCCCATGCCGGAATTCTCCAGTTAGCTGGCAGCGATCTGTGATCGCCAGTGCAGGTAGTCGGTTGCGGCCTCGGCCAAGGAATGGGCGGGAGACCAGTCGGTGTCCTGGCGCAGACGCTCGGTGGATAACGCTGGACGGGTGCCGGGCAGTCCATACCGGACGGTGGCGTCTTCCGGGCGCTGCGCGAGGCGCGCGGACCAGGTCGGCCAGCGTTCGCTCAGGTGCGCGCACCATTGCGGCAGATCGGTCTGAACCTCGCCGCCGACGTTGTAGAGCCTGTGCTTGAGGGTTGTGCTGGTCAGCAGCCGCACCAGAGCGTCAGCTGCGTCACGGGAATAGATCCAGTCGGCGAGCAAACTATGCGGCAGGCAGGCTTCCTGATGATTCAGAGCTGCTTCAAGGGTCTGGGTGTGGGGGCTCAACATGTCACGAACCCCGGTTGCGTATTCCCAAGGGCCAAACACCGGGCCCAGCCGCGCGATGCAAAGATCCAGGCCATGCAGCTCGGCCATGCGCAGGGAAATGTGTTCAGAGGCCAGCTTGCTGATGCCATACAGACCGGTGGGCTGCGGCCAGGCCTGATCCTCGCGGTAGGTCGGGCCGGGTGGCGGCGCAAAGCCATACACCGCCACCGAACTGACCAACAGCACCCGGCGTACTGACGGTTGCTCTGTACAGGCCAGGACCAGCGCGACGGTGCCATTGATATTGACGTCCAGCACGGTGCTGGCATCGCGGGTCTCGCGTTGCAGGTCCGGGGTGATCGCGGCGGCGTGAACCACCTGATCAACCGAATGCTGCGCCATGACGCTTTTTAACAAGGCCACATCGCGAATATCGCCCGTGAACTGTTCCACGGCCCCTTTGGGGAACGCATCCAGTAGTGCCGACGGTGCTGGCTGGCGATCGAAGAGCACCACGGTTTGTCCGTTGCGCAATAGCTGTTCGGCCAGTGCCAGACCGATGAAACCACTGCCGCCAGTGATGAGAGTCGACATGACTGCTCCTGAAAAATAGTGAGGGGCGGACGTACTTAGCGAGTGACCAGCATCCGCCGTTCCAGACGGGCGACCCAGCGGGCGAACGGCCAGAGCAGCACGAAGAAGATCAGCGCTGCGGCCATCAGTGGCGTGGGGTTGTAAGTCTGTTCCTGAGCCACTCGCGCCGAGCGCAGTAGCTCGGGCAGCGCCACCATTGCGGCGATGGAGGTGGTTTTCACAAGCTCAAGAGAGTTGCCCGCCAGGGGCGCGAACACATTGCGGATCGCCTGGGGCAAAACGATCATCACCGCCAGCCGGAGCGGGCGAAAACCCAGGGCCCGTGCGGCTTCGTACTGACCCTGAGGGATCGATTTGACCCCGGTGCGAAAGATCTCGCCAAAGTAGCCGGAGTGGTTGAGCACCATGGCCAGCACTGCGGCGTTGAACCCACTGATCTGCCAGCCCACGGAAGGCAGACCGAAGTAGATCAGCACCAGCAGCACCACCACGGGAAACGAGCGACAAATGTCGATATAGACCAGCACTGCTCCGCGCAGAGCCCGAATATCGAAGCTGTAGAGAATCGCCAGCAGCAGACCGGCAAGAAGCGCCAGGGGCAGGGTGACGATGCTCAACAGAAAGGTCAGTTTCAGCCCCTGAAGCAGCAGCGGATAGATCATCAGCAGCGAATCGAGGTTAGCGAAGTTTTCGAGAAACATATCCATGGCGATATCAGCGACCTTTGTGGCTGGAGTGTTCGAGCCAGCGGCTCAGGATCACCAGCGGGATGAACAACAGCAGATAGAACCCGGCCGCCAGGGTCAGCGGTGACGGGTTGGCCACGATGGACATGTAACTCTGGGCCTGACCCAGGGTTTCCGGCAGCGACACGGCCGTGCCCAGCGCGGTGCCCTTGCTGATGGAAATCGCCCGGTTGGTCAGCAATGGCACGGCCATGCGGATCGCCTGTGGCAATACGATCATGAACAGTGTCCGCAACCGGCCGAAACCCAACGCCTTTGCAGCGTCGGTCTGGCCTTTGGGTAACGCTTGCATGCAAGAGACAAAGATCTCGCAGGCAAACGCCGACAGCACAGCGCCCAGCGCCAGCACGGTGGTCACCAGTGGCGACAGCGTCACGCCCATATACGGCATGCCGAAGTACAGGAAGATGATGATCACCAGCTGCGGCAAGGTGCGAAACACATCGACGTAGAAGGTGATCAGCCCATTGACCCCGCGCAGTTGCAGCGAGCGCAGAATCGCCAGGGCCAGGCCGCAGGTCAGTCCGAAGACAATCACCAGCAACGACACCAGCACAGTCAGCCCGAACCCCGGCAGCATGGCGGGCAGGGCGCCCACCATCACTGGCAGATTGAAGAAGTTTTCGATCAGCGCTTCCATTCAAACTTCGCCTTTAGCCTGCTTCAGTTGCATACCGGTGCCGGGGACGTCGCCACGTAGCCTTTGAAGCCAGGAGCGCCGTAGCCTGGATAGACCGTGGTCACCGCTGAGCCGTCTTCAGGTTTGGCGCCGTACCATTTCTCGTGCAGGCGGGCCATGGTGCCGTCCATTTTCATGCACTTGATAACGTCGTCGACCTTGTTGCGGTACTCCTCGTTGTCGAGGCGGAAGGCATAGCCGAAGTTGCGCGGCGAACTGAGGTCCTTGAAGGCCACCTTGATCGCTTTGTTCTTGCTGGCGGCATAGACAGTGGTTGGTACTTCGTTGATGGCCGTGAACGCGCGGTTGGTCATCAACGCCTGAACGGTATCGGGGAAGGTGTCGTAGCGCTGCACGTTGAAGCCATACTTCTCGGCGTTCGCAGTGGCCCATGTGTCGGACATGGTGCCGCGATTGACCGCCACATCCTTGCCCTTGAGGTCATCGAAGCCTTTCATGTCGTTGGCCGCTTTAACCATGAAGCCGTTGCCGGTGGACATGATCGGTTGCGAGAACAACATCCGCTCCGAGCGCTCGGCGGTGATGGTGGTCGGGTTGACGGTGAACTCGATGCGCTTGGAGAACAGTCCGGCGAACAGCCCCGAAAAATTGATATCCACGATCTCGACACCCGGACGCTTCAGACGCTTGGAGATCTCGCTGACCAGGTCGACGCCGAAACCTTCCGGGCCGCTGGTGCCGCGCATGATCCACGGGGCCACGCCAAAGTCGCTGCCTACGATCAGGGGTTTGTCTTGCGGGTGTTCAGATTCCTCTGCATGCAATCCAGCGGATACCAGCAACAGGCTGGAAGTGCAGATCAACAGCGCCTTGCGAAATACTCGATTCATGGCCACGGGGTCGTCCTGTCTCTGAAGGTAAGAGCTTTAAAGGTGAATGGGTAAGTTCAGGCGCCGTGTTCGGCGTACCAGTGTCGTGCGAGGTCGAGCCTGCGGCAGACCCAGACCCGATCGTGCTGTTGCACATAGTCGAGAAAGCGTGCCAGTCCGGCGGCGCGCCCCGGGTGGCCGACCACTCGCGTATGCAAGCCCACCGACATCATCTTCGGCGCGGTCAGGCCTTCGGCGTAGAGCATGTCGAAGCTGTCGCGCAGGTATTCGAAAAACTGCTGCCCGGTGCTCATGCCGCCGCGAATGAACTTGGCGTCGTTGTTTGCCAGGCTATAAGGCAGGATCAGGTGGGTTTTTGAGTCATCACGGTGCCAATAGGGCAGTTCGTCGTTATAGGCGTCGCTGTCATACAGAAAGCCGCCTTCTTCCATCAGCAGGCGTCGGGTATTGAGCCCGGCGCCATAACGGCAATACCAGCCATACGGACGCTCGCCGGTGGTTTCAGTGATGCTTTGTACCGTGCGCCGGATGCGTTCGCGCTCTTCGGCTTCGCTCAGCAGTTGATGGCGTTCCCACTTCCAGCCATGGGCGCAGACGTCGTAGTTGAGATCGCGGATGGTTTGAGCCACCTCGGGGTTGCGCTCCAGCGCCAGTGCACAGCCATAAACCGTGGCGGGCATGCCGCGTTCCGAGAGCAGGCGGGCCAGACGCCAGAAACCCACCCGGCTGCCGTATTCGAACATCGATTCGGCAGCCAGATCACGCCCCTCGAACGAACCGGCTCCACCTTCAGTCAGGCCCGATTCGGTAAACCCGTCACCGTCGTCGATGGAGGGCTCCGAACCTTCCTCGTAATTGATCACGAAGTTCAGCGCAATCCGCGCTCTGCCTGGCCAGTTCGGATGCGGCGGGTTAGCGCCATAGCCGATGAAGTCACGGGTGTGCTGTGTCATCAGGTTCAAGCCTCCAGCAGTTCGATGGACGTTTGCAGGGGGGTGAAGACGTCGTCGTTCTGTTCCCCGGTGAAGGCCATGGACACTACGAACTGGGCACGTGCCTCAAGCACTGAAAGACCGTGGTGCCAGACGTTGCGCTTATAGGTCACGCCCTGATCGCCGCTGGCGCGGAACGCCTGCAAGGTGTGCAGGTCCGGCAGGCCACTGTCATCGGTGTGGCAAACCACCACCAGATAAGGGCAGGCATTGAGAGGGATAAATGTCTGAGCCGAGAAGGGGTGGCGCTCCAGCGCCTTCAGTGTCAGCGGCAAGGTCACCGCCTGTTGCACGGTGGCGATCCACAGTTGTGGCTTGCGGGCATGGTCGGTACGTTCAACGGCACCAGTGACATGCTGACGACGCGGTCCGTCACCCAGTTGGAGGACATTTCCAAAGGGTGCGAATGCTTCTGCGGTGAGCGGCTTTAATACCACCTGCGTCGGGCAGGCTGACGGAGAACTCATGAGCTGAAAGGCCTTGATCAACGAGCGTTTATCTCTGGATACAGGTGGTATCCCACTTGTATCTCGATAAAGCAGATTTGATGCCAAGGTCTCTAAGGTTGCTCTAAATGACTGATTTATATGAGTTTGATTATATTTTTGGAAAGGTGGGAGTGGAATTTTTCAGGGGGATGTGCACCAGCAAGTGCAGGCAGTGCGCTGCTTTGAGTCATGAGCCATGCTGCTGGAGCAACCACGGACCTGTAGGAGCGCACGAGCACATAAGTCACTGAAATATCGGGATCTCGCAGGACCGGCTTTAGCCGGAAGGACGTAGGTACATTCGCCTTGCTTCTTTCGTCAGGGGCATTGCCTTCCTACGACCCCTTCGTTTGCTACGGGCCAGCGCGGCGTCTGGACGACGGCCGCGCTCCTGCAGACCTATATAAAAGGCATTTCAATTCACGTAACGGGTTATGCCTAAACAGACATTTGCGCAAGTCGGATCACTTACTGCCGCTCGACCCACCTTCGCCACCGCCACTGCCGCCACCACTGCCGCCCATACCCTGGTCATTCTTCATCCCGCCGCCTTCAGCGCCGCCTTTCTGCGGGTCAGGGTCCATGCCTTTAGTGCCAGGGCTTGTACCTTCTGAGCCAGATGAACTGCCATCGGTGTTTTTCTTCAAGACAGGAGGCGGGGTCTTGGCCGAGCCATCTACGGGATTGGTCGGGCCGGTGGAGCCAGCCATGGCCGCGCCGGTCGCCACTGTCATAAGGCTGGCCAGCGCCAGGGCCGTTAATCTGGACTTGTTCATGAGATGCGTCTCCATTGTTGTTAGGGGGTTACTTGCATTGGTGCACGGGGTAGTGAAATAGGTGCCGAAAGCCCCGACCAATGGCGTATCGCTCCTCAGTTATAAGAATGGTGGCGTAGAGCTAGTAGCGGGGCAGGTATGCCTTGAAAACCCTTGAACCCTTGATTTTATTGCGCGAAACCCCCGTTCTCAGGGTTTTCGTTGTAAGCCCAAACCTACATAAAAGGTCTTTGGATGACACAACTCGACTGATTGTCATGAAACCGCAACATTCAGAGGATTAAATCCGCATCGGGCCTTCCCATGGACGGGCCACCAAATTTCCCTTGTTGAGGTATCGCCGTGATTCTGCTGACTAAAAAACGCTTGTCGGTTCTGCTCGCTTCGATGTGCCTGAGTGGTATGGCTCATGCGGTAGACGTAACAGGCGCTGGTTCGAGTTTCGTCTTCCCGGTTATCTCCGCGTGGTCGCAGAATTACAGCAAGTCTGCCGACAACCGCATCAACTACCAGTCGATCGGTTCCGGCGGCGGTATCGCTCAAATCAAGGCCGCGACCGTTGACTTCGGCGCATCCGATGCTCCTCTGTCTGCCGAAGACCTTGAGAAAGGCGGCTTGGGTCAATTCCCGAGCGTGATCGGCGGTATCGTGCCAATCATCAACGTTGAAGGCATCGAGCCAGGCCAGCTGAAACTGGACGGCCCGGTACTGGCCAAAATCTTCATGGGTGAAATCAAGAAGTGGAACGATCCAGCCATCGTTGCCTTGAACCCTGAGCTGAAAGACAAGCTGAAAGACCAGGCCATCACCGTTGTTCACCGTTCGGACGGTTCGGGTACTTCTTACAACTTCACCAACTACTTGAGCAAAGTCAGCCCGGAGTGGAACGAGAAGCTGAAGTTCGGTTCGACCGTTCAATGGCCAGCCGGTGTAGGTGGCAAGGGTAGCGAAGGCGTTTCTGCCTACGTGAAGCAGATCAAAGGTTCGATCGGCTACGTTGAGCACTCCTACGCTGAAACCAACAAACTGTCTTACACCCAGTTGAAGAATGCCGCTGGCAAGTTCATCAAGCCAGACGCCAAAGCCTTCGCTGCCGCAGCTGACACTGCCGACTGGAACAGCGTTAAAGACTTCAACCTGATCATGACCAACGCCCCGGGTGAAACCGCTTGGCCGATCACCGCGACGACCTGGATCATCATGTACAAGAAAGCCAAGAACGCAGAGCAAAGCGCTGCTGCTTTTGACTTCTTCAAGTGGTCCCTGGAAAACGGTCAGAAACAAGCTGAAGACCTGTCCTACGTAGCACTGCCGAAAGCCTTGGTCACCAAGGTTGAGGACTACTGGAAAACCGAGTTCACCAAGTAATTCGACGTTTCTCCGGCTCACCCCTGTCATCGTGAAGCGATGACAGGGTTTCTTTGCGAGTGGACCCAAGATGACTGAAAACACCCAATATTTGTCCGCTGCGATCCCTGCTTCCGTCTCCGAGGGTGAGCGCCGAGCGGCTCGCGATCAGCGTCATGATCGCTGGTTCAAGCGCACCATGGGCGGTGCTGCAATGCTGGTTCTGGCATTGCTCGGCTGTATCGCACTTTCGACCTTGTGGGGCGGCAGCCTTGCATTCCAGACGTTCGGTTTTGGCTTTCTGACCAGCACCGAGTGGAACGTGGTCGATGGCAAGTTTGGCGCACTGGTGCCGATCTACGGTACTTTGGTGACCTCCTTTCTGGCTTTGCTGATCGCCGTTCCGGTGAGCTTCGGCATCGCGATTTTCCTGACTGAAGTAGCGCCGCCCTGGTTGCGCCTGCCGATCTCTTCGGCTATCGAACTGCTGGCGGGTATTCCTTCGATCATCTACGGCATGTGGGGCCTGTTCGTATTCGGTCCTTACATGGCTGAACATATCGCACCGTGGATCAATGAGAACCTGGGCGAACTGCCCTTTATCGGCCCGATGTTCCAAGGGCCGCCATTGGGTATCGGCATGCTCACCGCCGGCATCGTGCTGGCGATCATGATCACGCCGTTCATTACCTCGGTCATGGTCGAAGTCTTCAAAAGTGTACCTACCACCCTTAAAGAGTCCGCGTACGCGTTGGGCGGCACTACCTGGGAAGTGGTCTGGGACATCGTTCTGCCCTACACCCGTTCCGCGGTAGTCGGCGGCATCTTCCTCGGGCTCGGTCGCGCACTGGGTGAAACCATGGCAGTGACGTTCGTGTTGGGTAACTCCCACCAGTTCTCGGCGTCGCTGATGATGCCAAGCAGTTCGATTGCTTCGGTGATCGCCAACGAGTTCAACGAGGCATACACCGACCTGCATCGCTCGTCGCTGATTGCCCTGGGCTTCCTGCTGTTCGTAGTGACCTTCATCGTGCTGGCCCTGGCCCGCATGATGCTGTCGCGTCTGTCCCGCAAGGAGGGGTTATGAGTAAGGATGTGACTGGCAACGAGAGCCTGTATCGGGTTCGCGACCTCAAGAACAAGGCTGCCATGGTTCTCAGTTGCGCTGCGACGGCCTTCGGCCTGTTGTGGCTGGTGTGGATCCTGCTGACCACCATCATCAACGGTGTGGATGCCTTGAACTTTCGACTGTTCAGCGGCATGACACCGCCGCCGGGTGTTGAAGGCGGTCTGGCCAACGCCTTTTACGGCAGCGTGCTGATGTCCGGTATCGGCCTGTTGATCGGTACGCCGATTGGCCTGATGGCTGGCGTCTGGCTGGCTGAGTTCGCCCGCTATTCGAAACTGGGCAACGCGGTACGCTTCGTCAACGACATTCTGTTGTCTGCACCGTCGATCGTCCTGGGTCTGTTTGTGTACACCGCGGTGATCCTGCCACTCAATGAGTGGACCGATCACAAAGTGGGCTTCTCGGCGATTGCCGGTGCGCTGGCCCTGGCGTTGTTGGTGATCCCGGTGGTGGTTCGCACCACTGATGAAATGCTTCAACTGCAGCCATCAACCATGCGCGAAGCCGCGCTGGCCCTGGGTGTTCCGCAATGGAAACTGACCCTGCAGATCGTACTGCGTGCCGCCAAGGCCGGTGTGGTAACAGGCGTCCTGCTGGCGCTGGCCCGTATCACCGGCGAAACCGCGCCGCTGTTGTTCACCGCATTTGGCAACCAGTTCTGGAGCAGCGATCTGCTCAAGCCGATGGCCAGCGTACCGGTCGTGGTGTTCCAGTACGCCATGAGCCCATTTGACGATTGGCACTCTCTGGCCTGGGCAGGCGCCCTGGTTATGACACTGTTCGTGCTGGTCCTCAGCCTCGCTTCCCGCTTAATTCTTTTGCGCAATAGGGCGTCTTGATGAATAACCTTTCCCTTGCCAATGAAAAAACCAAGATTCAAGTTCGTGGTCTGGAGTTTTTCTACAACGAACAGAAGTCGCTGAAATCCATCGACATGATCATCCCGGAAAAGCGCATCACCGCGATCATTGGTCCGTCGGGTTGCGGCAAGTCGACCCTGCTGCGCGTGTTCAACCGTATCTACGCGATGTACCCGAAGCAGGAAGCGAAAGGTGAAGTGCTGCTCAACGGCGAGAACATCCTGGCGCCGGGCTACTCGATGAACCGCCTGCGCAGCCACGTGGGCATGGTGTTCCAGAAGCCTGTGCCGTTCCCGATGTCGATCTACGACAACATCTCCTACGCCATCAAACACCACGAAAAGCTGTCGCGTCGGGAAATGGAAGATCGCGTGGAAGAGGCACTGCGCGGTGCGGCGTTGTGGGACGAAGTCAAAGACAAACTCAACAAGAGCGCCACCGGGTTGTCCGGTGGTCAGCAGCAGCGTCTGTGCATCGCCCGCACCATCGCGCTGCGTCCGCAAGTGTTGTTGCTCGATGAGCCGACTTCAGCCCTCGACCCGATTTCCACTGGCCGTATCGAGCAACTGATTACTGAACTCAAAGAGCAATTCACGGTAATCATCGTGACTCACAACATGCAGCAGGCGGCACGTTGCTCGGACTACACCGCTTTCATGTTCATGGGTGAACTGATCGAGCACGGCGACACCGACACCATCTTCACCAAGCCTTCGAAAAGCCAGACTGAAGACTACATTACCGGCCGTTTCGGCTGATTTTCCCTGCTCAAGGAATCGGGGAGACCCTGTCGCGGTCTCCCATGAACTCTTCCAGTCGATTGCGCAGCCAGCGCTCAGCCGGGTCGGTGTCCATGACGCTCAACCAGGTCATGGACAGCTCCAGATTAGGCGTGATGAAGGGCAGGGGTTCGCCATACAGCCTGCCGGTATTGATCATTGCCTGAGTCAGGTGATCCGGAAGATTGCACAGCAAATCGGTGCCCGCCATCAGCGCGGGCAGCGTGCTGTATTGCGGAACGGACAGCACGGCATGCCGCTTGCGGCCAATGGCATCGAGCCATTCATCGGCGAAGCTGCTGATATTGGCCACATGCGACACCACCACATGCGGGCGTGAGCAGTACTCGTCCAGTGTCATGGGTGTTGCCGACTGGTCGGCACGTACCACCATCGGCTGTATCGACCGCAGCAGTTTGCGTTTGGCATTGGCAGGCAGTTCTCGTGTCAGGCACACGCCAACGGTCACTTCACCGGACATGAGCAGTTCCGAGATATTCCAGTAGTTGACCTGTTTGATGACGAGTACAACGCCGGGTGCTTCTTCACGAATCGCACGTAGCAGGGCGGGCATCAGGCTGTATTCGACGTCATCCGAAAGGCCGATTCGAAAGGTCATGTCGCTGCTTGCCGGATCGAACTCCCGGGTCAGGCTCAGGGCCACGGACATGGCGTCCAGCGCGGGCGACAGGTGGTGGATGATCTCTTGTGCTCTGGCGGTGGGTTCCATGCGATGGCCGACGCGTATGAACAGCGGATCATTGAACAGTGCCCGCAACCGGTTGAGGGCGGCGCTGATCGTTGGTTGGCCGAGGAAGAGTTTTTCGGCAGCGCGAGTGACGTTGCGCTCTTGCATCAAGGTTTCGAAAACCACCATCAGGTTGATGTCGGCCTTGCGCAGTTCGTTTCGATTCATTGGGCTGGCGATCCGGGAGGGCTTTTAGCGTTGTGGGGTCAAGCTATCAGTTACAGGTTGTAACGCTCAAGCTGCTTGTTGGGTTTGGGTTTAGTGTTGATACCGGGTTGGGGTGTATATCCGTTATTGCGGTTGCTGCTGATATTGGTTGCGCTTTTACAGCGCCTCACTTTTGAGAAGCGCAAAAGTAAGCAAAACGCTCTTGCCCCACCACTGGGTCCCTCGCTGGCGCTCGGCATGCCCGTAATCCGACATTGCTGCGTGGGGTCGCCGCCACCGGCCATCCATGGCCTGAGGCGGCTAAACCGGCATCCCTGCCGGTTTGCCCCACGCAGCAATATCGAATTCCGGCCGGCGTGGTTTGACGGGGCGCTTAAGATCAAAATCAAAAGCAGAGCAGATCAAAAGCAGAGCGAGAACGGGGGGTATCGCCTCGGACCGGTAGGAGCGAACTTGTTCGCGAGACGTCACCACGAACCAACACATTCGTCGTCTGACACACCGCATCGCAGCCTTCGGCAGCTCCTACAAAAGCCCGGAAAGTTCACAAATCAGGTCGGCTGTCAGGCCGCCGCGCTTTTGATATTGATCTGAGGCGCCCCGTTAAACCACGCTGGCCGAACGCAGATCCTGAAGCGTGGGGCGCCCTTGAGTTGAAGAGGGGCAGGACGCCGGGTTAGCCGCATTGGGCCATGGATGGCCCGTTGCGGCGGCCCACGGTTCAGGATCTGCGGGCGGGTACACCGAGCGACAGCGAGGTGCCGAGTGGTGGGGTAAAGGCCTTTTGGTTACTTTTGGGCCCCAAAAGTGACGCGCTGTAAGAGCGCAACCAATATCAGCCATAACCGCGATAACGGATATGTACACAATTCCCGCACTGAACTTCAACGAAGCCCCACCGGTCAGCTTTACATGCTGATCAAGAGGGCTCGAATCCATGCATATCTCACTGGAACACCAAGTCGCATTGGTCACCGGAGCCAGTTCCGGCCTCGGCGCAGGGGCTGCCAAAGCGTTGGCAGCGGCGGGGGCGGCAGTCGTCGTCAACTACAACTCCCAGGCAGAACCCGCTGAAAAACTTGCGGAACAAATCATCGCCGCAGGTGGCAAAGCCATCGCCATTGGCGCTGACGTATCGAAGGAAGACGACGTCGAGCGCCTGTTCGCCCAAACCATTGAACACTTCGGCCGCCTCGACATCCTGCTGGCCAATTCCGGGCTGCAAAAAGACGCCTCCATCGTCGACATGACCCTCGCAGACTGGAACAAAGTCATCGACGTTAACCTCACCGGACAATTCCTCTGCGCACGTGCCGCGCTGCGACAGTTCATCAAGCAAGGCATGCGTCCCGACGTGTCCCGCGCCATGGGCAAGATCATTCACATGAGCTCGGTGCACCAGTTGATTCCCTGGGCAGGCCACGCCAATTACGCGGCTTCCAAAGGTGGTGTCGATCTGCTGATGCGCAGCATTGCTCAGGAAGTGGGGGAGCAACGCATCCGCGTCAACAGCATTGCACCCGGCGCGATTCGCACCGCGATCAACGAAGAAGCCATGGCGGGCGACAAAGAAGACAAACTTCTGAAACTCATCCCCTATGGCCGGGTCGGTGAAGCCGAAGACGTAGGCAACGCAGTGGTTTGGCTGGCCTCGGACCTGTCTGACTACGTGCATGGCACCACCTTGTTTATCGACGGCGGCATGAGCCTGTATCCGGAGTTTCGAGACAATGGCTGACTTCCCGGAAGAACCGCAAAACGCAATTGAAAACCACGGGATTATCGGTGACATGCGTAGCGCCGCATTGGTGGCCGATACGGGTAGCATCGACTTTTGTTGTTGGCCGGATTTCGACAGCCCGTCGATCTTCAGTGCGCTGCTGGACACCAACAAAGCCGGTATCTTCAAGCTGGCACCGGATCTGCCCAATGCGCGTCGTCAGCAGATTTACCTGCCCGAGACCAACGTGCTGCAGACCCGCTGGATCGACGAAGACGCTGTGGTGGAAGTTACTGATCTGATGCCGATTGGCGACAATGTCGATGACTTGCCGCGTGTTGTACGCCGCGTCGAGCTGCGCTTTGGTGCGGCGACCATTCGCATGCAGTGCCGGGTACGAATGGATTACAGCCGCGCCGAAACGGTGGCGAAGCTGGACGGCAAGGATGTCTGCTTCGAGGCTTCCGGTCAGCCGGGCATGCGCCTTTCAGCGAATGTGCCGATGCAGATCAGTGAGCAGGCAGCCACTGCCGAGTTCACCCTGAAGAAGGGCGAGTTTGTTGAATTCATTCTCGGCGGTATTGACGATCCTCAGGTCAGCGCCGGGCAATGCCAGCAATATTTCACAGACACTCTGGCGTTCTGGCGGCGCTGGAGTAATCAGTCGTCTTACCGCGGCCGCTGGCAGGAAATGGTCAACCGCTCGGCGCTGGCCCTCAAGCTGCTCACCTCGCGCAAGCACGGCGGCATTGTGGCTGCGGCGACGTATGGCCTGCCGGAAACGCCGGGCGGCGAGCGCAACTGGGATTATCGCTACAGCTGGATTCGTGATGCCTCTTTCACGGTGTACGCCTTCATGCGATTGGGTCACACCGATGAAGCCAACGACTTCATGCGCTGGGTCCGCGGTCGTCTGGGGGACTGTGTCGAGGAGTCGAACAAACTCGGCATCCTTTACAGCCTCGACGGCCGAGAAGAATTGCCTGAAGAGCATCTTGATCATTTCACGGGCTATGGCGGCGCGTTGCCGGTACGTATCGGCAACGAGGCGTACAAACAGACTCAGTTGGACATCTACGGCGAGCTGATGGATGCCGTGTACCTGGCCAATAAATATGGCGAAGCGATCTCTTACGAAGGGTGGAAACATGCGACCCGGCAGGTGGATTATGTCTGCGAGCACTGGCGCGACAAGGATGTCGGGATCTGGGAAATGCGCGGTGACGATCAGCATTTTCTGCATTCCCGATTGATGTGCTGGGTGGCGCTGGATCGCGCATTGCGTCTGGCGTTCAAGCGTTCGTTGCCCGCGCCTTTTGATCGTTGGGACAAGGAGCGTCAAGCCATCCATGACGACATCTGGAATAACTTCTGGGACGCCGACCTAGGCCACTTCGTGCAGCACAAAGGCAGCCGCAACCTGGATGCATCGATGTTACTCATGCCATTGGTGCGTTTCGTCGGGGCCAGCGATCCGCGCTGGCTGGCGACCCTCGATGCTATTGAAGCCACCCTGGTACGCGATGGCATGGTTTATCGCTATCGCAACGACGATGACCATGACGACGGGTTGGCGGGTGAAGAGGGTGCATTTACCGCGTGCTCGTTCTGGTACGTGGAATGTCTGGCCCGCGCCGGGCGTGTGGAACAGGCGCATCTTGAGTTTGAGCAACTGCTGCGCTATGCCAATCCTGTGGGACTCTACGCCGAAGAGTTCGACACCCATGGGCACCATCTGGGTAACACCCCGCAGGCTTTGAGTCACCTGGCATTGATCAGCGCGGCGAGCTTCCTGGATCGCAAGCTCGATGGTGCCAAAACGCTTTGGCAGCCTTGATGGTCGCGATCCAGAAAATGGAATGCTTTCCCCTGTGGGAGCGGTGCTTGCCCGCGATAGGAGCACCGCAATTCTCACATGGACCGCATCCAGCCTTATCGCGGTGTATCAGGCATACCGCGTTATCGTTCTTCGCGGGCAAGCACCGCTCCCACAGGCGATCGCGCTATTCCGTAGGACCGGCCGGGCGGCGTTCCGCTTTAGCCGGGAGGGCTTTGGGACATTCACTACATATTCTTCTTCAGAAATACCGCTCTCCCGGCTAAAGCCGGTCCTACGGGATTGCAAGCAAACATAGAATCTCCCACATGAAAAATCGCATTCCAACTTAATATATTCACCGACTCTGCAACGCATACCCCACCACAGCATCTTCCAGCAGGAAGCGCTCACCGATCATTGCGCAGTAGCTCATTCGGGTGAGGAATGCGCCGTGGCCCGTGAGGAACACATTGATGTCCTTCACTTCCTCACACATTTCCAGCGTACGGCCTTGCAATGCGCCGCTGGCCTGAGCCGAGCGAAGGGCGCCCATGGGGGTCCAGTCGGCGATGATCAGGGCACCCGGCGGGGCGGTTTTTTCATACGCGCGAACGAACTGTTCAGCTGAACGATCCGGCAGATAGGGCGCCATGAAGTAGTGGATGTCGTCACGGAACGGGAGCGATTCACCGTGCACCGGCAAACGGATAATGCCCGTCGCGTACAGCGAGTAAACCAGCAAAATAGCGAACGGCGAGCTGAGCACTGAGAGGTGCAGCGCCGGTTGCCGACTGCAATCGGTCGACAGCAGGTGGCTTAGCCTTATCACGCCAAGGATGCACAGCAGCGCTACGCCAGGCAGAAAAAACGTGAAGCGATCAGTGACGTTGTAAGACACGGCGAAAACAAAATTCAGCGCTGCTGCACACCACAGCAGACGCAAGCGGTTGTCCCTGGGAAACAGAATCAGCCCCAGCAACTGAGGGCCTATCAGCGATAACAGCAGAATGAACACCGAGTTCTTTTCGTGCCACATGTCATCGAAGCGGAACAGACTGCCTTCCCAGTTGGGCGTTTGCGCACGTACTGAAGAACCCGTCAGGTAGCGGTGGGCAATGTCGATCAGGCTCATGCCCGATTGCAGGTCGTGGGTAATCGCCGGGAACGCTACTGAAAAACCGAGGATGAAACCCGGAAGGGTTACCCAGGTGCGCAGCTTGTGCTGATAGAGCAACTGCAAGTAGAGGGGCAGCAAAACCACGAAAGTCAGTTGATGGACAGCCGCGCCGAGGCCGGTCAGCAGGCCGATGATCAGCAATTTGCCGAGGTCACCAAAGCGTGACTTCTGATTCAGATGAACCTGATAGGCCAGCAACACGAACAGCGAATGGAGGATGTAGACCTCAGCCTTGGTCGATACCCAGAAAACCCCGTGAGCCAGAATGGTTGCTGCGGCTGCCAACAGGCCTTGGCGCTGACTGGCGCCCACATTCACTGCCAGTGAGTAAATGATCCACGCCAGCGGCAGCAGCAGAATGGAATTGAGCAGGCTCAACAAGTGAGGTCCGAACAGATCGAATACCAGGGTGTTGATGAACTGGTAGAGCGGATGATCCAGCGGTCCGAGGGACTGACTGAAGTAATGTCCCTGA
The DNA here is from genome assembly GCF_025643095.1 of Pseudomonas phytophila. Classification (NCBI taxonomy): domain Bacteria; kingdom Pseudomonadati; phylum Pseudomonadota; class Gammaproteobacteria; order Pseudomonadales; family Pseudomonadaceae; genus Pseudomonas; species Pseudomonas phytophila. The sequence continues at coordinate 4,077,036 of NZ_CP081201.1, read as the reverse complement.
GAAGCTTCGGCGAGAAATACGCCATTGTCCATCCACTGGATCGGACCGCTTGAGGCGAAAAAACTGGCAGCTATGGCCCCACCGAGCAATAACAACGCAACTGCATTCGAAGACTGACGTTGACTTCCCTGAACCATCGAGTAGCTCCTCTGCTAATCCGGGGTTGGTTGTTCGATTGAGGTGCGGTCCTGCGCATTGGCCTCCTTTAGCTGCAGCAGCATCACGGCACCAATAGCTACGGCAAACCATAAGGTCGCGAGGCGGATCAGCACGGTGGCGGCAATCGCGTCTGCGCTGGACATGCCTTTCCAGACCAGCAGGCCGACCATCACTGCTTCGGCACCGCCCAGTCCGCCGGGCATGAAACTGATCGCCCCGGCGAGCATGGCCAGTGCATAAACGAACACCGCGAAGGTCAGCTCGATGTCGGCACCCATCCAGTTGAGGATCCAGTGAAACGCCAGCGCTTCAGCGCTCCAGGCCACGACGCTAATGGACGTCACGCCCAGCAGCAGGTCCAGGCGATGGCAGCGCTGTGCCGCCAGCAGCACGTCGAGCAAATGGCGACCAAGACCGAGCAGTTTTCCGCCTCCCGCAGGTATCGCGGCAGCGATTCTTTCCAGTAGACGACGCTGGGAAAGCACCAGCAAGCCGATCCCCACCAGCACCATTCCCACCACAATCATGGGGCGTGAGTCCGGGTACAGCGACAGGCCAAACAGGGTCAGCAGCACCACCGCAAACAGGTCCGACAAACGCTCACTGAAAAACGCCGCGAAGCTTTGCGGCCAGGGCACGCCCCAACGTTTGAGCAATACGCCGCGCAGCGCTTCACCGGCTTTGCCCGGTGTGGTCGTCAGGGCAAAGCCTGCCAGATAAATTTTCAGGCTGGGCCGCCACGGAACAGGATGGCCGAGTACGTTCAGGTAGGTCTGCCAGCGCAAAAAGCGCAGGCCATAGTTGGCGACGGACATCAGCAACGCGATGGCAATGCCGATCAAACCCACTTCGCCCACCGCCTTGCTGACCGCTTCCCAGCCGCCCCACAGGGAAAACCCCAGGTAACCCAGCGCGGAAAACACCACCGAAAGCACCACCGCGCGATAACGCCAGCCCGAGAGCAACAGCGCTTCGTTCACAGGTTCAGCCTCTTGAACAACGGCTGCGGGATCGAGCGAATGACCAACATGATCAGTGCCCAGAAGCCTGGCGTATAAAGGGTCGGTGCCTTGCGGGCGATCCCGGAGACGATGCGCTCCGCCACCTGTTGCGGCTGCGCCAGGAGGGCGGCGGGCAGCGACAGGCCCTGTGTCATGGGCGTATCGACAAATCCCGGTTTGATGGTCAAGACGTGCACGCCGACCTTGAACAGGCGGGCCTGCAAACCTTCGCTGAACGTGGACACGGCTGCCTTGGCCGAACCGTACAGGTAATTGGAAGGCCGGCCGCGATCACCTGCGACCGACGAGATGACGGCCAGACTGCCGCATCGCTGGGTTTCGAACTGATTGGCCAGCAAGGTCAGCAAGGCGATGACCGAGGTACCGTTATTGGCGAACTCCTGCAACGCGACACGGACATCCTGCTCGCAGACCTTTTGATCGGGCAGGGTGCCGTGGGCGATCAATGCGACATCAATTTGCCCCAGCGCCAGCAAACAACTGTGCAGCATGGCTGGATGGGCTGCGATATCCGTCGCGTCCATCTCGTGCAGGCTGATCGCTCTGGCGCCACGACCCTTGAGGTCGGCGGCGGTCTGTTCCAGCTTGTCGCCGTTACGTGCCACCAGAAAGAACTCGCTGCCTTCACTGGCCCACAGTCGCGCGCAGGCGGTGGCGATGGCCGAGGTAGCGCCGATGATCAACACTCGTTTCATAAAATCACTCGTTTCCAGAAGCGCGACATCAGGGAGGGATCGCGCAGTGCTTCCAGTTGCTCCCAGGCGGGGTATGCCTGGCGGAAATCACTGCCGCTCATATGCGCATCCTTGGCCGGATAAAGGCGACCGCCCGCGGCCCGGACAATGGCGTCCAGACGCGGGAACAGGACGTGCTGCAAATCACTGCTGTTGGGGAAGTCCAGCGCCAGCGAGGTGCCGGGCAGGGGAAACGACAGCAGGCCGGGCGAGGCGATATCGCCGCAGCGCTTGAGCACTGCGAGAAAAGACCCCTGACCTGATTCAGCGATAGCCCCGAGCAGCTCGGCCATCGCGGCTTCGGCGCTGGTGTCGGGAATCACGCATTGGTACTGCTGAAAACCCTGGCGGCCGTAAATGCGGTTCCAGTGCAGGATGCGATCCAGCGGGTAAAAGAATGGCTCATAGGCGCTGCGTTTTGCGGTGCGCTTGCCTGGATGCGCGCGCCAGTAAAGCGAGTTGAACGCCCGAAGCGACACGTTATTGATCAGCGATACGGGCGGTGTCAGGGGCATTTTCAGGCGGCTGCCGCGCTCGACCTCAAGCGAGCCGTAGTGCGCATGATCACCGACAATGAACACGCCTCGGCCGGTATCGGCACCTTTGGCCAGGCAGTCGACCCACGCCACGCTGTATTCGTGTTGGTGATCCAGTTCGGCGCTAAGGCTGAAAAATTCGGCCAGGTTGGCAAAGCGCACCACCGTGCTGTCGATCTGGCTGGACCGTATGCGCATCAGTTGCAGGTCGGCCCAGTTGATCACGCCGGTTAGTCCCAGACCGCCAATACTGGCGGCGAACAGTTCGGTATTTTCCACCGGCGAACATATTCGCGCCGTCTCGCCGTGGCGCAGCAGACCGAAGCGCAAGACGTGGTTGCCGAAGGTGCCACGCAGATGATGGTTCTTGCCGTGCACGTCATTGGCGATGGCACCGCCAACCGTGGCGAACTGAGTGCCTGGCGTCACGGGCAAAAACCAGCCATTAGGGATTGCCGCAGCGAGGATCTCGGCCAGGGTGACGCCTGCTTCCACGCGGATTGTGCCAGTGTTCCAGTCGGCACGAATGAACCGGTCCAGCGCGCGCATGTGCAGCACTTGATCACTGGCTGCCAGGCAACTGTCACCATAGCTGCGCCCGTTACCGTAAGGCAGGCTGGTCTGGTGCCGTTCAATGACGTTGCGCATGTGGTCAGTGAGGCCGTCGATCCACGGACAGGCATGTCCGTGCTGCGCCGTTTGCGGGTAGCGGCCCCAGGAATACAAGGGTTCAGTCATGCGGCAATCCAGAACACAAGGACGAAGAGGGCGCCGATCACCTGACTCATGCGGTCGCGAATCGCAAACACCACCGGGTCATCGTTCATCAGGCCGCGATGGGTGAGCATCCAGACCCGGGTGATCCAGAACAGCAGCAACGGGCAGGTCAGCCAGATCACATGGGGGTGGCCGTACATCGCGACCGTTGAGCCTTCGTGGATGTAGAGCGCCAGAACCATTACTGCCAGATGGCCGGAGGACGCACCCAGTGCGGCGATCATGTCCAGGTCACCGGGGTAGTAACCGCGGCCCCGCGCCTTGTCCATCAGGTCCTTGGCCCGGGCTTCGCGCAGCTCGGCGTAGCGCTTGACCAACGCCAGGCTAAGGAACATGAACATCGAAAAAGCCAGGATCCAGAAGGTCAGAGGCAGGCTGAAGGCGGCAGCACCGGCGAGGATGCGGGCGGTGTAAAGCATCGCGAGAACGATTACGTCCAGCACCATCTGCCGCTTCAGGCTCAGCGAGTAGGCCAGGGTCAACCCGTAATAAGCCGCAAGGACGGCCGAGAACTGCCAGGGCAACAGCAGGCCGGACCCGACAAATGCGCCGATCAACAACACGGGAACAATGATCAACCCGGACTTGATCGACAGCTTGCCGCTGGCGAACGGGCGCTTGCGTTTGCTCTGATGATGACGGTCATCAGCCAGGTCCAGCAGGTCATTGAGCACGTAGACGCTGGAGGCACACAGGCCGAAAAACAGAAAGGCCAGGACACCGTTCAGAAGAAGGTCTGCTCTGCCAAACTGATGCGCCGCGAGCAGGGGAACGAAGATCAGCGCGTTCTTCATCCACTGGTGCATGCGCAACGCTTTGCGCCAGTCGCGCAGGCTTGAGGTATTGGAATGGATGACGTTTTTGACGTTGCCTTGCGCCTTGGCTTTTTTCTCCACCCCCGATAAAGGATTGACCACGATGGCTTCGCGGGCTGCATCCCAGATGGGCAGATCGTCCATGGAGTTGCCGAGGTAATCGAAACCGTTCTGACCGTAATGGCCCACCAACAGATCACGCTTGGTGTGAGCTGACAGGTTGCGGTCGGCGTTGGAGGCGACCACCAGATCGAACAACTGCAAGTGTTCGGCGATGCGTTTTGCCAGGCTGTCGTGGCTGGCAGTGGCCAGAACGATCATCCGCCCGGCAGCCCGCTCTGCTTCGATCAACTCGATCACTTGCGGGTCGTAGGGCAATACCGTCACGTCAATCTGGGTATTCAGCGCCAAACCTTCTTTAAGCGCCGCTTTACCCTTTAACAACCATCCGAACAGTTTAAAGATTTTCAGCGGATGACTTCGAACGAATGTCATCGCGGTTTCCATCAACAAGTCGGACTGCAATAACGTGCCGTCGAGATCGACAACTAAGGGGAGGAAAGTTTGGGGAGTCGTTTGTTGAACTCTTCCCTGAATTCTGGCCATGTCGGTGCACTCCTGCCGGGGGTGAGCGCACTATGAAACGGAAGAGCGATTTCGCCACCTCAATAAAACTAAACAGGTGTGTTTATATCGCCAGTGGGCTGGCGTCAGAAACTACCCTGAGTTTGTAATGCTTGATAGATAGAGGCGGTGTTTCATCCGGATTACAACTTGTTGGATGTTCCCTCCTCGGAATAGATCCCGTTATTCCGACCGCAGTTCACCGTGTGGTAGTCGCTTGACGAGCTTTGGCCTGCAACCCGGAACCGTAGGACCGGCTTTAGCCGGGAGGGCTTTATATCTGACGAACAATACTGGGCGAATGTACCGGCCCCCTCCCGGCTAAAGCCAGTCCTACGAAAACCACCCCTTGAGTCAGTGAATTACATTTATTTGACAAGGGCTTTACGAGGTTACAGGCCTGTGCATTTGCTCGACAGTCGCCGAAGTGCCACTGTCTATTCCATGCGCCCGCGAGTCATAATGACCACGTTTTTAGTCGATGGAACGCCGTCATGATGAGCAATCCGCTGTTACGTGCCCTTGTGCCGCTGGTGGCAGACCTGAGCCGTGAGCTGCCCGACGAGGAGCGCTATCGACGCCTTTTGAGTGCATTGCGCGAACTCTTGCCATGCGACGCGGTGGCCTTGCTCAAATTTGAAGACGATGTATTGATCCCTCTGGCGGTTGAAGGCCTGAGTGCAGACACCCTTGGACGGCGCTTTCGGGTTCAGGAGCATCCACGGCTGAAGATCCTGCTGGAAAACCCCGGACCGACGCGTTTCTCCATGGACTGCAGCTTGCCCGACCCCTATGACGGATTGGTCGATGGTCATGATGGCCAGCTTGAGGTTCACGATTGCCTGGGGTGCCCGCTTTATTTTCAGGGTAAGCCATGGGGGCTGATTACCCTCGATTCTCTGGAGTCGTCGAGTTTCGCACAGGTCGATATGGATAACCTCGAAGCCTTCGCCAGCCTGGCCGCCGCGACGGTGATCGCCAGTGAACGAATCAACCAGTTGGCAAAAGGATTCGAAGACCAACGGCAACTGGCTGAGGTGTATAAACGTGCCGCCGGTGGGCGCGGGCCTCGCGAGTTGATTGGCCAGAGTGCGGTCCACAAGCGACTGCTCCAGGAAATCCAGTTAGTGGGCAATAGCCCATTGTCGGTGCTGATCACGGGCGAGACCGGCGTCGGCAAGGAACTGGTCGCTGAGGCCATACACCTGGGTTCGCCTCGTGCGCACAAACCGCTCATCAGCCTCAACTGTGCGGCGCTGCCGGAAACGTTGGTGGAGAGCGAACTCTTCGGCCATGTCAAAGGGGCGTTTTCCGGGGCAGTAAGCGGGCGCAGCGGCAAGTTTGAACTGGCCGATAACGGGACTATCTTTCTCGATGAAGTCGGCGAGTTGCCGTTGTCTGTGCAATCCAAGTTGCTGCGTGTATTGCAGAGCGGGCAGGTGCAGCGGGTTGGTTCTGATCAGGAGCATCATGTGGATGTGCGGATCATCGCCGCCACTAATCGTGATCTTGCCGAAGAAGTGCGCGCCGGTCGCTTTCGAGCCGACCTGTACCATCGGTTGAGCGTCTATCCACTATTGGTTCCGCCATTGCGCGAGCGTGGTCGCGATGTCCTGTTGCTGGCGGGTTACTTCCTTGAAGAAAACCGTGCCCGTATGGGCCTGCGCAGTTTGCGTCTCAGCACTGAGGCGCAGAGGCTGCTGCTGGGGTATCACTGGCCAGGTAACGTGCGGGAGCTGGAGCATTTAATCAGTCGTGCAGTGCTCAAGTCGCTTTCGTCGAGTGCCGGGCGACCGCGTATTCTCACCCTGGAAGCGCAAGCTTTGGGGCTGGAAAACGAAGCCATTAGTGTGAGCACAAATCTACAAGAAGATATGCCTTCACTCCCGCAGACCGGGGCTACATTGAAAGTGGCGATGGACGCTTATCAGAAACACTTGATTGAACTGGCGCTGTTACGCCACGACGGCAAATGGGCCCAAGTGGCCCGGGAAATGGGTATTGATCGCGCGAACTTGAGCCGATTGGCCAGACGTCTGGGTATTCGCTAATCACTTTTTTGGCGTCAGATCAAGCGCATGAGCACATCAAATGGTGTAAAGCCGGACGAACTGTTATTGGTCGCGATTTGTGAAAAAAGAGTGAATTTTTTGGAAAGTCGGGAGGTCCTCTATTGCACTAAGCAAACCAACAAGGAGGCGCTGCCTGGATGTCACAGTACAAACATTACAGAATCGATTATTTGCTAAACGGCGCGTTCAAGTCTTTCTACATCAGTGCTGAGCACATGGATAATTCCGAAGCATGGCATCATGCCAGTGTTGATGCAGGGATTGCACGTATCCCCAAATATCGAACCGAAAAAGTACCTCGCGTTTCCAAGCCTTACGCGGAACACTTCGGTATTACTAACGTGGAATGGCTGCAAAGTTGAAGACCCTGGCCGGCGTTGTCTGATCGACACGCCGGCCCGGTGCGCCTGCAATGGGCGCACCCTGTGGCCGCTGGAATCATCGGTGTGCAATGTTCTCCAGCGCCAGATTGCGGGTTTTCGGTCCGAACCTGCCAATGGTAATGATCACAATCAACATGCTGCTGACGATGAACGCCAGAACCCCCGGCGTGCCGAATTGATCGAGAAAGAAACCGATCAACAAGCTGCTGAATACTGTCGACAGACGGCTGAATGAATAGCAGAAACCTACGGCGCGGGCACGAATGTTGGTGGGAAACAATTCCCCTTGATACGAGTGATAGCTGAAGCTCAGCCATGCATTGCAGAAGGTGATCATCACCCCGCAAAAGACCAACCCTGCCGCTGAAGTCTGAAAGGCGAACAGGGTGCCGAAAATCATCGATCCCAATGCTGAACCGACGATCTGCCATTTGTTTTCGAAACGGTTGGCGAACCTGACAAACAGCAGCGGGCCCAGCGGATAGGCGAGGGTGATGATGAATGCGTAACCCAGACTATGAGTGACGCTGACGCCCTGACCGGACAGTAACGCCGGTAACCAGTTGCCGAAGCCGAAGAAGCCGATGGCCTGGAAGACATGGAACACGATCAGCATCAACGCGCGACGACGATAAGGCGGCTGCCAGATGTCGGCGAAGCGGCCTTTGCCCGAGACGGCAACCACTTCGGGTTCCGGGACGTCCAGTGGCTTGCCATGGTCGCGCTCACAGCGTGCTTCGATGTCATCCATGATGCGTTCGGCTTCGTCAAAGCGCCCGTGTTGCGCCAGCCAGCGCGGCGACTCTGGCAAACGTGAGCGCAGCCACCAGATAAACAACGCAAACACCGCGCTGGCGAGCACGACCCAGCGCCAGCCGGAGATGCCGAACGGCGCTTGCGGCACCAGCCACCATGACATCAGCGCAACAGCGGGCACCGATAGAAACTGGATAAAGAAGGCAAATGCGAATGCCGAGCTGCGCATGCGTTTTGGCACCAGTTCTGACAGGTAAGCGTCGATGGTGACCAACTCGATCCCCAGACCAATCCCCACCAGAAACCGCATGCAGATAATGCCCAGTGCATCGGTCTGAATGCCCATCAATACGGTAGCGATGGTGTACCAGATCAACGCGAAGGTAAAAATCGCCCGACGACCAAATCGGTCAGCGATGGGGCTCAGCAGGCTGGCCCCCAGAAACAGGCCCAGAAAAGTCGCCGAGGCAAACGCAGCCTGATCGGAAAAGCCAAATACCCCTTGGGCACCCGTGGCAAAAATACCATCGCGCAGTAGGCCTGGGCTGATGTAAGCCGTCTGAAACAGATCATAAAGCTCGAAAAAACCACCGATAGACAGCAGCGCTACCAGTTTCCAGACGGTAGCAACGGCGGGCAGACGGTCTATTCGAGCTGAGATCTGAGCGGCCCGGACCGGATCGGGACCGTCGACATTCGCATCGCCCGCCGAAGAGCTGGCGATAGTGGGGGAGGACATACGCAGGCTTCCATTTATTTTTGATGGATTATGGTAGCGGTTTTACAATTTGTAATGTTTGTCGGTTTTGGCTTGGTTTGGATTTTATTTGGTGGAAAATTGCTGGAAAGTTTAGTTTTTTGGTTTTTTAGACTTATTTGTAGAGGTTGTCAGCTTGAATAAAGGCTTTGCAGATCATCCCGGAACCACCAGTTAGAACGCAGAACAGTGGGCCTGCGATTGGGTTTACAGATTATCGCGGGCAAGCCCGGCTCCCACAGGTCCTGAGCTGTCCTTCAGATTTGCGTAGATTCTGTGGGAGCGTGGCTTGCCCGCGAAGAACGATGACGCTGAGCACCTGATTTGCCCGGTCGGCTGATTCGCGGGCAAGCCCGGCTCCCACAGGTCCTGAGCAGTCCTTCAGATTTGCGTAGATTCTGTGGGAGCGTGGCTTGCCCGCGAAGAACGATAACGCTGAGCACCTGATTTGCCCGGTCGGCTGATTCGCGGGCAAGCCCGGCTCCCACAGGTCCTGAGATGTCCTTCAGATTTGCGTAGATCCTGTTGGAGCGTGGCTTGCCCGCGAAGAACGATAACGCTGAGCACCTGATTTGCCCGGTCGGCTGATTCGCTGGCAAGCCCGGCTCCCACAGGTCCTGAGCTGTCCTTCAGATTTGCGTAGATTCTGTGGGAGCGTGGCTTGCCCGCGAAGAACGATAACGCTGAGCACCTGATTTGCCCGGTCGGCTGATTCGCGGGCAAGCCCGGCTCCCACAGGTCCTGAGATGTCCTTCAGATTTGCGTAGATCCTGTTGGAGCGTGGCTTGCCCGCGAAGAACGATAACGCTGTGCACCTGATCTACTAGGTCGGCTGTATCAAGATGTGTCACGAATCTTTAATATTGGATTTCCGCTCCGCTTCCAGTCTGGTTCCTTGTGAAGTTCAAACTGCCCACTACTGCCACCGCTCCGTTTTGCCCATCGGCTGTCACTGACAGCGTTGCCATTCCGGCCAATGCCTCCCTGGCGCGCAAGCTGCTGCTGTTCCTTGGCCCTGGCCTGCTGGTTTCCATTGGCTACATGGACCCCGGCAATTGGGCCACGGCCATCGAGGCGGGGTCGCGCTTTGGTTATGCGCTGTTGTTCGTGGTGGTGCTGGCGAGTCTGTCAGGCATGGTCTTGCAGAATCTATGCTCGCGATTGGGCATCGCCACCGGTCGAGACCTGGCGCAGTTATCCGCTTCGCGTTACAGCCCTGGTGTCGCCAAAGGGCAGTGGCTGCTGGCCGAGCTGTCGATTCTCGCCACTGACCTGGCTGAAGTGCTGGGCGCGGCCCTGGCGTTTCATCTCCTGCTAGGCGTGTCGATTACGACCGGTGTCGTCCTCACCGCTTTCGACACCGTGATCGTGCTGGCGCTGCAAGGTGCCAATTTCCGCCGACTGGAAGCCATCGTCCTGGGCTTGATCGCCACGATCGGGGCGTGTTTCACGGTAGAACTGGTGCTGATCAAACCGTTCTGGCCGGACGTCGCCGCAGGCCTGAAGCCCACCTGGGACGTACTGAGCAATCAGGAGCCGCTGTACCTGGCCATCGGTATTCTCGGCGCGACGGTCATGCCTCATAACCTTTACCTGCATTCGTCACTGGTGCAGACAAGGGTCAACGGTGACGATAACGCCAGCAAAGCCAGCGCAATCAAATTCGCGCGGCTGGACACCATTGCGTCCTTGAGTCTGGCGCTGTTGATCAACGCCGCGATCCTGATTCTCGCAGCGGCCGCGTTCCACAAGAGCGGGCACACCGATGTGGTGGAAATTCAGGACGCTTACCACCTGCTGGATCCTCTGGTGGGCGGTGCGGTGGCCAGCGTTTTGTTTGGCATTGCATTGTTGGCGGCGGGGCAGAGCTCGACGTTCACCGGCACCATCGCCGGGCAAGTCGTGCTTGAAGGCTTTCTGCAGGCGAAGATCCCGTGCTGGCAGCGTCGCTTGATTACCCGCGGTCTGGCTTTGATCCCGGCCTTGGCCGGGGTGATCTGGCTGGGCGACGGCGCGGTGGGCAAGATGCTGGTGCTCAGCCAGGTTGTGCTCAGCCTGCAACTTCCGTTCGCCCTGTGGCCGCTGATCCGCTTTACCAGTGACCGGCAATTGATGGGGCCCTTCGTCAATAGTCGTTTGGTGAAGATTGCGGCGTGGGGCCTGTTCGGCTTGATCTCGGCCGCGAATCTGACGTTGATGTGGTTCTGGGTGAGTTGATAAAAGGGCTGAACTTTTATCCTGTAGGAGCTGCCGAAGGCTGCGAAAGCGTTATATCTGACACACCCTCTTCGCAGCCTTCGGCAGCTCCTACAATGACCTTGCTGATTGCGAATTGCCCTGTGTACTCCTAAAAATGGAGCGGCTATTGAGCAGCACAGCTTCACTGACGCCTCCTGATGCAAGCCGCCAAGGCCAGATCTTCGAGACCGATCTCCCGGCACGGCTGGATCGTTTGCCTTGGGGCCGGTTTCATACCCTTCTGGTGTTCGCCCTCGGCATCACCTGGCTGCTCGACGGTCTTGAAGTGACCCTGGCAGGTTCGGTGTCCGGCGCGCTGAAAAGCAGTCCGGCGCTGCAGATGTCCAACAGCGACATCGGACTGGCAGGGGCTGTGTACATTGCCGGGGCGGTACTGGGCGCGCTGTTGTTCGGCTGGCTGACGGACCGTCTGGGGCGACGCAAACTGTTCTTCATTACCTTGCTGCTGTATGTCGGTGCCACGGCGGCAACTGCGTTCTCATTCAGTCTGGGCAGCTTCCTGCTGTTCCGTTTTCTTACGGGGATGGGGATTGGCGGGGAGTACACCGCAATCAATTCGACGATCCAGGAATTCACCCCGGCTCGCTATCGGGGCTGGGTCGATCTGACCATCAACGGCACGTTCTGGCTTGGTGCAGCGTTGGGCGCGGGTGGCTCGATCATATTGCTGGATCCGCAGTGGGTAGGCGGCGACCTCGGTTGGCGACTCTGTTTCGGGATAGGCGCGGCATTGGGTCTGCTGATTTTGTTCATGCGCCTGTGGTTGCCGGAAAGTCCGCGCTGGCTGTTGATTCACGGGCAAACCGCAGAGGCGACACGCATTGTTGAGCAGATCGAGAACCGGCTTCGCGCTCAAGGCCACGAACTTGCGCCGTTAACGGGTAAGCCTTTGCGGCTGCACGCCCGGAATCACACGCCCATCAGGGAAATCTTCCACACCCTGTTTGTCAGCTTCCGCCAGCGAGCCTTGGTGGGCATGACGTTGCTCACCGCTCAGGCGTTTTTCTATAACGCGATTTTTTTCACCTACGCGCTGGTGCTCACCGATTTCTACAACGTGCCCGCCGAGCAAGTCGGCTGGTACGTATTGCCGCTCGCGCTGGGTAATTTCTGCGGTCCGCTGTTGCTGGGGCGGCTGTTCGATGTGATAGGCCGGCGAGTGATGATCAGCCTGACTTACGCAGTGTCTGGTGTGTTACTGGCCATCAGCGGCTATCTGTTCCAGCAGGGTTTGCTCGACGTCACCCAGCAAGCGGTGGCCTGGATGGTGATTTTCTTTTTCGCTTCGGCGGCGGCGAGTTCGGCGTATCTGACCGTGGCGGAAACCTTCCCGCTGGAGATTCGCGCACTCGCGATCGCGGTGTTTTACGCGTTCGGCACCGGCCTGGGCGGGATCATCGGACCGACGCTGTTTGGTGAGCTGATTCAGACTCAGGACCGCAGCAACGTGTTGATCGGCTACCTGATTGGCGCAGCGTTGATGCTGATTGCCGCGGGAGTGCAGGCTATCTGGGGCGTCGCGGCGGAGCGCAAGTCGCTGGAGGATGTTGCCCGGCCGTTATCCCAGGCCAAAGACTGAATCAGCAATCGAGGCGCTGGGCGACGTCGCGCAAGTCTTCTACCGACGCTTGCAGCTTGTCGATCTGTTGGCCAACTTCGTTTGCATCCCGGGCGTGAACGGAATGCTGCATATACAGCAAATGCCCGGATAAATGCTGGGACACACCTTCGAGATCGTTGGCAGTAGTCTGCAGATCGCTCTGGATGTTTTTCAGGTCTTCGATTTTCAACATGGACTCCGGAAGTCAGGGGCCGAATGGCATTGACGTCCAGGTCAAGGTCAACCATCAAAGTAGAAAGATGGCTAATTGATATATTGCGCAATTTTGCAGCATTTGTCGCGTGCTTTTTATTCGTCTTCCAGATCGGACTCGGAATAGGAGTCCAACAGTGCAGCCAGTGCCAGAGTGCGTTGCAGGCCCGTCGTGGTTTGCATGATTTGAGCGACGGCTTCAATGGCCGCCGCTTTGGCTTGTTCGCGCTCTGCTTCTGTGTTGTTGGGCGTCGCGTCCTGAGCTGCGGCGATGATCGATTCTTCAAAACTGTTCATGGGTTGCGCTCTGCAAATGAAGGCACCTGACGGCTGGCTTGTATTGGCCGCCTGTCCAATGCGGCTCATTCTGCCTGATTCCTGCCGCGAGAGTCAGTGGGCACCGCGCAGTGGGTGATTTTATTCAATACGCCGTAGAGACCGACCCTTACCTTGATCACGTCATTTCAGATCAAGTTGAAGGTATTCAAATGAGTGTGTTGGTGTCCATGGCAGCCTTTGCGCTGGCGTCTTCAATCACCCCGGGGCCGGTAAATATCGTGGCATTGAGTTCGGGGGCGCGTTACGGCCTGGGCTCGGCGCTGCTGCACGTCACCGGTGCCACCCTGGGGTTCACGCTGCTGTTGATCCTGATCGGTTTCGGCCTGCATGAAACGCTGCTGCATTTGCCTTTTCTGACCCTGGCAATCAAGTGGGCCGGGGTGGCTTTTTTACTTTATATGGCCTGGAAGCTGGCCCTGGATAACGGGCAACTGGATGTAGAGCGCGAAGGTGACAAGCCGTCGATGCTGGTGGGGGCGGTTATGCAGTGGCTGAATCCCAAGGCGTGGCTGGCGTGTATTGCCGGGATGGGAGCCTTCGTTGCCAGTGGCGAAACGCGGCTGATCTGGCAGTTCGCGGCGATCTATTTCGTGATCTGCTATTTGTCTTTGGCGTGCTGGGCGTTTGCCGGGACCTTCCTGCGTCAGTACTTGAAAAGTGCGTTGGGCATTCGCGTCTTCAACCGCAGCATGGCGCTGTTGCTGGTGGGCTGCGCTGTGTACTTGATGGCGTACTGATCGGTTATTGCAGGCGATATTGCCCTGGCGTCGCGGCCAGATGCTTCTTGAATGCCCGTTGAAAGTGCGCCTGATCGGCAAAGCCCAGTTCGTGAGCCACGTCAGCAATCAGGCTGCCGTTTTTGAGTTGCGTGCGAGCGTGCTGGATGCGGCGGTTGATCAGGTACGCGTGGGGCGTCATGTGGTAACGCTGTTCGAAAGCGCGGATCAGGTACGAACCGGACAAACTGGCTGCGTTACACATGTCGTCAAGCGTAATGGGCTGTTTGAAATTGTCATTGATGTACTGCGCCGCACGTTCGACCCGCTGCGTTGCCAGCTCCGGGCGAATAGATAGGCTGCCCAGGGCTTGCTGCATCTGGCTGAAGAACGCGATGGCGGTGCATTGCTTGTGCAGAACCTCAGCCTGATCGTCGATCAGCGTGGCATAGAGGTTATTCAGGCCCCTGAACAGGCCTGGCGAAGTGCTGTGGGTTTGTGCAATTGGCTGGAAATCATGGTTTCCATCCAGACCCAGTTCATGTTGCAGGCCGGTGAGCCATTGGGTATCGACGTACAACATCAGGTATGACCAATGCTGATCGGCAATGGGATTGCAGGCATGAACGTCGCCAGGATTCATCAGCACCACCGTGCCCGCGCCCACGTGCTGGCGGCTTTTCTCGTGCAGGTATGTGCTTTGCCCGGCGGTGATCGCCCCGATGGAAAACACTTCATGGGAATGCTTGGCATAACACAGCTTGCGCCCATCGCCCACCGAACGCGCCTCGATGAAAGGCAACTGCTCGTCACGCCAGAAGTAGGGCGCTTGTGGTTGTGGGTTCATGGGGTGTTGATCTCTTCAGAAGTTTTGATCAGCCGGTTGGAACGGCTCCGTGTCCACGACGCCGCGCTGCATCGCGCCAAAGCCATCGCGGACTCGCGGTGCTCGTGCGCTCCTACAGAAAAACACTCAGGTTCAAATACCGTCTCATGTTCGGTAAGAGCATAACAGCGCGTGCGTCTCCCGAGAGTAGCGCATCGCCACGTATCTTTGCCAACACTCAAAACGTCTGCAGCAAATCCCGCAACCGGTCCAGCGCCGGGTCGATGTCCAGGGTTTCGATGGCACCAAAGCCCAGATAGATTCCGGCGCGATCAGGTGTGGACTGGTAATACGGCGCCAGTGAATAGATGCCGACGTCATGCTGGCGAGCCTGTCTGATGAGCCGCTCGACATCCAGTGGCACCTTGCACCACAGCGCCATGTGAAAGCCTGCCGTGGCCGGAATGGCTTCAAACCATGGCGCGAGATCAGTCTTGAGACGCTCAAGAATACGTTGCCGACGCCCGACATAGACACCGTGGCAGCGACGAATATGTTTTTGCAGTAAACCGTCGTCGATAAACTTGGCCAGCGCCCATTGATTCAGCGTGCTGGTGTGCCAGTCGGTCAATTGCCGGGCCTTGATCACGGCTGCATGAATGGCGCTGGGTAATACGGCGTAACCCAGCCGCAGCTCCGGCAGCAGAGTCTTCGAGAACGTCCCGACATAGGCGACGATGCCGTGACGGTCCATGCTTTGCAATGAATCGGTGGGCTGGCCCTCGTAGCGGAATTCGCTGTCGTAGTCGTCCTCAATGATGATCGCGCCGATACGTCGCGCCTTATCCAGCAACGCCTGACGACGGGACATGCTCATGGGCATGCCCAATGGCATCTGATGCGAGGGCGTGACGTAGATAAAGCGTGCGTCATCCGGTATCGCGTCCACCTGCAGGCCGAGTGCGTCCACCGGAACGCCAACCACCCTTGCGCCTTGGGCGGAGAATAATAGACGGGCCGGTCTATAACCCGGCTCTTCCATGGCGACGCAACAACCGGGCTCGGTCAGGACCCGGCAAATAAGGTCCAGCGCCTGTTGCGCGCCGTTACACACAACAACGTCATCCGCCATGCAGCGCACGCCCCGGGCGAAAGCGATGTGCCCGGCAATGGCCTTGCGCAGAACCTCCAGTCCTTGTGTTTGGCTGTACAGGCCGGGTGTTTTGGCCAGTTGCCGCAAGGCATGCTGAATACAGCGTCGCCATTCACCAGCGGGAAAATGACTGTGGCTGACCGCGCCGCCAATGAAGTCGCCGCGTCGGGTTTCTTCACCAGTTGGGTGACGCAGGCCCAGCTCCAGGTTCTGCCATTTCTCCAGGACTGCCGCACTGGCCAGATCGCAGGTTTCCTGCTGGCGAGACTGGGCGGTCGCCAGGCTGTTGACGAAGGTGCCGCTGCCCCTTTTGCCGACCAGGAAGTTCTCGTAGGTCAGGCGTGAATAAGCATCGGAGATGGTTTTGCGTGATACACCCAGTTGTACGGCCAACAAACGGCTGGGCGGTAACTGCACACCGGAGGCGAGCCGACCTGACTCGATGTTGTGACGCAATTGGTCGTAGAGCTGGTTCGCCAGGTCCTTGCGGCCTTTGATGACAATGTGCAGTTCCATCGCTTGCTCCGGGCCCACCGCGACGCACGGTTTGAAAGGCCGCTGATTCTTTCAGGGCGCGCCGGGTTCGGCAATCAGCTTTGGTAGAAGTGTTTCAAAGGCAGGAGGTATTGAGCATGCTGCTGGAAGAGGGGTTGAGTGATGTGTGCGCGAAATTGTTGTAGGAGCTGCCGAAGGCTGCGATAGCGGTTTATCAGACACATCGCTTCTCAGCCTTCGGCGGCTCTCGTCTAGCAAAAATAACTATTTGAATTCAGCTACTTTTTTGCAGGAGTGAGCTTGCTCGCGATAGCGTTTGGTCAGGCGATAGTTTCTCATCAGTTCGACCGCCATCGCGAGCAAGCTCACTCCTACAGGATCCAGTGTTTGCCGCGAGACAGCGCGGTGTCACGCACACCGGGGCCACTCCTGCAATTCAAGTGCTCTTACTTCTTCTTCACCGGCACGATTTCGGTAATCTGCCCGTTGGTGAGCTGTACCTGCACATATTTATCGTTGATCTGCACCCACTGGGATTCTTTGGCGGGCTCTTTCAGTCCGCGCTTGCTCCAGTCCTTCAGGCCTTCTTCAGGGCGGCGGAATTTTTCCGGGGCGCGAGAGCCGAGTTCCAGTTCATGCATGTTGTCCTTGGACTTCTCGATGGTCGGCTCTGGGGCGTCGGCGGCCTGGACGGACAGGCTGGTCAGAGACACACAGCCAAGAATTGCCAGACAAGCGACGAGTGATTTGCTCTTCATATACAGCTCCTAGGGCTCAGTGCGTAATGCTCTGTTCGTAGCTCTAGGACAACCGTCGAAAAAAATCATTCGGTTTGATTGTTCGGTGATGGCCGTTGGGGTAACCGATCCGTGAACCAGTGCTCGCCCTGACGGCGCAGGGCGAGCCTCTGTGTCGTCAGTTCTTCAATGTTTCGGCGACGGTGATGGCGAGCGGCGTAGTCGGGCGGCCGATCAGCGCGCTTAGCTGCCGACGGGCATCGAATAGCGCACCCTTAGCGGCGGCTGCATCCGAATCCGAGAGCAGATCAGCAACAAAGCCTGGCAGGCCTGCCTGAACCAGTGCGGCCTGGAAATCAGCCTGTGGCAAGTCTGTATAAGGCACGGTCTTGCCTGCCTGCTTTGATACTTCAGCGGCAAAGTCGCTTAGCGTGTAGGAGTCGTCACCGGCCAGCTCATAGACTCTACCGGCCTGATCCTCAGCGGAGGTCAGCACCGCGACGGCTGCGTCTGCGTAATCGGCCCGCGCTGCCGAGCTGATACGGCCATCGGCAGCACTGCCAAACACTGCGCCATGTTCCAGCGCAGCAGGAATACCCGCCGCGTAGTTCTCCGTGTACCAGCCGTTGCGCAGCAGCACGAAAGGCACGCCGGACTTTTGCAGTGCGGCTTCGGTCTGACGGTGTTCTTCCGCCAGGCCCAGCAGTGAAGTGTCGGCATTCAGGACGCTGGTATAAGCCAGCAGCTTGACGTTGGCGCGTTTTGCCGCGTCGATGACTGCTTGATGCTGGGCGGTACGCTGGCCCACTTCGCTGGATGAAATCAGCAGGATTTTCTCGGCGCCTTTGAATGCGCTGTCCAGGGTCGAGGCTTGTGAGTAATCCGCGTGACGCACCTGCACGCCCAATGCAGCGAGGTCGGCAGCTTTTTCCGGGCTGCGCACGGCCGCAATGATTTGTCCTGCAGGAACGCTGGCCAACAGCTTTTCAATCACGAGACGGCCCAATTGACCGGTTGCTCCAGTAATGACGTACATGCTCGGTTCCTTGACTGTATTAAGGGAAGCCAGAGCATAAACATGATGCTAACCTTTCGTAAGTACGTACAAAAAGGTAAGTGTCATGAGTGGATCAGAGCAGCAAAGCCGTTCATTGCTCGCAGCAGTGATGGAAGCGCGGGCGGGCGAGTTGATGGCGGCTGATTGTCCGTCACGAATCGTGCTCAATCACGTTTGCAGTCGCTGGGGTGTATTGGTGTTGGTAGTACTGCGCAGCGGCATGCACCGCTTCAGTGAACTACGCCGCAAGATTGGCGGCGTGAGCGAGAAAATGCTTTCGCAGACGTTACAGCATCTGGAGGGTGATGGTTTCGTTGAGCGCAAAGCGTTGCCGGTTGTGCCGCCTCACGTGGAGTACCGCCTGACGCCTATGGGTGAAGAAGTGGCGCAGCAGGTCGAAAGTCTGGCGAACTGGATCGAGCATAATCTGCCGCGCATCATGGCGGCGCGAGAGGAAATGGATTCAGCCAGATTGACCTGAGTACTGTTTGATGTGGCAGTAACTTGTGGGAGCCGAGCTTGCTCGCGATAAACGATAACGCGGTATGTCGTCTAGCTGCGTCTTATGCATCGCGAGCAAGCTCTGCTCCCACAGGATCTGCGGAACTCCTTGAGCTTCACTCGGGCAAAAGGCGACATGACGAGGCCGGGCAGCATCATGGCGGTGCGAGAGGAAGTGGATTCAGCCAGATTGACCTGAGTACTGTTTGATGTGGCAGTAACTTGTGGGAGCCGAGCTTGGTCGCGATAAACGATAACGCGGTATGTCGTCTAGCAGCATCTTATGCATCGCGGGCAAGCCTCGCTCCCACAGGATCTGCGCCATCCCTTGAGCTTCACCCGGGCAAAAAAATGCCCGGCGACATGAAGAGGCCGGGCAAAGGGGAGGTGAATCGTTTATTTCGGTTGCAGCGCCTCGCGGACGGCTTTCACGTCTGCACTGGATACGGCAGGAGCGGCGTTGCCCCAACTGTTGCGCACGTAGGTCAGCACGTTGGCGACATTGTCATCGGACAGTGCCCAGCCCAGTGCAGGCATCGCCGGTGCGGTGGGCGCAGCATCGGTGGCTCCGGCACGACTGCCTGCCAGCACCACGCGAATCATCGACGACGGGTCAGCGCTGTTGACCAATGGTGCCATGGCCAGTTTAGGGAACAGGTTTTCTGTACCTTCGCCATTGCCTACGTGGCACGCTGAGCAACGGTCGGCATAGATGGTTTTGCCTGCGACCATGGCCGGGTCTTTCGCGTCCAGCGCCTTGGGTGGTTCAGCCGGTTTCGCGCCGTCCTTGAGGTACACCGCCACAGCCATGAGGTCGGTGTCCTTCCAGTGCTGCGAAGAATGCTCGACTTCTTCGGCCATAGGACCTGAGGCAATGTCGAAGCGGTTGGCGCCGGTCTTCAGGTACTTGACGATGTCTTCTTCGGTCCACTTGCCAATGCCGCTGTGGGCGTCGGCGGTGATGTTCGGCGCGACCCAGTTCTGCAGGTTGGCACCGGTCAGGAACTGATCGTTCTTGTCGCCCCCGGTCAGGCCTTTGGGCGTGTGGCACGTGCCGCAATGGCCGAGACCTTCCACCAGATAAGCGCCGCGGTTCCACTGTTCGGACTTCTGTGGGTTGGCTTTGAATTCGCCTTCCTTGAAGTTCATCAGGTTCCACGCCAGCAAGCTGGTGCGCACATTGAACGGGAAGGGCAACTGGTTGGTTTCAACCTTGTTGTCCACCGCATCCAGCGTTTGCAGGTAGGCCCAGATCGCTTGGTTATCCTGACGGGTGACCTTGGTGTACGCGGTGTACGGCATTGCCCCATATAGGCGCTTGCCGTCCAGGCCGTGACCTTTGGACATGGCGTTCTGGAAATCGTCGAAGGTCCAGCGGCCAATACCCGTGACCGGGTCAGGCGTGATATTCGCCCCCAACAGTTTGCCGAACGGCGTATCCAGCACCACGCCACCGGAGAATGCCGGTTTGCCAGGCAATGTGTGGCAAGCGGTACAGTCGCCCAAAGTGGTCAGATAACGGCCTTGTTCCACCAGGTTGTACGAGTCGGCACCGGTGGCAGCGTGTGCGACGTTGAGGGTCAGACCCAATACGCCCACACAGACAGAGAGAAGAGTCTTCATGCCGGGATCATCTCCCCTGGGCGTTTCAAATATCGGGTACGAATCGCATCGGCGGCCTTGAAGGCCAGCGCTGCCACGGTGCCGGTGGGGTTGTAGCCGGGGTTCTGCGGGAAGGCCGACGAACCGACCACAAACAGGTTCGGTACATCCCAGACCTGCAGGTGTTTGTTCACCGAACTGGTTTTCGGATCAGCGCCCATGATGAAACCGCCAACGATGTGCGAGGACTGATAGGGCGAGCTGTTCCAGTGCCCGGTCTGGGCGCTGTCGACCATTTGCACAGGGTTCATGCTCTTGGCGATCTCGTGGACCTTGCCGGTTACGTACGCGGCCATCTTGCGATCGTTTTCCGGGAAGTCGAAGGTGATACGCAGCAGTGGCCGCCCCAGCGGGTCCTTGTAGGTCGGGTCCAGCGACAGGTAGTTGCCACGGATCGAATAGCTGCTGGCTTCACAGCCGATGGACATGCTGTTGGCGTAGTTCTTGACGGTCGCCTGCTTCCATTCCGAACCCCAGGTCGGGGTGCCGGGTGGCACCGGGCGTGATTCGATGGGCGCTGCGCCAATAGGGGTTACCCGAGTGCTGCCGCCGCCGACGAAGCCCAGACCGGAGTGGTCGAAGTTGTCGTTGTTGAATTCGTCGATGCCCATGCCAATGGCGCCGCCACCGATGAACGGGTTGAAGTTCTTGTCATCGAAGAACAGACGCACGTTGTTGGCAGTCTGGTAAGCATAGTTGCGGCCGGTAGTACCGGTGTTGGTCACCGGGTCGTAAGGCTTGCCAACGCCGGACAGCAGCATCAGACGGACGTTTTCAAAGATGAACGCGCTGATCACCACCAGATCGGCAGGTTGCTCGAACTCATCGCCATTGGCATCGACAAAGATGATCCCGGTGGCGCGCTTGCCGGTGCTGTCCATGGTCACGCGCAGCACTTCACAATTGGTCTTGGCGGTGAAGTTAGGCTTGCGAATCAGCACCGGCAGTACCGTGGTGATCGCACTGGCCTTGGAGTAGTTGGCACAGCCGTAGTTGGTGCAGAAGCCACAGAAGGTGCAGGCGCCCATGGTTACGCCCAACGAGTTGGTGTAAGCCCGGGAAACCAGTGCCGAGGGCACGGGGAAGGGCTTGTAACCCAGATTCTTCGCCGCTTCGGCGAACAATACCGGCGCGTAGGTCTGCTCGGTCGGCGGGTTCGGATATTCTTCCGAACGCGCACCTTCGAAGGTATTGCCGCCTTCCTGAATCACGCCCTTGATGTTGCCAGCCTTGCCGGAAACCCCGGCCAGACGGTCGAACTTGGTGTAGAACGGCTCCATCTCTTCCCAGTCAGTGCCCCAGTCCTGCAGGGTCAACTCGGCGGGCAGCTCTTTGCCGTAACGCTCGGTCAGGTGGCTGTGCAGGCGAAACTCTTCAGGCTGAAAGCGAAAGGCAATCCCAGCCCAGTGGTTGCCTGCGCCGCCAGTCCCGTTACCAGGGTGAAAAGAACCCCAGCTGCGCATAGGCAAGGCTGTTTCCGTGACGTTGTTGCGGATGGTGCAGGTGTTCTGTTTGGTACGCAGCATCAGATCCTGACGCCGCGCGTAGCGCAATTCGTCAGTGGCGGAGGCGATGTTGAAATCGGCCGCCGTATCGCGCCACGGGCCGCGTTCGAAGCCAATGACGCTCAAGCCTTCATCGGCGAGTTCGTTGGCGATGATAGATCCGGCCCAGCCGAGTCCGACAACCACCACATCGGTGGAAGGTAGTTTTCTAGCCATGTCGATTAACCCTTCTTTTGCCAGGCGGAGCTGCCGATGATCGATATCGGTGTGAGGTCGAGTTTCTGGTTATGCCGACCGATGTAATCGCGGTAGTCATAACGGGCACCGGGAAAGCCGATCATTTTCCACGACACCATGTCGCGGTTGCCGCCGTAGACGGGGTCGGCAAAGAAGCCTTCCATGGTGTTGCCCAGCACTTGCTGGAAGAACAGCTTCGCGTCGATGCCTTCCAGCTCAATCGAGCCTTTTTCCAGATCGGTCAGGACCTTGTCGCGCTCTTCATTGCTCAGGGCGCTGAAGGTTTTCTGAAACTGCTTCTGGCAGTAGCCGGTCAAGGCGGCGATGCCCAGGCGATAGCGCTCACGGGGCACCAGTGGCGATTGATCACCCTGCATGGGCGTGCCCTTTGCGAACGGGCCCTGCATGTACAGGCGATCAAAGGTACCGTATTCGCCCGCCAATTGACGGTCGATGAATACGGCGCATCCGGCGTCTTTGCCGCTGACGCTGAGGTCATCCGCCGGGATCAGGCGCTCGACAATGGCTTCGACTTCACGGGCTTCTTCGGCGGTGAAGAACTGCCAGCCCGGTGTTTCGTAATGCATCGGGCCGTTGTGATCGAAAGGCACCCATTGCGGCACGCCGGTGAGGGTGGCGGCCTTGGCGCTGGCGGCGGCACCGGCGGCGAGGGTGGTTGCAGAGGACACCAGCAGTTGGCGGCGGGTCAGGCCTTTTGGTGGCAGGTCAGTCATTTTTTTTGAGGCTCCTGCGAACGCATACGACAGGAGCGAGTCCCATCGACAGTTGGCGTGTCGCGGTCAATACACGGTGTTTTGTCCGACTGAGGGACACTGAAAACTCACGTGAGGGTGTGACATTAGGTCTCTGGCAAATCGGTAAGCCCGAAGCGCATGCTAGGCAGGCAAAAGCCAAATTCCGCGATCATCTTTTCCGCACGTCCGCCATGATAGATATGTTGCCAAACGTTGCGCCGCACTCATTTCACAATGGACTGTTGCGCTCTGGGTAATAATCTATCGTTTTTTGCCGACCGTTCGTACCGGTCAAACAAGACAAATCCTCACTGAACAGCCACTTCTTGGTATCGTGCGCACCCTGTCGTGTGCGGAAACATCTCCTCACAGATTTTTTGCTGTGCGGCCAGCGTCTGTATTAGCCAACCACCGAGAAGCTGTAGAAATGCCCGATCCAATTCCTTTAAAGGATCACGAGAAAGATGCCCGGCTGGTCAACAAGCGGTTGATCGCCTGTGCGCTGCTCGTGGCCGTCCTGAGCGCGTGCCTCGTTGCGCGGATGTATTTCCTGCAAGTCACCGAGTTCGCCTATCACTCGACCATCTCTGAAAATAACCGCGTGCACGTACTGCCCATCGCTCCCGAGCGCGGCTTGATTTATGACCGTAATGGCGTGGTGCTGGCGGATAACCGGCCCAGCTACAACATGACGCTGACTCGTGAGCGGGCAGGGGATTGGCACAAGGTCATCGATGAAGTGATGGTGCTGCTCAAGCTGCCTGAGGAAGAGCGGATCCTCTTCGACAAAGACCTCAAACAAGTGCGTCACCCGTTCGAACCCGTGACGTTGTTGTACGAGCTGAACGAAGAGCAGATCGCCGTGCTGGCGGTGAATCAGTACCTGTTGCCGGGTATCGACGTCGAGCCTCAGTTCGTGCGGCATTACCCGTTGGGCGCGCACTTCGCTCATTCCATCGGTTATGTCGGGCGGATCAACGAGAAAGAAGCCAAACAACTGGATTCCGTTGAATACCGCGGCACTCAGTCCATCGGCAAGACCGGCATCGAACGGTTCTACGAGTCCGAATTGCACGGCAAGGTCGGCTATGAAGAAGTCGAGACCAACGCCCAGGGGCGAGTGTTGCGGGTGCTCAAACACACCGACCCGGTACCGGGCAAGAACATCACGTTGAGTCTGGATATTCACCTGCAGGAAGCTGCGGAAGCCGCGCTTGGGGATCGTCGTGGTTCGGTGGTGGCGCTGGATCCGGCCACCGGCCAGGTGTTGGCGATGGTCAGCAAGCCTAGCTTCGATCCGAACCTGTTTGTCACCGGGATCAGCTTCAAGGAATACGCGGCGTTGCGAGATTCCATCGACCGGCCGCTGTTCAACCGGGTCCTGCGTGGCCTCTATGCTCCGGGCTCGACCATCAAGCCGGAAGTGGCGATTGCCGGTCTCGACAGCGGCGTTGTGAACGCCTCGACCAAAGTCTTTGACCCCGGTTATTTCCAGTTGCCGGACTTCGATCACAAATACCGTAACTGGAACCACAGCGGCGATGGCTGGGTGGACATGGACGCGGCGATCATGCGTTCCAATGACACTTACTTTTACACCCTGGCGCACAAGCTGGGCATCGACCGCATGTACGACTACATGACCATGTTCGGTCTGGGCCAAAAGGTCTCGCTGGACATGTTCGAAGAGTCAGCAGGGCTGATGCCGTCGCGGCAATGGAAGCGTGCCACACGGCGTCAGGCGTGGTTCCCCGGTGAAACCGTGATTCTCGGCATTGGTCAGGGCTACATGCAGGTCACGCCGTTGCAATTGGCCCAAGCCACTTCGTTGATCGCCAACAAGGGCGTGTGGATTCGTCCGCATCTGGCCATGGAGGTCGGCGGCAGTGCTCCGGTGGACGAGCATCCGATGCCGAACATCGTGCTGCATGATCCCAACGAGTGGAATCAGGTCAACATCGGCATGCAGATGGTCATGCACGATCCGCGGGGCATCGCTCGTGCAGCGGCGCAGGGCGCGCAGTACCGCATCGCCGGTAAAAGCGGTACGGCGCAGGTGGTGGCGATCAAGCAGGGCGAGCGCTATGACCGCGCCAAGACCCTCGAACGCCATCGGGATAACGCATTGTTCGTCGGCTTTGCACCGGCCGACCATCCGAAGATCGTGGTGGCGGTGATGATCGAGAACGGCGAGGCAGGCGGCCGGGTCGCAGGCCCCGTCGTCAGGGAAATCCTCGACGCCTGGCTGCTGGACAAGGACGGCAAGCTGAAACCGCAATATGCGGCACCGGCCAAACCGGGTGAGCCACACGTATAGGTTTTTAGCTTAGGCACTGTCTATTCTGTTTACTGCTTTAGGTAGGAGGCAACTTGTTTGCGATAGGGCTTGATGCGGTGAATCAGGTCGACCGCCTCGCGAACAAGTTCGCTCCTACCGGTTTGCGCTGGGTCAGGTAGGAGGCAACTTGTTGGCGATAGGGCTTGATGCGGTGAGTCAGGTCTGACGCCTCGCGGACAAGTTCGCTCCTGCCGGTTTGCGCTGGGTCAGGTAGGAGGCAACTTGTTGGCGATAGGGCTGATGCGGTGAGTCAGGTCTGACGCCTCGCGAACAAGTTCGCTCCTACCGGTTTGCGCTGGGTCAGGTAGGAGGCAACTTGTTGGCGATAGGGCTTGATGCGGTGAGTCAGGTCTGACGCCTCGCGGACAAGTTCGCTCCTGCCGGTTTGCGCTGGGTCAGGTAGGAGGCAACTTGTTGGCGATAGGGCTTGATGCGGTGGATCAGTCCTGCCGCCTCGCGAACAAGTTCGCTCCTACCGGTTTGTGCTGGGTCAGGTAGGAGGCAACTTGTTGGCGATAGGGCTTGATGCGGTGGATCAGCCTGCCGCCTCGCGAACAAGTTCGCTCCTACCGGTTTGCGCTGGGTCAGGTAGGAGGCAACTTGTTGGCGATAGGGCTTGATGCGGTGAGTCAGGTCTGACGCCTCGCGGACAAGTTCGCTCCTACCGGTTTGCGCTGGGTCAGGTAGGAGGCAACTTGTTGGCGATAGGGCTGATGCGGTGAGTCAGGTCTGACGCCTCGCGAACAAGTTCGCTCCTACCGTTGAGTTCGGGATAGTGCAGTGCGGTGCGTCTCAAGAATTTTCGTGCTTGTCTTTCGGGCAAGCACCGCCCGCAGGTAATCCGCTCTTCACAGATTGATCTGTGTTCTGTCACCAGCTGAACTGTGCGCCGCACAGCCTGTCGATCACTGATGCGTACCAAGACACTGGCTACGTTTTCCATCTGTCTCGACAAGGAAACCAGCATGTCCAAAACCATTGCCGATCACCTCGCTCAAACCCTCGCCAGTGCTGGCGTCAACCGTATCTGGGGGGTGAGCGGCGACAGCCTCAATGGCCTGACCGATAGCCTGCAAAGCATCGACTCCATCCGCTGGATGCACACCCGCCACGAAGAAGTCGCCGCCTTCGCCGCCGGTGCTGAAGCTGCCAGCACGGGCAAGCTGGCGGTGTGCGCGGGCAGTTGCGGGCCAGGCAATTTGCATTTGATCAACGGACTCTACGATTGCCATCGCAACCAGGTCCCGGTCCTGGCGATTGCGGCGCATATCCCGTCTTCGGAAGTCGGTCTGGGCTATTTTCAGGAAACCCATCCTCAGGAACTGTTCAAGGAGTGCAGCCACTTTGTCGAACTGGTCAGCACCCCTGAGCAATTTCCCCGGGTGCTGGAGCGCGCCATGCGTGCCGCGATTGGTCAGCGTGGCGTTGCGGTGATCGTGTTGCCGGGTGACGTCGCGCTGAGCGATGCCCCTGACGCTCTGGCCAAGTGGGTGGACACCGCGCCACCGACGGTCACGCCGAGCGAGCCGGACATCCAGCAGCTGGCCGACATCCTCAATGAATCCAAAGCAGTCACCTTGTTGTGCGGTGCCGGTTGCGCCGGAGCCCATGACGAGATGGTCGCCCTGGCCGACCGTCTTGGCGCGCCCGTGGTGCACGCCTTGCGCGGCAAGCAGTACGTCGAGTATGACAACCCGTTCGATGTCGGCATGACCGGCCTGATCGGTTTCAGCTCGGGTTATCACGCCATGTTGTCCTGCGACACACTGGTGATTCTGGGCAGCAGTTTTCCGTACCGGAACTTCTACCCGACGGACGCCAAAATCGTCCAGATCGACATCGACCCCACAGCCCTCGGTCGACGCACGCCGATAGCTCTGGGCTTGACCGGCGGCGTGAAAGAAACCCTTGCTGCGCTGCTGCCAAAACTGAATCGTCAGGAAGACCGTCGCTTCCTCGACAAGGCGCTCAAGCATTACGCCAAGTCACGGGAAGGGCTGGATGATCTGGCCACGCCATCGGCGCCGGGCAACCCGATTCATCCGCAGTACCTGACCCGGTTGATTGATGAGCAGGCCGACGCTGACGCGATCTTCAGCGTCGATGTCGGCACCCCAACAATGTGGGCTGCCCGTTATCTGCACATGAACGGCAAGCGCAGTTTGCTGGGTTCGTTCAACCATGGCTCCATGGCCAACGCGATGCCTCAAGCATTGGGCGCGAAAGCGGCGTATCCGGATCGACAAGTGATTTCCCTGTGTGGCGATGGCGGATTGTCGATGCTGATGGGTGACCTGCTCAGCGTTCGCCAACTGGACCTGCCGATCAAAATGGTGGTGTTCAACAACAGCTCGCTGGGTTTCGTGGACATGGAAATGAAAGCTGGCGGCTACGTGCCCCATGGCACTGATCTGTACGAGACCAACTTCGCCGGTATCGCTCTGGGTGCGGGCATTCTGGGTATTCGCGTAGAGAGTTCAGAAGAGTTGCCTGCTGCATTGCGCAAGGCGTTCGATCATCCGGGCCCGGTATTGCTGGATGTTGTCACCGCCAAACAGGAACTGGGCATTCCGCCCAAGATCAAACTGGCACAGGCCAAAGGCTTCAGCCTGTACATGATGCGTGCTGTGATGAGCGGGCGAGGGGATGAGGTGTTTGAGTTGGTGAAGACTAACTTGCGGTAATTCTGCCTTGTGGCAGGAAGTGGCTCCTTATTCCTGACACACCGCTGCCGTACAGCAAGCCCGGATTTGTAGGAGCGCACGAGCATCGCGAGGCCGCGATAACGGAGTATCAGACAAACCGCTATCGATGGCCTCGTAACCTCGGTGAGCTCAGGATTGGGTTCAATGGAAGACGGCATCACCTGTCAGAGGTTACATAGGCGCCGACTGCATGTTGTCTGATGCACTAATATTTCGTTTCAGTCGGCAGAGTGTGTGAAATCTTTAGGCCTTAAAACGCAGTATATGTAACCATTCATCGCGTATTAATTTGTCATACGTCCGACTATTTGGATCCGATAAATATATTTGTTCCGGACACTATCCTTTTACACAAAGAGCCAGTACAAACGCCGCAATGTGTTCACTGTTTCAGTGAACAGCCGTGCGCTGTAGCAACTCATTTGTAATGGAAGTATCCGCAATGATGAAAAGTCTGGGTTTCAGCAGAAAGATTCTGCTCGCCGCCGCGTTGGTGGTCGTGGTTGCATTTACCTGTTTTATTGTTGTTAACGATTACCGACAACGTCAGACTTTGAAATCCAATGTCTTTGCTGAACTTCAACAGTTGGGTGGCCTGACTACTCAGAATATTCAGACCTGGCTGGAGAGCCGTACCCAGCTGCTGCAATCCATGGCGCAGCGGGTCGCGGCGGATGGCAAGGCGATTCCGGATCTGCAGAGCTCCATTGGTATCCCGGCTTATACCGACAATTTCCAGCTCAGTTATTTCGGTGGTACTGACGGCGTGATGTTTTCGGTGCCAGCGGGTAATCGCCCGGCAGATTATGATCCCCGTGCGCGTGGCTGGTACAAGGCGGCGCAAAACGCCCCGGGCACTGTTGTGACCGAACCGTACATTGCCGCTTCGTCGGGCAAGTTGGTCGTGACACTGGCGGCGCCGGTCAAGTACCAGAACCAGTTCATCGGCGTTGCCGGTGCTGATATTTCACTCGAGAGCATTACCAAGACCATCAATTCGCTGAATTTCGGTGGGCATGGTTATGCATTCATCGTCAGCGGCGACGGCAAGATTCTGATTCACCCGGACAGCAAACTCATCCTGAAGAACATCAGCGAAGCCTATCCGACCGATACGCCGAAGATTACTGCGGGCGTGACCGAGATTGCGTCCGCCGGTAAAGCGGAAATCATGTCGCTGACCAAGGTAGAAGGCGTTTCTTCGGCTAACTGGTATGTGGCGCTGGTACTGGATCAGGATGCGGCCTACGCCATGCTCGGCGAATTCCGTACGTCAGCGATTACTGCAATGGTCATTTCCGTGGTGATCATCATTCTGCTGCTGGGCATGTTGATCAGCGTGCTGATGCAACCGCTGCATCAAATGGGCCGCGCCATGCGTGACATCGCTGATGGTGACGGCGACCTGACCAAGCGTCTGGCCATTACCTCACAGGATGAGTTCGGCGAATTGGCCCAGTCGTTCAACCGATTCGTTGAGCGTATCCACGGCTCCATACGCGAGGTGGCTTCCACGGCTGGCCAGTTGGGCGATGTGGCGATGCGGGTAGTGAAGGCTTCCAACTCCTCCATGACCAACTCCGACCAGCAGGCCAATCGTACCGAAAGCGTTGCGGCGGCGATCAACGAGCTGGGGGCGGCTGCCCATGAAATTGCCCAGAACGCGGCGCGTACTTCTCAGCAATCTGCCGATGCCAGCCAGTTGGCGAGTGATGGTCAGCAAGTCGTACAGCAGACCATCAGCGCGATGAACGAGCTGTCGGCGAAGATCAGCGAATCCTGCGCCAACATCGAGAACCTGAACGGCAAGACGGTCAACATCGGTCAGATTCTTGAGGTGATCACCAGTATTTCCCAGCAAACCAATCTGCTAGCACTGAATGCGGCGATTGAAGCGGCGCGCGCCGGCGAAGCAGGGCGTGGCTTTGCGGTGGTGGCCGATGAGGTGCGCAGCCTGGCACACCGTACTCAGGATTCGGCGCAGCAAGTGAAGAAGATGATCGAGGAACTGCAGATCGGCGCTCGGGAAGCGGTGGTCACCATGACCGAAAGCCAGCGTCAGAGTGAAAGCAGCGTGACCGTCGCCAATCAGGCGGGCGAGCGGTTAAGCAGCGTCACTCGTCGTATCGATGAAATCAACGACATGAACCAGTCCGTAGCCGCTGCGACTGAAGAGCAAACCGCGGTGGTGGAGTCGATCAACGTCGATATTACGCAGATCAATACGCTCAATCAGGAAGGCGTCGATAACCTGAAGCTGACGCTGGACGCTTGTTCATATCTGGAAGAGCAGGCTGCCCGGTTGCAGCATCTGGTGGGGACTTTCAGGATCTGATGTGAAGAGTAAGGCTTGAAACCGGGTCGCCCTTATCGCGGGCAAGCACCGCTCCCACAGTTTGAAATGCAATGCCATGGGAGATTCTATGTTGGCCTGCAAACCTGTGGGAGCGAGGCTTGCCCGCGATGCAGACGACTCGTTTTTTCAGCTACACCGTGTCATCGTTCATCGCGAGCAAGCTCACTCCTACAGATGACCAATATTGTGAGCGGTGCCTTGGCCGAGCCGCATCCGGACAGGACGATAAACGATGATGTAGTGTGTCTTCCCGCCTCGTCTCATGTATCGCGGGCAAGCACCGCTCCCACAGTTTGAAATGCGATGCCATCTGGGAGCGGTGCTTGCCCGCGATAACGGCGACTCGGTCTAACTCAGCAATTCTGCGAACGCTTTGTCCGCCTCCAGTACGGCGGGCAGTCCGGCAAACAATGCATCCAGATTGACCCCTTCAGTCAGCGGTCCGACCACCGCCTGTTGCGCTTCTGGCGTAGCACCGCCGTGGGCTTCGAGCGCATCGGAAACCAGCATCGCCTGAGCCACGATACGCGGCAGGGGAGCATTGCCTGGCGCTTGTAACGGTTTTGCCTGATACGCAATGGCTTGCTGGATCACCTCCGGCAGATGCCAGCGACGGGCCAGTTCCTCACCTACCTCGGGATAGCCAAAACCTAACTGGACCGTTTCATTGGCCGCGCGGCCCGGCGTGCCCGTTTTGCTCGCAGCGTTGATACGCTCGGCGACTTCCGGCGCGCCGGTCTGGATCAACAACTCGCCGATGTCATGCATCACGCCGCAGGTAAACGCAATCTCCGGGTCCACGCCGCTCTGTTTCGCCAGCATCCGGCAGATCCCGGCCACCTGAAAACTCTTCAGCCAGAAACCTTTCAGATCAAAACTCGGTCCGGCTTTGAACGCGCCCGTTACCGCCGAAGCGAGCACCAGCGTGCGCAGCGTGTTGAAACCCAGACGCATGGCTGCGTCTTCGATACTGGACGACTCCCGGGAGCCACGAAACCGGGCCGAGTTGGCCAGGCGGAGAATCTTCGCCGAAATCACCGGATCCTTTTCGATATTGCGAGCAATGCTTTCCAGGCTGGAAGAAGGGCTGTCAAATTGCAGGATCAGATCCTGAGCGACTTTTGGAATGCTGGGGAGGCTATGCAGATTGGCGAACAGCGTTTCAATACTCATGGAAGACTCACCTTTTTTCGTCCTGAAACAGAACGATAGGTGATTCTGGCGAGCTTGCATGGTCAACGATCGTTAAATGCGTGAAACAGTAGGCAAATCCAACAGCTACGCTGGTCAACTTAGGGGAGCTGCCATCTTTGACGCGCAGCAAACACGGACCCTGTAGGAGTGAGCTTGCTCGCGATAGCGTCAGGCCTGACGGTAATTTCTTGAAAAGTCTACCGTCATCGCGAGCAAGCTCACTCCTACAGATCCTGTGTTTGCTTCACGACAACGCGGCATTTTAGACGGGGCGTTACCTCCCACCAAACGAGTGTTCCAATCCGTCCGGGGTGATTAACCCAATACCGGCGTAACCAACTCACCTTCGTCGATATAACGACTCAGGTTGGCGAACACCAGATCAGCCATGGCCTTGCGGGTTTCATAGGTGCCGCTGCCGATGTGCGGGGTCAGTACAACCTGGTCCACGCTCAACAGTTCGGCAGGTACGTTCGGTTCGTCCTCGAATACATCCAGCCCGGCACCGGCGATCTCACCCGCCTGTAGCGAGGCGACCAGGGCTTTTTCGTCGACGACCGTGCCGCGTGCCACGTTGATCAGGAAAGAATCCGGACCCAGTGCCTTGAGCACCGATGCGCTGATCAGCTTCTCGGTATCTGCACCGCCCGGCACGATCACCACCAGATAATCGCTGACCCTGGCCAGTTCGTGGAGGTCAGCGTAATGGGTGTAGGACACATCGGAATACGCCTCACCGCGACGGAAATAGGCGATTTCCATGTCGAACGCCGCAGCACGAGTGGCGATGGTTTTACCGATCTTGCCCAGCCCGACGATGCCGCAGGTTTTGCCTGCCAGATCGCGGCCCAGAGGGAATTTGCCGTTTGGCCATTTACCCGCACGCACAAAACGCTCGGCTTCACTGATCTTGCGGCTCACGCAGAGCATCAGTGCGAGGGCAGTTTCCGCGACGGCTTTGTTCAAGACATCCGGGGTGTTGCTGAATTTGATGCCGCGCCCTGACAAATAGTCGGTGTCGATGGCGTCGTAACCCACGCCGAAGCTGGTGACGACTTCAAGATTGGGCAGACGGTCCAGCACCTGATTGTCGGTGCCGTACACGGCGCTGGTGACGATGGCGCGAATCTTCTCGCCGTGGGTGGAGAGCCAAGCTTCCAGGTCTGCAATCTCCCAGCGATTGTGCACGGTAAAGTCCCGGGCCAGCGCTTCAGTGAGAGAGGCGTGCATCTGGCCCCAGACCAGTACTTCGGCTTTGCTTTGAGTCATAGTGGATCGCTCGTCATTTTATTGTTGGGAAAACATGAAGGCATGCTTAGCGTCATATGTCATCGTACAACTAGGCTTGATCATATACGCATGGTGCCGTCATTCAAGTCCGAATGTTCGATTCACAGCCTGGCGATGTGTTCAGAAAACCTTGTAGCCAGCGACCTGCCGACCTTTCGGTCCCGTTTCCAGAATCAATAACGCCAGCACGATTGCGAGCACGATGCCCCCCAGCAACCACGCGCCGGCAGCCTGGAATATGGGCAGGGTCAAGGCGCCGCCCATTGCCATGCGCGCCAGCAAATAACCAAATACCGGTGTAAGCAGGGCGCTGAAGGTAAAGACCAGAAAATTGATCGCACCGGTGGCACTGCCCTTGACGTTGTCGGCGTTGACTTCCTTGATGATCGAGTAGGGAATCATCGCTGCGCCAGAGCCGATCCCCAACAACAGACCGAACAGATACGGCGGGGCAATACCAGCTGGCAGATACAGAATCGCCGCACTGGCGATCAACATCAGCGACGCGCCACCGATCAGTACCGGCTTGCGTCTGCCGATGCGGTCGGAAATATAACCGAGCAACGGGCAACCAATCACCCAGCCCAGCGGGATCATGCTGCTGCGGTTGACTGCCTCGCTGTACGTGACCGCCAGACCGTCACGCAGGAATGGAACGCCCCAGATCATGTCGCCGATAGTCGTCGGCAGAAACAACAGGCCCGCCGTGAAACCGCATAACCATGACTGTGGATTACTCAGAACCTGCTTGTAGGGCGTCAATACTGAACCCAGTGAGTTGCTGCTCCCGGCGGGGCGTGGATCGTGACCTTTGGGCGTCATTAACAGCACCAGAATGGCAATCACGAACAGGCAACCGGCAGCGATGAACCAGAATTGTTGCCACGGGATAGTCCCGTGAATGATCGGGCCCACGGCAAATTGCCCGGCGAAGCCGCCCATCATGCCGAAGCATTGAGTGAAACCGACGGCAGTGGCCAGATACCGCGGCGGGAAGCCATGCGTTGCCAGATACACTGCGCCAATGAAGGCACTGGCCGATCCCGCGCCCTGCAGCAGGCGACCGATTTGCGCGACGTGCAACTCACCCAGGCCGAATAAGGCTGCGCCCGCTGCAACCATGAGAATGCCCGCCGGTATCACGTACTTGGCACCCAGTCTGTCCAGTGCCGCGCCCGCAATGATCGAGAAAATCGAGTAGGTGTAGTAATACAGACCGACCAGCGCGCTGACGGCCACCACATCGCGGCCAAACGCTTCGGTCAACTCCGGCATCATCACGCCGGGTGCCGAGCGCAGGGCGTATTGCACAAAGTAGAAGAGGGCGCAGAACAGCCAGGCGACCACGAACCCCATGTGCAGTGGTTCGGAGCGGACGGACAACGGCGCGGACGAAGCAGGAGGCATGAGGATGGCCTTGTTGGAGGGGCGATGGACCTCAGCCTAGTCGCTTTCCGGGATCCGAAAGCTGCGCCGGATCAATGGATGGAGTTTCAGGAGATCGGACTGCGCGCTTTCACGCAGCAAATGCAGTCCCTGTAGGAGCGCACGAGCACCGCGAGGCCGCGAGGCCGCGATGGCGGTGTATCAGACAGGACGCCATCGCTGCCTCGCGGTGCTCGTGAGCTCCTACAGAGCCATTGTTTACTCGAGACAAAAATTAATGACCAAAAAAAGGCGCTCGCGAGAGCGCCTGAAACACCTTGGTTGCAGAGCGGGAGCTTCCAGGGCGGTGTTGCTAAAACCTCATGCCGCTCTTCACAGAACGCTCAGCGGATACTCGACAATCACCCGGACCTCATCAAGGTCTGACTCAAATGCAGTCGCTCGTGTGGTGGCCTGTCTCACGCGCAGTGACAGGTCCTTCAGATTGCCAGTCTGCACGATGTATTTCGCTTCGATATCCCGCTCCCAGCGCTTCTGATCGGTGAGTGGATTGCCATCCGAATCCCGGCGCATGTAAGTGCTGTTCGCATTGGAATAGTCCGCGTCGGTGCCTTTGCCGTAGCGCGTCATGAACGACAGGCCGGGTACCCCGAACGTGGTCATGTCCAGGTTGTAAGTGACCATCCACGAGCGCTCTTTCGGTGAGTTGAAGTCGCTGTACTGGATAGAGTTCGCCAGGTAAATCGAGTCAGATTGTCTGAGGTAATCGAAGTCGTCGTCGCCTTCATTTCGCTGGTGCGAGACGGCCAGGGTATGAGCGCCGTATTGCAGGCCGATCTTCGCACTCCAGATGTCGTTGTCGAATTCACCGAGGAGCTTTTTGCCTTCGTCGGTGGCGTTGTAGTAATTCAGGCTACCGGTCAGTGCCAGATTGTCCGAGAGCGGCAATGTGTAGGAAGTGGAGGCGTAAGTCTGGTCCCACGCGTCTTTCAGCCTGCTGGTATACAGGCTGAGGCTCAGACTGTCGGTGGCAGCGTAATCACCTCCGAAATAGGCGACCCACGGAGCGTTGACCGAACCTGCATAAAACGTTGCGAAGTTATCGCGCATGCTGCTGGAGGCCGGCTGGCTCATTGAGTGAAGGCGGCCACCCTGAAGGGTTAAACCGCTGATACTGGTGTTGGTCGCTGTTACACCGCGGAAACTTTCAGGCAGCAGTCGCGAGTCGCCAAAAGAAACTACCGGCGTGGATGGAAAGACATCCCCGACCTTTACAACCGTATCGAATGCCCTGGCTTTCAGAGCGCCACCAACCTTGCTGTATTCGTCTTCGGCCTCACCATCCCCATCGACCGGCAGAACATCGAACGAACTGCGTCCGCCGTTTCGACCATCACCGGTGTCGAGTTTGATGCCCAGCATTGCGAACGCATCGACACCAATACCAAACGTACCCTGAGTGAAACCGGATTCGAATTTGCCGATCACGCCTTGAGCCCATGCTTCGGAATAGCCATTCCCGGTGGGGCTTGATTCGCCTTTGCGATGGTCACGGTTCATGTAAAAACTTCGATTGAGTACAGTCAACGTACTGCCTTCGATAAACCCTTCTTTTTGCTCTTCTGCAAAAGCAGTAAGCGGTGTGACACTCGCAAGGGTGGATAAAACGGCCAAAGTCATTTTGTTGAGGTGAGTCATAGTCGCTCCGTTCAAATCGGCAGATTTCTTATGTGTCGACCTGGCTTTTTTTATAAATTCGAGCGCTGCCAGTGGGGCACAATCTTGACGAGTTGAAGATAACGACGAGATGGTTGAAAGATTACAAATGTGCAATCAAACGTTTATGTTGCGGAGACTGAAAGTTGCCGGTCACTGCTGATGACTTATTTGCGGGAGATCGCTGCGTCCGCTTGATGCATCAGCCTTCGACCCAGTCTAGCGAGGCCGGAAGGCTGATATCGCATTCAGCCGGGGGCGTTGGTCGGTGGCTCGCGGTCGGCGGGATGATTGACGCCGTCACTGGTCTTGATCTGGCCCAGGTCGTAAGGGTTCACGCCTTCCAGGCAACCCAGATTGAAACCGTATTGATCCGGTGAGGAGCGCCGCTGGTGATGGGTGTAAATCCCGCAGTTACCGCAGAAATAATGCTTCGCTGTACGGGTATTGAATTGATAGAGCTTGAGCTGGGTCTGGCCCTGAATGACTTTGACACCGTCCAGCGCGACCGACGCAACGATGGCACCTTTGCGGCGACACATCGAACAATCGCAGCGCCGAGGGTCGACAATGCCGTCGGGTAAATCCAGCTCCAGAACCACTGCGCCGCAATGGCACGATGCACGGTGTTTGGGTTTTATTTCAGTGGGGCCGACTTTCTTGATCACGGGCTATTCCTCCTGAGGTAATTCAACAGGGTAGCCGTTTAGAGTTAACGGTGCACATGTTGGCCAGCAGGCACCATTTCCGTGAACTCATTACCAAGAGGCCGGTATACCGCCGGACTTGATTCTATGTTTGCCCGCAAGGTGAATTGCGACGCAGAACCTGTGGGAGCCGAGCTTGCTCGCGATAAGGGCGCCGCAAATATCAGGCAGATTGCGTCCAGCCTCATCGCGAGCAAGCTCTGCTCCTATCAAACAAGAAATAACTACCTGATTTGAAATGCATTTTCTGTAGGAGTGAGCTTGCTCGCGATAGCTTCAGCACAGGCAATATATTCATCGACCAACAGATCGAATCGCGAGCAAGCTCACTCCTACAGGGTCCGTGTTTGCTGCGCGACAGCGTGGTGTCAGGGACACCGGGGCGACTCCCATATGAAAGTCAGGTATCAGCTCGCCGGTAAACGTTGCCCAGCAATGGCAGGCTAGCCAACATGTTTTTCAGCGCAAGCGCGTCCCAGGGCAGATGCTCTGCGACACCCATCCCGACCACATCCACGACGTTTGCCACATCGTGTAGCAGGCGCACGACTTGATCCATGGTCATCTTGCCTTGGGCGATCCCTTCAAAGGTGTCAGCCGGGACGTTGGGTTGGGCGAATAGCAGCGAGCGGAAGATGCTCGGGTCCAGCACATCAAGGTCCAGGTGAATGGCCAGATGCCTGGCCCCGGTCTCCTTGAGCCATGTCAGCACCGGTTCGCTGGTGTTCGCCAGGTCAGCAGGACTCGCGCTGCGAAGGCCGAGGCGCTTGATGGTGGCGGTTTCGACGTCCATGGTTTCCTGCAGACCGGCATACATGACATTCGCCGGTTTCAGCGGGCGCTTCACTGCCCGGGCAAAGTCCGGATCTCCCTCGCCCAGAAGGTTGCCCAGCACCATGGCGTGTGCGTGCTCGAATTCCTTAGGGGTCAAAACGTCAGGATGGGCGTCGACCCAAAGTACTGCCAGCTCGCCGTCGTAGCGTTCATTGAGATAAGCAAATGGTGCAAGGTCGACCAGGCAATCACCGCCCAATACAACCATACGATCAGGCTGATGTTTCTCAATCAATTGCCGCGCGTGGCTCAATTGCTCAAGCAAGCTCTGACGAGCGACGATGCCGTTTTCGTTTTGCAGCGGTTTGCCATCCGGCTTCGCGACAGGCACTTCCTCCACGGGGCCATTCGTCTCGGGAGCGAGCCATGAGAGCAGTTGGGCGCCGAAGAAGTAAGGGGCGTTGTTGCCACCTTGCCATTGCGGGAATAACAGGCGCAGGGTTTTATCTGAGGCGTTAGCCATCTGTTCACCATCGGGTTGGCTAGGTTAAATCATTGATTAGTCACCGTTGGCGCGAGTCTAAGCCGCGCACTTTTGATACTGCGCCGTAAAGCAATAAGCCGCTTTGCCGGAAGTGCCAGATGCTGTGCTCAGAATGCCAGGTGTAATCAGGCCCGATGCAGCAGTTGCTGAGGCGAGATGCCATAGGCTTTTTTGAAAGCCCGGCTGAAGTGCGAGAGGTTGCTGAAACCAAAGCTCAATGCTGCGTCGCTGACGTGATTGAACGACTTTTTCAGCAGGGCGTCATGGCAGGCCGATAGCCGCTGCTGCCAAAGCCAGCGAATCACTGTGGTTCCTTCCGTGGCAAAGAGTCTGTTCAATGTTCTGGGCGACATGTGCACGGCGGCGCAGATGCTTACCACGCTCATCCCGGTCTGGCCAAGATTTGCCTGAATGTGCTGTTTTACTCCGGCAAGCTGCTTGTGCCGGTGTGATGCCTGTTTAGGCGTCAGGGAGCTATAAGCTGTTTCGAACGCGCTGGACAACACATCCAGCAGCGCACCATTGAGTCGGTCGCCGATAGCAGCATCAGGCGTCTCGGCCTTCCACATCTCAATCAGCATTGATTTTGCGAGCCCGCCCAGCGGCGACTGGCTCTCCAGTGTTCGGCTTAAAAAACCTTCGTAATGAGGAATATGAGCCAGCAGCAGCGAGCGAGGCACGGCGAGCACTATCTGATCGTCGCCAGCGGGAAGGGTGCAGGTGAAGGGTTGAGCGCTGTCGTATAAAACGATGTCCCCGGGTAACTGGCGCGAAGTTCTGCCTGACTGGCTGATGTAGGCTTCCGGGCACAGGGTGAGGGTCAGGAAGAGCGTGCCATTTCCCCGGTCGTCTCGGGGACGTTTGTACTCCACCGGCAAGGATCTGATTCGGCTGAATAACACACTGCCCTTGGTCGTGACATCCAGTGAGCCATCGAACAGCTCATCTGTTAACTGGCGGTTCTTGGTGAGTGTGTAGGTCGAGCAGACGACATCTTGCCAATAATCGAAACGCTCCTTCGCATCGATGTGTGCAGTGGGGAAGACAATCGCCATGGGGCGCTCCGGTAAACAAGCCGACAAAACTTCGCAAATCACCGTATCAGATATTCGGCGGAGTGGAGGCGTGCGGCGACGTGATGCAACTGGATGCGCCCTTGGCTGCTTCAGTACATTGAGACGCAGCCAATTGAGGCGTTTTCCATCGCGACTTCAGCAGGCTCTAAATCGAACGGCGTCAGAGAATTTTCTTTCGCAGTCTGCGGTCCCTGCGTCGGTGATGTTTTACCGCAAATATCTCAGCGAACGAGGCAAGGTACCGCCCGCGCTGAAAGTAGGTATTCCCCAGATGTGGGCCGTGACCGAAACGAGGCTGAATCCAGCAAACACGCATGGTTGGGGGCGTGAAAATTTGCTCGTTCTGGGGCCAGGTGCGTAATTGTATGGACTTGACCAGTCGTTTGCATTGGTTCTGACCAGCACGCTATGTGTCCTTTAGCGGCAGAAATCGGCCAATAGCGGCCACTCATGATCGCCATCAATAGTACAAAAGCGCATGATCGCCATTGCAGTGGCATTATGGTACTGCGAAGGAAACTTTTCTTACACGCTAGGAGCTTTCTGTGGAACGAAGTAGATCAGAGCATATTTTAGCCCTAGCCAAAGAGCTACTGGACGACATCGAACTAACCAGGCTGCCCGCTGAGTCCTTGCTTTTGAAAGCTTCAAGGCTGGCTCGATGGGTTGGCTCTGACCAGATCAAATATTGGATCAGCCTGGAGATGCAAGGGTATAACGGAACAAATGAAATATCGCTCAAATACATGGGGCTTACAGGTAGATGGATCAATAGAGAGGAGAAGAAAGGCTACTGGGGTCCTCTTGCACAGCAGGAGGCAGCACTGGCAGCCCAGAACATAAAGTTGAAATCTCTTACCACTCCCGATACTAGCGGGGACTGGGCATACCGTATCATGGCTATGCATGAAAAGCAGTTGGCCAATACGACAAACTATATATCGACCTTAAGTGGAATTAAAAGTCGCGTTCTTTCGATCCTGCATACATTTGTTTCTGGAATATATTATGAAAAGGAATTTGACAACTTGTCCGAGTCCATATTCGAAAAATATAAAAGTGACGTTGACAGCCTAATATCTGCCAATTGTGGCGACGTTCTAGAGCAGATACCATCGGTAATATCAAGATTGGCAGAAGGGGATTCGGAATCCATCAGCCAAGCGTTGACAACTGTACGCCGAATAATTGATTCTTTTGCAGATTCAATTTTTCCTCCGAGAGAAACAACAATTAACATCGGGGGCAACGAAGTTACTCTTGGCGCCAACAAGCATCAAAATAGGATCAATGCATTCGTTAACGAAAGAATCGAAAGCAAGTCGCGCAAAGTCAAGATTCGTCAAAATCTTTCGAATCTTTATGAAAGAGTTTCTGTTGGTGTACATAACGATGTGTCTGCTGAAGAAGCTAGATCGCTATTTCTGAACTGCTATTTATTATTAGGTGAGGTTCTGCATATTTCCGAAGCTTGAAACTTAAAAGCTTTATGACAATATTCGGTCCTTAGAATAAATCCCCTTCAGAGTTGAAAGGATAGGGGCGGATTTATTTTTTTCGATTCAGCGTTTGCAGGCTGTGTGTAACAATAATAATTTACTTGAGGGTTTTCAATGAATCTAACAAAAATAACAATCACAGTCGGTATAGGCGTGCTTTTAATATTCGGTTCCTATGGATCCCTCGTTCTCTATAAAACATGGCCAATAACCGAGTACTCAATTGCAAAGGCTGGAACTTTTGGTGACAGTTTTGGCGTGGTAACGTATCTGTTTTCCGGTTTGGCTTTTGCAGGTATTATTCTAACCATATTGTTGCAAAGAAAAGAGCTAACTGAATCGAGAGAGATTTTCAGAATCCAAAGATTCGAGGGTTCGTTTTATCGTTTGTTGGAGCTTTGCAGGAGGAATCTGGAAGACGTAAGAGTTATAGATTTTGAAGGTAAAACTCACGAAGGTATTGGCGCGCTTTATTACTATAGCAAGAAATTTACAGATTCAATGAAACGGCATAGTAGCTTTCTACAGGTCGACCATGGTCGAGTCGTATACGAATATCATTTGTTCGTAGAAATTCAAAAGCACATTGTTCGACAAGCTCGTTATCTTGGTACGCTCCAGAATATTCTGGAATTGATCGAGCGAGATCTTCCAACCGATCAAGAAAGGAAGCCTTATTGGGACATAGTTTCCAGTCAAATCACGTTTGGTGAAGCTAGGTATATTTTTTATTGCTGTCTGGTGTCAAGGGAAGACGACCAGCTCCGACCATTAATGGAGCGATCTGGCTTGACAGTAAGACTCATAAGCGGTTCGAATATAAGTAGCACTCTTCGTGAGTCGTACAAGCGGGCTCATGGAGTCGAATTTATAAAGTCGCCCGTTAAACTAGTACTTCCATACTCGATTAAGAAGCTTAAGGAACATACAAAGCTAGCAAAAGCTTCTTTGCGGGCGGCTTCAAATGCTAAGGCAACTAAAAAGGATGAGCCAGCCCGGACTCAATAGAATTTAATTCGCACATGCGATGAATCGAAAAGCGTGATTTGTCCTCTAGCTGTGAACTGAGGATGGCACGTAATGGCCGATTTCTGCCGCTGGTGACGGGCAGCAATCGGCCAAAAGCAGCCGTTGCGTAAACTCATTGCTATAACCGAGGCTCGGTCGCCAGCAATGCGCAGTTTTCAACTTCATCGTATTAACCGTTGAAAATTTACGTTATGCATTATAGTCAATCACGTTGCGCTGACACAAATAGGGCGCGGGCGCTCTAAGCGCCTACTCCGTAATAAGTGTCAGATTCCGTACTTTCGCTCTCTTCTTTCAAATGCGGTATGCCCGCCTTCGAGTATTGAGCAGACCTTGGCTCTTACACCTTCTCCGCTTTTGACATCTCCGTCTTCTAACGCACCTGAACTATAAGTGATCAGCTCTCCGTCGTTGTCAGCAACTATTACCTGCTCAGCGTCAGAGTTTACAACTAGGTTTGCGTTGTGAGTGACAATGATTACCTGTCGGTATTTTTTTATAATGTTGAAAAGTGGCACGAGTTGGGTGACTATAAATTCATTGTCTAGGTCATCCTCGGGCTGGTCAAAGATGAACGGACTTCCAAAAGGGTCAGTTGCTAACTTTAGGCATACATAGAATGTGCCGCGCTGGCCTACTGATAGCTTACTGACAGGTTTTGCTTTGTATGTGAACTCTGCGTTGACATAAAGGAAAGACTTGATACTCTCTGGAGAGAAAAGATAATTGATTAATTCGTACCTGCCCCCTTGGTTGAAATACTCGTCCTTCCAGAAAAACTCCTCGATTGAAATGAGTTCTTCTTCAATTTTAATAATTTTTTGCCCAGTTAATAGCCTAAAGAAATCTTCCTTGGATTGTATGCAGAAAGTTAACTCTAGTTTTTCGGCAGTTGATTTTTCAGCGGAGCCTCTGAACTTGCCCCTATTTATACATCGCTCCAATCCACTGTAGAACTTCTCGGCGTCGAATACGGTAGTACCGATAATATTGATGTCTCTCAATATGTGCTGCACTAGGTCGTTCTGTTCGTCGTTCCACTCTGGGTTATACTGCTGAAGACGGCCGAACGCAATGTCAATCTCCAGTCTCATACTCTCAACGTACGAGTTATATTGTCCTCCCAGTTCTCCGCGCCGAACTACGTATTTGTGATACTCTTTCGTTTTTGTATCTATCTCCCCGAGTTTTTCTTTGGCTTGGTCAATGGCGTATTGATATTCCGTTATTTTATGAAGCAGAGAAGATATGTCTTGGTTTATACCTTGTTTTGCGAATTCTGCGCGTATTTGGTCGTTGTCCCTAGTAAGTTCTAATATATGCGCATCTGCAGAGGTATTGTTGAGGTTCATCGCTTTTGTGATTTCATCTGCCACTAGGAGTGGCACCTTCGCCAGCGAGTCTCGATAGCCATTGTACTCAATCAATTTCTCATTGAGTTTTCCTATTGTCCGCGTTAGCTCTGAGATTATTTCGGTTGATCGGCCAGTAAATGCTTTTTTCTCATTTATTGTGCTCGAATTTGCTTGGTAACGCTCTATAAGTGCGTGGTTCTGTGGGTTTGTCAGTGTGCTTATTAATTGTGTGTTTTTTTCAATTATCGATTTCTGATAATTTGGT
Source organism: Pseudomonas phytophila (assembly GCF_025643095.1). NCBI lineage: Bacteria > Pseudomonadati > Pseudomonadota > Gammaproteobacteria > Pseudomonadales > Pseudomonadaceae > Pseudomonas > Pseudomonas phytophila. Next base: position 4,034,112 of record NZ_CP081201.1, on the reverse strand, counting down.
TTGTTGACTGACGCTCCGTTATTATCTTTCGCATTCCAATACTCAACAAAAGCTCTGTAGTCTCCCAGAATTTGCACAAGCTCGTGTGATACGACTGGATCAAATGGAAATGATCGTATTCCCAGCATCCTTTTTATCTCGTTGCTAAGGGAAACCGGATCCTTGCTGTAGCTGTGTATATTTCCTTGTGATACGTGTAAGTAGGTATAGGCATCCTCGGTCAAGTTGTCAAACTCGATATCGGCTCCATCAACACCACCCTGATTGAGAGTGATGGAAAGATTCTCTACATTGACTCCTCTAACCCTATCTGATCCTTGGCAATTACCTAGCCTCGAAAAAACCGCATCTAGTAATAAGCTTTTTCCTGTCCCTCGGCCTCCAATAATTGCGACCATGTTTGGGTTTAGCAGTATTTCCTGGCTCGAAAATTTTATATCGCTTTCGTCAAAGATTCGACCTTGTACTGATATTTTTCGGAAGTAAGGCTTTATGAAAGATCTTTCTATAAAGTCATCAGTCTGTTGAACCCTATCTGAGGGCTCGAAAATAGACTGCCTCAGACCTTGGAAATTTGGTTTGGCTTTTACCCAAGTGTACTTTTCTCCTATCTGTGCGATTGCATGAGCATCCGAGCAATTAAACACGGGTTTTGCAATGGCGTTTTCGAAGCGATCGGTGAGAAGGAAAAAATCACGGTCTCTAGGTCTGCCGAAAATGATATTACTGAACTTATCAATTTCCAAGGCCATAGCTACAGAGCGCCCTTCTTTTCTATCCGGTTGAAAACCGCCGTAACCATTTGGGCACATAGCGATCATAAAATCTTTTCCAGCAATCAAACTATCTTCAAGATGCTTTAATAAAGACCTTGGTTCGATAACTATTTCTCCGGTATCTACGCCGCATGTTTTGAATGACTCTTCAGAGCACCAAATATTTTTTCCGTCATTAGTTGTATTGGTTACGATGAATTTTGATAAAAGATCATTAATCGTTTTTGTTGAGATTTTTTCTGAGAAAACTATGTGCACATTAATCCACTCTCCCTCTTTGTTTGGTTGATTTATTCTGAGCTCAATATTTCCGAGGATTACGGTTTTGGAGTCTATTTCATTTAGGGCTGCTCTGATAAGTTCGAGTTCATTTTCTTTGAAATAGAAATAATTGGTTATTCCTATAAGAGAGAGGTTGGCGGCTTTTATCGCCTGTGCATATTCTTGGAGTGTGGTTTTGCCATAATTGTTATTAAGGTTGGTAAGCGGGGAGTGTAAGTGAAGATCCCATTTGTTCCACACTGAGCCTATCATGAAATTCCCTTTATATGAGTTTAAGATGTATATGCCAGACCCAGACTATAGCCGTGTACTGGCGTTTTGCCTACTATCTCAATGGGGCTGTCGAACTATCAGTGCAATGTGGTTTTGATGTCAAAATATGTTCAACAAGAAAACTGCACGAAAAACCACTTATCCCCCTCCCGCCTACGGGCTTTGCGTCCTTTCTTTTTGCAACCGGGTCGTGGGGTACAAACGGTGCTCCCGCCTATGCCCGCGGCGGGGTCAGGGAGATGTTCCGCAATTGCACAGAGTGCAATGCTTTGAAAAAAGTGCCGCGGCCTTGCACATGCTCAAGGGGCAGCTTCTGGCCGAAAGCGGCCGATCGTATATCGCAACTTTTGGCCGACTCCTGCCGGTCAGTGAGACACAGTGCACTGCTCAAGTCCGATACAAACGCTCGGTAAGGTCGAATGCAAAAGGCTGGTCAAGCGGAACGCAATCCCCCAACCAGTCTCACCCTGCAGCAATCACTCGCCATCGCCACCCCCTGACATCGTCTAACCGCGCTTTTCCTCGCGTGCTAATTTATCTCCATGTTAAAAGCCCCTCGTTCATTAAAGGCTCTACCCGGTTGCAACCTATTGGGAGATTTCATGACACAAGCCAAACAAAACGGCCTCGCCCTACGCTACGGCGACGCAGATGCAAACACAAAAATCCCCGAAAACTGGAACCCGATCCTTGATCAATTGGTAAGTCATCGCAGCGTCCGCGCTTTCAGCGACAAGCCGCTGCCAGAAGGAACGCTTGAAGCGTTAATCGCAGCCGCGCAATCGGCCGCCACTTCATCAAATCTACAAGTATGGAGCGTGATCGCCGTTCAGGACCCTTCCCGCAAAGCACGCCTCGCTGAGCTTGCCGGTAATCAGGCCTACATCCGCCAGGCCCCGCTGTTTCTGGTCTGGCTCGCTGACCTCTCCAGAGTGTCCCGAGTAGCAGAGCGTGCAGGCGTTGAGCTTGAAGCCTTGCCTTATATCGAGAGCCTGTTACTGGGCACGATCGACGCTTCGCTGGCCGCGCAGAACGCGGTGGTGGCTCTGGAGTCGATGGGGCTGGGTGGCGTTTACATCGGCGCTATACGCAATGACATCGAAGGTGTAGCAAAGGAGTTGGAGCTGCCACCTCAGGTGTACCCGGTGTTTGGCATGTGCGTGGGTTATCCCGATGCTGAGCGCCCGGCGCAGGTGAAGCCGCGCTTGCCCCACGAGCGCTACAACGCGGAGTCTGAACAGTCCTCGGTAGAGCAATATGATCAGCGCCTCGGTGCTTTTTATCAGCAGGAGGGCATGAAGGCTGCGGGCTGGTCTGAGCAAGTTGTGAATCGCTTGCGCAGTATTTCCAGCCTGCATGGGCGTGAAGAGTTGGTCAGGGCGCTACAGCAAATGGGCTTCGGCCTGCGTTAGCAGGCCGGGCTCAGTTCGGTGAATCACTCACTTCGCTCGCGGGAAAACCAGCCTGAACGTCGTGACCCGTTCCAGCTCACTCTCCACCGTCACGCGCCCTTGATGAACAGTCATGATGGAGCGAACAATCGCCAGCCCCAGACCGGTGCCGCCCTGTTGTCGGGAGCGGCTGGCGTGTACCCGGTAGAAGCGGTCAAACAGTCGCGGCAGGTGCTCGGCTTCGATGCCTTCGCCCAGGTTGCTGACGGCCAGAGAGACTTCATTGGCATGGCTTTCGAGGGTGATGGTCACTGTGCTACCGGGATTGCCGTGCCGGATGGCGTTGGAGAGCAGATTGGAGATCGCTCGCTGGATCATCAGTCGTTCTCCGAAGGTCTGGGCACTGCCCTGAACCACAAGCGTCATGTCTTTCTCTTCCGCTGACTGATCAAAAAGCTCGGCGACCTTGTTGGCTTCTACTTCAAGATCCACAGCGGTGAACGTCAATAGCGCCGAAGGCTGGGTCACGCTGGCCAGGAAGAGCATCTGGGAGACCATCAATGACAGACGCTCAAGCTCTTCGGTGCACGACTCCAGCGCCTGTTTGTATTCCTCGGGTGGCCGCTCTCTGGACAAGGTGACTTGCGCCTTGCCCATCAGGTTGTTCATGGGCGAGCGCAGTTCATGGGCCAGGTCATCCGAAAATTGCGCCAACTGCTGAATATCCTCGGCCAGTCGGTTGAGCATTACGTTGACGGCATGGGCCAGGTCACGGAGTTCGTCAGGTAAGCCAGCAGCTTGCATGCGATGGGACAAATCCCGGGCCGATACCTTGTGCGCGACCTTGCGAAATGCGCGCAGGGGTCTTAACCCGCGATGCACGATCCACCACGCACAACCGCCAACCAGCAGCAGGATGAGCGGCAAGGCAATGAGCGTGGATTTCACATAGGCGCCGAGTAAAAGCGCATCGCTCTCTCTGTCGAGCGCGAGCAGCACCAGCACCTTCTGGCCGCCTTTGAGGCGCACCTGTTTGCTGGCAATCAATATCTCGTGACCGGCCGAAGATTCCACCCGCTGGAAATGGTCCCGGCTGTCCCCGGCCAGGGGTATCGGGGGCACCATCTGTTCGTCCTGACCAAGGCTCAGCAAGCGTTTTCTCGGGACGCTCGAATCGAGGATGGTCAGGGTCAAGTCATCGTGCCCGACAATCTGGTCTCGCAAGTGGTGAGGCGCCAGCACCACGTCAGCTACCGAGCTGAAGCCCTCTGACAGGCTGTGTTCGATTTGCTCCAGTTTTTCCTGCAAGCCGTTTCTCGCCCGGAAATCCAGCTGATGTGAAATGGACGCGTAGGCGAACGCTGCCATTACCAGTACCAGCACGGCACTCATTGCGGTAACGGCAAGGCCCAGCCGTGTGGAAAGACGGGTGGGTTTCATTCACGTATTTCCAGAACGTAGCCGACGCCGCGCAGGGTGTGGATCAGTTTCTGTTCGAAAGGCTCGTCGATTTTTGCCCGCAGACGGCGGATCGAGACTTCGACAACGTTGGTGTCACAGTCAAAGTTCATGTCCCACACCAGCGAGATGATCTGCGTGCGAGACATGACTTCACCGCTGTGACGCATCAACAGGTGGAGCAGGGCGAATTCCTTGGTCGTCAGGTCGATGCGCTGGGTGCCGCGAAAGGCTCGGTGTCGTCCCTGGTCCAGTTCAAGGTCGCCTACCCGCAGCACCTCGGGCAAACCGGCCTGCTCACTGCGACGCATCAGCGTGCGAACTCTTGCCAGCAACTCCGGAAACTCGAACGGCTTGACCAGATAATCGTCTGCGCCCATTTCCAGCCCCCGGACCTTCTCTTCAAGGCGACCACGGGCAGTGACCATCATGACCCGGGTGTTGCTGTTTTTCCTCAACCGGGTCAACACCTCCCAACCATCCATCTCGGGCAGATTCACATCCAGGATCACCAGATCGTAAGTTTGATGTTGAGCCAGATAAAGCCCATCAAGCCCCGTGACGGCCAGGTCCACAACGTAGCCACTCTCGGTTAAACCCTGATGCATGTACTCGGCAGTTTTCGGCTCGTCCTCTACAACAAGGATTCGCATATCAGTGTCCTGTATTAATAGGGTAGGTAAGTGTCGCTGTTATTTTATCGGCGGCTTTAAAGTTGCGCGTTCCGCCTCTGCCAAGGTGACCGGCAGAGTTCCACGATCCATGGATTTGTGGCGATTCTGGAGTCTGTAGCCACTTCAGGGTCAACCCCGCAGGTGGCTGAATATCCGGATTTTTTTCAACTGTTCTGAAGCCAGAAAGCTTTAAGGTTTCCACTTTGCCAGCGTGTTAAAAAAGCAAGTTTTAAGTTATTGCTATTTGTGTCTTTGGTGTCGCTAACTTCACTGCGTCGCGCAGTGTAATAGCCAGCGACTGCAACTTTTCTTAAATGACAGGATTGTAATTTTTCAGCAATCCTTCTGCTAACTCCCTTTGCATAAAGTCCCCCGCATCCAACTCCGCTGAACGCAGCCGGAGTCTGTTCTGGTTATTTGATGGGGTGGTCAGTCATATGCAAAGGCGCGACGGGAGCAGTGCAAACCCGCTGAGGCACAGAGTTTTTTCCTTGTTAACCGACGTGAAGCCCACCGTGAAAACAGGTTTGCTTTATGCCTTTTTGCTGTCGTTCGCCGCGCCCGGTATTGCGACTGCTCAAAGTCTGAGTCTGCCCCAGGCCATCGAGGCCGCCTTTGCGGAAAACCCGGACCTCGCCGCCGCACGATGGGAAATTGGCATCGCCGAGGGCGACAGGCAGCAGGCCGGTCTGATGCCTAACCCTGAGTTGTCCTGGGAGGTGGAAGACACTCGGCGCAATACCAGCACTACCACGGTCATGCTTAGTCAGGCACTGGAACTGGGCGGCAAGCGCGGTGCCCGCGTTGAAGCAGCCAGCCGGTCCCAGGATGCTGCGCAGATCGAACTGGAACGACGGGGCAACGAGTTACGTGCCGAAGTCGTGCAGGCCTTCTTTACCGCAATGCGTGCGCAAACCGGTCTGGAACTGGCGCGACAATCCCATGCCCTTGCCCAGCGCGGCCTGGAAGTGGCTGACGGGCGTGTGCGTGCGGGAAAGTCTTCTCCCGTTGAGGTGACCCGTGCGCAGGTACAACTGGCTGAAACCGACCTGATGGTGCGCCGCGCCGAAACCCTGAAAACCAATAGCTATCGCGATCTGGCGCGCACCACCGGCTCGCCTGTTTCGTCGTTTGATCGACTGGAATACGCTGACCTGTCGCCGGGCAAATCCCCGTCGGAGGCGAGGATGCTCACGGCAATCAATCAAGCTGCCGAGCTGCGCCTGGCCCATGCCCAGATCGAGCAGCGTGAAGCGGCGCTAGGCTCGGAGCGTGCGCAGCGCATCCCCGACCTCACCGTCAGCATTGGCAGCCAGTACAGCCGCGAAGACCGTGAGCGGGTGAATGTCATCGGCTTGTCGGCACCGCTTCCTCTGTTCAATCGCAATCAAGGCAACGTTCTGGCCGCGTCGCGTCGCGCAGATCAGGCCCGTGATTTACGCAACGCCGTAGAACTCAGGTTACGTACGCAGACCCAGGCCGCACTCGATCAATGGTCGACGGCGAGCAGAGAAGTCGAGTCCTTCAATCAGGTGATTTTGCCCTCGGCGAAAAGCGCGGTGGATGCGGCGACCCGTGGTTTCGAGATGGGCAAGTTCGGCTTTCTCGAAGTTCTCGACGCACAGCGCACCCTGATTGCTGCCCGCAGCCAATACCTCGAATCGCTGGCCATCGCTACGGACGCCAGAGTGACGGTCGAGCGTATCTACGGCGACATCAGCCCATTCACTGCCAATCCTTAACCCCTCATTTTTCGCACTTATCGGGCGCATCGCTGTGTACATCCGTACGTGATCGCCGGGAGCATCCATGGATAACAAACGAAGTATGACCATTGCCCTGGCGGTGGTTGCAATCATTGGACTTGGCAGCCTGACGCTGGGTAATCAGGGGCTTCCTGTTGCAGCGGAAGCGGCCAAGGACGCGAAGCACGAACACACGGAAGAAGAAGGGCATGCGGACGAGAAGGGGCACGCCGAAAATGACAGCCACAGCGACGGCAAGGTGGATGACAAAGGCCACGCTGACGAAGCGCACGGTGAGGAAAGCCATGGTGATGAAGAGCATGGCGAAAAAGGTCATGGTGCCGAAGCGTCTGGCGGCGGCCATGAAGAATCTGGCGACTCGCACGCGGAAGAAGGCAAGCTCGAACTAAACGCTGAGCAGATCAAGTCTGCGGGCATAGAGCTGACCGTCGCGGCACCTCGGTCGATGAGCACTTCAGTCACGTTCCCCGGCGAAATTCGATTCGACGAAGACCGCACCACCCACGTCGTGCCCAGGGTCGGCGGGATCGTGGAAGAGGTCAAGGTTGACCTCGGCCAGTCGGTGAAAAAAGGCCAGGTCCTGGCCGTGATCGCCAGTCAGCAAATCTCCGATCAGCGCAGCGAACTTAACGCAGCGCAGCGCCGTCTTGAACTCGCACGGCTGACCATGCAGCGCGAGAAAAAGCTCTGGGAAGACAAGATTTCCGCCGAGCAGGATTATCTGTTGGCGCGTCAGGCGTATCAGGAAGCAGACATCAGCTACGCCAACGGTCGGCAGAAGTTGAGTGCTATCGGCGCCAGTCTGAAATCCTCCGCGGGCAATCGATACGAACTGATCGCTCCCTTTGATTCAGTGGTCGTCGAAAAGCACCTGGCCATAGGCGAGGTGGTTAACGACAGCACTTCAGCTTTCACACTCTCCGATTTGTCGCGGGTCTGGGCGACCTTTGGCGTTGCGCCCAAGGATTTGAACAAAGTCGTGGTAGGCAGGGCAGTCACGGTCAGTGCGCCCGATCTCAATGCCGAGGTTGAAGGCCGCATCAGCTACGTAGGCAATCTGTTGGGCGAGCAAACCCGCGCGGCTGCGGTGCGCGTGGTACTGGCCAACCCCGAGGGCGCGTGGCGTCCGGGGCTGTTTGTCTCGGTTGATGTGACAGCAGACAAAGCCAATGCGGCGGTCAGCCTGCCTGAGTCTGCCATTCAGTCCGTTGAAGACCAGACGTCGGTGTTCGTGCGCAGTACCGAAGGCTTTGAAGTGCGTCCGGTGAAAGTCGGCAGACGCGACGGCGGTTATGTGGAAATCGTTCAAGGCCTGACGGCGGGCACTCAAGTGGCCGCCGCTGGCAGTTTCATTCTCAAGTCCGAGCTGGGTAAAGGCTCCGCTGAGCACTCCCATTGATCTGCCTCGCAAGAGTACAACGTCATGTTTGAACGGTTGATCCAATTCGCAATCGAGCAGCGCATCGTGGTGATGCTTGCCGTGTTGCTCATGGCAGGGCTCGGCATTGCCAGCTACCAGAAACTGCCCATTGATGCTGTGCCTGACATCACTAATGTGCAGGTACAGATCAATACTTCGGCGCCCGGTTTTTCGCCCCTGGAGACAGAACAGCGGGTGACCTTCTCGATTGAAACGAGCATGGCAGGCCTGCCGGGTCTGCAGCAGACACGTTCTCTGTCGCGCTCGGGCCTCTCACAGGTCACGGTGATTTTTGAAGACGGCACGGACCTGTTCTTCGCCCGCCAGTTGGTCGGCGAGCGTCTGCAAATCGCCAAGGATCAGTTGCCCGAAGGTGTCGATGCGGTCATGGGGCCAATTTCTACCGGGCTTGGCGAGATTTTCCTCTGGACGGTGGAGGCTAAAGAGGGCGCGCTGAAGGAAGACGGCACGCCTTACACCTCGACCGATCTGCGGGTGATTCAGGACTGGATCATCAAGCCGCAGCTGCGCAACGTGCCTGGCGTCGCCGAGATCAACACCATTGGTGGTTTCGCCAAGCAGTATCAGATCGCGCCCGACCCGAAGAAACTCGCCGCGTACAAGCTGACGTTGAATGATCTGGTGGCTGCCCTTGAGCGCAACAACGCCAACATTGGCGCAGGCTACATTGAGCGCGGCGGCGAGCAGTTATTGATTCGCGCGCCGGGTCAGTTGGGCACGGTGCAGGACATTGCCAACATCGTCATCGCTAATGTCCAGGGAACGCCTATCCGGGTCAGCAGCGTGGCCGACGTGGACATTGGTCAGGAGCTACGCTCTGGCGCTGCTACCGAAAATGGCCGGGAAGTGGTACTCGGTACCGTGTTCATGCTGATCGGCGAAAACAGCCGCACGGTTTCCCTGGCCGTGGCTGCCAAGCTGGCTGATATCAACCGTTCATTGCCGGAAGGTGTTGAAGCGATCACGGTTTATGACCGCACGACGCTGGTTGAAAAAGCCATCGCCACGGTCAAGAAGAACCTGATCGAAGGGGCCATTCTGGTCATCGCGATTCTGTTTTTGTTCCTCGGTAATATCCGTGCCGCGTTGATCACCGCCATGGTGATTCCCTTGGCCATGCTGTTCACCTTCACCGGTATGTTCACCAACAAAGTCAGTGCCAACCTGATGAGTCTCGGCGCGCTGGACTTCGGCATCATCGTTGACGGCGCAGTCGTAATTGTCGAAAACGCGATCCGCAGACTGGCGCACGCACAGCAGAAGTACGGACGGATGTTGACCCGTTCGGAGCGCTTTCATGAGGTGTTTGCAGCCGCCAAAGAAGCACGTCGACCACTGATTTTCGGCCAGTTGATCATCATGGTCGTGTACCTGCCGATCTTCGCCCTGACGGGGGTCGAGGGTAAAATGTTCCACCCGATGGCCTTTACCGTAGTGATCGCGCTGCTGGGCGCCATGATCCTGTCGGTGACATTCGTACCGGCGGCCATTGCCATGTTTGTCACCGGCAAGGTCAAGGAAGAAGAGGGCGTGGTGATGCGTACCGCGCGTCTGCGCTACGCACCTGTTTTGAAGTGGGTATTGAGCCATCGGTCGATAGCGTTCTCCGTCGCTGTGGTACTGATTGTCTTGTCCGGGTTCACCGCCAGCCGCATGGGCAGTGAGTTCATCCCGAGCTTGAGTGAGGGCGACTTTGCGTTGCAGGCACTTCGGGTTCCAGGCACCAGCCTGACTCAATCAGTGGACATGCAGCAGCGTCTTGAAAAAGCCATCGTCGAGAAAATGCCGGAAGTCGAGCGTGTGTTCGCCCGAACAGGCACCGCAGAGATCGCTGCGGACCCGATGCCGCCGAACATCTCTGACAGTTACGTCATGCTCAAGCCGCAAAGTGAATGGCCAGATCCTGGCAAGTCTCGCGAAACGCTGATTGCCGAATTGCAGCAGGCCGCTGCGACAGTGCCGGGCAGTAACTATGAACTGTCACAGCCGATTCAGCTGCGCTTCAACGAGCTGGTTTCAGGTGTGCGCAGCGACGTTGCGGTGAAGGTGTTTGGCGATGACATGGCGGTACTGAACCAGACTGCCGCGAAAATCGCTGCGACCTTGCAGAAGGTGCCGGGATCGTCTGAGGTCAAGGTTGAACAAACTACCGGCTTACCTGTGCTGACCATCAACATTGACCGCGACAAGGCTGCGCGTTATGGCCTCAATGTAGGCGATGTTCAGGACGCCATTGCCATCGCAGTAGGCGGGCGCCAGGCGGGTACTCTCTATGAAGGTGATCGTCGCTTTGACATGGTAGTGCGACTGTCGGAAACCTTGCGTACAGACGTGGCCGGACTGTCGAGCCTGCTGATCCCCGTGCCTGCGACGGCGAGCAGCGTCAATCAGCAGATCAGCTTCATTTCGCTGTCCCAGGTGGCAAGCCTGGATCTCGTACTGGGGCCGAACCAGATCAGCCGGGAAAACGGCAAACGTCTGGTCATCGTCAGCGCTAACGTACGCGGTCGCGACCTCGGCTCGTTTGTGCAAGAGGCGGGCGAGACCATCGAACGCGACGTGCAGATTCCGGCGGGATATTGGACTAATTGGGGCGGCCAGTTTGAACAGTTGCAGTCCGCTGCCAAGCGCTTGCAGATCGTGGTTCCAGTGGCGCTGCTGATGGTGCTGGCGCTGCTGTTCATGATGTTCAATAACCTGAAGGACGGCTTACTGGTTTTCACTGGTATTCCCTTTGCCTTGACCGGCGGCGTCATGGCGCTGTGGTTGAGGGACATTCCGCTGTCCATCTCGGCGGGGGTAGGGTTTATCGCCTTGTCGGGTGTGGCGGTGCTTAACGGCCTGGTGATGATCTCGTTCATTCGTAACCTGCGCGAGGAAGGGCGTTCGCTGGGCGATGCGATCAACGAAGGTGCGCTGACCCGCTTGCGCCCGGTGTTGATGACTGCGTTGGTCGCGTCGTTAGGCTTTATTCCGATGGCGCTGGCGACCGGTACGGGGGCAGAAGTTCAGCGTCCGCTGGCCACCGTGGTGATTGGCGGGATATTGTCGTCCACCGCGCTGACCTTGTTGGTTCTGCCTGCGCTCTATCAATGGGCGCACCGTCGGGAAGAAGAGCAGACATAACGTCATTGTTGTAAATAAATAGCCCGCGACAGGTAACTGTTGCGGGTTTTTTTATGTGTCAAGTGTAGCACGCGGTTCCTGTAGGAGTGAGCTTGCTCGCGATGCATTTCTTCTGGCGATACTTTCTTTACGGATAGATTGCTATCGCGAGCAAGCTCACTCCTACAACTACCGTATTAGTTGTGTTGAGAGAGGGAGTCACGGTTATGTGTTTATCAGAAATAAAAAAAGCGCCCCGAAGGGCGCTAAAGATTCACCTTGACCAAAGGAGCTTGTCAGCTGCTAAAGGTGAATAGAGTGGAACCGAAGTTAATCCTTAACCTTTTTCAGGTTCATTAACCGAGGTCTTTTTCTCGGTATTCACAAGACGCGATGATTCGCCATTGATTTGATCGTTGAAGCGCTGCTCCTGAGCGACCTTGATTTTTTCAGCGGCCGGGCTGGCGCGTTCACTTCCATCGTGGGCCATTGCCGCGGTGGATGAGAGGGCGACGAGTGTGAAGGCGATTGCTTTGATTGTAGTCATCGTAGTTACCATTCTGTTTAAGGGCAGTGACTGCGGAGTCTTGAAGCAAGCTGCGTCGTGCTCCTCAGTGTTAGCGATGAGTATAAATAGCCAAGCTAACAGGACGGTGAGTGAATAATGACAATGTTGTTATTAAGTGCACGGGGAAGATCTCAAGACTTTTTCCAGATTTCCAAATCGTCATGTTTGCGCCACCTCGTTGTTAGCGATGGACTGGTATCTTTCAATCACCCACTAAACGGAGACAGAGAAAATGAAAATCGCTAAATCGTTGATGCTTGCGCTGGCCGTACTTGTTCCTGTTACTTCTTTTGCTTCCAGCGATCATGAACCGGTCGCCAGCAAGATTATCAAAGAGCACCAGGCGTTTGTTGCGGATTATGCCGCCGATAAAAATCAGGCTCTTCCCGGCATCGTGAAGTATGAGTACGGTATGAAACTTGACGTTGAGAAAGTTGTGCGTATGTCTTCGGCTTCCAAAGTGTGCGGCGTCAACCCGCAGCTAATGACCTACGAAGATTCCAACGGTGCGTTGAAGACTGTTAAGTATCAAGCATTGAATGATTGCCGAAATAAAAACTGATTGGGAATTACCTGTTTCAGTTCTGTATTAAAGCGCGGCGGGTTAATCATGAAGATAAAAACTTCATGTATTTTCCAGCCGCGCTGCCAATCCTTCGATAAACACCGTTTCAGCACGGCTCATGCGCTGTTCACGGTTCCACAGCAAATGAATATCGACGTCCGCAACGCCCTCCAACGGCGGCACCCGCCACAGTAACCCCTGTTCAACGTCGTCAACCACGACATGCTCGGGCAGGCATCCCAGACCAATCCCCGCAATGACCAGGCGCCTGATTTCTTCGAGGCTTGAAGATGACGCCACAATCCTACCGCCAAAACCTTGCTGGTCACGAAAGATGGTCAGGGGCGAAAGCATCCCGCCGATCTGGTCACTGGTGAAACTGACGAAGTTTTCCGACTGCAGATCGCTCTGACTGAGGTCGGTGCGACCATACAGTGGATGGTTCCGGCCGCAGAAAAACACGTAACGCTGACGTTGAAACAGGCGTTGTTCCAGCCGGGGTTGTGGGCGGCGATTCAGGCTCAAGCCCAGGGTGGCGGTTTTCTCCAGCAGCGCGCTGACGATGTCGGAGCTGCGCATCACGTCCACTTCCAGGTCAACCCGGGGGTGTTGGCGGTGGAACTCCGTCAGGAAATTATCAAAGTTGCTCGACACGATCCGGCTGATCATCAGCAAGCGGACTTTGCCGATCACTTCATCCCCCGGCATCTGCAAGGTGTTGCTCACTTGCGAGACCTGGCCGTAAATCTCACCCGCCAGGGCGAAGATTTTCACACCGGCTTCGGTCAGGTCGAACCGTGGCCCGCGACGGGCGATAAGCTGACAACCCAGTTGTTCTTCCAGACGCTTGAGGGCCTGACTGACCGCGGGTTGGGTCAGGTGCATTCTGGCAGCGGCCCGGCTGATGCTCAGCTCCTGGCCAATCACCCGGAAGGTACGCAGCAGATTCCAGTCAAGGCGGTCATTGAGCAAGGGAGATATATCGCGGGAAGAGTCGGTCACGGCAACCTCACTATAATTGCGGCTTATAGTTCGAATAATAAATAGAAATTTGACTGATTATGCCTGTCGAGCAAAAAATCCGTCCATAGTCGCCAACAGAGCGGCCTCAGCAAGATCATTTTCTCCTGCCAAAAATACTAACCAATGGAGTTGATTCATGAAGCCCACTGCTTCTGCGCAGCCACGCCGGGCTGCCGCCGCCGCGTTCATCGGTACGATGATCGAGTGGTACGACTTTTATATCTATGCCACCGCCGCTGCGCTGGTATTCGGTCAGCTCTTTTTCCCTTCCGAAGATAAATTGTTCAGCACCATGGCGGCCTTCGGCACCTTTGCCGTGGGCTTCTTTGCCCGACCGTTGGGCGGCATCGTGTTTGGTCACATCGGCGACCGTATCGGCCGCAAGAAATCGCTGGTCATCACCCTGGTGATGATGGGCGTGGTCACAGTCTGTATCGGTTTGCTGCCGACCTATGCGCAAATTGGCGCAGCGGCGCCGGTGTTGCTGATCCTCCTGCGTGTGGTCCAGGGCATTGCTGTTGGAGGCGAGTGGGGCGGTGCAGTATTGATGGCGGGTGAACATGCGCCCAAAGGCCGACGTAATTTCTTCGCCTCATTTGCGCAGTTGGGCAGCCCTGCGGGGTTGATCCTTTCGCTGCTGGCGTTCAGCGCGGTAACCCGTCTGCCCGAAGAAGACCTGATGAGCTGGGGCTGGCGTCTGCCGTTTCTGGCCAGCGCCGCGTTGCTGGTGGTCGGTCTGGCGATTCGCCTGGGTGTCAACGAGTCACCTGAATTCCTCAATGACAAAGAGCAGGCACGGCTGGATGTCGCCAAGTCTGGCCGCAAGGCACAGGCTCCGGTATTCGAGGTGCTCAAGACTTCATGGCGGCCCTTGCTGCTGTGCATCGGCGCAAACACGCTGGGCATCGCGGGGGTGTATTTCACCAACACCTTCATGATTGCTTACACCACTCAGCAATTGAATTTGCCAAGGTCGCTGATTCTGGAATGTCTGTTCGTGGTGGCGATCATTCAGTTCTGCATCCAGCCGATTGCGGCATGGGTGGCGGAGAAGGTCGGCGCCACGCGCTTCCTGTGTGGCGTGACGATTTTGGCGATGGCCTCGCCGTATCCGATGTTCATCCTGGTCAGCAGCGGTCAGGCACCGTTGATCATTCTCGGCATCGCCCTGGCGGTGGTCTGCATGGCGTCGTTCTACGCAGTAATCGCCGGTTACGTCAGCGGCATGTTTGAAACCCGGGTTCGCTACACCGCGATTTCCCTGGCCTATCAGGTGTGCGGTGCGCTGGCAGGCGGTCTGACGCCCTTGATCGGCACCTGGCTGGCGCATTCCTACCCCGGCCAATGGTGGCCGATGGCGTTGTTCTACAGCCTGATCGCAGGCACCTCACTGATCTGCGTGCTGGCACTCGCCAAGCGACATGCCACGGCATTCGAACTGGAAACCGCTCGCGAAGCCTGATTGGCGCGACCTACTGAATGAGGAACACCCATGCTCAGTTTTTTTCATCCGGAACAGCTTCTGCACTTTCCCAAAAGCTATTACTCCCGTGGGCAGATGCGCACGCCACAGGAGGTCCCGCAGCGGGCACAGAATCTGCTGCAAGCGGTTCAGGGGCTGGCGTTCGATATTCAGCAACCGGCTGATTTTGGCCTCGCTCCTTTGCTGGCGGTCCACAGCGATGCATATCTGACGTTCCTGAAAAGCGCACATACAGAATGGAAGAAGATGCCCGAAGACTGGGGCGATGAAGTGATGTCGAACATCTTCGTCCGCGAGCCCAATGCCTTGCGTGGGATTCTGGCCCAGGCCGCGCGCTATCTGGCCGATGGCAGTTGCCCGGTGGGTGAGAACACCTGGCGCTCTGCGTACTGGTCTGCTCAAAGCGCGGTGGCGGCTGCCAAGGCTGTGCTTGATGGTGAGCCTGCAGCATATGCGCTATGCCGTCCGCCCGGGCATCACGCTCGCAAAGAAGCCGCAGGTGGGTTCTGCTACGTCAACAGCGCCGCAGTGGCTGCTCAGGTTTTGCGTGACGGCTTTGAGCGGGTCGCAGTGCTGGACACTGACATGCACCACGGTCAGGGTATCCAGGAGATTTTTTACGATCGCGATGATGTGCTGTACGTCTCCATTCATGGCGATCCGGAGAACTTTTATCCAGGCGTTGCCGGGTTCGAAGACGAGCAGGGTGAAGGTGCCGGGGCTGGCTGCAACGTGAACTTCCCGATGCCTCACGGTTCGCCTGAATCGGTGTTCATGGACAAGCTTGAACAGGCTCTGGATGCCGTTAAATCTTTTGACGCGCAGGTGCTGGTGTTGTCCTTGGGCTTCGATATCTACGAGCATGACCCGCAGAGCCAGGTCGCGGTCACCCGGGAAGGATTCGCGAAACTGGGCGAGCGGATTCGCAGCCTGGGGCTGCCGTGCGTGATCGTGCAGGAGGGCGGTTACCACCTGGAAACACTGGTCAGCAATGCCCATGCGTTTTTTGATGGGGCGCAGGTCTGGAAGGATGCTGTCAGGGGCTGACACCTCCAACCCCGTGGGAGCAGAGCTTGCTCGCGATAAGGCTGAACGTGATCTAGAGCAAATCGCATCCAGCCTTATCGCGAGCAAGCTCTGCTCCCACAAAGATTACATTTCGGTAAATGTGTGTTGCTTGACAGTGTTGTCATATATCACCGCTTCTGCAACCACCCCAGAAAACTGCCTTTCTTGATGGCTGCCGGTTTCTCGGTCAGTAATGACTGGCTGCTGTGCTGGCGCACGGCCTGGAGTTTCGTCAGGGCATTTTTGATCTGACCTTCATGCTCCATGGTTTCCCGGGCCACGCTTTTGTCGATGCTGTAGACCACACACGAGGTAAGGGCGGTGAAACGGGCTTCGGACGGTGTGTCGTCGAGAATGCTCTGTTCGCCCATTACTTCGCTCGGACCCATGCGCCCGGCTTCGATGAAGGCCTTGCCGTCGGATACTTCGGCCGACACCACGCCGGTGGCGATCACCAGCAGGCTGTCGGTGACTTCATTGGCTTCGATGATCACCTGACCCGCAGCGTATTCCCTGGCAGACATGCTCTGCGCCAGATGGTTTTTCTCTTCGATGTTCAGCGCGCGGAATACCTTCACTTCGTCCAGCAAGGTCCGGGCACGGGACACCGGTTCTGCCGTAACGTCGGACTGCCACGCAATGCCCGCGGCTTCGAGGTGACGGTAGGCGAGGTCGAACAGCAGGTTGCGGACTTCGCTTTTCTTGTCCAGATCCCTGATAAACCCAGTGACGGTGTATTCGATGGTGGTCGGGCTGGCTTCCTTGACCACCGCTCGGGCCTTGGGGAATGGCAGCAAGGCGCTGCTGCCTTGGAGGGCTCGGTCCAGTGCATCCAGTACGCGGCGCGGGCGGATGTGCGGTGAGACCATGATGTTGATCGACACGCCGAACATGTCTCTGGGCCGGCTGAGGTTGACGATTTTGGCCTTGGCCGCTACCGAGTTGGGGATGACCGCCGTGCTGCCCGTGCCGGTCAGCAAGTGAGTGGCGCGCCAGTCGATGTCGACGACCTTGCCTTCAACCCCGTCGATGCTGATCGAGTCGTCAACCTGATAAGGCTTGGTGGTGTTGAGGATGATCCCTGAGAACACGTCGGCCAACGTGCTCTGCAACGCCAGACCGACCACGATGGCCATTGCTCCGGACGTCGCCAGCAAGCCTTTGACGGGAAGCTGCATGACATAACCGGCGGCTGCCACGATAGCGATCAGAAAGATCACGGCGCCGATCACTTCCTGCAACAAGCGACCGCTGTGACCGATGCGCCGCATCAATAACGTGCCGATGATTTCAGTCAGGGTCCTGGCCGCCAGAATCCACCAGATGATTTCCAGTGCGGTAGCCGCCAGATGCCGGGCGCTGTCTTCTTCCCAAGGGGCACTGTCCAGTGGGCTCAGGCCAGCGCTGATAATCACTACGCTATAAACCAGAAACAACGCCAGCCGTACTGCAACTTTTTGCAATCGGTAGGGGTACGGCACCAGATTCCAGCTGGCCAGATCCAGCAAGACCAGCAACAGGCTGCAGATCAGCGGATAGCTTTGAATGAATGCGGGCATGATCTGATCCTGTAGGAGGTCGGTTCAGCAAAGGGAATACAGTCAGCGCAGATTAAGCCCATGCATTGGGCCGATAAAGCTGGTAGAAAGCGTTGGACTGTCAACCGGTGAGCGACAATGAACCCTTTCGAAGATATGCGCATATTTACCCAGGTGATGGAATCCGGGAGTTTCACCGCTGCCGCCGAGCAGTTGGGGCTTTCCAAGCAATTCATCAGTCGCCGTCTGATCCAGCTTGAAGAGCGTCTTGGCGTACGTTTGCTCAACCGTTCAACCCGTCGGCTGGACGTTACACCGCTGGGCCAGGCCTATTACGAATCGGCGTTGCGGCTGGTAGCGGATCTCGAACAGGCCGAACAGAGCATAGCCGGGCAGAACACTCAGCCGCGGGGCACCATTCGCATCACTGCACCGTTGTCGTTTGCCATTGAGCATTTGGGGCCCTTGTTGCCGGTTTTCCTGCAGCGCTATCCCGAGGTGTCGGTAGAAGTGGACCTGAGTGACCGCGCCGTGGACTTGCTGGGCGAAGGTTACGACCTGGCGCTGCGTATCGGTGTGCTGGAAGACTCGACGCTGATCGCCCGTCATATTGCCAATATCGAACGGGTGTTCTGTTGCAGTCCCGACTACCTTGAGCGACGCGGCGCACCTGCCGAACCGGAAGCGCTCAAGCATCATGATTGCTTGCCTTATGGTCACAGCCGTCAGGTGCAGTGGCGCTTCGAGCGAAATGGCAAGCCGTTGGCGGTCAGCCTGTGCGGAAGGATGCGCGCCAACAATGGCGAACTGTTGCGCGATGCTGCCATTGGCGGGTTGGGGATCACCTATTTGCCGCTATTCATTGTCGGCGCGGCTTTGGAAGACGGGCGTCTGGTCCGTGTTCTCAATGAGTTCCGCACGCCATCACTGGCGTTGTCGGCGGTCTACCCGCAACACCGTCAGGGCTCGCGTCCGGTGCAGGCGCTGATCGGGTTTCTCAAGGAGCATCTGGTCCAGTGCCCATCATTGGTATCGCCCGACTGAACGAGCCCGCTATTATTCGGCGCTGTCGCGATCAACTCACGACCTGCAACCGGTTGATGTTGATCTGTAGGAGTGGCCCGGTGTGCGTGACACCGCGCCGTCTCGCGGCAAACACTGGATCCTGTAGGAGTGAGCTTGCTCGCGATGGCGGTCGAAATGTTGAGAAATTATCGCCTGACCAAACGCTATCGCGAGCAAGCTCACTCCTACAAAAAAGTAGGTGAATTCAAATAGTTATTTTGTGTTTGATGAGCGCGCACGAGCACCGCGAGGTCGCGATGGCGGTGTATCAGGCAGGCCGCCATCGCTGCTTCGCGGTGCTCGTGAGCTCCAGAGAAAAACATTTATTCAGTAAGCCACATATTGTCCGATCAGAGCCCGGTCGCAGATGTCTGGTTTTGCCGATAGAGTAGGGTGAACGTGTTTCCCGCCCCGAGCCGAAGGAATCAACTTGAGCGCCCCTGCCATCGCCCATTTGCATACTGAAAAGTTCTCCGCCACTCGGGTGGTGGATGCGCGTCCGGATCCTGAGAAGATCATTGATATTCCCTGCTTCGATGCCTTTTCGATCATCGTCCAGCTCGAAGATTTTGCCGAGCATCGGTTATGGCGTGGCCGACGTCTGAGTTATGCCGGTGGCTATCGTCAGGGCAGTGTTTCCTTGCCATTCATGGGGGATGAGCTGCGCTGCCAGCATCGGGCTTCCTATGACAACCTGCGGTTCAATATCCCTCGGCAAACCTTCGACGAATACCAGCGTGAGAATGGCGGGCGGATCATCAGTGGATTTCGCTACGAACAGGGCGCTCAGGACCCAGTGCTGTATCACCTGGCGCAGGCGATGCTGCCCGCGTTACGCAACCCGGCAGCCGCCAATCAGTTGTTCATTGATCACATTTTGTTAGCGATGTGCGCGCACTCGGTCACTCAATATGGCCGTATCGCTTCTACTTCCGGGAAGTTCACGACCACGCTGACGCCGCTTCAGGAACGTCTGGCCAAGGAGATGATTGCCAGCAATCTGGGCAGCGATCTTTCTGTGGAGCGGATTGCTCAGGAGTGTTCGCTGAGTCGCAGTCATTTCTCCCGCGCGTTCAAACAGGCCACGGGTGTTGCGCCGCACACCTGGTTGCTGCAGATGCGTGTCGAGAAGGCTAAAGAGTTGTTGATGGCCCGGCCCGGACTTTCCTTGGTCAACATTGCTCAGGCGTGCGGTTTTTCTGATCAACCGCACCTGACCCGGGTGTTCACGCGGTTGGTGGGAGTGACGCCCAGTGCATGGCGAGGAGCTCAGCGTGGTGCAGTGATTGTTTTGGGTTGAAGAACTTGCCTGAGCTGCTCACTCGATGGCCATGATAAAGAGGAGGCTGTCGTCCAGCAGCCCACAGTTATCAGGTTCAAAATCCCACAGGTGGTAGCATCTCAAGCTTATGCAAAACCTGTGGGACCGAATTCATTCGGGAAAGGGCCGGCAGATTCAACACTTCTGTAGCCTGACAAGACGCATTCGCGAATGAATTCGCTCCCACCGGGATCGACGCTTGCAGGCCAACATAAACCCTCTCACATAGACCACCCCATTCCGTAGGACCGGCTTTAGCCGGGAGGACGTCGGGCTGTTCGCTAAATTTTCTTAGGCAGACATAACGCTCTCCCGGCTAAAGCCGGTCCTACGGATTGCAGGTGAACATAGAGTCCCCAAAAGGGAGATAGTCTGCAATTCCGTAGATCAGCTCTATCACGCCTTACGCCGCGCCACCAATCGGGCAAGCCACAGGCACAACCCGAAGGCAATCAATGCCATGGCTGTCAGCACATGGATCATCGCTTCGCTGCCCAGTTGCGAGATCACATAACCGCAGGCGATGGGCGCTACGGCCTGGGCCAGCAATGCCGGGCGTGCCATTTTGCCGGACACCACCGCGTAATCGCTTTGATGCACCACCACCAAAGGCAAGGTGCTTTTGACGATGGCGCGCAGGCCGTTACCTGCGCCGTAACACACCAGTCCCCAGGCCACCAGGCTCGGTGCGAAGTCCACCAGCAGCAATCCCAAAGCCGTAAAACCGCTGGATAACAACGCCGTGAACATCGGCGCTTTGCGTTTGAACATCAGGTCGATGACCCGACACAGCACCTGAGCCGGGCCGATCATCGCTGCCAGTGCAATGGCGGATGCCAGGCTATGCCCGCGGGCTTGCAGGATGGTCAGGATCACAATGGAAAGACAGGTCATCAACGCTGCGGCAATCGCGAACAGCGCTGTCATAGACCAATAGATGGAGGAGGCGAGCGGCGTGCCGCTGCCTTGGCTGGCATGTCCGGATGCTGCAACCGGCACATGGGCGTCCAGCGCATAACGGTATAGCGGATAGAGCACAAACAAAACAACGGTGCCGAACACCCCGCAGGTCATTCGCCAGCCCATGAGGTGATCCATCACCGCCAGCAGCGGCCAGATCACGGTGGTGCAGAACCCTGAAATCAGGGTGATGCCGACAATGATCGGTCGTGCTTCCAGCCCATAGGTGGAACCCAGTGACGTGAACAGCGCATCGTAAAGTCCGCTGGCCATGGCGATGCCGATGATGACCCAGGCCAGCAGAAAGACCGGTAACGAGGGTGCCAGCGCCATCATCCACAGGCCCGCGGCGAGAATCAGACCATGGGCGGCCAGCACTCTGCGTCCGCCGATGCGGGAGATCAGTCGTCCACACAATGGCGACAACAGACTGGCGACCAGCAAACCGATGGATGCACCGCCCAGGACCCACTGATGTGGCCAGCCTGTGTCGGCAGCGATAGGATCGGCCAATACGCCGAGCAGGTAGAACGATCCGCCCCAGGACAGTATTTGCAGCAGCCCGAGCAGGGCTATTTTTCCGTTGCCGGGGCGGCGGGGCAGTGCAGCGGTATTCAATCAAAGTCCTTAGCGTCAAGCGGTGAGTACGCCAACAGCAGGGCCGAATCCTAGCAGCTTCAAACCGCTCAATGACAGCCGTTCAGGCCTTCAGCGCAAACTCCACGACACCCCGACATAAACCCCCAGACCTTCGCCGGGCGTTGAGCGCGCCGCGTCCAGCCCTCGGTCGTCGTAGCCCGGCGTGACAGTGGCGGCGTAATGTTTGTTGGTCAGGTTGCGCATGTCGACCCAGGTCTGCCAGTCGTTCTTCGGGGCGTTGTAACCCACCGTTGCGCCGAACAGTGCGTAAGGGTCGGCGTAGTAGCTGTTGGCATAATCCACGGCGGCTTTGGACACCAGCTGGGTGTTGAAAGCGGCGAAGAAACCTTGCGGCCAGTCGTAGCGCAGCTCGCCCTGGTAGTAATGCATTGGCAGACCGGGCAGCCGCTTATCGCCGAAGCGATCATCGTCGCGGTAGTGGAAATCACTGAAGGTATAAGCCTGACGCAGGCTCAGTTCGCCTCCTTCATGGGACCACAGTTTGCTCTGCAGGCTGGCTTCCACACCCTGATGAACCGTAGGGCTGGCGTTAAGCTCGTAAGGTGTAGTTGCGTTGGCGTCCGGCAGCACAGAAAGCAGTTCGTGACGGACTTGCGAGTAGTACCACGCCAGGCTCCATTCGCCGAGAGTGCTGTCGCCCCGTCCGCCCAACTCCAGGGTGGTAGCGGTCTGGTTGCGTAGCTTGACCGGGTTGCGCTGCGCACCGGTGGCGACGCCGCTGCCCGCCGGGAATCGCTGGTCAGCGCTGTAGATCAGTGACCACGGATGCGGGCCTTCCACCGAGCGGCTGAGATTGGCGAACACCTGCATGTCAGGCGTCAACTGATAGCGCATGCCCAGTCGTGGCGCGTAGTCCCAGTCGCCCATGCTGGTTTTGCCACCGCCGTCAGGGTAGGTCACGGCACTCTCACGGCGGGTGTAGATCGCTGCGAGGCCCGTGGTCAGCCACAGGTCGTCGGCAATCTCCAGATCATTGCCGACGTGCAGAACAGTGTCCGAGCCTTGATAGGTGAAGTTACGAATGCGGGTGCCTCGGGCATACCCGGCGGTGTTGCCGGTCGGGATACGCACGAACTCGCTGGCGCCGGAGTTGGGCAAGTGCTTGGTCACGCGCAAACCCAGCGTGCTGTTGCTTTCCAGACCCCACAGGGTGTCACGGCGCTTGTAGTCGAAAGTGCCACTGACATCCGTGTAGGCGACCCGCAGACGGTTCGGCCCCTCGCGCAGGTCCATGGGGTAATCGTGGTAGACGAGGCCGGTCTCGATGCTTGAATCGTCGTCGATGTACCAGGTGGTTTTGTTGCCGATAAACGTGCTGCCCGGCTGGTCGCGATTATAGTCCCGCGATTCATAAGTAGGATTTGCAGCACGTGGGTCGTGTTCGATAGAGTTCTTGGTGACCCGCCCGGCAAGCTCGTTATCGGTCTCGCGATGGCGGAAATAGAACCGGGTTTCCAGATTCGGATTGAAGCGATACCCGAAGTTGGCGATGACCCCTTGGCTCTCGCTGGACGTGTGGTCCTGATAGCCATCGGAGCGCGCATCGGTCATCGCCACGTAGTAGTCGAAGTCGCCCAGCACTTGCCCGGAGCTGATCTGCCGCTGTTTGTATCCGTGGCTACCGGTTACGTAGCGCACCTGCAACAGCGGCGCATCGTAGCCAGTGTGGCTGACGTAGTTGATGGCACCGCCCAATGCCAGAGCACCCCGGTCAAAACCATTGGCGCCGCGCAGCACCTCTACATGGTCGAGCCACAGCGGCTCAAGTAGCTCATAGGGCGTGCCGCCAGGGCCAGTGAGTGGAAGGCCGTCGAGCATTGCGTACAGGCCGGAGGCGTGGGCACCCGGCGCGCGGTTGATACCCGAGCCGCGTATGGAGATTTTTACCCCTTCGTTGCCCGCAGACTGGGCATAGACCCCGGGCTGATACGCCAGTACATCTTGATTGCTCGCTACGCGGCCCTGTAACGGCTGACGCAGGTCGATCACGTTGGTTCCGCCGGGCACCTTGGCCAGTTGTTCCT
The DNA here is from genome assembly GCF_025643095.1 of Pseudomonas phytophila. Classification (NCBI taxonomy): domain Bacteria; kingdom Pseudomonadati; phylum Pseudomonadota; class Gammaproteobacteria; order Pseudomonadales; family Pseudomonadaceae; genus Pseudomonas; species Pseudomonas phytophila. The sequence continues at coordinate 4,010,671 of NZ_CP081201.1, read as the reverse complement.
TCGCGTCTTCGACTGACTGGTCCTCGCTGCCTCGCTCCTGGTCACGGATCAGCACCTGGCCCAGCTCCACTTCCTGCGCCTCGGCCAGCGCCGGACAGACAAGGGCCAGGCCCAACAGCGCAGTGGGCAGGGATTTCGGCGAAAGCATTGGGGGGCTCCAGACATAGAAAACAGGCAATGAAGCTTGCGACGTATGAAAGAACGAAAGAAGCACACGGCAATTTTGTTTTTTTGCCGGGTAATGCTTTTCGCGGGTGCAGACGCAAAGCACTCTGTTGGAGCGAGGCTTGCCCGCGAAGGACCCCAACTCGTCGTATCTGATTCACCGAGTAGGGCGATTCGCGGGCAAGCCTCGCTCCAACATGGCAAAAATGCTGTCTTCCCGATGATCAAACATGTGCAACCATTCAGTGAACCTGCTGCCCGCAATCGGCAACGTTCTACTCACTTTTCAAAGGAAGTCTGAATGCACGGGATATCGATTTCAGAATTCATCTCGCACTGGGAGGCGCTAGGTCTTGATGCGCAAGCCCGCTCACCCTGGCAGATCACGCAGCAGTGCGAAAATTTTGTACGCACCATCCTGGCTAAGCTTGGGCCCGATTATCAGCGTCAGGGCGATATCGCTATCCATAAAACGGCGCAGGTCGAAGACGGCGCCGTACTCAAAGGGGCGATCGTGATCGGGCCTGACTGTTTTATCGCCGCAGGTGCCTATTTACGTGGCGGCGTGTTCCTTGGCAGCGATTGTATTGTCGGTCCCAGCTGCGAATTGAAGAGCAGCTTCATGCTCGACCGCAGCAAGCTGGCCCACTTCAATTTTGTGGGCGACTCATTATTGGGTCAGGACGTGAACATCGAAGCCGGCGCGGTTATCGCCAACTATCGCAACGAATTTGCCGGGGCCGATATCCGGATTCTCCACGGCGATAGGATCATTGAAACCGGCGTCGCAAAATTTGGCGCGCTGGTGGGGGATGGTACGAGGATTGGTGCCAATGCTGTGGTGGCGCCGGGGGCCTTGCTGCAGCGAGGCAGTATTGTGCCGAGGCTGGGGCTGGTTGACCAACACCCAGGTTCACCTGAGTCCGTCGATCGCGATCAGGTGGTTTACGCACGTTGATATCTTCCTACGTGCGTCGCTCATCCGTGGCGCCGTCACACGGGCAGGTGCCAGTCAACTCATCCAGTTACCCCCATCGACGTTATAGGTCTGGGCCACGATGTAGTCGCTTTCCTGCGAGGCAAGGAATATCGCCATGCCGGTCAGGTCATCGGCGGTGCCCATGCGGCCATAAGGAACCTCCTGGCCAACGAGTTTTTTCTTTTCTCCCAGCGGGCGATTCTCATGTTTGGCGAACAGTGCGTCGACACCGTCCCAATGCTCACCGTCGACGACGCCGGGGGCAATGGCGTTGACGTTGATTCGGTGTTTGATGAGGTTCAGCCCCGCCGATTGTGTGAGGCTTATTACCGCCGCCTTGGTCGCGCAATAGACACCGACCAGCGCTTCACCGCGTCGTCCTGCCTGGCTCGCCATGTTGATGATCTTGCCGCCGGTTCCCTGACTGATCATTTGTCGGGCTGCTGCCTGCAAGGTGAACAGCGTGCCTGCCACGTTGATGGCGAACAGGCGGTCGTAGCTTTCACGGGTTATGTCAGTGATCGGGGCCAGGTCGAACAGTGCCGCATTGTTGATCAGGATATCCAGCTTTCCGGTTTTTCCGACCACTTCGGCAATGGCGTTATCAATGGAAGCTTGCGCAGTGACGTCGATCTTTACTGCGTAGGCCTGCTTGCCTAATTCTTCAGCAGTCGCGCGTGCCCGTTCAAGGTCGATGTCGGCGATGGCGACCGTTGCTCCTTCGCGAATATAGGCCTCGGCGAATGCCCGGCCGATGCCTCTTGCAGACCCCGTGATCAGGGCGCTTTTACCTTCAAGTCGTTTCATGTCAATCCATCCTTCAAAAGTACAAAGTTCAGGTCATTTCGAGAGCTATAGCGTGAGTTATTTTTTCGGATAGCCCGCGCGTTTCATTTCCCTGATGGTGACTTTTTGTGCGGCATCCAGCGCTTGTGCAACGGAGGTCTGTCCGGTGAGTGCAGCGGCGAAAAGCTTGCCCACTGATGTGCCAATGGCCTGGAACTCTGGAATGGTCACGTATTGAATGCCCACGTAAGGCACTGGCTTTGCCGACGGGTGGGCGGGGTCAGCGTTCTGCATCATTTGCAGCGTGACTTTGGCGAACGGTGCGGCTTGCAGATAAGCCTCACTGTAGGTGGAGGCGCGAGTACCTGGCGGTACGTTGGTGATGCCATCCTTCTGCGCGACCAGTTGAATGTATTCTTTGGAGGTCGCCCAGGTAATAAAGGCTTTGGCCGCGTCTTTATGTCTGGAGGTAGCGGGGATCGCCAGCGACCACGCATACAGCCACGAAGAACCCTTGTCAGTAACTTCAACCGGAGCCGGGGCAAAGCCCACGCTGTCTACCACCCGACTTTGTTCTTTATCGGTTGTGAAGGACCCCGCGACGCTCGCATCTACCCAGATCGCGCATTTGCCGCTGTTAAACAAGGCCAGCGTTTCATTGAAACCGTTGCTTGAAACACCGGGCGGTCCGTAGTTCTTGAGCGTATTGACGTAATAGTTGGCGGCCGCTGTCCACTCGGGCCCTGTCAGTTCAGGTTGCCATTGCTCATCGAACCAGCGCGCGCCGAAGCTATTGGCCATGGTAGTCAGCAGTGCCATGTTTTCGCCCCAGCCGGATTTACCGCGCAGGCACATGCCGTACTGTTCTTTATCAGGGTGATGAAGTTTTGCTGCAAATTCGCCGAGCTGGGTCCAGGTCGGATGTTCCGGCATGCTCAAGCCGGCCTGCCTGAACAGATCAGTGCGGTAATAAGTCACTGTGCTTTCGCCATAAAAGGGCAGGGCGTAAAGCGTGTTATCAACTGATAGGCCTTGGCGCACCGAGGGAAAGATATCTTCCAGATCGTAGTCAGATGGTAAGTCCTTCATGGGTTCGAGCCAGTTTTTGGCGCCCCAAAGCGGCGTTTCATAAGTGCCGATGGTCAATACATCAAACTGGCCACCCTGAGTGGCAATGTCCGTGGTCAGCCGTTGGCGCAGGACGTTTTCTTCCAGCACCACCCAATTGAGTTTGAGGTCGGGGTGCTGCTCCTCAAAGACTTTCGACAGCCGCTGCATGCGGATCATGTCGCTGTTATTGACGGTGGCGATGGTGATGGTGATGGTTTCGGCGGCCTGACTGGACGCGATAAACGCCAGACCAGCGGACAGAAGGAGCGCTTTCGGGATCATTTGCATGATGCTCTCCACTCCACGCCTGTGGCGCGGAATTCTTATTGTTGTTTTATGCCCTCACTGATCACATCCGGATCAGCAGGAGGCTACGGGCCGATTACAGCAGTTGCCAGAATTCCCGGCAAACGCAATGGGGACGGCGTGTTGATACTTTTTTAACCGCGACAGTCGAATCATCTCAGGGTTAAAAAAGTATCAGTCGCCGGTCAGTTTGAGGTGGAGCAGGGGATCGTGACGGGCGTATGGTGCGTGTTATCACCAAGCTCACAATGACAATAAAAAGGAGCGGATCATGGCTGAAAGTCTCACGAGTCTTTTTGAGCACTCACCGGCTGAACTGGAGATTATTCTGCCGCAGCCTGAGCAGAGCTTTCGCTGGTATGAACACGATTATCCTTACTCACTGGCACGCTGGAATCACCATCCTGAGTTTGAAATCCATCTCATCCGTCGTGGCAGCGGCAAACTGGTGGCGGGTGACTATATCGGCGCATTCAGTGCCGGGCACGTTGCTCTGATCGGTCCGGATTTGCCTCATGACTGGATGGGGGACCTGGCACCGCACGAATATTTGCAAGGGCGGGATGTGGTCCTGCAATTCGACGGTGGATCATTGTTGAAACTGCGCCAGTTGTTGCCCGAACTTGGCCATTTACAGTCCCTGTTCGAGCGGGCCAGACGGGGCATTGAGTTCACTGGCGGGACGGCCATCGAAGCCGCCCGGTTACTCGAAGCCATTGGACCTGAGCAGGGATTACAGCGCCTGGTGTTGTTTCTGCAGTTGCTGGGCGTGCTGCTCAATGCGCCGCCGACTCACACGAAACTTCTGGCCAGCGCGTGTTATGCGCCTACCCTTGATGCAAAAAGTGCCGAGCGTATTCACAAAGCCTTTGAATACTTGCAGGCCGAGCTGACGGGCGATATCCGGGTTTCAGTCATTGCTGATCGCTTGCACATGAGCGAGCCGGGTTTTTCACGCTTTTTCAAACGCGTTACGGGCCATGGCTTCATCGACCTGATGCGCAAACTGAGAATTCAACGGGCCTGCCGATTGCTGGTGCAGACGCCAATGTCAGTGGCCGATGTCTGCTTCGAAGTGGGTTACAGCAACCTGTCCAACTTCAACCGGCATTTCCGTTATGAGATGCAGCTCACGCCAAGTGAATACCGCCGCGATCCTGCTGTGACGCTGTTCAATCTGCACAAGGCTCAGCCGTCAGTGGCTGCAAGAGCTTGATGTTGACTGAAGTTCTCCTCGCAAAATCTAACCCTTTGAACTGGAAATACATTTTCTGTATGAGCTCGCTGTGCGCCCCCGACACCGCGCTGTCTCGCGGCGAACATTGAATCTGTAGGAGCTGCCGAAGGCTGCGATTGGCATCCCCATGCATTTGTTTCAGGAGTATCTTGCAGGGCGAGCCAACTCAACGCCGAAGTCATCAACCCATTTCTGGAGCACCCATGAGCGCTATCGAATACCGCAACCTTGGCCGTAATGGTGTCAGGGTCTCGCCACTTACCTTGGGCACCATGATGTTTGGTGAGCAGACCGATGATGCGGTCGCAAAGCGGATTGTCGACAAGGCCTTTGAACAGGGCATCAATTTCATCGACACCGCCAATAACTACAACGGCGGAGTATCCGAGGAAGTAGTCGGCCGATTGATCGCGGAGCGTCGTTCGCACTGGGTTCTGGCTACCAAGTTTGGTAACCCTAATCCCGGTGGCCGGGCACCCAATGATCGTGGCGCATCGCGGCCCAGCATCATTCAGTCTGTGGAATCCAGCCTCAAGCGTTTGAACACCGATTACATCGACTTGCTTTATCTGCATCGCGAGGACGACAGCGTGCCGGTGGAAGAAACCCTGCGTGCGCTGTCGGATCTGATCCGGGCGGGCAAGATCCGATCTTATGGTTTGTCGAACCACCGTGGCTGGAAACTCGCAGAGTTCAGCCGTACTGCAGATCTGATGGGCATCGAGCGTCCTGCTGCCACTCAGCCGCTGTACAACCTGGCTAACCGTCAGATTGAAGTTGAACACTTGCCTGCTGCCGAGTACTACGGAATTGGCGTGGTGTCTTACAGCCCGCTGGCCCGTGGGGTATTGACCGCCAAGTACGATCCGGGCCAGCCACCGGCCGAAGGTACCCGGGCTGGACGCAACGACCCGCGTCTGCAACAGACCGAATGGCGTGCCGAATCGCTGGATCTGGCTCAGCGAGTCAAGGACCACGCCGCAGCACGGGGTATTACGTCCGGTCAATTCGCGTTGGCCTGGGTGCTCAACAACAAGCTGGTGACGTCGGCCATTGCAGGCCCGCGTACCGAAGAACAGTGGAATGACTACGTGCCCGCGCTGAACTACGGGTTCACGGCCGAAGACGAGGCTTTCGTGAATGAACTGGTGGTTACCGGGCATTCTTCGACCCCGGGCTATAACGATCCAAGTCATCCGTTTATTGGGCGTCAATCGCGGGTTTGACGATAGCTTTCCAGCGCCTGTATTGCGGGCAAGCACCGCATACAGGTTGGTCATGATTTCAGGCTTATGTTGGACCCGGGGGACCGCTTTCATTCGGGACAATACCCAAGTTGGGAATGTACCGGCCCTTCGCGAATGAATTCGCTCTAATAAAGCAACATGTAATCTAGTGGATTGAAATGCGTTTTCTGTAGGAGCTGCCGAAGGCTGCGATCGCGGTGTGTCAGGATGAATGCTTCGCAGCCTTCGGCAGCTCCTACAGGTCCTATGTTTGCCACGATACAGCGCGGCGCCATGGACACCGGGGCAGCACCCACGGAAATTGTGTTTACATGTCACCTGCATGAAGCCAGGCTCCTACCGATCGCATTCCCCCTGCCTGACGTCTTCTCTCCTTGAAAAATCCAGTTGTAACGCACTGTTTGCAGGCCTCGCGCTTGCGTCCGGCATAAAGCGTCGGTATACAGCGCCCACAAAGGAGCTTTCATGGTTATGTCTTATCGAATGTCTGAGTCACCCGCGCCGAGGTTTTCGCCAAATCTGTTGAGAATTGGTGTGTTGATGGCCTGTGGCGTGGGCAATGGTTGGCTGGCGGGGGCGGCGTGGGCAGAAGAGGGTACAGCCGCAAATAGCGGCGTGCTGCTGGACGCGATCACGGTCAACGGCGAGCAAGACGCTGGCTATCAGGCCATTGAGGCCACGGTGGGCGGTTTTGGCCCAGCGCCTTTGCTGGACACACCGGCGTCGATTGCCGTAATCACCGAGCAACGACTCAAGAATCAGCAGGCCAGGCTGCTCAGTGAAGTGCTGCGTAACGACGCTTCGGTAGGCGAGAGTTATGCGCCAGTCGGTTACTACGAAAATTTCGTGGTCCGCGGTTTTGCCCTTAATTCTGCCAGCAGCTACAAAATAAACGGCCGGACGATCACCGGCGAGCAGAACGTCGCGCTGGAAAACAAGCAGCAGGTTGAATTGCTCAAGGGCCTTGCGGGTTTGCAAAGTGGTGTGTCAGAGCCCGGTGGTGTGGTCAATTACGTGAGCAAGCGTCCGGAAGATGTACGTTCCGTCACTGTCTCGACCAATGAGCAGGGTGAGCGTTACCTGGCTACGGATCTGGGTGGCTGGTTCGGCAGCGAGCGGCAGTTCGGTATTCGTACCAACCTGGCGCATGAGGACATTCGTTCTTACGTGGATCACGCCGACGGCAAACGTGATTTCGCCTCGCTGGCGGTGGACTGGAACATCAGCCCAGACAGTCTTTTGCAACTGAATGCCGAGTACCAGAACCGCGAACAGCGTTCCGTGCCGGGTTACCAGTTGCTGGGCGGCACCAGAGTTCCGCATAAACCTGATCCCCGTGATCTGCTGGGCTACCAGAGTTGGTCCAACCCGGTGGGTATCCAGTCGCTGAACCTTGACGGGCTTTATGAGTACCGCTTCAACGATTCATGGAAAGCCAGTTTCAGCGCTTCCCGCAGTCGTGTAGTGATCGATGACTACAGCACCTTCGCCTGGGGCTGTTATGGCTCGGCCAGTTGCGCAGGCGTGAACGTCGCGAACTATTTCAGCCCGGAAGGTGAGTACGATATCTCGGACTACCGCAGCCCTGATGATACGCGTCGCAATGACGAAGCCCAGGCCGCAATCAGCGGGCAGTTCGACAGCGGATTTCTCAAGCATGAACTCACGTTCGGAACTACAGCATTCCGCCGTGTGGTGGACCGTCGTGATGCACTCAACGAGTTCATTGGCAGCGGGGTAATCGGCACCACTCCGGATACTTTCGAGCCATTTTCGGGGGAGGCGGGCCACACTTACCGTCACCTCGACAGCCGTCAGTACGGCCTGTTCGCCACCGACCGGATCAGCTTCAACGAGCAGTGGCAAACCGTGCTGGGCGGGCGGCAAGTTCGTCTTGACGAAAAAACCTATGACGAGGCAGGCGCCACCACCCGGCATACCCAACGGGCGGAGTTTCTGCCTCAGGCGGCACTGATTTACAAACCGCGTCCGGACACTGCGCTGTACATCAGCTACAGCAAAGGCTTGTCGTTGGGCGGCGAGGCGTCCTGGTTCAGCACCAACGCCGATGAGATTCTGCCACCGACGACATCCCGGCAGATCGAGTTGGGGGTCAAGCACGACTGGCAGCGTTTGAGCCTGACCGCCGCGCTGTTCCAGATCTCTCAGGACTACCAGTACAACCGTCCCAACGACGACGGGACCTTGACCTACGTGCAGCAAGGCAAGCAAAAAAATACCGGGCTTGAACTGTCTGCCAATGGTCGAGTGACTTCGAATCTGCAAGTATCGGCCAGCGTCGCCGCGATTCGGGCACGTGTCACTGGCAGCGGCACCGACGCCTACGACGATCATCAGGCGCTCAACGTACCCAAACTGCGTGCCGCCCTGCACGGTGATTACAGTATTCCCGGTTTTAATGGGCTTGCCTTGTTGGGCGGAGTGCAGTACAGCGGCAGCAAGTACGCCAACCGACAAGGCAGCGTGAAGGTCGACGACTATGCGGTGTTTGATATGGGCGGCCGTTACAGCACCAAGGTCGAGGGCTATGACACGGTGCTGCGCCTGACTGTCGACAACCTGTTCGATAAGCGTTACTGGCGTGATGTGGGCGAGTCTGCGGGCGACGGCTATCTGTTCCCCGGCGCACCGCGTACTGCGCGAGTGTCGGCCACTGTGAATTTCTGAGGTCAAGCATGGGCAAGTTCTTTATCAGTGGCGCGTTGGTACTGTGCGCTGCACTCGCCGGGTGCCAGCAACGGCCACCCGCCAATGATCAACTGGATGCCGTGCTGTGGACGCAGACGTCCATCGAGCACGAGTTGATTTACCGGCAGGTGTTCGACAGCGCCACGCGGCAACTCGATGTCGCACTGGCCGATCCGACCTGGGATGCCTTGCCGCAAGCACCGCGTAACCTGACCGGGTTGCCGCCAGCGGTGATCGTTGATATCGACGAAACCCTGCTGGATAACATTCCGCTTAACGCGCGGGATATTCGCAACGATCAGGTTTATTCCTATGATCGCTGGAATGTCTGGGTGGACGAGGCCAAAGCTCAGGATTTGCCGGGGGCGGTGGGTTTCCTGCAGGCCGCCGCTCAGCGTGGCGTCAAGGTGTATTACCTGACCAATCGGGAGCATTCACAAGTGGCGGCCACCGTGAAGAACCTGCGCCTGCGTGGTTTTCCGGTGGACGATGCGCAGCAGGTTCTGGCGGCGGCGACGCCCACTGGTGGCTGTGAAAAGGACGGCTATGGCAAGACCTGCCGCCGCCAATGGGTCGCCAGCCATGCACGGGTATTGATGCTGGTAGGGGATTCATTTGGTGATTTCATCCAGGCCGACAGCAATAACCTGGCTGCACAACGCAAGGCTGCCGCGCCTTATCTGGCCTGGTTGGGACAGCGCTGGTTCCTGCTGCCTAATCCGACTTATGGCAAATGGTACAGCGCACCTTACGGTGATCAGGAAGATCTGCCGATGACGCGCAAACGCGAGCTTAAACAACAGGCGCTGGATCTCCAGCAATAACAACAACGCTAATGCTTTCCAGGCTGGTGCTTTTTGCCAGCAAGCCGAGGGGCAAACCATGTCAACACTGGAAATAATCGCGGTGCTCATCAACATCATCGGTGTGTGGCTCACCGCCCGGCGCATTCGTTGGTGCTGGCCGGTGAGTGTGGTGGCGGTGTTGTTGTATGCGTGGATTTTCTACGACGCAAAGCTTTATTCGGACATGCTGCTGCAGGTGATTTTTGCCTTCCTTCAAGGCTACGGCTGGTGGTGCTGGAGTCAGGGCGGGCTGGACAATGGCAAGGTGCATGTGGCGCGCCTGCCGCTGCAAACGGCGGTGTTGAACCTGATCGTCGGTGCGATGGCAGCCGTGCTTCTCGGCAGTCTGATGGCCCACTTTACCGACGCCGTCGTTCCGTGGCTGGACGCATCGCTGACAGCTTTCAGCCTAGTCGCCAGCGTTTGGGCAGCACGCAAATACGTCGCGAGCTGGTGGCTATGGATCGTTCTCGACTGCGTCTATGTCGGCATGTACCTGCACCGCGATCTGGATCTGACTGCCGGATTGTATGCGGGGTTTGTGGTACTTGCGTTCTACGGCTACCGCGCCTGGCGGCGTGATCTACTGAGTCAGGAATCCCTGCGTGGGGAATTGAGTACTGGGGCTTGAGCCAGGAATCCCCCGGATTGAACTGCATCCTGTAGTCCCCCAGCCATTTGCATTTCTGAGCTGACCCAAGCCTGTAGGAGCGCACGAGCACCGCGAGGCCGCGATAGCGGTGTATCAGACAGATCGCCATCGCTGGCCTCGTAACCTGCAAGTCAACAGGTGACCTGTGTGATGCGCTTCGCCGATTGATCGTCTAGCATGCGGTCCCAAAAACAATGAGCGCATCCATGCAGAAGTTGCTGAACGAGATACTCGATGAAGTACGTCCCTTGATCGGAACGGGCAAGGTCGCCGACTACATTCCGGCGCTGGGCGACGTGCCTGCGAATCAATTGGGCATTGCCGTATATGGCAACGATGGTGAGCTGTATTGTGCGGGCGATGCCGAGACGCGCTTTTCTATCCAGAGTATTTCCAAGGTCTTCAGCCTGGTTCAGGCCATCGGCCACTCCGGCGAGGAAATCTGGCAGCGGTTGGGCCATGAGCCCTCCGGTCAGCCGTTCAATTCGCTGGTGCAACTGGAGTTCGAACGCGGTCGGCCACGCAATCCCTTCATCAACGCCGGGGCGTTGGTTATCTGTGATATCAACCAGTCACGCTTCGCGGCACCCGCGTTGTCGATGCGTGACTTCGTGCGTCGTCTGTGCGGTAACCCCGAGATCATTTCCGACTCCAAAGTCGCCGAGTCCGAATATCAGCACCGTTCACGAAACGCAGCTGCGGCCTACCTGATGAAGTCCTTCGATAACTTCCACGGCGAAGTTGAAGCGGTCCTGCGCAGCTACTTCCATCACTGCGCCTTGAGCATGAGCTGCGTCGATCTGGCCCGCGCCTTTGGCTTCCTCGCCAATCAAGGCTATTGCGTGCACAGCGGTGAGCAAATTCTCAGTGCTCGACAGACCAAGCAACTCAACTCAATCATGGCCACCAGCGGGCTTTATGACGAGGCAGGCAACTTTGCCTACCGGGTGGGTTTGCCGGGCAAGAGCGGGGTAGGTGGAGGCATCGTGGCCGTAGTGCCTGGACGTTTCACGGTGTGCGTCTGGTCCCCCGAGCTCAATGCGGCAGGCAACTCTCTCGCGGGCATGGCCGCGTTGGAAAAGCTCAGTTCGCGCATCGAATGGTCGGTGTTCTGACCGCGGATTTATCGCTGTTCAGGAAATCTCCGAGCATTCATGCTGTTACGCAGGTCTATTGAATTCGAATCAGCGGCCATGGGGCTGATTCCAATTTTCAGCAGTGCCAGGGGATGCATGCTTTTGAATCGATCATCGCTGCCGGTTTTCGGGTATTCGCTCGACATTTCTACTGTGCTCAAACCCTTACTGATCGCGTTCGGCGGGTTGTTGCTGGCTGCTTGCGGCACTCAACGCACTCAGCAGGCTCCGGAACTGACGCCGGGTCAAGTCCGTGCGCAGATTGTGCGTCTGATGCCCGCCAAAACGCCGGACCGGGAAGGCTGGGCTGCGGATATTCAGACGGCCTTTGCCGCGCAGGAACTGGAACCCAGCGCGGAAAACCTGTGTTCTGTATTGGCAGTTACAGAACAGGAATCCACCTATCAAGTTGATCCGGCCGTACCGGGGATGGCGAGAATCGCTCGGGGCGAAATAGATCGCCGCGCCGCCCGATTGCACATTCCGCAGATGCTGATTAACCGTGCGTTGAAAATCCGCTCGCCTGACGGCAAAACCTATGCCGCGCGACTGGAGGCTGCACGCACCGAGAAGGACCTCAGCGCGATCTTTGATGATTTTATTGGCATGGTGCCTTTGGGGCAGACGCTGTTTGGCAGCCTGAACCCGGTACATACGGGCGGGCCTATGCAGGTAAGCATCGCCTTCGCCGAGAAACAGGCCAAGGGTTATCCATACCCGGTTGACGGCACGATTCGCCGCGAAGTATTCAGCCGACGTGGCGGCATGTATTTCGGGATCGCCCATTTGCTCGGCTACCCGGCTGATTATCCGCAGTCGCTTTATCGCTTCGCCGATTTCAATGCCGGTTGGTACGCCAGTCGCAATGCGGCGTTCCAGAGTGCCGTCAGCCGCGCAACGGGCATCAAGCTGGCGCTGGACGGTGACTTGATTCGCTACGACTCCACGTCACCCGGCGCCACCGAGTTGGCGATTCGCTCGCTGGGCAAGCGTCTGGATATGAGCAATTCGGCGATTTTCAGCCAGCTCAAGCAGGGCGATACGCTGGATTTCCAGAAGACTGAAGTGTACGAGCGGGTCTTCGAACTCGCCGAGCAGGCCGCAGGCAAACCGTTGCCAAGGGCGATCCTGCCGGGTATCACGCTGCAGAGTCCGAAGATCACCCGCGACCTGACCACCGCGTGGTTCGCCGAGCGGGTTGATGATCGGCGCGAGCGATGCGTGCAGCGGGCAGGACGTTAGGTTTGTTCCTGCCAACTGACGTCGGTCAATCCCGAGCGTTCCGCATGATGCCTGAGCAGGATAATCTCTTCGGGGGGCGGAGACTGATTGTGCAGTACGCCGATACCTGCGTGCAGGCAGGCGTAATACCAGGCATCGGAGTCAGTCATTTGCGAATCAATTTGTACGAACAGTTTTACTTGCCCGTGGATCCTGTAGCGGATCTCGAAGTGTCGGCTAACTGCCATAAAGCGCTCCATGGGTGATAGCGCTATGACACTAGTGGCGTTCTGATAGTTCAATCACTGCGATTGCTGATTTTTCCCTGAGTGTTGGCATCGTGCGTGCCATCAAAGAAGGTGTCGAGTACGCCTTGAAACACTTTGCGTTGAGGTCCAGCGATAGCGAAAAGAGTCATGCTTGAGTGGAGCTTCAGATCATCGGGGGAGCCGAATATCTGCCGTGCCGTCCGTTGCAATTGTGGTTCGATGATTTTCGCGCATTGCTCCAGACGTGCTCCGAGGAGTGGATGCGCGAGATAGGCCTGGGCTTCATCCAGGCAGGTTATGGCATACCGACGGGCCATTTCGCTATGACCCAGTCCGGCAATTTGCGGGAACACGAACCACATCCAGTGGCTTTGTTTGCGGCCGGCGCTGAGCTCTTTGAGCACCTGCTCGAATACCGGGTCTTGCGCATCGACGAAACGCTGCAGGTTGTAGGTGTCTTCCATGGTGCACGTCCTCGGGGCTTATGATGTGAGCTTAGCCTTGGAGCGTAGGTGTCGTGCTGCGTTCGCATATTTCACGGTATATCGCATATCCGTGGGAGCGAATTCATTCGCGAAGGGGTCGTAAAACCAATGAAAATTTGTGGTTGAAATACCGCCTTCGCGAATGAATTCGCTCCCACAGGATTTCCACAAACGTTTATCAACCCAGCCATTCAGAGTCCCCCCAAGCATGCCCGTTGTCAGTCGTTTCACCGCTTTTCTCGATCAGGCGCGCCGTGCCATGGGACTGGTCTGGACCACGTCCCGAGGTTTGTCGCTAGGCTTGATCGTCGCCACCTTGATGGCGGGTGTACTACCTGCTCTGGCGGCCTGGCTGGGCCAGCGCATAGTCGATGCCGTAGTGGCTGCCATGCAGTTGCATGCCGCGGCGGGCGATGCGCCATTGTGGCCGGCGCTGCGTTATGTGTTGATGGAGGCAGGGGTGCTGGCGTTGCTGGCTGGGACGCAGCGCGCGTTGTCCGTGCAGCAATCGCTGTTGCGGGTGCAACTGGGGCAGAAGGTCAACACGCTGATTCTTGAGAAAGCCCAGACCCTGTCGCTGATCCAGTTCGAAGACTCCGAGTTTTACGACAAGCTGGTGCGGGTCCGTCGCGAGGCTTCCACCCGGCCTTTAGCGCTGGTGACCAAATCCCTGGGCTTGATCCAGAACCTGATTTCGCTGGTCAGCTTCGGCATTTTGCTGGTGCATTTTTCGCCGTGGGCCCTGTTGATTCTGGTGGTCGGTGCCTTGCCGGTGTTCTTTGCCGAGGCGCATTTTTCGGGCGATGCATTTCGGCTGTTCACTCGTCGCGCTCCTGAAAGCCGTCAGCAGAATTACATCGAGACGCTGCTTTCCCACGAAACCTACATCAAGGAGGTCAAGCTGTTTGGCTTCGGTCCCTTGCTGATGCAGCGTTATCGCGACACCTTCCAGCGGTTGTATGCCGAAGACCGTAAGCTCACCCTGCGCCGCGATGGCTGGGGCTTTCTGCTGGGACTGTTGGGCACCAGCGCGTTTTATCTGGCCTATGCCTGGATCGTGATCGACGCGGTGCACGGGAAGATCACCCTGGGGCAGATGACCATGTACCTGGTGCTGTTCAAGCAGGGACAAAGCGCCGTCAGCAGCAGCCTTAGCGCAATCAGCGGACTGTACGAGGACGGTTTGTACCTCGCCGATCTGTACGAATACCTCGGGCAACCGGTGCCGGTGGAAACCGGCCATATCACCGAGGGTGTGCTGCCAGGCGATGGTCTGCGTTTTGAACGCGTGAGCTTCAGTTATCCCGGCTCCAGCCACGTAACGCTGGAGAACATCGACCTGCATTTGGCGCCGGGTCGCAGCGTGGCACTGGTCGGCGAGAACGGCTCTGGCAAGACGACGTTGATCAAATTGCTGACCCGCCTTTATCGGCCCAATCAGGGGCGCATCCTGCTCGACGGCAGCGATCTTAATGACTGGAACGAAGATGCACTGCGACGGCGCATCGGGGTTATTTTCCAGGATTACATTCGCTACCAGTTTGTGGTCGGAGAAAACCTCGGAGTTGGCGATATCGATGCGTTTGGCGAAGAGAATCGTTGGCGCGATGCAGCCAGTCAGGGCATGGCAGCGGAGTTCATCGAGCGCCTGGACAAAGGCTATGCCACGCAACTGGGTCGGTGGTTTGCAGGCGGGCAGGAGCTGTCAGGGGGACAGTGGCAGAAGATCGCCTTGTCCCGGGCTTACATGCGCCGTAACGCAGACATTCTGATTCTCGACGAGCCGACCGCTGCACTGGATGCCGGGGCGGAAGCGGCGGTATTTGATCATTTCCGCGATTACGCCAAGGGGCGCATGACACTGTTGATTTCGCACCGGTTCTCCAGTGTGCGCAACGCCGATCATATCGTGGTGCTGGATCAGGGCAGGGTACTGGAGCGGGGCGATCACGCCAGCCTGGTGGCGGCGGGCGGCCGCTATGCCGAGCTGTTTGATTTGCAGGCGCGGGGGTATCGGTAAGAGACTGACAGTCTTCTATCCTTGTGGGAGATTTCATGCTGCCTGCAATCCCGTAGGACCGGCTTTAGCCGGGAGGGCGTCGGGACATTCACCGAGTTTTCTTCGTTGGAAATAATGCCCTCCCGGCTAAAGCCGGTCCTACAGGTCCTACAGGTCCTACAGGTCCTACAGGTCCTGCGAAATCCTGCAGGTTAGATCCATCCAACTACGGCAACGGATCAAACTTCAGTGCGCTCAGGCTCTGCACTTTGTCTTCGCGGACCATTTTGTATTCGGTGTTCGGGCCGATCCAGCGTTCCCAGATGGCGTCGATTTCACCGGCGTCGTCCATGGCTTTCAGTGATTCATTGACCTTGGCGAGGAAGGCGGGCTCATCCTTGCGCATACCGGCACCGATCGGCTCAAGGGCCATGGGCTCTTTGGCAATGGCCAGTTCAATGCCGGACGCCTTGGCCTGATTGACCAGTTTGATGGCAGTCATGGTGTTGGTGACCAGGCCCAGAACCTTGTTCTGCTGCAACGCCATGTAGGCCGAACCTGTGTCCTGGAAGGTCACTGGAATGGCCTCGGCGATGCGGATCGACTGTTCAGAAGTCGAGCCCTTGGTCGAGCTGATGCGCTTGCCCTTGAAGAACGCCTTGTCCTTGTCGGCATTGGCCGCGTGAACCACCAGGGTTTCCTTGGCAATGTAGTACGGATCGCTGAACTGGATCTGGTCGGCGCGGGTTTTGGTGTACGCGAGGTTGGCGAACAGGACGTCAACGCGGCCCATTTTTACTTCGGGAATCCGTGCTTCAACCGACATCGGCTTGAGCTCCAGCTTGACGCCCAGCTTTTTTGCCAGCGCGGTACAAAGATCCACGTCCATGCCTACCAGTTCACGGGTTTTCGGGTCTGGCGCGGAGAATGGCGGGACATCGGCATACACGCCGCAGCTCAACGACTGCTTGGCCATGATGTCGCTCAGTTGGTCGGCGTGGGCGACAGTGACTGCCAAGGGACTCAAAGCTACAGCGGCGAACAAATGCTTGATACGCATGGGAAACTCCAGAAATTCAGGATGAGTTAAGAGCAGGTCCAGCGGCAGTTTTTAAATATCAGTGCGCCCGCAGGTCAGCGATGAAACGCTGGGCGCGAGGGTGTTGGGGTTGGCTGAAAAAGCTCTCAGGGTCGCTTTTTTCCAGGATTTGCCCGGCGTCCATGAACCAGATGGTGTCAGCCACTTCTCGAGCGAAATTCATCTCGTGGGTCACGCACATCATGGTCATGCCGTCTTTGGCCAGGCCTTTCATGACGCTCAGCACTTCGCCGACCATTTCCGGGTCGAGGGCGCTGGTGGGCTCGTCGAAGAGCATCACCGGTGGTTCCATGGCAAGTGCGCGAGCAATCGCCACTCGCTGTTGCTGACCACCGGACAGTTGCGCCGGATAAGCGCCAGCCTTATGCGCCAGGCCCACACGGTCCAGCAACTGCATGGCGCGTTCCCTGGCAGCCGACCCCTTGAGCCCGAGGGTCTTGGTCGGCGACAGGATGATGTTGTCCAGCACCGACAGATGCGGGAACAGGTTAAAGCTCTGAAACACGAAGCCCACCCGGCTGCGCAGGCGATTGACGTTGGCGTCGGTGCCGTTCACGTCCTGGCCGTCGAACAGGATCTGGCCTTTCTGGATGTCTTCCAGGCGGTTGACTGTACGGATCAGGGTTGATTTGCCCGAGCCCGAAGGCCCGCACAGCACGACCACTTCACCGGTGTTCACTTGTGCGGTGAGGTTGGTCAGCGCCTGGTACTCGCCGTACCACTTGTTGACGTTGGAAAACATGATCATTGGACGCATGAGTCAGCCCTCTTCAATTAATGGGGGTCAGCAAAGGGCTGTCGACGGCGGCAGCGGTGACGGTGCCCAGACGCTTGCGGGCAATGCGCCGCTCCAGCCAGTCGGCCAGATGGGTCAGGGCGAAACACAGCAGGTAGTAGATGACAGCAAGGATGAAAAACACCTGGAATGGCTTGGTCAGCAACTGGTTGTTTACCTGATTGGCGGCAAAGGTGATTTCCTGCACGTTGATCACGTAGCCCAGCGAGGTTTCCTTGATAATCGAAATGAACTGGCTGAGCAGGCTGGGCAGGGCGTTGTAAAGTGCCTGAGGCAAGATCACCCAAAGGGTAGTGCGCATATAGCCCATGCCCAGTGCCCGGGACGCTTCGTATTGGCCGGCTGGTAACGCCTGAATGCTGCCGCGAATGATTTCGCTCAGATAGGCGCTCTGGTAGATCACCAATGTGCACAGCATGGTGGTGAAACCGGTGATGTTGTGGCCGATCAGCAGCGGCACCAGGAAGTAGGTCCAGAAAATCACCATCAGCAGAGGGATGCCGCGCAGTACATAGACCCAGACGGTCGAAAACCAGCGCAGCGGGGCCCATGGGGAAATCCGCGCCATGGCCAGCAACAGGCCTAGCGGGAAGGCGAAAACTAGCGCCAGAATCGCCAGAATCAACGTCGCCGCCAGACCGCCCAGTGGCCCGTGCGGGTATTGACCAATAAGGAACAGCGTCCAGTTCTGTTGAAGGATCGTGAAGATATCGAACATGCTCGCTTACCTCGCCAGGGCTTTGTTGAATCGCTTGGCCAGCAGGGCACCCAAGCCCATCAGCAGCAGCGAAAAGGCCAGGTACACCACCGAGGCGACCAGAAAGGATTCAAAGGTGCGGAACGTGTAGTTCTCGACTTCGCGAGTGGCGTAGGTCAACTCCATCACGCCAATGGCCATGGCCAGGCTGGTGTTCTTGAACAGCAGCACGGTGTGGTTGATCAATGAAGGCAGGCAGTTGCGCACCCCCTGCGGCAGGATCACGTAACGCATCGAACGCACGTAGCCCATGCCCAGCGCCCGTGACGCTTCGGTTTGTCCGGATGGGATGGCGCGCAGGCCGCTGCGAATGTCTTCGCTGAAGTAGGCGGCCTGACAGAGGCCCAGCGCGATGACCGAAAACAGATACTCAGTGTTGTAACCCGCGAGCCAGATCTGAGTGGAGGTCGACAGCAAGGTTGGAATACCGAAATACCAGAGCATCAATTGCACCAGCGTCGGCACGTTGCGGTGGTAGGAAACATAGGCCGCCACCAGACCATTGGCGTATTTGTTGCCGGTCAGGCGCACCGTCACCAGAACCAGCGCGAGCAGCATTGCCAGGCACCAGGCGAACAGCGCCAGTTGCAACGTCATTTCGATGCCCTTGACGATCAGCTCGGCATATTCGCCGGTGAGGATCGGGGCTAGATCGAAGTCATTCATGGTCAATCCCTATCGGCATTGGTAGGGGCAGAAAAAATGCCAGGCGCTGGCCTGGCCAAAAGAGCGCATTGACGGATCAGTCCGTTCTGGTCGCCTGGGCTGAACTCAACCCTGATAGTCCTGCGGGCGGGCCGTGGACAGACCGCCGGGGACTTGCAGCGTCGGGGTGATTTCCATATGGCCGATGTTTACTGCAACCGGGGCCGCGATCGCGAAGGCGATGGCATTGGCGATGTCCGCGGCCACCGGCAATTCGAAACCTTCGACGAAGCGTTTGTAGGTTTCTTCTGAGTCGCCATGCACGTGGGCAAAGATGTCAGTGGCAACCCGGCCCGGACAGACTTCGGTGACCCGGACACGCTTGCCGAATGCGTCAATACGCAGCTGGCGCGAGAGCATGCTCACGGCTGCTTTGGTCGCGTGATACGTGGAGTTGCCGCCGAAGTTGTAGGCCGCGGCGATGGAACTGATGTTGATGATATGGCCGCTGTCACGCTCGACCATGCCGGGCAGCGCCAGACGGGCCAGATGCAGCACTGCGCGCAGGTTGACGTCGATCAGGAAGTCGATGCCTTCAGCGTCCGCAGCAAGGATTGAGCCCGGACGATCCACACCTGCGTTGTTGACCAGGATGTCGAAGCTGTGTTGTTCGAACAGCGCGGTCAGGGCCGGCAGATCGGTCACGTCGATCGCGTGGGCGATGCAACCGGTGCGTGCCGCCAGTTCAGCGAGCTTGTCGGCGCTGCGGGCAATGGCGTGGACTTCAATGCCTTCCTGACACAGGCGCTCGACCACGGCGGCACCGATCCCGGAAGAAGCGCCGGTGACCAGCGCGGTTTTGTAATCGGAAAATGGCATTGCGTGTACCTCTGAATCCATTGGTTCACCGGTCTGTCCGGTGAACGTTAAATACGGTCTGGTGTTGCTGATGTATCGACTCTATCCAGCACCAACCCTGACGACCAAGACGGAATGGCTGTGTGGCTATAAGCGTCTCTTATGACGTCTGGTGCGCCTGGAACGGCTTGAGTTGCAATGCAATCCTTGTGTTTGGAATGCAGCCTTTGTGGGAGCTGGGCTTGCCCGCGATAAGGCTGGACGCGATTGACCTGATATCTGCGGCGCACTTATCGCGGGCAAGCCCAGCTCCCACAGGAGGAGCACTGTTTACCTCGCACCTACGCCATCAACCGGCTGATCGGCACGATCTGCCCACCCGCGGATTCGATTTCAGTACGCACGGTTCTCGCCAGTTCGACTGCGCCAGGGGTGTCGCCATGCAGCAATATTGAACAGGCGCTGACCTTGATCACCTTGCCGCTGATGCTCGTCACGGTGCCGTATTCGAGTAATTGGCGAACCCGTTGCAACACGGCGGCAGGGTCCTTGATCACCGAATTGACAATTTTGCGCGGCACCAGGAGGCAGTCGTCGTCATAGGCGCGATCCGCCAGAAAGGTCGTCGCAACTCGCAGGTTGGTCTGGCTTGCAGCCGTTTCAATGGCGCGGCTGCTGGACGAGCTGACGATGATCTCGGGATCAAACGCCGCCACGGTGCGAATCAACTGCGCCGCCAGGTCGGCGTCGGCAGCGACCATGTTGCCCAGCGCGCCATGAAAGCTCATGTGAGTCATGTGATGCCCGGCGACTCTGGCAATGGCGGCCAGCGAGCCGAGTTGATACGTCACATAGGTGCACAGCTCTTTGATCTCGATATTCATCTGCCGACGGCCAAAACCTGCCAGGTCCGGGAAGCCGACGTGGGCCCCCAGATCGATGCCTCTGGCTTTGGCCAGCAGCGCCGTGTTGTTCATGATCAGCGGGTCGCCAGCATGGAAGCCACAGGCAACGTTGGCCGAGGAAATGATCTCCATCAGCGCTTCGTCTTCACCCATGCGCCAGGCACCGAAGCCTTCGCCCATATCGGCATTCAAATCAATCTTCATGGTTGCACCGCGTCGGCGTCGAAAGGTAAGAGGCTGATTAACGGCTGGCCGTAACTGACGGTCGTGTCATTGGCGACAAGTACGCTGCAAACCTGCCCGGCATGCTGACTGCGCACGGGCAGCAGCAAAGTACCAACGGCCAGAATTGCAATCAGTTGACCGGGCTGAATGTCACTGCCGACAGGCGCGAGCACGATGCTGTCGTCCGGGTGGGCCAGCAGTAACCTGCCTACGCCGCTGGCCTTGACCTGCAGCGCGTCCGGCTCAGGCTGGTTTTCCGAGGCCTCGGTCGAACTGGAGTACTCAGCTGAAACACCACGCTTCAAACTCAACTTGAAACCTGGTTTATCGATTTCTGCACCGGACAAACCGGCTGCGGTCAGGTCAGCGACCAACTGGCGAATCTGTTCAATGTTCATGCATCGCTCCTCAGCGCCGGGCCAGATTCTGCAGGGCCACAAGACGTCGCACATCAGCCAGATAAGCCTGATTTTCCTCAAGAGCATCCAGCGCCTGGTCGTAGCTGCATTCGATGAAGCGAATCCGGCTGCCAATCGCTGCCTGACCCAGGCGCCACAGATCCGCCTCAATCACGGTGCCAAACTTCGGATAACCGCCGCTGGGCTGGGCATCACGCATCTGAATGATCGGCTGGCCGCCGTGAGGCACTTGAATCACGCCAGGCACGATGCCGTGGGAGCGGACTTCCATGGCCTGCTCGGGCAGGATCGGCGTGCCTTCCAGGCGGAAACCGTAACGGTTACTCTGTGAGGTGATCTTCCAGTCATCGCTCCAGAACGATGCGCGGGAATCAGCCTTGAATGCCTGATATTCCGCAGCGGGCAGAACGCGCATGGCGACAACTCCGTCAACGCTGAGCGGCAGCGCATGAGTCGGGCTCAGTACACCAAAATCTACTGCGCGGGCGAGAAGTCCCGGCGCAGCGGCAGCCAGTCGATCACCTTGCTGCAAGGCCCGGCCTTGAAAACCACCGAATTCGCCACGCAACTGAGTGCTGCGCGAACCCAGCACCACCGGTACGTCAACGCCACCGGCCAGACAGAGGTAAGCGCGGCAGCCAGCAACCGGCTGATTGATCGTCAGCGTCTGACCCTTCAAGCCCTGCATTACCCAGTTTGGCGGGAATCCGACACCGTCCAGATCGGCCGCGCTGGCAGCACCTGTGACGGCAAAGGCGCAGTCTTCAAGCAGGCGTACTTCGAAAGGGAACACCGGTATCTCGATGGCGGCTGCGTCTTCGGCGTTGC
This sequence comes from Pseudomonas phytophila, assembly GCF_025643095.1. Classification (NCBI taxonomy): domain Bacteria; kingdom Pseudomonadati; phylum Pseudomonadota; class Gammaproteobacteria; order Pseudomonadales; family Pseudomonadaceae; genus Pseudomonas; species Pseudomonas phytophila. The sequence goes on along the minus strand of NZ_CP081201.1, from coordinate 3,988,993 downwards.
CCAGCAGAATATTGCCGGTCGCTACCGCCAGTGTGTCCATGGCGCCTGAAGTACCCACGCCATAGCCCAGACTGCCAATGCGGCCCAGGTCCTGAACCGTGGCCAGGGCCGTGGCGGATAAAATCTCGATCATCGAATGATCCTCTCGATGCGAAAACGCAACAGATCCCCCGGCTGTAACAGCGCCGGAGGGGATTGAGCGGGGTCGAAAAACACCATTTCGGTGCGGCCAATGGTGTTCCAGCCGCTCGGGCCAGCGGAGGCAGAAACTCCGGTCTGCACGCCGCCGATGGACACCGCGCCTGCGCCAATGCTCAGCACCGGCACTTTGCGCCGTGGCGTGGCAATTCGCGGATCCATGCCGCCCAGATAGCAGTAGCCCGGGTGGCTGCCCAGGGCATACACCGGGTACAGAGGTTCGCTGTGCAGGTGCGCGATGGTTTCAATGTCCAGCCCGGTGTGTGCGATTACGTCGTCCATGTGCGGACCGAACTCGCCGCCATACACCACTGGCAACTCGATGATCCGGCCCTCAAGTGGTAGCGGCTCGCTGGCTTCCCAAGCCTGCAGAAGACGCTCGGTCAAGGCGCTCAGGTGGCGCGGCGGGACGTTGAAAGTCAGCATCAGGTTGTTCATGCCCGGCACCGATTCACGGATTTCCGGCCATTGCTCAGTCATCCGCGCCATGGCCCAGATCCGTTGTTGCGGGGCCAGATCAAGACTGCCGGGCGCTTCGAAGAGCAGGGCAGTGGTACCCAGCAAGCTGATGGTCGGACGTGTGTCCGGGAGAGCGATGCTCATTGCGGGCTCCGTTGCTTTAACCAGTGCTCAAGATGATGAATGTCAACGCCACCGGCGCAGAACGCGGGGTCGTCGAGGATTTCCCGGTGCAAGGGGATGTTGGTGGAGATGCCTTCGACGTACAGCTCGCTGAGCGCCAGACGCATGCGTGCCAGCGCTTCTTCACGGGTCGCGCCGTGGCTGATGACCTTGGCGACCATCGAGTCGTAGTAGGGCGGTACGCGATAGCCCGTGGTGACGTGGGAGTCAACGCGCACACCAAAGCCACCGGGCACTTCCCAGCGGGTGATCTGCCCCGGCGTCGGCATGAAGCTGAGCGGGTCCTCGGCGTTGATCCGGCACTCCAGCGAGTGACCGCTGGTGACGATATCCGCCTGACGTAATTCCAGACGTTCCCCACGGGCCATGCGTATTTGCTGCTGAACGATATCGATTCCAGTGGTCATCTCGGTCACCGGATGCTCGACCTGCAAACGTGTATTCATTTCAATGAAGAAGAACTGGCCGTCTTCGTAGAGAAACTCAAAGGTGCCCACGCCGCGATAACCCATCTGCTGACAGGCCTTCACACAGCGTTCGCCCACATGTGCGATCAGTTGTGGATCGATGCCTGGAGCGGGGGCTTCTTCGAGGACCTTCTGGTGGCGACGTTGCAACGAACAGTCGCGACTGCCCAGCCACACGGCATTGCCGTAGGCATCGCACAGCACCTGGATTTCCACGTGCCGCGGATGGCCGAGAAACTTTTCGATGTACAGTTCAGGGTTGCCGAAGGCCAGACGGGCTTCTTCCCGGGTCAGGGCAATAGCGTCGAGTAATTCCGCTTCTTGCTGGACAACGCGCATACCACGGCCACCGCCGCCGCCAGCGGCTTTGACGATCACCGGATAACCGATTTCACGGGCCACGGCGAGAATCGCCTGCGGGTCGCTGGACATGCTCGAATCAGGCCCCGGCACGCAAGGCACACCGGCTTCGCGCATGGCCCGCTTGGCGGCGACCTTGTCACCCATGGTGCGGATGCATTCAGCGCTGGGGCCGATAAACGTCAGACCTGCTGCTTCAATGCGCTCTGCAAAGTCGGGGTTCTCGGACAAAAAACCGTAGCCAGGGTGTATCGCCTGAGCGCCGCTGACCTGCGCGGCAAACAGCAGAGCTGACTGGTTCAGGTAACTGTGGGTCGGTGCAGCGGGACCAATACACAAGGCTTCGTCCGCTTGGGTGACATATTGCGCGTGGCGGTCAGCCTCGGAGTACACGACTACGGTTTTCAGACCCAGGCCCCGACAGGCGCGCTGGATACGCAGGGCAATTTCGCCACGGTTGGCGATCAGCACTTTATTGAACATTGTGGGCACCTAAAAAATACGGGGGGTCAAACCAGGCGAAACAACGGCTGGCCGGATTCAACCTCGGTGCCGCCGCTGGCCAGGATCTCGTCGACAATGCCGGCGTGAGGCGCTTTGAGCGGGTGGAACATCTTCATCGCTTCAAGAATCGCCAGGGTTTGCCCTGCTTCGACGTTGTCGCCGACTTTCACGAAAGGCGCTTCACCGGCTGCGGGGGTCAGGTGCAGCACGCCGTACAGGCTGGCTTTTACCTCACCACCGGTTTTGTTTTTCTCCGAAGCAGGGCGGGTGACCTGGACGGCTGCTTTTGGCGCTGCCTGGGTGGGCGCTGTGTTTGCAGGTGTGCCCTGCACGGTGTTGCAACCGGTGGCATCCTTGAACAGGCGCAACGTGCTATCGCCTTCCGTGAGGCTCAGTTCGATCAGGTCGGACTCGGCCAGCAACTCGATCAGTGCCTTGATGCGTTCTTGATCCATACCCTTGCCTTTACCTTTGCAGCTTGCCGTATTGAATGAAGTTCAATCTAACGAGGGCTGCGAAGGACCGCCAAGACGGTTTGGCTGTGGGGTGATAAGGCACGCTTATGACGCTGAGACGGTTTGAGCACGCATCTCTGCGACCAGCTCCAGCAGGATCGCCTTGACCGCCTGAGCCGGTACCGACAAGGGCAAATGACCTGACAGACACAAGGCTAGCGGCGCCTGAATATCTGGCTCGACGATGCGCAACATGCGTGCCCCGGTGGCGGCGACCAGCACCTTGGCGGCTGATTCGGGAAGGATGGTCGAACCAAAGCGTTCAGCCACCGCCGAGGTCAGGGTCGCCGACGATTCCACTTCGGCGACCACGTTTGCGCTCTGGCCAATGCTGACAAATGCCTCGTCTACCAGCTTGCGCATGATGTTGTAGGGCCGGGGCAGGAGCATTTCCATGGGGGCCAGCTCGGCCAGGCCAATTTCATCACGTCCGTCCAGGTGCTCTTCAGCACTGACCAGATACAGGTTCTCCCGTAACAGTGGCACGAAGCTCAGGCCATGCACTTCGCGCCCGCCATACAGCACGGCCATGTCCATGCGGCCATTCATGATCAGTTCGCTGAGGGTGGTGCCGAAGTTTTCATTGAGGTACAGGAGAATGCCCGGATAGCGCTCGCGAACCCGTCGTAGCAGAGGTAGCGATAAAGTAGACGCAGCGGTGCCTGGCGCAAGGCCCACTGACACTTGGCCGGACAGTGCGTGACCGGTGTCGTTGACGTCGCTGATCGCCTGTTCGCACTGGCGCAGGATGTGTTGTGCATGGCCGTACAAGACCTTGCCAGCCTCGGTCGGCGTCACACCGCGTTTGGTGCGGATTAATAGTTGTTGATGCAGTTCCGCCTCGAGCGTGGCGAGCTGTTGGCTGAGGGCTGGCTGGGCGATATGCAGGACGTCGGCGGCTTGGGTCAGGCTGCCGATGTCGACGATCTTTACGAAGTACTTCAGGCGACGGAGATTCAAGAGGAGGGCTCATGGTTGGCTGACATCTGTTGGGTGTTAGCAAAAGCTAGGCCACCGGTGGAGAAGGCACAGGTATCTACATAACTTCTGTATTTGTGTACATATCCGTTATTGGGGTAGCGGCTGGTATTGGTTGCGCTTTTACAGCGCCTCACTTTTGAAAGGAGCCCAAAAGTAAGCAAAACGCTCTTGCCCCACCACTCGGCACCTCGCTGGTGCTCGGTGTACCCGCCCGCAGATCCTGAAGCGTGGGCCGCCGCAACGGGCCATCCATGGCCCAATGCGGCTAACCCGGCGTCCTGCCGGGTTGCCCACGCTTCAGGATCTGCGTTCGGCCAGCGTGATTTAACGGGGCGCTTGAGATCAAAATCAAAAGCGCGGCGGCCTGACAGCCGACCTGGTTGTGTGAACTTGCTACCTCAGCTCCGACCAACACTGACTTTGTGGGAGCGTGGCTTGCCCGCGATTCAGGCGCCGCGGTATATCTGACGTACCGCGGCGCCTGAATCGCGGGCAAGCACCGCACACATGAAACCGCGTATCCAGGCTTTGCTTTTGATCTGCTTTTGATTTTGATCTTAAGCGCCCCGTTAAACCACGCCGGCCGGAATTCGACCTTGCTGTGTGGGGTGAACCGGCAGGGATGCCGGTTTAGCCGCCTCAGGCCATGGATGGCCGGTGGCGGCGGCCCCACGCAGCAAGGTCGGATTACGGGTATGCCGAGCGCCAGCGAGGGACCCAGTGGTGGGGCAAGAGCGTTTTGCTTACTTTTGCGCTCCATCAAAAGTGAGGCGCTGTAAAAGCGTAACCGATTGAGGCCGTGACCCAAGTAACGGATATGTACACCGATACAACAAATACAGAAGTTATGTGAATACCTATTCCCAAAGGTCTACCCCAAAACTATAAGCCTTTGCTATGACCAGACGCGTCACGGCCAATTGTGCCTGCCCAACGTACAGTAAAGTATGGCTTGTTCCATTTTGGTGCATAGGTGATCCATGCCCGGTCATAAGCACTTCCTATTAACCCAGAACGAAACTGTCTTATCTGCTAAAGGATGCAGCCTCGTAACGTAGAGCCTCGAATGTCACCTCCGAGGATCACCACCTTGAACGCCTCCCGCATCGCCGCCCGCGTGCAACGCATCAAACCTTCGCCGAGCAGCGCCGCTGCCGACCGTGCCAACGAACTGCGTCGCCAGGGCAAATCGATCATTAACCTGGTCGTCGGCGAGCCCGACTTCGATACCCCAAAACACATTCGCGAAGCCGCCAGCACCGCCATCGAAAATGGCGAAACCCGCTACACCCTCAACGCGGGCACCCTTGAGCTGCGCCAAGCCATCGCCGCCAAACTGGCCCGTGAAAACAGCCTGGATTACCCGGCGTCGCAAGTGGTTGTCACCAGTGGTGCCAAGAGCGCGATCTTCAATGCGTTCGCTGCGACGCTCGGGGCAGGGGATGAAGTGCTGATTCCTGCACCTTACTGGGTGTCTTACCCGGACATGGTGCTGGCCTGCGAAGGCGAGCCGGTGACGCTGGCCTGCCCGGAAGAAAACGGTTTCAAGCTCACCGCAGAGCAATTACGTGCCGCAATTACCGAGCGCACTCGCTGGCTGCTGATCAACTCACCCAGTAACCCGACCGGCGCCAGTTACAGCGCTGAAGAGCTGCGGGCCTTGGCCGACGTGTTGCTGGATTTCCCCGACGTGTTGGTGATGACCGATGACATCTACGAGCACATTCGTTTCGACGATGCACCCAACGCTCACATCCTGACCGTTGAACCGGCGCTGCGTGATCGCGTGCTGGTGATCAATGGCGTTTCGAAGACGTACGCCATGACGGGGTGGCGTATCGGCTACGCGGCCGGTCCGGCTGACCTGATCAATGCCATGGCGACGTTGCAGTCGCAGTCGACCAGCAATGCCAGTTCTGTCAGTCAGGCGGCGGCGGTGGCTGCGCTGAACGGTGATCAGTCTTTTGTAAAAGAGAGCGTGGTGGTTTACCAGCGACGTCGCGACCGCTGTCTGGAATGGATCAACGCCATCGACGGCCTGAGCTGCCTTAAACCCAATGGAGCGTTCTACCTGTACGTCAACTGTGGGGCATTGCTCGGTAAAACCAGACCCGATGGCAACGTTCTGGAAACCGATACCGATGTGGTGATGTACCTGCTGGAAAGTCAGGGCGTGGCAGTCGTGGCTGGTACGGCATACGGTTTGGCACCGTTCTTCCGCATGTCCATCGCCACTGGGCTGGAAACTCTGGAAGAGGGCTGTTCGCGAATCGCCACTGCTGTTGCAGCACTGGGCTGAGGCGCGAGCATGACAACCCAAGTGAGCGCGCTGAGTTTCCGGCAAGCCTTGTTGGCGATGCTTGGGATCTCACTGGTGCTGATGCTCTCCGCTCTGGATCAGACGGTGATCGGCAACGCCTTGCCCAGTATTGTCGCCGAGCTGCAAGGTTTTGAGCTCTACGCCTGGGTCGCCACGGGTTATCTGCTGACCTCGATTGTCACCATTCCGGTGTTCGGCAGGCTTGGCGATTACTACGGTCGCAAGCCGTTTGTGATCGCCGCGACCATCGTCTTCACCCTTGCTTCGCTGGTCTGCGCCTTGGCCAACGATATGCTGGTGCTGGTCATCGGCCGCGCGTTGCAGGGTGTCGGCGGCGGCATGCTCATCGGAACCGCGTTCGCCTGTATTCCGGAGTTGTTCCCGGATACCCGGCAACGACTGCGCTGGCAGATGATGCTCAGTGCGCTGTTCAGCGTGGTCAACGCTATTGGTCCCGGGCTGGGTGGTTTCCTGACCGAGGCTTATGGCTGGCGTTCGGTGTTTTATCTCAATTTGCCGCTGGGTTGCCTGGCACTGTTTTTTGCGTGGCGTTATCTGCCGTATTACCGGCCGGTGCAGGTGACGGGGATTCGGCTGGACTGGCTGGGTGCTTTGTTGATCGCCCTGGCATTGGGCAGCCTGCAACTGGGGGCTGAGTGGATGGGGCATTCCAGCACGGCATTAAGCGCAGCATTGGGTTTGATTTGCCTGCTCTCTGTCGCAGCGCTCTGGTTCTGGGAGCGTCGCTGCAAATCCGCATTACTGCCCCCGGCGATGTTTGCAGTGCCGAGCCTGCGCATTCTTTTTTTGCTGTCGATGCTGGCCGGCGCGATCATGTTTACCTTGCTGTTTTACCTGCCGCTGTTGCTGCAGGGCAGCTACGGATACTCGCCCAAGGACGCTGGTTTGTTGATTACGCCGCTGGCGTTGAGTATCACGCTTGGCGCGATCGTCAACAGCCGTATCGTGACCCGGCTGCGTAACCCCAATCTGCTGCCGCTGGCCGGGTTCGTCGCCTTGCTGCTGGCCTGTGTCGGGCTGTCGCTGGCGGGGCGACAGGCTTCTTTCAATACCTTGCTGGTGTTGATTCTGCTGGCCGGTGTGGGGTTGGGTTTCATCTTGCTCAACCTGACCGTCTTCACCCAGACCCTGGCTGAGCGGCAGTTTCTCGGCATCGCCACTGCCTTGACCCAGTCATTGCGACTGGTCGGTGGTTTGCTGGGCACCGCTGCCATGGGTGTGCTGGTCAACCTGCTGTACGTGAGCCATTTGAATCGAGTGTTTCTGGCGGCGGGCCAGGAAGGAGAACTGGCTCGCTATATCGACCCGCAGGTTTTACTCAATTCAACCCCGGCCGTTGGTGGGAATCATCAACTACTGGAACTGGCGCGTGATGCGTTGGCGCGTTCGGTGGGTGTTGGTTTGTTGATGTGTGCCGGGCTGGGTGTTATCGCATTACTGGTTTTAGTTCGCCTGCCGCCCGTCAAGTTGCTAGCTGCTACTCAATCTACTGCTTCGAAATAATAAGAAACTCACTGCCCACTCCTGACTGCTTACAACACTTACTTACAGCTAAGGATATCTCGATGGAGCTTATTTATCGCTCACCCCGCGTGGTGGCTGGTATTTGTGGAATGGTCATGGCCCAACAGGCATTCAGTGCCGGTTTTGTCGAAGACAGCAAGGCCAGTGTTCTGGCGCGTAACTTCTTCAGTAACGCGGACAACCGCAGTGGTACTGCGGATCCTAATTACACTCAGGAGTGGGGCCAGGGTTTCATTTTCGATTTCCGTTCCGGTTATACCCCGGGCACTGTAGGTTTCGGTATAGACGCGCTGGGCATGCTCGGTATTCGTCTGGATTCCGGTAAAGGCCGCCATTACAACCCGACCAGCACGGCGTTCAACGGTAACGTGTTCCCCACCGACAGCGATGGCAGGGCGGTAGACGAGTTCGGCAGCATTGGCCTGACCGCCAAGGCGCTGGTGTCCAAAACCGAGTTCCGCTACGGCACACTGGTGCCGATGCTGCCAGTGGTGATCTCCACCGACCGCATGCTGCAACAGACTTTCAATGGCGGTCAGGTTCAATCCAAAGATCTGGATAACTTCACCTTTACCCTCGGCCAACTTGAACACGTGAAAGGTCGTGGGTCGAGTAACCAGATGGGGATGTCGATACCTGGCGCGAATAACGCGGTGAGCGGCGAGTTCGTTAACAAGTTCTATTACGGCGGTGTGGATTACAAACCGACTAAAGACCTGACCGTTCAGTATTACTACGGCAACTTGAAAGACTTTTACAAACAACACTTTCTCGGCTTGAAATACGACATGCCCGTAGGGCCAGGCGTATTGCGTTCGGACCTGCGTTACTTCGACAACAGCTCTGATGGCGCCAATGGCAATGATCCGGCTTTCTACACGTTCGGTTATTACGGCGATGGCGTCACCAAAGGCAAAGTTGACAGCCGTCTTTCCAGTGCGCTGTTCACTTATATGATTGCCGGTCATAGCCTGTCTGCCGGTTTCCAGCAAGTCAGCGGCGACAGCGATGCGGTCTGGCTCAATCAGGGTGACGGTTCCAGCGCGTACTTCATGACCGAATCAATGATCGGCAAATTCCAGCGTGCCGGTGAAAGTACCTGGCAGGTTCGTTACGGCTATGACTTCGCTCAGGTTGGCGTTCCGGGGCTGACGTTCCTGGGCATGTACGAAAGCGGCTCCAACATCCGTACGCCGGACGGTGATCGCAAGGAGTGGGAGCGCAACCTGACGCTGGGCTATGTGGTGCAATCCGGGCCTCTTAAAAAGCTCGGCATCCAGTTGCGGCATGCCTCGCTACGTACTCAGGTCACTACCCAGCGTGACAGCGATGAGCATCGGGTAATCGTGACTTATCCGCTGGATATTCTCTGATTCAAATCTGAGTGCGGCTCCCTGTCTGCTCCGACTGGGGAGCCGCACTTAACTCTTACTTCATGTTTCATCACTTGCCCGCAACACTAGGCGCGGTGTATCACCTTGGGCTGAATATTTTTGCTCAGGAGAGATTGCACATGCGTGCTGCAAATATTGCCGGTTTCATGCTGGCTCTGGCATTACCCGTCGGGGCGGTGGCCGACACACCCAGCTATGGCAAGCAACTTGAGGGTTTTAAATACCCTTATCCGTTGAGCAAATTCGAATTCGAATCTCAGGGTAAAAAGCTCGAAATGGGTTACATGGATGTCGCCGCCCAAGGCAAGGCCAACGGTAAAACCGTGGTGCTGATGCATGGCAAGAATTTTTGCGGCGCAACCTGGGAAGACAGCATTAAGGCCTTGAGCAGCGCGGGCTATCGTGTGGTGGCGCCAGACCAGATTGGCTTCTGTACTTCCAGCAAACCCGAGCAGTACCAATACACCTTCCAGCAACTGGCGACCAACACCCATGCGCTACTCGCCAAACTGGGCGTCGACAAGGCGACCATCATTGGTCATTCCACTGGCGGCATGCTCGCCACCCGTTATGCCCTGATGTATCCGCAGCAGACTCAACAACTGGTCATGGTCAATCCGATTGGTCTGGAAGACTGGAAAGCCCTGGGTGTGCCGTATCGCACCGTGGATCAATGGTATGCACGGGAGCTGAAAGTTACCGCCGAAGGCATTCGCAAATACGAGCAGAGCACCTATTACGCCGGCCGCTGGAAGCCTGAATACGACAAGTGGGTGGGCATGCTTGCCGGTCTGAGCAACGGTCCGGGCAAGGAAGTGGTGGCTTGGAACTCGGCGCTGATCTACGACATGATTTTCACTCAGCCAGTGTTTTACGAGTTCCCGAAACTCACCGTTCCGACTTTGCTGATGATTGGCGATGCGGACACCACCGCCATCGGCAGCGACATCGTTTCGCCGGAGCTCAAGGCTAAGCTGGGTAACTACAAAGTGCTGGGCAAGGACGTCGCGAATATGATCCCCGGCGCCAAACTGGTTGAGTTCCCGGGGATGGGGCATGCACCGCAGATGGAGGATCCGGTTGGGTTCAACAAGGCGTTGATTTCAGGGTTGGGTGGGAAGTAAGCCGTCGCAGCGCGACCAGACGGTCCTAAGGACTTATTTACTTTTCTTCCCTGACTGCCCGCCCGAAGGATCAAAACACTGGCTGTCATACCGCGGACTTTCGCACAGCGATTTCGCAGTCGGCGGAGGCGGCCGGTTTTTTTGATATTGCTTGTAGCTCTCCGTCTCATAGACAGTGACCTTGGTCCGGCCGCTGACTCTCAGGAACTCGGTAGCCTTCAGATTGATCTTGTGCGCGTGATCCACGGGCTCACCCTGACGCAGCATGTTGGGTGGGCCTTGTCTTTGTACGGACGTCGCAGCGTTGTTTTCACTGCAAGGGACTGAAGCAAAGCTCACCTGGCCCTGGGGCGAAGTGCATTTGAATATCTCGCTGCGAGCAGTCCCGCTGGCGAGCAGGGCGGCGATGGCTAGCGCCAGTGAATATCCTTTCATTAAGTATCTCCTTAGGTGGCGCAAAGCTACCATTTGTGCTGCGCAAGCCCCAGATATTTTTGCGCTTGCGATACGGCATCTGGCTTTAGCTGGTTCAAACCAGGTTCCGAACGCTATGCCTGTCTCGTACGCATAAAGTAAACGGTTAGTGCACCGACTGGACATCAGGTCACCGAAGGCTAGTCGTCCGGATGATCGCGAGCCGCGCAGTATTGTTTCCGGCTGTTGACGCTTGCGCCGGAAGCTTTTTGCGACACCTCAACCTTTCACAAAACGGTTACTCAACCGTCACTTCCAGTTCACCCCGTTGAAACACCCCAGGCCTACTGTCAGTTGCAACTCACAACAACCAGACAGAGAAGCCCATGAACCCAGCCATCCATGTCGAGCGTCTGAACAAGACTTTTGCGCGCAAGCCCGCGCTGGTTGATCTGGCATTGTCTATACAACCCGGAGAAATGGTCGCCCTGATCGGTGCTTCGGGTTCCGGCAAATCCACGCTGTTGCGTCACCTTGCCGGGCTGGCGTGCTGTGATCGTGGCAATGGCGGGAGCGTGCAGGTGCTGGGCCGAGAGGTGCAGGCCGCTGGCCGCCTCAACGGCAAGGTACGCAAGCTGCGTTCCGATATCGGCTACATCTTTCAGCAGTTCAATCTGGTCAACCGTCTCAGCGTGCTCGATAACGTGCTGCTGGGTTGCCTGGGGCGCATGCCCGGCTGGCGCGGCAATCTGGGGTTGTTCAATACCGAAGAAAAACAACGCGCTTTGCAGTCACTGGACCGCGTCGGTCTTGTGGACCTGGCCGCGCAGCGTGCCTCGACCTTGTCGGGTGGTCAGCAACAGCGGGTCGCCATCGCTCGGGCGCTGACCCAGCGTGCCGAGGTGATCCTCGCTGACGAGCCTATCGCTTCGCTGGACCCTGAGTCCGCTCGCAAGGTCATGGAAATCCTCGCCGACATTAATCGCACTGACGGCAAGACCGTAGTCGTCACCCTGCATCAGGTGGATTACGCCGTGCGCTATTGCCCTCGCGCCGTGGCGCTTAAAGGCGGACGGATTCATTTCGACGGTGATGGGAAAAATCTCAGCAGCCAGTTCCTCAATGATCTGTACGGCGCAGACGTGGACACCAGCCTGATGATTGCTGAAGAGGGTCGACGCATCGTTGCCCCACCTCGTCTGGTGCTGGCTCGCAACTGAGCCGCCTCCCATTACTTTAAAAAAAACCGAACACAACAAACAGCCAAACCCAAACTGAGGAGTGCTTCCATGTTGAACCGTATCGGTCGCGTCGTTGCGTCTGCCGCGTTGCTGGGCAGTTGCCTGCTGGGCACTGCCCACGCCGACGAGAAAGTCATCAACTTCGGCATCATGTCTACCGAGTCTTCGCAGAACCTGAAAAGCATCTGGCAGCCGTTTCTGGATGACATGGGCAAGAAGACCGGGCTGAAAATCAACGCCACCTTCGCCTCGGACTATGCAGGCTTGATCCAGGGCATGCGTTTCAACAAGGTCGACGTGGCCTGGCTGGGCAACAAGGCTGCCATGGAAGCGGTGGACCGCTCCAACGGTGAAATCTTCGCTCAGACTTCGGCCGCCAACGGTGCGCCGGGCTACTGGAGCGTGATCATTGCCCGCAAGGACAGCCCGATCAACACCGTCGAAGACATGCTCAAGAATGCCAAAACCCTGACCTTCGGTAATGGTGATCCAAACTCCACCTCAGGTTATCTGGTACCGGGTTACTACGTGTTCGCCAAGAACAACGTCGACGCCGCTACGGCCTTCAAGCGCACCTTGAATTCCAGCCACGAAGTGAACGCTCTCAGCGTTGCCAAGGGCCAGCTGGATGTTGCGACCTTCAACACTGAAAGCTGGGATCGCCTGGAAGTCACCCAGCCGGATATGGCTGCCAAGCTCAAAGTGATCTGGAAGTCGCCATTGATTCCGGCCGACCCAATGGTCTGGAGCAAAGCGCTGTCGGACGAGAATAAAAACAAGATTCGTGAGTTCTTTGCCGATTACGGCAACACCGACGAAGAGAAAGCCGTCCTCAAGGGCATGCAACTGGGCAAGTTCCTCAAGTCCAGCGATGACCAACTGCTGCCGATCCGTCAGCTTGATCTGTTCAAGCAGCGCACCGAAACCCTCGCCAGCACCAGCCTCAATGCCGACGAGAAAGCCAAACGCCTCAAGGACATCGATGCGGGCTTGAGCAAGTTGCAGGAACGCCTGACCGAGCTTGAGAAGAAAAACACTGCAAGTGCGGGTTGATTGATCCGGGGCGTGCTCTTGTCGGGCACGCCCACCTCCTGCTTAACGAGATCCGACAATGACGAGCACGACTACCCATGCGGCTTACACCCAGGCAGCCGGCAAACGCAGTTGGCCGCAGTACCTGGGCTGGGGCCTGTTTCTGGCCATGCTGGCCTGGGCCTGGCAGGGCGCCGAGATGAACCCGTTGGCGCTGTACCGCGACTCGGGAAACATGGCGACCTTCGCCGCCGATTTCTTCCCGCCTGACTTCCACGAGTGGCGCTCGTACCTCAAGGAAATGATCGTCACTGTGCAGATTGCTCTGTGGGGCACGGTACTGGCGATTGTCTGCTCGGTCCCGCTGGGCATCCTTTGCGCTGAAAACATCACCCCTTGGTGGATTCACCAACCGCTGCGTCGAGTCATGGACTCCTTTCGCTCCATCAATGAAATGGTCTTCGCCATGTTGTTTGTGGTGGCGGTCGGCCTGGGTCCGTTCGCTGGTGTTCTGGCGCTTTGGATCAGTACCACAGGCGTACTGGCCAAGTTGTTCGCCGAAGCCGTGGAAGCGATTGATCCAGGTCCAGTCGAAGGTGTGCGTGCCACCGGTGCCAGCGCCTTGCAGGAAGTGATTTACGGGGTGATCCCGCAGGTCATGCCGCTGTGGATTTCCTACGCGCTGTATCGCTTCGAGTCCAACGTGCGCTCGGCAACAGTCGTGGGCATGGTCGGCGCGGGCGGGATTGGCGTGATCCTCTGGGAAAACATCCGCGCGTTCCAGTTCACCCAGACCTGCGCCGTGTTGCTGGTGATCATCGTGGTGGTCAGTGTCATCGACATCGTGTCCCAGCGTTTGCGCAAGCAGTTTATTTAGATGTCGTGGTGGACCGGATTTTGTGCTGTGGATGTTGCTCTCGTAGGACCGGCTTTAGCCGGGAGGGCGTCGGTGGTTTCAAGTAGGTGTGTCGACCCCGGTGGCGCTCTCCCGGCTAAAGCCAGTCCTACAGGGTTACGCGCTGTTTTACGAAATAAGGTGTTTTTTAACCATGGACATGTCTAGACAACAAGCCGAGCCGCTGTACCTGGAGCTCGCCAACATTCTGCGCACCGAGCTCGGCAGTTACACGTCGGGGGATTACTTGCCTCCTGAAGTTCAGCTCGCTGCACGTTTTGAAGTCAACCGTCACACCATCCGCCGTGCCATCGATGAGTTGGTGCGTGAGGGCAGTGTGTTGCGGCGGCAGGGTAAAGGCACGCAGGTATTGCAGCGTCCCTTGATCTATCCCATGCGGGCTGACAGTGCCTATACCCAGTCGTTGTCAGCGCAGGGCGTTGGCGTCGATGCCACGCTGCTGCAGCGTCAGGAGTGCCCGGCCAGCGCTGAAGACGCTGAACACTTGCAGCTGGATCAATACGCGCCGCTGATCGAGCTGCACACCTTGCGCAAACTCGACGGCCATCCGGTGAGCCTGATTCGCCATCGCTTCTGCGCCACCCGCAGCGAGTTGCTGGCCAGTTACCGACGCGGCTCGCTGCGCCAGTTCCTGGCTGACCGCGACTTGCCGCTGACTCGAACCCTGAGTCTGGTCGGGGCGCGTCTGCCCAGTCGTGAAGAGGCGGATCTGTTGATGATGCCGCGTCATCTGCCAGTGCTCACCGTTCTCACTGTTTCCCGCGACGGCAGCGGCCATCCGGTGGAGTTGTCACGCTCCACCAGTCGCTCTGACCGCTTCCAGTATCAGTTCATCGTTTGATGGAGATGCCTCATATGAACCCTGCTACAGACCCCGCTATTGCCGCACGTCAACGCTGGATCGGTGTACTCGCTCGCGCCGTCGGTGACGAGTTGAGCCGTCACGAATCGGCGTTGCGTGACGCCGAATACCAACTGATTCGCGCCCCGGAAATCGGCATGACGCTGGTGCGTGGCCGCATGGGTGGCACCGGCGCGGCCTTCAATGTCGGTGAAATGAGCGTGACCCGTTGCGTCGTACGCCTGGCTGATGGCCGTACCGGTTACAGCTATCTGGCCGGGCGCGACAAACCCCGCGCCGAATTGGCCGCACTGGCCGATGCCCACCTGCAAGGCCCGCAGCAACAACACTGGCTCAGCGAACTGATCGAGCCGATGGCCCGCGCCCAGCTCAAGCGCCGCGCTGACAAGGATGCCGAAACCGCCGCCAGCAAAGTGGAATTCTTTACCCTTGTCAGAGGAGAAGACTGATGAATGCAGCACTGTTGCAACCGGCATTCGCCGACCCGGTACTCGACGCCCAGCGCAGTTTTCGCGCGGCCCTCAAAGCGCTGGCAGGCCCCGGTGTCATCCACACCTTGCAGGCGGCCCAGCGACCGCCCGCACTTACCGGTCTTGATTCAGCCACCCATGCCTTGTGCCTCGCCTTGCTGGATATCGACACCGCTCTGTGGCTGGCTCCGGCTTTCGATACCCCGGCGATTCGCGCCAATCTGGCTTTTCACTGCGGTTGCCCGATTGTCACTGAGCGCCGCCATGCGCGATTCGCCTTGCTCGACGAGAGCCAGCTACAGGATCTGTCCGGCTTCGACCTGGGTAACGACCGTTACCCGGATCAGTCCTGCACTTTGTTGATCCAGTTGCCCAGTCTGGGCGGCGGTAGCTCCATGAGCTGGCAGGGACCGGGCATTGAAAGCGAAAACAAAGTGGCCTTGCCGTTGAGCGAAACGTTCTGGAACCAGCGCGAGCAGCACAACGATTTTCCCCGAGGGCTGGACGTGTTCTTTGTCGCCGACAGCGATCTGCTCGGCCTGCCGCGCAGCACCCGGGTCACACAACTTGCACAGGAGCGTGCCTGATGTACGTCGCCGTCAAGGGTGGCGAACAGGCCATCGATAATGCTCACCGCCTGCTGGCCAAAAAACGCCGGGGCGATACATCCATTGCCGAGCTCAGCGTCGAGCAGATCCGTCAGCAACTGCCTTTGGCCGTGGCTCGCGTGATGACCGAAGGCTCGCTGTACGACGAGCAACTGGCTGCTCTGGCCATCAAACAAGCGGCGGGGGACATGATCGAAGCGATCTTCCTGCTGCGTGCCTACCGCACGACACTGCCGCGTTTCAGCGCCAGCTTGCCGATCAATACGTCGGACATGCAGCTCAATCGTCGTTTGTCGGCCACCTTCAAGGACCTGCCTGGCGGGCAATTGCTTGGCCCGACGTTCGACTACACCCATCGCCTGCTGGACTTTACCTTGCTGGCAGACGGCGAATACCCGGGGCCGCAGGTGCAGGACAACGCCGTTCTTGAGCCTTGCCCGCGTGTCTTGGGGTTATTGGCCAAAGAAGGCTTGATGAAGGACGAAGCCGACGGCCGCGAAGACGTGGCCGACATCACCCGCGAGCCGCTGGAGTACCCGGCCAATCGTGCTCAGCGCTTGCAGGCTCTGGCCCGTGGCGATGAAGGTTTTTTGCTGGCCCTGAGTTACTCCACCCAGCGCGGTTATGGCCGCAATCACCCGTTCGCCGGGGAAATCCGGATTGGCGAAGTCGATGTCTGGATCGAACCTGAAGAGCTGGGTTTCCCGATTGCCATTGGCGCCATCGAAGTGACCGAGTGCGAAATGATCAACCAGTTCGTCGGTTCGGCCACTGAACCGGCGCAATTCACTCGGGGCTACGGTCTGGCGTTCGGCCACGCAGAGCGCAAGGCGATGGCCATGGCGCTGGTAGAGCGCTCTTTACGCGCTGAAGAGTTCAACGAAGAAATCCAGTCTCCGGCGCAGCAGGAAGAGTTTGTTCTGGCCCACTGCGACAACGTCGAGGCTGCCGGTTTCGTTTCGCACTTGAAATTGCCGCACTACGTCGACTTCCAGTCCGAACTGGGGCTGATCCGTAAACTGCGTGCGCCTGCACAGAAGGAGCCCAAGCCATGAATGCTTATCAGCAGGCAAAACCCCAGCCCCAGCGCGACGAGGCCTACAACTTCGCGTATCTGGATGAGCAGACCAAACGCATGATCCGCCGTGCGTTGCTCAAGGCGGTGGCCATTCCCGGTTATCAGGTGCCATTCGGTGGTCGTGAAATGCCGCTGCCGTATGGCTGGGGCACGGGGGGCATGCAACTGACGGCAGCGATTCTGGGCGCTGAAGACGTGCTCAAGGTCATCGATCAGGGCGCGGACGATACCACCAATGCCGTCTCGATCCGGCGCTTCTTTGCCCGCACCGCCGGTGTTGAAACTACCGAGCGCACGCCTGAAGCAACCGTCATCCAGACCCGCCACCGGATTCCGGAAACGCCCCTGAGTGCGGATCAGATTCTGGTCTATCAAGTGCCGATTCCCGAACCGCTGCGCTTCATTGAGCCACTGGAAACCGAAACCCGGACCATGCACGCCCTCAATGACTACGGGGTCATGCACGTCAAACTTTACGAAGACATCGCCACGTTCGGGCACATCGCGACCAGCTACGCCTACCCGGTAATGGTCGATGAACGCTACGTAATGGACCCGTCGCCGATCCCCAAATTCGACAACCCAAAACTCGACATGAGCCCGGCGTTGATGCTGTTCGGGGCGGGGCGGGAAAAACGCCTGTACGCCGTGCCGCCGTTTACCCGAGTGGTGAGCCTGGACTTCGAGGATCACCCGTTCGAGATCCAGCGCTGGGAACACAACTGCGCCATTTGCGGCAGCGACGATTCCTATCTCGATGAGCTGATTCTTGATGATTCAGGAACTCAGAGCTTCGTCTGTTCCGACACGGATTACTGCGCTCAGCGCGTCAGCCAGCAACAGGAGGCGAGCCAATGATCAGCGCGCAAGCCAGCCACAACATTACGTCACTGCCCGAGAGCGCGCAGCCGCTGCTTAAGGTTCGTGACCTGACCAAACTGTATGGCCCGGACAAAGGCTGCCAAGGCGTCAATTTCGAGCTGTATCCGGGGGAGGTGCTGGGCATCGTCGGTGAATCCGGTTCCGGCAAATCCACTTTGCTCTCGCTACTCAGTGGCCGCTGCCCGCCAGACCGGGGTGGCATCGATTATCGCGGCAAGGACGGGCAGATGCTTGATCTGTACAGCGCCAGCGAAGCCCAACGCCGCACCTTGCTGCGCACCGAATGGGGTTTCGTCGAGCAAAGCCCGCGTGATGGTCTGCGCATGGGCGTGTCCGCCGGAGCCAATATCGGCGAGCGCTTGATGGCTCAGGGCGTGCGCAATTATCAGGCGCTGCGGGAAGCCGGCATTGACTGGCTGACTCAGGTGGAGATCGATCCGCTGCGCATCGACGACCTGCCGCGCACGTTCTCCGGCGGCATGCAGCAACGCTTGCAGATAGCCCGCAATCTGGTCTCCAGTCCGCGACTGGTGTTCATGGATGAGCCTACCGGCGGCCTCGACGTCTCGGTGCAGGCGCGCTTGCTGGATTTGCTGCGTGCCTTGGTGCGTGAGCTGGACCTGGCAGTGGTGATCGTCACCCATGACCTGGCCGTCGCCAGACTGCTGGCCGACCGTTTGATCGTGATGCGTCGCTCGCGGGTGGTGGAAACCGGTCTGACCGACCAGATCCTCGATGACCCGCAACATCCTTATTCGCAGTTGCTGGTGTCTTCGGTGCTGCAGCCGTGAATCGCCTTTTGGGGGACGTCTCATGAATACGCTGATCGAGGTCCGCGACCTCTCGAAAACTTTCACGTTGCACCAGCAGAACGGTGTTGTGCTCAACGTGCTGCGCGGCATGAACTTCAAGGTGCGCGCAGGGGAATGCCTGGTGCTGCATGGCGACTCCGGCGCAGGTAAAAGCACCTTGCTGCGTACGCTATACGCCAACTACTTGCCCGCTGGCGGCAGCATTCGTGTGCAGCATGACGGTGAATGGCTGGAGCTGGTCGGCGCAGAGCCCCGACAAGTGCTGGCGGTAAGGCGCCAGACGTTGGGTTACGTCAGCCAGTTTCTGCGGGTGATCCCGAGGGTTTCCAGTCTGGATGTGGTCATGGAGCCTGCGCTGTCACGGGGCTGGTCAAAAGCCGACGCCAAAGCCCGCGCCGAACAGTTGCTGACCCGCCTGAACATTCCACAACGCCTGTGGCAACTGGCACCGGGGACTTTTTCCGGTGGTGAACAACAACGCATCAATATTGCCCGCGGCTTCATGGTGCCCTGGCCCGTGCTTCTGCTGGACGAGCCCACCGCATCTCTGGATGACAGCAATCGCCAGGTGGTGCTTGAGCTGATGAATGAAGCCAAACATGCCGGTGCCGCGTTGATTGGCATCTTCCATGACCGCACTGCCCGTGAAGCGGTTGCCGATCGCTATCTGGACATGACCCCGGTGGACCTGACCGCCAAGGAGTTGCAGCAATGCTGACCGAACAGATTCTCACCAATGCTCAAGTGGTAACTGCCGATCAGGTGTTCAACGGCACCGTGGTATTGCGCGATGGCGTGATCGCTGAGATGCAAACCGGGCGTAGCCAGGCGCCTCAGGCGCAGGACCTGCAAGGCGATTTCCTTCTACCTGGCCTTGTCGAGCTGCACACCGACAACCTTGAAAAACACCTGTCGCCACGCCCCGGCGTAGACTGGCCTTCGGCGTCGGCCGTGCTCAGCCATGATGCGCAGATCATTGCATCGGGCATCACCACGGTGTTCGACGCGCTGTCTATCGGTGACGTCAACCCCAAGGGCAAGCGCATGCAGCAACTGCCTGCGATGCTGGAAGCGATTGCCCACGCTAACGCGGCAGGCCTGACCCGTGCCGAGCACCGCCTGCACTTGCGTTGTGAAGTCTGCCACCCGGACACCTTGAGCGTGTTCCGCGATCTGGTAGCGCAGCCACTGGTGCAACTGGTGTCAGTGATGGATCACTCGCCGGGTCAGCGCCAGTTCGCGCTTGAGTCCAAGTACCGCGAGTACTACATGGGCAAATATCAACTGACGACCGCGCAAATGGACGAGTTCATCGTTGAGCAAGTGGGCAATTCCCGTGAGTACAGCGATCGTTTTCGTCGCGCTATCGTCGAGGATTGCCTGGCGCGAGGGCTGTCGGTGGCCAGCCATGACGACGCGACACTGGCTCATGTCGAGGAGTCCGCAGGTTACGGCATGAGCATCGCTGAATTCCCCACCACCATGGAGGCTGCGCAGGGTTGTCGGCGTCTGGGCATGAGCGTATTGATGGGTGCACCCAATGTGGTACGCGGTGGATCTCACTCCGGCAACGTGGCAGCCGTCGATCTGGCAAAAGAAGGGCTACTGGATATTCTCTCCAGCGACTATTATCCGGCCAGCCTGTTGCAGGCCGCGTTCACGCTGGCCGGGCAGGGCGATTACTGCACGCTGCCCCAGGCAGTCGCGATGGTCAGTCGGGCTCCGGCCGTTTCAGCCGGGCTGGATGATCGCGGGGAAATCCGGGTCGGGTTGCGAGCCGATCTGGTTCAGGTCCGTGCTGATAAGAGCCGTGGTGATAAGAGCCGGGCGGATAATGTCCGGAATCAAGGTACGCTGCCGGTTATCCAGCAGGTCTGGCGACAAGGCAAGAGGGTATATTGATGGCAGGCAGGTTGATCTATCTCATCGGGCCGTCCGGTTCGGGCAAGGACAGCCTGCTGGATAGCGCGCGCGATGAACTGACCCGGCGCGGTTGCCGAGTGGTACAGCGCGTCATCACGCGTTCGGCGGAGGCCGTCGGTGAGTCCGCGCAGGCGGTGACCGTCGAGCAGTTTATGGCCATGCAGGCGCAGGGTGAATTCGCTTTGAGCTGGCAGGCCAACGGCTTGCATTACGGCATTCCGAAACAGGTCGATGAGTGGCTGGCCGCTGGGCTGGACGTTCTGGTCAACGGCTCCCGCGCGCATCTGTCTCAGGCCCGTCAGCGCTACCCTGATTTGCTGGCGATCTTGCTGACGGTCAATGACGACACCTTGCGCCAGCGATTGCTGGCCCGAGGCAGGGAATCAGTGGCTGACATCGAAGCGAGGCTGCAACGCAATTCCCGTTTCACTGTGGAATTGCTGGACAGCGATTCAGCAGTATTCCTGCTCGACAACTCGGGAGCGCTGGAGCAGACCACCGAGCGTTTGTTGCAACACATCGCCCGTGAGCACGCATGCGCCTGACTTTGCTGGGCACCGCAGATGCTCGTCAGGTTCCGGTGTATGGCTGTCAGTGCCCGGCGTGTCTGGCAGCCATGGCCGATCATCGCTTGCGGCGGCTACCGTGCAGCGCCTTGATCGAGTGTGGCGATCAACGCTGGCTGATCGACAGCGGGCTGACCGATCTTGCCGAGCGTTTTCCACCCCGTACGCTGAGCGGCATCCTGCAGACCCATTACCATGCTGATCACGCCCAAGGCCTGCTGCATTTGCGTTGGGGGCAGGGACTGATCATTCCAATACACGGGCCGAAGGATCCGGAAGGCTTGTCCGATCTGTACAAACATCCGGGTATTCTTGATTTCAGCCAGCCATTCGACGCTTTCGAGACCCGTGAGTTTGGCAGCCTGACCGTCACCGCATTGCCGCTGCTGCACTCCAAACCCACCCTGGGCTATCTGCTGCAAGGCGAGGGCAGGGGCGTTGCTTATCTCACCGACACAGTAGGTTTGCCTGACGCAACGCGCGATTATCTGCAACGTCAACCGCTAGATGTGCTGGTCCTGGATTGTTCAATGCCGCCGCAACCGCAAGCCCCGCGCAACCACAACGATCTGAATCTTGCGCTTGAGATCATCGAGCAACTGCAACCGGGCAAGGCCGTACTGACCCATATCGGCCATACGCTGGATGCGTGGTTGATGGAGCACGAGGATGAGTTGCCGGAACAGGTGGTCATCGCCAGGGACGGTATGCAGGTTTGATCTGCGGTCGAACTTCGTCATACACGACCGTTCAAACGTGACAGATTGATCACGCGGTCATCGTCATGATGGTCATTTGCAGTGTGCGGAGATTTACCTATGAGCATTCAGCCTTACTCTACAGCGGCCCCGAGTCGCGCCGAAGTCGATGCCTTTGCGGGGGCGACCCTGATCCAGTTCGGCACCGATTGGTGCGGCTTCTGCAAGGCCGCCGAGCCGCTGGTCAATAAGGTACTTGCGGACTATCCCGACGTACGTCATCTGAAAATCGAAGACGGCAGTGGGCGACCACTGGGCCGCTCATTCAGGGTCAAGCTTTGGCCAACACTGATTTTCATGCGCGATGGTGTTGAACTGAGTCGTCTGGTACGGCCCGGTAATGTCAGTGATATCGAAGAGGCGTTTGAAGTGATGGTGGGCCAGGGCTGACAGGACACAATGCTAATAGAGGACCTGTAGGAGCTCACCGAGGTTACGAGGCCAGCGATGGCGGAGTGTCAGAAGAACCGCTATCGCTGCCTCGCGTTGCTCGTGAGCTCCTACAGGGGCAATCTCTACCTCGCGGCTCAACAGGCTTCTCTACCCACCCGTCATATTCATGAACCGCACCACCTGCACTTCATCGTTGACGCTGAAGTTGTGGCTCCACGGTTTCAACTGCATGGCGTCGATGATCGCTTTCTCAAGCTTTTCCGGTTGGCCCGGATTGGCACGCAGCACGGCTTTGAGGTCCGCAGAGTGTTCATTGCCCAGACACAGGAGCAGCCGACCCTCAACGGTCAACCGTACCCGGTTGCAGGTCGCGCAGAAGTTATGGCTGTGGGGCGAGATGAAACCGACGCGAATGTCCGGTGCTTCCGCCAGGCGCCAGTAGCGTGAAGGACCTTGAGTGGATTCAGCGGAATTGATCAGCGTATAGCGCTCGGCAATCCGTTCGCGTACCCGATCACTTGAGTAGAAGGACTCGGCGCGGCTGTGATCGCTGATGATGCCCAGCGGCATCTCTTCGATGAAGGAAATATCCAGCTTGCGGTCGATGGCGAAGGCCACCAGATCATTGATCTCATGATCGTTGCGACCTTGCATCACCACGCAGTTGAGCTTGGTGTGCACGAAACCCGCAGCGTTGGCTGCATCGATCCCGGCGATGACCTTGCTCAGGTCACCCGTGCGGGTCATTTCCTTGAAGCGCACCGGGTCAAGGCTGTCCAGACTGATGTTGAGTCGGGAAACTCCGGCGTCGAACAGCGGCTGAGCAAGTTTGTCCAGTTGCGAGCCATTGGTGGTCATGCACAGCTCACGCAAGCCGGGCAGGGCGGCAATCTGCTGACAAAGCCCGACAATTCCGGATCGAACCAGCGGCTCCCCGCCGGTCAGTCGAATCTTGCGTGTGCCAAGGGCGACAAACTGTTCAGCTACCTGATAAATCTCTTCGAGCGACAGAATCTGTTGGCGCGGCAGAAACGTCATTTCCTCGGCCATGCAATACACGCAACGGAAGTCGCAACGGTCTGTCACTGACATCCGCAGGTAATCGACCTTGCGTGCAAAGCTGTCCATCAGGATACGATCTGACATTTCCACCTTCTCAATACTTTATCCAACAGCCATATAACAGCACTGTGCGTGGCAAGTTTCATATTTTTTGCGAACTGGCCGCCGGTGACGCTACAGGGTTATCGGCCGATGTCAGCGTTTCGCTATAGGACACATAGTAAGCCAGACCCACAAATACTGCGCCACCCACCGCGTTACCTAGAAATACCGCGACGAAGTTGTCCACGAACTGGGTCCAACTCAGGGCGTCGGCGAATATTGCCGCAGGAATCAGAAACATGTTGGCCACGACGTGCTGGAAACCGATGGCCACAAAGGCCATCACTGGAAACCAGATGCCGAGGATCTTGCCTGCAACATCCTTGCTGGCGTAGGACAGCCACACAGCCAGACAAACCAGCCAGTTGCAGCCGATCCCGGAAATGAATGCCTGGGTGAAATCTGCGTTGACTTTGCCGGTAGCGATGGCGACGGTCTTCGCCAGGAACGGACCTTCAGTCAAGCCCAGCAGGTGACCAAAGAAAAACGCGACAAACAGGGCTCCCAGCAAGTTGGCCACTGTCACCAGCAACCAGTTGCGTGCCACCGCCGACAGCTTGATTCGCCCAGCGAACATTGCCATCGGCAGGCTCATCATGTTGCCGGTGAGCAACTCGCCGCCCGCAAGAATCACCAGGATCAGGCCAATGGGGAAAACAGCAGCCCCGAGCAAATTACCGAATGAAGCCCACTGCGCCGGAATCATGGTGCTGACGTGGATATCCAGCAGGAAGCCGAGGGAAATGAATGCCCCGGCCAGAAAGCCCAGAATCAGGACTGAGAGCATGGGCAGGTGGGCTTTCTTCACGCCTGCTTCGACGGTCAGTTCGGCAATCTGTTGCGGGGTATTCACGGACATAATCATGGCTCAAGCAAGGCAACTTTCAGGGTGCGAGCGCGGGGCCCGCGACTGCTGGCAGTCACCGGTCAATATTTGGGGTTCTGGCGTCCTGTCGGGTTGCGCAACATGCGCTTGGGCACGTTGGCGAAGTCCTGTGATTCAGAAGAGTGGTTCGCGGCATGTTCAGCGGCGGGCGGCGCACGGTACAACGCGGTCGCTCGCGGGCGGTCCGGGCAAGCTGGGCTGGTTCACCGAATTAGTAAGCAAGCTACTGAGTCGAAATGCCGCAGTCCAATCGCTTGTTCCGATGAGGTGATCGATAGACTCAATCACTGGTCTACAGGCCCCGTGCAACAAGGGGTTAGCGGCATGGCTCAGTTGAGGGGAGTAAGCTTCAACATGAGCTCAACCTGTGCGCCATGACCCTTATCGAGTTGTTTGTTGCTGCGTTGCACGGTCGCGCCGCAGCGTTTGGACAGTGCATCCACAAGGCTCAAGGCCAAGGGCGTGCCTGACGCGGAGAAGGAAGTTAACACCTCATCGCTGAATCCGGGGCCTTGATCACAGATGCAGATCCGCGCTGTTTGCGTATCCATTGGCTCTATTTGCAGGTCGATACCACTGCCGTTGCTGTGCTTGATCGCGTTGTCCAGTAGCTCGTTGAGAATCAAACCCATGTTGGACGCTATTTGCAGGGAAACGTAAACCGGCCGGGTTTGAAGACTGAGTGCGATAGGCCTGCTGTACTGGGTGTCGATAACGCCCCGCGCCAGATCAGGCAGCAGTTGTGCGAGGTCGACCTGATTCTGGCTGTTGCGGTGTAACTGCTCCTGGACGGCGCCAATCCCTACCACTCGTGATATGGCCGACTGCATCAGGTTTTTTGCTTCGTCACCCTTGGCGCGCAGGCTGGAAAGTTGCAACAGGCTGATGATCAACTGAAGGTTGTTCTTGACCCGATGATTGAGCTCGGCAAGCAGCGCCTGCTGATTTTCCGCCATTTCCCGTTGTTCGGTGATATCGACGCAACTGCCGAAATAACCCGCGAACTCTCCGTCGCGGTAAAACGGTGCACCACTGTCCAGCATCCAGCGGTATTGCCCGTCATGACGCCTGACCCGGTAGGGTGTTTTGAAAGGTGCTCGCTCGTCGAATGCCTTGTCATAAGCATCGACACAAGCGCCCAGGTCTTCGGGATGAATATCATCCTTCCAGCCATAGCCGCAAAGCTGCTGCTGGCTCTTGCCGGTAAAGTCTGTCCAGGGCTTATTGAACCAGTCGCAGTGTTTGTCGCTTCTGGCTCGCCAGATCATCACCGGTGCGTGGTCAGCCAGCTCCCGGAATTCCCGTTCACCGAGTGCTGCCGGGTGGCTCGTCTCCTCAGGCTCGGATTTCATTGATGCTGACCGTTGGCAATCGTGACCGGGCAGGCTGGAATATCTCCAGTGCGTTATGAGCAGGGAGCGTGGCGAGGGGCCGACCATCCAGCAACGCTTGAGCAACTTTCGCGCACAGGCTGAGGTCTTGCGGCGCATAGGGTTTGCGCAACAAGCCCAACGCTGCATCGGCGTTGGCCCGGGCAGTGAGGATTTGCCCGCTGATGAACATCGAACTGACGCCATGCTCGTCCATAAGACTGCGGGCCAGCGCGATGCCCTCGTCATGACCACCGAGATTGATATCGACGAAAGCGATGTCCGCCCTCTGTTCACGGGCGAGTTTCAGCGCGTGAGACACGTCGTATGCAGGGCCGATTACTTCATGCTCTGCACCTAGCGTGGCGGCGGCAATCATCGCCAGGACCGGATCATCTTCAATTAGAAGGATGCGCATTCTTTATTCCTGCCTTTCAAACGGGAGACGCAAACGTTGGCGTGGGAGTGGCCAGTTACGTCGCGAGGCAAAAAGCGTCTACTCATGCAAATGCACGTCGTTGCAAGATTGGGCTGCCCCTTGACTGAATGGTTCATAAATGGTTTTAAAAACATTCAAACGAGTGTAAGTCTCTGTTATTCCTCTCGGATGCTCCGCTCATAACGCTCCAAAAGCGGTTGAATGCTGACACCGTGGAGCAGAATACTAAGTGCCACTACTGAAAGCGTAAGGCTGATGCTGATACTGGCGACATCCTCAGGTAGCCCGTGGCCCAAGGCAAAGCACAGGTAGAACAGACTGCCGATACCGCGAATGCCAAACCAGCCAACCAGGGCTTTCTGACGTTTGTTGAGCAATCGCTTGCTGACCAGAAGCCATACCGCAATGGGCCTGATGAAGCAGAACAGCACCAGGCCCAGGCCCACAGCGCGCCAATCCCAGTAGATCGCCAGCGATGCGCCGAGCAGGGTGATCAGAAGCACTTCCATTGAGCGCTCCACCAGGCTTGAGAACGCCAGCATGTCGCCCATCATCACGCCCGCAGCGAGTTGCGATTCACTGAGGTCGCCTTTCTCGGCAACCGTAGTGCGTTCAATGCTGCCGCTCATGTGACCTATCACCGGTTGTGCCAGATGTTCGGCGGGCACCTCGGACCGGGTTGTCTGCGCTTCTGCCTGACGCAAGCCAAGCCCTGCAGCGAACACTGACAGAAAGCCAAACGCGCCCAGACCGTCGGCGACCACGTAAGCGATTGCGATGAGAGCCAGAGCCAGAAAATCGTTAGGCGAGGTGTCACTGTCAGCGTTTTTGATGCGCAGATAAATCATCAAGTGCCCGACCCCACGACCCAGGCCGTAGCCGATCAACAGCCCGACAGGCACACCCCACAGCAGGTTTTTTATGGCCCAGTGCTGGATCCAGTCAGTGTCACCGCTGGCGTGAGTCAGAAACATCAGGGCGAAGATCACGAATGGAAAGGCCGTGCCGTCGTTCAGCCCCGCCTCACCTGACAAGCCAAAGCGCAGCCGGTCGGAGTCCTGAGCGTTATTGACCTGTACCAGCGAAGCGAGAACCGGATCGGTGGGTGAGAGCATGGCTCCCAGCAAGATCGAAACGCCCCAGGACAGGCCGAACAGGTAGTGGGCCGCCAGGGCGGTTCCAGCAATGGTCGCCAGCATCACCGGCCCGGACAGCCAGTAAGCGGAGTGCCAGGCCTTGCTGTTCAGCGGCAGACGCAGTTTGATCCCGGTGCTGAACAACGAGAACAGCACGGCGGCTTCGGTCAGACGTTCCAGCCAGCTCGACGCGTCGCGGAAGTCCAGGTCCAGCATGCCCAACCCGGCAGGGCCAATGGCAAAGCCGAATGCCAGACACACAGCCGACGTCGTGACGGGCAGCCAGCGCAAATAAGAAGAAGTCAGCGCGAGCATCATCAGCAACGCGCCAAGTACGGTCATGCAAAGAATGAAACTCATCCGGCCTGTTTTCTCACAACTGAGCCCCGTCAATACGGAGCGATAGGGTTGTGACTGTTCAGGTTAGGGATAGTTGAAACATTTTGTATCAGAGCATCAAGGGGGTGGGCTTCTATAGTCACAAAGTGTCTGACTTTTTTCAGCCCCTTCGCGGGCAAGCCTCGCTCCAACAGAAATCGCTTAACGCTGTTGGAGCGAGGCTTGCCCGCGAAGAACGATGACACGGTTTATCGGTAGTCCAAGGCTGGTACCGAGGTTTATCTACCGCTCCACTGTCCTGTTCCAGCGCGCATTCCACTCTGGACGCGTCTGGTTGACCTGATCCCAATCAATGGTCACTGCCGTTTCCAGATACTTGTTCATCGCCTCGACCTGAGCTTTGGTCTTCTCGGTCGTCGGGGTTTTCGGGTTTGACGGGATCTGATCACCAAACTCCAGCGCTGGTGCCTGAGCTTCTGGCGTCAACAGATAGGCCGCAAGCTTCTGCGCCAGTTCCGGCTGGTCGTTTTTAGCGATAGCGCACTCGGCGACGTTGAGCACCACACCACCTTCCTTCGGCGGCGCGTATTCGACGGGTACGCCCTTGATCTTCAGTGCAGTCACTTGAGTGGGTGTGAGCGGGAAGAGCGCGGCTTCGCCGGTTTGCACCATCTCGGAAATCTTCGCCGAGCTGGCGATGTACTCCAGGACATTCGGGCCGACGGTTTTCGGCCACGCCTTGAAGCCCGGCTCCACGTCAGTTTCGCTGCCGCCCTGAATGCGGTTGAACATCAGGAAACCATGCAGGCCGAATGTGGAGGAGGCCATGGACTGAAATACCACTTTTTCCTTGAACTTCTTGTCCGCCAGATCCATCCACGAGGTTGGCGCGGCCCAGCCGTTCTCCTTGAACATTTTCGTGTTGTAGGCCAACCCGGTGACGCCGAGGCTTACGGCAGCACCTTCATCCTTGATCTTCGCCTTTGCCGGCAGGTCCGCCAGAGAAGGGCTCGGCTGCAACTTGTCGCACAGGCCCATGGAGATCGCCCGGTACATGATGCCGTCATCAAGGAACATCACGTGCATCTGCGGGTTGTCTTTACTGGCCTGAACCTTGGCGAGGATGTCCGAAGAGGTGCCCGGGACGATCACCACTTTGACGTTGTTGGCTTTCTCGAAAGCAGGCAACACCTGATCGGCATAGAGGCGTTCCATGGTGCCGCCGTTCATGCCCAGATAAAGGGTCGTTGCGGCGTGGGCCGGGGAAGCGGCCAGCAATGCCGCCAAGGGCAGGCTCGACAAGCCGGTAAATGCGATACGTTTTACGTTCTTCATTGCAGCGACCTTCCTCTGTGCAAAGTAATGAAATCAATGGCTAACGGTTTTACAGGGTTGGGCAGTGTGTTGAAAACGGCGGACGGAAAAAGCGTCCAGGGAAATCGTTGACTGGCCAGCGCATACGTATTCGGCGAGAGCCTCACCTGCAGCGGGTCCAATCTGGAAACCAGAACCTGCAAAGCCGAAGCCATGTAGCAGGCCTGGCTGCAGAATGCTGGGGCCTAGCACCGGCTCGCGATCCGGCAGATAACCTTCGGTGCCGCTCCAGGTGCGAATTGCCTGGGCTCCTGCCAGTGGCGGGTACAACTCGACCGCGTTGCGCAGTATCTCCAATACAGCCGCTTGCCCAGGCCTGGCGCGGGCCGGGTCCAGCGCAAAACCCTGTCCGCCGCCCAGCACGCAGTTGCCTCTGGCGACCTGCCGGGCATAGATGCCACCCCCCTCGACGCCGGTGCTGACGTCCATGAACATCGGCAGCGGCTCAGTGACCAACATGGCCGGATGCCCCGACACCATCGGCACCGGTTCGCCAAATTGTGCAGCCAGATCGCTGGCCCAGGCTCCCGCGCAGTTGAGCAACCAAGGCGCGCGCAGATTAAGACCGCTGGCCGTGTGGACCACAAATGCCTGGCCGTCGTGACCGACTTCAACCACCTTGGCCTGTTCGAAAATCTGCGCGCCAGCCCGCCTGGCTGCCTGGGCGAACGCCGGGGACACCAGTCTGGGGTTGGCGTGGCCATCGTCGGCGCACAGGGAAGCGCCCACCGCGACATCGCCTGCCCAGGCAAACCGCGCCCGTA
The DNA here is from genome assembly GCF_025643095.1 of Pseudomonas phytophila. Classification (NCBI taxonomy): domain Bacteria; kingdom Pseudomonadati; phylum Pseudomonadota; class Gammaproteobacteria; order Pseudomonadales; family Pseudomonadaceae; genus Pseudomonas; species Pseudomonas phytophila. The sequence goes on along the minus strand of NZ_CP081201.1, from coordinate 3,959,516 downwards.
ATTGCTCGCGATCCAGCAGTTGCAGCTCCAGTCCGAAGCCGCGACTGGCTTCGGCGTAAGCGCGCAAGGCGTTCATGTCTGTTTCGCTACGGGCCAGTTTCAGGTGCCCGGAGCGCTGATATTCGCCATCAATGCCAATCAGTTCGCGCAAACCGCTCCAAATGTCGTGGGCGCGTTGCGACAAGGGTAGTTGGCTCAACGGCCGACCCTGACGGCGCACGCCGCCGTAGTTGACGCCGCTGGAATGAGAGCCGCAGAAGTCGCGCTCAAGCAAGGTCACGCGCTTGCCTTTCATAGCCAGAAACAGGGCGGCTGAGGCGCCGACGATTCCACCGCCAATGATCAGCGCATCGCTTTCAATCACCGCGCTCATGACTGCGCCTCCACGCCAAAGGGCAACGGTTTGATCGGTGCCTGGCCGCGCAGCCGACCAATGCCTTGCAGGTCACGACCGCTGCAGTGGGCGACGATTTCCGTGGCTGCCAGTCCGCACATCCGGCCCTGGCAACGTCCCATGCCGACCCGGCACATGGCCTTGACCCGATTGATTTCCCAATGGCCTTCGTCGACGACGGTACGGATATCACCGGCGCTGACTTCCTCGCAGCGGCAGATAATGGTTTCGTCCGGAACCTTCGCGGCCCAATCAACGGGAAAGGGGAAAGCGGTTTCCAGTCCGTGACGAAAGCGCTGGATGCTCTCCAGTCTGCTTTTCAGCTGTTCGCTACGAGCGTTATCAATGTTCTGCCCGGTATCGGCAAGCAAGGCCAGCGCCGCCAGTTCCCCGGCCATTTCCGCTGCATCCGCGCCCATGATTCCTGCGCCGTCACCTGCCAGATAAATCGCTGCAATGCTGCTGCGGCCGGCGTCATCACGCGCGGGCAGCCAGGCGCGATTAAGCGCGCTCCACTGGAAGTCGCAGCCGAGAAGGTCAGCCAGTTGCGTCTCACTGCGCAGTGCATGAGCGAACGCCACGGCGTCGCAATCCAGCGTTTGTACACGGTTGCTGCCTTGCCACTGCACGGTATTGACGCGCTTGTGACCATCGATACGTTGCAATGTCGCCCCTTGATGGACGGCGATACCATGTGCGGTCAGCCAGGCGCGGTAATACAAACCTTTGGCCAGCGTCATCGGTTGGCCGAGCAGCGCGGGCAGGGCGCGGCACTGGGCGGAAAAGGGCGCGCTGTCGAGCACTGCGACCACGTTCGCACCGGCTTTGGCATATTGATACGCGACCAGGTAAAGCAGCGGACCACTGCCAGCAAACACCACTCTTTCGCCGATGGCACAGCCTTGGTATTTCAGGGCAATCTGCGCCGCACCCAGGCTGTAGACACCGGGCAAAGTCCAGCCAGGCACCGGCAGGATGCGGTCGGTGGCGCCGGTCGCGATGATCAGATGGCTGTAATCGATGCTCCCGGCATGGTTCTCGTGCAGGGTATCGAGTCGCCCATCTTCGGCATTCCACACGAGTGTTTGCGGACGATAGTCGATATGCGATACCAGTTCGTCGAGGGTCTGATGCACGGCGATAGCCTTGCCCGCTTCAAAGCCATACAGCGCTTTTGGATCGCGACGGAAGTTCTCGGGCTGACGGCGATAAATCTGTCCGCCGCCCCGCAGGCCCTCGTCCAGCAGACAGGCTTTCACTCCGTGGGCATGCAAGGTTTGCGCAGCGCGAATGCCCGCAGGACCTGCGCCGACGATCACTACCGATTGCCCGGTATTCGTATTCATAGCTGCCGTCCCGGATCGCGGCTGACGATTTGCCCACCTTCGAGCAATGTCGAACAGGCGCGTACCCGGCGACCATCGCCCAGGCGCACCCAGCAATCCTGACAGGCGCCCATCATGCAAAACCCGGCGCGGGGTTCGGCGCTGAAATCGCTGCCGCGCAAGTGTTCGCTGCTGGTCAGTACCGCCGTGAGCAACGTGTCGCCCTGCAACCCGCTGGCAGGCTGGCCGTCGAGGGTGAAGGCCAGCGCCGGACGGTCTTGTTCGGCCAAACGTTTGAGCAATGCCATGAGGTTCGCGCTCCCGGCCTCAGGTTAGTGTTTGCCGACCAGCACCCGATCCAGGCCATAAACCCGGTCGAGGATGATCATGGTGGCGGCGGTCAGCGCGATAACCAGCGCGGAAACGGCGGCCATCATCGGGTCGATGGACTCTGTGGCGTAGACGTACATGCGCACCGGCAGGGTCTGGGTCGAAGGTGAGGTGACGAAGATCGACAGCGTTACTTCGTCGAAGCTGTTGATGAACGCCAGCAGCCAGCCACCGGCCACGCCGGGCAGAATCATCGGCAAGGTGATTTTGCGGAACAGCGTGAAGCGGCTGGCGCCCAGTGATTCAGCGGCCTGTTCGGCGCTGCGGTCGATGCCGATGGCCGCTGCAATTACCAGCCGCAGCACATACGGCGTGATGATCACCACGTGGGCCAGGGTCAGCCAGAAGAAGCTGCCGTTGACGCCCATCAGCGCGAACAAACGCAGCATTGCTACGCCCAGCACGAGATGGGGAATGATGATCGGCGAGAGGAACAATCCATTGAGGAAGTTGCGCCCCGGAAACTGGTGACGGGTGATGGCCAGCGCTGCCGGTACGGCAATAATCGTCGCCAGTGTGGCGGCGACAAAGGCCAGAATCAGGCTGTTGTAGAACGAGTCGATGAAGTCGGCACGCTCGAAGATCGCCCGGAACCAGCGCAGGGAAAAGCCTGAGGTCGGCAGGCTGAGGGTGTTCTCTGGCGTAAAGGCCACCAGGCAGACCACCACCAGCGGCGCGAGCATGAACACCACCACCAGGGCATGAAACGACAGGGCCAAAGGACCGTTTTTAGACATGGCTCATTCCCCCAGGGTTTTCTTGTAGCGGCCTTCGACCATGCGGTTCCAGGACAGCATGACCAGCAGGTTGATCAGCAGCAGCGCCACCGCGATGGTTGCGCCCATGGGCCAGTTCAGCTCCGAGAGGTATTGGTCGTAGACCACCGTGGCGACCATTTTCAGGCGACGTCCGCCTAGCAGGCCTGGAATGGCGAAAGAACTGGCCGACAGGCCGAAGACGATCAGCGTGCCGGACAGCACGCCGGGCATGACCTGAGGCAGCACCACCAGACGCATCACCTTGGCCTGACTGGCGCCGAGGGACAGGGCGGCCTGCTCAGCCGCCGGGTCAAGCTTCTGCAAGGAGGTCCAGATCGGAATGATCATGAACGGCAGCATCACATGGACCAGCGCAATGATTACGGCGAACGGGGTGTAGAGCATCTTGATCGGTTGGCCGCCCAGCGCTTGTATGCCCTGATTGATCAGGCCGTCGGCACCCAGCAGCAGGCTCCAGCCGAAGGCACGCACCACCACGGAAATCAGCAGCGGCGTGAGAATCAGAATCAGAAAAATCGAACGCCAGGGCGTGCCCATGCGACTCAGGATATAGGCCTCGGGCACGCCGATCACCACGCAGAGCAAGGTGACCAGCGCACTGATCCAGAAGGTGCGCAGGAAGATTTCGTAGAAGTACGAATCGGTCAGCACCTCGCCATAGTTGGCCAGGGTGTAAGAGTCGCTTTTGACCCCGACTTCATAGTCGAACACGTTGAACGACAGGATCAGGGTCAGTGCCAGTGGGACCAGCAGCAGGCAGGTAAACATCACCAGTGCCGGTGCCGACAGTAAGTAGCCCCGGCCGCCGCGGCGCATATCGCTCAGCAGACTCATGGGTGCACCTCGTCGGCATCCAGTACGCGCAGCAGACCGGCTGGCCAGTCCATGCCCACTGCGGTGCCTTCTTCCATGGGCGCTTCGCCGTCGTTGCGACGGACCACGGTCAACTCGCCGATGGCGGTTTCAATGCGGTACAGCCATTGGCTGCCGAGGAAGTAGCGGGTGATGACCTTGCCTTGCAGGCGCCCTGTGCCAGCGGCCACCAGATCAATCTTTTCCGGGCGCAGGCTCAGGGTCAGCGTGCCGTCGCCAGGGACTTGGCGTACCTGCGCAGCGCCTTCGCTGTCCAGATCACCGGGCAGCATATTGGCTTTGCCAACGAAGCCGGAGATGAATCGGGTGCGTGGGTGTTCATACAGTTTGTACGGTTCGTCGATCTGGGTGATACGCCCGGCCTGCATGACCACTACGCGGTCGCTGATGGACAGCGCTTCTGCCTGATCGTGAGTCACCATCAGCGTGGTAATACCCACTTCGCGCTGAATGCGGCGAATCTCGAACTGCATCTCTTCGCGCAAATTGGCGTCGAGGTTGGACAGCGGTTCGTCGAGCAGCAGTACCGGCGGCTCAATCACCAGCGCTCGCGCCAATGCAACCCGTTGCCGCTGACCGCCAGACAGCTCGCGCGGGTAGCGCTGGGCGTGCTGGCTCAGGCGGACCAGTTCCAGCACGGTTGCCACGCGGCGCTGAATATCTGCGGCGGGCACTTTGCGCATCCGCAGGCCAAAGGCGACGTTGTCGGCAACGCTCATGTGGGGGAAGAGGGCGTAACTCTGAAACACCACCCCCAGGCCGCGGCTGCTGGGTTTGGCGTGAGTGATGTCACGGCCATCAAGAATGATGCGACCGTCGCTGACGTCAACGAAGCCGGCGATCATTTGCAGGGTAGTGGTCTTGCCGCAGCCCGACGGGCCCAGCAGAGAAACGAATTCGCCTTTCTCCACCGCCAGATTCGTGGCGACCACGGCGTCGATGCTGCCGTAGCGTTTGGAGAGACCTTCAAGCTGCAAAAAAGCCATAGCTGCGTTCCACCTTTTCATCACGCACAGCGTTGCGGTGCGTTTTTGTTATGGGCAGATGCGAAATGAAAGCTTTGCAGTTGCTGTGGACGTTGGTGCTCGATCTGGGTCGGCTACCAGGTTTTGTTCAAATCGCCCTGTGGACTGAGATTAAGACGAAGACTAGGATGGGCGAAAGGGTGAATTTCACTGGATGGTATATTTCTTTCAGTTCTTTCGTTCAATGAATTAGTTATTGATAAGTGATCATATGAATTCCACTGAGCGGAATGAAAATTCAAAGGATGCCGGTGTGGGTGCGGTCTCGCGGTTGTTCGCGGTGCTGCGCTGCCTGGGTGATTGCTCCGAAGAGGGTGAGCGCGTTACTCAACTCGCTCAGCAAGTGGGTCTCTCGCAACCCACGACGCATCGTCTGCTGCGCAGCCTGATGGATGAAGGCATGGTCGAGCAGGATCAGCGCAGTAAACGCTATCGCCTGAGCATCGAGTTCTTCGCTTTGGCCGCAAAAGCAGGCAAGACCAGCAACCTGCGTGACGTGGTGAGGCCGAGCATGCTGCGGCTTTCTGCCTCTTTGGGGGATTCATTGTTCCTGCTGGCGCGCAGTGGCTTCGATGCAGTCTGCCTGGATCGCAGTGAAGGCCCATACCCGATTCGCACCTTCACCGGCGACATCGGTGGTCGTGTCGCATTGGGCGTGGGGCAAGGCAGCCTGGCGATACTCGCGTATTTGCCGGAAGAAGAGCGCGACACGGTCATCCGCTACAACCTGCCACGTCTGAAGGATTTCCACCTGTACGACGAAGTGTTCCTGCGCTCTGAAGTCGAGAATGTCCGCCGCCTCGGCTACGCCGCCCGCAATACCGGCGCGCTGCCTGGCATGGCCGGTCTCGCAGTCCCCATCTTCGACCGCGAAGGCCGCTCGGTCGCCGCCCTTAGCGTCGCCACCATCAGCGACCGCCTCGGGCCGGATCGGTTATTGACGGTGGTGGAACTGCTCAAGCGTGAAGCAGCGATTATCAGCGCCAGGATCAACCCGTTTGACCCGACGTTGCGGCGGCCGAGTCAGGTGTTTGGGCAGGTGGATTAATAAGCTCGCTGGAATAGGTTCTCTGTGGGGTAGCGCCCGTCTTCGACACAGCGCTGTCGCGAAGCAAACATTGGGCCTGTAGGAGCGCACGAGCACCGCTAGGCCGCGATAGCGGTGTATCAGAAATCCCCCGACACACTCAGAACGATCAGCGGCCCTCAAGAACCCACCCCCCCAAGCCGATGCGCATACAAGCACGTTATGAGGCTCTCGCCCTTAACGTTTGTACAGGGAAGTCGACATTTTCCGGTCTGCGCGCTGCCGCAGATAACCCTCCCGAGGTCTTCGTTTTATGGCTAAATCCCTTCGACTCCAGATACTGGGCATGCTGGGCGGCAGTCTTGTGCTTGTGCTGCTCATTGCTCTGGCCTGTTTCCAGTTTCTTTCCAACAACGTGCAGTCCTATCGCGGCTTGCTCGAAGGTCCGGTGCATGCGTCGCAACTGGTCGACGAGGCCAACCTTGAGTTCAAGATCCAGGTCCAGGAATGGAAGAACGTTTTGCTGCGTGGCAAGTTACCCGCAGATCGTGACAAGTTCTGGGCGCAGTTCGAAGAGCAGGAGCGCCAGGTTCAGGAGTCCCTTGGCAAACTGGGGCAGGTGCCGGGCGTACCATCGTCGACGCTGGCCCAGGTACAGAAGCTGATGGATGAACACAAAACGCTGGGTGTGGCTTATCGCAAGGGCCGAGATGCCTTTGTTGCAGCGGGCGGTGATCCGGTGGCGGGTGATATCGCGGTGAAGGGCGTCGACCGTGCGGCCAGCGAGCAGATGAGTCAGTTGGTGGACTCGTTGCGCAAGAACAGCGGCGAACAGTCGGTTTTGATCAGCGATGCGGCCGACCGGACGATTCTGTTTGGGGCCTTGATCATGCTGGCTTCTGCAGTGTTGGTCGGTCTGCTGACATGGTGGGTGGTTAATCGCAACCTGATCGTGCCGATTCGCATGTTGATCGACTACGTTTCGCAGCTCAGCCATGGCAAATTTGGTGAGCGAGTCAATATTACCCGTCAGGATGAGCTTGGTCATCTGGCGGTAGCGGCCAATATCCTGCGCGATTTTCTGGCGGATACGTTCAACCGGCTCAAGCGCAGCACGTCGGAGCTGGACACTGCTGGCAACGAGTTGAAGTCCATCGCTACGCTGATGGCGCAGGGCACTCACGAGCAATTCGAGCGCACCGACCAGGTCGCCACCGCTATGACTGAAATGTCGGCGACTGCACAGGAGGTCGCCAGACATGCGGCTCAGGCAGCCAAGGCCGCGGATGATGCTGATCATCATGCCCGGGAAGGTGACAAGGTCATGCAGTCGACCATGAGCACCATCAATCTGATGCGCAGTGAAATCGGCAATACCGCCAATGTCATTCAGCGTCTGGAAACTGACAGCGTGCGCATCGGCAAAGTCCTCGAAGTGATTCGTGGTATCGCTGATCAGACCAATCTGCTGGCGCTCAATGCGGCCATCGAGGCTGCGCGAGCCGGTGAAGCCGGACGCGGTTTTGCCGTGGTGGCTGACGAAGTGCGGACGTTGGCGCAACGTACGGCAGTGTCCACTGCCGAGATCAACCAGATCATTAACTCAGTGCAGACCGGTGCCAGCGATGCGGTCATTGCGATTCAGGGCGGTCAGACCCGCAGTGAGGAGAGTGTCGAGCAGGTCAGTAATGCCAGCGCCACGCTAAACCGGATCACCAGTGCCGTGGAGGCCATCCGCGACATGAACCGGCAAATCGCGACAGCAGCTGAGGAGCAGACGTCGGTGGCCGAGGATATTTCCCGCAATCTCACGGAAATTACTGCGATTGCCAGTACCAATCAGGACAACGTCAAACGCACCCAGGCGGCGAGCCACGATTTGCACGGGCTGTCTGTGGGGTTGAATGATGTTATTTCACGCTTGAGCGCCTGATCAACGCAGCGGCTTGTAATACCTCGCCCGCACCGGCACCATTCACCGCAATCGGCCGCCAGGCTTTGGCATCACGATAAACAATGGTAGGGCATGAGCAGCGATTTTAAGGATGAATGGCCAGATAACAGCGAACCGCTTGAGTTTCCGGCAAGAGATGCGGCTGAGCGGCTGCAACTCGCCCTGGATGCCGATGCGATCATCGGCACCTGGGTCTGGCATGTGCAGGATAACCATGTCATCGGTGACGAGCGTTATGCCGCAACGTTTGGCCTGACTGCACAGGAGGCCGTGGAAGGCCTGCCTCTGGAGAGGGTGACGGCCTCAATCCACCCGGATGACAGGGCGCGCGTCGAAAGCGAAATCGGTCAGACCTTGCTGCGCGGCGGTGTCTTCAGATCTGAGTACCGTGTATTGCACCGCGATGGTACTTATCGCTGGCTTGAGGCTAAAGGCCGCGTCGAGTTCGACGAGGAACGCCAGCCGACCCGTTTTCTGGGTGTGCTCATGGACATCGAGCTGCGCCGCGAGGCTGAAGTCGAGCGCGACCGGATCACGACGCTGTTACGCACCTTCACAGCAGCAGTTCCAGGCGTGGTCTACGCCAAGGACCGCCAGGGGCGCATGCTGGTTGCCAACCGTGGCACCACCGAGCTGATCGGCAAACCTCCCGAGTTTTATATCGGCAAGACCGACTTTGAATACCTTGAGGACAAGGATCAGGCACGCGTGATCATGGCCACTGATGAGCGGATCATGAGCGCTGGGGTGTCTGAACAGGTGGAGGAACAGGTCAGCCTGGCTGACGGCTCCGCAGCGACCTGGCTGTCGATCAAGTCACCGTTGTTCAGCGAAACGGGTGAAGTCATCGGTCTGATTGGCTCGTCCATTGATGTGACGGCCAGGAAACGGGCCGAAGCGGCGGTGCAGGAGCTCAACCAGACGCTGGAACAGCGCATTCGTGAAGCCATCAGCGAGCGTGAAGTGGTTGAGGAAGCGCTGCGTCAGTCGCAGAAGATGGAAGCGGTCGGGCAGCTTACCGGCGGTATTGCCCACGACTTCAATAATTTGCTGGCGGGTATTTCCGGAAGTCTGGAATTGATGCAGATGCGTTTGGGTCAGGGCCGGGTGGCGGATGTTGATCGTTATCTGGTGGTCGCTCAAGGCGCGGTGCAACGAGCGGCAGCGCTGACTCACCGGCTGCTGGCGTTCTCGCGCCGCCAGACACTCGCGCCTATTCCCACCAACGTCAATGCCTTGATCATGGACATGGAGGAGCTGATCCGGCGTACTGTCGGGCCTTCGGTTGATATTCAGGTTCGGGCCGACGCAGATTTGTGGGCTGCATTGATCGATCCGGCGCAGCTGGAAAACTCGCTGCTCAACCTGTGTATCAATGCGCGTGACGCCATGCCCCACGGCGGCAGCATTCTGATCGAGACACGCAATGAGTGTCTGGACGACAGTCACGATCTCGACCCTGAGGTGCTGCCGGGGGATTACCTGAGTATCCGCGTCACTGACAGCGGCTGCGGCATGAGTGCCGAAGTCGCGGCCAAAGCCTTCGAGCCATTCTTCACCACCAAACCGGTCGGCGAGGGCACAGGCCTTGGACTGTCGATGATCTATGGCTTTGCCCGCCAGTCAGGCGGCCAGATCAGGATTCGTTCGGAGGTTGATCTGGGCACGACGGTTTGCCTGCAGTTGCCACGTCACGAGCGTGGGCTGGAGCTTCCGGAACTTGCGTCGCCGGTCAGTCGTGCAGCTTTGACGGGGCAGGGTGAGGCGGTTCTGGTTGTGGATGACGAGTCATCGGTGCGGATGTTAGTCACCGAGGTACTGAGCAGTCTCGGCTACGTGGCCATTGAGGCCGCCGACAGCCAGGCGGGTTTGCGTATTCTGCAATCGGACGTGCGAATCGACTTGCTGGTAACGGATGTCGGTTTGCCCGGTGGAATCAACGGGCGGCAGATGGCCGATGCGGGTCGGCAATGTCGACCGGGCCTGCCGGTCTTGTTCATCACCGGTTATGCAGAAACCGCTGTGCTCGATAAATGCCACCTTGAGCCACTGACCGAAGTGCTGACCAAACCCTTCGCGCTGGAAGCGCTGGCTTCCCGGATCAAGGACTTGATCAAGGCCGTTTGACGATCCGTTGATGGGGTAGGGTTGAGTGTTCGAGATTTCCAGCTATGCCGGGTTGTTCCTCGCTGCGTTCGGTGCGGCGACACTATTGCCGATGCAGTCCGAAGCGGTGCTGGTGGGCATGCTGCTGTCCGGGCATTACACCGTCGCAACATTGCTGCTGGTTGCGACGCTGGGCAACGTGCTCGGCTCATTGCTGAACTGGATACTGGGTCGTTCGGTGGAGCGTTTTCGCCATAAACGCTGGTTCCCTGTCAGCGAAGCCAAACTGGAGAAAGCCCAGCGGTTCTATCTGCGTTACGGACGTTGGTCGTTGCTATTGAGCTGGGTACCCATCATTGGCGATCCGCTGACGATGGTGGCTGGCGTAATGCGCGAACCGCTGTGGAGTTTTCTGCTGATCGTCACGTTTGCCAAAGGCATGCGGTATTTGCTGCTGACGGCCGCGACCCCGGGCTGGACGTGAATTAACGACGCGCTATCCTGAGTGATATCAATGAGCCATACTATGCGCCTGATCATTCCATTCGCGCTGACCAGCGCAGAGAGCCGTCTATGAAGTTGCTTGCCGTCGTAATCGTCGCATTCCTGTCCATGGCTTCAGTCACCGCCCTGGCCCATAGCGGTGGCACCGACTCCAAGGGTTGCCATCGCAACCACAAGACTGGCGATTATCACTGTCACTGAGTCAACTAATGGTCCAGGCAGCATCAGTTACATAAGCATTATTCTGATCGTACATGGTGACTCGGTTGACGCCCTCCCGGCTAAAGCCAGTCCTACGTGAGTGAGAGGTCCGTAGGAGCGGCTTTAGCCGCGAGGGCTTCACCTCCAAACCCATCACTGGGCGCCAAACACGCCCGTCCAGTAAATCCCCGCATCGCTCTTGGGATCCACCGCGTAGGCCGCGCCCAGTTCGCTGAACGCCGGATTCATCAGGTTGGCGCAGTGACCGGGGCTCGCCAGCCAGCCCTCGACGACCTTGGCGACACTGCCCTGTCCTGCAGCGATGTTCTCGCCAATCTGCCGACCTGAGTAACCCGCCAGTTCTGCCCGATCACCTGGCATGCGACCGTCGCGGTCCATGTGGTCGAAGAAATTGTTGTTGGCCATGCCCCGGCTATGATTTTCCGCCGCCGAGGCCAGTGCCGGGTTCCAGGTCAGCGGCTTGGCAGCAGCCACGGCCTGAGCGCCGCATTGGCGAGATTGTGCTCGCGCAGTGTTGATCAGCGCCAACAGCTTTTGACCTTCAGCCTGCCAGTCTCCGAGACGCGCGGTCAGTAAGGGCCGGGCCAGCACGATGCGCCAGTCGCGTCCTTCGCGGCTCACACCGATATCGACAAACTGTGGGTCGAGCACGACGCGGCAGAAGCTTTCCTGGATGGTGTTCATGGCCGACTGTGCATCCCGAGGGCCAGACAGGCTGATCGCCTGCACATTGACCATCGGATAAGTGGCGCGGGCCATGGCTTCCTGTAGATCTACCGGGCTGGTAGCTGAAAGTACCAGCCGAGTGTCTACGTTGAGTGGAGGCAACTCTTGTGAAACCTGATCGCCGCAACGCTGTGACTGGTTGCGGAAATTGTTGATGGAGTCGACCAGTTGAGACTCTTCCGATGCCACCGCGGTGGCGGTAAATACCAATCCCAGTGACAAGGTGGCAAAACGCAAAAAAGATAAAGTAACGCGCATTAATGTCTCCTTGAACTGACCGCGCCCATGATGCGCGATTTTGCGCTGTGCTGCGAAATGCCATTTATCGAAGCAATATTGAGGCTCAAGAGCGCTGTCAGTTCAGTACCGCAGGTCTTCGAGGGTCAGAAATTGGCTTTAAGAGCGTCCAGCCCGCCTTGATAGACCTCAAGAAACAGTGCTTCAGCCTCTGCGTCGGAGATACCGTCAGGGGTGAAGCTGCCTGACCAGGTAATCAATGCCTCGTGATCGCCTGCTGCTGCGACCACGACGGTGGCGAGATAGTTGGTCACCGGGAACGGGCCTTTCACGATCGAATAGCTGTATGTACGGTTGGCTTCGTCGAACGTCTGCAGCTTCTCGACAATGACTGCGCCGTCGGCTGTGGTCAGCGTCCGGACACGTCCGCCTTCAGAGGCTTCGCTGCTGGCAATGAACGGCAGCCAGTCCGGCAGGGACAGGAAACCACCCACCAATTGCCATACTTTATCGGCTGATACGGGTACACGAATATTTGCAGAGGCCGTTGCCATGGGATTTGCTCCTGAGGGAATGAGGGGATAGTAAACGCAATTGCGTTGCGACTGACACCGTGGCGGCTATCTCGCTGTGGATCTTCATGTAAGCCATCCGGTTCCATGTCCCTGACCGTCTAGCGTGCATTGGAGCTGCAGCTTATCCTTGCGCAAAAGTCCCAGAGCTATTGCCCATGTCGTTCTCGCTCATAACCAACGGTTCCCCGGCCGTGACCGAACCGCCCGAAGCGCTTGAGACAGTCATCCCGTGGTGGAGCTTCACCAAGACCGTCCTGGCCGCAACAGCGCTGACGCTGGTTCGTGATGGTCTTGTGGGGCTTGACGATCAGGTTGCTGAGGGCCCTTTTACCCTGCGGCAATTATTGCGTCATCAAGCGGGTCTCGCAGACTACAGCGAATTGCCGGAATACCATACTGCGGTGGCCAGCGGTGCGCGTCCCTGGCCTGCGGATGAAATGCTGCTGCGCCTGGACGCCACCCGATTGCGCTACACGCCCGGCGAAGGCTGGCGCTATTCGAATGTTGGCTATCTGTTTGTAACCCGGTTGATCGAGCGATTGACGGGGCTTTCACTTGAAGAGGCACTCGTTCAGCGCGTGCTGTCTCCATTGAGGATTACGCGGGCGCGTTTGGCAAACGCCGGGGAAGACATGCAGGTTGCGTGTCAGGGCATCGCCCCTGGCTACGACCCCGGCTGGGTTTATCACCGTTTATTGATCGGGCCATTGGCAGAAGCGGCGCTGCTTCTGGATCGCTTGCTGTCGGGCAACCTGCTGCCGCACGGGCTACTGGAAGACATGCAGGCTGCGCTTGTGCTGGGTGGTCCGTTGCCAGGCCGTCCGTGGCTGACTCCGGGTTACGGCCTGGGCTTGATGCGTGGCGGCGTAGCGGGAGGCCTGACATTGAGCGGCCACAACGGCGTAGGGCCGGGTAGCGTTGTGGCGGTGTATCGCTGCACTCACGGTCGGAGCACTGCGACCTGTGCAGTTTTTCATGAAAGTGCGGACGAGGCTCTGGTCGAAGCAGAAATGGTAAGCCATGTGAGAGCAGCTCTTGGCCTCGCCCAGTGATAGCTCGGCAATTTACAGCTTCGCCTCTACCGCCATGAAGATTTCCTGCTTTTTGAATCGACCGCTGTTGCTCTGAAAGTCAGCGATTGTCAGCCCTTTGCTGTCAGCGATCTGGCTGACGATCTCGCGATTGGTCAGGCCGTTCTTTTCGTCTGCCAGATAGCTTTCAACCGAGACCCACTTGGCTTCGGCAATTTCATCGGTGTCGATGACATTAATGGCTTCGGTCAGCGGTTTGAGGCGGCAGATGAAGTGAATATTGGATTTGCCGAACTCGTAGGGATGCCGGGTCGTGAAGCCGAGGATCGCATCGAAGCTGACCTCGACGCCGGTCTCCTCCAGAACCTCGCGGACGATAGAGTCCTGAATGCGCTCACCAGGATCCACGTGGCCACCGGGTAAATTGAAGCTGGTAGCGCCTTGATCCCTGACCACCAGAATCTCGTTGTGCTGATTGATCACGATGGCCCCGGCACCCACGATGTGCGTCGGCATGAACGGCACGTAAGTCGATTCCTGGGGCTTGCGAACCAGCGTGAGGCTTTCGGGCAGGCAGCTGTGAAAGATAAAACCGTGCGCCACGAACTGCTCGACACTCGCGCATCGGGCGATGGGCAAAGTGATCCACGCAAGACCCTTCTTTTCGGTTTCCATGTACAGCAGAAAGCCTTTGATGGCGATTTCAAGATCGGCTTTTTCAAAAGAGAAAGACGTCGGATCGATGATCACGCCGTTGTAATCGTTCAGCTTGTACTTCATTGAAAGTCCTGGATGACGGAGGTCAGTGCGGTGAGTTTAATCCTGTCCATTGATTTGCTTCCACTCAATGCCAAAACGCGCCAAATACTTGCGCAGACGATCTGCGTCATTGGGGTTCGCCTTGTTCAGACGCGAGACGTCAAACAGTTTGCGTCCGGCATCCGACAGGCTTCGAGCATTGCGGCACACCTTGAGCACCGCCTCCAGTTGCAAACGGTCAAACAGATCCAGTTCGATACCTTCGTCCAGTATCGGTGATGGCTCATCCTGTCCGTCGTTCCGATCGTCGTTCAGCGCCCATGCGTAGCGCAAGCGCTGCAGTTCCTCTTCGACCTGGGTTTCATCGATGCGTCCGCTGTCAGCCAGCGTTGCCATGCGCGTGATCGAGGCTGACAGCTCGCGAAAGTTGCCAGACCATATCGAGTCCTCATGATTGGCGAACGCCATATAGCGCTGCCGGGCTTCGCGGTTGAAGCGTATCAAGCGCCCATGTTCGCGGGCGTGACGTTCCAGCTCGAAGTCGATATTCGGCTCGATGTCTTCGCGTCGTCTGGCCAGGCCTGGCAGGTTGAACGTCCAGAGGTTGATCCGCGCGTACAGGTCTTCGCGGAATAGCCCCTGCGCCACCCGGTCGCGCAGGTCGCGGTGAGTGCCGGCAATAATCATGAAGTCGCTGGCCACTTCCTTGTCCGAGCCCATGGGCAGGAAACGTTTCTCCTCAATGGCTTTCAGCAGCATCGCTTGTTCATCTGCGCCCAGTTCACCGATTTCGTCCAGAAACAACATGCCGCCTTCGGCTGCCCGCAACAGGCCTTCGCGAGCAGCCAGAGCGCCGGTAAACGCGCCTTTTATATGCCCGAACAAGGTCGACATGGCGCCATCACCGCGCAGGGTGGCGCAGTTCACTTCGACAAAGCGTCCTTCGATCTGGTGTCGGCTGCGCTTGAGTTCGTAGATGCGTCTTGCCAGAAACGATTTGCCTGCGCCGGTCGGACCAATCAGCAGCATCGGTGCCTTGGAGCGCACGGCGACCTGTTCGATCTGCTCAATGGAGCGGTTGAACGCAGCGTTGCGCGTAGCAATGCCTGACTTGAGAAACGCGAGGCCCTCCAGTCTTTTATGGGTGAAGCGTGACGCGATGCGGTCGTAGCGCGAGAGGTCCAGATCGATCAGCGAATGGGTGCCGGTGGCTCGCGCTTCATCATTGTCTCGCCGAGACGGGGAAGTCTGAATCAGTCGGGCGGGCAGGTAACGGGCTTCGGTGAGCAGGAACCAGCATATCTGTGCGACGTGAGTCCCGGTGGTGATGTGCACCAGGTATTGCTCATTGTCAGTGTCGAAATCGTAGGCGGTGGTGAAGTCATGCAGCGCGCCATATACCTCCTCGAAGTCCCAGGCGTTGCGAAGCGTCATGGGGTGAAGGCGAACTTCAGTCTGCGGGGATATTTGCCGGATATCCTCGGCCACTCGCTGCGCCAGACTGACGTCCCGGGCGGTCACGCCGTGAATCAGCTCCAGTCGGTGAATCTGCATATCCTCTTGCTGGCACAGACCAACGCTGGGACGCCAGTGATTCCAGCGGTTGGCACCCTTGCCGACGCGGTCGAGTTTTGAACCGATGAAGCCGATGGCTACAGTGCGTATTACAGACATGGTTATCTCAAAAGATAAGACGCGATACAGCAGGATAGATAAATCGGGCCTGAACTGTCTTGTGGTTTTTGCACATTTGCCCGTTTAAAAATATATTTCTATTAAAAACAATTAGTTATAAAAGATTGCATGCCTTCTTCTAGATGTTGGCATGCCCGCTGCAATTACCTGTTCATAGCAAGGGGCAGTTGTAGCGCTGAACGCCAACCGCCGGAATGCAATCCAGGCCCATCTTTATGAATAGCGGCCATTGAATAGAAGTAGAGATCATGGAAACGAACACCTACCAACTGCTGGAAGTCATCAACGGCAAACCCATCAAAATGTGGACCGAGGGCGTGCCGGTAGAGAACGAAGCCAAAGAGCAATTGATGAATACGGCGCGCATGCCGTTCATTTTCAAACACATGGCCGTCATGCCTGACGTTCATCTGGGCAAGGGGTCCACGATCGGCAGTGTGATTCCGACGGTGGGGGCGATCATTCCGGCGGCTGTCGGTGTGGATATCGGCTGCGGCATGATTGCCGCGCGAACCTCTCTCACGGCGGCGGACCTGCCGGACAACCTGGCCGGGCTGCGCAGCGCCATTGAGAAAGCGGTGCCCCATGGCCGGACGTCGACTCGTTCCCGTCGGGACAAAGGCGCCTGGGACGAAATCCCGCAACAGGCGGATAACGTGTGGGGCGCGCTGTATCCGCGCTTCAAATTGATCACCGATAAATACCCTTCGCTGGCTAACACCAACAACCGCCAGCATCTGGGAACGCTGGGCACCGGCAACCACTTCATCGAGGTCTGCCTGGACGAGGCCAACCGTGTCTGGTTCATGTTGCACAGCGGCTCCCGCGGGGTAGGGAACGCCATCGGTAACCTGTTCATTCAGATGGCCCAGGCAGACATGCGGCAGCACATTGCGGATCTGCCGCATCGTGATCTGGCCTATTTCGAAGAGGGCAGTCAGCACTTCGATGATTATGTGGAAGCCGTGGGATGGGCGCAGGATTTTGCCCGGCAGAACAGAGAACTGATGATGCAGGCGGTGATTCAGGCCACACGTCAGGTGATCAGCAAACCGTTTCAAGTGGCGCTGGAAGCCGTCAACTGCCACCACAACTACGTGCAAAAAGAGCAGCATTTTGGTGAGGAAGTGCTGATCACCCGCAAAGGTGCGGTGTCGGCGAAGAAGGGCGAACTGGGGATTATCCCCGGCTCCATGGGGGCCAAGAGCTTCATCGTCCGCGGTTTGGGCAATGAAGAGGCATTCTGCTCTTGCAGCCACGGTGCCGGGCGCACCATGAGCCGGACCAAAGCCAAGAACACGTTCACTGTGGAAGACCAGATTCGCGCCACGGCTCACGTTGAGTGCCGAAAGGACGCCGCAGTGATCGACGAAATTCCAATGGCCTACAAAGACATCGATAAGGTCATGCACGCCCAGCGTGAGTTGGTGGAAGTGCTGCATACCTTGCGACAGGTCGTATGCGTTAAAGGATAGGGCGATGAATGAGGTAATGACGTTCGAACACCTGCGAGACTGGCATTACCAGCTGACTGACCTTGAGGCCAGGTATGTTCGGGAAATCCAGGAAACTCATGATGCGGCCAGAGCCCTGGTGGCGCTGAGTCGGTTCGGTAATGGTTTTGTCCGGGAGGCAGCTGTGCAAAGGCTTGCCGGGCAGGCCTCCACTGAGGCGCTGCTTGCGATCCTGGAGCGCTTGAATGATTGGGTGCCGCAGGTCAGGCAACAGGCACAAAAGGCGCTTGAGCAGTTTCTGGTTATCGAGCGGGTTGACCTGCTACTGCAAGCCCTGACGCCGCTATTGGCCTTGGGAAACAAGCAGCGCGTTGATCATCGCGACACCTTGCTCAAGGCCCGCAGCCTGTTATCACTGCCGCAATTGCGGGAACAGGTCGGGCAAGCGTTTGCTTCATGCCGCGGCAAGGCGGCGCGGTTTGTCTTCGATCTGTTGCTTGAGCATTGTGTGGATCGGCCGTCGTTTCTGACTGCCACGTTGATGCACGAGGACGTCACGGTCAGGCAAAAGGCCGTCACTGCCTGCGCTGACTTGCCGACGACAGACGCTGTGCCGTTGCTTGAACGAGCACTGCAATCATCGGCGGCCAGTCTGCGCGTGCAAGCGCTGCGGGGCTTGTTGAGCATGCTGGAGGATCCGCGTGAGCATTTGCAGGCTGGCCTGCTCGATGGCTCCTCGGCCGTTCGCTGTCTGGCTCGTTGGGCTGCGCCGCGTTACGCCGTGGACAGCCGGGAAGTATTGCTGTCTCGACTGGACAAGGACGTTCCGTCCAGCAAGCGCGAATGGCTGGGGTTGCTCGGGCTGGCGAAAGAGCTGGATGAACCACTCCCTGCTTCGGTGTTGCAAGCTGCATTGGAGTCGCCTGTCGCCGTTGTTCGTGTGCAGGCGCTGCAATTGTTGGGGGAAGCGGGGCTGGAGCGGCAACTTGCGGCGCTGGACGATCAGTCTGACAAGGTGTTCCGCGGCGCGGTGCAGCTGTTGAGTCACCAGACCTGGTCGCGGTTCGATGCGCAACTCGATCAGCGCCTGGACAGCGACTGGCATGTCCTGAGTGATCAGCGTCGTGGGGCGTTATTGGGCCTGAAGCCCGTGTGGCTTCAGTTGCAGTATCTGCTGCGACGTTACGATCAGGCCACGGTGGATGCTGATGCCTGGCTAAATCATATCGTCGTCTGGTGTGACGCTCAGTACACGCTGGTGGATCCGGTTACGCCGAAAGCGCAGCGCGAGGCGCTATTGCAGCGTTTAAAGGCTATGGAAGATTCAGGTGATTTGAAGTCAGGCACGGTACGTCGCCTGCGTTAAATATGAAACATGAAGGACAGGATTATGGGAATGGAAGATGCAGTCGCTCATCCCCTCAGTAGCGCCATGCGCGAACGGGTGCTGGATGAGCTGAAGCGCATAGAGCGCGAGCGCAACGTCACAGTGCTGTATGCCTGTGAATCAGGCAGTCGCGCCTGGGGTTTTGCGTCCACTGACAGCGATTACGATGTGCGTTTTGTGTACGTCGAGCGTCCGGAATGGTTTGTTCAGGTCGACGCGCCACGGGATGTGATCGAGCGCCCGTTGGATGACGAGCTGGACATCAGTGGCTGGGAGTTGCGCAAGACCCTCGGCCTGCTGCGCAAGTCCAATCCGACGTTGCTGGAGTGGCTCGACTCGCCGCTGGTTTATCGCAGCGAAACCGATGCTACCCGGCGTCTGCGCGAGCTTGCGGAGGCGTTCTACAGTCCGCCAGCAGCACGCAATCATTATCTGTCGATGGCGAAGAAGAATTTTCGCGGTTATCTGCAAGGTGACGAGGTGCGGCTCAAGAAGTACTTCTACGTGCTTCGTCCGTTGCTGGCGGTGCGCTGGATCGACCAGGGCAGGGGAAGGCCGCCCATGACGTTCGCGGACTTGTTGACCACGGTTGACGATCAAGCGCTGCTTGATGAAGTCGCCGAGCTGCTGGTTCTCAAGCGCAATGCCGATGAGGCCGCTTATGGCCCGCGGCGAGTCGCGTTGCATGCCTTCATCACGGCAGAGCTTGGGCGTCCGGTGCCCGTGCTGAAGCGTACGGTTGAAGACAATGGGTTACTGGACGAATACCTGCGGCAAATGGTTCGACATTACGCAGAAGGGTGAAACAGATGAAGCAGGACATGATTGAACTGGACGGATCCATTGGCGGCGGTCAGGTGTTGCGCAGTGCCTTGAGCTTGTCGATGTTGACCGGTCGGACGTTGCAGATCGAAAACATCAGGGCCCGGCGCAGCCGTCCGGGATTGCTGCGTCAACACCTGACCGCTGTGCTTGCCGCTGCGCAGGTGTGTGGGGCGAGCGTCTCGGGTGCGGAGTTGGGTTCACAACGTCTGCGTTTCGAGCCAGGGGTTGTTCATGGCGGCGATTACCGTTTCGCCATTGGTACGGCTGGAAGTTGCACATTGGTGCTGCAGACTTTGCTGCCTGCGCTGTTGCAGGCGTCGGAACCGAGCAGGGTGACGATCTCCGGTGGCACTCATAACCCGTTGGCGCCGCCGTCGGACTTCATCGAGCGAGCGTGGTTGCCGCAATTGCGGCGCATGGGCGCTGACGTGGAGCTGAACCTGTTGCGTCATGGGTTTGTACCGGCCGGTGGCGGTGAGCTGGAAGTGCATATCAAGCCCTCGATGCTGAAGCCGTTGCATCTGGCGGATCGAGGCAGGTTGCTTGAATCGCGGGCTATCGCATTGATTGCCGGGCTGGCCAGGCAGGTTGCAGAACGTGAACTGCTGCACGCCGGGACGAGTCTGGATATCGCCTCTGAAGCCCGGCACTGTGTCGTGCTGGCTGATGAGCGTGGCCCGGGTAACGTCCTGATGCTGGAGTTCGCCTGCGAACAGGTCACTGAGCTGTTCAGTGCTTTTGGTCAGTCAAGACTGCGTGCCGAGGTGGTGGCGCAAGGTGCGGTAGAGCAGGCCCGGCACTGGCTGGGCAGCCCTGCGGCCGTTGGCGAGCATTTGGCGGATCAATTACTGCTGCCCATGGCAATCGCGGGTGCTGGAAGCTTCACCACGCCCTCAATGACGGAGCATTTGCAGAGCAACATTTCTGTCATTGAGCGCTTTCTGCCGGTGCGTTTCGGCTGCCAGCAACAGGCTGAAAACCTGCTGCGGGTGGAGTGCCATTCACTTGGATAGGGTCAGGTTTCCCGTCAAAACGTCCTGCGACGATCCGTCCATTTTGACAGCAGGCAAAGAGCTACACATTTGGTAACGGTTCGTAGATAATAACAATTCCCATTAATGCCCGGAATTGTCCTCTGTGTTCATCCCAATGCGTCGCGCCTATTGCGTTTCCCTGGCTTTCGGTTGTGTGTTGCTGCCTGCCTTCTCCCACGCTGAAGACACCGTTACCGAGCTGCCTGCCACCGATATTCAGGCTGCGGGCGATATCGAAAGCAGCCCTTATGTGCGTTCTACAAGCAGCACCGCAAGCAAATCGGAAGTGCCGATCAGGGATGAAGCACAGTCAGTGAACGTGGTCACCCAGCAAACCCTTGACGATTTTCAGGTCAAGTCGCTGGACGATGCGATGAAGTTTGTCAGCGGGGTGTCGCAGTCCAACACCCTTGGTAATACCAAGGACGCGCTGATCAAGCGTGGCTTCGGCACCAACGATGACGGGGCTATTTTGCGTGACGGTATTCGCTCGGTGGTAGGGCATAACCTTGGGGCTACCACTGACCACGTGGAAGTGTTGAAAGGGCCGGCGTCGCTGTTGTACGGCGCAATCGAACCGGGCGGTTTGATCAACGTCGTCAGCAAGCAGCCGCAATACACCCGCAGCACCACCATCACCGGCTCCGGTTACAGCGAAGGCGGTGGCACGTTCAGCGTCGACACCACCGGGCCTATCGAAGATACCGGGCTTGCTTACCGGCTGGTTGCCGAGCGCGGCCACGAAGATTACTGGCGCAACTACGGGGTCAACGAGCACACGCTTGTGGCTCCTTCCCTGAGCTGGACCGGCGAGCGCGCCAAGCTGACCCTGGCTTACGAATACAACGACTATTCCAGCCCGTTCGACCGTGGCACCGTGTTCGCCAATGGCAGGCCCGCAGCGGCCAGTTACAAGGATCGTCTGGATGAGCGCTGGGCCAAGACCGTCGGCATCAGCGAAACCGCCACCGCGAAGTTTGAGTACCAGCTTAATGACGACTGGAAAACCCGGGTGACGTATGGCTGGAACAATGATCGGTATAGTCTGGCGATTGCGCAGCCCGATACGTTGACTGGCAGCACGCTGACTCGTCGTGCCAATGGTGGTCATTACGATTACGAGACACGGTATACCAGCCTCGACTTCATCGGCGAGCAGCAGTTGTTCGGCCAGCGCCACGACATTCTGATTGGCGTGGACAATGAGGCGCTCGACAAATACCGCGGCAAGACCTACCGAAATGCGATTGGCAGGAATGGCGTGGGCTCGATCAATATAGATAACCCTCAATATGGTGGTTTGGCTGAACCCAGCACTGTTAACGCAGTCCAGAGCAATGCTCGCAATGAGCTGACCTCAACGTCCGTTTATTTCAAGGACAACTGGCATTTGAATGACCAGTGGATTCTGGTCTTTGGTGGACGTCAGCAGCACTACGATCAATACAGTGATCAGGGGTTGGTTACCCGCGTAGTAGGGCGTGACGACAATGGCGACGCCTTCGTTCCGTTTGTCGGTGTCGTCTATCAACCCACCGAAGCGCTTTCCCTGTATGGCAACTACAGCGAATCGTTTGTACCTAACGAAACCGTTTCGGATGACAACAAAACCTTTGATCCCGAAGAGGGCCGCAGCTACGAAGTTGGCCTCAAGTACAATCCTTCGGATCGGCTGAACGTCAACGTTGCTGTGTTTGATATCGTCAAGAAAAACGTGGTGACTCCCGTCACGGTAGGTACCATTACCACCAATGAGCTGACAGGCAAAGCAGGCTCCAGAGGCCTGGAACTCGACGTCACAGGCAAACTGGCCGAGCGCTGGGACATGATCGGCACCTACGCCTATACCCACACTGAAGTGCTTGATGATGCGCAGGCTAAAGGCAAGCGCCTGACCAACGCGCCGATGCATACCGCCAGCCTGTATCTGACACACCACCTGGCTTTCCCTGAGCAGACCGGGCAATGGCATGTTGGTGGAGGCGCACGTTATGTGGGCGAGCGCGCAGGTGACAAAGAAAATACTTTCTTCATGGACAGCTACACCGTTGCTGACGCTTTCCTGCGTTGGGACCTGCCAACCAAAGACTACAAGACCCGTTTGCAGTTGAACGTCGATAACCTCTTCGACAAAGAGTACTACCCGTCAGGTACGGGCAGCAGCGAAGTACAGATCAACGTCGGTGAAGCGCGTACTGCGCGTTTGACTGCCAGCGTTACCTTCTAATTACCCCTGCTCTGAAGAAGCTGCCGGAGATTCCTCCGGCAGCGCTTCTGTCATCTATCTCGCCGAATCTTCTGTTAGCCTG
The DNA here is from genome assembly GCF_025643095.1 of Pseudomonas phytophila. Lineage (NCBI taxonomy): Bacteria > Pseudomonadati > Pseudomonadota > Gammaproteobacteria > Pseudomonadales > Pseudomonadaceae > Pseudomonas > Pseudomonas phytophila. Next base: position 3,936,885 of record NZ_CP081201.1, on the reverse strand, counting down.
CCGAACTTCTAATCAGCGGCGTCAGGCTTTCCAATGTTCACCATCCGCACCATGACCATGGACGACTACGACGCAGTCATTGCGCTCATGAGCAGCACCCCCGGTGTCTCGGTCAGGGACGCAGACTCTCGCGATTCAACCTCAAGGTATCTGCAACGCAACCCCGGAATGAGCTTCGTTGCTGAAGTGGATTCCGTACTGGTTGCGTGCGTGATGTGCGGCCACGATGGCCGAAGAGGGTATTTGCAGCATTTGCTGGTGCTGGATAATTATCGGCGCCAGGGGATTGCCAATCAGTTGGTGGAGCGCTGCCTTGCAAGTCTGGAACGCGAAGGCATTTTCAAGTGCCACATCGATGTCTTGAAAACCAATCACACTGCTGCCGATTATTGGGTCAGGCAAGGTTGGCAATTAAGGACAGACATTGACCGCTACTCTTTCATCCGGACTGGTAACGACAACGCGTGATGGATGCAGGGAACGTGCTGCTTGTATGGAACCAACGCTCTAGCCTGCGGTTCGAAGCAGTACATTCTCAATCAGGACATTCACCCCATGCTTAAAACTCTTGCCTACAGTCTGATGCTGGCTTCCACCATTGGCCTGGCCGCTTGCGATCCGAAATCCGAAGACAAGGCGCAGGAAGCCCAACAGCACGCTGAGAAAGCACAGAACAAAGCCGCCGATGCGGCCAAGGAAAATGCCAAGGCTGCAGAAGCGCAGGCCGAGTCTAAAGAAGCCAAGGCCGAAGAAGACAAGACCTTTGTGCCAACCACCCAGGTTCCAGAGTCGCTCAAGACACCTGAGAAGAACTGATACACACCGTAGGACCGGCTTTAGCCGGGAGAGGGGCGTTAAATCCACCCTGTTTCCCGGTCAGGATAACGCTCTCCCGGCTAAAGCCCGGTCCTACAGCTATTCGTTTTTCTTCGCAAACCCCACCGCAGAATCAGGCAATCACTCCGAAGGATCGGTCTAATTGCTCCCGCGTTATCGCCTTACTCTGAATGCGTATCGAGCTACCGGCTCATCATTCGGATAAGGACAATAATCATGTCGAACATCAAAAACAAAGTCGTGGTAATCACCGGCGCAAGCAGCGGTATTGGCGAAGCCACGGCGCGGCTGCTGGCCGAGAAGGGCGCGCACGTTGTGCTCGGTGCGCGGCGTACCGAGCGCCTGGCAGAACTCTGCAAAGAACTGGTTGCCGCCGGTGGCAGCGCGCAGTATCAGGCCGTAGACGTGACCGATCGGGCCAATGTGCAAGCCTTCGTCGACTATGCCGTTAGCCAGTTTGGTCGCGTCGATGTGATCGTCAATAACGCCGGGGTCATGCCGCTGTCCAGGCTGGATGCGTTGAAGGTGTCCGAGTGGGATCAGATGATCGATGTCAACATTCGTGGCGTATTGCACGGCATTGCGGCCGGCCTGCCATTGATGCAGAAGCAGCAATCCGGGCAGTTCATCAATATCGCTTCCATCGGTGCTTATGCGGTGAGCCCGACGGCGGCCGTCTACTGCGCAACCAAGTACGCCGTCAGGGCGATCTCCGAAGGCTTGCGTCAGGAAGCAGGGGCAGACATCCGCGTTACGGTGATTTCCCCAGGCGTCACCGAGTCCGAACTGGCCGACAGTATTTCTGATGAAGGCGGGCGCGCCGAAATGCGCGAGTTCCGCAAAATCGCCATTCCGGCACTGGCCATCGCTCGGGCAATTGCCTACGCCGTTGAGCAGCCAGCCGATGTCGATGTCAGTGAATTGATCGTTCGTCCTACTGCCAGTCCTTATTGATTTACCTGGTATCTGTAGTGGCCGCGAGGGTTTTCCGCGACGTTGATATCGGGCAAACCCTCGTCCTTAACACTTGTACGATGACTTAAGCCGATGTACAACGAGCACCCCGTCCAACAATAAAATAACGGAGATGCACGATGGACTCATCGCAACAGGACACCACCGCCGACCACAGTCGCAGAGCATTCCTCAAAACGTCGCTGGCAGTATCCGCCGGTGTGGCGGCTCTGGGCAGCCTGGCGTTACCTCGATTGGCCAGTGCCGAGCCATTGAGTCAGCGTTATCCGGATCCGCTGGTCAACATCCTTGATGACAGCTTCATGGACCTGCGCATTTTCAATGCCAGCGTTGAACGCCTGGCGACAGGCCTGCGTTGGGTAGAAGGCCCTGTTTGGGTGGGTGACGGTCGTTACTTGCTGTTCAGCGACATCCCCAATAACCGCATCATGCGCTGGGATGAAGTCACCGGTGGCCTGTCGGTGTATCGCGATAACTCCAACTTCTCCAACGGCATGTGCCGTGACCGTCAGGGTCGCCTACTGGTTTGCGAAGGCTCGACGACCAGCAAGGAAGGCCGCCGCGTGACCCGCACCGAGTACAACGGCAGCATCACCGTGCTGGCCGACAACTACGAGGGCAAACCCTTCAATTCGCCCAACGACATCGTCTGCAAACGCGATGGTTCAGTGTGGTTCACCGATCCTCCGTTCCAGACGGGTAACAACTACGAAGGACACAAAGTCCCCCCGGAGTTGCCCCACGCGGTCTATCGCATTGATGGCGTGAGCGGCAAGGTCAGCCGGGTGATTGACGATCTGGCAGGGCCGAACGGCCTGTGTTTCTCGCCGGACGAAAAAACCCTCTACGTGGTTGAAGGTCGAGCCAAACCCAACCGGATCATCTGGGCCATTGCGGTCAACGATGACGGCACGCTGGGTTTGCGTCGCAAACACATTGAAGGGCTGGAGTTCGCCGGTATTGACGGCATCAAGTGCGATGAAAGCGGTAACTTGTGGTGTGGTTGGGGCAGTAACAGTGATCCCAAGGCTGATCCGGAAAAGCTCGATGGCGTTCGAGTGTTCAATCCGGATGGCAAAGCCATCGGTCACATCTCCTTGCCGGAGCGTTGCCCGAACCTGTGCTTCGGCGGGCGCGAAGGTAACCGGTTGTTCATGGCGGGCAGCCACTCGGTCTACTCGTTGTTCGTGAATACACGCGGCGCGACGTTCGTTTGATTGGGGGGACATGACACTGCGTTGTCATGCCGTAATTCGGTCTCTGTAGGAGCTGCCGAAGGCTGCGAAGCATTTCTCCTGACACGCCGCCATCGCAGCCTTCGGCAGCTACTACAGACCCGTGTTTGCCGCGAAACAAACACCTCTCCTGGGATCAGCGTTTCGCCAGCTCGTGCTTGATGCACTGTTCGTAATAGGTTTGCTTGATGGCCGCAGGTTTGAGTCGCGAGGTGCTTTTATAGGTCTGCTCGGTAATGCCCATGGCGGTCATGCGCATCCAGGGCTGTTTGAACTTGCGACCCTGCAATTTCTTGCGTGCGCCGTACAAAGTGATTCCGGCGAGTTTCGATTCCTGGGCGCCTGCGGCGATGCCCGAACCCCATGTGCAAATCGATCGACCGCTCTGAGTAACGTCCTTGGCTTGCGACGCCAGTGAAACGCTGGCCAGCGCGAGCGTCGCTACGGTCAATACAAGAATCCGCATAAATGCCAGCCCCTAAGCTTCTGAAAAGAAAGCAAGTTTGCCAAGCTCGCTAGGAGGCGAGGGGCCAGCAATAGGTATTATTTCGGAACAAATTCACCTGACGCTTAACGGTCAGTTGAAATGCCGGGTCACGGCATGCGGCGCATCGGGCACGTCCATATTGATCTTGCGCCAGGCAGCTTCGGCGAAGCTGTATACCGAAAATGCGATCAGTCCCAAGGCCACAATCATCAGCACGATGCCTCCAGCGGGAAGATCCTGCAGGCCGTTAAGCGCGTCTTTCAGACCCGGCGGGTGCATGGCCTGATAGCTTGAACCGCTGATGGCCAGCAACGCAGAGATTTCGATGAATGCCACACCTCGGGCGATCAGGCCGAATTGCGAAACCGGACGGACGTAGCGCATGACTTCTTCGTCGGCTTCGAAGTACTTCTCGAAAGACGCCTTCCAGCCTTTGATGATGTGGGTGATGCCCACGCCGAGCGGCACCAGTGCCACCAGATAAACAAGGATATTCGAATGATCCCAGGACAAAATCGTGGCAAGCAGGTCCTGGGTTTTGCCCCCTGAATCACCGGAGCTTTTGAGTGCGCTGATTAACAGACCCAAGGCAAAAAAGGCCAATGCGCCGTAGGTCACGCCGCCGACCAGCAGGCCTGTGCGAATCACCAAACCTTTGAATTCTGTGCCGTGATGATCCACGTCGCGAGTGGCCTGCAGGATTCGCCAGGCTGCAAACGCCAGCAGGCCGACTACGACAATCGCAACCATGACGTTGCCAAAAGGCTGACTCAACAGCGCTTCAAGGCTGCTATGGCTGTCTTTGGGCTGAGACGCACCCTGGGCGGCGAGCAGGGCAAAAATACCAATGATCAAATACACCACACCACGAGCGGCATAGCCGCTTCGGGCAAGGAGAGTGAGGCTGCGTTGCGGGGACATAAAGGCGATCTTCCTGAAAGTGATACAGGAGCAGACCGATGTCGGCACGCGGGGTTCGGTTTAATTGGTGTGTAGCCGGTGCTAAACAAACCATCTCCTTGGAGCTCACCCAGTGTCCCTGACGCAACTCGGTTCCCATGTGGGAGCGGTGCTTGCCCGCGATACATGAGACGCAGCTCGAAGACATACCGCGTTATCGTTTATCGTCGGAATGCCGCCCAAGGCAAGCACCGCACATGTTGGCGCTGATCTTCAGTTCATGATCGACCTGTGGGACCGGCCGGGGTAGCGCTCCACTTCATTCGGGAAGACTATTTCAGGCGGCAGAAAAGGCGGCGAATGTACCGGCCTCTTCGCGAATGAATTCGCTCCCACCAGGATCAACGCTTGCAGGCCAACATAGAATCTCCCCACACAAGATCGTATCTATCCAGTGGTTTGCGTTTTGTTCAATAGTAAATGCCGACTTTCCTTATCGCTCACACGCAGCCGCGATGGCTTTGCCCAGCGCTTCAGTATTGCCCTTGCCGCCAATATCAGCAGTCAGCGGGGCGTTTTCCGGTCCCATGGCCAGCACGGTTTCAATCGCGGTTAGCACTGCCGCACCGGCCTCCGGATGGCCCAGATGCTCAAGCATCATCGCACCGCACCAGATTTGGCCGATCGGATTGGCAATGCCTTTACCTGCGATGTCCGGAGCTGAGCCATGCACTGGCTCGAACAGGCTCGGGAAGTTGCGCTCAGGGTTAATGTTGGCCGAAGGCGCGATGCCAATGGTGCCCGTGCAGGCCGGACCCAGGTCGGAAAGGATATCGCCAAACAGGTTGCTGGCGACCACAACATCGAACCAGTCCGGATGCAGGACGAAGTTCGCGGTGAGGATATCGATGTGGTACTTGTCGACGTTCACATCCGGGTATTTCTTGCCCATTTCCACAACGCGCTCATCCCAGTACGGCATGGTGATCGCGATGCCGTTGGATTTGGTCGCAGAAGTCAGGTGCTTTTTCGGACGGCTCTGGGCCAGGTCATAAGCGAATTTCAGGATACGGTCGACGCCCACCCGGGTCATGACGGTTTCCTGCAGGACGATTTCCCGGTCGGTGCCCGGGAACATCTTGCCGCCAACACTGGAGTATTCGCCCTCAGTGTTTTCACGCACCACCCAGAAGTCGATGTCACCCGGTTTGCGATTGGCTAACGGTGCTTTCACGCCAGGCATCAGGCGGCAAGGGCGCAGGTTCACGTACTGGTCGAACTCGCGGCGGAACTGCAGCAGCGAATCCCACAGGGAAATGTGATCAGGCACTACATCCGGCCAGCCCACTGCGCCGAAGTAAATCGCATCGTAGCCTTTGAGAATCTCGAACCAGTTGTCCGGCATCATTTTGCCGTGGGCCAGGTAGTAATCGGCACTGGCGAAGTCGAACCAGTCCCACTGCAACTCCAGGTTGTGCTGCGCGGCCACCACGTTCAGCACGCGAACGCCTTCGGGCATGACTTCCTTGCCTATGCCATCGCCAGGGATGACGGCAATTTTGTAATGGGCCTTGCTCATGAGTTGCGACTCCAGGGTTGATGGTGGACGAAGCTCAGTGTATGCAGTGTTTCTGGATTAATAATTAGTCAATCGCGAAAGCCATTCTTAGATTCAAGGAAACAATCCATGAGCATGATCGATGACCTGAGCTTCTTTCAGCAGGTGGCCACGCGGGGCAGCCTGACCGAAGTTGCACGGCAGATGGGGCTGTCGCTGCCCGCAGTGAGCAAGCGCTTGAGCCAATTGGAAGCCCGGCTTGGCGTGCAGTTGCTGCAGCGCACTACGCGCCGGTTATCGTTGACCCCGGAAGGCGTGCTCTATCTGGAGGGAGGGCGGCCGATCCTGCGGCAGCTCGAAGAGCTGGAAAGCGCCCTGAACAGTCGCCAGCCGACGTTGCATGGTCGTTTGCGAATCAACGCCACGCTGGGTTTCGGTCGACGGCATCTGGCGCCCTTGGTGTCCGGTTTTGCCCGGCTGCATCCTGAACTGGAGATTTCCCTGGAACTGACCAGCCAGCCCGTCAGTTTGCTCGATGATCAGTTCGACATCGGCGTGTTCATGGGCGAGCCGCCGGACTCGCGGCTGATCGGTATCCGCCTGCTGGAGAATCCGCGAATTCTCTGTGCGTCACCTCACTATCTGGAAGGTCGGCCTCTGTTGACGCGCGTAGCGGATCTGGCCGAGCACAACTGCATCGTGCTGCGTCAGTTCGGCAGTGATTACGCCATCTGGCGTTTTCAGAAAGACGGCCAGGATTTTACCCATAAGGTCAGTGGCACGCTGTCGAGCAACGACGGGGAAGTGGCGATGAATCTGGCGCTTGACGGCCACGGTTTGATTTTGCGTTCCCGCTGGGATGTGCAGGCGCATCTGGAAAGTGGGCGGCTGGTGGCGGTACTGGACGATTATCAACCGCCGCGCGGCGATATCTATGCGATGTACCAGCACCGACGCCACATCCCGCAGCGCATCTCGCTATTCACCCGGTACCTTGCGCAGGAACTGGCTAAACGACTGCCGTTTGCGGCACGTAGCGAAGAGGTCTTTGTGGGAGCCGAGCTTGCTCGCGATGAACGATGATGCGGTCTGGCTTGAAACTGCGGTGTTCATATCGCGAGCAAGCTCTGCTCCCACAGAGCGTACGAAGGCCCGTAGGACCAGCATAGAATCTCCCACAGATTCTTCATAACCGCAGATCATGTCAGTAATGATTATTGGTGCATTGCCGGACAGGCCCCGGCTCTTGTAACGTCCTGCCGACCCGCTCGGTAACAATAAAACTTAAACCTGAGCATGCGTTGGTTTTGCAGGGTGTTCAGAAAAGGGTTTTTAAGCTGCCGAATCATTCTACGTTCAGGAAGATTTGCCATGAAAACCGTTTCATTGGGTTCAGTCTTATCCCTGTTGTGCGTTTCGATATCATGCGCGATGTCGGTATCGGCAGAAGAAATCACCTTCGTTTCCCAAGGCGGGGTTTATCAGGAAGCCCAGACCAAGGCGATTCTTGATCCGGCAGCCAAGCGCCTGAACATCACCATCAAACAAGATAGCGTTCCCGACGCCTTGCCCATGGTCAAGGCTCAGGGATCGGCGGGCAAGCCGGTCTGGGACGTGATCGATACGCCGCCGTCCAACTGCATCCGCGGCGGCAACGAAGGGCTGATCGAAAAACTCGACCTGAGCAAGATGCCCAATGTTCAAGCTATGCCGGAGGCCTATCGCACGCCTTACTCCGTCGCTTATGAGTTCTATTCTTCAGTCTTGGGCTATAACACCAAAACATTGAAGAAGGTGCCGCAGAGCTGGGCCGACTTCTGGAATGTGAAGGATTTTCCGGGGACTCGCTCATTACGTAACGACCCGATGGGGACCCTGGAGGCGGCACTGCTGTCGGACGGCGTGCCTCGTGACAAACTCTACCCGCTGGATGTTGATCGCGCCTACAAGCGGCTGGAGCAGATCAAACCGGATATCGCCGTGTGGTGGAGCTCCGGTGGGCAATCGGCACAACTGCTCAACGATGGCGAGGTCGACATGCTGATGATCTGGAACGGTCGCGCCAGTGCGGTTCGCAAGGACAATCCTGACGTCGCCTTTACCTATAACGACGGCATTCTGCAAAACACCCAATTGTGCATCCTCAAAGGCGCGCCGAACTACGCAACTGCTGTGAAGTTCGTCAACGAAGCGCTCTCACCGGACCTGCAGGCCAACCTGCCGATGTATATCGATTACGGGCCAGGTAACCCGGCTGCATTCAGCACCGGCAAGTTGACCGCCGAACGGGCCAAAGAGCTGCCAAGTTCGCCGGATAACGCCGCCAGGCAGGCATTGATGTCTGAAGAATGGTGGTCGTCGGCTGCGGGCATTGCGGCCAAGGATCGCTGGCTCAAGTTTGTTCAGTAGGTCGTCATCTTGAAAGTGCTCGATTACCTGATTCTGGGCGGCGGTTCGGCAGGCTGCGTGCTGGCTGCGCGGCTGTCCGAGGATGCAGACAAACGTGTGTGCCTGGTGGAAGCGGGGCGGGACATCTCGGCGGGTAACATGCCTGCCGAGATTCGCAGCCGCTATCCCGGGCGTGCTTACCTGGACACGCGCAATATCTGGCGACAGCTGACGGCGCTGATGGGCAAGCGTTCCACCGAACGTCGCTATGAACAGGCACGGTTGCTGGGCGGAGGCTCCGCAATCAATGCCTTGATGACCAATCGCGGCGCGCCCGACGACTATGACGAGTGGCAGCGACTCGGTGCCGAGGGATGGAGTTGGGACAATTGCCTGCCGTACTTTCGCAAGCTGGAAAACGATACCGATTTCGACGGCCCGTTGCATGGCAAGCAAGGACCACTGCGGATCCGCCGCACTGCGCAGGAGTTTCTTTCTCCCTTCGTCAAAGCAGTGATGAAGGTGCTGGGTGAAAGTGGACTGGCTACCAAAGCTGATCAGAACGGGCCTTGGGAGCCGGGCGTATTCGTTGGGGCAATTGGCGTCAGCCCGGAAGGAGAACGCATTCCCACGTCGGTCTGTTATCTGTCCGATGAGGTCCGCCAACGCAGCAATCTGAAAGTGCGCACTGAATGCCTGGTCGACCGCGTGCTGTTCAAGTCCCATCAGGCGATAGGGGCGCGTATTGTGCAGGCGGATGGCACCTCAATGGATCTATTCGCCAAAGAAGTGATCGTCTGTTCCGGGGCGATCCACAGCCCGGCAGTTTTGATGCGCAGCGGTATTGGTCCTGCCGATGAGCTGATTCAACTGGGGATTTTTGTGGTGGCGGATCGTCCGGGAGTCGGCGGCAACCTCATGGAGCATCCATCGATTGCGGTGTCTGCGTTGTTGAAAAAGGCGGGGCGCACGGCGTTCGCCAACGAGCACCACGAGCAGGCCATTGTGCGCTTTTCCTCGGGTTTGCCGGATACGGTGCCTTGCGACATGCATGGCGCGATTCTGTCCCGATCCGGCTGGCACTCGCTGGGGTATCGATTGGGCACGATGTTTTTCTGGGTCAACAAGTCCTATTCCCGGGGCCGTGTGCGACTGGTCTCCAGTGATCCGGCGCAGGAACCGGAGGTGGACTTCAACATGCTTTCTGATCCACGGGACCTGGAGCGCCTCAAGCAGGCCTTGAAGTTTGGGGCAGGGACGCTGTCAGCCGCCCAACTCGGTGCCTTGCGTAGCGTGGCGTTCCCGTCCAGCTATTCGCCCCGGGTCGCCAAAGTCGCTCAGCCAGGCTTGATCAATGGCATGTTGCGCGGCGCATTAAGCCTGTTGCTGGACGTGGCCGGGCCGTTTCGGACGTGGCTTGTTCACGGGTTGGTCACTCAGGGAGTGACGCTGAAAAAACTGCTCGCCGATGATCAGGCCTTGACCGGATTTGTCCGGCGAAATGTCGGTGGCACCTGGCATCCATCGGGCACCTGTCGCATGGGCCGGGCCGATGATCCGCAGGCGGTCACCCTCAGTGATGGGAGAGTGATTGGCGTCACCGGCTTGCGGGTATGTGATGCGTCGTTGATGCCCTCCATCCCGTGCGCCAATACCAACGTGCCCACAATCATGATTGCCGAGCGGATCGCAGATTTGATCAAGGCCGGGTAGGAGCGAACTTGTTCGCGAGGCGCCGGTACAGGCACAGCTTTTACCCATCATGACAATGACGAACCTGTGTGACCGACCGGGGTGGCGCTCCACTTCATTCGGGAAGGCGGTATTTCAGGCAACACATTGGCTGCGGATGGCCCGGCCCCTTCGCGAATGAATTCGCTCCTACCGTTGACTCGGGCAAGACGCAGAACCTGGTGGGACCGAATTCATTCGGGAGGCGGTATTTCAGGCAATACACAGGCTGCGGATGTCCCGGCCTCTTCGCGAATGAATTCGCTCCTACCGTTGACTCGGGCAAGACGCAGAACCTGGTAGGACCGAATTCATTCGGGAGGCGGTATTTCAGGCACCACACAGGCTGTGGATGTACTGGCCCTTTCGCGAATGAATTCGCTCCTACCGTTGAGTTGGGCAAGACACAGAATCCGGTAGGACCGAATTCATTCGGGAGGCGGTATTCAGGCAATACACAGGCTGCGGATGTACCGGCCTCTTCGCGAATGAATTCGCTCCCACCGGTAATCTGGGGAAGACGCAGAACCCTGTGGGACCGAATTCATTCGGGAGGCGGTATTTCAGGCAACACACAGGCCATGGATGTACTGGCCTTTTCGCGAATGAATTCGCTCCTACCGGTAACTCGGGCAAGACGCAGAATCCTGTGGGACCGAATTCATTCGGGAGGCGGTGGTTCAGGCAACACATTGGCTGTGGATGTACTGGCCCTTTCGCGAATGAATTCGCTCCTACCTTTGACCTGGGCAAGACATACAACCCGGTAGGACTGAATTCATTCGGGAGGCGGTATTTCAGGCAATACACAGGCTGCGGATGTACCGGCCCTTTCGCGAATGAATTCGCTCCTACCTTTGATCTGGGTAAGACGCAGAACCCTGTGGGACCGAATTCATTCGGGAGGCGGTATTTCAGGCAACACACAGGCTGTGGATGGCCCGGCCCCTTCGCGAATGAATTCGCTCCTACCTTTGATCTGGGGAAGACGCAGAATCCTGTGGGACCGAATTCATTCGGGAGGCGGTATTTCAGGCAACACACAGGCTGCGGATGTCCCGGCCTCTTCGCGAATGAATTCGCTCCCACCGGTAATCTGGGCAAGACGCAGAACCCTGTGGGACCGAATTCATTCGGGAATGCGGTCTTTCAAAGCACACATTGGCTGCGGATGTACCGGCCTCTTCGCGAATGAATTCGCTCCTACCGGGATTTGAGCCGGCGGGCGATAGGGTGGGGCCATCAAGAGTAGAAGCCCACAATCGCCTTCGTCTCCAGAAACGCCTCCAATCCCCACTCGGCATATTCCCGGCCATTACCCGATTGTTTGTAACCGCCAAACGGCGCGCTTGGATTCCAGTCGGGATGGTTGATGTAGACGCCGCCGACCCGTAGCTGCAAAGCAATCTCCCGGGCTCGCTGCAGGTTGGAGGACTGCACGTAACCGGCCAGACCGAAAACGCTGTCATTGGCCAGCGCAACCGCGTGCTCATCATCGTCATAGGCCTGAATCACCAGCACCGGGCCGAAGATTTCCTCCCTGGCAATGGTCATGTCCGGCGTCACTCCGGCGAACACTGTCGGCTGCACGTAGTAGCCACGCTCCAGGCCTTCGGGGCGGCCCAGGCCACCGCAGATCAGTTGCGCACCCTCGTCGATGCCGATGGCGATCATTCGCTGGATGGCCTGGAATTGCCGGTCGCTGATCACCGGTCCCATCGTCGATTGCGGATTGGCGGGATCGCCAACCTGATGGGCGAGAGCCGCACGCCGGGCGATTTCCACCGCTCGATCATGCAATGAAACAGGCACCAGCATGCGGGTCGGCGCATTGCAGGACTGTCCGCTGTTTCCGAAGCAGCCATTGACCCCAGAGGTCACGGCTTTCTCCAGATCAACATCGTCCAGCAGGATATTCGCCGATTTGCCGCCCAGTTCCTGATGCACACGTTTCACGCCAGGCGCCGCGAGACGCGCGACTTCCACACCCGCACGCGTCGAGCCGGTGAATGAAACCATGTCCACTTCAGGGTGCGCTGCCAGTGCAGCACCCACGGTTGGCCCGTCGCCATTGATCAGGTTGAACACCCCGGCGGGCACACCCGCTTCGTGCATGACTTCAGCAAACAGCAAGGCATTAAGCGGGGCTACTTCACTGGGTTTGAGGATCATCGTGCAACCGGCCGCGAGTGCTGGCGCGACCTTGCAGACGATCTGATTGATGGGCCAGTTCCAGGGTGTAATCAGTGCAACGACCCCCACCGGCTCCAGATTGATCAGCGTATTACCATTGGTTTTCTGAAACGCGAACGTATCCAGCGTGCGCAGCAGTTGTTGCAGATGACGCTTGCCGATACCCGCCTGCCAATCGTACGCAAGTGCCTTGGGTGCACCGACTTCGGCCATGATCGCCTCGGCAATCTCGTCGTAGCGCTGCATGAATACGTCGAGTATCTGTTCGATCAGAACTCTTCTCTCGTTGGGCGTCGTGCGGGCAAATGCCGGAAATGAACGTCGTGCTGCCGAAACTGCTGCGTCCACGTCGGTCTGATTGCCCATGGCTATCTGGCTGAAGGGCTGTTCAGTGGCCGGATTGATGACTGCCAACTGCGAGTCCCCGGCGGGTGCTATCCAACCACCATCGATATAAAACTTCAGAGCGTTTTCCATAATCAGGCGGGCCTCGTCGGGAAGAGCAGAAAAGGGCGAGTGAGGATCTTGATCGTTGCAAAACACACACTCGGTCGCTCGCAAGAATAAGCATCAATTTCTGCATCCGGCAATTTACTAATAGTTGCTTCAGGCATAAGCTCAGGTCATGTCTAATCTTCGTCGAAAGCTTCCCAGTTCAAGTTCCCTGTTCGTCTTCGAAGCGGCTGCGCGGTGTGGCAGCTTCACCCGGGCGGCGGATGAACTGTGCGTCAGCCAGCCAGCGGTCAGTCGAATGCTTTCCCGTCTTGAGGAGCATCTCGGTGTGCAGCTTTTCGAGCGCACTCGGGGCGGTGCACGACTCACCGAGAGCGGCAGTATTTTGTACCGGCGGGTGCAGGAGGGATTCAGCACCATCGAGTCGGCGATCAGCGAAATTGAATCCCGCGCAACGGGCATCGAAACCGTCACGTTGTCCGTTTCAACGGCGTTCACGACCCACTGGTTGATGCCGCGCATGAGCCGCTTCAGTCAGCGATTTCCCAGTGTGGACATGCGATATCAGCTGATGTCTGGCCGAATCGGTGGACCCTTGGTGGATGTCGATCTGGGCATGCGTTACATCGATTCAGGCAGCCTGAAAGCCACGGATACACTGGTTGTTCCGGAAATAACCTTGCCCGTCTGCAACCCCCAGTATTTCCAGCAGGTCTTGCAGGATGCAGGCAAAAAACAGCCACCGACGATGATCTGCATGGACAATCAGGATCGGGACTGGACACTGGAATTTGGCTCGTCCGGGCGCGTGGAAAATGCCCTGATTTTTTCTGACTATGCGGTGGTCGTGCAGGCTGCCTTGTTGGGGCAGGGGATGGCGCTGGGCTGGTTAACCGTCGTCTCGAACAGCCTGGTCAAAGGCGAGTTGGTGCCCGCCGCCGAACAGGTTCATGTCACACAGCGTCGGTGTTGTCTGGTGACTCCAGCGAATCGTCCGGTGCGCCCGGTGGTCGAAAGTGTTCGTGACTGGATCATCGAAGAGATGCGTGCCGACGTCGCAAAAGTGGACGCGCTTTACCCTCATTTGGGGCTGTCGGCACTTCTCCACTCGGGTCGTTGAGATCAGGTGTGCCGCACAGAGTGGAAAAACCGTAGGTTATGCTTCAAGGTCCGTGAAAAACGGAATATTTCGTGAGGAAAGCAGGCTGATAATGGGTCAACCAGCTTGCTCTACCCCCATGAATATCTTGCGGAGCGCCCTATGTCATTCAAGCAGTTCAAAGCCCTGACGTTCGATGTCGTCGGCACCCTCATTGATTTTGAAGCAGGCATTCTCGCTCATGTTCGTGAGGTGGCGGGCGAAGCGGGTAAAGCCCATAGCGATGACGATATTCTCAAAGCTTATCGCGAGGCTCGTGCACAGACCGATTCAGGCTGGTGGCCGGATGACCTGGAGCGCTGCTACCACGTCATCGCCTCGAAACTGGGGCTGCCGGACAGCGACGAATACGCCAAAGGCCTGAGCCTTGCCGTGAAGAACTTCCCGGCGTTCCCCGATTCGATTGAAGCGCTGAAGCGTCTGCGCAAGCATTTCAAACTGGTCGCGACCACCAACTCGCAGATCTGGGCGCTGGATTTCATGGCCAAAACGCTGGAGGAACCGTTTGATGTGCGGGTGACCGTTGACGACGTACGCTTTGAAAAGCCTGATCCACAGTTTTTTGCCTACACCCGAGGCGTGCTGGCGACTCAAGGCATCCTGTTCGAAAACATCCTGCACGTCGCGCAGAGTCAATACCATGACATTGGCGTAGCGATGCGTCTGGGCTATCAAACCTGCTGGATCGAACGCCGTTTCGCGCAAAAGGGCACCGGGGGCACGCTTGAGTCTGATCGCGTGGAACCGCATTACCACTTCACTTCGCTGGCGCAGTTGGCGGACGCGGTCGAGAAAGAGCTGGGTTGACTGACGCTGGGTGACGACTCTGGCGCTCTGGCCTTGCTGCGAGCGCCTTTTCTCTTTTTAGCTGGATGTTCGCCATGACTGTTCAGAGCCTGTGGGCGGCCACTGCCCAGCCTTCTCCCGCGCTGCAATCCCTTGAAGGCGATCGCCAGTGCGACGTGGTGATCGTCGGTGCCGGTTACACCGGTTTGGCTGCGGCGCATCACATTGCGCTTGGCGGTCGCGAACCGTTGATTGTCGAGGCCAATACCCTCGCCTGGGGCGCCAGTGGGCGTAACGGCGGGGTAGTTTCGCCCAAGTTTCGGGTAGGCTTTCCAACGCTGATGGAGCGTTTTGGTCGTGACACGGCCTTGCAGATGTATCGCACAGGTTATGCGGCAGTGGACAGTCTGGTGGAAATGGTCGAAAGCCTTGGCCTGTCAGGGGCCCAGCTGCACATGGGCGGTCACATTGCTGCTGCGCACAACGTTCATGCGTTAGGCGGGCTTGAGTCCACGGCAAACTGGATCAAGCGGGAAACCGGTGGCTCGTCGTCGCTGATGATCAGCGCCGAGCAGGTTCGTGAAGCCACCGGGTCGACGATTTTTACCGGCGGCTTGCTGACACCCAAAGCAGGCGGTATTCACCCCCTTAATTACGCCCGTGGCATCGCGCAAAGCTTGAGTGATCGCGGCGTGAAGTTGTACATCAACAGCCCTGCGAACCAGGTGCGTCATGAGGCCGGCCGCGTTATCGTCATGACTCCGCAAGGGCGAATCAGCGCCCGCCAGGTGATCTACGCCACCAATGGTTATTCCGACCAGACCCGGGTCACTGACACCCTGCATCGACGCTTGATTCCGTTTCGCAGTGCGATCATCGCGACTCAAAAGCTTCCCGCTGATGTACTGGCGCAGATCATGCCGGGCGGTCAGGTGTGCGGTGATACCAAGCGCATGTTGCGCTGGTTCAGGGTTGTCGGCGACCGGCTGATTTTTGGGGGGCGGGGGGCGTTTGGCAAGAACGATTCCGAGAGCGCCTTCCGTACCTTGCAGCGCAGCATGGGTGAGGTATTTCCGATACTGCGTGATTACCAGGTTGATTTTCGCTGGTCCGGCCTGGTTGCCATGACGCTGGACTATCTGCCTCATGCCGGGCAACTGGATGAACGCAGCTTCTACTCGATTGGTTACAACGGCGGCGGGGTCGCCATGTCGACGTACATGGGCGGGCTGTTGGCGAAAATGACGTCCGGAGAGAAGGTCGACCTGGGTTTGCTTTGCGGTGATAAATTCAAACCCATTCCCATGCACGCGTTCCGCGCTCCCGGCGTACGCCTGGCGGCAGGATGGCAGCAATTCCTTGATGTTATCGGCCGGTGATCATTGCACCACGCTATCTGCCTCAAACATTGGATCTGTAGGAGTTGCCGAAGGCTGCAATGGCGGTGCATCAGATTGAATGCTTCGCAGCCTTCGGCAGCTCCTACAGAAAAAGCATTCCAGATCGGATGGTGCAATTTTGTTTGCCAGGAGTCACCGAGTCTTGTGTGTCAAACCGCCCTGACCAGACTCCGCAGCGGCACGGTGCTTTTCACCACCGGTGATTTGATCACGATGTAGCTGAAGTACTTCTCGATCCCGATGTTCTTGTCGAGGATCGATTCCATCAATTCCTGGTAGTGCTGGATGCTGCTGCACAGGAAGCGCACCAGATAATCGTAGCCGCCGCTGATCAAATGACATTCCAGCACTTCGTCGATGTTGCGGATGCTGGATTCGAATTTCACGAAGTCGCCACGTTTGTGGTCGGAGAGGGTGACTTCGGTAAACACAGTGACCGAGTTGGCGAACTTGGCGAGATTGACGTGGGCCTCGTAGCCGCTGATGTAACCGGCCGACTCAAGACGTTTGACCCGCTGCAAACAAGGACTGGGGGACAGACCGACGGCTTCGGCGAGGCTGACGTTGGTCATTCGCCCGTCTTTCTGCAATTGGACCAGGATGTTGATGTCGATACGATCGAGCTTCGTTGCAGCGTCCATGGTTCAGTCCTCGCCATTTCAAAATCCAGACTGCCCACCTCAGGCGTGCAGTGCTTTTTGATGCGCGTGGACGAGGTCTGCCAGGCTGGCGTATTCACAGCGCTTGCCATCCAGTGCCTGCGGTGAGTGATTCCACGGCTGGCTATGACCCCGTCGCAACGTACATACCGGGAAATCCACCCGCTCGTTCCACGGGTCGTCCATCTCGGTACTGCGCACCGGTAACAATTCTGATCGCTCCAGTTCCAGCTGGAGTAACGCGGCGTCCAGGCTCGTGTGCCAGTCGGTATCAACGGGATCGATGACGGCATCGAACGTCACCGGCAACCGGCTGGTCAGCGAGCTCACGTTGATGCCGTGAGGTGGGGCAATCAGTATCAAACGGTAGAACTTGCTCAGGTACTGCAAGGCACCTGGAACATCTTCGAATATGGGCCAGTGGTCAGAGGAGCTACTGAAAGCAACACTCTGATCCCAGTCAGGAATGGTATGCAATTGGTGAGCCAGACGTTGGTACAACTGGCCGTGAAACGCGCTCGGGCTGCTTGCTGGTCCACTGCTGATCAGCAGGTCGGCGGTCTGTCGGTAGGCGCTGAGCAATTGTTCGTCACTGATCGCCGGATTGCCTTGCACTGCCAGCGGTCGAAGCCCCTCAAGAATGCCCCGTTCTCGATCAACCAGTGTTCCAAAGGAAAAACCCAATGCCTTGTACTGGGTGACTTTCATGATTCGCTCCTGAGTAACAGCTGTCGGTTCCATCATGTTCCGCACCCGTGTTCCGAACCCGGGCCCTGCGCTGCATGAACAGGCCGGGCCAGGTCTTGCCGCGCGTGCCTCAGCAGGCCGCAGCCAGTGCGGTATCGAGCATCTGCAAAGCTTCGGCCACTTGTTCCGGGGTTGTCACCAGCGGCGCGAGGAATCGCACCACGTTACGGTGTACGCCACACTTGATGACCAGCAGGCCGGCGTTGCGCGCGCCATCGATGACCTTTTGCGCCAGCGCAGCGTCCGGGCTTTGCTTGTCGTCGGCTGCCACCATTTCAATGGCCAGCATGAAGCCCAGGCCTCTTACATCACCGATACGCGGGTAACGCGCTTGCAAGGCCAGTAAACCTTCATGCAACTGGGGGGAGAGTTTCGCGCCCTTGGCCAGCAGATCCTGCTCTTTGAAAAGGTCCAGTACTGCCAGTGCCGCAGCACAAGCCACCGCGTTGCCGCCATAGGTGCCGCCCAGGCCACCCGGTGTCGGCGCATCCATGATCTCGGCACGGCCGACAACACCGGATAGCGGCATACCGCCCGCCAGGCTTTTCGCAACGGTCACCAGATCAGGTTTGATGCCCGAGTGCTGGAAGCCAAACATGGTGCCGGTACGACCAAAGCCGGTCTGGATTTCATCGAGGATCAGCACGATGCCGTGTTGAGTGCAGCGTGCCCGCAAGGCCTGGAGAAATTCGCTGGAGGCGGCAATGAAACCACCATCACCCTGAACCGGCTCGATAAGGATTGCCGCAACCCGGTCAGGTGCGACATCGGTGGCGAAGAGTTCATCCAGCTCGGCCAGCGCGTCATCGCTGCTGATCCCGCGATAAGGGTTTGGGTAGGTGGCGTGGTAGATCTCGGCCGGGAAGGGGCCGAAATTCTGTTTGTAGGGCTGGCTCATGCCTGTCAGGGTCACACCGAGCAGGGTCCGGCCATGGAAGCCGCCCCGAAAGGAAATCACTGCGGTGCGATTGGTGTGGCTGCGAGCGATCTTGATCGCGTTTTCCACCGCTTCGGCACCCGAGGTAAACAGGATGCTTTTGTAGTGCTCTTCGCCGCCAATCAGCGTATTCAGGCGCGCGGCGACTTCGATGTAGCTTTCGTAGGCCGCGACCTGAAAACTGGCATGAGAAATTTCACCGACCTGACGCCGTACCGCATCGACAACCTTAGGGTGGTTATGGCCAACGTTGAGTACGCCGATGCCACCGACGAAATCCAGATAGCGCTTGCCGTCCACATCCCACAGCTGCGCCCCTTCGGCGCGTGCCGCTACAACCGGGTGAGCCGTGATGATGCCGCGCGGGATGTGTTGCTCACGCAGTGCGAGCAACCGTTGGGTTTCAGTCAGTGCAGAATTCATCTCAATCTCCGTGATCGCCGGGGTGGCAGGTGATGTGATCAGGATAAGCACTGGTCGGAACCACAAGCACTGAAGTTGCCCGGACCAGTGCTGTGATCGACTGTTTTAGGGGGAGGTTGCGACATATTTCACTGTGGGGTGTTGCCGGGGATCCTGCGTGAAGGTCAACCCCCTGTGGGAGCGAATTCATTCGCGAAGAGGGTGGTACATTCGGCAGACATTTATCTGCTGGAATGCCGCTTTCGCGAATGAATTCGCTCCCACACAGTCTGCACAGTTCATTGACGAAGATGATGTCTCAACTCATAGCCCGCGGCACAACAATGGTGTCTTCCGGGTGTAAACGCATCAGCAGCGGAGAGCCAATAGGCGGCAGGCTCAGGTTGCCTTCGTGATGGCTTGGCTGACGCAGGCTGACGGTGGGGCCGCCTTCCAGATCGACGAAGACCTTGAGGCTTTCGCCCTGGAACACGATGTCCGAAACCCGTCCGCGCAGATGATTCCACTCGGGGCCTGAACTGTCGTTGTCCAGCAACAGCTTTTCCGACTGTAACGCGAGGAACACATCCCCCGACGGCGGGATTGGACGGGTTGTACGTAGAGCCGTCGCGCCCAGGTTCAGGCCGCTTTCACTGCGTTGCAACGGAATCAACGTGCTTTCGCCAATGAAACTGGCGACGAAATCATCGGATGGATGATCGTGCAAGCGACGCGGCGTATCGACTTGTACCAACTGGCCGCCACGCATGATCGCGATACGGTCGCTCATGGTCAGCGCTTCACGCTGGTCGTGGGTCACGTAAATCATTGTTGCGCCGAGGCGTTTGTGCAGGGCGCGCAGCTCAATCTGCATGGTTTCGCGAAGTTGCTTATCGAGCGCGGAAAGGGGTTCGTCCATCAGGATCAATTTGGGTTCGAAGACAATCGCCCGGGCCAGTGCCACCCGTTGTCGCTGGCCGCCGGAAAGCGCTGCGATGGAGCGGTTTTCGTAGCCGCTCAATTCAACCGTTGCCAGCGCCTGTTTCACGCGGCCGAGGCTTTTGGCGGCGCTTTCACCTCTGGCGCGCAGAGGGAAAGCAACGTTTTCGCCCACCGTCATGTGCGGGAACAGCGCGTAGTTCTGAAAGACCACACCGATTTCGCGTTTGTGCGGTGGCATCAGCGTGACGTCGCGCTCGCCAAACAGGATGTTGCCGGAGCTGACCCGGATAAAGCCGCCCAGAATGCTCAGCAATGTGGTTTTGCCCGACCCGGAAGGGCCTAGCAGGGACATGAATTCTCCCGCTTCCACCTTGAGGTTCACGTTGTTCAGCGCCTTCAAACTGCCGTAGTCCTTGCAAACCTGATTGACGCTGACTGATTCAAAACCTTCGGTGAAATTCATGAAGCGTCCTCCTGTGCAGAGCGGGTGTCTGCATCCATCTGAACACAGGCGCTGGCTGTGTTCGTGCCGTTTTAAGCCGCCGGGAAAACAGGATCTGCTGCCCGGCGGTATCCGTGTCCAACGCTGGCCGTCAGTCCAGACCACCGATATGCCAGGCCTTCACTTCGAGGAATTCGTCCAGGCCGTACTTCGAGCCTTCACGGCCGGTGCCTGACTGCTTCATGCCGCCAAAGGGGGCGACTTCCATGGAAATGATCCCGGTATTCAGACCCACCATGCCGAACTCCAGTCGCTCACCTACGCGCCAGGCACGACGCATGTCCTGAGTGAAGTAATACGCACCGAGGCCATACGGCGTCGCGTTGGCCAGCGCCAGCGCTTCGGCCTCGTCCTTGAAGCGGAACAGCGGTGCCACAGGGCCGAACGTTTCTTCGCTGGCCAGCAGCATGTCGGCTTTGGCATCGCGCAACACGGTGGGTTGAACGTAAAGGCCATTTCCCTGAGGCGCGCCGCCAATGACCACGCTGGCTCCTTTTTCCAGCGCATCGCCGATATGGCGGGCCACTTTGTCGACGGCGGCGGCATTGATCAGCGGGCCGATCGTGACGCCGGTTTCCAGGCCGTCACCGACTTTCAGATTGGCGACTTCAGCGCTCAGGCGCTCGGCAAAGCGGTCATAAATCCCGTCCTGAACCAGAATCCGGTTGGCGCAAACGCAGGTTTGTCCGGCGTTGCGGAATTTGCTTTGCATGACCCCGGCAATGGCCAGGTCCAGGTCAGCGTCGTCGAAGACGATAAATGGCGCATTGCCGCCCAGCTCCAGGCTCAGGCGTTTGATGGTGCTCGCACACTGACTCATCAACAATTGGCCGACCCGGGTCGAGCCTGTGAATGACAGCTTGCGTACTGCCGGATTGCTGGTCATTTCACCACCGACCCCGGCAGGCAATCCGGTTAATACGTTGAACACGCCGGCCGGGATTCCGGCGCGCTCTGCCAGCACCGCCAGCGCCAGGGCTGACAGCGGGGTCATCTCCGAAGGCTTGACCAGTACCGGGCAGCCGGCCGCCAAAGCCGGTGCGCATTTGCGGGTGATCATCGCGTTGGGGAAGTTCCACGGGGTGATCGCCGCGACGACACCGATCGGTTGTTTGAGGACGATGATCCGTCGATCAGCGACGGGTGAAGGAATGGTGTCGCCGTAGATCCGGCGGGCTTCTTCAGCGAACCATTTGACGAAGCTGGCGCCATAGGCGATTTCGCCACGTGACTCAGCGAGGGGCTTGCCTTGCTCGGCGGTCATGATCAGCGCCAGGTCTTCCTGGTTGTCCATGATCAGCTTGAACCAGACTTCAAGAAAACGCGCTCGCTCGGCCGCCGGGACTTCGCGCCAGGACACGAAGCGGGCTTCGGCTGCTTCGATGGCACGGCGGGTTTCAGCGGCTTGCAGGGCTGGCACCCGGGCGATAACGCTGCCATCGGCGGGGTTGGTCACGTCCAGCGTCGCGCCGTCATCGGCACTGATCCACTCGCCATTGACGTAGGCGCGCTCAACGAGAAGGGAAGGGTCACGCAGGGTATTTTTCAACATGATCAGGGTGCCTTGAGGGTCCGAACGATGGACTCATTTTAAGAATGTCTGCCCGGTGGCCGATGCCGAGATGGCCGCTGGAGCGGGTGGTAGATGCTGAATTTGCGCTGCTGGCGGCAGATGTTGCTGGCTTTATTTGTGGGAGCAGAGCTTGCTCGCGATGAGGCTGGACAGGGTCTAAAGTGAATCGCGTCCAGCCTCATCGCGAGCAAGCTCTGCTCCCACAGTCCCCATTCCAATTCAGTGCCAGATTCAGCTCGGTTTATTGCGCCCCGCGATCACCACCAACAACAGCGACGCCAGAATCAGGATTGAGCTGATCGCCGCAATCGTCGGGTCGATTTCATCGCGCAGGGCGGTGAACATCCGTTTGGTCAGGGTCTGGTTGTCGCCGCCGGAAATGAACAGCGCCACCACGGTTTCATCCAGCGAAGTGATGAAGGCAAACAGCGTGGCCGAGACCAGGCTTGGCTTGATTTGCGGCAGTGTTACGGCCATGAATGCCCGGAAGCGGTTCATGCCCAGGCTACGGGCGACCATCTCCTGTGACATGTCGAAATTACGCAATCCGGCCAGCAGGGCGATGATCACGTAGGGCAGTGCCAGCATGATGTGCGCCAGAATCAGCCCGGTCATGGTGCTGATCAAGCCTACCCTGGCGTACACAAAAAACACTCCGGCGGCGATCAGGATGATCGGTACCATCATCGGCAGCAGCAAAATGATTTGCAGTGTGCGCACCACCTTCAGGCTTGAGCTGTTGATGGCGTAAGCGGCAGCCATACCGATGGGCAGGCTTACCAGCGTGGTGACGGCCGCGGTGATCAGGCTGACCCGTGCCGCCGACATCCATTCAGCACTCTCAAAGAACGCTGCATACCAGCGCAGCGACCACTCCTTGGGCGGGAATTGCAGGAAGCGGGCCTCCGAGAACGACATCGGCACCACGATCAGAACCGGCAGGATCAGGTAGAGCAGGATGGCGGCTACCAACACCGTGAAAAGCAAATGGGAGACGCGGACCTGACGCAGATAGGCAACCAGTTTCATTTAGCGCGCTCCCAGAATGCGTTCGATAGGGATGAACTTGTTGATACCCCAGAAAATCAGGAACACCACCAACAACAGCACCAGACCGACCGCACTCGCGGCGCCCCAGGCGTGATAAAGCTCAACGTTACGCTGGACCAGCATCGATACCAGGATTGTGCGGCCACCACCCAGCAGTTCAGGGGTAATGAAAAAGCCCAGGCAGATGACAAAGACCAGAATTGACCCTGCCATGATTCCGGGAGCAGCCATCGGCAAGAACACCCGGCGGAAGGTGTAAAAGGGCTTGGCCCCCAGGCTTTCCGAGGCTTGCATCAGGTCCTGCGGAATTTTTTTCATCACCGAATACAGGGGTAGAACCATAAACGGCAGCATGACGTGCAGGGTGCCGATTACCGTGCCCGTGGTGTTGTGCATCAGGTTCAGCGGTTGATCAATGATGCCCATGTCGATCAGCGTCTGGTTGACCAGCCCACGGCGTTGCAGCAGGACCAGCCAGGCGTAGGAGCGCACCAGCACGCTGGTCCAGAACGGGATAATCACGCAGATCAGAATCAGGTTCGCCCAGAAGCCATGCAGGCGCGACGCGGCATAAGCGATGGGGAAACCGAGGAAAATCGACAGCACGGTGACAATGAGGCTGATCTTGAAAGTCAGGACAAAGGTGTCCCAGTAGATTCGCTCTTCGAAAATACGGACATAGTTGGCCAGGGAGAAGCCTTCTTCGGTCTGCACCGACTGGAACGCCAGCCAGCACATTGGCAGGATCAGCAGCACCACCACCATGACCAGCGCCGGGGTGAGCAGCAACATCATCGATGTGTTTTCCTTGCGCTCTTCGCGGGCAAGGGCATCGCTATTGGTCAGCGGCGGTTGCTGCTTGTGATTGTCGGATTCGGGCAGGGACTTGGCGAGATAAGCATTGGACATGTTTGTCTCCCGTCAATGGTTCTGGCTGAAGCGCTGGAAGGCGCTCTGCTTGAGTATTGGCATATGAACGACTCCCGAAAAGTGGGGGCAGATGCTGAAAGCGAGTGTGTTGCTGTTCCGGTCGCTCTGCGGGACCGTGCAATTTCCAATGTACCCATATGTCGCCAACGGAAGCCGCTGAAATGCCCTGCACCGAAGTGCTTTATTGCGTAATGAGGCGGGTAGACGGCATGTCCTGCGTTGAGGCTTCTGGCACGGTATCCAGCCCCACCGCCGTGTCAGGTAGGAGGCAACTTGTTGGCGAGAGGGTTTGATGCGGTGAGTCAGTGCTGCCGCCTCGCGAACAAGTTCGCTCCTACCGGGATAGGCGTTCAGTTGTTGCTTCTTCTGCACAAACGACAACCAGGGTTTTTAGGCCTTGGTGCCGACGTCCATTTGGCGGCGATGTCAGGTAGGAGGCAACTTGTTGGCGAGAGGGCTGATGCGGTGAGTCAGTGCTGCCGCCTCGCGAACAAGTTCGCTCCTACCGGGATAGGCGTTCAGTTGTTGCTTCTTCTGCATAAACGACAACCAGGTTTTTTAGGCCTTGGTGCCGACGCCCATTTGGCGGCGATGTCAGGTAGGAGGCAACTTGTTGGCGAGAGGGCTGATGCGGTGAGTCAGTGCTGCCGCCTCGCGAACAAGTTCGCTCCTACCGGGATAGGCGTTCAGTTGTTACTTCTTCTGCACAAACGACAGCCAGCGTTCCTCTGCCTTGATACCGTCTGCCGATGCCCACCATTTGGCCGACAGCAAAGCCTGGCGTGAGATGTTTTCCGGTGCTGAAGGCAGCTTGGCAGCACGTTCGGCCGGAATCGTGCCGGTCTTGAACGCTTCCGGATTCAGCGGGCCGTAATCGATGATCATCGGCAATGCCGCCTGCAGTTTTGCGTCGATGGCTTCGTTGACGAACTTCATGGCCGCGACCTTGTGTGGCGAGCCTTTGAGCACGCACAGCGAGTTGGTTTCCAACACGCCCTGGTTGTAATCGAAGGCGACCGGTGCGCCGTCGGCCTGCACCGCTGTAATGCGGCCGTTCCACGCCTGAATCATGTCCACTTCGCCGTCGCTGATCAGTTGTGCGGACTGGCCGCCCGATGTCCACCAGGTCGCGATGTGCGGTTTGATTTCTTCCAGTTTCTTGAAGGCGCGTTCTACATCCAGCGGGTAGAGCTTGTCGGGGGCTACGCCGTCAGCCAGCAGGGCTATTTCCAGGGTCGGGCGTGGCAGGTTGCGCAATGAACGCTGGCCGGGGAATTTCTTCGTGTCCCAGAAATCAGCCCAGGTCTTCGGTGCCTTGTCGTCTTTGAAAGCGTCGGTACGGTAAGCCAGCACGGTGGAGTAGCTGATGTAGCCAACGCTGTAATCATCCTTGAGGTCCGCAGGCAATTGCGCTGCGTTGGGGATCAGCGCCAGGTCGAGCTTTTCGAACAAACCTTCCTGCTGGCCGCGAACGCAGTCGCCGGTGGGCAGGTCCACCACATCCCAGGTGACTTTGCCGCTTTCGACCTGGGTCTTGATGATCGGATAGGCTTTGGGCGAGCTGTCCTGTTTCAGCGTAAGGCCGAGTTTCTTCGCGGCAGGCTCGAGGATCGCCTTGCTTTGCGCTTCCTGATAAGCGCCGCCCTGGGATACAAATGTGATGTCTTCAGCGAACGCCATATTGGCGCAGCCGGTAAGGATTGCCAGACTCGCCAGTTTGAAGCTGCGGATACTCGATGCTGTCATATGAAGGTCTCCCCGATGGTTGGCAGATTTCTTGAGCGAGCTGGAGATTTGCTGTCGGTCGCTCTGCGGGACCGTGCCTTTAATTTACTGGCATGTCGGGAAATGAAGCGGGCACAAATGCGCGGCGCAGAAGTGCTTTATTGCGAAAAGGGGAGGAGGGACGGCATGTCGTGCGCTGAACGGCCGCCAAGTGTTTTCTCTGTCAGCGACGCGGTGTTTGTAGGAGCTGCCGAAGGCTGCGATAGCGGTGTGTCAGGTTGAACGCTATCGCAGCCTTCGGCAGCTCCTACAGAGAGAGTATGTCAGCTCGCAGCTTTAAGCACCGACACCGGATAAATCGCGGTGAAGGCCCCGTCGTCGACGCTGATCGCCCGGCAGTCCACGCCATACACATGGGCAAGGTTTTCCGGGGTCAATGTGCTGCGCGTCGGGCCGCTGCAGTGAACGTGGCCGTGATGCAGCATCAACGTGTCATCGGCGTAGCGGCTGGCCAGATTCATGTCGTGGAAGATCGCCAGGGTGACGATGTTTTCCTTGCGGGTATAAGCGCTGACCGCGTCGAGAATCTGCAATTGATTGGCCAGGTCCAGCGCGGAAGTGGGTTCGTCGAGCAGCAACAGGCGCGGGCTGCGGACCAAAGCCAGTGCCAGGGAAATCATCTGCCGTTCGCCTCCGGACAACTGCCCCGGCTGGCATTCGGCAAAACGCTGCAAACCCAGCAGCTCAAGCATTTCACTGGCTTTGCGCTGCGCATCCTTGCCGGTTGCCCAACCGCGTGCGCTGCCGTGCTGAGCGAGCAGCAGCAGTTCATAGGTGGAAAGACGGACGTCCAGATGCGCCAGATCCTGGGCGACGTAGCCAATCAGTTTGGCGCGTACCGCTGCAGATGACCCCAGCAGGTCGATGCCGTCGATGGTGGCTGAACCTTGCGCTTTGGTCAGCCCGCACAGGCCTTTCATGAACGTTGATTTGCCCGCGCCGTTGGCACCCAGCAGCGCCAGGGTACGGCCTGCTTCGGCCTTCACCGCCAGCCCGTCGAGGATGGTCCGGCCGTGGATCGTGACGCGATAGTCAGCAGTGGAGAAGCTCATCGGGAAGTCAGTCTCCGGTCGCGCAGGATAAGAATGATGAAGAATGGCAAGCCAATCAGTGAAGTCACCATGCCGATAGGCAGCACTGCGCCCGGCACGATCAACTTGCTGGCCAGCGAGGCGAGGGTGACGAAGATGATGCCGCAGGCAATGGTCACACCGATGGTGAAGCGTTGATCTTCGCCCACCAGCAAGCGCGCAACGTGGGGTGCCACCAAACCGACAAAGCCGATGATGCCAACTACGGAGGTCACCGCACCGGCCAGTAATGCAGCCAGCATCAGCATCACAGTCCGAATACGTCGCACCGGAATACCAAACACCACCGCCTGTTCACCAAAACTGCGCAGTGCGGTCAGCGCCCAGGCCTGAACCAGCACCACCGGAATGGCAATTGCCGCGATAATTGCGCACAGCGTGACCTTGTTCCAGGTCGCGTGCAGCAGCGAACCCATGAGCCAGAACACGATGCTTTGCAGTTGATCGACGCTGGCCACGTATTGCACCAGACCCAGCAACGAACTGAACACGAAGTGCACGGCGATCCCCAGCAGGGTAATCGCTTGCAGGCCTACATGGCCGCGGGTCAGCAGCAGAATGATGCCCACGGTCAGCAACGAGAACAGAAAGGCGTTGCCGGTGACCAACAGGTCGGCACCGAACCCCGGCAGGGCATTGCCGAGGGAAAAGTTGAAAGCCAATGCCAGCGATGCGCCAAAGCCCGCCGCCGAGGAAATCCCCAACGTAAAGGGTTCGGCCAGCGGGTTGTCGAGTACCGTCTGCATCATCAGCCCGGCCAGCGCCAGACAAGTGCCCGCGAGCACCGCCATGAGCGTCATGGGCATGCGCAGCTCCCAGAGGATCACGCGGGTGCTGGCGTCGACGCTGTCAGGCTGCAACAGTCCGCTCATGGCCTGACCGAACGTCAGCGTCCCTGAACCGACGATCAGGTCGGCAATGAAAGCCACCACTGCGATCACCAGCAGGCTGATCAGCAACACCGTGCGCTTCCACACGGTGTGGGTGTAGCGGGTCTGGTAGCTGCTGGTGTCAGATGAAGCGTTACCGATAGAGGTCGTCATGGTTGCGGGTCATTTACCGGTAGCAGGTGCAGGGGCGTACAGAATCGCAGGAACTGCCTTGATACCGGTCAGGGCGAACAGCGCCTTGAGGCTGGCGTCTGCATCCAGTTGACTGGCACTGTCCGGATAGAACGCCTGACTCAGGTTTTCCACTGCCAGAATGTTCCAGCTGCTGGCGTAGAACTGATGGTAGACACCGTAAACACGACCGTTCTGGCTGGCCTTGAGTTGAGCGAAGCCCGGACGTTGTTCTAGCAACTTCAACTGACGCTGGATGGCGTCGAGTTTGACGCTGTCACCGAAGCCAAATGGTGGCGAGACGGAGGTATTGCCCGGGAACTGGGTGCCTGTCATGACGTACACGTCCGGCTGTTTGCCCAATACGGTCTCCAGCGTGACGTCGCCCGTCGCGCCCGGCAGCAGTTGCGAACCGAGGTTCACGCCACCAGCCGCTTGAACAAGCTTGCCCCAGTACACATCGCCGTGGGTGAAGCAGCAGGCCGATGCACCGCCCTGGCCAGCTTTGGCTTCGACGAACACCAAGGGTTTCTTGTTGTGTTCCTGAGTGATGGCTTCGACTTTAGCCAGTCGGGATTTGTAGAAATCGATGTAGGCCTTGGCTTCTTCTTCGCGGTTCAGCACCTGACCGAGCAGGGCTACGGTTTTCTGGCTGTTGACCACCGGCTCCAGATCGCTGTCGACGAACAGCACCGGGATTTTCAGCGCGGCCAGTTTCTGCGCCACACCGGCGTTCTCCAGCGAAGCGCGGGCGCGGGTCTGGAATACCAGCAGGTCCGGGCGAGCGGCCACGACGGCTTCGAGGTTGAGATCACCGTCGTCACCGAACTTCATGTCGGTGGCCTGATTGGCGGTTTTTGGCCACTGGTTTTCGAAGACTTTCCAGGTGTTGGGATCGGAACGCTTGATGATGTTGTTCCACGCCACAACGCGCTGGAACGGATCGGCTCGGTCGAGCAGGGCCAGGGTGAACAGGTCGCGGCCGTCCTGCAAAACGATGCGTTTGGGTTCGGCGGGGATTTCAACCTGACGGTTGGCAACGTCGGTGACAGTGACTGGATAGGTGGTTGCGAAGGCCAGGGTCTGACCGGCTAGCAGCAGGCTGACGCCGACTGCGAGATGTGTGAACAGGCGCATTGAATTACCCATACCGAGAGATGAGGACGAATCGGCCGCAGGCAGCACGACATATCCGCCGTAAAAAAGTGCGCACAGGGTAACGGAATTGTTCTCATTCGTCAGTTTTTAGCATTGTGGGAGCCGAGCTTGCTCGCGATAAGGATGAGCGCGATGGACCTCAGATCGCATGCGCCTTATCGCGAGCAAGCTCGGCTCCCACCGGTCCAGCGACCGGCTCAAATCATGGGGCAATATCAAAATCGGCGGCGGGAATTCCCGTGACCCACTGATCAGCAATCACTCCGCCAACAACACCGCCGCATCAAAGCCCATCCGCAGGTTGCCCCAGTGGCGGCCGTCGAAGAAGAAGGGCACGTCGATCTCGGTCATGATTTCGCCGGTGTCGCGCAGGTAGGTTTGAAGCAGGAAGCGTTGGGTGTTGCCCGCCGCGCGCAGGCCGATCGGGTCGGAGAACATGCGTTTGTTGCGGCACACCGGCAGGTCGATGGCGCGGTCACCGGTCGGTGGTTTGGATACCCAGCTGTTGTTCACCGGGCAGTAACCCTTGGTGTCGACGATGAAAGACACCTTGCCGCCTTTGGTGCCCTTGGTCAGCTTGTCGCACTCTTCCTGGCAGACCTGGGCGAAGCGTTCGGTGTAGCTGGTCAGGTACTGCTTGGGATCTGTGCCGGGGATCAGCTTGTAGCTTTGATCAAACAGGTTAAGCCCGCTGCGGTGCAATTCTGCCAGTCGCTCCTGCAAGATGTCCCGGCACTGGCTGGCGCGGGTAATGGCGGCATCCAGCGCGCCATGGCCCAGCACAAACTTGCCGAGCATGGTTTGCACACGTTCGGCAACGCCCGACAGATCACGGGTTGCTGTCGCTGAATGCTGCATGCGTTGGTCAATGGACTGGCTGTCGGCGTAAATCTGCGTTACCCGGTCGTTGATCCCGGTGTTACTTTCCGCGAACTGCAGGATGTGCTCGGCGATATCAGCGAGCTTGCCGTTGGTGGATTCGAAGTCGCCGATCATGCTCTCGAAATGACCCGAAGCGCGTTCTACGACTTTTTGCGTTTCCCGAGCGCTATGGCTGATCTGTGTGGTTTGCTCGTGGGTAGAGCTCACCTCTTTGAGCATGGCGTCGATGTTCTGCGAGATATCGTCAGTGGCTTTGCTGACGTTCTGCGCCAGAGTGCGGACTTCATCGGCGACCACCGCAAAGCCCCGGCCACTTTCTCCGGCGCGGGCTGCTTCGATGGCCGCATTGAGCGCCAGCAGATTGGTTTGCGAGGAAATCTGCTGGATCAGGCCCACGATAGACTTGATACTCGTCGAGCGCTGATTGAGCGCCGACACCAGAGTGCCGAATTCATTGAGGCTGCTGGAT
This sequence comes from Pseudomonas phytophila, assembly GCF_025643095.1. Taxonomy (NCBI): domain Bacteria; kingdom Pseudomonadati; phylum Pseudomonadota; class Gammaproteobacteria; order Pseudomonadales; family Pseudomonadaceae; genus Pseudomonas; species Pseudomonas phytophila. The sequence continues at coordinate 3,906,595 of NZ_CP081201.1, read as the reverse complement.
ATTTCGCTGATGTTACCGGTGACTTCCAGCAATTCGGCGTAGGAGTCGCGGGCCATGCTCAGGTTCTGCGCGGTGGTGCTGGAGATGCCCTGGGTCTGCTGGGAAACCTCCTGGATATTGCCTACCGCCATGTTGCTCTGATCCATCACTTCCTTGGCAAAGCGTGCCTGATGGGTGGCGCTGTCGCTGGAGTCGCTGATGTTTTTCAGCGAGCGTGCCGATTCAACGGCGATGTGTACGGTCAGGGCCTGGACGTTGCTGATGATTTCCCGCTGCTTGCCCAGGAAACGGTTGCAGGTGCTGGCCAGCACACGAATCTCGTCGTGGGTCAGCAGGGGCAGGTCTTTGGACAGGTCGCCTTCACCGTTGGCGATCTCTGCAAGGGCATTGGTCATGTGCGTGACCGGGCGCACGATCAGGTGGCGAAAATACCAGACCATGAAGCTGACCATGAACAGCGTAAACAGCGTGCTGAACAGGATGGCGTTGCTGAGCCCGTTCAGGCTGCCTTCAATCTGGCCGAGCAGGGCAGCGTCCAGTTGTGCGCCGCGTAACTGCTGAACGATGTCTGCACGAATGCTCAAGGCAATCCAGTACAGCAATCCACTGACGGCAACCAGCAGAAAAAGGCTGGAGAGCTTTTTCGTCAGAGAATCGAAAAACTGCATTTCGATGGACTCATACAAGGCCTTGAATGTCCCCATGCCGCTGCTCCTCGGAAAACTTATTAATTATTCTTTAATGGGTAATCTTCGACCGCTGAGGCCAAAGCTTTAACCTGAACGGTCGTAGGCAGCTGTAAACAGAAGCGAACCCGCCAGATTGTCAGCAATCTGACGGATATTTTTATAGGTCCACGGTGGCGTTGCTCGCCACTCTGTTCCGGCCTGACGCCTTGGCATAATAAAGCTGCTGATCGGCCCGCTTGATCAACGCAGTTGTATTGGCATCTGCGGTATCGGCCAGGCCAATACCGATGCTCACGGTCACTTGCCCGACCAGGTCGAAGGTTGCATCGGCAACGGCCTTGCGAATTCTTTCTGCAACAACTTCCGGACTTTCCGCGCCTTCCGGCTCTGGCAGCAATACGGCGAACTCTTCACCGCCGTAACGGGCCACGAAGTCGGTGGCGCGGGTGTTTTCCTGAATGATCTGAGCCAGTTGATGCAACACGTCGTCACCGGTGGCATGGCCGTAGGTGTCGTTGACGTTTTTGAAGTGATCCGCGTCGATGAACAGCAGGGCGAAGGGGCGGCCGCTGCGTTCAAACAGCTGGTTGCATTCGGCAAGCTTTTCGTCAAAGCGGCGACGGTTGTAAACACCGGTCAAGGCGTCATGTGTCGCCATTTTCAACAGGTCGGCATTGGCCTGGGTGAGGGCAGCGGTGCGCTGCTCGACGGTGGCCTCAAGAGACGCGTTGGTGTCTCGCAGTTCGCGTTCCTTGGTCAGCAGCGATTCGGTCATGCTCTGAATGGACTGGCCCAGTTGGGCGATCTCCCGGACCGAATGCGTTTGAGGGAAATCTGCGCCGGGCTGTTTGGCCTCGACCTGTTTGGCAGCCTTGGCCAATTGCTCGATAGGGCGGCTCATGTGCTGCGCCAGGTAGTAAGCGACCAGGCCAAATGCCAGCGCGGCGACCACACCCAGTATCAACAGTTTATAAAACAGGATCCGTGCGGGCTGCAGCGCGGTATCAAGAGGCTGGCGAACCACGATGAACCAGGCCAGATTGGCGGACGGTGGCGTCGGGACCTTCAACACGCTGGACAGATAGTCGGCATTTTCTGTCCATTCTGGGGTGCCGGCTGGCTTCTCGCTGGTGGAAAGTCGCTGCGTTGCCAGCAACTCGGGTCGCTTTTGGCCGATCATCTGTTGTGGATACAGCACCACGCCATCGCCATTGACGATCAGCACTTCAAAATCAGCGGTCGCGCCTTCACGCAGAATGGCCGATTCGACAATTCGGGTCATCCAGCTCCAGTGCACGTGAGCGCTCAGCACGCCAACTACGGTGCCGTCTGCGGTGCTGATCGGGGCAGCAAAATCGATGAAACGCAGCAGTTCGCCACTGGCATTGGCGGGCAGCAGTTTGGCGAGCAATACCGCTTCATGAGGATCGCCGGTATACGGTCCTTGCAATCCGGCCTTGAACCATGGGCGTTCCAGCACGGACTGGTTGACCAGCAGGCCATGCACCGCCTGCCGAACGTTGCCTTTGATATCAGCGACACCCATCCAGGCGTACTCGGAGTGAGACTGGGTGCGCAACTCCATCGACGGCAGAATGTCCGGGTCATCCAGGTTGCCACGTACCAGATGTGGCTCCCGGCTCAGCAGGAATATCTCAAGCTGACGCTCGCGTAACTGAGTGCCCAGCATCATTGCCGCTGACTTGGCGGTGCTCAGCAGCGAACTGCCACTGGCCTGTTTGATTTGCTCCGTGGCGATATGGCCGACATAGAAACCCACACTCAGCAGAGCGAGCAGCGACAACCCGGCGAACCAGAGTGTCAGGTGGCTGCGCAGGCTGGCTATTATCATGGGTGATATCTGGCTATGTGGAATCACGGCATGTTATGCGCAAGTCGTGCCAGCCGCCAGTGGCGTTTTTTAGTTACGTGCTGATGGTTCGGGGCCGTCACCAGAGCGGCTCGACAGATATTCCCTGAGCCGATGCTGAAAGTGCGTTATAGCGACGTTATTCGCCAGGAAAGCCTCTATGGTCGTGACAGCCCAGCGCTGGCCTTCGTTGCCGAAACGTATGTTGGCGAATGTTCCCGACGGAACCTGTGCCACGAAGAACCAGGTATCGAGGCCGCCCAGCCCCTGGCCCGGGTAAACCCGAGTCCAGACGATATGTTCAGGGGCAATGGTCAGCCCAAACTCCTCCTCGGTTTCACGCAGTGCGCACGCCAGCGGCGTTTCTTCGCCCTCGCGTCCACCACCGGGGAGGTCCCAGAGGCCAGGCCACGGAATAGAAGGTGTGTCATCGCGCAGGTAGCTCAATATCAAGCCTTCGCAAAGCAAGGCGATTTTAGCGCCGGAGAATGGCGGATGCTTCGGCATGTCTTGGGGCCTGGTGTGCAACTTCAGGGCGGAGAAGCCGCTTTTAGTCGGATAAATAATCGATAATCGCACGCTTTTGTATTTCGTGAATCGTGCTACTGCGGCTATTTTGATCCGCTTTTTCGAAGGAAATGTCTTCGCAGAGGTTGGTTTTCGAGGAATTTCAAGAATATTCGATACGCATCTTTTCGGATTAAGGGTCGATAACCAACGTTTTTGGATATTGACCGAATTAACCGGTTAGTACATTTTCCATGTCATAAACCTTTGCCATCAGAGCGAAGGGACAATAAAAACAATGGAGCCACCCTCATGCGACCGCAATTACTTGTTCTCGATCCCCCTCTCTGTGCTCGACTGTTATCCCCGAATGTAATGGCTCGCGGCGTTTGCGCGTGCGCACCTCAGACCGGTTCAGCCCGGTAACAGCGATGCCGGGTTAATCGCGTCAGGTTCAGGGTTTCCGCGAGGCAATAATAATGAAAAGAATAGTCGACCTGTATTTCAAGCTGCTCAAGTTGCTCATCGTGCTCTGCATGATTGGCATGCTCGTTCTGGTTTTCGGCAACGTGGTGCTCCGTTACGCCTTCAACTCAGGCATCAGCGTCTCGGAAGAACTGTCGCGCTGGCTGTTCGTCTGGATGATCTTTCTTGGTTCGCTGGTAGCGCTCAAAGAACGTGCGCACATGGGCTTCGACAGTCTGGTGCGTCGTTTGCCGGCGGGTGGCAAGCGTTTCTGTCTGGTGATCGGCCATGTGCTGATGCTCTACATCTGCTGGCTGATTTTCAGCGGAAGCTGGCAACAAGCGGTTATCAATCTGGATGTGGTCGCGCCCGCGTCGGGGCTGTCCATGGCGTTGTTCTACGCGGCCGGGCTGGTCTTCGGTGCCTGTGCTGCGGTCATTCTGTTGTATGACTTGTACCTGGTGTTGAGCGGCAAACTGGCGGACGACGAGCTGGTGATGGTCACTGACAGCGATGCCGCCGAGGAGATCAAGCATATCCATACCCCGTCATCGACCACCGAGAGAACTCACCCATGACTCTGGTTATTTTTCTCGGTTCGCTGATCGCCACCATGGCGCTGGGCATTCCAATTGCTTTCGCCTTGTTGCTGGTGAGCGTGGCGTTGATGGTGCAGCTTGATCTGTTCGATGCGCAGATCATTGCGCAGAACCTGCTCAACGGTGCCGACAGTTTCCCGTTGATGGCCGTGCCGTTTTTCATGCTGGCTGGCGAAATCATGAACGCGGGCGGCCTGTCCAAACGCATCGTCAACATTGCCATGGCATTGGTGGGGCACAAGCGCGGTGGTTTGGGTTACGTGGCTATTCTGGCCTCCTGCCTGCTGGCCTCGCTGTCGGGTTCTGCCGTGGCCGATGCCGCTGCGCTCGCCGCACTGCTGGTGCCGATGATGGTGCGGGCCGGGCACAACCGGGCTCACTCGGCGGGCTTGATTGCGGCAGGGGGGATTATTGCCCCGGTGATCCCGCCAAGCATTGGGTTCATCGTGTTTGGTGTGGCGTCCGGCGTCTCGATTTCCAAGCTGTTTCTGGCCGGGATCGTCCCGGGGATTATGCTCGGCGCTTCGCTTGCAGTGGCCTGGTGGTACGTCTCTCGCAAGGAAGATATCCAGCCGCCTCCCAAGCAGAGTGCTGCGCAAGTCATGCGCGTGTTGATCGAAGGCCTTTGGGCGCTGGGCTTACCGCTAATCATCGTTTTCGGTCTGAAGTTCGGTATTTTCACGCCGACCGAGGCCGCAGTGGTCGCAGCGGTGTACTCGCTGTTTGTGGCATTGGTAATTTACAAGGAGTTGAAGATCAACCAACTGTACGACCTGATCCTTTCGTCCGCGAAAACCACCTCAGTGGTGATGCTCCTGGTCGCTGCAGCCATGGTCTCCGGTTGGCTGGTAACGATCGCCGAGTTGCCTGAGCAACTGGCTGGCGTGCTTGAGCCGTTCATGGACAATCAGACGATTCTCCTGGTCGTGATCATGCTGCTGGTGATTGTGGTCGGCACCGCCATGGACATGACGCCGACGATTCTGCTGCTGACTCCCGTGTTGATGCCCGCGGTGGTCATGGCCGGTATCGATCCGGTGTATTTCGGCGTGCTGTTCATGATCAATTGCGCCATCGGCCTGATCACGCCGCCGGTGGGCACGGTGCTGAACGTGGTGTGCGGCGTGTCCAGAATCAGCATGGATGAAATCATCCGCGGTGTCTGGCCGTTCATGCTGGCGCAGTTTGTGGTCCTGTTTCTGCTGGTGTTGTTCCCTTCGCTGGTGCTTGTACCGCTGAAGTTTTTCACCGGCTGATGTCGGTGGGCATTCCGTAACTCGACTCTAAAAACAATATGGAGAGTGACATGCAAAAACTGATGAAAACCCTGCTGGCAGGTGCCTGCGCCACAGGCCTTCTACTGGGCAGCATGGCCAGCCACGCGGCTGAAATTCGTGAGCGAACCTTGCGCTTCGCGTTCCAGAACGTACAGGAGCATCCTCAGGGGCAGGGCGCACAGAAGTTCGCCGAACTGCTGGCCAAAAGCAGTGGCGGCAAGATCAAGGTCAAACTGTTTCCGGGTGGCACGCTGGGTGGCGACGTCGTCACCGTTTCCGCGTTGCAAGGCGGCACCCTGGACCTGACCGTACTCAACTCCGGCATCCTTGCGGCTCAAGCGCCGGACTTTGCCATGCTGGACTTCCCGTTCCTGTTCAACAACGTCGAAGAGGCTCATGCCGTTATCGACGGCCCGGTTGGACAGAAGCTTGCTGCACAACTGGACAGCAAAGGGCTGGTCAGCCTGGGTTATTGGGATCTGGGATTCCGTAACGTGACCAACAGCAAGCATCCGATCAATAAACTCGAAGACATGCAGGGCCTGAAAATCCGCGTGATCCAGTCGCCGATCTATCTGGACACCTTCAATGCGCTGGGTGCCAACCCGGTGGCGATGGCCTTCCCTGAGGTCTATACCGGCCTGGAGCAGGGCGTAATCGACGGCCAGGAAAACCCGCTCACGGTGATTCAGGGCAGCAAGTTCTACGAGGTGCAGAAGTACATTTCGACCACCGGTCATATCTTCAATCCGCAGTCTTTCATCATTGGCCAGAAGACCTGGAACAAGCTCAATGATGATGAGAAAAAGCTGGTTAAAGAGGCTGCTGTAGAGGCTCAGAAGTATCAGCGAGAAGTCACCGCGAGCAGTATGGCGAGTGCACGTGGTTATCTTGAACAGCAGAAAAACGTTGCCGTGAACGATATTTCTGCTGAAGAGAAAGACCGTTTCCGCGAACGCGTTCAGCCGGTGATCAAGAAGTACTCGGAAAAGCTGGATGGCAGTCTGGTGAAGCTGATGTACGACGAAATCGCCAAGGTGCGTGCCGGGCAGTAAGCCCTGACGACCAACGCCAGTAGCCAAGCCGTCCTGGAATGCCTTTGACGGCTTGCAGATAACTTTCCATCGGCGATGCGAGCCTTTTCAAGGGCGCGCATGGCTGTGCTCGTCCAAATGAAAGTGGGGATAACAAAAATGGCTAAATTAAATACCCTTGCAGCAAGCGTTCTTGGCTTCAGCACCACCGCACTGGGCCTTTCGCTGATTGCGCCGGGAGCGGCGACGGCCGCCGGTTTTGTCGAAGACGCCAAGGTCAATCTGGGCCTGCGCAATTTCTATATCAATCGCAACTTCGTCGATCCTTCAAACCCGCAGAGCAAGGCGGAGGAATGGACTCAGAGTTTCATTCTGGATGCGAAGTCCGGCTTCACTCAGGGCGTGGTGGGTTTTGGTGTTGATGTGCTGGGCATGTGGTCGGTGAAGCTGGACGGCGGTGGCGGTACTTACGGCACTGCTTTGTTGCCACGCCACAGTGACGGACGTCCGGCGGATGACTTCGGTCGATTGGCGGTCGCGGGCAAGGCGCGTATTTCCAAAACCGAGTTGAAGGTGGGGGAGTGGATGCCGGTATTGCCGATCCTGCGTTCCGATGACGGTCGCTCGTTGCCGCAGACCTTTCAAGGCGCGCAGATTACCTCCAATGAAATCGACGGCCTGACTCTGTATGGCGGCCAGTTTCAGGGCAATAGCCCGCGTAACGATGCCAGCATGGAAGACATGAACTTCGGTGGCGGCGTGTCTGACCGGTTCAACTTCGTCGGCGGTGAATACAAGTTCAACCAGAACCGCACCATGGTCGGCCTGTGGGGAGCGGAGCTCAAAGACGTTTACAACCAGCAGTATCTGCAACTGGTTCACAGCCAGCCGCTGGGTGACTGGACGCTGGGCGCGAATCTGGGCTTCTTCAAGGGCGGGGAGGACGGTCGGGAGCTGGCCGGTAAGCTGGATAACAAGACGTACTCGGGGCTGTTCTCGGCTAAGTATGGCGCTCATGTGTTCTACGTGGGTTTGCAGAAAGTCAGTGGCGACACGTGGATGCGGGTTAACGGCACCAGTGGCGGCACCCTGGCCAACGACAGCTACAACGCCAGCTTCGACAACGCTGAAGAACGTTCATGGCAACTGCGCCACGATTATGATTTCGCCGCGCTGGGCGTCCCGGGCCTGACCCTGATGAACCGCTACATCAGCGGTGACAACGTCAGAACATCGGCCACCAATGATGGCAAGGAATGGGCCCGGGAAACCGAACTGGCCTACACCATCCAGAGCGGTGTGCTGAAAAAGCTCAACCTGAAGTGGCGCAACTCCACCATGCGTCGTGATTTCAGCAACAACGAGTTCGATGAAAACCGCCTGATCATCAACTACCCGTTGTCAATTTTGTAAGGCTACAAATGTCAGGTTGGAATGCCATTCCCTTTTAGGGGCGGGCGGACGGCATTCCCACTTGCCCACGATAAACGATAACGTGGTCTGCCTTGAAACTACGACACATGCATCGCGGGCAAGCCTCGCTCCCACAGGGTTTTGCGTCTTGCCTGGGTTACCGGTGGGAGCGAATTCATTCGCGAAGAGGCCGGTGCATCCGCAGCCTATGTTTGCCCTGAAACACCGCCTTCCCGAATGAATTCGGTCCTACCGGTTTTGCATCTGGCCTGAGTTACCGGTAGGAGCGAATTCATTCGCGAATAGGCCAGTACAGACGCCGCCCATGTTTGGTCTGAAACACCGCCTCCCCGAATGAATTCGCTCCCACCGATTCTGCGTCTTGCCTGAGTTACCGGTGGGAGCGAATTCATTCGCGAAGAGGCCAGTACAGACGCCGCCTATGTTTGCCCTGAAACACCGCCTTCCCGAATGAATTCGGTCCTACCGGGTTCTGCGTCTTGCCTGGGCTACCGGTAGGAGCGAATTCATTCGCGAAGAGGCCTGTACAGACGCCGCCTATGTTTGGCCTGAAACACCGCCTTCCCGAATGAATTCGGTCCCACAGGGTTTTGCGTCTTGCCTGGGCTACCGGTGGGAGCGAATTCATTCGCGAAGAGGCCAGTACATCCGCAGCCTGTGTTTCGCCGAAATACCGCCTCCCGAATGGATTCGGTCCTACCGGTTCTGCGTCTGGCTCAAGTGACGGTTATGCACCCGCCAGCCTCACTTCAACAGCTGTTTCACCAAATCTGGTGTCACGTAATGCGGGCCGTCGAACAGGTAGAGCGGATAGCCGTCATACGCTTCCAGTTGCGGTTTCAGCTCTTCGGCAGTGGCGGAGCGGAAACCGCCGCCGTATTGCGGCCTGAAAGCCTCGGCGATGATTCTGACGCGATCCTTGCCCAGTCGGTCGCGCATGGCGTCGGCGTAAGTGCGAGCCACCGGAGCGGTGCGGGCATAGACGCCGACGCCGTCCTGAAAGAACACACCAATGTCATCCGGCAACCACTGCTTGAGCCAGTCAGCGGTCGCAGCGGGGCCGATATTGGCACCGTCGTAAACACTGATCCAGAGTGGTCTAGGCAGTTTGGCCAGCAAGGCGGGCAGGTCTTTGGCCTTGGTCCAGCTTGGATCGACTTCAGCAGGGAAGTAATAACCCGTGACATGCAACGGCAAAGACAGCCTGGCAATGCTCTCCGAGAGTTTCGCCAATTGCTCGACGTTGTCCCGAGAGCGATTTTCGCTGAAATACCCGGCCAGACCGATGATGACGTCTTTGGCCCATGGCTCTTTGCCGATGCGTGCCCAGTCCGGCATCACCGGTACGGCAGGCAGGCCGGTACCGGGAATGAACGCCTGATCATCGACCACCGTCCACTGCACCAGCAGTTCCCGCGCGCCGAGCTTGTGCCAGTCGCCCTTGATGCCAACCGTGGCATTGTCCGGTTGCCAGACCATCCCGACGATGCCGGGTTTCAATGGTTTTACTGCGTTGGTAATCAACATGGCGATCCCTGTCCCTATCATGGCTGCAAGCAGCAGAGCGGTCAGAGTCGCACGGTTCAGGGGCCTTCCCAAAATCCTCAAGGGAGTGCCTGCTTGATGCGCTGATGCCACTGGCTCAACGACACTACGCCTTTGGCGTTCCAGTTGGCTGACGCATCAGGGCCTTGATGGAACTGCCCCTCGTTGAATTGCCAGACGATGACTTGAGGTTTGTGCTGGGCAAAATCCGGGGATTGCAGATATTGCAGCAGGGTAGCCCAAGGGCCGACATCACCGGGGTTCCAGGTCAGCGTGACGGGACGATCCAGCGCGTTGGACAGCTTCTGAGTGAAACCCAGATAAGGCTGCACAAAGCTGTTGCCGATAACCTGTACAGGCGCTGGAGCATCATCGATCAGCAGGTCTTTTTCCACCTGATGCCGCACGGTGTAAATGTCCCGGCCAATGGCTTTACGTTTGATGGCTGGCAGGAAGTTACTTGCCAGGTCACCAAAGGCGCGTTTGTCGAACCACTCACCCAACACGGCGCCGCCACCAGGTTCGCCTTGCAGCTTATAGCGCTGGTTTATGAGCCGGGCCGTCGCATCAGCGGTGTTTTCGGCGCTCCAGGCGGTCCAGTGATAGTCGGCCCGGTAGAACGCGGTGTGATCACCTTGTTCGGTCTGTTGCAGGATCGGCTTGATGTTAAGCGTGGTCAGGCCCGCTTTGCTCATCGCGCCCTGCAACTGATCGTAGCGTTGTGCAACAGCGGGACTCAGTGGCTGGTCAGCCGGCAGGCGTTGCGCATAAAACGGCGCTTTCATCGGCACCACCAACACAACCAGAGCGATCTTGTTGCGCTCCAGTTGCTGTTGCAGGTCCTTGATCAAGGCGATGCTGCGAGTCGTACCGGCATTGTCGACCTTGGTCAGGCTTTCCCAGGCCGGAAACAACCAGCCGTCCTTGCCGGTGATCACTGCCGAGGCTGCCTGCGCGGGCTGGCTGGAAACGCCCAGCAGCATCGCGGCGAGCATGGCCGATAACGGCAGACGGCGAGAGGGGCGGGTGTTCGTCGCGGGGACTGCTTTCATAAGCTTGATCATGGCGCAGTCTGATCGACGAGGCCCACCAGACGCGGGGTCTGACCAGAGCCGATCAGGAACAGGCTGTAGCGATCACCGGCCTTGAACGGTTCAAGTTTGAACGGCAGGCTGGCGCTCTGACCACAACTGGCAATCAGGGTCGCCTGCACCGGATTGATGGTGCGCTGCGCCTGACCTTTCAACGGCAGCTGACTGAATACAGTCGAGCCGTTGGCCAGTTTGATGTCGGCCTTGTCACAGCCATTGCTCAGGTTGTAAATGTTCAGCTCGGCGCGCAAATCCTTGCCACGCACGGGCGGATCAATCACCACGCGCGGCGCAGCAGCAGGGTTGCTGTCGAGGATCAGGGTGACAAAAGCATTGGCCGGAGCCTTGAGGTCTTTTATCTCCCGACCATTCACCGTCAGGCGCAAAGGCTGACGGCCATCGACTACCTGAAACGGGCTTGCCAGCGCTGACTGGGCAGACAGATTGAAGCTCGTGCCCTGATCAATGCGGACCTGCATCGTGGAGTCGGTTGGATTGACCACCCGAACCCAGGCCGAGCCTTCCGGTAATTTGGATTCGTACAACTGAGCAATTTCAGATGCGGCGTGGGCTGTTGTGGCGGCCAGGCTCAAGCCCAGCCACACGCAGATTCGAGGGTACATATCAGTCCTCAGTAAGAGTAAGTCAGTCGGGCAAACACGCCTTTGGCGCGATCATCGCCAGACACTTTCACTCGATATTGCAGAGAAAAATCCACGTAAGAGCGTGGCGCGTTGTACGCGTCTTCACGGAACCAGTAGCGCACGTTATTACCCACACCAACGCCCGCGGCGTGGCCTGAAGAGTAATCCGCACGGCCATTGGAGCCGGTTTCGCTATTCATTTTCGAGTCGTAATCGTAGGCCGCCACGACATGCGGGAAGGTGACCCAGCGCGAGCCCGTGCCACCGATGGCATAGCTGCGGCCGCCTTGCCATTCGCTGTTGAAGTAGTTGCGCGAATCATTGACGTAGTGCCCGGCCTCGGCGAACAGTTGCGAAGTCCACCAGCTTGGCGTATCGACGCGCAGATCAGTGCCAATGCTGGAGCCATAGCCCAAGCGCAGCAGCCAGTCGCCGTCGACATTGGACGAGCCCAGCGGGAAGGTACGCTCTGCTGCCGCCATGACGTTCAGTGACGAGAACGGTTTGATCCGAACACCCAATGCGCCCTGGAGCGCGTCCATGCCGGTGTCGGAGTCGCTGTTCTTGGCCCACAGGGTGTCGGTGATCCGCCCGTAAAGCTCAACGAAACGTGCGTTGCGATAACCCAGCGGACGCCACGACAGTTCAGTACTGTTTTGCAGGCTGTCGTTGCTGCTGCCGCCACTTCCGCCGTTGCCATTGCTGCCGGTGCTCGGCGCAGAACTCAAGCCGCTGCTGGAGCTGTTACCGCGATAACTGGTGGTGCTGATCAGGCCCCAGGTGCGCGAGACATCGGCGACTGCGCGACGGGTATCGAACAGCTGTTGCGCAGGCATGTCCAGGGCACCGGCATTCTGTGCATCGATCACCCGCTTGAAGTAGCCCACCGCCTGCTCGTCATCGTTGACGCGCATGGCGTTGTAAGCCGCATCCTGTGTCGCCGTTGGCGGCAGCGGGGCTTCGGCGTCAGCCTTGCGAAATGATTCATGCGCCGCGTCGTCGTCACCGGCCTGTACCGACAGGTACGCAACCTGAAGGTTGCTCATGCCCTCCAGCTCACCGGCATCGCGCGATTGCTGCAAGCGTTCGCGTGCGGTCTTGCGTTGGCCCAATGCAGCGTAAAGGCTGGCTTCTTCGTACGTGGGCAGGCTGCCCAGTGCCAAGGCCTGGGTGAAGTCTTTGCGTGCTCCGGCATCATCTCCGGTTTGTTGGCGCAGACGACCGCGTTGAGCCAACAGGCGAGCGTCGTCGCCATTGGCGGCAATGCCTTCACTGGCGGCGTCGATGGCTTCCGGGAGGCGCTTCTGTTCGGTCAGAGCACTGACCAGAAGGCTGCGATAGGCCGGATTTTGCGGTGCACGACGAATCGCTTCCTGGGCGAGGGTCGCAGCCGAAGCAGCGTCCTTGCGCGCCAGTGCTGCATAGGCCTGCACCGCGGTGTCGGTCCCGGCATCGCGCTGGTTACCCGGCCAGATATCACAGATCAGACCGAAGGCGCTTTCCTGGCAGTTCAACGCGGGGGCAGGGAAGCGAACCGCTGTTTTCAGGCCATTGCTTTTTTGTCGCGCCACGACTTGTGCAGCGGCACGACGACGGGCAACTTCGCCGCCTTCGTCTGGCTTCAATTGTTGCAGCTGGTCGAGTGCTTGTTGCGGGTTGCCGTTGGCCAGGGCCAGATCGGCTGCGAAGAAGCGAATCTCGCGTTCTTCGGAATCCAGCAAACCCTCGATGGCCAGGGCCCGATTCAGGTCGGCCTGTGCGGCCTGGGTTTTGCCCTGGCGATCCAGTGCGTAGCTGCGCAGGATCCAGGGTGCAATTTCACCGTCGTCCTGAGCCAGCGCGGCGGTAGCGGCTTTTTCGGCTGCCGGATAGTCCTTGGAAGCAAGGAGGGCGCTGATCAGCAGTTGCTGATTTGCACTGATTTCCGGCGCCCAGCCGACAGCCCTTCGGGCCTGTTCAACTGCCAAAGGCAGGTTGTTCTGTTCCAGCGCACGATAACCGGCGATGGACAGCGGTGCGGCAATCTGACGGCGAATAGCTTCGCGGCGCATCAACAGTGCGTCGTCGTCCGGGAACACCCGCAGCGCTTCGGTGGTCGCCTGATCGGCTTCGACCAATTGCTGCTGGCGTTGCAAGGACTCGATCAGCAACAGCCGGTAATCCATGCGCTTTGGGGCCAGGGCGATGGCTTTACGAGCGGACTGCGCGGCGAGGCCGAAGTCGTCGCGGTCGTAGGCTTTGAACGCCTGAGAGGCAACGCTGAAACCCGGAGCGGGCTTCGCCTGCGGATAACGACGAGGGTTATCACGCGCCTCTTTATCGCGCTGCGCCAGTTCGATCAGCCGATTCAAGCGGGTCACGTCTGCGCGCTGACGCAAAGCCTCGCGGGCTTTGGCAATCGCCAGGTCGTAATCCTTGCGTTCGTAGGCGCTGTAGGCTTCGTTCGCCGCTTGATAGGCGGGGCCGGTCAGCGGCAGCGGCAGTGCTTCGGCGTAGCTTAACGCTGGCAGCAGGCTTGCACCGGCGATTACAAGGCTCAGCAGTGAGCGTTTCATAATGCCGGCTCCGGCTGATAATGGCTGTGCTGACGGGCAACCGCCTGTTCGATGGTTGCGCGAGGCAGCACGCCGATATCCACGAGGTAATCACCGATACGACCATGTTGCTGTGGTTTGTAGTGCAGCATCGCATCGTTGAACACGTTGCGATCCAGCAGGCCCATTTCGATCAGCAGATCACCCAGCAGTGGTGCGCTGGCATGCGGCAAGGCGCGATCATCCGGTGCATCAAGTTGACGCAACTGATTGATGATTTCGCTTTCCCGAGCGATCAACTGCACAGGCTCGCTGCCCAGTTGCGCGCTGACCTGCTCAAGTCCTTCGGCTGACAATGGGCTGGCCACGGCAATTTGCTGACGGCCCTCAGGGCTCAGGCCAACAGGCACTGCCCGCCAGCGCAAGGCAAATTCGTCGGCCAGCGCAGGCTCTGCACGCTCAGCCTTGGCGGCCACGTCGAACACCCGCGGCAAGTCGTTCTGGAAGGCAATGGCTTCGGCCAGGGTTTCATCGTCCAGCCAGCCGTTATTGAGCAAAATGCGCCCCAACGGCAGTTGGCGAGTCTGTTGTTCGGCCAGTGCGCTTTCCAGATTGGTGTCGTTGATCGCTTGCCATGACAGCAGCACGCTGCCCAGTTTGCGTGGAGCAACCGCTACAAGGTCAGTGGACGGGAAGTCATGCATGGTTTTGTCCCAGACCAGCTTGCGGTTCATCACCTTGCCAACGATAAACATCTTCCAGGCACGGGAAGCGGCCATGAAGTTGACGAAATTGCCGACGACCATGCGTGGGATAGACAGCAGCGCATGCTGCCAGCCGTACAACACACCGGTGAAATAGCAGCGGTGAATGACGCGCCAGGCCAATGCAATACCGTTGGCCAGCAACAGGTATTTGATCCAGCCGTTGGCTTCGAACGGGGTAGGGAAGCTCACATCCCACACGCCGCTTTGACGCAGGATGATCAAGACCAGCAGTTGCACCAGAATCAGGTACGCAATGATGCTGACGAAAGCCGTCACAACACCTTTGCGGTCACGGAACAGCAAATAACGGTTGGCCAGCGAACCGGTCCAGCCCATCTGCTCCCAGCCTTGCAGGCCGATACCCAGTGTCCAGCGGGCTTTCTGACGAAATGCGGTGCGGAACGTATCGGGGAAGAATTCCCGTACGCACAACGGCATTTTCAGTGTCGATTCGTAAGGCTTTCTGAACCACGATTTACGCAGCACCCGGTATTCCACCGGGAAGCGCACGAAGATCGCGTTCATGCCGACTTTGGACAGGCGAGCGCCTACATCATAGTCCTCGGTCAGGCTGTCGGTGTTGAACGGCATGTTCTGGGTTTCCCCGGCCAGCACCTGCAATGCCCGATGCGAAAAACATGTGCCGACACCGGCGGAAGGCACGGTGTCGCTCATGCTTTCACGCACCACAAGGTCCTTGCCGTGCCATTCGGCAAACTCGTCCATGTAAGTGCCCGCAACCCATTCGTACCAGTTGCGTTCCAGTGAAACCACCGGTAGCTGGATCATGTCCTTGCGCGGCAATAAGTAGTTGAACAGACGCAATTCCAGCGGGTGCAGCACGTCTTCACTGTCATGCAGGACCACGCCAGCGAAGGTCATGCCGTGGGTTTTTTCGTGAAGGAAGATCGCCTGAATCACCCAGTTAAGGCAGTCAGCCTTGCAGGTCGGCCCGTCGTGCGGGACTTCTACACGGTGCAACTGCTTGTAACGGCGACGCATGCGTTCCACTTCGTCGATGGTGCGCTGATCATTGATGTAGGTGCCGACAAAAACCACGTAGTTCTGGTAGTCCAGCGTCGACACCATGTTCTCGATCATCGGTGCGATGACGTCGTATTCCAGCCACGCCGGAACCATGATCGCCAGGGGTTGCTCATCCCGGGCGAGCAGCTGGTCGGCGGTCAGGGGCCGGTATTTGCGCCCTGCGGTGAAGCTGCGGAATATCCGGCGAGACCAGTACCACAGGTCGATGAACAGATCGTCCAGGCTGGAAATCAGGATCAGCACCGCGATCACGATCGTGGCGACTTCCAGAACGCTGTAGTAGTGGGCCAGCCAGTAAGGCCAATAAAGCGACGTCATCTCAGGTTCCCGTTATTGACGATTGCGACGGGCGCTACGGCCAGCCAGCAACAACACGAGGAACAACAGAATGCCGCCCGGAATCAGCCACAGCAGGGAAGGCGTGCGCCATGCATCCAGACCTTTAGGCTCGTCGTCATCAATCATGCGGCTGCCGTTCGGGTCTTTGCTGTCCAGTGTGGTCAACACACCGTTGTTGCCCAGCACGCTGGTATCGCCGCGGGTCAACAGGATTGGTTTGGCGAACTGCGGAGCATCGCTGCCCAGCGCCTGATAGATCAGACCACGCTGACTGCCGGACTCAACCACTTGCAGCGAGGCAAGGTTGTTCAGCTGGGTGACATCCAGCAAGACTTTATCTTTGTCGTTGATGCGCAGGCGGCCCTGGTCATCGACTTGCAGCGCTTGCTTGCTGTCGGCGACTGGCAGTGCGAAAGCCAGGAAGGATTTTTCCGGCTTGACCGCGGTTTTCGGGTCAGCGCTGACCTTCAATTGCGCGCGCAGTGGCGAAACACCGGTGGCGCTGGCGACTGAAATCACTTGCGGCAAGCTGCTGGCCGGGTGATCAAGCCAGGTTTGCGGGACCAATACCTGAGTATCAACCGCGAAGCGTGCAGCCATGCCTGCGAAGTCATCACTTGGCGTGGTTTTTTCGAGGACGATGTGGCTGGTCGGGCGTACCGAAACCGGGAACGCCTGTGGCGTTTCCAGGCAGCGATCGCTGACCGGCTGACGCTGGAAGGAAACGCGCAGGACGTTGGTCGAACCCAACGCATAACGCGGAATGCGCGCTTCGATGCGTTGCTTCTCGCCCGTGGTATCAAGCTGCTGCGCGCCGATCAGGTAATCATTGAGGAACACCGAAGCGACCGGAGCCGTGTCCGATGCGCCAGGTGCGGCAGCGATATCAATCACCGCTTTGACCGGCAGACGCCCGTCATAAGCCACGGCGCCCAACGGGAACGAGGCGCTCCAGTCAGCCTTGGCCAACACGTCGATAGTGCCCGGCTGACCGCCCAGTCGCGACAGCGCTACACGGCCATCGGTGTCCAGCGGAGCCTGAGCTTCGCTGATGGACAACTGGCGGGTGCGGGCCAGTTTGTTCCAGGCCGAGCTGAACATGGTCAGCGCTTTGGTAGTGGCGTCCGGTGCAATCATCAGCATCGGGCGGCTGCCCAGCAATGCCAAACGCACGTTTTCCTTACCGGTTTTCTGGCCAGCGTTGATGTGACGCTCACGCCATTGGTTAAATGCGTCTACCGCAGTCGCGTCGCGGCCTTGAATCTGCGCTTGCAAGGCATCCAGCGAATCGTTGATTGCTTTCAGCAACTGCGGATCATTGATTGCCAGGTCAGCCTGTACGTTTGGCGTCTGGCCCAGTACCAACAAGGCACCGATCTGTGCCGGGTCGCTCAGGGTTTGCGTGCCTTTGCCATTAAGGCTGGCGAAGGCCGGGATGTTCAGCAGCTCGGCCGGGATACGCAGAGCGCTCAGGTCGACGCTGTCCTGCAAAGCAGGGAAGGGCAGGATGCGCGCGTGCTTGCCTATACGCTCCAGAGCCACACCGATACGCCATGCCGCGTCGTAGCTTTCAGCAGACAGGCTGCCTGGAGCAACCATGATGCCTGGCTTGCCAGGGAGTGCATTCCACGCCGCGCCGATGTCCTGCAGATCATTGGCGTCGTAGCTGTAGGTCAGACGGGTCGCCGGATCGATGCGCAACACATTGCCGATCACGCGTTCGTCTTCGCACAGCACGCGGGAAACGATCGACGACCAGGCGACGCCCAATCGCACCGAACCGCTGTCGCGGGCGGCCTTGTCAACGCCCAGGGTAGCGCTGGCTTTGCCTTGCGGCTCGGTCAGGCCTTCGGCGCGTACCGGGAAGCCGTCCAGCGACAGCAACATGGTGTTGCGTCCGCCTTCGCCGTTCAGGTAGCTGGCGTCGAATTGCAGGGTTGCGTCAGTCAGCGGTACACCGGCCGGAACCGGAAGATACAGCTCGCGGCGCGAGTCAGTGGAGCCGAGGATGATCGGCGCATCGATACCCAGATCGCTGAGACGGATCTCGCGCTGCTGTTGGGTATCAGTGTTCAGCCGGTTGATTGCCTGAGTGAGCGGGCTGTCCGCGGCCAGGGCGAAATTCGGCATGAGCGCGAGCAGGCTCACGCCACAGGCTAGGGCGCTGAGCGCGCCCGATTGGGTGGCAACGGAAGACTTCATTCAGGCAGATCTCGGGCTGTTAAGGGGCGAATGTTTATTGGAATTTGGAAGCCGGACGGGTGAATTCCGGATTCGGAATCATCAGGGGCAGTTCAATGTCTCGCGACGATTTGCCCACCACGAACTCATGCATGGGTCTGCCCAGCAGAACGTCGACAATCCGGGAGCTGGCCTTGCCATCGCCATATGGGTTGGCCGCCTGGGAGGCGCGACGCCACAGCAGGTCATCGTCGTACAGGGCCGCAACGCCACTGATGATGGATTCTGGCGCAGTACCGACCAGTCGAACGGTGCCAGCCGCAACAGCTTCAGGGCGTTCGGTGACGTCACGCATCACCAGCACTGGCTTGCCGAGGGAAGGGGCTTCTTCCTGCACGCCGCCCGAGTCGGTGAGGATCACGTGGGCACGTTGCATCAAGCGCACAAAGGCCAGATAGTCCAGCGGTTCGATCAGATGTACGTTATCCAGGCCGCCCAGATGCTCGTTGACCGGGCCTTGAACGTTAGGGTTCAAGTGCACGGGGTACACGATCTGGATGTCTTTACGGCTGGCCAACTGACGCAGCGCCTTGCAAATATCAAGGAAGCCGTCGCCAAAGTTCTCACGGCGGTGGCCGGTGACCAACAGCACCTTGCGGCCTGGCTTGATGAACGCAAACTGGCTATCAAGACTGTCACGCAGTGCGTGGTCCTGATCAATACGGCTGGCCGTCATTTGCAGGGCATCAATAACCGTGTTGCCAGTAACAAACGAGCGACCTTGCAGACGCTCACTCAACAAGTTGGTGCGGGACTCGAAGGTCGGCGCAAACAACAGGTCGGCGCCTAGGTCGATGCAGCGACGGTTCATCTCTTCCGGCCACGGCGAACGAATATCACCGGTGCGCAGGCCAGCTTCAACATGGCCTACCGGAATACGACGGTGGAACGCTGCCATCGCTGCGACCATGGCCGAGGTGGTGTCGCCATGCACCAGAACGCGGTCCGGCTGGAGCATTTCCAGTATCGGATCAATCGCGCCATAAAGAGCAGACGTCAGCGTATTAAGAGTCTGATTGGGCCTCATCACGTCGAGACTGAAATCAGGCGTGAGGTCGAACAGATCCATCACCTGCTTCAGCATGCTTTGATGCTGGCCGGTGACGCAGATCTGGGAGTGGACGCCAGATTCCGCCGCCAGTGCTTTAACCAGCGGAGCCATTTTTATGGCTTCGGGACGCGTGCCGAAGATCGATAGGACCTTAATCCTTGATTCACTGCGAGCGATGATGCCCTCCTCGCGCAATTTTCTTGCGCCGCACAAGTAGACAGCTCAAAGCCTGATGGCATTTTGAGCAAACTACCGAATAGTTTTTAGGCCGGGGTTAAATCGGAAGGAAGCTGATTATTCACTTCGTGTGAGATGGCGCATTGCCTTGCTCCCCGGAACTGGGCCGATTATTAGCAGCATTCGCGGTGGGCGCAAAGTTATAAATGATGTTTTTAAGAATAATTTCAGAGGGCGAAACTTTTACATTTGTAACGAGTCTTTAACAGGTTTTGTTCGGTGTTGTTGCGAGGGAGTCAAGAGCGTCTTACTTTTGTTAACTATCTGTTTTTAATGGTTTTTATTATTTTTACAAACCATTCGTCAATTGCGATTGAATCTTTTCAGTGGTGCGGTGTCGGCCTGAATTCATGTATGAATTCCAAGTCGTTTGGCTGACGCCTGTATATTGTCGTTAATGCAGAGTGTCCGACAATATCGAAAGAACCACAAGCAAAGTTTAATAATGGTTTGAACGGGTCTGATAAATGCCGGTCTGCCCGCGCTCATAATGAGGTTGTCACTCATATGAGGGTAATCACAGGACGGCTTTAATAGCAAACGAATGGTGCTGAAACTGTTGACTGCTGCGACATCACGACAAATAGAAATGAAGCGTTCAATACACCGATGCCGCGACCTGCTGATCAGACATCCTGTCTGGACTTCAAAGTCGGACAGCTCAGTCCGCTCGTGAAAGCTTCGATTTAGGCCGGACCTGAGGCCTGTAGTAACTATGTATCGGCTGTGTATCAGGCTAGAACATTAATATTGACGTCAAAGTAATGGCTGCCTATTATCGCGCCGTTTTGCGATATCAATGCGCCACCACATGGACGTCACGTGTATTTTTCCGCTACAAAACTTGCTGCGCTTCTGGCGCTTTTGGCATTGCCATTCATAGTCTATGGCGCCCCGACACCGGGTGAACAAGACGTTATTCGTGACCGTCAGGACCGCCTGCTCGAAGAACAGCGCCGCCGCCTTGAAGAGCTCAAGGATTTGCCTGGCAGCCAGAAGGCACCATCCGCCCCCGCGGCTCCGGTCGATACACGCTGCTTCCCGATTAAAACCATCCAGCTCAAAGGCGCTGACTCGTTATCAATTCGCGAGCGTGACGCGCTGCTTGAGCCTTTCGTTGGGCAATGTCTGGGCGTTGCTCAGCTCAATGGCGTGCTCAAGGCCATCACGGATCATTACCTCGCCAAAGGGCTGGTAACCACCCGCGCTTACTTGCCGCAGCAGGACCTGTCCCAAGGCACGCTCGAAGTGCTGGTCGTGGAAGGCAAGCTGGAAAGCCTCAAGGGCGAAGCGGGCAGTGGCCTCTCGGAGCGGGAACTGGCGATGGCCTTTCCAGGGCGGGAAGGGCAAGAGCTGAACCTGCGCGAGATCGAGCAGTTGCTCGACCAACTCAACCGCTTGCCGTCCAATCAGGCGCAGATGGAGTTGGCTCCCGGCAATGCGGTGGGCGGCAGCACTGTGTTGGTGAAAAACACCCCGCAAAAGCCATGGCGTGCTTCGTTGGCGCGGCACAACGACGGCCAGAAAAGCACCGGTGAACAGCAGTGGGGCGTAGGGCTGGATTGGGACAGCCCGTTGGGGCTGGCTGATCAGTTGAACCTGCGGGGTGGGCATGACGCGGTCAGCGACCATAGGCGCACTTATCAAAGCAACATGCTCAATTACAACCTGCCGTGGGGCTGGTGGAACTTCAGTTACTCCTACAGCGACAGCGAATACCGCACCCTTGGCCAAGGCGCTGGCTTCGACTTCAAATATACCGGCGAAAGCCAGACCCACCAGTTGCGCGCCGAGCGTGTGATCCATCGTGACGCCAAGAGCAAGACGGCCTTGAGTGCAGGCCTCAGCCACTTGCGTACCCGCAACTTCATCGAAGACAGCGAACTGGCCAACGGCAGTCAACGCATCACTGAAGCACAGTTCGGTGTCAGCCACGGTCGTGTGGTGGGCAGCGCATTCGCCAACCTTGAGCTGGGCATGCAGCAGGGCATTGGTGCCTTGGATGCCATGGGCGAGGAGCGCCGCGCCAGTAACGAACCCACCGCCCGCTACCGCAAATACACCGCGACCCTCAGCTACCTGCAGCCTTTCCAGATCGGTGAAGAGCGCTTCACTTTCAGCAGCCTCGCTACCGGCCAGCGCAGCGAAGACATGCTCTACAACAGCCAGCGCTTCAGCGTCAGCGGTCAGTCAGCCGTTCGCGGCTACAAGGATCAGTTTCTTTCCGGCGACAGCGGTGGCTACTGGCGCAACGACTTGCGCTGGACCCGCCCTGTCACCCTCGACTGGTTGCAACCGGTGCTGCAGCAATACGGCGTCGGGGTCGGCTATGACCAGGGCGTCATTCGCCGTGATGACAACAGCGGCGGGCAGAACGGTCGGGTGTCCAGCAACTCTCTGGAACTGTTCGCTCGCGGCAAACACGTGTCCGCCAGCGTGACGTTCGCTCACTCACTGGAGCGACCTGTGGCACTGAGTGAGCGTGAAGCTCCGATCTATTTCCGCCTCGAACTTCTTCTCTGATCCCGCGCCAAGGAACCCTCTACATGGACGTTAAACAGCTGGCCTTCCTGGCGCGTCAACCTTCGGCGGCGCTGAATTCGCGTGAAAGCTTCTGGGGCATGCCCAAACGTGGCATTGCGCTGATCCTCGCCAACGCGATGTTCTGGCAGCCGCTGATGGTCCAGGCCGAGGGCATCGCTGTCAGTGGCGGCGGGACCAGTCTGACCACCGCAGGCAACGGTGTTCAGGTCATCAACATCGCCAAGCCCAATGGCACGGGGCTGTCCCATAACACGTTCGATCAGTACAACGTCGGCAGCCAGGGCGTCATCCTAAACAACGCCACGTCCCAGACCCAGAGCACCCAGCTGGGCGGCATCATCATCGGCAACAGCAACCTGCAGGGCACTGCCGCCACCACCATTCTCAACGAAGTCACCGGCAACAACCGCACTCAGCTCAAGGGCTATACGGAAGTGGCGGGGCAAGCCGCGCGGGTCATCATCGCCAACCCATATGGCATCACCTGCAACGGCTGCGGTTTCATCAATACCCCTCAGGCAACGCTAACCACCGGCAAGCCGGTCCTGGATCAAGGTCGTCTGGATCACTTCCAGGTCGATGGTGGCGATATCAGCCTTGAAGGCGCTGGTCTCAACGCCAGCAACATCGAACAGTTCGACCTGATTACCCGTTCGGCAACACTCAACGCCAAGCTCTACGCGAAGAAACTCAACGTTGTCACCGGGCGTAACAAGGTCGACGCGAAGACTCTGGATGCAACAGCCCTGGCCGACGACGGCAGCGTAAAACCCGAGCTGGCCATCGACAGCAGTGCGCTGGGCGGTATGTACGCGGGTTCGATCAAGCTGGTGGGCACTGAGCAAGGCGTGGGTGTGAGGCTCAACGGCGAGCTTGCCGCCAGTGCTGGTGATATTCAGCTTGATGCCAATGGCAACCTGCGAATTGCTCAGGCTTCAGCCAACGGCGTCGTCAAGGTCAAGGCTGACAGCCTGGATGTGCAGGGTGTGGTGTCCGGCAATAGCGTCGATCTGCAAACCACGCAGGCGCTCAACGTCCACCAAAACATCGTGGCGCGGGATAAGGTCACCCTCACCAGTGGTGGGCAACTGACCAACAACGCGGTCATCGAGTCCGGGGTGAATGCTGACGATAGTCGCAACACCACAGGCGATATCAGCCTGACCGCAAAAGACCTGCGTAACGTCGGCAGTGTGGTCGCCAGCCGGGACTTGAAAGTCAAAACCACCCAAGACCTCAATAACGACGCCGGAACACTGGCCAGTAACGCCGCGCTTGAACTGGAAGTTGACGGCCTGCTGTCCAACCAGAACGACGGTCTGATCTACAGCCGCAACGCCAACACGAAAATAAAGGCAGGCTCACTCGACAACAGCAAGGGCACGCTGCTCGCCGCACAAGGCCTGGATGTCAACGTCACTGGCGATATCGCCAATCGCAACGGGCGAGTCATTGCCCGGGACGGTGTACTCAGTGTCAAGGCCGCCAACCTGAATAACGCTGGTCAGCTCACAGGCAAATCCGTTGATCTTGCTGTGACCAATGCGCTGAACAATCGCGATGGCTCCATTGAAAGTGACACCACGCTGACCGTCAGTGCTGCCAGCGTCGATAACCAGAACGGCACGGTACGCGCGGTGGGCACCAGTGGCCTGACGCGCTTTAGTATCGACGGCGCTTTCGATAACAGCGACGGTACCGTAGAGACTGCGAACAACGCGCTCGAATTGTCTGTTGGCAGCCTGATCAACACCGGTGGCAGCGTGCTACACATCGGCCGTGGCGATTTTGGCCTTTCAACCCGCACCGTCATGCGCGCCGGCGGCAGCCTTGTCACACACGGCGATCTGACCCTTAACGCCGACAGCTGGATCAACAGCAGCGTGATCCAGGCCGGGCGGCTGATCGTCAATGTCGACCACTTCACCCAGACCGCCGACGGCCAACTACTGGCCTCCACCGAGCTACAAGGCAGCGGAGTCGACTGGACCAACAACGGTTTGATTGCCAGTGACGGCGATCTCATGATTGACCTCAGCGGTGAATACGCCGGAGCCGGACAAGCCACTAGCCAGGGTGATCTGTGGCTCGATGCGGGCAGCCTGAAGCTGGCCGAGGCGGGGCGAATCACCGGCGGCGGTACAACGGACGTCTACGTCAGTGGCGCGCTCAATAACGCCGGGCGCATCAGCGCCAGTCAGGACCTGCTGATCAATGCAGGATCTCTCGAAAACCGAGGCACTCTCAGCGCTGCTGAATACGTCACGATCAACACCGGAGAACTGCTGAACGAAGGCGGTTTGATCTTCAGCGGCGCGGACATGGAACTGCGCGGCACCAAGGTCACCAACCGTTTTGGTGATATCTACAGCATGGGTGATCTGACCATCGCCAAAAACGCCGCAGGCGACCGTGCGCAGGTCATCGAAAACATTTCCGGCACACTCGAAAGCGCCGGTGACATGAGCCTGTCCGCTGACGCCGTCACTAACCGCAAGGATGTCCTGACCCTCGCCAATAAGCGAGTCAATGCCTACATCACCCACAGCTGTGCGCACTGCTCGGATGAGTGGAACGTCTGGTACTACGTCAACGAAATCTATGAGCGCACCGTCACAGAGGATTCAGCGTCCGCGTTCATGACCATTGGCGGCAACCTTACCGTTACTGGTACCAGCTTCCTTAACCAGTACAGCTCGGTATCGGCGGTCAAAGACATCGACATCACCGTCGATGATTTCAAGAACGAAGGCACCACGTTAGCGACCATCACCTACCGCGCTCACTACCGAAACCCCGCTGACCAGGAGCCGGGCAGCATCTATCTTGGGCTGATTGATCCGGGTGGTGCGGTCAACGAATTCAACAAGTACAGCGCCAAATACGTGCCGTTGTACCGACGCGCTGATGGCAGTTATTTCTACCAGCAGGAGAGCGGCTTAAGCACCACGCTCAACCCTGATTACGACCCCACCAAAAACATGCCGGTGCCCACCGCTGTGACCCGGTATGGCGTGTTTTCCGCAACCCAGGTGACCACGCCGGGCAAAAGCATTGATGCCGTGATTCAGTCCGGTGGCGACACCACCATCATCGCGAACGACGAGTTCAACAACAGCATCCAGAAAGTCAGCGCCCCCATCGTCACCAGCGATAGCCAGGTCGATGCATCCGGCGCACTGCAGGCCACCACACCTTTTATTGCCCAGCTCAACACCCAGCTTCCGGCAGACCTGGCTCAACAGCAGGTCGACCCGCTCACGTTGCCGGGCTTTGTGATCCCCGACAGCGAAAATGGCCTGTTCCGGCTCAGCAGTGGGCCCACTAGCCAGAACATTCCCGATGCCAACGGTCAGGTCACCCCGCACAAATACCTGATCGAAACCAACTCAGCACTCACCGACCTCAAGCAGTTCATGAGCTCGGATTACCTGCTGGATAAGCTGGGTTATGACCCCGCACTCAGCGCCAAACGCCTGGGTGACGGCCTCTACGAACAGCGTCTGATCCAGCAAGCCATCGTCGCCCGCACCGGTCAGCGTTTCATCGACGGCCAGACCTCGGACGAAGCGCAGTTCAAATACCTGATGAACAACGCTGCTGCCAGCAAAGACGCGCTGAATCTGTCCGTGGGCGTGACCCTGACCGCAGAGCAAGTCGCGGCCCTGACCGATGACATCGTCTGGATGGAAGAGCGTGAAGTAAAGGGCGAAAAAGTGTTGGTGCCTGTGCTCTATCTGGCTCAGGCCGACAACCGTCTGGCCCCGACCGGAGCGCTGATTGCGGGCAACAATGTTTCGCTGACTGCCGGTGCCAATCTGGAAAACGCCGGAACGCTGCGTGCCGGTAACAACCTGTCCGCCCTGTCGGGCAAAGACTTGATCAACAGCGGCCTGATGCAGGCGAACGCCCGCCTGGACGCCTTGGCTACAAACAACATCGCCAACCAGGCGGGCGGCATCATCAAGGGCAACGACGTATCGATCACCTCGCTTTTCGGCAGCGTACTCAACGAACGTACCGTCACCACCTATGCGGGCAGCAACACCAGCGGCAAAGGCAACTGGAACTGGTCCCAGGACTTCGTCGACAACGCCGCCCGCATCGAAGCAGGCAACACGCTGGGCATCAATGCCGCAGGTGATTTCACCAGCGTCGGCAGCGTGCTCAGCAGCGGCGCAGACATGAAGATCGACGCAGGCGGCAGCGTCAACATCCTCTCGACCCAACAAAACAACCGCATCGCCGACGGCGAGTCCCACGACGACTCCACGATCCGTCAGCACGCCTCGCAAGTCATTGCAGGCGGAGCTCTGACCGTAAACGCCGACAACGACATCACCGCCGTCGCCAGCCAGATCGAAGCCAAAACCGACGTCACCCTGACCGCAGGCAAGAACCTGACCCTGGCCTCAGCCGCCGACGAAGATCACACGTACACCAAAGGCTCAAGCATCACCCGGCAGGAAGATCATGTTCGCCAGGTTGCAGCGACCGTCAAGGCGGGCGGGGATGTGAAGCTGAGTGCGACTGAAGACTTGACGATGATTGCCAGCCGGATTGCGGCGGGTGACGAAGCCAGTCTGATTGCAGGTAAAGACCTCAACATCCTCGCCGCGCAAAACAGCGACTACACGCTGTTCGACATGAAGAAAGAGGGCGGTTTCGGCAGCAAGGAAACCCAGCGTGATGAAGTTACGCAAATCACCCATGTCGGCAGCGAGATCACCACGGGTGGCAACCTGACCCTCAAGAGTACTGGGGACCAGCTGTATCAGGCGGCCAAGCTCGACAGTGGTAAAGACCTGACGATTGATAGTGGTGGGTCTATCACGTTTGAGGGTGTGAAGGATCTGCATCAGGAGAGTCACGAGAAGAGCAAGAACAGCCTTGCGTGGACCTCGATGTCAGGCAAGGGCAACACCGACGAGACCTTGCGCCAGACCCAGATGATTGCCAAGGGAGAACTGGCGATCAGGGCTGTTGATGGCTTGAAAATCGACATCAAGGAAGTCAACAAACAGACGGTAAGCCAAACCATTGATGCCATGGTCAAGGCCGATCCGCAGTTGGCGTGGTTGAAGGAAGCCGAGAAGCGCGGGGATGTGGATTGGCAACTGATCAAAGAGACACACGACGCCTATAAGTACAGCCACTCAAGCCTGGGCCAGGGCGCGATGTTGGCGATCATTATCATTGTGACCATCGTCACTGCGGGAACTGGCACTGCTGCGACAGTTGGGGTCGCTGCCAGTGACGCTATGGTGGCAGCAGGGTTTGCAGGCGCTGCAACTGCTGCAAGTGCCGCGGCTGTTGCGAGTTTTTCTGCCGCAGTTGCACAAGCTGCCGTCAGCGTAGTGAACAATAAAGGTGACTTGGGCGCGGCGTTTAAGGATGTTACGTCTGCAGACGCGATGAAAGGCTACCTGATCAGCGGGCTCGCGGCTGGTTTCGCAGCCGGGGTACTCGACAAGTCATTTGGCGTTAAAACTGCGGATTTATCTAAGGCTACCCACGGGTTCGAACTTGGAACCATGGATGGTTTTACCAAATTTGCAGGCTATACCGTTGCTCAAGGAGGCTTTAACGCAGTTGCAAATACCGCAATCAATGGCGGGAGTCTCAAGGATAACCTGGCTCAAGTCGCAATCAGCTCTGCAGCCGATGTATTGACGGCAGGTATCTACAACAAACTTGGGTCCCAGCTGGAGTTCTCTGGACTTACAGCGAAAGTAGGTGCGCACGCTCTGGTTGGAGGGTTGATTGCAGAGTTGGCGGGAGGGGATTTCCGGACCGGAGCCTTGGCCGGAGGGGCAAACGAGGCATTTGTTGCTTCGGTAGGCGACAAGATATTTGCCGAAAACTCTCGCGACCAACTGCTGGCGATGACCTCTCAACTGATTGGGCTAACGGTCGCTGCGGCTGCGGGAGGGTCCGATAAGGATCAGGCTGTTGCGTCGTGGGTTGCTTCACAGGCAACGAAGTTCAACAGTCTTGATCACCCGACGGCCGAGAGACTGCTTGATGAGTTGAAAGCTTGCAAGGCTAACCGCTGTAGTGCAGATCAGCAGCGGAGCCTCATAGCAAGGATTGAGAAAATCTCGGCCGACCGTTCAGCCTTGCTTGCGGCTTGTCCTACTGCTGAATGTAGGGAAGCTATTCGAGCCAAGACGATAGCGTTGGATGATCCCGTCGCCCAAGAGTTGGTGGCTTGGTATCGGGAGCGTGTTTCGTACGATATGGTCGGTCTGCTGACGGGGGATCCGAGCCAGATCGCAATGCCAGCACAAGGGTATGATCCTTGGGGGGCAAAATATGTAACAGATGACCAAATAATTCTGGCATTGAATATTCAGCAGAATACGCTGACCCCTGCTCAGCAGGCTTACCTGGACTCGTGGAATAAAGAAACGGGCTGGATGGACCGGGCTGTAGGGCGAGTATTGACGGTTGCTGAAAAAGCAGAAATGCTTGTATCGCTTGGCAACGCTATGCTGACGGAGGGCTGGGGGAAAGCCTCAGGTGGGAATAGCGCTTCTGGGAGTGGAGTTGTTCAAGGTGGGAGCGGTGCTGGTACAAAAGCGACAGGAGCTTCCGGTGAAAGTGCAGGCGCCATGCGCCGATTGGACTATGAAGCTGCTCCTTACCACGGGAAAGTCGATAATGCCGTTAAGAGTCGTGCTCCGATTAATGGTCAAGAAGCGCTAGATTTTTCGATTCAAGTTAAACCGACATCCCCTCGCCGAGTCGGGATTGACTACGATTCAAAAGATTTTGTTGTTTTTGACAAAACGCTAGATACGACTTATCACGGCCATGTCCGCTCTTGGAGTGATTTGCATCCAGACATGCAAAAAGCCCTGCAACAGGCAGGTATGGCTGATCGTAAAGGTAATATTCTTACTGGTGGGAAGCGATAATGAACTATCAAGATACCCAGCCTTATAATAAGCGAGCTTTAGAAAAAGCTTTTGCTTCGAGGGACGTTAAGAGCATTTGTGAGGCACTTGTCTACGTTGCTTTAAATGATTCTGATTGGAGATGGGCGCAGAATAAATGCTTGGACTTCCTCAGCAACGAAAGCTCTGATGTTAGAGGGCTTGCAGCAACTTGTCTTGGACATATAGCAAGGGTTCACCGCCAGCTTGATAAAGAAAAAGTGCTCATTGCTCTTCGTGAGCATCTAGATGACAACATTATCTCAGGGCAAATTGCGGATGCTCTAGACGATATCGATATGTTCTTGAGGTAGTATCACATTGGTATCGTCGCGCTGATGTTGATTTATCTGTAAAAGTGCTCGAGCACGGTTCGGGGTCAGGCTACGATTTTTTTATTAGAAGAATCAAAGTTTACACCTGAGATTGAGTTCGCGTTGATTGAAAGAGTTATTCGTGGGCCCGTCGCCGCCCACTGAAGGAAGCTTGGAGTTTTTATTTGATTAATCGTGGTCTGACCCCGGTTTTCCCTTTAGTTAGAGCTCCCAGTCTGCGTTTCATGCAGTGGAGTTATAAGTCAGTTTCAACAAAGGTTCCCGGTGTGATTGTTAAAGTAGAAACAGGAAAGCCAAGATGAAAAGCGTTCGTGATATTTTTCATGAGTTAGTCCTGAAAGGTGTAATTTTAGAGTCTGCTATTGTTGGTTGTACTGACGTAGATATTGCCGCAGTCGAACAATATTTTGGTTGTAAACTTCCATTGGCATATCGTGACTTCTTGATGGTTGCGGGGCGTTCAGCTGGTAAGGTCTTTTGTGGCGTAGATATATTTTTTCCGAGATTACTTAGCCTGAGGCTGGAGGCAGAAGAGCTGCTTGATGAACTAAGCCTCTCTGGTTTGCTGCCAGCGGATGCTAAGGTGTTCTGCATGCATCAAGGATATGAAATTAATTGTTTTCTACCGGTCTCTGAAGATCCACCAGTATTTCAATTTTTTGAAGGTCAGAGTTCGATAACTCAAGCTTGGGATAGCATTTCGAGTTTTTTAATTGAATCAGTGGAAAACCATCTTTTACAATGGCCGGACTTGAATTGACACGATTCGGGGGCATACCACGAATGTTTTGTTCTTTCTTCAATAGTTCGGTTTTATGGAATGATTGGTTTGTGCTTAATCGTGGTCCGACCTCAATTCTCCCCTAAAAAGGACTTGATGTGGCTGCTAACTATATTGAAAAATGTGGGTGCCAGATTCTAACAATCCTAGAAAGGGGGCTTGGATGCCTAAATGAATAGCGTAATTAAACAGTTTAATATTCTTTGTGAGCTGGCTATGGCCGCTTTTGATGAGGATTTCGAGGGTTCCTATGAAATGTCATTGTTGAATATTTTAGAGTTTGTAAAAAAAATCCGGAGAATAAGGCGGACTTTATAGGCAAGTTTAAGCTGATTTTAACATCCCGTAATTCACCATTTGAGGCTGTGGCATTTTGCATGCGAGAGCTTCAATGGTCCGAAATTAAAGATTTTGTGATTTTGAAGATGAATCCGTCGGATGATCCTCGTAGTGAGGCTTTGCGAAGCGCATTAACGGCATATGACGAGTTTTGGCCTGATGCAGATCTTTATAGTTACTACAGCGGATCCTGAATTATTGCTCTCTACCGAAAAAAAGAGGGTATGGAAAAGCGAGGTCAGACCACGATTGTTTACGCTCTTTAATATCTAGGTTTTTATTTTCTGTACATGAGAATCATGGGGTTATCGGGTCTACCTACTAGGCAAGGTCGGTTGCCGATATCTCTGTTCGGATAAGACCTTTATTTAAGCATTTCTGCGTATCAGCTCTAGAAAAGAGAAAACGGGGTCAGACCACTATTTTTACTTTAATAGTACGGTAATCGTGGTGTGACCCCAATTTCTCTCTTTATTTGCAATTTGATAGTTTGAAATAGTTAGGATGCGCATAATTGTGGTCTGACCCCAATTCTCCCAGGCAATAACCTCGTCAATGCGGGGCTGATAGAAGCCGGCAATCGCCTTGATCTGCTGGCAGTTAACGATCTGACCAACAAGGCTGGCGGCATTATTGCCGGTCGGGATGTGTCGTTGACCTCGCTGAGTGGCGATCTGATCAACGAACGCACCGTTACTGCGGCGGATAACGATTTAAACGGACAGCGCCACAGTGAATTTGCTGACAGTGCTGCCCGAGTGGAAGCGGCCAATGACATGAGGCTTTCGGCGGGCCGCGACGTCATCAACCGTGGCAGCGTTCTGGAGAGCGGTCGTGACATGAAAATCCAGGCCGGGCGCGATTTGACGCTTGGCCCGACCGAAGTCACCAACAGCGCTTACATAAGCAGCAGAAGCAACAGCAGCAACATTACCCAGCTAGGTTCTACCATTACGGTCGGGCGGGATATGACGGCTCAGGCCGACCGCAATATTGCAATCATCGCCAGCCAGATCGACGTTAAGCGCGATATCGCTATGGCCGCGACTGAAAACCTCTTGATCAGCTCCGCCGCAGATGAAGAACACTCCCTGTCGAAGAGCAAAAAACTGACAAGGCAGGAAGATCATGTCAGCCAGGTGATTTCGGATCTGAACGCAGGTGGCAGCGTCGCCTTGCAGGCAGGGCAAAACCTTAGCGTTATCTCCAGCCAGATTACGGCAGGGCAGGAAGCTTATTTGGTTGCAGGCGAAAACCTGGACATTCTTGCTGCGCAGGACAGTGATTACTCTCTGTACGACAAAAAGAAGAAGGGCTCGTTTGGCTCAGGTAAAACCCGGCGCGACGAAGTCACTGATGTAAAAAACATCGGCAGCCAGATCACCACGGGTGGTGACCTCCTGCTGGTGAGTGGTGGCGATCAAAGGTATCAGGCCGCAAAGCTGGAGAGTGGCAAGGACCTGACGATTGATAGTGGTGGGTCGATCACGTTTGAGGGTGTGAAGGATCTGCATCAGGAGAGTCACGAGAAGAGCAGCAACAGTTTGGCCTGGACCTCTATGTCGGGCAAAGGCAATACCGACGAGACCTTGCGCCAGACCCAGATGATTGCCAAGGGAGAGTTGGCAATCAGGGCTGTTGATGGCTTGAAAATCGACATCAAGGAAGTCAACAAACAGACGGTAAGCCAAACTATTGATGCCATGGTCAAGGCCGATCCTCAGTTGGCGTGGCTGAAGGAAGCCGAGAAGCGCGGGGATGTGGATTGGCGGCAAGTGAAAGAAATCCATGACTCCTTCAAATACAGCCAAGCTGGATTGGGGGTCGCCGCGCAAATGGTTATAGCGATCGTAATGGCCGTGTTTGTTGGTCCTGCGGCTATGGCGGCTCTTTCAGGTGCAGGGGCTGGAGCAGTGGTAGCTGCCGGGGGGGCGGCTGTCGCTTCCGGAGCGGCAACAAACGCTGCTACCAGTTTTATTAACAATGGGGGGGATTTAGGAGCTGTCTTCAAGGACGTAACGTCGAGTTCTGCACTCAAAGGATATGTAGTCAGTGGTGTGACCGCTGGACTGACTGCTGGTGTCTTTGACGGGATAACGGCTACGAAAACAGACCCTTTGACGCTAAAAATTAGCATTGACCTCAGTAGTGCGGAAAACGTCGCTCGATTTGCTGCGAATCAGATGTTGCAAAATTCCACCTCTGCTGCTTTGAGCAAAGCATTGGGTATGGACGCCAGCATTGGTGACGCTCTTACCACCACTATCTTGAACACCTTGGCCGCAACGAGTTTCAACGCTGCTGGCGGCTTGAACTTGGTGGATGGCAGTGCCGGGAAGATTGCGCTGCACGCGCTGATCGGTGGCGCTTTAGCCGAAGCCGCTGGGAGCGATTTCATTGCTGGGGCAGTCGCGGCCGGAGTGAATGAGGCTATGGCCACAGAGTTGCGGCGTGGCATCACGCAATTGGCCCCGGAACAGCGAGATTTGCTGCTCACCTCTGCTTCGCAATTGGTAGGGTTATTCTCCGCAGCACTTGTTGGGGGTGATGCTAAAGAGATGGAGGCTGGAGCCTGGATTGCTAAAAACGCTACCCATTACAACTTCCTAAACCATTACGAAATGGAGGACTTTGTAGGCGACATGCAGGCCTGCAAGACCGATGCTTGTTATCGGAACACTTGGACGGCACAGTACGGCGACAGCAATTACAACCAGCGAAGCCTAGACAACCTGAAGGATGCTTTGGAAACAGTTGGGCCCGCTCGCGCCGGAGCTCTCCTGGGAGAGATCCGAGGCGGCCTTGCTGCATTGGGAGAGCTGCAGTGTTCCTCTGCGGTATGTGATAACTACAAATTCACCTTGATCGATAGAGCGCTCACAGCTAGAGAGTCACTGGAGCAGACGTACCTAGAGGGTGGGGGCATCATTGGAGGTTTGCTATTAGGCCCGGTTGGTGCGATTGGCGGCGCGGTGCGTGGAGCAACAGCCGCAGAGACCAATAGTATTCAGAAGGCATATACTTACTGGGTTGGTGTTCGAGGTGCAAAAGAGGCTGGAAGCTCTGCGACTAAGTTGAGTCAGGGAGAGCAGAAAGCGGTTGCTAGAATTGATAACATAATAAAAAACTTCAAAGATCATGATATCGAAGGTACATTGAAAGACATGGCTGGAGATCCAGTTCTTCGGAAGAATGGCAGTGGTTACTATGATCATTTGAACGAAATGCAGGAGCGGATAAGAGGGCTTACCAACCATGCAGAAACGCTTAAGAATGTAAGTAACCCAGAGGCGCAAGCGGCCCGACAGGCAGCTTTGGATACTTTAAAACGTATTTCTGACTCTCTAAATGGTGCAGGTATATGAAAAAGACATTTCGTCAAATAGATGAGAGTAATGGTTTTAAGTGGGAAGTTGAGCCTGATTCTGATGAGTCTGCGCTGGAGTCATGGCACAGGTCGATTCTGGACACTCCGATAAACGAGCTTGAGATCGGCGACCTTTGCAGATCGGTCAGGCAAGATATGTATACGTCGGAATTATTGCCTGTCGTGGTTCGCGAGTTGGATAAGGAAGTGCTGGTAGGATTTCTGGATGACGCCGAGTTGCTAAAAGGAACCTCAAAATTATCGGAGGCAGTCTGGGCGAAGAGTTTACTGCTGACGCAAAAAATGTTGAATATTCTGCGGCGAAATAAAGAGCTTATTGCTGCGGAGCCTCGCGCTGTCGAATATTTCGAATATGCTCAGGCGCTAGAAAGGAAACTGCTGGCAGCGCTTAATGGTAAATGACAAAAAACGGGGTCAAAAAAACGGGGTCAGACCACGATTGTTTTATGCTCTTTAATATTTGATTGATATTTTCTGTACGGGAGAGCCATCGGCTTATCGGCTCTACCTACTAGGTAGGCAAGGTCGGTTGCAGGCAGTTCTATTGGGATAGCACTTTTATTTAAGCATTTCTGCATGTCAGGTCTAGAAAATGAGAGAAAACGGGGTCAGACCACGATTGTTTTATTCGATCTTTAATAATTTGGTTTTTTAAATGATTAGGTTACGCTTAATCGTGGTCTGACCCCAGTTTCTCACAATGAGGGTGTTCTAATGTCGCTGACAAATGAAGAAGAATTTGCACTACAGATGCTTTTCTCCGGACAGGACAAAGTAAGTCTCGCGATTCGACTTCAGCTGAAGAGTTGTGCGGTCAAAGCGCGTAAGCATACGGGTGTAGGTTTCTTTACTAGCATTGCTCTGGCGGTGACGTTGCCTGTAACTGTTCAACGTCACTGGGATTGTAATTTTGAGCATAGAGAGCTAAGTCATGGCGGATCATTTATGTGCTGGATTGAGAATTCAAGTTTTCTAGAGTTAGAGGCTGTAGCTTATAATGGCGAGTGGCCGAAAAAATTCAATTCTTCAGATTTTAAGCTTGCCTAGTTGGGGGTAAGGAATAAGTGGGGTCTGAAACGAAAAAACGGGTTCAGGCCACGATTATCTATGCATTATTTGATTTTTCAAACGATTAGGTTGCGCCAAACCCAGATGGTTGGCTAGGGCGTAAGCTTGTTCTGTGTACTTGATGATGGTTTGTCCCCAACTCTTGAAAAATCTACATCAACGACGCTTTCCTTCAGCTCCCCAAGTACAAGGGAGGCATTGATGAACTTTCTGAAAGGTATAGGGAATGAAAATCAGAAAAACTGTTGAGAGAAGGATGCGAGATCTAGAGAGCTCCGGGCGGAGTTCTATGAAAAGCGGGGTCAGACCACGATTATTTTATTCGGTCTTTAATAGTTTGGTTTTTTTGAAGTGATTAGGGTGTGCTTAATCGTGATCTGACCCTAATTTTCCCCAGGCGTACCGGCGGAGATATATTCAGGTACAATCCGGCCACTGGTGAAGTGACGAAGTTTTGAAAATATGAAAGCATACATTCAAATTGCAATTAGGACTCGTATTCATACTGCTGACTGGATGGTTGGTCGCCAACTGCTGGATTTGCTGGCCGATAATGGTGGCTTACTTACGCCCGAGTATGTTTCAAACAATGCCGATAAAATAACGAGTCCGTTTGTCGGGATAGATGGAAGCGAGAATATTTGGGCGTCCCCTATAGCTGTTCGCGTCAATGGGGCGCTTTCAGAGTTTTTCGAGGACTTTGCTTGGGCACGGAAAAAAAGTATAAAATCTTCAGGGAGTGTTGTTCATACTATGATGAACGCTAAAGGAGTAATTGTCCCTGGCGAAATAGTTATTCGTGCAGCCTGTACCGCAAAAATTGACTGGTATTCCGTATTTAGACTGTTATGTGCCATATTTCCCCCCCAGATCGCATGCATGCATTTGTTTGACGGTCTAGAGGCTGAAGCAAAGATAAAAAATAATAGCTTTCAAATTGGGTCTTTCAATTCAAGCATTAAGCCCGACGTGCCAGATATGGGGTGGGCTATGTTTTACGGTGGCGAGTTTGCGGAAGCAGTGGACGTAAAAAGCATAAGTGATGCAGGTTTTTTTGTCGATGAAATTTCTAACGGTTATCTGGCGCGAGTGACGGAATGCTTTCAAGATGTACAAGATGATTTTCTCTATTTCTCGAGGCGTAGACTTGAACTTAAAGGTCTCTTTAGTGAGGGTTTCTTTCTGAGTTGAGGCAAAAAATGCGGTCAGACTGAGATCGTTTTATCCGCTCCTTAATATCTTGGGTTTTATTTTTTCGCATGTGCGGAAACCGGGGTCACGGAAACCGGGGTCAGACCACCATTGTTTTAAAGAGTTATTCGTGGGCCCGTCGCCGCCCACTGAAGGAAGCTTGGAGTTTTTATTTGATTAATCGTGGTCTGACCCCGGTTTTCCTAACCGGCCGAAAATTTAACGAAGTAGGTGGAGGTCACATTGATCTCGCGAATGGTAAACCAGTGGTTGCAGCGGGAGAGGTGAAAATTGTGCGAGGAGAAGTTAAGTACATAGATAATTCTTCTGGCATTATGAACCATCCGGTAGTGCGGCGCAGGCCGCAGCAGAACGTGCGTTCTCTCAAAAAGGACTTGATGTGGCCGGTAAATATATAGAGAAAGTGTGGGTGCCAGATTCTAACAATCCAAGAAAGGGGAGTTGGGTGCCTAAATGAATAGCGTGATTAAACAGTTTTATATTCTTTGTGAGTTGGCAATGGCCGCTTTTGATGAAGATATCGAGGGCTCCTATGAAATGTCATTGTTGAATGTTTTAGAGTTTGTAAAAAAAAATCCGGAGAATAAGGCGGATTTTATAGATAAGTTTAAGCTGATTTTAACATCCCGTAATACACCATTTGAAGCTGTGGCATTTTGCATGCGAGAGCTTCAATGGTCCGAAATTAAAGATTTCGTGATTTTGAAGATGAATCCTTCGGATGATCCTCGTAGTGAGGCCTTGCGAAGTGCATTAACGGCTTATGACGAGTTTTGGCCTGATGCGGATCTTTATAGTTACTACAGCGGATCCTGAGTTATCGCTCTCTACCGAAAAAAAACGAGAGTATGGAAAAGCGAGGTCAGACCACGATTGGGGAAACAGAAAAACGGGGTCAGACCACGATTGTTTTATTCGATCGTTAATAGTTTGGTTTTTTAAATGATTAGGTTGTGCTCAATCGTGGTCTGTCCCCAGTTTCTCCGGGTGCGAGATTTTAAAGGAAAAAGGCAAGAAAATTAGGTAGTGAAAAATCGTGAGCGTAGAAAACGGCGTCAGACCACGATTGTTTTATTCGATCTTTAATAATTTGGTTTTTTAAATGATTAGGTTATGCTTAATCGTGGTCTGACCCCAGTTTCTCCAAGCGCGATTAAGACTGGACGCACCGAGACCTGGGTTGTAAGGACGGGGGCAAATGGGTCGACTGAAATCTAAGTGCTTGATTCTTTAGGTAAGCCCAAGGCCATTGATACGTCTAAGATACTTTCCACCAATACAAATCTTGCTGGAGCAGAACCATGATCCGAGATTCCATAGCTGACGTTAATTACTGGCGTGAGCGGGTTGCTAAGGATGTGCTCTGGATAGAGAAATCGGGAGAACTATTGTCTCGACCTTCACAGAATCCGCTTTACGACCCCCAGTTTTCGTTTGATCTATCGAGGGATATCTTACGTCTAATGCTTAGACGCTACTTTCAAGGCGATCCGATATCTGAAATAGGTTTATCTTTCTCAGAGTTATTGGATGCTTGGGAATTGTCGAATGACTTGGCTGAGCAAGTGTGTGCTTAGCACAATCTGCAAACTTGTCGTGATTGGGTGTTTGATGTTTCTAATCTCAACCATTATATCTGGTGTTTTTGGTTGGTCGGGTTGGCGCTCGCATTAGGTAATCCCGACGAGCAGTGGAACCGATTGTTGATGCTCATAGCTCAAGAAGGCAAAGACACTTTGTTGGATCGCATAATTGCTAGTCGCCAAACTTCACGCATTATTGGTGATGTTCTTTTGCATGCCAAACCTTATGCGCGACTGCTGAAAGCCATTGATGCGTCCGAAGATCAGCAGGCATTTCTGCTGCATGATTTTGTTGATGCTTGGTATCCGGAGCTCAACCGACGCGGCAAACAGCAGCCTTGGTGGTACCACTACGGTGATCCTGAAAAAAATCCGCTTGAGATGGGCAGCTATTTCGGTCGTTGGTGCATTGAGGCGATCGCTGCCGTCGAAGCTTTCAAGCTGGATGACAGCCGATGTGTTGGGCATCCGCACTATCCCGGCGACCTACTTTGTCCTGAGGTGGCTGGCACTCACGGACCGCAGAAGGAAGGCAAAAAAACCCGAAGTCTGCGGGAGGCCTTTGGACGTTGGTTCACGAGGTAGTAGAGTTGTGTGACGGAAAAACGGGGTCCGGAAAAACGGGGTCAGCCCCCGATTGATTTCCAGTTTTTGCAGGTGAAATTGTAGTTTTTCGGAGTGTGCTGAGGTGATATTAAATATTAAGTTTCCACAAAATCTTATAGCGGAAAACTTGGTTGTTCAGGAGCGAATACCATGTCTGTGTAAGGTTTCAGATAAATTTGAAATATTGTTTCAATCTCCGCTTCTTGTCGTTGAAGGTACCGTAATCGATTGGGATCGAAAAAAGCTGGAGCAGCGTGCGCTTGCTGGTGCCGGTGGGGCCTACACCCACTGTGCTTCAGGGCTAATTACGTTAAAAAAAATAGAGCCCGATAAGTTTAGTGTTTATGAGTTGTTGTTGTTTTATGCTGATTTTGGATGGTGTCCGGTTATAGTTGACGGAGATTATGCTGTTCCGAAGAAATTCTGGGATGACGACTTTTAAAAGAAGGAAAATGGGGGCGGGCCACGATTGTTTTATTCAATCTTTAATGGTTTGTTTTTTGAGATGGTTAGGTTTGTGTTTAATCGTGGTCTGACTCAAATTCTTTCTGCTGTTCGCCCTCGAGCAGGGCGTGTGATTTCGCGTTGTGAGAATTGCATGAATATTTTTGGGCTAGAATGATGAAAATGGATGATGGGTTTATAGAGGTGAATGACTTGGATTTTTTTGCATCCTTCATTAATGGAGTGCTTGCACATTTCGCGACTGGTGGGCGGGGTTTTGTCCCTGCATCAATAAGGAATTCAGTTTCTGATTATGAGTTGGTGTATGAATATATTCTTTCTTTACATGACGATTATGAGTTTGAGGTCGTTGAGGTAAATATTCCTACTTTCAGTACTACTGCTCAAAGGGATCGTTACCTTAAATCATTTGTTTCAATGGCAAAAAAAGGTTTGTATAGTTATGACGTTTTTAGGGATGGTTATAGATTGATTGCCGTGCCTAGGAAAGGTAGGAATAGTTCCGAGTTGCCGGCCAGAGTAAAAATGGCTCTTAGTGCTTTATCCTTGGCGTCTAACGAAAATACAAGGTGTATTAATAAATGCTCCTTCGCCAAATAAGGGCTAGAAAAACCCGTTTCAGAGAAAATGTGGTCAGACCACTATTATTCAAAATGCTTTGGTTGCGCCAACCCTGCGTGGCTAGCTAGGCTGTAAGATCGGTCAGTGTGCTTAATCGTGGTCTGACCCCGATTTTCGAAAGATATTGTCACTGCAGGTAATGATATGCCTTCAATAATTTGTACGTGTGGTATTAGGTTAGGGTTTGGTGCAATACCCAATCCAAACGAATGGCTGATGATTTCTGATGATAGGTTTGATGATTTTCGAGGGAATGATCTAGAGGAACTCTATAAACAGATGAGCAGTTTTCTTAAATGCTCGGATTGTGGAAGGCTATGGGTGTTTTGGAATGGGTTTGATGCAGATCCGTTTTGTTACGCTCCGGAGTAAACGTGTGGAAAGGCTGAAAAAAAAACGGGGACAGACCACGATTTTTACTTTAATAGTACGGTAATTGTGGTCTGACCCCCATTTCCAGTTGCTGCCACAAGAGCAACAAAATAAAATATTAATTTTGCGGTGATCCCTATGGGTATGTACATATCAATAAATGAGTCTTCAGGCTGGGGGACTTCAGGTGGGGTGTTTGATTGTATTGTCGAAGGCACAAGAGCACTCTTCACTCATGATCAATTTAGCTGTATGAGAAAGATATACGAGGCTCTAGATGAGCAAGCGCAAAGCTTTATCGTTCTAGATAATATTACAGGCGATTGCTTCAATTTGTTCTATAGCCATTGCGAAGCGGCAATGAAAATTTTCCCTGAAAGTGACCGCGGAAAGATGGTGCCTGAGAATCATATCCCAGGGATACTGTGGAATTGGTCTGAAGTTTTACGCCTTATGCGAGAGGATATTCGCTATAAAGACAAATAATTTGGTGCCAATGGAGCTGGAGAAGCTGTCGCTAAGCTAAGTCAAGGGCAGCAAAGAGCCGTAAATAAAATTGACAACATTTTGAATGGTTTTAAAGGCAGCGACATAACAGGTAAATTGAAGGATATGGTGGGTGACCCAGTCCCCCAAACGGGCTGAGGTTACTGGGATAATCTACCTGCTGATATCCTCCACGACGTCGGTAATCCTGCTACTTTGGCTGCGCGCCAGAGAGCATTGAAAACTACTGGTCGTATTGAATTGGCATTAAATGGGATAGGCATATGACATTTAGAGCGCTGGAGGAAAAAATATTCGATTGAATGGTCGCCGGAATCCAGTATTTCATATTTGAGTGAATGGTATATGGATGTTCGCGATACTCCACTACCTCAGTTGGAATTGGGATCTATATGTCGTGCGCTTCGGCAGAATTTATTTGTTGAGGAGCTGATACCTTTCGCTGAGTCCTTTCTTGAGCAAGATGTTCTGGCGGGAGAACGGTATGATGGTGAGTTAATTGCTGCTCTTACTAGGCTCAATTCGAATTCTTAGGCGGCTAGTTTATGCAGGCCGTATAAGATGATTCAGGTGTTGCGTGAAGTTCCTTTTTTAAGTAGCGACGTTGATGTACAGCGTGAAGCTTCAACTTTAATCGATTCAATTGAAAGTTTGAATGTTAAATCGCTGACATAGACCCTGGAGGATGGCCTCAGTTTGTAGGTAGGCTATATTTCGCGTGGTGATTAGAGTTTTCCATGCAGGGAAAAACGGGGCAGGCCACGATTGTTTTACTTAATCATGGTCTGCCCCCGATTCGTTGCAATTTGAGAGTTACATTGAGCGCTCTACGCAGGAGCCTACACGCTAGAACTCATCCGCCTGTAGGACTATTCCGAAATTTCGCTACATCAGACAGCGCTTGTTGCACCGCTCTCATTCACCGAATAATCTCCGCCCGTCGCGTAACCAGCGACCGGTTTTGACAGGCCGCCCCAATCGAGGAGTAATAATCGCCAACCAGTGCGCTGACATTAAATTAGCAGGCTGCGCCATGGCGTCTCAATCTATTAGGGAGATCCCACATGATCAAATCCGCACCAAATTTCAGCCTCTTCACGGTAAAACCAGATGTCAGCATTGATGATGCTCTGGTGCTTGCTTGCGAATACTTAACCTGCGCCGCAGCTACGGCTTACGAATCTGCAGATAACCATACGCCGGAGTTTCGGGCGTTGGCGCGCTCGGTTGTGCATCAGTTGGAGGCGGCGCGTGCGCTGGTTGAGGCGTCGGTGATGGGGTTGGAGGGGCAGCGCAAGGCGATTTAGTTAGTTATCGGTAGGCCCGTTGAACCATAGCGCCGGTATTGAGGGCAAGCCTCGCACAGGTTGGTAGCACCTCAAGCTCATGCAGGACCGGTGGGAGCGACCGGGGTGGCGCTCCACTTCATTCGGGAAGATAGTATTTTAGTCGGTACAAAGGCGGCGGATGCACCGGCCTCTTCGCGAATGAATTCGCTCCCACAGGAGGGGGGGGCGGGCCAACATAGAGTCTCTTACAGGAGCATCTCAATATTGGCGGCAGGTCGTGGGATAGGCTTTAACCGGAAAAAAGCCAATAAAAAACCCGCTGTCACCCTTAAGTGGCAGCGGGTTTTTATTGTTATCGATTACTTGCTGTCAGGCAGCGCGTAAGCGATCACGTAGTCACCGCGATCCGGGGACTGACGGCCACCACCGGCGGTGATGACCACGTATTGCTTGCCGGTTTTCGGCGAAACAAAGGTCATCGGGCCGCCCTGGCTACCGACTGGCAGACGGGCTTTCCAGGCTTCTTCACCGTTCGCCGAGTTGAAGGCGCGCAGGTAGTAGTCCTGCGTACCGGCGATGAAGATCAAGCCGCCCTGAGTAGACAGCGTGCCACCCAGTGTCGGCATGCCGATTGGCAGCGGCAGGTGCATTTTGATGCCCAGTGGGCCGGTGTCTTCAACGGTGCCGACCGGGACTTGCCAGGCGACTTTCTGGGTCTTCATGTCGATCGCG
Source organism: Pseudomonas phytophila (assembly GCF_025643095.1). Classification (NCBI taxonomy): domain Bacteria; kingdom Pseudomonadati; phylum Pseudomonadota; class Gammaproteobacteria; order Pseudomonadales; family Pseudomonadaceae; genus Pseudomonas; species Pseudomonas phytophila. The sequence continues at coordinate 3,864,444 of NZ_CP081201.1, read as the reverse complement.
GTCAGGGTGCCGAACGGCGGGGCCTGACACGGAATACCGGCAATCGACAGGAAGCGGTTTTTGTTCACGGCATACGGCGTGCCTTTGAGCGGCACTGCGCCCATGCCTGTGTTCAGCGCTTCGCCACCGGAAGAAGCCTTGGCGTCTTTCTGCTGCGGCACCATCTGGACCCACAGGCCCAGACGCATGTCGTTGACGAAGATGAAGCCGTGGACCGGGTCAGTCGAGAGGCTGCCCCAGTTCATGCCACCCAGGGAGCCCGGGAAACTCAGCGACTTGTCGGTGCCCGGTGCGGTGTACAGACCTTCGTAGCGCATTTGCTTGAACGAGATACGGCACAGCATCTGATCAAACGGCGTCGCGCCCCACATGTCCGATTCGGTCATGCGCTTGGTGCCGATCTGCGGCATGCCGCTCGACAGGGGCTGAGTCAGCGAGTACGGTTCGTTGGGGATGTTGCCAGCATTGACCGCTACATCTTCAACTTTGGTCAACGGCTTGCCGGTAGCGCGGTCGAGCACGAAGATCTGACCGGCCTTGGTGCCGATCACCACGGCCGGCACTTTGCTGCCGTCCGCTTTGGTGAAGTCGATCAGGCTAGGCTGCATCGGCAGGTCGAAGTCCCACAAGTCATTGTGGACGGTCTGGTAAACCCACTTCTCTTCGCCGGTAGTCGCGTTCAGCGCCAGAATCGAAGCGCCGTATTTGTGGTCCAGTTCGGTACGTTCAACACCGTAGATGTCGGTGGACGAGCTGCCCATTGGCAGGAAGATGGTGTTCATCGCCGGGTCGTAAGACATCGGCGCCCAGCTGTTTGGCGTACTGCGCACATACGTGGCGTCGCCCGCTGGTGCATTTTTGTCTTCCGGGTTGCCCGGGTCGAATGCCCAGCGCATCGCGCCGGTGATCACGTCAAAACCACGGATCACGCCGCCTGGCATGTCAGCCTGAACGTTGTCAGCCACACGACCGCCCACGACTACCGTGGAACCGGCCATCAGCGGTGCGGACGACAGTTGATAGTAGGAGTCCGGCACGTTACCCAGGCCAGCCTTCAGATCAACCTGACCATTGGTGCCGAAGCCCTGGCAGAACTCGCCAGTGTCAGCATCCACGGCAATCAGGCGCGCGTCGATGGTGTTGGTCAGCAGGCGACGCTGGCAGTTGGCACCCGCGGGTACCGAGACAGCAGTGGCGGGTGTGCTGCCGTCAACCGGCTGAGCCAGTGCGGCCGTCGAATCGAAATACGCCAGGCCACGGCAGCGCTGCCAGACCTTACTCTGTGCGTTGATTTCGTTCTTCCACAGCTGTTTGCCGGTGTCGGCATCCAGTGCGATGACGTTGTTGTGCGGGGTGCAGATGAACACCTTGTCGCCGACTTGCAGCGGGGTCATCTGGTCTTCGGCACCGTTGCCGTCGCTGATCGCCACGTCGCCGGTCTGGTAAGTCCAGGCGGGCACCAGGCTGGCGACGTTGCTGCGGTTGATCTGGTCCAGCGCCGCGAAACGGCTGCCGCCTTCATCGTTACCGTAATGGGCCCAGTCTTTCTGCGCTTTGGCAGGGTCGACTTTGGTCAGGCCTGGGCCGTCACCGGTCGGGGAGACCGACGCGTGCGGGATGAACATGCCCCACACGCCGCCAACGATGGCCAGTGCCAGCACGCCGCTCAGCGCGTAACCGCCGCGACCGCTCACAAGGCCATTGGCTTTGCGCAGGGTCGGGTAGACCAGCGCAACCACGAGGCTCAATACGCCCAGTGCGAACAGGCGGGAGATTTGCGGCCAGAAGTTCAGACCGGCGTCAGCCAGGGCCCAGATGATGGACAGCACCATGACGACCGCGAACAGCCAGGCACCTGTCAGGCGCTGTTTGAAGAGCAGTACTGCCGAGACGAGCATACCGAGACCGGCAAGCAGGAAGTACCAACTGCCGCCAACCGTGACGAGAAAGCCGCCCAGTCCTGTGAACAGTAATCCAAATACCAACACGCCGAGTGCCGCGACCCAGATGGGCCAGCGGCTGACGGATGCCGTAGGTTGAGACTTAGTCATGGTGCATGATCCTGATAACGCGTGAGCGTTTGTGTGAAAGGTTAAGCGTAGTGGAGGAAGCGGTCGGTGATGCTGCTTCCGGGCAGAGGTCGCGAGCGAACTTTTCGGGCTCGACGCAGACAACACGGCTCAGTTCGATGGAACTCCGCAAACAATTAACTAACTGGTTACTTTTGCAACGATATCAAAAAAAGCCCTGCCTGCGACAAATTGTCATTCCGCATTTAGGGAAAACACTGTTGCGGGATTGGTAATAATTGCGAATTATTGAGCTGCTTGAGGGCGTTATTTCAAACGCATTGTTCTAGGCTGAACTGGATCCTGTAGGAGTGAGCTTGCTCGCGATTCCATTTTGCTATGGAAAAATTATCGCCTGAACTGACGCTATCGCGAGCAAGCTCGCTCCTACAGTTGCAATTTGCCGTGCCTAAAATAATCAGGAGAAGACATGAACGAAATATCCCCGGCGGTACTGACTGACCTGGCGCCTGACGGCGTTCTGCGCGCTGCCATCAATTTTGGCAATCCGGTGCTCGCGCAGCAGGCGGCCGATGGCAGCCCTCAAGGGGTTTCCGTTCAGCTCGCAAAAGCCTTGGCCGAAGAACTGGGCGTGCGTCTGCAAATGGTTACGTTCGACGCGGCAGGCAAGGTGTTCGCCGCACTGGAACAGGCTGCATGGACCGTCGCATTTCTGGCCATCGAGCCCGTGCGCGCTGAGCAGATCGCGTTCAGTGATCCTTACGTAGCCATCGAAGGAACTTACCTTGTCGCCGCAGATTCTGCGTTCAAGGAAGTGGACGAACTGGATCGCAGTGGCCTGCGACTGGCGGTGGGTAAAGGCGCGGCTTACGACCTCTATCTGAGCAGAACACTGCAGCACGCCGAACTGTGCCGCGCAGAAACCTCTGCTGCGGCAGTCGATTTGTTTCTGGAACAAGGGCTGGACGCAGCAGCCGGGGTTCGCCAGCCACTGGAGAAATTCGCCGCTGCTCATTCAGGTTATCGGGTGCTGGAAGGGGCGTTCACCTCGATTCGCCAGGCGATGGCCGTTCCTCGCCAGCGCGCGGCGGGTGCTGAGTTTGTGCAGCGCTTTATCGAACGGCAGAAAGCCAGTGGGTTTGTACGCCAGGCGCTGGATGCTACGGGGCATGGCGATGTTGCGGTTCCTGTTTGACAGGAGGCTCGGGCTACAGTGCGCTGTCGCGCGGCTGACATCGGGCCTGTAGGAGCTGCCGAAGGCTGCGATCGGGGTGTATCAGGATAAATGCCTCGCAGCCTTCGGCAGCTCCTACAGGAATCGCATTTCAATCCAGATGATCAGTGTTTTTCACACGCTCTTCGATCACGTCCCGATCCATCCGCCGCCCCAGATACCACCCCGTGACCGCCCAGAGTGCCGCACAGATTGCGCCCACCAAGGCGACCAGCGCAGTGCCTTGACCCAGCATGTCCAGCAGACTCTTGGCCCAGCCACTGATGGCGTCGCCGCCGCGATAGACCACGGTATCGATGAAGTTCTTGGCTTTGTATTTGGTCTCGGCATCCAGCGGGGCGAAGAGCATCTCCCGACCGGGCCGAATAAACGCGTACTCACCGATGCGGCGCACGATCATCAGTCCGGCCAACATGGCGAAGGTCGGTGCCAGCGCCAGGCCGATGAAACCGATGCAGACCAGCGCCGGTACGCCCGCCAGCAGCACCCGGATACCGAAGCGTTGAGCGATGCGTCCGGTGATGAACAATTGCGAGACCAGAGCACCGGCCTGCACCGCAAAGTCGATCAGGCCAAACACGCGGATCTGTTCTTCACGCGTAGCAAACAACTCCGAAACCAGTCGCGCCTGCTCGAAATACAGAAAGGTGCTGGCAGTGGCGAGCAATACGACGAACAGGCACACGCCCAGCAGATAGGGCGAACGCAGCACTCGCAGCATGCCACTGAACGGGTTGCCCGCCACTGGCCGACGCGGGTTTTCAGCGGGTGGTGCACCGGGCCGTCCTGCGCCGCCAGATTCGCGCCACGCCATGAGGTAGCGTTTCAGTGCCAATGCCAGCAGCAGCAATAACGCACTGAACAGCGCCAGTCCGCCTTGGCCGAGCACGTCAATCGAGAACGCACTGATCAGTGGCCCCACCAAGCCGCCCACACTGGCGCCCGCCGCGATAAACGCAAACAACCGCCGTGCCTGCGCGCCATCGAACGCGTCGGCCATGAGGCTCCAGGCCACTGACACCACGTACAGGTTGTAGACCGAGATCCACACGTAGAACGCTCGCGCCAGCCAGACGCTGTCGTCATGAAGGGCAAAGGTCAGGGCAAAAAACAGCAGGTTGATGGCAAAGAATCCGTATACCCAGTCGACGAACTGGACGCGTGGCACTACAGAGTTGAGCCAGCCAAACAGCGGTACGGCAATCAGCATGACCACAAACGTGGCTGTGAATAACCACTGCAGATTCTCTACGCCCGCCTGAATCCCCATCGCTTCACGAATCGGGCGCAGCATAAAATAGCCACAGAACAGGCAGAAGAAGAGGGCAAAGCCAGCCAGTGCCGGGCGCAACTCTTCTGGCTCGGCGTTGATGGCCCGAGCCGCGCGATGGATCAGTGGGTGGTCAACAAAGGACACGGATACGCTCCCGGCTGTGGGTGATCAGGCGAACTGTTCGGCGATCCGCTCACGCAACCTGGCGTCCGGCAATCGGCCTTGGCCTGCCAGAAGGTTGTCGGCAGCATAACGCGGGTTGCTGGTTGCCGGAATCACTGCGGTTAGGGCTGGGTTGGCGAGCACAAATTTGAGCATCAGTTGTGCCCATGAACTGGCGTCCAGTTCGGCAGATGCCCAATCCGGCAATGGCTTGCCTTTGACCTTGGCAAACAGTCGACCGGCCTCGAAGGTGCGGTTGGCCAGCACTGCGACGCCATTATCGGCGCACCAGGGCAATAGACGCTTTTCAGCATTGCGGGCGCCAATGGAATAGTTGACCTGAACGAAATCCACTTTCTCTTTCTGTAGCACCGCCAGCAGTTCATCGTGAGCCGACTCGACGTAATGCGTCACGCCGATGTAGCGAATACGGCCCTGTTGCTTGAGTTCGCGCAAGGTCTGCAACTGAGTGGTCGTGTCTTGCAGGTTGTGCACCTGAATCAGGTCGATACGCTCGGTCTGCAGTTGTTTGAACGCTTGCTCTATTTGCTGCAAACCCGCCTCACGTCCTGTAGACGAAACCTTGGTGGCGATAAACGCCTGGCCATGGGCTTTGGCGCGGGTCAGCAATTCACCTGTGACGGATTGTGATTCCCCGTAACTCGGCGCGGTGTCGATCAACTTTGCGCCGCCATTCAGTAGCGTCTTGAGTACTTCCAGCGCCGGAGTCATCTCTTCTGAAGTCAGTGCAAAATTGAAGGTGCGGGCGGTGCCCAGGCCAATCACCGGCAAGTCTTCACCTGATGAGGGAATCTTGCGGGTCAACAGCGATGTCGACGCAAATGCCGGAAGCAGGGGAGACAAGGCAGCCATTGCGGCCAGCGCTGAGCTTGCCTGAATGAAGTGACGGCGGCTTAACGAGTGGGCGGGCATGCGACGACTCCTTTCATTCTTGAATGTGTAACAGAGGTGTCATGGATAGAAACACATCCAAACCTCTTGAGAAGCGCGCCCGTCGGTGAGATGGTCGGGGATGTTTTACAAATCGTTACCTTCGGGTATCTGATTTTTCGGTAGGTTGTTTGTTCTGATATTCCTTGAGGTAATTAAAAACATACTATTAATTCTTTTGAATGCGCTGTGCGAATTGCCATCATTCGTCCCCCCACACGGGTCAACAACGTCAACAGGATCACCTCGATGAAGTCTCTAGGTTTCTACGCGCGAGTCATTGCCGCTGCGCTGCTGTCCACCGTTTCCATCGCTCAGGCCGCAGAGTCGGCCTCGACCTGGAAGCAGATCCACGATTCAGGCGAGCTACGGATTGGTGTCGCTCAGGGGGAGCCCTGGTTTTTCAAGGATCCTGCCACCGAGGAGTGGAACGGCATCGGCTACAACGTGGGCAAGGACATCGCCAAGGAACTGGGCGTCAAACTGGTTACGGTCGAAACTACGTGGGGTAACTCGGTCGCTGCACTTCAATCCGGTCAGATTGACCTGATGCTGGTGCTGGACCCGACTGAAGAACGTCGCAAGGCTGTGGATTTTCCCGAGCAGCCATTCTTCTGGTATGCCCAAGGCGTATTGCTCCGTGACGGCCTGACCGCGACCACCTGGGAAGACTTGGACCGTGACGACGTGCGTATTGGCGTCACCCAGGGCAGCAGTCCGGACTTGATCCTCAGCAAGACCTTCAAAAAGGCCCATCTGGAGCGCTACACCAACATGGACGAAGGCGTTGCTGCGTTTTATGCAGGCCGTGTCGATGGCCTGTCTTACTTCCACCCGGCGCTGGCGCTGCAACAAGCCAAAGTGCGCAAAGGGACGTTGATCCTGCCAACGCCTATCGTCGCGGTGAGCACCAGTGGCGCTGTGCGTTACGAAGATGACAAGACCTTCCGGGATTTCGTCGGCAAGGAATTCGCCAAACTCTATGAAAGCGGAACCACCCAGAAGTACTACGAAGACGCTCTGCGCCTGCGCGGCGTAGACCCAAGCAAAGTACCGCCGGTGATCAAGGAGCAGTGGGCGAAGTAACTCGACACCTGTGAACGAGCTGTAGGAGCTGCCGAAGGCTGAGATAGCGGTGTTTCTGACACAGCTCGGGTCGGCTCTGTGGGAGCTGGGCTTGCCCGCGATACAGACACCGCTGTTTGTCAGGCAGATTACCTGAACCTTATCGCGGGCAAGCCCGGCTCCCACAGGGTTTTGAATTGTTCACGACCCGCCGGCGCCCGAGCGGGGAGAATCAGGTCCAGACAACCCCTCCAGCAATACCGCCACATCCTCGCACTCTTCAATTGCAAACAACCCCGCCAGTATCAATTCGACGTTCTGAGCAGCGCCGCCCAATGGCGCGTACTGGCGGAATTTGTCTGCCACCTGTTCGCGGCTCGATGGCCTTTCACGGCAACCCAGCGGATAGTCCAGTCGTAGGCCGGTAATCATTTCCTCACCCAGTCGTACCAGCACTTGCCCGGCCGGGCGGCGGGTATCGGCCATCAGCGCGTTCAATTCCGGGTCGACCTCGGCAACCACCCGATCCGCCAACGCCTGAATCTGCGGATCATTCATGGTACTTGCTGTATGCCAATCCTGTTTCGCGATACCCAGCGCAAGACAGGCCAGTGTATGAGGCAGGCTGAATTGAGCGTCCACTTCGTTGACCGGTCGCCTGTCCATAAAGTCGCGGGCCTGGGTGGTGCCGGTCAGTACGCGTATCTCGCTGATGGCCGAGGCGTAGAAGGAATAGCTTGATTGCAATTGCTCGAACGACTCCAGCGCCGTGTGTATCCAGCGGCAGGCGGGGTAGTGCTTGAGGCTGGCGTTGGCTGCAAGCCATTCGCTGCCCAGGTCGGCGATTAGTTGGTGTGGATCAAACCGATCGGAGCCGAGCATGCGCCACAAGCCCTGATCACCATCCAGCACCGATTGAGCGCCTACCCACTGATGCTGTTGCAGGCGCACCGCGCGGACCCCGGCCTCGGCGGCTGGTGCGGTGAAGTCCTTGAATGACACCAATGGGCGGGATTCCCAGTTGTATTTACGCAGGCTCGGCAGTGGCGTCAGCGTGCCCGCCAGACCCAGGGCATTTTCCAGACTTGCCGGTTCCAGCTGCATCAGCTTGCCAAACGCAACCGCAGCACCCAAAGCCTGGTGCTGACAAACACCGTACACCTGGCGAAAGCGTTCAATGCTTGGCTGCACAGCGATGATTACCCGAGCGTTGATCTCGTAAGCGGCGATCAGCGCTTCCAGCAATTCAACGCCAGAGGTTTTGCGCAGCCAGAGACCACTGAGTGCCGCAGCTACCAGACTTGCACCCGGATGACCCATTCCGCGGCCATTCACCTCGAAGCCATCGTCATGATCCAGCGCGTTGATTGCCATGCCGTTGTACAGCGCAGCGCCCACCGGTGCCAGACGCACGGAGGTGCCCAACAGCGCGCAGGGGCCCGCAGCGTATTCTTCGATGCAATGCTGCTGGAATCTGACTGCCAGTTCGCTGCGCGTTGAGGCAAGACCGCAGGCGAGGGCGTCGATCAGGTGCAGTTTGATCTGCTCACGCACCACGTCGGGCACGTGCGTCAACTTCAGGTCTGCAGCGAATCGCGCGAGGGTGTGGGTCAGTGAATCGCTGCTCATGGCGGTGCCCGTGTGAAAACATCAAAGGCTACTGCTTACGCAATCGAATGGCATATGGATTGCTAGAACAAAAACGAATATGCAAATGCATATCAGGTATTTATCGCTATTTGTGTCCAGCTATTACCATGCGCGGCCTTTGTCTGGCGAAGGCAATGCTGAGCGGCCTCAGAGGGGAACACCCCAGGAGAGAAACAACGAGTGTATACCTGGAATTTTTCTGCGATATGGCCCTATAGCGGCTTGCTGTTCGAAGGCCTGTTGGGCACGTTGCGTATCGCGCTGGTCTCACTGTTTTTCGGTGTCCTGCTGGGTGCTTTGATGGCGGTGTTGCGCATGTCATCGCGGGCCGTGCTGCGTTACCCGGCGATGGCCTTTATCGGTTTCTACCGCAATACCCCGGCCATCGTGCATTTCTTCTGGTTTTTCTACGCGTTGCCGGTACTGGCACCGGTCAGTCTGTCGCCGTTTACGGCTGCCGTACTGGCGCTGTCGATCCAGTCCAGCGCCTTTTACGCCGAAGTGTTGCGCGGCGGCATTGCGTCCATGGAACGTGGCCAGTGGGAGGGCGCCAAGGCATTGGGCATGACCCAGGCCAGAGTGCTGCGCAGGATCATCCTGCCGCAAGCACTGCGCCGCATGCTCGCACCCTTTCTGGAACGCAGTTTCGAGCTGGTCAAAACCACGGCGCTGGCGTCGTCGCTGGCGTATGCCGAACTCCTGTATCAGGCCATGCAGATCAATACTCAGACGTTCAGGCCACTGGAGGTCTATAGCGTGATTGCCGTGATGTATTTCAGTGTGCTGTTTGCGGCGAGTCTGGCCAGCCAGCGTCTTGAACGTCACCTGGCGAGGAGCGCTTGAGATGGATTACACCTGGGATTTCCAGATCGTCATCGACAACTTGCCAGTGCTGCTGCGTGGGCTGAAAGTCACCCTGCAATTGTTTGTGATCGCCGCGCTGGTTGGCGTGCCAGTCGGGCTGATGCTGGGCGTCGCGCGTTTGTCGCCCAAGCGGCGCGTTACCTTGCCCGCCGTGGCCTTTATTGAGGTGTTCCGCAACACGCCAGTGTTGATTCAACTGATCTGGATCTATTACGCCTTTCCGGTCTTGCTGGGCGTGCGCTTCACGCCATTCTTCGCGGCGGCGCTGGCGCTGAGCTTGTACACCGCGGCCTACTGCGCGGAAATTTTTCGTGCCGGTCTTCAGTCGGTAGTCCGCGGTCAGTGGGAGGGCGCCAAAGCGCTGGGCATGAGCCGTGCCCGTGCGTTACGGCGGATCATCTTGCCGCAGGCCTGCCAGCGCATGCTTCCCGCACTGACCAATCGCATGATTGAACTGGTCAAGGTGACGTCACTGGCCTCGACCCTGGCAGTGACCGAAGTGATGTATCAGGGGCGCTTGCTCAGCTCCAGCTACTATCGACCGCTGGAAATTCTGACGGTGGTTGCGCTGCTGTATTTCTGCCTGATCTGGCCGTTCAGCTTCCTCGCTGCGCGCCTTGAACGCCGTCTGGCGCTTCGCTGATTTGTTGAGAATTGTCATGACCGAACAACCGTTGTTCCGTATACGCCAGTTGCACAAGAATTTCGATCAGCCAGTGCTAAAAGGGATTGATCTGAACGTCCGTCGCGGTGAACGCATCGCCATCATCGGTGGCAGCGGATCGGGTAAGAGCACGTTGCTGCGCTGCCTGAATTTCATGGAAATGCCCACCAGCGGCGAGATCGAACTCAATGGCGTGCTGCTGGGAGAGGAGCGTGGCGGTGAGCGCTCCTATCAAGAGCGTCAACTGCGCGAAGTACGCGAACGGGTCGGCATGGTCTTTCAGCAGTTCAACCTGTTCCCGCACATGAGCGTGCTGGAAAATGTCATGGAAGGGCTGATCTCGGTGAAAAAGATCCCGCAGGCCGAAGCGCGTGAACGTGCGTTGGCGCAGCTGGAAAAAGTCGGTCTGGCCGACCGCCGCGATACTTACCCGGGGCGTTTGTCAGGCGGTCAGCAACAGCGCGTGGCGATTGCTCGTGCGTTGGTCATGGAACCTGAGGTCTTGCTGTTTGACGAGCCGACGTCTTCGCTTGACCCCGAATTGGTCGGCGAAGTCCTGCGGGTGATTCGCCAACTGGCTGACGAAGGTCGCACCTTGTTGCTGGTGACTCACGAACTGGGCTTCGCTTACCACTTTGCCGAGCGGGTACTGTTTCTCGAAAATGGCGTCATCCATGAGCAGGGCACGCCTGATCAAGTGCTGAAGAACCCGCAGCAACCCCGTACCCAGGAATTCCTCGCCCGCTTTGCCGAGCGTTCTTTTTAAGACCGGAGACCCCCATGCTTTCAACCACCAGCAGTCAGGCGTATGCACCAGACCCGCGCAATGCGGACGTCAAGGTCTACCTCAACGGTGAGTTCGTTCATCGCGATGCCGCCAAGGTATCGATCTTCGACGCCGGTTTTGTCTGCGGCGATGGCGTCTGGGAAGGACTGCGACTGGTGCAAGGCCGTCTGGTTGCCCTGCAGGCGCATCTGGACCGGTTGTTCGAAGGTGCGTTGAGTATCGATCTCGATATTGGCCTGACCCGTGCCGAAGTCGAAAAAGTGCTCTGGGATACCCTGGCTATCAATGGCATGACTGACGGTGCACACTTGCGTCTGATGGTCACCCGTGGGCGCAAAAGCACGCCCAATCAGGATCCGCGCTTCATCATTGGCAAGGCGACTGTGGTGTGTGTAGCTGAGTACAAGGTCGTCGATCTGGAAGCCAAGGCAAGAGGCATTTCGCTGTTCACCTCGACCTACCGTTGCAGCACGCCGGACGTGTTTGATTTGCGGCTCAACTCCCACAGCCGTCTGAACCTGATCCAGGCTTTGCTGCAAGCGTTGCACGCGGGTGCCGATGAGGCTTTGATGCTCGACAGCCGGGGCTTCGTCGCCAGCTGCAACTCCACCAACTTCTTCATCGTGCGCAAAGGTGAACTGTGGACGTCATCGGCGCATTGCTGCTTCAACGGCATTACCCGCCAGACCCTGGTCAGTCTGGCGCGTGAAAACGGTATCAAGGTTCACGAAGGCGAATTCACGCTGGCTCAGGTCTATAGCGCCGATGAGGCGTTCGTCACCGGCACGCTCGCGGGCATCACCCCGGTGAAAGTGGTGGATGGCCGTCCGATTGGTTCGGGCGAACGCACGGTGAGTGAGCGGTTAAATGCGCTTTATCAGCAGCACATCAGCCAGCCTGTGTAGCTCTTGGATGGAAACGCTGACCTGTGGGAGCTGGGCTTGCCCGCGATAAGGCTGGACGCGATTCGCGTTAGATCGCGTCCAGCCTTATCGCGGGCAAGCCCAGCTCCCACACAGACTGCACAGGTCTGCATTCCAGGTCATAAGCTGTGCCCTAATTACCCACCGGCTTCACAAACCGCAACGTGAACCGGTCTGATTCGCCAATCGCTGCATATTTCGCCCGGTCCTGATCGCCCGGTTTGTACGACGGCGGTAAGGTCCAGACGCCTGCGGAGTAGTCTTTGCTGTCTTTGGGGTTGGCGTTGACCTCGCTTTGCGCTTCCAGCTTGAAGCCTGCATCCGTGGCCAGTTTCACCACGTAATCAGTAGGCAGATAGCCGCTGGCTTTGATGCTGCTGACATCCGCTCCGTCTTTGGCCCGGTGATCCACCACGCCCAGCACGCCACCGGGTTTGAGCACCTTGAAAAACGCGGCGAACATCTGCGGCGCGTCATCGGCCAGAACCCAGTTGTGAACATTGCGGAAGGTCAGCACGCGGTCTGCTGAACCGGGTTTGCCGAACACCGGTGCCTGGGGGTCGAACTCGATGGTTTCGGCTTTGCTGTAACGGGCCGGGTCAGCCTTGAATTTCTGCGTCAGGCCGTCGGCGGCGTTTTTGTAATAGTCGCCGGAAGAGGGGGCCTGAACCGCTGCCACGTAACGTCCGTGGTCCTTGAGCAACGGCGCGAGGATTTCGCTGTACCAGCCACCCCCCGGGGTGATCTCGATTACCGTCTGCTGAGCCTGCAGACCGAAGAACTTCAATGTCTCTTGTGGATGACGATACCTGTCGCGAGCGCTGTTTTCCTTTGTTCGCCATGAGCCTTCAAGCACTTTCCGGTACTGCGCATCAGTGATGTCCGTTGTCGCAGCCTGGCTGAGGGCTGGTGCGAGAAGCGAGGCGAGGGTCAAAGCCAGAAGGGTGCGGGTCATGATTGTCCTTGTGGGATGTGTACCAACATAGAGCTGTAAACACAGTACCTGTAGGAGTGAGCTTGCTCGCGATTCGGTCTATCAGTCGATGAATATATTGCCTGTGCTGACGCTATCGCGAGCAAGCTCACTCCTACAGAAGAGCATTCCAAATCATATGGTTATATTTTGTTTGATGAGCGCTGCCGAATGGATTTCAATTCAATACTGCGCTGCCACCTCAAGCCGTCGCCCCGGTATCGCATCAATCAGCTCACGGGTATACGCCGCTTTCGGCTGGTGGAAAATTTCGCTGGCAGCGCCTTGTTCGACGGTCTTGCCCTGGCGCAGTACCAGCACCTGATGAGCCACGCTGGCGACCACCGCGAGGTCGTGAGACACCAGCACATAGGCGATGCCCAGTTCGCGTTGCAATTCCACCAGCAGATTAAGAATCTGCGCCTGTACCGACACGTCGAGGGCGGAGACCGGTTCATCGAGCAGCAGCAAGTCCGGTTGCAACGCCAGTGCCCGGGCGATGGCGACTCGCTGTCTCTGGCCACCGGAAAGCTCCCGTGGCAAACGGTCAAGATAAGCCACCGGCAGATGCACCCGCTCGATCAGCTTGCGTGCGGCCTGTTCCAGGTCCCGGCCTTTGAGCAGTCCGAACGACACCAGCGGTTCAATGATGCTCTCGAACAAGGTGAAACGCGGATCCAGGGCGGCGAACGGGTTTTGCTGGACCAGTTGCATGCGGCGCCGCAGCGGGCGAAAGTCACGCCAACCCAGGTGAGTAATGTCCTGATCTTCGAACAACACGCGGCCTTGAGTCGGTTTTTCCAGCCCTAACGCAATGCGCAACGCGGTGCTTTTACCCGAGCCGGACTCGCCCACAATGGCCAGCGTTTGCCCCGGATAGACCTTGAAATTGACGTCTTCAAGGGCCTGGAATTCAGCGTTTTCGCCCTTCACATAGGGCAACCGAAACGACTTGCCGACATTCTCCAGCGTCAGAATCGGCGCTGCACCCTTCGCCAGAGTGCGAGGTGCAACGGGCGTCTTGCGCTGGCCGAAAGCGGGCGCGGCGGCTATCAATGCCTGGGTGTAGGAGTGACTCGGGCTTATGAGAATCTGCTGCGGCGGACCTTGTTCGACCAGTTCACCGCTTTTCATCACCAATACCCGATCCGCGCGATCCGCAGCCACGCCCAGATCGTGGGTGATGATCAGCAGCGAAATACCGCGCTCGGCCACCAGCCGTTGCAGGTGGTCAAGAATCTTGCGTTGCACCGTCACGTCCAGCGCGCTGGTGGGTTCGTCGGCGATGATCAGCCGAGGATTTCCCGCCAGAGCAATCGCAATCAGCACCCGTTGGCGCATGCCACCCGACAGTTCGTGGGGATATTGCCGGGCGCGCAGCAGTGGTTTGTCCAGACCCACCTGTTGCAGCAACTCCAGCACATCAGCGTCCACGGCAGCATAACGACGGCCGTGGGCCTGAATTAGCGCCTCGCCGATTTGCTTGCCTATGCGCAGCGTGGGATTCAAACCGACCATGGGGTCCTGCGGCACCAAACCGATGGTGCTGCCACGAAGCTGGCGCTTCTGCCGTTCAGAGGCGTGGGTCAGGTCCGTGCCGTCGACCCACAGTTCGCCGCCGGTCAATATGGCGTTGTCCGGTAATAGCCCAAGAATGGCGTTGGCCATGGTGGACTTGCCGGAACCGGACTCACCGACAATGGCCAGGGTTTCCCCTTTGGCGACCTGAAAGGAAACGCCGCGCACAGCCTGATTGACCTGCCCGCCAAAACGGTAAGCAACGGCCAGTTGGCGCACGTCGATCAATGCATCCGTGATGCTCATCGTTGAGTCTCCTCAAGGGTGCGGGCGATGTGGTTGAAGCTGAAGACGACGGCGACGACGAACAGCCCCGGCAACAACGACACCCACGGCGCGGTCATCAGGAAGTGACGACCGTTGGCGATCAGCGTGCCCCATTCAGCGGCAGGCGGCTCCGCGCCAAAACCGAGAAAGCTCAGGCCCGCAGTCGCGAGAATCGCCGCGCCGAAATCCAGTGTTGCCAGTACTGCAACCGGGCCCCAGGCGTTGGGCAGGATGTGGCGCAGCAAGGTCCGGGTCCAGCTGGCGCCGCCCAGACGCGCCGCTTCAACGTAGGGCAGGGTTTTGATGCGCAGCACTTCGGCTCGCGTGGTGCGGGCGAAACCGGGGATGATCCCTACGCCCACGGCGATGGCCACCGGGATGGTGCCGAAGCCGATCGCGGTAACGATAGCCAGCGCGAGCAGCAGGCCTGGCAGTGCCAGCAGTACATCAATGAAACGCATGATCGCGGCATCGATGCGCCCGCCAGCGAAACCGGAGACGATGCCCAGGCTCAAGCCACCCGCCAGCGCGATGCCCACGGCCAGCAATGCTGCCTGTACCGAGAGGCCCGATCCGTAAACCACGCGGGTGTAGAGGTCTCGGCCGAGTTCATCGGTGCCGAACCAATGCACGCCATTGGGTGGAGTGAGTTTGTCGACGGGGGAGGTGGCGTAAGGCGCAAAGTCGGTGAGCAGGTTAGGCGCCACGGCGGACAACAACGCAAAGGCGATGATTGCCACCGCCAGCACGAAGCCTGGTCGGCGCAACAGCGGTTGGGTGGCCTCCAATGCCCGGCTGAAACGACTGCGACGTCGCCACAGCGCGGGCGGTGCCGGATCCGTTTTGGTGAAGCTGCGGGCCAGACGTTCAAGGCGATTATCAAAAATAGTCATGGCGTCAGGAGACCTTTGGTGTGTGGGCGATACGTGGGTCGAGGGCGGGGTAGAGCAGGTCAACGATCAGATTGATCAGAACAAAGGCCGCCGCCGAAACTGCGACGATTGCCAGTACCACGGGGATGTCCTGGCGTAATACGGCTTCTTGCGCGAGGCGACCGACTCCAGAACGGGCAAAGATCGTCTCGACCAGTACGGCTCCGGAGACGGTATTGCCCACTTGCAGACCGATCAGGGTCAGCAACGGCAGGGCTGCATTCTTGAACGCATGCCGGGCCTGAACCTGGGCACGGCTCAGGCCTTTGGCATAGGCGGTAATGATGTAGGGTTCTTTCCAGACACCTTGGAAGCCGCGTTGCAACACTTGGGCATAAACCGCAGCGCTGGGAATCGCCAGAGTGACGGCGGGCAGGATCAGGCTGGAGAAACCCTGATTGCCGGTGGCCGGAAACCAGCCCAGGGTAAAGGCAAATAACTGAATCAGCAGCAGCCCCATCCAGAACACTGGCACCGAAAAGCCCAGCGAGGGCAATCGGGCCAGTGCGACCTTGAGCGGCTGCCAGCGTACATAAGCGGTGAGGTAGGCCAGACCGATGCCGCCAATCAATGAAAATACGATGGCCAGACCGGCCAGCGCCAGGGTCTGCGGCAAGCGCTCGACGAGCAATTCTGCCACAGGGCGGTTGAGGGTCAGCGAGCTGCCGAAATCACCCTGCACCGCGCCCCACAGCAAGTGAAAGTACTGCTGGAAAATCCCGCCATCCAGACCGTAATAGGCTTGTGCCTTGGCGATTTCTTCAGGCGACAGCGCGTCGATTTCGACACCCGACGCACTGAGCATGATCGACAGCGTGTCACCCGGCAGTAAATACAGGATGAAGTACGTCACGCTGTACGCACCCCACAATACCAGCAGCGCCTGGCCAATCCGGCCGATCACATAGCGGCTCATGGCGCTGCAATCTCGATGTCGTTGAGCAGGGCGAAGCCTTCTGCAGTCCAGTAGAAGTTATGGACTTTCTTGGCGGTCGCGGCCTGCCAGACGCGCTCGTAGATCGGGAATGCCGAGCCTTCTTCAATCAACAGATCCTGCAGATCGCCGTAAGCCTTGGCGCGCTGTTCGGCCTGTGTGGCAGTCAGGCCCGCATCAAACAGTTCCAGTGCCTTGGGCAGGGTTTCCGGTGCATACAGGTTGGTGGCCAGGGTCGAGCTGTTGGCCGAGCGCGGATCAATAATGGTTTGCAGAATGATCGGGTCGGCACGGGTCATGTAGGTAGAGGTCAGGTCATAGTTGCCCGAGGCGTTGGCGGCCGCCCATTCAGCGGTGGTCAGCACATTGAGCTTGAGTTCGATGCCTATCTTGCGCAGTTGGTCCTGAATCAGCACATCGCCTGCGGTTTCCGCTGGCGACAAGTTGTAGACCAGCTTGAGTCGTTTGCCGTCCTTGCTGCGATAGCCGTCCTGACCTTTTTGCCAGCCTGCGTCATCCAGCAGTTTTTCCGCGCCTTGCGGGTCATAGCTGAGCGTGTCGGCCTTGTTCTTGTAGTACGGCGTGGTGACGTCATAGATGCTGGTCACCACCGGGAACTGCGGGTTGTACACGGTCGCGGCATAGGTCTTGCGGTCGATGCCTTTTTGCAGCGCAAGCCGCACATTGCGATCTGCCAGGATGCGCGTGCCACGGGTGTTGGGGTAGAAGTTCAGCGCCGGGCCAGGCAACGAACGGCTCTGAATCGTGGCGCCCTTGGATTTGAACAGGTTCAGATCGACTTCAGAGAAGGGCGCGCGAGGCCAGAGAATATCCACCTGGCCTTGTACGAACTGGCCGTTGCGCACGCTTTCTTCCGGCACGTAGCTGACCTCGACGGTATTGAGGTGCGCTTCGCCTTTGTTCTTCGCATTGGCGGACGGCCAGGCATAGCCCTTGCGCTTGACCAGCTTCAGGCCGCTTTCCGGGGTGTAGCGCTCCAGCACGAACGGCCCGGTGCCAATAATGGCGCCCAGCGAACGTTCCTTGACGCTGAGCTTGTAGGATTCCGGCGCCAGAATCGAAAGGTTGGTGGTTGAGGTGGCTTGCAGGAATCCTGCGTTAGGGGTGGACAACACCAGCTTCACGGTGAAGTCATCGACGACTTCTGCGTGATCGTAGCCCTTCAGATAAGTCGCGCCGAACGTGGTAGGCAGTTGCGCCGCAAAGGCCTTGTTGGAGTCATAGGCGGCTTTCACTGCCTGGGCATCGAAACGCGTGCCATTGCTGAAGGTCACGTCTTTGCGCAGATGGAACGTGTATTCCAGCGCGTTATCACTGACTTCCCAGCTTTCAGCCAGCCAGGGAATGATCTTCCCGTTTTGCGGGTCCTGATCGGTCAACGACTCGGCAACGTTGCGCAAAACTACGCGATGCTCCAGCCAGTAAACCTGGAAGGGATCGAGGCTGACGAGTGTGGTGTTGTCGCGAAAGAAAGCGATCTTCAGGGTCTTGTTGGCTTCCAGATCCTGAGCGGACGGTGAGCAGCCCAGCAGGGTGGCGGCGGTGGCGCAGGCGGCCAGCAGGCGAAATAACGGGAAACGTTTACTCATCGCGCAATCCTCGACCCTTGACCCATGAGACTGTGTATTGCAACGCCTGGGGCGCGGTTGGGTATTGCCAAGGAATGTCTCAGATGCATGGATGGATCCTTTACACAGCGGGAGTTGGGCAGATGGGAAGGCTGACAAGAGCGCAGGGTCAGGTTGTCTTTCTAAGACCGTATTCTTATGGTTGGCTGCTGTAAAAGGCTTTTTGCTTCTAAGCTAATATGTATTTTATTGATTAGTTTGAGATTTGATTATGCTCAATATTTATTTCAAGCTCTTCGGGGGCGTGTCCGTCGCCCGGTCGATCCTGAGAAGTGAGACTGACTGATGGGTTGAGATTTTTTATATGCCTAAACTGAATGTTATATGCGTGTATAAATAATAAAATTAAATATTACGTTAGACCAATAAGGAATTTCACAAGGCTGTTTTCTTGCTTTAGGTTCTTAAGCGTCAGCCGTAAAAACGGCCACAACACGATGACTCGACCCGACCCCTCGCACGGTGGAGGAGAGCAGCAGCCAGCCTTTATGCGAGGGACCCCGATCATGACGATCTAGCGTTATTGCCCATTTCTCCGACCCGTCGACAACCCACGTCGCGTGGTCCGGAACTCCTAAATGCCAACCTGTCAACGCGCTCCAATGTGCGCAGCGATTGCGTTCGCCTGAAGAAAAAAGCTCGGCAACACGAGCACTGCTTGAGTAGAACCGAATGAGCCATGCACCCTTCATCCCCCGAAGCATTTACAGCCTGCCCAACAGCAATAACCGTCTGACCCTCGATAGCGTCCCGCGCCACGACGACCTGCTGCAAGAGCGGCTGCATCGCAAGCAACGTCTGGCGGCGGCTTATCGCCTGTTTTCACGTTATGGATTCGAAGTCGGCCTGGCCGGGCATTTCACCGCTCGCGATCCGATTGAAACCGATCACTACTGGATCAACCCGCTGGGCGTGCCGTTTTCGCAGATCAGTGTTTCGCAACTGCTGCGCGTCGATGCCCAAGGGCAAGTCGTCGAAGGTGACGGGCTGCTCAATACCAGCGCACTGGATTTGCATTACGGCTTGCAGCAAGCCCGTCCGGAAGTCGTCGGCATTGCTCATTTGCATGGTTTCTACGGGCGCACATGGTCATCGCTGGCGCAGCTTTTTGATCCGATTACGGCCGAAGCCGGAGCCTTTGTCGGCGATCAGGCAATCTTTCCGCGTCATGCGTTACGCAAAGCCGACGGCAGCCTGGAGCATGACCGCGACATCGTGACCGGGGCATTCGTCGACAGCTTTGCAGGCAACAATCTTTTGTTCTGGCAAAACCACGGTGTCTGGACGGTGGGAGAAACGGTCGAGAGCGCGGCCTGGCGTTTCATTCTTGCTGAAGACGTAGCGCGCTCGCACTTGCTGGCTCGTGCTGCCGGGGTGCCGGTGATCCCGCAAGTGGAGCCGCCAAGTGCCCAGAGCAAGGCGCGCAACGAGCTGTTTGCCTGGCTCAATTTCCAGCCGTTGTGGGACGAGATCATCGCCCGGCAACCTGATCTGTTGGCCTGAGGACATGGTTGCTATTACCCGACGCCAACTGCTGACCGGCAGTGCGCTTGCGGCAGCCGGTGGCTTGCTGGCCTCCCTTACGCCGCCAGTGTTCGGCGCTGAGCAGGCGCCACTGCGGGTCTGGCGCTATAAAGGCTCGGCAGCCTCGTTCATGGGGCTGGCCGGACAACTCGATACGCCTTATCCCGTCGAGTGGATCGACATTGGCGGCGGCAACCTGGTCCTCGAAGCCCTGAACAGTGACAGCCTCGACTATGTGTACATGAGCGAGATCCCGCCGATCTTCGCGTCCATTGCCAAGGTGCCGATTGCCTTGGTGGCGACGATTCCCGGTGATGTCAGCGACATTGGCATCGTGGTGCGCAATGACGCCGATATCCAGCAGGTTGCGGACCTGAAGGGCAAGAAGATCAGTTATGTGCGGGCCACCAACACCCATTACTTCCTGTTGCGCCTGCTCAATCAGCACGGCCTGTCTCTGAAGGATGTGCAGCCGATTCCCATGCCGATCCAGGAAGCCTTGATCGCGTTTCGCAGCGGGCATCTGGATGCCGTGATCGGCGGCGGTATTTCTGTGCTTCAGTCCGTGCAGTCCGGCGGCACCCGCTTGCATAACGTCAGCGATTACCGGGGCAACACGCTGATCGCTACGACGCAACGCGCCTTGCAGGATCCAGTACGCAGCGCGCAGGTCGCTGATTTTCTTCTGCGTGAGCGTGCCACCTGGGCCTGGGTACAAAACAACCCTGAGGCCTGGGCGCGGCGTAATCAGGAGATCACCGGCATCGATGCGCAACTGTATCTGGATCAGTTGCGCCTGCGTGGCGAAGCGCAGCGCATGGTGCCGGTTTCCGAGCAGTCCATCGCCTCCCAGCAGCAAGTAGCCGATGCCTTTTTTGAACATCAGTTGATTCGCCAGCAGGTCGACGTGCGACCGCTGTGGCGTAACGACTTCAAGCAGATTCTGGAAAGTTGATTCTTATGAAAATGAACTCTCACGCGGTGGCGACTCCGCTGGCACCGTGGTTTTTCGCAGGTTTCAGCTTGCTGCCGGTCATGGCATTTGCCGCTGACAGCAGCACCGATACCCTGGATACAGTAATCGTCACCGGTTCCCGGGGCAGTGAGGCACGGACCGTAACCAGCAGTCCGGCACCGATTGACGTAATCAGTGCTCAGCAGCTGGAAAAAACCGGCTCCGGCAGCCTGCGCGGGGCATTGGAAAAGTCCTTGCCGTCCTTCAGTCAGCGACCGTCCGGCAGTTCCAACGACAGCATTGCCCGGCCATACAGCCTGCGCGGTCTGAACGGTTCCAATGTGCTGGTGCTGGTCAACGGCAAGCGTCGCCATAACAGCGCCGTCATCAACCTGGATTCGACGGCGGCTTATGGCACCAACCCGGTGGATCTGGACATGATCCCGATCAGCGCCATCGACCACATCGAAGTGCTGCGTGACGGTGCGTCAGCCCAATACGGTTCGGACGCCATCGCCGGGGTGATCAATATCATCCTCAAGCAGAATGACAATGGCGGCACGGCCAGCACTCAGTTTGGCGAGTATTACAAAGGCGACGGCGAGATTATCAAGCAGGCCCTCAACGCCGGTTTTGCGCTGCCCAACGACGGCTTCTTCAATTTTTCGCTGGACGCCAAGTCGCAGCAGACCGCCGTCCGTTCGAGGGATGCGACGGGCGCGCTGTATTACCCGCAAGCCGATGGCTCGGCTGATCCGCGAGAAGCAAGCACTAATCGTGAACTGCAAAAGAACGGTTTGCCGAAAATCAAAGCCATCAACGTCGGCTATAACGCCGAGCTGCCGCTCAATGACGACTTGAGCCTGTATTCCTTTTCCACTCTGAGCAAGCGCGATGCGCGGGGCGGGCAGAACTACCGACGGCCGAACTCGACCAACATCATCCCCGAGATTTACCCCGACGGGACGGCGCCGTTCTATACCCTTGAAGAGATCGACTATCAGGTCGCCGCAGGTGCCAGGGGGCTGGTCAAGGAGTGGAATTGGGATCTGAGTTCGACTTTTGGCCGCGACAAAGGCCAGGCCGGTACCGACGAAACACTCAACGCGTCTCTGGGGCCGTCCAGTCCGACGCATTTCGATACCTACTCCAACACCTTCGATCAATGGACTAATAACCTCGACCTGACCCGTGCTTTCGAGGTCGGTCTGGCTAAACCCTTGCAGGTTTCCTGGGGCGCGGAGCATCGCCATGAGCGTTACAAGACTGAGTCCGATGACCCGCTTTCGTATATCAATGGCGGCTACGTTTACCCGAGCGGGCCGCTGGCCGGAAGACCGGCAGCCATCGGTGCGCAGGGTGCGATTACCCTCACACCTGAAGACGAGGGGCAGAACAGCCGAAACAGCTACGCGACCTATCTGGACCTGGGCATCAACCCCACCGAAAAGCTTTACGTGGGGGTTGCCGGGCGTTTTGAAAAGTATGACGACAGCTCCGGCAACACTGCCAGCGGCAAACTCGCGCTGCGCTACGATTTCACTCCCGAGTTTGCCGTCCGCGGCACGCTGAGCAACGGTTTCCGGGCGCCTTCGCTGTCGCAGTCCACCTACGCGCAGACTTCGAACCAGTACACCTCGGTCAACGGCGTGCTGCAGTTCGTTGAAGCCAAGACCGCCCGGGTCGATTCGGCGTTGGCCAAGGCATTGGGGGCCAGCGATCTGGACCCGGAAAAGTCACGCAACATCAGCGTGGGCTTCACCTATAAGCCTGTGCCCGCAGCCAACCTGACCCTCGATGCTTACCAGATCGAAATCAAGGACCGTATCGGGCTGACCGGCTTTCTGTCCGGCAACAGCGTCGATCAGATTCTTCAGCAACAGGGCTATCGACCCGGCTACCGGGTGAAGTACTTCACCAACGCGGCCGACACCACCACCCGCGGTGTCGACCTGGTCACCGACTACAAAGTCGATTACGGCCGCTACGGCAGCGTCAAATACGGCCTTGCGTTCAACTACAACAAGACCGAAATAGACAGCGTCAAATCCACTCCGTCGGCGCTGGCTTCTACCGGACTTGAGCTGTTCGACCGGGTTGCCCAAGGCTATCTGACCGTGGCCAATCCCAAGACCAAGTTGATTCTCAGCGGTAACTGGCAGGTCGATAAATTCAACATCAACCTGGCGCTCAATCGCTACGACAAGGTCATCTCCCGTGACGTCAATCCTGACTTTGACGTGACCTTCGGTGCCAAGTGGATCACCGATCTGGAGGTCGCTTACGCGGTGACCGACAGCCTTGGTGTGGCAGTCGGCGCCAACAACCTGTTCGACGTGCGTGCTGACAACAACGCTTACCCCGCTGGCGACGTCAACGGTTTTCCCAAATTCGGCAGCATCTCGCCGTTCGATCCCTACGGTGGCCTCTGGTACACCCGTGTGAGTTACACCTTCTGACAGGGGCATCAAGTATGAGCACTGCAAAACCACAGATCATCCTTGGCGCGTTTATTCCCAGCGCCGGGATTTTAGGCTCCAGCTGGCGTCATCCGCAGGCTGCCGCGGACTCATTCAAGGATTTCGATCACTTTCGCTGGATCGCCGAGACCCTTGAAAAAGCGCGTTTCCACACGCTGTTTTTCAATGACAGCCTGAACGTCGATCTGGACCTGGATGCGTTGGCGCGTGGCCCGAACAGCGTGCGCTGGGACCCATTGGTGCTGATGCCGGCGCTGGCGCTGGTCACCCGCGACATCGGCCTGATCGGCACCGCGAGTACCACCTATAACGAGCCGTACAACATTGCCCGCAAGCTGGCCAACATCGACCATCTGAGTGGCGGCCGGGCAGGCTGGAATCTGGTCACATCGCTGGGCGGCGGCGAGAACTTCAACCTGGATGCTCACGTTCAGCACGCCGACCGTTATGAGCGCGCCGAAGAGTTTTATGACGTGGTCACCGGCCTCTGGGACAGCTGGGAAGATGACGCTTTTGTGCAGGACAAGGCCAGCGGCACCTGGCTAGACGTGGAAAAAATGCACGTGCTCGATCACCACGGCAAATCGTTCCAGGTCAAAGGCCCGCTGAACGCAGCGCGGCCCATTCAGGGTTATCCGGTGATTGCCCAGGCGGGCTCCTCAGATGCCGGTCGTGCCTTGGCGTCGAGGGCGGGGGAGCTAGTGTTCACGGCGCAACATACGGTGGAGCAGGGCCAGGCGTTCTACACCGAAATCAAGCAACGTGCGGCCGCGTTGGGGCGTAATCCCGATCACCTGAAAGTGCTGCCGGGTGTCTCGCCGGTGGTGGGGCGCACCCAGGCCGAGGCTCAGGCCAAGTACGACCGTTTGCAGGAGTTGCTTGATGCCAAGACCTTCCTGCGCACCATTTCGCGGTTTACCAGCCTCGGGTTTGATCTCTCCGAATTGCCCTTCGACGAAGTGGTGCCGTTACCGCCGGAACAGTTCGACACCAACACCCATAAGAGTCGCCAGAAGCTGGTCTTCGATCTGATTCGCCGTGAGCGGCCGACGGTGCGGCAGCTGTTCAACAAGCTGACATCGGGCGGGCACCGCATTTTGATCGGGACGCCTGAAAGTATTGCCGACGACTTCCAGCAATGGTTCGAAGCGGGAGCAGCAGACGGTTTCAATGTGATGTTCAGCGGCCTGCATGAAAGCATCAGTGATTTTGCCGAAGGCGTCGTGCCCGAACTGCAACGTCGCGGCCTGTTCCAGCGTGAATACCAGGGCAAAAGCCTGCGGGAAAACCTCGGCTTGCCGTATGTCGCGAATCGGCATGCGCGCTGAGACCTGCAGAATCAATTGGATCTTCTGGGAGCGGGGCTGCCCGCGATAGGAACGCTGTGGTTCGAAGGTATACCGAGGCGTCCTTATCGTCGGAATGCCGCCCAGACCAAGCACCGCTCCCACAAAAGATCGCATTGCCCTGTTAGAGCCCAGCTCCCACAGGGTCCGAGCCAGACTTCAGAGAAAGTTGTTCCTTATGATCTTGAGTACTTCGTTAAAACTTGCCACCGGCGCTCGACTGGCCTTGCTCTTCGTCGCTGTAACCCTCGCCGGGTGCGGCGATGAGTCCAATTCGCCGATCACCAATACCACCGCCAGCCCGGTTGCTGGCGGCATTCTCAAAGTCGCGCTGGACGGCGACCCCAACTGCATCGATCCGCAGCAGGCGGGTAACAACACCGCGCTCAACGTGGGTCGGCAGGTGGTTGATTCACTGACTGATCAGGACCCGAAAACCGGTGAAATCGTGCCTTGGCTGGCCAGCCGCTGGGAAGTGGATGGCGAATCACGACGTTTCACCTTTCACCTGCGCGAAGGCGTCAAGTTCAGTGACGGCAGTGCGCTGAATGCAGCGTCGGTGAAAGCCAATTTCGAAAACATCGTGGCGCTGGGAGCGCGCTCGGTACTGGGTTCGACCTATCTGGCAGGCCTGAAAAACATCGAGACGCCTGACCAGAACACCGTCGTCATCGAGTTCGGGCAGTCCAACGCCCAGTTCCTGCAAGCCACTTCTACCATGAGTCTGGGGCTGTTGGCGCCGGCGACGCTGGCTTTGCCTCCTGCCGAGCGTTGCCAGGGCAACCTGATTGGCAGCGGACCGTTTGTGATCAAATCTTTCGTGCATAACCAGAAGGTGGTGCTTGCACGTCATGAAGCGTATTCCGGGGAATCGTCCCTGGCGACGCACAAAGGCAAAGCCTGGCTGGACGGGATTGAATTTGTCATCGTACCGGAGTCCGGCGTGCGCCTGGGCAGTCTGTTGTCAGGCCAGATCGACGTCGACACTGCTGTGGTGCCGCAGAACGAAACGGTCCTGGAAAACCAGGGTATGTCGTTGTTGACCCGGGCCAATCCGGGCGTGGTGTACAACCTGACGCCGGATGAAACCGACCCGTTGTACAGCGATATAAAGGTCCGTCAGGCCCTGATCAAAGCGATTGATCGCGAGCAGTTGCGCAGCATCATTTCCCGCTTCCAAAAACCGGCAACAGCCTTGCTGGCAAGTAGTACGCCGTTTTATCGCGATTTTTCTTCTTTGTTGAAATACGACCCGGAGGGCGCAAAACAGCTGCTCGAAGAGGCGGGCTGGAAGGTCGGCGCTGACGGCATCCGTAGCCGTGACGGCAAGCGCCTGGCCCTGCAACTCAGTTACTGGCAAAACGCGCCGATTCTGGAGTTGGTACAGCAGCAGTTACGGCTGGTCGGCATAGACTTGCGCCTGAACAAATCCACTATCAGCCAAATCGCTGCCTTGCAGTCTGCCGGTGACATGCACCTGACATTCTTCAACCTGACCCGCGCCGATCCGGACGTGGTGCGGACGGTGTATGAGGTGAACGGCCGCAATTACAACCGTCGCCAACCTGCACCGGTTGATCAGCTCTTGCAGCAGGCCGCAGCCACGCTGGACAACGCCCAACGCCAGAAACTGACTGATCAGGCCAGCGAGATCCTCTTGCGTGAAGGGCATGCAATCCCGTTGATCGAACTGTCATCGGTGCTGGCCCACGGCAAACAGGTGCAAGGGCTGCATTATGAAGCGTCATCGCGGTTGCAGTTTTTCGATACGTGGTTGCAGCGGTAGGAGTTCCGATATGTTCCCGAGACAACGCTATCTAACTGCAGACGCAAAACCCTGTGGGACCGGATTCATCCGGGAAGGCGCTGTTGCTGGCGCTGAAGATGTGGTGACTGGTACGGCCTCTTCGCGAATGAATTCGCTCCCACATGAACGCGGGCGTTCAGATGGATATGTGTCGCGTGAAAGGAGAGCGCCATGAGCAACAGTTTATTGATCACCCCCGGCAACGAAGTGGCGACCCGCTTTCCGCTCAGGCAGGCATCGATCTATCTGCTCAGCCGCATTGGCCAGGCGTTGCTGGTGCTGTGGGCTGCGTTCAGCGTGTCGTTTGTGATTTTGTACGCGCTACCCAGCGACCCGGTGAGCATCATGCTCAATCAACAGGGCGAACCTTCAGCCGTCGACCAATTGCAAGTCGATGCCTTGCGCGCTGAATACCATCTGGATCAGCCCTTGCCTGTGCAATACGGCATTGCCCTGTGGAAGGCGCTTCAGCTGGATTTCGGTCACTCGATACAGAGTGGTGAACCGGTGGTGCAGGCCTTGGCTCAGGCATTGCCAGCCACGGCTGCGCTGACCTTTCTGGCGCTGGGCTTTGCCTTGCTGGCCGGCATTGCGCTGGCGTTGACGGCCAGTCTGGTCAAGCGTGACTGGTTGCGTAATGCACTGCTGGGCATCCCTTCGGTGGCGGTCTCATTGCCCACATTCTGGATCGGATTGCTCTTGTTGCAGGGTTTTTCGTTCTCGTGGCACTGGTTCCCGGCCATGGGCAATCAGGGCTTCAGTGCCTTGGTCTTGCCCGCGCTGACGCTCGCTATCCCCACTGCGGCAGTGATTGCCCAGGTACTGACGCGCTCGTTGCAGGCGGTGCGTGCGCAACCCTTTGTCGAAGTGCTGATTGCCAAGGGGCTGAGTCCGCGTCGCTTGCTGTTCGTGCATTTGCTGCATAACGCCGCCATTCCGCTGTTGAGTCTGTCCGGGGTCATTGTCGGTAACCTGCTGGCCGGTTCGGTGGTGACTGAAACGGTGTTCTCACGTGAAGGTGTCGGGCGACTGGCTCAAGGCGCTGTCAGCGGTCAGGACATCCCGCTGGTGCAAGGCGTGGTGGTGTTGGCAGCGTTGATCTTCATCAGCGTCAACTTGCTGGTGGACGTGCTGTACCCATTGCTTGATCCGCGTATTCAGGGAAGGAGCGGCAAATGAGCAACGTACTCAATGACGATTTGGCACTGAACAGCCTCGCCAGTGCGCCGATCACCCGGCCGCACTGGAGCCGAACGCTCGCTGCGCTGCTGCTCAGCAGGCCGTTACTGCCGCTGGGTATTGCGGTGCTGTTAACCGCGCTGGCCTGGGCGCTTTGGCCGACTGCATTCAGCCATTACGACCCCTTGTCGGGCGTACCCAGCGAAGCGTTGCAAAGTCCAGGCGCCCGGCACTGGTTTGGTACCGACCAACTGGGTCGTGACCTGTACAGCCGCGCGGTTCACGGCTCGGCGATTTCGTTGCAGGCCACGGCGCTGGCGGTGGCGATCGCCTTGCTGGTAGGCATCCTGCTGGGCGTTATTGCCGGCTACTTCGGCGGTCTGGTGGATGCGTTTCTGATGCGTGTGGTGGAAGTGTTGATGGCGATTCCATCGCTGTTACTCGCGATGGCAATCATCACGGTGCTGGGCTTTGGCACCCTGAACATTGCGCTGGCGGTGGGACTGTCGTCCGTGGCGACCTTTGCCCGATTGGTACGCGGTGAAGTATTGCGTTGGCGTACTTCGGTGTTCGTCGAAGCAGCTGTGTCCTGTGGTGTGGGGCCATGGACCATCATCCGTCGGCATATTCTCGTGCATGCCGCAGGCCCGGTGCTGGCGTTAGCTGCACTGGAGTTCGGCAGCGCAGTGCTGGCCGTTTCTGCCCTGAGCTTCCTCGGTTTTGGCGCACCTCCGCCGCAACCGGAATGGGGCCTGCTGATTTCCGAGGGGCGTAACTACATGGTCGCCGCCTGGTGGTACACCACCTTGCCGGGGCTGGTGGTTGCATCGGTGGTGCTGGCGGCCAATCAGCTCGCACGCGCGGTCCAGGATCTACAGGGAAGCAAGTCATGAGTACCGCAAACGCTGTTTTACAGGTCAGCGACCTGAGCATTGGTTATCAGACCCGTGAAGGCCGGGTGGATGGTGTCAGTCAGATCAGCTTCGCCCTGTACCCCGGTGAGATTCTGGCCGTGGTGGGTGAGTCCGGCTCCGGCAAGTCCACCACGGCGGCGGCATTGGTCGGGTTGTTGGCGGGTAATGGCCGGATCGAATCCGGAAGCATCCTGCTTAACGGTACGGAGCAGGTCGCCGCCAGCGAAAAGCAATGGCGCAACTTACGCGGCAATGTGCTGGGCTTTGTGCCGCAGGACCCTGGTCTGTCGCTGGACCCTGTCAAGCGCATTGGCGCTCAGTTGCAGGAAGCCATGACGATTCATGGCGTGCCGAGGGCCGCTGCCAGGCTGCGTACCAGCCGATTGCTGGAAGAAGTCGGCCTGAAGAACATTGAGCGAGTGCAGCGCAGCTTCCCGCATCAGCTGTCCGGGGGCATGCGTCAGCGGGTATTGATCGCGATTGCGTTGGCGAACAATCCGGCGCTGATCATTGCCGACGAACCGACCAGTGCGCTGGACGTCGGGGTGCAGCGGCAGATTCTCGACCGTTTGCAGGAACTGGCCCGAGAGCGCGGCACAGCGGTGCTGCTGATCACCCATGATCTGGGGGTTGCGCTGGATCGGGCTGACCGGGTGTTGGTGATGTACCGTGGCCGCGTCGTCGAAAGTGGTGACACCCGGCAGATGTTCCAGCGACCGCAGCACGCATACACCCGACAACTGCTGAAAACCGTTCCGGTGCTGTCGGCTGCGGCCCAGCCGGTGGTGTCCGAACGCCGCCGTGCTGCTTTCGACAACGAGCGGCCATTGCTGGTGGTCGAGCGGTTGGGCAAGGATTTTTCCAGCTGGCGTAACCCGGGTCTGCCAGCCGTGGATGATGTGTCGTTTACGCTGTTGCGCCGGGGTACCACCAGCCTGGTGGGGGAGTCGGGGTCAGGTAAGTCCACCACGGCTCGATTGATCCTGGGCCTGGAAAAACTGGACAGCGGGCGTGTGCTGTTTGACGGAGCGGAAATCAGCCAATACACACGCCGCGACTGGCAGGCGTTGCGCCGCAGGATTCAGGTGGTTTACCAGAACCCTTATGCGTCGCTGGACCCCGGTTTTACCCTGGAGCAAATCATTACCGAGCCGTTGCAGGCTTATGCTATCGGCGACAAAGCCTGGCGTTCGGCACGCGCTGCGCAACTGCTGGAACAGGTGGAGCTGCCGCCCCGTTTGTTGCATTGCCGACCGGGGCAGCTTTCGGGTGGTCAACGGCAACGTGTCGCCATCGCCCGTGCGCTGGCACTTGAGCCAGAGTTGGTGGTGCTGGACGAGCCACTTTCTGCACTGGATGCCTCGGTGCAGACGCAGATATTGGCGCTGCTGGCTGATCTGCAGCAGCGACTGGGGTTGAGTTACCTGTTCATTTCCCATGATCTGGCGGTGGTGCGACAGATCTCCGATCAGGTGGTTGTGATGCAGGCAGGCAGGGTGGTGGAGCGGGGCGATACCGAGCAGGTATTCGAATCACCGGCCCATCCCTACACCCGTGGTTTGCTCGCGGACGTCCCCGGCAGGCGTTATCTGGACCTGCTCGACGAGTTCTCCCGGGCCCTGGTGCTGCGCCGGATTGCGATTTGAGCGAAGGCGGTAATGGCTGTGATGAGCCTTGTGGGAGCCGAGCTTGCTCGCGATGCAGGCTCCGCGGTCTATCAGACAAACCGCGTTGTCCCTCTCGCAAACAAGTTCGCTCCTGCCAGCGGTTCATCTCGCGTCACCTTGGTAGGAGCGAACTTGTTCGCGAGAGATTCTGTGAACCCCAAAGATTAGCGCCAGCCCAATTGCTCGCGAACAAGTTCGCACCTACCGCTGGGGCATTCCGCGGAATTTGAGGTTTCTTTCAGTGCTGTGAGCAGCCCACGTTATGCTCCCGATGCATATTCTTAGCCGAAAGCGTTCGTTCGTATTTATGAAGTTTTAGATTAGCGTAGTGGCCCTTGGTAAGCCTCACAGAATCAGTCTGTGAGCTGCTCACAGACTGGATCGAGCCGCTAGATGACTACTCCCGCCACGCCGTTTGCCAGACCCGAGGTCGCCAGTTTTGGCGATGATGCCTATGGCCGCATCCGTCGCGACATTCTTTCCTGCCGGTTGATGCCAGGCACGAAAATCACCGAGCCTGACCTGATGGCGGACTACGGCATCGGTAAAAGCAGCTGCCGCATCGCGCTGACCCGTTTGTGCCATGAAAACCTGCTGCGCTCGATTCCGCGCAAGGGTTATCAGGTCGCACCGATCACCTTGAAAGACGTCGAAGAAATCTTCGCCCTGCGGGTGCAGCTCGAACCCATGGCCGCACGACTGGCGGTCGGCCGTGTTGATCTCGAACAGCTACGGGCCCTCGAAGCAGCTTGCCGAGTTCGCCATCTGGTGCCGCTGTCGGAGCAGATTGACGTGTTCATGGACGCTAACAAGGCGTTCCACATGGCGATCATCGAAGCCTCGGGCAATGAACGACTGGTGCGTACCTTGTCCGGCCTGATGGATGAAATGACCCGTCTGGTGGCGCTGGGTTTCAACGTGCAAGGCACCAAACCCGAGATCAAGCACGATCACAACGCCATGATCAACGCCTTCGAAGAAGGCGATGGCAAGCGGGCCGAGCTGATTGCCCGCCGCCACATAGAAACCTTTCAGGCCATGACGCTGGAGAAGGTTTACGACAGCCTCAGTGAATCCGGCGCATCACTGCCGATGCTTGCCGCGAGGTTTGCCCGATGACCGCGCACGCCGTTTTTCCGCTTACGGCGCCGGCGCTGAGCCTGCAAGGCATCTCCAAATACTTTGGCGAGCTGGAAGTGCTGCGCGATATCTCGGTACAAGTCGCTCAGGGCGAAATTCTCGCCTTGTTGGGCACCTCCGGCTGCGGCAAAAGTACGCTGTTGAATATCCTGTCCGGTCTGCTCAAGGCTGATCAGGGTAGCCTGCAACTGGAGGGCCTGGCCGCCGAAGACTTCGACGGCTGGCGCCGCGTCGCCTACATGTTCCAGGAAGATCGCTTGCTGCCTTGGCGCACAGTGCGCAGCAACGTCGTTTTTGGCCTGGAAGGATCGGGTCTGAGCAAGGCCGAGCGCCTGGTCCGTGCCGATGCCGCGCTGAAACTGGTGGAGCTGGAGGCGTTCGCCAAGGCTTGGCCGCATCAGCTGTCGGGCGGGATGCGCAGTCGCGTGGCACTGGCGCGCAGCCTGGTGGTGGAGCCCGGTGTGTTATTGATGGACGAGCCGTTTTCCAAGCTCGATCCGCAAACCCGCAGCCAGATGCATGATGAATTGCTGCGCCTGCAAGCGCTCAAGGGCATGACCATCGTCTTTGTCACCCACGACGTGGAAGAAGCCGTGGTGCTGGCCGATCGCGTGGTGGTTCTGGAACCGAGACCCGGCCGGGTACGGGACATCGTTGCGATTGACTTGCCGCGTCCACGCACGCCGACCGCCGCGGACGTCAGCGAGCAGGTTCGTCAACTGCGGTTGAAGGTATGAATAGCATGCTTGCCAACCGGTTTGTGATTCTTTTTGCCCAGCGTTTGCTGTTAGTGGCGGCGTTTGCTGTCGCCTGGTGGTATGCCGCCGGACGCGTTCCATCCTTCGTGTTGCCTGGGCCAGAAAAGGTCTTCATCGCACTGAATACGCTCTGGCACAGCGCGACCTTCGCTCATGATCTAGGCGCGACCATGGGTCGGGTGTTCAGTGGTTTTGCTCTGGCGGCACTGATCGGTACGCCGCTTGGACTGGCCTTGGGTTCAAGCCGCACGCTGGCGCAATTCTTCGAGCCAATCCTCGCCGTGTTTAACACGGTGTCTTCAGCGATCTGGGCGATTTTCGCGATTATCTGGTTCGGCATTTCCGATGCGACCACCGTTTTTGTGGTGTTCATGACGTCGATGCCATTGATCCTGACCAATGTCTGGCAGGGCGCGCAGACCGTGGAGCGCCAGTACATCGATCTGGCGCGCTCGTTTCGCATGTCCCGCGGCCAGATCCTGCTGAAGATCTACTTGCCGACCATCCTCCCGTACTTCTTTTCCGGTGCCCGGCTGGCGTTCGGTTTCGGCTGGCGAGTGTCGCTGGTCGCGGAGACCCTCGGCGCGTCTGACGGTATCGGTTACCGCCTGCGTCAGGCGGCTGATCTGGTGCAGAGCGATCAGGTGTTCGCCTGGACGATCTTGCTGGTCACGTTGATGTTGCTACTTGAGGCGGGCGTGCTCAAACCCCTCGAACGGCGTTTGTTTCGCTGGAAAACCTCCAATCAATAACCCTTTGAATTATTCCTTCAGGAGCTGCACCCATGCGCAAGCTTTTTGCCGCCGCAGCGTTGGCGACGACTGTTTTTGTTTCTTTCTCCAGCCAGGCGGCCGAAGCCGTCCGCATCGGCTACTGGACCAGCGGCGTCAGCCTGGGCTATGGCTCGGTGCTTGAGGCCAAGGACTTCCTGGCCAAGCGCGGTATCGAGGCGACCTTTGTGCATTTTCCGGACGTGAATGCGCCGATCCGTGCACTGGCGGCTGGCTCCATTGACCTGGCATTTGGCGCGCCGGTGGCAGGCGTGTTCAGTGCCGCAGCCGAAGGCGTGCCGATCAGAATCTTTGCCGCCACTCAGCCGGCCGATGTGCAATTTGTAGTGCCTGCGGATTCGCCGATCAAGTCGGTGGCCGAGTTCAAGGGCAAGAAAATCGGTATGTCACCCACCGGTTCCTCGGTGGCGGTGATTGCAGGCACTGTGCTGGCGGGCAACTACGGCATTCAGCCAACGGACTTTTCGTTGATTGGCGGCAATGAATCTCGACTGGCGCAGTTCCTCTCGCAAAAGCAGGTGGACGGTGCGGCCTTGCGCTCATTGACCATCGACCAGTTGGACGACGAGCTGAAGGTCAAACGCCTGGGCAGCTTCGCGGATGAGTGGAAGAAGCTGACCAAAACCGACGCGGTGCCTTACATCGGCGTCGGTGCGGTGAACGCCAAATTGGTGGACGAGCATCCTGAGACCGTCGCCAGGGTCATTGCCGCGCTGCGCGACACGTTGGCCTGGGGCGCAGCCCACCCTGACGAAGTCGTCGGCATCCTGGAAAAGAGCGCCAACCTGCCGACCAGGGACGCCAAAGTTTACGTGGGCCTGTGGAATGCCATGAACCGTGTGTCCTTCGAGCCTGCCGACATCGAGACCCTGAAATTGCAGCACAAGGTGTTCATCGAAGGCGGCCTGGTCAAGGGCGAGCTCAAGGATGACCTGTTCGCTACCAAGCCTTACGCCGACTCCAAAACCCTTAAGTGATCAATCCAGATCCATCAACGACTCAGGAGAAATCCCCAGTGAGCAAAACCATGAAAGCCCTGGTACTCGATGCACACGGCGACCTCGACCGTTTGCGCGTGGTAAGCGACAAGCCGGTACCGGCAGTCACCCAGGGACACGTCGTAATCCGCGTTGGCGCGTCGTCCTTTAACTACCACGATGTGTTCACCGTCAAAGGCATGCCGGGTATCAAAGTGCCGTTGCCGGTGGTCATCGGCCTGGATCTGGCAGGCACCATCACCGAGGTCGGCGAGGGCGTCAGTGGCTGGAGCGTTGGCGACCGTGTACTGGTCAATCCGTTGAAACCCGATGTCGGCCTGATGGGCGAAATGGTTGACGGCGGCATGGCTGAATATGCGCTGGTGGATGCCCGTCAGTTAATCAGCCTGCCGTCGGCAGTGAGCTTCGAGCAGGCCGCGGCGTTGCCGGTGGCTTATGGCACCGCGCACCGCATGTTGATCACTCACAACACCGTAAAACCTGGCGACCGTGTGTTGATTCTAGGGGCCAGTGGCGGTGTGGGCACGGCCAGCGTGATTCTTGCCAAACTGCTTGGCGCTGAGGTGATCGCTTGTGCGGGCAGTGACGCCAAGGGCGAGCGCCTCAAGGAAATCGGCGCCGATCACGTGCTCAATTATCGCGAGACCGATTTCTCCAAGTGGGCGATTGCCCAGTACGGCAAGCCACAACGCCGCACTCACGAAGGCGGCGTTGATGTGGTGATCAACTTCACCGGCGGCGACACCTGGGTGCCATCGCTCAAATGCCTGAAGCGCGGCGGCACCTTACTGGTCTGTGGCGCGACTGCAGGTCACGATCCCGCCGAGGATTTGCGTTACGTGTGGAGCTTCGAGCTCAACATCAAGGGCTCCAACAGCTTCTACGAGGAAAACCTTGTGGGCCTGCTGGACCTGATTGCCGAGGGCAAGATCGATCCGCTGATCGACCGCGTTCTGCCTCTGGAACAGGCTGCCGAAGGCTTGGCGCTGATCCGCGACCGTGAAGTGTTGGGCAAGGTTGTCGTCAAGCCCTGAGCCCTTTTTAACCTTTTAATGCTGTACCGCTGCCGGAGGTTTCCATTCGGCGGCACGGGGCTCGTTTGCCCTGGATTCAGCGACTCGGCTGGATTTAAACGCAACTTCTGTAGGAGCTGCCGAAGGCTGCGAAACATTCGTCCTGCCACACCGCTATCGCAGCCTGCGGCAGCTCCTACAGGTCCAGCGTTTGATGCGAGAAAGCGTGGGATCTCCCCTAACTAGACAACCAGGAATTTGAACATGACAGATACATTGCCAACCGCTGCCGATATTCAAGCCCGTTTGCTCAAAGGGACTTACCACCAATGGCTGGGCCTTGAAGTGATCGAGGTGGGCGAGGGCTGCATCGAACTCACCGCCAAATGGCGCGAAGAGTGGGTGGTCAACGTCGAGGGGGGGTACACCCACGGCGGGATCCTCGCGGCATTGGTCGATCTGACGGCTGACTGGGCGCTGGTCTCGAAAACCGGCAAAGGCGTGCCGACCGTCGATCTGCGTGTCGATTACCACCGTGCCGCCAAGGGCGATTTGCGTGCCACGGGCCGGGTGATCAAGTTTGGCAAGCAGTTCTCGGTGGCTGAGGCTCAGGTGTTCGATAGTGAAGGGCATCTGGTCGCCAGTGGCCGTGGTCTTTATTCGACTCCTGCTGCCAAGGCCTGATCATGCAAACCGCTCTGGATCATCTGGTCATCAATACTCGTTTCGAGACTGACACCGCAGCTCAAGTGTTCGCTGCGCTGGGTTTCACCCTCACGCCGCGTGGTTATCACTCGCTGGGTTCACTCAACCATTTGATGATGTTCCCGGGCGGTTACCTCGAACTCATCGGCTTGCCGCTGGGCACGCGCAAGTTACGCCAGGAGGTGCTTGACAGCCCGCTGGGCATTGACGGTCTGGTGCTGAGTACCCGTAACGCCCATGCCACGCACAGTGAACTGGTCAGCGCCGGTTTTCTGGTGCAGCCGGTGCAGCGCTTCTCCCGCGCCGTGGAGCATCAGGGACGGGAGTTGACGGCGCGTTTCACCACCGTGCGGCTGCAAGCCAACCACTTTGCCGCCGGGCGGGTTTACTACTGCCATCACGAAACCCCCGAACTCGTCTGGCAGCCGCAGTGGCTGACGCATGCCAATGGTGTCAGCGCGATCGTCAAACTGACGGTGCTCAGCGCAGAGCCCGAAGCGGCACGCGAGCGCTATGCCGCATTGGGGCAACTGGGCGATGGCTTTGCACTGGACGTTATTGATCAGGTCACCCTTGAGCAGCGCTATGGCGCGTCCGCCAGTCAATTGAGCCAACGAGGCGAGCGTTTTGCGGCGATTACCCTGCGCTGCGTTGATCCTGCCGAACTGGCGCGCCTGGTCGGGCAGGCCGGTTTGCCCTATCGGCTCGAAGCGGAGCGTGTACTGATCGAGATTGCCGAGTTCGAAACCTTGCTGGAGTTTGTCTCGTGATCGACGGCATCAAAAACCTCGGCCGGTTGATAGACCGCCAGGCTGACCGGGAAAGGGTGGCGTTTGTTGGAATAGACGATACAGCCTCGACCGATAGGAGCGAACTTGTTCGCGAGGCGGCGCGCCTGACACAACGCCTCGTGAACAAGTTCGCTCCTACCGGGAGGCTGGCTGCAGAAAGATTCATCACCTACGGCGAACTCGATGACTTTGCCGATGGCGTTGCCCGTGCGTTGGCGGCACGAGATTTCGCTCAGGGTGACAGGGTCGCCGTGTTGGCCGCCAACTCCGTGGAATACCTGGTGGTGGTGCTGGGCATCATGCGTGCCGGGCTGGTAGCGGTGCCGGTCAATTACAAATTCCCTGATGCCACGGTGCATTACGTGATTGCCGACAGCGGTGCGCGGTTGCTGTTCTGTGATCCGCGTCGTTTGTCGTCAGCACCCGTCGGGCTTGAGCACATCGAGTTGAGTACCGAGGGGCTTGATACTTTCGCCAATCCGGGGCCGTACGAGGCATTCGCGCCACTGGCAGATGAACCCGCGCTGATTCTTTATACCTCGGGTTCCACCGGCAAACCCAAGGGCGTGGTGCTCAGCCATGCGGCGCATTTGTGGGTGGTGCGAACCCGTTTGCAGGCGACCCGCCTGGCCGACGAAAAACCATTGATTGCCGCACCGTTCTATCACATGAATGCCTTGGCGTTGGCTTTCCTCAGCCTGGCGTCTCACGCAACGACCGTGCTGCTGCCGCAATTCACCGCCGCGAGTTACATCGCCGCGGTTCAGCGTCACCGCTGCACCTGGTTGACCGCGGTACCGCCGATGATCGCCATGATGCTCAGTGAAAAAACCTTGCTGGCTGAGGCTGATCTGTCGTCTGTGCGGGTCGTACGCATGGGTTCTGCGCCGGTGAGTGCCAGCCTGCTTGAGCAAATCCACTGCCTGTTGCCTGAAGCAAAAGTCATCAATGCTTATGGCACCACCGAAGGCGGGCCTGTGGTCTTTGCGCCACATCCGGCTGGCTTACCTACACCGGCGATGTCCTTGGGCTGTGCTCACCCAAAAGTACAGCTGCGATTGCGCGATGAAGCCGGTGCGCTCGGTGATCAGGGCGTACTGGAACTGCTCAGTCCCGGTTTGATGACCGGATACCACAATCGCCCGGACCTGCCGCTGCCGTTTACCGCTGACGGTTATTACATCACCGGCGACGTTTTCGCCCGCGACTCGCAAGGTTTCTACACCTTTGTCGGCCGCCGTGACGACATGTTTGTTAGCGGCGGCGAGAACATTTACCCAAGTGAAATCGAGAAATTGCTGGAGCGTTATCCCGCGGTACAGCAGGCCTGCGTGGTGCCGGTAGAAGACGCCATAAAAGGCCACAAACCTGTGGCCTTTGTGGTTCTGCGCGAAGGTTTTAAAGCCAGTGAAGACCAGCTCAAAAGTTTTGTGCTGGAACACGCCGCTGCTTACCAGCATCCGCGGCGGGTCTGGTTTCTTGTCGCACTACCACTCGCCACGACTAACAAGATCGACCGTCGCGCCCTGATTGATCAGGCGCAATCAGTTTTGACTCAATAAGGACCGCTCATGACCCTTGTAAAGTTGTTGCTGCCGCTGTCTGTGCCCTTGATGTTTACGGCCACCCAAGCCTGGGCGCTGGATGATGTAACCGTGGCGCTGGCGATTCCGCCTGCCGTGCATGACGGTGCGGCCTATGCTGCCGCCGAGGAGCTGGGCCTGTTCAAGGAGCAGGGGCTGAAGGTCAACGTGGTGGTGTTTCAGGGGGCGGGTGCCTTGCTGCCTCAGTTGGCAAGCAAACGCGTGACCTTTGGCTTTCCGGTCGCCGAGCCGATCATCTCCAGCTACTTCAACGGCAAAGACCCGTTGCCGGTGCGCTATTTCTACAACGGCGTACCCAGCCAGACCATGGAGTACGCGGTGCTGGCCGACTCGCCGATCAAGTCGCTGGCTGACCTCAAAGGCAAGCAGATCGGCGTGGGCGCATTGACTTGGGGCACCTTGCCCAATAGCCGTGCGGCGTTGCGCATCGCCGGGCTGGAACCGGGCAAGAATGTCGAATTTGTAGCGGTCGGTGCTTTGGGCGCAGGCTTCCAGGCGCTGAAAACCGGGCGAGTCGATGCGCTCAATTTCAACAGCAGTTGGGATGACATGCTGGAGCTGTCCGGCACGCCGATCCGCCGGATCGCCTACCCACCGGTGTTCCAGGAAAACCCCGGCAATGGCTTCGTTGTTCATGTGGACACGTTCAAGGAAAATCCTGACCTGATCCGCCGTTTTGGTCGGGCTTACACCCAAGGGCAACTGGTCTGTGAGGCCAACCCGACGTATTGCGTGCAGGCGTTCTGGCGTCAGCACCCTGAAAGCAAACCGGCAGACGCCGACGGCAAAGGCCTGGCGGATGCACGGGAACTGTTGGTTCGCCGTTTGCGTAACACCTTGCATCACCCGGATGGTAGTGAGCGGGTACCCGGCGAATACAACCTGCAGATCATCAAAGATGCGATTTCGGCCATGGCCAAAACCGGGGAATTCCCGACAGCTGATGTGCCTGTGAACACGATCTTCTCCAACGAGTTTGTCCCGGCGTTCAGTGACTTTGATCGCGCCGGGCTGGTCAAGCGTGCTCAGGAGGCGAAATGAACCTGCAGTACTGGATTGACGTTGATGAAGGGCTGATCGATCAACCCCGGCATATTCGTTTCAGCGGACTGTCGGCGGGCGAGGCCAGCTTGCGCGTCTGGTTACAGGGAGCTGACGGCAGTCGCTGGGAGAGTCAGGCGCGATTTCTGATCGGAGCGCAGGGCGAGCTTGATCTGGCCAAAGACGCTCCGCAAAGTGGCGATTGGTTGTCTGCGGACGCGATGGCGCTGGTCTGGTCGATGCAACAGGTCAAGCCACCCACTCGTGTGCCGTCGCAGGAAAGCCTTGCGGCGCAGTGTATCGAGCTGCAATTGACTGACGCCAAAGGGCAGCAAATCGCGGGTGCGTTTACTCAGTATTATCTGGCGGCCGGGGTGCAACGACGCGAGATCAGAGAGGATGGAATCAGCGGCACGCTGTTTCTCCCTGAAGGTGATCAGCCTCAAGCGGCAGTGGTTGTGCTGAACGGCTCGGGCGGTGGTACACCGCAACAGCGGGCCGCGCTTTATGCTGCCCATGGCTATACGGCGTTGGCACTGGGCTATTTCAAGGCGCCGGGTCGTCCCGAGCACATCAGCGACACACCGCTGGAGTATTTTCAGCAGGCGCTGGAGTGGGTGGCCAATACGCTCAAGCCCAAGGACGGCTTTATTGCCGTTGCAGGGTTGTCCCGGGGCGCTGAGTTGGCGCTGCTGCTGGGGTCGTATTTTCCGGGATTGGTCAGTGCTGTCATCGGCTACGTGCCGAGTTCAGTGGTCCACGGTACCCTGCGCGCCGGTAGACCGGAGCAACCCCGGGACGCGAATGCCTGGACCTGGCAAGGACAGCCGCTGACCAACGTCTGGCAAAACAACCCGCGGGTCGACTGGCGCCCGTTCGACGTGGCGGAGCCGGCTGGCGCGCCGATCCGTCAAGCTCCGGCGTTTGTCGCGGTGCAACAGGATGCACCGTCCGTTGCCAGGGCGCGTATTCCGGTGGAGAACATCAACGGCCCGTTGTTGCTGATCTCCGGTGACGATGATGGTTTCTGGCCTTCAGCCGCCTACAGCGCCGAAATCGAGGCAGACCTGCACGCACGGGGTCATGCCTGGCCTGTTGAGCATGTGCTCAATCAGGGCGCCGGACACGCCATTGGCTTCCCGTACGTGCCGACCACGATGATTGCCCGCCTGCATCCGGTGGCCAGGGTGTTGATCAGTGGCGGCGGCACGCCTGCGGCCAACGCATTGGCCAACCAGCACAGCTGGGGCAGGGTGCTGGCGTTTCTGGACCGGGCTGTTGCTGCCAGGAGTTCTGCGCGATGAGTGCTGCACTGAGCCTGCAGCAAGTAGGGCTGACCTATGAGACCCGGCGCGGGCATATTCAGGCGTTAAGCAACATCGACCTGAATGTTGCTGATGGCGAGTTTGTCGCGTTGCTGGGGCCATCGGGATGCGGCAAATCCACCTTGCTGAAACTTGCAGCGGGTTTGTTGCCCGTTTCCAGCGGCCGCATCGAATTGGCGGGGCGTGAGGTACAGGGGCCAAGTCGGCAAAGCGGCGTGGTGTTCCAGAAACCCAATATGCTGCCGTGGAAGTCGGTCATGGATAACGTGCTGTTGCCCGCGAAAACCCTCGGGTTGCCCATGGCTGAATCCCGAGAGCGGGCGGTGCAATTGCTGGAACTGGTGGGTCTACAGGCGTTTGCCAACGACTACCCGTTCGAGCTGTCCGGGGGCATGCAGCAACGGGTCGGTATTGCCCGGATGTTATTGCACGATCCGCAGATGCTGTTGATGGATGAGCCGTTCGCGGCGCTGGATGCCATGTCCCGTGAGGCGCTGACGCTGGAGTTGCAACGTATCTGGAGCGTACACCGCAAGTCCGTGCTGTTCATCACTCACAGCATTCAGGAGGCGGTGTTTCTCGCCGACCGGGTGCTGGTGATGTCGCCGTCACCCGGCACCATTATTGATGAGCTTACGATTCCTCTGCCGCGCCCGCGAACCCTGGATACTCTCAACGATCCGCAGTTTGCCGCGCTGTGTCATCACCTGCGGAGCCACTTCAGCCATGCGTAAATTAGTGCCGTTTTTGTATCCACTGACCAGTCTGGCAGTGCTGATTCTGGTCTGGGAGCAGAGCGTACGCTGGCTGGGAATTTCCGATTATCTGCTGCCACCGCCGTTGGCGGTCTATCACGCACTGGCCAACGGGTTCGCTGACGGGACCTTGTGGCCGCACATTGCGTCGACCGTCATTGAGACGTTGAGTGGTTATGTGCTGGGTTCGGTACTGGCCATTGTTCTCGGTGCAGTACTGGCTGAATCGCGAACCTTCGAACGCTTTGTCTACCCGCTGCTGATTGGCCTGCAGGCCACGCCGAAAGTTGCGCTGGGGCCGATCATCCTGGTCTGGTTCGGCTTTGGCATCGCTTCAAAGATCGTCCTCGTGACTCTGGTGTGCTTCTTCCCGCTGTTCGTCAATACGGTGAATGGCATCCGCCGTACCGACCCGGAGTTGCTGGACGCCTGCCGGGCGTTTTCGGCATCGCGGTTGTATCTGCTGCTGCATGTGAAGTTTCCGGCAGCGGCGGGGGAAGTCTTCGCCGGTTTGCAGATCGGTATCTCACTGGCGCTGATCGGTGCGGTCGTCGGCGAGTTTCTCTCGTCGCAACGCGGGCTGGGTTACCTGATCGCCTCAAGCTCGGTGAGCATGAACATGGCAACGATGTTCAGCGGCCTGATCCTGCTGGCGCTGATCGGCCTGTGCGGCGCGCAAAGCGTGCGAGCCCTACAGCATCGCGTGATTTTCTGGGAGCCGGGCGCCGCCCGGCGACAACGTAAAGACTGAATCAAGGAGCGCTCATGGCTTTCGATTGGCAAAACCCTTATCCGACTACCCGGATCCCGTTGTTCGCCCGCAACGTGGTGTCGACGTCTCACCCGCTGGCCGCTCAGGCAGGGCTGAATACTCTGCTTGCTGGCGGTAACGCGGTAGACGCAGCGATTGCCGCTGCCGCAATGCTCACGGTAGTGGAGCCTGTGTCCAATGGGCTGGGCAGCGACGCGTTTGCAATCCTTTGGGACGGTGAACAATTGCATGGCCTGAACGCTTCCGGCCCGGCGCCGCAGGCCTGGGATCTGGAGCACTTTCGCGGGCGTTATGGCGAAGATGGCGCGGGTCATGCCAAGCGCCCGGCACGTGGCTGGGATTCGGTGACGGTGCCGGGTGCTGTGGCGGGCTGGGCTGCTTTGCATGAGCGTTTCGGCAAGCTGCCATTTGCTGACATTCTGGAGCCCGCTGCGCAGGTTGCCGAGCGCGGTGTGACGCTTGCGCCGACCGTAGCCCATAAATGGTCGGGAGCTGTGCCGTTGCTGAATACCCAGCCCGGTTTTGCCGAGACTTTCATGCCCGGCGGGCGGGCGCCGCGCATCGGTGAGAAGTTCGTGTTCAAGGACGCCGCGCGGACCTTGCGCCTGCTCGGCCAACAAGGTGGTCGGGCGTTTTATGAGGGCCAGATTGCTGAAGCCATTGTGGGTTTTGCCCGGCAGACTGGCGGCTCTTTAACGCTGGATGATTTGCGCAACTATCAGCCGGAGTGGGTCAAGCCGATCTCGAAATCCTACCGGGGTTATGACGTGCA
Organism: Pseudomonas phytophila; assembly: GCF_025643095.1. Taxonomy (NCBI): domain Bacteria; kingdom Pseudomonadati; phylum Pseudomonadota; class Gammaproteobacteria; order Pseudomonadales; family Pseudomonadaceae; genus Pseudomonas; species Pseudomonas phytophila. The sequence continues at coordinate 3,822,171 of NZ_CP081201.1, read as the reverse complement.
TGAGACCCCGCCAAACGGGCAGGGTATTGCGGCGTTAATCGCGCTGGGGATTCTGGAGCGCTTCGACGTCGGCTCGCTGCCGCTGGATTCGGCACAGTCGCAGCATTTGCAGATTGAAGCCATGAAGCTGGCGTTTGCCGATATCTATCAGTATGTGGCCGATCCCAAGAGCATGGACGTAACGCCGGAGCAGATGCTCGATGAGGCTTACCTGGAAAGTCGCGCCAAGCTGATCAATCTGGATAAGGCCAGTGATCCGGGCTTCGGCATGCCACGCAGCGGGGGCACGGTGTACCTGAGCGCGGCGGATGAAAACGGCATGATGATTTCGTTCATTCAGTCCAATTACATGGGCTTTGGTTCGGGGATTGTGGTGCCTGAGTACGGGATCAGTTTGCAGAACCGTGGCGCTGGTTTTTCCAGTGATCCGAAGTCGGCCAATGTAGTTGCACCGGGCAAGCGGCCGTTCCATACGATTATTCCGGCTTTCCTGACCAAAGACGGCCAGCCGCAGATGAGTTTCGGGGTTATGGGCGGGGACATGCAGCCGCAGGGGCATGTGCAGACGCTGGTGCGAATGCTGGATTACAACCAGCAGCCTCAGGCCGCCTGTGATGCACCACGCTGGAAGGTGAATCGGGATTTTTCGGTGGATCTGGAAGACACCCTGGCGAACGCTACGGTGGAGGGTTTGCGGGATTTGGGGCATCGCCTGAAGTCGGTGGAGGACCCGTACATGGATTTCGGTTCGGGGCAGTTTATCTGGCGATTGTCGGAGGATGCGGACCACGGTTATGTGGCGGCCAGTGATAGCCGCCGGGATGGGCACGCGGCGGGGTTTTAGCCTGGCGACGACCTCCGGCAGCCCTCATCAAACAACATGCAAACTACTGGATGAAATGCATTTTCTGCTTGAGTTGCCGAAGGCTGCGAAGCATTTCTCCTGACACACCGCGATCGCAGCCTTCGGCAGCTCCTACAAGTCTTGTGTTTGCCGGGAGACAGCGCGGTGCCATGGACACCGGGGGCTACAGAAATGCGCCTCAATGCAGGAGGTATGCTTGCTTGCAATGATTGCAAAATGTATCCCGCTCATCACGGGTGGCCGCTGACTTGATGTTTTACCAGCGCGTGAGTACCTCTGATCAACGCGACGCCAAAGATCATCCCTTCGGCAGCCGGTTGTTTTGATTGTTCGTTGCGGGCATGGCTACAGCTCATATCCCATGAGGGCTGTAGCTTTTTACAGTCTGGAATGACGTTAGGCTTTTTCCCATGAGACCCTTACCGAGAGCCTGGAGCCAACGGCTGGAGGCATCTTGAGCAACGCTGTTGCTGTGGATTAATGAAACCGGCTCAAGAGTGTAAGTAGACATGGCCCTATAGTCATGGTCTTACCTGCTGGTTAACTTCCACCCCGTCTTAAGCGGGCGCAGGAACGAAAGTCATGAGCATAACTGCCGTCAACACCCTGGAAATCCGGACCAGTCCCGAGGCTGACTCACAGCTTGAGCAACACCTGCAAACCTGCGTCGCACGTATTCAACACATGCAGGGCTGTCTGGGTTATTCGTTGATTCGTAGCTCCAGTCGAGACGATGTGTGGATCATGAGCGGCTACTGGTCCAGCGCGACAGAAATGACTGCGCATTTTTCCAGTGAGCCGATGACCGAGATCGTTAGCGCGTTGATTGAGTCCTGTGCAAGCCTGACCTTCGCCAGCTTTACGCCGATGGTGGAACAGCCGATGTCGGAACAGTGAGTCGTGATAATCCCGGATGCTTTAATCGAACGGACTTGCCAGCTTCGGCACTCCAGATGCCTCAGAAAACGGAACCCCGAATGCAGCAGGAAAACTTCAACGATCTCTTCGCCTTTGCCGCTGTTGCGACCGATCGCAGTTTTACCAAGGCTGCCGCCAGACTGGGTGTCAGCCCTTCGGCCTTGAGCCATACCATCCGCAATCTCGAAGCGCGGCTGGGGTTGCGCTTGCTGACGCGCACTACCCGCAGTGTTTCACCGACCGAGGCCGGTGAGCGGTTGCTGCGCACGCTGAAGCCTCGCTTCGATGAGATCACTTCGGAGTTGGCGATGTTGAGCGATCAACGCGAAACGCCCGCTGGCACCATCCGCATTACGGCCAGTGAGCACGCGGCCATCTCGATCATTGCCCCGGCGTTGCAGAAACTGTTGCCGCAGTACCCGGACATCAATGTCGAGGTCAATATCGATTCCGGCCTGACCAATATCGTCGCCGAGCGCTTCGACATTGGCGTGCGACTGGGCGAACGGGTCGCCAAGGACATGATTGCCGTGCGGATCAGTCCTGATCTGCGCTGGGTCATCGTGGGTTCACCGGATTATTTTCTCAGGCATTCGCGACCTGAAGTCCCGCAGGACCTGGCCAGGCACAACTGCATCAACATTCGTTTTCCGACCCATGGCGAACTATTTGTCTGGGACTTCGAAAAGGATGGCCGCGAGGTCAAGGTTAGGGTGGAAGGGCAACTGACCTTCAACAGCATTTTCATGCGGCTGGATGCGGCAGTGGCGGGTCTTGGGCTGGCTTATCTGCCGGAAGACCGGGCGGCACCGTTCATTGAAGACGGCCGATTGGTGGCTGTGCTCGACGATTGGTGTCAGCCGTGCGCGGGCTATCACCTGTATTACCCGAACCGGCGTCATGCCTCGCTGGCATTTTCTCTGGTGGTTGATGCGTTGCGCTACCAGCCTTGAAAAGTATTGGTGAATTCCACTCATCGTTGCATGCGGTTATCGCCCATAGTTCTGGTCCTTTCAGTGCTTTAACGTCCAAGGATCATTTACCCGCCGGGGCCAGATCCCGGGCACATTCATCTACTTGAAAGGGCCATGCATGAAGCTGCTAGCAACCGCGTTCGCCACTCTCTTTTTCGCTGCTGCATCCGATGGCAGCGAATCCAGAGCCAGGCCTGATCCGAAGCCTTTGCCTGATGTCCTGGAAGTCACGCCTCAGCTTTATCAATACACCACTGAGTTACTGTTCGGCGAAGTCTGGAAGCGCAAGGAACTGTCGCCTCGTGATCGCAGCCTGATCACCCTGTCTTCACTGGTGGCCGGCGGACAGACCGCCCAGATGACCAGCCACGTGAAACTGGGTCTCGACAACGGTCTCAAGCCCAGTGAAATCAGCGCGTTGATTACTCACCTTGCGTTCTATTCCGGCTGGCCGAACGCGATGTCCGCGGTGGGCGTGGCGAAAAACGTCTTTGACGAGCGGGGCATTCCTGCAGACCAGATCGTGCCACCGGCCACTGAGCCGCTGACTCTCGACCCCGCCAGCGAAGCCAGGCGTAAAGCAGCTGTTGCTGCTGCGACGGCAGATGTAGCCCCGGAGCTCGGGCGCTTCACCGATGACGTGCTGTTTGCAGACCTGTGGCGACAAACCAGCCTGACGGCGCGGGATCGCAGCCTGGTGACCGTTGCTGCATTGATTACTCAGGGCCAGGCGGCACAGCTGCCGTTCCATCTCAACCGCGCCATGGACAACGGTCTGACCCGCGAACAGGCGGCTGAAGTGGTGACGCATCTGGCGTTTTACACCGGTTGGCCAAAGGCAATGTCGGCAGTGCCGGTGTTGAAAGAGGTCTTTGCACAGCGTGGTGCTCAAGGCTGAGGTTGCGGCGCCCGCATCCACGGTTCAGCGCTTAATACATTCCAGTGAGGTCATCATGAGAACACTTGCAGCTGCTGCTTTATCGCTCTCGCTAGTCGCGTTCGAGTCCCACGCGGAGGCGATGCCGGTGACCGTTACGCCTAACGGATCACAGCCTTCGGTCAAGGGCCCGGCGGACTTTTTTACCGGCGCAGTGCGGATTGATGCGCCGTTCAAGGGCAGTGAGCCTGCCAGGGTAAGTGGTGCGACGGTGACGTTCGAACCGGGTGCCCGCTCTGCCTGGCATACGCATCCGTTGGGGCAAACCCTGATCGTCACCGCGGGAACGGGGCTAGTGCAGGAATCAGGCAAGGCTATTCAGATAATAAAGGCCGGTGACACCGTGTGGATTCCGCCCGGCGTCAAGCATTGGCACGGTGCAGCCGCCAACACCGGCATGACCCATGTCGCCATTGCCGAAGCGTTGGACGGTAAGGTGGTGAACTGGATGGAGCAGGTGAGCGAGAAAGAATACCGGAATATCCGTTGATCCGAAGACCGATCCCCAGTTATCCAGGCCACCTCGGTTCTACTCCGTTGAGGGGTGGCCTTTTTTATTTCAAGCGGCGCAGGGTTGGATGTTTTAACGATGAAGCAGCTTGATTTGCAGGTCATTCAGCAAGCCCGTGACTGGCTCGCGTCCGGCAAGCCGATCTGGCTCTGCACGGTCCTCTCGACCTTCGGTTCTGCACCGCGAGGGCCGGGGGCGATGTTGGTGGCGTTATCGACGGGGGAGCATCGCGGCTCGCTTTCGGGGGGCTGCGTCGAGGATGATTTCCTCGAGCGACTGGCTGCACGGTATTTTCCGCAGGGGAATCAGATCGTGCGCTACGGCGATGGCGGACTGGCACCCAATCTGGCATTGCCGTGTGGCGGCGTACTGGATGTATTGGTCGAGTACCTTGAGCCAGGCGAAGACAGCGAGACACACCTGGCAGCGATAGATCACGCTCTCGCTGGGCGGGAATTGGCAATAAGGGGCGTGCGCCTGCACGGCACTGAACGCGATATTCGCCCGGCGAGCATGGAAGAGGAGCGGGTTTCAGTGTCGGGTGATCAAGTGTTTATCAGAGTCGGGGCCGTGTATCGGCTGATTCTTGCCGGGCTGTCTCCCGTGGCGGAGTTCTGCGCCAGTTTCGCTGTGGCCTTGGGCTACGAAGTGATTCTCTGTGATCCACGTGCTGAGGTCATTGCAGGGTTCGCTATGGCAGGCGTGCAAATCCGCGAGGTGCTGCCGTCGGTGTTCATCGCCGAAGGTGGCTGCCACGCTGCCACAGCGGTGGTTGCACTGACCCACGATCCGCGACTGGACGATCTGACGCTGATGGAGGCCGTGCGAACCGACGCCTTTTACATCGGCGCCATGGGCTCGCGGCGCACCAGTGAAAAACGCATGGAGCGGCTGGTGCGTATTGGTGGTCTGGAAGAGGCGCAGTTGCAGCGTATTCACGCGCCGATCGGCTTGAACCTGGGCAGTAAAACTCCAGCGGAGATCGCTATTGCGGTGATGGCGGATGTGATCAGGGTGGCGAATGGGGTAGGGCGCAGCGAGGTTTGATCACGCAGGGCCATGATCTGACGTATAGGCGTCGATATTTGCCCGCAAGCGCAAAACCTGGTGGGAGCGAATTCATTCGCGAAGAGACGGGTGCATACGCTGCAGATGTACCGCCTGAACTACCGCCTTCGCGAATGAATTCGCTCCCACAGGATTATGTTTTCACCGCCAAACCACTTGAATGCACGGTTGTTAGTGGGAGCGAATTCATTCGCGAAGAGGCAGGTGTATGCGCTGCAGATTTACCCTCAGGAACACCGCCTTCGCGAATGAATTCGGTCCCACAGGATTGCAAACGCGATTGCCTGACTCGAAACACGTTCCCTGTAGGAGCTGCCGAAGGCTGCGAAAGCATTCGTGCTGACACACCGCCATCGCAGCCTTCGGCAGCTCCTACAGAGAAACGTGTATCTGTTTGGCTAAATCATCTCAGGCAAAGATTTCAGGACTTTGTCCAAGGTAATCGGGTATTCCCGAACCCTTGCCCCAGTCGCGTTGTAAATCGCGTTGGCAATCGCCGCGCTCACGCCGCACAAGCCCAGTTCGCCTACGCCCTTGGCTTTCATGGGCGATGACATCGGGTCGGTTTCGTCGAGGAAAATCACTTCCTGCTCGGGAATGTCGGCATGTACCGGCACCTCGTATCCCGCCAGATCGTGATTGACGAAAAACCCCAGTCGTTTGTCCACGGCAAGCTCTTCCATCAGCGCTGCGCCGACGCCCATGGTCATCGCCCCGATTACCTGGCTGCGGGCCGAGGTCGGATTGAGAATGCGACCTGCTGCACAGACAGCCAGCATGCGCCGTACACGGGTTTCCCCTGTGGCCATGTTGACGGCAACTTCAACGAAGTGCGCGCCGAAGGTCGATTGCTGGTACTTTTTGGCGAGTTCCGCAAACTCGATGGAGTCCTCGGCCATCAGCTCGCCGTTACGCGCAGCCTGACCCAGCGGAACGCTACGTCCTGCGAACTGCACCTGACCGTCCGCGAAAACCGCATCGTTGGCGGTGTAACCCAGGCGTTGGGTGACGGCTTCACGCAGTTTCACGCAGGCCGCGTAAACCCCGGCAGTCGAGCAGTTGGCACCGAACTGGCCGCCGGAACCCGCTGACACCGGGAAGTCCGAATCGCCCAGGCGTACCACCACGTCATCCAGCGTCACGCCCATCATTTCTGCCGCGGTCTGGGCAATGATCGTGTAGCTGCCAGTACCGATGTCCGTCATGTCGGTTTCGACCGTGACCTTACCGTTGCTGCCCAGACGTACCCGGGCGCCGGATTTGAGCAGGAGGTTGTTGCGATAGGCGCAGCCGACGCCCATGCCAATCAGCCAATTGCCTTCGCGCTGCGTACCGGGACGCGGGTTGCGTTTGTTCCAGCCAAAGCGCTCGGCACCGGTTTGCAGGCACTGGATCAGGTTACGTTGCGAGAAGGGCCGCTGCGGATTGTTAGGATCGACTTGAGTATCGTTCAGGACCCTGAACTCAATAGGGTCCATGTTGAGCTTCTCCGCCATCTCGTCCATGGCAATTTCCAGCGCCATCAACCCCGGCGTTTCCCCCGGTGCTCGCATGGCATTGCCTTCCGGCAGGTCCAGCGTGGCGAGGCGCATGGCGGTCATGCGGTTTTCACCGGCATATAGAAACTGGGTGGGCTGTACGGCGTTCTCTACACCGCCACCCGCCAGATCACCGGACCAGCCTTCGTGGGCAATCGCAGTGATCTTGCCATCCTGACCTGCGCCGATGCGGATCCGCTGAATAGTGGCCGGGCGGTGCGTGGTGTTGTTGATGATCTGCGGGCGGGCCAGCGCGACCTTGACCGGACGGCCGCACTGCCGAGAACCCAGCGCAGCAAGGATCGCATCAGAGCGGATGAACAGTTTGCCGCCGAAGCCACCGCCGATATAAGGCGAGACCAGACGCACATTTTCCTTGGCCATGCCCAGCGTGGTAGCGATATCGCCAACGCTCCAGGCGATCATCTGGTTGGACGTCCACAGGATCAGCTTTTCGCCTTCCCAGGTCGCCATAGAGGTATGCGGTTCCATGGCTGCGTGGGACTGATCCGGGGTTGTATAGGTCGCATCGAATTGCACCGCCGCCGAACTGAATGCACCGGCAAAGTCGCCGCGTGCGGTATCGGGTGATTCACCTTCAGGCTTCACGGCTGCATTCAGGTCGCCGCCCAGATCGTATTTGCCGTTACTGCGCAGGTACTCGACCTGCACCAGTTGCGCAGCGGTGCGTGCCTGCTCGAAGGACTCTGCCACCACGAGTGCGATCGCCTGATGATAGTGCTGGATCTCGGGGCCGCCGAGCAGTGTGGCGGTGTTGTATTTGCCTTTGCCAAGTTTGCCCGCGCTGGCGGCGGTAACGATCCCGATGACACCCGGCGCTGCGTTGGCGGCCTCCAGATTCATTGAACCGATACGGCCCTTGGCAATGGCGGAGGTCACCACATAGCCATAAGCCTGATTCGGCACGACGTCGTGATGTTCATAGGCGTAGTGCGCCTGGCCGGTTGTTTTCAGTTTGCCGTCAATGCGCGGCGTTGCTTTGCCGACCACTTTGAGCTGGTCGATGGGATTGGTGCTGGCCGGGGTATCAAATTTCATGAGGTAGCCCTCGCTTGCGCCATGACCGAAGCCAGCGTGCGCTCGGCAAGCGTGACCTTGAATTCATTTTCGTGGGTCGGCGTGGCGCCGGCCAGTAGCTTGGCCATGACCGCTTTGGCACCGTCTGGCATCAGCGAGTCAGCGTCTTCAACGCGCCAGGGTTTAGGTGCAACACCGCCCAGCGCGACACGGCCTTTGCCGTTGCTTTGAATCACCGCTGCAACTGAAATCAGCGCAAATGCGTAGGAAGCCCGGTCACGAACTTTCTGGTAGATGTGGGTGCCGCCAATCGGCGCGGGCAGGGTAACGGCGGTGATCAATTCGTTGGCTGCCAGCGATGTTTCGATGTTAGGCGTATTGCCGGGCAGGCGATGAAATTCGGCGATGGGAATGACCCGGGTGGTGCCGTCCGGGCGTACGGTCTCAACCTGGGCATCCAGTACCCGCATGGCGATGGCCATGTCGCTCGGATGGGTGGCGATGCAGGCGCTGCTCACACCGATAATCCCCAGTTGCCGCGTGACCCCGCCAATCGCTGCGCAACCACTGCCCGGATGGCGTTTGTTGCAGGCCTGATTGGTGTCGTAGAAATACGGGCAACGGGTTCGCTGCAGCAGGTTGCCCGCCGTGGTCGCAGCGTTGCGCAATTGCCCGGAAGCGCCGGCCAGCAATGCTCGGGAGAGCAAGCCGTAATCCTTGCGCACCCGGGCGTCAGCGGCCAGATCGGTGTTGCGCACCAGTGCGCCGATCCGCAGGCCGCCTTCGGGCGTCGCTTCTATACGATCCAGCGCAAGGTCATTGACGTCGATCAGGTGCATCGGGGTTTCGATTTCCAGCTTCATCAAGTCCAGCAGGTTGGTCCCGCCAGCGATGAACTTGGCCCCTTCGGTCTGTGCAGCCTGTGCGGCCGCTTCGGCGGGCGACTGCGCCCGTACATAAGTAAAAGGCCTCATGCGTTCACCTCCGCGACTTCGCTGATGGCGGCAATGATGTTGGAGTACGCACCGCAGCGGCAGATATTGCCGCTCATGCGTTCCTGGAATTCACTGGCGATCAGTTGCGGACGGTCAGTCAGGCTCTGGCTGACGTGGCTGGGGATACCCTGACGAATCTCATCTAGGACAGCCACTGCAGAACAGATTTGCCCCGGTGTGCAATAGCCGCACTGGAAGCCATCGTGCTTGATGAACGCGGCTTGCATTGCGTGCAATTTGTCGGGCGTACCCAAGCCTTCGACCGTGGTCACTTTCGAGCCTTGCTGCATCACCGCGAGGGTCAGGCATGAGTTGACGCGTTTGCCGTTGACGATCACGGTGCAGGCACCGCACTGGCCATGGTCGCAGCCTTTTTTCGTGCCCGTCAGATGCAAGTGCTCGCGCAGGGCATCGAGCAGCGTGGTGCGGGTATCCAGATCCAGCTGTCGAGCCACGCCATTCACTTCAAGTGAAACCGGTGCGCGGACCGGGCGAGCCATCTGGTTGGCCGCCGATGCCAGGGCGGAAATGAACGGGGGAAGTACGGCCGTGGTGGCGGTCACCGCGCCCACGATCAGGAATTTGCGTCTGGTTATTTTCATCAGGTCACGGTCGTCCATTATTTTGTTCCCCTATGCACGGGGATGGCTGCGAATTCAGCAGTGGCTTGGCAGCGGCGTCCGTATCGACACCTTGTCATCAAGTTCGCTAGTGCCGGGCGTCTTTGCGCCTTCAGGCCTGGTCCGGCTGGCCGGTTTCAGGTGGGGCTTGTTTCGTTCAGGTCAGTTTTCGTACAAGTCAAAGTTACGACTCGCCGCTTGCGTAGAAAGTTTGCGGTTTCTGCTCGCTAACAGTTATGCATTCTGCTCATGAATGCGTCGTGGCTCGGAGAAGGTGTGCGAGAGCTGTGACGTTAGTCGGCAGAGTCGTGCAGGACTACGCGCAAAGATCGCAATACACACCTGAACTGAGCTCATCAATCCCCTCTGAACCCGTGTCTACGGGCCCTCGACGCATATTTGGAAGTGGGCGTACGGATACATCTTGCAAACAAATAGCGTGGGCGATTAAGCGATAGCTGGTTTAATCCAGTCATTAGATGACGAGGGCTCATGAATGGCGCGGGACAGTTACAACGATTTGCTGGCATTCATCGCGGTTGCCCGTGAAAGGAGCTTCACTCGCGCGGCGGCCCAGCTAGGGGTTTCTCAATCCGCCTTGAGCCATACCATTCGCTCTCTGGAGACCCGGCTCGGTGTGCGGTTGCTGACCCGCACCACCCGTAGCGTGGCACCTACCGAAGCAGGTGAGCGGCTGTTCGAAAGCCTGGCGCCGCGATTTGAAGAGATCGATGCTGATCTGGCCGAAGTAACGGGCATGCGGGACAAGCCGCGCGGCACTATCCGTATTACCGCCACCGACCACAGCGCCAACACAGTTCTCTGGCCGAGGCTGGCCAAAGTCCTGCCGATGTACCCCGACCTCAAAGTCGAGATCATTACCGATTACGGTCTGACGGACATCGTCGCTCAGCGTTACGACATCGGGGTGCGGCTCGGCGATCAGGTCGCCAAGGACATGATCGCGGTACGTATTGCGCCGGACATGCGCATGTCCATCGTTGGCGCGCCGTCCTATCTCGCAAACCGCGCCATGCCGCTCAAACCCGATGATCTGCATCAGCACAACTGCATCAACCTGCGCCTGCCGACCCATGGCGGCTGTTATGCCTGGGAACTGGCGAATGGCAAAGATGAGCTCCAGATCCGAGTGGACGGGCAACTGACCTTTAACGGTGTGTATCAGATACTTCAGGCCGCCCTGGATGGCGGTGGTCTGGCCTATATGCCTGAAGACCTGGCACAGCCGCACGTCGATGCGGGTCGTTTGAACTGGGTGCTGGAGGACTGGTTTCCGACTTTTCCGGGTCTGCATCTGTATTACGCCAGTCGCCGTCAAAGCTCCCGGGCCTTGGCAATTGTGGTCGATGCCTTACGGCTGAACACATGAATATTGCTCATGACTGTATCTCGCTTTTCGGGCTTACTCAATAATCACCGGTTCTCTAGGATGGGCTGAATGTGTATTTCAGCCATTCTCGAGAGGACCTTATGGACTACCGATATCTGGGGCGCAGCGCTCTGAAAGTCTCCCCCCTGTGCCTGGGCGGCATGATGTTTGGCGGCGAAACGGATGAGCCAACGTCTAAACGCATCATCGACAAGGCGTTCGAACAGGGCGTCAATTTTCTCGATACGGCTGATGCCTATCATGCCGGTGGTTCTGAACAAGTCGTCGGTCGTGCCATTGCCCGGCAACGTGACAGTTGGGTGCTGGCGACCAAGTTCGGTTACCCCACGCCTCGGACCCAAGGACCAAATGAGCAAGGCCAGTCGCGTAAATGGATCATGCAGTCCGTTGAAGCCAGCCTTAAACGATTGGGTACCGATTACATCGACGTGCTGTATTTCCACCGGGCGCTGACTGATGCACCGATGGAAGAAGGCGTTCGAGCCATCGGCGACCTGATTCGTCAGGGCAAGATCCGTTACTACGGTGTCTCCAACTTCCATGGCTGGCGCATTGCCGAGATGGTTCGTATCGCTGATCAGTTGGGTATCGAACGGCCGGTGGCGAGTGAGCCGCTGTACAACATTGTCGACCGCAGTGCGGAGGTGGAGCAATTGCCGGCGGCCGAGCAGTACGGATTGGGTGTTGTGTCTTACAGCCCGTTGGCGCGGGGCGTGTTGAGCGGCAAGTACGGGGTTGATGCAGACATTCCGGCAGACTCCCGAGCGGCCCGTGGTGACAAGCGTTTGCAGCAGACCGAGTGGCGTCCCGAGTCGCTGAAAATCGCTCAGACGATCGCCGGACATGCGGCTGAGCGGGGCACTACGTCTATTGCATTCGCGCTGGCCTGGGTCTTGAAGAACAAGCTGATCAGCGCCGCGATCGCCGGGCCCCGGACTGAGGCGCATTGGGATACATATATGGATGCGTTGAGCCTGGAGCTGGGTCCGGACGATGAGAAGCTGGTGGACAGCCTTGTGGTGCCGGGGCATACGTCGACCCATGGCTATACCGATCCGGGTTATCCGGTGCAGGGGCGTAAGGTGGGGTAGGGTTGGCTGGGTCGTTTAGTTGTGTACATATCCGTTACCGCAGTCGGGGCTGACATTGGTTGCGCTTTTACAGCGCGTCACTTTTGAACAGCCCAAAAGTAACCAAAAGGCTCTTGCCGGTATGACTCACCCACATGGGTTACAAATCAGTTCACGCACATAGGTAACAGTTTTTAACTGGCAGGGTCGATTTCGCGAGGATCTGACCATGCCCTGGAAAGAGCTGAAACCTATGGACCTTAAAGTGATGTTCATCGCCGACTACCTGTCCCAGAAGCACAGCCTTAGCCAGCTGTGCCGGGACTATGAGGTCAGCCGAAAGACTGGGTATAAGTGGATCAGGCGTTACGAGGCAGAGGGGCCGAGCGGGCTTGATGAACGTAGCCGCTGCCGCCACAACCAGACCTACGTGGTGCCCTTGGCGGTGAAGCAGGCAATCGTTGAGTTTCGCTTAATTGGCGAGACGATCCCCGGTCCGAAAAAGATTCAGAACAGCCTCATGCAGCGTTTTCCAGACCAGGATCCGCCCTCGAAAACGACCATTTACAACATTCTCAAGGCAGCTGATCTGATTACCCCCAAGCCATTGCGCCGACGGGTGGCTGTGTATCCCAAGCCTTTACGCAAGGCAGAAAATCCCAACCAGTTATTCAGTGCTGACTACAAGGGCCAATACCTGACCGGAGCAGGGATTTGGTGTTATCCGCTGACGATCATGGATCATGCCAGCCGGTTTTTGCTGGCTTGCCAGAGCATGAGCAGCACCAATCTCAAGGAAACCCAGCAAACCTTCGAAAGGGTTTTTCGCGAATACGGCCTGCCAGAGCGTATTCGTACTGACAATGGGATTCCGTTTGCCAGCACCAGTCGTGCAGGGCTTTCACAACTGTCGATTTGGTGGATGAGACTTGGAATTATTCCTGAGCGGATCGAGCCTGGTCGCCCAGATCAGAATGGGCGGCATGAGCGTATGCACCGGACGTTGAAAAGTACGTTACCTCACCCGTCGGCAATTGCCTGGGAGGCCCAGCAGCGCCACTTTGATCGCTTCCTGCAGCACTATAATTATGAGCGTGGACATGAGGCGCTTGGCCAGAAAACGCCTGCTGCTTGCTATACGCCTTCAACTCGAATGTACCCAGAAACGCTACCGGAAATGACCTATGCGAGCCATATTGAGAGTTACCTGGCCGACAGTAGCGGAATCATCAATCGAGGAGGCATGCGGGTTTATGTGGGCAATTTACTTTGTCACCAGACCATCGGAATGGAGATGATCGGTGATGGGGTATGGAATGTAATCTTCGGTCCGGTGATCTTGGGCCACGTGAATGCGAGAGATGCAAAAAACGGTTATGTCTCAATCAAAGTGTCACCTATGTGAATGCACTTTTTTGTAACCCATGTGGTTGATCCGTACATGCCCCACCACTCGGCACCTCGCTGGGGCTCGGTGTACCCGCCCGCAGATCCTGAACCGTGGGCCGCCGCAATGGGCCATCCATGGCCCGGTGCGGCTAACCCGGCATCCTTGCCGGGTTGCTCACGGTTCAGAATCTGCGGGCGGCCAGCGTGGTTTAACGGGGCGCCTCAGATCAAAATCCACAGCGCGGCGGCCTGACAGCCGACCTGGTTGTGTGAATTTACCGACCTTCTGTAGGAGCTGCCGAAGACTGCGAAGCGTAGTGTCAAACAACGCCTGTGTTGGCTGTGCTGATGTCTCGCGAACAAGTTGTTGTGGCTCAATATTTATGGACCATGATGTAGGAGTATCAACCTAAGGAAGCATCATGGGATTTCGGGTCGTTACAGCCGAAGAAAAAGCCGAGGCTATTCGCCTTGTCGTTGAGTTGAATTACTCAGTGCCTAAAGCGTGTGAGCAGACTGGCGTAGGGCCTACCGCGTTGCGGCGCTGGGTTTCACGGTGGCGCAAGGAGCAGGTAGGAGCCGCGCAAACTACCCGGCCTCAGGATCAAGATCTCATCGACTCGCTGCAGGCCAGATTGGCACTGCTGGAGGCCGAGAACGATGTTTTAAAAAAGCAGTTGCCCTCTCATCTAAAGGTGCTGTTTGGCCGAAGAAAATGATTGAGGGCGCTACAAAGAAGCTGTCGGTTCGACGCTTGTGCTGCGTACTGAGCATACCTCGCAGCAGTTATTACGCCATGCGTCGGCCTCGAGCTAAACGCAGTATCGAGCCGCAGTTAGAGAAGAAGATCCGGCTTTTGCACAAAGAACATCGAGGCGCGCTGGGCAGTCGCGGATTTGTTAAAGCGCTGAAGGCACAAGGCGTCCAAATGGGGCGTCATCGTATGCGCAGCTTGATGAAGAGTCTGGGTTTGGTGAGGCGTCGGGCACAGCATGCGCACTATCGACGGGCTACCAAACCGTCCAACATTGCGCCCAATGTGCTGGCACGACGCTTTAACCCTGAACATCCCAACACGTTCTGGGCGGGAGACATTACCTATATCCGTGTCGGTGGTAGTTGGCTGTACCTGGCAATTGTGATGGATCTTTTCTCGCGCAGGATCGTTGGCTGGGCGTTTTCAAGGACGGCCGATACCGAGCTTTCATTGCAGGCTTTACGACTTGCGGTGGGGCTGCGCCGACCTTCTTCCGAGCTGGTGTTTCACTCGGATCAGGGATGCCAATACACCGCTGACCGCTTCGTTAGCTATCTGGCCGAGAAGCAAATCGTGCAGAGCATGAGTCGGCGCGGAAACTGTTGGGACAATGCGGTAGTGGAACGCTACTTCCGATCACAGAAACACGATTGGTCACCTGAGAACGGTTACTCGAATCACTTCGAGGCAGAACGAGACGTGATGGATTTTATTGCTCACTACAACCATCGACGTTGCCACTCTGCCTCGAATAACCTGCCGCCAGCTGTTTTCGAAAAACTGGCGGCCTAACACTCCTACGGAACGGTCCAAAAAAACTGGACCATTACAAGTTCGCTCCTACCCCCGGTCCGAGGTAAAACCGCTGCTTTTGATCTGCTTTTGATTTTGATCTTAAGCGCCCCGTCAAACCACGCCGGCCGGAATTCGATATTGCTGCGTGGGGCAAACCGGCAGGGATGCCGGTTTAGCCGCCTCAGGCCATGGATGGCCGGTGGCGGCGGCCCCACGCAGCAATGTCGGATTACGGGTATGCCGAGCGCCAGCGAGGCACCCAGTGGTGGGGCAAGAGCCTTTTGGTTACTTTTGGGCTGTTCAAAAGTGACGCGCTGTAAAAGCGCAACCAATTTCAGACGCTACCCAATAACGGATATGCACACAAAACATTGAAGCTGTTCAAGGCTAAATGCACTTTACCACCCATACAACCGCCCCCAAACCTGCACCCGACCTTCGGCATCAACCGCCTGATATTCCGGAAACTGCGCGCCTGTGGCGCACGCATGGTTAGGAAGAATGCGCAGGCGGCTGCCAATCGGATAGCGATCGGTGATATGAGCTTCGCAGGTACTGACAATCCCGTGCTCCTGATTGGCCCCTTCAAACACTGCACCTTCAATCCATTCACCGCTTTCGGTGCAGACCTGCCCATAACCGAAGTCGCGTTTCTGCTTCTGCGTCCCCCGATCCCGACTCATAGCCATCCAGCCCGCGTCGGTGATGATCCAGCCTTTTTCTTCCTGATGACCAATGACCGTGGTCAGCACGCTCAGGGCCAGTTCATCTGGCTGGCAGATGCCAACGTTAAGCATCACCAGATCAAAAAATACATAAACCCCCGCACGAACTTCCGTCACGCCTTCAAGGCTGGTGGCTGACAGCGCAGTGGGCGTCGAGCCGATGCTGACTTCGCGGCAGGGCAGCCCTTGCGCGCGGAGCTTTTGCGCAGCCATTACGCAGGCCCAACGTTCCTGTTCGGCCATGGCCTGCAACGCTTCCGGATTGTCCAGCTCGTAACTTGAACCGGCGTGGGTCATGACACCGAGCAGTTGCATGCCTCCTTCATGAAGCGTGCGCGCAACATGCAGCAGCGTCGGATCCTCGATTTTCAGTCCAGAGCGATGGCCGTCGCTGTCGATTTCGATCCAGACCTCGAAGCGATGCCCATGTTCTCTGCCAAAGCTGACGATGGCCTGGGCGCCGACCAGACTGTCAGTCACGATGCTCAAGCGACATCCTTTCAGCCGTAACGCAAATGCCTGCTGCAATTTCCCGGGTGCCATGGCCACGCCGTAAAGAATGTCATCGATGCCATGGGAGAAACAGTGCGCGGCTTCTTTCAACGTGGACACTGTAATGCCTTGTGCTCCAGCCCCGCGCTGGGCGTCGATGACGGCCAGGCATTTGCTGGTTTTGACATGCGGGCGCAGGCGGACGCCCAGCGTGTCCATCCGTTGCTGCATGCGCTGGATGTTGCGCTGCATGCGAGGGATGTCGATGACGGCGGCGGGGGTGTCCAGGGTCTGAAGTGGCGGCATGGTCATGGCTCATGTTGGCTGCGTGTGTTGTCAATCTACGTCGTCAACGTAAGTCTGTGCTTCAATACGATGGCATTTATCATTAAGTGAAATTGAATGATTGCCATCGAAGATTTGCGTCTGGCAGTGACGCTTGCCCGTTCCGAATCCCTCAGCGCGGCAGCCAGAAGCATGAATGTCTCGCCTCCGGCGCTCTCCATGCGTCTGCGCAAGCTGGAAGGATTGCTGGGAATCAGCCTCGCGAACCGGACTGCCCGACGTTTGAGCCTGACCGCCGAGGGTGAGCGTTTTGCCCGACAAAGCGCCTTGCTGCTGGAGCAACTGGAAGCACTGCCGGAGGATTTCAAGCAGGCCGATGATCAACTGAGCGGCACGCTGAGACTGGCAGCGCCGTTCGGTTATGGCCGGTCGCGGATCGCGCCGTTACTGGCACGTTTCGCCCGACTGCACCCCGACGTGCGAGTGCATCTGGATTTGCGCGAAACACCCTGGCCGGACCGCCACGACTGCGACGCAGTGATTCATATCGGCAGTGTCAGCGACAGTTCCTGGGTGGTACGTACTCTTGCCCACAACGAGCGTTGGTTGTGCGCGAGCCCGAGGTATCTTGAGCGATACGGAATGCCTGAGTCCGCCGAAGATTTGTTGCAGCATCGGTGTATCTGCATTCGCGAAAATGAAGAAGACGTCACCCTCTGGCAACTGCGCAAGCAATCAACGCGGCGCACCCTGCGGATCGAGCCGGCAATGCTCAGTAATGACGGCAGCGTGGCCCGGCGTTGGGCCGAGCAAGACCTGGGCCTGGTGTTACGTTCTCAATGGGACATCAAGGAGGCGTTGGCGAGTGGGGCTCTGGTGCGGGTCTTGCCGGGATGGGAGTTCGATAGCGCGCCTGTCAGCTTGCTGGTGCGCTCCCGGAAAAATCGTACGGCGCGGTTGCAGGCATTGGTGGCGTTTCTGCAGCAGTCACTCTCGGATACAGAGCCCGATTAAAACTTCATAAAGCACTGGAGTCTCCCGAAACACCAGGGACAGGCCGTCTGGTCTCAAGCTGCCAGTTGATGAAGCAGTAGAGCAGCAACGCTAGGCCTGCAAACGCCAGTGTCCATTGCGCGCCAATGACCGCAGCCACTGTCCCGGCCAGCAGCCCGCCGATGGCCTCGAAACCAAAGCGCATGGCGATATAGAAGGCGACGATTCTGCCGCGCAATTTCTCCGGCGCCTGGGTCTGCAGCAGCATGTTGCTACTGACGTTGCTGACGGTAATGCCAAAACCCAGTAGCGCCAAGGTGAGCAGGGCCAGCCACAGAGGGGCGCTCAATCCCATGATGCAGAGCGCGAGTGCACACAATAAAGCGCCGGTATCAATGATCTTGCGCGGTTTACGCAGTGGGCTGGTGAAGGCCAGAAACAAGGTGGCAGCGAAGGCGCCCGCGCCGGCTGCGCCCCATAGCCAGCCCAGGGTCTGAGCATTCCCGGCAAAAACGTCCCTGGCCAGAATGGGCAGCAGCACGGTGTAGCAGGAGGCAAGCAGGTTGACCATGATCACGCTGAGCAACAGTCGTCTGATGGTCAGTGTGGTCCACAGGTATCTCAGACCTTCCTGAAATATTTCCCGGGTGGAGCCTTTAGCACGTGGGGTCGGAGTGCCGCGTACCTTGAGTAGGCCGATCAGCAGCATGGCGAACGCAAAGGCTGTGAGCAGGAAACAGCCGGCTTCTCCGCTCCAGGCGATGAGCAGCCCTGCCAGCGGCGGGCCGACGAAACGCGCCGCATTGATCAGCATCGCATTCAGCACCAGAGCGTTTGGCAAGTCCGAGGGATCTGTCACGAAGCTGCCAATCAACGCCTGGCGCAAAGGAGTCTCGAATGCGTTCAACAGGCCCAGCAACAACGCCATGGCGATGATCGATTCGCTGTTGATCCAGTTGCCCCAGGTCAGGATCGCCAGGCAGAGCGACTGCACGGCAAGCATCGACTGAACGATGATCAACAAGCGTCGCTTGTCATGGCGATCGGTCCAGGCCCCGGCAAGAGGACCGATCAGCAGTTGCGGGACGAGTGTCAGGAAAGTGATTGCACCGAGCAGGAGCGGCGAGGAAGTCAGGTGGTAGGCAAGCCAGGCGAGGGCGACCTGTTGCACCCATTTGCCCAATGTCGAGACGGCTTGCCCTGCGAAATAAATCTGGAAATTTTTGTGCTTGAGGGCACGAATCGGAGCAGGCCAGTGCCGAGGTTTTGGTCGCGAGGGAGTGTTCACTTTCTGCCTTTTTTCCTGAGCCAACGCGCGTGCTGTCTGGCACGCTCATCTGCACAAGCATAAATGAATGAGCGACAGTCGGGGCGATCAGGTGCTGACTGCCCCGATGGGCATTCAGGACGGGAGTTCGCAGCCTTTTTCAATCAGCGATGCGAGAACCCATGAGCGGTCATTTTCACCCTGGGCTATTTGCTGGAGCTGCTTCTGCTCAGCGGCATGCTTGGCGTGAGCGCGTCCATGGACGCTTTCTACCTGATCGTAGGGCACGCACAGCAAGCCATCGTCATCACCTATGACCAGATCCCCCGGCTCGATCACCATGCCGTCGATGGCAATGGGGACGTTGATCTCTCCCGGGCCATCCTTGTAAGGGCCGCGGTGTGTGACCCCGGCCGCGAACAGCGGGAAGTCACCGGCGCCGATACTCGCAGCGTCCCTGATAGCGCCATTGATGACGATGCCTGCCACGCCTTTTTTGATTGCATACGCGACCATCATCTCGCCAATCAGGGCGTTGCTCAGATCCCCGCCAGCGTCCACAACGATTACGTCACCCGGTTGGGCGATGTCGATTGCGTAATGCAACATCAAATTGTCGCCGGGCCGGGCCTTGACGGTCAGTGCCGGTCCGACAAGCACACCTTGCCGATGCATGGCACGCAGACGCGCACCGCCCGCTGTCATGCGATTCATGGAGTCACTGATGTTTGCGACAGGAACGTCGCGATAACGCTCGACCCATTCTGCGCTGACTTTTCGGGTGTGGGGCAGAACTCTGAATCCGATGGACATTCGGTATTCCTCTGATGATTTCTTGTAGGCCGCCGACTTTGATTATCGGCTTATTACAAAAATAGAATGCCATTTCATAAAACTCAACACTTTTAAAATGTGGTGCGGGTTTTGGTCGGTTTCAGATCCATCTTGCGAGGAGCTTAAAAAACAGATTGGCAATGTTTACTGGGTTTATCTCGCGGTTTGCGTCCGCTTTTTTTGAAATTAAGGTCTGGGGTTGGCGTTTTCTATTATTTTTATTGCAACGCCATTTCATTATGGTATGTTTTTGCCAAGCCGCACTTTCAAACGGACGGCACAACAACGCACTCACACAAAAAATCCAAGGTGTGCACATGACCCGAACCATCCTTCTGACTGGTCCTCAACTGACGTCTGACGCTATGGCATTCGCCGCAGCGAAGGGCGTTCAGGTGATCCCGACCACGCCCTATGCGCCCGCCGAAGAACTGCTGCAGATCATCACTGCCAACCAGCCCGATGCGATTATTGTCCGCCAAGGCAATCTCACCCGGGAGATGATGGCTGCGTCCTCAAAACTCTCGATCATTGCGAAACATGGGGTCGGTTTTGACACCATTGATATCGCTGCCGCCGCGGAGCTGAAAATTCCGGTCACCATTGCGATGGGCGCGAACGCGCAGTCAGTGGCAGAGCATGCATTTGCCCTGATGTTCAGCGTCGCACGGCAGACCGCATTACTTGATGCGCGCATGCGAGACGGCCACTGGGACAAAGCCACTGCCAATGGCATCGAGCTGTCCGGGAAAACCCTTGGGCTAGTAGGGCTGGGCTCCATCGGGCGCATCCTTCTGGATCTGGTCACCCCCTTGCGGATGAAGGTGAAGATTTATGATCCGTACCTGGCTCGTCTCCCTGAGTTGCCGAACGTCGAGCGCGTCACCGACTTCAATGAGCTACTGCGGGACAGTGATGTCATCAGCCTGCACTGCCCGTTAACGGAAGAGAATCGCAACCTGTTCGGTGCCGAACAGTTTGCCCGCATGCGCCCCGGCAGCATCCTTATCAATACGGCTCGCGGTGAGTTGATCAATACCGAGGCGCTGGTCCAGGCGCTTGGCGAACGACGCATTTTCGGTGCGGGGCTGGACACCTTTCATCCCGAACCGCCAGCAGCGGACAGTCCGTTGTGGGGGCTGCCTTCACTGGTTGCCACACCCCATGTCGGGGCCAATACCGCAGAGTCCAGAGACAGGGTCGGCCTGTTGGTCACTCAGCAAATCATCGGGTTCTGGGAGGGTGTGCCGCCGGAGCCCCGTTCAGTGGTCAATCGTCACCTTCTGGACAATTGACAGGCCGCCGTTAAATGTCCTTTCGACATTTAACGTCTTGATATCAGATCTCTAAGAACAAGAACCAGGAGAACGCCATGTCCACCCCCTCAGCCGGGATCAGTGCCATTGAGCGAGCCACCATGCGTAAGGTTGCATGGCGCTTGCTGCCCTTTCTGATCGTTTGCTACCTGATTGCAATTATTGACCGCGGCAACATTGGTATGGCCTCGCTACAAATGAACCAGGATCTGGGGCTCACCCCGGCCATCTTCGGTTTTGCCAGCAGCCTGTTTTTCGTTTCGTACTTTCTGATCGAAGTACCCAGCAACCTTGCACTGCAGAAGTTTGGTGCACGAATCTGGATCGCGCGGATTATGGTGACGTGGGGGCTGATCTCGGCAGGGACGGCTTTTGTGCAGGGCGCCAATTCCCTTTACGTGATGCGCTTCCTGCTCGGTGCAGCAGAAGCGGGCTTCTTCCCCGGCGTTTTGCTTTACCTCACTTATTGGCTGCCTTCGGCTTATCGTGGTCGCATGGTTGCTATCTTCATGGTCGCCATTCCCGGTGCCAACTTTATCGGTTCGCCGCTTTCAGGCTTGCTACTGAGCCTCGACGGCTGGTTTGGCATGCGCGGCTGGCACTGGTTGTTCATTCTCGAGGGGATTCCGGCGGTATTGCTGGGTATTGCCTGTCTGTTCGTTCTGACCGATCGCCCTGAGCAGGCCAAATGGCTCGATGACGAGCAGCGCGGCTGGCTCACCAGTCGCCTGGCTCAGGAACGTCAGAGCAAAACGGCTATCGGCCATATATCGCTCTGGAAGCTTCTGCGCCATAAAGACATCTGGGTCATGGCGCTGATCTATTCTGGCGCGTCTGCAGCGGGCAGCACCATGAGCGTCTGGGCGCCGCAATTGCTCAAGACGTTTGGCTTGAGCAATATCGAAATCGGATTGGTCAACGCAATTCCCTACGGGCTGGCGTCGATAGCGATGATTATCTGGGGACGCAGCTCGGACAAGACCGGCGAGCGTCGCTGGCATACCGCGACGACCTTGCTGTTGATCACCGCCGGGTTGCTGCTGGCACTGGTTACATCTTCGCTTGTCGCTACGGTGTTTTTGCTCAGCATGGTGTTGATCGGCGCTTACTCGATGAAGGGTCCATTCTGGGCGCTGGCATCAGGTTGGCTTTCCTCGTCGACGGCTGCTGCAGGGCTGGCTGCCATTGGTGCACTGGCGAACCTGATCGGTGGCGGGGTGATGGTCAACGTCTACGGGACGATCCACGGCGCTACCGGCAGTTATGCATTGGCCTTGATGCCGCTGGCTGCGCTGTGTGCGGCCGGTGCTGTGATGGTCGTGGTCATGGGACGTAAACGTCTTAAAGAACAGAACATGGAGACTGCACAGGGCTGAATGTGCACGTTGACTGATTGATGCCGGGTCACCTCTGACCCGAACTAAAGGCTCAACCTTGATGGTTGGGCCTTTTTTTCAATCACGTGTGTCGGTGGGTGCCGCTACAGGATCAACGGGTAGCGAGAGGGCATTACCGCCCAGGCTACGCGTCAACTGCCGGGCTGTTTCGAGGAACAGTGTGCGAATCAGCTGGACGCGTTCGGCGGTCAGGCGGCTGGCCGGTCCGGAGATAACCAGCGCTCCAACCAGTTCCTGGCTCGTCGCGAAAATAGGCAGCGCGATTGAGGCTGCATGCGGATCTGTGGCTCCGCAGGAGTAGAACGGTTCAGTGAGCTCTCTGGCCACTTTGTACGGCGTACGCAAGGCTTCGGCGCTGGCCGCGTTATCCATCGGGCGTATGTCGCCGGGCTGCAGATGCAGGCGCAGGCTATGGGGGGAGTTGACCCTGAACTGACACAGGCGATAGGCGCCATGACGAACATAGAATGACGCCGTCTCGCCTGTTTCCTGAGTGAGGTGATGGAGCAGCGGAGTGATGTAGCGTTCCAGATCCAGAGAGTCCTGATAGACGGCATTGAGCCGCATGACTTCGCTGGCAAGCTGATACCGACCGTCTGCCATCCGGGTAATAAAACCATGGGTTTCCAGAGACACCATCAGACGCATGATGGTGCTTTTGATCAGGCCTGTCCGTTCGGCCAGTTCCGCCAGGCCCAGAGCCGAATCGCCGATTCGAAAAGCGGTCAGTACCGTCAACACGCGATCAGCCGAAGCGACACCATTTACCGTAGGACGAGGGCGCGTTTTTACCATCAGGGTCTCCTTCATTGAAATGGTCCGGGCCATGATCAGGCGGATCAGCGCTTTCGTCGCCAGGCAAGAGGCTGGTGACGCCGGGCGCTGTGAGCATTTTGGCGGAGGGAGATCTTACACCAAGGCAGGGCGGGGCTGTTGCATGCTGATCATTGATCGCCGGGCTGCCATTGCGGGCATCCCGGGCGAGGTCGTGTAGCAATAGAAGAGACATCGGAGCTGAGTCCAGAACAGGTACCGACAGAACCTGCGCAGTCCTGTGGGACCGAATTCATTCGGGAAGACGGCATTCCTGATCACGCAACCTCTGTGGCTGTACCGGCCCCTTCGCGAATGAATTCGCTCCCACGGGAATTGTGCCTATCTCAAGTTCAACGTGATCCTGTGGGACCGAATTCATTCGGGAAGACGGCATTCCTGATCACGCAATCCTGTGGATGTACCGGCCCCTTCGCGAATGAATTCGCTCCCACGGGAATTGTGCCTGTCTCAAGTTCAACGTGATCCTTTGGGACCGAATTCATTCGGGAAGACGGCATTCCTGATCACGCAACCTCTGTGGCTGTACCGGCCCCTTCGCGAATGAATTCGCTCCCACGGGAATTGTGCCTGTCTCAAGTTCAACGTGATCCTGTGGGACCGAATTCATTCGGGAAGACGGCATTTCTGAACACGCAATCCTGTGGCTGTGCCGGCCTCTTCGCGAATGAATTCGCTCCCACGGGAATTGTGCCTGTCTCAAGTTCAACGTGTCCTATGCAATAGCGCTGTCCCACGAGGTCCAGCGTTCACATTAGATCGCGTCCATCTTCTCCACAATCACCACCCGTTCAAACCGGCCGGCCAGCAGGCCATAAGACAGAAGGCCCAGCACGCCATGGGCCGCGACGAACCACAGGGCAATGTTAAAGGAACCGGTAACCGCGACGATGTAGCCGATCACCAGTGGTGTGATGATCCCGGCGATATTGCCGATGCCGTTGAACACGCCACCGCTGAGGCCGACCATGTTTTTTGGTGCGGTATCAGACAACACTGCCCAGCCCACCGCCGCCAACCCTTTGCCGAAGAAGGCGATGGCCATGACGGTGATAACCATCCAGTTGGCATCGAGGAAGTTGGCCGAGACCAGGATCGTCGACATCGACATGCCGATCATGAACGGTGTCTTGCGGGCGATTGACGGGTGTACGCCACGACGGATCATCCAGTCAGAGAGCATGCCGCCCAATACGCCGCCCGAGAAACCACAGATGGCGGGCAGCGCCGCAACCCAACCGGCTTCCATGATGGTCATGCCGCGTCCCTTGATCAGATAGATCGGGAACCAGGTGATGAAAAAGTAGGTGAGGGCGGTGATGCAGTATTGGCCGAGGTAGATCGACCACAAGGTGCGGCTGGTGAACAGTTGCTTGATTTCGCTGAGCTTTGCTTTGGGTTTTTTCGTGGTGCGGGTCAGCTCCAGGTCTACCAGTGCGCCGCCGTCACGCATGTATTCCAGCTCCCGAGGGCTGAGGTTTTTATCGCTGTGGGGCTCGCGGTAGAAGGCAAACCAGACCACGCTGAGCACCAGGCCCAGGCCGCCCATCCACAGAAATACATGTTCCCAGCCCCACGAATGGGTCAACCAGGCCATCAACGGCGTGAACAGCACCACTGCCATGTATTGCGCGGAGTTGAACAACGCTGACGCTGTGCCGCGTTCGCTGGTAGGGAACCAGCAGGAAACGATTCGGTTATTGGCAGGGAAGGCCGGCGATTCAACCAGCCCTAACATGAAGCGCATGGCGAACAGGCTGATGGCGGCCGAAGCGCCCATCAAGCCCATCCAGCCGACAGTGCCCTGCAGCATGGTGAAGATAGACCAGAGCACCAGACTGCAGCCATAAACACGCCGCGCACCGAACCGGTCCAGCAACCAGCCGCCCGGGATCTGGCCCAGCGCGTATGCCCAGGCAAATGCGGAGAAAATCACGCCGAGCATCATGGGATCCAGACCCAGGTCCTTGACCACCCCGGTGCCCGCAATCGACATGGTGGCCCGGTCGGCATAGTTGATGACGGTAACGATAAAGATCAGGGCAAGAATGAGAAAGCGATGGCGACCGACCCGGGCTTGCGCCTCGACCTGGTCCAGAGGAATGGATTTCGAAAGCATGGGGCGTCTCCTGTAGGGACGTTTTATTTTTGTTAGAAGATGTAACTCTGTCTTTCCCCGATAGTAGGAGCCTTGGTGGATATACGTCTAACATAGATGCTGGATAGGTTGATGCGGATTTTGAATCGTGGAATTGCACCAGTTACGATGTTTTGTGGCCGCCGCCGAAGAGCTGCACTTCGGCAGAGCCGCTACACGCCTGCATATGACCCAGCCGCCGCTGAGCCGACAGATCCAGCTGCTGGAGCGCTCGTTGGGCATTGTCCTGCTGGAGCGCAATAACCGTGGCGTTCGCCTGACGGCGGCTGGCCGGGGCTTTCTGCGCGATGCGCGACACATCCTGACGTTCTCCGAACAGGCAGGAAATTCCGCGCGGCGTCTGGCCTCCGGCGAAGTGGGCAGGCTGACCCTCGGGTTTACCGGGGTCAGCGCTTACAGCATGGTGCCGCAGTTGCTGGCCAAGGCTGCCGTTGAAATGCCGGAAGTGAAGTTCGTCCTCAAGGAGATGGTTTCCGATGCCCAGCTGGATGCGCTGTCAGCGAACCTGATCGACATTGGCCTGGTGCGTCAGGTCAGGGATCGAGAAATGTTCGATGCGCAGTTGGTGTATCGCGAACCGCTCTTAGTGGTGTTGCCCTCAGAGCATCCGTTGACCACACAGCCGTCGATTGCCCTCGCGGACCTTAATCATCAGCCTTTTGTGATGTACGCCGCGGATGAAGGCCGTTACTTCTATGACTGCATTGTCGGGCTGTTCGCCATGAGCGGTGTCACGCCGCGGTATGCCTATCATCTGGGCCAGACCCACGCCATTGTCAGCATGGTTCAGGCCGGTCTGGGGCTTTCGATTGTGCCGGCTTCGGCCCGGCAACTGCACAGTGGCGCTGTGGTATTCCGTCCGCTCCGCGACGCGACCCTGAATGCTGACCTGCACATGATTTCCCGTCGCGATAACGAAAATCCGGTGTTGCCCGCGTTCAGGGATTTGCTTAGTCGGGAGTTTGAACATAATCGGGGGTAAAAATGCGCCAATCCTGCCAGGGGTGATGGCAAAGTCGGGACAAGCCTCGGTATGCTGCGACCATGAGTACCACGCTACCGCTTCGTCAGCCTTGTCCCCCCGGTGCCTGCAATTGCGGGCGCGAACTGTTGCAGGCGGACGAGCTGCGGATTCTGGCGTTGACCCGCCAGGAGGAGAAACGCCTGCTTGAGCGTCTGGAAAACCTGAAGAGTCTGGCTGACCTTGAGCACATGCAGCGCAAGTTGTACGAGCAGTTGGGGATTCGACTGGAGGTGGTGCCGGGTTTTAACGAAGTACGCAGCATGCGCGGGATCGCGATCACTATCGACGAGCTGCCGGGGCTGTGTCGCAAAACCCGGCAGTCGATTCCTGCTGCAATCAGGCGATGCCTGGAAAAGAACCCCGAAATCGCCTACCGGTTGCTGGACGCTCACGATCTGTTTCGCGAAGTTTGAGTTCAGGCTGAACATCTATCAGCCTTGACGCTGATTTTCTGTAGTGCCCGTTCCTTTGTCCCTGACACCATGCTGTCTAGCAGCAAGCACGGACCCTGTAGGAGTGAGCTTGCTCGCGATTGATTTTTTCCTTCGATAAATCATCGCCTGATCTGGCGCTATCGCGAGCAAGCTCACTCCTACAGATCCTGTGTTTGCTGCGCGACAGTGCGGCGTCGTAGAAGAGATGCCCTACAAGTTTTGCGTCACGACCGGAAGTCAGCGAGCAACCGAAGAAGGATTCGACTGCAGCAGCACCTTGGCATGAACGGCCATCAGATCGTCTTCAAGTGTCGACTTGCCCGTCGTTACCCGCGAGCTGCGGTCTTCACGCAGGGCGGCGTCGATCATGCCCATCAAGTTACGCGACCTGGAAATCTCTTTCGGGGTGCTGATGGTGTCGATCAGTTTGCCCATTTCGTATCGATTGACGATCGTTGACTGCTGAACGCTCTGGGTAGAGTTGGCTACTACCAGCGCGCCCTTGTTATAGCCGATGCGGGTCGTGCTCTCGGCCTGATCATTGATCTGGTAGAAGTCGTAGTTTTGCGATTCCGCGGTATTGCCCAAGGCCAGTTTCGAGCCTGGGTAAATGCTCTTGTGGTACGACGCCTCGAGACTGGATGTCTGTTTCTGCTCGATGGATCGATTGGCGTCGCCTGCACCTTGCATGTCGGTAGTTTGCGAGGCTTTATAGGAAAACTTGTCGGCTTCGGCGGGGCGCATCGGGTTGCTGTGTTGGGCGTTTTGCGTCAGCGACACACTGAAATCAGCAAGCCCGGTCAACATCGAGCGATCCACACTGTTGAGGCTGGAGCTACCGCTCAGGCTCTTGGTGGTAGTTTGCAACGAAGAAAACGCATCCTTGAACAGCGCCATGAGGTCTTTGTCGCCCTGGCCCCGGTTTTGCGCTGCATCAAATTGCTTCAGGTAGCTTTCTACAGCCTGGGCTTGCTGTTGCGCGTTGCCCAATATCGCCGCGTTGTTTTTGACGCTTAACTGAACATTGCCGGTCGGGCCGTTCATTTCCACGGACCTGTTTTTTTCATCCGACTGGAAATTCAGCGTCTGATACTGGTTATCGCCCACTTTCAGGCGCGCGCTCAGGTCAATCGACGAGAACAGGGCCGGGTCCAGCTGGGTCAGGTTGCCGAGATTCAGGCGTGGCGTTTCGGCAGTCAGACCATCAATCGCTCCCTGAAAGGAGTCTGCCAAAGAGGCCAATGCCTCATTTTCCTCATCGCTCAGCTTGCCACCGGTCACATCCGCTTGCACAGCGAGACCGTCATCCTTGCTGGTCAGGTTCAGCGTGATGGTCGCGCCGCTAGCGGTTTTCAGCGTGAGGGTGATGGTGTTTTGGGTATTGCTGTGCAGCTGAGCCTGAGCTGATTTCAGCGCGGCAGCGTCTTTTATACCGTCAGTGCCGGATCTGATGACGGACTGGGAGATTGAGTTCGAATTGCCGCTGGCAAGCTGTTCCAGCAGTGCAGCACCCAGGCCCTGAAAACGTCCGGCCGTGGATTTAGCGGACATGTTGCCAGTGAGGACTGTGGTCACTGCATCGCTTGTTTTTTTCTCAAAGAACAACACCGAATCGGCGTTGTTCAAGCTCCCGCGACTGGAGTAAGTGGCGGCATCTGCGACTTTTGAATCCTGACCGAGCATCACAACGGAGGCCGGTGAGCTGGCCAGTGTCAGAGGTGTCTCGGTGGCGCTCACCGGTACGGCAGCGGAGGCTGGTGTGGTGATGAGCGGCGTGCTGGCAGTGACTAAAGAGATTGAGGTCATAGCGCTTCCGTGCTGGCTTATCTGGATTTGTATCTACTTTGTAGCGGCCAATAGCAGGGAAACTTTAGGTTGGAGTGGGGCGCGAGTAAGCGCGGGAGGGACCGTATGCTGCGATTTAAACGCCAACCTGTTGTGTCCATGACACACCGCTGTAGCGAAGCAAACGGGCGAGACGTTGGACCTGCGTCGTCAGAAATTTCGCTTCGCCAACAAGTTGGCTCCTACCGGGTTTGCGTTTCAATCTATTATCGAAGTGATGTTTGATGAGCGCGCGCCTTGTGTCCATGACACACCGCTGTCGCGAAGCAAACGGGCGAGACGTCGGACCTGCATCGTCAGAAATTCCGCTTCGCCAACAAGTTGGCTCCTACCAGGTCTGCGTTTCAATCCATTATCGAAGTGATGTTTGATGAGCGCGCGCCTTGTGTCCATGACACACCGTTGTCGCGAAGCAAACGGGTGACCCGGTAGGAGCCAACTTGTTGGCGAGACGTCGGACCTGCATTGTGAGAAATTCCGCTTCGCCAACAAGTTGGCTCCTACCGGGTCTGCGTTTCAATCCATTATCGACGTGATGCTGGATGAGCGCGCGCCTTGTGTCCATGACACACCGTTGTCGCGAAGCAAACGGGTGACCCGGTAGGAGCCAACTTGTTGGCGAGACGTCGGACCTGCATTGTGAGAAATTCCGCTTCGCCAACAAGTTGCCTCCTACCAGGTCTGCGTTTCAATCCATTATTGAGGTGATGCTGGATGAGCGCGTGCCTTGTGTCCATGACACACCGCTGTCGCGAAGCAAATGGGTGACCCGGTAGGAGCCAACTTGTTGGCGAGACGTCGGACCTGCATCGTCAGAAATTTCGCTTCGCCAACAAGTTGCCTCCTACCAGGTCTGCGTCTCAAATCATTATTGAAGTGATGCTGGATGAGCGGTGACCGGGGTTACAAGGCCAGCGATTGCGGAGTGTCAGGCATACCGCTATCGCTGGCCTCGTAACCTCGGTGAGCTCCAGGGGAGTCATTGCTGGTCAGCCAGATGTTTACTCATTCGGCTCATCGGTATTGATGTACTCCGGCACTTTGGCCAAAGGCAAGCGGCGGGCTTGTTCGATGCTGATGCCCGGGCGATTCGGAAGCGGGTCGAGTTTCTGAGTCTGGCCCGTCTCCAGGCTGCGTTCTATGGCCGCCAGGACACGCACATCACGCCAGCCTTCGTCGCCATCGGGCTCAGGCTCGCGGTCTTGCAGAATGCAGTCTGAGAAGTACTGGGTCTGGCCGCCAAACTGGTCCACCACAGGGTGTTCATGTTCTTTGGTTTCGTCACCGATGATTGCCCGGTAACTGATCGCGACGCCTTCACCAAAACCGAAGCAGGGCGACGCTTCAAACTCGCCCTTGGTGCCTATCACTTGATAACGCTGGGTGCCCGGCAGGCTATAGCTGACGGTAAATTGCGCCAGTCGCTCTTCCGGGAAGCGCAAGGTCACGCTGACGGTATCCGGCGTATTGATTTCGCGCCCTGGCGTGTGAATGGCCACGGCATGAACTTCCAGCGGCTCGGCATCGAACAGGTTGCGTACCGCGTTGATCGGATACGGCCCCATGTCCGCTGCAGGTCCTGCCCAGTAGCCATTCTGCATGCGGTGATTCTTTGGATCGGTGGTCTGCGCAAAGGTCGCCGTGAACAACCGGGGATCGCCAATTTCGCCTGCGCGGATACGGCCGATCATCTCGACAGTGCCTGGCTCGAAATGCAGCCGATAAGCGATCATCAGCTTGGCGCCGGAGCGCTGGGCGGCTTCGGTGATTGCAATGCAGTCTTCTTCGCTGGTCGCCATGGGTTTTTCCAGTAATACATGGATCCCGGCTTCCAGGGCAGGCACGGCAAATTCCCGGTGGCGGAAATTAGGCGTGGCCAGGTAAATCGCGTCGATTTCCCCAGACTTTAGCAGCGTGTCGAATTCGCTGTAGTCATAGCTTTTCAGGTCGTAAAGCTCAGCCAGTTTATCGGCTTTTATCGGGTCGCCAGTCACCAGTGCAGTCATTACCGAATTATCAGTCTGATCGACGCCCGGCATGAATGCGCCTTGGGAAATCCAGCCTCCGGCAACCACTGCGTAACGAATTTTGCCCTGTGCATCTGGCATGAGATAAGCCTCCAGAATCGCCCGACGTTATGCCCGGCCTATATAGAAAGGGCATGCTCAGAAGCTGGAAGTTCAAAGCAATTAGCCGGACCGGGCGAAATGATGTCAATCTTTGTAATACTTTTCGTGAGTGGGAAAGTGACTTTCTCGTTGTAGGATCACATCCCGTAATAAATCTCAGGATTGTATGAACACCGTTCAGGAACCTCCCGGTTGCTTTGCTTCTAACCGCTTTGCTTTTAATTTGAGTCTCGATCCAGCTTTCCCCTCAGGATCAGCTCGTCTGAATACCCCCTTCGATAATCCGTCTAGTGTGTCCTGTGCGGCCGACGTTTGTTCACGTTCGGCAGGCTTACTGACATCTATCAAATCCCGTTTGCGAGAGATTCAATAGTTCTATGGAATGGATAGCTGATCCCACGGCCTGGCTTGGCCTGCTCACTCTGATCGTTCTGGAACTGGTGTTGGGCATCGATAACCTGGTGTTCATCGCGATTCTCGCGGACAAGTTGCCGCCCGAGCAGCGTGACAAGGCGCGAGTCATTGGTCTCTCGCTGGCGTTGATCATGCGCCTTGGCTTGCTGGCCAGTATTTCCTGGATGGTCACGCTGACTGCGCCACTGTTCGAACTGTTCGATCACAGCTTCTCGGGTCGCGACCTGATCATGCTGTTCGGTGGTGTGTTCCTGCTGTTCAAGGCCACCATGGAGTTGCACGAGCGACTGGAAGGTCATGTTGCCGAACGTACCAGCAACGGCACGTATGCCCGATTCTGGCCCATCGTCGCGCAAATCGTGGTGCTGGACGCCGTGTTCTCTCTCGACGCGGTGATTACTGCCGTAGGTATGGTTGAGCATCTGGCCGTCATGATGATTGCGGTGATTTTCTCCATCGGTCTGATGATCATCGCCAGCAAGCCGCTGACCAAGTTCGTCAACTCGCACCCGACCGTGATCATGCTGTGTCTGGGCTTCCTGATGATGATCGGTTTCAGCCTGACCGCCGAAGGCCTGGGCTTCCATATCCCTAAAGGCTATCTGTATGCGGCGATTGGTTTCTCGATCCTGATCGAACTGTTCAACCAGGTCGCTCGCAAGCGTCGCAAGAAGTCGCTGCACGGTGCGCGGCCTATGCGTGAACGCACCGCCCACGCCGTGTTGCGGCTGCTGGGTGGCCGCAAGCTGGACGCCGATGAGGTGGGCGAAGAAATCGCCGACATGCTTGAAGGTGAACAGACCGAGGCGGTGTTCCACCGTCGCGAGCGGGTGATGATCAGTGGTGTGCTGCAACTGGCTGAGCGTCCGATTCGCTCGGCTATGACACCACGGGCCGCGGTGGATCTGATCGACGTGTCGGACGATCCGGAAACGGTTCGGACCAAGCTGATGCATTCGTCCTATTCGCGCCTGCCACTGATTCGTGAAGGCCGCGTGGATGAGCCATTGGGCTTTGTGCACAAGAAGGAGTTGCTCAAGGAACTGCTGGCCGGCAATGAGCCAAATCTGGAGTTTATGGCGCGCAAAGCGATCAACCTGCTGGACAGCTTTTCGATCCTCAACGCCCTTGAGCAGATGCGCAAAGAGTCAACGCACATCGCTTTTGTGGTCAACGAATTCGGCGATTTCATCGGCTTGTTGACCATGACCGACATTCTGGAGTCCATCGCGGGTGAGCTGCCGGATGCCAGCGAAGTGGAAGGTCCGGATGTGGTGGCCGAGGACGATGGTTTCATCGTCTCTGGCGGCCTTAACCTGAGCCAGGTGCGTGAGCGGGTCGGTTTTCAGGCCCATGCGACCGAGGATTATCAGACCCTTGCCGGTCTGGTGATGAGCCTGCTGGATCGCTTGCCGAGGATCGGCGACAAGCTCGATTGGGAAGGCTGGGACATGACGGTTGTGGGTGTCGAAGAACGACGTGTCACCCGGGTTCTGTTGCGCAAGCCCCAGTGACCATCAAGTGATAAAAGTCCCGCTGTTGCTGGGGAAGCGCGAGCCAGACACCTCGCGCTCCAGCATCAACGAGGCTGATAATCAGTATTTTAAAGGGTGGTTTTTCATAACGCGGTTGTGACCTTAGATTGGCCCCATCACTTCGAAACAACTATTGGAGCCACATCATGAAACGCACTATCGCTTTGAGCTTTGCCCTTTCGATCCTGACCGCTACCGGCGCTTTTGCCAGTACTTCGCCGACCCAGACTGTCGCTGCGGCCACTAAGGTTGCAGATCGTTCCAGCGTCGTTACTCCTGAAGTCCGCGTTGCCGGTGCCGGTAACAAGACCTTCGACCGCGCTGAAGTGAACCTGGACAAGAAAGTGGTCGTAGCAGAAAACCGCAAAGAATTTGGTTCGCAGTATCAGCGTTATTGATTGCGAGGTCCGAACAGGAACAGCCCGGCTAACCGGGCTTTTTTGTGTTCATTGCAAACGATGGCTTTGTTGGAGCGAGGCTTGCCCGCGAACCAGTCGACGCGGTTGACCAGACCCACCGCGTCATCATTCTTCGCGGGCAAGCCTCGCTCCAACAGAAATATGTGCCGGTTTTTTGTTTCTTCACCGATCCCGCAAACTGCGCTCCATCCGCGCCAACCCTTCCTCCAGCAAGACCCTTGGGCAACCGAAGTTCAACCGCACGAACTGCTGGCAATCGTCACCAAACTCCACTCCCGCACTCAGCCCCACTTTGGCGTGTTCGAGGAAGAACTGCTGTGGATCGTCAAGACCCAGCGCGGAGCAATCCAGCCAGGCGAGGTAGGTGCTTTGTGGCAGGTGCATGACCACTCCGGGCAGTCGTTCTTTCACCGCTTGCGCCAGATAGTCACGGTTGGCCTGCAGGTACGCGTTGACGTCGCTCAACCATTCGCCGCATTCGCTGTAGGCCGCTCGCGTGGCTTCAAGACCCAGCACGTTGACGCTGTCGACCAGACCCAAGCGGCCTGCATTGAAGCGTTTACGCAGAGACTCATTCTGAATCACTGCAAAAGCGGTTTTCAGCCCGGCGATGTTATAAGCCTTGCTCGCCGACATCAGGGTGACAGTGCGCTGGGCAATCTGCGGGCTGAGAGAGGCGATGGGCACATGCCGGCGGCCATCGAAGAGGATGTCGGCGTGAATGTCATCAGAAATGATCAGCACGTCATGCTTCACGCATGCTTCGCCGATCAGGTGCAGCTCTTCGCCACTGAAAACCTTGCCCAGCGGGTTATGCGGGTTGCTCAGCAACAAGGCACCGGCGTTCGCCAGCTTGCCGTTCAGTGCAGCGATGTCGGTGTGGTACTCGCCGTGGGCATCAGCCTTGAACGGCAATTCGATACGCGGCTGCTGCCAGTGATTCGGCGCGTGGGACAGGGGCGAGTAATTGGGTGTTTGCAGGACCACGCCCGAGTTGGCCGGAACCAGTGCGTTGAGTGCCATGTTGAAGCCGGGCTCGACGCCGGGCAGGAACACCAGTTCTTCAGGCTGAACACGCCAGGCATAACGCTGCCAGAGGTACTCGACAACCGTCTGGCGCAGGTTGTCCTGTGCCACGCCGTACCCGAGCAGCGGATGCTCCAGTCGTTTCTGCAACGCCTGAATGATCGGCTCGGCCACCGGGAAATCCATGTCCGCTACCCACATCGGCAGCACGTCGGCGGGATACAGGCTCCACTTTTTGCTGTCGGTGCCGTGGCGTTCGAATACGGTGTCCAGTTGGGTCGTCATTTCAGTCTCTAGAGGCAGGGTGCAAGGGCGACAGGTTAGCTGCGCCCATCGCATCGGTCCACCCGCACCTGAGTTGACTGAACGGTGCCGTGATCAACTCAGCGCTGGTTTTTGTAAGCCTTGCCGTAGTGCCGCTCCAGACGTGCCTGAATCAACTCCAGTCCGATGGACAGCAGCCAATAGATCAGCGCCGCAGTGGTCAGCATTTCGATATAACGGTAGGACGACCGGCCGTAAGACTGCGCGAGGAACATGACTTCCCAGACACCCATTACCGAGATCAGGGACGAGTCCTTGAGCATGGAAATGAATTGGCTGGTGGTCGGCGGAATGATGGTGCGCATGGCTTGCGGCAGTGTGATCTGCCAGAACACCACGCCAGGGCGCATGCCCAGTGCCGCAGCGGCTTCACGTTGCCCGGGTGAAACACCGATGATGCCCGCCCGAAAGATCTCACTCAGGTACGCGCCGTAGTTCAGGGACAGGGCAATGATGCCCGCGCTGATCGCGCCCGGCACCACGCCCAGTTGCGGCAGACCGAGATAGATCAGCAGGATCTGAATCAACAGCGGCGTGCCACGGAAGAACGATGCATAAAAACTGGCGATGCCAAACGCCACGGCACTCTTGGACAAGCGCGCCAGGGCCGTGGCAAAGCCCAGTATCAGCGAGAGCCATATCGAGCAGAAGCACAGGAAGAGGGTCAGCGCGGCGCCTTGCAGGAAGCCGTTGGGTGCCAGATGCAGGCCGACCAGATATTCCCATTTCGCGGCGATGATCGAAAACTTCAGGTCGAAGCTCATGAAAAACGCGATGCACAGACCGAGCATCACCATCCAGGTCAGGTACAGCCGCGTTTTGAAGCCGAAAATTCGCAGCAGGCGCGAAGATCCGGCGTTCAGGTCTGGCGGGGCAGGTTGATGCTCGCTCATTGGGTAATGTCAGAGCCGATCCATTTTTGGGAGATCTTGGCCAGCGTGCCATCGGCCTTGAGTTCGGCGATGACTTTGGTCAGCTTCGCATCCCATTCGGCATCGCCTTTTTCGGTGGCGACGACATTGGGTTCGGCGTAAAGAGTTTCGCCAGCGATCTTGAAGCGTGGATCCTGATTGATACGCTCACGTGCAGTGATCAGGTTGGTGATCATCGCGTCGAGACGGACACCCGCGCCCAGTGCTAGGTCCTGAAAGGCCACGGTTTCGTTGTCATACGGTGCAGCCTGAACAGCGTCGAACGGGTAGCTGATCGGCTTGTCTTCCGCACCTTCAATGACCAGATCCTTGTTCAGGTAAGCCTCGTAGGTCGAAGCGCTGATGACGCCAACTTTCTTGCCCGAAAGGTCTTTGGCTGACTTGATCGCATCATTCTTGGCGTTGACCACGATGACCGCTGGCGACTGGTAGTACTCAACCGGGAAGTTGAATACCTGAGCGCGGGCCGCGCTTGGAGTCATGGAGCAGATGCACACGTCATAGCGGCTGCCCCAGTGGCCTGCGGCAATGACGTCCCAGGACGGTGTTGCCAGTTGCAGCTTCACGCCCAGCTTGTCGGCGACTGCTTTTGCCACGTCCACGTCGAAACCGTCGAGCTGGTTTTGATCATTGAGGAAGGAAAACGGTGGGTAGTTCTCCATCATCACGCCGACCATTTCGCCTTTTTTATTGATTTTATCCAGCGTCGCACCGGCCATGGCGGTAGAGCAGACGGACAGCAGGGCAAGACTCAAAGGCAAAACAGCACGTAGATTCATCACATCACCGAATAGATCGAATACAAATAATTGGTATATATTTAAACGCGATATTAAAAATGTCCTTAATTATTAATTGATCTATACGACTTTGTTTTGGTTATAAGCTACGGTTTTTGGGTTTAATCAAACGCTCTTACTGTTCAATTCAATCAGCCGTTGCCTGTGTATTCCCGCAACGGACGCCCGGCTTTCAGGAGTTCCCATGTCCACAATCGAAAAATCAATTCCGCTACGCTTGCTTGACGGCGGCATGGGGCGGGAACTCATGCGTATTGGTGCGCCATTCCGTCAGCCTGAGTGGTCGGCGCTGGCGCTGATCGAAGCACCGGAATTTGTCCTCAAGGCGCATCAGGCTTTTATCAATGCCGGGGCGCGGATTATCACCACCAACAGTTATGCGCTGGTGCCGTTTCATCTGGGTGAAGAGCGTTTCACTGCGGACGCTCCGGCGCTGTCCGGGCTGGCGGGCCGGCTTGCACGTCAGGCTGCAGCAGAGGCCGATCAATCTATTCAGGTGGCGGGGTCGTTGCCGCCAGCGTTGGGTTCTTATCGTCCGGATCTGTTCGATCATGATCAGTCGGTCGCGATCCATCGCATCCTGATTCAGGGTCTGAAGGCTAGCGTGGATGTATGGCTGGCTGAAACCCAAAGCTCGATCGCTGAAGTACGCGCTGTACGTGAAGCGCTGGGGCAGGACGACAAGCCTTTGTGGCTGTCGTTTACCCTGGAAGACGGTGAAGACCATGGTCCTCGTTTGCGCTCCGGCGAGACGGTGGCTGAGGCCACAGCAGTTGCCATCGAACTGGGTGCGCGAGCAGTGCTGTTCAACTGCAGCCAGCCGGAAGTCATGGCCTCTGCGCTGGTGGCTGCGCGTGAAGTGATTGATGCAGAATCGGCGCAGATCGAGTTGGGCGTGTATGCCAACGCGTTTCCGGTAATGGAAGTGGAAGAAGAAGGCGCCAACGACACTTTGCACGAGATCCGCGCAGACTTGGGGCCTGACGCCTATGCAAAGTGGGCGAATACCTGGGTGGAGAAGGGCGCTTCGGTGATCGGTGGCTGCTGCGGCATCGGGCCAGAGCACATCGCGGCGTTGCGCGGTCATTTCAAGCTGGCGTAGACCCAGGCAATCACGCCAGTGATTTGTAGGAGCGCACGAGCACCGCGAGGCCGCGATGGCGGTGTGTCAGGCAGAACGCTATCGCGGTGCTCGTGCGCTCCTACAGGGTCATTATTCGCCGTGAGATTGCGCGCAGGCATCAATCCCCGCGAATGTATTGCTCCAGTTGCTTAATCAGGCTGGCCTGCTCGTCTATGGCCTCTTTGACAAGGTCACCGATGGACAGCAATCCCAGCAATTCGCCGTTTTCCACAACCGGAAGGTGGCGCAGGTGGCTGTCGGTCATGATGCCCATGCAGGCTTCGACGCTCTGTTGGGAGTCGACGGTGATGACTTTGCTGCTCATGATCGCGCTGACCGGGGTGCCCACCGAGGAGCGGCCCTGAAGGACCATCTTGCGCGCATAGTCGCGCTCGCTGACTACGCCTACCAGCTTGCCATTGTCGACCACGGGCAGCGCGCCGATGTTTTTCTCGGCCATGAGCCTGAGCGCATCGAGCACCATCTGATGAGGGGAGATGGTGTGGACTTTCTGATTCGAAGACGCCTTGAGCTTGAGCAGTTGTGCGACGGTTTTCATTTGTTGTTCTCCCGTGACGACCCGAGGCGGCGTAGGGCGGCCTGACAGTCTGCAAACAGCATCGTAGACCGCGCCCCACAGAGCAAGCTGCAAAACCGCATCAAGGCATTAGAAAAACGCTATTTGTGCAGGATTGCGTGCTGGATGTCGTGTAGAGGCATGATGCGTTGCGCGGCATTCAGTTTGATCGCTTCCTTGGGCATGCCGAACACCACGCAGGTTGCTTCATCCTGAGCGACGGTCGAGCTGCCAGCGTCCAGCATTTCCTTCAGGCCGCGGGCGCCATCATCGCCCATGCCGGTCATGATGATGCCGGTGGCGTTCTTGCCAGCGAATCTGGCGACTGAGCGAAACAGCACGTCCACTGACGGGCGATGACGATTTACCAGCGGACCATCCACCACTTGTACGTGGTAAAACGCGCCACTGCGGGTGACCATCATGTGTTTGCCGCCCGGCGCGATTAGCGCAAGGCCTGGCAGGATGCGGTCGTTATTCTTTGCCTCGCGTACTTCAATCTGGCTGAGACCGTTAAGACGTTCGGCAAAGGACGCGGTAAATTTCTCCGGCATGTGCTGCACGATAACGATGCCCGGACAGACGCGGGGCAGGGCGGTCAGCACTGCTTCCAGGGCCTGAGTGCCACCGGTGGAGGTGCCCAGTGCGACGATGCGTTCGGTGGTCTGGGCCATGGCGTGACCCTGCGCGGCAGGCAGAATGGCATCGGCGCTCAAGCGTGTCGCAGGTGTCAGTACTGGCGCTGCTGCTCGTCGGCCAAGGTTTTTGACATTGGCGTTGGCTGCCGCACGAATTGCACCGACCAGTTCCGCCGCAGACTCCAGCAAAAAATTCTTTAACCCGGTAGTGGGCTTGGTGATGACTTCCACCGCACCGGCTGACATCGCCTGCAGGCTGGTTTCGGCGCCTTTCTGGGTGAGCGAGGAGCAGATCACCACCGGAGTAGGACGCTCGCTCATGATTTTCTTCAGGAAGGTAATGCCGTCCATGCGGGGCATTTCCACGTCCAGCACGATCACGTCCGGCCATTCTTTGGCCAGTTTTTCCATGGCGAAGATCGGGTCCGATGCAGCTCCCATCACATGGATATCAGGCGTGTCGTTGAGGATGGCCAGCAGAACTTGACGAACTACCGCCGAATCATCGACTAGCAGTACGTTTATTTTTTTCGTGGCCATGTTCCGTGGTTGTCCTTATTGGTTTGTGTCTGACCCAGACATGTCCGTTGCACAGGTCGAAAATGACGTTGCGGTAGCCTGTACTGCCCATGTCCTGTGCAATCAGATCCAGATCATGTCTGTTGGCAAGCTCCAGTGCCGCACGGACGTTCATCCGCGCAACGTCACTGTAATGCACGCCGCGCTTATGGTGGGGGAACATCTCGCCGCCCCCGAACAACTTGAGTTGATAGTCTTCCGGCGCCGTACGGTGTGCCTTGGCGTACTCGAGAAACATCTCGATCGCCTCGTCACCGTATTTACCGTTCAGCACGCCGCATCGGTGGGTCCGGGTTGGCAGCATGAAGTGGCACATAGCGCCAATCTTGCGCACCGGATGCCAGAATGTGATGCCAACGCAGGACCCGAGGATCGTGCGTATGCGGGTAGGGCTTGTCGCGAAGTGGAAATCGCCCGGCGCCAGAAAGACTTCATCAACGGTGGTAGTCATGGTTTGCGATAGATCGAGGGTGCTACCAGTTTCAATGCATCGCTGACGCCGTTGAGGCTTTCAGAGTGGCTGACAATGAAATACCCACCGGACTTGAGGCGAGGGAACAGACGGGCAACAACCTTGATCTTTGTCTCCTGGTCAAAATAAATCATCACGTTACGTAAAAAGATCACGTCGAACTCGCCGAGTTCCGGCAGAGCCTCATTTAGATTGACCTGAATAAAACTGACCCGGTTGCGCAACCCACGGTCCACCAGAAAAGTACCGTGCTGTTTACCGATACCTTTGAGGCAATACTTGTGCAGCAGGGGCTGGGGCAGGTTGGTGGCGCGCTCCATGGGGTAATGCCCGGCACGGGCCTTGGCAAGCACCTGGCTGCTGATATCCGAGCCGATAATTTCCCACGGCGTGGTGCCAAGGCTTTCGGCCAGGGTCATTGCCAGACTGTAAGGTTCTTCGCCTGAGGAGCTTGCTGCACTCCACACCCGAAAAGTCTTGCCCGGCGTTGCTTTGGGCAATACCTGCTGGCGTAAAAAATCAAAGTGTTTGGGCTCACGGAAGAAATAGGTTTCATTGGTGGTGAGCAAATCCAGCGCAACCTGAAGTTCGTCGCTGCGCTGGCCGCTCATGATCAGCTTGAAGTATTCGCCGTAGCTTTCCAGCTCATAGTGCTTGAGGCGCTTGAACAAGCGGCCCGCCACCAGCGCTTTTTTCGCAGGTGACAGGCTGATGCCCGCGGCTCCGTACAGCCAGGACTGAAACTGACTGAATTCCCTGTCGTTGAGCACTGTTCCGTTCACGATATCTGCCGTCCCGGATCAGCGTTGTTCGGCTTCGATGGCCGGAATCTGATCGACTGCGGCCAGACTCGACATTTCGTCGATAGACAGCACCTGATCAACTTCCAGGACGATGACGAACTTGCCATCGACCTTGGCCATACCGCTGATGAAATCGGCACGAATCTTTGCACCGAAGCTCGGTGGTGGTTCGATTTGCGAAGCGGGGATGTCCATCACCGCTGACACGGTGTCCACCAGCAGGCCTATGTCCTGTGACTGGCCGTCCGCTGTATTGGCTTCGATGATGACCACGCAACTGCGACGGGTAATCGTCGAGTTGGGGCGGCCAAAGCGCGCCGACAGGTCCACTACCGGGACCACCGCGCCGCGCAGGTTGATCACCCCGCGGACGAAGGCCGGCATCATCGGCACGACAGTAAGATTGCCGTACTCGATGATTTCTTTGATGCCAAGGATCCCGATGGCGAACATCTCGGTGCCGAGCATGAACGTCAGGTACTGCTCCTGTTCCTCAACGACCGTCACGTTTTGTCGTGTCGTAGCGATTGCGCCCATGTCTGTCTCCTTCATGACAAGCGAGTGGGTGGATCCGCTCAGAATCGAGTGAATTCGGATTCATCCGGGGTGCTTGCCATGTTGTACGCAAAAGACTTCTGCGGCGCTTGTGGAGCCGGGCGAGAGGGCTTGCGGCTTGTAGTGCCTGAAGAGTTATCGAACTTCGCCGGCTGGCTGGCGGCTTTCGGCGCAGCGTCCAGGGTGAAGAAGCTCATGGCCTGTTGCAGTTGCTCAGCCTGACTGCTCATCTCTTCAGCAGTGGCAGCCAGTTCTTCGCTGCTCGACGCGTTTTGCTGAGTGACCGAGTTGAGCTGGGTCATTGCCGTGTTGATCTGCGCGACACCGGCGGCCTGTTCTTCGGAGGCGGCGCTGATTTCCTGAACCAGATCCGAGGTTTTGTTGATCGACGGGACCATCTCATTGAGCAGGTTGCCGGCTTTCTCTGCCATGTCGACGCTGCTGGACGACAGCTCGCCAATTTCCTGTGCTGCGACCTGGCTGCGTTCCGCGAGTTTGCGCACTTCAGCGGCAACTACGGCGAAGCCTTTGCCGTGCTCACCTGCACGCGCTGCTTCGATGGCCGCGTTGAGGGCCAGCAGGTTGGTTTGATAGGCAATGTCGTCAATGATGCTGATACGCTGGGCGATTTTCTTCATGGCCACAACGGTCTGCTGCACGGACTCACCACCATCGGTGGCTTCCTTGGCAGCCTTGCTGGCCATGCCGTCGGTGACTTTGGCGTTTTCGGTGTTCTGGTTGATGCTGGCGCTCATCTGTTCGATGGAGGCGCTGGTCTCTTCCACACTGGCCGCTTGTTCGCTGGTGGCCTGGCTCATGGACTGAGCGGTGGCGCTGACTTCTTCAGAGGCGCTGGCCAGATTGTCTGCTGCGTTGCGCACTTCACCGATGATGTGCGAGAGCTTGCCGACCATGTTTTGCATGGCGTTGATCACCATGCCGGTTTCGTCTTTCGAGCCGGGGTTGATATGGACGTTAAGATTACCTTCGGCCAGTTGTTCGGCAACAATCGCCGCTTCTTTCAATGGGCGGGAAATGACTCGCGAGATAAATAACGCCAGACCCAGGCCGACGATTAGCGCCGAGATCAACACTGCGATGATCGAAATCCGCGCGGTTGCGTACAGCTCATTACCCAGCACATTGGCTTTTTCAGCACCGGCGTCGTTGAACTCGACCATTTTCTGCAGGTCCGCTGTCACCAGGTCAAAAGTACGTTTCGACTCACCCCGCAACAGAGCACGTGCATCGGCTTCTGCACCCTGCATGGAAAGGGCCAGCACGTTTTTGCTGACGGTCAGATAAGCGGCCCAGTCAGACATCATCGTGTCGAAAAGCTGGCGTTCATCCGGCCCGGAAATGAGTTTTTCATAGACCGCGACCCGGCTCTCAAACTGCTTCCTCGCTTCCGCCGCTTCTTGCTCTGCGGTCGTTTTTTCCTGAGTGGATTCGGTGCTGATGTGGCGGTTTTCCTTGAGGCGGTAATTGGCCGCCTGGAAGCGCATGGCGGACGCCGCACGCATGGACGGCATCCAGTTATCGCGAATGTCGCTGGCGGTGTCATTCACTTGACCCAGCTGAATGATGGAGAAAACGCCCATGACTGCGGTGAGGGCGAGCACCGTGAGAAATGACGCGATCAACTTCGTGGCGATCTTCAGATCGTAAAACCATTTCATCGGGTGTTACCTCCATGGAAATGCGGATGCATCAACGGGCAGTGGCTGGCGATTGGGCTGGATTAGAGGTGTAGCGTGTTTCAAGGTGTACGATCTGGCTGAGCAAAGCAGGAACATCGAGAATCAATGCGACGGCGCCGCTGCCCAGAATGGTTGAGCCGCTGATGCCGCGCAGTGCGCCGAACAGCTTGCCCAACGGTTTGATCACGGTCTGGAATTCACCCAGCAGGTCGTCTACAACCAGTCCCGCCTTGTGATCGGCATAACGCACCACCACTACATTCTGGCGGCGAGCGGCAGGGCCGTCGTGGTGGAAGTGGTCACGCAGATAAACCAATGGCAGCACTTCACCGCGCAGGTCCAGATAACCCTGTTCGCGGCTGATCTGACGGTCGTCCTCGCTGAGTTCGATGCACTCCTGGACCATGTCCAGCGGGATCACGTAGGTGGATTGACCGATACCGACGAGGAAGCCGTTGATAATGGCCAGTGTCAGCGGCAAACGAATGCGTATGACGGTGCCTTGCCCCGGTTTACTGTCCAGATCGACGGTGCCGCGCAGCAGGGTAATGTTGCGCTTGACGACGTCCATGCCGACGCCACGCCCTGAAAGGTTGGTGACCGCTTGGGCGGTGGAGAAGCCTGGTTCGAAAATCAGGTTGTAGATTTCCTGATCGGTCAGCGTCGCGCCGGGGGCTATCAGGCCGCGTTCCTGGGCTTTTTCCAGAATCCGGTCGCGATTCAGTCCGGCGCCATCGTCGGCGATTTCCAGGACGATGCTGCCCGAGTCATGGTAGGCATTGAGGTGCAGATGGCCCTTGGCAGGCTTACCGGCGGCAAGACGCGCCTCGGCACTTTCAATGCCATGATCCATGGAGTTTCGCAGCAGGTGCATGAGAGGGTCGCCGATTTTCTCGACAACGGTTTTGTCCAGTTCAGTTTCGGCACCGCTGATCATCAGGTCGATGTCTTTGCCCAGTTCCTGGCTGACATCCCGTACAACACGGCGGAACCGGTTGAATGTGTCGCCAATGGGGATCATCCGTAGACGCAACGCTCCGTCGAGAATTTCTTCTACCAGCCCGGAAACTGTCGAGGTGGACTCTTGCAATGGGTCGTTGTCGCACGTACGGGCGATCAGGGTGGCACCCGCACTGGCGATCACCAGTTCACCGACCAGATTGATCAGTTCGTCGAGTTTGTCGGCGTTGACCCGGACGTAGCGGCCATCTTTGCCTTTGCTCTCGGCGGGCTTGTCGCTGGCAAGCTGTTTTTCATTGGAGACGTTGGCCGGTACGCGTGGCACCGAGCGCTGATCTTCCAGCAACTCGCCCATGGCAACCATGCCGGTGCCTTGATCGGCGATGGTTGGTGACTGGGACATCAGTTCAGTGCCCGAGCAGTCCTGCTGACTCTCAGTGTCGGCTTTGGTGATTTCAACGAGACAGTCTTCGCGCACGAAATCAAAGACTTCGTTGATGGCGGCGTGGGTCGCACTGGAATAGAAGTCGATTTCGAAGCCCAGATAGCAAGACTCTGCATCCCAGGCTTCCAGTGTTGGCAAGTTGTCGGTCAGCGTCTGCACCGTGACGATCTCACCCAGCGTGTTCAGGAAACGCAGGAACGACAAAGGGTCCATGCCATTGCGAAACACGTCGTGACCGAAGCGCAGGGAAATATGCCAAAGCACGGCATGGGTCTGTTCGGCGTGGACTTCAGCGTCCGGAATGACTTCCAGCT
The DNA here is from genome assembly GCF_025643095.1 of Pseudomonas phytophila. Taxonomy (NCBI): domain Bacteria; kingdom Pseudomonadati; phylum Pseudomonadota; class Gammaproteobacteria; order Pseudomonadales; family Pseudomonadaceae; genus Pseudomonas; species Pseudomonas phytophila. The sequence continues at coordinate 3,777,936 of NZ_CP081201.1, read as the reverse complement.
CATCGTTGCTGACATTCGCAGGGGCCTGATAAGCCTGAAGGCTTTTACGCAGTTCGGCTTCACGAGCCAGTGCCGGAGCTTGCAGCTGGCCGCCCTGACTGGCGACGACATCAATCAGTTCGAGCATGTGATCGCCGGATTTCAGCAGCACCGCTATCAGGCCTGCGTCGGCTGAAACACTGCCTTCGCGCAGTCGGTCCAACACGTCTTCGACGATGTGCGTAAAGCTGACAATCGGGTCGAGCCCGAACAGACCCGCCGAGCCTTTGATAGTGTGCGCTGCCCGGAAGATGGCGCCAATCGCGTCGGCATCGCCGGGTTCGCTTTCCAGTTGCAGCAATGACTCTTCCATCGCCTCCAACAGCTCGCGAGCCTCGACGATGAACGTTTGTAATGCCTGGTCGAGATTAATGCTCACGCTCAGTTCCCTTTGGTGATGTCAGCTGCAGCAGCCGGGCGAGTCGGTAGTCAAACCGACGGGCCCATACCACTCAGTTGCAGGGTTTCCAGTACCGCATTGCTATGCCCGGTCAGGGTCAGTGCCGTCCCGGCCTTCGAGGCCTCGCGGGTAACCATGATCAGCAGTTGCAAGCCTGCGCCGTCCATTTCGGTGATCTGCGAAAGATCGATCTGCATCTGCGGCGTTGCGCCCAGTCGCGGAAGCAACTGAGCGGACAAGTCCGAGGCGGTGTAAATCGTCAGCTCACCGTCGATGTTCACGTGTGCCGTGTCATTGAGAATTTCACATGCAAGCGGCATCACAACCTCCTGGTATCAGGCATCAAGTAGCAGGCAATCAGGGCAGAATCAGCTTGGAAACAGCCGCGAGCATTTGTGCTGGCTGGAACGGCTTGACCACCCAGGCTTTTGCGCCTGCTGCCTGGCCTTCCATTTTTTTCGATTCCTGAGATTCGGTGGTCAGCATGATGATCGGGGTGAACTTGTAGTTCGGCAGCTTCTTGACCTCTTTGACGAAGGTGATGCCGTCCATGTTTGGCATGTTCACGTCGCTGATGATCAGGTGCACTTTCTGCCCGGTGAGCTTGCTCAGGGCGTCACGGCCATCGCTCGCCTCGATAACGTCATAACCTGCGCTTTTCAGGGCGATGCCGACCACTTGTCGAACGCTGCTGGAGTCGTCGACGACCAGAATGTTTTTAGCCATGTGGCTCTCCTAGAAAAAGGTTATTTCTTGTGAATTCTGTTGTCCGGCGCTGCTGCCGTGGTGCGTGTTGCGCTGCTCGTCGGTGGCGTAGGTCGCTTCCATACGCGCGAGCCAGCTGCGTGCATCAATCGCCACGGCCTGGTCAGGTGCCTGCGTCGCCTGCTGAAGATGGGCGTGCAGGTCGTCAATGTTGTCGCGCACATGAACCAGTATCTGGCTGACCCGATCCTGAAATTGCAGGCTGACCAGCACTTCTGTCATTTCGTCACGGATACCGAAACTTTCCTGTTGAAGCATTTCGGCGGACTCGGCGAGGCGCTCGGTCACGCTCTTGAAGCGCTCCAGTACGCGCTGAATGGTGTTCTCGGAGTTCGCTACCGAGTTGCTGTCCTGGTCCGCGCCACTGGAAGCGGCCTGCACCAGTTGGTTGATGGCGCTGTTGATGATGTCGACCTTGGCGGACATCTGCTGACCGGTCTCACTGGACTTGCTCGACAGGCTGCGCACGGCGTCGGCGACCACCGCAAAACCGCGCCCGGCTTCGCCCGCGCGGGCCGCTTCAATGGCTGCGTTGAGTGCCAGCAGGTTGGTTTGTGCGGCGATGGCTGCGACGTCGGCGGCCATTGTGCGCAATTCACCGGTGTAAGCAGTGAGGTTGCGAACCTGAGCCAGGGTTTCGTCACGGCTGGTCTGCGTGGCCTTGAGAGAATCGATGACCTGCACCAGATCGCTGTCGCTTTGCGCGAGTACTTGCAGCGCACCATCGCCACTTTGACCGCCAAGATCACCCGCCGCATGTTGCGACGCATGAACCGTTTCCTGCAGCCGCGAAGAGATGCCCGTGAAGCGCCCGGTCAGGGTGACGATGGCGGTTTCGGTCTGCTCCCGTGAGCTTTCGACTTGCTTGGCCCAGATGGGCATCGCGCCCAGCAGGACTTCATTGATCTGCGCGCTGGATTTCAGCGATGCGCTATTGGCAGTTTGCTGTTGTTGCAAGCCCGCAGCGATGGCAATGGCCTGCAGTTTCCGGTTTTGACTGGCCGCCGCGAACAACCCCGTGGCAACACCGACAGCCAGTACCGCGGCACTCAGACCCATGTTCAATTGGGTAGAGGCCGACAGCAACAGCGCGGCACATCCTGCAGCAGCAGGCACCAGTGGAAACCACAGGAAGAGCGTCTGGCGGCCTTGAACAGGAGAACTACCGTTTTGGCTCTGCATCATGGTTCGATCCTTGAACGACTCAATAAGGAGAAATGGCGAATACTTTGTTATCTGCAAACACGACTGAGACTTTAGTCACATTAATGGCGTCAATCGTCAGTCGATTTGACGACGACTGCTTCATTCGAGGGTGAGTTGGCGCACCTGTGTTGTTCTGGGGGTGTCCATTACCTGTGTTTACTAGGGATTCCCCGATTGAGGGTCAGGAAAAAGCGTAGCAGTGCAATTTCAAACCAGGAAATAATTTGTCTTGAATACTTGGAACTTTTCTTATCCCCAGGGCTTCTGGACACTGAACACCCCTCATTTGGTCAGGCTTGATGAGCGGTCCCCACAGCAGCATCTTGCACGGCTATCCTCAGGGGCTTGAGTTTTCGAAGCCCGAAGGAGAAGCAGCATGCAATATCGTCAATTCGGCCGGACAGGCCTCAGTGTTTCCCGGCTTTGTCTGGGAACCATGACCTTTGGCTTGCAGACTGACGCTCAGGTTTCACACCGAATCATTGATCACGCCACGGATGCCGGGGTGAACTTCATCGACACGGCGGACGTTTACCCACTCGGTGCCAAATTCGATGCAGTGGGGCGAACCGAGGAAGTGGTTGGCAGCTGGCTCAAAGGTAAACGTGACCGCTTCATCCTCGCCACCAAGGCCAGTGGCTCCATGGGGCCCGCGGCCTGGAATAAGGGTAATTCGCGCAAGCACCTGCTCGATGCCATTGAAGCTTCGCTCAAACGATTGAACACCGACTATGTCGACCTTTATCAATTGCATATGGATGACCCGCTGACCCCGCTGGATGAGACCCTTGAGGCGCTGGACATCATCGTCAAGCATGGCAAGGCGCGTTATATCGGGGTGTCGAACTTCCTGGCTTATCGAATGGCGAGGATGCTGGGAAGGGCGGACTACCTGAGGCTGACCCGCTTCGTTTCCATTCAGCCGCGCTACAACCTGTTGTTCCGCCAGATCGAGCGCGAGTTGTTGCCTCTGGCCAAAGAAGAAGGGCTGGCGGTCATTCCCTATAACCCGCTGGCCGGCGGTTTGCTGACCGGCAAGCATGCGCTGGAACGCACGCCCAGCGATGGTCGTTTCACGGCGAGTGTGGGCGAGGCGGGGGAGATATATCAGCAGCGCTACTGGCATGAGCGTGAGTTCCAGAGTATCGAGCGGCTCAAGGCCTTGCTCAACGAGGCGGGCAAACCCATGACCACTACCTCTGTTGCATGGGTGCTGGCCAATCCGGTGATCACTTCGGCAATCATCGGAGCGAGTCGTCCGGAGCAACTGGATGACACCCTGGCTGCGGCAGATTTTGTGCTGGATGAGTCATTGAAGACGCAGCTCGATGAGATTACTCATGAGTATCGATGGGGGGATGCGGCGCGGTAGGGATTAATTGAATAGTCGGCCTGCAGCTCACGGAGATTACGAGGCCCGCGATGACGGTATGCCTGACATTCCGCCATCGCGGCCTCGCGGTGCTCGTGCGCTCCTACAGATTTTCATGTGCTGTGCGATCTAGCGATGTTCAGGCAGATGCTGGACCTGTAGGAGCCCATCTGTAATGGTCCAGTTTTTTTGGACCGTTCCGTAGGAGTGTTAGGCCGCCAGTTTTTCGAAAACAGCTGGCGGCAGGTTATTCGAGGCAGAGTGGCAACGTCGATGGTTGTAGTGAGCAATAAAATCCATCACGTCTCGTTCTGCCTCGAAGTGATTCGAGTAACCGTTCTCAGGTGACCAATCGTGTTTCTGTGATCGGAAGTAGCGTTCCACTACCGCATTGTCCCAACAGTTTCCGCGCCGACTCATGCTCTGCACGATTTGCTTCTCGGCCAGATAGCTAACGAAGCGGTCAGCGGTGTATTGGCATCCCTGATCCGAGTGAAACACCAGCTCGGAAGAAGGTCGGCGCAGCCCCACCGCAAGTCGTAAAGCCTGCAATGAAAGCTCGGTATCGGCCGTCCTTGAAAACGCCCAGCCAACGATCCTGCGCGAGAAAAGATCCATCACAATTGCCAGGTACAGCCAACTACCACCGACACGGATATAGGTAATGTCTCCCGCCCAGAACGTGTTGGGATGTTCAGGGTTAAAGCGTCGTGCCAGCACATTGGGCGCAATGTTGGACGGTTTGGTAGCCCGTCGATAGTGCGCATGCTGTGCCCGACGCCTCACCAAACCCAGACTCTTCATCAAGCTGCGCATACGATGACGCCCCATTTGGACGCCTTGTGCCTTCAGCGCTTTAACAAATCCGCGACTGCCCAGCGCGCCTCGATGTTCTTTGTGCAAAAGCCGGATCTTCTTCTCTAACTGCGGCTCGATACTGCGTTTAGCTCGAGGCCGACGCATGGCGTAATAACTGCTGCGAGGTATGCTCAGTACGCAGCACAAGCGTCGAACCGACAGCTTCTTTGTAGCGCCCTCAATCATTTTCTTCGGCCAAACAGCACCTTTAGATGAGAGGGCAACTGCTTTTTTAAAACATCGTTCTCGGCCTCCAGCAGTGCCAATCTGGCCTGCAGCGAGTCGATGAGATCTTGATCCTGAGGCCGGGTAGTTTGCGCGGCTCCTACCTGCTCCTTGCGCCACCGTGAAACCCAGCGCCGCAACGCGGTAGGCCCTACGCCAGTCTGCTCACACGCTTTAGGCACTGAGTAATTCAACTCAACGACAAGGCGAATAGCCTCGGCTTTTTCTTCGGCTGTAACGACCCGAAATCCCATGATGCTTCCTTAGGTTGATACTCCTACATCATGGTCCATAAATATTGAGCCACAACAATCGAGGTTACGAGGCCAGCGATTACGGTTTGCCTGATACACCGCCATCGCGGCCTCGCGGTGCTCGTGCGCTCCTACAGATAATTCAGTGGTGTGCGACCTAGCGATGTGTCAGGCAGATGCTGGACCTGTAGGAGCTCACCGAGGTTACGAGGCCAGCGATGACGGTTTGCCTGACACACCGCCATCGCGGCCTCGCGTTGCTCGTGCGCTCCTACAGATATTTCATGTGGTGTGCGACCTAGCGATGTGTCAGGCAGATGCTGGACCTGTAGGAGTGAGCTTGCTCGCGATTCGGTTTTTTGGTCGACGAATTTATCGCCTGAACCGACGCTATCGCGAGCAAGCTCACTCCTACAGGGTCCTTGGTTGCCGCGAGACAGCGCGGTGCCATGGACGCGGGCGACTCGGCGACAACTGTCAAACAGGCCGACCCCATAATTCCACGACATAGTCGACAAAACTGCGTAGCTTCGGCGAGCGGTAGCGATCCTGGGCGTAAAGCAGGTGCATGGGGCGGCATGGAAGTTGGTAGTCAGGTAGCAGGGCGATCAGCTTGCCGTTTTCCAGATCTTCCTGAACCAGCGCGTCAGGCATCATCACGATCCCGGCTCCGGCGCGTGCAGCTTTGTGCAGTCCCGCAGAGGTGTTCATGGTGATCGGGCCGCTGACCGGCACTAATATTTCGCCTTCAGCCCCCGTTAGTCGCCAGTGTTTTTCGACTGAACTCCAGTCATCTCCGGCCGGGTAGGCAAACGCCAGGCAATCATGCTGCTGCAAATCCATAGGCTCGACGGGTGTGCCGCGACGTTGCAGATACGACGGTGCTGCGCACAGGGTTAGGGTGTAATCCTGCAAGGGCCTGGCAATCAGGCTTGAGCTATGAATCTGGCCCAGACGAATCGCCGCGTCGAACCCCTGACCGATCAAATCCATGCGCTCGTTGCTCCACACAATATCCAGCTTGATTTGCGGGTAGCGGCGGATGAACTCGCTTAGCGCCGGCGCGAGGCTTTCCGAGCCGAATGTAAACGGTGCAGTAATGCGCAAGGTCCCTTGGGGGATGTCCTGGGATTGCGCTGCCAATTGCTCCGAATCGGCAACCAGCGCCAGAACATCCACACAACGCTGGTAGTACGTAGCGCCAAACTCAGTCAGCCCCTGGCGACGCGTGGTGCGTTTGAGCAGGCTGACCCCCAGTCGTTGTTCGAGCCCGCGCAAATGGTTGCCCACCATGGTGGTCGACATACCGCACTCGAGTGCAGCGGCCGTCATGCTGCCGGTTTCCACCACTTTGACAAACACCGACATTGCCTGGAGCAAATCCATTATCAAGCCTTACTTTTAAATCATTGAAGGAAATCGCCGTTTATCCAGCTCAGGTTGCTAACGATACTGGAAAAAAACACGCCTGAGATGGAGTTTCGAACATGACCGCCACTTGCCTGATGAGCACCTACCTTCCGTTGACGCTAAGTTTCACTGGCGGCCTTGGCACTCGCCTGTGGGATGAGGCAGGTCGCGAGTATCTGGATGCGGTGGCGGGTGTTGCTGTTACCAACGTCGGTCATTCGCACCCCCGGCTGGTGGCGGCGATCAGTGAGCAGGCAGGCTTGCTGATGCACACTTCTAACCTGTACAGCATTCAGTGGCAGCAGGAGCTCGCTCGGAAGTTGACCGGGCTGGCGGGCATGGACCGGGCGTTTTTTAATAACTCCGGCGCGGAAGCCAATGAGACGGCGTTGAAGCTGGCCCGGCTGTATGCCTGGCACAAAGGCATTGAAAAGCCGCTGGTGGTCGTGATGGACAATGCATTCCACGGTCGGACGCTGGGGACCTTGTCTGCCAGTGATGGGCCTGCCGTGCGGTTGGGTTTCAATTCGTTACCGGGTGATTTCGTCAAAGTGCCATTTGGCGATCTCGCCGCACTGGACAAGATATGCAAGACCTATGGCCATCGCATCACGGCCATCTTGCTGGAGCCTATTCAGGGCGAAAGTGGCGTGCAACTGGCTCCGCCGGGTTATCTGAAGGCCTTGCGTGAGTTGTGCAGTCGGCGCGCGTGGTTGTTGATGCTGGATGAAATTCAAACCGGTATGGGCCGCACCGGGCGGTGGTTCGCGTTCCAGCATGAAGGCATCGTCCCGGACGTAATGACATTGGCCAAAGGCCTGGGCAATGGCATCCCCATCGGTGCCTGCCTGGCGCGAGGCAAAGCGGCTGAGCTGTTCACGCCGGGCAGCCATGGCAGCACGTTCGGCGGCAACCCGCTGGCTTGCCGGGCTGGCTGTACAGTCGTGGATATTCTCAAGGATCAGGGCCTGCTGGATAACGCCCGGTTGCAGGGCGAACGGTTGCTGGCCGGATTGCGCGCCGCCCTGAGTGAACACCCGGATGTTCTGGATATTCGTGGCAGGGGCTTGATGGTGGGCGTCGAGTTGACCCGACCATTGGCAAATCTGGCAGCGATTGCCGCACACGAGCATGGCCTGCTGCTTAACGTCACGCGGGGCAAGACGATTCGTCTGTTACCGCCGTTGACCGTCAATGAGCAGGAGATCGATGAGATTGTGTTGGGGGTTTGCAAGACGCTGGCGTCGTGTACTGGGGTGGGAGGACGCGGCCTGAAGGCTGAGGTGTTGCCAATGACGTTGACGCTTGAAGAGGTATGTAGCTGAGCGGCTTTATCTGGCATTCCGGTTAATTTTGCGGTGACTGTATCGTCGGAGTGCCGCCCAGACCAAGCCACGCTCCCACAGGGTATGCAATCTCATGTGGGAGCGAGGCTTGGTCTGGGCGGCACTCCGACGATTCAGGCGCTGAGGTTTAACTTTGGAGCCGTATTTCAGCTAAACGAATAGCCGCAGTACGATCAATCAATAACTCACAACAGCCCTCAAGTCACCACCCGATAGCAGGGCTCATACGCCGCGCCACCTGGCAGCTTCATGCGGTGCTGTTCGACGAACGCGTGCAGCAGTCGATCCAGCGGTTCCATGATTTCGTTGTCGCCATGGATTTCGTATGGCCCATGTTGCTCGATCAGACGAATACCTTTGTCTTTGACGTTACCGGCGACAATCCCCGAGAACGCACGACGCAGATTGGCCGCCAGTTGATGCGGCGGTAATGATCGGCTCAACTGCAGGGCTGCCATGTTTTCATGGGTCGGATCAAACGGATGCTGGAAGCCTTCGTCGATTTTCAGCAGCCAGTTGAAGTGGAACGCGTCATTGCGGTCACGGCGGAACTGTTTGACGGTCTTGAGCCCGGCAGTCATTTCCCTGGCCACTTCAGCCGGGTCGTCGATGATGATCTGGTAGTGCTTGTAAGCCGATTCGCCCAGGGTCGCGCCTACAAACGCGTGCAGTTGTTCCAGATACGGCGCAGCGCTTTTCGGACCGGTCAGCACCACCGGGAAAGGCAGGTCGTGGTTGTCCGGGTGCATGAGGATGCCCAGCAGGTAAAGGAACTCTTCTGCGGTGCCCGCACCACCCGGGAAGATAATGATGCCGTGGCCAACGCGCACGAAGGCTTCAAGGCGTTTTTCAATATCGGGCAGGATCACCAACTCGTTGACGATCGGGTTAGGCGCTTCTGCCGCGATGATGCCGGGTTCGGTCAGGCCCAGATATCGACCTCCGTTGATCCGCTGTTTGGCGTGGGCAATGGTCGCGCCCTTCATCGGGCCTTTCATCACGCCGGGACCGCAACCGGTGCAGATGTCCAGGCTACGCAGGCCAAGTTCATGGCCCACTTTCTTGGTGTATTTGTACTCTTCGGTGTTGATCGAGTGACCGCCCCAGCAAACCACCATCTTCGGTTCAAGACCCGGACGCAGCGTGCGAGCGTTGCGTAGCAGATGAAACACGTAGTCGGTGATGCCTTGGGAGCTTTCGAGATCAATGCGCTGGCTGTCCAGCTCGCTCTCTGTGTAAACGATGTCGCGCAAGGCGCTGAACAGCATTTCACGAGTGCTGGCGATCATTTCGCCGTCGACGAATGCATCGGCGGGCGCATTGAGAAGCTCAAGGCGTACACCACGATCCTGCTGGTGAATGCGGACTTCGAAACTCTCGTAGGCCTCAAGAATGGTCTTGGCGTTATCGACATGCGCGCCGGTGTTGAGAATAGCCAGGGCGCACTGGCGGAAGAGGGTGTAAATGCTGCCTGAACCGGCGGCGCTGAGTTGCTGTACTTCGCGCTGGGACAGTGTTTCGAGGCTGCCCTTGGGACTGACCGAGGCGTTGATTACTTGTCTTGGGGGCATTCTGAATTCCCTTGAAGAAATGCCGGTGAGCCAGTCGGGCTCACGCGCATCTGAATAGTGAGACCCTGCGTTTCCCTGCACGAAAAGGCGGCAGGGCGGGCAAGTGTCTTGTTGAATACCGTGGGGCAAAAGCCAACACCACGGTTTAAGCGGGCCGACAAACCGGGTTGACTCAATATCCTCCTTGTCTGAGTTGCTGCTCTTGATTATTGAGGTGCGGCTGATTGTGCGCACCTGAGCAGGCATCGCCATTCAACCGGTGAATCAATTAAGCGTCAACTCCTTGCAAGTGAGTGGGTTACAGCTGGCATCCTATACCCGATCACGGTTTGCTGGCAGTTTTGGCTGCACGTCGTGGCTTGGCGGTACTGGTGCCCGCAGGTTTGCGCTTGCCGGTCTTGCGTTTGCCTTTCCATGGCGGCTTGCCTCCGGCAGGACTTGCAGATGCGGTAATGACCATGCGCGTGCCCATACAGCGGCTGATGTGCTTGCTCATCCAGGTGGCCTGCCGGGCGACAAACTCTTCGAGACTCATCTCGCCAGCCTGGACCATGTCCAGCGCCTGTTCCCAGATGGCTGTAGTGCCCGGATCGGCGATTGCGCGGGGCACCGCGTCGATCAGGCTGAATGCAGCCGGTGTCGCCGCCAGGGCTTTGCCGTTCTTGCTCAGATAACCTCGATCCAGCAAGCCCTGAATGATGCCAGCACGTGTCGCTTCTGTGCCGATCCCGGTAGTGTCCTTGAGTTTCTGTTTGAGGCGCGGGTCTTCCACCAGACGGGCGACATTCTTCATCGCCTTGATCAGGTCACCTTCTGTGAACGGCTTGGGTGGCTGGGTCCAGAGATCCTTGAGAGTGACGTTGTCGACCGCGTAATCGCTGCCCTCGGTCAGCTTTGGCAAGGCTTGCGGTGCGGGCGCTTCCCGACCTTTTGGGGGCGTCAGAGCTTCCGGCAATGCGCGCTTCCAGCCTGGTTCGACGATCACCTTGCCGGTCGCCCGGAGCTTTTCACCGCCACAGTCGAAGTCGGCCTGCGTGCGATCGTATTCATGGTTGGGCAGAAACTGCGCAAGGTAACGGGCCCGAATCAAGGTAAACACTGCGCGGTATTTGCCGGTCAGTTGATCGAGGGATTTGCCCGCGCCGGTGGGGATGATGCCGTGGTGAGCGCTGACTTTTGCGTCGTTCCAGGCCCGAGAGCGGCGACCTGGATCAAGGTGTTTGAGCAGCTCGTTCAGCGCCGGGTCTGCGCGACCCAGTGCGGCAATGATCTTCGATGCATCGCTGTGCTGGCTGACTGGCAGGTAACCGCAGTCGCTGCGTGGATAGGTGATGACTTTGTGGGTTTCATATAGCGCTTGAGCAACGTCCAGTGTTTCCTGTGCGCCGAGACCCAATTTTTTCGAACATACCTCCTGCAACGTACCGAGGTCGAAAGGCAGCGGCGCGGCTTCACGTACCCGTTCGGTTCGCAGTTTCAGAAGCCTGGCAGTCGCCGCGTTGCGCATGGTTTCAGCGGCTTGCTGCGCAGTCGTCTGATTCAGGCATCGATCCTGGTCGTCACAGACATCTGCAGCGGCACGCCATTGAGCAGTGAAGGGCTGGTCAGCGTGGAGCAGTTGCACATCGATAGCCCAGAAGGGCACGGGCACGAAATCGGCGATGCTGCGATCACGATCCACTACCAGCCGCAGCGTCGGGGTTTGTACGCGTCCCACCGGCAATACGCCTTGATAGCCCGACTGGCGGCCGAGGAGGGTGAACAGGCGACTCATGTTCATGCCGATCAGCCAGTCTGCCCGTGAGCGTCCCAGCGCCGAGTGGTAAAGGCTGAAGGTTTCGGCGCCTGGCCTGAGGGCGTTCAAGGCCTTGCGGATTGAGGCATCGTCGAGCGCCGAGAGCCAGAGGCGTTGTATCGGTCCGCGATAACGACAATGGTCCACCAGCTCCCGGGCGATCATCTCGCCTTCGCGGTCGGCATCGGTGGCGATGACCAGTTCGGAGGCTTCGCCCAACAGGCGTTTGACCGCTTTGAACTGACTGGCCGTGCGTGGCTTGACCAGCATCTTCCATTTTTCCGGAACGATGGGCAGGTCATCCAGCACCCAGCGTTTGTAGCGAGCGTCGTAACTGTCAGGTGGCGCGGTTTCCAGCAGATGGCCGATGCACCACGTCACCGTAGCGTTGGGCCCCACCCAGCAGCCATCACCACGTCGACTCGCGCCTAGTACAGCGGCGATATCTTTGGCCTGGGAGGGTTTTTCGCACAGAAACAACCGCATGGGTACCATCGTTTTTTACGGGTTTTGATGGGGGCACAGCATGAGCAGTAAGGACGTTTTCGGCAAGTTTTATCTGTATGGATATACAGATAAAACTTGTGGGAAGGTGCCAGGAGGCGGTTTGGAATGCAGTTTTTGTGGGAGCTGCGCAATTCACTGGGACCGGCTTTCAACCTTGCACCAACCGCTCTGGCACCGCTATTTTGTCCCGACGCCAACTAAAGAAAACCATTCCGAGGAAGTTCGATGAGCTGGATGTTTCTGTTATTCGCAGGTGCCTGCGAAATCATCTATGCCGCGGTAATGCCCCGTACCGATGGTTTTACCCGGCTGTTGCCCAGTCTGTTCTGCGGTTTTTTCATCTGTCTGAGCATGTACCTGCTGTCTGTGGCGACCCGCACCATTCCGGTCGGTACGGCTTATGCTGTATGGGTCGGAATCGGTGCGTTGGGCACTGCGGTTTACGGCATGCTGGTACTGGGCGAAGATCGCAGTGTGTTGCGGATTTTGTGTTTTTTGCTGATTCTGGCTGGCATTGTCGGACTGAAGCTGGTGTCCGCACCCGTTAAATAAAAGGGTTGCGACGGCTGTTGAGCTATACCCAATGAGAACAAAACATCTAAAACAGCGTCGAAAGCCCGACTAGTGTCCTGTCTAGGTTTGAAGGAGCCATTTATGTTTATCCGGTCGTTGACCCTCGCCACGTTGCTTATCTCTGCGGGCCCTCTGCTCGCGGCTGACAGCGACAGCCCTCTGAACCAGGACCGCGGCAAGTCGCGCCCATTGATTGTTATCGCGCCGAGCACACTGGACCCGACACTGGTCAACCTGCAAAAAGAGCTCAAGGAACCGGAAAACCAGAAGGGTTTCGCAGAGCGTGGCATGGTGCTTTATACGGTGGTTGCCATGATCGGCAAACGTGACGGTAAAGACCTTGATCCTCAGTCAACCATGGCGCTGATTCGGGAGCTGAAACTGGGGGCGAGCAGGGGAACCAAGGTCGTTCTGGTGGGCAAGGACGGTGAGAAAAAACTCGACCAGCTTGGCCCTGTTTCCGTGAAAGATTTGTTCACCACGGTTGATCAATTACCAACCGAAGAAAAGGCTGCCACCGCTCCGGCAGCGGTTGCACCGGTGCCTGAGGCCAAGCCCGGCGCGGAAAAGGCTGGCAAGCCAGCGAAAGGTGCGCCTAAAACCCTCGATGACTGAGCCGTAAAGGTCTGAAACTGGCGAGCCAGCCGATAGCGGCGAAGCGCCACTCAAAACGTTAGTATGTGCACGGGTCAAGGCCCGGGACCGACGCAGCCGCGGTCCCGGGCCTTTGCTTTAGGGTGTTGAACTCGATTTGGGCGATGTAAGAGCATGAAGACCGTTGCAATCGTTTTGTTTCCTGACTTCCTGTTGCTCGACATGGCCGGGCCGATGGAGGTGTTCTCTATCGCAAACCGCTATCTCGAGCCCTCCAGACACTATCAGTTGACCACTGTGGGCACCCAGGCGTCGGCCATTCGCGCGTCAAATGGCGTCACGGTTCACCCTGACGTCTGCGTTGAAACTGCACCGACAGCCTTCGATCTGCTGCTGGTACCGGGTGGTCCGGGGTCTTATAACGACAGTCATCCGCCGCTGGTGGCCTGGCTGCAGCGAGCGGCGCAGGAATCGACTCTCTACGGTTCGATTTGCACCGGCGCTTTTTTGCTGGGCAGAGCCGGTTTGCTCGACGGTCACACCGTCACCACTCACTGGCATTACACCGAGCGCTTGATCAAGGGTTTCCCGGCGGCTCAGGTGACCACCGACCAGATCTACATCAAGGATCGCCGCCTGGTGACTTCTGGCGGGGTCACGGCAGGGATCGATCTCGCACTGGCACTCGTAGCGGAAGATCACGGCAGAAAAGTCGCGCTGGATGTCGCCAAGGTTTTACTGGTGGTAATGAAGCGGCAGGGCGGTCAGGCGCAATTCAGCCCGCTGGTGGCGACTGTTGCCACGCAGGAAACGCCGATCACCCGGATACAGAACTACCTCATCGAGCACCTTGACGAAGAGTTCAGCATCGAGCGAATGGCTTCGATGGCAGCCATGAGCCCGCGACATTTCGCTCGGGTATTCAGCCGAGAAGTGAACATGACGCCGATGGAGTTCATCCAGAATGCTCGACTGGACCGGGCGCGCAATCTGCTGGAAACCACCGTGCTGCCGCTCAAGACAATTGCTCACCGCAGTGGCTTTGGTAGTGTGCGTTATATGCGCTCACTGTTCAGCGACAGGCTGGGTTTGACACCGAGCCAGTATCGACAGCAGTTTGGTTGATCGATTGCTTTGTTATAGTCTTGCGGTCTTTGTGGGAGCGAGGCTTGCCCGCGATAAGGCTGGATGCGATAGAACCTGATATCTGCGGTGCCCTCATCGCGGGCAAGCCTCGCTCCCACAGGTTTTGTGTGTGCTGCTCGATAGCACCGTGCTGCCAAGGTTTGTCCTGATCAGGCACCTTGATGGCCGTTGTGCTCCCCTCGTGAGGGTTGTTAGAAAACTGACGACTGCGAAGATGACTCCAGGATATTTCGCAAGGTTTTATCGTCATGGACAATCCGCTGCACGACGTCAACGACGGGCTGAATGAGCCGGTCACCGGCGGTCTTTCTCCTGGCCGGTTGGCATTGGTCAAACAACTCATCACTGCTGACCTGAGCAAGAAAGTCTCTGTGCCTTTTCTGGCAGCGTCCTGCGAGTTGACGCGCAGTCATTTCTCGCGCTCATTCAAGCGCAGCACGGGCATGTCCCCCCAGGAATGGATTCGCAACCAGCGCATCGAGCAGGCCAAGCAACTGATCAAAGAGTCGGAAATGACCCTCACGCAAATCAGCGCCGAATGCGGGTTTTGCGATCAGGCGCATTTCTCTCATATGTTCAGCAAGACCGAAGGTACCAATCCCGCGCGGTGGCGGGGCCATGCACGCAAGTTGAAGGCGGCCAGCGTGCGTCAGGACTCGCGTAATTCCCGCCACATATGGACCTTGGAAATAAATCCGGTTGCGGTCGCTACGGCCAATGGCTCCAGGCCAAATGATGCGAATCCGTTGTGCTCGTAAAGCTTGCGTGCTGATGCATTGTTTTCACTGACAGTCAGTTGTACCAGCAACGTGTGTGGCCGCTTACGTGCATAGCTCAACGCCGCATCGATCAGTGACTGGCCCAGACCTTTGCCTTGCTGCTCGGCCACCACATACATGCCGAACAGTAAAACCTTGTGTCGCGCCCGTTGCCGGTTGCTGAAGGTCAGCCCTACCGCACCCAGGACGGCGTCACCGTCAGTGATGCCGAACACCACTTGCCCGGCATCTTCTGCCGCATTGAGCCGGTTTTCCCACCAGGACAAGGGCAGGGCCGCGCGCTCTTCTGTGGAGGAGGTGAATGCCTCGGGGTGCCGTGTGTAGGCGTCCAGCATCAAATCTCGATAAGCCGCTGCGTGCCGGCCCTGCAAACGTTCAATCCTGAATGCACTGGACATGGCTTACACCACTGCGATCAGGTCAAGTTCAACGGTGGCGTTCTTCGGCAACTGATAGACCCCGACCGACGTGCGAGTGTGCGCACCGACGTCGCCCAGCACGAAGAACAGCACCTCAGAAGCCGCGTCGGCCACTTCGCTTTGCTGAGTGAAATTCTGGGCGCATTGCACGTACAGGTTCATGCGCAGCAACCGCTTGATCCCGTCCAGTGATCCCGCGCTGCGTTGCAGTAAGGCGAGCGCGCGCATCGCGCAGACTTTCGCCGCCAGTTGCGCCTGAGCCAGAGTGGTGTCGGCCCCTGCGCGTCCGGTGTCGACTACCGTGTCGCCAACCCTGGGGATTTGCCCACTGATGTAAATCTCGTCGTTGTGCCGAATCAGCGGCACATAATTGCCGCCGATTTTGATCTCGCCATCAAAGCTGTAACCAAGTTGTTCGGCAATCAGGTTGAAGCGCTGGTCTGCTGACATGTCACGTCCCGTGGCGAAGATAAATCCAGTGCGGAGGGTGCCTTTATCGCCTCAAGCTCCTGACATTGGCAAGCGGTCAGGCGTGGATTCTTTGGTCGTAGCCGCCGTCACGAAGATGAGTCGCCCTCTAGCGGGCAATGCCAAGTAGAATCACGCTCCTGAAGGTTTTTGAGGTTTGCGGTGGTGGATGTACAGCAGGGCTTTATCCTGAGCCGACACTGGCGTGATACGCCCGAAGGCACGCAGGTGGAATTCTGGCTGGCGACCGATAACGGTCCCCGGCACATTCGCCTGCCTGTACAACCTTCGGTGGCGTTCATTCCTGCTGAACAGCGTGCTCGTGCCGAAGCCGTATTGCGCAGCGAGTCAGGGGTCGAGCTTCGTGAGCTGAGTCTGTGTGATTTCCGCCATCGCCCGGTCCTTGGGGTTTATTGCCAGCAGCACCGGCAACTGATGAACCTGGAAAAATCCCTGCGCAAAGGCGGGGTGGATGTCTACGAGGCCGATATCCGCCCACCTGAACGCTATCTGATGGAGCGTTTCATCACCGCCCCCGTGCAATTCAGCGGTGTTGCGGACAGTAATGGCACGCTGTGCGAGGCGCAGATCCGGCCTGCAGAACACTACCGGCCCCAGTTGCGTCTTGCGTCGCTGGATATCGAAACCACGGAAAAAGGCGAGTTGTACTCCATCGCGCTGGAAGGTTGCGGCCAGCGTCAGGTTTACATGCTGGGCCCCGCCAATGGCGATGACCGGGACGTCGACTTCGCGCTTGAATACTGCGACACCCGCAAGCTGCTGCTGGAGCGTCTCAACCAGTGGCTTGAGCTTCACGATCCGGACGCGATCATTGGCTGGAATGTGGTGCAGTTCGACCTGCGGGTACTGCACGAGCATGCTCAGCGACTGCAAGTGCCACTGCGCCTTGGGCGGGGCGGGGAAGCCATGGGTTGGCGCGAGCATGGATCACGCAACAATCACTTTTTCGCCGACGCCAGCGGGCGTCTGATCATCGACGGCATCGAGGCGCTGCGCTCGGCGACCTGGAGCTTCCCGTCGTTCAGCCTGGAAAATGTCGCCCAGACCTTGCTCGGAGAGGGCAAGGCGATCGATACGCCTTACCAGCGCATGGATGAAATCAACCGCATGTTCGCCGAGGACAAGCCTGCGCTGGCGCGCTACAACCTGAAAGACTGCGAACTGGTGACGCGCATCTTTGCCAAAACCGAGTTGCTGACCTTCCTGCTGGAGCGCGCTTCGGTCACGGGGTTGCCTGCTGACCGCAGCGGCGGCTCGGTGGCTGCGTTCTGTCATCTGTACATTCCGTTGATGCATCGCCAGGGCTTTGTGGCGCCCAACCTTGGCGAGCGCATGCCCGAGGCCAGTCCCGGTGGATTTGTCATGGACTCGCAGCCGGGGTTGTATGAGTCAGTGTTGGTGCTGGACTACAAGAGCCTTTACCCGTCGATTATCCGCACCTTCCTGATTGATCCGGTGGGTCTGGTCGAAGGCTTGCGCAATCCGTCGGACGAAGACTCTGTACCGGGTTTTCGCGGCGGGCGCTTCTCTCGCACCCGGCATTGCTTGCCCGCGATTGTCGAGCGGGTCTGGCAGGGGCGCGAGACGGCCAAGCGGGAGAACAATCAGCCGCTGTCTCAGGCCTTGAAGATCATCATGAACGCCTTTTATGGCGTGCTCGGTTCCAGTGGCTGCCGCTTTTTTGATACGCGGCTCGCGTCATCGATCACCCTGCGCGGCCACGAGATCATGCGCCGCACCCGGCAGTTGATTGAAGCCCAGGGTTATACGGTGATTTACGGCGATACCGACTCCACCTTTGTCTGGCTCAAAAGCCTGCACGGCGAGGAAGACGCGACCCGGATCGGCCGTACGCTGGTGCAACAGGTCAACCTGTGGTGGCGCGAGCATTTACAGCAGGAGTATGGCCTGACCAGTGCCCTTGAACTGCAGTTCGAGACACACTTTCGACGCTTCCTGATGCCGACTATTCGCGGTGCGGAAGAGGGCAGCAAGAAGCGCTATGCCGGGCTGGTCAGGCGCGCGGATGGCTCCGATGAAATGATTTACAAAGGACTGGAAACGGTCCGCACCGATTGGTCGCCACTGGCCCGGGAATTCCAGCAGGAGTTGTATTCGCGGATTTTCCATCGGCGGCCGTATCAGGACTATGTGCGCGACTATGTGCGCCGTACCGTGGCGGGCGAGCTGGATGACTTGCTGATCTATCGCAAACGGCTAAGACGTCGACTGGATGATTATGAGCGTAACGTGCCACCTCATGTCCGGGCAGCGCGTCTTGCGGACGAACACAACGCAAGCCTGGGTCGTCCCAAGCAGTATCAGAATGGCGGCTGGATCAGCTATGTCATCAGCGTTGCCGGGCCGGAGCCTTTGGAAGTCAGGCATGCACCTATCGACTACGACCATTACGTCACCCGCCAGTTGCAACCTATCGCGGAGGCAATCCTGCCATTCGTGGATGATGATTTCAGCAAGCTGATTGGCGGGCAGTTGGGGTTGTTTTAGATCATTCCCCATCTAATTCTGAAATGCGATCCTCTGTGGGAGCCGGGCTTGCCCGCGATAAGGCCGGACGCGGTTCACTTTGGATCGCGGTGTCCTTATCGCGGGTAAGCCCGGCTCCCACAGGTAATTGCAGGCATCAGGTATCTCTGTGCCCGACCAACCGCTCCACCAACTCCGGCAACAATATCTCGCACGACATCTCAATCTTCAGATCCAGCAGTTCATCGGCGCGTGTCTTGCCGATGTTGATGGCAATCAGTGGCTTGCCTTGCTCGCTTATGGTCTTGCACAGGCGGAATGCGGAGTAAGCCATCAGTGACGAGCCCACTACCAGCAAGCCGTCAGCATGGGTCACATTCGCCAAAGCTTTTGCAGCGGTAGGCGGCGCAACATTTTCGCCGAAGAACACCACATCGGGCTTGAGGCGCTGGCCATTGCAATGCGGGCAATGTGGTACCTGGAAGCGCGTCTCAAATGCCGGGTCGAGCAAGGTATCGCCATCCGGCGCCTGCACTGCGTCAACGTCTGCCAGATAGTGATTCTGCGCTTCCATCAATTGCTGAATCGCGGCGCGATCAAAGCGCTCGCCGCAGTCCAGGCACAGCACCCGGTGCAGGCTGCCATGCAGCTCGACGACGTCAGTGCTGCCAGCCTGATCATGTAGCGTATCGACGTTTTGCGTGATCAAACCGCTAATGTAGCGATGAGATTGCAGCGTCGCCAAAGCGCGATGCGCCGCATTGGGTTGAGCAATCCGCACCCGCGGCCAGCCCAGCATCGCTCGCGCCCAATAGCGTCGCCGCGCTTCAGGTGAGCCGAGAAACTCCTGGAACATCATCGGTGCCTTGCCGCGCCTTACACCGTCGGTATCCCGGTAATCAGGAATACCCGACGGTGTGCTGATGCCTGCCCCGGTCAGGACCACAAAACGTTTTTGCGCCATGAGCGTGTAAAGCGTTTCGACCGGGGCGGTGGATGGGCTGTCCAGCATGATGGGTTCTCCGCGTGGCGTGAGTGATATCTGACCCGGCGGATGCTTGAATGGTGCCCTCTACAACAGATTCACGGTCTGGACATGACCATCAGGCGCACGGCCATCAGGGTCAGCACCGCCGCAAGCACTCTGTGTTGTAGCTTGCCTAACCGTTCTTTGCCCGCAAACCAACGATTGATGGTGCTGCCAAAGGCACCCAGTAGGGCATGGAAGACAAATGCAATTATCGTCAGCACCAGGCCGAGCACGATCAGTTGTTGGGCGATCATGCCGTTGGAAGGCGTCACGAATTGCGGCAGGAAGACGATGAAAAACAGCAGCGCCTTTGGATTGAGCAAGCTGTTGAGCATCGACCTGACGAACACTGTTCTCAGCGAAACCTTGTTATCGATGACGTTTTTGCCCGGCTTGCCGCCTTGCAGGGCTTTCCAGGCCATCCACAACAGGTAGACCGCGCCGACATAACGAATGATGTCGAAAGACGGCGGCCATGCCGCGACGAGACCGGTCACCCCGGTTGCGGTCAGTATCGTCAGCACGATATCCGCGGCGCCGATCCCCAGCGAAACGGTCAGACCGCCGCGCCAGCCATAGGTAAAGCCGTGGCTCATGACAAACGCCATGTTCGGCCCCGGTGTGATCAACAGAAGCATCACTGCACCGCAGAATAAAGACAGTGTCTGAAAGTCGATCATGAGCTGCTTCCTGCATTGATATCGTGCGGTGACGGTAGCGGATCGCGCCGGGCAGGCTGCACTACAGTTGCTCGCGATTTTTGTGCAACAGTTTTTTCCGGGCTTTACCTTGCCCGGTTTGAAATGAGAGTCTCGCCGCCTTGGCGTTTTCAGAGTGGGCAGTGATGAGTCGTTATTCGTTCAAACAAGTTGATGTATTCAGTCGGCATGCCCTCAAGGGCAACCCGCTGGCCGTGGTGCTTGAGGCTGACGCACTCAGCGAATCAACCATGGCCGCGTTCGCCCACTGGACCAACCTGAGTGAAACCACTTTTGTGCTTAAGCCCCAGCATCCCGAGGCGGATTATCGACTGCGGATCTTCACCACGCAGTATGAGTTGCCGTTCGCCGGGCACCCGACGCTGGGCAGTTGCCATGCCTGGCTGGAGAGTGGCGGGCAGCCTAAAGGGGAGGAAATCATTCAGGAATGCGGCATAGGTTTGGTGCGGATTCGTCGCCAGGGCAAACAACTGGCGTTTACTGCACCCGCGTTGTTGCGTTCTGAGCCGGTCGAGGCTGGGTTGCTGGAGCGGATTCGCGCTGGAATGGGGCTGGCTGACGCTGCGATTCTTGACGCCCGCTGGGTTGATAACGGTGCTGGATGGTTAGCACTCAGGCTCGCGGACAGAGCCAGCGTACTGGCGCTGAAACCGGATTATGCGCAGTTGGGCGGTCTGGCGATTGGTGTGTTCGCGCCTTGGGATCCGCTACTCGATGGGGAGGAAGCTCAATTTGAAGTCCGAGCATTCATCCCGGGTGACGGCATGCCTGAAGATCCGGTGACCGGGAGCCTCAATGCCGGTATCGCGCAATGGTTGTTGAGTGCCGGGCTGGCAGAGGACAGCTATGTGGTCAGCCAAGGCACGGTGCTGGGCAGGCAAGGTCGGGTTTACGTGCAGCGTCTTGGTGACGACATCTGGATTGGCGGCGAGGTGGTGACGTGTATTGAGGGTGGGGTAGAACTGGAATGAGACTTTGCTGCTGGGCCGCCATGTTTGCGCGCAACTAATGCACTAAACAAACCCAATGGGACCGGCTTTGGTTTTCCGGCTAAGTCGTCCCCACTGACTATGTTTCATTCAGCAGGTTAGTTCGCAGGGTACTGCCGACGTGCTCGGTAGTAAAACCCATCAGGATTTAACGGCTTGCTCTTCAGATACAGAAAGAGTGCTGATCAAGCGTTTGATGTCTTCCTGTACATCCAGAGGTAAACCGTCCAGCTCGGATAACACTTTCGACTCGCCTGCGGAAATGGAGTCGATGGCCAGTAACTCCCGGGAACCGGTAATGACATACAAAACATCGACCCCGGCCTTCGCAACAGCTCTGAGGTATTCGGCATTGGGAAAGCGCTTGCCTCGTTCGTAAAGCCCTTGAGCATTGGCTTCAACCCCGCCAACCAAACCCAGGTCTCGCTGAGAAAGATCGAGACGCTTTCTTTCCAACTTGAGTCTTATGCCCATGCCTTCCATTTGGTGATTTCCTGATGCTGATCCACTTCGATGAGAAGGTAGTTGTTTGAAGTGTGTCGCAGATTACCAAGAAGGTCTTGATGTTTGAAGGCTTTGATAGCAACTGATGAACGGTGTAGCGCTCTAGGACGAGGCAATTCCCGGACCGCGTGCGATACGCTTGCCGGGCCTTGCGGCGACCTGACTGGCCTGACCATCACGTTGTTTGCCGGTTCTCGCTTCACTGATTAAAGCAGGAATTAAAGGACCTTCAGGCAGGTTTTTCCAGAAACGGCTTGGGAAGTGGCCTTCCATGACCTTGGGGTTCAGGCGTGCCGGGTTGAAGATGTGACTGTAATAGGTCAGCCACAGCTCTCCACCCGGATCCTCGGCGTTGCGCGCCAGTTGTTGCCAGGCAGGCGGGCAGACACGCTGATGGATCAACTGGTGACCATCGTAGTAGACGCCGTCTTTGGGTGTGGCAATCATCCACCGATGCTGCCCCATACGGCCGATAAAATGCTGACTGGCGCTGTGCAGGATGTCGTGAGCAGGTTCGTGCCACGCGACGTATTGTGGCTGCGCAAATTGCTCTGGCAGCTCAGATTCGGGCAGTACAACAAAACGCAGAAATGCGTGCAGATGATGGGCTTCTCGGCTGACTTGTTTGATGCGCCGATGCAGCTCGCTGCCCAGCTTGTCGCCCGCCAGCATCGCGGTGCGATCCCCGTGACTGACGCGCCAAAGCACCTCATACAACAGGCTCCAGCGCTGATCGCCGCGAAATTGTGAGGCGCTTTCCAGCAACTGCAGAAGGGCCAGCGGGATCCGGGCCTGAAACGGACCTTGCTGTTCCGGGTAGCTGTGATCAGAACCGAACAGGTCGCTGCCGTCGCTGGATTTCCAGCTCACCTGACTTGGATCGACTTCATGGCTGAGCAGCCAGCGTGCCTGCTGTCGCCAGTTGTCGAACAGGTCGTCGCAATCCAGGCAAATCATCCCCATAACCCCATTTGCTGCGGAGCTGGGCGGTCGCGCAACAACATGTGCAATGACTCGCTGCTGCTCTCTGCCTGAGTCGGGTGATAGTCGCAGGTAATGATGAACGGTTTGGCCTTGGCCAGTACACAGCGCATGCGTGTCAGGTCTTCGTAGCGGATTCGACGCTGACGGCGTAGTTCCAGCAAACGGTTGGTGGTGCGGATACCGATGCCTGGGATTCGCGCAATCTGTGAAGCGTCGGCGCGGTTGAGGTCCATGGGGAACAGGCTGCGGTTGTTCAGGGCCCACGCCAGTTTTGGATCGATGTCCAGTGCCAGATCACCAGCGCCCTGAAACAGCTCCTTGACCTTGAAGCCATAGCCCCGCAGCAGGAAATCCGCCTGATACAGACGGTGCTCGCGCATCAGTGGCGGGGCGGCCAACGGGACACTTTTCGGGCTGTTGGGGATGGGGCTGAACGCGGAGTAGTAAACCCGGCGCAGGCCGTAATTGCCGTACAGGGATTCGGCGCTGGTGAGAATGGTACTGTCGTCGGTCTCGTCAGCGCCGACGATCATTTGCGTGCTTTGCCCGGCAGGTACAAAGCGCGGCGCACGTGGCTCGTTGAGGATGGTTTGCTGTCCGGTGTGAATGGTCTTCATCGCCTGCTTGATCGTGACGACGTTTTTTTCCGGAGCCAGGGTTTTCAAGCCGTCATCGGTGGGCAGTTCGATGTTGACGCTCAGGCGATCAGCGTAACGGCCGGCCATTTCGATCAGTGCCGGGTCCGCGTCCGGGATGGTCTTGAGGTGGATATAGCCACGAAACTCATGGACCTCCCGCAGTTGACGCGCTACTTCGATCAACTGTTCCATGGTGTAGTCGGACGAACGAATGATTCCGGAACTGAGGAACAGCCCGCTGACACAATTACGTCGATAAAAATCCAGTGTCAGGGTGACCACTTCTTCGGGGCTGAAGCGGGCACGGGGTACGTCGCTGGAGCGGCGATTGACACAGTATTGGCAGTCGTAAAGACAGAAGTTGGTCAGCAGGATTTTCAGTAGCGAAACACAGCGTCCATCAGGCGTATAGCTGTGGCAGATACCCATGCCGTTGCTCGAACCCAGCCCGGTCTTGCCCTCCGAACTACGCTTGGGTGCACCGCTGCTGGCGCATGACGCGTCATACTTGGCGGCATCCGCAAGGATGCTGAGCTTGTCGATCAGCTGCATGGGAAACTCCGGTACTGTTTGCATGTACAGTATCGGGTTCAGGTGTGGGACGCAATGTCCTGCGGTCGGGTGAATAAGTGGCTTGCTTGAAGCCACTGCATTATTTGAATTGGAACGCAGTCCCATGTGGGAGCGGTGCTTGCCCGCGATATGCGTTGCCTGTATCGCGGGCAAGCACCGCTCCCACATACGATCCCATTCCAATTCTGATAATTCTTTTGGCGAAGAAAAACCTACAATCCCTGACTCCCACGAATCAGTTCATAAGCCCGGCGTGCCAACGGGTTGACTGTGTTTGGCCTGATCCACAGGTGGTAGGTCACGTCCGGCAGGCGCGGCAGACCGTCGTTCTCACCCAGCACGCGCATGTCCGGGCCGAGCATTTCCATGCTTCGTGCCGTCACACCCAGTCCCGCGCGAGTGGCGGCCTTGACGCCGATCAGGTTGGATGCCAGATACGCCTGACGCCAGGGGATATTGGCACGCTCAAGGGCTTCCAGCGCATAACGTCGGTAAATGCTCGGCTCATCTATCAGGATCAGCGGCAGCGGCTCGCCCGGCTCGTGAATGTACCCCGCAGAACAGATCCACCAGACCGGCGACGTGCGCAAGGCAAAGCCTTCAAGGTCCGGATCTTCGCGAGTGGAAATGACCAGGTCCACCTTGCCGCGATGTAGATCATCCATCAGAAACGGGCTGCGGCCGACGTCGATTTCCAGCCGAAGACGCGGTGCCGAGCGTGCGATGTGGCTGAGAATCGGCGGCAAAATCGTATCGGCGATATCGTGAGGTGAGCCTATGCGCAGCACGCCACTCAGGCTGTCTTCGCGCAGGGAATTGAGTGCTTCGTCATTGAGCGACAACATTTGCCGGGCATGACGCAACAACTGGCGACCTGGCTCGGTGAGCTGTTTCTGGCGACCCTGTTTCTGGAACAGACTGACTCCCACTTGCTGCTCCAGACGCTGCATGTGCTGGGTCACGGATGATTGTGTACGTGCCAGTCGGGCTCCGGCTTCAGCGAAGCTGTTGTGGTCAACCACGGCAATGAAAGTGCGCAGCAATTCCAGATCAAGTGTCGTGTTGGGCGGATGGTTCAGCATGGGGATATGGCTCGATTCATATCAATCAGACAGCTCAATACATTACGTATTTTTATGTAATGTCGGTCAGTGTTTTTTAGAAACTTCATAAGGGGCCCGTTTTACGAGCTTATAGCTTTTTTGTTTGAAGCTGGAATACAGAAAGTTATAACCATATTTGATATTTGAATTTCCGTTAATTGTTGCCGCTACCTAGGATGCCCACACATCAGGTCGGGGTACGCCGACCATTAACAGGGAATGATTATGCCGACCACTCGCACGCCAGTTTCTCGTTTTATGCCCGTCATGCTGAGCGCTCTGGTTTCGTTCGCGGTCAGCGGCCTGGCCCAGGCCGATGCAACGCTGGACAAAATTGAAGCCCGGCACAAGGTCGTGGTGGGGGTTCTGCTTTCCGGTGGGCCGTTCGGTTCTATCGATCCGTCCAGCCAGAAGCCAAAAGGGCTGAACGTCGATCTGGCCGAAGACATCGGCCGTCGTCTTGGCGCAGAAGTCGAACTGGTGTCGGTCCTGCCCGCCAACCGCGTGCAGTTCCTGCAGCAGGGCAAGGTGGATCTGTTGATCGCCAACATGGAATGGACCGCTGAGCGTGGCCAGATCCTGGGGTCGGTGCCGACGCCTTTCTATCGGGTTGGCGGTACGGCAGCGGTGCTGAAAGACAGCAAGATCAATACTTGGCAAGACCTCAAAGGTCAGCCGGTGTGCACCTCTCAGGGCAGCAGCTACGTCAAGCCGCTCACTGAGTTTGGTGCCGAGCTCAAGGCGTTCAAAAGCTCTTCGGAATCGCTACTGGCGCTGCGTGGCAACAACTGCGTAGCCGCGGTTCATGACTCCACCCTGATCAATCCGTTGTTGACCAGCAATCCTGAGTGGAAGGACTACCGCGCCATCGCGCCAGAACTCAACCCTGCGCCATCAGTGATCTGGACCCGTCAGGGCGAAACCGACACCCAGGTCAGGCTGGATGCCATCGTCAAGGACTGGCACCGCACCGGCTTTCTGATCGAGGCCGAGAAGCGCCACAACATCACCCCGGCATCGCCTGCGCTGGTTGAGCTGCATGCGCAGTTCAAGGGGTAACGATTCGATTTGTTGATCCTTTGTGGGAGCGAGGCTTGCCCGCGATGCATGAGACGCGGATGGAAGAGACACCGCGTTATCGTTTATCGCGGGCAAGCACCGCTCCCACAGGATGCACTATTCCAAATGACCGACTTCGGTTACCAAGGAAACACCCATGAACACCTTCTTCACCCGCAAAACCCTCACAGCCCTCGGGCTGGTGCTCTGCGCCGGGCTTGCCCATGCCGACGCGACACTGGACAAGATTCAGCAGCGTCACAAGATCAGCATCGGTGTGATTCTCAGCGGCCCGCCATTCGGCACTATTGACCCAGCCACCGGCGCGCATCAGGGCTACAACGTCGAACTGGCCAAAGGCATTGCCAAACAGTTGGGCGTCGAGCTGGAAACCGTCTCCGTGCTGGCCCCCAATCGTGTGCAATTCCTGCAGCAGGGCAAGGTTGATCTGCTGATCGCCAACATGCAGTACACCGATGAGCGTGCCGGGATTCTCGATTACGTGCCCACGCCTTATGAAGAAGTCGGCGGTGCAGCACTGATTCGCAAAGACGCGGGAATCAGCAAGTGGGAAGACCTCAAGGGCAAGCCGGTGTGCGTGTCCCAGGGCAGTAACTTTATCAAACCATTGCAGGAAACCTACGGCGCGCAAATCAAGGCGTTCCGCAGCCAGTCCGAATCGCTGTTGTCGTTGCGCGGCAACGGTTGTGTTGCGGCAGTCCATGTCAGCCCCACCATGCATGCACTGCTCGGCGAAGAGGAGTGGGCTGATTACTCAACCCCTTTGCCTACCGACCTGATCCCGTCCAACTCGGTGATCTGGATCCGCAAGGGCGAACATGACGTGCAAGCCAGACTCGACGCCATTGTGCGTGACTGGCACCGCAGCGGCTGGTTGATCGAAGTCGGCGAACGCACCGGGATGGCACCTTCCCAGGCCTTGCGCGACCTGCACGAGAAATTCCGTAACGCCGCACCGTTGGCCGTCAAGCAATGAGTGCAGCCCTGTTCGAGGCGTTGCAGCAACTGCTGGGCGCCAGCCATGTGCAGAGCGGTGAAGACGCCGTGCCGCAACTGACCGACAAGCAGGGCAGTTATGTCGGGCGGGCCGTGGCTATCGTGCATCCCGCCGATACCGAACAAGTCGCAGCGGTTGTGCGTTTGTGTGTTGCGCATCAAGCGCCGATTGTGGTGCAAGGCGGCAACACCGGGTTGATGGGCGCGGCGACACCCGATGCCAGTGGCAGGGCAGTGCTGGTGTTGCTCGATCGCCTGAATCGGGTGCGTGAGGTGGACACCGATAACGACACCTTCACGGTTGAAGCCGGTTGCATCCTGCAAAACCTGCAGGACGTGGCGCGCAATGTGGACCGTCTGTTTCCGCTCAGTCTGGGCGCAGAGGGCAGTTGCACGATCGGCGGCAATCTGGGCACCAACGCAGGTGGCACCGCGGTGCTGCGTTATGGCAATACCCGCGAGTTGACCCTGGGTCTGGAAGTGGTGACTGCCGAAGGCGAAATCTGGCATGGCCTGCGCGGTTTGCGTAAGGACAACACCGGCTACGACCTGCGCGATCTGTACATTGGCAGCGAAGGCACCCTGGGCATTATCACGGCCGCGACCTTGAAACTGTTTCCTCTGCCCAAGGCTCAGGCGACAGCTTTCCTGGCCTTTGAGTCGCTGGCGCAGGCCGTGAGCTTCCTGTCCCATGCCCGCGCCGGATTTGGCGCAAGCCTGACGGCGTTCGAGTTGCTGACGGCTGACTGCCTCGCGTTGCTGCGCGAGCAGTTTCCGGACGGTCCAAAGCCTTTTTTCAACGCCGCGCAACCCTGGTTTGCGCTGTTGGAATTGTCCGATAACCACAGCGAAAGCCATGCCCGACAATCGTTTGAAGAGGTGTTGGGTGCTGCTTTCGAAAGCGATTTGCTGGCCGATGCCCTGGTCGCCGAAAGCCTCGCCCAGAGCGAAGCCCTGTGGTTGCTGCGCGAGAACATGAGTGACGCGCAGAAACGCGCCGGTCGCAACATGAAGCACGATATCTCTGTGCCGATCTCACGTGTGGTGGAGTTCGTTGCTCACACCGATGCTTTGCTGCAGGAACACTTTCCCGGCGTGCGCAACTTCACCTTCGGCCATCTGGGCGATGGCAACCTGCATTACAACGTGGCCCATCCGCTGGGTTCGACGGTTGAGGCGCATATGGCTAATTACGCCGCCCTGAGTGCGCTGGTGCATGACAGTGCTCATGCCTTCGGCGGCTCGATCAGTGCCGAACATGGCATTGGTCAGCGCAAGTTGCAGATGCTCACTCACTACAAAAGCCCGGTGGAACTGGACCTGATGCGTCGCATCAAGCAGGCGCTGGACCCGAAAAACCTGCTCAACCCCGGCAAAGTTCTGGTGGTTGGCGAACAGGGAGAAGCGCCATGAGCGTGCGTCTGTCAAAACGCGTGCAACGCGTCACGCTGTCGGCCAATGCTGCCGCCAAATCCCGTGTCACCGCCTTGCGTGAAGCGGGAGTCGATATTCTCGATCTGACAACGGGCGAGCCGGATTTCGACACCCCGGAACACATCAAACAGGCCGCCTGTGCGGCGATTGCGGCGGGTGACACCAAATACACGGCGACCCCCGGCGTAAAAGCCTTGCGCGATGCTGTGCAGCGCAAACTGCAGCGGGAAAATCGCCTGGACTACGCGCTACCTTCCATCGTGATCGCCAATGGCGCCAAGCAGATTATCTATAACGCCTTCGCTGCGACCCTGGATGACGGTGATGAAGTGCTGGTCCCTGTGCCGTACTGGCCGTCGTTTCCGGATAGCGTGCGTTTCAGCGGTGGCGAACCGGTCTTCATCGAATGCCCGTTGGAACAGGGCTGCAAACTGACGCCTGCCCAACTGGAAAACCACATCACCGAGCGCACCCGCTGGCTGATCCTCAATGGTCCCGGCAACCCAAGCGGCGCTGTCTACAGCGAAGCCGAGTTGCTGGCGCTGGCCGATGTATTGCGGCGCCATCCGCAGGTTCTGGTGTTGCTCGACGAGCTGTATGAACACATTCGGTTTGATGACCGTCAGGCGTTGAACCTGCTTAACGTCGCGCCTGACCTGCAATCACGCTGCTTGCTGGTGGGTGGGGTTTCCAAGACTTATGCCATGACCGGTTGGCGGATCGGCTTTGGCGCGGGTCCGCAAACACTGACGACCGCGATGACTGTCGTCCAGTCCCAGTCCACCTCCGGCGCATCGTCGGTCGGCCAAGCCGCGGCACTGGCGGCATTTGAAGGCGGCTTGGGTTTCCTGCCGGAACAGGTCGCCGCCTATCACCAGCGTCGTGATCTGCTGGTTGCAGCGTTGCGCGATGTGGACGGGTTGCAGGTGCTGGAACCGCAAGGCGGATTCTTTGTGTTTGTCCGCTGCGCCGGTTTGCTCGGTCGTTATCGTCCGGACGCCCAGCGCATTGATAGCGATGCCGATGTGGTCGACTGGTTGCTTGAGTCGGGCGTTGCGGGCGTGGCCGGAAGCGCTTATGGGCTGTCGCCATGGTTTCGGCTGTCGATTGCGACTGCAACGGCCAGTGTTGCCGAAGCCGGACGTCGCATCGCAGCGGCCTGTGCCCGTCTGCACAGCGAGGTCCCCGCATGAGTCATTGGCTGGAACTGTTCGTTCACTGGGCCGCCGGGTTCGGGCTCAACTACAACTTTTTGCTCGACGCCTATCAGCGCGGATCCATGGTGGACGGAGCGCTGACCACACTATTGCTGTGCGCATTCACCATCGTTGGCAGTTTGCTGGTCGGGGTGGTGTTGGCGGCGATGCTGACGTCGGGCAAAGCGTATCTGGCTACACCAGCACGGGTTTTCATTGAAGTGACCCGCAACACGCCGACGCTGGTGCAACTGTATTGCGCGTTCCTGGTGCTGAACATGCTGCTCACTCAAGCGGTCGGCGCGGCGAACCCGCTGACGTCGTTTGCCTGGGTGGTGATCGTGATTTCCCTGCACAAGGGCGCGTTCCATGCCGAAGCATTGCGCGCCGGTATTGAAGCGGTGCCGTCGGTGACCATGGAAGCCGCCAGCTCGCTGGCATTCAGCAGTCGTCAGTTGCTGTGGAATGTGCAACTGCCATTGGCGTTGCGGTTTGCCTTGCCATCACTGATCAACAACCTGATTGATCTGGTGAAGATGACTGCAGTGGCGTCGGCCATTGCCGTAGGCGATATCACCTACGCGGCAATCATGATCTGGACCCAGAGCGACAACGTGCTGGAGTTGATGATTCTGATTCTGTCGTTTTTCGGCTTGCTGAGTTTCGTCGTCAATTGTGTAGGCCGCGCCCTTGAAGCGCGCCTGAGGATGCCCGGTTATGGCCACTGATTCTTCCACCGTGTCGGTGCCGCTGGCCTGGCCGCGCCGCCATATGGGCAAGCTTGCGCTGCTCGTCGCTGCAGTTGCCTGGCTGATCTTCGCTGCGCCACAAAGCCCGGTGTTCATGGCGTTGATGCAGTGGTCGCCCGCGCTGGCCAAGGGCTTCGGACAGAACATTCTGATCAGCCTTGTCGCGATTGGCCTGGGCACCGTCGCCGGGCTGTTGATCGGTGCGCTGGCCTTGTCGCCCAGCTGGATATTGCGTCTGCCCGCGCGGATCTGGGTGCAGATTTTCCGCAATGCGCCCTGGCTGGTACTGATCTATTTCACTACGTACGTATTCCCGTTCGAGATTCATATCGGCAGCTCGTACATTTCGTTTCCCGACTGGGTCAAGGTCACTATCGGCCTGGCTTTGCCTGCCAGCGCCAACGTCGCGGAAATCTTCCGCGGTGCGATTGGTTCGATCCCCAGCACCCAGTGGGAGGCCGCGCGTTCACTGGCGTTCACCCGCTGGCAGATCTTCACGTCGATCATCCTGCCGCAGTGTTTCAAGCGCATGTTGCCGCCGTGGATGAACCTCTATGCGGTCATCACTATGGGCACTGCGCTGGCTTCGCTGGTGGGGGTGCATGACGTCATCGATACGGCGCAGATCGCCAGTAATACCGTGAATCAGACCGGGTTCACGGTGCTGATTTACCTGAGCCTGTTGGCGTTGTTTTTCGCCTACTGCTATCCGATTTCCCGTTTGACTCAACGTCTGGAGCGCCGTTATGCCTTCTACTGATACAGCGTCCAGCCCTCTGGTCAGCCTGCGCGATCTGCATCTGTCGTTCGGTACCAATCACGTCCTTAAAGGTATCGACCTGGAAGTGCAACGAGGTCAGGCAGTGTCGATCATCGGCCCTTCAGGCTCGGGCAAATCGACCATCCTGCGTTGCATTACCGGTTTGCTACAGACCCAGCGCGGCACCATCCAGGTTGGTGCGACTGAGGTCAACAAGCTGGCCACCGAGGCCGACCGCATCGAGCTGCGCAAACGGGTTGGCTTCGTTTTTCAGCAATACAACCTGTTCCCGCATTTGTCGGTACTGGAAAACCTGGTCATTGCCCCGCGCAAAGTGCTGGGTGTCAGCCGTGCCGAGGCCGAGCAACAGGCTCGCGCGCTGCTGGCCAAGGTTCGCATGGAACACAAGGCGGATGCTTATCCCGGTCAATTGTCCGGCGGTCAGCAGCAGCGTGTGGCGATTGCCCGGGCGTTGGCCATGCGGCCTGAACTGATCCTGTTTGATGAAGTGACCTCGGCCCTGGACCCGGAAACGGTCGGCGAAGTGCTGACCGTGATCCGTGAGCTGACGGAGGAGGGCATGACCTGCGTGCTGGTCACCCACGAAATGCGCTTCGCGGAAGAAATCAGCGACGTGGTGTATTTCACCGAGAACGGCCTGATCGTTGAGCACGGCAGCGCCGGGCAGATTTTCCAGCGGCCGGTGAGCGAGCGTACCCAGGAGTTTCTGCGTCATGCACTGGGTGATTCCGGTTGACGTCCGGCGGCACAGAATGACCCGTATGTGTTGAGCAATCTGAGCCGGTACAGCATTTCTGTTTGAGGCTTCAAGAGGAACCCCAAACTGTTTTGATTTGAAATTCTTTTCCAGGTGGGAGCTGGGCTTGCCCGCGATATGCGTTGCCTGTATCGCGGGCAAGCCCGGCTCCCACAGGGGAAACATTTCAGTTCAAGAGTTAACCCAGGAGTATTTATGACCATTGAAAACCGTGCCGAAGCCATCGAAACCCTTTTGCAGCAAGTGCGTTTGATCAACGACCGCGGCGTAGACCGGGCGGCGTTGCAGGAAATCATCGCTTTGCTGGAAGGCCTTGCCACTCGCCATGACCTGTTCAACTTCGACACGTTTCCCTCGCCGGTGCCTGGCGCGGGTTCGACGGCTTTTCGCTATCGTTTGAACGACGACGGTAATACGCCAACGCTGTACATGAACTCGCTGCTGCCCGGTAAAAAAACCTTGCCTCACAACCATGAAACCTGGGCAGTGATCGTTGCTGTGCAAGGTCAGGAAATCAACTACGTCTGGGGACGCACCGACGACGGCAGCAATCCGGAATACGCCAGACTTGAGCTGGAAAAAGAAGTCGTGGTGCAGCCAGGTACACCGATAGGTTTTCTCGGCGAAGACCTGCACGGCATTCGCGTCGACGGCGAAACGCCGACCCTGCATTTCCATTTGTATGGCCGCCCGCTGGAGTCGTTGAACGGCCGGTTTGGCGTGAACGAAGAGGGCCGCGTGCTGAATTACAACGCCTCGCAGATGGAACCTTCGATCAAGGCTTACGCGTGATTGAGGTGCTCCGTCTGCGTGCCTGTGGCAGGGCTGGGTAATCGGTTAACCGGCAGTTGGTGTGTGCGATAAATAATGGCGCGGTGTGACTTATATCCACGTCTCATGTATCGCGGGCAAGCACCGCTCCCACACAGTCTGCTCAGGTCCTCTGCTCACTAGAGAGCAGCACCGCTCCAACAGGTCCTGCATCAATACAATAATTTGTGAGATTCCATGAGCCAAACCATCACACCAGCGCAACTGCAACAGTGGCTTTTCGACGGGCAGGAAATTGCCCTGTTTGATGTGCGCGAGCACGGTCAGTACGGCGAGGCGCATTTGTTCCATGGGCAGAATCTGCCCTACAGCCGTCTGGAAATCGAAGCGCCGCGTCTGGCGCCCAATCCAGCTGTGCGTCTGGTGATTTATGACCAGACCGGCAGTGATGTTGCCCCACGCGCTGCCGCTCGTCTTGCCGCGCTGGGTTATCAGCAGGTATCTATCCTGCAAGGCGGCGCCGATGGCTGGCAGGCGGCGGGTTCGCAGCTGTTTGCCGGTGTGCACGTGCCGTCCAAGGCATTTGGCGAACTGGTGGAAGAGGCCAGTCATACGCCGCACATCAGCGCCGACGAACTGGCCCAATGGCAGGCTCGTGGCGAGCCGTTGCTGGTGCTCGACGGTCGGCCATTCGACGAATACCGCAAGATGACCATTCCCGGCTCCATCTGCTGCCCTAATGGCGAACTGGGCTATCGGCTGCCTGCGCTGATTAACGACGAAACCACACCGATTGTCGTGAACTGCGCGGGTCGCACCCGTAGCATCATCGGTGCACAGACGCTGATCGATCTGGGCGTGAAAAACCCGGTCTACGCCCTGGAAAATGGCACTCAAGGCTGGTACCTCGCTGACCTGCAACTGGAACATGGCAGCGCTCGGCGCTATCCCGATCAGGTTGCGGTGGAGTCCCTCGGCAAACAGCGCGAAGCCGCTCAGGCACTGGCGCAAAAAGCCGGTGTAGAAACGGTCAGCGCCGATCAGGTTGCCAGATGGGCGGAAGATCAAAGCCGCAGTCTGTTCCTGTGTGACGTGCGCACTGCTGAAGAGTTTGCTGCGGCGACGTTGCCGGGTGCGCAACATACTCCGGGCGGGCAGTTGATTCAGTCTACTGACCTGTACATCGGCGTGCGCCATGCGCGCATCGTGCTGATCGATTCCGACGGCGTCCGTGCGCCAATCGTCGCTGCCTGGCTGCGTCAGTTGGGGCATCAGGCTTATGTGCTGGCGGACGGTATCAGCAGTGGTCTGGCGCTGCCCGTCGCGCCGGGCCTGAACGCTTCGCTGTTGCCAACCATCAAGGCAACGGCTGCATTCGATGCTTTGAAGGATGACGCCATTGCCCTCGTTGATTTGCGCCCAAGTACCAGCTTTCGCAAGGCGCACGTCGAGGGCTCGCGCTGGTCGATTCGTCCGCTGCTGGCGAACGCGGTGGCTGATGAAGCGCGACCACTGGTGTTAGTGGCCGACAGCCCGGAAGTCGCACAGCTGGCTGTGCTGGAATTGCCTGAGGCGCAACGCGCAAACGTTCGGTTACTGGAGGGTGGTTTGGCGGCCTGGCAAGCAGCGGGCTTGCCGCTGGTAGAGAACGTGGCAGCGCTGGCCGACGCGCAGTGCATCGACTTCCTGTTTTTTACCCACGACCGGCACTCCGGCAACAAGGACGCCGCACGTCAGTATCTGGCCTGGGAAATCGGCTTGCTGGCGCAAATGACAGAACAGGAAATCAACAGCCTGAAGCCTTTGCACGCAAAAAAGCCTGAGCGCCCGTCCACAGCCTCTGACGTGCGGACACGGCTGATTCATGCCGCGCGTACTGAAAAAGGCAGCGGCGGGCGCGCCGTCAATGTTCCGGTCACACGAATGAGCACCGTGCTGTTCGACAGCCTCAGTCAGATGCGCGACATCCGTAAGCGTCGCGACACGGAGCGCGTTCTGAGCTACGGCGCGCGGGGCAACCCTACCGGTTTCGCGCTGGAAGACCTGGTCACCGAGCTGGAGGGTGGATATCGCACCAAGCTGTTCTCGACAGGTCTCGCAGCTGCGGCGCAAACCTTTCTGGCCTATCTGCGTCCCGGCGATCATGTACTGCTCACTGACGCGGTCTATGGCCCGGTACGCAGGCTGGCCGCGGAGTTTCTCACCCCTTTCGGTATCGAGGTCGGTTACTTCCCGGCCGATGGGCGCGGGCTGGAGGGTCTGCTGCAAGCCAACACCAGAATGGTCTACGCCGAAGTGCCGGGTTCGTTGCTCTACGAGCTGTGCGATCTGCCAGCCATCGCAGCACTGTGCAAACCCCGGGGCATTCTGTTGGCAGTCGACAACACCTGGGGTTCGGGCTACCTGTATCGGCCACTGACGCTGGGTGCCGACATCTCGATCATGGCCTTGACCAAGTACATTTGTGGCCACAGCGATGTGGTGATGGGCAGCGTTTGCACGCGCAAAGAGGTGTGGCCCGCTTTGGGACGGATGAGCGAAACCTTCGGCAACACCGTCAGCCCGGACGATGCTTATCTGGTGTTGCGCGGCTCCCGGACACTGGCCTCGCGGCTGGATGTGCACGAGCGTCAGGCGCTGGAAATTGCCCACTGGCTACAGGCGCAACCTCTGGTCAAGAAGGTCTTTCATCCGGCGCTGGTCGGGCATCCGCATCACGCGTTGTTCAAGCGCGACTTCAGTGGCAGCAATGGCTTGTTGTCGTTCGAACTGGTGAATGCCGATCCTGCTCAACTGGACCTTTTCATCGGCGCCTTGAGTCTGTTCGGACTGGGCGCGTCGTGGGGCGGTTACGAGAGCTTGATTACCGTCGCTGATCTGAGTGATCGGAAGAATCTGGCAGACAAAGCGCTGAACCCGGTGCTGCGCTTGCACATTGGTCTGGAGGATGTGGGAGCGCTGATCGAGGATCTGCAAAAGGGCTTTGTTGCTATTGGAGGGTAGTGAACATAAATGTTATTTCATAACATTTAGAGTGAGCGCTATGTAATACTGTAACGAATCGTTGCAGGTTACTGATTCATGAAAGCTCCACGTGTTCCGTCCATCGCCGGTTCGGTCCTCGCCCAGTCGGCATGGAAGCGAGTCGTGCTCGCCCTGAGCATGCTGATATTTCTGTGGCTGGCCATCGTCTGGGCGGTGGCCATTCCATGAGCGCCGCTATTTCCCTCAAAAATCTCACCGTTGCCTACGAACGGCGGGCTGCGGTGCATCACCTTAATGGGTGCTTCGAGGCCGGTAGCCTGACGGCGATTGTCGGGCCTAACGGCGCGGGCAAATCGACCTTGATCAAAGCTATCGCGGGCACCCTGAAACCGGCGGCAGGACGGGTCGACCGCGGCAATCTGGCGACCAAAACCCTCGGTTATCTGCCCCAGGCAGCGGAAATCGATCGCAGCTTTCCACTGAGTGTCGCGGACACCGTTGCCATGGGGGCGTGGCGCAGCATCGGCGCATTCCGTGGGTTGACTCGCGACCTGGCGAAACGCACCCAGGAATCACTGCAAGCCGTCGGGCTGGAAGGTTTTGAGTCACGTAGCATTGGCTCACTGTCGTCCGGGCAGTTTCAGCGAGTGCTGTTCGCCCGGCTATTGCTGCAGGACGCTGCGGTCATCCTGCTCGACGAACCTTTCACCGCGATTGACGCACGCACCACACGGGATCTGCTGGAACTGGTCCGGGTCTGGCACGGGCAGGGCAGAACCGTCATCGCGGTGCTGCATGACATCGATCAGGTCCGGCAGCACTTTCCGCAAACCCTGTTAATGGCCCGGGAAGCCATTGCCTGGGGTGCGACTGCCGACGTGCTCAACGTCGAAAATCTGCGTAAGGCACGCAACATGGCCGAGTTCTGGGGTGCGGATGCGGAGTTGTGTGGGGAGAAGGCTCAATGATGAACCTGATACCACGCATCCCTGTTGTGAATGCGGAGTCTGTGGGAGCTGGGCTTGCCCGCGATAAGGCTGGATGCGATTCAGGACACATCGCGTCGTCCTTATCGCGGGCAAGCCTCGGTCCCACAGGGGATCGGATTCCAGCCAGCGATTTGTGTTGCCGCTGGGGATCACTCTCATGACCCTCTACACCTTATTAATCGAACCTTTCATCGAATTCGGCTTCATGCGCCGTGCCCTGGTGGCTTGTCTGGCGCTGGGCATTGGCTCGGGACCGGTGGGCGTTTTGTTGATGCTGCGGCGCATGAGTCTGGTGGGCGATGCCATGAGTCATGCGGTGTTGCCAGGCGCCGCACTGGGCTTTCTGTTTTTTGGTTTGTCGCTGCCTGCCATGGGCATCGGCGGCTTGATCGCAGGTCTGGCGGTCGCGCTGTTGTCGGGGCTGGTCAGCCGTTTGACGACGCTGCGTGAGGACGCCAGTTTTGCCAGCTTCTATCTCACCTCACTGGCAGCCGGGGTGATGATCGTTTCCCTGCACGGCTCCAACGTCGATCTGTTGCATGTGCTGTTCGGCACCATTCTGGCTATCGATGCCGACGCGATCTACATGGTCGGCGGCATCGCTTCGTTCACGGTGATTCTGCTCGCACTGATTTATCGGCCACTGGTTCTGGAATGTTTTGACCCCGGATTCCTGCGGGCCGTCGGCGGGCGTGGCTCCCTGTATCACGTACTTTTTCTGCTGTTAGTGGTGCTCAATCTGGTGGCGGGCTTTCAGGCGCTGGGCACCTTGATGGCGGTCGGCATGATGATGCTACCGGCTACGGCGGCGCGTTTCTGGGCAACTTCATTGAGCGCGCTGGTGGCGATCTCGACGCTGGTTGCCACTTTGTCAGGGCTGATCGGATTGATCATTTCCTACCACTTGGGTGTTGCCTCAGGGCCTGCCATCGTCCTGACCGCCAGCGCTTTCTATGGCTTTTCTCTGTTGTTCGGCCGCACGGGCATCCTGCGCGGCCTGTTTCCCCAATCCCATCTGACCCACTGATTTCAAGAGGAACGTCATGAAACGATCAATGCTGTTGAGTTCGATGGCAGCCCTTGTGCTGTCCGCGTTTAGCGTTCTGGCCCAGGCCAAACCGCTGGAAGCCGTCGCTTCATTCACCGTCATTGCCGACATGGTGCAGAACGTTGGCGGCGAGCGGGTACATGTCACGTCGCTGATCGGCCCCAACGGCGATCCGCATGTCTATGAGCCCAGCCCGGCTGACGCCCAAGCGTTGAAGAAGGCCGATCTGGTCTTTGTCAGCGGCTTGCATCTGGAAGGATGGATGGATCGGTTGATCAAGGCATCAGGTTACAAAGGCGAGCCTGTGGTGCTGTCCAACGGGATCAAGACCCGCAGCATGGAAGAGGATGGCGAACGCATCACCGACCCCCACGCCTGGAACAGCGCCGCTAATGCGGTGATCTACGTGCGCAATATCGTTGCCGCGCTGGAAAAAGCCGATCCGGCGGGCGCGAGTCTTTATAAGGCCAATGGCGAGCGCTACACCCAGCAGCTTCAAGCGCTGGACAGCTATGCGAGGACACAAATCCAGTCGATCCCGGTGGCGCAACGCAAAGTGCTGACTTCCCATGATGCGTTTGGCTACTTTGGCGATGCGTATGGTGTGACGTTCCTGTCGCCTCTGGGATTCTCGACCGAATCTGAAGCGTCGGCGGCGGATGTGGGCAAATTGATCCGGCAGATCAAGGCCGAGCACGTCAGTGCGTACTTCTTCGAGAACTCCGGTGATCCGCGCCTGGTGAAACAGATCGCCGATGCCAGCGGTGCCAAGCCCGGTGGCGAGTTATATGTGGAAGCGCTGTCGCCAGCCAATGGGCCAGCGGCCAGTTATGTGCAAATGTTCAAGTACAACGTTGACCAGTTGGTCGCGGCGATGCGGGGTAAGTAATTCTATTGAAATGCATGTTCTGTAGGAGCTGCCAGAGGCTGCGAAGCATTCATCCAGACACACCGCTATCGCAGCCTTCGGCAGCTACAGGTCCATTGGTCACCGCGAGACAGCGCGGTACCTTGAACTTTTAGTTTCCTGAAAACTTAAACACGGTCGTCTGTGTATACGCCTTGCCCGGATCCAGTCGGGTGCTCTGGAATTTCGGCTGGTTCGGCGCGTCCGGATAGTGCTGGGTTTCCAGGGTGAAGGCGCCCCAGTGCGGGTAGACCTTGCCACCTTTGCCATGGATGCTGCCGTCCAGGAAGTTGCCGGTATACAGCTGCACGCCAGGCTCGCTGGTGAACAACTGCAGGCGTCGTCCGGATTGTGGGTCGATGACTTCGGCAGCCAGTTTGCTGACGTCGCCTTTGGTGTCCAGTACCCAGTTGAAATCAAAGCCACCTTGTTTAGGCTCGGCATATTTCAATTGCTGATGGTCCGCCTTGATGTTCTTGCCGATGGCCGTAGGCGTCAGGAAGTCCATAGGCGTGCCTTTGACCGCAGGCAGTTCGCCGGTGGGAATCAGCTTCTCGTTGACCGGCGTGTAATGCGAGGCGTGTAGTGTGGCGACCTGCTTCAGTACATCACCGTTACCCGCGCCCGCGAGGTTGAAGTAGCTGTGATTGGTCAGGTTCAGCACCGTGGGCTTGTTGGTGGTGGCGTTGTAGTGGATGCGCAGCTCGTTCTTCTCATTGAGGCTATAGGTCACCTCGGTCTTCAGCTCGCCGGGGAAGCCCATTTCGCCATCCGGTGACACATAGGTCAGTTTTACGCCCACCCAGCCATTCTCATTACTGGGTTCGGCTTTCCATACCCGCTTGTCAAAACCCTGAGTGCCACCGTGCAAGGCGTTGGTCTTGTCGTTCTGCGGCACCTGATAGGTCTTGCCATCAAGGCTGAACTTGCCATCCGCCAGGCGGTTGCCGAAGCGGCCAATGGTCGCCCCGAAATAGACGGTTCCGTTGTCCTGATAGCCTTTCACATCATCGAAACCGAGCACCACGTCCTCCACCTTGCCGTTCTTGTCCGGCAGGAGCAGCGATTGCAGGGTCGCGCCGTAGGTAATGATGTTGGCTTCTACGCCATGGCTATTGCGCAAGGTGTACTTCTCGACCGCAGTGCCATCGGCTGTCTTTCCAAAAGCGCTGTGTTCATTGGTAAGGCTGGCCGCGTTGGCCGTGAGGGTCGCGATCATCAAGGACAGTCCGAAGCTGCTGAGCAGTGAAGAGGGTTTCATTGAATGTACCTTTTTTTGTTGTTGTGGTGGGGCTGCACCGAACCTTCGATGCGGGCCGGGTTATCGCTGGGTTTGGTTTATTGGTCTGACTATTCATCCTGTTGAATGGTGATAAAAGGATTTATAGCCGATAAAACGTCACTTGAAAATTTAATCGTAATACTATTTGATGGTCGTGGTGATTTTATAGGAGCTGCTGAACGGCTGCGATCTGGTGATTTTCCAGCAGAAAACACATCGCAGCCCTCGGCTCCTCCTACATGCAACACAACAGGCAGGTTTGACAGCCAATCATGTGATGATTAGCCTCAGTTCGCGGAATGGCCGCGTGGTGAGGCGCATCACATGAGCAGTAATTTTCATGCGTCTACAGTCGATTGGCTGGGGGCGTGGATCGCGGCGGGTAATGTGCGGCCGGGTCAGGTGCTGAAAGTCGAAGCGGTGTTGGCTGAAGAATTGGGTGTAAGCCGTACGGTGATTCGTGAGGCGATCAAAACACTGGTCGCCAAAGGACTACTGGAAGTAGGGCCCAAGGTGGGCACACGGGTTTTGCCGTTGCGCAGCTGGAATCTGTTCGACCCACAAGTAGTGAGTTGGCTGGCGCGCAAAGGTCTGCCGGAAGACTTTGTGAAGGATCTGCTGGATTTGCGCAGGACTATCGAGCCCATGGCGGTGCGTTGGGCGTGCGAGCGGGCCAGCGCTGAGCAGATCAGCGAGATTCAATCGGCGTATGCGGCATTGGCAGTATCGGTAGCGGACATGGGCGATTACAACCTGGCTGACCGACGTTTCCATGAGGCGGTTCTGGCAGCCAGCCATAACCGCTTCATCGAGCAAATGCTGCCTGCGCTGGGGGCGTTGCTGGCCGTGTCGTTCGAAGTGTCGTCGGCGGTACCGGGTGAGCTGGGTAAAACCTTGCCACTGCACAAGGATCTTGCCGACGCGATTGCCACTCGTGATGCGGCGCGCGGCGTATGGGCCTGCATGGCATTGATCGAGCAGGCTGCCGGGGTGATTGCCGAATCGTTTGCCCGACAGGCTTTGGCATCAAACAGCTTCACCGACTAACGTTGTACTGATAACCGAACACCCTGAGGCATTTACAAGATGCACCAGGAAGCACGTAAAAAAACAAGAATAAAGGACACTTTCATATGCAATGGCTGCCTGTTTCAGCGCACCGTTTCATGCTGGGCGAAGGCTCGTTCTGGGACGCAGAAACCCAGACCCTGTATTGGGTCGATATCGCGGCCCGACTGGCCTGTCGCCTGTTTGAAGAGCAGTATCAGCAATGGCATCTGCCCGAACCTGTTTCGGCCTTTATCCCCACTCTTCGGGGCGATGCGCTGGTAACGCTGGCCAGCGGCGTCTACCGCCTTGACCTGGATTCTCCTGGCTATACGCCAAACCTCACCCTGTTTTGCAAGGCCGACCCGGTTGACGGTAATCGGGCCAATGAAGCCCGTTGCGATGTCCAGGGCCGCTTGTGG
This sequence comes from Pseudomonas phytophila, assembly GCF_025643095.1. Lineage (NCBI taxonomy): Bacteria > Pseudomonadati > Pseudomonadota > Gammaproteobacteria > Pseudomonadales > Pseudomonadaceae > Pseudomonas > Pseudomonas phytophila. The sequence continues at coordinate 3,736,717 of NZ_CP081201.1, read as the reverse complement.
CTGGGGTCCATGCAGAACAATCTCGACGAGGAGGGCGGTGATCTGCCGATCACCCGGCGTTCTGGCGGTTTGTTCAGAATTGATACCGATGGCGCTGTCACGCCTTTGCTTGAAGGCCAGGGTATCGTCAACACCCTGTTATGGAGTGCAAAGGGCGATGAGCTCTACAGCGCCGACAGTCTTGATGGGGTGATCTATCGCTACCCGATCCTTGTCGATGGAAGTCTTGGGGTGCGCTCGATCTGGGCTGCGGAGCATGCCCGCGGCGTTCCGGACGGCTCGGCGATGGACGTCGATGGCTACGTATGGAATGCACGCTGGGGCGGTAATTGCCTGATCCGCTTTGCGCCCGACGGCAGTGTTGACCGGATCGTAGAGTTGCCGGTCAGTCATCCCACCAGCTGCGTGTTTGGCGGTCCTGATATGACCACGCTGTATGTCACCAGCGCGGAGCCGGGCGATGCGCATGGTCAATTTGACGGTGCGCTATTGGCGACAAATGTCGGTATCAAGGGTTTGCCATCGACGCGTTTCGCTGGCTGACGGTTGTAAGCAAAAAGCTTGTTTTATTACCTGAAAAGGAGCGTTCCATGTCGGTGCTTTAGGATGCGTGACACTAGGTTACATTCCGGTCATTGATAATATGATATGACTGTTTTGTTCTTGTTTTGATGTCGTTCCGGATTGCCTTCGGGTGCGGATGACCTCAACACAACTCATTGCTGGACGCTGTAGCTATTCAATAAAAATAAGGAGTTAGCTATGTTGAGTCGTCATGGGATCCGTTCCCTTTGCTGTGCCGCTGTTGCCACTGCTGTGTTGGGTCTGTCGGGTGGTGTATCTGCCGCTGACAAAGTCAAAATCGGCTTCCTCGTGAAACAGGCCGAAGAGCCGTGGTTCCAGACCGAATGGGCCTTCGCTGAAAAAGCGGGCAAGGACCATGGTTTCGAAGTGATCAAAATTGCCGTGCCTGACGGCGAAAAAACCCTTTCCGCTATCGACAGCCTGGCCGCCAATGGAGCCAAAGGCTTCGTCATCTGCCCGCCCGATGTATCCCTTGGCCCTGCGATTGTTGCCAAGGCCAAAGCCAATGGCCTGAAAGTCATGGCCGTGGATGATCGATTTGTCGACGCCAGTGGCAAGTTCATGGAGGACGTCCCGTATCTGGGCATGGCCGCGTACGAGGTCGGCCAGAAACAGGGCGAAGCCATGGCCGCTGAAGCGAAGAATCGTAATTGGGACTGGAAAGAAACCTACGCGATTATCAATACCTACAACGAGCTGGACACCGGCAAGAAGCGTACCGATGGATCGGTGGACGCGCTGAAGAAAGCCGGCTTCCCGGAAGACCATATCCTCTTCACTGCGCAAAAGACCCTCGACGTACCTGGCAGCATGGAGTCCACCAACTCGGCGTTGCCTAAACTGCCTGCCGCAGCGAAAAACCTGATCATTGGCGGCATGAACGACAACACCGTTCTGGGTGGTGTGCGTGCAACGGCTGGCGCGGGCTTCAAACCTGCCAATGTGATTGGCATCGGCATCAATGGCACTGACGCTATCGATGAATTGAAGAAGAAAGAAAGCGGCTTCTTCGGCTCGATGCTGCCAAGCCCGGATAAAGAGGGCTACAACACCGCGCTGCAGATGTACAAGTGGGTGACCACCGGCGAGGAGCCTCCTAAATACACCGCGATGGATGACGTGACACTGATTACCCGGGCGAACTTTCAGGAAGTGCTGACCAAGATTGGTCTCTGGAAGTGAGAGTGCGCGAGGTGCGCACTCTCTAGCACCCGGGAACCCTGTAGGAGTGAGCTTGCTCGCGATAGCGGTGTATCAGCAAATGAAGTGTTGACTGACCCGACGCCATCGCAAGCAAGCTAGCTCCCACAGGGAATCGCGTCTTGATCCGGACAGGAGGTTCCATGCAACCAGCAGCAATTAAACAACCGCTCCCCGCAGGCAGCCTGCGCTTCAACGGCATCGGCAAGACCTTTCCCGGCGTGCGCGCACTGTCGGAGATTACCTTTGAAGCGCGTCCCGGCAGCGTTCATGCGCTGATGGGCGAGAACGGAGCGGGCAAGTCCACGCTTCTGAAAATACTGGGCGGCTCTTATCAGCCGAGTAGCGGCAATTTGTCGATTGGTGACCAGGCCTACAACTTTAAATCCACTGCCGACAGCATTGCCGCAGGTATTGCAGTCATTCACCAGGAGCTGCAACTGGTCCCCGAGATGTCCGTGGCCGAGAACCTGCTGCTCGGGCACATGCCTAGCCGCTGGGGCATGGTCAACCGCCGCGCGATGTTGCGTCAGGCGCGGGAGCTGCTCAAAGGGCTCGCCGACGAGATTGATCCGTCGACCCGGCTCGGTGACTTGTCCCTTGGCCAGCGTCAACTGGTGGAAATCGCCAAGGCCATGTCGCGTAACGCCCATGTCATTGCATTCGACGAACCCACCAGCAGTCTGTCGGCACGGGAAATCGATCGTTTAATGGCGATCATCGTCAAGCTGCGGGATGAAGGCCGGGTGATCCTTTATGTGTCCCATCGCATGGAAGAAATCTTCCGGGTCTGCGATGCGGTCACAGTGTTCAAGGACGGGCGCTTCGTGCGTACCTTCGAAGACATGGCCGAACTGGATCACGACCGGCTGGTGACCTGCATGGTCGGCCGGGATATTCAGGATATCTACAACTACCGGCCGCGACAGCATCAAGGGCCCGGCTTGCGGGTCACTGGATTGCTTGGCCCGGGTTTGCAGGAACCCGTCACTTTCGCCGTGCAAAAAGGTGAGGTGCTTGGCTTCTTTGGTTTGGTGGGTGCTGGTCGTACCGAGATGTTCCGCATGTTATCGGGCCTGACGCGCAGCAAGGCCGGCACGTTGCAGATTGACGGCAAGAACCTCGAACTGCGTTCCCCTCGTGATGCCATTGCCGCGGGAATCCTGCTATGCCCAGAAGACCGCAAGAAAGAAGGCATCGTGCCGCTCTCCAGCGTTGCCGAAAACATCAACATTGGTGCGCGTCCACGCCACGTGACGATGGGCTGCCTGATTCAGGGACGCTGGGAGAAGAGCAACGCCAAACATCAGATTCAGGCGATGAACGTCAAAACACCTTCGCCGGATCAGCAGATGCTGTTTCTCTCCGGGGGCAACCAACAGAAGGCGATTCTCGGGCGCTGGCTGTCGATGCCCATGAAAGTCCTGCTGCTGGATGAGCCGACACGAGGCATCGATATCGGCGCCAAGTCCGAGATCTACCAGATCATTCATAACCTGGCAGCCGACGGTATCGCAGTGATTGTGGTGTCCAGCGATTTGATGGAAGTCATGGGTATTGCCGACCGGATTCTGGTCATGAGTGAAGGCGCTATCACCGGCGAGCTGAATCGCGACGAAGCGGATGAAGCGCGTCTGTTGCAACTGGCCTTGCCGCGAACCCGTGTCTGACACGGACCCGCTACGCGTAGCACAAGCAGAAAAACAAGAATGAAAAACAAGAAAGAGGTGCGTATGTCTACCGAATCCAGTCTGACGGCTCCACGTCAGGGCCTTAACGTGCGTCGTTTCATTGATGACTGGGCGATGCTGATGGCCGCCGTTGGCATCTTCGTGCTTTGCACGCTTCTCATCGATAACTTCATGTCCCCCCTGAACATGCGCGGCCTGGGGCTGGCGATCTCCACGGTGGGCATCGCTGCCTGCACGATGTTGTTCTGTCTGGCGTCAGGGCATTTCGATCTTTCGGTCGGCTCGGTGCTGGCCTGCTCAGGGGTGATCGCCGGGATTGTGATTCGCGATACCGACAGCCTTTTTCTCGGTATCTCCGCCGCCCTGGCCATGGGGCTGGTGGTGGGGCTGATCAACGGCATTGTGATTGCCAAGCTGCGCATCAACGCACTGATCGCGACCTTGGCGACGATGCAGATTGTTCGTGGCCTTGCGTATATCTTTTCCAACGGCAAGGCGGTGGGTGTTTCCAACGAAGACTTCTTCGTGTTCGGTAACGGCCAGCTGTACGGCGTGCCGGTGCCTATTCTGATCACCATCGTGTGTTTTGCGTTTTTCGGCTGGCTTTTGAATTACACCACTTACGGCCGTAATTCTCTGGCGATAGGTGGCAACCAGGAAGCAGCGTTGCTGGCCGGTGTGCATGTGGATCGCACCAAGATCATTATCTTTGCAGTCCATGGTCTGATCGGTGCGCTGGCGGGCGTGGTGTTGGCGTCGCGGATGACTTCCGGTCAGCCGATGATTGGGCAGGGTTTCGAGCTGACAGTGATTTCGGCGTGTGTGCTGGGCGGGGTGTCGTTGAGCGGCGGGATTGGCATGATCCGTCATGTGATTGCCGGGGTGTTGATCCTGGCGATTATCGAGAATGCGATGAACCTGAAGAATATCGATACGTTCTACCAGTACGTGATTCGCGGGTCGATTCTTTTGCTCGCGGTGATCATTGACCGGATGAAGCGGCGCTGAGGCGGTGATTGCAGATAGACCTTAGTGCCTGCATCGCTGGCAAGCCAGGTTCCCACATGAGACCGCTTCCTCCTGTGGGAGCCTGGCTTGCCAGTGATTCAGGCTCCGCAAGTTCAGGCTCGCACTGCAAACTCCTTCTACAAACCCAACCCCCCTCAATAAATTAAAGTTGGCGCTCGCCTCTGAACTACTTAGAATGATTCTCATTTTAAGTAGTGACTCACAGTGAGCGGTTGACGATGAGGGAAGCAGCAGGGCCGTTGGAGCCCACCCTGGAAAGTTTCTACCGCGATCACCGCAGCTGGCTGGAAAGCTGGCTGCGCGGTCGCCTTGGCAATGCATGGGATGCTGCCGATTTAAGTCAGGATACGTTCGTCAAGGTACTGGCCAGCCAGCACAGCGAACCTCTGGCTTCATTGCGTGAGCCGAGGGCCTACCTGTTGACGGTGGGCAAGCGCCTGTTGATCAACCATTACCAGCGTCGCAACGTCGAACAGGCCTATCTCCAGGCGCTGGCGAAGTTGCCTGAACACGTGATTCCTTCACCTGAGCAACGCTGGGTCTTGCTGGAAACCCTGCAGGCACTGGATGAATTGCTCGATGCGCTGCCTTTGCCGGTACGCCGGGCGTTTCTCTGGGCGCAACTCGAAGGTCTCAGCTACGCACAGATTGCAGAACGCTTGCAGGTCTGCGAGCGAACGGTAAAACGTTACATGGCTCAGGCTTACACCCACTGTCTGATGGTCGAGCTATGAGCGGCGCGGTGCCGTCCCGGCAGATTGCTGAAGACGCAGCAGACTTTCTGGTCCTGCTGGAGTCCGGTAGCGCCAATGCCGAAGACCGGGCGCGTTTACAGCGCTGGCGTGAGCAGTCCAGCCATCACGAGCAGACCTGGCAGAAAGCCCAGGGCTTGCGTCAGCGGTTTGCCGGGCTGCCACCGGAGTTGGCAATGGCCAGCCTTGACCGCCCTGACGCCGGACGCCGTGCCGTTCTCAAGCGCGCCTTGATTGTCGCCGCGCTATTGCCTGCGGGCTGGTTGCTGGCTCAACAGACTCCTGTTGCCGCCTGGCGCGCTGATCTTCGCACTGCGTCGGGCGAGCGTCGGGATCTTCGTTTGCCGGATGGCAGCCTGCTGCAACTGAGTACCGCATCAGCGTTGAACATGGATCTGGAGCAGGGCAGGCGGTTGCTGTCGCTGATCGAGGGCGAGATGGCGCTTAACCTGGCCGATAATGTTCCGGCGATGACCATCAGGACGGCTCAAGGGCAGGTGTTCGCCACTGGTGCGGAGTTGTGTATTCGTCAATACGGGCAAAGCTGTCAGGTTTCCGTGTGGCGCGGCACGGTGGAACTCACGCCGCAACAGGGCCCGTCCATGCAACTACAGGCTGGCCAACGAGCCATCATGAGCGCCGAATCGATTACCTCTGTGCAGCCTTTTGATACCCGTCAGCCCGGCTGGCGTCAGGGCGTACTCAGCGTTGAAAATCAGCCACTGGGACGTTTTCTGGAGGAGCTCAGCCGCTACCGTCCGGGCGTTCTGCGTTGGGAGCCCGCGCTGGAGTCGCTAAAGGTCACCGGCACTTTCCGCCTTGATGACACCGACAAGATATTGTTCCTGCTTGCCGCCACCCTGCCATTGCGAGTGCAAACCCGGACGCGTTATTGGGTGACGCTGACCACCGGCAAGTCCACTGCGTGAATTGGAACGCTTTTCCTTTGGGCGTCGCGCTGTCGCGCACCTGACACTGGACCTGTAGGAGCGAGCTTGCCCGCGATAGCGTTGGCACAGCCGATACATTTATTGACTGACAGACCGAATCGCGGGCAAGCGCGCTCCTACAGTTAAAAAAGCATTCCAAATCATATGGTTGAATATTGTTTGATAGGCGTGTTTCAAGTCAGTATTGGGTATGCCCCTGACAACAACTACTATCCCGCACGATCAATACTGCCGGGAACCGATGCGACTGAACCGGCTCACCCGTTATGCGTTGCAGCAGGGTCTCAACCGCACGTACCCCTTGGGCATGCATGCTGGTGCTGATGCTGGTCAGTTGCAGGTGAGCAGCCAGTGGCGTGTCGTTGTAGCCGATCACGGCGATGTCCCGTCCGGCCACCAGGCCGCGGTTGCGCAGGGCACCGAACAGGCCGATGGCCAGAAAATCGTTGACGGCAAAAATCGCCGTCGGCGGTTGCGGCAGGCTCAGCAAATATTCTCCCGTACTGAAACCGACCTGGCTGTCGAACTGACCGGGGACAATGTATTTCGGCGCAATGTCGATGCCGCGCTCGCGGTAGTAGTCTACGAAGCTGGCGGTACGTTCGCTTGAGTTGCTGCTGTGCACTTCGCCGGCAATCACTGCAACGTTTGTATGGCCCTGTGCAAATAAATGCTCGGCGGCGAGGCGACCGCCCATTTCATCGTCCGAGGTCACCGAGCAATGCTGACCGCGTCGGCGGCTGACCAGTACGAAGGGCACGTGCCGTTCCGCCAGTTCCTCAAGAAATCCCGGCTCCGGGGTGCAGTGCACGTCGCTGATGATCAACCCCTCGACATTACGCGCCAACGCGCGCTCTGCCAGTTCCCGCTGGCGTTCCGGACGGTCGAAGGTGTTGGCAACAAACGAGGTGTAGCGTCGCGCGCTGGCGGTTTCGTCGATGCCTTCATAGACCGTGGCCAGCACGAGGTCGGAAAGCCTCGGAACCAGAATCGCGATCTCGCGGCTGTGCCGCGTTTTCAGGGTGCGGGCGTGGGTGTTGGGTTGGTAATCAAGGCTGGCGGCGAGGGCGCGAATGCGTTCGATGGTGTCTTTGGACGCGGCCCTGCCTGCATGGTCAAGGGTGCCGTTGAGCACTCGCGAGACCGTTGAGACATGTACGTTGAGTTGCTGGGCAATACCGCGAAGTGTGGCGGGACGTCTGTTCATGGAGTAGGCCTCGTAACGCGTATTTCGCCGACGGGTATGCGCAGCATGACCTGTGCTTCCATGAGATCAGGACAGTTGCGCCAGCATGGAGCGCTGCGTACCAAAAGATTGCATGAACTGCTGCGCAACACTACCCAAACGTTTGGGTGATATTTTCCAGTGATTTTTAATGGGTTTTAACTTACTGAAAGTAATCAGTTTTTCCTGCTCGATCGGTCTTTTACGATTTGCAGAGAAAAAAGTTGGTATGCCCATTGCGTTGCACCTGTCAGCTCTCCTTACCTGACTGATGGGAAACTCGCCATGACGCATGCTTCAGTAACCCGCGCACGTAGTTTTACCCGACTGGCACTGGCCTGCTCGGTAGCGATCGGTGCCTTGTCGCCACTGGCCGCGATGGCCGATAGCACCTTGCGGATCGCCATGACAGCAGCGGACATTCCGCTGACCCATGGCCAGCCGGATCAGGGGTATGAAGGCAACCGTTTTACCGGGATCACGATCTTTGACTCGCTGGTTGAGTGGGATCTGTCCCAGAGCGAGAAGCCCAGCGCGTTGGTGCCAGGGCTGGCTACCGAGTGGGCGGTCAATCCCGATGACCACACCAAGTGGATCTTCAAGCTGCGTCCTGGCGTGAAATTCCACGACGGCTCTGTATTCAATGCTGATGCAGTGGTCTGGAATGTCAACAAGGTGCTCGACAAGCAGGCTCCGCAGTACGCCCCCGGGCAGATTGGCGTGACCGTTTCCCGTATGCCAACCCTGCGCAGCGCGAAGAAAATCGATGACCTGACCGTCGAGCTGACGACCAGCGAGCCGGATGCCGTGCTGCCGTACAACCTGACTAACTTGTTCATGGCTTCGCCCGTGGCCTGGCAGAAAGATTTCGCGGCCGTTCCAGCCGCCACGACTGACCCGGCCGAGCGCTCCAAGCAAGCCTGGACCGCGTTCGCCAGCCATTCTTCGGGTACCGGCCCGTTCAAGATGAACCGTATGGTGCCGCGTCAGGTACTGGTGCTGGACAAGAACCCGGACTATTGGGACCCCAAGCGTGTGCCCAAGGTTGATCGCGTCGAATTGATCCCGTTACCAGAAGCCAACGCCCGCACAGCGGCGCTGTTGTCCGGTCAGGTGGACTGGATTGAAGCACCGGCACCGGACGCCATGGACCAGATCAAGAGCAAGGACTTCAAGATTTATTCCAATGCTCAGCCGCATCTGTGGCCGTGGCAGTTCTCCTTTGCACCGGGTTCGCCGTGGCTGGACAAACGCGTGCGTCAGGCTGCCAACCTGTGCCTGGACCGCAGCGAACTGAAGGCTTATCTGGGCGGCTACATGCAGGAAGCCACGGGTACCTATGAGAAAGATTCGCCGTGGTACGGCAACCCGGCATTCAAGATCAAATACGATCAGGAAGCCGCGCAGAAACTCATGACCGAGGCGGGTTACAGCAAGGCTAAGCCGATCAAGGTCAAGGTCCTCACTTCGGCGTCCGGATCGGGGCAAATGCAGCCATTGCCCATGAACGAATACATTCAGCAGAGCCTCAAGGGTTGCTACTTCGATGTGGAAATCGCCGTCACTGAGTGGAACACCCTGTTCAGTGGCTGGCGTCTGGGCGCCAAGGATCCTGCGGCGCAGGGTGCTAACGCAATCAACGTCAGCGCAGCGGTCATGGACCCGTACTTCGGTATGGTGCGCTTCGCCAGCGAGAAGGCGTTCCCGCCGGTCTCCAATAACTGGGGCTACTTCGCCAACCCGGAAGTCGAGAAGTTGATCACCACCGTGCGCAACTCTTTCGATCCGAAAGCGCTGGATGAAGCGGCTGGCAAGCTCAATGCCGCCATCGTTGATGAGGCTCCGTTCCTCTACGTGGCGCACGACGTCGGGCCACGCGCCATTTCGCCAAAAATCAAAGGCGTTGTGCCTGCGCAGAGCTGGTTCATCGACCTGACGCTGGTCTCCAAACAGGACTGAGAAGCCTGAGACCTTCAGCCGGTCCTACAGGATTGCGCAGAACCTGTGGGAGCGAGGCTTGCCCGCGATGCATGAGACGCAACTGGAAGACATACCGCGTCCTCGTTTATCGTCGGAATGCCGCCCAGACCAAGCTCTGCTCCCACATAAAAACCGTGTGAGGCGACCTTATGCTTTCCTATATCTTGCGGCGCATTTTGCTGGCGACGCCGATTTTGCTTGGCGTGGCGCTGGTGTGCTTCATGCTCGTGCAAATGGCACCCGGCGACCCGCTGGTTTCTGTGATGCCACCGGACGCGTCCGAAGCGCTGCGTATGCAGTTGATCCAGGCCTACGGGTTCGACAAACCTCTGCCGGTGCAGTTTGGCCTTTGGCTATGGCACGCCGTTCAGGGTGATTTGGGGATGTCGATTGCCAGCGGCCGTCCGGTCACTGCAGAAGTCATGGGCGCCGTGGGTTACTCCTTGCGGCTGGCGTTACTGGCAACGTTGATCGGCTTTGTCCTTGGCAGCCTGTTTGGCTTTGTGGGCGGTTATTTTCAGGACAGCTGGCTTGATCGTGTGGCATCGGCCATTTCCGCAGTGGGTGTCAGCGTGCCGCACTACTGGCTGGGCATGCTGATGGTGATCATCTTCTCATCACAACTGGGCTGGCTGCCGGCGACCGGTGGCGGACCACTGGGGCAGGCCGCATGGGCATGGGACTGGGCGCATCTGCAGTTCATGATTCTCCCGGCGATCACCTTGTCGGTCATCCCCACCGGGATCATTGCCCGCACAGTGCGGGCTCAAGTGGCGGAAACACTGTCGCAGGAGTTCATCATCGGTTTGCGTGCCAAAGGCCTGAGTGAGTGGGGCCTGTTTCGTCACGTGGTGAAAAACGCCGCGCCCACCGCCATGGCCGTCATGGGCTTGCAGATCGGCTATTTGATGGGCGGCTCGATTCTGGTGGAAACGGTGTTCGCCTGGCCCGGTACCGGCTTGCTGCTCAACTCCGCGATCTTCCAGCGTGACTTGCCCTTGCTGCAGGGCACGATCTGGGTCTTGGCGCTGTTTTTCGTGGCACTCAATCTGCTGGTGGACATCCTGCAGACGTTGCTCGATCCACGTATCAAAAGGGGCTGAGCATGAACCTGTCGATATTGCGACCGGCCGCGCCGGTCATTGCTCCCGTCGAAAGCTCGCCGGGCTACTGGAGTGAAGTGTTTGGCCGCGTGCGCCGGGATCCAGTGGCGTTATTCGTGGGCACGATCATTTTCGTGTTGCTGTTGCTGGCTGTTTTCGGGCCATGGATCGTTCCGGGGGACGCGTTTACCACGTCTATGTTCAAACGCTTGAAGCCAATCGGCACCGAAGGCTTTCCGCTGGGCACCGATGAGTTGGGCCGTGATCTGCTGTCGCGGCTGATGCTGGGCGCGCGCTTGTCGCTGTTCATGGGCATCACACCTGTGATTTTCGCCTTTTTCATCGGTGGCGCGATTGGGGTGATTGCCGGTTACTTCGGTGGCTGGCTGAACAGCCTGATCATGCGCACGGTGGATGTGTTCTACGCATTTCCCTCGGTGTTGCTGGCGATCGCTTTTTCGGGCGCCTTGGGGGCCGGGGTCAACAATGCCTTGCTGTCACTGACACTGGTGTTCGTGCCGCAAGTGGCGCGGATTGCCGAAAGTGTCACCACTCAGGTGCGCAATCGGGATTACATCGAAGCGGCACGTGCCTCGGGGGCGGGTTCATTCACGATTATTCGCACCCAGGTGCTGGGCAACGTGCTGGGACCGATTTTTGTGTTCACCACGGGGCTTATTTCGGTGTCGATGATCCTTGCTTCGGGCCTGTCGTTCCTCGGGCTGGGCGTCACGCCACCGGAGCCTGAGTGGGGCCTGATGCTGAACACCCTGCGTACTGCGATCTACACCCAGCCACTGGTTTCGGCGTTGCCGGGCGCGATGATTTTCATCACTTCGATCTCTTTCAACGTGCTCGCCGACCGTTTGCGGGCAGCCATGGCAATCAGGAGCTGACGATGACCAAGCGCGATATTGGCGGTCCAGCGCAGCCACTGCTGAAAGTGGAAAATCTGGTCAAACACTTCCCGGTCAAAGGTGCGTTGGGTAAACGCAGCGTGGTTCGTGCCGTGGATGGCATCAACTTTGTCGTCCACAAGGGCGAAACCCTTGGTGTGGTCGGTGAGTCCGGCTGCGGCAAGTCCACCACGGCTCGGCTGTTGATGCAGTTGATTGAGCACGATAGCGGCGAACTGGTCTTCGACGCCATGAGCGTCGGTGGGCTTCAATTGCCGTTGCGAGACTACCGGCGTCAGGTGCAAATGGTTTTTCAGGACAGCTATTCCTCCCTGAACCCGCGCCTGACCATGGAGCAATCCGTAGCGTTCGGCCCGTCCGTACACGGCGTTAGCCAGAAGGATTCCTTGCTTCGCGCCCGCGACCTGCTGGGCCGGGTGGGACTGGAGCCGACGCGCTTTGCCGGTCGCTATGCCCACGAGCTTTCCGGCGGGCAGCGTCAGCGGGTAAACATCGCCCGGGCACTGGCGGTGGACCCGCGTCTGGTGATCCTTGATGAAGCCGTTTCGGCGCTGGACAAATCTGTGGAGGCGCAGGTTCTGAACCTGTTGCTGGACCTCAAGGACAGCCTGCAACTGACCTACGTGTTCATCAGTCATGATTTGCACGTGGTGCGCTATTTATCCGACCGGATCATGGTCATGTACCTGGGCGAGATTGTTGAGATCGGCCCCGCAGAAGCCTTGTTCTCGGATGCCCAGCACCCGTACACCCGGGCGCTGCTGACGTCCATGCCATCCATGGATCCGGCCAGTCGAACGCTGGTATCGCCGTTGTCCGGCGATCCGCCCAGCCCGATCAATCCGCCGTCAGGCTGTCGTTTCCACACCCGCTGCCCACACGCGGAAGCGATTTGCGCGCAGACCGCTCCGGTGCTGACTGACACGGGGGACGAGCATCAGGCGGCATGCCTGATGGTCCAGCCGGGAGCAGGGCACAGCCGCAGTCCATCGGCGCAGTTGATTCACAGAGGAGCACTGGCATGAGCGAACAACCCATGGTTGCCGTGCGTGACCTCAAGGTCCGTTTCAAACGTGGAGGGCAGATGTTATCAGCGGTCAATGGCGTCAGCCTGGAAGTGGCCAAGGGTGAAGTCCTGGCGCTGATCGGTGAATCCGGTTCGGGCAAGAGCGTCACGTTGAGGGCCTTGATGCGCCTGCATTCCGAGCGCTCGACCACCATCGAGGGACAGATCGATATCGCCGGGCAGAACCTGATGAAACTGTCCCGCAGCCAATTACAAGCGTTGCGCGGCCCTGTGGCGTCAATGATTTTTCAGGAACCGTTGCTGGCGCTTGATCCGGTTTACACCATTGGCCAGCAGATCGTCGAAGCGCTGCGCCGTCATCGGCCGATGTCCAAAGCCGAAGCCCGCGCGGCGGCACTTGAGGCCTTGCGCAATGTGCGCATTCCCAGCCCCGAGCAGCGTCTCGATGCCTACCCACACGAGATGTCGGGGGGTATGCGCCAGCGGGCGATGATTGCTTTGGCGCTGGCCTGCAAACCGCAGATTTTGCTCGCGGACGAACCGACCACAGCGCTGGACGCCACCGTGCAGATACAGATTCTGATCCTGCTGCGCGAATTGCAGCAGGAACTGGGTCTTTCGATCATCTTCGTGACCCACGACATTGGTGCTGCCGTTGAGGTCGCTGACCGTGTGGCAGTGATGTATGGCGGGCGCATCGTCGAGCAGGCGCCTCTGGCCGAATTGCTTGAGAACCCCCGGCACCCTTATACCCAGGTCTTGCTCGGTACCCGTCCCAAAGATGGCCTGCGTAAAGGCGAGCGCTTGATCAGCATTCCCGGCGCGCCTCCTGATCTGGCTAATCTGCCGACAGGCTGTGCCTTCGCCCCGCGTTGCCCGCGCGCCAGTGAAATTTGCCGCAACGAAGTTCCGGCTATCGAGGACATTTTTGCTGAGCACTCCGTGAGCTGCCATCACTGGAGTCAGGCCCCCGTTCATTCCGTTTGTGAGTCCATGACATGACCGATTCTGCGTTTGCTTTCATGCCCTATCCCCACGTTGATGTACCCCGTGCGGCCAGCGGCCCGTTGGCGGGTTACACCTTTGCCGCCAAAGACCTGTTTGACGTAGCGGGTTATCCAACCGGAGGTGGCAACCCCCATGTGTTGGCCATGTCCGGGATCAAGACGCTGACTGCGCCGACCATCCAGCGCTTGCTGGACGCTGGTGCCGAACTGGTGGGCAAGGCGCACACCAATGAAATGGCTTACTCAATGAGCGGCAAAAACGCTCACTACGGCACCCCACGCAACGGCGCGGCCCATGACCGGATTCCGGGCGGCTCGTCGTCGGGGTCGGCATCGGCAGTCTCGAACAAGTTGTGTGATTTCGCCATGGGCAGTGATACAGGCGGTTCGGTTCGAACCCCGGCCAGCTACTGCGGGTTGTTCGGATTGCGCCCGAGCCATGGTCGGGTGTCGCTGGCAAACACTCAGGCGCTGTGCGAAAGCATGGACACTGCCGGGTATTTTGCCCGCGAGGCCAAGGTGTTCGGCCTGGTGGGGGAGTGCTTGCTGGGTGAGGATTCGGCGCCATTGCCGGAGGCACCGAAACTGGTGATCAGCGAGGCGTTATTCGACCTGTTGCCCAAGGCATCGCTGGATGTATTGGCTCCGGCCATCGCACACATCACCGCTTGTTGTGGACCGCTGGAAAAGCTCCACAGTGAGCTGCCCTCATTGACCGACGCCTATTGGGCGTTCCGTTACATTCAGGGGCGTGAGGCCTGGCAGGCGCAGGGTGAGTTGATTGAACGTGAAGGCCTGGCATTGGGTGCGGATGTCGCGGCACGTTTTGCCTGGTCAAAGGCGGTCACTGACGAGCAGTACAACGACGCCTGTGCGTTGCGCGAACGGTTTGCGGCGCACTGGAAAGAGCTGCTGGGTGATCGCGTATTGGTGATGCCCACCGTCCCGGATATCGCGCCTTTGCTCAGTGCCAGGGATGAAGAGATCGAAGAGACCCGGCGTATTTCCCATCACTTGCTGGCGATATCGGTGCTGTGCCGTACCCCGCAGTTGAGCATGCCGCTGACGATGAAAGACGGGGCGCCGCTGGGCATTTCATTGATGGGCCCGGTGGGCAGTGATTTGAGCCTGGTGAAGCTGGCGGTGAAGATTGCTGTGGCGCAGGGCCTGTAGCAGCCAACACTGGACCTCGGTGAGCGCTCATCAAACATGAAATAGCTAACCGGGCTGGGAATGCTTTTCTACTGTAGGAGCGCTCTTGCCCGCGATTGCATCGGGTCAGGCAACACATTTTTCGCTGACGCACCGCATCTTCTGGATGCGGCCCAGACCAGGCGCGCTCCTATAGGGCCCCGTTTGCTGAGCGACAGCGCTGTGTCAGGGCACCGGGCGATCTCTTACAGGAGTGCATTCAATTCTGCGGTTGGATGTCGTTTGAGAGATTGCAAATCAAGCCAATGCCAAAAAAAATTGGAGAAACCATCATGACCACCCCGTTCACCTCGACAACATTGCTCACTTCCAATGCTCCGCTGATCAACAGTCAGCGCCTCTGGCAATCATTGATGGATCTCGCGCAGATAGGCGCTACGGTCAAGGGCGGCGTGTGTCGGCTTGCGCTGACTGACCTTGATCGTCAGGCCCGGGATCTGTTTGTCAAATGGTGCGAGGAGGCGGGCTGTACGGTGAGCGTCGATGCCATCGGAAATATCTTCGCCCGGCGTCCCGGACGCAATCCGGATCGCGCACCAGTGATGACTGGTAGCCATATCGACACTCAGCCTACTGGCGGCAAGTTCGACGGCTGTTTTGGAGTGATGGCCGGGCTGGAAGTGATCCGCACCCTAAACGATCTGGGGCTGGAAACCGATGCACCGGTGGAAGTCGTAGTCTGGACCAACGAGGAAGGCTCGCGTTTCCCGCCGTGCATGATGGGCTCGGGGGTGTTCGCAGGCCAATTGGATCTGGCCGAGACGCTGGCCAAGCAGGATGAGCAAGGTCTGGTAGTCGGTGAAGAGCTGCAGCGGATTGGTTACGCAGGGAGCAGGGCGGTGCTCGGTCATCCGGTGGGTGCTTACTTCGAAGCACACATCGAACAGGGCCCCATTCTTGAGGATCAGGCAAAAACCATTGGCGTGGTCATGGGCTGTCTTGGGCAGAAATGGTTCGATCTGACCCTCACCGGCGTCGAGGCCCATGCGGGGCCGACGCCCATGTCTTTGCGCAAGGATGCGCTGGTCGGGGCTGCGCAGGTCGTGAGTGCGGTCAACCGCATTGCGTTGCAGAGTCAGCCTCATGCCTGTGGCACCGTCGGGTGTCTGAATATCCATCCGGGATCACGTAACGTAATCCCTGGCGAAGTGAAGATGACCATTGATTTTCGGCACCTTCAGGCTGACAAGCTGCAGTCAATGGTTGATGAGCTGCGGCAAGTGATCGAAAGCACCTGCGCCCAGCATGGCCTGAGCCATGAGCTGACACCCACGGCAGACTTTCCGCCACTGGACTTCAACAGCCTGTGTGTCGACGCTGTTCGCCAGGGAGCTGCGCAACTGGGGCTTAGCCATATGGATATCGTCAGTGGTGCGGGGCACGATGCTATTTTTATCGCCGAACTGGGACCAGCGGGGATGATCTTTGTGCCGTGCGAAGGCGGTATCAGTCACAACGAAATCGAAAACGCGACACCCGAAGATCTGGCGGCTGGCTGCGCAGTGCTGCTGCGAGCGATGGTAAGTGCTGCTCAATAATGCCGGGATGTCCATCCATTAGTGGGGCTTGCCGGACTTATGAACCGCTGACAAAGCCCCGTTAATTACTGCAGTAACTTAATTAATAGACGGATATATCTATTTGCGATAATCGTTGCAACGATAACTTCAAATGAGGGTATCTGATCAATTCAAACGCGAGGTAACGAAGATCAGGCGTAAAGTCGCCAGCGCAATGGCTTCAGCCTCGCCCTTGATGTTTTCGAGTTGGGTATTCCTGCTGTCGGCCTTGCCTGATTCACTGCTGGCGTCAGCCAGCCGACTGATTTGATACAAGTCGGTAGTGATGCCGTGCAGGTTGTTTTGCAGGCGTTCGATCAGGCTGTCCAGACGATCAGTGCCGTTCAAGCCATCGCGAGCAGGCAGGCTTGAGGACAAATCGTCGGCGCGAGACTCCCCGTTGACGAGGGGTAAACGAAGGCCGGTCACCACATAGGCCACATCGATGCCACCGTTGGCGATTCGGGATAGATAATCGGCCCTGGGGTATCGCAAGCCATTCTCGTAATTGCCTTGCGCATTTGTTTCAACACCGCCAATCGAGCCCAGCGCACTTTGTGACAGTTTGAGTCGCAGGCGTTCTTCTTTCAGACGTTGACCGATTTTAGTCATGGCGGCTTTCCGAGCAGTTATTCATGAGGATTGCCACGCCAGAGGGCGGCAACTTGTCAGGGTTGAATATGACTGATCCAGATTTACAGCAAAGATAATGAAATCAACCGGATACGACAGTCCGATGGTTTACTCCACCGAAAGAATGTTAACAATACAGCTAAACGAGACTCAAGTGGATCCAAACACGTTAATTAGTTGGCGCATAGTTTCAATCAGATGTGTTGGCGATGAACATGCATCGCAATTGATGCCATGAGCAGCGGCCCACCGGGGGGCCGCGGAGGGAGTTAGCGTATCAAGGGCAGCGTGTGCTGGTTTGTTGCGACCAGGTTGTTGCGGTTTTAGCGATGCTGTCCGCCAGTCGCGAAACTGCTCGTTGATGGGCGATAACCAGATTTTCCATGCCTTGGCCTGCCGGTTCGCGAATGATGCTGCTGCAGGTCAGGCTCTGCCGTTTCGCGTCGTTGTTGCGCAAACCCAGCGTCCAGACAACGTCAATCAGCGCGTATTGATTTAACGCTGACTCAAAGCGGCGTACATCCGTACGGAGTGACAAGACAGGTTGTGCAGCGTCCTTCGGCAAACCCGCCATGTCGCGACTGCCAAAGCGACGCTCCAGCTGGCCTGTCAGCGCATCGTGGAATTCGTCACCCAATGGCGATCCCCAACGTTCGGCGTCCAGAATCGCCAGGCTGCCATTGCCCTGACGCACCACCAGCGGCGGTTGATCGACCTGAACCGCCATCAACACCGGGAGCATTTCGAACTGAAATGGAGCCGGGCTGGTAATCGGCTGTGGATTCGAAGTCATGGGTGCAATCAGCGTGTAGTAGTGGGTAGGCGTCGAGGAGCAAGCGCTGAGTCCCAGCGCGGCTGCCAAGGCCATGAACTTCAGACGCAAACTCATTGTTGTGGCTCCAGGTCGATGGCACGAGATGATGAAGGGGCTTTGTAAGAGCCCGGCGCGGCGTCGCCAGTACGGCCACGAAGCAATGCTTCAGGATGACGACTGAGGAAGTCGGTCAGTACCCGGACCGAGCGCGCGGTGCGCTGCACCTCGTCCATGGCCTGGCCCAGTTGCTGACGTGCCGGAGAGTCTTCGGACAGCGTGTCATTCGCCGTGCCCAGTGTTTTCTTCGCCTGTTGCAGCGTGCCACGCATCTCCGGCAAGACTGTGCCGTTGACGGTTTTAAGGGTTTTCTGCAATTCACTCAGACTGCCGTTGAGATTTTTTGCCAGATCATCGAGAGGCAGTCTGCCGAGTTTCTCGACGAAGGCCTGCAACTGTTCCTGCAACTTGTCGAAGCTGCCCGGCACGGTAGGTATTTCCAGTGGGCGGTTTTTAGGATTGAACACAACCTTGGGCGCTTTCGGATCGAAATCCATCGCAATGTACAACTGCCCCGTCAGCAGGTTGCCCGTTCGGATCTGCGCACGCAGGCCCCGAGCCACAAATGCTCCGAGGATACGTGCCGATTGTTCGTCAACGTCACCGCTACCGCCCAGTTGCTGAAGTTTCTCTTGTGCAGCGCCAAGGCGTTTGGGGTAGATCACTGCACCGACCACGCCCGGAAATGTCTGGGACTCGGGGTCATAATCGAGGTCGACAGACACTACGCGACCAATGTTGACGCCCAGAAAATCTACCGGGGCATTGACAGCGAGGCCCCTGAGGGACTGGTTAAAGCGCAAACGAATATAGTTCGGCTCACCATCGGGTGGGGCGAGGGCAGAAGCCTGATCATCGAATATCTTGAACTCGGCATTTTCGTCTGCGGGTTTGGCATCAGGGCTCCAGTTAGGTTCGCGGAAGGCAATCCCGCCTGACAATATCGAAGCCATGGACTGAGTGTCGATTTTCAGGCCCGCAGTGCCCACAGTGACATCTACGCCACTGGCATTCCAGAAACGGGTATCGGTGGATATGTACTGATCATTGGGCGCGTTGATAAATATCTGAATGTCGACGCCCTTGCCGTCCTTAGACAGCTCGTAAGACACGACTTGTCCGACCTGAATGCGGCGGTAGTAAACCGGCGAGCCGATGTCCAGTGAGCCAAGGTCGTCGGTATGCAGTTTGAAACGCTTGCCTCTTTCCCCGAAGGCCACAGGTGGGGGCGTTTCAAGCCCGGTGAAGTCAGCCTTGGTTTTCTCCGACCTGCCGGCGTCAGCACCGATGAAGGCACCGGACAATAGCGTATCGACGCCCGATACGCCTTGTGCACCGATCCGTGGACGTACGACCCAGAAGTTAGTGTCTTCTCGTGTGAACGGCCCCGCAGAGTTGTTCAGCTCGATCGTTGCCAGAACATGAGTCCGGTCTTCACTGAGCTTGATATCCGTGACCATACCGATGACCACATTCTTGTACTTGACCTGGGTCTTGTTGGCATCCAGCCCCTCAGCGGTCAGGAAGCTCACAGTGATTTTGGGGCCGAGTGACATCCAGTTATTGACCGCCATGGAGATCCCGATAAGCGCGGCAACGATCGGCACCAGCCAGACCAGCGAAACACGCAGGCGCCGCCGTTTTATATCCGGGCGGCTCGGGGCCGATGAAGAAGGGGGGAGGGTATTGTCAGACATCTTCAACCTCTGCGTCCCAGATAAGCCGGGGATCGAAACTCATGGCGGCGAACATCGTCATCACCACTACCAGACCAAAAAACAGAATGCCGATTCTGGGCTCAATGGTGCTGAGCTCATTAAACTGCACAAGGGCGGCCACTAACGCCACCACCAACACGTCAAGCATCGACCAGTAGCCGATCAATTCGATAAACCGATACAGCTTTGCCCGCTCCCGCATGGCCCAGGTACTGCGACGCTGGCAAGTAATGAGCAGCAAGCCGAGGACAAAGAATTTGATGCTGGGCACCACCACGCTGGCGATGAAGATAAGCAGCGCAATATCCCACGAGCCACTTTTAAAAAATTCGATGACCCCACTCATGATGGTGTTCTGGCTGCTGTTGCCAAACATCGTGGTGTACATCACGGGCAGGGCATTGGCCGGAATATAGAAAATCAGTCCGGCAATCAAAAACGCCCAGGTACGAGCAATACTATTGGGTTTGCGGGTATGAACCGGGGATTCACAACGCGGACATTCGTGGCTGTTCTCCGGGCAAGCGTAGCCGCAGATGTGACAAAGCGTCAGGCCGTGTTCGTGGGCGAAGGGTATGCCGTTCACTAACGTGGCACTCCCGGTTCGGTCCACAGGCGACGCGTGTGCTTACCGGCGATCAGAATGATCAGCACCATCAGCATGGCCATGGCCCACAAGCCAACGCCTGCGTGTACGTCGAGCATGCCCGACAGTTTCACGATCGCGACCAGAATGCCCAGCATGCAGACTTCCAGCATGCTCCACGGCCTTAGATGTTCCAGTGCGCGCATGCACATCTTGAAGCCCGGAGCTATCTGGCCCTTTTGCGCATGGAGCAACACCCAGAACATCAGGATGATCTGCAGCATGGGGGCAAAGATGATCGAGAGGCCGGCAACCAGTGCAATCAATGTGATGCGTCCCTGGGCAAGAGCCTCCACGGACGACCACAGAGTGACCTCATTACTCAGGCCCTTCATGCTGATGCTGATTACCGGGAACAGGTTGGCAAAGACGAATAGCACTGCAGCGGCGATGGTCAATGCCAGTAATTGTTCAAGACTCAGGCGATGAGCGCGTGCCAGAACTGCACCGCAACGCGCGCAAAATGCCGTCTCGCCCTTTTGCAGGGGAACAGCATCGTACAGCGAATCGCAATGTTCGCAGATGATCAGATCGTTAGAGGGTGTGGTGTCAGCCAAGGTGGTGCTCATCTACGCCGCGGGCCGGGGAGAATAACGCAAGAGAACGAAGGGCGAGAAGATACCTTTTTGACGCGCATATGGCTCCATTTTTCAGCCGTTCCTTTTAATGGCATGAAAGATGGACCGCGGGCGCTGACCGACGTTCACATGCCAATAAGCCATTATTGCTGGCTGACTCTTCCTGATGCTGGTCAAGCCTATCTTTGATGTTCATCAGGACGAGGTTTGAAGTTCAGATTGCGATGGGAGGCTCGTAAGAAATGCTCTCCAGGCGTTTGAGCTCGGCTGCAAGAAAGTCACTGGCAGCCTCGACACTGAGCGGTCTGGCAAAAAAGTAGCCTTGCAAAAGGTGGCAGCCAAGGGCGCGCAATTGCTCGATCTGCTCTTGGGTTTCAACGCCCTCGGCAACAATTTCAAGACCCAGGTTGATCGCCAGTCCAATAGCGGTAGCGCAAATCTCCAGATCCTTGCCGCCTTTGCCGATGTCGCGGACAAAGCTGCGATCAAGTTTGAAGGCATGCACCGGCAAGACTCGCAGATATCCCAGCGATGAATAGCCCGTACCAAAATCGTCGATTGATAAGCGCACGCCCAGTCGACGCAGATCGGCAAGCCGCTCGATGGAACGCTCGGGATCCTGCATGAGCACCGACTCGGTAATCTCCAGTTCCAGATGATGGCCCTGCAGATTGTGCCGCACCAGCGCACTGGTGACCGTCGCTTCAAGTTCGCTGACCAGCAACTGCTGAACTGACAGATTGACCGCCACTTTAAGGTCGGTGAAACCCATGGCGTGCCAGCGGGCGAGCTGCTCGCAGGCGGTTTCGATAACCCATGCACCCATGTCGGCAATGATGCCCATGGATTCTGCAACCTGGATGAATCGATCCGGCATGACCAGACCGTAATCCGGATGCTGCCAGCGGATGAGTGCTTCAAGGCATACAGTCCGGCCATCCGAAGCCAGCACCTGGGGTTGATAGCACAGGAAAAACTGTCTTTTCTCAAGGGCCAGGCCAAGCGCTGCCTCGAAATCAACCCGTTCTTGAATGTTTTCTTTCATGGCAGGGTGATAGACCCGCAAGTTGCCTGGGCCAAAGCTCTTGGCCTCGTGCAGTGCCAGTTCGGCAGCGCCGAGGATATCCTCGGGCTGGCAGGCATCATCCGGGAATACTGCAACCCCGGCACTGGACGTTATTTTCAGCTGGCTGCCTGCAATATCGAAAGATGACGCCAGGGCCTTGGACAGCTTTTCCTGCAAGCGAGCAACGCCATTTTCGTTTTTGACTCCGCTGGCGCCCACTAACAACTGATCAGTGCCGACCCGCGCGATGAGGTCGCTGTCGCGCGTGGTGAGTTGCAGGCGTTGCGCAATCTTGACCAGCAACTGGTCCCCTGCCTTGTGTCCACGCGTGCCATTGATGATTCCCATCTGATCAAGCTCTAGCAGGAACACCACGAGCCTTGTTTGATTCTGTTTATTGACGGCTATCAAGCTTTGCAGCCTGACCAACGCTCCGGCACGATTGGGCAACTCAGTCTGGGCATCGTTGTGAAGGGCATGCTCGAAGCGCTGGTTAGCGATCCGGTGGCTGTAGATCTCCTGTTCAAGCGCCCGATCAGTACGTGCTTTTTCTCGTCGGCTTCTGGAAACCCTCGCCTTGACCATCACAGAAAACCAGACCGCCAGAAACAGGAAGCCAAAGGCGCCTAGATAGGGCACCTGGACGACTCCGGCATCGGCCAGGCTGGTCAGGACGGTAGAGGTCAGCAACAGGACAATGGACGTCCAGATCACAATATTCGAGAGCGGCCCCGCCTTCTTTCTGATTCTGAGTGAAAACAGAGTGATCCAGATCAGCAGAGTGAACGACAACAGGCGTATGACCTGATAAATCGCCGACGGCTCGCCAGCCAGGATGAACAGCCGTTCCCCCCAGGCAGTCGTGCTCAAGCCATTGGAGTACAAGTGTTCAAATCGGTAACCCAAGGGGTTGTAGGCGTTGTAGGCAATTGCAAAAGCGGCCACGCCAGCGATCAGCCAGGAGGCCCTGTAAGCGCTGGGTCTGTTTTCCAGCGCGGCAATCAGGTAGCTGCTCAGCGGGACCAGTAACAGCGAGAAAAAGTTGACCCATTTGTGGGCTGACAGTGCCGCCTGAACTGTGTGTGCTGAGTACTGGACGGCACAGGCAACCTGAAACAGAGCGAAGACCAGGCAGGTCGCGGAAAACATGACGCAGGCTCGGGTGTAACCACTGTTGCGGGCCAGCAACGCGGCATTGAACGCGCCCATGACCAATATTCCCGTGGAAATGAAATACAGAGCAAGGATGGGTGCGATCATTTCGTCCTCTGAACTGGATCGGCACACCAGCAACGACAAGGTCGGAATGGAAGGCTGCGGGATGGGATCCGATCCCTAGGATAGCATCAAATAGCCATTACTTTGTTTTGCGTATTAAACATAGTGTGCATTCAGATTTGCACAGAACCCTGTGGGAGATTCTATGTTGGCCAGCAATCCCGTAGTACCGGCCGGGACCGCGGGCCAGGATAGAATCTCCAGCAGTTATTTAAAACCAGTCCAGGCCAGCTCAGAGCTTCCCCGGTTTCGCACGTTTCTGAAGGTAACTCAGCAACGTTTTCGCCTCTTCAGGAATGTTGTGCTCATCGAAAGAAATGCAGATCGCATTGGTGTCGTCTTCGATCGTGATCTCATACTGCTTCTGGTCACGGGCGTGCTCCGAGCCCGTGTCGGCGGATTTTGGCAGGCCGCGTTCCTCCATCAGACGCTTCACTTGTTCTACCAATGGCTGTTCAAGGTCAGCCATATTCACCTCGCAGCTTTTGATTGCGCCGACAAAGCCCCCGGACTGCACGTAACAGACTCTCATGATGGTGCTCCTCAGTATCAAACGTTGATGCCGACCTTTTTCCAGGCAGCCTTGACGGCCTTTTTCGCGGCAGTGCCGTATTGCTTGCTGCCCGCCACCTGCACACTGATCCTCGCACAGTCTGCGAACTGACTGTTGCTCTGCAACTGCAACAAGGTTTCATACCAGATCCTGCCAGTCACTTCCCAGGCATTCCCGCCCAGCGCCTTGGCCGCCAGCACAAACGCCCGATTGGCGATGCCCGAGTTGATGTGTACGCCGCCGTTATCCTTGGGGCCTGTGTAAAGGCCCGCCATGCTGGCGGGTTGCGGGTCATCGCCCAAGTCCGGATCGTTCACGTACGCTGTACCCGGGTTCTCCATATCGCGGATGCCGCGGCGGGTAGGGGCGGGGACCAATAGCTCCTTACCGATCACCCAACTCGACTCTTCAGCGCTGGTGCCTTCTTTCCACTGACGGACCAGAATCCCGAATACATCGGCAAAATGTTCGTTGAGTGCGCCTGACTGTCCCTGATAACTCAAGTTGCTGGTAAAAGACTGTACGCCGTGGGTCAGCTCATGGCCGATGACTTCCAGACTGCCGGTAAAACGCTTGAAGACCTCTCCGTCGCCATCACCGTAGGCCATTTGCTCGCCATTCCAGAACGCGTTGTTCATGGGCACGAAGCCCCCTTCGAAATCCACCTCGGCGACATGGACGGTGGAAACCAGCGTCATCCCGTTGTCATCAAGGGAATTGCGGCCGAACAACTCGTTATAAAAGTCATAAACATCGCCCGAACCATTGAAGGCTTCGTCCAGAGCAGCGTCGGCTGTGTCCGGTTGGCCTTCCGAGCGGCCAAGCGTACCCGGCAGTTTATTGGTGCCCTTGGCGTCGTAAACCAGTCGACTCTTCTTACCGTCCGGCGATTTGCTTGCAAGCAAGCTCGGCATGGCTCCTGCTGAGCTTCGAAAAGCGACAAAGGCCGAACTGCTGGCCAGATTGGTAATCGCCAGAGCTCTGACCCGTGCGTGAGGCGACTGAGCCAGATGCTCGAGAATGTAAGGGGGGACGATGCAATGCAGCGGATTTCGATGGCACATGCGTGAAACTCCCTGAGCAGTGTTACAAAACCGTAACGGACTCTTTTTGGGCAGCGCCCGTGCCCACGATGTTCCGCCCGTTCGCCGGAGAGCGCTGTTGAACCTCGATTGCCGCTGAAAAACGGCAGGTACAATCGTTAGAATTTGTAACTGCGGTATTAGTCTTTGAGAGATGCGCGCCAGCCAGGCCTGACTGACGGGGTGATCTATGGCATTCGTTGCTGCCAGAGAGCGACTAAGTGTCGCCAGCGTGAATGGACCGTTGTCGATGGCAGCAATGCTAAACTTGCGCCCACTTTTGAGAGGAGCAAGCAGACGTGCGCAATTTGGCAATGATGATAGCGGTGCTGGCACTGGCTGGCTGCGATGCCGACAAGTCGACTCCACCCGCGCCCAAGGTGCAGGCGACGACTGCAGTACAAGCCCCGCAGGCTGCCCCGCAATGGGAAATCCAGATCAATGCCAATGAGGCGTTGAGCGATATCAGTGCCTGGTTGCTTGAGCGCAGCTATCCGCCTTATCTGGTGACGATCGATGGCAAGCAGCAATTACTGATCGGACCTTACCCAAGCCAGGAACGCGCCGAAGAAATTCGCACTGAGCTGCTGGCTAAAATCGCCAAATCCCACCGCAAAGCTGCCCCGGTGGTGATTCGGCGAGTGCCGTCCTGACGGCTATTCAGCTGTCGCCGCGAATGTAGCAAGACACTGGATGATCGCTGTGACACCCTCGGTTCACGTGCTTCGAATTATTCGATGCGTGAACCGGGAAGCGCTGTTATGGACGAAATTCAAAGATTGGGCGAGTTACTGAGCGCCAATCAACGCAATGAAGAACATAAGCACCAGCAATTCCACACCGGCCTGGCGCAATGGCAGGCCAGCATTCTGAAACTTTACGAGCAGATCGAAGCGTGGCTCAAGCCGCTGACCGACAGTGGTCAGATCACTGTGGAGTTCGAGCCGCATCTTGCACAAAGCAAAGGTTACCCCGACGAAAACTCACCGTTTCGCACTCAGCGGATGACGCTGTCGATTGCGGGGCGGCAGGTTGCCCTGATTCCTGACGCGATGGGGGCGAAAGGGCTGGTGTCGATTTCGGCCACAGGGTTGAGCCCGCATGCGCAGGAGCAGGTGTCGCTGATCTGTGTGGATGCCACGCAAGGTGTGCAGTGGATGGAGAAGAAACGCATTGGCGTGAAGGAGTCTGAAGCGGTGCCTTTTACGGCGGATCATTTTGCCAGGCAGTTGCAGGCGTTGGTGCCGGGGAGTTCGGTTTAGGTCTTGTGTGTATATCCGGTGTTGGGTGATGGCTCATATTGGTTGCGCTTTTACAGCGCCTCACTTTTGAAAGGAGCCGGAAGCCGGCCCAGCCAAAAGTAACCAAAAGGCTCTTGCCCCACCACTGGGTGCCTCGCTGTCGCTCGGCCGGCGTGGTTTAACGGGGCGCTTAAGATCAAAATCAAAAGCAGCGGTTCCCCGCGGATCGGTAGGAGCGAACTTGTTCGCGAGACGTTACCACGGCCAACGCATCCGTCGTATGACCCACCGCATCGCAGCCTTCGGCAGCTCCTACAGATGCCCGGCAAACCCACACAATCAGGTCGGCTGTCAGGCCGCCGCGCTTTTGATCTTGATCTGAGGCGCCCCGTTAAATCACGCTGGCCGAACGCAGATTCTGAAGCGTGGGGTGCTCTTGAGTTGAAGAGGGGCAGGACGCCGGGTTAGCCGCATTGGGCCATGGATGGCCCGTTGCGGCGGCCCACGGTTCAGGATCTGTGGGCGGGTACACCGAGCGACAGCGAGGTGCCAAGTGATGGGGCAAGAGCCTTTTGCTTACTTTTGGCTGGGCCGGCTTCCGGCTCCTTTCAAAAGTGAGGCGCCGTAAGGGCGCAACCAATCCAAGCCCAAACGCAACAATGGATATGTACACAAAAAGCTGCATACATACCCAATCCACGGTAGATCAATAAATGTACAGGGTTAGTCGCGACGACCCAGCAACAAACCTACTACCAGACCAAAGCCCGCGGAAATGGCAACGGTCTGCCATGGATGGCCACCGATATAGGTTTCGGTCGCTTCAACCACCGGCTTGGTGCGCTCACGCACACTGGCAACAGACTCAGATGCCTGCTTGAGCTTCAGGCCGAGCTGCGCGCGCAGGGTTTCTGCGTCTTCACCGACCAGAGCAGCGCTGTCTTTGAGCAGCTTGTCGGACTCTTCGATCAGGGCCTGCAGTTCGCTGAAAGCCTGGTCCTTGATCTGTTCTGCGGTAGTTTGAGCGGCAGTTTTACGAGCCATGATGTTTTCCTTTCGTTGATGATGGCAGTAAGCAATGGAGTCTTGCGGTTGGCGAAAAGTTGCAGAAGTCTGCGCGTCACCACTCATTTTGCTTGTGGGATTTGCCGGAAACAGTCTCTTAAAGGTGCCCCTACGGGTGTAAGATACTTCCGGTTTTTAGTCACAGGTGACCGTTATGAGTTTCAATCTGGCCAATCGGCCGCTTCCTGAGCGTGCTGCGCTCGAAGACGAGAAATCCCGCCTCTTTGACCTATGGCAGAGCAACCTGGGTAAAGCCAAGGGTGACGCCGCGCGATTGTTCGGCGAGCGCTCCAAGCGCAAAGGCAAATGGTCCGAATGGGTTCGTTCCGAACTCGACACCATGAGCCCGCCCGAGTACGCGAACATGGTCCGCAGTGAAGTCAACCGGCTCATGGCCGCCAGCAAGTAAGCAACGCCTCGCCAGACGCCTCGCTTGAGGCAGAGCCTTACCAGCTCCCGTCAACAGATTGCGGCAGGCTGAGGACGCCACTGTCCTTGAAACGCATGGTGCCAAACAGTCCGCCCGCAAGCTTGCCGCGCAAGGTGTAAGGCAGGTTGTCGAGGCTTTGGGTTTGCGTCAGGCCCACCGCCTGACGCAGGGCCGCGAACGCGGAAACGCTGACCGGCACCACCAGCACTGTTTCGGAAAAGCGCCCGATGGAGCCTTGCTGATCACTGACGCCGGACGCCAGCAGTCTGCCATTTACATCCAGGTCCAGCGCAACGCCGTTGTATTCGACGGCGGTCTCATTCGGATTCTGCAATCGCAACTTGACTGCCAGCCGCACTTCCAGGCCTTGTCCGGGCAATGACTCAATACCCACTACGTTGATGTTCAGTGGATCGCGATTGGGCAACAGGGCGCAAGCACCAAGGGTTAAAAGCAGAAAGCTGACCAGCAGCGTACGAATCAGGCGTGAGGGCATTCGGTATGTTCCTTTGGGCATGTGACAGGGCGCTGCTATCCGCTCAGACCCCATGTGCGCGCAGAGATTCGTTTTCATCCGGCGCTGGCTTATGCTGCAGGACCCGCATGCTGATGAGTCACGGATGCCCAGACATCAGAAAACCACGTCACCGATTGCGATGTTGACGGCAAAACACACCATTTCCGTTGAAATGGTGCGCGAGGCATTCCTGCAAAGCGGTCTTTCCGGGCAGATCCAGCAAGCGCTGCTGGCAGAGGCAGGCATTGCCGTTGATGTGCTTGAAGATCGGGAGGCCCGGGTGTCGGTCAACGCATATGCGGATTTGTGGCGGAGTATTGAACAGCGCACTGACGACCTGTTTTTCGGTATGGACCCGCGTCCTCTGCGCCAAGGCAGTCTTGAGTTTCTATGCCGCTCGTCCATGGCTCAGCCCACGCTGGTGGCAGGACTTGAGTCAGGACTCGACTTTCTCGGGCTGATGCTTGAGCGCTTCGGTGCCCGGTTGATCCGTCAGCAGAGTGTGGTGGAGGTGGTCATTGGTGATGAGCAGGACCCGGTGTCCCGGGCATTTGCGGATTTCACCTTCTGGATGATTGTGCACGGTGTGGCCTGCTGGCTTTGCGGGCGGCGCGTGCCCATTATGGGCATTGAATTGCGTTGCGCGCAGCCGGATTACATCGATGACTACAAGGTCATGTTTTCGGAGAATCTGCGTTTCCAGCGGCAGCGCTCAAGAATGATTTTTGCTGCTGATTGCCTGGACCTGCCCATTCGGCGTAGCGCTGCCGAACTTGACGCCTTCCTCAAAGCTTTGCCGGGTAATCTGCTGGTCAAGTATCGGGACCCGCAAAGCCTGGCCAGCCGCATCCGCCAGCATCTGCGCAGCCTGCCTGCCGAACAATGGCCACACAGTGCTGACCTGGCGAGGAGTCTGTGCGTTTCCGGCTCGACCTTACGCCGCCATCTTGCCGAAGAGGCTCAAAGCTACCAGGCCCTCAAGAATTCCGTACGCAAGGATCTGGCCATTGGTTGGCTGGCGGACGAGCATCTGGACATGGCGACCATCGCCAGTCGTCTTGGCTTTGCCGACACCAGCTCGTTTTACAAGGCTTTCCGTAAATGGTCGGGGATCAACCCCGGTCACTATCGAGATGTGGTGCAGAGCGGCGTTGGTCAAACCGGTCATCAACGCTGAGCGTTTTGACCATTGCCCGAACCGGCACGCAGGGCGACTATTTTGGTTAACAACAATAAGGAACCGAATAGAGGTTACGCATGGATATTCGCGACAAGGTTTTCCTGGTCAGTGGTGGCGCCTCAGGTCTGGGCGCTGCGACGGCGCACATGCTGGTCAACGCCGGGGCCAGAGTGGTACTCGCCGATCTGAACGCCAAGGCATTGGCGATACAGCTGGAAAAACTGGGCCAAAATGCTCGCGCAATGGTCACCGATGTCAGTCAGGAAGCCTCTGCACAGGCCGCCGTGGACGCCAGTGTCGAGGCATTTGGAGCGCTCCACGGGCTGATCAATTGCGCCGGTATCGTTGGCGCGCAAAAGATCCTCGGTAAGGAAGGTCCTCACAATCTGCCTGACTTTCGCCAGGTGATCGACGTCAATCTTATCGGCAGTTTCAACCTGTTGCGGCTTGCCAGCGCGGCCGTGTCTGTCGGCGCGGCGGATGAGGGCGGTGAGCGGGGCATCATCATCAATACTGCGTCTGTCGCGGCTTACGACGGTCAGATCGGCCAGGCTGCTTATGCCGCCTCCAAGGGCGCCATTGTCAGCATGACTCTGCCTGCGGCGAGAGAGCTGGCACGTTTCGGTATCCGGGTCATGACCATCGCCCCCGGTATTTTCGAGACGCCAATGATGGCGGGCATGACGCCGCAGGTGCGTGAATCCCTTTCGGCAGGGGTTCCATTTCCGCCGCGTCTGGGCAAGCCGGATGAGTACGCCGCCCTGGTCCGGCACATCATCGAAAACCCGATGCTTAATGGCGAAGTCATCCGCCTCGACGGCGCCTTGCGCATGGCTGCGCGGTAATCAATGAGTGAACACGCGGCAACGCCTACGGACACGGATACGGATACGGATACGGATACGGATACGGCGTTAATTCAAATGGTTATGTGATTTTGCTAAGGAATTAATCATGACTTCAGAACATTCATCCATAAATGATGACCCCGTGGTGATCGTCAGCGCTGTGCGCACGCCCATGGGTGGTTTTCAGGGCGATCTGCAAAGTCTGACCGCGCCGCAGCTGGGGGCGGCGGTTATTCGCGCAGCGGTAGAGCGGGCGGGTATTGCGGCTGAAGAAGTTGAGCAGGTGTTATTTGGCTGCGTGTTGTCTGCGGGGCTTGGGCAGGCACCTGCGCGGCAAGCCGCGTTGGGCGCTGGGCTGGCCAGGTCAACGTTGTGCACCACGCTCAACAAAATGTGCGGCTCAGGCATGCAGGCGGCGATGCTGGGCCATGACGTGTTGCTGGCGGGCAGTGCAAAAGTGGTAGTGGCGGGCGGCATGGAAAGCATGTCCAACGCACCTTATCTGTTGGACAGGGCGCGCAGCGGTTACCGCATGGGGCACGGGCGGGCGCTTGATCACATGTTCCTGGATGGTCTGGAGGACGCCTATGAACCAGGCCGGCTGATGGGCACTTATGCCGAACAGTGCGCGGAGAGCCACGGTTTTACCCGTGAAGTGCAGGATGCGTTTGCAGTGGAGTCCTTGAGCCGCGCACAAGAGGCGATCAGCAAAGGCTGGTTCAACGGTGAAATCGTCCCGCTGGAAGTCACTGTGGGCAAAGAGCAGCGGCTGGTGACTCATGATGAGCAACCTCCCAAGGCCCGGCTGGACAAGATACCGACGCTCAAGCCCGCTTTCCGTCAAGGCGGCACAGTGACCGCAGCCAACTCCAGCTCCATCTCCGACGGTGCCGCAGCGCTGCTGTTGATGCGTCGCTCCGAAGCGACACAGCGAGGCCTGAAACCGTTGGCGGTGATCCATGGGCATGCGGCGTTTGCGGACGAGCCGGGGCTATTTCCGGTTGCGCCCATCGGGGCGATTCACAATCTGATGACGCGCACCGGATGGACCCTGGATCAGGTCGATCTGTTCGAGATCAACGAAGCGTTTGCCGTTGTCACGCTGGCAGCTATGAGTCAGCTGAACTTGCCCCATGACAAGGTTAATGTTCACGGTGGAGCCTGCGCGCTCGGCCATCCTATTGGTGCGTCGGGCGCACGTATTCTCGTGACCCTGCTGGGGGCTTTACGACGTAAGGGGCTGCGGCGCGGCGTTGCGGCCATTTGCATTGGTGGCGGTGAAGCAACCGCTATAGCCGTAGAAATCATTCAATAGTGCAATGAGATAAGTGCTTAAGTTAAAGTTTATTCTAGAATAATAGCTATTAGAAAAGGGATTATTATCAATGAGTTATGAATCTATCTTGATAGAGATTCGAGGAAGGGTGGCGCTGATAACGCTCAACCGTCCGGAGGCTTTGAATGCCTTGAACGCGCAATTGATCAGCGAATTGAACAATGCGCTGGATGATCTTGACGCCAACCGTGACATTGGCTGCATTGTGCTGACCGGCTCCAGCAAAGCGTTTGCGGCGGGGGCGGATATCAAGGAAATGGCTGAGCTGAAGTATCCGCAGGTCTATCTGGACGACCTGTTCAGCGACAGTGATCGCGTAGCCGCCCGGCGAACCCCGCTCATCGCCGCCGTGGCAGGTTTTGCTTTGGGCGGCGGCTGCGAACTGGCATTGATGTGCGACTTCATCCTCGCTGCGGATAATGCGCGCTTCGGTCAGCCGGAAATCAAACTCGGCGTCTTGCCCGGCATGGGCGGCACCCAGCGCTTGACCCACGCCGTCGGCAAGGCCAAAGCGATGGAAATGTGCCTGACCGGACGTTTGATCGACGCCCAGGAAGCAGAGCGCGCGGGGTTGGTCGCACGAGTAGTGCCGTTGAGCGAACTGCTGGATGAAGCACTGAAGGTCGCTGCATCCATTGCGGCAAAGTCGCTACCTGTTGCGATGATGGTCAAGGAAAGCGTTAACCGCGCCCTGGAAGTCAGTCTTGCCGAAGGTATTCGCTTCGAACGCCGGGTTTTTCATGCTGCTTTTGCCACTGAGGATCAGAAAGAAGGCATGGCTGCGTTCATCGAAAAGCGAGAGCCCCGTTTCAAGGGGCGTTGAGTAGTCTTTGCTGACTGCTCAGCCATGCTGGATGAAAGCCTGATGCAATCTCCGCGGCCAGTTTTGCTCGAACCACGTCTGTAGCATGATGCAGTGTCCCGGATGAACCAGGCAGAGCTCGTTCGGGGTCTTGCGATACGCTGCAGCAAGCTCGCGCAGCTCTTCAGAACTGAGCCCGCAATAACCGTGTCGGTCGGTTTTGCCCTCGAACAGAAAATGCTCCGGTTGCAGGCGTGCAAGAAACTGCAGTCCGGGCTCACGCATTCGCACTATGTACCATAGGCGATCTACCAGCGGTGCGCCTTTGAGGCCGGGGTGCTCGGTCAGGCGCAGGTCGGCGTCGAAGAGAGACAGAGCCGGATGCTGTGCAGGTTGATCCCGCCCGCAGGAGCGGTCCTGGGCTGTGAGCGTTGGCAGCGTACCGGTCATCTCAATGCAACTGGCTGTGAGGTCGAATCTGCTGTCTGCAGTGCTGAGCTGCAAAATCCCATCAGTCGTGAGATGCAGGGTTTGTGGCAGGTTCAGGTGTACTGCATCAGCGGTGGGCAGACCCTGTGCAGGGTAATCATTGAGCGGCACGCGATGTTCGTCCGGGACGCCATAGATAATCGGCCGCTCAGGGTCGCCGTCAAAGTGGCCGACAATCAATGCTGCACCGATACGCAGGGCCTTCAATTGCGCCAGCGAAATACCGATGGGCGCGCACAACTCGGCAGGCTCGCAGCCCGCCGGGGTTGGGGTGAAGCCAATAGGCAGTCGTCCGTTCATCAACTGTTCTTTCGTCTGGTTGCAGCGACTCAGCAAGGTCGTGGGCTGAAATCCCGACATGACAGGTTTTTGGTGCTTCAACCCGGGCCGAAACGGCATTTCCCACGGCAGTAAGCGGAAGCTGCTGTGATAGCCCTGGCTGAGACTGTCGATTTCGTCATGCCCGGTCGCTTGACCATTGCTGGCCCCGGATTGCGCAGCAACTGACCTTGCGGCCTCGAGAATCCGGGCCACATCCTCTGGCGCTTTGCCTTTCAGCACCTCCGGCTGTTGGCCTGTGTGATTGATTTCTACCACCAGCCACTGATCGTTGAACCGGGCCTCGGGATGCCCCAGTACTTGCACGATCTGGCCCGGTGTCATTGGCAGGTCAGTGCCGAGCCCACGGATCACGCGTCGCTCGCAACGTTGGCGCTCCAGGGCCCGGGCGCCGGCCTGTCGCTCATGCGCCTGGCGTTCGGTGGGCAGGCGCGACAGCAGGCTTGCTTCGAAACGCTGGTTACTGGCGTTTTTTTTGTCGGCATGAGCTTCATCGTCAGACGCGTTTTTCGATGTCTTTAACAGCGGGTCATGAAAGTGCGTTTCGTGGTCTGTCGCCGCCAGCTGTAACGCCCATTGTTCAGCCAGGTACGAAATGGCCGGTGCGTGCCTTGTTCGCAGGGCTGGTGGCTGAAATTGAGCAGGTTTTGACCGATGGGGGAAGCGGGCAGGATCGTCAGCGAAGACCAGCAAGTGTCGGGTTCGCTGATGTTCGAAGCGCATGGAGATACCTTCTTCTTCACATAATCTCAGCAGCAGATGCAGATCGGTTTCGTCTTGCTGTACGCACTGTTCTCGCGAAGGATAGATTCCCACCAGCTTCTCGAAACGATAGGTGGCAGGAGCAATGCTGTGCTCTTCGAGCAGTCGTGCGATTATCTGCGGCACGCTAAGGTCCTGGAATACCCGACGCTGCCGACGCTGCTCCATATCGAGCAGCGTCGGGCCCAAAGTGATGCGATAGAGGCTCAATCCGGTCCCGGCGTGCAGTAGTGTGGCGCTACTGATCTTGCCATGAACACCTTGATCGGGGCCTAACGCAAGCCAGGCCGCTTTTTGCTCGAATACCTCGAATTTCAGGTGTGGATCACTGCTGACAACGTCAATGATGAAACGATAGGGTGCGTTCAGGGCTTCCCGCCCGCTGATGCTGATGACGGGCAGATTCATCTTGTGATCGACAATCGCCAGAGTGATCGGCATTCGTTTGCCTTCGGACATCCACATCGCTCCCACCTTGAATTTAAGGGGGCAGAGGGTACGAAATGCCACGGTCCATGGGCATCGCTTCAGCATTTTTCGGAAAGGGACTACAAGTTAAAGAGGAATGTCGCTAGTTGCCATGCAGTGCATTAACCCTGATGCAATCGGCCTTCGACCTGAAATCGAGCGACGGCAGGGGTTTCATCTGACGTTATCGGGTATAAAATGCGCGGCGTCGCGTGTTGATAGCGACGCACCTCATTTTTTAACGTTTTGCCGGTTTTGCAGTCGGCCCTTTCGCAGGGACTGGCGCATCGGGCAGGACGCAATCGGATCAAGAGAGCAAGCATGGGCGCACAGTGGAAGGTCAAGCATAAAGAAGCAGCATCCAATGCCAAGGGACGTATCTTCGGCAAGCTGTCCAAGGAAATCATGATCGCAGCGCGTGCTGGCGCAGACCCGGACATGAACCCGCGTCTGCGGCTGGTTGTGGAACAAGCGAAAAAAGCCTCGATGCCGAGGGAGACCCTGGAGCGAGCGATCAAGAAGGGTGCCGGTTTGCTGGGCGAAAACGTTACCTTTGAGCGCCTAACCTACGAGGGCTTTGCGCCGCATCGCGTGCCGGTGATCGTTGAGTGCCTGACCGACAACATTAATCGCACTGTGTCTGAAATCCGTGTGTTGTTTCGTAAAGGACAATTGGGCGCAGCAGGCTCGGTTTCCTGGGATTTCAACTATCAGGGCATGATCGAAGCAATGCCGATCAACCCGGACGCCGATCCAGACGAAGCGGCCATCGAAGCGGGGGCTCAGGATTGCGAGCCAGGCGAAGAGGGCGCAACCCTGTTCCTGACCGAGCCAACCGACATGGACGCCGTATGCAAGAAACTGCCGGAGTTCGGTTTTACCGTGCAGTCGGCCCAGTTGGGCTACCGTCCGAAAAGCACCGTTGATGGCCTTGATGACGAGCAGATGGCTGAAGTTGAAGCTTTCCTGGCTGCCATCGATAACAACGATGACGTGCAGAACGTTTACGTGGGGTTGGCGGGCTGACGGCATTCTGATTTGAAATGCATTCTCCTGTGGGAGATTCTATGTTTGCTTGCAATCCCGTAGGACCGGCTTAGCCGGGAGAGTGGTATTTCTGCCGAGGAATATGTAGTGAATGTCCCGACGCCCTCCCGGCTAAAGCGGAACGCCGCCCGGCCGGTCCTACGGAATAGCGCGGTCTATGTGGGAGCCGGGCTTGCCCGCGATAAGACTGTACGCGGTTGACGTTGGATCGCGTCCAGCCTTATCGCGGGCAAGCCCGGCTCCCACAGGTACACCGTTTCAACTCAAAATTTGCAGAGCCTTATCTCGCGCAGCATTTTCTACGGGCCTTTAGTCAAAGCCTGCTCAACCTCTCGCAACGTCGGTCGCTGGCTGACATTCGGCTGAATACAGCGAGCCTGCAGCGCCCAAAGGGTATCCTCTACGGGCTCGGCACAGCGCTCCAGCAACTCCCCCAGTAAAATCCCGAAGGCCCGCGTTTCTATGCGTTGCAGAGCCACGCCCTGTGCGGACGTGGAATAAAACGAAGCAGCGCCGAAATCTCCCAACAGGCAATCGCCGTCGTCGTGCCAGAGAATATTGTGGCCATACAGGTCGCCATGGGTCATGCCGTTCTGATGCAGGTGTGCGGTGGCTGATGCGATGCCACGGGCCATGCGTAACGCGATTTCCCTGCTCGGATGGAAACCGTTCGGGTAAATATCCCGGGAGCACGAATCCAGACTTGGCGGACCCGCAAGGTTGACGAAGTTAGGCTCAATCAATTGCATGACCAGCCCTGCGCATGACTGAGGGTGATCGAGGATCTGGCCTTCAACGGCAATGAGATTCCGGTGAGTGCCCGCCGCGATACACGCCGCCATTTCGTTGAGCGGCGAGCCGTCGCTGGTCACGGCACCTTTGTAGAGTTTGACGGCCACTGTCCTGGCTGCTTGCCGGGGTGGTTGCCAGAGCGCTTGCTGGATGACCCCGGAAGCACCTTCACCCAGTTGCTGCTGAATACTCAGCTCAGTCCACGGGATCTGCCGTACAGACTTTGCTTCAGGCGCGCTGCACA
Organism: Pseudomonas phytophila; assembly: GCF_025643095.1. NCBI lineage: Bacteria > Pseudomonadati > Pseudomonadota > Gammaproteobacteria > Pseudomonadales > Pseudomonadaceae > Pseudomonas > Pseudomonas phytophila. The sequence continues at coordinate 3,700,495 of NZ_CP081201.1, read as the reverse complement.
GCGGATTACCGGCAAAGGCCAGCCACGCCAGTGAGGGCAGTTGCAGCAGCCAGTCAGGCAATTCGGTCAATTGGTTGGCTGCGATGCGCAGCAGTTCAAGCTGTTCACACTGGGCCAGACTCGCGGGGAGGCGGGTCAGACGATTGCCGGCCAGCATCAGCTTTTGCAGCGAGCGGCATTCGCCCAGCGTCTCTGGCAGTTGCTCGATCTGGTTGTCGGTGAGGATCAGCCAGCGCAGTCGGGGTGGCAACGCTGCGGCCGGGAGGTGTGAAATCTGGTTCGCCTTGAAGCCGACGATCTGCAGATTCTGACAACGGCCAATGCAGGTCGGCAGCTCTGTAAAAGGGTTGTCGGAACAAAACAGCACTTTCAAGTGCGATAGCCGGTACAAGTCGTCCGGCAAGACGCTCAGGTTGTTGCCACTCAGATTGAGGATTTCCAGCGAATCGGCCAGATTGAAGATTTCCACTGGAAATTCGTTCAGCCCGCAGGACAGGTCCAAACGTTTTATACCCGCCAGCTTGCCCGCGCGCAGGTCTTCGAGTGTATGCATGGGTCAGCCACGACCCATGGTTTCAGGGGGCAGGTTCAGGCAACGATCGACCCATAGGTGGACGCGCTCCAGGCTCGGAGGAGCCTCTGCATACAAAATGCGATAGATCATCGGCGCAACCACTGTGTCAATCAGCTCATTGGCGTCCGGGGCTTTCTCGCCACGGGCCAGCGCCCGGTCGATGATGATCTGCAATTGATCGCGAGTGATGCCGGCACATTTGCCCGAGCACGTCGCTGCGCTGCTGGCGACGACATCGCGCATCATCTCCCGGCCGGGGGCCGAGTTCATTTCATCAAGGTACATTTCGGTCCACGTGCGCAAATCGTCGCGCAGGTTGCCGCAGTCAATAGGCTCATCCGGGCGCAGGCGCTCAACGGCGGCATCAGCCAGCAACGTGGTCAGGTCACCCCAACGGCGATAGATGGTGGACGGTGTCACGCCCGCACGTGCAGCAATCATGGGCACGCTCAAGGCCGCGCGGTCGTTTTCGACCAGTAAATCGCGCACCGCGCTGTGAATTGACTCTTGCACGCGAGCGCTGCGACCGCCGGTGCGAATTCCTTCTTTTATAGCCATGAGGCGGACCTTAACACAAAGTATTTGCTTTAAGCTGCGTCAGCTCGCACAATCCAGAACGCTAAATCTTAGCTTTAATGATGTGCCTGATCGGAGAGTGTACCCATGTCCCGTCTTTTGCAGAACCCTGACCGGGGAAACAGCGCCTTGGGATTTCTGGCATTCACGACCCTGTGCTTTTTTGCAGCGTCCAGCGCGCCGACGCCGCTCTACCATTTGTATCAGCAAGGCTGGGGTTTCTCTGCAGCGATGTTGACGCTTATTTTCGCGGTATATGCGTTCACGTTGCTGATAGCGCTGTTGATGGTGGGGTCGCTGTCGGATTACCTGGGGCGGCGCCCGGTGATCTTTGCGGCACTGCTGCTGGAAATTGTTTCCATGCTGTTGTTTATATTTGCGGTTGATGTCGGCTGGTTGCTGGCAGCGAGGATGATTCAAGGGCTGGCGACAGGTATGGCGGGCAGCGCGCTTGGGGCTGCCTTGCTGGACAACGACGAAAAACAGGGACCTTTGGTCAACAGCATCGCGCCGATGTTCGGCATGGCGATTGGGGCTTTAGGCACAGGGCTGTTGGTGGAGCTGGCGCCGCTGCCACTGCTATTGACCTACTGCCTGTTGCTGGCGGCATTTGCCGGACAAGCGATTTATCTCTGGCTGATTCCGGAAACCGTCAGCCGTCAACCGGGCGCCTGGGCCTCGCTGAAACCCTCGCTGCACGTTCCTGTTCAGGCCCGGCGCACGCTGTGGCTGGTGTTGCCGGTAGATATTGCCGCTTGGTCATTAGGTGGCTTCTTCCTGTCACTGTCGCCATCGTTGCTTGCTGCAGCCACCGGGACGACTTCTGCAATCAACGGCGGGCTGGCCGTTGCCACGCTGACCATCAGCGGTGCACTGGCCATTTTCAACTTGCGTACGCGGCCTGCGGTGTTGGGGCTCTGGGTAGGTGCGATCGGTTTGCCGGTTGGCGTTGCGGTCATTCTGACGGCGGTCAATGCTGGCTGGCTTTGGCTGTTTTTCGTCGGCTCGGTCATTGCGGGCATCGGCTTCGGCTCAGGCTTTCTTGGGGCATTGCGCCTGTTATTGCCGTTGGCTCAGGCCCATGAGCGGGCGGGTCTGATGTCGGCTTTCTATGTGCTCAGCTACCTGGCGTTCTGTATCCCGGCGTTGATCGCCGGCCTGAGCGCCCACAGCTTCGGCCTGATTGCCACGACCAATGTCTATGGCGGTGTGGTGATCGTGCTGGCGCTGTTGGCGTTGGCAGGGCTGATTGTCAGGCGTGTGGCTGGACGGGAAGCGGTCAACCCGGTTTGAAGGTGTGCCGATAACGGAACCCCTTGTTTTATCTACAAAAAAGCACCTTGGGGGAACTCAATCCGTAGGAGCGGCTTCAGCCGCGAGGAGGCAGGTGCATCCTCCATGATGATTTCGTCTGAAATGATGCTCTCCCGGCTAAAGCCGGTCCTAAGTAGGAGCGGCTTCAGCCGCGAGGAGGCAGGCGCATCCTCCATGATGATTTCGTCTGAAGTGATGCTTTCCCGGCTAAAGCCGGTCCTACGTATAACAAGGTAGCAGCAACTCAAATCGCCCCAGGCAGCGCCTGTCGGGCCAGTTGGGCGGCAGGGTCTTTAGTCGGGGTGACCATGGCGTAGTTGTAACCATCGCTGGACCAGTAATCGGCTTGCAGATCACCGTCGAGTCGGGTGCCTCGCGGCAGCAAGCGGTTTTTTGCACCCGGCGGGCGGATGTAGAAACTCAGGGTGCGGCCTTCAGTGTCCTTGTACACCACCAGGGCAGCGGCCCCCTGTTCAGTAGTGGTCATGCGTCCGCTGACCGGTTTGAATCCCGCCGCTTCCAGGTTGGGCAGCCGGTTGGCCTGGGTGAAATGACGGTCAAGCCAGCCTTGTGCATCACTGGTTTTTTCCGCGCTCCAGTCGCTGGCCATGTTGTCGTCCAGAGCAAACATCCGGTAGGCCTGCAACGCATCAGCCATCGGCGGCGTGGCACCGGCCAGGGTTATCTCCCTGGCCTGCCAGCCGCTGAATCCGCCAACTCCGACAGCTAACAGCAACATGGCCGCCGTAGCCAGGTGACGATAACGATTACGCCGCATGCGCTGACGGATAAACACCGGGTCCAGTTCCGGGTTCGGCGGGCGTTGCAGTTCGCCACTCATTGCAGTGCGCAACCGTTTCGCGTCGTCCTGCCAGGCTTTGACCTGCGACGCGACCTGCGGATGGGCTGCCAGCCAGGTTTCCAGGCGCAGGCGGTCGGCCTCGCTCAGTTGATGATCCACATAAGCGTGAAGGTCGAGTTCGCTGGGGGGCAGGGTGATCATTTCAGTATCCGCAGAGAAGGAGTGGTGATTTCGCCATCGCTGAACTGGCGAAGGGCCTGACGAGCGCGGGACAAGCGCGACATGACCGTGCCGATGGGCACGTCGAGAATCGTGGCGACTTCCTTGTAGCTCAAGCCTTCCACCGAGATCCATAACAGCAGCGCACGCTGCTCGGTGTTCAGTCGCTCAAACGCACCAAGAGTTGATTGAGCAATCACGGTGCGTTCAACGCTGGGTTGGTAATCCTCATCTGCGCCACCGGTAAAAAGCGCCAGCATGCGGCTGTACCGACGTGAGCGGCGATGGGCGTCGAGAAACTGGCGATAGAGTATCGAGAACAGCCAGGCGCGCAAATCGCCTTCGATTCGCTTGTCTTTCCAGGCTGACAAAGCTTTTTCAAGGCTTGCCTGAACCAGGTCATCAGCGCCGCTGGAGTTGCGGGTCAGCGACAGGGCAAACCTGCGCATTCGCGGTATCAACTCTCTGAGTTGGGCGTCGAGCTCGTTCATGGACCGCAGATTCCCTGGGCAGCAACTATGATCGTGTTAAGCGTCTGAGCAGCAAGACGACGCCCGGCATTGGTTATTCCACCCTTCGTGCAATTTTTTTTCGGCGGATGGAATAAACACTTTCCGGCTCCGTCCTACTGCCCACAAAGCGTGATAGACGATGACCTGGAGTTGTATATGACCGACCGTGATCCGTTACCCGAGGGGCAAAGACCTCCATTAAGTCCAACTGCAACGGGCCTGCGTCTGGTGGGCATTGGCGTAGTGGTGCTGGTTGCCGCTACCGCATTTGCCTATGTGGGAGGCTACCTCGATCCGCAGCGTCTGACCCCTGACAAGCTGGTCAATACCCTTGAGCACAATAACGGTACATTCCCCGGATATCGCCGCAATCACCCAAAAGGGGTATGCGTTGCAGGTTACTTCGAAAGCAACGGCGCTGCTGCCGATCTTTCCAGTGCTCAGCTGTTTACCGCCACCCGCACGCCAGTGGAAGGACGATTCGCGCTGCCCACCGGCAACCCTTATTCGCCAGACAGTGCCGCTCCGATACGCAGTCTGGCCCTGCGCTTTACTCAGGCAGACGGCCAGCAGTGGCGTACCGGAATGAATGCCATGCCGGTATTCCCTGTCGGCACGCCGGAAGCGTTCTTCGGGTTGTTGCAGGCCAATGCGCCAGACCCTAAAACCGGCAAGCCTGACCCGACCAAGGCCCCTGCATTTTTCGCCAATCACCCGGAAGCCGCGCCATTTCTGGCATGGGTCAAGACCGCCAGGCCGTCGGCCAGCTACGCGACCGTCAGTTACAACAGTGTCAATGCGTTCTATCTGGTCAGTGCCGATGGCAAACGCCAGGCCGTGCGCTGGAACATGGTGCCTGTGGATGCCGCGCAACCCGCGGCACCGGCGCCGGACGCCAAGGATTATCTGGAGCAGGACCTGAATGACCGACTGGCCGCAGGCCCCGTTCGTTTCAACCTGATCCTGACTCTCGCGGGTGCCAGTGATCCAGTCAACGATGCCAGCAAACAATGGCCTGCTGATCGCCAAACGTTGAACGCCGGTACGCTGGTGCTGGAAAGCGAACAACCGCAGTTGAGCGGCGCTTGCCGTGACATCAACTTTGACCCGCTGGTGCTGCCATCCGGCATCAGTGGCTCGGATGACCCACTGCTGGCCGCGCGTTCTGCTGCTTACGCGACGTCTTACAAACGGCGCACTGCAGAAGTCGAGCAATTGCCCAAAGCCGCCCCCGTCCCGGAGAAAAAATCATGAGTGGCTCCAATAAGCATTTCTCTCCTCTGGCGCGCCTGCTGCACTGGTCGATGGCAGTGATGATCATCGCAATGCTGTTTATTGGCGCGGGCATGGTGGCCTCGGTGTCGGAACGACATGAATGGTTGCTCAATCTGCACAAACCGTTGGGCATAGCGATCCTGGTGCTGGTGATTCTGCGCATCATCGTCCGGGTGTCCAGCCAGACACCGCCATTGCCGGCTGACTTGCCGGGCTGGCAGGTTTTGGCGGCAAAGCTGTCCCATTACGTGTTGTACGCATTGATGCTGGCAATGCCGTTGATTGGTTGGGCGATGATTTCCGCCGCCGGTGATCCGGTCATGCTCAGTAGTTCGGTGCGCCTGCCTTCCATCGTTGCAGCGGACGCAGGGACCTTCGCCTTTTTACGTCAGGCTCATAGCTGGCTGGCGTATACGCTGTTTCTGACCGTGCTGACGCACATCGCAGCCGCGCTGTTTCATGCGTGGGTGAGGCGTGACGAGGTGCTCGGTAGCATGTTGCGGGGGAGAGGGTAAGCGCTAAAAAGAAGGGCGTTACCTTCCTGTAGGAGCTGCCGAAGGCTGCGAAGCGGTGTATCAGACAGAATGCTTTCGCAGCCTTCGGCAGCTCCTACAGGATGATTTTCAGCGCAGGATCGGGGCCATTTCCGAGAGAACGGTCAAGACATCCTTGGCCAGTTGTTTCGAGCGCTTGCCGTCCCAGCCAGTGATCAGGTCCGGGGCATCGTCGTTGTCCTTGAACGGCATCTCCAGAGTCAGCGCCAGGCACTTGTATTTTTCCCCGACGCTATTGCAGGCCAGGTTCATGTTGGCCTTGCCCGGCTGTGAACGGGGATAGCCATAGCGGGTCTGGAAATCCCGGGTGATTTCACTCAAACGGCTGCGGAACTGAGCTTCGAGTTGTTGCTGCTTGGGCGTGTAACCCGGATTGCCTTCGCAGGCAGCAGTAAACACATAGGGAATTTCTTCGTCGCCATGGACGTCGAGGAACATGTCCACGCCATACTTTTCCATCTGTTCCTTGACGAAGAATACTTCCGGGCTGGTTTCCGGGGTGGAGTCCTGCCAGGCACGGTTGAGGTCCTTGCCGTTGGCATTCGTGCGCAAATGCCCGTGGAACGAACCGTCAGGGTTCATGTGCGGGACGAGGTACAGGTCGGCGACTTCCAGCAGGGCATTCAGCACCGGATCATCCTGCTGTTGCAGGCGCTCGATCACACCTTCCATGAACCATTCAGCCATGTGCTCGCCGGGATGTTGCTGAGCAATGATCCAGATTTTGCGTTTGCCCTCGGCGCCATTGCCGCGCCGTAGCAGCGGAATCTCACGGCCTTCAACGCTCTTGCCTGTGGCCAGCAGTTCAGTGCCAGCCTTTTCCAGGGCCTGACCAATGAGCCAGTCATGGCGCTCGCGACTGTAGGGTTCGAAATAGGCAAACCAGACGTGCTCGCCAGTGGGCGTCAGGCTGAAATTCAGCGCGCGGCCGTCGAATGTGGAGGGCACCCGAAACCAGGTCTGATGATCGTAGGATGCCACTGCGTTGTAGCCAGTCCAGGCATTGTTGTAGCTGGACTGACTGGCATTGGTCAGGCTGAACCTATGGACCTGGCCCGTCTGCAGGCCTTCGACCTTAAAGTGAAACCACTGAAAATGCGGGCTGCGGGTGTCCGGGCGGATGGCCAACTGGATCTGTGCAGGGTTGCTCGCGTCTATCACTTCGATATTGCCGCTATCGAAGTCTGCGCTGATTTTGAGAGAGGTCACGGTCAGTTCCTGTGTACGTTAGTGCCAGTTATGGCGCTACTTTACACGGAACCTGCGCGAAGCAATGCGCGTCGCTGCGACGTGAAGGTGTGTGAATCGGTCACTCAGTGCTTCAGGTCTGACCGAGCAAGGCAAAAGCTTCCGCCGTCATGAGCAGGCTGCACAAAAACGCTGTCGCCATACACCAGAACAGATAACTGCGACGTTTGCGGCGATGCCAGCCGCTGGCGCCTATGACGGCAGCCGGTGCTTGAAGTTGGCGCCACAGACGCTCGGTACTTTCGAAGGCGGCGAGATGCGCAAGGTCAGCATCCAGCCAATGGCGGAATTCGATACGTTGACTGGCGGTAGCCTGTGGACTTTGCAGGTGTACATACCAGCGGCTGGCCTGTTCGCATACCGGATCCACAGCGCTGGCTTCATCCGCAGCGACTTGCCGACGGCTGTGTTGCAGGACTCGCACCATGGCCTGCTCGACCAGTGCGACATCGATGCTCAGCAAGTCAGCGATGTGGGCGTAGGAAGCCCCGTCCAGTCGGCTGAGCAGAAAGACCTGCTGTGTTCGGCGAGAAAGCTTCACCAGACCGCGCCGCAGGCTCTCGCCGTGCAGACTCAGTGGAACATCTGTCCGTCGTGCAGGCAGGGCGGGGAAGGACGAGAGTTGAATACTCATGATCGATTGCCTCGCTTGATGTTGATGAAGACTTCTTTGCTAAGGTGCTGCTTTTAACGCTTTTCTGTAGGAGCTCACGAGCACCGCGAGGCAGCGATGGCGTCCTGTCTGATACACCGCCATCGCGGCCTCGCGGTGCTCGTGCGCTCCTACAGATCCAGTGTTTACCGCGCCATATTCGGTGTAGAAGACGGCGCGAGGTGCCGGGATGAGAGTCTTTCTCAAGTGCTAAGCCAGCTCAATTACCGATTATCTTCCGTGCAGCGCCTTTGAAAGCCAACTTCAGAGGCCCTTTCTGCAATCTTTTTGCTATGATCCGCGCCATCGTAGAAACGACACCCTCTTCATTAGCCTGAAGAAAGCAGCACCCGAACCTTGCATCACCAGTGACACCAAAAAAATAGAAACGAACCGCAAAACTAAAAAAAAGACCCGGAAAAAATCCGGGTCAAAAACCGTGATTAGCCTGATGAGGAGATAATCCAGAAGCCGACCTAAGACTTCTGAGTTATCCAACTGACCTTGCGGCCAGTTGCTTGCAATAATAATCATTATCATTTGCAAGTCAAACCTTTTTATCGTCTCCATAGAAAATCATTCGGATTCCGCCTGACGCCCGTCAGTCCAGCGGCAGTTCTGTCGTGCGTTTTACTTCGCTCATGGCGATGTTCGAGTGGGCTTCCTGCACGTGTGGCTGCTGCAGCAGATGATCCCGCAGGAAGCGCTCGTAGCTGGCGATGTCCTGCGCCACCACCTTGAGCATGAAATCCATATCGCCCGCCATCGTGTAGCACTCCAGCACCTCGGGGTAGCCGGTGATTGCTTCTTCGAATTCCGCAAGAAAACGCCGGCCGTGCCCGGATAACTTCACATCGACGAACACCGTCATGGTCAGGCCAAGCTTGCGTGGGTTGAGCAGGGCGACTTTGCGTTCGATATAGCCTTCTTCCTGAAGGCGGTTGATGCGCCGCCAGCAAGGGGATTGGGACAGCTCGACGCGTTCGGCAATTTCGGCTGCCGAGAGATCGGCATCGTGTTGCAGCAGGCGCAGGATCCTGCGGTCGATGGGGCTTAATTTGTTCTGCATGAATTGACCTCTTTTTTTATTTTTATAGAACTGAACATGCAGAAGTTCAGCAGATAAACGGCAAATTAGAAAGAAAAAGCCTCATTGCTACAGGCAGTATTTTGCTTGTGACCGCCCGGGTAGAACCTGCCCCGCGGATTAGCCGCCATAACACTGCTCATAAAAATAAAAGGAGCGCCTGAATGTCTTTGGCTGATATTCGTCTTGACGATAAGTACCGGCTCGCGACCGGCAACCTATACCTGACTGGCACCCAGGCCCTGACCCGCTTGCCGATGCTGCAAAAGCAGCGTGATGAGGCACGAGGGCTGAATACCGCCGGTTTCATCTCGGGTTATCGCGGCTCGCCTCTGGGCAATCTCGACAAGAGCCTGTGGGACGCCAAGGACTACCTCAAGCAGAACGCAGTCCACTTTCAGCCGGGCGTCAACGAAGAGTTGGCGGCGACGGCAGTGTGGGGAAGCCAGCAGGTCAATCTGTTTCCCGAAGGCAAATACGACGGTGTATTTGCACTTTGGTACGGTAAAGGGCCGGGTGTGGACCGTTGTGGCGACGTATTCAAGCATGCCAACTCGGCGGGCGTAGCAGCCAATGGCGGGGTATTGGTGCTGGCGGGGGACGACCATGGCTGCAAGTCGTCGACCATCGCCCACCAGAGCGAACATGCGTTCATCGCGTCCATGATTCCTGTGCTCAACCCCAGTAACGTTCAGGAAATCCTTGATTACGGGATCATCGGCTGGGAGCTGTCCCGCTACAGCGGTTGCTGGGTGGCGATGAAAACCATCGCCGAGAACGTCGATTCGTCGGCCGTGGTTGAGGTCGATCCACTGCGCATCACGACGCAGATTCCTGAAGACTTCGACATTCCTGAAGGTGGCTTGCACATTCGCTGGCCGGATCCGCCACTGGCTCAGGAGGCACGGCTCAATACCTATAAAATTTACGCTGCTCGCGCTTTCGCCCGTGCCAACCAGCTCAACAAGGTTGTAATTGATTCGCCGCAGCCAAGACTGGGCATTGTCACTACCGGCAAATCCTATCTGGATGTGCGTCAGGCTCTGGAAGAACTGGGCATCGATGAAGCGCTGTGTGCTCAAGTCGGTATTCGGGTGCTCAAGGTCGGCATGAGCTGGCCGCTGGAGCCGGTTTCGGTCCATGGTTTTGCTGAAGGCCTGGACGAGATTCTGGTAGTCGAAGAGAAGCGCAGCGTGATCGAGGATCAACTCACCGGTCAGCTCTACAACTGGCCAGTAGATCGCCGTCCGGTGGTGGTCGGCGAATTTGACGAGCAAGGCCTTTCGCTGCTGCCGAACCTGAGCGAGCTGACTCCCGCAATGATTGCCAGGGTGATTGCCAAACGCCTTGCGCCGTTTTACAGCAGCGACAAAATCGACGCGCGCCTGCAGTTTCTGGCTGACAAAGAGAAAGCCCTGCAAGCGCCCTTGTTCAACACCCAGCGTACCCCGCATTTCTGTTCTGGCTGCCCGCATAACACTTCGACGCGGGTTCCGGAAGGCAGTCGTGCACTGGCCGGGATTGGCTGTCATTACATGACCATCTGGATGGATCGGGCCACCGAGACCTTCACGCAAATGGGCGGCGAGGGCGTGACCTGGATTGGTCAGGCACCGTTTACCAACACGCCCCACGTGTTCCAGAACCTCGGCGACGGTACTTATTTCCACTCTGGTCATCTGGCCTTGCGTGCTGCGGTGGCCTCGGGCGTCAACATCACTTACAAAATCCTCTACAACGACGCAGTCGCCATGACCGGCGGACAGCCCATCGATGGTGTACTGCGTGTCGATCAGCTCAGTCGTCAGGTATTCAACGAGGGCGTGCAGCGCATCGCGCTGGTGTCCGATGAGCCGGACAAATACCCAAGCCGTGAAGGCTTTGCACCGATCACCAGTTTTCACCATCGCCGCGATCTGGACAGCGTGCAGCGCGAACTGCGTGAATTTCAGGGCGTTTCAGTAATCATTTATGACCAGACCTGCGCCACGGAGAAACGTCGTCGGCGCAAACGCGGCACGATGAAGGATCTGGAAAAACGTGCGCTGATAAACACCGCCGTCTGCGAAGGCTGTGGCGATTGTGGCGTCAAGTCCGGCTGTCTTTCAGTGCTGCCCAAAGAGACCGCCCAAGGCCGTAAACGCGAGATCGACCAGAACGCCTGTAACAAGGATTTCAGCTGCGTCGAAGGTTTCTGCCCAAGCTTCGTCACCGTACATGGCGGCAAGCTGCGCAAGCCAGCGCTGCCGAATCAGGTGCAGAGCTTCGTGACATTACCTGAGCCTCACCCGCAGAGTCTGGATAGACCGTTCAATATCCTGCTGTCCGGTGTGGGCGGTACGGGCGTGACCACCGTGGGTGCCATGCTGGGCTATGCGGCCAACATTGAAGGCAAGGGCTGTAGCGTGCTGGATCAGGCCGGCCTGGCGCAGAAGTTTGGTCCGGTTGTCAGTCACATCCGCATCGCTGCACGGCAGCAAGATCTGTTTGCGGTGCGCATACCGGCCGGGGAAGCCAACCTGCTGCTGGGCTGCGACTTGCTGGTAGCGGCGGGGCCGGATGCCATCGCCAAGCTCAATTCGACCTTTTCTCATGCTGTGGTCAACAGCCAGCAAACGCCAACTGCGGAATTCACCCGTAATCCGGATGCGGTTTTTCCAGTCGAGGCGATGAAACAAACCATTCGGGACGCTGTGGGGGCTGAAAAAACTCACTTTATCGAAGCGACTGATCTGGCGATTCGTTTGCTCGGCGATACCATTGCCAGCAACCTGTTCATGCTGGGCTACGCGTTCCAGCTGGGCTTCATTCCGCTCAGTTCTGCAGCCATTGAAAAAGCCATCGCACTCAACGGCGTGGCGGTTGAGTTGAACCAACAGGCTTTCCTGTGGGGACGGCGAGCAGCCCATGATCTGGCGGCTGTGCAAGCCATTGCTCATCCTCAGGAGCAAATCGTCGACGCCCCGCAGCCCGTTGATCTGGCGCAACGCATCAAAGCCAACGTCGCTGCGCTGACCGATTACCAGAACGCCGCCTACGCTGAACGCTATACGCGTCTGGTTGAAAATGTGCGGCAGACCGAGATGCGCTTGTTCCCGGGGCAGTTGGCGGTACTGACTGAAGCGGTGGCGTTCAATCTGTTCAAGGTGCTGGCGTACAAGGACGAGTACGAAGTCGCGCGTCTCTACAGCAACGGCGATTTTACCCGTCAATTACAGACGCAGTTTGAAGGTGATTACCGGCTGGAGTTTCACTTGGCGCCGTCATGGTTGGCCAAGCGTGACAAGCTGACGGGAGAACCTCGTAAACGCAGTTTCGGACCCTGGATGCTCAAGGCGTTTGGCGGGCTGGCGAAGTTTAAATTCTTGCGGGGTACGGCGTTCGATCCATTCGGGCGCAGCCTTGAGCGTCAGCAGGAGCGAGAGTTGATCGAGGCGTATATCAGCGACGTCGAGCTGATCCTGCTCAACCTCAATGCCATGAATCGCCACACTGCGCTGGAATTGGCGCGTTTGCCGGAGAAGATTCGCGGTTATGGGCACATCAAGGAACGCGCCATGAAGGCTGCGGGGCTACATGCCGAGCGGGTACGGCATAGTCTGTTGACGGGAGAAGTGGCGGCGCCGAAGTTGTTTGAGGTGGTGGCTTGAGATTTTAATTAAGTCTGGCTACAGGATTACTGTGGCGGGCAGCACTGCTTCGACAGGGGATAGCTTTTCCTGTGGAAGCCGGGCTTGCCCGCGATGCAGACGCTGCGGTGTTGCAGGTGGACCGAGTTGTCCTTATCGCGGGCAAGCCCAGCTCCCACAAGGTCATGTGCTGGCTCCGCGACAGCGTCCTCTGAAGTAAGCCGTCGCGGGCTAGCGTTGCTGGGCAGGCGATCACTTTCTCCTGTGGGAGCCGGGCTTGCCCGCGATGCAGACGCTGCGGTGTTGCAGGTGAACCGAGTCGCTCTTATCGCGGGCAAGCCCAGCTCCCACAAGGTCATGTGCTGGCTGCGCGACAGCGTCCTCTGAAGTAAGCCGTCGCGGGCTAGCGTGCAGTGGGCATGCGATCACTTTCTCCTGTGGGAGCCGGGCTTGCCCGCGATGCAGACGCTGTGGTGTTGCAGGTTGACCGAGTTGTTCTTATCGCGGGCAAGCCCAGCTCCCACAGAGTTATGGGCTGGCTGCGCGATAGCGTTCTCTGAAGTAAGCCGTCGCGGGCTAGCGTTGCTTTGCCAGGCGATCACTTTCTCCTGTGGGAGCCGGGCTTGCCCGCGATGCAGACGCTGCAGTGTTGCAGGTGAACCGAGTCGCTCTTATCGCGGGCAAGCCCAGCTCCCACAGGGGCTGCTCAATCCTGTAGGACCGGCTTCAGCCTGGAGGACGGTCTTCCGGCATCGTCACTCAGCCAGCACTTCAATTGCCACTAAGACCACTCCCTCGTTGACCATCTCTCCTTCGCTGCAATGCACGCCAGTAACGACTCCGGCCTTGTCAGCGCGGATGCTGTGTTCCATTTTCATGGCTTCCAGCACCACCAGTAGCGTACCTGCTTCAACGTTCTGGCCGGCTTCGACCAGAACCCGCACGATGCTGCCATTCATGGGCGCGGTCAGTCCGCCTTGAGGGGCGTGGCTGGCGTCTGCTGCTGTGATGGGATTGAAGCGTTTGACAGCATGCAGGTTACCTGCCCATTTCAGGAACAGGGTGTCGTCGCGACGCAGCGCCAGGTGTTGCTGACGCACGCCGTTTCGCTCAATCAATAACTGATCGCCAATCAATTGAAATGACGCTGCGCTGTCATCGTACAGTTTGATGATTTGCTCCCGATCATCGCAGGCCAGGTGCAGATCTACTTCACTTGCCATGCCAAAGCGCAGGCCCTTCATTGACGACCAGGGTGAGTGGGCATCGTCCTGACGCACGCGAGCAGGCTCGCTCTGACTGAACGCAGCAGCGGCCGCTTGCCAGAACTCTTCCGACAATGGAGTAGGCGGCGGCAACAGTTGCGCCTGATGGCGCGGAATGAAGTCAGTGTCCAGTTCGGCAGCAGCAAATGCCGGGTGGCCGATGATGCGTCGGAGAAACGGCAGGTTGGTTTTGACCCCACCCACAACGAACTCATCGAGCATCGCCAGGAGACGCAAACGGGCTTGCTCGCGGTCTTCCCCCCACGCAATCAGCTTGCCGAGCATGGGATCGTAAAACGGTGAGATGCTGTCGCCCTGCGCCACGCCACTGTCGACCCTGCGCCCGGTGCCTGGCGAGCTTTCGCGATAAAGCGCCAGCGTCCCGGTAGCGGGCAGGAATTCATTGTCTGGATCTTCAGCGTACAACCGCACTTCGATGGCGTGGCCCATCAAAGGCACTTGCTCCTGAGTCATCGGCAGCGCTTGGCCCTGTGCGACTCGCAATTGCCATTCCACAAGGTCCAGACCGGTAATGGCTTCGGTCACAGGATGTTCAACCTGCAAGCGGGTGTTCATCTCCATAAAGAAAAACTCGCCTCGGGCATCAAGCAGAAACTCCACAGTTCCCGCGCCGACATAACCAATGCTCTGCGCCGCTTTAACCGCAGCTTCGCCCATGGCCTTGCGTAACTGCGGACTCAGGCCCGGCGCGGGCGCTTCCTCGACGACTTTCTGATGACGACGCTGGATCGAGCAGTCGCGTTCGTTGAGGTACAGGCAATGACCGTGCTGATCAGCAAACACCTGAATCTCCACATGGCGAGGTTTGAGCAGGTATTTCTCGACCAGCATGCGCGAGTCGCCAAAGGATGACGCGGCTTCGCGCTGCGCCGAGGCCAGTGCGTCTGCCAGATCTTCAACGCGCTCGACAACCTTCATGCCTTTGCCACCGCCGCCCGCAGTAGCCTTGAGCAGTACCGGGTAACCAATCTGCTCGGCTGCATCGCGAAAGGTCGCCAGATCCTGAGCCTCGCCGTGGTAACCCGGTACCAGCGGCACACCAGCTTGTTCCATCAACGATTTGGCCGCGGACTTGCTGCCCATGGCGTCGATGGCGGAGGCGGGCGGGCCGAGGAAGATCAGGCCGGCGCTTTCAACGGCGCGAGCAAATTCGGCATTTTCGGAGAGGAAACCGTAACCGGGGTGAATCGCCTGAGCGCCACTGGCGAGTGCTGCGGCGATTAGTCTGGATATCTGCAGGTAGCTGTCGGCGGCTTTACTGCCCCCCAGGTTGACCTTGATGTCTGCTTCCCGAGTGTGGCGGGCGTGTCTGTCTGTTTCGCTGTGAACAGCGACGGTGGTCAGCCCCAGGTTTTTCGCGGTGCGCATGATGCGGCAGGCAATTTCGCCACGGTTGGCAATCAATACAGTCGTTAGAGTGGAAGCGCTCATGGGCGTGGCTCCTTGGGCTGCTCGGTCTGCCAGGCGGGTGGACGCTTGTCCAGAAAGGCGCGCAGACCTTCCTGGCCTTCAGGGCTGGTGCGAATCCGGGCGATAGCGTTTTCGCAATAGCGACGCAGGGCCGGCGTCAGTGCACCATTGCCCACTTCGCGCAGCAAGTCTTTGCTGGCTCGCATGGCCTGGGGGCTGTTCAGAAGCAGATTGCCGGTCCAGGTCTCCACTTGTTGCTCAAGCTCCTGCGGCGGATAGCACTCGGCAATGAGGTCGATTTCCCGGGCACGCACACCGTCAAAGCGTTCGGCGGTCAGTGCATAGCGGCGGGCTGCGCGTTCGCCGATGGCTTGAACCACGAATGGACTGATCACCGCAGGCGCCAGGCCGATGCGCACTTCTGACAGACAAAACTGAGCGTTTGTGGCGCCAATGGCCATGTCGCAGCAACTGATCAGACCCAGCGCGCCGCCGAATGCTGCGCCCTGTACTACCGCCAATGTCGGAATCTTCAGCTTGGCGAGGTTGTACATCAACTCGGCCAGTTCGCGGGCATCATCCAGGTTGGTGTTGTAATCCAGATCGGCTGCCTGCTGCATCCAGGCCAGGTCCGCCCCCGCGCTGAAGTGCTTGCCGCGGCCGCGTATCAGCAGGAAGCGCAGGCTGGCATCAGCCTGAACCGCATCCAGCGCGAGGATCATCTCGCGGATCATTTGCGCGTTGAACGCGTTGTTTTTCTCGGGCCGGTTCAGCCAGAGCGTGGCGTAGCCTTTGGGATCTCGCAACAGTTCGACGGTTTGAAAGTCAGTCATGAGGGTTTCCTGATCACATGCGGAACAGACCGAAGGTCGTCGGTTCGATAGGCGCATTCAGCGAGGCGGAGAGGGCGAGACCGAGGATGTCCCGGGTTTGTGCTGGATCGATCACGCCGTCATCCCATAGCCGGGCGCTGGAGTAATACGGATGCCCTTGATGTTCATACTGGTCGAGAATCGGCTGTTTGATGGCCGCTTCCTGGCTGGCACTGAACGGTTCGCCGCTGCGCTCGGCCTGTTCGCGTTTGACCTGGACCAAGACGCCAGCGGCCTGCTCGCCACCCATGACACCGATCCGCGCGTTGGGCCACATCCACAGGAAGCGGGGGTCGTATGCGCGTCCACACATCCCGTAATTACCCGCACCAAAGCTGCCGCCAATGATCACGGTGAATTTCGGGACTTTGGCGCAGGCCACCGCTGTCACGAGCTTTGCACCGTGCTTGGCGATGCCGCCGGCCTCGTATTTCTGTCCGACCATGAAGCCGGTGATGTTCTGCAGAAACAGCAACGGAATCCCGCGCTGGCAGGCCAGTTCGATGAAGTGCGCACCTTTCTGTGCCGCTTCGGCGAACAGGATGCCGTTATTGGCAAGGATCGCGACGGGATAGCCATGCAGCCTTGCAAAGCCGCACACCAGGGTGGTGCCAAACAGCGCCTTGAATTCGTCGAACACCGAGCCGTCCACCAGGCGGGCAATGACTTCACGGACATCAAAAGGTTGTTTGGCATCGGCGGGGATGACGCCATACAGCTCGTCAGCGGCGTACAGCGGAGCAATGGGGGCTGCGTTATTCAAAGTGCCGAGTTTGCGCCAGTTGAGGTTGGCGATGCTGCAGCGTGCCAGCTCCAGCGCGTGCTCATCGTTTTCGGCGTAGTGGTCGGCAACCCCTGAGGTACGGCAATGCACGTCTGCGCCTCCCAGGTCTTCAGCGCTGACCACTTCGCCTGTCGCTGCCTTGACCAGAGGAGGGCCGGCCAGAAAGATGGTTGCCTGTTGGCGAACCATGATCGCTTCGTCGGCCATGGCGGGTACATAAGCGCCACCGGCAGTGCAGGAGCCCATTACGACGGCGATCTGCGGGATTCCCAGCGCGCTCATGTTGGCCTGATTGAAGAAGATCCGCCCGAAGTGCTCGCGATCCGGAAATACCTCATCCTGTCGCGGCAGATTGGCACCGCCTGAGTCGACCAGGTAAATGCACGGCAGGCGATTCTGCTGGGCGATGGTCTGAGCCCGCAGGTGCTTTTTGACCGTGAGGGGGTAATACGAGCCGCCTTTGACCGTGGCGTCGTTGGCGATAATCATGCATTCCACGCCTTCGACGCGGCCGATCCCGGCGATCACTCCGGCAGCGGGCACGTCTTCGTCATAAACGTGCAGCGCGGCCAGTTGAGCGATTTCAAGAAATGGCGATCCGCTGTCTAGCAGGCGATTGATGCGATCCCGTGGCAGTAGTTTGCCCCGAGAGGTATGGCGTTCCTGAGCTTTTGGCCCGCCACCTTGCTGGATTTTGGCGAGCAGGTTACGCAGTGCGTTGACCTGTTCCAGCAAGGTAGCGCTGTTGGTGGCGAATTCGGTGGAGCGGGTGTTGATGCGGGTCTGGAGGGTGGTCATGGCTACTCCGGGTTTTTTTGCGCGCTATAAAAGATTCCGCGGTACGTCTGCCACTTTCGTCTCCTGCATCGTCGGAATGCCGCCCAGACCAAGCCTCGCTCCCACAAGAGATCGCATTTCAGTTCGAGTTGATAAGCGCGCACAGATTCTGACTCATTTGAACTGGAATGCAGTTCAATGTGGGAGCGAGGCTTGCCCGCGATACATGAGACGGGGTTGCAAGACGCTCCGCGTTATTGTTTATCGCGAAAAAGCAGCAATCATCGCGACTCATTAAACAATTCCCGCCCAATCAACATCCGCCGGATTTCACTGGTGCCTGCGCCAATTTCGTAAAGCTTGGCGTCGCGCAGCAGTCGTCCGGCCGGGAATTCGTTGATGTAGCCGTTACCGCCCAGAATCTGGATCGTTTCCAGAGCCATCTGCGTAGCGCGCTCGGCGCTGTAGAGGATGATCCCGGCCGCATCCTTGCGCGTGGTCTCGCCACGTTCGCAGGCTTGAGCCACGGCGTACAAATAAGCGCGGCTGGCGTTGAGCTGGGTGTACATGTCGGCGATCTTGCCTTGAATCAACTGGAACTCGCCGATGCTCTGGCCGAACTGTTTACGGTCATGGATGTAGGGTACGACCACGTCCATACACGCTTGCATGATTCCGGTTGGTCCTCCCGACAGCACGACACGCTCGTAATCCAGGCCGCTCATCAAGACCTTCACGCCACCATTCAGCGCCCCCAGCAGGTTCTCCTCCGGGACTTCCACATCGTCAAAGAACAATTCACAGGTGTTCGAACCGCGCATACCCAGCTTGTCGAACTTGCTGCCGCGGGAAAAACCTTTCCAGTCCCGCTCGACGATAAACGCGCTGATGCCATGAGCCGCCTTTTCAAGGTCGGTCTTGGCGTAGATCACATACGTATTCGCATCCGGACCGTTGGTGATCCAGGTCTTGCTGCCATTGAGGACGAAGCGGTCGCCGCGTTTTTCGGCTCGAAGTTTCATCGAAACCACGTCTGAGCCGGCGTTGGGTTCACTCATGGCCAGCGCCCCGACATGCTCCCCGCTGATGAGGGAGGGCAGGTATTTCGCTTTCTGCGCGTCAGTGCCATTGCGATTGATCTGATTCACACACAGATTCGAATGCGCGCCGTAAGACAGCGCAACAGACGCAGAGCCGCGACTGATTTCTTCCATGACCACGACGTGGGCCAGATAACCCAGTCCAGCGCCCCCGTACTCTTCAGCGACCGTGATCCCGAGCAGCCCCATGTCGCCAAACTTGCGCCACAAGTCGGCAGGGAACAGGTTGTCTTTATCAATCTGCGCAGCGCGTGGGGCGATTTCGGCAGCCACAAACGATTGCACCTGGTCGCGCAAAATATCAATGGTTTCGCCCAGAGCGAAGTTCAGGCTGGGGTAACTCATGGTTAGCGTTCCTTGTTATTTTTGGATGAGTCGCTATGACCTTTACGTTAACGTAAGCCTTGAGGTGGAGATGTGTCAATGAGCAGGTTTAAAGTCATGCTGTAGGTGTAGGAATGCATCACCCATAAAGTTTTCGCCAAATTTTGGCGTGGGTTGTGCACTAATTTCAAAGTCGCGACTCTGATACCTGTAAGCAGTTGTTACCAGGGTTTGTTAATGGTTTGTTAACAGAATTCGTTACACGAGTTCGCGGCAGAGCATGAAGCTCGCTCCAGACCGGTTGATACCGCTGGATGGATTACTTTCGGACCTGCATAGGTTGGATCGCACGATGGTACGTATCTGTGCATTATTACTGGTGTGCCTGACCCAAAGCCTGATTTCGGTGCAGGCCGTGGCCGACGACGACTGGAGTGTCGGCTACCACCGCCTCAGCTTTCCCGATCCGCTGGACTCTCAGCCGATGCAGGCCATTGCCTTTTACCCTTCTACGGCAGTGGAGCAAACCAGCACTATTCAGGGCTATACCGTTGATGCTGCGCTCGAAGCGCCGATAGCCCTGGGACGTTTTCCTTTGGTATTGCTCTCCCATGGCAATACCGGTACTCCACTCGCGCTGCATGACCTGGCCACGTCGCTGGCCAGGCAGGGTTTTGTAGTGGTTGCGGTGATTCATCCCGGCGATAACAACCTTGACCACAGCCGACTGGGCAGCGTCAGCAATCTGTATGGCCGACCACTGCAAATCTCCGAAGCAATCAGCACTGCACTGCTTGATCCGACGCTTGCGCCCTATATCCGCGCCGATCAAGTGGGCGTCATTGGCTATTCGGCAGGGGGCGAAACAGCTTTGATCCTGGCCGGTGCAGAACCTGATCTGCAGCGCCTGAAAACGTATTGCACCAAACGCCCTGATGATCGGGATGCCTGCAAGACCGGAGGCGAATTGCTGCTAGATCGAGATGATCTGCACGCACAAGCTGATCCCAGGGTTGGCGCATTGATGTTGATGGCACCGCTGACACTGATGTTTGGCCGCCATACTCTGGCGGACGTTCACGTCCCGGTATTGTTGTACAGCGGCGATGGTGACGAACTGCTGGCCGTTGACCAGAATGCCGAAGCACTGGCGCGCAAGCTGCCGCAGACGCCGGACTACAAGTTATTGGCGGGGGCAGGGCACTTCGTGTTCATGGCGCCCTGCAGCGATGAGCTGAGAGCAACTTCACCGGTTATTTGTAACGACCGTGAAGGTGTCGACCGGGAAGACATTCATCGCAACCTGAGTGCCGAGGCCGTGCGTTTTTTCGAGAATGCGCTGGGTATGCCTGAGTTGGGCGCCGGGGGAATGCAAACAGCCCATCATGAACAACCCTGATGATCAGCCGGTTGTCGCCGTCAGCGAACGCAGGAAATCGGCAAAACCACCCGCCGCCCGTGCTTCCAGCCGGGTGCTTGTGGTCACGCGAGGTCGGCAACTCCAGGCGATACGAGCCCCATTCAACTCCAGTTGCCGAATCAACTGAACGTCTTCATGGCAAGCCAGCGGCGGGAAGCCACCTGCCAGACGATAAGCCGCCGCGCTGATGCCCATATTGGCCCCGTGAACGTGGCGATGACCGTCACGATGCTGATAATGCTGTTGATAGCGAATCTGCGCTTCAACGGGAATTCCGTCCTGCCAGACCCCGGGCGTTACTGTCCCGCAGACGGCATCGGCGTCTAGCGCCAGTTGTTCTACCAGCCAGTCTTCAGCCACGGTACTGTCGCCATCGGTGCAGGCAATCCAGCGGGCACCCTGTTCCAGTAACAGCGCCGCGCCTGCAGCCCGCGCCTGACCCACGTTGCGTACATTGACCTCGACAGTGTCCACGCCATACTGCCGCGCAATGCTCGCCGAAGCATCAGTGCAACTGTCCAGCACCACTAGAATGACAACCCGCTCGGCAGCCAATGCGGTATGCCTACTCGCACGCAACAGGGTTTCAAGGCACTGACCGAGCAACAGTTCTTCGTTGTGAACCGGTATGAGCACGCCAATCATCGTAGGTTCTCCCTTTCTGCGACGGATCTTTCATCACGGCTCCAGACATCGAGGAAAAAATCTGCCTCTTCATGACTGAAAATCCGGGGCATTTCCAAGCGTGCCGCAAGGATCGCGTGGACCTTTTGCGCATCCATAGGGCAGCCATCAATCTGTGGTCGCCAGTGACAGGCAAGTACTTGTCCATCATCTGTCAGCGACGCCAGAGCGCGATCAATCCAGCTATTGAGGTCCTGCTCGTCCAGGTAATAGCCCAGTTCGCTGAACACGATCAGATCAAACCGGCCGTCCGGCCATTGCTCAGGCAGACGCCCATGCATGACTTCTACCTGTGTGAACGTCGCGAGCCTCTGACGTGCCAGTTCAACCGCCGAACGGTTGGTATCGCAGACCAGCAATCGATCGCAGCGTGTGGCCAGGTCCGCGCTGAGCTCGCCATTCGCACAGCCAGGTTCAAATACCGACGCGTAACGCTCACGGGGCAGGGCGGCTAGAGTCAACGCCCGCTTGCGGCGTTCGTACCAGCGTTTCTTGAACGCCCACGGGTCGTCGCTTTCCTGAAAAAGTCGTTCGAAGTAGCTGTCATCGACACTCACAGAAAAACCACCTCAAACGGCTGCATCAAACGCTCCAGCACATCCGCGGCCAATACCGGCGGCAGACCGATCCGGGGATCGCCTTCCAGTTGACTGGCAAATGCATGAGCCGCATGACGTTTACGCGCGATATCGGCGGGTTCCAGGAGGATCTTGCGCGCACGCTCCCAAGGCAAGCGGTCATCTTCAGGCGAAGCCCAGTGCCACGCCCAGATCGGCACCTCGTGCAAACGTGCGCCAACGGCGTGGGCAGCACGTGCGCTGGCGCGACCAACTGCTTCATGATCGCTGTGCCCATCGTTGGCCCACGTGGTAAACACCACGTCCGTTGGCTCAAGGTAGCGCTCGATAAAAGCCGTCAGTTGATCTTCATGTTGGGCCACGGAGGTGTCAGCGAAACCACCCCGTATCCATTGCAGGCTGTGCATGGGCAGGTCGAGGCGGCGCAAGGCTTCAGCGCTTTCCTGGGGGCGAATCACACAGAGCCGCTCGGCCGGCCAGGTGGACGAGCCGGGATGGCTGGCGCTGCCGTCGGTGACCGAAATGAGTTTCAGTGGTCGACCCAGTTGCGCCAGTTGATGCATCAGGCCGCCGCAACCGAGTACTTCATCGTCAGGGTGAGGGGCGATGATCACCGCGCGTGAGTTGGGCGGGACCAGTTCATCGGCGCTGATTGAAGCCAGTTGCGCGAGTTTTTTCGATCCGTTCCAGGCCTGCAGCGAGGTGCCGCTGCCGACGATGGGGTTATGGTCAGTCATAGTTGCCACATCCGTGATGGCGTGATCACAGCCTGCCGGGCTGTCAGATCACCCAGGGCTGCCAGGTCACGCTCGGCGTGACTCTGGCGCAGGAAAACCGGGAGGTCAGCGATCATCCGGGCGAAATGCGCATCCTTGCAGTAAGGACCGGCGCCCAAGGCGCGGCCAACGTGCAGAATCACCTGCTCGACATTGTGTTCGATCACCGCTCGGCTGCGACGCGCTAACACCTGTGCGTCGGCGATGGGTGTTTTATTGATACGGTGGGCCGCGTGTTGCAGGGCAGCCCACGAACTGTGCATTGCCACATCCACCGCGCCCAAATGGGCCATGGTGTGTGGCTCTTGTGATTTGCAGCCTTGTTGCAACAGGCGCTGGGCCAGAGCTGTGGACGCCCCGTACCAGCAAGCTGCGATGCCGATGCCACCCTGCCAGAATCCGGGTCTGGCCAGATAATCACCGGGTTTACCGATGGCGACGCCTAGAGCGCTTTTGAACACCACCTCAACGCTGCCAGTTGCGCCCATGCCCACGGCACGCCAACCTTCCTGAGTAATGCTGACACCGGGTTGCCTGAGATCGACGGCGACCAGCTGTTGCTGATCATCTTCGTCCCAGGCAGTCATCAATGCGTGGCTGAGTACCGCCGCGCCCGAACACCAGGCTTTTCGACCGCTGATTTGCAGGTTATCGCCTTTGCGCTGCACGCTAACCCTGGCCTGGGGCGGCTCGGCCGCCCACATGCCCCAACTGGTCCCGGCTTCCGGTGCGTTGACACCCACCTCATGCATGATGGCCAACGCATCGGTGTGGCCTTCATACAATTTGCACAACCCCAGATCATGCCCGGCAACGCAGGCCAGTCCTTGCCAGCGCTCAAGTATCTGGCCGCTGGCAGGAAAGGGGAGCTGATCCAGCCCTTCGTCAATCAGCGCCTGCAAGCATTCGCCCAGCGCTCGCGTATCGGCATAGCCGTGCTTGCGCCAGTCGAGGAACTCACTGAGCGCCTGACTCATGCGTTTTCATCGTGCTGCAGTTCGAACAGCAGCAGTGAGCGAGCAGTGACGGTGTAGTGATCACCAAAACCAAATTGCTCACTGGCTTTCATGTCTGGCTGATTTGTATCGACCAGGCAGGTCCAGTGCTCGCCTTCAGGCACTTGTGGCAGGGTGAAGTTGACCCCGTCATGGTGCGAGTTGACTACCAGCAGCAAGGTCGCGTCAGCGCCAGGCCGACGGATGCCGGTCTCTTGGGCACGGCCGTCCATCAACATGCCCAGGCAACGGGCGTGTGCGTCTTCCCATTGCTCGATGCCCATCTCGTTGCCGTCCGGCGACAGCCAGGTGACATCTTTAACGCCGATTTCTTCGTTGTAATCGCCTACCAGGAAGCGACTACGACGCAGGATCGGGTAAGTCAGACGGAGCTTTATCAGGCGCTTGACGAACTTGAGCAGCGACTTGCCGTCTTCGTCCAGATCCCAATTGACCCAGCCAATCTCACTGTCCTGGCAGTAGGCGTTGTTATTACCGTGCTGGGTGCGGGCGAACTCGTCACCGGCAACCACCATCGGCGTACCCTGGGCCAGCAGCAAGGTGGCGAAGAAGTTACGCATCTGGCGCAAGCGCAACGCGTTGATTTCAGGATCTTCAGTCGGGCCTTCGACGCCGTGGTTCCAGGACAGGTTATTGTTGCTGCCGTCCTGATTGTTTTCGTCGTTGGCTTCGTTGTGCTTGTCGTTGTAGGAGACAAGGTCATGCAAGGTGAAGCCGTCGTGAGCGGTGATAAAGTTCACCGACGCCTGAGGCCTGCGACCGCGCTGGTTGAACATGTTGCCCGACGCAGTCATGCGCCCGGCGAAATCCGCCAGCTGACCTTCATCGCCTTTCCAGAATGCGCGCACGGTGTCGCGGAACTTGTCGTTCCACTCCATCCAGCCTGGTGGGAAACCTCCGACCTGATAGCCGCCTGGACCACAGTCCCACGGCTCGGCAATCAG
The DNA here is from genome assembly GCF_025643095.1 of Pseudomonas phytophila. Classification (NCBI taxonomy): domain Bacteria; kingdom Pseudomonadati; phylum Pseudomonadota; class Gammaproteobacteria; order Pseudomonadales; family Pseudomonadaceae; genus Pseudomonas; species Pseudomonas phytophila. Next base: position 3,676,082 of record NZ_CP081201.1, on the reverse strand, counting down.
TTTCACCTGACGCAGGACCGGATCCTGGCGGCAAGCCACGAGGAAGCTGTGACGCTCGTCAAAGCCATCGTGGTAACGGCCGAGAATGGTTGCCAGGTCGAAGCGGAAACCGTCGACGTGCATTTCCGAAGCCCAGTAACGCAGGGAGTCGGTAACCATCTGCAGCACGCAAGGGTGGCTCAGATCCAGCGTGTTGCCGGTGCCGGAGTCGTTGATGTAGAAACGCTTATCGTCAGGCATCAAACGATAGTACGAGGCGTTGTCGATGCCGCGCATGGACAGGGTCGGACCGAGTTCGTTGCCTTCCGCAGTGTGGTTGTAGACCACGTCAAGGATGACTTCCAGCCCGGCATGGTGCATGTGCGCAACCATTTCCTTGAACTCGGCAATCTTGCCATGAGCGAGGTAGCGCGGATCAGGGGCAAAGAACGCAATGCTGTTGTAGCCCCAGTAGTTGGTCATGCCTTTCTGCAACAGATGCTGATCGTTGACGAAAGCGTGAATCGGCAATAACTCGACGGAGGTCACACCCAGCTTGCGGATGTGATCGATCACGTCAGCAACCATCAAACCGGAAAACGTGCCTTTGAGTTCATCCGGCACCGACGGGTGACGCATGGTGAAACCACGGGTATGAGTTTCATACAGGATGGTCTTGTCCCACGGCACGCTGATCTGCTGGTCACGACCCCAGGTGTAGGCGGGGTCGATAACCTTGCTTTTCGGCACGAACGGCGCGCTGTCGCGTTCGTCAAAGCTGAGGTCGCCGTCCGGGTGGCCGATGGTGTAACCAAACAACGCTTCGGACCATTTCAATTCGCCAACCAATTGTTTGGCGTACGGGTCAATCAGCAGTTTGTTGTGGTTGAAGCGATGGCCATTTTTTGGGTCATATGGACCGTAGACACGGTAGCCATAGATCAGCCCCGGGTGGGCGTCAGGCAGATAACCGTGGTAAATCTCGTCGGTGTATTCCGGCAACTCGATGCGTTCAAGTTCAACTTCGCCGGTGGAATCAAACAGGCAAAGCTCAACCTTGGTAGCGTTGGCCGAAAAGATCGCGAAGTTGACGCCCAGACCGTCCCAGCTGGCGCCGAGAGGGAAGGGAAGGCCTTCACGAATACGTGACACGCTGGCTTCGACTTGATCGGCCTTGGCGGATGCACCTTGTGGACTGTCTTTCTTTGAGGTTTTGGACTGCGTGTTCATTGTGCGTTCCTGACGGCTGGTGTTTTTCGGGGCGGCCGAAACCGCGGTCGAAGCGAGAGCGCTTCAACAAAAAGTCGAAGTAAAAAATGTTGGGTTACCGCAGGTCACGACGGTTAAGAACGTGATCCCTGCGGTACGGAGTTGGTGCGGCGCTTTGGAGGAATCAAGGCGCTGATGGTTTGCCCGGTTTTTTTGCTGCTGGTTTGGCTGCGGGTTTTTTAGCGGCTGGCTTTGCAGGCTGTTCGGCCTGAGTCGCCGCCGGAGCCGGTTTGCTCTTCACGGCAGCCGGTTTGCTCGCAGGCTTGGCAGCCGGTTTAGCGGCAGGTGCCGCCGCTGGCTTGCTGGCCGGTTTCGGGGCAGCTTTCGGAGCAGATTTTGCCGTAGCAGGCTTGGCTTTATCAGCCGCCGGCTTGGCGTCAACCTTTGGCAGCTTAGGCTTGGTTGCCTTGCGGGCGGTGGATTTATCCGGAGCCAGCGCTTCAGCTTCAGCCAGCTTGCGAGCCATTTCCCAATGACGTGCGTCCTGACCGGAAGGTTTCCCTTCCGACTCCCATATCTGATACGCAAACTCGCGAATTCGCTTTTCGTCGGCACTCATCTCGACACTCCCAGGTTTTACTTAGTCTGAATAAACAGGTTTACAGAAAATTCCTCGAGTGCTGCGCTGAGCAGCAACTCCTTGTCAGTTGTGACTACGGCGTCTGAAAAAAGTCCCTTCCAACTTCGATTTGCATCCGCGAACGGTAGAACGACCCGCGTGTCCCCCCAATTTTCTGCATTGATGAATGGAGTTTGGGCAGTACCCAATAGTTCATTGCACAAGCGTGGCACCACAACGATAGCCTGTTCTGCATCAAGAACACGGGCAAATGCCATCACCTTGTCAGCATGGGTGCCCAGCACCTCCAGCGGCACATAGTCGCCGCGACTGAACAGCTCGGAGTGCCCGGCCCGCAGGTTCAACACCTGATGGATAAGCGCTTGCTTGATCCGGCCGTTCTGCCAGGAGCCCAGCAGGTCGCTGACAGTGGACGCCTGACTCAGCGCGTCCTGCCGATCTGCGTAATCAACAGGGCGGCGGTTGTCCGGATCGACCAGAGTGAAGTCCCAGTACTCGGTGCCCTGATACAAATCAGGAACGCCAGGCGCGGTCATACGAAGCAAGGTTTGCGCCAGGCTGTTCAATGCACCGTTGGTAGCAATGCGGTTAGCGGTGGCGCCCAGCGACTGACGCAACGCGAGCCCCTGAGGGCTGAGCAGGATGTTCTGCAGGAACTCCCGGCATGCGCGCTCATACGGTTCATTGGCCGCGCTCCAGCTGCTCTGCAGTTTGGCTTCACGCAGGGCCTTTTCCTGCCACTTGATGAGGCGCTCTGCGTAGTTTTCGAACTCATCCTCCTGCATGTCCAGCGGCCAGCTGCCCAGCATGGCCTGATACAGCATCAGCTCATCGCCAGGGCTGATCGGGTTTTCTTCGCCTTTGAGCGGTACCGCCAACTGGCGCCAGCGCTCCACCTGCTCGCCGTACCAACCGGCGCATTCGCTGAGCACGGCGAGACGAGTGCGGGTGTCTTCACCGCGCTTGTGGTCGTGAGTCGCGGTGGTCAGCAGGTTGTCCGGGAAGGCTTTGATGCGAGCCAGGCAAGCATCGTGAAAATCCTGGACCGGGGCGCTGAAGTGCTGCGGATGAAAACCTACGTCGTTGCGCGACAGCAATACCGCGCTGCGATAGAACGAGGTGTCTTCCACAGACTTGGCGGCCACCGGCGAGGTGAGTTGCTGGAAGCGCACACATGCGTTTTTGTTCAACTTGCGTTGCTTGCCCCGTGGCAACTTGCGCCAGGACTCTCCACCCAGCCAGCGCTGCAAGTAATCCAGCACTTGCCAGTCAGCTTCGCTGAGCATGGTGCGTGCGCCTTGCATGGCTTGCTGGAAGAAACGCTCATCTTCCGCAGAGCGCCCGCACACGCTGATGTAGGTCCGATAAGTCGGGAAGTTCACCACCAGCGCCAGCAAGGCCCGGCGAATCGCCCCCAGCGTCAGGTCGCGGCTCATCAGGTCACTGCGTGCTACTTGCAGCAAGGATTGCGCGACGTTTTCAAAGTCACCCGCCAGAGTACCGTGCAGCACCAGATCACGTGCTTCAAGCACTTCCTGATCAAAGTCAGCGGTGCGTTCACTGATGCGGCTCCACAGCTCGGCCAGAGGCTCCTGACCCTTGGGGTCATGTTGCAGCAGCGACACCTGATTCATGAATTCATAACCGGTGGTGCCATCGACACCCCAGTCTTGACGCAACGATTCATCAGGGCCAAGTATCTTCTCGACGAAGATTGGCAAATGCGCCAGTTCGGTGCCCGCAGGACGCGCAGCGAGCAGGCTGTTGACCCGGCGGCGCAGTTTCCGGCAGTAGCCGCGTGGATCTGCCAGGCCGTCAATGTGGTCGATGCGTAAACCGTCCACCAGACCTTCGCTGATCAGCTCAAAGATCTTGCCGTGGGTAGCTTCAAATACATTGGAGCGCTCGACTCGCAAGCCACCCAGTTCGTTGATGTCGAAGAAGCGCCGCCAGTTGATATCGTCGCCTGCGGTGCGCCAGCTAGCCAGACGGTAATGCTGGGCCTCCAGCAAGTGATGCAGCCGATCGAAGCCTTCGGGTGTAGTCGAGTCGTAGCGCTGCATGGCCAGCTCAATGGCTCTCATGATCGATTTGTCTTTAACCAGCTCGACCAGTTCGGCGCGGGCTTGTCTGGCTCGTTCCCATGCCTGCGGGAATTGATCAAGTGCGGCAAAGCGCTTGCTCAATTCGTCCAGAAGCGGATTCTCATCGGATTCAAGCAATGGCCCGTAAGTACCAGGGTTGATCGGGAAATGGTGCTGGTAATGCTCGATGTAGAAAACGCCATGGTCGGGGTCGAAGCGCAGCGGAATCTCACCGGCTTGCAATACAGTGCCGTAGTCGGTGCTGAGAAAAGGCAGAAGCAGTTGGCCTTTGAGCAACGGATCCGGCGAGTGCCACTGAATGTCGAAGAAGTCAGCGTAGGGACTGCGCCGTCCCCACTCGAGCAGATCAAGCCACCAAGGATTATCGTTACCGCCCACAGCCATGTGATTGGACACGATGTCCAGAATCAGGCCCATGCCTTTTTCACGCAGGGCGCTGACCAGACGACGCAGCGCTGGTTCACCACCGAGTTCCGGGTTGATGACCCGCGGATCGACCACGTCATAACCATGCATCGAACCCGCGCGAGCCTTTAGCAGCGGCGAGGCGTAGATATGGCTGATACCCAGGCTGGCGAAGTAGGGCACCAGCGCTACGGCGTCATCCAGGGTGAAGTCTTTATGAAATTGCAGGCGCTGCGTGGCACGCAGGGTTTCCAGGCGCGGGCTCATTGATCACGCTCCGCAGCTTGCAGGCGTGCCTGACACAACAGCTCAACCCGTCGTGCAACGGCTTCGTGGTCCATCAATGTCGAACTTTCGCCGGGAATACGGCGGCGCCAGTTGGGGTGTTGCGGCGTGTCGCCAGGCAGGTTGAACTGCTCGGTCAGGCCCATCGCATCTTCCATTGGCAGGAGCACCAGAGGCGCACGGGTGTGGCCGATATAGCGGATGCTGGCGTCGATCATTTGTTCTGCATCCGGACGTCCGTCGCTGAAGTTAGTGGAGTTTTGACTCAAGACCTGACGCAGCCCGTCGCGTTCGCGATGGCGGTCTGCGCTCCAGTCTTGCGCTTGTTGCTCGTTGACCATGCCCAGACGCAGGTTCCAGGCGATATCGTTCTCCGCCAGCCAACCCGCCAGTGTCGGCAGGTCGTGGGTGCTGGTGGTGGCAAGGGCTTGATCGGACCAGTCGAGGATCGGCTTGAAGTTCGCGTTGTTCTGTTCGAACAGCAGCACGCGCATGCCGAGGATTGCCCGGGCAGCCAGCTTTTCGTGCAGGCCGGGAGGAACAGTGCCCAGGTCTTCACCCAGCACGATCGCTTTGTGTCGCCACGATTCAAGACTCAGCAGCCGGAGCATGTCGTCCAGCGGATAGTTGAGGTAGGCACCTTCGCTGGCGGGTGAGCCTAGTGGCACTACCCACAGACGTTGCAAGCCCATGATGTGGTCGATGCGCAGGCCGCCTGCATGGGCGAAGTTGGCCCGCAGCATTTCAATGAACGCACGGAAACCATTACGCTTCAGGCCTTCAGGAGAAAAAGCGGAAATCCCCCAGCTTTGTCCGGCACGGTTGAGAATGTCCGGCGGCGCACCGACGCTGAGCGCGGAGAGCAATTCATCCTGCCGACTCCATGCCTGACTGCCCGCGCCATCTGCACCGACGGCGAGATCTGCAATCAACCCTACGCTCATACCGCTGCTGCGGGCGGCAACTTGTGCACGCTCCAGACCACGGGCCGTCAGCCATTGGGCGAAGGCGTAGAAGCCAATCTGCTCGCTGTGATTGGCGGCAAAGCGGGCGATGGCCTCACTGCGTGGATTCTTGAACTCTTCTGGCCATTCATGCCAGTTATCGCTCATGCCCAGACGCGGGCATTCGTCGCGGATGGCCTCGAATCGGCAGTGATTTTCAAGTGCTTCTCCCGCGCTGTGGCGGAAGCTGTTGAAGTCCTCGTGCAGCGGATGATCGCTTCCGCTGAAAGCGTCATACAGCTTGTGCAGCACTTTCCACTTGGCGCTGGCGGCGGCGGGCCAGTCAACCAACGGCAGCGCTTCAAGGCGTTTGAGCTCATCGCTCAGGCCGGACTCTTCAATGGCCATGCGCAACGCGCGCTCACCCAGAATAGCGCCGGGCGAGCAATACAGGCTGTTGAGAAACAGGCGGCTGGAGGGCGAGTAAGGACTGTAGCGATGCGGGTCATTGGCAAACATCGCGTGCACAGGACTGATCGCCAGCGCGTGAGCACCACGTTCTCCGGCAGCGCGAGCAAGACTTTCCAGCGCTTGGGTATCGCCAAAACCGCCGTCGCCTTCGCGGTGCAGGCCATACAATTGAACGGTCAGCCCCCAGGCACGCGGCACGCGGCTGTCGGTCGCCATGGCCATGCTGAAGCAAGTCTTCGGAGCAACAGCGATGGTCAGGTGTTGACCGGCAATGTTCAGTTGCTGATAGCCCACTGGAGCCAGGGCAGGCAGGCTGGCATTAGCGGTCAGGTTGGCGTCGATGGTGGCGCCGTCTTCCAGATGCAGGACGAAAGGCGTGCCCGGTTCAAACCAGGCACTCAGATCCAGGTTGCTGCCATGGTCGACGGTCAGCAAAGGCGGAGGTGTGGGTTGGTGATGGGCAAGCTTCAGGCGTTGCAGGCTGGCGTCTATCTGCAGATTGTCGTCAGCCGGAAAACCCAGGCAGCCCAGAATCTTGCTCAGCACTTCAGGGCTGACCCTTTGCGCCTTTCCGTTTGCATCAATCCAGTCCACGGACAAGCCTGCTTCGGCAGCCAGACTCTCTATTTGCTCATTGCTCATCCCGTTCCTCCAGAACATCGGTTGCTATCAGGCTGACAATGGCCGTGTATGGATTGAGGATGCCTCGCCGGGAAAGTTCTGCCGCATGTGGCAGGGTTTCGAAAACAACGCTGCCGCTTTTCCATTCAGGGGCGGTGACCGCGTGTTCAGTGAGATTGATATCGATGCGCAGCAACGCGCCGTCGCCCATCCTCCAGCGCGCAGACACCGCGCCTTCGCTCAGCACTTCAGCGCCCAGGGCGTGACTGCCTGGCAGGCGAGGGACGATGTGCTGGTGACGAAGCGCCAACAGCTGGCGATAGAGCTCAAGCCAGTTGCGGTGGTCGCTGCCTTTGTCGGTTTCCAGATACACCGCGTCAAAAGCCGGTCTGGAGGCTTCGAAGGTTGCCGGATCGTTGGGATCGGGAATGTGTTCGCGTTTCTCTTCGTCAGCAAAGGCTGCGAAGTCGGCAAATTCACTGCGTCGGCCTTCACGCACGGCATCGGCCAGTTCGCCGTGATGATCGGTGAAAAACAGAAACGGCTCACTGGCTGCCCATTCATCGCCCATGAACATCAGTGGGATCATCGGTGAGAGTAACCACAAGGCGGTGGCCGCCCGCAACGCAGGTGCGGAGCAGATTTGCGGCAGGCGCTCACCAAAGGCCCGGTTGCCAATTTGATCGTGGTTCTGCAGGAACAGGACAAATGCGCTGGGCGGCAGATGCCCGCTGGATTCGCCGCGGGTATGGCCGTGGCGAGTCGGTTCGCCCTGATAGACAAAACCCTGGCTCAGCAAGCGCGCCAGCTTCTCGGTGGCCTGGTGAGCGAAGTCGGTGTAATACGCATCGGTCTCGCCGGTCAGCAGCACGTGCAGCGTGTTGTGACCGTCATCGTTCCATTGCGCATCGTAGCCCTGTTCCAGCAGGCTGGCCTGGTTGAACTCGTTCTCGAGGTTAAGCCAGACATGGCGCGGCGCGTCGATCTGCTCACGAACCCTCTGCGCGAACTCCTGCAGGAAGGTGTCGTCCTTGATCGCGTGTACGGCGTCCATCCGCAGACCGTCGAACCGGTATTCGAGCAGCCACATCAGAGCGTTGTCGATGAAGAAATCGCGGACTTCCCGACGCCTGAAATCAATGGAGTCGCCCCACGGGGTCTTCACATCGTTGCGGAAGAATCCTTTCGCGTAACGCCCCAGATAATTGCCGTCCGGGCCGAAGTGGTTGTAGACCACGTCAAGGATCACCATCAGGCCATGGCCGTGAGCAGTATCGATCAGATGCTTGAGTTGCTCCGGTGTACCGTAGGAGGACTGTGGTGCGTAGGGCAATACACCGTCGTAGCCCCAATTTCGCTCACCAGGAAATTGCGCAATAGGCATCAGCTCGATGGCTGTGACCCCAAGCGCGGCCAGACGCTCCAGATGAGCCTCGACCCCGGCATAGCCGCCCAGTGACCCCACGTGCAACTCGTAAATGACAGCCTCGGACCAAGGGCGACCTTGCCAGCCGGTGTTCTGCCATTCATAAGCGAGGGGATCGACCACCACGCTATGGGAGTGGACATCAGAAGATTGGGCGCGGGAGGCAGGATCGGGGACTTCGAGTTCCCCGTCGATGTTGTACCTGTAGCGAGTGCCCGCCGGACAGCGGGCCTCGAGTACAAACCATCCTTCGTTTTGCGGGAGCATGGCCAGAGACTGGCCACCCTCGATTTCTACACTGACGTAATAGGCGTCGGGTGCCCAGAGGGCGAACCGCGTGTGGCCAGAATCCAGTAATACGGCGCCGTGGCGCCAGTTCTCGTCCGTACGCAGAGGCATCCGTTGACCCCTTAATCAATAATGAAGTGCAGTTCCCACGTTCTTTTTCAACAGGTCCTGATAGAGCTCTGCGTAAGGCTCTACCGCTTGGTGCCAGTTAAACGGGGCTGCCATTGCCCGGCAACGCATGGCGTTGATCAGTGCTGAGTTGGAAAACACCTTGAAGGCGCGGTTCAATGCTTCTTTATAGCTTTCGACCGTTGACTCGTTGAACAGGAAGCCGGTGACGCCATCTTCGATGGTGTCAGCCAGACCGCCAGTGTTGCGAGCGACCGGCAGAGAGCCGAAACGCTGGGCGTACATCTGGCTCAGGCCGCAAGGTTCGTAACGCGACGGCATCAGCAGGAAGTCACTGCCTGCGAACATGCGGCGGGCGTCGGTTTCGTTGAAGCCGATACGTACACCGATTTTCCCCGGGAAGCGTTCTGCCAGGGCGCGCATGGCGTCTTCTTCTTCGGGCTCGCCACGACCGATAATCGCGATCTGGCCGCCATTGTTAACGATGTGTTCAGCAACACCGATGGTCAGGTCCAGACCCTTCTGATAGACCAGACGCGAAACCACGGCGAATAGCGGGCCGGTGGACGGCTCAAGTTCAAACAATTCACGTACGTGGTCGGCGTTGATTTCCTTGCGCTGCCATTCATTAGGCGCGAAGTGGCAAATCAAGTGTTCGTCGGTCGCTGCATCCCAGCTGGCGTCAATCCCATTCGGGATACCGCTGAGCTGGCCGCGGTTGGCTTTATGCTGCAGGAAACCTTCAAGGCCGCAACCGAACTCGGGGGTCGTGATTTCCTTGGCATAGGTCGCGCTGACCGTGGTGATGTGGCTGGCGTAAGCCATACCTGCCTTGATAAAGGACAGCTTGCCGTAGAACTCCATACCTTCAGCGCTCAAAGCTTCATCCGGAATACCCAGTTCACGGGCGGATGCTGTGCTCACAGTGCCCTGATAAGCCAGGTTGTGAATGGTGAAGATCGTAGGAGTGGTCTGTCCGCGCCATTTCATGTAGGCGGGTGCCAGGCCGGCAGGCCAGTCATGAGCGTGAACCAGCTCAGGGCTCCACTGGGTTTTTACTGCGCCGGCTGCAAATTCAGCCGCCGCCAGACCCAGTCGGGCGAAGCGAATATGGTTGTCGGACCAGTCACGTCCTTGGCTGTCGGCGTAAGGCGTACCTTCACGCTCATACAGCTCTGGGCAGATCAGCACGTAAATCACCAGGCCGTCTTTCATGTCCATCCGGCCGATCTTGCAAGGCGGCAGGGCTGCGTGGCCGCCCAATTGGCTGATGACGTGAATCGGGTTGCCACTGTTAAGCACTTGCGGGTAGCCGGGAATCAGCACTCGGACGTCGTGCAGGTGGCGCATGGCGCGCGGCAACGCGGCAGAAACATCACCCAACCCCCCGGTCTTGACCAGGTCAGCCAGTTCAGACGTGACAAACAGGACTTTACGTCTATTGCTCGACACGATCACAGGCTGTGTAACGGCAGGCAGTTGCAGCAGTGGAACGCTCGTCGTAGCGAAGCCTGGCAGATGAGTCAGCTCGCTGGCCGGCTGATTAAAACTCTCTCCCTTCTGGGTTTTGACAGCGGCGCTAATCATCGATTTCTCCCCATTCAATACAGTATCGGTACTGCATCAGATTTGTTATTGGCCATGTCCTATGACCGGGCACACAAGCACTACGCAAGATCAGTACCCATTTACTGTTTGCGTTCTTCACGGACAGACAGGTAGTGCTAAAAACGCGGGCTTAGCCAACAGCATAGGCGCTGTTATCAGATGACCTGTGCGTTGATTGGAAAGTTTCGACTTTTTTTGTGGGAAATGTCTGGGATAGGGTTCGGAGCCTGATTACACGGGGGCAATATCATCCGTTATATGTGGCGAAATGCCGCACTGCTCTATGTTAGAGCGGAAAAAAATCCCATGGGGCATGCCAATGACCGGCCGTCGGATTGTTAGACGATAGTGCTCTTGGGCTTCAGGCGGGCGTGTGGCACGTGCCTACGTGGGGCAAAAATAACCTCCTACAACGACTACGGCCTTTTCTTGGTGCGTGTGTCGCTTATTCCTGGGGCACTCGTAGAATTATTCTGATCCCTGATCGAAACATTTTCGCGCACGTCGGGATAGAATCGGAGGCCTGACTCGGTCGAGTCAGCCATATTCGTGATCACGCAGTCGTATAGAGGATGTAATGGATAGCCCTGAAGTTTTGGTACTGCAAGCCAGCTACACCAACCCGGTGCATGCGCAAGCGATCGGCTTCATGCTCAGTCAGTACGCCGAAGATGTCATGGGCGGTGGTGAGCCGTTATCGATTGATACGCAGCAGCAAGTGGCCATTGAGCTGGCGAAGCGTCCTCACGCGTTCAGTGTCCTGGCCTTCATCGCTGGCGAGCCGGTGGGGCTGGTCAATTGCTTCGAGGGTTTTTCAACCTTTCAGTGTCGGCCATTGGTCAATATTCATGACGTCGCAGTTCTGGGTAAATACCGAGGTTTGGGTATCAGTCAGAAGATGTTGGCAAAGGTCGAAGAAATCGCCCGTCAGCGTGGTTGCTGCAAGCTGACTCTGGAAGTGCTGGAAGGTAACGCTATCGCTCAGGGCGCCTATCGCAAACTGGGCTTCGCGGGCTATGAGCTGGATCCGCAGATGGGCAAGGCCATGTTCTGGCAGAAGACACTGTAATCGCGCTAAACCCGCATGGGGTTTGAACGTTAGACAGGGTGTCCGGTCGGATTTTTAGGTGAAACACCCCGGCAGCGGAGCCTGGAACGATTGGTTCTTAAGAGTTGCCGCACTATCTTACGTACAGCGCCAGCCCTGTAGGAGGTGTCCGGGTGTCCCTTACAACGCGCTGTCTCGAGGCAAACCTAGAACCTGTAGGGGCGCACGAGCACCGCGAGGCCGCGATAGCTGTGTCAGACAGGACGCCATCGCTGCCTCGCGGTGCTCGTGAGCTCCTGCGGAATACGTTTCAATTCCAGCAGGCGTTGCTGTTTGAAGCACGATGAGAGTGGCTTTATAGAAAGAAAGGAATTCGGAGGAGGGTGCTGCCACGGGCAAGCCAGCTGATCGGGCTTGCCGCTATTCGTCACGCTGCGTTGCCCAGAGGCAACGAGTGGGGGGTCAGGCTTGAAGTGCGTTGCTGGAGATCATCAACTGCGATTGTTGCAGCATGAGGCTCAAATTAGCGACCTTGCTGAGCAACTGTTCGCGCTCTTCTTTAAGTTGGCGCAGTTCGTCACGACGGATAGTGACATAGAGAGTTTGTGGTGCGGTTGCCGGTAGTACAGTGCCCATTGCTCACCTCGCAAATGGCGGATTCAACATGAAAGGTCTTGGCAAATGACTATCGCGATCCCCGACTCGCCTCTGCTTACCTCTCTATCGGCCACAATTCTGATTTCTTTTGCGCAAAAATGGAACTTTTTTATTTTGGAGGGTCGCGAACGTTTCTTGTTCTTGATTGCTTGTGATTCTCGACTGGTGTCCATTGGCCACCTTGCAGCCCCCGCAGCGCTTGGGATAGCGGGAATTTGCCGCTTTAAAAATCATGCTCATGGCTGGCTCACGACGGAGTGAGCTGTACAATGAGGTAACATTTTTTTGTTTTATCGCGAATTACGGAGCACCAGCATGCAACTTGGAATCATCGGACTGGGCCGCATGGGCGGCAATATCGCAAGACGCCTCATGCTCAATGGCCACACCACCGTGGTGTACGACCGTGATGAAGCGTCTCGCAGCGCCCTTGCCAAGGAAGGGTCGACTGCCGCAGTCGATCTGCCCGCGCTGGTGGCAGCCATGGACAAGCCTCGCGCTATCTGGGTCATGCTCCCTGCAGGCGAGCCTACTGAAGAAACCATCAATGTCCTGAGCGACCTGCTTGATGCAGACGACGTGATCATTGATGGCGGCAACACCTTCTATAAAGACGACGTACGTCGTGCTCAGGCGCTGACAGCCAAGGGGCTGCATTATGTCGACGTCGGTACGTCCGGCGGTGTATGGGGTCTTGAGCGCGGCTACTGCATGATGATCGGTGGCGAAGATGAAGTGGTCAGACGTCTTGACCCGCTTTTCGCGACGCTGGCTCCGGGCATGGGTTCAGTCGAACGCACCAAAGGTCGCAACTCTGCCGATGACCGCGCTGAACGTGGCTACATCCACGCAGGCCCGGCCGGTTCCGGTCACTTCGTGAAGATGATTCACAACGGTATCGAGTACGGCATGATGCAAGCCTTTGCCGAGGGCTTCGATATCCTCAAGCAGAAGAATTCGGAAAACCTGCCGGTCGAGCAACGCTTCGATCTGAACATGGCCGATATCGCCGAAGTCTGGCGTCGCGGCAGCGTCGTTTCTTCCTGGCTTCTGGACCTGACTGCTGATGCGCTGGCAACCGACCCGCAACTGGACGCTTATTCCGGTGCTGTGGCCGATAGCGGTGAAGGGCGCTGGACCATCGAGGCTGCCATGGAGCAAGCCGTTCCTGTCCCAGTACTCTCCAGTGCACTGTTTGCCCGCTTCCGTTCACGGCAGAAGAGCTCGTACGCAGACAAAATGCTGTCGGCAATGCGCTTCGGTTTCGGCGGTCACAAGGAAGGTCCTAAATAATGGGTTTATCGCGCAGCACTACCCGGCAAACGCCTGAAGTTGCGCCACCCACCACGCTGTTCCTGTTCGGTGCCCATGGGGACCTTGTAAAGCGCCTGTTGATGCCGGCGCTGTACAACCTGAGCAGGGACGGTCTGGTTGATGAAAACCTGTATATCGTTGGCGTTGACCACAACGCGATCAGCGATGCGGATTTTGCGAAAAAGCTCGAGGATTTCATTCGTCAGGAGGCAGCCAGCAAAGTTGCTGATGACGGTAAGGATCCTCTGGATCCGGAGCTGTGGAGCAAACTGGCTGGCCGTATCAGCTATGTGCAGGGCGACTTCCTCGACGACTCCACTTACAGCGATATCGCCGCAAAGATCAAAAGCACCGGCACCGGCAATGCGGTGTTCTACCTGGCAACTGCTCCGCGCTTCTTCAGCGAAGTCGCTAAGCGCCTCGGTTCTTCGGGCTTGCTGAGTGAAGCACCGGGCCAGTTTCGCCGGGTCGTCATCGAAAAACCTTTCGGCTCCGACCTGCCCAGCGCCGTTGCACTCAATGAGTGCCTGCTCAAGGTCATGACCGAGAAGCAGATCTACCGGATCGATCACTATCTGGGCAAAGAGACAGTACAGAACATTCTGGTCAGTCGTTTCTCCAACGCCTTGTTCGAATCCTTCTGGAACAATCACTATATCGACCACGTGCAAATCACTGCCGCCGAAACGGTAGGGGTGGAGACACGCGGCAGTTTTTACGAAAACACCGGTGCGTTGCGGGACATGGTGCCCAATCACCTGTTCCAGTTGCTGGCCATGGTTGCCATGGAGCCCCCGGCAGCCTTCGGAGCCGATGCAGTTCGCGGCGAGAAGGCCAAGGTCATCGGCGCGATTCGCCCATGGTCTGAAGAAGAGGCACTGGCCAATTCGGTTCGCGGTCAGTACTCGGAAGGCTCCAGGGATGGCGCTGATGTGCCCGGGTATCGTCAGGAAAACAAGGTTGATCCGGCCAGTACCACTGAAACCTACGTGGCCCTCAAGGTCATGATCGATAACTGGCGCTGGGTCGGCGTACCGTTTTACCTGCGGACCGGCAAGCGCATGAGTACGCGCAGCACCGAGATTGCCATTTGCTTCAAGCCAGCGCCCTATGCGCAGTTTCGCGATACCGAAGTCGACCGTATCAAGCCCAACTACCTGCGCATCCATATCCAGCCCAATGAGGGTATGTGGTTTGACCTTTACGCCAAGCGTCCCGGTCCGACCCTTCAAATGGAAGACATCGAGCTGGGCTTTGAGTACAAAGACTTCTTCGAGATGCAGCCGTCTACGGGTTATGAAACCTTGATCTACGACTGCCTGACCGGGGATCAGACCCTGTTCCAGCGCGCCGACAACATTGAAAACGGTTGGCGGGCGGTGCAGCCGTTCCTGGATGCATGGAAGAACAATCCTCAGGTCGAGCTGTATCCGGCGGGGGGCAATGGACCTGCTTCTGCGGATACATTGCTGGGCAAAGACGGTCGAGAATGGCGGGATATCAATGCCTGAAGTAAAGACACCGCAAGTTCGTTTCGTGCTTTCCGATATCGATGGGACTTTATTGCGTCCCGATCACAGCTTGAGTCAGGCGACGATCGATGCCGTAGCCCGGCTGCGTGATGCCGGAATCCTGTTCACCGTGGCCAGCAGTCGTCCGCCGCGCGCCATGCGCGAACAGATTGAAGCCCTGGGCGTCGATCTGCCGACCGCAGGCTTCAACGGTGCCAATATCGTTGCCCCGGACGGCAGCGTCCTGTTTGCTTACCGCATTGACCCGGTAGCTGCACGGACCTGCATCGAGCTGTTCTCCGGATACGACGTAGCAGTGTGGGTGTTCGCCGATGATCAGTGGTTTCTGATCGATCCGCAGGGCGCTTACGTCGAGCACGAACGCACGACTCTTGGTTACGAGCCGGTCCAGGTTGAGAGCTTCGAGCCGTGGCTGGATCGGGTCGACAAGATCGTCGCCGCCAGTACCGATTTCGAGCTCTTGAAGCAGCTCGAAACAACCCTCAACCCGATGGTTGAAGGAAAAGCCTTCGCTGCACGCTCGCAGCTTTACTATCTGGATGTGACTGCGCTGGATGCCAACAAAGGCAATGCGCTGGTCACCCTGGCAGGGCAGTTGGGCGTCGACATGGCGCACACCGCTGCACTGGGTGATGGCGGCAACGATGTCGCGATGTTCCATAAAGCCGGGTTTTCAGTTGCCATGGGGCAGGCTGAGGAAAGCGTTCGCAGTCAGGCTGATGTCGTCACCGGCAGTAATCTGGAAGATGGAGTTGCCAGCGCCATTGAGCGCTACATGCTGCCGCGCTGAACGGCTGTTGATGTTTCCCCGATTATGGATGCTGTTCATGGCTGCATTGATCGAAGACTACGCATTGCTCGGCAATTGCAAAACTGCCGCGCTCGTCGCCAGAGATGGCTCGCTTGACTGGCTGTGCTTCCCGCGATTTGATTCACCTGCCTGTTTCGCCGCGCTCCTGGGTGATGTAGACAATGGGCGCTGGAAGCTCGCTCCCAGCCAGCCTTTGGTCAGTGCCGAGCGGCGTTATCGGGAAGGGACCCTGATTCTTGAGACGCTGTTCGAGACCGCTACCGGTCGCGCCATGCTCATTGACTTCATGCCGCCGGGCGAAGGCAGTCACGTGGTTCGGATGGTCGTTGGCCTGAGTGGGCAGGTGTCTTTCGAGATGGACCTTGCGATTCGCTTTGACTACGGCAGCAGTGTGCCATGGGTCGAGAACAAAGGCGGCCAGACCCTCACGGCAGTGGCGGGCCCTGAAATGCTGGTGCTGCGTGCCCCTGAGCCGTTGCGCGCATTCGATCACCACACCGGCTGCCATTTCCAGATCGCCGAAGGCCAGCGCCAGGCGTTTGTCCTGACGCATCAGGCGTCTTTTGAAAGCCTTCATGACGCCATCGACGCTGAATCGGCGCTGGCCGAAACCGAGTATTTCTGGCTTGAATTCTCTGATCGCTGCCCTGACGTCGGCCCCTGGACACAGCAGGTTAAACGCTCACTGATCACCTTGAAGGCGATGACCTATCAGCCCACGGGCGGCATTGTCGCGGCGGTCACTACATCGCTGCCTGAGCAACTGGGCGGTGAGCGCAACTGGGATTATCGGTACTGCTGGCTACGTGATGCGACGATGACGCTGCTGGCGTTCATGAATCTCGGTTACTTCGAGGAGGCGGCTGCGTGGCGCGAGTGGTTGATGCGTTCGGTGGCTGGTAATCCTGAACAGATACAAATCATGTACGGGCTTGGCGGTGAGAGACGACTGTCAGAGTTCGAATTGCCCTGGCTGAATGGCTACGAAGGCTCGCGCCCTGTGCGCATCGGCAACGGTGCAGCGACGCAGATGCAACTGGACGTCTATGGCGAAGTCGCTGACGCCATGATTCAGGCTATCAGAGGTGGTTTGCCGCGTCCGCCGCGCAGCATCGCGATTTCTCGCGTGATCATGCCGTTTCTGGAAAAAGTCTGGCATATGCCGGACAAGGGAATCTGGGAAATTCGCTCCGAGCCGCGCCATTTTACTCATTCCAAGGTCATGACCTGGGTCGCCTTCGACCGCAATTCGACGTTGCTTGCGGAGTCGGCGCAAACCGAAAAGGAGCGGGCGCTGGCGGTTCACTACCGCAAGGTCGCGGACGACATCCACGCGGATGTCTGCCTCAATGGTTATGACCCGGACATTGGCAGCTTTACGCAGACCTATGGTTCTCCTGCACTGGATGCCAGCCTGTTGCAGATTGCGCTGACCGGTTTCTTGCCGGTTGATGATCCGCGAGTGATCGGCACGGTTGCGGCCATCGAGAAGCACCTCATTCAGGACGGTCTGCTGTTGCGTTACGACACTGAGCGCAGTGTGGATGGCGTATCCGGTCACGAAGGAACGTTTCTGGTGTGCTCGTTCTGGCTGGCGGATGTCTATGTGCTCATGGGCCGTGAGGAAGAGGCGGCGGCGTTATTTGATCGTCTGTGTGGGTTGTGCAACGACCTGGGTTTGCTCGCCGAGCAATACGATCCCAAGGAAAAGCGCATGCTGGGCAACTTCCCTCAGGCGTTCAGCCATATTGGCATTATCAACACCGCCCTCAACCTGCACAGGGTGGTCTGCCCGGTTAAATCACGCGCTGCCAATGAGTCTGCTGCCCTTTAGCTTAATGGGCGCGCCGGAAGGTGAAGTTTATTCGCTGCTCCCCCAGCAATGGGTGATGGCCGGGCTTGATCGGCAGGACACCGTGAAAGCGCAAACGGTCTTCACCGCCCCAGACCACGACATCACCATGCAACAGCGCTACGCGTTGGGTTTTGTCATTGCGCTGATGGCCACCAAAAAGAAAGATCGCAGGTAGCCCGAGGGAAACTGAGACCACCGGCCACTCGTAGTGCTTTTCGTCCTTGTCTTGATGCAGGGACATTTTTGCGCCGGGTATGTACTGGTTGATCAGGCAGGCGTCGGGAACAAAATCCGCAAAGCCGCAGGCTCCGGCCGCGCGTTGCGCCAGCGCCATGAATGCCGAGGGTATATCGGGCCATGGCAGTTGGGTCTGCGGATCGATCGGGGTATAGCGGTAGCCGCCACGGTCAGTCATCCAGCCAAAACTGCCGCAACTGCTCAGGGCTGCCGACATGGTGAAGCCGCCCGGCGTCACCATGTGCCGGAAGGGGGCTTTGCTGAGCGTGTCTTCCAGTGCGGGCAGCAAACGCTCAATTTCCGCGAGCGCAAAGCCGCGCAGTACCCAGGAGCAGGGGCCGATCTGCTCCATGGCGGTACTTTGCGGGGGCTCTTCGGCGAAAAGGTCGAAGGTGATTGGCGTTGTGCTTTGCCGTTTCATGAGGTTATGGAGTCCTCAATGCTGAGAGCTGCCTGAAATTGGAATGTCATTTTCAGGACGAGCTTGATGTTGGCCTGCAAATGCAGTTCCGGTGGGAGCGAATTCATTCGCGAAGAGGTCAGTAAATTCACAGTTTGTGTGTTGCCTGAAATGCCGCCTTCCCGAATGAATTCGGTCCCAAAGGTTTTGTGTCGCCCATCAGGTTGTGGTCAAACACCGAATGCCGCGCAGCCTATGACAAGGGTTTCCGAAAAATGGTATTACAGCGCTTTACTGACCTTCACTTCGCTAATCACATCGCCGCTTTCACCGTGCATTTTTTCCAGCGCGCTTCTTGCCTCTTCAACGGAGGCAGACTGTAACTGGGCGAATTCGAAGCGGCGTTCGCCGTTGAGTTTGTAGCTGACAGCGTATTTGGTGGTTCTCGGGGCAGGCGTGTTCACGTTGGCTCCTGATTTTTGGGTGTTGATCAGCTCAGTCGAGACGTCGAACGACGGACTATTTTGATCGAATGCGTGAAATTGGTTTTGCGCCCGCCGTTGGTATCCATCTTGCGACCGGCAGTATCAATGGTGATGTTCCAGAAGCCGGTGCTCGGAACAGCGATTTTGGCCGGGAACTTGTCGAATGCACCGCCGTGGTAAGTGTGACGTCCGCCGTTTTTGAAGGTCCGGAAGTTCGAGTCATTCATCAGGCGGATGTTGCAGAGCTGAGAACACTCAATGACGACCAGATCGTCTTCATTGAGGTGCTCACGCTGGTGTACGAATTTCATGGATGTCTCCGACGGTAAGGCTTCTTTCAAAAAATCAAAACGATAACATGGTGCAGGTCCGCATTTATCAGCGATTAAGGTTTTATTGCGGTCATCTCGCTAAAAACGACTTTATCAGGGATTTAATTCCCCTCAGGCTTGTCGTAGCACCTTTACCGGGAGGATTGTATGAAATTGGCTGTCGTGATTTTGGCTCTGGCGATGACTGGCTGCGCCACCGTCGAAGATATCGAACATACCCCAGCGACCATGAACGTGATGTCTGGCAAAACTCCGCAGGAATATACCGACTGCTTCGTTGGCAAAATCGCCAACAGCCGCAAGCCGCCTCTGATCGAACCTCACCATGACGGCCTGCGGGTGATCGTTGCGCAGAAATTCAGCAAAGATCCTGCAGCGATTCTGGACGTTGAAAGCCGGTCAGGCGGCAGCACGATCAAAGTTTACGAACGACTGTCCAATATGCCGATCCGTCCCAAGGACGTACAGCATGCTGCGACGTTCTGTATTTCGGGCTAAGACGCTTTACTTGCACACGACCAGTACGCTGCGGTTCTTGTAGTTGCCCACATCGACCCCGAGAGTCTTTTCACTTTCGGGGGGCCGTGGCGTGCCATCGGTACCGACGATCTCGTAGCCAGTCCCTGCGCAGGAAGCATCTGCTTTTTCGTAGCAACTGGCCCAAGACATCGCTTCGCCCGAGCAGTCGATGTTCAAGCCCTGTTTGCCGTTCTTCAAGTAGGTGTTGGAGGCGGTTGCACAGCCAGTAAGGCCCAGTACAGCGATAATGGACAAAACTCTGATCATGTCTTTGTACTTCTTCAGGAAAGGCGGGGGAGTAGGTTCAAGGGTTTGATGCTATGACAGACACAGAGAGCCATCGTTCCGACATCATTCGATATGCTTCGATCAGGGTTTGTTTCCGGTGCGTCGACGTGAAGCTTTTGGCTGGTCCTGTAAGACCGCGGCTACTTCAATAGCGGCCTCTTCGCTGGCGAATGGGCCCGCGATGGCTTCATCTTCGGCCGAGCAGGCCCACCACTGGCCATCCTGAAGCTTTTTGATCAGGTAACCGTTTATGTTTTTTACTGATGACATTGCAGCGGTCTCGTGGGTGGCTATGCAGTTGCGCATCATAAAGCGTCAGTTGGGTGGCTGTCTCCTGCGCTTTGCGTTGACATAAATCCTACAAGTTAAACCGTGTTCGGCTACGCTTTCGTGAGCTTTGGATGCTTGCTGAAATCACCGCCTCTGTTGATCAAAACAGAGTATTTGCGCTGGCAGGAAGTGAATCCGGCGGGTGTGAAACCGGGTGCTCAAAGGCGCTTTGATGTTCTTTAAATCTGAAATCGAGCGGAACTATCTGCTCGAGGATTCCTCTACCATGGCATTGAAAGGCCAGAGGCGGACCATTGTAAGGTGATCGCCGCCTGATTAGACTGCGCCGCTAACGCCAACAGCCCTTATAAAGGACTTTTATGATCAAGAAATGCTTGTTCCCCGCAGCCGGTTACGGCACTCGCTTTTTGCCAGCGACCAAAGCCATGCCCAAAGAGATGCTGCCAGTGGTCAACAAGCCGCTGATCCAATACGGCGTGGAAGAAGCTCTTGCTGCAGGCCTTAATGAAATTTCCATCGTCACCGGTCGTGGCAAGCGCGCGCTGGAAGACCATTTCGACATCAGCTACGAGCTGGAAACCCAGATCAAGGGCACCGACAAGGAAAAATACCTGGTTGGCATTCGTAAACTGATCGACGAGTGCAGCTTTTCCTACACTCGCCAGACCGAAATGAAGGGTCTGGGCCACGCAATCCTCAGCGGTCGTCCACTGATCGGTAATGAGGCATTTGCCGTCGTGCTGGCTGACGACTTGTGCGTCAATCTTGAAGGTGAAGGCGTGCTGGCGCAGATGGTCAAACTGCACAAGCACTATGGCTGCTCGATTGTTGCAATCCAGGAAGTGCCTGCCAACGAAACGCACAAATATGGCGTTATCGCGGGTGAAGAAATCAAGCCGGGCCTGTTCCGTGTCACTGACATGGTCGAAAAGCCGAAGCCTGAAGATGCGCCTTCCAACCTGGCGATTATTGGTCGTTACATTTTGACGCCGGACATCTTCGCGAAGATCGAAGCGACTGAGCCAGGCAAAGGCGGCGAAATCCAGATCACCGACGCTTTGATGAAGCAGGCGGCAGAAGGCAACGTCCTGGCTTACAAATTCAAAGGCACTCGTTTCGACTGCGGCGGCGCTGAAGGGTACATCGAAGCAACCAACTTCTGCTTCGAGCACTTCTACAAGAAAGGCAGTTAAGCAACCGGGAATTCCTCAGGTTTGCTTGCTGGACAAAGCCACCTTCGGGTGGCTTTGTCGTTTCTGACTGATATGCTGTAGCTCTGTTTAGGAGATTTGCATGGCTTACGACTTCGACCTTTTTGTCATCGGTGCCGGATCTGGCGGTGTGCGCGCCGGGCGTTTTGCTGCTGGTTTTGGTGCGCGCGTGGCAGTCGCCGAGAGCCGCTATCTGGGCGGCACTTGCGTCAACGTAGGCTGCGTGCCGAAAAAACTGTTGGTTTATGGTGCGCATTACGCTGAAGATTTCGAGCAGGCAAAAAGCTTTGGCTGGACGACCGGAGAGCCGGGGTTCGATTGGCAAACGCTTATTGCCAACAAGGATCGCCAGATCCAGCACCTCAACGGCATTTATCGCAACCTGCTGGTCAACAGCGGAGTGACGCTGCTTGAAGGGCATGCCACGCTCAAAGGTCCCCACGAGGTTGAAGTCAACGGTCAGAGCTACACCGCTGAACATATTCTGATTGCTGTCGGCGGCTGGCCGCAGGTGCCGGATATTCCCGGTCGCGAGCACGCCATTACCTCCAACGAGGCGTTTCATCTCAATCAGCTTCCGAAACGTATTGTGGTTGTCGGTGGCGGTTACATCGCGGTCGAGTTCGCTTCGATTTTCCACGGCCTTGGCGCTGACACCACGCTGATGTATCGCGGGGAAATGTTCCTGCGCGGATTTGATGGCAGCGTGCGCACTCATTTGCACGAGGAGCTGACCAAGCGCGGCATGGATGTGCGATTCAATGCGGACATCGAGCGCATCGAAAAGCAGGCTGATGGCAGTCTTCAGCTACTCCTCAAGAATGGTGAGCAGGTGAACACCGACTGCGTGTTCTATGCTACCGGGCGTCGTCCGATGCTCGATAACCTCGGGCTGGAGCACGTCAACGTCAAGCTAGACGAAAAAGGCTTTGTCGAAGTTGATGAGAATTACCAAAGCAGCGAACCGTCGATTCTGGCCATCGGCGATGTCATCGGTCGTGTGCAACTGACACCGGTGGCGCTGGCTGAGGGCATGGCTGTAGCGCGACGTTTGTTCAAGCCTGAAGATTACCGGGCGGTTGAATACACGCATATTCCAACCGCTGTTTTCAGTCTGCCCAACATTGGCACCGTCGGCCTTACGGAAGAAGATGCCCGCAAGGCAGGCCATGAGGTGCGGATCTTTGAAAGCAGCTTCCGCCCCATGAAGCTGACGCTGACCGAAAATCAGGAGCGGACGCTGATGAAACTGGTGGTCGATGCCAAAACAGACAAGGTGCTGGGTTGCCATATGGTCGGTCCGGAGGCAGGTGAAATCATTCAGGGATTGGCTATTGCCCTGAAAGCTGGTGCCACCAAGCGCCAGTTTGACGACACGATTGGCGTGCACCCGACACTGGCTGAAGAGTTCGTCACCATGCGCTCACCGGTGGACCGTTAAGCGTTGGCTGCATAAATGATGTATGCCCGGGATTCAGGATGAAGGCCGGGCTGATTCAACTTTCCAGGAAGGACACCCGCAATGAGCAGTCAATTTATTTGGGCGGCGATGCCATTGAATTTCGACGAGCAAGATATAGGTTCTATGCGCAACATTGATGCGTTGCTTGAGAGTGAGCGGCAGTTTCGCAGCCTGGCTGACAACATGAGTCAGTTAGCATGGACGGCGGACTCTGCCGGAAATATCTATTGGTACAACGAGCGCTGGTATACCTATACCGGGGCCTCTCTCGAGGCCATGCGCGCATTGGGTTGGCGTTCGGTGCATCATCCGGAGCACGTCGCCCGGGTGACGGCGCGGCTCACGCACTGTTTCGCGACCGGCTCGATCTGGGAGGACACGTTCCCGTTGCGCAGCAAGAGCGGTGCATACAGCTGGTTCCTGGCGCGGGCCTTGCCGATTCGCGATGAGCACGGACACATAACCCACTGGCTCGGGACTCACACCGATATCACTGCCCAGGTCAATGCTGAAGAAGCGCTCCGTGAGCTCAATGAAAGCCTTGAGTTGCGAGTGGCCGAACGTACCCGCGAACTGGCTAGTATCAATGAATTGCTGCAGATCGAAATGGCCGAGCGTGAGCAGGCTGAAGAGGCGTTGCGGCACGCGCAGAAAATGGACGCCATTGGGCAGCTCACCGGTGGTATCGCCCATGACTTCAACAACATGCTTACCGGCGTACTGGGTGCGCTGGATCTGATGCAGCGGCGCATTGCCGCTGGTCGTAGCAATGAAATTGATCGCTACATCACGGCCGCCATGACCTCTGCCAATCGTGCTGCCGCCCTGACTCATCGGCTGTTGGCTTTTGCTCGTAGGCAATCGCTGAACAATAGCGCTGTCGATGTGAATCAGATGGTGACGTCTATGCAGGAACTGTTGGCGCGAACCATCGGGGAAAGCATCGAGTTGAGTATCGAGCTGAATGATGGTCTGCAGCTGACCAGTACCGATGAGCACCAACTGGAAAACGCATTGCTCAATCTGGTTATCAATGCCCGGGATGCCATGCCTGATGGCGGTCAGCTGACGGTGTCCAGCGAGCATGTCACTGTCGAGGGGCGGTCGAACGAGATTTCCGCGGGCGAGTACGTTTGCCTGAGTGTCCGTGATACCGGTTCAGGAATGTCTGACGATGTTCTGGGCCGGGCTTTTGACCCTTTCTTCACGACTAAACCGATTGGGCAGGGCACAGGGCTGGGGTTGTCAATGGTCTACGGTTTTATCAAGCAGACTGGAGGTCACGTTGTGATCGACAGCGCTGAGGGGCAGGGTACGGCTGTGCAGCTTTACTTGCCTTGCCACCACGATGTGAGTGAGCGCAGTCCGGTCGTCATTGATGGGCCGCAAGCGCCGCGCGCAGTCAATGGCGAGTGCGTGCTGGTGGTTGAAGACGAAGAGCCGGTACGGATGCTGATGGTCGATGTGTTGCAGGAGCTGGGATATTCGACTCTGGAAGCGGCTGACAGCAAGGCCGCATTATCTTACTTGCAGAGCTCGAAGCGCGTTGACTTACTGGTCAGTGATGTGGGGTTGCCGGGGCTGAACGGGCGTCAGCTGGCTGAAATAGCCCGGCAATACAGGCCCGGGTTGCGCGTCCTGTTCGTGACCGGCTATGCACCTGAAGCTCAGGTCCGTGGAGACTTTCTCGGGAGCGGAATGGACATGATGACCAAGCCCTTTACTTTCGATGAGCTGGGATTGCGCGTGCGAACCATGCTTGAGCTGCGTGATCAAGCCTGATCATTTTGCGTTTTTTGAAGGTGTTGGCTTGGTCTTCGCCTGAGTGGTGGCTCGCAGGTTTTCAAGGGCCAGTTCGGTCTTGATCAGTATCAGTTCCACTACTCGGTTCTGCTGCAATTGGTCAGTCAGTTGCTGGCGAGTGTCCGCACTTTCCTGCTGTGCAGCGCGGGCACGCTCTTCCAGCAGGGCGCAGCGGGTTTCCAATTGTTGGAGCTGCTCAATGGCGTCTGCTGCTTGAGCCGCTTTTTTGTCCAATTGATCATTCTGACTGTTCAGTTCACGCTGGACGCTGCGGTTTTCTGCCAGCAGGCGCTCGTTGTCACGAGTGAGTCGGGTGATTTCTTCCTGATGCTGCGTGGCGATCTTCTTCGCCTGACGCAGCTCTGCTTCCTGCTCGTCGTTACGCCGCAGCGATAGCTCACGCTGCTCTTTCGCAGATTCGCGGGCGTCCAGGTTTTTCTCTTCCAGTGAGCGGATTTGTTCATCTTTTTCAGCCAGGCGCGTCGCCGCATCCTGATTGATCTGGGTCAGCCGAGCGTTTTGGGTCTGCTCGATCTGCAGTCGTTCGCGAGTTGCGAGAAGGGTGGCGGCTTGCTCCTTGAGTTGTTCTGTCTTGCGTTCCAGTCGCGTGGTGGTTTCTGCAAGTTGATTCTGGGTCTTCAGTAATTCTTCCTGTTGCAACTGGCAGGTTGCGTCAAAGCGCGACCGGGCGTCGTCTATGGTTTCTTGTGCCTGACCTTGCAGGCGATGGGCAAGGCGGGTAACCAGCTCGGTCAGCTCGTCGCTGATATCAGCCGGGGTTGTACCTGCCCGGTCAGCTGCGTCCAGCTCTCTTAAATGGCGATGAATCGTTGTTTTAGAGCCCGTGTTGCCCATTTCAATACGTACTGAATCGATGCTCGGGTGCTCGCCGCGGGCCATCAATGCCAGTCGTGCTGTTTGTACCAATGCTTTGCTTACGCCGCCCCGAGCCATTTTAATCGCCTTTATTTCATACTGTGGTATGTACCCTGTAATTACATACTAAATTTGAATTTATATCGAGGGGCGTTTTGTCTGTCGTAAAAGGGCACGGGCCCCGCGAGGCCGCGAAGGTGTCCTGCCTGAGACACCGCCATCGCGGACTCGCGGTGCTCGTGCGCTCCTACAGATCCAATGTTGGCGGTGCGATAGCGCGGCGTCTGAACGACACGTGCGTTCCTACAGGTTCAGTGTTTTTCGGATGAAGGCACAACGCCTGGATTTACGTGCATACCATTTCCTTCTATTAATGAGCTGCCGTTATAGAGAAAACCAATCGACTACATCAGGTTTGCCAATGAGCCTGCATAGGTCATTATGCGTAAGCTCTGTTCCATCGAATTAACAACCCCCTAGGAGAACCACCGATGCCTATCATCAACAGCCAGGTAAAACCGTTCAAAGCCACTGCGTTCCAGAACGGCTCTTTCGTAGACGTGTCTGAAGCTGACTTCAAAGGCAAATGGTCTGTCGTCTTCTTTTACCCAGCAGACTTCACCTTCGTATGCCCAACCGAACTGGAAGACCTTGCTGACAACTACGCTGACTTCAAAAAGCTCGGCGTTGAAATCTACGGCGTGTCGACTGACACCCACTTTGCCCACGCTGCATGGCACAACACTTCGCCAGCCATTGGCAAAATCCAGTACCCGTTGATCGGTGACCCGACCCACATCCTGTCCCGTAACTTCGACGTACTGATCGAAGAAGCTGGCCTGGCTGACCGCGGTACTTTCGTGATCAACCCTGAAGGTCAGATCAAAATCGTTGAGCTGAACGATGGTGGTGTTGGTCGTGACGCTTCCGAGCTGCTGCGCAAAGTCAAAGCTGCCCAATACGTTGCTGCTCACCCAGGTGAAGTCTGCCCGGCTAAATGGAAAGAAGGCGAAGCCACCCTGGCTCCATCTTTGGACCTGGTCGGCAAGATCTAAGCCGCATGCATCGGCTGGGGGCGCTGAGCTCTTGAGCAAGTAAACCGCATCGCCCCTAAAAAACGCCCGGGCGACCATCGCCTGGGCGTTGTTTTTTCTACTACAGCAAAAAGGAATCGCCCGCATGTTGGACGCCAATCTTAAAGCCCAGCTGAAATCCTACCTGGAACGGCTTACCCGTCCGGTGGAGATCGTCGCGTCCCTCGATGACGGCGCGAAATCCCAGGAAATGCTGGCGTTGCTCAACGACGTGATCAGCGTCTCGAAAGACATTACGCTCAACGACAGCGGCACCGACGCGCGTACTCCGTCGTTCTCGCTCAATAGCCCGGGACAAGACATCAGCCTGCGTTTCGCCGGTATCCCGATGGGCCACGAATTTACCTCGCTGGTATTGGCGCTGTTGCAGGTAGGCGGCTATCCATCCAAGGCCAGTGCGGACACTATCGAGCAAATTCGCGCTCTTGAAGGCGATTTCACGTTCGAAACCTATTTCTCCCAGTCTTGCCAGAACTGCCCGGATGTCGTCCAGGCACTTAATCTGATGGCTGTGCTCAACCCTAATATCAAGCACGTCGCTATCGATGGCGCGCTGTTCCAGGACGAAGTCACTGATCGCCACATCATGTCGGTGCCAAGCATCTACCTGAACGGCGAGCTGTTCGGTCAGGGCCGTATGGGCCTGGAAGAAATTCTGGCCAAGATCGACACCGGTGCCGGTGATCGTCAGGCACAGAAGCTCAACAGCAAAGATGCTTTCGACGTGTTGGTCGTTGGCGGTGGCCCGGCCGGTTCTGCAGCGGCTGTCTATGCAGCCCGTAAAGGTATTCGTACCGGCGTGGCGGCGGAGCGTTTCGGTGGTCAAGTGCTCGACACCATGGCGATCGAGAACTTCATTTCCGTGCAACACACTGAAGGTCCAAAGCTCGCCGTTGCTCTAGAAGAGCACGTCAAGCAATACGAAGTAGACATCATGAACCTGCAGCGTGCTGACCAGTTGATTGCTGGTAAAGACGGCGCATTGCATGAAGTGAAGTTTGCAAGCGGTGCAAGCCTCAAGGCCAAGACCTTGATCCTTGCTACTGGCGCACGCTGGAGGGAGATGAACGTTCCTGGCGAACAGCAATATCGCAACAAGGGTGTTGCTTACTGCCCGCACTGCGACGGTCCACTGTTCAAAGGCAAGCGCGTCGCGGTCATCGGCGGCGGTAACTCGGGCGTTGAAGCGGCCATCGACCTCGCGGGTATCGTGGCTCACGTCACACTGCTGGAGTTTGATGTGCAGTTGCGTGCTGACGCGGTGTTGCAACGCAAGCTGACCAGCTTGCCGAACGTTACGGTCATCACCAATGCCCAGACCACTGAAGTCACTGGTGACGAGCAGAAGGTCAACGGCTTGCGTTACAAGAACCGTGTGAATGGTGAAGAAGTCACGGTGGAGCTGGAAGGTATCTTCGTGCAGATTGGTCTGCTGCCTAACACCGATTGGCTCAAAGGCAGTATCGAGCTGTCGCCACGCGGGGAAATCGTTGTGGATTCACGTGGCGAAACGTCCATTCCCGGGATCTTCGCTGCAGGTGACGTCACTACCACGCCTTACAAGCAGATCATCATTGCTTTGGGGGAGGGCGCCAAAGCCTCGCTCAGCGCTTTTGATCACTTGATCCGGACCTCCGCACCGGCCTAAGCAAATCTTCAGGCGATAAAAAAGGGCCTCATGAATATTCATGAGGCCCTTTTTGCTTTTAGCTTACAGCGGTGTTGGCTGGATGATTTCTACCCAGTAGCCATCCGGGTCCTTGATGAACGCCAGGCTGTTCATACGGCCGTCAGCCAAGCGCTTCTGGAAGTCCACGCCCAGTGCTTCAAAACGTTCGCAGGCAACATGCACGTCCGGCACGGAAATGCAGATGTGACCGAAGCCGCGAGGATCGGCGTTGCCGTTGTGGTAGGCGAACGCCGGGTCTTTTTCGGTGCCATGGTTGTGCGTCAGCTCGAGGATGCCCGGGATCGATTTCATCCATACGTTGCGGGCGGCGTCGTCTGCCGGAATCTGGCTTTTGTCCACCAGCGCCAGGAAGTACAGGCTGAATTCGGCTTCGGCAAAATCGCGTTTTTCAACCAGACTGAAACCCAGCACCCGGGTGTAGAAGTCCAGTGAAGCGGTGATGTCCTTGACCCTCAGCATGGTGTGATTGAACACGAATTGCCGGGTCGCAGCTTCCGGCTCTGCGGTCACGCCAGGGAAGGTATTAAGGTCTTGCAGGCTCATGGATATCTCCGGTTGAGGTCTTCTGTATGCACAAATGATACGGGCCACCCGCGTCGAAGCCAAACCTGTGTGGCAAATGAAGTGCGCCGGGCCTTGTTACTGAGGAGCCGGGCGGGCAGACTTCATCGTTTATGCACTCGGTAATGGCTTTTATGGACTTCGGTGACGCCGCTCATGATTGACCCGCGATACAGATATTCATTCATTGGTTTTTGCCTGGTACTGATTGCTGGTGCCGCTCATGCGAGTGACGCGGTGATCCTATGGCCCAGCGGATGGGAGGTCGAAGACCTTAGCGCAGGGCAGTCCGATTCAGTTCAGCCTTCACTACAGTCCCGGCAGCGGGCTGCCAAAAATGATCAGGCAGGCAATCCAGTGATGGTGATGGAACTTACGCAGTCGCGTCTGGCGTCAGGTCACCAGGTCAATGTAGAGGGCGTATTGCTGGAGATGCGCAAGGCCGTGCAGGTCAATTTTGCCCGCAGCGGCTTCCAGAGTGTGTGTACCCGAGTGCGTGCCACGGAGCTGAGCAAAATTCCGGCAGTTGAGACGACGTGTACGATTACCCAGAACGGAGTGCACGTCATGACCCAGACGCTGGTAGCAGCGGCGACAGCCAATACCGCGTGGTCGCTGTCTTACGCCGGTTCTGCGGCCGGCTACGCGGAGACGAAGGACGAGGCCTTACAGATCCGCAGCACGCTGCGCCTGGACGGTGCGCAATGATCGCGGAACACGAATTTCAGGCAAAAAGAAGCCCGCCGAAGCGGGCATTGGGGCGCTAATCCTTTAGCAGCCTCTATCTTGGGATAGTGCCTGTGAAAAAATCGTGAATCTCGTGAGAAAAATCTGGAACGCTCGTACTTATAAATATCGGAATAGTCTGACAAGTTCGTATGATAAAACTCGTCGTTATTAGCAATGATTGACGATTCCCTTTAGCGGTTATGGCTCAATCATTATTGGTGATACCTGGGGTATATAAATAGATATCGCTGCCCGAGGCATTAACTGTAGTGGATGTCGTGACCGCGGCGAGGGTGGTCGAACTTTATTGAACGATATTGAACCGCGGTCCGGTATGAAGGAAGCGGTTAATGCGGAAGAATTATATCTGACGCCAGAGAGTTGTCACTCCAATAAAAAAGCCCTGCTGTGCAGGGCTTTTTTATGCAACGAACTTGATTAAGCACGAAGCCATGAGTCGACGGTATCTACGCCGTATTGCTCTTTCCAGGATTTCAGACCGCGGTGGTTACCACCTTTGGTCTCGATCAGTTCGCCGGTATGCGGGTTCTGATAAACCTTTACGACGCGTGCGCGACGGCGCTTTGGCCCTGCGGCTGCCGGCAGGGACGAAGAGCCTTTAGGGTCGAGGATCGTGATGATATCGCGTAGCCCCTTGTCGTAGGTGCTCATCAAAGCCTGGAGCTTCTGTTCGAACTCGATCTCCTTCTTCAGGCCCGCATCATTCTTCAAGGACTCCAACTGAGCCAGCTGTTCCTGAAGGGCTTTTTCTGCTGCGCGAAACTCTGCAAGTCTGGACAAATAACATACTCCAACGGTGAGTGGCTGTTACCAGCGTCACAAAACGATATGACAAGAACTAGGGCTCACACGCGTATTCGATCCTCCGTTGGGGAATCCAAAGCGCGTTTTTGTCCTGATGAAAATGGGAGCTTCCTGTCGCTTTCGTTTTGATGAAAAAAGGTAGTTGTAATCTGTAGCGGGTAAATCATGCACTTTTTTTTTGACTTAGAAAATAGTTTTGATGCGATTAACCAGGCGAATGGATGATTACAGTTGGTCGCGACGCTACTCATGTTGTCTTATCTGATGAAGTCGGCTGTAAGTTATTTCTGATATTAGACGGCCACAGAAATAGACCGGCTTTATC
This sequence comes from Pseudomonas phytophila, assembly GCF_025643095.1. Classification (NCBI taxonomy): domain Bacteria; kingdom Pseudomonadati; phylum Pseudomonadota; class Gammaproteobacteria; order Pseudomonadales; family Pseudomonadaceae; genus Pseudomonas; species Pseudomonas phytophila. Next base: position 3,645,627 of record NZ_CP081201.1, on the reverse strand, counting down.
GTCAAAACGGGTCTCGAGGCGACAGTTTCTGCTATAGCCCCTGCTGCAGCGCGGGGTCGTCGGGGTTCTGCTGTTCAAGCCCGGCTTGCAGTACCTGAACGTTTTGCAATTGTCCGGTTTCCTTCCAGTATCGAATCAATAAAATCCGTGCCTTGCGGTTGGCTGGCTGACGCTGGAGGATTTCAGCCAATTGTTTCTGTGCTGCCTCTACCTGTTCCAGGTCGTGAAGCGCCACGGCCAGATCGTAGCGATAGTCGGTGTTGTCAGGTTCCAGCTCAACAGCCTTGGCCAGTGCCAGCAAGGCATATTCGGTTTGGTCGTGCACCAGCAGCCACATACCCAAGGCATGCTGAAGCCTTGAGGAGTGCGGGTGTTGCGCCAGTAGTTGTGCAAGCAACTGACGTGCGCGCTCGGCTTGCCCTTGCTGGTCGAGTTGATCGAGGTAGGCAATGGCCACATCCAGATTTTTCGGCTCGGCGTCCATTGCGGCCTTCAACACTGAGAGCGCAGTAGTCTTTTCACCGCTGTGTGTCAGTAAACGAGCCAGTTGCAGTTGGTTCGTGCCCGTGGCGGGCTGCGCTTTGAGGCTGGCGGTGCAGAGGTCGACGCTATGTTGCAAGGCTGCGAAGTACAGGCCGAGTTCGTCGGGAGACAAGTCGAGCAGGGCCATGGTCGCAGCCAGACGAACCGCCGCCTCGGGGTCTTCAAGCAATGGCCCCAGCAAGATACTGCGCTTGCCGTCGGGGAGCATTTTTGTGGTGACTTCAATCGCTGCCTGACGGATGAGGACCGAATCGCTCTGCAGGGCGGCATCCAGCAGTTTAAGTGCCTGGGGGCTCGGGTAGTTGGCGAGTTCGGCCAGCAGGCTGGCGCGACGAATGTCGGAGAGGTCGTTGCGTGCAAGGTGTTGGTAGAGGACCCTTGCAGCGCCAGGTTTTCCGTTATGCGCCAGTTCCAGGGCTTCGCCGTAAGTCTGGCTGAGCACCGGGGGAGCAGGCGGGACGGACCATTGGCGTGTCAGGTAAACGACGCCGATCAGCGCGATCAGAATTAATCCGGCGATTAGTGCTATGCGGCGGCGGGCCGATGTTTTTGAAAAAAAGCCTCGAACAGGCATGAGAATACCGATATCCATTTCTTTACGGCTTGCAGCTTCGTGGAGGGATGGCTTGGTGTCAAACGGTGTATGTTGAGTGATGGGTATCGATAGCTCTCCATTATGTGTACATATCCGTTATCGCAGTCACGGCAGCTATTGGTTGCGCTTTTACAGCGCGTCACTTTTGAGAAGCGCAAAAGTAACCAAAACGCTCTTGCCCCACCACTGGGTGCCTCGCTGTCGCTCGGCATACCCGTAATCCGACATTGCTGCGTGGGGCCGCCGCCACCGGCCATCCATGGCCTGAGGCGGCTAAACCGGCATCCCTGCCGGTTTGCCCCACACAGCAATATCGAATTCCGGCCGGCGTGGTTTAACGGGGCGCCTAAGATCAAAATCAAAAGCAGATCAAAAGCAGAGCGAAAACAGCGGTAACGCCCCGGACCGTGTTTCACCCCGGAACGGTAGGAGCGAACTTGTTCGCGAGACGTCAGCCCATCCAACACAATCCTCGTCTGGCACACCGCTTCGCAGCCTTCGGCAGCTCCTACAAAACAGCGGTAAAGTCCAACATCAGGTCGGCTATCAGGCCGCCGCGCTTTTGATTTTGATCTTAGGCGCCCCGTGAAACCACGCTGGCCGCCGCAGATCCTGAACCGTGGGCAACCCGGCAAGGATGCCGGGTTAGCCGCATTGGGCCATGGATGGCCCGTTGCGGCGGCCCACGGTTCAGGATCTGCGGGCGGGCATCCCGAGCCTAGGCGAGGGACCGAGTGGTGGGGCAAGAGCGTTTTGCTTACTTTTGCGCTCTATCAAAAGTGAGGCGCCGTAAGGGCGCAACCAATAGAAGCCAATAACGCAGTAACGGATATGTACCCAAGAATAACCAAACGCCAGACACCAAAAAGCCCCGCAGTCCAAAAGGAGCGGGGCTTCTTGGTTTAAGCATTCAATCCATCAAGCCTGTGGCTGCCAGCCTCCGCCCAGTGCTTTATAGATAGCGACAATGCCGTGATACAGCTCAATCTCAGCCTGAGCCTGCGAGTCCTCGGCCGCCAGACGCTCGCGTTCTGCGTCCAGCAGCACCAGGAAGTCTGCGGTGCCTTCGCGATACTGAATCGAGGCTAGATTAGCCGCAGCGCGACTGGATTCACTTTGACGAATCAACGAGACCAGGCGTTGCTGACGTTTGTCATAGTCGCTAAATGCATTTTCCGATTCTTCCAGCGCCAACAGAACCTGCTGCTCATAGTTCGCCAACGCACCTTCAGCATCAGCATCAGCGCCACGAATCCGTGCCCGCACGCTCCCCAGATCAAACGCAGCCCAGGAAATGCTTGGCCCCAGCGACCAGGCTCTGGCGGCTGACGAACCGATTTGCGATCCCCGGCCAGCGGTGAAACCCAGAAAACCACTCAGGCTGACGCGCGGGAACAAATCAGCCGTCGCCACACCAATACGCGCAGTGGAGGAGGCCAGCTGACGTTCAGCGGCGCGAATGTCCGGGCGCTGACGCAACACCTGCGTCGGGTCACCAATAGGCAGCGCCTTGGCAATCGCCGGCAGTTTCGCCGGGCTCAGGTCGACACTCAGGCTTTCCGGACGCTCACCCAGCAACGTTGCAATGCGGTTACGCTGACGCACCTGTTCGGCTTGTAATTGCGGAACCGATGCTTCGACGGCGGCAAGACGCGCATCGGCACGCATGACATCCAGCTCGTTGCCTACCCCGGCGTCGCGCAGTTGGGCCGTAACGCCTCGGGATTCCTGCTGGTTTTTCAGGTTTTCCCGAGCAATGGCCTCACGCAATTGCGCACCACGCAACTGGCCATAGGCGTCGACCACTTCGGCCGTCAGCGTGACTTGAAGCTGGTACAGATTGGCTTCGGCAACGTCCTGATCGGCTTCGCTGGCTTCCAGCTCGCGCTGAATACGGCCGAACAAATCGAGCTCCCAGGCCATGTCCAGGCCCAGATCGTAACGTTCACTGCTGACCCGGCGTTCAGTGATGCCCGGCTGCTGGCCTTTGCCCAGGTCACTGCTGACCCGGCTGGTGACCACGGGCATGGCGTCATTGCTGACGTCGTCGCGAATTGCTCTAGCCGCTTTGAGGCGGGCGAAGGCGACGCGCAGTTCGCGGTTGTCATTCAACGATTTGGCGACCAACTGGTTCAGGGTTGGATCTTCAAACTGCTGCCACCAGATGGTTTCCTGATGACTGCGGTCAAACTTGTCCTGGGTCGCCGAAGCGACCTTGGCAGCGGTGGTGTCGGGAGCCTTGTAGTCAGGGCCGACAGCGCAGGCTGCCAGCGCCAGAACCAGCAGACTGGGCATGAACAACTTTAACGAATTCATCAGTGCGCCTCCGGGTTCAGGTTTTGCAGGCGCTGTACCTTGGCCGCCTTGCGGGCCTCTTTGCGCTCGACATAGTTACGAATCAGCACGTAGAACACCGGCGTCAGCAGCAGGCCGAAGAAGGTGACCCCGAGCATCCCCGAGAACACCGCAACACCCATGGCATGACGCATTTCTGCACCGGCACCGCTGGAGAACACCAGAGGCACAACCCCCATGATGAACGCGAAGGAGGTCATCAGAATCGGACGCAGACGCAGGCGGCACGCTTCCAGTACGGCTTCCAGCGGCGACATGCCTTCGGTTTGCTTGTCCTTGGCGAACTCGACGATAAGAATCGCGTTCTTACAGGCCAGTCCCACCAGAACAATCAGTCCGATCTGGGTAAAGATGTTGTTATCGCTACCCGACAGAATCACCCCGGTGATGGCCGACAGCAGTGTCATCGGTACGATCAGGATCACCGCCAGTGGCAGGCTCCAGCTTTCGTACTGAGCAGCCAGTACCAGGAAGGCCAACAGTACGCACAGCGGGAAGACCAACAGCGCGGTATTGCCGGACAGGATTTGCTGATACGTGATCTCGGTCCACTCGTAGGTCATGCCGTTAGGCAGTTCGTCCTTGAGCAGTTTTTCCACAGCGGCCTGAGCCTGACCCGAGCTGTATCCTGGAGCCGCAGCGCCGTTGATTTCTGCGGTGATGAAGCCGTTGTAGTGCATGACCCGATCCGGCCCAGCGGTGTCGCTGACCTTGATGAAGGTCGCCAGCGGAATCATTTCGCCCAGATTGTTGCGCACCTTGAGCTGACCAATCTGATCGGCGTCCTGGCGGAACTGTTGTTCAGCCTGAACGTTGACCTGATAAGTACGGCCGAAACGGTTGAAATCGTTGGCGTACAGCGAGCCCAGGTAAACCTGCAGCGTGTCGAAGATATCGCTGATCGCCACGCCGTGGGTCTTGGCTTTTTCACGGTCGATGGCAGCATCGACCTGCGGTACGTTCACGGTGTAACTGGTGAACAGCCCGGCCAGTTCCGGCACGCTGTGGCTCTTGGCGATGATGTTCATCGTCTCTTTATAGAGCTCGTCGTAACCCAGGTTGCCACGGTCTTCGATCTGCAGGCGGAAGCCGCCGATGGTGCCCAGACCTTGTACGGGTGGCGGCGGGAAGATCGCCATGTAGGCATCCTGAATTTCGCCGAACTTGCCGTTCAGTGCACCCGCGATGGCGCCTGCCGAAAGGCTGGCGTCTTTGCGATCCTCAAAAGGTTTTAGGGTCACGAACACGATGCCAGCGTTCGGGCTGTTGGTGAAGCCGTTGATGGACAGGCCCGGGAACGCTACCGCACTTTCCACGCCGTCCTGCTTGAGGGCGATGTCGGACATGCGTTTGATGACGTCTTCGGTACGGTCCAGGCTGGCAGCGTCCGGCAACTGGGCGAAAGCTACCAGGTACTGTTTGTCCTGCGGCGGTACGAAACCGGTCGGTGTGGTGGCGAAACCGAAGTAAGTCAGCACCATCAGGCCGCCGTACAGCACCAGTGCAATGCCGCTGCTGCGAATTACACGCCCGACAATCCCCACGTAGCTATTACTGGCGCGTTCAAACACACGGTTGAACGGGCGGAACAGCCAACTCCCGAACATTTTGTCGAGGCCACGTGAGAAGCGATCCTTGGGCGCGTCGTGAGCCTTGAGCAACACGGCGGACAACGCCGGTGAAAGGGTCAGCGAGTTGAAGGCCGAAATCACCGTGGAAATCGCGATCGTCAGGGCAAACTGTTTGTAAAACTGCCCCGTCAATCCGGAGATGAACGCAGCCGGGATGAATACCGCACAGAGCACCAGCGCCGTGGCGATGATGGGTCCTGTCACTTCTTTCATGGCCCGTTTGGTGGCTTCAACGGGGTTCAGTCCGAGTCCGATGTTCCGTTCGACGTTTTCCACTACTACGATGGCGTCGTCGACCACGATACCGATGGCCAGCACGAGTCCGAAAAGCGATAGCGCGTTGAGCGAGAAGCCGAACATGTGCATGACGGCGAATGTACCGATCAATGACACTGGCACAGCTGCCAATGGAATGATCGAGGCCCGCCAGGTTTGCAAGAACAGGATGACCACCAGCACAACCAGGATCAACGCTTCGAACAGCGTATGAATAACCGCTTCAATCGAGCCGCGAACAAAGATTGTCGGGTCGTAAACGATGCTGAAATCCATGCCTTCCGGGAAGTTCTGTTTCAGCTCCGTCATCTTCGCCCGAACTTCGTTGGAGATGTCGATGGCGTTGGAGCCAGGGCGCTGGAAGATCGGGATCGCCACTGCAGGCTGGTTATCAAGCAATGAGCGCAAGGCGTACTGGTTGGAACCCAGCTCGACACGGGCGACATCGCGCAGACGAGTGATCTCGCCGTCAGCTCCGGAGCGAATCACGATGTTTTCGAATTCTTCTTCGCTGACCAGGCGGCCCTGGGTGTTGACCGACATCTGGAAGCTGGTAGCACTAGGCGAGGGCGGCGCGCCCAACTGACCCGCAGCGACCTGACGGTTCTGCTCGCGAATAGCGTTCACAACGTCGGTCGCGGTCAGATTGCGCGAGGCGGTCTTGTTTGGATCCAGCCAGACCCGCAGCGAATAGTCGCCCATACCAAACAACTGCACGTCACCGACACCGCCAAGGCGCGCCAGCTCATCCTTGATGTTAAGGATCGCGTAGTTGGACAGGTACAGCATGTCGTAGCGTTTATCCGGCGAGGTCAGGTGGACCACCATCGTCAGATCGGGCGACGCCTTGTCCACGGTGATACCGATGCGCGTCACTTCTTCAGGCAGTTTCGGTTCGGTCCGGGTGACCCGGTTCTGAACCTGTACCTGCGCGTTGTCCAGGTCAGTGCCCAGTGCGAAAGTGATGGTCAGGGTGATCTTGCCGTCAGCGGTGGATTGCGAGGACATGTACAGCATGTTCTCGACGCCGGTGATGGCCTGTTCCAGCGGAGCGGCTACGGTTTCGCCGATGACCTTTGGGTTGGCGCCCGGGAAGTTGGCGCGAACGACGACGGTAGGTGGCACAACTTCGGGGTATTCACTGATCGGCAACTGGAACAGCGAGATGGAGCCTGCGATCAGAATCAACAGCGACAGTACTGCCGCGAAGATCGGACGCGAAATAAAGAATTGAGAGAAGTTCATCAGTGGTTTCCCTTAACCGCGTGGCGCGGAGATGCCGGCAACTTTTTCAGGTGCTTTAGGCTTCACTTGCGGCAGGTTGCTGGCTTCCAGAGCCTGGCGTTGTTTGAGCAGTGCAGCGAGCGTCTCGGCGCTGGCCATCGGGGTCTCTTCCGGTGTGACCGGTTGACCGGGACGGACGCGTTGCAGGCCCTTGACCACGATGGTGTCGTCTTTGCTCAGGCCGCTGCGTACGATTCGCAGGCCTTCGACTTTCGGACCCAGTTCGACTGTGCGATACGTCGGCTTGTTGTCCTGACCCATGACCAGTACGAATTTCTTGCCGAGGTCGGTGCCCACCGCTTCGTCATTGATCAGCACCGCTGAGTAAACGCCGCTGCCCACCAGCTTGACCCGTGCGTACAGGCCTGGAGTGAAGCTGCCATCGCTGTTGTCGAACACAGCGCGACCACGAATGGTGCCGGTCCGCGGGTTGACCTGGTTGTCGACAAAGTTCATCTGGCCCTGATGCGGGTTACCCACTTCATTGGAAAGACCCAAGTACACCGGGGTGGCCTGGCCACGTTGGCCTTTGCGCGCCAGCTCGGTGTATTTAAGGAAGACACGCTCGTCAGCGTCGAAGTAGGCGTAGACCTTGTCGGTGGAAACCACACTGGTCAGCGGGGTGACATCAGCGGTGACGATGTTACCGGCAGTGATTTCGGCGCGGCTGACACGGCCACTGATCGGCGATGTCACGCGGGTAAAACTCAGGTTCAGTTTTGCCAGATCCAGTTGCGCCTGAATGGCGGCTACCCCGGCGCGGGCTTCCTGTGCGGTGGTGGTACGCGAGTCGGCCAGTTCGGCGGAAATGGCATTGTTGGTACGCAGGCGTTCGCCGCGCTGGGCCTCGTTGTCACTGCGGTTTGCAGTAGCGCGAGCCTGTTGCAGCTGAGCTTCGAGGCGGCGAACTTCAGACTGGAAAGGGCGAGGGTCGATCTGGAACAGCACATCGCCTTTCTTGACCAGTGCGCCATCAGTGAAAGCCACTGAGTCGATCTGGCCGGAAACCCGCGGGCGGATTTCAACAGTTTCCGGTGCTTCGAGGCGTCCGGTGAATTCATCCCATTCGTTGACGGGTTGCTCCAGCACTTTCGCCACGCTGACTTTAGCGGCAGCAGGCGCGACCGTCGCTTCAGGTGCTCCGCCGCAAGCGCTGATCACCACCAACGCCAACGCGGCGAGAGGGAAGCGCAATTGATTGAATTTCTGAGCCATGGGAATGTCCGCCGGAATATTAAGATGGGCGGATTCTGTTCTTGAGGGTTGTATTGCACGAATCGAATGAAACAAAAGTTAATATCATTCGGAATGATATTGAGTATGTCTCTGCCAGTAATAATCCGATGGTTTGCGGAGTTGCGCAGAATCCTGTGGGAGCAGAGCTTGCTCGCGATAAGGCTGGACGCGATTCACTTTGGACCGCCTCCAGCCTTATCGCGAGCAAGCTCTGCTCCCACAGATCCTCATTCGCAGATAAATAGCGCAGTATCACTAATCAACTAAAAATCATAAGCCAGCTTGGTGTACCAGTAACCGCCACCCGGGTAGAACGGCGGGTTGCCATAAGGTGCCAGACCAAGGTTGCTGTACACAGCGTTTTTCGACGGCCGCACATCAAAGATGTTGGTGCCGCCAATGCTCACCGTCAGTTGGTCAATAAAGGTGTAGCTGATATCCAGATCGGTAATCCATTTGGCACCAAAGCTGCGGTCGCCTCCTGGGTTGACGGCCAGTGTCTTGACGGCCCCGTAGCGGCTGGTCTGCAGGTTGACCGCCAGGTCTTCGACTTTCCAGTTGGCACCCAGAATCCATTTGGTTTTGGGTGAGGCTTCGGTCAGGTCGCCTTCGCGGTCCCGGCCGACCAGGGTTACGCCCGAACTGCCCAGCGCGGCGGGGGTGTCGGTCACGCCCTCGATAGTGGTCTTGTTCCAGTTGAACCCCAGGCTCCAGCGCACATCACCCCAGCCATTCAATGCCGTGGTGTGGTCAGCAACGATATCCAGTCCGCGTGTGCGGGTGTCGAACGCGTTGGTGTAATAGTTGACCCAGGTTCCCGAAGGAACGCCTTGAGCGGCGAGAATGCCATTGATGACGCCATTACCCTGATCATAAATGTTGCTGGTCAGGGCAATGCGGTCATCAATGTCGATCAGGTAGGCATCGGCCGTGACGCTAGTGCGTGGTGCTGGTTGCCAGGTCAAACCCAAGCCAAGGTTGCGCGATTTTTCTGGCTTCAGATCATCGCCGCCCAAGGCTTTGGCCAGGTTGCTGCCTGACGGAGTAAGCCGGGTCACGGCGGGTACCACGTTACCGTTCACATCGACGGCGACCCGGTTGTCTGCAACCGTATAACCGATCTGGGTCAGGGAGGGTGCCCGGAAACCGGTGCCGACTGTGCCTCTTACGGCGACCGTGTCTGTCAGTTCATAGCGGGAGTTCACCTTCAGGCCGAAGGTGTTGCCTGAATCATCGTCGTAATGTTCAACCCGCCCGGCAACGTCGAGAAACCAGCGATCGGTCAGATCAAAGCCCAGATCCAGGTAACCCGCATAGTTATTGCGAATCAGGTTGACCTCATCCTCCGGGCGAATGGTGACTGCCGCTTGCGCGCCCGATGCAGCTGGATAGGTGCCAGTGATATAAGCCTCGGGATCCCCCGCAAAGGTACTGAAACGTTCCCAGCGATGTTCCAGGCCTGCCGATACCTGCACCGGCGAGGTCAGCTGGAACAGGCTGTCATAGCGACGCGTAAAGTCCAGATTGTTGACCCATTGCTCAAAGCGAAACGTCGCCAGGTTGTCGAATCGGGTGGGCGACGCGGTGCCCAGTGACGGGTTGATATTCAGGTCGCTGGAGTGATGAACGTTGTTGCGCCCGTAAGTGGTGCTCAGGTCCCAGTTCCAGTCAGCCACTTCGCCCTTGCCACCGAACAGGAACTGGTAATCCGTGTCCTTGATGTTGTTCAGCGGGTAGTAACCGTCGGGGAATACTTCCGGTACTGCTGCGGTGCCGGTGGGCAAGCGGAAGTAATTGGCAGCCTCGGCGTCACGCTCACCGTAAGTTGTGAAGGAATACAGCGTCAGGTCTTCCAGGGGCAGTTCGGCGTTGTAGGCCAGGTTGAAGGCCTTGAGATCCGGATCGCCGTTTTTGATCGCGACCCGATCCCAGGCCGCCTCTTTTACCGGGTCGCTGAACGCGCGAACGCTGCTGTCAGCCTTGTTGTTCCAGGACGCCTCGCCACGTTTGCGAGCGTCGGCTGAAAAGTGGAAAAAGCCTTCTTCACCGAGGGTGAAACCCTGGTCGCCAGCAATCTTGATGGTTTCCCCGGCTCCGGAGAACAGCTTGCCGTAGGTGGTTTCATAGTGTCCGCCAGAATCACCGGATTTAAGAATGATGTTGATCACCCCGGCGACTGCATCGGAACCGTACTGTGCCGCGGCGCTGTCCTTGAGCACTTCGATGTGGTCCACGGAACTGACCGGGATCAGGTCGATATCCACCGCGTTGGCACCGCTGTTATCGATGGAACCGCGCTGGCCTGTTGCGCCATTGTGGCGGCGCTTGCCGTTGACCAATACCAGTGTGTAGGCGGGGCCAAGGCTACGGTTGCTCAATGGCCGTGTGACCGAGTTATAGCCCGCAATGTTGGTGCCGAAGTTGAAAGAGGGCAGCAGTTTCGCGATGGCTTCCGAAAGCTCCGCGCGACCGGTCTTGAGTAACTGCTCACTATTGATGATGTCGATAGGCGCCGGGCTGTCCGCCACTGTTCGTTGTTGTCCGCGTACGCCGGTGGAGATCACTGTCACTGTACTGAGCCGGGATTCGTCGTCGGCGGCCTCGGCGACTGGCGAGAATGCCCCGAGCAACAGAGCGGCGGCGAGTGTTGAAAGCGGAAACGTTTTGGCAGCGCTTGCTGCGAGCGTCGTTGTCATGTCGGGCGGTGTCCATTGAACTGGCACTGGCCCGTGGCGAGGGTGCAGATGAGTTGGCCTGATAGAAAGGTGTGAAAGCTGGAACGATGTCGTCTGCACTGGATAGTATTTGCATAATAAAAGCGTTGGAAATGCTTTTTTGGAATATTGATATTATTCGTTATCGGCATTCTATAAAGAAAAGATATGAAAGTAATTGATGAGGCTGCGGCGCGTATAACAGCGCTCTACCTAATACACCCGCGCATGGGCAGCAGCACCCTGATTGTAGATATTCGAGGTGGCACATAGCCATTCGTCGATAAAGATCAATAAAAATCGAAATTCAGCCGAAACATAATCAAGCCGCGCAACTTTTTACAGAATCCGCGAGTCGGAGCTGTAACCTGAATGATGTCTCATAGCCAGTATTTGAGTTAGCTTGTGAAATCATCGTTCGAAGTGCGCTTCAAGGGGCCAAAGAAGTCCCTGATTGTTTAGAGAAACGGATCGTTCTCACCCCCATCAAGAAAATATTGCCCATCAGGGCTGTGAGAATCTTCATGAACATCCTTGCACCTGCCGTGTACCTGTCCAGCCGTTTACGTTTTCCCGCAAAATTCGCTTTGCTTGCATTAATAGTCCTCATCCCCTTGTCGCTGCTGGGTGGCCGAATCGTCAGCCAGATCAATGCGAGCATCGATGGGGTGCATTCCGAACAAGTGGGCCAGCGCTATTTGATGGACGTCACCCCGGTACTTCGCCTATCGATGATGCAACGTGCGCTTACCAACCGCTTGCTGAGTGGCGATCCGACGGTCCAGGCTGATTTCTCGGCCAACCAGGCGAAGCTGCTGGATGCTTTTTCAAAGCTTGATTCCACTGACCGTCAATACAATATGGCGCTGGAAACCGGCGACCGCGTGCAACGTTTGCGCGCCGGGGCTCAGCGCCTCATCGATCAGGCCAGGCCGGGTGCCAACCCATGGAAGGCATTCGATGACTGGAATGATCAGCTTGTTCAGACGCTGAACTTCATCTATTTCGTCTCTGCCACTTCCGGCATGGTCCTGGATGAGGATTACGCTTCGCTGTTCATGATCGACCAGAGCACAATCAGGCTACCTCGCCAGATCAACGTAGTGGGACAACTACGGGGCTTGTCCAGCGGTCTGCGCAACGGGCAACCGTTGACTGACGGCACACGTTCTACGCTGCAGTCACTGCTGAAGCTTGAAGCGCAGATCCGCATAGAACTGCAACAGAGCCTCAATCTGTTGCGTCGCAAGGAACCCGCTCTGGCTGACCGGATTCAACTCCCTGTGACCAACGCATTGGTGAATCTGGACAGTTTCCGTAACGACCTTGATTCGCTGATCGCTTCGACCAGCGACACCATCAGTGGCGTGCAGGACCTGCCAGCAAAAGGCAACGCTGTAGTGGCCGATTTGTACAAGGCCCAGGACATGCTGCAGGATTCTCTGTCGGCTTTGCTGGATCAGCGTATCGAAGAGAAGTCAGGCGAAAGAATGCTGATTCTGGGCGCTTTGGCGTTCATGGGGCTGTTGCTGATCTACGCATTCAGCGGGATCTACAGTTCCATGCGCCGGGCAATCGATAGCGTGCTGAGTGCTACCCAACTGATTGCGCAAGGCGATCTCACGGCCCGCGCAAAAGTGCAGGGCAAAGATGAGATGGCGGACATTGGCAATGGCCTCAACCATATGGCACAGGCATTCAGCACATCGCTGACTCAGGTTGAACAAAGCTCACAATCCGTATCGGACGCAGCTCAACGCCTCGGATTGTCAATCGAGCGAGCAAGACACTCAATGACCTCCCAGCAGGGTGAGACCGAACAGGTTGCCACGGCCATCAATGAAATGACCGCGAGTGTTGCGGATGTTGCGCAGAATACCGAGGGCGCCGCACGTGCCGCCGAGCAAGCCAGCCAGGCGTCAAGCACAGGTCTTGCAGTCATGCGCGACACCCGACTGACCGTTGAAGAACTGGCCAGTGAAGTTGAAGTCAGCGCCGAGAAGGTCTCTGCGCTGGCCGTGCACAGCCAGGAAATCGGCGGCGTGATCGAGGTTATCCGCAACATCGCCGATCAAACCAACCTGTTGGCGCTGAATGCTGCCATCGAAGCTGCCCGTGCAGGGGAGCAGGGCCGTGGCTTCGCGGTGGTTGCTGATGAAGTTCGGACCCTGGCTTCACGCACGCAGAATTCGACAGAAGAAATCCGCCGGATTATCCAGGAGTTGCAACTGGCAACAACCGCGGCGGTGGAGCAAATGAAAGCCGGCAGGCACCGGGCGCAGGATTGTATTGCCTCTGCAGATCAGGCAGCGGCCAGCCTTGATGAAATCAACGAGGGTGTCGAGCGGATTGTCGGGATGAATACCCAGATCGCCAGTGCGGCTGTACAGCAGCATGCGGTATCTGAAGACATCAACCGTAACGTCACCGAAATTCGCAACGGGAGCGAAGCGCTCAGGGAAGAGATAGAAGATAACGCCGTCACTGCCAACGAGCTGTCGACGTTGGCAGGTGAGCTACGAATGGTGGTGTCACGTTTCAAGATGTAGAACGTGGCTGACAACACTCATCTCATGACGTGTGAACGGAGCGGTCGTCTTTACAGATCGCTCCGGTTATCAGGGTAGCAGCAGGCTGCATTGCGCTATCCAACCGAATTCTCTTTGCTGTTCCGGTGCCCCATGCTCAATACCCTCCTGGATCGCCCAAGTGCCAAGGATCCTCAAATTCTGATCGAGGTCGAGCAGACCATCGCGTCAGGGGTGCGTGCATTGCGCTTCAGTGACGATCTTGAGCAACGCTACGAGGCCGAAACACTGGAACAGCGGCGTCAATTCATCACCATCGTCGGCATTGGAGGAGGACTGGTTTACAACCTGTTCCTGATCAGCGACTGGCTGACACTGCGCGATGTATTTGCTTACGTAGCACTCGGCAGGCTGTGCCTGATCACGCCGATGTTTATCGTCTTCCTGTTGTGGATCCAGCGTCTGAAAAAGCGCTGGGCGCTGGAAGCCATTGCGGCGACTGGCACTGTCGTCGCCTCGCTGATGCCACTGATCGTGATGATCTATAGCGACAGTCCGTATCGGCTTCACTACCAGTTGGGAATGCTGCTGCTCATGGTCTATTGCACCATGATCCAGCAACTGCCATTGCGTTACGCCGCGCTGGCGATGAGCCTGATGCTGGTCATCCAGCTCGTGACGACTTACATGGCGGATATCGCTGATTTTCTGATCTGGCAAGCCAATGCGTTGTTGTTTGTTTCGACAGTGGCACTGCTGTTGATGGCATCGTATTTTCTTGAGCGTGGTAGCCGGATGAGCTATCTGTTCGCCTTGCAAGGACGTCTGTTGCAGGTGCAGTTGATGGAAATGGCGCGCACTGATGCGCTGACCCAATTGTTCAATCGCCGGTATCAGGATGAAGTACTGACATCGGTCTGGGATCACGCGGCGCGCTCGCCCAAAAAAGTCGCGGTCATCCTCCTGGATATAGATCACTTCAAAATCTACAACGACAGTTATGGTCATCCGCAGGGCGATATCTGTTTGAAACTGTTGAGCGGCGCTATCCAGCAGATTGCTAAAAAAGAGGGGGCTTTGACGTTTCGTTTCGGTGGTGAAGAGATTCTGGTGTTGATGCTGAATGCAGATCTCGCCAAAGCCAGCGCGTTAGCGGAGAGGCTGCGAGCGGCAGTCGCTGCCCTCGATGTACCGCACCCGGCACTGGGCGAAGGTGCTCGAGTCTCCATCAGCCTGGGAGTCGCGGCCGCCGTCGCGCCTCACGTCAGCGCCGGAGCCTTGATCGGTGCCGCTGACGCCGCGCTTTACTCCGCCAAGCATGCCGGCCGTGACTGCCTTCGCTGTGCTTAGCACGAATTACTTGATGCATTGCAGTTTTGAGCGAACTCTGGCGACGGTTATATTTTGGCCTGTAAACCTGTGGGAGCGAGGCTTGCCCGCGATGCAGACGACTCGGTTTGTGAGCTAGACCGTGTCATCGTTCATCGCGAGCAAGCTCACTCCTACAGGTGAGTACCTATATCTGAGCGGCGCCTGGGCCGAGCCGCATGCGGACGATAAAGGCTAACGCGGTGTGTCTTCCAGCCGCGTCTCATGTATCGCGGGCAAGCCCGGCTCCCACAGGGATTTGCGATCCGCCTGAAACGGTATCTGTGAAAGATTCCATGTTGGCCTGCAAGCACTGATCCCGGTGGGAGCGAATTCATTCGCGAAGAGGCCGGTGCATACGCAGCATTCGTATCGCCTGAAAGATCGCTTTCCCGAATAAATTCGGTCCCACCAGTGCTAATGAGCCTGAGACCATAGCCAACCTGTTCGAATCGGACAAAGCGCTGCACTCAGGATTTAAGCCATCCAGTGAAAGCAGTATTCAGGAAAACTTTTTCCCGAGAATAGTCTCGCGACTCGCCGCCAGAATTTCATCAGCCAATGGCGAGTCATCCGGACATGCCCGCGACAAGACGATAGCGCCCAGTGCTTGCGCCATTATGGCCAGTCGTCTGGCTCGTGCCTGAGCAGAGTCTTCATCCTCCGACTGCCCGGCGCCATCGCGCAACACGGCCAGCTGGGTTTCGATGCCCGCAGCGAACGTGGCGCGGACCTCTTCTTCCTTGCGGGCTGCATCTGCGCACAACGCGGCCATGGTGCAACCCGTGGCGCGGTTGTCGCGGTGCTCACGGGAAAGATAAACCTCGACGAACTCCTGAACCGACGCCGCCGCCGTCAGCGAAGCCGACTGGCTAATGCCGCACGCCGCTGCCTCCGCCATCAGATCGGCCTTCGAGCCGAAGTGCTTGTAGAAGCCGCCCTGGGTGAAGCCCGCTGCCGCCATCAGATCGGCAATGCCAACGCCGTCATAACCGCGCTCGCGAAAGAGGGCCGACGCGGTTTCAACGATATGTGCGCGATTTGCCTGCGCCTGTTGCTTGGTGACTTTCATCGCTCATCCAGCAGTGTTGTCCAACATGAGACCGCCACTATACATTGATGTCGCTCGACATCAAAATGTTGACATTTTAGATTTCGACCGTAATCATTGGCTCCGTTCTCACGCCAGAAGCCAAACAAAAATGCCCGGCAAAACGCTCGTTGTTTCCCAGAAAACCACATCGCCTCAGGCGCAGCTCAATCGAGACACGCTCTATGGCAGTTGTGCGGCGGATGCCTCGGCTAACCCCAGTATTGCGGGCTGAAACGCCTGTTTTCCAACCCTGTAAAACCCGATTATTTGAAGGACTTTTCCATGACAAAGCCTGCAACTGTACTCATCACTGGCGCCTCCAGCGGCATCGGCGCCATCTATGCCAAACGCTTCGCCAGTCGCGGCCACGATCTGGTTCTGGTTGCGCGGGACAAGGCACGCCTTGATACGCTGGCCTTACAACTGCGTGAAGAAAACGGCGTTGCTGTCGAGGTACTTCAGGCAGATTTGACCCAGTCTGCAGACCTTACCGCGCTGGAAGCTCGTCTGCGCGAAGACGCGCAAATTGGCATTCTCATCAATAACGCTGGCATGGCTCAGTCGGGTGGGATCGTTCAGCAGGGGGCAGACGCTATCGAAAAACTAATCACCCTGAACGTCACTGCAGTGACCCGTCTGGCCGCCGCAGTCGCCCCGCGTTTTGCCCAGTCGGGTACTGGCTCAATCGTTAATATCGGTTCGGTAGTGGGCTTGGCGCCGGAATTTGGTATGACGGTTTACGGCGCTACCAAGGCGTTCGTTCTGTTCCTGTCTCAAGGCCTGAATCTGGAATTGTCGCCGAGTGGCGTATACGTCCAGGCCGTACTGCCTGCGGCGACGCGTACCGAGATATGGGAGAGGGCGGGAATCGACGTTAATACCATCGCTGATGTGATGGACGTTGAAGAACTGGTCGACGCGGCGCTTGTCGGCTTTGATCAGCGCGAACTCGTCACCATCCCGCCGCTGCATGTCGCGGAGCGTTGGGATGCACTGGATGCCGCGCGCCAGGGATTGCTGTCGGATATCCGCCAGGCCAATGCCGCCGAGCGCTATCAGCCGAAAGCCTGATGGTTGTTGCGTGTTGACGCGAGCCGCGCCGGTGTCGTGACACCGCGCTGTTGCGAAGCAAACATTGAATCTGTAGGAGCGCACGAGCACTGCGAGGCCGCGATGGCTGTGTATCAGACAGGCCGCCATCGCTGCCTCGCGGTGCTCGTGCGCTACAGAAAATCATTCCAGACCTTCCCGGAATCAAGGCTCTATGAAAGCGCTGACCTTCAAACGCTACGGCAAATCCCCGGAAATTGGCTTTGCTGAGGTGTCCCTTCCAGTCTTGAAGCCCAATGAACTCCTGGTCGAGGTGCATGCTGCCGGGATCAATCCCATCGACAACATGATCCCTACCGGTATTTTCAAGCCTGTTCTGAAGTTTCAACTGCCCGCCATTCTGGGCAGTGATCTGGCGGGCGTGGTGACTCAGGTAGGCAGCGGCGTGACTCGTTTCAAGGCCGGGGATGAGATCTATGCCAGCCTGTTCGACCTCGGTACCGGCTCAATTGCTGAATGTGCGGTCGTACCGGAAAGTGCTGCCGCGCTGAAGCCTGCCAATCTGGATTTCGTTCAAGCAGCGTCCATTCCGATGGTCGGACTTACCTCGTGGCAAGCACTCAAAGAGCGCGGCGATCTTCAAACGGGCCAGAAAGTGTTCATCCCGGCCGGGTCCGGAGGCATTGGCAGCTTTGCGATCCAGCTTGCAAAACACCTGGGCGCGAAAGTGGCCACCAACACCAGTACGCCTAATGTGCAGAACGTCAGCAGCCTTGGCGCAGATGAAGTGATCGACTACAAGAAACAAGCGTTCGAGACCGTTCTGCGTAACTACGACCTGGTGCTCGGTACGCTCAGAGGCGACGTGATCGAAAAGTCCGTTGATGTCCTCAAGCCTGGCGGCAGGATCGTTTCTCTGGTTGGCCCCTTGGATAAAGCGTTCGCCAGGGCTCGCGGATTGAATGCCTTCCTTGGTTTCGTCTTTGGATTGATGAGCCGCAAAATCATCCGGCTCGCGAAAAGCAAAGGCGTTGCCTATTCATTCCTCTTCGTTCGCCCCGACGGCGCCCAACTGGGCGAGATCGGTAAGCTGCTTGAGTCCGGGCATGTTCGACCGGTGATCGACAAGGTCTTTACGTTCGAGCAGGCAAAGCAAGCATTGGAATATCTAGCCACGGGGCGCGCCAAAGGCAAGGTCGTTGTGAAGATCAGATGAGCACCGGTCATTGGGTTGATTCCCACCCCGACCCTGGTTTTCGGTGATCAGACCTCTCCAAGGTTGACCCAGCGCTGTTCGCGAGCAGCGAGTCGAATCGCCGACGCCAGTCGCTCGACTTCCAGCGCTTGTCCGAAATCAGTGCCGAGCTGTCCCTGGCCGGCCAAGGCCATGATCAGCTCATGCACTTCCAGCGTTTTCAGCTCGTTGTAGCCCAATTGATGACCCGGCGCAGGGCTGAACGCTGCATATCCGGGCAGGTCCGGGCCCGCCAGTAAACGCTGAAAACCTGCTTGGCCCATTTGGCAAAGACGCAGCTCGTTCAAGCGCTCCTGATCAAACGACAACGTGCCGTTGGTGCCGCTTACTTCAAAACTCAAATGGTTTTTATAGCCGTGCTTGAGCCAGCTGCTGCTGAAGGTGCCGCGCGCGCCATTGGTGAAACGCAGCAGCGCATGGACCAGGTCGTCTACCGCGATTGTGCGCAGTTCCGGGCTACCGGCCGTGGCCGGGCGTTGGCGGTGCACGGTCTGGAGGTCGGCGCATACCGCTTCGATATCGCCGAGCAGATACCGCGCCATGCCCAGCAAATGGCTGCCCAGATCCGCTAGCGCACCTCCCGCGTGTGCAGCCTCACAGCGCCATGACCAGGGCGACGCAGGGTCGGCCATGAAGTCTTCGCTGAATTCGCCTTGAAAACTGATGATCTCACCGAGTTCACCGTTCTTGATCAGCTGTCTTGCCAACCCCATGACCGGGTTGTGCTGGTAGTTGTAGCCGACACGGGTGACCACGCCTGCATCCTTTGCCGCCTGGTGCATGGCAGTGGCCTGTTCCAGACTCACCGCCAGCGGTTTCTCGCAATAGACCGGCTTGCCAGCGGTAATCGCGGCCATGGCCATCGGATAGTGCAGGTGGTTGGGGGTGGTGATGGCGATCAGATTGACCGCAGGATCATCGATCAACTGTTGCCAGTCGCCATAGGCGCGTTCAAACCCCCAGGCCGTCGCGCACGATTGCGCGCGAGCGGGATTGGCATCGGCCAGGGCAGCGAGATGAAGCGTGAAAGGCAGTTCGAAAGCTGCACTGACGTTTCGAAAAGCCAACGCATGGGCACGCCCCATGAAGCCCGTGCCGATAAGCCCGATTCCGAGTTTACGCATGACTCACCCTTTTTGATTTTTATTTTCAGAGGGGTGATTTATAGAATAAATATTCTCTTATGACAATTAATGGAATAAAAATTTACGGAAGGCGGTCTTAGCCGGGAGGACAGCTTTTCTGGCGAAAGAAATCCAGTGAATCTCCCGACGTCCTCCCGCCTTAAGGCGGTCCTGCGAGGTTCGCCCTTGATCGCTCGGTCAGTCTTCAAACCCCAACTGCTCATGAATCTCATCGACCTTCAGTTCCAGCCGATACGCCACGGCAATAAACAGCGCCTGACACAAGCATAATGTTGCACTCAAAGACCGAAATGCGAACGAACTTCCTTCATTGACCAATAACACCGTACTGGCGCGCTTTGCCAGCGGCGACAGATTGCTGTCAGTGATAATCAGCGTCTTCGCTTGATGATGCTGGGCAATGCGCAAGCAATGCTGGGTTTCCTTGCCATACGGCGTGAAGCTGATGGCGATCACCAGATCATTGGCCCGCACGCTGCGCATCTGCTCGCGATAGCTGCCGCCCAGACCGGAGATCAGATGAATGCGCTTGTTGGTGTGCTGCAGGTTGTAGACCAGATAGTCGGCGACAGCGAAGGAGCGCCGTACGCCGACTACATAGATGTTGTCTGCATTGACCACCAGATCTACCGCCTTGTCGAAGGCGGCATCGTCGAGCTCCATGCCCAGCCGTTCGATGCCCGAAAGCGTTGCGTTGACGCATTCTCGCGCCAGGTCGCCGCCACTGGCTTTCTGCGACTTATTGACGATCATGCTGCGGATGCGTTGCTGATAGTTCTGCACCGGCGTGGTCTTGTGGGTGTACGCCTCGCGAAACAGCGCCTGCATTTCACTGAACCCACTGAACCCGAAGCGCTGGGAAAAGCGCACGATGGCTGAAGGGTGCACTTCGCATTCGCCAGCAATGTCGCTGATGCGGTCAACCATGATCCGGTCGCTCTGCTGGCTCATGTAGCTGGCGATGCGCTTGAGCTGGCGCGGCAGACTTTCGTACTCATCGGTGATCATTTGCAACAGGCGTTCGGCATTGATCGGGGGGCTGGCGAGAACGTCTTCCTGAGTCGTCTCTGGCTTGGCCGGCTGATCGGTGCGTGGCATGGGCAATCCTTCTGCTTGTTATTTATGCTGGTGCGCTGATGGGTGGCGCAAGTCTACAGGGTAGGCGTAAAAAAATACCTTGGCATCACGTCGACCCTGACCGACATACAGGGTGGGTCGGCACCAGAAGTATACGCGGGATGTCTGGAATATAAATTCCATATAAAATAACTATGGAATAAATATTGATTGGTGCTTCTGAACGTTTTAGTCTGATTGCACCAAGAGCGTTTGCCGTCTCGATGGCGGTGCAACGCAGGCTTATAAAAATAACAGGAGCCAGCATGGGCCAGACTCGTTTTGCCAATGGGCGTCAGTTGGATTTGATTTGCCTCGGGCGCCTGGGCGTCGACCTCTATGCACAGCAGGTCGGTGCACGACTTGAGGACGTATCCAGCTTTGCCAAATACCTCGGTGGCTCTTCCGCCAATATCGCATTCGGCACGGCCAGGCTGGGGTTGAAGTCGGCAATGCTGAGCCGGGTAGGGGACGACCACATGGGTCGCTTCCTTCTGGAATCCCTGGCTCGCGAAGGCTGTGACGTCAGTGGCATCAAGGTTGATCCCGAACGCCTCACCGCCCTGGTACTGCTGGGCCTCAAGGACCGCGAAACCTTTCCTCTGGTGTTCTACCGTGAAAACTGCGCCGACATGGCGTTGCGCGCTGAAGACATCAGTGAAGCCTTCATCGCTTCCAGCAAAGCACTGTTGATTACCGGCACGCATTTCTCTACCGATGGCGTTTACAAAGCCAGCGTCCAGGCGTTGGATTACGCCGAGCGGCACAACGTCCGGCGTGTGCTGGACATTGACTATCGCCCCGTGTTGTGGGGATTGGCGGGCAAGGCGGATGGAGAAACCCGTTTTGTCGCCGACCAGACTGTCAGTCAGCATGTGCAGAAGATTCTGCCGCGTTTCGACCTGATCGTTGGCACTGAAGAAGAGTTTCTGATTGCCGGTGGCAGTGAGGATTTGCTGACCGCCTTGCGTACCGTGCGTGAAGTGACTTCGGCGACCCTGGTGGTCAAGCTGGGCCCGCAAGGCTGTACGGTGATTCATGGTGCTATCCCGGCACGGTTGCAGGACGGTGAAGTCTACCCCGGCGTGCGGGTTGAAGTGCTTAACGTGCTGGGTGCGGGCGATGCCTTTATGTCGGGCTTCCTCAGTGGCTGGTTAAACGATGCCAGCGACGAGCGTTGCTGCCAGCTGGCCAATGCCTGCGGTGGCCTGGTCGTTTCCCGTCACGCCTGTGCGCCCGCCATGCCGACCCCCGCTGAGCTGGAGTATCTGTTCAGCAGCCCGGTTCCGATCACTCGCCCGGATCAGGACCCGATCCTGCAACGCCTGCACCGGGTTACGGTGCCACGCAAGGCCTGGAAACAGCTGTTCGTGTTTGCCTTCGACCACCGCTGGCAGTTCGTGGACCTGGCGCATAAGGCCGGTCAGGATCCGGCGCGCCTTACCGCTATCAAGCAGCTGTTTATTCAGGCGGTGGAGCGGGTCGAGCAAAAATTGCACGCGCAGGGTGTCGAGGCTGATGTGGGCCTGCTTGCCGACCAGCGTTTCGGTCAGGATGCGCTCAATGCTGCCACTGGCCGCGGATGGTGGATCGCCCGTCCGGTGGAGATTCAGAACTCGCGTCCGTTGGGCTTTGAGCACGGGCGCTCGCTTGGCAGCAACCTGATCGCCTGGCCTCAGGAGCAGATCATCAAGTGTCTGGTGCAGTTTCATCCCGATGACGAACCTTTGTTGCGTCTGGAGCAGGAGGCGCAACTCAAGGCGGTGTACGAGGCTTCTCTGGTCAGCGGTCACGAATTGCTGCTGGAAGTTATTCCGCCCAAGGATCATCCGTCCACTTATCCCGATGTGCTTTATCGCAGCATCAAGCGCCTTTACAACCTGGGCATCTACCCGGCCTGGTGGAAGATCGAGGCACAGTCAGCCGAGGAATGGAAAAAGCTCGACGAACTGATTCAGGAGCGCGACGCGTATTGCCGCGGCGTTGTACTGCTGGGGCTTAACGCGTCGATCGAATCCCTTGCTGATGGCTTCAGGCAAGCCAGTCAGAGCACAACCTGCCGTGGTTTTGCTGTGGGTCGCACGATTTTTCAGGAGCCGAGCCGGGCGTGGATGGCGGGTGACATTGATGATGAAACCCTGATCCAGAAGGTGCAGGCCACCTTCGAACAGTTGATCAATGCCTGGCGCAGCGCGCGGGCCTGAGGCGGAATAAAGCAGATCTCATTGCTTTCTGATAACAATAAAAGGTGCAGCCATGCCCGCAATCCGAATTGGCATCAACCCGATCTCCTGGAGCAACGACGATCTGCCGGCTTTGGGCGGTGAAACGCCTTTGAGCACTGCCCTTGCAGAAGGCAAGGACATCGGCTACGAAGGTTTCGAACTCAACGGCAAATTTCCCAAAGACGCCAAGGGCGTTGGTGATGTGCTGCGGCCTTACGGCCTGGCTCTGGTCTCCGGCTGGTACTCCAGCCGTCTGGCGCGGCGCTCGGTCGCCGAAGAGGTCGATGCCATTGCCGGACACCTCGACCTGCTCAGGCAAAATGGCGCTTCGGTGCTGGTCTATGGCGAAGTCGCCGACTCTATCCAGGGTTCACCCATACGGCTTATCGAACGACCACGCTTTCATAGCGAGCAAGCCTGGCAAGATTACGCCGACAAACTCACCGAGCTGGCGCGCTTCACGTTGTCGCAAGGTGTGCGTCTTGCCTACCACCATCATATGGGCGCCTACGTCGAATCCCCTGAAGACATCGACCAGCTCATGCGCCGGACGGGCCCTGAAGTGGGCCTGCTGTTTGACTCGGGCCATTGCTACATGGGCGGTGGCGAGCCCATCGAAGTGCTGCGCAAACACATCGATCGTGTCTGTCATATCCATTTCAAGGACGTGCGCAAACCAGTGGTGCAACTGGCTCGTAACCAGATGTGGAGCTTTCCTGACTGCATCGTCAACGGCACCTTCACGGTGCCCGGCGATGGCGATATCGACTTCGCGTCGTTGCTGGACGTACTGCTCGCAGCGAACTACGAGGGCTGGCTGGTGGTGGAAGCCGAGCAGGACCCGGCCGTGGCGCCCAGCTACATCTACGCCAAAAAGGGTTATGACACTTTGCGTGCACTTCTCAACGAGAGGGTTGGACAATGAGTCTGTTGGTCAAAAGCAACAAACATGGACAAACCATGGTCGCCCTGGAAGACGGCCGTCTGGATTACGTAGGTTTCGCTGCGTACCACCTGAGTCTGGGCGAAACCCTGCCGGTCAGTGCTGGCGACAAGGAGCTTTGCCTGGTGCTGCTCTGCGGTCGCGTGAACATCGAGGGTGAGTCCTTCAACTGGCAAAATCTGGGGGATCGTCAGTCGGTCTTTGACGACAAGTCGCCTTTTGCCGCTTACCTTCCGCCGGGCACAAGTGCTCAGGTGACTGCCTTGAGCGACGTGCAGATCGCCGTCTGCGCTGCGCCGGGTGCGCAGGGCTATGAGCCGCGGCTGATTCGACCCGAAGCCTGCAAGCGCAGCGTGCGCGGCAAAGGTGCCAACACTCGCTATGTGTGCGACATCCTGCCGGACAGCGAGCCAGCGCATTCACTGCTGGTCGTAGAGGTGCGTACGCCGTCCGGGCATTCGTCGAGTTACCCGCCGCACAAGCACGACACTGATGACCTGCCGCACCAGAGCTTTCTTGAAGAAACCTATTACCACCAGATCAATCCGCCTCAGGGCTATGTGTTCCAGCGCGTCTACACCGATGACCGCAGCATCGACGAGGCAATGGCCGTGGAAAACAGCGATCTGGTAGTGGTGCCAAAGGGTTATCACCCGGTGAGCGTGCCGTATGGCTACGAGTCTTATTACCTGAATGTGATGGCCGGTCCCAAACGCGCCTGGCATTTCCATAATGACCCGCAGCACAGCTGGCTGCTCGATCTCTAACCTTTTCGACGGAGAACAAGAACAATGAGCAGCATCAAGGTAATCGGCCACTACATCAACGGACAGGTGCAGGACGGCGCAAGCGAGCGTTTCAGCGAGGTATTCAATCCGGCCACGGGCGAGGTCCAGGCGCGCGTGGGCCTGGCCAGCCAGAAGACCGTCGATGATGCCGTCGCCTCGGCCCTCAAGGCGTTTCCGGAATGGTCGGAGCAGTCATCCCTGCGTCGTTCGCGGGTGCTGTTCAAGTTCAAGGAGCTGCTAGAACAGCACCATGACGAGTTGGCCGGGATCATCTGCCGTGAACACGGCAAGGTCTTTTCCGACGCCAAAGGTGAGGTGACCCGTGGTATCGAGATCGTCGAGTACGCCTGCGGTGCGCCCAATCTGTTGACCACCCGCTTCAGCGACAACATCGGCGGGGGCATCGACAACTGGAGCGTGCGCCAGCCCTTGGGCGTATGTGCCGGCATCACGCCGTTCAATTTTCCGGTGATGGTGCCGCTGTGGATGATCCCGATGGCTCTGGCCACCGGTAACTGTTTCATCCTCAAACCGTCCGAGCGCGATCCTTCCGCCAGTTTGCTGATGGCGCGCCTGCTCACCGAAGCCGGACTGCCCGAGGGCGTATTCAACGTGGTGCAAGGCGATAAAAGTGCGGTCGACGGTTTGCTGCAGCATCCGGACGTCGAAGCGATTTCCTTTGTCGGCTCAACGCCGATTGCCGAGTACATCTATCAGCAGGCGACCCAACGCGGCAAGCGCGTGCAGGCCTTGGGCGGTGCGAAGAACCATATGATCGTGATGCCCGACGCTGATCTCGATCAGGCGGCAGACGCTTTGATTGGCGCGGCGTACGGTTCGGCAGGTGAGCGCTGCATGGCGATCTCGATTGCCGTTGCAGTGGGTGATGTCGGTGACAAGTTGATCGACAAATTGTTGCCGCGTATCGACCGGCTGAAGGTCGGCAACGGCATGAACAACGACAGCGATATGGGGCCTTTGGTCACGGGCGTGCACAAGGCTAAAGTCGAGGGCTTTATAGATCAGGGCGTGGTCGAGGGCGCCAGACTCCTTGTCGACGGGCGTGGCTTCAAGGTGCCGGGCGCGGAGGGCGGGTTCTTCGTGGGGGCGACGCTGTTCGATAACGTCACCCCGGAAATGAGCATCTATCAGCAAGAAATTTTCGGACCGGTACTGGGCATTGTGCGCGTGGCAGATTTCGCCAGCGCAGTGGCCTTGATCAACGCCCATGAATTCGGCAATGGCGTGTCCTGCTTCACCAGCGATGGCGGCATTGCCCGAGCCTTTGCCCGCAGCATCAAGGTGGGCATGGTCGGCATCAACGTGCCGATCCCGGTGCCCATGGCCTGGCATTCCTTCGGCGGCTGGAAACGCTCGTTGTTTGGTGATCATCATGCCTATGGGGAAGAGGGCATTCGCTTCTACAGCCGTTACAAAAGCGTGATGCAACGCTGGCCTGACAGTATTGCCAAGGGCCCCGAGTTCAGCATGCCGACTGCCAAGTGACGTTTCCCAGTGGCACATAACAAATAGTGGAGCACAACAATAATGCAAACGTCTCTACGTTTTGCCCTCGACCGGAGGGACGCGCTCAAGCGTTCCCCGGTGGATATTCAGCAGGCATCGGGCGCCTGCTGCGTCCTCCAGAAAAACCAATAAGGGGGCGCGACATGACTACAACGAGACTGACCATGGCTCAGGCCCTGGTGAAGTTCCTGGATAACCAATACATCGAAGTCGATGGTGTGCAGAGCAAGTTTGTCGCCGGAGTCTTCACGATTTTCGGCCACGGCAATGTGCTCGGCCTCGGCCAGGCCCTTGAGCAGGACAGCGGCGATCTGGTGGTGCATCAGGGGCGCAATGAGCAGGGCATGGCCCATGCCGCCATCGGCTTTGCCAAACAACACCTGCGGCGCAAGATCTACGCGTGTACCTCGTCGGTAGGCCCGGGCGCGGCCAATATGCTCACCGCTGCCGCAACTGCCACGGCCAACCGTATTCCGCTGCTGCTGTTGCCCGGCGATATGTATGCGAGTCGACAGCCTGATCCGGTGTTGCAGCAGATCGAGCAGTTTCATGACCTGAGCATCAGCACCAACGACGCTTTCCGTTCTGTGAGCAAATACTGGGACCGCATCAACCGCCCAGAACAGTTGATGACAGCGGCGATTCACGCCATGCGTGTACTGACCGATCCGGCAGAAACCGGCACTGTCACCCTGGCTCTGCCGCAGGACGTACAGGCCGAAGCCTGGGATTATCCGGATTACTTCCTCCAGAAACGCGTGCATCGTCTGGATCGTCGACCACCGACTGAAGCTATGATGAAGGATGCCCTGGCCGCCTTCCACGGTAAACGCAACCCACTGATCATCTGTGGTGGTGGGGTCAAGTACTCCGGCGCGAATGCTGCACTTCAGGCATTTGCGGAGCGTTTCGATATTCCGTTTGCCGAAACCCAGGCCGGGAAAAGTGCAGTGCTTTCCAGCCACCCGCTGAATCTCGGCGGTATCGGCGAAACCGGTTGCCTTGCCGCAAACCTTTTGGCGCCGCAGGCGGACCTGATCATCGGTATCGGTACGCGTTATACCGACTTCACCACGTCGTCGAAGTCGCTGTTCAAGCACCCTGACGTGCAGTTTCTCAATATCAATATCAACCCTTGCGACGCGTTGAAACTGGACGGCGTGCAAGTGCTGTCAGACGCACACCTCGGGCTGGAGGCGTTGACGGACGTCTTGGGTGATTACCGTTCCGGCTGGGGTGAGCAGATCAGCACTGCCAAGGCGCAGTTGGAGGCGGAAGTGGACCGGGTTTATGAGGTTCGCTACCAGGGCGACAACTTCGTGCCAGAGGTTGATGACCGTCTTGATCGTGCGGTATTGCGGGAATTCATCGAGTTGACTGGCTCGTGCCTGACCCAGAGCCAGGTGCTGGGCGTGTTGAATGAAACGCTGGCCGACGACGCGATCATCGTCGCTGCGGCCGGCAGCCTGCCGGGTGATCTGCAGCGCGCGTGGCGCAGCAAGGGCGTCAACACCTACCACGTCGAGTATGGCTATTCGTGCATGGGCTATGAGGTCAACGCCGCCCTTGGCGTGAAACTCGCCGAACCCACCAAAGAGGTCTACGCCCTGGTCGGTGACGGCTCTTACATGATGCTGCATTCAGAGCTGGTCACCTCGATTCAGGAGCGGCGCAAGATCAACGTTGTGCTGCTCGACAACATGGCTTTCGGTTGCATCAACAACCTGCAGATCGGCAACGGCATGGACAGTTTTGGCACTGAATTCCGCTACCGCGACCCCGAGAGCGGCAAGCTTGATGGCGGCCTGGTGCCGGTGGATTTCGCCATGAGCGCGCAGGCCTATGGCTGCAAGACCTACAAGGTCAGCACCGTCGAGCAACTGCAGGCCTCTTTGGCCGATGCGCGTACTCAAACCGTCTCGACCCTGATTGATATCAAGGTACTGCCCAAGACCATGATCCACGGCTACCTGTCGTGGTGGCGGGTGGGTGTGGCGCAGGAGTCCACCAGCGAACGCACCAATGCCGCAGCGAAAAAAGTTAATGAGCAGTTGGCCAAGGCCCGGCAGTACTAAAAGCAAGAGTCGCCGCGGCGTTCCCGGCACCACGCTGTCGCGCGGCAAACGGGGACTTGTAGGAGCGCGCTTGCCCGCGATGGGATCTGGTCAGGGAACGCATTTTTCGCTGACGCACCGCATCGTCCGGATACGGCCCAGACCAAGCGCGCTCCTACAGAAATGAATTCCAAATCAGTCAGTTATTTTTTGATCGGAGAACTGTGTATGTCGTTGAAGCTAGGAGTGATCGGTACCGGCGCTATTGGCCGTGACCATATTCGTCGTTGCAGCCAGACTTTGCTTAATAGCCAGGTCATTGCGGTCACCGACATAGACCTCGAGCAGGCCGCCAAGGTGATTGCCGACCTCAAGCTGGACGCCGAGGTGTACCCCGACGGACATGCGCTGATCAATTCGCCACAGGTCGATGCCGTGCTGGTGACCTCATGGGGGCCGAGCCACGAAGAGTTTGTGCTCGCCGCCATTGCCGTTGGCAAACCGGTGTTCTGCGAAAAACCTCTGGCAGTCACCGCTGCTGGCTGCCGCGCTATCGTCGACGCGGAAGTGGCTTATGGCAAGCGCCTGGTACAAGTCGGCTTCATGCGCCCATACGATGAAGGTTATCGCGCGTTGAAAGCGGTGATCGACAGCGGCCAGATCGGCGAGCCGTTGATGTTGCACTGCGCGCACCGCAACCCGACAGTGGGCGAGCACTACAGGACCGACATGGCGATCACTGACACGCTGATCCACGAGCTGGATGTGTTGCGGTGGCTGCTCAACGATGACTACGTGTCGGTGCAAGTGGTATTTCCGCGCAAGTCCAGCAAAGCCCTGGCTCACCTGCGTGACCCGCAGATCGTGCTGCTGGAAACTGCGAGGGGCACGCGTATTGATGTAGAGGTGTTCGTGAACTGCCAGTACGGCTACGACATTCAGTGCGAAGTGGTGGGGGAGACCGGTATCGCCAAATTGCCTGAACCGTCCCAGGTGCAATTACGCAGTGGGGCGAAACTGTCCAACGCAATTCTGATGGACTGGAAGGATCGCTTCATTGGTGCCTATGACGTGGAATTACAGGCTTTTATCGATGGAGTGCGCGCCGGGCAAGTCGGTGGACCTTCTGCGTGGGATGGGTTTGCGGCAGCGGTGGCCGCAGATGCATGTATCGAAGCGCAAGGCAGTGAGCAGATTGTGCAGGTCAGCTTGCCGGAACGTCCGCGCTTCTACGGCTGATTTTATTGATGAGCGCCGGTCAGAATGTGCACGCAGGCAGTCTGCCTCTGCTGCGTGACGGGTTTTATTTCAATGAACGATGAGCCCCCACGGGTGGCTTGAATAAAGAAATGGAATTAAATTCTAAAACATATTGATATGGAAATTATTTTCCAATAAAGTCTTTTTCAGGTTGCATGAAGTACGTCCCGAACCTGATTTGGGCGACTCTACAAAAACAAGATCAAACAACCAGGTACCGTCAGATGAAAGTCTTCAACGTTGTACTGCGAGTTAATGCCCTGTCTGCAAGCCCCGCGTTCTGCCAAGCGCCCGGCCATTCCGCATCCCCTTTCCCAGCATGCTGCGTGTCGAACACAAAGGCGCCGGGATTCCCTGTATTCCAGGTGCACCAGTGGTTCGACTGCTGACCTCGCACGACCCGCTCTGATCAACGCAACGTCTTAAAAACAAAAATACTGGAGACAGACCGTTCATGAAGACCCCGATCCGTTTTACCGCGCTGGCTTTGTCCCTGTTGCTCGCCAGCGGATTTGCCACGGCTGCCGATCTGAAGATCGGCGTGAGCATGTCGCAGTTCGACGACACCTATCTGACCAACGTCCGTGAGCACATGGACAAGCAAGCCAAGTCCTATCCCAAGGGCGACGGTGTGCAACTGCAGTTCGAAGACGCACGTGCCGACGTGGTCAAGCAACTGAGTCAGGTCGAGAATTTCATTAGCCAGAAAGTCGATGCAATCATCGTCAACCCGGTGGATACGGCGTCCACGGCGCGGATCAGCAAGGAAGCAATCGAGGCGGGTATCCCGCTGGTGTATGTCAATCGCCGTCCCGACCAGGCTGATCTGCCCAAGGGCGTTGCGGCTGTGACGTCCAATGACGAAGAAGCGGGCAGGCTACAAATGCAGTACATCGCCGACAAACTCGGCGGCAAGGGCAAGATCGTGATTCTGTTGGGTGACCTGGCGAACAACTCCACCACCAACCGCACGAAGGGAGTGAAGGAAGTTCTGGCCAAGTACCCGGGCATCAAAATTGAGCAGGAACAAAGCGGCGTCTGGCTGCGCGACAAAGGCATGACACTGGTCAACGACTGGCTGACCCAAGGGCGTGAGTTTGACGCGGTGCTTGCCAATAACGATGAAATGGCAATTGGTGCAGCCATGGCGCTCAAGTCGGCCGGCACCAAGCCTGGCAGTGTGTTGATTGCAGGTGTGGACGGCACGCCGGATGGCCTGAACGCGATCTCCAAAGGCGAGATGGCCGTGTCGGTGTTTCAGGATGCCAAAGGCCAGGGCGTCGGCTCCCTTGAGGCGGCACGCCGGATGGCGAAGAAAGAGACGATCGAACAGAACATTGTCATCCCGTTCAAGTTGATCACTCCGGATAACGTCAAAGACTTCAAATAGCCCTGGCATAACAACAAAACAATCAGCTGACAGTGCGGCTTCGGCCGCCTCGCAGATGGAGTACCGCTTTATGTTCGCTCAAGCGACTGTCTCGCAGCCTCCCGCCATCCAGCCCCGGCTGCCGGAAGAGCCTTACCTGCTGGAAATCGTCAATATCAGCAAAGGTTTTCCCGGCGTTGTTGCTCTGGACGATGTGCAACTGCGCGTACGGCCGGGCTCGGTGCTGGCGCTGATGGGTGAGAACGGTGCGGGCAAGTCGACGCTGATGAAAATCATCGCCGGTATCTACCAGCCTGATGCCGGTGAAATTCGTCTGCGCGGCAAACCGATAGTGTTTGAAACACCGCTGGCGGCACAGAAGGCCGGGATCGCCATGATCCATCAGGAACTCAACCTGATGCCCCACATGAGCATCGCCGAGAATATCTGGATCGGCCGCGAACAGCTCAACAGCCTGCACATGGTCAACCACCGTGAAATGCACCGCTGTACCGCCCAACTGCTGGCCCGCCTGCGCATCAACCTCGATCCTGAGGAGCATGTGGGCAACCTGAGCATCGCCGAACGGCAGATGGTCGAGATTGCCAAGGCCGTGTCTTATGACTCCGACATCCTGATCATGGATGAGCCGACCTCGGCCATTACCGACAAGGAAGTGGCCCATCTGTTTTCGATCATTGCCGACCTCAAGTCTCAGGGCAAAGGCATCATCTACATCACCCATAAAATGAACGAAGTGTTCGCTATTGCTGATGAGGTGGCAGTATTTCGCGATGGTCGTTACATCGGCCTGCAGCGCGCCGACAGCATGAATAGCGACAGCCTTATTTCGATGATGGTGGGCCGTGAGCTGAGCCAGTTGTTTCCGGTGCGTGAGAAGCCCATCGGCGATTTGCTCTTGTCGGTACGAGACCTGCGCCTGGATGGCGTGTTCAAGGACGTATCCTTTGATCTGCACGCTGGCGAGATTCTGGGCATCGCCGGACTCATGGGCTCGGGCCGTACCAATGTAGCGGAAACCATTTTTGGTATTACCCCCGCCAGTGGCGGCGAGATACTTCTCGACGGCCAAGCGCTACGTATTACCGATCCGCACATGGCGATCGACAAAGGCTTTGCCCTGCTGACCGAGGACCGCAAGCTGAGTGGCTTGTTCCCATGCCTGTCGGTGCTGGAAAACATGGAGATGGCGGTGCTGCCGCATTATTCGGGCCACGGCTTTATTCAACAAAAAGCCCTGCGCGTGTTGTGCGAGGACATGTGCAAGAAACTTCGGGTGAAAACCCCCTCCCTTGAACAGTGCATCGACACGCTGTCCGGTGGCAACCAGCAGAAAGCCTTGCTGGCGCGCTGGCTGATGACCAACCCGCGCCTTCTGATCCTTGACGAACCCACCCGTGGCATCGATGTCGGCGCCAAGGCCGAGATCTATCGCCTGATCTCTTTCCTTGCGAGTGAAGGCATGGCAGTGATCATGATTTCCTCTGAGTTGCCGGAGGTGTTGGGCATGAGTGACCGGGTCATGGTGATGCATGAGGGCGATCTGATGGGCATCCTGGATCGCGATGAAGCGACCCAGGAAAAAGTCATGCAACTGGCTTCCGGAATGACGGCGCTCCACTGATCCACAGAATAAGCAGAATAAAAAGGGTGACGGGTTATGAACGCAATAACGGAAAACAAATCGGCCACAGTGCCGACCAAAAATCGTCGACGTATGCCTACCGAACTCAGCATCTTCCTTGTGCTGATCGGCATTGGTCTGGTGTTTGAACTGTTCGGCTGGATCGTGCGTGATCAAAGCTTCCTGATGAATTCCCAGCGTCTGGTGTTGATGATCCTGCAGGTATCGATTATCGGCCTGCTGGCAATCGGCGTGACTCAGGTGATTATCACCACGGGCATCGACCTGTCCTCGGGATCAGTGCTGGCGTTGTCTGCGATGATTGCCGCCAGCCTGGCGCAAACCTCTGACTTTTCCCGAGCAGTGTTTCCCAGCCTGACGGATTTACCGGTATGGATCCCGGTGGCGATGGGACTTGGTGTGGGGCTACTGGCGGGCGCAATCAATGGCAGCATCATCGCCGTCACGGGTATCCCGCCGTTTATTGCGACCCTGGGGATGATGGTTTCGGCCCGTGGCCTGGCCCGTTATTACACCGAAGGCCAGCCAGTGAGCATGCTTTCGGATTCGTACACGGCCATTGGTCATGGTGCGATGCCGGTAATTATTTTTCTGGTAGTGGCGGTGATTTTCCATATCGCTTTGCGCTACACCAAATACGGCAAGTACACCTACGCCATTGGCGGCAACATGCAGGCGGCGCGCACGTCGGGGATCAACGTCAAGCGTCATTTGATCATCGTCTACAGCATCGCCGGTTTGCTCGCGGGACTGGCGGGTGTGGTGGCCTCGGCACGTGCGGCCACCGGTCAGGCGGGCATGGGCATGTCCTATGAGCTGGATGCGATTGCCGCCGCTGTCATCGGCGGCACCAGCCTGGCTGGCGGAGTAGGGCGCATCACCGGCACGGTCATCGGTGCGTTGATCCTTGGCGTAATGGCCAGCGGGTTCACCTTTGTCGGTGTGGATGCCTACATACAGGACATCATCAAGGGCTTGATCATCGTGATTGCGGTGGTGATCGACCAGTACCGCAACAAGCGCAAACTCAAGCGCTGAAAGGGTCAGTGCTGCCGTTTTTGGTCGACGGCAGCGCTGGATTCTATGGATGTTAATCAATTCGCAAATTACCCAATCAACCGCAGCTCAAGCTTATTCCGTCGTCTCGACTACGCCTTGATCTTCTCCCAGAAACCCGCCGCTCTGGTGATGCCATAGCCGCGCATAGGTACCATTCTTGGCAAGCAACTCGGCATGGGTGCCTTGTTCAATGATACGACCGTCATCCATGACGATCAGCCTGTCCATGGCAGCGATGGTGGAGAGGCGATGAGCGATAGCAATCACGGTTTTGCCCTGCATCATTTCATCAAGACTTTCCTGAATCGCCACTTCGACTTCCGAGTCCAGCGCGCTGGTCGCCTCGTCGAGTAGCAGGATCGGGGCGTTCTTGAGCATTACCCGGGCAATTGCAACCCGTTGACGCTGGCCGCCCGACAGCTTGATACCACGCTCACCCACCAGGGTGTCGTAACCGGAATGGCCTTGCTTGTCACTCAACTGGCTGATGAACCCATCGGCCTGGGCGTTGACCGCGGCAGTACGGACTTGCTCGTCGGTGGCGTCGGGCCGACCATAAGCGATGTTGTCGCGGATGGAACGGTGCAGCAGGGAGGTGTCCTGCGTCACCATGCCAATGGCGCTGCGCAAGCTGTCCTGAGTAACGTGCGCAATGTTTTGCCCGTCGATGCTGATCGTGCCGTTGTCCACGTCATAGAAACGCAACAGCAGGTTGATCAGGGTTGATTTACCAGCACCGGAGCGACCCACCAGGCCGATTTTCTCGCCCGGACGAATAGTCAGGTTCAGGGCATCAAGCACCTGACGTTCGCCGTTGTAGTTGAAGCTCACGTTGTCGAAGGTGACCGCGCCGCCCTTTGTCAACAGCGTGGCCGCGTTTGGCGCGTCCTGAACTTTGGGGCCGCGGGTCAAAGTGGCCATGCCATCTTGAACGGTGCCGATGTTCTCGAACAGCGACGTCATTTGCCACATGATCCAGTGGGACATGCCATTGATGCGCAACGCCATGGCGGTAATCGCCGCCACAGCACCCGTGCCGACCTCACCCTGATGCCACAGCCACAGGGCGTAGCCACCTGCACCCATGATCAAAGCCACGACCAAGGCCTGGTTGACGATCTCGAACTGGCTGACCAGACGCATCTGGCGCAAACCAGTGACTTTGAAGTCCTCCATCGCTGCACGCGCGAAATGCGCTTCCCGTTTCGAGTGCGAGAACAGCTTTACCGTGGTGATGTTGGTGTAGGCGTCCGAAACACGTCCGGTCATTGATGAACGCGCATTGGCCTGTTCCTGGCCGACCTTGCCCAGGCGAGGCACGAAGTACCGCATGGCCAGACCAAACAACGCGATCCAGGCAATGAAAGGCAGCATCAACCTCAGGTCGAAGTTACCGGCCAATGCGATGATCGCAATGAAATAAACCCCAATCCCGGGGGCGATCTCGATAAGGGTAAACAGTACCTCACGCACGGACAGCGCCGTTTGCATGACTTTGGTGGTGACCCGGCCGGAGAACTCGTCTGAGAAGAAAGAAAGGCTTTGTCGCAACATCAACCGGTGGAAATCCCAGCGCAGCCGCAAGGGCAAATTGATCGCCAGGACCTGGTGCTGCACCATCGTGCGCAACGCCACCAGCCCGATGCTGGTGACCAATATGATGCCGATGCTCCACAGCACGCTGCTTTCCTGAGCGGCCGCATCGCCGCCGGCTTGCCAGGTCGACAGCATGTCCACGACCTGCCCGAGGAATGAAAACAGCCAGGCTTCGTAAATCGATACCCCTGCGCTGAGCAGCGCAAACGCAAGGATGTAGCCACGGGCACCCCGCGTGCAGGCCCACAGAAACCGCGCCAGGCCGTCGGGCGGCGGCGGGACTTCATCAGGCGGGAAGGGGTCGAGCCATTGTTCAAACGCGCGAAGCATGGTGATCTCCAAAACGATCCAGTGCGAAGATTCTTGCACTTAAAGGCGGCTTAAGGATTTTTGATTGGGTGGGAAGTTACTTGTTCAGAACTTTTTCCATGATGATCGTGCGCTCTGCGCCGTGGAACTCGTCCCTGAGCTTCTGGAAGCCCAGCGACAGATAAAACCCTTCGGCCGTGATTGAGGAGGGCACCCGCAACCGTTTGATCCCGCTCTGCGTTGCGACGGCTTCGAGGTTCGACATCAGCCGATGGCCTATGCCTTTCCCTTGATGGGCCGGCTCAACAAACATACTCCGCACGATGTCTTGATCAAGACTTGCGGTTGCAATGACATGATCATCAAAGCACGCGACATACACCTGGCGGCAGGTCATAAAGTGCAGAATCGCCGTGGGTGAGAAGCTTTGCTGTACGCGCTCGATGATGTCTGACGAATAATCCTGGGCATTGGATTCGCGCAGTGCTGCCACGATAATCCTGCTGATGGCGGGGGCGTCCGTGTTTATCGCGTTTCGGATGACACAGTCCATTGGGTACTCGTTCGTGCATTGAGTTGATGGGTTGGCGACTGGAGGGTTAATCATCCATCAGACAATCGAGCTTACTGCCCGAGAGCGAAGTCTGTAGATCAACCGCTTTTGTTGCCCAGCGGTTCGGGTACCACCTTATTCCGGCTGCATTTTCCGGTTCCAGCCCAAAGTGTCGGCACAGGGTGCCAACCATTGCCGGATTTTTGGATTGCTCGCCAGGACCTCGGGTTCCAGCAAGCGCGCCCCGACATTGGCATGACGCAGGAAATGCACCCCTAGGCACTGCTCCAGTTGCCCGGCAAGCAAGGGGAAGTCCATGAGGTTGTGCAGTCGTGGCCACTTGATCTGTTTGCGGTAGCGCAGTTGCCGGGACTCGATGCGCAGGTCATCATTCGAGCGCCACTGGACGTTGAACAGATTGTCATGACGAGACAGGTCGACCCGCCAGCTCCCATTGGCCGGGATGTTCAGATCAAGTTTCAGACTGTCGGGCCGCAGCTTGTTGCGCCTATAGAACCAGTGCTCAGGTGGCTCGTTGCTCAGGTCAATGGAGCAGCCACTGTATGACACCTCGTCTACTCCGAAGCTGGCGAACCATTCAGCGATTTCAGGGTAGGTGGAGTGATCGAACATACCTGGCCTCGTGTTGAGAACGCGTCAGAAAGTGCATCAGCTTTATTGCGTGTCAAACGGGGTCATGTGAAGCAGCGACCGACAATCGTCTGACCGCTTTTGGCCGGTCGCACTCAGGCCCACTCATGCTCGGTCAGCCTTTTGAATTCTGATAGCGCCTCTTGAAACTGTACTCTAGGGAAAGACACTGGCTGATTCATCTGATTCCAGTCCACCGCAGTGATGACGCCGGAAATGGTATCGACGGCTCGACCAAAACGCTCCCAAATGACAGTGTCACCCCTTATCACTTGCTCAACCACCGCAACCGTGCAGCTCAGGTCCATGTCGTCCGAACAGACCAACAGTGGCACGATGGTCGAACAGTTTTCCATGACAGGTTCGAGAATC
The DNA here is from genome assembly GCF_025643095.1 of Pseudomonas phytophila. NCBI lineage: Bacteria > Pseudomonadati > Pseudomonadota > Gammaproteobacteria > Pseudomonadales > Pseudomonadaceae > Pseudomonas > Pseudomonas phytophila. Next base: position 3,609,066 of record NZ_CP081201.1, on the reverse strand, counting down.
CTCCACGCGTAGTTCGAGTCATCGTCGTCAATCAACCAGCCTTGCGCAGGAACCAGTCCGTTGGTTTCGTCGTTGCCCTCACCGTCGTAAACGACGCCTTTGATCCAGTTCGCAAGTGGAATGGAGTCAATGGTGAGCACCGGGTGTGGAGCTCTCGTGTGTTTCGATTGGTACATCGTGGCGCTGATGATATTCATGCGGGGCTCAAGCGTTGAATTGACCATGGCGTATCGGGAAGTCATTTAAGGTTTCATATAAGCCTATCAAAAACTGGCGACTTACATGATGTGTCCGACTCCGGTCGCCCGAAAACAGCCCGTCGACATCTGCGCTTATGATCTGCCAGAGTATCAATCGCACGCCATGCCCCTCACAGAAGGTATATGTTTGATCCGTCCAGCTGAAGCACAAGATGAGCCTGCTATAAGGCACTGCGCTGAACAGGCCTACGCCCGCTATATACCTGCAATCGGTCGCAAACCTGCGCCCATGACTGCCGACTTTGCAGCGCAAATTGCAGCCGGGACCGTTTACGTGGCAACCGATGAAAACGCCAGGTTTGAAGGTTTCGTGGTGTTTTATGCCGAGCAGCAGCATGTGCTGCTGGAAAATGTGGCGGTGATGCCCAGCGCAACAGGACGCGGGGTAGGCAAATCACTGATCCGCTTTTGTGAAGAAACCAGCCGACAGCTCGGAATGAGTGCAGTGCATCTTTATACAAACGAGAAGATGGCGGACAACCTCCTGATCTACCCCAGGCTTGGGTATATAGAGTTGGGGCGACGCACCGAGCATGGTTTCGAACGCGTCTATTTCGAAAAAAAACTGGTCTGATGAAGTTCGGAGGTGCGTTCCGTCTGGCTAATTGAGTTGTTCGGAAAACAACTTCTCGGGAAGAAAGTGTGAAGCCCGGGAACGTTTATCGCGATGCTATCAGCCTGAACGCCGGACAAATCCAGTCTATGGGTTAACCGCGACAGCCGAGAAAACTGTCGCGGTCTATTTGCATGTTTAGCGACTAGCGTCTGCCAGGCCAATCTCAATGAAGCGAACGGAACTCTCCATCGCTTGCTGACCTTCCGGCAACAGGGTGGCGTAGAAGTGCCAGGCATGGAACATCGCTGGCCATACTTCCAGATTGACGCGAACGCGGTTGTCAGCAAGGTGAGTTGCGAGACGCATCGCATCACTCAACATCAACTCGTTCTCTCCGATTTGAACCAAAATTGGCGGAAGACCTGTGACGTCCGCGAATACAGGAGAGGCCAGAGGATGATTGGCCAATGTGTCGCCCAGGAACGCTCTGGCAAGGATATCCAGCACTGGCTTGGAGTTCAGAGGATCCAGCCCCTCACGATTGCTCATCGAGGCGCCGGTATGTTCAAGGTTTGCCCACGGAGAAATGGATGAGCCAACCGCAGGTAATGGAAGTCCTTTGGATTTCGCCGCCACCATCACGCTGACAACCATCGCACCGCCAGCTGACTCACCAGAAAATGCAATCTTGTTAGCCGGGATTTTCTGCTCCAGCAACCACTCGTAGGCGCGCAATGTGTCGCCGATGGGCGCGGGAAACTTATGCTCTGGGGCGAGGCGATAGTCCGGCATATAAACACGAGCACCCAGCATTTTTGCGTAGTTGCCGCCGATCCCGTGATAGCCGTCTGGACGCCCGACAATGTAAGCCCCGCCGTGGATGTACATCAATACCGCATCGGTTTTGACTTCATCTGGAGTAACCAGTGTGCCAGGCACACCACCCATGTCGACTGATTCAAATTTGACGCCAGCAGGCGCAGGATTTTGCGCGAGCATCTTTGCGTAGGAGTCGCGGATGTCGCTCATTTTTGTGGTGGTGTCGATGCCCTTCAGAACGGGTACCAGATCGCCAAGGCTGTTGGCCCAGGTTTGGACGGCTGCTTGTACTTCAGTTTTCATAAAACCTCAATTGATCGTTGGGCGGTGGATTAGCTAATTGAGATACTATGCTTGGAATTGGGGAATAGGGTTCCCCATAGCAGGTGCCAAATAGCCCGAACCTTGAGACTGCAGAGGCTCCATGGAACTTCACAACCTGAACGATATAGCCGCCTTTGTAAGTTCGGTAAACGCTGGGAGCTTCACTGGAGCGGCAAAGCACCTCGGCCTCACACGCTCGGCGGTGGGGAAGTCGATAGTCAGACTCGAAACTCGCTTACAGGTACGCTTGCTCAATCGCACCACGCGTAGTTTGAGCATGACGGATGACGGTCAGGTTCTTTATGAGCGCTGTGTGGGGGTTCTTCAGGATCTGGACGACGTAGAAGATGCCCTTGCTTTTCGTCGCTCGACACCCAGTGGACGACTGCGGATTAGCCTGCCGGTTGCACTCGGCAGGCTCCACGTCCTCCAGCACGTGGAGCGTTGCCTGAAGGATTGGCCATCATTGAGCGTGGATATCGCTTTTTCCGACAGGCTGGTGGACCTGATTGATGAGGGTTTTGATTTGGCCATTCGGATTGGGCCTCCCAAGGAAGATTCTCGGTTGCTGACGCGCACAGTGGCTTACCAACAAATGATTACCTGCGCTTCACCCAGGTATCTCGCTGAGCATGCCCCACCTGAAACGCCTGAAGATTTATCCGGTCACCAGTGCCTGCATTTTGTGAGCGGGGGGCGATTGCTTCCCTGGAATTATCGAGTGAATGGTAGCTCTGTACCCGTTTTCCATGGTGGGAGGTTACAGATGGACAGCGCTGAGTCATTGCATCAGTCAGCTGTCGCTGGCCTTGGCATTACGACTCTTCCCTCCTACGTGGTTAACGAGGATTTGAGAAGCGGCAAGCTTGTTCAATTGCTCGCAGCCTATGCAGAGGCCGAAGAGCCTATTCGGGTGATCTACCCTAGCAAACGGCATCTTTCACCAAAAATTCGACTCTTCATCGATAAGCTTGTGGAGGCTTGGTCGCCTCGTCCGCCATGGGGGGAATGATTCGGTTGAGTACACTGAAATTGACTTGAAAGGTTGGCATTCCCCATCGCTCAATGGAAACCTGATCGCCACCGATGGCAGCAAATCAAATCCGTCCACAATCTCGATTTTCATGCTCCAGCGCGTTTTTGCACATTCTTCGCCGATGGGGGGCAGCTCTGATGGCGACATCACGCTACGGATCCCCCATATCTTATCGTTCATGTCATTAAACAGCGCCAGCCACCGGTTTGCCGAACAGCCTCAATCGACTAACGCCGCCATCCGGAAAGACGTTCAATCGTACGTGGGTGATCGGTCCCAGGCTGGCCAGTTCTGCCTCATAGAAATGCTCTCGATCCATCTCCATTTTTTGCTCCGGCAAAAGCTCGCGCCAGAAGAGGCTTTGCGTTTCGATCTGGCCGTCAGTGCCACCTTTTACGCAGGCGGCCTGGATCGACAAACGATCCGGATAATTGCCTTTGTAGTGCAGCGTGTCGACCACGATGCGTTCAACGACTCCGGCCACACCTAACGCAACGATCACCCAGTCATTACCCGGGGTGCGACGTCTGGCAGTTTCCCAGCCCTCGGCCATGACCGCTGCGCGGCCGGGATTGATGATATTGCCCATCTGGCCGTAATGCTCGTCCGAACAGGCGATGGCGCGACCGCCGTTGAGGGCGGCGCACAAGTCCACGCTCTCGTCCGGATCGATGTTTGACCAGTCCTTGTGCGGGATGCCGTAGACCCGCAACCGCGCGACGCCGCCGTCGGGAAAGATGTTCAGGCGCAAGTGGCTGTAGGGTTGATCGTCGTTGATGGCGTGATAATGGTGACTGTCACCGCTCAACTCCACTGCACCGAGCACTTCGGTCCAGACGGTATTTTCGTCGGGATCGGCGCCTTCCAGAAAGCAGGCCTCAATGGATGCCGACGGCGGGAAGTTGCCGGTGAAGAACGAGGTATCGATGTCTACGCCCTTGAGCGTGCCCGCCACACCCAGGCGGATCACCGCATGGTCGTAACCTTCGTGACGCTTGCGGCGGGATTCCCAGCCGTCCATCCATTTGCCGTTGTTGTCGAATACATCGGCCTTGAATATCGCGGGCGTGTGCTGAAACAGACGATTGACGTCGGCGAACCAGTCATCCGTGACGGACAAGGCGACTGCGCCCAGGCGTGCGTCTGCCAGGTTCAGGTATTTTTCGAATGCGTGTTGGGGGATCTTCATGACGCTACCTCTGAAATAGGGTGCCGAGCGCTGCTCACTGTTGCGCTGACTTCACGTGGTCCGGCACCCAGGGGCCTTTCACCTGAATGGCTGGAAATGCCTGGTCAATAATCTGCAAATCAGCGTCTTTGGGCGTGTTGTCGCCCTGGCCCTGAATGTTGACGATGTCCTGCGGGCATGCGGAAAACGCGACGAAGCAATCCATCTCCGCGCGTAACGTGATGTAGTCACCGGGGTTGGTGACTGTGGGCAAAGTGGCCAGGGTGATGTTGTCTGGCTGAACGCGGATGTTCATGAAAATGTTGAACGAAGCCAGGTTCCGTCGTGGCGGCGTCACGCCCAGTTCCAGCATGCCTTCGAACAGGTTATCGCTGCAGTTGCGATGGTAGTGGGTGCAGCCGAGCAGTTCGTAACGACGGCGGTCGCAGGCTGCCATGAAGGTGTCATGCACGCCCGGCGATGTGTCTTCAACCAGCGTCAGGATCGGGTGGCGCGCACTGGTGACGAAGCTGTCACCCACCACCGGATTCAGGTGCTGAGTCCATACCCGGGTCGCTTCCATGCACATGAATTCTTCAAGGTCATAGGCATTCCAGGCCCAGCAGTCCACCACTTGGGTGCCGTGGGTATTGATCACACGCACCGTTTGCCCGGCTTTCAGGCGCACAGCTTTACCGTGGCCAGCGGGAATGGTCAGGGAGGAAGTCGGCATTACAGACATGGGGAACTCCAGTTCAGATTCAGGTTCGGGCCAGACGATGGCGATTGAGACGGCGCTCAACAGCGCCCGCGGCGGTATCGAGCAACAGGGTGATCAGCCAGTAGGCGAGGGCGACAACAAGGTAAATTTCCAGTGGGGCATAGCTGGTGGAGATGGCTTGCTTGGCCGCGTACATGAACTCTTCCACGCCCACTACCGAGAGCAGCGCGGTGTCCTTGATCAGGCCTATCAACAAGCCAATCGATGGCGGTAGCGCCACGGGCAGTGCTTGCTTGAGCAGCACATGACGCAGGGTTTCCCAAGGACGCAGGCCCAGCGCGGCGCTGGCTTCATACTGGCCCCGGGCAATGCCACCAAATGCGGAACGCAATACTTCACCCATGTACGGCCCGTAATACAGGGTCAATGCGGTAACCCCCACTACCGGTGAACTGAGTGTGATGCCGTATTCCGGCAAGATGAAAAACAGCAGATAGATGAGCACCAGCATCGGCAAGCCCAGCACGAAGTCGATATAGGCGCGCACCATTGCGTGCAACCACGGCTGACCTCGTTGCAGCGCCCACGCCAGCAGCGCACCAAAGGTGAGGGCGGTGCACGCCGAGATCAGGCTGAGGCGCAAGGTCACCAGCAGGCCTGCTGCCAGATCAGGTGCGTTATCGAGAATCGCGGACCAATCCATCATTGCCTCCTGGAGCGGTTGAAGCGACTTTCCAGGCGTCGCGCGAGCTTGAGTGTCGGCCAGCAAATCAGCAGGTAACCGGCGACGACGATCGCCAGCACCGGGGTGGCTTCGTAGGTGCGAGCGATCACCAGTTGCCCGGCGTAGGTCAGTTCGGTCACTGCCACCACCGAAGCCAATGGCGTGGTCTTGACCACCAGGGTGAACTCATTGACCAACGCGGGCAGGCTGGCGCGCAAGGCTTGCGGTGCCGAGACATACCACCACGTTTCAAAGGCTGAGAGCCCGAGCGCCGAAGACGCTTCGGTCTGCCCGCCGGGCAGGTTGCGGTAGTTGGCGCGCAGGATTTCGGCGACATACGCTGCACTGTTCAGGCCTATGGCGAGTACCGCAGCCAGCAAGGGTTTGCCACCCAACCCGATAAGGGGCAGAGAGAAGAACACGATGAACAACTGGACAATCGACGGGACCCCACGCATCAGGCTGACGTACAAATGCCCAAGGCCGCGCCACATTGGCGTCGATCGTCCGCGCAGCCACCAGATGACATGGCCCATGCCGAAGCTGGTAACGGCGGCAAGCAACGTCAACTCCAGCGTGACCAACAGCCCGTTCGCAAGATCAGGCAGGGCATTGAGCAGTTGCGCGTATGAACTCATGGATTAAACCGGAAATTCACTGAGGTCTTCAGCCACTGACAATTCGACCGCGCCGGGTTGATCATTGCCCGCGATGCCCGTGCTGCAGGTGGACACTACGAAGAGCGTGTCCAGCACCACGCGACAGGTCACCGAGTCACCGGCTTTGACCGTGTTCGGTAACGGCGTCAGCGTTCCTTGCTGATCCAGCTGCACGCTCATGAACAGGTTGATCGGGTCCGGCAGTTTGGGTTGCTGACGGCCGAGACGTTGCAGCTCTGCTTTGAGCGATTCCACGCAGCCGGTCTGGTCTGGATAGCCGTTGGCTGCCAGGAAGGCGGTCGTGGAGGCCGGCATTAGCAGGTCATGTTTACCGACGCTGTCCTTGCCCAGCACCATGACCGGACGTCGACGATTATTGACCATGCGCATGCCGGCACCCAGCACGTACGAGTTGCTGAACACCCGGGTGTGATGCACCGACAAATGGACGCTGGGCTCCAGTTCGCTAAAGCCGAACAGGCTTGCCACGGCGCCGTCTTGCAGGGCTGTAACACGCAGCAACTGGCCGCGCTTGACGAGGATTGATCCGGCGCTGGCGGCTGGCACCCTGACGGACTTGGGTGGTAGTGGCGCTCGGGTTTCGATGGCGTCTTTCATGATCAGCATGGGAGGGGCCTCAGGCGTGCGACGGTTCGTCATCGGAAATGACGATGTCGATGGGAGTAACGAGCAGCCCGTTACCCGGAATGATGTCCTGCGGACAGGAGGACACCGCGCAGACGAGGTCTTTCAAGGCGCGAAAGACGATTCTGTCTCCCGCCTTGCTGGTCGGATCGGTGACCTGCATCCGGCAGTCGGCGGTTACCGGGCCGTTCTGGAACAGGTTGAAAGGCTCGGGCACGTTTACCGACAGCACTCCGTAATGGCTCAGGCCTTCGTGCATGTTGTCCAGGCAATTGCGATGGCCGTCGACCCCGAAGTCAACGCTGAAGCGCGTGCAGTCACAGGCTGGCACGTTGGCGTCGTGCACACCGACGGTGTCATGCAGTACCTGCAATAAAGGCTCATCGGCGTTTGAGTAGAGGCTGTCGCCGATGGCAAAAAACAGCGAGTTCAAACGTCGACGGGTGTGGGTGGGCGAAAGATATTGCTCGGGCTGACCGTTGACGATGGCGACGAAGTCAGCGGCTTGCTGGCCGTCACGGTCGATCACCGTGATGAATTGGCCGCTGCGGACTTCGAACGTGCGGCCGTGCCCGGCCGGTACATGGACTTGGGTGACAGGGGAAGACATGTGGGTTCTCATTTGGCAGGAATGAAGTCACTGGAAGGCAGGTCGAAGGTCACCCCGAGATACTGCTGTTGCAGCTTCTGCAATTCGCCGGAGTTCTTCATGGCGATGATCTGATCGCTGATGACTTTGTTCAGGCGAACGTCATCTTTGCGTGTGGCCCAACTGATCCACTGGCTGTCGCCCAGTTCGCCGACCTGGCGCAGGTTGTCAGGGTGCTGCTTGCGCAGGCTGCCCAGTACGGTGATGTCGTCGAGGATGAAATCGGCCCGCTTGGTCATCAACGCTGACAGGGTCTGATCGACACTGTCGACGCCGACGATCTTGATCGGTGCCAGCCCCTTGGCTTTGAGTTCGACGTTGAATTGTTTGACCAGTTGTTCCGGCGCGGAGGTGGTTTTAACCGCTGCGCTCAAGCCTGAGAGGCTTTCGATTTTCAGGCTGGCGGGGTCCAGACGCTTGTCATCGGCACGGGTCATGACTGCGTTGACGCTTTTACCGAACGGCGCCACGAACAGCACTTTGCTCGCCCGCTCGGCGGTGACGTTCAGGGAGGAGCCTTCGGCGTCCACTGACCCTGAAATCAGCGCGGGGATAATGCCGCTGAAGGCCATCTTCTGGTATTCGACTTTTACGCCCAGGGTCTTCGCCACCTCAGCCATGATCGCCGGGGTGTAGCCGATGATCGCGCCGCTGTCATCGGTGTATTCATAGGGGGCGAAGGTTGGGTCGATCGCTACGGTCAGCGTGCCACGGGATTTGATTTCATCGAGTGTATCGGCTGAAGCCACTGTCGCGTACAGCGTGGCGCCGAAGGTCATTGCAGCCAGAACAAACGGTATACCTGGGAACATTTTTTTCATGATGGCGCCCTTTGGTTCGGTATGAAGACCAAAGGGGTATCGCAGTTTCTATGCCAGCGTTGCTTGCGGACTTGAAAGAAGATCAGCAAGCCTTAAGAAACATGGGTTTCACGAATTAAAATCATGAAACCATTGTTTCTTGTTTATATGGTCATGAGCTTTGGCAGCAGGGTGGCCCGCCCCGCGCTGGTGCGCGGCTGTCCTGTTATGGTGCTGTATTGGTCGTATCGGGATCTATTCCAGCTCGCCCAGTTCCTGATGCAGAATCTCGGCGTTGGCCAGATGCGTCGATTTTTCGCTGGACAGCTCCCTGCCGACCAGCGAGCAGAGGAGGTTGGTGATACCTGCGATGCTCGAATTGCTGTCGAACATCAGGGTGCCCTCGGTGTGGCAGCGTATGACCCACTTCGCCAGCTTCGCAGGCTTACCGGCCAGCACATCAGAGATATACAGAATCTGTACGCCGAGGGCATTCATTGCTGCCATGCCACTTTCAAGCTGCGGCACACGACGGCGCAAGCCAATACAGATGGCTACGTCGCGCTCGTCTAGCCCTGCGAGGTACTCGGCCAGAGAATCGCCGGGTGCAGGAAGCAACAGGATGTCGCTGCGTACCTGGATGAGGTTGCTGCGAAACATGACGGCGATGGTCTGACTGTGGCGATAACCGATCAGCACCACTCGACGGGCTTTGGCGATGGCCTGTGCGATCTGGAACAGATCTGCCTGAGCGAGGGACTCGTAGGTTTTGATCAGGTTGGTGACTTCCTGATTCAGGTGATGCTGAATCAGTGTCTGAGGGTCGTGGTCCTCTTCACCTAGATGCTGCAAATACAAAGGCGAGCCGCCGGTGCTGGCTTTGCGCGCATCTCGGCGAGCCTTCTCATAAGAGTCATAGCCCAACGCGCGGAAGAAGCGGGTGGTGGTGGCCTTGGAAACACCGGCACTGATCGCCAGCTCAGTCGCGGTCTGCATCGCCAGGTGGCCGGGCGAAGCGAGGATCACGTCGGACAGCTTCTGCTCAACCGCTGACATCTGTTCATACCGGCCACGAATACGGCTTTCCAGTGAGGCGGCTTGCTCGGCTGCTCTGGATATGACCTTGGAAGACATGGACGCTCTCACTGACAGACGAAAGCTGAAGTTTATAGAAAAGCAGGCGTGGGAGGTGATACCCGGGATGGTATGGGGCAAACGACAGTCAATTCTTGAGATCCGTACGCTGCGCGAGTACCGGTCACCTGAGTCACTGCGGCATCCAATGTGGCGTCCGAAAGCCAAGCCTTCGTAGGCTAGTCGCTGCTGCTACCCATTAGAATCAATCGTTTACCGTCGGAAATGATATCAAACGAAAACTCCCAGAATACCGGGTACGCCGGATGGCCTTTCGTGAGCCAGAACGAAGTGACGGTGTTGGCGTGGTCGAGGTTGATATTCTTTAATAGGGTTTCAAGAAGGTTCAGGATTTCTGCGTGCTTTGCAGTTAGATCTATCGGGCCATAACCTTCATCTCCCAAGTGCAGCAATCGCTCTGTAATCTCGCTGCGGGCTTCGCTTGGCGTCACGCTGGAATGGCTGCCAATGATTACTTCGTTACCAATGGAATGGGACAGTTGCTCCTCAAGCGTTCTGTTCAGCTCAAAAGGCCCGTAAGTGTTGAGCCAGACGGTATAGTTGAACCCCTCCAGTAGGTGCTCAAGCCTGAGGATTTCGTCTGAGCGGGAATCGTGGACTATGTACATAGTGGCTCCATCGAGCAGTAGGTCAGCACACTTTGGGTCAATTTGACGCCGCAGTCTAAATAGTCTGGATGGCAATAATCGGTTCGTCACACGATGCGATATTGACAACGTGGTCCTCACAAACGACAGCCCAATGTTTAAACGGTCCGGGATAAACGTCGCTTGCGAAGGTCACTTTCGCTAAATAGTCCAGATAGGCTGATTTGCTATAGAGTCTGAACAGCTTCCCCGTTCTTTCATCTGTGGTGCAGTTAAGGGAGTAGCTTTCATTTTCGACTGCGTACGATATGTAGCCTGGCCAATGTAACGTGAAGACTCTACAGCCTGGACCGTGCCTTATCAGGGTGGCTTTTTCCAAAAGCGAGCTTAGATCCGGTTGTAAAGCTTTGGCTTTGGCAATTTCCTCAGGGGATCTGCATTCTTGACCTTCACGAACGACCAACTGAAGACCTCCCTCATCTGGCTCAGTAAGGGAGGTAAGAAAGAGAGACTTGCAGGATTCAATCGTCACTGTATCGAGCTCGAACTAATGATTGGAGGCGTGTGAGGATCCATCGTATTTCGGATGTAGCAGGATTCTACGTCACTTGTTTCCAACGGGAAGGAGGTGAAGCAAACAGAAAAAAGATTCAAGGCTACGTTATCCGGCGCCTTGGCAGCCCTTGTCACTTTCGCCGGGCTGGTCCCCCAGCATGAAACCTAAGGAATATCGAGTCTCGCGGGTAGCCGAGTAGCTCAGGTCGACCCTGAGTCCGTTCTTGCAAAAAAATATTCCTTCTTTGCCATATAGGTTCGTTAGCCAGCCTGCTGACTCCAGTTGGTGCGTAAAAAATGATGAGACCCATTCTTTGGATTGAACACTTGTATAGTCGTAGCGGCTGAACGCCCGGTAAGTTTGATAGCTACTACTCTGATCCCCTAACCTGTCACCCGCGGGTGGGATGATGTTGGCGAGTTCGGCTCGTGCCCGTTGATACTCTTTGATAGGAACAACTTCTGCCTGAAATGTTTTGTATATGGAGAAAGCCAATCCCGACAGGAATAGCGCTAACGCAAGATATCTATAATTCCAATGACGCATAAACAACATCCTTCTTGGCTGCGGCCCTTCATTCCTCGGCAACGATGCGCAAGCTATCCCAAAGCCCCATCACCTGAGTCACTGCGGCATCCAGTGTGGCATGTGGAACGCCGTCGCGCGCCAGCGTCGAGAGGCCCAACATGAAGCTGTCGAACACGGCGGCGAGAGTTTCCGGCATCACCGTCGCGGGCAATTCGCCTGTGTTAATAGCGCGTTCGATACAGGCAACGATACCCGCACGGTTCAGGTTTCTTGCCCGTGCGAGCGGTTCGGAGATGGCCTTGCTCTCGTCCGAGCAAGCGCTCATCAGTCCTAACGACACCAGACACCCTTTGGGATGATCGGCCTCGCACTGCATTTTCGCCGAGCGGCGCAGGGTCAGTTCAATTGCTTCCCTGGGCGGCAGGGTGGTATCGAACAGGCTGTCGGTCACCCGGCCGTGGGTGGTGAGGTAGCGCTCCATGACCTCAGTGAACAGGGCCTGCTTGGAGCCAAAGGCGGCGTAAAAGCTAGGCGCAGTGATGCCTCCGCCGATGTGGGCCTTGAGCTGACTGAGGGATGTCGCATCGTAGCCATGCTCCCAGAATAAATGCAGCGCCTGCGTGATTGCCACGTCACGGTCAAACGTGCGTGGACGTCCCATCTGTGCCATGCCGGATCTCCTTCAGACGTAGTTGAGTGAAGCTACTTAAATACTAATCGATACATAAGTCGTTGACCATCCCGTAGCTTCTCCCTATATTTATACCGATCAGTATATTAGTCGGGAGATTCGAATGACTGCAGATCAGAAACAAAGCGAAAAGCTTCCGCTTGGGGCGTTACTCGCATTGGCGATGACGGGGTTCATATGCATCGTGACTGAGACGTTGCCGGCCGGTTTGCTGCCCGAGATCGGCAGTGGCCTGGGAGTATCGGCATCGTTTGCCGGGCAGATGGTGACTGTTTACGCGTTGGGCTCACTTCTGGCAGCCATTCCGCTGACCATCGCTACACAAAGCTGGCGTCGTAGAACTGTCCTGCTGCTGACGATTGTCGGCTTCCTGATTTTCAACTCCATCACTGCGTTGTCTTCAAATTACTGGCTGACGTTAGTCGCGAGGTTTTTCGCCGGGGTGTCTGCGGGTCTGGCCTGGAGCCTGATCGCGGGATATGCACGACGGATGGTTGTGCCCCGGTTGCAGGGCCGCGCGCTGGCGGTTGCCATGGTGGGAACGCCCATCGCGTTGTCGCTCGGCGTGCCTTTGGGAACATGGCTGGGTAGTTTTATGGGCTGGCGCATGGCATTTGGACTGATGTCCGGAATGACGCTGGTGTTGATCGTCTGGGTATTGGTCAACGTGCCGGACTATCCCGGTCAGTCCTCGTCACAGCGCATGGCGCTTCGTCAGGTGTTCTTTACGCCGGGTGTGCGTTCTGTATTGGGCGTCGTGTTCACCTGGATGCTGGCTCATAACATTCTTTACACCTATATCGCGCCCTTCGTCGCCGAGGCAGGGCTGGCAAATGATGTGGATCTGGTTTTGCTCACATTTGGTGTCGCCGCGTTGGCGGGCATCTGGGTAACGGGACGGCTGGTTGATCGTCATCTGCGTACAACCGTGTTGGTCAGCCTCGTAACCTTCGCAGCGGTTTCGGTGTTGCTTGGCTTGTTTTCAAACACAGCTGCGGCCATTTACGTCGGGGTATTTATCTGGGGCCTGACTTTCGGTGGCGCTGCCACGCTTTTGCAAACCGCGCTTGCCGACTCGGCAGGTGAGGGCGCTGACGTTGCGCTTTCGATGAACGTCGTGGTCTGGAACAGCGCCATTGCAGGGGGCGGATTACTGGGTGGTGTGTTGCTTGGGCAATGGGGAGTGAGCTCCTTTCCGTGGGTTCTATTGGTGCTTTTACTGCTAAGTCTGGCCATTGCATCCCGAGCCCGAGTCCATGGTTTTGCAGGCGGTGACAGGCAGTCCGGGCAAGTGGTCGTTGGTCATTGATATTCAGTGGCATTCAGTTGGTTGCTGGCCAGGGGTAGCAGCCAGCTCCAGCGTCCATGAGCTGAGGGAGCACGAAGCTAGCGATTCTGGCGCATCGGCATTTTGTCGATGGTCGAGAAAATCGCCTTGATGTCCAGCGGCGCGTATTGGTCCACCTTTGTACCGCCGTCCTTACCTACCAGGAGCAGACGTGTCGGGCCATCGGGCTTTACACCCAGTGTGTTGAGCAGCGACGACGTGGCCTTTGGATCCAGAGCCTTATCATTGCGCTTGCCGACGCCATTGACCACGGAATACAGCACCATCTCCCGTTCGACAAAGGCTTCGCGGTTGGCAGGTTTCATCAGCTCTTGCTGGAATTCAAGCCAGGACGCGTCGCTCGCGCTGGGTGCTACGACGATCAACGGCCGGGACTGCCAGCGCTCACTGACCAAGGGGTTCGAGGCGGTGTCAGCCATTACCTGGCTGCCCGTCATACCAAGCAGCAAGGCCAGTGGAGTCATTAAGCTTTTCATTGGCATCTCCTGAGCAGGATGTATCAACCCTTCGACGCTGGTATTACCGGTTTGCTCGCGATGACTGACCGAAGGTCGGAGGTTCTACACGCGCCGAGCCCGGCATTACAGATTAAGTCTGCGCTCACATAAGTCGGAGTTAGCTTAAATCATGTAAATCCCGCCCCAAAGGAGGCGTCAACGACCATTCGGAAAATCTTACCTTTAACCCTTCGCGCTGCGGGGTGCAGCAAATAGGGCCAACCTCATAGCTTTCCGCCTCTGGAAAGGGGGCAAGTCTTAGCAATGGCCAGCTCACGCCATCTCTTGAATACTGCAAGCGCAGCACGCCTTCGGAAACGGTAACCCGAAGCCAGAAATCGTCGGGGTCTCCTGTAAAGGAGCCGGGCGCCCAGTCTGATCTGCCTACGGTGAGCACGCTGCTGATCATTGGATTTCCATCGTTGAACTCAATCCCGGCCTTGACCCATGTCTGCTCGTTGAGCCTGACCATAATCCCGGCTTGATCATAAAGTTCGCGGAACTCGGCGTTAATCCTCACTTGAGCAGTGAAGCCACCCGTGGTTTTAAACCCCAGAAAATGCCCGCTGTCTCGTATGAATCCGTAGTGAGTTACACGCCAGAAATCGGTCTGGAAATCTGTAACCACCTCCAATGAGTCGTCTGAACAGGCGAGGCAATGGCCTGGTTCGTTTAGCCAGCTGGCAGCTCGCCAAATGGACTCTTCAAAACGCTGACTGACCGCTGCAATCCGTTTTTTACCTGACAAGCTGCCCTCCATATTCTGTGCTGGATGAATGGTGACTGTTTTACCTTCCTGCTGCAGAAAATCAACCTGAAACCCAGCCTGGCCATTGCGAACAAGTGACAGCCGTATAAACGGTCACACGGTGTCAGGCGCTTTTCGGGTGCTTAAGCAAGCTGTATGGACAAGACTTCGATAGCTTGGCTCGGCATCCGTGGCCCGGACGGACATTTGCGGCACATATTCTCGTCCTGCCAATTCACCGGCTACTGTGCTTACGGTCCAACGCCCCGGATGCCAACGCTAGCAAGAGCGCAATCATTGAAAGAATGGCGCCTGCCCAGTTAGGGGCCGCCAGACCCAGGCCGGCAGCGATCACAATGCCACCCACCCAGGCACCGATGGCGTTGCCGAGGTTGAACAGGCCGATGTTTACCGCAGATGCCAGGGTCGGAGCGCCCGCCGCTCGGGCCTTGTCCATGACGAGTTTCTGGATAGGGGAAACGGTTGCGAAGCCAAAACCTGCCATGAGCAGGATGCAGGCTACCGACATGATCTGGTTGTGAGCGGTCTGGCTGAAGATCAGCAAGACGATTGCCTGGCCACCCAGCGTCAGGTACAGCAGTGGCATCAGAGCCTTGTCGGCATAACGACCACCCAGGATGTTGCCAACGAACAGGCCGAGACCGAAGACAACCATCAGCCACGTCACGCTACCAGGGTCAAACCTGGCTATTTCGACCATCATCGGTGCGATGTAGGTGATTGAAGTAAAGAACGCTGCCGGGCCAAAGACGGTGATGCCCATCGCGAGCAAGACGCGGGGGTTCGCAAACGCTGCGAATTCTTTCTTGATCTGAGGGCGCTCGTGGTTAGGGATTTTGGGTATCAGCATCAACACGCCGATGAAGCCCAGCACACCCACGATCGTGATCGCGTAGAAGGTGTCGCGCCAGCTCATCACCTGGCTCAGCCAGGTGCCGACCGGAACGCCTACCAGATTGGCGACCGTCAAGCCGGAGAACATGAACGAGATGGCCTGAACGCGTTTGTTCGGCGCAACCAGGTCGGCGGCGAGGATTGCACCGATGCCGAAGAATGCGCCGTGAGTCAAAGAGGTCACTAACCGACCCAGCAGTGCGATATCGAAGTCGCTTGCTGTTGCCGTGACGAAGTTGCCGATGACAAACAAACTCATCAGGAGCAGAAGCATAGGTTTACGAGGAATGCGGGTACCCAGAATGATAAGCAGAGGTGCGCCTACGAATACGCCCAAGGCGTATACGGTTGCCAGATTACCGGCCTGGGGGATGGAAATATTGAAATCTGCAGCCACTTGGGGCAGAAGCCCTGCGATGACGAATTCAGTCGTTCCGATTCCGAATGCACTGAGGGCCAGCGCCCATAAAGCTAAAGGCATAGTCTTCATCCTGTGTATTTTAGAGTTGGAGTCGTCGCGCTTTAACGCGGGCCTGAGAGAAAGAAGGCGATGGGTGCTCGCCACTTCCTGTTGCGGCAATGACTCGCAGGGAATGGATATTTCAAGATGTGACTTTGCCCGTATCTTCTAGGTTGATAAAGGCGCTCTCAGTAGCAACAGAGTTGAGTATTTCTCTACTTGTTTGCAGGTAACCTGCGATCGTGGAACGCGGTGATGTCCTCCTAACTTGCCTGGACGAAGCGTTCACGAAGAAGGTTCGAGTGCAGAAACTGCAAATCCCAATGGGTAGGAATCACTTTGGGAACAGGCTAAGGTAGAGCTATGGGAGAAATACCGCCTATTATTTCTTGCAGATGGGAGTAAAAGTCTACAATGGCGCAGATTGAACAGGCCCTTAGTGGTGTGCTGATCTTCGTGACCGCCGCACGCACAGGAAGCTTTACCAAGGCTGCCGATCGGCTCGGCATCACCAAGTCAGCAGTGGGAAAAAGCATTGCGAAGCTTGAAGAACGGCTTGGCTGCAAACTCTTCCATCGCACCACCCGAAGCTCTGGGCTAACCGTGGACGGAGAGGCCTATTTTGCGAGTTGCTCGGCAGCTGTCGACGAAATCCTGGCAGCAGAGGCGTCGCTGACCAGTCACCAACAAACACCCAGTGGGCGCTTGAGGGTCGATCTGCCAGCAGCCTACGGCCGCAGCGTTGTGCTCCCGGTACTGTTGGAAATTCTGGACGCAAATCCCGACCTCAAATTAACGGTGACCTTCAGCGATGCCGTCATTGATTTGATCGAAGAGGGCATCGATCTCAGTATTCGCTTTGGCACATTGAAAGATTCAAGTGGCCTCGTTGCACGTCGTCTGACGGTGCAGAAGCAGATCATTTGCGCGTCACCCGGATACCTTGCGAAACACGGCTGTCCTGAGTCTGTTGAGGACCTTCAGACCCACAGCTGTATCGTAAGCTTCCGTCGCGGACAGCGGATGAGTTGGAGCGTCCAGAATGCAAACGGTGAACTCACCCGGATTACTCCACCGGGTACCCATGAAGTGGGTGATGGTGACGCCATCGTTTCCATGACGGTTGCCGGGCACGGTATCTGTCAGATTCCGAACTCTCTGGTTCGAGACCACCTTGAGGCTGGGCGACTCGTTCAAGTGCTGGAAAAATACAGTACCGCCGATGTGGCGATTCATGCGGTCTGGCCACAAACGCGTCATCTGCTACCGAAGGTTCGACGTGTCGTGGATGAACTCGTGTTACGCGCTGAGCGTGGGGCGCTGGATTAAAATAGCGTCGTGCGGCCATGTATGTGCGCCAGCAGGACAGCCCCGCTGGCATTACCTCGCTTTCCATAACTTGAATTACGGCCTGGCGCTTGGCGCGCTCATTGACGTAGTGAACGGCAAACTAGCGAGCTCTTCCAAAGGCTTCTTTCTGAGTTTCTCCGAGAGAATTTCCACACCCCAAGGCCCGTTGTAACCGGTTGACTTGACGGATTCGATGAAACCGGTCAAATCGAAGGTTCTTTCTCCGCAGAGCTGGCGCCAAAAGGGCTCACCTCCGTACGGCCTAAGGGATGCACGCCGTGTTTGAATATCAAATGATGAACTTAAGAGGAACGCCTGCTTAGTGTTGCTCCATTCTTACCGATGAGCCGTTATCGGGATTGTTTTTTGTTCCCTGGTCACTGTCTGAATTGTCAAAGCACCCAGACATGGCCCCGGTAATGCACAAGATTAGAACCAGCGTTGTAGTGATTTTCTGCATGTTGCAAACTCCTGAAAGGTCGACAATCTATATGAGGCCCCGAGCTTTCGGAGGGTTCACCGTCTATAGGTTGTTTCACTGTAGAGTTATTTTCTCCAATCCAATGAGATACGCGTCTTTTCAGGGGACGTAAATTAAGGTAAGTGTCTCCATCTAAACGGCGATGTTGGATAGGCTTACGCAGGGCGGGGCGCCCATTTTACTTGATCAACTGTCACGCACTGGTTGCTGCGATGATTCAATCCCGTGCCTGACTCAAACTTACCTCTGCGCCCTGGTCAAACTTCAACCGTGCAGCTTCAACATCAGGTAATTTATCGAGCGTCCATTTATGCAATTCGCGAAATGGCTGCTGCAGTGTTCGCCCCAGTTGAGTGATCTCATACTGGACCGCCACAGGCGAGAACGAAATGACCTTGCGCGAGACGATGCCATTTCGCTCCAGCCGCCGCTTCCCGAGATTGATGTTGAGAAACGCCGTTCGACCCCGCCCTAAAGCTACATGCTAAATTCAAGCAGCCCGCCATGATGAGATTGCTGACAAACTCAAGCGTGCGCTGCACCTTATGTTGAAAAGTCTCTGAGGAAATACCGTCATGGTCATTCAATCGCGGCTGAGCGAACTGACTGAGGCATCCATGGATGAAGCCCAGCGTTCGGTACTCAAGGACATTCTTGCCGGCCCGAGGGGCAACCTGGATGGACCTTTTCTGGCCTGGATTCACAGTCCAGAACTGGCCAGTCATGCCCAGCAACTGGGAGCATTCTGTCGATATGGCACGCGGCTCGAGTTGCGCCTGACGGAGTTGGCGATTCTCTTCACCGCAGCGTGGTGGCAGTCGCAGGCCGAGTGGCAGATTCATGAGCCGATCGCACGTGCGGCGGGAGTCACAGACTCTGTTATTGAAGCACTGCGACTGCAAGTAGTGCCGCAATTTGCGCGCGAGGACGAAGAGTTGGTCTACAGCCTGGGCAAGTCATTGTACGAGACGCGTCGTATTGACGAGGATTTGTATGCGAACGCAATCCAGGTGTTCGGAGAGCCTGGCCTTGTAGAGCTTGTCGGGGTGTTCGGGTATTACTCGTTGGTGGCGATGACTTTGAATGTGTTCGCGGTGCGTCGTGATACTGATGCACCGCTGCCGTTTGTTGAGGGATGAGTCTGTTGTTGAACTGATGCTCCGTGCCTTTTGGGGCCGAGGCATGTTGCTATGAAGATGTGGCGTGATGCCTTGGCAGGATCATTTGGTGAGAGGCTGTCCGGATCGCCAAAAAACATTTTGACTGGGCTCTAAGACGGTAGTTTCAGGTCATAAAAAACTAATAATGCCCCCAGTTTTGCCCCCAATGGCACTGGGTGTGCGAGCGATCGCGAACGGCGATTTCTGACATGGATCTGGGTGGCTGTGGCTGGTATTCAGTGTGCCTTCGTGTACTGGATGAGCACGACACTTTGCCGACAAAGAGCACCAGAGCTGGTCAGGTCATTCTCAGCCACACCAGCCTGCGAAGCTCCGCAGGTAGCTCGGTATCGAACTGGCTGACGCGCTTGAAATGTGAAGTGTGACCAAGGTACTGGCGACGGGGCAGTAACCCCGCCGCTTTCAGGGTAGCCAGAAGACTTGATCCTGCATCTGGAAGACCTCAATTGGTCACTATATGCCGCTTACTTTATCGAGCTGATCGGGTCCGTGGCTGCCTGACCGGTTGATATCAGGCTCCAACAGGAGCGGCCTGGCGCTGAGAAGAACTGCAACCCCTAGAGCAGCGGAAAGCACTGAGCCGAGTAACACACCGACCTTTACCTCATCTACCAGGAGTGGATTTCCGGCAAAGGCCAGTGCCCCGATGAAAAGGCTCATCGTGAAGCCAATGCCGCATAGCAGTGCTATGCCGTATAGATGGAACCAACCACATTCTTCCGGCAATTTTGCCAGACCTGAACGAATGGCCAGCGCGGAGAAACCGAACACGCCCACTTGCTTGCCCAGCAAAAGCCCCAAAGCTACACCCAGCGGCACTGGATCAATCAGATTACCGGGTGACATGCCTGCAAGAGACACTCCGGCATTGGCAAAACCAAAGACGGGCACGACGGCGAAAGCAACCCACGGATGCAGCTTTTCCTCCAGATAGAGAAGTGGAGACTTGCGCTCGTTGTTCGAATCACCCAGCGGAATGCAGAGCGCGAGAATGACTCCCGCCAACGTCGCGTGAATGCCGGACTGGAGCATGAAAAACCACAGTAAACCGCCCGCAATCAGGTAAGGCCAAAGCCTCTTCACGCCGCAACGATTGAGCACGAGCAGAAAAACAATCACGGCCAGCGAAGCCATAAGCATGCTGATGGATAAACCGCTGGTGTAGAACAGTGCGATGATAACGACTGCCCCAAGGTCATCAAGAATCGCCAGAGCAGACAGGAAAATTTTCAAAGAGACAGGAACGCGCTTGCCCAGCAGGGACAAAACGCCCAACGCAAAGGCGATGTCCGTTGCCGCAGGAATTGCCCAACCACCCAGGGTTTCAGGATTTCCCCAGTTGATGGCAATGTAGATCAATGCCGGTAAGAGCATACCTCCCAGTGCGGCAAAGCCTGGAAGTGCGCGCTGGCTCCAGCTGGATAACTGACCTACGAGCATTTCACGCTTGATTTCGAGGCCGACCAGCATGAAGAAAATAGCCATCAATCCATCGTTGACCCAATGTTCGATCGAGAGACCAATGAGTTTGATATGCAGGGTTGAAAAGTAAGCTTCAGACCATGAGGAGTTCGCGACGACGAGCGCGGCAAACGCAGCCGCCATCAAAATCAGGCCGCCAGCGGATTCGGCAGCGAAAAAGCGGGTTAGAAAAGCCAGCGCAGCTGGTGTTGCACGATGACTATGGTCTTTTTCAAGACGCGAGGGATCCAGGTTCATAGGCGCGATAACCCCGCGCGGCGGCCCGACCTGCGCTAAGTTAAACCTGCCATGCCGCGTATTTGCGGTGACACCCAGCGGGGCATATTACACAAATGCCCATGACAAGACGACCCGTTGCTGGCTACCAGGAAATACAGCAATTACGTCGGTTCCCCCTGCGGGCTTCTTCACACGGGCATGGGTTGGTTGAACATCTCCCTGACATGTGATTTGGTGGCGCATGACTGGAGCACTAATACTGCCCGGGTACTTCGCAGAGCCCACCTTGCTCATCAACTTTGAGGTTCCATGCAAATCGAGTTACTGGAGATTCGCGATCATCTTCAACGCTTCGCACCTTTCGATACGCTGCCGCAGGCATCGCTGGATGCAATCGCCCAGCGCGTAGAAGTCAGCTATTTCAAGGCCGGCAGCGATATCCTTGAGGCGGGAGCGGTCATTGAGGACCTGCACTACGTGCGCAGCGGGGCAGTGGAGGTTTATCGCAGAAATGGCGAGCTCTATAACCGACTTGTTGAAGGAGACATCTTTGGCCAGGCAGGTTTGCTGCGCAGCAACAAAGTTCGCTTTCCTGCCCGGGCCCTGGAAGACAGCCTGATTTACTTTATTCCCTCAGAGGTGTTCGCCCAGTTATGCGCGCAACACGATGCCTTTGCCGATTTCGTTGAGGCTGAAGGCCATTCCAGACTCAAGTCCGCCGTCGATGCTCAAGGCCGTGCAAGCGAGTTGATCCAGCTCAAAAGTCGCGCTTTGATTTCTCGTGCTCTGGTTTGGGTCGCATCCGATACCTCGGTGCATGACGCCGCTAAAGTCATGACCGAACAAAGTGTTTCTTGTGTGGTGGTTATGGCTGCGGGTGAAGGCGAAGCAGCAAAGATGGTCGGTATCGTCACTGATCGTGACCTGCGTACCCGTGTGGTTGCCTTGGGGCGAAGCGGGGTATCTACATCCATCAGTGAAGTCATGTCCAGCGATCCCGTAGCAATACAGGCAGATGACTCGGTGTTCGAGGCGATGCTGGTCATGCTGAGGCGTAATATTCATCACCTGCCAGTCGTGTACAAGGGCCGTACCTTAGGGCTGATTAATCTGTCGGATATCATCCGTTACGAGTCCCAGAGTAGCCTGTACCTGGTCAACCGCATATCCAATCAGACGTCTGTCGCGGGACTGCGCTCGTTGCTCCGCGATCTTCGCGCCACCTACATTCGGATGGTGCGGGACGGCGCGACGGCGCACATGATTGGCAGCGCCATTTCAGGTATTGGCCGGGCCTTTACCCAGCGCCTGATTGAATTGGCGGAGAAAGAACTGGGCCCGCCGCCAGTACCTTACTGCTTCATGGTGCTGGGCTCGATGGCTCGAGATGAACAGTTGCTGGTGACCGACCAGGACAACGCTCTGGTGCTGGATGATCGGTTCGACCCCGTTCTGCATGACGGTTATTTTCACAGTCTGGCCACATTCGTCAGTGATGGCCTCGCAGCGTGCGGTTATAGCTACTGCAAGGGTGGGGTGATGGCCACCAATGATCAGTGGCGGCAGCCGTTAAGGGTCTGGCGGGCCTACTTTGAGCAATGGATCGAAAAACCAAATGCTGCGACGCTGCTTAACAGCTGTATTTTTTTCGATCTCGATGGAGTTTATGGCCAGCTTGATCTCGTTCACGAGCTCAAGCAGTTGTGTGCGGAAAAATCCAGCACCCATCCCGGATTTCTTAACGCAATGGCCCGGATCGCGCTGAACCGTACTCCGCCGTTGGGATTCTTCCGTACTTTTGTAGTGGAAACAGACGGCCAGCAGAAGAGAATTATCAATTTGAAGGGCAGGGGAACAGCGCCCCTTACCGACCTCATACGCATCCACGCTCTGGCATGCGGCAGTACGGCACAGAACTCGTTTGATCGCCTTGATGCAATCAGCACGACCCAGCGTTTACAGCCCGATGCAGTGGAGCATCTGCGTTACGCATTGGAGTTTTTGTCCATGGTCCGCATCCGGCATCAAGCAGAAGCCCTGGAGCAGGGCGCGACGCCGGATAACTACATCGAGCCGGAGCGCTTTTCGACCAGTGAAAGGCACAACCTTAAAGAGGCGTTTCAGGTGTTGAGCAATGCGCAGAATTTTCTGCGGTTTCGCTATCCGGGCAAAGGGCGTCAGTCGCAATGATGGATAGCCGCTCCGTGAGCAAACCTGAAACTGTGGATTGGGCCGACAGGTTTCAAACATTGGCTAAGAACGCGATTAATCCTTGCGTGCGAAGCTTCTATGAAGCTGGCGCCGTTGACGCAAAGACACCCATAGAACAAGTGCAACTGCTGGCGATGGATGTGGAGACCACCGGCCTCAATGCGCAGACCCATAGCATTGTCAGCATCGGGCTGATGCCGTTCAGCTTGCAACGTGTACGTTGTGGTCAGGCATTTTATCGGGTGATTAAGCCTCCCTCAGAGCTGAGTGACCAATCAATCACCTTCCACCACATAACCCATACCGATATTTTGCAGGCTCCCCCGCTGACTGAGGTTGTGGACGCCCTGTTGGGTACGATGGCAGGGAAGGTGATGGTTGTGCATTACCGTAATATTGAGCGAGGCTTTCTTGATCAGGCTTTTCGCCGTTACCTCGGCGAAGGGCTGCAGTTTCCGGTCATTGACACCATGCAACTGGAAGCACGAATGCATAGACAGAAACCGGGATGGCTCGACAGGTTTCTTCGTCGTCCTCAGCCCTCGATCAGGCTTGCTGACAGCCGCGTGCGCTATAACCTGCCAAACTACCATGCGCATCACGCACTAACCGATGCCCTTGCTACTGCCGAGTTGCTGCAGGCGCAGATAGCTAACCATTACTCCCCATCTACTCCCATCGGGACGCTGTGGGATTGATCTACTGCTACGCTTGATCAAGCCTTTTTACCATGCAGATCCGTAGTCTCCCATATCGTTATGGCCGTCCAGTTAGCAAAAAGAAAACAGTGCGCGGCAACTGCAGCAGTAACGGCGTTAGTTAAGCAGCGTGGTCGGTACGGACAGCGAGCGTGCTTTCACTGGGGACTGAAGCCACATGAATCGTGCGCGAAGGGTGGGCAAAAGTGACACCCAGTTCGTTAAAGGCCTCCAGTATCCCAAGGTTGATTTCCTGCTGGACATCCATGTAAACGTTGTAACTTGGGTCGAGTACGATGTAGACCGTCTCGAACTCAAGGGCGCTTTCACCAAAGGTTCGTAAGTGTGAGCGATCAAATCTGGCCTTGTCCTGATGGCTTACGATATTTTCAATCAATTTAGGCACTGCTCTGGCTTGTTCGGGGGAGCAGGCATAGGTGAGTGCGACCTCAAATACAATTCGACGTTCTTGGAGTCGCTTGTAGTTTTGTATCGTACTGCCAATCATCTCTGCATTGGCCATCACAATCTGCTCGCCGCCCAGACTGCGTATGCGCGTCGTCTTCAGGCCTACGTGCTCCACGGTACCGGACAGCGAACCGACAACAATAAAGTCGCCAATCTCGAAAGGCTTATCTACAGCAATAGACAGTGACGCAAAAACATCTGCCAATATATTCTGCACCGCCAGTGCGATTGCAATGCCGCCCACTCCAAGGCTTGCGACGAAGGCAGTGATGTTTACGCCAACGTTTGAAAGCATGGACATCACGACGATGACCCATAGAAATACTTTTGCCCCCCACAGACTCAGCGTTGCCAGCGCACTGCCTTCGAACGTCTGATGGGTGCCGTGACGTCTGAAGTACCGGGAGAGTGCGAGTGCAATAGCCCGGTTCACCCATAAGCCAACTTGCAGCGCCGCCACTACAAACCAGAGGCTGCTCACTCTGCCCAACCAGCGCTCAGGCAAATCCAGTACGCCGATACCTATCAATAAGGATGCGAGCAGTAGAAGTGTATTGCTGGTCCCTGACAACACTTCAACCGTGATGTGGCTGATATGAGCGGTGGGTTGCGATGATTTCGAGTGGAGTTTTTTGAGGAAAAATCCAATCACAGTCCTGGCGCACAGGAAGCTTATGGTTGACACCAAAATCGCTAAGGCCCAATTGGCTAATGCAATGCCCAAGATTTGGTAGTTTATGAAAAAATCGATAGTTTCCTGAAGCATGCGACCCTCAATAGTGTCCCGCGAGAGCGCAACTCCTTTGCAGAGTTACGCGTCTCGCAGACGAATTAATTTCAGATTTTGTCAACTCACCTGTCAGGTATCACGATCGAGGCTCAGACATCAGGCCTTTGATCAGGGAAATGCACCCCAGCATCAGTACAATCGCGAAGGGCAGGCCGGTTGAAACTGCCATCGCCTGCAGTGCCACCAGACCACCACCGAGCAACAAAGCGATGGCGATCACGCCTTCGATGATTGCCCAAAAAACGCGCTGTGGAACAGGTGCATCGACTTTGCCACCGGCTGTGATGGTGTCGATCACCAGGGACCCGGAGTCAGACGACGTAATGAAGAAGACAATGACCAGGATAATCCCCAGAAACGAGGTGATGTCCTTGAGCGGTAAATGCCCGAGCATTGCGAACAGTTTGAGCTCCAGTACGGCATCCTTGACACCGACAAATCCCTGGACCGTGGCTTGGTCAATCGCCGTTCCGCCGAACGTCGTCATCCACAATACTGAAACGAGTGTAGGTACCAACAACACTGAGACCAGGAACTCTCGAACTGTTCGACCACGACTGACACGGGCGATAAACATCCCGACAAAGGGCGACCAACTGATCCACCAGGCCCAGTAGAAGGCAGTCCAGCCTTGAGTAAACTCGGTGTCAGTTCTTCCGAAGGGGTTGGACAGTGCCGGAAGGTACTCTGCGTAGGTCACCAGGTTCTTGAAGAACCCGCTGAAAATAGCCAGGGTCGGGCCCACTACAATAATGAACAGCAGGAGCAACAGCGCCAAACCCATGTTGATCTGGGACAGCAGCTTCACGCCTTTGTCCAGACCAGCCAACACCGACCACAGTGCGATCAGTGTGATGCCAATGATCAGCACAACTTTGCTCAGGTTCGTGGACTTGATACCGAATAGATACTCAATCCCCGCAGCTGCCTGTTCCGCGCCGATCCCCAGTGAGGTCGCCAATCCGAATAGCGTGGCGAAAACCGCGAGGATATCGATGATATGCCCTGGCCATCCCCAGACACGCTCGCCCAGCAATGGATAGAAGATCGAGCGTATTGAGAGCGGCAAGCCCTTGTTGTAAGAAAAAAGAGCGAGGGACAGGGCGACAATCGCGTAGATCGCCCAAGGGTGCAGTCCCCAGTGGAAGATCGTTGAGGCCATCGCCAGGTCGGCGGACCCTTTCATATCGCCTGCAGCACCTGCCAGCGGAGCCCAGTCGGTACGAACTCCATTCGCATCGAACGTGACACCACCCATTGACGCGGCATAGTGCGACATAGGTTCGGCAACGCCATAGAACATCAGTCCGATACCCATGCCGGCGGCAAAGAGCATTGAAAACCAACCAATGTAAGTATGGTCTGGCTTGGCGTCTCTTCCGCCCAGGCGAACCTTGCCCAACGGGGAAACAATCAACGCCAGACACAGCACAACAAACACGTTCGCCACGCTCATGAAAAACCAGGCAAGGTGCCCGGTCAGCCAGTTGCGGATGGAGCTGAAAAGAGGTTCGACCTCATTCTGTAGCGCTAATGTCAGAATGACGAACAGCAATATTGCAGCTGCCGAAATGATGAAAACTTTGCCATGGATATCGAGCGAAAAGGAGAAGTCACCCTTTATGTTGTCCTGACCGATGACGTAGTCGGTATCAATGAGATTAGCGGCTCCGCTGGGAGCAGGGATGCCGTCCTCACTGACGGGCTGAGGATTGACGGGTAGATCATCCTTTGGATTTTGACCCATGAGAGCCTCCTTGGTTAGGGCACGCATTGCGTGCATTTGTATTGATGCCCGCTGTTCCGAGGGTAGAACGAGATATTTGGTTCCCCGGTCGGATCGAACAATCAATCGGCTGTCAGATGCCGAGGGTGTGGGTTGTCCGCCCGAGCAATCGGGGGATCAGTGTCAGTTGCAATCTCTGGAGCGAAGCCATTCCACCCTTGAGAACAACTTTATGAGGTAAACCAGGCTGCGGTCACAGGTCTGGTAAGCGATCGTTTATGTCCGTCAGAACGCTGAACATTCGAGCTGATGATTGAATGAGAAATCATGCGGCGTGCGCAGTGCTAAGAGCCTACTCAGGCAATATGCAATCATGGCATGCCTTCTAAAGGCGACAGGATTTTGGGCCGGTCAGCCCGTCCTTTAAACTAAATTTTTCTTAATGCAGATTAATACACGCTTTTTATCCAACCGGTTTTTTGTCAGGTGAGTCGCAGACGCGGCTTTGGTCTTACGTACAGCTCCAGAGCTCTATTGACGCGTCACTGCTGCTGGGTAGTCCTACCCATTCGCTCATCAAGTGGCAGGTGCCATCGAAACACAGCTGGAAGTCACCAGCTTCCGGCGTGCGAGCAAGTTTGAGCGGCTGCAGGGGCGATAGTTGACGTTGGTAATGCCAGCTGCCGTTTTGAAGTTGTGCGTCTGGCGGGATCTCCATGCCCGCGCCAGCCCCACGGACCCGGGCCTCACCCAAAAGCAGGCCCTGCTCGGTGACGCGATAATCTTCCTCCCAGCGGATTTTTTCGATGGTGTGGGTCCAGGCGAGCGTGAAATGGGAGAGGGGGAGCTGGGCCCACACCACGCCGGCAAGGCCCAGACACAAACCGATCATGCTTTCGCCAAGCCTGACTGACGAGCGCGCCAGTAATGCTGGCCGATCAATAATAAGCCCAGCGCGAAGCCGATCTCATCGGTCAACGGCAGAGCCACTACCAGTAAAGCTCCGGCGATGAAGCTGATTGAGCGTTCCCATACCGGCATTTTCTGTTGCAGATACCCGGTGGAGGCCATGCCCCAGAGGCCTACGGCCAAGGTTGTCTTGATCAACATGTACGCGGTCATCCACAGGTTGTCACCTTGCAGCATCAGTGCCGGGTTATAGACCGCCATGAATGGAATGACAAACCCGGCCAGAGCAATGCGTACCGCCCATAGACTTATCTTGAATCCTGTCTCTTTGGCAATCGGCGCAGCGGCAAAGCAAGCCAGAGCGACCGGCGGGGTGAGGTCAGCAAGGATGCCGAAATAGAACACGAACATATGCGACACAATCAGTGGAACGCCTAGCTCCAACAGGGCCGGTGCGGCGATTGAACTGGTAATGATGTAGTTGGGAATGGTTGGGATCCCCATGCCCAAAACCAGGCAAGTGATCATGGTGAGGATCAGTGATAACAGCAGATTGTCCCGGCCAATTGCCAAAATGTAGCCAGCGAAGGTCGATGCAACACCGGTAAGTGAAACCACACCGATGATGATGCCGACTAATGCACAGGCAATTCCTACTGGTACTGCGTGACGTGCGCCATCAACCAGCGCATGCAGGCATATAGTCAGGGTCTCCCGACCGCCCTTGATAAACCAGCAGACCACTACCAAAACTGCTATGACCGCAAAGATGACCGCGATCCCCAACTGGAAAAAGCCGACGCACAGCACCCCCAACGCAATCCAGAATGCGCAGCGTAAAGCGAAGCTGGACACCCTGAGGATGATCGCCGAACCGAGAATCACAATGGCAGTCAGTGCCAGCCCAACCATGCCGGAGAACAGCGGGGTACGTCCCGAAAATAGTAGATAGACCAGCACCAACAGAGGAATCAGTAGGTACCAGTTTTCCTTTACTGCCCCCAGCGCGCTGGGACATTGGTCTTTGGGCAGTCCCTGGAGATTGGAGCGTTTGGCTTCCAGATGAACCATCCAGAACACTGAGCCGAAATAGAGGATGGCGGGAATCAACGCAGCCTTGGCGATTTCTACAAAAGGCACGTTGATGGTTTCGGCCATGATAAACGCCACTGCGCCCATCACCGGCGGCATCAGTTGGCTGCCCATGCTTGAGGTTGCTTCCACCCCGCCAGCGAAGGCTGACCGGTAGCCGAAGCGCTTCATCAGCGGAATAGTGAACTGCCCTGTGGTAACGACATTGGCGATGCCAGAGCCGGTGATAGTGCCCATCAGTGCTGACGAAACAACCGCTACCTTCGCTGGTCCTCCGGTTTTGTGGCCGAACAATCCCATGGCGAAATCAGTGAACAATTTGATCATGCCAGCCTGTTCAAGGAACGCACCAAACAGGATGAAAAGAAAGATGTAGGTGGCGGAAACGTAAGTAGGTGTGCCGTACAGCCCTTCGGTACCAAACGACAACTGGTTGACTATCTGGTCGAAGCCATACCCTCGGTGGGCCAGGTCACCGGGTAAGTATTCCCCCAATAAACCATAAGCCAGGAACAGACCACAGATCACCGGGAGCGCGATCCCCATCACCCGCCGGGCAGCCTCGAACACCAGTGCAATCAAGACCAGCCCGATCACCATGTCGCTGGTTGTCAGGTCGCCGGAGCGCTGAATCAGATCCGCCTCAAATACCCACTGATAAAGTGCGGTGGCAATACCGGCCAGGCTTAGTATCCAGGCAAATGGTTGCCAAGGTCGTTTCCTGCCGTAAGCCGGATAACTCAGAAACACCACCCAAAGCAGGAAACCAACGTGGACGGCCCGCAATATCTGGCTGGAAATGGGGGCAAACGCCGCGGTGATGATCTGAAAGATCGAAAACGCCAGCGCCACATAAAACAAGGTTTTCGGCCAGTCCTGCGGGTTCGCGGGAATGCCGTGCTGATCTTCACTCATGTGCTGCCTGCCTCATGACTGCATTGAAATCGAGCGATGTGCCGGTGCAGCGGCACATTAAACCGCTGCACCTTGCCTATTTAGAGCACGCCTTTTTCTTTGTAGTAACGCTCGGCACCCGGATGCAATGGGATGGGGAGGTTTTTCGCAGCATTTTCCAGCTTGATGTCTTTGGCTGCTGAGTGAGAGTTGCCCAGACGCGTGAGGTTTTCGAAGATCAGCCTCGTCATCTCATAGGCAACCTCATCCGCAACATCTTCACGGGTAACGAGAATATTGGTGATCGCAACCGTCGGTACTGCCTCCGGTTGCCCATCATAGGTATTGGCCGGAATCATTGCGCTGTGATAGGCAGCGTTGCCAATTTTCTCCACCACGTCGGTGGGGATTGAGACATAGTTCAACGGCATGACCGAGGACAGGTCACGAATCGCCGCCATACCAAGCCCCGAAGACTGCAGCGTGGCGTCCAACTGTCGGTTTTTGATCAGTTCGACAGATTCGGCGAAGGGCAGGTATTGCACTTTGCCCATGTCGTCATAAGTCAATCCGGCCGCCTTGAAGATCGCCCGTGCATTGAGCTCCGTGCCTGACTTTGGGGCTCCGACCGACACGGTTTTGCCTTTAAGATCGGCCAACGTCTTGATGCCTGATTCCTTACTGGCCACGATCTGAATGTAGTTGGGGTAGGCCCCTGCGATGGCGCGCAACTTGGTCAGCGGTACCTTGAAGCCTGCGTCTTCCACACCATTTTTGGCGTCGGCAACCGAATCACCGAGGGCAAAAGCCAACTCTCCGCGCCCGGCCTGCAGCAGATTCAAATTCTCTACCGACGCTTTGGTGGCTTGAACCGAGGTCTTCACGCCGGGTATTGCTTCCCCGTAGATTTGTGAAAGGGCTACCCCGATTGGATAGTAAACCCCGCTTGTGCCACCGGTAAGTACGTTGATAAACACCGGTGCAGCCTGTGCAGTGGTGGTGGCAACTGCCAGGGTTGCCGCAGCGGCCAGAAGGGTGAAGCGCTGTGTTACTCGCATTGGGAATGCTCCGTCTTGTTATGGCTTTTATTCAGAGTCATTGCACTGTAGTTGATGCAGGCGAAAAAGGTGGCGACTTGCTAGCCAATCTGTTCGCAAGTGTGTCGCGAGAACTTTGCGCGCAGGTTGTCAGCGGCTGGGCGTATAAACATCGACGGTTTGTGTTTGGACGTCGTCGTTAATTTGAGTAGTCTTGCTGACACATCATGCTGAACCGCAACTGGAAACCATTGAGTGATTACACCAATAATGCTGATACGCCGCCGTTTCGCCTCGATGCGATGGCGCACCCGTATCACGCTGTGGGCGGCCGCAACCATGGCGGGCCTGCTGGTGGTTATGTTTGCTCGTTTGGCCGATATGGCTTTGGCCCAATTTGCCCAGCAAACTGCCGAGCGGCCTTGGCTACCCTTCATTTACACGCCCCTGATCGGCATGCTGGTGGTGTGGCTCACTACGAGTTTCTTTGTCGGCGCTCAGGGCAGTGGAATCCCGCAGGTGATTGCGGCCACCCGGCTGGTTCATCAAGGCAAACGCGTGGACGGTCTTCTGTCGCTACGGATAGCCTTCGCCAAGATAGGGCTCGGCACGTTGGCGTTAACTGGAGGCTTTTCGGCTGGGCGCGAAGGCCCTTCCGTGCAGGTCGCGGCCTCGATCATGCATTTCTTTCATCGGTTCTTGCCCAATGCACGGATCATTCGCGCTGAGGACCTCATTCTGGCCGGTGGTGCGGCAGGTATTGCCGCTGCGTTCAACACCCCGCTGGCCGGCATCGCCTTCGCTGTGGAAGAGCTGGGACGCAAGCTGGAAACCCGCACCAGCGGGGTGCTGCTCAGTACCATTATCCTGTCGGGGATGGTCGCAATTGCCTTGCAAGGTAATTACAACTACTTCGGTCACTTCGACATAGAGGGCATCAATGTCGATATTGTCGTACCAGTGATGGCGATCGGTGTCGGCTGCGGGCTGTTGGGCGGGTTGTTTAGCCGAATGTTGCTGTGGCCTCAGCGACATCGTGAATTTTTAGTCTGGGAGTGGCGCGCCCGGCATCCTGTCTGGTTCGCTGGGATCTGTGGCTTGATTGTGGCGATATTGGGTTGGCTAAGCGGTGGCATGTCTTTTGGCAGTGGCTACGGCATCACGTCCCATGTCATTGCCTCCGAAATCAGCCTGCCGTGGCACGCCCCAATCACGCGTTTTCTTGCCACATTGGTGACTTATTTCTCGGGCATTCCCGGCGGCATATTTGCCCCGGCCCTGGCCGTGGGTGCCGCCGTAGGTGCAAACGTCGCTGATCTGTTCGGCCTGGCTGCGCAGCCCATGATCGCCCTATGCATGGTCGGTTTTTTGGCTGCTGTTACCCAGTCGCCCATCACGTCCGCGATCATCGTCATGGAGATGATTGACAGCCATTCTATGGTGATCAGCCTTATGGCTGTCGCCCTGATCGCCAAGGCAGTGAGTTCAAGAATGGGGCCTGAGCTGTATCAGCAGTTGGCTCGCGGCTTTATTAAGGCTTCGTTGGATGATTTGATGCCGCGCCAAGCCAGGCAGTAGGCTAAACCGCAAAAGGCCGGGCCAGTGCGCGGAGTTGATCTTTATCCTCTTGCAGAGTGAGCGCGCTATTGGCGCGCTTGAGTAGAAGATCCGCGTGCCTGGCACATGGCTTTTGGAATAGCACCGGATTGATCTGCGAGAGGCTGACAAGGGCTTTCATCAAACGCACATCCACTTCCAGTAGCGGCGCACCATCTCTGGCGATGGGGGCGAAGAAGTCATCGAACAAGTCGTCCACTGTCAGGCCACGCAGGTAAACCTGCTCACAGTCCGAGTCGATCTGCGAAACGCGTTGTTGCGGTTGCGCCCAGCAAGTGAGGGTTCTGACTCCCCGACCAATGACGTCGATAGCAGTCCCCGGATCATTGACTGCTGGTGAGAGGGCGCGTGAAGCAATTTCGGAAAGGACCGAAAGCCCGAACCGTGGGTCGTGTTCGAAAGTTCGACGAACCCCCAGCGTCAAGGCCTCGAGAATTTTCTCCTCCAATGGATAGTGTTCGTCAGCCGTCTTATTGCTCAGGGCCACTGTGTGAGCAAGGGGCATGCCCAGGTGGACAAAGCTTCCCGGCAGAATATCCAGATAGATTTTCAGCTGTCGCGCTTTGGCGATGAGCCCCAAAGCATGTACATCGATATGTTGCACATAACCTGTGTCGCGACTTTTGACCGATTGTGCAGAGGAGGCAAGCGCGTTATCTACCGGGTAAACCGTACCACCCAGATAAGGCCATTGACCCCTCTTACTGATAGCTTCGATTGCAGCCTTTTCCACCCGGTCAATGGTTTCGCCGACACGCCCGAGCTTGGACAAATGATCGATCCAGCGCAACAAGGTGTAGACGATGAGGATGACCACCACGATGGTCACGGCAAACAGCAGCACTCTGCCTTGCCTGCCGTAGGCACCGGTACTCAGCGCAATGATGCCTACCAGGCTGAACAGAAATGAGCCAATAAAAGTAGCAAGCGCGTTTTGTGTGGTGGTGTCTTCCATCACCAGCGTCGTCGCACGTGGCGTAACGCCGCTGCTCGCAGCGCCATAGGCCGTCACCATAGTGCTCAGCGAGAAGGTGGTGACAGCCAGCATGCTGGAGGCGATGATTCCCAGAATCTTGTCGACAGCGTCGGCACCGATTCGGGTGGGTAGCGACTCGGGAATGAAGTCTTTGAAAACCACGGCAAGTAATGCAGTTGCGACCCCGAGCAGGGAAAACAGGCTGGCTCTGAACCACAGTCGCTTGGTCAGTTGACTCAGCAGCCAGCGCCAGCGAGCGATCATAATCAGTCCTTTTAAATGTCGGGTCAGTTGTGGGCAAAGCGTGAATGAGGTCAGTGAGGTGTGCCACAGGCTACGGCTGATTGAGTGTGCCTCAAGTCAGAAGTTTCATGGCGCGTTAGGCCATGGCAATTTGCATCTCATCCGCCAGCTTCTTATGATCGCGCTGGGTGCGTTGTTGCATACGGCACTGCGCAGGTTAAAATCAAACGTTGGTCGGGCCGCCAACGGAGCTTTATTGTGTCTGAAAAAAACTCGGCCTCTGCAGCTATTCCCCGTCCTCAGGTTTTAACCGAACGTGCGTTTTCTGCGCTGGAGCGGTTCTCTCATATTGAAGCGGTCAGCGGGATCGTACTTTTGCTCGCGGCCTTGGCGGCGCTGATTTGGGCCAATAGTCCGGTCGCCGAATCCTATGAGCATTTCTGGCACACGCAGGTCACCTTGGGGGTGGGTGATTTCAGCGTCTCCCGCTCACTTCATTTTCTGGTGAATGATGGCCTGATGACGATCTTCTTTTTGGTGGTTGGCGCTGAAATCCGCCAAGAGATCAAGGACGGCGCACTGGCGAATATGAAACTCGCGACACTGCCTTTAGGGGCGGCGCTGGGCGGTGTCATGATGCCGGCGATCATCTACACGCTGCTTAATCACGGTAGCGAGGCGAGTGCTGGCTGGGCTGTGCCTACCGCGACTGACATTGCTTTTGCCGTCGGAGTACTCGCCTTGCTGGGGAAATCTATCCCAAGTGGCGTGCGGATTCTGCTGTTGGCACTGGCCATTATTGATGACATCGTCGCGATTTTGATCATCGCGATTTTTTACACCGAGAGCCTGGATTATCTAGGGCTGGTAGTCGCGTTGGGCGGTTTGGCGCTGGTATTGGTTTTACAGCGAATGGGCATAGGCAAGGCATATGCCTATGTTGTGCCGGGTGCCATCGTCTGGTTTGGCCTGCTGAAGACTGGAGTTCATCCAACGCTGGCGGGAGTGATCCTTGGGCTCATGACCCCGGTGAACTCCAAGCCCGCAACGGAGCGTCCACTGGAAACAATCGGGCGGACCTTCCATGAGTTAATGGACCGCTTTTCTCAGGCCAAAGATAATCCGCAGGCCGTCGCAGAACCACTCAAGCAATTGCGCCACGCGCAGCGCGAAGTGCTGCCACCCGTTCAGCGAATCCAGGTTGGGTTGCACCCTTGGGTGGCTTTTGGCGTCATGCCCCTGTTCGCACTGGCTAACGCCGGGGTGAGCTTTGCGGGCGCCAATCTGGATGAGGCGCTTTCCCAGAAGGTGTTTATGGGCGTGATGCTGGCGTTGGTGCTTGGAAAACCGTTGGGCGTTATGCTGGCCAGCTTTGCTCTGGTCAAACTGAACATCTGCAAGTTGCCTGATGGTGTGACGTGGAGTGGAGTAGGGCTAGTTGGTCTGCTGGCAGGGATTGGCTTCACTATGTCTATTTTTATTGCATCGTTGGCGTTTTCCGATGCTGCATTACTGTCCTCCGCCAAGCTCAGCGTGCTGGCCGCCTCTTCGGTTGCAGCAGTCATAGGTTTGATTTGGGGGAAGATAACGTTTCATAAAAGAGCTTGAAACGTCATCTCACCCCCAAGCTTTTTGGCCGGGCCCCGGTGTTACAGCAGTTTGCCGGGGTTCATTAAACCGTCCGGGTCAAGGGCTTGCTTGAGGGTTCGCATCAGTTCCAGTTCCAGCGGCGCCTTGTAGTGCTGAGCGGCGTCCCGCTTGGCTTGTCCGAGACCATGCTCGGCGCTGATGCTGCCTGCAAACGCGACTGTTGCATCGTAAATGACGTGCATGATCGCGTCGGCATGGGCTTTGAAAGGTACATCTTCTGTGCCCACAGGTTTGCTGATGTTGTAATGCAGGTTGCCGTCCCCGACGTGCCCGTAAGCGACAATTCGCACGCCCGGAAAAGCTTCTTTGAGCTTACGGTCAGTTGCCTCAATGAATGCGGGAATGCTGCTGACGGGCACACTGATATCGTGTTTCAGGCTAGGGCCTTCATGGTTCTGGGCTTCCGATATGCCTTCGCGTAATGCCCACAGTGCCGCGACCTGGGCCTCGTTGCTGGCAACTACGGCGTCTAGTGTTTCACCTTGTTCTAACGCTTCGCCCAGCCCGTCTTCCAGCATTTGGCCCAGATTCGCGTCAATCAGGGTGTCACTGAGCTCTATCAATACGTACCAGGGGTGAACTTCGTTGAACAGATCGTTGCAACCCGCCACGTGCTGCAGAACGAACTCCACGCTTTGCCGCGACATCAGTTCAAATCCGGTCAGGCGATCGCCACACAATGTGCGCATGCGGCCGATCAGGTCGACCGCTGCCTGTGGGCTTGGCAACGCCACCCATGCAGTGGTCAGACTGCGCACTGCGGGAAACAGTTTGAGCACGGCAGCAGTGATGATTCCCAGCGTTCCCTCCGAACCTATGAACAGGTGCTTGAGGTCATAACCTGTGTTGTCCTTGCGCAGGCCGCGCAAACCATCCCACACACGCCCATCGGCGAGCACCACTTCAAGCCCCAGGGTGAGGTCACGCATGTTGCCATAGCGTAAGACGGCGGTCCCGCCTGCGTTGGTCGCTAGGTTGCCACCAACAGTGCAACTGCCTTCGGCGCCCAGCGAGAGCGGAAACAGGCGGCCCACTTCAGTGGCAGCCTCCTGCAAGCGTTGCAGGATTACCCCGGCTTCTACAGTGATGGTTTCATTGGCCGCGTCGATGGCGCGAATCGCGGTCATGCGCGTCAGTGACAACACGACCTGAGTGCCCGAATTGTCCGGAATCGAGCCTCCGCACAATCCTGTATTACCCCCCTGGGGTACCAGCGCCACGCCGGCTTCTCGACACAAACGTACGACCTCAGCGACCTCAGCGGTGCTGGCTGGACGCACCACCAGCGCCGCCTTGCCACAGTAGGCGTTGCGCCAGTCACTCAAATAGCTCTGCATGCGCTCTGGGTCCTGGATCAGGCCCGGTGAGCCGACTACCTGCTCAAGTGCTTGTATCAATGCTTCGCTCACATGACTCATGACACGTTCCTTCTTATTGTTAGCCCAAAATGAAAACCGATGAGTTCAATCCTTGACGGCCGAACCGCCCGACCCATTCTCCAGATCAATCCGGTAAATACGGCCCACCACAACCAGATAGAAAAACACCGCCAGCAGAGCGTTGGCCGCGACGTAAACCAACGCCGAATCAAACGAGCCGGTGCGACTGACCAGATAACCAACCACAATTGGCGTAGTGATCGCCGCCAAGTTGCCGAAGGTGTTAAACAGACCGCCCGAGAGGCCGATGATCTGGCGCGGCGAGGTATCGGCGACTAGCGTCCAGCCATGCGAGCCGAAGCCTTTGCCAAAGAATGCCAGGGCCATAAGCCCGACCACGGCTGCGTCGCTCTGAACGTAAATGCACAGCACCATGCTGCTCGACAGCAGCAGGCCACAGACGATGGGGAGCTTGCGGGCCAGTGTGAGGGAATAGCCCCAACGCAGCAGACCGTCGGATATCAAACCTCCCAGGACGCCACCCACGAAACCGCTGATCGCTGGCAAGGCGGTGAAGAAACCGGCGGACAGGATGGTCATGCCGCGCGCCTGCACCAGATAAACGGGGAACCACGTCAGGAAAAAATAGGTGATCGCATTGTTGCAGTACTGGCCCAGGTAAAGGCCTATCAGCGTTCGGTGGCTCAGTAGCAACTTGAGGTAACGCCACTGCGATTCGGTGGCATCACCCACGCGAGGCTCAAGGTCCAGCAATCCGCCACCGGATGCTATATGGCTGAATTCGGCCTGGGTGATCGTCGGATGCTCACGTGGCCCATGGATGACCCTGAACCAGAGGATGCTGAACAGCAGACCAAATCCACCGAGCACGATGAACACGTACTGCCAGCCCATGGCCTGGACGACCCAGCCCATCAAGGGGGCGAAGATCGCCGTGGCAGAGTATTGCGCTGAACTGGAAATGGCCGTTGCCGTGGCGCGCTCTGCGCTTGGAAACCAGGCGGCAATTATCCGGGCGTTACCTGGGAAACAGGGGGCGCCGGCAAAGCCCACCGCCATCCTGAGGAGGAACAGGCTGACGATTGTCCAGCTCAGCGGTAACACGCCGACAAACCCCTGTATCAGGGTAAATAGCGACCAACTGAACAGCGCGATGCCGTACACCCGACGCGCACCAAAGTGGTCGCACAGCCAGCCTCCAGGAATCTGGCCGATCACGTAGGCCCAGCCAAACGCCGAGAAAATATAGCCGAGGGTCAGCGCGTCAATTCCTAAATCAGCCTGCAAGGCAGAACCGGCAATGGACAGGCTGGAGCGGTCGGCGAACGTCACTGATGTGACAAAAAACAGCATCAGCAGGATCGAGTAACGGACCCGGCCCGGTTTGGTTTCAGGCATATGGCTTGATCTTCCAATGATCGAACACGTTGTTATTTTTGTTTTCGACTCCGCGAAGCTGACCGGTGACGCCTGCTCGCCTGGTCAGCATGAGCTGGGATAGTCCGAGACGGGTAAGTTATCGTACGACTCAAAAAAACACATCTTTTAACTGACCTGAAGTTATTCGTGCCTGAATGTCTTCAATTCTGGGACTGAAGCCATAGCGCTTCTATGATCGGAGTTCACGACAGACAGTTGAAAGGTATTTATCACCAGCCGATCGCACATTGACAGCAGTACGGCTGCTTGGTAGAAAAGCTCAAGTCATATGACAACATATGACAAAAAATAATAATAATTGAGGCTCAGATCATGCTGACGACCCTCGTCGCGCGTCTTGAAAGCAGCACGCAGTATTCCTTGATTCCCCATCTATGTTCACGCCCAGACCATGCCGTCGTTTGGCTGCAAAGCCCGGCAGAGCAGGGCGCTCAGCATTTCCAATTCTCCACACACAGGTCTTTGCCAACCAGCAGTTCGCGGGCCACTGTGCGTTCATTTATCAGCGGTCGATTCACTGTTTCTGATTTGTGCAGTAGCGACCTGCGCAATGACGGGGAACGCCTTGAACGCCTAATGCACCCACCACTGATAGCGGTCACCCGTATGTAATTCGGTGCGCTGACATAAAGAGTTACAACTTCGCCGAGCCCCACACGTTCGATCAGCTTTTTAAAACCGGAGCATTCCAATGATAAAAACAATTCGCGTCTCTCTCCTTTCTGCACTTGTTGGCATGGGTGCTATCACCTCAAACAGCATGGCCTTCGCAGCAGATGTGAAATGGCCGACTCGCCCGGTGCAGGTCGTCGTTATTGCCAACCCCGGCGGTGATACCGACTTCAATGCACGCATGATGGCCAAGTATTTCAACAAGATCACCGGCAAGACCATGGTGGTGACCAACGTTGCCGGAGGCGGAGGCACGCTGGCTGCTGAGCAGGTAAAAAGTGCGGCAGCGGACGGGAACACGATCCTCTTCACACATCCAGGGCAACTGATCGTTAACGAAGTGGCGGGGCTCTCTGATGACAGCTTCGAAGCGTTTGATATCTCGTGCATCGCCGGGGTCGACAAGGGCGCGGTCTTCGTGGCCTCTACTCAATCCGGAGTGACCAGCGTCAAGGACCTGATCGCCAAGGCCAAGGCCAAGCCAGAAAGCGTTACCTACGGCACCGAGATGGGTAACTTCTCGCATATTCAGGGCCTGATGTTCGAGAAAATAACCGGCGTCAAACTGAAGATGGTTGATGCCGGCACCGTATCGGAGAAAGTTGTCGCGCTACTTGGCGCGCGCATTGACCTCGGCGCCATCAGTTACGGCTCGGTACAAGACTACGTCAACGGCGGGCAAATGGTTGCTCTAGGCCAGCCTAATGACGAACGCAACGCTATGCTGGGTAACGTCCCGACCTTCAAGGAGCAAGGTGTCGACTTCACCATCGACAAGCCTTATGTCGTAGCGTTCCCGAAGGGCACTGACGTAGCGATTGTGGGCAAGATGGCTGACATCATGAAACAGATCAGCGAAATGCCCGAATATGCCGAGGAACTGAAGAAGTTCAAGCAGCCGGTTGCCTACTACGGGACCGAAGAGTCCAAGAAAATCCTCGCCAAGACCCGCGATGACTTCATGCAATTCAAGGATGCTCTGCGCACCAAGTGAAACCTGAGAAGGGCTGGCCTTATCGCCAGCCCGTATCGCTTGGACTATTAACCGAGGTTTTTCGATGGCTACTTGCAAGAAAAAAGAGCTGATTATTGGCGCTGCCATGCTTGGCACCGCGCTAGCCTACTTACTGATGACGCTCAAACTACCGACTCACTCCGGTATCGATGCCGCTTTCGTTCCAGCGCTGTTGGCGGGGATGCTCTGCCTCCTTGCCGTCATACAGCTCGTCAGTGCTTTTTCCACACCTCAAGCACCAGCCGACAACCTTCCCCAGATCGATGCAGAGGAGACGAGTACTGCGATTGATGTGAAAACCGTGGTCAAGACGCTGGCGCTGATCGTGGGATATATCGCGCTGATGAATCCGGTCGGTTTTCCGATCATGACCGTGGTCTATCTGTATCTGCAGTTCATCGTGTTGACGCCGCACGACCATAAGGTACGACACGTTACTTACGCCCTGATCGCCTTGGCGACCTCGGCCGTCATCTACCTGCTGTTCCGCGAGGCCTTCGATTTGATGCTGCCCGCTGGTCTGATGAATTTCTAGGAGTCTCGAGCATGCTCGACTTGTTACAGCAAGGCTTCGGTGCAGTTTTCTCAATCAATATCATGTTGCTCATGGCCATCGGCGTGGCCGTAGGCATCGTCTTCGGTGCCGTGCCCGGTTTGTCTGCCACCATGGCCGTCGCACTGTGCCTGCCGCTGACATTTACCATGGGGCCTCAGGCCGGTCTTTCGTTGTTGGTGTCGCTGTTCATCGGTGCCACCTCGGGAGGTCTCATTTCAGCGATCTTGCTCAAGATTCCCGGGACACCTTCATCAATTGCGACGGTGTTCGATGGTGGGCCGCTGATGGAGCAGGGCCATGGCGTCAAGGCGCTGGGCATTGGCATCGTCTTTTCCTTCCTGGGCACCCTGTTCAGTATTGCGGCGCTAATGTTCATCGCTCCGCAGCTGGCCAAGGTCGCTTTACGTTTCGGTCCTCATGAATATTTTGCGATCGCGGTGTTTTCCTTGACCCTGATCGCCACGCTGTCTGCGGGGTCCATGGCCAAAGGGTTATTTGCGGGTGCACTGGGCTTTGCCGTTTCTACCGTGGGCATCGCCCCGGTTGAAGCTATCCGCCGCTTCACCTTCGGCTTCCCTGAACTGAACGGTGGCTTTTCCATGCTCACGGTAATGATCGGCATGTTTGCGGTGGCCGAGATTATCAAGCTTGCGGAAAACGGCCGACACGCCAAACAAGGCAAGGCGCGCTCAGTCAGCATGAAAAACATCAAAGGCTTCGGCTTCTCACTCAAAGAGTTTCGCCAGCAAATTCCCAATGCTTTTCGCTCCGGGCTAATAGGCTTGGGGATTGGCATTTTGCCGGGCATTGGTGCGGGCACTTCAAATCTGGTGGCGTATATCATCGCCAAAAAGCGCGCGAAGGACCCAGACTCGTACGGCAAAGGCAACATCGGTGGGGTCGTGGCCAGTGAGACGGCTAACAACGCAGGTATCGGCGGCGCAATGATGCCTTTGATGACTCTGGGGATTCCCGGTGACACCGTTACCGCGATCATGCTGGGCGGTTTTCTGATACACGGTATCCAGCCAGGGCCGCTGCTATTTATCAGCCAGGGTCCGCTGGTGTACACGATCTTTGCTGCATTGATCGTCGCCACCTTCATGATGCTATTCATGGAATTCTACGGCCTGCGCCTGTTCATCAAACTGCTGGATGTGCCCAAACACATTTTGCTGCCGATCATTCTGGTGCTCTGTGTCGTCGGAGCTTTTGGCTTGTCCAGCCGCCTGTTCGATGTCTGGTCGATTTTGTTGTTCGGTGTCCTTGGCTATGGCTTCGTCAAGGCAGGCATGCCCGCAGCACCTTTTATTATCGGTTTCATTCTGGGGCCTATGGCTGAAACCAACCTGCGTCGTGGACTGATGCTTTCGGATGGCAATTTCCTGGCATTTCTTGCCAACCCCATCGCCGCCTCGTTCCTGGGTCTGGCGCTGGTTTTCATCATCTGGCAGGTCTACAGCGCCATGCGTCCGAAGAAGAGTGCGATCGACGAGATTCTGCGCACTTGATCTCTTTCAAGACTTCATCACTGCTAAGGAGAGCTCCATGCTTGCACAACAAGAATCTATCAAGTCCTCCGACGAGGATCGTATTGCCTGGGTTCGGGTATCCTCGGTAATTCTGCCTCTGGCCAACCCCATCAGCGATGCCAAAGTGCTAACGGGACGGCAAAAGCCGATGACCGAGATCGCCATCCTGTTCGCTGAAATTGAAACCATTGATGGTCACCGTGGCCTTGGTTTCAGCTACTCCAAGCGTGCAGGCGGGCCGGGTCAATTCGCCCATGCCAAGGAAATCGCCCCGGCGCTTATTGGGGAGAACCCAAGTGACATTTCCAAGCTTTGGACCAAACTTTGCTGGGCCGGTGCGTCGGTAGGCCGCAGCGGCATGTCCACTCAGGCCA
Source organism: Pseudomonas phytophila (assembly GCF_025643095.1). Taxonomy (NCBI): domain Bacteria; kingdom Pseudomonadati; phylum Pseudomonadota; class Gammaproteobacteria; order Pseudomonadales; family Pseudomonadaceae; genus Pseudomonas; species Pseudomonas phytophila. The sequence continues at coordinate 3,567,207 of NZ_CP081201.1, read as the reverse complement.
TTGGTGCCTTCGACGTGGCACTGTGGGATTTGAAAGCCAAGCGCGCCAACTTGTCGCTAGCCCGATTGCTCGGCGCAGAACGTGATTCGATACGCTGCTACAACACCTCGGGCGGTTTCCTTCACACTCCGCTTGACCAGTTGATGAAGAACACCGATCTGTCACGTGAAAAGGGCATTGGTGGTATCAAACTGAAAGTCGGACAGCCGGATTGTGCCATCGATATAGAGCGTGTCAGCAACGTGCGCAAACATCTAGGAGACAACTTCCCTCTGATGGTTGATGCCAACCAGCAATGGGACCGCCCGACTGCCCAGCGAATGTGCCGCCAATTCGAAGAGTACAACCTGATCTGGATTGAGGAGCCGCTGGATTGCTATGACGCTGAGGGCCACGCCGCTCTGGCTCAACAATTCGATACGCCTATTGCCACGGGTGAAATGCTTACCAGCGTTGCCGAGCACGCCGAGTTTATCAAGCATCGCGGCGCTGACTTCCTGATGCCTGATGCACCACGAGTAGGTGGCATTACCCCTTACCTTAAGGTCGCCTCAATGGCCGAGCAAGCGGGACTTATGTTGGCTCCGCATTTTGCCATGGAGCTACACGTCCACTTGGCGGCTGCGTACCCCACCGAGCCGTGGGTCGAACATTTCGAATGGCTTGAGCCGCTCTTCAACGAGCGCCTGGAAACCCGTGACGGCCGCATGCTGGTTCCTAAGCGTCCGGGCTTGGGCCTGACACTCAGCGAGCAGGTCAAACCGTGGACCGCGCAAGAAGCCGAAGTTGGCACTCGTCCTTGAATAAACTTTGGTCACCCGGTGTGTGTTGCACATCGGGCGGCCGATTTAGTCCCCGTGCATTCAGGCTCGTAACGATTTGAAGTTGCCGTCTGGGCGACTGATCAATTTTCGAAAATTTCGGCCGAAAGCCTCCGGTCAACGCAAGCCTAAAAGTTTTTAACTTTGAGTCGATAGCCTTTGGAGTACGTCAACTATTAGCTAGAAAATAGGACTGTTATATGCGTCTTAGAAATCTCAACGTAGCACCACGCGCGGCCCTGTTTTTCGCGTTGATTATTGCGTTGGTCTCTGTGCTTGGCGTGTTTGCCGTGGTGCAGATGGGCAAGCTAAGGGACTCGGAAAAGGAAGTCGAACTGAACTGGATGGCCAGCATCCGACAGACGGCATTGATGAATGCTACGGTGCTTCGCTTGAGGCTCGAAACACAGCGTGGTCTTGCCGACCCTCAGTCCATTCAAAAGACAATTGAACACTTCCCTGGCTACCGTAAGGCGTTCACCGATGCTGTGGCGCAGTACGATTCCCTCGTCGGGGAAGACAGCGAGCGCACGTTTTATACGCAGGTAAAAAACAGCGCTGATGCGTACTCCAGGCAATTGGATCTTCTCGAACCGCTGATGCGGCAGGGTGACATTGCGGCTGCGGTCAGCCTGGTAAGTACAGGCATCCGTCCGCTGACTAATACGATGGAACAACAGATCAAGGATCTGACCACCTTTAACAACGAAGGCGCAGCGAAGGCCGGGCAGAACGCTACCGATCTTTACAATGAAGGTCTCTTGCTGGTTATAGGCATTATTGCGGGCGTTGTTGTCCTGACGGTCGGGTTGGCCATGCTGCTGACGAAAAGTATTACGTCGCCCATCAACGATGCCCTGTCCGTCGCTGAACGCATCGCGGCCAGTGATCTCTCTAAAGAGATACAGGTCAGCGGCACTGATGAAGCCGGGCGACTGTTGAAAGCGCTCGCACAGATGCAAACGAACCTGCGCAACACGATCATGCAGATCTCTGATTCATCCACCCAACTGGCCTCGGCGTCAGAGGAGATGACGGCAGTCACTGAGGAATCGAGTCGCGGCCTTGTTGCCCAGAACGATGAGGTCAATCAAGCGGCAACAGCGGTCACGGAAATGAGCGCGGCCGTTGATGAGGTTGCTCGCAACGCAGAGTCGGCGTCCGAAGAGTCCAAGCGTACTCAGGGTTATACCGAGGTCGGTCAGGTGCGGGTGGCGCAGACGCTGAAGTCCATTCAAAAGCTGAACGGTAACGTTGAAAACACGAGTGAACAGATTCAAGGGTTGTCAGATCGTGCTCAGGGCATCAGTAAAGTTGTCGAAGTCATTCGCGCGATTGCCGAGCAGACCAACCTGTTGGCGTTGAACGCTGCGATCGAGGCTGCACGAGCAGGCGAGCAAGGCCGTGGGTTTGCGGTGGTGGCTGACGAAGTGAGGGCATTGGCCCATCGCACGCAGGTGTCGACTCAGGAAATCGAGCAAATGATCGCTGCCATTCAGAACGAATCTGATCAGGCGGTGAAGGCGATGAATACGAGCAGGGATCTGGCGACTGAATCACTGGGCGTCGCCCAGGAGGCCAGTACCTCGCTGGATCAAATCGCCACGGCCATTGTTCAGATCAACGAACGTAACCTGCTGATCGCGACCGCCTCTGAAGAGCAATCGCATGTGGCGCGTGAGGTTGACCGCAATCTAGTCAGCATTCGCGAGCTGGCAACCCAGAGTGCAGCAGGGGCTAGTCAAACGGCCAGTGCGTGCGGCGAAATGTCCAAGCTAGCAGTTAATCTGAATCAGCTGGTAAACCGATTCGTCGTGTGACTATTTTTATATGAACTGATATGAGCTGCGGATCGGCGAACGTACGCTGATCCAGACTCATAAATACTTCAATTGATCCTCGGTGAATCCCGTTCACGACGATTAATAACCCACAATGATGCTTTAACGGACGTTACTACTCCTCTAGTGCTTAGGGATGTTTTATGACAATCGTGAAGCGTCTACAACGTGAGCGTATTATTCACGGAATTTCCATTTGGTAATTTGCGGTCCTCGCGGCGTACGAGCCTAAGCTCAAAGTAACTCTGAGAATGGGGCGCAGCCCGAGCGCGGGTTACCTTTATGTATTACGTTATCTGGGTATAAATGTGCCATGCATTCTGCTGGGAATACGTACGATATCTACATTCAATGAAGGTAGGAAGCTGTCGCAGGTGATTTTTCGAGAAGGAGATTGTTGAGTATCAGGCTGGGGGCATCCTTTTCAAACCATCCAAAGCAGGCCCTCAGATGTGCCCCCAATTCTGCCCCCGTACGCCCGCGATTGTAGAGTTCCACATAAACGAATATTTTGGCTGAAATTCAGTATGACGCTTTGTGGTTTCCAGTGTAACGCCTCTAGCGGGACCGCTAGGGCAGTATTGGTCTTCCCGGAGGTAGCTTTGGACTTCCGGGGTGGGGCCGAAAGAGGCTTGCCTCACAGGCTCCTTTCAACCCCTTGCGGATGGCCACCTCTGCGAGGTATTTAGATCAAGCCGACTATAGAAATGCGCTCAATTAACGCGGATAAATCGAATTCTTCAACCACGAACATTGGAAGGCGCGCACTTAGCCTTCGCTTGCGTTGCTGCATGCTGTCCAGCTCTAACACTTCATCTGTTCTTCACGGATGACTGGCATGCCGCTCCCTCACTTGATGTTATGGCCTGTCGAAATAGGGAAAAGCCTGTTTCGGCAGCTTCGGCAGGTCGATATGCTGGAATACGATAGTCAAAAACCTACCGACGTGAGGCTACCGCTCATTACGAGGCGCCGGACCCAGAAATTCGCTAATCAGCGACGTCACTTGTTGATGAATCACCTCACGTGATCGCCCGTCGTCGCCATCCTGGCAAATCATTCCGTACCCCGGAGAGCAAACGGGTGTTCGCCGGCAGCCGCTGGCGCATTGCGTACGGCGAGGGCACCAACGAACACTGGGCTGTCTTCGATCAATTGCGGTTTGGCAGGGTCGAGGACTGGAAGCCGATAGGGTTGCCGTCAGCGATTGCGCGGCCGGAGAGACAGATCAGAAGCAGGGTGATGAAAGCTTTTTTCATTGTTTTTATTTTCCTTGACTGGATCAACTGATGGAGAACTTCAATCCGTCGTCAGGCGCATTCCCATTTCGTATGCACGGTTCTCGAACCCGAACTCGGCGTACATCCGCGCAGCGCGTACATTGAACGGAAAGGCCAGACCATCAACCGCAAGTCCTGAGCGTTGTGTTCAACCGCCCAGTCTTTTACGATGTTTATTTAAACATCTGCTCAATCATGAGCCTGGAGGGGATGAGTAACGTATTAGTGTAATAGGCTTTATACCCATAGGCGGTGATGCGGACCTTGCATGGAATTGAAGTTTGCGACGCAAGCAGGGGCTTGAAGGAGTCATAGTCATTCAAGTCGCGTTGAGTTCCATTCGGATTGGTGTAGTAAAAGATAAGCTCGGAAGAAAACTTATAATTGGGTTTCGTTTTACTGTCCGCGGTCACCCGTCCTTCGGCTTTTATAGCTATTGAATGCTCCGATAAAAATTCCATGTCTTGGTTGAGAGAGCAGATCAGGGTAGGTGTGAGCTGATTGGAATTTTCGTAGTCATTGAAAGCGTTCTGCAAATCCACCGTAGAGCTAAAGCGGGCAGTAAACAGGTTGCTGGGGCCAGGCCCGAAAGACGATAACGTTAGGTCGGTTGGTGGAATGTTGGCCGTTTTTGCACAGCCAGTGCAGAGAAGTATTGCGAAGCAAGTGACGCTACGGAGTATGTTCATAGCCTTCTTTACTGGAACGGGTGCCGTCTTGACAGTCTGGTCCTTCACAACTGTCAAAGTCGGCGTTACTGCCAAGCTCGCGGTGTTGCCATTGAGAAGATTGACTTGCTCTGCTGCCATTTTTCAATCTTCCAGAAATAGTTTTATGGTTTCTGCCAAGTGTGAACTCACGACGTGTGTGGATCCCATCGAATCACTGGTTCCATATTCGAAGCTGGCGTCAGCGCGTCGATTAATTTGATCTTGTCGCTAAAGTGCACAGGCATCGGCAGCAGGCCGCTGAAAGGTGCTGGTACGAAAGTGTCTCCAATGGTGACTGTCCCGGAACCACCCACTACGACATTGCCGTGACCGCCAGTGCTGTCTTTTGTAGCAGCGTTCAAGCCGTTGATGAAGACAGTTTAGCTGACTCCTCCCGTGATTGGACTTCCACAGGCGGATTTGTCGGTCATCCGAGCGGCAGCAAGTCCATCAAAATTCACATCGGGGGAGCCACTGACCATTGGATTAGTGCCATGTCCCGGGAGAGGGCAACTAGTGGGGTCTGTGATGCGTGCGGCAGGTTTTTCCGCTCATGGGAAGTCCCGTTTCAAGATGTCAGATGGGGAGACTGTGTTTGATAGACGCGCCGGAAAAGCACCGGACTATACGTTGGATGGTTTTCGTGCAGCGACGCCGCTTCATTTTCAACGGTCATTCTATCTGCTGCCAACGCATTTCTGCGAGCAGTCAATGTGGTCTGTTGTTCGCCGAGAAGGATAAGCTGCGCATCGATGCTCTCATTGAAATGGCCCACGAACTCATTGAACTGATCCATGCCGAAGAGAGTGGCAATGAGTTCCGCTCGTTGGGCATTGGGGCGTGCGGCGATTCTGGAAAACGCGTCGATCCGGTTCTTTTCTACGAAGCAGAAACGATAGGTGTCAGCGTTGGCAACGACATTTACAGTCGTGTGCTTCCAGTATGTTCCAGGCCATGTGGCCGCTGGTTCGGCCACCACTCAGCCCGATCTGGACCGGGCCTGTGACCAGGTAGGGGTTCATCTGTGCCCTCGCCGGTGGTTTGTTTTAGGCGCTGGCGGATAGCGCGAGTAGCTCTTCGGTTCCCGAGGCAAGCCCGGCATGCAGCTCGACCCTTCGTCCGGCGAGCATTCCGGCGATCTGTGCGTTCAGATCAAGCTCCGCTTCCTTGGCTTTACGTGCTTCACCGACCTTCTTGTCGGCGAGGTATTCAGCGATTAGGGGCTGGTACTGCGCTTCCACCGCTACCAGCTCTTATCCGGCCTGTTTCTGCTCAAGCAGTTGACCTTCCTCGCCGCGAGGGACCAGGGCATGCAGCTTGCTGTGGACCTCGTTGACCCAAGCGATTGCGAAATGGTCGCCAGCTGTTGCTGGTGAATAGCTGCGGCGGTGCCGACCAGCGCGCACGCCGGACGAGTATTCGCTTCGGGCTTGTGTGAGCTTCGCGAGCAGGGTTTCGTACGCATACAATGCGATATGCTGAGAGGGGTTGACGCCAACGAATACTGCGCGCTCAACGCGGCGACGCTTGGTATTGCACCAGTGTTGGTACCGCAATGCTTTGCAGTTGAAGACTTGCGCGACCATCGCGCTCAAGTTCCGGTCCCAGACCGGCCGTCTTTCAGCGCGCGACATCGACGATTCAACTTCGCCGACGTCGCTCAACTTAACGTCCGTTTCGCTCAACTGGTACTCGCGCATCAGCGCTTGCGCCTGGCGCATTGCCGTTGCCGTTGCCGCTTCGTTCTCGTTGGAGCTTTGAGCGAGTGCCAAGCAGTGTTTGATTTTGCGGATGGCTCGCTCTAGCTTCTTCTGGTCAATCGGTTGTTCGGACATAGATCATCCTCGCCGGTGTGGCGTGATTCGTTGAGTTGGAAAAACCCCAAGTGGAACGGGGTTTAGAGGTCGCAGACACTTCAGCCTCAAATGCGCTGGAGCACTGCAAAAATGAAAAGAATTACTGAGTGGGTGAACCTGGTAGCCGCGCTTGTGAGGTTGGGGACAGCATTGTTCTTCGCGCTCGCAGTGACGGGCAGCACCCCTTTAGGCAGCGGGCACTGCGTCTTGGAACACGTCCATCTGAGCAGCCCCATCCAGCCAGGCTGAGTCTATTCGAGCGCGGGCAAGTGTCGCGTAGTCAGGGTTCAGCTCGCAGATAATTGATCTGCGACCCTCCTGCATTGAAACAAGTGAGGTGGTACCGGCTCCGCCGAACGGATCAAGCACGACTCCACCGCGCGGCGCTCCGGCCAGAATGCATGGCCGTATAAGGTCGGGCGGAAATGTGGCGAAGTGGGCACTCTTGAAGCCCTGAGTCGGCACGGTCCACACGCTGGGCTTATTCCGGCTCGCAACATCCCATTCACTTTCAGCCCGATCTGGCCGGTGGGTGCCTTTGCTCTGGCCTGGGATGGCTTTCTCCCGTTTTGAATCATCTCGCTGGAAACTCTCACGCCTAGATCGCTCACCACCGACGGCCTTCATCGGCCCGTTGGTTTTTCCGGGCACCCTGTCACTGCCGGACTGTTGCTCGAGATCCTGCGCCCATCTGGTGATACTGGATTCGGCCGCTGGCTCCCGGATCGCCTGCATATCGCAGTGATAACGGCGCGATTTGCTTAGCAGGAAGATGTATTCATGGGCCTTAGTGCATCGGTCTCGGGTGGATTCTGGCATCGGGTTTGGCTTCTGCCAAATGATGGCCTGCCGCAGATACCAGCCATCGTTCTGCAGCGCGAAAGCTAAGCGCCACGGCATGCCCATCAAATCTTTTGGCTTGAATCCCTCTGGGGGCGTGGGTCTCTGGCCGCGTAGCACTGCACCTCTGGTCGCCGTCGAAACCGCTCCGTGCTTGCCAGCCTGTCTACCCTTTGCGTAGCCTCCTGATATCGATGCGTAACTATCGCCCATGTTAACCCAGGCCGTGCCATCGTCCCGTAGTACCCGACGAACTTCACGGAACACATCGACCAGCCGGGCAATAAATTCTGGCGGCGTTTCCTCAAGGCCGATCTGGCCCTCGACACCGTAGTCGCGCAGACCGAAGTAGGGCAGGCTGGTCACACATGTGTGCACTGACTGGTCTGGCAGCGTCCGCATCATCTCGATGCAGTCGCCGACCAGTATCTGGTGGAGCTGACTCATATCGGATTCCAGTTAGGCGCAGCCCTTCCGGTACCGGATGAGGTGGCGCAAGTTGTTGAAGAGGTAATGGGCTATGCTTAAAGCTCAAGCCAAAGGAGTGAGTCATGGGCGCAAGCACGGAAGAGGTGTCTAGGTTGGCGTTAAAAGCCGTGCTTGCCACTGCTATGAAGCAAGGATTGGAGCTGGACTCGTTATGTGAGGCATCGATCGATTGGATGCTCAACGACGCAGCCTATGGAGCAGAGGATGTTGCTTAGGCCGTCAGTGAAATTGAGGTGACTGCCGACTCTATTGAATCTGCGTGAAGCAAACTTAAGTCTAAACCCACGAGGGTTCCGACATGACCGACAAGCACGCAATGGAACTGAAGCACGCGCTCGTCGCTGTATTCACAACAGCAGCGAGCATGGGTATCGATATCGGCGAGCTGTCAGAGCAGGCGGCGAGTGATCTGGCCGAAGAGGAAGCAGGGTGGCTCGACCTGTACAAGCCAGGTGCGGTGCATGAGATTCGATACTGCCGCGACTTGGTGAAGGGCTTCGATATCGTTGACCATTAGCTGACAGGCTGATCCCTGTGTAGCGTGATTCGTTGACGTGAGGTGGGAATGATCTCTTAGGGTGACCTGAGCTGCTCCGCAAGTTATCTTGAGTCATGGTTGGATAACCGAAGGAGATCTAAAACGTGTGGTTCGGAACCGAAAAGGAAAGATTTAAGGCTCAACGGGGCATCATGTTCATCCCGCTAGTTGCCACGATTTTCTTTGTTGCTGTGAAGGTCGAAGCGTACGTTTTGGGAACCGGGACGCTGACCGACTTGCTGAAAGCCATTTTCGTTGCTGGCCTAACTGGTGGCGTCTTTTATTTAGCCGGAAAGTGGTGACTTGGTGACCTGGTGATTTGGGATGGGGATGCCGACACAGCGTGGCTTGACCGGCATTAGCAGGTGATACGTTCCCCGATAACCGTCGTGGTGAAGCTGACGCTGTATTCGAGCTGAAGCCGGAAGTCGCCGCCACAGGTGTCGCACTCCATGTCCTTGTCGCCGTAGTCCTCAGTTTCAATGTGGATCACGGTTGCGCAATGCGGACATTTGCACTCGTCCTGCGCCCTGTAGTCCCACTCGTCATAGTCGTCGGCCGCGACCTTGGCCAGTGCCTCAGCCTTGGCCACTGCATCGATTGCGTCTTGGCATGGCTTGCAGATGAAGCCGTCGCGTTGGCCCCAAGGCGTGTCCGCCAGAGCGGATCGGTGCGTTTTGCATTGAATGCATACGTCGTGCTTATCGCAAACTTTGTAGCTGTAGCCTTCGGTGCTGCCGGTGCATTTTTTGCAACCCGATACCCAGTACCGGGCCCCTTCGATGCGTTCAGCGTAAAGATCCTTTTCAGGAGCCATGAGCTCAACGTAGGGCAGGCCGTTGCGGTGGGGTTTACCGTGCCAGCCATCGTTCCACTTGCAGGTGTGGCCGCTGCGCGTGCGCTCTGTCCACTCGCCGGGAATTTCCGGGATCAAAATCTTGGTGTCCTTGCTCATGGTTATCTCCATGCATGCGCCGCCCTCCGTGACCGGTGGTGGCAAATAGGTTGGGGGTGAGCTATAGATGATGACCGGCATGGAGCCGGATCAAAGGAGTTCAGATGCCTCTATTAGTTGATCGCAGCCCCACCGTTGATTACGACGATCCGCTTCATAGCGTCAAGTTCGTAATTGCATTCAAATGGGGTAGTCCTAGCAATCCAGTCCCGCTATCAGTGGTAGTACTTACTAAGATTGACGCGGACTTGGTAGTCGCAGCCACCCTTACCGATAGCTGGCAGAGTTATGACGACGCTGTGGACGCTGGCAAAGAAGCAGCGAATGAATTCGTTAGCTGCTATTGGCTGGACTAAATGATCGTTGGCTGACCTCTTTGCTTTGGTCATGCATTTTCATCTCGTTAGTGGCGCCACTGCTGACGCCAGTGCTTTGCAGCTCGCGGTTGCAACCGCCCTCCATAACCGGATGCGACATAGTGGCTATTTGGTTTGAGTTGGGGTATTACGGGAGGCCGACATGGAGCCGGTTCAAAAGGAGTTGTAGATGAGCTTTGATTTAGTTTCGCTTGGAGATCTGATAAGGATGCTGTCGGCGGGTGGCGTGCTTGAACTAAGTGTGGCCGGTAGAAATGTGGGCGACATGGTCCGTTTAGCTTCAGCAGCTAACGGTGGTAACGGAGGGTTAATCTTGTCCGGCCTCGGTGAGAGGCCTATTGGTGACTACGTCCGTATCGCCAGTGCTGGTGGAGGTAAGGTGACACTGAAGTGGTAAACCGCGATTTAGGTTTCTGATTTGGCAGACTTGCTGAAAACTGACGAATCAGGCTTAAGCATCCGGTCTTGATCTTCTGGGCTTGCCCGCATCCAAAAAGTCCGAGGTTCTGCCAGGCCTCCTACGGGCTTTGGATGCCGTTGCGTTTCATGGCAGCGGCCATCCCGGCTTTAACGCCCGACGCCATTCGGATGATCACCTTTTCGATTCCCAGCTTTTTGGCCTTTGCCTTCTCCCGGTCCCGATAATCCTTCGAGTGATCCGCCGGAGACTTCTTTGCTTTGGTCATGCGCTTTCATTCCGGAGGGTGGTAGGTGTAACCAGCGCTGTTTGCGTCTTTGTGCGACTCGGCATTGCAGACGCTTCACCGGCTTGCCTGCTGTACTGAGTAATCAATGTCGAACGCGCTTACCAGGCGACGCATCAGCGTGTTGCTGATCTGCAGTTCCTTGAGTGCAGCTGTCCGCGACAATCCTCTGTCTCGCGTATCCTTGATCCTATCCGTTCCAGACGGGTTGGTTGAGCTTCCAAAGCCGCTGCCAGCTCCAGACGTTGCTACCGAAGAGCCAGCAGTTGGGGAGCCAAACGATGAGTAACATTGAATGGAAAGAATTAATCACCAAGGAAATGAAAGAAGCCTCTGCGTCGGCTCAGGCTTTGGTTAACGCAGCCGCAGAAATAGCCAGGCTCCGCGCTGTTGCTGATTTTGTTATCCCTCCGATTCAGGACGCAGTGGACATCGACGACGCAACCGATGCTGAAATTGCGCGCCTCAAGGCGTGTCTTGGCCGACTTCCTGATCACCCAGGTTATCCAAAGACCATAGACTGGCCAGTTGTTCCCGCCTGATTAAACGAACAAAAAAGCCCGCCATTGAGCGGGTATTTTTTTGCCTGGAGAAAGCATGACCGTATCCGAAAAAGACCGCGACATTTTTGCCCGCACTTTATGGGGAGAGGCTCGTGGTGAGGGCTTGAATGGTCAGATCGCCGTGGCGTGGACCATCCGCAATGGCGTCGACATCGATCTTAACAATGACGGCAAGCCGGATTGGTGGGGGGAAGGGTACAGCGGCGTGTGCCTGAAGGCTTACCAGTTCAGTTGCTGGAACAAGAACGACCCGAATTACCTGTATTTGAGCGGTGCAAAAGCAATCCCATTCCGCGAGTTGGCTCAAGCGCGCATAGCTGCTGACCTGGTGATCGACGGCAAGCAGCCTGATCCAACTCGAGGAGCGACTCACTACTACGCGACCACAATGCCCATGGCCCCGGGGTGGGCGGCGAAGGCCAAGCAGACGCTGAAGCTGGGTCGTCACGTCTTCTTTCGTGACGTTCCATAGCCGACTGAGCAGGTCACGCTCGCTTTGCCGCGCGAGGCTTTTGCTTAAAACATCTTGGAGATCAAAATGCGTACCGAACAATTCGTGCTGAAGTACAGCTACGGCGTACACACGGTGGCTGTGCAAGCTAATGGCGGCAGCCTCAAGGTAGAGAAGGCCGTGGGCACCACTTGGGTTCAAACGGACTCATTCAGTACAGACGGAGCATGGCGTCTGGATTTGGGAAACTTCCCTACACGTTTACGCCGGTCGGCTCCGCCGCGTATCAGGTGGAAAAATGAGCCTTCTCGTTAGTGCGATACCGCGCCGACAGCCAATCCGCCGTGGGTTAGGCCTGCTTGGTGACAGCTTCTCCGGAAACTGCCACACCATCGCTGCAACCGCATACGGTACTGAGGCATACGGCTTCGCGGCCATGATCGCGGCGCGTACCGGATTGTGCCCGAGCTACCTCGATAACCAGGGCAAAGTCGGCGACCACACCGGCCAGTTCATGGCCCGGCTACCGGCCTGCATCGCTTCCTCCACTGCCGATCTGTGGCTTCTGCTGTCGCGCACCAACGACAGCACCACTGCCGGTATGACGCTGGCCGACACCAAAGCTAACGTGATGAAGGTTGTCACAGCTTTTCTGAACACGCCCGGCAAGTACCTGATCCTCGGCACAGGCACTCCACGCTTCGGCGCACGAGCGCTGGCCGGGCAAGCGCTGGCCGACGCAATTGCCTACAAAGACTGGGGGCTCAGCTACGTGAGCCAGTTCATGCGCGTCATGAACATCTGGGATGGCTTTACAGAAGCAATGACGGTGGAGGGTTTGCACCCGAATATCGTGGGCGCGGATTTCATTAGCTCGAGTGTCGTGCCGATCATTACCGCCAACTTTGAATTCCCTGGCATCCCGTTGCCGACGGACGCTGGCGATATTTACTCGGCTATCCGTCCATTCGGCTGCCTCAATGCCAACCCGCTAATGTCCGGAACTGGCGGCACTCTCCTGGCGGGTGTGAATGCCGTGGCTGGATCCTTGCTGGCTGATGGGTATAAGGCCGTCGGCTCTGGCTTAACCGGTATCACCACGCGGTGGTTCAAAGAGCCTGCAGAATTCGGCGAGGCTCAGTGTATGTCGGCTCGTCGCGCGGCATACTGGCGTGGGAAGCAGAATTGATCATCACCAAGCCGGTCAGCGGCACCTCTACGACCTTCTATTACCGGTCGATGGACAAGTACCAAGAGCCATTCACCATGCCTGCCAACTTTTCCGGGGAGCTGGAAACGCAGCGTGGGGTAGTTGACATCAGTGAGACGGTGATCACGTCGCGCATGGGCCTGTACTTGGCGGCGGGCGCGGCCCAGAACTCCACGGTAAAAGCCGCTCAGTTTGGAATACGCAAGATTTAAGCCCTGCCAAGTATGTCAGCAATGATCAATCTAGCCGCGGGATCTAGTCCTTTATGTAAAGGGCTTATATATGGGGATCTCACCTTCAGCGCACTAAGCGAAACGGTATGAAATTACAGCAAGTTGATATCATAGCCCCGCTAGGAATGAACAAGACCTGTACGAAACGTCAAGCTGGTATATGGTCTGTACAAGTTTCATTTGGTTGCATACCGTTTGTTGGCAGCTCCAAAAAAAATTCAGAACGTTTTTAACACTGGCTTTATCTTAGTTTATGCCTGCTGCGAACAGTGGGCATAAGCGAAACCTCAATTACATTTGGAGTACTATTATGACGACGAGTAATAAGAACCCAGGTAATTTCGCCAACGATCATGAAAAAGCATCGGAGGCGGGGAGGAAAGGCGGCCAGGCTTCTGGCGGTAACTTTGCCAACGATCGTGAAAAGGCTTCGGATGCTGGTCGCAAGGGTGGCCAGAATAGCCATGGCAGCGGCCGCAAGTCGTAACTATAAATCTGCACAACTGCGGGGGCGGCATCGCTGCCCCTTCCTACACTATAGATCTATAGAAAAGGAGAAAGCCGTGCGTTTATCGTCTGAAAGTCAGCAAAGTTTGCTCTCTCAAAAAACGAGCGACCAAGTGCGTGCTGAAGCAAGAGCAGGCCCACGATCGAACATGCAGAAGTGTTACGAATATCGCCGAGGTGCTGAGCTCGTCGAAGTAACTGTCGGCGGGTTTGAAAAGCTACCTTTGTGTGAAAGATATTTATAAGTTTGTCCACCAGCGGTGGGTCAACTCGATTTTGCTATCGCGAAATTACAGTTGCGCAACCGGTACAACAACGAGGTAAATAAACATGAGCACGAATGAAAAAGACCAAATGAGCGTCAATGAAGCCGGTAAAAAAGGTGGTGATGCTACTGCTGCTTCCCATGACAAGGAATTCTACCAAGAGAATGGCAGCAAGGGCGGCCAAAACAGCGGCGGGAACTTTAAAAAGGATCCCGAGCGTGCCGCTGAGGCAGGTAGCAAAGGTGGTCAGCACAGCGGAGACAATTTTGCTAACGACCGGGAGAAAGCGTCGGAAGCAGGCCGTAAAGGTGGTGAGAACAGCCACGGTGGCGGACGCAACAATTGAAACGCTTGACGCAGGGGGGCTTTGCTCCCCTGTTTGATCGACGAGGGATACTATGCCGTTGCACGTTATTAATTTCACGGGACCGGTCACCGCCTCCACTTGCAGCCAGCTTATCGAAAAAGCCTCATTAGCTGTGCAGCGAGATGCTTCAGGCCTAATAGTGAATATCGCTACTATGGGCGGCGAGTGCAGCTATGGTTTCACCATGTATAACTTTCTATTGTCTCTTCCAATTCCGGTACATACCCATAACTTGGGCACCGTTGAATCGATGGGCAATATCATTTTTTTAGCCGGTGAGCGCAGGACTGCGTGTAAGTACAGTAAATTTCTTTTCCATCCCTTTCATTGGCATGTGCAAGGTTCAGTTGACCATTCGCGCATGTCCGAATACGCGATGAGCCTAGACTACGATTTGCAGTTGTATGCACGCATCGTCGCCGAGCGCACTCAAGATGGAGTAGACAACCTCGAAACCGAAAAATATCTTATTGCAGCACCGCGCATTCTTGATCCGCAACAGGCAATTGCGGCTGGCCTGATCCATGCGGTAGAGCTTCCTGTTATCAAAGCGGAGTTTGTGAGCACCTTCATCCATTCTTAGATTTGACTACATCACCAGATTGGGTCCAGGAATTCTCATGACTTCGTTACGCTAAGCAATAAGGTAAGTTGATTATGGTTCAGGAGCTGCTTCCGTCGAGCGTATGACCTCAACGCGTCAGGTCTCGTTGATGTGGGCGTGTACTACATTCTGTTAAGAGTATGCACGAATATTACATTACCCTTCGCCGAGAAATGATCTTTTTTAGGGTGACGCTTTCGGTTGTGTGATGTGGTCAATCATGGAGGTTTTTAGTTGAGTTCAATTAGTTTATCGGTTTAAAGGAGCATCCGATCATGCCCAGTTCGTGCCATTACAAGGTGGACTACCTCTATCACGGCGCTTACAAGACGTTCTATGTAAGAGCGGATTTGATGAATAACTCAGAAGCCTGGCATTGGGCTGCGGTTGATGCTGGCCTTGGCCAGATTCCAAAATACCGCAGTGAGAGAGTCCCGAAGGTCAGCAAGCCACTCGCCGAACGGCTTGGAATAACAGACGTTGCATGGAGTCACGCTTAATGTGGGAAGAGCTAACGCTGGGCTTCTTTGGACATCATCCGTGCTCATCCGCTGGGTAAAGCACTAATGTCAGTGCGCACTGAAATAATGATCGCGATTCTTTTCGGCGTCGTATGGATAGCCGCCTGCTTGGGCATAGTAGTTAATTTATCTATGACTGGTGTGCCCGGATTCAGTGCTTTCCGTACGTTCGCCGTGATGAGGAGCTATTGGACTACCGGTCTCCCTCGAAGCGCCGCGATGATCGTGAGCTCGCGATCATCGCTAAGGACGGCCGATCGCGACCAAGCAATCCATCACGCTTTTCGTTGCTCAAGTGACGGGCCTTGATATGTCAAAAACAATTAACCTGGGTTGTGGAATTGTGCTTGATTACACGAGATTGGTACCCGGAGGCATACTCTTATCTTAAAGCGACACATCCCTTTCATGGAGAATGCTATGTTCAGTCATGTGCACGTTGGGGCTAGGGATCTTGAGTGCTTGGCTGCCTTTTACGATGCTTTACTGCCGAGATTGGGCTTGATTCAGGTGTCTGAGGGAAACGGTGGATCTGCTAAAGGCGTAGGCTGGCGATACCCCAACAAGCGATGGCCCCAGTTCTTTGTGCAATACCCTATAAATGGTCTTCCAGCCACTTGTGGAAATGGAGTTCAAGTGAGTTTTCTAGCGACTTCGGAAGCCCAGGTTCGTGAGGTCTGGGCGCTTGCAATTGAAATGGGGGCTGCCGATGAAGGTAAGCCTGGCTTGCGAGAATATGCGTCCGATTTCTATGCTGCGTATTGTCGAGATCCAGAGGGAAATAAGCTCTGCTTTGCATATGCTCCGGATCATTAGAAGCAGCAAGGCGTGTTCACCAGATGCATATATGGTTTGCGCGTATCCGTCATAAGGGAGTGAGATGGGCGCCAGTTCTCATAGCGGGCATTCGTTGTATGTCCCTAACAGAAAAGGCGTCCCGGGGGGCTTTTATGTTCTTGCTGCGGTGATTTACGATTTGGCATTCAATTATGGGTACATGTCAGCCTTGTTACTGGAGCCGCCATGAGCGACATAAACACTCCATACGGTATTCTCGATTCAGATCATGCTATTGAACTGCTAACCCCTCCAGCCAGCCAACTGGATCAAATGGTACTGGCTCATTTTCAACGCTGGCGGGTGGTGGGTATTTTTTTACGTTGTGTGTCCTGCGGTCATTCGCAAAAGGGCAGCGAAAGCATGCGGCCTTTTCTTCATGGTCCGCAATGTAGCGTTGGCGCGACAGAGGATTTTCCTTGGCGCGAGTTAGCGGACCTGTTGCAGCATCTCCCTAGGTAGGGATATCGAATGCGGGCAGGGGCTTCAGGAAGAAGCACTGGGAGACGTGATGATCACGCTACAGGGGACAAAATGGGTAACCGTCCGGGCAAGTCATCTAGCGTAGCTGGCTCTATTGTTTTACGAGATTGCGCAACGATGAAGCTCAGCCCTCAATGTCGATCAGGGACTGCCGGGCATCATCACCCCAGTCAGACCCGATCAAAGCACTTTCTCGTGCTATCAACAATTGAAACGCTTGAGATTCCTTTCAAGCGTTGCTGGATAACTTAAACTTGCCGACTACGCTGCGAAGTTCATTAGCGAGCAATGAAAGCTCGTCAGCCGTTACGGCGTTGTCCTCTACGCCTTCCATGACGATTAAGCTGCTGTTTCGAATGCCGATGACGTTGCGATTGATATCCTCTGAGACCGAATGTTGCTGCACCGCCGCACTTGCAATCTGAGTGTTCATGCCCACAATTCCGTCTACTGCTTCATTGATCTGGTTCAGGCTGCCAGACGCTTGGCTCGCTGCCTGAATGCATTCCCTAGCTCGGGTTTGCCCAGCTTTCATCTGTTGAACAGCGGCATCAGTAGCGCCTTGCAACTGTTGGATGATCCGTCGAATTTCTTCTGTGGAGTTTTGTGTGCGCGAGGCCAGAGTCCGCACTTCGTCAGCCACGACCGCGAAACCACGGCCTTGCTCGCCAGCTCGCGCCGCCTCGATGGCCGCGTTGAGGGCCAGCAGGTTAGTCTGATCCGCGATGGTACTGATGACCTCGATGACACCACCGATTTCTTTGCTGTGTGTCGCTAACGCTTCGACTTTGCTTGCACTGAGCTCCACTTCGTTGGCCAACGCCTCAATAGCGGCACTTGTTTCAATCATAACTTTCAAGCCGTCGTTAGACGCACTGCTTGCAGATTCAGCGGCACGTGCTGCGCCCTCGGTATTCTGGGCCACGTCGGCAACGCTCGCGGTCATTTCGTTGATGGCAGTAGCAACCTGCTCGGTTTCAGCCTGTTGTGAGTTCATTGAGGCTTTGGCTTGGCCTATGGAGATCTCTAGTCGCTTTGCCGCATCTGAGACTGAATGCGAGCTACGCTCCACCTGGCTCAGTGAGCCAGAGAAGGCCGTTACCATGCGGTTAAGTCCCTCGCCTACATCACCGATTTCATCGTGGCTGTTGATTCGGACGCGCGCGCTCAGATCGCCTTGAGCAATACGTGCCGTCACAGCTAGGAGCTCATCAACCCCAATCCGCAGAGCCTTGTAGATGCCGACGAACGCATAGAGCAGCAGTATCGCAATGGCGATAAATAGCTCAGTGCCGAAAGTACGCTCATTACTCAGTGTATTCAGACGCTCATCAATTCGAATTCGCAGCGATTCCTGCATCTGATCCTGAGCTTTGTAAAACTGAGCAACGACGGCGTTTCCACGCTCGCCCAAGGTGTTGGCATTCACGTTTGAGCGCTTGCTCGGATCAAGGTAGTCCACCAGGTCTTTACGCAGATTTTCCAGGTCGGTAATGGCTGTTGTTACAGACGGCTGAACTACACCAGATAATTTAGGCTCTTCTCGGCGAAGCAGGGAAAGGCTCTGCTGCAACTCTTGACGCATTAGCAGCTCCTGTTTCAACAAAGTCTGGGCAAAAATACGAGTGGTGTCGTCCAGAGGACGGTCAGCGCTAAAACCGCTGGCCAGACCGCGAATCTGTCCGACCAGATTTATTTGCCGAGGTAGACGTATAGAGCTTAGATCGATGAGGTACAACGAACCTGCTTCTTCGTCCAAAATCATGCCGGAAGTGGCCGTAATGTAGTAAACGAAATTCATTAGGTCGGTTAACTGGTCGTTCCACGCGGAAAAGATCACCAAAGGTGCTTCGCCTGCTTTGGCGCGTTCAACCAGCTGCACACTAGCGGTACGCAACGTCTGAACTCGGTCTGTCGTTGCCAGTTGGGTGCTAAATTTTGCGTCCTGCGCAGCAAGAGTCGCATAGGCATCGTTAAGCTTTTCAGCATTGCGTGCTGCATTGGCTACTGCGTTGGTGTCACCGCTGAGCATGCCGTGTGTCAGCGCCCTCTGAATCATGGTTAGACGCAGGATAGGGGTGACGTCCAACAAGTATTGTTGACCCACCTGTTCATGCTTGATGCCCGTGATGCTCGTGTTCAGTGAAAGCATCGCCCGGGTGCCTAGCAGGAGCAGAGGAATCAGGACAATAAATCCCAAAATTGCGAATTTCATGGGGAATCGAACACGGTTGGTAACGAACAGGGCAGGCGCTAATAAATTCATCGGGTTCTCGATCACTCAAGGTCTGTGAGTGCTTTCTTAGGCGTTAAAAAGTGCCCATCTCTCATTTATGGTTATGAGGTAATGAAAGCATTCCAAGAGATCTTCCTCAAAAGCCGCTTACTCTCCTTTGTTACAGGATCGAATTGCCGCGCTTCTCTTGGTACGAAAACTATCGGCTGAACCGGGCGAAGCTGTAGGGAGGAATGCATGGATAACCAGCATAAAGGCTAAGTAGACCGGTAATGGCACCAGTTGGAGGTGCGTCCGGGCATCCCGTCTTGCGCAACTAAACCGGTCGCCACCTATGCGGTAGTAGCTCCGCAATCTCACTTGCCCGCTGCGTCGGCAGGCGCGTGAGGACGTCCTTCAAATAAGCATACGGATCATGGCCGTTGAGTCGCGCCGATTGGATCAAACTCATGATCGCCGCTGCACGTTTACCGCTGCGTAACGATCCCGCGAACAGCCAGTTCGAACGCCCAAGAGCCCACGGCCGGATTTGATTCTCGCACCAGTTATTATCGATGGGCACGGCACCGTCATCGAGATAGCGCGTCAGCGCTATCCAGCGTTTGAGACTGTAATCCAGCGCCTTGGCGATGGCCGAACCCTCAGGCACAAGCTGTCTTTGGGCGATCATCCAGGTATGAAGTGCGTCGGCGATTGGCGCTGCTTTTTCCTGCCGTATTCGCTGCCGATCACCCGGCTCCAGCTCTCGGACTTCTCGTTCAGCTTCGTACAAGGCCGCGATGTAGTTCAGCGCTTTTTCGGCGACCTGGCTCTTGTTGGTCACGTGCAAGTCGAAGAACTTCCGGCGGGCATGGGCCATGCAGCCGATCTCCGTAACGCCCAGTTCAAAGCCTGCCTTGTAGCCGGCAAAGTCATCGCAGACCAGCTTGCCGTTCCAACTGCCCAAGAAGGCTCGGGCATGTTCGCCAGCGCGGCTCGGGCTGAAGTCGTAAACGACCGCCGCCAGGTTGGAGAACTGACTGGTGGCATAGGCCCAGACGTAAGCGCGATGAGTTTTTTTCGCACCAGGCGTCAGCATTTGTACCGGCGTCTCGTCGGCGTGAACGACGTCGTGCGTCAGCACGGCTTCGCGCAGCGCATCAACCAGCGGCTGTAATTGCACGCCGCAGTTGCCCACCCACTGCGCCAAGGTCGAACGGGCGATGGGCAGCCCGGCGCGGCCGAAGATTTTCTCTTGGCGATACAGCGGCAGATGGTCGGCGAACTTGGCTACCATGACGTGGGCCAGCAAGCCCGCTGTCGGGATGCCTTTGTCGATGACGTGCGCCGGTACCGGCGCCTGGATCAGTGTTTCGCACCGCTCGCACGCCCATTTTCCACGGATATGACGCTCAACAGTGAAGACGCCCGGTGTGTAGTCGAGTTTTTCGCTGGCATCTTCGCCAATGCGTTTGAGGGCACAGCCACATTGGCAGTGGCTGTTGTCCGGTTCGTGATGGATCAGTGTGCGAGGAAACTGCGGTGGCAGCGGTGCGCGCTTGGGTTGCTGGCGCACTTTGGCTTCGACAGGTGCCGGTTGCAGCGCCTCAAACTCGGCTTCGATAGCGGCGATATCCGTATCGATCAAGTCGTCGAGCAGGCTGGCTTGATCCGGGCTCAACTGCTCGCTGCGCTTGGCAAACTTGAAGCGTTTGAGCAGCGCGATCTCGTGGGCCAGCTTCTCGTTGACCGATTTGTGATGAGTGATTTGCTTGTCCATCGTCTCGACGCGCTGGATCAACTGCGCCGCCAAGGCACGCAGTTCTTCAGGGTTTAATTGATCGAGATTCGGATGCGAAGTCATGCCGCCGATTTTGCCAGAGAGGGCTAGTGGCGGCGATAGACTGATGGGCCAATTGCGCTGGCAAGCAGGCCATGGCAGGCGAATTAGAGCACCGTCATGGCTGCTCCGGAACCGACGCGTTGCCAAGGCAAGCCGAGCACCAAGGCTTGAAGTTGCTCTGCATCCAACTCGACTTCAGAGCCGTGCCGCACGCCCGGCAAAAAAAAACGTCCTTGATTCAAGCGCCGGGCAGCAAGCCAAATCCCCAAGCCATCATGCACCAGCACTTTCATGCGATTGGCACGACGGTTGGCAAACAGATAAGCACAGTGCGGCTGCGCCGCACCGAACACCGCGATCACCTTGGCTAGCGCCGTTTCGGTGCCTGCGCGCATGTCCATGGGCTCGGTGGCAAGCCAGATGGAGTCGATGCGGATCATCGCAGCAGGTCTCGCAGGAAAGCAGAACACGCCGCTGCATTTTCTGCCGGCCAACTCACCACGACTACGCCTTTTGAATGCGGCACTTCGATTCGGATCGTGGCAGGAAGGGCCTGATGCATCGGCACCGGCGGCGATGTCTTGACCGGGATGAAGGCGGTTTGAAGTGTCAGGTTTTTCTGTGCATGCACCCGAATCCATTTATGGACGAGGTTTGCATTGAGGTTGTGGGTCAAGGCGACATTGGCAATTGAAGTGTCAGGTTGGGCGCACTCAGCAATGACCTGGGCCTTGAAGGACTTGGAATAGGAACGGCGTTCTTGTGGCATGGGCGTCCGCTTAAAGAGGCTAAAAATGGTGTCCACCTATATTTGGGTGGACACCATCGCCTCAAGCGACGGTGTCAGGAAGGTGTGTTGCCCGGACGGTTACCAAAATGGAGTTGGGATATTCGCCTAGCAGGAGCAGGCAGTCGCTAAGGCTCAAACTAATTATGAAAGGGTGGAGTCCCCCCACGAGCGAATGACCTCAACGTGTTGCATCATATGGCTTCATTCGTACCAGGGATACTCACAGAATGGCGCTTCGGGTCTCTGCCGGAATGCCACGGCCATTCGCGAAGCGTGATCATGATTGGCTGATCGCCCAGGCCGCAACCTAGTGCACGTAGTGGGTGCCTGACGCCAGGCCTGAGTGAGGGCGCCAGTTTCACGCCGACTCCATGGGCGATCACTTCTTTTTCATGTCCATGTAATGGCCGGCGCTGGCGATCACGCTGGCCCCTCTATTCAAATAAGATTACCGACCGCTCGGCAAGGGCGGTCGGGTCTCAACTTGTTCAAGGCTTACCCTATATGTGGTGTAGGTGTCGCCATCCTCGAGATAAAGGTCGCTTCGATATCTCAGTACTGCGCCTTTGAGTTTGATGTGCAGGCCGTTGGCGACGCGTTGGATGCCCACGTCTTTCAAATCGGTGTCTGAAACCAGAAACGGCGGCGTCTTGCCCAGATACACCTTCATGGTTTCGTCAGTCGATTCACGGTTATCCATATAGAACTTCAGCGTCTTGGGCTCTGAACGATCCCTGGCTTCCTCGACGATATATAGCCACTCCCCCGGGATGAAGTTTTGCTTTAGTACTATTTGGGGGGGAAGCTCCGGTTTGTGCAGGTAGCCATAGGTGAGAAAGCCGACGAAGCAGAGCAGCGAGGCTATTGCGAGGTACTTTTTAAGCCTGGGCTTTAGGGCTTGCCATTCGGTTTTATTCACAAGCTTCAACTTTGGGTGTCAATGGTTGTCTTGGTAAGCGCCCAGCGTGGCGCAATGTCGACACTTGAAGAGGTACCTACGCAGCGGGCGAGTGACACCGGCCAGTTACTGCCATATCAATGGATACCTGCTTGAGCTACGCAAGCGTGTGCTCCTCATTCTTAGTCATTGCTTAATCATGATGCTCCGTCTTGGCGATGACAAGGGGAGCCGATAGGTAAGCGATGCAGAGAAAATTGCTTGCATATCAGCTGATATCTGGCGAAATCACGCAAGGTGACTTGGCTGGACGCTTACTCATATGGAAATGGACGAGCCCTACGTTCTCATGGGGGTACGTACGAAGCATATTTTTGCTTGTCACCGAAAAATCATCCATTGATGCTGTTGCTTTGCGTGGGGGCTTCTGTCGCATGATGTGAACGAGCAGCCACCAGGGTCTTTGTCGTATGTGCAGTTCCCCCGATGAGGATTGAGGCTGGTCGAGCAAGGGGCAGGCCTTCAATACCAATAAGGGGACATTTGTTAAATAGCCCCACAGATAAGCCCGCTTTGGCGGGTTTTTTTGCGCCTGCTGGAAAGCAGCCCCCTTGAGACTGGCATTCCGTGCTATACCACCGCGGCCTTTGCGCGAACTGCGCCTTGGATCACGGATATTGTCCCATGACTGATGAGCCCTCGTTGTTGAACCTCCCGGATAACCTGCCTGACAACGTCTATGCCTCGTGGGTCGGCGCACTCACTGCGCTGCGGGAAAGCCCCAATACTGCCCTCGCCAACGAGCGTCTTCAATTTTGCACCGCTTACTTACAGGCTCTGGAAGACGCACAGATAATCGATTATCACATTGGGCGCATGCTTCACGCCGAGGTACAGGCCCTGAGCGTTGCCGTTCGCGTTGTATTGGGCACCCTAGTACCGTGACACGTTCAGTCATCATCAAAGGAACGCTGTGCGCCAAGCTTGAGGTGGGCGCGGTGCAGGAGGTGTCCGTGAGTCGGCAGGGCGAAAAATGGAAGTTGACCATTCGTTCGGGCGGCGCCCGCAGCCGCTGGTTGCCGGTGCGCTCGCGTTGAGAGGCTTGGGCTAGCCTGACAGCGGTGAGCCGCTTTGCCGAGTCGGCGGGTATCGGGCGTCTTAGGCACCATGCCGGTAGAGTTTGAATCCCTATCTCTCGACACTGAACCTGGGGCGTCACGCTTCTTCAGAGATGCCCCTGAGTAGGATGGCTTGAGGGCAGCCTGCTCGGACAGAGTGGATCCTCTATGAAACCCATGCCTTTACAGGAATGGCAATCCTCGCGGAGTTCGAAGCGGTCGCAGCAACTCGAACACTGCCTAAAAATTGAGAATTGCTCCCGCTCCCATAGCGCGACGTAACGGACCATGTCGCCTTCCTCCAGCGCAATCAGCCCTGCATCAATGATTGATCTGTAGGTATCAGGATCATCCAGGCGCTTGATCATCTTCCCGTCAACCAACTTCCAAGTCTCTACAAGGGTGAGCTTTTGGCCAGTCTCGGTGTAAATGTAGCGATCCCTGAAGACGCCATATTGAGCATAGGTTCTGGTGATGACGGGTCTGTCTCCGTCTGCCTCGAGGATCTGCGCGAAGAACTCCATAGGACCTGGCTTCACGCCTGGCCCATGAAGAAATACCCGGTTTCCGCTGATGCTGCCTGTCTGAACCCCGGCTTCGTTGTAGATATCGTAGTCCGCTGCTGGATTCCTCCAGGCGAGCGGAGCCTCCTCAATGTGGTGACAGAACGCGCCAGTGGCCAGCTCAAGCATTTCGAATCGCTCCATTTCGTCGACGCAACCCATCTTTAATAAGTTGTCAGCAAACCTCATCAGGTACCGGTAGTTGGCACTGGGGTTGGTCCAGGCGCTGGCATTCCAGCATGATCGATACCACTCCTCAGTGTGGCTTTGGGGTTTGAAGGGTTGCATCATTACTTCTCATTATACTGCTTGGATATACAGTAATCGAGTGGCGCGATTCCGGACAGGTCCGGGTGACGAGTAGCACGCTGTGGGGGGGCTCAATCGGCAGGACGCCGGGAGGGGGATGTAGCTCGTACTGACCTTTCTTCACAAAGGCGTGCCACGTCTGTCTGGCACGCTCTAGGACGGCAGGGAGCCGTCAGCTAGAACGGTTAGCCTCGAACATGATCCATTGCCTGGTACGCGCCTTGCGAATGACTGGTGCGCAATTCGCCAGAGATGGGTTTTCTCTGCTGACTTCGACCATGAAAATATTTCGGACTTGCTCGCTGCTCTGCAAAAACTCATGCACGGCTCCTTCAATAAAAGAGAGTTCGCTGTAAGCATCTTTGATCTGGTCGCGGCGGATGAACCCATTGCCTGCTCTAAGTACATTCGAATGCATTGGAATGGCTTCAAATACAGCTGGATCTTAGCCCGGAATTGATGTCATGACCGCGGTTGCGATCATTGGCGACATCAACCCAGCAAGCGCAGACTGCTTCGACGGCAATGAGCACTCTGCGCCTTTGAAGTGAGGTGATCTGATAGCATTCAACGGAAGTAGGAAATTATCGCAGGTGATTTTTCGAGACAAAGATTGTTCAGCCTAAGGCTGGGGGCATCCTTTTCAAACCATCCCAAGCATGCCCTCAGATATGCCCCCAATATAGCAATGCACTGGAAGTGAATGGAGCTCCGTGGTCTGTGAAAAGGCAAAATGATCAGAAGAACTGCCTGTCTTGCGACGCCTAAAGACTCTCAGGCAAGCCAAAAAACATTTTGACTGGGCTCTAGAACGGTGGTTCTAGCCTTGAAAAAACTATTTGTGCCCCCAGTTTTGCCCCCATCCGCACCGAGTATGCGAGTGATCGCGAATGGCGATCTCCGACGGACTCCAGTGTGGCAGTGGCTGGTATTCAGTGCGCTTCCGTATACTGGATGACCAACCCTTATCTGGCAAATCCTTGGTCGTTCGGAAGAGGATATGGGTAATGAGTCGATATCCTTAAGTGGTGTTGTCGGGTCTTTCTCTCTGCACCTATCCTGAAATTGACTCGCGAGATGCTCGTGCTCTGCGTGATGTTGCCAGGGCTCTGGATGCTAGGGGCATTGATCCGCGTGTCCATCGGCAGTTGGAGCGTAATGCCAGGAGCCTAGCCACGGAAAACGCCTATGAAGCGGTTGTTCAGCATTGAAAGCGGTGGGCAAAATTGAACATCGTGTTTCTGGTCGTGGATCTCGATAGTCCGGTCGGGCCCAGAACATCGCGCTTCAATTGGCCGCCGAGTCGGCTGGCAGCGGAGGGGGCTCAGGTTGCGATGTAGAGGGGGGCGCCTTACCTTCGCTGTTCATGGCCGGTTAAACCGTTGGGCCCGGTCGCTGATCAGTCGTTCGGCAAGTGCAACTGCACTTCCATGGCGTCATGAAGGAGTCGGACGACCTCGATCAGGTCGTCATTTGCCACACGATAGAACACGATATGGCGTGGGCTTTTGACCGTCCCATGGGGGTGTTTGGCCTGCTGGCGTGAATAGGTGAGGTGATAGCTGCGAAGGCCCGGTGCAAGCTCATCGCGGTCGTGGCTGCCAATGCGATAAGGCGTGCTGGCAAGAGCTTGCAGCGCCGTAAAGATCAGCGCCTGGTAGCGCTGCCGTGCTTGATCGCCGAACTGCGTCTGGGAGAGCCTGAGGATGTCGACAATGTCGGCGCGCGCCGCGTTGGAAATCCGATACTGCGGCATGCTTAGTGTTTCTCTCTCGCGGGGAGGGTTGCCTCCAGGCTTAAGCCCTCGAGGTAGTGCTCCAGATTCCCTTCGTTCACCTGAGTAAAGCGCCCGTGCTCAAGATCCATGATGCCGATCGAGGTCGCCTGACGCAGTGCCTCAATTTTGGCGGTGTCTTCGGCGACGCGCTGCTCCAATAAACGCAAACCTTCCCGCATCACTTCGCTGGCATTCTGATAACGGCCGGACTGCACAAGGTCATGGATAACCTGATCCTGGTGAGGGGTGAGCACAACGTTTCGCGTCGCCATAATGAGCTCCAGTTCCATACAAACAGGTACTTTTGATTGTTGGCATATTATGCCATTTTCGCTCGGGAGAATAGCTTGGGGCCGACATCCGGCGATCAGGTGATGGCTGATTCGGCGCCAATCAGCAAGGTTCTAAGTGATCCTACGCCGCTGCCTACCTGGAAGTGTCCGGATGGCCGTGGAAATCAACAATCGCATTGAACGATCTGTGGGACACCACTTTCGCACGTCTGCACGCCAGTAATGCAAGGCTAGCCTGGCAGGTTACTACCCTATTTGGTTACAGGGATCCGCCTAGGAATGGATTGCCGTCTCCCAAAGCTCTCGGGCGCTTGAAAAGTCCGCCACGTGTAGTCGAGCCCATCGCCAACAGCTATGGGAGTACGGCTGTGAAAGTGATAAGGAAGACTCCGGTTTACGTAAGAGCTGCGTGGATGACTAAATACATCACTGCTACAGGAGTTTTCTATAGTTTCATGGCCCATGGTCTGGGGAGGGTAGTGGGCTTGGCGTCAGGGATTTCGGTAACCGTAACCTACATCGTTTTCGAGGCCGCACGGGTTGGGATTTTCGACTGCTTCGCAACATCGGATTATCTGACCCGGCCAGCTCGAATGTCTTCAATCAACTGCAACTGAGAGTCGTATTCGCCACGTTTTTTATCCGAGAGGCCGGAGCGGAAGGGCGCGAGCGAGGCCATCTCCTTGTCAGCGCCCTTGAGATCTCTACAGTAGGCCAAGATCACGGCGTAGAAGCTTCTGGCACTGGTAAGTTCGCCCAGTAGTTGGGCCTGCGTGATGAGAGGGATGATGTTAGAACCCACCATTTCCCGGGCTGCCTCAAAGTCACGCATATCCAACATGTCCTGAGCAGCATCGAGCCCCGTCCTGATTACGGAACTGAATGCTTGGATGCAGCAGAAAAATTTGAAAGCGAAGAGGCGATACGTTACCGGGTTAACTCGACGCAGCCTCATCAACATGGACTTGACTTCGTAGGCACTTGCGAGGTGGTTCACGGCCTCCAAATCAGCAGGTGATCCACTCAAGAAAGCTGAGACATCCGCCATTGCTCGGCCCAAAATCCACCGTTCGCTGATTTTCAGGACGTCAAGATAGTCCTTGACGGCTTTATCAACATACGTCTCGGCGGCCCGATACTCATGTACTCGCCACAGTGCGACGGCAGCGTTGTAGTGGAACGGCGGGATACGTTCTGGAGTGAGCCCCGGCAGTCCGCTTATAAGTTTGATTGCCTGGTGGACACCGGGCGCGTCCCCCTGCATTCCCAGCCAATCCATCTGTTTGAGGTGGTAGGAGATGACTGCACGTCCGGAGAGCGTGTTGTCACGCACCAATTGAGCCATCAGTGCGAGGTGTTCTGGCTTGTCACGCTCCTCTTCCGATTGATGGAGGAGGAAAAACAAAGAGTCGACGGCCCAGTACCGGGTCTCGGGATCAAAGTCTGGTGCGGTGGCGGCGGCCTCCAAGTAGTCGATAAGCATGGTTCCCAGTCCGGTCTCCTTGAACATCTCTTCGCCGGCCAACTCGATCAGGAACTCGTGTTCCTCCAGATCCAGCAAGGCACGGACAAGAAGTCTCAGTCGGTGGTAGCTGCGCGCCTGCTGCAACGAAGTCAACAGGAGGTCTTTGAGCAACCTTTTCGTCGCGAGCAGGTGTTGTTCGTCTACGGCGTGCGATTGGCTGGCCCCAATCAGTCGCATGGCATCGTGGAGTTTGATCTCGCGGTTACCTTGAACCTCCAGAACTCCGAGTGCACGCAGTGTTCGCACCGCCGTATTGACTGCAGCGGTTGGCAACGTGGCGTAGCACTGCATCAAACTTTGCAGCTCGTCCTGGGTGATGGCGACATCCACCATGCTCAACAGCATGACGATTCGCTGGCAGGGTTGTGCGAGCCCCTGGTACACCTTGGTCAGGATGAGTTCCTGAACAGTTGTTTCCATGGTGGCCTGCTGCTCAAGTGCCGCACAAAGCTGGGCCAGGTCGCCTGTGTAAGCCTGGGCCGCGAGCCGGGCTGCGCTTTGCAGATAAAGTGGCATTCCAGCCGTTATGGAGCGCACCTTCTCCAGAGCGTTGACGTCACCTCTGGCGCCCAAGCGAGACGTTTCTGCTGCAACAGAATCGAGGCTCCACCCCTGGAGTATCTCTCGTCGCAAGCCACACAGTTGCTCCAGTTCCTGGATCGATCCCAGCGGCTGACACAGCAGAATGAAGCGCATGTGTGGGGTGCATCCGAAAACCGCCTGCAGGTCTGCGGCAGGGATCTCATGAGCGTTATCGATCACCACCAATGGCTGCATGCCTTGGGCCTCCAGATGGCGATCAAGAGCGTTCAATGAGTCGATGCCCGAAGCGCCGGTTGCAAAGAGCTCGTTAATCTCATGAGGGCTATCAACAACAGCTCCCGTAATCTCCCTTGTCAGTGACCGAGCGAGAGCCGGGCCTGCGGTTTCGCGGGCGTTGAAGTAAACACAGGGTTCAGGGCTACGTATCGCAGCTTGGGCGCACCATGATGTCTTTCCCGCCCCTGAGAAACCGCAAATGATGCGAATACGTTCGCCATTGATGAGCTCGGGTTCATCAATCTGTGGGAGGTAGTTGGCTTCGAGCGCCGGCAGCCGCTGAAGCTGTGTAAGGATCTGTTCGAAGAGGGCGGGCAGCATTTTTGTGTGAAACGTGTAGCCTCCCAGATCTTCGCGACCGGTAGCAGCGGCTTGCACCTTGCCCGCCAGCTTCCATACCAGTGACTCCGGTACCAGTACCCCATGGGGTACCATTTCTGCCAGTCTCACGCAGTCAGCTACCATGCGTGCCAAGTCGGGCTGGCACGCCGGAAGGCAAGCGAGTTCCGTCGGCATCGCCTGGCCCGGATAAATGAAATGAACATCATTCGCCAGTTCCTTGCGCTCGATGCTGGCACTGAGCTTCGGGCCTGGAGGTTGGTTCGAGGCAACCACGAACACAGCTGTGCCGTGGCGCTGGCCCTGAGTATGCTGATCGCGAAGCTGCTGGAAGCGGTCAAAGGCAGTGTTGAGGTCACTAGGCACGAGCGGCTCGACACGCGTTTTGACTTGGACGTAGATGCGAGTGTCAGCGAGAGCGATTTCGACGTCCTCGTCACGCTCGATCACCAAATGCGATACGTCCGAGCCGTTCGCTTTCAGCAGGCAACCGACGGCGAACAGATGTTGATAGAGGAAACCACCATGAACAGCGGCAATACGCTTTTCCTGTGCCTCATCAAGGGTTGGATAATCGACCGACATGGAATTGTCTCTGTTGTTTGTGGCATTGGTGGCATGGCATGCGTGGGCCAAGCTCACTTCGTACACGCCAGAGAAACACCGTTGAACAACGCATGGGTGATACCGGCATATCGGGTGAGTACGGCGGATCCCATCCTGCCGTATCGGCCGTTGCCTGGCTAGCTGGAGTATCAACCCAGCCCGGGGAAAGGCTGTTCTTTGTAGCCTTCACCCAAAAGCATTTTCAGCTCTCGATTTTTCAGATCCCATGCTTCCTTTAAAAAAAGAGCTGGAGCATCGACAGTCCTCATCCATCAAGAACCTTTTTGAAACAGTGACTTTGCAAGGCTCTCACCAATTCTGGAGCGCCGCCATGCACCTGTTAGCGCCGCTCTGACCATTAGCCGGGCTACGAAGGGCGCGGCCGGCCGCTGGAGGCTTTTCCGGTGGGATGCTAGTGAGTCTGAGCTTTCGGCCAGGCGCCGCTGGAATTACACCGGCTAGTGCAATCTCTACCATTATGGCGTTCATCATCCCCACTGGCTGATCCTGGTGCTCGTTCTGTGGCCGACGTTCGTGCTGGCGATGGGCATGGGGCAGCAGCCGTTTGGTCAGAAGTTTTAGGGGCGTGGGGCAGGCTTTCGGCAGTGCCCCTGGTCCCGACCAGCCAGGGGGACGGGTTTAACTGTGAACGTCAGTATCCCTCGGTATCACGCAGCAGCGTTTTTACGCTGCATTCCAATACGCTCGCAGCCGCCTTCCAACTCCCTTCAGTAGCTTTGGTTCGTAGTGCCAGCTCTGCCTGGAATTGCCTGGTCTGTTCCTCACGGCTGCCTGTTCGAACCGGCTCGGCAGTTGATAAGCCATGGACGACACCGGACCACTGTTGAAGAGCCTTGTCCAGCCAACCAGTCGCGCTGCCAGGTTCGAACCAAGCCATGCACAGCGCCGCAAGGCGCTGCAGATCTCGCAGGTTGCCGGTCAGGGGGTGTTCTGCCAGCCCTTTCTGCAGTGCCTGCGACCAGGGGGCGGCCGCTGGAAGGCGTGCATCGACACGGCAATCTGCCCAGACCCGCTGCCAGTCTTCCTGAAGGTCCTCGCGACATTCGCGCAAGGCGGGCAGCGATACGCAAAGGTGGCTCAGGCGATCGCACAGGTCCTCGTCCAGCCGCTCGCGCAGTTGGGCCATGGACAGGTTCGAGGCACAGACCAGTTCGAAGTCGGCGCTGATCTCTGTATCACTGCCGATGGGGCGGTAGCGTCGCTGGCGATCCTGGAACACCCGCACCAGCTGGCGCTGCACAGGCCGCGGCAGATCCTGGATTTCATCAAGAAATAGAATGCCGCCACTGGCCTGCGCGAGCAGGCCCTTGCGCGCTTGCGCGGCGCCGGTGAAGGCGCCCTTGACGTGGCCAAACAACAGACTTTCCGCCAGGCTCGATTCCAGGCCGCCACAGGCGAGGGTGACCACCTTGTCCGGTCGATGCTTGAGCAACGCCACCTGGGTTTCCACCAGGCGGCTCTTGCCGGTGCCGCGCTCTCCCAGTATCAGCAACGGAGCCCCTGCCACCCGGGCATAGCGAAACAGGCAGTTCATTGCCTCGCGCCGTGCTGCCGAGCGTGCCTCTGGATTGTAGGACGGCACGCCCGGCTCCAGCCGCTGTTGCCGGCGTATCTCTGCGAGGTAGCTACTGACCTCGAATGGCACGGGGTCAAGCCGTCCGGGTTGGGATGACCACAGGCGCGTGCCCGCTGCAAATGCCCCACCGGCATGCAGGATCAACCAGACGCTGTGCATGGCAGGAGTACCCGGCGAGAGGTTCAGGTGCAGGCTCCCGACGACCGCCTTCAGCCTGGGCAGTACCTGGCGCTGGATCGCGTCATAGATGGCCTGGTGACGGGTGGGGTCGGGCAGGCTGATCCTGATCGGTTCGATGTGCGCAGCGCCGATGCTGGGCGGAATGTCGGCAGCGCTTTGCGCCTGGACCAGGTAGATGACTCGGCTGACCTGGACGCCAAGCTCGGTAAGCTTGCCGAGCGCGCCTTCCAGCACCTCCAGGCCGGCCCGTTCTGCGTGCCAGCAAAGAAGCGTATCGCTCATGGGCGCTGCCTGCTGTCGATGACGACGGCGGCGGCACCGATTTCACCGAGCAACTGGACCGCAGGGGCCAGTTCGCCAGGCTGGCTGATGGCTACCGTGAGGCGCCCGCCCGGTTCGCGCAGCACTTTGGGGGCGTAGGGCCGAGGTTTCTCCTTGCCTTGCGCGGGGCGCATGTGCGGGCTGGCCTTCGGATTGCTGTAGGGGGCCGTTACGGTCCAGCTGCAGGTCAACTGGTGGGCCGGGTCATTGCTCTGCGAGGGCTGGGAAACGTCCGGGCGTGGTGCCTCCAGGTGGTGGGCGGACTCGGCAACCACCTCACCCAGGTTGATCTCGGCTGCGGCCAGGATCTGCACCGGGTCCAGTCGACCGTTGCGCCACAGCTGCACCTCGCCACTCAGGTCCCCCAGCACGGGTGCTGGCAGCAGTTGCCAGGGCGCGACGGCCTGCCAGTATTGCAGGCGCTGCTTGAGCTCTTCGGCCTGGCGCACATCCAGCAGCGCGCCAAGCTCGAAGCTGTCGTCCAGCCCGTGTGGCTCGAGGTTGGCCGACATCACCATGGCGTCACCGGCATCGGTCCACAGCGCCTTGGCATGCAACCACTTGAAACCGTGAACCTGCGCACCGCTTTCGGCGAGTGCCAACAGCGCCGGCATGGCCGACGGGCGTACCCGTGCCAGCACCGTCACCTTCAGCCCTTCACGGGCGCGCTGGCACAGCCGTTCGACCACCGGATGTTGCGGGTCCCAGCCGAAGCTGCTGACGATGATGTGGCTTGAGGCGTTGCTCAACGCCTGCAGCAAGTGTTGCGCGATGCCTGTGTGCTCGGCCGTGGTGGCGCGGATGCCAGCCTGGGGTGCCGGGTGCTGCACGTCCTTGATGGGTTTGGCGGCCTTGAAGTCGTTGCCGTCGAGCAATTCATGTTCCGCCGTTTGCCACATGGCCCAGCGCAGGTAGCCGGCAATGCCCTCGACTTGAGTCGGGCTCAGGCGCACTGCGAGTTCTTCGTTGCGGGTGAGGGCGCCCTCCGTGAGGTTGGCGGTGAGCAGGACGCCTGCCGGCCGGGTGTAGGGGTCGATCAGGACGACCTTGGCGTGAAAGTGCGCCGCTGTACGGAAAAGCACGGACTTGCCCAATGTCTTGAGCATCGCCTTGTGGTGCGCGTGGGTCTTCTGGTCGAACTCGCCCTGGCTCGGTTCCCTGCCCAGGCGCGCTTCCGAAGCCACCATCACATACACCCGCACGCCACGCTCGGCAGTGGCCTTCAGCGCTGCTTCGAAACCGGGGTCGGCGATCAGGAAGCTGCAGATCACTGCCATGTCCACGGCCTGGTTCAGCAGTGCGATCAGTTCGGCGCGCAGTGCGCCCTGGTTGCCGGAAACGTGGATCGAGTGGCCGATCTCCGGGGTTGGCGGGCGCTGCGCGCGGCCTCCTTGCCATGCTGCAGGCATGGGCAAGGCACGTTGGTCGAGCACTTCGGTGTGCGTGCGTACCCAAGGGTTGGTCATTTTGGTGTTCATCACAGTCCCCAATCTTCAGCGGCAACCAGGTGCCAGAGGGTGGTGGCGCGGCTGTTTTCGCGCTGTTGCCAGGTCTGTTCGGCAAGGTCCTTGCGCCGGGGGGCGCTCAGCTCGAAGCTGAGAAAAGGTTCGTAGGCCTGCGTAGTCCAGGTTTTGAAGCGTTCGCTGCTGGCATAGTGATTGACGTGCTCGAGCAGGCGCCATTGTGCCCAGCGCTGGGCATCGTCGTGCGAGCCCGGGGTCAATGCCACGCGCGCGATGCGTAGGTCATCGAAACGACCCAGCTTGGCAAGCTGCGGCGCGGGTACACGCAGGTCGGCGCGCAGGCTGTTGCGCTCGGCATCCGAGCTGGTGTCGAAGGATCTTTTCAAGGCCAGCGCCTGGTCATCCCAGTCGTCCACCAGTCCGGCAGACTGCAGCAGCCCCTGCCAGACGGCTTGTGCGGTTAGCGGCGGGGCACTGGACGGGGTGTCGATGGGCGTCCCGTCGAGATTGCCGTGCAGCTGCAAGCCGCTATGATCGACGTCCCAGGTGGCAACCAGCGTCGCCTTGGTCTTCTGCGGCTGCAGGTTCTTTTCCAGAAGCTCGATGCGCAGCGCTTCCTTGTTGCCTAGGGGCGTGATGGTCTTGCGCAGGGCCTGGTTCAGCCAGGCAGGGATTTTCTCGTGGGTAGGGTGCTCTTTGCTACGGACATCCTGCGTGGCACGGGGCTCCTCGAACGGTTCGACCAGCAGCACCGGGCACTCCAGCAAGGTGTCATCACTGGCCCACAGCCGCCAGCAGGCGTACTCGGGCACGAACACTTCCTTGCGTTGCAAGGCATCCCGGCCGAGTTCAGTCAGGCTGTAGCTGCAACGCTTGGCGCCCTGTGCGCCGGGATCCGGCAACTGTTGCAGCAGCCCCAGCCCGCAGGCGATGTCCAGCAGGCGCCGCGCCGCAGCCAGGCGGGAGGGCTCACAGAACAGGTGCACGGCGATGTCGTGGGCGTCGATGGCCTCCTTCACGTCGGCCCGTTGCAGCAACGGCAGCAACTCCGGGCGCTGGGTGGCCCGGGCCACCTCACCGATCACGTGCCAGCAGAAAATGCTCACCTGACGGCTCAGGACGATATTGCCGCGTTCGGCGTTAGTTCTTGTCATGCAACGAGGTCTCCCAGGTCTTTTCAGCGGCGAGTTTGCCGAGCAGGCTGTCTTTGGTTTTACCCAGGGCATGGCGATCGCCCACGATGATCCGGCAGTAGCGCGCCCTGGTCAGGGCGACATTCAGCCGGTTCGGGCTCCGCAAGAAGGGGGTCATGTGATTGCGTACCAGCGACAGCAGTATCAGGTCGGCTTCGTGCCCCTGGAAGCGATCGACGGTGCACAGGTCCAGCGTGATGAACGGGCTGCCTTTCGGGCCCTTGGCGAAATGGCGCTGGGCATGGCCATTGGCGGACCACTTGCGCAGCGCGTTGCGCAATGCCCGTTCCTGCCCGCGGTAATAGGTGAGAACCGCGACCTCCCAGGGGTGGCCATCATCCCTGCGGTTTCTGCCGGCCCAACGCTCGAAGCGCTTGAGTTCTGCGATGACCTCTTCGACCTCGGCCGGGTTGCTGTTCGATTGCCCGTCGAAGCGTGCCTTGACATGGCGCCAGGTGGCGGGGTGCCGGTCGTAGCTCCAGGTACGCTCGGCCGTCATCCGCGCTGGGCTGAACAGCGCCTGGCCCTGGTAGATATGCTGGTGCGAAAACGCCGCGATATCGGGGTGCATGCGGTGCTGATGGCTCAGCCGCACGTGCCGTGAAGCCAGGACCGCCTCGGGCAGGCCATCGCTTAGCGCGTTGCCGCTTCGCTCCTGATGGTTGCGGCCAAAACCCTCTTGCAGGGATTCAAGGATCGAGGGCAGGGCCACCTTGCGTACCCGGGCGACGTTCTTGTTCACGTGATCGGGCGCCACTCCCGAACCCTCGACTGGCATCAAGGCCTCGATCTGGCGGGCTATGCGCGCCTGTCCGGAGCTGTCTTCCTGGCTAGCGTGGCGTTGCTCGTATTCGGCATTGATGCGCCACGCAAGCTCCATGCTCCAGTCTGGCACAGGCTCTGCGGCACTCAGCCGCGGGTTCCGCCGGCGGGCCGCCGCCGCACGGCGCTCGAGCATGGCCGGTGCTTCGCCGCGCACAAGGGTCGTATCCAACGGCAGCTCATCCAGGCGTGCGCCGAGGGTTTCGCCTGCCCCCAGCACGATCCAGGCATCCTGCAGCGAAGTGGGGTCCTCAGCCTGTGCAAGGTTTACCCCCAATGCGGCGGCTTGAGCCTGGTAGGCCTGACGAGCCTGCGCGTCGGGGTTGGCAACCACACAGCCACGCCCCTGATGGCGGGCCATGAACGCATCGACGCAGGCGTTGCGCAGCCATGTCTTGGGCAGGCAGGCGTCAAGGTTGGCCGCCATGGCCTGTTCATCCACGTAAGGTGAGAGCTGCAGCGGATCGCCGACGATGATCCAGCGCTTTGCCAGTACGGCGGGAACGAGAAATTCGTGGAACGTGGTCTTGGATGCCTCGTCGAGAATCAGCATGTCGTATGGCGGGTAGTTGCTGCGCCGGCGTTTGAGGTCCGGGTGCTGCAGGATGCCTGTGGTGGTGCCGCAGGTCAGGTTGGCGGTGCTGAGGACCAGTTCAGTGATCACGTGATCATCCTGGCGCAGCGCATCGAGCAGTGTCCGTTGCGCCAGGCTCGGGCTTGGCTGACGGCTCAATGCTGCTTGCAGTCGCTTGCGCTCGGTCGTTCGAAAAGTCTCCAATTGCCATTCGCGGGCCTTTTCGGACACGTTGCGGGTATCACCGATGCGGATGGGAATGATCTGGTCGCGATGGGGGTTGCGGGCGTCCATGAGTTTTTCCAGGACATTGTCGACGGCCACGTGGGTCGAAGCGCACAACAGTACCCGCTTGCCCTGTTCGGCCATCTGCAGGATCAACTCGCAGATCGCGGTGGTTTTGCCAGAGCCTGGTGGGCCTTCCAGCAACATGAAGTCGGTGGTGTGCAAGGCCTGTTCGACGAAGCGGCGCTGTTCGTCGGTACCGGGGCGCTCAAGGTCAAGCAGCAGTTTCCAGGTATCGCTCGCCAGGGCAGGGGCGAGCAATTCTGGCCAGCGCGCATGGTCGTTGGTCTCCAGCAGGCGCAACAAGGGCCGGTGCTCCACCGAAGGTACGTCCTGCAGGCAGGCGATGGCTTCCTGCTGGCGCCTGAGGGTATTGGTGTTGGGGCGCAGCAACAACTGGCTCTCGGTGGGTTGGCGCTCCAGTAGCAGCCGCTGGCCGGCGGGGTCCCGGTCGAGGATGCGCAGGGAACGCTGGCGGTTGAACCTGAATTGCACGTCCAGGCCATCGGGTGCGGAAAATTCGTAAACCTCACGCGCGTCTTCGTCGAGAAACGCACGGAAGGTCGCTTCCGGCTCGCCGGGCCGATCTTCGGGCGGCTCCAGGCTGATCCAGAAGCCTGCGGGGTTGTCTTCGATGCCCTCCGGCCGAAAGGCGGCCGCCCACCCCAGCCGCTTGACGGCGTGGTCGCTGTTGAGGTGCTTTTCAGAGACCTGAAGGAAGTCGTTGAAGTCCTTGAGGCCGTGAAAAACCCGGCTCATGAGAATGTCGGGGCGGTGGTGCTGAAGGTTTTGGTAGTAGAGCAAAGCCATCGGTCAATTCCTGTTGGGACGGTCAGCAGGGTCCATTGCAAGTGGTATGCCTATGTGGTTTTCATGCTCAAGATATTGATTTATAAGTAAATTGCTATTCAGAGATAAACAGGTTACTGGCCAGACTTGGCCATTCGCAGACATATTTGTCTATCGAGGCGAACCAGCTTAACGGATGATGGCTAAAAGCTATATCCTGTGGTGCCTGCGCGAAGAGGACAAGGAGCGAGACAGGGTGTCGAACCGTAGCCAACTGGGATGGGTGGACTTTTCCAACGAAGACCGTGAACGGGTCAAGCATGCGCTCAGCCAGCTTGCGCAGCCCGGCACGCTGGACGAATTGGGCATCGGGGGCTTGCGCGATGCATTCTCCGACCTGATGTTCCCAGGGTTTTCCACCCTGCAGACCCGGGCCAAGTATTTCATCGCCGTGCCGCGGATCATCCGCGATTACCTGCAGCTCAGTTGTGCGCGCCAGCGCAAGCAGCCACTTGCCCACTACCTGGAGGAACAGGAGGCGCATCTTTCGGAGTTGCTCAGGGTAAAGCACCATAATTCTGGCCAGACCGGTATCTCCGGGTTCTCCCTGCAAAAAGGCGAGCGGGTTTCCCGGCAGCCATCGTCCATTTATTGGGTTGGCTTGCGCACTTGGAAACTGATCGATACCCAAGGGTCGCTGCGCCAGTTCGCGCAGGCCATCGGCTCGGCAGAAGAACCCTGGGCCGGTCTGCAGGAAGAGGCGGGGGATGACAGCGACGCCCACAGCCCGTCGAGGCTCGTCCACCTAGATCGCCATGATCCGGCTTGGCTTGACGGCGTCAGCATCGAACTGACCGATTCGGAGGCGCGCTTCTTGAGCGAAAAGCTCAAAACCGGGCCTGAGTATAACCTCGTTACCGAGCTTGAACGATCCGATCTGCGCGAGCAGGCGCTGGTCAAGGGAAAGGCCGGGTTTCCGGCGCTGGCAGCCTGGGTGGGCGATCAGACGCAACTGCCTCGCCAGACCCGCGACAGCGTGGCCATGGCGCAGGCGTTCAGTGAGCTGATTTACGGTGCCCATCTGCGCTTGAACATGCTGCTGGTGCGTAACGGCGCCGAGCACCGGGCGTTGCTGGATACCTACAGCGAATACTGGGACGCCTGGCGTTTGCAGGCCCATGCCCACCCGCAGGAGGTCGATCGATGGCTGGCGCACACCAAGGTTTCGCTGGCCGGCCACACTAGGGCATTTCTCGAAAACTGGGCTCGAGGGATTGCAGGCAATGCCCGGGAGGACGAGCTGGACAGGTTGGTCGAAGAGCAGGCCAGGGCCAACAAGAACCAGCGCAGCATCCTCAACAGGCGCCTGCCCGAAGACTTCGAATGGCATGGCATGTCGCGGCTGGACTACCGCTGGACACAGGTGCGCAACGTGCTGCGCGATGTTCAGGAGGGCCTGGCATGCTGAATCCGCATTCCGACCGTATCGACTACGGCGACAAGCTCACCGCGCCTGAAGGTTTTACCTTGAGCCACGCGGTGGCGACGACCTACTCGCTGGATCTTGAGACCTTGCTGTGCCTTCCATTGGCGCTGTCCTTCAGTTGCACGCCCGAAGGCGACCTGAAGGCCGACAAGCTGGCGCTGCTCGAGGCGATCAGCCAGCTCAAGGGCAAGGTCAAAGTGTTCTTCCAGCAAGGTTGCATCAAGGCGCCGCGCCAGTTCAACCTGCTTTTTTCGCTGCTCGAACCCTTGTTAGTGCCCCAGGTGCCGACGCAAGCCTTCAGTGCGTTCCACCCCAAGCTGTGGCTGCTGCGATTCACCGATCAGGCCAAAAAGGTGCGCTACCGGTTGCTGGTGATGTCGCGCAACCTGACCTTCGACCGCAGTTGGGACCTTGCGGTCGCCCTGGAAGGCGAGCTGGGCGGTGCCCGCAGTGACGACAACCATGGGCTGGTGGCGCTGCTCAAGTCATTGATGCCTAGCGCCGAGGACTTTCGCAGCGAACTGGCGTTGCTGGCCAAGGAACTGCCGCGGGTAACCTGGGACAGGCCGGATGGCTTCAGTGCCTTGAGTACCTTGCCCGAGAAGCCCGGGCAGTCGCCGCTGCTGTCGTGCCCGAACGCTGACACCGTGATGGTCATGTCGCCGTTTCTTCACTCCGATGCCCTCGACCAGCTCAAGCAGGAGTGCACCCACCGTTGGCTGTTCAGTCGCGCGCAAGAGCTCGAGCGCCTGGGCCAGGAGCG
Organism: Pseudomonas phytophila; assembly: GCF_025643095.1. Taxonomy (NCBI): domain Bacteria; kingdom Pseudomonadati; phylum Pseudomonadota; class Gammaproteobacteria; order Pseudomonadales; family Pseudomonadaceae; genus Pseudomonas; species Pseudomonas phytophila. Next base: position 3,528,186 of record NZ_CP081201.1, on the reverse strand, counting down.
GTTGCAAGGCTGGGAGTGTTTCGCTCTCAACCCCCGGCTGATCGACGGCGAGGATGAACTCAGCCACGCCCGCCCGCAGGATCTACACGCCAAGATGGTGCTGCTGCAGGAGGGGCCGATCAGCCACTGGCATGTGGGGTCGGCCAATGCTACCAAGGCGGCACTGGGCGGCAGCGGTGCGCAGCCGCGCAATACCGAGTTCATGTTGCGCCTGTCGAGCAGCAACGCCCGGCAGTCGGCGCAGCAACTGCGTGCCGAGCTGGTGGGCAGCGAGCAGGACTCCAAGGGCATCTTCCTGCCCCATCGCTTTGGCGCATTGTCTTTGCAGCCCGAGCAGGCAACCGAAGAATGTCTGCGCAGGCTGTTGTACCGGTTGATCCTGGCCGACTGGTGCATGCGCGCAGAGGCCGATGCCAATGGCACCTACACCTGCGCCATCGAGTGCCCGCCAGAGGTGCTGGAACCCGATGACAACTGGGTGATCGAGGCGCAGCCGCTGGTCAGTGGGCAGCCTCGGGTATTGGCCCCGCGCCTGGTGTGGGAGGGCGTGGGGCTCGCCCAGCTCAGCGCCTTCCTGATACTGCGGGTGGTCGCGGGGGCCGAGGTGGCGAGTGAACTGGTGATCAAGCTGCGCCTAGAGATCGAAGGCGGCGACAACCGGGAGCAGCACATCACCACCACCCTGATCGACAGCCCGCACAAGCTGTTGGCCTACCTTCACATGCTGCTGAACCCCACGCATGTCCATCGAATTGACATTCGCGCGAAGGATGGGGGAGGCAGCGACAGCGATGCAGATGTACTCATCGACCAGATGCTCAACGGCCCGCTGCATGAAGCGCTGCTGCGATGTGCAGCCCGCCAGCCACAAAAGCTGCAACGCATCGACGATGTACTGGCGAAACTGGCCGAAACCGAGAACCTGATTCCCCCTGAACTCCGCAGTTTATGGGCACAGTACCAAGCGTTTACGAGGAGCAAAGCATGACCGGGTGTGTATCGGATCGCGACAGCATCGAGCTGGCCCTGCAGCGTACCTGGTGCAAGCTCAAGGATTTTCAGCGCGCAACCGTCGAGCGCATCAGTGCGCAATTCAATGATCCGCAGCATGGCGGGCGAGTGCTGATCGCCGATGAGGTGGGGCTGGGCAAGACCATCGTCGCCAAGGGCCTGATCGTGTCGATGTTGCGCGACTGGCGAAAGCGCGAGCCCATGCGGGTCACCTATATCTGCTCCAACCTGAGCCTGGCTGCCGAGAACCTGACCAAGCTGGCCGTGTTTCCGAGCGGGAGTAGCTGGGTTCGCCAGCCTTCCTATGAACGCCTGGCCCACGTCGCCCTGCGTCAGCCCGAGCAGGAGGGCGCGGTGCTGGAAATCTGCACCCTCACCCCAGCCACGTCGTTTGCGTTGACGATGGGCACTGGCAATCGGCGTGAACGGGGCATCATTCTGGCGGCGTTGCTTTGCCACCCGCAATTGAAAGGCTCGCGTCGCAGCTTGACGGCGCTGTTTCAGGACAGGGTCAAGGATGCCGGGGGGTGGCAGGAGGAGCTGCGCCAGATCGAGCGACAAGGCTTGCTCGAACCGATCGTGACCCGCTTCGTTGCGCAGATCGACTGTGCGCAAGACCATCGGCCGAGCCTGCTGGAGCAGTTGCGTTGCGTTGCCGGCCTGCGTGCGCAGCGCCACCGCGCCAGCAAGCGCGAGATGATGCGCACGCTGCGGGTGCTGTTCGCGCAATGCTGCGCCACGCAGTTGCGTGCCGACCTGTTCATTCTCGACGAGTTCCAGCGCTTTGAAAGCCTGCTGGATCAAGCTGAGGACAATGAACACTCGCTGATCGCCCGGGAGATCTTCAGCCGGGAGCGCGACAGCAAGGTGCTGCTGCTCTCGGCCACACCGTTCAAGGCCATGAGTACGGTGGCGGACGACGAGAACGATGACAGCCACTTGAGCAAGCTGAAGCAGATTCTGGCGTTTCTGAGCCTGTCGCCGCTGCAGGAGTATGAGCCGGCGCGCAAGGCATTGCAGGCCGAGCTGCTGCGCCTGGGAACCTACAGCGTCAACGCCAGGGCCCTCGATGACGCGCCCAGGCGAGCAGTGGAAGGCTTGTTGCGCCCGCTGATCTGCCGCACGGAGCGCGGCCAGATAGCGCAGGATGTCGATGGCCTGATCGATGCGAACCCCTCTCGGCCAGGGCCAGAACTGCGGGCTGACGATATCCGCGCCTACGTGGAACTCGACCGGCTCGCTGTGGTGCTCGAAAACGACAGCGCGCGGCAGCTGGCCAGCCAGCTCATGAGCTTTTTCAAGTCGGCGGCCTGGCCGTTGTCGTTCAGCACCGGTTACAACATCCAGCAGCTGTTGCTGCGCCATTACAAGCGTTCGCCGCAGACACTCAATCGCATCAACGTCAGCAAGCAGCTCTGGCTGCCCCGTGAGCGGGTGCACAAGTTCACACTCGACGTTGCCCGCGAAGCGCCCAACCCCCAGGTTCGCTGGCTGACCACCCACCTGTTCGCACAAGGACGCAAAGCCGGCCCGGAAATGCTGCTGTGGCTGCCGCCCAGCTGGCCGCACTATCCGCTCGACGGGTTTTTCGCAGGCCATGAACAATTCAGCAAAACGCTGTTGTTCTCCTCATGGGCCATGGTGCCGCGGATGGTCAGCGGCCTGGTCAGCTACGAGGCGGAGCGGCGGGTTCAGCAGCACATCGCCGACAAAACCGAGTACTTCAGCAGGCGCCGCGCGGGTTTGAGTCAGGACGCGCAAGACACCCAAGCGCAGCAGCGGCGCGCCGTGATCAAGCTCGACAGTGGCGACCTGGCCAACTGGTCATTGATCTATCCTGCTCGCTGCCTGATCGACATCCCTGTCCAGCGTTCGGCAGTCACCCTGCAGCAGCGAATCGCCGAACTGACTCGGCACTTCAAGCAGCAGATGGCGCCGTTCAAACGCAGCCATAGGGGAGGGCACAACAGCCATTATTGGTATCTGTTTGCGCCGATGTTGCTGGACAAGGTTCATGAGGGCTGGACGAGCGGGTGGTTCGACAGCCTGTCGAATCTGTCAGGGGTGTCCGGGGGCGTGCAACAGCGCGCGGGTGAAGTTGCCGATCGCTTCGGTCAACTGGACGACCTGGGCGCCATGCCGGCCGACCTGCCGGAGCACCTCGCCAGGCTGGCGCTGGGGTCGCCGGCGGTTTGTGCGCACCGTGCCCTCAGGCAGTATTACCCGGAGCAGCACTGCCTGCATGGGCATGTCAGCCGGGTGGCGCTGGGGTTCGTCAGCCTGTTCAACGGGGTGGCCGGCAGTGCGATCGCCAGGCGACTGGACGCCGAGCACCCCTGGCGCGGCATTGTCCGCTACTGCGCCGAGGGCGGTATTCAGGCGATGCTGGAGGAGTACCTCTATCTGCTGGCCCCCAACCGCTCGCTCGAGGGCGTGGTGTCGACCCTGGAAAACGTGCTGCGTACCTCGCCGTCGAGCGTGAAGGTATGGAAGCTCGACCGCGATCAGGACGACACCCACCTGCGCTGCCATTACGCGGTGCCGCTAGGCGCGCAAAAGGCTACGGACGATGCCGGCCAGGTTCGCATTGTGAGCATTCGGGAAAGCTTCAACTCGCCGTTTCGCCCCTTCGTCTTGGCATCGACCTCCATCGGGCAGGAGGGGCTGGACTTTCACTGGTACTGTAGTGAGGTGGTACATTGGAACCTGCCCAGCAATCCCATCGACCTGGAACAACGCGAAGGGCGGGTCAATCGCTACCAGTCGCTGGTTGTCAGGCGGCGGGTGGTACAGGCAGTGGCTGGGCCCGAAACGCCTTCGACTAGTTGGGAACACCTGTTCAAGTCTGCAGAGAGCCCGTCCTGGGGCACTGACCTAGTGCCGTACTGGCACTATCCGCTGGGCGACGCGAAGATTCGTCGCCTGATCCCAAGTCTAGCCTTCAGCGAGGAGGCACGGCGTTATCCGAATATGCAGAAGGTGCTGTCTCTCTATCGCTTGGCCTTCGGCCAACCTGGGCAAAGCGAATTGCTCGAACATTTGAAAAGCTTGAACCTCGACAGCGATGCGCTTGCCTACCTGAAACGTCAGTTGATGATCCGATTGGCGCCGGTTTTGTACCGCACGGATGTGGGCCGAGCTGTAATCGCGGTGCAAAGGATCGCAAACGATGACTGAGAATATTAAGAACACGGCGATCACCGCTTCCGGCTACATCTATCAGAATCGGCAGGGGTTGAGGGTTTTGTGCGACTGGCTAGATGCGCCGAGTCGCTATGCAAAGGTCAAGTTCGAATGTGACGTCGAGGCGGATGCACCGATGGGGCTGGATGACATCGTGGTGGAGCGTTCAGACGGCCTGCAGGATCTCAAGCAGGTAAAGTTCACGCCAAACCCTGATGCACATCCGCTGTCTTGGGATTGGTTGCTTGAGAAGTCTGGCAAGACAGAGCGATCCCGGTCGATGTTGAAAAAGTGGTATGACGCATACAGGTCGCTGGATCCCGCACGGATCGGCGAGATATCTCTGCTGACCAATCGCCGACCAGATGCCGAGATTGAAGTCTGCCTATCGAACGGCAAGATTGATTTTTCCAAAGTTGCTGGTCCGAGGCGCGCGGCGCTTATCGCCGAGCTTGGCGACGAGAACGACTGCAAGAAGTTTCTCGATCAGTTGCAGATCACGCACAGCGATAAGGGTTACGAAACCCTTGAACACGAGATTGACGCAAGGTTACGCGCGCATGGCACGCCGGAGGGCATCGCCGTACTCAAAACTCTTGCGTTGAACTGGGCTACTCAGAAGGACTCTCCGCCGCCGTCCGGCTGGATTACGTTGCCAGAGCTTCGCGCGATCCTTCAAGCGACGCCGCCTGCACCGCTGCCCGAGGATTTTGCAGTCCCCAAGGGGTATGAGGTACCTGATGCAGTCTTCCATCGCGAATTCGTCGAGGAAGCCATGCGCTCGGCCGGTAAGGCGATTGTCTTGACTGGGCCGCCAGGCCGTGGCAAGAGCACCTACCTCAGCGCTCTGTGCGACACGTTTGCCGAAAAAGATATTCCAACTGTACGCCACCACTACTTTTTGTCCACGACGGAGCGTGGTCGGGATCGCGTACACAGCTACGTTGTCGAGGAGTCCATCCGGTCGCAGATCAAACGATTTCATCCGAACGTTCCTGCTACCTCAGGCAGCCTACGAGCATTATTGGAAGCCGCTGCATCCCACTACAAGTCGCTCGACAAGCCGTTCGTGCTGATCTTGGACGGTCTTGACCACGTATGGCGCATCCATGCTGCAGACAAACAACCGCTTGAGGACTTGTTTTCTCAGTTGGTGCCTTGCCCTGAGCACTTGGTGCTGCTGGTCGGTACACAGCCAGTGGCCGACACTCAATTGCCTGCCGACCTTTTGGTAGCGGCGCCCAGGGCAAATTGGAAGATGCTCCCGCCCATGTCCGGCGACGCCGTCCTTTTATACCTGCAACAGGCAGTGCAGAGCGGTCGGTTGAGCACGCGTCTTGAGCCCGTAGAGCTTGAGGAACCGGAACCTCATGGGGAGGAGAGTAAGGCTGAAACGTCTAGAGCTTCCGCTGTACATGAGGCTACTATCGAGCAGGAGTTGCAAAGTGCTGCTACCGCGCTCCGCGCCAAGACCAATGGGCATCCGCTGCATGTCATCTACGCAACCTCTGCACTGGTGCTTGCTGGTGGCAAGGTTACGCGATGGGACGTCGAACAACTCACTGGCGATCTGAGCCAAGAGGCGAAGTTCTACTACGGATCACTGTGGGAGCGTCTTTCTCCTAGCTCGAAGGATGCCCTGCGACTGGTATGCACCTTTCCGTTCTTCTGGCCGCGAACCGCATTCGCTGAGATCGCTACCGCGATGGGACTGGCTGCGCCGGAAATCGAGAAGGTGGCACATCTGCTTCATTCGTCGGCTGCTGGGCTGAAGGTCTTTCACGAGAGTCTGGCCGTATACGTGCGCTCGACCGATGGGTACTCCGATCGTATCGCTGAACTGAGGCCGCAGGTTGCGCATTGGCTAGAGACTTTGGCGCCCGACGCGTTGAGGGTGAACTGGCTCTGGACGATCCAGGCGCAGCTCGGTGATCCAGGCAATCTTATCGCTGGTTTGACCCGTGACTGGGTGCTACAGCGCCTGGAGGAGGGTTATCCGCAGTCGCTATTCGACACATTGATCACCGACGCCGTAACTGCAGCGCTTGATCGGGCTGAGTTCGCGCAGGCTTATCGCCTTCAGCACTTGAAGGACCGCATGATTGAGGGCAGCAAATACCAGATGCCGGACGAGGACATGGCTCGACTGGCTTCCTATACGTGGACGCTGGCGCCGGACGATGGAGTGATCCAAGAAATTGTTGCTTCTAGGCACGAGGCGGAAATAGAACTTGTAGCGGCGTTGGGACTGGCGCTGCAATCGCGAGGCGAGCATATCGTGGCTGAGATGTGTGGTGAAGAAACGCTGCGACGCTTCCGAGGTGCGAGTCGGTTCTCGAGCCAGTATGCGACGGGGAGCGGTTTGGATGCTTTCAGATTCCTGGCTGGTGCGTTTGCGCAGTTGGGTGCAGTAGGGACCACCCCGGAGTGGCTCACGCAGCTTGCAACACGGGCTCATCCGGAATGGTGGTTGCCGTGCGTACGGTTGATGGCCGCAGAGGGGCAACTGGACGAATTGATGTCACTCGCAGCGTCGATGGGTGACGGCTGGCGCAAGCATGTTGTCAGCGATGCCTGCCTCCGAGCTGCGGCTCAAGTCAATGTCAGCATCGTCGAGCGTCCCGACTTCAATTTGCTCTCGTCGACACCCTTTGTTGCTGCTATCGGGGCTGGCCGCACGCGGTCTGTGACGCCCTTGAGCTCGGATATCCCGATTGATTGGCTGGAGCTGGACTACCGTAAACGGGGGGTGGGGCTGGCGAGGTTGGTACACCACTGGTTTTTCAGTACCGTGCATTTGAGTTTTTGCATGGCAACCGAGGCACAAACTCAATTCAGCATTGTACGCGCACCAATCTATGCGGATCGAGAAAACATTACAGACTTCCTGAATGCCCTCTCGGGCGTCGCGACACAGGTTGCGAATCGCTGGTGGCGAGGAGAGTTTGTGGATTTCCACGACCTCTATGAGTTACTGGAGCCGCTTGAGTACCGACATTTTCGACAAAGTTACCACTGGCAATCGTCGGCTGATGATTTTCGGGCAGCGCTGCATCGCGTGGCCTGTGATGTCCGACTCGGCAGCATCCTGTTAGGCCATGACGTCGAAGCTGATCTGACGGAGGCTACGTTGTCTGCCTCACGGACCTTCAAATGGTTCGATGCCGTGTCCTTCCGTGAGCAGTATGCCTCTGGACGTTTGACGAAGATGTCCCATGAGGCCGCCGCAACCTTTGTGAGATCCCAACACGAGCTTTTTGATGCGGAAGTTCGTCAGGAGACCAGCGTGCATTTGCAGACGCCGCTGCAACTGTGTGGAATCGCCGTTGCGCATGGTTTGGAGGACCCCGCGCGTAAACTATGTCGACAGACCTGGGAGCTGGCAACTGGCTTTTCGCATCGCAAAGACCCGACGTTGAGCAAGACTCTTGATGCGATAGGCTTCCTGGTCGACCACGCGCGAGAGGTTGCAAGTCAACTGCTGGCGCAGGTGGCTTCTCAAGTCCACTCGGTGCTCGACTACACGGACGGCAGTGGTACCCGACATGTGTTGGCCGAGGCAGACGTGTTGCTGGCCAAGCTAGCTCCTGCCGCATTAGTGACCAAGTATGAGGAGCATGTTAGTGCGGGGCAGTGGACTGCGGCTGAGAATAGCCTGAGTACTTACATTGAGCAGGGCGTGAAGTCTGGCTGGCAGCTTGACGCGCTGATGCGCACAGGGTTGCATCCGAATGTTGGCAACGTGCTGCAGCGCCTTTCCAAGGAGGGCATTCCGGGTGCCGCTGAGCGACTGCAGGAACTCATCGCTCACGGAGGATGGGATATCGGTGTGCTGGATCGCGAGGAACATACTCGTTCTAACACCGATCGAAAACCTTTTGATGGTGACGTCTCAACCTTCGAGCCTGAACAACTGGAGGCTTTGCTGGATCGCCTCTCGGGTCGTGGCTACGACGACGAAGCGGTGCTACAGGATTGGTATCGGTATTGGGAGGGTAACGGTCAAGGGAAGCGGCTTCTAGAGGCGCTCGATGTTCCGTTGTTGTCGGCCCGGGGTCTGGGCCGTGGTTTACTGCATATGTCCGGTCACGCCTTCCACACCCGACGCAAAATGAGTGGTCTGAAGGCGGCTTGGAAGTATCTCGTGGAGGCACAGATTAACAGTGGCGGGTGGATGAACTTCATGGAGGGCGAAGAGAAGACGCTGGCACGGTTGGACCTTGTGGCGAAGCATTACCCGAAGCGGTGCGACGAATTCGTAAGTGAAACGACCTATTCCATGTTCGGTGAGCCAGAGCGGCCGCGATTGGCTCCGGGCGAAGCCATGGTCTATTTCTATGCGAAGCAAAAGCGCATTGATGAAGCGGTCGCATTTGCGCAAGTGATGGTCGATTGCGTACTCGAAGATACTCGAACGCTACCCCTGACTGTGCCGCGCTGGGGAGTCGAACTTGCGACAGTAGACCTTCAGGAGGAGTGATGGACGATCTTCGAATTCTCATTGCTCGTCTCGGATGGCCAATACCTGCGGGCCGATGGTGGACAATGCAGGAGTTGGCAAAACGACTTGGCGCCCCTGACACAGCGGCAGAAACCGAGGCTGCGCTCCTGAGATTGCTGAGCTCGTGCAAGCTTGAGGCGGAAGTCGTCGAGGCGTTTTGCATTTTCTGGATTGCTGCGGCGGTGGACGGATACGTTGCCAATCTGGACTTGTTGAAGCACACACCCAAACCGTCCCTGCTGTCCAACCTGTTCTTAGAGGCCCTCGGTTTTGAGGCGCAGGCGCTCGATGTCGACCTTAAAGTGGCGCCGCCAGACTTCAAGATCCCCAGTGACTTCGATGGCATGCAGGGGCTGCAACTGGCAAGGAACTTACGAACGAATCTGAGCCGGCTAGAGAATCGGACCTCGCTCCCGCTAATCCGCCAGATGGCGTTCGAATGGACTCAAAACCTGACGGCTTATCCTGAGTCGCCCGTACAGGGGGACTTCTGGCACTTTGCGCGGTCGCTGGGCGAAGGATTCGTGGGACCGTACTCGAGTCGTGCCGCCCTTCGTGGGATATCTGCCTATCTGCGTACCTTGGTGGTAGCAGAACAGTTGTGGGGGCTGCCGGCCGATGTCGTTCGCCACTACGCGCTTAAAGCAATGCCCGTTCATCCAGCGCTGGCTGCGCTGAGTCCGTCACGGCCGACATGGGGACTGATGCGGGGGGATTTCGATGGGGACTCAAAGGCGATTGAGGAAATCCTGCGAGGTGTCGTCGACCGCGTCGAGGCCGAGCGACCCAGTGATGAGTTAGTTGCGTTCAGCTCTCCCGTAGAGATGACGATGGGGCGTTGTGTTGAAATATCGCTGGCGCGTTGGTTGCAGGTCGGTGACAGTGAGGTGGCTGATCAGGACTTAGCAGTACATCTCGACACCTACTGGGACGACATGCCTATGCTGTCGAGCTTGCCTACGAAGCCGCTCGACGAAAACGTATGGCTGCGTAGAATGCCTATCGATGAGCTCTTGGACGACCCGTCGGCGTCTTTGCCTTTGGCGGGACGGGTTGACTTTGATCGCATGGGATACCTGCAGCTGAACCTCTATCCATCTAGATTATTTGTGCCTACTCTCGTGCATACTGCTCAAATCGAGGTGCGCCAAGAAGGCGGTATGCTTGAGGTCCTAGAGGGTGAAAAAGTGGTGGCGGATTATTCCCATTGGAACTCGGGCTGGGGGCCGGTGCGGCCGACGCAACTGAGTGCGGCCTGTGGTGCAGCCTTAGTGTCGCGCGGAACGGCCTACCGCGAAGTGCCTGCCTCTGAAGGCCAAGTGGTTCGGTCATTCTATCTCTGGCAAGTTCGGATACTTCAGCGCAACAGCACGCAGGAAGCGTTCGATGAGGTCTTGAAGGGCGGGGTCTTCTTTGTCTAATCAGCTGTCGCTTCCACGCTGACGGGGTAGGGCGGCGCTGGTATCGGAACGTGACGCCCTTGAGCTGGGTGACCACCCAGGGCAAGGTTGACTCAATCAGTCCAAGCGAACGAGCGGCATCGATACTGTTGTAGCTTTGTTCTAGGCACTGTACGAAGAGAGATGTCGTAAACATCGCCGGCAGCAGGCCAATGTGACCATGGTGAGATAACTTATTGCGAGCTTGCAGTAACGCGTGGCCAGCCGGCGGTGCTCTTTCAGTCAGCCAAATAGACGCTCGATGACATCCCGCTCCCGGTACTTGGTTTGTCGAATAGCCGTGGGAGGCCGGGCTTCGGCTTGCGTTTTATGGCTCGGTAACCTCTGGCCGTTGGTCAGTGCCGATAATCCTCCGCGCCACGTCTGTTGGAGCAGCTTGGTTTTCGAAGGTGGTGAGCTTAAGCAGCGGTCTTACTCTCGGGAGCACTCTGGAAAGCGAAAAATCACCGCGAAGACAGTTTTGGCACCCAAGATGAACAGCGTGGTCGGCAGATTACCGAAAGCGCTGAGCATCTTCGGTTGGGGGCATCCTTTTCAAGCCATCCAAAACATGCCCTAAAATATGCCCCAAATGTAGCAATTAGCTGGAAGTAAATGGCTATTCGAGGCTAGAAAAACGCAGAAATGATCAGCTAACAAGCATGCGCAAAGCCCCTAAAGACTGTCAGGGGCGCCAAAGAACATTTTGACAAGGCTCTAGAACAGTATTTTCAGGCGGAAAAATTCAAAATATGCCCCCAGTTTTGCCCCCAGTTGAATCAGGTTTGCGAGTGATCGCGAATGGCGATTTCTCACATAGGCTAAGATGGATTCGGATGGCTTTCAGTGTACGTTCATCTCGAATTGGACCGTTGGGTATCGATCTCCGGTTGGAGAAGGCAGAGGAGTGGGGCGTTTGAGAACTGCTTTTCGGGGTACACCTGAAATGACGTTCACTGATAGCATGTGGCCATTGAATAATCAGCGCTGATTTTCACATTCAATTTGGTGAACGCAATGGTCGATGCTACAGGGAAGTACTTAGACGTATATCAAAGCTGGCAGCAACACATCTTCAACTTCAACCTGGCAGTCCGGGATACCAATACGCCGGGCTTGCGTAAACCTCAGCTTGCCGCCCTATACGCTTCACTGGGACACCTGGTGATGTCTCCGGCCACGACGGCAACGATCGTGATGCCAACGGGTACCGGCAAGACCGATACCATGCTTGGTCTGCTTATCGCAGGGCGGTTGGCAAGGACATTGGTGCTCGTCCCGTCAGATGCCTTGCGTTCCCAGCTTGTCGAAAAATGCCTCGGGCTGAAAAAACTTCGGGAGATCGGTGCTGTTTCTGCCATAGCACTTAACCCTGTGGTTAGGGCGATCGGCTCAGGAATGTCGGCTGAAGATGTTCAACAGCTTGCCGAGGCGAATGTAATTGTCGCTACCCCGCAAGCATTGCAGCGATTCGACACAGAATCCCTCCAAGCCTTGGCTGAGCTCTGCAGCCACCTGATCATCGATGAAACCCATCATGTGGCCGCCATGACATGGGGGCGGGTGAAAACCGCGTTTAAAGAGAAGCCATGCCTGCAGTTCACTGCTACGCCTTTCAGGGAGGACAATCAGCCCCTTGAAGGCAAGATTATCTACAACTACCCGTTGAAGGATGCGCAGATCGATGGCTACTTCAAGTCGATCGAATTTCACCCAGTGCGCGAATACAACCTCGAGTTGGCTGACCAAGTGGTTGCTGATAAGGCGGTAGAGTTGTTGCGAGGCGATCGAGAGCAAGGCTTTAACCACCTACTGATGGTACGCGCACGATCGCAAAAACGTGCTGAAGCCCTGTTTGAGCTCTACAAAAAGCATGAGGACCTCTCACCCATTCTCATCCACAGCAAGGTGCCGAATCGGGTCAAGCTGCTGGGTGAAATTGTCGAGAAGAAATACAAGATCATCGTATGCGTGGACATGCTGGGCGAAGGCTTCGACCTGCCAGAGCTGAAAATCGCGGCTATTCACGACCAGCATCGCAGTCCGGCCGTCACACTACAGTTCATCGGTCGGCTAACCCGGGTTGATGACACGCTAGGCGACGCCAAATTCGTCTCAAACATAGCCAACCAGAAAGTCGATTACCAGATGGCAGTGCTTTACAAGGAAAGTGCCGACTGGAGCGCCGTGATTCGAGATGTGAGCCAAGACAAGATCGCCCGCGAAATCGAAAAAGAGACGTTCACTGAACAGTTCCCGGATGATGCCGACTCCGAGGAGATCTTCGGGTTGAACCCAAACCCCAAGATCAGTGCGATCGCCTACCATGTGGAGCGCGACCAGTGGCGGCCAGAGAAAGCGAATCACTTCTCCCAGAAGAAAGAACCGCTGCAGTTCCTTTCTATCAACGACGATTCAGACACCATCATCATGGTGACGCGACGAGAAACACCCGTCGGATGGGCTCAAACCTCGGCGATTGTGGACACGAACTGGATTCTGTACCTGGCGTACTACCACGCGCCCGACAAGACGCTCTTCATTCACTCCTCTGGTGATGAGTCGCAAGCGACGCGTTTTTTGAATTTGATTGCAAAGGATGCCAGGCGAATCAACGGCGAGCCTACCTTCCGAACCCTGCACGACATCAAGCTCATGAAGCTGCAGAACGTGGGGCTGTCCAGGACACGCAAGGATCTGAGATTCACGATGCACGTCGGGCGGGACATCAATACCGTCATCAGTGAAATCGAGAACGGCACGGCGAAAAAGTCCAACATCTTCGCAACGGGCTATGAAGATGGACATCGCACCACCGTTGGCTGCTCTCACAAAGGGAAGATCTGGGAGATGAACTCTTCCAGCATCATTTACTGGATTGAGTGGTGCAAACGTGCCTCGCAAAAACTCAACGATGCCTCGATCAACCCTTCTGAAGTGCTCAAGGATGTGATTCGCTCGGAGAAGATCGAAGGGGCTTGGCCAACGGGACTTTTCTATGCTGATTGGCCGGAGTCCATTGCGATCGAAAACGAGCAGAAAATTTCGCTAGCGTTCAACGGTGAGATTTTCAACCTGCTTGATGTCGAGCTTGGCAAACCTCGGCGAAGCGATGACCTGACACTAGAAGTGCCCCTCATCGCCATTGCAGTAGATGGCACGGAGCGTCTGTTGCCTGACATCACGATACGGTTACTGAACGACAGCTACAAAGTCTCCTGCCCTGGGGTCAAGATCATTTTCGCCGAAGAGAGCTCGTTCGAGCAGTACCTGGATATGAACCCTTTGGTCCTGCTAGCCGTGGACGGTTCGATGATCGAGGGCAATTACCGGTTCTACACACCCAATAGCTTGGACTTGAAGCTTCCCATAGCGCTGATTGAGGCTTGGGACTGGGGAACCACCCAGATCCACAGCGAGTCGATGAGGGCTACCCGTAACATGGACACCGTCCAAGGGTTCACCTACAGCCGTATTGAGGACGACTATGCATTCATTTTCAACGATGATGGCGCTGGTGAGATTGCGGATCTTGTGGCAATCAAAGAGAGCAAGGACGCAATCTTTGTCGACCTTTACCACTGCAAGTATTGCCCCCAAAAAGATCGGCCTGGTGCTCGTGTCTCCGATGTTTACGAGGTCTGCGGTCAGGCATCACGATCGGTGAAATGGCTGCACACCGAGGAAAAATTCTTCAATCGATTGATGGGGCGGTACCAGCAATCGTTGCCGAAAGGGTTCGACAGAATCCTCAAGGGTGACCCAATAGATTTGGAGCTGCTTCGCAACAAGTGCCACGACCACGAGATGATTTTCAGATTTGTGATCGTACAGCCTGCCATTTCAGCAGCGAAGATCTCCGCTGATCAGCTCGCTGTCCTCGGTACAAGTTATTCCTACATTAAAAATGTGTCTGGTTCAGATGTCAGGGTTATAACCAGTGTATAACGCGAGGGCGAACTCATAATCCCGATTGCCGTATCTAGGTGGGAGAAGCGTTAAATTTGCCGTTCGCCTTATATGCTATAGGCATACGGGCCTAGGCTCTGGCCAGAGCAATGTGTCGAAGCTTTCTTCCCTTATAATTTTTTTGTTCTCATCTTGGTTCTCTTGGCTATGTTTGAAGAATTTGCGCAACCCACCATGTATTTCTTTCGGAAGCATCACTATCTGTAAGGTTTTTTTATGCGTGCTGATTTTACTGTGAGTGGCTACGAAAGATTTTGGGAGTCCCTCTCAAGTCTAGGCCCTTTTGCCAATGAGGCGGATGTCGAACATCGGTTGGTTGCTCCTTTGCTCGCGGCATTGGGTTACAAGACAGATGATATTCAGCCGAAAGTTCCGGTGTCTTTAATTAAGGGGACTAAGAAGGGGCGGTCGTTTGAAGCAGATATGGTTGTCTATGCGGGCTTGCCGAAAAATCGCGATACTTCTCTGTTGGTCATCGAAGCTAAGTCGCCAAAAAAAACTCTGGAGGATGCCAAAGATCAAGCCGAATCATACGCGGTTGCGTTACGTACTCCTGTGTTACTTTTAACAAACGGAGTCGATCTGCAAGTTTGGCAACTTCAGCGTACCCATGAGAGCGCTCTAATATTTGAATACAATGTCATGCGTCTAGCTGAGCAACGTCCTCGGCTTGAACTCCTGTTATCCAGGCAATCGCTGATAAGACAGATCGAGGTGTTGGAAATCAAAAAAGTTTCCGCCGAGCTGAGTTTTAAAGATTACAAACTTGCAGAGCTGTCTAGGAATGAGCAGCGTGCCATTGCCCGAAGACTGGTAACGGAGCTTGGAGACGTGGTGCTGTCAACATCGTTGATGGAGTCGTATAGTACGGGGGCGCTTATCATTGCACCTTCTGGGTACGGAAAAACTGTACTCTGTAAGCAACTTATGGAGCAGGCAATAGAGAAAAGTTTTTATAATTTTGAACATGTCGGCGCTATTGACTTTCCGTTGTTCGAGTTTGCGCAATCGAATTGCGATGTGATGGGCTTTATCTGTCAGCGTATCAAGGCGAAGCAAGCGCAAATATCGCTAGCCAGCGTTAGATCTTCCGTGCTGCGATTTGGTGTAACATTAGTTTGCGATGGTTACGAATATGTGCCTTATTCCTTGCGTTCGTCTGTAGATTCTAAACTTCGCCTGTTCAAGCGCGACTATCCCGATTCCCAGATTTTCATCTTTTCCCGCTCTTCGATGCCAGTCCGGCTAGAACTTCCCTGCCTTTTGCTGGAAAAGCTGGACAGTCAGGAGCAAAAAAATATGGTCGTGGAAGCCATGGGGAAAGAGTTTCCGGTATTTGGGATACCAAAATTCCTAACTGTATTAAGTGAAGTGCCTTTGTTACTGAGTCGTATAATAAATTTCTTTATGGTCAATAGCGCTTTTCCAAGTCGTTTGGAAGAGCTGTTTGAGCACTGGCTGACTCAGTTGAGTGAAGGCTTTACGAGTACGCCTACGACTAAAATTTATTTAAATGAAGCCATGCTTTTGATCGCAGATTCGAGTGTGAAGCGCCGATTAACTGCTATAGAGGCTTTGAAACTTATCACCGATGCCGGACTGGGTAGCGAGTGCTTTGACAACCTCCACAACGCTGGAATAATCGTGAGTACCGGTACTGGCGTAGGCTTTTTACATGACGCCCTAGGAGACTACCTTCATGCTCGAGCATTAGCGAAGAAACCTCAAGCAGAATTTCTTGAAAGTATTGATGCGTTGGATATTCAACCTGACTCATTATTGCCAGTCATGCTCATCTCGCTGGTGCTTGAATCGGCTTCCCGCAAGCGTCTATGGGGAAAAATTGATGCTTTTCCCTTACGCCAATATATAAACGTGGCGCGAAGCTGTAAGGCCGCGGGTGATCCGGATCAGGATAATATTCAAGAGTTTTTGAATGAAGTGTTAAGTGGTGTCGATATCATGCAAGCTCGCTACTTTCCGGATATCAGTCACGAGCTCCGGTCTAGCCTTGCGTATGTGCATGTTCCGGTCGATGACGTTGCGATACATGGTGATATAGATTCAACGAGCGCTTCGAAGCTTTCATATAAAATCACGCCGTCAGATGGCTTGTGTTTGCGCGTAAAGCAGACCTCTCCAATTGATAATCGCATGGTTCATGATGTTGATCTGACGCGCTCACGTTTGAATATAAATGGGGGTAGATATGCTGCGGCACTAAACATAAAAGGTGCGCTTAACGAGATTGTCCGGCAACGAAATTTTCGAGGCGGAGTTTTACTGGCCAATGAGCGTTCACTTTCCCGGATACGTTATCTGACATCGCTCGGTTTTAGAAAATTCACTCCGGATGACTCGCTAGCTTATTTGCTGGACCAACTCCGACCCTTTGCGAACGAGGTTGTGCCGGCTCGTCAGCATAGTGATATTGCCTTTCCGATTAATTCATTGATAGATGATTTAAGGTGTCTTCAGGATGCAGGTCGCGAAATTATTGAGTGGTGGTGGCTACCGCACTGGGATAATGAGGATCAAATGTTTGAAAAGCCGGAGCTTGTGAAAGCTTATCTAGATTTTCATTTTTCACGAGCTGCTGATCTGTATATCGAAGTCGTGAATGCCAGCTTTGGGAGTGTGGCCAACGAATTTTCTTACCTGAACGCAATGCCTTTCCGAAGGGAGGCACTAGTGTCGGGAGGGGCGGGTGAACGGGCCATAAATTGGTACTGGGTCCCAGTGCAAAAAGTTGATGATTCTCGCACTATCTGCTGGTTCGAGCATGAGCTTCCTGGTGGACTGTTTATGAATTCCACAAAAAGCAAGCACATAAGCACTGAGTTGTTGCGACTTAATCGTTCAGTGGGTGGGATCTATACCTCGGGGGGAGGAGGTGCTTTTCCCGCGCCCAATAAGTTTTATCAAGGAAGGCAATACAATTTCGAGGCACCCACCCTGAGCGAGGTGGCGGAGATGGTAAAAAGTGATATCAGCGGTCTTTTTTGGAATTTGCTTCACTGATTGGTATGTCGGCGTTCGCTGTCTTTATTGTCGCGTTTAGACTTTGAGTGTTTTTTTACAGTTGTCGGTGAAGCGTAATGTTCTTGTAGCTGAGCAGAATCTCCTCTGACAATACTTGAATAAGGACGCTCATGAAAAACAAGATAGGGACGATTTTGATGAGGAGTAGGTGAGCGCTTGGTTGCTCTGCGCTTTGCTCTGCGGAGTGACGCCATTGTGCTCTTGCTGGAGCGGATTGATCCAGCGACGCAGCGCGAACTCGACAACTCCAAGCAAACGGCAGGCTTCGATATGGCTATAGCCTGATCGAGTAAGAGGCCTGCTGCCGCGTGTTTGAATTCAGTGGAAAAGGAACGACGTTGTTTGGTCATCAGGCACCTCTATCTGGCGAGCATTCTCGCCTAAATGGGGGCCCGGTTTCGTTAGACTACAAACAGGGCAGCGGCTCGACGCCAAAAATCGGTGGCGGCCAAGGTAACGGCATGCCGCTTAGATTTACAGGCTTGGATGCTTGATCAAAAAGACTTAAGCCTCTGCTTCCCAAGGGCGACGCACGAATCGGACATAGACGCCCAGGGCGTCAACTGGTGATGAGTATTTCCTTACCCCGACGTCGGAGCTGATTAGAAGGATCGGTGCACTCGGTTTCGCGGGGACCTCAGTGACCAACCAAGGGGCGAGGCTTTGCACAGGCCTGTGTAGGAATGCTGTTTCGCGCCGTAGCCCCAGTGCCTCACGTACGTTCTCCTTCGAGGAACTGCGCACGTCTTTGCAACTGATGCCCGCAAAGACCTGCAAGTGAGACGGACGCTCTCCCGCGCCAGGTTCAAGTACACAGACGTCAAGCTCGTGTCGGGCCTGGCGGGGGGCGTTTCCCGGATATCCGCCGTTATGCGCCCAGCTCAGCGACTCAAACTCGACCGACGTCCAAGCTTCCCCTACTGGTCGGCCAGCGGCATCGAGCAGATCAAAGTGTGAGAACCTCTGGCGATCAGCTAGAGCTGGTTTACTCGCCACAATCACCTCAGACGCTTTACCTCCTTTGGAGGGTGGCCGATGAATGATTGACCCTTTAGGGTGTGCACGCCGAAATACCCTCAGCAAACGAGCTAGAACCAGCATTTCGTACAGCTTATCGCGGGTCATCGCTTGTAGTTGCAGAGGGGGAGGCGCTTTCGCGGCAATATCGAAGAGCGCGCCCACAGCTTTGACCAAGTCATGTGCTGCCGGTTGGTTCTTCTTATTTTTCTTGGTGCTTGCCGCCAGGGGTGATGGAGTCGTACTCATAAATCCTCGTTGGTCTCTCGTGGGAGAAATTTGAGCAACGCTTCCCGTAACGCAATTTGCTGCTTCGTCGGGCGCCGTCCAAGGTTATGTCGTAGGTTGGTTTTTCGGTTGCCGACGCGCATATGCATTGACTCGACCTGCTGATCGCGTGCGAGCAACTCGTTGAGTTCGCGGCGAACTGCTTGTTCGGTTCCGCTGTTCACCGGAAAAGCGAGCACCATCAGTAACGACAGGGCCTCTTCAAATCGCTCTTTGGTCTCGCTGCGCCTCGCGGCTTCCGCGTAGCCGCTGCTTGACCTATTACGCTGTGGCTCCTCTCCAAGGGGCTCATCAGGCTCGACTGGCGCGCTGAGCTTGGCCAGCTCCATGAACTGGTGCACCAATGGTCCCTCATACGTGCAAGCTCGTCGATGTATCTCGCGAAGTACCTGTTCCAGGTCGTCCTCACCTTGTAATGTGATCTGCATGTTTCCTCCATGATTGTTTCAGTGTCGCGGGTCAGACAGCTATGCCGTATTTTTTCAGAGACGACTGTGCGACCTTGACTCATCCACTGATGTCTCGAACTTCTGTCCTGCTGGCTCGGCAACCAGGTTTAACGCAGTATCGAGTCAGACTTAGTCTCTGAAGCAGCGCTGCTGAGCAGCCAAATCAGCGCAGGGGATTGCTTGACGTGTTCTGCCATGGTTGTCATTGCAACCTTGAAAGGCGGAATAGTCGACACCACGACATCGTAATTCTCGGCAGGCTGTAAACGAACGCCAATGATGACACTTTTGTCTTCTTGTTCGCGGGCGTAAGCAATAAAGCCATTCTCCAACGGATGCACATATTCTCCAGTCCGCACGTCGGGATAGTTTGGGGCCTTGTGGAAATCACTTCGTAGTGCAATGACTTTGGTCACGGCCTTGAAGGCCGGGCTGAAGTTGTCGGTAAGGTAGTCGTAGCTCATGGCAAATAGCACGCTAATGATAAGAGCCCCTGCACCATGGAACATGATCATACTGCGCGATTGCTTGGATTTAGCCTGAAAGCCGAGGAGCGCGGCCAAGCGGGTCATATGTTGCCAGGCTGCTTCGAATGGCAGGCTGATCATCGCGATGACCATGATCAGCACTGCTGTCAGACCAAGGAGTATTGCCACCACAAGCAGCCACGATGGAATGTAGAACAGCAACGCGAGAAAGCCGACTGTCAGATCAAAACTTTGAGGGGGCAGTCCTAACGTCTCGGCAACCGCGAAACGCGCGCATGCTGTCGACATCAGCAGTGCAAGCAGATGCATAATGATGATGGGCGTTTTGGCGAATGGCTTATCCCATGCTGTATGGAGCCAGCGGGCGAAAGGGATGCACCAGGCAATGAATCCGCAGATTATCAATGCAGCCGCGACCGTTGTCCCGATGGTAAGCGCGGATATGCCCGTGTATAGGGAAGCTGCAATCGTGATGAGGTACGTAACTACCGAGGCGAGATAGAACCGTTGGGATACGGAATATTGCTGGAATTTGGCGAGCAGTTTTGCTTTCAGAGCTATCATTTTCATCCTTGAACTTCTTTTCAGTGCTTCTAAAATCCATGCGGATAGCAATGCTTGGCCGCCTTGATGTACGTCTCGTTCTGCCAGTTGAGGTGGATGACCCCGTGGCGGCCCATCAAACCACCACGAGTTCAGCTTATTTATGTGGGCACGAATGGCGAATCAATCGGCTGGCAGACAATTCGCCACATCCCGCGTACGCCGCCTTCGACCCAAGTGCCTTCCAGCACATTCGAGCCTTCGAAGCGGTGCAGCGTTGCTCTGCCGTCGAAGCCTTCTGCTTGCAGTTCGTAATGCCCCGGGCCTTTTGCCTGGCCTCGGTATTGCCAGGTCTGCCCCGCGTCGTCATAGGAGACGGTGATAAACTCGATGTCGATCGTAACCTTGCAGGGTTGATCGAACGACGCGGCACTGCTGGGGCGGAAGGTGTCCATTTTGGCGTACATGTTGGCGTCCTTGTAAAGATATCAGGAGCGGTTCAGGGCAGCAGCCAAGTGCTGTTTGGGGTGGTTGACCGGATGCCGACTGCCTGGCACTGCTCCAGAATCGGCAGAATGTAGGTGATGTTGGTACGGCCCGGCTTGCCTTCTGCTCTGTAACGAGCCGCCTGGCAAAGTGGGCCGGCTTTTTCGTACGTATGGTTGGAGCTGATTTCCACAGCTTGTGCTTGGCCGAAATGATTGTTACCAGCGAGGTAGTCCAACGTTTGCTGGAAAGCTGCTCGAGTCAGCGCCAACTGCGAGTCTTCCGATCCGGTCTCAATCACAACGCGATTTGCATCAACGGTCGTGATACGGAAACGGGCGCTACGCGACGGTGTTTGCAGTTCCTTGCCTTGCAGGCGGCTGATCAATGCCCAGAGAGTGTTGTCGACTTGAATGATGTGCTGCATGGGATAATTCCTTCGTTGCTGAACGGACGCTAGCTTTAACCTGAAGCGACTTATGGAATCTTGATACCCAACGCATTCAGCGATGGCGTATCCATCCGGCCATTCACGGTCAGCCCACTGTCCATCTGAAAGGCCATCAACGCACCACGTGTCGCCTTGCCCATCACCCCATCAATGATGCCTTGGTAATACTGGCGCACCATCAGCGCGGTCTGCACACGGGTGACCAGGTTGCTTTTCTGCTCATTGGTCGCGCGGTTCTTTGAAGTGCTCGAACTTATCCCGCTGGTAGTGCCAGACGACTGATAAAGGCTGTTGCTGCTTGAGGTGCTGCTCGAAGAGCTCGGCGCGCTGTAGCTTCGGGTACTGGCAGCGGGTGGGCTGTAGTAGCGAGGTGCGCTATAGCCACCCGAGCCGCTGTAGTGAGAACTATGCGAGCTGTGGGACCGGTGTGAACTGTGCGAGCGATGTGCCGCATAGATGTTGACGGTGTCTGGCGCATTGAGCGTATCGGCAAATACTGGGGGCTGTAGCTTGTCGTTGGGTTGCCAGTTCGCATCGGCGAGCGACAGATGGCCCGCCTGTGCCAGGGTGGTACCTGCCATTGGCAGCAAGCTGATCCCACTGATCAGGACTTTCCAGCGGTCGAGCAATTTCACTGTGCACTCCTTGCATAGGCGCTAAAGGCCTCGGTCGATAGTAGTTGTACGCCGCGGCTCTGCCAGCGGTCGGTTTGGGATTTGAAGAAGCCAGAGCAATGTTTGACGGCAGCGCATTGTTGGCAGGTATCGATGAACAGATTCTTCCAGTCCGAGATGCTCTGGCGGGCGAAACGCGAGAGGTGGGCCGGGATCAGGCACAGGGGCAAGTTGTAGATCGAAACCGGCACTCCGCGGTTAAACAGGAAATACACGGCCTGGCTCAACGACTCTTGATAGTCCAGCGGGTCAACCCATAGTTCTTCGTAGTTCTTCCTGGCCAGGCCGGTACTTTCGATACCCATTAGCGCAACATGCCGCACGAAGGGCAAGTTCCTGAACACGTAGTGGGCGAGCTCGGGCAAGCGTGGCGTGGTCAGGCGATTGAGCACCACGCGTATCTCGATGATCTGGTTGGCCCGCGCCAGGTTGTAAAGACCTTGCAGGGTTTCGCTGAACGCGCCTGGAGCCTGCACCACATGGTCATGGTCTTCGGCATTGTCGGCATACAGCGGGATTCCCCAGCTCAACTGAGGGTGGCCGATGGCAGAGAGCGCTGCGATCCAGTTCGGGTCTTGGAACAGACGTCCGTTGCTGAGTACATGAATGGATTTCTGTGGCAAAACGGCTTTGCACTTGGCCAGGATTTCCAGCAGGCCGTCGCGATAAAGCGTTGGTTCTCCACCGCTGATTCCCAGATTTTCTTCGCCCGGGTCCATCAGGTCGATCAGCCGTAGGTTCTCCTCGATGTGCCAACGGTCATCGATATCTTTGGGAGGCTGCGAGCACATCAGACAGAGGCTGTTGCAACGATCGGTCATAAACAGCAGGTTGCTGTCTGAGCCTCGTCGATAGAGCACTCTCACCAACGCGTTGCCTGGTGTGATGGCAATGACATCGCCGGGCTGCACGACATCCGCATCTTTGGGGGTGTGCAGGTGTGTCCGCGCGCTGTCGAAGTCGTCGATCAATGGCTCCGGGATCAGAAATCCACCCACTGGTAATGAGAGCAGATGTGGGCTCCGTAGCCGTTCTTCGTTTGGCAGCCAAAGCAGCAGATCACCGAACTCAGCGCTTCCGGCACAAACAGCCAGGCCTTGTTCGATGAACTCATCCAGAGTGATGACCTTGAGCAGCTTCGGCTCATTCAGGTGATGGATTTCGAAGTGGGTATCTTTGCGCAGCATCGCCATCAGCCCCTGTAACCCGGGAACCGGACATCGTTGTAAGAGCGCCTGTTCAACCAAGACAGCAGCACCCTCTGCACGTTGTCGTCGCCATCGCAAAGCAGGCCGAAAAGATGCTTCAGCAGCCCCATGTTCTTCTTGCAGAAGCTGCTGAACACTCGGTGTCCGATCGGGTCAGCTTGGCGGGCATAGTGTTCGACGGGGTCAGCACCACAGTACGGGACAAGTGCGCAATCGGAGCAGCCCGGCAGCGCCTCTGCTACACCACTGGCGAGCAACGCATTCATAACGGGCGATGCGAGTAATTCAGACAAGGGTTGCTGCACGGTGCCGAGCCTCAAGCCGTCTTCACCCATCTCCAGCAACATTCGGGCTTCGTCCGAGGGATAGACGTCACCGTCATAGTTGTAGACCAGCGCCGCAGTGCCTGCGCCAGCGGGGGAGCGCAGGTCTACATAGCCGGAGGAGAAGGGTGTCAGGATATTCTTCAGCAACAAGCTCGCATAACTCTCTGAGAGGTATGCGCCCTGTTGGTTGATATGCAGCAAATAGGCCAGTGCCTTCTTGTAGAAGGCCAGGTATCGCTCAATAGGGTAATCAAGTCGATGGGCACTCTTGGTGGCAAACCCATAAGGGCTCAGAGGCCGAAGCGAGATGCTGGAGAAGCCCTGGCTTACATACTCATCGATGATCGCTTCAGGCTGTTCGAGGCTTCTTGAAGTCAGCGTGGTCAACGCGGAAACTGCATCATGGCCAAGGCGCTCACGGACCCACTGGATGCCTTTTACAGTGCGCTCGTAGGAGTCTCGTGACGGGGTAGGGCGGTTGGCATTGTGCAAGGGCGCCGGCCCATCGAGCGAGGTCGAAAACTGGATGCGATATTCTTCTGCGAAGTCGAGTATTTCCTCCGTCAGATGGTGCAGTGTGGTGGTGATGACGAACTGGATATCCCGTTGTTCGACCATGTTCCGTTCGACGACCCATTCGACAATCTGGCGAACGCGCTCGAAGGCCAGAAGCGGCTCGCCACCCTGAAACTCCACAGTCAGGGCGGGAGCGTTCGATTCGAACAGGCGATCGACCGCCGCCTGTGCATCCGCTTCCGACAGGTCGTGGCCGGATCCGCCCAGAGGGGCCCGCGACACCTGGCAGTACTGGCAGGTGTGGTTGCAGCGCAATGTAACCACGAACAAGTGCAGTGCAGGGCCCTGGAAGAGGAAGTCTTTGCGGCTGCGATACTGCGCGGCCATTTCCGGGAACGGGTCGTGGCGACCTGGTTCGTAGATGAAGTGGCGGGCCAGCAGGTCCTTGTAAAAAGGCGTACTTGCTTGAACGTCGAAGTAACTGAGGGCTCGTAATTGCGCGTCGTTCACGTGCATGTACTCACCGGTATCGGAGGTGAGTAGGATGTCACGGTCTTGTCCCGTGTTCATGCGCATGAATCGAAAAGGCAGCAAGCGGTAGTGCTTGGCGTCTGTCGCAATCAGTGTCACTGGGAAATCCCACATCCAGCGAGCGCGGCTCGGGCCAGGATTTCACGTAACCCTGCTGTTTCGCGGTTGATATGGTCGCGCAGGGCGAAGTCGTTCAGGTGCTGGAGGATCAGTGAGTGAGCCTGCTCCGGGGAAAGCGTTAACCTTGCTTCAGCGGGGTGGGCCGTGAGGCTAATTTGATTGGCTTCAATACCGATCTGGATTGCGACAGTGTCGGCCAGTGAATAAGCGGCGCGTTGCACCACGCTGAGCGGGTAGGCTGAGATATCGAGCTTCAGCGTGACTGGCCATGTCATCGGAACCGCTCCTTAAAATCCGTTGGGAACGTGTGGATATTGCCGCTTTCCGAGGCATTATGCCATCATAATTTTTTACATTTGCACGCATCTATTCAGTGTGAATGCGAAGAATCATCAAATGTTCATCGGCTGCATGTTCACCGTTTCGCTGAAAATCTCAGGCCGGTATAGCAACTCGCAGAGAGTCCGGTCAGAGCTATCCTCATCAATAGCCTGCTTGGCCTTAGGTTGGGGGCATCCTTTTCAAACCATCCAAAGCATGCCCTCAGATGTGCCCCCAATGTAGCAATCCACCGGAAATGAATGGAGCTCCATGGTTTGTGGAAAGGCAGAAATGTTCAGCCGAACAGCCTGCCAGACGACGTCTAAAGACTCTCAGGGTCGCCAAAAAACATCTGAATCCGCGACCTTAACCACCTTTCACCCGGATCATTATCCTGCGACCCACGCCATGCCATGTGCAGTTCGAAGGTCTGGGTTTCGATAGGCAATGCCTCAGCTCTTACTCCGCCAGCGGCAGTCAGCACAGCCGCCGCGTAGTCGGGTACTGTGGCGACGATGTCGGTACCGGCGAGAAGGGTGGCCAGGCCGTTGAATTGCGGGACAGCGAGGACGACGTGGCGTTTGTGGCCGAGCTTCTCGAGGTGTTCGTCGATGAAACCACTCAAGTCCCCTGCAAACGAAACCAGTGCGTGCGGGCGGGAGCAGAAGTCTTCGAGGCTTAATGCGCCTGGCATGGTGTCGGCGCGTAGCAGCATGGGTTTGCTGCGGCGCAGGACTTTGCGTTTGGCGTTGGCTGGCAGGTCGCTGGTGTAGCTGACACCGATGGATATCTCGCCGGATGCCAACAGTGCGGGCATCAGGATGTAGTTGACCCGGCGGATGACCAGCACGATACCCGGTGATTCCGAACGCAGGCGTTTGAGCAGGGATGGCAGCAGGGCGAATTCCACATCGTCCGACAGGCCGATGCGGAAGACTGCGGTGCTGGTCGCCGGGTCAAACTCCGAAGCACGGCTGACGGCTGTGGAAATCGAATCAAGGGCTGGCGAGAGCAGGGCGAAGATCTCTGTTGCCCGAGCCGTCGGCTCCATGCTGCGACCTGTGCGCACAAACAACGGATCGTCAAACAGGCCACGCAAGCGCGACAGGGCAGCACTGATCGCCGGTTGGCCGAGAAAAAGCTTTTCGGCCGCACGCGTCACGCTGCGCTCATGCATCAGGGTTTCAAAGACAATGAGCAAATTGAGGTCGACGCGACGCAGGTCGTTGCGGTTCATGGCGGGAGATCTCGGCCGTTGATCAATGCGATGGTGTGCAAACAGCGGAACACTTGCAGCTGTCTGGTGAAGCAGGGTGGATCTAGCTGACACATCTCGGGCGTGAATAGTACGAGCAAACGCTACCTTTGCGCATTCATAAATTTTCGGCGCGCCAGACGTCCGGCAATGCTGCGGGTTGCATTGTCCGGCTGACATGCGAACAATGGCCGCCCATGAGCGTTTGACGATTGGCCTGGGAATATCCATGCGAAACCTATGACAATCGATGACAGACATGTCGACTATTAATAGCCACTGATAGTGTTACCGGCAGAGCCCGGATAGAGTTCATGGCATCAAGGTTTTCTAGGCGAGGTTCGAAATGTCCCGCACGATCCGTTTTCATCAGTTTGGTCCAGCCGAGGTGCTCAAGATCGAAGAGCATGCGGTCGCGTTGCCAGCACCCGGCGAGGTTCAGGTACGTGTCCAGGCGATCGGCATCAGCTGGTACGACGTGCTATGGCGGCAGAACCTGGCGCCTTCACAGGCACGGCTCCCCGCAGGTATCGGTCAGGAAATGGCCGGTGTTGTCACCGCAGTGGGTGAGGGCGTCGATGATCTGAAGGTCGGTGACAAGGTTGCCAGTTTCCCTGCGGCCGATCCGAATCAGCATCCGGTTTACGGTGAAACCATCGTTATGCCGCGTACTTCATTGACGCGTTATCCCGATGTTTTGACGCCTATTGAGGCCAGCGTGCACTACACGCCGTTGCTCGTAGCGTACTTCGCATATGTTGATCTGGCGCGGATCAAGCCTGGGCAAACAGCCTTGGTGACAGACGCCAGCCACTGTGCGGGACCTTCGTTTGTGCAGTTGGGCAAGGCATTGGGTTTGAAAGTGATTGCGGTCACCAAGACCGACGACGCTCGCGAGTACCTGCTGTCTCTGGGCGCCGACAAAGTGGTGGTGACCGAAGAGCAGGACCTGCTGATGGCCGTCAACAAGTACACGGACAATCGCGGTGTCGATGTCGTGCTCGACGGCCTGGGCGGTCCACAGATGTCGATCATGGGCGATGTGCTTGCTCCTCGTGGCAGCCTGGTGCTGTACGGCCTGCAAGGCGGTAATCAGACGCCATTCCCGGCCTGTGCAGCGTTCCAGAAAAACATTCAGTTCTTCGTACATTGCCTGGGTAATTTCACGGGCAAACCGGAACTGGGGATCACTCAGGATGACGCGGCGCTACAACGTGCGCTGCGTGACATCAATCAGCTGACTGCCGACCGGGTGCTGGAACCCCTCAAAACCCGGGTTTTTGCGTTCAGTGATGTGGTTCAGGCGCACCGCTACATGGATGGTTGCCCGATTGGTGGCCGTGCAGTGCTGGAAGTGGAAGAGTCTCAGGCCTGATCAGGCTGGTTGCTTCACCCTTGAAATGCCCTCCACGCTGGAGGGCATTTTGCTGTGTGACATTTGACTTTAGTCCGTAACCTGAACGTTATTTCAAAGCATTTAAACATTCAGCGCGTTATTGTTTGTGTGCGCAGGCAATTATTAAACGAATCTGCGAGAGCGCGGCAATACTTATGCGCTTGAGTGTGTGTTATCTGTCGCGTCTCGCTGGAGTTGAATACCTGTGTATCGAACACTCGCAAGTGCATGGTTTGAATCCCGATGTTCTGTGGGAGCGAATTCATTCGCGAAGGCGGCAGCCCTGACACACCGCATTCCCGAGTGAAATGACGCCCTCAAGGCTACCATTGCAGCGCGACGGCCTTGCGCAAAGGCTCTATGAAACACCTCAATAATTGAATTTTATAAACAGGAAATTAAACTATCACGTTTAATGTTTGCAAACTTAAACGCACTAATCTCGCCTCTTTAATTCCTGTTTCACATCTTGTAATTACCAAATTAATATCGATAATAGTTGGGTGCTTTTACCACTCAGGGAATGAGTCATGGTCAATTATGATTTTTCAAAGCTGTCCGATTTTAAACTCCTTTCTTGCAACGCACTTCGTTGGGGAATGCAAAGGAGTGCATCAGCATGAGCTCCATTCACGAACAGGCGATGAACTACGTCTATCAGCAAGTGCTGCAGCGGCTGCTGGGTTATTTTCGACGAGCAGAGCGCACGGCGCTGCAGTTGCTGATTCAGCGATTGATCGTGGCCGCAGGCGGCATTGAGCGTATTTCAAGTTTCAATGTGCTGGTGCCTTTCAGTGGCGGCAAGGACAGCGCCTATACCGTGGCGCTGCTGCGAGCGGCCCAGTTGAGCATTGCCGGGCGCGCACCTGCCACCTTCAACCTGCGTGTTGCCAACATGCGCCATGCCGGCATTACACCGGCAGTCATGGAGAATATCCAGCGGACCTACTCAGCACTGTTTCTGCATGACGACCCTCGAGTGGAACTGCTGGAGGTTGATCATCAGGTGGTCAGAGTCTTTGAGCCAGATGTGCCCATGTCCCGTGCCGGACGGGAGCAGAATCGTTCGGACATGCTGGTCAATGGTCATGTTTCTGCCGGGGACGGCCGGACCACGTTCTGCAACAGCTGTTACCTGGGCATCGCCGAGTTCTTTGAGCTGGCTACCACTTGGGGCGGCGGGGTCGATGCGGTGGTGAGTGGCGATTCGCGCAAAGAGCAAAAACAGTACGTCACGTGGGTCATGCGCCTGGCGCCCGGCACTGCGCATCGTTTCAGCGATTCGGGAAACCAGAATTTCAACACAATGTTGAGTGTTGTTGGCAGCATCAGCCAGTCCTACCAGCAGGAGCTGTATGGGACGAATGATGAGTCAGGGGATCAGTTGATCGCTCCCGTTAGCGTTACAAACAAAGCGGGGGCGCCAGCATTCATTGCCATCTCTGACCTGATCGTCAGCAATGCCGAAGAGCACTGGAAGCTGCTGACCGAATTCCTGGGGTTCCGCTTTGAGGACCTGGCGTTCAGTTTCAGTGAATCCGATTGCGCAAACCCGTTGTTGATGGCGCACATGCGCGGGTTGAAAGTGCAGTATGTCCAGGGACGCAGTTATGCCGAGGGGGTCGAGGAGTATTTGCAACTGGCCAAATCAATGATGCGTAGTAAAGGCATGCCTCAGCGCCTGATCGATCAGGCCATGAGCGCCTATGCCAGCGAGGAGGGCATTGCATCCCGTCGCGAGTTGGCAGCTACGTTTGCGCAGGAAGGTTTTGGCGTCAGCGAAGCACAGCTGATTTGCCTGCTTTTTTCACCTTTCGTCAATGAAGGGCGCGAGCTTGAGGGTTTCCTGCGGCGCCTGCATCCCGGCATGCTGGTCGCCTTGCCCGACTTGCATAAAGCCTTGCAGGGCATGGCCGCACCCGATCAGGTTCTGCAATGGCTGGGTGATATTAGCGGGCTGACCCTTGAAGGCTTGCAGAGCCTGTACCGCAAAAAACGCGTGGATTTCAACGACCCGACCTCCATCATTGCCCGGGTGCGCGCCTCTGATCCTGACAAGAGAGGGGTCATGACCGTCGACCCGCAAACGGGTGGCAATGTCGTTGAGGTGCTTTCGGGGCGTTGACCGCGCGGTCGCCTGGCCGCGAAACGCTCTCGCGGCTGAAGCTGCTCCTATCAAACAAAATGCAATCACTTGACCTGGAATGATTTTCTGTAGGAGCTCACGAGCATCGCGAGGCAGCGATTGCGTCCTGTCTGATACACCGCCATCGCGGCCTCGCGGTGCTCGTGCGCTCCTACAGATCCAATGTTTGCTGCGCGACAGCGCGGTGTCAGTAACACCGGGGCGGCTCTCGTCAAACAACGTGCAAACTGCTGGATTGAAATACATTTCCCGTAGGAGCTGCCGAAGGCCGCGAAGCATTTCTCCTGATAGACCGCGATCGCAGCCTTCGGCAGCTCCTACAGTCCAGTGTTTGCTTGGGGAATTGCGCTGCGCCAGGGCATAGATCAATCCCCAAAGATCCTTGCATAACCTGAATCATCCAGGCCCCGCCGATCCATTTGTATTTGCCAGATATAACCGGTGCTGTTATCTGTATGCCCATCCAGTACCGGCATTTCAGGTTGTGACCGTCATTTCTTCATCCATCAGTTCTGAAACAGGAAACGGGATCAGCACTCAAGAGCTGCGCTCGCTGGCGCCTGATCCCGCTGATCAGGCTCGTTATCTTGTCGCGGTGCGTGCGCTGTGCGAGTTCACCGCCAAAGCAGGCGACCTTGATCTGCGCTTCACGCCATCTCCTACCGCACAGGAAGGCATCGCGGGGCATCGCAGTGTTGCGGCGCGACGCGGTCCCGGTTATCAGTCAGAGGTTTCACTGTCGGGTGAATATCAGCAACTGAGGATTCGTGGTCGGGCCGATGGTTATGACCCGGCACTAAACCAGTTGGAGGAGATCAAGACTTACCGCGGCGAATTGTCAACGATGCCGGACAATCACCGGCAGTTGCACTGGGCGCAGGTGAAGGTCTACGGCTGGCTCCTCTGCCAGCAATTGCAGCTGGACGAAGTCAACCTGGCGCTGGTGTATTTCAACATTGTCACCGAGCAGGAAACGCTGATTCGTGAGCGCTTCACTGCGTCGATCCTGCAGGCGTTCTTTGAACAACATTGCGCCATATTTTTGCGCTGGGCAGAGCAGGAGCTGGAGCACTCCAGTGGGCGTAATCAACAGTTAAACCAGCTGAAATTTCCTCACGGGAGTTTCCGTACCGGTCAGCGTCATCTGGCGGAATCGGTTTTCAAGGCGGTCAGCACCGGCCGTTGCCTGATGGCGCAGGCGCCTACTGGTATTGGTAAAACCATTGGCACTTTGTTTCCGATGCTCAAGGCTGCGCCGACGCAGAAGCTGGACAAAGTGTTCTTCCTGACCGCCAAAACGCCTGGCCGCAAACTGGCGCTGGATGCGTTGACAGTGATCCGTACGAGTGCGCCGGAGTTGAAATTGCGCGTGCTGGAGCTGGTCGCCCGGGACAAGGCTTGCGAGCATCCGGATAAAGCCTGCAATGGCGATTCCTGCCCGCTGGCCAAGGGTTTTTATGACCGTCTGCCGGCGGCGCGCAGTGCTGCGTTGTACGCTCCCTGGCTGGACCAGGCCGGTATGCGTGATGTGGCACTTGCTCATGAGGTCTGCCCGTACTACCTCGGTCAGGAGATCGCGCGTTGGGCGGACGTGGTGATTGCTGACTACAACTACTATTTCGATCTCAGCGGCTTGTTGTTCGGGCTCAGCCAGTTCAATCAGTGGCGCGTGGCGGTGTTGGTGGACGAAGCCCACAACATGGTCGAGCGAGCCAGGCAGATGTACAGCGCCAGCCTCGATCAGCAGAACCTGAGCACGTTGCGCCAGACGGCACCCGAAGCGTTGCAGAAAACCCTGCAACGCTTGAATCGTGAATGGAATGCGCTGCACAAGGAGCAGGTTGCTCCGTATCAGGCCTATGCCGAAACCCCGGGCAAATTTCTGCAAAGCCTGAACCTGTGCGTCGCATCCATGGGGGATTATTTCAATGATCACCCTCATGCGCTGAATGGCGCGCTGCAAAGCTTTTATTTTGAGGCGATTGCGTTTGTGCGCATCGCCGAGTTGTTCGACGAGCATTTTGTGTTCGATATCAGTAAAAGGGCGCAGAGCAGCAAGCGTAGCTATTCCAGGCTGTGCCTGCGCAATGTGGTGCCTGCCCGTTTCATTCGACCCAGGCTCACAGCCGCCCGTAGCAGTGTGTTGTTCTCGGCAACCCTGAGCCCGCGTCACTACTATGCCGATCTGTTGGGCTTGCCGCCGGATACCGCGTGGATTGATGTGGAGTCGCCGTTCAGTCGCGAACAGCTGGACGTGCAGATCATCAGTCGTATTTCCACACGATTCACCCATCGTCAGGCGTCACTGGCGCCCATCGTGGAGCTTTTGTCTGAACAGTTTCAGGCTAGACCGGGCAACTATCTGGCGTTCTTCAGCAGTTTTGATTATCAGCAGCAAGTCGCGGATTTGATGCAGCAAAGCCATCCACACATCCCGATCTGGCAGCAGGCGCGGGGCATGAGTGAAAGTGATCGTCAGGGCTTTCTTGATCGTTTCACCCTGGAAAGTCAGGGCATCGGCTTTGCCGTACTGGGTGGTGCATTTGGCGAAGGCATCGACTTGCCGGGCGCGCGATTGATCGGTGCATTCATTGCGACACTGGGGCTGGCTCAACTCAACCCCGTCAATGAGCAGATCAAACAACGCATGGCTGTGTTGTTCGGCGCGGGCTACGATTACACCTACCTCTTCCCAGGGGTGCAAAAGGTCGTGCAAGCGGCGGGGCGAGTGATTCGAGGGCAGCAGGATCAAGGCGTGGTCATGCTGATCGATGATCGATTTGCCGAGCCGAAGGTGCGTCAGTTACTCCCGCGCTGGTGGCAGCTATGAACGTTCAACGACTTAGGGATCGATAGCCGAGCAACAAGGTCCAACTGCCAGTAAACTGCCGCGCCGCTGATCATTTTCTTGTGTCGTACAGCAGCCAGCATTATTTCTATTCTGCTTTTCATGGAGGTTGTATGAGTCTCAGTCCCTTCGCCGGCAAGCTGGCACCGCCTCAGTTGCTGGTCGATATTCCGCGACTGGTTACCGCTTATTACACCGGCCAGCCTGATGCATCGATTTCGACCCAACGCGTAGCGTTTGGTACTTCCGGCCACCGTGGCAGCTCGTTCGAACTCAGCTTCAACGAGTGGCACGTTCTGGCGATCAGTCAGGCGATTTGCCTGTACCGTCAGGCCAACGGCATCGACGGACCGTTGTTTCTGGGGGCTGATACACACGCCCTGTCCACGCCGGCCGCTGCCAGCGCACTGGAAGTCCTTGCCGCCAATGGTGTGCAAGTGATGATTTCCGAAGGTGACGAATACACGCCAACCCCGGCGGTTTCCCACGCGATCATCTGCTACAACCGTGGCCGCACATCCGGCCTGGCGGACGGTATCGTCATCACGCCGTCGCACAACCCGCCGGAAAGCGGTGGCTTCAAGTACAACCCTCCCAATGGCGGTCCGGCAGACAGCCATATCACCAAGTGGATTGAAGCCAAGGCCAATGAACTGCTGGCGGAAAAAATTCAGGGCGTCAGCCGTATTACTCACGAACGAGCACTGCGTGCCGACACCACCCATCGTCATGATTATTTGAATACCTATGTGGCTGACCTGAAGAACGTCATCGACATGGACGCCATTCGCGACGCAGGTCTGCGCCTGGGCGTAGACCCGTTGGGCGGTGCCGGGGTGCGTTACTGGTCGGCTATTGGCGAGCACTACGGTCTGAATCTGGATGTCGTCAACCAGTTCGTCGATCCGACGTTCCGCTTCATGAGCGTTGACTGGGACGGCCGCATTCGTATGGACCCGTCATCCAACTTTGCCATGCAGGGCCTGATTGGCCTGAAAGACAAGTATCAGGTTGCATTTGCCTGCGATCCTGATCACGACCGCCACGGGATCGTAACCCCAACGGGTGGTCTGCTGGCTCCTAACAATTACCTGGCAGTCTCTATCGACTATCTGTTCCAGAACCGTCCGGGCTGGCGTGCGGACGCAGCGGTTGGCAAAACCGTGGTCAGCAGCGGCATGATTGATCGTGTCGCTACGCGTCTTGGTCGTCGCCTGTACGAAGTGCCAGTCGGCTTCAAATTCTTTGCTGAAGGCCTGTTCGATGGTTCGTTGGGTTTTGGCGGCGAAGAAAGCGCTGGTGCGTCGTTCCTGCGCAAGGACGGCACGGTCTGGACCACTGATAAGGACGGTCTGATTCCTGCGCTTTTGGCTGCAGAGATCACTGCTCGTAAAGGTCGCGATCCCAGCGAAATTTACCAGACACTGACTGAGCAACTGGGCGAGCCGTTCTCGACACGCGTTGAAGCCAAAGCCAGCCCTGAGCAGAAAGCGGCGCTGGGCAAACTGTCGCCGGATCAGGTCAAGTCAACGGAACTGGCGGGCGAGCCGATCCTGAGCGTTCTCAGCCATGCACCGGGCAATAATCAGGCGATTGGCGGTTTGAAAGTGATGACTGGAAATGGCTGGTTTGCAGCGCGGCCATCGGGTACCGAGGACATCTACAAGATCTATGCCGAGAGTTTTATCGGCGAAGAGCACCTCAAGCGTCTTGTGGCAGAAGCTCAAGTGCTGGTGGATGCCGCGATTGCCTGATGCAAATTGAATCTGTAGGAGCTCACCTCGTAACCTCGGTGCGCTCTTGCAGGATCAATGAGGGCGGCGCTGTGTCCTGACAATGCGCTGTGGCGAAGTAAACATCGGGCACTGACTGTAGGAGTGAGCTTGCTCGCGATAGCGTCAGGCCAGACGGTAATTCCTCAAAAGGTCTACCGCTATCGCGAGCAAGCTCACTCCTACAGGGTCCGTGATCGCTGCACGACAGCACGACGTCTGGCTGACAGGGGCGCCCCTACAGAAAATGCATGTCAATTCAGTAAGTTGTTTTCCACAAAAAAGCCCGGACTCGCGAGAGTCCGGGCTTTTCATTTGCGTTTACTCAAGACTCAAGCCACGTCGACCAACACGATTTCGCTGTCTTCGATAGCCGTCACTCGCAGTACGCGCTCGTCTTCAACGGCAACGCCGTCCCGGGCGTTCGCTTGTAAACCATTGACCTCAATGCTGCCGGTCGCCGGTACCAAGTAAGCGCGTCGACCGGCATCCATCTGGTATTCGGCACTTTCGCCGGCTTTCAGGTTGGCGGCCACCAGACGTGCATCCGCTCGAATGCGCAGGCTTACGTCATCACCCGATTTGCCGCTTGCCAGGGTTACGAAACCTTCGCGATCACCTTTTGGAAACGGTTTGGCACCCCATGAAGGCGCTGCGCCGGTTTCATTGGGCATGATCCAGATCTGGAAGATCTTGGTCGCTGTCGATTCCTGGTTGTACTCGCTGTGAGCGACACCGGTCCCGGCACTCATCACCTGGACATCGCCTGCTTCGGTTCGGCCTTTATTGCCAAGGCTGTCTTCGTGAGTAATGGCGCCTTCACGAACGTAGGTGATGATTTCCATGTCCCGGTGTGGATGTTTCGGGAAGCCGGTACCGGCTTGAATCACGTCATCGTTCCAGACTCGCAGTTGACCCCAGTTCATGCGTTTTGGGTTGTAATATTCAGCGAACGAGAAATGGTGGTGTGCGTCCAGCCAGCCGTGGTTGGCGCCGCCCAGAGTGTTGAAAGGTCGTAATTGCAGCATGGTGTGGCCTCCTGTGCAGAAGCGGGCATGATGGTAGGCCCGGGCTGCTGAACGTTGTGCGGTTATCGATGGCAGCCATGATTGATCAAATAAGTATCGATAAAAAGCGTAAATACTCGCTTTAAGCTATCTGTTAATTCGATGTTTTGGATGCGGGTTATTCTCTACTTGACCTGCAGTTGATCGGCTAATTGACTGATCGAAAAGCATTTACTGGAGCTGAAAGTCGAATCGCGCGACCATAGGCGACTTTTGTTTTACCTGTGCCCTGGAGCCTGCGTGCCAGACAATCTGCCTGTTGATGTTCCCGCCCATACCGAATCCGATCTGACGCCACCCAACCAGCTGTCTCTGATCAAACGCTTGCTCTCGCGACTATTGGGGCGCGGGTTGAATCGTCTGGGCGCGCAACATCCGCCGTCCTGGACTCAAGGCCATGCCGACGGTTACCTCAACGGTCACTTGCAGGGTGTCGAAGAGGGCTACGCCGAGGGGCATCTGGACGGTATCGAAGAGGGCCGCAAGGTTCTGGTGATCCGCGACACGCGTCCGAATGAGCATCGTGGGCCGAAAGTCGATGATCATTTGTTCGATGACTGGCGTCTGCCGCTGAGCGCCGACATCAAGAAACGCATGAAAGCCGACGTCGGGCAGAAGTTACCCGCCCATGCGCAACCCAGCGCTGCGCAGTGGAAGATGATTTTCAGTGACACGCCATCGACTTACGTCATCGCCGGGGCGGGCGCGGGCAAGTCGACTTCGCTGGTGCTGCGCATCCTGCTGCTCAGTCATTACCTGGGTTTCGAACTGGACTCCATGACTGTGGTGACCTTCACCCGCGAGTCGCGCAAGGACTTCGTCAATAAACTGGTCGAGATATTTGCCTGCTGGGGTCTGAGTCTGGACCAGAAGCAGGCGCGGGATGTGGTGCGTACCTTTCACTCGCGGATTCTGCCGCTGGTGCGCAGCATGCCGGGCCTTGAGAAGCTCACTGCTTTTGAAAACCTCGGCGCTCAATCCACGGCGGGACTGGAGGAGGGTGCGGACAGCAATCCTTTTGATCTGCGCATCAATGACGCTCAGCGTCAGCAACTGAATCTCTGTTATCGCGACCTTTATGCCAGTAACGAGCGTTTTCGCGATGTGATGGCACCGCTGTACCGCCAGGCGCTGCAGCTCAAGGAGCTGGAGCGCGACCACCCCGATGTACAGAAACGGGTGACGGTCACCGAGTTGTCGGCCAAACGCGATGAAGAGCTGTGCGACACCATCGAAGACTTGTGGATTCGTGCCAGGGCCTGGCCCATCAAAGGCGTCGAACCCATGCGGCAGACTGTTGAGATCAACGGCTTTGGCTTTCATCTGCACGGCTATATCGCAGAGCTGGATGCCTGGGTGGTACTCGGCTTTGATCCCTCCGAAGACCAGCAGATGAAACGCCCGGGGGCGAAGCTGCCGATCTGGGCGGAGTGGGTCATCAAGCGCACGTTGTTTCAAGCTTTCTGCCGCAAGCCTTTGATCTGGCTGGATAACTATGAAGCGGGTAGCCGTGTGTTGCAGTCCTTGTCAGGCGCAGCAGTTGCCGGCCCGGGGTTCGATTACAAGGTCAAGGGCGATCTGAGCGCCTCGCCGTTGCTGGACAGCTTTGTTGCAGCGGCTGGCTTTATTGAAAACCTGGGGCTGGATGTGCCCGCAGCCGTTGCCGAAATGAGCTTTGCCAATAACGATCCCGACCGCTATTTCTTTGAAGCGCTAAGTTTGTTCTGGAAGGCCTTCGAACATCACTTGCTGACCCAGACGCCGCCAGTGATGACCTATAACCGGATGTTCGCCCTGTTTGGCGAGAACTCGCCGGAAAACCTCAAGTTGGTGGGCGATCATCAGCTCAGGCCATTGGCCCATTTGATGATCGATGAGTTTCAGGACGTCTCGCCGCAGATCGTTTCGTGGGTGCGCGCCTGTCTGCGTGAAATTCGGCGTCGCGGGTCTGATCTGCATATCGGGCGGACCGCGCAGCATGCCTCGCTGCTGTGTGTCGGGGATGACTGGCAATCGATCTATGGCTGGCGTGGCAGCTCACCGAAGTTCTTCATGGAGTTTCCCAAGGAGTTTCCTGCGCCTGCGACCACCAAGGTCATGCTCAGTGACAATTACCGCAGTCATCAGTACATCATTGATGCGGCCGAGCACATCGTGCGCGCGGCACCTGCCATTGCGGGCAAGAAAGCCAAAGCCAGCGGTGCGGCGCAGGAGTTGCTGCCGGTTACGGTGCTGGAGAGAGATGACGAGGCCCTGGCCGAGCGTTTGATCGAGCACTACAACGACGGCGATTCGATCCTGTTGCTGTACAGAAAGAGCAGCGATAAAGCTTTGTTATCCAGTAAGTTGCAAGCTTTAGTGAATGCAGATTATGCGTTGCCGCCTCAATCGCGTCGCTTTAAACAACTGACTTATCACAGCGCCAAAGGCCTGCAGGCTGACGCAGTATTCCTGCTGGGCGATTGTCAGCATCTGACTCACTCGCCGTACAAGAATCAGCTTTATCGTCAGGCCGGATTAGGCAATCCCGGAGATACCGATGCTTTCGACAATGCGCAGAAAGACGAGGTCCTGCGTCTGGCTTACGTGGCGATCACCCGGGCCGTGCGGCACTGCTACTGGTATATCGATGGCAGCGCGAAGGAAGGGGTGAATACGACAAAGGCTTCGGACCGGATACCGGCAGACAAGCCGTTTTTCGAGGATCGGCGAGCTCATAAGGGAAGCGTTTAGATATCGGCCCTATATCATTGATACAGCAATGTTTTTATGTGGGGGCGGTGCTTGGCTGCAGCGCAGTGCCAGCACTTATAGGAAAAGCTTTCACTAAGGTGATTCAGGTCCCTACAGCTCGCAACGGCACGAACGAATCCAGTTCTGCCTCAATGGCCTCAATAATCAGCTCCACCTCGGTCGCGTTCATCACGGTTGCGCAACGCAGACCGGCCACAGCGATGACTGTCTCGCCACTGGCCCGGTCAAACAGGCGGGCTACCATGCTGCTGGGAGCGTCCATCGTGGCTTCAAAGCCCACCGGATGGAAATACCAGCGCATCAACTGACAAGCATTGGGGAAGGTGACTTTGTTCATGAGGCCCACCTCTTTCAAACGAGCAATTGCATGGCTCAAATGGGGAGGCAAGGGAGCTGTCGAGACGGCAGCAAAAGCTGAGTGGCCGGGTATGAATCAGAGAATTCTTACGTCAGCCGGAGTGCCTTCCTGCAACATTTCCGAACAGTCCTTACGAAGAGCAAAAGTAGCACCCCTGCGGAACACTCGTAGGGATTTTTTTGCTGTAAATGGAAAATATTTCGATTTATTGATGTGAAGCATGCCTGTTATTCCTAAACGCTCTTTCGGTTATGCGCTGGCACAGAAAAAGCTATTTGCGTCGTCACAGGGTTGTCATCACCCGCCTTGAGACGGCATGCTGCGGCTCCGCTTTGTAACCGGATCTTTCTGGATATGGCTTCGGCTCCGCGCACCGTTGATGTAGCTTCCCGTCGTTCCGCAATTGTTCTGGCGCTGTGTCTACCCAGCGATGTTTTGCTGTATCTGTTACTTCCCATGCACGTTCAGGCTTTTGGTATCAGCCTCGCACAAGCGGGTGTGCTGTTGGCGGCCAATCGGCTGGTGCGGATATTCGGGTACAGCTACGTGGTGCGCTTTTACGCACGTCATGGTGATCGGCCCACAGTAATGCTGGCTGCAGCAACGGCTGCTGTTTGTGCCTTGGGCAATGCCTTCATTTCAGGCTTCTGGTGGCTACTGATTCTGCGTCTCGGGTGGGGACTCGCCTATGCAGCCATGAATCTTTCGACCCAGGTGCTGGCAACTTCGGAACTGGCGGGTGCCGCACACCGCTCGGGGCGCTCAAGGGCATTTATCGCTATCGGCCCCATGATTGCGCTGCCGTTGGGTGCTCTGATCAGCATCGAGTATGGCCCGCGTGTAATTTTCATGCTGCTGGCCGTTGCTGCACTTGTCGGCTGGTGGCTTGCACGAGGGTTGCCTGACAGCCCGCATGTCATGCCTGCCCCCACAGGTCGACGCTTTAAAGCCCCGGACAGTGTCGCCATCTGGTCATTCATCGAAGGCGTTGCGCTGGACGGTTTGTTTATCTTCAGTCTCGCTTTACAGGCGCAGACCGTGATGGGCGGGAACGGCGTTATCGTGGCAGGTGTTCTGCTGGCGCTGCGTTATGTTTCAGAGATGGTACTGAGTCCTGTTGGCGGTCGTGCTGCGGACCACTTTGGCGCCGTGCGCATGCTGGTGGTCTGCTCTCTGTTGACGTGTCTTGCACTCATCGCATTCGGCTCTCACTGGTTGATACTGGGCGCAGGCGGGGTGCTGGTTCTACGTGCCGTGCAACTGCCGCTGGTGACGACGCTTGTTGCCCAGCGCAACCCCGGGCCTGACCGCGTACAGGCATTGGCCGCCAATGCTGTGTGGCGGGATATCGGTGCGGGCATCGGGCCTTTGTTGGCGGGATTATTGTTACCTGTGACATCGGCGGTATGGGTGTATGCTCTGGCAGGTCTGGCGGTAGCGCTCAGTGCCGTATTTTGCGGGCTTCGCAAGTAGAAGACCGAAGCAGGCTCAGTGTTTTGTTCGGGAGAAAACACGCATTCAATGACACCTTATCCTTTGATTTCTCGGACTTTTGAGGGCTTCCCGTGAAACCTTAGGGGCGATTTTGACTCCTATGGGCACGTCAACAAGATCGAAACATGTGCGCGTTAGGCTGTGGGGCGTATCAGGGACACGCTTCGGAGTGCTCGAAGAAGGGAGTTGCACGGGGTAGCTGACCCGGTCAGGGAGGCATTTCACGCTACGCACCTCACTACTGCACATCAGAATCAGAGACCCATGAAAATTTCAAAATTCCCCATCCTCAGCCGGTTTCAGCGCCGCTGTGCCTGGCTTTTTGTTCCTGCCGCACTGGTCGCATCCTCTATCGCACTGTTCAGCCTGGGCAAAGGCGTACATGCCGAACCCAAGAATGGTGTTC
This sequence comes from Pseudomonas phytophila, assembly GCF_025643095.1. Taxonomy (NCBI): domain Bacteria; kingdom Pseudomonadati; phylum Pseudomonadota; class Gammaproteobacteria; order Pseudomonadales; family Pseudomonadaceae; genus Pseudomonas; species Pseudomonas phytophila. The sequence goes on along the minus strand of NZ_CP081201.1, from coordinate 3,488,127 downwards.
AGACACTGGTATTCATGCGCCATGCGGAGAAACCTTCCATGGGTCTTGGGCAACTCAATTGCCAGGGCCTGAACCGCGCCATTGATCTGTCCGAGTTGCTGCCGCGACAATTCGGTAAAGCCAATTTCATTTTTGCCGCCAACCCCAGCCGTCATGTAGAAGAGGGCGAGGGTGATCTCTCCTATAGCTACCTGCGGCCATTGATGACGGTTGGCCCGAGCGCCATCAAACTGGGTCTGCCAGTCAATATTGACTACGGTGCCAATGACACCGGCGCGCTGGCTGATGAGTTGATGCGCGACAAGTATCACGATGCAACCATCTATACGGCCTGGTCCCACGGTTATCTGCCCGAATTGATCAATAAGGTGGCCGAGGAGGCTTCCGGGAAGAAAATCAAACTTCTGGATGACTGGACCGGTGATGACTTCGATTCAGTGCTGGTCCTGACCCTCAGATGGGTTAACGGCAAAGCTTCGCTGGAATACGAGAACTACAAGCAAGGACTGAACAACGGTGCCGAGGGTTGCCCGAGCTGATTTTTCGAGAGTCGCAAGACTCGGCGACCAAATGCTCTAGCCACAGATAATGCAATGGAGTACAAATGTGCTCCATGAGCACATTATCTCCCAAACGCAGCGCCATCCTGACCTTCATCCGCGACCGTATCGCGCAGCAAGGTCAATCCCCGAGCCTGGCCGAAATCTCCGAAGCCTTTGGTTTTGCTTCGCGCAGTGTGGCCCGCAAACACATTATCGCCCTGACCGAAGCGGGCCTGATTGAGGTTATGCCCAATCAGGCTCGGGGTATTCGCCTGATTCAGTCCGCACCGCGTCCCGAATTGCTGGAAATCCCCGTCATGGGCCGTGTGGCTGCGGGCATGCCGATCGGGCCGGATGTGGACTACCACGATACCTTGCTGCTGGACCGCAGTACCTTCTCCCGCGTTCCTGATTACCTGCTGCGTGTTCAGGGGGACTCGATGATCGAGGATGGCATCCTTGACGGCGACCTGGTGGGCGTACACCGCAGCAGCGATGCCCATGACGGTCAGATCGTGGTGGCACGACTCGACGGTGAAGTGACGATCAAACGGCTGCAAAAGGGCCACGATGCCTTTGTTTTGCTGCCGCGTAATCCGGCCTATGCACCCATCGTGGTAGAGGCAGATCAGGATTTTGCCATTGAGGGTGTGTTCTGTGGTCTGGTGAGGCGTGCATGATGGGCGCCGTGGTCAGTCTCGATGCGCTGCTCGACGAGCGCCGGGTCTGGAAAGGCCGGCAGCCCGCAGCGCCCGTCGGCTTGCAGCCTACTGGCCATTCAGCGCTGGACAACGTCTTGCCTGCGGGCGGCTGGCCAGCGTCGGCACTCAGCGAGATCCTGATCGCGGCCGATGGCAGTGGTGAGTTGCGTCTGCTGTGGCCGACACTGGCCAGACTGACCGACAGCGGCGAACGTGTGGTGCTCGTGGCGCCTCCTTACATTCCTTATCCCCAGGCCTGGCTGGCGGCCGGGATAGACATGCGTCAGGTCAGCCTGGTCCAGGCCAGTGATCGTGATGCGCTGTGGGCTGTCGAGCAATGTCTGCGCTCTGGCAGTTGCGGGGCTGTGCTGTGCTGGCCACGTCAGGCCGATGATCGCGCCCTGCGCCGGTTGCAAGTCGCCGCCGAGACGGGGCAGACCCTGGCTTTCGCCTGTCGGCCCATGACGGCGTTGCACAACCCGTCACCCGCAGCCTTGCGAATCGCCATCGATACCCGGCCTGAGCAATTGCGTGTACTCAAATGCCGTGGCGGTCTGGCACCGGTTTCTCCCATTCCGTTCTCTACTGACGCCTGAGGTTCGCCTATGTTGTGGGCCTGTGTCTTGCTGCCACAAATGGCACTGGACGGCGTCATGCGCCGTCGTTCCGAGCCTGATGAACCACTGGCGCTGGTGAGCGGTAGTGCGCAGCGACGCATCCTGCAAGCAATCAACCCGGCGGCTCGGGCACTTGGCCTGCGCTCCGGTCAGTCGCTGACCAGTGCGCAGGTGCTGGTCAGGGATTTCGCCACGGTCGAATACGATCCTGCCGAAACCGAACGCCTGCACCGGTTATTGGCTGCCTGGGCCTATCGTTTCAGCTCGCAGGTCAGCCTGAAGTATCCGCGGGTTTTGCTGATGGAGATCGAGTCCAGCCTGGGCCTGTTCGGTCCATGGCCGGTGTTTGAAGCGCGACTGCGCCAGGAGCTGAGCTCGCTGGGCTTCAGCCATCGCATCGTCGTCGCCCCCAACCCCGTGGCGGCGCGGATGTTGGCCAATGCCCATGATGGACTGGCCGTCACATGCCCCCGCGATCTACGCCAGAAGCTTGAGCAAATGCCCCTGGACCGTGTGGGTCTGAGTCGTGAAGTCGCCGTAGCGCTGTCCCGTATGGGCTTACGCAACCTGCGTCAGGTATTGGGCTTGCCACGCGACACCCTGGCCCGACGTTTCCCGGCGCAGGTCCTGCAGCATCTGGATTCACTGTTGGGCGAGCGTCCGGTTGCCCTGGAGTGTTATGTGCCTCCGGATTATTTCGACGTGCGCATCGAGCTGAATTTCGATGTGGAGTCTCATCAGGCATTACTGTTTCCCCTCAAACGCCTCATTGCCGATCTGGCCGCATTCCTCGCCGGGCGTGACAGTGGCGTGCAGCGTTTTGGCCTGTATCTTGAGCATAACGAAGGGCCGGACAGCGTTGTGTCTGTCGGGTTGCTCAGTGCCGAGCGTGAGGCGGGCATGCTGTTTGAGTTGGCCAGAGGCAGGCTTGAGCAAATCCAGGTGACATCACCCGTGAAGGCCGTACGCTTGCTGGCCCGGGATCTGCCAGCTTTTGTGCCTGCCCATCGGGAGCTTTTCGATGAGCGCCCACAACAGGCTTTGCCCTGGGAGCAACTGCGCGAACGATTGCGGGCTAGATTGGGCGATGATTCGGTCAATGCATTGCAGATGCATGCCGACCATCGCCCTGAATGCGCATGGCAACGTAACGTGCTGACCAAGGCCAGGCCCGATGCGCCCACAGTCCCCAGGCCGGGTTGGTTATTACCTGAGCCGCAGCCGTTACAGGGCGTAGGCACTCGCATTCTTGCCGGCCCCGAGCGCATCGAATCGGGTTGGTGGGATGGTGGCGATGTGCGGCGCGATTACTTTCTGGTTGAAACGCGCAGCGGACAACGTGGCTGGGCTTATCGTCCTGTTGGCGCGCAAGGCGACCTGTTACTGCACGGCTGGTTTGCATGAGCGACCACTATGCCGAACTGCACTGCCTGTCGAACTTCAGTTTCCAGCGCGGGGCATCCAGTGCCATAGAGCTGTTCGAGCGCGCCAAAGCTCATGGCTATTCGGCACTGGCGATCACCGATGAGTGCACCCTCGCCGGAATCGTCCGCGCCTGGCAGGCCGCGAAAAAAACTGAATTACCCTTGATCGTCGGTAGCGAAATACAGATCGCTGACGGCCCCAAGGTTGTTCTGCTGGTGGAAAACCTTCAGGGCTATCAGGCGCTTTGCCAGTTGATCACCGTAGGCCGACGCAGAGCCAAAAAGGGGCAATATCAACTCTTTCGTAACGACTTCAGCCAGCCAATGCCAGGGCTGCTGGCGTTGTGGGTTCCGGATACCGGGCTGGCGGCCAGCGCCCTGGAAGAGCAAGGCCGGTGGCTGAGCAGCCATTTTGCGGATGTATTGTGGCTAGCCGTTGAGTTGCATTGTGGGCCCGATGATCGGCATCGTCTGGAAACACTGCTGGCTCTGGCGCAAACCCTGCAGATTCCAGCCGTCGCCAGCGGTGACGTGCACATGCACGCGCGGGGTCGACGGGCCTTGCAAGACACCATGACCGCTATCCGACATCACACTACCGTGGCCGAGGCAGGTCATCATCTGTTTGCCAATGGCGAGCGTCATTTGCGTTCGCCCGGAGTTCTGTCAGCGCTCTATCCTGAAGCTCTGCGGGCTGAAACTGCACGCATTGCCCGGCGCTGCTGCTTCGATTTGAAACAGTTGAAGTACGAGTATCCCCACGAACTGGTGCCAGCCGGGCACACGTCTACTTCGTGGTTGCGGGAAAAGACCGAGGAAGGTGTGCGCAAGCGTTGGCCACTTGGGCTATCAGTCGAAACCCGGGCACAGATCGAAAAGGAACTGGGCCTTATCAGCGAGATGAAGTTCGACAGCTATTTTCTGACGGTTCACGACATCGTCCAGTTCGCTCGCAGCCGCCACATCCTTTGTCAGGGCCGTGGCTCTGCGGCCAACTCGGTGGTCTGCTTTGCATTGGGTATCACCGAACTGAACCCGGAAAAAAGCAACCTGCTGTTCGAGCGCTTCATTTCAAAGGAGCGTAATGAGCCGCCGGATATCGATGTGGACTTCGAGCATGAGCGTCGTGAAGAAGTCTTGCAGTACGTATTTCAACGCTATGGCCGGGGCAGGGCAGCGCTGACGGCTGTGGCGAGTACTTACCACGGCACGGGCGCGGTACGTGATGTCGCCAGAGTGCTGGGGTTACCGGCTGATCAGATCAATGCGCTGGCCGATTGTTTCAGCAGTTGGAGCGATGAGCTGCCATCGGCGGAGCGCCTGCGTGAAAGCGGTTTCGATCCGCAAACGCCGATCCTACATCGGGTACTGACACTGACCGGCGAACTGATTGGCTTTCCCCGGCATCTGTCGCAGCACCCCGGTGGTTTTGTGATTTCCGAACATCCGCTCAACACCCTGGTGCCGGTTGAAAACGCCGCTATGGCTGATCGAACCATCATCCAGTGGGACAAGGACGATCTGGACGCCGTCGGCTTGCTCAAGGTCGATATTCTGGCGTTGGGCATGCTCAGCGCGTTGCGTCGCACCTTTGATCTTGTGCGCCGTTATCGGGGTAATGACTGGACCCTCGCGACACTTCCGGTGGACGATTCGACCACCTATGAAATGATCAGTCGTGCGGACACCATCGGCGTTTTTCAGATTGAATCCCGTGCGCAGATGGCGATGCTGCCCCGTATGCAGCCCAGGGAGTTTTACGATCTGGTAATCGAGGTGGCCATTGTCCGGCCGGGGCCGATTCAGGGCGATATGGTTCATCCTTATCTGCGCAGGCGCAATGGCGAAGAGAAAGTGACCTATCCGCCCAGACTGGAGAAAGTCTTCAAGCGTACCCTGGGCGTACCATTGTTTCAGGAGCAGGTGATGGAGGTGGCGATCATCGCTGCGGACTATTCGCCCGGCGAGGCGGATGAATTACGCCGCTCGATGGCCGCCTGGAAGCGTCACGGCGGGTTGGAGCCACATCGGGTGCGTCTCGCCGAGCGAATGACTGCGAATGGTTATGAGCCTGCCTTTATTCAGCGAATCTTCGAGCAGATCAAAGGCTTTGGCAGCTACGGGTTTCCGGAGTCTCATGCCGCCAGTTTTGCCTTGCTGACTTACGCCAGTTGCTGGTTGAAGTGCCATGAACCTGCGGCCTTTGCCTGTGCGCTGATCAACAGCTGGCCGATGGGCTTCTACAGTCCAGATCAAATCCTGCAAGACGCGCGTCGTCACCACATCGAAATTCGTCCGGTCGACGTGCGCTATAGCAACTGGGATTGCTCTCTTGAGCCTGTAGATCATCCTGACCGGAACCGCTCCCTGGCATTACGCATGGGGCTACGCATGGTTCGAGGTTTTCGCGAAGAAGATGGTCAGCGGATTGAAGCGGCCAGAGCGCGAAGTGCTTTAGTGGACGCGACTGACTTGAGTCAGCGCGCGGGGCTGGGCGCTCGGGCGCTGGAGCAACTGGCTGATGCCGGAGCCTTGCGTGGCCTGATCGGGCATCGTCATCGGGCCCGCTGGGAAGTCGCGGGTGTTGAGGCACAACGCCCCTTGTTCGGCCCGGAGCACAGTGTCGTGGAAACGCAGGTTGCATTGCCATTGCCGACAGTCGCCCAGGACTTGATGGCTGATTACGCCACGACTGGCACCACGCTGGGCCCACATCCGTTGGCGATGTTGCGCCGACAGTTGTCTGCCAAACGGTTTCGCAGCTCAAAAGACCTGTTGGACCTCGAACATGGCCGCACGTTAAGCGTTGCCGGGCTTGTGATCGGTCGCCAGCGTCCTGGAACAGCCAGCGGCGTGACCTTCGTAACCCTTGAGGACGAGTTTGGAATGGTTAACGTAGTGGTCTGGCGCGATCTGGCCGAACGGCAGCGCAAAGTGCTTGTGGATTCGCAACTGCTTCAGGTATTTGGTCGTCTCGAGTCGCAGGGCGGCGTGCGCCACCTGATTGCTCAACGTCTATACAACTTGACGCCGTTGCTGACAGGGCTGGATATACGCAGTCGGGACTTTAAATAAACCATCTGCCAGCCATTCGGCGTGTTGATTGAAGGGCAGGGTGCCGACTGGCTGGCAGATGATTTAACGTCTTGCAACGGCCTTCAAGGTTTTGAGATCTGAAAGGCAGTTCGGGAATTTCAGGCTGCGTTTTTCAGCGAGACTCGCTGGCGGGTACGGTCAGTGGAGCTTTACTGGCGCTTAGCGTCTCGTCGACACCATCAAGCAATTGGGAAATGGTCCAGGGTTTGGCGATAAACAGAACATCCGCAGGCAACTGGTCGCTACCCGGTGTTCCATGCCCTGACATAACAACTATGGGGATGCCCCATTTGGTTGCAACCATATTCGCCAAAGCAATGCCATCCATGCTGCCGGGCATGCGTACGTCGGTCAGCAGTAGCGAGACATCCGCCGCATGCTTCTCGAGATACTCAACCGCCTGATCGGCATTTTCCACAGACTCAGTCCTGAAGCCGCCCTCGAACTCCAGAATCTCCTGCACAAAGTCCCGGATCATCGGTTCGTCTTCGACGATCAAGATCAGATCCTGGTTTTGCGAGGACTCCCCATACTGCGGTGATTGAGTCATTTTTCCCTTCCTCAGCCTCATACATTAAAAATCGGGAAGCACAGCAACGTGGATCCATTTTGTTGCTCCCCGATATCTGAACAAAACAAACCCGAAAAAATTCATTTTTTTATAAAAATCGACGAGTTGCAGACAGTCGGTTTGTTTATCTCTGCCTGAAAAGGGCAAAAACATCCGTTAAAGCCATTCAGGCAGGAAAGTTATCACGATTGGAATCAACCAGAGTCATGAAATAAAGCAGAAGTGGATGGACCTGTGAACTGGATCAGAACCGGGCACGATTATTCGGGTTGAATGAATACTCTTGCAGGAGTGAGCTTGCTCGCGATGGCGTCAGGCCAGACGGTAATGTATTGGCAGGTCTACCGTTATCGCGAGCAAGCTCACTCCTACAGATCCTGTCCTCGGTATGTCCGGGGCCAGGCGATAACGTACGTGGCACAGGCATCCAGCACTACACAGCTAAATGGCCTACGTATACACTCGCTTTCTTTGCCATCATCCCGCGCCTCCGTCACCCGGAATACCCCGTCAATGCGAAGTCTCTGTGCTGTTTTGTCCGGGTTAATCCTGTCAGTGGTGCTCGTCGGGTGTATTGCAACGCCTGTTCCTCTGACTCAGCAAACCCGGGAACGCTTGAGCCAGCAAGCGCCGATCCGTTTTGTTGTGACCTTCGATGATGGTCCGAGTGCATCCAGCCTGGCCAATCCGACGATTCAAGTGCTGCACAGTCTTGCGCAGAACCCTGTGCAGAACGATATCAAAGCGGTTTTCTTCGTTCAGACTGGTGCCACGCGCGCGGGCAACAGTGACCGTGGTCGCAGAATCATGCGCCGTGAAGCCGCTGCGGGGCACATCCTGGGGTTTCATTCGGGCACGCCCGGACACACCAACCACCGCACCCTGAGTGACGAAGTACTGGAACAATCCCTGCAACAGGGCAGCGCGATCATCGCGTCAAACATGGGCAGCCCGCCGACGTTACTCCGCCCACCGTTCTGGAACTACGATCAGCGTACGTTTGCCGCGTACCAGCGGCATGGGATGCAGGTGCTGTTGACCGATATCAGCGCCAATGACGGAAAAATCTGGGGTTTCAACGCCAGCCCGCGCCGACGTGCCCACATGCTCAGGGAAATGTCTGAAGTGCGCGAGCGTGTTGCCAGCGGTGAGTTTCACGCTGTAGATGGCGCCATTCCGATTGTGGTGACCTTTCATGACCTGAATCGATACACCGCACGGCATACCCGGGAATACCTGCAGATTTTGTTGGACAGCGCTCAGACAACCGGCCTGCAAGTTGCCCCCAAGCCGTTTTACGATGACCGCGCCGAGCTGCAACGAGCTGCACTGTCCCGAACCGTACCCACCAGCGCTGTAGCTGTTCACTTGCCTGGAGTGTGGGGCTGGGTCTGGGATAACGATTCCAGATAACGACATTCAGCCGCTAAAAAGCAGAAAGGCGACACCATGGTCGCCTTTCTGCTTTTAGCCTGTCGCTAGTATTACTGACGCTTAGTAGCGCTCAAGCCAGTGAGCGTAAGGCGCAGGCAATGTCCAGGACGCGCGATCAATGCCCAGTTCTTTAGCCGCGAAATAAGCCCAGTGCGGGTTGGCCAGGTGAGCCTTGCCGACCATGACCAGATCCAGTTGACCGTCTTTGACCGCTTGCTCGGCGATGCCCGGGAAACCAAAGCCCCATGCAGACGAAACCGGAATGTCGGCCTCGCGCCTTACACGCTCGGCGATAGGTCCCATGAACGCTGGAGCCCAGGGAATGTTGGCATCGGGAATGGAGAAGCCAATGCTGACACTCAGCATGTCCAGGCCGGCCGCTTTGAACTGGCGGGTCAATTCGATGGATTCCAGCAGCGTCTGTTCGTCGCGGCCATCAAATTCCAGCACGCCAAAACGTGCGGTCAGCGGCAGATGCTCTGGCCAGACCTCACGGACGGCTGCCAGGGTTTCCAGCAGGAAACGGCTGCGGTTTTCAAAACTGCCGCCGTAGGCATCTTCACGGTGGTTGGAGTGTTCGGAGAAGAACGACTGAGCCAGGTAACCGTGAGCGAAGTGCAGTTCCAGCCACTCAAAACCGGCATCTCGGGCGCGACGGGCTGCGGCGACGAAATCCTCGCGAACACGGGCAATGTCGTCCAGCGTCATGGCCGTTGGCTGTTTTGACAAGTGAGCGCCGAAGGCAATGGAGGAGGGCGCGATGGTCTGCCAGCCGCGAGCATCATCAGCCGCGATGTGATCATCGCCTTCCCATGGACGGTTGGCGCTGGCTTTGCGACCTGCGTGGGCAATCTGAATGCCGGGCACTGAACCTGCTGCCTTGATGGCCTGCACGACCGGTACAAACGCTTGAGCCAGTTCGTCGTTCCAGATCCCGGTGCAGCCCGGAGTAATCCGGCCTTCAGGCGAAACAGCGGTCGCTTCGACGATCACCAGGCCTGCACCGCCGCGCGCGAGGGCGGCCAGATGCACCTGATGCCATTCGTTGATCAGGCCGTCTACTGCGGAATATTGGCACATCGGCGGAACCGCAATCCGGTTGCGCAACGTGATGTCTTTCAGGGTGTAGGGTTGGAATAGCGCGGACATTGAACAGACCTCGGATGACGTTTCGTTTGTTCGATACTATTCGAACAATGGCTGTTCGGTAAAGCCCCGTGTATGATTCACCCCATGCGCCCATTCAAACATCCCCCCGCCAGCGACTTCGAACTCGAGCGAGTGTTTTACGCCCTGAGCGATCCGGTTCGCCTGGAGATAGTCCGTTATTTAGGCAGCGTGCCTCAGGCCACGTGTGGCGAGCTTGACGGTGGAAGACCCAAGTCGAGTATGTCCCATCATTTTCGGGTGCTGCGTGATGCAGGCCTGGTCATGACCCAGAACGTGGGCACCACGCACATGAACTCGCTACGCACTGATGATCTGGAAGACCGTTTTCCGGGGCTGATGGCCGCGATCCTTGCCCAAAGGGCCTGAAGATTTAAACGATAGAAAGGCCTGACCCATCTGGCCGGAGTGGTAGATGAAATTCATACACCAGCGTGAACACCTCAATGAAGACGACATCGTGGTCATTCAGGCTTCGCAGACCTGTAACATTCGCCTGATGAGCGATGCCAACTTCCGCGCCTTCAAGAACGGCGGACGGCACACCTATCACGGCGGTGCGTTCGATACGTTTCCAGCCAAAATCACTGTGCCAAGCAGTGGTTACTGGAACATCACCCTCGATACCGTCACACGCCGCGCCATCAGCGTGACGCGCAAGCCGACGCTGACCCATTCGATCAAGATCATTCGCAGGTCTTGATCTTTGATCACCGCGGGCTGCACGCGGTCAACTGTGGGAGCCGGGCTTGCCCGCGAAGAACGATGACGCGGTCTATCTGATTGACCTCATCGACTGAATCGCGGGCAAGCCTCGCTCCAACCGGAGACAGCGATCTCATGTGGGAGCCGGGCTTGCCCGCGATACAGGCGCCACAGATATAAAGTCAACGCTAGCCCCTGACATCCTCAGGCTCCAGCGCCTGCAGCCAGCGGCCTTCCGAGCGGCTCAAGTGCTGGCGCATCGAGGTCTGCGCGCCGAGCACGTCTTTGTTGGCAACAGCGCGAAGAATCGCCTCGTGCTCAATCACCGCCGCCTCCCAGGTCGACCTATTCTCTGAATGCTTGCTGAGGTGAGCCGAAATCGGGTTATGTCGCTCATCGAACAGCGCAGTGATGATCCGCACCAGAGCCGAGTTGCCACTCATTTTGGCCAGGCGATGATGAAACTTGCGGTCGTCTTCCAGCGGCGGCAGGCCGTTGGCAATGCTTTCACGCATCGCGTCGATACAGTCCTGCAAATAACGGTAGTCACTTTTCTTGCCGTGCAAACAAGCCAGAATCACACTCTCGCCTTCGATTAATGCACGAGCCTGCATCAGTTCGGAAGGGCTCTCGCCCAAGGTCACCGGCTTACTGGTGCCGTCCTTGTGGCTTGCGCGCACATAGACACCTGAGCCCATCTTGATTTCAACGGCGCCTTCGATTTCCAGCGCGATCAGCGCCTCGCGCAGCGAAGGTCGGGACACCCCCAGCAGCCGCGTCAGATCCCGTTCAGGGGGAAGCCGGGCACCGGTGTTGAAGTCCTCCTGCGCGATGTAGTTGCGCAATTGATCGGCAATTTTCTGATACGGCTTTCGTTCAGCGGCGTTGATCGGTGAAACCATGGTTATGGCGTCCATCGGAAAGTTGGCGAAGGCTACCATAGCGACCGATTAACTGGCCGCTGCTGAAGCGGCACATGGAATAGAAGCTCAGGGCATCATCACATCACCGCCCCTATCTGCCATGGCAGGAACTCGTTATCACCCAGACCATTTTCTTCACTGCAGGTCTGCCGCCCGGAAGCAGTGTCGAGCATCAGCTGGAACAACCGGTGGCCCGACTCAGCCACTGATTCCAGACCCTCGACAATCCCTCCGGCGTTGAAGTCCATATCCAGTTCCATGCGTTGAAACAACCCCGTATTGGTGGCGATCTTCAGGGACGGTGTGGGTTTGCAACCGTAAGTCGAACCCCGACCGGTGGTGAAACAGATGAGGTTCGCGCCGCCTGCCACCTGGCCTGTCGCCGACACCGGGTCGTAGCCGGGCGTGTCCATGAACACCAGTCCACGGGCTTCAATGGTTTCCGCGTACTGATAAACCCCCATCAAGCCGGTTGCACCTGCTTTGGCGACAGCCCCAAGAGACTTTTCCAGAATGGTAGTGATGCCACCCTCCTTGTTGCCGGGCGAGGGATTGTTGTTCATGTCACCGTCGTTGTGGTGTACGTAAGCTTCCCACCAGTGAATCCGATCCATCAATTTCGCTGCAATGTCGGGGGAGGCGGCGCGGGCTGTGAGCAGGTGTTCAGCGCCATAGATTTCCGGGGTTTCCGAAAGAATCGCAGTGCCGCCCTGTTGCACCAGCAGATCCACCGCTGCGCCCAGTGCCGGATTGGCGGTAATGCCCGAGTAACCGTCCGAGCCACCGCATTGCAAACCAACGCACAGATGACTGGCGGGGACGGTTGTGCGTTTGAAGCTGTTGATGACCGGCAACATCGCCTCTATGTAAGCGATGCCGCGCTGCACTGTTTCCCGCGTGCCGCCCGCATCTTGAATGATCAGACTGGCCTTGAGCAGGGCCGAGCGATCGTCAAGCTCATCCAGCAACGGCGTCAGCTGGTTGACCTCACACCCCAAACCGATCAACAGCACACCGGCGAAGTTGGCATGATTGGCATAGCCACTCAGCGTCCGCTTGAGAATGTCGATGCCTTCACCTTTAGCCCCCATGCCGCAGCCGCTGCCGTGGGTGATAGCAACCACGCCGTCGACATTGGGGAAGTCCTTCAAACGTTCGGCAGAGAACGCATGAGCGATGTGTTTGCAGACCGTCGCAGAGCAATTGACGCTGGAAATAATACCGATGTAATTGCGCGTGCCGACCCGACCATCGTCACGCACGTAACCTTCGAATGTGACCGGTTCGTGGCTAAGGGACGTGGGCACATAAGCGTCCCGCACGCTGTATTCGGTACTGACTGTCGGCATCGCCAGGTTGTGGACATGGACATAGTCGCCGGACTCAACACTTTGCGTGGCTTGGCCGATGGTCTGGCCATATTTGAGCACCTGTTGCCCGGTCGACACGCCGCGCAGGGCAATCTTGTGGCCGGACGGAATTGGCTGCCGGGCGATCAGCTCAATGCCGTCAGCGCTTAGCCGTTGGCCTTCGGCAATATCGCCACGCGCTACCGCGACATCATCTCCGGGTGACAAAACAAGCAAGGAGGGCTGGTTCATGGTGTGTCCTCTATAGGCGTTTTTCAGCACTCGATGATGGCTTTGACCACGCCCTGTTTCGGGTCGAGCAGTGTGGTGAACGACTCGGCGACATCCTTGAGTGTCAGCCGATGGGTGTTCAGCGCGGCATCTGGAATCAAACCGTTGCGCAAGCATTCCTCCACATAGTGGAAGTCTTCTTTGGTGGCGTTCCGGCTGCCCATCAAGGTGGCTTCACGTTTGTGAAACTCAGGGTCGGAGAAGGTGATGGAGTCCCGTACTACCGAAATCATCACGTAGGTGCCGCCGTGCGCGATGAATTCAAAGCCCCGTTCCATGGCCCGGGCATTGCCGGTGGCGTCGAACACGACGTCGAAAAAATCATCGCCGGTGAGGTCGGCCAGAGCCTGCTTGTCGCCTTCGCCGATTTGCACGGCCGCTTGAATGTTCAGGTGTTGGTTACAGAAGGCCAGACGGTCTTCGCGGGTATCCAGCACAGTGACCTTCGCGCCGCGCAGGCTGGCGAAGACCGCAGCGGCCATCCCGATAGGACCCGTACCGACCACCAGCACCTGCTTGTCCGCCTGCACATTCGAGCGACGTACCGCGTGAGCACCGATCGAGAGAAATTCGATCATCGCGGCCTGATCAAGCGAAACGCCCTCGGCCTTGTGGACGAATGCCTGGGGAATGCTCAGGTATTCGGTAAAAGCCCCATCGCAATGAACCCCCAGCACCTGAATTCTGGTGCAACAGTTGGTTTTGCCTTGGCGGCAAGCGATGCATGTCCCGCAGGAAAGGTACGGCATCACGTAAACCACATCGCCTACGGCCAGCTTGCTGTCGCTGTCGGCGTCTTCGACGACCCCGGAAAACTCATGGCCCATCACTCGTGGGTAATCGAGGTAAGGCTGGTTGCCGGTGAAGATATGCAGGTCGGTGCCGCAGACTCCGACGCGTTTGACGCGGATCAGGACTTCTCCGGTTTGCCTGAGCGGTTTATCGCGTTCGATAGCGGTTAACGAGCCGGGTTCGTTACAGATGACGGTCAGCATGCTGATGCTCCTTGTTGAGGGAAAGGGCACCGAGCGCGCTGCAGGCGGGATATCTACACATCAGGAGGCTCTCTTTGTTGATCTCTTTTTGTTGTAGTCGGGCAGGTGCCCGCTCGGATGATCACGTCTGAAAAACTACACGCCGGGAATTTTATTGGCAAGACCAATATTCATAATCATTAATTGGACCGACCAATTAAAATTTTTTAATTTGCCTGAGGGCTGCGGGCACTCGCTTGTGCAAACCGTGACCTGACCTTCATTATGCTTCGCGAGTAGTCACTATTTTGTGCGCAGTCAGATCGCCGGAGCGTTAATGAAGATCGTTATTGCACCTGATTCGTTTAAAGACAGCCTGAGTGCGGCCGGTGTTGCCCAGGCCATTGCACTGGGTCTGGCTGAAGTCTTTCCTTGCGCAGAACTTGTTCAATGCCCCATGGCCGATGGCGGTGAGGGCACCGTGGATGCGATCCTCGCAGTGCTCGACGGCGAACGACGTCAAACCGTCGTCAGCGGGCCACTGGGCACTGACGTAACTGCTCATTGGGGATGGTTGCCCAATTCGCGAACCGCAATCATCGAAATGGCTGAAGCCAGTGGTTTGCAACTGGTGGCGGTGGACCAGCGCAATGCTTGCATCACGTCCACCTACGGGACTGGCCAATTGATTGTCGCAGCACTTGATGCTGGCGCTGAGAAAGTCGTGTTGACCATCGGCGGCAGTGCAACCAATGACGGCGGGGCGGGCATGCTCACTGCATTGGGCGTGCAGTTTTATGATGAGCACGACTCTCCATTGGCCTCCGGAGGTCTGGCACTTGCCGGTCTGGCGCGTATCGACCTGAGCGCCATGGACCCCCGTTTGCAGTCCATCAGCTTCGAAATCGCAGCCGATGTCGATAACCCGCTATGCGGACCACACGGCGCCTCATTCACCTTTGGCCGGCAAAAGGGCGCGAGCCCCGAGCAGATACAATCGCTGGATCACGCCTTGGCGCGTTATGCCGACCGTTGCGCTGCGGTCCTTGATCGCGATGTGCGAGACGAACCCGGTGCGGGCGCCGCTGGAGGCATGGGCTTTGCCGCGAAAGCGTTCTTGAAAGCGGGCTTCCGTCCAGGCGTTGAAGTCGTAGCCGAGCTGGTCGATCTGGCACAAAAAGTCCAGGGCGCGGATTTGGTGATAACCGGGGAGGGCAGTTGCGACTTCCAGACCTTGCGGGGCAAAACGCCGATTGGTGTTGCTCGGGTTGCCCAAAAGCATGATGTGGCGGTGGTCATCCTCGCTGGTACTTTGGGTGAAGGCTATGAAGCGCTATACGAGCACGGCATTGCCGCCGCATTCTCGGTGGTTTCCGGCCCGATGGCCCTGTCAGAAGCCTGTGAAGATGCACCGCGTTTATTGCAGGAACGGGCGAGGGATGTGGCCCGGGTCTGGCAACTGGGACGAGAAAAACGTTAGTGTCTACCGGGAAGACGGCATTCCAGACGAAGATGATGTTGCGGATGCACTGGCCTCTTCCCGAATAAATTCGGTCCCACCGGCTCTTTGTGAATTCAGATAGTTACGTGTTGTTAGATGAGAGCCGCCGAAGGCAGCGAAAGCGCTCATCCTGCAACACCGCGATCGCAGCCTTCGGCAGTTCCTGCAAAGTAGGTGTTTGCCATACACACGACTGCCATTTGCGCCAGCGTGGTTCAACGGCGGCACTTGATTGGTGCGCAGGCCATTTTGCACAAGAAAAACTGATCGTTGCCGTGTAAAAAACCCGTTTGTCAGCCATAACGTGCCGACAGATCATTTCTTCATTGTTGATTAATGGAGAACATGATGAGTACGACGCAAAACACACAGGCGCTGTCTGACTCCCCACCTGTTGCCTCTTCAGCGCCCGTGGCTTCGGGCAAGAAGATGAGTCGCCTCGCAGCCGCCAGCACCATCGGCACGACACTGGAGTGGTATGACTTCACGGTCTACAACCTGATGGCAGCGCTGGTCTTCAATGCGATCTTCTTCCCGTCGTTTGATCCGTTGACCGGCACCATTCTCGCGTTCTCGACTTACGCTGTCGGCTATATCTCCCGGCCACTGGGTGGCATCGTGTTTGGCCACCTGGGCGATAAACTTGGTCGCCGCTTTGTGCTGGTCACCACGCTGGTATTGATGGGGGTGGCGACCGGGCTGATGGGTTTGTTGCCGACCTACGCTGCGTGGGGCATCTGGAGTCCGATTCTGCTGGTAGCGTTACGATTTGTGCAGGGCGCGGCGATTGGCGGTGAATGGGCGGGCGCGGTTTTGCTCTCCATGGAGCACGGTGCGCAGCATCAGCGCGGTCGTAACGCCTCGTTCACTCAGGTCGGTCCTTCCTGCGGCACATTGCTGGGCACGGGTTTCATCGCGCTGGTTTCCTGGGGGCTGAGTCCTGAAGACTTCCAGTCGTGGGGCTGGCGCATTCCGTTTCTGTCCAGCGTCGCGCTGGTGATCTTCGGTCTTTGGTTGCGTCGCGGTGTTGAGGAAACCCCGGTGTTCAAGGAAATCGAGGCTCACAACGCAACTGCGAAAACGCCGATCAAGGAAGTATTCAGCAATCACTGGCGTCGGCTGTTACTGGCGGGCGGCGCACGGGTGGGTTCGGATGTGCTTTATGCGCTGGTCGTGGTGTTCACCCTGACGTATGTAACTACCGTCTTGCACTTGCCAAGGCCTTTGGCGCTTACCGCGACGATGATCGGCGCGGGGCTAAACGCGATCTGTGTGCCGCTGTTCGGAATTCTCTCGGACAAGATCGGCCGCAAACCGGTTTATATTGGTGGCGCGCTGTGTGCGATGGTCTGGGCGTTTGTGTTCTTCAAACTCATGGATAGCGCTCAGCCGCTGTCGATTTGCATGGCTGTAGTGGTGGGTCTGGTTATTCATGCCGCGATGTATGGTCCGCAAGCTGCGTTCGTCACTGAGCAATTCCCGACTCGGGTGCGTTATGCAGGTTCGTCGCTGGCTTATACGTTGGCAGGGATTATCGGCGGTGGTTTTGCGCCGCTGATTATTGCCTCTTTGTATAAATCCTATGGTTCGACGTTGGCTGTTTCGTTGTACGTGTGCGCAGCGTTGAGTATTACGTTGATCGCGCTGATCTGCGCCAGGGAGACAGCAGGCAAGCCGTTGGAGAAATAGGTTGTAGTGGGATCAGAATAAAAAAAGCCCCCGACCTAATGGTACGGGGGCTTTTTTGTGCGCGGTGGCACGCGACAGTCCAACTCAACCCTGTGGGAGCCGGGCTTGCCCGCGATGCATGAGACGCAGCCGGAAGACATACCGCGTTATCGTTTATCGTCGGAATGCCGCCCAGACCAAGCCCCGCTCCTATCAAACAAAATATAACTATCTGATTTGGAATGCTTTTTACTGTAGGAGTGAGCTTGCTCGCGATAGCTCCAGTACAAGCGATATATTCATCGACTGACAGGCCGAATCGCGAGCAATGTGGATCGCCACCCCGGTCACTCCTACAGGGTCCGTGTTTGCTGCGCGACAGCGTGGTGTCAGGGACACCGGGGCGACTCCCACAGCTCATTTCGTACGGCTGACTTTCACATCCTTGAACAGAAAGAACACCAACACGGCAGCAAGAATCTCCAGTGCCGCTACGAAGTAGAGGCCCGCCGCAAGGCTGCCGGTGAGTGTGCGCAGCCAGCCAATCATGTAAGGCGCGATGAAGCCTGCGAGGTTACCGATGCAATTGATCAATGCGATGCCACCCGCAGCAGCTGTACCCGCGAGGAAGGCGCCAGGAATTGACCAGAAAACCGGAAACGCCGCCAGAATCCCGGCTGCTGCAATGGTCAGGGCGATCAAAGCCATGGTTGCATTGCCCAGGCACAGACCGGTGGCGATCAAACCCAGTCCTGCGAGCAAGGCTGCCATTGAGCAGTGAATGCGACGCTCCGCGGTTTTATCGGAATGGTGACCATTCCACAGCATGGCCAGAGTGCCCACGATAAAAGGAATCGCTGCCAGCAAACCGATGCTCATGGTGTCGTTTACACCCAACGACTTGATCACCGAAGGCGTCCAGAAAGCGATGGTGGCGTTCCCCGAAACGATGCAGAAATACACCAGCGTACACAGCCAGACCTTGGGGTTGCGTACAAGCGCTTTCAGGTCGCTGTGCTTTTCCGGCTCTGCATCTTCGCGAGCAATCACCGCGCTGACCATCTGCTGCTCGGCAGGGCTCAGCCACTTGGCATTGACGGGTTTCTCCGGCAGATAGCGCAGCACGGCAAAACCTGCCAGCACCGAAGGAATGCCTTCGAGGATAAACAGCCACTGCCAGTTCGCCAGGCTCCCGACGCCCACCATGCGACTCATGATAAAACCGGCAATCGGGCCGCCAACCACACCTGCAATGGCGAACGAGGTCATGAACATACCGTTGATGCGTGCCCGTTGCGCGGCGGGAAACCAGTAGGTGAGGTACAACACGACGCCAGGAAAGAACCCTGCTTCGAACACGCCAAGCAGAAACCGTAAAATGTAGAACGACATCGGACTTGAGACGTAGGCCATGGCCATCGACGTCAGACCCCAGAGGATCGTGATCCTGGCGAGCGTGCGACGAGCACCGATCTTTTCCAGCAGGAGGTTACTGGGCACCTCGAACAGAAAATAACCGATGAAGAAGATACCTGCGCCGAGTCCGTAGACCGCTTCGCTGAAGCCCAGGTCGTCGAGCATCGCCAGTTTGGCAAAGCCGACGTTTACCCGGTCGATCCAGGCCAGCACGAACAGGAACACCAGAAACGGCAACAGACGCCAGGCGATCTTGCGATAGGTCGCGGCAGTTGCGGCCTGATCAGGCGCGACGTCAGCAGCGCCGCCGGTCAGGGAGGGATTGTGGTTCATGTTGCATCTCCATCGATCAAGAGATGGCAGCCTGAAAGCGGCCGCCATAGCGGTTCGCTCGCGGCAAAGGCCACGAGCGCAACGACAATCACGCTCAGGTTTACGGGTTGCGCAGCAGGGCTTCGACACTGCGGGCGACTTGCAGTACCCGGGCGTCCTGACCCTTCAGACCAGCAATGGACAAGCCCACCGGTAATTCACCAGGCACATGGCAGGGCAGGCTGATTGCGCAGCCGTCCAGGAAATTGATCACGCTGGTGTTGCGCAGAACCAGGCCGTTGGTGGCGAAGAAATGCGCGTCGTCCTGCTCCAGCGGTGCCAACTCTGGCGGGACCACGGCAACGCTCGGCATCAGCCAGGCATCGGCATCGCCCAGTCGTTGGGTGGCGAGGGCAATCATGGTCTGACGCTGGGCGAGCAGATGCAGGTAATCAGCGGCACTCAACGCTTCACCCCGACGAATACGCTGTGCCACGCGTGGATCGTAGTCAGCTGCTTGCTCACCACTCAGCCAGCCCTGATGCAAATACCAGGCTTCTGCAGCCGTCAGGCCACCCGCAGCATTGATCTTTGGCAGCTCGTGCAACTCGGGGAAGTCAAACCAGCGAATCGATGCACCCGCGTCAGTCAGGCGTTGCACGCTGCGCTCGAAAGCGGCTGCGACGGTCGCATCAACATTGTCCATGACAAAGTCCCGCGTCACCGCAAGACGCAGGCCTTTAAGTGAGGCCGGCCGCGTATCAAAAGTTTCGCCTGACAAAACGCTGTCCAGCAGGATGCTGTCGTCGACGTTGGCAGTCAGCGCGCCGATGGAGTCCAGGCTGGTCGCGAGTGGGAATGCGCCTTGGGCAGACACGCGGCTGGCAGTAGGTTTAAAACCAACCAATGCGCAGAACGCTGCCGGAATGCGCAGAGAACCACCTGTGTCCGTACCCAATCCGGCCACCGCCATCCCTTCGGCAACGCTCACCGCTGCGCCAGAACTGGAGCCGCCCGCAATGCGTCCGGTCGCTGCCGGGCTGGTCGGAGAGCCAAAGTGCGGGTTCAGGCCAAGGCCAGAGAAGGCAAACTCACTCATGTTGGTACGGCCCAGCAGGATCGCGCCCGCAGCTTTCAGGCGCGCAACAACAGGCGCATCCATTTCAGCAGGCGCGTTACCGGCCAGCACTTTGGAACCAGCGGCCGTGACCTGTCCCGTCACGTCGAACAGGTCCTTGATCGAAACCGGCAGGCCCGCCAACGGGGAGGGCACATAGCCTGCTGCACGGGCCAGGTCGCTGGCACGTGCAGCTTGCAAAGCACTTTCAGCATCCACCGACAGGTATGCATTGCCGCCTTCCGCTCGGTGCGCACTGATACGCTCCAGCGCTGCAGTGACCAAGGCCTCGCTAGTGGTCGCGCCGCTGGCGAGATCCTTGGCAAGCTCATTGATTGGCTTCATCTGCATCACTCCGCGACTGGCAACGGTTCTACGCTGTAGGCGTGGCGCAGGCTGCGATCAAGCACCGGGTCGAACAATTCCATCTCGAAGGCTTCGCCATAACCCAACTCGCCAATGACCGGCTGGGTGCCGCAGAACATCGCGGTGCCTTGTGCGAGGCTGGCACTGTCGTTGAGCTTGGCCAGGAGCGTGTCGGGTGCCAGCAAGCTGGTGACCGGGCCTTCCTGATAAAGGCTGCGAACACCGTCGCGGGTGCGCCAGGTGCGCATGATCAGTTGATCCCAATGACTCTGGACTTCATCGAAACGCCAGGCTGTGGCGGCAATCGGTTTGTCGCACATTTGCTTGGAAACGGTGACGTCGAAGGCTTCGACCTTGCGGTCGGTGTGGTCAGAGCCGAGGCCGACCAGCAAGCCGATGCTGCTTGGGATCAACACAAACTCGGTTTCCCCGGACGAGTCCTTGCCCGGTATCTGAATGCTTTCATCCGGGTTCAGCAGGCTTGCGGCAACCCGATAGAAACAGGGGATCGTCGTTGGACGACGGACCCCAAGGGCTTCCAGCTCGGCAATATGGTGCTCCACGGCAGCACTGTTACGGCCAGCCCAGCCAGCGATGATCAGGTGATCGATTTCTACGACTACTGCGCCGTGGTTGGCGACCTGGAGAGTTAGCTGAGTCAATGCGGTGTCCTCGTTACGGATAAGAAGAAAGTCAGTGATTTGTGAAGTTACACTGATATATCACAGGATTATCAATACGCAATTGATATGCCAGACACCGTGGGACGAGGTAAAAAACCATTTTTATCAAAGAGTTATATGGATGATAAAATTCGTGACAGAACGTACGAAATGGCCATGTGTTACCAAAACGCACCACTTTTGGGCGGACGATGCGTTCTGACGGCGCGTTTTCGTTACCGGATTGGGGAGAGGGGAAAGCGACAATCCTGACGATATGAAATACAGTGATATATCAGCAGCGCCCCATGAGGATTTCCGGATTGCCCGATTCAACTGACCTGCCCACCGCCGATCTCGTTGGCAAACCCGCTGCCAAGAGTGGTGCAAGCCTGCGCGAGCTGGCGTATGTACAGATCAAGCAACGCATCATTTCCTGCCAGCTACGTCCCGGTGAAGCCATCAACGAGGCGCAATTGACCCAGATGCTTGGGCTGGGCCGGACGCCGGTGCATCAGGCGCTGCACCGTCTGGAAATGGAAGGCATGGTGACCATCCTGCCGCGCAAGGGCGTGATGGTGACGCCTATCTCATTGAACGACATTCTCGACATGATCGAAGTGCGCAGAACCAATGAGGAGCTGTGCGTGAAGCTCGCCGTCGAGCGTGCTCAGGAAGATGACTTCATCCACATGCGCGAAATCATCGGGCGCACACAGCCGCTGCTGGAGCGCCGGGATGTGAAGGGTCTGATGGAAGTTGATCTGCAGTTTCACCTGGCCATTTCCGCCGCTGCGCGCAATCGGGTACTGGCTGAACTGCTCCGTACGTTGCATGAAAAGCAGGCGCGCTTCTGGTTTCTGACATTGTCCGAAATGCACCACAGTGAGCGCATCTACGATGAGCACTTACAGATACTCACCGCGATGGAGAATCGCGACAGCGCGGCCGCCATCAAAGCTATCCATCACCACATCGATGACTTCCGCCGAGCCATCATGCGTACTCTTTAAGAGCGCTCGGCAACCCCTGCCTCTGAAAATTCTGGCGTACAACTTGCGTGTGGATCCTGCTTGCTGACGCTCTTTGCGTAAGTCGATCCATCATTTCTGTACAGGCTGTTACGCATGAACCTGAAGTTTCTGGAAACCTTTGTCTGGGTGGCAAGGCTGAAAAGCTTTCGCCTGACTGCGGAGAAGATGTTCACCACCCAGGCTTCCATCTCCAATCGCATTGCCGCGCTGGAGGAGGAACTCGGCGCCAAGCTGTTCTTGCGTGACTCCAAACGTGTGTCGCTGACGCCTGAAGGTGAGCGCGTGCTCAACTATGCCGAACAGATGATCGACACGATGCATGCGCTCCAGCAGTCCATCAGCGCCACCAGTGATCTCAAGGGCTGTATGCGACTCGGGGTAATGGATACGGTCATCCACACGTGGTTGAGCCCGTTCATATCGACGTTAATGGAGTGTTACCCGGCGGTTGAAATCGAGCTGACTGTCGACACATCACTCAACCTGTGTGACCAATTGCAGAAGGGCTATCTCGACCTGATCGTGCAGACCGACATGGTGCGCAGTGATGCGGTCCGCAACCAGCATCTGGCCGTATTGCCGGTTGAGTGGATTGTGCAAGCCGGGTCCATCTACCAGCGCAGTTACACGTCTATCGACGAACTGGCTGCCGAACGCATCATCACCTTTTCCCGCAACTCCCGTCCGCATCAGGACATTCTTAATTTGCTGCACGCAGACGGTGTGGACAGCCCGCGAATCAGTTGCGTCAACTCCGTAGCCGCCATGACCCTGCTGGTGAGCGACGGCTTTGGCATCGGTGCGCTGCCGGCTGCTCTGGTCAGTAAGGAGCTGGCGGAGGGCAAGCTCTTCATTCTGGAAAACGTGACGCGGCCTCAACCGCTGGACATCATCGCCTGCTGGCGCGCCGGGGTGGGTCTGGAATTGACTGAGCAAGTGGTCAGCATCGCCCGCCATGCTCTGGAGCAATATGCCAGGCAGATGGGGCCGGAAATGGTGGTTCTCAGCTTAAGCGGCGCACAGGTTTGAAGTGTCCTCATTAGCAACGCCGAGTCCCCCCAGAACATGTAACAATGCCGCACGTTTAAACCCGGGTGCGTTAAAGGAAACTGCACGGCCGTCCGGGATGGAATCCTTCATAGAAGGCCACACCACACATGAAAGCACTGCCCCTCTTGGCCACGATGGCCCTGTTGACACTGTCTTTGAACGGATGTAGCCCGGTCGCGAACGGGGTTCGAATGCGCGAGCCTATGCACCTCACCTTGCGCGTGGTCGGTGACAACGGCGAACCGCTTGCCAACACGTCAGTAAAAATCCACCAGATCGTACTCGGCGCCGACAGATTTTTCTGCATGGGCAGCATAGGGGTACCCGGCTATGGTGGAGGGGGTTGCGGGGGAGGCCAGATAAGAGTCCCTGTTTACAAAGGTGAATTTCCTGCTAGCGGATCACTCGACTTCACCCTTGAGTATGGGGGCAAGCTGTATATCGAGGTGGCGGAGTCATGCGACAACACGGCCCCCAACGCCATGCGTCGGTATTTCAGGCGCGAACTGGCCACCTGGAGAGTCAAGGATGGGGAGACCATCACGGCGGCTCCCCTTGTTGTTAAGGAAGGTTTTTCGTACTACACCCGATATGAACCGTGCACGACCCGCAAGCCTTCCCTTGAAAACTGGGACGATCATTATTACAGCGCACTAAAGCGGCGGTCATAACCTCTGCGCTCCTGAAGGGGCTGCGTGTTAAATCAATGGTTGAGGCATGCTAGCTCGATGGGTTCTCCAACTTGCTGGCAAAGCCGATGTTCAACTCATAGTGTTCTGCGACGTCCACAACCCTGCGGCTGCTTGTCTCAAGCGATCCTTCTTGCGTCCACAAGAAAGGATAGAACGTCATGCATTGATCCGCGTTCATCTTCTCCAGGTCCTCTTGCCATGTCGGCCACTTGAGGTCTTTGTAGAACATGAGCATCTGGTCGCTGAGTGCCCATTCCAGAAAGTCTGTATAGCCAATTTCCAATGGCTCCCATTCCAGAGTGTCCGGTGCCCAGTAATACATTGAGCCAACGTCTTCTCCGAAACGTCCGCCATTGATTGAAAAGAAACCGCCTGCTGCGTCGTCCGCCACCAACAGGTGACCACCTCCGTCGTGCAGATGGGTCCAGTCAAGGATGTTTCTGGACAGTTGCTCGTGTCCGGATCCCAGAAAACGTAGCCAGCCTCCGTCAATGAGGATGCCTCCGGTTTCGTAGGCAACCGCGCCTAAAGTTGATCGCGTAGTGACCTGGAGCCCCAGCAATACTCTGGCGTTTTCCTCTGAGGGAGGCAGCAACTGGCAGCTACGTTGCGCAGTGCTCAGCAACTCCTTTAACAAGGGCAGGGCAGGTTCATCGTGTTCGATCAGATCTTCAAGGCGCTTCATTTAACCGGTCCTCGGGGAAAGTCTCCTTATGGTACCGGCATGCGCGTCAAAGTTAAGCATTTGATGGGCGCACCTTGCCTCGGGTCAAACATCGGACGTGCAGGAGTGAGCGTGCTCGCGATTGCGTCAGGCCAGACGTTAATTTCTCAATAGGTCTAACGTTATCGCGAGCAAGCTCACTCCTACAAAGTCCAGTTTGCTTCGCGACAGCGTGGTGTCATTGAGGCAGCGAAACGGGTGACCTGTAACTGCCGCGGTTTTCAGGGCACCGCGCTGTCTCGCGGCAAACATAGGACCTGTAGGAGCTGCCGAAGGCTGCGATCGCGGTGTGTCAGGAGAAACGCTTCGCAGCCTTCGGCAGCTCCTGCAGAAGATGCATTTCAATCCAGCTGATAAGAAACTTGCGGCCTCAAACTTGATGGCGGCGCCAGCTCGACGGTGCGGCAGTAATCCATGAACAGTCGGGTCGCGCGGGATGGCTGGTTATTGCGCAGATACGCCATCACCAGGGTCGAGGCAGGCATGTCATCTTCGATATCAAGCTGCGCCAGAAGCTCACCGTCGTAGGTCATGTTGGTGCAAGGCCGCGTGACCAGTACCGAAAAGCCCAGCCCCTGGCCGACCATGCAGCGCACCATTTCAATCGAGGGAGAGCTGTAAGCCACCACGGGCGCATAACTTTTCTCGGTAAAGATATCCATGAAGTAGGTTCTGCTGGGCACGGCATCCAGCAGGATCATGGGCTCCTGGCTCAACTCACGCAGCGTCACCGTTTTCTGTTGAGCAAGGGGATGCCCGGCTGGCAGTAACGCATAGGGTTTGTGTGGGGCGTTCAATGCTTCTTTGTGGATCGTCGCACCCAGTTCCAGATCGTAAAGGAAGGCCAGGTCGAAACGACCGCGATGCAGCCCATGCATCAATTCGTGCTGTTCCCCGTCGCAGAGCTGAATAGTGACGTCGGGATAGAGTTGTTTAAAACCGGCGACGAGCCTGGGCATATACAGTGGCGCGGCTGATTCAAAACAGCCAAGTGCGATAGTGCCCGATACATTCTTGCTCTCGGCGCGAGAGTCTTGTTCCAGTTCTTCCGAGAGCCGTAATAACTCTTTAGCTTTTTCGTACACCTTTCCGCCACCAGACGTCAGGGAAACGCCTTGCGCGTGGTGCCGTACAAACAGTGGCTGATTAAACGCCTCTTCCAGATTTTTAATGGCGACGGAAATAGACGGTTGGGAGATATGCAGTTGTCGTGACGCCTCGGCAATGCTGTCCATTTCAACGGCGGTGACGAAGTACTTGAGCTGTTTCAACGTGAAGTGAGTCACTGATTACCTCGTCAGCATACGGGCATAAGCGGAGTTGCCTGAATAGCTTTTGCCTATGCTTAGCGAGGAGCGTGCCAGCTGCCAGAATTCCTGGTTATTCGGTTGCTCAACCGATAGCTGATCTTTTTATTAGCGATTAGCGCGTGCCGACCAACTTAATCCATTGGCCTACACGGCCCGCAGGCTGTGGGTTTCGCACTGAAAGTGAGCGAATCAAGGCAGGTTAAACAGTGATCGCCCTAAAAATGTGCGCGATGTTCTGCGCAAGGTGAATAGTTTCGCCATCCGGCTGCATTGGATATCTCATCCGCCTGGTCTGCTTAGGTTTTTCCTACGCTATGAGCCAAAACTTACTATTGGGTCGTTCGACAAAACTTCGCTCATGATGGCTTCAGAAGGGAGAGCGGGGCAGCGCTCAGTATTCAACTTGCGTTGGATATCACCCGCCACTGTTACTTAGCCGAGCGAGCCAACGATGACGTTTGACTGGAAATACATGTTCAGCCTGTTCAGCGATACCGAGTTCTGGATGGCAACGTGGACCGTCATACAGCTCAGTACATTGACCTGGCTGATCAGCATTGTTCTGGGCTTCGTCGTGGCGCTGGCCAAACAATCTTCCAACCCCCTGATCAACTTGCCTGCCCGTGGCTATATCTGGTTGTTTCGTAGCGTGCCTTTGCTGGTGCTACTGATATTTGTCTACAACCTGCCACAGGCACTGCCCGCCACATCCGCAGTGTTGGCCAACCCGTTCTGGGCGGGTCTGATTGCCCTGGTGCTGTGTGAAACCGCTTACGTCGCGGAAATTCATCGCGGCGGTCTGTTGTCGATTGCCAAAGGGCAAAGTGAAGCGGCAAGAGCATTGGGGTTGCGCTTTGTCGGTACGCAATGGCGGATTGTGATCCCGCAGGCGCTGCGGGTGGCTTTACCGTCGCTGACCAACGAATACATTTCAATTGTAAAACTCAGCTCGCTGGTGTCGGTGATCTCGCTGACCGAAATCCTGATGGTCGGGCAGCGCCTGTATTCACAGAACTTTCTGGTCATGGAAACCATGGCTGCAGTCGCGTTTTATTACGTGTTGATCGTTACCGTGTTCGACTTTTTGCTCAAGCGGCTGGAGCGATATCTGGATGTCACCCAGCGCAAAGTGGTGCGTGAGCCTGACGCTGAAATGCTCAAACTCGCCACTCAGGAGCGCGCCGTAATAGCCCGTCCTGCCTCCGATTTCATAGGCCCGGCACTTCAGGCCACGAAATTGCACAAGGCTTACAACGACATCGAAGTGCTGGGCGCTGTCAGCCTGCAAATTCATCCTGGCGAAGTGGTGTCTGTAATCGGGCCGTCCGGCTCGGGCAAGACCACTTTGATTCGTCTGCTCAACGGCCTTGAGCAAATCGATAACGGCGATATCAGGATCAACGGCCAGCCGTTCATTCACCTCGTCCGTCAGGGGGCGCAACCGCCGCGCTATGTCGAGCATACGGAGCATCGAATGAACATCGGCATGGTGTTCCAGAGCTTCAATCTGTTCCCGCACTTGACCGTTCTGAGTAACTTGCTGCTGGCGCCGCGTTACCACCGTCTCGCTTCAGAGCAGGAGCTCAAACAGCAGGCGTACGAGCTGCTGCACAAGGTCGGCATGCTAGAGCACGCCTGGAAATATCCGCATCAGTTGTCCGGCGGGCAACAGCAGCGCGTAGCGATTGCTCGTGCGTTGATGATGCGTCCGCAAATCATGCTGTTCGATGAGCCGACATCAGCCCTCGATCCGGAGAAGGTTAACGAGGTGCTACAGGTGATCGAAACACTGGCGAAAGAGGGCATCACCATGGTCATCGTGACCCATGAGATGAACTTCGCCTTCAAGGTCTCTGACCGAATCGTATTCATGGAGAAGGGCCGGGTGGTCTGCGATGACAGCCCGCAGGCACTGCGCGATGGACAGCACCCGCGAGTGGAAGCTTTTCTGAAAGATGTTTCGTTGGCTTGAAACCTTAACGCTTGTTTGCAGGGGAGAAGAACATGATCGAGCAATGGCAGATCGACCAGTTTCACGCGCAGGGTTTTCTGGTCGTGGAGGACGTGCTGGCAGCCGACGAAGTGGCGGCGCTGCAGCACGACTTCGACCAGTGGGTGGAAGACAGCCGCACTCAAAACTGCGCCTGGGGGCAGACGCTGGATGGTCGGCCGCGATTTGATATTGAAGGCGACCATCGCCCGGATCATCCGTCATTGCGCCGCGTGACCTCGCCAACGGAAATCTCAAAGGCTTACCAACAGGCTGCTTTTCAGTCGCGCATGGCAACTATTGCTGCGCAGTTGATCGGCGGCAACGGCACTCGCTTTCATCACAGCAAAATCAACTCAAAATTGCCGCACACCGCCACGCAGGTGAAGTGGCATCAGGATTTTCTGTTTACGCCGCACAGCAACGACGACCTGGTAACCGCGCTGCTGATGGTCAGTGAGGTGACACCCGAAAATGGCCCGCTGAATGTGGCACCGGGCAGCCATAAAGGCGAGCTTTGGTCGCATTGGCAGAACGGGCGTTTCACGGGTGCTGTGGAAGACGCAGTTGTTGAAGCGCACTGCCAGCAACCGGTGGCCTGTTATGGACCGTCGGGTTCGGTGTGCTTCATGCACACCCGCTTGCTGCACGCCTCAAGCCCGAATGAAACCGAGTTCCCGCGTACTTTATTCATCAGCGTATACGCCGCCGAAGATGCGTTGCCCTTCGGGGAAAACCCGCTGCCCAGCGAACACACCGGTTTGATGGTGGCGGGACATGAAAGCGGCCTGGTGCGCAGCACCGCGAACCAGATCCGTCTGCCGCAGAAACCCAAGGGTGCTTCGTTTTTTGTGCAGCAGGCCGGAAACGACATGGCTACTGCCTGAGACCTGAACAGCAATTGCCTGAACCTTACTGACTCCACGAGGAATACTTATGAAGCTATCCCGTCTGTTCGTTCGTCCCGCTGCGATGGTTGTATTAGGCGCTGCGGTTGCCATGGCCTCATCAATGGCCTCGGCTTTCCAGCAGCCAGGCAAGATCATTGCCGGTTCCGACATGACGTTCTATCCGTATGAGTACATGGACAAAAACCAGCCGGCAGGCTTCGACATCGAGTTCCTGGATGGCCTGGCGAAGGTCATGGGGATGAAGGCCGAGAATCTCGACACCCGTTTCCCGAATCTGATCGGTGGGCTGCAAGGCGGCCGGTTTGATATCACCAACTCGTCGATGTACATCACCGCTGAGCGCCTGAAAGTCATCGACATGATTCCTTACCTGAAAAGTGGAGAGTCGATTCTGGCGGTAAAGGGCAGCGCGTATCAGCCAAAGACCCCGGAAGACTTTTGTGGCCACAAGATCGGCTCCATGGCCGCGACGTCCTGGCTACAACAACTGCAGAAACTCTCTACGGATTACTGCGTGAAGAACGGCCTGCCGCCTATCGCGATCAGCGAATACGGGACTGATCCGCAAACGACCCAGGCCATGCTTGCACATGCGGTTGAAGCGCAGATCACTGACGCTGCTGTGGCGCGGGGCGTGGTTGAAAAGCTCGGTAACCGGGTGGTGATTTCATCCGAAACCCTGATCTATCCGGTGCTCAACGGCTTCGGCGTGAAGAAAGGCAACGATGTCGTCCGCAATGCGTTGATCGAAGGGCTCGAGAAGTACAGCAAGACGCCGGAATACAAGGCTTTGCTGGACAAGTACAAGTTCCAGGCACCGACGGCGGATGACATCGCGGCGCTGATGCCCAAGCCCTAAAAGCGTTTGTCGTTAAAAAAACACGGACCTGGTAGGAGCCAACTTGTTGGCGAGACGTCGGGCCTGCATAGCCTGATGATCCGCCTCGCCAACAAGTTGGCTCCTACCGGGGATGTATTTCAACCCGATGATTTATGCGTTGTAGGCAGGAGTATTTTAAACATGGCCCTTAACTTCGAGGAACAGACGCGTCTGGATCTGGCCGCGACCTTTCGCATCATTGCTCATCTGGGCATGCATGAGGCGGTGGCCAACCATTTCAGCGCGGCGATTTCAGCTGACGGAAAGCAGTTCCTGCTGAACCCGAAGTGGAAACATTTCTCGCGCTTGCGTGCCAGTGATCTGTTGCTGCTCGATGCTGATGATCAAGACGCCGTGCAACGACCGGATGTGGATGCAACGGCATGGTCCATCCATGGGCAAATGCACCAGCGTCTGCCTGAAGCACGGGTGGTTCTGCATCTGCACCCGGTCTACACAACAGCGGTGGCGTGCCTGGCTAAGCCGCATATTCCGGCGATTGATCAGAACACGGCGCGCTACTTCAACCGGGTTGCGATAGACGAGCTTTACGGCGGCATGGCTGACACCACTGCTGAAGGTGCTCGGCTGGTCGGCCTGCTGGACGGCAAAAGTCGCTTGTTGATGGGTAACCATGGCGTGATGGTGACCGCTCCAACGGTAGGTGAAGCATTCGACGATATCTGGACCCTGGAAAGGTCCTGCCAGATTCTGGTGACGGCCTGGTCCACGGGGCAGCCATTGAAGACGCTGCCGGACGATGTAGCTGAAAAAACAGCACGGGACTGGGAAAAGATCACTGATTTTTCGCAACAGCATTTCGAAGAAATGAAGTGGCTGATGCTTCAGGCGGACCCTTCACTGGCCGACTGATCCGAACACGTTACTGACTGTATACGCGTCTGAAGATGCCGTAGGGCTTGTTGCGCCTGCGCGCTGACATTTTCGTTATTTTTACTGCGTCAACCCGTCATAAAGGGCGTGTTGAAGGATGCCAGGATGACCGAACACATCACAGAAATTGACACGCTCGTCGTGGGTGCAGGGCAGGCCGGTGTTGCCATGAGTGAACACCTGAGCCGATTGGGCATTGCGCATCTTGTGCTGGAAAAACACCGGGTTGCCGAAGCGTGGCGCAGCGGTCGCTGGGATTCGCTGGTTGCCAATGGTCCGGCCTGGCATGACCGGTTTCCGGGTCTCGAATTCGATATGGACCCGGACGGGTTTGCCGGTAAAGAACAGGTCGCCGACTACTTCGAACGCTACGCGCGTAAATTCAATGCGCCGATCAAGACCGGTGTCGAGGTGAAGCGTGTGACCCGCAATGTCGAGCGAGCAGGCTTTACTGTGGAGACGAGTGCTGGCACCTACGTGGTCAATCACCTGGTGTCTGCGACCGGCCCGTTTCAGAAACCCGTCATTCCATCGATTGCGCCCAGGGATGACACGTTGCACCAGATCCACTCGGCGCAGTACTTCAACCCTCAGCAATTGCCTGACGGCGCGGTTCTGGTCGTTGGAGCCGGCTCGTCCGGTGTACAGATCGCCGATGAGTTGCAGCGCTCCGGCCGTCAGGTCTACTTGTCGGTCGGTCCTCATGATCGTCCGCCGCGAGCCTACCGTGGACGTGACTTCTGCTGGTGGCTTGGCGTTCTCGGGCTGTGGGACAGCGAGACCATGCAGCCAGGCAAAGAGCACGTGACCATTGCCGTCAGTGGCGCGCGAGGCGGCCATACCGTTGACTTCCGCCGCCTGGCGCAAGCAGGCATGACGCTGGTCGGCCTGACTGAAAGCTTTGCCGATGGCAAGGTACGTTTCCAGAATGACCTCGTCGAAAATCTCGACCTCGGTGACGAGAACTACCTGTCACTACTCGATGCCGCCGATGCGTATGCCCATCGAAATGGTCTGGATTTACCGCTGGAGCCAGCGGCGCGCGAACGTGTGGCGGACGCCGCCTGTATCACTGATCCGTTGCGTGAACTGGACCTGACTGCAGCCGGTGTCCGTTCCATCATCTGGGCCACGGGTTATTCCCAGGACTACAGCTGGTTGCAGGTCGATGCTTTCGACGCCAAGGGCAAGCCAATACATCAGCGTGGGGTGTCCAGAGAGCAAGGTTTGTATTTCGTCGGTCTGCCGTGGCTTTCGCGACGCGGTTCGGCCTTCATCTGGGGTGTGTGGCATGACGCCAAACATGTCGCTGATCAGATCGCCACCCAGCACAAGTACCGGTCGTATGACCAGGGCAAGCGCGCAGCCCCAGCAGTCAGGTTGCGCAACGTTTAAACGTTGATCGTCTTTGATTGGGCGTAACTCGCCCCAGTGTTCACAGGAGATTTACATGGCTACCCCGACCCACACCCGTATTCGCATGTTCAATACCAAAGACACTTACCCGAACCAGAGTCTGGACAACGACCTGTGCCAGGCAGTGCGTGCCGGTAATACCGTTTACGTACGGGGTCAGGTCGGCACCGACTTCGATGGCAATCTGGTCGGCCTCGGTGATCCCGGCGCTCAAGCGCATCAGGCCATGAAGAACGTCAAACAACTGCTGGAGGAGGCGGGCAGCGATTTGTCGCACATCGTCAAGACCACCACCTACATCATCGACCCGCGTTATCGCGAGCCGGTTTATCACGAAGTGGGCAAGTGGCTAAAAGGGGTATTCCCTATTTCCACGGGGCTGGTGGTCTCTGCTTTGGGTCAGCCGCAGTGGCTGATGGAAATCGACGTGATCGCCGTCATTCCCGATTAAGGACTTTCGTCATGACATTTTCCATTGCTGCACGTTGCGCCAAAACCGGTCAGTTGGGCATCGCCATCAGTTCCTCAAGCATCGCCGTGGGTGCACGTTGCCCCTGGCTGCGAGCCGGAGTGGGGGCGGTGTCTTCGCAAAACATCACGCTGCCAGCCCTTGGCCCGCAAGCACTGGACCTGATAGAGCAGGGCGCGTCACCCGCACAGGCGCTTGAACAGCTGTGGGCGGATCAAACGTTCAGTGAGTACCGGCAGATCACTGCGATTGATCACCTAGGACGCGTCGCGCATTTCAGCGGCAGCAAAACCCTTGGAATTCACAATGCCGTCAGCGGGGAACAGTGCGTCGCGGCCGGCAACATGCTGGCTAACCCTGAAGTGATCAACGCGATGGTCAAGGCTTTTGAGCTGGCTTCAGGGCACCTCGCCGAGCGTTTGCTGCAAGCCATGCAAGCAGGTCATGCGGCGGGCGGAGAAGCCGGGCCTGTGCATTCGGCAGCACTGAAAGTGGTGGCCGATCTGCCTTGGCCGATTGTTGATTTGCGAGTGGATTGGGCTGAGCACGACCCGATCAACGTGCTGGATGGTTTGTGGCAAGCCTATCAGCCACAGATGCAGGATTATCTCGACCGCGCGCTGAACCCCGCCGGAGCGCCAGGCTATGGCGTACCGGGAGATGACCGATGAGCGCCAGCCGCGAGCTGTTGGCTCGTCTGGTTGCGTTCGACACCACCAGCCGCGAGTCGAATCTGGCGCTAATCGAATTTGTGCGTGAATACCTCGATGGCCATGGCGTTTCCTGCGAGCTGATCTACAACGCGCAAAAGACCAAGGCCAATCTCTTCGCGACGATTGGCCCGGCTGACGTGCCCGGCATCGTCTTGTCGGGTCATACGGATGTAGTTCCGGTAGACGGCCAGTCCTGGACTTTTCCGCCGTTCGAGCTGAGTGAGAAGGAGGGGAGGTTATACGGCCGTGGTACTGCCGACATGAAAGGCTACATAGCCTGTGTCATGGCGCTGGTTCCGGAGTTGACCCGGAACACATTGCGTATGCCGGTGCACATTGCGCTTTCCTACGATGAGGAAGT
Organism: Pseudomonas phytophila; assembly: GCF_025643095.1. Lineage (NCBI taxonomy): Bacteria > Pseudomonadati > Pseudomonadota > Gammaproteobacteria > Pseudomonadales > Pseudomonadaceae > Pseudomonas > Pseudomonas phytophila. The sequence goes on along the minus strand of NZ_CP081201.1, from coordinate 3,454,847 downwards.
TGGCTGTCTGGGCGTCCGCTCGCTGCTGGAAGTGCTGGGTTCAAAGCCGGTTAAACCGTTGCTCTGTGTGATCGGTGAGCCCACGGAGCTGAAACCGGTGCTCGGGCACAAAGGCAAAGTAGCCATGCGTTGTGATGTGCACGGCCTGGCTTGCCATTCGGCTCACGCGCCCAGTGGCGTCAACGCCATTGAGTACGCTGCGCAGTTGATCAACGAGCTGGGAAGGCTCGGGAAAGCGTTGCAGGCCGAAGAACGGCAGGACGCGCGCTTTGATCCGCCGTTCTCGACCGTGCAGGTTGGGGTAATCGGCGGTGGCGTAGCGTTAAACATTGTTCCTGAACATTGTCGCTTTGACTTTGAAGTGCGCTCGCTTCCTGTAGAAGACCCGCACCACGTCATCTCTGCATTGCACGCTTACGCACAAAATGAGTTGCTGCCTGCAATGCGGGCTGTCAGCGGGCAAAGCGACATTCGCCTTACCGAGCTGTCGAGTTACCCAGGACTGGATATCTCGATGCAAAGCCAGGCCGCAGAGTTGATCGCGGAGTTTTGCGGCTCACGATCATTCGGCACGGTGGCTTTTGGCACTGAGGGCGGATTGTTCGATCAGTCAGGAATCCCGGCCGTAGTCTGCGGCCCCGGCAGCATGGCGCAAGGGCACAAACCGGATGAATTCATCAGTATCGAGCAACTGGATGCATGTGACCGGATGCTGGGGCAGGTGTTGGCGTTTGTTCGGCACTGACCTCGTAAAAAAAGGGTGCGGTCACGGCATTGGACACCACGGATCATCCCCGTTGGCGCTTTCCACAATCTTCGGGGAACTGCGCCCAAACCCCCAGCCAGACGCTACGACGGTCAGGGTCGTTTTGCAGGCGAGGTTCTTTTCCGAGACGATGACGTTCATGTAGTACTGGTTTCCATAGATGGTCGGTGCCCAAAGCAACATCTCGCTCCGTTGTGCATTGCTGTCCACTTTCAGTTGCATGGCCTGGACTATCGTTCCACCCGTTGCGACTTCGATCACACGCGGGTGATAGCATTTATTCAAATAGCGTTGTACCCGCTCTTCAACCAGAACCCGCTCCTGCGTCAGGCAATATTCCGGGCTGGCTGTACCCTTGCTCAGCAATTCTTCTTTGGTATACGGATGCAGCGAGCAACCGCTGAGTAACAGAAGAAGGACGCCTGCTATGAGCCTTTGGTGCATCGGTGAAGCTCCTGTAATGGATGACTGAATGTTTTATATCGGCCCTTGGTGCCGATACTTCAACGTCTTTGAGCGGGCGGACTCGCCATGATGGTTTCAGCAAGCTTGCTTGTCGCGTGCGTGATATGCACTAGCGATGCACTAACGACTTACCAGTTATGCACTAGCTATGCACCAGTTTTTTTTAGTGTTCACCCGTTAGTAGTACCGCAGCACATAACTACAAATATGGAGTGCACTCGTGTAACGCTGGTAGTGCCTGCATTAGACAGGCTATTGGCGTCAAAAAATAAATTTTAAATTCTTCTCAACTAATACGAAATCACCGCCGATAGACGTAACAAGGTGTGTAAGGGCTACGACGTTCGCCCCTGCGTTATGAAACCGGGCAGGTCGACTCGTAATGGTTAGAGCATGGAGCGCTATTGCTGTTTACTCCAATGAGAATAGGTCCATGACTATAAGAAATATGAATATCGCTCCGCGTGCGTTTCTTGGCTTCGCGTTTATTGCGCTGCTGGTTATTGCGTTGGGCTTTTTCGCGCTGAACCGCATGAGCTTGATTCGCCAGGCCACGGTCGATATGGAAACCAATACCCTGCCTAGCATTTCGCTGATAGGCAATATCAACGAGTACGCGCTACGCCTGAGGATTTTTTCCCTGCGTATGCTGGTTAACCGCGAACCTGAAATGATTCAGGAAAGCGACCAACGTGTCGCTGAAATTATTACCCAATTGCAGGCTGCCAAGTCCGCTTACATTGCGCTGCCCGCAGAAGCCGATGAAAGAGCAATCTACCAACAGTTTGATGGGACACTGACTCAGTACATAAGCTTGCTGAATCAAGCAGCGCAACTGTCGCGTGACAATAAGGTTGAAGAAACTCGTGCGATGATCAACACCAGCATGAGACAAACTTCTGACTTGATGACCAAGCAACTCAAAGACCTGGTGGATATAAACAGAGCGGGGGCGGTTGCTGGCTCTAAAGTAGCCGGGCAGCAATACGATGGTGCAACGGTCGCCATTATTGCTGTGGCAGTTATTGCGTCATTGATGACAGTGTTACTCGCCTGGTTATTGACGCGCAGTATTGTGGCGCCATTGTCCAGAGCCGTGAACGCTGCTCAGGAAATTGCTGCGGGCAACCTGACCAAACATATCGAAGTGGATGGCAAGGACGAACCGGCACGTTTGCTTGAAGCGCTGGTGATCATGCAGCAGAACCTGCGTAAAACCATCGAGATGATCTCAGGATCGGCTACGCAGTTGGCATCAGCAGCCGAAGAGTTGAGCGCTGTGACCGAGGAGTCATCGCGTGGTTTGCAGCAACAGAACGACGAAATCGAACAGGCCGCGACTGCCGTGAACGAAATGACAGCGGCGGTGGAAGAGGTGGCCCGCAATGCGGTTTCCACATCTCAGGCTTCTGAGCAGTCCACTGATACCGCACGTCAGGGGCGCGATAAAGTTGTTCAGACCGTGCAGGCGATTCAGGCCATGACTCAGGACGTGCAGACCACCTCGACACTGGTCGAAGGCCTGGCGGAGCAAGGTCGGGATATTGGCAAGGTACTGGACGTTATCCGTTCGATCGCCGAGCAAACCAACCTGCTGGCACTGAACGCGGCCATCGAGGCTGCAAGGGCTGGCGAAGCAGGTCGTGGTTTTGCGGTAGTGGCTGATGAGGTAAGGGCATTGGCGCATCGCACCGCGCAATCAACACGAGAGATTGAACAAATGGTCGCCGGCATTCAAAGCGGAACCGGTAACGCAGTGCAGTCGATGGCATTAAACACCAGTCGCACGCAAACCACTCTGGACCTGGCCCGCGCTGCCGGAGAAGCGCTGGAACAGATCACTGAAGCAATTTCGCAAATCAATGAGCGCAACCTGGTGATCGCCAGCGCCTCGGAAGAGCAGGCTCAGGTGTCACGCGAGGTGGATCGAAATCTGGTGAATATCCGTGATCTGGCCACTCAATCGGCTGCGGGTGCTAATCAAACCAGCGCGGCGAGTCATGAACTATCGCGATTGGCGGTTGACCTGAACGGGATGGTGGCGCGTTTTGTGATTTGATATGAGGCTGTCCACTGTCACTGCGCTGTCGCGACGCTTAAACGAAATGTAAATTACTGAATTGGGATGCTTTTCGGCAGGAGGCAAAGGCGACTAGGCTGAGCCTCCGCGTTGTCGGGGTAGGAGCGAACTTGTTCGCGAGGCGACGCGCCTGAGTAGTCGCGTTAGCCTTCTCGCTAACAAGTTGCCTCCTACCTTCAAAGGCGACACGTCTGGACCACCGCTTTACCGAGGGTTTATCGGACGGGCGAGGGTGGACGTGCGCCGCTCGCTGATGCGCTCTACGGTCTGCATATGTTCCGTACCCCACACGCATAGCGCACCCAGCGCTGTCGCCAGGGACTGTCCGAAAGGTGTCAGGGAATACTCAACCTTTGGCGGTATTTCCTGAAAATCCATGCGCGAAACGATTTCATCGCGCTCCAGTTCCTTGAGTTGCTGGATCAATACCTTGTCGGTCACACCGCCAATCGCACGTTTCAGTTCCCCGTAGCGGTGAACATTGCGCGTCAGGTTATAGAGAATCAGTGGCTTCCATTTGCCGCCAAGCACCGCCAGCGCAGCTTCGAGCCCACATTTAAAGGTGTTGTCTGCCATGATCGGGCCGCTCCGTCCTTTGCTCAAGGATGCTGACTAAAAGGTACTTACTAAAAGGTGCATACTATTCAACTTGATAGCGCGGATCTACAGTTGTGCCTCATATTTCGAGGACATCAACATGAGCAGGCTCAACGGAAAGATCGCAGTCATCACTGGCGGCAATAGCGGCATCGGCCTCGCCAGCGCCATACGCTTTGCGGCAGAGGGGGCGCAGGTCATCATCGTCGGTCGTCGGCAAGAGCAATTGAACGCCGCATTGCAACAGATTGGGCATGACGCGATAGCGATCCAGGCTGACATTTCGAGTCTGGACGACCTGGACCGCGTTTACGCCGAGGTCAAAGCCACCAAAGGCCGGATTGACGTGCTGTTCGCAAACGCCGGGCTGGGCGATTTCCAGCCGCTCGGGGCGATCACCGAAGAATCCTTCGATCGCACTTTTGGCACTAACGTCAAAGGGACGCTGTTCACTGTGCAGAAGGCGCTGCCACTGATGAGCACAGGCGGTTCGGTCATCCTCACCGGTTCGACAACAGGGACCATGGGCACACCGGCATTCAGCGTTTACAGCGCGACCAAAGCTGCGCTACGTAATTTCGCCAGAAGCTGGGCGCTGGACCTGAAAGGTACGGGCATTCGCGTCAACGTCATTTCGCCGGGGCCGATTTCCACCCCAGGGCTCGACCTGGCCCTTGCACCCACTGGCCAGGCAGAGGCCATTGTTGACGGCATGGTTGCCCAGTTGCCGGTGGGCCGTATCGGGCAGCCCGAAGACGTTGCGGCAGCGGCCTTGTTCCTGGCGTCGGACGAAAGCAGCTTCATGACGGGAAGCGAGATGTTTGTTGATGGTGGGTTTGCACAGGTTTGAGGTGAAGAGGAGGGCGATCGAATCTGGCTGGATGTTGGCTTTGCGAGTCAATGCGGCGCTGACTGACGATCCAGGGTTTTTGTGTCAACCAGCCAGATAATTCCCCGTGCGCAGGGTGCTTTTCGAGTCTCGCTGTATGCGCGATGTACCGATGGTCATGCACTCGATAAAAAAATACATTTCTGAATGTTTCGGATTGACATCGAGGTGCCACCCTCGATATAAAGCAGATGTTGTACGACGACAGACGAATGTCGTCGGCCAAAGCTAAAAATAAAAACAGAGTGTCGTCCATCATGAATCCAGATCGCTTGAATATCTCGCTGATTGCCGTCGTTGCCGGCTCAGGTTTTAGTGCGCACCTGCAGGCGCAATCAAGCCCGTCGCTGCTCAACTTTCCGAACACCCGATAACTTCAGCTTTACATTCAACTCCAGCCATCGGGCATGGAGGGCGTACACCTGCGCTCTCGAAATGTTGTCGAGAGAACCATCCGCATAATCCAATAATAAAGTGATGCTATGAACGTTAATGAAGCGGTCCACGTGCAAAGCGTTAGCCACGCCATAGGCAAATATCGGTGGACGATCTGTGCACTGCTGTTCTTTGCGACCACGGTCAATTACCTGGATCGGCAGGTACTTAGCCTGTTGGCTCCAAGCCTCTCAACCCAATTCGGCTGGAGCAATACCGACTACGCCAACATCGCCTCGGTCTTTCAGTTCGTTTATGCGATTTCCATGCTTTTCGCGGGTCGTTTCGTCGACAAGATCGGCACCAAGGCTGCCTTCATGGTCGCCATTGGGGTGTGGTCGACGGGTGCAGTCATGCATGCCTTTGCAGTACCGCTGGGAGAGGGAATCGCCTCAATATCCAGTGCGCTAGGCTTCGCAGTTATTCCGGTATCCATCGCAGGGTTCATGCTGGCACGCGCAGTACTGGCAATCGGCGAGTCGGGTAACTTCCCTATTGCGATCAAGGCCACAGCTGAATACTTCCCGAAAAAAGAGCGTTCCTTCGCAACGGGGATTTTCAACTCGGGTGCCAATGTGGGCGCAATTCTGGCACCGATTTCTGTTCCACTGATCGCTGCTGCCTGGGGCTGGGAATCAGCATTCATCGTGATTGGGATGCTGGGTTTCATCTGGCTCGGCGCGTGGATTTTCGTGTATGAAAAACCGGAGAAGCAGACTCGGCTCACGCCGGAAGAATTGGCGTATATACGCGCCGATGAGGCTGTATCGGTAAACACTGCCGACGCCTCGGTCGCAGGAGGCAAGAAAGTATCGTGGTTCAAATTGCTGACCTACCGCCAGACCTGGGCGTTTGCGTTCGGCAAGTTCATGACTGATGGCGTGTGGTGGTTCTTCCTGTTCTGGTTGCCGACTTATCTCGGCGCACAGTACGGCATGAAGGGTCAGGCAATTGTATTGCCGCTGGCCGTGCTCTACAGCATGACCATGGTGGGCAGTATTGGAGGAGGGTGGTTCCCAAGCTATTTCATGTCCCGCGGCGACAAACCGTACGACGGCCGCATGAAAGCCATGTTCGTCATCGCGCTTTTCCCGTTGCTCGTGTTACTCGCTCAGCCGCTGGGCTATATCAGCTTCTGGATACCCGTGTTGCTCATCGGTATCGGGGCATCGGCGCATCAGGCCTGGTCGTGCAATATCTTCACGACGGTATCCGACATGTTCCCTCAGAAATCCATAGCGTCGGTGGTTGGTATCGGTGGCATGGCGGGCGGATTAGGCGGCGTCGTCATGACCAAGATCGGTGGATGGGTTTTTGATTACTACAAAACCATCAACGATATCCACACCGGCTACATGATCATGTTTTCCATCTGTGCGCTTGCATACCTAGTGGCGTGGTGCGTGATGAAGGCATTGGTGCCGCGACATAAGGAAATTACGGATCTGTAAGCAGCGCGCAGGAGAAATTTACAATTTGGCGAGCTTCGGCTCAGCCCTTGATTAATGCCTAAAGCATCAGTGCGCCTGCCTTGCCCTCAAGGCGCACTGATGGGCGGTAACCCGCTTCTGTCAGCATCAATAACGTCGACCGACGATTCGAGTTAAATCTTCCTCTTTGACAGCCATGTCTGTTTCTCCTGAATAACGCCCAACGTATGCACCTCCTTGGAGCAATGCGCTGCTTAGTGGTGCATTTTATTAGCGTATACGCTTTATTAGGGAGGTATTTTGTCAAAATCGGGGGCGGTTTTAGCAAAGTGCGAGCCATGTTTTTTATTCAGATTTACGGCCATTTAACTCGTATATACGCAGGTATAGTCGGGCTCATAAAATTTCAGGAAATATTCCATCAGGGTCTTCCCATCGAAAATAAATAGTGCATACACTGTAATTGAATTCCGAATTCGCGTTTGTAGATCGTCCGCCGAGTGTCTCCAGTGGCAGCGCTATCGCTGGTGCGCTCTGATAACTAACGCCCAAAAACGGTCACTTACATGAAAAAATCTATCTCCGGAACAGCTGCGGTCGTTGTCGCTTCTTGCTGCATAAGCGCCTGCAGCAACAGCACTACGACTGCGCCACACGTCAACCAGCCCGCACTCAAAACTGTTTCCAGTCCGCTGCTACATAAAGACGGCCAGACCTTCAAAGACCTTGATCACAATGGTCAGCTGGACGCTTATGAAGACTGGCGCCTGACACCCGAAGCACGCACCAGGGACCTGGTAAAACGCATGACTGTGGAAGAAAAGATCGGTCTGATGATGCACAGCACCGCTCCCTACGTAGCGACAGGTACCGACGCCGGTTACAACCTTGCAAAGCTGTCACCCCTGATTGCTGACAAGCACATCAACCATTTCATCTCGCGTCTCAGCATCACCCCGGTGGAGATGGTCAACAGCTACAACCAGTTGCAGGGCCTGGCAGAGAAAACCCGCCTTGGAATTCCCATCAGCTTCAGCACCGATCCGCGCAATCACTTCCAGTACACCCTGGGCGCGAGCGTAAGCTCCGGTAGCTTTTCCCAGTGGCCAGAGACGCTAGGGCTAGCTGCGACAGGCGACGAAAAACTGGTGCAACGATTCGGCGACATTGCACGTCAGGAATACCGTGCCATGGGCATTCAGATTGCGCTGTCGCCACAGGCAGACCTGGCCACGGAGCCACGCTGGTCACGTATCAACGGCACCTTTGGTGAGGACGTCGACCTGGTCAGCAAGATGACCGCGGCTTACATCGTCGGCTTCCAGCACGGAACCCAGGGGTTGCAATCGGATGGCGTCGCGGCAACCGTCAAGCACTGGGCTGGTTATGGCGCGGCAAACAAAGGCTTTGATGCAATGAACGCCTATGGCCGAGATCTGGCCTACAGCGCTGAGGACTTCAAGACGCAATTGAGCCCGTTCAAGGCGGCATTTGCTGTCAACGCTGCCGAGATTATTCCTACCTACGGCGTGCCGCCTGACGGGGTTGACGTCAATGGCAAGCCTTTGGAGCGTGTCGGGGCAAGTTTCAGCAAGCAAATGCTCACCGAGTTGCTGCGTAACGAATACGGTTTCAAAGGCATCATCCTCACCGATTGGCTGATCACCAACAGCTGCACAGACGAATGCCTGACCGGGAGTAAGCCAGGTGAAGATCCAAACAAGGCATATCCCAAATACGGAATGCCATGGGGCGTTGAGGGGCTGACTGAAAAACAACGTTTCGTCAAGGCGGTGGACGCGGGTGTTGACCAGTTTGGCGGCACATTCAATACCGAGCCTCTCATTGAGGCAGTGAAGGAGGGCGCTCTTACCCTGGCCCGGATAGACGAGTCAGTAACGCGATTGCTACTGCAGAAATTCCAGCTGGGCCTGTTCGAAACGCCTTATGCGGACGCCGCAGAAGCCGAGCGTATTGTCGGCAATCCGCAATTCAAGGACGAAGGACTAGAGGCACAACGTCGTTCGTTGGTCATGCTGCAGAACAAGCAAAACGTGCTTCCGCTCAAGCCTGGCGCCAAGGTCTATCTGGTCGGAGTTTCGAATACTCAGGCTCAGCAGCACGGCTTGACCGTGGTATCCGCTCCGGAAGACGCCGATGTGGCGCTGGTACGCATGAGCGCGCCGTTCGAGACCCATGCGACCTATGCGTTTGGATCGGGGTTGCACGAAGGCGATCTGGACTTCAAACAGGATAACGCCGAGTACAAAGAGTTGTTGAAGATCAGTGCGAAAGTGCCGGTCATCACGACAGTTTACCTGGACCGACCAGCCATCCTGAGTAACGTCGCAAAAGCCAGCCAGGCGCTCGTTGCAAACTTTGGAGTGAGCGACCAAGCACTGCTTGATGTATTGACCGGCAAGCACTCGCCAGAAGGCAGGCTGCCATTCGAGTTACCGTCGTCAATGGCATCTGTCGAGGCACAGCAATCAGGCAAGGCCGCCGACAGCAAATTACCTTTGTATCCTGTGCATTTCGGTTTGAAGTATTAAGCAGTTGCGCTGTGACAATGTGGGCTGTGTTCGTGTGAGGGAAAACCGGCTGACGGTCTATGGCTTCTGGTGCGAAGCTGTGGGCCATAAGCCGGTTGATTCGCGGATATGGCAATTAATTTATGCTGCGGTTGTCTGTAACCTACAGCATTTAATAGCCAAAAAGGTCGGGGATTGCCAGGATGCCAATTTATCTAGCTGCTGAAAATGAACTCAAAGTCGGCCAGGCTCTGGTGCTGGAGGCTCCCGCAGCAGATGGCTCTTTCGTCGTGGTTTTTGAAGATGATGGTGACACAGGTTATTTCTATGCCCTGGATACTTCGGCTGTCGATAACCCGATTCGCGATGCGATGCATATATACAACGTCGCTGATGTTTCTGACCGCGACAAGCCATCGGTTGTCAAAATCGGCTGGTCGATCGATCACAGCAAGGCGGTACTCCTGATTAATGATTATCCCCATGCAGTGTTTGATTTCGCTGCCAGGCAGGGATACTGCAGATCAGGCTTTCCACCGCAGACGGGCAATGACTGGTCCGAGAGCGGGCATGAATGGGATGAGAGCGTCCTTGATCTGTTTGCTTAAGAAAATCTCACTTAGCCAGGCAGTCGGCTTGTAGGGCAGGGTGCGGGCTATCTCGCGCCCGCATTACCCGCGCTTATCTCACGAAAAATCGGCCGAAAGCTCTTGGCCAGGGTTTCGTAATCGGTTCCAGGGGACAGTGGGTTTGCGGCTGTGTATTGATTTCAATAGACCTTTTCGGGAGGCCCGAAATGCATCTGTTGCCTGACAGACAGTTGCTCAACAGCTTGTCAGCAAACAGTACAGCGCGATGTTTTGTGAGTTATACGTAAGTGCTTGATCTTGATTGACTTATGGCAATGGCACGTTTGCTGCTCCGGTGAAGAAAGTCGATCCCGGATGCAATGACGTTCGGGGTTTCCAACCGAGGAGTTCTCCATGAGTCAGCAGCCCATCAAATTTGCTTACTGGGTGCCCAATGTCAGCGGCGGCCTTGTCGTCAGCAAAATCGAACAGCGCACCAACTGGACCATTGATTACAACCGTAAACTGGCGCAAATTGCCGAGCAATCCGGTTTCGAGTACGCCTTGACCCAGATCCGCTTCACTGCAGGTTACGGTGCCGAGTTCCAGCATGAGTCAGTCGCTTTCAGCCATGCGCTGCTGGCTGCCACTGAAAAGCTGAAGGTCATTGCAGCGATCTTGCCAGGGCCGTGGAATCCTGTGCTGGCCGCCAAGCAACTGGCGACCATCGATCAGCTCACGGCCGGTCGGGTGGCAGTTAACATTGTCAGCGGCTGGTTCAAGGGTGAGTTCACGGCTATCGGCGAGCACTGGCTGGAGCACGACGAGCGCTATCGCCGCTCCGAGGAATTCATTCGCGCCCTCAAGGGCATCTGGACCACTGACAACTTCACCTTCAGGGGCGATTTCTATCGCTTTCATGATTACAACCTCAAGCCCAAGCCTATCCAGCAGCCTCATCCGGAAATCTTTCAGGGCGGCAGTTCACGCGCCGCGCGGGACATGGCGGCGCGGGTCTCCGATTGGTATTTCACCAACGGTAATACCGTGGAAGGAATCAGGGCTCAGGTCGATGACATTCGTGCCAAGGCGGCGCAAAACGGGCATTCAGTGAAGGTCGGCGTCAACGCTTTCATCATTGCACGTGACAGCGAAGAAGAGGCGCGCGCGGTTTTGGCCGAGATTATCGACAAGGCTGACCCGGAAGCGGTCAATGCGTTTGGTGATGCAGCCAGACAGGCCGGCAAGGCCAGCCCCGAAGGTGAGGGTAACTGGGCCAAATCGACCTTTCAGGACCTGGTGCAATACAACGACGGTTTCAAGACCAACCTGATCGGTACGCCGCAGCAGATAGCCGAGCGCATCGTGGAGCTGAAGTCAGTGGGTGTGGATTTGGTGCTGTCGGCATTCCTGCATTTCCAGGAGGAAGTCTCTTACTTCGGCGAGCGCGTGTTGCCGTTGGTCCGCGAACTGGAAGCTTCCAGGCAGGAACAGGGTGCAAGCGTCCCCGCATGATGCTGCCGGCTGCTGTGGACTTTGAGATTTACGGCAGCTGTTGGTGGCGCCACAGATGTTCACGGTTTGCGATCTCTATCCAGGTAGCTCCAACGGGTGTTGTCATGATCTGAGCTAGAAGCTTCGCGCTTGCGGCGCGGTCACGTTTCCTTTGAGCTTTATCAAAGCTCCAGATAATCAGTGCTATTTCTCCGTCAACTGGTGAGACAATTTTGTCGGGCGGCATTCAAGCATGCAGTGGCAAGCATCTCCAAGCTGAAAGCAGGAGACGCTGCTAGTAGGCTCTAAATCTGTCCAGTAACGACCCTCAAGGGTAAACACGTGGGTACGCATAATGTATATTATGTTAAATAGGGTGTTATGTTAGATATGTCATGAGGTTGTCTGAGTCCACTAACCTCAGCAACCTCAGCAACCTCAGCAACCTCGCCACCCGTACCTCAACATTTCTCATCTCTGCTTCCCAAACCTGCGCCGCCCGATCGAGTCCTCATTGCTCGCCCAACTCATCCTCGAAATCACTTCCCGATGGACAGGACTGCTATCGATAAGCTCAGGCTTCTTTTCAGCCCGAGCTCATCCACGACACCTCTTACCCTTGGCTTCAGATGCCGCGTTTATGATCAGGCCACGTGGATTCGTAAGGGCTACTTGTCAAACCTTTACCGCCAATGCGAATCCGGTTTAGGTTGAACCTCTATTGCTTAGAGGACTCCCAAACCTAAATCCAGGAGAAACTTATGACCCAGACAGCATTGGTTGTGGGCGCCAGCGGCATCGTCGGCAGCGCCATCACGCAGTTACTGATTGACAACAACTGGCAGGTCGCGGCGTTATCGAGGAACCCGTCGCAAGTGCAAGGCGTGATCCCTGTCGCGGCAGATCTTCAGGATCCTGCTTCGCTGGAAAAAGCGCTGGCGGATTTGAAGCCCACTCACGTATTCATTACTACATGGTCACGGCAAGCCACGGAAGCCGAGAACATTCGCGTTAATGCCGCCATGGTACGTAACGTACTCGCCGCGATTCGCCCGGCCGGGAGCGTTGAGCACGTAGCACTGGTTACCGGGTTGAAACACTACCTCGGCCCATTCGAGGCGTATGGTAAAGGTAGCCTTCCGCAAACACCGTTCCGCGAGGAACAGGGTCGGCTGGATGTCGAAAATTTCTACTATGCCCAGGAAGACGAACTCTTCGCCGCTGCCGAGAAAGACGGCTTCACCTGGAGCGTTCATCGCCCGCACACCGTCACCGGGGTTGCCGTGGGCAACGCGATGAACATGGCAACCACCCTCGCCGTCTATGCCTCGATTTGCAAAAAAACCAATCGCCCTTTTGTGTTTCCCGGATCAAGAGTTCAGTGGGACAGCCTCACCGATATGACGGACGCACGGCAGTTGGCGAAACAACAGCTTTGGGCGGCCACTACACCGGCTGCGGCCAATCAGGCATTCAACATCACTAATGGCGATGTGTTCCGCTGGAAATGGATGTGGAGCAGGATCGCCGAATACTTCGACTTGTCTGCTGCCGATTATCCCGCTTCACTTTCTCCCCTCGAGGAGCAAATGGCTGAAGACCAGGCCGTATGGACGCAAATAGTTGCGGAGCACGGCCTGAAAGAATCCGATATTGGTCGCCTGATATCCCCATGGCATACCGATGCAGACCTCGGTCGACCCATCGAAGTGGTAACGGACATGTCGAAAAGCCGTGCATTGGGCTTCACTGCCCACCAGGCCAGTGATCAAGCATTTTTCGACGTGTTCGACAAACTACGTGAGATGCGCTTGATACCTTAAGTCGTTTCAAAAACGCATATCTTGAAAAGGGGCCTTCGTGGCCCCTTTTCAATCTCTCCCAAATTTGGTCAGCCGCGACTCCACTACATCAGCGGCACGCCCACCGATTCCGCCTTGATCGGAGACTTGCATAATCTTGCGCATTTGATTTGTGGGGGGCTGGCACCTGCCGCTGCACCGGGTAGGATATGCTCGTAGACAGTAACTCCATAGCAACTGTTGCACTGCCAGATATCAAACAGTTTGTTAATAACTGATCGATGCTCAATTAGCATTTTCAGAAATTTATATGTCCGTTTAAGCCTATGTCACTCATCAGGCGAGAACAGCGCCCTGAGCGCTACTGTATTGTCTTGTAATAATAACCACCTACCTCGGGTAAATTATTAATCAAGCGAATCTCTCTCGCGTGCGAGTCACTTTAATTCATTAAGGAAATGACCGATGCCATCCAGTTCTACTCAAAATCCGGATCTATTAACTGTTGGTCTGGCACAGATTGCACCCATCTGGCTTAACCGCGAAGCAACGCTTGAGAAAATAGTCGATTACATTGGACGTGCTGCAGAGCAACAGTGCCAGTTCGTCACGTTCGGCGAAGCCCTATTGCCCGGCTACCCTTTCTGGCTGGAGCTGACCGATGGAGCGCGCTTCAACTGCTCGATACAAAAAGATATCCACGCTTACTACCTAAAGCAGGCAGTACAGATAGAGGCCGGGCATCTGGATGCCGTCTGTGCTGCCGCTGCCAAACACAACATCGCTGTCATGCTGGGTTGTATAGAGCGGGCAGCAGATCGTGGCGGCTACAGCGTGTATTGTTCGCGGGTTCATATCGGCGCCGATGGCGTGATTGGTTCAGTGCATCGCAAGTTGATGCCTACCTACGAAGAGCGCCTGACATGGTCACCGGGTGACGGGCATGGTTTGCAAGTCCACCCGGTCGGGTCATTTACCGTCGGCGGTCTCAACTGCTTTGAAAACTGGATGCCCCTCTCGCGTGCCGCACTGTATGCCCAAGGCGAAGATCTGCATGTCGCTCTATGGCCCGGCAACCTGCGCAATACCGACGACATCACTCGCTTCATTGCCAAAGAGGGGCGTTGCTTCACCATCTCGGTATCGGCGCTGATGCGGCGTGAAGATTTTCCATCCGATACGCCGCACCTGGACTTGATCCTCGCAAATTGCCCAGAGATCCTCGCAAACGGCGGCTCATGTATTGCTGCGCCAAATGGTGACTGGGTCATTCCGCCCGCCGTTGGTGACGAGTGCCTGTTGGTCGCGACGCTGGACCGCAATGAAGTACGCCGTGAGCGGCAGAACCTTGATCAGGTTGGGCATTATTCCCGGCCAGACGTGACGCGACTTGTCGTTGACCGGCGCCGTCAAAATGTTGTGACGTTTGAGGATTGATGTGAGCTAAAACAAGCAAGGCAAGCGGGAGTCCTGCTTTACGCGACATTCTGTTAATACCCCACAAGACAAGCCCGCCTTAGCGGGCTTTTTTGCGAGCGCAGACAGCCGCGGTTATTCGTTGATACGCCGGCCAAGGCTATTGGCGCTGTCGATCAGTACCCGGCGATATTGGTCATAATTGCTCTTCGCATCGGCACGTGGCGCGACGATGCACAGGGTCGCAATGGCGATGCCGTTCGGGTCTTTGACCGGCGCGGCGAAGCAATGGGTGAAGGTGTCGGCGACGCTATCGAAGGAGAAGAAGCCATCAATGCCCGCTTGACGGATCTCACCCAGAAACTGCTCCAGCGGCAATCGCTCGCCGTTGGGCAGGATGAAGTCATCGTGGTCGATCAAGTCGATGATTGCCTGGTCGCTCAAATGCGCCAGCAACAGGCGCCCGGACGCGGTCCACGGGATCGGGGCGTTTTCACCGATGTCCGAGGAGATGCGAAAATGCCGCTCGCCCTCCTTCATCAGGGCCACTGTGTATTTGCGCCCGTTGAGCAGACACATCTGCGCGGTTTCATGTGTTTGGCTGACGATTTCCTGCAGGGCATGATCGGCCTCGCGGGTCAGGTCGAAATGACGCAAATGCGCTTGTCCGAGGAAGTAAAGCTGACGACCGAGGTAGACGTGACCCTCCTTGCCAACCGGTTCAAGGATGCGCCGCTCCAGCAGCGAGGCTACCAGTTCGTAGACCGTGGACTTGGGGCTGCCGATGCCGCTGGCGATTTCATTCGGACGCAACGGCTGGCCGATTTCCTTGAGGAAATCGAGGATATCGAACGCCCGGTCCAGACCGCGTGCCCGGCGCTTGATGGTGTCTTCGGTCATGTCGGTGTTTTCCCAATCAAATTCGTCCTGTAGAAGCGCCCTCGTCGTCCAGGCGCCGCGCTGTCGCGCAGCAAACATGGATCTGCTGGCGAGGCTCGCCCGCGAATAAGACAAGGCGGTAAGTCAGCCCTGCTGCGTCATCGTTCTTCGCGGGCGAGCCTCGCTCCAACAGCAACCAGCCTGCTGCTCCTACCAAAACGAGCGCAGTGTTCAGGCCTTTTTCTTGTAAGCGATGCAGTCGATTTCAACCTTGCAATCGACCATCATATTCGCCTGCACACAAGCCCGTGCCGGCGCATGCTCACTTTTAAAGTACTCCGAGAATACCTTGTTGAAACTCGTGAAATCCCTTGGATCTTCCAACCATACACCGGCACGCACCACATCTTCGAGGCCATAACCGGCCTCTTCGAGAATCGCGATCAGGTTCTTCATGGTCTGGTGGGTCTGCTCGACGATACCACCCACAATGATCTCGCCCTCTACTGCAGGCACCTGGCCAGAAACGTGCAGCCAGCCATCGGCTTCAACGGCGCGTGCAAAAGGACGAGGCGTACCGCCAGCGGCGGAGCTGCCGGTGCCGTAACGAGTAATGCTCATGAATGTTTTTCCTGTTTGAAATGTGAAGAATGGTTTTGAATAAAATCAGAACCGCGTGTTCTTTAGAAACTCGGCCAGACGCGGTGATTGCGGACGTTCGAACAACTCCTTGGGTGGCCCCTGCTCTTCGATACGCCCCTGATTCATGAAAACGATCTTGTCCGAAACCTCGAAAGCGAAACGCATTTCGTGGGTCACGAGCAGCATGGTCATGCCCTCGTCTGCCAGACCCTTGATCACGCTCAGTACTTCACCGACCAGTTCCGGGTCAAGGGCCGAAGTAACCTCGTCGAACAGCATCAGGCTCGGGTTCATCGCAATCGCCCGGGCGATCGCCACACGCTGTTGCTGGCCGCCGGACAGCTGGCCGGGAAAGTGATCGCGGCGCTCCAGCAAGCCGACGCGCTCCAGCCATTTCTCGGCCAGGGCCACGGCTTGATCCTTGTGCAGCTTCTTGACCTTCAACAGACCCAGCGTGACGTTTTGCAGCGCCGTTAGGTGCGGGAACAGGTTGAACTGCTGGAACGCCATGCCGGTCATCGCGCGGTGGCGGGCAATGACTTTATCTGAGTGCCGGACGCGCTTGCCGTTGACTTCGTCATAGCCGATGGACTCGCCATCGAGCACGATCTGCCCGCCCTGGAACTCTTCAAGCATGTTCACGCAACGCAGCAGCGTGGTCTTGCCCGAACCGCTGGAACCGATCAACGTAACCACGTTGCCGCGTTGCATGGTCAGGTCGACGCCCTTGAGCACTTCGAGCTTGCCGTATTGTTTGTGAAGACCGCGAATGTCCAGCAGCGCCTGGCCGTGTTGAGGGTCTTTTACGTTAGAGAGCGAAGGTTGAGTCATGGCAAGGCCACCCGCTTTTCAATGTGCCGGCCGAGTAATTCGATGGCGTAGTTGATGACGAAAAACAGAAATCCGGCGAACAGGTAAAACTCGAGCGTCATGAACGTCCGGGCGATGATCTGTTGGGTACTTAGCAGCAACTCGGCGACACCGATCACTGACAACAGCGTTGAAGCCTTGACGATCTCGGTGGACGAGTTGACCCAGGTCGGCAAAATCTGCCGCATCGCCTGAGGTAAAAGCACGTAGCAGAGGGATTGATAAAACGTCAGACCGATCGCCTTGCTCGCTTCCATCTGACCGCTTGGCAATGCTTGCAATGCACCGCGCACGATTTCGGCGACGTGTGAGCCGCAGAACAGGGTCAGCCCCAATGCGCCAGCCTGAAATGCGCTGATCTGCCAGCCCAGTGTCGGAGCCATATAGAAGCAGGCCAACACCAGCACAAACACCGGCGTGCCGCGAATAATGTCCACGTAAAAACGGAACGGCGCACGCATCCAGACATTGCCGTAGGTCAGCACCAGGCCAGCGACAATACCTACCATCGTGCCCAGCAAAATCGCCAGTGCCGACACTTGCACACTGGTTAAAAAGCCTTGCCACAGTACTTCGCGGGCAACCCACAACTCATTTAACCAACTGGGGGATTCGTACATGGGGCCTCCTATCGGCGGATCGCCAGACGCTGCTCGAAATAACGCAGCACCATGGCAATGAGGTAACAGGCCGCAACATAGAGCGCTGTGGTCACCATCCAGGTTTCAATCACCCGGTAGCTCTCGACATTGATCTTGCGCGCGTAATAGGTCAGCTCCGGCACGGCAATCGCAGCCGCCAGTGACGTGTCCTTGAACAGCGAAATGAAATTGTTCGACAGAGCTGGCAGCACGTTGCGCAGCATCACTGGGACGGTGACGTAGGCTTTGACTTGCCATTCGCCGAGACCGATGGCAAGTCCGGCTTCACGCTGGCCCTTGGGAATGCTCAACAGACCGCCACGGAACACCTCGGTCAGATACGCTCCGGCGTACAGCGACAGAGTAATGATGAACGACGGGATTTTATCCAGACGAATCCCTAGGCCTGGCAAAGCAAAGTAGATCAACAGGATCAACACGAGAATCGGCGTGTTACGGACCACTGTCACATATATCGACGCCAGCACCCGCAACGCGCGATGCTTTGACAGCAAAGCGAACGCCATCATCAGGCCGATCACGCAACCGATGGCGATCGACACCAGCGCCAGCTCCAGGCCCAGTCCGAGCCCCGCCAGCAAGGTATCGAAATCGCGCCACACGGCGGCAAAGTTCAACTGATAGTTCATGGTCAGCAGTACCTTGAACGGGGCGACTCATCACCGCCCCGCTCTCTCGGGATCATTTGAATTCAACAGGGAAACCGATAGCTGGCGTAGGCAGGTCCACACCGAACCACTGCTTGAAGGACGCCGCGTAGGCCGGGAACTCAACGCCGGTCATGGCTTCATGCAAGGTGGTGTTGACGAAGTTCAGCCAGTCCTGATCGCCGCGTTTGACCGCACAGGCGTAGGTTTGCGGACTCCAGGCGTAGGCCGGGCTGCGATAGCGTCCCGGGTTCTGCACCATCAGGTATTTCACCGACGATTGATCGGTGGCCGCGGCATCGGCACGGCCGGAGTTCACGGCCTGGTACATCAAGTCCACGCTGTCGTATTGATCGACCTTGGCTTTCGGCAGCGCCTGATGCACCAGTTCTTCGGCGTACACGTTCTGCAACACCGCCACGATCACCTCGTCACCGGCCGCTTTCAGGTCTTCGATTTCCTTGTACTTGCTTTTGGCGGGCAGCAGCAGGCCGACCCCTTCGCGGTAGTAAGGCAGCGTGAACGCCACCTGCTGCGCACGGCTGGCGGTCACGGTGATGAACTGGCAACTGATGTCGACCTTGTCAGTCAGCAGATTGGGAATCCGCGCATCAGACGACTGCACCACGTACTCGACCTTGCTCGGGTCGTTGAACAAACCCTTGGCAATCATGTGCCCGATGTCGATATCAAAACCCTGCAACTTGCCATCCGCCCCCTGAAAGTGCCACGGCGCATTAGTACTGCCCGTCCCCACGATCAATTTCCCGCGGGCCAGCACGCTATCGAGCTTGCTGTCCGCCGCCTGGGCCACGCCCACGGCAGCAGCCGAAGCCGCACAGAGAAAAACACACGCTTTAAACAAGGAAGGTCGGCGATGCATGGCAAGCACTCCAGGATGATGTTTGTTCCGCTATAGTGGAACATGGTATGTAACAACGGAATAAACAGCAGAAAACGTGCCATCGGCCATAAGGAGAATGCAGGGAGGGATTGAAAAGTGTTTTGAATCAGAGGGATGGGAGAAATTGTGAAAATCGGGGTGACGCAAGTGCACGTCGGGAACCGCTACCAATCGCTACGGTAAATGGGGAGTGTGTTCATATTGGGTGCGGATGTGCTCATTTGTGCGGCGTTCGCTGGGGTCAGTTGTCGAAAGTGCGACCGGCTTCTCGAGCAGGCTCGCTCGGGCCAAAATCCAAGCAAGCGGATCCTGTCATACAGGCAGCGGATGAGAGGTTCTAGAAAACCGGCAAGACCGAACCAACCTTAGGTTCAAAGCGGTTGCTGATCGCAAGTGTGGCAAACAGGCCCCTAGAGCGCCTGAGACGGCCGCCGTGAGAACAGGTTAAGCGGCCTTTGACGTGGCTAAACAAATCGCCAATGGCAGTAGAATGCTCCGCGCCAGTGCGACCTAAAGCATGAATCGCGTTATCTTCCAATACTTGAAAACTATTGAGAATAACGAGCACTGACTTTCCAAGAGGCACGCATGAATTACCTGGACCTTATTGAATCTGAAATAAACGCAAGTGGAGAAGAGTTGATATGCGCCGGAAGCGCGAATGAAAGCCTGATCCTGGCTTTCGAGAAAGAAATGGGTTTAGCTTTTCCTTTCTCGTACAAGCTTTTTCTCAAGAGATTTGGCGCATTATCGTTCGGCGGTGATACCTATTACGGCATCACAAAAAGTGGATTGGAGGCGGACTCCATACCCAGCGTATTGTTTGCGACAATGAGCGCTCGCTCGCAAGGCGATGCTGATTCACAAATGATTGTCATCCAGTCGTCTGGATATGGACCAATCTACTCCATAGACACATCAATCAGCAGCGGTTCTGGCGAACATCCAATAATAGAAACAGAGCTATCATTCAAAAGAGAAGCCAGCAAAAAGATAATCTTCGAAAGCTACGAAGACTTTTTCCTGTCCACTGTTAGAAACGCTATCAAAGATCTTTGACTGTAATGAGCCTGGCCCGCGGATTACCGCCGAAATAGCTGTCAACGTTAACCTGAGCCAGGCTCCCTGCCGCATTACCCAAGCCAGGTCGCGATCGGAAAGGGATCGCTCGAAGGAACGATATTCAAACCACCTCCCGCCTCCGATCCTCCCTCGGGCATTTCGAAAACCTTGCTCGATAACTGCGCGTGAAATACGACGGTGATTCAAACCCGCAGGCGATGCTCACTTCCAGCACACTCAGACCGCTTTGACGCAGCAGTTGTCGCGCTTTCTCCAGGCGCAGGCCCAGATAGAAGTTACTCGGCGTGTCGTTCAGATGCAGACGAAACAGGCGCTCCAGCTGGCGTCGGGTGACTTTGATCGCTTCGGCCAACGCCAACGTGCTCAGGGGCGGTTCGGTGTACTGCTCCATCTCGCCGATTACGTGAACCAGTTTCTTGTTGGTGATGCCGTAGCGCGTGGCGATCTGCATCCTTTGGTGGTCTTTGCGCGGCCGGATGCGGCCAAGGACGAATTGTTCGGACACCTGAATCGCCAGCTCGGGACCGTGGGCCTGAGCGATCAGGTCAAGCATCAGGTCGATGGACGCGGTGCCCCCAGCGCAGGTGATGCGGCGACGGTCGATCTCGAACAGCTCTTGGGTCACGGTGAGCCGTGGATAGGATTCTTTAAACGCGTCGATGGCCTCCCAGTGCAGGGTCAGTCGATAGCCTTCGAGCAAGCCGATTTTGGCGAGCACGCAGGCACCTGTGTCGATGGCACCGAGGGTCACGCCTTCATGGTCGAGCCGACGCAGCCACTGCTCCAGGGCCGGGGTGACGAACTGCAGCGGTTCAAAGCCGGCCACCACCAGCAAGGTTGTGTCTTTTTCCAGCGGCACCAGCGCCGCGTCAGCGTTCACCGACATGCCATTGCTCGCCAGTACCGCCCCGCCGTCGGCGCTCAAGACGTGCCAGCGATATAGCTCGCCACCAAAGCGGTTGGCCACCCGCAGCGGCTCCAGAGCGGAGATAAAGCCGATGGCCGAAAAGCCCGGCATCAACAAAAAATAGAAATCCTGGGCCATGTGGCGCTCTCGTCGGACCGGCATCGTGACGCTGTGATACTTCCGGTTATGGGCGGATTCAAGGGGTGGCAGGTCGCCGTAGTGCAAAAGCCGGTCGCCGCCGTGCGCTTCGTCGCCTGTCAGGCCGCGTAACTTGATCTAACGGCGCACGAAGACGCCGAAATCCATAATAACAATCTGCCCAGGGCCCCACCATGAACCGACTGATCAGCCGTAACGTACTTGCACTCAGCGTCACCGCTATTTTGAGCTCCAACGTGATGGCAGCGGATGCCGCATCCTGTCAGAACGTGCGCATGGGCGTGGTGAACTGGACCGATGTCATCGCCACCAGCGCCATGACCCAAGTGTTGCTCGACGGCCTCGGCTACAAGACCAAACAGACCAGCGCTTCCCAGCAGATCATCTTCGCAGGCATCCGCGACCAGCGCCTGGACCTGTTCCTGGGCTACTGGAATCCGCTGATGACCCAGACCATCACCCCGTTCGTTGAGGCGAAGACAGTCAAGGTCCTCGACAAACCAAGTCTGGAAGACGCCCGCGCCACCCTCGCCGTCCCTGACTATCTTGCAGAAAAGGGCCTGAAGACCTTTGCCGATACTGCCAGATTCGAGAAGGAGCTGGGCGGCAAGATTTACGGCATCGAGCCGGGTTCAGGCGCCAATACGCAGATCAAGGCGATGATCGCCAAAAACCAGTTCGGCCTGGGCAAGTTCCAGCTGGTGGAATCCAGCGAAGCCGGCATGCTCGCCGCCGTAGACCGCGCCGTGCGTCGTAAGGAAGCCGTGGTATTTTTCGGCTGGGCGCCGCACCCGATGAACGTCAATTTGAAAATGACGTACCTGAACGGCAGTGACGGCGCTCTGGGACCCAACGAGGGCATGGCCACCGTGTGGACCGTCACTTCGCCGACTTATGCCGAACAGTGCCCCAACGTGCACAAATTGCTGACCAACCTGACGTTCACTTCCGCGGACGAGAGCCGGATGATGCAGCCGATACTGGATCACAAGGACGCACTCGAGTCCGCCAGGCAGTGGCTCAAGGATAATCCGAAAGATCTGGCGCGCTGGCTGGAAGGTGTCACCACCTTCGACGGTAAACCGGCAGCGGCGAACCTTCAATTGAGCAGTAAATAACCTGATTTGACCCCCCGTTTCGCGGTCATCCCTGACCGCGAACGGCATCTCCACGTCTGTAAGGAGCCAACCCCATGAACCACGACGTCATCATCACCTGCGCACTCACCGGTGCTGGCGACACGACCGCCAGAAGCCCTCACGTACCGGTCACGCCCAAACAAATCGCTGCAGCCGCAGTCGAGGCCGCCAAAGCAGGTGCGACGGTGGTGCACTGCCATGTGCGCGACCCGCATACCGGCAAATTCAGCCGCGACGTGGCCTTGTACCGCGAAGTGATGGAGCGTATCCGGGAGGCCGATATCGACATTATCGTCAACCTCACCGCTGGTATGGGTGGCGATCTGGAGATTGGCAGCGGCGAGCACCCGATGGAGTTCGGTCCCAACACCGATCTTGTCGGCCCGCTGACGCGTCTGGCCCACGTCGAAGAACTGCTGCCGGAAATCTGCACCCTCGACTGCGGCACCCTGAACTTTGGTGATGGCGACACTATTTATGTGTCCACTCCGTCGCAATTGCGTGCCGGTGCCAAGCGTATCCAGGCACTGGGCGTGAAGGCTGAGCTGGAAATTTTCGACACCGGCCACCTGTGGTTCGCCAAGCAGATGATCAAGGAAGGGCTGCTCGATAACCCGCTGTTCCAGCTGTGCCTGGGTATTCCATGGGGCGCACCGGCCGACACCACCACCATGAAAGCCATGGTCGATAACCTTCCCGCCGAGGCGGTGTGGGCCGGTTTTGGCATCGGCCGCATGCAGATGCCGATGGCCGCGCAAGCGGTATTGCTGGGCGGCAACGTGCGGGTCGGCCTGGAGGACAACCTGTGGCTGGACAAGGGCGTGCTTGCCACCAATGGCCAACTGGTGGAACGCGCCGGTGAAATCCTCAGCCGCCTTGGCGCGCGGGTCATGACCCCGGCGGAAGGCCGCATCAGGATGGGCCTTACCAAGCGCGGCTGACGCCTGCCGCGACCTGACTCGCTGCGCAGAAAACCACAGGATCTGTAGGAGCTCACGAGCACCGCGAGGCAGCGATGGCGTCCTGTCTGACCACCGCCATCGCTGCCTCGCAACGCTCGTGAGCTCCAGAAAGTATTCCAGATCAGATACAAGCCAACTCCCTTATCCGGGTCGGCTTTTACATTGATCACCGAACTCTTCAGGAACGTCGCCATGAGCTTTATCACTGAAATCAAAACCTTCGCCGCCCTCGGCAGCGGCGTCATCGGCAGCGGCTGGGTGTCCCGCGCCCTCGCCCATGGCCTGGATGTGGTCGCCTGGGACCCCGCGCCCGGCGCCGAAGCAGCGCTGCGCAAACGTGTTGCCAATGCCTGGGGCGCCCTGGAGCAACAGGGCCTGGCACCCGGTGCATCCCAGACCCGCCTGCGATTTGTCGCCACAGTCGAAGAATGTGTCAGAGACGCCGACTTCATCCAGGAAAGCGCCCCGGAACGCCTGGAATTGAAACTGGATTTGCACAGCAAGATCAGCGCGGCAGCCAGGCCGAATGTATTGATTGGTTCAAGTACGTCCGGGCTGCTGCCAAGTGCATTCTACGAAGGTTCCGTGAATCCGGAGCGCTGCGTGGTCGGCCATCCGTTCAATCCGGTGTACCTGCTGCCATTGGTTGAAGTGGTGGGCGGCAAAAACACCGCTCCTGAGGCTATTCAAGCGGCGATCAAGGTGTATGAATCCCTCGGCATGCGCCCGCTGCATGTGCGTAAGGAAGTCCCCGGCTTTATCGCTGATCGCTTGCTCGAAGCGCTATGGCGCGAGGCGCTGCACCTGGTCAATGACGGCGTGGCGACCACCGGCGAAATCGATGACGCGATTCGCTTCGGTGCCGGGTTGCGCTGGTCGTTCATGGGCACCTTTCTCACCTACACATTGGCAGGTGGCGACGCGGGCATGCGTCACTTCATGGCGCAGTTCGGCCCGGCGTTGCAGTTGCCGTGGACCTACCTGACTGCGCCGGATCTGACCGAAAAACTGATCGACGATGTGGTCGACGGCACGAGTGATCAGCTAGGTGAACGCAGTATTTCAGAGCTGGAGCGCTACCGTGATGATTGTTTGCTCGCCGTGCTGGAGGCGGTGAAAACTACCAAAATCAAGCACGGCATGACCTTTGCCGAATAACCCTCGGGAGCTGGCGGCGGTGAGTTGTGTATCACTAACGCAAGCAAAGCCGGCTCCCACATTTGCCCGAGCACCGACCCGGAATCGCCGACATGCCAGCACTGACCACCTATACCACCCAAGTTGAACCCGCCTGGGTCGACTATAACGGCCACTTGCGCGACGCGTTCTACCTGCTGATCTTCAGCTACGCCACTGACGGGCTGATGGATGCTCTGGGCCTGGACAGTGATAACCGCGAAGTCAGCGGTCACTCGCTGTTCACTCTGGAATTGCACCTGAATTATCTGCACGAAGTCAAACTCGGCGCCGAGGTTGAGGTGCATACCCAATTGATTGCCTTCGACGCCAAGCGCCTGCACCTCTATCACAGCCTGCATCTGGTCGGCGATGACATGGAACTGGCTGGTAATGAGCAGATGTTGTTACACGTAGACCTGGCCGGCCCGCACGCAACCGTTTTTACCGAGGCCACACGGGAAAAACTTGATGCGATAAGCGCTGAACAATCCGAGCTGCCAAGGCCCGCCCTGCTCGGCCGAGTCATTGGTTTGCACGCAAAAGTTTGAGTGGGTTTGCATGAACCACAGTCTGATACTCAGTTCCCTTCGAACAACCCAAGATAGCGTAAACCGTTATAACTATTTTCAGGTGGGACGCTGATTACCCCATCACCGTCGGTGTACCAGAAAGTCGCGTTGGCTTCGGCGATGCCTAATGCTGCGCAGGCAGCCTTGGCTCTCTCCCAATCACTCGCATCAATGGGAGCGTCTTGCAGGATTTCATCAACCGTGACCAAGTTGTCGCGGCGCGCAATGATCCCGATAAAATCTTCGTCATACCATTTGACGCCGACATCCTTGCAGAACCCGCAGATCCGGTAGTCGGGGTCATCAAAGCCATCCTCCGTGGAGTAATCCAGTTCAAAATATCTTTGATATTCGCTTTCGGGCGCAAAGCTAGTGCCTAGCCACACATGGACCTTGTCATAATTATCTAAATCGTACGTGATCATTGACGCACCTTTGTATGTTCGGCGCCGGGGCTTTTCGAACATTGAACCGCCCCGCCGCTACCAGTCGCCGCGCCACTGCTCGAGAAACTCAGTGTCTCTGGACAGGCCGACTCTTTCCCCTAATTGGTACAGAACCTCCATCAGGGACTCGCGCTCTACCGTTTCAATCTCATCTTCAAACTGGTTAATGTGCAGCACTGCTTTTTCGAACAGCGGCAGCGCGCGATCAGCCGCATCGGCGCCCTGTAATTTCAGCACTTCAGCATAAAGTGCAGAGACCACAGGATAAATTTTAGCCAGAAGCTCTTCATCCCCTTCCAGTAACTGAAGTCCCGTTTTTACATCCGGTGCAGATATCAAAGCCTCGGCGCTTTTCTTGCGCGACAAAAGCAGCGCCTCTGGAGTTTTTAGTGCCGGAAAAATAAATTGCTTGCTGTCATCCCAGTTGATCCCCGTGTCGTAAAAAAACCGCAGCCTTTCCTGCAGCTTGACCGGGTCGCCGGCAACGCCGCAGAAGTCATGACTTTCAATGATCTCAAGGTCTTTCTCAGGGCATAGATCAGACTTCAGCACCCTCGCCCCGATACTCGAGTAACGGTCGCTCAGTTCTATGAGGTCAGCGGTGTATGTGTCCTCTGAGACCCATCTGAAACTCAGCATTTTTTTGAGTATCGGGCGTTCATTGACCTTCACTTCATCTGCGGCTAAAAAACGCAGGAAAAGTTTCTTGACCGGCTTGGAGGCAATAAAGAGGCAGAACAGAATGGGACTGTTATTTAAATCAATGCCCTCCCATTCATCGACCGTTCTGAAGGTGTCAAAAAACTCCATCAAGCCATGTTCTCGCATCTGGGCAAGGGTATAAACACCCTCAGCCACTTCAACAACGAGCACGGCATCATCAGTCCACTTGATTGTTTTCACTGTCCAGACGCCTCTTTTCTTAGGTTCAACCTTGCGGTTGAGCAACCAGCTTCGCTTCTTCCATGAACCCGTGTTCAATCAGGTAGCGCTTCCCACCACTGATGACATAGCTCTTGAAACCTTCCCGCGACAATTCAAAATCTGCAGTAGCGAGGTTACGAAAAAGCGTAGGACGCGCGCTCTTGTAGAGAAACAGGATGTCGTTCCCGACTTTACCTACCAGTGGCTTGGCGTAGGTGGTGTTCTGGCACTCCATTATTTCCCCGGTGCAGTGCCCGCTCAGCCATTCAACCTTGGTGAGGTCGATGGGTGGGAGCGACCATTCACCAATGAAAAGATGCTGGTTATCCCTGGCATACGAGTAGCGCTGTAACTTATCTTTGGCATTGAGATTGACCGCTGAATAGTCACCGAAAGGAAAAATGACTTCAAAACTCTTGGGGTCGGCGCCTTCAATCCGGGTAGCACCGAGATATACCGTGGTGCTGTCCATTGAGTAAGCAGCGACTTGATTCGCCTGATCAGGCGTAAAGCCAGCCTGACTGGAGCGTGCGACTCGAAAGTGTGCCGCATCGGTACTGAGCAACCAGAATGTGCGTCGTTCGAACGTTTCGTGGATTTGCAACCTGGCAGGCAGGTAACACACCGGGTTGAGCCCCTGCGCTACTGATCCAACGCCTGTACCGCTGCAGGGGCTTTCGCGCTCGCGGGACACTGCACCCAAGTACACGCGGCCATCAACGATCTGGAAACGGTCTCCTCGCACAGCATCTTTCTCCTTCGAACAGTCGCGCTCCCGATCAGGTGGGCGAGGGTTCGCGAAGGTCTCGGCAAAGGTCGTATCAAACCAGCTTTCGGTACAGCTGAACGTCTCAAACGCTTGACTCGTCAGCGGCAGCCAAAACGTAAAACACAGCACCACTATTTGCGCCGTCGAACAGCGTTCCAGGGCACGACTTCTGTTTGGCATTTCCTGCTCCATGCACAGCAACCTATTGACGCCGCCAAGAGTTGGCGCGCCTGTTCACTCGGCCAGTGTTAATGCACCATCGACATACCGCACTTCGCGCCCCAGCCACGCGGGGTCTACATCGGGCATCACCGCCGAGGGTTTACGCAGCTCACGCAGCAGGGTCGAGCCATGTGACAGGCGTCCACCCATGCGTGCAATCACCGCACGGGCATTCTGATAATGAGCGTGACGCCCGGGGTCCAGAGTGTCCTCGAGCAAAATATCCTCACCCAGAACGCCCTGCACTTGCCCCGGATAAATCATGAACCCGGTGGCGTGTTCGGTTCCCTCACTGCCGTCCTGCCAAAAGCTGCCAGCGCGGTTGCGAACATCCCCATGCGCCGCAAACCAGTACGCTCGGTCAGTCTCTGGTATGGCGTGATGCAGGCGAAAAAACACCCGCATCAGGTTATCGCGATACCACTCTCGCACCTGCAGGTAATAGCCACGCAGACCGGGCAAACCGGCGTAATGCGCCAGTTTTATAGCGTTCGACCACGTCGGGAATGCCTGCAACGGCAGGTCGGTCAGGGGCGGACGAGCAGTAGCCGGATCTGTTTCCCATGGCAAGCGATGAGGACAGTGTTCAAGGTCATGGTAAGCGGTCGGCGGGCGGCCAAAGAGCTCGCCGCCACTGCTGGCAAGTGCGGTTGCAATGCACAGGTTGCCCTGCACCACGAACACATAAAAACGGGTGAACCAGTCGGCAAACTGCCTGCCATCAGCACCTTGCGCCTGGAGGGCGCTGAGTTCCCGGTCAAAACGCTGCAATTGCTTTTCCAGCGTCAGCAAATGCCCGCGCGCGATGCGTTGCATGCGCAGGAACAGTAGCAGCGAACGCAGCAATCGCATGGGCCGCCAGGGTAGATGCGGCGTTGCGCCGCCGACTTCACCGGCGTAGCTGCTTGAAGCAACGCCCCAGTCGGCCAGGCGAGCGAGAAACAGATCATTGTTGATATAGGAGGCACCGCCAAACAAGGCGGTAAACGGTTCGTTGTCCTGCAACACCCGTGGATCCCAGCGCGCCATGATTGCCGGAATACTGCTTGCAGCGCGCCGCTGAGCGTATTCAACCAGACGGCTGGGCTGCGGCGGCAGGATCTCGGCGATGTTGGCCGCGGTCAAGTGACGACGCCAGCCGTAGTCGCTGATCGGTCGATACTGCAGCAACCACAGTTGGCGGCCGTCCCATGCCCACTCGACATCGCCCGGCACATAGTGAAAGACCCGCAGTACACCTTGCAGAAAATCCCAGAGCTTTTGCTGGGTCAAACCGTGAGCTGACTTGAACGCGTGACAGCTCCAGGACTCACCCAGACGGGAAATGACTGCCCGCTCAGGGCTTGCCTGGCCGTCAGCCAGAGATTCAAGGTGGCCCTCGATCCACTCCAGCTCGACGGCCAGGTGGCGAACGAAAGCAATTCCGGAAAGCACCGGCGCGATGAACCGCTGCACAACCACTTCTTCAACACCCGCGTCGTGCAGTTCGGTGACACGCGCAGATACGTTAGACGAAGGTTCGCGCAGGTAAGTAGTGCTCAGGCCCGCGTTCGCAGAGTCCGCCTGATCCTCACCAAAGCTGGAGGAACGCACCGCCCAAATGGCATCCGGCTGGCTGGCAAGAAATGCAGACAAGCCGTTATCGTCACCCTGTACCAGTGACAACGCCGGCGGTACCGGTTGCCCGGCGCAGGCGGCCAGACGCAAGCGTCCACCTTTGGTATGGGCGACAAATCCGCGTTGCTTCGATTCCAGCCATTGTACAAAAGCGGCTGGCGAATCGATCCACGGATAATGGCCCCAGCCCGGCTGCAAACTGATGGTCAGGTCAGCGCGGGCAAGAATAGCCGACCATGCCGCTGCCTGCTCAATGCCCAACACCCCATCCTGATCGCCCCAGACCAGCTCGATCGGGTCTTGCACCCACTCCAGCAAAGGCAACGCGGTGTCGGCCCGCACCAAGTCCCAATACGGCATAAACGCACGGCAGCGGGCATACCCTTCACCCATGCGCTGATAGTGACTGGCGGGCCAGGTCTGCCGGGAGAACTTGCGGGCAAACAGTGCGGGTTTGTTGGCCAATAACCAGTGGATGGTCTTGCGAATCGGCAGTGGCGACATCAATGCCGGCAGACGACGTTGCCAGAGAAACGCACCCACCGGCGCCAGCAGGACACTCCTGCAGAAATGACCCGGGCGACGTTGCAGTGCATGCATCACAAGCAAGGCATTGACCCCGACCGCCACGATAGCGCTGCCGCTCACGGTCGCGGCTAGCAGTGCCTCGGCGTAGCTCGCCAGGTCTTCGCAAGGCGGCTCAGGGTTGCTGCCGAAACCCGGCAACTCCAGTGCGGTGACCTGATAGTGCTCGAAGTGAGGCAGCGCGTCGTCCCACCACTCGGCGCTACTGCCGTTGCCCGCCAACAGATACAGAAGTGGCTTGCTCATGCGCGCGCCTCAGGCAAATTAGCCAGACTCAGAAGCATTCGGTCAGACATTGCTGGGTCCCTGCCCTATGGCGCCACGTTGATGCTTACGGTCAAGGCGATACAGCCACACCAAAGGTGGCAGCAGCATGAGCAGTGCAAAAGTGTCGAGCCACAGATGCGACCAGACCCCGACTTGAATTGAGAGCAGTATGTCCTGAGGCGCCCAGAGCATCAGACCTGCAATCAGCCAACCCCAGACCATCGGCGTTTTCTGGCGATTGCCAATGTGCACCAGGGCCAGCATGTATAACGAATAGCTTTGCAGCGTCGCGCCAAACAAGGCGAGCCACCACGTCTGTTGGGCCCGGGCAGACGTCGGCGCCGCGCCGGTCCAGAAAACCTCTTCAAGGGAGCTCAGGTAATTATCGAACAGGCCTGACTGAGCGGTCCATGTGAGTACCATGCTCGCCAGCAAATGGCCTGACACCATCACATACAGCCACATCACCAACGAGCGTCGGCGAGTAAGAAATGAGTACGACATTCTGCGTCCTGCAGCGTCCGTTGAAGACGCCATTTAAAGGTTTGCTAACGGGCTAAATACATCAACCCTCGCCCGCACGGGGGGCTGATCGAGAAACCTTGCGACGTAACCGCTTCACCATTAGGGCATCAGGTTTTGGTCGAAGCCCTTTTAGCAGCCTCGGCTTTGAGCGCTTTGGTTTTACCGTGCTCTGCCAGCAACTCCAGTGTTTGTTTGCTGGCTTTGGGATGATTGAGCAGGTACTCGTGGAAGAGTTTGTTGCCGGCCCGAATGAGCTGCAAAACAACCGTAGGTTCGTTGTAGTCTTCTTCAAAGCGCATCATCTGGCTTTCCAGCCGATAGTGCCCTTCAGCGGTTTGCTCCGAAGTGTCCTGAGCGAAAAGCTGCACCCGTAACTCATCCTGCTCCAGCACGTGTAAAAATAAAAACACGGTGGTAACAAAGGTCAGGGATTTACGATTGGTCGCGGTTTGCGGAAGGTACACCTGTGAACAGAAATGGAACATTTGTCCGTTACAGGCCGGGATGCTGGCCTCGGACGCATTCCATCTGGGTGGGCGACGCAGAAAGAGAATGTCTTTCTTTTTGATCATGTCAACGCAAACAGGCCGCGTGGCCTCCCCTTTGCGGCTGTACGTCACTTCTCCATTTTGTGAGAGTGGGTGGTAAATCAGCGTTCCACTGTTCAGTTGTTTCTCTATGACCAGGTAATGAACCGAGAACAATTCACCATATTCAGGGTGGACTTCACCGGTACTGACTTTGCCGCCAAACAGATAGAGTTCCCTTTCAATCTGGCTGCCCAGAATCTCCAGGTCTGCTTG
Organism: Pseudomonas phytophila; assembly: GCF_025643095.1. Classification (NCBI taxonomy): domain Bacteria; kingdom Pseudomonadati; phylum Pseudomonadota; class Gammaproteobacteria; order Pseudomonadales; family Pseudomonadaceae; genus Pseudomonas; species Pseudomonas phytophila. The sequence continues at coordinate 3,423,613 of NZ_CP081201.1, read as the reverse complement.
CTCGAGTTTAATCCGCTCGATAAATACAGCCTGGTTGCCTTGTATCTCTGGCCAGGGAATGTCCAGCATCGGATCCTTGCCGTTCATGTCTACGCAGATCATGGCTGCTTCAGGTGCATTGTTCACGCTGTCGACCTTTCCCAATGAACAGGATCTCCTGATATTGACAGGCCCGAGCGCACATGCGATGCGATCAGGCCAGACAACAACCTTACTTCTGGTCAAGGAACTCTGTCAGGAACCACTGCGGACGGCCGGTCATGGACAACTCGTCGTTGTAGCTGACACGCAGTTCATGGCTTTCACCAGGCAGGTAAAGCTCGCCATTATCTCGATCAAGTCGCAGTACTTCGTAGGGCTTGCCGTCCCTCTGAACGGAATAACGAGTGTCCTTGTTGGTGCTCTCGACTTTCATCTTCTGAATGCGCAAGTTCCACTCGTGATCGACACCCGCCACCTGCACCAATGCTTCATTGGCAGACCGATCGCCGATGCGCAGGACCCAGACCTTGACGCCCTTCTCGCCACTGTAAGCGAACATTTTATCAGCGACTTCCGGGCGGGCCTCTTCGGCCATTGCAACGGATGAACCCAACAGGCAGATACTGAAAAGCACTGCCCAAACACTCCTGATGACTGACATCGATTGTCTTCCTTAGCGAGAAAAAGTCCGGGGATAATACATAAATAAAAACATTAATGAAGCGTGGATAACGCATCCAGTCCACTGTCAGCCACTGGACTTCTGCGTTGCCACTTGAAGTTGTGAACTTCCACACACCGCTCGACGGTTTCATTCCAGACGACTTCAAACCCAGCAGTTTTCAACACTGTGGCCAGCCGTTGCCCCACCTTGAGAGCCTGTGCAGGATCATCACTGATCGCCCCAAAGGCGATGTACAGAACATCACTCTTGATAACACATTCAACGTCTTGCCCATGATAAAAGCAAAAGCCGTGATAATGATCATCGGGGGCCTCGTCAAGCGCTTCAGCCACTTCCGTAAAACCATCCGACGTCTCATAGCCCGCATTCTGGAGGGCACAGATACCGTCTTCATGGAGGTGATAGAACACATCATCGAGTCGATCGCAGGCAGTTACCTGCGGCCAGTTACGCTCTGCGTCGAGCTTGCGTTGCAGCTCCGGCAGGATCAACGCCTTCAGCGCGGAAACATCACAGTCGCCGTCAACGATGTCATCGACCATCGCGTGCATTTCTTCAGCCGTGTAGAAGCCAGACGAAACCCACATCCGTATGCTGTCCGCAACGTACTCATTACTGTCTGCCATTGACACCTCGCCAGCGTAAACAATCAATACTGATACTGTTGTCTCTGGTGACTGATCAGCCAATAAAAACTGCACATCCTTGCATGCGCCTGTCATGGACTCATGAATCGGGTTGTAGTTCTCTATGTGCATTTTTTTACTCAGGAAAAACCTCCTGCTGGCGCGAAAACTTGTTTATGCCCGATTGATCCTGAAATCCCACTGATCAAAATTTGCCTCATCACGCACAACCGGTAACGACTCGACAGTAGTGATCCCCAACTCATAGACGCTTCGTGAGAATCCTTCATTCAACTCACTGAGGCCAGTGATGCTCAATGCGTAGAGCCCCGGCAAAATATCCAGATAATCACTATTCCCCAGGCGATCTGAGAGCCGGGCTTTGTAATTCAGAAAGAACTCAGGGTCCCAATCCGTCAAGGCATGCAGATCGGCAATAATCAACAGGCCGCTGGTGACGTTCAGTGGAATATCCGTGTATCGAAAAACCGCTTCGCTGCGTTGTTCAAAGGGCAACTCTCGCTCATTGAGCAAACGAAACACATAGTCTTCCTCGGGCAGTGGATACAAGGGCACAACCGCCCCGCTCTGCACTGCCAGCCGCCCTGTTTCGCTTTGCTCGACGAACACCTCAAAAAGATTGGAGGCATCAGGACACTGCTCAGCGACAAAACGGTGCAACACGACCGGGTCGAAAATAACCACACCGGGGCTGAAGGTTTCTATGTTTGCCTCAGTTTTCATTCGTCACTTCCAAAGGCTGACCAGGATATCGAGTTGATGACTGATCCGTGGGACCGAATTCATTCGGGAAGGTGGCATTCCAGGCGATAAGGCTGCGATTGTACCGGCCTCTTCGCGAATGAATTCGCTCCCACAAAGATTGTGTTCGCAGACAAACATGGAATCTCTCACCGATTACTCGAGCGTGCCAGTATTGAACCAACATTTCAAAAGGTGATCTCAAATGGCTACGTTCAGCCCTCAGGCTCATCACAGCAACGCGTCGTCAAACCAGGGATAGGAAGTAAATTAATGATTGTCGGAATTGACCTGGGCACCACTAACAGTCTGGTTGCCGTCTGGCATAACGATGCCAGCGTGCTGGTGCCCAATGTACTGGGCCATGTCCTGACGCCTTCGGTCGTAGGGCTGGATGAGGAAGGCCGGATACTGGTTGGCCAGGCTGCACGCGAGCGCCTGCATACTCATCCCGGCCAGACCGCAGCGTTGTTCAAACGCCACATGGGCAGCGCCCATACCGTTCAATTGGGTTCACGGTCATTTCGCCCCGAGGAATTGTCGGCGCTGGTACTGCGCAGTCTCAAGGAAGATGTTGAGCGCGCTTACGGCGAACCGGTGACCGAGGCTGTCATCAGCGTCCCGGCCTATTTCAGTGATGCCCAGCGCAAGGCCACCCGCATCGCGGGTGAACTGGCCGGGCTGAAAGTCGAAAAACTGATCAACGAACCGACCGCAGCCGCATTGGCCTATGGCTTGCCTCAGCGCGACAAAGAGACTTCGTTCCTGGTCTTCGACCTGGGCGGCGGCACCTTTGACGTGTCAATTCTTGAGCTCTTCGACGGTGTCGTGGAGGTCCGTGCCAGCGCTGGCGACAACTACCTCGGCGGTGAAGACTTCGACCATTTGCTGGCCGAGCGCTTCATCCAGACCCAACGCGACCAGCCTGATTTTCCCGCCCCACAGTCGATCATCCAGCCGCTACGCCGCGAAGCCGAACGTGTGCGCCAGGCACTCGGGCAGGACAACGACAGCGAGTTCGTTTTGCGGGTAGATGGCAAAGAGTGGAAGCACGTTTTCACCCAGGACGATATGAGCACGTTGTTTGCCCCCTTGCTTGAACGTCTGCGCAACCCCATCGAACGCGCGTTGCGTGATGCCAAAATCCGCATCAACGAACTCGACGAAGTATTGCTGGTGGGCGGCACCACACGTATGCCACTGGTTCGTAAACTTGCCGCCGGCCTGTTCGGTCGTTTTCCTTCGATTCATCTCAACCCTGACGAAGCCGTGGCCCACGGCGCAGCCATACAGGCTGCGTTGAAATCACGCAGTGCTGCACTTGAGGAAGTGATACTTACAGACGTCTGCTCCTACACCATGGGCATCGAGATCTCGCAAAGAGTCGGCAAGGATCGTGAGAACGGCCACTATTTACCGATCATTGAACGCAACAGCACAGTCCCGGTGAGCCGGGTTAAAACTGTGTCGACGGTTCATGATTTTCAGGACAGTGTGATGGTCTGCATTTACCAGGGCGAAAGTCGCCTGGTACGCGACAACATTGCCTTGGGTGAACTGGATATTCCCGTCCCGCCACAAAAAGGCCCCGTGGATCTCGACGTACGCTTTACCTACGACAACAACGGCATTCTGGAATGTCAGGTGAGCATCCCTGCCACCGGCGAGCAGCACGTACTGGTCATCGAAAATAACCCGGGCGTACTGAGCACCAAAGAAATTGCCGAGCGTCTGCAAGCGCTTGCCGCACTGAAAGTGCATCCCCGTGATCAGCAGATCAATACCCTGCTGGTCGCCCGTCTGGAGCGCATGTATCAGGAGAGCCTGGGCGATCTTCGTGAGGAGATTGACCGCTGTGCGAATCGGTTTCAGCAGGCATTGGCAACCCAGGACGAACACATCATTCGTCAGGCCCGTAGTGACCTGAGCGAGCGCATCGCGCGGCTGGAAAGAGGCGGCGGATACTGAGCCATGGTGTCGACTTTCGATTGCTGGGAAATACTGGGCCTGCCTGCCGGATCCGATGAGCGCAGCATCAAGCGCCAATACGCCAGACAGCTAAAGACCACGCGCCCGGACGAAGATCCGGTCGCCTTCCAGCGACTGCGTGAAGCGTATGAGCAAGCCCTGCAGATCATGCGTGATGGCGGCCTGGACGAGAGCGAGCAAGCTGCTGCTGACTTCATGGCTGAACCCTTTGTTGTCAGAAGCCACCCCCATGAGCCTCTCAACCCGACACCTTCACCCTACGAGCAAGCCGTCGAGCTGTTCTCCAGATTTGATGACGCAGACGTTGAGCAGTATTGGGATACAGCCTCGGCCAAAGGCTGTGGCCCTGAGTTCGAGCGTCTTCTGTTCCAGCGATGTGCAGACGACCCTGAAGCGCACACTGCGCTATTGACGTGGGGTCTGGAAAAACGTCAATGGCTGACGCCGTGGCAGCAGATCATTGGTGGCGAGTTTCAGCAACAACGGCTTGCCTTTGCTCTCACCACAGTGCTTTATAACCGCCTTGATCAGCACATGGCTGCAGGCGAAGACGCGTATTTTTTCGACTGCCTGGAGCAGCACAGCCGTCAAGGCTGGCTCAGTGATTTTTCACGCCGCCAGGCACTGCAGGTGCACGTCCTGAATCTGTTCCTCAACACTGAAAGCTGGTCGCCCGCACTATTCCAGCGCGTCTGCCAGTTGTTCGGTTGGGACGATGAAGCGGCAGTGGTGCCCATTGCGGATAAGTCATGGCAATACCTGCGTCGGCGCTGCGAGCAACAAGCCTGGCTTAACGAGTTACGCAGCCTCATGCAACTGCGCGAACAACAACCCAGTGCGCGCGCCAATGCCGCCACTCTGTTTCTGCTCTGCACCGCCCCTGCACAGCAAGCGCAACTGGCTGCTGATTTTGGCGAGGAAGACTGGCACGCCTGCGAACAACTGTCAGAGATTTTTGCCAGTCAGTACCCTGACCTGCTGGGAATATTCCCTAACCACAACCCCAGGTTCTGGAAGGCACTTGTCGTACAAAAGGCGCCGCCCTACGGGCTGAAACGCAGCGCCTGCGTCATCACCCTCGGCCTGATCCTGAACAGCATGGATCAACCCGACTTCATGTTCACGGTCACAATAATCCTGCTGCCACTCTATATCGCGGGCGGCGTGTTGGCGGCTTACGTCGGTAAATGGTTACTGAGCCACTGGGCGTCGCTGACGCAATACCTGTATGACGTGGACCTGCAAATCAGCCTATGGTGTGTGCGACACAATCTGATCAAGGATCGTCGATACCTCGTGATCCGTAACAGCGGCGGTTATCTAGCACTCGGATTTCTAATATGGAAGTTGCTCGGGATACTCGGCCTCGCGGCTTATGTGCTGACCGGAGCCATAGGCCTGCTGCGGTTTGCCGGTGCCGCGCCTGCAGACCGTCAGTACCGTTGGCGAAAGCCGTTGCAGGCGATCTATCGGATTGCCGGACTCAGCCCGTTGCAATGGCTGTTTGGCGTTTCGATGCTGTGTGTCATCGGCTATGTGCAACTGCACATGCCCGGCACCGTGCTGACTAAAAGTTGATGGCTGCGCATCAAGGGCTGTGGGGGAACTGGTTGTGGACATAAGCATCCAGTAGCCCCGTTACCCACGCAGAGTCCGTATTGCTTTCGAGGTGATAAGCAATCAGACCGAAATCATCGCTGACATACCCTGCAAGCTCGGAATTGTCCGAGACTGAAAAAACTTTTTTGAATACCCACTCTCTCAACAGGGTGATGTTTTCAATCACCTCACCGGTCAGTGGAGTGCTTTGCACAATGAGGTGATGCCGGGACCATTGCTCATCAAACCCCGCCTCATCGCGGGCATCAAGCATCGAGTCCCAGTCAGGGTTGCCTGCACACAACGCTTCAAAAAAACCGTCTGCGCGAACGAGACTCCACAATGCATTCAAATCTTGAACAATCATGAAAAACATCTCCGAAATTCACAACCGAGGACACGCAGCGCTCAGTGCCCCCACTACAAAACTGCTGCACGACGTCTTTATGGCATGAGCATATCGCACTGAGATCGACTTTGGTCATCACCTGCATGACTTGCTCTTCGTGACTCATATGTACCTTCTGAATGGAGCAATACATGAAATATGACGATGCCTCCTGGCACTACCTGGGCACCTTCCCCAAGCATCTGCCAAAAGCCGCTGGCGCCACTCATATCGGTATGTTTCTCGCGTGGATGCTGATGAATAACCTGGCCAGCGAAGAACTGGAAGAAGATGCCGAGAGCGAACTTGCCCAACTCAAGGCTCGCACCCTCACCGGCGCACAGTTTCTAATGAACGTACTGGACGAAAAGCTGACCGACCAGGAGTTCTCTGAAACCGGCAATGCATTTGCCGTTGCCTACTACGAAGGTTTGAATAACGACAGTCGCTACGTCGACGACTACCTGCAGACCTTTGGCGTCAGCATTAAAATCCTCTACAGCGTTGAGGACAGCTGGGACCATTACGACCAACTGTCTGCTGCGATGGATGCACGCTTTGCGGCCTGGATTGCAGCCGGGCGGCCCGAACATATTATTTGAACGAGCCTGGCGACGAGAATTACGCTCCAACATCAACGTACGGTCAGAGGGAAATAGCATGGATGAGTCGTTGCAGGCATTTGAACGGTTTGTAGCGCAATTCAATGCTTGGCCTGGCTCGCTCGGGGCCCTCACCTTTAACGCCGCCCCGGCTAATCTTCCGGCCATCGCCGAGATGCCGCAAGCGGGCCTGATGCGCAGGTATTTCGAGCACATAGACCTCTCGGCCGACCCCATGATTGGCGCAGACTTCGGCCTGGAACTTTATGGCCCACTGAGGCTGGAACAAGCACAGCAAGGTTGGCATGTCATAGACGATGAAGACCCTGCGTGGGGCTGGAAAGAAGGCTTCACCGTTTTCGCAGATCGCAATGGCGATGTGCTGGTTTATGACCGCCACGATGCCTGTTCTGCCATTTACGGATCGATTCAGAAAAGGTCGTTCAAGGTCGCTTCAGATATCGTTTCATTGCTCAACGCCTTACAAGCCGGGATCACGGTGCAATTGCAGGAATTCAATGATGACACCCTCGACGACGACCTGAGTCCCAAACCTGCCTTTCTGGATAGAGTCAGAGACGTAGTGGGTGATGTTGAGGGCGCCGACGTGGATGGATTCATGAAGTTCTTTTTTGAATGAACACGTGGAGTTAATCTCCTATTCAGTAGCCGCCTCAGGCTTTTAATTCAATGGGTGTACTCCAATGAGCTTGCGCTACGACTACAAAAATCCGCCTGCGAGTGTCGAAGACATCGCTATGGCCATGCAGCAATGCAACATAAAATCGGAGGCATGGATAACCGGGTTCTGGGCGCAGTGCAACGGCGCGATGATCGAAGACCTTGTGCTCATTTATTCCACGGACCACATCGCTGAACGGCAAGAGACCTACGACATAGCGACGTCTTTTCCTGATCACCTGCTCATTGGTGACGACTCTGGCGGTCGCTTTGTATTACTGGAGCGCTCGGCAGAGCCTCGGTTTTACCTGCAGGACTCGGGAAATCCTTTCATCGATGACGCAGAGGTTTTTTCATCCCTTGAGGCATTGATCAAAGCTGTCGTTGAAGAGGACTGAGCGTAATCAAATGGAAGACATCGACCCCGTACACGACCTAATCCACCAGCCTGACTATCAGGCATTGTCCGCGCAGCAACAAAGACTGGTGATCGCCAGCTATACGCTCAGAAGTCTGCGTCTGGTCGAGATGTTTGATCGTCGTTATAACCAATGTCTGGCAGATCTTTTTTGCCACGGCTTATCGGTCTACATCACCGGACGAGCCAGCGAGAGCCGCGACCTGCACGCAGAGATCGAGGCCCACATACCTGACACCGATGAGTTCAGTGAGCAGGAAGCGAGCTATGCACAAAACGCGTTTATCGCCCTGTTTTATCTGATAGGAGCGACAGCCACCGGCGACGCGGCTCTATTGCAGCGTAGTATCAACATGACCCTGGAAAACGTTGACTTGCTGTACTACGAGCGCGACCCTGACTACCTACAAATGGAACTGACGGCCGCAGAGCAGCATGTTCTCGATAACTTGCTGGAGCAGGCAGCAGCCACTTCTTCGGCAGAGCCCGCCACCTTTGAATTAATCGAAGCAATGACTTCACCCCACAGGCTGTGATTGTTTTTTCAACCTGATGGAATGATTTGATACCGCTGCTTGAACAGCCTGAGTGAGGCCTGATGAAAACTTACAGCATTCGCGAAGTACTGCAGAATATCGCAGACATGCCTGACAGCTGGTTCTACTTGCCAGCGACTCAATGGACGCTAGATACCCGCGGCGCGTTCTCATTGGACAGCCGGGATTTCGCACCCGATTCCACCGACTACCTGCCCCCGCAGGTGGCCAGTGAAGGTTGGGTGGAGACCTTGGAGAAGGCCATGATTGAGGACGTCATCTTCAACGCCGACCAGCAATTGACTCACGCATCGCTGGAGAACTACTTCCAGGCCTTCGAATTCTTTTACCAAAACGATGCGTTCATGGAATTTCAGCCAGACCCGCGCTGATGAACAATGATCGTTAGCCATAAGCTGCCACGAGAACCCCATGTCGACTTTGAACATTGAGCAGTTTCAACGGGATGTCCTGAAAGCGTCCATGAGCGCCATCGAACAGTTTCGAGCGGACTTCCCGAACGCAAAGGTCTGCGGATTCGCGCTGTATTCCGACGGCGATGCACGAACGCTGGTACCCGCCTTTAACACTCAAGACCATTTGGAACGTGTCAAAGCTGAATATCCCGAGGAATGGCAATACCTCAAGTGGTATCCCGCCGAATGGAGCCACGAAGCCTACGCCGGGGATTACTTCAACGATCTATGCAAAATGCTCTGGAACCTTGCCGACGCGACCACCGAGGACAATTTCGTGGCACATCGCAAACATGTATTCGAGCAATCTGTCATCGCCCTGAAAAAGCTGACAACGACCTTCGACAATGCCATTTACGTGTTTGCGGTTTCGGACTTTGAGTGCCCGGAAGACGAGATTGCCTGGGTTACCGCTCTCAACACTCCAGACCAGGCCGACGAATTCAGGACATGGATGGAGTCACCCTCCAGCTGAAACCGCGAATACCGGGATATCCAATAGTTATACAAGGACTTGAATCATGAGCATCGTCGATACCTACCTCGCCGGCCTGCACAAAGCCTTACCAGCCGAACAACTCAATGAGCTGAAACATGCACACGGCGCTTCAGCGGCTGACCTGCAGCGGCTCACCGATCGTTATCCGTTGTGCCCGGCAAGCCTTCTTCAATTGCTCGGCCAGATCGACGGCACGCATTACCGGGATTATCCGGACGGCAGAGTCATGGTCCTGATACTTGGCTCCGATGTATTCGAGTACCCCTACTACCTCAGTTCGGTCGATCAGATCCTTGAAGAAATTGAGACTTACACCCGAAGCATTGAACAAATTTATGCAGGCTATCTTGACGAACCCGACCTCGTCGGCCCCGGGATCGACATAACGCTGGGCATGCATGAGCGTCTGTGTTTCTCGCACTGCATGAACAATGGCGGCAGTTCCAGACTGTATATCGACTTTAATCCAGGGCCCGGCGGCAATGTGGGTCAGGTCGTGCGCTTTCTTCACGATCCTGACAGTTACAAGGTGATTGCGCCGAGCTTCGATCAGTACCTGCAACAGTTGATTGACGATAATTACGCCTTCGTTTTCGAGGATGAAGACTACTGACGTTTTGTAAGTCCAGGGTTTTACAGCTCAGCCTGGACGATAAACGTGGCAACCTGAATCCAGTTTTTCTTTTTAAAGGCACCCCATCATGAGCATCGTCGAAACTTATCTTGCCGGTCTGCGCGAGGTGTTACCGGCCGAAGATCTCGATCTACTGAAACACGCACACGGCGCTTCAGCGGCTGACCTGCAGCGGCTCACCGATCGTTATCCGTTGTGCCCGGCTAGCCTGTTGCAACTGCTTGGCCATTTCGACGGCACGCATTGGGAGCGCCCGGACGACGAGTCCGTAGTACTGATGCTGGGCTCCGATCTGGCGGGTTTGCCTTACTACCTGAATTCGGTAGAAGACATACTTGCCGAGGCTGACGGCTTTTGTACCGAAAGCATCGACGAAATTTATGAAGGCTGGCCGGATGAGGAAGGCGAGCTGGCCGGAGAAGGCATTGATCGCACGGTGGGCATGAACGAGCGGCTTTGCTTTTCAAATTGCCTCAACAACGGGGGCACTTCGAGGCTGTATATTGACTTCAACCCGGCAACGGGTGGGACGGTAGGTCAGATCATGCGTTTTCTGCATGACCCGGATAACTATGAAGTGATTGCGTCCAGCTTCGATCATTACCTGCAACAACTGATTGATCACGACTACCCGTTCATTCGCCGGGAGACCTGACGCCTGCTTACTGCCAGGGAAATGAGCGATGGGTCACTCGCTGCAACGGAATCGAGAGCGCGGAAAAACGCGCCTCGATCTGCATACACTGATCGCCGTTTATGCGCTCTCCCAGACACAAGGGCAACGCCCGACATCCCGCTAGCGCACTGGCAACGTTGATTTCAAGTACCGCGCTGACCTCTCTCGCCGCGACACTCAACCGCTCAGGCGCGCATTCAGCCAGAAAAAGATCGTACTCGGCGTATAAGTCCCGCGCCAAACCGGGTTCTGCGGCCTTGGGGTCATCACCGCCCGGCACCTCCAGAAAAGCATCCCGCTCAGAATAATGCTCAAGGGCGATGGCGTAGTCTTCAAGGCTAGAGTGCGGCCGCTGTCGCTTCTGTACCGATAACACGTCTGCAAAAGTAGCCGCCTCAAGGCACGAGGACAGGTCGTGCTGAGCGCCAAATTCCGAAACGCGACGCTCATCCTCGTCCTCGTCATCGCGCGTAACCAGGTAAAAGCGGCTGTCCAGCAATGCTGTGTCGCCCTGAACGTAGACCCAGACGTATTGGCTCCACAAAGCCCGATCATCAGAGCATGCAGCAATAGCCTCGACGGTTTCGCGAAACGACTTGAGCTTGAACATCCTGCAACGTCTCCTTGCGCGTAATGAGCGGTGACTATACCAAGGCTTCAGGAAAACGGGGCTGACGAGCAGGCCCTGAGTGCGCGTCAATCAAGAGTCAAAGGTATCTACCACCGAACGCGGCTGATTGTTGAATCCGGTACGGACTTTTTCATCACATAAGTATCCAATCCCGATACAGGCACTGCCTTTTCAGAATCACATGCTCTCCGTTCAGGGATACCTATGACCTTCTACATTTATCTACTCGCATGCTGTGCTGCCGCCGCAACGGGGATCATCTTCAAACCCGGGGCCTGGTACGAGTCACTTCAAAAGCCAGGCTTCACCCCGCCGAACTGGGCCTTCCCGGTGGCGTGGACGACGATCTATCTGCTGCTCGCATGGGCAGGGTATCGCTTGACCCTGATCCCCGGCAGCGAGATCGTGCTCGCGCTTTGGGCTGCACAAATAGCGCTGAACACGTTGTGGACACCGGTATTCTTTGGAGCGCACCGCATCGTCATCGCAATGGTAGTTCTTGCGCTGCTTTGGGTGGTAGTCGCGACCATGGTCGTGATGTCTTTCCAGCTGGACGTCGTTACGGGCCTGATTTTACTGCCCTATCTGGCGTGGCTCTCCGTAGCGGCAGCGCTGAATTTTTATATTCTCAGGCACAACCGTTAACGTTAATTCTGTACGCACGGGCATCACTAAAGAGCCCCGGTAGCCTGCAAAGCTACCGGGGCTCGTTGTTTTACAAGCGCTAGAAAGAGCCGCTCAGGCTTTATAACTCAGCCTTTCTAATTCAGGCTCTATAACTCAGGAGAACGCCCAATCCTGCGCAGGTTCTGATTGAGCGCCCACCAGCTCCACCTCTACAGATGCGGCGGCGACGTTCTGCGGCGCGAAGATTACGGTATCTTGCAGCTCCGTCAACGGCCAGCGTTCGTCCAGGGTTAACTCAAAGCGCTGGCCCAGGTCGTTGGTCTCGTAGTTCTTGAGGTAAGTGCGGCCCAACTCTGCGTTGTAACTGAGTTTAAGCGTGTCGCCAGTACCATCTCCGAACCCGGTAAAGCCCAGTGCCGAGACATCGATGTGATCAAACCTCTTGTCGAAGTTTTCAATGACGTCGGAGAAGCTGTCCGTGGCTGTGCGGTAGCTATCGCGGATGGAGGTGTAGAGGAAGGTATCTGCGCCCTCTCCGCCGTCCAGGATGTCGCGACCGGCACCACTCTGGATAACGTCATCTCCCCCGCCGCCATTGATATGGTCGTTACCGCCCAGTCCCTGGATTATCTCGGCGATGGCCGAGCCGTTGATCACGTCAGCGCCTGCGGTGCCTTTGATGTTCACCGGTTCGAATACCAGGTTGTCGGTGTTCAACTGATCGAGGTAATTCCCCTCAAGCACCAGTTCGAAGCGTTGCCCTTGAGCGTTGGTTTCAAAGTTTTTCAGGTAGGTACGCGTACCCTCTGCGTTCACCTGAAGTGAAAGCGTGCCGTCCAGACCATTACCCAGGCCTGTAAAACCCATGCCAATCAGGTCGATACGATCTTGAGTCGCGTCGAAGTCAACAATACGGTCACTGCCAGTAGTGGTGCCGGTACGGAAGCTGTCGCCCACCGCGTCGAACCTGAAAATGTCAGCGCCGGTGCCGCCGATCAGGACGTCCCGCCCGCCGTTACCCTGCAATACGTCATCGCCGCCCAGACCCTTTATGATTTCAGCCTGATCGTTGCCAATCAGGTTGTCCGCGCCGGTCCAGCCATCAATGTGGCGATTACCGTCCTGACTACCGAACGTAGTATCCAGAGATCCGTCAGCATTAAGCCGGGTAATGGCGTAACCACCTTGACCGACAACCACGATTTTGCCGTCTTCCTGTACGGTTACGCCACGCGCAGAGTAGCCTTCATTGGCACCCAATGCCGGGTGCACAACACCGTTGTCGCCAAAGCTGGTATCAAAGCTGCCATCCGCGTTGAGGCGCACTACTGTAGCGGCGTCGTAAGTCGTGCTGGTACCTGCAACGATGATCTTGCCATCGGGCTGCACAGTGACCGCAGATTGCCCTTGTAGCCCAAACGACTGTTCGAACACCAGGGTGCCGTTGTCAGCAAAGCTGGTGTCCAGTTCTCCGTCAGCAGAGACCCTGACGATGCTGTAGGAGTAGTCACTCATTGCCGAGTAATTGCCGCCGAACAGAAAGCTGCCGTCAGGTTGTACTGTCGTTGAATTGTAAACCCCGATGAATTCACCTCCACCGGTGAAGGTGAACTTGCCGTTATCACCAAACTCAGTGGCCAGGGAACCGTCAGCGTTAAGCTTTGCCACGGATGGGTAGTCACCCTCCATGCCCGTGATGTAGAGGGTCCCGTCCGGATTCACCGTAATATGTCCGCCGTTGTCGGCGGGCGGAATATCGACGTCAACAACCCCCGTGCCACCAAAGGAGGTATCCGCTACGCCATCCTCATTGAAGCGCTGAACACGCACGCCCAACGGCCCGGCGACGGCTGACAGGATATGGCCGTCCGGCTGTACCGTCATATAGATACCCTGGTCCTGGTCTACGCTAGCCTGAACCATCACCACGCCGTCTTCTCCAAACGTGGTGTCCAGCGTACCGTCCGTATTGAGGCGAATCACCGAATAGTTGTCGCGTGTTTCGTGCTCTTCATAAGAATCGCCCAAGCGCCCCAGAACATAGGTACTGAAGCCGGCAACCAGTATCTTGCCATCCGCCTGCATGGCGACGCTGTTGGCCTTATCACCCAAGTTTGTGGGGTCTACATAAACCTGCCCAGGGGCTGTAATCACGGTATGCGTGCGTTGCTCTTCCATGTTGCCAATCCTTTAAACGTCATGGGGTCCACGTCAAAGTGGAGTAAGGGCGCTCGCCGAGATGTCGGACGACCGAGCAAAACTCTGACCTCGAATGATGCAACATGTGCCAGAAATCTGTTCAGCAATGGATTTGGGCGGCTTTTAGGTGATGTACGGGCGATGCATTTTCTGTAGGAGCTGCCGAAGGCTGCGAAGCCTTTCTCCTGACACGCCGCGATCGCAGCCTTCGGCAGCTCCTACAGGCCCTATGTTTGCCGCGAGACTGGTAGGACCGGATTCATCCGGGAAAACGGCATTCCAGACAGCAATGATGTGGCGGATGTACCGATCTCTTCCCGAATAAATTCGCTCAGACTGCATGAACTTCACGTAGTACTGCTGAGCCCTGCTCATGGATTCATGCTGTAAAGCCCTGTTATCAGCGCAAGCCTGGTGCCATAGGCTCCAGCCATGGAAAAGTCCATCACACCTGTTTTCATCCAGTGCACCTGCGACGCAAGACGGCGGTCGATTGACAAGGAGTAAGCCCCATGAAGTTTGAGACGCCTGCGAGCACCAACCCCATCGATCAAATGAAAGTGATTGGTCAACCCAAGGATCGTGTTGAAGGCAGACTGAAAACAACCGGCACGGCGACGTATGCTTACGAACAGCAGGCCACTGCCAGCGCGCCCGCCTACGGCTATGTATTAGGTGCATCCATTGGCAAAGGCCGGATCTCCTCAATTGATTCGAGCGAAGCACGCCAGGCCAGCGGTGTTATTGCAATCGTAACCTATGAAAATGCCGGGCATCTGGACAGGGGTGAATTTTACGTTGATCGCGCACTTGCCGGCCCTGAGGTGGATCACTATCACCAGGCAGTAGCAATCGTCGTTGCCCACACGTTGGAACAAGCCCGGGCTGCCTCGGCATTGCTTCGCATCGATTACGTCAAAGAGGCTGGTGCCTATGACCTTGCAGCGCAGCGCGAGTCGGCCAGGACACCCCCACCGGGTGCGTTCGGCCCTCCTCCACAAACCGCTATCGGGGATTTCGAAGGCGCGTTCAAGCAAGCAGCTTTCACCCTCGACGGTCATTACACCACCCCGGATCATGCCCACGCGATGATGGAACCCCATGCCACCATTGCTCAATGGCAAGGAGACAAACTGACGCTATGGACGTCCATTCAGCAAATGAACTGGGGCGTCAGAGACCTGGCCAAGACACTTGGAATCCCCAAAGACAACATTCACTTGATCTCGCCTTACATTGGCGGCGGTTTTGGCGGGAAAGGCACCATTCTGTGTGACGCCGTGTTGGCCTCTCTTGCGGCCAGAGAAGCCGGGCGGCCGGTAAAAGTAGCGCTTCCCCGCCCGCTGATGTTCAACAACCTGACCCATAGGCCAGCGACGATTCAAAGAATACGGCTGGGTGCCAATCCGGACGGCACACTCACCGCCATCGGCCATGAGAGTTGGTCCGGCAATCTGCGCGGTGGTCGTACTGAAGCCGCCACCGCATCAACCCGAACGTTGTACGCGGGCGCGAACCGCATGACCCGTTTGTACCTGGCCAAACTCGACCTGGCTGAAGGCAGCGCCATGCGAGCGCCCGGTGAGGCTCCAGGCATGATGGCGCTGGAAATTGCCATGGACGAAATGGCTGAGAAACTGGGCATGGATCCTGTGAAGTTTCGCATCATCAACGATACGCAGGTAGATCCGGAGCAGCCAGATCGCCCGTTTTCGCAGCGCCAGTTAGTCGAGTGCATGAATACGGGAGCTGATCATTTCGGCTGGGCTCGACGTAATCCCCTGCCCGGCAAGGAGCTACATGACGGCTGGTGGAGCGGCATGGGCATGGCATCCGCCATCCGTGGAGCGCCCACCACGAAATCCGCCGCTAGCGTCCGGCTGGATCGCGATGGCATCGTCACCGTCGAAACCGACATGACAGACATCGGAACTGGCTCCTACACAATCATTGCCCAGACTGCAGCGGAAATGATGGGTGTGGGCATGGATAAGGTGAACGTGCATTTAGGGGATTCACGCTTCCCGGAGTCCTCCGGGTCAGGCGGCCAATGGGGTGCAGCCTCATCCACGGCGGGCGTCTACGCTGCCTGTGTGAAACTCAGGGAAGCCATCGCGACGAAGTTGGGACTGGACCCAACCACAGCGGAATTTATCGATGGCCAGATTCGTGATGGTCTGAAAAGCATGCCATTGGCACAAGCGGCAATGGACGGCGACGTAATGGCCGAGGACGTCATGGAGTTCGGCACCCTGGCAAAAAAGTATGCCCAGCAAACCTTTGGCGCTCATTTTGTCGAGGTCGGCGTCCATGCCGCCACAGGAGAAATTCGCATTCGCCGCCAGTTGGCGGTCTGTGCAGCAGGACGGATACTCAACCCCAAAACAGCCCGCAGCCAGATCATTGGCGGGATGACCATGGGCGCAGGTGCAGCGCTTATGGAAGAAATGATTGTGGATCATCGCCTGGGATTTTTTGTTAATCATGATCTGGCCAGCTACGAAGTGCCGGTGCATGCCGACATCCCTCATCAGGAGGTTATTTTCCTCGATGAAGTAGACGCTTACGCCACACCTCTCAAGGCCAAGGGTGTCGGCGAGCTTGGTATTTCCGGAGCTGCCGCGGCGATTGCCAATGCTGTCTACAACGCGACCGGCATAAGGGTTCGCGATTACCCCATTACGCTCGATAAGCTCATTGATCATTTGCCCGCTCTGGGCTGACCTTACCCTTCAACTCACTTGGCTACGGAGTCATCAATGCAGCTCAGCCGGACGAATTTGGCCGATATTGTTTATTTCCTCGCCATCGCTCGGCATCAGAGCTTCAGAAAGGCGGGCCTGGAGGTGGGCATCAGTGCGTCAGCGCTGAGCCATGCCATGAAAGGCCTTGAGGCGCGGCTTGGTGTTCGGCTGCTTAATCGCACAACCCGAAGCGTGACGCTCACGGCCGCGGGTGAGGAGTTGCAGGGCCTCATCAGCTCTCCGATAGATGATATCGGGCAAGCGCTTGAGTCTCTGAACCGCTTACGTGACGAGCCCGCCGGGCGTATTCGTCTGAACGTCTTGAGTGACGGAGCCAAATTGCTGTTGGGGCCCGTTCTGCCGGTATTTGTCGATCGCTATCCGAACATCGAGGTCGACCTGACCGTGACCAACCGGATGGTCGATATCATCGGCGACGGACACGATGCAGGCATTCGTTTTGGTGGCACGGTCCCCGAAGACATGATCGCTCAACGCCTGTCTCCCGATGTGGCATGGGCCGTTGTTGGAGCGCCTGATTACCTTGAGCGATTCGGTACCCCGAAACATCCAGACGATCTGCACCAACATCGGTGTTTACGTGTGCGCCTGGGTAACGCACGCATCTATCACTGGCAATTCTCGAAAGAGAATCAACAGCTGGAGATTGACGCGCCCGGCACCATAACGATTGATGAAACCCGCGTCGGTGTAGCAATGGCGATGCGTGGCGCCGGCTTGATGTACGTTCCCGCGACGGTCGTTGACCGACAGATTGCGGAAGGCTCGCTGCAGCGAGTTCTGGAGGACTGGACTCATTACGATCCGGGTTTTCACATTTACTACTCAAGCTTCAGGCTGGTTCCTGTAGGCCTTCGCCTGCTCATTGACCTCATCCGCGAACTCGAACCGATGGGTCCCCTTCCATAGCGTTGGCATGCCCCATCCGAATGGTGACAAAAACTGTCCACATCCCGCTATAGATTCAACTCCGAAGCCAGCTCAACTATTGGACCAGGTTCGGAGACGTATCATGAAACGCATTCAATATCACACGTACGGCGGGCCGGAAGTGATGCGGGTCGAGGATTTTGACCTCCCTCCCCCAGGCGAAGGCGAAGTTGCAGTCAGTGTCAGGTTTGCTGCGATCAATCCGATTGACTGGAAGTTGCGCAGTGGGCAAATGAAAATCGTCACCGGGAAGAAATTTCCTCGTGCGATGGGTATGGATTTTTCCGGAACGGTTTTATCGGTCGGCCCAGGTGTGACACGTTTGAAAGTGGGCGATGCGGTTTTCGGGTTGGCCCGATTCAAGGAAATCGGCGCGTTTGCCGAGGCCGTTATCACAAAAGAAGCATTTCTAACCCGTAAGCCCGACGATGTTTCATTCGAGGAAGCTGCGTGCCTTGGTACGCCTGGCGTAACCGCATGGAACGGCCTTATCGACAAAGCCAGGCTGCAAGCGGGACAGCATGTCTTCATCAACGGTTGTGCGGGTGCCGTCGGCGAAGCCGCCGTACAAATAGCGCTTATGCATGGCGCTATCGTGTCAGGCAGTTGCAGCACCAGGGACATACAAAGGGCAAAAACACTCGGTTTGCAAACCGTCTATGACTACCGTAATACACAGGTATCCAGTATCGCGGTCCGATTCGATGTCGTTTACGACACTGCGGCGACACTCGCTGTTTCGACAGGGGTTGCGATGTTGCGCCCGGGAGGGGTGTTTCTGGATCTGAACCCAGGCCCTGGCAAGTTTATTCGAGCGATCTTTGATCGCCGACTCAAACCCATCATCGGATCGCCCCGAGCAGAAATTCTGGATAAGCTCGCCAAGGCTGCCAGTGCAGGAAGCTTCAGAATCCCGATAGGCATATCTGTGGCCCTACACGATGCTATACAACTGATCGGGGACATCGAAAACGGTCGCAAACCTGGCGGTAAGGCCGTCATCGAGATGGTTAACGAGATAGGGTAGCTATGGCCAGAAGTGATCGTTTGTTTGAGCTGATGCAAGTGCTTCGGCGTCATCGCAGAACGGTATCAGGACGAACACTCGCTCAAGAGCTGGGAGTATCGCTTCGCACCATACGCCGCGATGTTCTGACATTGCAGGGCATGGGGGCCGAGATTGAGGGCGAACCTGGCTTGGGATACGTGCTCAAGCCGGGGTTTCTTCTGCCTCCGCTCTCATTTACGGAGGAAGAAATACAGGCACTGGTAACCGGCGCTTTATGGGTCAGTCGTCATACCGACGACAAGTTTGCCTTCGCCGTTAAAAACGCATTAGCGAAGATTAACGCTGTCCTGCCTCCGGACATGCGACCGGCCTTCGACGATGAAACATTTTACGTCAGCGGCCCTGCATCCCATGCCACACCCATCGACTTGAGCGAGATTCGCCGTGCCCTGCGCAACCAGTGCAAGCTGCGTATCACGTTGTCGATCACACATGCACCCGATATGGACCAGATCATCTGGCCAATCATGTTGGGGTTTATTGAAAACCGGCGTTCAGTAGCAGCCTGGTGCGAGGCTGACGGCAAATTTCGCATGATAGACCTGGATAACGTGACACACGTTGAAGTGCTTGCAGAACGCTACTCCCGCAATCGCCGCCAGATGATCAAGGAATGGCGTGCCCTGGACATTTTGCCTTGTAACGAACGTGGGGAGGCGTGCTGATCGTGGGCGGCTGACCACCTCGTCTGTTTGAGCATTTTCATACAGCCTGTTTTGGCAGTAGAAGAAATTAGCAAATATGTAGCTGCTATTTTTGGATAAGTCGCAACATACAGGCAGGCGATCGACACTTGGGAATGTCTTGGCAATACCCCATTGTGCATATAGCCATAAAAGCGCTCGACTCGAGAAAGTGTGCAGTAACAGTGCATATTCCCAGCCTGCATAATTGCCGTTGTTGGCATCCAGCACCTGCTGCAAACAAAAACCTTTCCTCACAACAGGCAAACGCCGAGTTCTCGGCAATAACGTCGATCCGCGCCACTGACCAAGGCGGGAATGGCAAGCAAATTGCTATTCCTTACAGGAAACTAATTTACTCAAAGGGAATGAATAATTTCACCCTGAGGCGTAAATCCAAGCGCTGACGAACTCTGCCCTGCAGGGTCGTGCCAGCGAAATTCCTGACCTCTGGAGATACTCAGCCATGATCCGCCTTACTCGCACAGGCCGCGCCATCTGCGGCCTCCCTCTTGTTGTGGCTTGCTCTTCAGGGTATGCCGATGAAGCTACGCCAGTGATCAACACGGGTGACACAGCGTTTGTGGCGCTGTGTTCGCTGGTCGTGTTGTTGATGACGTTGCCCGGCCTTGCGCTGTTCTACGGTGGTATGGCCAGAACCAAGAATGTGCTATCGGTGATGATGCAGGTGTTCTGCACGGCGGCCTTGATGTCGGTCATTTTTGCCGTGTATGGCTACAGTCTGGTGTTTGGCGACGGCGGCTCGCTGAATGCAATCATTGGCAACTTCGACAAGTTGTTTTTGCAGGGCGTAACCATTCATACAGCGGTGGGGACCATTCCTGAGTATTTGTACTTTCTGTTCATGTTGCTGTTTGCCGCCATTACACCGGCAATTATTGTCGGTGCATTTGCCGAACGCATGAAGTTTGCAGCGGTGATGGTGTTCATGGCGGTGTGGATCACCATTAATTACATTCCCATGGCGCACATGGCATGGGGCGGTGGCTGGGTGTTCAGTCTGGGCGTGCAGGATTTTGCCGGCGGTAACGTCGTGCATCTCAATGTCGGTATTGCCTCGCTGGTCGGTGCCTGGCTGATCGGTCGGCGACGCGGTTTCGGCACCTCAGCGCTGGCACCGCACAACATGACGATGACCATGACCGGCGGTTCACTGTTGTGGGTTGGCTGGCTGGGTTTCTGCGGTGGCTGCGTGCTGGCCGTCAATGGTTTCGCCATGCTGGTGATGGTCAATACCATGCTGGCCAGCTGTGCCGGTGCGCTGGGCTGGATGCTTGTGGAATGGAAACACCGTGGCCGACCAAGTCTGTTCGGTGCGGTATCGGGCTCTATCGCGGGTCTGGTGGCAATTACCCCGGCATGCGGTTTCGTCGGGCCCATGGGCGCCATCGTCCTTGGCTTCATCGCAGGCCCTCTGTGTGTCTGGTCGGTGGAAAAACTCAAACCGATGCTGGGCCTGGACGACGCCTTCGACGTATTTGGCGTACACGGAGTCGCGGGTATTCTGGGTGGGCTTTTGACCCCGGTATTTGCCATGACAGCGTTGGGTGGTCAAGGATTTGCTGAAGGCCGTGACCTCATCAGTCAGTTGATGGTCAATGGCGGCGCGTTGCTGTTCAGCATCGTGTTCTCGGCGGTGAGCAGCCTGGTGGCATTCAAGATCGCTGCGATGCTGTGCGGTGGCTTGCGGGTCGACGAGGATGCTGAAGTGGATGGCCTGGACCTGGCAGCGCACGGCGAGGTCGGGTACAAATACTCGAACTGAGTCTCAGGATTATTCGGGGTTGATGGTCGGGCTGAAGGTATTAAGCCCGACTGCTTTCGATTCGGCATTGCTGCACAATCATTGTCTTGATTGCCCTGCAAAAGTGTATGCATGAGCGAATGAATTCGCTCCCACGGGGTTTGCACCAACGCGATCCTGTGGGACCGGATTCATCCGGGAAGGCGGCATTCCTGACGATAAAGAGGTTGTGGATGTAACGGCCTCTTCGCGAATGAATTCGCTCCCACGGGGTATGTGCCAACCTCAAATCCAACGCGATCCCTGTGGGACCGGATTCATCCGGGAAGGCGGCATTTCTGACGATGAAGAAAGCTATGGCTCTGAGGGGGACGCAGCTGCACGCCCCCTCCTTTCCAATTAAAAGAAAAAAGCGCCAGTGCAAGATACATCCTGCACTGGCGCCTTTAACCGATGGAAAGACTTCAGCTACGAACCCGGAGTTTGTCTGGATCGTACGCCACGGTACTGGCAGCCACGTGCGCGCGAATACGCTTTTGCTGACCATCAAGTTTGCCGACCTCCACGGTCGTCCCCGGTTCGCAATACCCAACATCCAGTCGGCATAGCGCGATGTTGCGCCCCAGCACCGCAGAGCGCGTCGCGCTGGTGATCACCCCTACCTGAGCTCTTCCCACCCGCACGCAATCGCCATGTGCCGCCACTTCATTGCCTTCCAGCACCAGTCCCACCAGCTTGTGTCGAGGCTGAGCGGTACGCCGCAACAGCGCTTCGCGACCAATGAAATCGGCGGTTTTGCTTTTGAGTGGCACGCAAAACCCAATCCCTGCTTCAAACGGATCGGTCTGGTCGTCGAACTCGTAACCAGCAAATACCAGCCCGGCCTCGATGCGCAGCATGTCCAGGGCTTCAAGCCCCAGTGGCACCAACCCCAAGGGTTTGCCAAGCGCCCAGAGCCGTTCCCAGACTTGCATCGCGTGATCGGGGTGGCACCAGATTTCAAAACCCAGTTCGCCGGTGTAACCAGTACGCGAAACCATCAGCGCCGGGCCGTTATGGTCATCGAGGCGTCCAGTCAGAAAACGGAACCAGCCAAGTTCTTCCAGGGCAGGCTGGGTGCCTGGTGTCCAGATCATCTGCTTGAGCAATTCACGGCTCAGCGGGCCTTGCACCGCGACGTTGCTAATCTGTTCGGAAGCGCTCTTGATCCACACTTTCATGCCGAGTTTTTCGGCCTGCTCGCGCAGCCATACACCGGCATGGTCTTCGCCGCCGATCCAGCGAAACGCATCCTGGCCCAGTCGCAGTAAAGTGCCGTCATCGAGCATGCCACCATGCTCGTAACACATCGCTGAATACACCACCTGGCCGATGGCAAGTTTGCGTACGTCACGGGTCAGGCAATAGTCGAGCAACGCTTCGGCATCCGGGCCAAGCACTTCGAATTTGCGCAGCGCCGAAAGGTCCATCACGGCTACCCGTTCACGGCAGCCGTGGTATTCCTCAAGGGCGCCGTAGCCATCAAAGCGGCTTGGGGTCCAGAAGCCACGATAGTCGGTGAACTGTCGGGTCAGGCTTGAAGTGCCCGCATGAAAACCGCTTTTGCGGGTCAGCACCGGGTCGGCGTCAGCTGTCTGTCGTGTGGTCATGGCGATACTGAAACGCTCCTTTTCGGAATACACGCGAACATGAATATCGGTGGGCTGCCAGCCATTGGCCGGGTCGATGTCATCCGGGCAACTGCTACTGGCGCAGAGCAGATCGGTCATAGCCTTGAGCAACACGTAATCACCGGGACGAGACCATGGCTCATCGAGGGTCAGGTGCTGATGGGCATCGATGCCGGTATTGAAGAAGAAGTTGATCGCAGGCCACCCCGCCCGCCCCTGTACACCATGCGCGGCCAGCACGCGGCTGATGTTATCGCTGCAGTTTTCGTGGCCAAAGTAGCCCTGGGATTCGTAATAGCGTGCGGTGCAGGCCAAGGCAAAGGTGTCATGGCGGCCGACCGTGTCACGCACCACTTCCAGCATCGGTTGCAGGTTGCGGTCGAAGAAACGGCTGAACAGGCCTGGCCCCGGATAGGCGCTGCCGTTGAGGGTGCGGGTGACCGTGGGGTCCAGGTCAATTTCTCGGCCGACATCCAGCCCGCGCCGATCGAAGGCGACAAAGTCAGAGCACTGGCGTCCGGCGACGTCAATTACCTGAATGAACTGACCCGCGCCCACTCGATAGTCCCGCGCGGTACCCGGCGTAATGGTGAACTCGTCAATGACCTCACCCAAAGGCGCTGGCAGCGGTGGCACCCACAATGCTGTCGGATTGGCCCGTTCAATGATCAGACGCAACTCGCTGGCCCTGCCCTGTTCATCCACCGATGCGCGCCCACCCGGTGCGGCGACCACCACCAACAGATCGGCACTGGCGGTCATTGCGCGGCTGAAGCCTGCCGGTGTGGCGCTCGGCCAGAGGCTGCACGCATCCGCGAGATGACGGCAATCCACCCCGCGCTGCGTCAGGCCCGCCACAGCATGCTGCGCCTCACGACTGGACTGGCCAAGGCTCTGGCCGATAAAGCGTGCCCCGGGAGTACGTTGCAAACCCAACGCCGAGAGCGCTTCGCGGCCATCGGCGAGAAAGGCCAGCAATTCAGCGGCCTGGTCACCTTCAAGATCAATGACCTGCAAGCGATCCCCAGCCTGCAAGGCAATCACCGTCAACCCACCCGGCGCAACCCGGTGGCGCTCGTAACCAGGCGTGCGGGCAAACAAGGCCGGCTCCAGGGGCCGGCTTGTGACAGGAAGATTCATGGCAACCTCAACCTGCAGATTTCAGGCGATCAAAACCATCGCTGGCCAGATAGGTCTCTAACGAATCGTCCAGCGCGTCGAGCCAGGGGGTGTGGTGAACGGTGGCCAGCGTACCGGTGATCAGCGAGCGATAGCAGTTGTTGCGATAGCCCATGATGTCTTCGTACTTGTCTTTCTTCCATTGCAGGAAGGTCTGATTCACCTGCGAGATATCGAAACTGGGGTAGTCAGTGGCTTCGATCAATTGGCGGATGTATTCGCCCTGAAATTCGAACATCTGTTGCGCGGTTTCAAGGGTTTCTTCCTCACGGCGCCAAGCCAGGTTTTCCGCCTCCATGTGGGCTTTATCCGGTAAATCGATGCACCCCAGAATGACATCGCGGGCGTACCAGGCCTGGGCGTCGAACATATTGAAGCTGTACCACTGGTCCTGCATGCCCAGGTAGATCAGCCGCGGGTTGGCTTCCCAGAAAATGCCTTTGTACAGGTTCAGCGGCCACAGGCGGTTGCCCGTTTTGAGGCGCAGCTCTTCGGGCAGAAAAGCAAAATGATGTTTGTAGCCGGTGCACAGAATCACCGCATCGACTGCTTTACTCGTGCCGTCGACAAAGAAGGCGCGATTGCCCTGCACATGAGTCAGCAGTGGCTTCTCTTCCCAATTCTCCGGCCAGTGATAACCCATCGGTGCACTGCGATAGCTGCTGGTGATGGTCCGCGCGCCGTACTTGTAGCACTGCGAGCCAATGTCTTCGGCCGAATAACTACTGCCGACGATCAAGACGTCCTTGTCTTTGAATTCCAAAGCATCGCGGAAATCGTGCGCATGCAGCACGCGCCCGGCGAAGCTCTCGAAACCCGGAAAATGCGGCACATTGGGTGTGGAGAAATGCCCACTCGCGACCACCACATAATCGAAGACTTCGCTGCTGGTCAGGTCGCTACTGTGATCATGAACGGTGACAGTGAACCGCTCCTGTACCTCGTCAAAACTCACGCTGCGCACCACCGTGTTGAAACGGATATAGTCACGCACACCGGCTTTTTCGACCCGGCCCTTGATGTAATCCCAGAGCACCTCGCGCGGCGGATAAGAGCCGATGGGACGGCCAAAATGCTCGTCGAAACTGTAGTCGGCAAACTCCAGGCACTCTTTTGGGCCGTTCGACCACAGATAGCGGTACATGCTGCCGTGAACCGGTTCACCATGCTCATCCAGCCCGGTGCGCCAGGTGTAATTCCACATACCGCCCCAGTCAGCCTGCTTCTCGTAGCAGACCAGTTCGGGGGCCTGCTCCGACGTGCATGCACCCGACTCCACGGCCGACTGAAAGGCCCGCAACTGAGCCAGTCCGCAGGGGCCCGCACCAATAATCGCGACTCGTTTTTTCATGTTCGATTCTCCGCAATGAGAAAAGCTCGATGCCTCACAGGCAGTACAAGCGGCTGGCAACCAAGGCGTTGCGTATCAGGCAGGTGACGAACATCGGGGGCTCATCGGAAGATCACCGTCTTGTCGTGGTTGATGAATACGCGATGTTCCAGGTGGTATTTGAGGGCCCGCGACAGCGCCACGGTCTCCGTATCCCGGCCGATGGCGACGAGGTCGTTCGGGCTGTGGTCATGCTCGACCCGTTGCACCTGCTGCTCGATGATCGGCCCCTCGTCGAGGTCGCCGGTGACGTAATGCGCCGTTGCGCCGATCAGTTTTACGCCCCGTGCATAAGCCTGGTGATAGGGCCTGGCGCCCTTGAAGCCGGGTAAAAACGAGTGGTGAATATTGATCGCCCGCCCGGCGAGCTTGTGACACAAATCATCGGACAGAATCTGCATATAGCGCGCAAGCACCACCAGGTCGGTCCCGGTCTGCTCGATGATGCTCATCAACTCGGCTTCCTGCTGCGCCTTGGTGTCAGGCGTGACGGGCAGATACACGAAGCGGATGCCCTCGCGCTCAGCCATCGGCCGCAGGTCCAGGTGGTTTGAAACTATGGCGGTGATGTGCATGCTCAACTCGCCCTTGTGGTGGCGATACAGCAGGTCAGTCAGGCAATGGTCGAACTTGCTGACCATCAGCAGCACCCGCAGCGGTTTATCGCCCGCGTGCAGCGCCCATTGCATGTCGAAGGGCATGGCAACATCGTCGAAGCCCTGGCGCAACGACTCAATATCGCCAGTGGTGCCCGCATTGAAGCGAAACACCGCCCGCATGAAAAAGCGCCCGGTGTGCTCGTCGTCGAACTGCGCCAGTTCGCTCAGGTAACAGTCGCGCTCGGCCAGGTATGTGGTCACGGCGCTAACAATGCCCGAGGTCGCCGGGCATTGGACGTTGAGTATGTAGTGGGAGGTGGACATGGCATGTTCTCTTGTCATGAAAAAATCGCGTACTCAGCCCTTGGCCGTGCGTTTTTTCTTCTCGGGGTCATCGAACGGCAAGCTGTGGCTGATTGCCTTCACGCTCAGGCTGCCCCGCACTTCCAGGGCGACGCCCTGCTCGGCAATGTGCGGCTGGACCCGGGCGATCGCCATGGATTTGCCGGTCAGACGCGAGTACATGCCGCAGGTGATCAAGCCCACCTCGCGGCCCTCGAACCACAGGGTGTCGCCACCCTGAGCCGCCACCTGACCGTCGAGCAGTACACCGAATATCTTGAAGCGCTCGGAGCCCTGGCGTCGGTAATGCTCCTCAGCCCCCCGAAACCCCTGTTTGCCGGGCGACACGGTGAAATCCAGGCCCAGTTCCCAGAGGCTGTCGCCGGCCTTCTGATCGGCAAAGGGGTACATCTGCGAGTTGTCGTAGGGGAAAAACAGCAGTGAGCTTTCGACACGCAGCCAGTCCAGTGCGGTAAAAGCGCACGGGATAATGCCCAGGTCGCGGCCCTGCTCAAGAATGCCGTCCCAGATCAGCGGGGCATCGGCAGCCTTGCAGAAAATTTCGTAGCCGCGCTCCCCTGTGTAGCCGGTGCGCGAGATCATCACCGGGCGGTCGAACAAGCGGGTTTGCAGATGGTGGAAATACGCCAGATCCCGAATACCCGGTACGTGATCGGCGAGGAAATCCACGGCCTTCGGTCCTTGCAGCGAAAGATCGTGCAGGTCGTCATCGAACAACACCGCGACCTGACGGCCCAGTGCCGAACGCACCAGCAACTCATGGCCGCTGCCCGCTCCATGCACAACCATGAAGGCATTGGGGCTGGTGCGGTACACAATGCAGTCGTCGGCAAAATTTCCGTCTTCATCAAGCATGCAGGCGTATACCGATTTGCCCGGATACAGCTTGGCGATGTCGCGGGTGGTGGCCTGCTGAAGCAGGTTTTCGGCGTGCGGGCCGACGTAATGCACCTTCTTCAGTCCCGACACGTCCATCAACCCGGCGCGGGTGCGAATGGCCTCATGGTGGTCCGCCAGATCGCTGTCGTAGGTCCAGGCGGTGGGCATGCCGTTCCAGTCTTCCAGCTGTGAGCCAAGGGCCAGATGCCGTTCGCGAAGCGCAGGGGTGCGCCATGAATGAGTCATGGAGTATTCCTCTTGGATTGAGTGAGGGTTTGAGGTCAGAGCTGGAAGTCAGGCCTGATCTCAGGTATCGAAATCAAAGCGTCGCAGCCAGTCGATCAGGACCTGCCGATAACGGGTCATGCCCTTGTAGTCGGCAATGGCCTCGGGCAAATCGCGAATCACCCGATGCATGCGCTGCGCCCAGGCCGGATTGGTGACGAGTTCGTCCATGCTGATCAAGTAGGTGCGAATGCCGAACATCAGCGCATTGGAGCGCGGCAGGCGCATCATCAGTTGCATCTCGACGCGCAGATGAACCAGTCGCCCCGCGTTTTCGGCGGTGACCTTGCCACGGTCGTTGCCCCATTCATGAAAGGTTTCCGGCGACGAATCCAGTCGCGGATTGATCGTCAACGTCCAGTTCAGGCGACGCACCGGCTGGCCGACCTGCACATTCAGCAGGTATTTCAGCGCCCGGTCGAAGATGCCCATCTGGTGCGCCATCGGTACAGGCGAGTGCCATTGTTTGAAGCTCATGCCAGCGTCGAAACGCAATGACCAGTCGGCCGGACAGGTGACCATGCCCGCGTCCATGAACAGGTCACCATCGCGCTGATCGAGCACAGCGAAGTCGCCCTGCAACTGGCGGGTGATGTACTCCAGTGGCTCGCACGGCAGGCTCGCCGGATCACCGAACGTGAAGCGCTGATCAATACCCATGGGCAGGTTCTGCCAGTGCCAGGCGTCGCCGTCGCGCTGCAGTTGAAAGTGCTGCGGATAGTCTTCAGACAGATGCTCCATAAGCACCTGCACCATGTCCCAGGCGGCCAGCGTCATATGCGGCATGACCAGACAGCGCCCAGGGTCGCGTTCCAGTACGCGGGCTCGTTCGGCGGTCTCGGACAGGTAATGTTCGTCGATGTCGAACAGGTGCTCGAAGATCGAGCCCGGATCACGGGAAATCGCAGGCTCGATGTTCACTGAATACATGTACTGGTCTTCAGGAAACGGAAACGGGAAGCGCGCGATGGCCTGCGGGCTATTGCGAAAGCTGAAGTCGTCGCAGTAGGTTTGCGGCGCTTTGAAGGCTAGGGTCATGACAAAACTCCACAATCAGATATCGAGTACCAGCGCTCTGCCGCAACTGCGCGACACACAGGGCATCAGGTGAGTGCTGCGTTCGTGGTCGCTGAGAAACAGATCACGATGCTCGACCGCGCCGTCTATATAGGCTGTCTGGCACTGCCCGCAGACCCCGCCGCGACAGAGGTTGGGCACCTCGATGCCAGCCGCTTCCAGGGCTTCTAGCAGGCTGTCCTCGGCATTGACCTTTAACTGTCGACCGCTACGTGCGAGGTGCACATCGAAGGGATTACCAGGCTCCGGGGCGGCGAACGCCTCCCAGTGCACGCGACTGGCCGGCCAGCCCAGCGCCTGGCTCTGCTCGCGCAAGGCATCGATCAACGTTTGCGGGCCACAGGCGTAAACATGTGTGCCCAGTGGGCGCTGGCTCAGCAACGTGTTCAGATCCAGTCGTCGCGTGGGGCTGGCATACACATGCAGGCGTGGCCCCAACTGCTCGCGCAACGTGTCCAGATAGGCATCGCTGATGCCGGGACGGCAGGCGTAATGCAGCTCGAAATCCTGGCCCTGACGCGTTAGCTCCGCGCAATACGCCATGAACGGCGTAATGCCGATGCCTGCGGCGATCAACAGGTGCTGGCGCGCTTTGCTGTGTACGGGAAACAGATTGGCCGGTGCCGAAATGGTCAGCCGGTCACCGACGTCCAGTTCGTCATGGATAAAGTGCGAGCCACCGCGTGACTGCGACTGACGACGCACGGCGATGCGGTAATGGCCCGTCTGAGCGGGATCACCCAGCAGCGAATAGGCATTGCGCCGACCATTGGGCAAGTGCACTTGCACATGGCTGCCCGCTGAAAACGCTGGCAACGAACCACTCAGCGGCTCCAGCAACAGTTCGCGCACCATCGGCGTCAGCAAGTGGGTTTGCGCCACTCGAACAGCAATCGTGCGGCTCATGCGCAGGCCTCCCCGTATGGTCGGTCGGCATCGGCGCAAACTCCGATATACGCGCCCAAACGCGGGGAAAAGTGCTGGCGAACTTCAAGCACTACAGCGCACTGGCAACAGGTGTGCAGTGCGGCATCAGTAGCGTCCTGCAATGTGGCACAGTGCACGCAGAACACCGAACGGTTACCGCCCTCGCCCGGTCCCGAGTTCAGGCTCAACGTGATTTCATCGGTCAGTAGCCCCGCGTCAACGGCTACCGTGCGCACCTTCCAGAGAAACGACTCATCGCCCTGCACATGCAACTGCACACCGACATGGCTGCTGCGTAAATGCTCGGCCAGTACCCGCTGTAACGTGGGCAGATCTTCCAGTTCGGGCAAGGCCAGGTGCGTCAGGCGGCGGGCTTGTGCAACCCGGTCTTGTAGCTCGGCATGAAGCTCAAGGCCTTGCGTCTGGGTCACCAGCAAATAATCACGGGACAACTGCATGGGTGGTACTGCGTCATACGTCGGCAGGCTGACAGGGCGCGACGCTGCAATCGGATTGTTCATGTCGATCCTCGTGCTGACGAGGGCGGAATTGCCCTGAGGTGTTTCCTCATGGGCAAGATAATTTCCTATGCGGCATGCACGCTCAATCCTCACGATGAGCTACTCCCAAAGGGGTAGTTGACAGTCAGAGGCATGGAATTTGCTGTCTTACAGCATTCATATCGACAAGACGGGAGGAAAAAATGCACACAATCAGCCCCGCGCCTTCGCCGTTATCGACCACCCATTCGCTGACCGAACGCGAAACGCAAACCCTCAGCCTGATCAGGGACGGCCTCAACAACAAGCAGATCGCCCGGGAGCTGGGCATCAGCGATGGCACGGTAAAGATTTATGTGCGCAACCTCCTGCGCAAGTTTGACCTGCACTCACGCCTGGAGCTGGCGTCCTGGATGCATCGTCATGAAGCGCAGCCCCAAGGGCATGACCCGATAACGCTCACTGAACAGGCCCCGCAGGCCACCACTACGATCAGTGTCAGCGGCTTGGTCAACGACTTGCCGGCGCTGATTTACAAGGGTGAAAACGCGCGCGCCTGGCGCATGCAGTACGTCAGTGAAGGCTGCCTGCACCTGACTGGCTACTCCGCCGAACAACTGACTCGCGAACAAAGCTATGGCGCATTGATTCTTGAGGAATACAGCGACTATGTCTGGTACTGCGTGCAATGCGCACTGCTCAAGCGTGAGCCATTTCAGCTGAAATACCGGATATGTTGTGCCGATGGCCGAATCAAGGAAGTGTGTGAAACCGGCGTCGGGCTGTACTCGAGTAGCGGCGAGATCCTGGGCCTTGAAGGGGTGATATTCGAGGTGGGTGCATAAGGTCTGTACCCTTCGATATTTCAGGTGTTCCGTAATTTATTCGGCGCCTTTCCCTTCCTTCATCAAACAACATGCAAACGCTGGATTGAAATACGTTTTCTGTAGGAGCTGCCGAAGGCTGCGAAGCACCTTGTCCTGACACACCGCGATCGCAGCCTTCGGCAGCTCCTACAAGTCCTATGTTCACCGCGAGACAGCGCGGCGCCTGGACGACGTATAAATCAATAGCACACCTGTGCTATCGAAAATCATCTGCAGGTCAATTACTGTTTTTCAACTGAACCAGATTGCAGGTTCATTGAATAGAGTCATTGCCATGCTACGTACCACGGCGTTTTCTTCGCTGATGCTCACAGCGTTTGCTTCGGCATTTGCCCAGACGGCTTGCCCGGGCGGTGTTGCTCCCGGCAGCCCTCAGTGCGGGCCGGACTCTGGGACATCAAGGGCCGATTCGGCTCCTGCTCGTCCCACCGGCGAATGGATCAAGACCTGGGGGGCGATTGCAATGTCTCGCTCCACAGGCGAAGTAGGAACCGTTGTTGGCAAACTATCCGAGGGCGATGCGAAGATCTCTGCCATCAAACAATGTGCAAAGGGCGGAGCAAATGATTGTGCCGTTCAGCTGTTTTATCGGAATCAATGCGCTGCGCTCGCTGCGTCTCAGGTGGACACTTTTTTCCAGTCGTCTCCAATCCAACAGCTTGCAGAGAGTGGCGTGAAAAAGGTGTGTGATGAGAGTGGCGGAGGGACATGCAAGGTCTTGTACTCAGAGTGTACCGAACCGCTGTTCAGAAAATACTGAAGTCGGAACCGGCTTATCCTTGGTCACCGATGTTCATCGCGAGTTTCATTCCCCTTGAATAACCGTTATTTCACGCAGAGCGCAATGTTCGTGCGCGCAGCATGGATCACGCTCAAATAATCGTCGACGACGGCAGGTGACATGTCCTGGGTAATTGCATCATCTGCCATCGCAGCATCCTGGCGATATTTCGACAGCGTCGCCAGGCATCCAGCTTTATCCTTCAATTTGTACTGCGTGAGCGCATAGTCATTGCGCAGACCGCCCTCATCCATCAATCCCATTGTGCCGAGGCACTCACGATAAACAGGCGCCAGGGTCGTCTCGGCCTGGGCGTATTTTTTCTCCTCGTAGAGCTTTTTGAACAGTCGGCGCGTCTTGTCCAGCGCGGGTTGAGCGCAGCAGGCCGGCACATAGCGGTAATCACCTTCGAAACTGCCATTGCTGCCGCAATACTCGCGACACTGCTCTTTTGTAGAGGTACTCACCACTAACCCGTTGGGCGCGATGGTCAGTTCCAGTGAACATTGGCTCGGGGCATCGCCTTCGTAAACTACCGCGCTTCCTCCCGGATTCAACCGGCCGGAAAACGTGCAGCCACTACCGGCGTTTTCGGTGTCCAGTGAGAAAGTCTGGCTACCCTTCACTCCAGCGGAGCCAATGACCAGTTGCCCCCAACCACCCTCAGTCGCATAAGTGCCCGCTTTTAGCGGTGATTGTTGCGCCATGGTTGATGCAGGCAACATCAAAGAGGTAAAACAAAAAGCAGCACAGCAAATATTAATAGCTCGCTTCATCGCTACGCCCTTATGGAGGATTGAGCCCATTTACTGCCACCGCGGATAATATGCATAGGGACCTGAAACTGCCCCACTGCGTAAATAAACAACATCGAGTTTGGCGCTCCGCAACGTTTCGACAGGCGCACATGACACTTCCTGGCTCTTGGTGAGCGCCGTTTTTTTCTAGTAACCAACTTACGGACTGCAGTCGATAAATCAATAGCACACCTGTGCTATCGAAAATCATCAGCAGGTCAATTACTGTTTCCCGCTGGACAGGTATTTAAAGGTTCGTCGAGGTCGAGTGATCAATATGATTCGTGCCACGTTATTTTCACTGTTGGTACTCGCTGTCTCTACTCCGGCCTTTTCGCAGACGGCTTGCCCAAGCGGCGTCGCCCCTGGCAGCCCTCAGTGCGGACCTGACTCGGGGACCTCACGAGCGAACTCCGCGCCTTCACGGCCAACCGGGGAATGGATTAAAACCTGGGGAGCGATTTCTGGATCGGATAGTCGTGGGGAAGCATGGACTTCCATTGGACGACTGTCGAAAGCTGAAGCTGAAGAGCAAGCGCTTGACCAATGCAAGGCCGCAGGAGCGTCGGACTGCATTGTGACGTTAGCGTATCAAAATCAGTGCGTATCGATGGCCTCCCCTCCTGGTTCCGGGCGCAGCGCTACTAACAGTGCAAAGAGCAAAGAAATTTCCAATCAAGACGCGCTGGCCAAGTGTCAGGAAGTAAATGGGCAAGCCTGTGAAGTTATCTATAGCGCATGCACAGATCCGATATTTAAAAAGTTCTGATGATCATGGCAGCCGTGACAGCGCATAACAGCCCCAAAGCAAACGAGTTCTACACGCTGATGCCCGACATCCGAAGTAACTGGGGGCCCTACGGCGTCATCTTTTCGAATGAACGCGAGTTACTGACACCGCCGCGCCGTATCCTGCGGCCCCCTGAAGGTGGTTTCCCGCCGCTACGCCAGATACCGCAGCTTGAATATGACCCCAGGAAAGGCAAAATGCCGCGCGACCTTGAAGGCATATTCAGCGGCTACTGGCTGGTTTCAGAGCGGCTGAAGAAGGTCTTCGAAGAGATAGATCCACTGGCCTTTGAGTTTGCCGAATGCACATTCCATTTGCCCGATGGCTCGGTGGGGCCCACTTATTTCCTTTGTGACATCGTGCGCGTTCTTGATGCGGTAGATGAAGAAGCTTCCAGGTTAAACGTCGAGATCAGCGATGAATTCGTGAATGGAAAATTCTATAACCTCTGCGGCGGCGCGAGGCTCGCTTTCCATCAAAGCGTCGTCGGTTCGGCGCAGATTTTCCGCGTCCCCTACTCCGGCCGTCTGGTTGTCTGCGATAAAGCATTTCGGGATGCGGTTCGACAGGCCGGGATTGGCGCCAAGAGTCACTCTGACGGGCTGTGGTTCGAAGATGCTGCCAATCTGTAGGCCGAAGCAAACACTCGTGGCTGGTACAAATCTTGTGGCCCCCGGTGTCCATGGCACCACACTGTCGTGCAGCAAACGGAGACTTGTAGGAGCGCGCTTGCCCGCGATGGCATCTGGTCAGGCAACACATTTTTCGCTGACGCACCGAATCGCGGGCAAGCGCGCTCCTACGGGTAAAATCAAACTAAATCAGTCGCTTATAATTGTTAATCAGGGCAAATTCATTCGCGAACAGGCGGGTGCATTCACAACATCCTTATCATCAGGACTACCGACCTCCCGGATAAATCCGCTCCGATGAACGCGCCATGATTAATTCACGCTGAGGAGTCAGCCATGCAGTTGTCCCCCTCGTTGAAGTCCTTGATACCGGAATGCAGGCAATGGCTTGATCGGGCCCGGACCTCGGGCGATATCGACCGCTACACCAGTGCCGTGGAAGCTCATCTTTCAGCTCCCGGCCGCCTTAGCCCCAAGGTCGGAACACAGCTTGGACGAATCAGCCACTTTTGGAGCGTCGCCGCCTGCGACGCCTACTTTCGGGCGGATCTGGATGAACTTGCCTGTTTTTTCAGGTGGACGATTGAAAGCCGTGCGCTGTTGCTGCGCTGGGATGCGGTACACAGTCAGCTGCGTCCACAGCTTGGCAACTGGCCCCAGGAGTACTCAGACAGCCTGCGTGCTGCAGGCCCCACAGTCTTGTCTCAGTGGGATACAGGCAAGACCGCCGCGCAGCGCTTTCTGGAAATGGCGGAGAAAGACGCACGACTCAATCTGTTCCCTCAGTCACGTCGAATCGCCCACAACACCCACGATGTGTTTTTAACGTTCCTGTTCTGCGACGCCTATGCAGTGTCGACCCTGTTTGAGCCACGCAAGCGGATCTTCCAACGGGTCACGTACTGGTTGATGGGCCGTGGTCGGTGATAAAGGAACTGCCTTGCGCTACGCCGCACCCTCTTATCGCGGCTGTTCTGAAACGCGTAAAGAGTGGCTATCCGCAATTTCTCTGACCGAAGACTCGGCAGACTCTGGCAAGAGAAGCGCAAATGACTACCAGGCAATTACCGGAAAAAGAACAGTTCTATGTCCTGCAGAGTGATCCGCGCGGCGGTGGGCCCGGTACGGACGTTGAGATCGACAACCTGGATGCACTTTTAACGCCTCCTAGCCGCATTCTCAGGCCTGTAAACGGAGGATTTCCTGCACTGCCAGAGGTGCCGCATTTGGTGCATGCCAACAAGTCAAAGCGAATGCCTCGTGATCTTGAAGGTGGATTCAGCGGTTACTGGCTGGTTTCCGAGCGTCTGAAGCAGGTCTTCGAATCCATAGATCCAGATGGATTCGAGTTTCTGGCCAGTGACTACACGCTGCCGGATGGTTCAGATGGCCCGCCGCATTACCTCTGTGACGTTGTACGCATGATCGCGGCATTAGACGAAGAAAAATCTACTTACCAGGTTCGCACAGGTCATGAATTCGAGACTGGAAAGCCGTTCAGGATAATGACCTTTGCTGGCGGCGCACATCTCGCCTTCAAAAAGGATCTTGTGGGTTCTGCCCATGTATTCCGCATGGCCGAGAAGAAATCGTCAGTCATTTGTGATCGCGTGATGTACACCGCGATCAGGAAAGCCGGTATTGGCGTCAAGCCAAGTTCTGGAGGTCTTTTATGGCGGGACGCTGCCGATGTGTAAAGGTACGTCCAGTCTGAATGTCTTAATAACATACTCGTTAAAACCGAACCTATAGTACGGGTGTGCTATTGGAAAAATGCCCTGCCCCTGTAACTTACAGATGATCATCGCAGGATTACTTTTCCACGACTTTTTGATCAGGCACGAGAGCACAGAGGCTTTTCAATTGACGCTAGATACCGTTCACAACCGTTTGCCCGTAGGCTGGAAAAATCAACTGCTGCGAGTCGCGTTCATCACAGTGGCGGCGACATGCAGCTGGCAGCCGCTGAGCGCATTGGCCGGGTCTGTGGCCCCGGCCAATTCCGCCTCTACTCTGCCTGTCGATAACACCGAAGCCTCACTGAACCTTGATGAGCGCAAGCTGATTCAGGAAGGACTGATCTGGGGCGGTTTTTATCAAGGCCCTATTAACGGCAACTTTGACAAAGACACCCGCTATGCCATTGCAGCTATTCAGCAACAGTATAAACAGCCCGGCACCGGTCTACTGAACGCCGACCTGGCCATGCATCTGGGTGGTTCAGCGCTGAATAAGCGAATAGCATTCGGCTGGACCACCGGAACTGAGCCCAAGACCGGGGTGAGACTCGGTTACCCCGCAAAACTACTTACTGTGCTCACCAGCCCAAACGCCAATACCGTGAATCTGAATACTGAGGACAGCAGTGTTTCATTGCGGGTTGAGCGGCTGGTCAATATGAAGCCCGGCCAGATTGATAAGATTTACAACAATCTCGCCAGCGACCACAAGTCCACTGTTACGTACAATGCCAGGCATGCTGATTCATTCGTTACTGCGGGCTCCCGTGGTCCACTTAAGTTCTGGCGTCACTATACGCAACGCGGGAATGAGATTCGTGCATTCGACCTCGTATGGCTCGGCGAGCGAGATGCAGATATGAAAGCCCTCGCGATATTGATTTCCAACAGCTTCGACCCGTTCAATACTTCCGGCCCGCAAAAAGAGGCGCAATACCCTTACCTCTCCAGCCTCGCCCGAGCGGCAAATAACGAATCGGCTGGCGACAAACCAAATGCCGTGCCCGCTCAGTAGAGCTATGCGCCAGAAGCCAGACTTGAGAAATGAAGCCAGTCTTCCAGACGGTTCATTTGCATGAGACTTCCACTGGCCCTCGTTGGCGCTGTCTGTCTGGTCGCGGACATATCCATCGTGAGTGCGAGCGAAACAAGCGCCGTGACCAATGAGCAGGGATGCATCAGGCAGCGCGGCGGTCCACAGGATCCCGGCACGGTGCCGCCGCCCGTCATGGATGCCTGCGTGGGCCCCTACTCTCTGCGCATTCCCGCCAACTATTTCGATGACCAGATGGGACCGAACTTTGATGGCAGCTTTGGGTTGTATCTCGAATACCCGGACCTGACGCCCTTCGCGCCAGGCGAACGAACACACCTGACACTGGATGTGGCCACGCGCACGGTGAACATTGGTTATGTCTACCTCGACCGGGTAAGCGCCGAGGCGTTTATGCGACGACAAACCGTGCCAGACGGTTCTGGCGAAGATGCGCCCGAAATGGATATCCAGACGCGTATCAAAGGCAAGGAGGTCGATGGGCTTACACCTTATTACGCCGATGTTGCTACGTATCGCGCGCACTATCTGGCGAAGGGACTGAAGCCATCCAACTCCATCATGGACGCCAGCTATTACATGGACTGGTACGTGGCGCGCGATACGCGAGGTCAAATCGAGACGATCATCAAGTGCACATCGCGCGAAGTCCAAGAGTCCGGCGTGGAATATCGTGACGGCAAGCTGATACGCAGCAAGGAGCGCCAGTTACCCGAGTGTGAGCACACGTTTGTCATGCCCGGGACGAAGGTGGCCGTGAAGATCAACTATGTGCGCTTCGCGCTCAAGGACTGGAAGAAGATTCAAGACCGCGCACGGAGCGCACTGCAGGAATTATCTCGTGATGCTGGTTTGACCCGCCGTTAATGAAGAAACCGAGGTTGTGCTGTTGCAAGACATCATCCACAAGCAACTTGAGGAGATCGGGTCATGACCCAGTCGTATTCACCAAACCCGGCCTGCTTATCGATAAAAACTACGTCTACGCGCGCGATGAAGCTTATCTTTGCGCTGAGCCTTGCAGGGCTATCGCATTGCGCTTTGGCTGCCAGTTTCGATTGCAACAAGGCCTCGACCGATACGGAAAAGCTGATCTGTAGCGATGCCGAGACATCCGCGCTGGATGGCAAACTGCAGCAAGCCTATAAGACGGCACTGGCTGCGACCGATGCGTATGGCAAGAAAGCGCTGGCTAAAGAACAACGCAACTGGATCACTTACAGTCGTGGCCTTTGCCAGGATACGACCTGCCTGCAACAGGCATATACCTCTCGCATCGCCATGCTGGCGCGTAATGAGAAAAATATACTCGACGGTGAGGCTTACCCGGACTGCAAGCTGCCGGGCGAAGCCAACCAGACCGCCAGTAGCGAATGCGTAAATGTGATGCCTGTCCGAGATCCCGACTCCCGGATCGACTCATTCAACCAGTCGCTGAAACAGCGCAAGCAAAACGGCCAGGTGATTGGTTGCAGCCGACTGATTGATCTGCCGGTGGGTGTAGCCGGAGGTAATCACAGTTTTGGCGGCCTCTGCGTCCTGCAGGAAGGTGCGCAGCGCAAAACCGTGATGATCTGTAACGACGATATGTTTGGCCATTTCCAGGTACAGCCGTCCACTTTGCAGGACGTTTCAGACAAGCGCCTCATCGATTTCACCTATGCGCAATGCTATGGCGGTTAATGCGCACCGTTATCTAAATCCAATAATCCACTCTGATAGTCAGTTACTGCCACAGGATTAAAAAGATGGGATTTAAAGTTCACTTGGTGAGTATTTCGCTGCTGTTATTCAGCCTGCAAGCCGGAGCGCAGACAAGGTGCCCTATGGGCGTTCAGGCGGGCAGCATTCAATGCATTCCGGATGACCCGCAGACCAGTCAAAGTGCACCTCCCCGCATGACCGGCGAATGGATAAAAACATGGGGAGCAGTTGCAGGTTCGGATGCAACTGGCGAGTCCGGAGCGGTGGTCGGCAAGTTAACCGAAGAGGAAGCGAGGTCGGTAGCCCTGCATCGATGCGCTCTAGGAGGAGCCACTGACTGCAAGGTGAACCTGGCCTATAAAAACCAGTGTGTCGCACTGATCTCCAGTGAAATCAATAGCGTCGTACAAGGCTCCGTTTCGGAACAGAGAGCGATTGATTTGGCGATGGCCAGTTGTAAAGAAGATAGCGGTGGCCGTGAATGCAAGGTCCTGTACACCGCCTGCTCTGATCCGATTTTTCGCAAATATTAAGCTTTTTGTGTCGAGTGTGAGCTAACTAACCAGGTTTACGGTCAGCGCACGCCTGCTTCTTCAAGGCATGGCAACGCTGACCTGGCGTTATCTGTCACTGACTTGGAGCGTTAGTCTCAGGCGCCCAAAACGCTCTATAGGTGAACTCCGGCAACGTAGTCGCGAGCTCCGGTCGACCTATTTTGACCATGCCGTTGGTTCGCCGAGTGCTTGCCTTACAGACGAAATCATAGGGCCGCTCCAGCATGGTGCGGGCAACCGGTTCCCACTGAGTACTGGTCGGTCCCTGGGTGACGTCGCCCGAACGCAGTTTAGAATTGGATTCATCTACACTGTACAGGCTAGCTTTACACTGAAAGGCAATCCGGTACAGGGTGAAGAGAGGTTTGTCCTTATCTTCGAACACATAAACAACATCCACTG
The DNA here is from genome assembly GCF_025643095.1 of Pseudomonas phytophila. Classification (NCBI taxonomy): domain Bacteria; kingdom Pseudomonadati; phylum Pseudomonadota; class Gammaproteobacteria; order Pseudomonadales; family Pseudomonadaceae; genus Pseudomonas; species Pseudomonas phytophila. The sequence continues at coordinate 3,384,182 of NZ_CP081201.1, read as the reverse complement.
AACGAGTGGGCTCAGCACCTGATTTCGAAGGACTGTCCGCGACGGAAAGAGCATCGGCATAAATGACTTGCCGTTTCGGCTGGTCCCCACTTCCGAAGATTAGCCACCAGTCAGGCATTGCGGCAACTGCCGCGCCTGGAGCGATGACGAGCGGTGACAGGACGGCAAGAACCAAAGCGTATTTATGCACCAGCGTTTACTCCCGGAGTTGCTGACAATAAGACTCGAACAAACTTTTAATTGACGTTAATGATCGCATACCCTCTTTAGCGTTCAATAGCACACCTGTACTATTCACCACGACAACTCCGGGACCTAGAGTCAAGGTCTCGAACATGCCATTGCAGGATTGAAAAGTATGCTCAAAAACCTGTTCAACAGCCTTTTCAATCGTCCGCTGACAAAAGATCAGTTCGCCGAACACCTCATCGAGGCTGCGCGGGAAAAAGGCTTTACCGGCCCTCTCGAATACCGCCCGGAAGAATTCAGAATCGAGCATGGCGATAACAGCTACCTGAATCTCCACAATGCGTTTGACGAGTATCAGAACGCTGATACAACCGAAAGGCCTCAAATAGTGGCCAGGTATGTGACGGCGTTCATCAACGCCAGCTCCGCCCCCTCAGCATCGTCCCGGAGTTTCGAGCAAACCAGGCCCCTGTTGCGGCCAATTATTCGTAACCTGGCGACGTATGAAGAAATTCGCCTGAATCAGGTCCGTACTAAAGGCTCGGATGCACCGTTCGAAATAGCCCAGCGGACCTTTGGCAAAGATTGCGCTGTACTGCTCGCCGTCGACTACCCCGATTCACTATCAACTTTGTTCAACGGTATCCCTGATGACTGGGGAATCACGCTGGACGAAGCATTATCGATTGCAATTCGAAACCTGCGTGACGAGACCGAGGACCGCTTCGAAGAAGTCGCGCCGGGACTTCATGTAGGTCGTTGGAATGACGGTTATGACATCAGTCGGGTACTGCTGCCTGACGTTTTGCAGCGAATCCCCTTGCAGGGACAGCCCGTTTTCATGATGCCAACACGCGATGTTTTGATGGTGGCCGGCGACAAGGATGAGCACGGGATTCGCCACATGATTGAGGTCTGCTTTCAGGTAATCGAAACCGGGTGCGCCGTTTCCAGCCAGTTATATACGTATCAGGACGAAAATGTCGTCACGTTCTTGCCTCAGGACGAGGACAGCCAGGCCCGTCTCGCCACACTGGAACGGATGCTTCTTCAGGGTGAGTACGATTCACAAAAGACGCTTCTTGATGCGCTCCATGAGGAACAGCAGGAGGATGTGTTCGTTGCGTCTTACTTGCTTTACAAATCGGATGAGTCCGGCGAAAGCACTTTTTCCATCTGTAGCTGGGCAGAAAACGTCATCACGCTGCTGCCCAAAACAGACCGGGTTTCGCTTGTGCAACCTCTGCAGGATGGAACAACCCATACGCGCATTGTGGAATGGGACGAACTTGAAAGCCGGTTCGGCGAGTTGATGAAGCCCGTGACGCTCTACCCGATCAGGTACCGGGTCGATGGATTCCCGACGGCCGAGCAGCTCGGCCAACTGCCTTAAATGATCAGGCCATCAGCATTACAAACCACTGCCACGGTGTCAGCTTCGTCACCATCATGAGCACCACGACGAACATGCCGAGAAAACCGCAAACACCCATCCAGAACCATCTCTCATAGAGGGTGTGGTACCGATCATCCAGCGACAGGCCCTGTTCAACCGCGCTCAATGCCAGCCCATGCATCCTCTTTTGCAGGACAAGGACCGGCAGCCAGAGGGCACCTACGCCAATGAAGATCGCCACCGAAATCATCAACCAGGGTGAAGTCATCGGCAGCCCCGCAAGCGTCACCAACAGGTAGCCCGTACCAAGCTGAAGAAAGCCTGCGGGCGTGGTAATCCAGGTATCGAACCGCACCACCATCGCACAGACATGAGCTATGACTTGTGGGTTGCGAGTGCGACTGGCTGCGATCAGATAAAGAAACGAGCCCATACCGAATCCGAACAGGAAGATCGCCGCGATCACATGCAAATACTTCATCGCCAGATAAAGCATTGATCAACCCTGCTCATCTGAAAAGCGTACAGCCAGCTTTATATTCTGCGGATCGTTCATAGCTGCCAGATATTCGTCAACGCTGATCTCCCCTACGCAGGGTCGGGCGCCTGGCTGCGGACGATACTGCTGAGCGACTTTCGCCATCAGCGCTACCGCGGCACAACTGGGAATCTCCGGACCTTTGTCGTTGTCCGCCGTTAACTGGGCATTCATGCTCAGGGCTTTACCGTCCAAACCGACACCCTCGACATCGATGTACATCGCACTGAGACCATCACCGAAGCGCTCGAATAACGTCCCCCAGCGATGCAGTCGTGCGGCCCACCCCATCCGGTCCTTGACCAGCCCTGCGCGCAAGCCGGCCGCCAACAGGTAATTGGCTACGCCCCCAAGCTTGAGGCCCGAGCCAGCTTTGAAACTCAGGGTGTGCGCGCCATAACGGCTGCCAAAAATGTCGATGTCCGGCACATCGACGTTAGCCAGCACGCGCGTACCCAGATGCTGCATTTTGCGTAACGTCAGATCCTGCCAGCCCGAAACTTCGTGGACTTTACCGCCTCGCAGTTGTTTGATCGGCTTGCCCGCGTAAGCGAGTACACCTTCAACGGTGGACAATCCGGGCATTTTTGCCGAGGAAGAGATGCCATGTTCAATGACATCAATACGGCTGAAGCGGTGACGGTACTGGTCAATGATGGCTGATGACAGCGTAGGCACCGAGCTGCAGCCGCTGAGCAGGGTTACACCTGCCTGTCTGGCTGCTGCGTCGAGAATGCCGATACCGTTGACGAAAGCTCGGCAGTCCGCCAGGTCACAGTAGTTGACCCCGGCCTCGATACACGCCTGGGCCACCGCATAGGACTGGCCTTGGAATGGCCCGCCTGTATGGATGACCCACTGGATATCCAGCGCGCGCAATGCCGAACCAAACTCTGCGCCCATGGCATTACCACACCAGCTCTCACATATGACGCCCGATTGGCCTTGCAGCGTACTGACACTCTCAGCCAGCCTTTCAGGATTGCGCCCTGCAATCACAAGTACAACGTTGGGCATGTTGATCAGGTGTCGGCAAACAATTGTGCCGAAATTTCCATACCCGCCAACCACCATGACTCTCAACGACATCCAATGCTTCCCTGTCTTAAATACTGTTCACGTTAACATTCGCCGCTAAGTTGATCAGGCCCGTTCCACAGGTTTCTCACACATTGACAGCAGTGTCAGGCGCAGTTCCGAAGGTCTCAGCGGTTTTGACAGCACAGAGATGTCCCGTGCCTGCGATGCCTCCTGGACCATGTCCACTTCTCGGCCGGTGACAATCAGCGCGGGAACATCCCAGCCCCGAGCCATGCGGATGCTGTCGATGCAATCGAGACCGTTGGCTTTCGTACCCAGATCGTAATCGGCCACGATAATGTCGCAGTTGGTACTCAACCCTTCCGCCGAACTGGCGGTCTGTACGTCGCAGCCCCAGCGCTCAAGCAAAGCTGCGGTGGCCATGAGGACGTTGTTGTCGTCCTCCACCAGGCAAATTTTAACGCCCTTGAGCAGGCTGTGCCCCAGTGTTTTTTTGCGCGGTTGCTGCACGGGCGCAGCGACTTCTTCGAGACCGTGAATGGTCACGCTCGTACCACGGTTCACTCTGGATTTAATCTGAATCTGCACGCCGATGATCTGGCTGAGTCGCTTGACAATGGACAGGCCTAATCCCACGCCTTCTACATCCTTGTCGCGCTCGTGGCGTATTCGATAAAACTCATCCCAGACGTTGGGGAGATGCTCGGCGGCGATCCCCGGCCCTTGATCATGGACACTGATCGACAGCGCTCCCTTATGGCTGCGCACGCCGATCAGTACCGGATGGTTTGGTGCGTATTTGAGTGCGTTGGACAGTATGTTCTGAACCATGGTGGCAAGGAGCGTGGCGTCCACCCTCACCCACCGGTTACAAGGCCGGATTCTGAGTTCGACACCGGCCCAGCGCGCGGCGGCGATATTCTGCTGGGCGATTTCGCCGAGCATTTCGCCCAGATTGACCACGTCTGATTTGGCCGACACCTTGCCGCTGTCCAGTGTGTAGATGTCAAGGATCGAGCGGAATAGTTGTGCCACGTTGTGCAGTGACCGATCGATATTGTCCACGAGCTTGCGCTCGTAATCCCCGAGCGGGCTTGAACGCAGGCAGGCAGTGAACATGCCGATGGAGTGAATGGGCTGACGCAGGTCGTGGCTGGCCTGGGCGAGAAAACGTTCTTTCTCCTGATTGGCAACGGTGGCCTGCTCCGACGCCTGGCGCGTCCTGACCAGCAAGATATGGGCGTAGCCCGGCACTAGAATGGTGACAGCAACCAGCATCAGGACCATGAACGGCTGGGCCTGCCAGTACGGAGTCAACTGATAAATAATCAGGATCGCCAACAGTGCCAGAGACGCAGCAATCGCCAGATAGCGCGAGCCGTAGCGCATGCCGTTGCCCAGCGTGACCCAGACCATCACACTGAAGATCGGCAGCGTCGCCTCTCCGCCCACCACCAACCCTACTGAAATCCCGGTGTAATCGTGCACCATGCCGAATATCCGACGTGCAGGGAATACGCCAGGCCGGGTGATAATGTATTGCCGCAAGATAAACGAAACCACCAGAAAACCGGCGTAGTAAGCAATGATCGGCTCATACTGCGCGACATCGTATCCCGGCAAAAAACCTATCAACGATACATAAGTGATCGCCACCGTTGCCACGGTCAATCTCAGCGTGGCCTGATCCAGTTCAGCGTTTTTCCGGTCTGTCATGAGTAACCCTGCCGTTAGTCTGGCGGTGATGCGCGGTCTTGCTTCGTACAAGTTTAAAGATGAGGCATGGAAGATTCATACAGCAAGTCGCAGAACCGGATTTATTTTCCCTGATGAGCCTTGCCAAAATGGATCTCGAGTGGCACCGGGGGCGTATCGTCAAGACTTCCTTGCCGCTGCACAGTCACCTGATAATGCCCCGTCTCAAGTTTTCTCTTAACCAGGTCGGCATTGAGATAGTTGCCTGCCCATGAGTCTAATTTAGGATGCATGACCTGCTCGTTCAGCATCTCAATACCGCTCTCGATTTCTTGAATGCGGACTTGAAACACTAACGCAGATCCGGGCTCGCGCCATGTGTCGTTCTCACGGGTGTCACCTCCCGCCAACGCCCAGGCTTTTTTCCGTTCGATGCCGTCGCGGTAGGGATACTGCAGCGCCACGGCATAACGACCGGGTTCCGTCACCCATACCTCAAGGTTTGTTGTACTGGTTGGGCCCTGCATATCCAACAGCACGCTATACCTTGGCGTGCGATCTGGCGTGAACTGTGTAAGCAGGAATACGACGAAAAGCACGATGATCCCGGATACGACTGCCAGAATCCCGAGCGCACCGGCCAGCAGTGTTCTAAGCAAGGAAAGCCTCCCGGCGCAAACGCGCGTTGCAATACTTAAGGATTGAGAAAGTTGGCGTCAACACACCCAGGCGGGTGATCGCTGTTATTGTCCAGACACTGCACCAGTGGGTAGTCACCTGGTAGGAGATTACTTCGTCGAAAATCAAAACCTGATGGTAGATGCTTAAAGGTTATTGCTCGCGACCTCTTTCAGGCAATAGCACATCTGTACTATAGGCAGTTTTGGAACAGCCCCCTTAAGCTATCGCCATAAACGAAATCCGCCCCACCGTTAAAAGTATGCGTCGCCCGGTCACTCCACATGGCAAGTAACCTGCCATTGCTGTCGCCCCCGCGCGCGAAGAATTATACCACTCTATTTTCAGATCAGAGGTAACAGGCATGGGTACTTATTGCCAACTGGCAAAATTCAAAGGTTTGGCGACCGCAGCCATGTTAATGGCCGCGTTAACAGCCTGTTCAAGTGGAATCGGGAGTTCAATTCCTGGACTGGATTCTCTGACGGGTGATTCGAAGTATGCGCCTGAGTACATTAAGGCAAACATCATTGCCGGCAAATCTTCAAAACAACAGATCCGGGAAAAGTTCGGTGACCCCACATCGGTGCGTGATGATTTAGGCAATAATTCTGCTGAGTGGGTCTACGATAGTAAAGACTCGAAATTGGGCAAGCTCGCGGATATGGCCTATAAATACACCAGCCGATATGGAGCGGGCGATTCGGCAAGCGCCATTATTGGTGGCCAAAACAAAGTGGGTGATGCTCAGGAGATTGCAACTGACGCTGGCACGCTTACAGGCAGCAACACTCCCGGAAAACAGGTAAAAATAACCTCGATACATATTGATTTCAGAGGTGACATCGTACGAGCGTTCAGAACCTATTGAGCAATGACCGATGCCTTTTAAAGATAAAGGCATCGGTTCTCGGGCACATGGCTAACCGGGTTTTATCAGAACCGGTAAGTAGCCCCTACCCCAAACAAGTTAGCGTCGCTTTGATAAGTCGCACTGTAACTCGCCAACGCATTGGAGCGACTGACATCAACGCTTTCTTCCTTGAGGTAGGAATAAGCAAGGTCAATCGTTAATTGCGGCGTCACGTTATAACCGACACCGACGCTGAATATCTGCCGATCACCGGTCGGCGTGCGCGGCGAACGATTGGTGTTGCTGGTCGGCGATTGATCGAGTGTCAAACCGGCGCGCACGACCCATTGCGGATTCAACTGGTAAGCCGTGCCGATGGCATAAGCCCAGGTGTCATGCCAGTTCAGGCCCTCCTGAATGGAGCCAGTCAAGGCCGAAGCCAACGCACCACCCTGCGCTGCCGAGATCGGCTGATTACGCAGACTCAGGTCCTGCATGCTGCTCCAGCCCGTCCAGGTCGCGCTGGCGAAGACCTTCCAGGCGTCGGTAACTTCCTGGGTAACCGAAAGATCGTAGGACTCAGGCGTGGTCACTTTCAGCGTGCAGTCATAACGGTTGCTGGCCAGTATTTGCGGAGGCGTTCCTGCACCGGTGGCGACCTGAGTGTGGCAGTCCAGTTTGTAGTCGACTTTGGAGTGGTAGGTCAGCCCGATCCGGGTGGTGTCGGTGGCATTGAACAACACACCCAGATTGAAACCGACAGCCGAGTCGTCACCTTTGACCTTGACGTTGGTGTCAGGAATGGCCGGATTCAGTGTGACGTCGGACTCAAGCGTGCCAGCAATGCGGTTGAAGGTAGGCCCGAAGCCGATCGATAATCTGTCGTTAAAGGCGTAGCTGACGGTGGGCTGCAGCGTGATGACCTTGATGTCGCTCTTGCTGGCGAACATCCGTCCCTGAAAGCCGTTTTCGTAATCAGTCGAGAGGCCAAACGGTGCATAGACCCCAAAACCAAAGGACCAGTGTTCATCGAGCTTTTGCGTATAGAAGCCGAATGGCACCGTGCTGAACGGAACCATATCGCCGTCGTTGCTGCCAGTGGAACGGCCGCTGACATTGCTGATGTCCGTGGAGGCGTCGATGAATGTTGCGCCCGCGGTAATCTGCGTGCCTTCAAGGCGCGCCATGCCTGCCGGATTCCCGTACACGGTACCTGCGTCATTGGCGGCCGATGCGCGCCCTGCCTGACCACTGCCCATGGAACTGATGCTTTGTTCAGTGCGGGCGAAGCCGCCAGCAAGAACCTGAGTGGATACAAATGCAACGGCAAGGCCAAGGGTTGTCTTGAGCATGGTCATTTCTTTCTTCAGAACCCGTTATTGAAAAGTGCCGGGGAAGATCATCAACGATGCCTTCTCTTCCAACATGAATCGGCGCGAGGCCGAGGCGAGTCCGTTCACACAGCAATCCGATAAATCAAACACTCAGTTTCATGGCGAGTTATTGCGAGGTGGTGACGATTTTTATCGTTTCGTTAGTCACGTCCGGCAATCCACCATGGGCTGGAACAAAAGTTTTTATGAGCCGCCCGCGGTACTGCCCGGCCGACGCAAACCAACTCTCGATGACAGCCAGATTTCGCCCATCCTTGCTGGAAGCGAGTCCCGAGGAAATCTCATTGGTGAACTTGCAGGCATCAAAGGTGCCCAGCGGAGTCGTTATAGTTTCTCGCCCGATATAAGTGTGCTTTTCAGTGATCTCGTACTCGACACCAGGCCCGGCCGTGACGGTTTTGCTGCGATAGCTGACCGTGACGGTTTGCCCCGGCTGCAGATCAATCGGGACGGCTGGTGGCGGCTCGTTGTAGGTGGCGACCAGCGAAGCACCGCTGCCGTGCTGGTTGCCGTATCTGATGAGCTTGCCATCCACCAGGTCGACGAAGGCGTACCCGGTAAAAACCGGGTCGTTATTAATCAGCGTGGTTTGTGCCTGCATCAGCGGATTGGCGCCGGCAAATGACTGACGGCCGAGTGTTTCGGTTTTGTTGTGCCCTGGCACTGCGGGCGCGCTGCTGATCCGCGTTTGAGTTTCGACCACCGAGCCTTGACGGAAGTCGGTCTCGGCAACGCAAGTGCCTGACGACTTGTCGCTGGCAGCCGCTGAGCCTGCAAATACCCCGCTCCAGGCCACAACCACCAAAACTGCCAAGCGCGTTGCTTGTTTTGGATAACGACGCTTCAAACTGATTTCACCCATGGACAGTCTCTTCACCGCTACAACCGCCCCACGCCTGCACTCGCAGCACAAATCATTGGCTGCGTCGACGTAAAGACAAACCACGGACGATATCAGTCGCTGAAAACGTGCTCAATAGCACATATGTGCTATATGGCCTTGATTTGGGTGTGGGCTTTTATTGCGCAAGATCTACTCCCCGTGTCGCTGACACCGCGCTGTCTCGCAAACATTGCGATCTATAGGAGCTGCCGAAGGCTGCGATCACGGTCTGCCAGGAGAAATGCTTCGCAGCCTTCGGCAGCTCCTACAGAAAACGCTTTCAATCCAGTAGTTTGCACGTTGTTTGATGAAAGCCGATTCACCAGGGTACTTCAGCCCTGAAGTCTGACTTGCGAATAAACTTAGTTAATCCCCCACTTGTGCAGCGATCCAGTGTTACCCATCCCCATAAGGCCACAGCCTATGGTTTCGTAGCACTCGATGATGCCTTTAGAGTTAACGGTCATATTCACCCTGCAGGCCGTGTATTTGCGTTCAGCTGTATGGGTCCCTAAGTATTGCTGAACGATGTTCGTCAAACGTTCAAAAAACCTGAGCTGATCATCCATGCCATACACCGAGATCAACCCAGGATTAAAATTGAACAAGTGACTGTCGAAATCAGTAAGGCGATTGCTTGGTGGGCTCACCCTTTTTCGAACATGAAGGCGGATTCGTCATGCCCATGGTCAGAAGGTTGCCACCGTTACATACGGTCGCACCCCGGCACACTGTCAGCTGCTTACTTATTCAGATCAGTTGGCAAGCCACGAGTCCACAACATCTGCACCGTACTTGGCTTTCCACTCTTTAAGGGTGCGATGATTGCCCCCTTTCGTTTCAACAACCTCGCCGGTTTCAGGATTCTTGAACACCTTGATCACTCGTGCTCTGCGGGTTTTGCGCTCGGCGACGGGCTTGTCAGCCTTGACACGGGGAGCTGCAGCATGGGGATCAAGCACCGCCACCACATTTTTCAGGCTGAATCCGTAATCAGCCAACAGGTTGCGCAATCTTGTTTCGAATTCGATCTCTTTCTTTAGCCCTTCATCGCCTTTCAGCGCATCCAGCTCTTTAAGCTGTTCGGCCAATTTTCTTTCCAGCAAACGAAACTCTGCAAGCTTGGACATTTATAACTCCATCACGTATTGGAGGTTGGAATGGGCGGACAAACAGAAGTGTCCTGTTCGTGCGCGGAAAAGCATTCAATGTTGCGCCAGTTAGCGATGTGATCCAGGCCAGCCTCTCTACTGGCTTTTTATACGAACTGCACTTACCTGACTGAGCATGCTTTCCTTGCTGAACACGAAAGTCATCACCACGGAACTGGCATCAGGGTCGACTATAGCCCGCCCCCGGTTATCCCGAACCACCACTCTGTCAGGCAGATTCTCGACAATCGTCCATGTCCTGGGTGGCGTAAATGCCTGGATGAGCGCCGCCTTGTGGGTATTCAATGGAAAATATCGCGTGACCACATCGCTGACATCGATTTGCTCAAACCCGACCGGTTTTCTCGACGCGTAAATCTCGTCAAACATGGCGTTCAGGTTTGCCTGCCGATCCCCCGAACTGGCACTCCACTCAGGACTGACTTCGGCACAATCCTGGCTACCGGATTTACACGACGCAATCGGGTTCGGTTTACCACAATCCATGGATCGCGCCAGAGCATGATGCGAAGAGAAAGCCAGCAAAATAACTGCAACCGCGGGGTACTTCATTAAGAGGATCCTTGGTAATTCTTGACCTGATATTTACCGAAACATTGTTGACCAGGATTTACAGACAGCCCTCTTCCCGATAATTGCCGTCAACATAAGCCAGCGTATCGCCCGGCCCAGGCTGCCAGCGGACCCTGGCAGTCACTCTGCACGGTATCCATCCCTCGCGTCGTACAGCACCGTAATAACCTGCACTCTCAAACCACGTGGGCTTGAAGCCTTCCTTGTTGAGTTCACGAATGAAATCACCCGCAGGCATACCCAGAGGAAAACGGGCGCGCAGACGACTGTCAAACTCCGCAGACGCGCCGTTCCATGAAGTGGGTAATCCATCAGTCAGAAAAGATGGCGAACGCACCGAGTCCCACATTAGAACGATGAAAACTCCAATGACGACCCCTGAACCGTATAGCGCTGCATGTCGAAAAAATCTTCTAACGTTCAGTCCAGGAGCTAGTTCCATGGACAACCCCTTGATGGTTTCTGATCCTGCTCGCCTGTCATGACTCGCGTTTAGTGGTGGACTTCGAAAAGATGTAGCCAATGGCAGCAATTAATTCATTCATGCCAGGCCGTTTTCAATAGCACATGTGTGCTATTTGTTCGTGCGCGCCCTCGGTATAGCCTTTCGCATGCCACTCATGGGCATCGCTGATCTGTTAGTTATCTATGAAGGATGTTTTATGCACCATCGCTTGCTGACTACTCTGGCTCTTGCTGTAAGTGCGATCACTGCTTTCCAGGCTCAGGCGAGTGATGATGACTCCTGCGCACCGACCTGGTCGGTCAACAAGAATCAATTCAGTGTTTGCAGCAATCTCCCTTTTCTCAGCCCCAGTAACGACAGCACCGTCAACTTGCGCCTGTTACTGGCAGACTCCGGCAAACTGCCGCTAACGCCTGCGCCCTTGAGCAAAGATGACATCGCAGAAGGTTATGGTGAGGTGCCTTTCGCCTACTATCGCCTTCAACCCGCGTCTGACACTGAGAATGAAAGTACGACATCTTCGGACGGCGCAAAAAGCCAGAGCCTTGATCCATTGCTGACAAGCCTGGGAATCAAGCGCGAGCAGGCGGAGGTTGCCAGCTCGACACTGGTCGACGGTGAAGGCAGTCGTTGCCGAAGCAACAATGAACAGACGGCCGCCAACTTCATTCAGGCGCTGGTCAACACACAGGATTTATCCCCTGCTGAACGCTCTGCGCTGGGCACTAGCCGGTTGCGCATGCTCTCGGCTTGCAGTTGGGAGCGAGAGCAAGTTAAAAGCATGCTGCCTGCGGATCTGCAGTCCGCTGCAGGCAAATCTTTCGCGACCTATCTGGAGGCAGCGGGGGATTTTTACAGCGGCCGGTTCCTTGAATCCACGTCTGGCTTTACGTCGCTCGCGAATAATCCCAATCCCTGGCTGAAAGACACATCGCTGTACATGATCGGCCGCAGTGAGTTGAACCTGGCTCAGGAAAAAGCCTTCGAGTACGGCGAATTGAAGCCTGACCGGGTCGATAAAGCGGCTGCCCAACGCGCCGAGGAGGCCTTCGAGAAGTACCTTCAAACGCTCCCGTCAGGCACGTATTCCGCCACCGCCAAAGGGCTGCAGCGCCGTGTCCACTGGCTGTTACAAGACACCAACAAGCTCGCTGCCGAGTATGAAGCGCTGTTTGCCGACATCGACAAAGTCACTCAAGCCGACAGCGCAGCTTACGATGCGCTGATTCGCGAACTGGATCTGAAGCTGATCACGCCTAATAAAGCGCCTGTCAGTTCGCCGCTGATTGCGGCGGTCAATGACCTGATGTGGATGCGCGTGGGCATATCGAACACGTTGACCGAACCGGCACTGCTTCAGCAGAAAGAGATTTTTGCTCAACAGCCCGCACTGTTCAGCTACCTGCAAGCAGCGGTCGCCTTCTACACCGAAAAAAACCCGAATCGCGCGCTGCAATTGTTGCCTTCCGAGGTGCCTGACACGCTTGGCTATGTCGCGTTCAGCCAGCAAGTCTTGCGCGGCCTGGCGCTGGAGGCCATCAAGGATGACAAGACCGCACAGCAACTCTGGCTGCAATTGTTGACCAAGGCCAAATTGCCTTTGCAGCAAGAGCAACTGCAGCTCGTGTTGGCGATGAACTATGAGCGCAGCGGTCAGGTAGCCGATGCATTCCGCGCAGACTCGCCGATCAAGAACGAGAAAGTGCGGTATATCCTGCTAGCCAAATCGGCTAATGCAGATCTACTGCGTCAACAGGTTACTCAGGGGATCAGCAAAACTGAACGCGACACCGCCCTCTTCCTGCTGCTCTATAAACAATTGATGCACGGTCAGTTCGCAGCGTTTGCCAAGGACCTGAAACAACTGCCTGATCAAGTCCCTGACACCAAGCTCAGTTACAGCCTGGGCTATCAATATGATCAGGGCCAGTCACTGGCACTGTTCAAATGGAACGGTGAAAAGGCTGAGTCCGGTTACCGCTGCCCGAGCATCGCCGAGATTGCGGCGGTACTGGAGAAAAACGCAAGTGACGACCAGGGTTTGATTTGCATGGGTGAGTTCATGCTGCGTAACCATCTGGACGACTCGCCACTGAATGAAAAGCTGACTGATGGCGTGCTGGGCAGCGGTCCCTCGAGTTTCCCGGGCGAGTCGTTCTCACGGCATAACGCTTACGTAACGGTCATCAACAATCCAAAGGCCAGTCACACAGACGTCGCTTATGCGCTTTACCGCGGGATTAATTGCTATGGCCCGGCGGGTATCAATAGCTGTGGCGGAGAGGATGTAGAACCCAAAGTCCGTAAATTCTGGTTCCAGGACCTCAAGAAGGAATTTGCTGATACCCGTTGGGCCAAATCCCAACAGTATTACTGGTAAATGCGGACCCTGTTATGGCTGACCCTGGTCAGCCTGCTGCAAGTTGCTACGGCATCTGCCGCAGTCAAGGCCGACGACTATGATGCGTTCTGGCTATGGGGAGGCGTGTCATCGCAAGACGTGCTCGCCAAGGCCAAAACACTGTATGTGCTGCAAGGACAAATCAGCAGTTCACGCAGTGAGCGCCATCAACGGGTGAATTTTGTCGCGCAGGGCATGCCAGTCTCCAGGCTGCCTCAGGAAGAGCTCTGGATTGTTTATCGTGCACATACCCTGCGTTGGCCGGACTCTGTATACACGCAGTTGCTCGGACAGCTCAATCGATGGCAGCAGGCTGGTAACAACGTTGTCGGCATACAGGTCGACTTTGACGCCCGTACACGATATCTCGGCGAGTACGTGGAATTTCTGCGCGATCTACGAAAGCGCCTGCCCAAAAACTATCGGCTCAGTATCACTGGCCTGATGGACTGGAGCAGTAACGCGGACACTTCAGTCATCGGCGAGCTCAAAGGCGTGATCGATGAGGTAGTGGTTCAAACGTATCAGGGCAGGCACAGCATTCCAGACTACAAAGCCTATCTGCCGCGACTGAGTCGCCTGGGGCTGCCTTTCAAAGTAGGACTGATTCAGGGCGGTGAGTGGAACGCGCCGGCTTATCTGGAGCGCAGTGAGGGATTTTTAGGGTATGTGGTGTTTCTGCAAAACCCTCAGTGAGCACACTTACATGGCCAGATCAGGGGCGACATCGTATGCAAAGCCACATCCATCCATCCTTGAAACGCCTGGCACTGGATTGTAGTGAGTGGGTTGAACGCGCCAGGCTTGAAAGAAAACACGAGAATTTCACAGCCGCTGTCCAGGCCTACCTCGATACCGCTGGCCCACTTCACGCCAAGGCGGGACTGCATCTGGACAGCCTGGCTCATTACTACGATGTGGCCAGCTGTGACGCATTTCTTCGCAGCGACAGGCCGATGCTCAGCCGTACGCTTCAACGCGCAGCCTCCTTGCGGACACTGATGCTGCGTTGGGACGGCATGTACAGCCATATGCGTCAGGATCTGGGGAGCTGGCCAAGAGAGTTTAAATACGGAATGAGGGCTGCCAGTCCGGCGATGTTTTCCTGGTGGGACCGCGCCGAGATCTGTGCCCGTTTATTTATCGAAATGGCCGAGAAAGATCAGCGCATTAACACTATGCGTGAGATGCGCAGAATAAAGCGCGGCACGAGCGACGCTTTCTTGATTGGTCTGTTTTCCCAGGCGTTCAACATCGAAACGGATTTCATGGCTCCAGAGCCGCTTGTACCCGGTTACCGGGCGCTGCTGGAGCACTGGCAAAGCGAAGATCAAGCCACCTTCACCACCGTCATGCAAGAGGCGGCAGACTTTCATATCAGCCGGAGCAAAGAAAATACAGACCGGAAAAGATATGAATTTGACGCCACGCTGGATCGCTGCTTCCCCGCTGAGCTGCTTGCCGTTCAGGCCCTGCGTCGTCGAAAAGGTCTCCCCGATTTTACCGTGGGCCACCTCCTCATCGACACGCCCTGGAGTTTCGTGCAGGAGATGAAATCGGTGGAGCGCTACGCATTGGTGGATAACGTGGAGGCCAGATTGATTCATGACTATCCGGAATTTCGTTGAGGTCATACGCCACGAACGACGGACCTGATTAGCAGGCCATTGCAGAAGCAAAGGAAACAATCCATTGACGATACTGACTGTTGCAAGCAGTGCCTCGAAGCGCTGGAGAAATCATATGCTTCATCTGGCCTATATTTTCACAGCATCGGCGTTCCTCTGGCAGCCGCTGGGCGCACTTGCCGCGCCGACAGCCCCCGCTCCTCCCTATCCTGTTCAGACGACGGATGATATTGAAAACCTGCTCAATCTTGATGAGCGCAAAATCATTCAGGAAGGCTTGATCTGGAGCGGGGTTTATACTGGCGGGATCGATGGCAACTTTGAAAAGGACACGCGTGACGCTATTGCGGTAATCCAGAAACAGTACCAACAACCCGAAACGGGTCGGCTGAGTACTAAAATAGCCGCGCGTCTGTACCAGTTAGCCCAACACTCAAGAAATAAATTCGGCTGGGAAACCTATATCGACCCGAGGACGGGCGTGACGCTTTCCTACCCGGAGATATTACTCACAGCATCCCCGGACCCACGCACCGGAGCGATGGGCTTTGTCTCCGACGACAAGAAAATAGTGCTTCAGATGGTCAATCAGGTTGGCGTCCAATTTGACGCTATTGACGCCCTTTATAAGCAAACGACTGAAAACTCAAAGTCAAACATCACTTATAAGCTAAAGAACGAGAACATGTTCGTCAGCGCCGGGGAGCGTGGTGCTGTTAAGCACTACAGCCGTTACGAGCAACGAGGGGATGAGATTCGTGGTTATGACCTGATTTGGTTCCGCGAGCGTGATACAGAGATGAAAATTCTATCCCCCTTGATTGCCAACAGTTTCGCATTCGGCACGCTCGGGACATCAGACCCCTTTCTTAAACCTCACGGGATAAAGTTTCCTCATTACCCGTATCTGGGGGGGCTTTCTCGGGAAATAAAAAAACAAACCGCCGGCACCAAGGCTTCACCCCTCAAACAGCAAGCCCCGGTGGAAGCGACTCCCGACGGGCTTGGGCCGCGCTTTTCGTATTCTTACGAGGAGTTCACAAGTGGGAAAGCTGTAGACGCCTATCGCGTGGCACGCAAGTCTGACTTGCTGAGAAGCAACATCGCAATCACCGCGCTGGATGGGATGTTCATGACACAGCATCCTTTGCGTTATATCGCCAGACCTTGTCGCGTGGACGCGGATTACAACCCAGAGGAATCCGCAGTTTTCCTGTGTTATGAGATGGTCGACTACCTTCTTCGCCAGGCTAACTCCCTCTACGTCAATGAGGATCCGGCATTCCGGCTTCAATACATCAAGGCCAGGCTGCAGCTTATTCTGCTGCATGCGACAGGCCACGCACTTATTGACCTGCTGAAACTGCCACCCCCTATGAACGTCGAAGAAGCTGTCGATCAACTGGTCGCCACCCTGATTCTGCTGGGTATGAAAAATGAGGACGATCCTGAAGAACTCACGCACATGCTGGCAATGAACGCGGCCGGATTCAAAGCCGATCCGTCAGTGCAGCCGGCTTACACCCGCGACTATTTTTCCGAAAAACACGCCTGGAATGAGGAACGTTATTCCAACGTGCTGTGCATGATTTATGGCAGCAACCCGAAGAAGTACGCATCGATTATCGATCAGAGGCTGCTTCCGGAATCCAGAGCAGCAAGTTGCAGAGAAGATGCGCCGAGGAAATATGAAGCCTGGGTGGACTTCCTGTCGCCATACTTCGCGCCGCGCTATCAGAAAACCATTAATGATTCCGCCGAACCCCGCATGATTCAATAGCACACGTGTGCTATGGATAGTCGTCATCCAATCAAATACTATTTTTTGATTGGATTTACGCAATTCAATTAGCCTAATTCCGTCAGGATTTGATTAATGACTGCAAGCACACTCAAAACTTTAGCGCCCGTCGCTGTGTTTGTTTTTCTCTCCGCATGCGCAGGTGTACCGCCAAAACCCTCCAATGGTGCTGCGGCTTACGCCCCTACGCAGTGTGGAGGGGTTAAAACCGATACTGTCGCGTTCCTGACCAAAGCTTGCGACAGTCAATTGCAATCCGGTGCCCAGCCTCTGGCCTGCGGTTCTTTGCGTGAAGAGACTGCCAAAGTGATCGCTCAGGCGCAGCAGGAACCCGCTCGCATGACAGCCGCCCAGCGTGGCAATGGTTGCCGCGAAACAGTGATGGATCAGATCAGCGGCGATATGGACAAAGCCATGCAAACGTTGAACAGGTTCCAGGCTGCGCAACTTGATGAACTTATTCCGAAACAGTGCGCTCGTGTTGACTTCAGAAAGCTCGATGCACTCGGCAAACAGTGTGAAGGGCAACTGGCCGAGCCGGGAAAGATGAGTACGAAAACCGCGTGCGCAAACCTGTCGAAAGAACTCGATGTGATGGGTCCCATGCTTGACAAGGCAAAGGCACAAAACGATCGGGATCCAGAAGCGTGCAGTAACTCCGTCAAGATGATAAACGCCCACTTCGGCAAGGCTTTGAAGCCTGCGATGGAGTACGACTCCTGCAAATTTGATGAGAACCCGACATGGTGATTCGTGCGCTCAAACCTTTATTGCTTTCGAGCATAACGTTGATCAGTGCCTGCGCCTCTGTTCCAGAGCTGATGGCACGCTCCGCGTGGGAAGGCCGCAACGTACAGGATGCTTATAAAAAGTGGGGTGGACCCCATCAGATGGACCAGACTCCTGATGGCGTGTTTACCCTCGTCTGGTTTGAATCACACTGGGAAACCGATACGGTCTACAAAGGCAGCAGTGAGAACGTGAGTGGTGGTGTTCGAAACATCACCAATTATTACGCCGACGAAACGACAAATGTGGACTGCAAGATCACGCTCTACGTGGCTCCAGATCAAACCATCCTTAAAGCTGATTCCGAGGGCGGTTGCGGACGACACATGACGCCACCCGACAAGTGAATTGCCGCCGCTCTTGTTGCGCTGCGTAGCGGCCTTGCAACGATTGCTTTTCCGTCTTGCGGATCCAGGGAATTTAAGCGCCGGGCTGAGCACACTCTTGAATGTCGATAGCGTTGAAGAACTTAGAGCAGGACCGGCGTGTCTGGCTGCAGGACCCCCCGTTTAAAAGGGGAACTGGCGCCCGCTTAAATTTAACTGCACATCAGTCCCTGGACCTTATGGGGTTGGGTAGATGCCTGGCCGGAGGCACACTGAGCATGTCCGAATCTTTGATGCCTTTGAAACAACGCTCGTCAAAGTTAGTTGTTAGCACACTCGCTATCGCGACACCTATAGTACGGATGTGCTATTGGAATTTTATCGTTTCCCCGTAAATTGCTAATAACCACCGCCTTGCTAATTATGCCAATAGCGTGATTTCGCGGCAGACATTAAAAGCCGTCGACAGTGCAGCAATTAAGGATAATACGGAGTATGGCTACTGCATCCGTCTGGAGAACAACACCGCGTAAAGCCTCAGCAGGCTTCATGGTGTCACTTGTACTTCTGGTACTGCCCGCCGGCGTCCATGCCAGCGGGCAACTGCCGCCGAGTACGCTCGAAGACCGCACGTTGCCCAGCGCTGCCGCCTGCCGTGCTTTCCTTGAGGCGACCTGGCGAACCGATCAGCAGAAAGCCGATCCGCAGCCTTTGCCCGGTGATAACGGATCGAGGCAGACGTTGATCTACTCCGACGGTGTGGTTGCCATTGATGACAAACACCTGACTTATGACGTTGAGGAAGGCTGGCAATTCCGACGACTGCTGCGCGATATAAATATGAGTAGCATACGAACTTCCTACAGTTATGAAAGGCGAAGTTACAGGTGCGATGACGCTCATCTGACGGGCACGAGTATCAAAGGCTACGCACTGGAAGGCTATGAAGCCCTGCCTGAGAACTGAACTGAACGATGACGAACTTACTTAATCTGGCGAGCGCACTTCAGGGGCTATTCCATTGATGATAGGGACCTTAGAAACACGCTCCTCGACGAGCTGGAAAAATCGAATGCTGCACGTGGCATTCATCACGACCGTTGCAGCTTTGGGCTGGCAGCCTGCAAGTGTGTTCGCGGGTGTCGCCGCCCCCGCTAACCCCTACGCCACCCAGAATGCCGACAACACCGAAGGCTCGCTCAATTACGATGAGCGAAAGCTGATCCAGGAAGGCTTGATCTGGGGCGGTTTTTACAACGGCTGGATCGATGGTCAGTTTGGCAAAGGCACCCGGGACGCCATTGCAACTGTTCAGCAGCAATACAAGCAACCTGGCACCGGCATGCTCAATGCCGACCTCGCCGTGCATCTGGGTGGTATGGCGCTGAATAACCGCACGAAGTATGGCTGGACGACTATCACCGAGCCCAAATCCGGCGTGACGCTGGCCTACCCTTCAAAGTTGCTCACCAGGACCACTAACCCGGAACCCAACTTCGTCAATATTGACTCCGAAGACAGAAGTGTTTCGATCCAGCTATTACGTATTGATAGGGTCAAACCCGACGCCATCGACACGTTGTATAACGACCTGACCGGCAACGGTAAATCCACCGTGACTTACTCGTTCAGAAAAGGCAGCTTGTTCATCATCGCGGGTGATCGCGGCACCGGCAAATACTACAGCCGCTATGAACAGCGTGGTGGCGAAGTCCGTGGTTATGATCTGGTCTGGAGCGGCAGCCGGGATGCAGAAATGCAGGCGATCTCGGTATTGATTTCAAACAGCTTCGAGCCCTTCGATACCCCTCGCCAAAACAGAGAGCCTGACTATTCCTACCTTGTCGGGCTGGCTCAGGCTGCGAAAAACGAGTCCGGCGGCAACCCGCCTCAGAACAACGCGAATACGCAACCACCCGCACAGCAACCTGTGCAACAACAACAACAACAACAACAACAACAACCCGCACAGCAGCAACCTGCCGCACAGAACGCGCAAAAAACCGATGTCTCGGACGGTAAGGGCACGCGGTTCTCCTATACGTATCAGGCGCCTCGTGATGCACGGCTGGAAGAAGCCTATCGTTTCACGCGCAAGGCCGACCTGCTGGTCGGTAACGTAGAAATTGACGCCATGGACGGCATGTTCATGATGCCTCGCCCTCTGCACTATGTGGCCATGGAGTGCGGGATGGTGAATGCGTTCTACAGCCCGAAAGACTCGGCGGTATTCCTCTGCTATGAGATGGTTAACTACCTGCTGCGTCAGGCCGATGAACTGAATACGAACAACGACCCGGATTTTCCAACCGATTACGTGAAGTCCAACCTGCGGTTTATTCTGCTGCATGAAACCGGGCATGCGTTTATCGACTTGTTGAACCTGCCTTCTACCGGCCGGGAAGAAGATGCAGTCGATCAAATGGCGGCGACCATGATCCTGATGCATGTAAACCGTGATGAAACCCCAGAGCAGCTCACCCGGGTATTGTCGATGACCGCGACCTGGTTCAAAAACAATGCCTCACTACAAAATGGCAATGCACTCCACGATGCATTCTCGGACGAGCACTCCCTGAACGAACAGCGGTATTACAACTTGCTCTGCATGGTGTACGGCCGTAATCCGCAGGAGTACGCCTCAATCGTTGATCGAGGGCTGCTTCCAAAGTCGAGAGCTGCGCGTTGCCCTCAGGAAACCAGCAAAATCGTCTCTTCCTGGGCCCGGTTACTGTTGCCGCACTTCGCGCCGCGCTACCAGAAAGACGCCAACGACTCAATCAATCGCCAGGATGCGCAGAGCCGGTAGTGATTTTTCAGCTACCGGTCCCGAGACTTTTACCCGTGGGGATTCTATGTTTCCCTGCAAACACAAATCCGTGGGAGCGAATTCATTCGCGAAGGGGCCGGTACATCCGCAGCCTTTGTATCGACTGAAATACTGCCTTCCCGAATGAATTCGGTCCCACAGGTTTTGCATAAGCTTGAGATGCTACCAACCTGTGGGAGCTGAGCTTGCTCGCGATGAACGACGACTCGGTATGGCCATGAAACCGAGTCGCCACTATCGCGGGCAAGCCCGGCTCCCACAGGGATTTGCGATCCGCCTGAGACGGTTATCTGTGCGAATTCATTCGCGAAGGGGCCGGTGCATTCGATGTAGCTGTATCGTCAGGAATACTGCCTTCCCGAATGAATTCGGACCCACAGGTTTTGCATGAGCTTGAGATGCTACCAACCTGTGGGAGCTGAGCTTGCTCGCGATGAACGATGACCCGGTATGGCCATGAAACCGAGTCGCCAGTATCGCGGGCAAGCCCGGCTCCCACAGGGATTTGCGATCCGCCTGAGACGGTTATCTGTGCGAATTCATTCGCGAATGGGCCGGTGCATTCGATGTAGCTGTATCGTCAGGAATACTGCCTTCCCGAATGAATTCGGTCCCACAGGTTTTGCATAAGCTTGAGATGCTACCAACCTGTGGGAGCTGAGCTTGCTCGCGATGAACGACGACGCGGTATGGCCATGAAACCGAGTCGCCAGTATCGCGGGCAAGCCCGGCTCCCACAGGGATTTGCGATCCGCCTGAGACGGTTATCTGTGCGAATTCATTCGCGAAGGGGCCGGTACATCCGCAGCCTTTGTATCGACTGAAATACTGCCTTCCGAATGAATTCGGACCCACAGGTTTTGCATGAGCTTGAGATGCTACCAACCTGTGGGAGCTGAGCTTGCTCGCGATGAACGACGACGCGGTATGGCCATAAAACCGAGTCGCCAGTATCGCGGGCAAGCCCGGCTCCCACAGGGATTTGCGATCCGCCTGAGACGGTTATCTGCGCGAATTCATTCGCGAAGGGGCCGGTACATCCGCAGCCTTTGTATCGTCAGGAATACTGCCTTCCCGAATGAATTCGGACCCACAGGCTCTTCATGAACCTGAAGCTGTGCGCAAATCCGTGGGAGCGAATTCATTCGCGAAGATTGGGTTGCTTCACAGCGAGATATCAAACGAGCGCTCGTCAAAAACCAGCGGCTGCCCCTGCTCAAGCAGATGCCGGATGCCAGGCCCCAGCAAGTCTTGCGGACCGTCCAGGGGCGTGGCCGGGTATTGCTGGAAGCGTCGTCTGTTGGCACTGACCTGTTCCAGAATCTGTCGGTCCTGGCGCAGGATGACCTTGAACGCCTGCCGCAATACGGCACGTTTCAGTACGGCGGGAATTTTGCCCCGCGCAGTCGCGATTCGCGCAAAGACCCGCAACTGCCCGTCAGCACACGGAGTCATCCAGGCGCTGACCAGCAGATTGAGGTGATCGTTGCCATCGCGGTACTCGATTTCCGAAAGCCCGGGAAGACGAAAACGCCCCATGCTCTCGCCCCGCTGCCCTTCGAACAACCGTGAGATAAGCCCTGACTGTTTGCCCTCCTCGCTGTAAATCGCTTCGATACCGTCATCGAGCGGACGAACCCGGGCCGAGATGCGTTGGCGCTGCTTATCGTGGCGAATCCAGCCCGCATGAACAAAATGAGTATGAAATCCGTCCAGGAAATTCTCCGCTGCGTCCTGCAATGAGCACTGCACTTGATCCGTCATCCAGAACGTATCGAGTTTCTGCCCCTGCTGGGCCGGGGCAACCGGCGCCTCAGCTGGACGCTGGTCATTCAGGCAGACCCACACCAGGCCGTGGGCTTCGCAGCAGGCCAGGCTGTTAAGCAATGCTTTGCTGGAGGGGCACTGATCAGTGCCGGGTACCCGGGTGCAACGGCCGTCTGCGGCAAACCGCCAACCGTGATAAGGGCATTCGATATGTCCATCGCGAACCTTGCCCTGACTCAATGGCGCAAAACGATGGGGACAACGATCCGGCAATGCGGCGGCGCGTCCATCATCGGCGCGGAACAGCACCAGTGGCATGTCGTGAACCTGACAGGCCATCGGGTCTTTTTTCAGTTTGTGGCTCAGCGCTACCGGCCACCATTGAGAAAGGGGATTCACAGTTTGAGTGTTCTCATGAGGGGCACACCTATTCCATGCAGCAAAACGCTGAGCAATCGCCATATCCAGCGACGCCGCCAGGGCAAATGGGCGACCTTGATCAGGCTGTACTCGATCTGCGGCTGCCCCCCGCGCAAGCGTTTGAAACCGGCAGCGCCGGAGCTGAAATTCAGCACGGTGCGGCGCTCGGCGGCTTCCAGCAGGCACAGACAGGTCAATTGCCGGTACAAGCCGGTTTTCTGTGGCAATGCAGTGTCGTATCCCACAATCGGGGTGCTGATGGTAGCGTCATTGGCAAACCAGCCCAACGCGCCGTCGATACGGCCATCCGGGGTGCGCAGAACGCGTATCTCCAGCCAGCCTTCACGTTGACCACGCTGCATCCAGCGGGCGCTGTACTGCGGGTTGAGCCTGCAATACTTGTCCAGATACAGCAGGTTATACAGCTGCTCTACCCGCACAAAATCGCTGTCGCTCAGGGCCGAGCCAGGCACCACTTCATAGGGGCTGCGTCGCAACAGAGTGCGGTCGAGTCGGGTGTTGTGATGCCGGAGGAACGGCGCATCTGCCCCGCTCCGGCCGTCGAATACATACACCTGTCGGCTAGGGATACTCAGGAAGCCGAGCCCTCTCAAACGCTGTTTCAGTTCGCGGTTGCTGAACGCATTGATCGAGCGAAAACACAGAGCGTGATCGGGAAATGTTCGCTGCAAAAAAGCGCTGATCTGCGGCAGCTCGTTCAGATCCCAGTCAGCGGGATACAGATTGGTCGACAGCAACCAGTTGTTGACATGAACCAGCTTGTCGACTTTGGCTGCGCTCAACAAGGCGTCCACGCCTTGGGTCAGGGCGCTCAGTGGTCGGGTCAGCCACGGACGGCCAATGCGGTTGAGTTCTTCGCGGGCGTAACCGCTGTAGGCGGTACGGGGCGACACCACATAGCAGTTGTCTTCAGGGTCGTGTCCATCATTGATGCTCACCGCAAGCTGCTGCGTCCCGGTGTCCAGCAGCGCCATCCGAGTGCTGACATTGGCGATCAGTCCTGCCTCGGTCCAGCCGCGGACGTATTGTCGGGCTGGACTGTCATTGGGGGTCACCGGCTCCTGAAGGAGTTGCTCCCGAAACAACAGCTTCACTGGGGCGGCTCCCCTAATGCCTGCCCGTTCCACTCGATGTCCGCGGTGGATGCGGCCAGCAACCCGCAGCGGCGGGAGGCAGCGCGATAGATGATTTCCCCAAGGCTCAACCATTGGGCGGCCAGCGGCAGGACATCACCTTGCTGAACGATCACGTCGCGGGCCAGCCGGTAATCGCGCCAGAACGCCGCGCTCAATGCACGTGACGGCGCAGCCAGTAAAAGCATCGCCAGTGCGATCATGCGCGGTTCCTGGGTAGGCTCAATCATGCCGCTGGATGCTTCGCCAAGGCTGTTCACCAGCGCCTGACGCTGATTGTCGAACAGGTGCACGCCACTGGTGGCCCTCGGGTTGCACTCCAGCACATGGAAACGGCCTGCTTGATCTTCGATAAAGTCAAAGCCGACCTGCCCGGTATAGCCGGTTTCACGGCCGAACTGCTCCAGGAATCGACGCACAGGTTCCGGCGTCGCAGGGGAAAGATAGATCCCCGAACCCCGGCCCACACGGTAGCGCGGCTGGTAAACGCTATGAGCGCGCAACTGGCCATCGATCAACACGCTGAAGCTGCAAAACTCCCGCCCATGAATAAACCGCTGCGCAACCCAGGGCGCTTCAATACTGGGCTGGACTTGACTCAACTGCGTCACGTTTGGCTGAATCAGGGTTTGCGAAGCGAAACGCGAATAAGCCGGTTTGAACACCCACTCCTCAGTCTCCGCGCTCAACGCCAACACAGACGGGTAATCCGTCAGCAGCCGGGTTTCGGGTGTCGACAACGTCCAGCCCTGTATCATGGCCGCAAACTGGCCCTTGTGATGCAGCCGATGCAGCAGCGCAAAATCACTGGTCAGCACCCGGCACAATGGCCTGAGGCGCTCCAGGCCATGGGCCAGATAGAACACTTCTTCGCAGGTTGGCAGCAACACGTCGATACGTTCTGCCTTGATCACGCTGGCCAGCGCTTCGATCCAGCCTGCGGGGTCGAGTCTGGGCTCGGGTAAACGAACGAAGTGGTGTACTGAACGACTGAAACGGCTCAGCGGCTGACCCAGCGAGTCCCCCACGCTCACGGTCCAGCCGGCCTCGTTGAAGGCCCTCGCCCACTCCAGACAGGCCGGTGCACGAGCCCCCAGAATCAGTACGCGCATGGCAGCCCCTCAGGCAATTGCAGGAGTTTCAAACGTCGGCGTTTGACGTGCGGGGGCGGCGCTTGCCAGTGCCCGAAGATGAACTCCGGTGGACGCATGCCCTGCCCGGCACATAACTGGTGAAGGGTTTCGCTGATCGCCTTGCACAGCGCGTCATGATCGCCGTAGGCCTGAATGTTGATCTGCCAGTTCAGCCTGGTCTGATGGATCTCATATTCCTGCAGCTTAGCGCCATGCATTAGCAAGGTACGGCGCAGGACATCCGGATACAGCGCCCGCAACTGACGTCCCGCCACATCAGGCAGCCAGAGAATGTCGTCGGCACGCCCCTCGATAGTGGCAATCGCCCGTTCGACCCGTCCGCAAGCACAAGGGGCTTCACTGATGCGCAGCACGTCGTTGAGGCGATACCTCACGATCATCTGCGTGCGTCTTGAAAAGTCGGTAATGATGGGCTGAAAACGGGTGTGCTCGGCGTCGAGCCACTCCGGCTCAATGTGCAGATGGCTTTCATTGAGGTGCAAAGTCCCCTGCTCGCAGGTGTAACCGAGAAAGCCTTCGCTGGCCTGATAAATCTGCTGCGGCATCACCCCGAAGGCTTTGAGCACGGCATCTGCATCCGTGCTTTCAAGCACCTCGGCAACCGACAGGATATGCGTTGGACGTATCGATAAAAGCCCGTTCAATGAGGCTTCAGCCAGACCTCGCAACACGGTCGCCGGAGCCACCAGCACATCGGGATTCTGTGCCTGCAGACGTTCAAGTGAAGCGTCGAGCCCGAGTGTCAGGTCGTGAAAGGCGAAGTCGATACGGCGACTGCTCAACGTGGTGTACAAGCGGCTGTTGGCACGCAGAAAAAAAGCGATCCGCAGAGGCGCTTGCCAGAAGCACAGCAGACGAGGAAGGAAGCGGCCCGGCAAGGTCCGCGCCAGGAGAATCCCTGCCCAACGCTGACGCTCAAGGGAGCTGACCAGAAACACGCCCTGGTTACCGGACGTGCCACTTGAAAGCCCCACAGTTATATCGCCCAGCGTGGGGCTGAAGTCGCGGGATTCTTCTGCCCGCCGCGCAACTGGCAAGACCTGATCCAGACCAAGACCGCGAGTGTTGTAAGCAGCAAAGTCGCTCATCATTGTCGCTTTGTCCATCAGCGGAAAGTCCGCCAGATGCGTGTACTGATGGTCTTTGAAGCGCTCGGCTGTCGGCAACACATCTTTCAGGAAATGCTTCAACTGTTGAGCTTGCCACGCCTCCAGTTGCTCTCGTCGAGTGAACCGCAAGCGATAGCGACTGTTGAGAAAACTCAGTGCGCTGCGCAGCTTGCCGATCAAGCGTTCATTGCTCATTGCTGAACGCCTCCCAGGCATGCGTGCAGTGCGAAGGCAGCATTGCCACGGCGGGTTCTCGCCGGATCAGCGTGCCAAGGCTGGCGTAGGTCTGTCGGTATTGTCTGGCGTCGTGACCGGCAAACCACAGCGCGGGCGCCGCCGGCAGTCGTTCTGCGCGACACGCGGGCACCGACCAGCAAGCGTCGGCCACCAGAAACACCGGACGCCCTTGCGCATCAGGGATAAATAGACCCAGTTGGCCATGGCTGTGTCCCGGTAGCGGCACACCGATCAGGCTGCCGTCACCTAACAGGTCGAGGCCATGGGTGAAGGGGGCCATCCATTCCGGTAAGGTTGCTTGCCTGCAATGATCGGCAAGGCTCAGCCGACTGGCGAAATCATCCGGCAACAAGCCAGGCAAATGGCCGCCAAGGGTGGCCCGCCAACGCGAGCCGCGCAGGCTTTCAATGTGCTGCCGATCAGCATCAAGAGCAATGAATGAAGCCTGATTGAAGTCTCGCAACCCGGCGACATGATCGCCGTGAAAATGCGAAATGATCACTGTGCGGATATCCTCCGGCTGAATGCCGAAGCCCTTCAGTTGGGCGAGCAATTGCTCCTGAACGGGCAACTGCACCGGCACCGCTGTGCGATACAAACGCTCTGGCAGGTCCTGGGTAGCCTTGAAGAAATGTTCGGCGTAGCCCGTGTCGTACAGGATCCAGCCAGCGACGGGATGGCGAATCAGCCCGCACAATGACGGGAAACGCGTCGGCGCCCAACGAGCGCTGCGATCTGCCATGCATGCCAGATGTCGGCACCAACCGGCACGCAAAACGTTGAGGCTGACCGTCCGGCTCATTGTTTGATGCCCTGTTGCGCAAGCCACCACTGAGCGTGTTGGCGAATGCCCTCCTCCTGAGTGATCACCGTGCGGTAACCCAACTCGTTGCGTATCGCGTCCAGATTAAGGGTCTGGCTGAATGCAAGCACTCCAGCACCATAGCGAGTCAGTAAAGGTTCGCCACTTTGCCGCAGGCGAGCGCTGGTTTCGAACGCCAGCGCTACGGCATCCACGACCCGCCATGGCAGGCGTCGGGTTCGCAGCGTCAGCTGAAATTGTTCGGCAATGCGTTGCAGCAGATCTTCAACGGCCAGCGGCGTACCGTTGCTCACGTTGTAGGTGCAGACCGGGCGCGGCAACGGTTGATTGAGGCTCAGTTCCACGGCGTGTACCAGATTGTCGATGCAGGTCAGGTCCAGTTGAGCCCTGCCTCCGCGCATCAGCGGTATGTGTCCACGCTGCATGACACGCAACAGGCGCGGCAATAACGTACCGTCCCACGGGCCGAATACCGCGCGCGGGCGCAAAATCACCGCCTCGGCAAGACCCGCTTCCTTCACCATGGTTTCGGCCAGCGCTTTGGTGCGCGCGTACTCGTTGACCGGCGCAGGCAAAGGTTCGCTTTCATGGATGTCGAGCCGGTCGCGAAAGGCAAAGTACAGGCTGGGCGTCGAGAGGTGTACAAGGCGCTTCACCTGATTGACGCGGCAGGCGTTCAGGACCTCTTCGGTGGCCAGCAGATTGGCCCGGGCAAACGCTTCTGTTGTTCCCCAGGGCGAGGACAACGCCGCGCAATGGACGACTGCCGCACAGCCATGCGTCGCCTCAACCAGCGCGCTCGCCCCGGCTGGAGAACCGTGCTCAAGCGCAAGCCACTGAATCGCGCCAGGGCTATGGCGAATGACATCCGCCGCTGCTACCGGGTTGCGGCCGCTGAACAGCACTTCACAGCCTTGGGAGGCAAGTCGCCAGGCGATATGCCGACCAATGAAACCTGTGCCACCGGTCACGAGAACTTTCATCAATACTCCAGGATCATGCCGCCGATCGATAACCCGGCACCGGTTCCGATCAACATCAGAATCTGCCCGCGTTGAATGCGCTGATCACGAATCGCAATGTCCAGCGCTGTCGGCAGCGATGCGGCCACCTGGTTGCCGTGGTGAGCAAATACATCGATGACTTTTTCCGGGGCAAAACCCAGGCGTCTGGCCGCATGCTGCATCGCTTGCTGGCTGGCTTGATGAGGGATTACCCAGTCGATCTGATCCTGATTCAGGCCCGCCTGATCCAGCAGATCGCTCACCAAAGTGGGCAGGTGCTTCGCGGCAAGACGGAATACGCCTTTGCCCTGCATGGAAAAACTGGTCAGAGGTTCGAACGGGATATCGATACGCCGCGGGTGAAAGCGCGATCCACCGGCCGGGATCTGGCATAAATGCGCACCTTCGGAAAACGTCTTGAGGTTCGAGGCGATAATTTTTGCTCCGCCTTCGCTGGCGCACAGAACAACAGCCGCTGCGCCGTCACCAAAAATGCCGCTGACCTCCACTTGCTGCCAGTCCAGCCCGCAGGAGGCGATGTCTGAGCAGACCAGCAGAACGCGCCGGTAGCGGCCCGCAACGAGGGGCCATGACAAGGTGTCGACGGCGGCAATGAACCCCAGGCAACTGGCATTGATGTCCATCGCGGGAATGCCTGAGTGCCCCATGCCCAACTCTCGTTGCAACAATGCGGCGTTGCAGGGCATGCCCTGATCCATAGTGCCACTGGCGCAGGCGATCAAGTCGATCTGGTCCAGCTCGATGCCGGCGGCCGCCAAGGCATTTCGCGCGGCAGCCGCACCCAGGCTTGCAGCCGTTTCCGCGCTGGACGCAACATGCCTATGAACAACCCCGCTGATCTGCTCGACGCTGCCCGCCGCCAGGCCCAACTCATGATCGAGGGCGGTACTGGTGACTATTCTGTCCGGCAGCGCATGGCCGGAACCGAGAATGGTCACACGCCTTGGGGGCAAAGCCAGCGGTGAAGTGTGCATTCAAATTCCGTTTAGAGAAGATCATTGTATTGACACTTATACGGGGTGATTACCGCACGGCGGTATAGTACAGGTGTACTATTTTTTACGCGCTCGAAACACTTTAAGTTATTGAAAATAAGTGCAGATTTCAAACTTCAGACTTATTCATAACTTTCAGGCGACGGCTGGCAGATTTTTGACTGCCTCGTCACGCACTGACGCTTAATAGTGAGCGATCAATGCGCCCCTGTTGCTGATCAAAAAGGATGTTATTGAGTGCTGTCTCTTCTTCTGGAAATGGGTCTGGGGATAGCCGATTTTCTCAATGATAATCCGGCTTATATCTGGGTCATTGGCGCTCCTCTGCTACTGCTGGGCCTGGGCGTCTGGCTCAATCAGCGAGTAACGACGCTGCGCCTGGATTCTGCCCGGCAAAGCGAACAGCTGGCGCAAGCGCAGCAGCAGATTGGAACCTTGCAAGCACGCCTCTCTCTGCTGGAGTCGATGCCTGTGCAGGCATCGGATTCGCCAGGGCAAGCCGCAGCATCTGCGCCGCTTTCCGACACTACTTCCACTTCTGTAAGCCAGGCGCCTGAGATGGAGCTCGTCTGGGAGCTTCCTTCGCAAACCCCGGACTTACCCATAAAGCCCGCAGCGTCGCCCGTCACCAGCCAGCCGCCCACTCGACCTGCCCCACCAAAACCCTCCATGCCGAACGTTGTAAACGTCGCTTTCATGGCTGCGCGTGACTGGTTATTGGGTGGCAATACTGTGCTGCGAATAGGGGCTGTGGTGCTCTTTTTGGGGCTCGCCTTTCTGTTGCGTTACGCCACCGAAGGCGTTGTGGTGCCAATCGAAACCCGATACGCAGGGGTTGCTGGCAGCGCAATCGCGTTGCTCGGCCTGGGCTGGTGGCTGCGCCATCGTAAACCAGCCTTCGCGCTGATGATGCAAGGCACCGGCGTCGGCGTGTTGTACCTGACCGTCAGCGGTGCCATTCGCGTGCATGAGTTACTGGACCCGACGCTGGGCTTTGCGCTGTTGGTGGTCATCATGCTGTTCTCCGCCATGCTCGCGATTACTCAGAACTCCCTGGCGCTGGCCTGTGCGGCGACACTGGGCGGTTTTGCCGCGCCGATTCTCTCCTCCACGGGCCAGGGCAGTCATGTCACGCTGTTCAGCTATTTCGCTTTGCTCAACGTCGGGATTTTCGCTATCGCCTGGTTCAAGACCTGGCGTCTGCTCAATCTGATCGGTTTTTTTGGCACGTTCGGGATTGGCGTGGCATGGGGGTTGCGCTCCTACACCCCGGATCTGTTCTGGAGCGTCGAGCCGTTCCTGATTCTGTTCTTCCTGATGTATCTGGCCATCGGACTTCTGTTTGCCCGACGCAAACTGCAGGAGCTCAGCGATGCCCCGACAGACGCCGGCCGCGAGGCGATGCTGCAATGGTCCCGACGTCAGGGTGACTACGTCGACGGCACGCTGCTGTTGGGTACGCCGCTCGTGGGCTTCGGTTTGCAATACGCACTGACAGCCGATCTCGAATTCGGCTCGGCGTTCAGCGCCCTGGCGTTGGGCCTGCTTTACATGGGAATCGCCCGCCTGCTTTCTGGCCGGGTACCGGGACGTGCCTTGCTGCTGGTTGAAACATGCCTGGCACTCGGCATCGTGTTTGCCACCCTCGCCATTCCGCTGGGACTGGGCGCGAAGTGGACCACCAGCGCCTGGGCCATCGAAGGTGCGGCAATCTTCTGGCTAGGTATGCGTCAGCAACGTCTGCTGGCTCGTGGCTTTGGGGTGCTGCTGCAAATAGCTGCAGGTCTGGCATTCATCGGCGTGATGACCACCTGGTACTTCCCCTCAACAAAAGGGGGGGATTTCTGGACGCCAATGATCATCGCCCTCTCCGGCTTGTTCAGCGCCCTGCAGGTGCACCGCATCAAGACTTTGCGCTACATGAACGAGAAAGCACTTTCCGCGATATTTCTGGTCTGGGGCGGTGCATGGTGGGGAACGTCGTTACTCGTAGCGAACATGCACCTGGCACCTCATACCCTTTTCGCTTCGCTGCTACTGCTGTCAGTCGCGATCAGTGTCGGTCTGTGGACTTTTGGGGCGAGACATTGGCGTTGGCCCGGCCTGGCTGCGCTATGCCTGGGGCTGAAACCGGTCAGTTGGCTTGTACTTGTCTTCTCGTTGACCGAGTACACACACCCGTTTGCACACTGGGCGTGGGTGGGATGGACCGCATTGCTGATGGTGCACATGCTCTCGTTGCATCGCCTGGCTGACTTGCTGCCTCGCAGGGCAGTGACTGGCGCCCACATTCTGGGGGCGTTGTTATACATAGTGCTGCTCAGCCTTGAGCTGAGATACGGCTTGGATAACCTTATCGACTCCAATGCTGATTACAGCGCCTGGTTTTCCTTTGCGGGCTCGCTGATCCCCAGCCTTTACCTGATTGCCATGGCCGCGAGCCGTCGCTGGCCATGGCCGGTTGACGCGTATCCAAAGGCTTATCGCGTTTGGGCCGCCGTTCCCTTTGTCCTTTGGTCGCTGGGGTGGTTCTGGTTGATGAACTACTACAGCAACGTCAAAGCCGACCCGCTGCCTTACATACCACTGCTCAACCCTCTGGATCTGGGCCTGTTGTTTGCCCTGCTGGGGATCGTGAACTGGATCCGTCATAACCTGCCGCTGATTGGCATTGAGGCTAAACATGCCGAAAGACTGGCGGTCATTACGGGCGGTGCTTCGTTGTTCGCCCTGATCACCGGGATGGTGTTTCGCAGTCCCATCGATCCCACGCTCTTGCAAGCGGCACTCTCTATCGTCTGGACGTTTATAGCACTGGCGCTAATGATTAGCGGCCACCTTCGCAGGCAGCGTGAAGTATGGATTACCGGCGCAGTGCTGATCGGGGTCGTGGTTGCCAAGCTGTTCCTGGTAGAGCTGAGCGACCGTGGCGGTATGGCGCGGGTCATCTCCTTCATCGGGGTCGGCATCCTGCTATTGGTGGTGGGCTACTTCGCCCCTCTGCCGCCAAAAAAGACCAACACGCAAAAAGCTGATTCAGTTGCCGGCAAACCGGACCTGTCACTATGAGGAGCACACTCTTGAGTTATAAGCAGCTGTTCCGGCTAGCCCTGTGTGGTGTCGCATTGCTTGGCTCGACACTTGCCAGCGCTGATGACAACCAGGCAGATTTCGCCAGCCAGACCCCCTTGAAACTAAGCGGTAACGGCCCGTGGTATCGAATTGAGCTGCCCATGAATGTGCAGCTCAATTCTCGACAGCAGGATCTGGGTGATCTGCGCATTTTCAATGCCCAAGGACAGGCTCAGGCGTATGCCCTCGACCGTAATCCGCCTCAGGCGAAGCAGTCACAAGCGCCGACGATGGTGAAGTGGTTCCCTCTTTACAACCGGGCGGACGAGCTCGACAGAGCGCCCAGGATCAAGGTCGAGCGCAGCGCCACGGGTACGCTCGTGGAGGTTCAACCTCAGGATGGCGCATCTCCGGATGAGCAGGTCTTGCGAGGCTGGCTGCTGGACACCAGCACCATCAAACAACCTCTGCAAAAACTGATTCTTGACTGGGATAGCGCTCAAGACGGATTTCAGCGTTTCAGCATCGAAGCCAGCGATGATTTGCAGAACTGGAGTCCATGGGGCGCGAGCCAGGTAGCGCGTCTGTCATTCGACGATCAAACTGTAGAACAGCGCGAGGTCACCCTGCCCGGTCGCACCGCACGTTATCTGCGCCTGATATGGAGCTCCTCGGCCGAAGCACCGATGCTCACGTCAGCGCAGTTGGTGACGGTGAATACCGACACCCCACCGTTACCGCTTGCCTGGTCGGAACCCGTGACTGGCAGCGTTGAAAAAGCTGGCAGCTATATATGGCGATTACCGAATGGCCTGCCCGTCGAGCGCCTGCAAGTCAACATTGCCCAGGCTAACAGCGTCGCCCCGGGCCGCTTTTACGGTCGAACGGACAGCAAGGCACCCTGGCAGGCCATCGGCAATGGCCTGCTTTACCGGCTGACGCAAGACGGTAAGGAAGTTGTCCAGAATGAAGTAGAGACCAACGGCACAATCGTGCGTCAGGTCAAACTCGAACTCGACGAGCGCGGCGGAGGACTGGGCTCTTCGTCGCCTACCTTGCGTTTCGCGTTGCGCGCGCCGCAGGTGGTGTTTCTGGCCCGGGGCGACGGTCCGTTTACCCTGGCGATTGGCAACGCTGCAGCAAAACCCGCCGATTTACCGATTGCGACGCTGATCCCGGACTTCACCCCGCAGAAAATGAATAGTCTGGGTCGCGCTGAAGCCGACAATACGCAGGTCAAACTGATCCCGATGTCACCGGATGACGCATCAGGTATCGACTGGAAACGTGTCGGGCTCTGGTCAGTGCTGGTTCTGGGCGTGATGCTGCTCGGCTGGATGGCATTCAGTACGCTGCGCGCTTCGCCATCAAAGGCCAGAGCAGGCTCTGCTGGCGATGAATCCCCTCCTCTGCTGTTCACAAGAGCGCCATCGGGTGAATGGGAAGCTCTTGAGGGTTATTATCAGGCGCGATTTGGGGGGACGCGCGTGGGTAGTAACGTCTACCTCAATGTGAATGGCAAACCGGAAGCATCGGTTTTTGTCTGGTCAGAATTGAGCCATGACAATGAAGTTCGGGGTCATATTTGGACACTGGGGGCGAAGCCTGAATTCGGCGAGTTACGACTAGGTCATCACACGTGCAACACGATATTCCTTGCGCTGGCCAAGGCGGTCAGTGAGACCGAGAACGTTAAGATAGTGTATGACCCTGCGATACAAAATACCGTGTTCGATCGCTGGGGGCCGTAACCCGGTTCCTGGTTCAGTGGATCAGTTAATGCAGTCGCGCTGTTACAACGCCCTAGGCGTTATTCACCGCAGAAAAATAACCGGATAGAGCTTTTATCCTCTGTGAAGAAATTTGAATGAATCCGCTCAAGATCCTGACAGCGTCATTTCGCCTGCTATTCCGTAACGCCGGAAGTATCGCGTTGCTGTGCGTTCCACTTCTGGTCGTAGAGATGTTCATAAGAGATATCAGTAGAAGCTTATTGGGTATCGATAACGACTGGGCATGGCAGGCGATAATCGGCACAGTCATCCCGCCGCTCTACACCGGATTGCTGCTGCTCATTCTCGATGCGCGCGGCCGGGACGAGCCACTGGCCAAAGCCGGCTTACTGTCCAAAGTAATACGCCTGTGGCCAGCGCTGGCTGTGCTGTCTGCGCTCGACCAGATACTGATCGTCATTGCCGGTCTGGCGTTCGTTTCGGCTGATACGTGGCTAAAGATCATCCTTGCCACCGTTCAGTTCATCCCTCCCGGGGTATGGGCGGCATTCAAGTGGGCAGTGTTTTTCCTGGCACTGTGGGCAATGATGCGACTGATGTTTAATCAGTGCCTGGTGATATTTCGAGGACTCTCGATAAAAGCATCAATACGCGAAAGTATCATCCTGTCCAGAGGGCTGCTATGGCCGGTAGTGGCTTGCCTTGCGTTACTACTGGCCCCGGTGTTGCTGGCTATTCTTATCGTATTCATTCCGCAGCCCGACTGGGCGGCAGACGTCATGATTGCTCTTCAGCAAGACAGCCCAGCTAGCGTCACGGCCTATTCGATATTCGCGGGTTTTATCCGGCTGTTTACGACCATTGTGGTATTTCGCTTTTTCACAGTGGTCGCCGAACGACCAGTCAATAAGGAGTGATCCGTATGGCGCCTTTGGACATTATAAAATCTTCATTTGGCCTGATACGACAAAATGCCCTGAGCATCGCCGTGTTATGCCTGCCAGTGCTGTTAGTGGAGATGCTTTTAAGACAGCTCATTAGAAGCCAACTGGGGGACGACACTGCGTGGGCCTGGAGCGCGCTGATCAATACAGGCTTTATACCGCTCTACGCGGCATTTGTGATTCTCACTCTGGAAGCCCGCAGCCGCGACGAACAGTTAGGCAAGGCCGAGTTACTGTCCATCGCGCTACGCCGTTGGCCCTATCTGGCGGCGCTTTCAGCGCTCAATGAGTTGCTGTACATACTCGGTGATTTGCCGTTCATGGGGGAGCACGAGTGGAGGCAGCTCATGTTCAATACCTTTGACTACCTGCCTACCCAGTTCTGGCAAACAGTCAGATATTTGCCTTACCCTTTCGCAATCTGGCTGATGATCAGACTGACCCTCTGCCATTGCCTGGTATTGCTGAGGGGTCGTAACTGTGTCGCCGCGATACGTGAGAGTTTTCTCATGATGAAGGGGGAGTTCTGGCGAGTGGTGGGCTGTATCCTGTGGGTATTCATTCCGTATCTACTGGCCACCTATTTTATTATGCTTCAGTGGCCCGGCCTTTATGTCAGTTTGCTCCATGAAGATATTTTAGCCCCCCAACATGGAGCGGCACCCAGCATGATTATGTTATGGAGCGAGAGCTTTGTTTTGAAAATACTGGTCGTGGTGGTGTCATTCCGCCTGTTTACGCTGATAGCGGGTACTCAGACAAGAATGCCTTATCGGTAGGTCCGAGCAACTTCAAGATGTGAGCACTAACGGGACATTCTCCGCTGGCACTCATTTTTCGTCCCCTTACTAACGGACTACAGCTCGATGCGTAAACTTACCGTCTTACCCCTGTTTTTCTTCCCATTGCTTGCGTTACCAGTGTTTGCATCGGCCAGCTGTGCAGACAACATTCGGGGATGGGCCGAGACGCTGCGCCCGGACTTGAAGCTCGACAGCGAGCACGCGGTGTGCAAAATCAATCCGGCCAACTCCAGCCAGGTTCTGGCCGCTCTGCCCTTCGCCGAAAATGTCACCGAGGATGGCCAGGGCGACTATGGCCTCGGTGTAATCGTCGCGAACGCCAGCAATGGCAAGATCATCTCGCAGCACTATCAAGCAGCCGCGATCAGCTCAGACGCCATCTATTTTTCCGGACTGGAACTGGATACTGCCCGTTATCAGTTGGCACCGAAGCTGCGAGCGTTTGGTGTGCGAGTTACCTACGGCGGCTCGTCGCGTCCCAATCCGTTCGAAAGTAAAGTCCTGACCTTGTACGCAGCGCTGCCAGGCGCTCAATTGAAGCCGGTGGTGAGTGGGCTGGAGGTCAAAAGAAGCAACGGTGAATGGGACACTCGTTGTGCTGGCGAATTTACCGAGACGCAGCGCACGATCTCCATCTCGGACAAAAGCAATAAAGGTCTCGCGGCCCTGGAAATCGAGCAGAAAGTCATCGACACCCAGAACCGGCCCAAGGGCGAAGAGTGTGAAAGGATCTCAGCCAAACCGGTGATTACCCGTTTCACGCTGGAATATGACGGCAGCCACTATCCAGTGCCGAAAGAGCTGTCTTCTCTTTGATGAACATCGGCCCCACCCCGAATGGGGCCTTCGCACCCGTTTCGACACGCCATCAGGGCATTTCAGTTCACTCGCCAGTTTCAGCAAACCACTTGAGTTCCCCGGTTCTGTCGATGGTCATGGTCAACATGCAGCCAGCGCCGTTGATCTGGTCCATGGTGCCGCCCGAAAAGTTGTAATACATGAAGCAATTGGCGTCTCGGTATTTGACCCATAACCGTTGCGCATCGCGCAGTTGTGTTTTTTGCTCGTCCGAGAGTGCACCCATCGCGGCTTTGTAGGACTCATTCAGGCGGGCATTCTGTAACGCCAGTTCCTTGTTATTGCAGTCATTCAGATTGGAGGTAATACCTTCAGACTTCTCGACGCACGCATCATATTCCGCAGAGTATTTGTCCTCCGCAGATGCATGCAGGGAGAATACAACGGCGCACAATACAGCCAGGCATCGCATCATGATTTAAATCCGGTTCAATGAGAGGTTTCAGCAATCAAGCTTTTCCCAAAGCCCAAGGCTTTTCAATAGTACAGGTGTAGTATTTCTAATGCGTCGAAAGCCCCTTTATTGTGTCGATCACTATAGAAAGAGGCAGACAGATGAAAAAAAGGATTGGCCTGTGCGTGACAAGCGCCCTTCTCCTTGTCTTGACCCTGCACGCAAATGCCGGAGCCGACGATATTCCGCCCGGCTATTCCGACTTTGGGTTTGCCGAGCGCTGCGACGATGAAAGTGCAAAGTTGACCACGCTCGAGGATATCGCCTGTTCCAGTGACAGCCTGCGAGCCCAGGAAACCAAAATGCTGAATCTGGTCGACGACGTGAGGGCAGAAACCAAAGGGGTCGATGGTGAGACCGGTAAGGCGCTGGACCCCATGGGCGTGCAACAGAAAGAGTGGCGCGATGCCCTGGTCCGCGCGTGCAAGGATGCCGTCTGCCTCTCCGTGGCCTACGCAGCACGCATCGCGGCAATCCACAAAGAATGGTCGGAGGCGCTTTGATGAATACGCTTGCTTATCGGGGAACCCGCAGAGCCGTTCTGCTGGCAATGTCGGTGATCTCGGCCGCCACGTTTTACAGCGCGCCCTCACTCGCCGCAAACACTCAACCACCTGCGCAGGCGAGCATGGCGGCGTGTCCGGCTCAGGATTTCGATGGTTTCCTGAAGCGCTTCGCCAACGACATTGAGGTACAGAAAGCCTTCGTCAGTACGCCTCTGCAGAGCGAGTACATCGATCCTGAGGCTCAACCGGAACCTCGTCCTGTCTCTGAGCTACTGGACAAGTCCCAACTGCAGTTTCCACTGATGCCCAGCGATCAGCAGCAGCACGAGCAAGGTTTGACGCTTGCCAAGCGGCTCAAAGGGACGGATCAGGCATGATCAAACTGACCAAAGCCGACACGGGCTATCAACTCTCATTGTTCTTCAAGCGAGAAGCATGCTGGACGCTTTACCGCATTCAGGATGAGTCGCTGTAATCGATATCCTTGGCGGGTCTTTGGGAAATTACCTATACCGCCCTATTCAAGATTGCATCAGTGTAATAGCGCATAGTACATCCGTACTATTGCGCGACTGATGAGATGAAACTTAACCTGACAGTCATAAACAAACGAATTGTTTCCGTTTGATCAGCAGCAAATTGATACAGTCCTGATGGCGTCTTCTATGCAGACATTGACGGCGGAGCTAAATACCGGCCACACGTGATGTCGACATTGAGGAGACGGCCAACCGTATGAACTCAGTTAAACGCATACGACTCACCTTTCAATATACGGTAGGCCCTGATGACCATACCTTATCTCCCACTGCAGGCATGGAACAAGCACTG
Source organism: Pseudomonas phytophila (assembly GCF_025643095.1). Classification (NCBI taxonomy): domain Bacteria; kingdom Pseudomonadati; phylum Pseudomonadota; class Gammaproteobacteria; order Pseudomonadales; family Pseudomonadaceae; genus Pseudomonas; species Pseudomonas phytophila. The sequence continues at coordinate 3,345,644 of NZ_CP081201.1, read as the reverse complement.
GAGACTCAGGGGCGAGTCGGTGTACTGCCAGCATTGTGGTTATTCACAACATCTGATTGATCCACACCCGTTCAAACATGCACCACACTGCCCGCACTCTTCATTGCTTTATCAATCCCCTGGGCGTGAGTTAGGTCAGATCATTGAGCAGAAGATAAAGGCAGGGTTGTTCTGAATAACGGCTGTCCTGAAGATCCCAGTGTCCATCGCTGCAAAAACATAACGTGTTGGAGCGAGGCTTACCGGCGAAGAACGGTAATGCGCTACATCTGACCTACCGAGTCGACTGGTTCGCGGACAAACCTCGCTCCAACAAAAAACCGCTTATCCCAGCAGGCGTCCCACAGGCGCCGAGGCCCCACAATAACGTGGAGCAAACATTGGATCTGTAGGAGCGAGGCTTGCCCGCGAAGAACGATAATGCGGTGCGTCTGACCTACCGAGTCGACTGGTTCGCGGGCAAACCACGCTCCAACTGAAAAACTGCTTATCCCTGCAGTAGAGTCGCCAAGACGCCGCGCGCTCGCGCACCAAACGTAGACCCTGCAAGAGTCTCCCGTTTCTCAGGGAAAAGTCCTGGGACTTGCTCGTACGCCCGGACTCGCCTCCTGCGGTTTGTCTGTCCAGGTCAGCAGTTTTGACAGCGTTCCATAGGGCGCAGCAAAACGCTTGCAGGATGCCTCATCGGTCGCATCAGATAGCCTCGCAGACTGAGTTGCACCGATACGCAGCGCCTTCAACCATTCTTCGGCACGGCGCTTGTCCTGATCAGCCAATGCGTACCGGTTATAGTTCAATTGCGCGTGAGCATTGCGAGTTATGGTGTCAGCGTCAGCCTGATCCAGCACCCGACATAACTGACCGATCATGACCAATCGCTCGATCCGTACAGCGTTCGTGGCTTCGCCCTGCCAGTTTTTCCACGAGAGCAATCGCTGAACATCAGCCGGTATTGTTCCGCCTGACGCGACTGCACTCTGGATGTACCTCATTTCCGGATCTGTCGCGTGCCAGGCAAACCACTCACGTTCCGTGGGGGGCAGCCATTTACCCCATTGGGTAAATAACCGGTCATCCTCAGCACTGCCACCACCAACAGGCGAGCACACAAACGTATTCAGTTGCGAAGGACGGCACTTCCAGGTGGCTTCGCTGAGCGCCCGCTCACTTACGACACTGACAACGCGGGCGGTATTCGCGTCTTTGCCGACAAGGCCAACCAATAACCGTGGCGGCTTTGAATGATCAGCCTGGTTGTCTGGTTTATATTCGCAGACAGTCGTGATCGGCGATAACTTGATGTCAGCGGGTGCACAAGGCAGCTCGTCCAGTTCGGTGACGTCGAACCACAGCTCCATGAAGTCGCGCATTTTACGCGATGTCCACGCAAGATCCTCTGAGCGGAAATCCTCCAGTGCTGCCATGGGATCAATGGGCTGCTCTACGGGCGTCAGCGCCATAGCCGGAGCAAGTGCGCTGCTTAGCCATAGAGTCAAGACACACGCTGTTCTGCGCCGTGCAGTGCCGGGGACGCCCGCAAACATAGTTGATCTCCCACTGTTATTTGCTTAACGAATTATGGTTCTTCGTGTCCTAATAGCTGCGCTATCCGGCTTGACGCTTGGCTCGACACTCTATGTTTTCAAGCCTTGAACCCACCGCAATCCCCTTTCGCTCAAACTGCCCCTGCATGACCTCCAGCGCATATTTGGCAGGCTGCCCGGACAAGTGATAGTCCGCAGAATCCGGCTCCATGTCCTCCATCTTGAACACCCTTCGATCCTCGCCAATGTAAGCGACGGACAAAGGCACCCATGTATTGCGCATCCAGAATGAGAGTGTTCCCGCTGAGTCGTAGGCAAACAGCATCCCGGGGCCCACATCATCGAGATAAGACAGCCCTTTGGATTGCTGCGGCCAGGTACGCGCGACCGGTACGCCAGCAAGCTTGATGTTTCCGGTGAATGTCAGGTCGCACAGCTCTGTTATTTCGGCTGCCGTAGCCAGTGGTGCGTTCAGCGCACCTGTCAGCAGCAAAGCAGTCGCTGCCCTGAGAGCTGCAGTTTTCAAAGCGGAAGCAATCATCAAATGTCACGGCTTCGGCAGATATATTATCTGGACCGGCGTGTTGGGTTTTGTGTACGACCCCGTGGGATCCACGTTCGGTTTCAAACCCGGGTACCACGCCCTGAACTGTGTGTCCGATAGCCATTCAAGTTGCAACTGTTCGACTGCCAATCCGGGCGGGCCCGCTTTGAATCCTGTGAGGGACTTCACCGCTGAATGGCATTCTTCCCCTACGCCCACTTCGAGAATGCTGACCTCCAGTTGCTCGCCCCACGTAATGGATCCGGTCTCAGGACAGCTTCGAACCTGGGCGTGATATTTGCCATTGGGTGAAGGAAGATCGTAAACGATTTTGTCGGGCCCGCAGGCTGTCAGCAGGACAGACGATGCGAGTAAAAACAGGGCAGTCTTCTTCACGGTGCTACTCCAGATTCAATCAAGCGCAACATTTAATTTTTTTTGTACCTCGGCTGAGTACATTCCGTGAATACCAGATTACATTCTGATTTTTTGGCATTGCGCTTACAGTAGCCCATCGACTTCTCTTGCGCCGTCAAGGGATCGTCAGCGGTGAAAACAGCATTTACGTTCCCGTCTTCTGACTGGACCGCTGCCACGCACTGATCGGAATAGGTCGCGACGAGAAAGCAATCCGTAGCGCCCGCTGATTCGCACCTGCCAAGAACATCCTGTTTGGCGTAGTCCGCGCTTTGCTGTTTAGTGGTCGTCCAGACCTTGTCGAGTTGGTCCGAGGTCATGACCGCGCCCCAGGTACTGACCCACTCTCCGGATTTCGATCCTGAAGTATCGGAGTCAGGCCCACATGCAACGAGCAGCGCGATTGACGACAGTAACACACAGCGTTGCACGTTATTCATTCAGTGTCCTTACAGCGGTAGCAAACGAGATGAAAGAAAAATTGAACAGCACGTCGAATAAATGAATCAGTGAAAAACTGTATGACACATAGAGCTATTTTACAGTGCAGTATTCGCGGGCCTGAGACCTCAACCCTGAACTAACCATTACTCAGCCAGCTTACACACAAGACAATCTTTTTTGAGTTCACCACTTCCAAAAAAAGGGTCCATGAAACCACAGTTCTCCACTTCGTAATCCACTACGATGTCTTGAGGGTCAGCCACGACCTTGACGTAGCAGTGTTCCGTCCACGTATTCTGTTGGTATTGATCTGTAATCTGAAGATACCCTGCGCTCCGGTCATGAGTAGACCCCATGTACTTGTTTTCTGAAAACGTACCCTTATACCGACTCCAGTAATAAGCGGTGTTATCCGGATTTTTACGGTCAGGCTGTACAGCGCTAGGCTCGCCCATCAGAGGCGCAAGTTTTGCGATGGCCTCATTGACATCTTTACCCTGGGCATCTTTTACACTACTGAGCTCCTGACTAGGGATCGAAGTACACCCCACCAATGAAGACAGCAGCGCGGCGACAAGCGCATGTTTTGTGGCTGCGCTTTTTAAAACTCTGAAAGCGGCTGGCTGGGCGGAAAGCTTTACTGTCGGCTCAGACCTTTCATTCATCATGCTTGTCATACACCGTCTCGTTCAAAATTACTGGAATGGGTGGAATCGTGAAAAAATCATATTCGACACTCTGAAGTTTTTCGATAGTACAGGTGTACTATCCGCTTACTCGTCGTGGCCAACGCCTAGTAATCAGAGCGGGATAGTTTGTGTTGCCATTGCCAGTAAGTTAACGGGTACTACTCCAGCAAAAGACGCCGGGCGAGCCCTTCGATATACGCTTCATCCTGACCATTGGGATGCGCCTCGAACGCCAGGTGCAGATACTCGTGGGTCAGGTCGAGACGGTCTTGAAGCGACAGCACGCCGCGTACGTAGATCCGGTTGCGTTCGCGGTCGACATGGGGATTACCGAAGGCCACACGGCATACGGCAAACGTACTGACTTCGTTGTAACCCACCTCCCCTTCGAGCCGTTGACGCCAGACCCGGCGCTGTTTTTGCAGCCACTCCTGAGCGTCGGGCAATGCTGTGCAGGACGCGACCGGATTGTCCCAGCGACTGAGGCTTGCGCGTGGATAGGCGTGGGACAGGATGGCGTCGTAACGCTGGCCCGCGTTGGCTTGTTCTACCGCTTGCTCCCAGGACAATTTGTCGGCATCCGGTTGCGTCAAGTGATAGGTGACATTAGTGCCCACGAGGATCAGGTCGCTGGTCAACGCGGCTATACCGCGTGATTCGGCATTCGCCGGGCGCGGCGCTACGCGCTGTCGGTTGCTGCTGTCATCGATAGTCAGACATTCACCCGTGCGGCCGGCGTTTTGCAGGAGGTAAGTGCGAATCGCGACGGCCAGCGCCTTGGCGGCCTCGGCGGGCTCTGCCCTGGCTTCGCGTTGCAGCACACGCGCCACATATTCTTCGCGGTCCAGCCGGGCGACGAGTTTGTCTTTCACCAGAAAGAGTTCGCCGTCGCTGTGGATGTCCAGTTGGTTGCCATTCAAAAACTCGACGCGATAGTCGCCCAGCAAGGGGCCTGACTCACCGGCGCGGCCCGCCTTGAGCACGTACCCGATCGGGTAACGTGAAAACAGGTCGACCTCCACGCAACGTCCCGGCTCGGCGGGCCAGCCTGCGGGCAGGACCGACGCCAGGGCCTCGCTGTAATTGCGCAAGACCGTCTGGCTGGTGCCGCGCCCCTGCGCCCAGATGGGCGTGCCATCCACGGTCCAGCCGGCAAAGCCGCCCTCCCGTTGCGCAGCGGCGTCGTCGGCAAACCAGCTCCAGGTTTTGATCCGCAGAAGGCCAGCCAACGTGCCAACGACATTGTTGTCCACCGCACCCAGCACCACATCAAGCAGCACCCGTCGCGCCTGATCCTGTGCCGGAAGCGTGCCCAGAGTTTCCAGCAATTGCGCCACGGGAACCTGGGTTTGCGGCTGCAGTGTGGAAGTGCTGAGCAGCCATGGCGGTGCTTTGCGCGCTTGCCAATAAGCTCGCCAGTCCGACTCGGAGATGCCGAGACGCTGAGGCTCAAAATACAAGCCACAGGATTTCACCAATGCCTGATCGCGACCGATGCTGCCACCGGCCGTGCAGCAATAAACTTCTTCCTTGGACTGCCCTCGACACTCATAGGCGGGCTCGGTGGCGCCGGTGTCTACCAACCAGGCGTAGACAAACAACTTCCACAGACTGCCCAGCGGGGCCTGTAAATCAGCGGGCAGCGGTGCTCGCGAAACCAGCCCGGTGCGGTTTAGGGACAACAGCTCTCCCTTCAACGCCACCTGAATCGGGTCCTCCTGCGCCGAGGCCAGCGCAGGGAGTAGAAACAGCACCAGCCAGAGCCAGCGTGAACGCACGTCAATTGACCTTGATCTGGCCGTATGCAGGTTTCTGCTCAAGGGTTTGGTGCTGAGGTGCGTAGACCTGGGTGAAGCGCACTGGCGGCAGATTGAACTGGCCTTTTTGCGAGAAACGCACCAGATGCCGCATGCGCAACTCACCGCTCAAGGCATCCACCGGAATCGCGTAGCCCAGCTGGCCCGGCTCGAAGCGCGCTTTCTCAAGCGCCGCCGCTTCCGTGCCCGCCTTACCCTGGAGTTTGATACCCCAGGTCGTTTGCTCGATATCAGCGCCGGGCGGCAATGGCACTTCGATCATGCCGTAGCGCAGTGGCTTGGCAGCCTTACTGGTAATGATGACTTCATCCAGATAGAGGCTGTCACTGGACAGCGGTTTGCCGTCCACGGCTTCGAGGCTGAAGGTGAACGCTTCAGTGCCCGGCACAAGACGAGAAAGTCGGCGAGTGACGGTCACAGGCATTGGCTCCACCGCAGGCTGTCGGGTCTGGTAGCTGAGCAACGCACGCAGAGGGCGTTCCTGGGCTCCGGCCAATGACAACGATGAAGGGACGGGATTGGCACCTTCCCATGTCCAGTACATTTCACCGCTGGCACCGTAGCGCTTCTTCCAGCCTTCGCCTGGCGCCAGCGCGATAGTCGGCGACGCCTGCTCGATGCTGCGCTGCAACCAGCTCAACGCCAGAGCACGCTCAAGGGTTGATTGCTGAGGCAGTAAACGCTGCAACAACGCACGCGCACGTTCTTGATCGAAAGCTTTGAGCGACAGGTTCAAGGCTTCGGCGAATGGCTCGGAGCTGACATCCAGACGCTGCTGGGCACCCGGCAACTGGCGACTGAACGCCTCTGGGATGATCACCTTGTTCTGCCTGGCCAGCGAAGCCGTCATGACCCGCGCGGCTGCGAGGCCCAAAGCAGAATCCGGAGCATTCATGACGATGCTGCCCTCATCCATGTCCATCACATTGGCCTGAGCACCCTCGCCGGCTTTAGCCAGGTCATCCATCAAGCCACTGAGCAGCGTATTGACCGGCAATTGCATTTGTCTGGCAAACGAGAGGATCAGCGCGCGTTGCAACAGCGGCGTTTTACCGGCCTGCTTCGCATAGACATTCAGCACGCGTTGCCAGTGCTCGGGCGGCAGCGACAATTCCAGCGCCTTGCTCGCGTGCCAGTCGGCATAGTAAGCGTAAGCCGTGAGGAACGCGTCCGGCTCACCGCCGTAGCCCCACCAGTTAAAGCTTGCCGACGGCCCCGCCAGATGCACCAGACGTAAACGGCTGTTTTGCATGATCAAGCGCAAGCGGTCTCTGATTTGCGGATCAGATGACAGTACTGGATACGCCATGCCCAGTGGCAGCAAACGGCTGGCTATCTGCTCGACACCGCCATAGGGGTAGCTCAGCAGATCATCCAGTGCCGAGCGGAACAACGCTTGTGAGCTGTCATCCAGACGCAGTCGAATGGCGGTGGCATCGGCTGGCAAGGTCAGCGGTGTATCGCCACTGACCGCGTCCAGACTCTGGCTCTGCGTGACCTGCCAGCCCTCACCAGTGGCGGTCAGGCTTACGGCCAGCGCATCAGCAGTTTTACCGTCCTGCACCAACTCGGCCTTCCACTCGCCGCTTGCGAGGGAGAATGCAGGCAATGCGATGTAGTTGATGCCTTTGTTCAAGGTCACCGGTATGCGCTGCTCGGCTCCCGCGTAGTGGGTCACGAGTTCTGACTTGACCGGCTGGTCGGCCTGGCTGAACGCGAACACGCCGAGATCCGGTTTATCTCCGGCGCGGAATCGGGTTGGCCCGCTCCATTTCAGGTACAACGGTTTTTCCGAGCGCACGAATTGCTTTTTCTGACCGACCTGCCCTGTTTGATCGATGGCCCTGGCAGTGATGCGCCAGCGAGTCAGCGAGTCCGGCATTTTGAAAGTGAAGCGCACTTTGCCGTTTGCATCGGTCACCAGTTCAGGCTCCCACGCAGCGGTGTCAACGTCCTCACGGCGTGGCCGCTCCAGCACTTTAACGCTGCGATCACTGCGATTGGCCTTGCCGGGCGCGGTCGGGCTGCCGGGCAACGCGACGTCGTAGCTGATGAAGGACAAGCTGGCACTGGTGCGTACATTGTTGCGGCGCGGGTGGTGGAAGAACTGGTCGATGGCAGGCGCAATTTCCGGCTGCAGTGCATAGATCATCTCGTCGACCACGCTGACCGTCAGATGCGCGGGAATCGGCTTGCCTGCGAACTGAGTCGTCAGGTCAACGGACACAGTGTCGCCCGGCCGATAAGCGTCTTTGTCGGTGGCGATGACTACGTCGATCTGCGGTGCAACGACCTTGATCCCGGCGTTCTGGAAGCTGTACTGCCCGCCTTTGGTGTACAGCACCGAAAAGGTCAGATTCGGGGCGAAGTTATCCTTCACGGCAATTCGCGCCCGGTACTGGGTATCGTTGAGCTTTTCCAGCTTCAACCAGTCGCCGCCCTTGGACAGCAACGCCGTGGCTTCAACCTTGTCGCGCTCCAGAGACAGCAACGCATCGCTGACGGGCTCAGGGAAGGTGATCAGCGCAGTAGCTTCGTCGCCGACGGTGTACTCGGGCTTGTCGAAAATGACTTCAACAGTACCCGCTACCGCCTTCACGCCGTCACCGCTCACCGAATGGCCGGTGGCCCCCAACAACCGACCGCTTTCATCCATCAACGTCAGGTTGTAAGTGCCTGGTTGCTGAAAGGTCACGCTGAAACCTTCATTCCCCGCGACGAGTTTGTCACCGCCGCTGGTCTGGTCCTCCAGTCGTACCCATTTATAGCTGGCAGGTGTCACCGAGCGGGTTTGCTCGCTGCCACCTTCGTTCGAATAGCCGAAGACAACCTTTTCACCCACAGCACTGAACCGTTGCGGGGCGGTAATCCGGTAGCTGGCGGCGCCCCGGTCAATCAGGATTTCTTTCGTGGTCCGGACACGATACGCCGCACCGTCACTGGCAAACACGGTGAGCATGTAGCGGCTAGGGCTGAACGCCGGCGGCAGGTCCAGCGTCGCATTACCCTTCGCGTCAGTGGTGAGTTCGGCGCTCTTCAATTCCACCGGAAACTGCCCGAGGTATTGCAGCTCATTATCGACAGTCGACAGCTGCTGGGCGCGCAAGCTGAGGGTCAGCTTTGCATTCGCCACCGGCTTGCCATCGGGATAGAGCAAGGTCAGGTTGCCTTTCACCGGTTCGTTGATGCTGTAGTCCTGTTTAGCGAGGTTCAGGGCTATCTCAAAGTGCGGCTTGATGTACTCCGCTACGCGAAACGCGCTGCTGTAGGCCTGATCCTTGTACCTGAAACGCACTTCGTAACCACCGGCAACGGCATTGTCCGGAAGCTGAAAACGGCCTTGGGCGCCCGCCTTCGAATCAAGCTTCAGGGCCAGCGACTGCAGCGCAGTACCGGTGGCATCGAGGATGGTCACGTCAACATCGGCAGCGGCTGGCGCCACGGAATCGCGGGCATTCTTGAACTCCCGCCCGACGATCTTCAACGAGACCCAGTCTCCAGGGCGGTATAGCGGCCGGTCAGTGAACGCGAAGAGTTTGGTGTCGTAGATCTCGCTGTCGTAATAGAAATTCTCTGCAACGAAAACACCGCCCTCCTGGTCTTCACCGATCACGAATGAGCGTTCGGGGCTGACGTGTTTCAGTCTGAGCAAACCCTGCGCATCAGTCGCGCCGCTGCTCATGACGCCCAGGCCGTCGGTCCAGAGCACATTGACCTTCTCGGCCGGGCTGCCTTCGTTTTTGCGGGCAGCCCACACCAGAAGCTCATCACCGGCAACTTTGCTCACCGCAACGGTATTGGAGACGAACACCATGGTCGTGGCGCGGTACTTGCCGATCAGCGCCTCCACGAGATACAGCCCGGGCTTTAACTTGCCAAGCGGGATGTAGACGTTACCGGGCACGACTTTGATGAACTTGCTGGACGAGCCGTTCAGGTCAACACCAGCCGGTGGCTGGATCGGTTTTGCTTCCCAGATCGGGTAACGGAACTGACTCACCACCGGCAAGCCGGGGATCAGTGCGAACTGCGCTTGGGCCTCGTAGGGTGTAGGCGCAGCCATGGCGTTACCCATCTTCAGCTCAGGCACTTCCTCGGTGACCTGCTTGCGGGACTCATAGGAAAACGCACGCTGCATGACGCGTCGGGACTGGCGATACCAGCTGTCCCAGAGATACGCGAGGGTGTTGGAAAGCCCTTCGCCCCTGAACTGTCCGTCACTGACCACGCGGTGCAGGTTTTTCTGGCGCTTGAGGAAGTCCATGGGTTTGTCGATGCGATACACGCGGATATCCGCGCCGCCGTAAGGCTGCATGCGGAACCGGCGATAGTCACGGCCCGGAGCTTCCAGGCGTACTTTGGCCTGCTCATCGCTGGAAAAACTGCTGTCCGCCAGTAGAAAAAAGCTTTCTCCCGGTACTGCGCTATAGCCGCTTGGCTCGACGCTGTCGTCGGCGTTGACGCTGGTCATAGGCAGCAACAGTGCCAGCGACAATGTAATCAGAGAGCAAATACGCGGCATGCGGGCACCGATCATTGGGAGAGAAAGTTGAGTCGATAGACGCCGATGAAATTCGGGTTGGCAGCGTCGGGTATCCATCGGGTGTCCTTCCATGTCATGAGTTGCTGCAGGCTTGCCGAGCGCATGCCGTTGTCAGTGGGTGTCGTGGTGCCGGTGTGATAAGCGATGTAGCGGCCCATCCAGATCATCAGGTGCTGGTCGTCGCCCTGATCGAAAAACATCAGGTCACCGGGTCGGGCCTGAGCCATGTCGCGCCCTACCAGATGACTGTTGAACTGAATCAGTTTGATCGCATTCACGTAGGGGCCGGTTTGTCCGTCGCCTTGCTGCCATTGCTGGGCGAGCCCTCGCTGAGCGTCGCTCAGTTGCATCTCCGGCGGCAGGTAACGATTGGACAAGCCATTGCTGCGCAGCCATTTGTCGTCGTGAACCTTCAGTGCTTCATTGCTGGCAAAGCGCACCAGGCCCGCGCAATCCTGCTGATACCAGCGTGGGCTGGGCCCTTGGGCCAGTTGCTCTTGAGCAATACGTACGAACCAGGCACGAAATACCTGAGACTGCTGCGCGTCGAGCGCTGGAATCTGACTGGCAAATGCTGGGCTGCCGAACAAGATGGCCAGCAGAGCAAGGCCTCGACCCAGAGCAATCACAGCGGCTTCCACTCCAATTGCAACCACTGCCATTGACCATCAGGCTCAGTACCTTGGGGCAGCGTCAGCGCGTACTTGCCGTACCCACCGAGTTTCTGCAATTTCGGGATCAGATGCGTCTGCGCGGCGTTGTAAAAAACCGGTTCCATGTCCTTGGGCAGACTGCCCAGGGTTTCTTGCTGCAGAAGTTGCGCGATGGCCCCCGGGTTGAAATACATCGGGACCAGTTGATCGCCGGGCAGCACGTCGGCCAGCGGCGGGAAACGTTTGTCGAGGGTGCCCACGGCTTTGTCCAGGAGTTGGTCGTCCAGGGAGAACAGCAGTGTCGAACCGTGCCGCGCCAGACTGACCTTCATGAACGCATTGCCGCTGACCGCATCAGGGTTTTCCGCCTCTCTGGCCAGATACGGACCAAAACGGGTGCTGACTTGTCGCTGCCACTGATGAGTATCGCCCTGCTGCTTCTCGACCACCGGGAACACATGACCTTCGGCATTGGCCTCGTAGGAGCCGACCATGGAACCGAACAGCTTGCCGAGATCACCGTCCAGGCTGGCGCTGTTCTTGTCGTTCAGATGAGCAACCAGCAACGGCGTGTACAAACGCGAATCGGCATACCAGCAAAGACCCGCTGCATCAGAGATGTGCGCAGTGAGCGCCTGTGCAACCGGCTCTTCTGCTCCGAGCTTTATCAGCAATGGTTTTTGTTGCGCGGCCGCAAGGGGCAAGGCCACACAGGCGCTGGCACCGATGGGCATCGCCTGCCAGATCGGCTTGAAATCAAAGCCTGGCTGATGTTCGGTTTCGTTCATCGCCAGAAAGCTGTGCCAGCCCTTCTCGTCCATTTCGAAACGCAGGCCAGCGAAGTTCGGAATGAAGCGCTGATACCCCATGGCAAGAACACTGGCGTTGACCGACAGCCGTTGCTTGACCTGCGGCGCGCGTGGCTGCAGCCCAAATGCTTCGGTGAACAATTTTTCGCCACTGAGTAATGCGGCCAGGGCTTCGGGCGAAATGCTGCCCGACTCCGGGGCGGACTTTCCGAGTTCCTGGCCCAAAGGCTGACTCAGGGTGGAGGGTTCCCTTTCATAGGTGGACGAATCACGCCCCGCGATTTTGTTCGGATTTGACACCACCACCAGCTTGTCGCCATAGGAGGCGAACGCCAGCGACTTGCTGGCGTTGTAATTCAAAAGATAGAGCGGCACCTCATCGGAACCGATCTTCACCACACCGATTTCACTCAGCTGCGGGTCATAGAGCACTTTGAGCAACTGTTCCAGCATCTTGGCCATGCCACCTCGATCCATGACCATAAGAAAGTCTTTGAGGCGCCCGTCCTTGCCGCGCCACAGTGCGATGTCCGCAGGTTGATCGAGGAGTTGCTCAATCAGGGTGTCCTGCAATGTCAGGTCATATTCGTAGATGATTCTGCGCAGGCTACCGATCAATCCAAGGCGATCAGTATGGGTTTCGTAATAGAAAACGAAATCTTCGGTGAGTGTGTCTTTCAGGAACGGCACCGCCAGCAAATCCTTGGGCAACTGGCTCAAGGATGTTGTTTCCAGCAAACCATCCGGTCGGCTCAAGTGCAGTTTGTCACTGGCAATTTCGACCATCGGCCCCTTGGGTTTGAGCATCAGCCAACCCATTGCACCGGCAACACCGGCGACCACACACAGTCCGCCCAACAGCAATGGCCAGCGTCGGACAGGTTTTACGACGGGCGTGCCGGTTGGCTCGGAAGTCGCTGAAGTCGAGTTATCGCTCATGTTCACAAAACCCAATTCATCCGTGGGAGGGGATGATCAATAGTTGAATGTCTTGACCAAGAGCAGGTCACCGATGCCACGCAAAGGCACGATGAATGTCTCGCGTTTTTCATTGACAGTGTTTTCGTTGAGCACCAGGTTTATCTGCGAAGTAATCACTTCTTTTTCGTTACTGGCTTCATCGAAGTTATAACCGCCGCCACTGCTGTAGTTGCCCCAATAATTCACGTAAATCAGGTAGGTGCCCTGCAACGGCGCAGTCATGGTGAACATCTCCGGGCCAGGTCCATCCACGCTGTCGGTATCCAGACCGCCGCCGTTGGTCAGCACTGGATGGGCGAAGAACGCGTGCTGGCCGTCGGGCGTAACGATGTGCAAGTCGAGCTCGGCATTTGGATCATCCCAGCCCAGCACGACACGAATGCGTGCTGGCGTGCGCTGGTTGTTGGCTTCATAAAACTGCACGCGTTTGAGGGATTTGCCTTCGGCGCTGCGCACCTCGACACTGTTGGAGCCCGCACCAAAGGCGTATGGCCGGGCAAAGCGCCCCTGCTCATCCGTATAAAGGTTCAAAGGGTTGCCGTTGACCGAGAGGACATTGGGGCCGCGTTGTTTGCCAAGGGCTTTGATCTGGCCCTCGATCATGGTGCGACTGCGCTGTGCGCCGCGGTCGATGGGAGGTGTGGGATACGCGACTCGCGGTGCCTCACTTCGGTCCAGAAGGCCGTTGTAACGCCAGCCACCCACGGGTTCCGTGAGTGCAGAAGAGGACTCGGCGCAAGCCGTAGTCACCGAGGCAAACGTTAACACCAGCGCCATCACGCAACGCACCGGCGCGCTTCCATACAGCTTGTCACTGGTCCCGCGCATGAAAGCACCCTGTTTTTTATGCGAATTAAACGCTAAGTCCATACCGCGCAACGTCAGCTCTCCTGAGCAATGGGGCACGGGAATGCCGAATAAATCTTATTAGTGCTCACACCCGCATGGGTATAAAGCGCAGGAGCAAGTGCCAGCCATTATTCTTGGAGGCCAGCCCGGCTTTCAATAGCACACATGTACTATGTTTTATCGGTCTGGGTCACTTCACGATAGGCCCATGCACCCGACTCTATAGCAATAACCATTAAAACTATCAGTTAAGCGACTTTCATTACCTGACCCACGTTATCGCGCTGTCGATTGCGTCATTCCCCAGATAAACATCCCGGGCCATTCAGAATGCGACGTTTCAGACTTTTTACACTGCTCGCCCTGCTTGCCTCAACTGCCGCGTCAGGACAGACAGCTTGCCCAGGCGGCGTAGCACCAGGCAGCCCGCAATGCGGACCTGATTCGAGCACATCGAGAGGCGACTCTTCACCGCCTCAGCCAACGGGAAAATGGATCAAAACCTGGGGGGCTCTTTCCGCAAACAGTTCGGGAGACATTGGACTGGCCTCAGGCAAGTTATCCAAATCCGACGCTGCCGCAGAGGCGGTCGCTCGGTGCGAAGCGTTTGGTGCAGGCAAGTGTGTGGCGAAGCATTATTTCTATAATCAATGCATCTCGGTGGCCCGAGCCGAATCAGGGCAATCAGCAACCGTGACAGGACCGAGGGAGAAAGCCGCAGATCTCGCAGTCAAGGAATGTGAAAGCAGCACAAACTCCACCTGCGCTGTTCTGTTAACAGAGTGCTCGCCCCCTGTTTTCGAGAAATTCTAAGTGGCAGCAACCTGGGCTGAATGCGCCCAATAGATACCAGCTCGAGGTTTGTTAAATGCTCCGTTCTTTCTCGTGTGTATTTCTGTTTGGTTCGATTATCTCCACCACCGCCATGGGCCAAACGCGATGCCCAATCGGAGTCCAGGCGGGAAACATCCAATGCATACCGGATGATCCTCAGGCAGAAGTGAACGCCGCTCCCAGGCCAACAGGTGAATGGATTAAAACCTGGGGGGCGATCGCTAGTTCGGAAAGCGGTGATATCGGCAGCAGTACCGGGAAATTTTCAAAAAACGACGCCGAAGCTGAAGCAATAAAAATCTGTGCGGACTTTGGGAATTCGGACTGCAAGGTCAACATGACTTATAAGAATCAATGTGTGGCTGTCGTACAGGCAGCCAAAGGTCGTACAGGCGGGAAGATCATCACCGCTGAAACCGCGGACATTGCGAAACGAACTGCATTGCAAGAATGCCAAGAGGACTCCGGGGCGCAATGTTTCGTCAGGGGCACGGATTGCACCGAACCGTACTTCAGGAAGTACTGAGGCGTCATTCATTCAGTGCGAGCAGTTGAGACCTGTGTCAGCTACCGAAATACCAGCTCTTGGACATCCGAGTGCACCCTGAACCCACCGCTTTCGCTTCTCTAATGATATTTCGAGTGTCGACCTGGAGATTGACCGTGCAGTAGTGATTCACGCGTTTATAGTCGTAGGTGTGCACAATGACGGGCCGACCTGAGTCAACATCCTGGTACGACCCTGTTTGCTCCGGCACATCTTCGTAATAAGCCAGCGCTTCCCATTGGTATAACCCCCCGACACTGCCCGGAATGGAATCGGCAATGATGCTGGGTACGGGAGTTGGCTCATACACGGGATTGCCCATGGTTGAAAACAGAAACCCTTTAGCTTCATTGACATCCTTGCCTATGAGCTGTTTGATCATTTCGCGCTCGGGATTAAGGCTAACGCAACCTGAAACAGCTAAAAACATCAAAGCCGCCACTGTTATCTTGAACATTATTTCAATCCTGTCCTTGCAAGATGCACAACATGCTCATTCAACCAGCACGTTATTCACTAGCAGTCCAATACTGCAATTAAGGGCCCGCGCACTTGAGTGCTGCGGCCTGATTATTCCTCCAGAAATAGTGGGGCACTTGGTCAGCGCTTATCAATAGCACATGTGTACTATTGTCCCGGCGACTGACTGGGCGTTAACGTCAACACTGAATAATGAACCGTCGCGATCGATGCGAGCGCAGACCTCACTTTCTTAAACAGGCCATCTAATGCGTCGTACCCAACTGTGTTCGTTATTTGCACTTCTAGCGTCTCACTCCGCTTTTGGTCAGACAGCGTGCCCTGCCGGGGTAGCTCCGGGCAGCCCACAATGCGGGCCAGATGCGGGCACTTCAAGAGGGGACAGTAAGGAACGCGCATCTGATCGATGCAATGACATTGTGCGAGAAGAACTCTGGGCAGTCCTGCAGGATTGCACTCGCCGAGTGTACTGATCCGATATTTGAAAAGTTTTAAGCATCGATTATCTGCGGAGCACATTGCTCTGCACATCTCCACACCGAACTAAAACTAAACAGGTGCGACATCATGATCTCCAATAAGACACTCATCAAGGCACTCGGCACCGTTACCGCAGCGTTATTACTGCAAGGTTGCGGAATGATCGCGTCGAAAACGGTCAGCGATAGCGGTCTGCAGGAAAAGGCAGCCGTCACACTTAATACCACGCCTGAGAAAGTGCGGATTTTTGACAAGCGCGGCGAGCTCGACTCTGTGAAGTTCAAAGCACAGACAAACAAGGGTGTTTACAACTGCTACTACACTACCCTCGTCGGCCTTGATTCGGACACGCTGTGTTCTGGTCCTGTCGAGGGTTCTGCAAAGCAGACCGGCAATCAAGCTCCGGCACCCGCCGCCGCACCAGCAAACTGTAATGCATTGTTGAAAGCTGCCGGACGTTGCTGAAATGAGTACGCTATCGACTCACGCCCTCCTGCTGTTTAGCGCCAGTATATGTGGCGTAGCGCTAAGCGGCTGCGTACCGGCGACATCGTCGCCCTACGCTGCTTACTCGCCATACGGCACTACTCAGGCAGTTCCAGCGCAGCCTGCCTCCCGATTTGCCCAAAATAGCGCAACAGATGAAATGCTTGCGCAGTTCAAAAGTGCAGGCAAAGCAATCATTGTTGTTCCCAGCCCAAGCCTGGATAGCCTGCACACTGATTTTCAGAACAATGACTCCATCGCTAACTTCCTGAGGATGCGCTCGGGCACCACCGAGTGGACGAATACTTCGCGTGCTTCTTCAATGTTCAAGGTGGGGTACGACACCAAAAACCGCGGCGATGAGGACGACCCGAAACACGCTTACTTCCAGGTGGTTTTCGGGCGGACGATGTACATGATTTATCTGGTCGATCCTGGTCATTACTCAATCAGCGGCGTGAGCTACAACTTGCCACGAACGCGTGGTTTCGAAACCCCTGGTGGGCGCAATATCAGCCCATCGCCGCTAGGCCATGCGATGCTCAAATCCTTTACCATCGACGAGTTCGAGCGCGGTCAGAAATGGGAGGACGCAAGCTACCGCAATCAGACAGTTCAGGAGGATTACTGCACCTCAAGGCGCGTTGTTAACAATGAATGCACCAGTTGGGGGAAATCATCCTACGACGTCAAACAACAAACCTCCGCCGCTGGCTGGGTGTCCAGCACGGAGCAGCGGACCCTCGAAGCCCGTGCGGTAAAGGTCGAACTGGACAAGGAATTTGCCGCCTTTGATATCGCCGCTGGCGAAGTCATTCTGATTGATGGCTTCTTCGCAGAACCACCCGCAGCAACGTTCAAAGAGAAAAGCTGCAAGCAGACGGATCAGGAGCAGATGCGTTGCGAGCTCAAACAAGTCGCCCTTGTGCAAATGCTTGGGGAACTCGAAGAAGTCAGGAAAGCCGACAACCCTGCGGACTGGGGCATGCCTAAACTGGCGGAAACCCTGAAAGGGCTTACCTACCGCCCAATCCAGATCAAGGCCCGTGAAGTCCAGGGCGATTCGGCGTGGGGCCCGACGTACGCTTTGAAAGCTGAGTAGGTATAAGAGATTAAACGCCGTCACAGGCACACCAGCCGTGACGGCGTTGGTTCAAGCGTGAAGTATCAAAGACCGGGGTTCTGAGATGAAAAAGATCGCGCCTTTCGCCTGCTTGCCAATGTTGATATTCGGGATGTATGCAGAAGCACAAACACGCTGCCCGATGGGCGCTCAGGCGGGTAGCATGCAATGCCTGCCGGACGACCCTCAGTACAACCAGAGTGCTCCTCCCCGGCCTACAGGTGAATGGATCAAAACCTGGGGCGCTATTGCGGGATCAGATGCGACGGGCGAGTCGGGCGGTGCCGTCGGCAAGTTTTCTGAACGCGAGGCGCGAGAGTCGGCGATGCGTCTATGCGCCCAAGGCGAAGCGAAAGATTGCGAAGTAGATTTTGTATTCTTCAATCAGTGTGCTGCCATGATTTCGTCAAAAACAATCAGCTATATCCAGGGGGCGGAAAGCGAGGAGATTGCAATTGATCTGGCAACGAAAGACTGCGAAGTAAATGGGGGCGCGCCATGCAGCGTTATTTATTCAGCGTGCACTGATCCGGTTTTCAAAAAATATTAGTCTGCAGCCGGGCAAGCTGTTCTATGCTCAGAGATTGTTGTACTCGAACCTTAAGTGCCCGGCATTGCCGAATCCGTCCCCGCACCACTGCTTCCTAAGCAACAGATTCCCTTCGCTTCTCCCTCGTCAGGGAAACCGCACACAAACTTTCGCCTGAAAAGTTCCCTTGTCAGTGCAACTTTGCGACGAAACCACACTCTGACTGCGTATCACTTTTGATACAGACCGCGTCCTCGTATGTATGATGCTCCCTCGAATTACGGAGACAGACGAATGTCGTGCAGAATTATCGTGGCTGACGACCACCCGCTGTTTCGTGAAGGTATGTTTCGGACCATCGAGCGACTGCTACCCGGGTCGGTCATTGAGCAGGCCAGCAATCTCGATGAGGTGCTGGCATTGGCCCGGTCCGGCACTGAAGTTGATACGTTGTTTCTGGATCTGCATTTTCCCGGTTTGAGTTCGATGCAGGCCATTGCCGAACTGCGCGCGGAATTCAAACGCACGTCCATCATTGTGGTGTCTATGGTCGATGATCTGGAGACCATCTCCCTCGTCATGTCACATGGCGCGGACGGTTTTATCGGAAAGAACATCGATCCCCAGGAAATTGCAGAATCCATCCTCGCTATTCGCGAAGGTGAGATTGTCGTCAAGTACAAACCCGGCGGTTCGATCCTTAACGATGCTGACGTGAAGATACTCAGCCACCTGACGGCTCGCCAGAAACAGGTACTGAGTCTGGTAGCCTCTGGAAAAACCAATAAGGAAATCGCCAAGGAACTGGGTGTTTCCCCTTTTACTGTGCGCATCCATGTATCCAGTCTGCTCAAGGTATTGGGCGTGCCAACACGCTCAGCCGCTGCCGCGCAGTTTTCCAGCCTGGTCATCAAGTAACGCAGGGCTGACTCCACGTCGGCCTCAACGTTTCAGACGACCAGTGCCCCGCCCTGTTTATACATGGGCAACCAACAACATACGGACCGTTCCAGGGAAGACAAAAGAGTCCGGTGTTATAACCGCATTATGTGATCCAGCCTGGCAATCTTTCGGCCAATTCCAGGATAAGGCGCTGCGATGTCAATGATATCGATACTCACCAAATGCAAAGACCTGGAGATGATTCAGGCTCTGTTGCGCATGGCAGTGATTGCCACCTCCTCGTTATACACCCTCATCGCCTATGCAATGGACGATATGACGGCTACGCGGATGTGGGTGATTCTGGCTTATTGCCTGGCCTTCGGTATCGTCAACACGGGGTTGATCATACGCATCGCACAAAAACCTGGCGCTTCAACTCCGCGCAGAATGTTTGCTCTTGTGGTCGACAATATGGCCGGGATTGTCACCATTACCGTCGGGGGCGAAGCGATGCTGCCCGTCTATTCGGTAATGTTGAGCATGACGGTGGGCTACGGCATGCGCTACGGGCGCACGTATCTGTTGCTGGCCACCGGATTTGCCCTCGCCTCCCTGGCGCTGATCATCCAGTTCACACCTTTCCTGCAGCAACACCCTGCCGTTGCGGTGATGATGATCCTGACGATGCTGGTGCTGCCGCTATTCGTTTATTTCCTGCTCTCGCGTCTGCATATCGCGCTTGAGGAAACCCAGGCCGCGAATGAGGCCAAGTCACGGTTCCTGGCACAAGCCAGTCATGACCTGCGTCAACCGATTCACTCCATCAGTTTGTTCACCGCCTGCCTGCGCGACGGGCAACTGGGCAATGATGAGCGGCGGCTGGTCGACAACATCGACCGGGCCTTGAGCGCCGTTGAGCAACTTTTCCGATCGTTGCTGGATATCTACACCCTCAATCAGGGCGATATGAAGCCGCATCTGGAAACCATCGATGTCGACGCTTTACTGAGCAATCTGGTCAGTCAGAATAGCGAAGCGGCCAACTGGGCAGGCGTTGAAGTCCGACTGCGACCGTGCCGCCAGCATGTTCGCTGTGACGCCGCGTTATTACGCACGCTGGTGCAGAATCTACTCTCAAACGCGTTCAAATATGCGCCAGACAAACCGGTACTGATTGGCTGCCGACAGCATAAAGGCAAGTTGAGCATTGGCGTTTACGATCTTGGCCGCGGAATATCGGCTGAACATTTGCCGCACTTGTGCAATGAGTTTTATCGGGTTCGTGAGAAGCGAGATCAAGACATTGAGGGCGTCGGCCTGGGGCTGAGTATTGTCAGCCGTATTGCCCGATTGTTGAAACTGCAACTCAGCATCAAGTCATGGCCTGAGCGCGGCACATCCGTGATCATTGACGGCTTGCCGATCGTACCCGCCAACGTGGTGGTTCCAGCGCCTGATATCGACTGGAACAAACGCCTGCTCGGTGGCTTGCGTGTGTTGCTGATTGAAGATAACCACAACGTTCTGCAAGCGACCGCAATGTTGCTGCGAAAATGGGGCTGCGATGTGCAGACCGCATCAGCGATCCCCCAGACCCGCGTGGATTGCGACCTTGTTGTCACCGACTTCGACCTTGACCGGACCGCGACCGGTGCTGACAGCATTGCCTATCTGCGCGAAATGCATGGCCGACGGATACCCGCTATCGTGATTACCGGTCATGAATTACAGCATGTACAGCAATCGCTCAACGATCCGGATATCCCGATACTGTCCAAGCCCGTACGACCTGCTGAACTTCGCTCATTACTGCTGAGTTTCAAAATGAACCAGATGCAGGACGTGGGTTACGCGACGCCTGCATTGACCTGATATATCGCTTTGGCATGCGGCAATTATTTGCTGCATGGCTTATTAGCGGCTGCGACTCATTGAGCCCACGGGTAAATCCGCTTGGCTTCGTCGTACTGCACCAGCCGTGTGTCGAGCACTTTATCGCTGCGTTTGCTGACTACTTCCAGAGGGTACATACCTGCCACCACCCCGCCGTCACTTTTGATCTTAAGTTCGTGGGTTTCATCCGGCGAGTTTTCACTGATCTGTGGAATCGCCGAAACATCACGAATCTCATCACCAACAGGAACCTCAAGTGAATAACGAGTCACTTGCACGCCCTGCCAGATACCACCAGTGGTAGACAGCCAGCCATATCGGTCAGGCCCGACCTGAATGACTTTGGCATCAAGGCAACCGCAATCGCCTGCCTGCCCTTTGTCGATTGCCGGCCTGGAGGCCAGTAGCTTCACATTCTGGTTAGCGTCCAGCCCGGCCAGAAAAAGCCCTTCCAGTCCGGGATCAACCTGGGAATATATTTCAGCTTCAGGATCACTGTGGGCTTGCACGTAAACAGTGCTGCCGGTTTCGGCACTGACGACTCTGGAAACAGTACCCAGCATGCAGTAATCCAAAGAGTCCTGACCTGCCTGAAAAGAGTGCTTCCAGCACTGTCGCGAGGCGTCGTAATTATCAGCGCCATACGCCGAATTCATCACGCCTTTCAATAGGGCCTCAAGTTCGGCGGCACTCGGTTGAGCAGAATTATTGCCTGCGGCCAAACCGGGCAGTGTCATACACGCTGTGGAGGCGAGCAAACCAACTGCCGCCGAGACTCTCATTACGCCGTTCAACAATGAACAACTCCCTTCAGTAGTTTTGCCGTGCACTTCACACCTGTTGTAAACCAAGATTCTTAATACCGTGCAAACTTGTAACGGGCGATACCACCGATTGATGGGTTGAACCTAACACTTCCTGGGAAAGGCAAACATAGTACAGGTGTACTATTTCAAATATTGGCCGTTGATTTACTTTATGCACTCATAAGACTTCCAGGCGAAGGATGCACTGCCCAGCATCCTAACTTCGTGGTAGCGCAGAGCCGTGATTCCCATAAGCACGGTTTGCACGGGCCTGGCTCGAGCAGACTTCCGTATTCACAAGACATGGACATCCAATGCTTATTAATACAACCCT
Source organism: Pseudomonas phytophila (assembly GCF_025643095.1). Classification (NCBI taxonomy): domain Bacteria; kingdom Pseudomonadati; phylum Pseudomonadota; class Gammaproteobacteria; order Pseudomonadales; family Pseudomonadaceae; genus Pseudomonas; species Pseudomonas phytophila. The sequence continues at coordinate 3,323,957 of NZ_CP081201.1, read as the reverse complement.
CGGCGAACGTGCGCCTGCCGTGACAGATACGGCCACTGGAGCGGTTTTACCGTCAAAGCCGTCGCGCCCGCACAGCATCTTCCGGTCCATAAACGAGGTGTATGCCACTGGCAATCCGCAACCTGATCGCGCCGAGGAGTACGCAGCATGATTCGCTTGTTGAGCCTTCGCCTGCTGCATGCATTCATGGTTGCAGTGCTGGTTGGGACACTGACGTTCATATCCATAATCCTTCAGCTTCGTACGCCGTTGAGCCCTGATCAGTCGGTGTCGTGGCTTTTTCTGGGCTGGCTGGGTGACGTCCTGACTTTTGATCTCGGCAGTTCCATAGCCTCGGGGGAGCCCGTACTGGACAGGGTTGTTCAAAGTCTGGGTAGTTCAATCCCCCTGGCCGTCGGTGCGTTGATACTTTCCCTATTGATCGGGCTACCGCTTGGGATCATTGCAGGCTTGCACAGGGGTGGATGGACGGATCGCGCGCTTTTGCTCTTGAGCACAGCAATACGCGCAATTCCGCAATTTGTGCTTGCGATTATTTTTGTATTGATCTTCGCTGTGGCCATGGGTTTGCTGCCGACTCAAGGGCACGCCACATTCGCTCACTCAATCCTTCCAACTGTAACCCTCGCCTTGGGTTTGGCAGCAGTGTCTTCGCTTGCCGCGCGAGACGCCACATTAGCAGTCACTTCAGCGCCCCATTACACCTCCGGACGACTTGAAGGACTCAGCGCATTCACAGTATTCAGGCAGCACGGCTTACGCGATATAAGGGGCCCGATAGTCACCGCTCTCGGCGCTCAACTCGTGTATTTGATGGAAGGCATCATCGTCGTTGAGACAGTTTTTGCCTGGCCTGGAATTGGCATGGAACTGGTGCGCGCTATCGCCGAACGCGACTCACGAATGATGCAGGGTAGCGCTTTGGCTATCGGGCTGATGTTCGTGCTCCTCAAAACCATTGTTGACCTGGTAAACCACTCCATCGATTCTCGTCGGAGGAACTCATGAGCCACGAAGCCGCTATCCAGAGCAACTCTCCAAGGACGCATGCCCTGCCTCGCATCATTGGATTCTCCATTCTCGCAACGCTGATACTGTTTGCCGTGTTGGTGCCCTTGATGTGGGGGGTAAGCAGTCTGGAAATGGATCGCACAGCGCTGCTGTCAGGTCCCGTGCAGGGGCATCCCCTGGGCACAGACGAACTGGGCCGTGACATGCTAGCGCGGCTAGCCGCCGCTGTAGGCTTATCGCTAGGGTTCGCTGTGTTTAGTGTCATCACAGCCGCAGTACCCGGAATACTGCTTGGCATCCTTGCCGGCTGGACAGGCGGTGTCATAGATAAATGTCTCAGCCTGCTGGCCGAAGTGTTTCTGGTCCTGCCCCGATTACTGATGGTGCTACTGATCGTCGTGATATTTCCGGGAAATCTTCTGGCGGTATATGGCGCTATCGCACTGGTGCTATGGACTGAATGCTTCCGTATGACACGCGCACTTTCGCGCACGGTGCTGGCTTCGCCGGACGTGGCAGACAGCCGCCAGCAGGGGCACGGTACACTCTACGTAATACGCCGACATGTATGGCCTGAGTTGTCATCAAGACTCATGACCTTCTCCGCATCTGGTGCTGCCTCAGCCATTCTGGCTTTAGCAACACTGTCCTATTTAGGCGCCGGGGTCAGTCCTCCAACCGCTGAGCCTGGACTCATGATTACGCAGCTTATGGCTTATTCCGAGGCTGCACCTTTCAGCTTCGCATTACCAATTCTCGTAATCTTCCTGACTGTGCTTTCACTCTTGATGATTGGCAGCGGACGCAGGCCATGAACCTTCTTTTGAAAAAACAGGCTGTTGAAACCAGTAGCCGCTCTCAGGCCAAGGACATCCAATGTTCATCAAAACCATTCCACTGATTCTCGCTCTGGCAGCACTGGCGGCAGGGCCGGCATTGGCACATGACGACGGCGCCGCACCCGCGGCGCCTGCGCCAATCGCGAGGGATCCTGCCACAGGAGCGGCTCTACAGTTAAAACCACCGCGCCCCGACAGCATCATGTATTACATCAGCAGGGTGGATGGGAACGGTGACTTGTCCTACCCGACGGTCAACGGCAGTTGGATCAATTACTGGTACGGTTTTCAGTTCGAACTGAACGGAACGCTCTATTACACAGGGTTTGTCTGGGAGACACCGGACAAATACGGTGCCGAACTCGAGAATGACTTTCCTGCGCCGGATACCAAAGTAACCATGGCGCATGCCACGTTTGTCACCAGCCAACCCGGCAGCAAGTCGCCGTGGTTGCTAAAAGGCGTAGAACCGTACATCGGCGAATTTGGCGGCAGCGAGCGAGGCAACGAAGTCGACACGACGCGTGAACCGCAGACGTGGAATACCCCATCAGGCGACATGCTGCTGGCGCTGCCGACATGGTATCTGGTGTCCGGGGAGCGGATGCGAACGATCGAGATACTGCTGTTCCATCCTCAAGAACTGTCGAATACCGACGACAAATGGTGGACTTACCTGGCAACCCTCGAAGCCGGTTTCAATAACGAAGCCAATTGCGGGCCCGACTCGGCCGGAGCCATTCCTTGTGGCGACACGACCGGTAAGCTCGAGTTCATTGCGCAGAAAGGCAGCGACCTCCCGTTGCTGCGAGTGACGGTGCCTGCCGCCGGTAATCAGCCCGAAATAGTGACTGATTACAGGTACGAGGCTACGCGCAAGGTGTATGAACCGATCAAATGACCCTGACACCATGCTTTCCTGCAGCAAACAGAGAACCAGTGCAGACAGTGTGAAAACTACTGCGCTCGGCAATACTGCGTTAAAAACAGGCGAAAAATGCTCATTTAGAACACCTAGACTCCGCTTTTTCGCCTGTTTTTGCCTTGTCTTGCCGTCGCTCGCTACGTTTTCACACAGTCTGAGTGGGACCGGATTCATCCGGGAGACGGTATTCCTGACGACGATGATGTGGCGGATGTACCGACCTCTTCCCGAATAAATTCGGTCCCACAGGTTTCTGCGAATTCAGATAGTGACGGGTTTTTTGATCAGAACCGCCCCGGTGTCCTGCAGCAAACAGAGAACCAGTGGGACCGGATTCATCCGGGAAGGCGGCATTCCCGACGACGATAATGTGGCGGATGTACCGACCTCTTCCCGAATAAATTCGGTCCCACAGGTTTCTGCGTAAATTTAGGTGGTTACGTGTTGTTTCAGTGAGTACGCATTTCAATTCAGTGGCTGCAGGCTGCAGCTTTAACACCGCCCTACGGTTTTCGGCTGGAACTGATAAGGTGCGCTGCCTGTAAAAATAGCTTTGGATGACGCTGCCGGGGTCTCCATGCAATGGCGACCTGCATCCAGCAACGATCACCGTCAAAGGAAACGCGTTTAATGTTCCATGTCATGTTCAGCCTGCCGTGCCTGTATGTCATCGTCCGTTTCATCCTGCCAATGCCCTGGAAATTGCAGGCAAGAATCGCCGTCGCGTTGCTGCTGGTGCTCGCCTCGCAATATCACCTGTACTCCCGGTTTTCCTCAGGCAGCGTGTTCTCCCCGGAATTTCCGCGAACTGTCGTGATGCTGTTCAACTGGGCCTTTGGCTCGATTCTGCTCATCGCGGTGGGACAAATCATTGTTGACCTGATTACGCTGGTAACGATGCTGGTTCGGCGGAAAAAGCTGACTATTCCAGCCAACCTGCGTTATGGATTTGGTATTGCGGCGCTCTTGCTGGCAGCACTCGGTGTGAACCAGGCGATACGGGTTCCGCCCGTCAAGGACATCGAGATAACGATCAACAACCTGCCCCCACAATTTGATGGCTACAAGATTCTGCAACTGACGGACTTGCATATCAGTCGTCTGTTTGATGAGCCGTGGACAAGAGCGGTGGTGAAGGACTCGAACAATCTGGGTGTCGATCTGATCGTCGTCACCGGCGACCTGATTGACGGTTCGATCCGTGACCGGACCCGAGACATTGACGCCTTGCGCGATCTTCACGCTCCCGACGGTGTGTACGTCATTCCCGGCAACCATGAGTACTTCTTTGACAATGCAGCCTGGATGCAGCATTTCGTTTCGTTGGGGATGATCCCTCTGGCGAACAGCCACACGCTGATCAAGCGTAACGGCGCACAGATTGTATTGGCGGGCGTCACGGATGTAACAGCACCCAAAACCGGCTTCCCCGCGCCTGACCTGAAGCAAGCGCTGCAAGGCGCGCCAAAAGACACACCCATCATCCTGCTCGACCATCAACCCAGAAACGCAGAATTCTCCGCAAGCCAGGGCGTGGCTGTTCAGTTGTCCGGTCATACCCACGGCGGCATGATTCTGGGGCTTGAGCGAGTGATCGCCTTGGCGAATGAGGGCTTTGTTTCCGGTTTTTATGACGTCGACGGGATGCAGCTTTATGTCAACAACGGCACCGCCCTGTGGCCCGGATTTGCCCTGCGATTGGGCATACCGTCAGAGCTGACCCGCATCACGCTTCGAACAGCGAAGCAGCAGGCTCAATGAGTATGCAAGCGAGCACCCCTGCCCCGTTCCTGAATCCAGACGACACGGTGGTGCTGTTCGACGGGACCTGCAAACTGTGCAACGGTTGGGCACGATTCGTTATCCGTCATGATCAGGCTCGTCGAATTCAACTGGCCACGGTGCAATCACCGGAAGGCCAGGCATTGCTGGGGTGGGCCGGGCTGCCTCAGGACAAATTCAATACCATTGTGCTCATCTCGAACAACAAGGTGTCCATACGCTCCGAGGCGATGTTCGAGATCCTCAAGCGCTTGAATGCCCCTTGGCGCTGGCTGACCGTTGCACGCGTTATCCCGCAAATCCTACGGGACTGGATGTACGACAAAATCGCCCTGAATCGCTATCGATTGTTCGGCAGATACGACTCCAGCCGCGCCCCAACCGCAGACCATGACCGCCGTTTTTTGAAAGGGGATCAGTAAGTCCGGTCTGCGGACAGGCGGCAAAGTCAGCGCAGAACTTCCTTTCAAGCGCCTTCAGGCAACCTGGCAATCACCTTGATCTCAAACTGAAAACCCGATAACCAGGTAACGCCCACCGCAGTAGCCGTCGGATACGGCGCTTCCCCCCAGTATTCCGCCACCACCGCCCAGGCACGTTCGAAATGGGTGTGCGGATCGACCATGAACACCGTCACATCGATCACGTCATTGAAGCTACAGCCCGCCGCAGCAAGAATCGCGTTGAGGTTCTGAAATGCCAGGCGCACTTGAGCATCCAGTTCTGGCTCAGGAGAGCCATCGGCCCTGCTGCCGACCTGGCCGGATACGAACAGCAGGCCGTTGCTGCGGATCGCCGGAGAATAGCGATGCAGTTCGTAAAGTGCATGGCGATCAGGCGGGGTTACTACGTCACGGACAGTCATTAGGTCATTCCTTCAGTTGGCTTTGCAGGTGGCAACTGTAGGTTTGCGCGGGTGGCGGATAAACGGGCAGTTCGCTAAATGACTGTTTGGCTTGGCCAAACAATGCAATGCCTGCCATATCACGAGGAAACGCTAAGCGTCTCGATCACCCGATGTTCTGTAGATGCGGGCCTGGCGTGCTCGCTTTCAGCGCTTTCGGCACTGATTCGCCTGGCCAGTTCTCGCCGAAACTTTACCGGGCCTGCATCACTGGGCAGATTGATTGGCGCAACGCGGGGATTAATCATGCCTTTGTGCACCGCTTCGAGCACAACGCGATCCTCGGCGAAAGCGTGTTGAACATCTTCATCGAAACGACGGGATACCCCCTCATCGCCTGGCTCGAAGTTACGCATCTGGAACCAGTAATAACGGGTGCAATGCTCGTCTACCGGCGTCATGAAGTTGTAAGAGTTCATCAGAAAAACATCGGCATGCAGCGGACCTTCATCCCGCCCGGTACCTGCCGGCGTGAACAATGCTTTGATGATTGCCTGGCAAGGGTACTGGACTTCGTAATGCTGCAGACGATCGCATGGCCCGTCAAAGGTCACGAACTGTGCATAGAACGGCGCCACCTCCACGTTACGCATCCACCGCGAGACAATAACGCCATTGGCCGTTTCAGTGGCGGTTACAGGCTCCGAAGCGCAGGCGGCGTTGCCGAAAGAAGACTGATGCACCCATGCCACATGAGAGGGATCAAGCAAGTTATCGGTCATGTACAGGTAATTGCACTGCACCGTCATGCTCGCTCCGCGGCTGAGTCCCCACTGCGGATCGCCCCACTCCGGCACTTCACACACGCTTGAGACGTCTGCCAGGGAAGGCTCACCCATCCATAACCAGACCAGCCCGTACCGCACGTGAACGGGATAGCTATGCACTCGCGCCCGGGACGGGATTCTCCCGCTGGTAGGCGCTCGTGTGCAGGTCCCCTGGCCGTCAAAGGTAAGTCCGTGGTATCCGCATTCGATCTGGTTACCGTCCAGACGGCCCATGGACAGCGGGAGCTTGCGATGAGGACAAGCGTCTTCGAGTGCGACGAGTTCGCCATCTGTTTTACGGAACAGCACCACCGGCTCACCCAGTAAAGTTGTGGGGTACAGGCTATGGTCAATGTCGCTGTCGCTGGCAGCCACGTACCAGGCATTGCGTAAGTACATATGCGTTACTCCTCTTGGGCTTCGCGCTGTTGTTTAAGAGCCAGCGTATTGCTGACACCACGCTTTTCGAGGCGAACAGAGAACTGGCAGAACCGGATTTATCCGAGAAGAGGCCGGTACATTCACAACATTTTTATCGTCGGAAATGCAGCCAGCGCTCGCTCCCAGATCTGTCGGGTTCGCAGCCATACGAGCTCCCGCCAGTCGCAATCGGCAGGATAAAACTGTTCCAGTAATGCCCGCTTGATGGTCTCGCCGGTTGCGTCGCAAGGGTCGCCGTGTAGATGAAGCCAGTGATCAGCACGCAGGCTGTCGTGAACATCAGGACCGGGCCACGTGCCGCATTCGATGACAAAGGGCATCAGGTGCACGTCAGGCAGCGCATCCAGCAGTGCTTGTGACGTATAGCCGGTGGAAGTCGCTGCGACCCCGGTATCGCTCAGGGTATTGGCGCCGGTAATCAGCGTATAAAGCCACGGGCCAAACAGTGCCTGCGCGTCGGGGAGCGCCGGGTATTGAGATTGGGCAATGGTCATGAGCATAGGGTGACCGTAGTCTCCGGCGCCCGTGTGCAGGTCGAATGCCATCGCAACTTCTGCGCTACCCAGATGGGTTGCCAGGATATGGCGAAGCGTATTGTTCGACCAACTCGGGCCGTGACCGCCGAAGAATAAACCGTCGGGAAACTGATATTGCCCGGCGCCGACGATGCCCATGAGCCCGGGCCAGCCATGCTCATCAATGAGCGAGCTGAATCGCACATCGGCCTTAGCGCGCTCTGCTCCGTCGAGGTCAGTGCAGGTGTAAACATCGTGTATCGCTGCGTACGCCGCGTTGTCAGGCAGTGACTGTGTGAAATCGACGTAATTACGGTTGATGTCGATATTGTCTTCGTTGACCCGGCGCATCCACGCAGTGCCCCAGGGGTTGATCAGGTGAATCATCAGGATGGCGGTGTCGGCTGGCAGTTGCTGGGTGGCAAGCATATCCAGCCAGCGGCGTTGGCAATCCGAGCCGTAGTAACCCTCGATACCGTGAGTACCGCTGATGATAACCATCACGCGCTTGGCATTCGGCTGCCCGAGCAATGCAACGTCTGTGCTCAGCGGCTCCCCGAAAGGCCCGGGCAGCGGGTGGTCGTAGCGGGACAGGATCGCCCCGGCTTGTTTGGCGGACTGCACAAAACGCTCGCGCAGGCCTCGATAGCTTGGATGAGTCGGAAATAGATTAGGCATGAGGATGGCTCGCAGACCGGCTGTCAGCCGTTATAAATATCGAAGCTGAAGTACTTCTTCTGAATAGCGTCGTAAGTGCCATTTTCGTGAATGGCGCGCAATGCAGAGTTGATCGCGTCGATCATCTGTTTATTGGATTTGTTAATGCCGATACCCACGCCCTCGCCCAACAGCACTTTGTCCCTGATCGGGCCGCCAGCGAATGAGTAGCCCTTGCCTCGCGGGGTCTGCAGGAAACCGGAATCACCGACCACGGCGTCAGTCAGGGTCGCGTCGATACGGCCGTTGATCAACTCGGGGTAGATCAAATCCTGATTCGTATAGCTCACCACGTTCACGCCATTGGGTGCCCATTTGGCTTTTGCATAGGCTTCCTGGGTGGAACCTTGTGCGACGCCGACAGTTTTGCCGGTCAACGACTCAGCAGTTGGCAGCAAGGCGCTTCCGGCTTTGGCAATCAACCGGGTTGGCGAGTTGTACAGCTTGTCGCTGAAAGTCACCTGTTTGGCTCGGGTTTCGTTGATGCTCATGGCCGAGAGGATCGCATCAAACTTACCCGCTTTGAGTGCGGGGATGATGCTGTCGAAACTGGTTTCCACCCACACGCATTTTGCTTTGAGCTGCGCACAGATAGCGTTGCCAAGATCAATGTCGAAGCCTTCAAGTGTTCCTTGAGGCGATTTTGATTCAAAGGGAGCGAACGTGGGGTCGACGCCAAAACGAATGGTCGTGATGTCTTTACTAAAGGCCGTGGATGACACAGCTGCGAGTAAAATGATGGCGATGAGTTTTTTCATGGAGGCGTTTCCGGGCTGGGCACTCGTGGCACAGGACGACTGTCCGCGAGCGATAGGCGCGGCTGAAGTCCTGAGATGATTGGCAGACAATGGAAAAGCGATGGTGCCAGTACTGTTTTTATTTTTTATGTGTAACTCATGGCGTCAACATAACGGATTCTTTGAGGGTAGATAAGGCCAGAAAAACTGGCTCATGCTTTAGAAAAACTAAACTCCGAGGCGTTGGTTCAAGTCATGCTGATCTTTGCCACGGGCAACCAGCCACCGATGAAAGTCTCGGCCCCAGGCCTTATCAAAGGCACTGCTGCTCCAGACCAGATAATAGGAAGACAACAGGAACAGCGGGCGTGCCAGCGGCATGAGCAAATACCCGGCCTCAATGTCCGCGCGAACCATGGAGTACTGCGCCAGGACAAAGCCGCGATTTTCGATTGCTGCCTGAATGGCCATGGACGACAGGGAAAACACTCGATGGCCATCCCGTAACTGCGGGCAGTCGACCTCCTGCGCAGCAAACCAGTCGTGCCAGGAAGGTGGTGATGCGAAGCTTGGCAGCCAGTCGACTGAAAGCAATGGGTAGTCGAGGATCTGTTCGGCACGGATGATGGGCTCCCGGCCTTTGAGCAACTCAGGGCTGCACACTGGAACGATGCAATCGCGGAACAACTCGATAGCATTTCCACTGTCCGGAATCCGGTCGCCGTAGGTAATGCGAAAGTCTATGTCGTAGCCGCCAGTAGAAGGCTCGGCATGGCGAGCTTCCAGAAAAAGGTCAATTTCGGGATAGCGGTCTTGCCAGTCAAAAAGCTGCGGTGCGAGCCACTTGGACATCAGTGAAGGAAACGCGCTGACTCGCATGTTGCTGGTGTTTTTTGCCAACTCCACCTCAGCCCTTCCGACCTGCAAACTCTCAAACGCCGCTGCACAGTTACGGTGATAACGTTCACCTACAGTGGTAAGCCGAATGCGCTTGCCGTCTTTGACCGTCAGGGTAATTCCGAGGCTTTCTTCCAGTAACTTCATCTGCTGACTGACAGCACCGGTCGAGATACCAAGGCGTCGTGCGGCCTCGGCGATACCGCCGCAGCGACCGACGATGTTAAAGATCTGCAAGGCACGCAGAGGGGGCAAATTATCCATGGGGTCTCCGCAGACGGGCTAATCCAGATTTTCAGTCGGGTGCGACAGCGTGGGGACGAGTTTATACAAGAAGGGGTCGTCAGGTTCGAATCCAGATGCAGGCAGCGAATGCTGCCGCCCAATCCGGGGATTTACGGTAGTTGATTTCACGCAATGGTTTGAGGCTGGCTGACCATGCAGCTCACAACACGACTGTCAGCAGCACATTTCCTTCATCAAAATAGCTCAAACTCAACACGGCTAACCCGCATCAGTGCAGGCATAACAACCAGAAAAAGACGGTAGAAAGAAATGACTATGGAACTGGACAGCAACGAGTACGTGACCACGACAGAGGCGCTGGAAAAGCTGTACGGCCCAATCGCCCGCCCCTCGATGGTCAAAGAGGTGGACCATATTCATCCCGTCTACCGGCCTTTCATCGAGTCAGCAACCTTTGCGATTCTTGCTTCGTCAGGCCCCGATGGACTTGACGCATCGCCACGTGGCGATCAGGCAGGGTTTGTTCATATCGAAGACAGCAAGACGCTTTATCTGCCCGATCGACGTGGTAACAACCGGATCGACACCCTGCGCAATATCGTGACTGATCCCCGGGTGGCACTGCTGTTTCTCATACCAGGGGTCGGGGAAACGTTGCGAGTCAACGGGACAGCACAGATATCAGTGAACCCCGAATTACTGGCGCGTTTCGCCGTGAATGGCCAGCAGCCTAAATCGGTGCTGCGCATCACCGTCACCAGCGTTTATTTCCAGTGCAGCCGGGCGGTCATTAGGGCGGGACTTTGGGATGCAGCGCGTCACGTGGAAAGAAGCACGCTGCCGACTGCCGGGAAAATATTGAAGGAAATCTCGGCCGCCGAAATTGATGGCGATGCGTATGACAAGGCATTGCCGGGGCGTATTGCTGATACGTTGTATTGATGGGACTCAAAGGTTTGGAGAGAACTTGATGGTCGCAGCCGGCTCACTCTCCCATCGATATCCGGGTGCTGAGCCATGAAAGAATAGCTATCTTTTGAAAATAGCCGGAAGCCGCCCCAGCCAAAAGTAAGTTAAAAAGCTCTTGCCCGATCGCAGAGTGCCTGAACGCCGCCTCGCAGCCTACGGCAGCTCCTACAGAAGACAGGCAAGCTCACACAATCAGGTCGGCTTTCAGGCCGCCAAGCTTTTGATTTTGATCTGAGGCGCCCCGTTAAATCACGCTGGCCGAACGCAGATTCTGAAGCGTGGGACGCCCTTGAGTTGAAGAGGGGCAGGACGCCGAGTTAGCCGCATTGGGCCATGGATGGCCCGTTGCGGCGGCCCACGGTTCAGGATCTGCGGGCGGGTACACATAGCGACAGCGAGGTGCCGAGTGGTGGGGCAAGAGCGTTTTGGTTACTTTTGCGCTCTATCAAAAGTGACGCGCCGTAAGGGCGCAACCAATATCAGCCCTGACCGCGATAACGGATATGTACACTAGAATCCCTGCATGGAAAAGATGTGTAGATATCAATACCCCTCAAAGCTTGAACTTGCCCACCAACGTATTGAACGAAATCGCCAGACGCGACAATTCCTGACTCGAAGCGTTGGTCTGGTTCGCACCGGCGGATGTCTGGGTCGACAGGTCCTGGATATTCACCAGGTTGCGGTCGACTTCACGTGCTACCTGAGCCTGCTCTTCTGCTGCGCTGGCGATCACCAGGTTACGTTCATTGATCTCGCTGACTCCGGCGCTGATTCGCTCCAGTGCCAGGCCAGCTTCAGTTGCCAGCGACTGCGTGCTTTGAGCCATCGACTGGCTTTTGCTCATCGACTGTACGGCCTCGTCAGCGCCTGCGCGTACGACCTTGATCATCGCTTCGATTTCGCCAGTAGAGGCTTGCGTGCGATGGGCCAAGGCCCGGACTTCGTCGGCGACAACGGCGAAGCCTCGACCCTGTTCACCGGCACGAGCGGCTTCGATGGCAGCGTTGAGGGCCAATAGATTGGTCTGCTCAGCGATACCACGAATCACGTCCAGCACCTTGGTGATGTCACGAATCTGGCCGGCCAGGGTTTCGACACGCTGCGTGGAGTCGTTAATATCCACGGCCATGGTGTTCATCGCTGTCACTGCCTGCTGGACTTGATGCTGGCCTTTTATCGCATCTTCTGCGGTTTGGCTCGACACCTGGGAAGTGCTGACGGCATTACGGGCAACCTCTTCCACTGCGGCGGTCATCTCGTTTACCGCAGTCGCGGCTTGCTGAATCTCGTCATTCTGACGAACCAGGCCACGTGTGCTATCTTCAGTAACGGCGGTCAGCTCTTCGGCAGCTGAAGCCAACTGATCGGATGCATCGGCAATCTGCTGCACCGTGCCTTTAAGATCTTTCTGCATGTTGGACAGTGCCTTAAGCAGCTGTCCGGTTTCATCCTCGCTGTTCGAGGTGATCTCTTTGGTCAGGTCGCCCTGAGCGATGCGAGTAGCGCTTTCCACGGACTGATAGAGCGGTCGGGTAATCATGCGGGTGACCACCAGACCCAGGGTGATGGCGGCAACTGCGGCGATTAGTCCGCCGATGATCAGCGCCCAGGTCACTTGATGGTTGGTATCTTCCCCCGATCTGGCGACGTCAAGCGCTTGCCGGGCATTGGACTCGATCATGATTTTGACTTCGCCGATGGTCTTGCGATACGCGGGGGTTGCGACGGTATCAGCAAGCTTGGCGGCTTGATCGACGTCGCCGCTTTTCAGCAGCGAAAAGATGTTTTCTGCGGCTGCGACGTACGCGGGCCAGTCCCGCTCGAAGTCATTACCTGCCGCGCGCTCGTCAGCTTCCAGAGGAGTGGCGCGATAGATTTTGAATTGTTGCTCAGCCTCTGCCTGGTTATCCCTGAAGGACAAAACGACAGTGTTAATGTCTTCCGGCGTGGCTTTGCGCAAGCCCAGATTGATGGCTCTGAACATGTCCCGGTGGGTGGCAATCACGTTGGCTTTAACCGAATCGGTTTTCTGGATCGATACCAGGTTATTGCTGACCGTGCTCTGCAGTTGGCCGTAGATAGTTGAGATCCCGCTGTACCCCAGCGCCGCAACACCGACAGTGATGACCGCACATAGACCAAAAGCAAACAGCAGCTTTGATTTGAGCTTCAGATTGAGGAACTGGGACATGGGGAGTACTCAGGCTTGTCGTTGTTAGAGTTGAGGGATTCACGCATTGGAGCCCTCTCTAGCAGCGTTATCGACTGGAAATGGGCAAACTTTATCGCCCCTCAATACTCCAGCTTACTTCGCCCACAGACAGGCCTACCCAGAACTCCCGCCCAAGCCTTGTAAACACCCGATCCAATCTTAGTTGATCGTCAAATTGCGCTGAGTGCCCTCTTCCGCATTGATATGACTCAACCGCCCTTGATCGTCAAACATGAGCCAGTCGGCTCCTGACAGGCGTGTCCTCACTTCGGGTCGAGGCCATTGCAGCGTCGCGCAAAGGCGGTCGCTATTGCGGTGGATGAATTGCCAGCGGGTTTCATCGTCAGAAACGAGATAACCAGTGAGCAGCCAGTGCTCAAGCAGGAGCACTTCAACAGGGTCGTCTTCAGGCCCTTCAATACACCCAGGCAAGCGATAGCCCTTGCGGCTGCCACGTTGCTCGATCACAAGGACGGGATCATCTTCTCTTTCACGCTTGATGCGGATTTCGACGACGTCACTGGATGCACTGAACAACTGACGGCCGTCATCAAAGACGGTCTTCGAGGCAGGTTCGCGGCTCATCAGGCGACGATCCGGCAGGCGGTAATGCCACAGCTCACTGCCCGACTCAGGGTCGTAAAGCCAGAGGTATTCGCCATGAGCATCATCCTTCAGCCCCAGAAGACGGCCTGGCAGATCACTGACATGCCACAGCGTTTCAAACCCTCGATCCACGTCGACCACCCGCAGTTGCCGGTTTTGCCCAATGGTCCAGGACGAACCGTTGAAGATCCTGGCGAATACGTCGAACTTATGTACGCCCAGATCCGTTGCGGTACGGTTAACCAGGTCCAGCTTGCTGATCCGCCAGGCTTCGCTTCGGCGAACCAGCACCAGCGCCACTTGTCGGCTGTGGGCCATCACGATGGCTTGCGCCGGTACTGAAAAGTGAAAAAGACGCTTGCCGGATGCGTCGACGACCACTGCACCCGCCTCGCCCAATGCCAGCAAGTAACGCGAGTCTTCCAGTGCCACGGCATCCAGTATGGCCCTGCTCCCCATTGCGGGTGCCGACCATTCAAGCGTCGCCTCAACGCTATCCAGAGGCTGTTTACCCCGGCGAGGCAACGCTTTGCCAGGAAGGTCAGCCTGGAGCAGTTTGTCCTTGCTCATTATGACCAGCGCTTGCAACTGATTATGGGTCAGCCGCCCTTGCCCATTTGCTTCATCGGCAATGATCGCGTGTATCGTTGCGCCGGTCAGCCAGGCCAGCGCTTTTGCGTGACTCTGGTGCTGCAACAATGCCTCCGCCAGGGCAGCGCGCTCGGCGAAGCGCTGAGGATCATCGCGAAGCTGCTCCACCCATTCCCCATAGGCGGCCAGCGTGTCAGGTAACAGGATCGCTCGTTTGACCAGTGCCCTTATGGCAAGACGTCCACCAGCGGCCTCCGCGTCAAGTAACCATTGAGCCGCCCGGGCGCGCTCGCCGGGCAAACTCCAGATGGCGTCGACGGCTTGCAACCACAGCCCTTTGCCGATGAGCGACTCGGCCCACTCAAGCCTCAACCGCCCGGCACTTTCAGGCTGTTTTTGCTCAAGCATCATCACCGCATCAGCAAACGCGTCGTCACGACGAGCCACCTGCACCGCTCGCTGCCAGTTACCGGCCAGGCACAGCAAGCGGACGATCACCGCTGGGGGCATATCCCACGTCAGGGCCAGATCGGCGGCTTGTTGGTACCGCTCGTGCTTTTCCAGATAGTCGAGCGCTTCCTGGCGCTCTTTCAGCAGTTCGGCCAGAACGAACACTGCTTCTTCAACACGGCCTTCCCGGTCGAGCCTTTCAAACGACTTCCGGTATAAGTGCTTGAGGCGGTCTTTAAGGTCATCTTCAAAAAGCATCGCGTTAGCAGGTCCGGAACGCTCACCTACAACAAGCTCCTGGCGCCGTTGCGGAGTCCCAAATGCCTGCTCCCCCGTGCTCTGGCCACCTTCCAGTGGAATGGCGTGGCGCAGGGCTTCTTCCAGATCGCCGTCTTCGAACATTTCCATCATGCGCCGCATGTACTCTGCCTGGCGTTTGCCATAGAGCGCGGAAAGCGGTGAGCGAAGTGTCAGGCGTGTAAGCCAGCGACGCCATCGATTGACCCTGGGCTTCGTGGGCGTGGCGCGCGGTGCAATCCCCGGCTGGCTCTGGGATTGAGGCACCCCATACCCCCCGGAGGGCTGGCCAACAAAAAAACGGCGAATCCACAGCAGCAACAGAGTAAACAACGTTGCGCTGATCAGGATTCCCAGAATCACTGCGCCGACATCCGGGGAATCTGCCGCCGACGGCGAAATGGTTTGATCCTTCTTATCGTTGACGGCCATCCAGATAAAAGCGGCAACCAATATCCCGCTGATGCCGAGTTTCAGCCAGGGCAGCGATGCCACCTCGGGGCTCTTCCACGGGTTATCCGCTGGTCTACCGGCAGCCTGATCAGGGATTTTTTCAGGCGCGCTGACTTTGCGTTCCAGCAGCGCCTTCATCACCTCTTCCCGCTCAGGGCTGACAGGCCGCAGAGCACCGCCGAGGATCTCCCGCACGCCGGACGCAACAGCAGGCGGTTCAACAATCGGTTCCGGCAACGCCCGCCGACAGTCATAGGTCTCCAGCAAGGTGTAGCCACCCAAATCGAGCCATTGCGCTGGATTAATGAGCGTCGCATCGCGCAATTGCAAAGCGCTGACGTGGCTGGCACGCACCAGCCAGACATCGGCTGCGGGCAGGCTGCGCGCTTCCTGCGGGGTCAGAAGAGCCGAGCACAGTGCGTCGCCCTGACGTATCAGCGGCCAGCCCACCTGGGTTTCACACATCACAGACAGGGGTTGGCGAAAGCGCAGCAAGTCGCCGTCGGCAAAACGATAGGCGCTTGAACCCGTTTGCCATTGATCGAGGATCAGTCTTGCCCGTTCCTGCTCGTCAAACCTTTCGTGGGAGAACCATACCCCTTCAATGTGCTGATGACCGACCAGCACCGGACGGCGAATCAGTGTCGAGTCATGCTCAAGCATCCGTGCCTTCCCCGTGTTCGTCCGATGTTTCGTTGCAGAATATCTGCAGGCGCAGAGCATTGAGTGGCAACGAATAAACCAGTAATTCCCGGGTGGCACTGGTCAAGGCGGCGATAAGGCCGCTTACAGGGCAAAAGCTGATTTTGGCGATGGGGTTAGAGGTCGTGAACAACACACGCGATTGCCCATCACCACTTCGCAGCGTGACGGATTGCTGCCTGGAACTGTACACAACCATCGAGCAGTAATCATCGCCCTCTTGCTGCCATACACCGACAGCTTTCCAGCCACCGGACAGACGAAGGGTCTGCGTCGGCATCGAAGCATTCGGCGCAGCGACCAGTTGCCAGCGCTCGCCCTCAAGCGTAACGGTAAGCAGCGCACAGCCGCCGAAACCGCTCTTCCATTGCTTGCCACCGGCAAACAGCACCTGAGTGACGCCGTTAGCGTCGCCCACCACGTAAGCCGGCGAAACCTCGCCCTCAGCATTGATCGAGTGAGCGTATAAACGCCCGGCGTCACTGCGCACATAGGCTGCCCGATCCTTGTCGACTTTGGCCAGGCCCAGCACCTTGTCCGCAAGATAGTGAGTGGTACCTGACCTGGGTTTGGCGGGTGAGCGCGACGTTGCTATCGCCCAGAAAGCCAGATGCCCGTGGTTATCCAGTAAAAACAGACGGCCTGTAGTGCTGTTCCGCAACCAGACGGCGGGTAGAAAACTGGCCGTGCCAAGCGGTAATTTCAGCTCATCGGGCTCGGGTTTAAGGACAGAAACCAGTCCTGACATGTTCCAGAATGAAAGTTGCTGATGGTTACTCAGCACGCCGCCGAGTTTGTTGTGCATGAATGTGAGGCTGAGAGGCGTCCATTCCGGGTTCCATAGCTGACGGCGAATTTCGAGCGGTTTTTTTTGCCCGGCTGCTGGCAGCTTGATCAACACCACACCCGGCGCATCGAGCATTTTCATCGCGATGTGAGTGCCCGCGCTTGCAATGACCGGCAGCAAGGTCAGTGATACACGCGGCACGCTGCCTTTGAGTACGGGAGCCTCAATGGTTTCCCCGGCGAATTGACCTTTCAGTAGCTGCAGTGCGAATTGTTCGTCCGGGATGGGCAGCGACACGCGACGAGTGCTGGAACTTTGCAGCTCGAAGAACAGATTCTCCCCGTCCAGACTGCGGTGAACCTGAGCTCTGTGGGTACAGAGCTTACCGTCGGTTCTGGGCAAACGCTGCCCGACAACCCAGCACTCCCCGGCATCATGTTGCTGTTCGGTAAGCCAGTCACCCCATGTCTGCCAGTGCTCGTCAGTCACCACCTCATAAGTGCGCGCGTTGAGCAGCCGTCTGAGCTGTGCAGGCGAATCGAGTTCATGGAGTTCGGGCGCCTGCTGCAGAATGCCCCAGCGCAATTGGGCGCCCGCTTCCTGGGCGCGTCGCCCAAGCAATATCAGTAGCGCAAGGTGAACCAGTCTCGCTGCGCCTAGCTGCAAGGGACCGGCATCAAACAAAACCACGATCAGCCGATTTGCTTGCCGCGCATGGTATTGCGGTGCGACAAAAAGGTGTTCGCCAGCTGCGGCTCGGCGCAAAAACTCATCGGGCACCTCATCGGCCAGTAACCATTCGCTGGACAGTAAACGCTCATAGGGTCCGCGACGCTGCAGATCACCCAGGCCGTCGGGCTCGGGCACCCCGCCTTGCTGTCGCCCGCGAAACGGGCCGAGCAGTGGATTCAGACGCCCCAGCAGGTCGGCGAACATGGGTAAATGCTCGGGGGCAAACCATTCGAGCCACTGCCGCCAGGGTTGAAGGCCATCAGGTAATTGCATCAGCGTTGCGCCCAATAATCCTGGATGATCAGCAAGTGCTCCGACGTGACCGGAAGTTGACGATCCAGGGGTACCACGGCGGACGGCTCACGCCACAGCAGCAGGGGTGAGCGCGAAAAACTGGACGACAAGGCCTGCCCCAGTAGATCGATTGGCACATCGGGCTCCCAACTGGTGGGTAACCATAGGCCGGGCGCACGCTCATCCATTGCCGCGTATTCCACCCCATCGACCCACGGCAATTCGCCAACAGCACCGGACACCACCATTACATCGCGATTGGCGGTGACTTGCAGACGTACAGCCTGCTCAGCCGGAACCAATGATAACCGTGCGTGCAGGCGCCGGGCTGCCTCGCCCCATGCTACGGCAGCCCGCGGCTCGGCCGGAGTCAGGCGAGGCCGCCAACTCCAGGTCTTTGCGTAAGCACTCATGCCGATGTCGACAGCATCTGGGCTAATTGCCCACGTACTTCCTGCAAGCGTGCCGGTATGGTCTGCGTATTGAAGTTGGCATCTATCTCGCGAAGCAAGCCTTCAAGCAAAGCACTAGCCGGTGGTTCGCTACGGGCCAGGTAGTCCTCCGCCGTTTCCAGCAGACGGCTGAGCCGTGACATCGGCTGCAGGGTTGCCTCCTCCACTGCACTGAACAAGTGACTGTTGCTGGACTGCGCAAAGATGTCCCGCAGGACTTCGCGACCATGCTGCTGGGTTTCCTTGGTAGGCAACACATACAGCAGCGGCCACAAATCTGCGTCACTGGCCTCAAGGCGTCCGCCCAGCAATGCGGCGGCCGCGATGAGTCGCTGAGACTTGACGATGCGGCGGTCCGAGAGCTGGATACCGGCCTCACGCAGACGCCGGATCGCGCGAGCCAGGGACGGCCGAACCTGAGTCAGGTCAACCTGTTTCAGCGCCTGGCCCAGGGTGTCCAGCTGGCTCAAGCCCAATAACTGCTGAACCGGGCGTTGCTCGGACTGCCAGCCACCCGCCAACATGGCCTCCAGTTGATTGTCAGGGACTGATTCAACGAACAGGTGCAGAAGGAAACGGTCACCGAACGCTGCCAGTGCCTCGTCGTCGGGCAAGCCATTTGCCGCACCGACGCAGACGCGCAGCGGGCACTGGATCTGCGTATGACCACGGCGAAAGCGCCGCTCGTTAAGCACACCCAACAGCGTATTGAGGATGGCTGTAGACCCGAGAAACACCTCGTCGAGGAACACGATATCGGCTTCAGGGAGCATACCGCTGACGTCTGTTTCAACGGTGCCTTCGCGCAACTTCTTCAGGTCCACCGCGCCGAACAGTTCGGAAGGTTCGGTAAAACGCCCCAGCAGGTATTCGAAATAACGTCCGCCCATGGATTGGGCCACCCGCCGCACCACCGCGCTTTTGGCAGTGCCCGGCGGGCCGATCACCAGAATGTGCTCCTGGGCAACGGCAGCCAGAACAATCAACTCGGCGAGCTGCTCACGCCCAACCAAACCTTCGGTAGCGACACGAACAGCCTGGCGAATGTGCAACGCAGCGCTCTGCAATGAGGCAATCATGGGGTCTTCCCTGAAACTGAAGCCGAAGATTCTGCCTGACGGCGACCTCGACGGACAAGTTCAGTAACAGGATTAATGTCAGTTTTCGGATAGTTGAATATTGTTTGATAGGGGCGGCCAAGTATTCCTGACAACACGCTGTCGCGATGCAAACACAGGATCTGTAGGAGTGAGCTTGCTCGCGATTTCGGTCTATCAGTCGGTGAATATATTGCCTGTGCTGACGTAATCGCGAGCAAGCTCACTCCTACAGGTCCCATGTTTGCTGCGCGACAGCGCGGATTCTGGACGATGAGAGATCTCCTACAGCCTGACCCCCACCTGTCATGGCCGTGAGGCGATCTCGTCCAGATGTTCCAGCAGGTCTTGTGGGTCTTCATACACACGCAAGGCCCCTGCCCGCTCAAGCTCTGCAATGTCATAACCGCCCGATAGCAAGCCGATACCGGTGGCTTTACAGCGGCGTGCAGCAAGCATGTCCCAGACGGCATCGCCAATCACCAGGCATTCCTCGATAGGCACGTCCAGCTTCTCCGCTGCGGCCAGGAACAGATCAGGATCAGGCTTGCCGTATTTCACGTCATCACGGGTAATGATGTTGATCTTGTTGATGTCCAGCTTAAGTGCTTTCAGGTTGATCGTTGCCGTATCAATCCCGCCACTGGTTGCAATGCACCACTTGAGGTTGTCCTGGCTGAGCGTATCAAGCAGCTCTACGGCACCGGGCAGTGCGATGATCTGGCCCTGAAGCCGCTCGTAGGCTTCTGCGTGCTTTTCGCTGAGTCGTTTGGCTTGGGCTTCGCTGATGTCCAGTCCGGTTTCTCTCGACAAGGTCTTGAGCATCAGCCCGCCACTCATGCCGATCTTGCGGTGGATGCGCCACATCGCGAGGGGAATATCCTCGGAGTCCAAGGCTTCTTTCCAGGCTGCAACGTTCTGATAAACGCTGTCTGTAAGCGTGCCGTCCAGATCGAAGATGAACGAAGTTTGCGGTCGCATGGGGCTGTTCCTTTAATGAGTTTGAATCGGCGTCTCCATTTTTCGAGTGCCTGTGAACTGAGGTGTTCGGTTTTTCTTCAGTTCCCTTTGCAAATGCGCTGAACGGCCATATTCACAAAGACCTATGAAATACTTGTACAAGAATTTACATTGGTACAGGTTTTTGCATCACTTCGGCTTACAGCCATCAGGAAAGACGTTTTGAACAGAGAGATGCGTTGATGAGTGCGGTTCGCCGATTGTGCCTGGTGCTGGGCGACCAATTGTCCTTTGACCTTGCTTCGCTGGCCGAGCTGGACGCCGAACGCGATGCCGTGTTGATGGTCGAGGTCATGGAGGAAGCCAGCCATGTGCCCCATCACCCGCAAAAAATCACCCTGATCTTCAGTGCCATGCGGCATTTCGCCGAGGCTTTGAAGGCGCTTGGCTTTCGTGTTCACTACGTCCAGCTGGATGACTCACTGAACAGCGGCTCGGTGCCTGCCGAGTTGCATCGCTGGCAGTCATCGTTGCAGCCGGAAGAAATTCACCTGACCGAAACCGGCGACTGGCGTCTTGAACACTCCATCAAGACGTGTGGCCTAGCGATCCAGTGGCACAGCGACACGCGTTTTCTCTGCAGTCGTAGCGAATTCTCTGACTGGGCCCAAGGCAAAAAACAGCTGCGGATGGAGTTCTTCTACCGGGAGATGCGCCGCAAAAGCCGACTGTTGATCAATGGCGACGGTACCCCAGTCGGTGGCGCCTGGAATTTCGACGCGGAAAACCGCAAGGCGTTGCCCAAGAACGTGCGGGCGCCCTACCCGGCGCGCTTTTCTACTGACGCCATCACTCAGGAAGTCATTGCGCTGGTTCGGGCCCGGTTCTCCAGTCACTACGGTGCGCTGGATAACTTCGACTACCCGGTGACTCATGCAGAGGCGCAGTCTCTATGGGAATATTTTCTGGATTACGGGCTGGCCGGTTTTGGCGATTATCAGGACGCCATGGCCAGCAACGAACCCTTCCTTTTCCACGCCCGCATCAGCGCCGCGCTGAACATCGGCCTGCTGGACCTTCGTCAACTGTGCAGCGATGTGGAATCGGCCTATTGGGCAGGCAGTATTGCCTTGAATGCCGCTGAGGGCTTCATTCGCCAACTGATCGGCTGGCGTGAATATGTGCGCGGCGTCTATTGGTTAAAGATGCCGGACTACGCCAGCGGCAATTCATTCGGCAACACCAGGTCGCTGCCGGAGTTCTACTGGACCGGTAAAACCAGAATGAACTGCATGAGTCAGGCCATCGGTCAAAGCCTGGAATACGCCTATGCGCATCATATTCAGCGCCTGATGGTGACCGGCAACTTCGCGCTGCTTGCCGGCATTGCGCCGCCGCAGATATGCGAGTGGTATCTGGCGATTTACATGGATGCCTTCGACTGGGTCGAGCTGCCCAACACATTGGGCATGGTCATGCATGCCGATGGTGGCTACCTCGGCTCTAAACCCTACTGCGCAAGCGGTCAGTACATCAAACGCATGTCCAATTACTGCGGTGACTGCGCTTATAAAGTGACTGAAAGTACGGCTGACAATGCCTGCCCTTTCAACTCGCTGTATTGGCACTTTCTAATGCGTCACGACAACCTTCTGCGCGGCAATCAGCGCATGGGCATGATCTACAAGAATCTGGATCGCATGCCCGAATCGAAACAGCAAGCACTCTGGCAGCGCGGCGAGATGTTACTGACCAGGCTGGATGCTGGGGAGATGATTTAAAGCAGATCGTTTGTTAAGCCTGACGCTGCGCTGTCGCGAATCAAACATAGAACCTGTAGGAGCGCGCTTGCCCGCGATAGCGTCAGCGCAGCCAATATATGTATCGACTGGCACACCGAATCGCGGGCAAGCGCACTCATCAAACAACACGCAAACCACTGGATTGAAATGCATTTTCTGTAGGAGCTGCCGAAGGCTGCGAAGCATTTCTCCTGATAAACCGCGATCGCAGCCTTCGGCAGCTCCTACAGGTCCCGTGTTTACTTAGCGAAAGCGTAGTGTCAGGGACACCGGGATGCCCTTACAGAAAAGCACTCCAAATCAGGCAGTGGCATTTGTTGGACAGGAGATGCATTGAAAAAGAATGAGTTGCCCGTAAAAACCTGCGTCGTCTGCGGCCTGCCTTTTACCTGGCGCAAGAAGTGGGCGCGTTGCTGGGATGAAGTCCGCTACTGCTCGGAGCGTTGTCGACGAAACAAGCGCGCCGAGCATTCAAGTTAAAAAGCCAGATGTCCGAAACGGTCCTGCACTGGTCCTGCCCATGTCTATCGTCGTTACCGCTGTGTGCTTACCATGGGATCTCTTAAACGCCTCTCACAGAGCAAAGAGAACAGACCATGAGTAACAAAGCCCTGATCGTCATTGATGTGCAGCACTCGTTCCGCCACTCTACCTACTGGTCCGAAACTGACCTGCCGACTTACCTGAAAAACCAGCAAGCGTTGATTGACGGGTGTGTCCAGCAAGGCATCCCCGTGGTACAAGTCTTCCACGTCGAGGAGCAGGGACACTTCTCTCTGGCGTCAGGTCACGTGAAAACCCTGGACGAACTGTCCATCCAACCGGATGTGGTCATTCACAAGCGTTTTCACAGCGCGTTCGCTGGCACTCCACTCGCCGCCTGGCTGACTGAAAGACATATCAATTCACTGATCATCAGCGGCATCCGCACTGAACAGTGTTGCGAAACCACCACACGGCAAGCCTCAGACAGCGGCTTCTCCGTAGACTTCGTCAGCGAGGCGACTTTGACTTTCCCCATGACTCACCCACGCAGCGGTCGCACCTACAGCCCCGCAGAGATTCGCGAGCGTACCGAACTGGTGCTGGAAGATCGCTTTGCCCGGATCGTCACCGTTACCCAGGCGCTCGAAGGTTGAAACAATGACGATCCCGGTGCTGTTTGTACTGCTGCCCAATGTGCTGATGCTTGATCTGGCAGGCCCGGCGGAAGTACTGCGGCTTGCCGCGCAAGGTGACAGCGAAACAGCGCTGAAGGTTGATCTGCAGTACGTCAGCCCGGTTGCGTCGCTGCAATCTTCAATCGGGTTGCCATTGTCCGGTTTGGCACCACTGCCAGAGTTTCTGATGCCTGGGACGTTGGTGGTGCTGGTCGGCTCTACCACCGGGACAACACCCGCACAGCAGCTTCAGTTCGAGCAGGCCAGCGTGGTCGTCACTGACTGGTTGCAACGGGTATTTGAGCCATCAGGAAACCGGCTGGTGTGCATCTGCGCAGGAGCGTTGATCGCCGCTAAAGCGGGCCTTCTGGAGGGTCGGCAATGCACGACTCATCACTCTCTGTGCGCCACTTTGCAAACCATTGCACCCAACGCGCGGGTGCTGGAGAACCGACTGTATGTCACTGACGGGCCGATCAGTTGCAGCGCTGGTGTAACCGCAGGTATCGACCTGATGCTGCATCTGGTCGCAGAGCTGGCGGGACCGCAACTGGCCTGTTCTGTGGCGCGGGACATGGTGGTGTACATGCGTCGTGGCGGCGCTGACCCGCAACTATCGCCCTGGATTGCCGGGCGCAATCATCTGCATCCCGCGCTGCACCGTGTGCAGGACGCAATCACTGCGGCGCCTTGTGAAGACTGGAGTGTTACCCGCATGGCAAGCCTGGCGTGCACCAGCAGCCGACATCTGGCGCGCCTGTTTCAAGAGCACGCAGGCATCAGCCCGCTTGATTACCTGCACCGGCTGCGCGTCAGCGTCGCCCGTGAACTGCTGGCCCAATCGACCCTTGATATGGAAGCGATAGCCGAGCGTGCCGGGTTTGGATCGGCGCGACATTTGCGGCGGATCTGGGGCAAGTATGAGGCCACGCCACCGTCGGAAAGCCGCTCGGGTTGAATAAGCTGTTGACGCACTGACAGCAGGATATAGATCCTTGGGTGCTTGCCTGCAAATCAAAGTCCGCAGTTTTTCAGACGTACCGCGGTGTCGCCATCGCGGGCAAGCCTCGCTCCCACAGGACCTACGCAATCTCAAGTACGGTAGTCAGAATATCGCCTTGCCGGCCCAGCAAAGAGCACGCAGCCTACCGAATCTCGTTGACGTACATGAAGTGCTCAGTACTTGCGCGCTGGTGCGTCATCATCACCGGCGTGGCGGCCTGATCGAAAGACACCGCATCAATGATCATCACCGCATGGGGCGCAGTCAGTTCCAGTAACCGGCAATCCTCGTCATTGGCCAGCCCGGCCGTCAGTTGCTCCCGCACAGCGGCAACGCGCAGGCCGTATTGCTCCAGTAGATAGCGATAGAGCAGCTCCGGCAGTTCGTCCGGGCCAGGAAAATCCGGCACTTTACTGGCCACGATCGTGAACTGCTCGTGCATCGCGGGCACACCATCGATGCTGCGTAGACGGTGCAAGCGATAGACCGGGCTGCCCTCTTCGATCAGGAGCTTTTCAGCGTCCTTGGCGTTCGCCTCCCCCAACTGATAATCAAGCAACACGGTGCGCGATTTCAGCAGCGCGCCTTCCTTATTGTGCAAACGGAAGTACTGGAAGAAATAACGCAGGTTGTGAAGCGGAGCCCAGCCCGTCACCACGGTGCCCGTCTTGCGCCGACGCATCAGCATCCCTTCGGACACCAGCTCGGCCAAAGCGCGGCGGATGGTGCCAACTGAAACGCCGAAATCGGCCGCCAAAGCATTCTCACTGGGTATGACCGTGCCGCTGGCCCATTCGCCGAGAAGGATCGCCTCGGAGATGTGCCGTTTGACCACCTCATAAAGGGGCGCGCTGTCGTTTTCGCTCAATCGCGAGAAATTCACAGGTGCAGGCGGCGGGTTGTTGTCTGTCATCTTTTTTCCTTGACGGGCCGTGCATGGATACTTAACTATAAACTATATAGAAATACATCGAGAGCGAAAAATGACGACGAATGCGGCGCTGAAACAGGCACTCGAGTCGATCGAGGCGGATCATGATTCGCTCATCCACGATCTGCAACGCATGATCGCGGTAGACACCTGTTTTCCTCCGGGAGCGGGCTACGGCGCGTTCGCCGACCTCATGGATGAGTTGGTCGCGCCGTTAGGGATGGACACCCGCCGCGTTACAGTGCCCGAAGCACTGTGGCAGACCCGCAGCGGCGAAGCCTATGGCGAACGCATCAATCTTGTCGCTCGCCAGCGCGGCGATCAGGAAGTCTGCAGCCTGTATTTCCATGTCGATACCGTACCGCCGGGCGACGGCTGGACTCAGCCACCGCTGCAACTGACCGAGGTCGGAGGCAAACTTATTGGCCGCGGCACCGCTGACATGAAAGGCAGCATCGCCTCTACCCTCACCGCCTTGCGTGCAGCCCAGCGTTTCAAGTTGCCGCTGCGCTATTGCCCGGCGTTGTTGCTGTGCACTGACGAAGAAGGCGGCCTGTACCCAGGCATCCGTTATCTGGCCGAACAACAGTTGGTCGAAGGCCACATCCTCAGCTTCAACGGCGGCGCAGCACCCCGGATCTGGGCGGGCTGCTTTGGCAGTATCGATCTGAAGATAACGGTCAAAGGCCGCTCCTCGCACTCCGGTGAGCCGGTCAATGCAATCAATGCCATTGAACAGAGCCTGCCGCTGCTTAATGCGCTGCACAGCCTGAAGCTCGACGTGCAAAAACGAGCCTGGCCGATGCCCTCGCCGCCGCATTACAACGGCGCCCCGCTGATTTCACGCATGACACTGGCCGCCGCCCACGGTGGCAGCAAGGGATCAACCGTCCCCGCGCAGTTCGAGATTCTGATCAATCGCCGCTATGCGCCGCAGGAGCCTTACGAGCAGGTCATGGCCGAGTTGGAAAACTGCATTGAGAGCGCCATGGCGGATAGCGAAGCGTTGTCCGTCGAGCATGAAGTTATTGGTCATCTGGCTCCGGTGGCCGACCCTACAGGTCCCCACTGGCCACGTTGGCAGGCTGCGCTGGGCGTTGGCTTCGGTTTCACCCCGGAGCAGTTTCAGTGCTATGGCTCGTCGAGCAGTTCCGACATGGGCTGGGTGCAGCAAGCCGGGATTCAGGAGATTCTGCTGGGTGGACTGATCCGCCCGGAAAGCCGTATTCATGCTGCGGACGAGTACACCACACGCAGCGACCTGGTGGCTCTGGCGCAGTCGATTCTGGCCTATCTGGCCGCTGATTTCGATTCGCCGGATTCTTTTGAATCACCTGCTGACTGAACACTGGAAACACCGAAGACCGGCATCAAGACTGGTTATCGGCTTTTTACCTGGCTGCCCTATGCCCACTCATTGCTAAGTGAAGTATCGCCATGACTAACGTTTTCAGGCTCAACCGTCGTCGTTTTCTGACCACCTCCGCCATCGTTACCGGCGCGGCCATGCTGCCGTTTTCCGGCACACTATGGGCTACGGCTGCTGCACGCAAAGGCGGCACGCTGCGTATCAGCGTCGACCAGGCGGTGGGCATGCTCAACCCGCTGTTGGCACGGGTTAACCCCGAGTATCTGCTCAGCGAACTGCTTTATAACGGCCTGACCCGCCTTAGCCAGGACATGCAGGCCGAACCGGATCTGGCGCAATCCTGGAGCCACAACGATACGCTGACCGAATGGACCTTTACGTTGCGCAGCAACCTGCGATTCCACGACGGCAGCGCCTGCACCGCCAAGGACGTCGCCGCCAGCCTGCAAGCGATCCTTGATCCCAAAACCGCTTCGCCCGGCCTGCGCAACATCGGCCCGATTCAAACCGTCGAAGCGCTGGATGACCTGCGCGTCAAAATCACCACCAGCGCTCCATATGCTGACTTGCCTGTGAGCCTGGCCTACCCGGACGCGAAGATCGTCCCGGCTGCAATTGTGCAAGGCGATCTGGCTCGACTGTCCCGCGAAGCGGTGGGCACCGGTCCGTTCAAGCTGGTGTCGTTCGAACCGGAACGCATGGTGGTGGTCGCCCGCAACGAACACTTTCATGACCCGGAGCGCCCGCACCTGGATCGTATTGAAATCCGCGTCTATCCCGATCCGTCCGCGGAAAGCTCGGCGCTGATGTCAGGCGACATTGACCTGATGCTCTCGGCGCAAGCCACAGAGTTCAGCCGTCTCAGTGATGCCAGCGGCGTAAAAGGCCTGCGCGTCCCGTCCGGGCAGTTTCTGAATATCAACATGGCGTGCGATCAGCCACCGTTCAACGATGTGCGGGTTCGTCAGGCGCTGTCTCTTTGCGTCGACCGCGCTGCCCTCGTGGATTTTGTGGCGGAAGGTTTTGGGACTCCTGGCAATGACACCCCGCTCAATGCTGCTTATCGCTACCACAGCGATATCGCGTTGCGAGAGGCCAATATCGATCAGGCCAAGAAACTGCTGGCCGACGCCGGTTATCCCAATGGTCT
Organism: Pseudomonas phytophila; assembly: GCF_025643095.1. NCBI lineage: Bacteria > Pseudomonadati > Pseudomonadota > Gammaproteobacteria > Pseudomonadales > Pseudomonadaceae > Pseudomonas > Pseudomonas phytophila. Next base: position 3,296,156 of record NZ_CP081201.1, on the reverse strand, counting down.
GGACATCACGCTGGTGGCTTCGGACAAACCGTCCACCCGTACTCAACTGGGTATTGCTGTGCGCGAAATGGCCAAGCCAGCCGGCTTCAACATCAATGTTGCGACCATGGCCAACAGCACTTATCTGGATCAGGTCTGGAAGAAAGGCAATTTCTACGTCGGCTTCTACAACATGCAGCCTTCCGCCGACGCGGTGTTCTCGCTGCTGTACACCTCGAATGCCGCCTGGAATGAAACCCGCTGGAACAACGCCGATTTCGACGCAGCAGTGACTGCAGCCCGTGGCACCGATGACCCGGTCAAGCGCGCCGCCCTGTACGCCACCGCGCAGAAACTGATGCACGAGCAGGTGCCATCGCTGATTCCGACGTTCTTCGATGTGCTGGCCGCGCAACGCAACTACGTTCAGGGCTACCAGTTGCACCCACGCGGTGCAGTGTTCCGGCTCGATCAGGCGTGGCTGGACGACAGCGCGCCCAAGCGTGGATGAACCGAGGATAAACCTGTGACTGCTGCTTATCTGACCAAGCGTTTGCTGTTGGTCGTGTACACCCTGCTGATCGTTTCACTGCTGGTCTTTGCCATCACGCAACTGCTCCCGGCAGATGCAGCGGTGACGTTGCTGGGCCAGAACGCCACGCCTGAAGCCCTTGAAGCGCTGCGTGCCAGGCTTGGGCTGGATCAGCCCGCCTGGCTGCAATTCAGTCACTGGTTGATGGGGGTTCTGCAAGGCGACCTGGGTGTGTCGATGCGCAATGGCCAGCCGGTACTCGGTTCGCTGCTTGATGCGCTGGGCCGCTCGTTATTGCTGGCGAGCTGCTCGTTGCTGCTAATGCTGGCGGTGGCGATTCCGCTGGGAATCATCGCCGCTGTGCGCCGAGGACGTCCGGTCGACCTGATCATCGGCGTGCTGTCGTACATCGGCGTGTCGTTGCCCGAGTTCGTCACGGCCACGCTGCTGGTTCTGCTGTTCGCTGATTTCTGGCAACTGCTACCGGCGACCGGCTATGTGCCGCTGGGCGATAACGTCGTCGAAGGCATTCGCCACCTGATTCTGCCGACGCTGACGGTGTCGATGATCATGGTCGCCCACGTCTCGCGCATGGTGCGCTCGGAAATGATCGACGTTCTGGAAACCGACTATATACGCGCCGCACGCCTCAAAGGCCTCACGCGGCGGCGGGTATTGCTGCGTCATGCGCTGCGCAACGGCTTGTTGCCGACCATCACCATTGTCGCGCTGGACGTGGGCTACCTGCTGGGCGGCATCGTCGTAGTCGAGGAGATTTTCAACATTCCCGGCATCGGCCGCGAACTGCTGGTAGCAGTCGCCGCTCGCGACTTGCCGGCGATTCAGGGCGGTGTGTTGATCCTTGCCGCTACTTATTGCGTGGTCAACTTTGTGGCTGACCTGACCTATGCCTATCTCGACCGGCGAATTCAATATGCGTAATGTTTTCTACCGGCTGCTGACAACGCCGCAAGGCTTGCTGGGCAGTCTTATCTTGCTGCTGGCGGTGGTGCTGGTCATTGCTGGGCCCGCGCTGGCCCCGTTCGACCCGGAAGCCATTTCAATTCTCACCCGCTACAAAGCGCCCAGCCTGACGCACTGGCTGGGTACCGACCAGATGGGCCGCGACATCCTCAGTCGTGTACTGGTCGGGGCTCAGGCAACGATCTCGCTGTCAGTGTTTGCTACCGCCATGGCGATGCTCATCGGCGCATTACTGGGCACTGTCAGCGGTTACCTCGGCGGTCGCGTCGACGAAGCACTGATGCGAACGCTGGATGCGGTGATGGCAATCCCCACGCTGTTATTTGCAATGCTGATTGTCAGCACGCTCGGCAAAAGCGATTTCAATGCGGTACTGGCGATCACCATTGCCTTCGTGCCAGGCATGGCGCGTATCGCCCGCAGCGTTGCCCTCGCAGCCCGCCGCCAGGACTACGTCAATGCCGCAATCGCCCGAGGTGAATCCACCGCCTACATCGTGGTGCGGGAGATGTTGCCCAATATCGTCGCACCGATCATTGTCGAGGCGACCATCCGCGTGGCCTTCGCGATCATGCTGTTTGCCACCTTGAGTTTCCTCGGTCTTGGCGCACAACCGCCCCAGCCTGAATGGGGGCTGATGGTTGCCGAAGCGCGGCGCTACTTCTTCCAGGCTCCATGGATGATGCTGATGCCGGGCCTGGCAATCGCCGTCATTGCGATCGGCTTCAATCTGCTGGGCGATGGCTTGCGCGATGCCCTTAATCCCAAGGGGCAGCGCTCATGAGTACGGTTTTGCAAGTGGCTGACTACAGCCTCGACTATCAATTGCCCACAGGCGCCCTGAACGTCCTGCAAAACATTGATTTCAGTGTTGCTGCCGGCGAAGTCGTCGGGCTGGTCGGTGAGTCCGGCTCGGGCAAGACCACCCTTGGCTGGGCAATCATGCGTTACCTGGCCAGCAATGCCCGGGAGATGGGCGGCAGCATCAGCCTGCAAGGCGAAAACCTGCTGCAAATGCCTCAACGTGAGGTGGAGAAGCTGCGTGGCGGTCGCCTGGGCATGATTTTTCAAGACCCTAGCGCATCGCTTAATCCGACCCTCAGCCTCGGCGAGCAAGTGGTTGAAGTCCTGACCCGCCATCGGGATCTGGGCTATCGCGAGGCCTGGGCCCTGGGCGAACAGTTGCTGGCCGACGTTGATCTGAAAAACCCTGCCGCAATGATGAAGCGCTTCCCCCACGAAGCCTCCGGTGGCGAGAAGCAACGTGTGCTGATCGCAACCGCCTTCGCCTGTCGCCCGCAGTGCCTGATTTTCGATGAGCCGACCACGGCACTCGACGTGATCAGCTCAGCGCAGATCCTGCAGTTGTTTCGCCGTCTGCGTGAAGAAACCGGCGTTGCTTCTTTATATATCTCCCATGACCTGGCGCTGGTGTCGCGCGTTGCGGACCGGGTGTGCGTGCTCAATCAGGGGCGCATCGTCGAACAGGCTCGTGGCGGACGCATTTTCAGCGCCCCAAGTGATCCTTACACGCAACGTCTGGTGGCGGCTGTTCCGGCTGCGGACAAACGTCTGCTGGATGAAAAGAGATCCGTCGGCCCCGCACTGTTGCAAGTCAGCGACCTCAACGTCCGCTACGGGCGGCCAAGCTTGCTGGACAGTCTGCTGCGGCGTAAATCCGTGCCGTCCATGGGCGCCCGCGACATGAACCTGAGCATGGCGCGGGGCGAAATTCTCGGCATCATCGGCGAGTCCGGCTCGGGTAAATCAACCCTCGCCAAGGCCCTGACTGGCTTGACGCCGTTTACCGGCACTATGTATTTCGACGGCAAACCGATCTGCGGCCCTGCGCAAATGGATCGCGATTACCGGCGCAAGGTGCAGATCATCTTTCAGCACCCGGACGCCTCGCTTAATCCACGACAGACGATTGGCCAGATCCTATCCCGACCGCTGCGTCTGTATGGCTTGAACGAAGGAGAAACCGAAGCGGAGGCGATCGCACGCCTGCTCCGCGAAGTGCGTTTGCCAGAAGACTTTGCCACTCGCCATCCCCACGAGTTGTCGGGTGGACAAAAACAGCGTGTCGCCATCGCCCGCGCTTTTGCCGCCCGCCCTGAACTGGTGATCTGCGATGAAATCACCGCCGCGCTGGACGTTTCGGTGCAGGCCACGGTGATCGAACTGCTACTGGAACTGCGCCGCCAGCACGGCACTGCTTACCTGTTCATTACTCATGATCTCAATCTGATCAGGCAGATTGCCCACCGGATTGCCGTGATGTACCGCGGTGATCTGCTGGAAATTCTGCCCGCCGTGGACATGGCCGCTCAGGCCACTCACCCCTATACCCGCGCCCTGCTCGACGCAGTGCCGCAGCCTTTGAATGAATTGGAGCGCATTGATGAAGAGCCACAGCATGACGTCTGAAGCGCTACTCGACCGCATTGACGAGGCGTACTGCCTGGATTTTCTGGCGCGCATGGTGCAGCACAAAAGCTACAGCGCCACCCCCGAAGAACGGCTACTGGCCGAGTACATGGCAGGGCAAATGGCGGAGCTGGGGCTGGACGCCAGACTGATGCCGGTGCCGGGCGAACGCCTGAACGCCATTGGCACGCTCAAGGGCCAGGGCGGCGGTCACAGCTTGTTGTTCAATGGGCATCTCGACACCAACCCGGTGACTGAAGGCTGGACGGTGGATCCGTGGGCCGGAAAGATTGATGACGAGTTCATCTACGGCATCGGTGTTTCCAACATGAAGGCTGGTGATGCAGCCTATTTTTGCGCGCTGAAAACCTTGATCGATGCCGGGATCAAGCTCAAGGGCGATGTGATCCTCACTTATGTGGTGGGTGAACTGCAGGGTGGCATCGGGACCATTGCGGCCATCGAGCAAGGTGTGAAGGCGGACTATTTCATCAATTCAGAACCCACCGACCTGCAGGCCGTGACTCTGCATGTGGGCTCTTTGATGTTCGTCATCGAGCTGACCGGCGACACACGTCACCTGTCCAAGCGCGAGGAAGCAGTAGACGTGATCACCGCTGCGGTGCAGTTGATCCCGCAGATCAACGGCATCACCTTCAGCGGCGCGCGTTCGCCGGAGCATGAGAAGGTCAATCGCGGCCATATCGGAGTGGTGCGAGGTGCGCTGGGCCGTGATCTTGAAGAATGGCGTCCGCCACAGGTTGCAGACTTTCTGCGCCTGCGCGGTTCGGCCCGCTACACACCGGGCCAAACCGTGGAGTCAGTGCTGGCTGATTTGCAGCGCCTGCTGGATCAGCTCTGCGAGCAATTCCCCGGACTACAGGCAACGCTGATCAATGACAGTGACAACCAGCCGCTGATGCCGCCGTTCGAGGTGTCCCATGACTCGTTGATCGTCAAGGCGGTCAACACTGCTTATGAGCAGGTTCGTGGCGAGCCGCAGCCGACCGGGATTATCACCCCGCCCGCTTATTTCGGCACTGACGCTGCGCATTTCTACCAGCGTCTGGGCATGCAAGGCGTGGTCTGCGGTCCGGGCGGCAAGTTCAACACCATGCCGGACGAACGCGTACACATCAGCGATTATCTGGACATGGTGCGTGTCTATATCCTGGCCATCCTCAGCATTTGTGAGGTTGCTGAGTAACTCAAGCGTACCCGGATTCTGAGTGCGAGGCTTGACCGCGATGCAGGCGCTGAGATCTTTCAGCCCAACTGCTGCGGTACAGCCAATTCCAGACGGTGGATTTCCACTACGCCTTGAGTTGACTTGATATATGAGGCGCCTGTATCGCGGGCAAGCCTCGCTCCCACATGAGATCGCATTCCCCTGTGGGAGCGAGGCTTGCCAGCGATGCAGGCGCTGAGGTCTTTCAGCCCAGCTGCCGCCGCACAGCCAATTGCAGACGGTGGATTTCCGCCAAGCCTTAGTTGGCTTTATATCTGAGGCGCCTGTATCGCGGGCAAGCCCGGCTCCCACATGAGACCGCGATCTCCTGTGGGAGCGAGGCTTGCCCGCGATGCAGGCGCTGAGGTCTTTCAGTCCAACTGCTGCGGTACAGCCAATTCCAGGCGGTGGATTTCCGCCAAGCCTTAGTTGGCTTTATATCTGAGGCGCCTGAATCGCGGGCAAGCACCGCTCCTATCAAACAAAATATAACTATCTGATTTGGAATGCTTTTTACTGTAGGAGTGAGCTTGCTCGCGATAGCTCCATTACAGGCAATATATTCATCGACTGACAGGCCGAATCGCGAGCAAGCTCACTCCTACAGGGTCGGTGTTTGCTGCGCGACAGCGTGGTGTCAGGGACACCGGGGCGACTCCCACATGAGATCGCATTCCCCTGTTGGAGCTAGGCTTTCCCGGGAGTCAGGCGCTGAGGTCTTTCAGCTCAGCTGCTGCCGCACTGCCAATTCCACCCCGCGGATTTCTGCCAGCCCTTTTAGTCGACCAATCAGCGAGTAGCCAGGATTGCTCTTGCGGTGCTGGTCGTCGAGTAATTGATGGCCGTGATCCGGACGCAGCGGCAGGCGCGGGCCGCCTTCGCGTTCACGTCTTCGCTCCTCGGTGACCAGCTCGCGGATAACCCCGACCATGTCCACATCACCGTCCAGATGATGAGCCTCGTGGAAGCTGCGCGGATCGGCCTCTCGGCGGGTCGAGCGCAAATGCGTGAAGTAGATGTAAGGTGCGAAATGCTTCGCCATCGCCACAAGATCGTTGTCTTCGCGCACACCGTAAGAGCCGGTGCAGAACGTCAGGCCGTTGGCCTGGCTTGGCGCGGCGTCCAGTAACCACTGGGCATCGGCGGCGGTAGAGAGAATACGCGGCAGGCCGAGCAGCGCCCGGGGTGGATCATCCGGGTGGATCGCCATCCGCACACCGACTTCTTCTGCCACCGGAATCAATGCACGCAGAAAATAGCCCAGATGCTCACGCAATCTGGCTTCGTCGATATCCGCGTAAGTGTTCAGCAAAGCGCGAAAATCTTCCAGGGTGTAATGCTCTTCAGCACCCGGTAAACCTGCAATCAGGGTATTGACCAACGCCTGACTCTGGCTGGCGGTCAGCCCCTCGAAACAGGCTTTGGCCTGCTGTATATCCTCGGCACTGTACTCCGCCTCTGCCCCCGGACGCTGGAGGATGAACAGGTCGAATGCAGCAAATGCAGTCTGATCAAACCGCAGCGCCCAGCCCCCATCCGCCAGTTCCCAGGCCAGGTCGGTACGTGTCCAGTCCAGCACCGGCATGAAGTTGTAGCAGACGATATCAATGCCGCAGCTGGCCAGGTTACGCACGCTCTTCTGATAGTTGGCGATGTACTCATCGCGGCGACCGCAACCGCGCTTGATGTCTTCGTGTACCGGGATGCTCTCCACCACCGACCATGTCAGGCCTGCGGCTTCGATCATCTGCTTGCGCGCCGCGATGGCCTCTACCGGCCATACCTCGCCATTGGGGATCTCATGCAGTGCAGTGACGATGCCGGTCGCGCCGGTTTGCCGGACGTCCGCCAGAGAAATCGGGTCTTTGGGGCCAAACCAGCGCCATGTCTGTTCCATATGCTTCTCCTTTTCTTGTTAGTTGTGCCCAGCGAAGCGTTGCAACACGCTGCTGATGCCTTCGCCAACCAGCGAGCCATAAGCCTGTTGCACCGCGGCGCGAAACGCCGGGCGCTTCGCCAGTGCGGTCGGAAATACTTCATTCAGTTCCAAAAACGCATCCACCAGAGGCGCGCCTTCAAAGCGTCCTGCCAGATCGGCAAAGGTGGCATTCAACGGGTCGTCTACGACCTGCGTCGCGGGTTGTGTGCAGTAGCGAATCCAGGCTGCAACGCCCAAAGCAGTGCAAGCGATATCGCGACCTTCGTCGAGTAACTGCTGAGCACCGAGCAACCAGCGTTGCGGCAGTTTTTGCGAGCCGTCCATGGCAATCTGCCGCAGACGATGTTGCAGGCTGTCATTGGCAAAGCGCGCGATCAGATCGCGGGCATAGAGCGAAAGATCGATGCCAGGCGGCATGTCCAGCGTGGGTGCGGCTTCATGGGCCATGTAATGCTCAATGAGACCTGCCATCCGGGCATCATTGACCGCCTCGTATACCAACTCATGACCCGCCAGCACACCCACGTAAGCCAACAGCGAATGGCTGCCGTTGAGCATGCGCAGCTTCATCGTTTCGAAGGGCTGCACGTCCTCAACCATCTGCACGCCTTCCACTTCCCAGTCAGGGCGACCCAGCGGAAAGTTGTCCTCGATGACCCACTGGCTGAAGCTTTCACAGACCACCGCCGCAGGGTCGTGGCAGTCCAGTTGCTGCTCCAGACGACTGAAAGACTCTGGCGTCATGGCCGGGACAATCCGGTCGACCATGCAGCTTGGGAACGCGACTTTCTGGTCTATCCATTGAGCCAGTTCTTCATCCTGTTCTGCTGCCAGACCGCGTACCGCCTGCCGGGTACGCTGACCGTTGTCAGGCATGTTGTCGCAGCACAGGACGGTGAACGCCGGGATGCCAGCAGCGCGACGGCGGCGCAAGGCTTCGAGGACGATGCCTGGTGCCGAACGCGGCGTTAGCGGATGAGCAATGTCATGGGCAATCGTCGTGTCTTCAAGGCGCAATTGCCCCGTAGAAGGACTCAGGCAGTAGCCTTTTTCGGTAACCGTAAGCGTGACAATCTTCGTTTGCGGCGCGGCCATACGCTGCAACAGCAACTCCAGCTCATCACCGCCCTCTCCCGTAAACAGCGCTTCGCGCACGACGGCAATTTCGCGCAGCGTCACCTGTTCGCGGTCGCGATACTCAGCCACATGGTAGCGACAGTCCTGTTCACGCAGCAGATCAACCACTGCTCGATTGGAGCGCAGGTTGGCGCAGCACAGGCCCCAGTCGCTCTGGCCATGACGATTGAGGTTACGTTGCAGGTAGACCGCCTGATGGGCGCGATGAAACGCCCCCAGGCCAAGATGGACAATTCGAATGACCGGTTCTGACTCTGAAGCAGTGCCGGTAGCGGGCACGCGGTTAACAGTCGGCATCGACACACTCCTTATGTTCTGGGATGGCTCAAGGCCGAATCATGTTGCGGAACCGGGACAGCCGCTTCACCGGTGTCTGCAGCGCTTAGCGGTTTTACGTAGCGCGCCACACAGACCGCGCCAATCACAGTCAACAGCCCTGCCAGCAGGAATGCGCTGGTGAACGAGCCGGTGAACTGCACCAGAAAACCGGTCAGGGTCGGGCCAATGATCCCCGAGGTGTTCGCCAGGAAATGCATGAAGCCGCTGACGCCACCCACCCGGGCAGCGGGCACGGTGTCCTGGATGATCGCCCAGTAAATGGCGCCGGTCAGGTACAGGAAGAACACCGCCAGTGCGACGAGAATGACCGCTGGATAAAGGGTTTTGACAATGCCAGCCAGAGCAATACAGCCTGCGCAAGCCAGTAGGCACGTGACCAGCACCACTTTGCGGGAGAACATCATCCGCCCGGTCTTCTTGAACACGAAGTCGGAGATGAAACCGCCCAGCGCCAGACCGAGGAAACCCAGCAGCCACGGAATCACGGTGGCGATACTCATGTCCTTGACGTTCAACCCATGGGCCATGGTCAGGTAGCTGGGGAACCAGGTCAGGAAGAAGAACAGCGTGTAGTTATAGGAAAAGAACGCCAGCGACGTGAACAGCACGGTAGGTTGTTTGAGGTAATAACGCAGCGGATGCACCGGCAACGAAGCCACTTCGCTGGTGCCTTCGGCGCGCTGGATTTCCTCGGCTACCTTGCCTTCAGGTTTGTCCTTGACGAACTTGAACCACACCGCCGCCCAGATCAGCCCTACCACCATGATGATAATGAACGACACTTTCCAGCCGTAGCTGATGGCGATGAAGCCCACTACCGGCCCGGAAATCGCCCCGCCCAGAGGTGTGCCGGACATCGACGAACCCAGCGCCCTGGCACGCTGTTTTGGCGTATACCAGTTGTTGACCATCTTGCTGGTGGTGACGCTCAATGGCCCTTCACCCATGCCAAACAGGATGCGGATCAGCACCAACGAGGCGAAACCGACGGTCAGCACAGTGAGGCCGCTGAACAACGACCACAACACCATCGCCAGCAGCAGCGTGGTTTTTGCGCCGTAGCGGTCAGCCGCCCAGCCACCGATAAAGTTGAACGCTGCGTAGCCGACGAAGAAACTACTGAAGATCATGCCCATCTCACCCGTCGTCAGACCGTAGTCCTTCTGGATGAAAGGGGCTGCCACGGACAATGCCGAGCGATCCAGGTAGTTAATGACGCCTGCCAGGAACAGCATGATGATAATTAACGTACGGCCTTGACCAAACATTGGAACCTCCCGCTTTTTATGTTTATTCGGTGAGGGTGCCCATAGGGGCACTCGTATCTACATCGGACTAGTGACGCGCTTCACCCAACTGCACCAGCACCTTGCGGGTCTGCTCAGGGTGGTTTTCGATCAGGTCGATGGCTGCTGGCATCTCGTCGAAAGACACTTGATGGCTGACCAGCTCCTGAACCTGCAATTTGCCGCTGGCAATCAGCTCGATCACCTTGGGAAACTTGCGGTTGTTCAGGCGTGAGCCCACCAGCGTCAGCTCCTTCTTGATCATCTCCAGTTGCACCAGATCACTCGGTGTAGCATTGAAGCCCAGCAAGCCGATACGCCCGGCTGGTGAGGCCAGGCGGACCATTTGCGGCATCAAGGACGGAATGCACGCAGCGTCGACAATCAGCGGCACGCCTTCGCCGTGGGTCAACTCACGCATCGTGGCTTCGACATCGACAGCCTGACCGTTGAGGGTACGGCTGGCGCCCAAGGCTTTGGCGGTTTCCAGACGCGCATCAATCACGTCGGTGACAGTAATGTCGGTCAAACCCAGCGCCCGGGCCATCTGCACCAGAGTCAGGCCAATCACGCCAGCCCCATAGATCAGCAGACTGTCTCCCGGATGCACGTGCATGCGATCCAGCACGTTGAGCGCGATGGAGTAAGGCTCCACCAGCGCCGCGTGACTCAGGGACATCGAGTCAGGAAGACGATGGGCGTTGCTGGCCGGGACGCAGACCTGCTCGCTGAAACCACCGTCGCGGTGCACGCCAATCACTTGCAGTTTGGTGCAGACGTTGGGGCGATTGATCCGGCACGGGTAGCAAGTCCCGCAGCTGATTACCGGGTCGATGCACACGCGGTCGCCAGCCTTGAGGTGTTCGACGCCTTCACCCACTTCGCGCACCACGCCAGAGAACTCATGGCCGGTTACTCGAGGGAAACGCACGAAAGCGTTCTGGCCGTGGATGATGTGCATGTCCGAGCCGCAGATACCGGCGTAGGCCACGTCTACCTTGACTTCGCCGGGTGCGATTTGCGGCACCTCGACGTGGGCCAGGCCGAACTCAAAAGGTGCTCTTACTTGAAAGGCTTTCATCGGGTAACTCCTGTCAGGGCGGCCGCCGCCTGATGTTCTTGTTGTGATGATTTGATTGTCTTACCAGTGCCAGAGCGTGCCGTCTTCCAGGCGATTGACCGGCAGACTGGCGCGTTTGTAGGGATATTTCGCTGCGAGGGTTTCATCGATGTCGACGCCATGGCCCGGGGTTTCGCCCGGGGTGAAATGGCCGTCTTCAAAGCGATAGGCATGAGGAAAGACTTCGTCGATGCGTTCGTCGTGAGGCATGTGCTCCTGAATGCCGAAGTTGGGCACCCAGGTATCGAAATGCAGGGCAGCGCCCATGCACACTGGCGACAGGTCGGTGGCGCCGTGAAAGCCGGTGCGCACCTGAAACAGCGCAGCGAAATCGGCAATCCGTCGCACATGGGTAATGCCACCTGCGTGAACCAGGGTGGCACGGATATAGTCGATCAACTGCTCCTGAATCAGCTCGCGGCAGTCATGAATCGAGTTGAAGACCTCACCCACCGCCAGTGGCGTGGTCGTGTGCTGACGGATCAGACGAAAAGCCTCCTGATTTTCAGCCGGGGTGCAGTCCTCCAGCCAGAAAAGGTTGTACGGCTCTACGGATTTGCCCAGGCGCCCCGCTTCTATCGGCGTGAGGCGATGGTGAACGTCATGGAGAATGTGCAGGTCATCACCAAAACGCTCACGAACGGCCGCAAACAGTTTGGGCACATAGTTGAGGTACTTGGCGGTGTCCCACATATGTTCGGCAGGCAGGTCGCTGTCGGCCGGCTCATAGCGTTCGCCGCTGCGCTTGGCCACGCCATAAGTGGTGGCGATGCCGGGAATCCCGCATTGCACGCGCACCGCCTTGTAACCCAGTTCGACATGGCGAGCGACTTCATCCAGGCAACCTTCGATGTCTTTCCCCGTGGCATGCCCGTAGACCATCACCCGCTCGCGGCTCTTGCCACCCATCAACTGATACAGCGGCATGTTGGCGGCCTTGGCCTTGATATCCCACAGCGCGATGTCCACTGCGGCAATCGCGGTCATGGTCACCGGACCACGGCGCCAGTAAGCCCCGCGATACAGGTATTGCCAGATGTCTTCGATCCGATGGGCGTCGCGCCCGATCAGCGCGGGCAGCACGTGCTCTTCAAGGTAGGCGACCACCGCAAGTTCGCGACCATTCAGGGTCGCATCGCCGATACCGTAAATGCCGGCATCGGTGACGATCTTAAGAGTGATCAGATTGCGACCCGGACAGGTAACGATCACGCGAGCTTCAATGATTTTCATCAGTTGCGGGCCTCTGCGGCAAAAGAAAATGTAGGCATATTCAGGATGGGCATGGCAGCGCTGGGGATCAGTGCTCCCCGATGCTGAACCACTTGGGCGGCCAGTCGGTGCCCCCACTGAGCAGCGAGATCAGGCCCGCCGCCTTGTAAGCGACAAGAGAGATACCCTGCGCTGAAAGAGTCGCCTGCCGCCGTGGTGTCGACGATGTTGCTGACGAGTTCGGCGGGCACTTCGAAGCGTTCGCCGTCGCAGTCGATCAGGCATGACGCCGCGCCTCGCTTGAGTACCACTTCGCCCACACCGAAGTGTGCGTAGGCACGGAACAAGGCCTCTACGTCTGGGTAACCAAACAGGGCTTCGTCGTCATCCCAGGTGATCAGGGCCAGATCAGTCAGGCGCAGAATGTCGCTATAGGCCTGCCGCGCAGCGTTGGTATCGGGCCACAGGTGGGGACGGAAGTTGTTATCGAAGACGATCCGGGTGCCAGATTTGCGGGCTTGAGCTACAGCCTTCAACAGGCGTGCGCGGCCATCGGGCGTGAGGATCGCCAGGCTGATGCCGCTCAGGTAGAGGTAGTCGTAATCGGCCAGAGCCATCAGCATGGTGTCTGCTTCAGGCCCGTCGAACATGCGTCGCGCTGCGGCCTGACCGCGCCAATACACGAAGCGTCGTTCACCACGAGTATCGGTCTGGATAACGTAGAGGCCCGGCAATGCGTCCTTGATCACTCGCACGTGCTGGTTGCCGACGCCTTCGTCACACCACAACTGGCGCATGGCATCGCTGAAGCTGTCCGCGCCAATGGCGGTAACGTATTCCACGGCGATGTGCGCAGCTGAATTCAATCGGGCCAGATAAACGGCCGTGTTGAGCGTGTCGCCCCCAAACGTCTGACTGAAGTCTGAGGCTGACTCGGCTCTCATCTCAATCATGCACTCACCCACCATCGCGACTTTGACGGGTTTGTGTGAAACGGATTGCGGCTGTTGTCTTGAAATCACTTTCATCATTACGCGCCTTATTATTTTTAAAACGGCGTTTCACTTGCAAGTTGTGGCGGAGTTTCGATCAGATTTTTCACCTCGTCAAGCAAAATGAAACAGCGTTTTGACTCGCCAGCGTATATCCTTGGGTTTTCCGTTCCCGTTGGAGCCTTCATGGACAACAGCACTCTCCAGAACAATGAACTGGTCTCCGCAGTGGGCCGGACCATGGCGGTACTAGAGGCATTGGCAGAACATCCCGAGGAAAGCGGCGTATCGGAAATCGCGCAGAAACTGGACATGTCCAAAAGCACGGTTTACCGCTTTCTGCAGTCGCTCAAGGCTCGTGGCTATGTCGTGCAGGATGCCGAAGAACGCTACCGGCTCAGCGTTCGGCTGTTTGAACTGGGCGCGCAAGCCCTGCCTCATCTGGACATCGTCCGCGAAGCTGAACCGGGCATGCGCCGTATCAATGAGCTGACTGGCGAGACAGTGCATCTGGGGATTCTTGACGAAGGCAGCATCGTCTACGTGCACAAGATCGACTCCAAATACAACCTGCGCATGTACTCGCGTATCGGTCGACGCGCACCACTGTATTGCACCGGGATCGGCAAAGTGTTGATGGCGTGGCTTGAGCAACCGGAGCTGCTGGCACACCTGCAAGAAGAGAGCTTCGAGCGCCGCACAGCCAATACCCTGACCACAGTCGATGCTTATTTGCAGGAACTGCAGGTGGTTCGCGAACAGGGTTATGCCGAAGACCATGAAGAGTTTGAAGACAACATGCGCTGTCTGGCGGCGCCGATTCGCGACCGTTTTGGGCATGTGATCGGCGGCATGAGTGTGTCATTTCCCTGCTTCCGCTTTCGAGAAGAGCTCAAGCAGGACTACGTCAAGCAACTGGTGGAAGCCACGCAACGCATTTCCAGCCAATTAGGCTGGCACGCGTAACTACCTGCTGATCAAAGCGCTCCTTCAATGACCTGCCGAAACGACTCGATAAAAACCGTTTCGGCGCGGTTCATCCTTTGATCGCGGTTCCACATCAAAAACATATCGACATCGACCACGCCGTCAGCCGGTGGTAAACGCCAGATCAGCCCGTTGTGCAAATCGTTGTCCACCAGATGTTCAGGCAAACAACCGATGCCATATCCGGCGATGATCAACCGGCGAATCTCTTCAAAGCTGGGCGATGATGCGACGATTTTTCCGGTGAACCCCTGCTGATCGCGGAACACCGTCAGCGGTGAGAGATTGCCGCCCAACTGGTCGCTGGTGAAACTGACAAAGTTTTCGCCCTGTAACGCATCCAGTGCCAGTCCGCGTTTTCCGAACAGCCGATGCCGTTTGCCACAGAAGAATGCATAGCGCTGGCGCATCAACAGCACTCGCTCCAGTTTTGCCTGGGGAAAGCGGCACAGGCCAATGCCGAGGCTGGCGGTTTTCTGGTTCAGCGAGCTCTGAATATCTGAACTGCGCATGACTTCAAGTTCCAGCTCGACACGCGGATGCAGCAGGTGGAAGTCCGCAAGAAAGTCGTCATAGAGCGGTGACTGCACATGACTGATGGACAGCACACGCACTTTGCCAACGACTTCTTCCTCGGCACCCTCAACCGCCGTGCCCAGACGGGACACATTGCCATACATCTCCTGGGCAATGCCAAACACCTCTTCCCCGGCCTGAGTCAGGTCGAAGCGCGGCCCCTTGCGCACGATCAACGCGCAATCGAGCTGTTCCTCAAGCCGTTTGAGCGACTGACTGACCGCTGATTGCGTGACGAAAAGCCTGGCTGCCGCACGGCTGATACTGCGTTCCTGACCGATAGCCAGGTAAGTGCGCAGCAGGTTCCAGTCCAGTCGATCATTGAGAAAACGCCGACCTTGCCACTTGCCCTGTGCTTCGACTAATTCGTCGTTGTTCATCAATGCACCATTAGTAGCCTGACTAATACATAAAATAAGTATTAGCAAATTGATTAATTATAGGCAGCGAGCGATAAAGCAGGGAAGCGCCACAGAGCGCTATGTGAACAGCCTCAATCCCTGCCATAACGCCAATACTAAAAGGGCCTTGCATGCGAACCTCGTCCAACCAGCCTCGTCGCGCGGCTGCCGCGGCATTCATCGGCACCACCATCGAGTTTTACGACTTCTACATCTACGCCACAGCCGCCGCGCTGATCCTCGGCCAGGTGTTCTTCCCCAGCGATACGCCAGGCCTGAGCACCCTCGCCGCCTTTGGCACCTTCGCGGTCGGCTTCATCGCACGGCCCATGGCCGGGATGGTGTTCGGTCACTTGGGAGATCGGCTTGGGCGTAAAAAGATGTTGCTGTTCACCATGCTGCTGATGGGGTTGGCAACCACGGGAATAGGCTTGCTGCCGAGCTACGCCAGCGCCGGCATCTGGGCACCCATTGGTCTGGTGGCGCTGCGCATCGTGCAAGGCATCTCGGTCGGTGGCGAATGGGGCGGCGCGGTACTGATGGCCAGCGAACATGCGCCCAAGGGCCGCAAGACGTTCTATGCCTCCTTCGCGCAACTGGGCAGCCCCGCAGGCTTGCTGCTGGCGTTGATTGCCTTTCGACTTGTTACGTCTCTGGAGCCCGCTGAATTTGCCGACTGGGGCTGGCGTTTGCCGTTCCTCGCCAGTGGCGTATTGATGCTGATTGGCCTGGCGATCCGCTTTGGCGTTGAGGAGTCACCGGAATTCAAGGAAGTCGCGGAGAAAGGCGAAACCGCCAAGTACCCGGTGCTGGACGTGCTGCGCACCTGCTGGCGGCAGATTTTCTTCGCCGCCTGCGCGGTGACCATCGGCTCGGCGGGCTTTTTCTTCACCAACACCTTCATGATCACTTACGTGACCCAGTATCAGGGCATCTCACGGGCGACCATTCTGGATTGCCTGTTTATCGTGACCGTCCTGCAATTCATTTCCCAGCCCATCAGCGCATTACTGGCCGAGCGTATCGGCGAAGGCCGGTTCCTGATGCTGACCGCCCTGCTCTCGATGTTCATGCCTTACCCGATGTTTCTGCTGGTCGGCACCCAGAACCTGGCGTTGATGACCCTGGGCATCGCCATGGCTGTGATCACCTTGTCAGCGCTTTACGCAGTGATTGCCGGTTACATGGCTCAGGCATTCCCGGCGCATTTGCGTTACAGCGGGATATCTATCGCTTACCAACTGATCTGTGCGATTGCCGGTGGCAGCACGCCCATCATCGGCACGTTGCTGGCCACTCACTACGCCGGGCAATGGCTGCCACTGGCGATTTTCTTCAGCGTGCTGGCAGGCATTTCGCTGTTTGGCGTCTGTGGTCTGGCGCGTCTGCGCGGTGACGACAGCACCACACAACAGTCAGCGTTCAACAAGGAGCTTTCATGAATACCCCGGATTCTATCGACGCTGTGGAATGGCAGGCCCGCTGTGAACTGGCCGCACTGTATCGACTGGTGGCGCACTTTCGCATGACTGATTTGATCGACACGCACATCAGCCTGCGCATCCCTGGTCCCGAACATCACTTCCTGATCAACCGTTACGGGGTGATCTTCGACCGGATGAAAGCCAGTGATCTGGTGCGGATCGATCAGCATGGCCAGGTGGTCAATGGCGACGTGGAAAACAGCCGGGTAAACGCCGCAGGTTTCGTTGTCCACTCCGCTATCCACATGGCTCGGGAAGACCTGAACTGCGTGATCCATACGCATACCGCAGCCGGTATGGCAGTCGCCGCGCAAGAACACGGCCTGTTGCCGATCACTCAGCATGCGCTGAAGTTCTACGGCAAGCTGGGTTATCACACCTATGAGGGCATCGCCCTTTCGCTGGAAGAACGTCAACGCTTGGTGGCGGATCTTGGCCCCCATAAGGCGATGATCCTGCGCAATCACGGCTTGTTGGCGGGCGGTGGCAGCGTGGCCCAGGCGTTCCATGAAATCCATTTTCTGGAGCGGGCGTGTCAGGCACAGGTTCAAGCCTTGTCCGGTCAAAGTAAACTCGTGCAACCCAGCGAGGATGTATGCCGTTTGACCGCCCAACAGTTTGATCGCGATGAAGCCGCAGAGATCATTCAGTTGAGCTGGAACGCCGCGCTTACCCTGATCGAAGACCAACGCGAGTCCTACTGCTCATGACCACCGTCGTCCTGTTGACCAATGACCCCATTCTGAACAGCGAACTGCAAGTCGCATTCGCCCGTAACGCGCCTGAACTCAACGTGGTATTGCCCGATGACCCGGCCGCCGCCGAGGCGCAAATCGCGGCCTGCTGGTATCCACCCGCGGGCAGCATGGCAAGCCTGCCCAACCTGCAACTGGTGCATTCGGTGGCTGCGGGGGTTGATCATTTGCGTACGGATCCGAGTCGGGCGGACCTTCCAGCTTGCCGCGTTGTGGACCCTGATCATCGACGTGGGATGACCGAATACGTGCGTTGGGCGGTGCTGCATTTTCACCGTGATTTTGATCGCGTGGCCGCACAGCAGCGTCAAAGCGCGTGGCAGCGTCACCCACAACGTCCTGCCGGGCAGTTCAGAGTGGGCGTCATGGGCCTGGGTTCACTGGGTGCGGCAATCGCCAGTGATCTGGCCGGTGCTGGCTATGCGGTGAGTGGCTGGGCACGTAGCCCGCGAGAAATTCCCGGAGTGATCTGTCATCACGGTGACGAGCAGTTCGACGGATTCCTCGACGGCCTGGACATGCTGGTCAACCTGCTGCCCCTGACCGACGCCACCCGAGGCATTCTGTGTAGCAAGACCTTTGCCGCCCTGGCTCCCGGCGCGGTAGTGGTGAATGCCGGACGCGGGCAGCACCTGGTCGTCGATGACCTGCAACAGGGCCTGGCCAGCGGGCATTTGCGCGGCGCGGTGCTGGATGTATTCGATCAGGAACCGCTGCCGGTGGACGATCGTTTGTGGCAGATGCCGGGGGTGATCATCACTCCGCACATGGCCTCCGCCGCCTCCGACGATTGCATTGCACTGCAGGTCGCGGAAAACGCCCGCCGACTGCTCAATGGCGAACCCCTGAATAATCTGGTGGACCCAACGCTGGGCTACTGAAGCGACACGCAAGAGGTTGAGCGATGAATGTAATTGAATCCAACGGCGATCGCCTCTGGGCCAGCCTGATGGACATGGCCCAAATCGGTGCCACCGCCAAGGGCGGCAACTGCCGTCTGGCCCTGTCTGAGGAGGACAAAGCAGGCCGTGAGCTGTTCATGAGCTGGTGTCGGGAAGCAGGCATGACCCTTAGCTTCGATGCAATCGGCAACCTGTTCGCCCGCCGTGCCGGGCTAAACGAAAAGCTTGAGCCGATCGTGATGGGCAGCCATCTCGACACTCAGCCCAAAGGCGGTCGTTTCGATGGCATCTACGGGGTCCTGAGCGGCCTGGAAGTGGTTCGCTGTCTGAACGAACAAGGCATCCAGAGCCAACGGCCTATTGAAATCGCGGTCTGGACCAACGAAGAAGGCGCGCGCTTCACGCCAGCCATGTTTGGCTCTGCAGTTTTCACCGGCACTCTGGCACTCCAGACAGCGCTGGATGCATGCGATGCCGACGGTATCAGCGTCGCTCAAGCGCTGGACGCCACCGGGCACCTGGGTGAGCAACCCTTCAAGCGTCCTTTCGATTCGTATTTCGAAGCGCACATCGAGCAGGGGCCGATCCTTGAAGACAACGGCATCCCGGTGGGCGTGGTGACGGGCGGTCAGGCCATTTGCTGGCTGGACGTTCAGGTCAAAGGCCAGAGCGCCCACGCCGGGACCACACCGATGAAACTGCGCAAGGACGCTTTGTTTGGCGTGGCGCAAATGGCTGCGAAACTTGAAGCCCTGGCTGAAGAGTTCGCGCCCAAGGGACTGGTCACGATTGGCCAGTTGAGCATCGCCAAATCATCGCGCAACACCATTGCCGGCAGCGTGAACTTCACGGTGGATTTGCGTCACCACGAAGACGGGCAGATTGCGCTGATGGAGGAGCTGGTCCGACAGCGTTTTCAGCAGGTAGCGGACGTCCGCGGATTGACCCTGGACATACAGCGCCACTGGCTAAGCCCGGCCACCCCGTTCGACAAGGATTGCGTCGCGGCGGTACGCCGTGCCGTCGAAGCGCTAGGTTATCCGCATCAGGACATCGTCAGCGGCGCAGGTCACGACGCCATCCTGCTCGCCCGGCACTGCCCCACCACGATGGTGTTCATCCCCTGTGTTGACGGGCTGAGCCACAACGAAGCCGAGGACGTTTTCCCTGGAGATGCCCGCATGGGCTGCGATGTGCTGCTGAATGCCATCGTTGAGCGGATTCAGCGTTAGCTCAGCCTTCAGCCGCCCGCAGCACCTGTTGGAGCGGTGGGAGCGAGTTCATTCGGGAAGGCGGTATTTCAGAACATACATGTGCTGTGGATGTACCTGCTCTTTCGTGAACAAGTTCAATCTCATCAAACAACATGCAAACGCTGGATTGAAGTGCATTTTCTGTAGGAGCTGCCGAAGGCTGCGAAACATTTATCCTGACACACCGCGATCGCAGCCTTCGGCAGCTCCTACAGGCCTTATGCTTGCCGCGAGACAGCGCGGTGCCCTGGACACTGAGGCACCGTCTACCAAAACTGCGCTCATGAAAGACACTAACGAACCAGCCGCTTCTCTTTCGATGGCCGGTAACCGAAGAACGCGCTGTAGCACTTGCTGAAATGACTGGGCGAGACGAATCCGCAGGCGACCAGCACCTCAACCTGGGACATCTCAGTGTGCTGCAACAAACGCCGGGCTTCGGTGATGCGCAATTCCAGGTAATAGCGCTGCGGCGTGGTGCCCAGCTGTTCCCGGAACAAGCGTTCGACCTGACGACGGGAGCGACCGGAGTACTTCACCAGTTGCTCCATTTCCAGCGGTTCTTCGAGGTTGGCGTCCATCAGCTTCACCACCTCACGCAACGGCGCGCTGACCGATAGATGCGCCGAAGTCTTGATACGCCTATAACGAGACTCTTCAAAAGACAGAATGTCCTCGATGCCTTCGACCAGCGCTTTGTCATGCAGGGTCTTGATCCACTCCAACGCCATGTGAAAAGCCCCCGACGGGCTTGCGGCGGTCAGACGATCCCGGTCCACCACGAACGGCTCGCTGGTGACATGGGTAATCTTGCAGATTTCAGCCAGCGCGGGACGGTGTTCCGGGTGAATCGCGCAACGGTAGCTGTCGAGTAAACCCGCGACACCCAGAAACCACGCACCATTCCACAAACCCGCCAGCGCAGTACCCTGCTCTGCCGCCGTATTCAGTAACGCTGTCAACTCGGGATAATGCTTGAGTTCGGTCCGGTAGCCGCCGCAGACAACCAGCAAATCCAGACCGTTTATGCCGGCAGCTGTCAGCCGCACATCAGGTCGAATGACCAGCCCCAGATCACTGACCACTTCGCCCTCCTGCAAGCCAAAGGTACAGGTCGCGAACAAGCCGGGACGCAGCAGATTTGCGGTGATGATGGTGTCCAGCGCCTGGGTGAATGCAGGAAGCGAGAAATGTTCGAGCAACAAGAATCCGGCTTTTGCCTGACGGGAAGCTGTTGACTCATCTCCAAGATAGCGAAGATTCTTGCCCTTCATGCCACCACTGAATTGACGTCGCTCAGTCATGTCGTCCGGTTCTCCGTCTCATCAATCGCGTATCGATCGCCGACCGGGCCGTGTTGCGCCATCAGATCTGCAACCCAGTCGATGAATACCCGGACTTTAATACTGATATGCCGGTTTGGCGGAAACGCCACATACAGAGGCATGGGTTCCATTCGCCAGCTTTTGAACAACGGGACCAATTCACCGCTTGCCACGTGTTGTTTTGCCATATAGTCCGGTAGCCAGAGCACGCCCATGCCTGCCAGTCCTGCCGCAAGATACGCATTGCCGTCGTCCACCGCCAACACGTAACGGCCATTAATCGTCAGACGTTCGGTGCCGTTGTGCATGGCATAGGGTAAGGCTTTACCTGTGCGCGCCCACAGGAAACCGATGATCCGGTGCTCAGACTCTTCAAGCTCGCGAGGGTGAACTGGAATGCCGAGACGCTGCAGATAAGCTGGCGCCGCGTACACTCCAAGCTGCAAATCACCCACCCGGCGAGCCATGAGTGACAGGTCGCTGAGTTCACCGCCGCGGACCACGCAATCGACATTCTCGCCAATTAGATCGACTTTGCGATCACTGACGCCCATATCGATCTGAATATCCGGGTATCTTGCATGGAAACCGGGCAGTGCCGGCATCAGGATCATTCTGGCCAGCGGGCTGGGTACATCCACTCGCAACCGACCTCGGGGCAATGACGCTGCGCTGGAGAGACTTGTCTCTGCGTCATCCAGGTCCGCCAGCAGCCGTACCACGCGTTCGTAGTAAACCGCGCCGTCAGCAGTGACATTGACCTTGCGCGTGGTGCGGTTGAGCAATTTGACCCGCAGCCTGGCTTCCAGTTGTTGAACCAGTTGGGTCACCGTGGTCTTGCTCATGTGCAGCGTGTCAGCCGCCCTGGTAAAGCTCCCCGCTTCCACGACCCGGGCGAATGCCAGCATGGCATCAAAACGGTCCATTCCTGCCCCGCTATCAGTAGGATTGTTTGGAGATCACAAACAGTAGCGGCTAAGGTTGCGCGTTAATCGGGTGGGCGCAAGTGCCTGGGGTTTGTTTTTGTCGACTAATTATCCTGAATGAATGAGATCCTTGTGGGAGCGAGGCTTGCCCGCGATACGGCTGGACGCCATCTAAAGTAAACCGTGTTCAGCCTTATCGCGGGCAAGCCTCACTCCCACAGAAAGCCGTGTTTGCAACGCTACAGCGCGGTGTCATGGGGACACCTGCACTGTCAGTTATTTTGTTTTTTTTCGCCCGTCCTTGAAAAAAATCCCGAAGGGCTACGTCTTTGATCATCTGTTTGAGAATTTTTCGCAAACGTAATCAAGACGTATGAAGGATCGTATTGATGCCACGCCTACCTGCATTGCCGTCTCTTGCCCTGCTCATCATGCTGCCGATGGGCAACGGTTGGGCTGCCGAAGCTTCTGAACGTCCGGGTACTGCCCGTTACAGCATGAGCGCACAACCGCTGGCTTCGGCGCTGGCGCAATTCGCCAGACAGAACCGGTTACAGCTGAGTTTTGACGCCGCACTGGCGACCGGCAAAACCGCACCAGCAGTTAACGGCGAGCTTAGTGAGCGAGAAGCGTTGACCCGGTTGCTCAGGGATTCAGGTTTGGGCTGGTCGCTGACTGAAGACCGCACTCTTCTGCTGTTTGCGCAGCCTGCCAGCGGCTCAATCAACCTTGCGCCGTCGACCATTACCTCCAACCGTTATATCGAACATGCGAACGGCCCGGTGCAGGGCTATCGCGCAACCCGCAGCGCCACCGGGACCAAGACAGACACCGCCCTGCGCGACGTTCCGCAATCCATTCAGGTGGTCTCCCGCCAGGTGCTTGAAGATCAGCAGGTCAATAACCTCGGCGATGCCCTGACCAACGTCAGCAGCGTGCAACGTGGCAACAGCCATGGCGGTTCTTCCGAAAGCTTCATCATCCGCGGGTTCAAAGCCACCACTTATGCGGTGGATGGCATGTTGATCAACCCCTTGGTGTCGCGCCCGGAAGCGTTGCGCGATCTGGCCAACGTCGAGCGGGTCGAAGTCCTCAAGGGGCCCGCGTCGGTGCTCTATGGCCGTGGCAATCCGGGTGGGCTGATCAACCTGGTGACCCGCCAGCCGAGCTTCACCCCGGAAGCCGAGGTCAAGGCGCAGGCAGGTTCTTATGACTTCTATCGGCTTGAAGCCAACGCCAGCGGCCCTCTGGACGAAGCCAAAACCCTGGCTGGGCGCATGACAGTCGCAACCCAGACCGAACGCGGTTTTCGCGACACCTTCCGCGACAGCAAACGCATCTACGTTGCCCCGACCCTGCGCTGGGAACCCAGCGATGTCACGCGTGTGGATGCGGGCCTGGAATACATCAACCAGACCAGTCCTTTTGATCGAGGGCTAATCCCGGTCAACGGCAAGATCAACATGAATGCCGATCGCTATCTGCATGAACCCTGGTCGCGGGACAAGGCGGACAAGGTGTCGGTCTGGTATCGCGCCGAGCACGATGTAAATGACTGGCTGACCCTTCGCCAGATGACCCGCTGGGATCAGTCCCACAAGAATCGTTATGTCGTGGATTTGCGCGGACTGGAGGACGACAACCGCACCCTTGCTCGTCGTGCAACCGATGGCGACGAGCGCATAAAGACGCTGGACATGCAGTTCGAAGCCATTGCCCGCTTCGCCACCGGTGGCCTGAAACACACAGCTTTGGCAGGTTTCGAGTACATCGACGGCAAGCGCAACGTGGCTACGGATCGAGCAACATTGGGTTCGATCGATATTTTCAATCCGGTTTATGGCGCCCGGCCCGGCCCGTTCTCATTCAACGAAGAAACCGATTATCAACTGGAAGCCTACAGCTTCTATCTGCAGGATCAGATCGATCTGAGTGAACAGTGGAAGCTGATTGTGGGGGCGCGCTACGACGATACGCGGCAGCGTAATACGACGACCGTCGTCAATCCCATCACGGGCCTGGGTCGTGTGTCGACCCCAACCAACCTGGACCCGTCCAAAGTTTCACCTCGACTGGGCCTGGTGTATCAGCCCACTGACTGGCTGGCACTCTACGCCAGCTACAGCACTTCATTCACTCCGCAGAGTGACACCCAGCGCAACGGCAGCCCTCTGGACCCTGAGGAAGGTGAGCAGTATGAAGTTGGCGCCAAGTTTGACCTGATCCCTGACCGCCTCAGCGCCACATTGTCGGTATTCGAGATCACCCGGCAGAATGTGGCAGCAACCGATCCCACAGACGACAACTACTCGGTACAGACTGGCGAGCAGCGCGTGCGCGGGGCTGAACTCGATGTCAGCGGCACTCCTCTGGATGGCTGGGAAATCATCGGTAACGTCAGCGCACTGGACGCCAAAGTCACCAAGGACACGACAATCGAAACCGGCAACCGTCTGGACGGCGTACCGATCCTCAGCGGTTCGATCTGGTCCAGCTACCAGCTACAAGACGGCCCCATGAAAGGTCTCGGCTTCGGCGCGGGCGTCATCGCCGTGGGCGAACGTCAGGGCGATATCGACAACAGCTACGACGTGAGCGGCTACGCCAGGATCGACGCCAGCGTGTTCTACGACATCGACGAAAACATCCGGGTTTCACTCAAAGGCCGCAACCTGACGGATCGCAAATATATCGAAACCGCAGCCAATACCGACGGTAACTACGCGGGCGCACCCGCCTCGTTCATCGCCAGCGTGAGTGCGAAGTTTTGAGTCGTTCCCAACCTGCCCTGAACGCTGAAACACTGCAGGTCGCCTACAACAAAATCCTGCGTAAACGCCTGTGGATCTGTGGCGCTCTTGTGCTCGCGTTACTGGCGTGTCTGGTGGCGGACATCACGCTGGGCACTACCCGGTTCGCTGCCAGTGAAGTCTTGCTGGCAATATTCGATCCGGTCAGCGTTGATCCGGATACTCAGGTGATCGTCCGCGAATTGCGCCTGCCGTTCGCGCTGATGGCCGTGCTGGTGGGCGCGGCGCTTTCGTTGGCCGGGGCCGAGATGCAGACCATCCTCAATAACCCGCTGGCCAGTCCGTTTACCCTGGGCGTGTCATCGGCAGCATCCTTTGGCGCGGCGCTGGCCATTGTGCTGGATCTGGGAATTCCCGGCGTGCCCGGCAGTTGGCTGATTACCGCCAATGCGTTCATCTTAGCTTTTGCGTCGGTGCTGTTGTTACAGGCCGTCGCCAGCCTCACTGGCGGCGTGCAGTCGCTGGTGCTGTTTGGCATTGCGCTGGTGTTCAGCTTCAATGCCATGGTTGCGCTGCTGCAATACCTGGCCTCGGCAGATGCCTTGCAACAACTGGTGTTCTGGAGCATGGGCAGCCTGAGCCGCGCCAGTTGGCCTGCAGTGCAGACCCTGGCCGTGGTGTTTTTTCTGGTGTTGCCATTCAGCCTGCGCGCGTCGTGGCAGATGACTACGCTGCGACTGGGCGACGAGCGTGCCGAAACGCTGGGCATTGATGTTGCCCGGTTACGGTTAGGGGCGTTGCTGCGTATCAGTCTACTGGCCGCAACCGCGGTGGCATTCGTAGGGACCATCGGCTTTATCGGGCTGGTGGGGCCGCACATTGCCCGCATGCTGATTGGCGAAGATCACCGTTTCTTTCTGCCGGTCAGCGCCTTGATGGGCGCGTTGATCATGTCGCTGTCGGCCATTGTTAGCAAACAGCTGATTCCGGGCGTGGTACTGCCCATCGGCATCGTAACCGCCGTCGTCGGCGTACCGTTGTTCATGAGCCTGATTCTCAAGCGAGGCCGGACATGAGCCAGTTGACGGTACGTAATCTGACTGTTGGTTACAAACACAGCACGGTGCTGCATGGCATTGACCTGCCGGATATTGCGCCGGGTCAAGTCGTAGCGCTGGTGGGCCCTAACGGTGCAGGCAAATCGACTCTGCTGCGCAGCCTTGCCGGGCTATTGTCGGCGACGGGAGAGATTCGTCTGGGTGATCTCGATCTGCTGCGTTGCAAGCGTCGCGAACGCGCTGCTGTTCTGGGCTTCATGCCCCAGACCTTGCCCGATGGCATTGCCTTGAGCGTATTGGAAACCCTGCTCGGCGCCTTGCGCGGGGGCGACTCACTGGCCACAGTCGGCAGCGCCCGGGAACAACAAAACAAGGCCTGCGCCGTTCTTGAACAATTGGGCATCCTGCATCTGGCCCTGCAACCCCTGGACAGTCTGTCCGGTGGACAACGGCAAATGGTCAGCCTCGCTCAAGCGGTGATTCGCCAGCCACGTTTGTTGCTGCTCGACGAACCCACCAGTGCGCTGGATTTGCGCTATCAAAACGACGTGATGAGCATGGTCCGCCAACTAGCCGATCAAGGCCGGATCGTCGTGGTTGTCCTCCATGACCTAGGCCTGGCGGCGCGCTGGGCCGATCAGATCATGGTGCTTGAGCGTGGCCGCCTGAATGTAGCGGGCACACCCGAACATACCCTCACGCCGACCATGCTGGAGCAGGTCTATCGGGTCCAGGCGCGGGTCGAGCGCTGCAGCCAGGGCCGGGTGCAGATTCATGTGGATGGGTCTGTGGCATGAAGCGCATATTGCAGCTCTCCCCAACAACGGACCCACTGGATGACGCGAAATCTGTGGGAGCTGGGCTTGCCCGCGATAAGTGCACCGCAGATATCAGGTATATCGTGTCCAGCCTTATCGCGGGCAAGCCCTGCTCCCACAGGGGTATTGGGGGGTGTCAGTGACTTCGTGCGTTTTTTTGAAGGACGTGGCATTGAGGACATTGGGCCTACTGTTTTTACTCTGCTCTGCAGCTCAAGCCGCCAACTACCCTCTCACCATCATCGATCTCGCCGGGCGCAGCGTCACCCTATCCCATAGCCCGCAACGTATCGTGTTGCAGGACAGCAATACCCTTTTGTCGCTGGCCCTGCTGGAACGCGAAAACCCGCTGGCCCGGGTGATTGCCTGGGATAACAATCTCGCCAGTTCCGACCCTGGCCTGTGGAATGTGGTCAGCCAACGCTGGCCGCATGCTACGCAGATCAAGGACCTGGATTTCCCCGACACAGGCCAGCTGGACATCGAAAGCCTGTTGCGCACCCACCCGGAGCTGGTCATTGCCCGGCTCAGTGGTCGGGCAGCCATCGAAAACACGGTACTCAACAGCGTACTTGAGCGGTTGGACATACCTCTGATATACGTCGACAACGAGCTGGACCCATTAGTGAACGTGCCTCGTAGTCTGGAATTGCTGGGGCGGGTATTGGGCGAGGAAGACAACGCCAAAGCGTATTTACAGGTCTATGGTCGCCAACTTGAAGAGTTGCGCGAGAAAACCGCTGGTCTGCCGGCGCCTAAAGTGTTCGTCGAAGCCCGAGCCGGGCAAGCCGGATCTGGCGGCTGTTGCCACACTCAGGCCCACGCCGGTTGGGGATTGCTGATCGAGGACATCGGTGCAATCAACCTTGGCTCCCGCTACCTGCGCAGCGAATCAGCCGATGTGGCGCTGGAAACCCTGATCCTGAGCAAACCCGACGTTTACTTGATGACGGGCACACAGCGTTTGCGCAACGGCGTCACCGCGATACCTTTTGGCTACGGTGCCAATACCGAACGGATCAACAGTGAAATGCAGCGTTTGATGTCCCGTCCCGGCTTTGCCGCCACTGCGAAGTCGCCAAAATCATGCGTACAGGGCCTCAATCACCAGTTTTACAACAGCGTTTTCAACATCGTCGGGGCACAATGGCTGGCGAAAATCTTCTGGCCAGAACAGTTCGCTGATCTGGACCCTGATGCAGAATATCGAACATTGATCCGCGAATTCACGTCGCTACCGGACCTGCCCTTTGTGTTTCATGAGCAGGTTTGTTTCGGTAGCCTTTGAATCTGAATTAAAGAATACCGTCTGTAGGTGCTCGTGAGCGCCTACAGGATCTGGATCAATTCAGAGGTCATAACATCCCGCACGAAGAGCCCCCTTGATGATCGGCAACACCGTCAAACACCTGAAACTATGGGCCCGCCGCCTCAAAGCCAATCTGATTCTGCTCTGGCTCTGCTGCCGTCAACCCGATATGCCTTGGCTACCAAAAATCGTCGCATTGGTGACGGTGGCCTACGCTGTGAGCCCTATCGACCTGATTCCGGATTTCATCCCGGTACTGGGCTTTCTGGATGATGTGATTCTTTTACCGCTGGGCATCGCCCTCGCCTTGCGGCTGATTCCGGATGATCTGCAACAGCGCTGCCGACCTGAAGCTGAAGCCATGGCCGGCAAGCGAATCCAGCTCAAAGGCCAATGGCTGACCATAACCTGCATTGTGCTGATATGGCTGCTGATTGCCTGGGCCCTGTGGCGTGCCTTTGCAGGCTAGGACCCGGACAATCGAAAGCCTGTCACTGACGATAAGGCGTGGTTCGCAACTCATCCAGAGTCTGGGCAGACAAGTCATCGCGCCAGCCTGGCACGTTCAGGTCCAGCCACTCCCGCAGTTCATTGAACGCGGGCGCCCTCAGCGCTTGCACAAACAGGCGCAGGGTTCGCGGCAGGTGCGCCAGGTAGCCATGCTTGCCGTCGCGCCCCGCCAGACGCACGAAAATTCCCAGTACTTTGGCATGCCGTTGCGCAGCGAGCCGCCGGTAATCATCAACGAACAGCGGCACATTGAGTTCCGGGCGCTGCATCAGGTAATGGCTGAACAATGCTGCGCGCAGCGGCTCGGACATGTCGCGACGCGCATCCTCTAGCAACGACATCAGGTCATAAGCTGCTGAACCCACCAACGCGTCCTGAAAATCCAGAAGGCCGCAAGCCGCCACGCCCTGGCGACTGTCGAGCAGCATCAGGTTGTCCACGTGAAAGTCACGCAGCACCAGCGTTTCACGGCGTTCGGCCACGTCACGGCAGGCTTCGGCAAACAGTTCGAGATAGCGTCCACGCAGCGCCAGAGCGGCCTCTTTGCCGATCAACAACGGTGCATACCAATCGATGAACAGTGCACATTCAGCGCTCAATTTCTGCGCATCGTAGGTCGGCAACCCGGTGCTGGCGGGTGCCCGATGCAAAGCCACCAGTGCGTCGACGGCCAGGCCATACAAGGCTTCTTCCGCATGCCCTGAAGCCAGCAGCCGAGTGTACGTGGCGTTGCCAAAATCCTCGATCAACGCCAGTCCGGCCTGTTCATCCACCTGGCGCAAGCCCGGGGCTGACAGTCCGATGCTGTGCAGATAACCGGCCACCTGCACAAATGGCGCGATGGGTTCGCTGCGTGGCGGCGAATCCATCAGCAACAGCCCGGCACCTTGCAGGCGGAAATAACGTCGTGCCGACGCATCTGCGGGCAACGCCTCCAGAACGGCATCGGCAAATCCGGCATCAGCAAGAAAAGCGCCGCGCGCACAGGTGCGGCTGTCCTCTGCGTTGGGTATTGATTCAGCGAGTTGAGTCATCATACCGGGCGACTCAGACCTGCTCAAAGAGCACGTCCTGCGCGCCTTCCCACAGGGTTTTCACGCCCAGGGCACGCAGGTTTTCCTTGCCTTGCACGATGGTCAGGAAATGGTTACCGGCCAACTGGCCCATTTTACTGGCAAAGCAGCACGAGCCGTAGGCGATGAGGATTTCAGTCTCACTGTAAGGGCCCGGATAAAAAAGAATGTCGCCCACTGAAGGGTGGCTGGTGTGATTTTCGAACCCAATCGGCTGATCGTTCAGCAGCAACTGATACTCACCCAGTGGAACCCAGCAGCCCTCGCCGCTCCAGCGCACATGGATCAGCTTCTGCCGGTAAGGCAGCAACTTCAGAAACGCAGCAACGGTGTGCGGCGCATCAGGATGGGTTTCAGCGAGAAACTCGTATCCGCCGGCAGTGATTTTCAGAGTGGTCATGCAGAGCTGCTCTCAAGATAAATAGGTTTCAGGTTGCGACGTTACGTATCAGTATCTAGGCGGGCTGGCTTGCTGAAGCAGGCTTGCGGACGCTATCGGGTCTATCTGCGGACACTGCTGAGGCAGACAAGCTCACCTCGAAACAGCATCCCTGGGGTATCCGGCTTTCAAGGTTGACCGACCAGCCCTGGTGGACGCAGATGCGCTGCACCAGGGAAAGGCCGAGGCCTAGCCCTTCGCCGCGCTGCTCATCGCCCCGGACAAAAGGCTGGAACATGGCCTGTTGTTTTTCCAGGGGTATGCCGATGCCGCTGTCCTCCACGGAAAAGCGATCACCCTTCAAGCTCAAAAAGATGAAACCTTCGTCCGTGTAATGCCAGGCATTGCGCAGCAGATTGCTCATGACCGAGTGCAGCAGCGTTGCGTTATATAAACGATCCGAACCGACACCCGGCTCGTAACGCAGGGTCAGGCCTTTTTCTTCAATGGGTTTGCGCCACATGTCCACCAACTCGTCGGCGACCGCAACCAGCGTTGCGCGTGGACCGTGGCCAGGTACTTCGGTGTCGATCCGCGCCAGCAACAGGAAGGTTTCCACCAGTTGGCGCATACCCTCACTGGCGCGGGATATTCTTAACACCTGATTACGGGAGCGCGGATCAACGGCAGGATTTTCCAGCAGCAGCTCACAAGAGCTGGCTAACACCATCAACGGAGTGCGCAGTTCGTGGCTGACGTCGCTGGTGAACATCTTTTCCCGGGTCAAGGCAGCACGCAGACGGCCCAGGGTTTCATCAAAAGACACCGCCAGCTCGCCGACTTCGTCATGAGCATAATTCGTTGCCAGTGTCGGCGCCGCATCCATGGCCTGGTCACGATCACGCACCTCGCCCGCCAGCTTCACCACGGGCGCCATGACCCGTTGCGCCAGGAGTCGGCCCAGTAGTAACGCCAACAAGACGCTAAGGACGAACCCGACCAGCACGATGGCGAACAGAATACGCTCGCGCTGAATGGTTGCGGTCTGATCCCGCAGCAATACGTACTGACGACCGTCGACCATATCCACCATGGCGTAATAATCGACATTGTCTTTTTTGATTCGGTGAAAGCCGGGTTTCAATGGCTTGAGGCTCTCGGGCATTGCGAAAAGGCCGGACGCGTCCTGTATGTAGAAAAACGAATCTTTCTCCGGACGGTGAGTCCAGTTGGCGACGTCGTCCATCAACAGCAACCTGTGCAGGTCGCCATTCATTGAAAGTGCGGTCAACTTTTTGCCTACCAGATGAACGGTAACGACAATGCCTGCCGCAAAGATCAAGGCAACAAGAGTACTCATCAGCGTGAAAACGATGACGATGCGCTGTTTGAGACTGTGTTTGATATCCATGCAGCTTCCGTTGACGGTTTACATCCGGGCATTATCAGGCCAGATATGTCGTCATTTCGTCAACGGAGCCGCAAAGTCAGTACAGAAACCGACAATCAGAACGCAGGGAATGCGCTCACCACCCGCAATGCCAGGCCTTCATAAGCATCCAGAGTGATGGTGAATTCGCCCTGTTCAGTCAGATCCCCTTCGACCCGTTCGTTGATGATGTCTACCACCGGGCCGGGCGCGATGTCTGGCAGATGCAAAGTTTCCACAATCGGCTCCGAGCTGAAGTTCAGCGCAGTAATCTGCGTGCCCTTCCCGGCTGGCAGCTCGTGGACCATGATCAGCAAGCCTGGGTGTTCAACGTCCGGAATCAGAATCTGCTTGCTCGCAGCGATGTCATAAGCCCGACGCACAGCAAGAATCTTCTTGAGTTGCGAGGCAAATGAATCCGGGCGCTGTAGCTGGCTGATGATACTGCCGTAAAGGGTGCGGGAGCGCGGCATGTTACCCGCAGAGAACTCCGAGTCAGGGTCCAGATCGACCAGGTCGTAAGCGCCACGATGGATCCAGCGGGTGTCGCCATCCTGCATCAAATGCTGAACCTGCTCGGCAGGCACCGGTAATGCGCCAACCAGATCCCAGCCGGACAACGCAAACACGCCGGGCTGCATGGCGTTGAACATCACCAACAGCAGATGAATGTGCTGAATTTTCTGAATGTCTTCTTCCGTAATGGCGTCCAGATCGCGGATACCCAGCGCAGCCGTAATGATACTGGCGGTGGTACAGGACACGCCGTTGGTGACGAACTTCATGTTGTACGGAGCGTGCTCGCCTGTCAGCTTCTCGTACATTTCCTCGCGAATGTGTTCACGCAAGATGTTGCCTGGCAGCGTCTGGCCCTGATAGTGGTATGTGTCATGGGCGTGCAGCGTCCAGAAATGCACCAGCTCCAGTGTCAATTCGTCGTGGTTTTGCAGCGCATGAATCAGCGACGCCGGATCGATACCGAACGCGTGAACCTGACGCAGCATCAACCGCAGGAACTCGGTGGTGCCCGTCAACAGTGCGTGCTGATAGGCCGGGCGCGAGATGAAGTCGTAGGACAGATCGGCGCCGCCGTGGGACATCGACGCGATGTCATCCAGGGTCAGGTTCAGTTCCTGGAAACTGAAACCGCCCGCCTTGCGGATCGCGCCCCCCAATAGCTGGTTACCCGTAATCGACAACGGGTGACTCTCGGACCAGGCATTGCCTTCAGCCTTGCGCTCCACGCCGAGGAAGCCATTGGCATCCAGACGCAAAACCCGTGCGCCCATGACATCAATGGAATGCAGCGCATCACCAATGATCATTTGCTGAGCTGCAAAGCTTGGGTCCAGCCAGTTCAGTGAAGGCTGACCTTCCTTGAAGTAGTGCAGATACACCCAGCGCCGCGCCTTGCCGTCCACGCCCTGGACAATACCCGTGGCGCTCCAGTCGGTTTCCTTGACGCCTGGCTCGAAGAAAATGACCCGCTGTAACTGACCCACAATGTAGTGCTTGTCTTTGAGGGCATCCACCACCTCAGGCATCAGGTTCACCGCATCGCGACCCGCCGGAATGTCCGGCAGCAACTGCCAGTCTTCCTCACGGATTTCCACCATGTGATAGAGGCCCGGATAGTCCTCGTAGGCCATTTCTGCCAAACGGAAATCAGAACCCTTGCCGGTGTGGGACGGAATCACGTCATCGATCACCACCGCGTTATGCGCAGCCGCAATGCGACTCAGGCTGAGCAATTGCGCATCGGTGCCCAATTCAGGGTCGATGCCGAAACTGATACGGTCGAAATTGCCGTCGATGGTCGGCGTGTGTTGCCGCCCCTGAAGGCCACCGGAGGTTTTCAGCGGCCCGTTGTGGATGCCTTGAATACCGATTTCCGACATGGCATGCCATAGGGTTTCATCGCCCAGGGCTTCAAGGACAGAGCCACCCGGGCGGGTGATGATTGACGCCGGATAAGCAGTAAACCAGACGGAGGCGATCGCCGACGCGTCTCTGGGCCGGGATTCGGCGAACGGGCGCTGCCACAATCTGCCCTGCCCCGAATACAACCTGGCGCGCTGGCGTGCGGCATTGAGCATTGATTGTTCAACCAGCCACTCTACGTACTGCTTGTCCGGTGTCGTCATAAATTCCAATCATCCGTTTCTCGTGAATCGGGCGAAACGATCGGAGAAGATTCAACTGTTCCGATTGAGTCATGTATTACCCGCTGTAAGAGCCTCGCGGGCGGCAAACGTTGCATTTTTGTTTGATCAGCGTGGTCCATAACGCAAAAAACTCCAGCGCCCAATGGACGCCGGAGTTTTTTTGCAAGCCTGTGGCAGGCGCAGTCGTCAGACCCGCCGACGCCATCAGGCCGTCGCGAACAGCTCTTCTTTGATCTGCTTTTGCGCAGCAGTCAGCGCATTGGCACGTGGTTCGTCGCCGTAAGCCAGACCATGAGCGAAGACGAATTTCAAATCAGTCACGCCAATGAAACCGAACAGAACCTTGAGGTAGTCCTCATGACCCACGCTGGTCGGCTGGCCAACGTGCACGCCACCGGCAGTGGAAACGATGATTACCTGCTTGCCGCCAGCCAGACCTTCAGGGCCGGTTTCGGTGTAGCGAAACGTACGACCGGCAACTGCGATGCGATCAATCCAGGCTTTGAGCTGCGTAGGCAGTGTGAAGTTGTAAACCGGCGCACCAATCACAACCACGTCAGCGTCGAGGAATTCCTGCAGAATTTGCTCGTTGTTAGCCACTTCCTGCTTCTGTGCGGCATCACGGCCTTCTTCAGGGGTTCCCGCAGCGGCAAGTGTTGCCGGGGAAAAGTGGTTCAGAGAATCGCTGGCCAGATCGCGGTAAGTTACCTGTGCGTTCTGCTCTACAGCGGTGAATGCTTCAACAACGTTGCGGCTGAGCTGGCGAGACGCGGAGTGATCGCCGAGGATGCTGGAATCGATGTGCAAAAGTTTCATAACGTGCTTCCCAATTGAAAAGTCGCCAGCTGGCGATCAAGTGGGGATAATCCTACAGCGCAATCCAATCGCTGATTAGTCGGCATAAATGCGATAGTTCGTTCTACACACAGGACAATCGGTTTAAGCATGCAAGACCTCAACGATCTGTATTACTTCGCCAAAGTGGTGGAATTCGGCGGTTTCGCGGCTGCCGGACGTCTGCTGGGCATCCCTAAATCCCGCCTGTCCCGGCGCATTGCCGAGCTTGAGCTGCGTCTGGGCGTGAGCCTGCTGCAGCGCACCACGCGCAAACTGGCGTTGACCGCTGTGGGTGAACGTTACCTGAGCCACTGTCAGGCGATGTTGCTAGAAGCGGAAATGGCCGACGAAGCCGTTGCGTCGCTTTCGGCTGAGCCCCGAGGGCGTTTGCGGGTGTCTTGCCCGGTGGGGATGACACACTGGAACCTGTCCGGGGTGGTCAATGAATTCCTGATCCGCCACCCGCTGGTGCAACTGGAGTTGATTCTGGTGAATCGCCGGGTTGATCTGGTGAATGAGGGCATTGATGTAGCGCTGCGGGTCCGCGACATTGGCGATGAAGATCCGAGCCTGATTGTCCGGCAGCTGTACCCCGCCCGCACCGTACTGGTAGCTTCCCCTGCATTAATCAGCGGACGCAGCATCACGCACCCTCAGGACCTTGGCAGCTTGCTGGCATTAGGCGCCATCGAGGCGGATCGCAAAGTGCATTTTCAGTTGCTGCACAGCCATGGCGAGCGTTGCGAGGTGGCTATTGAGCCGCGTCTGGTGGTGGATGACTTTCCTATTCGCAAGAATGCAGCCGTACAGGGCCTGGGCATCACATTGCTGCCGCTGATGAACTGCCATGAAGAACTTGCGAGTGGTCAGTTGATCCGCCTGTTGCCCGACTGGTCACTCCCAAGCGGCAATGTTCAGGCCGCGTACACGCAGCGCCGAGGCATGCTCCCCGCCGTGCGCGCGTGGATCGAACATGTCAGCCTTGCATTCAAAAACGAACCGCTCTGGAGCGATGTTCTGAAGACAACGGAGCAGACCAATGAACACTGAAGATGTCGCCGGGTTTTGCCTGCAACTGCCGGGCACTCGGGAAGATTACAAATGGGGCGGCACACGGGTGTTTTCGGTCGCTGGCAACAAGATGTTTGCGGTGATGGACCTGGCTGGCAAAGGCTTGTCATTCAAGGTGGGACCCGATCTGTTCCTCGGCTATGTCGACAGGCCAGGCGTTCGTCCCGCGCCGTATCTGGCGCGGGCTTACTGGATCAGCGTCGCCACGCCCTACTCCCTGAGCGATGGGGAATTGCGCGAGCTGCTGACTCGATCCCATCAACTGGTAGTCAGCAAGCTGCCGAAGAAACAGCAGATTGCTCTCAAGCTGTGACGGCTTGAAGCTGTGACTGCTTAGTAGAAGTGTCTGCTCAGGTAATTACCGCCAAGGAGCAGGCGGTCAATCCAGACCACTTCGTGCAACACAACGATCAGCCAGAACACCAGTTGAAAGGACAGCTTGCGGGTTTTATGACGCAATGCCTGTTGCGCCACCAACGCGCCCGGCCAGCCACCCAGCAGCTCCACTGCGTGCAGGATCTTCTCCGGCGTTCGCCATTCATTTGCTCTGGCATGACGCTTGTCGCGCCAGTACAGAAAGAATGCCAGCAGACTCATCGCCAGATAGATCGCACCGGGCAACCACACCCCGTTGAGCAGCAACGAGGTGAGGCCCGCCACCGGTAACGCACAAATGGCGAGAAAGACCGCCAGCTTCACCCGCGGATACCGCGACGGATTCTGTTTCGCCGTTGCGGTTTTGTTCGATTTTATACGCTGATCCATGTCCGTCAGCCGTTCACGCTGGTCCAGTCAATCCAGCCGAACTGCCAGGTCGCCAGAATCAGGATACCGAAGACGATGCGATACCAGGCGAACACGGCATAGCTGTGAGTGGCAATGAACTTGAGCAGCCCACGCACAGCGATCATGGCAAAGATGAATGAGACCACAAAACCCAGTGCAAATACCGGGAAGTCCGCAGGCTGGAACAGGTGCCGGTATTTGAAGCCCGAATACACCGCAGCGCCCACCATGGTCGGCATCGCCAGGAAGAAGGAGAACTCGGTAGCGGTCTTGCGCGACAAACCAAACAGCAGACCGCCAATGATCGTCGAGCCGGAACGAGAAGTCCCCGGGATCATCGCCAGACATTGGGCGCAGCCGACTTTCAGGGCATCACGCCAGTTCATGTCATCCACGCTTTCAGCATGCACCACGTGATCGCGGCGCTCAGCCCAGAGCATGATGACACCGCCAATGACCAGGGCAGTCGCCACGGTGATGGGGTTGAACAGGTATTCGTGAATCAAGTCGGCAAAGATCACACCCAGCACAACGGCCGGTAGAAACGCGATCAGCAGATTGATCGTGAAACGTTGCGCCTGACGCTGTTTTGGCAGGCCCGTCACGACATCAAGGATCTTGCGCCGAAACTCCCAGACCACCGCGAGGATCGCGCCGAGCTGAATGATGATGTTGAAGGCCATCGCCCGTTCGCCACCGAAGTCGATCAAGTCCGCGACGATGATCTGGTGTCCGGTACTGGAAATGGGCAGGAACTCCGTCAGCCCCTCTACAATCCCGAGAATCAATGCCTGAGCGGCGGTCCAAAGATCCATCATTCCCCCAAGTGAAGCATTGCTCGAAGCAGGCTTCTTGATATTGTCATGTTCAAACAGCGCGCAAATATGCCCGTCGAAAGGTGAAAAGTCCGTTAAAAACGGACGCTTACACCGTCAACCTGCGCAAGGCGTGGCGATCCTATCAGACCTTCAGGCAGTACGCTGCCATTGACGCCTGACGTGCAACCCTTGACGTAATGGAAGCTGTTTTTCAGTGGCCGCTATCAGCGTTTTTTTCGCTGAGTCGCTGCGCTAACCGATGTATACGCTTACAATCGCCGCCGCTTTCGGCCTCCCAGGAATCGCAATGCCCGCACTCAGAACAATCGCACCGGCAACGGGTGCCATTTTAGCTCCGGAAAAGGTAGCGGCTTGATGAAAGTTGTTGTGCTGACAGGTCCTGAGTCCAGCGGCAAAAGCTGGCTGGCAGGCGAAATACAGCGCTGCTTCGGCGGGCTTCTGGTAGGGGAATATGTACGGCTTTTCATCGAACAGAACCAGCGGGACACCACCTACGCAGATATTCCCGCAATCGCTCAAGGCCAAGTGGACAGCGAAGATGCCGCTCGTGCCTCTCAACCCGGGTTGCTGATTCTTGATACCCATCTGCTGAGCAATATTCTGTGGAGTCAGACACTATTCGGGGATTGTCCGGCGTGGATCGAGCCTGCACTGCTGGCTCGTCAGTACGATCTGCATTTGTTGCTCGATCCTGACGGCGTTGACTGGATCGGCGATGGTCAGCGCTGCCAACCCGAGCTGAGTTCACGACAGGCATTCTTCCGCGATACCCGGCACTGGCTTGAGACGCATCACCAACCCTTTCAGGTGATCGGCGGTGACTGGACGCAACGTCGTGAGCGAGCCTTCACGGCAGTTGAACAACTGCTCAAACACGTCTGAGGTGCGCGGCAGCTCAACGAATCTGGTGCTTGTGCAGCAATCGATAGAATGTCGGCCGAGAAATCCCCAACACCTTGGCAGCAACGCTCAAATTGTCGCTATGGCGGGTCAATACATCACACAACGCCTGCCGCTCTGCCCGGGATTTGTAATCATCCAGGGTACCCATCGTACTGATGACGTCGTCGTCACCGAGCAACCCCAGATCAGCGGCCTCAATCTGTCGCCCTTCAGCGAGCACCAGTCCACGGCGAACCCGGTTGGCCAGCTCCCGGACATTACCCGGCCAGTCATGCTTGCCCATTGCAACCAATGCATCCTGACTGAAGTTACGCACGCGCCGACCGGTTTCCTGACTGTAAAAATGCGCAAAATGATTGGCCAGCAATGCCAGATCACCGTGTCGCTCGCGTAACGGTGCCGTGCCAACCTGAAGCACATTCAGGCGGTAATACAGGTCTTCGCGGAAGCGTTTTTTGCGAATGGCGGACTCGAGATCAACGTGGGTGGCGGCCAGCACCCTGACATCGACAACGATGGCTTCTCTGCCTCCGACGCGCTCAACCTGTTTGTCCTGAAGAAAGCGCAGCAGACTGGCCTGCAGCTCCATCGGCAAGTCCCCGATTTCATCGAGAAACAACGTGCCGCCATCGGCCGCCTCAATGCAGCCAATTTTCAGTTCATTGGCCCCTTCGAACGCGCCTTTCTCGTAGCCGAATAATTCGCCCTGAAGCAGGTGCTCGGGCGTCGTCGCGCAGTTGATCGCAATGAATGGCTTGCTGCGCCGATGGGACTGGGTATGCAGAGTGCGCGCCACCAGCTCCTTGCCAGTACCGGGCTCGCCACGTATCAGCACTGGCGATTCGGTAGGCGCCAGTTTACTCAGCAGCCTGCGTAACTCACGGATGGGGCGACTTTCGCCGAGCATCTCATGATCGGGCCCTGATACATAAACCGCCCCTTGAGCCCGCAAGCGCGCCATGCCATAGGCGCGCCCCAGCGTGACCTGCATACGTGCAACATCGAACGGCAAGGTATGGAAGTCAAAAAACCATTCGCAGACAAAATCGCCGATCTTCTCCCGGCGCAGGTCATCCGGGGTCAATACGGCGATCCATTCGGTGTGGCTGCGCGTGATCAGCTCCTTGACCACTTCCGGGTGCTCAAAGTGATAAGGCATCAGGCGAATCAAACCCACATCGCAACTGCGACTGACCGCGGCTTCAACGGTACTGCTGTCGACATCCCAGCCAGCGGCGCGCAGAACGGGAATGAGCTGATGACAATCATCACAAGGATCAACAATTAACAAACGTCGCAGTGGTGGTGCCGATTCATGCATGGGGATTCCTTGGCGCTGCGGTGTGACAATCACGTTTATAAAATCATTTTATAAACAGTCAGTTGAGGATATTGATTTGAACGTTAGCAAATTTTTGACAGTCGCTTGGACCGATTGACTATAGGGGCCAGATCGAAAGGTAATTAGCCGTTGATGGTCCGCAGAGTGGATATTTCCGGACCGTGCGGCTGTGCTGGAATATTCGTCGAACTTCAGCTTTGCGCACGGTGAACACAGGGGGCATTCAAAAAAATCTGAAAATAATCGGCGACCTGTGTGACTTGACAGCTATCGAGTGTCATCAACACAAGTAACCCGCTGAACGGTAAGCCCAACCGACAGCGCACAATTTTGATATGGGCACTTGAGGAAATAACCATGAACGCCCCACTGCGCTTCAACGATGCACTCTTGATCGCTGGACACGCTTTTGAACCTTTCCAATGCGTCGCCTGGGCACCGCAAGACGGTAACGGCGAGCTGAGCCTGACGGTCATCGACCGTACCAGCAATCGTATTGGCCGCCGCCAGATCGCGCGCAGCACTTACTCCGATGCCAAGCGCCTGGCCAACGAACTCGAACTGGCCCGTGCTGAAATCAGCAACGAAGGCCACCGCCTTGAGCCGTGGACCATGCCTGCCTGAAGTCAACGCAGTCACCTTATTCGAAATGCTTTTCTGTAGGAGCGCGCTTGCCCGCGATCGCGTCAGCACAAACGATAAATTCATCGACTGACAGACCGAATCGCGGGCAAGGTGGAACGCCACCCCCGGTCGCTCCTACAGGTCCAATGTTTGCTTTGCGACGGCGCTGCTTCAGGGCACGGAGCAAGTTACACAGGCCGCATTCCAGCTGTTCGGCAGGTCTGCCTGCCTAACGAGCCTTCAGCTCATCAATGTGCTGATACTCAATCCCCAGGCTCAGCGCCATATGCTGTGCCCTTCCCAGGCGGATCGGTCCGCTTTCGATATCGATCAGCAGGCCAGGGCAGTTGAATGGCGGTAACCCGCCTGAATCCTTGACCCGTCCGTCCGTCATGACCAGAAGGTGCTGCTTCTCGGCAGGATGCTGCTTCTTGCGTCTATCCAGCCACTGGCGTGCCTGATCAAACGCATCGATTAATGGCGTGCCACCACCCGCCCCCAGTTCGTCCAGCCAGGGCTGTAATGCACGGGATGCCTTGAGGCCCTGATGTTGCCAGCGCGGCGTGTTGCCGTTCGCCGTCAGCAACGCCAGACGTACACGACGACGGTAAGCGTCGTCGAACAGTTGAGCCAACAACCCTTTAGCCCGGCCCAAGGCCTGATGGCGCTTGGTCGAGGCCGAGGCGTCGACGATCACCAACCACAATTCACCGGGCTGCTGACTTCTGGGTTGACGGATCAGATCGGCGCGAACCTTGGGCCGCCCGCGTAACAGCGTCGGCAACCAGGCAATGGCTCCGTTGGCACCGCTGCGCAACGCGCCAGTTCGACCACCGGGAGCTTTACCGCGCCGGGGCTTGGCATCCATCCCCGGAACAGTGCGAGGACGGATGCCTAGGGCTTTTTTGGCCAGCTCGGCACTTCACGACGAGCGCCTGTCGGCATGGCCTGCGCAGGCAATTCGCCCCAACTGCCCTGCCCTTGATCCGGCGCGGACTGTGGTTCGGGAGTTGACGGATTTTGCTGCGATGCAGGTTGTTGCGGCTGCTGATCTTGGGGAGGCGGCTGTTCTTGAGAGGTATTACGGCGACGGTGACGCAAGGCAAACTCCGCCACGGCGTCAATGTCCTGCTTTTCAATCGCTGACACACCGCGCCATGCCGCATGGGCGCGGGCGGCGCGCAGCCAGACCAGATCAGCGCGCATGCCATCGACACCCGCCGCAAAACAGCGCTCGGTGATGACCGTGAGTGACTGATCATCCAGCTCGATGTTGCCCAGAACCTTGCGTGCCTGTTCGCAGCGCAGCTTTAGCGCCTGTTGTTGCTCGCTCCAATGCGCACAAAAAGCCTGCGGGTCGCTGTCGAAGTCCAGACGGCGGCGGATGATTTGCCCGCGCTCGGTCGGCAAGGTCTGCCCGCTCAATGCCACGTTCAGGCCAAAGCGATCCAGCAGTTGAGGACGCAGTTCGCCTTCCTCCGGGTTCATGGTGCCAATCAACACGAATCGCGCTGGGTGGCGATGGGAAATACCGTCACGCTCTACCTGATTGACGCCACTGGCCGCAACGTCCAGCAGCAGGTCAACCAGGTGATCCGCCAGCAGATTCACTTCATCGACATACAGCACGCCGCCGTCGGCCTTGGCCAGCACGCCAGGTGAAAACTCGGCTCGGCCTG
This sequence comes from Pseudomonas phytophila, assembly GCF_025643095.1. Classification (NCBI taxonomy): domain Bacteria; kingdom Pseudomonadati; phylum Pseudomonadota; class Gammaproteobacteria; order Pseudomonadales; family Pseudomonadaceae; genus Pseudomonas; species Pseudomonas phytophila. The sequence continues at coordinate 3,254,797 of NZ_CP081201.1, read as the reverse complement.
CGCCCAACGCGGCGTCAAGATCCAGCGTGCCCACCAGCCGCTCTTCAGTGGCACCAAGGGGCAAGGTGACGAACTGACCACTGGCCAGCAAATCGGCCAGACCACGCGCCAGTGTCGATTTCGCCATGCCACGCGGCCCCTCGATCAGCACACCGCCGATTTTCGGGTCGATGGCGGTCAGGCACAGCGCCAATTTCAGTTCGTCAGCCCCTACAACGGCGGCCAGCGGAAAATGCGGGGTATCGCTCAAAGTCTCGTCAGGCAACGTCATCAGCTCTCTTCTATGTCCAGCAACAGGCTTTCCAGCGCGTCACGGTAATTACCCGGTTCCTGCCATAAGCCGCGCTGTTGCGCTTCAAGCATGCGTTCGGTCATGTCCCGCAAGGCGTCAGGGTTGTGCTGCTGAATGAATTCCCGGGTCGACGCGTCCAGCAAATAGGCATCGGCCAACAGTGCGTATTGGTGATCGTCAATCAGTTCGGTGGTGGCGTCGAACGCGAACAGGAAGTCCACGGTGGCGGCCATCTCGAAGGCCCCTTTGTAACCATGGCGTTTGACGCCGTCGATCCATTTCGGATTAGCCGCACGGGAGCGTATGACCCGGTTCAGCTCTTCCTTCAGCGTCCGGATCTTCGGCAAGTCTGGCTGGCTATGATCGCCATGATAGCTGGCAGTCTTCTGGCCGCTGAGGCTCTCGGCGGCTGCAAGCATGCCACCTTGAAACTGGTAGTAGTCGTTCGAGTCGAGCAGGTCGTGCTCGCGGTTGTCCTGGTTCTGCACTACCGCCTGAACTTGCGACAAGCGTTTTGCAAAGCGCTCCCGCGCAGGCGTGCCCTCATCGGCGGCACCATAGGCGTAACCGCCCCAATTCAGATAAACCTCGGCCAGATCATCCCGACTCTGCCAGAGGCGACCGTCGATCGCGCCCTGCACACCCGCACCGTAAGCCCCAGGCTTGGCACCGAAGATACGCCAGCCTGCCTGACGCGCAGCGTCATCATCGGTGACGCCAGTGCTCAACAAGGCGGCACGCTCTTCGCGAACTTTGGCGGCCAACGGATTCATATCGTCGGGCTCGTCCAGTGCCGCCACGGCTTGTACCGCAGCGTCGAACAGCCGGATCAGATTGGCGAAAGCATCGCGGAAAAAACCGGAGACTCGCAGCGTCACGTCAACCCGCGGCCGATCCAGCAAGCTCAACGGCAGAATTTCGAAGTCATCAACGCGCTGACTGCCCGTCGCCCAGACCGGCCTGACACCCATCAACGCCATGGCCTGGGCAATATCGTCGCCGCCAGTACGCATGGTTGCGGTGCCCCATACCGACAGACCAAGCTGACGTAAATGATCACCATTGTCTTGTAAGTGCCTCTCCAGCAACAGGTTTGCTGACTGAAATCCAATACGCCACGCTGTGGTGGTAGGCAGATTTCGCACATCGACCGAGAAGAAGTTTCGCCCGGTGGGCAGCACGTCTATACGCCCGCGACTCGGCGCGCCGCTTGGGCCCGCAGGCACGAAACGTCCGCTTAAGGCGTCCAGTAAGCCCTGGATTTCTCCCGGACCGCAGGCGTCGAGTCGCGGCGCCACAACCTCTTTAAGATTATTAACAATTTCCAATAGGTCTTTGTTTTCAAAGGGAATACTGAATTCAGTATTACTGACAGCCTGTTCGATCAACCCCGCGGCGTACAGCTCAAGACGCTCACGGGTATCACCCGCCGTGCGCCATGGATCAGTGCTGACAGCGAGCAGCGCTTCAGGTCTAGCAGACAGCCAGGGTTCGGCAAGTTCGCAATCCAGGGGATCAAAACCCAGCTCGAAGGCTTTGCTCAAGGCACGCAGCAGACTCGACTGCGCACCGCGACCGTCACCCCGCGGGATGCGCAACAACGCCAGCAAAGTATCGATGCGCAGACGGCCGACGGGAGATTCACCGAAGATATGCAGACCGTCGCGAATCTGCGATTCCTTCAAATCACACAGATAGGTGTCCAGCCGTGGCAACCATGTCGCCGCATCGTCATCCTTTAAGGCATCACCCAGCGCCAGCTCACGATCGATTTGAGTTTCGCGGACCAGCTTGAGGATGTCCCGTTGCAGCTCCAACGCGCGACGGGGATCCAGCAACTGCGCTTCGTAATACTCATCCGCCAGCAACTCCAGGTTACGCAACGGCCCATAGGTTTCAGCACGGGTCAGCGGCGGCATCAGGTGATCGATGATCACGGCTTGGGTACGGCGTTTGGCCTGGGCACCCTCGCCCGGATCGTTGACGATGAACGGGTAGATATTAGGCATCGCGCCGAGAATCGCATCCGGCCAGCAGGTCTCCGACAGACCGACGCCCTTGCCCGGCAGCCATTCCAGATTGCCGTGTTTGCCCACATGCACCACGGCATGGGCGCCATAGGCTTTGCGCAGCCAGAAATAGAACGCCAGATAACCATGGGGCGGGACCAGATCCGGGTCGTGATAAACCGCACTGGCGTCCACCTGATAACCCCGTGCCGGCTGAATGCCGACGAAGGTCAGGCCAAACCTGATCCCGGCAATCATCACCCGCCCACTGCGGAACATCGGGTCTTTATCCGGCGCGCCCCAGCGTGCAATCACCGCTTCACGGTTGGCCAGAGGCAGTTGCTCAAACGCAGCGGTGTACTCGTCGAGCGCCATGCTTTGGTGGCAGGGACGAAGGTCGATGCTGTCCAGATCATTGGTGACGCCACCGAGCAACTGGTGGATCAACTCAGTACCGGTGTCCGGCAATTCGGCAACCGGATAACCCTCGCCCTGCATGGCTCGCAGGATATTCAGCGCCGCCGCTGGCGTATCGAGGCCGACACCATTGCCGATGCGTCCGTCGCGCGTGGGGTAATTGGCGAGAATCAACGCAACGCGCTTGTCAGCATTAGGCAAGCGCCCGAGCAATATCCAGCGACGCGCCAGTTCGGCAACAAAGTCCATGCGCTCGGGTTGCGGGCGATAGCAGACCACATCCGACTGACTGCGCTCACTGTGCCAGGCCAGATCCTTGAAGCTGATCGGCCGACTGATGATTCGCCCGTCCAGTTCGGGCAACGCGATGTGCATCGCCAGATCCCGGGCACCCAGACCTTGCTCGCTGGCCCGCCAGCCAGGTTCGTTATCCTGAGCGCAAATCGCCTGAATCACGGGGACGTTACGTCGGAATGGCCGCAAATGAGGCGTTTCCGGGCTGGACTGAGCAAAGCCGGTGGTGTTGAGGATCAGCTCAACCCCGAACTCGTCCAGCCAGTCTTCAACCACCGTCATGCAGCCTGCTTCCTTCAGGCTGGCCACTGCGATGGGCAAAGGATTCAAGCCTTGGGTCTGCAAGCGGGCGCAAAACACATCGATGAACGCGGTATTGGCAGCCTGCAGGTGTGAGCGATAGAACAGCAGCGCTGCGACTGGCTGATCCGGCACCCAGTCAGCGAACCATATTTCAGGATCGGCGCTGACGCCTTTTGGGTGGTAAACCGCAGTACGCGGCAATGCTTTGGGCTCGGACCAGGCGTAATCCCGATCCAGCAGGCGATTCGCGATGCAACGGTAGAACTCCAGCGCGTTGTGCATGCCACCCTGACGCAGAAACTGCCATAACCGGTGGCAATCCTCAGCGGGTGCGGTGCTGCGCTCAGTCAGTTCGGGGTCATGGCGATCACAGCCCGGCACCATGATCACCTGCACGCCGCGGGCTGCGAGCTCCATGAGTCTCTCAGCACCGTAGCGCCAATAGCCGATCCCGCCGTGCAGAGAAATCAGAATGACCTTGGCGTGGCGCAGCACTTCATCGAAATAGAGGTCGACGGAAGCATGGTTCTGAACCTGCATCGGGTTAGCCAGACGCAAGCTCGGGTAATCGTCCGGCAGTTGCTGCGCCGCTTCGGCGAGCAATGCCAGGCTGGAATCGCCACTGCAGAGAATCACCAGCTCAGCGGGGGTTTGTCCGAGGTCGGCAATGCTGTCGTCCGGTACAAAACCACCGGGCTGGGTTCTCAACAGGTGCATGGGTCAGTCCGCTAGCGCAGCGCGCAGTTGGGATTCAAGTGCCGCAGCATCAAGCTTCTGACCGATCAGCACCAGGTGAGTGGCACGCTCTTCATCAGCACTCCAGGCGCGGTCGAAGTGTTTGTCGAAACGCGTGCCTACACCCTGAATCAGCAAGCGCATCGGTTTGCCGGCAATGGCCGCGAAACCCTTGACCCGCAAGATGCCGTGCTGCACGACCAGTTGGGTCAGCGCGGCAAGCAGCAGGGTTTCTTCGGATTGAGGCAGCTTGATCGAAATGGAGTCGAACGCGTCATGGTCGTGGTCATCATGATCATCGCCTTCGTGGTGATCATGATGGGTCTTGCGGCCATCGATATGCTGCTCGGATTCAGCCCCCAACCCCAGCAAGACATTGATCGGCAGACGACCGCTGCTGGCTTCGATGACCTTGACCGCAGGCGGCAGCTCTTCGGAGACTTCAGCGCGCACCGCAGCCAGACCGGCCGCGTCCATCATGTCGGACTTGTTGAGGATGACCAGATCGGCGCTGGCCAGTTGATCGGCGAACAGCTCATGCAATGGCGACTCATGATCCAGGTTCGGATCGAGCTTGCGCTGAGCGTCGACCTGATCAGGGAATGCAGCAAACGTACCTGCAAGTACTGCCGGACTGTCGACAACAGTAATTACCGCATCGACGGTGCATGCATTGCGAATTTCCGGCCACTGGAAGGCTTGTACCAGTGGCTTTGGCAGGGCCAGACCGGAAGTTTCGATGAGGATGTGATCCAGATCGCCACGACGCGCAACCAGTTCACGCATGACCGGGAAGAACTCTTCCTGCACGGTGCAACAAAGACAGCCGTTGGCCAGCTCATAAACGCGGCCAACCGCCTCTTCTTCAGTGCAGCCAATGGTGCATTGTTTGAGGATTTCGCCGTCGATGCCCAGCTCGCCGAACTCATTGACGATAACCGCAATGCGTCGACCTTCCGCGTTATCCAGCATATGGCGCAGCAAGGTGGTTTTGCCCGAACCGAGGAAGCCGGTAACGATAGTGACGGGAAGTTTGGCCAGTGTTTTCATCGGATGCCCTTTGGCAATACGGCGGGCAAGCGGGACGAAAACCCTGTGTAGCCACAGATGTGTAGCCACAGAGATACGATTCGCCACCGGATCACCCCGCCCGGTTGTAGTGAGAATTCGTCGGGCTCAAGGCCCGAATCGAGGCAGGTCTCCTGGCTTGCGGTACCCATGGAAAGCTTCCAGGGCAGTCATTGCGCCTTCCCGCCCTTGACGGGCAGTGGCTGTACAGAGAGTGCAATGACCGTGCGATAAATCAGCACCGCTTACAGTTGCGGGGGCAGCCGCGGCATTACCGCGTTCCCGTCTTAGCTCCAAATCGTCTGACCCGCAGATAGACTGGAGAACCTCGAACCCGCAAGGCTACGCAGTGACTGCGGGCAGGTCAATCAACTGATTGACGTTCCACGCAGGCGCATGCTCTCCTACATGCCTTGTTACGGGTGCCCCTCACGGGGTGAAACGGGAAACCGGTGAGTTCAGACCTCTGGTCTGTGCAAGTCCGGCGCTGCCCCCGCAACGGTAAGCGAGCGAAGAATCAGATCCACTGTGCGCATCACGGCATGGGAAGGCGATTCTTGCAGGTCGGCGCCATTCAGCGCTCAACCCCTCGCAAGCCCGGAGACCGGCCCGACATGAAACAAATAACGAACCCGCGGTGGGCGGGCGCAGTTGCACTCCCCTGATATTCGTCAGTGGGATAGTGCTGCGCATGCCTGCTTGCCGACATCAAGAGGGAAGCGCCATGTCGATCAGTACAACCAGCCATTCCGCCAACACTGCAACTACCCAGAGCCAACGTCTGACCGCCGCCATCAGCGCAGCCATTCTTGGCGCCTGCCTGGTCTATTTTGCCGGGTTCTCGCATATCGAAGCGGTCCACAATGCCGCTCACGACACCCGGCACAGCGCCGCCTTCCCTTGCCATTGAGACCTGACCATGTTCAAGCGAATCGCTCAAACGGCCGGGTTCACCGGCCTGCTCGCCGCCCTGCTGTTGACCCTGCTGCAAAGTTTCTGGATCACTCCGTTGATCCTGCAAGCCGAAACCTACGAGAACACGCCTGCCGAGCAGGTTCATGAGCATTCACATGGCGAAGCCGCACCCGCTGGTCACGTGCATGATGATGAAGCCTGGTCGCCGGAAGACGGCTGGCAGCGCATCGTGTCGACCACCGGGGGCAATCTGGTGGTCGCCGTCGGTTTCGCACTAATGCTGGCCGCGTTGTACACGTTGCGAGCGCCTGGCAAGACTTCGCAAGGCCTGTTCTGGGGGCTGGCCGGCTTTGCGGTGTTTACTCTGGCGCCAACTTTGGGCCTGCCGCCCGAGCTGCCGGGCACCGCTGCAGCGGACCTCAATCAGCGACAAATCTGGTGGATTGGCACCGCGGCCTCGACGGCTGTCGCGCTCGCGCTGATCGTGTTTGCCCAGAACTGGTTATTGAAAGCCTTGGGGGTGGCGATTCTGGTAGTGCCTCATCTTATTGGTGCACCGCAGCCTGAAACCCACGAGAGCCTGGCACCTGAGGCGCTGGAGTCGCAATTCGTGATGGCTTCGCTGCTGACCAACGCAGTGTTCTGGATCGCCATGGGGCTGATCAGCACATGGCTGTTCCGTCGTAACAATCCTGAGCAGGACCAAGCGTGACCTTGAGCAACTTTGACATACGCTGTCGCGCAGCAAACATTGGACCGGTAGGAGCTAACTTGTTGGCGAAGCGGAATTTCTGACGATGCAGGTCCGACGTCTCGCCAACAAGTTGGCTCCAGGATCACCCGTTTGCTGCTCGGCAGCGCTGTATCAGAGCCACCGGGCGACCGCCTGCAGAAAAGCATTTCAATTCAGTGAGTAATATTTTGCTTGATAACAAGCGTCCGACCCTGGTGGTCGGCCTCGGTTGCCAGCGCGACTGCTCTGCGGGCGCACTGCTGGAACTGATCGAGCGCAGCCTTGAAAGTCATAATCTGCGCCTTAAAGACATCAGCGCCCTCGCTTCCATAGATTTGAAAAGCCGAGAGCCAGGACTGCTGGAGCTCGCGAATCAGCTTGATTTGCCGTTGAGTTTCTTCAACGCCGAACAATTGGCCGCTTACGAACCGCAGCTTAGCCATCGCTCCCAAATCGCCTATGATCACACCGGCTGCTATGGCATCGCAGAAAGCTCAGCGCTGGCGCTGGCAAGCCAATCAGGGACGGCCGAGCTGCTGATCCCCCGCCAGAAATCTTCTCAAGTCACCTTTGCCTTGGCCATTGCCCGGCCAATTCGCTGATAATCGCGATTTTTGCCCCTACACATCTGGAGTCTTCATGACGGTTTTTTTCATCGGCGCGGGTCCCGGCGATCCTGAGCTGATCACGGTCAAGGGCCAACGATTGATCCGCAGTTGCCCGGTGATCATCTATGCAGGCTCGCTGGTGCCTGCTGCCGTTCTGGAGGGTCATCAGGCGGTTCAGGTGAGCAACAGTGCCGAACTGCACCTGGAGCAGATCATTGCCTTGATGAAAGCGGCTCATGAACAAGGCCAGGATGTGGCCCGTGTACACTCCGGTGACCCGAGCCTGTATGGCGCGATTGGTGAGCAGATTCGTCACTTGCGTGAGTTGGGCATTCCGTTCGAGATCATCCCGGGCGTTACAGCTACTGCGGCCTGCGCTGCGCTGCTGGAGACCGAGCTGACGCTGCCGGATATTTCCCAAACGGTGATCCTGACCCGTTACGCAGACAAGACGTCAATGCCAGAAGGCGAAGCCCTGGCCGATCTGGCCCACCACAAGGCGACCATGGCGATTCATCTGGGGGTCAACAACCTGCCGAAAATAGTTGCTGAACTGATACCGCACTACGGAGCAGATTGCCCGATCGCAGTGGTGCATCGCGCCAGTTGGCCGGATCAGGACTGGGTGATTGGCACGCTGGCGGATATTGAAACCAGGGTCGAAGAAAAAGGCTTTCGCCGCACGGCATTGATTCTGGTAGGCCGTGTGCTATCCAGTGATGCGTTCAGCGAGTCATCGCTGTACCGCGCCGGGCATGCTCATTTGTTCAGGAAGTAAGAGGGCGCGCGGTAAGCACAATTTACTGTGGGAGCAGGGCTTGCCCGCGATGAGGGTGGCGCGATCTAAAGTTAATCAATCTCATCGCGGGCAAGCCCAGCTCCCACAGAGGATTAGCATTCCAGCTTATAACCGCGGGATGCTCAGGTATCCCGATCACACAAAAAACCCCGAACACGTCGGGGCTTTTTAACACGGCGCAGCAAACTGCTTAGTAGTAAGCGTTTTCTTTCTGCGTGTGGTCAGTCACGTCGCGTACGCCGTGCAGCTCTGGGATGCGCTCAAGCAATGTGCGCTCGATACCTTCCTTCAGCGTCACGTCAGCCTGACCGCAACCCTGGCAACCGCCGCCGAATTGCAGAACAGCGATGTGCTGCTCCTGCTCTTCAACCACATCGATCAACGTGACCTGACCGCCGTGGCTGGCCAATCCAGGGTTGATCTCGGTTTGCAGGTAGTAGTTGATGCGCTCGTTGATCGGGCTATCAGCGTTGACCATCGGTACTTTTGCGTTGGGTGCCTTGATCGTCAACTGGCCGCCCATGCGGTCGGTGGCGTAATCAACAACGGCATCGTCCAGAAAGTTTTCGCTGAAACCATCGATCCAGGCAGTGAAGCTCTTCAGGCCGATGGCCTTGTCTTCCGGTTTTTCTTCGCCGGGCTTGCAGTAGGCAATGCAGGTTTCAGCGTACTGGGTGCCAGGCTGGGTAATAAACACGCGGATGCCAATGCCCGGGGTGTTCTGCTTTTCCAGCAGATCGGCCAGGTAATCGTGGGCAGCATCGGTAATTGTAATAGCGGTCATGAAAATTCCTCGCAGACGTGCGGGCAGTTTACGCCAATCGCCAGCTTCACACAAAGTCCTAGTATTTTTGTCAGGAAAGCGCTTGAGAAGCGTTTCTGGCCCGTCGATCGTCGAGCCAACCCTTCATGCGACGGTATAAACCCTTCTCTAGCCATTCGTAACTTATCCATGCGCCAAGCGCGATGACAGGCACACAAATGGCGAATACCAAGTAAGGGTTAAGGTCGTAATGCTGCGAAGCAAGCCAGCCACCGTACAGTACCAATACGTGGAGCAGATAAACCGAATAGGAACAGTCGCCCAGCACTTTAAGCAGCTTGTTGCCCCGGAATACTGGCTCCATGGCGATACACGACAGCACGATCAACGCGCTTGGCAGGCCCCAGTTAAGCAACCGCTGCTGATCGCCGCCTACGTGATAAATGACCACCAGCCCCGTGGCGATACCCAGCAACGGTAGCCAGAACCCTTCCTTGATCCAGCCTCGGCGATAAATGATGCCTATGCCAATACCGAGCAAGAACTCATAAATAATGTCGTTGCCATAAAAACGGCTGATCAGCCCGGAACGCGCCAACACTTCACACACTGCGAACAGCGCCGCAGCCACGATCAATGGCCGATGACGCTGCTTGAACAGGAAGACGGTGGAGAACAATAGATAGAAGAACATCTCGTAGTTAAGCGTCCAGCCCACGTTGAGTGTGGGGTACAGGCCATAACCACCGGGATTTTCCGCAGGGATGAAAAACAACGACAGCATGAACGTCTGCCAGTTAATTACCTGATGTGGAAGCAACGGCGCAGCAAATACCAGTAAAAGACCCATGGCTGCCGTGTAAAACCAATAAGCGGGGACGATCCGGATAATACGATTGAGCATGAAGCGCCTGGCCGGCATTTCGCTGTTCTGAGTAGAGAGAAAGATCACCAGGCCACTGATGACGAAAAAGATATCAACCCCCACTGCCCCCTTCGTCACGAAAAAGTCGCCAATCGGGCCACTGGCGTGGAAGTTGAAGAAAATCTGCATAAAGTGATGACATACAACGACCCACGCGGCGAGTGCCCGCAGGGCTTGAACAGAAATCAACATCACAAACCTCATTGCCTCTTTAAACAACAATCCAAGGCCGCGAATACAACCGCACGCACAAGGACACTCACGGGGTCGGACCGTGACAGTTCACAAAAGGTCATGAAAAAATGAGTTTTCCGGTCAGCGGTAGATGGCTGCGGGCCATGTGGGGTGTGGGTTGGACAGGGAAAAGGAGTCGCCCTAATCGTCGGAATGCCGCCCAGACCAAGCCTCGCTCCCACAGGAGAAATGCGATCTCATGTGGGAGATTCTATGTTTGCTTGCAATCCCGTAGGACCTGCTTTAGCCGGGAGAGCGGTATTTCTGACGAAGAGTATGTAGTAAATGTCCCGACGCCCTCCCGGCTAAAGCCGGTCCTACGGATAGCGCGATCGCCTGTGGGAGCGAGGCTTGCCCGCGATTAGGGCGACGCAAATCTACAGATTCTCGTACCGATTCATGTCCATCACACCCGCCTCAACAGGGTCCGTCTCCTGAATGTAGCGAGTCAGGTCATGGAAATACGTCCAGAACTGCGGGTTGCTGCGCCGCACGCCCCAGCGTTCCACAATTTTCTCGAACTGTGCCTGATGCCTGGCTTGCTGCATGAGCTGAACAAACTCGGGCACCTCGCTGGCAGGTACGTTGAACATGAAGTTTGGATAGCTGGCCAATACACCGGGATAAATCGTCAGCGAGTCCAGCCCCGGCTCATAACGATGAGATTCACCCAGTAAAAACGCCACGTTCGTATGCGCCCGGTTACGCAGCATGCTGTACATCATCCGCTTGCCGCTGCTGTCCTCGATCCGCAGCATCGTCGCTTCAGGTAAATAATCGATCACTTTCAAGCCCGCCTCGGGGCGGGACGTCAAATGGCTCAAGGACTGCTCGACCTGAGCGAAACTGTCACTGATACCCGCTCGGGAACAATAAGCGCCGGAACAACGATTGATCGGATCCGGCGCAGCATTCAACGTGCCGGACCGCTCTATCAGCTTCAAGGCGAAATCGCGCTTCGGATCTTTTTCATCCAGCGGTATGCCACTCGGCGTGTCATCGTCGATGTCCTGATAATCCAGCCACATCTTCAGTTTGCCGCCGTTGCGGTACCAGTCGCTCAACAGGTCGTCGCGTTTGTCTGCGGGCATCAGCCGCAAAAAGTTAACTTCGGCGCCGTTACGGATCAGGTCGAAATACAGCCGCGTCTGCACCTGATGGGACACGTTTCCGTAAACATCGAAATTCACCGCCAGTTGATAATACGTGCGCTCCAGCAGCGGGTAGTCGAACAGCCAGAAAGTCTGTGGCACGTCACCGATCAGGCCTTTATTGACCGAAGCACTGTCGAAGTGACGGAAGACTGTCAGCAGCGAGTTATCGTTACCCGCCCACAACGTGGCCCAGCCCGGCGGAGGCATATGCGCGTAGCTGTCACGGCGCAGATCTTCGTATTCGTTGCGTTTGTCCCGATAGGCGTGCCACAGACCAAGCACACTGCCGACATCATCGTTCTGCCCCGGCATCGCCAGCAGTGGCGTGGCCAGCCCCCGATAGCGGGCATCGACGATATAGCGATCATGGGCCGGATCCTGAAACGTCACCCAGAACTGGTCGCGAATCACGTCCGTTGCGATCTGCCCCCGACACACAGGCCCGCGAATAAAAGTACGGACAAAGTACTCGGCGTTATCCAGCATGAACTGATAGCGCGCGGCGGCAGGAATCGCTTCAAAGGTTTCAAACGGATTGGCACGACGTCCGGGGCCATAGCCCGGCAGCGAATCCACACGCCAGTCGTTGCCATAGAACAGCTGTTTGACCCGTGCCATCTTCTGCGGACCCAGCGCATAAGTAATGTGCGTCTTGTGGACGATCACACCTTTGACTTGCGCAAGGCGGTAATAAAAGTCGCTGCCGGGATCATCGTCCGGCCTGCGGGTGGCAATCACATCAATGGGCTGACCGCTTGGCGTCCGCGAACGTACCCATTGAAAGAAATGCCCCGGCTCACCGCCTGCAAAATAGATGTGCGCCAGGAACAGGTGCTCGTACAGCCAGCGGCCCACCAGTGCCTGAGTCGAACCGGGCTGATTGAGCAAGGTTTCCCACTCAGTAATCTGCGCCAGTTCACTGATTGAGGGGCTTTGCGCCTTGTCATCCACCGGAGCACCCACGGCGAACCAGCGTTGCAGGGTCTCGTACTCAGCGTCGCTCAACCCGGCAACGGCAAGGGGCATGCCTTCCTTGGGATGAGCCTGAGCGTAGGCATTGAACTCTCCCGGCTGAGCGCAAAGATTTTCCCGATTGAGGCCCAGCACGATTTCAGCCGGGATCTTCGCGTTCGGTTCCAGCGGCACGTTACGCCCCAAGTCCAGCATTCTGCTCATCAACGCAGCCTGGCTGTCCTGGGCATCAAGCACCGAGTAGAAACCCTTGCTCTCCCAGGCTTTCGGTCCGCTGGCATCGATGAACAAACGGGTGGGCGCTTGAGCCACGCTGCGATCGCCTTCGTAGACCGGAACCTTGCTGGCACCCCGAGCGACGCCCTCCCCGGCGCCCAGATTCAACTGGCACGGCGCATCATTGCAGGCATGACAGGCGACGCACTTCTCGGTAAGGATTGGCTGGATATCCCGAACATAGGAAATGTTCGGCTCCACGGGCTTGTCGCCCGCCTGGACCTGAAATATGCCGCACATCGACAACACTGCGATGCTTACAACCAAGCGATACGGCATATCCAGCGTCCAGAAGGTCTGAAAAGATGAAAAAACGCCGTAATTCTACAGAGGTTATTGCGGCCCAACATGAGCGATATTCATACCAAAGTCTTATCAACACCAAAACCGTTCGGGTTTGCTATCATTTCGACCTTTATGTATCGATCTTTTCCAGGTAGCCCTATGTCTGATCGCAGCGCCCGTCTTCATGCTCTCCAGCAAGCTCTTCAGCAGAGGATCCTGATCCTCGACGGCGGCATGGGCACCATGATCCAGAGCTATCGCCTCGAGGAAGAAGACTATCGCGGCAAACGCTTTGCTGACTGGCCCAGCGACGTCAAGGGCAACAACGACTTGCTGGTGCTGACCCGCCCGGACGTGATCGGCGCTATCGAAAAGGCCTATCTGGATGCCGGTGCCGATATTCTGGAAACCAACACCTTCAACGCGACTCAGGTTTCCCAGGCCGACTACGGCATGGAAGAGATCGTCTATGAGCTGAACGTCGAAGGCGCTCGACTGGCGCGTAAAGTCGCTGATGCCAAGACCATGGAAACGCCGGACAAGCCGCGTTTCGTCGCGGGTGTTCTCGGCCCGACCAGCCGCACATGCTCGCTTTCACCGGACGTTAACAACCCTGGTTATCGCAACGTCACGTTCGATGAGTTGGTGGAAAACTACACCGAAGCGACACGTGGCCTGATCGAGGGCGGCGCGGACCTGATCCTGATCGAAACCATTTTCGATACCCTGAACGCCAAGGCCGCGATCTTTGCTGTGCAAGGTGTTTTCGAAGAGATCGGTTTTGAATTGCCGATCATGATTTCCGGGACCATCACCGACGCCTCCGGCCGTACCTTGTCCGGTCAGACCACTGAAGCGTTCTGGAACTCGGTGAGTCACGCCAAGCCGATTTCGGTCGGTTTGAACTGCGCGCTGGGTGCCAGTGATCTGCGCCCTTATCTGCAAGAGCTGTCGAACAAAGCCAGCACCTACGTTTCCGCGCACCCTAACGCAGGCCTGCCTAACGAATTCGGCGAGTACGACGAACTGCCGAGTCAGACGGCAAAAATCATTGAAGAATTCGCGCAAAGCGGCTTCCTGAACATCGTCGGCGGTTGCTGCGGCACCACACCGGGCCACATCAAGGCCATCGCCGAAGCCGTCGCCGGTTATGCGCCGCGGCAGATTCCGGACATCCCGAAAGCCTGTCGCCTGTCGGGCCTTGAACCGTTCACCATTGACCGCAACTCGCTGTTCGTCAACGTCGGCGAGCGGACCAACATTACCGGTTCCGCCCGTTTTGCCCGCCTGATCCGTGAAGATAACTACACCGAAGCCCTGGAAGTCGCCCTGCAACAGGTCGAAGCCGGTGCCCAGGTGATCGACATCAACATGGACGAAGGCATGCTGGATTCGAAGAAGGCCATGGTGACCTTCCTCAACCTGATCGCAGGCGAGCCGGATATCTCCCGGGTGCCGATCATGATCGACTCCTCCAAGTGGGAAGTGATCGAAGCTGGCCTCAAGTGCATCCAGGGCAAAGGCATCGTCAACTCGATCAGCATGAAAGAAGGCATCGAGCAGTTCATTCATCACGCAAAACTCTGCAAGCGCTATGGTGCTGCGGTTGTGGTCATGGCGTTCGACGAAGCCGGTCAGGCCGATACCGAAGCCCGCAAGAAGGAAATCTGCAAACGCTCTTACGACATTCTGGTCAATGAAGTGGGCTTCCCGCCGGAAGACATCATTTTCGACCCGAACATCTTCGCCATCGCCACCGGTATCGAAGAGCACAACAACTACGCAGTCGATTTCATTAATGCCTGTGCCTACATCCGCGATGAACTGCCTTACGCGCTGACCTCGGGCGGTGTGTCCAACGTGTCGTTCTCGTTCCGGGGCAATAACCCGGTGCGGGAAGCGATTCACTCGGTATTCCTGCTGTACGCGATCCGTAACGGCCTGAGCATGGGCATCGTCAACGCCGGGCAGCTGGAGATTTACGACCAGATCCCGGCCGAGTTGCGCGACTGTGTCGAAGACGTAGTACTCAACCGCACAACTGACGGCACCGACGCCTTGTTGGCAATTGCCGACAAGTTCAAGGGCGATGGCAGCGTTAAAGAAGCGGAAACCGAAGAGTGGCGCGGCTGGCCGGTGAACAAGCGCTTGGAACACGCGCTGGTTAAAGGCATAACGACCCACATCGTTGAAGACACTGAAGAGTCCCGCCAGTCCTTTGCACGCCCGATCGAGGTGATTGAAGGCCCGCTGATGTCCGGCATGAACATCGTCGGCGACCTGTTCGGTTCGGGAAAAATGTTCCTGCCGCAGGTAGTGAAGTCGGCTCGTGTGATGAAGCAGGCGGTTGCCCACTTGATCCCGTTCATCGAGCTGGAAAAAGGCGACAAGCCAGAAGCCAAGGGCAAAATCCTCATGGCCACGGTCAAGGGCGACGTGCACGACATCGGCAAGAACATCGTCGGTGTGGTGCTGGGCTGTAACGGCTATGACATCGTCGACCTGGGCGTGATGGTCCCTGCAGAGAAGATCCTGCAGGTGGCGAAAGAACAGAAGTGCGACATCATCGGTCTGTCGGGGCTGATTACCCCTTCGCTGGATGAAATGGTCCACGTTGCCCGGGAAATGCAGCGTCAGGACTTCCACCTGCCGTTGATGATCGGCGGTGCGACCACCTCCAAAGCCCACACCGCAGTGAAGATCGAACCCAAGTACAGCAACGACGCGGTGATCTACGTAACGGACGCCTCTCGTGCCGTTGGCGTCGCCACACAGTTGCTGTCCAAAGAGCTGAAACCAGCCTTTATCGAGAAAACCCGTCTTGAATACATCGAAGTGCGTGAGCGTACTTCGGCTCGTAGCGCTCGCACCGAGCGCCTGAGCTATGGCGCTGCCGTCGCCAAGAAGCCGCAATTTGACTGGGCAGCCTACGACCCGGTCAAACCGACGTTTACCGGCGCCAGGGTGCTGGAAAATATCGACCTGGACGTGCTGGCCGAATACATCGACTGGACGCCGTTCTTTATCTCTTGGGATCTGGCAGGCAAGTACCCGCGCATCCTCACTGACGAAGTCGTAGGCGAGGCTGCCACGTCATTGTTCGCCGATGCTCAGCAAATGTTGCGCAAGCTGATCGACGAAAAGCTGATCAGCGCACGTGCCGTATTTGGCTTCTGGCCCGCCAATCAGGTGAATGACGACGATCTGGAAGTCTATGGCGACGACGGCCAGCCATTGGCGAAGCTGCATCACCTCCGCCAGCAGATCATCAAGACCGACGGCAAACCGAACTTCTCGCTGGCCGACTTCGTTGCACCTAAAGACAGCGGCATCACTGACTACGTGGGCGGCTTCATCACCACTGCGGGCATTGGCGCTGAAGAAGTGTCCAAGGCCTATCAGGATGCTGGCGATGACTACAACGCAATCATGGTCAAAGCCCTCGCCGACCGTCTCGCCGAAGCCTGCGCCGAGTGGCTGCACCAACAAGTGCGTAAAGAGCACTGGGGTTATGCCAAGGATGAGCAACTGGACAACGATGCGCTGATCAAAGAGCAATACGCGGGCATCCGCCCTGCTCCCGGCTATCCAGCCTGCCCGGATCACACCGAGAAAGGCACCCTGTTCCAGTTGCTGGACCCGATGCCGGATGGCAAGCCAGGCAAAAGCGGCGTGTTCCTCACCGAACACTACGCCATGTTCCCGGCGGCAGCGGTCAGCGGCTGGTACTTCGCCCACCCACAGGCGCAATACTTCGCCGTGGGCAAGGTCGACAAGGATCAGGTTGAAAGCTACACCGCGCGCAAAGGTCAGGAGCTAAGCGTGACCGAGCGCTGGCTGGCGCCGAATCTGGGGTATGACGAGTAAGCTGCAATCCTGAGGGATTGAATTGATAATGCAGTCCTTTGGGAGCTGAGCTTGCCCGCGATAAGCATAGGTATCTACTGCACTTTCATGCCGCGATTCTTGTGTACATATCCGTTACCGCTGTCACGGCTGATATTGGTTGCGCCCTTACGGCGCCTCACTTTTGGGGCGCAAAAGTAAGCAAAACGCTCTTACCCCACCACTGGGTGCCTCGCTGTCGCTCGGCATACCCGTAATCCGACATTGCTGCGTGGGGCCGCCGCCACCGGCCATCCATGGCCTGAGGCGGCTAAACCGGCATCCCTGCCGGTTCACCCCACACAGCAATGTTGAATTCCGGCCGGCGTGGTTTAACGGGGCGCTTAAGATCAAAATCAAAAGCAGATCAAAAGCAAAGCGATCCAGAGGTAACACCGCGGACCGGTAGGAGCGAACTTGTAATGGTCCAGTTTTTTTGGACCGTTCCGTAGGAGTGTTAGGCCGCCAGTTTTTCGAAAACAGCTGGCGGCAGGTTATTCGAGGCAGAGTGGCAACGTCGATGGTTGTAGTGAGCAATAAAATCCATCACGTCTCGTTCTGCCTCGAAGTGATTCGAGTAACCGTTCTCAGGTGACCAATCGTGTTTCTGTGATCGGAAGTAGCGTTCCACTACCGCATTGTCCCAACAGTTTCCGCGCCGACTCATGCTCTGCACGATTTGCTTCTCGGCCAGATAGCTAACGAAGCGGTCAGCGGTGTATTGGCATCCCTGATCCGAGTGAAACACCAGCTCGGAAGAAGGTCGGCGCAGCCCCACCGCAAGTCGTAAAGCCTGCAATGAAAGCTCGGTATCGGCCGTCCTTGAAAACGCCCAGCCAACGATCCTGCGCGAGAAAAGATCCATCACAATTGCCAGGTACAGCCAACTACCACCGACACGGATATAGGTAATGTCTCCCGCCCAGAACGTGTTGGGATGTTCAGGGTTAAAGCGTCGTGCCAGCACATTGGGCGCAATGTTGGACGGTTTGGTAGCCCGTCGATAGTGCGCATGCTGTGCCCGACGCCTCACCAAACCCAGACTCTTCATCAAGCTGCGCATACGATGACGCCCCATTTGGACGCCTTGTGCCTTCAGCGCTTTAACAAATCCGCGACTGCCCAGCGCGCCTCGATGTTCTTTGTGCAAAAGCCGGATCTTCTTCTCTAACTGCGGCTCGATACTGCGTTTAGCTCGAGGCCGACGCATGGCGTAATAACTGCTGCGAGGTATGCTCAGTACGCAGCACAAGCGTCGAACCGACAGCTTCTTTGTAGCGCCCTCAATCATTTTCTTCGGCCAAACAGCACCTTTAGATGAGAGGGCAACTGCTTTTTTAAAACATCGTTCTCGGCCTCCAGCAGTGCCAATCTGGCCTGCAGCGAGTCGATGAGATCTTGATCCTGAGGCCGGGTAGTTTGCGCGGCTCCTACCTGCTCCTTGCGCCACCGTGAAACCCAGCGCCGCAACGCGGTAGGCCCTACGCCAGTCTGCTCACACGCTTTAGGCACTGAGTAATTCAACTCAACGACAAGGCGAATAGCCTCGGCTTTTTCTTCGGCTGTAACGACCCGAAATCCCATGATGCTTCCTTAGGTTGATACTCCTACATCATGGTCCATAAATATTGAGCCACAACAACTTGTTCGCGAGACGCCACCACATCCAACGCATTCGTTGCCTGACACTCCGCTTCGCAGCCTTCGGCAGCTCCTACAGATACCCAGCAAACCCACACAATCAGGTCGGCTATCAGGCCGCCGCGCTTTTGATTTTGATCTTGGGCGCCCCGTTAAACACGCTGGCCGAACGCAGATTCTGAACCGTGGGCAACCCGGCAGGACGCCGGGTTAGCCGCATTGGGCCATGGATGGCCCGTTGCGGCGGCCCACGGTTCAGGATCTGCGGGCGGGTACACCGAGCACCAGCGAGGTGCCGAGTGGTGGGGTAAAGGCCTTTTGGTTACTTTTGGGCCCCAAAAGTGACGCGCTGTAAAAGCGCAACCAATATCAGCCGTGACAGCGGTAACGGATATGTACACAAGAATTGCAGCATGAAAGTTGAGCTCAGCCCCGCAGCATTTCCTTCGGCACGTACTTGCCAATCTCGAACTTGCCAATCGCAGCCCGGTGTACCTCATCCGGGCCGTCGGCCAGGCGTAGCGTGCGCTGCATGGCGTACATGTACGCCAGCGGAAAGTCGTTGGACACCCCTGCACCGCCATGAATCTGGATTGCCCGGTCAATCACCCTCAACGCCACGTTCGGCGCCACCACCTTGATCTGGGCGATTTCGCTTTTCGCGACCTTATTACCTACCGTGTCCATCATGTAGGCCGCCTTCAACGTCAGCAGGCGCGCCATATCAATCTCCATCCGCGAGTCGGCAATCTTGTCGACATTGCCGCCCAACCGCGCCAGCGGCCGCCCGAAAGCCTCCCGGCTGATTGCTCGTTTACACATCAACTCCAGCGCACGTTCAGCCATGCCTATCGAGCGCATGCAGTGATGGATACGCCCCGGTCCTAGCCGCCCCTGGGCGATTTCAAAGCCGCGCCCTTCCCCGAGCAGCACGTTCTCATAAGGCACCCGAACATTTTCGAAGACGACTTCAGCGTGCCCATGAGGCGCATCGTCGTAACCGAATACGGGTAACGGACGGACAATTTTCAAGCCGGGCGTGTCGGTCGGTACAAGGATCATCGAATGCTGCTGATGACGAGGCCCATCGGGATTGCTCAGGCCCATGAAGATCAGAATCTTGCAGCGCGGATCGCAGGCACCCGACGTCCACCACTTGCGCCCGTTGATGACCCATTCATCACCCTGGCGCTCAGCAAGAGCGGCCATATTGGTGGCATCCGACGAGGCAACATCAGGCTCGGTCATGGCGAAGGCCGAGCGAATCTCCCCGCGCAGCAACGGTTCCAGCCACTGTTTTTTCTGCGCCTCGCTTGCATAGCGCACCAGCACTTCCATGTTGCCGGTATCAGGCGCCGAACAATTGAAAGGCTCCGGCCCCAGCAATGAACGCCCCATGATCTCTGCCAATGGCGCGTACTCCAGATTGGTCAGACCGGCCCCCAGCTCAGACTCAGGCAGGAATAGATTCCACAAACCCTCGGCTTTGGCCCTGCTTTTGAGCTCTTCCATGATCGCCGTAGGCTGCCAACGGTCGCCCTCAGCCACTTGCTGCTCAAATATGGGCTCAGCGGGATAAACGTGGTTATCCATGAACGCCGCGACGCGCTCGCGCAATTCCTGAACCTTCGGGGAGTAGGCAAAATCCATGGGCAACTACCTTCTGAGTGAGGTTTGTAAGGTCATGTGACGATGCTAGGCCGCCCACCAACATTTATCTAATCTATTCTCCGCGTGTATAAACATTCATAACCGATATATGATCGGGCCACGCTCCGCCAAGGCAGCGACACAACAAGAACAACACAAGAGGCGCACGGCATGAACCTGAGCAAGGTCGATCTCAACCTTTTCATTGTCTTTGACGCGATCTACACAGAAGCCAACCTGACCCGCGCCGGACAAATCGTCGGCATCACTCAGCCCGCGGTATCCAATGCGCTGGCCCGCCTTCGCGAAACCTTCAACGATCCGCTGTTCGTCCGCACCGCCCAAGGCATGGTGCCCACGCCGATGGCCCAGAACATCATCGGTCCGGTGCGCAACGCGCTGTCGCTATTGAGAGTCTCGGTGCAGGAAAGCCGGATTTTCAACCCGTTGCAGGCCGTAAAAAACTACCGGATCAGCATGACTGACCTGACTGAAGCAGTGATCCTGCCCGCCTTGTTTCAGCGTCTGCGCCGCCAGGCACCGCAGGTGACCATCGAAAGCTTCTTGTCGAAGCGTCGGGAGATGACCAAAGAACTGGCTGCCGGTCGCCTTGATTTCGCCGTGGATGCACCGCTCAACACTGACCCGCAGGTGCGGCACGTCAAGCTGATGGCTGATAAATACGTCTGCGCCATGCGCCAGGGTCACCCTTTGGCGGGCAAGGAAGCGTTCAAGCTGGATGACTACCTGTCGTCGTCGCACATTCATATTTCCAGCCGTCGCAGCGGGCTCGGTTATGTCGACCTGGCGTTGGGGAAAATGGGCATCCAGCGCAAAGTGGCCCTGCGCTCACAGCATTACCTGATGGCTTCACAAGTACTGCAACAGACCGACATGGTCATGACCGTGCCGGAACGCTTCGCCAAACGTCATGAGCTGCGCTACTTCCCGCTGCCGGTAAGTGACGTTCCGGCGGTGGAAACGCACCTGTACTGGCATGAAAGCACCGACCAGGACCCGGCAAATCGCTGGATGCGCGAGCAGATCATCGAGCTGTGTCAGCAGGTCACGGCGCATGAGAACAAGCTAGAGATGGCTTGAATATCAGACTGTAATCATCTGTTATTTAAACGCTTTTTAATCATAGACGCCGATCTTCTGTGGCAGCGGTGCTTGCCCGCGATGCATGAGACGCGGTTGCAAGGCACACCGCGTTATCGTTTATCGCGGACAAGCCCGGCTCACACAGAAATACATTCCAAGCCATGGAGCTGAGTAAGCCCTGCAGTATTTGCTGCTTGACGTATACGTAAAGGGAACCTTAGGTTAAGCCTCTGTTTTCCCGCCGAGCGCGTACATGACCAGCCAAACCTACAGCATCTCCGACCTCGCCCGCGAGCTGGACATCACCACCCGGGCGATTCGCTTTTACGAAGAACAAGGCATGCTAGCCCCCGAAAGACGTGGCCTGGAGCGTATCTACTCGGCCAGAGACAAAGTCACTCTCAAGCTCATTCTGCGTGGCAAGCGCATCGGTTTTTCCTTGGCCGAATGCAGAGAACTGATCGAGCTGTACGACCCTACCGGCGGCAACCACAAACAACTGCAGACCATGCTCGGCAAAATCAGCGAACGTCGCATTCAGCTGGAACAGCAACTGCTGGATATCCAGCACATGCAACTGGAGCTGGATACCGCTGAAGAACGCTGCAAGCTGGAGCTGAGTAAAACAATAAAAATCAAATAATTGCAGAATTATTCTCGAGTCATTTGAGAAGGAGTCAGACATGCCATTACCTGAAAAAGTGCGCCTGGTAGAGGTGGGACCTCGCGACGGATTGCAGAACGAATCGCGGCCTGTCAGCGTCACGGACAAAGTAAAACTGGTGGATGAGCTATCAGCGACCGGACTGACCTACATCGAAGTCGGTAGTTTTGTGTCACCCAAGTGGGTACCGCAAATGGCGGGCTCGGCAGAAGTCTTCGCCGGCATTCAGCGCAATGACAAGGTGACCTACGCCGCACTGACCCCAAACTATCGCGGCTTTGAAGATGCCCTCGCCGCTGGCGTCAGAGAAGTTGCCGTGTTTGCCTCTGCGTCCGAAACCTTCTCGCAACGCAACATCAACTGTTCAATCAGTGAAAGCCTGGAACGCTTCGCCCCGATCATGGAAGCCGCACGCTTGCACGGCATGCAGGTCCGCGGCTATGTCTCCTGCGTATTGGGCTGTCCATATGAAGGCGTAATCGCGCCCGCGCAAGTCGCAGCAGTCGCCAATGAGCTGCTTGGCATGGGCTGCTACGAAATATCCCTCGGCGATACCATTGGTGTCGGCACTCCTGATAAAACCCGTGAGCTGTTCGATGTCGTCGCGGGGCGCATCGCCCGGGGCAAACTCGCCGGGCATTTTCACGACACCTACGGCCAGGCCTTGGCCAACATCTATGCCAGCCTGCTGGAAGGTATCCACGTATTCGACAGCTCCGTAGCCGGGCTGGGCGGCTGCCCCTACGCCAAAGGTGCGAGTGGCAACGTTGCCAGCGAGGATGTGCTCTACCTGCTTGATGGGCTGGGGATCGAAACCGGAGTCAATCTGAACCGGCTGATCAATGCCGGGCAAGGCATCTGCGACGCCCTTGGCAAGGTCAACGGCTCGAAGGTCGCCAAGGCACGCCTGTCGGCATAAGGTGCGACATGATGTCACAGAGTGTTACCCTGACCTCAGTACGCAGGAAAAAACGGGTAACACGGAAACAGTCGCCAAGGATTTTCACTCAATCCAAAGCGCCCAAATTCCTCCATACCCCTGATTTCAAAGGCCTTTAAAAAACTGGCACGCCTCCTGCTATATCTTCAGTACAACAAAAATAACAATGCGCAGTAACCCAATAAAAACAAGACGAATCGGCTCTGACATAACAAGAACAACACGGACAGAGGCGCAGCTAACAGATTTTTTTGGAGTGGATAGCTTTTCTGAGGACCTTGAAGAAGACCCTCGCAGCCGGACAGAGAACAACAAAACTACCCTGAGGTAGCTCCAGACCTGGTTGGATCAACACGATAAAAGCCGCATCAGCGCTCAAAAAAATACGTTTGCTCTTGATCCCCAATGGGATCGCTTAAAAACAGCGACAAGGGTACGGCCACCAAAAACAACAACAGGCCGCCCAACAACAAAAAAGAGCATCGAAAATACCTTGAAGGGGAGCCCAGGCTCCCCTTCGTGCTTTCTGGGATTTGGTGAGGGCGGCCACTGGGCCGTATCCATTGAAGCGCGAGATGCTCTTCACATATCCGTTTCCGCGTGAAGGCTGATATTGGTTGCGCTTTTACAGCGCCTCACTTTTGAAAGGAGCCCAAAAGTAAGCAAAAGGCTCTTGCCCCACCACTGGGTCCCTCGCTGTCGCTCGGCATACCCGTAATCCGACATTGCTGCGTGGGGCCGCCGCCACCGGCCATCCATGGCCTGAGGCGGCTAAACCGGCATCCCTGCCGGTTCACCCCACGCAGCAATATCGAATTCCGGCCGGCGTGGTTTAACGGGGCGCTCAGATCAAGAGCAGATCAAGAGCGTGTTTCAGCCAAAACTTAGGCTGCGGGTATACCGGCCTCTTCGCGAATGAATTCGCACAGGTTCTGTGCGATGTCGTGGGATCGGCTTTATCCGGGAAGAGGCCGCTACAGGCGCTGGAATTTCTCGTCCGAAATACCGCCTTCCCGGCTTTAGCCGGTCCCGCGTAGCAATTCACCTTGCAGGCAACATAGAGCCTCACACAGGGATCCTGTGTTTACCGGGCAATCGGGCGTCGATAACGCGGCTACGACTCGGTGGGGCCTAATCCCCCACCGGCAGCCGCTTCAGCACCTCAATCACCTCATTCGCCGCATTGGACAACAACGACCCCGGCCGGGCGATAACACTGATACTGCGCTCCACCTGCACCGGCAACCGGACACATTCGAACAAACGACCATCGTCCGGAACCAGTCGACTGGGCAAAATCGTCATACATTGCCCCTTCCCGACCAGATCCAGCAACGTCGCCACACAACTCAACTCCCCACGATGACTAAGGCGCACCTGAGCGGCTGCCAACTCCCCATGCAACCGCTCCACACCCGCATGACGCCAGGACACATACCTCACGCCCTCGCACAACTCGTGAAACGGCCGCGGAGTCAGCAAACGGCTTCGGGCAGCGACCAACACATAAGCATCCGACCAGCGCACATGCTCAACGTGATACTCATCAAGCGTCGTCGTGGGCAGGATCAGAATATCCGCCAACTCCCGTCGCAACACATCCAGCGTCGGATGCTGCTCGCTGCCATGCTCCACATTCAAATGCACCCCCGGATGCAGCCGGGTCATCGCCTCTACGCATGCCGCCAGAGACGTCTCGTCCATATGGCTACAGTAATGAACCGTGACACTGCCGCTGAGCTGACTTTTTTTAGCTGCTCAAGCGTCGCCAACAGACTGTCCAGCGTACGGCTGATGACCTGACCCTCCGGCGTCAGGACGCACCCGGCCCGGCTGCGGATGAAAAGCCGCTTGTTGAAATAGTCTTCCACTTCCTTGATGGCGTAACTGATGTTCGATTGACTGCAACCCAGAATCGCAGCGGCTTCCGAAAACGAGCCATGGGAAGCAACGGTCTGGACGATTTTGAAGAAGTGGGTATTCATTTTTCTTGCACTCTGTAAGCGTTGAAGGCTCTGGACTGCGCGTTGAGGAGATAGTGGCGTGCAACAAACCTGCTATGCCAGCTTGTTACAGAAAAAGGCGGGGATAGAAAATGCAGGAACTGCCCCGGTGTACATGGCACCGCGCTATCGCGCAGCAAATACGGACATGTAGGAGTGAGCTTGCTCGCGATTCGGTTTCGTGACCGCCGGATTTATCGGCTGAGCTGACGTTATCGCGAGCAAGCTCACTCCTACAGGGGGGCACTTGAACTCAGTGATTCATGTGTCTTGTTTGACAGGAAAACTCTAAGCAAGGATGGATCTGGCCGACCCTGTCGACCCTGTCGACCAGATGCCCAACGCAATCAGATCAATCGTTCTCGGTCCAGTCGAAATCCAGTTGCAATGCAGTACGCTCGGCAAGCTCTCGGCTGTGCAGGCGCTCCACCAGGTGCAGGCTCATGTCGATGCCGGCAGAAATCCCCGCCGAGGTCACGAAAGCGCCCTCGTCTACCCAACGCAACGTGCTAAGCACATCGACCGACGGAAACATCTCTTTAAGGTCATCAATGTCTTCCCAGTGCGTGGTCACTTGCTTACCGGCCAGCTTGCCGGTCTTGACCAGCAGAAAGGCACCGGTGCAGACTGCCGCCACCACGCGCTCCGGTACGGACTGGCCGCTGATCCAGTGGATCACGTCAGCCTTTTCCAGCTCGGCATTGACCACACCGCCCGGCACGATCAGGCAATCCATCACCGGGTGGTCATCGATGGAGAAATCGGGATCGACTTTCAGCCCGGCACGGGCGCGGATCGGGTCGAGGGTACGGCCGATGGTGAATACGTTGAACAACGCCCGGTCATCGCGGCTTTTACGCAAGTGCATGCGCGTCGCGGTGGTGAAGACTTCGTAAGGACCTGCGAAATCGAGAACTTCGACGTCGTCGTAGACGTAGATACCGATGTTGATAGACACGAACGTACTCCTGGATCGCACCGGCGACCGCTGGCAAATGTTTAGGCAACCGCCTGATTTCAGGGCTTCAGGTTAACCAGTACATTTGCACCGGACTACTGGCGGAAATGCCAATATCCGGTAACATCGTGCCATGAAAAATCATCTTGTCGTCGCGCTCATCTACAACCAGCTGTGCACCTTCGAATTCGGCTGCACGGTTGAAGTATTCGCCCTGAAAAGACCCGAGCTGGGTGTGACCTGGTATGAGTTCGCCACCTTCCCGGTGGATGAAGGGCAGATCACGGCGGCAGGCGGCATTACCATCGTGCCGACGCCCGGCGAAGTGTTGCTGGAGAACGCCGATACCATCATCGTGCCAGGCTGGCGCGGGGTCGAATCCGAGGTTCCTCCCAAGCTGATCGCTCAGTTGCAGGCGGCGCATGCTCGTGGCGCACGTATCTGCTCGATCTGTACCGGTGCATTTGTCCTGGCGGCGGCGGGTTTGCTCGAAGGCAAGCGTGTCACGACTCACTGGCGCTATACCGATCTGCTGGCCAGCATGTACCCGGAGCTGACCATCCAGCCCAACGAGCTGTATGTCGATCAGGGCCAGATCGTTACCGCTGCAGGTTCTGCGGCAGGCCTGGACATGATGTTGCACCTGGTGCGTAACGATCACGGCGCGAAAGTGGCAAACATGGTCGCGCAGCGCATGGTCATCCCGCCCCACCGCGAAGGCGGTCAATCGCAATACGCCTCGCGCCAGCTGGTCTCTGCCAGCGAAGGCCCGATATCAAAGCTCATGGACTGGATCCGCAGCGATCTGCAACGCCAGCACAGTATCAAGGACATGGCGGATCACGCAGCCGTCAGCACCCGCACGCTGCATCGCAGTTTCATGGAAAGCACCGGTTTGACCCCCAACGACTGGCTGCTGGGCGAGCGCATTGCCTACGCGAAGGAATTGCTCGAGTCGTCGAACATGCGTCTGACTGAAGTCGTGGAGGTGGCCGGGTTCGGTTCCGAAGAGTCTTTTCGTCGCCACTTCCGCAACATCGTCGGCGTCAGCCCCAGCAGCTACCGTAAGCAATTCACCAGGGCTTGATGGCTCGCTGCGAGTAAATCGCTTCGATCAGCGCGTCAGGAAATGCTCCCCAGGCACCCGCTACCGCAGTGTTGGTCATCGTCACCAGACTGATCGCGGCTTGCGGGTCGACCCAATAATGGCAACCGTAAATCCCGCACCACGACCAGCTTCCGGCCCCCTGTAACTGCCGGGCCTGCTGCGGATCGGTCAACAGCATGGGCCCGAGGCCAAACTTCCAGCCCGGCCCCCTGCCCTCGATCTGCACTTCGCCAATCGCATTACTTAACAGGCTGGACGTGGCAGCCTCGGTTAATAACGGCGCGCCGCCGAGCCGCAAGCATTCCAGCAAACGCATGTAGTCATCAGCGCTGCCGATCATCCCGGCCCCGGCCGATGGCCAGGCGTGTGGATCACCGCTGCGACAAGCCGATACGCTGGCTCGACCTGTTTCCAGACGCAGCTCATCAGTGCCGTTGATCAATACCGGCAGACAGGCGTCGTCCTTATAGGCACACGCCAGGGTTTGCCGATCGCCCTCCTGAAACCCGGTAGCGCTCATCCCCAGCGGCCCGGTGACCCAATGCTCAATGGCCTCAGGCAACGTCATGCCTGTCGCACGCTGAATAACCACACCCAGCACGTCGGTGGCGATTGAATACCGCCACGTACCGCCTGGTTTGAACAGCAAAGGAATACTCGCCAGCCGTCGCAGGTTTTCAGCCTGATCGAAAGCGACGAGGTCCAGCCCGTCGCTGACTCCGGCCTGCTCATAGGCATTTCCCGGGGGCAACTCGAAACCGTAGGCCAGCCCCGACGTGTGGGACAGCAGATGGCGTAGCGTGATAATCGGCATCGAGCCGTCCGCCAGTTTTGGCGTGAAGTCCGGCAGCCAGCGGGTCACTGCATCATCAATGCTCAACAGGCCATGCTCCTGTAAGCACAGGATGCAGACCGAAGTTATCAGCTTCGTCAGCGACGCCAGCCTGAAACGCTCATCGCGAGTGATAGGCCTCAGAGCCTCACGATCCGCCCAACCCCGGGCGCAGGCACAACGAAGCTCGCCCGCCTGCGCCAGCAGCAACACGCCACCGACAATCCGGCCCTCATCAACGACGCCATGCCAGACGTCGTCAATGCGCTTGATCGTTGCTTCATCGACAATCACCGGCCTCGCACCGCATTGCAGAAAATCTGCGTGTACATCTCAGCCGAATGGCGGATCGGATTGGTGTGCGAGCAGCCATCGGCAAAGGCCATCTGCCCCACCAGCGCGGCGTCACGCTCGTCGATACCCAACGCGCCAAGGGTATGGGGAATACCGATTTGCTCACGCAGCGTCAGCAGCCAATCCATCACCCCGTTAACGCCCGGCCGGGTCAAACCCAGCGCCACCGCCAATTCATCCATCTGCGGCCCCAGCACCGATTGATTCGCTTGCAACACGTAGGGCATCAGGATTGCGTTGAGCAACCCGTGATGATGGTCGTACAGGGCGCCCAGCGTCTGAGCAATCGCATGCACACCGCCCAGCCCACGCTGAAAGGCAGCCGCGCCCAGGCTGGAAGCGACGAGCATTTCCTGCCGGGCCTGAAGGTCGCTGCCATCGGCGACCGCGCGGGGCAGGAACTGCTTGATCATCTGCATGCCCTTCACCGCGACGGCTTCCGCCATGGGGTGATACACCAGCGAGCAGTAGGCTTCCATGCAGTGGGTCAAGGCATCGACACCGGTTGCTGCGGTCAGGTCAGCGGGCAAGCCGAGTGTCAGGTTGGCATCGAGAATGGCCACTCGCGGCATCATCCGGATGTGCAGGATGGTGCGTTTGACCCTTGCCTGTTCGTCCGTGAGCACCGAGGCCCGGCCGACTTCCGAGCCTGTCCCGGCCGTGGTAGGCAAGGCGATAATCGGAGCGATGCCATCAGGATCAGCGCGCCGATGGTTTTCGCCGATGTCCTCAAAGTCCCACAGCGGGCGAGTCTGACCGGACATCAACGCGATGGCCTTGGCCGCATCCAGCGCCGAACCGCCCCCAAAGGCAATTACCCCGTCATGACCGCCTGCTTTGTAGGCTTGCAGCCCTTCGGCGACGTTGGTCCCGGTCGGGTTGCCTTTGACCTGATCGAAAAGACCGCAGATGCCAAGCGCCTTCCGGCAGTCGGCCAGCGCACTCTGGATCATTTCGGTACCGCCGAGGAAACGGTCAGTCACCAACAGTGGCCGACGAATACCGCTGGCTTCGCAGGCACTGGCCAATTCCCGAACGCGCCCCGGCCCTACCCGGATTGAAGTTGGGTAGTGCCAATCATTGTTTTGCATGGTGTTCATCCTTGTTCAAATCAATAAGAGCTGCCCCGTGCCCCTGACACCGCACTGTCGCGCAGCAAACACAGTTCCGTGTGGGAGCGGTGCTTGCCCGCGATAAGGGCGACGCGGTCTGAAGGGTAAATCGCGGTGCTCTTATCGCGGGCAAGCACCGCTCCCACAAAAATCGCACCTATTCAGTGATTCATGATTTGTTTGATAGGGGGTTGCGCAGGTTGCGGATCAGGCAGGCCACAACCCGATCAACAAGCGCAGGCCAAACGCAACCATGAACACACCCGTAGTGAGGTCGATGGCCTTTTTCATGCGCTGGTAACGCGCCTGCACGGCGGGAATGGAAAACAGGGTGGCGAGCAACACAAACCAGGAGATGGCCAGCACGGCAATGATCGAAACGCCGGCAGTGCGCACCCACATTGGCAAGCCTGGAGTCGACACGGTGGTGAACACGCTGGTGTAGAACGCCAATGCCTTGGGATTGGTCATGTTGGTCAGCAGACCGAAGCGGTACGCCCGCCCCAGGCTGCCAATACCCAGTTCGCCGATGTTGCGCGGTTTGGGTTGCGCCCCGGCATTGCGCAGGCTTTTGCTGCCCAGCCAGATCAGGTAGGCGCCTCCCAGCAACTGCAAAGCGGGTTGCGCCCAGGGCAGTTGCTGGAACATCAGCCCCAGCCCCGTGCAGGCCAGCAATGCCCAGATGATGCTGCCCGACGCGACGCCTAGCCCGGCGCAGATGCCCTGCTGCCGGGACTGGCTGATGGACAACTGGGTGATGACCAGAAAGTTCGGGCCGGGGCTGATGATCAGCACGATAAAAGCGCCGGCGAGCGCGGTCAGCAAAGTGATCTCGACCATGGAGATAATCCTTTTTCAGTGATGGGACAGAGGTGGATGCTTCGGGTTAATACACCGCCAGGTTCTCGACCTCGGCGTACAGCGCAGCAAGGCATGCCTGCACCGCAATCCGTGCCTGCAACGGCGCTTTGCAGGCTGGATCCGGCGTTGGCACGTAATGGTTGTAAAAGGTGCTGCCTTCGACGCAGGGTCCAAGCACCCATAGGCGCTGGTGCGTTGAACCGTCACGACGTAACGCCCGGCTTTGGGCATCAACCGCGATACCGTCAGCCGGGTATGGATGCGCGGCCCTGATCAGCCCCTGTGCCAGCATGTCGTTGATCAAGGGCGAACGGCTCTGGCTCAGGCCGCTATGGGGGTTGCGGGCATTGATCAGTTCGTCGATTTCAATAGCGTGGATGCTGTCAGGTGCTAAAGGCGTGACCACGCCTGCATCCAGCAGCGCCAGCAAATCTTCGTACCGTTCTTTCTGCGGCCCACCGACCAGCCGATTGCCAAGGCCCGCCCATGCGCCGAAGAACTCAAGGGTCGAGCGATCATTGAGGCCGTCATGATCGGCGGTCAGGCGCAACAGGTCTCGGCAATCACGCCAGACCTCCAGCGCTTGTGTGAGCGGGCTGGCATCAACACCCAGGCAGCCGCGCGCCAGATCGCAGGCAATCCACTGCCGAAACCATTGCGGGTAGTGCTGCGGATCACCTCGCCAACCGCGAATGCTCAGATAGTCCTGCGGCTCGAACGGGCCAAACTCCTCAACCAATGCCGCAAAAACATCCCGCAGCGCTTTGGCTTCATTCGCGCTTTGCAGTGATTGGCTAATGCGCTCCAGTTGCCCAGGTTGTTGCAGGCGCACCTTCGCCAGATAGAAAACGGCGCGCATCTCGTCTTCGATCAGCGGCAAAATCTGTTCAGCGAAATCCAGTCGGCCTTCTGTACTGTGTTTGCGCAGTTCGACAATGGCCTGCGCCGTGAAGAACAACCGTTGCGTCACCGAAGCGGACGGCCTGCCTTGCGGCCGGCAATGAAATGGCAGGCCCGAACGGGAAAACAGATAAATCTGCGGCTCCCGCCCCGAAGGCTGATAACGCCAGGCGCTCTGGCTGTCGCCACGAACGAAACGGCCACCGCGACCTTCGGTCAGGTGAGCGATTTGATCCATGGCGCTCAAGCCAAGGCCTTCAATCGCTACGCATTTAGCATCGCAACTTGCCTCCGGTTGAGGCGCATGTCCGGTGGTTAGAAACACTGCCTCGGCTTCAAGGTGCAGTCCGTCAGCGGTATCCAGGTGAAAGCCTTGATCGTCAGGATTCGGGCGACAGCCAATGACACGGTCGCGACGATGTTTGACCTGCACATGCGCCGGACAAAGCGTCAGCAGATACCGATAGCAATCGCGCAGGTAACGGCCGAGCAGCTTGCGCGGCACAAAGTCAGCAAACTCGATGGCCCGCCCGCGCCCGCTGACGCTTACGTGACCGCGTTCATCCAGACGCAGCCCCTTGGCGGTGCACCATTGCAGGAAGGTCAGGCCCGGCGCTTCATCAGGCTCCGAGGCCGGGTACGCCGATGAAAACCCGGACAACTGGCCCGCCATGGTGTTGAGCATCAGGTAGTCAGGCTGTTCCGGCAGATGCAGACCACTGCCGGGCACTTGTGGATCGAACAGATCGATCAGCAGCGGCGTGTGCGGATCCCGTCGGGCCGCTCCGATCAGCTGCTCCAGCACGCTGAGGCCGCGAGAGCCCATGCCGATGATGGCAATGCGTTGAGCGTCGATGAACATTGGCATGGTCATCACCAGCGCTTCGATTCGAAGAAAAACTCCGGCACCGGCAATGCCGCGCCCTGCTCCACTGCGCGGTCATAGACCCGCTTGCCCACCGCCAGATCGAGTACACCGAGGCCAAACGGCGAGAAAATCGTCGGCCGGTCCGGGCTGACTTCCACTTCGCCCAGCATCAGTTGCGCCAGGGTGCCGGTGATGAATGCGCGGTGTTGATAGCGCTGAACGGCCAGATCCGGCGAGGTCTGGGCTTTGAGGCAGTGCTCGACGTCGTCAAGGATGTTATTGGCCTGGGCGATGATGTCCGTCCCCAGATCCCGCAGGGAAATATTGAGCAGGATCTGCTCAGGCCGAAAGCGCTGCTCAATAACATACGGGCTCGGCGCAGTGGTGGCGAAGACCACGACGTCGGCCTGCAACGCGCTATTGAGGTCCACCGCCTGGCAGGTCAGCTCATGCTGCACGGTGGCGTGACCGACAAGTGCGGCGGCTGAATCACTGTGCAGGTCGAACACCTCCAGCGCGTCGATCTGCCAACCATCGCTGACGAACATGTCGAGAATGGTTCGGGCAATGAACCCGGACCCTACCACCGACAAGCGCCCTATCCTGCGCTGCTGCCTGTTCAGCCAGCGCGCCGCCAGCACCGCTGAAGCCGCAGTGCGCATGGCGCTGATCCGCGACGCTTCCAGGCAGGCATAGGCATAACCGCTGCGCGCATCATTGAGGATCAGTACCGCTGAGGCACGTTGCAGACCGGACTCAATGTTGCCGGGGAAACTGGAGATCCACTTGATGCCACTGACCGGTTGCTCACCGGACAGGCTGGCAGGCAGCGCGATAATGCGATTGGCCGGTGCGAGGGGAAAGCGCAGAAAGTAACTGTCGGGGTTGATGCTGCGCCCGGCGTGATGCTCCAGATAGGCCTGCTGGACATCGTCGATGCAAGCCACTGGATCCTCGGCAAGAATCCGCGCAACGGTCTTGCCATCCACCACATGAAAGGCCGATTGCTTCAGACGTGCACTGTGCAAATCGGTGGTCCTGGACGGCTCGATGGGCATGTCATCCAGGGTCATCTGCAACACCTGACGGCCAAAACGCTGCTCGACCCAGTGATCGTAGTAGAGGGTATCGAGGTAACGCTCGCCCCAGTCCGGCGACAACGCAACGACCACCGAACCCGGTTCAATGCGCTCACGCCAGGCATGCACCGCCGCGATGACCGTCGCGGTGGAACCGCCCACCAGCAGACCTTTACTGCGCGCCAATAAACGGCACATGGCAATGGTCCGCTCTTCCGGGACCATTTCCAGATAGTGAATGCCTTCGGCATTGAAAATCGGCGGCCGCTGACTCGTCCCAAGGCCTGGAATGAAACGCTTGCCGGGCGCCGTATCAAAGGTCACCGAGCCCACGCTGTCCACCGCCACAATCGTCGTCGCAGGGTGGTGACGCCGAAAATACTGCACGCAGCCCATCAGGGTGCCGGTGGTCCCCGCGCCAACAAACAGGTAATCCACATGGCCGAAGTGGCGGCCGATGGACTGCGCAGTAGTTCGGGCATGAGCACGCGGATTGGCGGCGTTTTCGTATTGGTTAAGCCACACGTAGCGCGGGTCTGCCGCGACTTTCTGGCGGATCAGCGCGATGCGCGTACCGAGATATCCGCCGTTGGCGTCCAGCGCATCGACCTGGATGACCTCCGCCCCATAGGTCTGCATCAGGCGGATGTTGTGATTGGAACTGTTGGGATCTACTACACACGTGAACCTGATGCCGCGCTCGGCACAGATCATCGCCAGCGCCACCCCCAGATTGCCCGACGAGGATTCGATCAGCACGGTGTCCGCGTTGATCTGACCCCGGCTCTGCAAATCATCGACCAGGCCGACGGCCGTCTTGAGCTTGATCGAGCCCGCAGGATTCAGCGACTCCATTTTTAAAAAGAACTCAGGCCCGATCCCCGCTACTTTGAGAAACGTCTGGTCGTGAACGATTTCGGAAATATTGTTGTACATGAGGGTCACGTCATTCCGTCAGCAGCGGTTCAAGGGTTTGCGCCTGCACGGCGCGTTCGAGGCCCAGCGCGATACGCTCGGCGCGCAATGCCATCAGCGAAAACGACTGACTGTCGCTGATACCGTGGCTGCGTTCGGAGAGTCCATTGACCCACACGTTCACGTCGCACTGGCCCTGGGTGGCGACGCGGTAATCGCGATCAATCACCAGTCCTCCATCCACATCGGCTTTGAGCCACGGCTGCAAATTGCTCAACAGCGGCGGCATGACAGGTTGCTGATAACCGGTCCCCAGCACGATGGCGTCTACCTCCAGCACCTGACTGTGCAAGCTAAAGGTGTCTGTCAGCGTGACCCGGTAACCATCAGTGGTTTTTTCCACCTGGCGGATCTCGCTGTAGCCATGGGTACGCAGGCGTTGGCGGCCGGCGATGGCGTCTTCGTAGATCAACGAGAACAGCTTCTGGCTTTCGTCCGGGTCAATACCGGCGTAGTTGGTCGAACGGCTCCAGCACAGGAAACGCTGGCGGGCGGCAGGGTCCAGGCTGTGGAAGTAATCCACGTGATCCGGCGCGAAAACCCGGTTGGGGAACTGCCCGAGCTGGGTCAGTTTGAAACCCGCAGAACGATGGGCCGAATGCACAAGAAGGTTGCGCTCACGGGCGATCAGCTCGAGTACCGACTCACTGGCGCTCTGGCCGGAGCCGACTACCAGCCAGCGTTTGGGCAATGAGTCACCGAACGCCTGCAAGCGGGTCAGAAATTGCGAGGTGTGGAACAGCGTCGGGCCGAGCAGACCCTGAAATAGTTCAGGGATAGAAGGCGCGCTGCCGCTGGACAGCACGATATTGCGGGTTTCGACACGGCCATTCGGCGTCTCGACGCGCACAGCGCTCAGGCGTCCCTCCTCCATCACCGGCAGGATTTCGCTGACTGGCGCGTTGAACTGCGTTTGACCATCCACCTGGGCCGAGACCCAGCGCAGGTAATCCGACCATTCATGGCGGCTGGCCGGGCGACCTAGCAGGCCGAAATCGAACAGGCGGCCCTTATCCTTGAGGTACATGGCAAACGAAAAGCGGCTGCGCGGATTGCGCGGCGTGACCAGATCACGGAACACGTGATGATTGATGTCGGTGCCGCTGAGCAGCAGTTCGCGATGCCATTGTGTGTCATGGGCGGCTTCAAGAAAACGTACGGAAAGCTCACCGAGCGGCGAACCCGCATCGCGTGCGTCTTCGAAGACACACGACAGCGCGATGCCTGCCGGGCCGAAGCCAATACACACGGCGTCTGCGTGAACGCCCCCTGCTGTTGATGCACTCATTTGCGTCCCATCCATAGTGTTGAAAGGCGTTGCTATTCGGAAATGGGCTGCAGCCCTTGAGGGCCAACCCGCCAGAGGGTGTTAAATGCGCCCCGGCGCTCACCCTGGTCGAAACTGACCTCGCCCATCGGCGTGTTGAAGGTGGTGTGATTGAGCGCATGAAGCAGCTCGGCTCGACGCGAATTGCGGCTGGTCAATGCGCCCAGCACGTGGAACAGCAGCAGGCTTTCCCGGTAGTAGGTTTCAGGCGCAGTTTCAGCGGCTGTTCCGAACAGCGCCGTGTATTGCAAGGTGCCTGGACATGGCTGCGCTTTGGTTTCGGCATTGCCGAAGCCGATTACCCAGGTGTTGCAATCGTCCGCAGCGGCGTTGCCCAGATAGGGCGAAGCGGCGTCATCGGTCAGGATCAGCGGCCGCTGACTGCCCTGGGCGCGACGTCGCTGCCAGTGCTCGCGACTGCTGCGCAGGCGTCCGGCAAACACTTCCACCTGCGCCTGCTCGCGCTCGTCGGTCTTGTGTATGCCGTAATCCCGCGCGGCCCGGGCAATACCCTTGGCAAGGGCTTGTCCGTGAGCGCTGTGGTCGGCGCTGATGTGCAAGGTTTGCCAGCCTTTAACCGCGATCCAGCCGAGCAGATCCCTGGTCAATTGCCGGTCCGACGGACAAAAACGGAACACGTTGTGATGGTCTTGCGTCAGGCAATCGATGGTCGCCGCCGGGGTCAGCAGCGGGATGCCCGATTGCCGATAAACAGGTGCCGCGCTGAACGCCGCGTCGGATGAAAAATGGCCGATCATCAGATCGACGCCGGCGGCCACCATCTGCTCCGCGACCTGCTCGGCACGCACACGATTAGCGCCGTCATCAAGAAAATGCCACTGCACCTGAGCCAGCGCAGGTATGAAGTTTCGCGCTACGCACATCGCCCGTAGAAAAGTTCTGGCGTGGGGGGTGTCCGCAGGATTAAACAAGGCCGACACGCCGACTTTGAGCATCGTCATGGCTGCACTCCAGCGACAACGTCTGCATGTTGCATGGCACGCCTCGAGCAAAGTGCCGACCAGCCGGCGCTGGCTTCCTGACCCAGCAGGCGGCTTTGCATCTGCTCAAAAGCTATCTGAGCGATGCCCGGAGCGAACTTGAAGCCCAGGCCGGACATGCCACTGGCAAGGAACACCGGACTGTCTTCCCCGACAAAGCCCAGCAGCGGGCGACCGTCAGGGCTGTAGCTGTCAAACCCCGGCAGCACGTCAAGCACCTCAGGATGCATGCAGCCGGTGAGCTGGCGCACCCGCTCAACAGCGTTTTGCCGATTGCGCAGGTCGGTGGGTGGCAGATCATCCGGGGATTGCTGCGTGTCGCGAAAGCCACAGCCGGTCTGCACCACCTGACGGGTCAGAGGGATCAGGTAACTCTGGCTGACTGCATCAATCAGCGGCATGCGGCATTCTGTGTCGGTCAGCACCCGGGCCAGCGGAATGGAGCGGGTTTCAAGTTGCAGACCCGGTACCCATTGCCGACTCCAGCCACCGGCCGCCACCACGACCGCACGGCAGCGCAGAGTGCTTTCGTCCAGCCGTATCTGGACCTCGTGAGTTGATTTGCAATCAATGGCGCGTACTTCGCAATGCTCCAGCAACAGGCCATTGCGCCGCACGACATCTGCCAGTAGTTGCGTCGCCAGCCGTACATTGCCGATGCAGGCATGCGGCTCGTACAGATTGACCCGGGCCTGATCCGGGCAATGTGGAAACTGCACGCCGTCCAGTTCGCGACTGGCAATCAGGCGCATGGGATAACGAGGGCTGGCATGCTGCTCGATGGCTCGGCAAAGGTTGTCCATTTGCTCAGGCGCAGCGCGGTAAATGGCGCCGCTGCGCCGCAAGGCCCGGGCGTATGTGTTGGCGAAAATACCGTCGTCCATCAGGTCGATGGAAAACGCAGCCAGGTCCATCAACAGTGGATCAGGGTCATACAGCCGCACCAGTCCGCCGGAAAGCGCACTCGCTCCGCCAGCGCCTGCGGCGCCCTTATCGATCAAGGCCACAGCCAGCCCGGCGGTGCTTAGCCGGGCCGCAATACTGGCGCCGACAATGCCCGCGCCGATTACTGCGACGTCATAGTCCATCAACATGAGGTGTGCGTCCGTTCAAATGCAGTATTCAGCGGCCGAGCCGGTGAGAATCGTTGCGCTGACCCTGTCCAGTGGCAGCTCGAATGACTCGACGATGCGTGCTGCGGTGTCGGGGATCAGCGCCTCACCGGTGACCGCGATGAACGCCGCGAAGTGGCTGACCGGGCGCCCTTCGCCCAGACGGATACGGGCGATGGCAATAACGTCGAGGAGCACGCTCGCCATGGTTTTCATGGAGAACTGTTCCGGCTGGGTGGCCTTGATCCATTGCAGCCGCAGCGCTTCGAGCAATCCGGCGTCAGGTCCACACATGCCGCTCCACCAACTGCCGCGTTGCTGCGCACCTGTCTCAAGCAAAGCAGGGAAAAAATCGCCAAACAGAGCTTCGCGCCAGAGCAGGAAATGCTGCAGACGGAAATCGCCTTCGCATTCCTCCGGCGCAATGCTCGCCAGATACAGCCGGGCGCTGTCGGCACAGGCCTGCCGTGCCAGATCGGCTACCCAGATCGCATGGTTGCGGCTGGTGGATAGATTCAGGCCATCAAGCTTGAGGAACTGGTTGGGCATGAAATGTTGGCGGATTTGCAGATCGTCCAGCACCGACAATAAGGCCGGGTAGACCACCGCGTGGCTGAACACACAGTCGAAACCGAGAAAATGCACCAGCGTGCCCTGCCCCGATTGCCAGTACTGCTGGAACAGTTGAGGTTCGGCTGTCTGAGCGGCATGTTCGCGGAACGCGGCCATGTAACCGGCCAGCCCCATAAACCAGGTGTGTACCCGGCACGAATCACCTTCGGCCAGATCCAGCCCCGCGTCGCCGGGTCGTGTCACGCCCCAGTCGTGCAGATGTTCGAGCGTCTCGGGCAGCCAGCTGTCCAGCGGTTTGCGCCATTTGCGATTGAGCAGGCTGTCGCGTAACGCGGGCTTGAACTGCGCCAGCTTGAGGAATGCCCGATGGCTGTTGCGCCACTGAACCGGCTCACTGCAGAGCTTGCAACGCAGTCCGGTCATCAGTTCGGAGTCGGGAGCCTGAGCGCAGTTTTCACACTGGCTGGCATCGGACTCGGCACCGCAGTAGTTACACATACCACGAGCGAATGCTTCATAGCCCCAGACGTCACAATCCGGGCAGTACGCTTCGCTGGAGTTACGAAATTCGATAACACCCGCCTCACGGGCCTTGTCAAAAACCTCTCGCACCGCATCAGCGAAGAACGCGTTACCGTGGGGCCGCATCCAGTTGTCGGGTCTGATATTGATCGCCGCCAGCGACGCTTCAATCCGGTCGGAATTGCGGCCGGCCAGTTCCACCGGATCCACGCCCTGCTCCAGCCCTTTGCGCAGCATGTACGACTGGTAATCGTCGGAGTAGGAAACCAGTACGCAATCGTGACCCTTTTGGCGCTGGACCCGGGTGAACACATCCGCCCCGAGAAAAGGCCCGGCGATGTGCCCGATGTGCAGGTCCCCATTGGGTGTCGGCGGCGTGATGGTGACAACGAACCTAGTCATTCAGGCACCCCGTGGTTTCGCTGTGCTGCGCGACGAAGTCATTGACGTAGTTCATGTCCCACCAGACCACGTAGAAGTGAAAGTCCTCTTGCGAGTCATTGATGATGTAGTGATTGGTGTGTTTCGGAATCGCCGCGATATCGCCCACGCCGAACTCCAGCTCACGCTCGCCCACGATCAGTCGCGAACGGCCTTTGATGGCGATGAAGATTTCCTGATCGATCTGGGTATGCGCTTCACTACTTGTTCCGGGCCGGACCACGCACCAGCCCCCGGCGAACGGCATGGGATAGCCCTCCCATGGCAGTAAACGACTGCCATCCAGGCCGTACTCATGGACGAGATTATCGAAGCGGGTTTGTCGAAGTATTTCGAACTTCTGCATGTTCAGCCTCCGTGGCTAATTGATGGCCAGGAGCATGCTATCGACGACGAAAAGTGGCTATCGGATCCATTGATATAACAACAGCTGCGTATCGAATTTTTAGATTTTCAGGGCGGCAGGGTCGCGCTTCGAGCGAGGTTTTTATCGTTATCTACATGGGTTAGCTTTTATAAACCAATGCATCTATCAGAAAGCTTTTCTGCGGGAGCAGTCCCGGTTTTTTCGTAGCAAACACGGGATCTGTTGGAGCGAGGCTTGCCCGCGAAGAACGTTAACGCGGTGCGCCTGGCTAACGAGTCGACTGGTTCGCGGGCAAGCCTCGCTCCAACAGAAAACGCATTTAAATCAAGTTAGTTATCTTAAGTTTGATGAGAGCGCACAAGCACCTACAGGTCTCAGTTGCTTCGGGGAGCGACGCCTTCTCAACAACATATAATGACTGGGCACGTACGACTTTTATGTGGCGGCAGGACTACCCATTTAGAAACACCACGAAATACAACGAAAAACCGCGTTATTGACATGAAAGAATTTCATCGAACAGTTACTCTTAAATAATCGAAACTGCAATAAATCACGCCGAAGAGCCATCATGCAAAACCGATAATAGTCACTATCAACTTTCGTAATAGTCCAAATCTTCCGGCCGGTGTTAGTGTTGGCGGCGATGAAGAACATGTTTCAATCGTTTTCTGACTCCGCATCAGAAAGCGCCAGATTGATGCTCCCGCTTCATCACTCCTTTGGTTAAGACTTTCAGCCACCTCACTTTTTGTGCGGTGGCTTTTTTTTGGGTTTTGCCCTGATGTGGTGCTCAGCACTGGAGTCGCACGGCAGTTTCTGGTCTATTAGCCCATCGACTGCCGATTCAAAGCGCACATTCAGCTTCCGCATACAGGTAATTTTTGATGTCTGCCCAACGCTTCAAGCACATCCTCACGACCTTTACCGTTCTCGCGTCCCTGACCGTGGCTGCAAACGCTTCCGCTCACGCGCATCTTGAGAGTCAACTGCCCGCGGCTAAAAGCACTGTCACCAGCCCAAAAGAGCTGCGCCTGCAATTCTCGGAAGGTGTCGAAGAGAAATTCACCAAGGTCACCATCACCTCAACCGCGAAAAGCGGAAAAAACATGGTTGAGCCAGTTCCGGCTATCGCAACCGATCCGGCGGACAAGAAAACCCTGATCGTGACACCCGCAGCACCTTTGGCTGCGGGCGACTACAAGGTTGAATGGCACGCCGTCTCGGTTGATACCCACAAAAGCGAAGGCAGCTACAGTTTTACTGTCAGCCCCTGATCCATGCAGACCGCACTCATCCTGTGTCGTTTTGTGCACTTCTGGGTGCTGTTGACGCTGTTTGGAATGTACCTGTCCCACGACCTGTTGCTGCGCTCACGACTCGCGCGCGGTAAACATCTGCTGCCCAATCGGGTGATGCGCTGGCTTGCCGGGTCAGCACTGATCAGCGCCATTGCCTGGTTGATGCTGACCGCCGCGAGCATGGCAGGCAGTTGGGCGCAGAGCGTTGACCCACAGACCCTACTGCTGGTGCTGAGCCACACATCATTCGGCAAGTTCTGGACCTGGCATATGGCTCTGAATCTGGTGTTGCTGGCGCTGCTGCTCAAGCCGGGTAGCCCGCCTCCCTCATTGCGCCTGCTACTCGCGATCCTGCTTCTGGCTACCTTGGCCCCCGTTGGGCATGTGGCAATGTTCGACGGGTTCTACGGCGGGATGTTGATCCTTAATCAGTTCGTTCACCTGCTCGCGGTCGGCGCCTGGCTGGGTGGTCTTTGCCTGTTGCTGATGTCGCTACTGGTGCCGGGCCGCCACGCAGATATTGATATGCGGGCCGTCCTGCTACGTTTTGGCGGGTTTGGGTACTTCATGGTGGCGCTGATCATCGTGACCGGGCTGATCAACGTCCGCGTCATGAGTGGCGCACCATGGCCTGCACCGGCTTTTTCCGGCTTCGGTCTGGTGCTCGCCGTCAAAGTGAGCATGGTGTTGTGCATGTTGGCGCTGGCCCTGTTCAACAGGTTGATGCTCAGTCGTCACGAGTTACGCCTCGACATCGTGCGAGTGAGCATCATGGTCGAATGCCTGTTTGGCATGGCTGCACTGGCGGCAGTGTCACTGCTGGGAACATTGCCGCCGATGCTTGCCGAATAGGTCGAGTTTGACCGCAAGACTCGGGGTGCAGTCTCTTCGGCCACTGCATAAGCTGGAACTCATTGTATCGGTGCAAGGTATCGGCTCATGACTCGCAACAGATCGTCCTCTTCGGCCACTGAAAATGATCCGCGCTGGCTCTCAGTGCTGGCCCGGGATGCGTCGGCTGACGGGCAGTTTGTCTATGGGGTGCGGACAACCGGCGTGTATTGCCGCCCGAGCAGCCTGTCGCGGCTGCCCAACCCGGACAATGTGGTGTTTTTTGATAACCCGGAGCAGGCGGAAGCGGCCGGTTATCGGCCCAGCAAACGCATAGCAGCCGACCAAAGCCACGTTGCTCAACAGCATGCTGCCCTGGTGGCCAGCGCCTGTCGCTGCATTGAACAGGCTGAGTCGGCCCCCAGCCTCAAAGCGCTGGCGCAGGATGCGGGGCTAAGTCCGTACCACTTCCACAGGGTGTTCAAAACCGTCACCGGCCTGACACCCAAGGCTTACGCCGATGCGCATCGAGCAAAAAGGATACGCCAGCAACTGAGCTCGGGCGGCTCGATCACCGACGCGCTGTACGATGCAGGTTTCAACTCCAGCAGCCGTTTTTACGCTGCATCGGATGCGCTGCTCGGCATGAAACCGGCCCAGTATCGTCAGGGCGGTAACGACACAGAGATTCGCTTCGCCATCGGTGAGTGCTCATTAGGCTCGATTCTGGTGGCTCAAAGTCAGCGCGGCGTTTGCGCCATTCTGCTTGGCGATGATCCGGAAGTTTTAGTGCGGGACTTTCAGGATCAATTTCGCCAGGCCACATTGGTCGGTGCGGACGATGACTTCGAGCAGATGATCGCCAACGTGGTGGGCTTTATCGAATCGCCGAACCTGGGTCTGGACCTTCCGCTGGACATGCGGGGCACGGCGTTTCAACAGCGGGTGTGGCTGGCGCTCAAAGACATTCCGCCTGGCAGCACCGCCAGTTATGCGCAAATCGCTCAGCGCATCGGCGCCCCGAAATCCTTCCGTGCAGTGGCCATGGCCTGCGGTGCCAACCAACTGGCAGTGGCCATTCCCTGCCATCGAGTGGTGCGCAGCGACGGCAGTCTTTCAGGGTATCGATGGGGCGTTGAGCGCAAGCAGCAGTTGCTGGATCGGGAGGTTGAACTGGCACGAGAGCCCGGCGTTGCGCTGTCGCTCAAAGAAAGCCAGTAATCCGCAGGACACCGCTATTGCGCTCCAAACACCGGCCCCTGTAGGAGTGAGCTTGCTCGCGATAGCGGTAGACCCGTTGAGAAATTACCGCCCGCCTGACGCTATCGCGAGCAAGCTCACTCCTACAGGGGGGCATATTTGCTGCACGACAGCGCTCGGGGACACCTCCTACCGGTTCACATCCACTACCACCCTGCCCCTGACCTCACCCGCCAATAGCTTCGGCGCAATATCGACAACCTCGCTCAAGCCGATTTCACGACTGATCAGTGGCAGCAACGATAGATCCAGGTCGGTTGCCAGCCTCTCCCACGCGGCGATCCGGTCGGCACGAGGACGGGTGACGCTGTCGATGCCCGCGAGGGTGATGCCGCGCAGAATGAATGGCGCCACAGACGCTGGAAAGTCCATACCCTGGGCCAGTCCGCACGCAGCGACGGTGCCGCGATAGCGCGTAGCGGCGCAGATATTGGCAAGGGTGTGGCTGCCGATCGAATCAATGGCGCCTGCCCAACGCTCCTTGCTCAACGGACGACCCGGCCCGGACAGGGTCTTGCGATCGATCACCTCAGCCGCACCCAATTGTTCAAGGTAAGCGGTTTCATTCAGACGCCCGGTGGATGCCACCACCCGATACCCCAGCCGGGACAGGATCGCTACGGCAAAGCTGCCCACGCCGCCGTTGGCCCCAGTGACCAGCACATCACCCTTGTCAGGGGTTACGCCGTTACTCTCCAACGCCATCACTGCGAGCATTGCCGTGTAACCTGCGGTGCCGATGGCCATGGCTTGTGCAGCACTGAACGTGTCGGGCAGTTTAATCAGCCATTTGCCCTGTAAGCGGGTTTTCTGCGCCAGCCCGCCCCAATGCCCTTCACCGACTCCCCAGCCGTTGAGCACCACTTGGTCGCCCACCGCAAAATCAGGGTCACTGCTGGCAGTGACGGTGCCAGCCAGATCGACACCCGGCACCATCGGAAAACTGCGCACAATTGGCCCATCACCGGTAATTGCCAGCCCGTCTTTGTAGTTGAGCGTGCTGTAGGCGACGTCCACTGTCACGTCGCCTTCGGGCAGCGAATCCTCGCTCAACTCAGCCAGCCTTGAACGATAGCCGTTGTCGTCTTTTTCGATGAGGATGCCTTTGAACATGGGTGCCTCCAATTTAGACCGATCGTCTTTTAATAGCCAAAAAGGTTCATTGCGGTAGCCCGCGCAGAAACCCCGTGATGAAGGTGTTGAGTGGCGCATCGCTGGCAACCAGACGCGCCCGCAACACCGCACCTTCCCAACCAATCCAGAAGAATGCCGCCAGCTCATCGCAATCTGCACCGCGAGCCAGTTCGCCATGGGCTTGAGCAGCCCGGAAACAGGCACTCAAGCGCGCTTGCCAGTCGAGAAAGATGCCTTCCAGGATGTCCCGGAAGCCTTCCGGCAACAGACAGACTTCCTGCCCCAGGTTGCCCACCAGACAGCCGCGGCGATATTCATGACGGGCCATGCCGGTCTTGGCGTTTTGCACGAAGCCGACCAGACGCTCAAGTGGAGTCAGGGTTTCATCCAGCAGCCAGCGATCAAGCCTTTGCGAGAAGTAACCGGCGTAGTTGTTCAGCACCGCATGGCCG
Source organism: Pseudomonas phytophila (assembly GCF_025643095.1). Lineage (NCBI taxonomy): Bacteria > Pseudomonadati > Pseudomonadota > Gammaproteobacteria > Pseudomonadales > Pseudomonadaceae > Pseudomonas > Pseudomonas phytophila. The sequence goes on along the minus strand of NZ_CP081201.1, from coordinate 3,210,760 downwards.
AAGGCTTCTTTGCTGGGAAAGTAGTGATAGAACGAGCCCTTGGGCACGCCAACCCGCTTGAGGATGTAGTCGATGCCAGTGGCCGTGAAGCCCTGTTCGGTGAGCACTTCGGTGCCGCAGCGAATCAGCGCTTCACGGGTCTCGAAGTTCTCTCTGTCGACCTTGGGCGGGCGGCCTGGACGGCGTTTCAATTCAGGTGCATTCATGATGCGCAATATTAGACCGATCGTCTTTTATGTCAATACGCTTACCCCGGTGGTTGCCAAACGCCCCGCGCCGACGCTCAATAGCGCCTCGAACAACTATTCAAAAAGCCCTTCAACCACATCGCATGGAGCCGTCTATGAGCGCCTGGCCTGATACCCGTATCCTCGACCTGTTTGGCATTCAACTGCCGATTCTTCTTGGGCCCATGGCGGGTGCTGGCGGTTCGGCACTAGCCATTGCGGTAGGCAACGCGGGCGGCCTGGCCTCCCTTGCCTGTGCGATGCTGGGCCCGCAGCAGATTCGCGATGAAGTGGCCCTCATCCGTCAGCACAGCACTGCCCCGCTGAACCTCAATTTCTTCTGCCACCAGCCACCGCAGGATGACCCGCAAAGCCACGTACGCTGGAAGGAAGCGCTGCAGCCTTACTATCAGGAGCTCGGCGCAGATTATGACGCACCGCCACCTGTCTCCAGCCGAGCACCTTTCGATGCTGTCAGTTGTGAGCTGGTCGAAGCATTGAAACCTGAAGTGGTCAGTTTTCACTTCGGCCTGCCCGAAACCGCCTTGCTTTTGCGGGTCAAGGCCACCGGAGCCAAGGTCATTGCGTGCGCCACCACCGTCGCCGAAGCCGTCTGGCTGGAGAGCCACGGCTGCGACGCGATCATTGCCATGGGCTACGAGGCTGGCGGGCACCGCGGGATGTTCCTCAGCACTGAACTGGACACACAGGTGGGGACCATGGCCCTGGTACCGCAGATCGTCGACGCAGTCAGCGTGCCGGTGATTGCCGCCGGGGGAATCGCTGACGGCCGTGGAGTCGCAGCCGCCTTCATGTTGGGCGCGTCAGCAGTACAGGTCGGTACGGCCTACCTGTTCTGCGCGGAGGCCAAAGTCAGCAAGCCTCACTACCAGGCGCTGCGGACCGCTGACGAAAGCCAGACCGCACTGACCAATATTTTTACCGGCCGCCCGGCGCGGGGCATTGTCAATCGGATCATGTCGGAACTGGGCCCGATGAGCCCTTTGGCACCGGCTTTTCCTCTGGCCGGAGGTGCGCTAATGCCGTTGCGAGCGATTGCTGAACCGCAGGGCAATGGCGATTTCATGAATCTCTGGGCTGGCCAGGCGGTCGGGATCAAGCATGAGCAGGGTGCCGAAGATTTGACCCGCATGATTGCCAATCGGGCGCTGGAAAAACTGACCCATTCATAAACTTAGCTTCCATGGGGTCTGACCTCGCTATATATTCCGTTATATAGCGAACGCCCCGACATTGAGGTCGTTCGGATACCGACTACGCCATGGAGCTGTTCAATGCGCACGTTTCACAAAAGCCTCACCTTCAAATCCCTGACGAGTGTCATTGCCGCACTGGCGATGGGCTCCGCCTTCGCTGACGAAGTCCAGGTCGCGGTTGCCGCGAACTTCACCGCGCCAATTCAGGCCATCGCCAAGGATTTCGAGGCTGACACCGGACATAAGCTGGTGGCGTCATTCGGCTCCACCGGGCAGATCTACACCCAGATCAAGAACGGCGCGCCGTTCGAAGTTTTCCTCTCCGCCGACGACAGCACCCCGGCCAAGCTGGAAAATGAAGGCGATATCGTCAAAGGCTCACGCTTCACCTACGCCGTTGGCACCCTTGCCTTGTGGTCCGCGAAGGAAGGCTACGTGGACGCCAAAGGCGACGTCCTCAAGAAAAATCAATATCAGCATCTGTCCATCGCCAACCCGAAAGCCGCACCTTACGGCCTTGCCGCTACCCAGGTACTGGCCAAACTGGGCCTGACTGACGCAACCAAACCGAAAATCGTTGAAGGCCAAAGCATCACTCAGGCCTATCAATTCGTTTCCACCGGCAACGCCGAGCTGGGTTTCGTGGCCCTGTCACAGATCTACAAAGACGGTAAAGTGACCGGCGGTTCGGCGTGGATCGTACCGGCCGAGCTGCACGATCCGATCAAACAGGATGCCGTGATCCTTAACAAAGGCAAAGACAACGCCGCTGCCAAGGCGCTGGTTGAATACCTGAAGGGTCCTAAAGCGGCTGCCGTGATCAAGTCCTTCGGATACCAACTGTAAGATGCCCCTCGACAGTACCGACTTTGCTGCAATCTGGTTGACCCTGAAACTGGCGTCGCTGACCACCTTGATTCTTCTGGTGATCGGCACGCCCATCGCTCTGTGGCTGGCACACACTCGCTCGTGGCTCAAAGGCCCTGTCGGCGCCATTGTCGCCCTGCCTCTGGTGCTGCCGCCGACGGTGATCGGGTTTTACCTGCTGTTGCTGCTCGGCCCCAACGGTACTGTCGGTCAGTTGACTCAAAGCCTGGGCCTGGGAACCCTGACGTTCAGCTTTCCTGGTCTGGTCATCGGTTCGGTGCTGTACTCCATGCCCTTCGTAGTACAGCCGCTGCACAACGCTTTTGCTGCTATCGGCGCGCGTCCGCTTGAAGTGGCGGCAACCTTGCGAGCCAATCCCTGGGACACCTTCTTCAGCGTCGTATTGCCCTTGGCAAAACCCGGTTTTATTACCGGTGCGATTCTTGGCTTCGCGCATACCGTGGGTGAATTTGGCGTGGTACTGATGATCGGCGGCAATATCCCCGAGAAAACCCGCGTCGTGTCAGTGCAGATTTTCGATCACGTAGAGTCCATGGAGTACCTGCAAGCCCACTGGCTCGCTGGCTCAATGGTGGTGTTCTCATTCCTGGTTCTTCTGGCGCTCTATTCCAGCGGCAAGACCAAAACGGCCTGGAGCTGATTCATGAGTGCAGAGATTCAGGTCCGTCTGCAGGTGAGGTACCCGGAATTCAGCGTGGACGTCGACCTGGTTTTACCCGGCCGCGGCGTGACAGCGCTTTACGGGCACTCAGGTTCCGGCAAGACCACCTGCCTGCGTTGTATCGCCGGTCTGGAGAAGCCCGAGTCCGGGCTTATCCGGATCAATGACGAAGTCTGGCAGGACACGGCCAACGGTCTGTTCGTCCCGCCACACAAACGCGCCCTGGGCTATGTCTTTCAGGAAGCCAGCCTGTTCCCGCATTTGTCCGTGCGCGGCAATCTGGAGTTTGGCCTGCGGCGCATTCCCGCCGATCAGCGTCATGTGGATCTGCAGCACGCGACGCAGTTGCTGGGCATCGAGCACTTGCTCGAACGACGCCCCGACAAACTCTCCGGTGGTGAACGGCAACGGATCGGTATCGCCCGGGCGCTGCTGACCAGCCCGCGCCTGCTGCTGCTCGATGAGCCGCTGGCAGCCCTGGACAGCAAGCGCAAAAGCGAAATCCTGCCTTATCTGGAACGCCTGCACGATGAGCTGGACATTCCCATGCTCTACGTCAGCCACTCGCAGGACGAAGTGGCGCGGCTGGCTGATCATCTGGTGCTGATGAGCGACGGCAAGGCATTGGCCAGCGGCCCGATTGGTGAAACCCTGGCGCGGCTGGATCTGCCCATGGCCATGGGCGACGACGCGGGCGTGGTGATTGAAGGCACGGTGATTGCCCACAATGCCGAGTATCAATTACTCAGCGTCGCCCTGCCCCACAGCGATCTGCAAATGCGTCTTGCCCATACACCACTGCCATCAGGCAAAGCGCTGCGCTTCAAGGTTCAAGCCCGGGACATCAGCCTCAGTCTGGAACCCGGCCACCAAAGCAGCATTCTCAATCGCTTGCCGGTCACGGTTGTCAGCGAGATTCCCGCAGACAATGCCGCGCATGTGCTGGTCCGTCTCGACGCAGCCGGTACGCCGTTGCTGGCACGTATCACCCGTTATTCCCGCGATCAGTTGCAGCTCGTGCCGGGGCGACAGCTCTGGGCGCAGATCAAATCGGTAGCGGTGCTGGCCTGAGCGTAAATACTGGGCACCCTTGAGAAACAGCGCGGTCAATCCAATTACCTGCCCTGTGGATTGAACCCATGCCTGACTCGACCGTTATCGACCAACTGCCGCCGGACCTGCATTACGTTGAGGATACCCAGGCGGGTTTCAGCCGAAAGATCCTGCGGGGCAAGTTCGTTTACTTCGACAAAGACGGCCAACGGATTCGTGACGAAGCGGAAATCAAACGAATCAACGCACTGGTCATCCCCCCGGCTTATACCGATGTATGGATTTGTCCCGATCCGCGCGGGCACTTGCAGGCCACGGGTCGCGACGCGCGCGGACGCAAGCAATACCGCTATCACGCACGGTGGCGTGAAGTTCGCGATGAGAACAAATACTCACGCATGATCGAATTCGGTCTGGCCTTGCCCAAGGTCCGCAAGAAGATCGAAGCGCAGCTCGCCGAACCCGGGATTGGCCGGGACAAGGTCATGGCCACGGTTGTCTCGTTGCTTGATGCCACGCTGATCCGTATCGGTAACAGCCAGTACGCGCGGGATAACCGTTCCTACGGCTTGACCACGCTGCGCAACAAGCACGTCGAAGTACATGGCAACGACATCCTGTTCCAGTTTCGCGGCAAAAGCGGCGTCGAACACCAGATCAATGTGACTGACCGACGCCTGGCCAAGGTCATCAAACGCTGCATGGAATTGCCCGGCCAGAACCTGTTCCAGTACCTGGATGACAACGGCGAGCGCCATACCGTGAGTTCTTCAGATATCAACGCGTACCTGCAAAAGCTCACGGGCTCGGATTTCACAGCGAAGGACTACCGAACCTGGGCAGGCAGCGCGCTGGCACTCGCCACCCTACGCAAACTGCACTGGGAACCGGAGGCCGACGCAAAAAAACACATTGTCGATATGGTGAAGCAGGTCGCCAGGCAACTGGGCAATACCCCGGCTGTCTGCCGCAAGTGCTACATCCATCCTGCTGTGCTGGAAGGCTTTTTGCTGGGAGAGCTTGCGCTGATACCGAAGTCCCGACAACGTAAAGGCTTGCGCCATGAAGAGGTAGCGCTGGCCATTTATCTCCAGAGCCTCGCGGAAAAAGTGCTGGCGGAATCCTCAGGCAGCGCCTGACCCGTCAGTGCCTGCTGCCTCTCACGCTATTGAATGAACAAACTCAGTAGCGTGCTACTTTTCTTCCTCGACATTCGGGTCGCCGACGCTTCCTTCAGGGCTGATGGCAACCGGGCTGCTGGATAGCTCCTCTATAGTCGACACAAAGTGCCGCACCGCTTGCTGGATTTCGACCAGCAGCAACTCAGAATTGATGGGCGCGGATTCAACTTTACTGAATGCGCTGTCAATCTGGACACGCGCTGAGCGACGGCTGGTGAGCACGAACAAAACGTCTACTCCCGCCGCTGCCAGGGCAGCGAGATAGTCGGCTCTGGGCGCACGCTCTCCGCTTTCATACTTGCCCTGCGCATTGGCGGCGACCCCACCCAGCTCGCCCATTGCTTTCTGGGACAGCCCCAGACGCTTGCGCTCCTGCCTTAGTCTTCTACCGATTTCGATCATGGATCTGCTTGCTCCCTGTCAAGCTCGTGAGTGGGTCAGGAAAAAACGGATTAAACAGCCAATCTCAAAACCCACACAATAGGCCTGGAGACCGTAGGACCATTCCTACGTGATTCACCGAAACGCCCTATCAAAAAGAAGGCATTGAATGCACTTTCTGTAGGATCTGCCGAAGGCTGCGAGGCGGACACTCTGAGATAAAACCATCCATCGCAGCCTTCGGCAGCTCCTACAGATCAATCGTCTACCTGTTCGTGACATCGCACGACTTAAATGGAGGACCGTGAAAGCGGCCAGCGGGTTTGAACTGATTGATCATCAGCCGACGAAGCGCATGTATCGGCACATGGATGCATTGGATTGAACGATCAGCAGCGCTCCCTGATCGTAATCCTGTGACCTTTAGCCTCAAACTCTGGACGACCCAAATGCCTCAAGACAAACGCGACCTCCCAGGCAACAATCTCAACGACCCCGAGCAGCACCCGGCGGACATTGCTGACCATCAGGAGCGCACTGAAGAAACCCGCGAAGAACAGGCGCAGACCGGCGGTCAGCAGGACGATCAGGGGCATGCGCCAAAGGTCCCTGGCGCAAACGCCCACGCGCCGAAAGACACTGATTAATCAACTCAAGCAACAGGCGTGGGCCGTGCCGTCGCCTTTATCCAATGACAAGGCTGGACGATGACTTCACAGCACACCCCTCCCGACAAAAAGACCCTCTCCGTCGCTGCACCTCAGCAGCACAACGGTTTCGTACGAGTACGCGGCGCACGTGAGCACAACCTGAAAAACGTTGACGTGGATGTGCCCCGTGATGCGCTGGTGGTGTTCACCGGCGTCTCCGGTTCCGGCAAGTCTTCGCTGGCGTTCTCGACGCTGTATGCCGAGGCACAGCGTCGCTACTTCGAATCGGTCGCGCCTTATGCGAGAAGACTGATCGATCAGGTTGGCGTGCCAGATGTGGACTCCATCGAAGGCCTGCCACCGGCGGTAGCCCTGCAACAGCAACGCGGCACGCCAAGCACCCGTTCATCGGTGGGCAGTGTCACGACGCTCTCGAGCCTGATCCGCATGCTGTACTCCCGCGCGGGGAGTTATCCCGCCGGACAGTCGATGCTCTATGCCGAGGACTTCTCACCCAATATGCCCCAGGGCGCGTGCCCGCAGTGTCATGGTTTGGGTCGGGTCTATGAGGTGACTGAGCAATCGATGGTCCCCGATGATTCGCTGACCATTCGCCAGCGAGCCGTCGCCTCGTGGCCCACGGCATGGCAGGGCCAGAATCTGCGGGATATTCTCGTCACCCTTGGCTACGACGTGGACATTCCATGGCGCGATCTGCCGAAGAAGCAGCGTGACTGGATTCTGTTCACCGACGAACAACCCACCGTGCCGGTGTACGGTGGTCTGACACCTGCGGAAACCCGCAAGGCTCTGAAACAGAAACTTGAACCCAGCTATCAAGGCACTTTCACCGGAGCGCGTCGCTACGTGCTGCACACCTTCACCCACTCGCAAAGCGCCCTGATGAAGAAGCGCGTCGCCCAATTCATGATCGGCAGCCCGTGCGCCCTGTGTGGCGGCAAGCGCCTGACGCAGGCAGCGCTGTCAGTGAAGTTCGCTGGCTTCGATATCGGTGAACTGGGTCAGATGTCTCTGCTGCAACTGGCTGAGGTTCTACGTCCTGTGGCTGCCTCCGATGCGCCACTTGAAGACGACCTGTCCATCGAGAAACGCATTGCTGCGCAACGGATCGCTCAGGACCTATTGGCGAGAGTCAGTACCCTGACCGACCTGGGTCTTGGCTATCTGGCGCTGGAACGCAGTACGCCCACCCTGTCGTCCGGGGAACTGCAACGACTGCGCCTGGCTACCCAGCTCGGCTCGCAATTGTTCGGCGTGATCTACGTGCTGGACGAACCCTCTGCCGGGCTGCACCCCGCTGACGGCGAAGCGCTATTCAGCGCCCTGCAACGCCTCAAAGCTGCTGGTAACTCGCTGTTTGTGGTCGAACACGATCTGGAAACCATGCGCCGCGCCGACTGGTTGATCGATGTCGGCCCGGCGGCAGGCGAGCACGGCGGGCGCGTTCTCTACAGCGGTCCGCCTGCCGGGCTCGCCAAAGTCAAAGAGTCGCAAACCCGGTTGCACCTGTTTGCCGAGCACAAAACAGGCAAGCCCAAGCGACGCAAAGCAACCGAATGGCTGAAGCTCGAAGGCGTCACCCGTAATAACCTGAACAGCCTCAACGCTGCATTTCCGCTGGGCTGTTTTACCTCGGTCACGGGTATTTCCGGCTCGGGCAAATCCAGTCTGGTCAGCCATGCGCTGCTGGAACTGGTCGGCTTGCATCTGGGGCATGCTACTGAAAATACCGAAACCGATGCGCCAAGCCTGGAGGATGACGCTCCGCAATCCGCCAGCGGCAAGGTTGCCAGCGGACTGGACGCCATTCGCAGACTCGTCAAGGTCGACCAGAAGCCCATCGGCCGAACCCCACGTTCCAACCTCGCCACTTACACGGGCCTCTTCGATCAGGTGCGCAAGCTGTTCGCGGCTACGCCAGCGTCCCGCAAGAAAGGCTACGACGCAGGTCAGTTCTCATTCAACGTCGCCAAAGGCCGATGCCCGGTCTGTGAAGGCGAAGGTTTTGTCAGTGTTGAATTGCTCTTCATGCCCAGCGTGTACGCGCCCTGCTCCACCTGCCAAGGTGCACGCTACAACCCTGAAACCCTGACCATCACCTGGCAAGGATTGAACATCGCCGAAGTACTTCGACTCACCGTAGATGACGCGGTAGCGCTGTTCAAAGACGAACCCGCGGTACTAAGGCCTCTGACCGTGCTACGCGATATCGGCCTGGGTTATCTGCGGCTGGGGCAACCCGCGACAGAGCTGTCGGGCGGCGAAGCGCAACGCATCAAGCTCGCCACCGAACTACAACGCACTCAGCGCGGAGCAACGTTGTACGTTCTGGATGAACCTACCACCGGACTGCATCCCACCGACGTCGATCGCTTGCTGAAACAACTCAACCTGCTGGTGGATGCCGGCAACAGCGTCGTGGTTGTCGAACACGAAATGCGCGTCGTGGCGCAAAGTGACTGGGTCATCGACATCGGTCCTGGCGCGGGTGATCAGGGAGGCGAGATCGTCGCTGCCGGGACACCAGAGCAAATTGTGAAGGTTGCAGCCAGCAAAACTGCGCCATTCCTGAGGCAAGTCCTGAACGGCTAATTCGATCCGCATATCGCGTGCGGACCAAGGGCCTTGGTCACGAACAGACAAGGCCCGCCTGTTTTTCCGGCCCGAAACGCAAGATCTTGTCTTATTTCAATATCTTGCGGGCTTGCTTCAGATGGGTTGGGTGTATATATTCCCTGCTCTTCAGCGCTACCGCCCCGATGGCGAAATTGGTAGACGCAAGGGACTTAAAATCCCTCGTCCTTTGGACGTGCCGGTTCGACCCCGGCTCGGGGCACCATTTCTGATCAAGGGCTTACGCTGGTTTCTGGCGTAGGCCCTTGTTGTTTAAATTGCCGCAATTCTAGAATCTTGCCGCAATTCTCGATTTTCCAAACCCATCCCGGCGTCCTGCCGACTAAAACCAAACCCCAAAACCTTCTACTCGTCACCCGGGCCTGTCCGGAATCGCGCCGCTCGATTACTGTATATTCAAACAGTATAACGAGCAGTAATGATGCAACCCGTCAAACCCCCAAGCCACACTGAGGAGTGGTATCGATCATGCTGGAACGCCAGCGCCTGGACCAACCCCAGTACCAACTACCGGTACCTGATGAGGTTTGCTGACAACTTATTAAAGATGGGAAGCGTCGACGAAATGGAGCGATTCGAAATGCTTGAGCTGGCAACTGGCGCGTTCTGTCATCACATCGAGGAAGCTCCGCCCGCCTGGAGAAACCCAGCCGCGGACTATGACATCTACGACGAAGCCGGTCTCCAGACCGGCAGCCTCAGCGGGAACCGGGTATTTCTTCACGAACCAGGTATGAAGCCGGGACCTATGGAGTTCTTCGCCCAGATCCACGAAGCAGAGGGAGACAGGCCCGTTATCACCAGAACCTACGCTCAATATGGCGTCTTCACGGATCGCTACATTTTCACCGAGACTGTCCAAAAGCTCACGCTGGTAGAGACAGGGAAGTTGGTTGACGGGAAGATGATCAAGCGCTTGGATGATCCTGACACCTACAGATCAATCATTGATGCCGGGCTGATCGCGCTGGAGGAAGGCGACATGGTCCGTTACGTCGCGCTGTGGGAGCGGGAGCAATTCTCAATTTTTAGGCAGTGTTCGAGTTGCTGCGACCGCTTCGAACTCCGCGAGGATTGCCATTCCTGCAAAGGCATGGGTTTCATAGAGGATCCGCTCTGTCCGAGCGGGCTGCCGCAAAGCAACGCTGCCCACAGAACATCTTTGAAGAAGACGTGACGTACAGGCTTCAACGTCAGCTTGGCCTTCGCCGCCCAGACCGGAGCCCTCGACAGGGTATTCGCGTAGTAATGAGTCGCTCCGCCGCTTGGATCCGGATAAGCGCCATTCATTACTGCCATGGCCACCATCACCGCCTTGGCCATTCCCCCCAACAGGAATCTTCTTAGCTCCAATGAGATATGGATTGTTCGGAGCGTTCTTGTTCCAGCAACTGCACTGATACTACTTCTGGCATACACCCTTATATGGGTCTATTCCGTCAAGGTCCTGTCAAGGATCAGGCCGATCTAAGCAGACAGGTTCCGCAGGCCCTCGATATGTTCAATTTACCCACCTCAGCAGGCTTGTTTGCTGAATCCACGAGAGTCTGAACGTCAGGGCTCGCAATGTAGCGCGAAGCACGCCAACGAACTCTTCAAGGCCATGACCGCGCATCTCAAACTTGGGCTGACCGTCCTGCTTGAACTTGGGTGCGCCGTACTGATCTATGGCCTGGGCGGTGTGATAAAGCTCGTGCTCAACCAGTCACTCACCTGTTGTTTCATCCGGGCTTTCTGCCAGCCCCCGGCGCGGAACATGACCTGCTCAGCTTGCCCGAGGAGAATGCGGCCTTGTTTGACGTAACTGGAAGACGCCCACATCACCTGGATGTCAGAGTCTATTAGATGGGCGTGATTTTCGTTATGGATGCTAGCGGACTCAGCGAGTATCTCGGCTTGCAGCCATTCCCACAATTCGGGCGCTGGCGTCAGACGTATACCGCAATCGGCCAGGTCCGAAAGCTCAAGCAATGATGCTGAAGGCATTGGTCTGTCCACCGCCACACCTTTGAGCTTGAAATAGTGGCTGGTTGCCGGTATTGGTGTCGGCTTTTACCAGTAAGGACGCTCATCCTATGTCACTCATAAAAAACACCTCGCTGACTGCTTGCATTCTCGGCTTGTCATTGCTCAGCGGATGCGCTGTAGGACCGCAACCTACGTGGACCAATTTAGGTCCCGGTGCAATTGCTGCCCAAATTGGCTACATGAGCTGTTATAGCGATGCCAACATAATTGACGGCGAGCGCAAGGTTGGTACTTTGTGCGCCACCCCAACATCCGGATTTATGGGTGATGGCGAGCCTACAGTGATCGGTCAGATGGGCTACGCGCAGAAATACACAATTCCGTTCAGCAAGACATTGGCCGGTTTCGAGTTGCCCTTCGACGACAAGAAGGGAATATTGAAATGCGAACCAATGAAAAATGAATCAACCAAGGCTCTACCGGAAAGCTTCTGCACACTCACAATAAATGGTCAGCACTTGGTTAGCGCCAAAATCATCTTCGAACGAAAGTGATACTCCGCGTGCCGCACTAACCCTGCGGCACACCCCACTTAACAAAGGCTGGAGATCGGAAGTGAGTGATCAGTATCTTCCCCACCACCTCTGGGTGGGAGCAATCCACTATGTCGCTGCAAAGATCGTTCTATCCGCTCCAGAGTTCAGCGAAGCAGATAGAGACAAGGCTTCAATCGTTGTTGAATATACCGGCAGCAAGCTGTCTTCGGCTGGCTTTGCGCCTAACGCAGAATCTTGGCTTTCGCCGCAAAGTCTGGAAGTAGAGAATGTGGGCGGTCCGGTCTACAGGATCCCAATGGCTGATGGCGATCAAGTAATCCATGTCCCCAGTGAATCGTATCGCAAAGCGATCCAGGTTGCTTACAGCTGCCCCCTGATATCTGACCCATCGAAAACTATTACGTAGCCCGCATAGTCGTTGCAGCCCCGCTATAGACGCCCGGCAGGACCGCCAGCGTCCTAACCCGTCCACCAGTACACGTATCCCGTTTCTTGACCATCTCAATGTCATATGAGCCCCTCGGCTGTGGAAATGAGTCGAGCAAAGCAAGCTAGAGCATCTAGAATGCGGCGCACTCAAGAGTGCAGGCCCACATCAATCAGATAAAGGAGTATCGGCATGGAGCCAACCCTCACGAAGCTTCAAACAATTGCAGCAATCGCCTCAGTACCCCTACTCATTTTCATCATCGTCAATGCCTTTGATCAGATTCGCGCTCCTGGGGTGAGATTTGGGCCTATTAAGTCGACCCTCTACCTTACCTTAATAGCCTCGGGCACAACGACAAGCGGCGTCTTCGTGTATAGCCTCACCAAGCTCCCAAGTACGATTACGCCACTGCTCGTCTATTCGATGGTTGTCTCGGTGCTGAGCACTTACCTATACGCAAGTAGAACTATTACTGTTGCTGTCGCTACGTTTATTGAGTCACGGAGGAGGAGAGATAACAAACAGCCGAGCTAGGGATCACTCGCGCCACGAATGGCAGTTTCTGAAATCGTGGCGCGCTACGGGCTAACCCGCTCTACCGCTTTTTTGACCTTTTTTGCAGCTTGGTTCGCGGTGTCTGCAGCCAGACCGCACTGGCAGAAGCCGCCTCAAATTTTCCAGCAGCCTCAGTCGTCTTATCGGAAAGCGTGCCCAGACGTAGGTCGCGCTGGGTGGTTGCCTTGTCGTAGCCGCTGGGCACCTCTGCCACTTGTTTGGTGTAACCAGTCGCCGAGGGGCCATTGAGAAACCTGAAAACCCATCGAGAGCGGCCCGGCAGCGAGTAGGATTGCTATGACCCTGGTCTCGATACGTCGCCAACATCGGCGGGCGACGAATTCCATTGAGCATCTGTCCATCAGTTGATTCATCCCAACTTGGTTCGCAAGCGCGCGATTCCTCTCTTTGCGTCGTTGCCTTGGGGCGATCATGACAAACACGGCAAGCGCAAACCACTTGCCGCCCGCATACCTACATGCGCGAGTTGGCTTTTGAACGCGATCGAAGCACTCAGTCAGCAGCAAATCGTTGGCATGGGGCACTAAGGTTGAGCAGTCCAGTCACGACTTTTACGAAATCCTGACCGGGAATACCGTCATCAAGTCGGGCTTCTTAGTTCATCCGAAGTACGACTGCTCGCCGGACGGGTTGATTGGCGAGTACGGGGGTATTGAGTCGAAATGCCCTTTCAATGAGGCGGTCCACGTCCGCACCTGGCTTGAAGGAATGCCCGATGACCACAAGCCGCAGGTTCAGGGCTGCATGTTCATTACGGGCAGGGCATGGTGGGATTTCCTGTCATTCGATCCGCGCCAGGATGAAGACTGCCGCCTCTATATCGAGACCATCAGACGAGATGACGAGTACATCGCGATGCTCCACCAAGAGCTGGTCCAGTTCAATCTGGAGCTCGGGAGGATGGTTGACGAGGTCGTGGATAAAGCACGGGCCCAAGCCCACCGCCTGGAGGATTGAACATGACAGACAACTTCATTCTTGCCGCCAACCAGCGGCAATCTCAACTCGAGGCGGCGAAAGCTGCCTTCTTTGCATCTGGAGGGCAGATGCAGATCGGGCCGGGCGTTCCGGATCATCCACTGCCCCCAGTCCGAAAAAGCACCATCGATCCTGAGACGGTGCTCAAGCGGAAGAAGCCAGCGCTCAGCCGCACTGAGCGAGGCACGCTGCGCAAGATGGCGGCCTCGATATGAAACGGCGCAAAGCGGATAACTGCTTTGCACGCGCCGAGCGCAGTTGCCGCGCCCTGCTCAACACCAAGCACGTCGCCGTCGTAAACATCGACCCAAGCGGCTTACAGATCATGGTGAATTGGAAGAGCCACAAGCAGATCCGCAGCTTGGCGATCGCAAACGCCCTATTCGATTTCTCCTACCGCTGGACGATCTTCATCAGCGCGATGTGTCGGGACGAGCGCGGCGTTGAGTACGTCAAGTCGGTGGAGATATCGCCTGAGGGCATCTACAAGGTCGAGCATCTGACGGATGCCATCGAGCATTACTACCTGGAGTTGCGCGGTAGCTGCAATCAGAACCACCTGGTGGCATCGGGCTGGATCGCTATACCGGCTCAGGTTTCATTGCACGAGGCGCAGGCGGCAAGTTTGTTTTACGCGGCCGGTGCATGGCATCAGACGAAGGTCTCCGCATGAGACGCCTGCAATGCCGAGTTGCCCAGCGCCGCCGACAGCAGTGGCTGTACATACCAGTACACGGACTCGAAGCTCATAATGACACCAACAGCAGCGGCGAAGCACTCAGCGGATTACCGGGCGCGGCAAAAGGCCGAGAAGGACAAGATGGGAATCGAGACTTTCAAGGTCGAGGTTCCGGTCGGGATCAACAAAATTGCCGCAGTTGATGAAAGCCCACAGCTTCGACAATCGGCGGGAGCTCTATCAGACAATGGTGCTGTACCTAGTGGAAGCACCAGCCGATGAGGCGAAGCGAATCCTAACACCAGCACCGTCAGGGTTTGTGATAACCCAAAGACTAGCGCGTCAGCTCAAAGAGGCAGGGCTAGCGGAGCCAGATTCTGATGAATGATTTCGATAGGTAACAGCTGTGACATAACTCCTATTTATCCACTCCTCGTTACCATCTACAGACATGTGCCGAAGGTCTTCTGAATCATCTGAAAATATCCTTACAAGTTCGCCATCTTGAGACTTGAAGTATTCACGGTGCATTGGGACAGTTAATGCAATTCGATACTCATCCTCAACCTTGTAGATATCACGCTTGTAAAATACGGCGGCATTAAAATCAGGCAAAGGGCCGACCATAATAGCTGGATAATAATCAACCGGATTATGTACAACGGTCATTCCTTCAAAATTACTTGCAGCTACAGTAAGAAAACTCACTAGCTTTTTCACATCGATCTCAATACAAACGTCGGCTTTGAATCTATCAAACAGCTCAGGATCGTTATTTTTGCCACTCAGGCAAACACAAAAGCATCGGTATGGTGATACGACAAATGACGGATTGGCCGACATTTCCAGCGGATTTAATGTTCTACCTGCAATAGTCAGCTGTATTTGGTTTTTATCATAATAAAACTCTTTGGCGAGCTCATCATCACGCATATTCTCATTTTCCATAATTGAGTAGTAGGCGATATCGCTCAACCTGATTCCTTTTTTTCCCTCAATTAAACCTTTAAGAAACCTTTCTTTTCCGTACAGATATTTTTTCATAGTATCCCTCGAGCCGGCTCCATGCCGGTCACCCGTAATACCCCAACTCAAACCAAATAGCCACTATATCGCATCCGGTCACGGAGGCCGGCGAATGCAATCCCGCGCCTACCAACGACGTCGCCCCCTCAATCATCAATCCCACCAAGCGGGCTAAAGGCCCTTCCGGAGAAATGCCCATGTCCACCGCAACCGATACCGCCGAGTTTCTCGAAGAGCTGAACGGCGGTGCTTTCGCCAGCCAGATCGGCCACGCCATTTCCGAAGTAGCCGCCGGGGTTGTTGACCATGGCAAAGCCGGGAAGCTGGTCGTCACCCTGGACTTCTCCCAGATCGGCGAATCCCACCAGGTGAAGATCAAGCACAAGCTCGACTACAAGGTGCCGACCAAGCGCGGCACCCGTAGCGAGAACACGAGCCTCGACACGCCGATGCACGTCGGTAGTGGCGGCCGTATCTCGTTGTTTCAGGAAAAACACGACCAACTGTTCAGCCGCGACGAAGCGCCAATCAAGCCGCGCACCTGATCGACCGCATCAACCCCTTCCCCACAGAGACCTGAAATATGTCCCTCACGAAAGAAGCTGTACAACTGATCACCGATACCGCGCTACTTGCCGTCATGACGACTCACCAGCGCACCGCGCCCGCCTCAAGCATGGCGCGCAGCGTTTCCTTGGAGATGCCTGAACGCATCAAGGTATCTGGGTGTTCACACAGCGCAAACGGCTACGTTCAGGGCCTGTACCTCTGTGTGAAGCATGCGCGCAATATGAGGATCGATGACCTGTGCGTCTCCCAGCGCCTGGCCTTGTCGTATTCATAGGTGATGGCCTGCCCTTTGGCATCCTTCCACCATTTGGGCTGATCACGGTCGTTGCGCAGCAGTTGAGTTGTCTGGCCCTTTCCATCGGTATGCGTCACGATCTGGCCCAGTTAGTTGTAAATAAAGGTTTTGCTGGTGCCGTCCTGATGATTACTTCGCCATCGGGTTTGCGCTCCAGCGTGGTGTGTTCAGAGCGTCGGTAGCGGCGATATGACAGCTGGATGTTCTGCGAACTATAGTCTCATAGTTTAAAAGTGGCGACTTGTTTAGCATA
The DNA here is from genome assembly GCF_025643095.1 of Pseudomonas phytophila. NCBI lineage: Bacteria > Pseudomonadati > Pseudomonadota > Gammaproteobacteria > Pseudomonadales > Pseudomonadaceae > Pseudomonas > Pseudomonas phytophila. The sequence continues at coordinate 3,194,515 of NZ_CP081201.1, read as the reverse complement.
ACTTTTCGCCCCAGGAATTCGTGACTCTTTTAAGTAGTCTTCGAGTTCCTTTTTACTTTTTTCATCTAATAAATATTCTATCGCATTAGCAAGCAGAAACCCCGGGACATACCCCTTGCTCACAATGTTAGAGTCTCTATCCATTGCTTCCGGTTCCTCCCCGCGGGAGTACTCTTGCTCTTCTTGGATTCCGCTCATTAGTTTGTGCTTATTTATAGAGTATGATTTCAGCTCGCCTGCTCTTTCTGAAAACAGGCTTTCAAGCGATGTCACGTCTAAGCCGGACCTATTGACAGCGTCGGTATCCAAGCGATTGAATATATCTTCGTAATCTTCTAACACCTTCAGCTTGAGCTCTTTTTTTAACTCGTCTACTATTTTTTTGTATGGTGATGAAAGAACCAAATCTTTTACTGATTTTGAATTGATGTTCACCATGTATCTACTCCTTTAATGATCCTAGTTAAACCTGATCAAACACGCCTGAGTTGATCGACTGCTTCATGCTCCCACGGCATGAGTGATAGCAAGTTAGATCTATTATGTACCCGACCCCGCCATTCCGCTGAGGAATCTGATTATGATGGAGCTCCATAGACACATTTTTTTCAGATATCTCCAACGCCTTACAATTAACTACTTCAACTTTAATTTTAGAAACTTGCCCTCTTGTCATTCGAACCATGTTAGCTCGTGAGTATGCAGTTTTCCAGATACCCCCGCCATCGAGCTGGGTTCTCCCCCGTCCGGAGGTTTCTGGATTTGGCAGCGTCCAGCACGTGTTCTAGCTGCCCACGCACCTCGTCGCAGCGTGCCTGTCTTTGAGTCCTGATCAAATAGAGATCGCCACTCATGTCCCACAAGTTGCATCCGTAGGCTTGCCATTCATTATTGTCGAGCTAAAGAGCCAGGATGCGTTAAGGCAATGCGTCCCGAATCTCGCGGAGTTCAGGCTTACAGTGCCTGTGAGCGGAGCTACCTCGATTTACGCGTATACGAAAGTCTCGGGAGGCTTGGATGACACCGCCGATGTCAATCTGGAGGCTCGGACTTTCACTAATCGTATGACCGAAGATCCTGGAACAGGTAGCGCAACGGCTGCAACCGTTGCGTTGCTCGCGAGCTTGTACTCCAGGAAGAAAATGACAGCTCGTGTAGTGCAAGGAGTAAGTGTAGGACGGCCGAGCGTTATCAATGTGCGATACATCGACGATGGTACGGAAGAGGTCAGAATTTCCGGCGAGTGCGTCACTATCATGCAAGGTAAATTTTCGCTCAAGGGCGATGACTAGCCAAATGATCCTGAGCTTGCGCCGGACATGTCTTGTGCAGTCAGACATACGGCCAAACTTTCAAACCTCAATCGTGAGCTGCGTAGGTCAGGGTGATAGTGCCGAGTATCTCCAAGCGGTCGCAGCACCTTAATCTCCCAAGCTCAAAGCTCTCCGCAGACCTGCAAACCTGCAAATAGCCTCAGCACGCAGTGATCAATTCGAGGTGACACACCTCATGGTCCGGCACCCTCCCCGAATGAGTCGCCCTGACCTTTGAAAACCGTGTGCTCAGGCAAGTGAAACTGGTCAGCCAGGATGCGCTTGCACGATCATACAACTCACCATGCCAGTGCTACACCGCGCTTTCTCGCCGGTTTCATGATCAAGGTGGTCCCTCCAGCGCAATGATACGAGTTGTAAAGTGTGTGTCTGTGGGTTCAGCCAGGCACCAGAATTTTCGTATCTTGTGATTACCACCTCATGCTATTTTGCCACCCCCACAAAAATGCAATGGACGTATTGAAGAATGAACTCATGGAAGGCTGTGGTAATAGCTCTGGCAACCTTGACCGGCGCTCAGGTAGAGGCCGCTGAATACATCCGTCTAAGTACGGTCGGGACGTCTTTGGCGACCTTAATGTCATCCGAAAAAATCGCTGATTTTTTCACGCCTGCCCGTGACGACGCTCTGGCTTTTATTGGCTCAGATGGCGATATCCGTGGTGCGCAGTTTGAACAGGCTGTTCAGCACTACCGCTCGACTGCCAACCAGCCTCTGATGTCTGACCTTCAACTGGCTCAGGCCATTGCTGCAAACTACTGATTGGCCCTCCGGCGGGCTTTTCGTGCCTGCTCTACGCCAGTCGCTTCATGGACAGGTCCATCTTGCCCATAAGGTCTCTTTGCTCTCTCAATGAGAGCACCAACCTGGCGATGGATCTGCTGGTGGAAAGCTCAGCCAAAGGCACCGCCGCAAGATACAACTCGATATCGCCCGATTGGGGATTGATGAGCTTCAACGAGAAGCAGTCGTTTGCACCGATGACGCATTCGCACCTCGAGGGCAAGAACGCTGTTTCAAAAATTCGCTGGATGTCTGGTTTTAGATACATCGTGCGTACTCCACTGGCTCAGTAGTTTGGTCAAGAGTAGACAATCCAACGCCGATTTATTTCCCGTCTTCAAGGTAGACCCGCCAAGCACCGGGCTTTTTCATTCAGTCTATCGACCCGATAGATTCTTTTAGAGCCGGGTTATCTGCACCGCACGCCCATAGTGATGTCATAACGCCTCTACCTGTGCGACGATCACTTTATAAGGCGCTTTGGATGCATATCTTCAACTTGGCCCTGCTGATACTTCTACTTACGCTCAGCTACTTGTGTCGAAATGGCGAAGGCCTGGGGGCTACTACCGCAAACCTTTTGTTCATCACCAGCGCTGTCGGGCTGTATTTCTACCCTTACCTCTACGCCATCTCTCACAGGCTTGAAATCAGCAATTCAATCTTCAAGCTGAATCTGCTGTCGGGATGGACCGGAATTGGCTGGCTGGCGGCTTATTATCGTGTTTTAGTTTTCAACATGGAGAGCAGATAAAACAGCAAATTCTTGCGCTGAACCAGTCATTCTTCACAACGTTTTCACATAGAGCCTCGTAATCTAATCGCAGGCTCTATCAGGCCTTGGCCCGCTTTCCCCCATCGCGGGCTTTTCTTTGCCTGGCGTTTAGCGTCTTTGTCAGCCGCCCTCCTCTTGATCTTCCTTGTGCAAATCCACAACCAGATTCGCCGCCTCTTCTTCTGACTCCAGATAATGAAGCGATCCGTCGTGACTTTTCACTTCGATCAGAGCCTCTAGATCCGGGCGGCGATGCGCGCTTGGGATTTCCTCGCCTTTGAGCATTTTCAGTGTGACTGCCATGAGCGTTCCTCCCTAAAAGAAAAACTGACAGGGAGAGCCGCCGACAATTCAACCGGCCTGGCTTGATTCTGACAGCCAGAGTGGCGGGGACTGCTGCTCCTCTCTTCTACCGCCGCCACCGGTCGATCGTCGAACGCGATGTAAATGTAATGCTTTGTGGAGCGCACGAGCACTGCGAGGCAGCGATGGCGGTTAGCCTGATGCACCGCTATCGCGGCCTCGCGTTGCTCGTTGTTGTGGCTCAATATTTATGGACCATGATGTAGGAGTATCAACCTAAGGAAGCATCATGGGATTTCGGGTCGTTACAGCCGAAGAAAAAGCCGAGGCTATTCGCCTTGTCGTTGAGTTGAATTACTCAGTGCCTAAAGCGTGTGAGCAGACTGGCGTAGGGCCTACCGCGTTGCGGCGCTGGGTTTCACGGTGGCGCAAGGAGCAGGTAGGAGCCGCGCAAACTACCCGGCCTCAGGATCAAGATCTCATCGACTCGCTGCAGGCCAGATTGGCACTGCTGGAGGCCGAGAACGATGTTTTAAAAAAGCAGTTGCCCTCTCATCTAAAGGTGCTGTTTGGCCGAAGAAAATGATTGAGGGCGCTACAAAGAAGCTGTCGGTTCGACGCTTGTGCTGCGTACTGAGCATACCTCGCAGCAGTTATTACGCCATGCGTCGGCCTCGAGCTAAACGCAGTATCGAGCCGCAGTTAGAGAAGAAGATCCGGCTTTTGCACAAAGAACATCGAGGCGCGCTGGGCAGTCGCGGATTTGTTAAAGCGCTGAAGGCACAAGGCGTCCAAATGGGGCGTCATCGTATGCGCAGCTTGATGAAGAGTCTGGGTTTGGTGAGGCGTCGGGCACAGCATGCGCACTATCGACGGGCTACCAAACCGTCCAACATTGCGCCCAATGTGCTGGCACGACGCTTTAACCCTGAACATCCCAACACGTTCTGGGCGGGAGACATTACCTATATCCGTGTCGGTGGTAGTTGGCTGTACCTGGCAATTGTGATGGATCTTTTCTCGCGCAGGATCGTTGGCTGGGCGTTTTCAAGGACGGCCGATACCGAGCTTTCATTGCAGGCTTTACGACTTGCGGTGGGGCTGCGCCGACCTTCTTCCGAGCTGGTGTTTCACTCGGATCAGGGATGCCAATACACCGCTGACCGCTTCGTTAGCTATCTGGCCGAGAAGCAAATCGTGCAGAGCATGAGTCGGCGCGGAAACTGTTGGGACAATGCGGTAGTGGAACGCTACTTCCGATCACAGAAACACGATTGGTCACCTGAGAACGGTTACTCGAATCACTTCGAGGCAGAACGAGACGTGATGGATTTTATTGCTCACTACAACCATCGACGTTGCCACTCTGCCTCGAATAACCTGCCGCCAGCTGTTTTCGAAAAACTGGCGGCCTAACACTCCTACGGAACGGTCCAAAAAAACTGGACCATTACACGTGCGCTCCTACAGGTCCACCGTTTGGTAACCTTTGCGAGCAACTTGAAGGCCCTATATCCCTGGCCTATGCTCGAAACTGATGATCCATGAGGGATCAGTTTTTCACGCTTAGGGGAAAGATAATGAGCAAATTCATTCTGTCGGCAATAACGGCTGTCTTCCTGGTGGGCACGGCAGTACCGCTCGCCTTCGCTGAGAGCGAACTGGAAAAAGGCATTCGGCATGATAATCGTGAACTGGACAAGGGCGTCGAGCACGATGGAAAGGAACTGGATAAAGGTGTGAAGCACGACGCCGACGAGGTTGATAAAGGCGCCAAACATGATGACAAAGAGCGGCACAAGGCCGACAAGCATATCGACAAAGAGATCAAAAAGGACCTCTGAACCAGAGGCGTAAGCCCGCCATCATGCGGGCTTGTTTATATTTTTCATTATGATTGTCAAACGATTAGACCGGGACTTAGAATGCGTCGCCCTGGACTGCCGATGCGATACTGGCTCAGGGCAGCATTTTAAATCAAGGGCTTACACAGGTTTCTGGCGTAAGCTCTTATTGTTTCCGGGCCTCGACAACCTTGCTGATCCAATAAGATGTCCAGGCTGAACTGCACCGATTCAACCTCAGCCGCGACTCAGCCCTTTTCTCGCTAAATATCGAGCGCCTATTCAAAATACAATTTGGCGCGTCTCCGCCCTCTGAACTATAGAGGTCGACTTTGAAAGGACCAGACAGGCATGACCAGGGATAATCAGGAACTTCGGGATGCACTTATATCGGCAGCGTTTCTGCTCAAGTGGTCTTCCGCGGACCTGCACAAGAAAGCTCGGGATTTAGAGGCTACCGGCAATCAGACGGAAGCTGATGCCATAAGGGAAATCGTCAATAACTATGAAGCTTCCGAAGCGAGCCTTCTCAGCTTTGCAGATGAGGTAAAAGCCGGCCGAATTACTCGGGAACCAGCCGAAGAGCCTCGTTAGTCCCACACGAAGATCATCAGACCATCGCTATTCGCGCGCCCGAAGCCAGTCGCGAATAGCGATCAAGCGCTGGTCTCTCAACAAGCGCCTGGCGGAATACCACCCTTATTGAAATCCTCCAGACGCTCACGCTCTTCCTTGGTGGAATGCGCGGGTGTGTCATCCTTTGGCGGTTCTTTCTTTTCGTCAGTCATTTCACTGTCCTCATGGTGGTGCTGTTTTGGCAGCTTGAGGGCGCGGCAGTTCAAACTGTCGATAAGCGTCCGGCCGATTCACGTTTGGAACTCCAGCCTCAAGAGCGATTGTGGGCCAGTGCCCCCCCCTGGATTGGCAGAGTGCCTCTCTGTTGTGTCAGGCTATGTCGTTTTTATCCTTGGCTTCTGGTTTCGCCAGGGGATTTTTCATGCTCAGGACGAGTGATTCAATATGTTGATGAAGCTGGCGCCCAAGAAACGGCGCAACCCACGTAACTTGTATCTGGGTATCGCTGCGGTGGTACTGATTGCCGGGTTTGGACGCTATTTCGCGTTCAAGGCCGAGCAGGAGAACGAGGCCCAACAGGCGCTGCTGGTCGAGCGGCTGGCCCGGCTGGACGCGACCCTGCCAAAACAGCTGGATGCAATAACCACCCTTGAGTACGTCGGCTTGATGTACAGCGACACTATCATTTACCGCTACAGGATCGACCTTGAAGCAAGCAGCCTCTCGGAGGAACGCAAGGTCAGCATGGAGGCGAAAATACGCCTTGGTCTAGAGCAATTGGCCTGCAAGGAACCGCAGTTGTTGGCGATGATGCGAAGGTTCAAGATTCATCAGGAGCATTACTACCTCGCGAGAAACAGCAAACTCTTCACCATTGATCTTCGCGCTGAACAGTTGAACTGCCCAAATTGATGCCGTTATGCAACGCTGAGATCGATGAGTGGTTTCTTTACAGTCCGATGCACTGCAAGCCGATTCGATGCTTGTGGCTATTCTCCTTCAATTACAGCTGAACCCCATGAACAAGACCGAATGGCAAACCCTTGTAGTCAGAGTTAAAAAGTTTCTCGCGATTATCTTTTCGCTCTTTCTCGTAGGCTTTTTCATCTATGCATACCTGCACAAACCGGAATTTCCTTCTGAGATAGTCCTCACGCAAGACTTCATTTCGGGGCAGTCGATCTACGTCGTTCAGGATGCCAGAGATCCTGATGAGCCCAAAAACCTGAGTTTCTACGTCAAAGACGGCCGCGGAAGGAGTGAAGAGACAATGAAGGTGCGCCTCGGCAAAACCCCGCCCTTCCTGGTCTCGGACACTGACTTGAAAGACGTGGTCATCCAGTGTGTCTCCAACGGCCTGCACATCAAACTCAAAGGCGCTGTCTCGGTTTATCGGAGCAACCTTTACCTGGAGGACGGCGACACCTACACCACCTACCGCGTGAGCCTTGAACAGGTCGAAACGCGGCCACCCTTGCCGAGCGGTCGGTGAGCTTGTTTCAGCCAGGCAACCAATGCGCAGACAGTCAGGGCAATGCCGAGCACTTCTTATACCAGGCTGGCGCCGGTCAACCGGCGATGATCCGGGAAATTGATCTCATGTCAGTTGGCTCCCGAAGCTTGAATAAGTGCACGGATCCGGTCGGCATCCGCCGTCGTCATAGGGCTGTAAACAATCATGCCCAGGTCTGGGCGCCCTTCTACAGCAAAGCCGGAATATTCGAGCTCGATCAATCCGAGGGTTTCGTGGCGCAGGCGTTTGATTCCGTCGCCATGGACACGCACATCATTGTCACGCCAGAACGAAGCAAACTCAGGGCTTAGTGCACAGAGCTCCTCTACAAGCCTGATGACTTCGGAATGGGCACCGGCACGAATCGCATCTGCCCTGAATGCACCGACCACAAACCTGGCCGTTGCTTCCCAGTCAAGTTGACCCGCGCGGATCTTCGGGCTGCAGAAAATCAGCCGCAGGATATTGCGCTGTTCAACCGGCAATGTCCCGTAGTCGGTGAGTACTGTCGCTGCGGCACGGTTCCAGGCAAGCACATCCCATGTCGCGCTTTTGATAATGGCCGGGCTGGTCTCGAAACTATCCAACAGACGTTGCAGCCGGGGTGTAACACCCTCAGATGGTTTGTAAACCACTTCTGGCGGGTGTCCGAAAGCGAGCAGGAAAACGTGCTCTCGCTCGGAGTCGGTTAACAAAAGACTTTCGACAATCCGGTTCAACACTTGGGCAGACGGGCTACCGCCCCGCCCTTGCTCAAGCCACGTATACCAGGTTGGGCTGATGTTTGCCCGGGCCGCGACCTCCTCACGACGTAGACCGGGCGTGCGACGTCGGCCTGTCGGTAATCCAAGAGCTGAGGGATCAATACGACCCCGGCAATCTTTCAAGTAAAGTCCAAGCGCGTTATTCGACGGGTCCGGCATATTTATCCCAGTAGTATTTATACCCTGATAATGTCCCTGCTTTTACAGGATGCAGCTTAAGCGCACTGTATCGAATCAGCACATAGAGAATTCGATCATGCGTATTTTTTTAACCGGTTCAACAGGGTTTATTGGCTCCCATGTCGCGGCGGATCTCATTGCATCAGGGCATCAGGTAATAGGGCTGACGCGTTCCGAGTCAGGCAGGCAAGCGCTGACAGCAATAGGTGCGCAGGCTTACAGGGGAGATATCGAAGACCTGCACAGTTTGCAACGTGCCACTGGTGAATGCGATGGCGTAATCCATACCGCCTTCGATCACAACTTTGCGAACTTCGTGGAAAACTGCCAGAAAGATCGACGTGCAATCCTTGCTCTCGGTGCAGCGCTCGAAGGCAGCCACCGCCCGCTGATCATTACATCAAGCACGGCAATGGGCTCGACAGTCCCCGGGCAAAAAGCGCTCGAGCACTGTTTTAATCCTGACCATCCCAACCCAAGGGTGGCCTCGGAACTGGCGGGGCTTGAACTGTATCAGCGCGGGGTTAACGTCTCAGTCATGCGCCTTTCCCAGATTCACGACACCAGAAAGCAGGGCCTGGTAACGGAAGTCATTGAGTTAGCCCGCAAGACTGGAATATCTGCCTATATCGAAGGCGCACTCAATAGCTGGTCCGCAACGCATATCGACGACACGGCGCAGCTATATCGGCTTGCCCTGGAAAGGCAGGAATCAGGTTCGCGCTATCACGCCACCGCTGAAGAGTCTGTTTCGTTCAGAAGTATCGCGGAGATGATCGCCCATAAGTGGCGGCTGCCGTTAGTTGCTGTGCAAGCCGAAAACGCAGCCGCTCATTTTGGCTGGCTAAACCCTTTCGTCAGTAAAGAAATGTCCGCTTCCAGCACCCGGACCAGAGAGGTCTTGCAATGGAATCCACAAGGGCCAACGCTTCTGACTGACGTGGAGAATATGCGGGACGACAGCCTGGAAAACTAGCGCTGTCGCCCCTCGATTTAGCCGGGTTATAGGTATATGCGCATATCGCTTACTTGTCGGACACCAGCGCCAATCGACAAGCCAAGCCGATAAACACGGCGCCCAGAAGTTGATTAAGCGCCTTCGCAATCCGGGCATTTGCTGAAAGTTTGCTCCCTAACTTACTCGCCAGGACGATCACGGAACCGTTCACGAACAAACCAATGACGTTCAGGATGGTCGCGAATATCAGCATCTGGGCAATCACCGATCCTTTAGTTAGATCGACGAATTGTGGAAACAGAGCCAGAACGAACAGTGCCATTTTCGGATTAAGCAGATTGGTGAATAATCCTTGACGAAAGATGCGGGCAAGCGGCGTCGACGCGAGGCTTCCGCTGGCCACAAGCGGCGAGGCGGTACTGGTGAAAGCCTTCCATGCGAGAAATGCCAGATAGGCGGCACCTGCGAATCGGACAACATCGTAGGCAGTGGGCACAGCAATCAGTAACTGTGACAGACCCAAGGCCGCCGCCAGCGCATGACAGTAAGTCCCTGCCTGAATGCCCGCCAGCGAAACAAATCCCGATGCCCTGCCCTGACTCATGCTCCGGGATGCGATCAACAACATGTCCGGGCCGGGTGTCAGGGTGAGCGCAAGGCAAGCGCCTGCAAAAAGTAACGCTACCGAAAAGTCGATCATCAGGTTCCATTCCATGGGGCAAGGTTGGCGGCCTACAAGCAGTGCGCATATTACTGGATTGTCAGGCTCACGTTTACACGAAATGTCTATTTAACCTCGCCGCCCTATTCTACCCAGAGCAGACATGGCACTATGCCGCCCCGCCGCGAACTCATGCGGCGTATTACTTTGAAGCACCCCATCAATAGGGGTCTGCACTCCAGGAAGGAACCGGTTTTGATGAAGGCATTGGCAAGTGGTTTGGTACTCGCAGGACTGGGCGTATTGAGTGGCTGCACGTCGATTGAAGTCGAGCCGCTTACGGTGCGTCCGACGAATATCTGCATTGAGCAGAATCCCAAAGTGCTGGTTACGGATTTTGTCCCAGTGGTGCAACGTGGGCTCTCGGACCGCGGTATCAACTCCGAAGTCTATACCCAGGTGCCAGCCAGCTGCGCCTACCGGCTTACGTATGTTGCGTATCGCACCTGGGATATCGTGCCGTATCTGTCCAGCGCAGATCTGGAGATATGGGACAGCGAAAAACGTCGATTGGGTGCCGCACATTACTACCTGCGGGGCAAAGGCGGATTATCAATGATGAAGTGGCAAGGGACGGAAACCAAGATGGCGCCCGTGCTTGATGAGCTATTGAAGAATATGCCTGCCAAGTAAGTATTGCCGGGCTGGATGACAACCCGGATCACTACTGCACCGGCAGAAAATTCATCAGCAATAAACTTTGCGCGTAATTAAGACCGATACGCCGGTAACGCTCATCCAGAATCTGCGCCAGCAAATCCAGCCGGGCGACTATCTTGCCAAACTCCACGGCGAAACTCAGGTTACTGGTCTGGTCGGATATCTCGTTGGAAAACAGCAACAGGACGCCATTGGCATCCTGACGCTGGCTGAGCAGCCAGGTGGCTTTTTCGATATTGCGCGCGGCATTGCTGACAAACTGCGGATTGATGGAGTCCGTCACATAAAACTCGGTGCGACCACCGTGCGCGGTGATCAGCATGCTGCCAATGGCGTAGATGAATGCGCCCACACGGTCGCCGCGAAACTCCGGACTCAAGGAATAGCTCAGCGCCGCCAAGTCACGGCGATCCCCAAGAGCCGGCAACGGCTGACGCTGTTCGATGGCCTGACGAATCGCCCGCGCAGCACTGACCTCATCGGTGTAGCCCGATTGACGCCACTGGTCAGGATTGCGCATGTAAAGCTTGTTCATCAGCAAATACAGACTTTGCAGATTATCGTGCATGCCTAACGTAGCCATTCGGTCAACGCTGGTCTGGAAGATCTCGTCAGGTTTGCCTTTGCTGAATTGATTTGCGATATCGCGGCCCTGCTGCTGGCTACAACCGCAGACACCCAGCAGAAAAACCACCGCCAGCACGAGCGGCTGGCGCATCCATTGAGTGAAACATGCGGGTAATGTGCGATCCATCGGCACCAGGTCTGATTCGCTGTCCGCGCGGGAAATCAGCGCGGTCGGGACAGACATAGATCGGGAAAATCAAGAAAAGTGCGATATGAGGGCCAGATTGTTGGAACAACCCCGCGAATCAGGCGTGCGCCTGAAACCATTGAAATGCACTTTCTGCAAAAAATGCATCTGAGAGACGTGACCACCCTACCCAGCGGTAACCAATCCAAAGGCCGCTACGGTGGAGTTATACCTCTCGGACCGCCTCAGCATTCGCGCTAGTCCGGCGCACGCCATCAGCGCGTATCAGATGCAGAAATGCTTGTGCGCATCAGAGCCGTTTTTAAAATCAGGCCACGCACGCAGTGGCTAAGCGAGGCTCTTTGAGCCTCACTACATTTTCATTGCTTATGTAGCAGTGCCACCTCAAAAACGCCTGCTCCTGGCGTGATTGAGCAATCCGCCACTCGCAGCTGCCAATGCTACTGATCGGCAATGACATCATTTCCGCCGTGGCAAGGTTGAGCTGGGATAAAAGGTCCCGGCTGTCTTCAGCAAATTTTCTTTTAAGGACCATTTTTGGTTTTTTCTTAAAAATGAAACAACTGAGACCACAAAAAACGGACTCTGCACTCGAATTTCTTAGATTCAGACGACTGGTCATGGCGCGAGGACATTTCGAGCGATGAACAGGTTAAAAAACGTCCACCTTCGGGCCAGGAGCGGACACTACAGGATCGTGGCTCGCAGCCATGTTATGGTGAGTCGCTACAAGGTAACGGACGAAAATCAAACATGGATCTGATTCACCTCACGCCTGCGACACATCACATTACGGATGGCTACTGGCAGCTTCTTCGCGCGGGAGATGGCTCAATCTATGTCCTCGTCAACTGCGAGGCGTCCTTCTTGAGTTACGAATCCCTGATTAAGCTCAACGACGAGGAATTGCGGGACTACCATGGCCTGGGCTGGCTATCCATTCAGCACCTGGCTAACCGAATCAATTATTTCGTCAGCGAATACAGTGACCGCCGGATCACGGGCCCTCTGTTCGACGCAGCCATTCAGGCCTCCTGGCCCTAAACATCTGGACGGAATGCCAGTGGCAGTCATGCAGGCCGAGCAGTAGCTGCTGGCTTCACCCCCCCCTTATTGATCGAGATTGCTGATGATTAACCCGAAACAGGCTCTCAACAAAATAGAGGATCTTCTCAGCGCTGCACGCGGGACAGACGACCTGTTTCTGCATGCTGCGGCATTCAGCGCGATATCTATCCTCACGAAAGGACTGGATGAGTATTTTAAGGAACGCGCTCCATACGCTGCCGAAAACATCGAACGGCTGCGCTCTCACGCATCAGCAATGCTCGGATACGACATCACTGTCGGGCACAGTACAGAGCAGCACCACGTGTGGGCGCTATCTGCAATCTCGGGCCTCAACGAAGCGCTCGACAAACTCGAAAGATAAAGACGGCAGAGGCATCGCACTGAACGCGCCCTGGAGTACCACGATCAGGTCGATGAGGGCGAGATAGAGAAACCAGCTCTGGTGGCAGTGATGGCTTCGCCAATTCGAAAGCAATAAAAAACCCGAAGACGTTAATCTTCGGGTTCTTTAATAGTGGAGGCCGAGGTCGGAATCGAACCGGCGTAAGCGGATTTGCAATCCGCGGCATAACCATTTTGCTACTCGGCCTCAAACATCCAGTGCTCAAACAACAAACACTCAATGTGTACAAACTTGGAGCGGGAAACGAGACTCGAACTCGCGACCCCGACCTTGGCAAGGTCGTGCTCTACCAACTGAGCTATTCCCGCATCTTGGTGACGGGCGCTATTCTATACATTCAAACCGCGCCGTCAACCCTTTGTTTTAAAAACTTATTTTTTATCAGCGGTGGTTTTCAGATGCGGCCATGCTGCTCTCAGGTATTGCAGCATCGACCACAAAGTCAGGCCTGCAGCGAGAATCAGCAACACGTAACCCAGCACCACCCAGAATGTGAACGCGGGTGGATTAGCCAGCAGGATGACCAGCGCCAGCATTTGTGCGGCGGTCTTCCATTTGCCCAGGTTCGATACCGCCACCTGCGCCCTGGCGCCCAATTCGGCCATCCATTCGCGCAAAGCGGAAATAACGATCTCACGGCCGATAATCACCGCCGCAGGCAACGTCAGCCATAGATTGGCGTGGGCCTGAACCAGCAACACGAGCGCCACTGCAACCATCAGTTTGTCCGCGACGGGATCGAGAAACGCGCCAAACGGCGTGCTCTGCTCCAGACGGCGAGCCAGATAACCATCGAGCCAGTCGGTCGCCGCGGCAAAAGCGAAGACGCTACTGGCTGCCATGTAGCTCCAGTGGTACGGCAGATAAAACAGCAGAATGAAGATCGGAATCAGGAGGACACGTAGAACGGTGATCAGATTAGGGATATTCATCGGCACAACTTGCTACGAGGTGAGCGGGCATTCTACTCGCTGTGCAGGTTCGCATAAATCGACTCTGCAAGCTTTTTACTTATTCCGGGCGCTTTTGCGATTTCTTCGATGCTGGCGCGGGACAATTCCTGCAAACCACCAAAGTGCTTGAGCAGGTCACGACGCCGTGTCGGCCCTACTCCGGCAACGCCTTCAAGACTCGAAGTGCGCCGTGTCTTGCCGCGTCGTGCCCGGTGTCCAGTAATTGCAAAACGGTGAGCTTCGTCGCGAATCTGTTGAATCAGGTGCAACGCCGGAGAATCCCCCGGCAGGGTAAATTCGTGAGCGGAATCATTCAGGTACAGGGTTTCAAAGCCTGCCTTACGGGTCGTACCTTTGGCAACACCCAACAGGATCAGATCAGGCACTGCCAGCTCATTCAATACATCCCGGGCCATGGACATCTGCCCTTTACCGCCGTCAACCAGCAGAATATCCGGCAACTTGCCCTCGCCTTCTTTCAGCTTGCTGAAACGTCGGGTCAATGCCTGGTGCATGGCAGCATAGTCGTCCCCCGCCGTAACGCCCTCAATGTTGTAGCGGCGATAATCCGATTTGATCGGCCCTTCAGGACCAAATACCACGCAGGAAGCCACTGTAGCTTCACCACTGGAGTGGCTGATGTCATAGCACTCAAGGCGCAGCGGCGGCTCATCGAGTTTCAGAACCTTCTGCAGTGCATCGAATCGAGCTGCTACATGCTGACGATTGGCGAGCCGCGCCGCCAACGCCTGTTCCGCGTTGGTCACTGCCATCTGCTGCCAGCGGGCACGGGTGCCACGAACGCGGTGGCTGATCACCAGTTCGCGACCTCGAGACTCTTCAATGGCATCGATCAAGGTCGGGAAATCGTCATGCAGCACATTGACGATGATTTCAGCTGGCAACTCACGATCAACGCCGCCAAGGAAATACTGCGACAGGAAGGCCGACATGACCTCGCCCACCTCCTCCTCGATACCGACCTGAGGGAAGAAGTTCTTGCTACCCAGCACCCTGCCCCCGCGCACGCTGATCAGATGCACACAAGCGCCGCCGGGGTTGACGAAGGCAGCGACGACGTCGACGTCACCCGTGCCGCCTTCCATGCTCTGTTGATCCTGAACCCGGCGCAGCAACGCAATCTGGTCACGCAACTCGGCAGCCTGTTCAAAATCCAGACTCATGGCGGCTTTTTCCATCAGTGCGTTCAACTCGTCAGTCAGCGTGTTACTGCGACCTTCGAGGAACATCACCGAGTGGCGCACATCTTCCGCGTAAACCTCCGGCTCCACGAGACCGACACACGGCCCCTTGCAGCGCTTGATCTGATATTGCAGGCACGGTCGGGTGCGGTTCTTGTAGAAGCTGTCTTCACACTGACGAACCAGAAAGGTCTTCTGCATCAAGCTCAGGCTTTCCCGTACCGCTCCGGCACTGGGGTAAGGGCCGAAATAACGACCTTTGGGTTTCTTGGCGCCGCGATGAATACTTAGACGCGGAAAGTCACCATCCGACAGATAGACGTAGGGATAGGACTTATCATCGCGCAGCAGAATATTGTAAGGCGGACGCCATTCTTTGATCAGCGTCTGCTCAAGCAGCAGCGCCTCGGTTTCGTTGGCGGTGATCGTGGTTTCAATCTGGGCGATCCGCGAGACCAATGCACTGGTCTTTGGCGCGTGGCCGGTCTTGCGAAAGTAACTCGCCAGGCGGTTTTTCAGATTCTTGGCTTTGCCGACGTACAGTAGCCGCGCCTCGGTATCGAACATGCGATACACGCCAGGACGGCCACTACAGGTTGCAAGAAAGGCACTCGGGTCAAACGATGGGTTCATTTCAGGCGCTGGCATCGACCATGCCGTGACGTACCGCCAGCAAAGCCAGCTCGACATCGCTGCCAATCGACAGCTTCTCAAAGATACGGTAACGGTAGGTATTTACGGTTTTCGGGGACAGACACAGCTTATCGGAGATGGTCTGCACTTTCTGGCAGCCAACGATCATCAGGGCAATCTGGATCTCACGCTCCGAAAGCAGATCGAAGGGCGAGTTGTTGACTTGCGGCTGGAACGACTTGAGGGCCAGTTGCTGGGCTATCTGCGGACTGATGTAACGCTGTCCGGCAAAGACCAGACGGATGGCCTGCACCATTTCCGCCAAGCCAGCACCTTTGGTCATGTAACCCGCCGCACCGGCCTGCAACAGCCGCGTTGGAAAAGGATCTTCCTCGCAGACCGTAACTGCCACAACCTTGATTTCGGGATGGCTGCGCAACATTTTGCGAGTCGCTTCGAGGCCGCCGATGCCGGGCATCTTTACGTCCATGAGCACCACATCAGGCTTCAGCTCGCGCGCTTTCTTGAGCGATTCTTCACCAGAGTCTGCCTGGCCGACCACCTGAAGACCATCTATATCAGCCAACATGCGGGTAATGCCTGTCCGGACAAGATCATGGTCATCAACAACTAGCACCTTAATCAAGCAGACACCTCGCAAAACGGTCATAACGAATACGGATCACCATAGCAAAAACAAAGGGCCAGACCTAGCGTCAAGCAAGGTCTGGCCCACAATGATTTTGATATGGCGCTGAGGACACGCTATCACCGATGCCCTCAAATGATGAAATTATTTGCGCCGCTAATCGTTAACGCAGTGGAGTTTCAGCCTTCCCTGCGATTAACGCGCCTTGCTCTGGATGGCATATGAAGCTGACAGCTCAGCCATGGTGATGGTCAATCGCCTGATGGCATCCTGATCTTCCTTGGTGAGGGTACGGTAGCTACCCAGAACTTTCTCCTCAGCATTGCTTAGATTTTCGACAAGGATAGGCGTAGCGCTTCCGGTCAGAACAAACAATACATCCACGCCCTTTGCGGCGATGGCTGCGAGGTAATCGGCCTTGGGGGCACGATCGCCACTTTCATATTTGCCCTGAGCGTTGGCCTCCACGCCTCCGATTTCTCCAAAAGCAAGCTGAGATAAACCCAAGCGTTCTCTTTCTTTTCTCAGTCGGGAACCTATTCCACTCATTTGAATGCGTAATCCTGTTGACCCCATCCTTACGAATGGTAGAATCGAGTTAAATTAAACTGATTTGAACGGTTTTGAACTATGCCCGGAATACGTACCGCCGCACAAGCCAAAGCATGGCTTGAACATCAAGGTAAATCTGTTCAAGAGTTTGCCCGCGAGCACAGCATTGATCCGGCAACCACTTATCAGGTTTTGGCTGGCCGCAAGAAAGGTCGGCGCGGAGAGGCCCATAAAGTGGCGGTTTTACTGGGCATGAAGGACGGCATCATTCCCGCCGAGCCACAACGTCAAGTTGAAGCAGCAGCTGATTGAGATTTTTCCAAGTGAGAAATTGCGGATGGAATACACGGGATTAATGGACAGTCGCCTGTAGGAGCTTTCTCCATTCATCCCTCGCCTTAAACATCTTGTTTCGAACTCGTCGAACGAAAAAAGCGCGATTCCACTCGACTGATTTTGCTTGGCCTGCCTATGCCTGCCATTGATATTTCTGATTGAAATGCTCAGCACGGCTGAAGTAAGCTCGCTGCACTTAACGGAGATGTATCATGTTGCCATCCACTTCACAGCCACTGTTGCAGACCAGCGTTGATCGCCTGGTAGCGCGCGCGGCCGTGTGGGGTCAGTCGGTAGACGTTGCTCCGCAAAACACTTCTTATTTTGGGTATTGGTTTAGCCACTGGCGCGCCTGATACCCATCCGGCGCCCACATCAAGGGGACGCCAACCAGAGAATTCTCTACCCCCGGTCGGCTACCCGACCGGGGGTTTTGTTTTTTAGCGCCCCTGAAAACTTAATTGAATCGAGGATTACGACATGACCTACAGCACTTATTACCGCACCGACATTTGCACTGCCTGGCGATTTAGCAGCCTCCGTTCGGGACAGCAAGCCGCCTCCGTTCGGTCACTGACAGGTGGCAACCCGTTACAAAACGCCAACCCGGCAAATTGTCGAACACCCCAGTAGGGCTCGAGCGGGCCGCACCCGCCAGCCCAGGAAGCAGAACCATGAATTCGTCTATCGCCGTAAAACCGTCTGACCTGTCGTCCCGCAACCTGACCGTGCTCGACAGCATTCCCGCCCCGCAACGCCTGCCAAGTACCCTGCAACTGAAATCGCAGTTGCCGCTGGATCTTGCCCTCACTGAACAGGTTGCCGCACAACGCCGCGCCGTTCGCGCCATCCTCAATGGCCAGGACTCTCGCCTGCTGGTGGTGGTAGGCCCCTGCTCCATCCATGATCCACAATCAGCCATTGAATACGCCGAACGCCTGGCGGCCCTTGCCGGTGAAGTCAGCGATCAGATGCTGCTGGTGATGCGCGCCTACGTAGAGAAGCCCCGCACCACGGTTGGCTGGAAGGGCCTGGCTTATGATCCGCAACTCGACGGCAGTGATGACATGGCCGCAGGCCTCACACTCTCACGTCATCTGATGCGCGAGATGCTGCGCCTGGGTCTGCCTGTTGCGACAGAGATCCTGCAACCCATGGCAGCCGGTTATTTTGACGACCTGCTCAGTTGGGTCGCCATTGGTGCTCGCACCACTGAATCGCAGATCCACCGGGAGGTGGCCAGCGGTCTGCCTATGCCAGTGGGCTTCAAGAACGGGACTGACGGGGGCGTCGCCATTGCCTGTGACGCCATGCGTTCGGCTGCTCATGGGCATCGTCACTTCGGCATGGATCGCCAAGGGCATCCGGCGATCATCGAAACCCAGGGCAACCCCGACACTCACATCGTACTTCGCGGTGGACACCAAGGGCCTAACTACGATCGTAGTAGCGTGGCGCAAGTACGTGAGAGCCTCGCGAAACAGCAAATTGCCGAACGCATCATGGTCGACTGCAGTCACGCGAACAGTGGCAAAGACCCGTTGCGCCAGCCGGAAGTATTCAACGATGTGCTCGCGCAGCGCTTGCAGGGTGACTCATCACTGGTTGGCATGATGATCGAAAGTCATCTGTTTGAAGGCTGCCAGCCGATCAGCGGCTCGATGCGTTACGGTGTCTCGGTGACTGATGGCTGCCTGGGCTGGGACGCCACAGAGCATCTGCTGCGCGAAGCCGTCAGCAAACTGCGTTACAGGTAACAAGCGAAAAAGAGCGGCGGACAACGCCGCTCAACTCGCTTGATGGTTAATGCTCTGAACTTTATCGAGAAATGCCTTCCTTAATCCGGTAGGCTCTTTCTTTTTTTTCACAGGAGTAATTCCACATGGCTAAAGCCACTGCCCGCCACATCCTTGTATCCAGCGAAGAGAAATGCAACGAGCTCAAAGCGCAGATCGAAGGCGGTGCTGATTTTGCGGAAGTCGCCAAATCCAACTCCAGCTGCCCATCCAGCCGCCAGGGCGGTGATCTGGGTTCTTTCGGCCCAGGCCAGATGGTCAAGGAATTCGACACTGTCGTGTTCAGCGCGCCCGTTAACGTCGTGCAAGGCCCGGTGAAGACCCAGTTCGGTTATCACCTGCTGGAAGTGACCAGCCGCCAGGATTGATTCCTCGCGACTGATGCTCACAAACGGCTCGCCTCAAGGCGGGCCGTTTTTGTTTGTGGTGCTAGAGAAACCGCCATGCCTCCCTGTAGGAGCGCACGAGCCCCGCAATGCTGGGGTTTAGCGCATAACCCCTACTTGCACCGCGCATCATCCAGTTACAAACCAGCCCGGGTTCCGGTACCTTGTTGAAGCCTGCATTGAACGGTCAAGAACGTTGCCTGACCGTGCCTGTCGTATGACTTTAATCATCGCCACCCTTAACCCTGATGTTCGCCCGCCGACGTCAGTCAGGATCCCAGTAATGCGTTTTGTTTCTTCATCGCTGATCGTGGCACTGCTGGCCCTGCTCTCTGGCCCTCAATTATTGTCCGCTGCGCCGCAACACGCTCTGACGGTTTATGGCGAAGCGCCCCGTTACTCTGCGGATTTCAAGCATTTCGACTACGTAAACCCGGACGCGCCAAAAGGCGGCAGCATGCGTCGCTCGGCTCAGGAAATTGGCCAGTTCGACCACCTGATGCCCTATCTGGACAAAGGGACCGGCGTGTCGCAAATCAATGGCATGCTCTATTCACCTCTCGCTGTACGATCGCTGGACGAGCCTTACACCGTTTATGGTCTGGTGGCTGAGCGCATCGAGCGCAGCGATGATGGCCTGTGGTTGCGCTTCTATATCAATCCGAAAGCCCGCTTCGCAGACGGCGTGCCTATTACCGCAGAAGACGTGCGCTACACCTACGACCTGCTGATGACGCAGGGCAGCCTGTCATACCGGACACAATTTCAGGACGTCAAAGGCGTTGAGGTTGAATCCCCAACCCGGATCCGCTTTGACTTCAAGTCCAGTGAAAGTCGAACGTTGCCGCTGGACCTCACTTCCCTTCCGGTCTTTCCGGAACACTGGTGGAAGAGTCGCGACTTCGCTGGCGGTGGCGGCTTTGAGATTCCGGTGGGCAGCGGCCCCTACAAAGTCGCCAAGGTGGACCCAGGACGCAGCATCACCTTCGCCCGTGACCCGGACTGGTGGGCCAGGGATCTGCCGGTAAACCGCGGTTCCTATAACTTCGACACCTTCAGCGTCGAGTACTTCGGCGACATTGACGTGGCCCGGCAAGTCCTCAAGGGCGGCGCTTACGACTACAACCGCGAGTACTCCGCCACGGCCTATTCGATTCTCTACGACAGCCCGGCGCTGACCGACGGCCGCCTGCAAAAGGCCCATCTGGCCAAAGGCGCCGTGCAGAGTTCTCAAGGTTTTGTCTTCAACCTGGATCGCCCCATGTTTCAGGATCGCCGGGTGCGTCAGGCGCTATCGATGCTCTGGGACTTCGAATGGACCAACCGGCAGATGATGCGCAACATGTACATCCGCCAGAACAGCTACTTTTCCAACTCGTCCCTGGCCGCCACTGAGCTGCCGACTCCAGCCGAACTGAAAATTCTTGAGCCTTTGCGTGCCAACGTGCCGCCGGAAGTGTTCAACAAGGTATTCCACACCCCGAAAACAGATGGCACGGGATACATCCGGGACAAGCAGCTTGAGGCACTGAAGCTGATGGAAGACGCTGGCTGGACGCCCAAAGGCGATCATCTGGTCAACGCCCAAGGCGAGCCGTTTACCTTTACCTTTCTCAACGGCCAGGCCGGGTTTGAAAAAATATTGCTGCCGTACAAGCGCACGCTGGCGCAGATTGGTATCGACTTCGAGATCCGCCGCATTGACTCGGCGCAGTTTCTGAACAGAGTCATGGCCCGTGATTACGACATGATCGTGACCGGTTACCCGGTTTCAACCTCGCCTGGTATGGAGCTGTATAACAGTTTCGGCTCCAAAGGCGCCCGCGACCCCGGCTCCAGTAACTACATGGTGCTGCAGGACCCAGCAGTGGACAGCCTGATCGCCGGACTGGTCAGCGCCGATCAGAAATCCACCACGGTGGATTACGCCCGTTGCCTGGATCGTGTGCTGCAATGGGGCTATTACTGGATTCCCAACTATTACCCGCCGGGTGCATCGACGCTGTGGTGGAATCGTTTCGGCATTCCGAAAGTACAGGCCAGTAATGGGGAGGCGATTGAAACCTGGTGGGAGGTCAGCCCTGTTCCGCTGACCAACGAGCAGTTCGCTGAAAAACGCGGCGCTTCCGCCGTCGCCTCGGAGATGAAGTGAATGCTCGGCTATTTATTGCGACGTCTATTGCTGATCATTCCTACGCTGTTGTGCATTTTGCTGGTCAACTTCTTTATTGTTCAGGCGGCGCCCGGTGGCCCGGTTGAGCAGGCCATTGCCCGCTTGCAAGGTATTGGCGGTGCCAGTTCCAGTGCTGGCAGCGCAGCGAGCGAGTCAATCAATGCCAACCCGTCACGCGCGTCTCGCGGCCTCGATCCCAAACTGATCAAAGACATCGAACACCAATATGGTTTCGACAAGCCCCTGCACGAGCGCCTGTGGCTGATGCTGAAAAGCTATGCGCGGCTGGACTTCGGTAACAGCTTCTTCCGGGGCGCGACGGTCACTGACCTGATTCTGCAAAAGATGCCAGTGTCCATTTCGCTGGGGCTTTGGGCAACGCTGATCACGTATCTGGTTTCGATCCCTCTGGGCATTCGCAAGGCAGTCAGGCACGGCAGTCAGTTCGACATCTGGAGCAGCACCGCCATCATCATTGGCTACGCAATGCCGGCGTTTCTGTTTGCGATGCTGCTGGTGGTGCTCTTCGCCGGGGGCACGTCACTCAACTGGTTCCCGGTACGCGGGCTGGTGTCCGAAGACTTCGAGCAGATGAGCACTGTGGGCAAGATTGCGGACTACTTCTGGCATCTGGTGCTGCCGGTTTCGTCACTGGTCATTGGTGGTTTCGCGACGCTGACGATTCTGACCAAGAACTCGTTTCTGAATGAAATCACCCGCCAGTACGTAGTGACGGCCAGGGCCAAAGGCTTGAGCGAGCGCCGCGTGCTGTACGGCCATGTGTTTCGCAACGCCATGCTGCTGGTGGTAGCGGGTATTCCGCAGGCATTCATCAGCGTGTTTTTTGCAGGTTCGCTGCTCATCGAAGTCATTTTCTCCCTCGATGGTCTGGGCCGCATGAGCTATGAAGCTGCGGTTTCACGGGACTATCCCGTGGTATTCGGCTCGCTGTTCATCTTCACCCTGTTTGGCTTGCTGATAAAACTGGTCGGAGATATCTGCTACACCCTGGTCGATCCGCGAATCGACTTCAGCGCGAGGAATGCCTGATGAGCAGACTTTCTCCGCTGGCCCAGCGACGGCTTGACCGCTTTCGCAAGAACCGCCGAGGCTGGTGGTCACTGTGGCTGTTCTGCGGTCTGTTCCTGCTGACGCTGGGTGGCGAGTTGATCGCCAATGACAAGCCGCTGGTCCTCAGTTATCAGAACTCGCTGTATTTCCCGGCACTCAAGCGTTACACCGAGCAAGAGTTCGGCGGCCAATTGCCGTTCCAGCCGGACTATCGCAGTGACTACGTTCGGGATCTGATCAAAAAGGGTGATGGCTGGATGCTGTTTCCGCCCATTCCGTTCAGCGACAACACCCCCAATTACGACCTCAATCGCCCTGCCCCCAGCCCGCCGACAGCGCAAAACTGGCTGGGCACTGACGATCAGGCGCGGGACGTGTTGGCCCGAGTGATATTCGGTGCCCGGGTGTCGATTCTCTTCGCCCTGGTATTGACGACCATCAGTGCCCTGATTGGTATCGCAGCGGGTGCGCTGCAAGGCTATTACGGCGGCTGGGTCGACCTGATCGGTCAGCGCTTGCTGGAAGTCTGGTCAGGGTTGCCGGTGCTTTATCTGCTGATCATTTTGTCCGGCTTCGTCGAACCCAATTTCTGGTGGTTGCTGGGGATCATGGCGCTGTTTTCATGGCTCGCCCTGGTGGATGTGGTGCGCGCCGAGTTTCTACGCGGCCGCAACCTTGAGTACGTCAAGGCGGCTCGCGCACTGGGCATGAGCGACCGCAAGATCATCACCCGGCATATCCTGCCCAACGCGATGAATGCGACCCTGAGTTACCTGCCGTTTATCCTTACCGGTGCGATTTCCACCCTGACCGCGCTGGATTTTCTGGGCTTCGGCATGCCCGCTGGCAGCGCTTCGCTTGGGGAGCTGATCGCCCAGGGCAAACAGAACCTGCAAGCACCCTGGCTGGGGCTGACCGCGTTCTTCACCCTGGCGCTGATCCTGTCACTGCTGGTATTCATTGGCGAGGCGCTGCGTGATGCCTTCGACCCGAGGTCTTGATATGTCGGACAACCTGATTGAAATCCGTGACCTCAGTGTCGCCTTCAGCGGTCAAACGGTGGTCAAGAACCTGAGCCTGGATATCCGCGCCGGTGAATGCCTGGCGCTGGTGGGCGAATCCGGCTCCGGCAAGTCAGTCACCGCCCATTCGATCCTGCAATTGCTGCCCGCCAAAGGCACGGTTAGCACCGGCAGCATTCTCTATCGAGACCAGCAGTTGCTTGGCGCAGACAGCCGTACCTTGCGCCGCTTGCGGGGTCATCAGATCGGGATGATTTTCCAGGAACCGATGACCTCGCTGAACCCGCTGCACACGGTCTCCAAACAAATCGGTGAAACTCTTCTGCTGCACAAGGGCCTGACAGGCCGGGCCGCGCAAAAACGCATTGTTGAACTGCTCGAACTGGTGGGTATCCAGCAACCGGAGAAGCGTCTCAAAGCCTATCCCCACGAATTGTCAGGTGGTCAGCGCCAGCGGGTGATGATCGCCATGGCGCTGGCCTGCGAGCCGGAATTGCTGATCGCCGACGAGCCGACCACGGCCCTGGATGTGACGGTGCAGCGCAAGATCCTGCTGCTGCTCAAAGAGTTGCAACAGCGCTTGAACATGTCGCTGCTGCTGATAAGTCATGACCTCAATCTGGTGCATAGCATTGCCCAGCGTGTCTGCGTGATGCGCGCCGGGGAAATCGTCGAGCAATCCAATTGCCACTCATTGTTCAAACAACCACAGCACCCCTACAGCAAACTGCTGCTCGACGCAGAGCCTGCTGGCGAACCGCTGCCCCGGGACAGTCGAGAGAAAGTGCTGGAGGTGGAGAACCTGCGTGTCTGGTTCTCGTTGGGTGGCGGGATCTTCCGTCAGCACAAGGAATACCTCAAGGCGGTGGATGACATCAGCCTGAGCATCGAGCGCGGTAAAACCCTCGGCATCGTGGGTGAGTCGGGCTCGGGAAAATCGACACTTGGTCAGGCAATCCTGCGCCTGCTTGAATCGCGTGGCAGTATCCGTTTTCAGGGGCAAAGCCTGAACAACCTGAATCAGAAGCAAATGCGTCCCTGGCGCAAGCAGATGCAGGTGGTTTTCCAGGACCCTTATGGCAGCCTCAGCCCGCGTATGTCCGTGGCGCAAATCATCAGTGAAGGGCTTGAAGTTCATAGCGAAATGGACGCGACGCAATGTGAGGTCGAAGTCATTCGCGTGCTGGAAGAAGTCGGTATCGACCCGCAAAGCAGGCATCGTTACCCCCATGAGTTTTCCGGCGGCCAGCGCCAGCGGATAGCCATCGCCAGGGCCCTGGTCCTCAAGCCGGCATTGATACTGCTGGATGAACCGACCTCGGCGCTGGACCGAACGGTGCAGAAACAAGTCGTGGCCTTGCTACGTCAGTTGCAGGAAAAGCACGGGCTCACGTATTTGTTCATCAGTCACGATCTGGCCGTGGTCAAAGCACTGGCCCACGACGTGATCGTGGTCAAAGACGGCAAGGTTGTCGAACGTGGCGCCAGTCACGATCTGTTCGACGCCCCCCAACATCCTTACACCAAGGAATTGCTGGCGGCGGCACACCCTGGATTCAGTTAAAAAAAAGGGCATTCTGTACGGCCAGACGCCGGTGACGCACAACGGAACACCCCATGAAAGAGAGCCATAGCCTCAACGATTACCGCAGGGTTCGCCAACTGGCGATTCGCTCGCTGTTCGAAATCATCGAGCAGTCGAGCGAGGGCACCGTGATTGTCGACAAAGACGCAAAGATTGTCTGGATCAACGAACGTTATGCCCGCCGCTTCGGGCTGCAGGACTCCAGTCTGGCGCTGGGCCAACCCTGCGAAAAGGTCATCCCCGGCAGTCTGCTGCGCCAGGTCGCCACTAATGGACGGCCGATTCTGTTGGACATGATGGATACCGCCAAGGACCCGCTGGTGGTCATGCGCTTGCCGATTCACGATGACACCGGTGATTTGATCGGGGCCATTGGTTTCGCTCTGTTTGATGAGCTTCAGGCGCTTTCGCCGCTACTCAAGCGTTACCTGAGCATGCAAGAGGAACTGGCCTCTACCCGTTCCTTGTTGCGTGCCCGTCAGGCCAAATACAGTTTTGCGCATTTCATTGGCACCAGCGCGGCCAGCCTGGAAGTCAAACGCCGGGCGCGACGCAGCGCCAGTGCTGAATCCCCCGTTCTGCTGCTGGGTGAAACGGGCACCGGCAAGGAATTGCTGGCCCACGCGATTCACAACGCGTCACCACGGGCACACAAAGCATTTGTCAGCATCAACAGCGCGGCCATTCCGGAAACATTGCTGGAGGCGGAGTTTTTCGGCACTGCGCCGGGTGCCTTCACCGGCGCTGACCGCAAAGGGCGACCGGGCAAACTGCAGATCGCCCAGGGTGGCACGTTGTTTCTCGATGAAATCGGCGATATGCCACTGCCCTTGCAAAGCAAACTGCTGCGCGTCCTGCAGGAAAAAGAGTACGAGCCTGTCGGTTCCAATCAAGTGCACAAGAGCGATATCCGCCTGATTGCTGCGACTTCTACTGACCTTGAAGCGGCCATCAAACGTGGCCAGTTTCGCGCGGACCTTTATTACCGCTTGAGCGTTTTGCCCATTCAGGTGCCGCCGTTGCGCGATCGGCTGGATGACCTGCCAGCGCTCAGCGAATCGATCCTCGAAGAGCTGCGCAGCCAGCACGAACTCGAACCGGGCGCACAGGCGCTGCTCGCCCAGCATGCGTGGCCGGGCAATATTCGCGAGCTGCGCAACGTTCTGGAGCGTGCAGCCTTGCTCAGTGATGACCTCGTGCTCAATGCTAAAGAGATCAGAGCCTCGATTGGCAGCCTGGTCCCGGTCAATAGCCTGGCAAGTGAATCGTCTGATCCTGCGTGCTTCGAAACCTTCAGCCAGGCCCGACAACGCTTTGATCGGCAGTTGATTGAGCAGGCACTGGTGCAATGCGCAGGGAATGTCGTGGAAGCCGCGAGTCAACTGGGACTCGGCCGCTCGACGCTCTACAAGAAAATGGCCGCGCTGGGGATTGCCGAGTCTCAATAGAGAGACTTGTGTCTCTGAAAGGAGATGGCCTGGTTGCCTGCAATCTCCTTGCTCACTCGAGCTCTCTAGTGGGGGCGGTGCTTGCCCGCGATCGAAGCGCCGCAGTCCATTAGACACACCGAGGTGCCTGAATCGCGGGCAAGCACCGCTCCCACATGGCTTCTGTATTTCATGCCCAACATCGGCGACGCTGTCCAACGATATTCAACCCTCTGATTTGGAGTGCTTTCTTAGCTGTAGGAGCGCGCTTGCCCGCGATCCGGTCTATCAGTGAAAAATTTATCGGCTGTGCTGACGCTATCGCGGGCAAGCGCGCTCCTACAGATTTTTTCACCAAGGCTTTTGTAGGAGCTGCCGAAGGCTGCGATTGCGGCCTTCGGCAGCTACTACATAGATCGAATGTTGCCAGAAGAAAATAAAACGTCTCGATTCGGAGACAGAACCTAATCGTCGCCTCAACCAACTCAGATAAAGATCATACAAATCAATGCCTTGAAGAGCTGGCACGATTTCCGCTAAAGCACTCAAGCGGCACTCCCGCAGCCGAAAACAATAACAATATGCCGACGGGATCCACCGAGCCATGCAGAGCGCTATCGGCAGCCTCTGAGTTCGCCGGATTCCAAGGCCAGGAGACACTCAATGAGTGTAATCATCGCCCTGGCAGCCCTCGGGCTGTTGATGCTTGCTGCCTATCGCGGTTACAGCGTTATCCTCTTTGCCCCCATAGCCGCCCTAGGCGCTGTACTTCTGACAGATCCGTCCGCCGTCGCCCCGGCCTTTACCGGGGTGTTCATGGACAAGATGGTCGGCTTCATCAAGCTGTACTTTCCGGTGTTTCTGCTGGGTGCCGTGTTTGGCAAGCTGATCGAGTTGTCCGGGTTTTCCCGGGCTATCGTCGCGGCGGCCATCGGCGTGCTGGGTACGCGCCAGGCCATGCTGGTCATCGTACTGGTCTGCGCCCTGCTCACCTACGGAGGCGTTTCGCTGTTCGTGGTGGTATTCGCAGTCTATCCATTTGCCGCTGAAATGTTCCGCCAGAGCGACATCCCCAAGCGTTTGATACCGGCGACCATCGCCCTCGGTGCGTTTTCGTTCACCATGGACGCCCTGCCCGGCACCCCGCAGATCCAGAACATCATTCCCACCACGTTCTTCAATACCACCGCGTGGGCCGCGCCGTGGCTGGGCGTGATTGGCACTATTTTCGTGTTCTGCGCAGGCATGCTTTACCTGCAGCGCCAGCGCAATAGAGCCCAGCGCGCCGGTGAAGGTTACGGCACTGCGCTGCGCAACGAACCGGATACGCCGGAAGACATCAAGCTGCCAAATCCGTGGATCGCGATTTCGCCCTTGCTGCTGGTTGGCGTGATGAACCTGCTGTTCACCTGGTGGATCCCTCAGTGGTACGGCAAGACGCATACCCTCGCCCTGCCGGGCATGGCGACACCGGTCCAGACCGAGATTGCCAAGCTCACCGCCATCTGGGCAGTCGAGGCCGCTTTGCTGATCGGGATCCTGATGGTGCTCGCGTTCGGCTTCACGGCCATTCGAAGTCGTCTGGCGGAAGGCAGCAAAAGTGCGGTTAACGGTGCGTTACTGGCCGCAATGAATACCGCTTCGGAATATGGCTTTGGCGCAGTCATCGCCTCCCTGCCCGGCTTTCTGGTGCTGGCAGACTGGCTCAAGGGCATTCCAGATCCGCTGGTCAACGAAGCCATCACCGTGACGTTGCTGGCCGGGATCACCGGCTCGGCGTCAGGCGGTATGAGCATCGCATTGGCGGCCATGTCGGAAACTTTCATCAATGCAGCTCATGCCGCCAATATCCCGTTGGAGGTGCTGCATCGGGTCGCGGCCATGGCCAGCGGCGGCATGGACACGCTGCCGCATAACGGCGCGGTGATTACCTTGCTGGCGGTCACCGGGTTGACCCATCGCGAGGCTTACAAAGACATTTTCGGTATCACCATCATCAAGACACTAGCAGTGTTTGTGGTGATCGGCACTTTTTACGCTACTGGCATTGTGTGAGGCGCAACGTATGAGTCTTAAAGGTAAAACGGCACTGGTCACCGGTTCCACCAGCGGTATCGGGCTGGGCATCGCTCTGTCGCTTGCCAGAGCTGGCGCTGACTTGATCCTCAACGGTTTCGGCGATGCTTCGGCAGTCATTGCCGAAGTTGCGAAGTTCGGCGGCAAGGTGGGTCATCATCCCGCCGATGTCAGCAAACCCGAGCAGATCGCGGAGATGATCGATTACGCCGAGCGCGAGTTTGGTGGGGTCGACATTCTGGTCAACAACGCAGGCATTCAGCACGTTGACGCCGTCGAGGACTTCCCCGTTGAGCGTTGGGATTCGATCATTGCAATCAACCTGTCCTCGGTCTTCCACAGCACGCGCCTATGCCTCCCGGGCATGCGCAGTAAAAACTGGGGGCGAATCATTAACATTGCTTCGGTGCATGGTCTGGTGGGGTCCACCGGTAAAGCGGCCTACGTGGCGGCCAAGCACGGGGTGATTGGCCTGACCAAAGTCGTCGGCCTGGAAACCGCCACGACGAATGTCACCTGCAATGCGATTTGCCCCGGCTGGGTGCTGACGCCGCTGGTGCAACAGCAGATTGATGACCGGGCAGCGGCCAGTGGCGATGCGGATCAGGCCAAACATGACCTGCTGGCCGAGAAACAGCCGTCGCTTGAGTTCGTGACCCCGTCACAGCTGGGCGAACTGGTGTTGTTCCTGTCCAGCGAGGCTGGCAGCCAGGTGCGTGGCGCGGCGTGGAATGTGGATGGTGGGTGGCTGGCGCGGTGAGGTAATCAGACCACTCGAAATTTGAAATACAGTCCTGTGGGAGCGGTGCTTGCCGGCGATAAAGGCAACTCGGTTCCACTGCAAAATCGCGGCGTCTACATGGCGGGCAAGCCCGGCTCCCACAGGAGAAAGCACTAGCCTGTCAAAGCAACGCTAGCCCGGGACGGCTTACTTCAGAGAAGCTATCGCGCTGCCAGCACATAACCCTGTGGGAGCTGGGCTTGCCCGCGATAAAGGCAACTCGGTTCCACTGCAAAATCGCGGCGTCTGCATCGCGGGCGAGCCCGGCGCCCACAGGAGAAAGCGCTCGCCTGTCAAAGCAACGCTGGCCGCGACAGCTGACTTCAGACAAGCTATCGCGCTGCCAGCACATAACCCTGTGGGAGCTGGGCTTGCCCGCGATAAAGGCAACTCGGTTCCACTGCAAAATCGCGGCGTCTGCATCGCGGTCAAGCCCGGCTCCCACAGGAGTAAACGATCCCCTGTCAAAGCAACGCTAGCCGCGACAGTTGACTTCAGAGAAGCTATCGCGCTGCCAGCACACAACCCTGTGGGAGCTGGGCTTGCCCGCGATAAAATCAACTCGGTTCAACGGCAGAGTCGCGGCGTCTGCATCGCGGGCAAGCCCGCCTCCCACAGGAGAAAATGATCGCCTGTCAAAGCAACGCTGGCCGCGACAGCTGACTTCAGAGAAGCTATCTCGCTGCCAGCACACAACCCTGTGGGAGCTGGGCTTGCCCGCGATAAAGGCAACTCGGTTCCACTGCAAAATCGCGGCGTCTGCATCGCGGGCAAGCCCGGCTCCCACAGGAGAAAACGATCGCTTGTCAAAGCAACGCTGGCCGCGACAGCTGACTTCAGACAAGCTATCGCGCTGCCAGCACATAACCCTTTGGGAGCTGGGCTTGCCCGCGATAAAGGCAACTCGGTTCCACTGCAAAATCGCGGCGTCTGCATCGCGGGCAAGCCCGGCTCCCACAGGAGTAAACGATCCCCTGTCAAAGCAACGCTAGCCGCGACAGTTGACTTCAGAGAAGCTATCGCGCTGCCAGCACACAACCCTGTGGGAGCTGGGCTTGCCCGCGATAAAATCAACTCGGTTCAACGGCAGAGTCGCGGCGTCTGCATCGCTGGCAAGCCCGCCTCCCACAGGAGAAAATGATCGCCTGTCAAAGCAACGCTGGCCGCGACAGCTGACTTCAGAGAAGCTATCTCGCTGCCAGCACACAACCCTGTGGGAGCTGGGCTTGCCCGCGATAAAATCAACTCGATTCAACTGCAGAGTCGCGGCGTCTGCATCGCGGGCCCGGTATTAAATCAGTTCTGCCCACCCTCATCGCGCTCATCCACCAACCCCCAATCCGACACGTTCACGCTGGAGGTACCGACAGGAGCGCTCGGCGCGGCGGTGGGGTTGGCCGTCACGCCTTCACCATGCAGCTTGAGGCGCAGGCGGAGGTTGTTCTGGGAATCGGCGTATTTGAGCGCTTCCTCTTCGCTGATCACACCGGCTGCTGCCAGCTCGAACAGT
This sequence comes from Pseudomonas phytophila, assembly GCF_025643095.1. Taxonomy (NCBI): domain Bacteria; kingdom Pseudomonadati; phylum Pseudomonadota; class Gammaproteobacteria; order Pseudomonadales; family Pseudomonadaceae; genus Pseudomonas; species Pseudomonas phytophila. The sequence continues at coordinate 3,163,702 of NZ_CP081201.1, read as the reverse complement.
GCACCGTCGAAGGTCTGCATGCCGAGATTTCCGGACTTTTCCATGATGCCTTTGAGTTCAGTCAACTCATTGCGCTGAATCAGGTCGCGAATGGTCGGCGTGCCCATCATGACCTCCACGGCCGCCCTGCGGTTGCCATCCAGAGTCTTGACCAGACGCTGGGAAACGAACGCTTTGAGGTTGTTGCCCAAGTCCTGCAGCAGTTGCTGGCGTCGTTCTTCCGGGAAGAAGTTGATAATTCGGTCCAGCGCCTGATTGGCGTTGTTGGCGTGCAGTGTGGAAAGGCACAAGTGTCCGGTATCGGCGAAGGCCAGCGCATGTTCCATGGTTTCCCGATCGCGGATTTCACCGATCAGGATGACATCCGGTGCCTGGCGCAGGGTGTTCTTCAATGCAGCACGAAAACTGCGGGTATCAACCCCGACCTCGCGCTGGTTGACGATCGACTTCTTGTGCCGGTGAATGAATTCCACCGGGTCTTCAATGGTAATGATGTGCCCGCTGGCATTGCGGTTGCGGTGATCGATCAGCGCCGCCAGTGAGGTGGATTTGCCTGAACCGGTCGCGCCCACAAACAGCACCAGGCCATGCTTCTCCATGATCACGTCGAGCAGCACCGGAGGAAGGTGCAGGTCTTCGAAGCGCGGGATATCCAGCTTGATGTTTCGCGCCACGATCGATACTTCGTTGCGCTGCATGAAGATATTGATACGGAAACGCCCGATCCCTGCCATGGACACCGCGAGGTTCATCTCAAGATCTCGATGGAAATCCCGCTTCTGCTCGGCATCCATCAACCCGTCGGCAACCAGAGCCACCTGACCAGGCTTGAGGGACTCAGTGCCCAACGGCTTGAGCACGCCATTGAACTTGGCGCAGGGCGGTGCCCCAGTAGAAAGATAAAGGTCCGATCCATCCTGACTGGCCAGAGTCTTCAACAACGCCGGGAAATCCATAAGCAACACCGCACAAATGATTTGACTGAAAGAGGCCGCCTCTCGTGCGACGTTCAACCGGATCACGATCCGGGATGAGTGCGCATAGCTTGGCGGTAGAACACCTCGGTACGCAATGATTGATCAGGCTGCTTGTGCAACAGAGCGCGTATTTTTTGTCATTAGGGGCAGTACCTGGAAACAAGGTCTGCCTGCTGTGTGATAATAGCCGCCGTTTTTTCTTCAGGCCCCTGCCCCATGAAAGCCCAAGCACGCCACATTCTGGTGAAAACCGCCGAAGAGGCCGAACAACTCAAACAGCGCATCGCCAAGGGCGAAGCATTTGATGTGCTGGCCAAGAAGCACTCGACCTGCCCCTCAGGCAAACGCGGTGGCGACCTGGGCGAAGTCCGCCCTGGGCAGATGGTGGGCGCGATTGATCAGGTGATCTTCAAAAAGCCGCTGCGCACGGTGCATGGCCCGATCAAGAGCAAGTTTGGTTATCACCTGGTTCAGGTGTTTTATCGGGATTGAGTTTTTTTAAATCCTCACAAGCATCAGGACAGAAATGCTTTCCTGTGGGAGCCGAGCTTGCTCGCGATAAGGGCGCTGCATTTATCAGGCACTTTATCGCGAGCAGCTCGGCTCCCACAGGTTGCACAAGACGCGACAGCGGAATCACCTACAACCCCGGCATCACACTCCTGGGAATCAAAGCCCCTGGATGCTGAATCACCACACTCGCCAGACGATGTCCGGCTTCGGCGGCCTGCACCGGGCTGCCGCCTCGCAGGCGCATTGACAGATAAGCCGCACTGAACGAATCACCCGCCGCAGTGCTGTCGATCACTCGCTCAACACGTCGAGCAGGAATTTCAAAGCGTTCACCGCCCGACTCAACAAGACAGCTCTGCGAGCCTCGCTTGACGACGACTTCGCTGATGCCCAGTTCGCGGTAGGCGCTCAACAATTGCTCGCTGTCGGTATAGCCAAACAGTGCCTGCTCGTCGTCCTCGGTAAGCAACGCCACGTCGACGTGGGCCAGACACGCACGATACGCCTCGCGTGCCTGTTCACCCGATGCCCAGAGACGTGGCCGGTAATTGTTGTCGAAGGCCACCCTGGCACCTGAAGCACGCGCTTGAGCCAGCGCTGAGAACAGACGTTGCCGCCCCTGCTCGCCCAGCACCGCCAAAGTGATCCCGCTCAGGTAAAGAAGGTCATAGTCCGGCAATGCCCCAAGAATCTTTTCAGCGTCCGGAGTGTTGAAACAGTCACGCACCGCAGCTTCGTTGCGCCAATACAGGAAACGACGCTCGCCACTGGCGTCAGTCTGAATGCAGTACAACCCTGGTAACCGCCCAGACAGACGCTGCACCTTGCTCAGCCCAATGCCCTCCTGCGCCCAGCCTTGGCACATTGCATCACTGAAACTGTCATCGCCCAGCGCGGTGACATAATCCACCTGTGCGCTGCTGCCCAATTGGCGGGTCATATAAACCGCCGTGTTGAGCGTATCGCCGCCGAAGCTCTGTTGCAGTGCGCCGCTGGCATGCTGTTGCAGCTCGATCATGCATTCGCCGATCAGGGCGATCCGTGGGTGACTATGGCTGATCAGCTCACTCATTGAGTGCGACTCCCGAACTAGAAATACGTGTCGAAACTTTCAATGACTTGCAGGTTTTCATCCACCAGACAGCCACTGCGCCACTTGTCGAACGTCAGGCACGGGTGGGAGGAACCGAACGCAATGATGTCGCCGACTTTCAGCTCACATCCCGGCGCGACGGTCATGAATGCGTGTTGATCCATCACAGCTGTCACCTTGCAGGCGCTGACGTCCACGCCTTGCGCCGGTACAACACCGGGCTTGTAGCAGAGCAATGGACTTGGCAAGCCCGCGTCATAGGCAACATCGCGTTTGCCCATGGCAATCACGGCGAAGCCAGGCTCTGGCATCGATTGCACGTGAGCCCAGACTTCCATTGCCGGGCGCAGGCCTTCATGCAAATCAGCACGGCGATCCAGTACGCAGCATTGCGCGTCCTTATAGATGCCGTGGTCATGCACGACATAGCTGCCGGGACGCAAAACACCGAGGAATCGCTCACGCACCTGACGCTCGTCGAAAGCTTCGGCGATCAAGTCGTACCAGGCCGAACCCGACGCTGTGACGATGGGCCGCTCCAGCGCAAATGCTCCACGATCCTGCAGATCCACCGCCAGACGCACCAGCGAGGCCGCGAAAGCACGAATGCCGCTTTCAGCCTGATCGCCGTGAATCACGCCTTCGTAGCCTTCAATGCCTGTTAGCGCCAGGGCCGGTTGTGCGGCGATCGCCTCGGCCAGTTCCAGAACTTGTTGCTCGGTACGGCAACCGCAACGCCCCCCCACTACGCCGTATTCGATCATCACGTTCAGGCGCAAACCGCGGGCCGCAAAAAATTCGCCCAGTGCCGCCACGTTATCCGGATGGTCGACCATGCAATGGAAGTCGAACATAGAGTCCGCGAGCATTTCGGCGATCAGCGCCATGTTTGCAGTGCCGACCAACTGGTTGGCCATCAAGACCCGACGAACCCCGTGTGCATAGGCAGCCCGGGTCTGAACCGCCGTAGCCAGCGTCAGCCCCCAGGCGCCCTCTTCCAGTTGCCGCCGAAACAGCGCCGGAACCATGCTGGTTTTGCCGTGGGGCGCCAGTTCAGCGCCGCTGTTAGTGACGAACGCCTGCATCCACCGGATGTTGTGATCCAGCGCCTGACGATGGATCACCAGCGCGGGCAAACTTACGTCACGCACCAGATGATCGCCTGGAGCGGCGGCGCCCTTTTCTACAGCTGCAATAGTCATGGTGGTCTCCCGGATATTAATCATTGATGCGAGCCGCTAGCCCGTTGGCACTCTCGATCAGCACTCTGCGGTAGTCGGCGTAGTGTTTTTTTGCATCGGCTCGCGGAGCAACGATGCACAGCGTTGCAATGCACACGCCATGTTTGTCTTTGACCGGAGCAGCGAAGCAATGGGTGAAAGTGTCAGCAACACTATTGAAGGAAAAGAAGCCTTCCTCACCCGCCTTGCGGATTTCGCCAAGGAAGGTCTCAATCGGCAGAAGCTGACCGTCGGGCAACACGAAGTCGTCGGCATCGATCAGGTCGACGATTTCCTGATCGCTCAGGTGGCACAGGAGCAAACGCCCGGAAGCCGTCCACGGAATCGGCGCGTTTTCGCCGATGTTGGAGGAAATGCGGAAGTGTCGCTCACCCTCTTTCATTAACGCGACGGTGTACTTGCGGCCATTGAGCAGACACATCTGCGCGGTTTCGCGGGTCTGGCTGACGATATCGCCCAGGCAGACTTGCGCCTCACGGGTGAAGTCGAAATGACGCAAGTGAGCCTGACCGAGAAAGTACAACTGACGCCCCAGGTAGACATGCCCATCCTTGCCCACGGACTCCAGGATGCGTCGCTCCAGCAGCGAACCGACCAGTTCATAAACCGTCGATTTGGGGCCGCCGATACCGTTGGCGATCTCGTTGGGGCGCATGGGCTTGCCCTGCTCCTTGAGAAAGTCGAGGATATCGAACGCCCGATCGAGCCCGCGGGCCCGGCGTTTGATGGTGTCTTCGGTCATGTCTGGAAACCCTTGCGTACTTATGTAGGAGCTGCCGAAGGCTGCGAAGCGTTCACCCTGACACCGCCATCGCAGCCTTCGGCAGCTCCTACCCATTCAATATTTGCCGCGAGATAGCGCGGTGTCATGGACACCGGGATAGCTCCTCTAGATCAGGCCTTTTTCTTGTACGCCACGCAGTCAATCTCGACCTTGCAGTCAACCATCATGCTTGCCTGCACGCAGGCACGCGCCGGGGCATGTTCGGGTGTGAAGTATTCACCGAACACTTTGTTGAAACTCCAGAAATCCCGCGGATCTTCAAGCCAGACGCCAACCCGGACCACATCTTCAAGACCATAGCCCGCTTCAGTGAGGATCGCGACCAGGTTTTGCAGGGTCTTGTGCGTCTGCTCAACGATGCCGCCTACAATGATTTCGCCGTTTTCTGCGGGCACCTGGCCCGACACATGGAGCCAGCCGTCGGCTTCAACAGCACGAGCGAAAGGACGCGGCTGCCCGCCCCCAGCGACGCTACCTGCGCCATAACGAGTGATGCTCATGAAGGTCTCCTGTAAAAAATACAATCCGAATTAAACCGAATCCTGTAGGAGCTCAGCGAGGTTACGAGGCCAGCGATCAAGGTATGTCTGACACACCGTCATCGCTGGCCTCGTAACCTCGCTGAGCTCCTACAGGGACTGCGTTTTAATGCAAATAAAGTCGTTGGTCTTTCCGCTATATCGGAACACAATCTGAAATAGCGGAAATATGTTTTGAGTGTGCCACAGCACTGGATGGAAAAAAACCAACGAGTATCATCAGTGACGGTCTGTTTGATGACATGCCTGGAAATACACTACGGAGATCCAATGGCTACAGCAGAACATCCCCACACATTAGCGCTGGAAACTTTCCTGTCTCAGCATCCTGAATTGCAGCAGGAACTGGAAAAGCTCAACCCACTAGCCGCGCAGGCTGCTGGTCTGACACGTGAGCAATACCGCGAAGAGTGTTTGCATGAGGCCTTCGAGGCCGAGGCTGAACGCCAGGGTCTGTTTGCCTGGGAGCTGACATTGCAACTGACCGCTGCCAACCCTGAGGAATATCAAAGCCAGCGGCGTGAGGTCCATAAGGAAGTGGCGCAGATGGCCGGTATGGACTGGTTGGAATATTGCGAGTTGAACAAGCTGGAACCTTGAACCTGATCAGCGCGATGTGACCGTTCGTCGCCATCAAGGGCACTCTTGCGAGGGCGTGGCTGACCAATATCAGGTAACGCTCATAAATTGGAGACGTACCATGATGAAGTCAAAGACGACTAACTTTTTGCTCGCAGGCCTGCTTTCACTTTCGTTTGGTTCCGCATTTGCAGCTTCCTCCAGCACAGGTCCGGTAAAACCTGAAACTGGTGGCGTCCAGACTGGTTCGGCAGTGCCGCCTGGTACTCACCCAGCACCGGCGTCGGGCAGCACCAAAAGCGCTGACGCAAATGGTCGAGCCACAGGTTCAGGCGCAGGCAAGTCAACTGATGGCGGCACCACTGGCAGTGCTGTTGGCAAAACTGGCGGTCCTGGCAAGAACGGCCCTAACGGCACCGGTGGCGGTGCTGCTGGCTCCCCCGACAATTGATCGGTGCGAGCGTGAAAAAGCCCGGCTATTGAAGCCGGGCTTTTTTTGCGCTGCACGTTGGGTCAATGCTTACAAACAAGTCGCCAGAGCAGCACCACGACGCTCAGTCGCAAGATTTGAAGACGGCGCGTAATACTGAATCGCACTTGCACCGCCTTGAGGCTGGACATCCGCGAAGAACTCCGCGCCCGTGTTGTAAACAGTGAAGCCCTTTTCACTGGATTGCATGAAAGCATCGGCTTCAGCCCCCATCAGAGCTTCGTCCTGCCACGAATACTCAATGCACTGCGCAACCACAGCCGCAGTTTTCTGACTCGAATACGTCTTGTAAGGGCCAACAGCCCGAGCCTGATTGGATGGCGAGGTGCAACCTGCCAACACCGTCAGAGCGACTGCCGAAATCAGAAATTTCATGACATTCCTTGAACGCGAAAAAAGCGGATTCTACACCGCCCGGCAAAGCGCATGAACAAGACATGCGCCCCGCCCCGGTTTTCACGCTTCGGTAAGCTGCTCTTCGTATTCCTTGACGTACTTGCCAGCCAGGGATTCTTTCTGCTTCTCGTCGAGTAGCTTACCCGCCATCTGAAAGAACTTCTGCTCTTCTTCTTTCAGGTGATGGTGAACCTTCTCGGACAGCTTCTTGGCAGTAGCCAGCCAAGCGGGGCTGGACATCTCGGTCTCATCCAGCGTTTCCATCATCTCGTCCATCTCGTGATGCTCCGAGATCGCGTGGCGACTCAGGTCCACGCCGTTATCGTGTTCCATCAGAGGGATATAAAAGAAGCGCTCTTCGGCGGTTTCATGGGCCTGAAGTTCAGCTTTCAGCTGTTTGTAGGCTTCAACGCGCTCAGCGTTATCACCGCTGGTCTTGACCAGAATGTCGGCATAGTTACGCTGACGGTCATGGCTTTCTCTCAAGGCTTCAAAAATATTCACGGGCTGTACTCCAGGGACAGCTTCCGAATGTGGAAGCGATGGTTACTAGACATCTTCGGGAAAGCGGCAGTTCAGTCTTTGAGCATTGCAAATTCGCTGTTTGCGCTCTGCGTCCTCTAGCCGTTCACTTGCCGGTGTACCCGGTACGCCGCCTCGCGAACAAGTTCGCTCCTACCCGCAGTGCGCGCGATGGATGATTAATCCGGCTTGCCATACAACTGCCACTCACTCTATGCGACAATGCGCGCCAAATTCGGCATGAATCCCGCATTCATTTCCAGTCATCCGACTCTTTACGTCGCAGATGCTGGCTAGATATGGCCCAAAGAATGGCCTCGGCCCGTGATAAAAATCGCCAGGGCAAAGACGGAAACGGGCATCAAATCGGTACCGGCTGCACCCAGCCAACTCCAAGTTATTGAAAGGTAAGGTAATTGATCTCCACAGCGAATATCACCATGCAGTTTGCATTGGGGTTCTCTGAGGGTTATAGAGCGCAATTACGGGGGTTGTAGCCTGCACCAACCCCCAACAAAACTCACAACTGGTCCAAAATCTGGTCCAACCTCCCCGGCGTTCTGCCAACTAAAACCAAACCCCAAAACGTGCTACTCGTCACCCGGACCTGTCCGAAATCGCGCCACTCGATTACTGTATATCCAAACAGTATAATGAGCAGTAATGATGCAACCCTTCAAACCCCAAAGCCACACTGAGGAGTGGTATCGATCATGCTGGAATGCCAGCGCCTGGACCAACCCCAGTGCCAACTACCGGTACCTGATGAGGTTTGCTGACAACTTATTAAAGATGGGTTGCGTCGACGAAATGGAGCGATTCGAAATGCTTGAGCTGGCCACTGGCGCGTTCTGTCACCACATTGAGGAGGCTCCGCTCGCCTGGAGGAATCCAGCAGCGGACTACGATATCTACAACGAAGCCGGGGTTCAGACAGGCAGCATCAGCGGAAACCGGGTATTTCTTCATGGGCCAGGCGTGAAGCCAGGTCCTATGGAGTTCTTCGCGCAGATCCTCGAGGCAGACGGAGACAGACCCGTCATCACCAGAACCTATGCTCAATATGGCGTCTTCAGGGATCGCTACATTTACACCGAGACTGGCCAAAAGCTCACCCTTGTAGAGACTTGGAAGTTGGTTGACGGGAAGATGATCAAGCGCTTGGATGATCCTGATACCTACAGATCAATCATTGATGCAGGGCTGATTGCGCTGGAGGAAGGCGACATGGTCCGTTACGTCGCGCTATGGGAGCGGGAGCAATTCTCAATTTTTAGGCAGTGTTCGAGTTGTTGCGACCGCTTCGAACTCCGCGAGGATTGCCATTCCTGTAAAGGCATGGGTTTCATAGAGGATCCACTCTGTCCGAGCAGGCTGCCCTCAAGCCATCCTACTCAGGGGCATCTCTGAAGAAGCGTGACGCCCCAGGTTCAGTGTCGAGAGATAGGGATTCAAACTCTACCGGCATGGTGCCTAAGACGCCCGATACCCGCCGACTCGGCAAAGCGGCTCACCGCTGTCAGGCTAGCCCAAGCCTCTCAACGCGAGCGCACCGGCAACCAGCGGCTGCGGGCGCCGCCCGAACGAATGGTCAACTTCCATTTTTCGCCCTGCCGACTCACGGACACCTCCTGCACCGCACCCACCTCAAGCTTGGCGCACAGCGTTCCTTTGATGATGACTGAACGTGTCACGGTACTAGGGTGCCCAATACAACGCGAACGGCAACGCTCAGGGCCTGTACCTCGGCGTGAAGCATGCGCCCAATGTGATAATCGATTATCTGTGCGTCTTCCAGAGCCTGTAAGTAAGCGGTGCAAAATTGAAGACGCTCGTTGGCGAGGGCAGTATTGGGGCTTTCCCGCAGCGCAGTGAGTGCGCCGACCCACGAGGCATAGACGTTGTCAGGCAGGTTATCCGGGAGGTTCAACAACGAGGGCTCATCAGTCATGGGACAATATCCGTGATCCAAGGCGCAGTTCGCGCAAAGGCCGCGGTGGTATAGCACGGAATGCAAGTCTCAAGGGGGCTGCTTTCCAGCAGGCGCAAAAAAACCCGCCAAAGCGGGCTTATCTGTGGGGCTATTTAACGAATTCCCCCTTATTAACGAATGTCCTCTTATAGGAAATGACGTTCTGTCCTTTGGTCGGACATCAGTCCTTATCGGGGGCAGGTGAAAACGGCAAACTTTCGGGCGGTGGTTCATTCAAAACACCCCAAAACAGACCCAGCTTAGTAACGGCCGCGACAAACGAGCCCAGAGCCACAGGCTTGAGCAAGTAGGAGTTCACACCCAATTGGTATGCATCAGCTAAATCGGTGTCCTTGTCGGAGCTTGTAAGCACCGCAACCGGGACAGTCTGAAGCTGCTTATCAGCCTTGATTGTTTCTAGCACATCAAGACCATTCACCTTCGGTAAACGGAGGTCCAGCAGAATGAAAGCCGGATTGCCCTGGGCGCGCTCGGCAAAACTATTTCTACGAAACAGGTAATCCAAGGCCTCTGCCCCATCCTTGGCGACGACCACATCGTTAGCCAGGTTAGAGCTCTGTAAAGCGATCAGCGTCAGTTCGCGATCATTGGGATTGTCTTCAACGAGAAGTATGGGTTTGAGCATCGCGGCGATCACTAACGGATGAGAAACGGTACTTTAGCAAACGCGCCTCAGTACGCACGCATGGAACGCCCTGAGGCCGGACAAATCAGTCATAGATAAATTACGACTATGCCCCAGCAGATGGCTATCCATACGGCGCAGAAAAGAATCGCGACCATTATCTCAGTAAGAACTGACATGAGGTGTTACCCAGCAGATGAGCGCGCATTATAGCCAAATAAGGGCAGCACTACGCTCCCTTCCACGCTAGGCCTGACTCCATTCAACGTCGGTGATTCCAAGCCTTTCGGCGTGGGGCTTACTGACCTTTGGAACTCTGTCACTGCGGTATTTTGGAATCTGGCCAAGGCCAGCATCAACCGCTGCCCAATGCCAGGCTTCTGAGTTGTTCATCAAATCCGCTCTTACATAGAATGTCTTGTAAGCACCGTGATAGAGGTAGTCGACTTTGTAATGTGGTGAGTTTGGCATGATTGAAATCCTCCTTGAGCCGAAAAAACTGATCGGCTTCATCTGAAAAAATTCCATGCTCGTTCACATCACGCGACGGAAGCCTCGCCCCGGCACAACTCAGCATCAGCATCAATGGATGCTTTTTCGGTGACAAGTGAAAATATGCTTCGTACGTATCCCCAGTAGAATGTAGGGCACGTCTATTTCCAGATGATGCAACACATTGAGGTAATCCGCTCGGGGGGAACGGATCCCTCTTTCATAATTACTTTGAGCATTGGCGCGAATGCCGGCTTGCACCGCAAATTCCCAAATACAGATTCCTTGAGCTTTGCGCTCGCTTTTCAATCGCTTTGCGATCGTCATGGCGTCCTCCTTCCTTAGACGGGACATCATGGCGCATACAGGACAGGGTAGGAACGCTCGAAAGGATATAACCGACGGTATAGAGCCCTCGAATGAGTAAAGAGCTTGATAAAAATCCTTGATAGCGGCACGCAAGGCGGCGAGGTAATAGAGGAAGTGAAGTAGTTCAGCCATTACACTTTGCGAATCCCGAACTGAGCAGCTTTTACCGTAGAGTTCTGGGCCACGCCTGCAGCCAGGTATAGCCCAATGCGCGACGTGATCACCGTCTCACTCATGTCAACTACCCCACGTTGGGTTTCCAGCTCTCCGGAAAAGTTGGCGGGCATCGTGAACGGCTCCTGGTACTTGTCCATCGACCGGTAATAGAACGTGGTCGAGGCACCGCTGACCGGTTTGGTGATAATCAATTCTGCCTCCCACGCCAGTATGCCGCGTGACGAGCCGACAATATCCACCGCCGAAACCATTTCGATAACGTCACCGGCCACCAAGTTTGTCGTAACGACGTTGGCTGTCGGCTGCATGTAGACGTACCCTCCTGCCGCCGACATTGTGCCGCCCAGTTCAATACACTGAGCTTCGCCGAATTCTGCAGGCTCTTTGAACCACCGGGTGGTGATACCGGTTAAGCCAGAGCCGACGGCCTTATACCCATCAGCCAAGACTGACCCAGCCACGGCGTTCACACCGGCCGGGAGAGTGCCGCCAGTTCCGGACAGTAGCGGGTTGGCATTGAGGCAGCCGAATGGACGGATAGCCGAGTAGATATCGCCAGCGTCCGTCGGCAACGGGATGCCAGGAAACTCGAAGTTGGAGGTGATGATCGGCACGACGCGGGAGCTGATGAAGTCCGCGCCCACGATATTCGGATGCAGGCCCTCTACAGTCATTGCCTCTGTGAACCCATCCCAGATATTTACCACGGGGACGAATTGGCTCACGTAGCTGATCACCCAGTCTTTGTAGGCAATGGCGTCGGCCAGCGCCTGCCCTGCCAGCGCGCGTCCGCCGAAGCGTGGAGTGCCTGTGCCGACGATGAGGTACTTGCCGGGCGTGTTCAGGAAAGCCGTGACGACCTTCATCACATTGGCCTTCGTGTCGGCAAGCGTCATCCCTGCGGTGGTGCTGTCGTTGGTGCGCGATAGCAGAAGCCACAGATCGGCAGTGGAAGAAGCGATGCAGGCCGGTAGCCTTGCCATGAACTGGCCGGTGTGGTCGCCGACCTTGCCCTGGTTATCGAGGTAGCTCGGGAACAAGCCGGTGCGCGCCGCGATCATGGCTGCGAAGCCATATGCCTCAGTACCGTACGCAGTTGCTGCAATCGTATGGCAGTTTCCGGAGAAGCTGTCACCAAGCAGCCCCAGCCCGCGGCGGATTGGCTGGCGGCGCGGGGCCTGATTGACCAAAAGGCTCATCGTGTCACCTCGAAGGATGCACCGGCTGAGGGTGTGATGCGCGTCGAAGAGTTACCGAGCTGCAGCAGGTAGCCGCCGTCACGGGTGAACGTATCCGTCACCACCCAGCTTGCACCGACCTGCTTTTCGACGGTCACGCTGCCGCCATTTGCCTTAACGATCAACATCGTCTGGCCCATGTATTTCTGAATCAGCTGGGTCGTCGCCATTTTATCGTTCCGTTACTCAGGGGTAATCAAGGGTTTGGGGAGCGCATCCACGAAGCGCTCGCACGCCAGCCCGGCTACTCGGGATTGGTCATAAGCTTTTGCCAGCTCTCCCGCTCGCGCGTCAGCCCGGCCGAGCAGGTCGGAAAGCACCATGGCGGCGCGGCTGGCTGCCTTGCTTCGTTCGGCAGCGCCGGTATCGCCGGGGGCGCAACTTGCGGTAGCGGCCAGCTTTCCGGCTTCGACGCGCAGCCGGTCGCCAGCACCGTCAGCGGCAGCAGCATCAGTAAGCGCAGCGGTCTGTTCTTGTCTCGCATCGTTAGCCACCTGGTTGGCCGCGTTCTGGCGGCGCTGTTCTTCGGTTCGGTAGTCGCTGGTTGTCGTTGCGACGGCTTGAGCTTGAGCGCCGAACTGCTTTGCCGATGTCGCCTGACACGCGAGTTCAGTAACTTGCACGCCGTGGCTGTACGCTCCGTAAAGCGATCCGGCGATGATCAGAAGCACCAAGAGAACGCCGCCCAGCTTCAGGTACAGCTGAGTGGCTGGGCTCATGGCACATCCTTGAAGAAGATATGATGACCTTGCTTCATCGTCTGCTTGGCCATCGCCGCCCATGCCGGGGCCTTCGGCATCGTGGTTGCGTAGTAGTGAGTCGCGCCACCAGTCGGGTCTGGCTGCTTGCCGTCGATCACCAGGTCAGCAGCAATACGAGCCTGAGCAAGTTCGCGGAACGGGATCGCTTTGGCCCCGGACAAGAATGGATAATTCGGGTCGTTTTTGTTCCAGCAACTGAACTGGTAAGGCTTCAGGCACACTCCGCTATACCCTTCACCCCACCAATCCGGCTTGCCGTCATTGTTGAGGTCCATATCGACGCGGTTGCGAATGGTCCACGCCACGGCGATCTGGCCATTCAAGCCCTCACCGCGCGCCTCTCCCCACAGGGTGCGCGCCAATACATCGCGATCTTTTTCAGTCACGGTCATGCTTTTCTCCAGGCAATAAAAAACCCGCACAGGGCGGGTATCGTTTGTTTTTTCGTAGTGGAGGCTTAGGTTCCAGGAAGCCGAGCAAAAACAGCACCAGGCGCGCCGTTGTTAATCCATGCCGTTGTCCCTACCGAATAGAGCTGAAGGCGATTTGATGAATAATCGAACCTTACCCCTGAGCTGTTCCACGTTGTTTGCTGGGCGGCCAGCAGCCCCCTGGAAAACGGATTGATCATGAAATACTCATCTGTGGCCAAAGCGCCCACAGCTGCCGATAGGTAGTAATACGCCCTACCTATGTCGAGCTGCACCGCCCCTTGATAACTCCAAGCGTTAGTTGCTTTGGTGACCAGTACAGGCGGAAGTCCTGAGTCATAGATGATGACCCCGGCTGCATCCCACATTCGCAACCCCCAAAGGGCGGAGGACTGCGAAGCAAACACCGCAGCAAACCATTTCCCTGAAGGCCTCCAGTTGACGTTCCCCGCTGATAGCTGAAACCCAGTCCAGTTGCCGGGAGAGCCGAGAATGTACATCCCGTTGTACAGAACAGAACCTTGGTTTGCATTCCTGATAAAAATACAAGGCGGCTCAGTTGTTTTTATCGGCTTGGGAAACGTAATGGTTACAGCGCTTGATCCTGATGCTGCGTATGATCCGTTGCACATGGCACAAAGCCGTGGCGTATCGGAATCTATCTGGATGTAGTTGTCATTGTTTTGGACAGTTAGGCCGTAGGTCAATTTTTGTACCTCATCACCAGCAGCCGAAACTGAATTTGCGAGCCATACACGGAATCGGCGTTAGGCTCTTGCGGGTTCCTCGAACTAACGCTCACCGAACCTGATGCGACTGAAACAAAGGGCATCGCTCCTTTAGCTAAGCCGCTATTGGAGCTTGATATAGGAAGAACAGTAGCGACGCAGTTGGAGGTATTAAATCCCGGAATAGATATACTAAAAGCGTTGGTACCATTTAGCTGATAGACCTGATTGTGGATCACCTGATAAGTAAAACTATCGGTATCCATTTCAAGGTCGCCTTTGGCATTCCATGTTCTAACACCGAACGTCATAAGATTGCGTTCCCATGTTGCATACCCAAGCCTTGATCAGAGGTTGGAGGATCCTAGTATCTGCTCAGGCAAAAACATGCCTGCTGATCGTGGGCTGAATATTAAGAGGGACGTGTCGGCCGCTTGGCGAGGTCCGGAAACTCGGGGTGTCCTTCTTTCCAGGCGCGCACCTTGCCACGATAGGAAAGCCATTGAGTGCGTGAGCCGGGCAGAAGATCATCAGGAGGAACATCTGCCTCGGCCTCTTCCAGCGCTTCAAGCTGCCTGTTTATGATTACGATTTGCTCTTCTCGCCACACATCTTCAATTTGGGCCAGAAGCATGCGGCTAGAACCCCATGTACGCGCACCGAAATCCCAAACCTGATCCACAGCAGCGGGGTTAGGTACCTGTATCGCATCGTCGGACGGCACGTAGTTGAAATACCCGAGGTGCGTACCATTCGGCAGAATGTAGTAAAGCGCCGTCTCTCTATCTGCAATGACTTCAGAGCTTAGTTCTTGTGTATCACCTATCATTCTGAAGTACCTCCCAACGTGATCACAAGAACCCAACTCGTAAAGCTCAAGCTTACGTTTGCATTTGTAGTGTTATTTATGAGCACTGGCCCAGTGCTGGCGATTATCCCAGAGCAAGTGTCGGTATTTAGGACCTTAATTAGCAGACCCCGAATAGTGGTGCCCGCCGCATCGTACTTCAGGTCCTGTGGGTACAAAGTGGCCCCTACCGCATAGCCAGCGTCAGCGGAAATGCATCGATAGTAATAGTTCATAAACTGAGGAATAAACCCCAATGTATGACTGAAGGAAAACGGAGCTGACGCGGACAGCGCGATGTCTGGCAACCTTTGCCACTTAAACTTTTTTATTTCCAACGCAGCAATTCGACTTTGCTGATCTGCGTAGCTGGTTGCCAAGACTGCTGCATCAGCAGCACCTACATTGATCACTTCGCCAAACAGCACCACACCCCAGACGCCGACCACGTGAGTTGGAAATGTTTCCGTGCCTGTACGGGGAGCGCCGTTAACAGCGTCGCTAACAATTTGGGTGGTCAGTGACCCGACCGTACCGCCGCTGCTGTTATCTGTCGTTCCTCCCATGATAGGGGCGGTTTCAGCTCCTGACCCTGCATTCGAACCGCCGCCAGCGCGAAGCCGCATTTTGTGGCCTTGAAACTGATCCTGACGAATGGTGCCCGGCGCAAAGCCCAGCGTTCCGTCCGCCCTGAATACCACGGGGCCTATAGAACCAGACTGTCTGCCGTTGTAGTCAGGAACGCGTATCTGGTTGTTCGCGGTGTCGATTGCCCAGCAGCCGCGCTTGGTTGGATCGGACAGCCATAGTGCTGCAGTTGTGACAGGGACCGGTGGTGTAGCGAGTTGCAGCGCCGCCCATGCGTCAGGGTATTGAGCCGCAGCGTTGCTCAGGAGCTGGCCGTCACCGAGGATCACACCGGCGGCATTAAACGTACGGCTTGGCAAGGTCTTAATTTCGCCGAAGATGGCGGCGTTTCCACCGCTTTCTACTTCAACCAATACACCATTCTTGAACCCGTAGGTTTTCCCATCAGTGATTGACGGAAAAACAGGCATGAACCCGGCTTCGACAGTATTAGAAACCGGGTGCTGCGCGATACCGCGCTTGCCCACGTGCGCACTGATCTGAGCCTGAAGCTTTCCCAAACCGCTCAGCACGGTGTCAGTCGCGGCGATGACGGCGGCGCTATCCAGCACCAGACCGGCCAAAGCGGTACCCAGCGTTCGTGCTCCAGTCCAATACTTGTTCGTTTCCCCCTCTCTCAGCTGATCAGTATTCGATGGCCCGCCGGATGCATTCTCCGCCTCCTGTGCGGATCTCGCAGCATCAATCGCACTTTGCTCAGCCGCTTGCCTGAATTGCTCCGCAGAAATAGCAGCTTGCGACGCTGTATGAGCGCCCTGAGTAGCGATTCCTTCACTTTCCCCGGCTGCCTCCGCCGCCTGCTCTGCCGCCGTTCGGTCCAAGCCAACCTGAGTTGCAGCCAGCCCTACCGTGATTCGATCTTCGCGAGCAGCCGCAGCAGACTCAGCCGCGGATTCGGCGCTCTCTGTCACATCCACAAAGGACTGCGAAACTGCGCGGAGAGCATCAGCAGTATCCTTGTTGTATCCCTGAATGGGGGTAATCGCGTAACTGCCGCCCGTTAATGTGTCGCCTATGTATGCAGGTAGGATCGAGAGCACCGAAGCGCTGGCGATGTTAGTCACCTCATACTCACGACCGTCGGGCCCTTTAAAGCCGTCGCCGACCCTGCTATTGGCTGCGAAGGACGTTCCGCTGCCCGTGACAGTTGTTGAATTTCGAACGACGGAAACCGTACCGGTTCTGTACCAGCTCATTAGTTAAGCCCTAGATATGGTTATTGAGTGCTCAGCCTGGCGAACGGCTTTGCAGGGAAAGCGCGAGGCGATAGACAAGCCCGCACCCCGGCCCGGCCTTACTCAGTAAGGTCTCCAAGCTGCACCCGCTTGTTACCTTCAAGGTCGTAAACGCGAATGGAACGGTTGGTGATGGACAGTCGGCCACCGCCAGGCACAACCCCATTGATTTCCAGCGTTCCGTCCTTGTTGAGGATCCACCCTTGCTGCCCAGCGATGTAGTTCGTAGAGCTGATGTAGCTCCCGATCTTGGCGTTGGTGATGGTGCCGTCCTGAAGAAAGGCGGACCTCATGAACACCTGCCCGCCTTCAACGGCGAACGGAACAAAGCTCGCCCCTCCAGCCATGGTGGTCAAAATCGCAAACCGGTCTGCCGATACCAGGAACTGGCTTTGCAAACCTGCTGGTCCGTTCTCGATCCCAAGGCCCACACCGGCCGCGACATATTGGCCGTCGGCAGTGACCTGCATCTTGACGGACCACGACGTTGTGACCTTGCCGTTTACGTCGGCGACCGCAGTGGCGGTCTCCTGTATGGCTGAGGTGTTATCGCCGACCGTGGCAGTCAGTTGGGAGATGGCTTGTGCCGTTGCCAGCTTGTCTGTCGCCACCGTCTGTGTCAGCTCGGTAAGGTTCGCGACGTTCTCGCCGACCTCAGAATTCAACTCAGTCAGTCGCTGAACCAGAGCGCTGTTCTGAGCCGTTCGGACCTTGACCTCTTCTGCGAAGCTGGCCGTGGCGGTCCAGCCTCGCAACGCATCGATCATGTCGCCTTCGCCGTTATCGTCCCGGCTTGCCGCCCTCAGCGACTGCAGCGCGGTAGCCTGAGAGGTGAGAACGCCATTGATCTCCTGGATGGATGTGGTGTTCAGCTCGATCTGTTCCGCGAATCCGTTCGCGGTTTCTAGCAAGTCACCCACGTCGGCCCAGTACGAGAGATTTGGCGGTGGCGTATCAATCGGTACATCCTGCTCCGCCTGATAGATCCTGCCCGCCACGACAATCATCTGCCCCTTCGTGTAAGTCAGCTCTGGGTCGTAGGCTTTCAGCCCGTCCAGCGCGTCGAGCTGCTCCTGCAGGTCATCAATCTTGTCAATTTTGTCTTTGATGTCTTGGCCAAGCTCGGTTTCGCCGATCTGCCCGGATATCATTTCCAGGATGGGAGCAGCATCAGCGCTGGACTGCCCCTGAACACCAACACCCAGCGGATACCAGGGGCCGATGTTCCCCGTTCGATCCACTAAGCGTGCCCAGAAGTAAAAAGTGACACCGGCGCGCAGACCGAGCATTGAGAAGTCGGACTGTGGATAGGTCGCATCTGTCAGCTTTATGGCCGCATCCAGGCTAGGCGATGGGCTGTGCCAGATTTCGGTACGCTGAGTATCCTCGGCACCAGCTGGAAAGCCCCACTTGATGTAAATGCCGAACAACAGAGGCGTTGCCGTCAGGTACGCTGCTGCCGGTGGAATTCCCTGCTTTCCGCTTAGGGTGGTTAGTACTGAATCACGCCATACCGACGAGATATCGAATGCACTTACCGCACGGACACGCGCCACGTAATCGCCCGCGTAAATTCCCTCCACCTCTACGCTGTTCATTCCCGTGCGGGGAAGCTTGATCCAATTGCCGCTGTCTTTGCGCCATTCCACGTCATAGCTGACTGCACCAGTCACGGTGGGCCAACTGATTGTCATCGTGGCTACTGACAGACCCTGCACAATCGATGAGGTCGCAGTCAGCGTCACGCTAAGCGGAGCGGCAACAACTGTGACCGGCACGACGCTAATAGGCCTCTGCTCAAGGCGCGCCCCCGTGTCAATGTGGGCGAACTTGCTCGGGTCGTACTGAACGGCCGATATCTCGAAAACGCCGGCTTCCGGCCGGGCCACGCTGACTACTCGGTACAGCGGGATAGCCAGGTCATCCGCATCCAGCGCCCAGACCAGTTCACGCTCAGGTTGGACCGAATAGGCCGTGGTGACAGTGACCTGACGACCGCCCACCAGTTGAACGGTACGACCCTCACACTTACCGTCAGGCAAGTTCAAGATCAGCCGGTCGCCGGATTTGGCCTGGGTGTCCCGGTCAAGGGTAATGACTCGGCCATTCACGGCAGAGATTCGGCCGCCAACAGCGCGTCCGGCGAGCAGTTCATCTGCAATCGGGATCACATAGCCTGGCAGTGGAATCCTTCCGTCCAGCCCTACCCTGAAGACGACGGCGCGGTCTTTGGAGTTTGTCAGCAGCGCCCATTTACCGCGCCGCTGCGCTTCCGACTCACGAGTGCAACCAATCGCGCTGACCTCAAGTGGGTTATCGCCATAACGACGCTGAAGCTTCGGATCAGTGACAGCCGTCACATCGGTGTCGTAGTTATTCAGCGGATTGTCATAGCTGATCAGCGCCCGGGTGTAGCGAGTACGCTCCGAGGCGCTGGAATAGGTGAACTTGCCGTCGATGACGTTCGCCCTGGTGTAGGCGAAGTCGAAATCAGTAGCGCGAGGCATGTCCGAGAGCGTGAAGACTTGGCCCTGAGCCCAGTAGGTCATGCCACGATAAATTGCCGAGATGTCACGGAGCAGAGACCAGGCGTCAGCCTTGCTCTGCAGGTTCAAGTCGCAGATGAACCGCGGCTCCATACCGCCCTTCCCGTCGGGCACCAGTTGGTCGCAGTACTGGGAAATCCGGTACAGCTCCCACTTGTCCACCATCCACGACTTGATACGGCGACCAAGGCCGAAACGATCATTAATGGTGATGCCGCGCGTTACCCAAGAAGGGTTGTTTGTGTACGCCTCCTTAAAGGTGCCATCCCAGATGCCCGTATAGGTCCGAGTCTCAGGGTTGTAATTGCTTGGGACAGGCCACTTTCGAGATTTGCACGCCACGGTGACAGCAGGAATGCTGCGAAACTGCTCAGCGGAGAACTCGATGTACAGCAGCGCTGTGTTTGGGTAGCGAAGCTTTGCGTCGATGACCTCCGTGAAACCCGCGATCTGCATGGTGTCGGATATTTTGTTGTTGTTCTGGTTGACGGTCAGACGAGTGATTTTCATCAGCCAGCCCGAGGTCGCCTTGGGTAGGTCAATACGCCTGGTGCGCTCATAGGTGCTGGTTGTCTTGCCATCAACCGCTTCGCTCAGAACTTGCTGATAAGCACCGCCGTCGGTTGCTACTTCAACCTTGTAGGCGATCCGATACCCTTTGATGTTGCCGCTGGAATCCACGGACTGGAGAGCTGGCCACGCAAAACGGACACGCACTGCCGAAAGCTGGGTATTAGTGATCGACCTGACCCATGGCGTGGAGCTGCGAAGCTCAGTGCCGATGGTTGTTTCATTCTCAACCGATGGAATGCCTTGGATGTAAGTCTGGTCTACAGCGCCGCTGCGCCACTCCCACTTCACATTCGGGAAGTTCATGTTGCCTTGAGGGTCTTGCAGCGGGGTGTTGTCGAGGTAGATGTCACGAGCGGTGGGAACGCCTTCGAACTCACCCTCCCCGACTGCGATCAGCATTTTGGCGATAGCAATTGAGCGCAGGCTATCTGGCGCTTCCGTTGGCGTTTTAGGCTTGTCTTCGCCGCCCTTCGCGCCGTAGATATCGATCTTTTCTGCTGCGCCCATGCTTTTCTCCAGGCAATAAAAAACCGCCTCAAGGGCGGCTGCGGTGTTTCGAGCTGTGGCTACATCTGATCTTCGGCGTAGATCGCGGCGCTGATAATTGCGCCGCCCCATCGACGTTCGCCGATACACAGAGGGACAGGATTACCGGATGCAGTCGTGTTTTTGGCGCTGCCGAATGCGTAGCCGGGCGTGTTCTCCGGTGCAGCACTGGTCTTAAGACCCCCAGCTTGCGGGCTGAGCATTTGGATTACGCCGCCAGCGACGAGGCCGATACCTGCACCTATGAGCGGCGCGCCAAAAGGAGTAGCCGAGAAGATGACACCTGCGACGATCAAAATAGCCCCGACAATCGTCTGAAGAATGCCGCCGCGCTTGCTGCCCACCACCACAGGGGCAACGCGGATTTCGCCAGCGCCGTTGTAGTTGAGCTCTTTCTCACCAATGTTGCGCTTATCGCGAAACACAGCGAATTCAAGTCCGCGTGATTTCGCGTTAGACAGAAAACGCTCGAATCCAGGGATTTGTACGCACAGGGCTTTGATCGCCTCGGCTGGAGAATTAACCGCAAGCCTGAAGGTTTTCCCGAATTGCCGGAGCTGCCCGTGCAGTCGAATCGTTGTCATCGGATGGTAGTTTATAGCTGAGGCTTGCATGCTTTTCTCCAGGCGTAAAAAAACCGCCCTGAGGCGGCTTAAGATGTTTGGATGTCAGTTGTAGTCGACGTATGGCCCAATATAGAAGCCAGCCATATCGCCGCTGATTCGGTAAAGACTCTCTTTGCCAGGCTGCACAGTCGCCGCGATGGTGCGAATTGCAGCGCCTGCACAAAGTCCAGATCCTGCCAGGCCCGCACCGAGATTTGGCGATCCAGGAGGAAGATAGAAGGTAGCGCGCTGACCTGTGCCAATTTTTGCGGCTCTGCGCCCGTCGACATACACAACGATGTCGCAACCAGAGCCAACCGCACCGGAGTCCCGCACTACGGTTATCCTTCCGTTTTCACCGGACGGTTTAGTTTGGAAGGCATATAACTCGTCCGACGGGACTGGCTTAGCCTCTCTCACCGATATCGCCGAGGATGCGCACCCAGCCAGCATAGCCACAGCCAGCGCCCCAATCAAAATTCGCATGATGTTCCCTCATAGATGATGGTTGAGGGTATCACCTGTATCGTGGAGGACGGAACGCCGGGAGCTTACGTCAGCCAGATATGGCTGGAAAGTAAGCTCCGCTAACCTTCATCTATCTTTGAACTTGTTGTAATGATATTGGCAAGACAGTTCAAACGTCCTCAAGGAGGAGTAAGGATTTGCAGATTTTGAAGCAGTATTTGAAAAAGGCATTGCTTGGAACTACCTGCGCTATAGGCGGCGCTATTTTAGGGTCCTCTACAGACCTTCTGAAAGAGCAGCTGTGGCCTTGGCTTTACGGCGTAGGACATTACGCAGAGGATGTGCTCGATCCGATATCGGAAGACGAGCTTATCGGAGTAAACCTGGTTTTTTATATCCCTCCAGAATTTAGGAAGGGACATTCAAGTGAAGGCCTTTCCGCATCTATTCCTGCAAAGCAATGCCTTAAAGGCAAACACCAGGTCATACGGAACTTTGACGACACGTCTGATGATCATCAGACTAACGCGATCGTGCACATTACTTGCAGGCCGTCTGGCCGACTGACAGTCTCTCTGACCCCTCAAGACGGCAAAATTGTCGAGATATACGATGGCATTTTTAATGATGGTGACAGGGCCAGCTTCCCGGGAGTACAGGGTAGCTACCATGCAGGGATACTTACCATGCACTGGCTGAACTCAGTCAAACCTGAAGGCCCTTTATTACCAGTCAACAAGTGCCAGATCGACAACAGTTGCGCCCCAAAGGATTTCACCACAGAGTAATCTAGATTGCAGCATGGGGCGGTGCGCCCATCCAGCGTGGATGGAATGCCAGTAACTGCTTTTGAGTTCGACGTAGTAGCGTTGAGCCCTCACTAACCAAGGAGCGGTCATGTCAATTAGAAGTCTTTCGCAGAACCTACCGGCCGACCCAGACAACAAGGGCTGGGTCTTGGGCTGGGCGGTGCTTAGGGATAAACCTGCCGCTTGGCATTTGGTCGATGTGTACGCGAGTAAGGAAATTGCCGAGGCCGAGGCTGCGCGCTTGAACGACGGATATACCGTCAGGTATGGATCACACCGACTCGGCTCGGATGATTTCATAAGCGGAATTACGCCGCCTGAAAGCTGATCCGACCAGGTCCTGACGCAACCAGCGCGTTAAGCCCCGCTTTGCCGCTGTAGCTGCGGCTATACCCGCCTTCGCTCTGGCACTTTCCGGAGAATTTCACGCGACCAACCTCGACGCCTCTATCTAAAATGGCTATCTCAGCTTCGGCCCCGCAGATACCCGACTCGGTAGCAGTGAAAAGGTCTCGAATGGTCAGAGTGTATCGCTGCGTGGCGTGCATGCCCTTCTCCAGCGGCCATGCCGCGCTATATAGTGGATGGTGCATCTTCATGCCTGAGGATAAGGCGCGTTCGATCAAGCCACGGCCCGCCGAAAACGATTATTTCGCTCGGACGCCCGTAGAGATGGTGCAACAGGAAAGGCCCCGGCCCGAAGGTCGCCGCGTCTTCGTCCGGCAGCTTCGGATCTGACCCGAGAAAAATCCCCGCATGGTTCGGGTGCTCTGTCCGGCCGACCTGCATGACGATCATGTCGCCGCGCTGAGGAGTATCAACCTGGTAGAAACCGGCAGCCTCATAGTTGGCTTCGTACAAGCTGACGCTGTCTTTGCTCTCCCACCAGCCATCAGTTCGCTTGAAAGCCTCAAACTCAAGCCCCCATTCGCGCTTGTACCAATCCGCACAGATCTGCCAGCAATCCCACGCACCGTGAACGAATGGTCGCTTAAGCAGCGGCGTGTTGCCGGTCGGCACAATCGTTCGTAGGTCGCCTTCCGGCCAGCTCAGGATGTGCCAGGGCAACTCAGTCGCTTCACACATCGCCAAGTCGCGTGGTGAAGGCCGGCTGGTTGCGTCTGGATGTGAATGCACGATGCCGATTACATCACCAATGTCTTCTGCCCGGGCGTAATCCTCTGGATCAATCCGGAACTCTTCAGTCGGATCGGTTGAAGTGTTCGCGCATGGGAAGTATTGCTGCTTGCGACCCACCGCCAGCAACAGGCCGCAGCATTCTTTCGGATACTCGGCCGCAGCGTGCGCCCGCACCCTTTCAAGGATGTACTTGAACATGGTCAACTCCGCGCGATGAGTGAAACGGCCGGGAAACCGCCGAACGAAAGCTCGTTGTTCTCGCCGAAGCGCAACTTGCAGGACGACAAACACCCTTTGCACTCGTCCTTCGAGGGATCGTCAGTCGGGTTGTCTTCGTCGTCAAACATGGCCTGGCCGGTGTATCCACAGTCGGGGCCGCGATAACCGTTTGTCATTGCCCAGTGGCAAAACGTCGTCATCTGCCGCCCCGGAAGGCCGTGACTGTCGATCTCGCCGGGAGACGAAAGCTCCCAGGCCACGGCCTCGCCGTCCTCGCTGGTTTTCTGGTCGATGTACCAGATTTCCAGCGCCTCTTGAGTCGGATCAGCAGTCGGGTTGCCGTCGGAGAAATTGGCGGCGTCCAGGTACTGCGCAAGGGTCTCGCGCACAGTCAGCTTGAACTTGAGCATGTCCTCGAAGGCCAGACAAAGCGCCGTGACTCGGCCGTTGATGTTTCCCGCAGCGAATGTCGGCCGCGCCGCCGTACCATCACTGCTGGAAGAAATCCCGTCGATCTGAACTGGCCATGCGGCGTACTCCTCGCCCTGCCACCATATGGACTTGGCTGGCAGATCCTCGTCCGATTTCTCGTAGGCCAACAGCTCTTCCGGCGTGTGCGGAATCGCGTGTCCATGAAACCGCAGGTAATCCGCCCCGTACTCAGTCCCATCTATTTCAAACAGGCGAATTTCGCCACCGGGCTCCAGCTTCTGTATGTCCGTGATCAGTGCCATGGGCGGTTTTCTCAGGGATGGAAGGTTTGCTCAAAGGTGGCGGTGATGGCGTAGACCTGGCCGCCGCGGTGCACAGGCTTATAGCCAGTGCATTTGTAGAGGCCCAACACGCCAAGAGGCGGCGTCCAGAGAAATCCCTTTGCCCCCTTGTGGCGGTCAAGGAAACGTCTGATCTCCAATATCCGATCTTTCATGCCGGTGAAGACAACCGGCCAAGACTCGGACTGGTTGTTGATTCCATCCTCTACCGACTGCGCATACCCATCGCCGAACTGCTTAGTCCGGACGCGCTGGGTGACATCGCCATCCGCGCCCTTCTCTGTAGCCAAGGTGAATCGTTCGATAGCCATCAGCGCCCCTTAATTGCATTGCTGATCACGCCGCCTTGGCGCATATCGACGTTTCGCAACTGCTGGTACTTCTGCTCAACAAACGTCGCTAACTCTTTGCCGAACAGCTCATAGCCAGGCGCATCAGACGATGATGTTGCGTTCCCATCGCCGTCGATATGAACCTCAACGTTGATCTGGGTACCGCCAACGCCTCCACCTACTGATATCACGCCCAACTTGCCACCCGCAGTACGCGTCAGAGGCATGATCGCCTCTGGCCCAGCCTCACCCATCAGGCCTGTCTGCCCACCTGACATCCCAAAGGCTGTCGGCTTGCTGACCACGCTGTTGGTGAACGCACCGCCATTGGCGAACATCTGCACGCCACCGCTCCATGCACCGCCTTTAGCCTGCTGAACGCCAGACCAGCCCCTAAGCGCGGCACCGCTGTAGCCTGCAGATGTGGAACCGGCCGAAGTGGGGGTGCCGCTGCCGGTTACGTAGTTCACACCAGCACCGACAAGCGAACTCAGTAGCGCAGAGCTTGCCTGCCGAGTAGCAATCCGGGCCATATCAGCCAGGATAGATTTGGCAAGATCAGAGAACGACAGCTTGCCAGTCATGGCGAAGTTGACGATCGCGTCTTCCATGCCGGTGAATGCATTGGTGAACAGGCTTTTGGTCTGCCCCGCTACGTCACGCGCCGACTCCAGGTAATTGCTAAAGGCGGACGTTGCACCATTACGCCAGTCACTCTGCGCTGCCGACATCTGCTCGTAGTTGCTAAGCGTGGTCTCGGCAAGATCCTTCTCGCTGCGGTTGATCGCTTCCAGCTTGGCTTGGTATTCCTCGGCGCTCATGTTGCGCGACTTGTCGGCCTTGTCGCGAGCCAGGTCCAGGCGTTGCTGGTTGGCCCGGTCCTCGATGCCGTTTAGCGAGCCGGTCAAAGACGCCTGGCGATCACCCTGCCCGACGCCAGTCGCGGCCCGTCGCCCTGCACGTTGCAAGGCGGCGTTTTGCTGGTTGAGTGCGTCGGTGTAGCTGCTGATTGCGAGCTTTTGCTTCTCGATACGGCCGGTTTCGGCATTGGCGAGCACTTCAAGCTGGGTTTCAGCATCCTGCTGAGCCTTGACCATACTGGCGCGCGCATCAGCGATCTTCTGGTCGATCTGGATGCGCTGAGCGGCGGATGTAGTGGACTTCGCCCGAACGGCTTCAAGAGCTGTAATCTCAGCCTCGTATGCCGCCGCAACCTCTACCCGCTCCTGCTCAACCAGAGCGACGCGCTGTTTGCTGTACGACTCAGCCGACACCATTCCAGCCTTTTGGGCTGAATCCAGTTCCTTCTGGATGTTTTGGTAATAGCTGGAAACTGACTTTAGTTGGTTCTGGGCGTCGTTGAAGCCACTCAGGTCTACAGCCGTGCCAGCGGTCTTCGGGTCCTTGTTCTTGTCCGCAATGTTCGCCAGCCCTTTGGCTACAGCGGCAGGCTGAACCTCGGCTGCGTTAGGGTTTGCGAGCCTGATCTTCTCAATGTTGCGCAGGTATTCCGCAGAGAGCTTGGTGCGTTTCTCTTCATTGGTGAGGCTTGCATCGTTAGTAGCCTTGATCGCGATACCGGCACTGATGGCCTCTTTCTGAATTCTGACATTGTCGGCTTGGTATTGGCCTTTGGTCTTCTCCGCTTCGATCTGGAGATTTATAAAGTTTAGCTCGGCCTGGATGGTGTCCCGCGATTGGCCGCCACCTCCGCGCGGACCGGCACCGGTATTGGTCGCGCTCGCCAGCGCCTTTTCAAGCACCGCCTTTCTATCGTCCAGTGTGCTGTCGCGCCCGACTTCAAGAGTCGCATCAAGCGCACCCTTCGCCGCGTTCTTAACTGCTAGCCAGCCACGCTCGATGTAGCCCAGGTTCTGTGTGATTTCCCCGGCCCGCGTCTGCACCGCATTCGCGTAGGTGTCGGTCAGCAGCTTGACTGCCCCGACCTCATCACCTTGCGACTTGAGCGCAACAATCTGGGCGTAAACGGCCTGAGTCAGGAAACCGTATTGGTCGTTCAGGTCCTTCGCCGCGGCTACCGGGTCCTTGCCGATCTTCACGAACTCTTCGACGGTTTCGGATGCAGCCTTGCCTGTTGCTTCCTGCATTGCCAGCGCAGCGCGGGCAATTTCTCCGAATGAATCGGTTGCCACCTTGCCAGATGACGATAGCTGCACCAAAACCTCGGCAGCCGCGCCAGTGGTGCCAACGGTTGCCGATATCTGCTTCGCGAGCGTGGCGAGCTGAGGCGCGCTTGTACCAGCTGCGTTGCCAGTCAATATCAGGGCATTCTGGAAATCAGTGGTTTCCTGAGAGCCTTTGTAATACGCCAACCCCAGAGCCGCCGCGGCAGCCGCTGCGACAGTGAATGGATTAACCAGCCCGAGGACATAGCCGCCCAGTGCTCTAGCCGCTGGCCCGATGCCGCCAAACATATCTTTGAGCTGGCCGCCTTGTTGGAGCAGCACAGTCAGCGGAGCCTGGCCACCTTGCAGCGACACTGCGATGTCAGTGAACTGAGC
The DNA here is from genome assembly GCF_025643095.1 of Pseudomonas phytophila. NCBI lineage: Bacteria > Pseudomonadati > Pseudomonadota > Gammaproteobacteria > Pseudomonadales > Pseudomonadaceae > Pseudomonas > Pseudomonas phytophila. Next base: position 3,136,491 of record NZ_CP081201.1, on the reverse strand, counting down.
AGGAACGCCACGCAGCGCAGCCGCTGTCTGCTTGGCAGTGTTGCCGGTGCGGGTCAGGGTGTCATCAAACCGCCCAAGGTTCGCGCGGGACTGATCGATCTTCGCCTGGTATTCGCTGAACGTTGCGGCATCCAGCCCGACACCCTTGTGCTTCGCAAGCTTGGCTTCCATCTCATCAAGACGGCCGAGCGCCTTAACTGTCGGGTCAATCTCACCCAGCAGGTCAGCCAGTTCGTCCTTTTGCTTCTTGATGGACGTCGTGGCCTTTTCAGCGCCTTTGGCTACACCTTCGGCAGCCTTCTCCGCACGTCCGCCTGCCGCCGTGAGTTTGTCGAGGTCAGAGCTCGCCTGCGCGGCATCGGTCGAATCAACCCTGATGCCGAGTTCAGCAATGGTTGTCATGCGCGCTCCGTTACTTCGATTCGCTCATAACGAGCATGGCTTCAGCCTCCATGACACGAATGTCCTGGAATGCTTTGGTGGTGTCGGTTTTCTTCATGCCCAACAGTTGGGCGACGGCGGGGATTGCGGTGTAGTCCAGGCCGATAGGGCCACCCATACCGACGCGCCATTGCGTGGACATTGCTTCGAACAGGAGGAAGGCGGGCCAGATATCTGGCCACACCTCGAACTCAACATCGGGGATGTCAGCCTTGGTCATGCCGAAGGCTGCGAGGTCAGCATCTGACGGCCCAGGCTCATACAGTGCCCGGGCCGCCTGCGTCAGTTTCCCAGTCGGGCCGGGTTGTATGCGCCCTGATAGGCTTCCAGCACTGCCTGAGGTGCGCCGACGCATGTGGTCACCAGCGCAGTGATTGCCTCATCATCGAACTTGTCGTCGAAGGTCCAGCCGGTCACGATGTCCTTGATCTGGGAAACTTGCAGCTCAATCTCGGCCACCGTCGCTTCCTGCCACGACATCTCTTCATCCTTGACCTTGGCGGCATGTGCGTCCCGCGCCTGATTCCACTTGTCGAACAGTGCCGACAAGTCCAGACGGTTCATGTAGAGGAAGGTGAACCCCACCTCTTCAGGCTTGCCACCGACGCGGGGAATAGCGACCTTCGCATCGAAGGTGGGGGCCTGTGCAATTTTGATCTTCGCCATGGGTTACGCCGCCGCCTGATAACGAGTCGGGCGCGAGGCCAGCGACAGAGTGATGGTGCGAGTCATGATGTTGTTGCGAGACAGCGACGGCGTCGAGGTGATCGAGATGTACGCGTTGTAATAGATCTCGGACCCATTCGGCAGCTTCAGGCGCACAACGCGGGCTTCCTTGTCCTCGTCTGCGCTTTCGCAGATCGGCACGTAAGGCAGCAGCGGGTCATCCGCGACAGTGATGGTCATGCTGATTGGCGACTTGGTGGTCGGCAGTTGACGGTCGTCATCGTCTTCCAAGAAGCCGAAGGTCGTGAACTGCTGGTCGCCGCCGCTGGTGGCCACTTCGGTAATCTGGGCAATCTGAGCCCAGGCACTGACGGTGCGAACGGAGCCAACACCGGCACCGGCCGTGTAGACATTGGTCTTGGTGGTGTCGATGCCTTCCAGTGCGAACGAGTCAGCCAGCGCAGCGTCAACGCGGGCAACGCGGTCATTCAGACGGGTCCAGCCAGAGGTCACGACAATGATGTCGCCGTCTTCCAGGTCATGGCTTGCCGCCTGAACAACGGCGGGCTGCGCGTTGCTGATGGCAGTGGCCAGCACGGCAGCGCTGAATACCGACGCGATTTCCATGATCGCGCCGTTGGGGAGCTTGAACGCCATTGGTGTTTCCTCTTCTCAGAAATGACAAAACCCGCTCAATGGCGGGTTCAGGGTTGCCCAACGGGCGAATTAGTTGGTGTCAGAGCGGTACTGAAACGAAGCGGAGACGGTGAGCGTCGTATCGCCAGTGATTGGCGGACCCGGCTCGACCGGTGTGAGCACCATTACTTCGAAGTCATCACGCTTGAGCCTGAGGAATGCCGGGAATAATTCGGCCAGTTCATCAACTATGCCCTCAGCGTCACCGGTACCGTTACCGACTGGCGTCACCACGTTGATCTGGAATACGCCGGTGTAGACCCGATGGTCTCCCGACAGCGTGTTCGTGCCGGTCCCAGCCGGGAGCATGAATGCGCTCAGGTAGGTCTCATCGGATGCGGGGGTGAAGTTCACGCCCTGATAGGCGACACGCAGCTCCCGTTCGGCCGCCCACTCGGCGAGACGCAGCTCGAACAGCGAGCGGATGATCTTATGGCTCATACCTGGTTGTTCCTGATGGCCTCGGCCACGATCTGTTGAAAGCGGGCAACCGTCACGCGGACCATGCCCGATGGGGCCTGGCTGCTATGGCCGTACTCCAGCGGAATGGCATAGGGCAGATTGTTCACGATGTAGGCTGTTTGGCCCGCTGTGAGCGAAGCGACCTGCCCCCTCAGCAGAGCCAGAGACATACTTCCACTCGGGTCGACGATATCGAGCGTCCCGTCTGCAGGAGCCTCGATAGAAAACTGCCAGTTGCCACGAAAGCGACCGCCGACATAGCCTTTGCCAGATACCAAGCCGTTCACGTTGTAGTTCTGGTCTCGCTCGGTCTTCGTCAAGGGCTTGGCATATTTAACACCCTTGCGCAGGTTTCCTGACTTAGTGAAATTGGAGTCGGTCAGGTTGATGACGGTGTTACGGACGGACACCTTAAAGTCGTAGTCGTCGGCTGCACGGGTATTCTTGGCTCGGAAGGCCACGTTACTAGCCCAAAGCTCTTGGTTTCCGACTGGAGACATTCGAATCAGAGAGCCGCCCAGTTCGATGATGATTTCTCGGAAACTGGCGTCCATCGCTTGGCGCGCGCCTTCGGCAAACTGGGCGATCTGCTCAGCGAAACTGCCATTGAGGCCTGCGTATCTACTCATAACCTGACCTGCAGCTCATAGAGCAAAGGAGTCCCGGCTGGATTGATCTCTTTCAGAGGCGGGATGATTGTCCAAGTGCGGCCTTGAACGATGACCTTGCTTAGCAAAGTCGGCGGCTGAACGAACCCCTTGGCGGCAAGTTTCAGCTTCTTGTCACCGACCTTGATCAGGGTATTGGTCTGGAACTCATCGCCAGTGAAGTCGAGCATGATGCCCTGGGCGGTACGCTCGGTGACGGTATCCGGTGCAGTGGCGCCCTTGCTCGGGTCATAGCCACCCTTCGTAACGTCCCGGATGGTGACCGGCTGGCCGAACTCAATGATAAGGTCGAGAGCCATCACGGCCATTTCGTCGTAGAATTTTGACATGAGAAGCGCCCCTTACGACTGCAGAGAGTGAAATGACCCCACTTCCGCCCGAAACAATAATAGAGCTTGCGCGAAAAAGGCTGATTCAAGATCAAGCTAAAAAGCACGTAAAGAAATTAGAAAGACAGTGCGAATCTCTACGCAGCGCCATAGCGAACGCGTTTAGGAGCACGAATCGACATGAGTGGGCCTCAAGTTTTGCCATGAGAATGGTTAAAGCTGATGAGCCACTTCACGAGAGATCAGAAGTCCTAATTTGCGAGCTCGAAGACGCGATCCAGAAAGGACTGATCGCTTGGATAACTACCAATGACTGCAGAGCAGATAGAGTAATAAAGGATCTAGAAGAATACGAAAAATTGCTTCCGTATTAAGCCCGAACGGCGAAAAGCCCCCGCCTCAACAGGTAATCCGCAAACTGTGTAGCGCTCGGTCGATCCGGAGCAGCGGGCAACAATCGCTTGCTTGTGCTGCTGATCACCGCGTACTCACGCTCTACAGCCCCATCGACCTTGTCCTTTGTCACCGCGCCTTTGCGCTGATCAACCGGATCGATATCATCTTTGTGGATCTCGGCGGCCAGAGCCATCTGGCCGTACTGAATTCTTGCCGGTAGATAGCGATCCGGCTTGTTCTCGCCATCAAGGCGAACCTCCCGACGAGGCCAGGACAAAGCCTGGTCGCCGGATGATTTACGTCCCTTCCATGTCATCCCGTCCATTGCCAAGGCGGCACGGCGCAGTAACGCTTCCTGCGCAACCGCGTCGGCTGGAATCACCACACCGAACTTCATGGCATAGAGAACCAGGTCCTCAGCAGTTGCGTAGCTTTCGGCGTCCGGCTTACCGGTACCGTCCTCGACAATGAGCATGGGTTATTCCTTGTTGTTCAGGCGGTCAGCTTCTGCCTTTGTGGCGTCTTCATCGCCAGCGAAATCACCGAAGCGCAGGCCGTCACGCGTGATGATGATCCACTGGTTATCTGCTTCCAGCTTGGGGATGTAGATCGGCTCGTCCTCAGTCCCATCGTTCTGGGTGCCATTGGACTGCTGCTTGGTTGGGCCTTTGCCCGACTTCGCAGGGGTTTTGTCGGCGGCCTTTGTCTTGCCCTTAACCGGAGTCTTGCGGGTTTCGACCTCTACGTCGACTTCGAGCGCTTTGTAGGCATCCACGATCTCGGGATAGTCGCCAATCACAGTGACTTTGGTCACACCGCGCTCCACGTTCCGGAAAAGATCTGGGTTGCGATAGCGCTTGTTTGGATCGAAGTCACCGCGCTGATTACTGTAAACGAGTTCCATGATGTTCTCCCTGGCGGCCATTGCTGGCCGCGCCGTTCGGATGATTTAAGCAGCCGGAGTGAGTTCGATCATCACGCCAGCAGTGACCTTGTCGCTGGTGGAGTGCTTGGACCAGTTGGCCGAAGAGCCCACAGCTGCGAGCGACGGGTTCGCGCCGCCGGCGGTTTCCTTCCAGCTGTAGCCCAGCACGTCGATATTGACGACGCCTTCAGCGCGATAGCCGATGCCGAGGTTTTCTTGGTCATTGACTTCGTACGAACGGAAGCCCGGTGCTTGCGACTCGGTGATGGTCACTGCGTTAGGCAGCAGCCCGAAGATGACATCGACCGGCGCGGTGTCGGTGACCAATACCGGCTTACCCAGCGTGCCAGGCAGACCGCCGTAGATCACGACACCGGCTTCTTCGTAGATCTTGTTGGTGATCGCTTCATCAACGATGTCGAAGTAAGCGGACGAGTGCATGACCCACAACGCGATACGGCCGAATTTGTCGCCGAACTTGCGCATGCCACGGGTCAGCGTCTTCTTGCCGTCGGTTTCGATGCTGGCCTCGACCACCATGCCCGGGTTGGAACCGATAGATGCACGCAAGGCCGCAGTTGCGTACTGCACGAAGCCTTCCAGCGTTGCATCAGCCACGTCCTGACCGATGATCTGGGAGAACTCTTCTACCGGACGACCGCGACGCTTGAACGCTTCCTCGGTGGTTTCGTACGGGCCGTATTTCCACGGTGCTTTGACACCGACCGCTTCACCGGCGCTGATCTTCTTGGCAACGACCTTCGCTTCGGAGTTGACGTCGCGGTGATCCAGCGAGCCCGCCAGCTTGTAGAAGGCGCGCTTGCGGAAGTCGCCTTCGATCAGCTCGTTGTCGAGGATGATCGCGCCGTTGGACGACTCGTTGAAGATGTCCAGGTTGTCCTGAACACGCTCGAGGTACGCGGTCTGGGCTTCATCGTTGTAGATGATCAGATCGCTGTTAACAGTTGTAGCCATGGGTGAATCCCCTTACTTGGGCAATTGCAGGAATGCGGTTTGGCCGTGCTTGCGCTGGTAGTCGCGCTTTTGCGTGGCTGACATTTCGGAGCGCTTCAATGCAGCCTGGCCGCTGCCCCCGCCCGGGGCATTCGTTCCTGAAGCCCTTGGCCACAGGTGAGGAGCGCTTTCGCGCAGGGATTCCGCCCATTCGAGCGGAGTCAGAGGGGTCTTGCCGTCTTTGCCGAGGATGGTCTGGCCCGAATCATCGACGGCGACTGCTTCGCCCTCTTCGTTCAGAGAGAACACGCCTTTGGCGCGCAGGATGATGTCGTCTGTTGCTTCGGGGAGTGCACCGGCCTTGAGAGCCGCGCCGCGTACCGAGTCGCCGAGGACTTTGCCCTGGAACTTGGCGGCGAATGATTCGGCCTTTTCAGCACGCGCGCTGACTGCCTTCAACTGCTTATCGAAGTCGCCGCGCAGGCGCTCAGTGCGCTTATTGAAGACCTCATCCACCTTGCCCTCTGTCAGCAGCTTGGTTTCTTCGTCCTGCCCGGCACGACTGAGTAGGCCTTTAACGGCGTCGATGTCGATGCCTTCAAACTGGGTTTCGAACTGGGTCAGCTTGGTGGACGTATCCTTCAGCTTGCCCAGCAGCTCGGAGTTCTTGGTTTTCAAACCCGAAACGGATGCTTCAACGGCAGTCGCGATAGCGGCCTTGATTGCCGGATTTTCCAGGTCGATTTCGTTTTCTTCTGCCACGGTGATGCACCCCTTGGGTATGAGTTGCCCGCTTTACAGGCATAAAAAAACCCGCCGAAGCGGGTCTATTTGTTTTTCTGAGCTAAATCCAACTGTCGTAGCGATTGAGCAGAACATTGTCCATCTGCCTAAGACTGACTTCATGACCGAGTTCGTCTTCAAAAAGATCGCGAACCTGCAAATAAAAACTTATATAAACTGCGTAGTTTTTTGACATACCCGCTGTTGTAGAAGCAAAAAACATGGACTCCTCATCAGCTATCCACTTGAGGGCTTCGCGAGCGCGCGAGTCGACCATCGGGAACAACGTCGGGTAGTGAAAATGAAGATATTTGGAAGCAAAGCTGCTGGCATCTTTTTTTGTCACATTGGTTATTGCATCACAAAGCCGGGAATGAACCTTGTTAACCGCAGTCGCCCGATTTCCAGTCAGCCTCTGGCCGACGGGTAAAAACGATGCTTCGAGAGCTAAGTCCGAGCTGCAAATTGATTCTGCAAGACGAACATAGAAACCTGCCGTTGATCCCTCATAGTCATCGTCGTCATCCTTTTTCCGACGCTCCACTGACGCTGCCAAGCTTCGGCCAATGATTAGTGCCTTAGACGCAACCTGAGCTGGATCGGTATGGCTTGGGTTCTCCCTGACAAAGCTATACAGCGCCTTGTTAGCCGGGATGAAGATACCGCAACCCTCATCAGTGCCTAAAAATGCATCGGTTAGGTAATGGCGCTTTTCCTTTTGAAACTCCATGGCTCTCTCCTCGCTGAGATCTAACATGCGAGCAGAGTGCCATTATTTAGAGAGGCCTGCCATTTCAAAAGCCAGCGGTTCAAGCGCTTTCATTTGCGCCAGATTTAATGGCGCGAAGTTCCGATCAAGCTGCAGCTCGGCAAATCGCTGAACGCTCAACCCACCATTACGGAATAGCTTGGCCCGCACAGGGCCAATCGCTGCATCCTGAAAGGACGCTGGTTGCTGTTCAAGCCAGTGGTAATAGTCGAGATCTGCACTGACCTGCCCGTTCTGTGAAGCTCTTGTTGCGCCCTGAGCGAACAGCTCGCTGAACTTCGTGATCATCACAAAGGTGGTCCTGCAATTTGGATGAAATGGCGGCCGAGGCCCTGAATTCACTGGAAACCGCCGCTTGTCCAAGCTGCGGCATACCTGACTGGTTTTGCTATCCAGTGTGGCAACCAGCTCGATCTCAGGAACCACGTCGCTGTTCGCATTGGCTGTTTCCATCCGTGCCTGGCTGGCAACGTGCTGGATTGCCGTGCGAACAACTGTCGATGCATTGCGGTCCGTTGTAGCCAGAATGCCGTCGGCGTACTTGAGCGCTGCAGTACCGCGAATCTTCTGAATGATCTGGAAGTTAGTCTGCCCCTCGAAGAAACCTTGGCGAATCGCGCCTGTGATGCGGTTACGTTCGGCAGTCGTCCAGTCCTTGATGAATGGCTTGAGCAGCTTCCCACCGTCAGTACCACGAACACTGAGCGGGTTGCTCAGCACCGCTGTACGGATCGCGGTGGCTGTCGGCACAGCAGCCTCAAAGCTGACACCGACCGGCGCGGCCTTGGTCAGACTGGTCGCCTCGAACTGGGCCTCATAGGTAGTCAGGTCGATCAGGTCCAGCGTGAGCTGATCAGTAAACCGGGTGAAGATGCCCAGCAGCAGGCTGTCCACTTCATCGAGAAGTTTCTCAAGACCCTTGCGGGTGTAGCTGGTCATATCCGACTGGGTCAGGCGATCACGCAACGACCGGTCAATTTCCTTGAGGAACGGTGCAAACTTCTGCACCTCCCCCGCTTTCAGTCGCTCCAGAAAGACCGCATGCCGAATCGTTGCATCAAGCAGCGCTTGGTTGGCGGCCATCGTTCAAGTCCTCATCATCGAGGCCGAGGCCATCGGTCTGTTCGCTGATCTCGTTATCGATCTGCTGATCAGTACGTTCCGGTGCGATCAGACCAAGTTTGCGCAGGTAGCCGCGTAGATCAGCCTTCGCGAACCCGCCGCTTTGCCACAATTGGACCAGAGCGGTGATCATCTGCGGATCAGCCGACAGCTCCACGAACTCTTGATTAACCAGGTAGGCAGTCTTGCCAGTTGCGCCGATGAACTCGCCACACCACATCAACGCCCGGGTGTAGGCCTCGTTGATGTTCGAAACACAGATAGCGAGCACTGACGTCGATGCTGACTGATCACCGCGGGATTCTGTTGCCGTCTTCGCAGCGAGTGAAGCAACGACCATGCGTGCGCCCAGCTCAATCATCATCTGGTTCTTGTCGGCCATGGCCTCTTTAACGAGGGTATTAGGTTGCGGCTGGGCAAAACCGAATGTTTCACCAGCAGGAACAGGGATTGGAGCGCGAGAGCCGACATAGACGCCCTCTTTCCGGGCCATTTCAAGCCATTGATCATCGACACCGCTAATCCACGGTTGCGCCTGCCCACACCAGAAGACGCTGTCTTCATAGTCTGCGCTGTTACGGTAGTGGCCGAGGTTGATCATGGCGATATCGTAGAGTGGTGACTCGTCAATGCTCGGGTCGTTGTTCTGGGCGCCGATGAAGGTGAACGGAATCTCTTTGAGTCGCCCCTTCTTACCGGCCGGCCGGTACTCTTCAACAACCTCAAGAGGGCCACCGCCGCGCACGCCTTTGCGACGCCACACACGGCAGACATAAAGACCGCCGTCTTCGCTGCCACCGTCCCCAAGCGCAAGCTCACGGAACTGCTCAGTACATTTCAGTCCGAAACCATCAGGCTCTTCATGCATCTCTCGCAGCACAACCATGGTCAGGACGTTATGCCCGTCGACCATGCCGGTGCGCCAGTTGATGATGTCCTCAGCTGAATACGTGAGGATGACCGCATGTCCACCGATGCCGCTGTCTTCATGGAAATCGACGAACAGACCATGCCGCCCCGCCTCTAGTACCTTCTCCAGTGAGCCTTGCGACTGCTGGTAGATGCTCACGCCTGCGCCGTTGGCGTTGTCCTGCAAGTATTCGAGATTCTTGGGTACAGTCAGCGTCGGCTCTTTGTGGAAAGCCAGGCCGATCAAACCGTTTCGGGTGTGGCCAGTAGCGTTCTTGAACACAGCACGCTCGCGGTAAGACTTGTTGCGCTCGATGTTCTCTTCCGTTTTATCGTGCCGGTTAATGTACGGCAGCCGGTCGACCACTCGGTGCTGGCCCGCACAGACGTCACGCACGGTCAGCCAGCGGTCCAGCGCCTCAATGTACTCGGGCCGCTTGAAGGAAACGTCGTTGCTCATCGGGCGTATCCCAGTTTTAGAGAGGTGACCGGTTTGATAATCGGGTACTCGCGATGGATAAAGTAACCACCGCCGTCGTTGGCGTGGTCATTGCCTTGTGATTTGTCGGGCTCGCCATTGGCTGCCCAAACCTGTTGTTCCAGGCCGTCGGCGTATGTCGGACACGTAAACGGGTTGACCAGGTAACGACGCTCGCCCTGCGCATTGCAGAACATGGCGTTCATCGCGTTGATGCGGTCCTTCACAGGCGGGTTGGCCGCTGGAGCGATGACCGCGAACCCCGCCTGCTTGAGCATGGCTATGTCCGTCACGCTGGCATTCACCGATTTGCGTGAGTCGCCCGATGCATCCGGATAAATCCTGATTTCGCACGTTTTCTTGAAACTGTTGCCGTCGTGCCCCCAGTAGCGCTCTTTGATGCGCCGGATCATGTCTGGCGTGTCGTAGCCATCCATAAGCTCATCAACAGCCCGAGGCATACCTTTATCGCGCTTAACGTGGGTGATTGCAGCCATCTTGCCGACGTTAAAGTCCATGCCGATGAACAGCGGCTCACCAGGCTGAACGGTGTCAAAGCACTGATTCAGCTTGCGGTCGTATGAGTGGTAGATCGAGCCGGATGTCAGGTTGACGAACTGGCCATTCAGATAAGCCCTGATCAGTTGCTCGGGGTACGACTCCATCAGTGATGGAATGTAGTCATCCGGCAGATTCAGTTCGTTGTCGAACGTGCTGGCCTGAACCAGACCGTACATCTCATTCAGCGACGGCTTGTCGCGAAGCTGCTTAACGAACTGCAGGAAGACAAACTTGAAGCCCTCAGGTGTCGTCGTTACATCTACGCCGTTCTTCAACCCGGGCACGTTGTAACGCATCCGCGCAATGATCTTGCGCCAAGCCTGCTGCGCCTTGATCGCAGTAAGCACGTCCAGCTCGTCCACCAGAGCGTGACCGATCTTGAAACCGACAATCGTCTGCGGCTTCTCCATCGAGCGACAGATCACAGTGCCGCGATACTGGCGGCCGCTGTAGATGTGTACTTCGTGATTCGCTTGGTTGATCTTGGTCTTCAAACCCCAGTCGTAGGCCACTTCATCCATCGTCGGATAGAAAATGTCCCGGATCTGCGGGTACGTCGGCGCAAAATAGCCTGCGTTGACGCCAGGCCACTCCATGAAGTGCCTGCATAGCGCTGAACACCCTACCCACGTCTTGCCTGAGCCAAACCCCGCAACAAACGCCCGGAACTTGTGCTCCATGCGTAGGAATGTCGCCTGCGGAACGTTAAGGCTCGGCATTCGGCTTCCTCGCATCCACAACGTCAACCTGAATGCGGCTTGGAATTACCGGTTCATCACCGGATTCTTCCTTCCGGTGCCGGTTGACGTACATGTCACCGGCTTCTTTCGCTGCCTGCTCCAAGATCTGCATAGCGAGCACGATGTTCTTCATCGTCTCGGCCTTCTCTACAAACCGGTTCATGGCTCGGAGCCGATATGCACGATTGGCGATCGGTATCTCAGCCGTCTGTTCGCGGAATCGCTTGCGGGTGTCGTGAAACAGGGTTGCCCATTTCACTGCGAGGCCCTTTGCTGCGCTCTTTGTTGGATCGTGCGTCTCTACCTGCTGACGACTCACAACCAGGCCGAATTCGTTCTTGACCGCCTCCACAACTTGAGAAGGGGTGTCAAAGCATGCCAACGCCTGAACGATGAAGCTCTTCACCTCATTTTTCAGGGCTGCCATAAATTTTCATCCGTCTAGGGCCTGTCAAGATTCAGGCCGATCTGAGCAGACAGGTTCCGCAGGCCCTCGATATGTTCAATTTGCCTACCTCGGCAGGTTTGTTTGCTGCATCCACCAAGGCCTGAACGTCAGGGCTTGCACCGTAGCGGCGAACCACTCCGACGAACTCTTCAACGTCATGACCGCGCATCTCAAGCTTAGGCAGTCCTTCCTGCGTGAACTTGGGTGCGCCGTACTGATCTTTGGCTTGGGCGATGTGATACAGCTCGTGCTCAACCAGTGCGCAGAAGTCTTCATCCGAGCATTGAGCGCAGTAGTCAGCGGCGAGCGTGATGATGTAAGCCGGGATATCTCCGAACCAGTCGCGCATCTGTTGTTCCATCCGGGCTTTCTGCCAGCCCCCAGCTCGGAACATGACTTGCTCAGCTTGGCCAAGGACAGTGCGGCCCTGTTTGCCGTAACTGGACGATGCCCACATGACCTGGATGTCAGCGTCTATCAGATGGGCATGGTCTTCGTTGTGAATACTGCCGGTGTCGGCGAGTATCTCGGCATGGAGCCATTCCCAAACTTCGAGAGCTGGGGTCAGGCGGATGCCGAAGTCAGACAGGTCAGTTATCTCAAGCAACGATGCGGGAGGCATTGGTCTGTCCACTGTCACACCTTTGTGCTTGAAATAGTGTTGAGCTGCCGGTAATGGTGACGATCAACTAAACGCAAGGAGTCGCATCGTGGGATTAGTAACTGCTGACGTAGACGTCTTCACGTCTGATGGCGAACCATTTCGATTGACGGGCATACCATTCACTTTTAACCCGGGCGAGCGAGCCATTTACACCGGGTCAGACAATACCGGTGGCGTTGTGGTCCGTGCGGGCTGGCTTGGCCTTATGACCCAACCATTCAATGGTTGGCAATCGACACACATCCTCTCAGTAACCGGCAGCAACGGTGATGATCGCGTATTCGAGGTTAAACGTAACTTCAACACTCCAACACAGGACGGTGAGTGGTTATGGTTCCCCGCTATGCCACAGAGAGCTGAAACGTACCGCGATTGACCCATCCGTGTCGCACTCACCTGCGGCACATCTCACCTTCACTCCACTGTGCATTGCGGCCAGATCGAACGGGCAAAGGCCAGAGCCGATGCGTGATCCATGGCCTGACTGAGCAAGATCATGGGAAAGGTGCCATGGCCCGGTGTTGATACGTACCAGTTGCGTTTGGTCATGATCGATTCCTCGCGCCACGAAATTGAGCTATATGAAACCGTGGCGTGCTACGGGCTAACCCGCTCCACCGCCTTGTTGACCTTGTCGGCCGCTTGGCTCGCTGTATCTGCGGCCTGTACCGCGCTGGCAGAAGCTGCCTCAACCTTCCCGGCCGCCTCAGTCGTCTTATCGGCAAGCTTGCCCAGACGTAGGTCGCGCTGGGCGGTTGCTTCGTCGTAGCCCCGGCGCACTTCTGCCACTTGTTTGGTGTACCAGTCGCCGAGGGCCCATTGAGAAACCTGAAAGCCCATCGAGAACGACCCAGCAGCGAGCAGGATCGCAATGACCCAGATCTCGATACGACGCCACCAGCGGCGAGCGATGAATTCCATTGAGCATCTGTCCATCAGTTGATTCCTCCCAACTTGGTTCGCAAGCGCGCGATCTCTTCGCTCTGCGTCGTTACCTTGTCAGTGAGCTGGGCGACCTGACTGGTGAGGGCTTCAATCTTCCCTTCCATCCGGCCGACTGCTGCAGCGAGCTCGTTACGCTCTTTGGCGAATTGGTCAGCGCGGGCCTCCGCCTCTTTGCGGGCCACACGCTCGGAATCGAGCAGTTCGTTGAGTCGGCGGACGGTGCCGATATCGGCGTTATCCATCGCCCGATCTGCTGCATCGCGCGAGAGAAACTTACGTAGCCAAAGGAAACCAGCAAGCAATACGGTGCCAGTACCGCCCAGCCAGGTGACTGTGCCTGGGCCAAGGTCGGTAGGGTCCATCTTTACCTCAAAGTAATAGGACCGCGGGGATGCGGCCAAGGGAGCAACAGGGACGGAAGAGGCCCTCGCTGAACGTCACGATCAGAGGTTCCGAGAGAAGTTGAATCAGATACGGCAGCGCTCCCAACTGGGAGCAGTTGGTAAGTGAGCGGAAACGAAAAAGCCCAGGTTTGTGCCTGGGCTTGCGAGCGGTAAATCGACTGCCTTGGCCGCGTTAGGCACCGCCGTTTTTGCGACCAGTCTGAGCATCTTGATCCGACCCGGGGTTACCCGCTGGCGGATTCCAGTCTTCCGGCTTATCGCCTGCACCCTGCTTCGGCTCGGTGGATGTTTGATCAAGGCCAGAGTCGTGGTCAGCGCCGGTATCAACACCTTTCTCCTCTGGACCTGGATATGCGGCTTTTGGCCCATTGTTCTCGATCGCCATCATGATTCTCCAGATAGGGCGCAGGAGTCTGCGCATTTAATTGGGAGAGCCTTACCGGTGGCTAAGTGCCGAGCGCCCGACGGGCGGAGATCATAAACAGAAAAGCCCAGCGCTATGGCCGGGCTTATCACAAAACGATCGCTAATCAGCTACCCCTGAAACGCAGCAGGTCCACGTGATAGCCAATACAAAACGCTTGCTGCTGAAATCAGAGAAAGAACAAGTGCAGCGAAGCCGGCCGGAGAGTTCAGGGCGTATGTCGCGCTCACTAAAGCGGTCAGACAGGCAGACAGCAACAACGGCGAATAGCACAGCAGCCGCAGCACCACTTTCTTACCGCTACCAGGTGTCGACTGACGCTCCAGTAGCTTTCCAAGCCCAGCAACGCAGAGTGAAAAAGTACCAACTGCCATTAGCATGACGAAATACATTACAACTGGCGGGAGTCCGTAAATATTTGAAGCATCCGCCGGATTATCTCTAAATCCATGAACGGAGTAGCCCAGTGCCGCAAGTGAAACGGGAAATAAGATAAATACAAGGTTTCTGGCTAGCGCTGACATTCCTGAGTCCATGCTCGGTGGTTGAACTCGACAAGGTAGCACGCAACGCTAACACCCCCGAACCACGAAGGGTTTCTGATATTTAATGACACAAAAAAACCCGCTTGAATGGCGGGTTTCTTGGAGCAAGTTGCCGTAGGCAAAATACTCAACGTGGCGAAATGATGCCCTCAGCCGTGCGGGAAGTCAACTGATAGATACGCACTGATATTGATATGGACGAAACGGTACATCAGGCCGCCGCTTTCATCTGATAAATCACCGCTCCGACCGGACTGAGCGCCATTCGATCAAGGTCCTCACAGCATTCAAACGAAAGAGCGATAACCGGTTCCCAGTCCCTAGCCCATGCACATGATTCAATCCTGCATCCATACTCGGCCCACAACCAGCTTCGAAACTTTTCGGCACTCGCCAGCGGATCGTTATTAGCCGACTGACCGCCCTGATGCATGTACTGATAACGGCGCATCACCCCTTTAACCACAAACTCCAGCTTTTCCCGCTTGGTAGCTGTCATTCGCTTGGACTTCGACACGACCATGCCGAATACCAGCTCCTCGGCAGCCTCACGGATGTCGTCGTCACGGTTGGCTGCATACATGTACTCCCCGAATACACGCACTTGCGGGTGGAGCTTGGCGATCGCCGACTGGATGTGACCGGCCAGTGCGCTGTGCATCGCATGGTTTGCTGTGGGGCCGCGCTCCGTTGCCTGTACAACCACACCCAACTGAACGACGTCCGATGATTGCCCGGGCGCAGGGTTGTAGGTGCAGTCATGCCACGCCTGACGTGCTGAGTTGATATTCACGCTGCCTGCCCCTTCTTGAGTTCTCTGGTCTTCGCCCGGTAATCGGCGGTCATCGCTTTCAATTCGTCGACGGTGTATTTCTGGGGCTCATGGGGCCCTTCCAACCAATCCACTTTGTCAGCACCGATCCGTCTCAATAATTCGATTCGATAATTGACGATGTTCCCGGATAGCTGGGTGTTGCACGGTGAGCACTGCTTGTGGCAATTCAGCGGCTCGAAGCGCAGCGCGGGATTGCTCCCCACTGTCCGGTAATGCCCGGCGTCATACTTGCCTTGGTGATGACGACCGCAGCTGACGCATGGAAGATCGGCGTCACGAGCACGCACCCACTCGTTGAATGCCTGCTGCGTGTCGCGCATGTGGTCGCTGCGGGATTTCAGCTTCTCCTTGCGGACCTTGATCTCCTGCCGGTCGCGCTGGGCGATAGCTTTACTTGCGCGGTCTAGATTGGCGGGAGCATCAACGATTGCGCAGGCAGGGCTGCACACCGCTTGGCCTAGTCGCTGCGGGACGAATGAGGCCCCGCACATTTCGACGCGGCACTTCTTCTGCTTGCGCTCTTTGATAGCTACACGCATGGCGCAGCCTCCTTCGGAACAATCACCGCGTAGCAGTATTCGTAGGAGTAAGGCCCGCACACCGAGACAACGGTGTAATCCTTGAAGCCCAGACGGAATGTCTCGCCCACACTAGGCGGAGAGTCTTCAGCCGTTTTGATGATCGCCGTATCGTTGAGTAACCAGGTGGTTATGCACTTGGTGAACGCTTCGGCGAACGTGAATGATTTGGCCTCCCTCATGCAGCCACCTCGCCCAGTAGATCCGAGAACACAACGCCGTGACGGGAGAAGTACGCGACGATGCGGTCGGTGTAGGCGATGCCCTGCGCCCGATTGAACAGACTGGTCACCGGGAAGCCGTCCGGCCCGAACAAATGGCACCCTCCCATCATGTCCAGCTTCGTTTCGTAGTTCAGGTGACGCATGACCCGGTACCAGTCAGCCTGAAAGCCGGCGTCTTCGTTCAGCAGGATCTGCACGCCGATGTGCAATTTGCAGTACTTGCGCGCCTCGGCTGGATCGCCGATCTGGGTCATCTCGGAGATGCGCTTGTACATCGCAAACCAGAGTGCGTTCTGATCCAGTGTGCGGTCCCTGCCTGGGCGCATCGACACAACCACGAAACGCTTGTCGCGGAACATGGTGGTCAGGCTGGTTATTGCCTCGGTCAGTTTGGCCTGGCAGTTGACGCTGATCTTGTCGGTCATCGCGCAGCCCTCTTCAATTCCAAATCCTCGGCCTGCTGCTGAAGCAATGCCAGACGGTCAGCCAAATCATTGGCTGCTTGAATCTTCAATTCGGTCCGGCGCTCAGCGCTCGCTCGGCTCATTTCAGCCATGCTGTCCTTCACTGCCTTGAGCCTTTCCCGGACGTTTGCGCTCGGCCGTGTCACCTGCCCGGTGAGAAGGCCTGCGATGGCCTGGCCGTCTTGGCAGATTGGTACGACGTTGAGGTCGGCCAGATACAACTGCCCGCGCTCCTGAGGAATGCGCTGCATCTGCACAGCCTTGGTGATGGCCTGCACACGGCGGTTCGCGTCAAAGCCGATAGACGCGTGCCAGTTCACCGCCTTGTGATCCTCGCGGGCCTGACTGACCAGACGCTCGTAAGCGCTAATGAACGCCATTCGTGCGCCGATCTTGTCGCCTGCATCGAGCACAGGTTTGGCGGCAGCCAGGGCGAGCTGGATCTCGTCAGTGAGCACTACCGTTTCGAATTCATCGTTGGTGGTCATGGCGATCGCCCATGCTTCGTCCTTGCCCGGACGGCCATCCTCAGCTTCGATACGCTGCAGCACAGCAGCCAGGGTGAAGCGGCCGGTCAGTTCGCGGCGGCACGACTGAAGTGCTTTGCGGATATCGCCGGGCGGATACACCGACAGGTCTTCGGCCATCAGCTCAGCAGCAGTCGCGCTGATCGTTTGCCCAAGAGTTTCGGCAGTGGCGCAGATCGCACCGGCCAGTTCTGCAACCTTGTCAGAGGAAAGCATTGCGCGGCCCTCCCTCACGAATCTTGCGGCCAGCTTCCTGCGCCGCATTCATGTTGGCCTGTGTGTCTTCCTGCTGGCGGGCTGTCCGGCCGTTCATTTGGGTCTGCGTAACCCACTGGGTGTGGTAGCCCTCAGCGTTGGCCAGCAGTTCGTTGAGGCTGTGACATTTGCGGATCAGTTGGGCGTCGTTGATGCCAAGGTAGTACGCAGCCACGCTGTGAGCGACATCGATACCGAGACGGCCAATCAACAGCCCGACCTGCCCTCCCACCTTGGCGTTCCAGACCGGCCACGCCTTGTAGCGCTTGCGGTAGGACATGGCGTAGTTCGCCCAGGTCTTGAAGGTTTTGCAGGACTGATCTTTGGGGCCGGGCATATCGGCGGGGATTTCAACTCGGGGGGCTTCGATGCCGCCAACCAGCACCAAGCCGCTGGACCGGTTCGGCTTGTCCGAGCCGTCCTGCAAATCCTGATTACTGGTTACCTGATTGGTACCCTGATTATTGGTATCCTGATTTGTCGGAGATTTTTCCGACCCTGGCTCGGATTTTTTTCCGACCTTGCTCGGAGATTTTTCCGAGGTAGATCGGATTTTTTTCCGACCATCAATCGCATCTGAGGTCGGATATTTTTCCGACCCATCCAGTTTCCGATTCCACTCTTTCGCCTTCTCAGTGAGACGAATCAAAGTGATGCTTGACGTGCTGGAAAGCTCAATCAAACCTGCGTCTCGCAGGGCTTTCAGAAGTCGGTAAGCGGTGTCAGGCTTATCAGTCAGCAACGGCAATTCGTCAACGATTTTGCTCTTGCTCAACGCGAAGTAGATCCCGGTATCCGTCTTGATTGGATTGGCCCAGCTCGGGCACTCATAGACGAAAGCAAACAGCAGAGCTTGCTGAGCATTCAGCCCCCACTCCAATGCCTTCGCCTGGTTAATCGTGACGGTGTATTGCATGTCAGGCCTTCCCGACCAAATTGGCCAATTCGAGGCTGCGCATTGAAATAGTTCGCGCCACGTTTTCGTGATTCGTAAAATGTGGCGCGGGATTATTGAGGGCCTGTACATCGGTATTAGAGGTATGCATAATCGGCCTCACAGTGTTGTACGAAATACGTAGTTGAAAAAGCCCGGTTGCCGCCGGGCTTTTTTGTGCCTGCAATTCGGGTTTTGCTATTGGGAGCCTTCATCAGCCCCTCCTTTTTCAGGGCCTATTAAGTCCTGCGGCGGGTCACGCCGTGTTGTGGGCAGGTGTCGGATTTTTCCGGCTCCCTTGGGCCTGGTTTTTTCGAAGATCCGCTCTGCTCCAAGCTTTGTGGCGTACTCATCCGGGGTCATACCCGCAGCCTTTGCCAGCCTTTCAAGCTTTTCGTAGAGCTTCCCGTCGATCCCGTGGCAGATCGTGTTTTCGGGCACGTTGGCCTCCTTCAGGGACTTCAGGCCATCTGGTGTTTGTCGTTAACATCCTGCTCAACGATGCTCTCCAGCTTCTCTTCCACGCACATGCGTACGAATACGGCCAATTGCAGTTTGTGGAGCCGTGCCACTGCCTTGAGCGCTTCATAGGTCTCATCGTCGTAGCGGGACTTGATCTCCCGGTCTTTCACGTGGCGCGAATCGTCGTATGCCATCTAAGGCTTCCTTGTGTGGTTGGAATGGGATTAAGCGGCTGATTTTTGAGATGGAAAAGGACGCTGCTCTTGAGCTGATAGCGTGCCGTCTTCGTTGAAGGTGACGACCACGTCGCGACCTACCCTAATGGCTTTGCTCAATGCGCCCTGGGTGCAGCCAAGCATCTGAGCGGCCTTTGTGTGGCCGTGCTCTTTTGCGAAATCTGTAAGCGTGATACGGCGCATGGTGACGCCCTCGAGGTGAATACACGGACTAAGTATGACCGCCGGTATTGTTAACAGTCAATACCGCCGCTATTGGTTAATTGATTACCGCAGGTAATAAGATCGCGGCATGAAAAAAGAAAGCCGAAAGCTACCCCTGACCGAAGAGCAGATTCGTGAAAGCGATCTTCTGAAGGCTATCTATGCGCGCAAGAAGCCGGAGCTTGGGTTTACTCAAGACAAAATCGCTGCGGATCTTGGTGAGGGTGTATCGCAGGGAGCTGTCAGCCACTTCATGAATCGTCGGACCGCGCTGAATATCAAGGCGGCTTCAGTTTTCGCCAAGCACTTGAAGGTCCCAATCGAGGAATTCAGTCCTCGACTCGCCGGTGAGATCAAGAGCTTGACGGATACGCCCTCCCCGTTAGACGGTGAGGTTGATCACGAACAAGATGAAAGCTTCGCGTTCATTCCTCAGTACACCGCCAAGGCAGCGGCAGGCTTCGGCCATGAAAACCCGCACGTAGAGTCAGTAACTACCCTCGCCTTTAAGCGGAAATGGCTTCGCGCGAAAGGGCTGAACTCGAAGCATCTGATTGCAATATCCGCCGACGGCGACAGCATGTATCCGACAATCAACGATCACGACGTCCTGCTGCTCGACACGTCCAAAACTGAACCGGCTGATGGCCAGGTGTTCGTGCTTACAAGCGCTGACAAAGGCGCGATCGTGAAGCGACTGATCAAAACACCACTGGGTGGATGGATCATCCGCAGCGATAACGACGACTGCGATGACTATGCAGACGTCATGCTAACCCGTAGCGAAGTGAATGAGCATCGAATCATCGGTAAGGTGATATGGCGCGGCGGGGATTTGTAGGGTGTCGGCGGTCGACTTAATTCGACCGGAGCCGACAGCGTACGTAGACTAACTGTAAGACTGATGGGGGCTTACCGAAGGGTTTGGGCACATGGAGCGAATAGATTTCAATCAAGGCAGGATCGCCTGGTGCTGCGAAGACAGCGGGATAACGCTGTCAGACCTCGCTGTAGAGACTGGGGTGTCTGAGGCCACTCTTGATAAAGCCGTGTCCGGCGAACGAGGCTTAACTTTTAATCAGCTAAAGAAAATAGCCGACCACTTTGGGCGAGGCGTACTTTTCTTCATGGAGCCCGGGCCGGCGGACCCTGCGAAAGTACACACAGCTGCCTTCAGAAGTATTGCCAATCAAAAACCAGACATTTCGGCCAAACTCAGAATTCTGATCGAGCGCGCAGAGCGCCAACGAGACATTTATCTGAGCCTGAGAAATGAGATCGGCTCGGACGACGAGCTGGAATTTGATCCGCCGCAACTTCCCCGCAACCCTAAAGAGGCGGCCAGCGTTGCCAGGCGCTGGCTTGGCTTGTCGAACGAAAATGATTTCGACCATTATCGGGCGGCTGTTGAGCGCAAGGGTATTTTGGTCTTTCGCAGTAACGGCTATAACGGGCAATGGCAGATAGCGAAAGACAATCCCGTTCTTGGCTTTTCACTTTATGACCATAAATGTCCGTTAATATTAGTGAAAAAACAATACTGGGAAGCTTCGCAAACGTTTACGCTGATGCATGAGTTGGGGCATATTCTGCTGCACAAAATGAGCTCGGTTGATGATGATTCAGATCTTCATCACGGCAGCGGTTCAGAGCGTGAAGCGAATGAATTTGCCGGCCTTGTTTTGGTGCCTGATAGCCACTTAGACACGATCAATGATCGGGGCATGCCTGAGCATGCTGAAGAATACGATGAATGGCTTACGCCATACCGAAGGCGCTGGGGGGTAAGCGGCGAGGTGATTCTACGGCGGCTATTGGATTCGGGAAGGTTGAGCGATGCGCAATACGGCGCATACCGAACTTGGCGGAGCGGCATTAAAGTTCCAGAGCAGGAAAGTGGCGGAAGCCGCGGGTACAGGTATCGTGAGCCGAAACATATTTTCGGAGATGGCTTTGTAAGAGTAGTTCTGGACTCTCTTACAGCCAGGAACATCACGTTAGCCAAGGCAAGTACCTACCTTGATGGGATCAAGGTAAAGGATATACACAACCTTAAGGGATATTATGTGGGCGTTTGATGCTTCTTCGATGATTTACGCCTGGGATAATTATCCCTTCAAACAATTTCCAGGACTTTGGAATTGGTTGGGTAATCAAATATCGCATGGTCTCGTGGCGGTGCCGCTTGTTGCCTACGACGAGATAACTCACAAAACACCAGATTGCGGGCAATGGCTTAGCGAAAGAGGCGTGAATGTTCTTCACCCCAACACAGCGATACTGCAGACCGCTGCGCGGATTAAGTCTTTACTAGGAATCGATGGCGATCATTACGGTGGTGGGGTAGGTGAAAATGACTTGATCATTATCTCCTCGGCGGACTGTAATGGGCTCATTCTTGTGTCCAATGAGAAGATTCAAATATCCCTTCCTAAGCTAATGGCTAATTACAAAATTCCTGCCGTTTGCAATCTAAAAAAACCACCAGTGGTATGCGTTGATTTCCTTGAGTTCATGAAAAGAAGCAATGCTGTTTTTTAGCACGCTCGGCCACTCGCAGGGTTTTCTCATTCTTTCTTTACGCACTTTTCAAACTCAGCCACGTGCCCTGGTCATAGGCACTATCAGGCGTCAGCCCGCTCCCTCATCGCGGGCTTTTTCTTGCTAAAACGCCAGAAGAGTACACCCGTACTCTTTTACCTTGCCTATATGCCTCACATGAAATACTGTCTATGCACACAGTGAAATAGCGGGACAGTACTCTCATGGCGAAAGCGAAGACAGCACAGAAACCACCCTCCTCCTACGAGCTGCTGGGGATGCGCATCCAGCGCGCAATCAACACGTCCAAAGCGCAGACGTCAAAGTCAGCACTGCTGGAGCGGTCCGCAAATGACGACCCAGCCGACTGGGATCGCATCCTGGACGAGATCGCCGAGAACGATGACGTGACCATTGCCCATCGGGACGATGGCCTGATCCAGCTGTTCTGGACCGTGCCGAAAGAAGACTGATTAGACTCCCTCTTTGCCCGCCTTCGTTGCGGGCTTTTTTACGCCCTCGATGAAATATATGACCGGAGGTATTGACCACATGCAATACCGCCGGTATTGTTCATCCATCGCAGCAACACAGCGACAGGGACTGAAAAGGCCCGCCCGCTCTTTAACAACTCAAGAACCTCGCCATCGACTACCCCGGGAATCACCTGGTAAGTGCGAGCAACAAATAGTCGATGCCATGCCAGCTCTGGAACTGGATATCGCGGGAGAACCCGCCGACTCGAAGCCGAGCAAGCGTCAGCAGATCAGGAACACAGGATCAGCCACGCGAGTGAGGCCGAGGGGCGCGCTCAAAGCCGTCTCCCTGAAAGGTCCAGCCAAAAGGACATCTATAGGCGACTTGGAGTGAGCAATAACAGATTTCACTGGCAGCCCTTCTCACGAGGGGCTGACGGGAAATCAACTCTTCGGATTTCACTAAATCGGCATTTAGCTGTTCCATGGGGAAGCTATCAAAATGATATTATTGCCGGTTCGTCTCACAAGGAAATCACATGAAAGGCATATTCTACGTAGCACCGATGATTTGGCTGGTCGCATCTTGGCTTACCCATGTGGTTGTCTGCTTCAAGACTGCAAGCTGGGGGTTCCTGATTGCCGGAGCAATTTTCTTCCCCGTCGCTGCGGTGCATGGAACTGGCATCTGGATTGGTGCATGGTGAAGTTCGCTGTAGTTTTTTGAGAACGTCTGCATAACAAACAGCCCGACCCGCTCGGGCTTTTTTGTGCGTGCGATTTACTGATGCCGATTCTAAGAGGCGGCATTGGAAATCAACGGGAGTCACAGCATGAACAAAGTCCTTCGCATCACCCTGCGCGGCGAGCTGCAGGTATTTACCGATGACGGCCTTGCCATCTGCATCAGCCAAGCCAATCGGCTAAACGCTGAGCGCGGCTATGTCAGCAGCGTGCACGTCGTTAAACAGGAAGACGGTCAACGCATGACCGCTGCCGACTGCAAAGCCGCAGTATGAACAACCAGCGCCACGTCAGCCTGACGTTAACTGCCCGATCCTTGGAACGCCTCAATGCTAACCAGGCTGCATCGGAGTGTGATCTGCAAAGGCGACTCCATACCGGGCGCGTTGTCAGCGCGTTGAGGCCTCGAGCCGGTACTGAATGGGCGTCCTTGCGATGACAAGCGCAGATCACACCCCGATGCGGATGAGTACACACCGCGAAAGCGGCCCCCTGCATCAACGCAACAAAGCAGATGAATGCCCGGGCTGACGGGCGAGTGTAAGACCTGAGGGATCGCGGGAATCGTGGCCGGTAAAGTGAGTAAGCGCCCAGATGGCCACGGCTAGTCCAAGAATAAGCGGCTGAAACCTTCGCCCCGGTGAAACTCCGGTGTCACTAAGGCCGCTAATAGTCATGCCGGGATCAGCTCCGGCCATCTGTTACCCCCATCCCGAATCCACTCGTCAGCCCTCCCCTCGCGCCCACCGGCAATAGCGAGCGGCCGAGGGCTGAGCGAGTGAATTTGATCCAACCAACAGAGGCGACCATGCCCGACTTTGACCTTGAGCGTTATCAGGACAGCGCCCAGGGCCGGGCGTCTGTGCGCAGTCGTGATGAGTGGGGTAACGAAAAGCCTCGCTACGACGAGTTCGCCCACGACTACGACAACCCTATCGACCGCACAGCCCGCCGCGAACGCGAGCTGGATCGTCGGCTGAAGCTGAAAGCAAACATCCAGGCATGCATCGCTCAGATGGAGCTGATATGCCCACCAAAAGGAGGTGCCGCGTGACCAAGTACGAAATTGCGGTCGGCATGATCGACTCGCGGATTCAGAAGCTGATTGAAAACGCCGACGACTACAGCCTGCACTGTGAAACGCAGATGGCGATTGAAATGGCGTATGCACTCAGCGCTATCGAATGCAAAGAGTACACGCGCTACACCCAGTGCCTGATGTTTATCCGCGCTCGATCAAATGAAGAGCTGCTCGCAAGAATGCGGAGGTGCGCATGAGTCAGCCAATTGTGAAGTCGCTGATCGACGAGCAGATCGAAGAGGTCAATGCTCGTGCCCAGCCCGCTCAAGTGCGCGGCACCTTCTCCCCGCCCCGCGGCATGCGTGTCGCCGATCTGCCCTACCCGATCAAAGCGGACTGGTTGAAGCGTCGGCCAATGAAGGGCTGGGGATGACACGCCTGCAGCGCGCCCGTCGCATCTGTATCTGGCGCGGCTCAGCCATCGCCATCACGGGCTCAACCATCTGGATGCTCGCCAGCGCTTACGCCGGGCACATCACCGGCTGATCAAACAACCGTCAAAGACGCAGGCCGCGTAGCGCGCGGTGTTCAGTTTCAAGTCCCCTTTTCAATCAAACAGGCTGCGTATAGCGCGGCAAGGATTTCGTATGTCTGCACAAAACGTTGCACCCGTCATGCATGAGTCGAACCTCCATGTGCTTCCTCATGCCGCAACCAGCACCAGTGCTTTGGTTCTCGACGGCGACAGTCTCGACAAGATGATGCGCCTGGCTGAAGTCATGGCGCTGGGCCGTGCAACGTTGCCGAAGCACTTCAACGGCAATTCGGCAGACTGCCTCGCGGTGGTGATGCAGTCGATGCAATGGAAGATGAATCCCTTCGCTGTCGCCCAGAAAACGCACCTGGTGAATGGCGTGCTCGGCTACGAAGCTCAGTTGGTTAACGCAGTGATCACGACCTGCGCGCCAGTCGTGGATCGCCTTCATTACGAATGGTTTGGTGCCTGGGAAAAGGTGACCGGCAAATTCATTATCAAAACTGGCGACAAAGGCGAATACCGCCAGCCGGGCTGGAAGATGGCCGACGAAGAAGGCCTTGGCGTGAAGGTCTGGGCAACGTTCCGCGGCGAAGATGAGCCCCGCGTTCTGGAGTTACTGCTCGCTCAGGCCCGGACGCGCAACAGCACCCTTTGGGCTGACGATCCGCGCCAGCAACTCGCCTACCTCGCAACCAAACGCTGGTCGCGACTGTACTGCCCTGACGTGATCCTCGGCGTTTACAGCCCTGACGAACTGGAAGAAAGCGCACCGCGGGTGCGTGACGTATCGCCGACACGCGGTGCTGAGCCCGGCGACCTTCCACCCTACCCCGACGAAAAACTGGCCGAGAACCTGCCTAAGTGGCGCTTGGCCGTCGAGGCAGGCAGATCGTCACCTGAACACCTAATCGCAACCGTCAGCAGCAAGTACACGCTTACTGACGAGCAGACCGACGCCATCAATCAACTGAATCCACTCGAAGGTGCCGCAGCATGAAAATCCATAACGTAGCGCAAGGTTCCGCCGAGTGGCTCGCACTTCGCGCCGAGCATTTCACCGCCTCAGAAGCGCCAGCCATGATGGGTGCTTCCAAGTATCAAAGCCGCACCGAACTGCTGACCCTGAAGAAGACCGGTATTGCGCCGGACGTGACGCCGCAGACGCAGCGGATCTTCGATAAGGGGCATGCGACTGAAGCCCTCGCCCGACCTTTGGTAGAGGTCATGATCGGCGAAGAGCTTTACCCGGTCGTGGGCACAAGCGGCAACCTGCTGGCCTCAATGGACGGCGCGACGATGATGGGCGAGACATTGTTCGAGCATAAGCTCTGGAATGAATCGCTGGCTGCCCAAGTGCGCGCTGGAGACCTAGCTCCCCATTACTACTGGCAGCTCGAGCAACAGTTGCTTGTGAGCGGCGCAGAGCGCGTCATCTTCGTTTGCTCGGACGGCACGGAGCAGAACTTCGTCTCAATGGAGTACCGACCGGTGCCGGGCCGAGCTGCGCAACTGGTCGATGGCTGGAAACAGTTCGAACAGGACTTGGCCAGCTTTGAACTGGCAAACACACCATCGATAGTTGTCGGTAAAGCACCAGACGAACTGCCTGCGTTGAAAATCGAACTGACAGGCATGGTTACCGCCAGCAACCTCAAAGTGTTCGAAGAGTCGGCTCTCGCCGTCATCGACTCGGTGAAAACCACACTGGAAACCGATCAAGACTTCGCGGACGCAAAAAAAGCTGTGAAGTGGTGCGGCGATGTCGAAGAGGCTGTGACCGCGGCGAAAAAGCAGGCGCTGTCACAAACCGCGACCATTGCCGAACTCTTCTCATCGCTGGATCGAATCAGCGGCCATGCCAGGGAAACCCGGCTTAAGGTAGACAAGTTGGTCAAGGCCCAAGAACTGCTGGTCAAAACCAGCATTAAGCAGAAAGCCGAGCTTGCCTTGGCTGATCACATCGCCGCAATCAACAAGACTCTGGGGCGGGTGACTCTGCCAGTTACGCCGGTCGATTTCGCGGGCGCAATGAAGAACAAGCGCACCATCGCGAGCCTGCAGGACGCTGTAGACACTGAGCTTTCACGGGCAAAGATCGATGCAAGTCAGCGCGCCGACAGCATCCGCTTAAATCTGACCAGCCTTGCCGAACACGCATCTGACTACAACTTTCTGTTCAACGACATCCAGCAACTGGTGCTGAAAGCTAATGACGACCTGGTCGCCCTGATCAAGGTCCGCATTAACGAACACAAGCTGGCTGAGCAAAAGAAAGAGGAAGACCAGCGCGAGCGAATCCGCCAAGAAGAGAAGAAACGTCTTGACGATGAGGAGGCTCAGCGCCAAGCAGCCGCTCAGCGAGCTCAGCCAGCGGTGGCTACCAAGCCAGCACCGGTGGTTGAAAAGTCGCCGCCAGTTGCACGAGTAAGCGCGGTTCCATCCGCCAAGGTTCAGCCCAAGCCTACGCGCCTCGAAGCACGTGTAACTGACTTGGAGGCACTGGTAAAAGCCGTGGCCGCTGGGCAAGCCCCTATTTCGGTCCTCACGGTCAACTGGCAGAACCTCGACGACCTTGTCGAGTCGCAAGGCTCGGAATTCAAAATGCCGGGGGTAACCCTGGAGCAGGTGGCAGCGTGACAGACAACTTCATTCTTGCCGCCAACCAGCGGCAATCTCAACTGGAGGCGGCGAAAGCTGCCTTCTTTGCATCTGGTGGTCAGATGCAGATCGGCCCGGGCGTTCCGGATCATCCACTTCCCCCAATCCGAAAGAGCACCATCGATCCTGAGACGGTGCTCAAGCGGAAGAAGCCAGGGCTCAGCCGCACTGAGCGAGGCACGCTGCGCAAGATGGCGGCCTCGATATGAAACGGCGCAAAGCGAATAACTGCTTTGCACGCGCCGAGCGCAGTTGCCGCGCCCTGGTCAACACAAACCATGTCGCCGTCGTGAACATCGATCCGAGTGGCCTGCAGATCATGGTGAACTGGAAGAGCCACAAGCAGATCCGCAGTCTGGCGATCGCGAACGCGCTCTTCGACTTCTCCTACCGCTGGACGATCTACATCAGCGCCATGTGTCGGGACGACCGCGGCGTTGAGTATGTGAAGTCAGTAGAGATATCGCCCGAGGGCATCTACAAGGTCGAGAGCCTGACGGATGCGATCGAGCACTATTACTTGGAGCTGCGCGATAGCTGCAATCAGAGCCACTTGGTGGCATCGGGTTGGATTGCTGTACCTGCTCAGGTTTTACTGGACGAGGCGCGGGCGGCAAGTCTGTTCTACACGGCCGGGGCCTGGCACCAGGTGAAAGCAGCATGAAGCGGATTAAATCTCGCGTCCGGCACGGCCTGCGTCAGCAGCATATACATCTGCCGCCAAGCGGTTTGAAGGAGTCAGGTTATGGCTATGGATCAGAACCAGCGGAACGAGAAGCTCGCCGCCAAGCGAGCCAAATTCGCCGAGAAGGAACTGCGCCACAGGGTTCGGCCTGGCATTGAGGAGGCCCTGAAAAGGCTCAGGGCTCGCGCCGACGATATCGAAACCAGTGAGCTTCTGCAGGTCGCCATCCTGAAGATGGACTTGATGGGTGATGAGGATCTTTCGCAGTTTCTGAAATATCCGCGCCACGAAATCATAGTCAGCGAATCCGTGGCGCGTGAGATTTACGATCACGGCGTCAGATGCATCTCGAACAACCCTGATCAGGATGAAGATGACGAAATCGAAAGGCCAGCCTAGTCGTCAGGGCTGGTCATTGCATCTCTTTTGCACGATTCCACTCGGTTTTCAGAATTTGCTGAGCTAATTCGACAATTCTTCCGCAGGTCAGGTAAGCATCGCTTCCTGGAGAGTTGGCAAGTTCTAAAGCCTTGAGTGCTTCGGCGTTTAGGCGCTGAAAGGCTGGTTCGCTCGGATTGGAAAGGAGATGTATTTTCGCGTTTAGTGAAAAGGCAGCCATCAATAGCTTTCTCTTCTCTGCTTCCCACGACTCTTTCAAACCCGCGGCGGCCGCTTGATCGTGCTCTTTTACGGCCTGAATGAATTTCCCGTGAGTCTCAGCACCAGTCGCGTGAGCCTGCATCGCACTAATTGTGGCTATAAACTCAGCGCACGTCTCGCGCAGTTCGTTGATCCAAGCTTGACGGCTCTCCTTGAGCGCCACGGCTTTCGCGAGTGTCATCTGGCTACGCGCGGTGCG
Source organism: Pseudomonas phytophila (assembly GCF_025643095.1). Taxonomy (NCBI): domain Bacteria; kingdom Pseudomonadati; phylum Pseudomonadota; class Gammaproteobacteria; order Pseudomonadales; family Pseudomonadaceae; genus Pseudomonas; species Pseudomonas phytophila. Next base: position 3,107,921 of record NZ_CP081201.1, on the reverse strand, counting down.
CTTGAATGTATATATCGAAACCCAGGCACCTACCAGTACCGCGACTGCAGTAAGCGCGAAACCGAACACGACCGTCCAGTCTGTACCGGTATCCACTATTGCTCGTATCTCCGGGACTCGGTTCAACGTTACTACCATATTTTCTATCGTCAATTTCTGCTCCTAGCAGGATGTCTTTCTAAACGACAGATAGCCTACCCAAGACAAAGTAACCACTGTCTCGCAACCGGTTACGGATGAGGAGGCGCCGAATCGCGAGCATAAAAAAGGGCTGAACAAGTCAGCCCTTCATATTTGTGGCGCGGGGCCCGGTTTCCCGGTGGCTATCTATCAAGCAAAACGATTCGTCCGCCAATACTTCTCTGCTATTGCATGGTCCCGCAGCACAGCCCCAGCACAGGTCAACATTGGTAGTACTGCCATAAACATCCCCCAATAAGCATTGTCATTAATGAAAACAAACAAGGTTACGAGGCCAGACAGAACAGATAACACATCGATGGACTTCACGTTGAAAACCGCTTGCATCGACTCGGTTGGGCCAAGTGTTGGCCACATCCATTGATGCTAACACTGCCCATTCAAAAATAGCAATCCGCCATCATTATTTTTTAGTATCGCACCCGTTAAGACGGGCGCGCCATATGCACGGAGATTGACATGAGCGATTACTTCTACAAATCCACAGCGCCCTCAGTTCTGGCCGCCGTCCAGGCGTGGGACGCGAAACGCGCTGACTTCGATGCAAAGCGCATGAAACTAAAGGATGTCTTCGGCGGCCATGGATCGCCGATGTCCTCGGGCAACGATAGCTATGTCGGTGGCGTGAAGATCAGCGACAGCCGCGAGTTGGATGTCTACTGGCGTCGGCCGGATGACTACGGGTACCGAGCTTTGCGTAACGCGGCCAAGCCAGAGAAAGGCGCATCCAAAGAGGCCCGCTCGGCATACAAGGTTGAGCACGCCCGCCTCGCCGCTATGTGGGAAGAACACTGCCCACCACGCATCAGCAAGGACGATGTGTGGAAGTTGCTCGGGGTCGACTGGGGGAGCGTGTGGCTCAGTGGCGGTGTGTTCTTCGAGCACGAAGGTATCGTGTATCTGCACCTTGGCTTTCAGCTCAAACCGGACGGCGAATCAATCGAGGGCGCAGAAGAGATCCTTTCAAGCGAACTTCAGGCAGCACGGCAAGCAGTGTTGGAAATGCGCAAAGCTGCTTAATCCACATCCCCCTCTACCAGGTCGCGGCAGTAAAGCAGCTCCAACACCGCGCCGGACGGGCAGATGTCGAACCACCCCAGATGCTCCTCGTCCACCAGGTTGCTCACCGCCTCCTCGACCAGCACGTCTATGTCGATACCCATGCTCGCCGCTGTAGAGAACACAGCTAGCAGCGCCTGCTTCAACTGGTACACGCGTATGTCTTCCATCTCGATGCCCTCCTGGGTTGAGATATGAGCTTAGAACGGCAGTGCGCTGCGCATTAAACCTAATGGCTATAACGGTTATTCCGGAGCGGCGTCGGTCTCACACCTAACAGGTCACCTCCCCGAATCACACCGCACTGTGGGAGATTACACATATGAGTATTTTTCACGCTGGACATAACTAAGTCAGCACCAACGAACGATTTAGCCTTTGGAAAGGAACTATTCGCGGAACGATGTACTGCAATGATTATCCGAGTATAGACACTCCCTCTATACCGAGAGCAAGTCACATCAACCACTGCATAACTGCAGTGGCCGAGTGCTGCGGTTGTCAGGCAGAATATCGTTTAACGCTTCGCCTTTGACCGACTAGGCTTGGAAGCCAAGCCAAAGCGAGCGCCATGCTCTTTTTGTTCGGTGATCAGATAGTCGCGGAACGCTGGGTGTATTTCCCATAAAATTTGTTGAAGATCATTCCATCGGGCTTTGGTCACGAGCCCAGGTTCCTCATGGGGGAACACGAAACGATATCCCTCTTTCTGGCGAGAGTCAGAAACTCGGGGGTAAAAGACACCTGCTTGAAATAGAAGCGACCAAAGCGATAATACATCTTCTTCACGTGACGGCTTAAGCGCGACTCCATTAATCACAACCGTGAAACCGCTTTGCATTTGGATCAAGTGTGTCCTGACCGCCTCGGTATCGGCTAAAAAAGACCCATGTTTGTAGTCGATTTTATGGAGCGAACGTATAACGTGAATCAATTGGGGACACTCAGCCTCGTACTCACCGGCCACAAGCTCAGCTCGCTCCTTAGAATAAATAGGCATCACAGCTGACAAAATATCATCATCAATTTTTTTAGCGTCGTCTTTGAGCGCAACCTTTACCATCATGTTCACCAGTTGCACTGCATCCCTTGGTCTTTCACGCGATCGAGATCTAATTAGATCAGGCCAGCTACTTCGCTTTTCACTGAAAGGCATTCTGGGCATGTCGCCTTCAAAAAAAAGTGAGTAGTTCGCGTCTATTGTTTCGTGCCCAGCGCGCTTGGCAGCCAATATAAGTCGTTTTTCGATTATGCTTTGTACGTGCTCTAGCGAGGGGTTTACCTGATAGACTAGTGGGCGAAAATGGTCTATCTGATCTCTTTGCCCGGACCCTTCTTTCTCAAGAGCTCGCCAAACCTCATCTCGCAGGGTGATGACACAGCGGATCCTATCGTTATTCAAAGTAAGCTCTCGGGCTGCTAAAATGCATGCCCAAATGCGATTAAGATGATTCTTTGTTCCCGGATTTGCCACTTGATCAGTATCATCGATTAGAATATAAAAAGCTTCTTTCGATGTATCGATATTAGATTTCACTAACCTCTCAAGCCGCTTACAGCTAGTGATTGTAGCTGAGGGCAGTAACGACGAAAAATCGTAACCAGTGAACGGCTTTGAAAATCCATTAAGAACACGGACGAATTTCGACACAAAGTCGGGTTTGACTACGCCGGAGGCAATAGCCGACTCCAATAGCTCGGCATTTTCTCCGGTAACCATTAAAGGTAATTGCTTAGCAATCTCTTCGGATACCGCCTTCATAATGGCATTGTAAGCTATACGCGTCAGTTCTCCGGAGGACGCATTATCGCCCATCGCCGATAACTCTAGGTTTAGAGGTTTGATCAGGAGACCTGGTAGACCTGCATCCTTGAGAAATCGGAGTGTGAAATCAAGAATTGCACTCTTGCCAGAGCCTTTCTTCCCAACAAGGAGCCTAGGACTGCCAATTGGAGGAGCGATGATATCCGCATATTCATGCGTCTGTACAAACGCCTCTTGCAAAATGTACTTCTCACCCTCCGCGGTTCCTGTAGGGACGTAGTACTGCAACGACATCATCAAGTCTTCAATGCTCGGCGTGTCAGCTCTCACAATCCAGCTCCTGTAATTTCCGGCTCCATGCCGGTTCCCCGTAATACCTCAACTCAATCCAAATAGCCACTATGTCGTATCCGAACACGGAGGGCGGCGCATGCATGGAGATCGACCATGGATTACGAACTGCACCTGGGCGACTGCCTGGAGGTGATGCGCGGACTGCCCGCAAACTCGGTTGATAGCGTTATAACGGACCCGCCCTACGGTATCCGATTCATGGGCAAAAGCTGGGATGGCCAAGACATCGAGGACCGCGCTAACTACCGGGCAAGCATGCCGTCACACGCAGGGGCTTGCGGGCCGAATGGCGGTCACCGCTCGATCGCGGCGGAGGCTGGTAAATATGACCTGACGCCAGCGGGCATGCGCGCCTTTCAAGCCTTCACATTTGAATGGGCCACCGAAGCGCTGCGAGTGCTCAAGCCTGGCGGGCACCTGCTTTCTTTCGCCGCAGCACGCACCTACCACCACATGGCGGTGGGCATCGAAATGGCGGGGTTTGAGATCCGCGACCAGATCATGTGGGTTTTCGGCTCCGGCTTTCCGAAGTCGCACAACCTGAAAGGCGATCGCGCAGGCTGGGGCACCGCACTCAAGCCAGCACATGAGCCGATCTGCATGGCGCGCAAGCCGTTCCCCGGCACTGCCGCTGCCAACGTGGCCGAGCACGGAACCGGCGCAATTAACATCGATGCATGCCGCATTCACGCGGATGACGCCAAGGGCGGCGAGTACTCCCAAAAGCGAATGGCACCGGGTCATGTGGTAAACGCGACAGGATCTTACAAGCAGGATGTCCAGTTCGTTGGAGTCATGAAGCCAGGGCGATGGCCAGCGAACCTAATCCACGACGGAAGCGACGTGGTTGTCGCCATGTTCCCAGCCGAGGCGGGAGCAGCAGCGCCAGTTAAAGGAACAGAGAGCAGTTCGCCGGACAAGTACACGTATGGCGAGTACTCCCGCGTCGAGGGGGCATTTCACGGCGATACAGGCAGCGCCGCCCGCTTCTACTACTGCGCCAAGACCAGTCGGGCAGATCGCCACGAAGGCCTTATCGATCCCGGCCCACAGTTCAAACAGGGCACCACACTTCGAAAGGTCGAAACCACTGACACAAAGGGCAACAACCACCCCACGGTAAAGCCCACGGAACTGATGGCCTACCTGCTCCGGCTCGTCACTCCACCAGGTGGCAAAGCGCTTGACCCCTTCATGGGTTCGGGCAGTACCGGCAAGGCAGCAGTACTCGAGGGTTTCGACTTCATCGGGATCGAGCAGGACGCCGCGTACATGGCGATCGCCACTGCACGAATCGCCTACGCCAAAGCAAAGAGTCAGCGCCAGCAGCAAGAGCAGCACTTGCAAGAACAGCAGCTCAGCCTTTTTAGCGCTTAGCGTCCCCCCCACGTCTACGATTTAAACACACACGTAAGCTGGTCGAGCTTAGCTGTATAGCTCAATATTAAATCAATACCTGGGTTGGTTTTTTCGAGACGGAGTACCAGTAATCTCCTCCATCATAATCCAATGTAAGTGTAAATAACTGCATACCCTGTCGGCCGCTCCCGCGGTTGTAGTACACGGAGACATTGATTTCTGACCCCATCTCGTAATCCAAATAGAACTCCCTGCTCTCGCCCTTAATAAGCGGTTCTAGAGCAACTTTACACTCTCTTTCCCCAGCGCTCGCTTGTACCGTGATCGCCTCACAATACTGTCCATCATTGGTCAGTTTGAAACGCTCAAGCATTTCGCCTTCCCCGCCAACTTCTCCAACGTAAGTCAGCGACAAAAGAGGTTCTAGAGACTGCTCGTGATTTTGGAGGCTGCGATTCTGTGCCTCCACTAGATAAGTCTGCTGGTTCACAGACTCCTTTAGTTCTTTAGCTTGCAGAAGTAAAGCCTGGGTACCCTGACGAAGCTCTACTCCTTGTTGAAAGAAGCCTAGTACCAGCCAGAGAATCGCAAGCGGGCCAAACGCACCGGCCAGAAAATCACCAACCTCGTTCAACTCCATGACCTTTAGACAATGGATGCGGTCACCGACTAACCACCAGATACACAGGAGATAGGCAGTGGTCGCAATCACCCCTACCCAAGCCAAAACTTTTGCCATTACAAAACTCCTTTTAAACAGCAGAGCAGAATAACATGACCACAGCTATCGATTTGTTCTCCGGTCTCGGCGGATGGTCCACAGGCGCCCGCAATGCGGGTGTCGAGGTTCTCTGGGCCGCCAACCACTGGCCGGTTGCGGTCGAGTGGCATGCCGCAAATCATCCAGGCACACAACACATCTGCCAGGATTTGCATCAGGCCCGCTGGGAACATGTTCCCGGTCACGACCTGCTACTGGCTTCACCATGTTGCCAAGGCCATTCGAGGGCCAGAGGCAAGAAGTCAGGTAATCCAAATCATGACTCCAGCAGATCAACTGCATGGGCGGTTGTGTCGGCACTGGAATTTCACCGGCCCGAAGCCGGACTTCTCGAAAACGTAGTCGAGTTTCTCGAGTGGACTCTTTACCCGGCATGGCTGGCCGCTGTCCAGGCGCTCGGTTATCAGGTTGCGCCGCACATTTTTGACTGCGCTGACCTCGGGGTGCCCCAGCATCGCGTCAGGTTGTTTCTGGTGCTGACCAGAAGCCGAGCGCCACTGATGTTGAATCTTATGCGTGAGCGGCACGTTCCTGCGGCGAGCTTCCTGGAATTTGATGCCGGCCGCTGGTCAGCAATTGAAAAGCCTGGCCGCGCCCAAGCGACTCTTGACCGAGTGCGCAACGGCCGGGCCAGATTCGGCGACCAGTTCATCATGCCCTACTACGGAAAAGGTTCTGGCTTGACCGGAAGAGACATGGCGCGCCCGATCGGGACGATCACCACATTAGACCGCTGGGCTCTGGTTCGCGGCGATGAGATGAGGATGCTAAGCGCCAACGAGGCCTTGGCCGCCCAGTCCTTTCCGGTAGACACCCTTCGCCCTGCCAGCCACCGCCTAACCATGCACATGGCTGGCAACGCAGTACCGCCACTGGCAGGGCAACGGGTTATCGAGGCTCTCATGGAGGCAGCATGAAGCGAATCTATATCAGCGGGCCGATGACTGGCCTGCCCGAATACAACTTCCCCGACTTTTTCGCCGAGGCCGAACGCCTTCGCGGCCTGGGCTTCGATGTGGTCAACCCCGCCGAGATCAACCCGGACGGCGGAACGTGGGAGGAATGCATGCGCCGCGACGTGGCCCTGCTCGTGACCTGCGACCACGTGGCCACCCTGCCAGGCTGGGACAAATCGCATGGCGCACAGCTGGAAGTATACATCGCCAATCGCCTGGGCATTCGCGACAGCCCGGCGCACACCATCACCGAATACCAGGTGCAACCATGCTCAAGCCTCTGACTGTCACCCACGCCCACAACCGACAGCTGATCATCTTCGAAGAACTGCCACGCAGCGTTACGCCTCAAGAGGCTTTGCTGCTCGGTCGCGCCATTCAACAGGCTGGCATTGATGCGCTGCAGGGCGCAAAGGGTCAGCAGACTTATCCGCAGGAGGCTGTATGAGTGAAAAATCATAACGGTCGTCATCGGCAGGCAGCCTGACACTGCGATGGAGAGCTGCTTACCGAGCTAACGTTTACACTCTATCTCCTGCGCCCCCGCTTCGCGAAATCTGGCCTGCAAGTCAGAAAAACAAGCACCGCCTGAAATGATTTTCGATGAACTCATCGTCACCATACACAACATCAGCTGAGTGAGGGTCCTCCAAGACTTTGAATGTGATTTTTCGTAGCAAGTCTAGCAGTTTCGAACTTAGCTCTGGAGCTAATCCGGAAAGCGCACTGCTAATGTGAGAACCATGGGTAACTTGAGAGCGGACCCCATAGGCTTTCTTCATGAGTTGATAAATTAATTCTTTGTCCTCCGGATTCTCTCCAGCAAAAAATGCGACCCGTTCAGATAGTCTATGCGTCAATTCTGTCGTACTCGTAGAAAAAAGGCTTTCTAGCGCACTGCACATTTGAGCAATTTTCATTGCTGGAGTACTGGATCTACGGGCGATTTGGGTAAAACTTAAAAATCTGTCAAAACGAGTGGCCTTTTTTGACAGCACCGGCGTAAGGATTGAGTATCCCTTCCCGTCAAGATGAGAGCGAAGCGAGTTAAGTCTTTCAGACCAGTACTTTATATCGGACTCAACAAACTCGACAGAACGCTGCCTATCCCCATCAGAGGCTGATGCCTGAGTATATAAACTGTTGTTAGACCATCTATATTCGCCACTTAGCTTTGACCTACAATATGCGACTTCAGAGATAAAACAATTATCCTTAACAAGCCATGAATCCTGTAAAGCCCAATCAACCCACACCATCCAACAATGCAAAATTTCTTCACCACTAACAAAGTCGTCCCAATACTCGACTTCTTCCGGAAGACTAACTACAAGATGGTTGGCCTGCTTAAAATGCTGATACTCAATTTCACCAGCAGCCTTCTGAAACTCCGCATTCAAATATTTCGCGACCAACTCATCCCCAACAATAATATTTACTGTTGGCATGATCTCATAGACCCCTGGCGGAGCAGACACCTTCAGCCACCTGAACGTTGTAATTAATGAAACCTCCCTCATACTCACTCCTTTTAATATAAAACGGTTCAGCTACTTCAAACATTATAGCCTCAGAACGCGGATACAAACTTCACTTCCCTGAACTAAATCCTGCCGGTGATCGGCGGGCGAGGTCTTCCTATGCTCAAACAACTTGGAAAGCTCATAACCGAACCGCTGCGTGAAGGCGACACAACCCGTCCGCTGCGGTGGCGCATGGGGATGCGGCTTAACCACATCCGCAATGACCTGCACTCCAACTACCCGAAGCTCTGGAACGCGATCGTGCTTACGGGACGATTTTTAATTTGTAAGCCTTTCGGGCATCGATGGACAAGGTTCGAGGCTGTTAAGTACGGCGATTTCGGTGACTGCCGGACTTGCACAATCTGTCGTTTAAGCCATGGACGGCATCGCGGAGTGGATACGTACCACGAAACACATCGTCGTGGCGGCTGGAACAAGATCGCTAAACCCTAACCCCTTCTGCCGCCATAGGGCGGCTTGGAGCAGCACGCCTCCAGACCAACGAGGACGCAATCATGGCCGCCCAACAGAAAATCAGCGACTTACCAGAACCGGACAAACTCACCGAGAAGCAAATGGCCGACCGCCTCGGTACGACCGTTAAAGCACTCCAGGCAAGGCGTAGTCGCGGGCAAATACCCAATGGCATCTGGAACAAGATCGGAAACCACATCATTTACAGCGTCAGGAGATATGACGAATGGCTAGAAAGTCTATGGGTCTCCCCGCCGGGCTTGATCTCAGGGGGGAGACATTCCGTTTCAGGTTCAGTTGGAACGGGAGGCGTTGCTCCGAAACGCTCACGTATCCCCCCACGAAAGCCGGGATCCAGGCTGCCACCCGTTTTAGAGATCAAGTAGTCGGGCTGATCAAGCATGGCCTGATGACGGACCAAAAATACGCCGAGCTTTTTCCTGACTCGGCGATTGCTGCCGATGCGACAGTTCTATTCGGCGAATACGTCCAGCTCTGGCTTGATGGGAGAGAGATCGAGGAAGGTGCACGCAGCAACTATGTGGGCACCATGAATTTGTACTGGATGCCTCACTTGGTGCTGACTCCGGTCAGCACCATTACCACCATGATGCTCAGGCGCATCATTGGCAAAATTGATTGGTTCTCACAAGGAGTGAAGCGTAACGCGATCACCAAACTGAAAACCATTTTGGATGATGCCGTTCGCGAGGATCTGCTGGACAAAAACCCGGCCGAGCTTCTGGACATGCCAAAGCGGAAGGCACCCAACCCTGACCCACTGACCATAGAAGAGGCCAACCAGATTATCGCCAGCCTGTACGATGCCGAGCATTGGCCCAGCCACATTTATGCGGCGTTCTTCGAGTTTGCTTTTTTCACCGGCATGCGACTTCAGGAAGTCATCGCGCTGCGTTGGGACGAGATTGATTTCGAAAAACGCCAGGCCCGCGTATGCAGAGTAATCGTACGGGGCGAGATCAAGGAGCGCACCAAGACACGAAAAAACCGCTACGTACTGCTTAACGATCGGGCAATTCATGCTCTTCGCTTTGCACAATCCTATCTGGAACGCAGGAAAAATGGGAAAGGCAAGCTAAAGGACTTCCCGTACTGCTTCCCCCCGTCAAAGAACACTGTGCACATCCGCCAGACCTCCGACCTTCATAAGCAATGGATTCCTACGCTCATGAAATTGGGGGTGCGACATCGCCCGCCGTACAACTGTCGTCACACTTATGCGACAATATGCATAATGTCTGGAATGAATCCCTCTTTTATCGCCCAACAGCTCGGACACTCAGTCCAGATGCTGCTCTCGACATATGCGCGCTGGCTTAGCTCAAGTGGCGATTGGGGTGAGATGGAAAAGCTTAATATTGGTCCAGAGTTGGTCCAAGGCACAAACCAGAGCCGCGTAACTAATTGAAAGGTAAGGTAATTGATCTCCACAGCGAATATCACCATGCAGTTCGGCGCCAAACCCTTGTTCGAGAACGTCTCGGTCAAGTTTGGTGCCGGTAACCGTTACGGCCTCATCGGCGCCAACGGCTGCGGTAAATCCACCTTCATGAAGATCCTGGGCGGCGATCTGGAGCCTTCTGGTGGGCAAGTGATGCTCGAGCCGAATGTGCGTCTGGGTAAATTGCGTCAGGACCAGTTCGCCTACGAAGAATTTACCGTGATCGATACCGTGATCATGGGCCACGAAGAGCTGTGGAAGGTCAAGGCAGAGCGTGACCGCATCTACTCGATGCCGGAAATGACCGAAGAAGACGGCATGGCTGTCGCCGAACTGGAAACCGAATTCGCGGAAATGGACGGCTATACCGCCGAATCCCGTGCCGGTGAATTGCTGCTGGGTCTGGGTATCGGAATCGAGCAGCACAACGGCCCGATGAGCGAAGTTTCGCCGGGCTGGAAACTGCGCGTGCTGCTGGCTCAGGCACTGTTCTCCGATCCTGAAGTGCTGTTGCTCGACGAACCGACCAACCACCTGGACATCAACACCATTCGCTGGCTGGAAAACATCCTGACCCAGCGTAACAGCCTGATGATCATCATCTCTCACGACCGTCACTTCCTGAACAGCGTGTGCACCCACATGGCTGACCTGGATTACGGCGAGCTGCGCCTGTTCCCGGGCAACTACGACGAGTACATGACCGTGGCGACCCAGTCCCGCGAGCAACTGCTGTCAGACAACGCCAAGAAGAAAGCACAGATTTCCGAGTTGCAATCGTTCGTCAGCCGCTTCTCGGCGAACGCCTCGAAAGCCAAGCAGGCCACCTCCCGCGCCAAGGCAATCGACAAGATCCAGCTGGCCGAAGTCAAGCCTTCGAGCCGTGTCAGCCCGTTCATTCGTTTCGAACAAACCAAGAAGCTGCACCGTCAGGCGGTCATCGTCGAGCGCATGGCTAAAGGCTTCGACGGCAAGCCTCTGTTCAAGGACTTCAGCTTCCAGGTTGAAGCTGGCGAACGCGTGGCGATCATCGGCCCGAACGGTATCGGCAAGACCACCCTGCTTCGCACCCTGGTCAGCGAGCTGACTCCGGACGCCGGTAGCATCAAGTGGACCGACGCGGCAGAACTGGGTTACTACGCTCAGGATCACGCTCACGACTTCGAAAACGATGTCACGCTGTTTGACTGGATGGGCCAGTGGACTCAGGGCGAGCAGATGATCCGCGGGACCTTGGGGCGCATGCTGTTCTCCAACGACGAGATCCAGAAGTCGGTGAAGGTGATTTCCGGTGGTGAGCAAGGCCGCATGCTGTTCGGCAAGCTGATCCTGCAAAAGCCAAACGTGCTGATCATGGACGAACCGACCAACCACCTGGACATGGAATCCATTGAAGCGCTGAACCTGGCGCTGGAAAACTATCCGGGCACGCTGATCTTCGTCAGCCATGACCGTGAGTTCGTTTCCTCACTGGCCACCCGCATCATCGAGCTGAGCCCGGACGGCGTAACCGACTTCAGCGGCACCTACGATGACTACCTGCGTAGCCAGGGTGTGGTGTTCTGATAAGGCTGCTTAATTTCTGAGCTTGCGAAACCGGTAGGAGCCAACTTGTTGGCGAGGCGGAGTGTCAGGCAGCAAGGCTGTTACTGGAATAGCGCTTCGCGAACAAGTTCGCTCCTACCGGGATAGCACTACAGTTCCGAGGGCTTGCACACAGCCTCAAAACGCAAAAAGCCCGGTCAATCTGACCGGGCTTTTTTATTTCCAGCTCTGCTCTACTTGATCTGCAGCACTTCAATCCACAACGCGCCTTTGCCCGACTCTGCTTCGCTGACGCGCTTCAGTGCGCCTTTGTCGCCTACCCCGTAAACGCCCACCTTGTCGGATTTTTCACCGGTTACCAGTAACCACTTGCCGTTTGGCGAGAAAGCAATGTTACGTGGCTGTTTCTCTTCCACTGGGTAGTTATCGAGAAAGGTCAGTGCACCGGTTGCACCATCGACCGCGAAGGCCGATACCGAACTGGTGGTGCGCTCAGTCATGAGCAGCAGCTTGCCGTCTGGCGACAAACGCAGATCAGCCGCCCAGATGCGTGGCGTCGGGTCATCCTTCAGGTCGTTGTTGCTCGCATCCCGCACTTCACCATGGGCCAGTTTCAGACGCTCTGGAATGCCGCTGGCCTGGGCGACTTGAGTCAGTGCGCCGGTCTTGTCGTCAATGGAAAACGCAGTGACGGTGCCGCTCATCTCACCGTCGACAAACAGAAACTTGCCGTCGCTGGAGAACGCCAGATGCCGCGGGCCGGTTTTCGCGGGAACGCTGACAAAACCAGTGCCTATCGGAGCGAGCGCTCCGGTCTTGTCGTCCAGTCGGTATTGCAGCACGTGATCAGCACCGAGGTTGCCGGCGTAAGCAAAGCGGTTGCTGGGATCGGTGCGGACCGAGTGGGCGTGCGGGCCGGTTTTGTAGGTCTGAATTTTTTCGTCGGGCTTTTTCGCTTCGTCGATGGCCTGCACGGTAATGGCATCAGCCCCATAAGAAGCCCCCATCAGGAAGCGGCCGCTGCGATCAGTCGACAGATAAGCCAGACTTTCAGCCAGCGGGCCCCGGGACAGTTCAGTCAAGTGCCCGTTTTTGGGGTCAATGCTGAAGCCCACTACCTGAAAAGGTTTGACCCGCAACGCGGCGTACAACACTTTCCCGTCCGGACTGATGGCCATTGGATTGACCATGTCTCCTGCCTTTGTCTGCTCCACCAGGTTCAGCTTCCCGCTGGCTTCATCCAGACTGTATTGGGAAATCATTCCGTCGACAGGGCTTGAGATATAAGCGAAGGTTGACGCATTGGCGTTCATGCTTAATCCGCAGATAACGGCCGCAGCCATGAGAAGAGGTTTGCTCACAGGAGGATCCTTTGTTTTTATGATTGTGGTCAGTCATCCTATGACCACCTGAGAGTTCCAGCAATTACTGTTTTACAAATTGTTGCGCCTTTACATCGTTAGCATGCTTTCATTTGTTTGCGTGCAAGGCCATGATGTGGTCACTCCCTACCGCCTGCCAGCGAAAGAGCCCAATGTCTGCTGCCTCCCCGCCGCCCGTTGCACAGCCCAGTTCCATGACGATCACCCTGCAAATCGTTTCAGTGGTTTTCTACACCTTCGTTGCCTTCCTCTGTATCGGCTTGCCGATCGCGGTGTTGCCCGGTTATGTGCATGACCAGCTAGGCTTCAGCGCAGTCGTTGCGGGCCTTGTGATCGGCTCCCAATACCTGGCCACCCTGCTCAGCCGCCCAACGGCAGGCAAGATATGCGACACCATCGGCACCAAGCTCGCCGTGGTGTACGGCATGTCCGGTATCGCGATCAGCGGCGTTTTGACCCTGGCCGCAGCGCTGCTCGAACACCTGCCTGAAGTCAGCCTGACTATTCTGATCGTCTCCCGGCTGTTCCTGGGGGTCTCGCAAGGCCTGATCGGCGTGGGCAGCATCAGCTGGTGCATCGGCAAGGTGGGTCCGGAGCATACGGCACGGGCGATTTCCTGGAACGGTATCGCCTCCTACGGCGCCATCGCCATCGGCGCGCCGTTGGGCTACCTCATGAGCCATGAGCTGGGCTTCTTCACCCTCGGTATCGCGTTGACGGTGATGGCCTCCCTGTCATTGTTGGTCATCCGAAAACAAACGGCACCGCCGGTGATCAAGGGCGAGCGCCTGCCCTTCTGGTCGGTGTTTGGCCGGATTGCACCTTACGGGCTGAGTCTGACCCTGGCGTCGATTGGCTACGGCACGATGACTACGTTTATCACCCTGTTTTATGTCAGCCGCGGATGGGAAGGTGCAGCCTGGTGTCTGAGTGTATTCGGTGTGTGCTTCATCGCCGCGCGGCTGTTGTTCATCGGCGCGATCAATCGACTCGGCGGCTTCACCTCGGCCATCCTATGTATGGGCGTCGAAACTCTGGGACTGGTGCTGCTCTGGGTGTCGCCCAACACGACATTCGCCTTGACCGGTGCCGGTCTGACCGGTCTCGGGCTATCGCTGGTTTATCCTGCGCTGGGCGTCGAAGCGATCAAGCAAGTGCCGTCCAGCAGCCGTAGCGCCGGGCTGAGTGCTTACGCTGTGTTCTTTGATCTGGCGCTGGCCATCGCCGGGCCCATCATGGGCGCGATTGCTTTGGGACTGGGTTATTCGTGGATTTTCTTCTTCGCTTCACTGCTTTCAATTGGCGGGCTGGGCCTGACGGTACTGCTGTCGCGACGCGCGCAGGTCAGGGTTAGCGGGGCATAAAAAAGATGAACTGGAGCATCACGCACCAGTCCGATCTACATACCCCGTTTATAGGAGCATCCGCGTGCCCCCTGACCCAGCTGGCGTAAGCGCCGACATCATGGACATGAGTGATATTCCCGATATTCATCGCTTGCGCGTGCTCACGGTGAATACGCACAAAGGCTTCACTGCGCTCAATCGACGTTTCATCCTCCCCGAACTACGCGAAGCCGTGCGCAGCACCAGTGCTGATCTGGTGTTTCTTCAGGAAGTGCTGGGTAGCCATGAGCGCCACGCGTCGCGACACGCTGACTGGCCAGAAACGTCACATTACGAGTTCCTCGCTGACAGTATGTGGAGCGACTTCGCTTACGGTCGCAACGCGGTGTACCCCGACGGTCACCATGGCAACGCCATACTCTCGAAATACCCGATCCTGCAGCATCGCAATCTGGATATTTCCATCACCGGTCCCGAGCGCCGAGGCCTGCTGCACTGCGTGTTGCAAGTGCCCGGCCACGATGAAGTCCATGCGATCTGCGTGCACCTGAGTCTTCTTGAAAGTCATCGGCAATTGCAGCTCGACCTGCTGTGCAAGTTGCTGGATTCACTGCCCAGTCATGCGCCGGTGATCATCGCGGGGGATTTCAATGATTGGCAACTGCGCGGCAACAAGCGCCTTGCCCGCTGTGAGTATCTGCACGAAGTGTTCGAACGTCATCACGGCGCGCTGGCCAAATCTTATCCGGCACGCTTCCCGATGCTGCGTCTGGACCGGGTTTACCTGCGCAATGCGAGCAGTCATGAGCCGAGGATTCTAGGTAACAAGCCCTGGACGCACCTCTCTGACCATCTGCCTTTAGCGGTTGAAGTGCATCTGTAACTGCGAACGTCTGAAAATAGGTTGTAGCGCAGCCAGCCCATAACTCTGTGGGAGTCGCCCCGGTGTCCCTGACACCACGCTGTCGCGCAGCAAACACCTACCCTGTAGGAGTGAGCTTGCTCGCGATTCGGCCTGTCAGTCGATGAATATATTGCCTGCACTGGAGCTATCGCGAGCAAGCTCACTCCTACAGTAAAAAGCATTCTAAATCAGATAGTTATATTTTGTTTGATAGGAGCTGGGCTTGCCCGCGATATGGGCAACTAGGTTCACCTGCAACATCGCAGCGTCTGCATCGCGGGCAAGCCCGGCTCCCACAAGTGAAAGCGAGCACCTGCCGAGGCAAAGTTGGCCAACGACGGCATACTTCAGAGGTCGCTATCGCGCAGCCAGCCCATAACCCTGTGGGAGCTGGGCTTGCCCGCGATATGGACGACTCGGTTCAACTGCAAAATCGCAGCGTCTGCATCGCGGGCAAGCCCGGCTCCCACAAGCCAACACCTGCCGAAGCAAAGTTGGCCAGCGACGGCGTACTTCGCAGGATGCTATCGCGCAGCCGGCAAATAACCCTGTGGGAGCTGGGCTTGCCCGCGATATGGACGACTCGGTTCAACTGCAACACCGCAGCGTCTGCATTGCGGGCAAGCACCACTTCCACAGGAGATCGAGGTCCATCTGTGGGAGCGGTGCTTACCCGCGATAAGTGCAGCGCGGTCTTTCAGATTATGCGATTACCCCTCACTCGCCTTAGGCTTGAGAATCAACACCGCCAACGGCGGAAGATTCAGCGAAAGTGACACTGGCTGGCCATGGCTCTTGACCTCGTCCGTGTGCACGCCGCCGCCATTACCCAGGTTCGAACCTGCATACATTTCAGCATCGCTATTGAGCAGCTCAGTCCAGTTGCCGCCGAACGGCACGCCCACGCGATAGCCCTCACGCGGTACCGGTGTCAGGTTGGCTACCACCAGCAGCGGCTCGCCCTCCTTGCTCCAGCGCATGTACGCAAACACGCTATTGGCAGCGTCATCGCCGATCAACCACTGAAAGCCCATTGGCTCGGTATCACGCTCGTGCAGCGCCTTCTCTTGGCGGTACACACGGTTGAGATCGCTCACCAGCTTTTTCACGCCAATGTGCTCGGCGTACTGCAGCAAGTACCAGTCCAGCTGTTCGTCGTGGTTCCATTCGCGCCACTGACCGAACTCGCAGCCCATGAACAACAGTTTCTTGCCCGGATGGGTCCACATGAACGTCAGGTAGGCGCGCAGGTTGGCGAATTTCTGCCAGCGATCACCGGGCATTTTGTCGATCAGGGAATGCTTGCCGTGCACCACTTCATCGTGGGAAATCGGCAGGATGAATTTCTCCGACCAGGCGTACATCAGACCGAAACTCAGCTCGCCGTGGTGATGGGCGCGATGGATCGGGTCCTGCTGGATGTAATGCAGCGTGTCGTGCATCCAGCCCATGTTCCACTTGTAGGCAAAGCCAAGACCGCCCTGTTGGGTGCTCTGACTGACACCTGGCCATGCGGTGGATTCTTCGGCAATGACCAGCGTACCCGGTGCTTCCAGCGCGACCACGTCATTGAGGTGGCGCAGGAAATCAATGGCTTCCAGGTTTTCGCGACCGCCGAAACGGTTAGGCACCCACTCCCCGGCTTTACGCGAATAATCGCGATACAGCATCGAGGCCACAGCATCCACGCGTAGACCATCGATGTGGTAATGCTTGAGCCAGTGCAGTGCGGACGCCAGCATGAAGCCGTGCACTTCAGTGCGGCCCAGGTTGTAGATCAGGGTGTCCCAGTCCTGATGGAAGCCTTCCTGCGGGTTGGCGTACTCATACAGTGCCGTGCCGTCAAATTGCGCCAGACCGTGGGTGTCGGTAGGAAAGTGTGCAGGCACCCAGTCCAGGATCACACCGATCTCGGCCTGGTGACAGGCATCGACGAACGCAGCGAAATCTTCGGGCGAACCGTAGCGCGACGTCGGGGCAAATTGCGCCAGCAGTTGATAGCCCCACGAACCACCGAACGGATGCTCCATGATCGGCATCAATTCGATATGCGTGAAGCCCAGCTCCTTCACATACGGAATCAGGCGATCTGCCAGCTCACGCCAGTTGTACTGACGCCATTGGCCTTCGTCGTTCTGCTCCATCTGCCAAGAACCGGCGTGCAGCTCGTAGATCGACAACGGCGCGTTAGCACCGTGACGGTCGCCACGGGATTGCAGCCAGTCGTTGTCGTGCCATTCAAAGTGCAGCGGTGCCGACACTTTGGACGCGGTATCCGGTGGCAGAGTGGTTGCCAACGCCATTGGGTCAGACTTGAGTGGCAGAATCCCGTGAGCGCCCAGAATCTCGAACTTGTACAGCTCACCCGGTTGCAGTCGGGGAACGAACACTTCCCAGACGCCGGTAGGATGGCGCAAGCGCATTGGGTGACGGCGACCGTCCCAATTGTTGAAGCTGCCGACCACCGAGACGCGTCTGGCGTTAGGTGCCCAAACCGAAAAGCGCACCCCTTGAACGCCTTCGACCGTGGTCACTTGCGCGCCCAGGCAACTGCTCAGATCGCGGTGATTACCCTCGGCAAACAGGTACAAGTCCATCTCGCCCAGCAGCGGGCCAAAGCTGTAAGGGTCTTCAGTGATCTGCTCACCGCCCGCCCAGTTGATCTTCAACAGGTAGGGCTGGACGTCAGGAAAGCGCCCGACAAAAAAGCCCGGCACCTCGCTCATTTCCAGCGCGCCCAGCTCATGCCCGCCTTCACGGGCAAGCACTGTCACGCTCAACGCTGCGGGCAGATAAGCCCGGATAATCTGCCCGTTGGCACCATCGCCATGTGGGCCCAGGATCGAGAACGGATCACGGTGTTCGGCACGGATCAATGCATCCATGTCTACGGCAGCGGGCATCAGTTGCAGACCCGCACCAGTTTTGTCAGGCGCATTCATCAAGACTCTCCATCAGACAGATTGAGCAGACCACGCAAACCTTGCAACGGCACGGACAACCAGGTCGGGCGGTTTTCAGCTTCGTAGACTACTTCATAAGCGGTTTTTTCCAGAGTGAACAACTCAAGCGCTGCTTTTTCACCCTTGGCGTCTTTCCAGGCATGGGCCAGTCCGGCAGTGGCCGAACCATAACCTTCGATGAAGGCAGCACGGGCCTGGTTCAAATAAGTTTCAGCCACACGGCGGCGCGCCTCTGCGGCCTCCGGCGACGTGTCGACGCTTTGTGCGCTGCGTACGGCCATGGCCGCCGCGTAATCAAAGGAACGCAGCACGCCGCTGACATCCTTGAACGGACTGTATTTGGCACGTCGCTCCTCAACAGATCGCGCCGGCTCACCTTCGAAATCGATCAGGTAAGCGTCGCCTTTGACCACCAATACTTGCCCGAGGTGCAGATCACCGTGAACCCTGATGCGCAGACCACCCACCGAACGCTTGGCCAACGCTTGCACGTGGGCCAGCACCTTCTTGCGGTTGGCCAGCAAATCACTGACCAGTTGCTGATCCACCGGCTCCAGCGCCGCTTTGTTCTGCTCCAGCAACTTCAGCGCGTGTTCCATTTGAGCAGTGACGCTTTTACCGGAAGCCTGGCTGTCTTTGACACTGGTGACTTCCACAGCAAAGTCCGGGTTGTCGGTGGACGCCGCCAAAACCTGGTGCATCTCACCCAGACGCTTGCCGAGATTGCCCGCGAAATCCTCCAGTTCCAGCAGCGCGTTGTAGTGCTGCTCCTGGCCGGAAATACCGTGGGACATCTCATCGCGAACAGCCCGTTCCAGATTGTTCTGCGTCCATTCCCACGCATCGCCCTGGTTGCTCAGATAACCCTGTGCAATCATCAGCAAGTGATGCTGACCATCGTTGCCGACGCGCACCACGGAGCCCAGCAATGGCGAGATGTATTTGTAACCGGCGTTGGTCAGATAAGCGCCCATCTCCAGCTCCGGATGGATGCCCGGGTTGACCCGGCGAATCATCTTCAGCACCAGGCTGCTGCCGACGACCACGGAACTGTTGGACTGCTCGGCCGACAGGTAGCGAACTTCAGATTCACTGCCAAGACCCAGCGGCTGCAGTTGAGAGGTGTGCTCGAAACGCAACTCCCCTTCACTGCTAGGCAGCACGGTCTGCACTTGCATGCCGTGTACCACCGCACGAATAAAGGTTTCCAGTGTGAATGCATCGGTGACCAAACCCACCTGACGACCTCGACGCACGCGAGCCAGAGCCAACTGCTGAGGCAAGGCGCTGCTGATATCGTCTTCAGCCAGCATGCCAAACGGCAACTGGTAACGTGCGTGATGGTCGCCCGCGGTGACTTCGATTTCGCTCAATAACACCGGATGCGCGGCGTCGCCAAAACGCACTGCATAAGCGATGTGTACTTTGTCGATGGCTTTGTCCTTGGCCGCAAACCAGCGACGCTTGGGCAGGTACTGCGCCAGTGAATTCTGTTCCATCACCGTGCGCAAAGGTTCGTCGAGCAATTCTTCGAGGCGTTTTTTCAGGACCATAGTGGGGAAATCCGGGATGCTTTGCGCAGGTTCCACATGCCAGGAAGGCATCTGGTTTTCTGCGGCCAGCAAGAACCAATAGAAGCCGTAAGGCGGCAACGTCAACAGATAATTCAATTGACCAATAGGCGGAAAGGCACTGCCGCCGAGCATTTCCACGGGCACCGTGCCCGCGTAGGCAGAAAGCTCCAGCTCGGCCGCCTGGGACGCGCTGGACATGTTGGCGACGCACAGAATGATCTCGGTCTTGCCATCCGCTCCGGTGTACTCACGGGTATAAGCCAGGATGCGTCGGTTACTCGGCGACAGCATTTTCAGCACGCCACGCCCGAACGCCTTCTGCTGTTTGCGCACGGCCAGCATGCGCCGGTTCCAGTTCAGCAGCGAATGCGGATCACTGTTCTGGGTCTCGACGTTGACCGACTGAAAGCCGTACAGCGGGTCCATGATCGGTGGCAGCACCAGGCTCGCCGGATCGGCGCGCGAGAAGCCGCCATTGCGGTCGATGGTCCACTGCATCGGCGTGCGCACCCCGTCCCGGTCACCGAGGTAGATGTTGTCGCCCATGCCAATCTCGTCGCCGTAGTACAACGTCGGCGTACCTGGCATCGACAGCAGCATGCTGTTGAGCAGTTCGACGCGGCGGCGATCGCGCTGCATCAGCGGTGCGAGACGACGACGAATGCCCAGATTGATCCGGGCGCGACGATCCGCGGCGTAGTAATTCCACAGGTAATCACGCTCACGATCAGTGACCATTTCCAGGGTCAATTCATCGTGGTTGCGCAGGAAGATCGCCCACTGGCAGTTGGCCGGAATTTCCGGGGTCTGGCGCAGAATATCTGTAATCGGAAAGCGGTCTTCCTGAGCCAGCGCCATGTACATGCGCGGCATCAACGGGAAGTGAAACGCCATATGACATTCGTCGCCGTTGTCACCCTTGGTGTCGCCAAAATACAGCTGGGTGTCTTCCGGCCACTGGTTGGCCTCTGCCAGAAGCATACGATCCGGATAGTTGGCGTCGATCTCGGCACGAATCTGCTTAAGCACCGTGTGGGTTTCAGGCAGATTTTCGTTGTTGGTGCCATCGCGCTCGATCAGGTACGGAATCGCATCCAGACGCAGGCCATCAATACCCATATCCAGCCAATAACGCATCACGTCCAGCACTGCTTCCATAACCTGCGGGTTATCGAAATTCAGATCCGGCTGGTGGGAATAGAAACGGTGCCAGAAATACTGCTCAGCGACCGGATCCCAGGTCCAGTTGGACTTCTCGGTATCGAGAAAAATGATCCGCGTGCCGTCGTACTTGTCGTCGGTATCAGACCAGACATAGAAGTCTCGTGCCT
Source organism: Pseudomonas phytophila (assembly GCF_025643095.1). Taxonomy (NCBI): domain Bacteria; kingdom Pseudomonadati; phylum Pseudomonadota; class Gammaproteobacteria; order Pseudomonadales; family Pseudomonadaceae; genus Pseudomonas; species Pseudomonas phytophila. Next base: position 3,086,939 of record NZ_CP081201.1, on the reverse strand, counting down.
TGGAACCCTTCTTGGCCTTTCGAGCCTTCTGAAACCACGGGTGCTGATCCGAGGTGTGGTTGATCACCAGTTCGGTAATAACCCGCAAACCACGTTTGTGCGCCTCGGCGATGAATTTCTTCGCGTCAGCCATGGTGCCGTAATCACTGTGCACCCCTTTGTATTCAGCAATGTCATAGCCGTCATCACGCCGCGGCGACGGATAAAACGGCAGCAACCAGATGGTGTTCACGCCCAGTTCGGCGATGTAATCCAGCTTGGAAATAAGCCCTGGAAAGTCACCGATGCCGTCGTTGTTGGAATCGTAAAACGACTTCACATGGACCTGATAGATCACTGCATCTTTGTACCAGAGCGGGTCCTTGATAAAGGCCGCGCTCTTGGGTTTCTTTGCCATGGTCATTCCCTGTTAATTGGACTGGATACGCCAGATGCCGAAAGGCTGGTACGAAGGATCGAGACGCATGAACTGGGTCTTTCCATACCAGGTCCAGCGGTGTCCGGTCATCAAATCCTCACCGGAAGTGGCCGCATCATCGGGTAAACCCATTTCCCACAGGGGTAATTCGAAATGCGCTTCCTGCGCATTGAATGGATCAAGATTGACGGCAACCAGCACAAAGTTGCTGCCGTCAGCACTGCGTTTGCCGAAGTACAGAATATTGTCATTCCAGGCCGTGTACAGCTTCAGGCCCAGATGGCTTTGCAATGCCGGGTTCTGACGGCGAATGCGATTGAGCTGCGCGATCTCGGCAATGATATTGCCCGGCGCGGTGTAATCCCGAGGGCGCAACTGGTACTTCTCGGAATCCAGATACTCTTCCTTGCCCGGCACTGGCGCCGACTCACACAATTCGAAGCCGGAATACATGCCCCACAGACCCGAACCCATGGTTGCCAACGCAGCGCGGATGAGGAATCCGGCACGCCCGGACTCGTGCAAAAAGTGCGGATTGATATCGGGGGTGTTGACGAAGAAATTCGGCCGGTAGCAATCACGCCAAGGGGCCTGGTTAAGCTCGGTGAAGTACTCCGACAGCTCGGCCTTGGTGTTGCGCCAGGTGAAATAAGTGTAGCTCTGGGAATAACCGACCTTGCCCAACCGAGCCATCATCGCTGGCTTGGTGAAGGCTTCCGCAAGGAACATTACATCCGGATGCTGGCTGCGGACGTCATCAATCATCCACTGCCAGAATGGCAAAGGCTTGGTATGGGGATTGTCGACACGGAAGATTTTCACACCCTCCTCGACCCAGCCCAACACGACATCGCGCAATTCCAGCCACAGGCTCGGAATCGCATCAGGCGCATAGAAATCGACGTTAACGATGTCCTGGTACTTCTTCGGCGGATTCTCCGCGTAGCGGATAGTGCCGTCCGGACGCCAGGTGAACCAGCCCGGATGCTGCTTGAGCCACGGGTGGTCCTGAGAGCACTGAATGGCGAAATCAAGGGCGATTTCCAGACCGTGCTCGGCCGCAGCAGCCACCAGATTTCGGAAATCCTCGCGGCTGCCCAGTTGTGGGTGTATCGCGTCATGGCCGCCGTCCTCACTGCCGATGGCATACGGACTGCCGGGATCATCCGGACCAGCCGTCAGGGAGTTGTTAGGACCTTTACGATGGGAACGACCGATGGGATGAATCGGCGGGAAATACAGCACATCGAAGCCCATGTCACGAATTGTCGGCAACCGGCTGTGCACATCGTTGAAGGTGCCGTGGCGTTCGGGATCATCAGTAATCGAACGCGGGAATAGCTCGTACCAACTGGCAAATTGCGCCAACTCGCGCTCTACATCCAGCGGGAACTCAATGCTGCGACTGAGGAACGCATGGTTGTCGGCCTGACTCATCAGCGCCGACGTTTCGCTGTTCAACAGCAACGCCACGCGGGCTTCGGGTTCAGCTTTTTCCAGCTCGCCCAAGACACCCAGAATTTGCGCCTTGAGCTCGCCGGAACTACGTTCGGCAGCGTGCTCAAGGTGAATACGGCCTTCAGTCAATTCCAGCTCGATGGAAACGCCCGCGCCAAACTTCTTCTCAAGCTCATAGCGATAACTGGCGAACTGATCGATCCACGCTTCGAGACGGAAAATGTACCGGCTGACGCTGGTCGGCGTGAACTCACCGGTCCAGCTGTCATTGCCCAGTTCCTGCATGGGCGCGCTGTGCCAAGTGTCCTCGGTGACAGAACGCCAACGGATATGTACGGCCATTTTGTCGTGGCCGTCTGCATACACTTTGCTGGTCACTGTCACGGGTTGACCAATAATGCCTTTGACAGCAAACAACCCACCCTCAATAACCGGAGTCGTGTCTTCAATCACGATCCGCGGCAGCTGAAGGGCTTGGGTCAAAGGTAGAGGTCGAGTCGGGTTGGAAACATCACGGGCCAGGGAATCCGGGCCGTACGGCTGATCAGCGGTCACATTCATCGAGCATCACTCCTCACGCCCCACGGGGACGCTCCTGTGCAATCCATGCATTGACGATGGTCAGGCCGCCTTACCGCTGGCTACCTGAGCAAGAATTTTTGAGCGGCCACAGTCAACTGACTGAATCCGGCCTACTGGTTTCCGAGCGGTCCTGGACGGGAAAAGTTCAAAGAGGTTTGCAGTCGATGCACACATGCCGTGTGTCAGCTTAGACGCAGATCCGGGCCGCGCCTGTTAATCGCTTGAGCCATCCGTGATTACCTGCGGTCCAAAGAGGCGTGTCCAGAAAATGTCATATTGAAAACGCACTTGCCCCTGTGCATTTGCCAAACGTAGAGGTGACGCCAATGAGCATTCCTGTCCCAGCTGAAACCCCCGATCCGATGATCGATGATCCAGCCTTGCCTGAGCCGCCACCCGATCAGGAGCCGCCCTCGACTCCACCCGAGGTAACGCCAGGCCCTATAGGTGACCCGCCACCGAACGAGCCACCGGCTGTGTTGGGCGAGGACTTCCCTGAATAGATTTGCTTATCAGGGTTTTTCCGAACCGTCCTTTTTGTCTGGATTGTCTTCTGCCGGGTCAATCTTGCCGACGACAATGGGCATCAGGTTCAGGATTCCCAACGCCAGGATGGTACTTAATACCGCTGTAGCCTCACGCCCCATCCCCGCCGCGATTCCGATCGCGGCGGTCATCCACAACCCTGCCGACGTGGTCAGGCCCTTGACCTGATCAGTATGTTGCGCGCGGTCCTTTAGGATCGTTCCGGCACCCAGAAAGCCAATCCCCGCGACGATGCCTTGAATGACCCGGCTAAGCGCGGCGTCATCAGCACCCGCCATGTGCGGAGCCAGGACAAATAAAGCCGCCCCCATGGCCACCAGCATGTGCGTACGTACCCCGGCAGCTTTGCCCTTGTGTTCCCGTTCAAACCCCAGAATCCCGCCCAGCAAGGCCGCGAGCGTGAGGCGAACCGTGATCCGGGTCAACTGTGAGGCATCAGTGATATCGGAGAATTCGGATTGCAGCGTTACCCAGACTTCTTGCCACCATGCGGTCATTGTTGCTCCTTGGAATGTGTAGCGGACATATATCGAATCTGTAGGAGCTGCCGAAGGCTGCGATGCGGTGTATCAGGATAATTGCTTCGCAGCCTTCGGCAGCTCCTGGAGAAGGGCATGTCATGCTTCAGGCGCAAATGTCGGCGCGCTGCTGCACGTTCGTCGCAATAGGGTTCAAGTGCAGAAATGGACAGCAGCACTCTGCAAGAGTGCAGCAGTCACCCGCTATCTGATCCGGTTTTTTATCGTTAAGCTGACGCTGTTCTCCATTCCCTCCGCCGCTCACCCTATGGCTATCCGCCAAGCCGTAGATATGAGCGTCCGACATGATCGAACAGAGCCCGCGAGACGCCATGAAGCGCTACGAGAAGTATGCCGATACTATCGCCGAGCTGATCCGGACTGGCGTTCTGGCCCCCGGGCAGCGAGTGCCGTCGGTACGCTATGCGAGCCAGACCCACGGCATCAGCCCGTCAACCGTGTTCCAGGCCTATTACCTGCTGGAGCGCCGCGGGTTGATCAGTGCCCGGCCCCGCTCCGGTTATTTCGTCAACCCAAAGGCGCTGGATCAGCCCGGCCACAGCTTCAATGAGCCGCTGAAGGACGCTCAAGTGGGCGAGTCCACTGAAGTAGATGTCAGCGAACTGGTCTTCTCGGTGCTCAGCTCTATCAAAGACCCGGACACAGTGCCTTTTGGCTCAGCGTTCCCCAGCCCGATGCTGTTTCCCATGCAGCGCTTGTCGCGATCACTGGCCAGCGCCAGCCGGGACATGGACCCGCGGATGGTGGTCACTGACATGTCTCCGGGCCATCCACAACTGCGGCAGCAGATTGCCCTGCGTTACAGGGTTGGCGGGCTGACACTGCCCATGGAAGAACTGCTGATCACCAACGGCGCACTGGAAGCGCTGAACCTTTGCCTGCAGGCCGTCACTGAGCCGGGTGATCTGGTTGCCATCGAAGCGCCGGCTTTTTACGCCTGCTTGCAAGTGCTGGAGCGCCTCAAACTCAAGGCGGTGGAAATTCCGGTCCATCCTCGGGACGGCATTGACCTGGACATCCTCGCGCAGACACTGCAACGACATCCCATCAAGGCCTGCTGGTGCATGACCAGCTTTCAGAACCCCACCGGCGCGCTGGTACCTCAAGCCCGTAAACAAGCGTTGGTAGAGCTGTTGCGCGAACATCAAGTGCCGCTGATTGAAGACGATGTCTATGCGGAACTGTATTACGGTCCTCACGCGCCCAGACCTGCCAAAGCGTTTGATACGGAAGGTCTGGTGTTGCACTGCGGTTCGTTCGCCAAAAGCCTTGCGCCGGGTTACCGGATCGGTTGGGTGGCGGCCGGGCGCTATGCGCAGAAAATCGAACGCCTGAAGCTGATGACATCGCTCTGCGCATCGATGCCCGCCCAGGCGGCAATTGCGGACTACTTGCAGCACGGCGGTTACGACCGGCATTTGCGCAAATTGCGCTACGCCCTTGAGGATCAGCAACGGGCAATGCTGGGTGCCATTGCGCGCTACTTCCCGGCGCAGACCAGAGTCAGTCGGCCAGAGGGCGGCTACTTCCTGTGGCTGGAGCTGCCAGAGCAAGTCGATTCATTGCAGGTATTCAAGACAGCGCTGGCCCAGGGAATCAGCATCGCGCCGGGCCCGATCTTTTCTCCGACCCGACGTTTTCGTCACTGTATTCGCTTGAACTACGGTGGTGCCTGGAACGACGCGTCGGATAAGGCCATGCAGACCCTGGGACGGATCATTCACTCACTGCTTGCGGACTGAACGGATCAGCGACCGCCGCCCAGATCGATGAATGTGCCGGTTGCATACGAAGCTTTTTCCGACAGCAGCCAGACGATGGCTTCAGCAACTTCTTCGGCGACGCCGCCACGGCCCATGGGAATCCCGGACTCCAGTTTGCTGACCCGGTAGGGATCACCGCTCAGGGCGTGGAAGTCAGTGAAAATATAACCCGGTCGAACGGCGTTGACGCGAATGCCCTCGCCTGCCACTTCACGAGCCAGGCCCGTGGTGAAGGTGTCGAGCGCGCCCTTGGAGGCTGCATAGTCGACGTATTCACCGGGGGAGCCAAGACGCGACGCGACCGAGGAGACATTGACGATGCTGCCGCCTTTACCGCCATGCCGCGGGGACATGCGCAGCAGCGCGTGTTTGCTGCACAGGATCGGACCGACCACATTGGTCATCATCATTTTCAGCAAACGGAATTCGGTCAGTTCTTCGACACGAGAGGCATGGGCCACTGTTGCAGCGTTGTTGACCAGATGGGTCACAGGCCCGAACTCGGCATCGACCCGGGCGAACAGGCGAATGATTTCATCTTCATTGCTGACGTCAGCCTGAACGGCCATCACCGAAGCGCCCATGGCCCGGACCTTCTCACAGGTCGTTTCGGCGGCCTGATGATCGGAGTGGTAGTTGATGCAGATTCGATAGCCTTGTGCTGCGGCAAGCAATGCAGTGGCGGCACCGATACCTCGTGAGCCACCGGTGATGATGAGAACTTTATCCATAAATGTCTCCTGTAGAGGTACGCATGACGCTGATCAAACGAAACTCAGTACTCTGAATTGAAATGCATTTGCCGTGAGAGCTGACACGGCGCTGCATTGAGGCAGCCATTGGCCTGTAGGAGTGAGCTTGCTCGCGATGGCGTCAGTTAAAGCGATAAATTCGTTAACCATGAAATCGAATCGCGAGCAAGCTCACTCCTACAGGGTCCGTGTTTACTTAGCGACAGCGAGGTGTCAGAAATTGCTCGAAGACTACCAGTCAGCCTGCCAGAACGGTAGCGCCTCTTGCCGCATGGATGTCAGCCATGAAGCGTTCGGCAGGTTGTGGATGGCCCAGCAGATAACCCTGCAGTGCATCACAGCCCAGACGCGTCAGGAAACTCTGCTGACGGTCCGTCTCGATCCCTTCGGCAACGATCCGCAGATTCAGCGCCTGCCCTACTGCGACGATGGCCGAGATGATCGCTGCATCGTCACTGTCATGCTCAAGATCACGAACGAAGCCACGATCAATCTTCAGTTCATTGGCAGGCAGTCGCTTGAGATACATCAGGCTCGAATAGCCCGTGCCGAAATCGTCAATGGACAGGTCGACGCCCATTTCCGATAACTTTTGCAATACGCTGATGCTCGCCTCAGTGTCGCTCATGGCCGTGGTTTCGGTGATTTCCAGGGTCAGGTTATTGGCCGGCAAGCGGTGCAGTTCGAGCGCTTTGGCAACGGTTTCCACAAGGCTGGAATGACAGAACTGAAGCGTCGAAAGATTCACCGCGACACGCCAGTGGCCATAACCCATGTCCGCCCAGATACGCATCTGGCGACAGGCTTCGTCCAGTACCCATTCACCGATACTGACAATCAGCCCGGTCTTTTCGGCCAGGCCCATGAAGGCATCGGGCAACAGCAGCCCCTTTTGCGGGTGATTCCAGCGCAACAGCGCTTCGGCCCCCACCGGCTCACCGCTGACAGCATCGAATTTGGGTTGATAGTAAAGACTGAAATGCTTGTACTTGATCGCAACACGCAGTTCCTGCAACAGCTCCAACTGATTGCGCGCGTTGGTATTCATACTCGGATCAAAGAAGCTGTAGCCATTTTTACCCGCTGCCTTGGCGTGGTACATCGCGGCATCGGCGTTCATCAGTAGCTCTTCCTGAGTCTGTCCGCACCCTGGATAAAGCGCGATGCCAATGCTGACGGATATCTGCAACAGTTGATCCGCGATATGAAACGGCTGTGCAATCACATCGACCTGACGTGCAGCGATACAGGGCGCATCATGAATATCCTCCACATCCACCAGCAGAACGAACTCATCGCCACCGATCCGCGCCAGAGTATCCCGACGATGCAGGTTGGCCCGCAAACGCAAACCCACATCCCGCAGCAGTTGATCGCCAACGTGATGACCAAAGGCGTCGTTGACGGGTTTGAAGCCATCCAGATCCATGAACATCAGGGCGAAACCCCCGCCTTTAGCGTCAACGCGCTGCATGGCCTCCTCGATCCGTTCCGCCAGCAACACCCGATTCGGCAACCCCGTCAATGTGTCATGCAGGGCCAGATGCTGCAGTTCACGGTTGACCTGAATCAGGGACTGCGACAGCTCGGCAGTCCTTGCCTCAAGCCTTGCATCGAGTATCGACGTCAGCAAGGTGAAGGTCAGCACCGCGAGACTTCCCACTAATACCAGCGAGAACAGGCCGTTGTAGTGAATGCCGTCAGCGAGTGCGCCGCAGTAGCTGTCCTCGGAAAATCCTGCCGCCGCCATGCCGGTGTAATGCATGCCGACAATGGCCATCCCCATCACCACCGCCGCTGCACCACGGGCCAGGCGTACATGGGGCGTCTGTCGGCGCAAGCGAAAGGCAATCCAGAGTGCAGCGGCCGAAGCGGCAACGGCAATAGCCAGTGAGGCCAGCACCGTGGCGGGGTCGTAGGTGATTCCGGGATACATACGAAGCGAGGCCATGCCGGTGTAGTGCATGGCACTGATGCCTGCGCCCATGAACAAAGCCCCCAGGCCCAGCACGGACAGAGGCATCTGCGGCTGGCTGACCAGCCACAGCGCAAACCCCGAAGACAGGACCGCAATCAGCAGTGACAGAGACGTGATGGGCAGATCGAAGGCCAGCTCTATAGGCAGGTCAAAGGCGAGCATGCCAATAAAATGCATGGACCAGATACCAACGCCCATGGAACAGGCACCGCCGGATATCCAGAAGGCAGCGGCCCGGCCTTTCGCGGATGCAATGCGCCCGGCGAGATCAAGTGCGGTGTAGGAAGCGAGGATGGCGACGAAAACTGAAACCAGAACCAACGACGAGGTGTAACTGCCAATCAGCATGGATGACCGCGACCTGGATAAATGAGCGTATCCATGCCCAGTCAAAAACCCGATTCTACCGTTTGTTCAATGGGTTGTGGCGGTCACTCGTCGAAAATATGGCGCATAGCCATCAGCTGGGGTTTTAAAGTAACGGATTTGTTGGAACGAGTGGGCGCATATCCCTTGTGGGAGCCGGGCTTGCCCGCGATGCATGAGACGCAGCTTAGAGACATTCCGCGTTATCGTTTATCGCCGAGATGCCGCCCAGATCAAGCTCTGCCCCCACAGCTTGATCGCATTCGAATTCACACTCTTTGAATAACCAGAGCAAAATCAGTCCCCTCAATCCTTGTCCGCCTGCATATCCAGACCACTCTGCGCATCCCATCCACCGCCCAGTGCAGCGATCAGTTGAACACTGGCAATAAGACGACTTTGCAGCAAGGTCAGCACGCTGCGCTCATTGCTCAGGGCGGTGGCCTGGACGTTGACCACGTCCAGGTAACCAATGAGGCCAGCCTTGTACTGATTGCTGGTCAGGCGCAGAGATTCACGGGCAGCGTCCAGTGCCTCGGCGCGCACGCTGGCTTCGTCTTCATAGACTTTCAGCTGGGTCAGGTAATTTTCCACTTCCTGGAAGCCAGTCAGGACAGTCTGGCGGTACTGCGCCACGGTCTGGTCGTACACCGCTTCGGTGCGGTCCACTTCTGCCGAACGCTGACCGCCATCGAACAGCGTCATCGCCAGCTGTGGGCCCACCGACCAGAAACGATTGGGCAAGGTGATCCAGTTGGAGAATGTACTGCTGCTGTAACCACCACTCATGCTCAGGGTGAGGTCCGGGTAATACGCCGCCTTGGCGATTCCGATGTTGGCGTTGGCCGCCATCACCGAACGCTCGGCTGCGGCGATATCCGGGCGACGCTCAAGCAACTGCGACGGCAACTCCAGAGGAATCGCTGGCAACGCCGGAATAGAGGTGCTGGCCGCCAGATTGAAGTCCGCCGGCGCCTGCCCCATCAGCACGGCAATGGCGTTCTCGAACTGCGCACGCTGCCAGACCAGATCGATCAGATCAGCCTGAGTACTTTTCAGTTGGGTTTGCGCCTGAGCCACAGAATCACGCCCGGAAATACCCGCGCGGTATTGATTCTGGGTCAGTCTCAATGAGCGCTGATAAGCCTCGACAGTGGCCTCCAGTAAACGCTTTTGCTCGTCAATCACCCGCAGTTGCAGGTAGTTCTGCACCAACTCTGATTGCAGGCTCAACCGCATGGCAGCGAGATCGCCAAGACTGGCCTGGGCGCTGGCAGTATCGGCTTCCAGTCCGCGGCGCAACTTGCCCCAGATATCGGCTTCCCAGCTCACGCCCAACTGAGTGTTGTACGTGTCACGAATACCGCTGCTGGAACTGCTCAGGCTCGAACTGCTGCTGCCTGTGCCTTGGCTTGAACGGGTTTTGCCAGCGGAGAAATCGAGAGTCGGGAAGAACGCCCCGCGAGAACTGCGAACCAGCGCCCTGGCCTGACGGTATTGAGCCTCGTACTGGGCGACGGTCTGGTTGGAGCTGTTGAGTTTCTCTACCAGGCCATTGAGTTGCGTGTCGCCGTAAACCTCCCACCAGGCGCCCCGGGCCATCGCATCACTGGGCGCAGCCTGGGTCCAGCCTTCAGCCGCCTTGAACTGCGCAGGCGTCGGCATTTCAGGCTTTTGATAATCCGGGCCGACCGCGCAGGCACTCAATAGCGCAGCACACAACGCCAGACACAGCGTGCGTCCAGGCCGGTGTTTGAAGGATTTGATCTTCTGCTGTGCGGTCATAGCGGAGTTTCCAGAGCGGCATCGGTGCGCACGCCACGCCATTTATTGAAACGATGGCGTAAACGGTCGAGATAGAGGTAAACCACCGGGGTGGTGTAAAGGGTCAGGACCTGGCTGAACACCAGACCGCCGATGATGCACAGACCCAGTGGACGACGCATTTCAGCGCCATCCGCTGTGCTCAACAGCAGCGGCAGAGCCCCGAGTATGGCTGCCATGGTCGTCATCAGAATAGGCCGTAGACGCTGCAGGCAGGCGGCGCGAATCGACGCTTCGGGACTCATGCCACTGTCGCGCTCAAGTTGCAGCGCGAGGTCAATCATCATGATCGCGTTTTTCTTCACGACCCCAATCAGAAGGAACAGGCCCAGCAACGAGATCAGGCTGAATTGCGAACCCAGCACGTAAATGCTCAGCAAGGCCCCTACTCCGGCCGACGGTAGCGTGGACAGAATCGTCAGCGGATGAATGTAGCTTTCGTACAGGATGCCCAGCACCAGATAAACCGCCAGCAAGGCACCGAGAATCATCCACGGCTGGCTTTTCTGGGTCGCGGCGAACGCATCGGCGGTACCGGCCATCTTCGCGATCACATCCGAAGGCAAGCCGACCCCCGCGACGGCGCGCTCAATGGCAACTGTGGCCTGATCGAGGCTATAGCCTTCGGCCAGATCGAATGAGATGTTTTCCGAAGCAAACTGACCGTCATGGGAAACCGTGTCGTCGGCCAGACTGCGCTCATAGCGTGCGATGCTCGACAGCGGCACGCGATTGCCGTCCGCAGTAATCACCTGAACCTGCTCAAGAGTCGCTGGGTCCTGAGCAAATCGGGGATTGACCTCCATTACCACCTTGTACTGGTTGAGGCTGTCGTAAATCGTCGACACCTGACGCTGGCTGTAAGCGTTGTTAAGCACCGCAGTCACCATGTCCATGTCGATGCCCAGACGTTTGGCGGCGTCGCGGTCAACCTGCAACGTGACCTGCTGGGCACCGCGTCCTTCCCGGGCATCGATGGCAGTCAGCTCCGGCAGGGATTTGAGCGCTGCCACCACTTTCGGATACCACTCACGCAACGCATTCAGGTCGCCGCTTTGCAGAATGTATTGATAGGCCGATGTGGTCTGCTCGCGGCCACCGCCCAGTTGCAAGTCCTGATCAGGGGCCAGAAACACCCGCCCGCCCGGCACCTTGGGCATTTCCTTGCGCAAACGTTCTACGACCTGTTCGGCGCTGAGTTTGCGCTCGGATATGGGCTTGAGCCGCACCAGCATGAACGCGTTATTGGTGCCGTTGGTACCACCGATGAAGCCTGTCACCGTGTCTACGGCGGGATCGGTAAGTATCGCATCGCGGAATATTTCCATCTTAGGCTGCATGACCGTGAACGAAAGGCCGTCATCACCCCTTACAAAACCCACCAGTTGCCCGGTGTCCTGAGTCGGCAGGAATGTCTTGGGCACCACCACATACAACGCAACGTTGACTACCACTGTGACCAACAGGCTCAACAGCGTCAGACGTCGATGACGCATCACCCAGCCGAGACTGCGGTCGTAGCCTGCCACCATGCGGTCATTGACCCGGTTGCTCCAGCGTTGCAGCCTGTTCTCGCTGCCCGGCACATGCGGCTTGAGCCAGCGCGCGCACAGCATAGGCGTCAGTGTCAGGGAAACCAGCAACGAGACGATGATCGACGCCGAAAGCGTAATGGAGAACTCGCGGAACAGGCTTTCCACCAGCCCGCCCATGAACAGAATCGAGATGAACACCGCCACCAGCGACACGTTCATGGCCAACAGCGTGAAGCCCACTTCCTTGGCACCGAGGTACGCCGCCTGCATCGGGGCAACGCCTTTATCGATGTGTCGGGAAATGTTTTCCAGGACCACAATGGCGTCATCGACCACCAGCCCGGTGGCCAGAATCAACGCCATCAGCGACAGGTTATTCAGGGAAAAACCGTACAGGTACATGATCGCGAAAGTGCCCACCAGGGACACCGGAACTGCCAGGGTCGGGATCAGCGAAGCCCGGAAGTTGCCGAGAAACAGGTACACCACGAGGATCACCAGAATCACCGCGATCAACAGCGTCATCTCTGCTTCGTGCAGCGTCGCCTTGATGACTGGCGAACGGTCCATCGCCAGCTTGAGCGTGGCGCTGGCGGGCAAGACAGCCTCCAGGGCCGGCAATTGCGCCTTGATCTGCGCCACGGTTTCAATAATGTTGGCCCCCGCCTGCCGGTTTATAACCAGCAGCACGGCAGGTTTTTTGTTGAAGAAGCCTGAGTTGTAGCGGTTCTCCACACCATCGCTGACTTTCGCGACATCCTTGAGCCGCAGCGCTGCGCCATCCTGATAACGAATGATCAGCGACTCATAATCCGAGGCTTTTTCCAGCTGGTCGTTAGCCTGAACCTGCCAGTTATACCGGGAGTTTTCCACTGCCCCTTTCGGACGACGGACGTTGGCGTTGTTGACCGCCGTACGCACCTCATCGAGGGACACGCCATACTGGTCAAGCAACTGCGGCTCAAGTTCGATGCGCACTGCGGGCAATGAGCTGCCGCCGATCTGTACTTCACCCACACCGCTGACCTGAGACAGGCTTTGGGAAAGGATGGTGGACGCCAGGTCATACAGCTCGCCCTTCTCCAGCACCTCGGACGTCAGCGACAGGACCATGATCGGCGCCTGGGACGGGTTTACCTTTTTGTAGGTGGGCATGCTGCGCATACCGCTGGGCAGCAGGTTTCGCGAGGCATTGATCGCCGCCTGCACTTCCCGCGCCGCGCCGTTGATGTCGCGGTCCAGGTCAAATTGCAGGATCACCCGCGTGGAGCCCTGGCTCGAACGACTGCTCATGGTGTTAATACCGGCAATCGATCCCAGCGAACGCTCCAGCGGCGTCGCGACACTGGATGCCATGATCTCGGGGCTGGCACCCGGCAAACTGGCGGACACCACGATGACCGGGAAATCCATGTTTGGCAGCGGTGCGACGGGCAGCAAGCCGAAACTGACGCCGCCCAACAGCATGATCGCCAGGCTCAGCAGCATGGTTGCTACCGGCCTGCGTATGAAAGGACCGGACAGGTTCATGCGTCGGCCTGCTCCAGACGCGCATCAGCGTCCGGTTTCCGGCCCCAGCGGCGGCCCATACGATCGAAGTACAGGTAAATCACCGGTGTCGTAAACAAGGTCAACACCTGGCTCAACATCAAGCCGCCGACCATCACAAGCCCCAACGGTTGACGCAGTTCAGCGCCAGAGCCGCTGGCCAGCATCAGCGGCACAGCGCCGAACAACGCCGCCATTGTCGTCATCAGAATCGGCCGGAAGCGCAGCAAAGCCGCCTCATAAATGGCTGTTTCAGGATCCACACCCCGGTTGCGCTCTGCATCGAGGGCGAAGTCGATCATCATGATGGCGTTTTTCTTGACGATACCGATCAACAGGATGATGCCGATAATCGCAATCATGCCCAGATCGTTGCCACTGATCAGCAACGCCAGCAAGGCCCCCACCGCCGCTGACGGCAATGTTGAAAGAATGGTGATCGGATGGATGTAGCTCTCGTAGAGCACGCCCAGCACGATATACATGGTCACGACAGCCGCGAGGATCAGCAGCAAGGTGCTGGACAACGAAGCCTGGAAGGCTTGCGCTGCCCCCTGAAACTCGGTCTGTACGCCAATGGGCATGCCAATGTCTTTCTCGACCTGCTGAATGATCTCCACCGCTGACCCCAGTGCAACATTCGGCGCCAGGTTGAAAGACATCATGACTGCCGGGAACTGCCCCAGATGTGTTATCGCCAGTTGCGCCTGACGTTGTTCCACATGGGCCAGACTCGACAGTTTGACCTGTGCACCGTCGGTGGTCTTGACGTGAATCTGCTCTAGCGCCTGAGGCCCCAATTCGCTGGCAGATGCGGCCTGCAACACCACCCGATACTGACTGGCCTGAGTGTAGATCGTCGAAATCTGCCGTTGACCAAACGCGTCATACAACGCATCGGTGATGTTTGCCACCGTCACGCCGACACGACTCGCCGCATCACGGTCGATTGCCAGATAGACCTGTAAACCCTTGTCCTGCAAATCGCTGGCAACATCCGTCAGTTCCGGACGCTTGCTCAGCGCATCCACCAGCCGACCGCTCCACAGACTCAGTAATTCGGCGTCCGGGGAGGACATGCTGAACTGATACTGGGTACGGCTGACCCGGTCCTCAATGGTCAGGTCCTGAACAGGCTGCAGGAACAGACGTATGCCGGACAGCTTGTCCAGTTGCGGCTGCAAGCGCTGGATGATCTCGGTTGCGGTGACATCCCGATCGCCGTGGGACTTCAGGTTAATCAGCAGACGCCCGCTGTTCAGAGTCGCGTTATCGCCATCCACACCGATGTAGGACGAAAGACTGGTCACGTCGGGATCTTGCAGAATGATTTTCGCCAGTGACTGCTGTCGCTCGCTCATGGCGGCGAAGGAAATCGATTGCGGTGCCTCGGAAATCCCCTGAATCACGCCGGTGTCCTGCACCGGGAAGAAGCCCTTGGGCACCACCATGTAAAGGAAGACGGTCAATGCCAGCGTGGCAATCGCCACCAGCAACGTCAGCGGCTGATGCTTGAGCACCCAGCGCAACTTGTTGCCGTACGCTTCAACCAGCCAGTCCAGCCAGGCACCGCTAGCGCGGTAGAAGCGGCTTTGCTCTTCTTCCCTGGGTTCACGCTTGAGCAACCGGGCGCACATCATGGGCGTCAGGGTCAGCGACACAACCAGCGATATCAGAATCGCCACCGCCAGGGTGATCGCAAACTCGCGGAACAACCGCCCTACTACGTCAGCCATGAACAGCAGCGGAATCAATACGGCAATCAGGGAGATCGTCAGCGACACCAGCGTAAAGCCAATCTGCTTCGCGCCCTTGAGCGCCGCCTGCATCGGTGATTCACCCTCTTCGATATGTCGTGAGATGTTTTCCAGCATAACGATGGCATCGTCGACCACGAAACCGGTGGCAATCGTCATGGCCATCAATGTCAGGTTGTTGACCGAAAAACCCGCCAGGTACATCACCCCGAAGGTGCCCACCAGAGACAGCGGTACTGCAATCGACGGAATAATCGTGGCGCTGAATCGACGCAGAAACAGGAAAGTCACCAATACCACCAACACGATGGCAATAAGCAATTCGTGTTGCACGTCTTTGACCGAGGCCCGAATCGTCTGGGTCCGGTCCGTCAGAACCACAACATCCAGCCCCGCAGGCAAGTTATCGGTGATGCTCGGCAGCAACGCCTTGATGCGATCCACAACCTCGATAACGTTGGCACCCGGCTGACGCTGGATGTTGAGGAGCACCGCCTGATTCTCGTTGGCCCAGGCCGCAAGACGCTCGTTCTCGGCACCATCGACGATTTCCGCTACATCCTTGAGACGCAGTGGCGCGCCGTTGCTGTAGGCCAGAATCAGATTGGCGTATTCCTCAGGGGATTTGAGCTGGTCGTTGGCGTCGAGCATCGACACCCGGGTCGGACCGTCGAAGTTACCCTTGGGCTGATTGACGTTGGACGCACCAATCAAGGTACGCACATCCTCAAGGTTCAGGCCGTTGGCGGCCAGTGCCTCGGGATTGACCTTTATCCGCACCGCCTGACGCTGGCCACCGGCGATGCTGACCATGCCGACGCCACTGATCTGGGAAATCTTTTGCGCCATGCGCGTGTCGACCAGATCGTTGAGTTTGGGCAACAACATGGTCTTGGACGTAATGGCCAGAGTCAGTACCGGGGTGTCTGCCGGGTTGACCTTGTTATAAACCGGGGGTGCGGGCAAATCAGTGGGAAGAAGATTGGTCGCGGCGTTGATCGCGGCCTGTACCGACTGCTCGGCCACGTCCATATTCAGGTCGAGACTGAATCGCAAGGTAATCACCGACGCACCACCGGAACTGGTGGACGCCATCTGACTCAGCCCCGGCATTTGCCCGAACTGGCGCTCAAGAGGCGCGGTGACGGCGCTGGTCATCACTTGCGGACTGGCGCCCGGGTACAAGGTCATGACCCGGATGGTCGGGTAATCGACTTGCGGCAGTGCAGATACCGGCAGCAACTTGTAGGCGATCAAACCGGCCAGAACGATGGCGAGCATGCTCAGGGTCGTTGCGACCGGCCGCAGGATGAACAGTCTGGAGATGTTCATGCGCGAGTGCTTTCCGCCTTGCCAACCGACGCCGACTCATCAGTGCTCTTGCCCGGCTTACCCTGTAGCTGCTGACCCGGGGTCGTCGGGACATCCTTGCTGTCGCTGACCACTTCTACCGTAGCGCCATCCCGCAGACGATCAGTGCCTTCCAGAACGACACGGTCCCCGGCAGACAGCCCTTCGCTGACCACTGTCAGTTGTTCGTTGTTGGCGCCAGTCTTGAGTGCGCGGATCTTGACCTTGTTGTCGCCATCCATCGCGTACACAAAGGTGCCGTTGGTACCGAACTGAATCGCTGCGGTAGGCACCAATACAGCCTGCTTGAGGGTATCGGCCAACAGATGCACATTGACGAACTGGTTAGGGAACAGCACTTCGTTCTGGTTCTCGAAGCGGGCCTTGAACTTCAGCGTTCCGGTGGCCACATCGATCTGGTTGTCGAGACTCGCCAGCACACCTTGGGCCTGCTGTTTCAAGTCACCACGATCCCAGGCCTCCACGGGCAACTTGTCGCCACTGCGGTAGCGGGTAATCACATTGGCCAGGTCTTTCTCGGGCAGTGTGAAAGCAACGGTGATGGGCTTGGTCTGGGTGATGATCACCAGCGCCGTGGTGTCATTGGCCGCCACCAGATTCCCGACGTCCAGCTGCTTGAGGCCGATACGTCCGGCAATCGGGGCACGAATGCGAGTGAATTCAAGATTGAGTTTGGCGTCACCTACCGCTGCCTGATTAGTCTTGATCGTGCCCTGATACTGATTGACCAGCGATTCGGCGGTATCCAGCGTCTGCTTGGCAATACTGTCTTCGGCATACAGACCGCGATAGCGCTGCACGTCCAGTTGGGCGTTTTTCAGCAGAGCCTGATTGGTCGCCAGCGTACCTTCCGCCTGCTGCAGGGCGATCTGATAACTGCGTGGATCAATCTCGGCCAGCAAGTCCCCGGCCTTGACCATTTGCCCTTCCTGAAAGTTGATCTTGACCAGTTCGCCCGCCACCCGGCTGCGCACATTGATGGTGTTCATCGCGGTCACGGTGCCCAAGGCCTTGTAGTAAATCGGGAAATCGCCCAGCACTGCCGGAGCCACCCGAACCGGCACGGGAATAGTAGAACCACCAAAGCCAGGACGCGCCACGCCACTTTCGGCCGTACTGCCTGATTTGCGGTGCGCGCCGTCTTTGCCCGGCGCAGATGCAGGCCACAACCACCAGCACAAGCCGACGATAATCAACAGGACCAACAGGCTGATGAGCCAGCGACGGGAACTACGGGGGCCAGACGATTGCATGAATAAATCAACCATTGCGGATGGGGCTTTTCAGGAGGCTGAACAATAAGCACAGATGCGTGACAAGCAAAGCGCCTTTACCGGCAATTTACTTTGTCCTTACTTTTGTTAAACAGCTGAAGCGTAAACGAAAACGGCCTGAACATATTCAGGCCGTCCAGGTATTGCCAGGTGTTACTTCAATACGGCCAATGCTGCATCGTAGTCGGGTTCCTGGCCGATTTCCGGGACCAGTTCGCTGTGCAGCACTTTATCGTTCTCATCCAGTACGACGACAGCGCGAGTGGTCAGACCAACCATCGGACCATCAGCAATGGCAACACCGTAGTTTTCCATGAACTCGCCGCCACGCAGGGTGGAGAGATTTTTCACGTTTTCCAGACCTTCCGCACCGCAAAAGCGCGCCTGTGCGAACGGCAAGTCGGCAGAAATACACAGCACGACGGTGTTAGTCAGGTCATTGGCCTGGGCGTTGAACTTGCGAACGGAAGTTGCGCAGGTCGGTGTGTCGACGCTTGGGAAGATGTTCAGCACTTTGCGCTTGCCAGCAAAGTCAGCCAGGGTCACGTCAGCCAGATCACCGCCGACCAGCGAAAAGGCCGGGGCCGCAGCGCCGACTTTTGGCAGTTCGCCATTGATTTGGACAGGGTTGCCTCTGCGAGTCACTTGAGCCATGAACTGAGTCCTTTTTCCACGGGTTGATTAGACGGAGAAGTTAACCATGAAAGTGTTGATCGACCTAGAGTGCAGGTGGTTGTTAATAAAATCGCGTTACTGCTCTGGAACGCGTGCGCTTGCGGGAGCACCACAATTCCAGCAGATACATGGGTTTTGTCAAAAATCCCGTTTGTAAAAAATATCCAGCGAACTGGCCAGACCACTTGCAGCTTCCAGGTAGACCTTTTTGCTCAACATGTAGCGCAGGGCAATGGTATTCGCTGGTTCGAACACCCCGACGCCATAGCGCAAACTAAGCTTGTCGGTAATTTTACCGCTGGCGACGACGTTGGTTTTTTCCCCCGAGCCCGAGGTGTCCAGTTCAAAGTCACGAATACCCAGATCCTTGGCCAGCTTGCCAGTGGTTGACTCACTGCCCGCCAGCCCTAGCGCCAAGGCAGCCTGGGCCATCATGTTGCTGTCTTCGCCCGTGTTGTTCAACGGCCTTCCCAGCACCAGGTAGGACAACGCCTGCTCCTGACTCATGGCGGGCTCGGAGAATACGGTAGTGGTCGGTTGCTCGGCACTGCCCGACAACCGGATGCCCGCGACAACATCATCTGTTTGCCGAATCGCCTCCACATCCAGATACGGTTGATCGATTGGCCCGGCAAACAACAGCCGTGCCTTGCGAATCGTCAATCGCTGCCCATAGGCGCGATAGCGGCCATTGTTGAGGTTGAGTTCGCCGCGAGTGTCCAGGTTGTCACCAATGTGCACCCGGCCCGCAAGGTCGGCGGTCAACCCGAAGCCTGTAAAGCTCAGCTTTTCCTGCCCGACCTGAACGTCGATGTCCATGGCCATCGCCAGTGGCGGCTCGCCCTCCTCCGTTTGCTGCCCAACGATCACGGTGTCGCCTGACAACTTGACTGTGGACGGCGGCAGCTCACGAACAGTTATCGTGCCTTGGGGAATCAATACTTTGCCGGAGATGCCCAGACGACCGCCCTGCATGGAGATTTTCAGGTCAGGTGCAGCTTCGAGTCTGGCATAAGGTTCAACCATGATTGGGAGACGCGAACCTTTGACGCTCAGATCGACCGCCAACGCCTGACTCCATCCAATCTGCCCGGCCAGACGCCCTACCCCGGTATCGCCGCTTTTCCAGTTGCCGTCGAGCTGAACGTTTTCTCCGGCGATCAGCGCCTGAATCTGCAAATCCTGCACGCTCATCGGCAACTCTGGCCCGGATACCTCGCCACCACTGAGGTTTACGCTGCCGTTCACTTGCGGCGCCAGAAGACCACCAGACAAACGTCCGCTGCCATTCAAGCGACCATTGAGTTTCTGCACCACGGGCAGGAACGGGCGGGCAATGGACAGATCAAGCCCGCTCAGGTTGAAGTCGCCACTCAAGGTCTTGTTCTGCGCCAGTGGATCAATGCGGGCGTTTACCTGCAACGTCCCAAGCTTTCCACCACGGAAATCCAGGCGACTGTCGATGAGTTTCGGGGTCAGTTTGCTGGTCAGAACCAGACTCTCGTAAGGGAAGTCCAGCCATTGTTCCTTCTCTTTGATGCGCAGCGCTCCACCGCTGGTATTCACCGTAATTTGGCCGTTAGGGCCGGCGGCAGGCACATCGAGTTGGACGTCAGCATTAAGCGCGCCTTTCCAGGCAAAATCTTTTGGAAGCCACTGGGCCAGACTGTCGAGAGGGAAATTCTTCAAGTGGTAACGCAGACGCGGTTCGGGCATCAGGCGCTGATCTTCACCACACAGACTGGCCGCGCCGGAGAGCCAGCAATGTGCACCAAAGTTCACCTTGCCGTCAGCCAGACGCTCCAGCCTGGCCGGCTGCTGCAATTGCCAGCGTTGCCCCCCCGTCTGCACATCGCCACTGGACAGCCTTCCGCGCCAGTTGCCCTTGTCGAGGTTGCCGTCCAGACCCAGCGCCAGTTTTAGCAGTGGTCCCTGCAAGTCGAGCTTCATCTGCTGGCGTTTGATATCGCCCTGAGCATCAACAATAAGAGTGCCCAGCTGCTTGTCGCCGACTTGAATACCATTGCCTTTGATATCGACATTGGCGCGCTGGGCGTTATCGAGTCTGGCGTTCACGTTCAGCGTTTTCAGCTGATTGCCCTGAAAGGCCAATTGCGAGCCTTGCATGCCCAACTGGCCTTGGGGCGCGTTCAACGTTCCGGCCACATCAAGGCGGCCTTTGACATGCCCTTGCAGCCCTGGCCATAGCTGCCCCAGCCGCGGCAGGTTGATATCCAGTTGACCCAGCAGACGCTGCTGCAGGCTGCCATTGCCTTGAACCCGGTTATCCCCGAGGCGCACTTCAAGCGCACCGACATTCCACTTGTCACCCGCACCATCGGCTTTGACCTGCAAAGCCGCAGGCTGACCACGCAGACGGCCCTTGAGGTCCAGATCCGCGCTCAGGCTCAGCTGCTCGTTTCTGATCTGCCCTTTGCTGCGCAGCGGTCCGGCCAGCGTGCCCGGCATTTGCGCGACCCAATAGGCAGGGTCAATGGCGCTCAGGTCCAGTGCAGTATCCCAGCCGATGCCATCGGCAAATTGCAGGTTCAGGTGCCCTGTGGCCTTACCCTGCCCGGCAACCATTTCCAACTGCGGCAGGAAGATCTGAGTCAAATCACCACTGAATGGACTCACAAGACTGAACGCACCTGCCGGACCGTCAAGATTGGCGTTGAAATTCCCCAGATATTTACCGTCGGTGTAGGACACTTCCCCAGTGAATTTGCGCAAGGCCACCTGTGGTTCTTCGATCAGTGGATACAAGCGGTGCCAGGGGAAATCAAGCCAGTCGAGCTTCGCATCGGCACGAAACTCATGTTCCCAGTTCAACGCCCCTTTGAGACTCAAGTGCTGCTCGGCACTGGCATTCAGATCAAGAGCCTCGATCACTGCACCCTTGGCATCAACGCGCCCGTTGAGTGCCAGAGCCACAGGACCTTGCTCGGCAGGCAGACTGGCCGAGCCCTGTAGCTCATAACCGTTTTGAAGATCGCCCTTCGCATCCAGTAGTAACTGATTGAGTTGCAGGGTATCCGGCAATGAGCCGGTCGCTTTGAACGGTTCGGCACTGATCCTTAACTGTGCGGGCAGGTTCTCCGCCAGCGGTTGCAGTTCGCCGTCCAGCAAGCCCTGCAGATAGCCACTGCTGATGCCCTTGAGCTGCAGGGTTTTGAGCAGATCACCCTGGATATCCAGATTGAGTGTCCAGGCGCGACCGTCGACGTCAGGTAGTTTCACTAAACCGGTGGCGGACAAAGGCCACTCCCCGGACGGCTGAATCAGGCCAGCCAGATCCAGCACCAGATCATCCCGACGCGCATGAACGTTATCCAGACGCAAACCTTCTGCGGTCCAGTGCGCGGCCAGTTTCAGGTCGGCGACCTGCTCGTTGCCATCCAGTGACACACTGCCGATACGCACATCGCCCAGACGGATCGCCAAAGGCAGCTTCAGATCGGGCAACTGCAAAGGTTCGCTTTGCGCTGCATCGTTAGCCGGGGCCAGTTGCAGGCGAACCTGATCAGCGTGAAGCTGCTCGATACACAGGGTCATTTTCAGCAGGCACCCAGGCGACCAGTCCAACACCGGTTTGTCTATTTCGACTCGAGTGGCCTCTTGTTGCCAAATCAAGTGATCAGCCTGCCATTGCCCGCCCAGGCGGCCATTGAAGTTTTGCAGCTGCAAACCCGGTACGCGTGCCAACACCCATCGGCTACCCGTCTCAGTGCCCAGTAGCCCCCACAGACTGACAAACACCAGCAGCACAATGGCGACCAGTGCCAACCCAAGAGCCTTCAGCGAACGTCGCCAGTTGAACGGCTTCATAGCTCAGGCCCCATGGAAAAGTGCAGCCGAATGCCGCCGTCATCGTCCAGTGCATGAGCCAGATCCAGGCGCAACGGGCCTACCGGTGAAACCCAGCGCACGCCAATGCCGACGCCAGTCTTGAGGCTCGGCAATTCCAGCGTATCGAAAGAGTTGCCTTGATCGACGAAGGTCGCTACTCGCCATTTTTCAGCGATGGAGTATTGGTATTCGACACTGCCCGCCACCATGTAACGTCCGCCAATACGGTCACCGTCGGAGTTTTCCGGTGAAAGCGTCTGATAGTCATAACCGCGAACGCTTTGGTCACCACCCGCGAAGAAGCGAAGAGACGGCGGGATCGATTTATAGCCATTGGTGGCGTTGCCGCCGAACTGCACGCGGGCGAGAAAGCGGTGATTGTCCCAAAGCGTGGTCAGGCCCTTCAGCAACACATTGCCATGCAGCAGGTTCGAATCGGACATCAGCCCTTCCTTGGCGACTTGAGCATCGAACTGCAGGCGGTAGCCATTATGCGGATCGATACGATTGTCGCTTCGCAGATAGGAATAGCTGACGCCCGGCATCAGCAGCGTGCTGAGGCCCGAATCATTGCCCAGTCGATACTCCTCGCGCTGCCACTTCAATGAGACAACCCGCTCCCAGCCGCTGGGTAATTTGCTGTGCCATTCCGGGCCAACCGTGAGCAGCTTGCTCAGCGTGTCAGTCCCGGCGATCTCCTCGTATTGATACCCACCTGCAAAGCGCAGCTTGTCAGTCAGCGGCGGGTCCAGCGGGATGTCATACCAAAGGCCGACGTTCTGACGCGGTGCAGACAATTCACTTTCGATGCCGTAGCTGTGGCCTTGGGGATTGACCCAGTGCCGGGTCCAGTTGGCCTTGCCCCGCGGTCCGACGTCCGTTGAATAACCCAGCCCGAGGCCCATGGTGCGAGGTTTACGTGTCTCCAGCTGGACAGTGACAGGAATCTCTTGCCCCACAGCGGCGGTCGGCGCCGCATCCACACGCACGCCCTCGAAATAGCCACTGGTTTGCATCGCCTGATTCAGTTCGGCAATCAGTTCGGAATCGTAAGGCGTGTTTTCCTTGAACGGCACCATGCGCTTCAGCAAGTCGTCATCAAAAGGCGCGTCGCCACTGAAGCTGACTTTGCCCAGCGAATAGCGTGGACCGCTGTCGTAAACCAGATCGATGTCGGCAATACCGGCAGCAGGATCGACCGAGAGACGCTGCTGGATGAACCGACCGGAGAAGAAACCATAGCGAGATGCCTGATTCAGGATCAGGCGCTTGGCGTCTTCGTAATGACCATGATTCAGCACCGCACCACTTTTCAGCGCATCGCCTTCGGGGACCCGAAATGCCTTGAGTGAAGCGGCCTCGCCTTCAATGCGTACCGTGACGTTGCGCAGATGAATGGGCTCACCCGGCTGAACCCTGATAACCAGGTGTGGCTGATTGTCTTTACCGGTCTTTACTTCACTGGTGATTTTCGCCTGGTAATAACCCAGCGCCTGCGCTGCGCGCTGCGCCTGCTCTTCGGCACCGATGCTGAAATGCTGCAGGCTGTCAGCATCACGCTCGCCGGGACTGCCCACATAGCCTTCGATGTTGGCTTTGAGCGCGGAATTGGCAGGCGTGACCTTTACATCCAGCTGTCCTTCGGCGAACGCCGTGACGCTGGATACACCAAGAATCAAACCGCTGGTAAACATTGCAAGAAACTTCATGGCGCGAATGCTAACACGGGCAACGGCTATCACTGGAACACGCCAAGCAGTTGAAATTTCATGCCTTTATGCCGTGGCTTGCAGTGAAACCTGCGGATTTGGGTGGAAAAATACGTGTTCGCGGACGGGTCCTACAGCCACTTCACCGATTTCCTCGTAACCCTGTCGCTTAAAGAACTCAAGATATCGCGCATTTCCCGTATCGAGGACGATGCCCTGGGAGTTTTCATCTTCGGCGCACCAATTATGTACAGCCTGCAACAGTTGCTCACCAAGCTGTTCACTTTGAAATTCTGGATGAATTCCGAGCAGAGGTAATACATGCACGGACTCTGAAGGCAGACACGCCAAGACTGCGTTGTAGTATTCCAGGTAACGGCGCGTGCAGTTGAAGCCGGCGCTGAGCACCATGCGCAGGCGCCACGCCCAGCTTTCGGTAATACCCAGGCGTCGCTGCGGAGGTGCGATCAGCGCTGCACCGACCAGTCGGTCATTGATGAACAGGCCGATCGCGGGCAGTTGCTGAAGAAAGTGCTGTTTGACCAATGCTTTGACTGTGGCGCGTACGCGTTGGTCAAAGCCGCTGCGTTGAGCGTTGAGCAGGTAGGCGAAACTCGGTTCGTGGCGATAGGCTTCGTAAAGCAGAGAGCGGGTTTCCCTCGAGTAACCGCTGTCGAGCTGACGCACTTCAGCCACGATGGCAGACGATTCTGGCATGGAACAACCTCTCATTAACGGCGCAGCTCGGACGGCAGCGCTCCATTGCTATAAGGGTTCGAGTCATGGCTCGCAGCCACAGTTCCAATATCCTTTTGGGATGCTATTTGGGCTTAGTTGGACGTGCGTTTTTATTGCTTGATTCTTGTGTACATATCCGTTTCTGCGGTGAGGGCTGATATTGGCTGCGCTTTTACAGCGCCTCACTTTTGAAAGGAGCCCAAAAGTAAGCAAAAGGCTCTTGCCCCACCACTCGGCACCTCGCTAATGCTCGGTGTACCCGCCCGCAGATCCTGAACCGTGGGCCGCCGCAACGGGCCATCCATGGCCCAATGCGGCTAACCCGGCATCCTTGCCGGTTTACCCACGCTTCAGAATCTGCGTCCGGCCAGCGTGATTTAACGGGGCGCCTAAGATCAAAATCAAAAGCGCGGCGGCCTGACAGCCGACCTGATTGTGTGAACTTGCTACCTCAGCTCCGACCAACACGGACTTTGTGGGAGCGTGGCTTGCCCGCGATTCAGGCGCCGCGGTATATCTGACGTACCGCGGCGCCTGAATCGCGGGCAAGCACCGCTCCCACATAAAACCGCGTGTATCCAGTCCCCAGGCCGTGCTCTTGATCTGCTCTGATTTTGATCTTAAGCGCCCCGTTAAACCACGCCGGCCGGAATTCGATATTGCTGCGTGGGGCAAACCGGCAGGGATGCCGGTTTAGCCGCCTCAGGCCATGGATGGCCGGTGGCGGCGGCCCCACGCAGCAATGTCGGATTACGGGTATGCCGAGCGACAGCGAGGGACCCAGTGGTGGGGCATACCGGCAAGAGCCTTTTGCTTACTTTTGGGCTCCTTTCAAAAGTGAGGCGCTGTAAAAGCGCAACCAATATCAGCCGTTACCGCTACAAAGGATATGCACCCAGGAAAGGACGTGTGAAGAACTCCACGCTGAGTTCCCAACTCCACACTGGAGATGAAACGCCATGTCAGCTAGCATCGCTTTTTTTGTATCTGCCAGGACTGCCTGCCCATGAAAATCGTTTCATTCAACATCAACGGGCTTCGCGCCCGCCCTCATCAGTTGGCAGCACTGATCGAAAAACACCAGCCCGACGTCATTGGCCTGCAGGAAACCAAAGTCTCGGACGAACAATTCCCCCAGGCCGATATCGAAGCGCTGGGCTATCACGTGCATTTCCATGGCCAGAAAGGCCACTACGGCGTCGCGCTGCTCTCCCGCAAAATGCCTCTGGCGATGCACAAAGGCTTCGAAACAGATGATGACGAATCGCAAAAACGTTTCATCTGGGGCACATTCGCTGACGACAACGGACAACCGATTACCATCATGAACGGCTACTTCCCACAAGGAGAAAGCCGCGACCATCCGACCAAATTCCCCGCCAAACAACGTTTCTACAGCGACCTTCAGACACTGCTGGAAACCCGCTTCAGCAACGACCAACCACTGATTGTCATGGGCGACGTGAACATCTCTCCGGAAGACAGCGACATCGGCATTGGCCCGGACAACGCCAAGCGCTGGCTGAAAACCGGTAAATGCAGCTTTCTTCCTGAAGAACGCGAATGGATGGCACGTTTGAAGAACTGGGGGCTGGTGGACAGCTTCCGCCACCTGCACCCGGAAGTCATCGACCAGTTCAGCTGGTTTGACTACCGTAGCCGCGGTTTCGAGGATCAACCCAAGCGCGGCCTGCGCATCGACCTGATCATGGCGTCCAATGGATTGCAGCCTCGCATCAAGGCAGGCGGAGTGGATTATGAACTGCGTGGCATGGAAAAGCCGTCGGACCATGCGCCGATCTGGCTGGAGTTGAGCTGATTCCCAACTGATGGCGTGAGACCGGTGTTAGCCGGAAGGCTGCATTCCTGCTGACACATGTACAGCATATATATCGGCCTCTTCACGGTTTAAACCGGTCACACGTCGTAACGCACCTGCACGAACCCAACTGTCATCTTCCCGTAACCAATCCGACTTAATCTCCCGGCACTTTCCTGATATTTAAGGTGCCGCACATGCTGCGCGCTGTGTCTTTGCTGGCCGCCCTCGCCTTGTTGGCGTTTGACGCGACAGCCAGTCTCCCCTCATCCACACGCGACGATCCTGTGCTACGCATTCATGGCTCCAACACCATCGACGCGCAGCTGGGCCCCGCACTGGTTGAAGGACTCATGCGCAAACAAGGCTTGCGTGCCGTGCGTACCGAACCCGGCCCCTCGGTTAACGAACTGCGGGTCGTAGGCACGAGCGCTGATG
Source organism: Pseudomonas phytophila (assembly GCF_025643095.1). NCBI lineage: Bacteria > Pseudomonadati > Pseudomonadota > Gammaproteobacteria > Pseudomonadales > Pseudomonadaceae > Pseudomonas > Pseudomonas phytophila. Next base: position 3,060,000 of record NZ_CP081201.1, on the reverse strand, counting down.
GCAAGCCGCTCAAGGTTGAGATTGCCGCTCATGGCTCCGGCACCGGATTCAGCGCACTGAAGGCCAGTACAGCTGACATCGCCGCGTCTTCACGCCCGATCAAGGAAAAAGAAATCCAGGATCTCGCGGAAATCGGCAACCTGAAAAGCCCAGGCGCCGAGCAAGTCATCGCCATTGATGGGGTCGCGGTGATCCTGCACCCCGGCAATCCCATACGGGAACTGACCACTGAGCAACTGGCCCGCGTGTTCGCCGGGGAAATCCGTAACTGGCAGGCGTTGGGTGGCAAGGATGGGGAAATCCATCTTTATGTTCGCGACGAACAATCAGGCACTTTCGAGACGTTCAAGGAACTGGTCCTGCTCAAGTACGGCAAGACACTCGCTGCCGGTGCGAAGCGCTTTGAGTCCAGCGAACAACTTTCCGACGAGGTCAGTGGGGATCGCAACGGTATCGGGTTTATAGGCCTGCCCTACGTTCGACACGCGAAGGCTGTAGCAGTGGCTGACGGCGAGTCGCGACCGATGTTGCCAACGGTGAGCCTGATTGCCACCGAGGATTATCCGTTGTCGCGACGTCTGTATCTTTATCTGCCGATCGAAGCGCGCCAGCCCTGGGCAACTGCGCTGGTGGATTTTGCCCAGAGCGCGGAAGGTCAGGCGATCGTCGCGCAAAACGGCTTTGTCGCGCAGACGGTACAGACCATCAAGGTTCAGGCCACGGCGCAAATGCCAAGTGAATACCAGACACTGACCCGGGAAGCCGAGCGTTTGTCGGTCAATTTCCGCTTTGCCCAAGGCAGCGCCAAACTGGATAACAAGGCTTTGCTGGACGTGCAGCGGGTCGCGGATTATCTGAAACAGCATGGCAAGCTCGACCGGCGCGTTACCCTGGTTGGCTTTGGCGACGCCAAAAGCGATCCCCAGCGCGCGCAACTGCTTTCCAGGTTGCGCGGCATGGCGGTTCGGCGGGAGTTGATGAAGAGCAATATTACCTTGCGGGAAGTGGTCGGTTTCGGTGACGAAATGCCCGTGGCCGCCAATGATCTGGATGACGGTCGTATCAAGAACCGGCGGGTGGAGGTCTGGGTGGATTAATGGGGTGTTGCCGATAATCTGATGTGAGTCTCCAGGCCTGCCCCACTCCGGTGGGCGAATTCACTCGCGAAAGCGCCTTCCCGACGAAGTGGAGCGGCGCCCCGATCAATCCCACCTGGCAATCCAGGCTTGAGATCATGATCAACCTTTGGAAGCCCCATTAAGACTCCCGCTCGGCTATCCTCCCAAATACCAGAAAAGCAAGAAAAGGAGGCATTGTGAACCCATCATCAGAAGATGAGCCTTCAAAGCCTCAAGACAGCAAGCCACCCACATTCTGGCAAATGCTGCACAGCGTTCTGGCCGCCGCATTCGGTGTGCATGGCGGGAAAAATCGGGAGCAGGACTTTACTCACGGAAAACCGATACATTTTGCAGTCATAGGGCTGTTGTTCACCCTGTTCTTTGCAGCGCTATTGTTCGGTGCCGTGCATCTGGTCCTTTACTTCGCCCTGAGCTGAAGACACTGGCGCATGATGGGGCTGACTCGACAAGAATGAATAACCTGTTCCAGCAGGTTTGCCCTCCAGACTCAAGGCACGGAAATCAACGCCGTAATCATCGCGTTTGCTGTCGATACGGATCTGTTTCAAATCACTGATACGCACTTCTTTCATGACAAGGGCCAGGCGAGCACCGATACTTTTCCGAGTCGCCAGATCACCAGCATCGTAATCATGCAGGATAACCATCGCCAACCCACCCAGCATGAAGTGCCCGCCGGCCAAAGCGCTGATACGCCCATCCTGTAAAGCGTCCAGGGATTGCGGCGACCAGTTGATTGAACTGAACAGCACACTCTTGCCCGGTTCCCGGCCGGTAGCTCGGGCTGCATCCATAGCGCCGAATGCCATCTGATCATTCGCAGACCAGACCAGGCTGATATGCGGGTAGCGCTTGAACAGCATCAGCGCTTGCTCATAAGCCCGATCGCGTCGCCATCCGCCCAAAACGATCTGCCTCAGACGGATTTCAGGATGCTCGGCCAGCGCACGGTGCAAGCCCTGCTCGCGCTTCAAGGAAACCGGTGTGGTGTTGGTACCCGCGAAGGCGAGCATTTCCATCGTTTCGCCTGCGGCTAACGGCGCATGCAGGCCAATAAGGCGTTTAGCCGTCAGGTAACCACCCTCCTCGTCATCCCCGACCAGGCTGCCGATAAAGTTTGGATAGCGTTGCGGCAGGTCGCCAAGAATGCGCAACTGGTCAGCGGTCAACGTGTTGTTTACGGCAAAAAGCTTCACATCGCTGCCTTGGGACAAGCGAAGAATTTCAGGGGCGATATTGAGCTCGTTCGAGAACATCAAATAATCCGGACGACTCTCTCCCTGCAGGGCATCCCGCGCCAATTCAACCAGTTTTCGCGTATCACGATTGCTGTAGCGCACGGTGAGGCTCATGTCGAGCCGGGTTGCCGCAGCCTGCATGAAGCGCGCGTAAGTCGACCAATAGCCGTCCGATGACGGACCGGGGCTTAGAAATACCACTGAAGCAGCGCTGGCTGAGTTCAGCCAGCAACCTAAAGCAATAGCGAGCACGCCGCAGAAAAATCGGGTCATACCAACAAGCCTTGAGAAGTAGTCAAAGATCAATTGAAGATCTTTGATTAGCTATCGGCCGCTGACCCGATTGTCTGCACCGTGAAATTTAGCTGATGGCGATTATTAGTGACTGACCCAGAATAAGGCCGCGCCCATAACGAGGATAATAATGAAGAAGATAGCCCAGGCGTCGACATGGCTATCTTTTCTGGACATTTTCGGGTGATTGCTCATACACATTGCCTCTTGTCTGTTTTATTAGTGGCAGCACGGATCAAACAATGAGTCTTTGGTCATTTCAGGTCAGACTCGACCCTAGTAAAGCCGAGGTATGCCCTTACCACAAGCAGGGTTAAGGGCGTCAGACCGAATGCTTATCACTTTTAGCTATTTGCATATATGTAAACGCCACTTTTGCGTATATCCGCAAACTGGTATCTTCCCCCGGCTCCGTAAGGAGTGCGCGGCCGTGCGCGCAGATTTGCTGTGGTAATTGCCTGAGAACAGGACCTATATGTACGTATACGACGAGTACGACCAGCGGATCATCGAGGACCGTGTAAAACAGTTCCGTGATCAGACCCGACGCTACCTCGCGGGAGAACTCAGCGAAGAAGAGTTTCGCCCGCTGCGCCTGCAAAATGGCCTCTATATCCAGCGTTTTGCGCCAATGCTGCGCGTGGCTGTGCCTTACGGCCAGCTGACTTCACGCCAGGCACGGATGATGGCAAAAATCGCTCGCGATTATGACAAGGGCTACGCGCACATCAGCACACGGCAGAACGTTCAGTTCAACTGGCCCGCGCTGGAAGACATCCCCGATATCCTGGCTGAGCTGGCAACGGTGCAGATGCACGCCATTCAGACCAGCGGCAACTGCCTGCGCAACGTCACCACTGATCAGTTCGCCGGCGTAGCGGCTGACGAGTTGGTTGACCCGCGCCCTTGGTGTGAAATTGTCCGTCAATGGACAACGTTCCACCCGGAATTTGCCTATCTACCACGCAAGTTCAAGATCGCGATCAACGGCTCCACCAGTGACCGCGCCGCCATCGAAGTTCACGATATTGGCCTGGAGCCGATTCGTAACGAAGCAGGCGAGCTTGGCTTCCGTGTTCTGGTTGGCGGTGGTCTTGGCCGTACGCCCGTCGTTGGCGCCTTTATCAACGAATTCCTGCCGTGGCAGGACCTGTTGAGCTATCTCGACGCGATCCTGCGGGTTTACAACCGCTACGGCCGTCGTGACAACAAGTACAAGGCGCGGATCAAGATTCTGGTCAAAGCACTGACACCGGAAGTCTTCGCCGAGAAAGTCGAGGCGGAAATGGCCCACCTGCGTGGCGGCCAGACCACATTGACCGAAGCTGAAGTGCATCGCGTCTCCAAACACTTCGTCGATCCTGAATACAAAGCGCTGGAAGATTTCAGCGCAGAGCTTGCAAAACTGGATCAGGACCACCCGGGCTTTGCCCGCTGGCGCACGCGTAACACCCTGGCCCACAAGAAGCCGGGTTATGTCGCCGTCACCCTGTCCCTCAAGCCTACCGGTGTTGCACCGGGCGACCTGACCGACAAGCAACTCGATGGCGTCGCTGATCTGGCCGATCGTTACAGCTTTGGCCAACTGCGTACCTCTCACGAGCAGAATATTATTCTTGCCGACGTCGAGGAGTCTCAACTGTTCACGTTGTGGCAGGAACTGCGTGAGCAAGGCTTCGCCACCCCTAACGTGGGTTTGCTGACCGACATCATCTGCTGCCCTGGCGGCGATTTCTGCTCGCTGGCCAACGCCAAGTCGATCCCGATTGCCGAATCCATCCAGCGCCGTTTCGACGACCTGGATTACCTGTTCGACATCGGCGAGCTGGACCTGAACATTTCCGGTTGCATGAACGCATGCGGTCACCACCATGTCGGCCATATCGGCATTCTGGGCGTGGACAAGAAAGGCGAAGAGTTCTATCAGGTCTCCCTGGGTGGCAGCGCGAGTCGTGACGCCAGTCTGGGCAAGATCCTCGGCCCTTCCTTCGCCCAGGACGCTATGCCGGACGTGATCGAGAAGCTGATCGACGTTTACGTTGAAAAACGTAACGAAGACGAGCGCTTTATCGACACTTACCAGCGTATCGGCATCGACCCTTTCAAGGAGCGCGTCTATGCAGCGAATAATTAAGAATAACGAAGTCATCGATGAAACCTGGCACTTGCTGCCCAAGGAAACGTCCTTTGATGAGTTGTCCAATTGTGACGACCTGATCGTCCCGCTTTCGCTGTGGCGCGAGCACGGTCACGCCCTGGCTGCCCGTGACGGCGGCCTGGGTGTCTGGCTGGACAGCGATGAAGAAGCTGAAGAAATCGGTGCTGATGTCGACAAGTTTCAGGTCATCGCCCTGAACTTCCCTGCCTTCACCGACGGACGCAGCTACTCCAACGCCCGCCTGCTGCGTGATCGTTATGGCTACAAGGGTGAATTGCGCGCTATCGGTGACGTACTGCGTGATCAACTGTTTTACCTGCATCGCTGCGGCTTTGATGCGTTCGCGATTCGCGCTGACAAAGATCCCTACGAAGCACTCGAAGGCTTGAAGGACTTTTCGGTGACCTATCAGGCTGCAACCGACGAGCCGCTGCCGTTGTTCCGCAGACGTTAAGTTTTTCGTTGCACGATCAAGCCCAGGTCTGGATTTCCAGCCTGGGCTTTTTCTTTTTCGGTCGGAGCGACCGGGATAGCACACCACCTTGTTCATGAGGCGGCATTCAGGCTCGACATCTCGCGAACTGGTTCTTCTGCCGATCACCAGAACTGTGGGAGATTCTATATTGGCCTGCAAACACAAATCCGTGGGAGCGAATTCATTCGCGAAGGGGCCGGTACATTCGATGTATCTGCACCGTCAGGAACGTCGCCTTCCCGAATGAACTCGGTCCCACAGGCTCTTCATGAGCCGAGTCGTGCGCAATCCCGTGGGAGCGAATTCATTCGCGATGGGGCCGGTACATCCGATGTATCTGTGCCGTCAGGAATGCCGTCTTCGCGAATGAATTCGCTCCCACCGGGATCAACGCTTGCAGGCGAACATAGAATCTCCCACAGGGATCACCCAATCAGCCGACGCGATTTACCTCTTACACAGCGTTATCGTTTTTCACGGGCGAACTTCGCTGTAACAGGCCCCCGATCAATCAAACCCCATTGGCTGCAAGGCCTCCTCCCACCCACTCCGCCTGGGTCAATTGTGTCATCAGCTCCTCTTCATCTCGCTGCCGCTGTTTCATAATCGCGTCCGCCTGATCTTTGTAAGCCGCGTCCGACATGGGGCGTTCGCTTTGCAGATCATCAAGGGCCTCCATACGCAATGCAGTAGCGCGCTGACAGGCTACAAACTCATCGGCGTACTGGCGTTTCAAGTAGTCAATCCAGAAATCACGTCTTATGGCAAAGGCAGTCAGTTCCTCGGGCGTTTCACGGCTCAATACGTATTGTTCAGCCCTGCTCAGCGCATCATCGGTAACGTCCGCGGAGGTGGAAAACTGCATGGTGCGGGAGCTGATCGGCAACTCCAGGCGACTGGCAAGGCCGACACGATAAGCCAACTGCACTTCAACATCCTCGGTGAAGCCGACGCGTGCGGCGGCATCCAGGCGCGCAAGACCATCGACTTCTTCAAGACGAAACAGCCCCCGTAACAGCTTCAGCAATTGCGGACCTTCTCTCCCGCCAGTTGCCAATGAGCGGGCGCGACTGACAAGGACCTCCAGTTCCATGTTGCTGAAAATCACGGCCGCACCGTCGACGCAGGTTTCAGGGAACGCCGCCATCGCGATCAGTCTGGAGCGCAAAAGCTCATCTTCGGCCCCCGCCTCCAGAAGATCCCAGACCCTTTGCGTGACGGCTGCACGACTCAAGCTGAAATCTGCAGAGCCCTGCAAGCGCGAGATAATTTCAAAGAAGTCAGCGGCATGCATCTCGCTCCAGAACAGACTCCATACAGCTCGCCGATGCACACGCTCCATCGCAGGCGTCTGAGCCAGCCAGAACTCTACGTTGTCGGCCACTTCAGTAAAAATCATCGGGCCGCCAACCGAGCCGATACGGATTCGGGTGCCAATGGAAAGAGGATTGCCGTCCAGCAGCGTGTGATCCGCAGCGCCGGGCATTTCGAAGAAGGACTCAGGCAGCGTCGTCACCTGATTGCCGCGCAGGTCCAGTGCCACCAGACCGGGAATATCGAACACGCCGGCGGGAGCGTCCACAAGGCCGGTCCCGCGCAGAAAAAGATTGAGCAGTTGCGGCATGCCCCGGACATCAAGCAGCGGCCCAATGGGATTTCGGTCAAGGTTGAGCAACCGCAGGTTAGGCAGACGTCTGAGCGTTTGCACCATGTCGGCAGTAAGCACGATGCGGTTGTTGGCAAGGGTCAGACGAGTCAGGTGTCGCAGATTGCGAATACCTGCGGGTATCACGGACAGGAAGTTGTTTTCGACATTCAGCCAACTCAGTCCGGGGCATTTAGCTACAAGGGCGCTTACCGACTGTTGCGACATATAAGTGCGCGAAAGATTAATAGCCGTGACATGGCTAAAGTCGCCGGGCAGATAAGGCAGATCGCCAATCACCAGACCAGACAGGTCGATCATATAGCCATTGAGGTGCCGGGCAGCAACGCCTGTGACCGGTGTTTGGCGCTGCCAGCAGCGCTTGATGATGTCAGCCGCATTGCGCCGGGACATGCTGGATACCGGAATCGAATGGGTTTCAGTCACCGGTCGCCAGCCCACCGGGCCGTTGACCCAGCGCTCAAGGCTGCGGTCCAGCGCCTGAAAGTCCATCGACAGTCGCGCCAGCTGTATCTCGATTGAAGTGCCGCTGGCGCGCAGGCCGGAAATAAACTCAGCGGTCTGCTGCGAGGTGAAGCCGGGATAAAGCGCCTTGACCTGTTGGTGCAATGAAGTTTGGGGCGCGCCCGTACTGACGAGAGATACGGCGTTGTCTTCCATTCCACCCTTGAGGCCACCGAGATCAATGTCCCACTGATCGGTGTCCAGCTGCTTGATGAAAGGGCCAACCCTGCCCGTTCCATCCGGAGCAGTAATACGCCACTGACGCGCAGACTGCGCCCAGCAAACTTCGTAAGCCTTGTCATGAATCGCCACGAAGTAATGCCCATCTGCATAGTGGATATCCAGCATGCCATTGGGCCCATGCACAGTCGGCTCGCCCAGCAATGACGCGGGCGGTGCCTCGAATGATTTCAAGGACTGACGCAGGCCGGAATCCAGTGATCGCAGATTGGGAGGCGCCATTTCGAAGCGCAGACGCGGCCCGCTCCCAGGCACTACGCGTTGCCCGGCCAATGATTCTGTCTCATCGACAACAGTCAGCGGCTCAATGGTTGATGTTGCATCAGACAAACCGACAGCGACTTTGACAAAGCCTTCCGCGGCCAATGGCAGCGCGTTGAAGACGCCAAATTCGATGCGCTGCGCTGCTCGTTTGCGCTCTTCAAAGGTTTTACCTTGATTTGCCTGAACCGCTCCCACGCCGATCAACGTGGTGGAAAGACCGATAATGAACGGCACAGCCTCAGGCACCATCAGCGCGATCAGCCCTGTAAACACCAGACTGCGCGTCAGGCCTTCGGCCAATCCCTCGAGGTGTGCGTCGCTGCGGGTATGGATAACCGACCTGGCGTCAGCCCTCAAGCGCGCTTGCAAACTGTCACGCACGGCGTCAAAGGGATCACCGACAATCTGTTTGCCCGCGTGCACATATTGGTGCGGCGGCCAGCTGCCGGTGGCTCTGTTAAGCCAGTGCGGATAGGCAGCTACACCCTCCAGGGCCGTATACAAGCCACTCAGGAACAACCCGTCGCTGTCGTCTCGCTCTTGAAAATGCGCCGCCAGGGCCAGACGTTTGGCGGGCTCGCGGCATTGGGTCGCCAGCCAATACGAGAGTTTGCTTTCATTTTCAAAACCCTGCAGGGGCGATGAATTTCCAGGGATATACAGCAGCGTGCGGTTACTGCGTTTGTTCTTGATCAGCAGGATGTCGGTAGCGGTGTAGTGATGGACTTTCAACGGTGAAACGACAATATGACTTGCGACTCGAAACGACTCGGCAAGCCTTACCGGTGTGAGCGTTTCCCAACGCTGCGCTGCCGTAAGGCCCGCGGATTCAAGTGCCAGTTGCCAGTCAACCTCGCTTAATGTTTTTTCACGCACCTGCAGGAAAGCGGCTTTGATAAAGGCTGCTTTAGCCAGGACCGGAAATGACTGCGCATGTGTCGAGAGCAACTGCTCGATGTAATCACTGTAGAGAGTGCGCAGGTCCGTGTCTTTGACGAACTGCTTGAACTGGTCAGGGCTGATACTGATGTGAGTTGAAGCGTCATAGCGCTGTGGCATGGTTCGCTTGTAAAGCCCTTCATAAGTACGCACCGTGAAATTCGGCAACAGATTCTCGACCCGTTTCAAGGCAATGCCGCCGGGCCTCCAGACCTGGACGACATCCAGAAACCTGAACAGACTTGAACGACGCTGTACATGACTCAGCAGCGCCTCAGTCAGCGTCAGCGACGTCTGCACAACTGCCGGATAAGGAGCGTTAGCGGGTGGCGAGTTGAAACGAAGTGTTGTCAGGCAAATGGCGTCCGGATCAATGTCCATCGCCCAGTATTGAGTGGCGTGTGCTTTGATCAAATCTCGGGCAAAGCTCGCCGGGCCTTTAATAACAGCCCCATGAGCGCTGACGAAAGTATCCAGAAGCGGGTTGTTGGCGAGGTAGTCGACGGGTGTCGGCATTTTAGGCAATTTCCTTATTGCAAAGAGACTGCCAGTCTTGTCGATATAGCGGCGCGGAGTGGCCTGTATAAATACCGCGCGTTGATTTATTCGAGACAATAAAAAGCGCCGCCTGCAATTGCAGGCGGCGCTCGAAGGTTTTACCAGAAACGTTGTTGAGTCAGACGACTCCACCAGCCCAGGAGGAGTCGGTCCACTGAACCGGCCGCAGCCATGCCCATGCGCTCTTGCAGGCTTTTACGCTGCACATAATGCAAGTGGAACACTTCGGCGGTCTTGGCGCGCTCACCGATGTACTCGTCGCTGGTCTTGAGCTCATCGACCAACTGCTTATCGAGTGCTGCAACGCCCAGCCATACCTCGCCGGTGGCCACTTCATCAATGGCCAGTTGCGGACGGTAATTGGCAACGAAGTTTTTGAACAGGTCGTGGGTGATGTCCAGATCCTGTTGAAATTTCTCACGGCCTTTTTCGGTGTTTTCGCCAAACACAGTCAAGGTGCGCTTGTACTCACCAGCGGTCAGCACTTCGAAGTCGATGTCATGTTTTTTGAGTAGACGATTGACGTTAGGCAACTGCGCGACAACGCCAATCGAACCCAGAATGGCGAAAGGCGCGCTGATGATCTTGTCTCCGATGCACGCCATCATGTAGCCACCGCTAGCCGCCACTTTGTCGATACAAATGGTCAGCGGGATGCCGGCCTGACGAATGCGGGCCAGTTGCGAAGAGGCCAGGCCATAGCTGTGAACCATGCCACCGCCGCTTTCCAGACGCAGAACCACCTCGTCCTTGTCGGTGGCCAGGGTCAACAGCGCTGTAATCTCGTGACGCAGGCTCTCAGTGGCAGAAGCTTTGATATCGCCATCGAAGTCCAGCACGTAGACGCGGGACTTGGGCTCGGCCTGCTTCTTGTCCTTCTTGAGACTTTTGGCCTGCTCTTTACGCAGCGCCTTGAGACGATCCTTGTCCAGCAGGGATTGCTCAAGGCGCTCACGCAGGGCTTTGTAAAAATCGTTGAGTTTGGTGACTTGCAACTGCCCGGCTGACCGACGGCGACCTTTGCCGCGCATAGAAGCAATAGCCACCAGCACAATGACGATAGCGACAACCAGGGTGACCGTTTTGGCCAGGAAGCTGGCGTAATCGGCTAAAAACTCCACAGAGACTCCTCACTTGGATTGCGCCCTTACCATTCAAGGGTCGCGGATGGATCAAGCATACCGGTGCGACCAGATGGCGACCAGCCGCCAATCGTTTCATAATGGCCATTCAAACAAGCGTATGTTTTTTCATTGACACGCCTTAGGCATCCTCATAACCTCGCAAACACTTCAACGTACCGGGAAACGGACGTGGGCAGCATCTATCTGATACGACATGGACAGGCATCCTTTGGTGCCGACGATTACGACGTGCTGTCGCCGATCGGCATTCGTCAGTCAGAATTACTCGGTGCACATATCGCCCGGACCAACTTCAGGTTTGATCGCTGTATCACTGGCAGCTTGCGCCGTCAGCAGCACACTGCCGAACTGACGCTGGGTCAACTTGATGCTGCCGGGCTGAAAGCTCCGGAACTGGAAATCGATCCAGCGTTCAATGAATTCGACGCGGAATCCGTCATCCGCACCCTGCTACCCACTCTTGAAAACGAACCCGAAGCGTTGCACGTGATGCGTAATGCCGCTCAACACCGTGCCGAGTTTCAGCGCCTGTTTTCAATGATCGTCTCTCGCTGGCTCAGCGGTAGCCACGACGATGAAGGCTTGCAGAGCTGGCAGGCATTTGTTGCTCAGGTTCAGGCTGGATTACGTCGAATACTTGAGCGGGCTGAACGCGGCGAACATATTGCCGTGTTCACCTCGGGCGGCACCATTACCGCCCTGCTCCACCTGATTACTCAAATGCCGGCCGAGCAGGCTTTCCAGCTCAACTGGCACATCGTCAACACCTCGTTCAGCCACCTCAAATTTCGTGGTCACGAGGTTGCCCTGGCAGGCTTCAACAATTTTGCACACTTGCAACTAATCAATACGCCGGAACTCATCACTTATCGGTGATCCAGGCAAACCTTGCAGAACAACCACTAGAAAGGACCGAACCATGACCTCCGTAGCCGACGCCGTTCAAGCCATGAAAGCCAAGTTCAACCCAAGTGCCGCCGCTGGCCTGGACCTGGTTTTCGGCTTCCGTATCGATGAAGACAAACATTTCTCGCTGATCGTCAAAGACAGCACCTGCGAGCTGCAGGAAGGTGAAAACCCTGATGCGCAGGTCACGCTGGTGATGGACGGCGAAACGCTGGAAGGTATTGTCAGCGGCGAGACCGACGGCATGCAGGCGTTCATGGGCGGCAAGCTGCGCGCTGAAGGCGACATGATGCTGGCGATGAAGCTCAGCGAATTGTTCCCGGCCTGATTGCAACGCTCTGAACATGAAAACCGAAGCCTGCGTGCTTCGGTTTTTTTTTGGCTGTTTTTTCTGGGTTTCTATAAAAATACAACTACCTGATTTCAATAATTTTCTGTAGGAGCTGCCGAAGGCTGCGAAGCATTTCTCCTGATACACCGCGATCGCAGCCTTCGGCAGCTCCACAGGTCACCCGTTTGCTGCGTGACAGCGTGGGGTCAGGGATACCAAGGCTATTTCTACAGTATCAAGCCCATCAAAACCGATGATCAACCTGCAACACGGCGACCAATAAGACAGTTTGAACATTGTTAGCTACATTCGATTAGTCAATGATCTACGCGCACCATAATAAGCAGAAGGGATAAGCATGGCGCTTACTGACCAGTCCACAGAGATCCGTGCAGGCGAAGAGCTGGATGCCGCGCTCATAGACCCGTACCTGAAAGCGCAGATTCCCGGCCTTGAAGGGATACCGCACATCAGCCAGTTTCCCGGTGGCGCGTCTAACCTGACGTATCTGCTGCAGTACCCTGATCAGGAGTTCGTACTGCGACGCCCGCCCTTCGGCCACAAAGCCCGGTCGGCCCATGACATGCGGCGGGAATTCCGCATCATCAACCAGCTCAAGGATGCCTTTCCATACTGCCCGAAAGCTTATCTGCACTGCGTGGATGAGTCAGTGATCGGTTCCGAATTCTATGTAATGGAGCGAATCAAAGGCATCATTCTACGTTCGGACTTGCCAGCGGATCTGAACCTGGATGCCAGCCAGACCCAAACCCTGTGCAAGAGCTTCGTTGACCGCCTGGTGGAATTGCACCGCGTGGATTATCAAGCCTGCGGCCTGGGAGACCTGGGCAAGCCCGAGGGCTACGTGGAGCGCCAGATTCGCGGCTGGACGGAGCGCTATGACAACGCCCGCACACCGGATGCGCCCGAATGGACGCAGGTCAAGGCATGGCTCTCGGATAAAATGCCTGCTGACCACCCTGTACCCGCCATCGTCCATAACGACTATCGCTTCGACAACGTACTGCTCGACCCCGCCAACCCGATGCAGATCATTGGCGTGCTGGACTGGGAAATGACCACCCTCGGCGATCCGCTGATGGATCTGGGCAACACGCTGGCTTACTGGATTCAGGCCGACGACCCGGCCCCGGTGCAGTTGATGCGGCGTCAGCCCAGCCATGCGCCGGGGATGCTCACCCGCCAGCAATTCGTCGACTATTACGCCGAACGTTCCGGCATCCGCATCGATAATTTCGATTTTTACTACACCTACGGACTGTTCCGCCTGGCCGGGATCGTGCAGCAAATCTACTATCGCTTTTTCCACGGCCAGACACAGGACAAGCGCTTTGCGCAGTTCATTCACATGAACAAGCTGCTTGAGCACATGAGCCTGCAGGTGATTGGCAAATCTACGCTCTGACTGCAACCCGACACTGCGACCCGATAAGGAAAACAACATGTCCAGAACCGAGCTGTTCGACCTCGACGGCAAGATCGCCTTCGTCTCAGGAGCCAGCCGCGGCATTGGCGAGGCCATCGCCAGATTGCTCGCACGGCAAGGCGCACATGTGATTGTCAGCAGCCGCAAGATCGACGGCTGTCAGCACGTGGCAGATGCCATCATCGCCGATGGCGGTCAGGCGACGGCAATGGCTTGCCATATTGGTGAGATGGAACAGATCACCGCGGTGTTCGCGCAGATTCGTGAGCAATTCGGGCGGCTGGATATTCTGGTCAACAACGCGGCCACCAATCCGCAATTCTGCAACGTGCTGGACACTGACCTGGGCGCATTTCAGAAGACCGTGGATGTGAATATCCGGGGCTATTTCTTCATGTCGGTCGAAGCTGGCAAATTAATGCGCGACAACGGGGGTGGCAGCATCATCAACGTGGCTTCGATCAACGGCGTTTCTCCAGGGGTTTTCCAGGGTATCTATTCCGTCACCAAAGCGGCGGTGATCAACATGACCAAGGTGTTCGCCAAGGAATGCGCGCCTTTTGGCATTCGCTGCAACGCCCTGCTGCCCGGTCTGACCGACACTAAGTTCGCCTCGGCACTGGTCAAGAACGACGCGATACTCAAGACCGCCCTGCAGCAGATCCCGCTCAAGCGAGTGGCAGACCCTTCTGAAATGGCCGGTGCCGTGCTTTACCTGGCAAGTGCGGCGTCCAGCTATACGACGGGTGTGGCGTTGAATGTGGATGGCGGGTTTCTGTCCTGACTGCGCGCGGGGAAATCGTTCGCTGCCTACGCTTCGATTAACTCTGTGGGAGTCGGGCTGAACCGCGATCAGGCTGGAAACAGCTCTCGGATAGACCAAGGTGTTCTTATCGCGGGCCCGGCTCCCACAGGTTTTGCGTAATCTTGCTCCACCTTTCCAACTGCGCCACTACCTGCAGTAACATACGCCGCTTCCGGGCAGCCTTTTCTGCCCGACTGCCAAGTAAGCCCTTCCCATGCCTTTTGAACTGAGTGTCGAACCGGGCACCCTCGCGGTGCTGGTTGTCGTTGCCTTTGTTGCCGGTTTCATTGATGCCATTGCCGGAGGCGGCGGCTTGCTGACCACCCCGGCGCTGATGACAGCGGGCCTGCCCCCGCATCTGGTGCTGGGCACTAATAAACTCAGTTCGACCTTCGGCTCGGCGACTGCGAGTTTCACCTTCTACCGGCGCAAGCTGTTTCATCCTCGGCAATGGACCCGTGCCCTGATCGGGACCGCTGTCGGCGCACTGATCGGTGCAGCGATCGCTCAGTACCTGCCCGGCGAATGGATCAACCAGATGCTGCCGGTGATTGTTTTCGGTTGCGGGCTCTACCTGCTGTTCGGTGGCACGCCCAAGGCGCCGTTGAACAGCGATGCGCCCATCAAGAAAAAATGGCAGTTGCCTCAAGGCCTGGGGCTGGGTTTTTACGACGGTGTTGCTGGTCCGGGAACGGGTGCCTTCTGGACGGTCAGCTCACTGCTGATCTACCCGCTTGATCTGGTCAAGGCCAGTGGCGTGGCACGCAGTATGAATTTCGTCAGTAACGCGGCCGCGCTGTCGGTGTTTATCTTTTCCGGTCAGGTGGACTGGCTGATCGGCTTGAGCATGGGTATCGCAGTGATGCTGGGGGCAGCGCTTGGCGCCCGTAGCGCCATCAAAGGCGGGGCGAAATTCATTCGCCCGGTGTTCATCACGGTCGTGCTTTGCCTGACCGCCCGCCTAGCCTGGCAGCACTGGTTCGGGGGCGCCTGAGCGCTGCGCCAGATACAGTTCGATCAGATGCCGGGCGATGGAGCGGCTGGCAGGCAATGGCGGTAGGTCATTGATATTGAACCAGCGTGCGTCTTCGATTTCGTCCGGCTGGGGCACAATTTCGCCACTGTCGAATTCGGCATGGAAGCCCAGCATCATGGAATGCGGGAACGGCCAGCACTGACTGCCCACGTAGCGAATGTTTTTCACCTTGACCTGCACCTCTTCCATGACTTCCCGGCGCACGCAGTCTTCGGCGGATTCACCCGGCTCAACAAACCCGGCCAAGGTGCTGTAAACCCCGGTCACGAAGCGTGGCGACCGCGCCAACAGCACTTCATCGCCTCGGGTAATCAGCACGATCATGCTCGGCGAGATGCGCGGATAGAAACGCAGGTTGTCATGCTCGCAATACATGGCACGCTCCCCCGCCACCTGCACGGTGGGACGTCCGCAACTGCCACAGAATCGATGCTCCCGTGCCCAGGTGCTGATCTGGGCGGCGTAACCCAGCTGCTGGAAGACGTCGTAATCACCGGACAACATGAACTGACGCAACCCTTGCCAAGTGCAGCCTTCGACTTCAACGGGGTCTTTCAGAACGTATAGATACACCGGCTCGCCATCAAAATGGCCAATACCGTGCTCACTGATGAGGGGCAGCGCCTGTTGCTTGAGCCACTCACGAGGAAACATTGCCCCGTTACCATCCAGCAGGAAACCTTGCTCGCTGTGCACAACAGCCCAACCGCCCGGAGTCTGAACATCCAGTACAGCGGTGGTCCAGCGACTGGGGACTGACATAAGAACTCCCTGATGAGTTGATCTGATTCTCGCGCTTTTTTTTGCTCTAGTTGTCGAAGACAGGCTTCTGCTTGCTCATCTGCGCAACCATGGCCGTATTCAAGTCCGCCGATTGCAGCATGGCTGCGTTCCAGATGGCAACGTGCTCAAGCCCGTCATCGACACGGTGATCACGCATGTAGCTGATCATTTCCTTGGTTCCAGCAATGGCGATTGGCGACTTGGAGGCGATTTGCGCAGCGATGCCCAGAACACCTTCGAGCAGCCTGGCGCTGTCGGCGAAAACGCGGTTGACCAGGCCAATCTCGCGGGCTTCCGCGGCTTCTACAGTCCGCCCAGTGTAAGCCAGTTCGCGCATGATACCGTCCCCGATGATGCGTGGCAGGCGTTGCAATGTGCCGACGTCAGCCGCCATGCCCATATCGATCTCACGAATCGCAAACTTCGCGTCCTCGGCGCAATAGCGCATGTCGCACGCCGACACGAGGTCAATGGCACCACCGAGGCAATAACCCTGAATGGCTGCAAGTACCGGCTTGCGACACTGGTCGACCGCAGTGAACGAGGCTTGCAACTGCCGAATCTTGCGTCGCAACGTCCGGGCATTACGCCCGGCGTCCTTACCCAGCTCGTTGGCGACCGAAGCCAGCAGTGTCAGATCGATGCCAGAAGAAAAGTGCTTGCCCGCCCCGCTCAGCACCACGACGCGAACTTCATCGTTCTCATCAATCCACTGGAAAATCTCAATGATTTCAGACCAGAATGCAGCGTCCATGGCGTTGACCTTTTCCGGTCGATTGATCTGCACGTGGGCGATGTGATCACTAAGCTTTACGACAAAGGATTGGTAGTCAGACACGGAGGTTCCTCTCTTGATTTTTCTTGTTCTAGCCACGACTCGATTCAGCCAAAGACTATATCAACACTGGCCGTTACGCGATAAGGCGGCAGTTGTGCCATACGCTGGATATCCGTCCCGAAACCCCGCTGAAAGCGGGCTGCACGGTGCGAAAGTCTGAACGCTCCCGACACTCAGCGGTCCGTTAATAGGTAAGTGATAGTGAGCTGCGTCATAGGCATTGACAGCGCAGCGGCCGATTTCAAGGCTATGCCACACCCCTAAGGTCGCAAGAGGGCGATTCTTGACTACATCAAAAGCAGCAACCGGTATTGTGGGCCTCGATGACATTCTGGCGGGTGGTCTTTCCCGGCGGCATGTGTTTCTACTCGAAGGCGAACCCGGCACAGGCAAGACGACTGTAGCTCTGCAATTTCTTCGTGCAGGTGCCCTTGAAGGCGAACGTTGCCTGTATATCACCCTGTCAGAAACCGACATCGAACTGCGCGATGGCGCAGCTTCCCATGGCTGGACTCTGGACGAGAACATCGTTATCTACGAGCTCACGCCACCTGAAAGTCTGCTCGATGCAGACAATCATCAAAGTTTGTTGTATTCATCGGACCTTGAACTGGGCGAGGCAACGCGTCAGATTTTTGAAGTGGTCGAACGCGTGAGACCTACCCGGGTCGTCATCGACAGCCTTTCGGAAATCCGCTTGCTGGCGCAAAGCTCCCTGCGGTACCGACGGCAGATTCTGTCCATCAAGCATTACTTCACCCGCTATGACGCGACGGTGCTGCTGCTGGATGACCTGACCACCGAAGCACTGGACAAGACGGTGCACAGCGTCGCCCATGGCGTGATTCGCCTGGAAGAACTGAACCCGAATTACGGCGCCGAGCGCCGTCGCCTGCGAGTGGTCAAATATCGCGGGCAGAAATACCGCGGTGGCTTCCACGACTTCACCATCAAGGGTGACGGCATCCACGTTTTTCCTCGGCTTGTGGCTGCAGAACACCGCACCCGATTCGAACGCGGAATACTGTCCAGCGGCGTGCCTGAGCTAGATGCATTGTTGGGCGGCGGCATCGACGGGGGCTCCAGCACCTTGATTCTGGGACCAGCGGGTACTGGTAAATCGCTGATCTCTCTGGTATTCGCGGCTGCAGCTGTGGCCCGCGGCGAACGTGTCGCGCTGTTCATTTTCGACGAAGAGCTCGGCCTGCTGTTCACCCGCATGCGTAAGGTCGGCGTCGATCTGGAAGCGCTGGAAAAGAGCGGCAACCTGCTGATTGAACAGGTCGACGCCGCTGAACTGTCGCCGGGCGAGTTCGCTCACCGGGTACGTGCCAGCGTCGACGAAAAGCAGATCAAAACCGTGGTCATCGACAGTATCAACGGCTATACGGCGGCCATGCCGGAAGAGAATGCACTGATTCTGCATATGCACGAACTGTTGCTCTATCTCAATCGCCAAGGCGCCTCGACATTCATGACCGTTGCGCAACATGGCCTTGTGGGTGACATGCGTGCTCCGGTTGACATCACTTATCTGGCCGATACGGTCATGTTGTTACGCTACTTCGAAGCCCAGGGTGAAGTGCGCCGCGCAATCTCAGTCATCAAGAAGCGTACTGGCACTCACGAATCTACCATCAGGGAGTATCGCATCAGTCATCAAGGCCTGAGGATAGGCAAACCGCTCTCAGCGTTTCAGGGTGTGCTCAGCGGCATTCCTCAATACGCCGGATCAAACAGTCCCTTGATGCAGGATGACGAGGAGTGAGCACCCTCGGACTGCTATCGGAAAGGGCAATTATCCTGGCCCCACGGGGCCGGGACAGCCAGATCGCTTTAATGATTCTGCAAGAGGCGGGTTTCCCCGCCCTCGTCGCCCATACCCTTGCCGACCTGAGCGCTGAGCTGAGCCTCGGCGCGGGTATGGCGATCATCGCCGACGAGGCCCTGCGCGGCAAAGACATCGGCATTCTGGTGCAGACCCTGGAGCGCCAGCCGCCCTGGTCGGACCTCCCTGTGGTGCTCCTTACCCATCACGGCGGCCCGGAAAAGAGCCCTTCGGCCTACCTGGGCACCATGCTGGGTAACGTGACCTTCCTTGAGCGCCCTTTCCATCCCTCCACACTGGTCAGTCTGGTCACCACCGCAATCCGCGGACGTCGGCGACAATACGAAGCCAGAGCGCGCATGGAAGACCTGGCGGAAGGCGAGCAACGTTTACAGAACGCACTCAAAGCCGGACGTCTGGGCTCATGGCAACTTGAAGCCGAGTTCCTGACCCTCGACTGCTCGGATATATCCCGCTCTCATTACGGGCGCAGCGAGAGCGAGCGCTTTGACTATGAAGACTGGCTCGACGCGGTCTTCGCCGAAGACCAGCCTCGCATGCAATCGGCGCTGCAGCGCAGCCTGGACAGCGGCGACGATTTCATCATCGAATATCGCAACGTATGGCCTGATGGCTCATTGAATTGGGTTGATGTCCGGGCGCGTGCCATTCGCGCCAAGAATGGCCGGGTCAGCTCTTTGGCAGGGGTGACGTCTGACATCACCGAGCGCAAGCAGGCTGAAGCACAACTGCGACAACTCAACGAAACCCTTGAGCAGCAGGTCGAAGAACGTACCTCCCAGCTCAAGCACAACGAAGAAGTGTTGCGCCAGTCGCAGAAAATGGAAGCGGTTGGCCAATTGACCGGGGGCATTGCCCACGACTTCAATAACATGCTGACCGGCATTATCGGCAGCCTGGAGTTACTGCGAAGGCGTCTGGCTCGCGGGAATACCGAAGACCTGAACAGCCTGATTGACCTGGGCGTTACGTCCGCCAACCGTGCCGCCGCCCTGACCCATCGATTACTTGCCTTCTCCCGCCGCCAGTCACTGGACTCCAAACCGGTCGAGATGAATCAGTTGATCAGCTCCATGGGAGAGCTGCTCAACCGAAGCCTCAACGAGAGCATTCGTCTGGAGCTTCACCTGCACGAGCAGCTGTGGACTGCGGAAGCCGACCCCAACCAACTGGAAAGCGCCCTGCTCAACCTGGTGCTCAACGCCCGGGACGCCATGCCTGATGGCGGTCTGTTGATCGTTGAGTCGTCCAACGAGAGTCTGGACAGATCCTTCACCAATGCCCACGAGAACCTGCTGCCTGGCGATTACGTGGTGCTCAGCGTCAGTGACACCGGTTACGGCATGCCGGACAGCGTAATCAGCCGCGCCTTCGACCCGTTCTTCACGACCAAACCCATTGGTCAGGGCACCGGGCTCGGTCTTTCGATGATCTATGGCTTCAGCAAGCAGTCCCACGGCCATGTCGCAATCAAAAGCGAAGTAGGCAAAGGCACCACGGTTCAGCTATACCTGCCACGCTTCAAAGGCCAGCAGACTCAAGACGAGCAGATCATCCACAGTCCGGAGAGCTTTGCCAAAGAAGGCGAAACGGTGCTTATCGTTGAGGATGATGCCGCCGTCCGGGTATTGGTCAGCGAAGTTCTGGGCGAATTGGGTTATGCCTACGTGGAGGCGGGTTCCGGACCTGAAGCCGTGCCTATCCTGGAGTCCGGCCAGCGTATTGACCTGCTGATCAGCGATGTCGGTCTGCCGGGCATGAACGGTCGGCAACTGGCCGAAATAGGCCGTCAGTTGCGTCCGAATCTCAAAGTGCTATTTATCACCGGTTATGCCGAGCACGCGGCCGTCAGAGCGGGCTTTCTCGATGATGGCATGCAGATGATCACCAAGCCGTTCGCCTTTGACAACCTGACGTCCAAGGTTCGGGAGATGATCGAGGAGTGAATGACTGTTGCGGCGCCATCAACCCGATAGGTGATGGCGCAAGGAGATGATCGATTCAGGCCAGAAGCTTTTCGATCTGGGAATGCAGGGTCTCCATATTGAATGGCTTGGCCAGAATCGGCGCCTTTTTCGCAATGGGGCTGCCGGACTCGACGATTTCTGCCGGATAACCGCTGATGAAGATAACCTTCAGTTCCGGCCGAAGTTTCACGGCAGGCTCTGCGATCATCACCCCTGATATCCCCCCAGGCAGGCGGTAATCAGTGATCATCAGATCCAGATGGGGCTTGGTGGCAAGAATTTCGAACGCCTGCTCACCGTTCTCCGCCTGCAACACTCGATAGCCCTCGCCCGACAGATAGTCGGCAAGCAACATCAGGATCAGCGGCTCGTCTTCGACGATGAGGACGACATTTTCTGCATCAGAGCTCATGGAACTGCCTTCGGTTAAATAGCTGCCATTACGACCATGATGATGGCCGTAGGTTGCGTAAATATCGGATAAATCTGACGTTGATTTCTTGCGCTGCTAAACCGGCAGGCAGACCCTGAACATAGAGCCTTCGCCTTCTGCGCTTTCCACAACAATGCGCCCACCATGAGCAGACACAATCTGGTCAGAGATAAACAAACCGAGGCCCAGTCCATGCACCGCATGGTTGGCAGCAACCCGTTCGAATTGCTGAAAAATCCGCTGCTGGTTTTCGGCGCTGATACCAATGCCCTGATCATGGACCTCAACCCGCGCCTCACCGTCTTCAGCGTAAACGCGGACCTTGATGGGCTTGCGGGCGCCATAGCGCAGGGCGTTAGTCAGCAGGTTGGCAATCACTTGCTCGATGCGGAACTCGTCCCACACACCGATGACTGGCTCTTCAGCCTTGAACGTCACACTGGATTCGGCCGCTGCAATCTGCGCGGAGAAGCTTTCGAGCAGGTTACTGACCAGTTCGGCAAGATCGAAGGCGCTGGTGCGGATCGACAGCTTGCCAGTGCGAATACGTGAGACATCAAGCATGTCTTCGATAAGGCGGATCAGGCTCTGAATCTGGCGCTCGTCACGATCAACCATGGCCCGCAGCTTTTCCATGGTGAACGCTGCGGCGTTGTCTTTGGCCAGGTGCAGCTTGCGCAGCTGGGTTTCCAGAATCAGTCCGTTCAGCGGCGTGCGCACTTCATGGGAGACGATTGACATGAAGTCGTCGCGCATCCGCACGGCGTGCTCCAGTTCGTTCTGAGTCACCTGCAGCTTTGCCAGCAACTGCTCCTGCTCTCGACGACTCTGCTCCAGCGCTTCGACCTGCAGTTTCATCGCCTTGCGTTGGCGATACAGGTCGACGAATACATTGACCTTGCTTTTGACCGCATGAATGTCCAGAGGCTTGTGCAGAAAATCCACAGCGCCGCTTTCGTAACCCTTGAAGGCGTAGTTGAGCTCGCGCCCTGCGGCACTGACAAACACAATCGGAATATTTTTGGTGCGATCCGTGCCGCGCATCATTTCCGCGAGCTCAAAGCCGTTCATGCCCGGCATCTGAACATCGAGGATGGCCATGGCAAATTCGTGCTCAAGCAGCAACGACAAGGCCTCATCGGCCGACAAGGCTTTATAGACCTCACGATCTTCGCGCTTGATCAGCGCTTCGAGCGCCAACAGGTTTTCCGGCAGATCGTCAACGATCAGCAACTTGGCTTGAATGTCACTCAGCATGCAATTCGTTCCAGCTCGACCAACAGTTGGCCTATATCGTTTAAAGGCAGGAGGTAATCAGGCTTATGAAGCGCCAGGGCGGCATCAGGCATGGTGCGCGCCTGAGCCTCGTCCGGATCCTGAACCACCGTCATGCCGCCGGAAAGCTTGATACACGACAGACCATAGGCGCCGTCGTTATTGGCGCCTGTCAACAGGAAACCCGCCAGACGCGGCCCGTAGGCATCCGCGGCTGACTGAAAAAGAATGTCGATACTTGGCCGGGAATGAAATACCCGATCCTCCTGACTCAGCGACAGGCTCAAATCATTTTCCACCGACAAGTGATAACCCGGCGGCGCGAAATAAAGCGTACCAGGAGCAATATCTTCCTTATCGTCCGCTTCTTTTACCTTGAGCGGTACCCGCGCCTGAAAAACCTGAGCCAACTGACTAATGCGCTTTTCAGGCACATGCAGCACAGTCAGGATAGGCAACCGATAACCGACCCTCAGCGATGCAAATATCTTCAGCAGCGCATCGACTCCGCCGGCGGACGCACCAACCACGATGGCGTCGACGACCGGCAGTGATGAGTCAATTACGTCATTGCCAGAGAATGATCTTTTCATGTCTTGCGGTAGATCCGTTCCGGTTTGACCAAAGGCTCGAAATGGCTGCTGTAGCCGGAAAAATCCAGCGTTTCCTTGCTGCCCAGTACCAGAAACCCCCGGTGACAGAGCGACTCATGGAAGAGCCCGAACGCGCGATCCTGCAATTTCTTGTTGAAGTAAATCAGTACATTTCGGCATGAAACCAACTGTGTTTCGGAGAACACGCTGTCAGTTGCCAGGCTGTGGTCAGCGAACGTCACGTTTTCACGCAGGGTTTTGTCGAATATCGCGTAATCGTAGGCGCTGGTGTAGTAATCGGAAAACGCGCACTGACCGCCCGCCTTCTGGTAGTTATCGGTATAAGCACGGACATTTTCCATAGAGAAAATCCCCTGCCTCGCCTTGTCCAGCGAGCTCGGGTTGATATCAGTGGCGTAAATGATCGTCCGGTCCAGCAGGCCTTCTTCGCGCAGCAGAATGGCCATCGAGTAAACCTCTTCGCCCGTGCTGCATCCGGCAATCCAGACCTTGATTGACGGGTAGGTGCGCAACAGCGGAACTACCTCCTGACGAATCGCCAGAAAATGCGACGGATCGCGAAACATCTCGCTGACCGGAATCGTCAGAAATTGCAGCAATTGCATGAAGGCCTGAGGGTCGTGAATAACCCGTTCCTGCAATGCAGAAATAGTCGTGCAGTCAAACTGGCGCAGCGCGTGACTGATGCGGCGCTTCACCGATGCGCCGGAGTAGTCACGAAAATCGTAGCTGTACTTGAGATAAATAGCCTCAATCAACAGACGTATTTCGATGTCCGTGTTTCTGTCTTGAGACATGGCGGAACCTTTAGGTGCGGGCTGGATGCTCAGCTTGGGCTCATCCAACTCAAATACGTTCCATTTTGGGCAGCCAGACACGTATCAGCGAGAACAGTCGGTCCAGGTCAATAGGTTTGGCCAGATAGTCATTTGAGCCAGCCTGCAGACAACGCTCCTGGTCATCCTTCATGGCTTTGGCAGTCACGGCGATGATCGGCAGCTTGCGCCAGCGTGGATCCTTGCGAATCTCGATGGTCGCTTCATAGCCATCCATCTCCGGCATCATCACGTCCATCAACACCAGATCGATATCTTCGATTTCGTTCAGCTTGCTGATGGCCTCGAAGCCGTTACGCGCAACTTCGACCACCGCGCCCTTGTGCTCCAGCGCGCTGGTCAGGGCAAAGATATTACGTACGTCATCGTCGACGACCAGAATCCTGCGCCCTTCAAAGACCTTGTCGCGACTGCGCGCGGTCTTGAGCATCTTCTGGCGCTCGTTGGAGAGCTGCGACTCAACCTTGTGCAGGAACAGCGTGACTTCATCGAGCAAGCGTTCGGGTGAGCGCGCGCCCTTGATGATGATCGAGCGTGAATATTTCATCAGCTCGGCTTCTTCATCGCGGGTCAGGTTGCGACCGGTATAGACGATGACGGGCGGGAACGAGCAGATTTCATCGGTGGACATACGCTTGAGCAACTCATTGCCCAGCATGTCTGGCAACTTCAAGTCGATGATCATGCAGTCATAGATATTGTCGCGCAGCAGGTCCAGCGCATCCTGGGCGAAACCTACTGCGGTGATTTCAATGTCGTCGTCCCCGATCAACCGCGCAATGCTGTCGCGTTGCAGGGCGTCATCTTCCACCAGCAGGATACGTTTGACCTTTTGGGTCAGCTTGGATTCGAGCTTGGCGAAGACATCCTTGAGCTCTTCACGGGTGGTCGGCTTCACCGCATAGCCCACAGCGCCCATGTGCATGGCCGCTTCCTGACGATCTTCAACGGAAATCACGTGAACCGGGATGTGTCGCGTTGGCGCCAGCTCTTTCAGGCGCTGCAAAACCGTCAGCCCGGAATGATCCGGCAGGCGCATGTCCAGAAGGATTGCGTCCGGGGTGAACTGAGCCGCCAGGTTGAAACCGTCATCGGCGGCATGGGCAACAAGGCAGTGGTAACCCAGCTCGTGAGCCAGGTCGAAAAGGATTTTGGCGAAAGCCACTTCGTCTTCAATCACCAGAATGCAGCGTTTGCTCGACGGCAGCTTTTCGCGGTCATCGGCGAAGCTCGGCACAGGCGCTTTAGCGGGTGTCGCGGGAACTGCTGCCGCAGCCGGCGGCAAAGATGCCAATGCATGCACAGGCATGACCGGCATGACCGGAGCGGGGATTGGCGCAGGGACTTCGCCATATACCAGCTGCACCGACTCGACATACTGTTCAGGCAGAAACAGGGTGAAGATACTGCCCTGCCCCGGCTCGCTGGTTACACTGATCGAACCGCCGAGCAACCGCGCCAGATCCCGGGAAATGGACAACCCCAGACCGGTGCCGCCATAACGGCGGTTGGTGGTGCCATCAGCCTGGCGGAAGGCTTCGAAGATGCTTTCCTGCTGCTCTGCTGCAATGCCGATCCCGGAATCGCGCACCGTAAAGACAATCCCTGCGCCCGGCTGACGCGAGACGATCATGCTGACAGTGCCGGTTTCGGTGAACTTGATAGCGTTCGACAGCAGGTTTTTCAGGATCTGTTCCAGGCGCTGGCGATCGGTGTAGAGCATGGTCGGCGCACCGGCCTGCAGCTCCACATGGAAATCAAGCTTCTTGTCGAGGGCCAATGGCTGGAACATATTGCGCAGCCCTTCTACCAGACGAGACACGCTGCTGTTTTCCGGGCGCATGTCCAGCTTGCCGGCTTCGACCTTGGAAATATCCAGAATATCGTTGATCAGGTTGAGCAGATCATTACCGGCTGAATAGATCGATTCGGCAAACTTGACCTGTTCGGCGGTGAGATTGTCCGTCGGGTTTTCAGCCAGCAGCTTGGCCAGAATCAACGAACTGTTGAGCGGCGTGCGCAGCTCGTGGGACATGTTGGCAAGGAATTCGGACTTGTACTTGCTTGAACGCTGCAGCTCGTCAGCACGATTTTCAAGCTCGACTTGAGCAACGTTCAGCTCTTCATTCTTCCGATCAAGCGCATCACGCTGCTCGGAAAGGACCTGAGCCTGCTCGGCCAATTGCTCGTTGGTCTGCTCAAGTTCAGCCTGTTGGGTTTCCAAGTGCGCCTGAGATTCCTTGAGAATCCTCGACTGCTCTTCCAGCTCTTCGTTGGCGGTGCGCAGTTCTTCCTGCTGGACCTGCAGCTCTTCGTTGAGCTGTTGGGTTTCAGCCAATACTTCCTGCAAACGCTGACGATAACGCGCCGCTTCGATGGAGGTGCCCACGTTCTCGGCAATCAGCTCCATGAACTCGACATCGCTCTCGGTCAGAGAACGCAGGAAACCCAGCTCGATGACGCCGTTGACCTGATCATCGTTGCTGGTGGGCACCACGAGAATGCTGCGTGGGTCGCCCTCACCCAGCCCGGAAGACACCTTGAAATAATTACTCGGTACATCATCAAGACGGATGATCTTGTCTTGCTGCGCAGCCTGACCGATCACGCCTTCGCCACTGTAGAGGGACTGCTCGTGCTGTTCCTGCTCACGGGAGAAACCATAGGACGCGACGCGCCTGAGGCCGCCGTGCTCCTGACGCACGTAAACGGCCGCAACCACACTGCCCAGATACTGAGCGAAGAATTGCAGGACGTTGGACCCCAGGGTATTCAGCGTTAATTGACCCAATACCTGTTCAGCCAGCTCACTCTGACCATTGCGCAGCCAGGCGACTTTTTTCAGGCGCTCGGCGTTTTCTTCCTGAAGCTTGAGGTTGTCGCCATAAGTACTGGACAAGGCCAGCAGATCCCGACGACCGATGTACGCAAGAAATCCGCTGACACACAGAACAAAAACAAGGTAAAGGCTGACTGACAGGACGGTTGTGCGTGTGACGTCGGCATTGCGCGCGAGACGCAATTGCTGCTCTACAGCGACAACTTCTTCGTACTGGCTGCGAATCTCGTCCGTCAGGCGCTTGCCTCGCCCAGTCCGTAGCGGGGCCACGAACTCGCCTTTTATCCGCCGCTGATTAATCATCTCCTCAGCGTACTGACCCCAGTCTTCCTGCAATGCCTGGATACGCTTGAGCCGGTCAACCTGAGGCGGGTTATCGGCAACGAGTACCTCAAGCCCCTTCAGCTCTGCAGTGAGCGCCGGTTTTGCCAGCTCATACGGGTCGAGATAACGTTCGTCACCCGCCAGCAAATAACCACGCATACCGGTTTCCATATCGATGGAAAGCTTCAGCGCGCGATTGGTATTGTTGATCACTCGGTCGGTGTGCTCGACCCACTGGATGACTGACAGCAAATAGCTGATCAGACCGATGAAAAAGACCGCGCTGATAACACCCACACTCAGGGGTAAAGTGACGTTGCGGCCAAGCAATTTACGAAAACGTTGCTCATCGACAGTAGACGGACGGATCATGAGTCATCCTTGGTGATCATCAAACCATGAAGTTTGCCGTAATATTAAGAAAAAGACTCTCATTTCTCACACAGATATCTGAATTTTCTGACATTTAGCTGCCTAAGAACGCATTATTCGTTTCATCAGTGGTACAGCTCGCCTTACCACTCACTCAAACGAGTGCAAATGTTGCTAGCTGGCACCTCCAGCGTTATTTTGCTTACCCGTACCGGTCGCATTACGCCGACCCTGCAGATTTTAAGGAAATCACCTATGTCCGTTCCTGCCAGCACCATTCTAGTGGTCGAAGACGACGCCATTGTCCGCATGCTGATCGTCGACGTGCTGGAAGAGCTGGAATACACAGTGCTCGAAGCTGAGGACGGTGAAGAGGCTCAAAAAGTGCTTGAAGACGAATCGAAGGTCATTGATTTGATGATGACCGACCTTGGCCTTCCAGGCATGGATGGCAAAGAGCTGGCTGCGATTGCGTGCAAGCTTCGCCCGTCTCTGCCGGTTCTTTTCGCCAGCGGTTATGCCGAAAGCATTGATGTCCCGGCAGGCATGCACAACATCGGCAAACCGTTCTCGATTGATCAATTGCGTGACAAGGTAAAAAGCATTCTTGGATAAGCACGATTCGCAGCCATTACCGGACAGCTCCGTTTCGGACGCGACAACCCATGTATTGATCATTGGCTATGTGTGGCCCGAGCCTCGCTCCTCGGCCGCCAGCGGTCATGTCATGCAATTGATCCAGTGCTTTCTGGAACAAGGCTGGCAAATCACCTTTGCCAGCCCAGCCACCGAAGGCGAGCACAAGGCAAACCTGGCTGAGCTGGGGATTCGTGAGGTCGACATTGAGCTGAACAACAGCAGCTTCGATGTGTTCATCAGTGAATTGCAGCCGGATATCGTCCTCTTCGATCAGTTCATGATCGAGGAGCAATTTGGCTGGCGGGTAGAGAAACATTGCCCCAATGCCCTGCGACTGCTGGAGACCTCAGACCTGCAAAGCCTGCGTCATGCGCGCCACCAGCAGCTCAAAAACCACTTGAGTAATGCAGAGCAAACTGATGATTTGAATAGCTTTTTTGAAGAATCAGAGTGTGACATTTTTTCTGCGATGGCAACCGGCGATCTGGCCCAGCGCGAGATCGCCGCCCTGTACCGCTCCGACCTCAGCCTGATGACGTCCGACGTGGAAATGCAGTTGCTTGCCCGTGAATTCCGGGTGCCGGAGGGGATCTTGCACTGGTGTCCGCTGATGGTCAGCGATGTCCCTGCGACAGCGCGCCCGTTCAGCGAGCGAGCGCACTTTCTGAGTATCGGCAACTTCCGACACGCGCCTAACTGGGATGCGGTGCTCTGGATGAAGAACGCCATCTGGCCGCTGATACGTCAGCAACTGCCCAAGGCTCAGCTGCATATCTACGGCTCCTACACGCCACCCAAAGCCACTGCGCTGCACAACGCGGCGCAGGGCTTCCATGTGATGAATTGGGCGGAAGACGCATTGAAGGTGATGTCCGAGGCGCGTATTTGCCTGGCGCCATTACGCTTCGGCGCGGGTGTCAAAGGCAAGATCGTCGACGCCATGTTGTGCGGCACGCCAACCGTCACCACGCCGATCGGTGCTGAAGCCATGAGCGGCAACCTGCCCTGGCCCGGCAGCGTTGCAAGCAGCGCCGCCGAAATCGCTGATGCAGCAGTGCGCCTGTATGAGGATGAAGAGCGTTGGCATGAAGCGCAGAGCGCTGGCTGGGAACTGCTTGAAGCGCGCTACAGGCACCAGGAACATTGTGCGAGCCTGATTGCCCGTATCGAGTTCCTGCGTCAGAACCTGCAAGCCCACCGAACGGCAAACTTTACCGGCGCAATGCTGCGACACCACCATCAAAAGAGCACTCAGTACATGGCGCAGTGGATTGAGGCGAAGAATCGTAATCCGGTTAGTCCTTGAGTCATGTATCGACCCCATGCGGGAGCAAGGCTTGCCCGGCTCCCACATAACCTGCGCAGTCCCGTAGGACCGGCTTTAGCCGGGAGGGCGTCGGAATACTGGCTAATTTTCTTCAACTGAAACACCGCTCTCCCGGCTGAAGCCGGTCCTACGGCGATTCAGGTGTCGCGGGGCATGAGGTACATCGCGTCATCGTTGATCGCGGGCAAGCCCGGCTCCCACAGAGATTCGTTCCTGCAACAAAACCCCATTCCATTTAAATATTTTCACATTAACCAATATAAACAATGAGTTATGGATAATACCTAGAATCTACATATCATTTCTCAACAGATACGTATCCATGATCCAGCCCTTCTCCTGCCGCGCCTTCGCTCTCGCGTTCTTGATCTGCTCACACACCTCATCCAGCGGCCCCGCGATCAGGATTTCATCCGGCGTACCCAGATAAGCTCCCCAGTAAATATGCAGGCCCTGGTTAAGAAACCGCTCAAACGTGCAGTGTGCATCAAGCATTACGATGGTGTTCTCAAGTGCTGCATTGTGCTCAAGCGCCAGCCTGCGCCCGGTGGTGATATGGATAGGTTCGCCAATACGATTCAATGGAATACGATGCTGCGCCGCCAATGCCTGCACACTACTTATTCCAGGAATCACTTGATAATCAAAGATTTGAGACGACTTATCAAGAATCAACTCGAAGACTCTTAAGGTGCTGTCGTACAGCGTCGGCTCACCCCAGACCAGGAAAGCCGCCGTTTGACCCGCCTCTACTTCATCAATGATCAGTCGCTGAAACAACGCCGCCCGTTGCTCATGCCAGCGTGCAACACCTTGCTGGTAGGAATGTGGATCGTCCTCCCGGGAGGGGTCGCTGACCTGCAGCAAGCGATAGTCATCACCGGTGATGTAACGCTCACAGATATCCTTCCTCAGGCGCAGCAAGTCGTCGTTTGCGTAACCTTTATCAAGCACGAAGAACACCTTGGCGCGATTCAGCGCATTGATGGCCTGAATGGTGATCTGCTCCGGATTGCCGGAACCGATGCCGATCAGGAGGATGGTTTTCATGAGTTCACTCCAGACGGAACTGAATGGCGCAGGTGGTGCATCAAACTCAAAGCCCTGTGGAAGAGATGCCTGGTCTGGGCGCAATCCGGCAATCCGGCAATCCGGCGATAAACGATAACGCGGTGTGTCTTGTGGCTGCGTCTCATGCATCGCGGGCAAGCCCTGCTCCCACAGGTCATACGCGATCATAGAATCTTCCACACAGGTTGCATCCTGAAGCGAGCGTGCCAGTTGCCACAGGAAACTCTGGATGCTATCGCACACTCAGATAGTGCACATTAGCAGCCTGGCATTCTGGATATCGGCCACATGATGACAAAAACAACAAGAGTCACCGACCCCTCATATGAATTGATGGACGACCATAACGGCTTGTCGATCATCTATCGCGAACACGGCTTCCCCTGTCCTTTGGTGCGTTGGCACTTTCACAAGGAATACGAACTGCACCTGATCGTGGCCAGTTCCGGCAAGGTCTTTGTCGGCGACTACATCGGTAACTTCTATCCCGAGTCCCTGTTCCTCACCGGGCCCAATCTGCCTCATAACTGGATCAGCCAGATCGAAGAGGACGAGGTCGTCACCAAGCGCGACATGCTGGTGAATTTCACTGACGAGTTATTCGAAAGCGGCAGCCAGATATTCGCCGAACTGAAGACCCTGGCGCCCTTGCTGGAACGTGCGCAGTACGGCATCGAGTTCCGCTGCAAACGGACCATTCGCCAAGCCACGAAACTGATGCAGAAGATCGCCGACTCCAAAGGCATCACCCGCCTGGGCCACTTTCTCATCCTGCTTGAATTACTGGCGGGCAGCGATGACTACCAGTTGCTGTCCGGCAGCAACTCGGCACCGATCGCCGATGAACACAGTGTCGATCGCACCAACAAGGCCGTCGATTACATCTTCGCCAACTACGCGCGGGAACTGCCGCTGGAAGAAGTAGCCGATTATCTCGGCATGAAGCCTACTTACTTCTCCAGGGTCTTCAAGCAAGCCACCGGCCGCTGCTACGTCGAATTCGTCAATCGTCTGCGCATCAGTAAATCCTGTGAGCTGCTGGCCGACGGCGACAAGCCCGTGACGGACGTGTGTTTCGAATCAGGCTTCAACAATATTTCAAACTTCAATCGACGCTTTCAGCAACTCAAGGGCATGACCCCGTCGCATTATCGACGGCTGGCCGTTCAGCGCCTCACCGAACAAAACCTGTACTGATTCTCCGCGCGTACTCAATCAACGTCTACGCTGAAACTGCGTCGCAGACGGTCGCGAGAAGGTTGCGGCAGCCCTGCGTGGATTTTTCAGGCGCCAATCGAGTACAAAAAAGTATCAGTCCAAGTGTCATGCAGGATTTGTCATCTGCGCCTGCGCCCGCTGTAATCAATCCACATCTTCCACACCTCCGGAAGACACAAAAACAATAACCGACCTTCTGTAGCTCTAAGGGCGCGGAAGAGGAGTGATAAATGAAGACCTCTGCAAAAGTTCTGCTTGCCGGTACCTGTCTGACACTCTGCGCCACCGCATCTGCGGGCGAAGTCACTATCGCTACGGTCAACAACAGCGACATGATCCGCATGCAGCGGCTGTCGAAAACCTTCGAAGAACAACATCCCGATATCAAACTCAAGTGGGTCGTCCTCGAAGAGAACGTCCTGCGCCAGCGCCTGACCACAGACATTGCCACCAAGGGCGGCCAGTTCGACGTGCTGACCATCGGCATGTACGAGGCGTCGCTGTGGGGCGCCAAAGGCTGGCTGCAGGAGATGAAGGACCTGCCCGCCAGCTACGCGCTGGACGACGTTTTCCCGTCAGTGCGCGATGGCCTGTCGGTGGACGGCAAACTGTTTGCACTGCCCTTCTATGCCGAAAGCTCGATCACCTACTACCGCACCGACCTGTTCAAGGCTGCGGGTCTGACCATGCCTGAACGTCCTACCTGGACGCAGATCGCCGAATTCGCTGACAAACTCACCGACAAGTCCAAAGAACAGTACGGTATCTGCCTGCGAGGCAAGGCCGGCTGGGGCGAGAACATGGCGCTGATCACCACCGTCGCCAACTCGTTTGGCGGGCGCTGGTTCGATGAGCAATGGAAACCGCAGTTTGATCAACCGGAATGGAAAAACGCGCTAACTTTCTACGTCGACACCATGAAGAAATCTGGCCCACCAGGCGCCTCGAGCAACGGCTTCAACGAAAACCTCGCCCTGTTCAACAGCGGCAAATGCGCCATCTGGGTCGACGCCAGCGTTGCCGGTTCCTTTGTCACCGACAAGAGCCAGAGCAAGGTCGCTGACAGCGTAGGCTTCACTTACGCCCCTCATGAAGTCACCGACAAAGGTTCGGCATGGCTGTATTCATGGGCACTGGCGATCCCGACCAGCGCAAAAAACCAGACCGACGCCAAAGCCTTTACCGAATGGGCGACCTCAAAAGAGTACGCAGCTTTGGTGGCCGAGAAAGACGGCGTGTCCAACGTACCGCCAGGGACTCGCGCCTCGACCTACACCGATGCCTACAAGAAAGCTGCGCCGTTCGCCAATATCACTCTGGAATCGCTGAAGGCCGTGACGCCGAAAGCGCCAACCCTCAAACCAGTGCCCTATGTTGGCATTCAACTGGTGACCATTCCCGAGTTTCAGGCCATCGGCACTTCAGTTGGTCAGCAGTTCTCCGCGGCTCTGGTAGGTACGGCAACACCTGATGCCGCATTGAAAAACGCGCAAAGCTCCACCGAGCGAGACATGAAGCGAGCAGGTTATCCAAAGAAATAGTCGCAGCTGACTATTAGTCGGGGCGCGCGCGCCTCGACACCCTGCTCTCCTTTTGCACCCAGGATCGCCATCATGACAACCTCAACTATCAAGCCTCAGGCCCTCACGCCTGACGATAACCCGTCAGTTAAAGGCAGCGTGACCAAACCCGGCTGGTTTCTGGTCAGCCCATCGGTCCTGCTGTTGCTGGTGTGGATGATCGTCCCGCTAGGCATGACCATCTACTTCTCGCTGATTCGTTACAACCTGCTCAACCCCGGCGAGAACGAGTTCGTCGGGCTCGAAAACTTCGAATACTTCGTCACCGACAGCGGATTTCTTCCTGGCGCGACCAATACGCTGTTGCTGGTCGGCAGTGTGCTGTTGATCAGCGTGGTGTTGGGGGTGCTGATTTCTGCCCTGCTGGAAGCCAGCGAGTTTCTCGGGCGCGGCATCGTGCGGGTATTGTTGATTTCGCCATTCTTCATCATGCCCACCGTAGGCGCGCTGATCTGGAAGAACCTGATTTTCCATCCGGTGTCCGGCATCCTCGCCTGGGTCTGGAAGCTGTTTGGTGCCCAGCCGATTGACTGGCTGGCCAATTACCCACTGCTGTCGATCATCATTATTGTCTCGTGGCAGTGGCTGCCGTTCGCCATCCTGATCCTGATGACCGCCATGCAATCGCTGGATCAGGAGCAGAAAGAAGCCGCACGGCTTGATGGTGCCGGGCCTATCGCTATTTTCTGGCATTTGACGCTGCCGCATCTGGCCCGGCCGATCGCCGTGGTGGTGATGATCGAAACCATCTTCCTGCTCTCGGTATTCGCGGAAATCTTCACCACCACCAATGGCGGTCCGGGTTTCGCATCGACCAACCTGGCGTACCTGATCTACAACCAGGCCTTGCTGCAATTCGACGTGGGCATGGCGTCCGCTGGCGGTTTGATTGCCGTGGTCATTGCCAACATTGCTGCAATCATCCTGATCCGGATGATCGGCAAAAACCTCACCGACAAGTCCTGAGGGCCGAATCATGATGACGCTCAAACAATCCCGACGCCTGCAGAGCGTGCTGCTCGGCACGCTGTGCTGGGTGATCGCCGCGCTGATCTTCTTCCCGATTTTCTGGATGGTCCTGACCAGCTTCAAGACCGAAATCGACGCGTTCGCCACGCCGCCGCAATTTATCTTTACGCCGACCCTGGAAAACTACCTGCACATCCAGGAGCGCAGTGACTACTTCCACTTCGCCTGGAACTCGGTGGTCATCTCGTTCAGCGCAACGATTCTGTGCATGCTGATCGCGGTACCTGCGGCCTACTCCATGGCTTTTTTCGAAACCAAACGGACCAAGAGCACGCTGTTGTGGATGCTGTCGACGAAGATGCTGCCCCCGGTGGGCGTGCTGATGCCGATCTACCTGCTGGCCAAGACCTTCGGCCTGCTGGACAGCCGCATTGCGCTGATTGTGATCTACACGCTGATCAACCTGCCCATCGTGGTCTGGATGATTTACACCTATTTCAAGGATATCCCCGGTGAAATCCTCGAGGCATCGCGACTGGACGGTGCCAGCACTCGCCAGGAAATCTTCAAGGTGCTGATCCCGATCTGCAAAGGCGGCCTGGCATCCACTGCGCTGTTGTCGCTGATCCTGTGCTGGAACGAGGCGTTCTGGTCGCTGAACCTCACCTCGTCCAACGCTGCGCCACTGACTGCGCTGATCGCCTCCTACTCCAGCCCCGAAGGGTTGTTCTGGGCCAAGCTCTCCGCTGTGTCGACCCTGGCCTGCGCGCCGATCCTGATCTTCGGCTGGATCAGTCAGAAGCAACTGGTACGCGGCCTGTCGTTCGGGGCCGTGAAATAACCCGCTGTGTTGTACTAAACACCGCCCCCTGTAGGAGTGAGCTTGCTCGCGATAGCGTCATATCAGGCGATATTTTTGCCGAGCGTCTGCCCCCATCGCGAGCAAGCTCACTCCTACAGAAGTACCCATCAGGTTTAAAGAATAAGAACGGAGGCCACCATGGCTAACCTCAGCATCAGAAATCTGCAAAAAGGCTTCGACGGTCACCAGATCATCAAAGGCATTGATCTGGACGTGATAGATCGCGAATTCGTGGTCTTCGTGGGGCCGTCGGGCTGCGGCAAATCCACCCTGCTGCGATTGATCGCCGGGCTGGAGGATGTCACCTCCGGCACCATTGAGCTGGATGGCCGGGACATCACCCAAGTGACGCCTGCCAAGCGTGACCTGGCCATGGTCTTCCAGACCTACGCCCTGTACCCGCACATGACCGTGGGCAAGAACCTGTCTTTTGCTCTGGATCTGGCCGGTGGCGACAAAGCCGTGATCAAAAAGAAAGTCGATGAGGCAGCGCGCATCCTTGAGCTGGGTCCACTGCTGGAGCGCAAACCCAAACAGCTGTCCGGCGGTCAGCGCCAGCGGGTAGCCATTGGTCGCGCCATCGTGCGCAACCCGAAAATCTTCCTGTTCGATGAGCCCTTGTCGAACCTTGACGCCGCCCTGCGCGTGCAAACCCGTCTTGAGTTGTCGCGCCTGCACAAAGAACTGCAAGCGACGATGATTTACGTGACCCACGATCAGGTCGAAGCCATGACCCTGGCCGACAAAGTCGTGGTGCTCAATGGCGGCAAGGTCGAGCAGGTGGGCTCCCCGCTTGAGCTTTATCACCATCCGGCCAATCTGTTTGTCGCGGGTTTCCTCGGCACACCGAAAATGGGCTTTCTCAAAGGCATGATCAGCCGCGTCGATGCAGGCGGCTGCGAAGTGACGCTCGATGCGGGCGCAGTCATTAACTTGCCGTTCGGCAGTGCACAACAGAGCGTCGGCGATCCGGTCACCCTCGGCATCCGACCGGAGCACTTGAACCTTGCCAAAGAAGGCGACTGCCAGATGCAGGTCATTGCCGACGTCAGTGAGCGTTTGGGCAGCGACACTTATTGCCACGTGCGCACCCGCTCCGGGGAAGCCTTGACCATGCGTATACGCGGGGATCTGGCCAGCCAGTATGGCGACACGCTCAATCTGCATCTGGATAGCGCTCACTGCCACTTGTTCGACGCTCAGGGCCTGGTGATTGCCAAAGCCCTGCCGGTCGCCGCCTGATACTCAGGGATCATCGCCATGAAATTGAACAAACAGAATCTGTCTCAGCTTGAGCGCAGCATCGCCCTGCCCGGCTACAACCCGCAAAGTACTACACAAGGTATTGCTCACATTGGCGTGGGTGGCTTCCATCGTGCGCATCAGGCGTTTTACACCGACGCGCTGATGAACAGCGGCGAGGGCCTGGACTGGAGCATTTGCGGTATCGGTTTGCGCCCGGAGGACCGCGGCGTGCGTGATGCCCTCGCGGGTCAGGATTACCTCTACACCCTCTATGAGCTGGGCGATACGCCCGACACCGAAACCCGGATCATCGCGTCCATCAGCGGCATGCTGCTGGCAGAAGACGATATCCAGACCGTCATAGACAAGCTGGCCAGCCCGCAGATTCGCATTGTGTCGCTGACCATTACCGAAGGCGGTTACTGCATTGATGACAGTAACGGCCAGTTCATGACTCACTTGCCGCAGATCCAGCATGACCTGGCGTATCCAGACGCACCACGCACTGTCTTCGGATTGCTATGCGCAGCTTTGGCAAAACGGCGCGCTGCGGGTACACCGGCTTTTACCGTGATGTCCTGCGATAACCTGCCGCACAACGGCGCCGTCGCGCGTAAAGCGCTGCTGGCGTTCGCTGCCCAGGGCAACCCGGATTTGCATGACTGGATCGCCGAACAGGTCAGCTTTCCCAACGCCATGGTCGACCGCATCACGCCGATGACCAGCACATCCCATCGCCTGAAGCTCGCCGACGAAAAAGGCATTGATGATGCGTGGCCGGTGGTCTGCGAGCCCTTCGTGCAATGGGTGCTGGAGGACAAATTTGTCGATGGTCGTCCGGCCTGGGAAAAAGTCGGCGTGCAATTCACCCACGACGTCACGCCCTACGAAGAGATGAAGATCAAGCTGCTCAACGGCAGCCACCTGGCGCTGACCTATCTGGGCGCACTCAGGGGCTATCGCTTCGTTCACGAGACCATGAATGATCCATTGTTCGTTGCCTATATCCGCGCGTACATGGATCTGGATGTCACACCGCAACTGGCTTCTGTGCCGGGAATCGACCTGGAAGGCTACAAGGACACGCTGATCGAGCGGTTTTCCAATCAGGCGATTGCGGATCAGCTGGAGCGCGTCTGCTCGGATGGGTCGTCGAAGTTTCCCAAATTCACCGTCCCCACCATCAATCAGTTGATTCTTGATCATGGCAACCTGGAGCGCGCCTCGTTAGTGGTGGCGGCCTGGGCGTTGTACCTGCAAGGCAGCGAAGGCGAAAACGGCGTGGCCTACAAGATCGTCGACCCTCGTGCGGATTTCTGTAAGGCGCTGGTGGCCGACGATGTCCTGATCGTGCAACGGTTGCTGGACGTCGAGGAGATTTTCGGCACTGCCATTCCACGGTCAGCCGAATTTGTCGCGGCCTTTGAAAAGAACCTGAACAGCCTTAAGCAATTGGGCGTCAGCAAAACTCTGGAAAACCTGTTGGCCAAAACAGCCTGAGGTGCCTATGTTTCTCGGAATCGATTGCGGCACCCAAGGCACCAAGGCCATTGTCCTCGACGCCCGCACCGGTCAGGTGCTGGGCCAGGGCTCTGCGCCGCACAGCATGATCAGTGGCCATAACGGTCGCCGTGAACAGGATGTGCAGCAATGGCTGACGGCCTTCGAGCAGGCGACTGCCGAAGCGCTGCTTGAGGCGGGCATTTCCGGACAGCAGATACTCGGCATCGGCGTCTCGGGCCAGCAACACGGCCTTGTACTCCTGGATGCCGACGGCCAGGTGCTACGCCCGGCCAAACTGTGGTGCGACACCGAAAGCACCCCGCAAAATGACCAATTGCTGGAGTATCTCGGTGGCGAAAAGGGTTCGCTGCAGCGCCTTGGCGTTGCCATTGCACCGGGCTACACCGTATCCAAACTGCTCTGGACCAAGGAGCAGCACCCCGAACTCTTTGCCCGTATCAACAAGACTCTGCTGCCCCATGATTACCTCAATTACTGGCTGACCGGACGTTGCGCCAGCGAATATGGCGATGCGTCGGGCACCGGGTATTTCAATGTGCGCACCCGGCAGTGGGATATGGCGATCCTTGAGCACATAGATCCCAGCGGCAACCTGAGCCGGGCACTGCCCCAATTGCTGGAAGCGCACGAGCCGGTTGGCACTGTCTTGCCGGAGATTGCCCGACGTCTGGGCATCAACCCCGCCGCGGTGATTTCCAGTGGCGGCGGCGACAACATGATGGGGGCCATCGGCACAGGCAATATTCATCCCGGTGCAATCACCATGAGCCTCGGTTCGTCGGGCACCGTCTATGCCTTTGCCGATCAGGCACGCGTGAGTGAACAGGCTTCGGTGGCGACGTTCTGCTCATCCTCCGGCGGCTGGCTGCCCTTGATCTGCACCATGAACCTGACCAATGCCACAGGCGTTATTCGTGAGCTGTTGGGGCTGGATATCGCAGCCTTCAACAACGCCGTCGGTCAGGCCCCGATTGGTGCCGAGGGCGTGTCGATGCTGCCGTTTCTCAATGGCGAACGCGTGCCTGCCCTGCCCCATGCCACCGGCAGCATTCTGGGTCTGGATGCTACCAATCTGACCCAGGCCAACCTGTGTCGGGCGGTAGTAGAGGGCACCACGTTCGGTTTGCGTTACGGCCTGGATCTGTTGCGCGCCAGCGGCATCAAAAGCGCTAACATTCGGCTGATC
This sequence comes from Pseudomonas phytophila, assembly GCF_025643095.1. Taxonomy (NCBI): domain Bacteria; kingdom Pseudomonadati; phylum Pseudomonadota; class Gammaproteobacteria; order Pseudomonadales; family Pseudomonadaceae; genus Pseudomonas; species Pseudomonas phytophila. The sequence continues at coordinate 3,021,101 of NZ_CP081201.1, read as the reverse complement.
GGCGGCGGTGCCAAGAGCGCCATCTGGCGGCAGATAGTCGCCGATATCATGGATACGCCGGTGATCTGCACCGAGCAGGCCGAAGCGGCGGCGCTGGGCGCTGCCATTCAAGCCGCCTGGTGTCACGCCAATCGGCAAGAGACAGGCGAAACGCTGGATATTCTATGTGCCCGCTGCGTGAGCCTTGATAACAGCAGTGAAACCCGTCCCGTCCCGCAGAACGTCGCCGACTATCAGCAGGTCTATGAGCGGTATCGCAATCAGTTGCAGGCGCTGTGAGCTCGCGTTCCTCGCCCGACTGACGTATTTATTTCAGGAGCACCTATGTTTCTCGTTTGTGGCGAAGCACTGTTCGACTTTTTCAGCCAGCCCGACAACAGCGGGCAGCTCAACAAACTGGGCTTTCAGGCAATTGCGGGCGGTTCACCTTTCAACGTAGCCGTGGGCCTTCGCCGCCTTGGCATCGATGCGGGACTGTTTGCCGGGCTGTCCAGTGACTATCTGGGTCAGCGCTTGCGCAGCGTGCTGGATAAAGAAGGCGTCAGGCCCGACTACCTGATCGACTTCGACGCCCCGACGACCCTTGCCATGGTGGCAGTCAGGGCAGACGGTTCACCGCACTACAGCTTTCGTGGCGAAGGCTGCGCGGATCGACAACTGCGCCTTGAACACCTGCCGGAGCTGGATGAACAGGTACGCGGGATTCATGTCGGCTCGTTCTCACTGGTGGTCCAGCCCATCGCCGACACGCTGCTGGCTTTGGTGGCGAGAGAAAGCGGCAAACGGCTGATCACCCTGGATCCGAATGTACGCCTCAACCCGGCACCGGATATCAACCGCTGGCGCGAGCAGATCAGCGCCTTTGCCGAGCACGCGCACATTATCAAGGTCAGCGACGAAGACTTGAGCCTGCTCTACCCGGACAAAGACCCACAGGTCGTCGCCCAGAGCTGGCTGAGCAAGCGTTGTCAGTTGGTGGTGTTGACTCAGGGTACTGAGGGAGCAACGGTCTTTACTCGCCAGCACGGAAGCTGGTCAGTTGCTGCGCAGAAGGTCGTGACTGCCGACACGGTTGGCGCAGGCGACACTTTCCAGGCCGCGTTGATTACCTTCCTGACCGAGCGCCATCTGGATGACCCGCTCAGCTTGCCAACCCTGCGCAAGGAAACGGTGGATGAAATGCTCGGGTTCGCCGTACAGGCAGCAGCGCTGACCTGCACCAAGGTCGGACCGGATTTGCCGTATCGGAATCAGTTGGGGTAGTAGCCTACCCTTTTGAAAGGCAAACACAGAAACTTGTGGGAGCTGAGCTTGCTCGCGATGCATGAGACCCAGCTTGAAGACATACCGCGTTATCGTTTATCGCGAGCAAGCTCAGCTCCCACAGGTCCTATGGCAATCCCACAGATCTGCGTTGCTCTTGCCAGTAATGCCTTAAACCAGCGCCAACCGGGCCGCCAGGATTTTGCTGTTTACATCAGCGGTAGTCTGTTGCTGCTGCTCTTTCAGGGCTGCCTGAAGTTTAGTGTCGACGTCCAGCTTCTGTTCAGGCGACATGGAATCGTACTCTTCCTTGCTGACACCAGTCAGTTGCTCGCGCATCTTCTCCGCGGGCGTCAAGTTCATGTAATCCGAGAACTCCTGCTGAGCTGAGGTGAACTTCGATGCTGCATCGGCCACATCAGCTTCGCTGGTTACCGCAGAATCGCGGGCCGCAATGCTGTTGTCACTGGCGGCAGATACAAATGAAGGTGCAGCCTCATTGTCAGTATTTTGCGTAGCCGTCTTCAGGCTGAGGAGCATTTTGGCAAACGCTTCGTCATAGGCCTCATTCTGCTGACTGCCACTGTTTTGCGCGACGGGATCCACGGCCGGGACCGGGCTGGTAGCACCGGTTGGGACGGAGAACGCATCGGTTGCCACATCGTCTTGAGTCTTGCGAGCCACCGCCTGAGAAACCAGGTGATGGAGCGCACTGATACTAGCGGTAATCATGCTTACCTCCTGCTGCCTGTTGTGATGCACAACCTGAGTAGCAAGACTGATGCCATTTGACTCGTTGCTCTGGAGCGCTCGGAACGCCTGATGTCCAGACGTGCACCTCGAAGGTCGCGAGAAGAGGTACGGCAATCGGCGGCCAATTGTGGCCGAGGATTGCCGGTCAACTACCTGTCACTCAACAGCAGTTTGTCCTCGGGCAGCGGCACAGCAAAGAAGTAGCCCTGGGCCTGACCCGCACCGATCTCCCGTAACAGGTCAAGGGTGGCCTGATCTTCTACGCCCTCCGCTACAACGGTCAGATCAAGAGACTCGGCCATCCTTACAATTGCACGCACGATCGCCCGGCTGCGGGCGCTGGTGGTCAGTTCAAGGGTGAACGACTTGTCGATCTTCAGACCGCTGAAGTGATACTGATGGACGTAACTGAGGGACGAGAAACCCGCGCCAAAATCATCCAGCACCACTGACATGCCATGGTCAGCGAGCTGCTTCATCGATTGCCGGGCCAATTCCGGCTCCGCAACCAATGCGCCCTCAGTAAGCTCCAGACAAATTCGTGAAGGCGCCATTTCGTAATTTGCCAGCAGTGTCAGCACTTCACCGGCAAACTCAGGGCGGGTAATGCTGTAGCTGGAGCAGTTCACATGCACCGTAGGCCAATGCTCGTTGCCCGGCCGTGCAAGTATCTCCACGACACGCCGCAACATGTACAAGTCCAGCCGCCCTATCAGACGCAAGCCTTCCAGCGCGGGCAGGAACTGACCGGGAGCCAGAATCCTGCCATCGGGTTGGCGCCAGCGGATCAACGCCTCCAAAGCCAACAGCTTGCCGCTGTTCACATCGATGATCGGCTGAAAATACGGAATCAGCTCGTCCTTGCGCTTGAGGGCATTACGCAATGCACCCTCGCGCTCGACCTGGTCCGACACCTCGCGGCGCAACTCCTGGTTGAACACCGCATAACTGTCCCGGCCACCGTTCTTGACCCGATACATGGCCATATCAGCATCACGCAGCAAATCAGCAGGCATCTCATGAAACTGACTGTCAGCCCCGACTACGCCAATACTGCAGGACGAAAACACCGCATGGCCGTCAATGAAGAACGGCAGATCAAAGGCTGCGAGTATTCGCTCGGCAATACCGATGGCCATATCCAGCGAAGCGCCAGCGGCCAGTACAGCAAACTCATCGCCACCCAGTCGTGCCAGTAGATCAGAATCGCGCATGCAGCCACGCAAGCGATCAGCAGCCTGAGTCAGCAACTGATCACCAAAATGATGACCCAGACTGTCGTTGACCAGCTTGAAGCGATCAAGGTCGATGAACATCACACCGAGATCACGACCGGTGGTGCGAAACTCGAGCCATTCCGCATGCAGGCGCTGCTGCAAATGGCTACGGTTTGGCAAGCCGGTGAGCGAGTCATGCGAGTTCTCGTGCTGAAGTTTGGCGTTGGCGTAATCCAGCTCTCGGGTCCGGTCCTGAACACGCGCTTCGAGCCGCAGGTTGGCGGTGTGTACCGCTTCGGCAGCGCTGCGCCGGGACAGCGCGGTGTCGATGTGCCTGGAGACGAAGGTCAGCAACTCCTGGTCGCGTAACGAGTAACGCACCAGCGGCGAGTAACTCTGGACGGCAAGCACACCCCGCACATCATTGCCGTCGAACAGCGGAATCCCCAGCCATGACGAGGAACGGATCCCCTCCCTCACCACATCAATCTCGCCGCTGGCTTCAAGCCTGAGGGTTTCATCCTGGTCGATCAGGCAGGCACGACGCTGACGAATCACATACTCGGTCAGGCCACGCTGACCACGCCTGGCCTGCGGACGAGTAGCCTGGCGCTCATCGACGTAGTAAGGAAAGGTCACTTCTCCCGTGGAATTGTCAAACAGTGCAATGTAGAAGTTCAGGGCGACCAGCAACTCACCTACGATCAGATGCAGGCTGTGAAACAGCTCAGCCATGTCACCAGGCTGACTGGACAATTCGGCTATCTGAAACAGCGCACTTTGCAGATGCTCGGCACGCTCACGTTCGGCCACTTCCTGACGCAGGGCGTTATTGAGGGCCGAGAGCTCCTGGGTGCGCAACATGACGGTTCGTTCGAGATCGGCGCGATGCAGGATACGATCCAGTGCCATGGCCACGTGGCGAACCACAACCAGAAACAAGGCTCGGTCCTCGGCACTGTAAACCCGGGAAACGTCGTATACCTGCATGGCCAGCATGCCGAATACTTCGTCCGAAGCATTCTTCAGCGGTGCGCCCATCCAGAACTCCGGGCGATGACCTACGCAATAGAACCGCTTTTGCAGCTGAGCCCGTTCGATACCTGCCGCGTCGACAAACAGCGGTTGTGCGCTATTCAAGACATAGCCGGTCATCGACAGCCGTGAGCGATCCAGATATTCGGACGCGTCCGACTCCAGCGCGTCGAGATCTGTGATGTCGACGTAATACGGGTAGGTAATCTTGTCGGTGTCAGAATCGTAAAGCGCGAGATACAGGTTCTCCGCATCAATCAGCGAGGCAAGCTGATGATGCACCCCCTCCAGAAAAGCGCCACGATCCCGGGTAGAACTGGCCAGATAGGTGATTTCATACAGCACCCGCTGGGTGATCTGGGCCCGAGCCAGGGCATCGGTCTGCAAGCGGTGACCCAGACGTATTGCCAGCCCGGGTAGATCTGCATCGCAGGCCTCGTTTTGCGGCGCGACCAGCCACGCCAGCACGCCCTCGCCTTTACCGGCAGCCCAACGCTGCAATCTGTATTCGCGACAGAAATCATCAAACCGGTCGTTGGCAACGCTCACAGACCAGCGCATCGGGCTTTCGCCATGCCCCAACAGATGCATGGGGTCGCCAACGGCATACACCGCCCACGGCACATCCCCCATCCGATCCTTGATCGCGGCAAGTACCACTTCGATGGGTTCACCCCCGAAGTTCGCTACAGCACCCGGCGCTGCATCGGCCAGGTATCTGCTGGCAGGATCATCGGCAACACTTGATTGAGCTCGGTCAGAGGCCAAGGGAGGAACACTCATGAAAGCTCCAAAACCAGAGACAGCAGGCGCTTATATTCGGGGCGCGTGCAAAACCGTGCAAGTGGCATATTCATATCAGGCGCAAGAAAGCCGCCAGAAGTATCGGCATGCGAATTCCAGCCTTGAATACAAACAGGTTTGAATCTCGAGAAAACTCTTTGGACGCGGCAGGATAACGTTGATCAAGCAGCCAGAAAGGTGATTGGGTAACGTTCAGGTAATAAGACGGGAGGTCACATCGGTAATACCTAGCAGCTGAGCCTGATCCAGCACCGATGCAGGGGGGGCTTCGGCCGTGGGCATGATCAGGCTGTTCTCTGCATCGCCGAAGTGCAACTGCAGCAAATGCAGAGCGGCGATGTGAGCAGGCAGCGACGATTGCTCAAGCTCAAGCAAATGTTCGCGCATTTGCTCTTTGAACCGGTAGGAAATGCAGTAACGATAAGTCATGCCCATTTGCCTGTGTCAGCTCAACGCATGGCCGTACATTTCGGATTTCTTGATGAAGGCGCTCCAACGACCAAAAGACAGACTTTGACGCGCAGTGGCAGCGACCCACACAGGACCTGTGGTCTGGTGTGTACCAACCATTCCCATCATGGCTGTGGTTGCGTCGTTCAATTCAAACATCAGTACGTTTGCTTGAGTGCTGAAATCGATGTGCATAGTCATGGATTAAGCCTTTTTAGCGATGGAGGCGTTTGGACAAACACCTCCTTGCACGTCATAGGACACTGCATACGCGTATATAGCGGTGAGCTTCCGATGAGCGGTCCTTAATAAACGTTTTCTATTTTACGGGTCGCAGCCGATGTTCGAGTGCAGACCCGGCCTGCAATGCTGCTTGCACCTTTTGAGGGCGCCAGACCGTCATTCAGCCAAAGCATATATATGTACCGACCTGGCGATAGAAAAGGCCTGCAAACTGCTCCCCTCGTGGACAGCAATACTTTACTGGCCGAGGCCCTGAATCGCCTTATCCAGCCCGAAACCAGGATTCGACCCTCAAGTTTTTTGCAGCTCATACCGAAACAAGTAAGCAAGGGATGCCAGAAATGGCATCAATCCTGCTTAAGTCATATTTATGAAGGTTTTGTGACATTATGATTACCGCATCAGACATCTTAATCACCTTCGCAATTTTGAAGTAATGCGTCCGCCTGCTGTTTTGCGGCGATTACATACGAGGTGAGTACATGATGAAAGAACGGGCAACAGTGATTTGCAAACGCGACGGCAGGATACTGTACGTGCGCAAGCCAAAGTCAAAATGGGCTCTGCCGGGCGGCAAAATTGAAGTCGGTGAGACGCCAGAGCAGGCAGCAGTTCGTGAGCTGAACGAAGAAACAGGACTGGAAAATCTCGATCTGGTCTATCTGGCTGAGTACGAGAAAGATAACGTCACGCACTACATCTTCATGGCTGTACTTTCATCATCGGCCAAACCCGCGCCGCAGAATGAGATTGCCGAGTGCAAATGGTCGCACGTCAAAAACGTCAGCGACCTTAATGCCAGTGCGGCAACCAAATCCATCGTTAAATCGTTTGCCAAACAAGCGGTTTAATCCCCGCCCCTATTTGCCAGCGTTGGCACGGTTGTGTGAAGCGTTATCAAGTCAGTGGATTACAGAGCTAAAAAACCCCGGCAAGTGCCAGGGCCTGATCAAACATGGACGCTTCAGGTTCTGACCAGCAGTCCCATGGTGAAACCGTCCACCGAGGCAATCTTGCCACGCCACAGCACGCCCTCTGAGCAAATAGGGCTCTGGTCGCTCGAATAGGTTTTGCAGTCTTTCAAATGGATGAAATGAAATGCAGTGGTTTCGTCCGCTGACTCACCAGGAGTGAAGGATAAAATAATCTGCTTCATGGACTCGTCAACGCCGCCATCGAATTGAGCCAGTGGAGCTGCCATGTCCTCAGCAAGCTGCTTGAAGTACGTGTCGTGCGAAATCAACTGACCCGAGACCAGGTTGCCGCCGACAGAAAGGGTTATGCCGATTTCTACCGGTGTGGTGACGACAAACTTGACCAGAAACTGCAATAACCAGTCGATTTGCTTGCCTTGATCCTTCAGATGCGCGATCAGCTCATCATATTTCACGTCCTGGGACGTGGCTTTGAGGCTCTGCTCTACTTCCGACATCGACTGCTCCTTGCCTTACAAGATAATGAGCTTTAGCTATAGCCCAGATTTGTGAAAAACGAAACCTGAGTGTGAGCCAGCATGTCGGATGTGGCTTCCGGCAACTCGCGATCCTTCCTGAAAATTGGGTTCCAGCGCTGACATAACCATCCAAACGAATAGCAGGCGCCTGTTTCCCCCTACATTCCTCCATTAATGAGCTGTTTATTAACAACCTTGAAGGCTGGCACTATAACAGCACACCAGCTGAAGTTATTTGAGGGGGGGGGATTATGACCAGAAGGAAATACGTCATCGTTCCCGCCACACTGCTTGAAAGCCTGACCGCGAGAACCGCCCCTCATGCAGACGGGAGTCTCTTTGCAATACTTGAACTTCAAGAGCTGCTCGCCAGGCCGACAGAGCTTTCGTTGACAGCTGATCTGCGCTTTATCCTGAGCAGACCGAGCTTCGGCTGCCAATCTACCGCACAGGTGCTCAGAAGAATGGGCCACACAATTGCGGAGAGGGCCGAGGACGAACAGGCAGCAACCATCCACTGGCTGCTGAATCATTACCTGCGAGATCCTCACAACTGGCGCAACAACTCGCTGGCAGAGTTCAACGCCGCCGCAGCGATGCTCAACAATGCAGATGGCTATTTCTAGCCAAGCCTTAGGCGGACCTGAATCGCGGCCTCGAAAATCAGAGCAATTGAACCCTTGCATCGTCGTCGTGACTAAACAGTAACGACCAAGGGAGTGTATGACGATGGGTAACTCAGAGAGTTGGAACGTATTAGCATCAATCATGAATATGCCGGTGCTGTGGATCGTATTCGCAACCATTCTGGTGGTGATCGAATTCCTGGTAGTGATGCGAATCGTCAAAAGCGAAGGCAGCCGCGAGAGCAAATGCCTGTGGATTCTGGCACTGGTGTTCGTTCCTGTTTTGGGACTGATCGCCTGGGTGGTCGCAGGACCCAAGACCAAGACAGCCCGCTCGGAATCTCGTGGCTAAACGAATCAGATCGGTGAAGGATTTGCTTGCTGGTGACCCAAAACCGCTTGGCAGCTCCGCTAGATACTACCGCGGCGTTATCCGATAGACGGATGCATTTATAGCCCCCATGACGGCACAGGAGACCGCTGAATGGCGTAGCGTTTGCTACAGACGCTGGTAGCGGCACTGAAAAGACTTAATGTTGACGCGACAGACCATTCACTCAAGCTCAAGGACGCAGCGATGCGCCGGATATAACCAGGAGGCGTACCGTGTCAACTCTCAGTGAAATCGCAGCGAACCATGCGAAAGCAATTAAAACACTGGATGCAGAGTCGGCCATGTTGAAGGCACTGTGCTCCCCGACGCCACCCGCTGGCGAGGCGTCGTCTGATAAGGCGCAGCAAGTGCCGCCACATACCATTTCGGCAATAAATAACAGCATCTCAGCGCACGCGATGAGTATTTGAGCGGATGGAGGCGCACGACTGCAGTCGGTGACCTTAGGGCGTCGAACGGGACGCTTCGGCTGATCGTGTTGCATACTTGCTGTATGCAGCACGTATTAACCTATATCTGGACCTCACATGACACCCAATGCAGAACTCTATAACCCCTCCACCGAATACGCCGACAAGTTGATTTCACGCATCGGACAAACCCCGTCCTGGATCGCAAAACGCATTGGTGTAACGGACAAGCGGATTCGCTACATTCTTGAGGGTGAAAGAACCGTCAAGGGAGAAACCACGCCAATTCAGATGACGTACACGGAACAGTTTGCTCTTGAGTGCCTTGCCGCAGAAGCGAGCGCAAAAAGACAATAGTTTTCGCGGAGTGGCGCTTAGGTCTGACGCGCGCATCGCGTCAGGCCCCCATCAAATCCCCCCTTACCCAAAAACTCAATCATGGCCGCCTGCATTATGTGACAGGTTTGGCGATTCGCAGAAGCTTGCGCGGGGGCATGAGCTCGCAGCACACGTTGCGGCAGATATCCTGGTTTACGCCTGGACGGGCCGCGATGTAAGGCAATCGGTAACAGCAAAGCGGTCACCCGCTGGACCGGCCAGCGCTAACATCAAAGGTATCACCACGATCGTCGCGTCCGGCGATGGCTGCCTATCCCTATCGCAAAGCTTGAACGAGGCAGCTCCAGGAATGTGCCAAGGGCAAGCGCTAATGCGAGCAGTACCTGACCGAATCAGGTGATTAGCTTGACAGCCCTATAAAGACAACAGCGCTGAACCACTTTGCGACCTGGGTTGGTATCAGCCTACACCGCTTGTCGCCACCTACTGCGGGAACGACAGTCCCTGGCCGATAAAGAGCGCATTACCCTTCTGGTTCGGATAGGGAAAACAAGGAAGGCCACAATACGATGAATCTTTTACGCGGCACCCTGCTCTCAACACGTCTGATTTCTGCGTTTGTAGCATGCGCAGTTATCACCCTAGGTGTTGGCTTGGTTGGCTACACAGGAATCACGGGGCTGAAGAACAGCGTAGATGGAATCGTAAGCAACAATCTTGTCTCTGTGTACAACACGAGTAACGCCCGCTCAAATGCGATAGCACATTATCGCGACTTACACCGTGCACTGCTGTTTAAATTTGCAAAGGCAGACCAGGCCAAATATGACGATGTTTTGAAGTCCTTGGCAGACAACCAAAGAGAGGTAGAGCAACTTTTTAATAAATATCGGCAAACGCCTCTGGAAGATGATGAAAGAGTCGCAGGGGACCAATTTGAAAAATCCTGGCCAGCGTATATCAATGCCTCCTCTCACGTGATCGAGTTAGCGGAGAAAGGAGACCTTGAAGGCGCGACGAGGCTATTCGAACAAGAAGTGGATCCTGAATACAAAAAAGCAAACGATGAGCTCAAGATAATGGTCGCTTCCAATAAGCGCCAGAGTGAAGACGTGGCGGTAGACGCCGCGAAAACTTCAAGCGCCGCCTACTGGTCATTAGCGGTAGGCGTGGTTGTCGCATTTATTGCCGCAATCATTTTGGGACTGTTGGTAACACGCTCCATCACGCGGCCGCTTTCGACAGCGCTACGGACCGCAAAACAGGTGGCTGAGGGCGACCTTTCTCAAAAAATCGATGTAACCGGAAGGGACGAGATTAGCACCCTTCAAACTGCGCTCAGCACGATGCAAATCAATCTGAGAGGTACGATCAAAGAAATCGCGAATGCGGCTGATCAGCTTGCCTCTGCGTCCGAAGAGTTAAATGCAGTTACGGAAGAAAGCTCTAGAGCACTGATACGCCAAAACGACGAAATCCAGCAAGCCGCTACGGCGGTCAACGAGATGACGGCAGCGGTAGAGGAAGTCGCGCGCAATGCGTCAGGGGCGTCTGAGTCCTCCGAAGAAACCAGCCGCAGTGCGATTCAAGGGCGTGACCAGGTAAAGAGTGCCGTTGGATCGGTTAATACAATGGCAGAGCAGATTTCGCAATCGACTGAAAAGGTTACGGTACTCGCCTCTAGAGTCAACGAGATAACCGGGGTTCTCGCGGTCATTCAGTCCATCGCTCAGCAAACCAACCTCTTGGCATTGAATGCCGCAATTGAAGCAGCCAGAGCTGGCGAGCAGGGTCGTGGCTTCGCGGTGGTCGCCGATGAAGTACGTGCACTTGCGCACCGAACTCAGGCATCGACTGCAGATATCGAAGCGATGATGGCTCAAGTGCGCGTAGGTGCGGACGAGGCCGTGATCGCTATGAATAACAGTAGAAGCCTTGCGGGAGAAACCCGGGATCAAGCCATTGAAGCAGGCCACGCGTTAGACAGAATCACCGAAGGTGTTTCTATAATTAACGAGAAGAATCTCGTCATCGCCAGTGCTGCTGAAGAACAAGCTCATGTAGCTCGTGAAGTTGACCGAAACTTGATTAACATTCAAGACATCTCCACGCAAACGGCAACGGGCGCACATCAAACGAATGCTTCAAGTGCCGAGCTGTCTCGACTGGCCGCCTCATTTGGCGTGCTGGTTAACAAATTTAAAACCTGAAGAATAGCTGATCAGAATGCGCGTAGATCTTATACGCGCTTCTGAATAGATCATGCTGTGTGCATGATCGCTATCAACGCTTATATGTCAGGCAATTCGAGGATCAGTTTCGATCTGGGCACCCCAACGGCCAGTCTGTTGTGGGCGCGAAGAGTGAAGAAGCCATCACCTCATCCAGAGAGCGCCCACCCTGCCCTGCGCAACAATGGCAGTCATCCTGGCAGGCAGGAGATGCCGTCAGTAGCCTGTTAGCCCTTGGATGCCTGTCCTGCATCAAGCAGAAATGTTTTTGATCTGCTCTGAAATACAGGATCTTTTCTGATGTAGAGGAGCCAGTTTGCAAATGCAGATTGCTGGCGGCGATGCGCTGTTTGCCACTGCTCGCCCCCAAACACAGCACTGCTCATCGACATCAGTTCCTCTGTAGCCTGGTTAAGCTCATTCAACAGGTACTCGCTGTCTTCTGAGTCCATCTCTGAGGCAAGCATATTTTTGCTCGTTACTAAGGGATAGATGTGACCCCGTCATTGCTGCTTTATTCCAATTCGCCATAAAGGCCTGACCAGCGGTAACCATTCGTCGCCCTTAAGCGACCGATCCAGCACCCATCTATTGAGAGGCCTGCAAGGCCTGAAGCCTGCCCTCATGCTAGATTACGGTCCTACCGACATGAGGTGAACTTTGAAAGGACAGTCTGTGGCGCCAGGCATTGGAGATATCTATAGCGTTTATTCGCCAAAACTGCGGAAGTATGTCGCCTGTCAGGTGACAGCGCTCAAAGAGAACATCGAGCGCAAGGGCCAGCAGATGGCGGCTGTGCTTGAGCTGGACTGGAGTGGCGACGCCTTGCCGCAGGCGAGCGACCTGGCGGCCATGCACCCGCTGTTGGTCGATTTCTTCTTTCGGCGTGACAAGCATGAACACGTTTATGTCATCGCCGAGGTGCCCGCCGCTTACACCTTGGTGGGCAATATCGCACCGCTGGTGCTTGACGACACCACCACGTATGGCCACTGGAATACCGGCGAAACCTTGTACCACCAGCAGCAATGGGAGCAAATCGATGTCGCCCGGCGCCAGCGTTTCAAGGCTGCTTCAGGCGACGTCGAGGTGACGATTGGCGGTCATGTGCTGCGTCAGGATACTAATCGCATCGAAGACAACGTCTTGCAGTCAGTCACTGATCTTGCTGAACTCGATCAACTGCCATGCCTGACCAAAATTCACACTGAGCATGGTTCACAGGCCCTGCTCGACTATGTGAATCAGCATCCCTTTATCACTGAGCTGCTGTGGCGTTCGCCGCAGGTGACGGAGCTTGATCTGCGCGACAGCCGCCTGAGTCGCCTGAGCATTGATGTGACCGGCGTGAGCAAGGTGCACCTTAATGACGATTTGATGCATCTGATACTGCGTGGCGAGCCATCGCCACAGTTGCAACTGCACTGCAGCGACGAGGGACGCGCGTTGTATCTGACCTGTAAGGGCGACGTGAAACCCTTCGCTGGCCTCGATCATCTGGGCGGCCTCACGCTCTATGCGGCCAAGGAGATCGACCTGGAGACGGTGGTAGCGCGTTTCCCTGATCTGTGGTTTCTGGATCTGGGAGGCAAGCCGGGCATAGTGTCAAACCTGTCTGCCATCGCTGCGCTGGCGCAGTTGCAAATGCTGAGTTTGCACGACCTGTTTGGCTACACGGCAGAACAGTTTCCGGCGCCACAGCAACTGCGTCGCCTGTCGACCTTGTGGCTCAGCAGTGTGCCGTTTGACGTGGCGCAGAACGTCAAGAAGGGCTATAAAAAAGCCGCTGCGCTGGGCCTGGACCTTTCGGTGACCCAGCCGCGCAAGAGCGAATGGCTGGCCGAAAACCTGGACAACCCGTTTCGTGACTGGGATGGCCGCGAGGAGATTACTCCCGCCAAGGCAAAAAAGGCGACCACCGCCTACAAAGCGTTGCTATCCGCCACGCGCAGCATCAACGCCAGCATGACAGCCGATGCCGTGCAGCTCGCCTTGTCCGCCATGGTCACCGCCTATGTGGCGACCTTCAACCAGATCGACCAGCGCGGCAGCGTCATAGGCACGATCGAATGCGAAGAGATCCATGAAGCGCTGGCAGGGTGCCTGAACGCACTGGTGGTGCGAATGGGCGAGCACGGGGCGCTGGTCGACATGGACGGCCTACTGGACTTGTTTGACGAGTTGCGTGATTTTTGAGGCTCTAGCTCAGATGGGGATGTGCCGGCCATATGGCGGGTTCAGACGAAGGTAAGTCTGTAAAAAGTCTGCAGCCAAAGCTTTCGAGGAATTGTGGGATTCGATAAAGAGCGTCGATGCCTGGAATTCCAGTCCATGGTTCTGGGTCGTCGAGCTCAAACCGATGATGCCATGTCAGCCTGGCGAGCACTATGACAGTGCGTCCATCAACGACCTCAGCCTATGCTAAGCAACCGCGCTGGCGGCTTCTCTTCAGCCTTCCGGTAGAGATATTCACGCCATACCCGAAAAGCGCTCTGCTGACGCGAGCATGCATCCCTCCACTGCTCACCACCAACCTGCCCGACGTGCAGCGCCATCATTATTTCAGTGGCTTTGTCGAGCTCGCAAACCAAGTCATGTGCGTTGGTTGTGTCGAAATAATTGGCGTTCATAAAATCCCTTTTAATTATTGGCATTCAATCGACTAGCCATCTCCTTGATAGTGCTGGGGTTCTGACGAACGGTAAAAATATAAAGTCCGGCTCTAAACGTTAAGCACGTCCACTGCCCCACTAAAGTGTTCACAGCCTGCCGACGATCGACGTGTGAGGATTAGTTATGCCTACAAAAAAAACATGCCCGACTGCTATTGAGCAACTGAGAAAATGACTGAGCACTATCTTGAAGAGCACGGCCCGGAAGAGTTGGCGTACATGAGGATTGAGGCAGACTTGAAAATCCAGTTCTGAGAATCGTTTTTCCAACGATTGCCCAAAATACCCCCAAAATACTTTTTTCTGACAACAAAAAAGGGCCCACCTCTCGGTGGGCCCTTCTGTACCGGCAGCAGGACCGGATTTAGTTTGGTAGGCGCGACTGGACTCGAACCAGCGACCCCCACCATGTCAAGGTGGTGCTCTAACCAACTGAGCTACGCGCCTGCTGTGGGTCGGCATTCTACGGATATTCAAATGTGTGTCAACACCTTTTTTCGCGCTAACTCCATGAATATGCAAATTTTTTTGCCTTCCCTGTTTTCCCTTCTTTGTTTGGCCGCTGGCTGGTGGAGATATTTGTTCTCGGGTAGGATCGGGCCATTCGTAAAAAATATTAAACGGAGGTTGTAGGATGGCGAACACTCCTTATCCGCAGTCCTATTACGCGGCTTCGGCGAACCCGGTTCTGGAACGCCCACAGTTGCAGGGTGACGTGGAAACTGACGTTTGTATCATTGGTGCCGGCTACACGGGCCTGTCCAGCGCCCTGTTTCTGCTTGAGCACGGCTTCAAGGTGACAGTACTGGAAGCCGCAAAAGTCGGCTTTGGGGCTTCAGGGCGTAATGGCGGGCAGATCGTCAACAGCTATAGCCGCGATATTGATGTCATTGAACGCACTGTCGACCCGCGGCAGGCCCAGTTGCTTGGGCAAATGGCGTTCGAGGGTGGTGCAATCATCCGCGAGCGTATCGCCAAATATCAGATCCAGTGCGACCTGAAGGACGGCGGAGTATTTGCCGCCATCACCGATAAGCAAATGGGTCATCTGGAAGCCCAGAAACGTCTGTGGGAACGCTATGGTCACACCCAGCTTGAGTTGCTGGACAAGCGTCGTATGGGCGAAGTGGTTGCTTCTGATCAATACATTGGCGGCATGCTCGACATGAGCGGCGGCCATATCCACCCGCTTAATCTGGCGTTGGGCGAAGCGGCTGCTGTGGAATCGCTGGGCGGCGTTATCTACGAACAGTCTGCTGCCGTACGGATTGATCGTGGCGCCAATCCGGTTGTTCATACGGAATCAGGCAGGGTCAAAGCACGCTTTGTGATCGTCGCGGGGAATGCCTATCTGGGCAATCTGGTGCCGGAGCTGGCCGCCAAGTCGATGCCTTGCGGCACCCAGGTGATCACCACCGAGCCACTGAATGAAGAGCTGGCCAGAACGCTGCTGCCTCAGGATTACTGCGTCGAAGACTGTAACTACTTGCTGGACTACTACCGACTGTCTGCGGACAAACGCCTGATCTTCGGCGGCGGCGTGGTATATGGCGCCCGCGATCCGGCGAACATCGAAGCAATCATTCGTCCGAAAATGCTCAAGGCATTCCCGCAGCTCAAGGATGTGAAGATTGATTACGCGTGGACAGGCAATTTTCTGCTGACCCTGTCGCGACTGCCACAGGTCGGACGCCTGGGTGACAACATCTATTACTCTCAAGGCTGCAGCGGCCACGGCGTGACGTACACCCATCTCGCTGGCAAAGTCCTCGCCGAGGCATTACGTGGACAGGCCGAGCGGTTTGACGCATTTGCCGGACTGCCGCACTACCCCTTCCCCGGCGGACAACTGCTGCGCACGCCGCTCACCGCATTGGGTGCCTGGTACTACAGCCTCAGAGACAAATTCGGCTTTTGATTGCAAGGGCGGCGCCAGACAAGGCGCCGCCCTGCGGACTCAACGGGCTTTGAGCGTCTTCAGCGCTTCACCAGCCGCTTGCTCCTGCCCCGCCTGAGCCAGATCGTTGGCTGCCTTCGACCAGCGTTGCTCATCCAGATTGGCGGGCAATTGACGCGGACTTTGAATCAGCACAGCCCAACTCCCCGCCTTTTCCCAGGCCGACGTAAAACTGCTGAAACTCATCAGTAAGTGTCGATTCATGCCCGCGTGAAGCAGGACTGTCTGCTTGATTCGGTTGTAGCCCACCAGCACGCCGTAACGGGGCTCGGTAAACACCGCGCCTTCTGCGAAACGCACCATGACCGGGTAGCCTGCTGACACCTGAGTCAGTAACGACGCAAGACCCGAGTCCAGCGGGTAAACCAGAAAGCCGTACTGTCGCGCGGCTTGCTGCATGTTCTGCTCAAGTCGGGCTTCGCCACCGGGCAACCGCAACGATTTATCCAGTAAGCCAGGGGTTATCTGCACGCGTTGGTAGGACAGCATGCTCGCCAGTGCACCGGGCCCACTTTGATAGGCATTACCGCGGAAGAACGGCACATTATTGAGTTCTACGCGGTCCGGCAGGCGTTTGATTTCAGGCGCTAGAGCCGAAGCACAACCGCCAAGAGTCAATACAACGGCAACGAGTATTCCGAGACGCTTAAGGCCAGCTGTACGAAAAAAAAGAGAAACCGGCGACATTTTCACTCACTTCAACAAGCGCCGGACAACCCACGGTCCGGCTCGGACCAGATAATAGGACGCGCCGGGGTCGGGGTATAGCCTCAATGCACAATGCAAAGACGTGCATAGATCAAATTAGTCATGAAGTTCGACCACTGGTCAACTAACGGAAACATGCCACGGACTAGACTGTCGATTATCAGGACCGTAGATGAAAAAGCAGGGTCCGTGGAGGACGTATGAGCCTGGAAATGACAATCGTGATGCTGATCTCCGCATGGCTGGCCGTGGCCACTGCCATGCTGTGGGGTGTGATGCGGATTGCCCGTCGTCACCATCAACGCAGCGCACCGAACGCACCAGCCGTGTTAACAAAACCGCTGAAGTCGATCAAGGGCCGCCCACACGCACCGGCCCACTGAGCATGCAAAAAAACGGCCGGTATGAATAGTCTTCATACCGGCCGTTTGCTTTTCAGCTATCAGGTGTCGCCAACGGCTATCAGGCTTTTGATGCCTGAGCGGCCGCCTCTTTCTTGAGCTTCGACTTGCGGGACATCATGTTCAGGATTTCGATGAAGGCAGAGAACGCCATTGCCGCGTAGATGTAGCCTTTAGGTACGTGAGCACCGAAGCCTTCTGCGATCAGCGTCATACCAATCATGATCAGGAAGCCCAGCGCCAGCATCACAACGCTCGGGTTGTCGTTAATGAACTTGGCCAAAGGCTCAGCGGCCACCAACATCACGATCACGGCAGATACCACAGCGATGATCATGATCGGCAAGTGTTCGGTCATGCCGACAGCGGTGATGATACTGTCGATGGAAAACACCAGGTCCAGGATCAGAATCTGACTGATCGCGGCACCCATGCTGAGGGTAATAGTGGTGTCCAGCTTCTTCTCTTCTTCAGTCTTGATATCGACACTATGGTGAATCTCGGTCGTGGCTTTCCAGACCAGAAACAGACCACCTGCGATCAGGATCATGTCTTTCCAGGAGAACACCTGACCCAGAATTTCAATCACCGGCTCGGTGAGCTGCACAATCCACGCGACGGTGCTGAGCAAGCCCAGACGCAGGAACAGCGCCATACCGATACCCAGGCGACGCGCCTTCAGCTGCTGGTGAGCGGGAAGCTTGTTGGTCAGAATGGAGATGAAAATCAGGTTATCGATGCCCAGTACGACTTCCATGACAACCAGAGTGGCCAAGGCAATCCATGCAGCGGGGCTTGAAGCGAGTTCTAACAGGTATTCCATATGTATTGCCCTGATTCAGTCAGTGATAAAGGTCAGATTTCTTTCTTGCTTTCTTCGTCTTTCTGCTCTGCCTTGGGCTCAGCCATGGACAAGTCCTGCTTGGCATCATCCAGAGCTTTTGTTGCGGCTTTGTGAGTATCGTCGATGGCCTGTTTGGCTGAATCAGTTGCAGTGTTCAGCAGTTGTTTACTGGAACTTTCAATCTGGTCACAGCCCGCCAACACTAACAACGGTACAGCCAGTAATGCAGCATAGAGAGGTTTAATCATCTGAAGCCTCGAAAATTTAACCGGTTTTTACTGCTCCGGCGATAGGCCAGCATTCTAGAGAGATCGAACCATCAGGAAAATTCGTATTTTTAAGCGGTATACTTCGGCAATACCGAACTGAGAAATTTCAATGCTCAACTACCGACAGCTGCATTATTTCTGGGTGGTCGCTAAAACCGGCAGCATCGTGCGCGCCTGCGACCAGTTAAACCTGACGGCCCAGACTATCAGCGGTCAGATCAGCCTGTTGGAGCAGTCCTTGGGCGTTGACCTGTTTCAGCGTGTAGGTCGACAGCTGGAGCTCACCGAAGCCGGTCGTCTCACCCTGCCCTATGCCGAACAGATGTTTCAGCTTGGTAACGAGCTGGAGTCTATCTTGCGAGCGCAGCCGGATGAGCCGCAGATATTGTTCCGCGTTGGCGTCGCCGACGTGGTACCCAAGTCCATCGTGTACCGGCTAATTGCGCCGACAATGGAGCTGAGCGAACCGATGCGCATCACCTGCCGGGAGGACAAACTTGAGCGGCTGTTGGCTGACCTGGCGATTCAGCGACTGGACCTGGTGATCTCTGACAGCCCAATGCCTCCTCATTTGGACATCAAAGGCTACAGCCAGAAGCTGGGCGAATGCGGGATCAGCTTTTTTGCCACTGAGGAGCTTTTTGAGCGCTATGGGCAAGACTTCCCCTTTGGCATGCAGGGGGCACCGCTGCTGATTCCCGGGCAGGAAACCGTAGTGCGCAGTCGACTCATGCGCTGGTTTGCTGAGTTGAAGGTTCAGCCGAGAATAGTTGGAGAATTCGACGACAGCGCACTGATGAAAGCCTTCGGCAAATCCGGCAGCGGGATATTCGTCGCCCCGAGCGTCATTGCCGATGAAGTGCAGGCGCAGTATGGCGTGCAGCTACTCGGCCAGACAGATGCCGTGACCGAGTCGTTTTATGCCATCTCGGTGGAGCGAAAGGTCAAGCACCCCGGCATCGTTGCGATTACCGAAGGCGCCCGACAGAAGCTGTTTACCGACGCAGTCTAGAACGTAAAAGACTTAAACAGTGCCCATGAAATCGCGCTTGCCGATTTCGATGCCATTGTGGCGCAGCAGGTCGTAAGCGGTTGTCACGTGGAAGAAGAACTGCGGCAGGCTGTAGCTCAACAGGTAAGTCTGGCCGGTAAAGCGCTTCTCTTTAGGGGTGCCCGGGCGAAGAACGATTTCAATCTCTTCGTTGCCGTCGATCTGCTCTGGCTTGATGCTGCCGATGAAGTCCAGAGTCTTGGCCAGTAACGCCTGAAGTTCGGCGAAGCTGGTTTCAGTGTCGTCGTACTTGGGCATCTCGACCTGAGCCAGACGGGCCGATGCGCCTTTGGCGAAATCCACAGCGATCTGAATCTGACGAGTGAAGTTCAGCATGTCCGGATACAGACGTGCCTGCAGCAGCGCTTCAGGCTGGATATTTTTCTGCGTGGCGTGCGCTTCGGCTTTAGTCAGGATCTGGCTCAACGCGTTAAGCATCTGCTGGAAAACCGGGACAGAAGCGGAGTACAGAGAAATAGTCATGACAGTTCCTTATAAGAAAGTGCCTGATTATAGGCATGTGTGGCCAAGCGCGCTGTGGCTGTTTTCAACTGACATCCGCCGACTGATCGTTGCGCTGGAAATAATCCCCCACACACCCTAGGCTGTCTTCCCGCCATCGCCTACGGAAAGAGCCATGTCCACAGAACAGTCCGCGAACAGTCCTGCCGAACAACCCGATGCGCTGAATCTGAGCAGCACCGAGGTGCGCATTCTGGGCTGTCTGATCGAAAAGCAGGCTACCAGCCCGGAGACCTATCCGCTTACCCTCAACGCGCTGGTCACTGCCTGCAACCAGAAAACCAGCCGCGACCCCGTGATGAACCTTAACCCCGGCCCGGTTGGCCAAAGCCTGCGCGCACTGGAAGGCCGCGGTCTGGTTCGGCTGGTCATGGGCAGTCGTGCCGATCGCTGGGAACAGCGCGTCGATAAAACCCTGGAGTTGGTGCCCGCCCAAGTGATTCTGACGGGGCTTTTGCTGTTGCGCGGCCCACAGACGGTCAACGAACTGCTGACCCGTAGCAATCGGATGCATGACTTCGAAGACAGCGAGCAAGTCGTCCATCAATTGGAGCGACTGATTGCCAGAGGGCTGGCGATTCTGCTGCCACGCCAGTCAGGACAGCGCGAAGACCGTTACATGCATACGCTGGGCAATGCTGATGATCTGCAGGAAATCCTCGCAGCCCGGCAAAGCCAGCCAGAACGCGCCTCTTCAGCTAGCAACGCTAGCACCGAGCGCCTGGATGAACTTGAGGCGCGCGTTGCGGCACTCGAAGAGCGTCTGGCTAAGCTCGAATAACCCCTCCCCGCCAGTGCCCCACCCGGGCAGGATATTACCCTCATCCCGCCCGGGCGAACGCGGCAGCTTGCTGAAACAACTCGTCACCTGGACGCACCCCGGTGTACAGCACAAATTGCTCCAGCGCCTGAATCGCCGCCACTTCATCGCCGCTGATGACTCGCTTTTTTCTGGCGCGCGCAGCTTCGACTAGCGGTGTATTCACCGGGTTGGCCACGACGTCGAACACCGTATCTGCCGCGTCGATGGCGTCAAGGCTGAACGCAAGCTCATCGGCCTGAGCACCGATCATGCCTAACGGCGTGACATTGACCAGTAATGGCGGCCGCTCATCCCCCAGAGCTGCCTGCCAACGCAGGCCGCAGGATTGCGCCAACGCCCGACCGGCTTCTTCGTTGCGGGCAATAATGACGCCATCAGAAAAGCCCGATTCACGCATGGCGAACGCTACAGCTTTGGCCATGCCGCCACTGCCACGCAAGGCGAACGCAGTGCGTGGAACGGCTCGGCTGTCCATCAATTGAGCAACGGCAATATAGTCAGTGTTGTAGGCCTTCAAATGGCCCGCGGTATTAACAATGGTATTGACCGATGCAATGGCAGCCGCAGAGGGATCCATTTCGTCAATCAACGGGATGCTTGCTTCCTTGAACGGCATAGAGACAGCGCAGCCGCGAATTCCCAGTGAGCGCATTCCTGCGATTGCAGCCGGCAGGTCCGAAGGGCTGAAAGCCTTGTAATAGAAATTCAGACCCAACTGCTGATAAAGGTAGTTATGAAAACGAACGCCGAAGTTGCCTGGTCTTGCGGCGAGGGACATACACAAAACAGTTTCCTTGTCAGGGATGACAGGCATGCTTTTCTCCTGAACGGTATTAGTAAAAGCCTCGCGGGAAGGCGTAATATCGGCACCGTAACGCGACGCGATAAAAGTCGCCCGGTTCTTTATACGTAAGTACCTTACACAAAATTTACTCAGCGGCTTCGCAGTTTTTCCGCAAAGTGCTGTCTTAAGAGTTATCCCGTGGCAGTGCTTGAGAGTGACGCAGGCTCGCGACAACGGGTTGAAAGTGAGGAACAGTCATGATTCGTCAAATCCCCAAGGTTGCCTTGTTGTTAGCTGCTCTGGCCATGGCCGGCCAGGCGAATGCCCATGGCGGCGGCCGTGGCTGGGCGGGCCCGGCAGTTGTGGGTGCAATCGTAGGTGGCGTGGTCGGCGCTGCGGTATCGTCCGGTCGCGACAGAACGGTCTATGTCGAGCAGCAGCCGGTCTATGTTCAACAACCCGTGTATGTTCAGGCTCCGCCGCAGCCAGTCTATTATCAGCCGGCCTATCAGGTTGTAGCGCCACCACCAGTGCGCGTATATGGTCCACCGCCTGGCTATTACGGCCCTCCACCCGTTTATTACGGCCCACCGCGCGGCTATTACGACCGCGGTCGCTGGTAATCATTGATAAACAGCCCCGCCCTCACCCGGCGGGGCTTTTTTTCGCCAGTGGAAAGGTAACGACTTCAGTAAAACTCAAGTTTGGTTGATCAAAGACGATAGCCTGCTAACAGTCCATTCTCTAACCACGAGCCAGCGTATAACTCTTCACCGACCTCACCGCTCAGTTCGTCATAACAATAAGGAATTCAATATGCCGACACAGAACCCACACCGAACATTCGGACTCTGTACGTCGAACAAGGTCTACAGCGCCTTGACTGAGCTCAAGAGCCTGGAAGGCCACCGCACCGCGAAGTTTGTTGCGCTGATGGCGCAGAATCTGGTTGAAAAAGGCATGCTGTCTGATGAAGAAGTGATCGCCATGCTGGATCAGGTCGTCGACTGAACCGTATTGGCAAACATTGCGTCGGCCTTCTGTTCATCAATGTCCACTATCGAGAGCGTTGATTTCTGCTGTGTCCAGTGACCCCGTAGAGTAGCGCCATAGATTGTTGGAGGCACTTATGAGCACACTCAAAATCATGTCGGTGGTAGGCAGCGCAGTTCCCCAGGCGCTTAGAGCCCAAGGTCTGCTGGCCTGTTGGTATCTGGTGCACAACGGTGAGCCCGTCAGCGGCCCGTTTGCATCGTTGAATGCTGCCCAGGCACGCTCTGAACTGTTCGAAGACCGCCAGCTAAACAGCTAACAGACATCCTCATCACAGCCCGGCCCGGCGCCAGGCTGGTAGTTCGACCGGCTGAAACTCTCTGAATTGTGCGTTGCTCCGCACACCCTCTTGCCCGCATTGGTCCCCTGATGCGGGCTTTTTTACGTCTCTATATCCTGCCGATATCAGAGACGCTCCGCCATTGCAGCATTGACCTGACAACGGTGGGCGAGTTTCTGCAGGCGCTTTTCCATACTCATGAACACCACCCGATCCGAACGACCACTTTCCAGCTCGTCGATAAGGTCACTGGCCACCTGACGCAACTCGTAGGCAATCACCACGCGGTCGTCATTGAGGTCATGCTTGTGGGACTCGAACAGGCGGTGCAGATAGTTCTCCAGAACATACTTCATGCGATGCCGGTCGGTAGCACGCAGGTGATTCAGGCTCAGATTGATTTTGCCCAGCAACTCGCTGAGCTCTCCACACAGATACTGCATGCGTCTGGCGTACCCAATCTGCCCGTCGCGCATGGCTTTGCGCTGCACTGCAGCTTCCTGACTACGCTGGATGCCAGGAACGGCAACGGCAACCATCATGCCAATAATCAAGCCTGTTGCCTGTACCCAGCCCACCCAGTCTGCGGGCCGCGAGAAGAAACCTGCACCCATCAACAGAACCGCTATTGCACCGGCAACTATCACTAAAACAACGTAATCCTTGCTGATAAACCCTTTGGGCATTACGCGACTCCTTCGGCCTGTATTGGCAGCTATCGATGGCATGGAATGCTAATCGGTGCGGGCGCTGGATACCATGACTATTGTTACCGAGGACGATTTTTCAACCGCTGGGGCAAAACTTAAATCTTACATTTATTAGTGAAACTCCCTACAACAACCATCGACAGTGGTCAGGCCTCCTCATAAAATGCCGAGCAGTTTCTCTACCCCGTGTGAATGCCACACTCCACTCTTAGTGAGCCTCGCTCTTGAAAATTCGTCTTCATATTTTGGGCCTTTTATTTGCACTTGCAGGCCCGGCACTTTCTACCAGTGTCTCCGCGAACGACCCTGCCCCACTTAATCGTGATCCTTCTCTACTTCATCTGGCATCCGGCAGCGCGATGCTCGTTGACCTGCAGACCGATAAAGTTTTGTATTCCAGCAATCCAGACGTCATCGTACCCATCGCCTCTGTGACCAAGCTCATGACGGCAATGGTTGTACTGGACGCCAAACAGTCCATGGATGAAGTCATCCCGGTCAATATCTCGCAAACGCCAGAAATGAAAGGCGTGTTCTCGCGAGTCAAACTGGGCAGCGAACTACCCCGCCGTGAAATGCTGCTGATCACCTTGATGTCTTCCGAGAACCGCGCGGCTGCAAGTCTGGCCCATAGTTATCCGGGCGGCTATGCAGCGTTTATTCTGGCAATGAATGCCAAAGCCAAGGCACTGGGCATGAAACATACGGTGTATGTCGAGCCGACCGGTCTCTCGATCTACAACGTTTCGACTGCGCGCGATCTGACCAAACTGCTGCTCGCGTCGCGTAAATATCCGGCCCTCAGCGAGCTGAGCACCACGCCGGAAAAAACCGTCACATTCCGCAAGCCAACCTACAGCCTGGGCTTTAGTAACACTGACCACTTGGTTCGTAAATCCAACTGGGATATCAAGCTGACCAAGACCGGCTTTACCAATCAGGCTGGTCACTGTCTGGTGCTGCTGACCAGCATGGCCAATCGTCCTGTCGCGATGGTGATCCTTGATGCATTCGGCAAATACACTCACTTTGCAGATGCAAGTCGCATACGCCAATGGATGGAGACAGGCAAAAGCAATCCGCCGCCCGCCGTCGCGTTGCAGTACAAGAAAGAAAAGAATCTGGTGATGAAGCAGCAAGGGCTACAAGCTACCGAGTGACCCGTCAAAATCACACGTAAAAAGGCCGCCAGCTCCTCAGGGAACTGGCGGCCTTTTTGTTATAGCCAAGCGCTTAGAGGTTGAACTGAGTCACCAGCTTGGTGTTCAGGTAAGCCTCGATTGCCTCGGTACCACCCTCAGAGCCGTAGCCTGAATCCTTGATGCCACCGAACGGGACTTCCGGCAAGCCGATGCCCTGATGGTTGATTGAAAGCATGCCCGCTTCAATGCCAGTGCTCAGCGCGTGAGCAGTCTTCATCGATGTGGTAAAGGCATACGAAGCCAGACCAAATGGCACTCGATTGGATTCGGCAATCGCCTCTTCCACGGTGTCGAACGGCACCACCAGGGCAACAGGACCAAACGGCTCTTCGTTCATGATGCGCATTTCAGGGGTCAGACCACTGAGTACAGTCGGTTCGAAGAAGTAGCCAGGCCCCTCGATAGCTTTCCCGCCTGCGTTAAGTGTTGCACCTGAAGCTTTAGCGTCATCTACCAATGCAACTAGCGCCGGAATACGACGATCATTGGCGACCGGCCCCATGGTTACCGTCGAATCGAGGCCGTTACCGACCTTGATTTCCCGGGTCAGCCCAACGAATTTCTCGATAAACGCTTCGTATACACCGCGCTGAACCAGAATACGGGTCGGCGACACACAGACCTGACCGGCGTTGCGGAACTTGGCAGTTGCCAGCACGCGCGCGGCGAGGTCGACATCCGCATCGTCAAAAACCAGCGCCGGTGCATGACCGCCCAACTCCATCGTTGCGCGCTTCATGTGCTGCCCGGCAAGCGCGGCGAGCTGCTTGCCAACCGGAGTCGAGCCGGTGAATGTCACTTTGCGAATGACCGGGTGAGCAATCAGGTATGAGGAAATTTCTGCGGGGTTTCCGTACACCAGACCAATGACACCGGCTGGCACGCCGGCATCTGCGAAAGCGCGGATCAATTCAGCAGGTGATGCCGGGGTTTCTTCCGGAGCCTTGATGATTATCGAGCAGCCTGCCGCCAGCGCGGAAGACAATTTGCGCACGATCTGGTTGATCGGGAAATTCCACGGCGTGAACGCCGCGACTGGTCCTACAGGTTCTTTGACGATTTTCTGCTCGACGTCTGCGCCGCGGGAAGGAACCAGACGGCCATAACTGCGACGCCCCTCCTCGGCCAGCCACTCGATTACGTCCGCACCCGAAAGTACTTCAGCGCGGGCTTCGGCCAAAGGTTTACCCTGCTCCTGCGTCATGATCCGGGCAATGGAATCTGCGCGCTCACGCAATAAATGCGCGGCTTTTTGCATCGTTTTGTAGCGATCGTAGGCGGAGGTCTTGCGCCATGTCGCGAAACCACGCTCGGTGGCCGCCAGTGCTTCATCGAGGTCAGCAATGCTGGCGTGTGCAACAGTGCCCAGTTGCTGGCCGGTAGCGGGATCAATGACTGGCTGGGTGCGACCATCCTGGCCTGCACGCCATTGACCGTCGATAAAGAGCTGAACATCAGGATACATAGCGATTCTCCAGTTGCATTCGCAATACAAGAAATGTGCTTTTCAAAAGCGCTACGAGTTCAATGGGGGCGCGATGGTGTATATCAAGGCATTTCACCCCATCGCTTTTCGGAAAAGTCCGAATCCATCAAGTCCTGGTTCGTTGCTGCCAGGCCGCAGCAAGCCCACTCAGGCAGATGACGGCGATGCCCAGTTGCGCAGTCAACGAGGGCGCATGACCAAACACCAGGTAACCCAATAAACCTGCAAACACGATCTGGCAGTAGCTGAACGGCGCCAGCATCGCGGGCGCGGCATAACGAAAAGCCTGAGTCAGCAGCAAGTGAGCAACCATCCCGCACGCTCCCAGCGCCAGCATGAACGGCAGATGCTTGAGTTCCGGCGCAGTCCAGAAAAACGGCAGGAGTGCGGTCATGACCAGGCTGTTGAACAACCCTGCAAAGAAATTGCTGGTGGTCGGGCTGTCATGCGCGCTGACCATTCGGGTGAGCAGTTGATAGGAAGCAAATAACGTCGCAGATCCCAGAGGTAGCAGGCTGGCTGGAGTAAACAGCTCTCCGCCGGGGTGCACAATAATCAGTACGCCAACAAAGCCCACAAGCACTGCTGCCCATTGTTTACGCGTGACATGCTCTCCCAGCAGCGGCACTGACAGGGCAGTAATCAACAGCGGCGCAAGAAAGTTGACGGCAGTTGCCTCAGCCAGCGGGATGTACATCAATCCGGTGGTGAACAACAAACTGGTGCCCAACAGGCACAGCGCACGCATTATTTGCAGCTTCAAGCGCTTGGTACGCAGCACCCGCAGGCCTGCCGAAGGCATGAAAATCCCGGCCATCAGTAGCGTATGCACTACATAGCGGACCCAAACGACCATGAAGATCGGATAAAACCCGGACAGGTATTTGGAAATGGTGTCGTGACTTGAAAACAGAAATGTGGCCAGAACAATGAGCGCGATGCCCTTGAGTGGCTGGTTGACGCCGGATAGTGGCGTGCTGACGGTACTCATCTAGTTTCCTTGGCATGGCAGAAAACAGTCGCCTATTCAGATGCCGAACGACAGCGCATCCGATATCCCTGAATAGCGTATGAAGGAAAGAATATAGAAGCCGCCCCGGTAATCCAAACAATGCCGCGGCTAATAACGAAATTAACTGACTGGCCGGTCCGATCGGGACACTCAAGTCCAGATCCGTAACAAGGCGCCTCTCGCTCCGGAAAGCGGATCGGCCGCAGGCAAAGGAACCTCGGAAATACGCTGCCGGGATGCACTCAATGCAGCGTGGTCGGCGCGCTGGATGTCGTACTGGCTCTGATTGGACGGGTAGCCGCCCACTACCAGAAAATCGTCACTTCGCTCCAGGCAACAGTGACCGGTGCCAGCAGGCAATACCAGAACATCTCCTGACGCTATCGTGACTTCCTGCCCGCGCTCGCCACCAAGCATCACCCGCGCCGCGCCGCTGGCAACCCCGAGCACTTCATGGGCTGTGGAATGATAGTGGTGATAATCAAAAATCACGTCACGCCATAACGCTGGCCAATGATTATGGGTAAAGAGACGTTCGAACCCGGCAGCCGTGTCGGGGCTTTCAAACGATATTCCCCGGTACACCAACACCGGTAATCGACTGTTAGGGACCTCTCGGTCCTCTTCGAAAAACAGCTGCTCGGGTGCGCGTGAAACCATGATGGCTACTCCTTGCCGGATGGGATAATCCATGTCGACTCCTGCCGATCACCGATATTGCCAGAGTCAGACAAGCGGACATGTTTGAGAGGCAACCAATGGCACCGTGAAGCTGAACTCGCTTCCCTGGCCCAACTGGCTGCTAACCCATAGATCGCCACCATGGGCCTTGATGATGCCCATCGAGATGTACAGCCCCAAGCCAGTACCACTCGGATTGCCTTGCCTGGTTCGCCAATAACGCTCAAAGACATGAGGCAGGTGCTCCTGAGCGATACCCGCCCCCGTATCGGCGACGCAGAACCTGACATACCCCCCCTCTTTTACGGCGCTGACCCCGACGCGGCCTTCCCTTGGGGTGAACTTGATGGCATTGCCAACCAGATTGGACAACACCTGAAATAACCGCTCCGGATCGGCAGAAATCTGCAGGTCTGGCTCAGAGACAAAGCTCAGCTCGATAAACTTGTTCAGCGCCAACGGCGCGAGAAGTGAATATCCCTCTTCGAGTATCTGGCTGACATCCATCGGCTGAGACGCGATGGAGTAGCGACCCGCTTCGATCTTCGACGTATCCAGCAAGTCTTCCAGCAGATTCGTCATCCGCGTCGTCGCCCGCTGCATGGTATCGATAGCGGAGTTGACACGCTTGGACGAGGGGCCACTATCGGCGCCTATCAATCGCTGCATCATGCCGCACTGCATGACAATGACCGTCATCGGGCTACGCAGGTCATGAGAGACCACCGCAACCAGCTCGTCCCGCGCGCGAACCGCGTCCTGCTCTCGCAACACTTGACGAGCCAGGTCCGTTTCCAGCGCTGAGCGCCGCAAATCGGCTACGGCGAACAGGTCGCCAGCGCTCCATCGATGCGCCTTGCCATTCACCTGTTCTTTCCAGATTTCAAACGACTTACGCGGCTGGAGTCGGTTGCCGCCTTCGGTTTGCGAAAGCTCCATAGGCTTGCTGGGGTCACCGCTCCAGTTGACACTTTCCTTGACCTCCGGACGAAACCAAAGCACAGCATTGTCTACCGGCTTGGGTAAAGTGAAACTCAGCAACCCACTCGCGACATCCTGATATTCCTGCGCCTCGGGAAAATCTGCACTCAGGCTCGATGACTCGTAAATACCCACAGGCTGCTCTTTAACCCAGGCGTAAAGCGTCTGGATTTGTTCATCGCCTGGGCACGCACCCCAAGTGTGCAAGCGATCTTCAGCCAACACCGCGATGCCTGATGCCCCGGTCAGCGCCATCAATCGTTCAGGATTTTGCGCCAACGCCTCCAGCACATCCAGCTGCGGTGCCAGGCGCATGGTCTCTACAAGCTCAGTGAGCATGACCTCTTTCTTCTGCCGCTGTTGGACAATTCCGGCTTCCTCAAGCGCGCTGATCTGCATCGACAGTACCTGACCAATACTCTGGCAAGCTGCACGCAGGCCGTGCGGCACCAGCAGGGGCGTACGATTCCCGCAACTGATCAAGCCCCACAGCCGATCGTCCTTGAGCAGCGAAATACTCATTGAGGACTGCACGCCCATGTTCTTCATGTATTGGCAATGAATCGGCGAAACACTGCGCAGCAATGAATGCGTCATGTCCAGTGGCTGTAAAGTGTCCGGGCGCAGTAACGGGACCAACGGCACTGGCATATATTGAGCGTCAGGGATGATGCGTAGCCAGTTGAGACGATACAACTCACGCGCCTGACTCGGAATGTCGGACGCCGGAAAAAACAAACCGTTATAAG
The DNA here is from genome assembly GCF_025643095.1 of Pseudomonas phytophila. NCBI lineage: Bacteria > Pseudomonadati > Pseudomonadota > Gammaproteobacteria > Pseudomonadales > Pseudomonadaceae > Pseudomonas > Pseudomonas phytophila. Next base: position 2,991,698 of record NZ_CP081201.1, on the reverse strand, counting down.
TGTCCATTCCCGGACTGGAAGCTTCGGCAATAACCTGACCGTGCCCCTCCTCCTCGAAACGATAAATCAGCACCCGGTCATAGCCCGTCAACGCCTGAATCTCGCGGACACTTATTTCGTAGAGTTCCGCGAGAGACTTTGCGCCTTGCAAACGACGCAAGGTCCTGCCCAGGCCGCGATCCAGATGTTGCATGCTGGCCGAGGTGAGCTCGCCGGGATTTTCAATCTCCAGCATCAACACCCCATCGTGACGATGCACGGTGCAATCCACCCACTTTCCGCCATAGGTCAGAGAGAGCGGGTTTACCTCATCAAGCGAGCTGGCAGCCGCCGCACTACGTACTTCCTGCGCCTGCTCATTGCCCAATACGACGTCGAGTTCCTGACCGGCCAGTTCCGATGCGGCACGACCGAAAAGCACATCAGCATTTGCACTGATTTGCTGCACGATCCAGGTGCTCTCATTGACAGCCAGCAACACACCGTGAGGCTGAATAGCCCCCGGAATCTGGATAGGCTCATGATCACAGTTGGCCAGCAACCGATCAAAGACATCACCGTCGTCAACAATCATCACAAAATCTCCGCCCGCCTCACACGCAAGCAACATGAACAAAGGTAGCAAATACGGCGTTATCGGCCCGCCTGATCTTAATATGAACGTCGTGTAGAAATTAGCTTTTCGCTCTTGATGCCGACCGGTAATTAATCAGACCCGACAAGCCACACCTGCCAACATTCATCACTGGATCCACTTTTCATGCTCGATGAATGTTTTTCCACTGACGTGTGATTACTGCAATACGGACGGCTGTAATTTTTACAGAGCCTCGATGACATGTTCAAAAACCTTAGCGTTGGAGTGGACGCTAATGTGGACCGCCCCTGCGCTGAGCCAAAAAAGTCTGCGAAATGCCCGCACATGAGGGTGTTGATTGCCGTATGGGGAGATTTTCTTCGAACAAAAATCAGCGCTCGTCACCATGGCACACGAACGAGTTCGACGCACCGTTATATTTCCCAGTGCCGGACAAGCATGTTCGCTCTATCAAAACGCCGGACACTTTACAGCATCGAACTGACGCAGCGAATCATATCAAGTCATTTTTTTGGTGTAGCGATTAAAGCTGCTCTTGATTAGTCGCTCACCATGAGCTCGTCAGGCCGTTACGTTTATCGCTCCCGACGAGCTCACTAACAACCCGTCAGAAAATATAGTCAGTGGTGAGAAAACTGGACTCGCGATTGCGGATGATGTCGCTGATCAGCGCTTTGTTCGTGTCCTGAAATTTGGTCGCGACCAGCGTGCGAATCGAGAAAACACGAAGTGCGTCGTGAACCGACAAGGTACCTTCAGCAGAATTTTTGCGACCATTGAAAGGGAATTGATCCGGTCCGCGCTGACACTGTGCGTTGATGTTGATGCGCCCTACCTGATTGGCAAAAGCATCGACCAGCCGCCCAACCTGAGCAGAGTCATTCCCAAAGATGCTCAGTTGCTGACCGAAATCCGAGTCCAGTACGTAATCAATGACCGACTCAATATCCCGATACGGCACAACAGGAACCACCGGACCGAACTGTTCTTCGTGGTAAACCCGCATTGCCGACGTCACGGGATACAGCACTGCCGGATAGAAGAACGTTTCATTGACCTCCCCGCCACCCTCATTGACGACGCGAGCGCCCTTGCTTACCGCATCGTCAAGCAAACCTTTCAAGTAATCGGTCTTGCCCGGCTCAGGTAATGGAGTCAGCGATACACCTGGCTCCCACGGCATACCAGCTTTCAGTTGAGCAAGTTTCTGCTGGAACTTCTCCAGGAAGCTATCGACCAGGCTCTCATGCACAAACAGAATCTTCAGCGCCGTGCAGCGCTGCCCGTTGAAGGAAAGCGATCCGGTGATCGACTCATTTACAGCGTTATCCAGATCCACATCCGGCAACACGATGCCCGGATTCTTCGCATCCAGACCCAGCGCAGCACGCAAGCGATGTGGCTTGGGGTGCAGCTTCTTGAGATCACTGGCTGCCTTATTGGTCCCGATAAACGCAAACACATCTATCTTGCCACTGGCCATCAAGGCGCTGACCGTTTCTCGACCGCTGCCGTAGATAACATTGATGACGCCCGGCGGGAAACTGTCCCGGAACGCCTCCAGCAATGGCCGAATCAGCAACACACCAAACTTGGCGGGTTTGAAGACGACGGTGTTACCCATGATCAGAGCCGGGATGAGCGTGGTGAAGGTTTCGTTCAGCGGATAATTGTAAGGTCCCATGCACAGCGTTACACCTAAAGGCACGCGTCGAATCTGACCGAGTGTGTCCTGCTCCAGCTCAAAACGACTGGAGCGACGATCCAGTTCCTTGAGGGCATTGATGGTGTCGACGATGTAGTCGCAGGTACGGTCAAACTCTTTCTCGGAATCCTTGAGGTTCTTGCCAATCTCCCACATCAGCAAATTGACCACCGCCTCACGCTGCTCTCGCATGCGCTTGAGAAATGCCTCTACGTGCTGAATGCGCTCGACCACCCGCATCGTCGGCCACGCGCCCTGCCCTCGGTCATAAGCCTGAACAGCCGCCTCCAGTGCAGTCATCGCGGTTGCCGAGTCAAGCAACGGCGTACTCCCCAGAATCACAGACTGGATACCATCAGCAGCGCTGAGACACACCGGACTGCGCACCGGCGCGAGCGGCCCCTGCCAGAGTTGCAGCGTACCGTTGACCAGATACTCCCGCTGCTCGATGGCCTTCTCGGGACGATACTGCTCAGGGATTTGCTCAAGGGTTGGAAATAGTGTTTCAAGACGATTGCTGGCAGTCACTTCTTTCACCTCACTGGAAATCAGTCATAAGGAGCAAGCCAACTACACTACGCCAAAGCCCACCACCTTTGGAAACCCACCTCTCCAAGCTACTGAATAGTAAAAATATTTTCGGCATACGCTTGACTAATCCAATTGAAACAGTAACATAGCGCTCATTCCGCGATAGCTCAGTTGGTAGAGCAAGTGACTGTTAATCACTGGGTCCCTGGTTCGAGTCCAGGTCGTGGAGCCATATAGATACAAGCGATTGGGCGGTTTTTGTAGGGCTTTGTGAATTCGATGATTTAGTCATTGAGAAGCAGAACTCTGGAAAAACCGCCCTTTTTCTTGCCTGCTGAACTTTGAAGCGCAGCCTTTATAGCTCGTTGCGCAGTCTAAGTGCTGCCTCTAGAGTCAAGCATGATGAAAATTCCCTCCTCCGTTCAGCCCAAGGGCGGCCTTCGCGAGACTGCAGCAATCACAGATTTCTGATCATTGCCCAGTGCCCTCTCCCCCTATATCGACATCTATCTTCGCATTCCTGTTTTTGTCGCCTGACGGCATTCAACGTCGAACTGGCTCGGTAGCTCGCAATAACGGAACGACAGCATGATGCCAGTGGAATCATCCATTTCCCCACGCCCGACATCTTGCCCTATCATCACAGCCAAATTGCCGAATAGTGGAGACAGGCATGATCACCCATCCGGACTTTCAGGTACTGGAGCTCATGGCGGGCATTCCCGGGCAACCGATGGAATTGCTCATTCGCAGCGGCGTATCGCTGGAAGCAATCGACAATCTATCGCAACACGGTGTCAACGCAGTGAGCGTCGGCATCATCGACGCACGCACCCTCCTTCACCGTCGAACCAAGGGCGAACGACTCTCCCCCGAAGAAGGCGATCGCCTGTATCGCGTGAGCAAACTGGTGGTACTTGCCGAGCAAGTGTTCGGCGACAAGGACAAGGCAACCCACTGCCTGAACAAAGCTCAAAAGGCATTCGGAGGCCTGACCGCACTGGAGGCGGCCGGCACCACGCCTGGATATGTGGCTGCTGAAGAAGTGCTGGGCCGCATTAACCACGGGCTTTTTGCATGACCGAACGTGCTCTATAGCGCATATCGAATTACAAAGACATGAGCGGAATTGGCGCCACCAAAGTATCAGACCGCAGGCACGCCAAAGGCCGTTCGATAGTCTAATTGGCCAGCCACCTCGCTGCTTGAGGCGTTGGTCCAAATGGAATTGGCCGACGAAGAATTGCCAGCCCCCTCAGGCTACTGCGTGTTGATCTGCCGGAAAACGCAAATGTAAATGGTGGGCGTGAACATCTGAAGGACGAATGGTCGCAGGAGCACAGATAACGCCGTTAGGTGCCTGAGCTATCGAGACCGAACCGTAATTTCCCGCCATTGACTCCCCATGTAGGTAGCGTGCCACCACTCTCGCGGCCGGCTGGGCCAAGCAGTGGTAACTCTTAGGTCTAACTCGCAAGCGTCAGTAATGTGATCAAGTCTTCTGCGGCACATGGTGAACGCACTCTGCATGATTTCCGCTGCGGAGAGACCCAGCTCTTGTATTCAAAAGCCCCCACGACGGTCTCTAGGCTCTGATCTAGGCTTGGAGCCGAATAGACCAGAAACTACCATTCGATCTTCACGAAAAGTGTGATCACCAAGAGGCTGGATGATGAAGCTCGACGACCATAACCGCTTGATCAAGCAAGCCGCAAGGACTGAATTGAACCCTATAGGTTGCGTGCAAAAGGGCCAGTCAAGAATATGGCTCGACGATCACAACTGGTGGGTTGGAGTGGTGGAGTTTCAACCTCACTCAGGAGCAAAGGGAAGCTACTTGAATGTGGGTGCATGTTGGCTTTGGCATGAAAAAGATAGTTTTTCATTCGATGATGGCTACAGAATTGAACCGTTTGAGGAGTACTTGGACTCTCAACAATTCTGCGAGGTCGCACAGTCTCTGGCCATGAAAGCGAAGAAAGAAGTCCTCAATCTTCGACTCAAATATCCTTCAATTCATGCTTGTGCGAAGCATCTCCGTGTTCAGGCACGCAAGAGTAATTGGGTAGTGTTCAATAGCGCGGTCGCAGCCGGGTTAGCAGGCGACCTCAAGTTTGCAGAAGAGCAATTCTCCCAAATCTTAAACCAGGGGTGCCGGACTGCATGGCAGGTAAATCTTCAGTCTCGGGCAGCAATACTATCCGCAGTTGTTCACGACGCCGACAGCTTTAAATTGGCAATAGTTGACGCTGTTATGAAGTGTCGCGCACTTCTGAAACTGCCGACCGTAGAACCCGAAAGCCTATTCAGTTAGTAGGTTTGGTTAATTGAAGCTTTGCATACGGCGGCCATTAGATTCTGCGTAATTAAATCGGTTGCCACTTGTGAGACTGATTTTTTTCGGATCCGAGCGAGGCGACCTACTGATTCGTCATCAGCATCCACTTGTAGGCTCCGGATGCTTATACACACTCTGATGACGCCTATAGCGCTACTCCTCATGACTCAAGGTTGCGATACCGCAGTTGAGCTCAAATCCCTTGCCGGTCGGCCAAACTTCTTTAGTCAGGAAAATCTTGTAGCCCTGAAACTGCTCCTCGAATGGCTTACCCAAGCTGGCTTTCTTGCCAAATCCAACAGGAACGGTACCCGCCAGATCTCCGATCATTTTTGTACATAGAGCCGCAAGCGCCTTAGTATCCGCAACAGCTCGGCTTGCCACGTTCACATTCAGCATCAGCTTGACCCGCGTAACCTCGTCAGCAGTGCCACGGCCGTACAACGCTACGTTGTTGGGTAGCTCTTGCGACCCCAGATATTTGTACGGAGTGCCGCAAGAATAGACACCGTCGTGCAACTCACTGTAGCCGCTGGGATTGGGTTTGAAGCCGGGAGTTCGTGCCAACACGCTGCATGCAGTGGATGGAGAGAAGGCTTCGCCATCCGCTGCATAGGAGTTGCCTGCCGCCAAATAAATCAGCCCAGTCAAAGCCAGTGCTGACCATCCTTTCTTGCTCAGTGATAAATCCATTACGGCGACTCTCATCCTTTGAACAGCTCTACGCTGCGGGCGGCCAATATGCCTAGGTCGGGGCTCATTGGTCAACGAATGCAGAGCAGTACATGATCGCACTTACTTAAGCTCAACTCCTTGGTATACGGCGGCGACCCACGGCTGGGAAACTTAATGCTTTTCAACCTGAGAGCATCGCAATATCCCGTTCAAAGTAAGCATCCAGCGAAGTCACCTTCCCAACGCCTGCGTAGCAGACATAAGTGCCTAGCTAAATAAGTGCGTCATCTGTCGTCCGAAGGCGACTGGACCACCAATCGCCAAGGGTCGACTTTCGCAGATGCAGCTAGCGAAGCGCACGTCACTCAAGATCTTTGAGGTCGGTCAGATACACCAACTGCTTGCGCATAGGCACGCATGCCAATTGGAGCCCGGAGGGTGAGTTGTAAATAGCCTGGACGCCTGCGGTGAAGCCACAGCGCTGATAAAAACTTTCAGAATTCAGCGTGGCTTCAAGGTGGATCTCAGCAAGACCCGCCTTTCGTGCTAGATGTTCAAGATGAATGACCATCTTTTTACCTATGCCTTGGCCCATGAACTCCGGTAACACGAAGATTGCCTCCAGCTCCCCGCTCTGGAGATTTATCAGTCCTGTAGCCACAGGAAGTCCATTGACGCACGCCAAGTGATAATCTTTTTCCACCCAGGATCTGTAGTTATCCGTGAGCGGAACGCAAGTCCAAGCCATCACTTGAGCATTCGTGTAAACGGTGCTGCATTGGTTCTGAATTGCCTGAAAGCGGATATCGAATGCTGCCTCAGCATCACAACGCTCAGCTCGACGAATCTGCAACATCTTCACACTCCTGAGATTGGCCATTCTGGACGGAGAATGAAAAAGCCCCGTCCATTCCTGGCGGGGCTTTAGTCAATGCGCTACTACCTACGCGCGCATAACCTCATGGCCCGCCCAAGGCGGTCATCAAGGTGCGCATCATGTTCAGTCGGTAGGTAATAGTCATTGATTTATAGTCTGGGGATTTATCTCAACTGTCAATGTAGCGCAGCGCCTGTGCAGCCAGCCAAGTGCCGAAGCTGTCATACACCTCAGTCTTTTACGAGTGCACCCAGCAAATGAGTCGGTTGCTCGACTAGCTTGTCGGCACCGCACTCGATCAGCTCTGCGCGGGTGCCATAACCCCATAGTACGCCAATGGCAAGTAAACCGTTTTGATGGGCGGCGACAATATCATCGCGCTTGTCGCCGATCATGCAGGCGGATCCAGGACGGATCGCCTCTACCGCCAGCAATGTATCCAGCAAGCGGGACTTGTCGTCCAGTTTACCATCCGGTGAAGTGCCGAAAACGCTTTGGAAATGACCTCTCAGCCCCGTCTCACTCAGAATGCGCTCGGCAAACTCCTGACGCTTAGAGGTAGCGACATATAACGCGTATCCTTGTGTAGTCAGCGAATCAATAACTTGTCTAATTCCCGGATAAGCCAATGATCCAGAGATGCCGTACCGCCCATAATGAGTCCGGTACAACTCGACGCCTTGGTCGATGCGGTCATCTCCATAAGGCATCAGCAGTTGTGCCATTACCTGAGTCATCGGCGGCCCCAAAAGGTGCGTGATTCCGGCAGAGGGCGTGAAGTCGTGACCTAGAGCCCGAACGGCGTGTGTCAGACTGGCGACGATACCTGGTGCTGAATCAACGAGAGTTCCGTCCAGGTCGAAGATTAGAGTTTTCATAGCTTTCCTTTGAAGGTCAGCGGATGGCAAACACGCCCTAACTAGAATGGCCTGGTTTGCTTATCAATCGTATAGGACACGCCATAATGTTTCTCGCGTTGTGGCATCCAGCGTAACCCGTTGGCGATCCATAACCTGTTTCAATCCCTCACCTATATATGCACCCGGCATCGTAAGGAAGCCGTGCTTGCGGAACCAGGGGCCATTCCAAGGAGGCTCACGAAAAGTTGTCAAACTCACCGCTTGAACCCCGAGGCTTTCAGCATGCTCTATGACTGCCGAAAGCAGTTTTGCCCCTATCCCCATCCCTGAAGCACCTGGGCCAACGGAAATATTGTCTAAATACAGAAGCCCGTCCAGCGGTCGCATTGCCGCGAAGCCCATTATTTTATGACTATCGCTATCGAGCGCCACCACGACACGACAGGCCTCAAATCTCACAGGGGTCAACGCAGGTGTGTCAGCGATATGGGCTAGAGATGGAAATGTCCTGTAACGCAGACGAGCCTCTGCCGAGATACGGCATAAATCCGCCACATCCTCAGTACGACTCAGCCGGAAGTAGTAGGTATGCATGCTTTCTATCTTTCAGATTCACTGGATGGGTAGTCCAATTTTACCTCGCACAACTCAGTTCAGCAGTAAACGTGCGAAGGATATAGCTTGCGCGGGGGATCGCTGGCATAACGGCGAGAAATATGGCATTACTCCAGCCGAGTCAAGTCAACATATGAGCTTTTTGAGGGGTTATGGAAGCAACGTTAGCTGACATCGATAGAGATGGCTGGGAGTTAGACGACGCCGAAGCCATCCACAATGAAAACCCTACAAGCTTCTGGCTTCCTCCGAGAGATGCTAGAAATAGCCTTCAAGCACAACAGCTTGTTAAGTTGATTTTTAGAATCGTCACTACCGATGAGCGTGGAGCAGAAGAGGTCAGCGTCGAGCGCATGTGGGTTATCGTCAAGGATCGAGTGGGAGATCTGTATATAGGGCAGCTCGATAACGACCCTTATTGCACTGACGAGATTCAGGCTGGGATGAAGGTCTGCTTTCTGCCAAATCACGTTATCGATATTTATGAAGAGCGATAGCCATGGGGGGAATCGTGGGGAGTACGCTTACTTAGGAGAGCCCCGCGAAGAAAAACCGGAATAAGTAAAATTTCCTACCGACCGATCCCACTAAATCTGTCGGCACCTAAGCTTATTTACGACATTCCCACGGTCATCGGCATGTGCAAGAATTTGAACGCGTCACGGATCACACCCGTTGGCTACTGACGGTCATCAGTAGCAAGCAACCCAAGCACGCTCAGCCTCGGGAAGTGTGTGCAGATTCTCCCTGCGTCTCCCTGGTTATCTAGGCAAATTGCCGTCACGATCACCCTGCCCGGGCAGTCATAGACGCATAGAGTCCGAAGCCTGCCAAACCTCGGGCCGAATGACTTAGAAACTACATAGCAGTCTTAACGGAGGTGGGTAAATATATGATTCTGGTTAAAGAAATTATACTATCTGGTGACCCTAAGGACTCTGGCATTATCATAGGCGGCGGCTCAGTAAATTTAAAAGCTTGGCCCATGAACCCTGATGGAGAAGCTTTAGTGCTGATTGCCACCATAGAGTGCGCCAGCCTGAAGAAAACACACAATTACAGGTCAATCCCCCAAGAAGGCATGCTGTATATTTTTTCAACCTACAGCAGCTCTGATTATTTTCTCGACAATATTACTTACAGCGGCGACACTTCCGAGCTGGAGTCGATATCGAGTGGTTACACTTTAGTAGCCATGAAAGACTCAGAGTCGGAAATTAACAGTCCATACAATATAATCCCGAAAACGAATACAAAATTTAACAACAAAGCGGTACAGGAAGATGAGTACCCCGTATTCTCCATGCTTACGAACACCCCACCTAATGGAGTAAAGCTGCCCCTGGATTTGCTGGAGGAATACGAATTTGTTATGCAGCTTTACTCGTCAGACTTTCCAGAGCCATTTAAAGATATATTTTATTTGACCGATGCTGTTGGGTGTCTTCTCTTGAAAAAAGACGGCTCAGGCAATGGGTTGTTTTTTGTGCACACGGCATAATTAAAACATGGAGTAATCAAAGCGTCTTTTTAGGTGAGTGTCGCTGGATTACCTTAGATGATTGACGCCCCCCAAAGCCATTAACAAATCCCTGACGGCCCCCTCAGTCAGGCGTTGTCTCCTCGTCAAATCTGGAGATGCCATGAAAATATCGCTTACCCTGCATGAATAAAACTCATGCGCTGGCAGCTTGCCGCAATTTCCGTTTGCGTCGCCGTACCCTTGCTCAAGCGGGGCTTCGACCTCGTCTCGAAAGCAGCCGTCTGATCATAGGCGCTAACCTTCACATAATCATCCCCGCATCGACTTGCTGATACCTGCTCCAACTCAACCCAAACGGGGGTTATCTTGGTAGGCAACTATATGTTTCCGGAGGCGAACAGGCCGGTAAAAGCAGCCATCAAGCGCAATCCAGAGTCACAATTTGCCATGAACGCGCACGCTGTGCTTCACCACCCCCCAGATCACCAGGTCGTCGCATTCCATCACGTGCCGTGGTGGATATTTGCTGTTTTCCGAGGTGAGCATGCATGTGTTCTCACGCATGTGCAGCCGCTTGCAGACGGGTTCAGCATTGAGGGCTGCGATGACGATGTCGCCATGTTCCGCGTAAAGGCTGCGATCTACGATCAGAAGATCCCCGGAGAAAATCCCCACCCCCTGCATGCTGTCCTCCTCAATTTTCACCATGTACAGATCGGGTGTCGGGATGTCGAACAATTCATCCAGTGAGATGTGCTTTTCGATGTGCTCGGCAGCCAGCGACGGCAAGCCCTCAGGTGCCTGAAAGGAATAGAGCGGAAGCTTTTCGCCCCCGGCTGATATCGGACCAAGGATGGTAATACTCATGAGACTGACCCTGCGAAGAATAACTGTACATGCATACAGTAACGATCTTGGCGATGTGCAGTCAATCTCATGTGCAGGACATTGCGACGGGTGACACTATGAGTGGAGGCTACTCGGTCTGCGACTCCCTGGATCATTACCTCAGGAAGCCCGCACCACAGCAGGTTATGATCAATGAATGCGATCTCCGGGTGATTGCGCCCAACCACGCCCCCACCACAACCAGGCTCCAAATCATATGACCGGTGGACTCAGCGTAGAAAAGGTTAGATGAGGGCAATGAGAGAAACGTACTCGCCAATGCCATGCTAATTTTTCATTTCGCGCCGTGACGCCAAGGATACCTCCACATGCAATATATATTTTCCGAAGTCCTTAATGACCTGATTGACTACTTCCTGCTCAGTGACTTGCAACTGCTCAAACGTTTCAAGCAAGAGCATCAACTTCCCGATGACCTGGCTAGCGAGTTTGTTTCCAATGAAAGCGGCGACGCGGCCGTTCTTGAAGGTGTCCTCATCCCGCTCATCGGAGTGGAAAACCATCCGTACACGATTGTCTTCACGTTAGCAGGTACCGAACCAGAAATGCCACGGTACGAAGACCGCATCCAGCATCGGCGCGGCGGTTATTCGTTGCGTGTGGAGCACGGCCGCATCCATCTGTATACGTGGCGCATTCTGCAGGCGTTCACGGAGGACAACCTCCATGAGTTGCTCGAGCGTTATCAGCAACCCAACAGACCGACGATTGAAGTCGAGAATGGCTGGTATGAAGTCGAGATACTGGCGGGCGAAATCCTGCGCGATGGATACTTCGAGCCAGCCTTCGAGTTTGTGCTGACCAAGACCGAGCTGCCGGTAGATGCCAGTAAGGTGGATGTCAACTATCGCTTTGAGTTGGAATGGCGCCAGGGCACGGCTGAATAATTGTCTTAAACTGCCGGAGCACCGCACATGGCTGTACTACCAGGAGTGACAGGTCGGTATGCAACCGCTTGATGATTTGCATGGGGACTGCAAATCCGCCTACCTATCAGGCGGGCATACCGATCACCAATAAACACCAACCACAACCGCAAGCAATACAACAGTCATTGCGGCTTCTTTCCTGGAACAGCTCACATAAATCAGAAACTGAGTGAACAAGGCAATTGCCACCGCTAGACCTCTTATACCCCCCCTGTCATTCGAATTATCCTCTATAACGTAATCGGGCCCCATCCAGTCATACTCTGACCCTTGCATAAACGTATAGGTGAGTAGGCAAAAGACAAAAATTCCATACAGAAAAACGCGTATCAACACCCTGACTGCCTTCATGCACACCTCATAAGCCTACTGAAAGAACTCCACCCTCTCATCATTGGGTAGGTGCCGCGACCGTATTCAACACGTCACCACACATTGATTCCACTGCCCTACACACTATGGTAACTTCGTCAGCCATATACTTGGTATAGGCGGTCAGCATATTGAGGACTGTCTTTTATCATTTAACGGTTCCCGCTCCGACTGGAACGGTGTGAAAGTCATCACGCGAGACATGAGATCTGAAGTAATCCGCTAAATCGAGTGTGGCTCTCAATAGTGACGACCACAAAAATTCACAGGCGCGTTCTTGAGATGATGCGCCCAGCTTGAGGTTTCCACTTGGGACTTTTCTCTAAAATATTCGGAAAGCCATCCGAACCAGTTCTCTACACACTCTTTTCGGCTCGCCCCTCAAGCGATCTGGGTGCATGGGCACCCAGCTTCCCGGACCACACTGAGGTTGTCGGTTACTCAAGCCTCGGTCATTTCTTCCTTCGCAGCCCGGACGACCAGGACTATATCGTCCTGCACCCTTTCAAGCGCGCAGCAAAGTCGTATGGAAGTTTTGAGTCAGTCGAAGAGTTTGAAACCGAGATACTGAAAGAACCGGGGTTCGATCTGCACGTCCTGAGGTCGGATCACGTCGCCGAATTATTTCAGCATCTGGGCCCTCTAGCTGAAGATCAGGTCTACATCCCGAAGCCCTACCCGTTTCTCGGCGGCACCGAAGCGCTGGAGACCTACGAAAAAGGTGATGCCTGGGTCTTTATGCAGGTTGTTGCTCATATGCATGGCCTCGACGGCAGCGCCTGAAATGCATAAGGTGGATGAACTGCGCTGAAGAGACTCTTCAGCGCAGTTCTATTATGAGAATACCGAAGCTGAGCTGAGGGCACCCCGCCCAGCCCATTATTCAGAAGCGCCACTCCAAAAATCAAAGCGCGCCCTCCTGCTGCAGTGGACTGGAACTATCGCAGATTGTTTGCCGCCCCCACTGCTGCGTTGTAGGAGTCCATCATCGCTTTGATAGAAGAGTCATGTTTAAGCTCTTTATATTGCCGCATGAAACCGATGGAGTTGGTCAACGCACTTTGCACAATACTCATACTGCTCTTGGTCACAGGATCCTTGTAGTCGATCAGCGACTTGCGCAATTCTTCCAGTGAAGCCTCCAGATTCGGCACTATGGTGTCGGCCTTCGCCACATCCTTCTGACTCATGGCATTTACCATATCGGTCCCGAGCATCAGGCTGTTGAGCGTGTAGTAAGCCGGCATGTTGCCTTCTTTGCGAAGAGCTTCAGCCTCTTCTGCCTGGGCTCGCCGTTGATGACTCGACAGCGCTTGATCCATCTGTCCCAGGCTTTCCATGGCGTCCTCGAACGCTGCTCGAGTCGCCGGATCCTGGGCTTTGCCCTTTGCCAGCTTATCCTCTCGATAGGCGCCACCGTTAAAGTAAGGCGCGATCTCGTTGATGCGTGAAACGACAACAGGCAATGTTTTCAGTAAAGCGTCAGCGGCCGCGTCCGCATCTTCCGATCCTGTGGCAGAAAGATCACGGCCCTGCTTCAGGTCATTGATTGCATCAGTGTAATAGCTGCCGGCCGACGGAGCATGGAACATATCAGTCGGCTTGGCGCGATCAAGTTTCATCTCACCGTATAACCTGATAGTTCCAAGCAGTCCAAAGGTGTCGTCCAGCAAGCGGTTATAAGCTTTCACATACAGGTTGAATTTTTGCTGTTCTACAGCTTGAGCCGATTCCACCTGAGTGGTTGCAGGAGTCTGAGAGTTGCCGGTCGAGTTGGAATTATCACAGCCTGGGAGAGCCAGTATTGCCCCAAGCAGAACACACACAGCAGCAAGTTTATTGAAACGATCAAAAGCTGAGGGAGGCATAACGGGGGTCGTCCTTGAAGTCAGAGAGTTACAGATCTGGCAGTCAGACTGGAATATATCGGCCAGGTTCCACCGGAGAATGACAAAAAGCCATCATCGCTTTAAATGTGATCGTCATAGCCTGCATTAGGCCGATGATTACATTCGTGAATGTTGGGATGAAGCTATTTGCAGCGCGTTGATACAGCTGCAGAAAATATGTTTTCGCCCCTGTCAATGGGTAATCAGTTCACTGCTGAGTACGTTGCTCTAATTCCAGCAACTTAAGGAGTTCTTTGTCATCCAGATGAAAGGCGAGTGCTTCAGGAAGCGGGCGTTCGAAGTCCCTGAGCCCACTCAGTTCGTAGAAAAGATTGTGCTCGTAGAATGCGTTAATTGCTGCGAGCTCCGGAACCAAATCCAGCATCGGCGTTGCATACGTATAGCCCGGTCGTACCCGTCCAATGTACTCAAGTCTCTCGCTGCAATCCGCACATCCTTCATTAACGCCCTTTTCCCACAAGCGGTAGGCATCCAGACGACGTCCTTCCATCCAGGCCAACTGCCCCAGACTCGCGTAGGCCGGGGCATAACCCTGTTTTACCGCGCACTCAAGCATCTGTTTGCCCACAGGATGAAGCTCTTTCGCCTGCGGGACGATATTTCCCCCGACTGATGCCATCGCCTGCGGGCTGCCGCGATCAACGGCGTCAGAAAGCAGCTTGTACATGGCGTCGTAGTCCCGGCCATAAAGAGAGGCTCCATAGCCAGCGACTACAATTGGTACACCCTGTTGAACAAATTCGTTGATTGTATCTGACGCTGCGGCAGCTTTTTCGGGGCTGGCCGGATAACGCAGCGACCAGACACTGTCGAGATATTTGGCTTTCCAACTCCCCTCCTTTATGGCGACAGCGAGCAAATCCTCACGCTTTTTTTTATGCTCTTTGTCCCTCCAGAAGTTTTCGGTTTGGTCCCCTTGCGAGGCGTACTCCACGAGTTGCCTGAAAGCCTGCGCAGCTGCGGTGGACTCTTTCGGCAAAAAATCCGTCTCACTACGGCAAACAAAATTCTTATCTTTAAACTCCGCCAGTAACTGTTTATTAACTGACAACTGGTCTGAACTGCCATACAAGGCAGGAAGGTGGTTAAAGTCTTCTAATTTTTTGTCACAGCCTGAAAGGATCGCCACCATAACCAGCGTAAAAACCGATAAAAATTTCATATTTTCTCTGATGACTTTCTGATTATCGTGAAGGGTATTCTTTAGCGACGTGATCCCTGGATCAGAAATTTTTCATCAATATCAATCCCCGTCGCACGACGCTGTGTTTCTTGACTGCTAATCGCCCGAGCCGGAGTGAAACCGGTCAGCCGAATAAATAATTCGGATACCTCAGTGCAAGAAACCCGGCTACCGTTAGCCCTGCTTGAATCAGCAGCGTCACCGAGAGCCCTTTCGGCCCTCGGCGGACAAACCAGTAAATAGCGTTCATCGCCATTGAAATCAGGTTGGTGAGCCACATGACGGCGAACGAGAAGAGAGACGACGGGACGAAGGCAGAGCTAGGCAATTGCAGTACATAGAGTGCGAATATCGTACCCAGAATCACAGTAGTGATCGAGAGGCAGGCAATCCAGCGGGTAAAACGTAAAACGCCGTGGGATATCATACCGATGTATATCCTTTCCAATTAGCTTTGCCCAAACAACGAATCATCGCTGCGGCGTGGTTCACGCCACTAAAGTCAATTGCCGCAATAGATAAAGCCTTCACTTGCAGCAACCTGGATGCTTCATAGCCTTTGCGTTCATGGCAGCGTGACTGCTACTTCCCGTTCCGGATTGCAACCGCTCAGCCGAAGAAATAATCCCCGAAGAGGGATACAACAAAAGGGGCTAAAAACACCCCTGCTTGAATCAGCAGCGTGACCGAAAGCCATTTCGGTCCTCGGCGGACAGACCAGTAAATAACGTTCAGCGCCATTGAAACCAGATTGGTGAACCACATCACGGCGAACGAGAACAAATACGATGAGACGAAGGAGGAGCTAGGCTTTTGCAGCAAATAGAGTGCGAATATCGAACCCAGAATCACAGTAGTGATCGAGAGGCAGGGCATCCAGCGGGTAACACGTAAAGCTTCGTCGGGCATCATACTGGTGGACTTCCTTTCAGCACTTTGCCCGAATGGGTGAGCTATCGCTGCTGGCAATGGCTTGCTTGAGTAGGTGATAGATCCTTATTGGATCCAAAAAACGTAATCTTACTGAATTCGCCTGAAAAGCCAAGCGCCAATGTTTTTTGGCGCCAGCCACTCTCAGTCTGGTTGACCTCGCCCGGAAGCTTTAACCGATGTTCCTTCCCGCCGGTCCCAACAATTGATTGTTTTAAAACACCCTGCCGCCATCAAGGCAGAGCCCGGTATCCATAGACCAGGATTTCCAGTGCCCAAACCTACTGCGAATAGCGCAATTCCTGTCGCGAACATTATGCGTTCTCCATAACCGATCTGAACTTGATAAGCCTTCGACGGCCATGAGACTCGCCATCAAGGAACCACAATCTCATCATAAAACCACACACCCACTTCGCCATTCGGGCGCACATCCAGAACCTTCCCATCAGCACTCTGCATAACCGAATGATCAGACTCGATGGGCGTTCCCGTAAGCCGATCCAGGGCCTGTGCTTCAGGTGGCGGGCTGAAGAGCAGGTAGCCTTGAAAACTGCTGACTTGAGCGCCGACAGGATAGTGAACAGGGCCGAAATCGGCTGCACTGTTCAATTCACCGCTCCACTTGAGCACATCACCGTCAGGCTTGTTCACGAGCATGCTCAGCCATCTCAGTTCCAGTCCCAGCAGGCGCGTCGGCGTGTCCGTCCTCAGCTCCCAGCTATCGCCCGAGTCGGAAGAGACCGTCAACGATCCCGGCCAGACAATGCCTCCCTGCTTGCTGCCTGGCGCCAGCGTGCAGCGGTTCAAACGCCATTCGGAGAACTTGAAATGAGCGCCGGATGGAAAGCGGAACTCGACCTTGCCCGGCTCACACCTCCAGCCTTGCAAGTCGGTAGCCGCCAATATTTCCACCGTCGCCGAACCATGGTCCTGCCACAGCTCGAGCCAACGCACAGGTATGCCCATGATGTTACCGGGCGTGCGTTCGAAGTCGGCGTGCTTGAGGCTCTGCATGCCGTAAGGCCGCGGAGTACCGCTCAGGTCGTTAAAGGGTTTGACGTCTTCCAGCTGGACCTGCGTGCCAGCCGGCAGCACCAGATCGCCCAGCATCTCTTCACGCTCCAGGCGCGGGTTATGTGCGCGCCAGTCAAGCCATTGGGTAACCCCGATATTGACGTAGGGCACGCTGGCGGCCGCCAGCACTACGAACGTCAAGCCGAACAGCCAGGGCCGCGCCAGCATGGAGCGTCTGTAACGAGGGATAAGAAAAGCCAGCAGGCCGGCTATTAGCAGCCAGAGAAAAACCTGGGAAAAGATGAAGATCATGGAACCGATCATCATGGCCAGGGGATTAATCGGGATCATGGACGTCCTTGTAAACTCATTTCAAATCGCGAAGGAT
The DNA here is from genome assembly GCF_025643095.1 of Pseudomonas phytophila. Lineage (NCBI taxonomy): Bacteria > Pseudomonadati > Pseudomonadota > Gammaproteobacteria > Pseudomonadales > Pseudomonadaceae > Pseudomonas > Pseudomonas phytophila. The sequence goes on along the minus strand of NZ_CP081201.1, from coordinate 2,974,378 downwards.
AATCCAGACTGCGGCACTTTCCCACGTGCCGACAAACTAAGTCCTGGCCAATCAAGGAAGTCACTCCGCATGATGCCTGACAGCGCTTGCCGTATTGACTGCCGATTTTTCTGCTCACGAACCCGAATATATTTTTAACTGAATAGCAGTGTCCGAAGCTGGCAACAACGCCGGAATACCAGGGAAGTACAACACATGAAATGCGCAGGATTCTGGAAGTATGCGTTATGGGCTGCGGCGATCGGTTATAGCGGTATGAATAATGCCGCAGCGTTACCCCAGGGCTGGCAAATCCATCCAAGCGCTGCCGAGGACGTCGACAAAGGGCTTCCATCGGCTTTGCAATCGTCGGAGCTGGCGAAAGATGGGCGCAGGCTTGCTGAGGTGCACATCGTCGTGGCCCTGCCCTTCAACCAGGTACTGCCGCAAGTCATCTCTGCGTTGCGACCCCTGGTGCCCCTGGACGAGCGGTCCGGTGTGGAGCCGTTGTCCAAACTGGAGGAAGAATGGGGCAATGTGCTGTTGACGCGCCGTCCTGATCTTGTACGGGAACTGGTCCGACAGTTCGATCTACCCAAGCTGCAACAAGACGTACGCGACGGCGCACTGGCTGAATCAGAGATACCCGAGCGTATTGCCCTTATTGAACGGACTATACGCTTTCAATCAGGCAGCAAGCGCATGGCCCCGCTGACCGAACAGTATAAATCCTGGGTCGGCAGCGCTGAGCATAAGTATGGAGCAACAGGCCGCAGCAGCGGTCGTGTCATTGCCCGCGTGATGCAGCTTGACCCTGTTTTGGGTCGCCCCGCAACCGTGGTCTATTTGACGCGAAATGATGAGTATCCGAATCCCGACGCCGGGTTCTTCGGCCGGATGCGCGAGCTGGCCGAGCTCGACATTTTTCACCCCTCAGCGCCGAAAACCCTGCATCGCAGCATCGTGCCAGGTGAGGTGTTCAGCCCGGTATTCGATGCATTGAGCACGCTGCCAAACGCGAACGTGGAACTTGGCGTGAGCCCGGAGCAATGGCGCGCGCCCCCAAAGCCAGTCTCTTTTGTAACCGAGCCGAAGCTCACCCTGCCGGACACCAAAGCGAAGGTACTCGAGGCGAAAGCGGTCATGTCCATTAAGTCCCCGGATAACTTCATCGTCCTGGGCGATGGCAGCGTACTGATCATCCGCAGTTACCCGCGCGCATTAATGCGCTGGTCGCCTGACGCCACCGGTGAGCTGCGGGAACTTTGGACCTCGACGGAGGAAAAGTCGCACCAGTGGCAGCTGTCGCGCGATGCGAGTGGGCAATCGGGGTATCTGACGACGGGCGGGCTCATTGTGCGCTTTGACGCTAAGACCGGTTCTCTGTTCAAGCACCCCATGGCCTTCGAAAAAACGACCAAACCGGACGACTACATAAAGTATTTCCACGATGGAAACGGCGTGCCGTTACCCTATGACCACAGCCTTAGCGGGGGGCGCGACACGCTCAATGTCTGGCAAGCCAACGCACAGCCGGCTGGCGATGGTACGCCCTGGAATTACACGTTGCGCTTTGCCTCCCCGCGTCAGGACATGATGAAAGGTTCCCTGCGCGGCAATAGCCTGATCAAGCCTGTAAGCTGGGACGGCTTCATGCCCAACACATGGGTCGAAGACGTTTACGGCCTTGCCGAACTCGATGGAAAAACCGGCAAGGTGTTGCGCGTGGTGAAGTTGCCGCGCCGATTGGGCGATGTGGACCGCAACGATGCCACTGGCATGGCACCCTGGGACCCTGCGCCTTTTGGTTCCGTCAAAGGTGGATGGGTCGCGGTCGGCTTTGTATTGGATGAAGGGAAGCAGGTCAATCCCGGTATGCACGTTGTCGACATTGCCAGTGGCAAGGTGCGCTATTCACTGACCTTGCCCGGACGGGACTCGCTCAAAACTGCGGTGGGTTCGCCCAACGGCCGCCTGCTGGCCCTCGGCAGCGGTGGCAAAAACTCTGCAGTGCTATGGAACCTGGAAAACGGTCGCTCAATCACACTGGGAACTGAAGCCTCAGGATGCAAGGAGTTTGAGCAACTGCAATGGAGCCCATCCGGGGAGCGCCTGTGGGGACGTTGTAACAACGGACTGGTCGCCTGGGATGTGCCTTCGACCTGGTGAGTTGGCTTGCCTGGCAGCGGTAGTTATTTTCTGCGCAGGATTTATTGCAGCTACACGCATGGCTGGGAAAAACAGCCATGCGTAGAGTGTTGCAGCCGCGGTGCCGAAATCAGCTGAACTCTACCGTCAATAAGCGCTCTAGACCCTCTCGCTGATATTTACCTGGAATCAGCGATGCAACTCCTGTCACCTTTTGAGATTTGAACACGCATGTCTATTCAGCAACCATCCGGGCACGTTTTGCCCGCGCGCTCCGCAGCCAAAATGGAAGCCGCCATGGCTGTTGGCGCCTTTGCTATCGGTACTGGCGAGTTCGCGATCATGGGGCTGATGCCCGATATCGCCAACAACCTGCAATTGAGCGAACCGCAAGTGGGCCACGCCATCAGTGCCTATGCGCTAGGGGTGATGGTTGGAGCGCCGTTGCTGGCGATTCTGGGCGCCAAACTGCTCCGCAAACATCTGCTGTTATTGCTGATGGCGCTGTACGCTCTGGGCAACCTGGCGACTGCGTTTACTCCGACATTTGGCAGCCTGATTGCCTTTCGTTTTATCAGCGGCCTGCCCCATGGCGCCTATTTCGGCATTGCTGCGGTGGTGGCTTCGAGCATGGTGCCCTCCAATAAACGTGCGGGCGCGGTAGCAAGGGTAATGATGGGCCTGACCCTGGCGATGTTGCTGGGTAACCCGATCGCTACTTTTCTCGGTCAATTCTTCGGCTGGCGATCTGCGTTCGCCCTGGTAGGAGCTATCGCGCTCTGCACGATTGGGTTGGTCTGGCGCTTCGTGCCTGATCGCCGCGATGAACCGCGCAGCGATCCTCGCAAGGAACTCCTCGCGTTCAAGAAACCGCAGGTCTGGATGGCCCTTGCGATTGGGGCCATTGGTTTTTCCGGAATGTTCTGTGTGTTCAGTTATCTTGCACCAACGATGCTGGAGGTGACGCGGGTTACGCCGCAGTGGATTCCCTTTGGTCTGGCAGCGTTCGGGGTCGGCGGCATCATTGGCAACATCGTCGGCGGCAAGCTGTTCGACCGCATGCAATTTCGCGCGGTGGGCCTGCTACTGGTCTGGTCGATGGCAGTGCTGCTGTTTTTCCCATTCGCAGCGGGCTCGTTGTGGGGCGTCATGCTGGGTATCGGACTTGTCGGAACGATGGTCGCGCTGGCGGCGCCACTGCAAATCCGTTTGATGGACATTGCCCACGAAGCACCCAGCCTCGCGGCAGCGTCCAACCATGCCGCGTTCAACCTGGCCAATGCGCTGGGCCCATGGTTTGGCGGGATGGCTATCACCGCCGGGCTCGGCTGGACGAGCACCGGGTATATCGGAGCTGCAACGGCCCTGGCCGGCCTGGGGGTCTACCTGATTGCGCGCCGTATGAACGGTGGGGATTGAGCGACATCGTTGTAATTGAGCGTAAGGAATACCATGACACTGACCGCAAACCGCCTGATCGACATCGCGATGTCTAACCCGCTGAACGCTGAAATAGTCACCCGGCTGCCGTCTCTGGGCCTCAGCCAATGCATGCTCACCGCGGGATGCATTTTTCAGGCGGTATGGAATCAACAATCAGGTCAGCCATCTGCGTGGGGCGTGAATGATTACGACGTGTTTTACTTTGATGAAGACCTGTCTTGGGAGGCAGAAAACGAAGTCATAAAGGCAGCAGCGCAACTGTTTCAGGATCTGGGTGTAAACGTCGAGCTCAGGAATCAGGCGCGCGTGCATCTCTGGTTCAGTGAGCGATTTGGCTATCCTTATTCACAACTCCACTCAGCCAGACAGGGGATTGACCGATTTCTTGTTGCTGCGACGTGTCTTGGTCTGGATATCGAAACGCATGAAGTCTATGCCCCGCATGGCCTTGCCGAACTGGAGCAAGGCATTCTGCGAATCAACCCGAATTACGCTCATCCCGAAATGTTTTTGAAAAAGGCGGCCAGCTATCAATGTCGCTGGCCCTGGCTGCGGATTGTTTAGCAACAGGTCAGCACTGGCGTAACGGCGCTATTCAACCTTCGTGCCCTGGTGAAAGGTCATCTGCCAGATGTCCCGATGCTTACGCCAGATCGAGCTACGCAAAGAGTTCACTGTGCTTTGGCACACATAAGTGATGAGTACGACATCAGCCGCCAATGCCCGCACCTGAACGTCACTCATGGACCGCGAAACAAAGGCCTCGGACTTTAAACCCGTAATCACATCGTCCTTGGTCCACACCCTGCCACTCGCACTAAACTCCATGAAGTCATCCGCGATCAAGGCCAGTACGGTTGCCTCGTCAGCACGCACGTCCTGTTGGAGCAAACGGTGCTCCAGATCTTCTATGTGAGCATGAATATTCATCGTCGCCTTCCCTGAGTGATGGCCGGGCTTCAGAAGAACATTATTGCCTGAATAACAGCCGCTCATGGTCATTTAGTCATAGAGGTGTGCCACCTGGACGGAACGTAAAAAAGCGACCAGCCTGTAAAAAAATGCTATAGGAGCTATTCGAACAGGGGTATTCAGACGAATGGATGTAAAAACTGGGGTATTAACAAAAAAAACGCCTCTAACCGTTTACCAAAGCACTAATCACAGCAATGAAGTGGTCATAATTTGATACTGTGTCATCGGATTTTTCGGGACGAATGCTATTCGGCCTTCTTCAGCTCATCACCTGAGCCTGTGCCTACCGTCTCAAAAGCCTTCAAAGGGGAAAGTTTTGACCGCGATCGACACTCATGCATCTCTGCAGGCTGCCATTGATAACTGCGCGCGCGAACCCATTCGCACGCCGGGTAGCATTCAGCCTCAAGGGTTTCTCATCGTTATTGATGAACCCGGGATGACGATCGTTCAGATCAGCGAAAACATTGCCCAGTGGCTGAATCTCGATCATGACGTGTTGCTGGGCAGCCACCTTGATTCCCTGGTCAAAGATGGCTCGGCATTCGTCGGGCAGTTGGGTGAGCTGGATGAAGATGAGGCGCAGCCTTACCACGTGGGTGACGTCACCTTTCTCAAAGGTGATCGTGCCGGGCAACACGTAGCCATGATGTTGCACCGTCACGAAGGCGTGCTGATTGCCGAGTTCGAACCGGCCGGCGACACCGTAACGGCGCATGGCAAGTTGTATCCACTGGTGCGTGCGTTCATCAGCCAGATGCGTGAAGAAGAAAGCGTCGACGAGCTGTGTGAACGCTCGGTCCGTTTTATCAAGCGCATCACCGGCTTCGGACGTGTTAACTCATACCGATTCGATGAGGCTGGTAACGGTGTGGTGAATGCCGAGCTGGCTGACGCGGACATGCCCAGCTATCTGGGCCTGTGTTTCCCGGCGTCGGATATTCCGGCTCAGGCACGTGAACTGTATTGCCTCAACCGCATCCGGATTATTGCCGACTCGAACTACACCCCGTCAGCGATCATCCCCGGCACCAACCCGAAGACACAGCGCCCTCTCGACCTGAGTTACGCGACACTGCGCAGCGTTTCCCCGGTCCACTTGCAGTACATGCGCAATATGGGCACTGGTGCCTCCATGTCCATCTCGATTGTGGTTGATGGAAAATTGTGGGGCCTGATTTCCTGCCACAACCCCACGCCGCACCCTGTCAGTTTCCAGACACGCTCAGCCTGCGAGCTGCTTGGCCGGGTTTTATCGTTGCAAGTGGAAACCAAGGAAGCTCATCTGCGTAGCCATCGCATGCTGAGCCTGCGCAAAGACATCGTTCACATGCTGGCGGCAATGGCCGACCAAGACAGCGTGTTCAAGGGCCTGCAATCCCTGTCAGACACATTCATCAGGTTCGTGGGTGCCTGCGGCGCAGCCGTGGTTTCCGAGGAAGAGTGCCACTTGTTCGGTCAGACGCCTGCCGAGCGCCATGTTCAGGCACTTGCCGAGTGGCTGGCCGAACGTGGCGGACCCAATGTCTTTCATACCAACAACGTCAGCCTCGATATCGCACCAATCCCGGGCCTGGCCAAGTCAGTGAGTGGCGTGCTGGCAGTGTCGATTTCCGAGCTGCATTCGAACTACCTGATCTGGTTCAAACCAGAACAGGCCAGGGTTGTTCACTGGGCAGGAAAACCCGAGAAAGCCGTGGATAAAAACGGCGCACTGAGCCCCCGCCTGAGCTTCGAGCTGTGGAAGCAGAATGTCGAAGGATATTCGTCTCCCTGGGAAGACGCCGAGCTGGAAGGAGTAGCGGAACTGCGTCTTGCCGTTCTTGGCATCGTGTTACGCAAAGCCGAAGAAATGGCGCAACTGGCCATGGAGCTCAAGCGCAGCAATAAAGAACTAGAAGCATTTTCCTACAGCGTTTCCCACGACTTGCGGGCGCCTCTTCGGCATATCGCAGGTTATGCCGAACTACTCAAGGACATGGAAGAGGTCAACCTCTCCCACCGCGGCCAGCGCTTCCTCGACACCATCGGCGAATCAGCCAAGTTTGCCGGTACGCTGGTGGACAATCTGCTGAGTTTCTCTCAGATGGGGCGCTCCGCCATGCGCCAGTCAGAGGTCAACCTGACGGCCATGGTCGAATCGATCCAGCGAGAAATGCAGCCCGATTACGAAGGCCGGACCATCGAGTGGCGGGTTGGCAATTTGCCAATCATCATTGCCGACCCGGCCTTTTTACACCTGGCGATGCGCAACCTGCTCGCCAACGCAATCAAATACACCCGCAATGAAACCATTGCTGTCATTGAAATAACTGCGGTTCAGGAGTCTCAAGGTGTTGTCGTCAGCGTTCGTGATAACGGCGTGGGCTTCGATATGCAATACGCCGACAAATTGTTTGGGGTCTTCCAGCGCTTGCACCGGATGGAAGAGTTCGAAGGCACCGGAATTGGCCTGGCCAATGTCCGACGAATCATCGAGCGCCATGGCGGCACCGTTCACGCGCAAGGCGTTCTGGGCGAAGGAGCAACGTTCTCTTTCACCCTTCCTTACAAAACACCTGAACCCAGTCGTCTGAGTACGAAGGAAAAATAATGCTCAAGCCAATTCTGCTGGTTGAAGACAACCCCAACGATCTGGAACTGACCCTGGTTGCGCTCGAACGCAGCCAACTGGCCAACGAAGTGATCGTTCTGCGCGACGGCGCGGAAGCCCTTGACTACCTGTTCCGCCGCAATGCTTACGCCGATCGCGTGGACGGTAATCCGGCGGTCCTGCTTCTGGACCTGAAACTGCCCAAGGTCGACGGGTTGCAGGTACTGGACGCCATTCGCCATTCCGATGATTTGCGCAGCATTCCGGTAGTCATGCTCACCTCCTCCCGCGAGGAAATGGACCTTTCACGCGCCTATGAACTGGGTGTTAACGCATACGTGGTCAAGCCTGTCGAATTCAAGGAGTTCGTCAGTGCCATCTCCGATCTGGGTATTTTCTGGGCCGTTCTGAACGAACCACCACCAGGTTCTGTCAGAGCTCAGCGTCGTACCAGTTCCTGACCCTAAATTGATTAAGCGCAGTCAGACTTAATGCCACTGAACGAATTAAAGATCCTCCTCATCGAAGACAGTCCGCAGGATGCGGAATTGACCCTTTTGTCCCTGGAGGCCAGTGGTATCAAAGTTGACTCGACCCTGGTGCACAATCACCAGGGTGCCTCCCAGGCGCTGGGCCAGGAGGTATTTGATGTGGTGCTGTGTGACTTCCTGCTGCCGGGTTCTTCCGGCGCAGAAGTCCTGAAAATTGCCCAGCAACTAGCGCCAGAAACCCCCTTCATTTTTCTCTCAGGCATTTTCGGCGAGCAACAGGCCGTGGAAATGATGCGCCTGGGTGCGGTCGATTACGTCCTTAAGCAAAACTTCAAGATGCTGCCCAAGGCCGTCAGGCGAGCGGTATCGGAAGTACGCGAAAGGACTCAGCGCCGTGCAGCGGAAACCGCCCTTCAGGACGTCGAAGTGCGGGCCAGACTCGCCATCGAAGCAGCAATGATGGGCGTCTGGGAAATTCAGCCATCCACCGGCCGTATGCTTTGGGATGAGCGCTGTAACGCCTTGTATGAAATCCTGCCCAACACCGTGGTCAACCTGCCTTTTCTTCTGGAGCGCTGCCATCCGGATGATCGCGCGCTCCTGGACTCAAAGATCAGTGCGGCCATCGCCAGGGAATCCGACTACCAGATCGAATACCGCGCGCTGATGCCGGGTGGCCGATCACGCTGGCTGTTCTCCAGTGGCCGCTCCGTGTTCGAAGACGGCCAATGTGTGCGCATCACTGGCGTCATGCAAGACATCACCGAGCGCAAGCAGGCGACCCGGGAGCTCGTTGAACTGAACGAGGTGCTGGGCGCCCGTATTGAGCAGCGTACCCGTGAGCGGGATCGAATCTGGGAGTTGTCCAGAGAGCTGCTGGCCGTGTTGCAACTGGACATGACCCCGATATCGTTCAACCCGGCCTGGGAGGCGACATTAGGCTGGTCCCATGAACAAATCAGCCAGATGCGCTTGTGGGAGTTGATCCATCCGGAAGACTTCGACACCACTCTCCACGAGCTGGAAAGCATCGCTCAGGGCAATGTATCGACACGTTTCGTCAACCGGATGAAGCATAAATCAGGTGATTACCGCTGGCTGTCCTGGACCATCGTGCCCGAGGACGGCTTGATGTATGCCGCCGTTCGCGACATCACTGAGGAGCGTGCGGTCATTGATGAGCTGGCTGCAGCCAACCAGCGCCTGCGTTCGCAGATCAGTGAGCGGGAACGCATCGAAGCCGACCTGCAACAAATGCAGCGTCTCGAAGTGGTGGGCCAATTGACCGCCGGTGTGGCGCATGACTTCAACAACCTGCTGACCGTGATTCTGACCAGTACCACTTTCGCGATCAGGGATATCGAACGCGGCACACTGGACAAGACCGTCAAGCGCTTGCAGAACGTCAAGGATGCTGGCGAGCGCGGTGCCAGACTCACTGCCCAATTGCTGTCGTTCTCTCGACGCCAACGCTTGCAACCCACAGCGATCAATCTCAACGACACTATTCGCGGCATGGGCACCCTTCTCGGTCGCGCACTGGGCGGCAGCATCTGGATCGAGACCGATCTGGCCAGTGATCTGTGGTACGCCATGGGCGATCCGACCCAGACCGAGATGATTATTCTCAATCTCGCGATCAATGCGCGAGACGCCATGTCCATGGGTGGGTCGCTGTGCTTTTCCACGTTCAACGCGGAAATCACTCAACCTGCGGTCCGTCCCGAGGACCCGGAGCCCGGCAAATATGTGGTGCTGGCCATCCGTGACTCGGGCAGTGGCATGAGCCCCGAAACCTTGCTGCGCGCGTTCGAGCCGTTCTACACCACTAAAGATGTCGGCAAGGGTTCAGGTCTGGGCCTGGCTCAGGTGTTTGGTTTTGCCAAGCAGTCAGGCGGCGGCGTGATGATTGAAAGTGAACTGGGCGTCGGCACCCGAGTTCTGGTCTATCTGCCCAGCGTGGATAAACCTGCTGTCCTGCCGGAAGAAAAGAATCCGAATCAGGCTCCGGCGCGGGTGGGTGGTTCACACACGATTTTGCTGGTAGATGATGACCCTGAGGTTCGGGCCGTGACCGTACAGATGCTCGAGTCCATGGAGTACAAGGTCAAACAGGCCAAGGACGGTGCGATGGCGCTGTCGATGCTGGACCCGAGCGTTGATCTGGTGCTGACTGATTTCGCAATGCCGGGCATGACCGGTGGCGAGCTGGCCAGCCTGATCCATAAAAAGTATCCCACCCTGCCCGTGCTGTTTGTCACCGGCTACGCCGATACCGACGTGTTGGGCCTCACTGGCTCCGCGGTGGTACAAAAGCCGTTTAACGAGATCGAGCTGAGAAACAAGCTGCACGACGTCTTGAGCAGCGCAGGCCGTCGCTGACACTCCTTTGTTGACCTCTCCTAAATCAGCAGGGCTGCGCCAATCTCGGTCAGCCCACTGATGATGTGCTGGGTGTACGGAAACGCCGGATCTTCATCCAGCACCCGCTCCGACACCAGCAGCCCCTCCTTTACCAATACATCCACAGCCACTACGCACTCCGTGATCGTTGGAACGCGTGCCTGGGAGCGAATCAGTCGGGTGTAAATCTGGCCGAACGTAAGCTTTCTGGAGCCTGCAAGATTGAGCGCCCGGACGGCAGTCAATACCGCGAGGTCAACCCTGTATCGGTCATCGACGGTTATCAGTCGGGGAGAATCAGCAAGGGGGGACGGCATAAGCGAAGGCATCTGAAGAATAAGTCGAAGAGAAGATGCTCTTCTGCCACAAACAAAAATCATAATAATGCACAGACTTTTACATCGCATGCGCACGATCACATACCCGCGTGGCAAACCGAGACTTTAGATACTAATTATCGCCACTGGACAAACAACTCTTTAATTCACATAGAGCGCCTGAAAACAGCGATAACCTGTTTATTAAAAAACATTAAACAGAAGAAACTCACCAGTAAAAACACCAACTTTCCACAGTGAGCAAAGCTTACCAGACCACTAAACCTAACTGCAATTAGGTTTACTAAATAGCAATTTTTAACTGATAAATCAGTTTTTAACCGCTATTTAAATCAATAAAACCCATATTTTTTAGCATTTTTCACCAATAAATCACGTTAAAACCGTTATTAACAGCCGGCAAAAGCGCGGGAAAACAGGAAAAAACAACGGTTAAGGCCAAGTGCCACCATTTAATAAAAACATTTAGACAAATATTCTATTCGTCAGTGAACTTTTAATCCTGGCGCTGGACTTAACGTTCGGCTGATCGCCGCAACCGCGTTTATTTATTTTCCCCACACCATTAATCGAGATTTAATCGATGACCAGACCCATGCTGTCTGTTTTCAGCGCAGTGCTGCTCTGCGCCCATAGTTTGTCTGCCCTGGCGGCAGACTCTGGTTCTGCAACCAACACTACAACTTCCACAGAACAGGTTCGCGTTCAGGTCGAGGCCAAGCGCGACCAACTGACTGGCGTTGCCAATGTCAGCACAGCATCGGCAAAAGGCCCGTCCGCCGTGCTCGACGCACCGGTGGTCACCGATGACGCTCCAGCGCAGGCGCAACGTCCATGACCCCTTCCAACTATCAGTCGATTGCCTACGCAAAAAGGACGCCCGCCTTGTCAGCCTTCAAACACACCCTCGGCCTGAGCCTGCTGACTTTCGGCATTCTGCAAGCCAACATGGCACTCGCAGCGGTGACGCCAGCCACCGGCAACGAGGTTGAAGCCCGTGTCAGCTCAATCCTCGACAACATGAACCAGTCCGAGAAGATCAACTTCACTCGCGTCAACGACGGACACATGATTCCGCCGCTGCTCAAGTGGGGCATCAAGGGCACCACGGCGTATGACTCGTCCATGGGCGTGCACGTCAACAACGCCACTTTTGGTGCGCAGTACCCGTCACAGTCTGCCCTCGCGGCGACCTGGAGCATCAACCGCGCCAAAGAGTTCGGCCTGGCCATCGCCTACGAAACCCGCATCTCGGGCGGCCAGCAAATGCTGTCACCGGGCGTCAACCTGTACCGCACGCCCTACAACGGTCGTTCTGCCGAGTACATGAGCGGTGAAGATCCATTCCTCGGTGCGGTTCTGGCTCCTGCAGTGGTCAACGCCATCCAGGCGCAGGGCATCCAGGCCAGCGGCAAGCACTACCTGGCCAACGAACAGGAAGCCAATCGTCAGGCGGTCAACGTCATCGCTGACGAACGCACCCTGCGCGAGCTGTATCTGCCAGGCTTCGAGTCGATGGTGAAAAACTCGAACGTCGCCTCGATCATGTGCGGCTTTAACAAAATCAACGGTGACTACGCCTGCGAAAACCACCACCTGATCACTGAAGTGCTCAAAGGCGAATGGGGCTATCAGGGCACTGTAATCAGTGACTTCAACGCCATTCACGATGCGTTCAAGGGTGCCTGGGCAGGGACCGATATCGACATGCCGTCGGGTCTGCAATTTACCGAAGCCAACCTGCTGCCGTATCTCTGGAGCGGTCAGCTGACCCAGAACGTCATCGATGACAAGGTCAAGCGCAACCTGCGCGCCATCGTCAGCTACGACTTCCAGGAAAACCTCAACACTGCGAAGACGCTGGACCATCCGGAGTACGGCGCACGCGCAGCATTGAACACCGCGCGTGAATCCATCGTGCTGTTGCGCAACGAAAACACCACGGAAGGCAAACCGCTGCTGCCACTGGCCAAGACTGCCAAAATCGCAGTGATCGGCGACTGGGCACACGAAGCACCGGCATCGCCATTCGGCACGGCCAACTCGCCGCCCAACAGCTACGTCACCGAGCTAAGCGGCTTGCAGCAACTGGCGTCGAGCAGCTCGAATGTCACTTATCTGTCCGAGCTGAGCCTTAACCCGAAATCCGCAGCCTGGTATCAGCCTGCCACGGGTAGCAACGGTGTGAACAACTCTGGCGTGAAAGCCGAGTACTTCTCCAACACCAGCTTTTCGGGCAGCCCGAGCGTGACCCGCGTCGAGCCGGGTGTGAACCTCAACTGGACCACCGGCACCAACGAAACCAACGCAGGCACCACCGCTGTATCCGGTTTCAGCCCTTCAGCGGGTGCGTTCTCGGCTCGTTTTACGGCGAACATCAAGCCGACGGTTTCCGGCGCTCACGTGTTCAAAGTGCGTGCAGACGGTCCTTACAAACTGTGGGTCAACGACGAGCTGGTGTTGCAGAGCGACGGCGTGCCGTACTCCGCCGACGTCGTGAACGCCATGACCACCTCTGGCAAAACTGCCGCGCTGGTGGCAGGCAAGTCCTACTCCGTGAAACTCGAATACCAGCGCGTACAGGGCAACTTCATCCCGGCACTGGGCGGTGTTACTGGCGTACAGATGAGCTGGGCTTCCCTGCGTCCGCCCAAGGATCTGTCGAAATACGACGCGGTAGTCGTCGCCACTGGCTCCAACTACGAGCATGAAGGCGAAGGTTCCGACCACGGTTTCGAACTGCCCGACCAACAGGCTGAGCTGATCAGCTTTGTGACCCGCGCCAACCCCAACACCATCGTGGTGATGCACGGCGGCGGTGTTGCAGACATGCAGCCTTGGGCAAACAAAGTCGGCGCTACCCTGCAAGCCTGGTTCCCGGGTCAGCAAGGCGGTCAGGCACTGGCCGAGATCCTGTATGGCAAGGTCAACCCATCGGGCAAACTGCCGATCACCATCGACAAGAAAATAGAAGATAACCCGAGCTATGCGTCCTATCCGGACCCGGCTGCTTACCGTGGCAACAATGCCCTGACCGAGATGACCTACAGCGAAGGCCTGTACATGGGCTATCGCGGTTATGACAAGAAACACGCAAAACCGCTCTACCCGTTTGGCTACGGTCTGTCGTACACCACGTTCGGTTATAGCGATCTGAAACTGTCGACCAACGTGCTGAGTCCTGGCGCTACCATCGACGTGAAGTTCACGCTGACCAACACCGGCGACAAGGCTGGCTTCGAAGTGGCGCAGCTGTATGTGCAACCGGTGAAACCTGCGGTTGATCGTCCGGAGAAAGAACTCAAAGGCTTCACCAAGGTGTACCTGCAACCGGGCGAGAGCAAGACCGTCAGCATCCCGATTGACTCGCGCTCCCTGGCCTACTACGTCGACAAGACCGCGAGCTGGGATGTGGATGCAGGCAAGTTCAAGATTCTCGTGGGTTCCGACTCAGAGAACCTGACCCTGAACCGCACTTTGACCACGCTGTTCCCGGAACACCTGACCACCCGCGACAGCAACCCACTGCCATTGCCGCTGCGCAAGGCCGTGCAGGTTAACGCCGCACAGACCTACTAAGCGTCAGCATTCAGGCTCAGGGATGAGCCTGAATGTCCTTCCCCAAGCGCCGCAAATAGATGTCGAACACCGCCATCACGTCCACCTCTTCAGGGCTTCTCAGCCACTGAATCTGCAAGCCATCCATGACCGAGAAAATCTCCTGGGCCATGGCCTTGATGTCAATGTCCGCGCGAATTTCCCCAGCCTCTATCAACGCCGTCAAATGACCGCGAGCATGATCGTGGGTAAGATGAAAGCGTTCCTTGTGCCAGGCACACGCCGGGTGTGCGTCAGACAGGCTTTCGGTGTTCATCACCATTGACGCCTGACATTCGGCAGCGTCCTCGATACTGAACCCCATGCTCAACCTCAAGAACTTGAGAAAGCCGGTCAGTGTCAGTTCGGTCGTGAGATCGCGAAACCTCGAAGTCACCCGTTGATCACGGCGCTCCAGCAGTGCAGCCAGCAACGCCTCTTTATTCGGGAAGTGATGCAGCAAGCCTACAGTGGTGATACCGGCAAGCGACGCAACATCGCGCATCGACGCGCTGCTGTAGCCGTCACGAGCAAAAATAACCGTGGCCGCGTCCAGCAACGCAGTTCTGCGCATCTCCCCTTTGGGGGCCCGGCGACGCTTCGGCGAAAGCTCTTCGCCTGATTCATTCCCTGATTCGTCAACTGACATAAAAATCCGATAACAACTGCATTCAAATTTTCCCGGCGCTCGCTGGCTGCGCCCGACGTATAAAGAATCGCTTGGCGGTGATGGACGCGACCCAGGTCGACATCAATGCGATCAACGCATTACCGGTAAACGTACCCGGCATCAACCCGCTGCTTCCGAACAGGTGCGTGCCCGCGAATATGAACGGCACTGTACCGACCGTTGACCGAAGCCAGGCAAACACAGCGACCAGCCATGGCCGGTGCATTGTCACGAACACCGCAATCGAGACGAAATCCAGGCCAATGAGCACCCACAAACCACCGCCAAACTGGCAGAACGCAAGAAACAGCACTCGGCCTTCACCTTCCAGGTCGTAGAAGTCCGCAACAGGCCCGCTTGTCAACAGCAACAATCCCCAGACAAGCAGACCATAGACAATGACCAGTTTGCGGGTAAAGGCAATTGCCGAATGGGTCCGCTGATCCAGATGAGCGCCGATATTCTGTCCCAGCACCGGTGCCAATGCACTTGGCAAGGCAAAAAAAGCGCAGTAGGAAAACTGCAAGACCCGATCAAGGACCGCCATTGCCGCCAGGGCCGAGGTGCCGAAAGTGGCCACGCTCGAGACAAGATACGCCACCCCCACCGGGGTCGCCAAATTGCCCACCATCGCAGGCAAGGCAACCCTGAACGTGCGCCTGACATGCATGCGCAGCAGTTTGAGCTTGATGGACATCGTCAGCCCGACATGGCGACGTACCCAATAAAGCCCCAGGCAGGCAGACATTAACGCGGACAAGGCATAGGAAAGGCCTGCGCCTTCCAGCCCCAGACCAAAGACGAAAATCAGTAATGGATCAGCAATAGCCAGTGTGGCAGCACCCGACAGCACCACCCACAGCGCCCGACGACTATCCCCGGCCGTGCGCAGGATTTGCGCCGTCATCTGCATCAACGACTGCAGCACACTGAACGGCAACGTCAGCCAGATAAACACCCGTGCTGCTTCATAGGTCGCAGCATCCGCACCTAACAGATGAGTCACCGGAACGATCAACGCCAGTTGCAAGGCAGCTGACAGACCACACACGCAAAGCACCATCAACATCAGGCTGGCAGTGAAGCGCGAGACAGCCTTGGTCGCACGATGCCCGATACGCTCGGACAACACCGTCGCAGCCGCGATAATCAAACCGTTGGCCAAAGCACTGTTGAGAAAGATCAACACCTTGGCGATGCCGACCGCGGCCAGCAGCAAGGGCTGGTGAAGCATGGAGACATAGACCAGCGTCAGGATGTCTACCAGAAACACTGCGAACAGGCTCAGGGCGCCGGTGCTGGTCATCACCAGGATATGGCGTGCTATAAGCCCTTCAGTAAACTTCGCGCGGGCTACCGCCATCACATTCCCCAAACAGGCAATACTTCGCCAGCAGCAGTGGCGAAGCTCATTCAGGCGGCGATTCTAGCGGTGCGCAGGTTCGGTTGCTATCGCCGTTGCGCGATATCTACTGAGGGCCGACCAAGGGTGTGGAGGCCTTTGCGATTTACTCCGGCAGCGGCTGTGAAACCGGCCGCCCCATCAACAGAACAGCGAGCAGAATGGAAAGCCCGACAAAGCCTGCGGCGGCGTAGCCAAGACTCTGCAGGCCGAACGAATCAATCATTCGGCCGCCCACTATCGCGCCCAGGCCGATGCCCAGATTGGCACCCGAAATGTTCAGTGACGCGCCAAAAGCTGTTGCGCCTTCAGCGGCTTTCATAACCCGCACATGGCTGACCAGGAACAACGCCGCCTGAGTAATCCCCCAGGTCGCCAAAGCCATCGCCAGAAAAACCGGCGAATGAATGCTCGGGATCAAAGCGACCATGCCCGCCACCATGAACGCGCAGAACACAATCGAGGCCATCAGCGGATGCTTGTCCACCGCTCGCCCGCCCAGTGAGTTGCCGATCAGGCCCACGGCGCCAAACGCCATTAGGCACCAACCCACTACGGTGCCGTTGAAACCGGCCAGCCGTTCGAGGATGTCGGCAAGGTAGGTGTAGGCCGTGAACATCCCGGAGAACACTAATACGGACAGCAACACGTGGCCTTGCAGGACCGGGCTGCGCAGAACTTTCATTTGCTCGCGCAACGAGACGTCCTGCCGGTTGACGTGAATGGTCGGCAGGTACACAAACAGCAGCAACGCTTTGGCCAGTGCCAGCACCGCGAGCATGCCGAACGCCATACGCCAGCCCACGGCATCGGCGACCAGCGTGCCCACCGGGATGCCAAACACCGTGGCGCAGACGATACCAAAGGTGATTTTCGCCATGGCCCGCCCTGCATGCTCAGGTCCAACCAGATCGACCGCAGTCTCGCTGGCCAACGCCCAGAACACTGGCAACCCGAGTGCAGGTATAAGTCGTGCGATCCCCATTACAGCGATATTGGGGCTTAGCGCTGCAAGGGTATTGGCAAGTGCAAACAACACCATCACGGTGACGAAGAGCTTCTTGCGTTCAAAGCGCGCGAAATACGCCGTCAGAAATGGACCGAAACAGGCCACCGTAAAGGCGAACAACGTCACCAGCAACCCGGCTTGCGGGATGCTCACCTCAAGGTCCCGGGCGATCCCCGGCAGCAAGCCAACAATGACAAATTCGGTCGTCAGCACAGTAAAGCCTGCGGCCGACAGCAGCAGAATGGGTAACAGCATTCGAACTCCAATAGCGAAGCGCCAGACGGATGAACACCGATCTGGTTTTTAAAAGGTATGGTCAAGCTGATATGACTTGGCGCTGATCGCTCGTCGACCGGGCAATCAAAGCGGGAAGGAATTGTTATAGGCAAACAGCGGCCGACATTATGTCGATGCACCTTGATGAGGTCTACTGCAATAAGCGTCGTGTATCCATCGCTGCATGCCTGCCTGCAGCTTCAGCGCCCTGAAATTGTACTGCCGCCTGGGGCGGCATGGTTTGCCCGATCAGCGCGGTTCGTTGCACGATCCTGCGAAGCTGGACTGAATAGTAAATTGCGTTTCCTGTTGGAGCGAGGCTTGCCCGCGAAGAGGATAACGCGGAGTAACTGAGCTACCTCATCGCCTGATTCGCGGGCAAGCCTCGCTCCAACAGAGATTACGACCTGCCAGAGGAGCTCAAAGAGCACCTTCGTGATCTGTTCAAAATAAAAACAGCCACAGGACAAAGTGTACTGCCCACTCTGTCGCTCTCTGTAGCGCTGGGAGATTTCGCCTCTATGGCTAAATACCGGCCCACACTCTCTGACGATGAACCGTTTATGACTTCCCGCGATAACACCGGCATGGCCCTCGGTTTGCTCGGCGTTATAATTTTCAGCCTGACCCTGCCCATGACCCGCATTGTGGTCGAGGAAATTCACCCGCTGCTCAACGGCCTCGGTCGTGCACTTGTCGCGGCGATTCCGGCGGCAGCACTGTTGCTCTGGCGCCGGGAACGCTGGCCAACCCGGCAACAACTCAAAGGCCTGTGCTTCGTCATCCTCGGAGTGATCGTCGGCTTCCCGGTGCTTTCATCGTGGGCCATGCAAACCATTCCCTCTTCCCATGGCGCGCTGGTTAACGGCCTGCAACCGCTGATCGTCGCCATGTACGCGGCGTGGCTGCACCATGAGCGGCCTTCCAAAGCATTCTGGGCATGCGCTGCACTGGGCAGTGCGCTGGTGCTGACTTACGCGATGATTCAAGGCGCTGGCAGTATCAGCAGTGGCGATCTGCTAATGCTGGCGGCCATCGCACTGGGCGGTCTGGGTTATGCCGAAGGTGGACGTCTGGCCAGGGAAATGGGCGGTTGGCAAGTCATCTGCTGGGCATTGGTGCTGGCCTTCCCTTTGCTGCTGGGGCCGGTGCTTTACCTGGCATCACAGCATCAAGGAGCAATCAGCGCCCCGACGTTATGGGCCTTCGGCTACGTCACGCTGTTCTCGCAATTCATCGGCTTCTTCGCCTGGTATGCCGGGCTGGCCATGGGCGGCATTGCACGCGTCGGGCAAGTTCAGTTGCTGCAGATTTTCTTTACCATCGCCTTTTCTGCGCTGTGGTTTGGTGAGCACATTGACCCGTTGACCTGGGTATTTGCTGCAGGAGTCGTAGGCACGGTGGTACTCGGGCGCCGGACCACGGTCAAGGCGCCACAACCCATCAAGATCTGATCAAGCCCCCTCTGCAGCACGAGCGTTGACCGCATCGTCGAGAAACGCCTTCACCGCCAGCCACGATTGTTCATTGGCTTCAGCGTTGGCCGCAGGGGTGCCGTCAACGCTGTAGGTAGACGGTATGTTCGGCAACAGAATCGTATGGCCAGCATGTTCAAAACTCAGGTGTTGCACGGGCCATGGATGTCCCGCCTCTTTCAGCCGCGAGTACGCCATTCTGGAAAAAAGCGCTGAAGGCCAGGCCGCATCATCCCCCGCAGACAGCAACAGGACGGGCCCACGAATTTTCTCTACCTCGATGGCGACCCGGCGCACGGCATCGTGATCCTGCAGCGCTGTGCTTATAGATTCAGCATTACGCAAACCGGCATCCCTGGCCGCCCATGAAGCGGTTTTATTGTTGTTCCAGAGGTGCACCAGTGGCTGTCCCTGATAGAGCCATGCCGGTCCGTCCCGGCCTACTGCCGGATCAGCCGCCGCTTGCCCACCATGCACCAGGGCGCTTGGCACATAACCGATGACCGCCGACACCGCCTCAGGAAACATACTGCCCAGCAGCAACACCAACTCACCGCCCCGAGACTGCCCGCTCAGCGCAACGAAATCATGGGCAGGCCGAACCTCACGTCGCACCCAGGCCAAGCCCGCGACGAAGTACTCCAAGGGCGTATTTGAAATGTAAGGCGATAAGCCCGGTGCCTTGAAATAGCCCAGCGCCAACGCGGCGTAACCTCGCGAGGCATAAAGCGCGGCTCGGGGTTCGTTGATCCCGCCCCCTGAACCGTTCAGCACAATCACAGCGGGATGCGGCCCTACGCCAGGCGGCGTGAACAGGGTTCCGACCAGACCGTCCTCGCGAACCTCACGGCGAGTTACGCCTCCAGATGCGAGTCGCTGAATCAAGGTGACGGATTGCTCACTCCCCTCAAGGGATATTTGAGTCACCAAGGGTTGCAGCACGTCGTCTGGAAACACATCAGCAGCACCAGACGCTTCTGGTCGCTGACTCCAGAGCAGGCCTGACGCAGAGACGCCTTCATAGCTGCCGGATACAGGCGCGTCGCGTTCCAGATCAACCTGCCCGGATGCATCGGCGATATACGTCGCAGAGCTGACCCAATACTGCCCGTTGCCACGCAAGGTGCGCGTGGAAAGCTCAACCTTTTGCGAGGGCTGCAGACCTTTTATGGAGATGCGTCGCGGTTCGTCCAGCAAACCGTCTGCGGGTGTCACGGAGAGTGTTGTCATGTATTTCGCCTTATCACGCGCTGCGTGCTACCGGACCTTCAAATTCGTCGTGTGCGCACAATGTGAACAAGACAATGGAAAAAGCCAAATTCCTCTGCGGCATAACCTTAGGTCTTTTGCCGTTTTATCTATTGGCTGGAGTGATTTCGTATAGGTCGAGGCATTCTACAAAATCAACAGATGCCATTAGATACCCGGAAACTTCCGCCCCGTTCACAGGTCTTGATTGGGTTCAGATTAATGACGTATTTCATTGGCTGAAACTTCCCCCCGTAATCAAGGACGCAACATGAAAGACAGGAAGATTTTATCGCTGGCCGTTTTGCTCACCATGCTCGCGGGCTGCTCCGACCCGAAAAAGGCCAGTGAAGAAAATTTCGAAAAAGCTGCACAAGCTTACCTCGACACTCTGTATCCGAGATGTCTGGTGGCCGCTAACTTTCCTACCGAGAGTCAGGAGTTCGACTACAGCGGTACAGACAAGGTCTTGCATACCTTGGCTCAAGTGGGGGTAGTTAAAGAAACTGAGCTATCTCGTAAAGAGATCCCGAAGAGCTTTGCTCAACCTGCTCGCACCGATATCCGCTATGCCTTCGACCTTACCGATGAAGGTCGAAAGTTCTACAAGAATGACGCCCGGAAACTTATGAACGGGACCACTGTTGGCGCCCTGTGTGTTGGCAAAGCCAAAATCGTCAGCGTCGACCAGTTCAGTGAGCCTGGCGACATGATGGGCCAGAAGGTTTCACGCGTGACGTACAGCTACAAGACCAGCGACTTGCCGAAATGGGCGTACGAAGCGTCCGTGCAAGCTGCCATCCGGGACTTGCCTGCAATAGTCGCCGCTGAAAAAACGCCGATCAAAGAAACCCGCGGCATGATCCTGACCAATAACGGCTGGGTACATGAGCGGTTATTCGGCAAGTAACTGAATGATCAGGTAACTGAAGAATGGGGGCCTGGGTTGCCCCCATTTTTGCACCCACGCTTAGTCCAATAGATTATATAAACACTGCTAAATGTGATTATTCACGCATAACCGGAATTGCTAAGGTGCAGCTTCAGGCCACTTGCCTTAATGCCTATCTGCCGGTGATGCGCATGCCCAACTACCTCGACGCCACGCACCAACAGCGCATCGCCCAACTGCGCAAAACCTGGACCGCCCGCACCGACTGGCCAACCTGGTTATTGCTGATCGGGACTTACGCGGCCTGGTTCAGCCTGATCCAATACTCGGCACTACTGGGCCGCGGATTGACCTTGATGTTGCTGGTGCCGGTCATCACGTTCTGGATGTCGGTGCAGCACGAATTACTCCACGGCCATCCGACCCGCTGGCGGTCAGTGAACAAGCTACTAGGCTACGCGCCGCTCGCGATCTGGTATCCCTACACGCTGTATCGCGACAGCCATCTGCTGCATCACCGCGACGAAGAGCTGACCCTGCCACATCATGATCCCGAGAGCCGCTACCTGAGCGAACAGCATTGGCAGCGCAATAGCATCGTGTCGCGCAGCCTGCACTGGTTGAACAAAACTCTTTATGGCCGATTACTGGTCGGCCCGGCGATTGCGCTGATTGGCCTGCTGTCAGTAGAACTGCGACGGCTACGGCAAGGCGTGTTGCAAGCCTGGCTGATGTGGCTGACTCACGGTGCCTGCGTGGTGGCAGTGTTGTGGTTTGTTCAGGTACAAGGCGGAATCGGCATCTTCGAATACCTGCTGGCCAGCGTACTGGCTCTGGCGTTATCCATGGTCCGCTCGTTCTATGAGCACCGGCCTGCGGCATCGCCGCAACATCGCTCGGTCATCAATGAAGCGGGTTGGCCTTGGCGCTGGTTGTTTCTGAACCTGAACCTGCATCTGATTCATCACGATCTTCCGGGCTTGCCCTGGTATTACCTGCCCCGGGTTTACGCAGAGCGTCGTGAAGACTGGCTGCAGCGCAGTGGCCAGTTTCTGGTGGACGGGTACGGCGCATTGTTCAGGCAACATGGCGTACGGCCGATTGATAGTCCGCAGCATCCCTGGCGTTGAGCTCATACCGGGATACATGCAAATTTCCTGTAGAGATGGCCCGGAGTTTTTGACACAGCGCTGTTTGCGGCAAACACGTCTGTAGGAGCGAGGCTCGCCCGCGAAGAGCGATAATGCGGTTCGTCTGGCCTACCGAGTCGTCTGGTTCGCGGGCAAGCCTCGCTCCTACAGATCGGTGTTATCAGGGGCACTTCGGCAGCTCCCGCAAAGGTCAGAAGCACCATCGACCTTTACTAAACGTCAATTACTGGATAAATTGTCTTAGAAATTTATCCAGATACCCCTCTACATGTCCGACTCTTCTGCAGAAACCCGCAACCTGCTCGAACAACTCAAACACGTCGCTCAAGGCCTGGGCGAGACCTTCGGGCCGTTTTGCGAAGTGGTGGTGCATGACCTGCAGACTCCGGATCACGCCATTTACACCATCCACAACAATCTGTCAGGTCGCTCTGTTGGTGACCCAGCCACCGAGCTGGGCCTCGCGCGAATCGCCGACCCGGCCTATCCGCAAGTCATCGCCAATTACGCCAACCGGTTCCCCGATGGACGTCAGGCCAAAAGCACCTCGATCGGTATCCGCAACGTCGATGGGCAATACGTCGCGGCGCTGTGCATGAACGTTGATCTGACTCTTTTCCAGGGCGTGCAAACGGCCATGGCTCAATTCACCCGAGTGGATTGCGCGGTGGATGAGTCACTGGAAGTGGATAGCGCACACAGTATTCGCAAACGGATTGATGAGTTCGCGGGTCGCTCGGCAAGCACGCCCCGCTCGCTCAAGGCCGATGAACGCCGCATCTTGCTTCGAGAGCTGAAAGCATCGGGCGCACTGGAAGTGCGCAAATCCATGGACGTGGTCGCGCAACACCTGGGGGTCTCCCGGGCTGCCGCTTACAGCTACCTGAAGTAGGCCCACTGCCGCTTCTGAAATTTGAATTTCAACGAGAGAACCCCATGCCCGACCCCATTCTCTGCAAGAACAGCACAACCATCAGTCCACCTGCCGGGCACTACTCGCACCTGTCCATCGCCAATGGCTTCGTGATGATCAGCGGCCAGTTACCCATCACTGCCGACGGTGCACATCTGGCCAATGCTTCGTTTGAAGATCAGACCCGACAAGTGCTGCTCAATCTGGACAGCTGTCTTCAGACTGCTGGCATCAGCAGAGAGCAGTTGGTGCAGGTGCGGGTGTATGTCACTGACATTGGGCAGTGGCCGCTATTCAATCAACTCTACAGCCAATGGCTGGGGGATCACCGTCCCGCAAGAGCCGTCGCGGGCGTCGCACAATTGCACTACGGCTGCGCCGTGGAAGTTGAAGCCATGGCCGTAGCGGCCTGATATTTTCAGTTGAGAAGGTGACTATCATCGTGAACACGAACACTCTGACACTCCCCACCTATCAAGACGTGGAAGCCGCTGCCCAGCGTCTTGTAGGCCAAGCCAATCGCACGCCGGTAATCACCTCGCGCACCGTCGACAGCCTGTTCGACGCCCAGATATTTTTCAAATGCGAGAACCTGCAGCGGGTCGGTGCATTCAAGTTTCGCGGTGCCTTCAACGCCCTGGCGAAATTTGACGAGCAGCAGCGTAAACATGGCGTGGTGGCATTCTCTTCAGGGAATCATGCGCAGGGTATCGCCCTCGCCGCCCGTCTCCTGGGCATCCCCGCTACCATCGTCATGCCTCACGACGCGCCACCTGCGAAGATTGCGGCGACACGCGAATATGGCGCAAACGTGGTGATCTACAACCGTCAGACCGAAGATCGCGAAGCCATCGGCCGCGAACATTCCGAGCGCCTGGGCATGACCCTGATTCCTCCCTACGACCACCCCGATGTGATAGCCGGACAAGGTACGGCCGCCAAAGAACTGTTCGAAGAAGTCGGACCGCTGGATACGTTACTGGTCTGCCTGGGCGGCGGTGGATTGCTTGCGGGTTCAGCACTTTCAACCCGTGCCCTGTCGCCCGCTTGCAAGCTGTATGGCGTCGAACCTGAAGCGGGCAACGATGGGCAGCGCTCCTTTCGCTCGGGCGAAATCGTCCGTATCGCTGTTCCGCACACCATCGCTGATGGCGCACAAACCCAGTACCTGGGTAACCACACCTTCCCGATCATTCGCCGTGACGTGGACGACATTCTCACCGTGTCTGACGCGCAACTGATCGACGCCATGCGCTTCTATGCCGAACGAATGAAGATGGTCGTCGAACCAACGGGCTGCCTGAGCTTCGCCGCCGCACTGCAGATCAAGGACCAGCTCAAAGGACAGAAAGTCGGGATCTTGATCAGTGGCGGCAACGTGGATTTGCAGCGTTACGCGGAGTTGTTGGCTAATTAGTCCGTAATGGATATCGGGCAGCCAATTGCCTCACAGCGCCCGGCCGCGCGTGACAAAATGTCACACCAGAAATTCAACCAGTTGTCTGACAACCGCCGAACGGCCCTAGATGGAGAAAACCAATTGTTCTAAAATGTTTCAATACCGGCAAGCGGACGCGGACTCTAACCTCAACGACATAAGCAGTCGTCGACTTGGAAGCCCGGCGACTTGACCAGATTTATAAAAAGAAAAGCCCGTCATAGACGGGCTTTTTTCGTTTTCGGCATTTGTGGCCGAGCGCGCCCTGAGCGCAAACGACGATTTCGGGTCAGCCCACTGGGCGCCCTACTGCACACTTTTAAACTTGAGGCTAATCCCATGCTGCGACTCGTCATCATCTACCTGCTCCAATGGTTCAAACGCCTGGCGTCCAATGCCGTATCACGTAACGGTAACGACACCTACACCGAGAACTTCTCGTCCCGTGAAGAGAGTGACGGCGGCCGCTGGACGTTCGTGACCATTTTCATCGTGTTCACCCTGAGCCTTTATTCGCTGGCTGGCCTGGGCTACTACGCCAAGGTCCACGTCTGGGACGGTTTCACCGAAGCCGAAAAAAACAACATCGCCCAGGCCATGGTTGTTGCCAGCCAGAACATGAACTAAACCTTTGATCTAGCCGCGACCAACGAACGGCATGTTAGTGGCCATAACGGTCATGTTCAGCACGTTGGTCGACAGCGGCAGGCTCGCCATGTAACGCACCGCATCGGCGACTTCCTTGACGTCCATCATCGGCTCTACCGCGGTCTGCCCATTGGCCTGCCGAACCCCGGTGGTCATGCGTGCCGCGAGCTCGGTCAAAGCATTGCCGATATCGATCTGACCGCAGGCAATGTTGAACTCACGCCCGTCCAGGGCAAACGTCTTGGTCAACCCGAGCACAGCATGTTTGCTCGCGGTGTAAGGTGAACTGAACGGCCGCGGCGTGTGGGCGGAAATCGACCCGTTATTGATGATCCGTCCACCCTGCGGTACCTGCCTGCGCATCAGCCCAAACGCGGCGCGAGCGCAGAGAAATACTCCAGTCACGTTGGTGTTGATCACGTTCAGCCACTTCTCGACGTCCAGTTCGTCCACCGGAACGGCCGGGGCGCCAACGCCGGCGTTATTGAACAAAACATCCAGACGACCATAAGCGTCTTCAATCCTCGCAAACAGCGCATCGACACTCGCCGGATCGCGGACATCGGTGGACACTGCAATGGCCTCGCCACCCGCCTCGCCAATAACCAACGCCAACTCATCGAGCGGCTCCTGACGACGTCCCGCCAGCACCAGGCGGTAGCCATCCTCCAGCAAGCCCAACGCAACAGCACGACCAATGCCACTGCCTGCGCCCGTGACAAGTGCGACTTTTGATGCGGTGTTATTGGTCATTCTGTTACTCCTTTCTGATTCGGAAAAGTACGGAATAGCACAGGAGATTACCCGGCCTTGCCAACTCCGCGCTATCGAGTTGCAAACACAGAACTTGTAGGAGCTGCCGAAGGCTGCGATAGCGGTCTGTCAGGATAAATGCTTCGCAACCTTCGGCAGCTCCTACAGAAAATGCATTTCATTAGTAGTTTGCATGCTGATTGTAAGAGCGCTTTAGCGCGGAGTGGCATTCAATCTCGATCGACTCATCAAACCCCTTGCACCACTGAAGCTTTCCTGAGAAAAAGCCACCTTTGTAGCCTTACTCAGAGAAAGCACCATGAGCAACGAATTGCTGATCACAGACATCCGCACCGGTGACGGCAAGGAAGTCGTCAAAGGCGCGCTGATCACCACCCAATACACCGGCAAACTGGAAGACGGCACCGTATTCGACTCATCCCATGAACGCGGCAAGCCTTTCCAGTGCGTGATCGGTACCGGGCGCGTGATCAAGGGCTGGGATCAGGGCCTTATGGGCATGAAAGTCGGCGGCATCCGCGCCCTGTTTGTGCCTGCACATCTGGCCTACGGCGACCGGCAGATGGGCGCGCATATCAAGCCGGGGGCTGATCTGCATTTTGAGATCGAATTGCTGGAGGTTTTGACTCGGGATGATTGATCAGGCATCAGGACCGCCTCTCGGCTAAAGCCCACCCCAGTGGATACTCCCAGTTTGATGAAGACGCAGGACCTGTGGGAGCCGAGCTTGCTCGCGATAAGGCTGGATGCGATCTGAAGTGAATTGCGTCCAGCCTTATCGCGAGCAAGCTCAGCTCCCACAATCTGGTTTCATTTCACATGGGCATATGCGCATTGCACAGTTTGAATGCTGAAACCTGACGAGGCCGGCATCTCCCGGGCGAAAGCCAGCCCTGCAGATAGGTGGAGTACTTCGTGCGTCAGCATCCAGGCAAACATGCCTTATGCGTTCCGCCCTCTCTCATCAAACAACATGCAAATTACTGGATTGAAATGCATTTTCTGCAGGAGCTGCCGAAGGCTGCGAAGTATTTCTCCTGATACACCGCTATCGCAGCCTTCGGCAGCTCCTACAGGTCGTTGGTTTGCCGCGAGACAGCGCGGTGTCATGCACACTGGGGCCACTTCTACAACGCTCATCATCAGGTCTGATTGCTTGTTCCCCCAGAAAAAGCGATGCTCCACCGCATAGAAATCGCGGTACTTATAAGAAGGAAACATCATGGCCCTCAACAAGCCGACCCAGGAACTCAAGCGTCACCTCAAGGGAACTGCCGAGAACCTTGAAAGCACTGCCAATGAAATACTCAAGCTCGCCGAACAAATGACTGATGTCGACGTCACGGCCATTCTGCAATTGGTCAACCGGCTGTATGGAGATGCCGATCAGCTCAAAGCCTACGCCGACGAGATCAAGGCCAAACGGATCGTTCGCGCCAAGGCTCTTTAATCAAGCGTTGCAATGTTCGCGTCTGAATCAGTGATCAATGCAAGGACCTGCGATGCTGCCTTCCACCGCCAATGCCAGCGCTAGTTTGAAGCATCTGCACATGCAGAAATTGCGCGGGCGTGTGGGTATGGGGTTGGCGGCAAGCCTTTCGGTTCTGGCAGGCATGACCGATGCCATCGGGTTCATGGCGACGGGCGACTTCGTTTCCTTCATGAGCGGCAATACCACCCGTCTGGCGGTGGCGATCAGCGATGGTGACCTGAACACCACCTCTCGCCTGCTGTTGGCAATCATCACCTTCGTAATCGGCAATGCGCTGGGGGTGATCGTTGCCCGGGTAAGTGGCCGACGCGCCCTGCCCTTGTTATTAAGTATCGGTATGCTGCTGTGCGCTGCCGCAGCCTGGCCAATGGCTTCGCAGATTATTACCGTCGTGGCGGCGATTCTGGCCATGGGCATGCTCAATGCCGCCGTTGAACAGGTCAACGGCCTGCCGGTGGGGCTGACATATGTGACGGGAGCACTTTCCCGATTCGGGCGCGGTCTGGGACGCTGGATGCTTGGCGAGCGCCGTGATGGCTGGCGCATACAGTTGGTCCCTTGGGCCGGCATGTTCATAGGGGCAATTATCGGCGCACTGCTGGAAAACCGGCTGGGACCCAATGCGCTGTTGATCAGCGGCGCATTTGCCGCAGTGCTGGGGATATTGACCCTGTTTATCCCCTATCGCTGGCAGCGTCGCTACATACCACGCTGAGCCTTCAAACCGTCACCTTTTCTTCATATGGGCTGATTACTATCTGAGGACTTTTCCTACAGATGAGTGCCCGACATGTCTCCTGAGCACGAAAATATCGCGCGGCGTATTCATCGCGAGCTGCTTGATCATAATGATGAAGAGCTGGAGCTCGAGCTGGCAGAAGACGAGTACAGCCTCGACAAACTGTTTGAAAACGATATCAGCGACAGCGATGAAAAACAGGCCCGCCGCCTTTATTTCAGCGAACTGTTTCGCCTTCAGGGCGAGCTCGTCAAACTGCAAAGCTGGGTGGTGAAAACCGGGCACAAAGTCGTGATCCTTTTCGAGGGTCGCGATGCAGCCGGTAAAGGCGGCGTGATCAAGCGCATCACCCAACGCCTCAACCCGCGGGTCTGTCGTGTCGCTGCACTGCCTGCGCCCAACGACCGTGAACGCACTCAATGGTATTTCCAGCGCTACGTTTCACACCTGCCCGCGGCCGGTGAGATCGTCCTGTTCGACCGCAGTTGGTATAACCGCGCGGGCGTGGAAAAGGTCATGGGCTTTTGCGACGACGATCAGTACGAGGAGTTTTTCCGTACCGTGCCCGAGTTCGAGCGCATGCTCGCCCGCTCTGGCATTCAGTTAATCAAATACTGGTTTTCGATCTCCGATCAGG
This sequence comes from Pseudomonas phytophila, assembly GCF_025643095.1. Lineage (NCBI taxonomy): Bacteria > Pseudomonadati > Pseudomonadota > Gammaproteobacteria > Pseudomonadales > Pseudomonadaceae > Pseudomonas > Pseudomonas phytophila. The sequence continues at coordinate 2,945,647 of NZ_CP081201.1, read as the reverse complement.
AACAGCACTTGCGCTTTCTCAGCCGCATCCATGATCCGCTCAAGCAATGGAAGCTCAGCCCCATGGATCTGGAATCCCGTCGTCGCTGGGAGGACTACACCAAGGCCAAGGAAATCATGCTGGAGCGTACTCACATCGCCGAAGCGCCGTGGTGGGTGGTGCAGGCAGATGACAAGAAGACCGCGCGCCTGAACTGCATCCACCACTTGCTGGGCCAGATGCCCTACGAAGAAGTCGAGCAACCGGCGATTGAACTGCCAGAGCGTCAGCGCCGTGAGGATTACAGCCGCGTGCCGACGCCGAGTGACCTGATCATCCCGCAAATTTATTAACACAGCCCGACGAGCGCCTGGAACCAGAGTCCGGGCGCTCGGTTGGCTCAGGCGTTCAACTCAGCGACACTCAGCTTGCGCAACAGGTCGCGTTTTTTGCTCCGATGGCCCTGCATACGCACCAACAAGTCGTCCAGCGTCCCCATGGCCTCCAGGATATGCGGACCTTTGTTGAGCATCACACATTCAGCTCGCACCCCCATCGCTGCGTCGGTAATTTCGGCACGGGTTGCAGCGCCGGTTTTGGCGAGCGTATCCAGCACTTGAGTCGCCCAGATCACAGGGACATGGGCTGCCTCGCAAATACACAGGATCTCTTCCTGCAGCTCCGCGGTTCGTTCGAAACCGTTTTCTACCGCCAGATCTCCCCGGGCAATCATCACTCCCAGTCGCGGATTCTGCATGCCCGCCAGCAGTAACGCCGCCAGGCTCTCGAATCCGCGTCGTGTCTCGATTTTCAACACGACGCCAAGATGCTCGGCGTTGAGGTGCTTCAAATGCGCCAGAAGTGATTTGACGTCCTCAGGACTGTTAACGAACGACAACTCCACCACGTCCGCATGCTGGGCGGCGAACGCAAGTGCCTCCAGGTCCTCGGGCGACAACGCGTCAAGTTGCAGCTCGCTGTCGGGCAGATTGATGCCCTTGTCGCTTTTCAGTTTGGCTCCGCCCGGCGCATGGGTAATACGGACGGTAACGACGTCGGCCTGCACTGACTGGATACGCCCACCGATTTTGCCATCGTCAAACCATACCGGTTCGTTGGCGCGCAGATCCTTGAACACCTCAGGCAACGTGCAGCCGATACGCGCGGGGGTCAGGACCTTGCCACTGCTGTCGCGGACTGCGGGATGACCATGACTGGCGTCAGCGCTCAGCAGTAAAGCATCGCCCTCGTTGAGGACAATGCTTTGTTCCCGAGGCGGCACGCCGGTAATGCGTTCTGATTTCGGGCGACCCCGATGCTTTTTCAAGTGCAGCTCTATGCCGGGAATCATGTAGGCCGTCTTACGCAACTCCGCCCGACAGCCTTGTCCGGTGACTTCAACGATCGACAGTGAACGACTTGAATCTCTTGCGTCCCTGAACGCAAGCTCATCACCGACCTGCAACTGCTTTAACCATTTTCCCGGCATCTGCAAACAATAGTCATCGTCTGAAAAGGCCTCCGGCTCTTCGGCAAGCCAGACTTGAGCGGCGGTCACGATGCGTCCGAAATCATCGCGTTGCGGGCGGATTTTCAACACTGCCGGGCCCGGCTGTATCTGCCCCGTGCGCAACTTCGGCCCCGCAAGGTCCATCATCACCTGGCAGGTTCTGCCGACCTTGGCAGCGGCGCTGCGACCATGCTCAATCATTTTCAGCCAGGTCGCCGGGTCATCGTGAGCGCAGTTGATGCGTTGACAATCCATGCCTGCCTGCACCAGTTCACGGACCATGGAAGGATTGCTCGCGGCCTCTTGAGGCATGGTCACCATGATGCGTACGCCGCGCTCTGGCGCTGGGCCGCCAAACAATTGGTTAGCATGCTGGATAAGAAGTTCTTCCCCTGCCCGGTTCACCAAACTGCCGGAGCTTTCTTCAAGCTCAGCGCCGGGCAGCAAGCGCTTCAGGACATCAATGACCCTGTCTACCGATGCGAGCGCATTGGCTTCACAGCGTCCCAGGGAAGAAAGGCCAAGCCCGGACAACTGCTGTTGCAGAGGACGAATATCATGGCGGCGCAACGCGAGGTAGCCCAGTAAGTTGCGAGCACTGTCCAGATAATCGGGGTGCACTTGCATGCTTTCGATGGGCGTCCGGGCAGCGGCCTCCATCTTGACTCGCAAAAAAGACAGACGCTTTAGCGCAGCTCGTATTTGCTGCTCATCCAATACGTTGAAGTCGGTTTCTATGATTGTCATGGCGGGCACTCGCTTCGAATGGAGACCATTGCGGTCCGTCAGACAAGCACCTGGACCAGCGCAATGTGCGGACTTAAAGGCTAAAGCCCGATTGTGACGATCTGCTTACTGCGGACAGCGAGCAGATGGACGGCCCGAGCACTCAGGAAAATAGATTGGACGCTAACGATTTTCGTGCTTAACCTTGCCCGCCTGTTTGCGCGCAACGGACGGCCCTCAATGTTTGCTGTTCTCAATATATTGCTACCGATTTTCGCCCTGATCCTGTTGGGGTTCATCTGCCGCCGCACGAACCGCCTTGGCCCGAACGCCGCGTCGGAAATCAACCGGATGGTGGTCTGGCTGTGTCTACCGGCACTGCTCTTCAGCGTTACGGCAACATCGACCTGGGAGCAGATCTGGCATCCGGGCTTCGTCATCGGCTTTACGTTGAGCACCCTGTCGGTGTTCGTCATCACCCTCCTGCTGCGCTGGAAGAAAGGCACCCATCTGGCCGATGCGAGCATCGACGCACTCGGCGGCTCCTATGCTAATGCGGGCTATATCGGTATCCCGCTGTGCGTGATGGTGCTCGGCCAGGAAGGACTGCAACCGGCGCTGGTCGGGGCGCTTCTGGTGGTTTGCGTGTTATTTGGCCTGGCGCTGGTCTGTGTGGAAGTCGGGCTGCAAACCGAGCGCAAGCCGCACCGCATTGCCTTGAAAGTGTTTCTGGCGCTGGCGAAAAACCCTCTAGTGGTGTCTCCGATCCTCGGCGCGTTATGGGCCAGCAGCGGCGCGCCCTTGCCCGGCGCACTGGAAAAGCTGCTCAGCCTCTTGGGTGCGGCGACCAGCCCCTGCGCACTGGTCGCGCTTGGTTTGTTCCTCGCCGAAAAACAGCAAGGCACACGTGAAGGAACGTCGCTGCTGGTCCTGATCAAGCTCATCGGCCATCCGCTGCTGACCTGGGTGCTGGTGTTTCATGTATTCGATGTGCCGCTGCTATGGGCCAATGCCGCCCTGCTGCTCAGCGCACTGCCCACCGGCACCGGCCCATTCATGCTGGCTGAGTACTACAAGCGCGAAGCGTCACTGGTATCGAGCACGATTCTGGTGTCGACTCTCGGTTCGCTCGTGACGCTGTCGATCTGCCTATATGTGATCAGTCATCCGGGGTGACGTCGCTGCCCGTCCGGCGTCGATAACGTTTAACATGTCGCGCCCTTTCGCCACTGATTGCCGTCATGACCCCAGAAGCACTCGCTATCCTGAACCAGCACCTGCTGGATGCCCTGCAAACCGCGCCCGATGAGACCCGCCGTCTGTTTCATGGCCGAGGCCGCGTCTGGCCGGGACTTGAGCAGGTGACGGTCGACTGGATGCAAGGCGTGGTGCTGGTCTCACTGTTCCGCGAGCCCGCAAAGACCGAGCTTGAAGCGCTGACCCGTCTGCTGCTGGAACTGACCCGCACCCCGCAATGGCTGAACAGCCAGGCACATACCTTATTGCTGCAACACCGCTACTTGCCGGAAAGCACCACCGAGTGGCTGCTGGGTGAGCGGGTGGAAGAATGGCAGATCACTGAAAGCGGCCTGCACTTCAAAGTGGATCTGGGCAGGAAGCAGAACTGCGGCCTGTTTCTGGACATGCGTTACGGGCGCGACTGGGTACGTGCCAACGCGCAGGGCAAACGGATACTGAATCTGTTTGCCTACACCTGTGGCTTTTCCGTCGCGGCCATCGCAGGCGGTGCCGAACAAGTGGTCAATCTCGACATGTCCCGGGCCGCACTCACCCGCGGGCGTGAGAACCACCGCCTTAATCAACACGACTTGCGCAAAGTCAGCTTTCTGGATCACGAGTTATTCAAGTCCTGGGGCAAGGTCAAAAAATCCGGGCCTTATGACCTGGTTATTATTGACCCGCCCTCCTTCCAGCGCGGCAGCTTCCTGCTCGACAAGGATTACCAGAAAGTGCTGCGGCGCATGCCCGAGCTGCTGGTGCCGGGCGGTCAGGTGCTGGCCTGCATGAATGAACCAAGCCTGGGCTCCAGCTTCCTGATCGACCACACCGCCGTTGAAGCGCCAAACCTGCGTTTCGAACAACGTCTAAACAATCCACCGGAGTTCCCTGACGCTGAGGTCGAAGGTGGATTAAAGGCACTGCTCTTTACGGACGTGTCTGAAACTGCAGAGATATAAGATAACTTTTTATTAATTAGTTAGCTTTACAACGTTAAGCGCAGCAAAAAGGATTCGGTCAATGTTTAATGGCGTCAAATAACCAACTGTTTACGCCCTTAAAGTTTCAGTTTTAAACGCCGATGGACTTGAATAACCAGACCTGTGTAAACAACAAAACTTTTCTACACAGGTGATGGTTTTTTCACACATTGGCGCCTACAGTGATGTCAAGTCGCCAGCAGATAGATCAGTTGAATCTCAGCTATCGCAGCGTGGCGATTCGAGGTATCTCGGTATGAAAACAAGAAATATAAAACTGACCACCAGAGCCCTGTTCAGCTTCGGCATCATCTGTCTTCTCTTGATCGGCCTTGGCGCCGCCTCGCTGTTCAAGATGGATGACATTCACGACTCAGCCTCCGACCTCCAGAAAAACTGGCTGCCCAGCGTCAGACAGGCCGGTCGGATCGAGACCGCGATGCTTCTGTATCGTCTGGACGCCAGACGATTTGTCATGGACGACGCACGCCTGGGCGAAGCGTCGATCAAGAAAATCAATCAACTCAAAGCCAACTTGAGCAAAGCCACACAGGACTATGCGCCTATGGTCGGCGACGCCGCCGAGCGAGAACTGTTCAATAAGGTCTCGGCCAACGTCAGTGCCTATCAGGGCAAAATCGACGAACTGATGGAGTTAAGTAAAACTCGCACTTATCAGGAAATGGCGGTATTCATCCAGGACACCTCCAAGCCTCAGGCAGTGGCGCTGCAAAGCGCTATTGAAGAGCTGATTGGCGTTAACGAAAAAGGGGCGGAGCAATCCGGATCGATCGCGGATGAAAGTTTTATCAGCGGCCGTTATATCTCAATGATATTCATTGTTATCGCCGTCATCGTTACTGTAGTTGTAGCCGTGGCCTTTACCCGAAGTATTACCCAGCCTATTCAAACCCTGCTGATCACCACCCGGAAAATTGCCGACGGCGATTTACGCACTACGGTTGAAATCAGCGGCGCGGATGAGATGACCGAGTTGCAGACCGCTACTGCGACCATGCTGGCGAATCTCAAAGGGACGATTCAGCATATCTCCGACTCCTCGGGACAACTCGCCTCAGCGGCGGAAGAAATGAGCTCGATCACCAAAGAGTCCAATGCCGGTATCCAACGGCAAAGCATGGAAACCGAGCAGGCGGCCACCGCAGTCAACCAGATGACTGCCGCCGTCGAGGAAGTCGCCCGCAACGCGGTCGCTGCCTCTCAGTCAACCCAGGCATCAGAACGCTCGGCACAGACCGGGCAGGAACGCGTCAGCCAGACCATCGCCTCGCTGGAAAAACTCAGTACTACAGTCGAACGTACCGGCCTTGAAGTCGAAGGCCTGGCGAACCAGGCACAGCACATCGCCAAAGTACTGGACGTGATTGGCTCCATCGCCGAACAAACCAACCTGCTGGCCTTGAACGCCGCTATCGAAGCCGCCCGGGCGGGCGAGCAAGGCCGCGGGTTTGCCGTGGTGGCGGATGAAGTCCGCGCACTGGCCCACAGAACGCAAACGTCTACCCGGGAAATCGAGCAGATGATCCAGGGCATTCAAAAAGACTCGACCCTGGCAGTGCAGTCCATGAAACAAAGCACGCTTGAAGCCGGCTCGACCTTGCAGATCGCCCATGAAGCCGGTGTCGCAATCAAAGAGATTACCGCAGCAATTTCCCACATCAACGAGAGGAATATGCTGATTGCCACCGCGTCAGAACAGCAGGCGCAAGTCGCCCGTTCGGTTGACCAGAACCTGATGAGTATTCGCGACCTTTCCTCACAAAGCTCATCCGCAGCCAGTCAGACCTCACTGGCCAGCAATGAGCTGTCGCAACTGGCCGTAGGCCTTAATCGTCTGGTAGCGAGGTTTTCGGTATAGCAACTGCGGGAAAAGCGCGATCAGTTCCGAATGCCTGATTGCGAACTTCAGCCATAACAAAAAGCGAGTCATTATCGTGCTGAAACATATCTCTGTGGCCGAGCTACGCCTCGGCATGTACGTACACGAATTCTGTGGCTCAGGGATAGAGCAGTCATTCTGGAAAAACGGATTCATGCTTTCGAATGAGCATGATCTGCAACGCATCCTCGACGCAAAAGTCGCAGAGCTCTGGATCGATGACAGCCGCGGTGTCAGCCCTGTACCCGCCGCGCCTGTTCAATCAGATCCAGCACTGCCGACCTGCCTGCAAAACATCGCCAACAAACCTGTTCCCCATCGTGTTGCACTGAATCAGGAAATTTCCCGATCCCTCAAGCTGTGTGCTCATTCCAGAGCGGCTGTCGAGAAGATGTTCAGTGATTTACGCATGGGTCAGGTCATTGAAATGGAGAAGGTCAGCGAACTGGTCGAGGAAATCTCCGACTCGCTGTCCCGGCATCCCGATGCCTTGATCAGCCTTGCTCGACTGAAGACCTGTGATGAATACACCTACATGCATTCGGTCGCAGTCTGCGCACTGATGGTCGCCCTCGCCCGCCAGCTTGGACTTCCGCCTGCTTTGGTTCACGAAGCGGGTGTCGCAGGCCTGATGCATGATGTCGGTAAGGTCGTGATCCCGCTGACCATCCTCAACAAGCCGGGTGCGCTCAGCGATGAGGAGTTCGCAACCATGCGCCGCCACTCGCAGTCCGGGGCCGATATGTTGCGGCAGAGCAACCATTTCAGCCCCAGGGTCATGGACGTTTGCCTGCATCACCATGAAAAAATCGACGGCACCGGCTATCCCCACAGGCTGGCGGGAAGCCAGATCAGCCTGTTTGCACGGATGGGCGCGGTGTGTGACGTCTATGACGCGGTAACTTCGGACCGCCCCTATAAAGAAGCCTGGGGCCCGGCTGAAGCCATCCACCGCATGGCCCAGTGGCAGGGACATTTTGACGAAAAGGTCTTTCAGGCCTTCGTCAAATGCGTAGGCATTTACCCGGTCGGCGCACTGGTCCGCCTGCAAAGCGGACGGATTGGTGTAGTGATCGAACAGCATGAAAAATCGTTGCTCACGCCCAAGGTCCGGGTGTTTTTCTGCGCCAACAGCAATCAGCACATAACGCACACCACCCTCAACCTCGCCGCACTGGTGGGCCAGGATCGCATCGTGGGTCGTGAGTCAGCGAAGGAATGGGGATTCAGTAACCTGGATGAGCTGTGGGCTGAGTCCAGTGTGGGGAGCAAGTCGAATTATGGTTAGCACGCAAACGTTATAGAAGTTACCGCAGGCTACGAAGCCAATTGCCCTGTTGGAGCGAGGCTTGCCCGCGAAGCGTTCGATGAGGTCTGTCAGGCAGATCGCGTCATCGTTCTTCGCGGGCAAGCCTCGCTCCAACGGACAGTGCAGTCATGAGAGCGGTGCTTACCCTCACATCAGAACTTGAACGCCTGACGCCCGATCAGCAGCCACTTGCCGTCCTGCTTCTGCCAGATCTGGAAGTTTTCGATCTCAGTCGGGACAACCTTGCCGCTGTTCACTGCCTCGGCGGAAAAGTGGTTGCGAACCAGCGCGGTATCACCCGACAAAGTGATCTGCTGCTTCTGCATTTCAAGCCTGTTGAACGCGCTTTTGCCCGTTTCGATATCCGCGATAAAGGCTTTCTTGTCCTGAATGTTACCGCTGGAGTGCCCGTAAGTAAGTTTGTCGGCAGTCAGTGCCTGCAGTTGCGCAATATCCTTGTGCCACATGGCTTGAGTCAGCTTGTCGACAGCCTTTTCAACATCGGCTTGATCTGAGGCATGAGCCGTAGCCGTGTAACCGCCGAACAGGCAGAGAAACGCAACGAGCAGCTTGAAACGCTTGTTCATGTTTATTCCTTGTTATTGTTTATTGGTAATGGAGGAAAACGCGCAAAAGACCGAGCTGTCTTATACGACGTCTTACAACATAGCTTATTTATCAAAACAGGCAAACGAGATTTTCACGCCAGCGGTATTAACTCCTTAAACCTATAAATAATAGTGGCTTTAGCACTCGCCTATAAATATTCACCGACCTGAAACGCAGAAACCCGGCACTGCGTTTAAGCAGGGCCGGGTTTCTTGTTCGGGTTTCAAGTGGTCATTATTGACCACATGAGCCCCGTGCGTCTGACGATAAGCGTGTTACAGAGCCATATCCGAAGCAGGATTGCTTGGCTGTGGCTTCGCAGGCTTGGCCGGTGCAGCGCTGGCAGCCGGGTAAGCTGCAGGGTCGATTACCGGTGGCTTGGTCAGTTGCAGGACTTCAGCGGTGTAATCCCACGACTGCTGAACGCGCTCAGGAGAACCGTTGAGCTTGGTGCCATAGCTCGGAACGATCTGACGCATCTTGGCTTGCCACTCTGGAGTAGCAACCTTGTCCTTGAAGGCTTTTTCCAGCACGTCGATCATGATCGGAGGTGCAGTCGAGGCACCCGGGGACGCGCCCAGCAGGCCAGCGATAGAACGGTCCTGAGAGAAAACAACCTCAGTACCCAGCTTCAACACACCGCCTTTCTCGGCATCGCGCTTGATGATCTGAACGCGCTGACCGGCTTGCCACAAGCGCCAGTCTTCTTTCTTGGCGTGCGGGAAGTACTCTTTCAGCGCGTTGAAGCGGTCGTCATCCGACATCATCAATTGGCCTGCCAGGTACTCGATCAGCGGATACTGCTCGACGCCAACCTTGGTCATCGGCCACACGTTATGGGTCGTGGTGGTCGACAGCAGGTCAAGGTACGAACCTTCCTTCAGGAACTTGGTGGAGAAGGTAGCGAACGGGCCAAACAGAATCATGCGCTTGCCGTCCAGAACACGGGTGTCCAGGTGCGGTACGGACATGGGTGGAGCGCCAGTCGACGCGATACCGTAGGCCTTGGCCATGTGCTGCATGGCCAGATCCTGGTTTTCAGTTACCAGGAACGAGCCGCCAACCGGGAAGCCGCCGTATTCGCGAGCCTCGGGGATGTCAGCGATTTGCAGCAGCTTCAACGCACCGCCGCCAGCGCCGACAAACACGAATTTCGCGTCGGTGCCGTGGGTAGTACCGTCTTTCAGGTTTTTGTACTCGACGTGCCAGCTGCCGTCCTTGTTGCGAGTGATTTCGTTGACTTCGCTCGACAACTTCAGGTCAAAGACAGGCTTGGTCTGCAGGTTGGCAACGTATTGGCGAGTGACTTCGCCCCAGTTCGCATCGGTACCCAGTGGTGTCCAGGTAGCAGCGATTTTCTGGTTTGGATCACGCCCTTCCATCATCAGTGGAACCCACTGCTTGATCTGAGCCTGATCTTCGCTGTACTGCATGCCGGCGAACAACGGGCTGGTTTTCAGCGCTTCGTAGCGGGCCTTCAGGAACTTGACGTTATCGTCGCCCCACATGAAGCTCATGTGTGGAGTCGAGTTGATGAACGAATGCGGGTTTTTCAGGACGCCATTCTTGACCTGCCACGCCATGAACTGGCGGGTGACCTGAAACGCTTCGTTGATTTCGATTGCCTTGGCAATCTCGATCTTGCCGTCTTTGCCGTACGGGGTGTAGTTGGACTCGGCCAGGGCAGAGTGACCGGTACCGGCGTTGTTCCAGCCGTTGGAGCTTTCTTCGGCAACTTTGTCGAGACGCTCGACCATTTCCATGGTCCAGGTCGGCTCAAGCTCGTTCAGCCACGTGCCAAGGGTAGCGCTCATGATGCCGCCACCGATCAGCAACACATCGACTTTCTTGGTTTCTTCTGCATGCAAAGGCGTCAGTCCCATCGACAGCGCCAGGCCCAGGAGGGCTGTGTTCACTTTTTTTAACATACTGTGATTTTTCCAGGATAGAACGTCATCCCTCCGTCAATCTACGCATCTGATGACCGGTTCCACGCATGCTTGCAGGCATATCGTGAACAGCGGCAATCGGCAGGACCGACGGCTGGACATTCAAGGCTGATGCACTGCTATCAACCTCACTCTCTTGTCTCTCCTGAGCTGACTTCTTGTTTGCCATTGTTTTCAGCTGCTGAGTGACATTGAATCTCTTGGTACATCGTCAGAACAAAACGGCTCCGACAACCTCGTTACAACCAGCACCCAGGTCTTTCACGGAACAACATCTGCTACTTGCTTAACAAAAAGTCATGCGTGGTAAAGCATCTATGTACACGTGTATCGGGAACCGCAAACGGTAATTGTAATCGGATACAGGTTGCGGAGCGAACTTTTACCGATATTAGCGTGTGCGCTTAGTCGATAGTCTCGTTCGACGCGGGCCTCTGGCGCGCATCAACCAGTGCTTTGGCTTGCCGGGTTAATTGATCCAGATGCCGATCACGCTGCTTCTCGGCTTCTATCATCGGCCGCTTTCCGTGCTGCTGAAGTAAATAAGCATGAATTTGCCGAATCTCCAGCGAATTGTAGATCGGCGCTACATCCAGTACTGCCACCAGACCGTCAATGCCGTGATCCCGCGTATTCATCAATACCTGCGGACCGCGAGCGGCCAACACCTGAAAACCCATTGCTTCGAAACGCGGAACCGCGGCGGCGCGACAGGCCAGTTCGGCATGTGGGTAGCGTTCGGTCATCTGCGCCAGCATTGCGCGCGCCACGCCTTTGCGACGTTTGCTGGCCTGCACGGCCATAAACGCTACCGCGCAGGCTTCGGGATCGTCCTTGACCGGCAAATACAGCAAGAAGCCGATCACCGTGTCCGGTTCGTCAGCATCCAGCGCGACAATCAATTCAACGGGAATCCCTTTTGATCCATCCATGGCCTCGATGTAGAGATGAACTTCGAAACCGACGCCATATTGATAAAGGCTGTAGAGCGGATTACTGGGCGCAATATTGACCATGCTGATATCGGTGACGTAATCGACCACCATCTGCATGATCTGGCTTTTGATCAACTCGGGGGGCGGGCTTTCGAAGCGGGTGACGGTGAACATCGAGATGGTGACTCCAGACTTTAAGGCATCCCCGGACCGGCATGCTCGGTACGAAGGGGCGCCATCATACCCCAGACATACAGCGAGGCCCATTTGCCTCGATGGCAAAGACTGCTTTAATCAGCCAACTCACCGAAGAAGGAGCGAACAGATGGAACGTCTCACCGCGAAAGATTTTTCCCCTGAACTGCTTGAGCTGTACGACTACTACGCCCACGGCAAGATCAACAGGCGCGAATTTCTTGACCGCGCGGCAGCTTTCACTGTCTTTGGCCTGACCGCCAGTGCCGTCCTTGCTTCGCTGAGCCCCAACTACGCGATGGCACAGCAAGTGGAGTTCACTGACCCGGATATCGTCGCCGAGTACGTCAACTATCCTTCGCCCAAGGGCCACGGTCAGGTGCGCGGCTATCTGGTACGTCCAGCAAAAGCCACCGGCAAGTTGCCCGCTGTGGTCGTGGCGCATGAAAATCGTGGGCTTAACCCTTATATCGAAGACGTTGCCCGCCGCGTGGCAAAAGCCGGTTTCATCGCCCTCGCTCCCGATGGTCTGACGTCAGTCGGTGGCTATCCCGGCAACGACGACAAAGGCCGCGAACTGCAACAGACCGTCGACCCGGAAAAGCTCATGAACGACTTCTTCGCCGCCATCGAGTGGATGATGAAGCACGACGCAACGACCGGAAAAGTCGGTATCACCGGCTTCTGTTACGGCGGTGGTGTCGCCAACGCAGCAGCAGTTGCCTACCCCGAACTGGCCGCCGCCGTGCCGTTTTACGGACGTCAGGCCAAAGCCGAAGATGTGCCAAGAATCAAGGCACCGCTGTTGATCCACTACGGCGAACTGGACACCCGCATCAACGAAGGCGCAGCCGCCTACGAACAGGCATTGAAGGCCGCAGGCAAAACCTATCAGGCATATGTCTATCCCGGTGCCAACCACGGCTTTCACAACGACTCCACCCCGCGCTACGACGAAGCGGCGGCGAAGCTCGCATGGGACAGGACCCTGGAGTGGTTCAACAAGTATCTGGTTTGATGCCTGGCAGAAATCTCACCACTCAAACGGCTGGACCTGGCAGTTCATTCTGTAGAACCGGCTTCAGCCGGGAGAGCGTCAAGACAGTCGCATGATTTGCTTCGGCAAACAGACCGCTCTCCCGGCTAAAGCCGGCCGTACGTGGTTAAACAGCGCAATAGCAAGCTTGCGGACAATTAGCAGCACCGCAAGCAACCGCCCTCCTGCGTTGCGAAAAAAGCAACAAAGCTGCCTTCCTGCAAGGATTGATAGCGCCCCCTTTGCCTGCCCATACTCGACCCACCCCAAAAAGGAGAAGGTCATGGATTCCCTTTGGCAGCGTCTGCAAGAACAGGCTCATCAGCTCGCAGAGCGTAACCCCGTAATGAGTCATTACGTGCAGTTCGGAATTCTGTCGCAGCCCTCCTTCCCCACCGCCCTGGCAGCAAACCTGGCCCGGCAACTCAAGGGGCAGGCTGGGAGCACCGATCTGACTGGCTGGTTTACGGACATCCTCCGCGCTAACCCTGACATCGCCTCCAGCGCCGCGGCTGACATCAACCACCTGGTGATCGTCAACCCGGCTTGTCCCGATCACCTCACCGCTTTCCTTACATTCCGCGGTATTCAGGCCGTTCAGGCTTACCGCATTAGCCATGCCTTGTGGAACGATGGCGATATTCAGAGCGCAGTGCTGTTGCAGAACTGGGCAGCCAACACCTGGAGCATCGATATCCACCCGGCAGCGCGACTGGGCAAAGCACTGTTTGTTGATCACGGGATTGGCCTGGTGATTGGCGAAACCGCCGTCGTAGAAGATGAAGTCAGTCTTTGGCACGGCGTGACGCTGGGCAGCACGCTGGCTGAAGTCGGCGACCGTCATCCGAAGATTCGCCGCGGCGCATTGATCTGCGCAGGCGCCAGCGTACTGGGCAACATCGAAGTCGGTGCCAAAGCCATCGTGGCGGCCAACGCAGTGGTGCTCAAACCCGTACCGGCGAGCGCTGTCGTTGCAGGCACTCCGGCAAAAATTGTCGGTAGCGCACCGCAGTCACTGGCCACCCTGACCTCGAAAACACTTACCCAACGGGAGCAATGAACATGGCCGCAGCCGCTCAATCCACTCAAGGTATCGACCACCCGCTGGTGACTGTACGCGACCATCCGCAGACGCTGGAGCTGTATCGCAAGATGGGCTTCGAACCCTCTCCAATCAGTTATCACCCGTGGGGCACAGTCACGACACTGGTGATGTTCCCGAGCAATTTCATCGAAATCATTGCAGTGGATGATGCCTCGAAGTTTGGCACTAACTCGGTCGATGGCTTCTGTTTCGGCCGTCAGTTGGGCACATTTCTGGATCGCGGTGAAGAGGGCATCTCGCTGGTGGCATTGCACAGCAAAGACGCTGATGCGGACTATGCACGCCTGACAAACGCCGGGCTGGCCAGTCAGGGCCGTATTGATTTCCGGCGCAAAATGACCCTGCCCGATGGCAGTCCGGACGAAGCCGTCGTGTCGTTGGGACTGTTCATGGATGAAGAGCACCCGGATGTTTCCAACTTCATTTGCCATCAGCACCGCCCGGAATTGATCTGGGTGCCAGGATGGCAAAACCACCCAAACGGCGCTGACGGCATCCTCGCGGTGACATACCTGGCGGACCCTGCCCAGCTCGAAAGCCGGTGGAAAGCGTTGTACGGCGATGCGGTTCGCTACCACGGCGATGTGCTGGAAGCTGATACTGGCTGCGGTTTGCTACGCGCCATGTCCCTGACTACCGCGCAAACCGAGTTTGCCGGAGTCAACTTGCCTGAGGCGGCCAGTCAACGCCCCCATGCAATAGCGCTGCGCATCAACACTAAAAACCTGGATGCGGCGCGAGCCATTATCGAAAGCAACAAAGTGCCGCATCTAGCGGGTTCACAGCGCCTGCTGATCGAGCCGCAAGCAGCCGGGAATGTGATTCTGGAGCTGGTGCAGACCCGCTGAGAGTCCTTTGCCCCACATGCCTGTCTGCATGGATGTAATTCTGTGGGAGTCGCCCCGGTGTCCCTGACACCACGCTGTCGCGCAGCAAACACGGACCCTGTAGGAGTGACCGGGGTGGCGATCCACATTGCTCGCGATTCGGCCTGTCAGTCGATGAATTTATTGCCTGTACTGGAGCTATCGCGAGCAAGCTCACTCCTACAATAAAAAGCATTCCAAATCAGATAGTTATATTTTGTTTGATAGGAGCTGGGCTTGCCCGCGATAAGGGCGACTCGGTCAACCTGTAACACCGCTTTCCTGAATAAATCCGGCCCCATGGATTGCATGGGTCTGCGGGACATTTGCCGTCCGTCGCCTGCCTACTCGCCGGCAGCCAGACGGCTCTCAACCAAATGCCTGGCTTGCCGTTAAAGCACTCAGCGTCCCGGGACTGGTCGGGCGCATCCCCCGTGCGAGAGCCCCATGATCGACCTCAGTGTCTGGAACCTTACCCTGCCCATTGAAACGCCAGCCGTCACCGTGGCGACTGCACGTGTCAGCAGCCTCAACAGTCCTTACTTCAAAGTCAGCAGCAACGGCATTGTGATGTGGGCTCCCGTGACCGGCTCGCACTCTGGCACCAGTGACTACCCTCGCACGGAGTTACGCGAAACCCTCTCCAATGGCAACGCCATGAACTGGTTGTATAACAGCGGCACCAACACCATGATCGGTGCGCTGATGGTCAATCAGGTACCGTCGACGGGCAAAATTGTGGTGGCGCAAATCCACGCCAAAAATGCGCCGACGCCTTTGCTGAAGATGGTGTACCGCTATACCGCCAAAGGCGGCTTCATAGACCTCGAATATCGCGTGAAGCCAGCCGACGCTAAAAGCCCGGTGATGTACAGCACCCCCATGGCCCTGAACAAGCCCTTCACCTATTCGATTCAGATGGCACCCACCGGCAAACTCACCGTGATGATCAATAACGTGGCGGCGCAGACCACTCTCAACCCTGCCTGGTATGGCTACGCCTTTTACTTCAAGGCCGGGGTGTACACCCTGGACAACGTCGGCTACCCCACTGAAGGCGGGAAGGTCACCTACACCAGTCTTTCCACCAGCCACGTCGTGAAGAAGTAACAACCGGCAGTCGCTGTGGACCGTTGTACATCACGCCATTCGTTTTTCAGAATGGCGTGACGCCCGCATCACTTTTCGTCGCCAGCCTCTACATCCAGCGCTTCACCAATCGCATAAAAGTGTCCACCCGCGATGTAGTGCAAGCTGCGCCACGCAGGGTCGGCAGTTTCAAAGTTCCAGTGCCCGTCCTTGAACACTCGCGTATCAGCCCAGGCACCAATGACTTCGCCGATGAACAGGTCATAGGTCGACTGATTGTGCGGCTCAGGTATCAGGCGACACGCCAGCCAGGCAGAGCAACCGGCCACGAACGGCAGATCATGATTGGGTACGCGAAACAGCTCCACGCCTGAACGCTGCAGTTTGTCCGCTTCGTTGAACAGACTGCGCGTGCCCACCTCGTGGGTGAGTTGCAGCTGCGCCGCCGTTGGCACCTGAATCACGAACACTCCACTTTGCTCAACCAGCTCACGGGTCTTGGCAATTTTGTCGAGGACCACAGTGAGTTTGGCCGGCATGAAATCCAGCGCGCAGGCCCAGGCAGCGGCCATGACATTGTCGACCCCATCGTGCCGGGCCGAAACCAGAACTGTCGGACCGTGGTTGAGCAAGCGATAGGCCTTGGCGGGGTCCACCGGGGCAATAAATTCGTTCACAAAAATACCTCTCGAGACGTGGCGAGCGTGCTGACGAACGACTTGATTCGCACACACGCACGCGCCAGTTGCTCATCGCTTACGGTAAATGAAAGCCGCACAAAACCCTGGGCAGGCTCACCGAAGGCTGCTGCGTCGAGCACCGACACACCCGCTTCCCGAAACAGTCGCCAAGCGAAATCCAGCGAGCTCAATCCGGTGCCGCGCACGTCGAGCAGAACGAACATCCCTGCATCCGGGCTGCGCACTTCAATGCCCGGACAGTCACTCAATCCAGACACCACGAGATCGCGTCTGCGCTGATAGATATCGAGCATGCCCAACGTCACTTCATCATGAGCAAGCACCGCCGCCATCGCACCCGCCATGACGAAGCCGGGCAATCCGTAAAGCATGCTCAACGACAGGTTTTCTGCGTGCCTGACCAACTGCGCATCGGCAATGATCCAGCCGACCCGCCAACCGGTCATGGCATGGGATTTGGACAAACTGCCGACGATCACGCAACGCTCGGCCATACCCGGCAAGCTGGCGAGGCTGACGTGCTCCCGTTCGTAGCAAAGGCTTTCGTAGACCTCATCGACGACCACCCACAGATCATGGGCGATGGCCAGTTCGGCAATCCCTTGCAGCTCCTCGGCACTGAGCACTACGCCAGTCGGGTTGTTCGGGTTGGAGAGGAAAATGGCTCGGGTACGCGGGGTAATGGCGGCGCTGATACGGGCAATGTCTGGACGAAAACCGGCATCGGCGTCACAACTTACCCGCACCAGCGTCGCACCGCTTGCCCTGAGCGTAGCCTCATAAGTCACGTACATCGGGTCCAGAGCCAGGACCTCATCACCGGCTTGCAACAGGCAAAGGGCGCTCGCGAACAAAGCATTCTGCGCACCAGCCAGGGTGATCACATTGGCGGCCTCTACCGGCCGTCCCAGACGCCTGGCGTAACGCTCGGCGATAGCTTCCCTTAGCGCAGGCCTTCCGGGGATTTCGGTGTAATGGGTATCCCCTGCTCTCAGTGCGCCGACCGCCGCTTCGGTGATGAAATCCGGGGTAGCGAAATCGGGATCGCCAATGCTGAGGATAATGACATCTTCCCCTTGGCAATGAGCCTGCCAGGCGGCGAAGTGAATGTCCCAGGCGGCAGCGCCCTGCCCGGCTATCCGTTCAACAAACGGGGAAAAACGCATACCACGGCCTCTCGAATACGAGTAAAACGCCACGATACCGCGACGTTCTTCTGAAAGGCCAGTGTGGTTGGAAGCAGGATCCTTATGGAAAACTCTATGTTCACCTGCAAACATAATTCCCGTGGGAGCGAATTCATTCGCGAAAAGGCCGGCATATCCGCAGGAGTTGCGTGATCAGGAATGCCGTCTTCCCGAATGAATTCGGTCCCACAGGATCACGTTGAACCTGAGATGGGCACAATCCCGTGGGAGCGAATTCATTCGCGAAGAGGCAAGTACATCCGCAGGAGTTGCGTGCTTAGAAATGCCGTCTTCCCGAATGAATTCGGTCCCACAGGATTTTGGTCTAAAGGTAAAACATCCCCAACAGAAACGCATTTCAACTGCGGATTGATCCAGCCAATCAAGCCTTGGCAATCTCCGGCGCCAGCAACCACTCGGCGCTGTCATTCCAGACGTCCATATGAGTGATCTTGCCGCCACGCACTTCAAAGCGGTCCAGATAACGATTGCCGGAAAAGCTGCTGCCATCCGGCCATTCGCCGTACAACGTGCCGTTGGAATACACCACTGTGTGGTCACCGCGATCCATCCAGTCGAAATTGCCCAAGGCCTTCTTGACCCACGCGTAACGCGAGCCGTTGAACGCGGTAATGGCCTGCGGAGTAGGCATGACACGCCCGCCGGTGAAGGTAATCTTTACGTCAGCACTCATGAAGGTTGCGGCCCGAACCGGATCCGGGGCCATGGATGCCTCAAGGAAATTGCTAACAATCTGTACGTCTCTGTTTTTTTCCGACATCACTGAATCTCCTGACTCACGGGTTAAGTAAATAGCCTGAACGCCTCGACATGGTGCAGCTCGCCTTAATTTGGCGCGTAAATACTGGGCATTCAAATAAAAACCGACGTTATAAAGGCCGCTATGACTGGCATCCTACTTGCTAGCAATAAATATGCAACTGCTAGCAATCAGGAGAACACACTATGGCCATCCGGCTTCCAAACCTGCAACGTCTGCTGTTTCCCGTGGCTGCGGCAGTCACACTCAATATGGCTATGTTCGGTGGCGCGCAAGCCGCTGAACCGCCGATCAAGGTTGGCCTGGTGGCTGCCCTGTCCGGCCAGTCAGCCAAATCCGGCGAAGCCCTGACCCGTGGCCTGACCATGGCGATCAATGAAGTAAACGCCAAAGGCGGCGTATTGGGTCGTCAACTGGAGCTGGTACGCCGCGACGACGAAAGCAACCCGTCCAAAGGCATGCTGGCGGCACGTGAGCTGGTCCAGCGGGAAAAAGTCACCGTATTGTTTGGTGGTCTCGATACGCCGGTGTCTCTGGCAATCGTGCCACTGGCCAACCAGATGAAGGTGCCGTTCATGGGCATCTGGGCAGCCGGTACGAAGATCACCGAAAACGGCGCTGCTGATAACTACGTGTTCCGGGTTTCGGCAGTCGACGAGCTGGTAGACGAAGCACTGGTGAAATACGGCGTCGATAACGGCATGAAAAAGCCCGGCATGATCCTCATCAACAATCCGTGGGGCGAGTCCAACGAGGCCGGCTTCAAGCGCGCCCTGGAAAAACGCGGCATGGCCAACGCCGGTGTTGAGCGCATTCAGGACAGCGATCTGGACGTAGTACCGCAACTGACCCGCCTGAAAAACGCCGGTGCCGACACCTTGCTGATGGTCGGTAACGTTGGCCCATCGGCGCAAGTGGTCAAATCGCTGGATCGCATGGGCTGGGACGTGCCGGTGGTTTCCCACTGGGGTCCGGCCGGTGGTCGTTTCGGAGAACTGGCTGGCCCGAATGCCTCCCGCGTGCATTTCATCCAGACCTACGTGTTCACCGAGCACAACAGCCCTAAAGGCGATGCTTTGCTCGCAGCGCTGAAAACCGCTTACCCACAAATCAAAACCCTGGCCGACGTGACGCCTGCGGTGGGCATCGCCAACGCCTATGACGCGCTGCATCTGGCTGCGCTGGCCATCGAAAAAGCAGGCAACACCGATGGCAAAGCCGTGCGCGATGGTTTTTACGCCATTAGCGAATACGACGGCCTGATCAAGCACTACAAGCAGCCGTTCACGGTGCAGAAACACGACGCACTGGGCCCGGACGACTATCTGTTCACGCACTTCGTCAACGACCAGATCGTACCGTTGAAGCCTTAAGGAGTCGCCATGTTCACCGCCGCCATTGTCACCGGCCTCGGCCTGGGCAGCATGTACGCGCTGCTGGCGTTAGGTTTTCACCTGACCTACGTCGTCTCGCGCACCGTCAATTTTGCCCAGGGCAGCGCCATGATGGTCGGCGCGGTGCTGGGTTACACCTTCTGCATCACCTGGGGCTGGTCTCTGTGGCTGGCCCTGCCACTGACGCTGATTCTCTGTGCGCTGTATGGCCTGGTGATAGAGCGCTGGCTGGTGCGACCGTTCCACAGCCGTGGCTCACAGGCTTGGCTGATGGCGACGGTGGCAGGCGGCATTCTGGTGGACAACCTGGCGCTGTTTACCTTCGGCAAAGAGCCTCGTCAGTTCGAGAGCAGTCTGGTCAACCTCAACGTCGAACTGTTCGGCAGCAGCGTCGGTGCGTTGCAGCTACTGATTCCTCTGGCGGGGGCAGCAATTGCCCTTGCTCTCTATCTGGTGCGGCGCTACACCCGACTGGGCAAGGTACTGGAAGCCTGCGTGCAAAACCCGCGGGCAGCGATGTTGATGGGCATCAATGTCAATCGGGTGGTGGCGATCGCGTTTGCTGTTTCTACCGTATTCGCCGCGGTAGCAGGTTTGTTGATTGCGCCGCTGTTCAGCGTCAACGCCGAGATGGGCATGCTGTTCGGACTGAAAGCTTTTGCGGTGGCGATTCTGGGCGGCATCGGAAGCGCCGGTGGTGTGTTTGCAGCCGGTCTGCTGTTCGGTCTGGCTGAAGCCTTGATCACCCTGTATTTCGGCTCCGCCTTCACCCAGATATTCACGTTCGCGCTGGTCATTGTTGCCCTGGCGATTCGTCCCAACGGCCTGTTCGGCAGCAAGGCTCTGGTGAAAGTATGAGAGATATCAAAACCCTCGCAGCTCCGGTTTTCATCGGGCTACTCGCGGTCGTATGTGGCGTTATGGCGTTCACACTGGACAGCTATTCCCTGCTGGTCTTTACCCTCTGCGCTCTGGCGGCCGTAGTGGGTGTCGGCCTGAATATTCTGATTGGCCTGAGCGGGCAAATTTCATTCGGCCACATCGCGTTCTATGCCATTGGCGCGTACGTGTCGGCATTGCTGACCATGGCCGGTTGGCCGCTATGGCTGGCGTTGCCGCTGGCGGGCATCGTGGCAGGCTTGATTGGCGCCCTGTTGGCGATCCCGGCACTGCGGGTCAGTGGTCCCTATCTGGCGATGATCACCATTGCCTTTGCGTTCGTGGTGCATCACAGCCTGATCGAATGGCGTGACGTGACCGGTGGTTCGAATGGTCTGATGGGTATTCCGCTGCCGGAATTTGCCGGTCTCGATCCAGCGATACTGCTCGCGCTGTTGGCTGGGGCGTTGATGATCGGCGCATTGCTGTTCTATCAGCGCCTGAGTCACAGCACCTGGGGCAAGGCCATGCGCGCCGTGAAGGCGTCTGAAATTGCCGCGCGCTCGCTGGGTTTCAATCCGGTTCTGAGCAAAACCCTGGCCTTCGCCGTGTCCGCCGCGTTGACCGGTTTGGCAGGTGGCCTGCTTGCGCCCCTGCTGATGTTCATCAACCCGGAATCCTTTCCGTTTTCCCAATCGATCCTGTTCGTCCTGGCGGTGATCGTCGGTGGCAGCGGTATGCTGTTCGGCCCATTGATTGGTGCTTTGCTGATCGTGCTGGTGCCGGAACTACTGTCGGACTTCGCCGAATACCGCCTGCTGATTTTCTCGGTGCTATTGCTGCTGGTGCTGTGGGTCGCGCCGAACGGCTTGCTGGGTGCCCTCGCCCGTCGCTGGATCAAGCCGACCCGGTTGTTACCGCCCACCACGATCAACACCCAACGCATTGCCGCGTATCTGCAAAGCCGTGGTCCGTCAACCGGTTTGCGGGTGACCGATATCGGCATTCGCTTCGGCGGTGTACAGGCGGCGCAACACGTCAGCCTGCATGCGCCTGCCGGAAGCATCACCAGCATCATCGGCCCCAATGGCGCGGGCAAAACCACGGTGCTGAATATGATCAGCGGGTTCTATGCCCCGGACAGCGGGCAGATCGAACTGCAACAGTCACTGGCCGGTTTACCTGCCTGGAAAAGCGCCCGAGCCGGTATCGCCCGCACCTATCAGACCACCCTGCTGTTCGGCGAGATGTCGGTGCTGGATAACCTCTTGGTGGCGATGCAGAAAGGTCGCCTCGGCCTGCCCTTCAGCCTGTCGACCGCCGAGCAACGCAGCCTCGCGCTGGACCTGCTGGCGCTGGTGGGTTATCGCGGCGAAGTGAACATCGCTGCCGAGGACTTGCCCCACGTCGGCCGTCGCCTGGTAGAAATCGCCCGGGCGCTGGCGACCGCGCCTGCGGTGCTGTTGCTGGATGAACCGGCTGCGGGTCTGAGCCGCCGCGACACCGACGACCTGGCGGTGCTGCTGCGCAAGCTGGCGGACTTTGGCCTGACGGTAATCCTCGTCGAGCACGACATGTCGCTGGTGATGGCAGTGTCCGAGCACTTATTGGTGCTGGACGCGGGCAAGCCCATCGCGTCGGGGCCTCCCGCCGAAATTCGCCAGAACCAGCAGGTGATCGCCGCGTATCTGGGCGGCACCGATTATCAGGCAACGCCACGGGATCAGGCCTGGGATGGCAGTCGCGATGCGCGGCTTTACGTCAAGGATCTGGTCATCGACTACGGCGCCGCGGCAGTGGTCAACAAAGTCAATTTACTGGTCAACCCCGGCGAGCTTGTGGCGATTCTGGGTGCCAACGGTGCGGGCAAATCCAGCATCCTGCAATGTCTGGCGGGCCTGCATCGGGCGACCGAGGGCAGCATTTTGCTGGACAACGAAAGCATCGAACAGGCCAGCGCCAGCAGCATCGCTGGCAAAGGTCTGGCTTTGGTGCCGGAAGGTCGTCAGGTGTTCCCGTATCTGAGCGTGCGCGACAACCTGTTGCTGGGCGGTTACTCGCGACGCGAAGCGTTTGATGCCGAAGCTGAAATCGAAGCGATCCTCAATCGGTTCCCGCGTTTGCGCGACCGTATCGATAACCCGGCAGGCATGCTGTCCGGGGGCGAACAACAGATGGTCGCGGTCGGTCGCGGGCTGATGGCCAAACCGAAAATCCTGCTGCTGGACGAGCCGTCTCTGGGCTTGTCACCGGCCATGATCGGCGAGCTGTACGACGCACTGGCCGCTCTGCGCGATGAAGGCGTCACTATCCTGCTGGTGGATCAAATGGCCAACCTCGCGCTGCAGGTTGCTGACCGCGCTTACGTGCTTGAAACCGGCTGCATCATAAAATCCGCCAGCGCCGCCGAGTTGCGTGACGACAAGGAGCTGGCTGCGGCCTATCTGGGAGAAAGCGCTGATAGCGCCAGTGCCAATAGCGTTCGAGGAGTGAGTGTATGACCGCACTGAAGATCATCAATGTGCGGCTGGGTGAAGCCGACACTGATACCGTGCTCTACGTGGAGAATGGCCATTACGTTGAGGCATTCAGCCCATCAATCATCGACTGGGAGACACTCGATTTACAGGGTCGCCTGCTGATGCCAGGCCTGATCGAAACCCATATCCATCTGGATAAAGCCTGCATCATGCAGCGCTGTCATTTGCATGAAGGCACCCTTGCCGAGGCAGTGGCGCAAACCCGTGCCGCCAAGGCGGAATTCACTGAAGAAGACGTGTACCAACGCGGTGCGCAGGTGCTGGATAAGGCGATCCTGCAAGGTACCACCCACATGCGCACCCATGTGGAGCTTGATCCGCAAATAGGCCTGACCGGCTTCAATGCCATTCGCCGCTTGCAGGCTGACTACGCATGGGCGATCAGCCTGGAAATCTGTGTGTTTCCTCAAGAAGGCCTGCTGAATAATCCAGGCACGGAAGCATTGTTGTGCGAGGCGCTGGAGAACGGCGCAACGGTGCTCGGCGGTTGCCCGTACATGGACAGCGATCCGTACGGGCAGATCCAGCGTCTGTTTGAACTGGCAGTGAAATACAACTGCGATCTGGACCTGCACCTGGATTTCGATCTGAATCCGGAAGGCATGACAGTCATGGAAGTCGCGCGCTGCACGCAACTGCATGGCTGGGCAGGACGCGTGACCATCGGCCACGTGACCAAGCTGTCGACCCTCCCCAAAGAGCAAATGACCGTGCTGGGCCTGCACCTGGCCAAGGTCGGCGTGCAAGTAACCTGTCTGCCGTCCACCGATCTGTTTCTGATGGGCCGTGAGTCGTTTCACAACAAACCTCGCGGGCTCGCGCCGCTGGAGCATCTGCACGCCTGCGGCGTTACGTGCTCGGTGTCCACCAACAACATTGGCAATCCGTTTACGCCCTATGGCGACGCCTCGCTGATCCGTCAGGCCAACCTGTTCGCCAACGTCAGCCAGATGGGCACCGTGCCGCAATTGCTGCAATGCCTGGCGTGGGTGTCCAGCGAATCAGCACGCATGCTCAGGTTGACTGATTACGGGCTGCTGCCCGGATGCCGAGCCGACTTCATCGTCTTCGACGCGCCTTCACCTGCGGCAGTGATTGCCGAGATCAGCGCGCCGTTGATGGGCTTCAAGGGTGGGCGACGGACGTTTAGCCGGCCGGTTGGGGTGTTGCTGAAGCCGGATAATTAGGCATGCTGTACGCATAACCCTGTGGGAGATGCCCCGGTGTCCATGACACCACGCTGTCGCGCAGCAAACACGGGACCTGTAGGAGTGAGCTTGCTCGCGATTCGATCTGTTGGTCGATGAATATATTGCCTGTGCTGAAGCTATCGCGAGCAATGTGGATCGCCACCCCGGTCACTCCTACAGAAAATGCATTCCAAATCATGTAGTTATTTCTTGTTTGATAGGAGCAGAGCTTGCTCGCGACAAGGCTGGACGAGGTTCACTTTAGATCGCGTTCAGTCTTATCGCGAGCAAGCTCTGGTCCCACAGGTTCTGCGCCACGCAGGATCTTTTCGCGATGACGTTGGACTGATCTTCTCAATCACTCAACGCCTGCCGCAGGTTAAATTCCTCCGGCGCGCTTTCCTCCAGAGCAAGCTGCCCTTCCAGCTCGTCCAGGTGTTCAAGCATGACCGCCACGGCGCGCTCGTTATCGCCGTTTTCCAGCGCGGTGATGATTTCCTGATGCTCGTCCGACGCGCAGGACGGCACGTCATTACGCTGATAAAGCGCCACGATCAGTGAGCTGCGCACCATAAGGTTGGCGAGGATGTCACTCAGCACGGTGTTGCCGCTGATCTCGCCGAGCATCAAGTGAAACTCGCTCAACTCCCGCACGATAGCCCGACGGTCCGTATCGTTGGTGGCCTTGCGTTCATTGTTCATGTGCGTCGCAATCCGCTGACGCTGCTTGCGCATGATTGCTGGAGTGATGCCCTCCACAATCGCACGTTCAATGGCGCGACGCGCACTGAAAATATCCCGGGCTTCCTTGGCAGTAGGCTGGGCAACCATGGCACCACGGTTGGCCTCGATGGTCACCACCTTCTGCATCGCCAGACGCTGCAACGCCACCTGCACATGGTTGCGGTTGGCTTGCAGGGTCTCGACGATTTGCGCTTCGATCAGTCGCGTGCCGGGTGGCAGACGATGTTGGGCGATAGCCTTGAACAACGCATCGACGATACGTTGCACCTCAAGCTGTTTGGCAGTGACAGTGCTCAGGCCCATCCTTTCCTCTATTTTCAAAACGCTTGGCGCCATCGCAGCAGGTCTGCCAGTGGCGGGCAATCGGCGGCATTATCCGCCAGCCGCACGACACCGGCAAACCCCGTGTGCAACGGGTCGGGCGATCAGTTGGGCTGCCCCAGCGCGAGGCCTTCGCCACGCGGATCATGCATGGCGCTGCGACGTCCCGTTTCATCAATCGCGATGATCCCGGCGTGACCGGTCATGGGGCTGCGTGCCGGGATGATTTCCACTTCATGACCCAACGCGCGAAGCCCCTCGACCGTCGCGGCACTCATGTCGCCTTCCAGCTTCAGATTGTCAGTGCTGTCGAAGAAGCTGCGCCCCAACAGGAAGCGCGGCGTCTCCAGCGCCAGATCAATCGGTTGCTGATAGTCGACCAATTGCGTGGCCAGAACCATTTGCGTCTGCGGCTGACCGTCGCCGCCTTGGGTGCCGAAGAACCAGCGGCGACCGTCATCGGCCAGATAGCAGGACGGGTTCAAAGTGTGCGCCGGACGCTTGCCCGGTGCCCAGCCGTTGACATGGTTGGCATCAGCGTTGAAACCGGCAGCGCGGTTCTGCCACAGCACGCCGGTATCACCGAGGATGCAGCCCGAACCGAAATCGTGAAACAGACTCTGGATCAGGCATGCGGTTCGCCCCTGAGCATCGGTGGCAGCCATCCAGATGGTATCGGCAGGTCGACCCGGTTCATTCCAGGGTGCCGCTCGCTGATCGTCGATGGCTTCCGCGTAAGCCTTGATTTGCGCGTCCTCCAGACTGGAGGCGTAATCCCACGCGGTGCTCAATGGATCGCACAGCTGTGCATTACGCCGCAGCAACCCCTGCTTAATGGCTTCCACCAGATAGTGGTAATACTGCGCGCTGCCGTTTTCCACATCCGCCAATGGCTTGTGTTGCAGTGCGGCCATCGCCTGCAAGGTGTAGAGCCCCTGACACGGCGGCGCCACGTTATAGAGTCGACCCTGACGATAACGCACCGAAATCGGCGCAACTTCAGGCGCCCGGGTGGCCGCCAGATCCGCCGCCGTCAGGCCACAACCAAGCCGGTCAAACGCCGTACCGAATGCCTCGGCCAACTCCCCTCGATAGAAGTCCTCGACGCCATGCCTGGCCAGATGACGCAGGGTATTGGCCAGTTCCGGCTGGCGCAAGGTGTCGCCCTCGCCCATCCAGCGGCCATCGGTCTTGCACAGGCGATGCAGGTCCGGTAGCTGCTCGATGAGGGGTTGACGCAAGGTCTGCCAGAACAATTGTGATTGTGAAACAAGCGTGCCTTGATCCGCCATCGTGGCAGCGTCTCCGAGCAAGTCACCCCAACCCAGCGTCGACCCCCATTCATGGCGACTGATGTTCGCTGCGGTCTGCCAACTGGCCAGGGCGCCCGCAGTGCTCGCTACCGAGGCCGGACCGCGCACGGTTATCTTCCCGCCCTGAGGCATATGCTGACCGGCCCGACCGATCCCCACGATGGTGCGCACCTTGCTGTCGTGGATCATCCATAGCGCATCGCCGCCCAGCCCGGTCATGTGCGGAAACACCGCTGCAAGCATCGCGCTGGCGGCCAGCATCGCATCGATGGCCGTGCCCCCGGCATCGAGAATGCGCAGCCCGGCGGCGCTGGCTTCGGCGTGAGGCGTACAGATGACGGCGCGAGTTGAGGTGGCGATCATGATCAAAGGCTCTCTATTTTTGCTAGCTATCAATAGTTTTATTGTTAGCAAAGCAAGAAATGTGCCTTGGGGCGGTGATGGTATTTGACCGGCTAGTGGAGAACCTTGTGGGAGCAGAGCTTGCTCGCGATAGGTTGACGCGGTTTACGTTAGATTGTGTCCAGCCTCATCGCGAGCAAGCTCAGCTCCCACAACCACAACCACAAGGCATCATCGTCAAGGCTAGACCGCCGCAGCCTGCGCCCTTCTCATGCTCCACATCGCAACCACAGCGATCAACGCAACAATGGCGCTGAATAACTCACCCACATGACGCAGACCAAACACCGGCACGCTGACCCCGACGGCGATCACCGGCAATGACATGGACAGGTACAGCACCACAAACAGCGCTGACGCGACCGCCGCTTTCTGATGCGCAGGACTGGCAGCAGTCACCGCGCCCATACCGGCGCGGAACACCATGCCCTGGCCGATACCTGCGGTGATGCCCGCAACGATCAGCAACAGCATCTGCTCAGTCGCGATACTCAGGCCCAGGGTCAGCATGCCGAGAATCAGCGCAACGCAACCCAGGGTCATGTGCTGGCGGGACGGCAACCATTGCAACAGCGCCTGACCGACTACCGATGCCGCGAAGAACGAGCCGACCACAGCACCGATCACGATGCCGTTGGATTGCTCCATGACCTGACGCATGATCGACGGCACCATGCTGGTGAACAGCCCGGCAACGCTAAAGCCTGCCAGCCCGGCGATGGCTGCCGGAATGAACAGGCCGCGCACTTCGGCGGGAATCGAAGGCCGCATGACCCGCAAGCGTGGCACCTCCGGACGCTTGACCGTTTCCCGGGCAACCATAACGCCCACCAGGGCAATCGCCAGAAACCCCAGGTGCAGCCAGAACACCAGTTGCAGTGGATGCGGTAAATGCTGAGACGTCAGACCCGCCAGCAAAGGCCCCAGCCCGAGACCAAACATGTTGGCAGCCGTCGCCACCAGCGTGGAGCGCCTGCTCCAGGACTTCGGGGCCAGCTCGATGACAGCCACCGTGGCGGTGCCGGTCATGATCCCGGCGGAAAACCCGGAAAACAGTCGGCCCAGCAACAGGCCACCAATGGAATCGCAATACAGGAAAATCACCGCACTGATCGCCCCCATGACCAGACCGGCACACAGCATAGGACGACGCCCGACCTGATCAGACCAACTGCCCACCGCCAGTAAAGCGGCGATGACTCCAGCGGCATAGATCGAGAAAATCAGCGTCACCCAGGTTTCACCAAAGCCCATCTGCTGCTGGTAATAGATATACAGCGGGGTTGGCAATGTCGTGCCAACCATGACGATCAGCAATGCGCAGGCCACCAGAATGAAATCTCTGCTGGAAGATGAAACAGGCTTGGTCATGCAGGTCGTCCGGTGAGGAATATCGTGGTCATGCGTCCGGTATCAAAAACCGGGGCAGCCATAGTACAGAGGGGTGGGCAGGATATGCAGCGAAGGTTTCAAGAAATTCCAGACAGGCAGATGAAATGACGCGGCGACTCTATTCATGAGACGGCACTATTAGGTAGGAGCGAACTTGTTCGCGAGGCGTCAGCTCTGAGTCACCGCGTCAAACCTTCTCACCAACAAGTTGCCTCCTACCTGATCTGCGTCTTTCGTCCAATTACTCCTTACGAAAGAAAAACGTCACCTGCCCCAACTCCACACCCAGCTTGCTCATGTACGAGCGATTGGCCAGGGTCTTTTCGTCCAGCAGGTACATCCAGTCATCGAAGTGCACTTTGTACGTGGTGCCGTCTACCGGAAGATTCAGCACGTAACGCCAGTGAAAGGCATTGCCGGACACCTCACCGAAAGCCTTGCCGTCGACATCCCCTGCTGTGCCCGTCCAGCGGCCTGGCCCATCGGGAAGAAGCGTCCATACACGGGTTTCTTTTTTACCGTCGCTGTAGGTGAAGTCTTCGTGCAGGATCAACGCGTCGCCTTCGCTGCGACCATTGATCACCACATCCATGCGTTTGGTGACTTCCCCGGAACGCTTCTGGAAGATGCCCTGAGCCACTACGCGGCCGTTGAAATACTCTCGCAGATCCAGCTTCGGGGTTTCCTGACTGTACTGCTTCACGTCCACGCCGCTGCAGGCAGTCAAACCGATACATGCAGCGATGATCATGGCCTTCAACATAGTCCAGCTCCCAGCAGAGAAATGAGTTATTTACGTGCCCCACCCATCAGTTGCTCACGCAGCTCGGGGTTGCGGGTTTTCGGGCTTAGCCAGATATCAAAGAATGCTTTTGCAAACTGCGGATCCTGTACAACATGCTGCAGCTTGTCACCGACGTAAAACCGCGCTTCGCGGCCAGGGAAATACACCCCGGTGATTTTCATGCCCTCTTCAACATCGACAAACGCCTGGGCCATTTGCTCACGCCAGGCGACCAACTGCTTCTCGGGGATCGGCTTCGGTGAGGTACGCTTGATCTCGACAATGCTGGCCTCAACCAGATCATCCCGGGAAATCGTCCGGTGATAAGTCAGCTCCAGTGCAAACGGCTGATCAGCCTTCAGAGGCTTGCCAGCACTCAGCAATCGCGCAGTGTAGACACGGAAGCCGAACACGCGCAGATCGCCCCCGCCGATGACCTGTGCATTGGGCAACGCCTCCTGCCAGGACGCGCTCGCCACTTGGCTGACCACCTGACTGAACAGCAGAAAAACCACTAACCAAAGTCGTGCCATACAATGCCTCTCGTCTGGATCTTCAGGGCAAGACCAAAAAAGGGTCAGCAACCCGGTGCAAGGTCAAAGACCACAACAACACCGGGAAGCTGACCCTTCAGACTTAAAAGCTATACGACGAATATCACTTTGTACAATTTTTAGTGAAGTTTTTATTCAAACGCCTGATTGCTGAGCGCGCCCTGTTCACGCCTCCTTGTAAACCGGCTCGCCCAGATTGAGCATCAAACGATTGGCCCAGGCGAAAATCGAAATCGCGTGGATCAGGTCCAGAATCTGCGCATCATCCAGACCTTGCGCACGCAGCGGCTGGATGTGTTCAGCACCCAGCGCAGCCGGATCAAGGGTCAGGTCGATGGAAAAACGCACGATGGCCTTTTCCCGCTCTGTCGTCCCGGCCGTTTCAGGATCCGTGAATATCTCGGCAATCACGTCGTTGCGCTTGGCCAGTTGCTCAAAGCGCTGGGCATGCACGGAGGCGCAGTACACGCACTGATTGATACGGGAAACCACGGTGCTCGCCAGTTCACGCTCGGCGCGCGACAAACCACCGGGGGCGTACATGATGGCGTTGAAAGCCAGAGAACGCTGGCGCAGCACTTCGGGCTGATGCGCCAGGGTCAGGTAATAATCGGAGACCTTGGCCTGCGGATGACTCTCCTCCAGCACAGCCACTTGCTCGGGTGTTGCGCTGTCCAGCTTGATGGTCGGCAGCCAGGCTTTCCAGCCCAGTACTTCGCTTGTGAAACCGTTGATACGGATAGGCTCACTCATCACGCAACTCCTGCGGCTGACAACGCGGCAAGGCCTGCCGCCAGGCGAATCTGGTAAGACAGGTAGGCAATCAACTGTGCGAGCACCACGATTTCTGCGGTGGACAATCCGGCTTGCTGCAGCACATGCAACGCCTGCTGATCACCTTCCACCGGGCGCTCGATCAGGGTGCGGGTGAAACCAAGAATGGCCTTCAAGCGAGGATCCGTCAGGCGCTCAAGGGCCGCAAAATCTAATGCGCCGATCAGCAATGGATCGACGCTCAACGCCCGCAACTGCTCCTTGTAGTAATCAGCCAACAACGGGCTGGGCGTCAGACGGCTGGCGAAATAGGCCACCAGCAGGCGCTCATTCAGGGACAGATTATTCTCAAGCAGCGGGTCAAAAAACTGCGCGTGGCTGCCCTGAGTAGCGGCCAGCACTTTGTCACGGGCATGACGAACCTGATGCAGATGCGTGCCAGGCGTCAGGCCCAGCAAATCATCCAGCACATCCGGCGATTGAGCGGTGGAATTCATCACAAATCCTCTGATTGCATCGGGCTGATGCCTGTCGCCAGCAAGGCGTCAGGCTCAGTGTTTCAAGGCTTCAAGGCTTCAAGGCTTCAAGGCAGTTTGGTAACCATACTGGCGGCGGTACGGTCGCTGACCAGAGGCTCAACTTTCAGGTCTTTACGCGCAGCCCAGATGTTCTGGTAGTGGAACAGCGGGATGATGCCGACATCGTCAGTCACGACCTTCGCAGACTCTTCCAGAATGGTCCGGCGCTTGGCTTCGTCGAACTCGGCGGTGGCTTTGGTCAATGCCTGATCCACCAACGGGTTGCTGTAGTGGCCCCAGTTGGAAGCGCCCAGGCCCTTGGTGCTGTCGACGGTGGTCAGGATGTTGGTCAGCGCATAAGCCGCTTCGCCAGTGCCGTTACCCCAGCCAATCACACTGATTGCCAGTTCGTTCTTGTTGGCCTTACCGGCGTAAACCGCCCAGGGCAGCACTTCCAGCTGCACCTTGACGCCGATCCGCGACCAGAACTGCGCCACGGCCTGCATGGTTTCCGGGGCTTGCGGGTAACGGTCGCCCGGTACATGCACGGTCAACTGGAAGCCGTCCGGGAAGCCAGCTTCCTTGAGCAGCTCCTTGGCCTGTTTCGGGTCGTACGGGATGTTTTTCAGGTCTGCGTTATAGCCAAAGGTATTGGCTGGCATCCACTGGTTGGCCTCGGTCACTGTGCCTTGCATGATGCGCTCGACAATTGCCTGACGATTGATCGCCAGCGACAACGCCTTGCGCACCTTCACGTCACGCAGCGGGTTCTGCTCCAGAGGTTTGCCCGCGTTGTCACGGATAAACTCGTTCGGGCCTTCGCGGAAGCTCGGTTGAACAATCAGCGCACGCAGACCGGAGTAAGCGTAAACCTTCACATTCGGGCTTTGGCGCAGGCGCGCCACGTCAGTTGGCGAAACCTTGTCGATCACGTCCACATCACCCGCCAGCAAGGCTGCGGTGCGGCTCGCGGCATTGGCGATGTAACGATAATCAACGCTGTCCCACAGCGGCTTCTCGCCCCAGTACTCGTTGTTGCGCTCGAAAATCGTGCGGTCGCCCGGCACGAAGGACACGAAACGATAAGGCCCGGTGCCAACCATCGCTTTGCCGGAGTTGTAATCGGCGCTCGCAGCACCCGCCCCGACGTGGCGACTGACGATGTAGATCGAATCGACGTCCGGCAGCAGGTTGGCGTTAGGTGAACGGGTCTTGATGATGAGGGTGTGAGCATCCTTGGCCTGGATTGACTCGACAGTCCGCATGGCGCCCGCATAGGACGCGACGGAGCCGGGAACGGCGCGGGCACGCTCGAAGGAGAACACGAAATCATCGGCGGTCAGCGGTTTGCCGTCCTGCCATTTGACGTCGTCGCGCAGGCTGAACTCCCAGGTCTTGTCGTCCAGCACCTTCCAGCTTTTGGCCAGGCCCGGCAGGGTCTTGTCATCGTGACGATTGACCAGCGATTCGAAGGCATGCAGCGCTACCGAACGATCCCCGGCGTAGTTGTTCAGTTGCGGATCGAGAGACGAGACCGGGTCGGCGTAACCGATACGCAAGGCTTCAGCCGAGGCACTGCCGCCAGCCAGAATCAGGGCCGAGGCCAACAGTGAACGAACAAGAGGTTTCATGTGTTGTTTCCTTGTACGCAATGGCAATAAGAAAGACGGACGATCAAGCGTCCGTTCAGGCTGTTTCGTTGAGGTGGCAAGCGCTCAGGTGGTTCGGCGAAACCTCCCTGAGCGGTGGAACTTCCACGCGACAGCGCGCCATGGCGTGCGGGCAACGAGGATGGAAATGACACCCGGCAGGCGGGTTCAGCGGGCTGGGGATTTCCCCTTTGATCGCGTCATAACGGGCACTGCGAATATCGAAACGCGGGATCTGCGCCAGCAAGGCCTGGGTGTAAGGATGATTGGCACGACTGAACAGATCGTCGACGTCGGCGCTCTCCACGACCCGGCCCAGGTACATGACCACCACGCGATCGCAAAGATGCTCGACCACGCCAAGGTCATGGCTGATGAACAGATAGGTCAGACCCAGCTCGTCGCGCAGGTCCATGAACAGGTTGAGAATCTGCGCCTGAATCGAGACGTCCAGTGCCGCCACTGATTCATCGCACACCAGCAGTTCAGGTTGCACCGCCAACGCACGAGCGATACCGATTCGCTGCCGCTGGCCGCCACTGAACTGATGCGGATAGCGCTGACGCAACTGCGGGCTGAGCCCGGCACGTTGCAGTTGGGCGCTGACGTAATCGTCGAATCCGGCCTTGTCGGTCAGGCCGTGCAGCAACGCGCCCTCCCCGACGATCCGGTCCACGCGAAGGCGCGGGTTGAGGCTGGCGGACGGGTCCTGAAAGATCATCTGAATTTTCAGCCGTGCCGCCTGACGCTCTTCGCTGGTGAAGTCTTCAATGGACTTACCGTCGATGGAAGCTGTACCGGAAGACACCGGCAGCAAGCCCGCGACCATTCGGCCAAGGGTCGACTTGCCACAGCCCGACTCGCCCACCAAGCCGACCACTTCGCCACGCACAATGCGCAGATCAACCCTGTCGACAGCGTGAGTCACCGAGGTCGGCCGAGTCAGTTGCAGGCGCTGCATGAGATGTTGCAGTCCGGTGTCCGGACTGGCTTTGCCGAAAGTCTTGCTGACATCGCGCAGCTCGATGATTGGCGTCGATTCATTGCTCATCGGCGGCTCCCGGATGAAAACAGCGGACCAGTCGGCCCGGCTCTATCGCTTGACTGGGCGGATCCTGCTCGCACACCGAAGTGGCTCGATTGCAACGCGCAGCGAAGGCACAACCCGCGGGCATCGACAGCAGATCCGGCGCCATGCCCGGAATCTGCCGCAGGCGCTGACCGCGCTTGTTGCGGCTCGGCAAGCTGTCGATCAGACTTTGGGTATAGGGGTGTTGTGGACGATCCAGTACTGCAGCCACCGTGCCTTGCTCAACGATGCGCCCGGCGTACATCACCGCAATATCGTCGGCCAGACCGGCGACTACCGACAGGTCGTGAGTAATCCAGATCAGGGAAGTGCCCTGCTGGCGAACCAGTTTCTGCACTTCACTGAGGATCTGCGCCTGAATGGTCACGTCCAGCGCTGTGGTGGGTTCATCGGCAATGATCAGATCCGGCGAATGCAGCAGCGCAATGGCAATCGCCACCCGCTGACGCATGCCGCCGGACAACTGATGCGGATAGGCGCGCAGACGCTCATCAGGACTGGCGATGCCCAGCAGCGCCAAGGTGCGGCTGGCATGCTCCCGAGCCTCGGCACGGCTCAGCGGCTGATGGGCTTGCACCGCCTCGATCATTTGCGTGTCGACTCGCAGCACCGGATTGAGGGTCATCATCGGGTCCTGAAAGATCATCGCGATGCGATTGCCTTGCAGGTGACGCAATTCTTTAGCCGACAAACGCGTCAGGTCCCGGCCTTGAAACAGTACTTCACCGCCGCTGATCCGCCCGGGCTCGTCCACCAGACCGAGAATCGAGAAACCGGTTACCGACTTGCCGGAACCCGACTCGCCTACAAGACCCAGAATCCGCCCGGGCTGAATGGTCAGAGACACATCACGCACTGCAGGCAACACCCCGGCGCGGGTATAGAACGACGTACACAGGCCGCGCACATCCAAAGTCGGCTGTACGTTTGCCAAAGGCTCGGCAGAGATGTTTGGCAGGCTCATCGTTGCAACCTCGGGTTCAACACATCACGCAAACGGTCACCCACCAGATTGATGGCGACAATGGTTATCAGCAGCGCCAGCCCCGGATAGAAACTGATCCAGTACTCGTCGCTGAGCATGTACTGAAAGCCGTTGGCGATCAGCAGACCCAGCGAGGGTTCAGTGATCGGCACGCCCAACCCCAGGAACGACAGCGTCGCTTCCAGGGTGATCGCCCGGGCGATCTGCAACGCGCCGATAACGATCAACGGTGGCAGGCAGTTGGGCAGAATGTGCCCGACCACGATGCGCCACGAACCGATACCCTGCCCCCGCGCCGCATCGACGTACTCGCGGCGGCTCTCGGTCAGTGCCTGACCACGGGCGGTACGGGCGTAGTAGGCCCACTCGAGTACCACCAGCGTGAGCATCACATTGCCGACGCCTTTGCCCAGCCAGGCGAGAATCATCAGCGCCATGAGGATCACCGGGAACGACAACAGCAAATCCACCAGACGCATCAACAACGCATCGACCCAACCACCTGCATATGCCGACAACAAGCCAAGCATGGTGCCGAGTACTGCGGCGATGAGCGCGGAACCAATGCCGACCCACAGACTGATACGCAAGCCGTAAATAATCGCCGAGAGCAAATCGCGTCCCTGGCCGTCAGTGCCCAGCCAATAGGTATAACCGGCGTCGACGTTTTCCGTGCCCGGCGGCAGGCGCGCGTCCAGCACGTTGAGCTGCATCAGGTCGTAGGGGTTCTGATAGACAATCCAGGGTGCCAGCGCCGCAACACCGACAATAAAAACCAACACCAGCAAACCGAGCATGGCCGTCGGCGAGGTCTTGAATTCCGACATGCCGCGCCGCCATGGAGACTGCGCCTTGAAGGTTGCTACAGGAACCTGACTCATCGTTTGGCCTCCACACGCACACGCGGGTCGAGGAAGTAATACAACGCATCGACAATCAGATTGAGCACCACAAAAATCACCACAACCACCATCAGATAAGCCACCACCACCGGGCGGTCGAGCATATTGATACTGTCCAGAATCAACTTGCCTGCGCCGGGCCAGGCAAAGATGCTTTCGGTCACCACGGCATACGCGATGGTCGACCCGAGCTCCATGGCCAGCACCGTGACCAGCGGGATCATGGTGTTGCGCATCACATGCATGCACATCACCCGCACCGGCGACAGGCCTTTGGCCCGGGCAAACTTCACGTACTCCTGCGGCAGCACTTCACGCACGCCAGCACGGGTCAGGCGCAGCACCAGCGAGATCTTGAACAACGCCAGATTGAGTGCAGGCAAAATCAGGTGCTGCAAGCCGTCCAGGGTCAGGAAGGACCACTGGATACCGAACAACTCGCGAGTCTCGCCGCGGCCACTGGCAGGCAGCCAGCCGAGCTTGATGGAGAACAGCATGATCATCATCAGCGCCACCCAGAATGCGGGCAGCGAAAAACCGACGATGCTGGAGGCCATCAACATGCGCGACAACGGGTGATCGGGATAGCTGCCCGCGAACATGCCCAGTGGCACGCCAAGCACAACGGCAAGAAACATCGCGCTGAAGGCCAGTTCAAATGTCGCGGGCAGGCGCTGCACGATCAGGCGCATGGCGTCTTCGTGGTAAACAAAGCTCTGGCCGAGATTGCCTTGCACCGCCCCCTTGAGGAACAGCAGATATTGCTGCCACAACGGCTTGTCCAGGCCCAGATGGGCGATGGCCGCGAGTCGTTCGGCCTGATTGAGGTCTTCGCCGACCAGAATATCCATCGGGTTACCAATGGCGTTCAGACCAATGAAAACCACCAGGGTCATCAGCAGTACCACCAGCAGCGACTGGCTCAGGCGACGCAGCAGCCAGCCGATCATCCGCGTAACTCTTGAGCCGTAGGCTCGCTGGCAACCCATTCATCACCGAGCAGCTCAGGTTCGGCGTAATTCTGCATGGCCGTAAAATGCAGCTCGATGTCTTCGTTGAACAACTGCCCTGCCAGACCTTGAGCGAGACGCTTGGCGCCTTCGCTGATGGCCGGAATATCACCCGACACCGCGCCATAGCTCAGGGCTGCCGGGTAGTTGAAGCAATGAATCAGACCGATGCCTGGGCAAGCGCCGGGGGTCTTCTCCTGAAATTCGAAGCACAAGCCCAGATCCGGCAGGTCCTCCAGCTCGTTATCCGGCTCGCCCCCTGGCGGTGTGAAGCTGTCGCTCCAGGCGCGGACATGCTGGGCGAAGCTGGCGAACTCGGGGCGCAACTGGAAGTTGGTGCGAAAGCCAGTCGCAAATACCAGAAAGTCCACCTCGATCCGCGCCTTGGGCGTATCTAGCCACAGGCCGCCGGCCGGGTTCTGCTGAACGGCAACCACCGGGCTGTTCAACAGAAAGCGTGAGTTGGGTGAGCGGGAAACCCGCTGGGTGCTGCCACGTGGCGGCGGGACTTGCTGGGTGTTCAGGTATTTGCGGATCCGCCATTTCCAGGCATCCGGCAACCGCCAGTAACCATGGGTCATACCCGGATTGCCAGCACCTTTACCTTTGTTGACCCGTGGAAGTTCGGCCCGGCGAATCAGCAGATCGACCCGTTTCGCACCAGCTTCCAGCGCTGTAGCCGCGCTGTCCATGGCCGACGCACCACCGCCGATCACGGCAACCCGCTTGCCGACAAACCATTCATCCTGCAATCCATCAGACGAATGCGCCCAGAAATGTCGTGGTAAATCGTTGGCAAAATCAGGCACCCAAGGACCGCCCAGACCGTCGCGACCGGTGGCCAACACTACGTGGCGCGCGACAATGGTCTGAAGCTGCCCGGCATGCTGGATATCCAGCTCAACCAAACCATCAGCCCGAGGCTGCACACGGCTCACGCGATGCTCGTTGCGCACGTCCAGTTTGAGTGCCTTGCGATACCAGCGCAGGTATTCAGCCCATTGCAGGCGCGGGATCTTGTCCAGCGTATTCCACGCCTCCAGACCGAATTGCGCCTCGTACCAGGCTCTGAACGTCAGCGCAGGCAGGCCCAATGCGGGGCCGGTCAGTTGCTTGGGTGAACGCAGGGTTTCCATGCGTGCAGTGGTCGCCCACGGGCCTTCGAAACCGGCTGGCGACTGATCGTAAATGCGCGCGATCACGCCCATGTTGCGCAGCTCTGCGGCCAGCGCGAGACCAGCCATGCCGCCACCGATAATGGCCACATCCAGCACCGCCTGCCCGTCATTAACCCGTAGTTTTACCCAGGGCGCAGCAGGCAGATCCAGCCATTGCAAATCCTGCTGCAAGCGAGCTTCCAGCGCGGCAAGACCACTGGCGGTGTTCAAATCGGACATTTTCAATACTCGGCATTCGAGAAAAGGTGGTCACTTGCTATACAAGAAGCATTCCACACTCATACATTTTCGAATTCATGAGGCTTATGAATTCGAATAACGAATAGTAGAAGCCGTGGAATATTCCTTCAACGATGATTATTGAATATTGATATTCCATAACGGTATTAGAGCACTCAGAACCCTGTGGGAGCCGGGCTTGCCCGCGATAAGGTTCAGGTAATCTGCCTCCTGGCAGACCGCGGTGTCTGTATCGCGGGCAAGCCCAGCTCCCACATAGAAGCAGCATTCCAGATCAGGATGGAGTGAGGCAGGCGCACCGCCCCCACTCAGAACCTGCGGCTAACCCGCATAAATGCTCTGCAGCAAAGCGTCGTGCTCGCTCGGGTCATGCATGATCATTGATGGCAACAATGCCTGGGCGGATCTGGCGAGTTCTTCGACCAGCGCCACCGACACATCGGATAACGGGCTGGCGAAGGCAGAAATCAGACCGAAGAAGAACGGGATGTTGCACTCGATAGGTCGCACTACAACGCCATTGATCGGGACGCCCAATGCCGTGAACGGGTCAACCAGTGCGATTCCCAGGCCGACGCGTGCCATCTGCATGGCAACCAGCGAGGTGTTGGTGTCGAGCATATGCGGCGCCTTGCCACCGGCATCCTGAAACGCCTTGTCGATGCGGCGACGGAAACGGAACGGGTTGGACATGGTGATCAATGGATGTGCGGCCAGAACCTCCATGGACAGCACATCGTAACGAGCCAGTTCCGAGTCTGCTGGGAGCACGGCCACGCACGGCGACTCGCCGATCCAGTGGATGTCCAGACCACGATGCTCCAGCGGCAGACTTACGGCTCCCAGGTCCATGGTCTTGGAAAGCACGGCCTGAACAACATTTTCCGGAGACATGCTGTGCAGTTGAATGTGCTGTGGTTGCAGCGACTGTGGCAGCCGGGACAAGGCCAGCGGCAGCAAACCTGCCGCCAGCGCCGGGATGGCCACGAGCTTGATCTGGCGATTCTCGTCCTGAGCGATATGTAAGGCGCGCTGGCGAATGTTGCGGATGCCGAGCAAGGCACTTTCAACCTCGGCGTACATCATGAAGGCTTTCTGGGTGGGCGTGACCTTCGGACCGCTACGCTCGAACAACGCAAAGCCGAGCTCTTGCTCCAGCTCCTGAATCACCCGGGTGACCGAGGGTTGTGAACGACCGAGCATTTTACCCGCTGCCGTGACACTGCCAGCCGACATAACCGCCGCGAACGCTTCCAGTTGCCGCAAATCCATAAACACGCCTTGTCATGAACGATGAAGATCAGATAATGCCCGGCGCTCATCCGCAACCGGAAACGGCCAAGCCTAACCTATCGAACAGAACAAGCCTACTTGGGGGCTCTAGAGCAAGATGTCGTCGGCCGGGTCAGTGCTATCGAATGGTCGCCCTGGCTTTTATATAGTCGAAAATAAAAAGCCCTCTGAATACTTTCAGAGGGCGCGTGAGAACAACATACAGACCAGCACTTTTTATCAGTACTTTTAAAAAACACTTATTACTAATGGTCCCGACGCGCCCTGTGGGAGCGAATTCATTCGCGAAGAGGCCGGAGCATTCATTACCTGTTTTTTGTCTGTTAAGCACTCTTCGCGAATGAATTCGCTCCCACAAAGAACTGCACCGACATCACATTAATACGAACGCTCAGCAATCCGCGCTTCAGGCTGACTCCACACATCCTGCAGCATCTGCAGCACATCGCTCATGAACTGCTTGTCTGCGGCGGCCTTTTTGCCGACCCAGCCATGACCGCGGCGGTACATCGAGAGACGAGCGCGCAAGTTTGGGCGACTGGCAATGAACTGCTCTTCCGGCACACCCGAGGCAAGAGGTTCAATACGCACTTCACCTTCTTCGCACACCCAAAGGATATGGTTATCGAGTGTGTCCTTGCGCGCAGCAAACAGCTCGGAAAGTTCCTGGACAGTGGGTTGGTTATTCAAGTTCATGTGTAACTCCTTGACCGCTTGTCATCAGATTAATTAGTGAGCTCGAACACATCATCAAATCGGCCAATTAATTCGTATCACTGCTGATGAGCGAAACATGACACATCGTTCACTCGCCCGCAGAACCGGCCCCTGACTAGATGCATGTAGCCTTGATGAAAAGCTGCTACGCGGCAGGACAAACAACAGGAAGAAGTAGCGAAACATCGGAAACCAGCGGCAATCTGAACTGCAGTCAGCCACAAGCCTCATGAGGACGTATCGCCAGCATCAACTCGCCCTGAGACGACCATGCCAGGTCAGCTTCATCAATCTGCCTTGTGGGCAGCACACATCCGGGAACATCACGACGGCTCGTCGTGCATGTCAAGAACACCCTTTCCAACTCTCCCGATCAGGGAGACAGCTGCATAATGCAAGTCGAAAAGGCATGCGTCAATGATTATGTAGTGAATATTTTAGAGCACTACATATTTCTGATTCTGACCGACCGGTCACGGCAACGCGGCGGCCGATCAGGTTTCGCGGGGAGTTGCCTCCAGCATGGCGTTGACTTTCTCAAGCAACGCGCCCAGCTGGAACGGCTTGATGATCATGTCCATGCCCTCGCCCAGAAAGCTCTGCCGGTCCACCGCGTTTTCGGCGTAACCGGTCATGAACAATACCGGCAAGTGAGGACGCCAGAGACGGGCCCGGTCCGCCAGCTCACGCCCATTCATGTGAGGCAAACCGACGTCGCTGAGCAACAGGTCAATCGACGTGTCGTTTTCAAGTAACGACAATGCCGTAGCGACGTCCCCTACCTGAGTGCAGCGGTAGCCGGTATCGATCAGCAGCTCGTTGACGAACATCCGCACTGATGCCGTGTCTTCCACGATCAGAATGTGCTGCCCCGCCCCCTCTCGCGGAGCAACAGGCGGCGCCTCCTCGACCGGCACGGACTCAATTCCGGCTGGCAGCATCAAGGTGACTTCTGTGCCGTGGCCCACTACGCTGCGAATGACTACGTCGCCTTGCGACTGCCGCGCGAAGCCGTAGATGGTCGATAGACCTAGCCCGGTGCCCTTGCCAATGGGTTTGGTGGTGAAGAACGGATCAAACACCTTATCAATGA
This sequence comes from Pseudomonas phytophila, assembly GCF_025643095.1. Taxonomy (NCBI): domain Bacteria; kingdom Pseudomonadati; phylum Pseudomonadota; class Gammaproteobacteria; order Pseudomonadales; family Pseudomonadaceae; genus Pseudomonas; species Pseudomonas phytophila. Next base: position 2,904,589 of record NZ_CP081201.1, on the reverse strand, counting down.
CACTGTGCTCGATGCCGATGCCGTCATCCTTTACCGACAGCGCCAGGTAAGCGCCATCCGCCAGCCTGGCATCGCCTTTGGAATGCGCAGCGAAGGTGGTGACCCGGATCGTTCCGCCGTTCGGCAGCGCATCCCTGGCGTTGATCACCAGATTGAGCAACGCACTTTCCAGCTGACTGCTATCCACCAGTGCAATGGCCGACTGCGAGGTGAGGTCCAGCGTCAACGCGATGCGCTTACCGATGGTGCGGCGCATCAGGTCTTCCAGCGAGCGGATATGTTTGTTGATGTCGATTGGCCGAGCGTCCAGCGGTTGCTGACGAGCGAATGCCAGCAATCGGTGGGTGAGCGCCGCCGCACTGGAGGCCGAAGCGAGTGCCGCCTCTGCGTAGCGCATGATTTTCTCGGGACGATTTTCCTGGGTCCGCCTCTTGATCAACTCGATACCGGTAATGATCCCGGTCAGCAAGTTGTTGAAGTCATGGGCAATACCGCCGGTCAACTTCCCGATTGCATCCATTTTCTGCGCTTGCAGCAACTGAGCTTCAGTTCGGGCGCGCTCGGCCACTTCGTGGGCAAGCTTGGTATTGACGCTGTCGAGTTGCTTGAGATGTGACTGCTCCCGCTGCCGGTGCTCGGTCACATCTTCAACGAACACGAGACTCAGCCCGGGTGTGCGGTAAGGTGAAATCTGCCACTCGGTCTCGCGTAATTCACCCCTTACCAACATGCGCAACGTGCCTTGCCAGCGCTCACCCGCCAGCAACCCCGCGCGCAGCTCCTGAATAACTTCATCCTGATCGCCAGCCAGAGAGCCCAGCATGGTTTCATCGGCCAGGCTTTGATGGGTCAGCAGCGTAAACGCGTGGTTGCACTCGTAGACCTTGAGCTGAGCGTCCATGACCGCAATGGGCGCGGAAATGTTGACGAAAATCTCCCTGAAGCGCGCCTCACTTTCACGCAATGCGTATTCGGTGTCTCGTACCCGGAGCAATGTCCGCAAGGTCGCCAGCAATACATCCGGATCTACCGGGTGCACCAGATAGGCATCAGCGCCCGCCTCAAGGCCGGTGACAATGTCGGTGGTATGAATCGACGCCGCCGAGACATGCACCACAGGCAGCAACGCGGTGCGTGGCTCGGCACGCAACAGACGAACGATGTCGAAGCCACTCATGTCCGGCAGGTTCACATCCAGAATCAGCGCATCCGGGAGTTGTGCTGCGATCTGCTCAAGCCCCTCGGTGCCCGTACCTGCTTCGCTGACAATAAAGTCGTGGCGCTCCATGCGTCGCCGCAACGCATAGCGTGTCGCTGCGTTGTCATCAACGATGAGCAGCCGGAGTTCACGCTTCATCAACAGGCCCTGCTGCGATGGCCAGTGGAATGATCACGAAAAATGTCGAGCCCAGTCCGGGTTCACTCTCCAGCCCGACTCGCCCGCCCAGTAGCTCGGCGAAGCGTTTGCACAGTGACAGGCCAAGCCCGGTCCCGCGCAATCGCTTTTGCAGAGGGGAGTCGATCTGCGAAAAGTCTTCGAACAAGGCGCCGTGCATTTCCTGAGGAATGCCTACACCGGTATCGGAGACCGCAAAGCGGATTTCGTTATCGCTTTCCAGACGTGCAGATACTCGAACCTCACCGCGTTGGGTGAATTTAAGGGAGTTGGAAATGAAATTGCGCAGGATCTGCGCGAGCTTCTTGTCGTCGGTGTACAGACGCGGCAAGCCTGACGGCTCCTCAAAAATGAGGTCCACGGACGACGCGTTGACGATCGGCCGGAACATGCCGCGCAGTGCCGAGAACAAGTCGAACATGTCGAACCAGGCAGGGGAAATGCTGATCCTTCCGGCTTCAATCTTGGCCAGATCGAGCAGGTCATCGACCATGTCGCTCAGCTCACGGGCTGCACCACTGACAAAGCCGACCTGCTTGTGCTGTTCTTCGCTCAACGGACCGTCGATTTCGTCCTTTAGCAGGCTGGTGATGCTCAGAATGGAGCCCAGCGGCGTGCGGAATTCGTGGCTCATGTAAGACAGGAAGCGACTCTTCAAATCAGACGCCTCACGCAGTTCATCGGCCTGGTTGTCGAGTTCGGCATACAGCGCCAGTACGCCCTGATTGGTTTCGTCCAGCTCGGCACGCAGCGCGTCCACTTCATCGCGCAACTTTTGCAACTCGATGGACTGATCAGCAACGATCGGTTCAGGCATTGAAAGCCTCCAGGGTAATGACCAACACGGTGACGTCATCTCGGCCGCGGCAAAAATCGCGGTGCAGGACGGCAGCGATAACCGCCGGATGACGATAAATCAGACCCGGATAATCACGCAGGTTCCAACGAGATTGCAGGCCATCGCTGTACATCACCAGCAACTGGCCGGTCACTTGCGAATGCTCGAATGCCTGAGCCTTTCTGAACTGAAGGCCGACAATGCCAGGATGCGATACCAGTCCCCGAACTTTGTCTTCACCAATCAGCGTGGCGCCGATATTGCCAATCCCGACAAAGCGCAACGTATCCAGGCCAGCATCAAAGTTGGCCACCGCTACGGCACCGCCACGCGTTCCCTTCATGGAATGGTGCATGTCCTCGAGCACACGCTCGGCAGAATCAAAAGGCCGCTGCTGGAATTCGACCTCACCGGCACGCGCGGCGACTTCAGCATCCTCACCATGACCCAGCCCGTCGATGATCAACGCACTAATCCGCTGCCCCTCCACTGCCAGTGACCAGACATCGCCACACGCGGGATCATCATGCAGTGAATGCTGGCTGATACCGACACGCAGGTCCCGGGTCTTGTTTTTACGGGGGTAGAAACGGGCCATGACCACCGCGCCGCGGGCATCCGCGTGGGCATCAAAAACATCCGCCTGGCGCTCGATAGAACCGAGGCCAATGCCTTGGGTTCCTCGGGTTGAGAAGCCATCGGGCATGCAATCAGTCAGGTCGAAACCTTCACCACGATCCACGGCAATGATTTCGATGCCGGACAACCCCGGCGAATCGAAAACCCGCAGGTGCAATTCGCCGCGAACCGCGTGTTTGAGAATGTTGCTGGTCAACTCAGTAGCGACCAGCGCGACACGTCCGGCGTCCACTTCATCGAACGCGAGACTCTCCGCCAACTGCTGAGCGGTGCGTCTTGCGTGGCCTACCTGGCTGCTGTCCTCAATCAACAAAACCTGCGTCAGGGTACTGCGCAGGATCACGTCCATCGGGTAATCGTTATGCGGGTTCCGGCACCGGGAGCAGTGTCCAGTTCGAACTCTTCCACCAGACGCTTGGCGCCGGTCAGGCCAAGGCCCATGCCATTACCGGAAGTCCAGCCATCGGTCATCGCCAGCTTGAGGTCAGGAATGCCCGGACCTTCATCGCGGAAGGTGATCCGCAAACCTGTGCGCATATCCTCTTCGAGGATTTGCCAGTCCATATCTCCGCCACCACCATAGACCATGGTGTTACGTGCCAGCTCGCTGACAGCGGTGACCATTTTGGTCAGATCAATCAGGCGCATGCCGCACTCCTGGGCCAGCTTGCGCGCGGTCTGGCGCGCAAGTACGACGTCCTGTTCGATCAGCACGGGTTGCGAACCGCTGCTGCGTACGGTCATTGCGCTTGCACTCGCTCATGCAGCAATTTCATGCCGCGCTCAACGTTCAACGCAGTGCTGACGCCCGGCAAGGTCATGCCCAGCTCAACCAGCGTAATCGCTACTGCGGGCTGCATGCCGACCAGTACGGTCTCGGCATCCATGATCCGCGACAAGCCGGAAATAGTGCCGATCATGCGACCCACGAACGAATCGACGATGTCCAGCGCCGAGATGTCGATCAGGACACCCCGCGCAGAAGTTTTGCTGATCCGCTCGGACAGATCGTCCTGCAGGGTCAGCGCAAGCTGATCGTGCATGTCGACCTGGATCGTGACGAGCAGATAGGCGCCCATCTGCAGAATAGGAATACGTTCCATGAACTTATACCGCCTTGGTGACGGTCAGCCCCAGACGCTTCAGCGACAGAGCCAGCGCGTCGGCGAGATTGGCTTTGGTGACGACGCCTTGCAGATCGAGGCCCAGATGGACAATTGTTTGAGCAATTTGCGGACGTACACCGCTGATGATGCAATCAGCACCCATCAAGCGAATGGCGGTGACCGTTTTCAGCAAATGCTGCGCAACCAGTGTGTCCACGGTTGGCACGCCGGTGATGTCAATGATGGCGATTTCCGAACCCGTGTCGACGATGCGCTGCAACAGCGACTCCATCACCACCTGGGTACGCTGGGAGTCAAGGGTGCCGATCATCGGCAAGGCAAGCACGCCGTCCCACAGCTTGACCACTGGAGTCGACAGCTCCAGCAATTCTTCCTGCTGGCGCTTGATCACGTTTTCACGGGATTTCTGGAACGTGCGGATGGTGTGCATGGCCAACGCATCCAGCAACTCGGACAGCTCCAGCAACTGCTCGGCGTACAGCGTCGGATCAGCCTGATATTCACGCTGGATCAAGGCAAACAACGGGCCTTTGAGCGCAAAGACAAAACTTGCAGTCTGCTGCGAATCCTGGCCCACCGAAGCACGGCTCTGGGAAAGCTTTTCGAGGAATTGACGAATCTCGTCCCAGTCACTGCCAGCCAGAGATTGATGACGCCCCTTCTCCGCGACTGAAACCACAAGACTCAGGAACTCCGCCATCTGTTGTTTCAGATCATCGATCTTGAGGTTGCGAGTGGCACCGTTAGCTTCCAGCGCCGCCAGCCATTCAGCTGACAGTTCTGGCTGGGAGGTCTTGATTGCGTCAACGGTTTTTTGCTGCACTGCTGCCATCTTGTTTGAACTCCTGAACAATGCCGGCAAACCTGATCATCCAGGAATGCAATAACGAGTATGAATATGGGCCGACTGGCCTCTTTATGCGGCGATTCTCTACCATTCACCTTTAAATGCAAGCAGCCTCTGCTGGCACATTGCTAATAGCTTTTCGTCAAGCGTTATAGCGGCCAGTTTTTTCATCAAAACCACTCTGAATGCGACTTTTTCGACGGGCGTTACACCCATTCGACCTGATTAATGCTGCATGCCTAACCGACTGACTCAAAGACGCTGACGATGTGATCGATGACAGCCCTCACCCGTGCGGTATGTCGCAAGTCCTCATGGGTCACCAACCACACATCATACGTTTGCTGCCGCTGCCGATCCGGCCAAAGCCGGGTCAGCCCGTCACGCTCGCCCAGACACACCGGGATTTCGCCAATGCCGATCCCGGCAGCAATCGAGCGACGCATCATCAGTCCGGAATTAACCGTCGCCACCAGACGCCCTTCACCGACCGGCTCGGAAACGATAGTCGCTTCACGGCTACTGTCCAGATAGGGCTGAAACATGATCAGGTCATGACCGGCAAATGCCGAACCCGGTTCAGGCTCGCCATGGCGTTGCGCATACTCCGCCGACGCATACAGCCCTACCGGCCAACGGGCAATACAGCGAGCGATCAAATCCGGATTTTCTGGTTTGACGTTTCTGACGGCTATATCGGCTTCACGCCGGGAAAGACTAAGCATTTGTATGGATGCATCGAGCCGGACTTTCACGTCCGGGTGTGTTTGATGCAGATGAGCGATGGCAGGAATCAGAAAATCGACGGCCAGCGAATCGGTGGAGGTGATGCGCACCTCTCCTTTGAGTCGATCATCCAGCCCTTGAATCTGCCGTTGCAGGTCCAGCGCCGAGCGCTCCATCTTTTCCGCCGACTTGAACGCAGCCTCCCCTGCAACCGTCAGCACGTAGCCCTCGGAGGTGCGTAGAAACACCTTGGTGCCCAAGGCATTTTCAAGGGCCGCGATCCGGCGACCTACCGTTGCCTGATCTACATTCAGCAATCGCGCCGCACCGCGCAATGTGGACTTTCGACAGACCGCCAGAAAAATTCGCGTGTCATCCCAGTTCAACGGCCACCCACCTGATGCATTTATGCATCTCACCAAAGACAATTAACTGCAAGATTGCATCAATCATCGTCGCTACCATGGACCCATGCCAAGCACTTTGTAGTGCTCACTTTGATTCCATGATTCTGTGGGGAAGGACATTCCGCCATGCACACCACTACTGACAACTTTGCACCCCGGCGCAACAACGTCTGGCTGCACATACTTGCAGGCCTCAGCGCGAGCCTTGTGAGCATCGGCCTCGCGCGATTCGCCTATACGCCACTGATTCCATCACTGATCGAGGCGCACTGGTTTTCTGCGTCGGATGTGATTTACCTGAGCGCGGCAAACCTGATCGGCTATCTGATTGGCGCCCTCACCGGCCGCCCCATCGCGGCCCGACTGTCCAACGCGCACTCGCTGCGTTTGATGATGCTGATCGCCACTGCGTCGTTTTTTGCCTGTGCCTGGCCGTTGTCGGTCGCCTGGTTTTTCAGTTGGCGTCTGCTGTCCGGTATCGCAGGGGGCGCGATCATTGTCGTGGTGGCTGCAACGGTGATTCCTCACGTACCGGTCGCCCGTAGAGGGCTGGCCAGTGGTGCAATCTTTATCGGGGTGGGTTTGGGCATCGCAGGTTCAGGCACGCTGGTGCCGTTCCTGCTGTCGCTAGGCTTGCGAGATGCCTGGATTGGCCTGGGTCTGGCCTCCCTCGTGCTCACCGCAGCGAGCTGGTTTTGCTGGCCATCGGCAAGCGCTACTGCCGCCGTGTCTGCCTCTGCCGAAGCAACTCATCAGCCACTTAACAGCCGCATGAACTCAGGCATATACCTGCTGTTTGGCCAATACGCATTGATGGCGATCGGCCTGGTGCCGACGATGGTGTTCCTCGTGGATTACGTGACCCGCGGCCTTGGCCTGAGCGCCCATGCGGGTGCCGTGATCTGGGTCATGTACGGGGTCGGCGCAATTCTGGGCCCGGTGATCTACGGCTTTCTGGCTGACCGCCTGGGTGCCCGTACCTCGATCCGCCTGGTGCTCGCGGTACAAGCCGTGACTGTAGCGTTGCTGTGCACCACCAGTAACTTCGCGCTGCTGGCCTTGCTGGCAATCATCATCGGCTCGTTTCCACCGGGTATTGTCCCGCTGGCTCTGGGCAGGATTCACGAACTGGTCCCTCGCCACGAACAGCAGCAAGTGGCCTGGAGCCGTGCCACGGTTTCCTTCGCGACGTTTCAGGCGTTGAGCGGTTATGGGTACTCAGTGATCTTCAACGCCAATGGCGGGCATCACGTGATGCTGTTTGTGATAGCTGCGCTGGCGATTGCTGTGGCGTTGGTGGCTGATTTTATTGCTGCGTTGATTGCTCGGGATTAACACCACTGTCAAAAACCACGCAGGCTTGATGTGAAATGGGATCTTCTTGTGGGAGCTGGGCTTGCCCGCGATAAACGATAACTCGGTCTGCCTTCGAACTGCGACACATGCATCGCGGGCAAGCCCAGCTCCCACAGGTAGACCGCATTTCAATTAGAGCAATTGTGGTTAACCGCCCCACAAAATTCAAAACGCTTTTATCACCTGCCGCTGCTCCCCAAGCCCCTCCACACCCAAGGTCACCACATCCCCCGGTTTGAGAAACAATGGCTCAGGCTTATGACCCAATCCCACGCCTGCCGGGGTGCCGGTGCTGATCAAGTCGCCAGGTTCCAGCTCGATGAACTGCGACACGTAGCTGACGACCGTCGCCACATCAAATACCTGATTGGCCGTGTTGCCGTCTTGCTGGCGTTTGCCATTGACCTCCAGCCACAACGCCAGCTTGCCAGGATCAGCCACTTCGTCAGCCGTCACCAGCCATGGGCCAACGGGGGCAAACCCCGGAAAACTCTTGCCTTTGGTCCACTGCCCGCCACGCTCCAGCTGGTAACTGCGCTCGGATAAGTCATTGACTACGCAATAACCCGCGACGTGCGTCAAAGCATCGGCCTTGTCGATGTACAGCCCCTGGGTGCCGATCACGATGCCCAGTTCAACTTCCCAATCAGTCTTCACCGAGCCAATCGGCAAGCGAATGTCGTCGTTGGGGCCAGTGGGATAGCAAGCCTTGAGGAACATCACCGGTTCGGCAGGAATCGGCAGATTGGTTTCGGCGGCATGGTCGGTGTAATTAAGGCCGATGCAGATCACCCGTCCGCCTTTACTGATCGGAGGCCCCATACGCACATCACCCGCAACCAGCGGCAGCGTCGAGCAGTCGATGGCACTCAGACGCGACAGGCTCTCGATGGAAAGCGCATTGCTGTTGATGTCATCAACATGCGCCGACAGATCACGAATGCCACCGTTGGAGTCAATGACGCCAGGCTTTTCAGCACCGGGTAGACCGTAGCGAACCAGCTTCATGGGGTTATTCCTTGTCAGTAAATGAGCGAGGGCATCATGGCATAGCCTCGGCAATCTATTGAAATATCGCTCTCCCGGCTAAAGCTGCTTTTACTGGTCTCTATGTTGGTCTGCAAACACTGTTCCAGTGGGAGCGAATTCATTCGCGAAGAGGCCGGGACATCCACAGCCTATGCGTAAACTGAAATGCCGCCTTCCCGAATGAATTCGGTCCTACCGGGTTCTGCGTCTTGCCCAGGTCACCGGTAAGAGCGAACTTGTTCGCGAAGGGGCCGGGACATCCGCAGCCTATGCGCACCTGAAATATCGCCCTCCCGAATGAATTCGGTCCTACCGGGTTATGCGTCTTGCTCAGGTCACCGGTAGGAGCGAACTTGTTCGCGAAGGGGCCGGTACATTCACAGCCGATGCGCTGCCTGAAATACCGCCTTCCCGAATGAATTCGGTCCCACAGGATCGAGGCGACCTGAAGGTATAAGCAAAAACGGCGCCCTACTCAAGGCAGGGCGCCGTTCTTTGAGCCTCAGAACTTACTTCGCAGTCAGTGCCGAGTAGCTGTTCATCAGGTTGCGGTAGTTGGGAATGCGTGGCGAGAGCAGATTTGCCAGACCTTCCATATCGTTGCGCCAGTCAACCTGCAGCTCGCATGCCACGGAGAACCAGTTGACCAGTTGCGCACCGGCAGCGGTCATGCGGGCCCAGGCGGCCTGTTGCACGGTTTCGTTGAAGGTGCCCGATGCGTCGGTCACGACGAACACTTCAAACCCTTCAGCCAGTGCAGACAACGTCGGGAATGCGACGCACACGTCAGTCACGACACCGGCAATAATCAGTTGCTTACGGCCGGTTGCCTTGACCGCTTTGACGAAGTCTTCATTGTCCCAGGCATTGATCTGGCCGGGACGCGGGATGTATGGCGCGTCCGGGAACAGCTCCTTCAGCTCGGGCACCATCGGGCCGTTCGGACCGTTTTCGAAGCTGGTGGTCAGAATCGTCGGCAGTTTGAAGAACTTCGCCAGATCCGCCAGCGCCAGCACGTTGTTCTTGAACTCGTTAGGCTGAAAATCCTGCACCAGCGAAATCAGACCGGTCTGGTGATCCACCAGCAGCACAACCGCGTCGTCTTTGTTCAAGCGTTTCCAGGGGGTAGCAGTACTCATGGGGTAACTCCTTCAGGTTTTCAGAGTAACGTCATCGCCGTGATGGCAGATGATCAGAATGCGAAACATGAACAGCCGAACGCGCCCCAGAAACCCTGGAAATCGCTGACCGGTACGCTGGACATACGTGCGCGCTCATGGCTGTGGGAGTGCACGACGCAAGGGCCGCTGCACTGGTGAATCTGAGCCACTAACGGCGAATTCGGACGCCAGTGACCCGGCACCTTGACCACCGGCGACCAGTCCGGCAGCACCGGAACCTGCGGTGGCGCGAGCTTCTCGAAATCGCCGCTGCCGTACACCACCTTGCCGTCCACCACGGTCAGCACCGACTCGATCCACTTGATCGACTCTTCATCGACGCTGAAGTAGTCTGCGGACAGGGCCACCAAGTCAGCCAGTTGGCCGACTTTGATCATGCCCTTCTTGCCCTGCTCGGATGAGAACCAGGCGCTGCCATGGGTAAACAACTCCAGTGCGGTGTCGCGAGACAATCCTTCCGGATACAACTCGAGACCTCCGACCGTGCGCCCACTGACCATCCAGTACAGCGAAGTCCACGGGTTGTAGCTGGAAACCCGGGTCGCATCGGTCCCCGCGCCCACCGGCACACCCTCGGCCAGCATGCGTTTGATCGGCGGCGTATATTCGGCAGCCTTTGCGCCGTAGCGCTCGACGAAGTATTCGCCCTGAAAGGCCATACGGTCCTGAATCGCGATGCCGCCATTCAAGGCGCGAACCCGCTCGATGTTTTTCGGGCTGATGGTTTCGCAATGGTCGAAGAACCACGGCAGGTTGTTGAACGGAATCTCGCGATTGACCTTCTCGAACACGTCGAGCATGCGTGAGATGGACTCGTCATAAGTCGCGTGCAACCGGAACGGCCAGCGATGTTCAACCAAATGGCGTACCACCGGTTCCAGATCCTGCTCCATGCCTGCGGGCAAGTCTGGACGCGGTTCGAGGAAGTCCTCGAAGTCCGCCGCGGAAAAAGCGAGCATTTCACCCGCGCCGTTGTGGCGCAGGAAGTCATCGCCCTGATGCAACTTGACCGAACTGGTCCAGTTCTTGAAATCGGCCAGCTCTTCTTTCGGCTTCTGGGTGAACAGGTTGTATGCGATACGCACGGTGAGGTGCTTCTCGCGAGCCAACTGTTCGATCACTGCGTAATCATCCGGGTAGTTCTGGAAACCACCGCCCGCGTCGATGGCACTGGTCACACCCAGCCGGTTCAGCTCTCGCATGAACTGACGCGTCGAGTTGACTTGATACTCCAGCGGCAGCTTCGGCCCCTTGGCCAGCGTCGAGTAGAGAATCATCGCGTTGGGCTTGGCGACCAGCATGCCGGTTGGATCACCATTGGAATCCCGGACAATCTCGCCACCCGGTGGGTTCGGCGTGTTGCGGGTGTACCCGGCGACACGCAGCGCGGCGCGGTTGAGCAAGGCACGGTCGTACAAGTGCAGAACGAACACCGGGGTATCCGGAGCCGCCTGATTAAGCTCTTCAAGCGTCGGCATGCGCTTTTCAGCAAACTGGAATTCGTTCCAGCCACCCACGACCCGCACCCACTGCGGCGTCGGAGTGCGGTCGGCCTGGTCCTTGAGCATGCGCAGCGCATCAGCCAGTGACGGCACGCCTTCCCAGCGCAGTTCGAGGTTGTAGTTCAGGCCGCCACGGATCAGGTGCAAGTGGGAGTCGTTGAGACCCGGAATCACCGTGCGCTTTTGCAGGTCGATGACCTGGGTCGCACTGCCACGCAGCGCCATGACTTCTGCATCGGTGCCCACTGCCACAAAGCGTCCGCCGCTGATGGCGACCGCGCTGGCCTTTGGTTTTTCACGGTCGACAGTATGCAGTTGGCCGTTGTAGAGAATCAGTTCGACGTTCATCGCGGTTCCTTCGACAGATTTTTGAGAGGCACCGGCATAGCCAGCGAAGGGAAAAGACGGAAGGATGGCCGCCGCGGCACTGAGCAACGTGCCTTTGGCCAGAAAGCGGCGGCGTTCCTGATCGGTGTCCTTGTCGTCATTGCTCATGGCGTCACTCCACGGAGGGCTGTTTCTGCGCGGCATTCAGCCAGGGTGCGAACAGCCGGGTTGCGGCAGGCATCATCACGTAACAGACCAGCAGGACGATGGTCACCGTGACCAGGGCGGTACTCACCACGTAGTTGGCGAGCAGCGGACTCAACGCGAACACCGGCCCCCAGAGCAGAGGAATGAGCAGTGTCAGCGGGCAAATGACCAGAAACGTCACACACGCCTGCTTCCAGCGCGGCGGCTGCGGTGCGGAAGCCTCGGAGGCAGGCGTGAACCAGAATTCGTTATGGGGATTAACTTCGGTCTGGTCGCCGTCGGCGAGCATTGGGCGGGCCTCCTCAACCAACTGGCTGCGCTGCTCCGAATCCAGCCAGCGCTGCATGGCGTCAGTAGAGTGAAAGCGCAGAACACAGGTGAACAGATGCAGCCCACCCAACTTGCTGCGGATCACATCCACGCCCAAGTGCCCCGGATAGCTGCCGGCAATACCTACGATGCGCCTTAGCCAGGCTTCGTAATCCGCTTCCATACCGGCGCGGATGCGGTGCTTGATCACCAGCGTCACAACTTCATTGAATGTCGGATGGTTGACCATCACCGCTTCGTCGACCAAGGAGTTTGAATCAGACATAACGCACCGCTCCGTTGAAACGTGTGTTGAGCGCGAGCCGTCCCGGCCCTGCAATCAACACAGTTGTAAAAATGATCAACAGCAACCAGCCAAACTGGCCCTGCTCCAGCGTCCATTCCGGGTGAACGGCAAGCAGTGCGACCAGCAACAGAAACAGAATGGGCAGGCATGCAAGGCGCACCAAGATCCCAGCAGCAATCAGCAGCGGGCACAGGACTTCGGCAAAGATTGCGAGGATCAGGGTCAACTGCGCGCCCAAGTGGAACGGGTCTTCGATGAGCGTCAGTTGATGGTTGAAATCGAGGAGTTTTGGCAGGCCATGAACGACCAGAAGAAAAGCCGCGGCGCTTAGCCTGAGGAACAGCAGACCGAGATCGCGGACCCGGTCTTCAAGGGATAGGTTTTCAACTGTCGAATGATTCATCACGCACCCACGAAATTGGGAATGGCCAGGACAGGGAATCTCCGTGTACTGGCCAACTCTGGATTCGATAGTGCAGCGTTGAAGCGAGCGGTAATTGAATGCTTGTGCTTTCATGGATCAGTCGTGCGCAAAAGCACGGCTGGTTTTTTTCGACAGCCGTAAACCCAGGACTAGCGCCGCACCTTGTGCGACCAGACCAAGCTCGGCTTCATCACACAAAATGCAAATTAATGGGTTGAAATGCATTTTTCTGTAGGAGCTGCCGAAGGCTGCGAAGCATTTCTCCTGATACACCGCGATCGCAGCCTTCGGCAGCTCCTACAGGTCTAATGTTTGCTTCGCGACAGATGGACACTGGGACACCTCAAATCACGTCAGGCGTCTTGGCCATGTGCTGACTGATGCGCGAACGGAGCCAGCGCTCCGCGGGATCGTTGTCATGCACCCCGCTCCAGACCATCGACAACTCGGCAGCAACAATCGGAAACGGCGGATCATCTGCGCGCAGCGTGCAACCTTCCACCAGCGCACAGGCCGCGTAATCAGGCACGGTTGCGATCAATTCAGTACCCGCCAGCAACGCCCGCAGGCCATTGAATTGCGGTACACCGAGCACGACTTTGCGGGTCCGCCCGACTTTGGCCAGGTCCAGATCGATGTTGCCGGACAGGTCGCCCGAGAACGACACCATCGCATGCGGCCGCGCGCAATAATCATCAAGGGTTAACGCGCCCGGCCGAGAATCGCCACGCAACACCTTGCAGTGAATATCACGCAGCTTTTTGCGTTTGGCGTTGGCCGGTAGATCGGTGGTGTAGCTGACGCCTACCGAGATTTCGCCTGAGGCGAGCAGTGCTGGCATCAATAGATAGTTGGCGCGGCGAACCACCACGATGATGCCCGGCGCCTCTTCCCGGAGTTGATGGAGCAAGGGTGGCAACAGGCCAAACTCGGCGTCATCCGACAGCCCGATACGGAACACATCAGAGCTGGTGGCGGGGTCGAAATCCTTGGCGCGGCTGACTGCGCCAGAGATGGTATCCAGCGCAGGCTGAATTTCCTTGAGGATATCCAGCGCCCTTGCCGTCGGCTCCATACCGCGACCACTGCGCAGCAGCAAGGGATCGTCGAACAGATCGCGCAACCGCGAAAGAGCGGCGCTGACGGCAGGCTGGCCCATGAACAGTTTTTCAGCAACCCGGGTCAGGTTGCGCTCGAACATCAGCGCCTCAAAGATCACCAGCAAGTTGAGGTCGACTCGGCGCAGATCATTGCGATTCATGGGGAATGTCCGGAACTGAAGAGATGAAAAGCCCGAGAGGCTTGTCCTTCATTCAAGTAAGCACGGTTATCAGCGCTTCGCCTTGTAGGTTTGTGCTTTTGAGTCGACGACGGTTATGTTCACGCAGCGAACACATACTTGTGTGGAATGCGATTTCCCTGTGGGAGCGGTGCTTGCCCGCGATAAGAGCGACTGGGTTTACCTGTCAGATCACATCGTCTGCATCGCGGGCAAGCACCGCTCCCACAAGGAGATTGCATTCCAAATCATTGAGGTGAGCGTCGCTGGAAGTCACCCCGCCCGCCGTGCTTCGGTCGACAGCGAGCGTCTCCAGCTGAACGGCGTCTGGCCTACAACACGGGTAAACACCCGGGTGAAATGCGACTGATCGGCAAAACCGCAATCGAGGCTGATGCGCGAAATCGAAATGCTGGTCTCGGTCAGCAACCCCTTGGCCTTGTCCAGGCGAACCTGCAGGAACCAGTCACGGGGCGAAAAGCCGGTGTTCTTCTTGAACGCCCGAGAGAAATGGCTGCGTGACAACGAGCATTCGGTGGCGATCTGGGCAATGGACAGCCCGCGATCCATATGGCTGGACATCATTTCCTTGGCACGACGCTCCTGCCACGGCGACAACGCGACTTTCTCGCAACGCTTGGGCACCACGGCTTCAGGCGTTTCAAAGCGGCTAGACAAATGCGAGCACAGCACCAGCATCGCGCGCTCTACTGAATCGTCATGATCAGCCTGACGATCACGCAAGGCAGGCAACAGCGAGCAAATCAGCCGGTAAGCCAAAGGGTCAATGCCCGGCGTTGTAACGCTGCGCTCCAGCAATTGCAGATTCGCTTCACGTGTGTCGCCAACCGATGCGGACTTCATCAGTTCTTCTACAGCGGACGACAAGGTGTCGAAAGATGGAACCTGAGTGACGGCGGCTTGATCGACATGAAGCGTGGACAAAGGGCTGAACGCATTCATTACAGACTCTCCTGCTCAGAGGTGTATGGCAGGTATCGAGTCTGGTGATGGCGATCCTTAAAGTCCTTTGCAAAACATTAAACGTTCTGAAGCGCAGGTTAATCCGCGCAGCAGTCAACATCTGTTCCTGGATTTTGCGACCTGCATGCTGGTTCTGCATCGCCTATATCGCGGGCAAGCCCAGCTCCCACATGGGACCGCGTTCCACCTGTGGGAGCTGGGCTTGCCCGCGATATAGGCGCTAAGGTCTAACTGCCCTACCTGACAACGCCCCTGCAACCACTGGCAACGTGAACACAAACACCGCCCCGCTCGACCGTCCGGAAAACGCCTGCAGCATCCCCCCATGAGCATCAATGATCGATCTGCAGATCGCCAGGCCCATTCCCATGCCCTTTTCCTTGGTCGTGAAAAACGCATCGAAGACCCGTTCAACATGTTCAGGATCAATCCCGTAACCATTGTCCTGAACACTGACCACCACATACTCATCAGCCACCGTATTGCACGTGATCGCCAGACGACGCGGCCGGTCATGAAGGTCGCTCATGGCGTCCACTGCATTCATGATCAGATTCAGAATCACCTGCTGCAACTGCACAGCATCACCTTCCACGGTCAGTTGTGGCTCGCTGACTTCCCTGTAAAGCAATACATGGCGCTGCTCGATCTCACTGGCGGTCAGCAACACCACCTGCTGAATCACATCCGTGATGTACAACGGTTCACGGTTGAGCGGCGTCTGTCTGGCCAGCGATTGAAGTGCGCGCACGATGTCGGCAGCGCGCTTGCCGTCGTTGACGATATCCCTAAGCCCGGCGAGCGCCTCCTCGACTACCGGCACATCACGGTTGAGCCAGCGCAAACTGGCACTGGCGTTGGAGACAATCGAAGCCAGCGGCTGGTTGATTTCATGCGCAATGGACGCCGCCAACTCGCCCATGGTGGTTGCCTGAGAAACCCTCCCCAGCTCGGCACGGGCAGTGCGCAAGGACGTTTCAGTGGTTTTGCGCTCGGTCACATCACTGACCACACCCACGAAAAACTGCTCGCCGTCCGGCTCTCCCAGCAGTTCGATATAACGAAGCGTCCCATCGGGCCTGAAGATACGGAAGGTGTGTTCAAAGGCACTGGAATGTCGCAGAGCCCGAGACAGCATTGATGAAAAGGCTTGCAGATCTTCCGGGTGAATCATCTTTTCCAGCACCGGCAGTGAAGGTGCAACCGCCGTCACCGGCAGGCCCCAGACCGCAAACAGCTCGTCGGACCATTGCGCCTCATCGGTGCCCGGATCCCAGCGAAAACTCCCCGACTGGCTGATACGTTGCCCCAATGCCAGCGTCGCCTTGCTGGTGCGCAGCGCCGCTTCGATCTCTTTGCGACGCGTGTTCTCTTCCGTCAATTCAGCATACAGACGAGCGTTTTCCAGCGAGATCGCGGCCTGACCGGCGAGCAGTTCAAGGACCGCCGTGCGCCTGAAAGTAAACACCCCAGGCGCCAGATTGTTTTCCAGGTAAAGCACGCCCACTACCTGGCCTTGTTTGATAAGGGGCAAACACAGTATTGAGCGCACCTGATGCTCATTGAAGTACTCATCTGCGGCAAAGACATGTGAATGCATGGCGTCGTCCAGCACGATCAGTTGCCGGGTTCTTATGACCGTGTACAACATCGACAAGGGCAAATGCCGCGCGGTGGGTGTTGTCTCCGAGAGCTCGGTGGCGATGCCGGACTCGTGCGCCTGCCCGCGGGCACGGACCTGCGGTACTTCGTCTTTGATCAGCAGTAACAGGGCATGCTGGGCACCGGCGTGAACGATCGTATTGGTCAGCAGAATACCGATCAGTCGCTCCAGCACGATCTCTTCGGACAGCGCCTGAGAGGCCTTCATGACCGACACCAGATCCAGCGCTTCCTGCCCCATGGAAATACTGATCGAGGGCCTCGACAGCGAGGCCTGCGCGCGCAGAATTCCGCTCCGCGCTTCCAGCCCGGCGACCTGGCCCAGGCACCCACATGGCTGGTAGCAATCACAGCCACTGAGAAAATGGCCATGCGCGGAGGTATAAATCCCTTCAGTGACCCGTTTGAATGCAGCACCCCGAGCCTGATACTCCGCCCGCCTCGTCAGCAAGAATTCCGGCTCAACGCCCCGGCATCGACGATCTTTTACGGTCTCGTCAAAAGCGGACAAGTGCTGGAACTGACTCCACTCGTTCAGGCACTTGCGCAAGTCAGCCTCCAGGCGACAAGCCGTCTGATAGCGATCTTCGGGATTCTTGGCAATCAGTTGCAGAATCATTTGAGCCAACGGTACGGGAATCGAGTCCCGAAAATGCCGCGGTGACAAAGGCTGGCGGGCCACGTGGCAATAGACCCATTCAACCGCATCGTCTGCCTCGAAGGGCAATCTGCCGGTCAGCAGCTCATAGAACGTCATGCCCAAAGCATAAAGATCGCTGCGCTGGTCGGCCTGCTGCCCGCCCCGTCCCGCCTGTTCAGGAGACATATACGCCAGGGTGCCGCAGATGGAATCGCAAATGTCCGTGGGCATGCAGGATCCGGTCTCGACACTGACGCCAAACCCCGTCAGACGAACAGTGCCTTGGGCATCCTGAAGCAGATTGCTCGGTTTGATATCCCGATGCAGCAGACCCTTGCCATGAGCCATCCCAAGGGAGCGCGCTGCGCCTGACGCAAGGCGCAGGAAGCGATCAATGGAAATTTTCCCGTCAGCCAGTTCATGCAGCGTCTGGCCACCAGGATCGTCGCATACCCACAGCGGACCTTCCGCCGTCTGCAACAGAGCCTGGGGAACCAGTGCCCAGGACGGCTCAAGGCGGGAGGCTAACGCGTATTCATGCTCGATACGACGCCTGCTGCTCTCCACCTTGCGCACTGACGAACGGAAAACCAGCCACTGTCGGTAGCAGCCCTGCACATGAACCCGGTAACGATCAATCTCGCCATCGACGAACAGCAGGTCCCATGACAGAAGCGCCAGCCATTCAGGCGTGCAGCCTTCGGCCTGATGCTCAGCCCTTGCCTGAAGACCGGAGATCAGCTCTGCCTGGATGCTGCTCATAAAGGCCCCTTACGGGCGTTCCAGTGCCCGCTTTATCGAATCGAGCAACGCCTCCTCGGAGAACGGTTTGCGCAAAAAACCCAGTGCACCAGCGTCGAGTGTTCGGCGGATGGTTCCCTCGTCATCCTGAGCGGACATGCAGAAAACGGCGACGGGTTTGCCCGCGGCTTTCAACTGCCGAAGAACTTCCAGCCCCTGCATGCCCTTCATGATCAAGTCGAGAAATACGCAATCCGCGTCATCACTTGCCGAAGAAGCCAGAAACGCTTCACCCGAAGCAAAGCCCACGCAAGCATAGCCCAAAGACTTGAGAAGATTGCCAAGACCATTACGTACGGAAGCGTCGTCATCAACAACGCAAATGAGGATCATAAGCTCAACTTCATGGCAGTGAAAGTAATAGAAACAGACTTTACGCCCTCCCACAAAAGAGCGCGCCTGACGCTATGTATAAATGTGCTGTTTTATATCAACTGACCGGAGTTGATTGTTCATGCATCTTGACCAGATCAATCAAAGTTCGTGCTTTCATTTTTGTCATAATGTGCCGTTTATGAACTTTCACCGTTATTTCACTGGTCCCCAGATCCCCGGCAATCTGTTTATTCATTTTGCCCGTCACCAACAACGTCATGACTTCACGCTCACGGGGCGTCAGGGTTTCGAACCGGCGCCTGACGCTTTCGACATGCAGCCGACCCGCCAGCTCGCTTTCATCGTGTTCAAGGGCTTGGCGCACCACCATCAGTAAATGATCCGGCTCAAAGGGCTTGGTCAAAAACTCGTGGGCGCCGGCTTTAATAGCCTTGACCGACATCGGGATGGTGCCAAAGCCGGTCATGAATATGATCGGGAAGCGATGGCCGCGACGGAGCAACTCCTCCTGCACATCAAAACCACTGGAGGCCGCAAGATTGACGTCCAGCAGCAGGCACGTCGGTTGATCTTCAAAAGACTGCTCAAGAAACGCCTGGGCGCTGGCAAAGCATTCGGTGTCGATGTCCGCAGAATGCAGCAGGCGAGCCAACGACGTGCGGATCGTGCACTCATCATCGACCACATAAACCTTGGGTGTAGCGCTCATATACAGATTTTCCGAAGCTTCGTGCTACTGGCTTGTCGCCAGAATTCGTTGGTGGTTGAGGTGAAAATAATCGGAGTCGTGCAGGCCGCCCCCTACTGCTCGCAACGTCGCGACAGACGCCATGGATGCCGGGCGCACAGAATGCTGATTGTGCTGGCGAATGCCCTGCGTTGAACCGTTATCACCCGCCAGCTCACTGATTGCCTCCACCAGCCAGCTCCGGGTTGCCCTCAATAACCGGTAAAACCGGAAAGGCCCTTCGGCGGTAATCAGCAACAGAGACTTTTGCGCCAGACTGACGATGCAGTCCATGACCCTGCCTTGAGGCAGCGCCAGGGACTGCGCCCTTTCACAGGCCTGAGCGAGGGTAAAACGGTCTTCGAAACGACCCAGACGTTTCAGTACGTTGCGCTCGTCCGGGCTCAGCAAACCATAGCTCCACTCTACCGATGCCACCAGCGACTGATGACGATCAGGGGCACTGCGCAGACCGCCGGACAAGAGGTGCGGTCCATGTTGCAGGCTTTGCAGCAATTCGAACAGTCCCAGCGTGGCAGCGCGGGCGGCCGCCATCTCCAGCGCCAGCGGGATGCCATCCAGATGACGGCAGACCTGTGCGATCAACTCCACACTTTGTTCGTCCAGACTTTCCATGTTTTCTGCCGGGAAATAAGGGTCCAGCGCCCGCAAGCGTGTCATGAACAATTGTGCTGAACTGCTTTGCAGCACTTGTTGACGATCGGCATCCTGCTCCGGGATGTCCAACGGGGCGACGTTGAGCATTCGTTCGCCGCCAATGCGCAGTGGTTCGCGACTGGTGATCAGAATCCGCAGCGACGGACAACGGCGCATTAGATGCTCACTGACCGCCGCTATTGCATCGATCAGGTGCTCACAGTTATCCAGGATGACCAGACGATTCTGCTGATCAAGGCATTCGACAATCGCCTCAATCGGCGACCTTCCCGGTAACACGACCAGATCCAGGGCAGATGCCAGAGACTCGACAATGTTTTCAGGGCAGGTAATGTGCGCCAGCGGTACGAAGCAGACATGCAGGCTATCGGTCAGGGACAGATAGTGGGCAGCAGCGACTGCCAGGGACGTCTTGCCTATCCCCCCTGATCCCACGAGGCTCACCAGCGCATCGCTCAGCAACGCTTCGCAGACGTCTTCCAGTGCGGCTTGCCGCCCAATCAACGGGACGTTATGGGGAAGATCGTGTTTGCGTGGCATCGCGCTCCCGGAGGAGCCGACCGTCAGCGGGTTGTCATAATCAGCGACTGCCAGAGCAGATTCGCCCTCGCCCCCCACCAGCATGTAGCCGCGCCCCGGAATGGTCCGGATCAGATCGCGATCTTCACCCAGTGCCTTGCGCAATGCAGAGACATGCACCTGCAGATTATTTTCTTCAACGACGGTATCGGGCCAGACGCGCCGCAGAATCTCGTCCTTGCTGACCAGACGTCCCGGACAGGTAATCAACAGTTCCAGAATATCGAACGCCCGCGTGCCCACCCGCAGCGGCACGCCACATCTGAAGACTTCTCTGAGTTCAAGAGAGACACTGGCTTGACCGAGACTGATCATCGTTATTCACACTGTCCGTCGTATGTCGGTAAGTATCTGGCCCGGGGATAGATCGTGATCAATTTCATGATTTATCGCGGGAGTCTCAGGATATCTAAGCAGCTAATTAGTTCCACCGATACTATCTATAAGGATAGGCAGGAGATTCACCCGATAAACTTCGGGCGGCGACTAAGCACAATCATGCAAGTAAATGACATGAACTTTTACTTCAATCGCTATCATAGTAACCAATCGCTATAAGTATGGCTGTAGCATTTACCGTGAAACGTGTTCTTCGGTGCGCTTATGATGTTGTCGATCTTCATAGAATTGAACATCATCAGGCCTGTCGTGCAGACCTTCGCTCCATACGCCCGCCGTGACGGGCCGATATTCTTCAGACTGAACATGAGCCAAAGATTATGACCTCCTCCACAGCTTCCCCCGCTCAAGCACCGCAAAACACCCTGACCCGCGGCCTGGTGCTGTTGTTTGCGTTTTGCTGTGGCGCCATCGTCGCCAACATCTACTATGCCCAGCCCATCGTCGAGCTGATTGCTCCTGAAATAGGGTTGTCGGCCCACAGCGCCAGCCTGATCGTATCGCTGACCCAGATCGGTTATGCCCTTGGCCTGTTATTTCTGGTACCGCTGGCTGACTTGCTGGAAAACCGCAAGCTGATGATCGGCACTGCCATCGTGGCGACGGCCAGCCTGCTGGCTGCGGCGTTCAGCGAACACGCCAGCGGGTTCCTGATGATTTCCCTGCTGATCGGCTTCAGTTCGGTGTCGGTGCAAATGCTGATACCGCTGGCGGCGCACCTGGCGCCGGAAGAAACCCGCGGTCAGGTCGTCGGCAATATCATGGGCGGCCTGCTGCTGGGCATTTTGCTGGCCCGGCCGCTGTCAAGCCTGATAGCCGACCACCTCGGCTGGCGTGCGGTGTTCATGACCGCGTCGGTGATGATGCTGGCGATCATTCTGGTACTGGCTCTTACCATTCCCAAACGCACACCTGATCACAAGGCGTCTTACGGGCAACTGCTGGGTTCGTTGCTCACATTGCTGCGCAAGTATTCGGTGTTGCGTCAACGGGCGTTGTATCAGGGCCTTCTGTTTGCTGCGTTCAGCCTGTTCTGGACGGCAGCGCCGATCGAGTTGTCGCGCACGTTCGGACTGTCGCAGACCCAGATCGCGCTGTTTGCACTGGTGGGTGCCATAGGTGCGGTTGCCGCACCTGTCGCCGGGCGTCTGGCCGATGCCGGGCATACCCGGCGCGCATCCTTGATCGCGATGATCATGGCGCCAGTTGCGTTTCTGGTGGGTCTGAGTCAACCGGGTTACAGCGTGATTGGCCTGGCGGTCACCGGAGTACTGCTCGACTTTGCAGTGCAGATGAACATGGTGCTGGGACAACGCGCGATCTACGCTCTGGACCCGGCCAGCCGTGGTCGGTTGAACGCGCTGTACATGACCAGCATCTTCATCGGCGGTGCTATTGGCTCAGCGCTGGCCAGCAGCCTGTATGAGCAGGGTGGCTGGCACGGGGTCGTGTGGCTGGGAGCCGGTCTGCCGCTGGTTGCGCTGGTAGTTTTCTTGTTGGCCGGGCGTGTTGGTCGAAGCTAGTCAGTATGGACGCGGTTCACTTCGGACCGCGTCGCTCTTATCGCGGGCAAGCCTCGCTCCCACATAGATCTGCGTAATCCTGTGAGAGCCGGGCTTGCCCGCGAAGAACGATAACGCGGTGTGCCTGACGGACCAAAGCGCCCTTATCGCGGGCAAGCCTCGCTCCCACATAGATCTGCGTAATCCTGTGGGAGCCGGGCTTGCCCGCGAAGAACGATAACGCGGTGTGCCTGACGGACCGAAGCGCCTGTATAGCGGGCAAGCCTCGCTCTCAAGTTGGTAACATCTCAAGCTCATGCAGGACCGGTGGGACCGAATTCATTCGGGAAGGCGTTATTTTTGTCGATACAAAGGCTGCGCATTCACCGGCCTCTTCGCGAATGAATTCGCTCCCACCGGGATCAACGCTTGCAGGCGAACATAGAATCTCCCACAGAGACCGAGCTGTTCCATAGGACGGCTCTAGCACGGGGGGCGTTCGGGTATTAGCCATATCTCTTTCAGCAGAGTAAAAAGCGCTCAACTCTCTGGTATTGCTTCAAGGCCAAGATGCTCCCTTAACGTCGAACCTTCATACGCCCTGCGGAACAACCCTTTGCGCTGCAGATGCGGGATTACACTTTCGACGAATTCGCTGAACGAACCCGGCAGATAGGCAGGGGAAATGACAAACCCGTCGCTACCGCCCGCCAGGAAAATATCCGCGAGTTGCTCCGCTATCTGCGCACCGGTGCCCACCAGTTGCGGCACGCGAACACTGCTTGCGAAGATCCGCCCGAGCTCTTCCAGCGTCGTATCAGCGCCCTGCATCAGCAGTTTCTCGGCAGCCGCCGGATGAATCAGCGGCGAGCGGGCAATATCTGCCAGGGTCGCTGACAACGGGAATGGCGACAGGTCCACATTCAGTTGTGAGGCCAGCGTTACCAGGCCCAGTTCAGGGCGAGCCAATGCATTGTGCTTGTCACGTTTGGCCCGGGCCTCGGCTTCGCTGCCACCAATGAACGGCATCACTGCCGTCAACACTTTGCAGCTGTCTGCCGGACGCCCTTGTTGCACCACTTGCGCCCGCACGTCTTCACGAAACGCCTGCATGGCTTTCAGGTGCGGGTGAATGGTGAAGATCGCTTCGGCCCAGCGCGCACCGAAACGCCGGCCACGCCCCGAAGAACCGGCCTGGATCAGTACCGGCCGACCCTGCGGGGTGCGGGGAATGTTCAACGGTCCCTCGACCTTGAACCAGTCGCCGTAATGTTGAACCGGATGAATCTTCGATGGATCAGCCAGCACTCCGGTTTCGCGGTCCAGCTTCAGCGCGTCCCGCTCCCAACTGCGCCAGAGCTTGAGCGCCACTTCGACGAACTCATCGGCGCGGTCGTAACGCAGATCGTGTTCGAGGTGTTTGTCCTTGCCGAACAGACGCCCTTCACTGTCGTTCATCGAGGTGACGATGTTCCAGGCGGCGCGACCGTTGGACAGGTGATCCAGCGTCGCAAACTCACGGGCGATATGCGCTGGCTCGTAGTATGTGGTCGAACGTGTCGCGCCCAACCCCAGTTTGCGAGTCTGACCGACCAGATAAGAGAGGATCGGCAACGGGTCCAGACGCGTCGCGTCCTGAGCCCCGTAACGCAACGCCACGTCCCGGGATCCGCCCATTTGATCACCGACCGCAAGGCGGTCAGCGAAAAACAGAAAATCGAACAACCCCTCCTCCACCACGCGCGCCGTGCGGGCGTAATACTCAGGGTCGAGGTAGCTCCCGACCGTCTCCGGATGTCGCCAGACGGCATGACTGTGAATGACCGGTCCGGTGAGCAGAAACGCGGACAGGTGAATTTGACGGCTCATGTGCAACTCCAGTCGAAGGGGTCGGGCCTGAGGTTATTTGCTTTCAGGTGCCCAGACAGTGATGCCGGAAATCTTCAGCGGCTTGGGGATCAGCTTTGCGCCGTAATAGGTGTCAGCAATGCGCTGTTGTTCGGCCAGCTCATCCAGTTTGACGGGGACGATGTCGTAGCTGCGGCGGCTGTTGGCCAGCTCTACGGTTTCGACCGGGATGTTGCCCCACACCGGCGCAAGGATCTTCGCTGCATCCTGCGGATGGGATTTAACCCACTTGCCGGACTCGCGCAGGGTATCGATCACCACCTGCAAGACCTCGGGGTGCGCCTTGGCAAAGCTGGTGTTGGCCAGATAGAAACGGTTGTAATTGGCCAGCCCCTGACTGCCGTCAGCGATGATGCGCACCTGATGCTCGCGTTGCTGGGTGGCCAGGAACGGGTCCCAGATGGCCCAGGCATCAACCTTGCCACTGGCAAACGCGGCGACGCCATCCGGCGCTTCCAGATAGCGCGGCGTGATGTCGTTGAGGGTCAGTCCGGCCTGTTTAAGCGCAGAGATCAGCAGGAAGTGACTGCCCGACCCCTTGGAAACCGCCACGGTTTTACCCTTGAGGTCTGCCACGCTTTTGATCGGCGAATCCTTCGCGACGATAATTGCCTGCGCGCTCGGCGAGGCCGCTTCACGTGCGTAATAGGTCAACGGCGCATCCGCTGCCTGGGTAAACAGCGCAAAGGCATCAGCCACATCAGCGTGCAAATCCACCGCGCCAGCGTTCAATGCACTGAGCAGACCGCTGCTGAATTCATGCCAGTTGACGTTGAAACCCAAAGGCTTGAGGCGCTCCTCCAGTTGGCCATTTTCCTTGAGCAGGATCCAC
Organism: Pseudomonas phytophila; assembly: GCF_025643095.1. Taxonomy (NCBI): domain Bacteria; kingdom Pseudomonadati; phylum Pseudomonadota; class Gammaproteobacteria; order Pseudomonadales; family Pseudomonadaceae; genus Pseudomonas; species Pseudomonas phytophila. The sequence continues at coordinate 2,879,640 of NZ_CP081201.1, read as the reverse complement.
AACGTGGAAGAACGCTGGTAGCCGATATTGATAGTCTGTTCGGCATGCGCGGTGACCGCCGCAAGCATCAAGCCTGCTGCGAGGATGAGTTTTCGTAGGGTCATGGAATCCTTCGCCTTTGGAAGAGGCGTCGCTCATTTCAGAAAGCATGAGCGACGCTTTTTAAATTCCATTTAATTATAATAATTTACGAAAACTATTGAAGAACCGTATAAACATAAGCTTATGCCGTTTGCCTCCAGCGGCATCTACGCACTCCTCGAATCAGAAGCGCGAGGCCGAGAACGGCGTGATATCGATGGGCGTAGACTCACCGGCAAAAAGACTGGCGACGATTTCAGCCGTCATGGGCGCCGAAGCAAGGCCGACATGGCCATGACCGAAGGCATGCACGACGTCAGGCGTGGCCTTCGCTTTAGTGATGACAGGAAGCCCATCGGGCGTTGAGGGACGATTGCCCTGCCAGCGGGAAATGTTCAATTGCGAGGGATCATCGCCAAGCTCGGGGTAAGTCTTCAGCAAGTGGTGCAACAGGATGTCTGCACGTTTCCAGTCTGGCGGGTATCCGACACCGGCCAATTCCACCTGACCAGAAGCACGCAACCCACTGCTGGTCATGGTGTTGGCCATCTTGCCGTCAGACGGCATGACCGGAATGCGCGGGCCGCTGGCAGGCTGAGCGATTTGCACGTGGTAACCGCGCTCGCTTTCCAGAGAAACCCGGTCGCCCACACCCTTTGCAAGCGCTTTGGAATGAATACCGGCGGTGATCACAGCTCCATCGCAGACGACAGATCCCTTGTCGGTAACCACGCTTTGCAGTCGAGCGTTGCTGATGTTGAATCCCTCGGCCCGCACCTGGATCAGCTCGCCGCCCTGAGACATGAAACTGTCCACCAGGCCGCGCACATAAGCCCCCGGATCGAGGCAATGCCCGCCACTTTCGAGCAACACGCCGAAGGTATAGCGGCGACTCAGGGCAGGCTCGAACTCATGCAGGGCATCGGCGTCCAGTTCCCACCACTGAATGCCATTGTCGCGCCTTAGCTGCCACGAGAATGCTTCCAGAAGAAAGGCATCACGATCCGGGTAAACGTAGAGCAAACCGTCCTGACGAATGAGCTCAGGCACGCCGCATGCCGTGGCAAGCGCCAGATGCCGAGCGGGCGCATCAGACAACAAGGTAGAAAGAATACCGGCAGTCCGGGCGGCCTTTGCAGGCGTTGCGCCCGCCTTGACGAAGCGAATCAACCAGGGCGCGAGCTTCAGCAGGTACTGCCAGCGAATTGTGAACGGGCCCAGAGGATCGAGCAGAAAACCGGGGACCTTTTTCCAGAGCCCAGGCATGGACATCGGAATGATCGACGCCGGGCTGATAAACGCACCATTGCCATAACTTGCAGCGTGCTCACCACCAGGATCATTGGGCTCCAATATCGTCACGCGATGGCCATCCTTCAGCAGCGCCAGCGCGGTACACGCACCGACAATGCCGCCGCCAATCACCACGATGTGCCGGGGCGTTGTTGCCGTGTGCTGTTTCATACCGGATGCGCTACTCATCGTTCAGCCAGAATGCGTGCATTGCCGCGCAGCGATGCTTCAGTGACAGAGATGCCCAAACCCGGCCCGGTCGGTACGATCACAGCACCGTCACGGTTGGGAATACGCTCTTCCAGTACGTCTTCGGTCAACACGTGATGCGGCATGTAGAACTCGCAGCCCAGCGACATACCAGGCGTCGCGGCGATGAACTGGGTGCCCGCAGCCAGCGCAATACCGCCCTCCCACAAGGTGCCGCCGTAGGCCGGGATATGCACGGTATCGGCGATGGCCATGATGCCTTGCGCCTTGAGAATCCCCCCGGCTTTCATCAGTTTGACCGAGATCGCATCGGCCGCGCCGAGACGAATAATTTCCATCAGATCGCGCGCGTCAAAACAGCTCTCATCGGCCAGAATCGGCGTGTCCAGGGCATCGGCAAAGGACGCCATTGCAGCAAGGCAATTACGGGGGACCGGCTGTTCAATGAACGTCGGACGGAATTGGTCAACATCACGCAGGATGCTGATCGCACCAAAGGGTGCCAGCGCCTGGTTGTAGTCGAGGCGCAGATCAATCGAATTGCCGAATTCGTTGCGCATGGCCTCCAGATGGGCCATGTCTTCAGCATGGGATTTGACTCCGGTCTTGACCTTGAAGATGCGATTGCCGGCCGGAACCATCGCACGCATGCGCTCCATGTCGGCATCAAAGTCAGGGTCGGCAATCGAGAACGACAGTGGAATGCTGTCGCGCACCCTGCCGCCCAGCAGGTCAGCAATGGACAAACCGCAGGACTTGCCGAGGATGTCGAACATCGCGGTTTCAATGGCGAGTTTGGCTTCGCCGTGGCCCACCAGCGCAGTATCCATTGCCAGGGTGGTAGCCCGAATCGAGCGGATATTTGCGCCAATCACCAACGGCCGAAGATAGGTGTCGATGGCGGCGAACGCGCCTTCTGCGGTACCGGTAAATACCTCCCAGGGCGCAGCCTCTCCCCAGCCGACGATGCCGGAGGTCGAGGTCAGCTCCACCAGCACCCGTTTCACGCTGCCTTTGACATTGCCCACGCCCTGAAGCCGCGCCATTTTGATCGGGCTTTCAATCAAGAAGACCCGAAGTCGTTGAATGCTTTCATTTGTCATGGTCATGACTCCTCCGCCCGCCGCGCAGCCTGAACAATCAGAGACTGGGCACGATTAATGTCTGTTGAAATCGGTCAGGCCCGGTTCAACGGGCGCCGCTACCTTTATGGAAATGGTTGAGGAAGTTACGCGTGGCGTCTTCACGCGGGTTGTCGATGGTCTCCCGCGCAGGACCTTCCTCGATCACATAGCCGTCACGCATGAACACCACACGATCAGCCACTTCACGGGCAAAGGCGATCTCATGAGTGACGATCACCATGGTCATGCCATCCGCCGCCAACTGCTGAATGGTGCTCAGCACCTCGCCTACCAATTCAGGGTCCAGTGCCGAAGTGGCTTCATCGAACAGCATCACTTCAGGTTCCATCGCCAAAGCTCGTGCAATGGCTACGCGCTGCATCTGGCCGCCGGACAGCGTTTTGGGCATTTGCTGAGCACGGTCAGCCAGACCGACTTTCTCCAACTGCGCCATGGCCAGATCCCGGGCCACGCTCTTGCTCAGCCGACGCACGTGGACCGGCGCTTCCATCACGTTTTCCAGCACGCTCATGTGCGGAAACAGGTTGAAGTTCTGGAAGACCATGCCGGTTCTCGCCCGAAAAGCCGCAAGTTCTTTAGTGCCGGGCGGGCGGCGGCCCTGACCGAAAAGGAACGTGGTATCCCCCACGCGGATTTCACCTGCATCAGGTTCAACCAACAGATTGATGGAGCGAAGGAGCGTCGACTTGCCGGAACCGGAAGGACCGATCAACGAGACAACGCCGCCCTCTTCAACCTTGAAGTTGATGTTCTTCAACACTTCCAGCGCACCGAAACTCTTGCGCAGCGAGGTGATTTCGATCTTCGGTTTCGCGGACATCATTGAAGGGCTCCGTGTTTCTTCTCGCGATAGCGCACGATCAGGGTGAGCGGAAACAGGATCACAAAGTAGGCCACGGCCACCGCCGAGTAGGTCTCAAGCGGGCGAAAACTGTCATGGGCAATCATCTGCCCTTGATACACCAGGTCGGGTACGGCCAGGACCGACACCAGCGAGGTGTTTTTGAATTGCATGATCGACTGGTTCATCAGCGCAGGCACCATGCGCCTGATTGCCTGGGGCAGAATGATCCGTCGCATGGTCAGCATCGGCGTCATGCCCAACGCACCGCCCGCCTCGCGCTGGCCTGCCTCAATGGAAACGATACCGCCACGAATGATCTCGGCGTAGAACGCACCGCCATAACAGGACAAGGCCAGCAACGAAGCGGTGATCGGCGTCATCTCGACACCCGCCAAAATCGGCAGCGCGTAATAGAACCAGATCAGTTGCACCAGCACCGGCGTGCAGCGAAAGACTTCTGTGAACATCAGTGCAAAAGCCCGCACCAGCGCAAAACGAGACAGCAGCCCCATCGCCGCCAGCAGCCCAATAACCAGTCCGCCCACAACGATGGCAGCGGTAAAGGACACTGTCAGGCCAAGGCCTTCAAGCAGCAGCCAGCGATATTCCCAGAGTGCGGAAAAATCCCACTCGTACATGTCAAAACCCCACGTCACCTAACACATCAAAAAACACAGGCTTGAAAGCGGCCCATCAGCAACCAGGGGTGATCAGATTTCGAAGCCTTCCGGGAAGTCTTTCGGGGTGACTTTGACCAGTTCCATGTTGCGCATGATCGCGTCCTTGATGAAGCCATTGGCACGATGTTCGGTGATCCAGGCATCAACAAATTCGCGCCAGGAAGTATCTTCCTCACGACGGAAGCCTGCATTGGAGGTGGTTGAGTTCACCGGGGTCGGCACAATCAATTGACCGATCGCAGGATTCTTCGCGCGCAAGGCAAGCGCCAGAACCATCACCAGACACTGTGCATCCACACGGCCGGATTGCAGCGCGGCCGTGGCATCACTGGCGGTCTTGAGGCGAGACACCGCAGCGTTCGGCGCGAGTCGGGTCACTGCACTGTCGTGAGAGGAACCTGCATCGACGCTGATGCGCATATCGGCAGTGTTGAAGTCATCCCAGGTCTTGGCCGTGACTGACTTTTTGGCAATGAACGTGAACGAGTTCTTGAACACCGGACCGGAAAAGTCGATGACTTTTTGTCGCTCTGGCGTGGGATTCAGGCCGAAGAACACATCGATTTTACTGGCCTGCAGATCCAGCACCGAGTTCCCCCAGGTGGTTTCCAGAATCGAGAGTTTCACCCCCAGATCATCCGCAAGCTTTTGACAGATATCGATGTAAAAGCCGCGCCATGGGCCGCCAGTCAAGCTTTTCTGATAGTAAGGCGCGCCATCGGCAATGGAGCCAATACGCAAGACGCCTGAAGATTTAATGCGCTCAAGTGAGCTGTCTGCTTTGGCACTCAATGAAACCAGTCCCGTCGACGCGCTAATGACGGTCGCCCCGAAAAGCTTGGTGAATCTTCTGCGCGTAATCATGCAAAGCGTTCCTTTTTCTGGGCCATTTGTGATGTTGTGAATTCATCATCTCGCGAAAATCTGACTGGCAGTCGAAAAAAGACAGGTGACGCAATTGTCGATTGGACGGCGCGTTTGACTAAGTCTCGGCGCTGTTCGACTTATTGTTGGCAGATGACTTCTGCTCAGTGCTACGTATTCATTCTGTATCCCTGCGCGTCCTGCATACATGCGCGCAATGCTCCGGGAATGGTGCATGACAGAGTGTTTAAACCTGGGACAGATTTGTACGACATATTGATGACATAAAGCGTTTTACAACTGAAGCCTTGAAAAATGGGGTCGCCATGACTAAAAATCATGCCACCTTCACTCAGGATCAACGTTATGCGCCGATTTTTACCCTCGCTCTCCGCGCTTCAGGCGTTCGAGGCCTCGGCACGGCACCTGAACTTCACCCGGGCGGCTGAAGATCTTTCAGTGACACAAAGCGGGATCAGCCGCCAGATCACCAACCTGGAACAGTTTCTCGGTATCCGGCTTTTCGAGCGCTCGGGCTCCCGGCTGATCCTCACGGACGCGGGCAGCAAGTACGTTCAGGACGTGGTGCCGATGCTTAACCGGCTCGAAGAAGTCTCCATTGACCTGGTACGCGGCCGCAAAGCGGATGCCTCGTTGATGATCGGCGCGAATCCCACCTTTGTGTCCCGCTGGCTCGCGCCACGGCTTGAAGACTTTGTACGCCAGGCACCGGAGATCCCCGTCGAGGTCAACCCGATCGAGGCCAACGTGGACTTCAAGACCTGCCGTTTCGATATCGCGATCATGCGTGGAACGGGTGCCTGGAAAGAAGCCAGAGCGCTGGAGTTGTTTGCCGAGGAACTGGTGGTCGTGGCCTCGCCCAAGTTGATTGCTCCGGGTGAACGGCATGACCAACTGGATTTCTCCAAAGTACCAACGCTGCAAAACGCAAGTCGGCCCAGCCTGTGGCTGCAATGGCTAAGAGCGTCGGGATGTGTGGGGACGGGATTGATTCAGGGCGTCCGGTTTTCTCAGAGCGAGATGCTCATCAGTGCCGCCGTCAGCGGCCTGGGGCTTGCGGTGGTGCCCATCCACTATGTTGAACGGGAATTGCAATGCGGCGAACTTCATATGCCGTTTGGCGACCCCGTACGCTCGGGGGAATCGTATTGGGTAGTCAGCCCCGAGCGTAAATCCCAGAAGCAGCATGCACTGCTTTTTCGGGACTGGTTGATGCAACAGGTGCGGCAGAACAGACACTGATCTGATTGATCACTGACCTGCTTTAACTTGCGCCCACACGCTCACCCTTAGCGCTTCGATATCTGGAGGTATTGCCTGCAGGGGGAACAGCGTGCTGAGCGTATCTGCATCGGGATAGATGGCGATGTCGTTGTGCACGGAGGCCTCGACCAGAGCCTCGGACTTCTCGTTACCGTTCGCGTAATGCAAATAGTTTGAAATGCCGCTGATCACCTTGGGGTCGAGTATGTAATTCATGAAGGCATAGGCGGCTTTCTGGTTTGGTGCGTCTGCAGGGATGGCCATCATGTCAAACCACATCGGCGAGCCTTCCCTGGGAAGCATGTAGCGGATGCCAACGCCTTTACCTGCCTCTTGCGCCTGTTGCTGCGCGAGCATGACGTCCCCGGAGTACCCCACTGCCACACAAATCTTGCCGCTGGCCAGATCCGTTATGTAATCGGTGGAGTTGAAGTAGCGCACATAAGGCCTGATCGCAAGCAACGCCGCTTTGGCTTTCGGGTAATCCGCAGCATTTGCACTGTCGGGTGCTTCTCCCAGATAGTTGAGTGCGATCGGCAATACACTGGCCGCACTGTCGACGAATGCAACGCCGCATTGAGCCAGCTTCTTCATGTTCTCGGGCTTGAAGATCAAATCCCAGGAGTTCAAGGGTATGTCTTTGCCCAATACCGCTTCGACCTGGGCGGCGTTATAGCCAATTCCCGTCGTGCCCCACAAATAGGGGAACGCATAAGCATTACCTGGATCAACGCCAGCCAAGGCTTGCAGCAGAACCGGATTGAGGTTTTTCCAGTTGGGCAATTGGCTCTTGTCCAGCTTCTGCAGGTCGCCACGCTGAATCTGCCGAGCCAGGAAATGACTCGACGGCACCACGATGTCGTAACCGGAATGTCCTGCCTTCAGTGTTTCGTCCAGCTTCTCGTTACGCTCGTAAGTGTCATAAGTGGCAGCAATACCGGTTTCTTTCTGAAAGTTTTTCAACGTGTCCGGTGCGAAATAATCCGTCCAGTTGAAAACCTTCACGGTCGGCGCGGCCTGACTCATCGAAGCTATCAACATCAGCGGGACGAAGGCTTTGATGGACATCTTGTAGTCCTGTTCAATGTGAGAATCACATTCCATGTGGTTGTCGTGATGCTAACCCATTGGTCTGTTGCCCAATGACATTATTTTAACTATAGGTCCGGTGAGAATTAGCAAATCCAGACGGTACTGTTGACGGTGTAGAATCTGCGCCAGGCTAAAGCTGGAACGGACTGAATAGATGACTCAATGGGAACCCGGAGAATTTACGAAAAAGACCCGGAATCGGGCGCTACTGGCTTGCCTGATAATAGTCAGCTTTTTCGTGGATGTATCCTGGCTTGGGGATGGCTCATCAAACCGCAAGCGTGTGTTCAGCGCAGGGTTCGTGAGCCTGTGCATTATCGTGGCGGTGCTTGAACTGGTGATTTTGAATGGTATCTACGGCCAGGGTCGGTGACGCCTGAACGCGCGCGAATGTGAAAAAATCTGCACGAAACGTTCACGCTTTTTTCACGCCCTGCCTCGTATTGTTATCCCAGCTCCTTCATGACTTTAAGCCCGTTGATCCCCATCGCGGGCTTTTCTTTTGCCTGCGATTTATTGCCTCTGGCTTTGAGCGTCCCCGCCCAATGCTTCAATCAACCCGGCAGACGCGCTATACAACGGTACATGTCCGCGCATCAGGACCTGCGTACTTCGGCGATATGCAGCGGCCTTGACGTCGATATGACTGCCTTCGGTTCTTGCACTGACCGTCGTATCCAGCTTGCCAGCCGGGTTCTCGATACTCACTTCGATGTCTGAAAACTCAGCGCCAGGCTGAGCAATCCCCACTGCGACTTTATAGGCAACTGTTCCGGGAAGCAGGCAGGCAGCGGCAAGACAGCAACCTCCGGAAACTGCCATCGACGCATGGCCCGTCTGAGGCGTGAAGTAACGCACGGCGATGTTGCCGCCATGACGCGGCGCGCCGACGATGCACACCTTGGGTATGGTCTCGCTTCGCTCAAGATCTGCAAGGCTCATGAGCTCACCGTCGCGACGACGAAGTTTCATTTTGAGCCCCGCCTCAATCCAGACTTGCCTTAGCTGTGCCATGAACGTCAGGTCAGCTTCGAGCTCCGAGACGGGTTCATGACCGGTCTTGCCAAAACTCGCCGCGTCGGCAATCACCATTGGCACCGCGACATCGACACAGGAAACGTCGTGTCCGTTGATTGTATCCAGCACATTACCCGTCGGCAGAAACGCACCGGTCTTGTTGCCTACGGGAGACTGGAGAAACAGATCGACACGGGGAAAGGCACCGTGGACGCCCGGAATTTCAGCATTGATAAAACGGCCCTGTTCGTCGCGATACATCCGCGCCAGCGTCACCACGCCAGTGTTGGTGTTCTTGATTTCAATCTCGAAGACGCCGCAGGCATGCGCTTTTATCAGCCCGCTATCGATTGCCCAGAGCGGCAACGCAGACGACATGTTGCCGCAATTCACACTCCAGTCGATGCCGCTGTGATCACTGGCTAGCTGCGCCAGGGTGCTGACTATCTGAGGCCCCTTCGGTGTTTCTTCGATCCTCGCCAGGAACACCTTATTACTGGTGGCAGGCCCCCGACCGAGGCCGGTGATCTGGCGATTACCAGGCTGATTTCCAGATTGTGGGACGCCCATCAAATGCCGCAGCAACTCCGCCCGCAGCCCTTCATCGCGGGGTAACAATGGCTCCCAGATGACGACACCCGTCGACGTACCGCCGCGCATGTAATGCAATGGCAGTTCGATTACGCCGTTTTGAAGTCGGTTACGGAGCGAGGTTTGACTGGGGGACTCGGGGCTGGATGCGTGCATGTTGGTTTCCATAGCCTTCGGAAGAATGAGCTTTTAACGCATCCTACAGACTTATAGACCCAGAAATCGATCCGCCCCCAACGACCAAAACACCTGCCCGCGTATCAAACAACTGCTCGCTTGCGCAGCTCATACGTCGCCCGGTAACTGCCCGGTGCGGCGTCAAAGAAATCTCGAAACCGTTTGTGGAAATGCGGCATGCTCACAAAACCGGTGGCCATGGCGATATCGGTGATGGAACGATTGGTCTGCAGGACAAGCTGCCGGGCTCGGGTCAATCGCAGTTCCAGGTAATACCGACCGGGGGCGGCACCGACAAAGCGAAAGAACCGGCGCTCAAGCTGGCGCTTCGAGATTCCGGCACAGGCAGCCAGATGATCGAGGCTTAGCGGCTCTTCTATGTTCTTGTGCATCAACTCCAGCGCCAGCTTCAGGGATTGCGGCAGTGTCGGATCAGAGTCCACCGACACAGTAGATACACCGCTGACATACTCATGCTCGTCACACCCGAGAATTTCCTGCACTGCCCGGGTCAAGGAACTGCCTTGGGTGCCACGCATGTACTCGAGCATCATTCGCAGTGCACTGCTCGCGCCGGCGCACGTCATCCGGTCGGAATCAACCACATGACTCCGGTCACAGATACGCAGATTGGGAAAAGTATCCGCCATCATTGCGCGGCCATCAGGGTGGAAGGCACAGAGATATCCGTCCATTACCCGGGCATCTGCTAGAAAGTAAGCGCCATTCCACAACCCTCCCATGCTCGTGCCGCAAGCTGCTGCGGCAATCAGCTTGCGTCGCAGACACGGATTGCTTTTCAACTCGACACGCAAGCCGCCGACCACAACAAGCAAATCATGGCGACTACGCAGTTCCGAAAGCTCCAGGTCAACGGGGACGGCGACCCCCAGATCACTCAAGACTGCATCGCCTTTGAGGCTGACTTTCTGGATGTCGAAAATCGGTGAATCGCTCATCAGGTTCGCAGTCACCAGTGCGTCCATGGCACCGCTGAAAGACATCAGTGAAAAATTATCCAGCAGGATAAAGGCAACGCGCACTGCCGACTGCGGCTTTGACCGGTTTTTTGCAGAGGACGAATAACGCAGGTTCTGATCCCTGAGCACGCTTTCAAAAACGTAGGTCATCGGTTCCCCCCCCTTGGCCAGGCACTCACTTGTACGCAGCTTCAGTGCAGGGAGACAACAGAAGGTTAAGCAGACCTTCGCAATCAGGCTTTTCTGCCAGGCTGGCGACTGCCTGCTCAAGCAAACGACTGCGAGAAACCCCAAGGCTTTGCTCTGAAAACAACCGATACTTTTCGATGAACTCGGCGGCAGACATTGGGTTGGCCGGATCGCCTTTGGCCGATGTCGTCGGGCTGGAAATACACCTGCCGTCTTTGAGTTGAACCGTGACCCGAGACAGGATTTCTTCCGGAAAGCGCGCCGATAAATCACCCGCTTCAGCGATGTTGATGATCTTGCTGACAGCCAGAATGTCCGGGGCATCGATAGCTGTTCCTGTCACTTCGCTCGCGGTGACCTGGCCACGCGCGACTAAGGCTGCAACCGGAAATGCCAATGCATACTGGGCTTCATCGGCATTTTCTGGAAAATGCCCCTGCAAACGCACTGACTCATGAAAGGTCTCAATCTGGATCGTTTCGATATTTTCAGGAGCGATCTCTGGGTGCTCGCTCATCAGTTGCGTCATGGCAGTCAATGCTGGCTGGGCCCAGCGACAGACCGGCCAGGGTTTGAAGTATTGCTCGTCGATTTCCCAGCTTTCGCCCAAGCCCTGCCAGTAAGGGAGCCCTCCCAGCAATTCGACGGTTTCAGCGGGCGCACCAGTGACTCCAGCCTGGGCCATGAGCAGTGCACTTATGCCCGCATGAGCGCCGGCGCCGTGCGCATCACGCAGCATCGACGGGTAATCCACCACGCGCATCATTGGGCAGCGCGGGCCAAAATATTCCGCAATACCGAGGGCGTGCCTAAAGGTTTGCTCGTCCAGCTTGAGCAGGCGGGCGCCAGCACACACCACTCCAATCCCGGCGAAAGCTCCCGAAGCATGATATTGCGCAGCGGTCGCCATCAAGGCCCGTCCGGCTCTTAGCGCCGTCTCGTAGCCAATGGTCAATACACAGAGCATCTCTTCGCCGCTGATATTTTTGCCACTGGCGCAAAAGGCATCGATCAGCGCGATGATTGCCGGAACCACGGTAGCCCCCGCGTGACCTTTGGACGTGAAGTGTCCTTCATGAGCGTCCAGGCTATCGACACTGAAGCCGCCCGCATAGGCTGCGCCCAAGGGGTGGACCGGTCTGCCATCAAACCAGAGGCGGCTGGAAAGTGTGGCCGCCGGGTAATGGGCAACCGCAAACTCCTGCAGGACATGGCTGGTATGGTTGTCACGCGCGGCGGCGGCGACGCCGATAATATCGAGCAAACAGGTTTCAATCCGCTTGCGGGTTTCAAGCGGTACGTCGGCAAGGTCGAATTGCTGAATGAACGAATAAAGGGACATACACCCCTCCTTATTTAAACGGGGTATAAAAAAGGCCGCCCGAACATGGGCAGCCTGAGGCTTTATCGGTAAGGCTTATTTCTTCGCGGCGGCTCGCGCATCTGCCAGCCAGCCATCGTAGGCAGCCCGGTGCGCGGCAATCCATTCAGCGGCATGGCGCTTGATATCCGCAGCAGAGTTTTCGCCATTGTGCATTTTCAGGTTCTGAGCGCTTTCATCATCCGTGGTGATTTGCATCTCGGACAGAAACTTGACCGCTACCGGATTCTTCTCGGCAAAGTCCTTGTTCAGCACCGCGCGAATGTTGTCCACAGCAAAGCCCAGATTTTTGCCTTTGTAAGTGGTGTCGACGTCGTTTTTCCCGCCTGGAAGGTCGGTCTTCGGAACGCTTAGCCAGACCACATCCCTGCCCTCGACCAGTACGGTGGAGATCCACTGTGGAACCCAGGTGAAGTAAAGGATTGGCTTACCCTCTTTATAGCGGGCAATGGTGTCGGCCATCAGAGCGAAGTAAGAGCCACGGTTGTCGGTGACCGTCTTTTCAAGGCCGTAGGCCTGCATATGGTATTCGACGACAACCTCACAGCCCCAGCCGGGGTTGCACCCTGTCATGTCGGCTTTCCCGTCGCCATTGCTGTCGAACAGCTTGGCAATTTCCGGTTTCTTGAGATCTTCGACTGAAGTGATTTTGTATTGATCAGCGGTTTTCTTGTCGATCATGTACCCCTGTAATACACCGGGCATGATGTTGCCGACTTTCACCATGGTGTCATCCCCGCCCGCCTTGGCGTAGAACGACGCGTGCAACTGCTCCCAGGCATGCACGGTAAAGTCCGCATCACCATAAGACAGCGCGAGCATCATTGCCGGATAGTCGGTTTCCTTGGGCTGCTGCACGCTGTAGCCCAGATCCTTGAGCCCGGCCATGGCAATCTCACCACGGAATCGCTCTTCGGCAATGGTTGGAAAAATCGGTGTGATGGATACGCCCTTGCCAGGTTCCTGAGCAGCAGCAGTAGCAAAAGCCGGTGTTATGGCGATAGCCAGAGCGGCCATACAACGAATCATTTTTGTTTTTACACTGTGTTTTTCAGCATTCATCGTCATCTACCTTGCAGGGGGATAAGGGGCAGGCGTACAGCGATCAATTAACGTCCGGCACTTAGTTGTCTTTTAAAGGTGCGCCGGTCTGTTTTGCTTCAGTCTTTTTTCCAAGTTTGAACAGCATTCCAACGGGCCCTGTCTGGTACCAGCGTTCACCCTTGACTGCGCTGTTACTGCGCTCACCCATGGCCTGGGTTAACCGGTCAAGGAAGATTGCCAATAACACCAGCCCCACACCGCCCACGGTGGCAAGCCCCATGTCCAGTCGGCCAATACCGCGAAGTACCATCAACCCAAGGCCGCCAACAGAAATCATGGAGGCGATGACAACCATGGACAGCGACAGCATCAGTGCCTGGTTCAAGCCAGCCATGATCGTGGGAGCAGCCAGCGGGAGCTGCACCTTGAGTAGCATCTGCCGCCGTGTACAGCCGAACGCCCGGGCCGCCTCGACCTTGTCTTCGGGGACCTGGCGGATGCCCAGATTGGTCAGGCGCACCAACGGCGCAACCGAGAAGATAATGGTGACCAGAACGCCTGGTACGTTGCCGATCCCGAACAGCATCACTACCGGCACCAGATAAACGAACGCCGGTAATGTCTGCATCGCATCAAGCCCTGGCCTGAGTATTCTTTCCAGGCGGTCGCTGCGGGCACACAGTACGCCCAGCGGGACACCGATCACTACGCAAAACACCAACGACGTGAGCACTAACGCCAGGGTCGTCATCGCGTCATTCCAGACGCCAATCAGCCCCAGAAGCGTGAGTGTGACGAAACAGAGGGCTCCAACTTTTTTACCGCCCACCTGCCAACCGAGCAGCGTGGCGAAGATGATGAAGATCGTCGGTGGGATCGATAGCAATCCACTTTGAATACCGTTCAATATTTGATCCACGGGCCATCGTATGGATCGAAACACTTCACGGAAGTTATGCACCAGATAGTTGAGCACTACCTCGACCCACTGGCCCAAGGGGATAGTGATGCTTTGGAACGGATCAAGAACGCTGAAATCGGACATGCTGGATACCTGAGTAGCTGAGCCTGATGTTTCGCCCGGTTGACACTGTCAGTGACGACTCATTGTCTGCAGCAGAAGGCTCTTGGAAATAGTGCCTTTGAACACGCCCTGCCCATCCAGAACGGCGACGGGGTGCACGGCATTGGCGACGATGTGAAAGATGTCTTGCAGCGGAATATCGACATTCAGCGTTGGCCGCGAAGTGTCTGCTTCGTACGGATGTTCGGCACTGAGGGTCGCGACGTCGCCAGCCCGAAGAATCTTCGATGCATCAAAGCCCTTGAAAAAGGCCCTGACGTAATCGTTCACCGGGTTGCAGAGCAGCTCTTGGGGTGAGCCGATCTGTACAATGCGTCCGCCTTCCATGATCGCGATGCGATGGCCGATACGAATGGCCTCTTCGATGTCATGGGAGATAAAAATGATGGTCCGGTGCTGCTCAGCCTGCAGGCGTATAAGCTCGCCCTGCATCTCATGGCGGATGAGGGGATCCAGCGCTGAAAATGCCTCGTCCATGAGCAGGATTGCCGGGTCGTTGGCCAGCGCGCGAGCCAGACCGACTCGTTGCTGCATACCGCCAGACAACTGGTGCGGATAGCTGTATTCATGCCCGGTCAGCCCCACCTGCTCCAGCGCTTTACGGGCGCGGTCGTGGCGCTCTTTTTCGTCGATACCGGACACTTCAAGACCGAACGCAGCATTGTCGATAACGTTCATGTGCGGCATGAGCGCGAACGACTGGAAGACCATGCTCATTTCCTTGCGACGCACATTCAGAAGCGCCGCATCGGACAGCCCCGTGATTTCCTTGCCGTTGAGATGGATAGTGCCTGACGTGGGTTCGATCAAACGATTGAACAAACGAACCATGGTCGACTTGCCGGAACCCGACAAGCCCATGATGACAAAAATCTCGCCACGCTTTACCGAAAACGTTGCGTCGAATACACCAACGACTTGCCCGGTCTTATTGAAGATTTCATTTTTATCCGCCCCGCCCTTTAGCATATCCATTGCTACTTTTGGCTGGGTACCAAAGACTTTATAAATATGCTTGACCGAGAGTATTTCGTCACCATGACTCATAATCCCTTCCTTCCGCGAGTGCTTTAAAAGGCTCGGCGAATAGCCCGGGCTATCACCGATCAGAATGAACTTGTTATGGCAGCAGAAGAACGTTTGAACGAGATAAATGAGACATTTTTGAATCCTCTTATTATTATTTAGTTGTCAGTGGCTTCTGAGTGAGACGAGAGCCTTGATGACAAAGTTATTACCTTAGCCCTGTAACGTCTAACAACATTTCGTCCAGTCAATCAATAACGTCAGGTTATTGATCGTCGCTTATCCAAAAACGACATTCTCGAAGGTCCCTTGTGGACAGCGCCTGTCTACGCCTGTCATAAGGCTAAGGAGCGGCGGTTATCAGCGGTGCAGGCTTCTGCGAGCCACTGGCCGCCAGCCTCGGACACGAGCCCTCTACACCTGTTTTCCAGAAAAATGGATACCTTAGGTTATGGTTAAGCACATCGACCCCGACAACACGTTATTAAAGATGCCGTCGCTCAAAGCAGTGAAGTCTTTCGTAGCAGCCGCGAAATACCAGAGCTTCACCCGAGCGGCCGAGGCGCTGTGCGTTACTCAGGCAGCCATCAGTCGACAGATTCGCGAGCTGGAAGCGTATCTGGGCGTTGAGCTGTTCAGAAGGGTCGGCAGAGCCGTCGAGCTGACCGAGGCCGGTTCTGCGTTTTTCGATGCAGCGCAGTTGTCCTTCGTCAACATCTCTCAGGCCGCCAAACGGGTCGGCGCTTACAGGGCCGGTAAGTCAGAGCTGACCCTGTGTTGCTCTGCGGCGTTTGCTGCGCTGTGGCTTTCACCGAAACTGCCGGGTTTCTTCAGTCAGAACCAGGACATCGACCTGAATCTGATCAGTACACAAAATTTTCTTTCGATGGAGCCTGGCGTCACGCCGGATATTTTCATCACTAAATTCGCCAGCGTGCAGAGCGGGTACCGCAACTACCCGCTGTTTCACGACGTGATATTTCCGGTGTGCACGCCACAGTATCGCGATGAGCATCCGGAACTCGCGACGCTTGAAGGCTTGCGCGACAGTGCGCTACTCAACTTGAGCCCCTACGGACGTTCGCAAGTGGCGGAGCATGTTGATTGGGGCGTGTGGCTTGCCTTTCACGATACCGATATAGAAAAACGCCCGCACGACCGGCCTCACGTCTTCAGTGCCAATGACTACAACGTGGTGATCAATATGGCGCTGGCCAACCAGGGCGTCGCGCTCGGCTGGAGCCATCTGGTAGCCGAATCGATTGAAAGCGGCGCACTGGTTCGCCCCATCCAGAAAGAAGTGGTCCACAAGGATTCTCAACACTACCTCGCGTTCAGGGAAGACCGGGCCAATGACCGGGCGTGCTGCAAATTGCGCGACTGGCTGCTCGCCTATTTCACGTAACAAGCCTTTTAAATATCCCTTCACTCTCCGCGACAAAGCCAATCACCCCTGATTTCTCACGGTCAGGGAGTTGAAACATACCTGCGACACTCTGCGCTTCGCACACTTCCCCTGCCCTGTTTTCCCGTCCTCCTCTCGCAATTGATAACATTTGTTTATGCATTGCCTGACCTAAAAGTTTCTTGTTGAACGTCGATTTGTACACGTAACCTTCACAAAAGCCGGGAGAACTAACGGTTGGCCGTTTACAGATGCTTGTCAGGATCATCGCGTCATCATTGAAAACTTCAAGTGACGGTCAATACAGAGGTTCGAACCCATAATGATCGGCAGCTGCTTTCTGACCGGACAGCAGCGCCTGAAGCGAATGGAGTGCGTGGGACGTGAATATCAGATCAGCCGTTTCTCAGCTTATTGCACAACGCAAACCCCGACACGCACTTCCAGGGGCGCTTTACAGCGATCCGGATGTCTATCAACAAGACCTTGAACAGCTGTGGCACAAGGACTGGATTTTCGCAGGCCACACCTTTGAACTGGAAAAATCCGGGCAGTATCTTTCACTGCAGGTTGGCCAGTATCCGGTTGCAGTGGTACGTGGTGCGGATGGAGAGATTCGCGCGTTCCACAACGCCTGTCGGCACCGGGGTTCAAAGGTTTGTCCCGAGGCGAAAGGCAAAGTCGCCAAGCTGGTGTGCCCTTACCACAAGTGGACTTTTGAGCTGGACGGTCGGCTGCTGTTCGCAGGCAATATGGGTGACGATTTCGACAAGTCTCAGTACAACCTCAAGCCAGTGCATTGTGAAATCGTCAACACCTACATCTATGTCTGTGTGGCTGACGTCGCCCCTGATTTCTCCACATTCAGGGAAGCAGTGACGCCCTTTCTCGCACCTCATCTGCTGGAAGACTGCAAGGTCGCTTTCGAATCGAACTTGATTGAAAAAGGCAACTGGAAGCTGGTCTTCGAAAACAATCGCGAATGCTATCACTGCGACGGCACCCACCCCGAACTGATGAATTCGTTCGTGGAAAACCTGTCGGTGGCAGGCGTCGGCGGCAGTGATGACCCGGAGCTAAAAGCTCACTGGGACCGCTGTGAAGCCGCAGGCATGCCCAGCCAACTGGTCATGGATAAGGACGGGCGCTTCCGCATTACCCGCATCCCTCTGTCATCCGGTGCAGTCAGCTACACCATGGATGGCAAACCAGCAGTCGCTGGTAGGCTGGACAACAGTGGCGAAGCAGACATAGGTGCGCTGCTGTATTTCAACTATCCGTCTACCTGGAATCATTTCCTGGGCGATCACGCCCTGAGTTTCCGCGTCTTGCCTATTGGCCCTAACGAAACACTGGTGACCACCAAATGGATCGTCAAGAAGACGGCTCAGGAAGGCGTCGACTACGATCTTGAACGCCTGACCAAAGTCTGGCTCGCCACCAATGATCAGGACCGCACGCTGGTTGAAGGCGCACAAGTAGGTGTTAACTCCCCGGCTTATGAACCCGGACCCTTTTCTTCGAAGGCCGAAAATGGCGTCTGTCAGTTTGACGACTGGTACTGCGACATCATGCTCGACAGACTTAAAGATGACAGCGGCACCGCTCCCCTAAAACTGAAGTCGGTGGGATAACAGTATGGCGGTGATTAAGACAGTCGCCGCCAGCCTTGTCCGAAAGACTGACAATAATAAATAACTACTCAGGATGACCTTATATTCAGAGGGCATTATTGAGTCACCTCTTAACTCTGCGCCATTACAACAATCTGGAACTTTAACGCGTCAGCAGTAATACAACGCGCGCGTTTATTGCTCTTCCAGCCATGACTATTCGGAGTAATCCTCTTGAGATTCGAAGGTATTTATACGCCTGCGGTAACACCGCATACAGCCGATGGCGAAATTGACTGGGCTGTTTTTCCGGAAGTTCTGGAGTCGCTTATCGAAGCCAGAGTGCATGGCATTATTATTGGCGGCTCGACAGGCGAATATTATGCGCAGACCGCCGAGGAACGTCTGAAACTTGCGGCCCGCGCCAAAGAAGTTATTGGTTCCCGTGTTCAGTTGATTATTGGTACAGGTGCCATTCGTACCGAAGATGCCGTGCTGTTTGCCAAGGACGCCAAAGCAATCAAGGCCGACGCGATTCTGGTCACCACTCCCCCCTACGCATTGCCGACCGATCAGGAAAACGCCATTCACGCGTTGACCATCGATCGGGCCGCCAACATGCCGATCATGTTGTACAACTACCCGGGGCGCATGTGCGTACAGATGAACGAGGACTACCTGGCTCGCGTGGGCAAATCAAAAAACGTGGTGGCCATCAAGGAAAGTTCGGGGGACATGAGCCGGGTGCATTTACTCGCCCGTGAATTCCCGCATATCGCACTGTCCTGCGGCTGGGATGATCAGGCACTGGAATTTTTCGCCTGGGGCGCAAGAAGTTGGGTATGTGCCGGTTCAAACTTTCTGCCCCGAGAACATGTGGCGCTGTATGAAGCCTGCGTGGTCGAGAAGAACTTCGACAAGGGTCGGCAGATCATGTCGGCCATGATGCCGCTGATGAATGCGCTGGATGGCGGCAAGTTCGTGCAATGCATCAAATTTGGTTGTGAATTGAACGGCCTGAAAGTCGGAGATGTTCGCGCGCCTTTGCGGCCTCTGAATGGCGAAGACAAACGTAGCCTCCAAACCGTTATCGCCAACGTGAAGCGTACCGTTGCACACATCACATCAGGAGCCAGCCATGCGTGACCTTCTTACCGCGGATGAATATGCCGCTATCGCCCAATCGATTTCATTTCCCTCCAACGCGTTCATCAACGGTGCATTCAAGCCTTCCGTTTCTGGCAACACGCTGGCGACGACCAACCCGGCAACGGGCGAGTTTCTCACCGATCTGGCGGCCTGCACGGCTGAGGATGTGGACATTGCGGTCAGCAAAGCCAAAGAAGCATTCGATGATGGACGCTGGAGGCTGCTTGCGCCCGGCGACCGGAAAGCCGTGTTGTTGAAGTTCGCTCGTCTGCTCGAAAACAATCGCCACGAACTGGCCGTACTGGAAAGCCTGGACAGCGGCAAGCCGGTACGCGAATGCCAACTGGTGGATGTGCCCGACACCATTCATACCTTGCGCTGGCACGCCGAATTGATCGACAAGCTGTATGACAACACGGCCCCGGTGGGCAACGACGCGCTGACCATGGTGGTGCGCGAGCCTATCGGTGTGGTGGGCTGCGTGCTGCCGTGGAACTTCCCGCTGTTGATGCTCGCCTGGAAGATCGGCCCGGCGCTGGCCGCTGGCTGTTCAGTGATCGTCAAACCCGCTGAGCAGACCAGCCTGACCACTTTGCGCGTGGCCGAACTGGCATTCGAAGCGGGTGTGCCTGCAGGCGTGCTCAATATCGTGACCGGCACCGGCAAAGACGTCGGTGAGCCTATCGGCCTGCACAAAGATGTCGACATGGTGAGCTTCACCGGCTCCACCGCGACCGGTCGGCGCTTCCTGCATTACTCGGCCGATTCAAACCTCAAACGCGTGGTGCTTGAGTGCGGCGGCAAGAACCCTGCGGTGGTTATGGACGATGCCGAAGACCTGGACCTGGTGGCCGAACAGGTGGTCAACGGCGCGTTCTGGAACATGGGCGAAAACTGCTCGGCAACGTCACGGCTGCTGGTTCACGCATCGGTCAAAGACCAGTTGCTCGAACGCATGGGTGCCTACATACGCGAGTGGAAAATGGGTAACCCGCTGGACCCTCAGAACCGGGTGGGGGCATTGGTCAGCAGCGACCACTTCGACAAGGTGAAGTCTTACCTGGACTACGCCAGCGCTGCCAATCTGGACATCGTCTACGGTGGTGATACTCAGGATGGCGCGTTCGTTCAGTTGACTGTGGTAGACGGCGTGGAACGGGACAGCCGACTGTTCCAGGAGGAAATTTTCGGGCCGGTGTTGTCAGTCACTACCTTCAATACGATCTCTGAAGCGATCGCCCTGGCTAACAACACGGTATACGGCCTGGCGGCCTCGGTTTACACCGGCAGCTTGCGCAAGGCGATCAAGCTTTCCCGTGAAATCCGTGCAGGTATTGTCACCGTCAACTGCTTCGGTGAGGGTGATGCCTCTACCCCGTTTGGCGGTTACAAAGAGTCAGGCTTCGGTGGTCGCGACAAATCGGTTTTCGCACACGATCAATACACCGAAATCAAAACCATCTGGATCGATGTGTCTGATCGGTCGGTTGATGAGACCGTCAAATGAGCACACATTCCATCAAACGCTTGCCGGTAGATACCGGTGTTTCGGGTTGGGAGGCTATTTCCAGGCGGGCTACTCCTGTGCAAGTGCTTGATGGGAGCGTGACGGCAGACTGGCTGATCATCGGGGCCGGTTTCGCCGGTCTCTCCGCGGCACGTCGGCTAACACAGCTACGACCCAAGGATCGAATCGTGGTCGTCGATGCTCACGAGATCGCCACGGGGCCAGCGGGAAGAAACTCCGGGTTCATGATCGATGTGCCCCACAGCCTTTCCTCCGGGGAGTACTCAGTGGCTGGCGAATCAGCGACGGCACGAGAAATCGCGCAGAACCGCTTCGCCATCGACTTCGCCGCGCAGGCTGCCCGCGACTACGGCATGGCCAGCGAAACCTTTGATCCCTCGGGCAAGATCAACGCTGCTGCTACAGAACGTGGAGAACGCCTGAACGCCAATTACGCAGCATCGCTCAAAGGCATTGGCGAGCACTACGAGCTCTTCGATGCCGCGCAGATGCGCGACATTACCGGGTCCACTTATTATCACGGCGGTATCTACACACCCGGCGCCGTGATGATCCAGCCTGCGCAATACATCCGCGATCTGGCTGCCGGACTTGATGAACGTATAAGCCTTTACGAACGCTCTCCTATCGTCGAACTGTCCCGCTCGGGTAATGACTGGACAGCGCGCTCACATCGCGGCGTAGTGACGGCGCCCAAGGTTATTCTTGCCGTGAACGGTCACATCGAAGACTTCGGACACTTCCAGGGACGCTTGCTGCATGTGTTCACGTATGCCTCGATGACCGCGGGTTACAACCACAATGATTTCGCAAAAGCGGTGACGGGACGCGAGCGCTGGGCCCTTCTACCGGCTGACCCGATGGGCGCCACCGTTCGTAAAATTACGGTAGATGGACTTTCACGGATCGTAATCCGCACCAAATTCACCTATGACCCGAGCATTCAAGTGACACCTCAGCGCGTCGCAGATGTCGCCCGGGAGCAACGACTCTCTCTGGACGCTCGCTTCCCGGAATTGAAGTCAACACCGCTGGAATTCAGTTGGGCGGGCCGTCTGTGCTTGAGCCGCAACAGCGCGCCGGCATTCGGGGAAATAGAAGAAAACCTGTATTCAGCATGTTGCGAAAACGGCCTCGGAACGGTTAAAAGCACGCTGGCTGGCGTCATGGCGGCTGAGTTGGCGACCGGCATGAAGTCCAGATTCCTGGATGACTTCAGCAACACGCCCGGCCCCAGCAAGCTGCCCCCCAAAATTTTCACAAGGCTTGGGGTGAGTTCGGTCATCAGTTGGCAAGCCCTTCGCGCTGGCAAGGAAGGCTAAAGCCCGCTCGGCCCATCGAAGTTAGCCGACTTCAGCGGCCTTCAGCCCGGAGAGAACAGCGACCTGATCATGTGAAGTTCTGCCGCATGAGTCATGGCCTCCAGGTCATCAAGACTCATTGAATGGCCGCACCCTGCACATTGCTCGCCCACCAGATCCTCAATCCCGAACAGGCCGCTGGTAGTGCCATCTTTGGGATCAAAAGGGTTGCCGTTGCAGGCGATGCACCGGAAATCCTCGAAATACTGCTCGTCCAGTCTCATTGTCTGACAATCCTGAAAATTCGACCGCATGAAACAACATCTTTATCTTACTTGCTAGCCAGACCCGACGGCAGACATGCCGTTGAGTCTTTTTGACGCACTTGTGTTCTGTCATGCCCTTCTTTACCAAGGAGCAAGTATGCAATCTGCATCCCCGGAAAGGTAGCTGATCAGCGACCTGTGACCTTTAGTTCGATGTAACGAAGGATGACAGTTTGTAAGATCATCCAGCCTACAAAAAGCCATGTACCGGTTTCGTGACTGACGGGCAACTCATATATGACGGTGGCGCCGAGCATGAACCCGCCTAGCGTAAGGATCGCGGATAAAATAAGCCCCACTTTTAAAGCTCCATGTCCGATTGCAGCGTGTTTTTAGTATAAGCATTTTCATGCTGCCTTTTCCCTGGGAAATCCCGCCGAAAAACACACCGCTGGCTGAGGACTCAGCAGTGATGCGATCCGTTTGGGGGATGCCCTGATGCGGTTGAACAAGACTGAGCAGTCCAGTCACGACTTTTACAAAATTCTGAGCGGAAAAAGGGTGGAACCTGTAAGTAAAAAGATCCGGGCCAAGTGCCCTGCTTTTCGTATCTGACGAGTACCCGCCTATGCTATTGTGCCGCCCCCAAACAGGCATGGATGTACTGAAGAATGACCTCATGGAAAGCTGTGGTGATGGCTCTGGCAACCTTGATCGTCGCTAAGGTAGAAGCGGCTGAATACGTCTACATGAGTTCGTACGCGACGGTTTTGGGGAGTGAAATATCGTCCAAAAAAATTGCTGACTTGTTCACACCAGCTCGAGAAGATGCCCTCGCTTTCATTGGATCAGATGGCGATATCCGTGGCGCGCGCTTTGAGCAGGCCGTCCAGCGCTACCGCTCGACTGCTAGCCAACCCCAGATGTCAGACCTTCAACTGGCCCAAGCTATTGCTGCAAGGGACTGACCGACTCACCGGTGGGCTTTTCGTATCTGCCCTACCCCCGTCATTCCAGGTACTGATTAACTGCGCGCTCAATGAATATTGACGTTAGTTCTATCTCCCGCAGCACTCAGGAAAACCAGGCCCCTCTGAAGAAGGTCTGAGTAAATAGAGCAACTAAAATAGGCCAGGAGCTGATCTTAATATTTGAGGACATCATTGCGAAGCAAGGTGTCTTCGAGAAAAATTGAAATCCATGCATCCATAACGCCGAAGACGTCCATTCCTGTTTCTGGTTCCATGGGTTGTTCATGCCACCAAATAATCCCGTTACTATCAGTCAGATTATTCAGATCTATAGCAAGGTAATCTCCGCCCCCATTTGATAGTATCGTTAACCATTTTGCCGCAAAGTCTGTGCTCTCTTCGTCAATCAGTTCAGAGATGTAGGTACAATCGGAAATTTTTTGTGGCCCCATAGAGCGCGCTGGGCAGAAGGTAAATCCATTGTGAACTCCTTTATAAAACTCCGACAGTCTAGTGCCAAAAGCAGAGGGAGTATCAGAGTTGGCTAGAGGCTCACCCCCTATGTAGTAATAAAGACCATTGGCGTCATGAAATATATATAATAATTCAGTTGGCGACCCCGCTAAAATAGCGGTGCCAAGCAAGCACCTATCCAGTAGCGATGTAAGCCAAGGTAAGTCAGCACTGAATGCCCGCCAAGCAAGAGGAAATGAAGGCGTTTCAGAAAAGGCAATCCCAAAATTCTGCCATTCACCAGGAATCTCGAGGTTTGGTGGCAGTTGAGCAAGCGAGAAATAAACATCTCTTTCTGCAAAAGCAGCCTTCGTGGCTTCAATGATTTCAATGGCATTTATCATGCGATACCCCTTTCTGACCTGGACATTTTACTGACACTTGAATTCTTCATTCGCAGCAAAAAGATGTGAACCGCAACTGATTTAGCACCTGCCTTATACCCTATCACTTCGTTCACCATTAGAATGAGAAAGAGTCGGGAATATCGGCAAACAGCCGCTCAGCCAAATTTTGCTCGCCAAACTCAATGACAACTGCCCAAACGCATCAGTGTATTCACGCTCGCAGCTCTCTGATGCAATCACGCTCAGTGCCCTTTTAACAACTTGGCGCATAGCAACTCCCACACTCTAATGAGCGCCCATGCTAACAGCCTCGACGTTACTAACTAAACAACCAGCGCCACGCCAACCCGATACTCTCAGTGCGCGCGCAGCGGCCTGCAATCTCGCCGGAACGTAAATACCGATTACCCGAAAGCTTGTCACAGGGCAGCCAATACGGCGGGCGGAGGTTCGCCCTCTGACATGCAGCACCGATGCGGATAAGTACACACCGAGAAACCGGGCCCTGTGTCAACCATTCACTAGCGCAGAATGAAATTGATCATTTCGCGCCGTAGTTCTTGCACAGGTCTTTGGCGACATAAGCTCCCATCGGGGAGTGAATCAAGTTTTCAGCGGTGTTGCTCACTTTAGATTTATAGGCAGGGTCGGATTTGATTTTTCTCACTTCCGTCTTTGTCGCCTCGTCAATGGTGGGATCCGATGCCATCGCGTTCTCGACATCGCTCTTCATACCAGGGTTCGCGTTATTGCAGACCTGCTCCATCGCAACCAAGACTACAAGGCCCTGCTGCTTTTCATCCTCCGAGCTCGCCAAAGTGCTGCCGGTATAGCCCAGTATGCCCAGACAAAGCGACAAGACAGACATCCTGATCGGCGACATTACTAACTCCCTACTAATAGAAAAATTCGCCAGCGCGCTGCCAGCCATAGCGACCCGCACTTTATATCACCACCCGAATCCACCCGTCAGTCTTGTCCTCATTTACTCTTAGGGGCTGGCGGCGGAGATGAAGCTTTAATGCTGCTAATCACAGTAATCCTGGGCAGCTGAGTCAGTGCGCAGCAGGCTGTACTGATGCAGGCTCAAGAACTCACCGTCTTTAAGCTCGACGTCCCGCAGAGTTCCGTCCAGATGAAACCCGAGCTTGCGAAGCAAGGCGCAGCTCGCTGCGTTGGCGGGCTCGACATCAGCGTGGATTCGATGAACACCCAAAGCATTGAACGCATAGCGAAACACAGAAGGCAGAGCCTCGGTCAATAGCCCTTGGCGCCAGTAGGCAGGCATGAGCCAATACCCAAGCTCTGTGCGGCGATGCTCATGGCTCCAGTCATTGAAACCGCAGGCACCTATTATTGAGTCGTTTTTAAACTCCGCGATAGCCCACCAAGCCCCCGTTTGTTCGGCAACTATTTCCTCAAACCAGCGCATTTGCACCTCGGTCGCCTCAAGGCTGGAGTACGAAACTCCATAGTGAGCGATGACTTGAGGATCGGACAAGCCAGCATAGACCGCTGGCAAATCTGCCGGCCGGACAGGCCTCAATCTCACCCTTTGAAGCGCGAACTCTGGAAGATTCTCAGACAATTGTGGTTCTCACTTTTTGAGTGCCGAGATCATGCCAGTGTTTGGGACATTACTTCAACGAGGCACCGACGTGGTCTCAGCAACCGATTCAAGAGGTTCGGTGCTGACAATTGAAGAGCAGGAAGGATGAGCATCGAGAAGGCTCGAAAATCTCGCAGACATGAAAAAGCCCAACTCGTGAAAGCTGGGCTTTTTCATTGAATTAAATGGTCGGGACGGAGTGATTCGAACACTCGACCCCTTGCACCCCATGCAAGTGCGCTACCGGGCTGCGCTACGCCCCGACTAGGCGTGTATCAGTTTCCCATGCTGCGAAAACTTCGAGGAATATAACCTAAGCTTTTGAATTATGGAAGTATCCGGGCGATTTCTACTTGCCCAATACCACCAGAACGTCTTCCAGCTCGACGATCATCTGCCGGAGCAGTTTCTTGTAATCCTGAGTCTCATCCTTGGGTTCGCCAGCGGTCATACGCAGCCGCGCACCACCAATGGTGAAGCCTTGCTCATAGAGCAAGCCGCGGATCTGCCGGATCATCAGCACGTCTTCGCGCTGATAATACCGGCGGTTGCCGCGTCGTTTGACGGGGTTGAGCTGAGGAAATTCCTGTTCCCAATAGCGCAAAACGTGCGGTTTCACCGCGCAGAGCTCGCTGACCTCACCGATGGTGAAGTAGCGTTTGCCTGGTATCGGCGGTAACTCGTCGTTATGACTTGGTTCCAGCATAAGCCTCAACTCGGGCCTTCAACTTCTGCCCTGGACGGAACGTGACAACACGGCGAGCCGTGATAGGAATTTCTTCCCCGGTCTTCGGGTTTCTACCAGGCCGCTGGCGTTTATCTCGCAGGTCAAAATTGCCGAAACCGGACAATTTGACCTGTTCATTATCTTCCAGAGCGTGCCTGATTTCCTCGAAGAACAGCTCGACCAATTCCTTGGCTTCTCGTTTATTCAGGCCCAGCTCTTCGTACAGACGTTCGGCCATCTCAGCTTTCGTCAGAGCCCCCATACGCTACTTCCTTAACGTGGCGTTTAACCTTTCCTCGAGTGAGGTGAGGATTTTATGCGTTGCCGCATTGACCTCATCGTCGTTAAGAGTGCGCGATGGATGCTGCCAGGTCAAGCCAACTGCAAGGCTTTTTCTATGCGGATCAATGCCTTTACCCTGATAAACATCAAATAGCCTTAGGTCTGTGAGCCATTCGCCTGCATTTTCTCGAATAACGTCAAGAACTGCAGTGGCTGCAACGCCTTCATCAGCCAGTAGCGCCAGGTCACGTCTTACTTCAGGAAAGCGCGACAACTCCTGGAATTTCGGCATTTTACCCAGTGCAACTTCAGCCAGAATCAGCTCGAAAACGAATACCGGACGATCCAGTCCCAGGGTTTTCGACAACTCAGGGTGAATGGCACCCACATAGCCAACTTCGCGACCATCACGTTCGATGCGCGCTGTCTGGCCCGGGTGCAGTGCTGGATGTTTACCAGACACGAATTTGAAAGCGTCTAGCGCACCGGCGAAGCCTAGAACGGCTTCAACATCAGCCTTGACGTCGAAGAAGTCGATCACATCACGGCCCTGTGCCCAGCCTTCCGGCAAACGGCTGCCACAGACCACGCCGGCCAGCATCGGCTCTTGTTTCAGACCGTCCAGCTGACCGACGAAGCGCAGGCCGCTTTCGAACAGACGTACACGATCCTGCTGACGATTGAGGTTGTGCTGCAAAGACTTGACCAGGCCAGGCCACAACGAGGCGCGCATGGCGGCCATGTCGTTGGAGATCGGATTTGCCAGCAGCAACGGCTCAGCGCCAGGGCTGAATAGCTCAAATTGCTTGGGATCGATGAAGCTGTAGGTGATCGCTTCCTGATAGCCGCGAGCGACCAACAGGCGACGCAGCTCGGGCAGATCGCTACGGGCTTCAGCCTTGGCTTGCGGTGCCAGACGCGCCTGCGGGTAACGAACCGGCAGACGGTTGTAGCCGTATAGGCGAGCCAGTTCTTCGATCAGGTCGACTTCAAGGCTGATATCGAAGCGATGACTCGGCACTTCTACGCGCCACTGCCCTGCCGCTGCAGCTGAAACGGTCAAGCCCAGGCCAGTCAACAAGCCTTCGATTTCGACCGGGTCCATTTTCAGGCCCAGCATCTGCTCGATACGCTCGGCGCGCAAAGTGACCGGCGCGATTGACGGCAGATCTTTCTCGCTGACAGCTTCAATCACGGGGCCAGCTTCGCCACCAGTGATTTCCAGCAGCAGGCCAGTAGCTCGCTCCATGGCCTTGCGTGCCAACTGCCAGTCAACACCGCGCTCGTAGCGGTGCGAAGCGTCAGTGTGCAGGCCATACGAACGGGCCTTGCCCGCGACGGCGATCTGGTCGAAGAACGCGCTTTCGAGGAATACGTCACGAGTCGTGCTGGATACACCGCTGTGTTCCCCGCCCATCACGCCGGCGATGGCCAGAGCGCGCTGGTGGTCAGCGATAACCAGAGTGTCGGCTCGCAGGCTGACTTCCTGGCCGTCCAGCAGAACGAGCTTCTCGCCCTCTTCTGCCATACGGACACGAATGCCACCGTTGATTTCAGCCAGATCGAACGCGTGCAATGGTTGACCCAGTTCGATCATCACGTAATTGGTGATGTCGACCACGGCATCAATGCTGCGAATGTCGGACCGACGCAGACGCTCAACCATCCACAACGGGGTTGGACGCGACAGGTCGACATTGCGAATCACACGGCCGAGATAACGCGGGCAAGCGCTGGTCGCCAACACGTCAACCGGACGCACTTCATCGTGCGTCACGGGAACAGCGGCAACGGCCGGCACAGCCACAGGGATGGCATAGAGCGCGCCGACTTCACGAGCAAGACCGGCCAACGACAGGCAGTCGCCACGGTTTGGCGTCAGGTCCACTTCGATGCTGGCATCATCCAGCTCAAGGTAAACACGGAAGTCTTCACCCACCGGCGCATCGGCTGGCAGCTCCATCAAACCGTCATTGCCCTCGCCCACTTGCAGCTCGGACTGGGAGCAGAGCATGCCGTTGGATTCAACGCCACGCAGCTTGGCTTTCTTGATTTTGAAATCGCCCGGCAACTCGGCACCGATCATGGCGAATGGAATTTTCAGACCCGGGCGCACGTTTGGAGCGCCGCAGACGACCTGAAAGGTTTCCGAACCGTTGCTGACCTGGCATACGCGCAGTTTGTCGGCATCGGGGTGTTGCTCGGTGCTCAGTACTTCGCCGACGATCACGCCGCTGAATACACCAGCGGCCGGGGTGACGCTATCAACTTCAAGACCGGCCATCGACAAGCGGGCAACTAGCTCGTCGCGGGATACTTGCGGGCTTACCCAGCCGCGCAACCATTGTTCACTGAATTTCATCCTGCTCTCCAAAAAAATGCGTTACGGGCGACTCCGGTGCTCTACGACAGCGGCCATTGGCGGGCTGCCGCGAAGCGCCTCAGCGAAATTGCGCGAGGAACCGCAAGTCGTTGTCGAAGAACAGACGCAAGTCGTTGACGCCGTAACGCAGCATGGCCAGACGCTCCACGCCCATGCCGAAGGCAAAGCCCGAGAACTCTTCAGGGTCGATGCCGGACATGCGCAGCACGTTCGGGTGAACCATGCCGCAGCCCATGACTTCAAGCCAGCCAGTCTGTTTGCAGACACGGCAGCCTTTACCGCTGCACATCACGCACTCCATGTCGACTTCGGCGGACGGCTCGGTGAACGGGAAGTAAGACGGGCGGAAACGCACGGCCAGTTCTTTTTCGAAGAACACCCGCAGGAACTCTTCGATTGTGCCTTTGAGGTCGGCGAAGTTGATGTCGCGATCAACCAGCAGGCCTTCGACCTGATGGAACATCGGCGAGTGGGTAATATCGGAGTCGCTGCGGTACACACGGCCTGGGCAGACAATGCGGATCGGCGGACGCTGCGATTCCATGGTGCGGACCTGTACCGGTGAGGTATGGGTGCGCAACAGCATGTTCGCATTGAAATAGAAGGTGTCATGCATCGACCGGGCCGGGTGATGGCCTGGGATGTTGAGCGCTTCGAAGTTGTGGTAATCGTCTTCCACCTCAGGGCCTTCGGCGATGCCGTAGCCAATGTGGGTGAAGAATTGTTCGATGCGTTCCAGAGTACGGGTAACGGGGTGCAGACCGCCTGAGGTCTGGCCGCGGCCAGGCAGGGTCACGTCAATGGACTCGGCGGCGAGTTTAGCGGCAAGATCCGCTTCCTCGAACTGCGCCTTGCGGGCATTGAGAACCTCTGTGACACGCTCCTTGGCTACGTTGATCAGGGCGCCGACTTGCGGACGCTCTTCTGCAGGCAAATTCCCCAGGGTCTTCATCACCTGAGTCAACTCACCTTTCTTGCCAAGGTATTGAACCCGGATTTGCTCCAGGGCATTGATATCTTCAGCGCTCTGCACAGCCTCAAGAGCTTGCGAGACCAGCGCGTCCAGGTTTTCCATGTACAGACTCCAGATACGAAATAGGGGAAGAGCTTTTAGGCTCTTCCCCTATTTATGACGTTTAACACCGAGCCTCAGAAACTGAGGCCCGGTGATTGTCGGGGACTTAGGCCAAGGTGGCTTTAGCTTTCTCGACAATCGCAGCAAACGCCGCTTTTTCGTTCACTGCCAGATCAGCCAGAACCTTACGGTCGATCTCGATGGACGCTTTTTTCAGGCCGGCGATGAAACGGCTGTAGGACAGACCGTTGATACGAGCACCAGCGTTGATACGAGCGATCCACAGAGCGCGGAACTGACGTTTTTTCTGACGACGGTCACGGTAGGCGTATTGGCCTGCCTTGATTACCGCTTGCTTGGCAACACGGAATACGCGTGAACGCGCGCCGTAGTAGCCTTTAGCAAGTTTCAGAATTTTTTTGTGACGCTTACGGGCAATGACGCCACGCTTTACACGAGCCATGAGTTACTTCCTATATTCTTGATCAAAATTAACGAAGGCGCAGCATGCGCTCGACTTTTGCCACGTCAGACGGATGCAGCAAGCTGCTACCGCGCAGTTGACGCTTACGCTTGGTCGACATTTTGGTCAGAATGTGGCTCTTGAAAGCGTGTTTGTGCTTGATGCCGTTAGCAGTTTTCAAAAACCGCTTAGCTGCACCACTTTTAGTCTTCATCTTTGGCATGTTCGGATACTCCGCATTCAGTTGATAAACATAACCGCAAGGCCTGCCGTGCCCTGGTGGTTATTTCTTCTTTTTCGGGGCGATGACCATAATCAGCTGGCGTCCTTCCATCTTAGGATGCTGCTCAACGGAACCGTATTCGAGAAGGTCACCTTCAACCCGCTTCAACAGTTCCATGCCCAGCTCCTGGTGGGCCATCTCACGACCGCGGAATCTTAACGATACCTTGGCCCTGTCCCCGTCACTCAGGAAACGTACCAGGTTGCGTAGTTTTACCTGGTAATCCCCTTCCTCCGTCCCTGGACGAAACTTGATTTCTTTAACCTGGATCTGTTTCTGATTTTTCTTGGCAGCGGCAACCTGCTTCTTCTTTTCGAAGATCGATTTGCCGTAGTCCATCAGCTTACAGACAGGGGGTACTGCATCGGCGGAAATTTCCACCAGATCCAGCTTGGCCTCTTCAGCCTTAAGCAGCGCGTCTTCAATTGACACAATCCCAAGCTGCTCGCCTTCAGCTCCAATTAACCGAACCTCGCGTGCCGAGATATTCTCGTTGATCGGGGCTTTCGGTGCAGCTCGTTTATCTTGTCTCATTTCACGCTTAATAGTAATTACTCCGAATCTTGGCGACCACGCCGGGAAACCGCTTGTGCGAGGAATTCAGCGAACTGGGCGACCGGCATCGAGCCGAGGTCTGCACCTTCGCGTGTACGCACAGCGACAGTTTGCATTTCAACTTCCCGATCTCCAATCACGAGGAGATAAGGGACCTTGAGCAAAGTATGCTCACGGATTTTAAAGCCGATCTTTTCATTTCTCAAGTCGGACTTGGCACGAAAACCGCTTTCAGCGAGAGTTTTTTCCACTTCAAGGGCAAAATCTGCCTGTTTATCAGTGATATTCATGATCACTGCCTGAGTGGGCGCCAGCCAGGCCGGGAATGCACCTTCGTAGTGCTCGATCAAAATCCCGATGAAACGCTCGAAAGAACCGAGAATCGCCCGGTGCAACATGACCGGATGTTTACGGCTGTTGTCTTCGGAGACATATTCGGCGCTCAAACGGATCGGCAAGTTAAAGTCGAGCTGCAGGGTACCACACTGCCAGACACGACCGAGGCAGTCTTTCAACGAGAACTCGATCTTCGGACCGTAGAACGCGCCCTCGCCCGGCTGCAGATCATAAGGCAGACCCGCGCTATCGAGCGCCGATGCCAGCGCGCTTTCAGCGCGATCCCACAGCTCATCGGAACCCACACGCTTTTCAGGACGAGTCGACAGCTTCAGCTCGATGTCCTTGAAGCCGAAGTCGGCATAGACATCCAGGGTCAGCTTGATGAACGCCGCGGATTCCGCCTGCATCTGATCTTCAGTACAGAAGATGTGCGCGTCATCCTGAGTGAAGCCACGAACGCGCATGATACCGTGCAACGCACCGGACGGCTCGTTACGGTGGCAAGCACCAAACTCGGCCAGACGCATCGGCAGCTCACGGTAGCTTTTCAGGCCCTGATTGAACACCTGCACGTGGCATGGGCAGTTCATCGGCTTGATTGCGTAGTCGCGGCTCTCGGATTCGGTGGTGAACATGTTATCGGCGTAGTTCGCCCAGTGACCTGACTTCTCCCACAGGGAGCGATCAACCACCTGCGGCGTCTTGATCTCCAGATAACCATTCTCGCGCTGCACTTTGCGCATGTACTGCTCAAGCACCTGATACAGAGTCCAGCCCTGTGGATGCCAGAACACCATGCCCGGCGCTTCTTCCTGGGTGTGGAACAACCCAAGACGCTTGCCGATTTTACGGTGATCGCGCTTTTCAGCTTCTTCGATGCGCTGGATATAAGCAGCCAGTTGCTTCTTGTCGGCCCAGGCGGTGCCATAGACCCGTTGCAGCTGCTCGTTTTTGGCATCGCCGCGCCAGTAAGCACCGGACAGCTTGGTCAGCTTGAAGGACTTGAGGAAGCGAGTGTTCGGCACGTGCGGGCCGCGACACATGTCGACGTATTCTTCGTGGTAGTACAGACCCATGGTCTGCTGCTCTGGCATGTCTTCAACCAGACGCAGTTTGTAATCTTCGTGACGCGCAGTGAACACGTCGATCACTTCGGCGCGCGGAGTGACCTTCTTGATGACGTCGTAATCTTTTTCGATCAGCTGCTGCATGCGCTGCTCGATCGCCGCCATGTCGTCAGGCGTGAACGGGCGCTCATAAGCGATATCGTAATAAAAGCCGTCATCGATGACTGGCCCGATGACCATCTTTGCAGTTGGATACAGCTGCTTGACCGCATGACCTACCAGATGGGCGCACGAGTGGCGGATGATCTCCAGCCCTTCCTGATCCTTGGGGGTAATGATCTGCAGGGTGGCGTCTTTCTCGATCAGATCGCTGGCGTCGACCAGCTGACCGTCGACTTTACCGGCAACGGTGGCCTTGGCCAGACCTGCACCAATGGAAAGCGCGACCTCGGCTACGGAAACCGGATGATCGAATGAGCGTTGACTGCCGTCGGGAAGAGTAATGGTGGGCATGGCGCCTCCTCTCCTAGTGGTGACCCCTACCAAAGGTCACGTGGGTTGGGATGAGCCAGTACGTGATCCGGTGGTATGCCTGCCTCACAGTGGCAGGAGCCTCGCGGCCAACCTTGAACCGAACCAGATGACTGGTTTGAAATAAAAACTGCACAACGACGGCGAAAAGAACACCAGCCAGACGCAGACAGATATAAAGGACGCGCATCCTATCACAGCTCAACCCATTCACATGCACGCAGGATCAATCAATTGCAGCATCCGCGTTCGCCTCGTAATTTTCAAACTGAACTGGCGTCCACACTCATCGTCAGATAGCTGTGCAACCTGCAGCAAATACGTTGAACCCTATAAAGGAAAACGCCATGAAGCTTACACGTTTACTCGCCCTGCTCGCCCCAATCGCCCTGGCAATGCCACTCAGCGCTCAAGCAGCGATGAGCGCTCCAACCAAAGCCAAGTTCATCCAGGATTGCGTGGCCACCGCGGGACAAAAGCTTGATGCAGCCTCAGCGAAATCCCATTGCGAGTGTGGCGCTGAGCAAGTGAGCAAAAACTTCAGCAGTGCGGAAATTGAAAAAATGAGTAATGCCAATCCGCCACCAACCCCTGAACAAACTAAAAAAATGAGTGATCTGGTCGCCAAAAACTGCACTCAGCCAAAAAAATAATTCATCTATATGACTTCACGAAGTAAGGCGGGGCATGTTTTCAGGATGACTGAGAGCGAACTCTGAAGGCCTTGAAATACGAGCCTTTCAGCCCCGTCTACTTACGACTCAATGTGACTTTGAGCGTCAGAAACAGGGTGACTTAGAGAAGTTATTCCGGGTTTACCTACGGTTAATGCTCAAAGTTCTTACTGAAAAAGTTCTACATTCCCACATTTCGACTATGATAGGCCGGTGTGCCCAGTTGGCCTGAGCAACACGTACACTGAAAAAATTATGTTCTTGGAGATTCACCATGTCTAATCGCCAAACCGGCACCGTAAAATGGTTCAACGACGAAAAAGGCTTCGGCTTTATCACCCCACAGGGTGGCGGTGACGACCTGTTCGTACACTTCAAAGCTATCGAAAGCGACGGTTTCAAAAGCCTGAAAGAAGGCCAGACCGTTTCGTTCGTGGCTGAGAAAGGCCAAAAGGGCATGCAAGCTGCTCAGGTTCGCGCGGAGTAATCCAGGCGATCTAAAAAAACCCCGTCACTGACGGGGTTTTTTTATGGGTACAGGAAAGGCTCGGCTTAGCCGCAGTTGACCCGCACGACCTTGCCATTGGCATCGGTGTTGAGATTGACGCGATTGGAGCGGTATTCCAGGGTGACCATATCGTTGGCACCAATGAACCGGGCATCTTGCGCCCCTGCTTTGGCTCGGGCCTGGGCGAGCAACGCAGCCGATGCTTGCTGACCTACGGCGAACTGAGCACCTGCGGCGTCGCAGCGCCCACTGGCAACCGGAGCATTCGGTTCTTGAGCTGTTGACTCAGACGTACTGCTGCACCCTGCCAGCAACGACAACGCAACAGCAAACCCGACTGAAGAGATTTTCCACGGCATACAGACTCCTTGACCGATAAACATAAGCTGAATCCTTGCGACAGCGCCGCAACCCATTCGTTGCAACACATGGCCAGTTCCAGGCCATCAGTACAGACCGCTGCGCAGTCTGCCCGAGCTTGATGCGCCACGTCTCAGCAAATCGTCACAAAACATGAGTACGTATGCACCGGGTTCTGACTCGTCACTGAGTTACCGCCGTAGGTTGCAGTGTCAAACAGCGGCTGAAATGCTTTACTGGAACTGGCGTTCGGCCGCCCAGGCCGCACTCTGTAAAGGATCTCCCTTTCAGACGACGAGACGAGGCAGCAATGGCAGTCGTATCCATCGATGCAGACATCAAGGCGAAATGGCACCAGGGACATTCATCACACAGCCCTGGCAACCCGGAAGAGCTGGCGATCATTGCTGTGGACTTGCTGGTAAAGGAGTTGGGCACAGAGGGCGCGCTGGCATTCATCACGCAAGTACTTGCTCGTTACCCGAACGAGACCGGCAAGGCGTAACAAGCGCCTGCCGGTTTCTCAGAGAGGCTTTATTTAAGGCGTGACAAGCGACTGGTCAGCAGATCGAAGAAGCCCTGCGCGTCGCCACTTTCGACCCAGAAGACGTTCTTGTCCCGGCCGAGCGTGTCGTACCAGTCGGCAACGGTCTGCCCAAAACCTATGCCTTCACGGCTATCGACAGCCACGTTGATCTGCCTGCCGCTGAACAACTCAGGCTTGAGCAACCAGGCAATGACACTGGCGTCATGCACCGGCCCGCCGGGCAGACCATAGTGAGTCATGTCCAGCTTCACGTACTCATTGAGAATACTGCCGACCAGTTTGCCCGCCTGATTATTCAATGCGGCGATCTGCGCAAGACGCTGCTCGCTGGTGAGTATTTTGTGAGTGACGTCCAGCGGCAGGTAGGTCAGTTTGACGCCGCTGGCCAGAACCACTTGAGCAGCATGAGGGTCGGCGAACAGGTTGAACTCGGCAACCGGCGTGATATTCCCGCCATTGAAGTGCGCTCCGCCCATCACGACGACTTCCTTGATGCCCTGAGTGATTTCCGGATCCTGTACCAGTGCCAGAGCCAGGTTGGTTTGCGGCCCCAGCATGGCGATGGTGATGCTGTGCGGTTTGGCCTTGCGCAAGGTGTGAATCAGGTACTGCACCGCATTACCCTGGGCAAGCCCCTGCTTGGGTTCATGCACGGGCACCCCGGGCAAACCTTCCTGACCGTGGACATTCTCCGCATAGATCGGCGTACGCACCAAAGGCTTGGACGCACCGGCGTATACCGGCACTTCTTCGCGCCCCGCCCACTCGCGGGCCAGTCGTGCATTGCGAGAGGTTTTGTCCAGACGCACATTGCCCGCCACGGTCGTAATCCCCAGAACGTTCAACTCCTCGGGGGATGCCAGTGCAAGCAGCAACGCCACCACGTCATCGGCTCCCGGATCGGTATCGATGATCAAGTCGCGTTTTTCTGCGGCCTGGGCCACGCTTGCACTGAGAATGGACAAAAGCAGCAGGCTCCGGAATAACTGTTTGATGATTGGCAATGCTTGCATAGCGAACTCCCTGTTCAGATTAAATGACTTTACGGACAATCAGAAAACCACACCGGCGACCAGCGCAATGTTGCTGTATGGCTCGCACTCACCGGTACGCACGATCGCTTTGGCACTTTTGCTCAGGGCCTTGAGCGCCTCATGACTGAGCAGCCGCTGCTCACCCAGATCGCCATCCAGATTAAGGCCCTCGATAACGCTCAGGGCGGGAGGCTTCTTGAACATGATTTCTTCGGCCAGCACATGGCTTTCGACCTGCATTTCACTCAGTACGGTATCCAGTGCACTGGCGAAGTCGACCATCCCACGAGTCAACGCCAGATCAATCAACTCCACGCCTGCCGGAATCGGCATGCCAGCGTCAACAATCATCACGATATCGCCGTGCCCCAGGGACGCGATGACGCGGGAAAGAGCGATATTCAGCAAGGGTGTTTTTTTCATGTAGGGTCAAACCTTAGTACTTCAGCACGATCAGGGATGGAAGGTTGCGCACCCGCTCGGGTTACCGACAACGCCGCAGCCTTTTGCGCGAAACGAATCGCCTCGGCTTCAGTGCGACCTTCAGCCAGCGCCGCGGCGAAACCGCCGACAAATGTATCACCCGCAGCCGTGCTGTCGACCGCAGTCACGCGCGGCGCAGGAAACTGCTCCATGCCCTGCCCCGATGCCAATAACGCGCCCTGCTCTCCCAGAGTAATGATCACCTTGCCTGCGCCCGCGTCCAGAAGGGACCGCGCTGCGCGCTCTGCAGACGACAGCGAGTCCACCGCAATACCGCTCAGAATCGCTGCCTCGGTTTCATTGGGGATCAGATAATCAATCAACGAATACCACTGATCGGGCAACGCAGCAGATGCTGGCGCAGGGTTGAGAATGACCGTCTTGCCCAGTTCACGCGCTCGACGCAACACATGAGCAACGGTGGGCAATGGCACTTCAAGCTGACAGATCACCACCTGTGCAGCACCGAGCAGCGCATCAAAACGGTCAGTGATATCCGGCGTCAGCTGGCCATTGCCCCCGGCAACAATAATGATCGCGTTCTGGCCATTGGCATCGACCACAATCGAAGCGATTCCGGTGGACACACCCACCACGGTAGTGAGCCCCTGACAATCGATCTGCTCGGCCAGTAAAGCGGCACGCAGTTGCTCACCATAGGCGTCATCCCCTACGCAACCGATCATCGCCACGCGCGCGCCCAGCCGCGCCGCTGCGACAGCCTGATTGGCGCCTTTGCCGCCGGATACGGTAGCAAACGAATCCCCACTCAAGGTTTCCCCCGGACCCGGCAGGCGTTGCGCTCGCGTAACCAGATCCATATTCAAACTGCCGACCACCACTACCTGGGCGTGCGACATCTCTGCATTGTTTTTCACGTTCATCGTTCTTACTCGAGGTAGTTTTTACTCAACGTCATTATGTGGCTGGCGGCGCCGTAGATTCACGCAACACAATGCTTGGGGACACGACACGCTGCTCGGTCACGCCGTCGAAGGGCCCGGTGATGCGCCGCAACAGCATCTGCGCGGCACTCTCGCCCAGTTCTACAATCGACTGACCCACGGTCGTCAGCGCAGGATAGACATAGCGGCTCATTTCGATGTCATCGAACCCCACCACTGACAAGTCTTTTGGCACGCGTAAATTACGCTCGGCCGCAGCGCGCAACACGCCAATCCCGATCATGTCATTACCCGCAAAAATGGCAGTTGGCGGGTTGTCCTCCAGCAGGCTGACAGCCGCCTGATAGCCTCCCGGACTGGTGTAATCGCTTTCGATCACCCAATGCGCCTCAACCTTGATGCCTGCTTCTGCCATGGCTCGCTCGTAACCACGCAGCCTTAGTCGCGCCACACTGGTTTGCGCCGGTCCATGAATGCAGGCGATGTGTCGATGCCCCAACCCCAGCAGATGATGGGTTGCCAGATAACCGCCCAGTTCATGATCTATACGCACCAGGTCGGCATCAATACCCTCCAGCTCCCTGTCGACCACTACCATCGGCGTGCGTACACCGGCGAGGCCACCATCCAGACCAGGATCGCCGCCCACCGAGGACACGATCAGCCCATCGACGCGCTTCTCCAACAGCACGCGCAGATAGCCCCGCTGTTTATCCGCATTGTCATCGCAATTACACAGAATCACGCAGAAACCGTTGCGCTCGCAGTAGTCTTCGATGCCTCGTGCCAACTCGGCAAAATAGGGGTTCACGCCATTGGGGATCAGCAGCCCGATAGTCGACGTGGTTTTGGCTTTAAGAGAACGCGCTACTGCACTGGGCACATAATCCAGTTGCTTGATGGCTGCTTCGACCTTGATCCTGACCTCATCGCTCACGGGCCTGGATTTATTCAGGACATGAGAAACCGTGGTGTAGGAAATACCGGCCAATGCCGCTACATCTTTGATCGTTGCCATATCAGACCTGGCGCTTGGCGCGATGGCTACGATAGGTGTCGAGCACTACCGCGATAACAATCACTGCGCCGGTAATAATCCGCTTGGTCGGCTCCGTGGCACCAATTTGCGCCAGCCCGGCCGCCAGCACGGAGATGATCAGGACACCGAAGAAGGTACTGATGATCGAACCGCGCCCGCCCATCAGACTGGTACCGCCGATCACCACTGCGGCAATAACTTGCAGCTCCAGGCCCGAGCCTGCGTTAGGGTCAGCCGCCTCCAGGCGGGAAATCTGGAACAGCGCAGCCACGCCCGCCAGCAGGCCCATCAACGAGAACACCAGAATCTTGTAAGGCTTGGGATTGATGCCCGCCAGCCGCACGGCCTCTTCATTGGTGCCAATGCCAATCAGGTAGCGCCCGAATACGGTACGGGTAAGCAACGCCTGAGCGACAATAATGACCAGCAAGGCAATCACAAAAGAAGGCGAGATGCCGAAGGCAAAAGGGTCCGATAACCAGGCGTACGAGTCGCCAATGTAGGCCGTGCGCGAGTCGGTCATCTGGTACGCGACACCCCGGGCCATTTCCAGCACGCCCAGCGACACGATGAATGATGGAATCCGCCAGGCAACAGTGATGGATCCGGTAATCGTCCCGGCGAGTGCGGCGCATGCCATGCCAAACAATGCAGCCGGGATAATGCTCCAGCCCCAGCCAAGAATGGCCACACTGACGGCTGAAGCCGCCAGTGCCAGCACCGAACCCACCGACAGGTCAATGCCGCCGATGATCAGCACAAAGGTCATGCCGACTGCCAACACCATCAAGTCCGGGATCTGGTTGGCGATGGTGCTGAAGGTGTTGTACGAAAGGAAATGGTCACTGAGCAGCGAGAACAGCACGATCATCGCCAGCAGAGCACCCGCCAGGCCCAGATAAGTCCCCAGGCCGAAATAGGTGCCGCTGCGTTTGGCCGGTGAAGGCAAAGCCGGTGAAGGGGTGGAGGTTTTCATCAAGCAGTCCTCGGCGCGGCTTCACTGAGCAGCGCGTCGCGTTTTTGATAGCCGGCAAATGCGGCAGCGAGCAGTTCGTCCTGGGTCCAGCTGTCGCGCTCGAAGGTGTCGATCAGGCGTCCGGCAGACAGCACGCCGATGCGATCACAGATCAGCATCAGCTCGCGCAAATCACTGGAGACCACGACCAGCGCCCTGCCCTGACGGGTCAGCTCACCAAACAACCCGTAGATATCGAATTTGGCACCAACATCGATGCCCCGGGTTGGTTCATCGAACA
The DNA here is from genome assembly GCF_025643095.1 of Pseudomonas phytophila. Lineage (NCBI taxonomy): Bacteria > Pseudomonadati > Pseudomonadota > Gammaproteobacteria > Pseudomonadales > Pseudomonadaceae > Pseudomonas > Pseudomonas phytophila. The sequence continues at coordinate 2,839,445 of NZ_CP081201.1, read as the reverse complement.
GCATGATCGGACAGTCACGCTCCAGCCATCGACCAATCACCACCTTCTGCTGATTGCCACCGGAAAGCTCGGAAACCAACTGCGCCGGACCGGAACTGCGGATGTGCATGGCATCGATCTGCCGTTGCGCCAGGCTCGTCTCATCTTGAGCCTTGACCAGTCCGCCAGCCGAGACTGCATCCATGTTGCCCAGGGCGATATTGGCGCTGATGGACTGGGTCAGCAAAAGCCCCTCGCCCTTGCGGTCTTCAGTGATCAACGCGATACCCTGGCGAACGGCGTCGGCAGGTGAACGAATCGAAACACTGCGCAGCGGACTACCCAACTCGATGGTGCCGCTATCGGCCAGATCGGCACCGTAGATCAGGCGCATAAGCTCGGTACGACCCGCACCGATCAATCCGGAGATACCGAAGATTTCGCCTTTGCGAACCTGAAACGAGACATCCCGAACCTTGTCACCCCGACTCAGGCCTTTGATGCTCAGTGCGACTTCCCCAATCTGGCGCGCCCCCAGATCGATCTTGTCACCCAGTTCGCGACCGACCATCAACGTCACCAACTGCTCGCTGCTGTAATTGGCGATAGCGTCGACGCACACCAGCTTGCCATCGCGCAGCACAGCGATACGTTGCGCGACACGCTGCAATTCCTCAAGGCGGTGAGAGATGTAAATGATCGACACGCCGCGTGCCTGCAGGCGGGTGATCTGCTCGAACAACATCTCGACTTCCCGAGCCGTCAACATGGCGGTCGGCTCATCAAGAATCAGCACGCGACAGTCACCGATGAGATTGCGGGCGATCTCCACCATCTGCTGATGACCGATGCCCAGTTCACCGACCAATGTATCCGGGTCGATTGCATCCAGCCCTACTTGAGCCATGGCCTGCGTCGCATCTTCACGCAGACGCTTGCGGTTGATCCAGCCGGCACGTCGCGGCAGGTTGTCGAGAAACAGGTTTTCAGCAACGGACAGCGTGGGCAGCAGGTTGAGTTCCTGCATCACCATACGCACCCCCAGCTTTTCTGCCTGGGTTCGACTGGTCGGCTGATAGCTTTCGCCCTGGAACTGCATCTGCCCGGTGGTGGGCGCTTCCAGACCGCCGATTATTTTCGAAAGAGTACTTTTTCCTGCGCCATTTTCCCCCGTGAGGGCCAGCACTTCGCCGCGCATCAACGTCAGGTCGATATCGCCAAGTACGGGTTGCGCGTAGGTTTTGCCTATACCGCTGACAGAAAGCACAGCAGTTTGAGCTGAAACGGACATAAATCTCTCCGTGCACCTGCCCAGGACGGGCAGATGCAGTCATTCGACGAAGGAGTTACAGTTTGGATTGAGTGACCAGCGTGACCGGCGTTTCGATGACCCCATTCACTGTCTCGACTTTTTCGCCCTTGAGAATTTTCAAGGCCGCGTCGATACCGAACATGGCTTGCCTGGCGGCGAACTGATCAGCCGTCGCCAGCACTCGACCGTCTTTGATCATGGGCTGGATAGCCTTGATGTTGTCGTAGCCCACTACTTTGACCTGATCCTTTTTGCCTGCCGCTCGCACGGCAGAAACAGCGCCCAGCGCCATGCTGTCGTTACCGGCCAGCAGCGCTTTCAGGTTCGGGTGGGCATTGAGCATTTGCGAAGCAACGGCGTTGCCTTTGTCGATTTCCCAGTTACCAGACTGAACCGAGACAATCTTCATCTGTTTGGCTTCCATGGCATCCTTGAACCCAGCTGTGCGCTGCTGAGCGTTGGTGGTCGTGGAAACGCCTTCGATAATGCCTACTTCATCACCCGGATTCAGGTCGCGAGCCAGGTACTCACCCACCAGCCTGGCACCTTTACGATTATCGGGTCCCACAAAAGGCACACTGATGCCTTTGCTTTTCAGCACCTCAGGGTCCAGTTGATTGTCGATGTTCACGACCGTGATCCCGGCGTCCATCGCCTTCTTGATGACCGGCACCAACGCCTTGGAGTCTGCAGGGGCGATGACCAGTGCGTTGACCTTGGAAACGATCATCTGCTCGACAATGCGGATCTGGCTGGAGGTGTCTGATTCGTCCTTGATGCCGTTGGAGATCAGATCAAACTTGTCAGCGTTTTCTTTCTGGTAAGCCTTGGCACCGTCTTCCATGGTGCGGAAGAACTCGTTGGCAAGGGATTTCATCACCAGCGCGACTTTGGGCTTTTCCGCGGAGTCAGCGGATAAAGCAGGGAGGGAGGTTGTTGCGGCAACAGCAGCGAGCATAGCGACGGCAAGAACGCGTCCAGCAAATGGCAGCTTCATGGGTACACTCCGATCTTATGATTATTGTGTCGGGCAAAGTATCGCACCCCTGATCGACGATCATGGCGCAAACGTTTGCGAGAAACGAACTATGAGAAACGGCGCGACGATTGTCAACGCCCGGAACGGAGCGCGGCGCTAAATAATCGAGTAACGATTACACCGTAATGTCCATGCCACCACTTCTGTCGAGTTCTTTGAACAACGAAGCGGACATCAACATGATCGATCCGGTGACCGCGGTTATCTGACTTTGAAAGCTGGACACCGCCGAGTTTTTGGCCGCGAGATTCGAATAGGCAGCGTTTTCTGCGGACTGCATCCTCGCCCTCAAGTCACGCAACTGCTCCTGCAATTCGGCCAGACGCTTGAGCAGCCGTTTGGAAGAGACACTCAGATGATCGGAAATGTCGCCGCTGATTTTTTTCTCTTCCGACGTCGTATCGAGCTTCTTCTCGTCTTCAGTAACAGCATCTGTGCTGGGGGTCGTTCCCGCACTGATACTGAACGCAGGCGCTGAAAAACCGACGGTGAAAATAGTCATGACTGTCATCCTGAATTAATGGAGTCCTGACACAACAATCGGCTACGCCGTTTTTTTCTTTAACGCTGAGTGCCAGACGGTGATGCCTACAGGTCCGTTCTGTTTTCCTACAGAGAAGTTGCGAAATAGCCCACAGTGAAATACTGTATGCCCGTACAGCAACCCAGGAACCTTTTCCGTGGCGAAATCCAGCGCAGCAACTCAGTCCCTACCCAGCTCCTACGAACGTTTGGGCGTAAGAGTACAAAAGATCATCAATTCACCTACGGCACAGAAAGCCAAGGCGGCCTTGATATTCCGTCTGCCAGATGAAATCGAAGACGAGTGGAATCAGTTGCTTGAAGAGATCGCTGAAAACGACAACGTAACCCTCGCCTATCGGGATGATGGCGGTATACACATTTTCTGGACAGTGCCGAAGGAAGACTGACGGCATGATGGTGCGAATCCTTACCCTGTTTTGTACAACCCTGCTCCTCACCGCTCCATTCAACGTTCACGCAGAAGCGCCACATACCTTCAGCCAGGCGAAAAAAATTGCCTGGGGCCTCTACTCCGCCCAGTCAACGGAGTTTTACTGCGGCTGTAAATACAGTGGCAACAAGGTTGATATCGCCGGTTGCGGCTATGTCCCACGCAAGAACGCCACGCGCGCCAAGCGCATTGAATGGGAGCACATCGTTCCGGCATGGCAAATCGGTCATTTGCGTCAATGCTGGCAAAACGGCGGACGCAAAAACTGTACGAAGAATGACAAGATTTTCCAGCAAGCCGAAGCCGACCTGCACAACCTTGTGCCCAGCATTGGCGAGGTCAACGGCGATCGAAACAATTTTAGCTTTGGCTGGCTTCCGGCCCAAACGGGCCAGTACGGATCGTGCCTGACTCAGGTTGATTTCAAGGCCAAAAAGGTCATGCCACGGCCTTCCATTCGCGGCATGATTGCGCGCACGTATTTCTATATGAGCAAGCAGTACAACTTGCGTCTGTCGCGTCAGGACCAGCAGCTTTATCAGGCCTGGAACAAGACGTATCCCGTGGAAAGCTGGGAGCGCCAGCGTAATCAGAAGATTGCCTGTGTGATGGGACGAGCCAACGAGTTCGTAGGCCCGGTAGATCTGAAAAGCTGCGAAAAAACCGTCTCAAGAGCCCGTTAGCGGCCTACCTGAATCGGGCAACCTGAAGGACAGGTTGCCCGGTTAGCAATGCTCTCCTCTGCCTGAGGCGCAGTCCCTCTCGACTCCATAAAGCACATCGCCACTCATCGGAGTTTTGTACAACTATGTTCAATTCGGTGTAAATCTCCGTATCTCTTTTCGGGACAAAACATCAGAAAAGCGATAGCTGGAGCAGCAGTACGATTCAAGGCCGCTTGAAGTCTTTTGCAAGCCTGTATCGATCTCTAAATGATTGGGTAGCACGTCGGACACAATCCCGGCTCAAGCTCTCAGGTACCCAGGAAGTACACATTTTCAGAGACGCATCCCTAGACAACACAGGCAGGGGCAATGATGAAAGATCAGACGGATTTTGAAATTCATTACCAGTTTCGCGGTGAACCTCGACACTTTTGCCATCAGGCATTACAGCTATGCGAAAGCGACGCGCTGCACATTGCCACACTGCACGCGGGGGTTTGGCAGGTAGGCGACAATGTTGCGACAGGGCCTATTCGAGTCGCGCTCAAGCAGGCAGAGGGACGGGGCGTAACCCAGGTGCATTGGAAAAAGACACCCAGGAACGAGAAACTCTAAACGAACCCATTTTGAGACGGTCCCAATTACCAAGCAGCGCTCATCAACCAGCAACGCGAGGTAAGCATGACAATCGATAAAGACCTTGAAAAAGAAGTCCTCACCCGACTCCTGAAAGCCCACCCGGCAGGTTTGGGTAAAGAAGTACTCGACAACTATAGGGGGGAGAACGCAGTCGCGGACACCCTGGAGTACTTGCAACAAGGCGGCCTGATTCACCACGGCAGCGTCGATTCACCAGGCGAGCCGGGGCGTTCGCTCAATTACCCGATCAAGCTTAGTTCGGCAGGTGTAGTTGCTGCCAAAGCCTTTGAAGTCCAGGGCTAGAACGTAAAAAGCCCGACCTGTTTCAGGTCGGGCTTTTTCATGTCAGATCTCCGGGTATTCGCCAGTACCCTCTGGCCATGGCGTGAGCAGCTCGAAGCCGGTCTCCGTGACCGCGACCATGTGCTCCCACTGGGCAGACAAAGACAAGTCTCTGGTTAGCACTGTCCAGCCATCAGGCAATGTCTTGGTGCCCGGCTTGCCCGCATTGATCATCGGCTCAATGGTAAAGACCATGCCGGGCTTGAGGCGCATGCCCTTTCCTTGTGCACCGTAGTGCAACACCTGAGGATCTTCGTGGTAGTTACGACCGATCCCGTGGCCACAATATTCACGAACAACGCTGAACCCTTCACGGTGCGCCACCGTCTGGATTGCATGGCCGATATCGCCCAGCGTAGCTCCGGGACGTACCGCGTGAATACCGGCACGAGTGGCTTCGTAGGTGGTGTGCACCAGACGCTTTGCCAACGGACTGACTTCACCGACGAAGTACATGCGGCTGGTATCGCCGTACCAACCATCGTTGATGACGGCAACGTCGATGTTGATGATATCGCCATCCTTGAGGATGTCGGACGCGGACGGTATGCCGTGACACACCACCGCATTGGGTGAGATGCAGGTGGTCTTGGTAAAGCCGTGATAACCGACATTGGCCGGGATTACTTTCAGCTCTTTGACGATGTATTCATTGCAGATATCGTCCAGTGCCTCGGTGCTGACGCCCGCCTTTACATGCGGGGTGATCATGGCCAGAACGTCGGCAGCCAACCTGCCGGCAATTCGCAGCTGAACCAGATCCGCTTCACTTTTGATGCTGACCGGGCCGCTCATCGAGAAGCCACCTTCGGCTGCGATTCAACAGGCGAGATATCGTAGGTCTGCGCACTCAGTACGACGCCATCGGCGTTTTCAGTACGGATCAGCATCTGGCAGATATCACTGTAATTCAGTCCGGGGTGCAACTCGCTCAACATACCAACCCGCATCCAGTGCTCCGCCTGCGCATTGATCGATCGACTGAGTGCCGCACTCGCTGCACGGATATTGGCGTGCATATGTTCAGAAATTTTGACCAGCCCCATGATTCACCTCGTATGGAATATACGAAGCATATACGTTTCATATATAGCTGATCAAGACAGGCTTGCGTCGATTCTGTCTGGCTACCTGATTATCAGTTGCTGAGAGTGGTATAAATCCCTGCGGCCGTAATCTGGAGAATCAAGGGTGGTGAACTTTCTGCTGGGCTGGTTCGTGGTCTCGATGTTCGGCACATTGGTGGCGCTTCGCTTGATACGCAATGGCAAACGCCGACATGCACGCTCAGCCGCAGTGACTGAAAGCGTGACCAGGGCGCGCGCTGAAAGCGAAGTCAGTCTGCAGCAAGGCGAACCTGGTAATCACCCGCGTTCTGAGCGTTAACAATGGCCATCGACACCAGCGGTTCATAGGCATTGAACTGACGAAGCGCGGCCGCCAGTGCCAGGAAGTCTTCACGCTGCATTTCATTCATGCCGGCAATGATGGATGCGTGATCAGTGGTAGTGCTTGCAACGTTTTCAAGGGACATGGCAACCGCCTCTTTTCAATTTACTGTTTAAACATACAGTATTTGTATAAGGCGGATAACGCAAGCCAGCGAGCGACGAACGGCTTTGTCAGCGATCGGTTGCTGCTGCGAGCGCTTGCAGGTTAGCCCACTCGGTTCGAGAAATTTCGATACCCTCCACGAGTGATTTTTCTCGTTCCTCATAACGCCGGTCACCCGGTATGCGCTCCTGCCCGACGCCATGCATCTGCCTGACCAACTCCTCGCTGCGCTCTGCGAAGTGCTGACCGCTGCCTTTGTCAGGATCAATGACGATCAGCAATTGCCCGGTCCAGGGCGTCTGGGCGCCCGGATGCCTGGACCAGTCGAATTCAAACGAGAAATTACCCCCGGTGAGACCCGCCGCCAGTAGTTCGACCATCATCGACAGCGCAGACCCTTTGTAGCCACCAAACGGCAGCAGCGCCCCGCCATCGAGAATTGCTTTGGGTTCCAGTGTCGGCTGCCCGGCGCTATCAACGCCCATGCCAGCTGGCAAAGTGCGTCCGGCACGGGCGGCGATTTGCACGTCGCCATTGGCAATCGCACTGGTGGCAAGATCAAACACAATAGGCTGTCCGCCGGCGCGCGGTGCAGCGAACGCAATGGGGTTGGTACCGAATAGCGGCTTCTGCGCACCGTGTGGCACTACGCAAGTCATGCTGTTGACCACGCTTAACGCGACAAGACCCTGTTCGGCGAATGGCTCGACATCTGGCCACAACGCCGCAAAATGATGGGAACTGCGAATGGCAAGAATCGCGATACCCGCACTTTTAACTTTCTCTATCAGCAAAGGCGTCGCCGCCGCCAACGCAGGCTGTGCGAAGCCATTAGCCGCGTCGACCCGAATAAATGCAGCGCCGACATCCTCCACCACCGGCACGGCTTGCCCATTGACCCAACCACTGGCCAACGACGACAAATAACCGGGAATACGGAAAATCCCGTGACTGTGGGAGCCATCTCGCTGTGCACTCGCACAGTTTTGCGAAAGGACTTCGGCTACCTCTTCCGACGTTCCGTGGCGTACGAATATCTGTCGCAGCACCTGAGCCAGCTCATTGAAACTGAGATTATGGGTTTCGATATCGCGAGGTACAGACATTTGAAACTCCGGCGTCAGGTTAAACACGTTATCCAGCGATGAAGTATTGCGTCACGCGCCTGCGCACATTACTGCGCAAACATCACGCGGGTAAATCGACGTTATCGAGGCGCTTCTGGAAGAAGTAACGGGTGTGCCCGGGTGGATAATCGTTGATCTGACCGCACTCGCTATAACCAAGACCGCGATAGAAGTCCGGTGCCTGGAAATCGAATGTATCGAGCCATATGCCCACGCAATTTTTCTCCCGCGCCAGATCTTCCGCCATCGTCATTAAACGCGAACCAAGCCCCTGACCACGGGCCTGCTCCGGCACCGCCAGCAACTCGATGAACATCCATCGATAAAAGATGCTGCCATTCAATCCGCCTAGCACTTCATTGCTTTGTTCATCCCGAACCAGTAATGCAAACTTCTCCGCTCCGGACTCTCCCGCCTGAGCAACGTTATAGGCACGCAATGGCGTAAGGATTGCTGACACTTGTTCGTCGGTGGGGTTTGAGGTTAGTTCGATACTCACGTTCATCCATGGCTCCACGGGGTTAACTGGAAGATCGGCAGTCTAATACCGCTGTGCATTCAATAGGGTGTTAAAACAATGCGTTAACGCGAATTGACCTCTATTACCCAAAAAATGGCCTGCTGTGTTGATATTCAATGGCCATAGCTGTTCTCCCCCGCTCCTGCGCAGATGTAGAATGCTCCTACAGCCGGAGTGCCAATGACCGACCCAATTCTCAGCGAAGCCGAATACGACGCCGTCACCGATGCCGCAGCACATTGGTGCATGCGCATGCACGCCAGCGATTGCACCGCTGAAGAGCGCAGAGCATTCGAACAGTGGCTTGATGCTCATCCGCTGCATACCGTCGAGTATCAGGCGATGCTGGAAATCTGGGAAATTTCCGAGCAGGTTGTACCGGTCAATCCTCTGCCCACCCATCACGAAAACGTCGCGAAGTTGCTCACTGGCGCAGTACCAAAAGCTCCCGGTAAAAACTGGCGCAGTTATGCCGCAGCGGCTGCGGTCATCGCCCTGGCATTGCCGGTTGCAGGCTATATCGGATGGAACCAGGGCTGGCTGCCCAATGCCTATGACACCTATGAAGCCGACGGCAGTACCCGCTTGATTACCATGGCTGACGGCAGTCGGGTGGAGTTGAATCTGGGAACCCGCCTGACCTTCGCCAACTACAAGGATCGGCGCAGCGTAGTGCTGGACAAGGGCGAAGCGTTCTTCGAGGTCAGCCACGATGCTCAACATCCGTTTGTGGTGAAGGCAGGCCAAGGCAGCGTCAAGGTCACCGGTACAAAATTCAACGTCTGGATGTATCAGGATCAGGTTCGGGTGATGTTGCTCGAAGGGTCGGTCCAGGTGGTCAGTGACACGTCTCAACCCGGTAGCGGTTATCGCCTTGAGCCCGGCATGCAGGCCAGTTACAAAAGCGGCGATTTCGAGCCACAGATCAGCGAGACCTACGCCAACGACAACAGTCTGGCATGGCGCAATGGCAAGCTGGTGATCAACAATCTGCCGCTGGCGCAAGCGCTACCGCTGATCAATCGCTACCTGCCGCAACCCATACTGCTGGCCGACAACGCCACCGGCGCAATCCGCATCGGCGGTAGTTACAACACGCAGGAAATGGCGAGTCTGGTGGCTTCACTGCCCAAGGTCCTGCCCGTGACGGTGACCCGTAACAACGAAGGCAATCAGGTCATCAATAGACGGCCGAGTGCTACGCCGAAGGGTTAGTTAGACGATCCCCAGACAGGAGCAGGCCGATGTGGGGGCCGAGCTTGGTCTGGGCGACATTCCGACAATAAGGCTGGGCGCGACCTAAAGGAAATCGAGTCCAGCCTTATCGCGGGCAAGCACCGCTCCCACAGGGATCTCTTTCCAATTCAGATTGATCGAATATTCCTCCTGGAGATTACTTCTGCCCCTCCTTGATCACCTGCAACCGATAAGCCGGATCCGCCTGGATCTGCTGCTCGGTGAACGGCAATACAGCCCATTGCTTTTTGGAGAACGCCTCAGTCTGGTCCCGGCGGTGCGGCGACTCCGGACTGGTTGATTCAGAGGGGGCCAGCAATCCTTGAGCATGGGGGCCGCGCTCATCGAAACTCACTACCTGCAAATAGCTGCTGCCACTGACCACTTCCCGCTTGCCATCACCACGCGGAACACTCTGTATCGCATTGTATATGCCCAAGATGCCCGGGCCGCCATGGATCGGCGTCTGCTGAGTGCCCGCGGTTGAAACCTGAATATCTCCCCAACGGCTGCCTGCCTTCAGACCCGCCTTGCTCATTTGTTCCGCCGATTCCAGCATCGCCGCATGCAGCGCTTCGGTTACACCCGCCTGTTGAATATTCAGCCCGCGTGGCGTGTGGATCGGATTGGCCGGATCAAATGCAATACGCCAGGCATTCGGCACACTTTGCAGCGCTTTGGTGATGTTCTGAAAATGCACGAAGCCTATGCCAGCCTCCAGGTTGGCGCTGCGGTCCCACTGACTCATGCTCGTGCAAACACTTTTGATCGTCGCAACATCCGCCCCGGAATACCCTGCGCAGTATTGCAGCAGATCGTCCAGCAGCCCGCCCGCCTCGGCCAGATAAACCCGGTTATCCATGACCATTGCCTGCAAGTCGGCAAGGGTAACTTTGCCAGCCTGTTGCAGGCTGGTCAGTCGATCCACTGCGAAGCGCGTGCGGGGGCCCAGGGGCTGGGCATCACGGCTGATCAGTGGCGAGAACCCCGTTAACGGCTGCGCCGGGTTGGTCATCCACGCCGAGTCATTGGAGTTCTGCAAATAATCGCTACGGCTTAAGGTTGGCAACGCCGAACCCGGAAAAATACCCGCCTGTGCCGCTGTCGGGTCGTTATCCCAAGCGCAGGCACTGCGCGAGCCATCGAGCACAATCATCTCAAGCCCGGCAGCAGGATCGCTGCATTGGGCGAGCTTCTGCTGGCTGACATTCGGCACAACTGAATAGTTGGTGTAGAGCGTCTGCCCCTGATCATCGACCGCGAGGGTGTTGACCCAGGGGGTGCCCTGGATTTTCTGCAACGCCCCTTTCAGCTCAGCGAGACTTTGAGCGCGGTTCATCGCGTACCACTGTTGAATGACCCGGTCATTGCCGAGGTTCGCATCACGCAGGCTGTAGGCATATTTGTGATTCCAGTCCAGCTTGCCCGGCCATTGCACCACCGGACCGAACTCGGACTGATAGATCTCACGGGATTGCTGTTGGGGCTTGCCGTCCTTGTCAGTCAGAGTAACGGTGACGGTGGCTTTTTTCAGCGGTCGGGACTGACCGTCAACGATATAACGAGTGGCATCCTTGGGATCGAGCTTGAGGCGGTACAACGTAAAGTGTTTCGAGGTATCCACCGTATGGGTCCAGGCCAGATGCTGGCTGAAACCGATATTGATCAGCGGAAAACCGGGCAGAGCAGCGCCCATCACGTCGAGTTTGCCGGGGATGGTCAAATGCATCTGATAAAAACGCATGCCGCCAACCCACGGAAAATGCGGGTTGGCCAACAGCATGCCGCGCCCGTTCTCCGACCGGTCACGCCCGATTGCCACCGCATTGCTGCCTCGCTCGAGTGCAAAGTTCTTGTCGTGGTCAGCGGCGCTGGCGAATGACATTGAATCTATTGACCGGCTGGCGGTATTGGCACCGGCGGCGGCAGGCGGTGTCGCGGCGGCCAGCGCCTCGGCAAAGCGCCCCACACCGCCTTCTACCAGCAAACGACGCGTGAGCTTGACCTGATCCTCGACAGTGATCGGGCGCAGCCATTGCGCATTAAGGCATTCAACCTGAGTACCGGCCGCTTGTGTTTCCGCGAGGAGCCGGTTGTAACCCGCCACGTATCCTTCAACCAATTGGCGGACCTGGGGCGTCTGGGCCTTCCAGAATGCTGCAACGGCCGTGGGCGTATTCAACCAGTTGAAGAACACATCGCTGGCCATGTTGTTGCGCTTCTCGAAGGTCTGATTCTCAGGACCGAAGTAACGTGAGCGCTCGCCATTAACCGTGACCACTTCGTTTGCCAGCAGGCAAAGATTGTCCTGCGCGTAGGCATAGCCGATGCCATAACCAAGGCCACGCTCGTTCTGTGCGCGAATATGCGGCACGCCAAAGGTGGTCCTGCGGACTTCCACGCTGGCCTGTTGCCCGGGCAACTGCGCATGAGCGCTGACACTCAGGCCAAACAATAATCCGGAAATACACAACGTCGGCACGCGCTTGAAAATGATCACTCTGACTCCTGATGGCTGGCTTACAGAAAGTCACAGCCGGGAGGGGCTGTGGCTCACTTAAAGACGAAGAACGACGGGGAAATTTAGTGCGCAATGCTCAGCCGGAGAGCAGTTGAAGCGATGCCCGGTAAAGTTTTTTTCAAAAACGATTGAGGATTTGCAGCGCTCATACGTCTTACTAAGTGAGGCAAGCATTTTTAGAGCCTGAAAAGGAATTTGCGCATGTTGAATCGTCAAGCCACCACAACCCGAACGATGCTGCGCCAGTCAGCCATTGCCGCGCAGGCACAGGCGCCTGCCGCTGATACAGAACGCCAAGGCAACGAACCTATCCGCAAGTTGCTTAAAAGCTTCGGGCTGCGGACCAGCCTGGTCCGGTTGAAAGTTCTGGATGCACTGCTGCAGGCAACCAGCGAGGGTCAGCCTCTGGGCGTGCGTGGTGTGCACAGTCAAATGCTCAAGCTGGATATTCCGCTGTCCTTCCTGAGCGTGCGGGAAGTACTTAAACGCCTCTGCGATGAAGGCGTCATTTTTCTCAATCCGGACAAAAGCTATAGCTTGCACCCTCAGGCCATGGAACTACTCAACGAACCGGGCAAGTCGGCTTAATGAAATGACCGCCCGGCTATGATCCGGAACGCAAGCCCTCAGCGCTTGACCTTGCGACGTATCACGCCGTTGATGACCACGACCAGAACGGCAACGGCGATAGCGATGTACTGGAAAGTCTTCTCGCTGATGACACCACTGGCTTGCAGGTGTGAAAGACCCAGCATGATCGCCAGTACCGCGAGGGCGATCAGCAGCGAATAGATCAAACGTTGTTTATTGGTCATTGCAAGGTTCCTGAAATCTTCGTGGACAGCATTCATTACGCTCAAATGCGCACCTATCTTACGCTGATGTGCCAGGCCTGACAGCGGCATCCTCAAACCAGCCTCCTCGTAATGCCTTCCCTGCAATTGCTCTCCAGCCCATGCCAGAGCACATCCGGACAACGCTGGTTACAATTCGCGTGGTTTAATAGCGCCCTTTTAAGGCCGTCCACTCGGTCTATTCGTGTTTAGCAAGGAGTCAACCATGCCCCATGAAGGCAGCCTGTTGCAGGCCGCAGTCGTGTTCCTGTTCGCCGCGGTTTTGACCGTTCCACTGGCCAAGCGGCTACAACTGGGTGCGGTGATCGGTTACCTGTTCGCCGGTGTGATCATCGGTCCGTCGGTGCTGGGGTTGATCGGCAATCCCGAAAGCGTCAGCCATATCTCCGAATTGGGTGTTGTGTTGTTGCTGTTTATCATCGGCCTCGAACTGTCACCCAAGCGTTTATGGGTGATGCGTAAAGCCGTGTTCGGCGTCGGAATGGCGCAGGTCCTGTTGACGGGGCTGGTCATCGGCATGATTGCCCTGCTCGCCTTCGGCCAGCCACTGAATACTGCCGTTGTTCTGGGATTAGGACTGGCGCTGTCGTCCACGGCCTTTGGTCTGCAGAGTCTCGCCGAGCGCAAGGAACTGAACAGCCCTCACGGCCGACTGGCATTTGCCATTCTGTTGTTTCAGGACATCGCCGCTATCCCGTTGATTGCCATGGTGCCGCTGCTCGCCGGTACAGACGACAAGCTCAGTGCCAGCGATGGCCTGACTCATGGCCTGGAGGTACTGGGCGTCATTGCGATTGTGGTGGTAGGTGGTCGCTACTTGCTGCGTCCGGTGTTCCGCATTGTGGCCAAGACAAAAATCCAGGAAGTGTCCACGGCGACCGCTTTACTGGTGGTTATCGGCACGGCATGGCTGATGGATCTGGTGGGCGTGTCCATGGCACTGGGAGCCTTCCTTGCCGGTCTGCTGTTGGCTGACTCGGAGTACCGTCACGAACTGGAGTCGCAGATAGAACCGTTCAAGGGCCTGTTGCTCGGTTTGTTTTTCATGAGCGTGGGCATGGGCGCCAATCTCGGATTGTTGCTCAGCGAACCTTTGGTCGTACTGGGCCTGACACTGCTACTGATTTTCATCAAATTGCCGCTGCTGTTTATTGTCGGTCGACTGGCGGGCGGGTTGGGCAAGCAAAGCGCGCTACGACTGGGCATCGTGCTCGCTGCGGGTGGTGAGTTCGCTTTTGTGGTGTTCAAGATTGGCAGCGATCAAGGCCTGTTTGACGCTCAGTTATACGACACGCTGGTACTTACCATCACACTGTCCATGGCATTGACTCCACTGTTATTACTGGGCATAGCCCGCTGGCTCAAACCCAAGCCGGTCGTGGTGGAAGTCCCGGACGAGTACCGGGATATCAACACCGACGCGCCGCGGGTGGTGATCGCAGGCATGGGCCGTATGGGCCAGATCGTTGCGCGGATTCTGCGCGCGCAGAACATCCCTTTTGTTGCCCTTGATACTGCCGTGGAGTCCATCGAGTTTTCACGCAGCTTCGGTAATGTGCCAGTGTTCTACGGCGATCCGTTGCGCCCTGAAATCCTTCGCGCAGCCAAGGTTGAGCAGGCAGAGTTTTTCATCATTGCGACGGATGATCCTGATATCAACATCAAGACTGCTGAGCTGGTTAACAAGCTGTATCCGAACATCAAGATTATCGCCCGCGCTCGCAACCGGCAGCATGTGCATCGTCTGATCGATGTTGGGGCACAGGCCGTCAGGGAAACGTTCTATTCCAGCCTGGAAATGAGTCGGCGGACACTGATCGGCCTGGGCCTGACCCAGACGCAGGCGGACGCGCGTATCAGCCGCTTCAAACGCCACGATGAACAGGTTCTGGCAGCACAGCATCTTGTGTATGACGACGCGGCCAAGGTTCTGCAAACCGCCCGGGAAGCCAGGAAAGAGCTGTCTCAGCTGTTCGAGGCGGACAGGCAGGAAGAGGAAGCCGGGAAGGATTGAGAGGGCCGAACAGGCTGCATGACCTGATTTGAATGGTAAATAGTCATCGCGGGCAAGCGCGCTCCTACCGTCTGAATGCGATCAAACGGTAGGAGCGCGCTTGCCCGCGATGACTATGTAATGCACGAATAAAGCTTTATTGATTCACGGCGAACATTCGATTCAAACCCGTCGAACTGAGGCTGGATGCATTTCCCTTCTATCCATACGGCCCATCCCAATAACGACCATGCATACCGAGCTTTTTCTTCAGACGTTTAGGCAGGTGTTTTTCCTGCTTGCTGAGCTTGTAAGCCACCAGCTTTGCTGCGTTGCGAATGAACGACAGCGGCCAGAGTTGGAAGCGCCGAGGCCCGAGGAATCTGAGCTCTGATTTGACGTAACGCATCCCCTCCCCGCCAACGCCGCCGAAGGTGTCGTAGATCCAGGCTTCGCGGGACTGAAACACACCGATATCGAAGTAACGCTGAAACTCTTCCCAAATGGTGTAGTTGTGAGAATGACGACACACCGCCGAGCCTTCATACGCCACTTTCCAGTCCCGCATCAGCATCTTCGCCGTGACGTACATGTCTTCGGACAAGATCACATGCCGGGGGAAGCCACCGATATCCAGCAAGGCTTCACGGCGGTAGGCCGCAAACGAATTGGACATGAAGGGTGTCTTGATACCCAATACCGGCGCATCGTCCAGCGTCTTGATTTGTGACACCGGCGGGTAATTGAACAAACGGGCGTGCTGGGCCAACAGGCTGGCGTCTTTATGGGGTAACTGGCGCCCGCACACGGCACCGACTTTCGGATCGGCGAAAGGCAGCAGTATGTTGGCGATGGCCTGCACATCCTCGACGTACGCGTCCTGCGTCATATAGACGTAGACGTCGTAATCAGGGTTGAACTCAACCATCATCTGCCGCGTGCCGCCGTGGTTGAAGTCCTTGCTGTCAATGCGCGTTACATTTGCGCAGCGCGAACGAGCCAACTCAAGCGTTCCATCGCTGGAGCTTGAGTCAACGATCAGGGTGTCGAAGACAGCGGTCTGGGTGGCCAGAGAATCCAGTAACCGCTCCAGGTCCTTTCGCCCGTTATAAGTCGGGATGACACAAGCCACTCTCAAAGACGGCATAACAAAACTCCAGGGCGAAAACCGAAATGCCCAACTTGTCAGCGTTTTTGAGGGTAGCTCATGCCTCGCGGATAGACCATACGGACCGGTAAAAACCCATTCAGCCGAGCACTTCACTCAAGGGGATGAAGTTGACCTGATCGCCCTCAGCAACGGTGCTGCCTTCGCGAACCTCGATCAAACCATCAGCCCAGGCCGCGCTGCGCAACACGCCAGAACTCTGGTTCTTGTAAAACACTGCCCGTCCCTGCTCCAGCCTGCCGCGCAAATACTCTCGGCGGTTGCCGGGTTTGGTCCAGGCGAAGCCTGCGGGTACCGGAAACTGCAGCGGCGTGACGTCGGCCACTCCCTGACGACGCAGCAGATAAGGACGGGCCAGCAAGGCGAAGGTCACCAGCGTCGATGCAGGATTACCTGGCAAACCGATCACCGGCACACCGCGAAAATGCCCGAACGTCAGCGGCTTGCCAGGCTTGATTGCCAGCTTCCAAAGCGACAATTCGCCCTCCTCGCGCAGTGCGTGCCCAAGGAAGTCCGCTTCACCCACGGAAACGCCGCCGGTAGACAGGATCAAGTCCACGTCGTTAAGCGCACCCAATGCCGTACGGGTCTTCTCCAGATCATCGGGCAGAATTCCGGCGTCGATCACATCGCACTCCAGCCTTTTAAGCCAACTGCACAACAACACGCGGTTGCTGTTGTAGATCTGCCCCGGCCCCAGTGGCTGACCGGGTTCGATCAGCTCATCGCCGGTCGAGAGCACGGCAACCCGTACACGCCTGATCACTTGCAGCTCCGCCAGCCCCAACGAAGCGGCCAGCCCCAGCTCGATAGGCCCAAGACGCGTGCCGGCAGCAAGGACTTTGTCACCCGTTCGGGTTTCCTGACCTTGGGGGCGGATGTTCTGGCCGATCTGCAGAGGCTCGGTGAACCCCACACGCTGATCGGAGAAGACTTCGGCGTTTTCCTGCATTTCGATACAGTCGGCACCCGCCGGAACCGGTGCGCCAGTGAAAATCCGCGCGCACGTACCAGGCGCCAAAGGCTCCGGTGCCTGACCGGCAAAAATCCGCTGACTGACGACCAGCGGTTCGCCTTTCCAGTCAGACAGGCGCAAGGCATAACCGTCCATGGCGCTGTTGGGCCACGGTGGCAGGTCCAGCGTTGCAATCATGTCCTGCGCCAGCACCCTGCCTTGACCCTGCGCCAACGGCACTGTTTCTGACTCAGTGACGGGCGCTGCTTCAGCCATTTCCAGCAAACGCGCCAGGGCCTGTTCGACCGGCATCAACGGCTTGTTCATCGGTGCATTACCCACGTGTTGCGCAAGGCTCGGCTTGCTTCAAATGCGGCACGAAGTTGCAGGGGCGAAAACGGTTGTCCAGCTGCTGAGCGAGGATGCCGTCCCAACCGGTGCGCACTGCGTTGGTCGAACCGGGCAGGCAGCAGACCAGCGTACCGTTGGCCAGACCGGCAAGAGCCCGGGACTGAATAGTCGAAGTGCCGATATCCGGCACGGATATCTGTCGGAACAACTCACCGAAACCATCAACCTGTTTATCCAGCAAGCAAGCAACCGCTTCCGGCGTACTGTCACGGCCGGTGAAACCCGTGCCGCCGGTAATCAGCACCACTTGCACTTCATCATCGGCAATCCAGCCAGCGACCTTCGCGCGGATCTTGTACAAGTCATCCTTGAGCAGCACGCGCTCGATCAGGCTGTGACCGGCTTCAGTGAGACGATCGACAAACATCTGGCCAGACGTATCAGTTTCGCGAGTACGGGTGTCACTCACCGTCAAAACAGCAATATTCAGCGGTACGAAAGGGGTGTCAGCCTTGGCTTTCATGGCTCTATCCAGTTGAAGAGAAAACAGGCCGGTGTTATATCACAGCACCCCATTCCACTGCTTCGGTCGAGTCGTTCATGCCAGATGCCATCACCCTTCCCGCCTGCTCCATCCTGCTGCTGGCCGGGGGTCAGGGGCAGCGCATGGGTGGCCGGGACAAAGGTCTGATTCTCTGGAACGGTGAGCCGCTGATCCAGCACCTGCATCGCCTGACCCGCCCGCTGACGGATGACTTACTCATTTCGTGCAATCGCAACCTGGAGCAATACGCAGCTTATGCTGATCGACTGGTGCAGGACGGCAACGATGAGTTTCACGGACCGTTCGCCGGTATTCGCGCTGCTCTGCCCCTGGCGCGCCATACGCATCTTCTGATCCTGCCCTGCGACGTGCCCTTGATTGACCATTCACTGCTACAGGAACTGCGGGAAACAGCCCTCAGGCATCCTCGACAGCCGGTGATGGTGCGTAGCGGCGAGCATTGGCAACCCTTGCTCTGCGTGATCCCGACGTGCCATTTACAGGCTTTCGAAGCCGCATGGCAAAGCGGAGAACGCAGCCCGCGCAAGGTGATGGAGAGACTGGATGCTGTCGCTGTACAGTGTGAAACCGATGACCCCCGTCTCGCCAACCTCAATACCCCGGACCTGCTGAACCAGACCACAGGCTAGGGCCGGCCTTGGCTGCAATTAATATTGTTTGAACTTGCTGCAAGCAGATACGTCTTAAACGTCAGTTAACCAAGAATCGATCAGGAGACACCGTAATGAAACAACGGACCCTTCCCGCTGCCTTTTTGCTCGCACTGGGCCTGGCATCCCTCGCAGGCTGTGCATCGCCGACAGTGATCACCCTGACCGATGGCCGGGAAATCCAGGCTGTCGACACCCCGAAATACGATGAAGATTCGGGCTTCTACGAGTTCAAGCAACTCGACGGTAAAGAAACCCGCGTCAACAAAGATCAGGTGCGTACTGTCAAGGATCTGTAACTCAGAGCCCGATGCAGCAAACGTAAAAAACCCGCCAAGTGCGGGTTTTTTATGTCTTACAGAAAATGCAGCGCTACCAGTCCAGATGGATTTCACTCTGAAACTGCCGCTGCTGGCCAGTGACCGGATCGATAAAGCGCAGGCTTTGGGCGAGTAATTTCAGTGGCCTCGCGTAATCGTCCACTGCATCCTTGAGCACGTTCGGGTAGAACGGATCATTGCAGATGCCAGCCCCCAAAGCGGCCATGTGCACGCGCAACTGGTGCTTCTTGCCGGTGACCGGATACAGCGCGTAGCGCCAAAGATCACCGTTGCGCTCACAGACCTCCATGGCGGTTTCTGTATTGCTGATGCCCTCGCCTTCCTGCATGCGAAAGAACGGCTCGCCATTGATCAATCGACTTTTATGCACTCGAGGAAACTCGACACCGGGCAATGCCGGCGCAATGGCCTCATAGCGCTTGTCGATCTGTCGGGTCGGGAACAATGATTGATACGCCGAGCGCGTCTGCTTGTTGGCCGAGAACAACACAAGCCCGGCTGTGTGACGGTCAATACGATGCAAAGGCACCAGATCGGGATTATCCAGGCGACGGATCAAACGGCGCAAAAGCGTCTCTTCGACGTATTCCCCAGCAGGGGTGACCGGCAGGAAGTGTGGTTTGTCGGCAACCACCAGATGCTCGTCGGCATAGAGAATCGACTCTTGCACCGGGATCGGCGTTTCGTTGGGCACTTCACGAAAGTAGTGAATCCGCAGCCCTTCCCGATAGGCCAGATCCACATCGACAGGTTTGCCGTCGGCATCCAGCACCCGTCCACGGGCAATACGGTCAAGCCACTGCTCGCGACTGATTGCACTGAAATGCGCACATAGGCAATCCAGTACAGTGAGCCACTTTCCGGGCGGTAAATAGAGGGTACTGGCCTGACTCTTGGCAGCGGAAAAAGCAGACTCGGACATACGTGGGCTCGTGGGAGACTCTTGAGTGAACAGCGCCGCATTATCACCCAAGAGCCTTGCCACTGCTAATCAGCTGAACGTGTCAGATCACGCCACAAGCAGCACGATCACCACCACCGCCCAGAGGCTTGGGCATGTCGGAGTGGTTATCCGCACCTGCGTGAACCATCAGCGCGTGACCTTTGACGTCCTTGAGTTTTTTCAAACGCGGTGCCAGTACCGGGTAGTTGGCCATGCCGTCTTCGGTGACGTAAATGGCCGGGAGGTCACCCAGGTGACCGTTGGCGTAAGGGCCCAGATGTTTGCCGGTTTTTTTCGGGTCCCAGTGGCCACCTGCAGCTTGGGCAGCGACTTTTACGCCGTCTTTCTCGGCGGTCTCACAGCTTGGATTTTCGTGGATGTGGAAGCCATGAACACCGGCTGGCAACGATGTCAGGTTGGGAGTGAACAGAAGGCCGTATTCAGTTTCGGTGATGATGACCTCGCCAATCGGCTTCGCCGCCTCCGTTGCACTCACGAGATTCATCGGTACAGACACCGATTCGGCGAATGCGGTGTTCAGAGAAAAAGCGCCAATCAGGCCAAGCCAGAGATAAGATTTCATCATTCGTCCATTTGCTGAGAAAAAGTGCAAGGCAGCCTGAAAAAGCCTGCCGGGATGGAGGTGGTACATAATCTTGTACCAGCTTGACGGCGAATTAGTTCCGCGGAATATGTGTGCGGGTGTTTGATTGGGGGCTTGATGGGGGTATATCCGTTGTTGCGGTGATGGCTGGTATTGGTTGCGCTTTTACAGCGCCTCACTTTTGAACATCCGGAAGCCGGCCCAGACAAAAGTAAGCAAAACGCTCTTACCCCATCACTCGGTCCCTCGCCTAGGCTCGGGATGCCCGCCCACAGATCTTAAACCGTGGGCCGCCGCAATGGGCCATCCATGGCCCGGTGCGGCTAACCCGGCGTCCTGCCGGGTTGCCCACGGTTTCAGATCTGCGGGCGGCCAGCGTGATTTAACGGGGCGCCTCAGATCAAAATCAAAAGCGCGGCGGCCTGACAGCCGACCTGATGTGTGAACTTTGCGGGCTTCTGTAGGAGCTGCCGAAGGCTGCGATGCGGTTTGTCAGACGTCGAATGCGTTGGTCGTAGTGACGTCTCGCGAACAAGTTCGCTCCTACCGGTCGAGGCGATCCCGCCGTTTTCGCTCTGCTTTTGATCTGCTTTTGATTTTGATGTCAGGCGCCCCGTTAAACCACGCCGGCCGGAATTCGACATTGCTGGGTGGGGCAAACCGGCAGGGATGCCGGTTTAGCCGCCTCAGGCCATGGATGGCCGGTGGCGGCGGCCCCACCCAGCAATGTCGGATTACGGGTATGCCGAGCGACAGCGAGGGACCAAGTGGTGGGGCAAGAGCGTTTTGCTTACTTTTGCGCTCTATCAAAAGTGAGGCGCTGTAAAAGCGCAACCAATATCAGCCCTGACCGCAGTAACGGATATGTACACAAGAATCACACGTATCACACTCTAAAAACCTACAACAGAAAACTGACCACCCGTTCCGTACTAAAGGGCCAGTCCAGTTCCGCGCCGGTATCGACACGACGCAACACCGGAATACGCAAACCATAAGTTTCAAACAACCGCTCGCTGTCGCCGATATCCACCAGCTCCACCAATAGTCCGTGCTCCACCAACGGCATTAACTCGGCTTCAGCAACCTCACACAGATGACACCCCAACGTGCCAAACAACTGACATTCAGGAGGCATACGCATGACCCTCTGCGCAGAAAAATGAGCGCTTATTTTAGGCCTGCCAGTGATAGTCGTCGAGGATGAACCAGCAGATCAAAGCGTCTCCCCGGGGCCCCGCCACTCTGGCGCTTTGTAGACTTGCCCTGCACCGGAAATCCGCATTGAAATACGATCCAGAATCGACTCCGCCGTGTATTTGGGCGTCGTCGCATTGAACGCAATAAACAACAAACCAATCACCAAAGCTGCAGAAGGAATCCGGCCTGGCTGGAAATTTTCCAGACCCAGCAGAAAAAGGCCTGCCGCCAGAGAGCCCAGCAACGCACCGGCAATCGCTTCAGGCAACGGATGAATGAACGGTGCGACGCAGTAAATACTGAACAGCCAGCCCACTACCATGCCAAACGCTGCAGCAGGCCAACTCAACATCGGATGCACCTGCCGGGCGATCAGACTCAAACCCACAGTGAGCACCAGACACGTATTCATCGCATGGCCACTCAGCACATAAATACCGAGACTTTCCAGCGCCACGCCCCAGCCTTTAAAGAGGATTTTACTGACGGCTACGATCGAGTAGACCGCAAAAACAGTGGCAACCCACAGCAGCGCCGAGCGACGCGAGCGGGTCATCCAGAGCCAGCCGGTGATGACGATTGCAGCCGGCAGCATGACCGTAATGCCGCCATACGGGGTAAGTGAAACGAGGGTTATATCCAACGGTGACTCCAACACGTAGCACGCCGCCAAATCTTACTGCGCACGCTCCAGGCCAGATGAGCGCGCTCGAAAGTGTTTACGGGCAAAAGCATTGGCCCGATCCAGCACCGGCTTCTCGAAACAGCGATAACCGACCCAGCCGTAACATAGCACCGCACTCATCATCAGTGCTGTGAAGAAAATATTGTCCGCCAGCGTCTCGGGCCAACCGCCCAGCAACTGCCAGATACGTCCGATAACCCCTAGCACCAGCAAATGGGACAAGTAGACGGTGTAAGACATGTCGCCGATCAACACCAGTCCCTTGGACATGGCCACGTGCTCACGACGTTCCAGCAATGCCAGCGTGAACACCAGCAGGCCAAACACCAGGCCGACCACCAGCATCCGTGTCAGACCATGACCTTCAAACAACCCATACAGGCCGATGACCGGAATACCCAATAGCAATACCCCGGCCAACAAGCCCCAGACCGCAGCGTCGGGAATGCGCACGTTATGTCGGCTGTAAAACAACAGAGCCAGTAACGATCCTGCGATGAATTCAAGCGCATAAGGATGCAGGACCACTGCCAGAACAGGTGAGTACGCCTGCCAGTCCTCCAGCGTGTTGAACACCAGTAAAACCAATGCCCAGACTGCCAGCAGCCACGGTAAATAGCGCTCCTTGAAAAACAGCAGGACGCTGAACACCAGATAAAACCACAGCTCAAATACCAGCGACCACGCCACCATCACCAGAAGAACCTTGTCACTGGGCAACAACAAAAAAGACAGCCACAGGTTCGACTCTCCATGACCACTGTTGACCATTCCGGGCTGAAGCAGATAAACCGCCAGCGTAATGAAAAAATACAGCCAGTAGGTCGGATAGATACGCGACACGCGATTGAACAGGAACCGCTGGCTTTCAACGCCGCTCTGAAAACGTCCGCGACTGACGATGACCATCACAAAGCCGCTGATGACAAAAAACAGGTCGACCCCTAATTGAAAGAAATCCAGCCAGCCAGGCAACAGCCTGTCGCCTCCCGAATACTTCAATTCAACAGCCGTCATATGGAAAAGCACTACGCCCAGCACCGCCAGGCCCCTTAGCCCTTGAAGTGAATACAGCCGCTCCATGTCACCTCCAGCCCATGCCCGAGCACCAATCGCGGCGTCAGTACTTCCATGAATTACCGAGGCACTCAACTCCTCAGACCAGCAGTCCTTGATACGTGCAGGCCACCAGAATAACGACCCGACAGCAACCCACGATTCTGTATCGGGTGACAGCATAGCCAAGTCTCGCGTGATTGAGGCCAGTGCCTCGCATCTAAATGCAATGCCCAAACGACGCGCCTGCCGGTATTCCTATCGAGACAGAGCCGGAAAAATCATGGAAACTTCGGACCTAGCGCTGGAGCAGTAGAGGTAAAGAAGTACCGGAGACCCTGCGCTCCTGATGAGCGCACAGTCAAAAGGTGGCGCACCAACACACTGCAAAATGCCTTACAGGTCCGTCCAACGATTTCATGCAGCATTGAAGTGAACCTTCAGCAACGCCCTGTACTCGAAACCCCATACGCACTTAATGGAGAGAAAAATGGCACGCCAAACAGCACAGAACGCCCAGGAAATTTTGATGGCTGACTTTCAGGTACTGGTTGCCGACACGGAGAAGCTCCTGGAACACACCGCGTCACTGGCAGGCGCTCAGGCTGACGAACTGCGCAGCCAGATCAATGAAAGCCTCGTGCGAGCCCGCGAAACCCTGAAGCTCACTGAAGAATCCCTCCGCGAACGCGGCAAGGCAGCCGTTGTTGCGACCGAAGATTATGTACAGACAAACCCATGGCAATCAGTCGGCATCGCTGCTGGCGTTGGCTTCCTGATCGGTCTGCTGGCTACAAGGCGCTAACGAATATGGCTCTGGGAACTGAATCCGGTCCGGCATCAGACCAGACCTCATCTTCGCCACGGCGACTGGGTGCGGCGGTCCTTGGGCTGCTGCACAGCCACGTCGAACTGTTCGGCATCGAACTGCAGGAACAAAAAGCACGTACATTGAGCCTGCTGCTATTCGCAGGCCTTGCATTAGTGTTCGCCTTGCTTCTGCTGACCGGCTTGTCTGCATTGCTGCTCATTGTGCTGTGGGACAGTTATCGTCTGGCTGGCATCATTGGTCTGTGCGTGTTCTATACGCTGTGCGCGTTGTTCTGCGCCCTGCGCCTCAAAGCTGCCATTTTCGACGAGTCGTCGCCGTTCAATGCGACCCTGGAAGAGCTGGCCAATGACCGTGAGCGACTGATGCGATGAGCTTGCCTGAATCCCACCAGAAACATTCCCGCCGGGAACTTCGCAAGGCCCTGGTTCGCCTGCGCATGGAAATGCACCGCCAGGAAATACGTCAGGAGTCGACGAACCTGATGCTACCGTTGCGTCGGGTTCGCGGCATGACTACCGACTGGCAAGGTACATTGGGCATCAAGCATGCTCCCTTGTGGGGTATGGGCGTGGTCTCGCTTCTCGGATTTCTGGGCGGCAAGGGCGCGAAAGGCAAACGTCCCGGCGGACTCACTCGCATCGTCAAACTCGGTGTAAGTCTGTTACCGATTATTCGACTGGCTCTGGGTTCCTCCCGAAAACACTAGTGGCAATTGGCTGCGTTCTTGCAGGCAACACTCCCCCATCAGGTTGAATCGACGGCTTCGGGTCCTACTGAAGCCGTCGATTTCGTTGTGGGATACTTTCTTGAAAGCCGTTTCACCAGCCCTTTTTGACCGCCGTTTCTATTGCCGTTAACTGCCGAGTTTACTGAGGAGGCCATGTGATTGATGGGCAACCCCTTGCCTGCTTTCAGCCGTTCATTGATACCGCTACTGGCCGTATTGCTGGTGTTGAAGCATTGGGCCGTGTTCTTCAGGATGACGGCCAACTCAAATCTGTCGGGCCGTTGTTCGCTGATCCGCGAGTACCTGCTGCTGCATTGCGTCGCCTGGATCGTATTATCCGGGACGACGCACTGAGTCGACTTCACCAGGCTCCTGATGACTGGTTTCTGAGCCTGAATATTTCACCACGCTGGATCTCTCTCCTGCGCCCTGGCCAGCCGCTGCCCAGCCTCAAGCAGTTGCAACGAAATGGTGTAGATCCACGCCGTATCGTTTTTGAAATCACTGAACTGGAAGGCAACAGCCAGCGTCTTGCGGAAGTCGTGAGCCGCTATCGCGACGCAGGCGCCCGAATTGCCATTGATGATTTCGGCGCGGGCTACTCCCAACTGGATCGGGTGCTTGCGCTGCAACCTGACATTCTCAAGCTGGACATGCGCTTGTTTCAGGCTGCTGCTAAAGGCGGCCCCAGCAGCGATATCGTGAAGGCACTGGCCCAGATGGCAGAGAAAACCGGTTGCTGGATTATTGCTGAAGGTGTCGAAACCGAGGCAGAACTGCATTTCGCTCTCGAATGCGGTGCGCGGTATGTACAGGGCTTCCTGTTTGCAAGAGGCGAGCAGGCTTTTTTCGATGAGGATGCGTTCGTCGAACAATTCGCCCGACTGCGCGACTGCTATGTGCAGAAAAAGCTCGCAGAGCGGGCACGGGTGATGGATCTTCGCCAGCAACTGACTTCGTTGATGGCCGCTCTGCAGCGTTGGGATCAGCGTTCCCTCGACCAACTGCCGCAACTGCACGATTACCCCTGGTTGCTACGTTTCTACCAATGCGACCGGCATGGCACCCAGCTCACGCCCAATCTGGAGTGGCGCAACGGCGAATGGCATTCCGATGCGACTTACATAGGCCATAACTGGTCATGGCGTCCCTATTTCTATCATTTGCTTGCAGAAGGCTGGCATGAACGCCGCCTGATACTGTCCAACACCTATCGCGACGCCACGACCAACCAGTACTGCCTGACCGCCGGGCAGTTTTTCGACAACGACCAACGCATACTCCTGATCGATGTCGATGCGATTGGCTTTTAAAGCCTTGCAGCCGGGACACCGAATCAGGAAGCTAGGCAGTCTTTACCGACGGAGTGAACGCCTTGGATTGGCAAACCCTGCTCAACCGCGAACGACTTGGCAAAACCCTGCACAGCCCGGAAGAACTGGGACGCAGTCCTTTTCACAAGGACCACGACCGGATCATCTTTTCCGGCGCTTTTCGACGCCTCGGGCGCAAGACACAAGTGCACCCGGTTTCGAGCAATGACCACATCCATACGCGCCTGACCCACTCACTGGAAGTCAGCTGCGTGGGCCGTTCATTGGGCATGCGTGTCGGTGAAACCCTGCGCAGCGCCCTCCCCGACTGGTGCGATCCCAGTGATCTGGGCATGGTCGTGCAATCAGCCTGCCTGGCCCACGACATTGGCAATCCGCCTTTCGGTCACTCCGGCGAAGACGCGATTCGCAACTGGTTCAATCAGGCTGCAGGCCGTGGCTGGCTGGATGCAATGAGCGAGGTCGAACGTAATGACTTCCTCAATTTCGAAGGCAATGCCCAAGGCTTTCGCGTTCTGACTCAACTGGAATATCACCAGTTCGACGGCGGTACACGGCTGACCTATGCAACCCTTGGCACTTATCTTAAATATCCATGGACGGCGCGCCACGCCGACTCTCTGGGCTACAAGAAACACAAATTTGGCTGCTATCAGAGCGAACTGCCTATTTTGGAGCAAATCGCCCAGAAACTGGGCTTGCCGCAACTTGAAGAGCAACGCTGGGCTCGGCATCCATTGGTGTACCTGATGGAAGCTGCGGACGACATCTGCTACGCGCTGATCGATCTGGAAGATGGCCTGGAAATGGAGCTGCTGGAGTATGCGGAGGTCGAAGCGCTGCTTCTGGGGCTGGTCGGCGATGATTTGCCTGATACCTACCGCCAACTTGGGCCTGATGACTCGCGTCGACGCAAACTGGCAATCCTGCGTGGCAAAGCCATCGAGCATTTGACCAACGCGGCGGCGCGGGCCTTCGTCGAACAACAGGACGCATTGCTGGCTGGCACCCTGAGTGGTGACCTGGTCGAGCATATGCATGGCCCGGCCAAGCGCTGCGTGCTGAGCGCCAAAGACATGGCGCGCAAGAAAATATTCCAGGACAAGCGCAAGACGCTGCATGAAATCGGCGCCTACACAACACTTGAAATACTGCTTAATGCGTTCTGTGGTGCTGCTCTGGAGCAGTTCGGCGGACGTACGCCGTCTTTCAAGCATCGTCGTATTCTGGACCTGCTCGGCAACAGCGCTCCGGATCCCAAGGCACCTCTGCACGCCTCCTTCCTGCGCATGATCGACTTCATCGCCGGTATGACCGACAGCTACGCGAGTGAAATGGCGCGGGAGATGACCGGCCGCTCCAGCCCGATGTAAAGGTCAACAGTTGCCGTCGCTCGCCTGCAAGGGAGCAGACGGCAGCAGTGCTGTGTGCCCGTCATCGCCGCAGCGGTGCCGACGGTGCTGATTTACTACGATGGATCTACCTGATACGACTTAAAGCTTCGGACGTCTCCTACAGCCTTTTAGGAATCGTCTTATCGCAAGCGCTCAATACCTGCCAGATACTCCCGCCCCTTTAGCCGCCATCGCTGGCGCCTCTACATTACCCGCCCACGAGGCCTTGTCGATGCTGCCCGTCGTCGCAGCCTTGCGTCGGCTCAGCATCCGGGCCGCCAACAACTCTTGCCGGATTTCCTGATGTTTAAACATAAATTACGCATTCTGCTGGTGGAAGATCATCCCTTCCAACTGATTGCCACACAGATCATTCTGAACAATCAGGGCTACTTTTTACTGACTCCTGCCCTGACTGCTACCGAGGCCATGCAAGCCATAGAACGAGCCGCCGAGCCTTATGACCTGCTGATTTGCGACCAGCGCCTGCCAGATGGCGCAGGACTCGACATCATAGAGCAGGCGTTTCAGCAAGGCATGGCCCGTTACGCCATCGTCCTCAGCGGGCTGGATAACGCCCAACTGCGTGCCATCGAACACCTGGCGGTTCAGCGCGGGCTGCCTCTGCTGGGTTGTCTTGGCAAACCCCTGCACGGTGCTGACCTTGCCCAACTGCTGGAGCCCTGCTTTCCGGCAAGCTGAACCGCTGAAGCATGGCGGGATGAAAGCCATTACCCGTCTACGCAGACTCTAACGCTGTAGTGAACTACGCTAGTACAACTACCGAAAGCGTATAAACAACGTGTAGGGTAATTCCCGCGCGAAATAAACAACATACACATCGCCCTCCGTTCATCAGAGTAATCCACCGCTGAATTAAACATCACGCATCAGAAAAACAGGCTCCTACGTGCTCCAATACTCTAATTACTGTAGGAACTTTCCTATATATCACCTATAGCAGGGTCTCTTCATGTGCCTGCCCGAACATCTGAGCTAAGGTGCGCCCTTTCCTCGCATCTTGTTATGGATAGAATTATGAACTCAGTTTTTATCATCGACGACCATCCTGTTATTCGCCTTGCCGTTAGAATGCTTCTGGAAAATGAAAACTACGAAGTCGTAGGCGAAACCGATAACGGTGTGGATGCGATGCAAATGGTCCGCGAATGCATGCCGGACCTGATCATCCTCGACATCAGCATCCCCAAGCTGGATGGCCTGGAGGTACTGGCCCGCTTCAACTCGATGGGGCTTGATTCGAAAATTCTGGTCCTGACCTCTCAGACACCGAGTCTTTTTGCGATTCGCTGCATGCAGTCAGGCGCGGCGGGATATGTGTGTAAACAGGAAGATCTCAGCGAATTACTCAGTTCGGTGAAAGCGGTATTATCCGGCTACAATTACTTCCCAAGCCAGGCACTCACTCCACCCAGTGGAGAAAACGGTCAACCCAGCGAAATAGAGCTGTTCAAGTTAGTCAATGATCGCGAATTGATGGTACTGCAATTATTTGCCCAAGGTAGAACGAACAAGGAAATTGCCAAGGGCATGTTTCTCAGCAACAAGACAGTCAGTACTTACAAAACACGCCTGATGCAGAAACTCAGGGTCAAAACCCTGGTAGAACTAATCGAAATGGCAAAACGCAACGCGCTAGTGTGAGGAACAGGATGTCCAGGCGCTTTAAGTACTATTTGATCCTGACCATGAGCTTTTGCCTGAGTCTGGGGTGTCAGGCCGCTTTCGCTGCAGCCGAACTCTACACCCTGCTGGGCCGCTCCAGCATCGGGCATATGGAGCTGCAACTGGACAAGACCCAATGGCAGTGGATACGCAATAAGCGTGAGCTGATTCTGGGGACTTCGGCTCCCGACTATCCGCCATTTGACATGACGCTGACCGGGCGCGACTACGAAGGGTTCACCGCCGACTACGCAAACATCATTTCCAGAGCGCTGGATCTGCCGGTCAAGGTGCTTCGCTTTGAATCCAGGCAGGCGGCCATCGCTGCCCTTGGCACCGGGCAGATCGACTTGCTGGGCAGCGCGAACGGGTTCGAAGCGATAGACCAGAAGATCAAGCTCTCTACCCCCTACGCGGTGGATCAGCCGGTGCTGGTCACCCGCACCGGTGAAACACGCTCGCTCACCGATGGCCTGGCAGAAATGCGCCTGAGCATGGTCTACCACTACCTGCCACCGGAGGAAATCCAGAAGCTTTATCCCAACGCAGCGCTGAAAACCTATCCGTCATTTCAAAGCGCGATCAATGCCGTTGCCTTCAATCAGGCAGACGTCTTTCTTGGAGACACTATTTCTACCCAATACATGATCAACAAGGGGTACCTCAACAACATCCAGATGGCCAATTTCGGCAGACACGAACCCGACGGCTTCAGTTTTGCGGTCGATGGTGAAAACAATCAGTTGCTGGATATCATCAACCGCACGCTCAAGGCCATTCCGGTTGAAGAGCGCATCGCGATTTCCAGGCGCTGGGGTGCCAGCGACCTGATGCTGACTGACCAGAAGCTGCAATTGACTCACCGGGAGGAGCGCTGGATCGAACAGCACCCGAACGTCAGAGTCGTGATCAACGAATCATACGCGCCGCTGACGTTCTTTGATGCCAGCGGCAACTTTCGTGGAATAACCGCCGACTTGCTTGAACTGGTGCGCCTGCGCACCGGTTTGCGTTTCGAGATTACCCGGGCGCCCACCATGGCCGATATGATGAGTCAGGTCAGTCAGGGCCAGGCGGACCTGATCAGCGCCCTGATTCCCAGTGAAGAACGGGAAGATCAATTCAGTTTCAGTCGGCCTTACCTGGACAACTCATTCGTACTGATCACGCGCAAATGGCCTGAGAATTCGATCAATCTTGAGCAATTGAGTGGCAAGCGGGTCGCAATCACTTTGGGCAGCCCTATCCTGCCTTTCCTGCGGCGGGAGTTCCCCACGGTAGTCCCCATCGAAGTCGATAACCCCTTTCAGACCCTGGAAATGCTTGCCCAAGGCAGGGTCGAAGCGGCGATCACCTCCCTGGTGAGCGCCAACTATTTCCTGAGCTCAGGAATATTTGAAAACCGGTTACAAATAACCACGACCGTTGGCGACAAACCTGCGCTGATCGCTATGGCCACTTCCCGAAAAGCCACGGAGTTGATCAGTATTCTCGACAAGGCGCTGTCCAGCATCGCACCGCAGGAACTCGCAGCGATTAACAACCGCTGGCGCTCCTTCACTCCTTCTGGCGGCAACTGGCAGGATTACCAGCGGCAGATTTATCAGATCGTACTGGGGGCTGGCCTGTTATTACTCGGTTCGCTGGCCTGGAACGCTTACATGCGCCGCCAGATCAAACAACGCGAGCAGGCCGAGCGGGCTTTGAACGATCAGTTCGAATTCATGAGAGCACTGGTCAATGGCAGCCCGCACCCTATCTACGTGCGTGACCGTGAAGGCCTTCTGCGCATGTGCAATGACAGCTACCTGAAGGCATTTGACGCGCAACGTGAAGATGTACTCGACAAAGGGGTTACTGAGGGCGTTCTGAGTAATGTTTTCGAGGCCAGGGAATTCGCCAGCGACTATCAACTGGTCATGGCGACAAACAACCCCATGATTCTTGACCGCACGTTGCAGATCGGAGAGCGGCAACTGACGATCTATCACTGGATTTTGCCTTTTCGGGACTCACTGGGAGAAGTAAAGGGCATTATTGGCGGCTGGATCGATATCAGTGAACGCCGACAACTGATCGAAGACCTGCGCTCGGCCAAGGATCAGGCCGATAACGCCAACCGTGCGAAAAGCACCTTCCTGGCCACCATGAGTCACGAAATACGCACGCCGATGAATGCTGTGATTGGCATGCTCGAACTGGCGCTCAAACGTGCCGATCAAGGCCACATGGACCGCCCTGCCGTAGAGGTTGCCTACAGCTCGGCCAAGGATTTGCTTGAACTGATTGGCGATATTCTCGACATCGCACGCATTGAATCCGGTCGGCTGACCTTGAGCCCGGAACGCGCCAACCTGCGCCAACTGGTCGAGTCCGTTGTACGAGTATTCGACGGACTGGCCCGGCAAAAAAGCCTCAGCCTGTTGCTCGATCTGGACAGTGGCATCAACGCCGACGTGCTGATTGATCCGTTACGCTTCAAGCAAATCCTTTCGAACCTGATCAGTAATGCAATCAAGTTCACGGAAAAGGGCCAGATCAGAATCACCTTGCAGACCGAGACCGACACAGATCCGCGACAGTTGCAGCTGCACGTCAGTATTCAGGACACAGGCATAGGTATCAGCGAGAAGGATCTGCAACGCTTGTTCGAACCTTTTGCGCAGGCTGACGACAATGGTCAACAGGCGCGCACCGGAGCAGGTCTGGGGCTGGTGATCTGCCGCAGCCTGTGCGAAATGATGGGCGGCACACTTGAGTTGAACAGTGAGCAGGGTAAAGGCACGCAGGTTCACATGACTTTCAACCTGACCACGCTGGAGCCTTTGGCGACGCTGAGCGAGCAACCTGATAACCCTGTCATGGCAAACGCCACGCTGAATATTCTGGTGGTGGATGATCATCCGGCCAACTCCTTGTTGCTTTGCCAGCAACTGGAATTTCTCGGGCATCGCTGTGCAGTGGCAGAACAGGGCGAGCAAGGGCTACAGCTTTGGCTGGAGGGTTACTTCGATGTGGTCGTGACCGACTGCAATATGCCCATCATGAATGGTTACGACCTGACACGGGCCATCCGCCTCCAGGAGCATGAAACCGGGCAACAGCGCTGTGCGATATGGGGTTTTACCGCCAATGCGCAACCGGAAGAAACACAACGCTGTCGTGAAGCGGGTATGGACGATTGTCTGTTCAAACCAATCAGCCTCACATCCCTGAGCGAACGGCTAGGCAGCGTTCATCCACGGGGAGACGCATTGACCGAGAGCGAGCAGACTCCACCCGTTAAACCGCAACCGCCATTCAACATGGCCAGTATCAGTGCCCTTACCGGTGAACGTCCGGAAATGATTCAGCGCCTGCTCAAACAACTCCTGCGCAGCACCGAGGAGGATCGGCATCAGTTGACGGCTCTGCAAGCGCCAGGAGATCAATACGAGTTGTGCCAGCTTGCCCACAGGATCAAAGGTGCGGCGCGAATCATTCGGGCAACCAGAGTGATTGAAACGTGCGATGCATTAGAGGATGCATGCCAGGAGACATCGGCAGAGCAGGAGATCAGGGATGTTCAACAAGCAATGGAGGTCGCCATGCTCGATCTGGAGCAGGCTTTGCGAGACGCTCTGAACAGAGCCGTGTGACGAGGGAAATAAAGCGGCGGGCCGGAAGCCCGCCGCGGGAACATCAAGCTACCGAATTGATCGGTGTTTCCGGATGCCAGGCATCCATCAACGGGCTGACTTCAACCTTGGTCAGTTCGCTGCGGCCCTTGAGCCATGCTTCAACGACTGCGCGCTGCTCTTCATTGACGGAACCACGTTTTGCCAGGCAAACCAGACCGAAGTCATCACCGCCAACGTAGTCAAGACCGTTGGCGTCCATGGCTTCAGTCAGAAAAGCGTTGAGGAATGCGTCGATCGCCTCTTCATCCAGGTCTTCCTTGAAGTCCAGGTTCAGCTCAAAACCCAACTCCTGGAATTCATCCACGCAGAGTTTTTTGCGCAGACGACGGGAACGATTAGTGGCCATTGGAACAATCCTCTTGAGTAATATCGGGGCGCACTTTATCAGTTTGGAAAGGCAAATGCCCATAAAACCGGCACAGCGCGATAATGCCTGCGACATCAATAGCGGGCTGATTATGCATTGCGATGACAAAAATACTTTATTCAGAGGCCTGGGCGGGACCCAAGTCGCCCACGATTGGGGCATAATGCCGCTCAATTCAGACGTATTACATATTGTTCGCGAAACTGTTTGAAGCCACTGGTATTCACGTCATCTTTATTTTTGTCGAGGGAATCCATCTATGCCCTCTCGTGTCCCGTCTTTGTTGTAGGGGTTACTGAATGATCAAATCATTGCGTCCACTGTTTTTTGCCACCCTTCTATTGCCACTGGCCTTGCCGGCTCACGCCGCGCCCGTCAACACTTCGCTCCCCCCCAAGGTCCAGCAAGCACTCAAAGCCAGCAAGCTGGGCAATGACGCCTTGTCGCTGGTAATGCTACCCCTCAACGGTCAAGGCACCCCGACCGTATTCAATGCCGACGTCTCCGTAAACCCGGCATCGACCATGAAGCTGGTCACGACGTACGCAGCGCTGGAAATACTGGGCCCAACCCACCAGTGGAAAACCGAATTCTTTACCGATGGCACGCTCAATAATGGCGTACTGCGCGGCAACCTTTACCTCAAGGGCGGCGGCGACCCCAAACTGAACATGGAGAAGCTCTGGCTGTTGATGCGCGACCTGCGGGCCAATGGCGTACAACAGGTAACCGGTGACCTGGTACTGGATCGCAGCCACTTTGTACAACCGCAATTGCCGGTGTTCGATGATGACGGCAACGATAGAAACAAGCCGTTTCTGGTCAAACCGGACTCGCTGATGGTCAACCTCAAGGCGCTACGCTTCATCACGCGTAACGACGGCGGCAAGGTCATGGTTTCGGTGGAACCGCCTATTGCGACCATTCGCGTCGATAATCAGGTCAAAGCCATCGCGTCCAAACAGTGCGGTGACGTTCGTTACAACCCGGTCACGCAGCCAGATGGCACCGTCAATGTGACCGTTACGGGCCAACTCGGTGACGGCTGCAATTCGCAGACTTACCTGTCGCTGCTCGACCATCCGACTTACGCAGCAGGCGCAGTGCGCGCTATCTGGCAGGAACTGGGCGGCACCATCCAGGGCAAAGACCGGGTAGACGTCGTACCGGGCAGCGCCAAGCTGCTGGCAAGGGCTTTTTCGCCGGATCTGGTTGAAGTCATTCGTGATATCAACAAATTCAGTAACAACACCATGGCCCAGCAGTTATTCCTGAGCCTCGGTTCAGAGTTCCGCAATGATGCAGACGGTGACGATGCCAAGGCAGCACAGCGGGTCATTCGCCAGTGGCTGGCCAAGAAAGGCATCACCGCACCGCATCTGGTGATGGAGAACGGCTCGGGGTTGTCCAGGGATGAGAGGGTCAGCGCCCGCGAAATGGCCATCCTCCTGCAGGCGGCGTGGAAAAGCCCCTACGCTGCAGAGTTCATGAGTTCGATGCCACTGGCAGGCATGGACGGCACGATGCGCAAACGCCTCAAACGCACCCCGCTACTGGGTGAAGCCCACATCAAGACCGGCACCCTGAACAACGTCCGCGCTATTGCCGGCTTCAGTCGCGACAGCAACGGCAACACTTGGGCTGTGGTCGCCATCCTCAACGACCCACGCCCGTGGGGCGCGTCTTCGGTGCTCGATGAAGTACTGGTCGAGTTGTATCGCCAGCCAAAGCTGGGTGATAACACCGTGTCGATACGGCAGCAGTGAAGAATTGCAGTAAATGACTTTGTAGGAGCGCACGAGCACCGCGAGTCCGAGATGGCGGTGCATCAGGCAGATCGCTATCGCTGCCTCGCGGTGCTCGCTAGCGCCTACAGGGAAATGCATTTCAGCTCAGATATCGATGTGCTGGCACCTGTAAGCCTGCTCCTTCCAATCACACACTCGCCTCCCCCTGCTTCTCACCCTCCACTCGATCCCGTCCCGCCTGTTTGGCGGCATAGACACCGGAGTCGGCACGTAGCAGCAGCGCATCGGCATCCTCACCTTCACGCCAGCTCGCCACGCCAAAACTGGCGGTGACAAGACCGACGCCATCCACCGGCTGGCTGCGCAGAACGTTCCAGAGCTGGATCGCCAGTTCATGCGCCGCAAATGCAGTACTCCCCGGGCAAAGCACCATGAACTCTTCACCACCCAGACGGCAGAACACGTCACTACGGCGCAAGCGAGTGGTGATTCGTTGGCAAATGACCTGCAGCACCGTATCGCCAACCGCATGACCGTGCTGATCATTGACGCGTTTGAAGTGATCAATGTCCAGCATGATCAATGACAAGGCTCCACCATGACGATTGACCCTCGCCAACTCAGCGCTCAAGCGTTCCTGGAAATAGCGCCGGTTGTAAGCGCCGGTCAGCACGTCGGTGACTGACATCGCGCGCAGCTCTTCCTCCACGCGTTTCATGTCCGTGATCTCGGAAAGGAATCCATGCCAGACCACGCCCCCGCCAGCCTGTGCTTCCGGCATGGCGTGGCTGTGTACCCACCGCAGTCCATGCCCGGGAACATTGAGTCGATACTCGTCTTGCCAGGGCGTCATGTGTTGCGCCGAAGCGTGCATGGAGTCTTTCACACGTCTTACATCCAGCGGATCAACACGGGCAAACACCGACTTGAAATCAAGCAGCATTTGCTCACGGGTCATACCATGCAGTTCGCACATGCCATCGTTGATGTAATTGAATCGTGACTCACCGCTGGCATCGATCTGAAACTGGAAAATCCCCCCGGGCACGTGTGCGCTGATTTTCTTCAGTAACATGTCACGTGCGGCCAGAGCTTCGTAAACCAGTTTGCGCTCAGTGACATCGATACAAACAGCCAGATACCCCACCCACTGCTCATGCTCGTTGCGCACCGCGGTCAAAAGCATATTGACCACGAGCGAACTTCCGTCATGCCGGATAAACGTCCACTCGTGAGACTTGTGAGGGGCGTCATCGTCGGCCTCAACGAAAATCGCCTGACTGGCCGTCACCCGATAGCCATAAGCCTGACTCAGATGTTGAGCATGCGCTTCCAGCTCGGCCGGCATCTGCAGGTCCTTGAGCTGAAGCTGACCCAGCACCTCTTCCTCTTGATAACCCAACATCTTCTGGGCACCGACATTGAAGGTGCTGATAACGCCGTTAAGATCCGTTGCAATAATCGCAACGTCGGTAGCGGCGTTCAGCACGCTACTGAGTTGTCCGTGAGCACCGCGCAATTGCCGCTCGCGCAGCCGCAGTTCAGAAGTGCGCTCGTCCACCAGACGCAAGGCACGCTGGCGCTGACTAATCAGGTTGTACAGCAACGCACTCAACAGCAGGCTCAGCAGCCCGCCCATGAGAATCACACTTCCCACCAGCGACTGGTTGCTTGTCATGAACGCCGCGGTCGGCCGAATCTCCAGCAGGTAGTCACGATTGGCCAGCCCCAGCAAGGTACTGACGCGTATCTCGCCGGATGCAGCGGGGATGGACGACTGATAAAGCAGTTGTGGTTCGGCTGGCGAGGCGAGATCGCTCATGGTCAAGGTCAGGTTGTCCTGAGACGGTAGCCCCTCAGTCATCAGCTTGCTGAGGCTGATGAGTGCCATGACGTAACCGCTGACATCTGCAGCCTCTCCCACCGGACTGGCGCTGGAAGACATCACCGGTGCCAGCAGCAGTACCCCGCTGGAGTTGCCCGGTTCCAGCCCTACCAGACTCATTCGCGGCGTCGCGACCATGGCGCCCAGCTTGCCCGCCAGATCAACAGCGCTACGGCGAACGCTTTCGGAGCCGATATCAAAACCCAGTGGTAAAGGCTCGGTGCTGCGCGAACGCGTAAACAGAACCGGAAAGTAATCAGACCTTGATTTTGCTGGCTCAAGCACGCCTTCTTGAGTCACTTCACGTATCGAAAAGCCCGGGAATCCCTCCGCGACGGTCTGCCGTTCAAACTGGCGACGCTGGGCATTCGTTACCTTTGGCGCCCACGAGTAAGCCTCGGTACCGATCAATAGAGGATCGGCGAAACCGTTGAATTCAGCTCGGGTAACGGCCGTGGAGAACATGAAGAAACGACGCAAGCTGTCCAGGCGATAAACCTGGCCGTCGAGCCGTTCCTGAATGCGACTGAAGCGCTCATTGGCCAACAGGTCGAAACGCTGACGCAATTGACGTTCATAAAATTCGGAGTTGGCGAATGCCAACACTGCAGTCAGTGCGGCGCCCACCAGAAAGGCGAATGCCGCAACGACCCACGCAGAAGCCTGCTCATTGATAAAGCCGAGAATTCTGGGACGAATCTGACTTGTAGGCATCACTCGACACTCGCAACGCCACAGCATAGAGAAGCGTCGCGCTGGCTGTAGCTCACTTATAGCTATTAGCCAGTATTTTGCCTAGCCTGACTCGGTACCGATTGCACATCGATCCATCACAAATGCGAACGGATCGATGTGCGGGTCGATTATCTGGCTGTGATTTTCCACGCCTTATGGATTTTGCTGTTGCGGGCGAAGTCAGGATCAATGGTCTGGGCGGTGATGTCTTCCACGGCATAACGCTGTGCAAGATTTTCATCGAGAACAAACTTGCGGAAGTTATTCGAGAAATACAGCACGCCCCCCGGCGCAAGACGGGCCATGGCCAGATCCAGCAATTGCACCTGATCACGTTGCACGTCGAAAATCCCTTCCATGCGCTTGGAGTTGGAGAAGGTCGGCGGATCGATGAAGATCAGGTCGTACTCTTCACGACAGGCGTCCAGCCAAGCCATGACGTCACCCTGCTCCAGACGGTTCTTGTCTGAGAAACCGTTCAGCGACAGGTTGCGCCGCGCCCAGTCCAGATACGTCCGGGACAAGTCGACACTGGTGGTACTGCGCGCGCCGCCTTTGGCGGCATGTACGCTGGCCGTCGCCGTGTACGAGAACAGGTTGAGGAAACGTTTGCCCTGAGCCTCGCGCTGAATACGCATGCGCATGGCGCGGTGATCCAGGAACAGCCCCGTGTCCAGATAATCCGTCAGGTTGACCAGCAGCTTGACACCGCCTTCGTTGACTTCGACAAACTGCCCTTGAGCACTTTGACGCTCGTACTGTTTGGTGCCGCTCTGGCGCTCGCGACGCTTGATGACCACTCGGTTCTTGTCAACATTCAGCGCCTGAGGGATAGCCGCCAATGCATCGAACAGGCGAGCCGAGGCCTTTTCCGGATCGATGGACTTGGGCGCAGCATATTCCTGAACGTGTACCCAATCCTGATACAGATCGATGGCCAGCGAGTATTCAGGCATGTCGGCGTCATACACGCGATAGCAATCAATGCCCTCGCGACGTACCCACTTGCCCAGCAACTTGAGGTTCTTCTGCAGGCGGTTGGCAAACATCTGCCCGCCTTCGCTCAAGCGCGGCTGCTCGACCACCACTGGAGCCGGTTTGATCGGGTTACCGTTCTTGTTGTACTTCTCGTATTTGCCTGGGGTCACCAGCGGGCTGGTGTCTTCCGGCTCGACGTGTTCACGCTCAACCTGACGCTGCTCGGCAGTCCGGCGTTCGCCGGTCACGAACTGGTCAGGCAACACCTTGATCAGCAGCAGTTTGCACGGCAAGGCACCGTTCCAGAAAGCGTATTGCTTGTGGCTGCGAATACCCATTCGCTTGCCCAGATCCGGAGCGCCGGTAAATACCGCGGCTTCCCAGTTCAGGCAGGCCTGACGCAAACGCTCACCAAGGTTCTGGTAGAGATAAAGCAGACTGGCTTCGTCGCCCAGTCGCTCGCCGTACGGAGGGTTACAGATCACCAGACCTTTCTGATTCTGGTCAGGACGCGGCTCGAATGTCGCCACTTCGCCTTGGTAAATCTTGATCCATTCGCTGAGACCGGCACGCTCGACGTTGTTGCGCCCCGGCTGAATCAAGCGCGGATCCGCTTCGTAACCACGAATCCATAGAGGAGGCTTGGCCAGACCAGCTTCGGCGCGTTCCTGTGCCTCGTCGTGCAGCTTGCGCCACAGGGCAGGCACGTGGCCGAGCCATGCCGAGAACCCCCAACGCTCACGCTTGAGGTTTGGTGCAATGTCGGCAGCAATCATCGCCGCTTCAACCAGGAATGTGCCCACGCCGCACATCGGGTCAGCCAGCGCGCCGCCTTCAGCAGCAATGCGTGGCCAGCCTGCACGAATCAGAATTGCGGCGGCCAGGTTTTCCTTCAAAGGTGCAGCGCCCTGCTGCAAGCGATAACCGCGCTGGTGCAGGCTGTGGCCGGACAGGTCCAGGGACAGAATCGCTTCGCCACGGTCCAGACGCAAATGCACGCGCAGATCAGGGTTCAGCTTGTCCACTGAAGGCCGCGAACCGTCAGGCATGCGCAGTTTGTCGACGATGGCGTCCTTGACCTTCAGGGCGCCGAAATGGGTGTTGTCGATGCCCGAACCATGACCGCTGAACTCAACCGCCAGCGAACCGTCCGGTTCCAGGTGATCGTGCCAGTCGACGTGCAACACGCCGTTGTACAGGTCTTCGGCGTCCTTCATCGGAAAACGCTTGAGCACCAGCAACACGCGGTTGGCTAAACGCGACCATAGGCATAGCCGGTAAGCGGTCTCCATGTCGGCACTGCCGCGAATGGCTGA
The DNA here is from genome assembly GCF_025643095.1 of Pseudomonas phytophila. Classification (NCBI taxonomy): domain Bacteria; kingdom Pseudomonadati; phylum Pseudomonadota; class Gammaproteobacteria; order Pseudomonadales; family Pseudomonadaceae; genus Pseudomonas; species Pseudomonas phytophila. The sequence goes on along the minus strand of NZ_CP081201.1, from coordinate 2,799,488 downwards.
TGTATGTTCGCGGGTTTCCTCGAGGCCAAGCGCAGTGGCTTCCTCTGCAAGCAGCCCTTCCAGGCCTTTAGGACAAGTGAGGAAAAGTTCGTAACGGTCCGACATGAGTATTCCAGGGCTTTAGCCATAAGCGGCGGGCAACGCATTGCCCGACCAGATTTAAAACAGGCGTCTTTCTTGGAGAACGCCTGCGCGGCACACAATTTGTGCCAGACCACCTCATGAACCTATACGTCATCAAGGCAGTCATCCCTGGACCATCATGGCCAAGGGAGATTTAAAAACCACTATTCAGCACGACGACCTTCGCAATAAAAAGTCACATCGCGACCCTTCGTCGATTTAGGCCTACTTGCAACAGGCCATCATCTGCGGTTGCGAAACAGTCGCAACATTTCTTGCAAGCCTTGCCAGTTCAGGGCTGCCGAAATAATCAACTTTGAAACACAAGCTTGCTTATGTTCCAGTTATTACAAATATGACGTGCTTATGACAAAACGATCATTCACAGCACTCGATCCATTGGTTAGAAATCACCACAGGTTGTCACCGCAACGGTGAGAACACCAAAGCCCGCGACGCCGGCAGCGGGTACCAACGGCAGAAAATTTTCTGCCCGACCTCGACATGAGGTCTCAGGGACATAACAGTCAACAAACGAGGGCAACACCCTATGAGAAGACTTAAGCGTGATCCGTTGGAAAGAGCATTTTTACGCGGATATCAGTACGGCGTTCATGGTAAATCCCGTGAGCTTTGCCCTTTTACTCTACCGTCGGTACGCCAAGCCTGGATCAATGGCTGGCGAGAAGGACGTGGCGACAACTGGGACGGTATGACCGGCACTGCGGGAATCCACAGACTCAACGAACTTCACGCGGTCGGATAACCAGGTAACTTCCGATCAGTCCATCAAATCTCTGAAATCGTGTCAAAACCAGAAGCGTCCCATCCGGGCGCCGGGCGCAAGCCCAAGGGGTTCCTTGAAGGAGCCCCTTTTTTTGCCCTCAGTATTTGCGCATCGCGGCGATAGCATCCACCGACTGGCGAATCAACGCCGGGCCTTTATAGATGAAGCCGGAGTAGATCTGGACAAGGCTCGCGCCAGCAGCGATTTTCTCAGCCGCGTGTTTGCCTTCGGTGATCCCGCCTGCCGCAATGATTGGCATCCGCCCGGAAAGTTCGCCAGCCAGTACCTTCACGGTATGGGTGCTCTTCTCACGCACTGGAGCACCGGACAGACCGCCCGCCTCGTCACCATGGGGCAAGCCTTCGACGCCCACGCGGCTCAGGGTGGTGTTGGTGGCAATCACCGCATCCATTCCTGACTCGATCAACGCAGCGGCAACCAGGACGGTTTCTTCGTCGGTCATGTCCGGCGCGATCTTGATAGCCAGCGGCACACGCTTGCCATGCAATTGGGTCAGCGCGTCCTGACGAACCCGCAACGCTTCGAGCAACTGCTTGAGCGAGTCACCAAACTGAAGACTACGCAGGCCTGGGGTGTTGGGGGAACTTACGTTGACCGTTACGTAGCTGGCATGGGCGTACACCTTGTCCAGACAGATCAGGTAGTCGTCCACTGCCCGCTCGACCGGCGTGTCGAAGTTCTTGCCAATGTTGATACCCAGAATGCCTTTGTAGCTGGCGGCCTGAACCCGGGCCACCAGGTTATCAACGCCCAGGTTATTGAAGCCCATGCGGTTGATGATCGCTTCAGCCTGCGGCAAACGGAAAATCCGTGGCTTGGGATTACCCGGCTGAGGACGCGGCGTCACGGTGCCGATTTCAACGAAGCCGAAACCCAGTTGGGCAAACCCGTCGATGGCTGCGCCATTTTTGTCCAGACCGGCAGCGAGCCCGACCGGATTGGGAAAATCCAGGCCCATGACGTTCACCGGCAGACGCGCCGGCGCCTTGCTCAACAAGCCATTGATGCCCAATCTGCCACCAGCGCCAATCAGATCAAGCGACAGGTCGTGGGAGGTTTCCGGGGAAAGTTTGAACAGTAACTGGCGGGCCAGGTTATACATGGGCGGGCGCGGCTCGTAAGAAGCTGAATTCAGGGCGGCGATTATAGACGTCTGTGCGATTGCGTGCGAGGCATGCCTGCAGGCTTTTGCATGAACTGATTGATTGGGATGCTGTGATTGGCATAGGTATATGCACGTCATTCATGCAGCGATTCTTTGTGTACATATCCGTTACCGCGGTCATGGCTTCTATTGGTTGCGCTTTTACAGCGCCTCACTTTTGAAAAACGCAAAAGTAAGCAAAACGTTTTTGCCCCACCACTCGGCACCTCGCTGTCACTCGGTGTACCCGCCCGCAGATCCTGAACCGTGGGCCGCCGCAACGGGCCATCCATGGCCCAATGCGGCTAACCCGGCGTCCTGCCGGGTTGCCCACGGTTCAGAATCTGCGGGCGGCCAGCGTGGTTTAACGGGGCGCTTAAGATCAAAATCAACAGCGCGGCGGCCTGACAGCCGTCCTGATTTGTGAACTTTCCGGGCTTCTGTAGGAGCTGCCGAAGGCTGCGATGCGGTGTGTCAGACATCGAATGCGTTGGCCGTGCTGACGTCTCGCGAACAAGTTCGCTCCTACCGGTACGGGGTGTTACCTCTGTATCGCTTTGCTTTTGATCTGCTTTTGATTTTGATCTTAGGCGCCCCGTTAAACCACGACGGCCGGAATTCGATATTGCTGCGTGGGGCAAACCGGCAAGGATGCCGGTTTAGCCGCCTCAGGCCATGGATGGCCGGTGGCGGCGGCCCCACGCAGCAATGTCGGATTACGGGCATGCCGAGCCTAGGCGAGGCACCTAGTGGTGGGGCAAGAGCCTTTTGCTTACTTTTGGCTGGGCCGGCTTCCGGCTCCTTTCAAAAGTGAGGCGCTGTAAAAGCGCAACCAATAGAAGCAGTGAAAGCTGTAATGGATATGTACACCAAACTCCCACATAAAAGATATGTAGATTACCTATGCTTTTGCAGGAACTGATCCACTGCACCACGACAAAGTGAGCATGACACTGGCATATCGCTTGCTTGGCTTAAGCTAATAGCAGCGTGCCAATGAGGGCCCGATGCATCGACAATGGCGTCGTTCCGTCTTTGCTTTTTGGCAAAGGATTGAACGACGCTTTTTTTATGAAAGATTTCTGCCAGCCTGGCTCGGGCACGCCCGCTCCACCCGCAGTTGTCGTGGCAGAGGACAGATGACACTTATGAACGAACCCACACGAAACCCGTTGGCCTGGGTAGCTGGCAGCGATGCGCCAGAGATAAACAGCCTGGATATCGGCTTCATGCCGCTGTCAGACAGCGCCTCCATAGTCGTTGCCGCTACGCAAGGCTTCGCCCAGCCTTATGGCCTGAGCCTGAACCTCAAGCGCCAGCCTTCATGGGCAAGCCTGCGGGACAAGCTGGTCAGTGGCGAACTGCACGCGGCCCACAGTCTTTACGGTTTGATCTATGCCGTGCAGTTAGGCATTGGCGGCAGCGCAGCCACCGACATGGCCGTGCTCATGGGACTGAACCAGAACGGTCAGAGCATCAACTTATCGCGTCCGCTACAGGAAGCTGGCGTGATCACTCCTGAGGCGCTGGATCAGCAAGTGCACCAAAGCGGCACAAAGCTGACCTTCGCGCAGACCTTCCCTACCGGCAATCATGCCATGTGGCTTTATTACTGGCTGGCGAGCCAGGGCATTCATCCCTTGCAGGACGTGACCAGCGTGGTTGTTCCGCCGCCGCGCATGGTCGAACATCTGCAAGCCGGTCGTATCGATGGTTTCTGTGTCGGTGAACCCTGGGGCGCCAGTGCAGTGGATCAGCAACTGGGCTTCACCTTCGCCACCACCCAGGCTATCTGGCCCAACCACCCGGAAAAAGTGCTTGGCTGCACCCGGGAATTTGTCGAGCAGAACCCCAACACCGCACGGGCATTGGTCATGGCCGTACTCGAAGCCAGTCGCTTCATCGAATCCAGCGACGAAAACCGTCGCAGCGCCTCGCAATTGCTTAGCGGCGCGGACTATCTGGACGCTCCCGCCAGTTATATCGAACCCCGCTTGCTGGGTGATTACCGCGACGGCTTGGGTAACCAATGGCAAGACCATCACGCTCTGCGCTTTCACGGCAATGGCGAAGTCAATCTGCCATACCTGTCCGACGGCATGTGGTTCATGACGCAGTTCCGCCGCTGGGGTTTGCTGCGTGAAGATCCGGACTACCTCAATGTCGCCAAAGGCGTTCACCAACTGGCGCTTTATCGTCAGGCCGCGGAGGCACTGGACATAACAGTTCCGACGGCAACGATGCGCAGCAGCCAACTGATCGACGGCAAGGTCTGGGATGGTTCAGACCCGGCTGGCTATGCCCGCAGCTTCAAGCTTCACGCCATGGCCGACGCGGCCGCCGCCGTGACTCAATGAGGAGTTGACGATTATGCTGCGTATCCTCTTGATCAATGACACGGCAAAAAAAGTCGGACGTCTGAAAGCCGCGCTGAGTGAAGCGGGCTTTGAAGTAATCGACGAGTCCGGGCTGATTATTGACTTGCCCGCCCGGGTTGAAGCGCTTCGCCCGGATGTCATCCTGATCGACACTGAATCCCCCGGCCGCGATGTAATGGAACAGGTGGTGATGGTCAGTCGCGACCAGCCTCGCCCTATCGTGATGTTCACCGACGAACATGATCCGGGGGTGATGCGTCAGGCCATCAAGTCCGGTGTCAGCGCGTACATCGTCGAGGGTATTCATGCCCAGCGGCTGCAGCCGATTCTCGATGTGGCCATGGCCCGTTTTGAGAGCGATCAGGCCTTGCGTGCACAACTTCAGGCACGGGACCAGCAACTGGCCGAGCGCAAACGCATCGAGCTGGCCAAGGGGTTGCTGATGAAAATGAAGGAGTGCAAAGAGGAAGAGGCCTATACCTTGATGCGCCGCCAGGCCATGAGCAAACAGCAGAAACTGATTCAGGTGGCGGAGCAGATCATTGCGATGAGTGAGTTGTTGGGGTGAGTCGTAGTTTTGTGGATTTGAGGGAGCGTAGATTGGTCTGGGCGGCATCCCGGCGATAAGGCTGGACGCAAAATCACTTTAGATCGCGTGAACCTTATCGCGGGCAAGCCCGGCTCCCACAAGGGAATGCATTCCAAAATGAGTTGAAGGGTAGGTTTTTTCCATCTGGCCCAGCTTTTGCTAGTTAATCAACACAGGTAACCAACGGCGGTTGCCCCACTTTACGACAAAGACGTCGCACACCTCTTTCGCCAACGCGAATCGGGTTGCGGCGTTTTTTGCGTTTTGGTCCCAGTGATCGGGGTCGGTGGTGCTGCCGAGGTTATGGACGCCCCACCTGCAAGTCTCTCCAGCTTCAAGCCCTTACGTTTCGGGTCCGTGCCCGAGACAACAGATCTTCCTTTTTGCAGATGAGGTGTTCAATGAATACAAGCTTCTGGAAGGCCGGCCATAAACCGACCCTGTTCGCCGCCTTTCTGTATTTCGATCTGAGCTTCATGGTCTGGTACCTGCTCGGCCCGATGGCCGTTCAAATTGCGACAGACCTGCAACTGACTACTCAACAACGCGGCCTGATGGTGGCCACGCCTATCCTGGCAGGCGCCCTGCTGCGCTTTGTGATGGGTATCGTGGCAGATCAACTGTCGCCGAAAACCGCCGGGATCATCGGTCAGGTCATCGTAATACTTGCACTGTTCACTGCCTGGAATCTGGGCGTTCACACCTATGAGCAGGCGCTGTTGCTGGGCGTGTTCCTCGGCGTTGCCGGTGCATCGTTCGCCGTCGCGCTGCCGCTGGCTTCCCAGTGGTATCCAGCAGAGCATCAAGGCAAAGCGATGGGCATTGCCGGTGCAGGTAATTCGGGCACCGTGCTGGCCGCGTTGATTGCTCCGGTACTGGCTGCGGCGTTTGGCTGGAGCAACGTGTTCGGCTTTGCGGTCATCCCGCTGGTCCTGACCCTGATCGCTTTTTCGCTGATGGCACGTAATGCGCCGGAGCGGGCGAAACCCAAGTCCATGGGCGACTACCTCAAGGCGCTGGGTGATCGTGACAGCTGGTGGTTCATGTTTTTCTACAGCGTCACCTTCGGCGGTTTCATTGGCCTGGCCAGCGCCCTGCCCGGCTACTTCAACGACCAATACGGCCTGAGCCCAGTCACTGCCGGTTACTACACCGCAGCCTGCGTCTTTGGTGGCAGCCTGATGCGCCCACTGGGCGGTGCACTGGCTGACCGATTCGGCGGTATCCGCACCCTGGCGGGCATGTACGCGGTGGCTGCTATCTGCATCGCGGCCGTTGGTTTCAACTTGCCAAGTTCCTGGGCGGCACTGGCGTTGTTTGTTGCAGCGATGCTCGGTCTGGGTGCCGGTAATGGCGCAGTGTTCCAACTGGTGCCACAACGTTTCCGCAAGGAAATCGGCGTCATGACCGGCTTGATCGGCATGGCTGGCGGCATCGGTGGTTTCCTGCTCGCAGCCGGTCTGGGCTCGATCAAGCAACACACCGGTGATTATCAGATGGGCTTGTGGTTGTTCGCGTTTCTTGGCGTACTGGCGTGGTTCGGCCTGCTTAACGTCAAGCGTCGCTGGAGAACCACCTGGGGTTCGGCAGCAGTAACCGCTGCTCGCGTCTGAGTCGCTTGATGAGCTTGCAACTGAGCCTGGCTCAATTCAGCGCCAGTGGGCCGCGGGCGGAGAATCAGGACGCGATGCGCCTGGTGACTCCGGCCCCGGCCCTTGCCGCCAGCAAGGGCTATTTGTTTGCCCTTGCTGATGGCGTCAGTCAATGCGTTGATGGCGCCCTCGCCGCGCAATCAACCTTGCAAGCGCTGGCGCTGGATTACTACTCGACGCCGGAAACCTGGGGCGTCGCCCAATCCCTTGACCGGCTACTGCTGGCGCAGAATCGCTGGTTGCAGGCCAATGGCTTGCTAACCACACTCAGCGCTCTGGTGCTACGTGGCAGGCGCTTCACGCTGGCCCACGTCGGCGACTGTCGCGCCTACCGTTGGCACGACGGAGTGCTGCAACGCATCAGTGAAGACCACGTCTGGGAACAGCCCGACATGCAGCACGTGCTCAAACGCGCACTGGGCCTGGATCAATACGTGGTCATGGATTATCTGGACGGCGAGCTGCGTGAGGGCGAACGCCTGCTGCTGCTCAGCGATGGTGTCTGGGCGACGCTGGGGGACGCCAGCATTCGCTCGATTCTCGCCGAACAGGAGGATCTGGATCGTGCCGTGCAGACGCTGGTCAGCGCCGCGCATCTGGCTGGCAGTCAGGACAACGCCAGCGCCGTGCTGATTCGCGTCGATGCGCTGGGTCAGGACGACCTTGGCGACGCGCTGATTCAGCTTCAACAATGGCCGCTGCCGCCAGTACTAAAGCCCGGACAACCTTTCGAAGGCTGGCAGATAAACAGTCTGCTGGCCGAGTCTCGACAGTCGCTGCTGTATCGGGTCAGCGATGCGCAAAGCCAGCACTGGCTGCTGAAAACACTTCCAGGCAATCGCCATGACGAACCCGGTGCGGGCCAGGGATTGCTGCTGGAAGAGTGGTTTTTGCGCCGGGTTGCGGGACGCTTCTTTCCTGAAACCCATTCAGTACCAGATCGCCAACACCTGTATTACGTGATGCGTGAGCATCCGGGACGCAGTTTGTCTCAATCATTCAAAGAGCACGGCCCGGTCTCCGTGGCGCAATGGCTGGGTCATGCCACGCAACTGCTGCGTGCCGTGGGCTTGCTGCATCGGCGCAATATCATCCACCGGGACATCAAACCGGAAAACCTGCTGCTCGACGATAACGGCGAGTTGCGCCTGCTGGATTTTGGTCTCGCTTACTGTCCCGGCCTCTCCACACTGATGCCGGGCGAGTTGCCAGGCACGCCAAGCTTCATTGCACCTGAAGCGTTCAAGGGCGACGAACCCACTCCACAGCAGGATATTTACGCGGCGGGCGTCACCCTTTATTACCTGCTGACCGGGCATTACCCGTACGGCGAAATCGAAGCATTCCAGCATCGACGCTTCGGTACGCCCACGCCAGCCAGCCGGTACCGCCCGGACCTGCCCGACTGGCTGGATCACAATCTGAGCAAGGCACTGCAAGCTGATCCGCAACTGCGCTATGAAACCGCAGAGCAATGGTTGCTGGAGCTTGAACAAGCCGAACACCGGCCAATGGTGAAACGCGCACAGCCGCTGCTGGAGCGTGAGCCGCTGAAAGTCTGGCGCACGGTTGCACTGGTTTCACTGCTGGTGAATCTGGTGGGGGTTATCTGGTTGATGCGTCATTGAGCAGTGATTGCCCTGCAACGGTGCAATTCGCACCAAAGTGAGCAACTCGTTGATATACATCCTGTGGGAGCAGGGCTTGCCCGCGATAAGGTCGCAGCGGCCTAAAGTGAACAAAGTCCAACCCTATCGCGGGCAAGCCCTGCTCCCACAGTTTAGCCATCACATCATGCTCTATCTGGCACAACCCCTGCATATCTATCCTCAAGCAACTCACATCGCTACAGCCTTCAAAGACGAAGGCTGAGCTTCCCGAGAGAACGGGACCGGACAAAGGCGTCCTCGCTAGTTATCTAGCGGGACGCCTTTTTTGTTTGTGCAGAATTTGTCGAGCACCCTCTCGCGGGCTTCTCGGAGGCAAAATGAAAAAACTCAAGCTGGTGATGATTGGCAACGGCATGGCCGGAGTTCGAACGCTTGAAGAGCTGCTCAAACTCAGCGACGAGCTCTACGACATCACGGTGTTCGGTGCCGAGCCGCATCCCAATTACAACCGCATCATGCTGTCTCCGGTGCTGGCCGGTGAACAGAAGTTCGAAGACATCGTGCTCAACGATCTGGAATGGTACTTGAGCAACAACATTCGGCTGCTGCTCAACCGCAGGGTCGTGAAAATCGACCGCGCGAAACGCCAGGTGATTGCCGACGACGGCACCGTCGCGCATTACGACCGCCTGCTGATCGCCACAGGCTCGACGCCCTTCATGCCGCCCATGCCTGGCAGCGGCCTCAGCGGTGTGATCGGCTATCGCGATATCGCTGACACACGAATCATGATTCATACCGCCAAGACGCGGAAACATGCGGTGGTGATCGGCGGCGGCCTGCTCGGCCTGGAAGCGGCAAACGGCTTGAAGATACGCGGCATGGGCGTGACCGTCGTCCACATCGGCAAATGGCTGCTGGAGCGCCAACTGGACAAAACCGCCGGGCAATTGCTGCAAACCGCACTGGAATCCCGTGGCCTGCACTTTCGCCTGAACGAGCAGACCGAAGCGTTGCTGGATAACGGCAAAGGCGCGGTGAAAGCCGTGCAATTCAAAAATGGTGACGTGATCCCTGCCGACCTGGTGGTCATGGCAGCAGGCATTCGCCCGGCAACCGAGCTGGCAGAACTGGCTGGACTGCCCTGCAATCGCGGGATTCTGGTCAATGACACCCTGCAAACCTACGACCCGCGTATTTATGCCATCGGCGAGTGCGCAAGTCATCGCGGTACGGCCTACGGCCTGGTAGCACCGCTGTTCGAGCAAGCCAAAGTCTGCGCCAATCATCTCGCGCAACTGGGCTTCGCTCGCTACAAAGGTTCGGTCACTTCGACCAAATTGAAAGTGACCGGCATTGACCTTTTTTCTGCCGGGGACTTCATGGGTGGCGAAGGCACCGAAACCATCACTTTGCTGGACCCCATCAGCGGGCGCTATAAAAAACTGGTAATCAAAGACAACGTGCTAGTGGGCGCTTGCTTGTACGGCGATACCATGGACGGCGGCTGGTATCTGCGCCTGATCCGCAGCCGGCAATCAATCAGCGGACTACGTGACCAACTGATGTTCGGCGAAGCCACCACGCCGCAAAAGGACATCGCGCTATGCGCCTGACCAGCATCCCGGCGCCCGCGACGCAAACCACCGCATCCACCTGCTGCTATTGCGGGGTCGGCTGCGGCGTACTGATCGAACATGACGGACGCAACATCATCGGCGTCAGCGGAGATCCCGTGCACCCGGCTAACTTCGGCAAGCTGTGCAGCAAGGGTTCGACCTTGCACCTGACGGGCGACCTCAATGCCAGGGCGCTGTACCCGGAATTGCGCCTGAGCAAAAGTCTTGCGCGAGCGGTCACGGATTGGGACACAGCTCTGGATCACGCTGCTAATGTATTTGCCGAAACTATCCGCAAGCACGGACCTGACAGCGTTGCGTTCTATATCTCGGGGCAACTGCTGACCGAGGACTACTACGCGTTCAACAAGCTGGCCCGAGCGCTGGTAGGCACCAACAATATCGACAGCAACTCCCGCCTTTGCATGTCTTCCGCCGTGGTGGGGTACAAGCGCAGCCTGGGCGCAGACGCTCCACCCTGCAGCTATGAAGATATCGAGCTGAGCGATTGCGTGATGATCGTCGGAAGCAACATGGCTTACGCGCACCCGATCTTATTTCGCCGCCTGGAAGAAGCGAAAAGCCAACGCCCGGACATGAAAATTATCGTCATCGATCCACGCCGAACCGATACGTGCGATCTGGCGGACATGCATCTGGCGATCAATCCCGGCACAGACGTGGCGCTGTTTCACGGGATCCTGCATCTGTTGCTGTGGGAAGGCTGGGTCGATCAGGATTTCATTGATCAGCACACCGAAGGCTACGCCGAACTGAAAAGTCTGGTGCACCATTACACGCCGCAAATGGTCGCGCAGACCTGCGGTATCTCGCGCCAACAACTGCACGACTGCGCGCAATGGATCGGTCAGGCCCCGAGCTTTCTGTCGCTATGGTGCATGGGCCTGAATCAGTCCACTGCAGGCAGCGCCAAGAACAGCGCATTGATCAATCTGCATCTGGCTACTGGGCAAATTGGACGTCCGGGTGCCGGGCCTTTTTCCCTTACGGGCCAACCCAACGCCATGGGCGGCCGCGAGACTGGCAGCCTGTCCAATCTGCTACCCGGCCATCGGGAAGCCGCCAACGCCGAGCATCGAGCTGAAGTGGCGCAGTACTGGGGGATCGACAAACTTCCGGAAACCCCGGGCTTATCAGCCATCGAACTGTTCGAGCAGATGCAAAGCGGCAAAATCAAGGCGGTATGGATCGCTTGTACCAACCCGGCTCAATCGCTGCCTGATCAGACTCGAGTTCGCGAAGCCTTGAATACCTGTCCATTCGTGGTCCTGCAGGAAGCGTTCCGAACAACAGAAACTGCACGCTTCGCCGACCTGCTGCTACCCGCCGCGAGCTGGGGCGAAAAAGAAGGCTCGGTCACCAACTCCGAACGACGTATTTCTCACGTACGCAAAGCGATCGCCGCACCCGGCGAGACGAGGCCGGACTGGGCGATCACCGTTGATTTCGCCCAACGCCTCCAGGCTCGGCTGCAACCTGACGCGAAGGCGCTTTTTGATTTCCAGACGCCCCAGGCGCTGTTCGACGAATACAAGCTCCTGACCCAAGGCCGTGACCTGGATCTGTCCGGGATCAGCTACGACATTATCGACCAGCATGGCCCACAACAATGGCCATTCCCCGCAGGAGCAACCTGCGGTACGGCGCGGCTTTATCTGAACGGCCAATTTCCGACGCCAACAGGCAGAGCCAGATTCATCAGCGAACCGTACAGCGCGCCAAAAGAACTGCGCGACAGCCGCTTCCCGTTGACGCTGAATACTGGCCGTCTGCGCGATCAATGGCATGGCATGAGTCGCACCGGCACCGCTGCGCGCCTGTTCGGTCACGTCAGCGAAGCGGTAGTGAGTCTGCACCCTGAAGACCTGCATCGCTATCGACTGCAATCCGGTGATCTGGTCACCCTGAAAAGCCGACGCGGCAGCGTGATTGTGCCGGTAGGCAGCGATGACGGCTTGCGGGCGGGTCATGCCTTCATGCCGATGCACTGGGGTGATCGTTTTCTCAAGGGCGGCGTGAATCTCCTGACACAGCCAGCCTTTGACCCCATCTCCAAACAGCCTGAGCTGAAGCATTCTGGCGTGCGCGTCGACAAGATCGACCTGCCATGGCGACTGTTTGTACTGATAGAAGGTGATGTGCAACTTCGACTGGATGCCCTGCGCTCACTGTGTGACGAGTTTCCTTACACCAGCTTGAGTCTCGCCGGACGTGAGCGCTCTGCCCTTACCCTGCGTGCAGCCAGCGGTGAAGCACCTGCTCAAGAACTGCTTGATCGGATTGACCATTTACTGGGGCTGGATCACGGCCCGGTGCTGGCTTATGACGATGCCCATCGCGGTATCAGCAAACGCATTCGTCTGGATCAAGGTCGAGTCACCGCGATCCGTCTAGGCGGGGAAACGCTCGCCAGGGACTGGTTGCAAAGCTTGTGGCTCGATGGAAAGGAGATCGATGACGAGCTACACCGCTGGCTGCTTGCCCCGATCAGCAGCGCTCCCGGTTCGAGCACTACCCAGGCAATCGGCACCAAGACGTTGTGCAACTGCATGAACGTCAGTGAAAACGCGGTGTGCGACGCCATCGAAAAAGGTCTGGATCTGGGTCAACTGAAGGCACAACTGGGCTGCGGCACGATGTGCGGCTCCTGTGTGCCGGAAATCAAACGACTGCTGACGGCCGTCGCGGTCAATTAATGAGGTGTACGGCATGAGTGCAAAAGTCTGGCTGGTCGGCGCAGGCCCAGGTGATCCGGAGCTACTGACCCTCAAAGCTGTACGCGCTTTGCGAGAAGCGGATGTGGTACTGATCGACGACCTGGTCAACAGCGCCGTTTTGGAGCACTGCCCAGCCGCCCGAGTGATTGCAGTCGGCAAACGCGGCGGTTGCCGCTCGACACCACAGGCGTTCATCCATCGGCTGATGCTTCGCTATGTGCGCCAGGGCAAATGCGTGGTTCGACTCAAAGGTGGAGACCCCTGCATATTTGGCCGTGGCGGCGAAGAAGCCGACTGGCTGAGGGCCCATGGGGTTGAGGTGGAACTGGTCAATGGCATAACCGCAGGCCTGGCGGGTGCGACGCAATGCGGTATCTCGCTGACGCTGCGCGGCGTCAGTCGCGGCGTAACACTGGTGACGGCTCACACTCAGGATGACAGCACCCTGAACTGGCAAGCATTGGCTCAAGGGGGAACAACGTTGGTCGTGTACATGGGCGTAGCAAAACTGGCAGAGATACGTGACAGCCTGATCAGCGGCGGCATGTCGCTGAACATGCCGGTGGCAATGATCGAAAACGCTTCACTGCCTCAACAACGGGAATGCCGTAGCTCACTGGCAGAGATGCAACGGGATGCTGCGCTATTCGAATTGAAGAGTCCGGCCATTCTGGTGATTGGTACGGTCGCGGCGGGAACGGAGATGGATTTACTGCATCTGGCAGCAAGCAAAACGGCCTGATCTTTTCCCTCAAATCGCAGGCAAAGAAAAGCCCGGCCTAAGCCGGGCTTCTCTATTGAAGCGAGTAAAGCAGGCTAATTACTTAGCTTGTGCTTCAACTTCAGCTTCTACGCGACGGTTAACAGCGCGGCCAGCGTCAGTTGCGTTGTCAGCAACTGGACGGGATTCGCCATAACCAACCGAGTTTACGCGGCTAGCGCCAACACCGTACTGGTTAACCAGAACCTGTTTAACGGCGTTTGCACGACGCTCGGACAGTTTTTGGTTGTAAGCGTCAGGACCGACGGAGTCAGTGTGACCTTCAACAGTGGTGGTGGTTTGTGGGTACTGTTGCATGAAGTCAGCGAGGTTCTTGATGTCGCCGTAGCTGTTAGGCTTGACTACGGATTTGTCGAAATCGAACTTCACGTCCAGCTCAACACGAACCACTTCGGCAACTGCTGGGCAGCCATCAGCGTCAACAGTAACGTTGGCTGGGGTGTCCGGGCACTTGTCGACGTTGTCGCACACGCCGTCGTTGTCGCTGTCGGAGCACACTTCAGCTACTGGAGCTGGTGCTGCTTCAACTTTCTTGGAGCCGCCACCGAAGTTTACGCCGATACCGACGCTAGGAGCCCACTCGGTGTCGCCTTGGTCGATGTTGTACTGAGCTTCAACGCCAGCACGGGCATAGAAGTTGTCAGTGAAGTAAAGCTTGGCGCCGCCGCCGATGTTGGCGAAGGTCGAACCGTTACGGCCGCCGCGAGCGTCTTGACCGATGCTTTGATCAGAGAAACCAGCCGAAACGTACGGACGCAGCATGTCGCCCGGGTTGTTGAAGTGGTACAGAGCGTCAAGGGCAGTGTTGGAGCCTTTGATGTTCTTGCCGCTATCGCTGCGAACGTTGTGAACTTCGTCGTAACCCAGACGTACTTCTACGTCGTCGGTCAGGAAGTAACCAATCGAGCCGCCGAACAGGTTGCCGTCGTTTTTGAAGTTACGGGCGCTGTCGTAGTACTCTTTCTTGGCGAAGCCTTCGATTTCGACTGCGCCTTGGCCTTGTGCCAGAGCGCCGAAAGATGCCGCGGCAACAATAGTACCAATGGCCAAGCCCAAGGTGTTTTTCAGTTTCATCCGTTAAATCCCCATCTGGTGATTGTAAAGCAGTCCCGCAATAAGGGGACAACTCGTCGGCAAGTCTATCAGAACTTGCCTGGTTGTTAGAGATATTTGCATCGCCTTAAGTTTCGGTAATGCCTGCAAATTTCTCACGTAATTTATCTAAAGCCCGCTTGTAGCGCATTTTCGTTGCACTCAAGCCCATGTGCATGATGTCTGCGATCTCCTGGAATTCAAGTTCTGCAACAAAACGCAGGACCAGAATCTCCCGATCAATCGGGTTCACATGCACAAGCCAGCGATCAAGTCCGCCCCGTTCTTCAGGTTTTGGCGTCTTTTCTTCCGACGCTTCCTCAAGTGGATCCAGACTCAAAGCGTCCATCAAGCGACGCTTACGCCGTTCCTTCCTGTACTGCGTGATGCATTCGTTGTAAGTGATGCTGTACAGCCATGTTTTGAATTTCGATTTACCCTCAAAATTCTTCAAGCCATACAACACCTTAAGCATCACTTCCTGACAGACATCATCTGCATCGCGATCGTTCCCTAAATAACGTGCACAGACGTTAAAAAGTGTCCGTTGATAGCGACGCATCAACTCTTCGTATGCCCGCGTCACATGGAAAAGTTCGACGTGGGCGCGCGCGACCAGCTCCTCATCAGAGAGCTCGCTCGGGTCGTAGCGCATCGATAGCGGTTGAGGGTTATTCAAAACAAATCGTGCCGACAGTCAGGTCAATGGCCGCCACTGCCTTTGAAACGGCAATTTGTGGCGGCATAGAGTAGCAGGTTAGCCGCTTAACGGCTGCTCACTCGCTGCTCCAGAAGAACGCGGTTGGACAATGAAACCAACTCCCCGTCGTCTGTCAGCAGCGTGGTTTTCACCGTACCGATCTCTTCGATCTGCCCTTCAACATCGCCAATCCGCACCTCTTGCCCTACCTGATACAACTCCCGCACATAAATCCCTGCCAGTATTTGGCCAGCAAGCTCACGACTTCCCAACCCCAAGGCCAGCGCAATTGCCAGACCAACGGTAATCAAAACGATCACAATCACGTGGTTGAGCAGGTCAGTTTTGACCTCCAACTGACTGATCGCCACCGAAATACTGATAATGATGACCAGACCCTGGGCGACTCTACCCAGGCCTGCAGCGTAATCAAGCCCTACTCCCTCGGCACCGCCTCGCACCAGGCCGTTGACCAGTTGCGCCAGTAGCACCCCAACCAGAAGCACCAGTGCAGCACCAAATACCTTCGGCAAATACCCTGTCAACATGTCCAGCGTCGCGGAAACCCGCTCCAGCCCAAGCGATCCAGCCGCCGTTACCAGAAAGGTCAATAACACGAACCAGTAAACGATCTTGCCGATCAGGGTGGAAATTGGCACCTGAACGCCGGCACGGCTGATCAGCTTGGTCAGGCCAGTGCCTGCCATCAAGCGATCAAGACCGATTTTAGCGAGCAGCTTCGACAGCAAGGTTTCGAGCAGCTTGGCGACAACAAAACCGAGCAAAACGACGACAACTGCGCCCAACAGGTTCGGGATGAAAATTGCAACCTTGGTCCACAATGCGGTCATTGCGGCAACCAGACTCTGGGTCCAGACATCCAATTCCATGTTCAATCAGCCTTATCGACAGGACGAGCGGTAGAATTCTTTTTACGTGAAACCGGTGCAACATGGGCCGAGCCGTTGTTCAAAGCGATCATCATCGCTTCCGTCCAGCGGCCCAGCAGACTGAACAACACACCTGCGCCGACCTGGCGATTGGCGGTCTTCAGTACGCGACCAAGGCATGCATCATCATCCCGGCTGGAGGATGAAGACTTGAGCATGTCGCGCAATGATTCTTCAAACGGATCGTGCATAGGCACCTCTCGTAACGTCCAGTGAAGACGCATGCTGATTCGGACGAGTCACAAATCAGTCCCTGGACGCACCTTAAAAACTTAACACTAAACCCAGCGCAAGCGCCGGAACAACCACCACTGCCCTAAAGCCAGCGCGACGATCAATGCGCAGGCCACCAGAAATCCGTATGGGCTGTCAGAGCCGGGTATCCCGCCAACGTTGATACCCAGCAAGCCTGTCAGGAAGCTCATG
This sequence comes from Pseudomonas phytophila, assembly GCF_025643095.1. Classification (NCBI taxonomy): domain Bacteria; kingdom Pseudomonadati; phylum Pseudomonadota; class Gammaproteobacteria; order Pseudomonadales; family Pseudomonadaceae; genus Pseudomonas; species Pseudomonas phytophila. The sequence continues at coordinate 2,782,878 of NZ_CP081201.1, read as the reverse complement.
GGTAGAAAAATTGCTGTGATGATGCCAAAGCGGTACATCGTGTGGTTCATCCGTTCCCGCAAACGCCGGTCTTCGGACTCCAGCACCAGCCCCACTCGCTCGCGGGTCAATTCAAGCTCTTCCAGATAACGCGTCAGGCTGTTGTTCAGCTCGTTCCAGTAATCAGCATCATCGTCAACGAACCACGGCAGCTTGCTGCGACTTAACTGCCCGTAAATTTCCCTCTGTGGAGAGAGGAAACGCCGCAGTCCCGCAGCCCGGCGACGAATATGCAGCATTTTGCCATGATCAGGGGTATACCGTTCGTCGGCATCTATCTTTTCTTCCTCTTCATCCACCGATTCGGTGAGGTCTCCCACTAGCGCCTGAACCTTGTCGGTCAGGTATTGAGCGAGATACAGGATCAGTTCGGACGCGGTTTTAGGGCCTTTGCCTTCGTTCAGTTGTTCAATCAGCTCGTCCGTGGCGCGCAGTGGTCGCAAGCGCAAGGAAATGACTTGCTGAGCTGCGGCAAAGATACGTACCGAGACCATGTCTTCCGGCTCAGCGCCGGGATTGAGATTGACCCCGCGTAGAAACAGCAGCAGCTTTTCGTCCGGCAGCGGCAGCAAGCGCGGCCGGGTATTTTCCTCGAGCAAAAGGTCGCAGGCGAACTCGCTCAGACCGCTGGCCGTACGCAGCCATGTGTGAGTTTGCGGATGACCGCGGTCCCAATGCAGCCAGACACTTTCGTGCGGCTGCAATTGCAGGCAATCCAGCTCGGTCCGAGCGATGAAACGTGCCCCGCCTTTACCATCCAAAACGAGGGCATGAACCAGCCCCCACTGCGCGTTTGTTTCGTCAAACATTAATACTTCGCTTATTCGGGCATTGTCAGAGGTGACGGTGAAACGATCACACCATTGTTGTCGGCATATACGTATTCCCCTGGACGGAACGTGACCCCGGCAAAGGTCACCACCACATTCAGGTCACCGATACCGCGCTTGTTGGTTCTCAGGGGATGACTGGCCAGAGCCTGTACACCCAGATCTGTTTGCGCCAGAACATCCACGTCGCGGATGCAGCCATAGATCACCATACCTTGCCAGCCGTTGCGCGCGGCCTTCTCGGCAATCATGTCACCGAGTAGCGCGCAACGCAGCGAACCGCCGCCGTCGACCACCAGTACCTTGCCCTTCCCGTCCAGCTCGGCCTGCTCCTTGACCAGGGAGTTGTCCTCAAAGCATTTGACGGTCACGATTTCGCCGCCGAATGAATCACGGCCACCAAAATTGCTGAACATCGGCTCAAGAACCTGAACCAGGTCCGGGTAAGCGTCGCACAGGTCGGGAGTGAGGTAATGCATGGTGGTACTCCTGTCAGTGAAAGATCAGCGTCTTATGATGTGTCTGCCTATGAACCGTAGCTCATAAGATCAAAACGTATCCAGCGTAGCGACCTTTAGCTGAACTGCATTTCGCATCCTGTGGAATCGCAATCTGCGCCCAGTGTAATACGCCGAAGTCACTCGCCAACGGCCATCGGCGTTTGTGACAGCTCCTGTACAGGCACGCAGCCTTCGTTCAGCCATTGCGTAACCAGTGGCCAGACCTCGCGCTGGGCGGCTTTACTGACCAACATCTGTACGTGATCGAAATCCTGCGAGAAACCCTGCTCACGCCCAAGGCAGAGGAATTTGCGCTGTTGCGAACCAATCTGATCAAAGAGTTTGCGGCACGCCCAGACCGGGTCTTGATGGTCGCCAAAGGCGGCAACCGCAAGCACCGGCACTTCAACGCCCGGCAAACCTGCCCACCAGTCCGTCTCGCGGTCACCGAAGCGGCCGAACATTCCATGCCAACGCATACTTTCCAGCACCAGACCGATGGGCTCATCCTCTGGACCCCGCTTGAAACGCGGGCCCGAAATGTGCTCGAACGGCTTCAACAGCATGCGCCCCGCCCACTGCACTGGCGGAATCTTCAGCGGCCAGTAATCACGACTGACCTGGCTGCCGAACAAGGCAACGGAGGCTGCACCAGGTGGGCCAAGATACTGCCCGCCCAGCGCAGCCGCCAGAGTGGTGCCGCCCAGGGAATGGCCGATCCAGTGCGGAATCTGCCCGCTCTGCTCCCGCACGAATGCCGCAATGGCGGGTACGTCATAGCGGGCGTAATCAGCGACACGATTGGAACGGTACGCCTGGTTACGCGCCGACAGACCGTGACCACGCATTTCCGGGATCCATACATCGAAACCGGCTCGCGCCAGATAGGCACCCAGGCCAATGCCTTTAGGGGAATACCAGAAGCGCCGGTTGGAAAAGCTGCCGTGCATCAGAATGACCGGCACACCGCGAACATCAGGCTGCGCGACCAGACCCAGCCGGGTCACCGCAATTTCGACGCTGTAATCGGGACTGTTGGCGGGCTTGAGGCGGTAAACGTCTTCGATCAAATCGCCACAACGTTCTGCGCTGATCAAAGCCACAGGAAAAAGAGTGCTGCTGCTTTGCATATTGCTCAAACAATCAAAGGTCGGTGTGAAAACCGTCCGTGGTAAACGTAAAAAAGCCCCGGCTCACTGAGATGAACCGGGGCTCCACTCAATCACATCAGACCGGGGCCTGAGCCTCAGCCAGGAAGAACCAGGTTTCCAGAACGGAATCCGGGTTCAACGAAACGCTTTCAATGCCCTGATCCATCAACCAGCGGGCCAGGTCTGGATGGTCCGATGGGCCCTGACCGCAGATGCCGATGTACTTGCCAGCCTTGTTACAGGCCTGAATGGCATTGGACAGCAGCTTCTTGACTGCTGGGTTACGCTCGTCAAACAGATGCGCGATAACCCCGGAGTCACGGTCCAGCCCCAGCGTCAGCTGAGTCAAATCGTTGGAACCGATGGAGAAACCGTCAAAGTACTCGAGGAACTCTTCAGCGAGGATAGCGTTCGACGGCAGCTCACACATCATGATCACGCGCAGGCCGTTTTCGCCGCGCTTCAGACCGTTCTCGGCCAGCAGATCAATGACCTGACTGGCTTCGCCAAGCGTGCGCACGAACGGCACCATGATCTCGACATTGGTCAGCCCCATTTCCTCACGCACACGCTTGAGGGCGCGGCATTCCAGCTCGAAACAGTCGCGGAAATTTTCGCTGATGTAGCGGGAAGCGCCACGGAAACCCAGCATCGGGTTTTCTTCTTCCGGCTCGTACATCTTGCCGCCGATCAGGTTGGCATACTCGTTGGACTTGAAGTCCGAGAGGCGCACGATAACCTTTTTCGGAGTAAACGCTGCGGCCAGGGTACTGATGCCTTCGACCAGTTTCTCGACATAGAAGCCAACCGGGTCGTCGTAACCGGCGATGCGCTTGTCGACGCTGTCTTTGATGTCCTGAGGCAGGCTGTCGTAGTTGAGCAGCGCCTTGGGGTGCACGCCGATCATGCGGTTGATGATGAATTCCAGACGCGCCAGACCGACACCGGCGTTAGGCAATTGAGCGAAGTCAAATGCACGATCCGGGTTGCCGACGTTCATCATGATCTTGAACGGCAGCTCAGGCATGGCATCGACCGAGTTGGTCTTGATGTCGAAGCCCAGCTCGCCTTCGAAGATGTAACCGGTATCGCCTTCCGCGCAGGAAACCGTGACGCCCTGACCGTCCTGCAACAGTTGCGTGGCATTGCCACAACCCACGACCGCCGGAATGCCCAACTCTCGGGCAATGATCGCCGCGTGGCAGGTACGACCGCCCCGGTTGGTGACGATGGCGCTGGCGCGCTTCATGACCGGTTCCCAGTCCGGATCGGTCATGTCGGAAACCAGTACATCGCCGGGCTGGACCTTGTCCATTTCGGACACGTCTCTGATGATGCGGACCTTGCCTGCGCCGATTCGCTGACCAATGGCTCGACCTTCCACCAGCACCGTGCCGGTTTCCTTCAGCAGGTAGCGCTCCATGACATTCGCCTGGGCGCGGCTTTTCACGGTTTCAGGACGCGCCTGGACGATGTACAGCTTGCCGTCATCACCGTCTTTGGCCCACTCGATATCCATCGGTGCCTTGTAGTGCTTCTCGATGATCATCGCCTGCTTGGCCAGCTCTGCGACTTCCTCGTCAGTCAGGCAGAAACGCGCGCGATCAGCAGGCTCGACGTCCACGGTTTTCACCGAACGCCCCGCCTTGGCTTCTTCGCCATAGATCATCTTGATGGCCTTGCTGCCCAGATTGCGCCGCAGGATGGCCGGGCGACCCGCTGCGAGGGTGCCCTTGTGTACGTAGAATTCGTCAGGGTTGACCGCGCCCTGCACCACCGTTTCACCCAGGCCGTAAGCGCCGGTGATGAACACCACGTCGCGGAAGCCGGATTCGGTGTCCAGGGTGAACATCACGCCTGCCGTACCGGTTTCGGAGCGCACCATGCGCTGCACGCCCGCCGACAAGGCTACGAGCTTGTGATCAAAGCCCTGGTGAACACGGTAGGAAATGGCCCGGTCGTTGAACAACGAGGCAAACACTTCCTTGGCCGCACGGATGACGTTTTCAACGCCGCGGATATTAAGGAAGGTTTCCTGCTGCCCGGCAAAGGACGCATCGGGAAGGTCTTCAGCAGTGGCGGAAGAACGCACGGCAACGGCGAGATTCGGGTTGCCTGCCGACAGTTCGGCAAAGGCAGTGCGGATTTCGGCGTTGAGCTTTTCGGGGAACTCGGCTTCCATGATCCACTGACGAATCTGCGCACCGGTTTTGGCCAGCGCGTTGACATCGTCGACATCCAGAGCGTCCAGGGCTGCGTGGATCTGATCATTCAGACCACTCAGCTCAAGGAAATCACGGTAGGCCTGGGCCGTAGTGGCGAAGCCACCGGGCACCGAAACGCCAGCACCTGCAAGGTTGCTGATCATTTCGCCGAGGGATGCGTTCTTGCCTCCCACATGCTCCACATCATGGACGCCGAGCTTATCGAGGGAAACTACGTACTCTACCAAGGTGATCTCTCCACTAACTGTGTTGTTGTTGGGAAAAGCTCAGTCTGGGTCGCCCCGCTACCGCGTGGCCCCGAACGCGTTCTGGCCTGGCCTCAAGCCGAAACCTGGAAAAAAGTTGTGAATGCCAACCACTCGGGCCCGCAAGCGCGCCTATGATATCCAACAATCGTCACCAGCTTAAGGCCAAAGGCGCAAATGAAACGATCTGCTTTTTTTATCTCCGACGGCACCGGGATTACCGCTGAAACCCTTGGCCAAAGCCTGTTAGCGCAATTTGAGAACATTACGTTCAACAAGTTCACCAGGCCCTATATCGACAGCGTCGAGAAAGCGCGGGCGATGGTACAACAAATCAACAATGCCGCCGACAAGGACGATGTCCGCCCGATCATCTTCGACACCATCGTCAATCAGGACATCCGCGAGATCCTGGCGACGTCCAACGGCTTCATGATCGACATCTTTTCGACCTTTCTGGCCCCGCTGGAGCAAGAGCTTAGTTCACACTCCTCCTACTCGGTGGGCAAATCGCACTCCATCGGCCACAACTCCAATTACATGGAGCGGATCGAGGCGGTGAACTTCGCGCTGGACAACGACGACGGTGCCCGTACGCACTACTACGACAAGGCAGACATCATTCTGGTGGGCGTGTCGCGCTGCGGCAAAACTCCGACTTGCCTGTACATGGCCATGCAATTCGGCATCCGCGCTGCCAACTACCCGCTCACCGAAGACGATATGGAGCGCCTGCAACTGCCAAATGCGCTGAAGGAGCACCGTAGCAAATTATTCGGCCTGACTATTGATCCAGATCGTCTGACCGCCATTCGCCACGAACGCAAACCCAACAGCCGCTATTCCAGCTATGCCCAGTGCGAGTTCGAAGTTCGTGAAGTGGAAAGCCTGTTCCGCCGGGAAAACATCCCGCACATCAACTCCACTCATTTCTCGGTCGAAGAAATCTCGGCCAAAGTGCTGGTGGAGAAAGGGGTTGAGCGCAGGTTTAAGTAGGCCCGCGCCGCCCGCCTGCAGGAGCTTGCACGCGAGGCGGTGTGTCAGCAAAAAATCAATTGACTGATCTGACGCCATCGCGGGCAAGCGCGCTCCTGCAGCACCTCATTCGCCTAACCCGGCACCCTCACCCAGCCCTCCATCAACACCCTCGCGCTACGGCTCATGATGGCTTTGGTGACCTTCCATTCGCCGTTGCTCTGCAGCGCCTGAGCCCCGACCCGCAAGGTGCCGGACGGATGTCCGAAACGCACCGCCTCACGTTCAATGCCACCCGCTGCCAGATTGACCAGCGTGCCCGGGATCGCCGCTGCGGTACCGATGGCCACCGCAGCCGTCCCCATCATGGCGTGATGCAACTTGCCCATGGACATGGCACGCACCAGCAGGTCGATATTGCTGGCAGCTACCGGCTTGCCGCTGGAGGCGATGTAGTCAGCAGCTTCTGCCACGAATGCGACTTTCGGCGTGTGCTGCCGGGTTGCAGCTTCTTCCAGATGCTTGATCAAGCCCATGCGCAGCGCTCCGTGGGCACGGATCGCTTCAAACATGGCCAGCGCTTTAGGGTCGCCATTGATATCGCCTTGCAATTCACAACCGCTGTAGCCGATGTCTCGAGCGTTAACAAAAATGGTCGGGATACCGGCATTGATCAGCGTGGCCTTGAACGTGCCAACACCTGGCACCTCCAACTCATCCACCAGATTGCCGGTAGGAAACATCGAACCACCACCGCCCTCTTCGTCGGCCGCCGGATCGAGGAATTCCAGCTGCACTTCGGCGGCAGGAAACGTCACGCCGTCCAGTTCAAAATCGCCGGTTTCCTGAACCGCTCCGTCAGTAATGGGCACATGGGCAATAATCGTCTTGCCAATATTTGCCTGCCATATCCGCACCACGACAACGCCGTTTTGGGGAACCCGCGAGGCGTCCAGCAGACCGCTGCTGATGGCGAACGGGCCGACGGCTGCCGAGAGATTCCCGCAATTGCCGCTCCAGTCCACGAAGGGCTTGTCGATGGAGACCTGCCCGAACAGATAATCCACGTCGTGATCCGCGCGAGTGCTGCGCGACACGATAACCGTCTTGCTGGTACTGGAAGTCGCCGCGCCCATCCCGTCAATCTGCTTTTCGTACGGATCGGGGCTGCCGATGACCCGCAGCAGCAACGCATCGCGAGCCGCACCTGGCACCTGTGCGCCTTCGGGCAGGTCAGCCAGCGTGAAGAACACGCCTTTACTGGTACCGCCGCGCATGTAGGTGGCGGGGATTTTTATTTGTGGTGCGCTTGCCATAAAAATTTGTCTCCATGCAATCGCGAGGCGAGCAACCAACCTGTGGGAGCGAGGCTTGTCCGCGATAAGGTATATGCGGTCTAAAGTGAATCGCGTCCTGCCTGATCGTCGGAATGCCGCCCAGACCAAGCTCAGCTCCCACAATTGATCTGATTCCAAATCAAGATATGCACGATCTTCAGGCTGTAGCCGCCTCGAGAAAATCCTGCGCAAAACGCTGCAACACGCCGCCCGCTTCGTAGATCGACACCTCTTCAGCGGTATCAAGACGGCAGGTCACCGGCACCTCCACTCGCTCACCATTCTTGCGGTGGATCACCAGCGTCAATGTGCTGCGGGGAATGCGCTCACCGATCACGTCGTAGGTTTCGCTGCCATCAATGCTCAGCGTATGGCGATCGACACCCGGCTTGAACTCCAGCGGCAGAACGCCCATACCCACCAGATTGGTGCGGTGTATGCGCTCGAAACCTTCGGCGGCGATGGCCTCGACACCGGCCAGCCGCACACCTTTGGCCGCCCAGTCACGAGAGGAGCCCTGGCCGTAATCTGCGCCCGCAATAATAATCAGCGGCTGCTTGCGCTCCATGTAGGTTTCAATCGCCTCCCACATTCGCGTGACCTGACCTTCCGGCTCGATACGTGCCAGCGAGCCCTGCTTGACCTTGCCGTCGATCAGCACCATTTCGTTGATCAGCTTGGGGTTGGCGAAGGTCGCACGCTGCGCGGTCAAATGGTCGCCCCTATGCGTCGCGTACGAGTTGAAGTCCTCTTCCGGCAGGCCCATTTTCGCCAGATATTCCCCGGCAGCGCTGTCGAGCATGATCGCGTTGGACGGTGACAAGTGATCAGTGGTGATGTTGTCGCCGAGCACGGCCAGCGGACGCATGCCTTTCAATGGACGAGCCCCCGCCAGCGCGCCCTCCCAATAAGGCGGACGACGAATATAAGTGCTTGGCGCACGCCAGTCATAAAGCGGTTTGACCCGCTCACCGTCGTCGGCCTTGATCTCGAACATCGGGATGTAAACCTGGCGAAACTGATCCGGCTTGACGCTGGCTTTGACCACCGCGTCGATTTCCTCGTCAGTCGGCCAGATGTCTTTCAACGTGACCGGATTACCTGCCTTGTCGATGCCCAGAACATCCTTCTCGATATCGAAACGAATGGTGCCAGCAATCGCGTAGGCCACCACCAAGGGCGGTGACGCCAGGAAGGCCTGCTTGGCATAAGGATGAATGCGCCCGTCAAAGTTGCGGTTACCGGACAATACCGCCGTGGCGTACAGATCCCGGTCGATGACTTCCTGCTGAATGACCGGATCCAGCGCGCCGCTCATGCCGTTGCAGGTGGTGCAGGCAAAACCGACGATGCCAAAGCCCAAGGCTTCCAGCTCCGGCAGCAGATTGGCTTCTTCAAGGTACAACTGCACCGCCTTCGAGCCTGGCGCCAGAGACGATTTGACCCAGGGCTTGCGGGTCAGGCCAGCGGCATTGGCGTTACGCGCCAACAAGCCCGCAGCGATCACGTTGCGTGGGTTGCTGGTGTTGGTGCAACTGGTGATTGCCGCGATGATCACCGCGCCGTCGGGCATCAGGCCCGGCTCGTTTTCTACGACGCCAGAAATTCCCAGCGCGGCCAATTCGGAAGTTGGCACCCGGCGATGAGGATTGGAGGGTCCAGCGATATTGCGTACGACGCTGGACAGGTCGAATTTCAGCACCCGCTCGTACTCGGCGGTTTTCAGACTGTCGGCCCACAGACCAGTCTGTTTAGCGTAGATTTCGACCAGCCTGACTTGCTCGGGATCGCGCCCGGTCAGGGTCAGGTATTCCAGGGTTTGCTGATCGATGTAGAACATCGCCGCAGTCGCGCCGAATTCAGGCGTCATATTGGAGATAGTCGCCCGATCGCCCAAGGTCAGCGCATTAGCGCCGTCGCCGAAAAACTCCAGGTAAGAAGACACGACTTTTTCGGCCCGCAGAAACTCGGTCACGGCCAGCACGATGTCGGTTGCGGTAATGCCGGGCTGACGTTTGCCCACCAGTTCAACGCCAATGATGTCTGGCAGGCGCATCCACGACGCCCGGCCGAGCATGACGCTCTCGGCTTCAAGCCCGCCGACGCCAATGGCGATCACACCCAGCGCGTCCACATGAGGCGTATGACTGTCGGTACCGACTAATGTGTCCGGAAATGCCACGCCCTCCAGTGCATGCACCACAGGCGACATTCGCTCCAGATTGATCTGGTGCATGATGCCGTTGCCAGGCGGGATCACATCGACATTCTTGAAGGCTTTTTTGGTCCAGTTGATGAAGTGAAAACGGTCTTCGTTGCGGCGATCTTCAATCGCCCGGTTACGTTCGAAGGCGTCAGGCTCGAAACCGCCATGCTCAACCGCCAGAGAATGGTCGACAATCAACTGCGTCGGCACCACCGGATTGACCAGTGCTGGATCGCCACCTTGTAGAGCGATGGCGTCGCGCAGGCCGGCCAGGTCAACCAGCGCCGTCTGGCCAAGTATGTCATGACACACCACACGGGCCGGAAACCACGGGAAGTCCAGGTCACGCTTGCGCTCGATCAACTGTTCCAGAGATGCGCTCAGGGTTGCCGGATCGCAGCGCCGCACCAGATTTTCCGCCAGCACTCGCGAGGTATAGGGTAAGCCGTCGTAAGCGCCGGGTTTGATGGCATCGACTGCTTCACGGGCATCGAAGTAGTCCAGTGAGGTGCCGGGCAAGGGTTTGCGGTGTTCTGAATTCATGGCGCTGGGCCTCAATCACGGGAAATTCAAGAAAATGGCGGGTAGCGTGTAAGTGGCAGCACACACATCCCGCTCTGTAGAAGCTCTTTCAAACAAATGCAAAATTCAAATTGAACCCGATCCTGTAGGAGCTCACCGAGGTTACGAGGCCAGCGATAGCGGTGTGTCAGACAAATCGCCATCGCTGGCCTCGTAACCTCGGTGAGCTCCTACAGGTTCAATGTTTGTGTCAGCAACAAAAGGGTTCTGGTCAGCGTTTTTCGATGCTCACAAAACTGCGCTGCTCCACGCCGACATACTCGGCGCTGGGTCGGATGATGCGGTTGTTGGCTCGCTGTTCGAACACGTGCGCCGCCCAGCCAGTCAGGCGTGAGCAGACGAAAATCGGCGTAAACAGTTTGGTCGGGATGCCCATGAAGTGGTACGCCGAGGCATGGTAGAAGTCGGCGTTGGGAAACAGTTTTTTCTGCTCCCACATGGTTTTGTCGATGGCTTCAGACACTGGGTACAACACGGTGTCGCCCGCTTCATCGGCGAGCTTTTTCGCCCAACCCTTGATCACTTCATTACGCGGATCCGACTCTTTATAGATCGCGTGACCAAAGCCCATGATTTTGTCTTTGCGCTCCAGCATGCCAAGGGTGCCTTTGATGGCGTCTTCGGCAGAGTCAAAACGCTGAATCATCTCCATGGCCGCTTCATTGGCGCCGCCGTGCAACGGACCGCGCAACGTGCCAATCGCCGCCGTGATGCACGAGAAAAGATCGGACAGGGTCGAGGCACAGACCCGCGCCGTGAAGGTCGACGCATTGAATTCATGCTCTGCATAGAGGATCAGCGAAACATCCATGACCTTTTGATGCAGGTCACTGGGTTTCTTGTCCAGCAACAGATGCAGGAAATGCGCGCCAATGGAGTCCTCGTCGGTCACGCAATCGATGCGTTTGCCGTCGTGACTGAAGCGATACCAGTAACACATGATCGCCGGGAAAGCAGCGAGCAGGCGGTCGGTTGAATGGCGCTGATGCTCGAAGCCGGTTTCCGGCTCCAGCGTGCCCAGCATCGACGCGCCAGTGCGCATGACGTCCATTGGGTGGGTATCTGCGGGGATCCGCTCGAGGACCTCTTTCAACGCTGGCGGCAGGTCACGGAGCTTTTTCAGCTTCGCCAGATAAACCTCCAGTTGCGCCTGAGTCGGTAGCTCGCCATACAACAACAGATAGGCAACTTCTTCAAAACGCGCTTCGGCAGCCAGCTCTTTTACGTCATAGCCCCGGTAGGTCAAACCGGCACCGGTCTGGCCCACGGTAGACAAAGCAGTCTGCCCGGCAACCTGACCACGCAGGCCCGCGCCGCTTAATACTTTTGCTTCAGCCATTGCTCTCTCCAATTTTGGATTTTTTAGGGATTTGGCAATTCGTTGAGAACTCAGAGCTCCCGGTAGGAGCCAACTTGTTGGCGAGGCGGTGTCAGACCCGACGCTTCGCCAACAAGTTGGCTCCTACCGGGTGGTCGCGCCTTACCCTTTCTTCTGCGCAAACAGCGCATCCAGCTTCTGCTCGAAGGTGTGGTAATCAATTGCGTCGTAAAGCTCCATGCGGGTCTGCATGGTGTCGACCACATTTTTCTGGCTGCCATCCCGGCGAATCGCGCCGTAGACATTTTCCGCCGCCTTGTTCATGGCGCGGAATGCCGATAAAGGATAGAGCACCAGGGACACATCAGCGCTGCGCAGCTCTTCCACGGTGAACAGCGGCGTGGCGCCAAACTCGGTGATGTTGGCCAGAATCGGTGCTTTGACCCGCGAGGCGAACAGCTTGTACATGTCCAGCTCGGTGATGGCTTCGGGGAAGACCATGTCGGCACCCGCTTCGATGCACGCAGCCGCACGCTCAAGGGCCGATTCCAGGCCTTCAACCGCCAGCGCGTCTGTGCGGGCCATGATCACGAAGCTGTCATCGGTGCGGGCATCCACGGCCGCTCTGATGCGATCGACCATTTCCTGCTGGGTCACGATTTCTTTATTCGGACGATGGCCGCAGCGCTTGGCACCCACCTGATCCTCAATGTGAATCGCCGCCGCGCCGAACTTGATCATCGAGCGCACGGTGCGGGCCACGTTGAAGGCCGACGAACCAAAACCGGTATCCACGTCTACCAGCAAAGGCAAATCGCAGACATCGGTGATACGGCGTACGTCAGTCAGGACGTCATCCAGGCCGGTGATACCCAGATCAGGAATGCCCAGAGAGCCCGCCGCCACACCGCCACCCGACAGGTAGATCGCCTTGAACCCGGCGCGCTTGGCCAGCAACGCATGGTTGGCATTGATCGCGCCGACCACTTGCAGCGGATGCTCGCTGGCAACCGCATCACGAAAACGTTGACCAGGAGTGGTTTTATTGGAATTCATTATTCACCTCGGGTTGGGGCAGGCTGTTGCAGGGAACACTGCTCTAGATAGTGCCGCTCGATATTGCGTTTGGAGGCGCCGATGTGGCGGCGCATCAACAGTTCGGCCAGCTCGCCGTCACGGTCGGCGATGGCGTCGAGAATGCGATGGTGTTCGGCGAAGGCTTGACGAGGCCGGTTGGGCGTTGCGGAGAACTGGATGCGGTACATACGCACCAGTTGATAAAGATCGCCGCAGAGCATTTGCGTCAGGGTTTTATTGCCGCTGCCCTGGATGATCCGGTAATGGAAATCGAAATCCCCTTCCTGCTGGTAATAACCGACTCCGGCCTGAAACGCGGCATCACGCTCATGGGTTTCAAGCACGCGGCGCAAGTCATCGATTTCCTCCGCAGTCATGCGCTCGGCCGCCAGACGGCAGGCCATGCCCTCGAGGGATTCGCGGATTTCGTAAAGTTCGATCAGTTCGGCATGACTGAGGGAAACCACACGGGCACCCACATGCGGCACCCGCACCAGCAGCCGTTGACCTTCCAGACGATGAATGGCCTCACGCAAAGGGCCACGACTGATGCCGTAAGTGCGCGCCAGTTCAGGCTCGGAAATCTTGCTGCCGGGGGCGATCTCACCTTTGATGATGGCGGACTGAATGCGACGGAAGACGTTTTCGGAAAGGGTTTCCGAGTCTTCGCTCACTGGAGCAGCGCTTGCGGCCGAATCCAACATTGTCGACACCATATGAATTATTTCAGCTAAAAGTAGCTATAGATCATCCACCAGTCAAAGAAAACCTTGAGAGTGTCGACAATATCTTTACAGCACACTAGTTTGTGGGAGCTGGGCTTGCCCGCGATAAGGGCACCAAAAGATCCAGGTATTGCGGTTGCCTTATCGCGGGCAAGCCAGGCTCCCACAGGATCATCGCAGTGAGCGAGACGCACCTTCATGCTAGAATGCCGCCCCGACTGATCGTCAGTAATAGCACTGCGCCAGCCAACAAACGACTCAAGGGCGATGTCCGGATGACAGCCCTCAATGTGCCAGGATTTATGACACTCAAAGCCCTCCCCGCCCTGCTCTGCCTTCTTCTGCTATCAATCAACGGCATGGCAGCCGACAAGACCGTTTATGGTCTGAACGAATACGCTCAGCTCAACGATATCGACCTGCAAGTTGCCGCCAAACTCGACACCGGCGCCAAGACTGCTTCACTGAGCGCTCGGGACATTAAACATTTCAAACGCAATGGCGAGACCTGGGTGCGCTTCTATCTGGCGATCGATGATGCCCATGCGCACCCCATCGAGCGGCCGCTGGCAAGGGTCAGCAAGATCAAGCGACGAGCCGATGATTACGATGCGGATGAGGAAAAAAAGTACACGGCGCGCCCGGTGATCAGCCTTGATGTGTGCATGGGTGCATCTTTACGCACCATTGAAGTGAACTTGACGGACAGAAGTGCTTTCCAATATCCGCTTTTGATCGGCTCCGAGGCTCTAAAACGCTTTGATGCGCTGGTCGACCCAAGCCTTAAGTACGCAGCGGGCAAGCCTGGCTGTGAAATTACTGCTCAAACCACCGAGTAAACCCATGCGTTCTTTGACTTTGCATCTGAAAATCCTGATCGGCGTCCTGGTGACCCTGGGAATCGCGATCACGGCCTATCAGATTCTGGCGCTCGGCATCCCCATGACTGAGGATGAAACCGACGATTTGTGGAATATCGACGCCAAGGTCGAATTCGTAGCCAACAACAATAAGGACTCGGTGAAGGTCCAGATGTTCGTACCGCCACTGGCGCGTGACTTCATCAGCCTCAACGAAAGCTTCATTTCCAATAATTACGGCGTCAGCGTCAACCGGGTCGATGGCAATCGCAAAGTCACCTGGTCAGCACGTCGCGCCACTGGCAACCAGACACTCTATTACCGCCTGGTGCTGACCAAGCGCTATAGCGGCGAAAGGCTAAAGACCAAAGGTCCGATCTTCCGTGACAGCATTCCTGTCGAAGGTCCGGAAAAAATCGCTGCCGAAGCACTGCTCGCGCCCATCCGCCAACACTCGGCCGACGTTGAAACCTTCATCACTGAAGCCATCAAGCGGGTCAACAACCTGAAGGATGACAACGTCAAGCTGCTGCTGGCGGGTGATACCTCCAGCACCAACAAAGCACGCATTACCGAATTGCTGCTGTCCATTGCCCACGTACCGATGGAAAAGGTCCACACCATTCGCCTCGTGGCTGACCAGCCGCAAAGCCCGGAACTCTGGCTGCGCAGCTTCAACGGCAAGGACTGGCTGTATTTCAACCCGGACACCGGCGAAAAAGGCCTGCCTGATGACCGTCTGCTGTGGTGGACCGGCGACGACAATCTGATCAGCGTCGAGGGTGGCAAAAAGGCCCTGGTCACGTTCAGCCTCAACAACAGCGAGATGAACGCGATTCGCCTGGCACAGCTGACCGATGCCAGCACTGACGCCGACTTCCTCGAATACTCGTTGTATGGCCTGCCGCTGGAAACCCAGCAGACCTTCATGATCATGGTCATGATCCCGATCGGCGTGCTGGTCATTCTGGTCCTGCGCAACCTCATCGGCCTGCAGACCCTCGGTACATTTACCCCGGTACTGATCGCTCTGGCGTTCAGGGAAACCCAGCTTGGCTTCGGCATCATCCTGTTCACGGTAATCACCGCGCTCGGCCTGTCGTTACGCTCTTATCTGGAACATTTGAAGCTGCAAATGCTGCCCCGCCTGTCAGTGGTCCTGACATTCGTGGTGGTGCTGATTGCAGCCATCAGCGTGCTCAGCCACAAACTGGGTCTGGAGCGCGGCCTTTCAGTGGCACTGTTCCCGATGGTGATTCTGACCATGACCATTGAACGCCTGTCGATCACCTGGGAAGAGCGCGGTGGCGGCCATGCCATGAAAGTTGCTATCGGCACGCTGTTCGCGGCCTCCCTGGCGCACATCATCATGAGCGTGCCAGCGCTGATCTATTTCGTCTTCACCTTCCCGGCAGTGCTGCTGATTCTGGTGGGTTTCATGCTGGCCATGGGTCGCTATCGCGGTTATCGCCTGACTGAACTGGTTCGCTTCAAAGCCTTCCTCAAGGAAGAATCCAAGCAAGAAGAAGCCAAATGATCGGCTGGTGGAAAACCTGGAAGGCGCTGGAAGCCCGGGGCATCATGGGCATCAACCGACGCAACGCCGACTACGTGCTCAAGTACAACAAGCGCAGTCTGTATCCGATTGTCGATGACAAAATCATCACCAAGGAACGAGCCATTGCCGCGGGCATCAACGTGCCCGAAATGTACGGGGTTATTTCCACCGAGAAGGAAATCGAAAAACTCGACGAGATCATTGGCGGCCGCAGCGACTTTGTGATCAAGCCTGCCCAGGGCGCTGGCGGCGATGGCATTCTGGTGATCGCCGATCGTTTCGAGGGTCGCTACCGCACTGTCTCCGGGCGCATCGTCAGCCACTCGGAGATCGAGCATCAGGTGTCGAGCATCCTTACCGGGCTCTACTCGCTGGGCGGCCATCGGGATCGGGCGCTGATCGAATACCGCGTCACTCCGGATCAGATTTTCAAAAGCATCAGCTACGAGGGCGTGCCGGATATACGCATCATCGTGCTGATGGGCTATCCGGTCATGGCCATGCTGCGCCTGCCCACCCGGCAGTCCGGGGGCAAGGCCAACCTGCACCAGGGCGCGATTGGCGTCGGTGTCGATCTGGCTACAGGAATAACCCTGCGTGGCACCTGGCTGAACAACATCATTACCAAACACCCGGACACCACCAATGCCGTGGATGGCGTTCAATTGCCCAATTGGGACGGCTTCATGAAGCTGGCCGCCGAGTGCTACGAGCTGTGCGGCCTGGGCTACATCGGCGTCGACATGGTGCTGGATCAGGAGCAAGGACCACTGATTCTCGAACTCAACGCCCGCCCAGGCCTGAATATCCAGATCGCCAACGACTGCGGCCTGACGCACCGGACCCAGGCAGTTGAAGCGCGACTGGAGCAATTGGCTCTCAATGGCGAACAGGAAACACCGGAGCAGCGCGTACAGTTTGTTCAGGAGCTGTTTGGTCACGTGCAGGTGCCCTGAGCACTCAGCCACTCCGTAACGACACTCGTAACAGCCCAATTACGACGCCCCCCCTAGGAGCGATCCCGACGGAGGACTACAATCCCCGTCCCGCGCTCCGAACTGACACCCTCGAATGCCTGACTGCTTACTTTATTCGCTGCCTTATCGCGCCGACCCAGCGGATTATTTCCAACGCATCCTTCACGCCCCGGGCGCCATTCTTCTCGACAGCGGCAGGCCGACTGCCGACCGCGGCCGCTACGACCTGCTCAGCGCCTGGCCCGTGCAAACATTCGTGCCGGACAGCGCAGAAACCGGCAGCGGATTTTTCCAGCGCTTGCGTGATGGCTTGAACGCCCTCGGCCAGGCGCAGTTGCCAGCCGACTGTGAGTTGCCATTCGCAGGCGGTTTGATCGGTTACCTCAGTTATGACTTCGGTCGCCGCCTGGAAACACAATCCGGCGCTGCGCTTGATGACCTGCTACTTCCCGACGCACGACTGGGGCTCTATGCCTGGGCATTGATCAGCGATCATCAACAGCAGACCAGCCAACTGGTGTTTCACCCGTCGCTTGCAGACGCCGAGCGACAACGGCTGATTGCGCTGTTCAGCGCTCAGCACGCATCCGAGCCGAACCTCTTCGCCCTCGTCGGCCAGTTCGAGACCTCAATCAGTGCCAGCGCTTACCGTGAAGCCTTTGAACGCATCCAGGCCTACATCCACGCAGGCGACTGCTATCAGGTGAATCTGACTCAGCGCTTCCAGGCCCGCTACGAAGGCGACCCGTGGGCGGCTTACTGCGCGTTGCGGCAGGCCTGCCCTACCCCGTTTTCCGGTTATCAGGCACTGCCAGATGGCGACGCGGTACTGAGCCTTTCGCCTGAACGCTTCGTCAAGGTCAGCCAGGGCCACGTCGAGACCCGGCCCATTAAAGGCACCCGCCCCCGGAGCACAAATACTGCCGAAGACCAGGCCTATGCGCAGGAACTCCTGTCCAGCACCAAGGATCGTGCGGAAAACCTGATGATTGTCGACCTGCTACGCAACGATCTGGGGCGCAGCTGCCGTATTGGCTCAGTGAAAGTGCCGGAACTGTTCAGCCTGGAGAGCTACCCCAACGTGCACCACTTGGTCAGCAGCGTGGTGGGTGAGCTGGCAGACCATCACGACGCGCTGGACTTGATCGCAGGCAGCTTTCCTGGTGGCTCCATCACCGGCGCGCCAAAAATTCGCGCCATGCAGATCATTGATGAACTGGAACCTACCCGCCGCGGCCTGTACTGCGGTTCATTGCTGTATCTCGACGTGCGTGGCGAGATGGACAGCTCCATCGCGATTCGCAGTCTGCTGGCAAGGGACGGCAAGATATCCTGCTGGGCCGGTGGCGGAATCGTTGCGGATTCCGATTGCGAGGCCGAGTATCAGGAGTCGTTTACCAAGGTCCGGGTTTTGCTGGATACGCTGGAAAAAATGATGCCTCGTTAATCCTGTAGGAGCTGCCGAAGGCTGCGATGGAGGTATGTCAGGATGAATGCTTCGCAGCCTTCGGCAGCTCCTACGAAATGCATCTACACGTGTAAATCGCGATTCGACGCCACGATGAATTCTCCGTTCGATGCCGTAAACGGCGAGATGAACCGGCCAACCCGTCGAAAGATTTTGTTAACATTCGCGTCATTACGAGCGCCTAAGCGCCATATTTAGGAAACCGCCTGATGAGCACACCCTTCGATGTCGCCGAACTCGCCGCGACCTACGCCAACAAGTCGGCACAGGACATCCTCAAACTGGCCTTCCAGCATTTCGGTGACGAGCTGTGGATTTCGTTCAGCGGCGCCGAGGATGTGGTGCTGGTGGACATGGCCTGGAAACTGAACAAGAACGTCAAAGTCTTCAGCCTGGACACCGGTCGCCTGCACCCGGAAACCTATCGCTTCATCGAACAGGTCCGTGAGCACTACAAGATCGATATCGAAATCATGACCCCTGATCAGCAAAAGCTCGAACCTTTCGTCAAAGAGAAAGGCTTGTTCAGCTTTTATCGGGACGGTCACGGCGAATGCTGCGGCGTGCGCAAGATCGAACCACTGCGCCGCAAACTGTCGGGCGTGAAAGCCTGGGCCACCGGTCAACGTCGCGACCAGAGCCCTGGCACTCGCAGCCAGGTTGCAGCACTGGAAATCGACAGCGCGTTCTCCACCCCGGAGCGCACCCTGTACAAGTTCAACCCGTTGGCACAGATGAGCAGTGAAGAAATCTGGGGTTATATCCGCATGCTGGAACTGCCATACAACAGCCTGCACGAGCGTGGTTTCATCAGTATTGGCTGCGAACCGTGCACGCGTCCGGTACTGCCGAACCAGCACGAGCGCGAAGGTCGCTGGTGGTGGGAGGAAGCCACGCAGAAGGAATGCGGGCTGCACTCGGGGAATCTGATCGCGAAGGTGTGACGATAATCCGTCGGGTAATTACATAACCTGTGCAGACTGTGTGAAAACGTAGCGAGCGACGGCAAGACAAGGCAAAAACAGGCGAAAAAGCGGAGTCTAGGTGTTCTAAATGAGCATTTTTCGCCTGTTTTTAACGCAGTATTGCCGAGCGCAGTAGTTTTCACACAGTCTGTGTGGGAGCGAATTCATTCGCGAAGAGGCCAATGCTCCAGATGAAGATCCGTCATCGGGGCCACCGTCTTCGCGAATAAATTCGCTCCCACAAGGATCATTCATCCCTCAAAGCTTACCGATCAATGCACCGGCAATTCAACGCCGTCAAACAGCTCCTCCAGCTCCTGCTTGTTGTGGCACTGGATCGCTTTCGCCATGACTTCGCGGGTCAGGTGCGGCGCGAACTTCTCGATGAAGTCGCACATGAAGCCACGCAGGAAGGTGCCGCGACGGAAACCGATCTTGGTCACGCTCGACTCAAACAGATCGCTGGCATCCAGCATCACCAGATCGCTGTCCAGCTTGGTGTCGACCGCCATTTTCGCAACGATGCCTACACCCAGCCCCAGACGTACGTAAGTCTTGATCACGTCGGCGTCGGCAGCGGTGAACACCACCTTTGGCGTCAGGCCGCGATGGCTGAACGCTTCATCCAGTTTTGAACGACCGGTGAAACCGAACACGTACGTCACTATCGGATACTCAGCCAGCACTTCAAGGGTCAGCTTCGGCACTTTGGTCAGCGGGTGACCATGAGGCACCACGACGCAACGGTTCCAGCGGTAGCAAGGCATCATCACCAGATCACCGAACAACTCCAGCGCCTCAGTGGCGATGGCGAAATCGACGGTGCCGTCAGCGGCCATTTCCGCGATCTGCATTGGCGACCCCTGATGCATGTGCAGCGACACGTCCGGGTATTGCTTGATGAAATTGCTGATCACCGGCGGCAGCGCATAACGTGCCTGAGTGTGAGTTGTTGCAATGGACAGCGTGCCTTTCTTCTCATTGGAGAATTCCTGGGCAATCTGCTTGATGCTTTCAACCTTGCGCAGGATCTCGCCTGCGGTGGTGATAATGCGCTCGCCGGCCGGAGTTACACGGGTCAAATGCTTGCCACTGCGAGCGAAAACTTCTACGCCCAGCTCATCTTCGAGCAAGCGGATCTGCTTGCTGATACCAGGCTGAGAGGTATACAGACTCTGAGCCGTCGCTGAAACGTTGAGGTCGTGGTGCGCCACTTCCCAGATGTAGCGCAGTTGTTGAAGCTTCATATGAATCCCTCAAAGCAGGAAGACGCCAAGGGCATCAGCGACGGTATATAACTGGATTAATGGTAGTAACGACAAAGCTAGAACTTTTTATCACCTTTGCGCGATAAAGGCACGCTCGATTTTATTCGACCGGACCATTCAATCTGCGCACGCTTTGAGTACAACCCGGCACCATATACACCGGCACCTGCGAAAGCTGCAGAACCCGCGCTGCAGTGCGACCGATCGGCGTGGTGGGCTCTGCCCCACGACAATGGCTGCCGACGATCACCAGATCGACCTTGAGCTCTTCAGCCTGTCCCAGAATCACATCGCACGGATCACCCTGAACCACCCGCACGGTGCTGATCAGCGCCAGATCCTGATGATCTTCGCCCAACTCTTCACGAAAACCATCAAGCACTCTCTGCTCAATACCTTCCATGACTGAACTCAACCCCTGACTGCGCAGATCCTTCAACGCGTCCTCATCCAGATAGCTCTGTAGTACCGATTCGGCAAACGACCCGAAGGGCTCCACCACATGCACCACATAGAGCTCGGCCTTGAATGTTCGAGCCAGTGCCAGCGCGTGCTGCATAACATAAGGCGCGTACAGACCGAGGTCTGTGGCATAAAGCATCGAACGAATCATGTACGACCTCCCGGACAGCCAGAATGGCGGAGATGGAATCAGCTTAGCAGCGCCCCAAGGAGTGTGGCGGCAATTACCTGCGAGCCGTTTAGGTCATAGGCTTCACTGGCGGCGGACGCCGCGAGCCCTATGTGATCCGGTTGTTACGCGCGTCGAGAAACGCAAGCGCCTGGTACAGCATTCGCACATGCGGCATATCACATCCCGCCTGCGTTGCAGCCCTTAAAGGCTGGATATAGATGGCGTCGAGCTCCAGCGGACGTTGTTCTTTGTAGTCCAGATACATGCTGGGTTGATAATCCGGCATCTTCTCGGTCATGGCGAACAGATGATGGGCATAGCCCTCAGGCAACACATAACCGCAGGCCTCGGCCCCCCGCACGACCTCATCCATTAATGTCAGGATCAACGCCCGGGTATGCGAGTCCGTCATCAGTGCTTCAGTCCCGGCCTGCAACAACGCGGATAAACCGTTGTACGGAATATTCCAGACCAGCTTCTGCCAGCGCGCCTGCTGAAGATTGACCATGGCCTGGGAATCCAGACCCGCTGCATGAAACAACCCCGCACCTTGCTCGACGATGGCCTGGCGAGCGGCCGCGTCGGCAGCCGGCCCGCTGTGATACCCCAGATTGACGCCACCCAGCGCCTGATGAACCACCTTGCCAGGGCCAGAGCGATGTACACAGATGAAACACAAACCGCCCAGCAGGTGCAGCGAATCAGGAAGCCCGGCTCGCAGGCTGTCTTCCACCGCGAGACCATTCTGCAGGACCAGCACCCTGGCTCCCGGGGCGGCAGCCTGAAGGATCGCGGGTGTCAGCGCCGCATTGCTGGTGGATTTGGCGCCGATCAGCAACCAATCGCATGGCGGCATATCAGCTGCAGAGGAATAGGCCTGAACCGGATTGAGCACCAGCTCTCCATGCACTGCGCTCTTTACACACAGCCCATCCCGCACCACCGCATCGAATTCACTGCGCAGCAGAAAGTGCACATCGAACCCTGCCTTTGCCAGCATGACACCGTAAAAGCCTCCGATAGCACCCGTGCCGATAATGCCGATCCGTGGCCGCTTCAGCTCATGACTCATATGACTCTCCTGTTCAAAACCGTTCAGGGCAATTCATCAGGCTGCCGCGCCAAGGCTTCCACTATTGCCTGGCGCAGGCTGGCCTCGGTCAATGACGCACGCAATGCCCCATAAAATTGCCCGTCACGAATGACGAATAACGCGGGCAAATGAAACACTTCATAACGCGTGACCGCCCCGCCGCTTTCGGCCGCGTCGATCCAGCATATTCGCTCCAGAGCAAGATCCAGAGTCGGTAACTGCTGCCGGGCATAACGACAACTCGCGCAACCGACGCTGGTGAATATCAGCAACGAAGTGCCAGGTAACTGCAGTAATTGCTGGTCGACATCAAAGTCGCTGAGTTCTAGCTGATTCAACATAGCCTCCCGGATCAAGATGGACACTATCCTTGCCTGCCCGATGCGGTGCAAATAGTGGCATTCCACGCCCGGCTGGCCAAACTGACTAAAAACCACCTCCAGGGCTCGATAAAGCGGCGTTTGCCCATTGTATCGGCAAGGCCTAACGCGCTAAGGTTCGGTCCCCCGTTTCGCTCAATCATGCCTGGCTTCGCCCCACGGGGTTCGTTGGCGGCCGGCATACGCGACCTGATGAGTAGCACGATGGCTGATTTACCGATTGACGACCTCAACGTTTCCTCCAACGAGACACTGATCACACCGGATCAGCTCAAGCGCGAAATCCCGCTGACCGCCGCCGCACTGAAAACAGTGAGCAAGGGCCGCGAAGTAGTCCGCGATATTCTCGATGGCAAGGATCACCGCCTGTTCATCGTGATCGGGCCGTGCTCGATTCATGACATCAAGGCAGCACACGAATACGCCGAACGCCTCAAGGCACTGGCCGCAGAGGTTTCCGACACGCTGTATCTGGTGATGCGCGTCTACTTCGAGAAGCCGCGCACCACCGTGGGCTGGAAAGGTCTGATCAACGATCCGTACCTGGACGACTCATTCAAGATTCAGGACGGTCTCCATATCGGCCGTCAATTGCTGCTGGACCTGGCCGAAATGGGCCTGCCGACAGCCACCGAAGCCCTTGACCCGATCTCCCCGCAGTACCTGCAGGACCTGATCAGCTGGTCGGCCATCGGCGCACGGACCACCGAATCCCAGACTCACCGGGAAATGGCCTCTGGCCTTTCCTCGGCAGTGGGCTTCAAGAATGGCACCGACGGCGGCCTGACCGTCGCAATCAATGCCCTGCAATCGGTTTCCAGCCCGCACCGTTTCCTGGGGATCAACCAGGAAGGTGGCGTGTCCATCGTGACCACCAAAGGCAATGCCTATGGTCACGTGGTATTGCGCGGCGGCAACGGCAAACCCAACTATGATTCGGTGAGCGTTGCGCTGTGTGAGCAGGCGCTGAACAAGGCGAAGATCAAACCGAACATCATGGTGGATTGCAGCCACGCCAACTCCAACAAAGATCCTGCCCTGCAACCGCTGGTCATGGAAAACGTTGCCAACCAGATTCTGGAAGGCAACCAGTCGATCATCGGCCTGATGGTCGAAAGTCATCTGAACTGGGGCTGTCAGGCGATTCCCAAGGATTTGTCCGAGCTGCAATACGGCGTATCCGTGACCGATGCCTGCATCGACTGGGAAAGCACCGAAAAAACCTTGCGCAGCATGCATGCCAAGCTCAAGGACGTACTGCCGAAACGCCAACGCGGCTGATAAGCAGCAGAAACGAAAACGCCGAGCATATGCTCGGCGTTTTTCATGGTGCTATCGGGTTACAACAACTGTCGGCGATACCGACTGAACCCTGACTCAGATCTTTGCCGCCTGACGCTGATTGCGCTCCATGTAGCGCTCTACATAAGAGCATGACGGAATGACCGTATACCCGATGCTGTCGGCGTAATCGAGCGCCTGTTCGGTCAGTGCAGCAGCAATGCCTCGACCACGCAGGGCATTGGGGACGAAGGTCCGATAGATATCCAGAGTCTGCTTACCCAGGTCCATATAGGTCAGGTAGGCACGGTGACCGTCGATGTTGATTTCAAACTGGTGACCGGTCTCATCATGGTGGATGGACAGCGCCTCGCTCATCACTACTCCTCGCGGGTCTTGGAATTTGACCCCTACCTTACCGATGTTTTTCCGGCGAAGGAACATCTACGCCACCCTGTGCCTGTTTTGGACACCGAGAAGAGCTTTGCTGATCCCAACAAAAGAGCACCTGCAAATAGTAGGCGTCATTGGGGAATATGCTCAAGCGAATCGACCGCAAAAAGCAGCGACCGAATATCTGATTGAGCGAAGCGTTGAACTGAACATTGCCGGAGCTTGTCGATTGAGACGCCGGGGTGAATTGAAAGTCACCTCGACATGAGCTAAACAGATACATGTTCCTCATATACCTGCGGTACTCAGGAGTGCTGGACTGCGACTCTGAAGCCCATGGGCATAGGGTTACGTGTACGCGTGCAGCGGCTGGATATTTTTTATACAAAACACATGAGAAGTAAGGCGGAACACTTTCAAAGCAGAGAAAATCTCGGGCTTCTTGCGCTTCGTCAGTTTACTTACTACAAACAGTGGGTACTATGTACGCCGGTCATTTTCTCATTTTCGAGAGATGACTAATTTGAAAAAATTCCTTGAAGGGGAACACAATGAACAACGCTCTGAAATTCTCTGCTCTGGCTCTGGCAGCAGTTCTGGCTACCGGTTGCAGCAGCGTATCCAAAGAAACCGAAGCTCGCCTGACCGCTACCGAAGACGCAGCTGCTCGTTCGCAAGCTCGCGCTGACGAAGCTTATCGCAAAGCTGACGAAGCTCTGGCTGCTGCTCAGAAAGCTCAGCAAACTGCTGACGAAGCCAACGAGCGCGCTCTGCGTATGTTGGACAAGGCTAGCCGCAAGTAATAATCCCTTCGGGATTGTTGTTGCAAGAAAGCCGATCTGGTTATCCGGGTCGGCTTTTTTATTGGCTGTTTTTTGATTGTGGTTTGTGGTTGGTGGATTGTGTGAGCATATCCGTTATTGGGTAACGGCTGATATTGGTTGCGCTTTTACAGCGCCTCACTTTTGAACATCCGGAAGCCGGCCCAGACAAAAGTAAGCAAAACGCTCTTGCCCCACCACTCGGTCCCTCGCCTAGGCTCGGGATGCCCGCCCGCAGATCCTGAACCGTGGGCCGCCGCAACGGGCCATCCATGGCCCAATGCGGCTAACCCGGCGTCCTGCCGGGTTGCCCACGCTTCAGAATCCGCGTTCGGCCAGCGTGGTTTAACGGGGCGCCTCAGATCAACATCAAAAGCGCGGCGGCCTGACAGCCGACCTGTTTTCTTGGGTTTGCCGACATTCTGTAGGAGCTGCCGAAGGCTGCGATGCGGTGTGTCAGACGAGACCTTTGTTGGCTTTGCTGACGTCTCGCGAACAAGTTCGCTCCTACCGGTCCGAGGCACTATCGCCGTTTTCGTTCTGCTTTTGATCTGCTTTTGATTTTGATCTTAGGCGCCCTGTCAAACCACGCCGGCCGGAATTCGATATTGCTGCGTGGGGCAAACCGGCAGGGATGCCGGTTTAGCCGCCTCAGGCCATGGATGGCCGGTGGCGGCGGCCCTACGCAGCAATGTCGGATTACGGGTATGCCGAGCGACAGCGAGGCACCCAGTGGTGGGGCAAGAGCGTTTTGCTTACTTTTGCGCTTCTCAAAAGTGAGGCGCTGTAAAAGCGCAACCAATATCAGCAATACCCCCAACAACGGATATGTACTCAAGACAACCACATAAAAGAAGAATCACTGCAACGGAACCGAATCCTGAACACTAGCAGCCACCGCAGCACCCGGCACCGCGATTTCGACCGGCATACCATCCTCAGCCGCAACCACATCACGAACCAGATCCCAATTCATGCGCAGGTTATTAGCCAGGTCTTCGCGCTTTAGCAACGCATTGATCACCGCCGTGTGCTTATCGACCACTGAAGGATTGCCGTTGTCATCCACCGGCGTATGCGCCTCCAGATAAACCTTGCCACCGCTCAAACCAAACTTGTACGGCTCGGCAATGATACGTACCGTAGTACCCACCGGAGCCATATCGGCCAACTCCAGCACGTTGTTGTTATACATACGGAAGCAACCGTGACTGGTGCGCATACCAATACCGAACTTCTTGTTCGAACCGTGAATCAGGTAACCGGACATCCCGAGACCAAACTTGAACGGACCAAGAGGATTATCCGGACCAGCAGGCACCACGCTTGGCAGTGGATCACCATCAGCAGCATGCTCGGCACGGATCGACGCAGGTGGAGTCCAGGTCGGATTTGGCGTCTTGGCGATCACCTTGGTGACACCAATTGGCGAGCCCCACCCTTCCCGGCCGATACCCAGCGGGTAGGTGTGAACCACATTCTGCCCTTTCGGGTAGTAATACATCCGGTACTCGGAAAGGTTGATCACGATACCTTCGCGTGGACCGGCTGGCAGTATGAAACGGGTCGGCAAGACGATCTGAGTACCAGCGCCCGGCAACCAAGGGTCAACACCCGGGTTGGCGGCGATCATTTCCAGATAACCCAGATCGTACTTCGTACCCAGATCGGCGAAGGTGTCTTCGTATCGGGCCGTAACGGTCTGCACCTGGCCAACGATATCTTCACCCGGCGGCGGCAGAGGGAATTCCAAAGCGGAAACAGAGCCCGCCGCACACAGTGCAGCAAGCGACAGGCAGCGGGTAACGGCTGGAATGCGCGACAACATCCGGGGAATCCTTGGGCAATACGGCGGGTGGTAAGTGGCGAATTGTACACCCAGACCTGACGGACCGGGAGTCATTCGGCAATTTACTCCATGAAGCGTAACTCAGGCCAGATCGGGCGGTTGCCGCTCTTCTGTGCTTCGACGATAGCGCGGCACAGCGAGCACAACCGCTCGTCACGAAAAACCTCTCTCGCCACCACCGACCAACGCGGTTGTGCGGGCAACAAAGTGCCACACAGCGTTCGGTCGACAGTCCCGCCAAGCTCCAGCTGACGGGCCACCAGATGCACTTTGACTTCCTGACACGCGAACAGATCGAGCTGCTCATCAGGCTCGATCATTTGATAGGCATACAGGGACCAGGCGGGACGTGGCATGGAGGGCTCCAGATTGGGGGCGCCACCTTAGCCGAAAGCCCCCAGCTAGAAAAGCCTCAAAGCAGCGGTTTTAGCGTAGGCCAGACATTTTCCAGCAACTTTTGCTGAGCATTGGCCGCCGGATGCAAGCCATCCGCCTGCATCAGTTCGGGAACACCGCCCACGCCCTCAAGAAAGAATGGCACCAACGGCACTTTTTTCTCGGCGGCCAGATTGGTGTAGACCTCTTTAAAAGCGTTGGTGTAACGCGGCCCGTAGTTCGGCGGAATCTGCATGCCCAGCAAAAGCACCTTGGCGCCAGCGTCCCGCGAGCTATCAATCATTGATGCAAGGTTTTGTTGCAATTGAGTTGGCTGCTGACCCCGCAAGCCGTCATTACCCCCCAGTTCGAGGATCACCAGTTGAGGCTTATGCTCTGCAAGCAGCGCAGGCAGCCGCGCTCGACCTCCGGCACTGGTATCGCCGCTGATAGAGGCGTTGATCACTTTATCGGTGAAACCCTCCTGCTTCATGCGCTGCTCAAGCAAGGCAACCCAGCCAATGCGGGTATCCAGGCCGAAAGCCGCGCTGATACTATCTCCAACGATCAATACTGTGCCCGCCGCTGCGGCTTGTGACAGCAACAGCAAAACCAGGCCAGCACTTAAAAACCACGCACGCATCGGATTCTCCATGAGTGAAAGTATTCTCAGTGCTCTGAGCCTCAACAAAGTGGTCCCCAGCACCGAAGGTGACCTGACCATCCTGCACGAACTCTCTCTGGAACTAAACAAGGGCGACAGTCTGGCCATCGTTGGCGCGTCAGGTTCTGGTAAATCGACGCTGCTCGGCCTGCTGGCCGGTCTCGATTTGCCTAGCTCGGGTGCAGTGATCCTCGCAGGCCGCAACTTGAGTGAGCTGGACGAAGACCAGCGCGCCAGGGTCAGAGCCGAACACGTGGGTTTTGTATTCCAGTCATTCCAGTTGCTCGACAGCCTCAATGCACTGGAAAACGTCATGCTGCCCATGGAGCTGGAAGGTCGCAAAGATGCGCGCGAGCAGGCCAGAGTTCTGCTTGAGCGCGTCGGGCTGGGCAAACGCCTGACCCACACGCCACGCCAACTGTCGGGAGGTGAGCAACAACGGGTTGCCATTGCCCGCGCATTCGCGGCAGATCCGTCCGTGCTGTTTGCCGACGAACCCACAGGCAACCTGGACAGCCAGACTGGTGAGCGTATCAGCGACCTGCTGTTCGATTTGAACAAGGAACGCGGTACCACGCTGGTACTGGTCACACACGATGAACGTCTGGCCCATCGTTGCCGACGCTTGATCCGTCTTGAAGGTGGCCGTCTGGTCGCCCCGTTGGAGCCTTGATGGTACGCCTGCCGTTTTCGCGCCTGCTCACCCTCGCCACTCGCCAACTGCTGCGCGACGCCCGCGCCGGTGAACTGCGAGTCCTGTTCTTTGCCTTGCTGGTCGCCGTAGCTGCCAGCACCGCCATCGGTTATTTCGGTGCCCGCCTCAACGGCGCGATGCTGTTGCGCGCCACCGAGTTTCTCGGTGCCGATCTGGTCGTAGAAGGTTCAAGCCCGGCCAGGCCTGAGCAAATTCAGGCGGGCGAAGCACTCCAGCTCAAGCATGCACAAATCGTCGTGTTTTCCACGGTGATCGCCACCGATGCCGGGATTCAGCTTTCGAGCATTAAAGCCGTCGACGGCGTCTACCCGCTACGCGGTGAACTGAAAAGCGCTGCCGACCTTTATCAGCCTGAAGAAGTCAGCCGCGGCCCGAGACCCGGTGAAGCCTGGGCTGAGTCGCGATTGCTCCCGGCTGTGGATCTGAAAGTTGGCGACGATATTGATGTGGGTTCCAAAACGCTCAAGCTGACCCGGGTTCTGACGTATGAGCCTGATCGCGCCGGTAACTTTTACAGTCTGACACCTCGCGTCATGATCAACATGGCCGATCTGCAAGCCACCGGCGTCGTCCAGCCGGGCAGCCGCGTCAGTTATCGGGACATGTGGACCGGCCCGCCTGAAGCGTTGGCCGCCTATCGCAAGGCCATCGAGCCGGGCATGGAGCCACACCAGGAAATCAAGGACGCCCGCGACGGTAGTCAACAGATCGGTGGCGCGCTGGGCAAGGCCGAACGATATCTGAATATGGCCAGTCTGGTTGCGGTGCTGCTTGCCGGTGTAGCCGTTGCATTATCCGCTGCACGCTTTGCCGTGCGCCGATTCGACGCCAGCGCACTGATGCGCTGCCTTGGCCTCTCCCGGAATGAAGCGCTTGTGCTGTTCAGCCTGCAACTGGCCATGCTCGGCCTGCTTGCCGCATTGAGCGGCGCATTGCTCGGCTGGCTGGCGCAACTGGCACTGTTCGCTCTGCTGCATAATCTTCTGCCCGCAACAGTACCTCCCGGTGGCGTGATGCCTGCTCTGGCGGGTATCGGCACCGGGCTGGTTGCTCTGGCCGGGTTTGCCCTGCCACCGCTTGCAGCCTTGGGGCGAGTACCACCGCTTCGTGTACTGCGCCGTGACATGCTGCCGATCCCGGCCAGCTCATGGCTGGTGTACGGCGCCGCCCTGCTCGCTCTGGGTTTGATCATGTGGCGGTTGAGCCTGGATCTGGTACTGACTTTTGCCTTGCTCGGCGGTGGTGTGATTGCTGCTGTGGTGCTTGGCGGCTTGCTGTTGCTGGCCCTGAAAAGCCTGCGTCGCCTGCTGGCCCGCGCTTCGCTGCCGTGGCGCCTGGGCCTGGGTCAACTGCTGCGATATCCCATGGCTGCTGCCGGGCAATCGCTGGCATTCGGCTTGATTCTGTTGTCCATGGGTTTGATCGCGTTACTGCGTGGCGAACTGCTGGACACTTGGCAAAACCAGTTGCCCAAAGACGCGCCGAACTACTTCGTGCTCAACGTGCTGCCGGATCAGAAAGACGCCTTCAGCCAGCAGATCAGCAAACTGTCGCCTCACGCGGCCCCGCTCTATCCCGTGGTACCCGGTCGCCTGTTAAACATCAACGACAAGCCGGTGAGCGACTTCGTGACCAAGGACTCACGCGGGGAAAACGCTACACGCCGCGACCTGAACCTGACCTGGTCGGCAAATATGCCGGAAGGCAACACTCTGACCGCAGGCAACTGGTGGTCAGCCAACGGCGAAACCAGTGCAACTCCCGGGGTGTCGGTAGAAGCCAAGCTGGCTGAGAGCCTGCAGATCAAACTGGGCGACCGTCTGAACTTCATGATCGGCGGAATGAGCCGTGATGCAGTGGTTACCAGCCTGCGGGACGTTAACTGGGACACCTTCCAGCCGAACTTCTTCATCATCTTCCAGCCCGGCACTCTGCAGGATCTGCCCACCACCTACATGACCAGCTTCTATCTGCCTGCGGGCAACGACAAGCAGATCGTCGAGCTGTCGCGCACTTTCCCGGCCATCAGCATTCTGGGCGTTGAGGCACTATTGGAGCAGGTACGCAGCATTTTGGATCAGGTGACGCTAGCCGTGCAGTTCGTGCTGCTGTTCGTTCTGGCGGCGGGTATTGCCGTGCTGTTTTCCGGCCTTCAAGCGACTCTGGATGAGCGTATTCGCCAAGGCGCACTCGTGCGGGCTTTAGGTGCGGAGCGGGCATTACTGGTCAAGGCGCGACGCATCGAGTTCGGCCTGCTGGGGGCCGTGAGCGGCCTGCTGGCTGCACTGGGTTGCGAGCTGGTGACGTTCGCCTTGTACCACTACGCCTTCAACCTTGACTGGGCGCCTCATGCCTGGCTGCTGCTGTTGCCTGTAATCGGCGCTTTGCTGGTGGGTGGCGCAGGGGTATTCGGTACTCGTCGGGCGTTGAATGTGAGCCCGCTGACGGTACTGCGCGATGGCTGATAGACTTCGCGCCCTTGTTCCCTATAACGACAATCCATGAGCCGCTACCGCCCTCCCCGCACCGCTGGCACCGCGCTGATCACCCCTGAGGGTGAAGCGCGGATGCGAGCCGAACTCCATGAGCTTTGGCACGTCCGCCGCCCGCAAGTGACGCAGTCGGTGAGCGAAGCAGCGGCCCAGGGGGATCGTTCAGAGAACGCCGAATACACCTACGGTAAAAAGATGCTGCGTGAAATCGACAGTCGCGTGCGCTTTCTTACCAAAAGGCTGGAAAGTCTGAAAGTCGTCGACGCACACCCCAGCGACGTCAACAAGGTCTACTTCGGCGCCTGGGTGACCATTGAGGATGAAGACGGCAAAGAGTCACGCTACCGGATCGTCGGCCCTGACGAACTGGACCTGAAGCTGAACCTGATCAGCATCGACTCGCCACTGGCCCGTGCCCTGATCGGCAAAGCAATGGATGCTGAAGTGAAAGTTCACACCCCCACCGGCGAACAGCTCTGCTATATCGTGGCGATTGATTACCTCTGACACTGCGCTGCATGTGCAAGGGCGGACACTGGCCCTGTGGGAATTCTATGTTTGCCTGAAAGGCTTGATCTTAATGGACTGGCCGGGCGGCGCGGTCTATGTGGGAGCAGGGCTTGCCCGCGATAAACGATAACTCGGTGTGCCTTATGGCTGCATCTCATGCATCGCGGGCAAGCCCTGCTCCTATCAAACAAACTACAACTATTTGATTTGGAGTACTTTTTCATCTGTAGGAGCGCGCTTGCCCGCGATCGCGTCAGCACAGGCAATATATTCATCGACTGACAGACCGAATCGCGAGCAATGTGGATCGCCACCCCGGTCACTCCTACAGGATCCGTGTTTGCTGCGCGACAGCGTGGTGTCAGGGACACCGGGGCGACTCCCACACAAATGGCATTCCAGCACGTGTATGCAGTGTTTTTTATGAGCGCCAGGAAATCGGACATTCCCTTGGGCTAGAAGCCCTCAACACCGAGTAATCAAGCCCTGCCGGGCAACCCGCGTCAAATCGCGCACCACTTCCTCCACACGCTCGGCAGACGGCGCCTGAACCACTGCCAGATCGAACTGGTCATCCTTGAAGCTGGCCAGTGATTGTTGCGGATCGACAAACTGGATCAGGAATGCGTGAGGCCCGCCGTTGCGACGTGGACGACCGTCCAGAAAGCGCAGCAAGGTAGGCTGGTGTGAACCGCAGAGCAGGATTTTCGGGTTGCGACGGGAAAACTGGGTGGCGATCGGGGAAATACGAACGACGGGATGGCTCATGATGTTTTGTCTCAGCCTCAAATGCTCCGCTGGGCAGCGGTGAGAGGCAACACCGAACCAACGCTTTAGCGGTATTTCGAAGCCCCTGAGGACTTCTATCGACAAGCTTCATGCTAATCTGGCGCCCCGCAAGTAGTTGTGTAAATCGGCGCATGGGCAGCATCGTAGATAAGCCACCCGCTGATTGTCAATTGTCAGTAGCGCACTTCTGATTCGCCCCCAAATAAAAAGACCCGCACGAGGCGGGTCTTTGAAGCATCACATCTATCAGTAATGTAGATCAGTTACCGATGGCGCGATCAATAGACAGCTTGCCCGCCCCTTCAATCAACACCGCCACCACACCGCCCAGCAGGGCCAGCGCGAACTCGTAACCGTTGTTGGCCATGAACAAGCCGTTGTGGATATGGACCGAGAAGATTGCCACAACCAGTGTCGCTGCAAGTACCAGTGCCGCAGGACGGGCCAGCAAACCCACTACCAGACCCAGACCACCGAAGAACTCTGCGCTACCGGACAGCAGCGCCATCAGATAACCCGGTGTCAGACCCAGGCTCGCCATGTACTGGCCGGTGCCTTCAAGACCGTAGCCGCCAAAAGCGCCAAACAGTTTCTGGCTACCATGGGCAACGAAGATGATGCCGACCAGGATGCGCACAACAGTCAGGCCGTAGCCAGCGCGGGTGGTGAGAAGCGATTTGATCCGAGTGTTCATGTGGTGCATTCCGTGAATGAAGTTGATGGCGCCATATTAATCGGATCAGCCAATCTAACAATCGCAAAAAACTCGGCATCACTATCTATTTTTTCGATCACTTCCTGACTACCGCTTTGCCGGACGGCGATCGTTCCAGCGAATCCCGCTCACGATCAAACGCGAGGTAGTACTTGTTGACGCTGTTGACATAACTCACCACGCCCATGCCGGCCTGATCCATGGCGACCCGCTCAGTCTGAAAGAACCACTGATCAGGGTTGAGCCCTCGTCGCTTGGCCTCCTTGCGCATGCCTTGCACCCGCTCGGGGCCGAGGTTGTAGGCCGCCAGGGTGAACGCCATGCGTTCCCGCTCGTTGAATCTGGAACTGCCGAAGAACTTGCGCCGGATCAGAGCCAGATACTTAGCCCCGGCCTGCACATTGCTGTCGGTAGACTGGATGTTGCCTACGCCGACCCGCTTCGCTGCGGAGGGCGTGATCTGCAACAGACCGGTAGCCCCACCGCTGCCCTGGGCCTGTGGCTCAAGCCCTGACTCCTTGAAGGCCAGTGCAGCCAGATTCAACCAATCCATACCCTGCGCATCTGCATGGCGTTGCAAGGTCGGACGCAGCTCCTCAAGGCGCTGACGATCAGCCCGGGCCAACGGATTGTGGACTTTATAGAGATTTTTATAGGCCTTCTGGAACGCAATGTCCTGATTGGCTGGCGGCTTGTAGGTCTTGAGAAAGCCATCGATGGTGGCTCGCAGCATCGTAGCGTCCTGGCGCACAAACCAGTTCATGTCGCTGTTGGTGCTCAACGTCAGCGAGCGATCCACACGCAATTTGGGCATGACTTTGGCCCATCGCTCAGCGATGGGCTGCTCGACCACGGTGAGGTGGAAGATACCGGCCTGAACCATTTCCAGTACGTCCTCCACCGCCAGACTGGGATCGACCCACTCGATTTTCACCGGGGCCAGCTTGCGCAGGGCCAGTCGCTGATTCAGCAGATGCACGGCCTCATCGGCAGCACTGCCCGCCGACAAACTCAGGGTTCGCCCGGATAGCTGTTCGATGTGTTTGAAACTGCGCGCGCCCCTGACACCCACCAGAACCAACGGCACATGACGGATGATCGGCTCACTGGCCTGAATGCCTCTGGCTTCCCGGGTATCGAGTAGCTCGCCGGGAGCAACCAGATCACCTTCACCACGCTGCAGCGCGATGAGTAACTGGTTTTTGGCTTTGGGCATGATTTTGAAGGTGACTTGCTGACCATCACGGGAGTGGCTATTGAGGTATTTTTCGAAGGCTTGCAGTCGGTGGTATTCGACGCCGATTTCCTCTCCCTTGGCATCCCCCGAGCTATTGCGGCTCTGATTGACCAGCACGCGCAATACCTTGCTGCTGCGAATCGTCGGCAGATCGCGCACAACGGTTTTGTGCTCGGCTACCTGCGGCCCGGCCTGACGGGCACTGACCGAAAATGGCAGCAGCAGCGACACAGAAACCATCAGGTAAAGGGAAGCTCGGATCATTAACTCTCCAGGGAAATGCCGTTCGCAAAACATGAAAAAGAAGTGGGTAAAGCTTGTGCGATGACACGAGGATCATCTGAGTATTGCGAAAGACAATCAGAAGTCTCTCTCAAGATACTGATTGTATTACCTTTTATTATTGAAGCCGTAGCTCTGATATCCTCAGCGGTCTCCGGCCTGAGGTAGCACCATGCAACTCATCGACATCGGCGTCAATCTGACAAACGCCAGCTTCGACTCGCAACGACAAGCGGTGCTTGATCGCGCATACGCTGCGGGCGTCTGTCAGTTACTGCTCACGGGTACCAGCGTCGAGGGCAGCGAGCAGGCCTTGAAGCTTTGCCATGAGCTCGACGAAAGCGCTTTGCGACTGTTCAGCACCGCAGGGATTCACCCTCACTCGGCGGTTGACTGGAACGCCGACAGCGAGCGCCAGCTGCGCGCCCTGCTTCAGGAAGACCGTGTGCGGGCCGTTGGCGAATGCGGGCTGGATTTCAATCGCGACTTCTCCCCTCGCCCGCAACAGGAAAAGGTCCTGGAAGCGCATCTGGCAATGGCCGTGGAGCTGCAAATGCCAGTGTTCCTCCACGAGCGCGATGCCAATCAACGCTTGCTGGAAATCCTCCGCGATTACCGTGATCGTCTGCCTGCCGCCGTGGTGCATTGTTTCACCGGCGAACAGCGTGCGCTCTACAGCTATCTGGATATGGACCTGCACATCGGCATCACCGGCTGGATCTGCGACGAGCGCCGCGGCGGCCACCTGCATCCCCTGGTCCGAGATATTCCCCGAGGCCGATTGATGCTGGAAAGCGATGCGCCGTATCTGCTGCCACGCACCCTGCGGCCCAAGCCGAAGAACGGCCGCAACGAACCCGGCTTTTTGCCGGAAGTATTGCGCGAAGTGGCGCAGCATCGCGGTGAAACCCTAGAGGATCTGGCCAGCCACAGCAGCGCTACCGCCCGGGAATTTTTCGCATTACCTCAAATACCTGTCGCCGCTCAGGATTAGGTTGATCCAGGTCAAGGAACGCTTTGTTCAGTGGGAGATGATGATGGCACCTTGCTGCATATCTCCTCCTGACTAACCAAAGAAGACCTCCCATGGGCACCTGGATTAGCAACCTTTCCCTGAAGTACAAATTCTGGGCCGTCAACGCTGTGGCCTTTTTCACCACGTTGATGCTGGTTATTTACGCCCTGCAACTGGAGCAACAGGCTCGCATTGATGACGCTCGAGAATCAGCTCAGGCGCAGGCAAGACTGCTCACTGCCTGGCCTGCATCCCAGGCGCTGCCGAGCCAGCCAGAGCTGCTGGTTTTCACTGCCGGGCAAACACCCGAATTCAAGGGACAACCTCTGCCTGAGTTAAGTGCTGCCACAGAATGGGTGGAACTCGGCTCACAATCGTTAACGGGCGAACACCTCCTGACAGGTGCTCAGATCGTGTCACGGCCTGACGGGCAGCGCATTGCGGTACTGGCGTTTGCCCCAAGCCTGATGCAAGTGCTGGAGCAGCGCTTCGCTAACTACGCCATTGCCGTGTTGGTACTGATGCTCGCCATGCTCGGCGCTTCGCAATTGCTGATCCGCTTCCTGCTGAGCCAGCTCAACACGCTCAAGGACGTCATGCTGCACGTGGAAAAAAGCGGCGACCTGTCTGCCCGCGTGCCGCTGACCGGCGAGGATGAAGTGGGTCAGATGGCCAAGGCATTCAACGCCATGCAGGCTGGCTATCAGCGGGTCGTCACTACCGTCTCGCAGACTGCTGCGCGCCTGGATCAGGGCGCAGTGCATCTGGCGACAGGCATGAACGACGTGCGCCATGGCATGCTTGGCCAGCAAAGTGAGACCGATCAGGTTGCCACCGCCATCAACGAGATGTCTGCGACGGTTTTCCATATCGCCCAGCACGCCAGCACCACACGGGATCAATCCCGGACCGCCGATACTCTGGCGGGCAGTGGCAAGGCTGTCGTTGATCGGGTCCAGACCTCGATTGCCGGTTTGTCGAGTGGCGTGCAGCAGACCGCCGGGATGATTCAGCGTCTGGCCGAAGACAGTCAGAAGATCAACGGCGTGGTTAGCGTGATTCATAGCATCGCCGAGCAAACCAACCTGCTGGCCTTGAACGCGGCGATCGAAGCGGCACGAGCAGGCGAAATGGGCCGCGGCTTTGCGGTGGTCGCCGATGAAGTCCGCAACCTGGCGAAACGCGTACAAGTCTCGACAGATGAAATCACCACGATGGTTTCAGCGTTGCAATCCGGCACGCGGGATGCCGTCGACTTTATGCAGGACAGCTCGTTCAAGGCTGACGAGTGCGTGCAGCAAGCACACGAGGCAGGCGAAGCGCTGGCGGCCATTGCCGATGCGGTGGCGCAAATGCGCGAAAGCAACACCCAGATTGCCGTGGCCGCACAGCAACAAAGCCAGGTCGCCGAGGAAATGAACCGCGCCGTGGTCAGCATACGCGACGTGACCGAGCGCACCGTCAATCAGACGGTGGACTCGGCGAGTACCAGCGACGAGCTTGCGACCCTGGCGGGTGAGCTGAGCAAAGCGATTGGGCAGCTTAAGCTTTGAAGCGGACTCGCTGCCCCTTCATTTGCCCAGGTCCTGTGCCATACCAGATTCTGTGGGAGATTCTATGTTGGCCTGCAAACGCGAATCCGTGCGAATTCATTCGCGAAGGGGACGGTACATTCGATGTATCCGTGCCGTCAGGAATGCCGCCTTCCCGAATGAATTCGGTCCCACCGGGATCAGCGCTTGCAGGCAAAGATGGAATCTCCCACATGCGGATCGCATTCCAATCCAAAAATGGAGTTTTGAAACTTAATAATTTAGCGCCTATCACACCGATAGTCAGACTTGATTCGCCGCCACTGCGAGTCAGGCCTACTCTTCAGGCATTCACAATGTTTGTAGAGGAATGCAGTCATGGCCAAGCGCTTACTCAATCTCCATATAGGGCAATGGCGCGGTGACGCGAAAAATCATAAGCGCTCGACCCAGCATCTGATCGCCGTACCGTTATTACTTCTGGCCACTCTGCTGATTGTGGACGGGATATTTTCCATGAGCGTTATCTCGTTGGCCGTTGGCATCATCGGGATGATCGCCGCGTTGGGCATTGAGCGTCACGGGCAATCGCTAGCGGCGTGACAACGGGCTCATCCAAACAC
Source organism: Pseudomonas phytophila (assembly GCF_025643095.1). Lineage (NCBI taxonomy): Bacteria > Pseudomonadati > Pseudomonadota > Gammaproteobacteria > Pseudomonadales > Pseudomonadaceae > Pseudomonas > Pseudomonas phytophila. Next base: position 2,745,172 of record NZ_CP081201.1, on the reverse strand, counting down.
CGTCACCGTCTGCCGACTGATCGCAATCAGCTCCCCCGTCGGCGACCAGAGCATCGCGGCGGTGTGTCCGTAACCATCGCGAGCATGCTCGATTACCGCTTTGTAAGAACACCAGTCATGAGTGCTCAACACAGACATGGGCTGGACAAACTCGATAGTCCAGGTCAGTGAACTGCCCGGCGCGGGTTTGCTCAGGTGAGGCAACAGCGCCGGTGGCCAGGCGTCGACCAGCGCCAACATGTGGGCTTCGCTGGAAGGCCCTTCTTCGATATCGCGAAACCGCACATAACCGCCAATGGCCGGGGAAGGCGTGTTGCTGAAGGGCAAACCGCCCAACGCCCAACGCAGCTCCATAAAGCGCAGGTACTCGGGCATCATGCCGCTGACGAAGGGCAATTGCGGACACGCTTCCAGCGGCTTGAGCGTTGGCGCGGGATCAGCCTTGACCGAAATCACCGACTCACGGGACGCACCGAAGCTGCCCTGAATCAGCGTCATCACCTGACCATTTTGCGTGGCTCGCCCCAGCAACTGGCTGACGGCTTTGCCCTCGCGCAATACCTCTACTTCGAAAGCAATCGGGACGCCAGGCTCGGCCGGGCCGACAAAGGTGATCGCCAGTGAGCGCACCGGCCTTCCCTCAGGCACTTTGGCGCGCATCGCTTCATATTGCAGCGCTGCCATCAAACCACCAAAACTGGCGCGGCCTTGCGCCCATTCAGCCGGGATAGTCACGGCCAGCGGGTTACGCTGCACCGCGTCGATCAGCTCGGAAAACTTCATGTATACCCCGTAGTACCGGTAATAAAAAACCCGCGCGGTGGCGAGTCAGCAAACAGGTGTTGATCTTAACCAGCCATCATGGATAGCGTATACGTCATATTGGCCATATTTGCGGCCGGATCAACGCTGACCAGTCGCTCAAGGGCCGCACAGTCTCTGGCGACTAACGCACCTGTACAGACTGTGTGAAAACGTAGCGAGCGACGGCAAGACAAGGCAAAAACAGGCGAAAAAGCGGAGTCTAGGTGTTCTAAATGAGCATTTTTCGCCTGTTTTTAACGCAGTATTGCCGAGCGCAGTAGTTTTCACACAGTCTGTGTAGGAGCGCGCTTGCCCGCGATTGGGTCCGTCAGCCGATTAATATATTGCCTATGCCGACGCAATCGCGGGCAAGCGCGCTCCTACAGTTAGCAAAGCATTCCAAATCAGACAGTTGGAATGTGTTTAACGGCAGCCAATACTCTAAAGCGATTTCAACCGAAGCAGGTCTTGCTCAAGCGCAGCAGCGCAACGTCAGCCTTCTTCTCGGCACGTACGATGCCGGTTTGCCAGGCGGCGATGCAAGGTGCCAGATCGCGCTCCTGCCCGGCCTGAGCCAACCATTGCAGATGATCATGCCAATCGCCCAGCGCACCTTGAGCGGCCTTCAGACGCGATTGCATTTTCTTTGGCTGATGACTCAACTCGGGATAAGCGTCCGCGGCGTAGCGCACGCGTTTGATCAACAAGCGCAGACGATGCCGGTCATGAGCCGGATCGGCGATGGCTTCGCGAAGTTTTTTCCACTGCTTGTCCATGCCTTTCTCGATGGTCTTGCGCAGGCCTCGCAGCAATTGCTGGCGTTGTTGCACCCGCAAAAATCCCGGAAACTGGTCCAGGGTGCTGAACAGTCGAGCGAGCTCAGCCGATGTCGCAACCTGCCCGTAAGCCTTGCTCACCTTATTGATGCGCACCGACGCAGCCTCGGCCAGGCCTTGCTCGGCCAAGTGTGCGGCAAGTACTTCCATGTCCCGCAGCGGCGTGGTCAATTCCCCTACCGCCTTGGCTGCCGCTTCCAGCTGCTCGACACCTGATACGCCGCGAAGAGGACGCAACACGCTGCGCAGACGCCGGACCGTAGTGCGCAGGTCGTGCAACGCCTCGGGGTCGGTGGATGCGGCAAGGCGCGCCTGACAAGCCAGCAACTTGATGTGCAGGCCCAAGACTTGTGCGACCAGGTGGTCAACCATCGATGACATGAACTCATCCTTATCGTGAATCGTGGGTTTCTTTGACTGGCGATAAACGCCATGGCAAACGACGCCGTAATTGCTTCAAACGCCGCCGCAGTTCGGCCGGTGAAGACGAGCTACCCGCATAACGCTGAGCCTGAAACTCTAGGGCGAAGGCGACAATTGCGTCGGCATGCCCCGGCAATACCAGCGCAGCACGACGCGAGAACTCCTCGGCGCCCTCCCCCGGCAAACGCCGCAGGCCATGACGTGCCAGCAGTCTTTCGAACGCGCCGAACAGGCGAAGTTGCGAATCACTTTCGCGCTGCCAGGGTTTGAACACCCATAACGCGATCAACCCCATAAACACGCACAGACCCACGATGAACGCCGGAGCCTCCAGGCCGGAGAACCAGCGATTCAGCACCCGCAACTGCTCTTGCCCCTGATAGCCAAGCACCCACCGCTGCCAGCCGTAATTGAGATTATCCCAGCTGAGGCGCAGCGAATTGAGCCACGGTACATGGCGATAGCGCAGCGCCGACATGGGCGAGTCCGCTAGAAACGCCTCGTCCGCCGCCAACGCCTGCTCCAGTCCTTGTTCTATACGTTGCGGCGCCACAGCGGCGGTGGGATCGACGCTGCGCCAGCCAACACCGGGCTGCCAGTACTCAACCCAGGCGTGAGCATCAAACTGGCGTACCGTCAGGTACTGGCCGTCCGGGTTGAGTTCGCCGCCCTGATAACCGGCCACCACCCGCGCCGGAATACCCGCCGCACGCAACACGAAAGTCATCGCCCCTGCGTAATGCGCGCAAAAACCACGGCGGCTTTCAAACAGGAAGTCATCAATGCTGTCTGGTCCCAGCGTCGGTGGTTTGAGGGTGTAGTGATAAGGCTCGCGGGCAAAGTAATCGAGCATCGTCTGCACCAGCTCATCGGGCTGTGGATGACGGCGCAACAGATCGCTGGCCCACTGCCGCGCCTGAGGGTTGCCCTTGGCGGGTAATTGCAGGTCCTGTCGCTGAATGTTCTCGCTGAGTTGCGCCTCACGGGTCGCGTCCGGCCAGGAGATGACGTTGTAGAGCAACGACTGCTCCACCGGCCGACGTCTCTGCAAGCGGAAATCGTTCATCTGGCGCACATCACCCAGATTGCTTTCGGCTACGTCCAGGCTCGATAACCAGGGTCGGCCGCTGGGCTCCATGACGATGCTGTAACTCAGGGAATCACCACGTTTCTGCCATTGCGGCATCTGCACGGTTTGCGCGCGTGGCGACTGCGACCAGCGTCGCCCGTCAAATTGTTCAAGGGTCAGGGAGCGCCAATACAACTGATTACGAGCCGGAATCGGGCCGTCAAAACTGGCGCGAAATACCAACGCCGCTGACTTGCTCAACTCAGCCATGTCCCCCGGCGCCATGTTGTCGGAAAGCCCCGTCTGGCCTTTATTACTCGGCTGCGGCAATGACCAGAGCGGCTCCAGACGCGGGAAGAACAGGAACAGCAGAAGCATCAGCGGCACCGCCTGCACCAGCAATTTGAGCGCCAGCTTGAGGCTGCCGGACTGACTGCTGGAATGACTGGATGACTGCAAGCCGATCAACGCCGCCAATAATGTGCTGACGGGTAACAAGGTGAACGCCGCCCACAGCAGGTTGTCCTCGAACAAGTAGCCGACCGTGATGCAAAAGAAGCCGAGAAAGATCAATACCAATGCATCACGCCGACTCTGCATCTCGAGCATTTTCAGCACAAAAGCCGCGACTAACAGCGCAGCGCCCGCCTCCAGCCCGACCAGGCTGCCACGGGCCAGATACACCCCGCCCGCCGTGCCCACCAGCAGCCCGCCTTTTATCCATGCACCGGGATGGCGAGCACGCATGCGGAAGATCTGCACGCGCCACAGCATGCAGGCCAGCCACAAAATGATGATGGTTCCAGGAATGTGCTGAATAAACGGCACGATGACCAGCGCTTGTGCCAATAGCAGCCAGAGCAGACTGGTACGCGGAATCGGCAGGCTCAGGCCGGACGCAACGGCGCTCATTGCCGCACGCCATAAAGCGCCAGTGCCCGAAGGCAGGTTTCACGATGCAGATTGCCACTGTCCACGGCCGACAGATAACCCGGCAAACGCAAGGCAAACGGTTGCTGACGCTGGGACAGAATCACCACCCAGTAGCACAGACGCGACAGCCGCTCTTCGATATCACCGCCCAAGGCCATGAAATCCAGGCACAAGTCCTGGCCACTCAGATCAGTGAAGTCTTTGAGCAGCAGCCCTTGGCCCCTTGAATATGCCTTCCAGTGCAGGCGTCGCCGATTGTCACCGGGCTGATAAGTGCGCAAGCCCTGATAGTCATCCACGCCGGGGCCCTGAGTGGCCACGCCGTGATCTTCGGCATGAGGTTGAACGCCCTTTAGCAGTGGCATTGCACCCGCCACCGGCCGAGGGTAAATCAGCGCAGTCTGCTCCAGATCCAGCCAGCTCCAGGTGCGCAGAATGCTTAACGGAAAGACGCTTTCAACCCGCAGCCTTGGCGCCCGCAGCCAGCCGCGATTATGCGCAGGCAAGCTCAGTTCAACCTCGATCCGCGCCTGGGAAGCAATATCGACCTGCTGCAACTGCTCGGCGTCCCAGCCCAGCGAGATCGCCTGATGAGCGTGATGATCACTCTCCAGGCGCAGGCTCAGATGCACGGTTTCACCGACAAACACCGGCCGCGCCGTGCCTGCGCTAATCACCAGACCACTCAAGTTTCGGTAGGTGTGCAGAATCCCCAGAATAGCCATCGACAGCAGCAGGAACGTCAGACCATACGCCAGGCTATTTTGATAATTGATCGCCACCAGCAACATCAAAAACAGCACAAACGCGAAACTGCCACCCGTGCGGGTGGGCAGAATGAAAATGCGCCGGTGGTCGAGTTTGACCCGCGACGCTGGGGGTATACGTCGCGCCAGCCAGCGCTGCCAGAACGGTTTGAACTGTTCGATCAAAGCGCCGGCACCTCACGCAGCAGCCATTGGACCAATGCCCCGCCGCCATGCCCGGTGGGATCGGTCCGCTCACGAAGACGATGGCCGACCACCGAGGGCAAGATCGCCTGCACGTCTTCGGGGATCACATACTCGCGTCCGGCCAGCAAAGCCCAGGCCCGAGCGGCACTGAGAATCGCCAGACTCGCCCGTGGCGACAATCCATAAGCGAACTGTGGCTGGGCGCGGGTTGCGTCCACCAGCCGCAAGACATAATCCACCAGCGCATCGCTGACCCGCACTTGCCGGGCCTGCGCCTGCAACGTACCCAGCTCGGCGTGATTAAGCAGCGGCTGTAAACGGGGTAACAAGTCCCGTCGTGATTCGCCCAGCAACAGGGCTTTCTCGGCAGAGCGTGCGGGATATCCCAGAGAAAGACGCATCAGGAAGCGGTCCAGTTGCGACTCGGGCAACGCGAAAGTGCCGCCCTGGCTGAAGGGATTCTGGGTGGCGATGACAAAGAATGGATCCGGCAGAAGACGCGTCGCGCCTTCGATAGTGACCTGCCCCTCTTCCATGGCTTCAAGCAAGGCGCTCTGGCTCTTGGGCGTGGCGCGATTGATTTCGTCGGCCAGTACCAGCTCAGCGAAAATCGGCCCTGGGTGAAAGGTGAACTGTCCGGTTTCCCGATCAAACACCGAGGTGCCAAGAATGTCACCCGGCAACAAGTCCGAAGTGAACTGAATCCGCTGGAAGCTGAGGCCCAGTACCTTGGCCAGGGTATGGCTGAGGGTGGTTTTGCCCATACCGGGCAAATCTTCGATCAACAAATGGCCGCCACCGAGCAGGCAGGTCATTGCCAACCGGACTTGCGGCTCCTTGCCTAACACCACCTCATTAATGGCGTTGAGGCACTCATCGAGTTTTCTGCCCATCGAAAACACTCTCCAGGCGACTGCCTATGGCTAAAAACAGGACTGCTGTGCAGTCACAATAAAGTTAGCGTAGGTGTTTTCGCCAGAGAGAAGAGGAAATTGGTACGGAAGGGATGGGAATGTTGCCTCAAAAACAATTGTGGGAGCGGCGATTGCGCGCGATAAACGATAACGCGGTATGCCTTCTGGCCGCGTCTCATGTATCGCGGGCAAGCACCGCTCCCACAGGCGGCCTCCTCTACTTACCTGCCAGCGCGGGATTCGCGAATATAGAAGCGGGCTTTTTCGGCTTTCTCGGTGCAACCTTCGAAGGCTTCGAATTGTTGCTGGGTCTTGGCGCCGGTCAGCAAGGACAAGGCCTTGGAGTAGCTGACAGTGCCGGCGAAGCCTTCAGCCTTGGCCAGATCAAGTTCCTTCCAGGCTGAATCAAGCTGCGTCCCGCAACTTTCGCGATAACCGGTTTTACCCGCGCAACCAGTGAGAACCAGAGCAAACAAGGGCAGGACAATCCAGGCTTTCATCGGTGTTACCTCAAGAAGAAATATCAATGGTGCAGCTTTGACGGTGTCACTTGCTGAAAGTGCCATCACCGGGGCCGCAAGGGTAACTGTTTTTTTGCTGAATCAGAGCCTTCACATCGCGCAAATGAACGATAAAAATAGCCCGATTCAAGGGTATGGTGGATCAATCTGATTCGGAGGTCGTTCATGAAAAAACGTATAGCACTGGTGCTCGGTTCTGGAGGCGCTCGGGGTTATGCGCATATCGGTGTCATTGAGGAGCTGGAGCGCCGCGGTTACGAGATAGCCTGCATTGCGGGTTGCTCCATGGGCGCAGTGGTTGGCGGTGTCTATGCGGCAGGGAAACTCAGGCAATACCGGGAATGGATTGAGAGCCTGGACTATCTGGATGTGCTGCGTCTGGTGGACGTCAGTTTCCGCCTCGGTGCTATTCGGGGCGAGAAAGTATTCGGCCAGATCCGCGAGATCGTCGGCGAAATCAACATTGAAGACCTACGCATCCCCTACACCGCCGTGGCGACCGACCTGACCCATCAGCAGGAAATCTGGTTTCAGGAAGGCTGTCTGCATCAGGCCATGCGAGCCTCGGCGGCAATCCCCAGCCTGTTCACGCCAGTGATGCAGGGTAATCGCATGCTGGTAGATGGTGGCCTGCTCAATCCGCTGCCCATCGTGCCGGTGGTGTCCAGCCATTGCGACCTGATCGTCGCGGTCAATCTCAACTCGACCACCCAAGGGCATTATCAATTACCGGTGATCGAGCGTCCGCCTGCGGTGAAACGGCGCTTCGATCACATGATCAGTTCACTGGGTTCGCGCCTGCCGTTCCGTCGCAAACTGGACGCCGCTGGCAACGAGGTGTTGCACCTGCCGCAGAACAGCCCCAAGGCCAGCGCGGCGACGATCGACAATCCGTGGCTGGAATCTGCCGACCCTCAAGGTCAGCAACCCGCTGCTGCCCCTCAAGGCGAGAGCGCGCCAAAGTCCGCCACAGGATCAGTGATCATCGACAACGTCGGCCCGGCGTCACTGCTGGACCTGATCAACCAGAGCTTCGAAGTGATGCAAACCTCGCTGGCGCAGTACAAGATCGCCGGGTATCCGCCGGATATCCTGATCAATGTGCCAAAACGCGTGTGCCGTTTTTTCGAGTTTTATAAGGCACCGGAACTCATCGCTCTGGGCCGGGAAATCGCCAGTGATACGCTGGATCGGTATGAGGCGGAGCATCGAAGTGGCAGTTGAGGCCCCATTGGATGACTCATATCCTGTGGGAGCAGAGCTTGCTCGCGATAGGCTGGATGCGTTCTAAAGTGAATCGCGTCTGGCTTTATCGCGAGCAAGCTTGTTCTGGTCAAGTTTTTCCGGACACCGATTACGGTGATCAAGCCGCCTGCTGCTCCATAGCTATTGGCGACAAGTAGTTGTTGTAGCTGTGGAGTCTGATTCTGTTGTAGCGCATGAAGAAGCTGGTCATATCCTGCCTGGCTTCTTCAACTGTCGTGTAGCCCTTGGCGGGCACCCACTCTGATTTGAGCGTTCCGAAGAAACGCTCTGTTGGTGCGTTGTCCCAGCACTGCCCCCTGCGGCTCATGCTTTGCGTTATCCCATGCTCCAGTAGCTCGGACTGAAAGCGCTGGCTGGTGTATTGGCAGCCTTGATCTGAATGGAACATCAAGCCTGCATGTTTGCCTCGAACCTCCACCGCCATTCTCAGCGCCTTGCTAACCAGGTTGGCGTCATTGATCAGAGAAAACCCCCAGCCCACGACTCTGCGGGCGAACAGGTCAATAACTACTGCCAAGTGATACCAGCGCTTCCCAACCATCAGGCTGGTGACGTCGCCGCACCAGACCTGATTGATTGCGGTTGGCTCGAAGTTACGTTCGAGCAGGTTCTTGGCCACAAATGCTTCGACGCCTCTGGAGCGGTACTGATGGCGGCGGCGCTGCCTGCTGGCCAGATTTGCCTCCGCCATCAGCTTTCCAGCCAAATACCTTCCGACCTGGATATGCTGGGCCTTCAAGTGCTGAGAGATCATCCGCGCGCCTGCACTTCCCCGGCTTTCAACATGCAATTGCACGACTTTCGCTCTGAGCGCGTCACGGTTGGCTATCGGCGCTGAACGTCGCTTAATCCAGTCATAGAACGCGCTGCGGGAAACGCCCATCACACTGCAAAGCAAGCTGGTCGGATATGAACTCGACTCCCTCAGCTCCTCGATCAGGAAAAACGATCGGGATCCGACATCAAGAGAGCCGTAGCCTTTTTTAATATTTCAGCTTCAGTTTCCAAGCGCTTGACCTTGGCTCGCAGCTGTTGAAGCTCTCGCTGTTCGTCGCTGATTGCCTTGGTACCTGCTACTGGCTGCCCTTTCTGACGCTCTTTACGAACCTGATCAACCCAGCGGCGCAGAGCCGTACGGCCAACCTCCATCGATGCACAGACATCGGGAACTGAGCAGTTGTCATCAAGAACCATGCTCGCAGCACGTTGCTTGAACTCGCGGGTGTAGGTCTTTCGCTCTTGCATGGAACCTCCTGATTGGGCGAATCATATCGCCCTTAAGAGGTGTCCGGGATCATTAAGCCAGTTCAGCTCTGCTCCCACAAGTATGCATTCAGTCACAAAAAGGAGCTCAAGCCTCCCGCAACCGGTACCCCACACCCGCCTCTGTCACGATAAACCTCGGTGCAGTTGGGTCATCCGCCAGCTTCTGGCGCAGGTGACCGACCACAATTCGCAGGTAATGGCTGTCTTCGGTGTGGGTCGGGCCCCATATATCCTTGAGCAGTTGCTGCTGGGTGATGACCCGTCCCGGATGTCGCGCCAGTTGGGCCAACACCGCGTACTCCTTGCGGGTCAAGGCCACTTCTACTCCATCCAGCAGCACCCGGCGATACGCCAGATCCACTGTGAGCGGACCGAACACCAATGCCGCGCCCTGCTGTTCGCCCGAGGGAGCCTGACGCAACAAGGCGCGAATACGAGCCAGAAATTCCTGAATACCGAACGGTTTGGTCACGTAGTCATTGGCACCACCATCCAGCGCCTCGACCTTCTGTGCTTCGCTGGCCCGCACCGAAAGCACCAGCACCGGCACGCTGGACCACTCGCGAAAATCGCGTAGCACTTGCTGGCCATCCATGTCCGGCAAGCCCAGGTCCAGCACCAGTAAGTCGGGTTTGTTCAGCGCGGCCTGATTCAGGCCTTCAGCTCCGGTCCCGGCCTCCAGCACCTTGTAACCCTGGGATGCGAGGCTAATGCGCAGAAACTTGCGAATCTGCGGCTCATCATCGATCACCAGAATGGTTGCGGTCTGACTCATGATCACCCTTATTCTTTAACGTAAAACGGAATCAAGACAGCAGTTCCGCTTCGCTTTCGCCTTGAGGCTGGGCCTGCAACGGCAAATATAAAGTGATGCATGTGCCATGGCCATCAATCCCCTGACCAACAGTGATCCGGCCACCATGCGCGCCTACCATGCCCTGACAGATGGCTAACCCCAACCCCGTGCCCTGCCCACCGCGATCACCTCGTGCAGCGGTATAAAACATGTCGAAAATCTTTGCCCGCTCTTCTTCCGGGATGCCCGGTCCTTCATCACTGACGGCGAAAAACAACTCGCCATCGATGGCCCCGGCTTCCAGTTCAAGCCGCCCATTCACGGGCGAAAAGCGCGCCGCGTTTTCCAGCACGTTGACCAATGCCTGCTCGATCAACGCGGCGTGCACGTAGAGCAGCGGCAGTTCGCCGGGCAGCAAGGTCTGGACTTGCAGCGGCGCCATCACCGCACGCAGCCGGTTCAGCGCACTGCCGACGATATCACCCGGCGAGACCCAGTCCCGCGCCAGTTTCAGCGCGCCGTGACCAAGGCGAGTCATGTCCAGCAGGTTCTGAATGTAGCGATCCAGACGCTCGGCTTCGTCGCGAGTGCCTTCGAGCAGTTCCCGCCGATCTTCAAGGGGAATGGCTTCGCCCAGTGCCAATAGACTGTCGATGCTGCCGCGCATGGCGGTCAGCGGCGTGCGTAGATCATGGGACACAGACGCCAGCAATGCGCTGCGCAGCTGTTCAGTTTCACCATGTAAACGCGCCGCTTCCAAGTCATCCGCCAGTTGCGCACGGGCCAGTGCCTGAGCCAGCGGCTGGCTCAGCGCAATCAATAACCGACGTCGCTGCGCAGTGAAATCCTGCCCCGTACGCGCACTGACCCCCAGCAACGCCAACGGCCCATCTTCGCCTGACAAGGGGTACCACCACCAGCGACTGGACGGCAGCGTGCCGGTGCCATGACCAGCAGGCTGATCATGTTGCCAGGCCCAGTCGGCCGCAGCGCGTTCAGGCTCGGAAAGCTGAGCGATACCACTCTGCACCTTCCAGCCATTGGGGCCATCACGGTCAAGCAAGCAAATTTCCAGCTCCTGCCAGCCGCTCAAATGCTGCCCGGCAGCACTGATCACTGCTTGCCTATCGGTGGCCGCAGTCAGCTTGCGCGAAAGATCGAGCAACTCACTGGTTTCTTCCTGTGTTTCGCGCAGGGCCTGCATCTGTCGACGCTGACGAGCCGCGAGGTTGCCGGTCAACGCAGACATCAGCAGGAAAAAGAGTAAGGTCAGCACGTCTTCTTCGCGCTGGATACTCAGGGAAAAGCTCGGTGTTATGAACAAAAAGTCATAAGCCAGAAACGACAGAATCGAACAGGCCAGCGCCGGTCCCATGCTGGTCCGCACGGCGACCAGCAGCACGGCGGCCAGAAACACCAGCGAAATATTCGGTAGATCCAGCGCGCTGGACACCACCCAGGCCAGAGCACTGGCCAATACCGTGGCAACCACCGCCAGCAGATAGTCCTGCCAACGGGCAGGATGCGAAGAACGCACCCGGGGTTGATCGGGCAACGGCTCGCTGTCCAGCACACTGATTTCCAGCCCATGGGCTTCGCGCAGCAGTCGTTCCGCCACCCCGCCGCCCAACCAACGACGGCGCAGTCGCGGCTGTGACTGGCCGACCAGCAAGACACTGGCGCGACGCTCACCCGCATGTTGGATCAAGGTCCTCGCCACTTCCCCGGCCCGCAACAGCACCACTTCACCGCCCAGCCGCTCGGCCAGTTGCTGCGCACTCTGCAGGCGAGCGCGATTTTGCTCATCGAACGGCCGACCATTGTCGACATGCACCAGGCTCCACGGCAGATGCCGCCGTTGAGCGACACGGCTGGCGTGACGTACCAGACGATCGGCGTGCGCATCGCCATCGACGGCAACCAACAGGCGACCGCGAACGGCCGGTGCAGCCTGCCCTAGCTGGCGATATCCCTGAGCCAGATCGTCGTCGACCTGGGCCGCAGCGGTCTGCATCGCCAGCTCACGCAAGGCGGTCAGGTTGGTCTGAGTGAAGAAAGCGTCGATAGCCGCGCGCGCCTGCTCCGGCACGTACACCTTGCCGTCGCGCAGACGCTCCAGCAGCTCCCGTGGCGGCAGGTCGATCAGCACCAGTTCATAGGCTTCCTGCAACACCCAGTCCGGCAAGGTTTCACGAACCTGCACGCCGGTGATGCCCCGCACCTGATCGTTTAGGCTTTCCAGATGCTGGACGTTGACCGTGGTGTACACGTCGATGCCAGCGGCCAACAGCTCCTGAATGTCCTGCCAGCGTTTGGCATGGCGACTGCCAGGAGCATTGCTGTGCGCCAGTTCGTCGACCAGCACCAGTTTTGGCTTGAGCCTGAGCAGACCGTCGAGGTCCATTTCTTCCAGGGTCACACCGCGATATTCCGAGCGAACCAGGGGCTGCTGCGGCAAACCGCTCAGCAGCGCTTCGGTCTCGGCCCGGCCGTGGGTTTCGACGACCCCAGCGATCAGCGCCACGCCCTGGCGCAATTGAGTGTGAGCAGCCTGCAACATGGCGTAGGTCTTGCCCACACCCGGCGCAGCGCCGAGGAACACCTTGAGCCGACCGCGCCCGTCTCCGGGCATCTCGGCTAGTAACGCATCGGCACGGCCGGAATCACTCATATTGCTCACTCAAAGCTGTGCTTGTTGTTGCGCAGACGTTAACTCATTCAGGCTGCGATTCAAGTTCAAAACGTTAACCACTGGCGGGCCAATCAACGGCCGCGAGGTATTGGCCTCGATCAAACCCTGGACTTTCTCCAGAGGCAGCTTGCGCGCAGCAGCAACCCTTGCAGTCTGGTATGCAACGGCCTCGGGTGAAAGGTGCGGATCAAGACCGCTGCCGGAAGTCGTCAGCAGCGCCAGCGGCACCGGGCCCTGACCTGGCACGACTTCTTTCGCAGCGTCTTCGCTGATCCGCGCAGCGAGCGCCGGATTGCTCGGGGAAAGGTTGCTGGCACCACTGGCGACCGTGGCGAAAGCGCCTGCAGAAGGACGCGAGTGGAACCACTCGTCTCCCGTGAAGGACTGGGCGATAAGCTGCGAGCCGCGAACCTTGCCGTCGGCATCATGAATCAGGCTGCCATTGGCCTGATCAGGGAAAGCGACCTGAGCAACGCCGGTCACGACCAAGGGATAAGCGACGCCGGTGATGAGGGTCATCAAGACCAGAAGACTCAGGGCGGGACGGATGATGGTGGACATGGTGAGAATCCTCATGAATCGAATTTGAAATGCAACCTCTCGTGGGAGCAGAGCTTGCTCGCGATCGGGTTCACAAATAATCGCGGGCAAGCCCAGCTCCCACAGGTCAGTTTTCCTTCAGTTAAACCAACCCCAAGCCAACCAGAATCATGTCAATCAACTTGATCCCCACGAACGGCACGACAATCCCGCCCAGCCCGTAGATCAGCAGGTTACGACGCAGCAACTGCGCAGCATTGGCCGCCTGAACACGCACACCGCGCAGGGCCAGCGGGATCAGCACCACGATGATCAAGGCGTTGAAAACGATGGCCGAAAGGATCGCGCTCTGCGGGCTGGCCAGTTGCATGATGTTCAGCACGCCCAGTTGCGGATAAATCGCGGCGAACAACGCAGGCAATATCGCGAAGTACTTGGCAATATCGTTGGCAATGGAAAAAGTCGTCAGCGCACCGCGGGTCACCAGCAACTCCTTGCCGATCTGCACCACGTCCAGCAATTTGGTCGGGTCGCTGTCGAGGTCGACCATGTTGGCCGCTTCCCGGGCAGCTTGCGTGCCGTCATTCATGGCCATGCCGACGTCGGCTTGAGCCAGCGCCGGAGCGTCGTTGGCACCGTCACCACACATCGCCACCAGACGGCCGTCGTTCTGCTCGGCACGAATACGCTCAAGCTTCTTCTCTGGGGTAGCTTCAGCCAGCACATCATCAACCCCGGCTTCAGCGGCAATCGCCGCAGCGGTCAGCGGATTGTCTCCGGTCACCATCACAGTACGAATGCCCAGCTTGCGCAGCTCGGCAAAGCGTTCACGGATGCCTGGCTTGACCACGTCCTTGAGGTGAATTGCGCCGATCAATTTCTTGTCGACACACACCAGCAGCGGCGTACCGCCAGTCTTGGCGATGCCGTCGATTTCCCGGGCCAGCGACGCGGGCAAATCACTGCGTTGCATGTCGACAAAAGCCAGCAGCGAATCCACTGCGCCTTTGCGATACACACGGTTCTGATAGTCCACGCCAGACAAACGGGTTTCAGCGCTGAACGGCACACCGGTAACGTCGGCAGGTTTTGGCTCAACCATCGGGTGCAGATTGCGTAGGTACTCGACGATGGATTTACCTTCCGCCGTGTCGTCGGCCAAGGAAGCCAGCAGCGCGGCTTCGCTGAGTTCTTTCGGGGTGACGCCTGGCGCGGCATAGAGCGCACTGCAACGACGGTTACCGAAGGTGATGGTGCCGGTCTTGTCCAGCAGCAGCACATGCACGTCCCCCGCCGCCTCCACGGCACGCCCGGATTTGGCGATTACGTTAAGGCGCACCAGACGGTCCATCCCGGCAATACCGATGGCCGACAGCAAGCCGCCAATCGTCGTCGGAATCAATGTCACCAGCAGCGCCACCAGAAACACCAGAGGCAAGCTCCCGCCCGCAAAATGGGCGAACGGTTGCAGGGTTACCACGACCAGCAGGAAGATCAGCGTCAGGCCGATCAGCAGGATATCCAGCGCCACTTCGTTGGGGGTTTTCTGCCGTTTGGCGCCTTCCACCAGAGCAATCATGCGGTCCAGCGTGGATTCGCCAGGGTTGCTGCTGATGCGCACCAGCAACCAGTCCGAGACCAGCCGGGTATTGCCGGTAACCGCCGAGCGATCACCACCCGACTCACGAATCACTGGCGCGGACTCACCGGTAATCGCCGCTTCGTTGACCGCAGCAATACCTTCGATGACCTCGCCATCGCCGGGAATTATTTCCCCGGCCTCGACTCGCACCACGTCGCCTTTACGCAGGGCGTTGGCGTTGACTTCGCTGAAACGCCCCGACTCATCACGACGGCGCGCTTTCAGGCCTTCACTGCCCGCTTTGAGGCTGTCGGCTCGCGCCTTGCCACGACCTTCTGCCAAGGCTTCGGCGAAGTTGGCGAACAGCACGGTGAACCACAACCACAACGCGATTTGTACCGCTACGCCAGTGGAAACAGCCGGATCGGGGATCAGGCACAGCACGGTGGTAAGGATCGCGGTCAGTTCCACCACCAGCATGACGGGCGAGCGTGCCAACTGCCGAGGGTTCAGTTTGACGAACGCCTGAATCAGCGCCGGGCGCCACAAGGCGGAGAAACCGGTTTTCACCGTCTCGGGGGCTGGCTGTGCTTGCACAGGCTTTGGTTCGGGCGATGCGGGTTTAGCGATAGGCATATTCATGGTCGGCTCCTCAGAAACCCAGACTCAAATGTTCGGCAATCGGTCCCAGTGCCAGGGTCGGCAGGAACGTGAGGCCGCCGACAATCAGGATCGTCATGGTCAGCAGGGTGACAAACAGCGGGCCGTGGGTCGGGAAGCTGTTCAGGCCCAGTGGCGCGCTCTTCTTCATCGCCAGGCTGCCAGCCAGTGCCAGCACCGGCAGGATGTAGCCGAAGCGGCCGATGAACATCGCGAGGCTGAGCATCAGGTTATGGAACACAGTGTTGGCGCTGAAGCCACCAAATGCCGAGCCGTTATTGGCCGTCGCCGAGGTGTAGGCGTACAGCAACTGGCTGAAACCGTGCGGGCCGGGATTACTGACCGACGCTATCGAGGCAGGCAAACTTGCCGCGATGGCACCCAGCACCAATACGCCGACCGGCATCACCAGCAACGTAGCCACCAGCAACTTGACCTCATTGGCCTGCAGTTTTTTACCGAGGTATTCGGGGGTACGGCCGATCATCAATCCGGCGAGAAACACGGCGATCAGCACGTTGAGCAGCATGCCGTTCAGACCAACACCGACACCACCGAAGATCACTTCGCCGACCATCATGTTGGCCAGCGCCACCATCCCGCTCAGCGGGTTGAGGCTGTCATGCATGCCATTCACAGAACCGTTGGACGCGGCCGTAGTTGCGGTCGCCCACAACACGGTGCCGGTGGTACCGAAACGACTTTCCTTGCCTTCCAGCGGAGCGGTCTGTTCCACATTGGCGACATTCAGTGTCGGATTAGGCTGATATTCGGCCCACATCGACACCGCACCGCCAATGATCAGCAAGGTCAGCATGCAGGCCATGATTGCCCGGCTCTGACGCATGTCTTTAACGTAATGGCCGAAGGTGAATACAAGAGCCGCCGGGATCAACAGAATCGACGCCAGCTGAAACAGGTTGCTCCACGCGGTCGGGTTCTCGAACGGGTGCGCCGAGTTGACACCGAAGAAGCCGCCACCGTTGGTGCCCAGTTGCTTGATCGCGATCTGGCTGGCAGCCGGACCCATGGGCAGGCTTTGATCAGCGCCTTGCAGGGTCAGCGCATCAATGTAGTGAGCGAAGCTTTGCGGCACGCCCTGCCAGACCAGCAACAACGCCAGCACGATGCACAATGGCAGCAAGCCATAAAGCGTGACGCGGGTCATGTCGGTCCAGAAGTTACCGAGGTTCTGTGTCGAGCGACGGCTGATGCCACGGCAGAGCACCAACAGCACGGCGATACCGGTCGCGGCGCTGACGAAGTTCTGCACGGTCAGGCCGACCATCTGGCTCAGGTAACTGAGCGACGCTTCGCCGCTGTAGGCCTGCCAGTTGGTGTTGGTGACGAAGCTCATGGCGGTGTTGAACGCGAGTGACCATTCCATGCCCGGTAATTGTTGCGGGTTAAGCGGCAGAGCGCCCTGCCCCAGAAGCATCGCGAACAGCAGGACGAAACCGGCGAGGTTGAATGCCAGCAAGGCCCAGAGGTAGGTTTTCCAGTTCTGCTCGACAGCCGGATCAACGCCCGACAGGCGATAGCAGAGGTTTTCCACCGGTCGCAGAACCGGCGTCAGCCAGGTGCGCTCGCCTTCCACCACTCGGTAGTAGAAACGCCCTAACAATGGCGCGGGCAGCAGCACCAGTACGAGGAAGGCCAGAATCAATAGATAGTCATAGCTGTGCATGGCGGCTCCGCTCCTAGTTCTGGCCAGCGCGTAACAGCGCAACCAGCAAGTAGATGAACAACCCTGCGGCCAATAACAGTGATACCCCGTCTACAGCGCTCATCGAATTACTCCGTCTCTACGGCGATTGCCGTGTGTGGAGTAATTGTCGTGAGAGTGGGTGTAAAGGAACGAGAGCGAGGGGTGGGGAGCGGCGTAAAGATGGCGTAAAGATGGCGATTTTTGTGTGTATATCCGTTGGTGTGGTAACGGCTGATATTGGTTGCGCTTTTACAGCGCCTCACTTTTGAAAGGAGCGCAAAAGTAAGCAAAACGCTCTTGCCCCACCACTGGGTGCCTCGCTGTCGCTCGGCATACCCGTAATCCGACATTGCTGCGTGGGGCCGCCGCCACCGGCCATCCATGGCCTGAGGCGGCTAAACCGGCATCCCTGCCGGTTTGCCCCACGCAGCAATGTCGAATTCCGGCCGGCGTGGTTTAACGGGGCGCTTAAGATCAAAATCAAAAGCAGAGCAGATCAAAAGCAGAGCGAGAGCGGTGGTATGGCCTCGGACCGGTACAGACTGTGTGAAAACCCTCAGACAAAAACAAACTGCGCGCGCTCACGTGAAATCTTTAAAAGTTTGTGTGGGTCACAGACCTCAAACTCACGCAGGAGCGCGGTTTTTTGAGCGTTTTTTAGCCAGCTAATTGGCTCGTGAGGTTTTCACACAGTCTGGGTAGGAGCGAACTTGTTCGCGAGACATCAGCAAAGCCAAAACAGACATCGTCTGACACACCGCTTCGCAGCCTTCGGCAGCTCCTACAGATGCCCGGCAAACCCACACAATCAGGTCGGCTGTCAGGCCGCCGCGCTTTTGATTTTGATCTGAGGCGCCCCGTTAAATCACGCTGGCCGAACGCAGATTCTGAAGCGTGGGCAACCCGGCAGGACGCCGGGTTAGCCGCACCGGGCCATGGATGGCCCATTGCGGCGGCCCACGGTTCAGGATCTGCGGGCGGGTACACCGAGCGACAGCGAGGTGCCGAGTGTTGGGGCATGTACGGATCAACCACATGGGTTACAAAAAAGTGCATTCACATAGGTGACACTTTGATTGAGACATAACCGTTTTTTGCATCTCTCGCATTCACGTGGCCCAAGATCACCGGACCGAAGATTACATTCCATACCCCATCACCGATCATCTCCATTCCGATGGTCTGGTGACAAAGTAAATTGCCCACATAAACCCGCATGCCTCCTCCGATTGATGATTCCGCTACTGTCGGCCAGGTAACTCTCAATATGGCTCGCATAGGTCATTTCCGGTAGCGTTTCTGGGTACATTCGAGTTGAAGGCGTATAGCAAGCAGCAGGCGTTTTCTGGCCAAGCGCCTCATGTCCACGCTCATAATTATAGTGCTGCAGGAAGCGATCAAAGTGGCGCTGCTGGGCCTCCCAGGCAATTGCCGACGGGTGAGGTAACGTACTTTTCAACGTCCGGTGCATACGCTCATGCCGCCCATTCTGATCTGGGCGACCAGGCTCGATCCGCTCAGGAATAATTCCAAGTCTCATCCACCAAATCGACAGTTGTGAAAGCCCTGCACGACTGGTGCTGGCAAACGGAATCCCATTGTCAGTACGAATACGCTCTGGCAGGCCGTATTCGCGAAAAACCCTTTCGAAGGTTTGCTGGGTTTCCTTGAGATTGGTGCTGCTCATGCTCTGGCAAGCCAGCAAAAACCGGCTGGCATGATCCATGATCGTCAGCGGATAACACCAAATCCCTGCTCCGGTCAGGTATTGGCCCTTGTAGTCAGCACTGAATAACTGGTTGGGATTTTCTGCCTTGCGTAAAGGCTTGGGATACACAGCCACCCGTCGGCGCAATGGCTTGGGGGTAATCAGATCAGCTGCCTTGAGAATGTTGTAAATGGTCGTTTTCGAGGGCGGATCCTGGTCTGGAAAACGCTGCATGAGGCTGTTCTGAATCTTTTTCGGACCGGGGATCGTCTCGCCAATTAAGCGAAACTCAACGATTGCCTGCTTCACCGCCAAGGGCACCACGTAGGTCTGGTTGTGGCGGCAGCGGCTACGTTCATCAAGCCCGCTCGGCCCCTCTGCCTCGTAACGCCTGATCCACTTATACCCAGTCTTTCGGCTGACCTCATAGTCCCGGCACAGCTGGCTAAGGCTGTGCTTCTGGGACAGGTAGTCGGCGATGAACATCACTTTAAGGTCCATAGGTTTCAGCTCTTTCCAGGGCATGGTCAGATCCTCGCGAAATCGACCCTGCCAGTTAAAAACTGTTACCTATGTGCGTGAACTGATTTGTAACCCATGTGGGTGAGTCATACCGGCAAGAGCCTTTTGGTTACTTTTGGGCTCTTTTCAAAAGTGACGCGCTGTAAAAGCGCAACCAATATCAGCCTTGAACGCGGTAACGGATATGTACACATAAATCACTAATGTACAGATGCCCGTTTGACCGCTACGCAATTGCCGTCATACCCACATCCCCAACCATCCGCACCCACTCAAAAAAAACACATCCAGATACATCTTTTAAATATGTAATGAGAATTAACACTGGGAGTATTTGATTCTCATCCGTCCTAGTAATATGCAGCAGTCCCGATGGCAACAGCCATAACTGCTTTTTATCGACACCCCTAGCCCGAAAGATAATCGGGCTGCTCCACACCGTGAAGCGAGACCGTTACTCCATGTCCAAGAAGTCCCGTTCAAAAATCTGGTTTCTAGTCCACAGCTGGCTGGCCCTGCCCATCTGGTTCTTCGTCCTGATCGTCTGCTTCACCGGGACGCTGGCAGTGGTGAGCAAGGAAATCATGTGGCTGGTCAACCCGGAAATGCGCGCAAACCCGCCGTCCGCCGATGCCCCGCGCCTGAGCTTCGAAGCAGTCAAAGCGACCATAGAGCGTAACGACCCGCAGATAAAAGTCGGCAGGATCTCGGAACCCGATGGTGACTACTTCGCCTTGAACGTTCGCGCCACTTATCCAGGTGGGCGCGCCGTTGTCGCATATGCGAACCCTTACACCGGGGTGCTTCAGGGGGTTGCGCCGTCGTTCGACTTCCCGGCGTTTACCCGTGCCCTGCATGGCTGGTGGCTGGTGCCCTTCACCAACGGCTTCTCCTGGGGCTGGTACATGGTGTCGCTGTTGAGTATTCCGCTGTTGGCCTCATTAGTGACCGGCCTGGTGGTCTACAAGAAATTCTGGAAGGGCTTTTTCAAACCCACCCTGCGCATCAGCCAGGGCGCGCGGATTTTCTGGGGTGACTTCCACCGTCTCAGCGGAATCTGGTCGATCTGGTTCATTGCTGTCATTTCCATCACGGGTATGTGGTTCCTGATTCAGGCCATCCTGTTCGATAACCAGATCAGTATTTCCAGCCAGTCGCCCATCGCCTCGGTCATTCCCCATGCCAGCGTGCCGCTGACCGCAGACGGCAGCCCGGCGCCGATGATCAGTCTCGATAAGGCCGTCGAGATTACCCGCGAGAAGATTCCCGGCCTTGAACCCAGTTCCATCAGCATGCCGCTCAACGCCTACAGCAACATCAGCGTGGCGGGCCGCAGTTGGTATCCGCTGATGTTCCAGACCGCGGAAATCAACCCCTATAGCGGTGAAATCGCTACCTCGCACCTGTTGTCGGATCGCTCGGCTCTGGAGTTCGTCACCGAATCCATGCGTCCTCTGCACACCGGAGATTTCGGCGGTATCTGGATCAAGCTGATCTGGACCTTCTTCGCGCTGATCCTGAGCATGATGGTCCTCAGCGGCCTGCTGATCTGGACCAAACGTACTGCTCAGGCCACCGTCAACGCCATCAAACGCAGTGAAAAACTCGAACGTGCCAGCCCCCGGCAACAAACGCTCGGACCCGTGGCCACCAGGATTCCGGAGAACACCCTGTGAGCAAGGCTACCGTGGCAACACAACCGTCGACCCTGGTCCGTTTCTGGCACAAATGGCGTTTTCACATAAACATCTTGCTGGTGCTGATCCCGTTGGGATTCATGCCCAAGTACTTCACCGAAATGGCCCTGTTCCGCGGTGACAGCGGCCTTGGCCAGCGCGAGATCGGTGAGGTTCAGGTCGGTCCGTGGAGCATCCGCATGGCGGAGTTCTTCGATGAAGCGCCCCGCCTGGAAGGTGCCTCCGGTTACACCAAAACGTTTAACGCCGCGCTCTGCGCCGAATGTGCGAACAAGGTCAAGGCGACCTATCTGCGCATCGGCAAGCCACGCAGCCTGCGTGCCGCCGGGGTGATTTTCTTTGGTTCGCCCTATCGCATGAGCGCCTTTATGCAGATTCCTGAACGCACCGACCCCGACGCTGACCTGTGGATCACCATGGAAGGCTGGGACGGTTCGATGCATCAGGCGTCCATTCCGTTATCACAGGCGTCCCCCGCGACCGTCGCCTGGCTGAAAAAACAAGGAGTCAAACCATGATCGGCAGACCTTATCTGCGCTGGCTGGGTGTCAAAGCACTGCCCTTGATGACAATGGGCCTGATCGGCCTGGGTCTGAGCAGCAATGCGCTGGCCCATAACCCGATGTGCGAGTGCAAACAGATCGATAACGAACAGATTCGCTGCACCGGCGGCTTTTCGGATGGCAGCGGCGCGCCAGGCGTGACCCTCGACGTGATCGGCTACGACGAAACCATTCTGGTGCCCGGCAAGCTGGGTGAAGACTCGACAGTCACCTTCAAAAAACCCGCTTCCGAGTTTTATGTCCTGTTCGACGCGGGCCCTGGTCACGTGGTGGAAATCGACCAAGCGGATATCGAAGCCCCATGAGTACGCCGACCCATCAAGTCGTCCGTCCGGCAGGGGCCGGTCACGAAACACTTTATGTATTGGCGTTGTGCCTGATCATTCTGCTGGTTGCCGGGACGGTCATAGGCTGGCACGGGGAACGCCAGGACGTGCAAAGCGTGGCAGCCCATGAGCTGGATGCCCGGCGAGACCTGACGGCGTCCGAACAAGGTATCTATGCCGACCTGCGCGTCACGCTGGACGAAATTCGCCTGTTGGCCCCCGAGCAAGTCACGCCGGTGACGCCGCAGCAACTCAGCGAGGAAGGTCTCGCCCCGTTTGTCGAGGACGCGAGTTCGGTCAGCCGTGGTGGTCATGCCTGGCGAATGATCGACAAGTCTTACCTCGGATTGAGCCAGAACCCCACCGTTGCAGGATCTTTTCTGTTGCGTATCGGAGCGACTGACGATGCTCAAGCTGAAATCTGGATCAATCGCAGTCCTTCGTTGAGCCAGGACATTACCGATGTCAGCGACAAGGCCCTGATCGGTTCGGGCTGGAAGCAAGTCGTCGCCCAGTTCGATGCAGGCGTGACTCGCCAGCACAAACACTGACCCCCTCGCACTCATTTGAAAGAAGACTGCTTGCCCATGCCTATTTCTCTGAAACGCCGCCCACTGCTGCGCGTGGTACTGGTCGGCCTACTGGCGACCCTCCTCTCTCCACTGGCCCATGCCGACGCGAAGCGCTTGCGGATTGGTATCACCCTTCATCCTTATTACAGCTATGTCGCCAATATCGTGGGTGACAAGGCCGAGGTCGTGCCATTGATTCCGGCAGGCTTCAACCCACACGCTTACGAACCACGTGCCGACGACATCAAGCGCATCGGTTCGCTCGACGTGGTGGTGCTCAACGGCGTAGGTCACGATGATTTCGCCGACCGCATGATCGCTGCCAGCGAAAAACCGGATATCCCGGTGATCGAAGCCAACGCCGACGTGCCGTTGCTGGCCGCAACCGGCGTGGCTGCTCGGGGCGCCGGCAAAGTGGTCAACCCGCACACCTTCCTGTCCATCAGTGCGTCCATCGCGCAGGTCAACAACATTGCCCGGGAGCTGGGCAAGCTTGACCCCGACAACGCCAAAACCTACACCACCAACGCCCGCGCCTACGGCAAACGCCTGCGCCAGATGCGCGCTGATGCACTGGCCAAACTGACCAAAGCACCCAACGCCGATTTACGGGTGGCTACCGTGCATGCCGCTTACGACTACCTGCTGCGTGAGTTCGGTCTGGAAGTGACTGCGGTGGTCGAGCCCGCTCACGGCATCGAGCCGAGCCCGAGCCAGTTGAAGAAAACCATCGATCAATTACGGGAGCTGGACGTGAAGGTGATTTTCTCGGAGATGGACTTTCCGTCCACCTACGTCGAAACCATCCAGCGCGAATCCGGTGTAAAGCTCTATCCGCTTTCGCACATTTCCTACGGTGAATACACTGCCGACAAGTATGAGAAGGAAATGGCAGGCAATCTGAATACCGTTGTGCGCGCCATTCAGGAGTCCGGAGCATGACCGCGGCTGAAAAGATCACGCTCACAGGCAACGGACCGGGCGTGGAATTCGCCGATGTCAGCCTGACCCTGGGCCGCACGGTGATTCTCGATCGCGTGAGTTTCAAGGTCAGCCCTGGCAGCATTCATGCTCTGGTTGGCCCCAACGGCGGAGGCAAAAGCTCGCTGATCAAGACCATGCTCGGCCAGATGCCTCATCAGGGCCAGTTGAGCCTGCAATGGCCGGGTTCGCCGGGACTCATCGGCTATGTGCCCCAGGCGCTGGAATTCGACCGTGGCCTACCGATCACCGTCGATGATTTCATGGCCGCCATGTGTCAGCGTCGTCCGGCGTTTCTCGGTCTGTCGAAACATTACGCTGCGGCCATCGGTGAGGCGCTGGAGCGAGTCGGCATGCAGGATAAACGCAAGCGACGCATGGGCGCTTTGTCCGGTGGTGAACGCCAGCGCGTGCTGCTGGCTCAGGGCTTGATCCCGGCGCCACAACTGCTGGTGCTCGATGAACCCATGTCAGCTCTGGATGAGGCAGGCATTCAAGTGTTCGAACGTCTGCTGGGTGACTGGCGCAAGGCAGGTATCACTGTGCTCTGGATCGAGCACGATCTGGAAGCGGTGAAAAGGCTGGCGGATAAAGTCACCGGCCTGAATCGCCGGGTGCTGTTCGACGAACCGGCAAACACCGCACTGACCCCGGATCGCCTGCTGACCCTGTTCTCTGCCCATCCTCGCGCTATTGATACCGACAAAGGGAGCGCTGCCTGATGGACTACGAGCAGTTTCGCCTTTTCATTCAAGGGTTGGCGTCGTCCGGTTATCTGCCGGAAGCATTGGCCTACGGCTTCGTGGTCAACGCATTGCTGGCCGGGTTGCTGATCGGTCCGGTCCTCGGTGGTCTGGGTACGCTGGTGGTGGTCAAGCGCTTTGCGTTTTTCTCAGAAGCTGTGGGCCATGCCGCGCTGACCGGTGTTGCCGTCGGCATCCTGCTGGGTGAACCGTACACCAGCCCTTACGGCGCGCTATTTGGCTATTGCCTATTGTTCGGCATCGTCCTCAATTACTTGCGTAATCGCACCGGTCTGGCACCGGATACGCTGATCGGCGTGTTCCTCTCGGTATCGCTGGCTTTCGGCGCCAGCCTGCTGCTGATTCTGGCAGGCAAGATCAACATCCATATTCTGGAGAACGTGCTGTTCGGCTCGGTACTAACCGTCAATGGCGGCGATATTCTGGTGCTGGCGGTGGTCGGTTCACTGGTCATGGGCCTGAGCCTGCCGCTGTACAACCGGATCATGCTGGCCAGCTTCAACCCGCAGCTCGCGGCTGTGCGCGGCGTTGCGGTCAAAACGCTGGATTACCTGTTCGTGATTCTGGTAACGCTGATTACCGTCGCCGCAGTGAAGGTCATCGGCGCAATTCTGGTGGGCGCACTGCTGGTGATCCCGGCCGCTGCCGCCCGCCTGCTGAGCCAGTCGCTAAAAGGGTTCTTCTGGATATCGGTGGCCATCGCTACCGTCAGCACCTTGTGCGGCATTCTGTTGCCGATCGTTTTCGACCTGCCTGTACCGTCCGGCGCGGCGATCATTCTGGTCGCCGGTATGGCGTTCGCCCTGGCCGCCATCGCTCGCGGCACGGTACCGAGCCTCAAAGGGAATATTGGATAAATGTTGCGTAAATTGACCCTGGCACTCGCTGTTACCGGCCTTTTTGCCGCCAACGCTCACGGCGCATCCACTGCGCCTGAGAATCAGAAACCTGTGCGCGTGCTGGCCAGCCTGCCGATCACCTTTGGCCTGGGGCAGATTCTGCTCAAGGACAGCGGCGTGGTACTCGAACGCGCCGCAGCAGCCAACCTGCCTGGCTCACGCCAGACGGCGTACTTCACCGGTCGCGGTGTCGACGCATTGCGTAAATTGTCGGTGGATGCCGATGCGGTGATCGGTCTGCGTTCGATCTGGGCCGATGATCCGCTGTATCCCAATGCACGACGCAGCAATATCCGCATCGTCGAAATCGACGCCGCACGCCCAGTGGACGGCGGCTTGCCGGGTATTGCCGTGCAGCCGGGCCAGGGCGTGGATGGGCTGAACAGCCAACCGTGGCTTTCCAGCAACAATATGGGCCGCATGGCGGATGTCATGGCTGCCGATCTGGTGCGCCTCGCCCCCGCCGCCAAACCGCGCATCGAAGCCAATCTGTCGACCCTGAAACAGCAACTGCTGAAACTGACTGCCGATAGCGAAACGAGCCTGGCCAGCGCCGACAACCTCAGCGTGGTCAGCCTCTCCGACCATTTGAGCTACTTGATCAGCGGCCTGAACCTCGAACTGGCTGGCACGCAAATACTGCCCGACGATCAATGGACACCCGAAGCCCTGAAAAAGCTGACCGACACCCTTAAGGACAACGATGTGGCATTGGTCCTGGATCATCGCCAGCCGCCGGAGCCGGTGAAGGCTGCCATCAGCGCGGCAGGTAGCAAGTTGTTGGTCCTGGCCCTGGACGGTGAAGACCCACTGGCCGAGTTGCAGGGCAATATCGGACAGGTGACGCAGGCGCTGGTCGGGAAGAAATAACGGTTCGATGTATCTGCAATCTTGAGGGATTGAAGTACGTCTTATGTAGGAGCTGCCGAAGGCTGCGATGTATTTATCCTGACTTACCGCGATCGCAGCCTTCGGCAGCTCCTACAGATCCAGTGCTTGCCAAGCGAACGCAACCTCCACACTCAAACGTTTCCAGCCGCCCCAAAGCCGGGCATCCCGCACCAGTCGATGCCACCTTCGGTGACAGGCACGCCGCAGCCCACCAATACAAATCCTCTACAGTCCAACAAAACCGGGAACATATTTGCTTGGCCCGGCTTTTGCCTTATCTTGTATATACAGGATGATATAACTCAAGTATCCGACCTCGTGGATAATTCCCGGGCCGGTTCGGCAAAAAACTACAACTCAAGCAGGAAAGCGCACCATGCCAGCAGCACTTCTACTCAAGCCAGGTCAGTTCAATCTCGATCAGTTGCGCGCCATTTATCAGCAGCAAAGCCCTTTCGAGCTTGATCCATCTGCCCGTGAAGTGGTCGACGCCAGCACCCGCACTGTGAACGAAATCATTGCCAACCAACGCACCGTGTATGGCATTAACACGGGCTTTGGCCTGCTGGCACGCACGTCGATCCCCACCGAATCATTGGCCAGACTGCAACGTAATCTGCTGCTTTCACACTGCACCGGCACCGGCCCGCTGCTCGATGACGCCAGCGTTGCGCTGATCATGGCGCTGAAAGTCGGCTCCCTCGCCCGAGGCTTCTCCGGGATTCGCTGGGAAGTCATCCAGGCGTTGAGCGCGCTTTACGCTGCCAGGGTTTATCCATGCATCCCGTCGCAAGGCTCAGTGGGTGCCTCAGGGGATCTGGCACCGCTGGCGCACATGTCAGCCGTGCTGATCGGGGTGGGTCGGGTACGCCATCAGGGTCGCGAAATGGACGCGGTCGAAGGTCTCGCGCTGGCCGGCCTTGAGCCCATGGTACTGGGCCCGAAAGAAGGTCTGGCGTTGATCAATGGCACCCAGGTCTCCACCGCTCTGGCCCTGCGTGGTCTGTTTGTCACGGAAAAGCTTTTCACCGCAGCCGTGGTCGCCGGTAGCCTGAGTGTCGAAGCCTTAAAAGGCTCCGACGTACCGTTCGACCCACGTATTCAGGCGGTACGCGGTCAACCCGGCCAAATCGACGTGGCAGTCTTGTATCGTGAACTGTTGGCTACCAGCGAGATACGCAAGTCGCACGTGGATTGCGGCCGCGTACAAGACCCGTATTCCCTGCGCTGCCAGCCACAAGTCATGGGCGCATGCCTTGATCACATGCGTTTCGCTGCGGGAGTTTTCCTGCGCGAAGCCAATGCGGTGTCCGATAACCCGCTGGTATTCAGCGCTGATGGCGACGTGTTGTCAGGCGGTAACTTCCATGCGGAACCGGTCGCCATGGCCTCCGATGTGCTGGCCCTGGCGATTTCGGAAATAGGAGCACTTTCGGAGCGCCGCATCGCACAGCTGGTAGACCCGGCGTTGTCCGGCTTGCCTGCGTTTCTGGTCAAGGAAGGCGGTCTGAATTCGGGCTTCATGATTGCGCAGGTTACGGCAGCAGCTTTGGCATCCGAGAACAAGACCCTGGCCCACCCTGCGTCGGTCGATAGCTTGCCCACATCAGCCAATCAGGAAGACCACGTATCCATGGCAACGTTTGCTGCGCGGCGCTTGCTGGATATGGCGGGTAACAGCAGCGCGGTGGTAGCGATTGAACTGCTGGGAGCGGCGCAAGGCGTAGACCTGCACGCACCGCTGCGCACCTCGGAAAAACTCAGCGAAGTGCTGGAGATGATCCGTAGTGAAGTCGCCCACTACGATGAAGATCGCTATTTCGCCCCGGACATCGCGGCGGCACGTGCCTGGGTGGAAGAAGGTGCATTTGCACGCTGGTTGCCGTTCGAGCGTCTCTACGGCTGACTCCGATTGAGTTGTTAACTGAGCGCCATCCGCAAGAATGGTGCTCATTCATAACGAATCAGTTGCCGGTCGTCATATTGATCGAACGACCCCGTAACGACGTCCTCAGATTTTTGTAAGCCATCGCAGCTGAACAATAATCAGAGGTGAACAATGAGCGATCAAAATCAGGATCCAGTCGACCGCAACGACCCGGCAATCAAACCGGACAATGCCCCCGATACACCGACCCAGGAGCAACAGACTCAAGGGTACGACTCTCAATCCCAAGGCAGGCCGCAGGGTCAGCCTGACACCCAGTTCGAGCAGAATCAGGACTCAGGTGGCAACACGTACACGCCTGATTACGAGCCTGAAGAAAAACCTGAAAAAGTCCCCAACAACCTGCATCCAACGCAAGGCAAGGACGCAGATATTGATACTGACGGAGGCTAGATCAGCGATGCCTGTGTCGAGGACGGCATCCACCCTGACATATTGACGTGGAACCGGCTTTAACCGGGAAGGCGGCTTTTTTTACCGATACAGATGCGTCATCTGTATCGGCCTGTTTCAGGCTAAAGCCGGCCCCACGTCGAACTTCATATGTCACGTCCTGCAAACCCGCATACCGTTGCAATCGCTACCCTCTCCCACCGAAACATCTGCACACACTCCATCAAAAATCTGATGTTGTACGACGTCTGACGTTATGTTCGACTTGCATCCGTCTCACTAAAAATAACAAATGGGGATACTCCTATGACGAGCACCAGCTCAGTCGATAAAAAAGCTACTGCTGCGCGTGAATCGGTCTTTGCCAAAGTCACCAAGCTTCTTGGCCCCGGCATTATCGCGGTGCTGTCATGGCTGGGGGCCGGTGATCTGATCACCTCTTCAGTGGCAGGCGCCAACTACGGCTACGCCATGATGTGGGTGCTGGCGGTTTCGCTGCTCCTCAGATTCCTCATCGTCAACATTATTGCCCGCTTCCAGCTCTGCAATAACAAGGGCATGAGCATCCTCGAAGGCTACGCCCAGCTCCATCCCGTCTTTGCCTGGTTCATGCTCGGCTACGCCTTGCTCATGGGGCATTTGATCAATGCTTATATGATCAAAGGCGCAGGCGAAGCACTGGCCATGTTGCTGCATATCAACCAACCGTTGCTGTGCTCTTTCGCGGTCGTGATAGCGGTCTGGTTGTTGGTGGGACGCAACATCTACACCATGATTGAAGGCGTCATGAAGGGCTTGCTGGCGCTGATGACCCTGGCGTTTCTGGCACTGGCAATCATGTCCAAGCCGGATATGGTCGGCATTCTCAAAGGCACCATAGGTTTCAGCATTCCACCGGATGAAGGTGTACACGGCGCACTGCTGGTGGCGGTTTCGGTGATTGGGGCAGTTGCCGGCTCCATCGCCAACTTCGTACACCCGTATGTAATGCGCGAAAAAGGCTGGATCGGCCCTGAACACAAGCGCATGCAGCGTAATGATCTGCTGTTTGCGGTATTCGTCGGCATTATCATCAACCTGGCTATCTGGGTTGTGGGTGCAGAAATTCTGCGTCCGAACGGCATTCAGGTGACTAACTTGCAGGACTTGGGCAAAGCCCTGGAAATGTTCTTCGGCTCGGCGGGCTGGTACATCTTCTTTGTTGGCGTGTTCGCAACGCTATTCGCCAGCATCGCGGGCAAGACAACGGCCTTCCCGATGCTGATCACCGATGCGTTCCAGCACATCCTCCCGAAACGTCGCGAGAAATTCGGGAAGGAGTTCCACAAAGACCCGATGCACAAATGGTTCATGTTGTTCATTCTGGTCACTCCACTGGTGTGGTCGCTGCCCGGCATGCCGGACTTCGTGACCCTGACCATCGGCGTGAATGCACTGAACATCATTGGTCTGCCAATCATTTCTCTGGGCCTGCTGATCATGTCGAACCAGAAAAAGCTGCTCGACAAGCAATACCGCAACAACCTGTTCGAGAACATTGCTCTGGTATTCGCGACAGGTCTGGCGTTGTGGGTAGCATTCCAGTTGGGGACTGATTTGCTGAGCTGAGGGACGAAATGGCTCTTCTGATCTGAACCCATTCCTCCAGGAGTGGCCGGAGTGGCGATCGCGGTTTACCTGACAAACTGCATCGCTGCCTTCGGCTACTCCTACAGCTGATGTGCCTTTAGCGTTGAAAACATTTTGCAACAAACCGTTGCACAGCAGCCGTGTAAAACAGCAGGATCACTCTAGCGTCTGCATAGCGCAGGCATCCCTGCTCGAATATACGGAGCCCTGCTGGTAATGGATCAAGCCTCTTCGCCCACTGCCACCCGGCTGACATCTCGTGAGTTTCGCGGGATGGTCGCCATTCTCCTGTCTATTGCCCTCGCCACGCTGGATACGGCCATCGCCAATACAGCATTGCCCAGCATCGCAGCTGACTTGAATGCATCGCCTGCCGCTTCGGTATGGGTCATCAACGCCTACCAGCTCGCCGCTGTGGCGACTTTGCTGCCATTTGCCGCGCTAGGCGGCGTCATCGGCCATCGCAAGGTTTATCTGGGCGGACTGATTCTTTTCGTGTTGTCTTCGGCGCTGTGTACCTTTGCCTGGTCGCTGCCGTCCCTGACCATCGCCCGAGTCATGCAGGGGCTGGGAGCGAGCGCCATCATGGCGGTCAATGCGGCGCTGATCAGTTCGATCTTTTCTCACGAACGCCTGGGCCGAGGGCTCGGCATGAACGCGCTGGTGGTGGGCACTTCATTTGCAGCCGGTCCCACCATCGCCTCTTTAGTATTGTCGGTCGCCAACTGGCCCTGGCTGTTTGCAATCAACCTGCCGCTCGGGATCTTCGCTCTGGTATTCGCCTGGAACTCTTTACCCGCCAGTAAGCCGGGCACCCTGACTTTCGATCGTCTGACCGCTGTGCTCAACGTGATTACTTTCGGCGCACTGATATACGCTCTGGGTGAAGCGGCCCAATTGGGCTCAAAAACCAGTGTGTTGATCGCTCTGGCAGCCTTTCTGATCGCGGGCGTATTGATGTTGCGTCGCGAAGCCGGTCACCCGGCGCCGATGTTCCCGCTGGATTTGCTCAAGCGGCCGATGTTCGCCCTCTCCGCCCTCACCGCTTTCTGTTCATTTGCCACCCAGGGGCTGGCCTTTGTCTCGCTGCCGTTCTTTTTCGAAACCGTTCTGGGCCGCGACCCGATCCAGACCGGATTTCTGATGACTCCATGGTCGGTGGTCGTGGCTATGATCGCGCCCATTGCCGGACGCCTGTCAGACCGCTATGCGCCAGGGATGCTGGGCGGTATCGGGTTGGCGATTTTATGCGCGGGGATGATTTCGCTGACGATGATTCCCGCCGACGCCAGTGCGTGGGAAATCGGTATTCGCATGATCATCTGCGGGCTCGGTTTCGGGTTCTTCCAGGCGCCAAACCAAAAGGCTCTGATGACCAGCGCTCCAAAAGAGCGAGCCAGCGGTGCCAGTGGCACGATCGCCACCGCACGCCTGATCGGGCAAGCAACAGGCGCAGCACTGGTCGCATTGAGCTTCGGTATCAGCGGCGAACATGGACCGGTTCTGGCGCTTGCCATTGGTGCCGGTTTTGCGGCTGTTGGCAGCATTTCCAGCGCATTGCGGCTGGTTACAGGCAAATCCCCCGCTGCCGCAAGCTGAACGAACCTCACATAAAGTGAAAATAGTGCCGTTCGTAGGAAACCTTCTGCAGAGTAAGCCGTCCCAGCTATGATGGCACAAGGCCTCTCAATACCGAGACCACTCTGCGGCTGTCCGGAACGTCTATGCAATTATCATTACAAGCCGAAAAACAACGTCTCGCGGCGATCCGCGCCATCCAGTGGCTGGAAACCGCCGCTGACGAGAACTTTGATCGCATCTGCCGACTGGCTTCAGCCTATTTCAACGTACCCACCGTGTTGGTGTCGCTGGTAGAGAAGGATCGTCAGTGGTTCGCGGGCAGAGTCGGCTTTCCGAAGCCGCAAACCCCTATTCATCAGTCTTTCTGCGCGCACACGATAAAGCAGGAAGGCGTCATGCAGGTCGTTGATGCCTGCGCTGATCCACGCTTCATGGATAATGAGCTGGTGACGGTTGATGGCGGCATCCGTTTCTACGCCGGAGCCCCCCTGATCACGCGTGACGGGCATGCAATAGGCAGCCTGTGCCTCATCGACAAATTTCCTCATCAACTCAGCCATGCCGAAACACTGGTCCTTCAGGATCTGGCCGAGATGGTGATTTCGCAGATCGAACAGCGACAACAGACCAGCATGTGCAATGCCACAAGCGGTCTGCCCAATCTGCGCCAGTTTCTGACCGACAACGCAGGTCCATGGCTGGATGCTGAGGCTTCAACACGGGTACTGATGGTTGTCGAGATTCTTGAAAGCCAGTGGGCTCATGGCTTTGCGCTTGAACAAGACTCCGGACTCATTGATGCAAAGGCGAAGGACATCACCGCTCGCCTTAGCCAGGCGCTGGGTGAAGAGCTCACGGCTTACCATATCAGCGAGCGCCACTTGTGCCTGTTGATTCCTGCCAGACCTCAGGATCAAAGCGAGTTGATCCTTACCCTCAGCACAATGGTTTGCGAACCCTGCGCCGAAGATTCGATATCCACCTTGCCCGGTCTTCGCATAGGCATTGCTGTATGCGGAGATGGAAAACAATCAATCGGTGATCTGCTGCGCAAGGCCCGCTCCGCAGCGGACTTAGCCGCCCGGGATGGAATTGACTGGGCTGTCTGGGATGAAAACCCGAATTGCGCGTCTCGTCGCTCCGACGCCCTGATTCACGATGTCGCTGGCGCGCTTTCCAGAGGCGATATTTCGCTGGTATTCCAGCCACGCTTCAGACTTGAGGATGGCCGTCAGGTCAGCGCCGAAGCATTGCTTCGATGGAATCACCCAGTTTTCGGACCGGTATCCCCCGCTGAGTTCATCCCGCTGATTGAACGTTCCGGGCAAATCAGCATTGTGACTCGCTGGGTTATCGACAATGCCCTGGCTGCCGCTGCTGGCTGGACCGACAGCGAGGCCAAGGTCTCGCTCAATCTTTCAGCCCTGGACTTTCAGCACATCGATATCGCAAAGGCGTTGAAAGCGGACTGCGAAAAGCACAACATCGGCCCGCATCGGGTCGAGGTTGAGATAACCGAAGGTGAATGGATAAGGGCCAGCAACAATGTGCTGGCCCAATTGGCGGAGATTCGCGCGCTTGGCGTGGATGTCGCCATCGACGACTTTGGTACAGGCTACAGCAACTTCGCTTACCTGCATGAAATCCCGGCAAACGTGATCAAGCTGGACAAGTCGATCATTACCGATCTGGAAAACAAACCACGCAACCGCATCATTGCTCAATCTGTTTTTCAGCTGGCGCATCAGTTGGGCTATCGAACCGTTGCAGAGGGAATCGAAACCTTCAAGTGCATGGATCTGGTCAGGGGCTACGGTTGCCATGAGGCACAGGGCTTCTTTCTAAGCCGACCGCTTTCAGCCGAACAGATCATGCTGACAATGATGGGCAGCCCTTTCCTTTTGAGCGCCTGACCTTCACTAACTCGTGTGTACGAGAGTTACTCGCCGCTCTTATAGGGCGGGTACTTGTCGTCGCCATTCACGCGTTTGTCCTCGTCAAGGTCATGCCCATCTTCAGGAGACTCTGCTGGCCCCACCGGATCGACCTGCGGGTCTGCCAGGTCAGGAGAGTCCGGGTCAAAACCCAGATCCTGCTCGGGGTCACGTTGATTGGTCGCCATACTCACCTCCTGGTAAATGCCCAACGGCGTTGGGCTACTCACTTAAGAAGCAGGGCAGCTCGCAAAGTGCAGCGTAACTGACGAGCGGGCCCTCATCCCTGCTGTGGCATGGCCGAAGAGTGATGATTCAGGATCAGCCATTCACCATTAATCTTCTGATAGAGGTAGGTATAGCGTGCCTGCACCTGACGTTTGCTGCCGTCAGCCTCGGTAAGCGTGAAGGTATACACGCCGGTGTCCAGCGCCTTGTTTTCATTCAGGCGACGAATCTCACGGAAGTTGACGACCCCGACTGGTTTCAGCACCAGGAAGTGGTCGAAGTAATCCTTGATCTCCGCAGGTGTAGTGCGCACTTTATTGGATACAGTGGGCTGCAGGATTGCGTTCTTCGCGTAAAGAGCGGTTACCTTGGCGGAGTCACCCGTCTGCAGCGTACGATTCCAGCGCTCGAACAGCGCGGCGATTTCACGATCTTTGACATCAGTCGGTTGCGGGGCGATCTCCGTGTAGGAATGCGGTTTGACCGGCGCAGTGTCGACAGCATGGACCAGGGGCGTTGCCAGAATAGCGATCAGCGCCACAGCAGAAATTTTTATGTTCAGCTTCATTTACGGTATTCCTATCGGCTTTTGGTGGAGCTACTGTGCCGCGTCTCGAACGTGCGGCAATCAGCCGATTGGTGCGATCTGTCTATGCCATTTGGCAGATAGCGGCACCACACCGGAAAAGGTCTAATGGCGCCACTTTTTGCCGAATGGATCCGGCCCCTGTGTTGGAGCAGTACATGCACAAGCCTTCCGATGATCCGGCCAGCGCGCTCAATCTGCGCAGTCAGTACCGTCAATGGGAAAGTCGTGCCGCGCGATTGAGATTGCTCGTCGACACCGGCCACGAACTGACCCGCCTTTCGCCCTCCTCAATGCGCCAACGCGCAGTACAGAGAGCCTGTGCATTTCTGGCGCTGGATCAGGGCATTCTGCTTGAATGGACCGGCGAGACGCCCTCGAGGTTGAGCGCCAGCCATGGCAATCCACAACGCTTTCAGACACTGACGACACTCCTCGACAGGACCATCCTGACGCCGGAATGGCGAGTTCAGCCTTGTGCAGAAATCCCCTGCGTATTGCATCTACCCCTACTGGGTGCCGACGGCGAGCCCTTCGCGGCCCTGCTGCTGGCCAACAGCGCGAACATTGCAGCGCCTGATACCGAAGACCTGCAGTCTCTTCAACTGCTGGCCACCCTGCTCGCGGCACATCTGGAAAACAGTCGTTTGCTCGATGCGCTGTCGGCACGCGAGCGGGCCATGTCCGAGCTGGTTCATCGTTTATTCAGTGCTCAGGAAGATGAGCGCAAACGGGTCGCCTACGACCTGCATGACGGGCTGGCACAAACCCTGGCAGGTCTTCACCAACGCCTGCAAGGTTTTGCCAGCCAATGCCCTGACCTCTCTGGGCCGTTGAGTCAGGAGCTGTCAACGATTCTGCAACTGGCGCAACGCTGTGTCGGCGAGGGTCGACAACTCATCGGCGGCCTGCGTCCGGTTGTGCTGGATGACTTCGGTCTTCTTCAGGCCATAGACAAGGAGGCGGATCGCTTGCGCGAAGCGGGTCACGCCGTGCAATGGACGGCCAAATATGCCGAGCGATTGCCCGATGTCATTGAAATCACCTTATTCCGCATTGCACAGGAAGCCATCAACAACGTCCTCAAGCATGCCGGTCCCTGCAGTGTCAGGCTTGCCCTGCAAATGCGCGGCGCAGAAGTTGCCGTGCTGATTGAAGATCAGGGTCGAGGGTTTGCAGCCCGGCAAGCATCGAGAAATGGCTCGACGGAAGGGTTGGGACTGACGGCCATGCAGGAGCGCACTCACCTTGTCGGTGGCCGGTTTGAATGTGCCAGTCAGCCGGGCAAAGGTACACGTTTGAGTGCCATTGTCCCGCTGGGCAACAACGAGGTCCCGGCATGAACAGAACAATAAGACTGGTCATGGCAGACGACCATGAAGTGACCCGCGCAGGGTTCATCTCGCTGTTGGCTGGACATCCGGAGTTTGAAGTCGTGGGGCAAGCCAATGATGGTCAGGAAGCCCTGGAGCTTTGCGAACGCCTGCGCCCGGATATCGCCATCCTTGATGTGCGCATGCCGATCCTCAACGGCCTCGGTGCCGCACGCCTGCTGCAACAACGCATGCCGGAACTGAAAGTGGTGATGTTCACCATGGACGACAGTCCGGATCATCTGGAAGCGGCTATTGCAGCCGGGGCTGCTGGCTATCTGCTCAAGGACGCCAGTCGCGAGGAGGTCATCAATGCTCTGCGTCGGGTCGCAGCCGGAGAGGACGCGCTGAACAGCGCGATGAGTGCACGTCTGCTGAGACGTATCGCCACCCGCCGGGCCGCCGGTTCAGCGCCTCGGGAAAACCTCACCGAACGAGAGCGTCAGGTTTTGGGACTGGTTGCCGGAGGATTCAGTAATCGTGAGATTGGCGAAAAACTGGGTATCGCCACCGGCACCGTCAAGGCCCATGTCGAACGCGTCATCAGCAAGCTTGATGCCTCTGACCGAACCCAGGCTGCGGTGCGCGGCATAGCCCTGGGGCTGGTTGCCCAGCCTGACGGAAACTGGACATGAGTCGCTGGTCGGATTTGCCACTCAGGGGCAAGGCGCTGATCGCAATCGCCCTGCCGCTGGTGATCCTGTTGTCCTCACTGGTGCTGATTTACCTCGCCGAACGGCAGACCGCTCGTGCCGAAGAAGATGTCCGCCGGGTGCTGCTGGTGCAAGGAGATATTCAAACGGTTCACACCCTTCTCGCCGAGGCAGCCGCCAGCGAACGTGGGTATCTGCTCACCCATCGCGAAGACTTTCTGCCAGCCTACAACAGCGCGCGGCCATTGATTGATGCGGCCTTGCAGCGTCTGGATGCCAACGTTCGTGACCCTGAAATTCGTGATCGCCTGCAACTCATCACTCCGCTGATCAACATCAAGCTGGGGGCCCTGGCAAAACTGCGTGAGGGCAACGGTAAAGACCCGGCGCTTGTCACCGATATTCTCGTGAGCAACAAACAGGTGCTCGACACCTTGCGAGAACAGATCAGCGCCATGCGCAACCGTGAAGCCACATTATTGGAAGAACGTACCGCAGCCGCTGCTGAAACCCGTGAGCGGCTGGTGTTCGCCACGTTTCTGGCCGCCTGCTGCGGGGTATTCGCCGCTGTCGCGGCAATGCTTTTGCTGTCCAGAGGCATCGTCAGCCGGGTCGAGCATGTGAAGC
Organism: Pseudomonas phytophila; assembly: GCF_025643095.1. Taxonomy (NCBI): domain Bacteria; kingdom Pseudomonadati; phylum Pseudomonadota; class Gammaproteobacteria; order Pseudomonadales; family Pseudomonadaceae; genus Pseudomonas; species Pseudomonas phytophila. Next base: position 2,708,334 of record NZ_CP081201.1, on the reverse strand, counting down.
GCAACGCGCAATTGCTGGCTGCGGGTCATCCACTGATGCCGCAACCTGCGGAAAAGGACGAAATAGGCCAATTGGGCACCCGTCTGGTGGAGGCCGCGCACCTGCTGGCCCAGCGTGAAGGCGCGTTACGGGATAACGAAGAACGCTTGCGACTGATCATCGACGCGGTCAAGGATTACGGTATTTTCGCCCTGGATGCCAGCGGCCGTGTCACGACATGGAATGTCGGAGCAGAGCGAATAAAGGGCTACAGCGAACAGGAAATCATCGGTCAGCCGTTCTCCGTTTTCTATTTGCCGGAGCAGTGCCCTCAGCGTCCGGAAATGGCTTTGCGAGAAGCCCGAAACAAAGGCTATTTCATGGAAGAGGCCTGGCGACGCCGCAAGGATGGCAGCCGCTTCTGGGCCAGTGTGGTTATCAGCGCCCAGTACGATGCCAGCGGCACCTTGCGCGGTTTTTCCAAGGTCACCCGGGATATCAGCGACCGTCATGCCGCCGAAATCGCTTTGAGCGCAGCCCGGGAAGAAGCCGAGCGCGCCAGCCGCGCCAAAAGTGAGTTCCTGTCACGCATGAGCCATGAGCTGCGCACCCCCTTGAATGCGATTCTCGGCTTTGCGCAACTGCTGGAAATTGATCCACTGCCGACACAGCGTCAGCAGATCGGACATATCCTCAAGGCGGGCCAGCACCTGCTGACCCTGATCAATGAGGTCCTCGACATTGCCCGTATCGAGTCAGGGCACCTGCCGGTCAATCTGGAGCGCATTGCGCTAGGCTCCGTCCTGCACGAAGCGCTGGCGCTGGTTGCACCTATGGCCAGTGAAGCGCGGATCCGTATTGCTCCCCTGCCAGTCATACGCCCCGACGAAGGTGTAATCGCCGACCGCCAGCGATTGATGCAGGTGCTGCTGAACCTGCTCTCCAATGCCATCAAATACAACCGCACAGAGGGTGAAGTCACCCTCCAGGTAACCCGCAGTGGCCAGATGCTCTCGGTGACGGTATCGGACACGGGCCCCGGCATTGCCAAGGATCAATTGCACAAATTATTCCGGCCCTTTGAACGTCTGAACGCCGACCATCAGGTTGAGGGCACCGGTCTTGGCCTGGCACTGAGCAAGAATCTTCTGGAAATGATGGACGGCAGCCTTCAGGTACTCAGCGCTACAGATGAGGGGTGCAGTTTCATTTTAAGTTTGCCCCACGCCGTCATTAAGCCGGAGACGGCTGTGGTCGCGTCGCAAATCAGCACAGTGATTGATAACCCGGAGCCAACTTCTGCGCCCTATCGGGCCAGTGTGCTGTGTATCGAAGACAACCTGGCCAGCCTGACACTCATAGAAACCTTGCTGCAGCGGCGCTCGGGCATTCAACTGTTCTCAAGCATGCAGGGACAGATGGGCCTGGATCTGGCTACGCGACATGCGCCGGACCTGATTCTTCTGGATATCAATCTTCCTGATATCTCCGGCATCAAAATACTGCGCCGCCTGCGTCGCGCTGTACAAACTGCAAATATCCCGATCCTGATGATGACCGCCGACGCCACGCCGATGACTCACAAGGTGCTACGCGAAGCGGGCGCCACAGCCATTCTGGTCAAGCCGATCAACGTCCGGATGTTCTACGACCAGATTGATCAGTTCCTCACGGAGCCTGTATGACTCAAGACCTTCGTATCCTGCTGATTGACGATCAGCGCGCCAATCTCGAACTGATGGAGCAGTTACTCGCCCGTGAAGGACTGCTTAACGTCCTGAGCACTACCCAGCCTACGCACACACTGGAGCTGTTCAATAGCTTCGAGCCGGATCTGGTAATCCTGGACCTGCACATGCCTGAATTTGATGGCTTTGCCGTGCTCGAACAACTGGGGCGGCGTATCCCGCCCCATGAGTATTTACCCATTCTGGTACTCACCGCCGATGCGACTCGTGATACACGGATACGCGCTCTGGCTTTAGGTGCAAGGGACTTCATCAGCAAACCACTGGACGCACTGGAAACCATGCTCAGGGTCTGGAACCTGCTGGAAACCCGCGTGCTCTACAAGAGCCTTCGGCAGTTGCTGCCGGCGGAGCAGATTGAATTACTGCAACAGCGGCGTGGGGGGAGCACGCCACGAGAGTTACGTTAGCTGTCCATGGCACTGCGCTGTCGCAAACCTCGAATCTGTAGGCGCTGCCGAAGGCTGCGATCGCGGTGTGTCAGGAGAAATGCTTCGCAGCCTTCGGCAGCTCCTACAGACAAGTATTTCAGCAACCACCTTGCCGCGCACTTATCTCGTTACGCAGCAGCCGGGCCAGCGCTTCAACCGAATACGGCTTTTGCAGAAACGTAAAGCCCTGGGAGTTTCCCTGAGCCAGAGCGGGACTGTAACCACTGGTCAAAACAATCGGCAGCTGCGGATACAATCTCTGGACTTCAAGAGCAAGTTCCACACCGTTCATGCCTGGCATTACTACGTCGGAAAATACTGCCTGAAAGGTATCAGCCCGCTCTGCCAGTACCGCCAAGGCCTCGACCCCATTCCTGACCCAGTGAATGTCGTAGCCGAGTTCTCGCAACGTCTGGCTGGAAAAATCGCCAATTTCGGGGTTGTCCTCAACCACCAGCAACCGGGCGCCTTCGCCGCTAGTCTGCAGTTCCATATCCAGTGCCGCATATTCCGCACTCGGCGTGGCGATGGACCGAGGCAGATAGAGGGTAAATTTACTGCCCTCGCAAAACTCGCTCTCGACGATTACTTCGCCCCCGGACTGTTTGGCAAAGCCGAAGACCTGTGACAGACCAAGTCCTGTGCCTTTACCGACATCCTTGGTGGTGAAGAACGGATCGAAAATGCGATCCAGCAAGTCCGGTGCGATTCCCGAACCGGTGTCGATCAATGAAACCGCCACATAATCGGCAACCACGGCAGCATGGGTCCGTCGAGCGGGTATATGGCCTACCGGCTCGACACAAATCCTCAACGTGCCCTCGCCGTTCATGGCATCCCGGGCGTTGACCGCCATGTTGATCAGCGCAGTGTCGAACTGCCCGGCATCGGCATTGATGTAGCAAGGCTGCGCTGGAAGCTCGACCACCACTTCGATCCGTGCACCGGTCAGTGAACTGATCATCTCGCCGATGGCCCGGACGCTCTTGCCTGCGTCAAAGACTTCAGGACGCAGGGTTTGCTGACGGGAAAACGCCAGCAGTTGCCCGGTCAGTTTGCTCGCCCGATCAACCGCATTGGAGATCGCGTCGATGTAGCGCCGACGTCGTTCCTCGTCCAGATTACGCTTGAGCAGATCGGTTGAAGCTTTGACCACTGTCAGCAGGTTATTGAAGTCGTGGGCCACACCACCGGTCAACTGACCAACCGCTTCCATCTTCTGCGACTGGCGTAATGCGGCTTCGGTGCGGCGCAATGCTTCTGCTGCCTCGCGTTCGGCCTGAACATCGCGGCCGACGGCATGGATATAGGACTGATCAGGTACAGCCGTCCAGGATATCCAGCGGTACGAACCATCCTTATGCAAATAGCGGTTTTCAAAGCTGGAGAAGCTGATGCCTTGAGAAAGCTTCCCCGCAGCGGCCGCTGTGCTCAGCTCGTCATCCGGGTGCAAAAACTCCAGAAACGATCTGCCAACCAGCTCCTCGGGAGCCCAGCCCAGCAGATGACTCCAGGCCGGATTAACTGCCGTTATGGCACCGTCAAATTCGGCGATGAGCATCAGGTCAGTCGACAACCGCCAGATACGGTCGCGATCCTGAGTTCGGGCTTCAACCCGCTCTTCGAGCGTGGCATTAAGCTTGCGCAAATCTTCTTCCGCAGCACGAGTGGCGGTGATATCACGAGAAATGCAGAGGATCTTCTCCACCGCGCCTGCGGCATCGAACATCGGCGTCACCTGCACATCCCACCACTTCGGCGCGCCGAGATAGGTGTTGGCAAAGCCCTGAAAGCGTCCAGACAAACCGGCCTTTGCACGTTCGATGGCTGCCTTGGCGTCGATATGTCCCTGATCCTGCCAGAAGTCGGGCCAAGGGCACCCGCGTACGGCGTTGAAATCGCTGACTTCCATGACACGCATACCGCCTTCGCTCATGAACGCCAGGTTGCCATCCAGATCAATAACCTTGATGCAGTCGTTACTGCTGGCCAATACGCGGCTGTTGAATTCTTCGGTATCCCGCAACGAGGATTCGATACGCAGGGCTTCAGTCACGTCCTTGAACAGCATCGCAATGCGGTTCTGGGCATAGTCATCGATCTTGTAGGCGTAAATTTCATACCAGCGCCCGTTGAGGGCAACAGCGGGAGCATTAAAGCCCATCGATTTGCCGCTCAATACAACTCGTGCATAGACCTCAAACCAGGGCACCGGACGCCCTTCGGCGATGTCCCGCAGACTTTGGCCGATCTGCTGTTTAAGCTCGGTCATGCTCTCGAAGGCAGCGTTTATCTCAACGAGATGGCAGCCCGCCAATGCATCTTCTGCATACGACACTTCCAGCACACAGAAGCCGATATCAATGTTGCTGAACAGTGCACGGTAACGTTCGTCGCTGGACTTGAGTTGCTGGTCAACGCGCACCGAATGAGTGGTTTCGACGGTATGGCACAAAACGCCGAGCACCGACTCTTCGAGCTCGTCGTAGATCGGCGAAAATGAAAATGTCCACCAGGTCTGCTCTTCAACGCCATAGCGCGCCATGCTGATCGGCTGATTTTCGTAACGACTGGATTCGCCAGCAAAAGCACGCTCCACTACCGGACGCACCTGCTCCCACGCGTCAGCCCAGAGTGTGGTGACGCTCTGCCCCAAGGCCCCTTCAAGACGCGGGCCTAGAATGGGCCGGTAGGCATCGTTAAAAAAGAAATTGAGATCCTGCCCCCAGAGCAGATACAGGCTTTCGGGTGAGTTAAGCATGATGCTCAACGCCGACCGTATCGGCGCAGGCCAATTCTGCATAGGACCGAGGGGGGTAGCAGCCCAATCAATAGCTCTGATGGCTGCGCCGGTCTCGCCGCCGGGAAGCGTGCGTGAAGTCGGGCTGATGAGGGGGGTCATGGGCATTTACTGACTGCTAAGGCGTCACAAGACGAAGATCATCGGCCGAATCAGCGCAAGAGAACCGCTGAGTCTGGAGTGCTGGCAAACAAACGCAATCATCGCAGTTTCTGCAGGTACTGGCTAATTGCAAACAGATTGACCCTTGGGACGCAAAAACGTTCTGCGTTCGCTGAAGAAGCCTATGCAAGCCTTGTTACACACGGCTGCCGTATACTGACGGGCCGCACCCGCACTTAAGGAATGAATGCCAATGCGCGCCCCGTCCTCTGCCATCGTTGTCGAACGTTTTACCGAGGCCCACGCCGAAAGCGTAACCGCTTTGTACAACGTCCCTGCAGTTGCCCGGCAAGTCCTGCAAATGCCTTTTCAATCCGCTGACATCTGGCGTAAACGGCTGGACAGCAGTAACGAACGAATGATCAGCCTCGTGGCACTGCATGAAGGGACCGTGGTTGGGCAAGGCTCGCTGGAGCAGTTTTCCCGCATCCGCCGCAGTCATTGTGGCTCGATCGGCATGGCCGTCGCGCAGGACTGGCAAGGCCAGGGCATCGGCAAACAGCTTTTGACTGCGTTGCTGGAAGTGGCTGATAACTGGATGAAACTGCGCAGGGTCGAGCTGATGGTTTATTCAGACAATCAGGCGGCAGTGATTCTCTATGAAAAGCTAGGCTTCGAAACCGAAGGGCTGCTGCGTGATTATGCCGTTCGTGATGGTCAGTTCACCGATGCCCTGACCATGGCGCGCATTCGGGCCTGACGCAGGACTGCGCAGGACCTGTGGGCCGGGATTGCCAGCGATAATCTGTAAACCCAATCGCGGGCAAGCCCGGCTCCCACAGAACCTACGAAAATCTGCAGGAACTGTTTCAGCCTGAAGGACGTCGGGGTATTCGCTCAATTTTCTTCGGCCGACAAACCGCCCTCCGCCCAATACCGGTCCCACGTCTGCTCTCAAGCTGCTCATTGCTTGCGCCAAAACCCGGCAACATTACACGCGCGCAATCCCGCACGCTGAAACGATTAACCTTTAATTCAATATGTTTCCGGTTTTTACGGAACTAGCCCGACTGACCACCCCCTAAGCCTTCAAGCCAGCGGTCTGGCAAGGCTATTTTCCGTCAATCTGCACCAGCATCGGAACGTCCCCTGCCCAGCCGCGTCATCGTTCAATCAAAGGATCTGCAGTTCATGTCCTCAAACACGACAACCGCCTCCTTGGGCGGCGATAAAGGCGGGCAGCATATTTCGGCCCGCAGGTTGGTATTCATTTCCGTACTCGTTGCAACCATGGGTGCCTTGGCGTTCGGCTATGACACCGGCATCATCGCCGGTGCGCTGCCTTTCATGACACTGCCTGTCGAGCAGGGTGGTTTAGGGCTTAACGCTTTTACAGAAGGGCTAATCACGTCCTCGCTGATTGTCGGCGCAGCGTTCGGATCGCTGGGCAGTGGTTATCTGTCCGACCGTTACGGGCGCCGCGTTACCCTGCGCCTGCTGTCACTGCTATTCATCGCGGGAGCCCTGGGTACCGCCATCGCACCGTCGATTCCGTTCATGGTTGCCGCTCGCTTTGTGTTGGGCATCGCGGTCGGTGGCGGCTCAGCCACGGTACCGGTGTTCATTGCGGAAATTGCCGGCCCGAAAAAACGTGGCCGACTGGTCAGCCGCAACGAACTGATGATCGTCAGCGGTCAATTGCTGGCCTACGTCCTCAGTGCTCTGATGGCGGCCTTGCTGAGCTCGTCGCACATCTGGCGCTACATGTTGGCTATCGCCATGCTGCCCGGTATTTTGCTGCTGGTCGGCACATTCTTCGTCCCGCCTTCTCCGCACTGGCTCGCCGCCAAAGGGCGCTTTGACGATGCCCAGGATGTGCTGGAAAAGCTGCGCGATACGCCTGAAGAGGCCAAGCGCGAAGTCGAAGAAATGAGGTCGCAGAAGGAAAACGCCCGCAAGCGTCCGCCTGTTTCCGAGCTGCTGCGTCAGGGATGGATAATCAAGCTGTTGCTTATCGGCATTGGCTTGGGTTTCACCGCTCAGTTCACGGGCGTGAACGCCTTCATGTATTACACCCCGATCATTCTCAAGACCACTGGCATGGGCACTAATGCCGCTCTGACAGCCACCATCGGCAACGGCGTCGTCTCGGTCATCGCAACCCTGCTGGGCATCTGGGCCATTGGGCGTTATGGCCGTCGCCATTTGCTGATGACCGGATTGGTGACAGTGATTCTGGCCCAGATCGCACTGGGTTGCGTATTGCAATTCATGCCGCAGAACCTGACCCAGAGTTACGCCGCCCTCGCCTGCATCCTGTTGTTCCTGCTGTTCATGCAGATGTGCATTTCGCCGGTTTACTGGCTGCTTATGTCTGAATTGTTTCCTTCGCAGATCCGCGGCCTGCTGACCGGTACGGCGGTGTCCATGCAGTGGCTGTTCAACGCAGCGGTAGCATTTCTGTTCCCAATGGCGCTGGACACACTGGGTAACCCCACGTTCTTTGTCTTTGCGGTAATCAACGTCGGCTCTCTACTGTTTGTGTTCTTCTGCCTGCCGGAAACCAAGGGCAAATCACTGGAAGAGATCGAGAAACACATGAAAAAAGAGCTGTAAACACCTCGGGCCTGCTGCTCTAATCGCAGGAGCTTGCAAGCCTGATACGCTCAATGGCTCAGTAATACACCCGGCGGACGCTCGAACGCTCAAGCGTCCGCCAATTTTTTTTGCGAGGATTCATGAGTACCTCTGCCGACACCCAACAGACCAGCTGGATCAGTGTAGGCGCACTGGCAGTAGCAGCTTTCATCTTCATCACCACCGAGTTCGCCCCGGTGGGTCTGCTGTATGCCATTGGCAGCAGCTTCGACATGACCGCTGCGCAGGTGGGACCGATGCTGACGGTCTATGCCTGGACGGTGTCACTGATGTCCCTGCCCATGATGCTGCTGACTCGCAACGTCGAGCGACGGCTGTTGCTCAAAGTGGCGATTGGCACGCTGATCGTCAGCCACATCGTCCTTAGTCTTTCACCAAATTTCACCATGGTGGTGATCAGCCGGATCGGCATTGCCTTGGCGCATGCGGTGTTCTGGTCCGTCACCGCTTCGCTGGCGGTACGCCTGGCCCCGGGCGGTAATCGTTCGCGGGCATTGAGCCTGCTGGCGATGGGCGCTTCGCTGGCCATGGTATTGGGGATTCCCATCGGCCGCGTGCTGGGCGAAAGCATGGGTTGGCGCGCGACGTTTATCACCATCGCAGCCGTCGCAGCGCTGATCTGGTTTCTGCTGGCTAAAAAGCTTCCCCTGCTCCCGAGTCAAAACAGCGGCAGCCTGAAAAGCCTGCCTATCCTGTTCAAACGCCCGGCGCTGGTTTCTCTGTATGGCATCACGGCACTGGTGGTCACCGCCAACTTTACCGCGTACACCTACATCGAGACGTTTGTGCAATCGGTTGCGGGCTTCAGCGAAGAAACCACCACCTGGATGCTGCTGCTCTTTGGCCTGGCCGGACTGATGGGGTCGATTTTCTTCAACACCCTGTACACCCGCTTCGCCAACCACCTGACCACCATGGCCATCGGTTCTTTGTGCATCTGCCTGACGTTGATGCTTTGGGCTTCATGGAGCATTTACACGTTGGTCGTGGTCTTTGCGCTCTGGGGGCTGGCGATGTTGTGCTTCGGCATTCTGATGCAGTCGCAGGTCATCCAGCTGGCACCCGATGCCACGGATGTCGCGTCCGCCATGCACTCGGCCATCTACAACGTCGGCATCGGTGCCGGTGCATTGCTGGGCAGTATCGTGGTGCATCACCTGGGTTCCGCATGGGTCGGCTTCGTCGGAGGGTTCCTGGCCTTGTGTGCCCTGATCATCAGTCGGATAACGAGCCAGCGCTATGGCAGTGCTGAACCGGGACCTGGCACCGTTGACATCATGCACTGACGGACCTGCTCAGAAGCCTTCAGTTGAGCCGCCCGGTGCGTGATACCGGGTGGCCATGCAGACGAACGTCACTGACGCTTCCAGCACTCTGCATAGCGTTTGCAAACGCCATACTGTTCATTCATTTTCGCCATGCGCCTCATCTTTCAGTGCCGGATCGCCCTGCTCCACGCCTGATCCTTGCTGTGCTGCCAATCCCGATCGGCCTGGCTGTCGATACCCACATGACGCTGAAAGTCGCTGGTGGTAGTGGCCTGACATTGGCGGAAGCCGTCATCCCAGCCCGTGGCGTACTTGCGATCCTCCAGGTAGACGGGCACGTTCTTGCGAAACTCACCGAGGGCGCCAGCCGCTTGCCGACCACTGCCACAGCCGTCGTCAAAGCCACTGGCATACGGCGCGGGATACCCCTGAGCGAGCAGTCGTTCCCGGGTGCTTTCACAGCCTGCCAGCACAGCGACAGACAGAAACAACGACAACACCGCAATGGCACGTCCACCCGAGATTTGCATGTACATGATGTCAGCCCTTCCCGCCTGCCGCTTCTATAGAGCCAGAGTTGAGCGACGTCAGTGCTTGCGGACGATAGAGAATCCAGCGGTAGCAGAGCACACAAATCACCCAGTCAAAGAGTAAAGTCCAGACGTTGTGGGAAAGGAAATGCGCCCCCTGCATCATCCGGCCCACCGACAAAATCACGCCCAACCCGAGCGCAATCCCCAGGGCGATTCGTGCCCCTTTCAGATGACGGTCCCGCAAGGCAAAGAACAAGGCCAGCAACGAGAAGCCGGTAGAAGCATGCCCGCCCGGCCAGCAGCGGCCAGGTTTGAGGGTGTCCGGGCGCTGGCTGAGCAGTGGCGTGTAAGTCTCACTGCCGCCGAAATCGCTCAGGCTCCACGGGCATTGCACGGCAGTCACCACTTTCAGCGGCGTCACAATGGTAGTGGTCAATGCAATCGCCAGAACGGTGTAACCCAGCGGCCGGCGCCATTCAGCAAGCCGGGAAGAAAACCAGCTGCTCAGATACGCAATCGTCAGTACAACGAATAGCACAATCACAGCCTGCTTCACGCGGTCGTGGAGGATGTCTTCCAGCCAGTAACTTTTACGTCCAATAAAGCCCTCGCCCGGCACATAAAACATCTGGGCGATGGAGAAATCCAGAGCCGTTGGATCGAGCAGCAACATCAGCCCCATCAAGACGATGGGGATACCTAATGCGAGTCGAAAATCAAAAGGTCGCGATGCGCGAAGCGGTAGTGCAATAGCCATGGACAGGTTCCGTTATTGGATTACAGATGCAGTGCTTGTTAAGTGTTGGGGCTCTGGGGTTAGCGGTACGGACTCAATCCCGGGCTCTGCGCCGGCTCGTATCGGCTGCTGCAAGGCCGAGCGGCCGTAGAAAAACAGCGCCACCAGCAACGTGCTCAACCAGACAAAAATGCCTGCCCAGAACGTATGCGACAGGTAATGCCAGCCCTGCAAGACCCGCGTTGTGCCGTAGACGAGGCCCAACAGAATCACGCCTGCCAGCAACAACCTGGAGTGCTGCCAACGGTAGCGTCGTGCGACGAAATACACGGCGAACAGGCTGAATGCACTGGAGGCATGTCCCCCTGGCCAGCAGCGACCAGCGCCCGCTTCACGCCACAACGTGAAGTTCTCGAACCATTCCTTATGCAACTGTTTCCCGCCATACAGCGTTGTTTCCACCGGACAATAAATACTGGTGTGGCTTTTGAGGTAATGGATCAGTCCGGTACTCAGGGCAAAGGCAACGATGACGAAAAAGAAATCGAGCCGGTGCCGCTGCAGAAATTTCAGCAGACTTGCCACCCGCGAGCGGGCGATGAATCGGCCGGGGCGTGTTTGACGATAGCGCTCCACACACGGCCAGACGAACGACAGCAATGCACCGATAATGGCTAGCTCACCCGTCCAGTCCGGAATGATCCGGGCCCACTTGTGAGTTACCTGTTCAAAAAGACGACTTTGACCAATGGGGAAAACGCCAGCGGCAGGGTCATAAAAAAGGTTGCTGAACAGCCGGTCGAGATCGGTCAGATCAAAGGCCAGGAACGTTATCAACGCCAACAACAATGGCACGCCCAGATAGCGGGAATAGAAGCGGGATCGGGCACTCAAAGCGTTCATTGATTCACCTGCCCGATCGTCATGTTTTTCCACTGCGCTGCGTCCATTGAACCGATGATGCTCGGCGCATGCTTACCGTCGACACTTACGAACACTGCCTGGGTGTATTCGCTGGAGCGGTCGCCTGCGCGCACGCCCATCTTGCGTTCAAATTGATCGATGCAACCGCTGTGCGTAATCAGCACCAGATTTTGTGCGAGCTGCTTGTGCGCCAGAACAGCGTCCTTGAAACCGCTGTTGCATTCACCGGCCCAGCTCTGGGTCGGTACAACTCGACCCAGAATAAAGTCAGCCGTCTGGCGAGTGCGAGTCAGCGGGCTGGCTATGATCCGGGAGTTTTCAAGACCCATTTGCTGCAAGCCGACACCCACTGCCTGTGCTGACTGGCTGCCTTTGACAGTGATGCCATCAGCACTTCCCAGGCATGGGTTACCAGAGCGATCGCAACGTTCTGCGTGTCGGACCATGACCACCACATCTCCCCGGACCCAGCGGTCATACAATTTAGAATTGTTAAAGTTGTTATTAGTACTTAGATCGACGACGGGAGTCGCTTTATAAAACCAGGCAATTAATACCACAGCAAAAATAGCCGCCGCCACGGACATTACTGAACGGCCGCTGAACATAGCCGTGAAAGAGGTTTTACCGGGAATAACTGATTCATTGATCAGGGTAGTGCTCACGCCTTCGCTCCTGCAAAAAGACCATGGCAACCGTCAGGCGTCGCCCCCTGAAGTTGTCGTACTGTGAGCAAAGCCTAAAGTTAACAACGTGGGAGAGCAGTGAAAACGATGTGAAAAATAAGTCGCAAACAGCCCGCCAAAATGCAGTTATTCAGCCGCCGTTCAGTTGCTAACAATTAGCATTAACTTCTACAAGTACATCCACCTTTTATTGGCATGTTTTTCACAAAAATTTGATCATTCCCTGCCTAGAGTCTGCGCCATTGGAGACACCATGCTCAATCACTCGAGCGACCTCCCTCATTCAGTGAAGCGGAATCACATGTTTAAAATCAAACACCTTCGCCCCGAGGTAGCGACGGCGCTCGGCAGCGCCTTCCTGTTACTCGGATTCAACAGCACCCTTTGGCAACACCTCGTGAGTATTACCGACCACAACGCGATGCTTCGTCTGGCGTTCGGCATCATGTTGTTTGGCGTGTTTAACATCACGCTGACGCTGCTGGCGTTTCGCAAAACATTTAAACCGGTACTGATCACCTTATTCATGATCAGTGCGGGCGTCGCTTATTTCATGAGCCGTTACGGCGTACTGATTGATGCCGGTATGTTAAGAAACTTTGCCGAGACCAACGCAACCGAAGTATGGGATCTACTGTCGCCTAAACTTTTCGTTTATATCTTACTGCTCGGCATCGTTCCGTCTTTACTGTTATGGAAAACCCCAATCAGTTATCGACCACTGCACCGCGAACTCATCAGCAAGATACTCGTCACTCTCGGCTGCGCCGCCATGATTGGCAGCGTGGCACTGGTCAACTATCAAGGGTTATCGTCTCTATTCCGCAACCACCACGAGTTACGTTTAATGGTGGTGCCCAGCAACTACGTTGGTGCCTCACTTGGCTACCTGCGTGAACAAGTGGTTACGGCGCAAAAACCTTTTCTGAAAGTCGGCGAAGATGCCACCCGAGACAGTGCCTGGGTACAGCGCCCACGTAAATCGCTCACCGTACTGGTCGTAGGCGAAAGTGCCCGGGCCGAGAACTTCGGCATCCTCGGCTATAACCGCGATACCACTCCGCAACTGCGAGCAGAACCTGGCGTGATTGCCTTTACGGACGTCCACTCCTGCGGGACTGAAACGGCAGTGTCGGTACCGTGCATGTTTTCCAACATGGGACGCAAGAACTACGACGCGCCCACCGCCAAAACCGAGGAAGGTCTGCTGGACGTGCTCAAGCGTGCCGGAATAGACGTGATCTGGCGTGACAACCAGTCCGGCTGCAAAGGCACCTGCGACCGGGTTACGCTGCAGGATGTCAGCAAGCTGAAAGACCCTGAGCTGTGCGCCAACAGTGAATGCCGGGATGAAATCCTGCTGCAAGGGCTGCAGAACTTCATTGAGCACCTGGACAAAGACACGGTGCTGGTACTGCATCAAATGGGTAGCCACGGCCCGGAATACTTCAAACGTTATCCGAAGGAGTTTGAGAAATTCACCCCGGTCTGTGAAAGCAATGCGCTGGATAAATGCAGCCGGGACAGTATCGTGAACGGTTATGACAACACGTTGCTCTACACCGACCACGTACTCGCGAGCCTGATTGATATCCTGCGCCGCAACCAGACCAACGTAGACACCGCGATGATTTACCTTTCCGATCATGGTGAGTCGCTGGGTGAATACAACCTGTTCCTCCACGGCACGCCCTACATGCTCGCCCCGGACCAGCAAAAACATGTGCCGATGATGGTCTGGTTTTCGGATAACTATCAGCAGTCTTTTGCCCTTGATACGGCATGCCTGCAACAAACCCGTAATGCGTCTCTGAGCCAGGACAACCTGTTCCATTCGATGCTGGGTTTATTGAAGGTGCATACTCACGTTTACGACCCGTCGCTGGATATGTTTGCCGGTTGCAGAAACGGTACTGCTGACGGCGTATTGGCCAACAAATAACAAACGTCATGTCCGGGACAGCCCCCCTGTCCCGGTAGACCAGAAAATAATGTGAGCCCGATGCGCATACTTGTTATCGAAGACCATAAAGATATTCTCGCCAACGTTTCGGAGTACTTCACGCTGAAAGGTTGTGAAGTCGTCGGTGCGCTGGACGGGCTGACGGGACTGCATCTGGCGACGACCGGCAATTTCGACGCGATCATCCTCGACCTGATGCTGCCCGGCATGGACGGCAATCTGCTCTGTCGAAAGCTGCGCGAAGACGCCCGCCAGCAGGTTCCGGTCCTGATGCTGACTGCACGTGATCAACTGGAAGATCGTTTGACCGGGTTCAACGTCGGCGCCGACGACTACATCGTCAAACCGTTCGCGCTCTCGGAGTTGTATGCGCGGGTTGAGGCGGTCACGTGGCGCTCAACCGGCATGAAGAAGAACGTGCTCAAGATCCACGACCTGACCTACGATCTGGACTCGCTGGAAGTTAGGCGAGGCGGAACATTACTCAAGCTCAACCCTACCAATATGGTGCTGCTCGAGTTATTGATGCGAAAAAGCCCAATGGTGGTTAAACGAAAGGAGTTCGAACAAGCCGTCTGGGGCAACAATACGCCTGACTCGGACAGTCTGCGCACCAGCGTGTATACGTTGCGCAAGACTATCGACAAACCGTTCGATATCCCGTTGCTGCATACCGTTCATGGCATGGGTTACAAACTGCAAGGGCCTCGGTAGTTCGGCACTTGAGGCAGGGTCGCCAGAGCTTACTCGCGGCCCGCGGGTCTGATCTGAATATAGCGTTGCACCAGCCCCAGACCTGCCAACGGCACACCAACACCCACGATACAAAAGCTCCAGGCAATGCCTTCGATGCCAAAGGCAAGCAGCGCGCCGCCGATGAATGTGGCAGGCAACACCGGGAATACCAATGTGCATATCAACAGTGCATGTGCCCCTAGAAATTTCCTGAGTCGACCTTTGGCGTTGAAAATGCAGACCATCCATAGAACGGCCCAAAATCCGATACTCATCAGGTAAAGAGCCAGATGAAGCAGATCTCCTATCATTCCATAGCCATGCATGTCCTTGGCTCCATGTAAAATAATGCTCGCACCGAGCTTATTGGTTCATGGATAGTCAGTTTGCCTATCCATCCGTTCAAACGTGGGCATGATAGGGATACACGCTGATACCGGATATGTACGCGCCAACAAAGAGAGCTTTCCTACAGCATGAAGCTACAAATCTGACGCGTCCCGCGTGTTGGAAAACTGGCGACCCTCATTGATTAACCCTTTCGCTCATGGAGCAGGTCATTTGTCCTCCCCCGCCTCGCCCGGCACACACCGATTAAAACTGATCGAAACCTGCGGCCTCAGTCGCCAGGATCAGAATGGCGCCTCCCAGCTACTCCACCCCGTGGACTTCATCCTGAGCGGCGGCGACAGAGTGGCGATAACCGGCTCGTCAGGGTCTGGCAAAAGTGTTTTTTTGCGCACCCTGGCGCTATTGGATGCGCCCGATTCAGGTGAAGTACTCTGGCACGGCCAGCCCGTGAATGCCGGGCAGATCCCCTCGTATCGCAGTCAGATTTGCTACCTCGCACAACGCCCGTCGATGATGGATGGCACCGTTGAAGACAACCTGCGTTTTCCCTACAGCCTGAATATCTTCAAGCAGAGGAAGTTCGATGCCGAGAAGGTCAAAGCGCTTTTACGTCAGGCAGGAAAACCAGAACGCTTCCTGCTGAAGGCCGCGAACGATCTTTCCGGAGGTGAGGCTCAGGTTGTTGCACTGATTCGCGCCATTCAGCTGGAGCCGGAAGTGATCCTGCTGGACGAACCTACTGCCGCGCTCGACCCTCAGTCTTCCCGCGATGTAGAAACACTGGTCAATACCTGGTTTACCGGTGGCCTGACGTCCTCACGCGCTTATATCTGGGTATCGCACGATCTCGATCAGGCGCAGCGAATGAGCAACGTCAGATTTGAAATGCACGCCGGTGTGCTGAGCGCGATGGGTAACTAATGATCTATCAAAGCCTGTCGGCTGCAGACATCGCCATCGCCGCGTGCCTGATTCTGATCAACGGGGCGTTATCCCTGGGTTTGAAACTGGGGCTGGAGCGTCAACTGATCTGGGCCTCGGTACGCACGGTCGTTCAGCTACTTGCTATCGGCTACATCCTTGGCTGGGTATTCGAGTTTGCCTACTGGTATGTCGTGCTACCGCTGATGTGCCTGATGACGTTGATTGCCGGTGTGTCGGCAGCGGGACGAGGCAAACGCACTTACGCCGGGCGGCGTCTGGACAGCGTTGTGTCGGTGTGGGGCAGCTCGTGGCTAGTGGCTGCCATAGGCCTGTTGCTGGTTATTCAGATTCGCCCCTGGTACGAACCGCAGTACGCGATTCCGATTCTGGGGATGATTCTGGGCAATACCCTGACCGGTGTGTCGCTGGGAATCGAACGCATGATGCAGGAATTGTCGTCGGGACGAAGTACAGTGGAAACAATCCTCGCACTGGGCGGTTCACGCTGGGAAGCGGCGCAAATGGCGGCCCGGCAAGCAGTAAGAGCAGGCATGACGCCTACTCTGAATCAGATGAGCGTGGTGGGCATCGTCAGCCTGCCCGGGATGATGACCGGCCAGGTGCTGGCGGGGCAATCGCCCGTAGAAGCTGTCCGTTATCAGATCGTAATCATGTTCCTGATCGCCGCGTCCTCAGCACTCGGCACCGTCTGCGCAGTACTGTTGACGTACCGTCGATTATTCTCGGCTGATCATCGTTTCATGATGCATAAGCTGACCAATAGAGTCTGATGGAGACGCACCAGGCTTACAGACCGCCATCGCAGCCTTCGGCAGCTCCTACAGATCACGCGTTTCGGCACGGCGCGAAGCACACGCGGAATTCATGGCACCACGCGATTTCCTGTAGGAGCCATCGGAGGTTACGACGGTCGCGAAGCGGTGCATCGGGCGAAACACGATAACAGCCTCGCCAACAAGTTGATTCACTCAGCGCCCCAATGCCTGAATGAAACTGATAAAAGCCCGCAACGGCGCAGGCACATTTCGTCGCCCCGGGTAATAAAGCATTAACCCTGGTTCATCCTGGCACCAATCATTCAGCAACAATTGCAGTTTTCCGTCAGCCAGACTTTGCGCGACAGCTTGTTCCAGGACAAACGCCACTCCAAGGCCACCTTCGGCAGCCTCTATCATCAGGGCCATGCGGTTGACGGTCAGCGAGCCCGGCACATCCAGCTCGACTCTTTCACCCTGCCGTTCAAACTCCCAGGCATAGCGCTCGCCTCTGGGCATTCTGATCCGGATACACCTATGCGCCTTCAACTCCGCCGGGTGAACGGGAAGACCGTATTGCTGAAGGTAGCCTGGAGAAGCCACGGGAACGAAACGTGCCTTGCCGCCAAACGGCACGCCGATCATGTCGATCGGCACACTGCTGCCCAGCCGGATGCCTGCGTCACAGCCATCGGCGACGATATCCACCGGCCGCTCCTCGTGGCGTAGCTCAAGCTCAATGTCCGGATGAAGCTTCATGAACGCTGGCACCACCTCCTTCAACAGATAGCGGGCCGCAGCAAACGGGGTGTTGATGCGCAGCTCACCGCTGATGCTGCCGTCCTGCTGCTGGTTGATTTCGTCGACGGCAACGCGCAGCTCACCGAGTACCGGACGAATTCGGGACAGGAAAGCTTCACCTTCCACCGTCAGCGCGACGCTACGGGTGGTGCGATGGAACAGGCGCAGCTTGAGTGTTACCTCAAGTTCAGTAATTGCGTGACTGAGACTCGAAGGCGCCATTTCAAGCAATCGAGCGGCGCTGCGGAAGCTGCCAGTGTCCGCGACGGCCAACGCCATGCGCAGGCTTTTCAAGCTAAGGTCATGGATTGGTGTCAATTTTCGATCAGCCTGTTCGTGATTGATGGTCTATCCAGAACAGCATGCCAGTCCCATCCTTGATTTGAAATCCACAAACAAGTGAGGACATCAACATGCCTGCTTCATGGTTTATCACCGGTGCCAACTCTGGCTTCGGCCGCCTTATGACTGAAACGCTGCTTGAACGCGGTGACCGGGTCGCTGCCACCTACCGCAGCGATGGTGCACTGGATGATCTGACGCAACGCTTTCCCGAATCGCTCGTTCCCATTCAACTGGACCTGACCGATAGCGAGCGCATCGCTCCGGCCGTCGCTGAGGCATTTCAGGCATTGGGGCGTATCGACATCGTCGTCAGCAATGCTGGTTACGGGACCTTCGGGGCTGCGGAAGAGCTTTCCCAGATGCAGATCAGACGTCAGATCGAGACCAATCTGCTCGGCTCGATCTTTTTCATCCAGGCGCTGTTACCTCACCTGCGCCAACAAGGGAGCGGTCGTGTTCTCCAGGTCAGTTCCGAAGGCGGAAGGATCAGCTATCCAGGCTTCAGCCTGTACCACGCCAGCAAATGGGGTCAGGAAGGATTTGTTGAAGCGGTCGCTCAGGAAGTCGCCCACTTTGGCATCGAGATGTGTCTGCTGGAACCCGGCCCTACGGCGACGAATTTTCTTGCCGGTATCGACAGTGCATCGCCGTCAGGCGCTTATGAAAACAGCCCGGTAAACGCCCTGCGCAACCGCCTTGAAAGTGGCGAGTTCAGCCCGCACATGGGCGACCCGGTCAAGATTGCCCAGCAGATGATCGCCATCGCAGAAGCCGACGCATTACCGCTTCGAGTGCCATTGGGCAGTATTGCCTGGGACAATATCGATGCGAAATTACACGAGCGCCAAACGTTGTTAAGCACTCAAAAAGACCTGGCTTATGGCTGTGATGTCGACACGCAATAAATACCGCGTCTGACTTTATAGAAGGCTGAAGAGCTCAGCCCCGGAGCATCCACCACACACATCTGTATCCGGGGTATGAATTTCATCAATTCCGATAATCAACGGAAGCATTTGAAATTATTAGTAAAAAGGCGTCCCCTTGCGAACCGCAACTATCAAGTTGCCTCGCAAGTCTGGAGCTTTGGTTTTGCCCCTCATGTTCAAAGATTTAAAAAATGCGTCAGTCATGTTCCTGTTCAAACTTGTATTGACGGGCATCGTTTTCGGGATGATCTGGCTGGACATCGCCGTATTTGATACTCAACTGCTGGAGACTTCATTTACTGAAGTCTCACAGGAAATCATGCTGTTCGCTTGCGCTCTGCTCTTCTGGTTTTCACCTGCGAACGATGGTCAGAAAGGCTTCAAGGCTCTGGTTGCGGGTTTCTTTGCCTGTCTGTTGATGAGAGAACTCGACGGTCTTTTTGACCCCATCAGCCACAGTGCCTGGTGCTGGCCGTTTTTGCTGATCGCCATCACGTCGCTGACCATCGCTTTCAATTCGACGAATCGTCAGAACACCCTGCAAGCCTTGGCTGCCTTCACCAAAACCCCGGCCTTCGGTACGTTTTCGACCGGATTATGTGTGCTGGTGTTTTCCCGGGTATTCGGCATGGGCTCGCTTTGGCATCTGATTCTGGATGACGGTTATGCACGCCTGGCCAAGACGGCTGTGGAGGAAGGGATCGAATTGATGACCTATGCCATGTGGCTGTCAGCCAGTGTCGGCTACTGGCTGCAACAGCGGTCTGTGGCTGCAGATGTTCCAGGCAGAGTGAGTAACTCAAAACTGCAGACGAGCGCTGTATGAGTGCCAGGTTAAATCACAACCCGGATCCCTGTGGCTCACCGAGGTTACGAGGCCAGCGACGGCGAAGTGTCAGACAAACCGTGATCGCTGGCCTCGTAACCTCGGTGAACTCCTACAGGATCGGGGTGCAACCAGAAAAACTATTGCAGCCAGAATCAAACGCTGTCTTAAACGCCCAACAATTGCTTCGTTGTCGTCATCGACGTCTGCAAAGGCTGACCATCGCGCTGTAGTTTGTTCAACAGGCTGGCGCCCAGCCACATCTGATAAAGCGTTTCTGCCAGCTGTCGCGCATCGCTGCCAGGCAGGCACCCTTCGGTTTGCCCTTGCCTGATACATGCCGTCAGCCGCGCCACAATTTGCTCGGCACCGTCACGCAAAGTGATGCGCATCGACTCCGACAAGTCCGACACTTCAGCGCTCAATTTGACCACCAGGCACTCGTTGCCGCTGAAAGGCTCTACACAACGCTGCTGCCAGCCAAGCCAGTAATCCATCAGGCGCTCTCGAGGCGTTAGCCCCGGCAAGGCCAGGCGTCTGTCCATGTCAGCGAGATAGCCAGCAAAGTAATCTTCCAGCAAGGCCTGCCCGTACTGCTCCTTGGATTTGAAGTAGTGATAGAAAGAGCCTTTGGGCACGCCAGCGACTTGCAGCAGCTCACTGAGCCCCACGCTGGTGAAGCCCTTCCCCGCCATCATGCGGTGGCCGGTATCGAGCAAATGCTGGCGAGTGTCGTCATAGGTCGGTTTCATAAGGCGCAAAATACCAAACATTAGACCAGTCGTCTATTTTTTGAACGATCAAGCGGGTTGAATGACCAACCTTGTGAACGCGCTTGGAAAAAAACTCTAGACGACTGGTCTATTTCGAGTCTAAGCTTTGTCCATCGGTGACCTGAGGCGCTGGTTTTCCAGCTCCCGCTTCGATCGCCTCATTGCCAGTCCTTCACCTTCAAGGAGTACCTTATGAAAATTCTGATGGTTCTGACTTCGCACGATCAACTGGGTAATACCGGCAAGAAAACCGGCTTTTGGCTCGAAGAATTTGCTGCTCCCTATTTCGCGTTCAAGGATGCGGGTGCCGACATCACCGTCGTCTCGCCAGCCGGTGGTCAGCCACCACTTGATCCGAAAAGCGACGAGCCTGATGCGCAAACCGCTGAGACCGATCGCTTCCGCAAAGACGCTGAGGCTCAACGTGTACTCGCCAACACTGGCCTGCTGTCAGATGTCCGCGCTGAAGACTTCGACGCAGTCTTTTACCCAGGGGGCCATGGCCCGCTGTGGGATCTGGCTGTAGACAAGAACTCGATTGCGCTGATTGAAGCCTTCGACCGCAGCAACAAGCCTCATGGCTTTGTCTGCCACGCACCTGGCGTGCTGATTAACGTCAAAGGCGCAAACGGCAAGCCGCTGATCGAAGGTCGTAAAGTGACTGGCTTCACCAATTCGGAAGAAGAAGCCGTTGGCCTGACAGAGGTGGTGCCGTTCCTGATCGAAGACGAATTCCAGCGTTTAGGCGGGCACTACTCCAAGCTTGGTGATTGGCAGGTTTACGTTGTAGAAGACGGTCAACTGGTCACTGGCCAGAACCCTGCAAGCTCGGCAGCGGTCGCTGAAGCATTGCTGAAAAAACTGGGCTGATTCTCAGGCTTCAGACTCCCTGTAACACGATTCACCGTGGACGCTGCGCCTGACGGCGAAGCGTCCATTATTTTTAGCCAGAAACTAGTCGACTGGTCTAATAAGTACCAAGACCTTCCATGTCGAACAAGGCAGATCAATGAACAACTCAGTCAAAAACAGCAATTTCTTCACCCCGACTCAATTGGGAAATCACTCTCTCAAAAACCGTATTGTCCTGCCGCCCCTCACCCGGCAACGCAGCAGCCAGCCTGGCAACGTCGCCAATGAACTCATGGCGCAGTACTACAGCCAGCGTGCAGGTGCGGGATTTTTGGTGACTGAAGGTACGCAAATCGAACCTCGCGGTCAGGGCTACGCCTGGACACCTGGCATCTATACGCCCGAGCAAGTCTCTGGTTGGCGCAAGGTGACGGAGGCGGTGCATTCCGAAGGCGGCGTGATCTTCGCCCAGCTGTGGCATGTCGGCCGGGTGTCTCACACCGCGCTGCAACCGAATGGCGACGCCCCCATATCGGCCTCGGCCATTGCAGCGGATCAGGTGAAAGTGTTTATCGAAACCGCGCCGGGCGCAGGTGAACTGGTCAAACCTTCGATGCCGAGAGCGCTGACCACCGATGAAGTCCAGGAGCTTGTTCAGCTCTACATTCAAGCCGCCCGCAATGCGATGGAGGCTGGTTTCGATGGCATCGAACTGCATTGCGCCAATGGCTATCTGGTTAACCAATTCATTTCGGCCCACAGCAACCATCGCCAAGATCAGTACGGCGGCTCGCTTGATAATCGCCTGCGCTTCTTGCGCGAAATCGTTGCGGGTGTTGCAGAGTGCATTGGTAAAGAGAAAGTCGGCGTACGTTTTGCGCCTCTGTTCACGACGACTGATGAAGACCGCACTTATCTGGGGTTGGTAGAGGAAGATCCGCACACCACTTACATCGAAGCCATCAAGGTTCTGGAGAACGTCGGCATCGCTTATCTGTCCATTGCCGAAGCCGATTGGGATGACGCGCCAGCCATGCCTGAAGCATTCCGCCGTGACGTGAGAAGCACCTTCAGCGGGGCCATCATGTATGCCGGAAAATACACGGCACAAAGCGGTTCAGCACTGCTGGATTCAGGCTTGGCGGACCTCGTCGCATTTGGCCGGCCGTTCATTGCCAATCCTGATCTGCCAGCCCGCATTGCCAATGACTGGCCGTTGAATCCGATCAATCCGGCCACGGTGTATGGCGGTACTGCCGAGGGTTATGTGGATTACCCGTTTTACGCTGAATGACGGCTAAAGCCTGATTTGCCGGGGGCGATCCTGTTTGCAAGCAATTGACCTGTAGGAGCTCACCCAGGTTACGAGGCCAGCGATGGCGGCGTGTCAGACAAACCGCCATCGCTGACCTCGTAACCTCGGTGAGCTCCTACAGGGTCAGGTTTAATCAGGCAGGGCCAGGTTAATCAGATTTTGTCTATAGGTGTTGATTTAAGCTTCGACGTCCCTCAAGCGAGCCAACAAAACCTGCAACGGATGAAGCACCGTTGTGCCCTCCTGACGCTTGACCTGACTGCGGCAGGAATAACCGTCAGCAACGACACGCCCCGATTGGTTGAACCTCTGGATCAGCAGTTTCCAGGATTGCCCGTAGATAATGTCCGACGTGGCGGCGTTTCGCGTTTCGTGCCCGTAAGTGCCCGACATTCCGCAACAGCCACTGGCCTCGACCTGCAACTTCAGCCCTGCCCGTTCGAAAATTTTCTGCCACAAGCCGATGCTGCCGGGCTCGTTGGTTTTTTCCGTACAGTGCGGGAGGAAGTGATAAGGCTCGGCCTCCTCCAACATCTCGCTTTGCGGCAGCGCATTGATCAGCCATTCCTGCGCAAGTAGCACCGACGGCGTCTTGTCAGCCTCCAGTGTCTTGGCGTACTCCTGCCGATAGACCAGAGTCATCGCGGGATCCAGCCCCACCAGCGGCACGTCGTACTGCTGAAGATTGAACAGCGATTGACCATTGAAACTGGCCGCCTTTTCAAACGCCCTGAGAAAGCCCTGCACTTGCAGCGGTTTGCCATTGGGCGCGTATGGCGCCAGGTAAACCTTGTAGCCAAGCCTTGATATCAATTCCACCCAGTCGGCCAGCAACGGGGTCTCGAAGAATCGGGTGAATGCGTCCTGAACGAGGATCACACTCCGCGCCCGTTGCGCGTCCGACAGCATGGCGAGGCGCTGGGGGGTGGCGACTTCGACGTTCCAGCGTCGGCAGACGGCCGTAAAGTCCACCAGACTTAGCAATGGGCTGTCGACCATCCCCGCGATGCGCTCAAGACCCCAACGCACTGGGCGAGCACTCATGGCGAAATTGTAGAGTCGCGGCATTCGAGCGATGTAAGGAACCGTGTATTCCAGAGAGCCGATCAGGTAGTCCTTGAGCGGCCGAAGGTAGCGAGTGTGATAAAGCTCAAGAAAGCGCGAGCGAAACTCGGGAACATTCACTTTCACAGGGCACTGCCCGGCGCAGGATTTACACGCCAGGCAGCCCGCCATCGCGTCGTAAACCTCATGGGAAAAATCGTCCTGCCCGAGCTTTTGCCTGACGGTATTAACGACTCGCCGGGCGATGTTCTGCGTCGCGCCCGAGGCCGCCGACAATACATCAACACCCTGCGCGCCCTGCAACCGCAGCCATTCGCGAAGCAGCGAAGCCCGGCCTTTGGGCGAGTGAATACGATTGCGAGTGGCCTTCCAGGAAGGACACATGGCGTCATCAGGATCGAAGTTGTAGCACGCGCCGTTGCCGTTGCAGTGAAGCGCCGCGTCGTAGCTCTGCCAGACACGCTCGTCAATCGTGCGGTCCAGTTCGCCACGCAGCCGGACTTCGTCGACCAACGTTAGTTTCGCGGCCGGCACCGTCCCAGGCGTAGCGATTTTGCCCGGATTGAGCTGGTTATGCGGATCGAATGCCGCCTTGAGCGATTGCAGCGCGGGGTAAAGCTCACCGAAGTAGTCGGGCACATATTGCGAGCGTAAGCCCTTGCCATGCTCGCCCCACAGCAGGCCGCCATGCTTTTGCGTCAGCGCCGCAACCGCATCGGAAATCGGCCGGATCAGTGCGGCTTGAAGCGGATCCTTCATGTCCAGAATCGGTCGGACGTGCAGCACACCCGCATCCACGTGACCGAACATTCCGTATTGCAGATTGTGGCTGTCCAGCAGCGCCCGGAACTCCTGAATGAAATCAGCGAGGTTTTCCGGTGGAACCGCGGTGTCCTCAACAAAGGGCTGCGGCCGTGCTTCACCCTTGACGTTGCCGAGCAAGCCCACCGCTCGCTTGCGCATGGCATAGATACGTTTGAGCGCATCAGCGCCTACCGCTAGGGTGTGGCCAAGGCGCACCACCGAAAGGTCGCGCTGCAGGTGCAAGACGAAGTCGTGGACTTTCTGCTGGACAACCTCTTCATCATCACCGCTGAACTCGATGATATTGATACCCAGCGTCGGCATGTCAGGATTTTCCGGGAAGTACTCGGCAACGCCATGCCAGACGATGTCTTTCATCGCCAGCATCAACACTTTCGAATCCACGGTCTCGATGGAAAGCGGCTTCAATTCCATCAAGGCTTTTGCATCGCGCAACGCATCCATGAAACCGGCGTAGCGCACGTTCACCAGAATCGAATACTTGGGGATCGGCAGAACGTTGAGTTTGGCTTCAACGATAAATCCGAGGGATCCTTCGGAGCCGCAAAGCACGCTGTTCAGATTGAAGCGCCCGTCCGCCTCGCGCAGGTGCGCCAGGTCGTATCCGGTCAGGCAGCGGTTGAGCTTCGGGAACGTGCTTTCGATCAATTCGGCCTGAGTATCGACGATGTCCAGCGCACAGCGATACACCTGGCCAACACGGTCAGTCCGGTTGACGAGTACTTGCAGCTGTTCGGCATCAATCGGCTGGCTGTCGAGGCGATGGCCACCCAGCATGACCGTAGAAAGTTCAAGCACATGATCGCGGGTCTTGCCGTAGGTGCAACTGCCCTGCCCGCTAGCATCGGTGTTGATCATGCCGCCAATGGTTGCCCGATTTGACGTTGACAACTCCGGCGCAAAAAACAGCCCGTGAGGCTTTAGCGCGGCGTTGAGCTGATCCTTGACCACACCACTCTGCACCTTGACCCAGCGTTCCTCGACGTTGATCTCAAGGATATTGTTCAAGTGCCGTGAAAGATCGACGACCACGCCATCCGTCAGCGATTGTCCGTTGGTGCCTGTACCGCCGCCACGAGGTGTGAGCACCACAGAGCTGTGTCGAGGCTCCGCGACCAACCGCGCAACAATCGCGACGTCCTGCTCATCCAGCGGAAACACTGCGGCCTGGGGAAGCCGCTGATAAATGGAGTTGTCGGTTGCCAACACGGTCCGGCCGCCATAGTCACGCGCAATCTCCCCGCGAAAGCCCGCTGCATCAAGGGCATCAAGAAAGGCTTCATACGTCGTGCTTTGGGCAACTGCCGGGGACAAACGAGCGATCATGTGGAATTCCTGCAGGCTAAGAAGCTAATCTATGCATTCACGTTGGGCATGCTCGGCATATTGCACACAGAGCATCAGACTCTATTTTTGCTTATTTTTGCGACTCTCAGGCTTTGTCACAAGCGTAATTCCTGCCGGGTTTGCATGAGCGTTATGAATGAACCCTAGAAGACTGACTCCATCAATGTCGTTGCTGATTGCGTTTGAAGCTGCCGCTCGACATGGCAGTTTCACCAAAGCAGCAGAAGAACTGACGCTGACCCAGAGCGCAGTCAGTCGACAAGTGCAAACGCTTGAAGCCCAACTTGAAGTCGAGCTGTTCAGACGTGACGGGCGAAAGATCGAACTGACCGCCGCTGGCGCCCTCTATCAGCATGAGTTGGCCGCCGCTCTGGGCCGCATTCGCAGCGCGACGCTGCAAACCATTTCGTACAAGAATGACGGCGGCCCTCTGAATCTGGCGGTGCTGCCAACGCTGGGTTCAAAGTGGCTGCTGCCGCGCATGCATGAGTTCTATGCAAAACACCCTGGGATACTGGTGCATATCCACTCAAGAATTGTTCAGGCAGAAACCCAGTCCACGACCCACGACATGGACGCAATTATCTGCGTCGGTTCAGGGGAATGGCCTGGCTACATCTCGCATAAGCTGCTGAGCGAAAAACTGGTGGTCGTGGCCAGCCCGGCAGCTCTACCCGAATACCCTAAAATGACGCCCGCCAACGTTGCCGAGCATGCACTGCTCAACGTTGTGTCGAGACCGAACGCCTGGTCTGACTGGTTTGACAGCCATGATGTGAATCACCGAAACATGAGATCCGGCCCGAGCTTCGAACTCACCGCGCATCTGATTCAGGCGGTATCGGCTGGTATCGGGATCGGACTGGTGCCGGAAATTCTCGTGCAGGATGAGCTGAAGAGCGGCGAACTGGTTGCACTGTTTGACGCAATGGACAGCGGCCGCAGTTACTACCTTGTCTATGCGACCCGTTACCAGCATCTGCCGTCGTTGAACACGTTCAGCGCCTGGCTGCTGTCGTTACCGTTTCCTGACCGGTAAAGATGCAATCTTTGAGTTGAATGAATTCCTTGTAGGAGCTGCCGAAGGCTGCGAGGCATTTTCCGCCATCGCAGCCTTCGGCAGCTCCTACCAGTTAATGTGTGTCAGGACTACAGATCCAACAAGCGGTCGGCGATCAATCCCGACGCAACGCTCTCTACCGACCCGACCAGAAATACCGGGCCCATGCCATCCCATCGAACTGTCACTGTTCCGCCATCGCATTCGACCTCAACGGTATTGTCCAGCAAGCCACGCCGAATGCCGTTGACCGCAGAACCACACGCGCAGGACCCCGACCCGAGGGGAATACCACCGCCCCGTTCCCAGATACGCAACCGGATGTGCTTGCGGTTGATAATCTGGACGAAATGCACGTTGGTCTTGAGCGGAAACAAGTCATTGGTTTCAAGGGCCGGACCGATTTTCGCGATATCAACATCAGCCAGATCATCGACAAAATAAGTGCAGTGCGGATTGCCCATGCTGCAGGCCGTCGGGCGACCGGCAAGTGGCAGCACTACAGAATCCAGTTCCAGAGACAGCGGAATATCTGCCCAACCAAACAACGGCTTGCCCATGTCGACCGCGATATCACCGGTCGACGTTCGCTCACACGCCAACAAGCCGCGATTGGTGCGTAACTTTACCGACGTTACATCCGCTTCGCGCATCAACAAATCCGCAACACCTCGCGTAGCGCTTCCGCACGCGTCCAGAGAAGAGCCATCGGCGTTCCAGAATATCAAGCGCGCCGCGGCATCTTCGCAATCGAGCAACACGGCGAGTTGATTGAAGCCGAGCCCTCGATTCCGGTCACCCAATCGGCGGGCGATGGCGCTGGTGAACGGGTTGGCGGCGTTTCGCGTGTCTACAATGACGAAATCATCGCCATTGGCATGCATTTTATGAAAACCAAGCGGCATCACTGGATCCTGCGACAAGACGTGGAGATGATGTTTTAAGGGTATTAGTCCACCACAAACAACCTGGCGCCCGTAGTGGTGAACGACCGATGTCCTTCGGCGTCATTACTCACCTGATAGCTCATCCCGGCAGTGAGCACGAATTGGCGACCATCCTCAAGCTCTGTGTGCAATTCACCCTCAAGGCACAGCAGGATATGGCCTCTCCAACACCAGTGATCAGCCAGATAGCCTGGGCTGTATTCCACCATACGAACGCGCACCGCGCCAAACTGACAAGTGCGCCAATAAGCAGTACCGGTTTCACCGGCATGTTCTACAGGTTCGATTGTCGACCAGTCGGTTGTACCAAACGGGAAAGCGGTGAGTTCAATCATGGCTGGCTCAGAACAGAAGGGATGCAAACCGTATCAGCCCCAAGGAATGACCGACAGATACAGATTGCTTGTAGTCGCGGGATACAGAGCCCCCCATCCATGGCTGTTTGTGGGGCAGCAAAAATCAATCAGCATCCTGCCGCGCTTGGTAACCAGAAGCTAAGGCGCATTGCGTGCCCCCCCTGTAAACCTGTTTATCAAGGACGATGGTAATGATCAGCGTTGCACTGTCAGTTATTTTGAATACGTTGGCGCTGATCCTGGCTGCTCGCATCCTGGATATTGCCCTGCGCATAATTCCGGCTCTTCTGGTAGTCGGACACTCTTGGCGACAAGCTGGCGCTCCATACAGAGACTTGAGGGTGTAATATTCGCCATCAACGACCATTGTCGAGGCTTCCATGACCGGGATATCGCTGAATTTGCCAGAAGATCTTTCCAACTCACTCACCGATCTCGCTAAAACGAGCGGCCAGAGTGCGAGCTATCTTGCTATGGACGTTCTCCGCGACTACATCGAACACGAAAAGACGCTGACCGCGCAGATCGAGCAGGCGGTAAAAGAAGCCGACGAAGGCAAATTCGCCAGCGAAGAGCAAGTCTCGGCAATGCGTGCCAGGCGCTGGAGCGGGAATGCGGGTTGAGTGGCTGGAAAAGGCCCTCAATAATCTTGAAGACGAAGCAAATTATATCGCCCTTGAAAACCCCAAAGCTGCCGACGACTTTTCTGATGCCGTTTTCGCGAGCATAGATCACCTGGCACAGTTTCCAACGATGGGCCGTGAGGGTCGGGTAAAAAACACTCGAGAGTGGGCAATGCCCGACTGGTCATATTTGATTCCCTATCGAGTACGTGGTGATTGCCTACAGGTACTGGGCGTATTTCACACAAGGCAAAGGCCACGATCGAAATGGTGAGTCAGGCTAATCGGGTTTGCTGTTCGCAGCCTCTGGCCGACAGATGCTGCGTAGGGTAGTAAAGGTAGTTGGGCATTTAAGAAAATCCGTTAACGCCCCAACAGATGAATACGTGGAACGTCGATCATGAAATATGACGAAAAACTGATTGAAGACGCAGTGCTTGCCCTATTGACAACCTTCAGCGCTGACAATGGCAACGCCTGGAAAGGGTTCGACTTCGAAATTATGAATCGACTGCATGAGCTTGGGTTTATCAGTAATCCAGTGAGCAAAAGCAAATCGATCTGGCTGACGGCGGAAGGTCAGGAGCGTGGACGGCAGGTAGCCGACCGGCTATTTGGAGTGCAAATTCAAACGGGGGAAACATCTAAACCTGAATCCTGACTTCAACCTGCGGTCACGCTAGATGCGACAAACATCTGCTGTTGAACACGCCTCTGCCGAACGACGATAGAAGCTAACCGTACAAGCCACCGCACCTACTCTCGCGAATCGCTGATCATCGCACTTATCCGCGCAGCCATGGTTTCGACCAGAAACGGTTTGGTGAGTACGGCCATCCCGGGAGCAAGGTGTCCATTCGCAAGAATCGAGCTTTCTGCATAGCCAGTGATGAACAGCACTTTCAGGTTCGGCCGGGAAATGCGCGCCGCATCCGCCATCTGGCGTCCGTTGATTCCGCCGGGTAGCCCGACATCGGTCACCAGCAAGTCGATGCGGACGTTGGATTGCAGCAATTTCAATCCGGCCGCGCTGTCCTT
Organism: Pseudomonas phytophila; assembly: GCF_025643095.1. Classification (NCBI taxonomy): domain Bacteria; kingdom Pseudomonadati; phylum Pseudomonadota; class Gammaproteobacteria; order Pseudomonadales; family Pseudomonadaceae; genus Pseudomonas; species Pseudomonas phytophila. The sequence goes on along the minus strand of NZ_CP081201.1, from coordinate 2,678,618 downwards.
GGCTTCAATTGCCACAAAGCCAAGTTCTTCAAGGATGTCGGTGACAAGCATGCGCACCGTAGGCTCGTCATCCACCACCAGAACTGTTCCGCCGTGGTCGGCGCGATTGAATGCCGAAGGCGCAGCCAGTAAATCTTCGTCTGGCGTCTCACCGTGGTGCCGAGGCAAGTACATGCACACCTTCGTGCCCCGATCAACTTCCGAGTAGATCCGGACCTGCCCACCCGACTGCTGGGCAAACCCGTAAATCATCGATAACCCTAATCCCGTGCCTTCACCAATGGGCTTGGTCGTGAAGAAAGGCTCAAACGCACGCCCGACGATCTCAGGTGGCATGCCATTACCCGTATCGGTCACGGACAGCGAGAGGTACTCCCCGGCAGGTATCTGATGCTGTTTGGCGGCACACTCGTCGAGCCATGCGTTGGCGGTCTCGATGGTAATGCGACCGCCGTCTGGCATCGCGTCACGGGCATTGATGCACAGGTTCAGGAGAGAGTTTTCAAGCTGAGAGGCGTCAACCAGCGCCCCCCAAAGCTCAGGCATATCGGCTACATCAATCGTAATGCCGGGGCCCACCGTGCGCTGAATCAGTTCAAGCATGCCTCGAACGAGTACGCCTACATCCGTGGGTTTGGGGTCAAGAGTCTGGCGACGCGAGAAGGCCAGCAATCGATGGGTCAGAGCAGCAGCACGCCGAGAGGCACTCTGCGCCGCTACCATGTAGCGTTCCACATCCCCAAACCGTCCCTGCTGCATTCGGGTGTGCATCAACTCGAGTGATCCGGAAATCCCCGCCAGCAAATTATTGAAATCGTGCGCCAAACCGCCGGTCAATTGGCCTACGGCCTCCATTTTCTGGGACTGGCGCAGCCGCTCTTCCGCCTCCGAAAGCTCAGCGGAGCGCTCGGCGACGCGCTGCTCGAGCGTTTCATTGAGCCTGCGTAACTCGGTAATTGCGAGGTCGCGTTCCGCTTCAACAATACGTCGCGCTTCAACGTCTATCAAAACGCCCGGAAAGCACTGAGGGGTGCCATCTGGCGCATGATCAACGCGACCGTTGGCTTCCAGCCAATAATATTTGCCGTCAGCACGCCGCACTCGATATTGGTGAGCATAGAGGCCGCCTCTGGCAATAGCCTCGTTGATAGCCCCGGCCAGTCCGGCCTGATCATCAGGATGGACAGTGGCAACAATCTGAGCAAGCGGGATACCTTCCCTGCCAAGCGCGGGATCCAGGCCAAATGCGTGGGCGAAAGCATCATCTACCGTAAAACGGTCGGTTGGCAGATCCCAACTCCATGTACCAATGATTGCCCGGGCAGCCAGTGCAAGCTCTACGCGCTGGATATTTTCCTTATTGAGCGCCTCGCTGACACGCAAGCGCTCCTCGGCGGCGCGCCGTTCGGTCATATCAAATACAAATCCCGGAAAACTGGTGGGCTTGCCGTCGATATCGGTTTCAACACGCCCATGAGCGTCGAGCCAATAATACTTCCCGTCTGCACGCCTCACCCTGTACTGATGGGAGTAGGTTCCACCACGGATAACGGCCTCTGCGATAGCGGCATCCAGCCCTGGCCGGTCTTCGGGGTGCACATTTTCCAGAACCCTTTCGATGGGTAGGTCAGCCTGTATCAGGCTTGAATCAATACCGAAAGCAAGGGCAAAACCAAGGTCGATAGTGAAACTGTCACGCGCGGGGTGCCAATTCCAGGTCCCGATCACGCCCCCGGCGGCCAGGGCGTTGCGTTGGTGCTCGTAATCCCGATGAGCCTCAACCTCGCGCGCGCACCGGCTCTCGGCTTCGGCCAGTCTCGCCCGAAGTTCATCGTTCTCAATCCTTAGGGAATAAATCTCGTTAGACACGCTGGCCATCTCAGACAAACTGCGCTGCTTCGGCCAGGGCCGAAACTGGATGCAGGTAACCAGGTGAACGTTTGAATGAGCTGCGGGGCAAGCAGACAGGCTGGCGGCAATGGATGTTCATGCCTTGAATGTTCCTATTACGCAAGTAATTGCCATATTACACGGGTGGCACAATGCCGTCCCCGGTTGAAGATGGCGGCGAAGCAAGGCACATGTATTTTCCGACGAGCACCCATTCCCGTTGTGCTCGGGCTATTGCCGGGGCTCTGGTAGACTTCAGCCTTTCGAACCCCTCGCGCTGAAATTCCGCGTCTCATTTACCGCTTCCAGGCGGTGATCATTGCGCAGTGACACGCTCGAAACTGGGAAAAACACGCAGACCAAAATGCAGACACAATTCGCTTCAAACCCTTTAAACACAGGCCCTGAACCCTCCCGCCGCTTCAGCGTTGCGCCGATGATGGACTGGACTGATAGACATTGCCGATTCTTCCTGCGCCTCCTCTCCAAGAACGCTCTGCTCTACACCGAAATGGTTACCACCGGCGCGCTGCTCAACGCTGACCCACATCGCTTTCTCCAGCACGACGAGGCGGAGCATCCGCTGGCGTTGCAGTTGGGGGGCAGTGTTCCGGCGGATCTGGCGGCGTGTGCGCGGATGGCCGAAGCAGTGGGTTATGACGAGGTGAATCTGAATGTCGGCTGCCCGAGTGATCGGGTTCAGAACAATATGATTGGTGCGGTGCTCATGGCGCATCCGCAGTTGGTGGCTGATTGCGTAAAGGCGATGCGTGATGCGGTGTCGATTCCGGTGACGGTCAAGCATCGGATCGGGATCAATGGTCGTGACAGCTACGAGCAATTGTGTGAGTTTGTCGGCACCGTTCGCGACGCGGGTTGCACCAGTTTTACGGTGCATGCGCGGATTGCGATTCTTGAGGGCCTTTCCCCCAAGGAAAACCGTGATATCCCGCCGCTGCGCTATGACGTTGCCGCGCAGCTGAAGCGTGATTTTCCTGATCTGGAAATCATCCTCAATGGCGGTATCAAGACCCTCGAACAATGCCAGGAACACTTGCAGGTATTCGACGGCGTAATGTTAGGTCGCGAGGCGTATCACAATCCGTATCTGCTGGCCGAGGTCGATCAGCAGTTGTTTGGCAGTGAGGCACCGGTGATTTCCCGGGCTGAAGCGCTGGCAGAAATGCGCCCATACATTGCCGCGCACATTCAGAGCGGCGGTTCCATGCATCACGTTACCCGTCACGTGCTGGGCCTCGGCACGGGTTTCCCCGGCGCCAGACGCTTCAGGCAGTTGCTGTCGGTGGACATCCACAAGACTCAGGATCCGCTGGCGCTACTGGATCAGGCGGCCGGGCTGCTGGAAGGTCGCTGAAAGCAGGGAACAAGCGCGGCGGATAGCGCTCCAACCAGTCTGGATCGAGTTTTCGCCCGCCCGGGCAACAGGCCGCCCTGTTCTGGCGCGGCGTTATGCTTAGCGCCCTTGAGTGGGCGCCATCGCTCGGGTAATGTCACCTAACCGCACAGGACAGAGCACGCTCATGACTTCCAAGCTGGATCAACTCAAAGCATTCACCACCGTTGTTGCCGACACCGGCGATTTCGCAGCCATCGAAAAGCTCAAGCCGGTCGACGCGACCACCAATCCTTCCCTGCTGCTCAAGGCCGGCTCCAGCGACAGCAACGCTGATCGCCTCAAGGCAGCCTTCAGCGGCGCCAATGGCGATATCGGTCTGGCATCTGATCGTTTTGCCGTCGCTATCTGCCAGGAAATTCTCAAGGTTGTTCCGGGCCGCGTTTCGACTGAAGTCGACGCCCGCCTCTCTTTCGACACCAATGGCTGCATCGAGCGCGCCCAGCGCCTGATCGATATGTACGAAACGGCCGGCATCAGCAAGGATCGCATCCTGATCAAGCTGGCTTCGACCTGGGAAGGCATCCGCGCCGCCGAAGTACTGGAAAAGAAAGGCATCCAGTGCAACCTGACGCTGCTGTTCTCCTTCGCCCAGGCCCAAGCGTGTGCCGATGCTGGCGTATTCCTGATTTCGCCGTTCGTAGGCCGTATCTACGACTGGTACAAGAAGGCTGAAGGCAAGGATTATGTGGGCGCGGAAGACCCGGGCGTGAAGTCTGTGACCCGCATCTACAACTACTACAAAGCCAACGACTACAAGACAGTCGTTATGGGTGCCAGCTTCCGTAACCTGAGCCAGATCGAGCAATTGGCCGGTTGTGATCGCCTGACCATCAGCCCGGACCTGCTGCAGAAGCTTGCCGAAGATACCGGCACGCTGGAGCGCAAACTGAAACCGGGCAATGCCGGTGAGCCGCGCGTAACGCTCAATGAAAGCGAATTCCGTTGGGCGTCCAACGAAGATGCGATGGCGACCGAGAAACTGGCTGAAGGTATCCGTCAGTTCGCTCGCGATCAGGAAAAACTGGAAGCGTTGCTAAGCGCCAAGGTCTGATCCAGAACGCTGAAAGACTAAAAGGGCGGCATCCTCACGGATGCCGCCCTTTTTGCTGCGCTCCTCACCAGTGGATCAGTGACGTTCGAGGGCGTTGACCAGGTCGTGGAAGGCTTCGCGATTGGAGTCATTGAGCCCCATCAGGATCTTGTGCGCTTCCAGCACCTTGGCCTTGACCACCTCTTCGCACTGGTCCTGAGACGGCAGGTCCGTCAGGCACTCAGGGCACGGAATCGGACGATCAACGATATTGAACACTTGATCGAAACCCATCGACTGCAGAAGCCGGGTGATGTCTTCGTGGGTGGTGACCAGCGTTGGCAACAACCCTACTTTTTGACGCGACAGGATCGACAGTTTGGCCAGCAAGCCAAGTGTCGTGCTGTCTATGCTGCGGGTTTCGGTCAGATCAATTACTACCGTTGAAAAATTCAGCGCAGTGAAGATCCGCTCAATAGTCGCATCCAAAGCCGAACATAACGTCAGACGCACTTCCCCGACAAACTTGAGGACAAACGTGCCTTCCTGCTCGGCGAACTGGATTCTACCGGTACTCATTCAAGGTTCCTGCTCAACACTAACAAGGCGATATCATCCGGCATCTCCCCTAGCGTGGCCAATCCAAAAGTCTGGCGCAAGCCATCCAGGCTGCCGCCCGCCGCCTTTACCAGTTCAGGTAGTGCGGCTTCTTTCTCTTTGAGTGTATCACCGGGAAGCAAGTCCAGAATGCCATCAGACAGCAGGGTCAGACTAAACGACTCGGGCAAGTCGATCACATGATCCTGATAGGTGGCTTCGTTGAACAGCCCTACGGGCAAACCGCGACCTTGCAGGTAGCGTGCTTCACCCGGTGTATACAACACAGGCAACGGCAGATGACCGCCGACTGCGTACGTCAGTTGCCCCGACTCCTCGTCAATCACACCGCCAACCATCGTTACATGCTTGCCCAGCTTGCAACTGATCAGGCCGCGGTTGATGTGGCCTAGAACGTCAGAGGGCTTGAATTCCGGTAGCGTACCACCACGCTTGGATTCGAACAGCAAGCGTGTGGTCATGAACTTGAGCAGCACGGTGATGAACGCCGAAGAAGCGCCATGCCCGGAGACATCCGCGAGATAGAACGCAACGCGGCGCTCGTCGACGCGGAAGTAATCAACGAAATCACCCGACAGGTAAAGCGAGGGAATGATTTCGTGAGCGAAATTGAACTGATCGATCGACCACGGGCTGATCGGCAGCATGTTCATCTGCACCTGTCGACCGGCATCTTGGTCTTCCTGGAGCAGATGCAAGCTTGCTTCCAGCTCGCGGTTTGCGGTTTCCAGCTTCTTGCGATACTGCTGGTTCTCCTGCAGCAGACGCGCACGGTCAAGTGCGCGACGCACCGAGTGCTCCAGCACGGCCAAGTCTTCCAGAGGCTTTATCAGGTAATCCGCAGCGCCCAGGCGGAGCGCCTCGACAGCGTCATTCATCACGCCTGCACCCGACACCACGATTACAGGCGTTTCCGGCGCGATGGCCGTCACCTGACGAATCAGCTCAAGCCCGCCCATTTGCGGCATGCGCAAATCGCAGATCACCAAATCAGGCTTGTCCTGCTCGAATATCTGTATGCCCTCCAAGCCGTTATTTGCTTGAAGGACGCTGAAGCCACTGTCTTCCAAATAGGCGGCAAGGCTCGCTCGCACTACTTCGTCGTCATCGATTATCAGCAGCGTGGCACTGGTTTTCTGCATGTGGGCAAACGGCGCCAGATAAGGTTGGCGTAAGCACCCCGGTTCACGGGTCTGCGTACTGGATTCGCTTCTAGCCACTCTGACCGCACGACCGGACTTGTGATCCCGTAACTGGCGTTTCAGAGGTGCCCTTCAAGGCGCAGACGGTACTCCCATCCGACGGGCGTTTCAAGCACGCGGCAGTCCCGACATTGCGTCTTTACACGGCAAATCGCTCAGAGTTATAAGAACCATGAATTCAGCAATGGAAATGAAGGACTGGACATGAGTCTAAATGATCGAAGCTACGAGGAGAAACGGGACTTCATCCGGATGCGCGTGGAAGCTGACATCAGCTTGATCTACGCAGGCCAGGTCATCCCGGCTGTATGCATTGATTTATCGAGCTCCGGGATGCAGGTACAGGCACCCAGAACCTTCAGGGTTGGCGAAAAACTGCACGTGAGAATCGATTCGGACCACGCAGCCCTCAAAGGCCTTGAAGCAGAAACAGAGGTTGTATGGGTCACTGACGAAGCCGATGGCGGACAAAAACTGGGCCTGACCATCGTCAAGATGAGCTGAGATCCGGCGGAACTGGTTCACAAATGGTAAAAAATAAAGGCGACCACAGGTCGCCTTTATAATTTCAACTGACCGAGATCAGAAATCGTCGACCACCTGACCATCCTTGACGCGGAACTCACGGTTCTGCAGGTACGCGTTACGGATAAAGATGTACTTGTCGCCATTGATCAGGCGCTCGGCCGACAACAGGCTGGCACGGGTATCCACCAGGTTGATGCCCAGCGCAGTGTTGCGGGTGGGTACGTGGTCAATGTAGCGGTACGGTGAGGTGTAGGTGTCCGGGTACTTGGCGACGGCGTCACGTACAGTGCTAGGCCCAAACAACGGCAGCACTACGTATGGACCGCTTTGCACGCCCCAGTAACCCAACGTCTGACCAAAATCTTCGTCACTGCGCTGCAGGCCCATTTTGGTGCCGACATCGATGAAGCCCAACAGGCCGAAGGTGGTATTGAAGATCAGGCGCGCAGTATCAACACCCGCTGCAGCCGGTTTAGCCTGCAGCACGTTGTTAGCGAGGTTTCCGACATCACCGATGTTGTTGAAGAAGTTATGTACGCCATCTTCTACAAACTGCGGAGCAATGAATTGATAGCCCTGCGCGATAGGCTTCAGCGCATAGGTATCAAGAGTGTCATTGAAGCGGAAAGTGAGCCGGTTGACGCTTTCCCACGGATCTTCCTCGGCGGCCTGCGCAACCATTGGCACTAGCGCCATACCGGCACACACACACAGCTGAGCAAGACGATTGAATACACCTGCACCGGTCACGGGCATAGCTGAAACTCCTGGCATAAGTAATGAAGCGGGCGCTACGCCCCCACACGTCAAGGCGAGGAGTATAAGGCCATATGACAGGGATTTGGCAGCGCCTTGGTCATTCAAGTCTGTAAGACTGGTAAAACACTGATAAACACCATCACCTGATATTCATCTTACTGTCACAAATGCCCCGTAGCGTTCAGCGTTATTTCAGAGATATCGCCATGCTCGCCCCTGTGACAGCTCCCCTGCCCGCTTTTACTGCCGTTCTTTTTGGTCTCAGTGGCTGCCTGGTGGACTTTGGCGCCCAAGCGCGCAACGCTTCCAGGCTGAGCGACGAGCAATCGTTGCCTACGCCTGGCGCCTTGAAAGCATTACAGCGGCTGCATCAGCAGGCAGTGCCTTGTGCGTGGCTGGACGAGTTGCCCGCCGACCTTACAAACAAGCTGGCACAGCCATTGAGTCAGCTGATTAGTGCTACCCCTGCCGCCCAGGCACCCTGGCCCGCTCCACATGCTTGCTGGCAGGCGCTCATGGAGCTGAACGTCGGTCAACTGGATGGTTGTGTACTTGTCAGCGGCGAGCCACGCTTGCTGCAAGCGGGCTTGAGCGCCGGGCTGTGGACGGTCGGCCTCGCGTCGTGTGGTTCACTGTGTGGCCAGTCACCTTCTCAGTGGAATGCCCTGACCGATGCCGAGCGCGAATACCGCCGGGGCCAGGCGACATTGCAGCTTTACGCGCTGGGCGTGCATTCGGCGATCGATCATCTGGGTGAACTGGAATCCTGCCTGGCGGATATCGCGCTGCGTCGCACCAAGGGCGAGAAGCCCTGACATAGAATATTCGGATGCAACTCGCGCACTGTAACGCAGCCCCTTAAACGCACACCCGTAGGACCGGCTTTAGCCGGGAGGGCATTTTTTCCTGACACTCGGTTTGCAGCGAATCCACCGCCCCTCTCCCGGCTAAAGCCAGTCCTACAGGTCACAGGGCGTCCGCAGGAAAGTCTTTAGCTGCGAGGGCGCCAAGACTGGACGCGCAATTTGAAGGCAAGCCGCACCAGAGTGGATTAGTCTTGTCACATACCCAAGAAGAACCTTTGGCCCTGCGCCGGGGTCCATGGGACAGACTTATCAAAGAAGGAGCACGTCATGCCTGCCCGCGAACTGCAAGAACAACTCAATACCCTGCGCGAGCAACTGGAGCAGAACCCGCCGCTCAACCCAGAGGAGCGCGCCGACCTGGAAACACTGGCGCAGCAGATTCAGTCGCAGATCGAACTGGAGTCCGTGACTCAGGACGCGAGCCTGGCCGACGGCGTTAATCTTGCCGTAGAGCGCTTCGAGCTGGAGCATCCTGGCATTGCAGGGACTCTGCGCAACATTGTTGTGACCTTGGGCAATATCGGTATTTGATGCCACAAGACGCTAGAACGCACCGCCTGCCAACCAGCAGCAAAAAGCCCGTCGAAGACGGGCTTTTTTTATGCTTACTGCCTGGCCAGTCGGCGATTATCCGGGCTGATCGAGTCAGTGCTGCGATACGGATTGATATCCAGACCACCACGCCGCACATAACGCGCATAGACGGTCAACTTCTCCGGGTTGAGCAAACGCTGCAGGTCGAGAAACATCCGCTCGACACACTGCTCATGAAAATCCGAATGCTGGCGGAAGCTGACGATGTAAGCCAACAGGCTCGCAGGATCCAGCTCTGCGCCGCGATACTCCACCGCTACGCTGCCCCAGTCCGGCTGACTGGTCACCGGGCAATTGGATTTGAGCAAGTGACTGTGCAGGCTTTGCTCGACAATACGGGAATCATCGCAACGCAGCAGCTCTGGCTGAGGCCGGTCGTAGCTATTGATGCTCACATCAAGCTCATCGATGCAAAGCCCCGGCATCGTCGCCACGCCTTCGCCCTCAATGTCCGCCAGAGTGCGGATACGCACGCCTACCGGCTTACCCGCCGCGGCAGACAAATCCTTGACCAGCGTTGCAGTCAGCTCTGCACGATCAGCAAAGGCCGTCTGATTGAGCGAGTTGAGGTACAACTTGAACGACTTCGACTCGATGATATTCGGCGAATCAGCCGGAATGCTGAACTCGGCGATGGCCACCACCGGCTTGCCGGAGGGCAGCAGCCAGGAAAGCTCGTAGCAATTCCAGAAGTCGACGCCCTGATACGGCAACGTCTCGGCGGTCAGACCCAGCTCGGCCCATTTGGCGGCACGCGGGATCGGGAACAACAGAGACGGCGTGTAAGTGGCGATATATTCGCTGGACTTGCCTAGCGGCGAGTGTTCGGCTGCGGGGTGCATGAAAGTACCTGAATCACATAAAGCTGACGGAATAAGCGCCAGTTTATAGGGTTTGCGCCGAGCTTTCAGCGACTAGTCGGTAATTGTCAGCTTGCCGACCATACCGGCCTGATAATGCCCAGGCAGATTGCAGGCGAACTCAAGATTGCTGGCCTTGGCAAAGGTCCACGTCAGCTCGGTGGTTTTGCCCGGTTCAACCAGCACGCTGTTCGGATCATCGTGCTTCATTTCCATGGAGCCATGGCCCATGTCGTGATGAGCCATACCCGTAGGCGTCAGCATGCCGCTTTGTTGCATTTTGATCATTTCCTGCTGATGGCTGGCGTGCATCGCCGCATCGCCCAGGTTGAACTCATGCAGCAACTGGCCTTTGTTGATCAGCACGAAGCGCACCGTCTCACCGGCCTTGACCTGCACCGCCTTGGGGTCGAAATACATATCCCCCAATACCAGTTCAATGGTGCGCGAAGCCTGGGCGGCAGGCGCAGCATGTCCGAACGTAAGGGCGGGAGCTGGCGAAGCAAGCAATGGCTGACTGAGTGTCAGCAGTGCAGCAACCAGTGTGAAGCGGGCAATATAGGGCATGGTGTTCTCCAGAGTGGCGACGAACAAAGGCTGAAGTCAATGAAGTGAGTGACCGGGCCAGACGAACAGAATCGAGTCAGGCCCGAGCCATCAATCACTCATACCGCAATGCATGCGCAGGCTGAATCTGCGCCGCGCGCCAGGCCGGGTAAAGCGTGGCCAGGAAGCTCAGGATAAAGCCCGCGCTGCAAATCAGCACCACATCGCCCGCTTGCAACTCGGAAGGCAGATTGCTGATGAAGTACACGTCAGAGCTGAAGATGTGCTGTCCACTGACCCGCTCTATCCAGCCCACAAGACTGCTGACGTTGATCGCGGCAATAATCCCCAGCACGCCACCAATGATCGTCCCGACGATACCGATGACCGTTCCCTGAACCATGAAGATGGTCATGATCTGTCGCGGTGTCGCGCCGATGGTGCGCAGGATTGCAATGTCCGCGCCCTTGTCGTTCACCACCATGATCAGCGTAGCAATGATATTGAACGCAGCGACGGCGACGATCATCAGCAACAGCAGGCCGATCATGGTCTTCTCCATCTTCATCGCGCTGAACAGGCTGCCCTGGGTGTGAGTCCAGTCATCGGCGCGATAATCTGCTCCGAGGCCTCCGGCAATTGTTTTCGAGACTTCAGGCGCCTTGTACAGATCCTTTAGAGCCAGACGCACACCCTGCACCTGATCAGGCTGCCAGCGGTTTATCTGCGCGGCGTCTGCGACGTTGATCAAAGCCATGGAGCCGTCAAGCTCGGCGCCAACCTTGAAAATGCCGACCACCGTCAGGCGTTGCAGGCGTGGCGTGATGCCGCCCGGCGCGCTGCTGACTTCAGGCACGATCAATGTCAGTTTATCGCCGACGTTCAGACGGAAGCGACGGGCGCTCAACTCGCCCAACACGACACCAAACTCGCCCGCTTTTAGATCTTCAAGCTTGCCCTGCACGATGTGTTTGGTGACGATCGACACCTCGTGCTCCAGCGCCGGATCAACGCCACTGATCTGAATCGGCTGCATCGCGCCCTTGTAAGAGAGCATGCCGTCCATTTCGGTGAATGGCACAGCGGCCGTGACTTCCGGATTCTTCAACGAAGCGTTCGCAACCGGCTTCCAGTCGTCCAGCGGCTTGACGCCCGCGATCACTGCATGGGGCACCATGCCGAGAATGCGCGAGCTCATTTCCCGCTGAAAACCATTCATCACGGACAGCACCACAATCATCGCGAGCACGCCCAGCGCCAACCCGATCATCGAAGTCATGGAAATGAACGAGATGAAATGGTTGCGGCGCTTGGCACGTGTGTAGCGCGCGCCAATAAATATTGATAACGGTCGAAACATTCGCAGTGCACCGTGGGAAAAATTGTCGCAAAAAATCAAATCCCGGCGCGATCAATTGCGCCGGGCTGGAGAGGTCAGGCTTCTACCAGACGACCGCCTTCCAGGCGCCATACACGATCCATCTGTCTGGCCAGATTCATGTCGTGAGTCACCACCAGAAACGCCGTGCGCGACGAAGTGCTCAGCTCCAGCATCAGGTCCTGAATACCTTGCGCGGTGTGGTGATCGAGGTTACCCGTAGGCTCATCAAGCATCACCAGCCCTGGCTGATTGACCAGCGCCCTTGCGATTGCCACACGCTGACGTTCACCACCGGACAACTCGGAAGGTTTGTGCGCCAGACGGTGTCCCAGCCCTACCCGCTCCAGCAGCGCGGTCGCACGCTGACGCGCTTCCGGGATCGCCGTCTTGCCGATCAGCAGCGGCATGCAGACGTTTTCCAGCGCAGTGAATTCCGGCAACAAGTGGTGGAACTGATAAACGAAGCCCAGCGCGCGATTACGCAGCAGGCCACGGGCCTTTTCGCCCAATGCGGAAAGCTCTTCGCCAGCCAGCCAGACACTGCCTTCGGAAGGTGTATCCAGGCCGCCCAACAAATTGAGCAAGGTACTTTTGCCAGAGCCTGAACTGCCGACAATCGCCACGCGCTCGCCCGGAAACAACTCCAGTTGCAACCCGGACAGGACCACTACCGACTCAGGGCCTTCCTCATAGGATTTGCCCAGGTTGCGGCAACTCAATACTGCTTTATCACTCATGCCCGACTCACTCATAACGTAACGCCTCCGCCGGTTGGGTGCGCGCTGCGCGCCAGGCCGGATACAGGGTGGCGAGGAAACTCAGGACCAATGCCGCGCCGCAGACCATCAACACATCTTCAGCCATCAGTTGCGATGGCAAGTAGTCGATGAAGTACACATCGGCATTGAGAAACTTGTGGCCAATCAGGCCTTCCAGCAGGGAAATAGCAGCACTGACGTTGAGCGCAGCAATAATGCCCACTACAGCGCCGATGAACGTGCCGACCACACCGATCACTGTGCCCTGGACCATGAAAATCGCCATGATCTGCGCGGGCGTAGAGCCCAGGGTGCGCAGGATCGCGATGTCGCCCTTCTTGTCGTTGACCACCATCACCAGCGTGGAAATGATGTTGAAGGCTGCGACGGCGACAATCAGCAACAGCAGCAGCCCGATCATGGCTTTTTCCATGCGGATCGCCTGATACAGGTTGCCGTGGGTGCGGGTCCAGTCACGGGAATAGTAGTTGTGTTCGCCGAGGGTCTGGGCGATTTGATAAGAGGTGCGAGGCGCTTCGAACAGGTCTTCGAATTTCAGGCGCAGCCCTTGCACTTCGTTGGCTTTCCAGCGATGCAGGCGGCCCAGGTCATCAATATTGGTCAGGCCGAGGTAGCCATCCAGCTCACCGGCTCCAACATGAAAAATACCTGTCACGGTAAAACGCTTCATGCGCGGGAACATACCGGCGGGCGTCACAGTCACTTCAGGGGCTACGAACGTCACCTTGTCGCCAATGCCAACCCCGAGCTTGGTGGCAGCCTTGTCGCCGATCACGATGCCGAAGTCACCGGCAGCCAGATCATCCAGCTTCCCCTGCTTCATGAAGTTATCGATGATCGAAACTTTCCGCTCTTGCGCCGGGTCGATGCCATTAAGCAGGACCTTTTGCACGTTGCCGTTATTGGTCAACAAGCCCTGCATCTGGGTAAACGGGGCAACAGCCAGCACCTGCGGGTTTTGCCTGACCTTGTCAGCCAGACTCTGCCAGTTGCCGATCGGCTCACCGGCTTCGATGGTGGCGTGCGGGACCATGCCGAGTACGCGAGTACGCATTTCATGATCGAAACCATTCATGACCGATAACACGACTATCATCACCACTACGCCCAGGGCGAGACCGATCATGGAAGTCAGGGAAATGAAGGAGACGAAATGATTACGGCGTTTTGCACGGGTGTAACGCGTGCCTATGAATACAAAAAGAGGTCTGAACATTTAGGGACTTGTTCGGAGGAATGGGAACGTCCTTGTGGCGGGCCTGAGCAGGCAGCTTTACACTCGAAATCACTCTGAGCACTGCGAGCAACCACTATGACCATCGCCGCTACCATGGGTTCGCCATGTCGACATTAGATGAAGAAGAACGCCGCGAATACTACCGTATCGAGGACAGCGTCGCACTTGAAATTAACCTGTTGTCCAGTACCGACGAGACTGGGCACCAGGCCATGCGCGAAACCTCGGCACTCTTCGAACTGCTCAGCGAGTTGCACATAGCCGAGTTCGAATCCCAGCATCTTCTACGCCAGCTGGACGACCGCGACCGGGTGGTGAACAGCCTGATGCAATCGTTTGGCAAGCGCATCGAACTGCTTGGCCGGGTGGTGGCGCAAACCACTCTGGGCAAGCTGGGCGCCCCGCAACCCGTGACTATTTCCGAAGGTGGCGTGCAATTTCACAGCGCTACAAGCTTCGCCGTCGATGCCCAGCTATCGATAAAAATGGTCTTGATGCCGCAAGCGTCAGCATTGATGCTCCACGCCAAAGTGACCCATTGCGACATTCTGCTGGACGGCCAATTCGAGATCGGCACCGAGTTCATCGACCTGCCCGACTCGCAAAGACAGCTGTTGGCCAGATACATTTTGCAACGACAAGCTGCGCTGCGGCGTCAGGCGCTGGAGCAGGAAAAGCCTGAGTAAACGAAAGCAGGCCAAGCAGACGCTGCACCTGGAGCTGCCGAAGGCTGCGATGGCGGTGCGTCAGACTAAATGCTTCGCAGCCTTCGGCAGCTCCTACAGGGAATGTATTTCATCCAGAGGATGCATTTCGATAACAGTACATAACTGACTATCAAACCAAGACCAACGCCTTGAAGGCCACCAGGAGTAAACGTGACCCTTATTTATGGCCATCGCGGCGCCAAAGGCGAAGCACCGGAAAACACCCTGACCAGCTTTCAGGAATGCCTCAAGCACGGCGTACGGCGCTGTGAACTGGACCTGCACCTGTCCAGTGACGGGGAATTGATGGTGATTCACGACCCGACCCTGAAGCGCACCACCGACAGGCGCGGCAAAGTCATCGAACACAGCGCCGCTGACCTGGTGACGTATGACGCACGCAAAGGCGGCCCCGGCTGGATCAATCCCTGCCCGATCCCACGCCTTGAAGAGCTGTTCGAAAAGTGCGATTTCGAGCACTGGCAGCTGGAAGTCAAAAGCGCGTCCCGCACCCGGGCCGCATCAACCGTACTGGCCATCCGTGAAATGGCTCAGCGCCACGGCCTGCTGGACAAGATCACCATCACCTCAAGCTCTCGGGAAGTGCTCAAAGCCGCACTGGAATTGACGCCGGACATATCGCGCGGCCTAGTGGCCGAATACGCATGGCTCGACCCGCTGAAAGTCGCGCAAAGCTATGGCTGCGAGTACCTGGCATTGAACTGGACACTCTGCACCCCTGAGCGCCAGCAAAAAGCTCAGCGTCAGGGTTTGCATGTGTCGGTGTGGACGGTCAACGAACCCGCACTGATGCGCAGGCTCGCCGACTTCGGCGTGGACAGCCTGATTACAGACTTTCCCGGTTTGGCCAGCGCCACCCTCGAGAATCGCTGAAATCGGTCTCCCCGGCCGGCTCAGGCCACCGGCCGGAGTCGCTTAAAAAAGCCGGTTCAGGCCATCGTAAGCAGCTACCCGATAAGCTTCAGCCATGGTCGGGTAGTTGAACGTTGTGTTGACGAAATACTTCAGGGTATTGGCTTCACCCGGCTGGTTCATGATCGCCTGCCCGATGTGCACAATTTCTGATGCCTGGTCGCCGAAGCAATGCACACCCAGCACTTCCAGAGTTTCACGATGGAACAGGATCTTCAGCATGCCCACACGTTCGCCGGAAATCTGCGCCCGCGCCATGCCCTTGAAGAATGCCTTGCCTACTTCGTAAGGCACTTTCGCCTGCGTGAGCTCGTGTTCGTTTTTGCCGATCGAGCTGATTTCCGGAATCGTGTAGATGCCGGTTGGCACGTCGTTGACGTAGCGCCAGCTGCCGTTATCGACTACAACGCCTGCAGCTGAACGCCCCTGATCGTAAGCGGCACTGGCCAGGCTCGGCCAGCCAATCACATCGCCCGCGCCGTAAATATTCGGCACGTTGGTACGGTAGCTTTCGTCGACTTCAATCTGGCCGCGGCCGTTAGCCTTGATACCAACATTCTCCAGCCCCAGCTTGTCAGTGTTGCCGGTACGACCGTTACACCACAGCAAGGCGTCTGCCTTGATCTTCTTGCCGGACTTGAGGTGCAGGATCACACCGTTATCCAGACCTTCGACCTTTTCGTACTCTTCGTTATGGCGAACCATCACGTTGTTGTTGCTGAAGTGATAACTCAACGCCTGAGAAATTTCCGAATCCAGAAAGCTCAGTAGCTGATCGCGGTTATCCACCAGCTCGACCATGACGCCCAGACCACTGAAGATCGAAGCGTACTCACAACCGATAACGCCAGCGCCATAAATGATCAGCTTGCGCGGGGTGTGACCGAGGCTGAGGATGGTGTCGCTGTCGTAGATACGCTTGTGGGAAAAGTCGATATCCGCAGGGCGATATGGGCGCGATCCAGTGGCAATAATGATCTGGTTGGCGACCAGTTTCTCCACGACGCCGTTGCCGCACACCACATCGATGCTGTTCTCGTCAGCAAAACTGCCAGTGCCAAAGAACACATCAACGCGATTACGGGCGTAATAGCCAGTGCGCGAAGAAACCTGCTTGGAAATAACCATTTCGGCGTTTTTCAACACGTCCGGGAACGAAAACCAGCGTGGCTCGCCAATGGCCCGGAACATAGGGTTAGTGTTGAAGTGAATGATTTGCTTGACCGAATGACGCAATGCCTTGGACGGGATGGTGCCCAAGTGTGTGCAGTTACCGCCGACCTGCCGACGGCTGTCGACCATCGCTACTTTGCGCCCTGCCTTGGCGGCGTTCATTGCCGCGCCTTCTCCGGCAGGGCCGGAACCCAGTACTACTACGTCGTAGTTGTAGACAGCCATGCGTACTCCTTAGAACAGGCCGAGGTGCCACTCTGGCATCTCTGGCTAAATCACGTCGCGGCCAGCGACATGAAGGATCAGAATCTGGCGCGCAGTTTAAACCGCCACCGAAGCGTGGAACATTAACCGTTGGTAGCGCCGCAAGCCACTTTTGTCTGCGACAAAATGACGCTCTGGCTTTTCCCGCGACGCTCTACGTTGTGCAGACGGCAAACATTCGAACACCCCAAGGCTGCAAATGATAAAGCGCTTGCCGTCGCAAATCACAAAAAAAGCCAACGCAGCTTTCAAGCCACGCTGCGATCGACCCCACTCAAGGGGTCAGCACCAGAAACAGACGTTGAGCGATCTCCTTGCCTATCGAACTGCGGTAAATGCTGACCACCTCCTGATTGGCTTTTGCCGCCTTGACCAGTGCCTTGTAGCCCAGCAGCCGCTGCGCCGGTAATTTCAGATGCGCCGCGGTGAATGCTTCAGGGCTGGCACTTTCGGTAGCGTAGTGAAAATGCGCCCACCAGAGTATCTGATGGTCTTTGTCGCGAATGGCAAACTCCTGAAGGAAATCATCACGCCGGGCTCCAGACATATTTTTTCGACCGCCAAAACTGGAAATATCGATCTCCCGCTGCTGATGCAGATAACTGATACGCGCAGCTGTGGGTGGCTGTGCCTTGATCATCGCAATACGAATCAAGCGCCCCTGATCTTTCAAGCGGGCGGCCGCCGCTGCCAGATCCTGCATATCTGTTGCGAAACCTGAAGCAGATGCCTCATCACTGAAGGGCTTCATCTGGTCGATCAGCACGATCAGCTTTTCAGCCCTTTGAACGAGAATATCTTCCATGTCCTCAGGCTCACTCGCCCGTTTTGATTGCCTCCATGCACTGTTGATACTGCCCTCCACTCTTGCCAGATGTTCCCGGGCCTGCCGCTGCAGCTCTGCTGGCAAGGCGCGGGGGATGACTGGCTTAGCGGCGGACTCAGGCGTCATGACCTCAACCCACTCACCGTCAGCGTGCTGATGCCATGTGTTGATCACTTTACTGGTCAGCGCATCGGAGACATCCACCACATCGCCCTCAGACTCGACGGCGCTCTGGCGAATGTTGCCGATGAAGGTCCGGTGGCCGCGGGTTTTGATCACCCGCTTGCCAGGCCTCGCAACCCTGGGCCTCTGTTCAGGAAACGTATCTGATGCTTCGGTATTTTCCTTGATCAACAGCGTGAGCCGTTGCAGGGCGACATCTTGAAAGGCACCGATCTGGGCAATGAACTGCTCAAGGTATTGACCTCTCCTGCCCGAGAACTCCAAAGCATGAATGTAGGTACTGATGTCACTGGCTCGACCGTACTCTTTGAGCGCACTTTCCAGAACACTGATGCTTTCAGCCAGTGAATACGTATTGGGCCTGTCCAGCTCAAGGTGGGATGCAATCGCCGCATGCAGATTCTGGTCGTTACGCAGAGTCCTCAGTTGCTTCAGGTCATCACTAAACATGCTTTCTGGACGACTGAACACCAGCTCAAGCGTCGAAAACATATGAACGGCTTTCCAGTCCAGATTCGAAGGCTGATTGTTGCCGTATGCCTCTGTGACTTCATTGCGCCAATATTCCTGCCCCACTTTTGGAACGTCACGCAGTTGAACCCAAACGGCCTCACGCATCTGTGACCAGTGCAGCCCTTTTGTCTGGGCGATCGTCAACTTGCGGAACAGATCAAAGTAAGCTTCAGCATTCTCGGGCACCACTGCTTCGCCAGAGGCCAGGGTGCGCAGGTTCGCCAGTTCATTATTGGCAATGATTGCCTGATCCTGAAAAAGCATGCCTTCGAAGTAACAGATATGCCGGGCCAGACTCTGCAACTGGATGGCAACGTCCTTTTCCGCAGGGCGGTCCCCCGGCCGGTGTTCCCGCTCCAGTTTGACACGCTCTTGCATCACACTGACCAGCTCGGCCAGGTCGCTTTCATAGCGATCCATAAAAAGCTGACGCACCGGGCCCTGCGCAGTTTTTAGCTGCTGATCGTAGGCCAGCATGTTTTTCAGCAATGCATCACGCCGCTTCACAAGTTCGGACAGGCCATCGTTAATACGCCGGGCGTTCGCTGCATTAGCCTGCGCGAGTTTTCGGGCATTCTGTTTTGGGCCGCCACCACGTAAATGCAGCCCCAGATCCAGCCGCCACTCCAGGCCGTCCCGAGTCAGCCAGGGCCCCTTAACGTCAGGGTCATCGTCCTGAACGATATACACACAGTCCTGGTCAGCGATAACGCGAAACAAACTCCCATCAACCCGTGCGTACCACTTTCCATGGCCCTCGTACAAACCGGTGTAAACACCAGAGAGAGTCACTGCATCAAGGGGCGGTTCGGGTGAGACATTAAAGGTCAGCAGCCTGGAGCGCTGAGCTGCAGTAAGTCGAGAAAGCGGGTTGGACCAGCTGAAATCGAGCCCGTCCCTACCGGCCGACATATCCAGCGTCCGCGGAGCCATCGGGTTTTCATCCATTTCTTGAGAGCTGAGCGTCGCATCAACCCCAGGCTTGCCACTACGAACCACCGGGCCTGAGGCTGATATGACACCCTGATGCAGGACAATCATCGCCACGTTGAGCAGCAAATCCGCAAGCGCCGCCGAGCGCGTACCTTGCTCGGCGTCATCCGGCAGCGTCAGGAGCTGGTCGGCGCTGCCTAGCAATTGCAAAAGCCACGCGGAGTGGCCTAATGAGCCACCAACAAGGGGTAGCAACATCTCGAGCAGCAGCCAGCCTCCTTCCTTAAGGTTCGCCCAGCGGTTTTCGACGTTGGAAACCGACTCGCGATCGGCTAACTGCACCAGCGCCATGGCAACGGCTTTGAACAACGCTTCAAGCGGATCACCAGCCATGACATCGCGGCTCAATACTGTCGGTTGCGGCCGCTCAAGCGGCTCAAACTCGGAGCCAAGCCCGAAGCGGACTATATGTGGCTCATCGAATCCTCCGTTGGCATAAACAGGGCGTGCCGCATCACTCAGCCAGGTCAGTACCTGTTGTTGCAAGGCACCGGGCTGAGCGATGGCGTCACGCAGAGCTTTCCAGTTGCTGAATTGCGTCAAAGGCGTCGCGAGAAAGGGCTGATAGAGCAGATATGGGCCCGACTCGATGTTCAGCGGGCCAATCACAAACATATTGCCGACATTGTCCACCTGCCCCGTGTGCCAGGCCTTGAAACCCAAAGTGCGCAGAACTACAGACTGCTCGTCTTCTTCGCGCATGGGCCACAAATCGTTCAGCAAGGCAGCAATCAACCGGCAACCGGCATCACTTATCGCCCCTTCCCGTTTGAGCTTCTGCTCCAGAGCCTTCAGCGGAAGCTGGATACGCAACTGATTGCAGAACAGCAAGCGTCGCCTGTCAGCTTCATTGGCATCGGTAATCAGCAATCTGCGCAGCAATTCTGGGTAGGTCTGGCCGACGTTGACTGCCTGAACCAGGTGCTTGGCATAACCTACGGTCAGCCAGTCCGGCAAAGGCTGATCAGTGCTCCGGCGTAGCGTCACCGTACCCACAGGTAAGCCGACAAGATTCTCCAGCGCAAACTCAGACAGTGTCATGCGAACATTTTCCACTTCCCCCTGAGCAAACACCTGACCGCCAGACCCGGCGGCCACAGCGGTCACTTTGTCGATGACCAGCTCTATCTCGCTCAAAGGTACCTGTGTGGCGTCTGGATGATCCTCAAGCATCTGCCTCACAAGGGCCTGAGACGCAAACTCCGCGATGGGCGGCAATCCCTCGTTAAATGTCCTGCCTTGCGTATTGGCTTGCAATACAGCCAAAGCGGTCATGGATCGGCTGTAAGAGATTCGGTCCGAATCGCTTGCCTTGCTTAGCCATTCAGGAAGCGACTCGGCATCAGCCTTTGGCTGTTTGACGAATAAAGCCCCAACATCTGTCGACGCTTCCAGGTAACGCTCAAGCGTCGCGACTTCCAGATAGGCTGCATGAGTCAAGTAATGCACGGCCCTGATCTGATTTTCCAGAATGGCACGACCCAGATCCTCGAACACATCGTTATCAGGCTCGTAGAACCCCCACTCCAGAGATTGATGCCTGGGGTCCTGAATGAAGTCCTGCCGCAGGCGCGTCACCCAGCCAGCCAGCGTGTAGCGTTCACTCTCCCCGAAAAGACGGTAAACCAATACCTCAGGGTCGGTCGTCGACTGTTCAAGTGCCACTAACGCGGGTATCCCCCGCGTTTCCGAAACACCATCCTGAATCAGCGTTACATACGCAATACCCGCCTGAACCCCCGGCTGTTCGTTTTTGCCACACAGAGTAGTGATGGTACGGAGCATGGCACGCTGATCTGAACGAGACGCATCAAGCGCCGCCAACCGACCCATGACATCTCGCCTGATCGACTGCGAAAGCCAGGCCCAGCGAGTCGTAAGCCTGCCACCGATGGCGCAGGGCCGGCTCCAGAAATCAGCAATCGACTGTTTGAAGTCGCCGATCAGCGCCAATGCTGACTGGTCGACGATGGTACTGATTTCCTCCATATCCACAGCTAATGGCTGCTCAGATGAAGCACCGTGATCGGCCATAAGCGCAAAGCCAGTGTTCGTCCACTGCGGTGTTGCCCGGCGCTGAAAATATTCAAAAAGGCTATCCACCAGAGAAGGCCTTATTGATTTGGGCGACATAGCCGGGTCGCCTGAGGTCCGGGGCACGACCGAAACCGCCTCAGGGTCGATGGCCAGGTCTGGAAAACGCACAATTAAAGCACTGCGCAGGCTGCTCGTAGCCAGCTCACGCAGAGAAGGACGGGAGGCGAATTGCTCCGCCACGGCCAGTTTGATCGTCATGGATTTAACTCTTGGTGATTGAAATATCTCACCGGAGTTAACACCTTCGACGGGCTGGCAATGACATACAAAAGTAATGCAATCCGGCCCCTGCCAACGGTCTGCCGAATGCACGTACAAAGTATCAAGAGTTGTCTTTAAGGCGTTTTACACATATCGTTACAATTGTGCAGTGCGTGCAGGCAGGAGCCTCAAGCGGTGCAGCAGGACATAAAAATACAACGGATCCTTTGGGGCCTTTGTCGCTTCAACATAACCGGACCAGAGCCCTCTGGCTAATGTTGAAAGTGCGCGAGGCCCTGACCAGATAGCCCAAGCGAGTAATTTTCAATGACCTCGAACACCGGCAAAGGCAAGGCGATATTTCGCGTTGTCAGCGGCAACTTCCTTGAAATGTTTGACTTCATGGTCTACGGCTTCTACGCCACTGCCATCGCCAAAACCTTCTTCCCTGCCGACAGCGCATTCGCCTCACTGATGCTTTCACTGGCAACGTTCGGCGCTGGCTTCCTCATGCGTCCGCTGGGGGCGATCTTCCTTGGCGCTTACATTGACCGCCACGGCCGAAAAAAAGGTCTGGTTGTCACCCTGGCGATGATGGCCATGGGCACAGTGCTGATTGCCTGTGTGCCGGGTTATGCAACCCTCGGCGTCGCTGCGCCGTTGCTGGTGCTGCTGGGTCGTTTGCTACAGGGCTTTTCTGCTGGCGTGGAACTGGGAGGTGTCTCGGTTTATCTGGCGGAGATATCTACCCCTGGCCGTAAAGGTTTCTTCGTCAGTTGGCAGTCCGCCAGTCAGCAGGCCGCCGTGGTCTTCGCCGGCTTGCTGGGTGTTGCCCTGAACCATTGGCTGAGCCCGGAAGAGATGGGCGAATGGGGCTGGCGCGTGCCGTTCCTGATCGGTTGCCTGATCGTACCGGTGATTTTCGTGATTCGCCGCTCGATGGAAGAAACCCCGGAATTCGAAGCTCGCACTCATCGCCCGACGCTGAAAGAAGTGGTGCGCTCGATTGGCCAGAACTTCGGCCTGGTGCTCGGCGGCATGGCGCTGGTGATCATGACCACCGTGTCCTTCTACCTGATTACTGCGTATACGCCGACCTTCGGTAAAAACGAATTGCACCTGTCCGACCTCGACAGTTTGATCGTCACGGTTTTCGTCGGGATTTCGAACTTCATCTGGCTGCCGGTGATGGGCGCGCTGTCTGACCGTATTGGCCGCAAACCTTTGCTGGTTGCCGCAACCGTTCTGGCCATTGCGACGGCGTACCCTGCCCTGTCCTGGTTGGTCGCCAACCCGAGCTTCGGTAACCTGCTGATGGTCGAGCTCTGGTTGTCATTCCTGTACGGCTCGTACAACGGCGCGATGGTGGTTGCCCTGACCGAGATCATGCCGGTAGAAGTGCGCACGACCGGCTTCTCCCTGGCCTACAGCCTGGCAACTGCGACCTTTGGCGGCTTTACCCCGGCAGCGTGCACCTACCTGATTCACGCGCTGGACAACAAGGCTGCACCGGGCATCTGGCTGACAGGCGCAGCAATTCTTGGGCTGGTCGCCACACTGGTGCTGTTCCGCAAAGGCGGCCAGAAGCTGCAAGCGCCTGAAGCTGTGACTGCCGGATAATCCGGGGTCGCCGCAGTAGGAGCGCGATTGCCCGCGATAGCGTTAGTTCATGCAAGAAACTATCGCCTGATTCAACGCTATCGCGGGCAAGCGCGCTCCTACAAGATCTGATCTCTGCAATACAGAACATCAAAAACAGCGCACAACAAAAAACGCCCCGACCAGTTACCCGGTCGGGGCGTTTTCGTTTCTGCTTGTAGCGTGTCGCTTAAAGCCTGTAACTGCTCTTAACGCGGGAACGCTGGTGGGTTAACGCCCGCCATGTCTTCCATCACGCGCACCACCTGGTGGCTGTAACCGAATTCGTTGTCGTACCAGACGTACAGAACAACGCGGTTATCGTTGGCGATGGTTGCTTCAGCATCCACTACACCGGCGTGGCGCGAGCCGACGAAGTCAGTGGAAACCACTTCCTGGGAGTTCACGAAGTCGATTTGCTTGTGCAGGTCCGAGTGCAGCGCCATGTAGCGCAGGTACTCGTTGATTTCTTCGCGGGTGGTCGCTTTCTCAAGGTTCAGGTTGAGAATCGCCATGGAAACGTTCGGCGTCGGTACGCGAATCGCGTTGCCGGTCAGCTTGCCAGCCAGCTCAGGCAGTGCCTTGGCAGCAGCAGTGGCAGCACCGGTTTCAGTAATTACCATGTTCAGCGCGGCGCTACGGCCACGGCGATCGCCCTTGTGGAAGTTGTCGATCAGGTTCTGGTCGTTGGTGTACGAGTGAACCGTTTCAACGTGACCGTTGACGATGCCGAACTTGTCGTTGACGGCCTTGAGCACCGGCACGATGGCGTTGGTGGTGCAGGAAGCCGCAGAAACGATCTTGTCGTCAGCAGTGATTTCACCGTGGTTGATACCGTGCACGATGTTTTTCAGCTTGCCTTTGCCTGGAGCGGTGAGCACTACGCGGTCGATGCCTGGGCACCCAAGGTGCTGACCCAGACCGTCGGCATCACGCCATACACCGGTGTTGTCTACCAGCAGTGCGTCCTTGATACCGTACTGGGTGTAATCCACCTCGGTCGGATTCTTGGCGTAGATCACCTGAATCAGGTTGCCGTTCGCAGTGATGGTGCTGTTGGCTTCATCAACAGTGATGGTGCCATCGAAGGAACCATGCACAGAGTCGCGGCGCAGCAGGCTTGCGCGCTTGACCAGATCGTTCTCGGCGCCTTTACGGACGACAATTGCACGCAAACGCAGGCCATCGCCGCCGCCGGTTTTTTCGATCAGGATGCGCGCCAGCAGGCGACCAATCCGGCCGAAACCGTACAGCACAACATCAGTGCCCTTGCGTGGCGAAGCGTTCTGCTGCCCCACCAGCTCGGCCAGCTCTTCACGAACGAACTGCTCGGCAGTGCGGCCGTTGCCTTCAGTCTTGAACTTGACGGCCAGTTTGCCGAGGTCCACCGAGGCTGAGCCCAGCTTGAGCTCGCTCATGGCCTTAACGAGCGGAAAAGTCTCGTGTACGGACAACTCGCTTGCATCGGACTGGCGGTGACGCGCAAAGCGGTGAGCTTTGAGAATCGCGATAACCGATCGATTGATCAGGCTGCGGCCATAGATCGAACTCACCACATTATTATTGCGGTAGAGCTGACCGATAAGCGGGATCATCGTCTCGGCGAGAGCTTCACGATCAATCCATTCACCAAGACACTGGTCGGGCTTCTGAGTCACGGGAACCTTCCACATGTAGGGGCTGAAAAAAGGGGCTACATTATGCCGCCGCCTTTGTTTAAGGGCAATGCGCCGTAGTCAGATCAGCGAGCACTACATTTTGTTCCGCTGCACTTCAGAAATTGCCAAGGCGTGCACTTCTGAATCACAGCGTAGTCTTAGACCTGACATTTGCACCCTTCCCCCGGTACAATCGCGGCCCTCGTCGCAACGCTTGGAGCTCAATCTTCCGTGCCTGTTCTGCGTCTACCGCTACTCCCTGCCGCGGCAGGCAAACAACACTGGGGCAACCTTCCCGGTGCCGCGCTGAGCCTGGCGATTGCCGAGGCTGCCAGTGCCGCCAAGCGCTTCACCCTGCTTTTGACCGCCGACAGCCAAAGTGCCGAGCGACTCGAGCAAGAGCTGAAGTTCTTCGCACCCAGCTTGCCGGTGTTGCATTTCCCGGACTGGGAAACCCTGCCCTACGATTTGTTCTCACCGCATCAGGACATCATTTCCCAGCGGATTGCGAGCCTTTATCGCCTGCCAGAGCTGGTGCATGGCGTTCTGGTAGTGCCCATCACCACAGCCCTACATCGTTTGGCGCCGACCAAATTCCTGCTGGGCAGCAGTCTGGTTCTGGACATTGGCCAGACGCTTGATATCGAGGCCATGCGCACACGCCTGGAGGCCAGCGGCTACCGGTATGTCGACACGGTTTACGAGCACGGCGAATTCACGGTACGCGGCAACCTGATCGACCTGTTCCCGATGGGCAGCAAACTGCCGTACCGGATCGACCTGTTCGATGACGAAATCGAAACGCTGCGCACCTTTGATCCTGAAACCCAGCGCTCCATCGATAAAGTCGAGTCGGTTCGCCTTTTGCCTGCGCGTGAATTCCCGTTGCAAAAGGAAGAGGTGACACGCTTCAAGGCCCGGTTTCGCGAACGCTTTGATGTGGATTTCCGTCGCAGCCCGATCTTTCAGGACCTGAGCAGCGGCATCACACCGGCCGGTATCGAGTATTACCTGCCATTGTTCTTTGAAGAGACCTCGACGCTGTTCGACTATCTGCCTCAGGACACTCAAGTGTTTTCCCTGCCGGGCATTGAACAGGCCGCAGAAAACTTCTGGAATGACGTACGCAACCGTTACGAGGAGCGTCGCGTAGACCCCGAGCGGCCTCTCCTGCCTCCCGCTGAATTGTTCCTGCCTGTGGAAGACTGCTTTGCCCGCCTGAAAAGCTGGCCTCGGGTAGTGGCGAGCCAGCAGGACGTCGACACCGGCGTCGGCCGTGAGCGCTTTCCGGCGCAGTTGCTGCCGGAGCTGGCGATCGAAGCCAAGGCCAGTCAGCCATTGGCCGCCCTGTCGAAATTCATTGAAGAGTTCGACGGCCGCATCCTGTTTACCGCAGAGTCAGCGGGTCGCCGCGAGGTGCTGCTGGAACTGCTCGAACGTCTGAAGCTGCGACCTAAAACGGTCGACAGCTGGAATGACTTCGTTGAGGGCAAGGATCGCCTGTCGATCACCATCGCTCCACTGGATGACGGCCTGCTGCTCGAACAACCTGCTATCGCCCTGATCGCTGAAAGCCCGCTGTTCGGGCAACGCGTGATGCAGCGTCGGCGTCGTGAGAAACGCACCGACGGTGGCAATAATGACGCCGTCATCAAAAACCTCACCGAACTGCGTGAAGGTGCTCCGGTCGTTCACATCGACCATGGCGTCGGTCGCTATCTGGGGCTGGCGACGCTGGAAGTGGAAAATCAGGTCGCCGAGTTCCTGATGCTGGCCTACGCCGAGGACGCCAAGCTGTATGTCCCGGTGGCCAACCTGCACCTGATCGCCCGTTATACCGGCAGCGACGACGCTCTGGCCCCGCTGCACCGACTGGGCTCGGAAACCTGGCAGAAAGCCAAACGCAAAGCCGCCGAACAAGTGCGCGACGTCGCGGCCGAGCTGCTGGACATTTATGCCCGCCGCGCTGCCCGCGAAGGCTACGCATTCGCCGACCCCAAAGCCGACTACGCCACGTTCAGCGCGGGCTTTCCGTTCGAAGAAACACCAGACCAGCAAACCACGATCGATGCCGTACGCGCCGACATGCTCGCGCCAAAACCCATGGACAGGCTGGTCTGCGGCGATGTGGGCTTCGGCAAGACCGAAGTGGCCATGCGCGCAGCGTTCATTGCCGTGCATGGTGGTCGTCAGGTGGCGATTCTGGTGCCGACCACCCTGCTCGCCCAGCAGCACTACAACAGCTTCCGCGACCGCTTCGCCGATTGGCCGGTGAGCGTTGAAGTGATGAGTCGCTTCAAGTCCGCCAAGGAAGTCAGTGCCGCGGTCGCGGATCTGGCTGAGGGCAAGATCGACATCGTCATCGGCACGCACAAGCTGCTGCAGGACGACGTGAAGATCAAGAACCTGGGCCTGGTCATCATCGACGAAGAACACCGTTTTGGTGTGCGTCAGAAAGAGCAGCTAAAGGCGTTGCGCAGCGAAGTCGATATTCTGACCCTGACCGCGACACCGATCCCGCGCACGCTGAACATGGCAGTGTCGGGCATGCGCGATCTGTCGATCATCGCCACGCCGCCCGCCCGACGCCTGTCGGTGCGCACCTTCGTCATGGAACAGAACAAGCCGACGGTCAAAGAAGCCTTGCTGCGTGAACTGCTGCGCGGCGGTCAGGTGTACTACCTGCACAACGATGTGAAGACCATCGAAAAATGCGCCGCCGATCTGGCCGAACTGGTGCCGGAAGCGCGTATCGGTATCGGTCACGGGCAAATGCGTGAACGCGACCTCGAACAGGTGATGAGCGACTTCTATCACAAGCGCTTCAACGTTCTGATCGCCTCGACCATTATCGAAACCGGCATCGACGTACCAAGTGCCAACACCATCATTATCGAGCGCGCTGATAAATTCGGTCTGGCGCAACTACACCAATTGCGTGGCCGGGTTGGACGCAGTCACCACCAGGCCTATGCTTACCTGCTGACACCGCCACGCAAGCAAATCACTCCGGATGCAGAAAAGCGTCTGGAGGCCATCGCCAATACTCAAGATCTGGGTGCCGGTTTTGTACTGGCCACCAACGACCTGGAAATCCGTGGCGCGGGCGAGCTGCTGGGCGACGGCCAGAGCGGGCAGATTCAGGCAGTAGGCTTCACGCTGTACATGGAAATGCTCGAACGTGCGGTGAAATCGATCCGCAAGGGCGAACAACCGAACCTTGATCAACCACTGGGCGGCGGACCGGAGATCAACCTGCGCGTGCCAGCCCTGATACCGGAGGCCTATTTGCCGGATGTGCATACCCGCCTGATTCTCTACAAGCGCATCGCCAATGCCACTGACGAAGACAGCCTCAAGGATCTTCAAGTGGAAATGATCGATCGCTTCGGCTTGCTCCCCGAGCCAACCAAGCATCTGGTGCGCATTACCCTGCTCAAATTGCAGGCCGAGCAACTGGGTATCAAGAAGGTCGACGCAGGCCCACAAGGCGGGCGCATCGAATTTGCTGCCGACACGCCGGTTGATCCACTGACCCTGATTAAATTGATTCAGGGCCAACCCAACCGCTATAAGTTCGAAGGTGCCACGCTGTTCAAATTCATGGTGCCCATGGAGCGTCCGGAAGAACGCTTTAACACCATTGAAGCGCTGTTCGAGCGCCTGACCCCGAAAACTGCTTGAAGGATTCATCCATGCGTGTGCTTCACTCACTCATCCTGCTGCTGACGCTGATCGCGCCAGCAGCCTTTGCCGATGGCAACTTTCAGGTCGAAATGATCCTGTTCCGCCAGCAAGGCGAACCGGCTGCAACGCGTCAGGTCGCACCCGAGAACTGGGCAGCCAACGCACAGAAGATTGATGCACAGAGTGAGCGCGGCGTTGCCTTGAAGGACCTGGCTGACAAACTCAACGCCAGCGGTACTTATCAGGTATTGCTGCACCGCGCCTGGCAGCAGAGCCTGAGTGCGGAGCCGGGAAAGGTCGCCGTCAGCAGCGGTGAGGAACGGTGGGGACACTTCCCGATTGAAGGCACCTTGAGCATAGGCATTGCACGCTTCACCGATATCGCGGCAGACTTCTGGGTCAACCAGCTTGATGCCCATGGTGTGCTGACCAGCAGCGAACGCCTGAAACAGACCACCCGGGTCAAGAACGGCGAATTGATCTATATGGACCACGGAAGTCTGGCCATGCTGGTGAAAGTATCGCCTCTTTAATTATTCAAGTAGCGCAACACGTGCTTCTTTTTCCATTCAAGCATCGCTACGGCGTAGGGCTGTCCTGAACTGTGTCGTCCAATCTTGAAAAGGTCCTCGCTTGGTCGTGGACAGATTTATTTACCAGCAGAACCGTTGAACGGGGGTTTGACTATGCCCACGAAGACCGTATTCAGCTTGAGGAACTCAACCCTGACTCCGCACGTACGACATGCCGAGGCTCAGGTTCGGAAGTCTATACACAGACTTTCAAGTTCAGAGACCCTGACCGCTTCGCCAATGCCCTGATATGCAAATGCACTTGCCCGATGCGCGAGAACTGCAAGCATTGTGTGGCGGCCTTGTTTTATCTTCATGCACCGCAGAACAGCAACGCTTTGGAGGCTGCGCTGGACACCACTCCGTCTGTGCAGCGACCGCGCATCGAAAAAGCGCCAGCCCTGCCCGAACGACTGGTCGATGACATCAAGCCGCAGCCACGCCTGATGCTGGCCAGCGTCGAGTTCAGCGCCTACGAACCGCGTAACGGCCGCATGCAACGGCACATCCAGCATCGCGCCGCCCTTGCCTTCGGCTACGACAAACACTACGCCACCGGCACGGCTAACGTCAGCATCCTGGTCAGCTCTCTGGGCAGCGATCTGGTTAACCAGAAAAGCGACATCATCGAACACCGTGAAACAGAGACCCTGCGTATCCGCCGTCAGGGCGAGCTGGAACGCCAGCAACGCCAGGTTCTGCAGGACATGGGTTTCCGGGTCGCAACGCGGCAAAGCAAAGCGCTGCCGGACACCGCCGGTGATATGTTCGACCTGCCCAACGACAAGGCCTGGCTGCACTTCGTGCTCAACGACTTGCCGCGCCTTGAAGAACAAGGCTGGGAAATCGTTATCACTGACGACTTTGCCTTCGACGTGACGCCCGTGGACGACTGGTACGCGGTCATTGACGAAGAGGCCGAGCGCGACTGGTTCGATCTGGAACTGGGCATCATCGTCAACGGCGAACGCTTGAGTCTGCTTCCGATCCTGATCAACCTGCTGCGCAGTCATCCGGAATTGATGAGCGCGGCCGGGATCGCCAAGCGCGGCGACGACGAACAACTGCTCGTGCAGCTCAATCACTTCACCCAAAATGGCGGTGGGCCGGTGCAGATCGCCCTGCCCTACGGGCGTCTGAAACCGGTACTGGCCACCCTGGGCGATTTTTATTGGCGCGAAGAAGGCAGCAACTCGTTACGGCTGAACACTGCCGACGCCACGCGCCTCGGTGAGCTGGATGACTTGCCCCTGAGCTGGCAAGGCGGCGATCGTCTACGCCAGTTCGCGGACCGGCTGGCCAATATCAAGGACGCTCCGGTCGTCGTACCCGAAGGGCTTAACGCCACATTGCGGCCCTACCAGCACGAAGGCCTGAGCTGGATGCAGTCGTTGCGTGAACTGGAAGTCGGTGGCGTGCTGGCCGATGACATGGGTCTGGGTAAAACCCTGCAGACCCTGGCACACCTGCTCATGGAGAAACAGGCCGGCCGCCTGGATCGTCCGGCGCTGGCCGTGATGCCCACCAGCCTGATTCCCAACTGGCTGGACGAGGCCGAGAACTTCACGCCGCAATTGCGGGTACTGGCGTTGTATGGCGCCAATCGCCACGCCGACTTCGAAAATCTGAATCAGTATGACTTGATTCTGACGACTTATGCCCTGCTACCTCGTGACGAAGAAGTGTTGGCGAAGCTGCAGTTGCACACGCTGATCCTTGATGAAGCGCAATACATCAAGAATCCCAACAGCAAAGCCGCCCAGGCCGCTCGCAGCCTGAATGCCAGACAACGTCTGTGCCTCAGTGGTACACCTTTGGAAAATCATCTGGGCGAACTGTGGTCGCTGTTCCACTTCCTGATGCCGGGCTGGCTGGGCAGCAGCAAGGAATTCAACAGCAACTACCGCAATCCTATCGAGAAGCACGGCAACATGGAGCGCCTTCAGCATTTGAACGCGCGAATCAAACCGTTCCTGCTGCGTCGCACCAAGGAACAGGTCGCCACCGAGCTGCCACCCAAGACCGAGATCATCCATTGGGTCGAACTTAACGAAGCCCAGCGCGATGTATACGAAACTGTTCGCCTGGCCATGGACAAGAAAGTCCGCGACGAGATCACCCGCAAAGGTGTAGCGCGCAGCCAGATCATCATCCTTGAGGCGTTGCTCAAGCTGCGCCAGGTATGTTGCGACTTGCGTCTGGTCAACAGCGCACCGGCCAACCCGCGTCAGGGCCACTCCGCCAAACTGCAAAGCCTGATGGAGATGTTCGAAGAGCTGCTGGCCGAAGGCAGGAAGATTCTGCTGTTTTCGCAGTTCACTTCGATGCTGACCCTGATCGAAGCCGAACTGAAGCAGCGCGGCATTGAATACGCCCTCCTTACCGGATCGACCCGAGACCGACGCACGCCCGTGCAAGCGTTCCAGGCGGGCAAGCTGCCGATCTTTCTGATCAGCCTGAAAGCAGGCGGCACCGGTCTTAACCTGACAGCAGCCGACACCGTGATCCATTACGATCCATGGTGGAATCCGGCAGCAGAAAATCAGGCCACCGACCGTGCTTATCGCATTGGCCAGGACAAACCGGTATTCGTCTACAAGATGATTGCCCGAGGCACCGTGGAAGAGAAGATCCAGCGCCTGCAGCAGGAAAAGTCAGCACTCGCAGCCGGGGTGCTCGATGGCCGGGTGACGGGCGACTGGAAGCTGCAAAGCGAAGACATTGCCGCCCTGTTTGCGCCAT
This sequence comes from Pseudomonas phytophila, assembly GCF_025643095.1. NCBI lineage: Bacteria > Pseudomonadati > Pseudomonadota > Gammaproteobacteria > Pseudomonadales > Pseudomonadaceae > Pseudomonas > Pseudomonas phytophila. The sequence continues at coordinate 2,646,724 of NZ_CP081201.1, read as the reverse complement.
TGCCGGCGCAGACCAGGAAGGACAAGAAGTAAGGGCATTACGCCCCTGTAGGAGCTGCCGAAGGCTGCGAAGGCGGTGTGTCAGACAAGACCGCCTTCGCAGCCTTCGGCAGCTCCTACAGGGATCGCCGATATTTGTGGGAGCCGGGCTTGCCCGCGATTCAAACACTGCGGTTTATCGTGAATATAGAGTCATCGTTCATCGCGAGCCAGCTCGGCTCCTGCACAGTAAACCTTGTCAAACCGCGCCCAGCACCCGTGCCAGTGTCGCCTTCACTTTCCCCATCCCGTCATGCAAGGCCTGTTCGATTTCAGCCATGGTGATAACAGCGGACGACTTGCCCGCGGCCGGATTGACCACCAGCGCCAGGCAGGCATATTCCAGTTCCAGCTCACGAGCCAGCGCAGCTTCCGGCATGCCGGTCATGCCTACGATGTCGCAGCCGTCGCGCTCAAGTCGGATGATCTCGGCCACAGTTTCAAGACGCGGCCCTTGTGTGCAGGCATAAACGCCCCGCTCGCTGAATTCACAACCCTCAGCCGCCAACGCCGCAATCAGACGTCCGCGCAGCGCTTCGCTGTATGGGTAGCTGAAATCGATGTGGGTCACTTGCTCCAGATCATCAGCAAAGAACGTGTGCTGACGACCACTGGTGTAATCGATCAGGTCATGGGGCACGCAAAAATGCCCGGTGCCCATGGCCGGATGAATCCCGCCCACCGCGTTGACCGCCAGAATGGCCTCGGCACCGGCGTGCTTCAGGGCCCAGATATTGGCGCGATAATTCACCTGATGGGGCGGGAAGCGATGTGGATGGCCGTGACGCGCCAGAAACATCACTTCGCGACCGGCATAATCACCGATCTGAATCTCGCCGGAAGGAACGCCGTAGGGTGTATTCACCGGCAAAGACTGACGAATGCTCAAGCCCTCGAGCTGAGTCAGCCCGGTACCACCGATAATCGCGTAAACAGTCATGAGAAATCCTTAGTCGATCAATTGCGCGGTGCGCAAGGCTTCAAGCGCGGCAAGCCAGCGCGGGTGTTGACGATACTCGGTGCTGGCAAAAGCCTGACCGCGCATCCTGGCGATACGGGGCGACGGCTTGACCTTGAGCCGCTGTGCAGCAGTCAACGCCAGTTCTGCGGCCGCTCGGTCATTACAGACCAGCCCCATGTCACAACCAGCGCTCAATGCGGCTTCAATACGACTGGCAGCATCGCCAACCACATGGGCACCCGCCATGGACAGGTCATCGCTGAAAATCACGCCGTCGAACTTCAACTCACCGCGCAAAATCTCCTGCAACCAGCGCCGGGAAAAACCAGCGGGTTGGGGATCGACCTGCGGATAAATCACATGCGCGGGCATCACTGCCGCCAGTTGCTGGCTCAGTCGGGCAAACGGCACCAGATCATTGGCGCGAATCTGCTCAAGAGTGCGTTCGTCATTGGGTATCGCTACGTGGGAGTCAGCTTCAGCCCAGCCATGCCCTGGAAAATGCTTGCCGGTGGCGGCCATGCCAGCGGCATTCATGCCCCGAATGAAAGCGCCTGCCAACAACGCTGCTCGTTCGGGGTCACCCTCGAAAGCGCGGGTACCGACAACAGCGCTACGCTGGTAGTCCAGATCAAGCACAGGCGCAAAACTCAGGTCCAGGCCTACCGCCAGAACTTCCGTCGCCATCAGCCAGCCGCAGTGCTCAGCCAGCGCCTCGGCATTGGGCTGGTCAGCAATCGAACGCATGGCAGGCAGTCGCACAAAACCCTGACGCAAGCGCTGCACGCGACCGCCCTCCTGGTCCACTGCCAACAGTAAATCAGGCCGCACCGCGCGAATCGCCGCGCTCAACTCACGAACCTGACGCGGATGCTCGATGTTGCGGGCAAAAATGATCAGGCCGCCCACTTCGGGCTGACGCAGAAACTGGCGATCCTCGGCGGTCAACCAGGTGCCCGCGACATCCACCATTAAAGAGCCTTGCAGGCCAGAACTCATAAAAAAACACCATTGCCGATATCCAGTCCGGGCAATGGTGCTTGATCATCGAGCCTGGCGCAATGCGCGAACAGTCAGGCCTTGGCGGTACTGGGGATAGCAGAGCTGCTTTTGGTGCGCGGCTTGAGTTGCGCAGCAATCATTGCTGCGTCGGTCACACCGGTTTCAGCGCGCATGCCAGCTGCAAGAAACGGCACCATCAGGCGCATGACCTGCTCAATCGAGGTGTTGACGCCGAAGTCGGTTTCGGCAATTGCCCTTAGCGCCTTGATGCCGGACATGCTGAACGCCGCAGCACCGAGCATGAAATGCACACGCCAGAACAGCTCAATGGGAGGTATGCGAGGTGCAGCCTCGTTGACCAGCACCATGTAGCGGCGGAAAACCTTGCCGTACATGTCTTCCAGGTAACGGCGCAAGTGGCCCTGGCTCTGGCTGAACGCCAGACCAAGCAGACGCATGAAGATCGACAGATCATTATTGCTGCGTGGCTGCACCACGAGGGCTTGTTCGACAAGCATCTCCAGCAACTCTTCCAGCGTCGGCTTTTGATCAGGCCTGGCCTGACGGCGCTCCAGCTCACGGTCAAGGCTGATACAGAAAGGCCCGAGGAAGCGCGAGAACACAGCCTGAATCAGCGCCTTCTTGGAGCCGAAGTGGTAGTTGACCGCCGCGAGGTTGACCGACGCCTTGCTGGTAATCAACCGTAGCGACGTCTCTGCGAAGCCTTTCTCCGCGAACAACTGCTCGGCAGCATCAAGAATGCGTTCAACTGTTTCCGACTGGGCCATGGTTCTCTGCCTGACAAACACTTGTTTGAAACATACGTTTCAGATTATGTATCTGTCAAGTCCGCGATACTCCATGGGCCGACAGGGGCGTATTTAACCATATAAACCGCGGGCTGTAGCCACCCACTTGGTCCGCCCTGGCGCGCCGCCCCCGGAGCTCGAAAACAAGTCTGAGAAAAGGACGATTGCCAACTCGCTCGCACTGTATATAATCCCAGTCACTGTATAAAAAGACAGAGCGATCAACATGATTAAACTGACGCCACGCCAAGCTGAAATTCTGGGATTCATCAAGCGCTGTCTTGAAGACAACGGCTACCCGCCTACCCGTGCGGAGATCGCTCAGGAACTGGGTTTCAAATCGCCCAACGCCGCAGAAGAACATTTGAAAGCCCTCGCTCGCAAGGGCGCTATCGAGATGACGCCGGGCGCTTCCCGGGGCATTCGCATCCCAGGCTTTGAAGCAAAGCCCGAAGAAAGTGGTTTGCCCATCATCGGTCGCGTCGCTGCAGGTGCGCCGATACTGGCTCAGCAACACATTGAAGAATCCTGCAACATCAACCCTGCATTTTTTCACCCAAGTGCCGATTACCTGTTAAGGGTGCAAGGCATGAGCATGAAAGATGTCGGCATTTTTGATGGCGATCTACTCGCCGTGCACACCACCCGTGAGGCCCGCAACGGCCAGATCGTGGTAGCGCGCATTGGCGACGAAGTGACGGTCAAGCGATTCAAGCGTGAAGGCAGCAAAGTCTGGCTGATTGCCGAAAACCCGGACTTCGCGCCCATCGAAGTGAATCTCAAGGATCAGGAACTGGTTATCGAAGGTTTGAGCGTCGGCGTTATCCGTCGCTAAGGAGACATCATGCAGTTCGTCCAGGCCCCGCAATCACAACTTCCGCTGTTTGAAGCATTCCTCGCGCAGCCTATTGCGCCCATGCTCAAAGAAGCCGCAGTACCGTCATGGAACAATGAACCTGAAGTCTTCAGTGAGCTGTCATTGCGTGGTGCCGCTGGAAACTGCCTGAGTCTACTGGCGCCAATCCTGCGTGAACTGAGCGAAGAGTCCAACGCTCGATGGCTGACCCTGATCGCACCACCGTCCAGCCTTACCCAAAGCTGGCTGCGTGATGCAGGACTCAACCGCGAACGGATCTTGTTGCTGCAGCCACGCGGGACGCAAAGCGCATTTGAACTGACGCGCGAGGCACTTCGCCTCGGCCGCAGCCACACGGTTGTCAGCTGGATCAATCCGCTCGGTACAGGACTGCGTCAACAACTGATCAGCGCGGCAAAAATGGGTGATGCACAGAGCCTCAACATTCGTCTGGGCTAGGTATTACGGGCGAAGTCAGCTTCAGTGAAGGACTCGCGGGCCGGTATCTTTTTCCAGCTCGCCTTCAGCAAGACGACCCGCCATCTGTACACCAACACTCAACATTGCCTTGGCGATTTCGACGTGTTGCCCTTGCAGGAACTCTTTGGCATCGGCGGAGAAATCCAAAGTCACCAACGACCCCTCATCATCGGCACGACGCAGCTCTATACGGCCGTCAGGCAGTTCCACAATTTCAAGAAACGATGTTGGCATCAGGGCAGTACTCCACGAAAGGCCGACATTGTAGCAGCCTGTCGACCCAGCCCCTAGGGTCTGTTCCCGTTTTATGACAAGCCGTACTGCCGGAGCTGTTTGCAGTAGCCGGCTTGAAAACCGAAGGCATTGAGCCATCCATCACGGCACTTCAGCACTCGCTGAGGCCTTCGCGGAAGCGAATCGCCAGCCCTTTGAGCTGTTGGCGCCAGCTTTCCAGTTCTTCGCGGGTCAGCTCAACTTCAGGCTTTTCATCGAGGTTGACCGCCACAATCAATGGCTGTGTTACATCGCCTTTCACTTTTTTCGGCGCACGCGGCGGTTCGAACAAGGCGTTGTACGCTGCCAGCAACTGAGCCAGCCAGGTTTCCCGGTGTTGAGCCAACTCAACCAGTTCGGCCATTTCCGGAATCGCCAGAGCATCCAGCACTTCCTGATTGAGCAGCATCTCGGCACGTGGCGCATTGGCTTGCGGCAGACGATAGTAACCGGCGATCTCGTGACACAAACCCAGCAAAGCGCCATACAGATGGAACAACGCCGACTCGCGCTCCGCCTGCAACAGCGCCTGAGCGTTCATGGCACGGCCTTCCTGCGCCTTGCCCATGGACTCCAGAGCGAGACCGGCGAAATAAATCTTTTGATTGGTGCGGGTATACAGTTCGTGCGCCATGGCGGCAGTCTCCGTAGCGATGAGCAAGACCTGAAGCCAGGCCTTGTCAAATTAGCTCAATTAAATGCTTCCTGGTAGGAGCGAACTTGTTCGCGAAGCGGTGTATCAGCCACAACGGCTCGCGAACAAGTTCGCTCCTACCGGAGTTTCACCCAGCCAAAACAACAAAACCCTCGGCACGACCAGCATACCGAGGGCTTTGTGTTCAGTCAGGCGTTAAATCAACGCTTGTCTTCGACCTTCCAGGCCTTGCCGTCGTAGAACGCTTTCCAGCCGGTTGGCTTGCCTTCCACTTCAGTCTGAACGTACTGCTCTTTGGTCTTGCGGCTGTAGCGGATCACTGTTGGGCGTCCGTCCGGATCTTTTTTCGGTGCATCACACAGGAAGTGATACTTCGGATCGATCTCGTCCTTGTGCGGTGCAATCTCCATGACCAGCGGGGCGCGGGTTTCACGATTTTTCGGGAACTGACTGGCCGCGAGGAACAACCCGGATGCGCCGTCACGCAGAATGTACGTATCGTCGACCTTATCGCACTTGAGCTCAGGCATCTTCACCGGATCCATCTTCGGTGGAGCTGCGTCGCCACTCTTGAGCAGCTTGCGAGTGTTCTTGCAGTCAGGATTGGTACAGCCAAAGAACTTGCCGAAGCGGCCCGTCTTGAGCTGCATCTCACTACCGCACTTGTCACACTCCAGGCTTGGACCTTCGTAACCCTTGATCCGGTAGTTGCCCTCTTCCACTTCAAAGCCAACGCAATCCGGGTTGTTACCGCAGATGTGCAGCTTGCGCTTCTCATCCAGCAGGTAAGCATCCATTGCCGTGCTGCAGATATGGCAGCGATGCTTGCCGCGCAGGACACGGGACTCGGATTCACCTTCGTCGTCTTCGGCGATTTCATCGCCCGGCGTCAGGTTGACGGTAGCCTTGCAACGTTCTTTCGGTGGCAGGCTGTAACCCGAGCAACCAAGGAACACACCGGTAGATGCAGTACGAATCTGCATCGGGCGGCCGCACACCTTGCACGGAATATCAGTCATCACCGGTTCGTTGGAACGCATCCCGCTGTCCGGCGCTTCAGCCACTTCGAGTTTCTTGCGGAAATCACCGTAGAACTCGTCGAGCACGTTCTTCCAGTCACGTTCGCCTTGGGCAACGTCATCGAGATTTTCTTCCATACCGGCCGTGAAGCCATAGTCCATCAGGTTGGAAAAGCTCTCGGACAGCCGCTCGGTAACGATATCGCCCATTTTTTCGGAGTAGAAACGGCGATTGTGCAGCGCTACATAACCACGATCCTGAATGGTCGAGATGATTGCCGCATAAGTCGACGGACGACCGATACCACGTTTTTCCATCTCTTTTACCAGGCTCGCTTCCGAGTAACGCGCAGGCGGCTTGGTGAAGTGCTGGCTCGGGTCGAGCTTGATCAGTTTCAGGGTTTCGCCCTGAGCCATGTCCGGCAATACGTCGTCATCGCCCGGCTTGGTCATCTGCGGCAAGGCACGGGTGTAACCGTCAAACTTGAGGATACGACCCTTGGCACGCAACTCGAAGGTCCCGGCCGCGACACTGACAGTAGTCGACAGGTATTGCGCCGGAGGCATCTGGCATGCAACGAACTGGCGCCAGATCAACTCATACAGGCGCTCAGCATCGCGCTCCATGCCGCTCAGCTTGCTCGGATGCGTGTTCACGTCAGAAGGACGAATCGCTTCGTGAGCCTCTTGTGCGCCTTCCTTGCTGCTGTAGACGTTTGGCGATTCCGGCAGGTACTTCTTGCCGAACTCGGCTTCGATGTAATCGCGCGCCATGCTTACCGCGTCAGCGGACAAGTTGGTGGAGTCGGTACGCATGTAAGTGATGTAACCCGCTTCATACAGACGCTGGGCCATCATCATGGTTTTCTTCACGCCAAAGCCCAGGCGGTTACTGGCAGCCTGCTGCAGGGTCGAGGTGATGAAAGGTGCCGAAGGCTTGCTGCTGGTCGGCTTGTCTTCACGCTTGGCGATGCTGTAGCTGGAAGCCTTGAGCTTTTCCAGCGCCGCCATGGCTTGAGCTTCGTTGAGCGGCTTGAACGCTTCGCCGTTCTCCCGGGCAACTTCGAAACGCACGTTGGCGCCCTTGGCAGTGCCCAGGTCAGCGTGCACTTCCCAATACTCTTCAGGGTTGAACGCCCGGATTTCCCGCTCACGCTCCACTACCAGCTTTACGGCAACCGACTGCACACGACCGGCGGACAGGCCACGAGCGATCTTCTGCCACAACAGCGGCGACACCATGTAACCCACGACCCGGTCGAGGAAACGGCGTGCCTGCTGAGCGTTGACGCGGGCGATATCCAGCTCGCCCGGCTTGGAGAACGCTTCCTGAATGGCTTTCTTGGTAATCTCGTTGAACACCACGCGCTTGTAGCGGCTGTCATCCCCACCAATGGCTTCGCGCAGGTGCCAGGCAATGGCTTCCCCCTCGCGGTCCAAGTCCGTCGCGAGATAGATGGTGTCAGCATCCTTGGCGAGCCGACGCAGCTCTTCGATCACCTTCTCTTTACCGGGAAGGATTTCGTACTTGGCTTTCCAGCCATGATCCGGATCGACGCCCATGCGGGCGACCAGCTGCTTCTTCGCCTTCTCTTTAGGCGTGAGCACCGGCCCTTCGCCAACCGCGGCCTTGCCACGTTTGACGGGTTCTTTACTGGCGCTAGCCGAACCGCTGGTGGGCAGGTCTCGGATATGGCCGATACTCGACTTCACCACGTACTGGTTGCCCAAATACTTGTTGATGGTCTTGGCCTTAGCCGGGGATTCCACGATGACCAGCGATTTGCCCATGGATCAGAAAATTCCTGAATACTGAAAATGAAAGACGGTTGGAACCTGTCAGGGCCCCGCTATATATAGTGGCTACAAGAGGAGGTCAAGCACGGGATAGTGATCGAACTCGCCTCACGGCCTGGAAAAGAGACTCGGTTCGACTTGAACCAAAGCAAAGCGCGGGACCTGCTCGCCGTCAACCTCGACGGACTCGAGAAACATGCTCAGCGGCCGCACCCACATCCCGAAATCGCCGTACAGCGCTTGGTAAAACACCACTTCTTCTTCGGTTTCGGAGTGCCTGGCAACACTGAATACGCGGTACTCGGGGCCTTTGTAATGGCGATAGAGACCTGGCTGTAAATTCATGTTGCTGTCCTCGCGAAAAAAACTGAAAAACTTTTCTGGAATGGCTTATACAAAAATACAAAAGCCGGGGCACCTGGCCCCGGCTCGCATCAAACAAACGCGTCAGACGCGTTCGAAGACGGTAGCGATACCCTGCCCCAAACCGATGCACATTGTTGCAACACCGAGATTGGCGCCATTTTGCTTCATGACATTGAGCAAAGTGCCGGAAATACGAGCGCCGGAGCAACCAAACGGGTGGCCCAGGGCGATCGCGCCGCCGTGCAGGTTAACCTTCTCATCCATCTTGTCGAGCACTTTCAAATCTTTCAGCACTGGCAAGGCCTGTGCAGCGAAAGCTTCGTTGAGCTCGAAGACGTTGATATCAGCGATGCTTAGACCCGCGCGTTTCAAGGCTTTCTGCGTCGCCGGAACAGGACCATAACCCATAATTGCCGGATCCACACCTGCCACGGCCATGGAACGGATCACCGCCAATGGCTGAATACCAAGGTCCTGAGCCCGTTGGGCGGACATCACGATCATGCACGAAGCACCGTCGGTGATTTGCGAAGATGTGCCCGCCGTCACAGTACCGCCTTTCGGGTTGAAGGCTGGCTTCAAGGCTGCGAGGCTTTCCAGGGTTGTCTCGGGGCGAATCGTTTCGTCATAGTCGAAGACCTTGAGGAAACCGTTCTCGTCATACCCTTGCATCGGGATGATCTCGTCCTTGAACTTGCCTTCCAGCGTGGCCTTGTGGGCCAATCGGTGGGAACGCACGCCAAAGGCATCCTGCTGCTCACGGGTAATGCCATGCATTTTGCCAAGCATTTCTGCGGTCAGACCCATCATGCCCGATGCCTTGGCGGCATACAGAGACATGTGCGGGTTTGGATCAACGCCGTGCATCATGCCAACGTGCCCCATGTGCTCAACGCCGCCGACCACGAACACATCACCGTTACCGGTCATGATCGCTTGCGCGGCAGTGTGCAGCGCACTCATCGAGGAACCACACAGACGACTGACCGTCTGCGCCGCTGACGTGTGTGGGATCTGTGTCAGCAACGACGCCATACGCGCGATGTTCCAGCCCTGCTCCAGGGTCTGGTTGACGCAGCCCCAGATCACGTCTTCAACTTCGGCAGGATCAACCTTGTTGTTGCGCTCAAGCAGCTTGCTGATCAAATGCGCGGACATATCTTCAGCACGGGTATTGCGGTGCATGCCACCCTTGGAGCGGCCCATGGGTGTGCGACCGAAGTCGACAATCACCACATCTCTTGGATTCAAACTCATACATTCACTCCTGAAAGACGCTTGACCGAAGCTCTCAACCGAAGAAGCTCTGGCCGTTTTTGGCCATCTCACGCAGCTTCGCGGTCGGGTGGTACAAAGCGCCCAAATCAGCATATTGATCGGCCAGGGCAACGAATTCAGCGACACCAATAGAGTCGATGTAGCGCAACGCACCGCCACGGAACGGAGGGAAACCGATGCCGTAGATCAAGCCCATATCAGCTTCAGCGGCCGTTTCGACGATACCGTCTTCCAGGCAGCGTACGGTTTCCAGACACAACGGGATCATCATCCAATTGATGATGTCTTCGTCGGACACTTCACGCTGTTCGTAGATGATCGGCTTGAGGACTTCGAGCACAGCAGAGTCGGTGACTTTCTTCGGCTTGCCCTTCTTGTCGGTCTCATAAGCGTAGAAACCTTTGCCGTTCTTCTGGCCCAGGCGCTTCGCTTCATAAAGCGCGTCAATAGCAGAGCGACGGTCGTCCTTCATGCGATCCGGGAAGCCTTCGGCCATGACGTCGCGACCGTGGTGGCCGGTGTCGATGCCGACCACGTCCATCAGGTACGCCGGGCCCATAGGCCAGCCGAATTTCTCCATGATTTTGTCGATGCGCACAAAGTCCACACCGGCACTGATCAGTCGGGCGAAACCGCCGAAGTACGGGAACAGCACGCGGTTGACCAGGAAGCCAGGGCAGTCGTTGACCACGATCGGGTTCTTGCCCATTTTCTTGGCGTAGGCCACGGTGGTGGCAACTGCCAGCTCACTGGACTTCTCGCCACGAATGACTTCAACCAGTGGCATCATGTGCACCGGGTTGAAGAAGTGCATGCCGACGAAGTTTTCCGGACGTTTGAGGGCTTTTGCCAGCAAGCTGATGGAAATCGTTGAGGTATTGGAAGCCAGAATAGTGTCTTCGCCTACCTGAGCTTCGACTTCAGCCAATACCGCCTGCTTGACCTTCGGATTCTCGACAACGGCTTCGACCACCAGGTCGACGTTGCCGAAATCGCCGTAGGACAGCGTCGGCCGAATCGCATTGAGCGCTTCGGCCATTTTGGCAGCAGTCAGACGGCCTTTTTCAACACGGTTTCCCAAGAGTTTCGAGGCTTCGTTCAGACCCAACTGGATGGCGTCTTCACGAATGTCCTTCATCAGGATCGGCGTACCTTTTGAGGCCGACTGGTAGGCAATACCACCACCCATGATGCCTGCGCCCAGCACGGCAGCCTGTTTCACGTCTCTGGCGGCTTCATCGTAAACCTTGGCTTTGCGCTTCAGTTCCTGATCATTCAGGAACAGGCCGATCAGACTCTGTGCCGCAGAGGTCTTGGCCATTTTCACAAAACCGGCAGCTTCGATTTCCAGCGCCTTGTCACGACCGAAGTTCGCAGCTTTCTGGATCGTCTTGATCGCTTCGACCGGGGCTGGATAGTTCGGGCCAGCCTGACCGGCGACGAAACCCTTGGCGGTTTCGAACGCCATCATTTGCTCGATGGCGTTGAGCTTGAGTTTTTCCAGTTTTGGCTGGCGCTTGGCCTTGTAATCGAACTCACCGAAAATAGCGCGCTTGATCAGGTCCAGCGCAGCTTCCTGAAGTTTTTCAGGAGCGACCACAGCATCGACTGCACCGACTTTCAGGGCGTCTTCGGCGCGATTTTCCTTGCCGGAAGCAATCCACTCGATAGCGTTGTCGGCACCTACGATACGTGGCAGACGCACGGTACCGCCAAAACCAGGGTAGAGACCCAGTTTGACTTCAGGCAGGCCGATTTTGGCGCTGCTGGACATTACCCGGTAGTCTGCGGCGAGGCACATTTCCAGACCGCCACCCAGCGCGATACCGTTAATGGCCACCACGGTAGGTACGCCAAGGTCTTCGAAATCGCTGAAAATCCGGTTGGCTTCCAGATTGCCCGCCAGCAGCTCTGCATCCGGCAGCTTGAAGTTGTCGACGAACTCAGTGATGTCGGCACCGACGATGAAGACGTCCTTGCCGCTGGTGACAATCACGCCCTTGATGGAGCCATCAGCCTTGATGGTATCCACGGCCTGACGAAGGTCGTTGAGGGTGAGACGGTTGAACTTGTTGACGGACTCACCCTTGAGGTCGAAATTCAATTCGACGATGCCGCTCTCAAGAGCCTTAACCGTGATGGCTTTACCTTCGTAAATCATCAACTGATCTCCACGATATGGAAGCTGAACAATACACACCGGACGCTGAAATCTGGCGCGGCTACGACGTTATCGTCGGTGAAACGCCAAATCTTCAGGCACACCCGTCGATGCGGTAGCCGGGATCTGTAAGAACTGTCTTACTACCAAACGCTCAATTCATACGCCCGTTTGATTTGGGTGCGCCTACCTTCATGCAAATCCTGCGGTTTGTCAATTCGACGAATCACCGACAAATGCGGGTCATCCCCTAAAGCATCGCACGCTCAGGAGCTCTCGAGCCCAGCGTGATCAGCCTCTATTCACTGTGTTTATCGGCAAAAAGTGAACACCTGCGAATGCCTGTTTTTGCACCACATAGGGTCACGCATAAAAATAAATACAAGAAAGCGCGACAAATGAGAGCAAAGCGTCTACATTCAGCGCACGACAGCACGATGTGAAGTTTTCCATATCCGTCGAGGCTTTCGTCACCCGCTTTGGGCATTGCACCGCAAAGCGCCACAGAATTACCGGCCTGCCTGGCCAACCCGAGCCCGATGTTGTTATCGGGCTTTTTAATGCCTGAAATTTGATGCTGTGAACGCTATGCCAGCGCTTTCAGCACTGCAGCAATACGCTGCAACACCTCTGCTTCGCCCTTCTCGCCCCAATACAAGGTGATCATCTGCTGGTCCGCTTCGACCTTGTAGACGTCCGCCGGCAGGGTATTGAAGTGCGCCAGTAACGCAGCGTCCTCGCAGGGCTCACGCCACTGATTGAGCCAGACGCCGGGCTCTGCCTGCCAGTAAGCCCAAACGGAAGGTTTGCTGCCGCGTCGGGGCCGATGGTATTGAGCGCAGGGGCTTGGCGGCTCTTTGGCCAGCCAGTGCGGCCAGTCCTGAGCCGACAGCTGCATGGCGAGCCCCATGCGTCGGGCTTCCATACGCAGAGCCATCCTGCCGCCCTGCTGACGGGACGGTCGCAGCCAGACCAAAGGGCTAAGCATTACGCCAACGATTGACAGAATTATCCAGAACGTCATATTGCTTGCTGCCTTTTTATCCGCTTACCCAAAGATGAAAATAATGGCCTGCCCAGATCGGGCTGAAAGAGCCATACTGAATGCATCGCAACCTTAAGGAGGACTTCCTCATGAAATATGAACACGTTCTGGTCGCCGTTGACCTGACTGACGAGTGCAACCCTGTCCTTTCCCGCGGTCGCGAAATTGCCGAGCGCAACGGGGCCAAATTGTCGCTGGTTCATATCGTCGAACCCATGGCCATGGCCTTCGGCGGCGACGTGCCGATGGATCTTTCGCAACTTCAGCAGCAGCAGTTTGATCAAGCCAAGGAGAAGCTTGCTGCACTGAAGTCTCAGTATCCAGATACTCACATTGGTGAAGCGCATCTGGTCTATGGCCAGCCTCGCCAGGAAATCCACGAGTTGGCGATCAAGGAAAAATGCGACCTGATCGTCGTAGGCAGTCATGGCCGTCATGGCCTGGCCTTGTTGCTTGGTTCAACAGCTAACGACGTACTGCATGGCGCACCTTGTGATGTACTCGCCGTTCGCCTGAAAAAGGCGGAGTGATTCAACAACAGGATTAGTAAGCGCACTCCCCCGTCCATGACAAAACGCTGTCTCGCTACCGACATTGGACTGTAGGAGCTGCCGAAGGCTGCGATAGCGGTGTGTCAGGTTGAACGCTTCGCAGCCTTCGGCAGCTCCTACGGAGAGCGCATATCAATTCAGTGGCTTGCCACACAATAAAAAGCCCGGATCACTGATCCGGGCTTTTTATTGGCCTTGAGTATCAGGCGTCCAGTTCGGCCCAGCGCTCCAGCAAACCGTCCAGTTCAGCCTGACGGTTTTCCAGTTGTGCCAGTACTGCAGCCGTTTGCTCCGCAGGACGCTGATAGAAGCCAGGCTCGGCCATTTCAGCAGTCAGGGCAGCGATCTGCGACTCGACTTCATCGATCTGCTCAGGCAGTGCTTCCAGCTCGCGCTGCAGCTTGTAGCTGAGTTTCTTCTTGGCGCTCGCCACCGGCATTTCCTTGGCTTCAACCGGCGCAGCTTCTACCACTGCGGTGGCCAGTTCGGCCTTGCCCGACTTGGAGTCAGTCACACCCAGCAGTTTTGGCGAGCCGCCCTGACGCAACCAGTCCTGATAACCACCCACGTATTCACGAACCTTGCCTTCACCTTCGAATACCAGGGTGCTGGTCACGACGTTGTCGAGGAATGCCCGGTCGTGACTGACCATCAGCACGGTGCCCTTGAAGGTCAACAGCACCTCTTCAAGCAACTCCAGGGTTTCCACGTCCAGGTCGTTGGTCGGTTCATCGAGAACCAGCAGGTTGGCTGGCTTGCTGAACAGCTTGGCCAGCAGCAGACGCGCACGCTCACCGCCTGACAACGCCTTGACCGGCGTACGGGCACGTTGCGGGCTGAACAGGAAGTCGCCCAGATAGCTCAGCACGTGACGACTCTGACCATCGATATCAATGAAATCGCGACCTTCAGCGACGTTATCGATCACGGTTTTCTCGAGGTCCAACTGGTGACGCAACTGGTCGAAGTAAGCCACGTCCAGACGCGTGCCGACATCTACCGAGCCGCTGGTTGGCTGCAGGTTGTCGAGCATCAGCTTGAGCAGCGTGGTCTTGCCGGTACCGTTGGCACCCAGCAGACCGATGCGGTCTTCGCGCTGCAGGACCATGGAGAAGTCCTTGATCAGCATAGGGCCACCCGGGTGGGCAAAGCTGACGTTGTCCAGAACCATGACCTGTTTGCCGGACTTGTCGGCCGTATCCAGCTGGATATTCGCCTTGCCGGTACGCTCGCGACGGTCGCTGCGCTCAACGCGCAAAGCCTTGAGTGCACGTACCCGACCTTCGTTACGGGTACGACGGGCCTTGATGCCCTGACGAATCCAGACTTCTTCCTGGGCAAGCCGCTTGTCGAACAGCGCGTTGGCCGTTTCTTCTGCCGCCAGCACGGCTTCCTTGTGAACCAGGAAGCTGGCGTAGTCGCCATTCCAGTCGATCAGACCGCCACGGTCCAGCTCAAGGATGCGCGTTGCGAGGTTTTGCAGGAAAGAACGGTCGTGCGTAATAAACAGCACGGCGCCCTGGAATTCCTTGAGCGCGTCTTCCAGCCAGGCAATCGCACCGATGTCCAGGTGGTTGGTTGGCTCGTCGAGCAGCAACAGATCCGGCTCGGAAACCAGCGCCTGGGCCAGCAAGACACGACGACGCCAGCCACCGGACAACTCGGCAAGAGTCTTGTCGGCGGGCAATTGCAGGCGGCTCAGGGTGCTGTCGACCAGTTGCTGCAAACGCCAGCCATCGCGGGCTTCGAGGTCCTGCTGAACATGCATCAGCTTGTTCAGGTCTTCCTCGGTAACGCAGTTCTGCGCCAGGTGGTGATACTCGGCCAGCAAGGCGCCCACACCGTCCAGACCTTCAGCGACCACGTCGAACACTGTCCGGTCGTCGGCTACTGGCAATTCCTGAGGCAATTCACCGATTTTCAGGCCCGGCGCGCGCCAGACTGCGCCGTCATCGGGCTTTTGTACGCCCTTGACCAGCTTCAACATGCTGGACTTGCCAGTACCGTTACGACCGATGATGCACACCCGCTCACCACGGGCGATCTGCCAGGATACCTTGTCCAACAACGGCATAGCGCCGAACGCAAGGGACACATCGCTGAATTTGAGCAGGGTCATGAGCTTCTCCAAAAACCGGGGGCGCATTCTACCTGAGATAGAAGCCATATGTCGGGTTTCAATGACAAGCGCGCTGTCTGGAATGCGCAACAACGCACCTTGGGTCGTCCTCATTTGTTTCCAGTTGCGAACCCTCGGTCCGCAACGCTTTCAACCGGAGCTGGCAAAAGGCTAAGCTAGCGATACTTTTCACGATTCATCTGCTCGGAAGTCTCATGCGCAGTCGCTTGTTCAGCCTTTTTTCCTGCATGCTCCTCTCTGCTACTGCGGCTCAAACTGTCTACGCCGCAGATCTCAATCAACAGCGTCAGTATTACGATGTGGCCAAAAGCGCATTGGCCAAGGGCGATACCGGCCCCTATCGGGCTTATGCCGCAGCACTCGCGGATTATCCGCTGGAGCCGTATCTGGCTTACGACGAGCTCACTGCCCGCTTGAAGACCGCGAGCAATCCGGAAATCGAGAAGTTTCTCGCCGAGCACGGCGACCTGCCGCAAGCCAACTGGATGAAGTTGCGCTGGTTGCGCTGGCTTGCCGAACGAGGCGACTGGGCAACCTTCGTCAAGTATTACGACCCGAAGATGAACTTCGTGGAACTCGACTGCCTGTATGGCCAGTACTTGCTGGGGCATGGCAAAAAGGCCGAGGGTTACGCCAGCGCCGAAAAGCTCTGGATGACAGGCAAAAGTTTGCCCGCTGCGTGTGACGGTTTCTTTGCCCAATGGGCCGCAGACGGCCAGCTCCCGGAGCAGAAGCGCTGGCAGCGGGCCAAGCTCGCAGCCCAGGCTGGTAACTATCCGCTGGCAACCACACTGGTCAACAGCCTCAACAGCCTTGCACCCCAGGGCAAGCTGCTGCTGGAAATTGCTAAAAAACCGGAGATGCTCAACAACCCGGCACAGTTCGCCCCCGTGGATGAAGCGATGTCTGACGTGGTTGGCCTCGGACTGCGCCGACTGGCCAAGCAAGATCCGCAGAAAGCCATGGAGATGCTCGATGGTTACTCCGCCAAGATGCACTTCTCTCATGAAGAGCAAGTGCAGATCGCCAAGGAGATCGGCCTCACTCTGGCACGCCGTTACGACGGTCGCGCTCTGGAGGTCATGACCAAATACGACCCGGACCTGCGCGACAACACGGTCACCGAATGGCGCTTGCGCCTGTTGCTGCGCCTCGGTCGCTGGGAAGATGCCTACGAACTCAGCCGTCGCCTGCCCAAAGACCTGGCCGAAACCAATCGCTGGCGCTACTGGGAAGCCCGCTCGCTGGAGCTGGCTCAACCACACAGTCCTCTGATTCCGGCACTCTACAAAGACGTGGCCAAGGAACGTGATTTCTATGGTTTCCTGGCGGCCGACCGGACCCAAAGCGCTTATCAGATCAACAACAAGCCGCTGGTACTAAGCCAGGCGTTGATCAATAAGGTTCGCAATACACCGGGCGTTCGCCGCGCGCTGGAGTTCCATGCACGCGGGCAGATCGTCGATGGTCGTCGCGAGTGGTACCACGTCAGCCGCCACTTCAACCGTGATGAAATGGTTGCCCAGGCTAAACTGGCCTACGACCTGAAATGGTACTTCCCAGCCATTCGTACCATCAGCCAGGCGCAGTACTGGGATGATCTGGATATCCGCTTCCCGATGGCGCATCGCGATACGCTGGTTCGTGAAGCCAACGTTCGCGGCCTGCATTCCAGTTGGGTTTTTGCGATCACGCGACAGGAAAGCGCCTTCATGGACGATGCCCGTTCCGGCGTTGGTGCCAGTGGCCTGATGCAACTGATGCCCGCTACCGCCAAGGAAACTGCGCGCAAATTCAGCATCCCGCTGGCTTCGCCACAACAGGTACTGGACCCGGATAAAAATATCCAGCTGGGCGCAGCCTATCTGAGCCAGGTCCATGCCCAGTTCAACGGCAACCGGGTGCTCGCCTCCGCTGCTTATAACGCAGGCCCCGGCCGCGTAAGACAGTGGCTCAAGGGTGCCAATCACCTGGCCTTTGATGTGTGGGTAGAAAGCATCCCGTTCGACGAAACCCGTCAGTACGTGCAGAACGTGCTGTCCTACTCGGTGATCTACGGCCAGAAGCTCAACTCGCCACAACCGCTGGTGGACTGGCATGAGCGGTTCTTTGATGATCTGTAAGTAACCACTGCAATACCCGATGCCAGTCAGCTCACCTGACTGGCATTTTTGTTTGTGATGCCGACTTCATTGCGCTGCAACAAAAGGCTGATCAACTGGTGTCTGATTCTGGACCTCACAGCTTCCGCATATATAACCTGCTCACCCTGTAGGAGCTCACGAGCACCGCGAGGCAGCGATAGCGTCCTGTCTGATACACCGCTATCGCGGCCTCGCGGTGCTCGTGCGCTCCTACAGAAAAAGCGGAATCGTCAGCTTCGCTAACGACATCAACAGTCACAGAACGACGCAGCACTTGCCGGGTCAACCAGAGGCTGCTAAAGCTCTGCATCAGGTTTTGCAGACCATGATCGACCTCATCGTCAACGATCACAAAAAGAAGGATTATCGAGACCATGCTGAAAGGAATTTCAAAAACGCTGCTCTTCAAGACGCCCTTGAGCAGCCTTCTGACCGGCAGCGTGCTGGCAGGCTTGATGATGGCCTCAGCGCCAGCTGTCTCGGCCGAGCCACCTGGCAAGGCACTGAGCGCGAAAATCGGCCTGCCCTGGCCTGCGGTGATTGCCCACCGCGGCGCGTCCTATGACGCCCCCGAAGAAACCATTCCCGCCTACACAGTGGCGCGGGATCAGGGCGCGGACTATCTGGAAATGGATATTCAGCGCACCAAGGATGGCGTGTTGATCGCCCTGCACGATGACACGCTTGAGCGCACGACCAACATCGCGCAAGTCTTCCCCAAGCGAGTCAAAGATCCGCTGAACACCTTTACCCTCGAAGAGATCAAGCAACTGGATGCCGGCAGCTGGTTCAACAAGGCTCACCCGGACCGCGCACGTGAGGCTTACGCCGGTCTGCAGATCCTGACGCTGGAGGAAGTAATCGATATCGCCGAAGGCGGCAAGAACAAGCCTGGGCTGTACATCGAAACCAAAGCGCCAAGCCAGTTTCCCGGCATCGAAGCGGACCTCAAGAAAGTACTCGCCAAACGCGGCTGGCTCAGTAGCCGCCCCGCTGCCGCCGCCGGTTATGTAAACGTTGCGCACATGCCCGGTCGCGTTGTTCTGCAAACGTTCGAGAAGCCAAGCCTGGTGCTGCTGCAGAAAGAAATGCCACAAGTGCCGAAAGTATTGCTGCTGTGGATCGGCAAAGGCTCCATCGAACCCGAGTCCGACGTCGCCTTCGCAGACTCCGGCGCCAAAGACAAAGCCACTTATTACGGCGCGCAGAAACCGAAAACCCAGGAAGAATTTGTTGCCTGGGTCGACTGGGCCAAGGCGCATGGCGCAATCGGTACCGGTCCGTCAGCGAAGCTCACCAACGGTGGCGACCAGAGCTACATGGACCTGGTCAAACCGTGGATGAACAACGTGGCGCACGAAAGAGGCATGGTGGTGCACCCCTACACGGTGGATGAGGAAGTTGATTTCAAACAGATCAGTCATGACGGCGTCGATGGCTTCTTCACCAATCGCACCTCTGAACTGCTGAAGTTCTATGGTCGTCCGGCCAAAGAAAGCCTGGATACCATCCTCAAGCGTAACGGTTACTGATCCACCCCGGAGCTCTTGTTCAAGAGCTCTCCCGCACGACCAGCTCAAACCCCAGGTCTACCTGGGGTTTCTGAGCGACACCATCGATCAACCCCAACAGCAATTGAGCCGCACGCTGCCCGACTTCCTCACGAGGTGTGCGAATAGAAGTCAACCGCGGGACCATGTGCGCCGACCCTGGCAGATCATTGAAGCCCACCAGCGACACGCGCCCGGGAATCTCGATACCGCGACGCAACGCCTCAAGCGCCGCGCCCTGGGCAAGGTCATCGTTGCAGAAGAACACCCCATCCACATCGGGATGCTGCGTCATCAATTGCATGAACAACTCACCTCCCAGACCGATGGAAGACGGTTGCGGCGTCATCACTTGCAGGGCTGGATCGTAAAGCCCCTGCTCTTCCAGCACCTGACGAAACCCTTCACCCCGCTGCATAACGCGTGGATCGAGTTGCGCAGCGATATACGCCAGCCGTTTGCGTCCGCGTCCCAGTAAATGACGCGCCGCCTCGGCACCGGCCTGAATCTGCGAAAACCCGACGCAATACGCGCCGCGCACAGTGTCCAGCTCCATCATGTGCACGCAAGGGACTCCGCTCGCAGCCAACAGCTGGCGCAATGCCGGCGTGTGATCGAAACCGGTAAGCAGCAACCCTCGTGGTCGATTCACCAGATGGTTGCGCAGCAAGTTCTCTTCTTCTTCCGGGGAGTAATGGTAGTTGCCGATCACCACATCCAGGCCACGGGTGCGCAGTACGTTCTGGATCGCTTCCAGCGTCTCGATGAACAGCTGGTTCGACAGTGACGGCACCAGCACCACAACGGTCTGGCTCTGGGACGAAGCCAGCGCCCGCGCTGCCGGGTTGGCGACATAACCCAGGTCAAGCGCCGCCGCGCGCACTCGCTCTACCGACTCGGGCGTAACGGTACTGACACCCCGCAACGCGCGGGATGCAGTGATGGGTGAAACGCCCGCCTGACGAGCAACTTCGTTCAGAGTGGGACGGCCAGTCGAGCGGGAACCAATGCGTGTCATTCGTTGCCAACTACACAGGGATAAACATCGGGGGTTGCCAAAGGCGGTGGATGGGCTCTAAGGTAGCGCTGTCTCGCGGACCCTGCCAATGCTTTCAGTCATTTTATTGACTTCGAGTAACGTCCGATGAAGACCGATTCATTCAAAACAATGACAAGAACTGGAACCAGCTCTTGCTGTACTTATGTCCAAGTCGACAAAGACAGCGCTGTCTCCAGCTAAGGTGGCCTACTGTGACAACTGCGAACTCTGCTATTTCCGCTCTCGTGATCATGGGCGTTTCGGGCTGCGGCAAGAGCGCCGTCGGTGCCGAGATTGCCGCCAAGAGCGGAGGCCGCCTGATCGAAGGCGACGCCTTTCATCCCCCCGCCAACATCAAGAAGATGAGCGACGGCCACCCACTCAACGACGAAGACCGTGCCGGCTGGCTCGAAACGCTGGGTAAAGAAATGGCCGCGGCGTTGAGTAATGGCGAACAACCCGTCCTCACTTGCTCGTCTCTGAAACTGATTTACCGCGAACGCCTGCGCAACGCTGTGCCTGGTCTAGGCTTTGTATTTCTGGAACTGACCAAGGAGGTGGCGGTTGATCGCTGCTCCCATCGTCCCGGTCACTTCATGCCAGCCAGCCTGGTTGACAGCCAGTTCGCAACGCTGGAACCACCTTACGGTGAAGACCGTACGTTGGTCGTTGATGCTGGTAATGCGTCTATAGACGAGATCAGCACCCAAGCAGCGCACTGGTGGAAAGCGTCGAAAGCCAGCTAAAGGCGTGGGCGCGAAAGACAGCGCTGTCTTGCACATAAATGTGCTGAAAATGTGGAACGACAGCGTTTAGCCGAAGCTCCATAAACAATAAAGATAACCGGAGAGACACCCATGTTCGGTATGACACACGAGACGTACCTGTTGGTCGATGCGGTGGTTACGATCATCGGCCTGATTCTGCTGATCACCAAATTCAAGGTTCACCCTTTCGTCGCACTGACGATTGCCGCAGGCTTCCTTGGCCTGACGTCCGGCATGCCGGTGGAAAAAGTCATGAAAGCCTTCCAGGACGGCTTCGGCGGTGTACTGGGCTTTGTCGGTATCATCCTTGGCCTGGGCACCATGCTCGGCAAGCTAATGGCCGATTCCGGTGGCGCTGACCAGATCGCACAGACGCTGATCCGCTCGTTCGGCAAGCAGCGCGTGCATTGGGCGATGATGTTTGCCGCCTTTCTGGTAGGCATCCCGCTGTTCTTCGAGATCGGCTTCGTTCTGTTGATTCCGCTGGTGTACATCGTTGCGCGTCGTACCGGCGTGTCCATCGTCAAGATCGGCATCCCGTTGCTGGCAGGCCTGTCGGCCGTTCACGGTCTGGTTCCGCCACACCCGGGTCCGCTGCTGGCCATCGGGATCTTCGGCGCTGATATCGGCAAAACTATTTTCTACGGCCTGTTGGTGGCGCTGCCTACGGCAATCATCGCCGGACCTGTCTACGGTAAGTGGATTTCCAAATACGTACCGGGCACGCCTTCGCAGGAGTTGATGGAGCAGATCGGTAAAGAGTCGAGCGCGACCAACTTGCCAAGTTTTGGCATCACGCTGGTCACCATCCTGCTGCCCGTGTTCCTGATGTTGCTGAAGACCTTCGCTGATGTGGTGCTGCCCGAAGGCAATACCTTCCGCATCTGGATGGACTTCATCGGCCACCCGATCACCGCCCTGCTCGCGGCTTTGCTGCTAGCCTTTTACACCTTCGGTTCAGCGCGTGGTTTTGATCGCACTAAAATCATGAAATTGCTGGATCAGAGCCTGACGCCGGTCGCTGCTATCGTACTGATCGTAGGTGCGGGCGGTGGCTTCAAGCAGATGCTGGTAGCCAGCGGCGTGGGCGACCTGATCGGTAACATGGCAGTGCAGGCGCAGATCAACCCGATCATGCTGGCCTGGCTGGTCGCTGCAGTGATTCGTATTGCGACGGGTTCGGCGACGGTGGCAACGATTACCGGTGCGGGCATCGTGGCTCCCGTGATTGGTCTGATCCCGGGCGTTAACCGTGAGTTGCTGGTGTTGGCGACGGGTGCAGGTTCGTTGATTCTTTCCCACGTGAACGACGCCGGTTTCTGGCTGGTGAAGCAGTATTTCAATATGACAGTGGCCGAGACGTTCAAAACCTGGACGGTCATGGAAACCATTCTGTCGGTGGTCGGCTTGATCTTCATCATGCTGTTGTCGATGGTGATCTGATCCAGCACTACTGTTGATGAGCCGGTTCACTCAATGCACGCAATTGAGTGAACCGGGCCATCAAGCGTGTGATGTATAAATTCTTCCTCTTACTGCCTGAACAGCCGCAACGCCTCCCACCCCAATCAGCCCACGTTTACTTCTCGTGGAGCCCAGTTATGTTGTATGACGCAAATCCCCTCTCAAGATCAGACCCATCCGACCAGGCCCGCCCTTCCGTCCTACGTGTCATGTCGCGATTTCGATCAATATTTTCAGAAGAGTCCAGCGCATCTCTTAAGTAACGCCTACGCTGATAGGCAATCAGGGATGTGCCGTAGCAAGGCGTAATCTGTTGCGTGAAAACGCTGCCGATCGGGTACATGCTTCACGCATTGAACAGAAAGGTGTCCGGATGCGTAGCTAAATACGGGCTTTTGCTCACAAAAACAGGCAGAATTGGCGCGCTCATCGGGTCGGTAACCGCTCTTGATGACAGAAAAATGTACCGAGGGAATTAAATTCACACCTGTAACGTCATATTGATGGACGCATTTGGATGTACTCGGCAACTATTACTACGCAAAGGCACACGCCAGCCTCCTGCTGAGAGGCCATCAAGGAAACGATTATGTTGATACTCACCCGCAAAGTAGGCGAAAGCATAAACATTGGTGACGAGATTACCGTCACGATTCTGGGCGTTCAGGGCCTTCAGGTACGCCTGGGCATCAACGCACCGAAAAATGTTTCTGTGCATCGCGAAGAAATCTACAAACGCATTCAGGCAGAACTTGCCCCGAACCAAGACCCACAATGACCTGATCGTTACCTCCCCGCATTCAAAGCGACCCGCCTGGAATTGGGCGAGTTGGCTACGGCGTCTTCGGACGCCGTTTTTTATGCCTGGTGTATTTGCCCCCCATCCCTTGCAAAGGTCACAACGCCGCCCGGCATGTGGCTATTTGCCGCTGACGACCACTTGTCCGCCACCCAGAACTCCTGCCGAAAAACTTCACTCAACCCCCTGAACACAGGATCGATGCAAAGCCCGTAGTCAGTAGTGAGCCAAGCACGCTCTTCATTCTCATGAATAGCAAAGACGGTGACTAACATGGACACAACGTCGCAAAATCCGGCCGGCTCCACTGACCAGAACAATGATCCACCGCAAGACCATCTGCACAACCTGCAAGAAGATGCCCTGGCAGCCGTTGCCAGCGCCAAAGAGCATGGTTCGGCCCAGTTCGAACAGTATCGCGACACGGCTGTCGACCAGATCGAAAGCCTTGCCCATAGCGCACAATCGGCGGCCGAGCAGATGCAGGACGGTGACACGCTGGGGCTGTCTCATTACGTCACCGACCTCGCCCAGAACATGACCACTCTGGCCGGTAATCTGCGTGGTAAAAGCATTGATGAACTGCTGCAACAGGCGGGCAAACTGGCACGGGATAATCCGGCCTTGTTTGTTAGCGGCAGCGTTGCACTAGGCTTCGGTCTGTCACGCTTCCTCAAGGCATCCAACTCAGGACAGCCACAGGGCGAAACCCAGACCTCCAGTCCGGCTCAGCCACCCACCGGGTCAACAGGCACACAACCGGTACGGCCAGACGACGAATTGGGTAGCAATTATCAGTCGGAGTCCAGCCCGATTGTTGAGGCTGATCACGTGCCTCCCGTCAAACATGCGCACATGGGCGATGTTTACCACAGCGGTAGGCCCGGCATAGTCGACCGCAGCGCAACGCCTGATGCGGCGGCGGGTTCATCGGTACCAGGTGTGCCTGATGGGAGTCTGTTCGATGACGACTTGCCTGCAGATGCGCAAACCAGAGAAGGCCAGTCCCGGGGAGATGTGTCATGAGCATTCCTCCCAACACACCGCCGGAAGGCGATACCTCAGCGCTCGGTCTGATTCGCCAATTGGCACATGAAGTCCCTGCGTTGCTCAGTAAAGAACTGGCACTGGCCAAAGCTGAAGCCCGGGAGTCCATCGCAGCGGCAAAAGCCGGTATTGCAGCAGTGGGCGGCGGCGCGGTGGTCATGCTGGCCGGGCTGGTGATTGTGCTGCTGGCGGCAGTTTATGCCCTGGCCAATATCATGCAGCCGTGGCTTGCCGCCTTGATCGTCGGAGTGATCGCCATGGTGGTCGGCTTCATCATGATCCAGTCCGGCAAGAAGCAATTCGACGCGTCAAACCTGACGCCGGAGCGCACCGTCAGCTCCCTGCAAAAAGACAAGGACGCCATTCAGAGGAAAGTCTCATGAGCATCGACAGCACTTTCGACACACCCGAAAGCTTTGACAATGATTCCTACAAAAGCCCGGAAACCCTGGAACGGGAAATCGACGCACAGCGCTCCAGCATCGGCAATATCGTTGATGCGCTGGAGGGCAAATTCTCACCCGGCCAATTGCTGGACCAGGCATTGAGCTATGGCAAAGGAACGGGCGGTGAGTTCTTCAGCAACCTGGGTAATACCGTGAAAACCAATCCACTGCCTACCGTACTGACCTCGGTGGGGCTGTTGTGGCTGATGATGGGGCAAAACCGTAGCCCATCGACGTCTTCCGGCCCTTCAAGCCTCAACCCTCTGGGCGAGCGCATCAGCGAGATGGCGCACAGCGTGACGGACACCTTCGACAGCGCCAAATCCAGAATCGGGGAAACCGCGCAACGCATGAAAGAAAAAGCCGGACAGGTGTCAGACGACGTCAGTGAAAAACTTTCGGCCACGGGTGAGCGCTTGAATAAAGGCAGCCACGACGCGACTGATTCCCTGCGTGAACAAAGCCGCAAAGCTCAATCAAGCCTCACTTACATGCTGCGCGAACAGCCATTGGCGTTGGCCGCCATCGGCATTGCGTTAGGCGCGGCCCTGGGAGCAGCACTGCCTTCGACCGAGCGTGAAAATCAGATGATGGGCCAAGCCAGTGACACCCTGACGGAGAAGGTTAAACAGACCGCCAGCGAAGGCTATGAAAAGGTCGCGCAGGAGGCGAAAGGCGTGGTCGATGAAGTGAAATCGGCGTCGCCTGACAGCACGGCTCAGCAGGGTTCGACGGTGGATATGTCTTCCGGGCTGGGTTAGTCGAAATTTGCGGCGCCTGTATCGTCGGAATGCCGCCCAGACCAAGCACCGCTTATCTACTGTTGGAACGAGGCTTGCCCGCGAAGAACGATTCCGCGGTGTACCTGAATTACCGCGTCGCGCCATTCGCGGGCAAGCCTCGCTCCAACAGCTAGCGCATCCTTTCCAGGCAGGGCACTAATCCGCATCCGGACGATACAGCCGCGAGGTTTTTATTCTGAAACCTCAACACGCTGAACAATCCAGTCCTTGATCGCCAACCTCTTTTCTTTGAGCTTTTTCAATTCTTCATCACCAATCCCGCCAGCAGGACCAGACTCCGCGGCCAGGACCTCGCTATCAATCCGCGCATAATCATCCAGCAATTGATTGAGCTTTTTATCCGCATTGCGGCGCTCGGCCACTTGCTCCCGAGTGAGTTTCAGATCCGCGTATAGATCGTGTTTGACCGGCATGGAACACCTCTCTGACGGCGATGACTCATTGGCGAAAATTCGCCATGGACCGCTACGCTTGCTCACGCAGACGGCGTACTTCGTAAGCCTTCAAATGTGTATACGCAAAACCCAGTACAGATAATGACGAGGTCAGGCCTTGAGCATCCCGGCGCACCAATAGATCACCCAGTACGTGCTCGACTTCTATCGATGCGCCGCGCTCCATGTCGCGCAACATCGATGCACTCAGCTTCGATCCAGGGGCGGTCAGCATGCTCAGGTAACGCTGACGAACAGCCTCCTGCAATGGGTGGCCCTGAGCGTCAGCGATGCTGCAGCACTCGGCGAACAGCTTCACCACCAGCGCCAGCCCCTGCGCCTCAAGGACATCCCCCAGACTCGCGCGCATGGAACAGGTGATTCCAGCGAGGGTGGCAATGAAACACCACTTGTCCCACATGTCCTGAACAATGTGCTGACTGAAATTCGCTTCGAAACCCGCATCAGCCAAGGCTTCGGCAACTCGCAGAATACGAGGCGTCGACGCGCCATTGAGTTCGCCGAACGACAACTGATGCCGGTCGTTGAGATGCAGAATGCTGCCCAGGGTGCTGCGATCCACGGAAATCAGACACTGGCCGCCCAACACATTGGAGCTGTCGAACCGCTGCGTGAGACGGGTCAGATGCGCCATACCATTGAGCAGCGGCAGGATTGCCGTGTCAGGCCCTACCGCCGACGCAAAGGCGTCCATGGCCGAGTCCAGGTCGTAGGCTTTGCAGCTCAGGACGATCAGGTCATAAGGACCGTCGAGCATGTTACTCAGCACGCATGGCGGCGAGGGGTACAGGATATTGCCTTGGGGGCTGCGGATAATCAGTCCATCGCGTTGCAACTCATCGGCTCGACCCGGCCGCACCAGAAACGAAACGTCGCGCCCCGCCTCCAGTAGTCGCCCACCAAAGTAACCACCAATGGCCCCCGCTCCAACGATCAGAATACGCATTGATATCGACCTCCCGTGACGCTATTGCACACCGAAAACCCGGCTCGCTCAGCGGACTCACAGCGCGGTTAAACGTTGAGCGTAGAAGATGTTCTTGCATGCCTCAATAACATGACCCGGCACGGACGCTCATTGGCTGGTTGCATTAGGCATATCTAATCGTCATCATTTGATAATAATTGTCATTAGCACCTTCAAAACATGACTCCCAATGCTCTAACCGCTCAGCAACTGACAAGCCGTAATCGTGTCTTGCGCCAACTGTTCGGTGACCATCACGGCTGGTTGCTTTCACGGTTGCGTGCACGTCTGGGCTGTCGTCATGACGCAGATGATATGGCGGCGGAAACTTTCGCTCAGGTAGTCGCTCTGCCTGATCCGTCCTGCATCAACGAACCCCGCGCCTTGCTGACAACTATCGCCAAACGGCTAGTCTTCGCCACCTGGCGACGTCGGGATCTGGAGCGCGCGTATCTGGAAAGCCTTGCTCAGCAACCTCTGGCCTACGAACCCTCTGCTGAAGAACAGGCCCAGGCGCTGGAAGCACTCAGTGCGCTGGATCAGATTCTGGATGGCCTGTCGCCGATCGGCCGTAGCGCTTTTCTGTATAGCCAGCTGGATCAGCTGACTTATGCCGAAATCGGCCAGCGCCTGGGCATCTCGGCGCCACGGGTTCACCAGTACATCGTCAAAGCTTTGAGCCTGTGTTACCTGGCGATGGAAACCCGATGAACAGCAATGACCTGTCGCCCTCCATTACACAGGCTATTGAATGGGTCGCCCGACAACGTTCAGGACAGATGAGCGAGACTGAGCAGCAGCACTTCAAACAATGGTTGATAAGTAACGAGGAAAACCGCGTTGCCTGGCACACGCTGGAACAGCGACTGGGTACGATTTTTAGCAACCTGCCAGAGGTGTCGCACCAGGTGCTGAGCAAAGCGGGTCGCAGTCGCCGCAATCTATTGCGCGGCGCGCTAGGACTGGCAAGCGTTGGCCTGGGCGGCTGGTGGTTACAACGCGCAGGACTACTACCCGGCATGGGTAATGACCTGCAAAGCGGTTTTGCTGAACGCCGTCCGTTCGTACTGGAAGACGGCAGCCGCGTCGTGCTCAACGCCCAGAGTCGCGCCGATCTGGTGATGACCAAGAGTCAGCGACGGTTGATCCTGCGCGGAGGCGCACTGAGCATTCAGGTAGCCGCCGACCCGCAGCGCCCGCTGATCGTGCAGACAATCTACGGGGATATCCGCGCATTAGGTACCCGCTTCAGCGTCACTCTTCGCGAGCAAGGTGCACATGTCTGGGTTCAGGAGTCTCGCGTGCAACTGACTTCGCCTTCAGGCGCTCGTCAGGAACTTACCGCCGGTCAGGGTGCGCTCCTGAGTGAAACCGGCTTGCGCCCACTGGATCCGCGCCAGGCAGGCGAAGGCGTCTGGGAGGATGGTTTCCTCGAAGTGCATGATCAGCCCCTTGGCGAAGTCATCGAAGCACTGCGGCCTTACCGACGCGGAATCTTGCGCATCAGCCCACAGGCCTCTGGATTGCGGGTAAGCGGCGTGTTCCCGCTGGACAAAAGCGATGAGGCGTTGCGTTCGTTGCAGGAGGTCCTGCCGATCAAGGTCGAGCATCACCTCAACTGGTGGACGCAACTGAGCCTGCGCTAAAAATATTTTCAGCCACCCCTTAATATCGACCCAGCTCGCGTCACATAGCTGACATCGACTATCCCAGAGGGGAAATTGCTGTCATGCAACGCACACTTCGCCTGACCCTTACGCCATTGACGCTAGCCCTGAGCCTGACTGCCTTGCACAGCGTGGCGGCACCGGCACAAAGCCCTGCGGCACAACAACAGCTCATTGACTTCGCCCTGCCGGCCGGCCCTCTGGATGCCAGTTTGACAGCCATCGCCCGGCAGAGTGGACGCGGTATCGCGTTTAGTGCGCAGCTGACCCGCGACTTGCGCGCACCCGCGCTCAATGGCCGTTACAGCGTAGAGCAGGCATTGAGTCAGGTCCTGCAAGGTTTACCTTTGCGACTGCGCACTACGGCCAGCGGCACCTTCAGCATTGAGCCGATAGTCGCCAGCCAGGCATTAGAACTGGCGGACATCAACGTCGACGGCCAGGGTTATGGCCAGGACGCATGGGGCCCGACCTACAGCAAAGTGGCAACCAACAGCGCCACTGCCAGCAAGACCGATACACCATTGCGAGAAACGCCGCAGTCTATCTCGGTCATCACGCGCGAAGAACTGACCTCGCGCCAACATGACAGCCTGGCCGACGTGCTCAACTACACCGCGGGGCTGGTCAGCCAACCCAATGGTTACAGCCGGGTCGCCGACGACTATCGATTGCGCGGTTTCGATATCGGCCCGCGCACAGGCGGTGTGCTGCGCGACGGCATGAAAATGCAAAGTACCCAGTTCGAAGGCGGCCAAGAGCCTTACGGACTGGAGCGGGTGGAAGTGCTCAAAGGCGCCTCTTCGGTGCTGTACGGCCAACTCGCGCCGGGCGGCATGGTCAATGCCACCAGCAAACGACCGACACTTGAGCCGTTGCACGAAATCAACGTCGAATATGGCAACAATAACCGCCAGCAGGTTTCAACCGACCACAGCGGCAAGCTCGATGAAGAAGGTCGTTTCAGCTATCGCCTGACCGGCCTTTGGCGAGACAGCGGCACTCAATTCGACGAGATTGACGACGACAAGCAATACATCGCCCCGGCGTTGACTTGGCAAATGGACGACGACACTCGACTGACGCTGCTCGCTACCCATCAACGTACGCAAACCACCCTGACGCCGCCAATCCAGTACAACCTGACCACGTTCAGCGCCACGCCAGGCTACAAGGTGCCGTATGACCTGTTCCCGGGTGAGCCCGACTACGATGATTACGACGGCACCCTGCAAACCTTCGGTTATCTGTTCGAACGGCGGCTGAGCGACAACCTGCAATTGCGTCACGCACTGCGTTATTACGAATCCCGCGCCGACTATGACTACATTACCCTCAACAACAGCCGTATCACCGGGCCGAATCTGTCCAGCCTGTCGCGCACCTACAACTCTCGCGAAGACATCTCCACTGGCTGGACCAGCGACACGAGCGTGCAATGGAATTTCGACAGCGGCCGCTGGCAGCACACACTTCTGGGCGGCGTTGACCTTTATCGCAAGACCTACGACAGCCATCGTTTCAGCGGTACCGCACCGGCGCTGGATCTCGCTAACCCGGTTTACGGCAACCTGCCGCAGGTCAACACCGCTAATGATCGCGGTTCGGATCTGCACAGCGAGCAGTTCGGCGTCTATCTGCAGGAACAGGTCAAGTTCGACGAGCACTGGGTTGCGCTGTTCGGGCTGCGTCAGGACTGGGCCGAAAACAATACTCGCAACTATATCGACGACTCCCGCGCCAAGGTCCGCGATAACAAAACGACGGGGCGTATCGGCTTCGTCTATCTGGCTGACAACGGTCTGGCGCCCTATATTAGCTACAGCCAATCCTTCCTGCCCTCGGCCGGAACCGACAGCGACGGCAAAGCTTTCCAGCCTACCGAAGGCGAGCAGTATGAAGTTGGTATTCGCTACCAGCCCCCTGGCCGCGAAATAATGATCAGCGCGGCGGTTTATCAATTGACGCAAAAGAACGTCATCACTTCCATACCTGGCTCTGATTTCGACGAACAAACCGGCAAGGAACGCAGCAAAGGCTTCGAGCTTGAAGCGAAAACACAACTGACTCCGATGCTGGCGCTGAATGCCTCTTACGCGTACACCGACGCGCATGTCATCGCCGATAACGACAAGAGCCTCGAAGGCTCGCGTATTGAGGGCACGCCTTATCACAGCGCCGCACTGTGGCTGGATTACCGTCTTGCCTCGCTCGGTTTGCCCAAAGTGAGCATAGGCTCCGGGGCCCGCTACAACGGCACTACGCACACTACGCCCAGCGTCAGCGACCGTAAAATCCCGGCCTACACCTTGTTTGACGCCAAAGTCAGCTACGAGGTGAACGCCAACTGGCTAGTCAGCGTCCGGGCGCAGAACCTGACCAACGAACGCTACATTTACTGCGCAAACTCCTGCCGCTATGGCGACGAACGCAGCGTGGTCAGCTCGGTGAGTTACAAGTGGTAGGTCTTTATCTCCAGAAGTCGTACCGGTGCCCCTGACTCCGCGCTGTCACATAGCAAACGGGTGACCTGTAGGAGCCAACTTGTTGGCGAGACGTCGGACCTGCATCGTCAGAAACCAGGCCTAGCCAACAAGGTCTGCGTTTCAAAGGGCGACAGCTTGGTGTCAGGAAGACCGGGACGGTTCCTGCAGAAATGCATTCCAGACTTTTTCAAAGGAGCCATTGCGGTCTTGAAAAAGAGCCACCTCACCTCAACCCTCCACGCCAAGCAACCCCGGAAATAGAAACGGCAACCCCTCCTCCAGCCGTTGCGTCAGGCTGCGGTTATGGTTTGCCGCTTCCGGGGCGGTGTGTTGCAGACGGGCCATAAGCGCGTCGATTACCGCGCTTGATGCGTCGTTGTGAAACTGCCAGACCCCATAAATCCGCCCATCAAACGATGGTTCGCTGCCCATACGCTCATCTGCCGCAAGTCCCGCGCCGATGCCAAACAAATGCAGACCGTGCAGACGCTGCCCCGAAAGATCCAGTGGGCAGCCCGATAGATCCGAGTCAACACCACCCTTTACCTGACGCAAGGTAATCGCCGTGCCATCCATATGGCTGAAAGCTGGCAGCCGTGGCTGATAGCCCGTGCATTGCACGACAACACTGGACTCCAGTAGCGCTTGAGCGGCCTGCTCACGCTCACCTTCAGCACCGCCCTGAATCTGAAAGGTGTGCGCCCGCACACCGGTTTTACCGACCCGGCTGCGGGCCAACACTTCACGCCCAACGTCCAGCGCCCGATAACGCAGCCCACTGGAACGGTTGACCCGCCCCGACACCGGGCAGACATCGCGCACTGGATGGAAAACATAACCGGCGGCCACCGCCAGTTCAGGACTTTCGTAAAACAGCTGGATGGCAGAGCGATGCACCAGCGTGACCTCTTCGAGGCCCGCAAACTCCAATGCATCGGCGAGATTTTCCAGCATGGAAAAAGCACTGTGGGAACCGCCGACCACGGTAATCCTGCCCGAGCCCGCCAGAGCCGGGGCGAATGCATCACGCAATTGCACGGCGTTCAGGCGCAGCAAATGGTCGGAGCTCATGATGGCGGCCGACGCAGGCAGCAGCAAACCGTCAGCAGCCAGTCCTTCACGCAGGTATTCAGGGTTCTGATGACCGCCGAAGTTCAGCACCAGCGTTCGACTGCGAATGCGGCGGGTACGTCCCTCGTTCTCGACCCAGACCACAAATTCGTCACCGTCCTTGACCACTTCGGTAACAGTCGTGCTGTGCCAGAGCGTTACCCCATAACGCTGGACAATAAAATCCAGTATCAGCCTGGAGGCTTCCCCCAGCAATTCACCAATATCAGACAACTGCGGCGCACTCTGGGCCTGATGCCGAATACGCCAATAGGTCGGTGAGTGCTCCAGCGGGCCGAATACGTCACGCAAAGCAGGATCGCGCAGGCAGTCGAGGAAGACGTCCCCCACAGAGTTGGCCGTGATTTGATAATCACCGAGACTTCCGACACCGGGGGTCGGGCTGGAGTCGACGATGATCAACCCCTCCCGTGCGAGATCCGGCAACGTTCCGCTTTTCAACGCATTGAACAGCAACCCCATGCCCGCAGGTCCTGCCCCCGCTATTACGCAACCGCAGCTGGTTTCCAGATAGTCTCCAAACATGGTGAGGCTCCTTCAAGTGATAGAGACGCAAGCGTGATCTCACCAGGGCTGGACCCAGTGATTGAGCAGGCAACAGCCTGTTGTTGGCAGAGAAATATTTTCAGGCGCACACAACTGCGGGCCTCGAGCTGAATAGCCGGGGCTGTGATCTTTTATCGGGTACAAATCTGACGGAAAGCGGGATCGTTATCGAAGGGCCAAGCTACCGCAGGGGATTCAACGGGGTAGTGAGATAGAGGCTACTGGCAAGGGACGGACGCAGACAGAGGCGCCCTGAAAGGGTAATAGATAATTTCAAACATCCGCCTAACTGTCAATTTCACGTCAAAGCTTTACACCTCAGCATGCTTTATATAACCGATTGATTTATAGAGTAATTATTTATTGACGACATTAAACGGCTATTTCAAAAGTCCCCTATCAGTTTTTACACTGGATTGGCCCGGACGATTCATGAAAATCCAGCCTGGCAAAGCCTGACCTTCAGCTCCAGTACGGAGACCGCTAGAAGTCCGATCAGCGGCTTGCTCCGCCCGTCTTCAAAGGAGAACTATCTGCGAGTGCGGGAATCAATGACACAGGATGTAAAAAAAGCTTAATGGATGCAGAGGTCGCAGACATGAACGTTGGAAAGCACAATCGCTCGAGTATCGCTGAAATCGACTATTCCCGTGAAACCCTGTTCGGCCCGATCCCGATGCAGGCAACCTGCAGGGTGAGGTTGACCACAGTAGAACAGAATGGCCAAAGCTTGCGTGAGCTGACGATCCTGGGCGAGGTTCCAGACTACCTGCTTAAATCTGCGGCTATCCGGGTAGCACTGGAAGGAAGAATTGAAGCGGGCCCGATACGGGATTGTTGCGAAGTGAACAGCAATAGTGAAGAACCGTTCAAGTTGCTGTTCGAAAATGAACATCGCCGGGCTATGCATTAAGTTATCGTACAACTTAGGTGTTCGCGCATTGAAGTATTGGCATAAGGATATATGCCGATAGGCGTACGTTTATTAACACGTTGCAAAACATTACATCGCGTTATGCCGACGACAGAACGTTCATGCCACAAATGGCAAACTGATCCCCGCGCTGACTGGCTTGATCAGTATGTCCGCCGTTAAGCCGAGACAACCCCAGACATGCGAAAGCCGCCTATCGAGTCCCCTGAAGGTCTACCACGGCGGCTTTATCAGACGTTTTTTCAGTTCAATCAAACAGCAATGCGGGCCTTGCCATGGTGATGCCGGGTATGTGCGAGGTCGTAGCGCAGCTCTGCTACCAATTCGGAGATATCACGGGTGGTATTGAGGCGATCCAGGGAAATTCCGGTCACCAACAATTCAACCTTTTCCGAATTAGGATCAATGATCTGAACGGTCATGGAGTCCGGGGATACGCTGCAGGTGCAACGCAGGGGTAAAAACGCACTCTCGACGATACTTCTCAACTCGAGTGTGGAAAGTCTGTAGGCGATCATGTCCTTCTCCTTGTTAAATCGCGCGTGGCTGAGTTCCTGCCACGATGGACACAGTGATACATCAATGTTTATTTTGATTGCCGCCAAACAAACGTCGTCATTTAATTGAAGGCATGTTTACTTATACGCTTCGCACCACCTTGAAGCAACGGGGATTTTTACGCTCTTTTTCAAGCCGTTCATAACGGTTTATATAAACAATCAGCAGAAACGGTTCACTTAACAATATTGATCACTTTGTTTACATGATTGGTATCAATAAAGTGCCCAAACAGTTCTTAAGCAGTATCCCGTCAGCCGCTTTTGGCGACTGACGGTCAGTCTCACGCTTCAGTCGTCCTGACGTGGCAGCCGCAGGTGAATCAATGCCACTCGACCGCCCTGCTTGTCCCTGCGCTCATCGATGGCGTAGGGCCGGAATCCCAGTTTCGGATAGAACAACAGACCCGGCACATTATGGTTGTAGCACGATGCTGTCATTTCGCTAGCCTCATGCTTGTCGAATGCCAGTTCCATCATGCAACCGATCAGGTAACGCCCTACCCCTCGAGAACGCGCCTTGGGGGCAATGATCACATTGCCCAGGGAGCAGCGCCCGCGAAAGTCACTGCGAGCGAAATTGGCATATCCCACGACTTCGCCATCCATCTCGATAACCGTCGAGTCGGAATGGTTGTGCAACGCATCCAGCAATTGGGGCGGTGTGAGAGGCCATATGGCGCGAGGGAACATATAAAACAGCTCGTCGACATTCTGCGGCAGCGCACAGATGGCCGGGATGTCTTTTTCTTCCAGTGGGCGGTTCAAGAACATTGGGCAGTGACCTCTTGAAGAATGGAAATAACAAGCGTGTGAACACTATATGCGAACTGTCGCTCTGTGCACGTGTTCGCCTGACAAAATTCCGGCACTGCTCTGGGCCTTTCATCAGTTCCCCTGCCCTGCTGTCAAGTAATGTGCAATTTGAAATGCATATCCGGTAGGAGCTGCCGAAGGCTGCGAAGCATTTCCGCTGACACACAGAATCGCAGCCTTCGGCAGCTCCTACAGACCGTTCGTTTGCCAATGGATAGCGCCGCATTGGAACCAGGAAGAATGTTTATATATAAAGGATTAGTCAGTCAGCGCCATTGATTGCCGTCCTTCAAGAACATTACCCAATGCTTTGATGTGTCACTAATTCCCCACTCATGCAGAACGCCTGTAATAAATAGCGCGTCGTTGCAGAATGCATGACTCGAAAACCCTTAAATAACTTAAACCCTTGAATTAAATGGATTTTAATTAAGGGTACTTCTGGCATAACCACTGCAACGTTTTAAGGGACGCTGTAACAAAATCCTTCATGGAGCAGAAAAATAATGATTTCATCCCCCGACACTTTCAATGCTGCCGCGCAAGAATCAAACAACCACTCAGGTGTTTCCTGGGGGGCAATCTTTGCAGGTGCCGCCGGCGCCGCTGCGCTTTCCTTGATTCTCATATTGCTGGGCTTCGGCTTGGGTTTCTCGGCGGTATCGCCCTGGGCCAACGAAGGCATCAGCGCCAAGGGCCTGGGTATCTCGACGGTCATATGGCTGGCATTTACCCAAATCATCGCTTCCGGTCTGGGTGGCTATATCGCCGGTCGACTGCGCGTGAAGTGGGCAAACCTGCACGGCGATGAAGTGTATTTCCGCGACACCGCCCACGGTTTCCTGTCGTGGGCCGTGGCAACCCTGGTCGCTGCAACACTGATCGCCAGTTCGGTCAGCAGCATTATTGGCGGGGGCGTTCAGGCCGGTGCCAGTGTCGCTTCGGGTGCAGCAGGTGCAGTGACTCAAGTAGCAGGCAGCGCGGCGAGCAATAGCAACGCCAGCAG
Source organism: Pseudomonas phytophila (assembly GCF_025643095.1). NCBI lineage: Bacteria > Pseudomonadati > Pseudomonadota > Gammaproteobacteria > Pseudomonadales > Pseudomonadaceae > Pseudomonas > Pseudomonas phytophila. The sequence continues at coordinate 2,610,669 of NZ_CP081201.1, read as the reverse complement.
TCAGGACTACGGCTATTACATCGACAGCCTGTTCCGTGATGATCGCCCCGCTGCTGTCAGTGATGATGCCGCCCATGGCGTAGTGCTGCGCATCTTCAGCCGCACACTGAGCAATGACGGTCAGATCAGCCCTGAAGATCGTACCTACTTGGCGCAGATGATTGCTCAGCGCACCAATCTCAGCCAGGCAGATGCCGAACGTCGCGTTGATCAGGTTTATGGTCAGGCTCGCAAAGCCGTAGAAGACGCCAAGGTCGCGGCTAAAGAAGCTGCCGACACCGCTGCGAAAGTTGCCGCGATGACTGCCCTGTGGACCTTCGTCTCGCTGCTGTGCGGTGCCTTCTTCGCCAGCTTTGCTGCCATTTATGGCGGTCGCCGTCGCGACGCAGTGACTTATCTCGACGAACGTCCTTACACCACTACAACAACGGCTCTTTAAGCCAAGGAGAACGACTATGCCTTCCATCCTTCTGTGGTTACTCGGTGTCCCAATCCCGGTCATCATCCTGATTGCGATCCTGATGTAACGGATCGGGTCCAGGCCGCCTCCCCTCACGGGCAGGCGGCTTTTTTATAGGCGTCTTTCTTAGCCGTCACTCAGCGTCTGCGCAGGAATGGCAGCCCGACCAGTGTCAGCGCCACACCCACTATTGCACCGGTACTCAAAGGGTTGTCGAATTGGAGCCAGGCCCAGATCATCGTTGCGGGAGGCGTCAGAAACAGCGCTCCGCTGACGCTTTGCATGTTGAATCGCTTCAGGCACAGCCAGTAAAAGCCGTATCCACCGAGGGTTGAGCAGATCACCAGCCATAGCACGGCGGCGCCAAAGCCAAAGGACAACACCGGCGCAATCCCACCTTCCAGCATCGACAACACCGCGAACACCGGCAAGGCCGCGCATATCTGTATAAACAGCGAAGTCATAGCGGGTACCGTGAAGGACGGTGTCTCCTTTTGATGCGTCTTCTTTTGATAGATCGTTGCTGCGGTTAGCGACAGGACGGCCAAAGCCGGTAAGCCGTAGGCCCACAATGGCGCATCGGAAAACTCGACACTCGCGGCGCTGGCAATCAGCATTCCGGCGATACACAACCCCACGCCAAGCCATTGCCAGCCACGAGTACGCTGGCCCGGAATGAGACCGGCCGACAGCACAATGCTCAGCGGCAGCAAGTTGGCAATCAAAGAACTGGTGCCGGGCGCCACGCCAAGTTCGATGGACAAGGCAATCGCAGCAATGAAACCGGCAATCGCCAAAAGCCCTACCAGCATCTGCTGCCGCACGATGACCCAGGTCAGCTCACGCAACGAGCCCAGGACCCACGGGAACAGCAATAGCGCCGCCAGCACGAATCGCCAGAAGGTCACCAACATTACCCCGCTGTGCTCCGAGGCATAGCGATAGCCAATGAAACCCGAACTCCAGCTCAGCACCATGGCAGCCAACAGCACACCACTGATCCACCTGGATCCAGAAACCGGTGAAGTCTTTGGCGTACTGGCCTGATCAATAATTTCGACCGTCTGCCCATTCATTGAGCATCCCCTATTGCGCTGAATGAGCGTGATGTTAAGAATGGGCAGGTACTTCAATCAAACGAAATGATCAGCATCACTGATGCAGGATTTTTAAACCATGCAAAGCACGCTGGATATTGAGCTTCTGCGTACCTTTCAAGCTGTGGTGCGTTTCGAGCAGTTCCTTGCCGCTGCAACTTTTCTCAATCGCAGTCCTTCAGCGGTGAGCCTGCATATTCGACGTCTGGAGGACATCGCCGGTGGCCGCCTGCTGGAACGGGATAATCAGACCGTCACCCTGACCTCTCTAGGCCGTCGCTTCGCCTTGCAAAGCGCCGAACTGCTACACGTGCATGATCGGCTGCTGGCTGGTTTCGCGAGCCCGACGATCAGCGGTCGAGTGCGGTTGGGTATCTCCGAAGAATATGCAGCGAGCCTGTTACACAGCACCCTAAGCCCATTGACCAGCGGCTACCCGCAAATAGAGCTTGAAGTTGAAACCGCCTCCAGCGGTCGGCTGAATGAGCAATTGCAGCGCGGCCAGCTGGATCTGGCGCTGCTGGTGGTACCGGCCGAGACCGTCAGCACTGAACAGCTATTGCATACGTTTGGTACCACCGAGCCCGTCTGGGTCGCCGCTCCGGGCTACCAACTGGCACATGACAAACCCGCACCGCTGGCGCTGCACGGCGAAGGCTGCCCTTACCGCAGCGTCGCTGTTAACACGCTGAATGAGATCGGCAGAGCCTGGCGCACCGTGGTCATGTCGGCGAGTTCCAGCGCGCTGGAAACGGCTATTTGCGCCGGACTGGCTATCGGCATCATTGACCGCAGCCGGGTCGGCGCGCAGATGCGCATTCTCGGTCGGGATGAAGGCTTGCCACCCCTCCCGCTGCATGAACGACAACTGGTCAAGGCTCCAGGAGTGCCCAGCGCCGCCTGCGAAATAATGACCGGCCTGATCAACGATCATTTCCGCCCATGAAATCAGACCGACTGCGCCCGCAATATTCTGTAACCGATCAATCAATCGGTATCATGACAACGCCGTTACAGTCAGCCTTTCGCTTGAAAAGTCGGGGGAAGTAATTCATGGCCATATTTTCTCTGGCTCGTATCCGGGCGCGCTGGCTTACCTGGACCTGCATGCTGGTGTTCATCATTGGTTTGCCCGTGGGCTGCTCCGTCCTGGAACACACCGAGCGGGAATTGGTGTTCCGCATTGAACCCGGCACCGCCAGTTGGTACAGCGGGCTACCGGCCAATGTGCAGGAACTGGAACTCAAAGCTCCGCAATTCGGCCTGTCGCAAAGCATTCACGGCTGGTGGTGGCCTGCCAATCGCAAAGATGCCCCAGCCGTCCTCTACTTGCACGGATCACGATGGAACCTGACCGGCCAACTGTTTCGTATCGAAGAGCTGCACGCGCTGGGTTTCTCGGTGTTGGCAATCGACTACCGTGGCTTCGGCGAAAGTCGTGGCCCGCTTCCTTCAGAAAGCACCGTCTATGAAGATGCCCGCATCGCCTGGGAGCGCCTCAAGCTTCTGCAACCGGACGCCAGCCGTCGGCTGATTTACGGCCATTCCCTGGGCGGGGCAGTGGCTGTGGATCTGGCTGCCGAACTGGGGCGCGATACTCAGGACGGCACGCAACCGGCACAGGCGCGTGGGCTGATCATCGAATCGACCTTCACCACCCTCGCTGACGTCGCCACCGCAGTGGCCACTAACTACACCTCATTACCCGTACGCTGGTTGCTGTCACAGAAATTCGACTCCGTCGACAAGATCGCCGACATCCACATGCCAGTGTTGATCGTGCACGGCATGGACGACCGATATGTACCGCCGCGCTTCAGCGAGGAGTTGTTTGCCGCGGCGCAGGAGCCCAAGAAGCTATTGCTGGTGCCGGGCGGGACTCATAACAACAGCATGCGAGTGGGCCGTCAGGCTTACAGCCAGGCCATCCAGGCCTTGCTCAAATCCAGTGCGGTGCCTGCGAATGCAACGAGGCCGGAAAGGACTCATTCGAAAGAACAACCGTCTGCTCAAGCCAGCAATCTGCGCAGCAATAACGCATCGTGAACGGCGTGCCCGCTGGCGGTGTTGTCGAAGATGCACCAGGTTTCCAGGCCAGCGTCGGCAGAGGTATTCAATTTCACCGCCAGTTCCTGCAAGTACGCCAGTTCATAAGCACTGTGATAAAGGCGTGGCGAACCGTGAAGTCGCCAATACTGAACACCCGACCAGCCTCCCGGCGTATCTCCACCGGTAATGGGTGAAGGGTCTGCCGCCACCTGACCGACCTGAAAACCATTGAGCAACGACTCGGCATCGCGCCAACTCGCATGACGCGGCTCTATCACCAGGCTGCCGTCATAACCCTTCCGCAAGGCCTCAAAGAAAGCCGTTGCGATTGTCGGGTCATAAGTCAGTGAGGGCGGTAACTGCACGAGGAGGCAGCCCAGCTTGTCCTTCAGATGCAGGCACTGAGTCAGGAACTGCTCAAGCAGATGCTCACAGCCCTGAAGACGATGTTCGTGAGTAATTGACTTGGGCATTTTCACGGAGAAACGAAAGCCCGCAGGCACGCTCTCAGCCCAACGCTGCCAGGTTTGCGGACGGTGCGGGCGGTAAAAAGAGCTGTTGATCTCGACCGCCGATAACGAGGAGGCGTAGCGCTGCAAGTGTGTACCTTCTTCGGCAAACTCAGGCCAGTGCTCGCGGGGCAAGCTCCAGCCAGCGCAGCCGACCTGAATCAATACAGCACCTCGCCGGCTTCGCGCATGAATATTTCGACGGTCTTTGGCCCTACTCCGTCGAACTCGGCAAGGCACTTTTCGAATCCGCTGCGGCTTCCACTGCGACTATGGATTTCGCCAATCTTTCCGGCATATTCCTCGATAAGCTTTTTGCTCATGGCAGTCAAACGTGTCGCCGTCGTCTCGTCATAACGCACGTAGTGCGCCTCACCGAGCATCGCAACCAGATGCCGATGGGACTGGCTGGCCATTTTACGCGGCGTGTCGCAACCATGCTGATCGACGATGACCCGATAAGCCTGCGCTGCGATATCCGCCTGAATACGCTTGCCCATGAGAAAACTGGCGATAAACCATTTGAACAGAGCGACTTCATAACCGCTCTTCAGGTCGATCGCCAGGTCTTGGGCCGTGATGACCTTGCTCGCCACGGTACGTGTCAGCTTGGGCTATCTGAAGCGTCATCACCCGCTACATCGGGATCATCGGGCTCGACTTCATTGATATCGGCCTCACGCACATCATTGTCGGACGTGGACCTGCCATCCGATTCGCTCGGGTTGGGATTCGGACCGGGAGTCTGGGCGGCCTGGCTGTCTACAGGGTCTCTACTCATGATGTTCCTCGCGAGGTAGTTGAATGAATACCCTGTTTGGAATCAACACCGTCCCACGAGTTCGGTTTATTTGATGATTGGTCCTGGCCTGATCAGCCGCGTTGAACAGCGATGCACTTGATCTCAAGAAGCAGCCCCGGGACAGCCAGTTCTGATACACCAATGGCCGTCCAGGCACACAGTCCGCGGGGGAACAGGCGCTCTTTGACGTCACGAAAAACGGCCATGTGCTCGCTCATGGACACGTGAAAAGTGGTCATTTCTACCACGTCCTCAAAGCTGCAACCGCCCTCGGCAAGCACAGTGCGCAGGTTTTCCCAGCAGGCGATGAACTGTTGTTCAGGATCGGCAATGACCTCAAGGTCGGGCGTGCGTCCGATCTGCCCGGCACAGTACAGCGTGCTTTGAACCTTGACCGCCGGAACGTACCCCGCGCGCTCGACGATATTGCGCATGGACGGTGGAATGATGATTTCGCGATCTGGCATGGGGTTACCTGCGGGGGTCGCTGAAAATGATGGAGTACAGAGGCCGGGCAATCACCAGCCAGCGCGTGTTGCCGTGGTGCTCACACACAGAACCCTGTGGGAGCCGAGCTTGCTCGCGATGAACGATTACACGATATGCCTGATACACCAAGTCGCCTGAATCGTCGGAATGCCGCCCAGACCAAGCACCGCTCCCACAGAGACCGCAGCCGCCTTACGTCAACCACCACCATAACAGCAGCGTGCCCACCAACCCCACCACTGACACAATGGTCTGCAGTACCGACCAGACCCAGAGCGTCTGCTTCAACTGAAGACCAAAATACTCGCGGACCATCCAGAAACCCGCATCGTTGACGTGGCAAAAGAACACCGAGCCTGCACCAATCGCCAGCGCCACCAGTGAGCTTTGCGTTGCCGCCAGCCCCGCCATCATCGGCGCAAGAATACCCGCCGTGGTGGTCGTCGCGACGGTCGCTGAACCGGTGGCCTGACGCAGCGCCACTGCGATCAGCCAGGCCAGCAACAGATATGGAATATGCGCACCCTCTGCGACCTTGCTGATGGTCTGACTCACGCCAGCATCCAGCAACGTCTGCTTGAGCCCGCCGCCCGCACCGATGGTCAGCAGCAGGACTGCAATCGGTGCCAGGCTTTTACGCAAAGTGCCGTTCACGTGCTCGCGCGTCAGGCCATTGGCCCAGCCCAGACAAATGACCGCCGCAATAACCGCGATGCTCAACGCAACCAGGGGCTCGCCGAGAAACTTCAGGGTCAGCGCCAGCGAGCTGTGCGGGGCCATGAATATCTTGGCCAGCGTGCTCCCCAGCATCAGGATCACCGGCAAGAGAATAATCAGCAGCGAAATACCAAAACCCGGCTGACGGGTCACGTCAGGTTTGGTCGAGAATAATTCGCCCAACTCGGCCGGTTCCTTGATGTCCATGCGTCTGGATAACCAGTTGCCGTACAAAGGACCGGCAAGAATCACCGCCGGAACCGCAATGCAGATGCCCAGCAGCATGGTCAGCCCAAGGTCGGCATGCAGCGCGCTGACCGCAATCAGCGGTCCCGGATGCGGCGGCATCAATGCATGCAAGGTGGTCATGCCTGCCAGAGCCGGAATCGCGATTTTCAGTAAACGCTGATCAGAGCGTCGGGCCATGACAAAAATGATCGGCACCATCAGTACCAGACCGACTTCAAAGAACAGCGGCAGACCGATAACCATGGCCACCAGGGCCATCACCCAAGGCAACGACCTGCCCTTGCCAAACCCCAGCAACGTAGTGGCGATACGGTCCGCAGCGCCCGATTCAGCCATCAGTGCGCCGAGCATCGCACCCAGCGTGATAATCAATCCAGCCTCACCCAAAATTCCGCCTGCGCCTTTACTGAAGGCCTTGGCGACTTCTTCGGCAGGCAGACCGGCACCGATCCCCGCGATAAACGTGCCGATCAGAATCGAAAGAAATGGCGGAAGTTTAGTGGCGCTGATCAGCACGATGATGGTGGCAATCGCGATCAGGCAGCAGATAACCAGGCGGGTGTCGTGCACCAGCCAGGCAGCAGAAGAAACATCCAAGGCACTCTTCCTTATCGTCGGTCCTGCGGTCGAGAGCACTGCAGAAACATTTAGTTGTAATTCTGCAGCACGATACCGGAACGCCAGATGCGCGAATGTGAAGTTTGTGACAGTTTCGCCCCCGCCTCGAGTGATCCACTCCTGGATCAACAGACCCGACCTAGACGTGCAGCAGACCAGGAACCTGCGCCTGAGCATGCTCGATCAGCACCTCGCGCAAGGCCTGAGCAGCGGCCGACAACTTGTGATCGGCGAGCATCATCAGGCCGATGGGCCGCTCAATCGCAGGCCCCACCAACGCAATGCAATGCGCGCCCAGTTCATGCATCTGTTCAATGCATAACGACGGCACTGCGCTTACGCCCAGACCACTGGCGACCATTCGGCCGATGGTCGACAACTGGTGGCTTTCAAACGCAACGGACAGCTTGCCGTGCTGCGCTTGCAGATGATGTTCCAGCAGCAAACGCACCGCTGATGGGCGCTGCAAGGCGATGAAGTCTTCCTGCAAGAGTTCTTGCCAGGTGATTTCCTTGCGTTGTGCCAATGGCGAATCCTGCGGTACCACTGCAACAAAGCGATCGGTATAGAACGGTATGAACACCAGCGAGTTGCTGGACTCAGGTTCAAAACCGATGCCCAGTTCAACTCGCCGATGACGGACCATTTCCAGCACTTCTTCGTTGATCAGGTCATGAACGGCTACATTGACTCGTGGGTAGCGACTGCGGAACACCTTGAGCGCGCCGGGCAGCAGGTTACCGGCAAACGATGGCATGGCGGCCACCGACACTTTGCCCAGTTGCAGGGTAAAGCGCTGACGCAGCAATTCTTCAGCGTTGTCCCAGTCAGCCAGCAGTTGCCGGGCCAGCGGCAGCAGGGTTTCACCCTCGGGCGTAAGGCTGACCGTACGCGTGGTGCGGCTCAGCAATTGCCCGCCCAGATCGTCCTCAAGACTCTTGATGGTCAGGCTCAAGGCGGGTTGCGACACATGCAGCCGCTCCCCCGCCTGGGCAAAGCTCAAATACTGGGCAACGGCCAGAAAAGCCCTTAATTGTTTGACGTTCATATATTTGCTTTTCTTATTAATCGATCAGAAAAACAAAATTAACAAAACACTCCCCCCAAGAGAAGATGTCGCAACGCTCCCCTGACGGCCAGACCGTCGACCACAACTATAAAAGGCGGATCATCATGGCTGGACTCGACAAACGAGTGGCGACTTATCAGGAAGCCCTCGCCGGGCTGACCGACAACATGACAGTGCTGTGCGGCGGCTTCGGTCTCTGCGGCATCCCGGAAAACCTCATTGCAGAAATCAAGCGCATGGGCGTGAAAGGCCTGACGGTTGTTTCCAACAACTGCGGCGTCGATGGCTTTGGTCTGGGTATCCTCCTCGAAGATCGCCAGATTCGTAAGATGATCTCCTCCTATGTCGGCGAAAACGCGCTGTTCGAACGTCAGTTGCTCAGCGGCGAACTGGAAGTCGAACTCACTCCCCAAGGTACGCTCGCCGAAAAAATGCGCGCAGGCGGCGCTGGCATTCCAGCCTTCTACACCGCAACGGGCTATGGCACGCCGGTCGCTGAAGGCAAGGAAACCCGCCAGTTCAACGGCCGCAATGTCATCCTCGAAGAAGCCATTACTGGCGACTTCGCCATCGTCAAAGGTTGGAAAGCCGACCACTTCGGTAATGTGATCTATCGTCATACCGCACAGAACTTCAACCCGGTGGTAGCGACCGCGGGCAAGATTACCGTGGTCGAAGTCGAAGAAATTGTTGAACCCGGCGTGCTGTTGCCTTCGCAGATTCATACGCCGGGTATTTATGTCGACCGGGTCATTCTCGGTACTTTCGAGAAGCGCATCGAACAGCGCACCGTCAGAAAAGCCTGACGCAATCCGGCTCCGGATGCTGCCTTGCACAGGCAGCGGCACAAAAACAACAAAGAGACTTCAGACCATGGCACTGTCCCGCGAACAAATGGCTCAACGCGTTGCACGCGAACTCAAGGATGGCTACTACGTGAACCTCGGAATCGGCATTCCGACGCTGGTGGCCAACTACGTCCCCACCGACATCGACGTCATGCTCCAGTCGGAAAACGGCCTGCTGGGGATGGGCGAATTCCCCACCGAAGAAACCATCGATGCCGACATGATCAACGCTGGCAAGCAGACCGTAACCGCCCGCGTCGGCGCATCGATTTTTGACTCATCCCAGTCCTTCGCCATGATCCGTGGCGGCCATGTGGACCTCACGGTTCTGGGGGCCTTCGAAGTCGACGTGGAAGGCAATATCGCCTCCTGGATGATCCCCGGCAAACTGGTCAAAGGCATGGGCGGTGCCATGGACCTGGTGGCCGGTGCCGACAATATCATTGTCACCATGACCCATGCGTCCAAGGACGGAGAGTCCAAGCTGCTCCCCCGCTGCAGCCTGCCCCTGACCGGCGCTGGCTGCATACGCAAGGTGTTGACTGACCTGGCGTATCTGGAAATCGAAAACGGTGCTTTTATTCTTCGCGAACGCGCACCGGGCGTGAGCGTTGAAGAAATCATCGCCAAAACCGCCGGAAAATTGATCGTGCCGGATGATGTGGTTGAGATGAGTTTCTGACCTGCATCCAAGCGTTTGAACCACATACCCACTGTAGGAGCTGCCGAAGGCTGCGATGCGGTGTGTCAGTCACTCCGCATCGCAGCCTTCGGCAGCTCCTACAGTGGGTATGTAATAAAGATTCAACCCCCAATAATAAATACAAGAGGACAAACCCGTGGCCGCCGATATCGAAGATAGTCGCTCTGCCCGTTTCGCCCTGCGTTGCGCCAAATGGGCGGAGCGCTGGTTTCCTGATTCCTGGGTGTTCGCCGCGCTCGCGGTGGTCATCGTCACGGTTGCCACGCTGGCCATGGGTGCCAAACCTGCCGACGCTGCCAAAGCCTTTGGCGACGGATTCTGGAGCCTGATCCCGTTCACCATGCAGATGGCCTTCGTGGTGATTGGTGGTTATGTGGTGGCTAGCTCGCCTCCTGCGGTCAAGCTCATTGACCGGCTGGCGCGTATTCCAAAGAACGGGCGCTCGGCAGTGGCCTGGGTTGCGCTGATTTCCATGGTCGCCTCGCTGCTCAACTGGGGCCTGTCGCTGGTATTCGGCGGCTTGCTGGTTCGCGCCCTCGCCCGCCGTACCGACTTGCGCATGGACTATCGCGCAGCGGGTGCGGCGGCCTATCTGGGGCTCGGCGCCGTGTGGGCGTTGGGTCTGTCATCCTCGGCGGCACAGTTGCAAGCCAACCCCGGCAGCCTTCCACCTTCGATTCTGGCAATCACCGGCGTGATCCCGTTCACCGAAACCATTTTCCTCTGGCAGTCCGGCGTGCTGCTGGCTGCGCTGGTCGTGGTATCGCTGGTCGTGGCTTACGCAACAGCGCCGGGCCCGAACAGCGCTAAAGATGCCCAGGCGTGCGGCGTCGACCCAGCATTCAGCATGCCCGCGTTACCTGCGCGTACCCGTCCGGGTGAATGGCTGGAATACAGCCCGCTGCTGATCATTCTGATGGTGCTGCTGGCGTCCGGCTGGATCTTCAACGAGTTTTCCACCAAGCCGGCAATCACGGCGATTTCCGGTCTGAATACGTATAACTTCCTGTTCATCATGGTCGGTGCGCTGCTGCACTGGCGTCCACGCAGCTTTCTCGATGCCGTGACCCGGGCAGTGCCTACCACCACCGGTGTGCTGATCCAGTTCCCGCTGTATGGGTCCATCGCGGCATTGATGACGACCGTAAAGGGCACGGATGCGCAGACCCTGGCCCATCACATCTCGACCTTCTTCACCAGCATCGCCTCCCACGACACCTACGCGCTGCTGATGGGCGTGTACTCGGCAGTCCTGGGTTTCTTCATCCCGTCGGGCGGCGGCAAGTGGATCATCGAAGCGCCCTATGTGATGCAGGTGGCCAATGACCTTGAGTATCACCTGGGCTGGGCCGTGCAGATTTACAACGCCGCCGAAGCGCTGCCGAACCTGATCAACCCGTTCTACATGCTGCCGCTGTTAGGCGTGCTGGGTTTGAAGGCTCGGGATTTGATCGGCTTCTCGTTCGTGCAGTTGCTGGTGCACACGCCGCTGGTGTTGTTTCTGCTGTGGATTCTGGGCGCGACACTGGCGTACACACCGCCGATGCATCCTTAGCGAGCCTGGTGTCCCTGACACCGCGCTGTCGCGAAGCAAACCCGGTTCTATGTGGGAGCCGGGCTTGCCCGCGATGCAGGCGATGGGGTGTATCAGAAAGACCGCGTTATCGTTCATCGCGGGCAAGCGCGCTCCTACAGGAAAGCATTCCAGATCAGGTGATTGCATTGGGTTTCATTAGCGCACTTTGCGCCCCTGACACTGCACTGTCGCGAAGCAAGCCCGGCTCTATGTGGGAGCCGGGCTTGCCCGCGATGCAGGCGATGCGGTGTATCAGAAAGACCGCGTTATCGTTCATCGCGGGCAAGCGCGCTCCTACAGGAAAGCATTCCAGATCAGGTGATTGCGTTTTGTTTGATCAGCGCGCGCCTGGTTTCCCTTACACCGCGCTATCGCGAAGCAAGCCCGGCTTTATGTGGGAGCCGGGCTTGCCCGCGATGCAGGCGATGGGGTGTATCAGAAAGACCGCGTTGTCATTCATCGCGGGCAAGCGCGCTCCTACAGGAAAGCATTCCAGATCAGGTGATTGCGTTTTGTTTCATTAGCGCGCCTGGAATGCCTGACACTGCACTGTCGCGAAGCAAGCCCGGCTCTATGTGGGAGCCGGGCTTGCCCGCGATGCAGGCGATGCGGTGTATCAGAAAGACCGCGTTATCGTTCATCGCGGGCAAGCGCGCTCCTAGAGGAAAGCATTCCAGATCAGGTGATTGCGTTTTGTTTCATTAGCGCGCCTTGTATGCCTGACACTGCACTGTCGCAAAGCAAACCCGGTTCTATGTGGGAGCCGGGCTTGCCCGCGATGCAGGTGATGGGGTTTATCAGGAAGACCGCGTTATCGTTCATCGCGGGCAAGCGCGCTCCTACAGGAAAGCATTCCATGCGCTGGTCTAATGACCCCGGACACCTCAATAGGGGAAACTATATCCATTGAGGAGTCACCATGACCAAGAAATACAGAAAATTCGATGCCGCTTTCAAGCTTGATGTTTGCAAGCTCATCGTCGATCAAGGCCAGAGTGTGAACTCTGTCTGCCTTGATATGAACCTGAGCGATACGGCAGTGCGTCGCTGGGTTGAGCAATACAAGGCCGAGCTGTTAGGTGGCCCGGGAATTGGCAACCCGTTGACCAGCGAGCAACAGCGTATTCGCCAACTGGAGCAGCAGATTCGTGAGCTGAAAATGGATAATGACATCCTAAAAAAAGCTACGGCCTTCTTTGCCCGCGAATTGAAGTGATCCATCAACTGGTTCACCAATTACAACGTAAGGCCTACCCGGTGGCTCGTCTCTGTCGGGTACTGCGGATCAGTCGCTCCGGTCTTTATGAGGCCCAACAGCGTCGTTTGAAACCCAAGCCCGCCTGTCCGGCAGCGGCCAGGATCAAGGCAGCCTTTGAAGCGTCGGAGCGTTGCTATGGTAGTCGTCGTGTGGTGAGCGCATTGCGTAAAGAAGGCCTGTCGATTGGTCGCTTCAAGGTGCGCAGCCTTATGAAACAACAAGGTCTGCGCCCGGTCTGGAAGCGTAAGTTTGTTCACACAACCAACAGCAATCACAACTTGCCGGTGGCTGAAAACCTTCTAAATCGCCAGTTCAACCCTGCGGCGATCAATCAATCCTGGGTTGCAGACATTACTTATATCCGCACACGCGGCGGCTGGGTGTACCTGGCAGTGGTCATGGACCTTTTCTCGCGCAAGATCGTGGGCTGGGCCATGGCCCCTCATATGCGAGCCGAGCTGGTAATCAGCGCCATGCAATTGGCTATCGCTCAACGCCAACCTGAGCCAGGTTTGATCGTCCACTCGGATCGAGGCAGTCAGTACGCAGGAGCGGCTTATCAGGCGCTGCTGACCCGCAATGGAATGCGTTGCAGTATGAGCCGCAAGGGTAACTGCTGGGACAACGCGGTTATGGAGCGCTTCTTTTTGAACCTGAAAATGGAGCGTACCTGGAGGAAGGATTACGCCAACCACGCCGAAGCGATAAAGGACATCACGGACTACATCGTGCGGTTCTACAACGAGGGGCGATTGCACTCGAAACTGGGCTATGTGCCGCCCAATCAATATGAGCGGCAAGCAGCCTGACAATCACCGATTGAGGTGTCCGGAAAAAGTTGACCACTGCACCAGATCAGGTGAGTGCATTTTGTTTCATTAGCGCGCCTTGTGTCCCTGACACTGCGCTGTCGCGAAGCAAGCCCGGCTCTATGTGGGAGCCGGGCTTGCACGCGATGCAGGCGATGGGGTTTATCAGGAAGACCGCGTTATCGTTCATCGCGGGCAAGCGCGCTCAGGAAAGCATTCCAGATCAGGTGATTGCATTGGGTTTCATTAGCGCACTTTGCGTCCCGGACACTGCACTGTCGCAAAGCAAACCCGGTTCTATGTGGGAGCCGGGCTTGCCCGCGATGCAGGCGATGGGGTGTATCAGAGAGACCGCCATCGCAGCCTTCGGCAGCGCCTACAAGTGTTGTGTTTGCCTAAGACATATGAATTCAGACATTCAGGCCGAACAACCGTCGCCGTAATCCAGCGCGGCAACTTTTGCCAACAGCTCACGCAGCTCACAGGCCTGCTGCTGGCCCAGCGACTTTTCGAAGCACTGCTGAGCCTGTTCCCACAGCGCTTGGGACTCCAGCAGTTTGTCCACGCCGGCCTGAGTCAGGCGCACACGTCGGCTGCGCTTGTCTTCCGGGTCAATACCCACGGAGATAAGGCCCTCACGCTCCAGTGGCTTGAGGTTTTGCGCCAGCGCCGAACGATCGATCACCAGAATTGCCGCCAGTTCGGTGACTGCCGGGGCCTGATTGCGCGCCACCTGGATCAGAATCGAACGCTGCGTAGAGCGCAGGCCACATGGTGCCAGAACCGCGTCATACAGCTGGGAAATACGGCGGGTCGCCTTGCGCAGGCTGGTTGCATGACACAGCACTCGCGGTGCAATCCGCAGACTGTCGGGGATTTGCAACGCAACGACCGGGGTCGGACTCTGGCTCATATAGGTTCCTGCAGAAATACGTCAATCAAGATGCAGCAAGTGGGCAATGCTGGCATATCCCCGCGAACAGCAATAGCCAGCACCGAAGCGTGCAATCTGTCAGGTACGCTCATGAATCCCGTCCAGCCGTCCACGGCCGATGACCGCGCCGTCGATGGCTTTGAGCAACTGGTTACGATTGGGTGGGCTGTCAAAGTCCAGCGGTCGATCCAGTGCCAGCAACTGAAAGCTGTATCGATGCGGGCCATGGCCGACCAGAGGCTGCGGCCCGATGTAGGTCGCACCGCCAAACGTGTTGCGCCCCAAGGTCAGCAGGCCGCGGGAAGCACTGCTCAAAGCTCCGACAGGCAGACCGTTGAGCTGCGGCGAAATGCCGATGGCAATCGCATGCACGAACGCAAACGGTATCGGCGCATCGGCATCTTCAATGATCAGCACGAGTTCTTTTGTTCCGGTCGGCAGTCCTTCCCACACCAGCGGTGGCGACAGATTACCGCCCTTGGCCGAACCAACATGGGACAGCGGAATCTGCGCCATTGAAGCAAACGCCGGGCTGCGCACATCGATAACCACCGGCGAAAACGCTACAGCCTTGTGGTTCCAGATCAGCTTGTTTTCGGTGGCACCGCGGCCGCGCAATACGCGCCCCAGCAGACGACTCAGCATCCTGATACCTCCTGATATTTGCGTCGCCCATATCGCGGGCAAGCCTCGCTCCCACAGTAGATCGCATTCTTAAGTTGGAATGCGATCTACTGTGGGAGATTCTATGTTGGACTGCAATCCCGTAGGAGATCTACCGTCGTCCAGACGCCGCGCTGTCGTGAAGCAAACGGATGACCCTGTAGGAGCCAACTTGTTGGCGAGACGTCGAACCGGCATCGTCAGAAATTCCGCTTCGCCAACAAGTTGGCTCCTACCAGGTCTGCGTTTCAAATCCATTATTGACGTGATGTTTGATGAAATCGGCTTTAGCCGGCCCTACGGAAAAGCGCAATCTCATGTGTGCGGTGCTTGCCCGCGATAAGGTCTCACCTGAATTTTCATCTCAAGCAATCAATCAACCATGTACCGGCGTCAGCACCGGTTTACCCGCAAAAAACGCCTGCAGGTTATCCGCCACCATCTGCACCGTTGCTTCAGAAGCCTCCGGCGACAAGCCGCCTACATGTGGCGTCAGCACTACGTTATCGAGACTCTTCAACGCATCCGGAACCCGCGGCTCATCGTCAAAGACATCCAGCGCCGCACCGGCAATTCGCCGCTGCTGCAGGGCATCAACCAAAGCAGCAGTATCAATCACACTGGCCCGGGCGATGTTGACCACAAAGCCTTGCGGACCCAGAGCATCAAGGACCTGACTGTCGATCAGGTGCTGTGTACCGCCACCACCCGGCGTGGCGATAATCAAAAAGTCAGAGACATTGGCCAGTTCGAGCGGCGTTGCGCAGTAGTCAAAATTGACATCGGTACGCGGCTTGCGATTGTGATAACTCACGACCATGCCAAAACCCGCTGCACGCCGGGCGATGGCCAGGCCAACTGCGCCAAGGCCGAGAATGCCCAGGCGCTTGCCCTCGAACGAGGGGCGCGTGACCTTGCGCCACTCACCGCGGCGCACCGATGCGTCCGCCTGCGGGATATCCCGCACGATGGACAACAGCAACGACATCGCATGATCGGCCACCGTCGGTGCATTTACACCAGCGCCGTTAGTGACCGTAATACCCCGCGCTTGCGCCGCAGGAAGGTCAACGTGTTCATAACCCGCACCCAGCACGCAGATGATTTGCAAATGCGGCAGCGCTGCAATTTCATCCGCGTAAAGCCCCAGCGGCCCTCGGGTCAGCACTACGGTGATTTCCTCACTACGCGTGGCAATGGCTTCGGCACGCGTTGCTGGAGTTGGCGCCAGAATCAGCCGATAACCATTGTTTTCAAGGATGTGCAGGTACTCGTTGACGCTCTCGACCAGCACCAGAACTGTGGTTGTCATGCAAGGCTCCGAAACAAACCATGGAAAAAACGGACAGTAACCTGAGTCATAGCCTCACTCCAACACGGTCACCGGCATACCGACTTCAAGGATACCCGGCCCGTCATTGACCATATTCTGCCCGAACCACACATCCCCCTCGCGCTCACGATAGGTTTTCAGGGTGGTCAATGGTTCGCGATCGGCGTTGCGCTCGCCGGTGGCAGGATCGATGGTGGTGAGGATGCAGCGCGTGCACCCTTTGAGCAGGCGAAATTCGATATCGCCGATACGAATGCGCTTCCATCCATCTTCCGCAAACGCCTCAGCGCCCTCCACCACCAGATTTGGCCGAAAGCGCAGCATTTCCTGCGGACGACCAATCTTCGCTGACAGATCATCAAGAGATGCCTGACCGATCAGCAACAGCGGGAAACCGTCGGCAAACCCGACGCGCTTTTCGTCGACACCAAGACCGCCGGGCAACATCCGGGCGCGGTCAGCCGGTACATACACCATACGGGTCGGTTTGCCGATGAAATCGCTGACCCAGCGAGCGGCTTCGTCACCGGCATCCGGCACGCGCAACGTGTCGCGCCATACCGTAACGCCGCGCAGAGACTGTTCGATATTTTGCGGGACAGGAATATCCAGCGCCGTAAAGCCCGGTGCCTGGAGGTTTAAACCACCGTCTTCGTTCAACAGCGCAGAAAGCTGAGACATGTGCGGCAAGGCGCGCTGGGTCAGAAAGCGCCCGCTGGCTTCGTCCACCAACATCCAGCGTCGATCCCCGGTCAACCCCAACTCGTCAAAGGACGCCTGCTGAAGGACTTCAGCCTTGCAGGATTTAAGGGGGAAACGGTAGAGCGCGCTGAGATGCAACATGGCCTGGTCCTTGTTCGGCTGAAATCGCCGGAATCATGAAGGCCACAAGCTTATACGAACTTGTCTGTTGCGAGACATGACAATGCGAGCCAGAGCGCAGATCCATGCTGCGCCTGGCTTCTCGCTCGCCGGGGCCGGTCAAGCCCTGGGCTGCGATCAGTGCCTGGTTGCGATCAACCCTGAACCATTATCAAACGTTCACGAACCACGTCCACCAGTTTGTCGGGCTGGAACTTGGAGAGGAAGTTGTCGCAACCCACTTTCTTCACCATGGATTCGTTGAAGCTGCCGGACAGCGAGGTATGCAACACCACATACAATTCGCGCAGACGTGGATCGTTACGAATCTCTGTGGTCAGTCGATAACCATCCATTTCCGGCATTTCCGCGTCGGTAAACACCATCAACAGTTTCTCGGTCATGACCTCACCACTGTCGGCCCAGGCTTTGAGCATGTTCAACGCTTTAAGACCATCGCTGGCCACGTGCAGCTTCAGACCCAACTGGGACAGGGTGTCACGCAACTGGCTGAGTGCAACCTTGGAGTCATCCACCAGCAGGATTTCACGGCCTACTGCAGCGGCGAGCACAGGGTCCTCGAGTTTCTCGCTGGATACCTTGGCGTTGTACGGCACGATTTCGGCGAGGACTTTTTCCACGTCGATGACTTCAACCAGTTGATCGTCGACTTTACTGATCGCGGTCAGGTAATGCTGACGGCCAGCGCTGGCAGGCGGCGGCATGATGGCATCCCAGTTCATGTTGACGATGCGATCGACACCGCCCACCAAGAAGGCCTGAACCGAGCGGTTGTACTCAGTCACGATAATCGTGCTGTTAGGCCCCGGTACAAGCGGCTTCATCCCGATGGCCTGGGACAGATCGATCACCGGCAAGGTCTGGCCGCGCAGGTTGACCACACCGCACACAAACGAGTGACGTTGCGGCATCAGCGTGAGTTTAGGCAGTTGCAGAACTTCCTGAACCTTGAAAACGTTGATCGCAAACAGCTGCCGACCCGCCAGGCGAAACATGAGGATTTCAAGGCGGTTCTCGCCCACCAGTTGTGTGCGTTGATCTACTGAGTCGAGAATGCCAGCCATTTCTTGCTCCTGAAGCGTGGGTCACAGTGAGTCTGCGAAGTTGTTATCGGCTGAAAACAGCGGGACTTAAAGGCGATGAAAGGTTAAATACACAATTGATATCACTTTAACATCATGCTTTACTCGTCGGCGAATGACAGATGCTCATTCCGACCAGTAACAGCCCTTCATCGCTTCTTCAGCAGGCGACAGGCGTTCTACTCCCTAAGGGAAACCCCTAGAAGCCCTCAGGGGCGACCTGATTTGCGCCTCTCGACTTAGCCATTAATGTGACACCATTCTCATATTTGGAATGGAGTTGAGGTCTTGGTTGCGTCGCGGCCCACCCCAAAACACCTGCCGTCCCGATTTGCCGCAGGTGGTGAATGTATCGCCGCGCCCGCTCTATCCGCCTGTCTCGCCACCCTCCATCCAACCGGAATATTCGTCACACAGCCTTCCATTTCGAAACATTCGGAAGCGGCCTACAGACTTTCACTTCACATCCACATTAACGTTCCGCAGTGCGCACCGGGTACTACACTGGAGCGATCCATGATCTATGGAGATCCCCATGCTGAACGGTAAAGAGTGGCAACAGACACATCCCGATTTCTTTGATGAATCCCAATTGCTGCTGAGCACCTGCCAGGAATGCCTCTCGCACCTGGAGATGATCAGCAATGATCAGGACGCCGTCGAGTGCCTGCTTGGCACCCTGTTCAAACTGTCGGAAACCGCCGATAACGCGCTGATCCCCAGCACTGCTGATTTCGCGCGTCAGTTGCGCGGCATGCTGAGCGTCGCCTACCCCAATCTTTGCCTGACGGACGATGCCCTTCAGACGCTTGAACACTGCCTGACCTTGCTGGCCTGGCAACTCGAGTTGATTGATCCCCATACCGGGCAATTGCTGCTGGATGACACCGAACAAAAAGAACTGCTGGGGCAACTTGCTTATACCTGCGGCCTGGAAGCCTGCGAACCGGCTCAGGAGCAACCGCGGTTGTAATCGGTCACGTGCCTCAATGCGCCGGTTCTTTCCACCCGTCAGAGCCCCCGTAAGAGCAAGAGCATGCCGTGCTCGCAAATAGCCTCGCCGCTGCGTTATGAACACACAGTATTCCCGGGCTGTTCGGGTCGTGGTTATTCTGCGCACAGGGACACAATAAGGCCTGCCAGCCTTGCCAACTATCCGGTGTAACGTCAGGCAGCTCGTTCAAACTTTGAACATTGAGGTAAGATCACGACCCCAAGCATTATTGCCACAATGATGACGACACAGGATGTGCGATCAAATCTGCAAGACGAGACAAAACAAGTAATCAAGGCAGTCAACGATAAACGACATGTCCGACATTGACCTGGCATCCTCAATGGCAGGTTGTTCCGCAGTGACCACCCCGATGGCTCCATCGCTATGCACGCCCCTACCAGTATTTCCAGATATCGGCTGCCAGGTAACAGAAGCATTCTCTGGCTGAATGCCGTTCTGTGCATCGGTGCAGCAATCGGTAATAGCGCGCTGTATCTGACCTCGGACGATTTCCCTGTCGCCCTGTTGCTGCTTAATCTCGCGACCTTTGCCAGCGTCTGGCAGGCGCAGTTGCGCTATGGCCGGTCAATTCGATTCCAGCCGCAGGAACTGGCCGACCACATGCTGCAGGTTCAGGAAACAGAACGGCATCGCCTGAGCCGCGAGCTGCATGACGACATTGGACAGATGCTCACTGCCGCAAAGATGCAATCGGAATGGCTACGCCGCCGTCTGCCTGCCGAACTGCTCGAACACAGCGCGCAACTCAACAACACCCTGGACGAAACCCTGGCGAAGGTTCGCGACGTGTCAGCCATCCTGCACCCTCGCCAGCTGACCAGTCTGGGACTGGAAGCCAGTCTTCGCGGGCATCTGCTGCGCACCCTGGCGGACAGTCAGGTGCGCTGGAGCCTGGAGTGCAAACAGCAACTGTCCGGCATCCCGGAAGAGATGACGGTTACTGCGTTTCGCATCACCCAGGAAGCGGTCACCAATATGTTGCGCCACGCCCACGCAAGCAATCTGCTGGTTCGCCTGCGCCGCCTGCCACAGGGTCTGGAGCTGCACATCAGCGACGACGGAGTCGGCTTTTCACCCGCCACGGACCCGGCGCGTGAGGGGCAGCGAGGCATGTCAGGCATGGCCGAACGGGTGGCTCTTCTCAACGGTACCTGGACGATACGCAGCGAACCCGGCGATGGCACACGTATCGATGTGCTGTTGCCTTGGGTACCGCGCGCTCATGAACGAGCAAACATAGACAAGAAGGCTAGATGACCTGCACATTGCTGTTGATTGATGATCACTCACTGATCAGGGCTGGCGTTCGCGCTCTGGTAGCCGACATTCCGGGCTATTCAGTGATAGGCGAGGCCTGCGACGGCGCGCAACTGAGCGCGCTGGCTACCGAGTTGAACCCCGACATTATCCTGCTGGATATCTCCATGAAGGATGTCGACGGCATTGATGCCTTGAAAGAGTTACGAACTATCCTGCCGGACAGCAAGGTTATGATCCTGTCCATGCACAGTGACCCGACGCGAATCATGCGCGCGCTGGAAGCGGGTGCGCATGGCTATTTGCTCAAGGACGCGGCAGCGACTGAGCTGGAGCAGGCGTTACTGGCGTTGAGCAGTGGTGAACGTTATCTGAGTCCGGCGATTGCCCATACGGTGATCAATCAGGCGTTGATCGGGGTTCAGGCGAGAAAGAACGAAACGCCGCAAAACCATAATCTGACGGCCCGGCAGCTGGAGATTCTGCGTCTGATCGTGCGTGGCAAGTCGACGCGGGAAATTGCCGGTGGGTTGGGTTTGAGTATCAAGACGGTGGAGACCCATCGAGCCCAGGTCATGAAGCGCTTGCAGATTCATGACGTGGCCGGGCTGGTTCTGTTTTGTGTGCGGGAAGGGATTATCAGTCTGGATGATTGATGATTGCTTACAGTTTTTTTCGTGTAGTGAGTTTTGTGTACATATCCGTTACCGCGTTCATGGCTTCTATTGGTTGCGCTTTTACAGCGCCTCACTTTTGAGAAGCGCAAAAGTAAGCAAAACGCTCTTGCCCCACCACTCGGCACCTCGCTAATGCTCGGTGTACCCGCCCGCAGATCCTGAACCGTGGGCCGCCGCAACGGGCCATCCATGGCCCAATGCGGCTAACCCGGCATCTTTGCCGGGTTGCCCACGGTTCAGAATCTGCGTTCGGCCAGCGTGGTTTAACGGGGCGCCCAAGATCAAAATCAAAAGCGCGGCAGCCTGACAGCCGACCTGATTTGCGAATTTGCCGCGGTATTGTAGGAGCTGCCGAAGGCTGCGAAGCGGAGTGTCAGGCAACGAATGCGTTGGCTGTGATGACGTCTCGCGAACAAGTTCGCTCCTACCGGTCCGCGGCGATCCTGCCGTTTTCGCTCTGCTTTTGATCTGCTCTGCTTTTGATTTTGATCTTACGCGCCCCGTTAAACCACGCCGGCCGGAATTCGATATTACTGCGTGGGGCAAACCGGCAGGGATGCCGGTTTAGCCGCCTCAGGCCATGGATGGCCGGTGGCGGCGGCCCCACGCAGCAATGTCGGATTACGGGCATGCCGAGCGACAGCGAGGCACCCAGTGGTGGGGCAAGAGCCTTTTGCTTACTTTTGGCTGGGCCGGCTTCCGGCTCCTTTCAAAAGTGAGGCGCTGTAAAAGCGCAACCAATAGAAGCAGTGAAAGCTGTAATGGATATGTACACAGCGCAACTATATCAACCAGAAACCCGGGCCGTACCGCCAAACAACTCAGACCCCACTGGCAAGTGAACCTTCAAAGCCGCATGACGCGCCGAGAAACGCAGGTTCTCTCCAGACAACGGCTCGCCATCCAGATTAATGTCCAGCCCCTGCGCCGACTTGAGCTCCACCCACGGCAGCCGCGCACGGATGAACATATTGTCGATACCCAGACCGCCCTCCAGCAGACTCCTGAGCGTACCGACCACTTCCTGCGGCGCAGGCAAAATACTGATGTCCAGCAGACCATCATCGACCAGTGCCGATGGGCATAACACATGCCCGCCGCCCGCCTGGCGACCGTTACCGATGCCCAGCGCCAGCAAATCTCCACTCCAGTGGAAATCAGGTCCGCTCAACTCGCCATAAGCCGCGCTCAGCTCACTGAAACGCGTCAGTCCGGTGAAGAGATAAGCCGCTCCACCCAACACCTTCTTCAAATCTTCAGACGTATTCGCCGTGACCTGACTGCCAAAGCCGCCTGTTGCCATGTTCAGGAACACCTTGCCGTTGACCTCACCCAGATCCACCGGTCGGGCAGGCACATCCAGCAGATCGAGCGCAGCGTCAGGCTCCAGCGGAACACCCGCAGCCCGGGCGAAATCGTTGGCAGTGCCCAGCGGCATGATGGTCAGCTCAGCGTCGGTGTCGGCGTTGGCCAGTGCCTCAGTAACGTCGCGCAAGGTTCCGTCGCCGCCACCCGCGATGATTTGCGAGTGCCCTGCTGCCAGCGCTTCGCTGACCAACCGCTGAGCATCGCCGCCCTCCCACGTCAGACGGACGTCGAGCTCCCAGCCCTCGCGACGCTTTCGGGTCACGGCCTCACGCACTTCTTCGTTAAGTGCCTGCTTGCCATGCAAAATCAAAAATGCCCGTCGTGTCATTGCTACTCGCTCCCCTGAGTTCATGCGCACTATGTTGACCGCAGCGGACAGAAAAAAGCCCTTCCGAAGCAGATAATTTTTTAATGTCTCCTGCGCAGTGGACGATCCCCCCGAAAACGTTAGATCGGATCGGGAATCTCTGGACCTTGCGACGGCGGGCATAACCTCTAAAGGGAAAAAATCGAAAGAGAATCAAATGCGCACAATGATTTTATTTAGCTCTTGAGCTTTACTGCCGATATACCCTCGTATGAGGGAGTGCCCACGTTAGTTAGGAACAATACCTACCCAACTAAAGTATTAGGCCTACACCCCTTTTGTAATAACAGTAAAAATCAGCATCACTTGACGTGCAGAAGCCAAATAAATGGCTATATTCACCAAGCACGTCAGGAAAGGACATTTTATTGACTTCAACTTGAAAGCGCTTCGTATGTGGATCGCAGCTAAGTAGTCACGGACCGATGAAGTGAGGAAGCGTTATGCGATTGCAGCCTGTTAACAGCCTCCTGCAAACCAGAACCAGTTTGATTGTGTATTTTCTTTTCGGTATTCGTCTTGCGCACGGGATCACCAGCATCCTGCCAGGCGTGCTTATATTCCTTTTTTCCAGAGAAAGTCTTTCTGACGTACCGCAGAGCTACTTTGCGGTATTGGGCTTCTATGGCCTGTTATGCGTCCTGATATTCCAGACCCTTGGGGTTTACTCTGAAGCGCTGTTCAGCAACGCGCTACGCTTTCGCCTGATTATTGTGGCCTGGTCCGCCGCGTTCTGCCTGCTGCTGTTCTTGCATAAGTCCCTGGCGTTCTTCGACTACCTCACCGACGATCATCTGGTGATGTGGTACATCGCCAGTCTTGCCCTGTTCTGCGTCGAGCGGCTGTTCATGCTGGTGCTGTTCAGGCACCTGATGCAAAAAGGTTTCTTCCTGCAGAACGCGATCATTCTGGGTGCCACTGAGAACGGCAAGCGGCTGGCTGAGTACCTGCTGGACAATCAGGATATTCGCTCCGGAGTCAGCGGCTTTATTGACGACCGAATTGGACGTTTGCCCAAGACTATGGCCGGTCTGCCCCTGCTGGGTAACAGCAACGATCTGGAACGTCTGATTCGCGAAGAAAAGGTCACCCAGGTACTGGTCGCCCTGCCCTGGTCGGCGGAAAACCGCATGGACTACATCATCCGTGAGTTGCGCCGTTTGCCGGTCAATGTGCTGCTGGTGCCGGACATGGTCGCTTTTCGCCACGCGCACAACCGGATCACCGAAGTCGCCAATCTGCCAATGTTCAACGCCTCGGACGTTCCTCTTTCCGGCTGGTCGCCTTTCTTCAAGCGGCTGGAGGACATGCTGCTATCGAGTCTGGCATTGGTGGTGTTGTCACCGGTCATGCTCGCTATCGCGGTTGCAATCAAGCTGGACTCACGCGGCCCGGTGTTGTTCTGGCAAAACCGTTATGGCTACAACAACCGCATGATCAAGGTCTGCAAATTCCGCTCGATGTATCACCACCAGAGTGATGCAACCGCAGCGCAACAAACCACCCGGGATGACGCAAGGGTCACACGGGTCGGGCGCTTCATACGCAAAACCAGCCTGGATGAATTGCCTCAGCTGTTCAATGTGATTGCAGGCAGCATGTCCATGGTAGGACCTCGCCCCCATGCAACGGCCACCAAAGCGGCCGGGATTCTCTTCGAGCAAGCGGTGAAGGAGTACACGTCACGCCACAGGGTCAAACCGGGCATTACCGGTTTGGCGCAGATCAATGGCTATCGTGGTGAAACAGACACCGTGGAAAAGATCGAAAAGCGTGTGGAATTCGATCTGGAGTACATCGAAAACTGGTCCGTCTGGTTCGACATCTACATCCTTCTGCGCACTGTTCCTGCAGTGCTCTTCACTCGTGAGGCTTATTGATGAGCATCCTCATCCCCTGCATTATCGCCGGCGGCGCCGGTACCCGGCTGTGGCCGGTCTCGCGCGAAGCCATGCCCAAGCCTTTCATGCGCCTTCGTGACGGAGAAAGCCTGCTGCAGAAAACATTCAATCGGGCCGTGGGCCTGCCGAATGTCGAGCAATTGCTGACCGTGACCAGCCGGGAAGTCTATTTCCGTACGGTTGACGACTACCGTCAGCTCAACAAGACCAAGGTAAAACTGGATTTCATCCTCGAACCGTTCGGTCGTAATACAGGGCCCGCACTGGCGGCGGCTGCGTTGCACGTGTCCAGGTTATATGGCGACGATGCGCAATTGCTGGTCCTGCCTGCCGATCACCTGATCGCCGATGTCGAAGCGTTTTCCAAAGCGGTCCAGGCCGCCCGGGTGCTGGCGGACGATGGCTGGATGGTGACGTTCGGCATTCTGCCCAGCAAGGCGGAAACGGGTTTCGGGTATATCGAAAAAGGCCAGTCGCTCAACAGCGACGGCTATCAGGTCGCACGCTTTGTCGAGAAGCCGGACGCGACCACTGCCCAGGCGTATGTGGATGGCGGTCTGCATCTGTGGAACGCGGGCATGTTCTGCATGCGCGCCGACAGCCTGCTCAACCAATTCGCCAAACATGCGCCGGAAGTCCTCGAAACAGTCAAAGCCTGCCTGGAACTGAGTCCCAGCAAGGAAGGCAATAACGAGTTGCAGATCGAACTGGACAGCGAATCCTTCGCCAAAGCGCCGGACATTTCCGTTGACTACGCCCTGATGGAGCGCTCGCAAAAAGTGGCCGTGGTGCCTTGCGAACTGGGCTGGAACGACATCGGCTCTTGGCAGGCCGTGCGTGAGCTGGTGCCTGCCGATGCTCAGGGTAACCAGTGCAACGGGCCGACCGTGCTGCATGACGTGAGCAATTGCTACATCGACTCCAAACGTATGGTCGGCGGCGTCGGCCTGGATGACCTGATCATCATCGACACTCCGGATGCATTGCTGATCGCCGACGGCAAACGCAGCCAGGATGTGAAATTCGTTGCTCAGGAGCTCAAGCGCCAAGGCCACGATGCCTATCGCCTGCATCGTACCGTCACCCGCCCCTGGGGCACTTACACCGTCCTCGAAGAAGGCAAGCGTTTCAAAATCAAACGCATCGTGGTTCGCCCGCAAGCTTCGCTGTCGCTGCAGATGCACCACCACCGCAGTGAACACTGGATCGTGGTCAGCGGCATGGCCCGCGTCACCAACGGCGAACGTGAATTCATGCTCGACACCAACGAATCCACGTTCATCAAACCGGGTCATACCCACCGGCTGGTCAACCCGGGGGTGATTGATCTGGTCATGATCGAAGTGCAGAGCGGCGAGTATCTGGGCGAAGACGACATCGTACGTTTCACCGATGTGTATGGCCGGGTAGCGGCGCCAACCCAGGCCTCCTGACCCGGCTGGATTTTATTAACCAAATTGACGCACCTGACGATATACCTCTAGAGCGGCACGCGCTGTGCACGCACGCACCATGCAACAGGGATGACAGCGGTAATCCGCCTACATGATTGGTTTACCCGCAACGGGAGTTGTATTCATGCAAGACAGGAGTTTGGGGGTGGTCAGAAACACCTTGCTGGTGCTGGGCCTGTTAGTGGTCAGCGCCTGCAGCACCCCGGCACGTGTGGGTTTGCCAGACGACCCCGCACAGATTGAAGCCGGTAAAGCCGCAGGACGCGCGCTCGCCGGCAAGCCGTTGCCACCGCAACGCGTGCGACCCGGTGATACCTTGCGCATCGTACGCAACACCGGCGAAGCACCGTCCATTTCCGCTTTTACGGCGAACTCCATCTACGAACTCACACTGTTCCAGGTGCTCAACGACGGCACGTTCAGTTATCCGTATATCGGTTCTGTGCAGGCTGCCGGCATGACCTTGCCGCAATTGACCGAACACCTGCAGAGCAAACTGCAGGACGTCTACCGCGAAACCGCGATGACCATCAACATCTCGCAATCACCCGGCAACACCGTGTTTGTCGGTGGCGCAGTGCGTAATTCGACGGCCCTGCCCGCCACGGTTGCTACCACACTGGTTCAGGCGATTGTCGGTGCCGGAGGCGTTGCCAATGACGGGGACGCGACGATGGTTGCCCTGCTCCGTCAGGAAGACAACGGTCTCTACAAGACTTACTTTTTCGACTTCAGCAAGCTGCTCTGGGCAGACAGTTCGGGGCCGCGCGGCCCGGTGCTGTTACAGCGCGGCGATGTGGTGTTCGTGCCCAAGTCAACAGTGGGTGACAAGGCCGACGGCGTGAATCTGTATTTCAACCAACTGATCCCTTTTGCCAAGTCACTGGGTTTCGGCGTGAATTACAACCTGCGCAGCGAAAACTAAAGTCAGGGAAAAGACATGATCAACATCCGTTCACTGCGCGACTTGCTGCGCCTGTTCTTCATTTTCAAACATGAAGTTCGACTGACCGTCATGGTCACTTTCATCATCATTGTGCTCGGTGCCTTTTTACTGCCCAACCGCTACGAATCCACCGCACTGTTGCTGGTAAAGCCAGGTCGCGACAGCAGCACCGTGCCCATCGAGTTCGCCGACCGTCAGGCCATCGTGATTCCCAGCGCCCAGCGCGATCCGATCCTCGATGAGGAGCGCATGCTGACCGGTCGGCCGATCATGCGTACGGTTGCCGAAAAATACCTGGCGGAAATATCCAAAGCCGAACAGGAGCAAGGTGTTCTGGCCTCGATAAAGAACCTGCTCAAGGACACGGTAGGCTCGGTGATTGGTGTGTTTCGAGGTGCATTGCAGCTTATTGGCCTGGTCGAAAAGCGCTCGCCGGAGGAGCGTCTGGCAGAGGATCTGTCGAAAAACTTCAAAGTCAGCCATGACCCTGGCTCGGCGGTAATGGAACTGACCTTTTCCTGGAATGACCCGAAGGTTGCCAAGGATGTTCTGGAAGCCTGGATCTCCGAGTACGAACAGCAACGTACCCGTGTGCTCGGTCGGGTCAGTCTCTATCAATTCTACGAAACCGAAGTTAAAGCCACTCAGGCGCGGATTCTCAGCTACAAGAAGCAAATCCAGACGTACCTCAATCAACTGGGTGCGGTGAGCATTGCCCAGCGTCTGGCCGATACTTCCCAGGGCCTTAACGACCTGACCACTGAGCGCAACAACACCCTGCGCTCGATCGCCTCCACCAAGGCGGGCCTGGACAAGCTACAGGAGCAGCTCAGGCAGCAGTCGAAAACGGTCAGTGCCGGTCGCGAACTGAGCCTCAACCCTAACCGTCAGGATTTGCAAAACCGTATCAACGGCAAGGAAGTCGAACGCCAGGAACTGCTGCGCTCCTTCAAGGAATCGGCCCCCCCGGTTCGTGCGCTGAATCAGGAGATCACTAACCTGAAGGCACTGCTGACCCAGCAGAATGAAACCATCCAGCGTTCAGAAAGCATCACCCCCAACCCGATCTACAATCGGATGCAGAACGTGCTGGCCGACCAGCAGGCTAGCTACGCCCGCCTGCAAACCCAGTTGACGCAGCAAAACCTGCAACTGGCGCAATGGGAAAAAGGCCGCCAACTGGCGCTGAATCTGGAGCCGGAGATGTCCCGCCTGCAGGGCGAACTGGACGCCGCCGAGAAGAGTTTCGCCCTGTACAGCAGCAGCCTCGAGAAAGCGCGCATCGACCGCGAACTGGATCGCAGTCAGATCAGCAACATTGCCATCATCGAGCAGGCTACTTACAACCCAAGCCGGGTTTTCCCGAAAAGCATGTTGATGTTGATCCTGGCATTTCCGTTGAGCGTCGGGGTGGGCCTGGTGGCGCTGTACTTCTTCTACCTGCTGGATCAACGGATCCATGACGGTGACAAGATCGAGACCCGTTTCGGAGTGCCGGTCTGGACCAGCCTCCAGGAACTGGGCAGCGCAGAAGACTCACGCAATACCGCGTTCACCGCCAGCCTGCACAGGCTGTACGGGACCCTGCCTTTGCGGCAGGTCGGGGAAAAGGGTCTGGCGCTGGGGTTTACTTCATCTCACGAAGGCGGAGGTGTCAGCTTCGTCATCGGCCACCTCGCCAGCCTGCTGCAGGAGCAAGGCTACAGGGTGCGTACCGAAGGCCCTGGTCCGGCGGTTCCGGGTGAAATACTGCTGATTGATGCTTCGAGCATTTTCAGTAACCAGAATGCCTTTGCCCTGCTGCGCGATTCCGACCTGATTCTGCTGATCGTCAAAGCCGAAGAAACCACCGTGCCGATGCTGGAAAACGTGCTGGCAACGCTGCATACCGCGTTCAAGAAAGTGGATGGCATCATCATCAACCGTCGCCGTTACAAAGTGCCAAAACGCGTGATGGATTACCTCAAACGCTTCCAGAACCGAGGCTGACATGCACATTGCCCTACTCGCGCCACTACCGCCCGAGCAGAACGGCATAGCCGACTACGCCGGGCACCTCAAACACGCGCTGGAGGAACTTGGCGTGCGGGTCAGCACGCCGCTTGCGGGGGTCGGCAACGACCAGATGCGTGCCGTTCAACGGGTGGCTGAAACCGATTGGCAAGGCATCGATCTGGTCCATGCCGAAATCGGCGGCGGCCGACTCGCGGAGTTTCATGCCCTGCGCACCTTGCGCAAACGTTTCCCGCAACTCCCACTGACGGCGACCGTGCATGATCCGGAGCGCCTGGTCTGGCGTCGGGCCAAACTCCCCTGGCCGCTGTCTCTGGCCAGCTCGCTGCCCTCGCCGCTGCCGGAAATCGCCACGGTCATGGCCGACCCGCTGTGCCTGCGCGAAGAACGCCAACTGGCGCGCAGCATGACCCGGCTGGTGACACTGACTCAGGCAGGAGGCCTGGCATTGCGTCAGCGCATGGGCTTGCGCGAGGAACAGATGGCAGTCATTGCCCATGGCAATCTCCCCATCACGCCTGTTTCTCTGCCGCCGCTGCACACCATGCGCTTGCTGTACTTCGGTTTTATTTATCGCGGCAAAGGTATCGAAGACCTGCTGGATGCCCTGGCCGACCTGTTCAACCGTCAGCCACAGTTACGCTCCCGGGTGCGCCTGACCCTCGCCGGCGGCAGCGAGCCGGAAATGGCCTTCGGTCCGTCCGGCAGCTATCTGGACCAGTTGCGCCTGCGCATTAAACAGCTCGGGCTGACCGACGTGATCGACTGGAATCTGGACCTGCCAGCGGAGGCCATTGCGGATGTCATTCAGGCCCACCACGTCATGGTCTTGCCGTACCGCGAATCCAGCAAACTGAAGCTGCTGGGTAATTTGCGCGGCACCAGCGGCGCGCTTTCCTGGGCCGTGGCGTGCGGGCGCGGGGTGATCACGTCCGATGCCCGCTCGTTTGCCGAAGAGGTGTCCCACGGCAACGGCATGATTTTCCCTCAAGGTAATGTCGCGGCCTTGAGCGCGGCTTTGAATGAAGTCTGCGCGGTACCGGAACGGGCCCAGCAATGGGCCGCGCAGGCCAGAATCCTTGGGCAGCAACGGGTCTGGAGCCAGACCGCCGAGCGCTTCCGTCAGCTGTTTCAAAACGCATGCGAGGCCGACTGAGATGAAATCTGCAGCGGGTTTGTGGTTGGCCAGTGTGCTGGCCTGTTCGGCGCTGGTGTCTGACTGGATACCCGATGCACAGGCGGCAACCGTCCTGCGTGCACCCCGCGCGGTTGTCTGGCAGGACTTTCTGGGCGTCAACGCGCAGTTCCAGTATTTTTCACCCGCGATGTACCAGCAGCAGATGGATCAACTGGATGCGCTGGGCCTCAACTGGGTACGCTTGACCATTCACTGGCCGATCATCGAGCCCGAGCAGAATCAGTTCGACCTGGTTGATCTGGACGGCGCAATGGCGACCATGAACACCCACCACTACAACATCCTCGCGTATCTGGTCGGCTCTGCGCCTTATGTCAGCAGCGCTCCTGAGGGCGTGCCAAGCCGCGACCAATACCCGCCCCGGGATTTCAACGTGTTTGCCGCGCGCATGGCCTCGCTGGCACAGCGTTATCCGCAGGTCGACAACTGGCAGGTCTGGAATGAGCCCAACATTATCTGGCTGCCTAAAGAAGACCCGGTGGCCTACGACACCCTGTTGACGACGACGGCCGATGCGATCCGCAAAGCCGAACCGGACAAGACCATCGTCACTGCGGGCATGGCCTACTACAGCCAGATGCACAGCACCCCGGGTTATATGCTGCAAACCCTGGTGGATCGGGGTCTGGGGACCCGCAACATCGTGGCCGCCTATCACCCGTATTCCGAGTATCCGGAAGGTGACTCACCGCCCGACCGGGATTTTCTGATCAAAGCCAACGCCATGAACAACCTGCTGCACAGCAACGGCGTCAAGCAGGTGTGGGCCACCGAATGGGGATGGTCGAGTTACAACGGCCCGGTGGAAATGCAGGCGATCATCGGTGTGCAAGGCCAGGCCGACTACACCCTGCGCCGCCTGGCGCTGATGAGCGCGATGGATTACCAACGGATATTCCTGTTCAACCTGAGTGATCTCGACGAACGCGCCAGCGCCCGGGATCAGGCTTACGGTCTGCTTGATCTGCAGGGCAATCCGAAACCGGTCTACACCGCCCTGAAGAATTTTCTGACCATCACCGGCCCGCGTCTGGAGCCTGCCGATCCGCCGGGCGTCAGCGCGGTACCCGCCGATCTGTATGCCGTGCCCTGGACCCGCAGCGACGGCACACGGCTGCTGATGTTCTGGAGTGCTACGGGCACCACCCTGACGTTTCCGGCGATCAAATCAGCGGTCATTCACGATCCGTTGAGCGGCACGCGCACCGAAGTGGGCAGTACCGACAATACTCAGACCCAAGGCGTCAGCGTGGCCCTCAAGCCGACCTTGCAAATTCTGGAATGGAAACCCTGAGCGATGCGAATTCTCTGGACACTACCCTACATGCCCTGGCCTACCACCAGCGGCGGCAAAACGCGGGAATACCACCTGCTGCGCAATCTGGCTGCGCGTGGCCACCAGATTACGTTGCTGGTGCAGTCCAAGACGGACGTCGATCAAAGTGCCCGTGACGCGCTGGAGCCTTGGCTGGAACGGTTGATCGTCGTGCCGCGCCGTCCGCTCAAAAGCCTCAAGACGCTGATGGCGATCGCCGTGGCGCCAGCGCCCATGCTGGCCTGTATCAACGGCTATGCACCGCGCCTGAGCGAGGTCTTCGAAGGATTGCTGGAGGAGCACTGGGATGTGATCCAGCTTCAGCATACGTACGGTTTCGAACCCCTCGAAAAGCCCCTGAGACGATCCGGCAAGCCGTTCGTGATGACCGAACACAACGTTGAATCGGCCATGGGCGCTACCAGCTACGACCGGCTGCCGCGTTGGGCAAACCTGTTCGCCAGCTATGATCGCTGGCGTTATCGCCACTGGGAAAGCCGGGTGTTCCGTCAGGCCGATCAATTGATCGCGGTGACGGAAGATGACGCCAAGGAAATCTCCCGACTCAGTGGCAAGGCCACTGCGGTGGTCGTCAACAGCGTCGACTGCGGCTACTACGCCCAGGTCAAGCCGGACCCTTACAGCAATCGCCTGCTGTTCATTGGCAACTACGAATACGGCCCCAACGTGGACGCTATCGAATGGGCCCTGAGCGAAATCATGCCGAAGGTCTGGCAGCACGCGCCCACCTTGCGCTTCGTGGTGTGCGGCTTCGCCTTGCCCGAATCGTGGCGTGATCGCTGGCCTGATCCACGCATCGAGTTTCAGGGCTTCGTCCCGGACCTGCGAGCCTTGCAGAACAACACCGCGATATTTTTCGCACCACTGCGTCAGGGTGGCGGCTCCAAGCTCAAGGTGCTGGAAGCCATGGCCGCCGGGTTGCCGGTGGTCACCACCGACCAGGGCAGCTCGGGGCTTGCCGTGGTCAACGGCGAGCACTATCTGGGCAGCGAAGACCCTCTGGAACTGGCCCGGATCATCACCGAAGCGATTGAACAACCCGCGCGTCTTGCGCAGATCGGCGAAGCCGGCCGCAAATACGTGCAAACCCACCATGACTGGTCGGTATCTGCCGCTCAACTGGAGCGCATTTACACCCGACTGACGCCCGCCAAAGTCAAAGCCGAACAGGAGCCGCGCCCATGCGTATAGGACTGGATTACCGGCCAGCGACTGGCTACCCGAACAGCGGCATCGGCCGCCAGAACATCGCCCTCGAGGAAGCCGCGCGAGCCAACCCCAACACCCAGGTGCAATTGTTCAGCGTAGCGCCGTTCGACCACCCGATCCGCCGCCTGGCCTACTGCCCGAAATGGTCAACCCCTCTCAACGGCATCCACCGACTGCCGGAACGCTTGCGCTTCGAAGGGTTGTTTTTGCCCAAGGCCCTGCGCGACGCGGAAGTACAGGTGTACATCTGCAACATGAACATGGGCCTGCCCCTGGGCCGCAAACCCGAGGGTATGCGTTACGTGCTGCAGTTGCAGGACCTCTTCCAGCTGACGCTGAAAAACAGCCATGGCTCACAGCTCAAGGCGCGGATTTACGGCGTCACCGATCGGCTATCCATCGCTCACTCACTAAAAGTCGCGGACCGCATCTGGACGCCCTCGCAATTCACCGCCGATGAATGCATCCGCCTGTTTCCCGAGACCCGTGACAAGTTGCGCGTATTGCCCGCGCTGGTCAGCGGCTGGAGCGATGCGCCTTCGGACCTGCAAGGCTGGACGCTGCCGGAGCGTTACTGGTTGTGCGTTGGCACCCGAGAGCCGCGCAAGAACATGGGCTGGTTCATCGATGCCTGGCAAAGCGCCCGTCGCCAGTTCGAGAACGTACCGGACCTGATCCTGATCGGCGCACCTGAGCACTTGCCTCCCGCACAGCAGGCGTTGCCCGGACTGCACTTCCTGAGCGATATCACTGATGCCGAACTGCACGCCATTTACGCCCGGGCCGACCGCATGTGGCAGCCCTCCTATGCCGAAGGTTTTGGCTTGCCGGTGGTTGAAGCACTGGGTGTCGGCACCCCCGTAGCCGTGGCCAGCGGTTCCTCACTGGATGAAATCACCCCGCCCGGCAGCCCGCGCTTTTCACCCACCGACACCGGTGCGCTGATCAACCTTATGGGCACGTTGGCCAACACTGAAAAGGAAGACCCTGAAGTACTCAAGACCTGGGCTGCCGGGTATGGACCCAAAGCTTTCAACCAGCGCTTCGATGAGCTGATCGAGGAGTTGCGCTGATGCCATTGGCAATGCCCGTCGGCTTGCTCTTCGGTCTATTGTTTGGCGCGATGTTCTGGTTGCTGCCTGCGTTCAAGGTGGTGGCGGCGATGATCGGCGTGGTCGCCGTCGCCACGGTGATTCGTCGTCCCCTGCGTGGCTTGCTGCTGTTTGGCGTGCTGGCCACGTTTTTGCCTTACTCCACCGTGAATGTCGGCATTCGCACGACTATTTCCGAAGCACTGCTGATGCTGGTCTGGGCGGCGTATCTGGCGCACCGGATGTTCACCGACCCGCCACGAGTTCCACCGTTGCTGCGTACGGAACGGCTGCTGATTGCGCTGATGCTGTACAGCGCTCTACCGTTTATCGTCGGGCAATTGACCATTACTGCGCTGGGCAACGGCCCCATCAACTGGGTGCGCTGGCTGTTCAATCTGTCGGCTCTGTTTCTGGTGCCGCGCTTGCTGGATCAGCAGAAATACCGTGAGCAAATGATCTGCGCACTGCTGCTCGGCACGCTGTTGCTGCTGTTGCTGTCGATTCCGGTGTTTCTGAAAGCGCGCACGGCCGTCGCCATGATCCCGGTCCTTGGGGTTCTTGGTTATGGCGGCGTCGACGTGCTGAACGAAAGCCTGCTCTCGCTGGCCGACCGAATGGGCACACCCTGGATGCACCCCAATGTCGCGGGCGGCGCCATGGCGCTGATTGTGCCGCTGGGGTTCTGCATTGGCATGACCCGCAGCGGCTGGCCGAGATCACTGGGTTTTGCCGTCGCGATTCTGGGCAGCATAGGTCTGTTGCTGACCGGTTCTCGCGGAGCCTTGGTCAGCCTGGCGCTGGTCATGATGTGGATGGCCCGCAAACGAGTGCCTTTCATTGGCCGTGTCCTCATGGGCGGCGGCGTTGCCGGGGCATTGCTGTTGATGTTCTATCCGCCGTTGCAGGAACGGATTTTCACCCTGTTCACCAACGACGACACCAGCACCGCGATTCGCTTCCTTGAGTACAGCAACTTCCCCGACGCCATGGCCAAATTCCCCATGGGCATTGGTTTCAAGATAGACCCGCCGGTGCCAGGTGCAACGCTGTTCGGGATTTCCAACCTGTGGCTGAACTTCATCTACAAGATGGGCATCCCCGGCATGTTGCTGTTCATTGCAGTGACCGTCAGTTGGTGGCGTGAAACCCGCCCGGCAGACGGTTTCATCACCCTCACCCATGACAACGCCATCTGGCTCGGCACCACCACCGGCCTGCTGGCCGCGTTGACCAGCGGCCTGTTCGATCACTATTTCAGTTTCACCAGCGTGCTCATCGCCGTGTTCTGGCTGATGCTGGGTATCAATCTGCATGAGGCAAAACGCTTGAAAAGCCAGGCGGCCCTCGTTCGACACGCCTTACCGGAGCAGGAAATCAAATCATGAAACACCGTCTGATGCACTCCCACGACCTGCACCTGGCCTTGCCTGAGTACGCGCGCAAAATGGGCGTTGAGCTTGAAGAGTTGCAAAGCGCTTATGAATGGATGCTCAGTCACGACGTGTGCTTTGAAACCACGATCAAGGGCCGCACGCTGTCGTTCATCAGCTACCTGAATATCGAGCCGCGTATCGAACACCCGCTGGCACGACGCTTCTATCGCTTGCTGGCCACGGAAATGCCCGGCGCGTTGATTCCGCTGTACGGAATCAACTGGCCCACGCTGCGCGACCGCATCCTGCGCACGTGGGAACAGGCTTACAACATTCTGATCTGCAAAATCCCCAGCCACACCTTGCGCCTGACCTGGCTACGTATTGGCGGGGCTAAAATCGGCAAGGGCTCCAGCGTGTGGCGCAACACCGAAATCCTTGGTGTCGACAGTTTGCGCATTGGTGAAGACACCACCATCGGCTGGCATTGTCAGCTGGATGCGCGAGGCGGTCTGATCATCGGCGACCACGTAACCGTCGCCTCTCACGTGCTGATCATCGCAGGCGGTCATGACCTGCAGGCACCGGAGTTCTGGGCAGTGGGCGGGCCGGTGCGCATTCATGACTATGCCTGGATCTGCAGCCGCGCCCTGCTCTCTTTCGGCGCTGACATTGGTGAAGGTGCAGTCGTGGGCGGCGCTGCCGTGGTCTCCAAACCCATCCCGCCCTACGCCATCGTCAGCGGCCCGAACGCCGAAATCAAAGGCGAACGTGCCCGTGGCCTCAACTACAAAGTGGGCGGCAAAGGCCTGTTCGCTTTGTTTCACTGAGGCTGATGCATGCTGGGTTCAACGCTGTGGCTCACGCTCGCCACGCTCACCGGGCTGGCTGCCGGATTTGCCCGGGAATGGCTGCTGGTGGCCGCTTGGGGGGCGGGCGCGCAAAGCGACGCGTTTCTGGTCTCGATGTTTCTTCCAGAAGCGTTGCGCATGGCCCTGGCTGCCGGATTGTTGAGCGCGGCTGCGTTGCCGTTGTATCAACAGCGAGACCTGCTCGCCCAACAGCGCTGGCTGAATGCCCTGGCGCCACGATTGCTGCTCTGTGGTCTGGCATTGGCGCTGCTGTTGAGTCTTGGTGCACCGCTGTGGGTGCGTGGCGTGGGGCCTGGGCTGGATGCCAGTGGTTACGCGCTGGCGGGCAGCAGCCTGCAATGGCTGGCATGGTGCGCGCCGGGCTTTCTGTTGCACGCGTTGCTGTGTGTACCGTTACAGGCGCGCTCGCGCTTCGTCATGGCCGGGCTGGGTTCATTGCTGTTCAACCTGCCACCGGTGATCTATCTCGCCGTCGCCAGCCATGCAGCGACGCCAGTCGGCCTGGCATTGTCTTGCGTGCTAGGCAGTTTATTGATGCCCGGCACGCTGCTGCCGACGTTATATCGCATGGGCTGGAAACCCTGGCATTGGCAGGCTGAACCCGGCATCGGTCGGGAACTGATGCAGCGCATCGGGCCGCTGCTGAGCAGTAACCTCGCCAGTCAGGGTCTGGCACTGCTGGAAAGAATGGTCGCTTCGTTGCTGGGCGAAGGTGCTGTGACGTGGATCAACCTGGCGCGCAAGCTGATCAATCTGCCGCTGATTGCCTTGATGAGTCTCAACCAGGTGCTGCTGGGTTTGATGAGTGGTAGCGCTGCCGATCAGCGTCTCGTGCTACTGCGCAAGGGCCTGAGCAGCGCCACGTTGCTGACCCTGCCCGCCATCGCCGGCCTGATCGGCGCTTCCGGGGCGCTGGTGGTATTGCTGCTACCAACCCTGGCCCATGACGGACCGTTGCCGGAACTGCTCGCCTGGTTCGCCGTACCGCTGATGTTCGGTGCCTGGAATGCCTTGCTTGCGCGTTACGCTTACGCGGCTGGCGATACCCGCATGCCGTTGAACTGCGAGCTGATCGGCAACCTGTGCAACGCCCTGCTGCTGGGTGTCCTGCCGTTTTTCTTCGGTCTGATCGGCATCGCCATTGCAGCACTGATCGGCGCAATCATCACCGGCCTGCTGCTGATGCGCCGCCAACAATTGCTGACATTTGTACCCTGGCAAAGCCAGTGGGCACTGGGCGCCGCGGCCATGCTGATCGCGGCGCTGGTGCTGCACCCGATCAGCAACACCTGGCTGCAATTGGGGTTGAGTTGTGCGTATGGCGCATTGTTGTTGATTGGCCTCGCGGTATGGCTGAGGCCTTGGCGCAATTGACCCTTTTGACACGATGCTTTTGTGGGAGCGAGGCTTGCCCGCGATACATGAGACGAGGCTGGAAGACTGCACTGCGTTATCGTTTATCGTCCTGTCCGGATGCGGCTCGGCCAAGGCACCGCTCACAAATATTGGCACTCACCTGTAGGAGTGAGCTTGCTCGCGATGAACGATGACACGGTGTAGCTGACAAACCGAGTCGTCTGCATCGCGGGCAAGCCTCGCTCCCACAGGTTTGCAGGCCAACATAGAATCTCCCAAAGGTTCGGGTGCCCAGCCCGGCAAGCTAACTTCAATGACTGATCATCCACGGCCGCCCTGCCGCTTTGCCTTTCAGAGCATGGGGGTTGGTTTTAGTGGGCACGACGGGCTTGCTCGGTCCGCAGCAACTGCAGCCGCTCGGGTGGCGTTTGCTGTCCTGATATTCGGCAACGGTTTTCGGGGCGTGGGCGCTGCGTTCATTGGTCTCGATGGCGCGACGTTTGTTGCCTGACACGGTGCTCAAGCCGGGCGCAGACAAGATCACCCGCATGCTCGATTCGCCGCAATCCGGGCAGGCGCACGGCGCACCGCTTTCGGCCATGGGCTTGAGGGCTGTGAAATCCCCACAGCTGGGGCAATCGAATTCGTATAGGGGCATAGATTTGCTCCGGTCGTTATCTCAATCTGTGGGACCGGATTCATCCGGGAAGACGTCGGCACATTCACCACCGCCTTCGCGAATGAATTCGCTCCCACAGGTTTTGCATCACAGGTCCCGCCGAATGAAGACCGCCGCTACAAATCGTAAGCAATCGGCAAATCAACCAGCCCATCAATGAATTTGGTCGGGCCGTTGGCGTTCGGGTTGATGTCGAACTGGAAGATCTCGGTCGGCAGCCACAACGTCGCGCAGGCGTTGGGGATATCGACAATGCCGCTGATATGTCCCTGCACCGGTGCCGAACCCAGCAACGCGTAACCCTGAGCCGGTGAGTAGCCGAACTTGGTCATGTAGTTGATTGCGTTCAGGCACGCCTGGCGATACGCAATGTTGACGTCCAGGTAGTGCTGCTGGCCTGATTCGTCCACCGAGATACCTTCAAAGATCAGGTACTTGTTGTACGTGGGCACAATAGGACTCGGTTTGAAGACCGGGTTCTTGATGCCGTACTTCTCCATGCCGCCCTTGATCAGCTCAACCCGCATGTGCACCCAGCCGGCCATTTCGATAGCGCCGCAGAAGGTGATCTCGCCATCGCCCTGGCTGAAGTGCAGATCGCCCACCGACAGGCCCGCGCCGTCCACATACACCGGGAAGAACACCTTCGAACCACGGGACAAATCCTTGATGTCGCAGTTGCCGCCGTGTTCACGAGGCGGCACGGTACGAGCGCCGGTCGCGGCAGCCATGTCCCGAGCCGGGCCTTTG
The DNA here is from genome assembly GCF_025643095.1 of Pseudomonas phytophila. NCBI lineage: Bacteria > Pseudomonadati > Pseudomonadota > Gammaproteobacteria > Pseudomonadales > Pseudomonadaceae > Pseudomonas > Pseudomonas phytophila. Next base: position 2,571,654 of record NZ_CP081201.1, on the reverse strand, counting down.
AGTTTGCCCAAGTGCGCGGTTTTCGCATGGGGCGGGTTGGCCAGTGGCGGTACGCGGGTCGGGTTGGTGTCGATCAGTTCCTGTTCGCGCTTGTTCCACTCGGCGAGCATCTTGTGATCCGGCAGACAGCCGATCAGGCCAGGGTGAATCAGACCGGCGAATTCCACACCGGGAATGTGTCGGGAGCTGGTCATCATGCCTTTGAAGTCCCAGATGGCTTTCTGTGCCGAAGGGAAATGATCGGTCAGAAAGCCACCGCCGTTCTGCCGGGAAAAGAACCCGTTGAACCCCCATTGGGAATCGGCCCGCGCGCCGATGTCCAGCAGGTCTACGATCAGTAAGTCACCCGGCTCAGCGCCATGCACGCCAATGGGGCCGGACAGGTAATGCACGGTGGACAGGTCCACGTCGCGCACGTCGCTGGCGTCGTCATCGTTCTTGATCGCACCTGCGGTCCAGTCATAGGTTTCGAGGATAAAGTCATCCCCCGGCTTGACCCAGGCTGCCATCGGAATGTCCGGGTGCCAGCGGTTGTGGATGTTCTCGTTTTCAGTGGCAGGCTGGTTGAGGTCGACTTTGATCAGCGTTTCGGTCATGGCGTTTCTCCTGGGGTTCCTCGGTTGGCTGTACTGACGCCATCGCGAGCAAGCTCACTCCTACAGTTGGAATGCACTCACCTGTAGGAGTGAGCTTGCTCGCGATGGCGCCTGATCAAACGCTACATATCTTGGGGATGACTACACCGACAAATACCGACTGATCGTCGCTTCATCGACATTGGCCCGGGTCTCTTCAATCACGAAGCGGCCCTTCTCGATCACCAGGAACCGGTCAGCGATTTCCAGGGTGAAAGACAGGACTTGCTCGGAGACCACGATGGTCAGGTTGCGCAAGGTGCGGATCTCTTTCAGGGTGCGGGCTATGTCCTTGATGATCGACGGCTGAATGCCTTCGGTTGGCTCATCGAGCAGCAACACCTTGGGGTTGGTCGCCAGCGCACGGGCAATCGCCAGTTGTTGTTGCTGTCCGCCGGACAGGTTGCCGCCACGTCGGCCGCGCATGTCGTAGAGCACCGGGAACAACGCGTACAAATCTTCCGGCACGACGCCGCGAGCCGATGCAGGCAAGCCGGTCTGGATGTTTTCCAGCACGCTCATGGCCGGGAAAATCATTCGTCCCTGCGGCACGTAAGCCATGCCGTGCTCAACCCGCGAATGGGTTTCCATGGCCGATACGTCCACACCCTCAACCTGCACCTGACCGCCCCATTGCGGCAGGATGCCCATCAGGCTTTTGAACAGCGTGGTCTTGCCCATGCCGTTGCGGCCCATGACCGCAACGATTTCCTGCTTCTCGACGCTGAGGTCCAGGCCATGAAGGATCTGGCTCTGGCCATAACCACACGCCAGCTGATTGATCTTGAACATGCCGCGCTCCTGATTAGTGGCCCAGATAAACTTCAATGACTTTCGGGTTGTTCTGCACCGACTCCATGCTGCCTTCAGCCAGCACATTGCCCTGATGCAGCACCGTGACCTTGTGGGCGATGCTTTTGACGAACTCCATGTCGTGCTCGATAACCAGCACCGAGCGGCCCTGACTGATCCGATTGAGTAGCTCGGCCGTCTGCGAACGCTCACTGACGCTCATCCCGGCAACCGGCTCGTCGAGCATCAAGAGTTGTGGGTCTTGCATGAGCAACATGCCGATCTCCAGCCACTGTTTCTGGCCGTGGGAGAGCAAGCCCGCCTGCTGTTCAAGCAGATCACCGAGGAAGATGTCCGCCGCAACGTCTCTGACGCGCGCCACCACTTCATCGGAGCGCTTGAAAAACAGCGCACCGAACACCGAGCGCCCTGCCGGAAAAGACATTTCCAGGTTTTCGAACACGCTCAGGTTGTCGTAGATCGACGGGGTCTGGAATTTACGACCGACCCCGGCCCGGACGATGTCGTACTCATGCATTTTGGTCAGTTCCCGGCCCTCGAACTGGATGCTGCCGCCCGTGGCCCTGGTCTTGCCGCAGATCAGATCCAGTACGGTGGTTTTTCCAGCGCCGTTGGGACCGATCACCACCCGCACTTCGTTGCGGTCGATGTACAGATTGAGGTCGTCCACCGCCTTGAAACCGTCGAAAGACACGGTCAGCCCTTCGATCGCCAGCACTGGTTTGTTCATTTGAAAGCCAGTCGGGCCGTTCATGGCTGAGTCTCCAGTGGCGTGACGCTGGCTTTCGGCATGGCCTGAACCGGTGTGATATGCGGCTTTTCAAGCACCGGCGCAGGCTTGCCGCGCACTCTGGCGAGCCATTTGCGGCCGTGGCTTTCCCACAAACCGGCCAGGCCGTTGGGAAAGTACATGACCACCGCGATGAACAGGCCACCCATCAGGTACAGCCACAACTCAGGGAAGGATTCGGAAAAATAGGTTTTGCCGTAGTTGACCAGCAGCGAGCCGTACACCGCGCCGAGCAAGGACATGCGCCCGCCTACGGCGGCAAAGATCACCATTTCGATGGAGGGCACGATGCCCACGAACGATGGCGACATGAAGCCCACCTGCAAGGCGAACATCGCCCCGCCAATGGCCGAGAACGCTGCCGCCACGCAGAACACGAAGATCTTGAAACTGGCCACGTCATAGCCGGAAAAACGCACCCGCTCTTCCTTGTCGCGCATGGCCATCAGCAGTCGGCCGAGCTTGGAGGCGAGGATGAATTTACCGATCAGAATGCAGACCAGCAGCAGCCCTGCATTGATGAAGTACAAAGCCAGTTTCGCCCCGTCTCCACGGATGTCCCAACCCAGCAGGGTCTTCAGATCGGTGATGCCATTGACGCCGCCGGTCAACCCTTGCTGGCCAATGATCAGCACGGTAAGAATCAGCGCGATGGCTTGAGTCACGATGGAAAAATACACATCGCCCACCCGACGTTTGAACATCGCCAGCCCGATCACCAGGGCGAGGATCACCGGCACGCCGATCACTGCAATCACCGTGAATGTGAAGCTGTGAAACGGTACCCATAACCACGGCAGTTCGGTGATCTGGTTCCAGTCCATGAAGTCAGGAATGCCGGGGGTGGACTGGATTTTGGTGCTTTCCGGGTCCGATGCTTCCAGCTTGAGAAACATCGCCATGCAGTACCCGCCCAGGCCGAAGAACACGCCTTGGCCGAGACTGAGAATCCCGCCGTAGCCCCAGCACAGCACCAGGCCAACGGCAACAAAAGCGTAGGTCAGGTACTTGCCGACCATGTTCAGCCTGAAGGCGTCCAGCGTCAGCGGGAACACCACCAGAATCAGCGCGGCCAGGATCAGCAGGCCAACCACGCCTTGCTTGCCGCCGAGCATTTTGTTCAGAGCATTCATGGGGCCGCCTTAATTTCGTACACGTTCATTTACGGACCTTGCTGGAAAACAACCCTTGCGGGCGCATCAGCAGAATCAGGATCACGGCTGACAGGGTCAGGACCTTGGCCATGGAACCACTCATGAAGAATTCGGAAATCGACTGGGTTTGAGCGATGGCAAACGCCGACGCGATGGTGCCGAACAGGCTTTGTGCACCACCGAAAACCACCACCAGGAAGGTGTCGACGATGTACAGCGAACCCGCGGTTGGCCCGGTGGAGCCGATGGTGGTGAACGCAGCACCGGCGACTCCGGCGACTCCGCAGCCAAGGGCAAACGTCATGCGGTCGACCTTGCGGGTATTGATCCCCACTGCACGGCTCATGATCCGGTTCTGCACCGTGGCACGCACATGCAGGCCCCAGCGAGTGCGGTACAGCATCAGAAAAATCGTCGCGGTCAGCAGAATGGTCAGGCCCATGACGAACAGGCCGTTACGAGGAATCTCGATGGCATCGCTGAGGCTGACCGAGCCCATCAGCCATTCAGGCGGCGTGGCGCTGACTTCCCGGGCACCGAAGATCGAGCGAAAGGCTTGCTGCATCACCAGCGACAACCCCCAAGTGGCGAGCAAGGTATCCAGTGGGCGATGGTACAAACGGCTGATCATCACCGATTCGACCACCCAGCCGACGGCACCGGCCACCACGAACGACAACGCGATGGCGAAGAAAAAGTAATAAGGCTGCATGGACGGCATGTACTGCAACGTCAGGCTGGACATGACGTAGGTGGTGTACGCGCCGATGGTGAGAAATTCACCGTGGGCCATGTTGATGACGCCCATCTGGCCAAAAATAATCGCCAGCCCCAGGGCCATCAACAGCAGTACGCAGAACACGGATAACCCGTTGAACCCCTGCATGGCCGCGATGGCACCAAATTCCGATAGCCATTCCATGATGATGGTCTCCGAGGTGGAAAGAGGTGCGCGAAAACGGCACCTCAATTCAACTGTAGGAGTGAGCTTGCTCGCGATAAGGCCGGCACGGCCTTCAAACAATGGTGGATTCGCCATTTTTTACGACTGCTTCGCAGCCGATCGCGAGCAAGCTCACTCCTACAGGGATGGTGGATTCAGCGGCTACTGATAACCCTTCGGAAACGGATTCGGCTCGATCAGGTCCGACTCGTAGATCACCTTGAACTGGCCGTCGCTCTGCACTTCACCAATGCGGGTCTTGCTCCACAGGTGATGGTTTTCGTGAACCTTGACGTAGCCTTCGGGCGCGGTTTTCAGCTCGATGCCAGGTGATGCGGCGACCACTTTGTCGATGTCGAAGCTGCCGGCCTTCTCCACCGCCGCTTTCCACAACCATGGGCCCAGATAAGCGGCCTGGGTCACGTCACCCATCACCGAATCCTTGCCGTATTTGGCTTTGAAGGCGTCAACAAATGCTTTGTTGTTGGGGTTGTCGAGGCTCTGGAAGTACTTCATGGAGGCGTAGAAGCCCTTCATGTTTTCGCCGCCGATACCCAGCAATTCGTCTTCGGTCACCGACAGGGTCAGCAGGTTCTGTTTCTCAGCCGTCACGCCTGCGGCTTTCATCTGTTTGTAGAAGGCAACGTTGGAGCCACCGACCACAGCTGCGAACACCACGTCAGGCTTCTTCAGCTTGACCTTGTTGATCAGCGATCCGAATTGAGTATTGCCCAGCGGGTAGTAGTCCTCGCCAACCACCGTGCCTTTGAGCACGTTTTCAATGTGTTTGCGGGCGATCTTCATGGAGGTGCGCGGCCAGATGTAGTCCGAACCGATCAGGTAGAAGGTCTTGGCGCCTTTGGTCTTGGCGATCCAGTCGAGGCTGGCAAGGATCTGCTGGGTGGCTTCCTGGCCGGTATAAATCACGTTTTTCGACTGTTCCAGGCCTTCATAAAAGGTCGGGTAGTACAGCAGGCCATTTTCTTTTTCGAACACCGGCAACACGGCTTTGCGCGAGGCCGAGGTCCAGCAGCCGAACACCGCTGCGACCTTGTCACCGACCAGCAGCTTCTTGGCTTTCTCGGCAAAGGTCGGCCAGTCAGATGCGCCGTCTTCCTGCACGACTTTGATCTGCCGACCGAGGATGCCGCCCGAGGCGTTGATCTGATCGATGGCCAGACGCTCGGCCTGAATCGAACCGGTCTCGGAAATCGCCATGGTGCCGGTGGCCGAGTGCAACTGGCCGACGGTCACTTCGGTGGCGGTCACGGCAAGCCCGGTGGTGTTGGCGTCATCGGCCACCGCCACTTGCCCGAACACCCCTGCCGCCATCAGCGAAAGCGCAGCAGCGCCCAGCGTCAATCGACGTGGCAAAAACCTTTTGGCGCCTGTCAGTCGTGAATCCATGTTCCCGCTCCTGTGCTTGTGGGCCCCCACAGTCCGCAAGGCACTGTGGCGAGGTAGCGGCAAGCATGAAGTCGACGAACAAAACCCGGTATACGCACCATGACGTACCGGGCTACGTCATTTGACGTAGGGTCGGATTGCGTAAAAAAGTGGATGATTGCGCCCGTGTGAGCGGAGCCCGATCCGCTGTAGACAGGGGGATGCCATCTCATGTGGGAGCTGGGCTTGCCCGCGATCAGGCTGGACGCGGTTCACTTCGGATCGCTTCCAGTCTTATCGCGGGCAAGCCCGGCTCCCACAGGTTCATGAGTTACCTGTGGGACCGAATTCATTCGGGAATGCGGTATTTCAAGCGATGCATGAGCTCTGGATGTACCGGCCTCTTCGCGAATGAATTCGCACACAAGATCAGCGCCGTGTCAGGAACAACGGAGGTTCAACTCACAGGCACGGAAGTTGCTGTCGGCAATTCAATAACCTTTCAGGAAATCAACCGTGCGACCCTCCGGCTCTCAACGCATTGTCAAGGTACGCCGCGATTACAACAGCCTGGTCGCCGACGAGACCATGGAGGATTACGCCCTACGTTTCACCCCGAAATCCTTCCGCAAATGGTCGGAATTTCGCATCGCCAACACCGCCGTCGGGGCGATTTCGTTTTTGGCGCTGGAGGCCATCGGCGGTGCCCTGGTCATGAGTTACGGCTTCACCAACACCTTGTGGGCGATCCTTGCCACGGCGCTGGTGATCTTTCTGACCGGCCTGCCCATCAGCTACTACGCGGCCCGCTACGGCGTGGACATGGATTTGCTGACCCGGGGCGCAGGCTTCGGCTACATTGGCTCAACCATTACGTCGCTGATCTACGCCAGCTTCACCTTCCTGTTCTTTGCCCTGGAAGCGGCAATCATGGCCCTGGCCATCGAGCTGTATTTCCAGATCCCGCTGGCCATGGCTTACGTCATCTGCTCGATCATCATCATTCCGCTGGTGGCGTACGGCATCACCCTGATCAGCCGTTTGCAGATGTGGTCGCAGCCGCTTTGGCTGACCTTGCTGCTGGTGCCGTACATCTTCGTCATCTGGAAAAACCCCGAAGCGCTCACTGACCTGACGACCTTTGCCGGGCGCGAGGGCGAAGGTGGCACCTTCAACCTGCTGTTCTTTGGTGCAGCGTTTAGCGTCGCGCTGTCGTTGGTGACGCAAATCGGCGAACAGGTCGATTATTTACGCTTTCTCCCGGAAAAGACCCGCAAAAATCGTAAACGCTGGTGGGCCGCTCTGCTAATGGCCGGGCCTGGCTGGATCATCCCCGGCGCGCTGAAAATCATGGCCGGTGCCTTTCTGGCCTTTCTCGCTCTGCAACACGAAGTGCCCATCGAACGGGCCGCAGAACCGACGCAGATGTATCTGGTGGCGTTTCGTTACGTGTTCAGCTCGCCGGAGTGGGCGCTGGCGGCCATGGTGCTGTTCGTGATCATTTCCCAGATCAAAATCAACCTGACCAATGCCTACGCCGGCTCGCTGGCCTGGTCGAACTTCTTTGCCCGCGTCACCCACAGCCATCCGGGCCGCGTAGTGTGGCTGGTGTTCAACGTCGCCATCGCCCTGATCCTCATGGAGCTGGGAGTGTTCGACGCCATCGAACAAGTGCTGGGCCTCTACGCCAACGTAGCGATTGCCTGGATCGGCACGCTGGTGGCCGATCTGGTGATCAACAAGCCGCTGGGCTTCTCGCCGAAACACATCGAATTCAAGCGTGCGCACCTGTACGACATCAATCCCGTCGGCGTCGGCGCCATGTCGATTGCCTCGCTGCTTTCGATCTGTGCCCATTTCGGGGCGTTCGGCGAACTGGCTCAGGCCGCCCCGCCGCTGATTTCCCTGACCACCGCGTTGATTGCCGCACCGTTGATCGCCTGGTGGACGCAAGGCAAGTACTACATCGCCCGCACCAGCGACCCGCTGCAACTCTTCCCCCTGGGTCAACAGACCAGCCTGCGTTGTGGCCTGTGCAGCAACGAATTCGAAACGCCGGACATGGCTTACTGCCCGGCCTACAGCTCGCCCATTTGCTCGTTGTGCTGCTCGCTGGACGCCCGCTGCGCCGATCAGTGCAAGAGCCGCGCACGGCTGTCGATGCAGTTCGAAGACGTGATCAGCAAACTGCTGCCGAAACTGCCTCTGCAATACCTGCATACCCGCCTGGCGCAATACCTCGGCTTGCTGACCGTGTTGCTGCTGACCATTTCCGGAGCCTTGGCGGTGATCTATGGCCAGGTTTCCCACAGCCTGATCGACCAGTCCCCCGCCGTGCATCACACGCTGTTTCTCGCGTTCCTCAAGGCATTCTTCACTCTCTGCGTGTTCGCCGGCATTCTGGCCTGGTGGGTGGTGCTGACCCGGGAAAGCCGTCGCGTCGCGCTGGAAGAATCGGACCGCCAGACTGCCTTGCTCATGCAGGAAATCGACGCCCACGACAAAACTGATCAGGCGTTGCAAAAAGCCAAGGAAGCGTCGGAAGCAGCCAACGCCGCCAAGAGTCGCTATGTCACGGGCCTGTCCCACGAACTGCGTACCCCACTGAACAGCATTCTCGGCTTCACCCAGATTCTGCAACGCGACCCCGCAACCCCGGCCCATCAGCAAGACCCGCTGGCGACCATCCTGCGCAGCAGCTCGCACTTGCTGTCGTTGATCGACGGCTTACTTGATGTCGCCAAAATCGAGGCCGGTAAGCTACGCCTTGAACCGTCGGAAATTCTCTTTCAGGAATTCCTTCACGATCTGGAACAAATGTTTGCCCCGACAGCGCGGGAAAAAGGCCTGACCTTCCGTCTCCATGTGGAAGGCCGCATGCCAGCGGTGGTGCGCGGCGACGAAAAGCGCGTGCGGCAAATCCTCATCAACTTGCTGGGCAACGCAGTGAATTTCACCGACAGCGGCGAAGTCTGCCTGCTGGTCAGCTACCGCCGGGAAACGGCGATTTTTGACATCATCGACACCGGCATCGGTATTGCTCCCGAGCAGATCGACCGCATCTTCCAGCCCTTCGAACGCGGCGGCCTGGTACGTCAGGACAACGGCGTCGGCCTGGGACTGACCATCACCCGCATGCTCACCTCGTTGATGGGCGGCGCCTTGTCCGTCACCAGCCAGCCCGACGAAGGCACACGTTTTCAGGTCCGGCTGTTTCTGTCCGAAGTACGCGTGCCCAAAGCGGTGATCCATGTGGATCACGACGTGATGGGTTATGAGGGCGAGCGACGGCTGATCCTGGTGGTGGACGATCACATTGAGCATCGCAAAGTCATCAGCGGCATGCTCGCGCCATTGGGCTTTGAAGTGGCCCAGGCTGCGAACGGTCAGGAAGCAATTCGTCAGGTATCGCTGCTGCACCCGGACCTGATTCTCATGGACCTGTCGATGCCGGACATGGACGGCTGGGAGACCAGCCGCCTGATCCGTCGCAATGCCCTGTCTTTGGCACCGATCATTATTATTTCCGCCAACGCCAACCCGTTCACCGACGACAAAGAGCGCAGCCTGCCGGAGGTCTGTGACGACTATCTCGCCAAACCGGTACACATCCAGCAACTGCTGGATCGCATTCAACACCACTTGCAACTGCAATGGCTGCGTCGCTTACGCACAACGTCGGTGGTCAAAACGCCGTGGACACTACCGCCACGCCAGGACCTGTTGGATCTGTACGAGCTGTGCGGCCTGGGTTATGTGCGCGGCATTCAGGCCAAACTCGATGCCATCGAGCGAGAAAGCGTCACCAGCGCCAGCTTCATCGCCGACCTGCGAAACCTTGCCAAGGGCTTTCGTCTGGATGAACTCAGCCTGCAACTGAAGGAGGCCCTCAATGAACGCCCCGACCCAACCCGCTGACAACGGCATCATCCTGATCGTCGACGACACCCCGGATAATCTCGCGCTGCTCTCCGACGCGCTGGATGAGGCCGGTTACATGGTCCTGGTGGCCCTGGACGGCAGCAGCGCACTGAACCGTATTCAACGCCGACGCCCGGACCTGATCCTGCTCGATGCCATGATGCCCGGCCTGGACGGCTTCGAAACCTGTCGCCGGATCAAAGCGCAGCCAGAAAGCGCCAACATCCCGATCCTGTTCATGACCGCCCTCACCGACAGCGAACACGTCGTCAAAGGCTTCGAAGCCGGGGCCATCGACTACGTGACCAAACCCATCGTCTGCGACGAAGTCCTGGCCCGCGTCGCCTCCCATCTGCGCACCGCACGCATCCTGCAATCCGCCCGCAGCGCCTCGCAATCCGCCAGCCTGGGCTTCGACGACAAACCCGCCTACGGCAAACTATCCAGCCGCTTCCAACTCACCGAACGGGAAATCGAAGTGCTGCGCTGGGTGTCTTGCGGCAAGACCAACAAAGACATTGGGGACATCCTGCAACTCAGTCCTCGGACCGTGAACAAGCACCTGGAACATATCTACATCAAGCTGGGTGTGGAAACACGGACTGCGGCGACTTCGGTGGCGTTGGCGGCGATGACGGATCGGGTTTGATTGACAGTAAGTTCACCGTTTACCTGCCCCCGATCAACTGGCAGGCCGAACGGAAGTCCAGCTTGTTCTTTTTCCTGTTCATGGCCTGCTCAACAACTTTTGTCGCTCGTTGCAGTTCAGTGCTGGGTTTGGCCCATTGGTCTGGAGGAATAGGCGCTGACCACTCGCGGACCTTTTCCGGGATATAGGGAGTGCCGGCTTTATGGCCCCACTCAGCGATCATGTAGGGCATTTTCCAGAAAGTGAGCACACGCCGGATGTACCAGTGCCGTAGGGGCCAACGGGTACGCGGGGAGAAGCCGATCTCAGCACGACGCTCATCGCTAAAGCCGCAGTGCAGGTCACCCTCTTCCTCCTTCAACAGCTTTTCGACTTCCCAGGTATGCAGCCCCTCATAAGGGCGAAGCTCATATTCCGTGTAGGCTCGGCCATGCGTAAGACGCTGCGACATATTGTGTTCATCTTCGGGCACCTTATACTCCATATATTGCCGAATGGCTTCCCAGGTCCCTACGGCGTGGGCGTGGCTAAGTTTGACAAACTGTATGGGCTGTACCATCCCTATATCTTTATTCTCCAAGCCCATACTTAATGTATGGAACACCATATCGCCATAATCGCTGACAGTCGTGATTTGTGAAACCCAGGCACTTACGCTTTCCCAGGGGACGATGAGTAGGTCACCGGTATCATTACAGACAAGACACACCTGACGGCGCTGACGATTAAAACGGAGGGGTAATTGTCGGGCTCTCTCGCGAGTTTTGGCTATAAAGCCCCAAACATGAACGCTAATTAATAAAGATGACCCCACCAAGCCGTAGGTCCAAAATGTATTCTGTATTACGCTTAACTCATCAGAGAAAGAGCTATAGACACCGTCTGGAGAGAAAATAGCTGAGAAAGCTGCAAGCACCACAGGCAAGGGAATCAAAAAAAATAATATAGACCAAATAGTTTTCGCAAAAATCTTGCCCTGAATAACCATATCTCTATTACTACTCCCCACTTGCAAATAGACATCATTGACTTCATAGAAGTGATGAATATTCTCGGGGCGCTCCCCAGTTGGCACAGGTACCGGAGCGAGATATAGGATTTCCTCAGACTCGGTCCTGCGCTCGTCGCCAACTTTAGGGCGTTGCTGAAATGGCAACATTGGCTCTGGTTTGAGTTTGTGAAGTTTATCGAGCATCAGGCGCTACCAAGTCAATGTTGCGAAGCAACCAAGGCTCGGAGGGCTTAAGTTGCATCGACTGCTCTGTTTCTGCTTTATAAGCAAAAGTGCCAATTCGCTCCTGCCAACGATCCTCAATCAGCCTGCGGTGCAGATCCACCACGTAAAAGGTAGAGCGATGGCTGATAGTGCGCTGCTCTTCAAGTTCGTAGCTGACCGCAAGGGCCAGCCCGAAGTAATCCGACATCAACGGCCGCAGATCCAGGCACAAAACCAGCGCCCCATCAGGACGATCAACCCGCCTTAGCTGGCTTGCCAGTACCTCGGTGCATCTCGACCAGGAAACGGGTTTTTGCAAGCCATTTGAAAGGCCGGGCTCTTTCTGACGGTGGTAGGCTTCGACCCATACTTTGCGCCGCTCCAGATCTGCACTACGAATGCCCGGAAAGGTCAGGCGCAACTCAACACTGTGACGGGTACGCACTAGCTGGCATAGGGGTTGCTGAACGATCCCGGCCAGCTTCCCCCAGCTTTCATCCAGACTTAGACCAAGATTCTCCTGCCCCCAGATGCTGCCTCTCACCCACTTCTTGAGTGAGTCGAGATTGAAATAGTTGTACAACGCCTCCCCGGAGAGTTGAAGGCCGGTGGCAGCGATACCGATCAAATTTGCTCTGGCGGCAATACCGACCAGAGCTGAACTGCGCTGGGCCCAAGCCAGCGCACGTAATTCCAAGGGCTTGCGGATTATGCTCCGAGTTATGAGGGAGTTATGTTTAAGCGCCCAAGCATTTGTACCGACCAACACTAGGTCGCCGCTCATTTGCAACGAAGTTGCGGCGAGTTTTTTGCCATCACCTTCTGCCAACGCATTGGCCCAATGTTTAGTGTGCTTGCCTAAATCTATCACGGCTGCCCCAAACCCTAAACTAAAGGCACCCAGCCCAGAGAATGCTGACCACTTACCCAGCGCAACCATCGTTTGAAGCTTACCGCTTGCACTGTGCATCTGATCAATGTGAGATTGCAGAAAGTTAATCGATAACCCTTGAACGGCTGCAAACCCTGCGGAGGACATAGCAATCGCCGGGTCGACCCCATCCAACAAGTCTTTCCAGCTGCGATCCTCTTTCAACATTATTTCCGAAGAGGCCTCTATGAACTTAACGACCTGCACCAAAAACAATACCACTGCAATCTGATCACCCTTTGATTTCAATATCCCACGGATCGGCTCCTTGAAGTTCCCGGTCCGTCGATAGTCGCTGACAGTACGCTGCATTTCCTCCAGGAGTTGTGGATCCATATTGCCGAGCGCCAGCCCGAACTTCCCTGCGCCACCACCCGGCGTCAGTGCCAGACTCAGGCGCTCCTCAATAGGAGCCAGCTGGTACTGGAGAGCACCGATATGCTCATTAATACGCTTACGAGAGCCCAAAGGATCTGCATCATTAGTTTTGTACCTGAGCATTTCACGACGTTCTTTATATAGTTCCTTCATCTCGTCTCGAAGGGTCAGCGCTGAGCGGCGATCACGATCAAATTGATCGTACTCGGAGGTGGAAGCGATGCGTAGCTGCAGTCCACTGGAAGCATAGGCACTGAGTAAGCGCAGCCGAGCTACAGAACCGATATTACGAATAAAATTGTTTGGATCGATTGATCCGCTGCTCTGAAAATCTCTTCGAATAAGATCAAATTGATGTGCCATTTTCATCTGTCGAGCAGGATCATAGGCATTACCTAACAAACTCCTCAAACCCGTGAATTGAGTATTCAGATTGTCGAAGTTTGGCAACCGCTGACGCATCAGGCTGTTGAACTGATTGGCCAGCAAATCCATGTCGCGAACCACTGCCGGGGCGTCGCTAAGCTTGATGCTGAAGTTACTCAACTCGGCGAGCTTTTTCTGCACGTCGGTCTGGTCTGCGAGATTCAAGGTGTCGAGGCCGGGGATCTGGACGAGCGGATTTTTCTCCAGATAGTCGTGCAGTTTCTGAACGGACGCCTCATCGTCACAGATCGCCGCCACGCAGTTGAACTCTCGCTCCAACCGATGCTGAATCTGCTCGCTCTGACGGAAATCGTAATACCACGCGGCGCGATGGAAGTGACCTTCGATAATCATCTTGAGGCGGTCGGCACGGACACGCTTGAGCTGGCCGTGCCAATGGCTCAGTAATGTCTGTTGCTTGAGCATGAAGCGTTGCATCGCCTCACGATGCACCAGTTGATCAATACCCCGCTCGCCGATTTCCTTGCCACCCAGCGCATGCCACGTATCCACTTCAAGGTCGTTGATTGCCGGGCGATGGGTTTCCCAGCGCGACTGTCCGAGAGTGTCGAGTAGTTCCACTGTCGCCTTGGCCAGCGGATTGCCTTGCGCCTGATTGCGCCAGCTTTGCTCGTCACCGAAGATTGCCGGACCGCGATAGTCGCGCTTCACACGCAGATATTCGTAAAGCTTTTCCCGCTCGGCGTCGTTGGTGTCGTCAATGAGTGCTTCGTAGCGCGGGTCAACACTGCCCAGTTTTTCAACGCGCTTCTGATTCACCTCATACATGGCCTGGATGTAAGCGCCCGTCAGGTATTGATGCTGAGTGTTTTCATCCTCGCTCCACTGGCCGATCCAGTCAGCCAGTTTGAGTTGCGCCGCCGCCAGATCGAGCATGATGCCGATATCATCGCGAACCACTAGAAACAGAAAATCATGTTTGTGTGCCGCATTTACCTGGCTTGTCAGTTCTTCAATCCAGGTACTGCGAAACAATGCCTCATGCTCCCAACTGTAAGGAATGCTCTCCTCCGGGTTTGCGCCATCAGGCAAGTCATGAATTGGCAGGGTTTCAACGGTTTCGGCAAGCGATTGGCGTGCCTGCTTTTCATTCAGCAGATGTTTTCCCGCATCTGCGCATTGCACGTGCTCAAGGCTGACGCGCTGCATGAAGTGTTCACGCTCAGGCAATTGACCGATGACCTGAGAACACTTGTATGCCGTCCACTGAAACTCTGAATACGCTACATACAATGTGCTCTGCCGAGGGAATACCAACTCGGGTTCCCCGATAGAGTGAGTCCGGATATCAGCGCTGACCTCTGCTCCTTTCCATAGAAGTTTGCTCAACGAGCCTTGTTCTATGCGGTATTCATGCAGGTAACCGCTGGCGTCATCGACGATGTACAAGTAGCCGTCGCGTAGCAGGCGTATACCGGTTTGTCGGCTTTGTAAATGGTGCGGTACCAAGAGGCTTTTCGGTGGTTGAAGGTTTTCTACAAGGCCATACCGAAGAGGCAAAAACTGGAGGGTGCGTTTCATCAATGGGCACATACCGCCCGCGTCAAGTTCATCGACGTGTTGCGCGTTGGCCGTCAGGTTTGCCAAGTGACCACGAGGGGTCTGAAGGTCAGTCATTGGGTACTCCGCTGCGCCGCCAGATTGGCTGCTCGATCAACACTCTGATGGGGTGTCAGGTCAGATTTTCTGGTTAGGAGCTCCACGATATCCGGATGGGATTGAAGCCCTTCATCGCCCAAAAAACCGAACACGTTGGCGTACAGCCATATTTCTCGCCGGGTTCGAAAACCGCGTTCAATGGCTGATGCAACCATCTGGTGGATACGTTCAAGACGTTGCTCTGGAGATAAGTCAGCCAGGTACTGCGGGAAGAAACGGCTCATATGCGAATAGAGCTCATTGACAGACATGCGGTAGGCGGTCATTTGAAGGGCAGCCCATTGCGCGTCGTTGGGCGCGTATGACTCAGCTAAACATGATGACGGTCTTTCACCTGGTCGTCGGTATTGCCGCCATCCCGGTACGGGATGCTGAGTAACCAATGCAGTGTGACAGGGTCCGAAAACCTCAACGCCCGGGTTGTGCTCCGGGTCAAAAATAGCGTGCGCCACATCAGGAGAGGAAATACGCAAATACATATCGTCATGCCCTGCAGGACGAATGCTGGTCAACCAGCGCACGTGGGCCAGTAGCTCGTCCCATGAGCCGTCACTGACAAGCAGGTATCCCCAGTTATCAGCAGTGTTGGCCAGAAACTGCTGAAGAATCGGATTCTGATCATCACGTATGCGAACGAGACAAGGGGAAAGCTGACTGATGCTCGCCCAGCGAGTGCCGTTGTAAAGCACCTGAGCTTCCGGGGCCGGCGACCACTCATACAGGCTGCGAAGGAGGTTTTTGACCTGAATGGCATCCAGCAGGAGACCGACAGGCTTATCCCAAGTGAAGTCATCCGGCAGCGAAATGGCGGACGTCACTGATTGACCGTGCATGGCAAACCCTTGGCCAAAGAAAGCGCAGGACTTTGCCGTTTAACGACCCGAGAGTCAGTCGGGGATATGCGAGAGGTGTTGTGGGATATTTCGGATGTGCGCGAAGGCTCTGTCCCAATAGGCAGGCGAATCGGTATTTCTGTGACAAGAAGCTGTCATCGCTGGCTCTCGTAACCTCGATAAGCGCCTGTCAAAAAACACATCAATCTGATTTGAAACACTTTTCTGCAGGAGCTCACCGAGGTTACGAGGCCAGCGATGGCGGTCTGTCTGATACACCGCTATCGCGGCCTCGCGGTGCTCGTGCGCTCCTACACAAACTGTGTTTACTGCGCGACGGCGAGGTTAGAACCCCGCCTGGTCCTGCCGACAATCAGCAAGCACGCGTCGGCCATCGCTGCGATCTATCACGGTATCGCCAGCGCTACGTTTCTCGCGGCTGACAAACAGATAGCGGTAGCGCTCGTTTTCCAGCGCCACTGCAAAGCCTTTGGGTGTTTCTGTCTCAGCCAGTTGTCGCAGTGCGCCGAGACGACTCGAATCGCCCGCCTTCGGCCAGGCTGGAACGCGAGAATTTGCAGAGCACTTTTTGATATTCGACTGCGGGAACGAGGTGATAAAGCCTTCCTCGTCGACCAGCGCTCCGGCTATCGGACCGCTGATGTGTCCACGAAAGGATGAACCGGCAACCGGTGAGGTGCCAGGACCGCTTATGGTGTACAAGCGCTGCCCACTGATCCCAAGAACATACGGCGTATTATCCGGCCTGAAGAACACCAGGTCGGGCACATTCGAGATGCGCTTCACATCGTTCACGCCACGAAAATACAGCACATCCTTCCCTGCAAGGGCGAGGCGTGACTCTGGGCCGTTATCGAAAACCTGAGGATGATTCGCCTTGCAGCGAAGTTCAGGATGACCCGCTACCGGACAGGTTGGAGATAAGGTTTTGATGTCAGGTGCATAATAGCCATCGAGTTCATTAAGGCTGTTCACAGCCTTTCCTCTCAGGTAGAGACGACGCCCATCGCTGACCAGACTCAGATGGTTTAAATTTTGGGGAGCAAGCATAGTCAGTGTCGGCAGGACATCGGGTCTCTCTTTCACGCTACTAAGAACGACCTCGAATACACGGCCAGCATTAATCACAAAGGGCCCTATGAACTGCATCTCACCCACGGCCATGTCCGGCATCGGCTTGTCATCGTGATAAATGTGGTTGCGATCCTTTGCCCAATCATCGTGTTCATCAGCGCCCGACGTATCAAATGCCTGGAAAGTTTCAGGGTCCGCACCTTCAATAGGGGTAGGAGTGAGAAACACCGTACGGCCATCAGTCGAATACCAGGAATCACCCAAGCGTCGCAAGTCGGCGCCATGGGGCGTCATCAGATGATAGCCCCGCTCTTCATGCACGACATTGCGCTGCATCTTTGATGGGAGTATGCATGCGGGGATGGGTATGCCCACACCATCACCGGAGCGCGGGCACGCCGTACTTTCTCTCTTCGAGTCAGTCATGAAGTACCCTTTGCCACCAATCTCCACCAATTGGCGGCCTTTCACGGTAATTTTCTGTTCGACGCAAATTCCTTTCTTCTCGGGATGCTGCTCATAACTCCGCTCGCCAGGCTTTGCCAGTGGGTACCAGTTTTCGGTGCACTCATTCACCGTATAGGCATGCACGGCAGAGGACGAGGCCAGTACTACTGCACCCCATAAAACCCTGATAGCGTTCCAGTTCTTCATCCCTGCTGCCCCACTCACCTGATTCGTTGCGATATGTATTTCCCCGTAAGCGCCTGCGGGGGTGCTGATATTAACGCTCAACGGTCTGGATCAGATGCGATCAATCCGGAAAATATTGCGAATCTTGCGCGTGCTGTGTTGCCCAATCTCTAACGACCACAAACCAGCCCACAGACAACAAGAGATGCCGTGATGACCGAGCAAAACAAAGATCAGGAATCGAACCGCGAAGACCTCGACCACAAACCGGAAAATGCCGGGAAGATTGGCGAGAAGAACAAGCAGATGAATGAACAGGGTGAGCAGCCGAGACCGGGTACGTCGGCGGATCCGAAGCAGGGCTGAGGGTCGCGCTGCGTTCACGTCAGATTTTCATCCTGGCCTGGAAACGCGGTTTCAGTGGGAGCGAATTCATTCGCGAAGGGGCCGGTACATCCTCAGTTAACCTATCGTCTGAAATGCCGCCTTCCCGAATGAATTCGGTCCCACATATTGCGCTTACAAGGTATTAAGCATTGCGCCGTACGTACTGAAAGCCGCGGATGTCTTCAGATGGCACTTCCCGCACTCCTTCCATTCCCAGCCACCAGGCAGTGCCGCGACACGGGTACTGGACGTAAAACGGCTGCCCCATTTGCGGCGTGGTGATCAGGACATTCTTCTCCCAGGCCAGCGCGATGATGCGGTCGAAGGGTTCGTGCCAGGCGTGCATGGCCAGATCAAACGTGCCGTTATGGATCGGCAGCAACCAGCGACCGCGCAGGTCGATGTGCGCCTGCAGGGTTTCCTCGGGCTGCATGTGCACGTCAGGCCAGTCGACGTTATAGGCACCGGTTTCCATCAATGTCAGGTCGAATGGGCCGTATTGCTCACCGATGGTTTTGAAACCGTCGAAGTAACCGGTATCGCCACTGAAGAAGATCCGTTGATGTTCATCGTGCATGACCCATGACGCCCACAGGCTGCGATTGCCGTCCAGCAGCGTGCGGCCGGAAAAATGCTGGGAAGGCGTAGCGACAAACTGCATGCCATGCACTTCGGTGGATTGCCACCAGTCCAGTTGCTGAATCTTGTGCGCCGGTACGCCCCACTCCATCAAGGTATCGCCCACGCCCAGCGGCGTCAGAAAGTGTTCGGTTTTCGCCTCAAGCGCCTTGATCGCCATGTGGTCGAGATGATCGTAGTGGTTATGGGACAGGATCACCGCTTTGATCGGCGGCAGTTCTTCAATGCTGATAGGCGGCTGGTGGAAGCGCTGCGGACCCGCCCACTGCACCGGCGAGGCACGCTCGGCGAACACCGGATCAGTGAGCCAGAAGACCCCGCGCATTTTCAGCAAGACCGTGGAGTGCCCAAGGCGATAGACCGTGTAGTCCGGCGCAGCCAGAAGCTGCTGGCGCGTGAGTGATTGCACTGGAATTTCCCCCGAGGGACGGGTGACCGATGGCTTTTTGAAAGCCATGTTCCAGAAAATCCTCAGCGTCTTGAAAAAACCCATACGACTCATGGGCACAGGGTTGCGATAACGCCCTTGGTGCTTTTGCAGGGTCGGTAAAGACTGAGCTGACGAATTTTCTGTGATCTTGGTCATGGTCTGCTGACTCCGGGAGTTTGCTGCGCTGCTCATCATCGCCGCCGCTTTGCAATAGCGGGAAAGGCAAATAATGTGTAACCTGCTTTTACACTACACAGTGTAGTTTTAAGCTTGCATCATCAGCGATGACAAGTAAACTGCCGAGTGTACTTTTATCAAAACACTTGTTTGAAGCGAGACCTATGACTGCCCCTATGCGACTCACCGACCGAAAACGCGAAGCTATCGTGCTGGCCGCCATTGCCGAGTTTCGCGACACCGGGTTTGAAGTGACCAGCATGGACCGCATTGCCGCGCGAGCGGAGGTTTCCAAACGCACCGTCTACAACCATTTCCCCAGCAAGGAAGAACTGTTCGCGGAAATCCTCCAGCGACTCTGGTGCCGTATCGGCGAGATTCCGGATTCAATCTACCGGCCTGGTGTGACACTGCGCCATCAATTGCGCAGCATGTTGCGGGCCAAAATGCAGACGCTTTCTGACACCAACTGCCTGGACCTTGCGCGAGTTGCGCTGGGGGCAACCATTCATTCACCCGAACGTGCGGAAGTCTGGCTGGCGCGCCTGGATGAGCGCGAAGAAACCTTCGCTGCATGGATCCGCGCCGCCCAGGCAGATGGCCGTCTCAAGCCTGCCGACCCGACGTTCGCCGCCACCCAGATGCATGGTCTGCTCAAGGGCTTTGCGTTCTGGCCTCAGGTGACTATCAACAAGCCGGTATTGAGTCCAGAACAACAAGCCGAGGTTATTGAATCGACACTGGACATGTTTCTCGGCTGGTACGAAATCCCGGTAGCAAAAACCTAACCCTGCGCTGCCACCCGAGCCACGATAGCGCGGCGTTGGGCGATGGATTGCCTGAGTCGCTCGCGGGCCAGAGCCAGTACTTCGGCGGGCGCAGTTGACGGATGACCTGCATTGAAAGGCACTGCAGGCGCGTATTCCAGCTGCAGCTGCACGGTCTGCGCCTGCACTTCTCCAAACAGTTCGCCTACCAGCGTCAGGGCGAAATCAATTCCCGCCGTTACTCCGCCACCCGTCATCAGGTTGCCATCGCGGACCACCCGCTCATGCACCGCGATCGCACCAAAACTCTCCAGCAATTCATGCGAGGCCCAGTGGGTCGTCGCCCGCTTGCCCTTTAATAGCCCGGCTGCGCCCAGCACCAGAGCGCCGGTGCAGACCGACGTGAGGTATTTCACAGTCCGGGCCTGTTCGCGGATGAAAGCAAGGGTCTGTTCATCCTCCAGCAAGGGGTCGATACCCTGTCCGCCGGGAATGCACAGCACATCGAGGGGCGGGCAATCGGTGAAAGTCTGCGTCGGCTGGAGTTGCAGACCGGTGCTGGAATAGAGTGCCTCGAGGTCTTTCCAGATCAGGTGCACGGTCACACCGGGCGTCGAGGCGAATACGTCATAAGGACCGGTCAAGTCCAGCTGTTGCACCTTTGGGAATACGAGCAAGCCGATGTGCAGGGTCATATGAAGTCCGCTTGAGGTTGGGGTAGACGCGATAACTCTAGCGGTTTAGCCTTTGGCGGATACGCCATACACCCCACTTTTCACGCCAACCAATGTGAATAACGCTAATGAGCGATCAGCCACGATCCGTGCACATTCTTGCGTTCCCCAACGTTCAGTTGCTGGATGTCTGCGGACCGTTGCAAGTCTTCGCCTCGGCCAACCTTCAGGCCCAACAACAGGGTCTGCCGGTGCCTTATCAAATGAAGGTGATCGCTGCCCAGGACCACTCCATCGAATCGTCAGCAGGGCTGGGCTTGCTGACCTTTCCTCTGCCTGCGGCCAGCGAAAGCAGTGACACGTTGATCGTCGCCGGGGGACGTGGCGTTCAGGTGGCGGCCAGCGACCCGCAACTGGTGCGCTGGCTGCATGAGCACGCTGCTGCAAGCCGACGCGTCACTTCGGTGTGCAGTGGCGCATTTCTATTGGCGGCAACCGGTTTGCTGGACGGTCGCCGCGTGGTCACCCACTGGGACAGTTGCGAGGCTCTCGCCCGGCAATACCCAGCGTTACGGGTCGATCCCGATCCGATCTTCATCCACGACCATGGCTACTGGACCTCGGCCGGTGTCACGGCGGGCATCGATCTTGCCCTGGCGCTGGTCGAAGAGGACCTGGGACACGCTCTGGCGTTGGCGGTCGCTCGGAATCTGGTGGTGTTCCTCAAGCGACCGGGCGGCCAGTCGCAATTCAGCGCCACCCTGTCGATGCAGCACGCAAGCGTCACGGAGGACGGACGTTTTGCCGACCTGCATGGCTGGATCATCGAAAATCTGACCAGCGACCTCGGCGTTGCCGCTCTGGCCGCAAAGGTGGGCATGAGCGAACGCAGTTTCGTCCGCCACTACCGCACACAAACCGGCATCACCCCGGCCAAAGCCATCGAACAACTGCGGGTTGAAGCAGCCCGACGGTTATTAGCGGACAGCACACAGCCCATCAAACGCGTTGCGGCACGGTGTGGATTTGGCAGCGAGGAGACCTTGCGGCGTAGCTTCTTGCGCGGATTGGGAGTGACGCCGATGGCTTATCGGGAGCGGTTTAGTGGGTAATGGATTTCACAAATGCACCCCAGATTCCAGCTCGGAATGCCGCCCAACCGCTCCCACATGGACCGCGCTCTTCAGCAAAGACCGCATATGCAGTAGATCAAACCTCACCAAGAAAACTATTTTCATATATTGATTTATGTTTTTGCTTTCGTGTAATTTAATTTCATCACGAAAACAGAGATAACAATAATGAATGCCTGTGATCGCCGTTGCTCTCCCCCTGCTCCAGCGTGCAAACCTTTAGCGACACCTCTGCCGAGTTTTTCCGGAACGCCTCCTCACTGACGGGTTGCCCCGCTGTGTCGAGCCATTCGATTACCTCTCTCTGCAAGGAAACGCTCCATGCCGCCGTCCGCTGGTATTTCGCTTTTGATTTACGCCGCCATCGCGATCATTGCCTTGATCGTCCTGATTGCCCGTTATCGCCTCAACCCGTTCATTGTCATCACCCTGATTTCCGTCGGCCTTGCGCTGGTCGCCGGCATGCCTGCCACGGGTGTCGTTGCGTCGTATGAAGCCGGTGTCGGCAAGACCCTGGGGCACATTGCTCTGGTTGTGGCACTAGGCACCATGCTCGGCAAAATGATGGCTGAATCCGGCGGTGCCGAGCAGGTGGCGCGGACCCTGATTGACCGCTTCGGTGAGCGCAACGCGCACTGGGCCATGGTCTGCATTGCCTTTCTGGTGGGCCTGCCGCTGTTCTTCGAAGTCGGCTTCGTGCTGCTGGTGCCAATCGCCTTCACCGTGGCCCGCCGGGTGGGCGTTTCGATTCTTATGGTCGGTTTGCCGATGGTGGCCGGTCTGTCGGTGGTGCACGCGCTGGTGCCGCCGCACCCTGCGGCGATGCTGGCGGTTCAGGCTTATCAGGCGTCGGTCGGGCAAACCCTGTTCTATGCCATTCTGATCGGTATTCCGACGGCGATCATTGCAGGTCCTCTGTACGCAAAATTCATCGTGCCGCGCATCCAGCTGCCTGCCGAGAACCCGCTGGGCAAGCAGTTCCTGGACCGTGAACCGCGTCAGAAACTGCCGAGCTTCGGCCTGACCATGACCACCATTCTGTTACCCGTGGTGCTCATGCTGTTGGGCGGCTGGGCCAACCTGATCAGCACGCCGGGCAGCGCATTCAACAGCTTCCTGCTGTTCATCGGTAACTCGGTGATCGCCCTGCTGCTGGCCACCTTGCTAAGCTTCTGGACACTGGGCATCGCCCTAGGCTTCAACCGCGACTCGATTCTGAAGTTCACCAATGAATGTCTGGCACCGACGGCGAGCATCACGCTGCTGGTGGGTGCCGGTGGTGGCTTGAACCGGATTCTGATCGACAGTGGTGTCACCAACGAAATCGTCGGTCTGGCTCAAGAGTTTCATCTCTCGCCGCTGCTCATGGGCTGGCTGTTCGCCGCATTGATGAGGGTTGCTACGGGTTCGGCGACAGTGGCCATGACCACGGCTTCCGGTATCGTTGCCCCCGTTGCGCTGGGCCTTGGCTATCCACATCCGGAGCTGCTGGTGCTGGCAACAGGCGCTGGTTCGGTGATCTTTTCCCACGTCAATGACGGTGGTTTCTGGCTTATCAAGGAGTACTTCAACATGACCGTGGCACAAACCTTCAAAACCTGGACGGTGCTGGAGACGTTGATTTCAATTGTCGCGTTCGCCCTCACGCTGGGTCTGGCTCAGGTGCTCTGAGTGGATATTCTTTACCAGATCCGCGCGCGTCAGGACTCACTCAGCGCGGGCGAAAGCCGGATTGCCCGACTGATCCTCAGCGACGTGGCGTTTGCCGCCAGCGCCAGCCTCGACGAACTGGCCAGCCGCGCGGAAGTCAGCAGCGCAACTCTGTCGCGTTTTGCCCGCAGCATCGGCTGCCGGGACTTGCGCGACCTGCGCCTGCAACTGGCTCAGGCCAGTGCCGTCGGCAGCCGCTTTCTCAACCCCGAGCAGGCGCCTGAGCAGTCGGCGTTTTTTACACAGATCGTCGGCGATATCGAATCCACGTTGCGTCAGCACCTGGCCGGGTTTGACGAATCGCGCTTCGCTGCCGCCATCGAACTGCTCAGCAAGGCGCGGATGATTCATGCCTTTGGCATGGGCGGCTGTTCCAGCCTTTGCAGCGAAGAATTGCAGACCCGTCTGGTGCGCCTGGGTTATCCCATCGCCGCCAGCCGTGATCCGGTGATGATGCGCCTGATCGCCGCAACGCTTGGGCCGGACCACAGCCTGATAGCGTGTTCCCTCAGCGGTCGTACTCCGGAACTGCTGGACGCTGTGAAACTGGCCAGCAGCTATGGCACGAAAATCCTGGCGATCACCCTTCCCGACTCACCACTGGGGCAAATCGCCGACGTGGTGTTGCCGTTGCAGATTGCCGAAACCAATTTTATCTACAAACCCACCGCCGCCCGCTACGGCATGCTGCTGACCATTGATGTGCTCGCCACCGAACTGGCCCTGCTCGCCCCTGAAGAAAATCAGGAGCGACTGCGGCGGATCAAGCTGGCCCTTGATGACTATCGCGGCGGTGAAGACGGATTGCCGCTTGGAGACTGAACCATGCTTTATGACCTGATCATTCGCGACGCGCTGGTGATCGACGGCAGCGATGTTCCCGGTTTCCGCTCCGATGTAGCGATTCACGAGGGTCGCATCCTGCGCGTAGGCGACCTTGATGGCGCGAAGGCAAAAGAAGAAATCAACGCTGCGGGCCGGGTCCTGGCACCGGGCTTTATCGATGTGCATACCCACGACGACACGGTAGTAATTCGCTATCCGGCGATGCTGCCCAAGATCAGCCAGGGGGTCACGACCGTGATCGTCGGCAACTGCGGCATTAGCGCCTCGCCGGTGGCTCTGGCCGGTGATCCGCCCGATCCAATGAACCTGCTGGGCAGCGCTGCCGCTTTCGTTTACCCGCGTTTCAGCGACTATCGCAATGCCGTGGACGAAGCGCGTCCAGCGGTCAATGTTGCCGCGCTGATCGGCCATACCGCGTTGCGCAGTAACCACATGGATGATCTGCAACGCACCGCCAGCGCGGAAGAAATCAGCGCCATGCGCGAACAATTGCGCGACAGCCTTGAAGCGGGTGCGCTGGGGCTGTCTACCGGGCTGGCTTACGCTTCCGCGTTCTCGGCAGAAACCACCGAGGTCAAGCAACTGGCCGAGGAGTTGACTGCGTTTGGCGCGGTGTACACCACCCACTTGCGCAGCGAGTTCGAGCCGGTGCTGGAGGCCATGGATGAAGCGTTCGACATCGGTCGCCACGCCAAATCGCCGGTGGTTATTTCCCACATGAAATGCGCAGGCGCCGGTAATTGGGGCCGCAGTCCGCAGTTGCTCGCCTCGCTGGAAAAGGCAGCGAAAACTCATCCGGTGGGCTGCGACTGTTACCCCTACGCAGCCAGTTCATCGACCCTGGACCTCAAGCAGGTGACTGACGCTTTCCGGATCACCATCACCTGGTCAACACCGCACCCGGATCAAAGCGGCCGTGACCTGAAAGACATCGCCACCGACTGGCAACTGTCGCTGCTGGACACCGCCCGCAAGCTGCAACCGGCAGGTGCGGTTTATTACGGCATGGATGAGAAAGATGTCGAGCGAATCATGAGCCATCCGTTGTCGATGATCGGTTCTGACGGACTGCCGGAGGACCCGTTTCCGCACCCGCGACTGTGGGGTGCATTTCCCCGTGTGCTCGGGCATTTCAGTCGGGATCGGGGTCTGTTCCCGCTGCATACCGCTGTACACAAGATGACCGGGTTATCGGCAGCGCGCTTTGCCTTGCATGAGCGCGGCCTGATTCGCGAAGGCTATTGGGCGGACCTGGTGTTGTTCAACCCTGACACCGTGCGCGACGTCGCCGACTTCAAAGACCCGCAACGCGCTGCCGAGGGGATCGACGGGGTGTGGGTCAATGGGCAATTGAGTTACGCAGACGGCAAGGCGCAGGGTGAGCGGCAAGGAAGGTTTTTGCCGAGGAGTGGGTCGTTGGTGGGTGGGTTTCTGTAGATTTTTGAATGGGGTTTTGCCTGTGAAAAAGATGTTTGCCTACTATTGGGTTCACAAATTATCGTCCGGATGCGGCCCAGACCAAGCCTCGCTCCCACAGGGGCCGTATTTCAGGTCAAGAAAGTGAACGCAGTACTGTGGGAGCGAGGCTTGCCCGCGATAATTTGTGAACCCAATCCAATGCAAGCACAAACCCTGACAGTTAAAACCCACTCCAAACCAGAATTAACCCACCACCACACCCCGACACTCGCCAAACCCGATCGATACCTGCCCTTCCCGCTGACAACGGGCGCGCAGGATCACCTCATCTCCATCTTCGAGAAAGCGCCGCACTTCACCGCCAGGCAGTTCGACGGTGTGCTTGCCGCCCTCGGTCATTTCCAGCAGGCTGCCGAATTGCCCCGGTTGCGGACCAGACAAGGTGCCAGTGCCAAGCAGGTCGCCCGGTTGCAGTTTACAGCCGTTGACGCTGTGGTGGGTAAGCATCTGCGCCACGGTCCAGTACATGTTCAGGGTGTTGCTGCGAGCGAGAACCTGAGCCGGTAAACCCTGTGCCTTCATCTGCCGGGTCAACAACAGCACCTCCAGCTCGATATCCAGCGCACCGCCCTGCTGATCCGCCTCATCAAACAGGTACGGCAACGGTTGCGGATCACCTTCGGGCCGCACAGGTTGCGGGCTCCGGAACGGCACCAGCGCTTCGGCCGTGACCACCCAGGGCGAAAGGGTCGTGGCAAAACTTTTCGACAAGAACGGCCCCAGTGGCTGGTATTCCCAGGCTTGCAGATCGCGGGCTGACCAATCGTTGAGCAGGCACAACCCGGCGATATGCTGCTGCGCATCGGCAATGCTGATGGGCGCACCGTCCGGGTTGCCGGGGCCAACCCAGACGCCCATTTCCAGTTCGTAATCCAGCCGTTTACACGGGCCGAACTGCGGTACCTCCTGACCTGGCGGAAGCGTCTGGCCATCGGGGCGTCTGACCGGGCTGCCGGACACACAAAGCGTCGAAGCGCGGCCGTGATAGGCAATCGGCACGTATTTGTAATTGGGCAGCAGCGGATTGTCCGGGCGGAACAGTTTGCCAACATTGGTCGCGTGATGAATGCCAACGTAGAAATCGGTGTAATCGCCAACACGAGCAGGCATATGCAACTGACATTCGCTCATGGGATGCAGGAGCAATTCGCTGGACGCTTCTAGACTCGCCCGCTGCGGGCTGTGTTCGTCCAGCAGATGCAGCAATTCACTGCGCAACGCTCGTCGGGCATGAGCCCCCAAGGCAAAAAAATCATTCAACTGATCACGACTGGCAGCCTCTGCCGCCTCCCGTGCCGCGCCATTGAATAAGCCCGCTGCCAGGGCCGCTTGCAGATCGAAAATCGAGTCCCCGATCGCCACGCCACCGCGCCTGGCTGAATTGCCACGACTAAAAACGCCCAGCGGCAGGTTCTGCAGCGGAAAGTCAGCATGGCCGTTGGCGGAAGTCACCAAACTGCGGCTGTGTGCAGGCGTACTCATTTTGGCATTTCCTTATTAAAAGTCCTGGCCATGCCGGTCCAGCAGGCGTCGTAATCGCTTTGCAGTTGCGGGCATTGCAAGGCATGCAGGCTCGGGCGCAAGACTTTGCCGGTCTCGAACATGAAGGCCATGGTGTTATCGATCTTGTGTGGCTGCAATTGTGCGACGGTGGCTTTTTCAGCCGTCGCGTTATCCGGGCCGTGAGCGCTCATGCAGTTGTGCAAGGACGCGCCACCGGGCATAAAACCCTCAGCCTTGGCGTCGTAGGCACCTTCGATCAGGCCCATGAATTCATTCATCAGATTGCGATGAAACCACGGCGGCCGGAAGGTGTTTTCGGCCACCATCCAGCGCGGCGGGAAGATCACGAAATCAATGTTGGCCTGGCCGTGCACAGCGCCTGGGGAAGTCAGAACGGTAAAAATCGACGGATCAGGATGGTCGTAACTGACGGTGCCGATGGTGTTGAAACGACGCAGATCGTATTTGTACGGCACGTTATTGCCATGCCAGCCCACCACGTCGAAGGGCGAGTGATCCAGCTGCGTGCTCCACAATTCGCCAAGGAATTTCTGCACCAGCGTGACCGGCTCATCGCGCTCTTCAAACCAGGCGACAGGCGCGAGGAAATCACGAGGGTTGGCCAGCCCGTTGCTGCCAATCGGCCCAAGCTCTGGCAGGCGCAGCGCGCAGCCGTGGTTTTCACACACATAACCTCGGGCCGTGACGTCCAGTAACTGCACGCTGAAACGCATGCCACGGGGTAACACGGCGATTTCTTGCGGGCCGATATCCAGCAATCCCAACTCGGTGACGAGGCGCAAACGGCCCACTTGCGGCACGATCAGCCATTCACCGTCGGCATTGAAAAAAGCTCGCTGCATAGAGGCGGTGGCGCAGTAGTTGTAAAGCGTCACGCCTTCAGTCTGATCTGCGGTGTGGGTGCTGGCCATGACGTGCAGGCCATCGATGAAGTCTGTTGGCTCGGACGGTAATTCAAAGGCATTCCAGCGCAGGCGATTGGGCGTGATGGGGCCCATCTGCTGGCCGATGATCTGTCGGTCCAGCCGCTGATAGCGTGGATGGGCAGCGGAGGGTTTGATGCGATAGAGCCAGGTGCGCCGGGCTTCTGCGCGGGGCACAGTGAATGCGGTGCCTGACAGCAATTCCGCGTACAGACCCAA
Source organism: Pseudomonas phytophila (assembly GCF_025643095.1). NCBI lineage: Bacteria > Pseudomonadati > Pseudomonadota > Gammaproteobacteria > Pseudomonadales > Pseudomonadaceae > Pseudomonas > Pseudomonas phytophila. Next base: position 2,543,263 of record NZ_CP081201.1, on the reverse strand, counting down.
GGCGTGCTTCTGCGGTGAGTTCTGCCCCACCGGCACTGCGCCAGGCAGTGCTTCACTGTTGAACTGGTTACCGAATCCGGATTGGTAGATCAGCGGCTCGGGAGACTGATGAGTGAACATCGGAACCTCTTTTTGTTTTTATAAGTTATTGCGTTGTGTCCATAACGCCGAATGACCTGTAGGAGCTGCCGAAGGCTGCGATGACGGTGTGTCAGGATAAATGTTTCGCAGCCTTCGGCAGCTCCTACGGGGAATGCACTTCAATTCCGCAAATTGCATTTTTTTGTCAGGGGCAGCACGAGCAAAATTACATTTAACAGAAAACGATTACGCATAACGTAATTTGAGTTCGGGAGCCGGTCAAGCTATAAAGCAGCCTTCTCAGACTGGCGTAACACCCGAAATGACCACGGAAACCGAAACCCCCGCAGGCGGGCGTCAGCAAAAGGTTCAGGCCGCAGAAGTCGGCATGGGCATTCTCAAAGCGCTGGCTGAACTGGCGCCGTCCACCTCGCTGTCAAAACTCGCCGAACATGTGTCGATGCCTGCCAGCAAGGTGCACCGTTATTTGCAGGCACTGATTGCCAGTGGTTTCGCCGAACAGGATACGGTCACCAACCATTACGCACTGGGTCGTGAGGCGCTGTCTGTGGGGCTGGCTGCGGTCGGTCATCTGGATGTGCTGAAAATCACCGCGCCGCACTTGGCCACGTTGCGCGACGATCTGAATGAAACCTGCTTTCTGGCCGTGTGGGGCAACAAGGGGCCGACAGTGGTTTACGTCGAGCCTTCAAGCGGTGCGGTGACGCTGGTCACTCAGGTCGGCTCGGTGCTGCCGTTACTTGGTTCTTCTACCGGGCTGGTGTTCGACAGCTTCCTCACGAACAGCGAAACCGCCGGGCTGCGAGATCAGGAGTCAGCTCATTTGAACGCTGCACAACTGCGAGAGATCGAACAACACCTCAGTGATATCCGCAGCAGCGGTGTGCACCAGATTCGCGGGTTGTTGATGGCGGGGGTGAATGCGGTGTCCTCACCGATATTCAGCGTTGGCAACAAGCTCGCCGGAGTGATCACCATGGTGGGATCGGCATCAGTGTTCACCGATGAGCGCCAGGCCGAAGCAGCGCAGAGGCTTAGGGCTACGGCGCGGGTGATCAGCGCTCGAATGGGTGGGGATGTGGCGCTGTTCGGTGATTGATACAGGCTTTTATCTGGATAGGGTTTTAACTGGGAGAGCGGTAGTTGCCTTGGATTGGGTTCGCAAATCATCGCGGGCAAGCCTCGCTCCCACAGGGCCGCATTTCAACTAATGCGTTCTACCCGTGGGAGCTGAGCTTGCTCGCGATGGCTTGGTAACCCAATCTCAAGCAAGCAAAGCTTTCACAGTTAAAACGCATTCCAGTTCTGCTTCTGAGCTAACCCTACTCCACCGCCAAAACCCCGCGCTTGATCTGATCGCGCTCGATCGACTCAAACAGCGCCTTGAAGTTACCCTCGCCAAACCCGTCATCGCCCTTGCGCTGGATGAACTCGAAGAACACCGGGCCCATCAGGGTTTCGGAGAATATCTGCAGCAGTAAGCGCCGCTCGCCACCATCAGAAGAACCATCCAGCAAAATGCCACGGCTTTTCAGTTCGGACTCTGGCTCGCCATGATTGGGCAGGCGGCCTTCGAGCATTTCGTAGTAGGTTTCCGGCGGTGCGGTCATGAAGCGCATGCCGATGGCTTTCAGCGCATCCCAGCTTTTGATCAGGTCGTCGGTGAAGAACGCCACGTGCTGGATGCCCTCCCCGTTGAACTTCATCAGAAACTCTTCGATCTGCCCTGCCCCTTTCGACGACTCCTCGTTCAGCGGAATGCGGATCATGCCGTCCGGCGCAGTCATGGCCTTGGAGGTCAGGCCGGTGTATTCACCCTTGATGTCGAAGTAGCGAATCTCACGGAAGTTGAACAGCTTCTCGTAGAAATTCGCCCAATAAGCCATACGTCCGCGATAGACGTTATGGGTCAGGTGATCGATAAACTTCAGGCCTGCGCCCACCGGGTGACGATCCACGCCTTCGATGAAGTTGAAATCGATGTCATAGATCGAAGTGCCTTCGCCAAAGCGGTCGATCAGGTACAGCGGCGCACCGCCAATGCCTTTGATCGCTGGCAGGCGCAGCTCCATTGGCCCGGTGGCGATTTCCACCGGCTGAGCGCCAAGATCAAGCGCACGTTGGTAGGCAACATGAGAGTCCTTGACGCGGAACGCCATGCCGCACACAGACGGCCCGTGCTCGGCGGCAAAGTAAGAGGCCGGGCTGTTGGGTTCATTGTTGAGGATGATGTTGATGTCGCCCTGGCGATACAGCACCACATCTTTGGAGCGATGCACCGCCACCTTGGTGAAGCCCATGATCTGAAACACAGGTTCAAGGGTATTGGGCGTCGGCGAAGCGAACTCGATGAACTCAAAGCCCATCAGGCCCATTGGGTTTTCATATAAATCGGCGTGTAAATCAGCCATGGTCTGGCTCCTTGCTGGAAAGTGGATTAGCGTTTTTTAACGTCCCTTTCCAGCGGGCGGCGCGCAGGGGATGCCACGCACGCTACGCGCCAGGAAATCACCAAAGATCAGTTGCAGGCCAAGAATTTTCATAAAGGACAGACTACTCCGGCTTGTCCGGTTGCGCATCGGGATGCGCCGCCTGAAATGCCCAATGGTCCAGTGCAAGCTTTTCAACCCGCAGGATGCGTGGGTACGGCGTCAGATCGACGTTAAAGCGTCGGGCGGCGTAGATTTGCGGCAGCAGATACACATCGGCCACGCTTGGGCGTTCCTTGTCAAAACAGTATCCCTGGTCGCCAATCATCTGCTCCACTGCCGCGAGACCTTCACTGACCCAATGGCCGATCCATTGACTGACCTCATATTCGCTAAGCCCCAGCGCGCGCAAGTGGTTCTGTACCGACACGTTGTGCAGTGGATGAATATCACAGGCGATCAGCGACGCAACCGCCCGCTGCCGGGCACGCAGTTCGATATTTGAAGACAGCAGCGGATGCTCGGGATACCGCTCTTCGAGGTATTCGATGATCGCTGTAGATTGAGTGATGACGACGCTATGGTCAGTGCGCAATGCAGGCACGCGACCTTGCGGGTTTATCGCCCGGTATTCAGGTTTGCGATGCTCACCGCCATCGTGCATCAGGTTGACCGGGATCGCGGTGTAATTCAGACCTTTCAACGCCAACGCAATTCGCACCCGGTAACTGGATGTCGAACGGTAATAGGTGAACAGATCCAGCGGCTGAGTCATTTTTATTATTCTTCGTAATCGCTTTACGTAATGCGTAAATTGCGGGATTACCCCGCAGCTGTCAATCGCGCCTCAGACTAAAGGCCGAGTCGAAACCATGGACAGATCCGCCCGGAACCCTTAATGATGCATGCTGCCTGATGTCCCAAGACTGCCCTATAAAAACAACACAGGGTCACGAAGCATCATGAACATCCTCTACGACGAACGCGTCGATGGCGTGCTGCCGGTTGTCGACAAGCAACAATTGCTGGCTGAGCTGCAACGCCAGTTGCCGGACCTGGACATCCTCCATCGTCCGGAAGAACTGCGCCCGTACGAGTGCGACGGGTTATCGGCGTATCGCACCACGCCCATGCTGGTGGCCCTGCCCCGGCACCTTGAAGAAGTGCAGACCCTGCTGAAAATCTGTCACCAGCGCCACGTCCCCGTGGTCGCTCGCGGCGCGGGTACGGGTTTGTCAGGTGGCGCGCTGCCACTGGAAAAGGGCCTGCTGCTGGTCATGGCGCGCTTCAATAAAATCCTCGAAATTGATCCCGCCGCACGCCTCGCCAGGGTGCAGCCCGGCGTGCGTAATCTGGCGATTTCTCAAGCAACTGCGCCTTACGAGCTGTATTACGCGCCTGATCCGTCGTCGCAAATTGCCTGCTCTATCGGCGGCAACGTCGCGGAAAACGCGGGCGGTGTGCACTGCCTGAAATACGGTCTGACCGTGCACAACCTGCTCAAGGTGGAAATACTCACCGTCGAGGGCGAACAGCTGACACTGGGTTCCGATGCACTGGACTCACCGGGTTTTGACCTGCTCGCGCTGTTCACCGGTTCGGAAGGCATGCTCGGCATCATTACCGAAGTCACGGTCAAGCTGCTGCCCAAACCTCAGGTGGCGAAAGTGCTGCTGGCAGCGTTCGATTCCGTGGAAAAAGCCGGGCGCGCCGTGGCTGACATCATTGCTGCGGGGATTATTCCCGGTGGCCTGGAGATGATGGACAACCTGGCAATTCGCGCCGCGGAAGACTTCATTCATGCCGGTTATCCAGTGGACGCCGAAGCGATTCTTCTTTGTGAACTGGACGGGGTGGAGGCCGACGTGCATGACGACTGCGAACGGGTTCGCGAGGTGCTGACCAAGGCCGGTGCGACGGAACTGCGTCAGGCCAAAGATGAAGCCGAGCGCGTGCGCTTCTGGGCCGGTCGCAAGAATGCCTTCCCGGCAGTCGGCCGACTGTCGCCGGATTATTACTGCATGGATGGCACCATCCCGCGTCGGGAGTTGCCCGGCGTGCTGCAGGGTATTTCGGCCTTGTCCGAGGAGTACGGCCTGCGAGTCGCCAACGTATTCCATGCCGGTGACGGCAACATGCATCCGTTGATCCTGTTTGATGCCAACCAGCCCGGCGAACTGGAGCGTGCAGAGGCGCTGGGCGGCAAGATTCTAGAGCTCTGCGTGAAAGTCGGCGGCAGCATCACCGGCGAGCACGGGGTGGGTCGCGAGAAGATCAATCAGATGTGTGCCCAGTTCAACAGCGACGAGCTGACCTTGTTTCATGCCGTGAAAGCCGCGTTCGATCCCGGCGGCATGCTCAACCCCGGCAAGAACATCCCGACCCTGCACCGCTGTGCTGAATTCGGTGCGATGCATGTGCACATGGGCAAGCTGCCCTTCCCTGAACTGGAGCGCTTCTGATGATTGCCGATCCGCTTCTTCAGCACCCGGACAACGACGCCGGCGCCGCCCTGCTGGAGCAGGTCAATCAGGCCCTGCAAACGGCGACACCGCTGCGAATCCAGGGTGGAAACAGCAAAGCATTTCTCGGACGCGAAGTGGCCGGGGAAATACTTGATACGCGAGCACACAGCGGCATCGTCAGCTACGACCCTACCGAACTGGTGATCACAGCCCGCGCCGGAACGCCCCTGCAAGAACTGTGTGCAGCGCTGGATGCTGCCGGACAAATGCTGCCTTGCGAGCCGCCACATTTTGGCGAGGCCACTGTCGGCGGCATGGTCGCGTCCGGGCTGTCCGGGCCACGCCGTCCCTGGTCTGGATCGGTACGGGATTTTGTGCTGGGTACCCGGGTAATCACCGGCCTGGGCAAACATTTGCGCTTCGGCGGCGAGGTCATGAAGAACGTCGCCGGTTACGACCTGTCGCGCCTGATGGCGGGCAGTTTCGGCTGCCTGGGCGTCCTCACCGAAGTTTCTTTGAAGGTCCTGCCCAAACCCCGCTTGTGCAGCAGCATCGCACTGGAAATGGACTGTGCTCGCGCCCTGGCACGCCTGGCGGAATGGGGTCAGCAGCCTTTACCCGTCAGCGCCGCCAGTTTTGAAAGTGGCGTGTTGCGCCTGCGTCTGGAAGGCGGTGAAGGCTCGGTGGCGGCCGCCCATGAGCGGCTGGGCGGCGAACGCATCGACCCGGGCTATTGGCAGGAACTGAACGAACATCAACTGGATTTTTTCTCCAGCGGTTTACCGTTGTGGCGCCTGTCACTGCCCAACAATACCGGCGTATTGGATGTGCCCGGCGAACAATTGATCGATTGGGCCGGAGCCCAACGCTGGCTGAAATCCGATGCCGACGGTGCAGTCATTCGCGCCACGGTCAGCGCCGCTGGCGGTCATGCCGTCTGCTACAGCCATGGCTTGCAAGACAGCCCGTTCCAGCCGCTGCCCGCGCCCCTGTTGCGCTACCACCGCCAGCTCAAGGCCCAACTCGATCCCCACGGAGTGTTCAATCCGGGGCGGATGTACGCGGAGATCTGACCATGCAGACCACCCTGAGCGACCACGCTCGACAACTGCCCCGCGCCGAAGAAGCCGAAAGTATTCTGCGCAGCTGCGTGCACTGCGGATTTTGCAACGCGACCTGCCCGACTTATCAATTGCTCGGCGATGAGCTGGATGGCCCTCGCGGGCGCATCTATCTGATCAAGCAGGTGTTGGAAGGCAACGAAGTCACCGAAAAAACCCAACTGCATCTGGACCGCTGTTTGTCGTGCCGCAACTGCGAAACCACCTGCCCGTCCGGCGTCGACTACCACAATCTGCTGGATATCGGCCGCGCCGTGGTAGACGCCGCTGTGCCCCGCTCACTGGGCCAGCGAGCTCTGCGCGAAGGTCTGCGCAATGTGCTGCCCAACGCCGTGCTATTCAAATCGCTGACTCAACTGGGCACGACATTTCGGCCCCTGTTGCCGGACAGCTTGAAGGCAAAACTGCCGACCCACATTGTTCAGCCCAAAGCACGTCCAGCTGTACGGCACGCACACAAAGTGCTGATGCTTGAAGGCTGCGTGCAACCCGGTTTGTCACCCAATACCAACGCCGCCACGGCGCGGGTACTGGATCGCCTTGGGATCAGCGTCACACCCATCGCTCAGGCGGGTTGCTGTGGTGCGCTGGACTATCATCTGGATGCTCAGGCCGCCGGCCTGGATCGCGCCCGGCGCAACATTGACGCCTGGTGGCCAGCCATCGAAAACGGCGCGGCGGCCATCGTCCAGACCGCCAGCGGTTGTGGCGCTTTCGTCAAGGATTACGGGCATCTGCTCAGTGGCGATCCGGCATATGCCGCCAAGGCGCAGCGGATCAGCGCGTTAGCCAAAGATCTGGTTGAGGTAATGCGCGATGCGCCGCTGGAGAACCTCGGCATTCGCAGCGATCTGCGCCTGGCCTTTCACTGCCCCTGCACCTTGCAGCATGCGCAGAAACTCGGCGGTACAGTGGAAAGTGTATTGTTGCGCCTGGGCTTCAATCTGACCGCAGTGCCCGACAGCCATCTATGCTGTGGTTCGGCAGGTACTTACTCGATCACGCAACCGGTGCTGTCCCGCCAGTTGCGTGACAACAAAATGAACGCGCTGGAAAGCGGCAAACCGGACGTGATCGCCACGGCGAACATCGGTTGCCAGACGCATCTGTCCGGAGCAGGTCGAACCCCGGTTCGGCACTGGATCGAACTGGTTGACGACGCTTTGCAGCCCATTGTTTAACAGCCCCCTTAACAACAACTCGTGGAGTAATCGATGAAAACCAAAGCTGTGCTGACCCAGACCGAAGTGACTCAAATTCTTGCTGCGGCTCGTCAGGACGCCATCAGCAACAACTGGCCCGTGTCCATCGCCGTGGTCGACGACGGCGGCCATCTGCTGGGCTTCGAGCGTCTCGACGGTGCTTCGCCCATCAGCAGCTACATCGGCATCGAAAAGGCCCGCACCGCTGCTTTAGGCCGTCGTGAATCGAAAAGCTACGAAGAATCAGTCAATGGCGGGCGCACCGCGTTCCTTTCCGCGCCATTGCTCACCTCGCTGGAAGGCGGCGTGCCGGTGATCGTCGATGGCGAGGTAATTGGTGCAGTCGGCGTGTCAGGTGTTCAGGCCGCGCAGGACGCGCAGGTTGCAAAAGCCGGTGTTGCGGCGGTGAATGCGGGGTAAGCATCGCTTGTCGCGAGCCAGGGATCTGTGGGAGCCGAGCAGGCTCGCGATGAAGGCGACCGGGTTCAACTGGAAAAACGCAGCGTCTGCATCGCGAGCAAGCTCGGCTCCCACAGGTTGCCTGGCTCACGTTGGGTACATCAGGCTGGCGTTAGATATAGACGACGTTTTCAACGTTGGCGCGCAGAGTAATGTCTTTCTCCGATACGTTGAATTATGGCGAGCGAGCCGTCTGTGGGAGCAGAGCTTGCTCGCGATGAAGGCGACCGGGTCCAACTGAAAGAACGCAGCGTCTGCATCGCGAGCAAGCTCGGCTCCCACAGGGGTTGCCTGGCTCACGTTGGATACATCAGGCTGGCTTTATATAGACGACGTTTTCAACGCGCGCAGAATAATGTCTTTCTCCGATACGTTGAATTATGGCGAGCGAGCCATCTGTGGGAGCAGAGCTTGCTCGCGATGAAGGCGACCGGGTCCAACTGAAAGAACGCAGCGTCTGCATCGCGAGCAAGCTCGGCTCCCACAGGGGTTGCCTGGCTATGCTGGGTGTATCAGGCAGCGCTTTAGAAATACTCGGCGACGCTCTCAACATCGGCACGCAGGATGATGTCTTTCTCTGACACGTTGAGTTATGGCGAGCGAGCCGTCTGTGGGAGCAGAGCTTGCTCGCGATGAAGGCGGCCGGTTTCAACTGAAAGAACGCAGCGTCTGCATCGCGAGCAAGCTCGGCTCCCACAGGGGTTGCCTGGCTCACGTTGGGTACATCAGGCTGGCTTTAGAAATAGACGACGTTTTCAACGTTAGCGCGCAGGGTGATGTCTTTCTCCGACACGTTGAATTACGGCGAGCGAGCCGTCTGTGGGAGCAGAGCTTGCTCGCGATGAAGACGGCCGGGTTCAACTGAAAAAACGCAGCGTCTGCATCGCGAGCAAGCTCGGCTCCCACAGGGGTTGCCTGGCTCACGTTGGGTACATCAGGCTGGCGTTAGATATAGACGACGTTTTCAACGTTGGCGCGCAGAGTAATGTCTTTCTCCGACACGTTGAATTATGGCGAGCGAGCCGTCTGTGGGAGCAGAGCTTGCTAGCGATGAAGGCGACCGGGTTCAACTGAAAAAACGCAGCGTCTGCATCGCGAGCAAGCTCGGCTCCCACAGGGGTTGCCGGGCTCACGTTGGGTACATCAGGCTGGCTTTAGAAATAGACGACGTTTTCAACGTTGGCGCGCAGAGTAATGTCTTTCTCCGACACGTTGAATTATGGCGAGCGAGCCGTCTGTGGGAGCAGAGCTTGCTCGCGATGAAGGCGACCGGGTTCAACTGAAAAAACGCAGCGTCTGCATCGCGAGCAAGCTCGGCTCCCACAGAGGTTGCCGGGCTATGCTGCGTTTATCAGGCAGCGTTTTAGAAATCGACAGTACCCGAGAACTTGATGGTGCGTGGCTCGCCTTGCGCCAGATAGCCACCATAGGAAGAAGCCCAGTAATCCTTGTTAGCGACGTTTTCAACGTTGGCGCGCAGAGTAATGTCCTTCTCTGACACGTTGAATTTGTAACGTGCCCCCAGATCAAAACGGTTCCAGGTCGGAATCGTCAGGTTGTTGGTCGCATCGACATACTGACCACCGGTACGCAACATACGGGCATTCACGGCCGCACCTTCAATGCCCGGGATATCCCAGTCAGCGCTGGCATTGAACTGGAACGTCGGAACGCCCACTGCGTTATTGCCGTCGTTGGTACCGTTCTCGGTATTTTTCAGTTCGGTGTCCATCAGCGTCAAACCCGCAATCAGGCGCAGACCGGCAACGGGTTCACCGAAGATATTGGTCTCGACACCACGATTGATCTGTTTGCCGTCGACGACAAACGTGTTTCCTTGAAGATAACCGTCGGCGACTTTTTCGATTCGGTATACGCCAAGGCTCGCACCGTAGGTACCCATGTCGACTTTGACACCGGCTTCCAGCTGCTTGGAGCGTGCTGGAGCGAAGACGTCGCCGCGGTTTGTTGCTGTACCCGGGGCAGTATCACCTTCAGCCAGCCCTTCGATGCGGTTGGCGTAGAGCGCTACGTGCTCCCAGGGCTTGAACACAATCCCGTAGACCGGGGTGGTGATGGATTCGTTGTAATAAGCGTTACGCGAACCATCTGCGCCGGAAGCTGCAGAGTTATCCACTCCTCCAAACGTACTGCCCTTGTAACTGTAGCCTTGAACCAATAACGACTGACGCCGCACGCCGTAAGTCAGCAACAGACGGTCGTCCATGAAACCCAGCGTGTCGGAAATCGCGATACTGCGGTTACGGGTTTTACCCGTTACGCCTGGATCATTCACATCGCCGCCCGTCATACCACCCAATGGAGGCATGGGCGCAGACACCGGATTGTAGATATTGCTGGTGTAGGCACCGCCAACATTGAAGTCATAGGCGTTGCGTTGTTGTGTCCAGATCCCTGCAATACCGAGGTTGAGCTTGTGACTCACCGGACCGGTTTGCAGCTTGCCGTTGATTCCGGCCATGGTCGACACGTTGTCTTCATCATGAGGGATGAATGAGCTGCCCACAGTGAAGTTACCCAGGTTATCACTCAGCGTCGGAGTGCCGTAGGTACCTACTTCACGGGTGTGCTTGGCACCTGCTGCTGCATATACGGTCCAGCTTTCGTTCAGGTCATACTCACCGCGCATCATGCCGAAGGTGTCTTCGGTCTCTGTCGAATAGTAATCGGGCGAGTAGTTGCTGTCGGCGTCTGGCGCATCAGGTATATGCGTAACTCCAACAATGCCGAGTGTTGGGTTGGGGAGCGTTACGTTAATCGTGTTCCGACCTTGATTAATACGTTGTTTCTGATAGGCAATGTCGCCGGAAAGCCGCAAGTCTTCGCCCCGATAATCCAGGCCCAGAGCGAACAATTTGCTCCGGTGTTTTTCATCTTCTATACCGGTTTCACCTTCACGCTGAGAAAGGTTAAGCCGGGCACCAAAGCGATTGTCCTCGCCAAAGCGCTGACCAAGATCCAGATGCTCGCCAATCCGGCCATCCGTGCTGATGTCCGTTGTAAAGCGTCGCGTTGGGGTGTCCTGGGCACGCTTGGGCTGCAGGTTTACTCCGCCGCCAATACCGGAACCGGTCGGTGTAACCCCGTTGATGAACGCGTTGGGACCTTTGAAAACCTCCACCCGCTCCAGCGCGTCGGTAGCAATCACCTGACGCGGCAGCACGCCGTATAAACCGTTATACGAGATATCTTCACCCGTCAGTGGCAAGCCCCGAATGCTGAACACCTGCGATGAGTTGCCGTAACCAAACGACTGCCGCACAGACGAGTCATTAGCCAATACATCACCAATGTCTTCAGCCTGCTGATCTTCGATCAATTGCTCGGTGTAGCTGCTCATGGTGAACGGCACGTCCATGATGTCAGCATTGCCCAGCACACCCAACTGACCGCCCCGGGCTACCTGACCGCCCGCATAAACTGGCGGAAGAGCGTGCTCGTCAGTCTTTTGCGCATTGATATCCGTTTCCCCCAATACGACCGTGCCTGACTGCGTCGTCGTGGCTTCGGCAGCCAGTAAAGGGAAGCTGAGCGAACAGCAGAGAGCAAGCAAGGTTAAGCGGTAGGGAACCTGCTGAGGGGCGAAAGTGCGCATGATGTGTCCTGAGGGCTTGGGTATGGATGGCATCCGGGTCCTACCTGGAAGTGGCCGCCATCGTATGGATGCGAAATGCTACCAGTTGTGACTGCGAATGTTTATCACTCTCGTGACTATTTGTGAAAAAAATGTCAATCGAAGGGTTTTGCCTCAAAAACCAACGGATTCAGTCAAGCGCCGAAACATCTTTCGCGGCTAAAGCGGCTTCTACGGTGTAAGCTCGTGGGCTGTTGCTTTAACCCCACGAGAGGCTTATGCGGTCCAACTTCCGTCGTTCTACCCTTGCCGCGTTGCGCGGGTTTACCCTGCCTGGCGATGCAATCACGATTCTGCCTTCTGCTGCCGATTACCGTCGTTGCCTGCTGGAAAAGATCGCTACGGCGACCCGGCGGATCTATGTGATCGCCTTGTATTTGCAGCAGGATGAAGCCGGTCAGGAAATCCTCGATGCGCTGTATGCCGCCAAAGCTGCGAGGCCGGAACTGGACGTGGTTGTGCTGGTGGACTGGTTCAGGGCCCAGCGTGGCCTGATCGGTGCCGGACGGCAGTTGGGTAATGCGGCCTGGTATCAGGCGCAACATCTGGAGTACGACCAGGAAGTGCCGGTGTATGGCGTTCCGGTGCAGACCCGCGAGCTGTTCGGCGTCCTGCATTTGAAAGGCAGCGTGATCGATGACTGCGTGATCTACAGCGGCGCCAGCATCAACAATGTCTATCTACACAAGCTCGACAAGTATCGTCTGGATCGTTATCACGTTCTGAGCAGCAAAGAGCTGGCAGACTCATTCCAGGACATGGTGCAGCGCGAGATTCTGCCGTCACACGCGGTGCATCGTCTGGACCTGCCGTCGCCGCCGACTTCCCGCAGCTTGCGCAGTGAGATTCGCACCTTCCGTAATCACCTCAAACGCGCCACTTACGACACCCATCAGGGCGAGCGTGAGAACGGCGAGTTGCGAGTGATTCCGCTGCTGGGTGTTGGTCCGCGCAATGCGCTGAACCGCACGATTGTCGAGTTGATTGCCGCTGCCAAAACCCGTCTGACTATTTGCACGCCTTATTTCAACGTGCCGCTGTCCATCAAGCGCGAAATCAATCGTGCCCTCAAGCGTGGCGTGACGGTGGACATCATTATCGGCGACAAGACTGCCAACGACTTTTTCATCCCCGCCGACGAGCCGTTCAAGGTCATTTCCGCCCTGCCCTATCTCTACGAGATCAGCCTGCGACGGTTTGCCCAGAAGCACCAGAACGCTATCGCTCGTCACAAGCTGAACCTGCATTTGTGGAAGGACGGCGATAACACGTTCCACCTCAAAGGCATGTGGATCGATGATCGTTATACCTTGCTGACTGGCAATAACTTAAACCCGCGTGCGTTCAATCTGGACCTGGAAAACGGTCTGCTGATCGACGATCCCAAAGGTCAGTGGATCGCCCCTCGGGAAGCTGAAGTCGAGCATTTAATGCGTAATACCCAGCGCGTCGGCAAGTACGATGAGCTGGACACCCTTAACGATTATCCGGATGCCGTGCGCACCTTTCTGCGGCGGGTCAGCCGGGTTCGTGCCGAGCGTTTGCTCTATCGCATCCTCTGACGGACAAGGGACCAGCGCGTGAACAAGAAAACCGGCGTCAGGGCGCAACAGGCCGACCAGACTCGCGCCCGCATCCTCAAGGCGGCGATCAAGGTGTTCACGCGTGATGGCTATTCCGGTGGGCGGATCGAGCAGATTTCCAGCGAAGCCGAGTCCAATGACCGGATGCTTTATTACTACTTCGGCAGCAAGGAAAAGCTCTTCGTGCGGGTGCTGGAACACACCTACGAGCAGTTCAACCATGCTGAAAGCCTGCTGAAACTGGACGCGTCTACACCCGAGCAGACCTTGCGCGAACTGGTGGCGTTTGTCTGGGGTTACTACGTCGAGCACCCGGAATTCGTCGCCATCCTGAGCATTGAAAACCTGCACAAGGGCAAGCACGCCAAACAGTCCAGCGAGTTACGCAGGCTGTCCGGTGAAGCGGTCGATGTGCTGCGGCCGATCATCGAAGCGGGTCAGCAACAAGGCGTGTTTCGCAAGGATCTGGACATCAAGCACGTGTACCTGATGATCGCCTCGCTTTGTTATTTCTATAACTCCAACCAGCACACCCTGACCTCATTCCTCGGCCATGACCTGGCGCAGCCGAGCGAGCAAGCTGACTGGCTGCGGTTCATCAGTGATCTGGTAGTGCGTGGCGTGCAAGCTTAACGACCTGTTGGAGCGAGGCTTGCCCGCGAATGAAGCGCCGAGTGACAACAGGTACACCGCGTCATCGTTCTTCGCGGGCAAGCCTCGCTCCTATCAAACAAACTACAACTATGTGATTTGGAGTACTTTTTCATCTGTAGGAGCGCGCTTGCCCGCGATCGCGTCAGCACAGGCAATATATTCATCGACTGACAGGCCGAATCGCGGGCAAGCGCGCTCCCACAGGGTCCGTGTTTGCTGCGCGACAGCGTGGTGTCAGGGACACCGGGGCGACTCCCACAGGAATGAGTGCTTGCGCAAAATCAATGCGTCCCCGGATTCGCCCTCAGGTGCGCGACTTTCTCCGGCAGGCCCTGCCATTGCGCTTCGTTCGGCGCAAAACGGTTGCGTAGATAAGCGGCCAGGTCGCTGATCTGCGTGTCAGACAAGCTGTCCTTGAACCCAGGCATATAACCCAGATCCGGCGTTGCTGGCGTGGGGATGCCTTGCAGGATGACCTTGATCAGGTTGTCCGGCAGCGCACTGTGCACGTTGGTGTTGCTGCCCAGTGAAGGGCTGACGCCGAACAGTGTCGGCCCGCTTCCATCAGCATGACAGCCCTGACATGAGCCTTCGAAAACCCGCCTGCCATTACCTAACGCCAACTGCGAAACGCTCGGCTGCGCAACCGCTTCCGGAGTAGGAGCCGCTTGCGCCACACCGTCCAGCGACGTCAGGTACACCGCCATTGCGCGGATATCAGCCTTGGGCAGTTTCGACAGCTCGCTGACCACCGGCCCCATAGGTCCTGTCGCCACCCCGTGAGCATCGGAATAGCCACTGCTCAAATAATTGAACAACTGTTCTTCAGTCCATGGCGTCGGCGCTTTCGACAGGCCATTCAATGCTGGCGCTTCCCAGCCATCGACCATGCCGCCCGCCAGGAACGAAGCCCCGCCCTTCTCTGCGCCTAACGCATTGCGCGGCGAATGACAGGCCGCGCAATGTCCCAGGCCGTTGACCAGATACGCGCCGCGATTCCATTGCGCGCTTTGCTGCGGTTGCACCTGGATTTCGCCCTTGCGCAAGAACAATGCGTTCCAGCCCGCCATCAACGGGCGCAGGTTGAACGGGAACTGCATGTCATTGGCCCTGGCCGGTTGGCTGACCGGCTCCTGGGCCATCAGGTAGGCATACAGCGCCTGCATGTCGGCGTCGTTGATATTGCGAAAGGCGGTGTAGGGAAATGCTGGATACAGATGCTTGCCATCACGACTGATGCCCTCGCGCATGGCGCGTTCGAACGCCGGATACGACCAGTTGCCTATACCGGTTTTCGGGTCTGGAGTGATGTTGCTGCTGTACAGCGTGCCGAACGGCGTATCCATCGCCAGACCACCGGCATTGGTCGCGCCACCCGGTGCGGTGTGACAAACGGCGCAGTCGCCCACGGCTGCCAGCAAACGCCCACGCTCCAGGGTTGCCGCTGACCAGGTGCCTGCTGCAGGCGGCGTGATCGGGGCGATTTCCGCGCGCCAGGGCAAAGCAGTTGCCGCGACACCGAGAATCGCGCCGAACGCCGCGAACAATGAACCGAATAACCATTTCGAGCGTTTGGCTTTTGGCGATTGCGGCGGATTGCTGTTGGCCTCCTCCCCCGCGCCCTTGAGCGCTGCCAGGACCCGCTCGGCGGTGATCGGCAATTCACGAAAGCGAATCCCGGTAGCGTCGTAGATCGCATTGGCAATCGCCGCCGCACTGGGTACAGCAGCCGACTCCCCGGCACCCAGCGGAGGCTCGCTCTGGCGCGGCATCATCAGCACATCGACTTTCGGCACCTGCGGGAACGTCAGGATCGGATAGCCGCCCCACTCCTTGCTGCTCACGGTGGACTCTTCGAAGGTCACCTGCTCCTTGAGCACCCGGCTGGTGGACTGAATCACGTTGCCGTGAATCTGGTGCTGGACGCCTGCCGGATTGATCATCATGCCTGCGTCATGGCCGATGACCACGCGGGTTACCGAAACATCGCCGGTCAGCTTGTCCACCGCCACATCGGCGACCCAGGCGGCCCATGCCGCGCCAAAGCCGGGGAACTTGCTGTGAATGTAACGCGCATAAGCGAAGCCACGGCCGCGCAGCACGTTGTCCTGCTCCGGGGTCTGCATCGGCTCGGTACGCGGCGTCCATTCGGCGCGCGCAGCCGTGGCCCGGACCAGTTCGGCGGCGCGTTCGTCATGCAGGTAACGCAGGCGATATTCCACCGGATCGACCCCGGCAGCGAACGCCAACTCGTCGATATAGGACTCATGAGCGAAGGTATTTGGCAGCGCCGACACGCCGCGCATCCATGACGCCCGGACGATGGGCGACATGTCATTAATGGTGACGCGCATGTGCTCGAAATCATACGGAGGGATCGACGTGCGGTCGCCCATTTCGAACATCGCTGCCACCGGTTCAACCCGCCCCGTGAGCAGTAGCGCGAGTGTGGGCGCACCGTTGGACGGGTAACTGCTGGCAAAGTCGTAACCGGCGACGCTGCCGTCAGCGTTGACGCCGCCATCGACTTCCATCAGCTGCGCAGTGCCTTTGGGCTCCCAGACATGCTCCTGCTCGCGGGTCAGTTGCACCCGCACTGGCAAGCCCACCGCCCGAGAGAGCAATACGGCATCGGCGCACACATCATCGGCGCAGTTACGCCCGTAGCAACCGGCTGCTTCCATGCGGATGATCTCGATGCGTTCTTCCGGATACTCCAGCAGCCAGGCCAGATCAGCGCGCAGCAAATGCGGGTTCTGGGTACCGGACCAGACCCGAATACCCTCTTCGTGATAATCCGCCAGACCACAGGACGGGCCAATGGAGCCATGAATCTGATAAGGCCACAGGTAAGTACGCGGCATGCGCTGACTGGCCTGATCGAGAGCAGTTTCAATGTCGCCCTTATCCAGCACCACGCGCTGCACGCTGGGGTTATCACGAATCGCCTGGGCAACGTCGCTCATGTCCGGCAGCTTGTGGTTCCAGGCTTTCCAAGTGACTTTCAGTGCCTGCGCCGCCTTGGCTGCCTGCTCTTCGCGCATGGCCACTACGCCGACGAAATCGCGGATCACCACCACGCGAACAATGCCCGGAATGTGCGCAATGGAAGACTCATCGACTTCCAGCAGGCTGGTGCCGACGAAGTCGCCGCTGTCGAGCCCGGCGTAAGGCGGACGCACGACCCGGCCGTGGAGCATGTCAGGCAGTCGCATGTCATGCACGTAGGTCAGTTCGCCAGTGGCTTTAGCAGGAATGTCCACCCGGGCGGCGTCTTTGCCGACGATTCGGTAGTCCTCGACCGGCTTGAGCGGCGCAGTACCGGTGATGCTCAGTTCGACATGCTCACCCGCCACCAGCTCGGCAAAGCTCAGCTGGCGGCCATCAGCGGCGATGATGACTCCCGCATTGATGACCAGCGTCTCAAGCGCCACCTCCATGCGCTCAGCGGCGCGCTGTAGCAGATAACGCCGGGCTTCGGCAGCGGCGTTGCGCAGTGGAATCGCGGATATCTGCAACGTAGCGCTGGCAATGGTCGCTCCCTGATTGGGCGCGCTGGCGGTGTCGCCGAGGATCATGCTGACCTGCCCCGGTTCTACATCCAGTTCCTCGGCAACGATCTGTGCCAGCGAGGTGCGAATCCCGGTGCCCAAATCCACATGCCCGTTGAACGCGTAGACCTGACTTTCATCAGTGACGGCGATGAACAGCGCCAGCTCCATGGGCTTCACGACTGGCACGCCACCTTTGGCGACAGGACCGGACGGCGGCTGGATATTATCGACGATCAGCAGAACGCCGGTCTTGCTCATGAGTTGATCGCGAGTCAGCAAGGTCTGGGTCATGGCAACGTCCGTTCAAGACTTCTGGCGGGCGGCACGCAGCACCGCACGGAGGATTTCAATGTGGGTGCCGCAACGGCAGAGGTTGGCCGACAGCTCGTTACGAATCTGTGCTTCGCTGGGGTTGGGGATGCGATCAAGCAGGGCCTTGGCGGTCATGATCATGCCGTTCATGCAATAGCCGCATTGCGCGGCCTGCTCATCGATGAACGCCTGTTGCACCGGATGCGGACACTCGCGACTGCCGATGCCTTCCAGCGTGGTGATCTCCCGACCTTGAGCACCGCTCACAGGAAACACGCATGAGCGCGCTGCCAGGCCATCGATGATCACCGTACAAGCACCGCACTCGCCCAGGCCGCAGCCATATTTGGGGCCGTTGAGGTGCAGGTCATTGCGTAACACCAGTAACAACGGCGTATCGGCCATGGCCGTGACCTCAGCGGTCTGCCCATTGACCTTGAGCGTCATGGTCTTTTCCAGCGCCAGCGCTTGCTCACTCATGCCTGCTCCGTTACCCCGAGACCACCCAGGGTATTTGATGAAGTGTTTACTTCATGAAATGAGAGCAGGAAGCGTGCCAGTGACGAGACAGAATGATTCCTGCAGGAGATCGCCCTGTGTACCTGACGCAGCGCTGACGCGAGCAAGCAGATAAATCCGTAGGACCGGCTTTAGCCGGGAGGACATTATTTCTGGCGAAGAATACTCAGCGAATGTCCCGGCCCCCTCCCGGCTAAAGCCGGTCCTACGGTTATGCGTTAGCCAGGACGTTTACGGTTGGCCGAAAGATGTCCGGGAATACGGACATCAGCAATCAGTCTTCCCCGTCCCCAATCATCTTGCGCAGCAGAAACAACACCGCCACGCGCTCGGCGGGGTTGAGGTTGCTCATGGTCAGCTCGGTTATTTGCGCGGCATGAGGCACGGTTTCCTGGACCAGTTTCCGACCACTGTCGGACAGGCCAACGATGACCTTGCGACGGTCCTCGGGATCGGGCTGCAGGGTAATCAGATCACGCGCTTTCAGGCGCTCGACGATCCCGCGAATCGTGGCCTGATCCACCGCCGTCGCCTTTACCAGTTCAGTCAGGGAACTGGGACCGCGATCACGCACGGCGCACAGGGTGACAAACTGCACAGCGGTCAGCTGCGAGTCGCCGACGTTCTGCTGAAAAATAGCCATATGCCGCTGATAGGCCTTGCGCAGCAAATGGCCGACCTGTTCGGAGAAGGTGTAATTGTTCTGGGTGTCTGGTGTTGGATCGGGCACGGCGTGGCTCGGGGCAGGAGGAAAGAGGCTTACGTTAACCTGTGGGCGCGGAATTAGAAAATCTTAGAGAGTGCAGGCTCATGTGGGAGCGAGGCTTGCCCGCGATGAGGGCCACACGGTCTCATGACAAACCTCAGTGTCCTTATCGCGGGCAAGCCCAGCTCCCACAGGAGGAACTGCTTCTCATGAACTTACCGCGCCAAAGAAGCCTCTGGCGCAACCACTTCCCCGCCCAACACCACGGCCTTGTCATCCAGATAAATATCGCAACGGCGTAGCGGGATGTCCATGTGGCACGGCGTCTTGCGGGTGCCGCCAACTTCGGTATTGGGGCCGGTGGAAAACAGGAAGTTGCCGTAGAACGCCCGGGCATCCATGCACATCCCGTCGTTCTTATCGTGCAGGCCCATGGCGGTCCACTGCGCACGGGGCTGCAGGCCCCAGCCAATGTGGGAGATGCCGTACACCTCGGGATCATTGAAATACTTCATGTAATCGCGCAAGTATTCGGCCTCGAAACCACCCTTGATCTCGGTAATAAACCCCTTGTCGATTTCCAGAATGATCTGTTCCCGGGAGTAATTCTTGAACGGCAGCAGAATGTCGCCGACGTCAATAACCAGTACGCCTTCGGCGGTTTCTTCATTCGGCCATGAGAACAGAAAGCCGCTGGGCCAGTGATCCCAACGCCCCGGCTCATCGGCAAACCCATACTCGGTGACGGACGGATATTGCCCAAGCTGCGCCCGGAAGTCGCTGCCTGCCTTGGACTTAACATGAATGGAGCGGGCCTCCTTGAGCACCTGCTCAGCGGCCATGACCCGCTCCTTGTCGGCCAGGGTCGGCAGCATGCGCGCCAATACTTCCGGGGGTTCTACTGCGAGCAAAATCCGGGTGCCGGTCTTGAGGATCTGCTCCTGTTCCGGTGAGTGCAGCAACATCATGGTGTCGATCACCAGATCCGCCGCCTCAAGCGCCCGTTGCGCTGCGAGGTTGCCGGTCAGCGCGGTGTCTCCGCAGTAAGCGGTCATGTCGTTGCCCATGGCCTTGGGGTGGTTGAACGACGGCAGTTCAACGGCGTACACCTTCGCGCCCAGACGCTGAGCAGCCTCCATCGCAGCGCGCACGGTTCTGGGGTTTGAATAATGGCTCTTGAGCACCGCCACGCTCTGGGTCGCATCGACCTTCGACAAGGCCAGCACGTGCTCGAACATCTGGGTCAATTCGCAATCGCTTACCGCCATTTCATTTCTCCTTCGTCGTGCCTCGACGCTGTTATGTTTCGTATCTGCTTTCGCCGCCTTCACGCACCAAAGAAAGGCGCAGCGCTACAAGTCAGTGCGTTTTTATAGTGTGTACACCCTATATTTACGATAAGACATCAATCAGGAGCGGTCTGCAATAGCCACGCCATATTGTTACCCACTCACACAAGCCAATAGAACAAGGGTTACATTGGGTGACACCGATAAATAACCCGCGAATTATTTTTTTCGACAAAGCTATTCCAATGAGAAAAAAAGAGTGTATACACTTTAAAAACACATCGGGACGAACAACACCCCCGACCGTCAAAGACTCTGCTACGAAGGAAACAGCCCATGCCAGATACGCAAAAGATAGCCATCGTCGGTGCAGGCCTGGGTGGGGCGGCAGCCGCCACGCTGTTGCAGCAAGCGGGCTTCAAAGTCGACATCTACGAGCAGGCGCCCGAGTTCTCGCGGATCGGTGCCGGGATCCATATGGGCCCGAACATCATGAAAATCTTTCGCCGCATGGGCATCGAACAACAGCTCAGCGACATGGGCTCGCACCCTGACTTCTGGTTCAGCCGTGACGGTGCCAGCGGCGATTACATGTCACGCATCCCGTTGGGTGAATTCGCGCGCAAGGAATACGGCGCGGCCTACATCACCGTGCATCGCGGCGACCTGCATGCCTTGCAGATGTCGAGCATTGCGCCCGGCAGCGTGCACTTCAGCAAATGTCTGAGCACCCTGGAGGAAACCGCCAATGGAGTGCGCCTGAGCTTCACCGACGGCACCACCGCCGAGGCGGATATCGTGATCGGTGCCGACGGCATCAACTCGAAAATTCGCGAAGAGTTGCTCGGTCAGGAAGCACCGCTGTACAGCGGCTGGGTAGCCCACCGGGCGCTGATTCCCAACCACGTGCTGAGCAAGTACAACCTGGATTTCGAGAACTGCGTGAAATGGTGGAGTGCCGACCGGCACATGATGGTCTACCACACCACAGGCAAACGCGATGAGTACTACTACGTCACCGGCGTGCCGCATCCTGCCTGGGAGTTCGAGGGTAACTGGATCGACAGCAGCCGCGAGGAAATGTACGAAGCGTTTGCCGGTTACCACCCCACCGTGCAGGCGTTGATCGAGTCCAGCGAAACAGTCACCAAATGGCCGCTGCTCAATCGCAATCCGCTGCCTATCTGGAGTCGCGGGCGCATGGTGCTGCTGGGCGACGCCTGCCACCCCATGAAGCCGCACATGGCCCAGGGCGCAGGCATGGCCATTGAAGACGCCGCGATGCTGACACGCTGCCTGCAAGCCACCGGCCTGAGCGATTACAGCACCGCGTTCGACCTCTACGAAACCGCCCGCAAGGACCGTGCTTCACGTGTTCAAGCCGTCTCCAACGCCAATACCTGGCTGCGCACTCAGGAAGATCCGGCCTGGGTGTTTGGTTACGACCTGTATGGCCACGAACTGAAATCGGCGGTGCCAGCGTGAGTACTTTTATCCACGGCGGCAACGTCCAGGCCAACGGTATCCGTCAACATTACTTGCGCTACGGCGGCCAGGCGCACAGCAACAAGCCCGCGCTGATTCTGATACCAGGCATCACCAGCCCGGCGATCACCTGGGGCTTCGTTGCTGAACGGCTGGGTCAGCATTTCGACACTTACGTGCTGGACGCCCGAGGGCGTGGGCTCTCCTCCACGGGCCCGGAACTTGATTACAGCGTCGACACCTGCGCCGATGACATCTCGGCGTTTGCTGCTGCCATGAATCTTGATGCCTATCATTTGGTCGGTCATTCCATGGGCGCACGTTTTATCGCCCGCAGCGCTGTGCGCCAACCTAAAGGCCTGCAAAAGCTGGTGTTGATTGACCCACCCGTCTCAGGCCCGGGCCGTCGCGAATATCCGTCAAAACTGCCGTGGTACGTGGACTCGATTCGTCAGGCGCAACTGGGAATGGACGCCGAGGCCATGCGCGCGTTCTGCGCGACCTGGACCGATGAACAACTGCAACTGCGCGCCGAATGGCTGCACACCTGTTACGAACCGGCGATCGTCCGCGCCTTCAATGACTTTCATGAGGTCGATTTTCATCAGGACCTGCCAAAGCTGCCGGTGCCTGCACTGCTGATCGTCGCAGGCCGTGGCGGTGTGATACTGGCCGAAGACGAAGCGGAAATCCTTGAACTGCAACCGGACATGCGCATCGCTCACGTGGCGAACGCCGGGCACATGATCCCCTGGGATGATCTGGAAGGGTTCTTTGCAGCCTTCGGTGACTTCCTCGGTGAAACCATCGCCTGAACCTGCAGCCTTGAGCGGAACCGAAAACGGAGTGCACGATATGAGCGAGCAACAATCTGCCGATGCCAACTATCAGGGCGTCTGGGGTCAGCGTATTGGCTTTGGCAACAAGCCAGCCTTGTTGATGATCGACTTCATGCAGGGCTACACCCAACCAGGCGCGCCGTTGTATGCACCGGGAGTGGTCAGTGCCGTGGCCGAGAGCGTCGAATTGCTGGCCTGTGCCAGACAGAACGGGATACCGGTGGTGCACACCAATATCCGCTACCATGCCGGGCATTTTGCTGACGGCGGTATCTGGGTCAAGAAGGCCCCGGTGATGAAAGACATGGTGGAAGGCAACCCGCTGGCAGCGTTCTGTGAAGAGGTTTTGCCCAATGCCGACGAGGTGGTGATCAGCAAGCAGTACGCCAGTTCGTTTTTCGGCACCAGTCTGGCATCGATGCTGCACGCACAAGGGATCGACACCGTGGTGCTGGCCGGTTGCTCGACCAGCGGCTGCATTCGGGCGACGGCAGTGGATGCGGTTCAACACGGTTTCCGAACCATCGTGGTCCGCGAATGTGTTGGCGACCGCCACCCTGCGCCGCATGAAGCGAACCTGTTCGATATCGACAGCAAGTATGGGGATGTGGTTAACAAGGTGGAGGCGATGAAGCAGCTGCAAGCTTCAAGCGCCAAGCTACAAGAAAAAAGCTGAACTCACCGCCTCTTGCAGCTTATAGCTTGAAGCTCGCAACTGCCGTTAAGAACCAGGCCATAGAGCGCTGGTCAGGCCGACACTGGCCAAACCCACTGGGCAGACGTTTCGCAAGAGCGCTTTCCAGTCTTCTGACACTGCCTTTGGAAGCCGCATGCCAGCGCTGCCGAAGTGCCTGATACATGCGGCTAAACAAAAACGATAGGTTCCGCCAGGAGACCACCATGCCCTCTGCGAATGTGAATACCACGGCGACTGACATCGCTGACCCCATCAAAGCGATGTACCGCAAGATCACCTGGAAGCTGATTCCGTTCCTGTGCTTCTGCTATCTGGCTGCCTATCTGGACCG
The DNA here is from genome assembly GCF_025643095.1 of Pseudomonas phytophila. Lineage (NCBI taxonomy): Bacteria > Pseudomonadati > Pseudomonadota > Gammaproteobacteria > Pseudomonadales > Pseudomonadaceae > Pseudomonas > Pseudomonas phytophila. Next base: position 2,519,861 of record NZ_CP081201.1, on the reverse strand, counting down.
GATCAACATCGGCTTCGCCAAGCTGCAGATGCTCGATCAACTGCACTTCAGCGAAACCGCGTTTGGTCTGGGTGCCGGGCTGTTCTTCGTCGGCTATATCCTCTTCGAAGTGCCCAGCAACCTGGTGCTGGAAAAGGTCGGCGCAAAGATCTGGATCGCCCGGATCATGATCACTTGGGGCCTGCTGTCGGCCTGCACCATGCTGGTCACTACGCCCATGCAGTTCTACATTCTGCGTTTTCTGCTGGGTGCCGCTGAAGCCGGTTTTCTGCCTGGGGTGCTGTTTTACCTGACCACGTGGTTCCCCACGTATCGACGCGGACGCATCATTGCCCTGTTCATGATCGGCCTGCCCTTGTCGAGTGTGATCGGCGGTCCGCTGTCCGGCTGGATCATGGGTCACTTTGATCAGACGGCCGGATTGCGCGGCTGGCAGTGGCTGTTCATCCTTGAAGCAATCCCGAGTGTGGCGCTGGGCATCCTGACGTTCTGGGCATTGCCAAATAACCACAATGAAGCCAAGTGGATGAACGCCGAAGAAAAGACCTTGCTGGAAAGCGAGCTGCGTCTGGATGAGGCCGAAGCCAAAGACAGCAAGCACAGTTTCCGCGATGGCTTCTTCAATCTGAAAGTGTGGATGCTCGGTGGTATCGACTTCTCGATCCTGCTCAGCGCCTACGCTATGGGTTTCTGGATGCCGACGTTCATTCGCAACGCGGGCGTCGTCGATACTTTTCACATTGGCGTGCTGACCGCTTTGCCAAGTATCGCGGCATTGCTGGGCATGCTGCTGATCGGGGCCAGTTCGGACCGCCATCGCGAGCGTCGCTGGCACATCATCGTGCCGTTCCTGATCGGCTCGGTGGCTATGGCAAGCAGCACATTTTTCACTCACAACCTGGTGGCAACGGTGGCGCTGTTTGCTATCGCTTCGGCAGCGATTATCGGTGCGGTGCCAGTGTTCTTCAGCTTGCCTGCTACCTTCCTCAAAGGCCGCGCCGCCGCTACAGGCTTTGCGCTGGCGTGCTCACTGGCGAACATCGCCGGGCTGGTCAGCAACTCGCTGATGGGCATGGCCATCGACATCACCGGCAGCAGCGCTGGCGCCATGTGGTTCTTCGCCGGGTGCCTGATTTTGAGCAGTTTTCTGGTGATTGCGCTGCCAGCCAAGCTAGTGAATCGCTGAGGTCATGAGCCACACCAAATATCGGTAGGAGCGAACTTGTTCGCGAGACGCCAGACCTGCGAACACAGAGATAAAGCCTCGCCAACAAGTTGGCTCCTACCGGTCCTTCGTTTGCTGAACGACTGCGCTACCCCACCAAATCAATCAATTGCTCACGCTGCGCGCCGGTCAGCATCGGGCCGAAACCGGCGCCCGCATTTTCCAGCATGTATTTCGGGTTACCCGTGCCGGGGATGACGCAGGTAACCGCCGGGTTTGCCAGCAGGAACTTCAGAGCCAGCTGCGCCCAACTGGTCACACCCACTTGCGCAGCCCAGCCGGGCAAAGGCTTGCCCTTTAACCGGCCTAGCAAGCCACCACCGCCAAACGGCCGGTTGCAGATCACCGCAACGCCCTTCTCCCTGCACAGCGGCAGGATTCGCTTCTCGACCGCACGATCATCCAGCGCGTAATTGATCTGCAGAAAATCCATCTGCTCAGCCTTGAGCACCGCTTCCACATCGTCATACGCCGACGACGTGTAATGGGTAATGCCGACATACCGGATGCGCCCTTCTTCCTTCCATTTACGCAACGTCGGCAAGTGGGTTTTCCAGTCCAGCAGGTTGTGAATCTGCATCAGGTCAATACGGTCGGTCTGCAGCAGTTTGAAAGACTCCTCCATCTGCTGAATCCCCTCCTGACGACCGCGGGTCCAGACCTTGGTGGCCAGAAATGCAGGAGAACGGGGTTTGTGTATCGACAGCAGTTCACCGGTGGTCTGCTCGGCACGACCATACATGGGTGAGCTGTCGATCAGCGTCCCGCCTTTTTCAAACAGCGCATCGAGCACAGCGGCCAAACTCTTGTAGGCCGGACTTGAAGTAGCGACATCAAAACCGCGGTAAGTACCCAGCCCGACCATGGGCAGCGGTTCGTTGCTCGACGGGATGGCTCGGGTCAGCATGGTGTTTGCTCCTGTATCCAGGGTCGAGGGCGACGTTGGCGACGTTGGCGACGTTGGTGACGATAACGACGGTGGACTGGACTGCGCAGCAGCCGAATCGAAAGTGAACACCGCCGAAGCACCAGCGGCCAGAGTCAGTATTTTTCTTCGTGTAAAAACAACAGGGTGCGTCATGGAGTTCCCCTTTTTTGCTGATGCCTGTCCTGGCACCTTTGAGTGATCGACTCTAATGACGAGTACCGGTTCAGCAGTAACTGTTTCGAAAGGTTGAACGACGGGCGACAGCGGCACGTCAGATCTTTATCGACTCACTGACAGGTACAAGACAATGGACAAAATGATCACTGCGGATCAGCTGGCTACCACTGACCTTAGAACAATCAACGAAATCTGGCTGAGTGGATCCACCGAACTGTGTTTATGGCGCGCCGAACAGGTGTTCACCCACGATATGCTCAGCGAAGGCACTCACGACCAGAACAGCAGTCGCCTATGGGTGAAAGTGGGCGACACCGACGATCAGCCGACCGTGTTCGACATTGAGGCCACAGTCCGGGATTTGCTGAAAAACATGGGCATGGAGGGTGAATTTTATCCGGCGGAGCAGGCGAATACGCGCGGGTAACAGAATCGCGTAGATCAATTGAAATGCGATTCTATGTGGGAGCTGGGCTTGCCCGCGATAATCTGTAAACCCAATCGCGGGCAAGCCCAGCTCCCACATAGAAACGCGTTTCAAATCTATTTTTATCCAAATTATTGATATTAAAAGGGAACAATAATTAAAAATAAAAAACTCACCGCCCTTCAACGCCCAACTGCTTCCACATCTTTTTGGTAATCCGCTGACGATTGGCATAGCCCTTCCACGGATCGGCCTTGAGCTTGCGCAAGCGCTGTTGCAGGTTGCCGATGTTCCATTGCTGCGCTGACTTCAAGCCTTCCAGCTCCTCGCGGGCCACGGGGACCGAAACCGGCAATCCAGGCCTGGCGCGCGCCGAATAGGCGGTCACGGTGCTCGCGCCCCGGCTATTGCGCAGGTAATCAATGAAGATTTTCCCGACCCTGTTTTTCGGCCCCATGGTCGCGGTAAAGCGCTCCGGCAATTGCCTGGCAATGAATTCAGCGATGGCCTTGGCGAATGCTTTCACTGTTTCCCAGTCTGCCTGACGCTGTAATGGCACGATAATGTGCATGCCCTTGCCGCCACTGGTCTTGATAAACGCCTGCAGGCCTAACTCATCCAGCACTGCCAGGGTCATTTGCGTGGCTTCGATCATGCTACGCCACGGCAGCGCGTCGTCCGGGTCAAGGTCGAGCACGAAGTGGTCAGGTGTCTCGATGCGATCACTGGTCGCGCCCCAGGTGTGCAATTCGATAGTGCCCATTTGCGCAGCGCCCACCAGGGCTTGCACGGTGTCGATTTCCATCAGGCGTGCATGTCCCGGGTCCAGTTCGGGTTCAAGTTGCTTGATGTTGGGAATGGCGAGCTTTTCAGAATGCTTCTGGAAAAACTGCTCGCCCGCGACACCTTCCGGGCAGCGCAACAAGGATACCGGACGACTTTTCAGATACGGCAGGATCCAGTCGGCAATCTCTTCGTAGTAATGCGCGAGCTCGGCTTTCTGCGCGCCACTTTCTGTATCGATCACCCGCTCTGGGTGGCTGATATTCACATCGGCAATCACTACCCGGCCTTTGCTCACAACCGAGGGTTTGTCAGCCTCTGCGGGTTTGGATCGAGATGGCTTTTTGAGTTTTTTTGCCGCCTGCGGATACTCATGAAAGACCTCACTGGCAGGCTTGTCACTGCGCAGCGCGATGAACGCGGCCTGCCGGATAATCCCTTCCCGCGTCCATTCAGCAAACTCCGCCTCACAGACCAGTTCAGGCTCAATCCAGTGAACGCCACGCCCTTGAGCACTGGTGAGTTTTTTTGCCAGCGGGGAGGATTCGCGCTCCAGCTTTTTCAGGCGTTCGCTTATCTGTTTGAGTGTCCGCTCGGAAAAGCCCGTGCCGACTCGACCGGCATACACCAGCCCCGAGTCCTCATCGTCTCCGTTTACCGCCAGCAACAATGCACCAAAGCCGCTGCGGGAACCATGTGGCTGGGTAAAGCCGACAATGACGAACTCCTGGCGCAAGCGGCATTTGAGCTTGATCCAGTCCGGGTTGCGTTTGCTCAGATATAGACTGCCCGCCCGCTTGCCAATAACGCCCTCCAGCCCCATGGCGCTTGCGCTCTCGACAATGTCTTTAGGACGGGACATGAATGCATCCGAAAAGCGCAACAGCTTGCTACGGCTTTTGCCGAGCAGCTTTTTCAACGCAGCGCGGCGCTCCTCCACCGGGGTTTCCCGCAGATCCTGCCCTTCAATGAAGGGGGCATCGAAAAGGAAATACACCACGTCTTTACTGCGCCCGACCTCAAAAGCATTTTGCAGAGCCTGAAAATCCGGCAAGCCTTCGTCGTTGAGCATGACCATTTCGCCGTCGAGCCAACTGTCTTTGGGCCCCAACGACTGCAGCGCTTTGGCCTGCAACGGCAGACGGTCGGTCCAGTCATTGCCATTACGACTGAACAGCCGCACCTCCCCGTCAAGAATCCGGGTCATGATCCGGTAACCGTCGAACTTGATTTCGTAAAGCCAGTCGCCGGCGGGTGGCGCATCCACCAGCGTGGCGAGTTGCGGGGCGAGCGTTTCAGGCACGACGCTCGCGGCCTTGCTGGCCTTTGCAGGTTTAGTCTTTGCAGTTTTGGCATTGGCAGCTTTGGTTTTAGACGTCGTCGCTTCAGCCGGGGCCGCTTTTTTACGCGCCGCCGGTTTGCCCACCAGCTTGCCGCTGATCACGCTTTGCGGCTGATCGGCCACTATGTCGTATTCAGCGCCGGGCCTGGCAATCTCGTCTTTCTCTTTGATCAGCAACCACTGTTGCTTGTCGCTACTGCCTTTGAGGCGAGTGCGGACCAGCGCCCACTCACCGGTGAGTTTCTCCCCGACCAGGGTGAACTTGAGCTTGCCGTCTTTGTAGGTTTGCTGCGGATCACCATGGGGCTGCCAGATTCCGCGATCCCAGACGATCACGTCACCGGCACCGTACTGACCTTCAGGAATACTGCCTTCGAAGCTGCCGTAACCCAGCGGGTGGTCCTCGACGTGGACCGCCAGACGTTTATGGGTCGGGTCAAGGCTCGGCCCTTTAGGCACCGCCCAGCTTTTCAGGGCGCCATCCAGCTCCAGTCGAAAATCGTAGTGCAGGTTGCGCGCATCGTGCTTGTGAATCACGAAACTCAGGGCGTGAGCCGATTTACCTTTTTCAGCATTGACCGGTGCCTCGGCAGGTTCACTGGTGATATCAAAATTACGTTTGCGTGCGTATTCGCTGGGCTGCTTGGCCATGGATGATCCTCTGCGACGTCAGGCAATACTCCTCAAGATGCCTTGGTGGTTTTCTTGCGAGGTGGTGTACGACGTTTGGCCGGGGCCTTTTCTGCAGGCTCGGCTTTTTTGGCGGCAGGTTTTGCCGGTTTTTTGCTGACCGACCCTTTACCCGCAAGGCTGCGTTTAAGCAATTCGGTAAGGTCGATGACATCAGCGCTTTTGCGATCAGTGTCTTCAGGCTCGGTTTCGACACTTTCGAGCTTGCCTTCCCGGGCCTTGGTTTCCACCAGCCCCATGATTTGATCCTGGAACGTGTCGCGGTAGTCCTCCGGCGTCCAGTCGGCGCTCATGTCTTCCACCAGCCGCTTGGCCATGGCCAGCTCGCTTTTATTGAGCTTCACGTCGGTCACCGCATCGGTCAGTTCCAGAGTGTCCAGACCACGCACTTCCGACGGCCAGCGCAGTAAAACCAGGACCATGGCCGATTCCAGCGGCATCACCGCGGCCAGATGCTGGCGGGTATGCAGGACCACATTGGCCAAGGCGACTTTTTTGGTTTGCACGAGGGTTTCGCGCAGCAATGCGTAAACCTTTTCACCCCGTTTGTCGGGGGCCAGGTAGTAAGGCGTCTCGATGTTTTGCAGCGGAATCTGATCACCCGCGACGAAACCGAAAATTTCAATGGTCTGGGTCGACTTGGGGTGGGCGGCGCGAATCTCCTCTTCGCTGAGGACCACGTAGCGGCCCTTCTCGTATTGCACGCCCTTGACGATGTTTTCCTTGGTCATCTCTTTGCCAGTGACCTTGTTGATGCGCTTGTAGCCCACCGGATCCATGCTGCGTTTGTCCAGCCAGTCAAAATCAACCCCCTGTGAAGACGTCGCCGAAACCAGCGCGACGGGGATATGCACCAGCCCGAAACTGATCGCGCCCTTCCAGATTGCCCTTGCCATCGCCTGATTCCCTTTATGAGGTGTTTAGAGTGACCGGGGCGATGGGACAAAAGTTTCGAGGGGAGTGACGGGGTGTTGTGGAGCATGAAAAAACCCGCCTCGGCGGGTTTCTTCAACGCATTCAGCTATGACCTTACCCGACGCGGGGCACGAATGCTCCGGGATCGACGTGGAACCGCGCTGCAAGCCGGGCGACCATCTCGATGGTCAAACGACGCTGGCCGCTGAGAATGCGCGACACCACGCTTTTATCACCAATTTCCGGAAGGTCTGCACCGGTTAACTGGTTTTGCAGCATCAATGCCTTGAGCAGGTCCACTTCCGTCAACCCGGCTATACGCGCATTAAACGCTGAAAACTGCGGCGCTTTGCTTTCATAACGCTCAACGGTGTCACAAAGAATCTCGAGTAAATTGCTTTCGACAGATGTCAGTTCCTGACCATCGGTGAGTTCATCGATAACCTTCAACGCCTGTTGATAGTCCTCGGGCGAATCAATGTGATGCATGAAGTGCGCGCCCAGACGATCCATGTCCAGGCGAAGTGTTTCCATACGCTGTGCCAATTCGCGAATGGCTGTTTTATCTACGGTTCGTTCAGCTGATGCAGGACTCATGGTCGGATCCCCGTCTTCTGCTTTTGGTACCACTTGTTGGCCTTGGTGTATTCGGCATGGGTATAGATGTGCTTCACGAAAACAAGTTGCTTGCTGAATTCAATAGCGGCAATCAAACGCAAATTGTTGCCGCCGATATCGATCACGTACCAGCCGTTTCTGTGGGTGAAGCGATCCAGGGTATTGAATGTACTTTTGAGTTCGCTGGAAGTCTCGGCTATTGACCTGCACAGCAAGCGATAGGTGGCATCAAGGTTCGCAGCATCATTGGGATACCGCCTTGAAGCGTCATCAAACGCAATCTTCTTGAAAACCCTCATCCATCATCCCGGTTGAATTTTTGGCAACCTTAGATACTCGTTGCCAAACTGTCAACCTGCTCGTTTGGTTCGCCCCCTTAAAAAGTGGACGCTGCGCGCCAAGAAACCTCATATTCGATAAAGATATAAAAATATGGATATCCGTTCTTTTGAGGAATAAATCCTTGCCTTTATAACTAGCCACCTACTGCTGGCTGAGCAACAGCCATCCAACACATCAGCGCCGCGTGCGGCTCAAGGGTTTTGTCATGGATGTTTTCTGGTTTCTTCCGACTCACGGCGACGGCCATTTTCTGGGTACCACCAAAGGTGCTCGCCCGGTGACCTTGAACTACCTCAAACAGGTGGCTCAGGCAGCGGACGATCTGGGCTACTACGGCGTGCTGATCCCGACCGGGCGCTCCTGTGAAGACTCTTGGGTGATCGCTTCTGCGCTGGTGCCGCTGACTGAAAAGCTGAAGTATCTGGTGGCGATTCGTCCGGGGATCATTTCACCGACTGTCTCGGCGCGTATGGCGGCAACCCTGGATCGTTTGTCTGGCGGCCGCCTGCTGATCAACGTGGTAACCGGCGGTGATCCGGATGAAAACCGCGGTGATGGCAGTTTCCTCGATCATAGCGAACGCTACGAAGTCAGCGATGAATTCCTGCAGATCTGGCGTCGTGTGTTGCAAGGCGAAGCCGTGGATTTCGAAGGCAAGCATCTGCGCGTACAAAACGCCAAGGCGCTGTATCCGCCGATTCAGAAACCTTATCCGCCACTGTACTTCGGGGGCTCGTCCGAAGCCGCCCATGAACTGGCTGCAGATCAAGTGGATGTTTACCTGACCTGGGGCGAACCGCCAGCCGCTGTCGCTGAAAAACTCGCCGATGTCCGCGAGCGCGCAGCACGTAAAGGTCGCACGGTGAAGTTTGGTATTCGCCTGCACGTTATCGTCCGCGAAACCAGTGAAGAAGCATGGAAAGCGGCCAGCACGCTGATTGAGCACATCAGCGACGAAACGATCGCGGCTGCACAGAAATCCTTCTCGCGCTTTGACTCCGAAGGCCAGCGCCGCATGGCAGCCTTGCACGATGGCCGTCGGGACAACCTGGAAATCGCTCCAAACCTGTGGGCAGGCGTGGGCCTGGTTCGGGGTGGCGCGGGTACTGCATTGGTCGGTAATCCGCAGGAAGTCGCCGAACGCATCAAGGAATACGCCGATCTGGGAATCGAGAGCTTCATCTTCTCCGGCTACCCGCATCTGGAAGAAGCCTACCGTTTTGCCGAACTGGTTTTCCCGTTGCTGCCCGAGCCGTATCGCAGCCTGGCCGGACGTGGAATCACCAACCTGACCGGACCGTTCGGGGAAATGATTGCCAACGATTTGCCGCCGCAGAAATAGGCAGTTAACGAGAACTGACATCGCGCTTTCGGATAGCGGAAGGCCTGTGGGATGTCGACGAATCTCCAGCGGATGTACCGGCCTCTTCGCGAATGAATTCGCTCCCACGGGATCGCGTTTACCTGGCTGGCAACGCTCTGGCTTGCCTCATACAAGAAGTGATCACCATGCAGCTACTGACCCTACCGCCGAACCCCGCACTGGCGACTTCAATCCGCGCCACGGCCCAGGTGTTCGAAGACCCGAAATCAAAAGCGTTGCTGGCTCACCTCAAGCAGGTCGCTCCCAGCGACGCCAGCGTATTGATCATTGGCGAAACCGGCACCGGCAAGGAGTTGGTTGCGCGGCATATCCATAGCCTGAGCGAACGTCGTAATCAGCCGTTCGTTGCCGTTAATTGCGGCGCATTTGCCGAGTCACTGGTGGAGGCCGAGCTGTTCGGCCACGAGAAAGGCGCGTTCACTGGCGCCTTGAACGCCAAGGCGGGATGGTTCGAAGAGGCCAATGGCGGCACGCTGTTTCTCGATGAAATCGGCGATCTGCCCATGCCGATTCAGGTCAAGCTGCTGCGGGTGCTGCAAGAGCGGGAGGTCGTAAGACTGGGCTCGCGCAAAAGTATTCCCATCAATGTCAGGGTACTGGCGGCAACCAACGTGCAGTTGGAAAAAGCGATCAATGCCGGGCATTTCCGCGAGGATCTGTATTACCGACTGGATGTGGTCAACCTCGAACTGCAACCGTTGCGCGAACGTCCCGGCGATATCCTTCCGCTGGTCAGGCACTTTATCGACGCCTACAGCCTTCGGCTGGGATATGGGCCGATCCGGATTACCGCCGAAGCCGAGCGCAAACTGCAAAGCTATAGCTGGCCCGGGAACATTCGCGAGCTGGAAAACGTCATTCATCACACGCTGCTGATCTGCCGTGATGGATTGATTCAACGTGATGACCTGCGTCTGTCGAATTTGCGTATCGAGCGCCAGGACGATCAACCTTCAAACGACGAATCTGTCGACGCACTACTGGAGCGAGCCTTCCATAAACTGTTCGAGGAACAGGCTGGGGCGCTGCACGAAAAAGTCGAAGACGCGTTGCTGCGGGCAGCCTACCGCTTCAGTCACTACAACCAGGTTCACACCGCCGCATTGCTGGGCTTGACCCGCAATGTCACTCGCACCCGCCTGATCAAGATCGGGGAACTGGCGGTGAACAAACGACGGCCCGGCGAAAACTTGCAGGGTGACCGGGTGATGCAGGTTTCAGTCTGAACAGTGCTCTGCCTGTCAGCTTCTGGCCTGGACAGTCCGAGAGACCTGCCAGCTATTGAAGGTCACTGCACTGACCTGATGCCGACGCAGCAACGTCATGAAATCCTGCTCATTCGCCTCGGCATTGAGCAGCGCCTCTTCACTGGCTCGCCGTGATTGCCAGAGCGTCTGCCCAAGCACTCTGCAGCCATCATCGCTGGCCTGAACGGTGGCACTGATAAAACCGGGATACGTGCAGGTATAACGCTCGACTTGCTCGGTCAGGGCCGTTACCAGTCCGGATTGTTGAGCGGGACTTACGGTGAATTCAATGAGCTGGTTGAAGCGAAGATTCTCTTCTGCTGACGCCATGACTGCCTCCTGTCAAACAAATGCAAATTCCCAGGCTGCCCCCCGACCTGTAGGAGCTCACCGAGGTTACGAGGCCAGCGATAACGGTTTACCTGACACTCCGTCATCGCTGGCCTCGTAACCTCGGTGAGCTCCTACAGGTCCAATGCGTGTTTCACAGGTCGTGTTTGCCGTGATAACGGAGTATTGCCAACCGAGGCCTCGAAGGGTAAAACCTCTACTTAACTAGAGGTCAAGCAGTCACTTATGACAACCAGCAAAAAATCTGGCCCTGCCAGTAAGCAGTTGACCGTCGGCCAATTGGCGGCCCGCAGTGGGGTTGCGGTCACCGCCCTGCACTTTTATGAAACAAAGGGTTTGATCAGCAGCCAGCGCAATGCGGGCAATCAACGCCGCTATCCCAGAGAAATGCTGCGGCGAGTGGCCCTGATCAAAGTCGCACAGCGCTTGGGTATCCCGTTGGCCAGCATCCATGCCGCCCTGCAAACGCTGCCGGAAAAACGCACGCCGACTGCGGCTGACTGGAACAAGTTGTCGGCACAGTGGAAGGACGAACTCGACGACCGCATCGCGCGCCTGACAGACCTGCGCGATCAGCTCACCGGCTGCATCGGCTGCGGCTGCCTGTCAATGCAAGCCTGCCCGTTGCGCAATCGGGGGGACAAACTGGGCGAACAGGGAAATGGCCCGGTTTTGCTGGATCAGGATTGAAGAGTTTCAGCGCCTGTATCGTGCCGGACCTGAGGCCGTTCCAACAGGCGTTACTTCGTTGGAGCAGGGCTTGGTCTGGGCCGCATCCGGACGATATAGGCGTAAGGCCTTAAGCCAAATGAGTTCCGACCAACCGCCCCGCCAACGCCTTGGCTTGCAGCGCTACATCAGTCACGGCCGTACTTTCCCACCACAGCCCCCGCAATGGCGGGCCCATGGCGAACAACCGGTCAGACACCCGCCCTTGCGCATCCAGCACCGCTCCGCCCTGGTCGGCGGCGATGCCCAGCGCCAGCGGGCCAGGTTGAATCAGACCTCGCGCCAGCAGTTGTCGAGGCAAAGGCCGATCCACGCGTCGCCAGTCGTATTCGATGCCCGTGGAATTGATCAGCGCATCCCCCACGATCGTTGAAGTTTCACCCTGACCACGGTGTCGAATACGAATTTGTAATTGGCCCGAAGGCAGGACCTCAAACCCTTGCAACGAAGCGGCCTGAATCGTCACTCGTCCTTGATCAATCAGTTGCGCAAGCAGTGCAGCGCTCAGCGGCGGTGAGCGATGGTGATGGCTTTCCCACCATGGCCGCACGTGGCGCACGAACTGGCGGCGCTGCACATCCGGGGCCTGATGCCATAACCGGCCGATGTTAGCCCGCACGGTATCCAGTGGCGCTTGCCAGTCGACTCCCCTTTCAATCGCCTGCGCACATTGCTCGCGCACTTTGCGCAGCAACTGCCGAGGGCTGCGAAGGGTGTGATCTTCGCCGAGAAAATCCACCCAGACTGGCGGCTGCCGACGAACATGAGGCAGCAACCCATGCCGGGAAAATATATCGACAGGGCCGCGATGCCCTGACTGCTGCAACGACACCACCGCATCGACCATGGTCAGCCCGGAACCAATGATCAGCACCCGCGCCTGCGGATCGAGTTGCCGCATCGCGCTGACATCCCACGGATCTACCGCAGCAGCATTCAGTCCGTCGGACTGCCGTTGCGGGGTGCGGGACGCGGCGTACATTCCGGTAGCCAAAACCGCAAAACGCCCGTGCAGGGACTGACCGTCCGCCAGACTCAGCGTCACCCCCTGCGCCTGGGTTTCCAGGTCGACCACCTCACCGCGCACATGCTCGACACTTGAACCGTAACGCGAGCCAATTGATCGAGCCTCGGCCAGACGCTGCTGCACATACAGGCCAAAAATACCCCGTGGCGGAAACAGCTCAGCCACGGGCACATCCTGCTCAAAGGATTCGGGCCAGCCACCTTCCGCGATGAATTGCGTCAGCCATTGGGTCAAGTCGTCGGCGTTGTCCGGATCGACACTCATGCGCGCCGCGTTGCCATTGAGCGTATGCCCCAACTCCGTGGCGCTGTAGGCCTCGCCCCGGCCCAGTTCGCTACGCGTTTCAATGATAGAGATGCGCCGGTTGCCCGGCAGGCGCAGCAACTGAACCGCCAGCATGCTGCCGCTCAGGCCGCCGCCAATAATCAAAACGTCAGCCGGGTGTTTGTCGCTGGAACTCATAGATCAGGTTCGCTCTTCTAAAATCTCAAGCCGGGGTCGATATCAACAGTGCGTTCAATGCACAGCCCGTGCCCGCGGCTCAATCCCGCTGTTCACGACAGATCAGCCGCGCGCCGTTATTGAATAAGATGCTGAGCCAACACAACTGTTGATTACCTGTTTATCAGGCAACAGCTCACAGCACGACGTTACGGACGAATCGCACCCGGACCTGCCCGTCGTTGCGATAACTGTGGGCCTGGTTGCTGGCAAACATGAAAAACTCCCCCGGACCGACTGCCTGTGTGCGCTCCACCAGAATGACGGTCAGGTGCCCTTCGACCACATAAACCTGATCACTCCAGCCGTCAGGATCGGCCTCGGACTGATACGCCTCTCCCGGCTCCAGACAGAACTCCCAGAGTTCGACTTCACGTCTGGCTGTGGCTTTGGCCAAAAGGACTGCACGGCTGCCCGGTATCGATCCGGCCCAGGCTACCTCGTTGATGCGACTGGGGTCACGATGCTCAGGAGCCTGAATCAGATCGCTGAACGCTACATCCAGCGCTTCGGCGACGCGATCAAGGGTCGCAAGGCTGACGTTTTTCTCCCCCGCCTCAATGGCCACCAGCATGCGCCGACTGACCCCGGATTTTTCCGCCAGCGCGGTCTGGCTCATGTCCTGCCCGTTGCGCAACCGTCGCACGTTTTGACTGACGTGCTGCAAAACCGGGGCGCGTTGCGAATTATCGTTGCTCAATATTTTATTCTCTCGAAATCATTGCGCAGTATACTGCCCAGCTTTAAAACTCAGGTCGATGTATCACGCAAGCCTGTAAACGCCAGTGAGAAGCATGAAGTCTACCTCTATCAAGCCCCGTATCAGCAAAGCTGAAGTTGTACTGATCCTGATCACCCTGCTGTGGGGCGGCACATTCCTGATCGTACAACACGCCATGACCGTCAGCGGCCCGATGTTTTTCGTAGGCCTGCGCTTTGCAGCGGCGGCAATCATCGTCGCGCTGTGTTCGTTAAGCGTGTTGCGCGGCATGACCCTGCTTGAAATAAAAGCCGGGGTCGCGATCGGTGCGGCCATCATGCTTGGCTACGGATTACAGACCATCGGTTTGCAAACTATTCCCAGCAGCCAGTCAGCTTTTATTACGGCGCTTTATGTCCCTTTCGTACCGCTGCTGCAATGGCTGGTACTGGGACGTCGGCCGGGGTTGATGCCCAGCGTGGGGATCTGTCTGGCCTTTACCGGGCTGATCTTGCTGTCGGGGCCATCCGGAGCAAGTCTGCAATTCAGCGCGGGGGAAATAGCGACGATCATCTGCGCGATTGCAGTGGCCGCCGAGATCATCATGATCAGTGCTTACGGTGGCAAGGTCGATGTGCGCCGGGTCACCGTGGTGCAACTGGCTACCGCTTCATTGCTGTCATTCCTGATGATCGTACCGACGGGCGAGGCCTTGCCGGATTTTTCCTGGATGCTGGTTATCAGCGCGGTGGGGCTCGGGGCCATGAGCGCAGTGATTCAAGTGGCCATGAACTGGGCACAGAAGACCGTTTCCCCAACCCGCGCCACTGTAATCTATGCCGGTGAGCCGGTGTGGGCCGGAATCTTTGGTCGCCTTGCCGGTGAGCGCCTACCCGGCGTCGCGTTAATTGGCGCAGCGCTCATCGTCGCGGCGGTGATCGTCAGTGAAATGAAACGCCGCACTGCATCGACCACGGCATCCACTGAAGAACAGACCGGAACCGACCCGGTGTTTAAAGAAACGGATTAACACGCGAAAAATCCGGCTATAAATAAACAGAACTCAGCTTCTGCCTACAAGGTCTGTAGGATTCTGCGACACCTTGGCGTTTGGTGTTACACAGTCCAGCACGTATGATCCTTGACATTTCCCTGCAGATTAGAAGCCTATGTCTCTGATAGTTCTACTGCTTCTGCCTTTCATCGGCAGCTGTCTGGCGGCATTTTTGCCGCACAACGCGCGTAACGCTGAATCCATTCTCGCCGGCCTTGTGGCCGTTACCGGCGCGATTCAGGTTGCCTTGTGGTACCCGCAAATCGTCGACGGCGGTGTGATCCGCGAAGAATATTTCTGGCTACCCAGTCTGGGGTTGAATTTCGTCCTGCGCATGGACGGCTTCGCCTGGATGTTCTCGATGCTGGTGCTGGGCATCGGCACGCTGGTTTCGTTATACGCCCGCTACTACATGTCTCCGGATGATCCGGTGCCGCGGTTTTTTGCGTTCTTCCTGGCGTTTATGGGCGCCATGCTGGGTCTGGTGATTTCCGGCAATCTGATTCAGATCGTGTTCTTCTGGGAGCTGACCAGTCTTTTCTCATTCCTGCTGATTGGCTACTGGCACCATCGGGCAGACGCTCGACGCGGTGCTTATATGGCATTGATGGTCACCGGTGCAGGCGGTCTCGCGCTGTTGGTAGGCGTCATGCTGCTCGGTCATGTCGTGGGCAGCTATGATCTGGACCGCGTGCTGGCCTCAGGCGAAGCGATCCGCGCCCACGCCTTGTACCCGGTCTTGCTGACCCTGATCCTGATAGGCGCATTAAGCAAAAGTGCGCAGTTCCCGTTCCACTTCTGGCTACCCCACGCGATGGCGGCCCCGACGCCGGTGTCGGCGTATCTGCACTCGGCGACCATGGTCAAGGCAGGCGTGTTTCTACTGGCGCGTTTCTGGCCTGCCCTTTCCGGCAGCGAGCAATGGTTCTGGATCGTCAGCGGTGCAGGTGCCTGCACCCTGATCATCGGTGCCTACGCAGCGATTTTCCAGAATGACCTCAAGGGCCTGCTGGCCTATTCGACTATTAGCCACCTGGGGTTGATTACCCTGCTGCTGGGCTTGAACAGCCCACTGGCAGCGGTCGCGGCAGTCTTCCACATTCTCAACCACGCGACCTTCAAAGCCTCGCTGTTCATGGCCGCAGGGATTATCGACCACGAAAGCGGCACGCGGGACATCCGCAAACTGAGTGGACTTGTCACCCTGATTCCCTATACCGCGACGCTGGCCATGGTCGCCAGCGCGTCGATGGCGGGCGTACCCCTGTTGAACGGTTTCCTGTCCAAGGAAATGTTTTTCGCTGAAACAGTATTCGTCAGCTCCTCGGCCTGGGTAGAGATGGCTTTGCCGGTGATCGCCACCATCGCCGGGGCGTTCAGTGTTGCTTATTCATTGCGCTTCACCGTCGATGTCTTCTTCGGTCCGAAAGCGACCAATCTGCCCCACACACCTCATGAGCCTCCGCGCTGGATGCGTGCGCCAGTGGAGTTTCTGGTGATCGCCTGTGTGATCGTCGGGATCTTCCCTTCGCAATCCGTGGCACCGTTGCTGGCTGCCGCGGCGCAACCTGTCGTAGGCGGCACGCTGCCTGAGTACAGCCTGGCCATCTGGCACGGCTGGAACGCCCCCATGATCATGAGCCTGATTGCCATGGCTGGCGGCGTGCTGCTCTATCTGTTGCTGCGCAACTCGTTCAAACAGAACCGCTTCACCGGCCCGCCGCTGGTGCAGCGCATGAACGGCAAGCGCTTCTTCGAGCGTTCGCTGGTGATCATGACCCGCTGGGCACGGCGTTTCGAAAGTCTCATCAGTACCCGTCGCCTGCAACCTCAGTTATTTCTGGTGGTGTTGGCAGCACTGATTGGCGGTTTTATCCCGATGTATTTCAGTGGCCTGACGTGGGGCGACCGGCCGAAGATTCCGGGTTCGGGCGTCTTCGTCACGTTGTGGCTGATCGCAATCGCCTGTGCACTGGGCGCGGCCTGGCAAGGCAAGTACCACCGCCTGGCGGCCGTCGTGATGGTCAGTGTTTGCGGGCTGATGACCTGCGTGACATTCGTCTGGTTCTCCGCACCCGATCTGGCCCTTACACAACTGGTGGTGGAAGTAGTCACCTCAGTCTTGATCCTGCTGGGGCTGCGTTGGCTGCCACGACGTAACGAGAACGTGGCGCCTTCGCTCAGCAGCCGGGTCCGCGCACGAAATCGTCGGGTTCGCGACTTCATTCTGTCGGCACTGGTCGGCGGTGGCATGGCGCTGCTGTCCTACGCGATGCTGACGCGTGCGACGCCCAACACCATTTCCTCGTTCTATCTCAGCCGCGCCATTCCCGAAGGCGGTGGCAGCAATGTGGTGAACGTGATGCTGGTGGATTTCCGGGGTTTCGACACCTTCGGCGAAATCACCGTGCTGGCGGCTGTGGCCTTGACTGTGTTTGCCCTGCTGCGCCGCTTCCGTCCGCCCAAGGAAAGTATTCCGTTACCCGCCCAGCAGCGTTTGCTGGCTCCGGATGTGGTAACTGACCTGGTCAATCCGCGCAGCGCCAGTGATACCGCGCTGGGCTTCATGATGGTTCCGGCAGTACTGGTGCGCCTGCTGCTGCCGATTGCTGTGGTGATTTCGATGTACCTGTTCATGCGTGGGCACAACCAGCCGGGGGGCGGTTTTGTCGCCGGTCTGGTGATGTCCGTGGCCTTTATTCTGCAATACATGGTCGCGGGTACGCAGTGGGTGGAGGCTCAGATGAGCCTGCGGCCACTGCGCTGGATGGGCACCGGCTTGTTGTTTGCGATTGGCACCGGTCTGGGCTCGATGTTCCTGGGTTATCCGTTCATGACCACCCACACCGCGCATCTGGACCTGCCGTTGCTGGGCGATATCCATGTCGCGAGCGCGTTGTTTTTTGATGTAGGGGTCTACGCGGTTGTCGTGGGATCGACACTGCTGATTCTCACGGCACTGGCGCACCAGTCGGTGCGTAGCCACCGACCTACTTCGCTGCCCAAACCGGTGCCGAACCCAATCGCCGACATTGTCGCCGCACAACAAGGAGCCTCCTGATGGAAGAAGTTATCGCGATTGCCATCGGCGTACTGGCGGCCTCGGGCGTCTGGTTGATCCTGCGTCCGCGGACCTTCCAGGTGGTCATGGGCCTTTGCCTGCTGTCCTACGGCGTCAACCTGTTCATCTTCAGCATGGGCAGCCTGTTCATCGGCCGGGAGCCGATCATCAAGGACGGCGTTCCTCAGGACCTGCTGAATTACACCGACCCGCTGCCCCAGGCACTGGTGCTGACCGCCATCGTAATCAGCTTTGCCATGACCGCGCTGTTTCTGGTGCTGCTGCTGGCATCCAGAGGGTTGACCGGTACCGACCATGTTGACGGCCGGGAGCCCAAAGAATGACGTTGATGAATCAACTGATCGTGGCACCGATTCTGCTGCCGTTGCTGACGGCGGCGATCATGCTCTGGCTCGGTGAGAAACACCGCCCGCTCAAAGCGCGGATCAATCTGCTTTCGAGCATCCTCGGCCTGGCTATTTCTGTCACCTTGTTCATGTGGGTACAGAAAACCGGTACCACGGGCTCAATCGGCGTTTACTTGCCCGGTAACTGGGAAGTGCCGTTTGGCATTGTGCTGGTGGTGGATCACCTGTCGGCAATGATGCTGGTGCTGACGGGCATCGTCGGTGTGTGTGCCCTGCTCTTCGCCCTGGCTCGCTGGGACCGCGCCGGTTCCAGCTTCCACGCCTTGTTCCAGATTCAACTGATGGGCCTGTATGGGGCATTCCTCACCGCCGATCTGTTCAACCTGTTCGTGTTTTTTGAAGTCATGCTCGCGGCCTCCTACGGCCTGATGCTGCACGGCTCGGGCCGTGCCCGCGTCTCCGCAGGCTTGCATTACATTGCGATCAACCTGCTGGCGTCCTCGCTGTTCCTGATTGGCGCCGCCCTAATCTATGGCGTGACCGGCACACTGAACATGGCTGACCTGGCCATCAAGATTCCGCAGGTACCGGAGGCCGATCTGGGCCTGCTGCACGCCGGCGCCGCGATTCTTGCGGTGGCATTCCTGACCAAGGCTGGCATGTGGCCGCTGAACTTCTGGCTGGTGCCCGCCTACTCCGCCGCCAGTGCGCCCGTGGCAGCTATTTTCGCGATCATGACCAAGGTCGGCATTTACACCTTGCTGCGGCTCTGGACCTTGCTGTTTTCAGTGCAGGCTGGTCCTTCTGCGTTCTTTGGCGGCGACTGGCTGATCTATGGCGGTATGGCAACAATTCTTACCGCAGCAGTGGCAATCATCGCGGCACAACGCCTGGAGCGTATGGCAGCGCTGAGCATTCTCGTGTCGGCCGGCATTCTCTTGTCCGCCATCGGTTTCGCCCAGCCAAGCCTCACAGCAGGCGCGCTGTTTTACATGGTCAGCTCGACCCTGGCACTCAGCGCCATGTTTCTTATCGCTGAACTCATCGAACGCTCGCGCTCAGCCAATGAGTTGCCACTGGAAGACGATGCCGACCAGTTACCGCGGACCGTGGAATCATTGAATCCACCGCCAGGCACCAACCTTGATGACCAGCAGAAAGCCGTGGTCGGTCAGGTAATCCCGATGACCGTGGCATTTATTGGCTTGAGCTTCATTGCCTGCGCCTTGCTGATCATCGGCATGCCGCCGCTTTCCGGATTTATCGGCAAATTGACGTTGCTCAGCGCGCTGCTTAACCCGCTTGGACTGGATGTGGCCCAGGACGAAACGATTTCGAGCCAGGGCTGGTTGCTGGTGGGTTTGCTGATTTTCTCCGGCCTTGCTTCGCTGATGGCCTTCTCCAGGATCGGCATCCAGCGCTTCTGGACCCCACAGGAACGCCCTTCGCCGCTGCTGCGGCACTATGAGTGCGTGCCCATCGTGATCCTGCTGGGCTTGTGTATCACCCTGACATTCCAGGCCGAACCGCTGCTGCGTTATACCCGCGACACGGCCGCCGCGCTGCACGAACCCAAACAGTACATTCAATCGGTAATGGCCACCCGGCCGTTGCCCGGGCCGGTCAGTGACACTGCAGTCTCGGCGGTGCAACCATGAAGCGTTATTTCCCTGCTCCGTGGTTCTCCCTTGCACTGGCGGTGCTGTGGCTGGTACTGAATCTCTCGATCAGTCCCGGCAATCTGATTCTGGCAGCCGTGCTGGGTTTCCTCGCCCCTCTGCTGATGTCTCCACTTCGCCCGTTGCCTGTGAGCATCAAACGACCGGGCGTGATCTTCAAACTGTTCTTTCTTGTGGGTCGCGATGTCATTGGCTCGAATCTGGAGGTGGGCTGGAGAGTCTGGAATGTAAAACGACGCCCACCGCGCTCGGCCTTTGTAAAAGTCCCGCTGGACCTGCACAACGCCAATGGTCTGGCAGCTCTGGCCATTATCACCACGGTGGTTCCAGGGACCGTCTGGTCAGAACTTGCGCTGGACCGCAGCGTACTGCTCATGCATGTTTTCGATCTGGAAGATGAGGCGCAGTTTATCGAGCATTTCAAAACTACCTATGAGCGCCCGCTGATGGAGATTTTCCAATGAGTGCCTTGCTCGGCAATGCCATTCTGGCCAGCTTGTTCATCTTCGCTCTGGCCATGGTCTTCACCCTGATTCGCCTGTTCAAGGGCCCCTCGGCTCAGGATCGGGTACTGGCTCTGGATTACCTCTACATCATCGCCATGCTGATGATGCTGGTACTGGGCATTCGTTATGCCAGTGATACCTATTTCGAGGCGGCTTTGTTGATTGCACTGTTTGGCTTTGTCGGCTCTTTTGCCCTGGCCAAATTCCTGCTGCGTGGAGAAGTGATCGAATGAACTCGACAGTGGTGCTGCCCTTCTGGGTCGAAATCCTCACCGCCATACTGCTGATCGCCAGCAGTCTGTTCGCCCTGACCGGCGCACTGGGCTTGCTGAGCCTGAAGGACTTTTTTCAACGCATGCATCCGCCTGCGCTGGCCTCGACACTGGGTGCCTGGTGTGTTGCGCTCGCCTCGATTGTGTACTTCTCGGCGCTCAAGTCAGAACCGGTGATCCACGCGTGGCTGATTCCGGTGCTGCTTGCTATCACCGTCCCGGTGACCACTCTGCTGCTCGCCCGCACCGGGCTGTTTCGTAAGCGCATGGCGGGCGACGATGTGCCACCGGAAGTCAGCAGTGGTGGTCAGCAAGGTGACTCCAGCGGCAGCTGAGTCGCTGCCTGCCGAGTTTACTCGCTGGCCTTGAAGGTCAGCTCGCCCTTGCGCCACTTTGCGGCTTTGGTGGTCGCAGTCTTCAGGGTCTTGGTCAATCCGCCCTGCAATTGCTCGTGGGCTGCAAAGACCATCATGATGCTCTGACCTTCCTTGAACACGATACCGTGCCCTTCAGGAATATCGACATAGGCATATTCGCCAAGGCCATAGACGGTCAGTTTGATTTCACGAAACTTGATTTCGAATTTTCCGCCTTCTCGGCTGGGCAATACGGCTGCGCGAAAATGATCGCCGACCTTCAGCTCAAGCCGCGGCTTGTCGTCGACAACCAGTGCTGTTTCAGTATCGATTTCAGCGATGTAAATGCCTTCAGCAGACTGCTCGCAGACATAAACAAAACGGGACTGGAACTGTTTTACCAACTTCGCCCGCAGATCACCAAGCACGAACAGCGCGTGTGTCTCCAGATTACTTACTGCCAAAGTTAAAACCCCCAACTTGAAAATGATCCCGTCCGGAGACAACCGGACGGTCAGAAAAAGCTATCGCTACCTTGTTGTAGCGCATCAGACGGGCAGTTCCCTTGCGTGCTCTTGCAGCAATTGCAGCCACATGGCACCGCCAACCCAGGCCAGGGGTGCTTGTGCAGAGAACGTCGACGATACCGAAAGCGCGATGAGCGCTGGCATTCGGGGGATTCTACCGGTTGGAGATGCCTGCCGCCTATATCCGTTTTGTGCATATCGACAGATGTAGTCCATTCAGACAACAAGAAGAGCATTATGCATCGCCCTTCAGGGCACATTCCTACTCCAATCTTCATGCGAGACGACAGAGCATTTCTAATTGCTGCGACTAAAGGCGGCCAGCGACGGTCAACAACTGCCATACTCGCCTGCATCAAGAATGCTGTCCTGCGCACGCAAGCTCAGGTCGAAAGCAACTCGTCATCCAGGGGAAGATAATCAGTGACTGAATTTGATATCGGCGAGTTTTTTATCTGGGGTGAATCCAGAGAAGTAGAGGGTGAGTTTCAGGCCGTCATCGTCATGCGCGCCAAGCAATCTGTAAATACCATTTCCTGTCATCAGGTAGAAAAAGACCGCTGGTTCAAAACCGCAGACCTGGCGGCCAAAGCGGCCCAGGAGTCAGCCAGGGAACTGAAAGATGCCGTTGATGCCGGCGCATTGAACACCTGACGCTATTTGCGTCGAACTCTTGGGTCATGGATACGCTCAGATGCTTTACGCAGCTTCAAGCGTGCAACCGACAGATCGGGTCAAGCCCGCCGAGGAGATGATATGGATTTGGAAACACCGACCCTGGCCACCTTGTTTGAACAACTGGGCCTGGATTCAGACCAGGAGAGCATCGATGCGTTCGTTGATGAGCATGGTCCGCTGCCTGACGACGTCAAGGTATCCGAGGCAGAGTTCTGGACGCCGCAACAAGGCAAGTACCTTAAAGAGACCTTATTGCTGGATGACGATTGGGCCCCGGTAGTTGACGAGCTGAACGCGCTGCTCCACGAAGCCAAGTAAGCTCTCGTAAAAAAATGGCCCCGGTTAACCGGGGCCATTGCTTTTGAAGCTACAAGATCTCCAGTGAGGCTAACCTCGCCCCTCCTGATTCGGCCAACGAACACGCCCCCCACTTTGCGGCGCATGCACAAACAGAGCGTCGTTGAATTTGTGACGGCTGTCGATCAATGCATCCCAGTGCGCAGATCGATGGATGTAACGATGAAGCAGCATTTTTTCCTCTTCTGCATCAAGTGAGTAAGCCGCCCCTCGCGCATAGGCAATCAGCTTGCGGGCGACACCTTGCAGTTCAGGCAGGATCAGGAAATCCTGTGAGCCAGGAATGGGATTAAAGGGAACGCCCTCATCACACGCAAGCGCATGCATGACACGCAGATGGACTCTGGACAGGTGTCCGAACACCTGACGCTGCAAGCAAACAGCAGCCATCACCGCTTTGCCGACGCCCCTGTTGTAAGGTCCTTTGGTCGGGCGTTCCTTGCAGGCTATAGACAGTGAAGCTTCAGCGTCTTTTGGATCAATCAACGCAGCCTGATCCATGCCCTTCATTTCTGCAAACGCCTGCTGCCAGGCCTGGGTTGATTCGTTGGGAGTCGCACCCTCTACAAAACTCCAGATCGGTCGGGTCAACAGTACCTTCTCGATCATCTGCGGATGGTAGCCACCGCCGATATCCGAATGCACTCCCGGCAGCACAATTTCCATTGGCCAATGTGGCAGGACACTGTTGAGCGCAAAGTTGCGGCGCTCCTCGTCGCGGGCGACCAGATGCAAAACCTGCTCGGCGCACCCGGGGGGCAAGTAGAGATTAACTTTGTCATTGTGGGCGTCTCCAAGATTCCCCATATCCCGGATACCGCCAACTGCTGCAACGGTATCAAACAGGCCGATCACTTTCATTCTGACGCTGCCGTTCTGCCAGGAAAAACCAGGACTCAGTGGCACTCGACGCCGATTGAGCATGGGCTCCAGCTCGCCTTTATCTTCCTTGAGCACCTCATTGGCAAAATGCCTGGCAGCAGCAGCCCCCCGACTGAAACCAAATACGTCCAGTTCCAGAGTGCTGATAAAACAGCCAGGGTTGTGCTGGGAAAATGTCGTCAGGAGAGCCCCAAGCTTCTCGACCGCCCGTGAGACTTTGGAAATAACGCCGGTTCTACCGCGGCCAAAGCTTTGTCCAGGCCAGACTGAATCACGCCCCCCCGATAAAGTGCCAATCCCGCTCACATAAATGGGCCAATACACTTTAAGACCGTCACCCAGGTTACTGGCGACGGGTCGATTGCAGTAGAGATCCGCCAATCTGGCAATGTTACTTAGATCATTACTGTAACTGCTGTTTGGGTCACTGTGCCTCCCACCACATTCAGCAATATGTTTATTTGCGCTGATCTCGGCCATGGCCCGGCAATCAGCTCCGATCTGGCTGTTGCTGCGATTATTCCCTGTACCATCGAAGAACACGCCAACGCGTACGGTCACCCCCAGTGTTGCAGTTCCCGAAGCGCCCTGTGCAATCAATACATTCCTTGTATTTTTCATCACATATCCGCCTATTGCGCAGCAGGTCATCAAGCTGCGTTAAATCAATTAAAAAACCTTGATATAAGCATCTTGCGCAGCAATAAACTTTCGTCAACGTGGGCACAACACTTTCAGAAACCTCCTACAGCCCTGAAAGATTAAAACAACAAAGTCTTACAATAATAGGCAACCCAAACATGAGACGTGCTTTACAAAAGCCTGATTTCTCAATCGCCTGCCTGGACAGTTCGCGAATCAGAGATAGTTACGTTTGTGGCCTATAGCCCATCCGCAGACCACCCCAATGACGCCCTTTGACCATAATAGGTACGGACAAATCATGCATGAGCTCACCCGTGTCACGGGTATAGGTTTGCAGCAGTACCGCCTGCTGGTGACTGCCGCAGCGAATACCGGTGCGATCATCGAATTTGCGCTTGCTGCGACTTTTCACCGTATCGACAGCGACATCGCCTGTCAGCGGTTGACTGAAGGCTTTGTTATGGGTGGGCACATAACCCTCAGGGGTGCAGGCAATTACAAAAACCAGACCGTCATGACGTGACAGAACAGGCTCCTGAATCGCAGGCAAGACCTCATCGGTGTAACGATCAAAGCGGGTCTGGAATTTGGCGGGCCGGGTATTGGCGACCGGCTGATAGCTACGGTCGAACAAGTCATTCATCGTGATCCGGTTTGCGTCGACATCCGCTTCGAATTTTGCCGCAATCTGACTGGCCCCCTCCCGGGCCAGGTCGTAGACACGCTGGTGATAGTCGTCCAGCCCAACCTCCGCCAGGCGTTCACTGATCGTTTCAGCCTGACCTTCCATCTGTACCGCAGCATCAGCCAGTTTGCGCGTCTGCTCGTCGCTGATCGCCAGATCGCTGCGCATCTGCTGTACCGCAACAAACAAGCTGGACAGTTGCTCCTGATTGGTCTCGGCACCCTGCGCAATTTCGCCTATTTGCGATTCAACCCCGGCCGCCAGCCGGGCGATGTTCTCAAGGTGCTGGCCGGTAAGCTCGACCTGACCGACCCCACTGTCCAGATCGGACGACAACTGACGGATCTGTTCAACCACCTGCACAGTACGGTTCTGAATATCGGCGACCATCTGCCCGACTTCCTCGGTTGCGCTGGCGGTACGTCCTGCCAGCCCGCGGACCTCGTCGGCGACTACGGCGAAGCCGCGGCCATGCTCACCCGCCCTCGCCGCCTCGATGGCCGCGTTAAGGGCCAGCAGATTGGTTTGACTGGCGATGGATTGAATCACCAGCGTCACGCGCTGGATTTCTTCACTTCGCTGGCTTAGCTCTTCAATGAACTGGCGACTGCTGACCGCACGCTTGCTGAGTGAGTGCATACGGGTGATTGACTCGCCCAGCACGCCTCTGCCTGCCTCGCTGCTCTGCCGCATCTCCACGGAAGCGTCGAGCGCCAACTGACTGAGTTGAGCAGCCTGTTGCTCGGTCGCGATCATTACATCGGCGCTGGAGACAATCTTTTCCGCAGCACTGAGCTGCGATTTCAGCCGGCTGGCCAGTTGCTTCACGGAAAACGCCACGCCTGCAGCCGATAACGCGTTATGGCTGGTAGAACGCGACAAGTCACGGGTCAGACGATTGATATCGGCGCGTCCGTCCTGCACATTCACAGGCTGGGGTCCGTTTGAAACAAAGCGCGGTAGCCAGATAAACAAAAGCGCCAATGGCACCGCAAGATAAGTCGACACCTCGACAAGCCCCATGGCGATGAAGAGACACCCCAGCGCGAGACTTTGTAATGCAGGTATCAACCAAGCGCGCAGCGTATTGCCGGATACCTTCCCGGGCTGATGCTCAGGCGTTGAATTGACCACAGTTCCGTTTGCGACCATTTGCGCGACTCCGTCATGCTTATCTTTATTGTGTCTGCATTAGACGCCAGATAAAGGCTTTTCGCCATGACTCAATATTGCTTTCGGGTCTGAACGGATGGGCGATCAACAGAAGTGTGGTTGCTGAAAACAGGTTGATTACGCGTTGGCAATCGGGAAGGCGAGGGATAACACAGAAGAGGATGAAACCGGGACATAGCGGTATGAGTTGCTTTACGTCGCAGAACAAACAGGCGGCGGGACCATAAGGCCCCACCGCCCTGCATGATCAGGCTTGACGCTGATGCTTGTCGATCTGCTCGTGACGCTCTTGCGCCTCGATGCAGTACTTGGTGGTCGGGCTGATCAACAGGCGCTTGAGACCAATCGGCTCACCGCTGTCGTCACACCAGCCAAAGCTGTCATCGGCAATGCGTGACAACGCCATTTCCAACTGGGGAAGCATGCGCTGATCGCGATCGATCACATTGACCAGCCAGTGACGCTCTTCTTCAACTGAAGCAGCATCGGCAGGATCGGCAGGCGTATCCAGGCTCTCGATAGCAATGCGGCTCTGCTCGATGCGCTCGTGGATCTCAACCTTCATACCCTGCAACAGCTCGACGAAGAAAGCATGCTGTTCGGCATTCATGTAGTCATCGGCCGGCATGGCCAGCAACTTTTCCTTTGTCATTGATTTCTCTATAAAAAAAACGTGCATTAAGGCGAATTAAGGAGCGGCTCTGCGATGCCGTAAAAGCGCCATAGTCTCCAAGCGCCACCTGGCACTCAATTTACGAGGGGCGGCAGTCTAAGGCCGCCTTGGGCAGTCGGCAACTCATTTGCTAAACAAGCGCCAATTAGCCGACAAATAAACGCCAGCCATCACCGCACTCCATTAAATCCGGCAAAGCAAAAAGGGCCCGGATTGGCCCTTTAGCAGCGATTCGACAGCGTCCTGGTCAGCTCGTGCGAACGAAGTTGCCCTGAATGATGCCCACTTCCTTGATGATTTCCCGAATATAAGCGCCAATGGCCATCAAGGTAAAGCCATTCGCCATTAGGTAGGGGGATGCCTGAGGCCTATAAGCCTACGACTCGCCCTTCCAGCGCACTCAACCGCGCGGCATCGAGCACCTTTGCCGACGCGACCGCGTCGTGTGGATTGACCGGATTAACCCCCTCACCTGCAAGAGCAGCCTGAAGTTGCTGGTAAAACTCCGGCCAACAGCCTCGCTCCGTAGGGACACGCTCACGGTGTTCACCTTGTAAAAACCAGCCCCAACGCTGCTGATCTTCAACGCCCCAGCGCTTGCCTTCCGACTCTGGCGTCAGCCCCGCCAACGCGGCCTCTTCCTGACAGTCCAGGCCCTCGACGGTGTAACAGCCGCCGGACCCGCTGAGCCGGAATCGCGGCCCTGGAGCGTTTTGCAGACAACTGCCCCACAAATGCGAGACCACGCCATTTGCATGGGTCAGGGAGACGAAAAACTGATGATCGAAAGGTTGATCGGGGGCTGAGAACTCCAGCTCTGCGTAAACCCTCGCCACCGGTCCGAACAGCAACAGCGCTTGATCCACCAGATGGCTGCCCAGATCGCGCAACATGCCTCCACCCGCCGCCTTACCTACCGATTTAGGCGAATAGCGTTCGACCCGGGATTCAAAGCGTGTGATCTCACCCAGCCTCCCCTCGTCGATCAGTTTACGCACGGTCAGAAAGTCTGAGTCCCAGCGACGGTTCTGGTAAACGCTGAGCATCACTCCTTTGCGCTCGGCCAGTTCCACCAGCGCCTGAGCCTGCGCCGCATCGGCAGCAAAGGGCTTGTCGCTGACCACAGCAACGCCTGACTCAATAGCCTCCCGGATCAAGTCTGGCCTGGAAGCCATGGGCGTAGAGATCGCTACAGCATCAACACCTGCAGCGACCAGATCGGCCAGGCTGTCAAAAGCCTGGGCGCCAGGATGATCCTGGGCGAGCTCAGCCCGCCGCTCTGCCGATCGAGTGACAACGCCGACAAAAGTCGCCTCTCGCAGACTGGCGATCAATGGCGCGTGAAAATAGCGCCCGCCTTTGCCGTAGCCGACCAAGCCAATACGCATGAGATTCTCCTTTTAATCCAGTAAAAGCACCTTAAACGAATGCGTCAGTGGGTCAACCTGATTGAAGGCAGCAGTACAGCTGTGGGCGCGGCGAGAGTTTTTGCAGAAGATTCGAAATGTTGAAATCGCACCTCCTGGATTGAATAGGAGCGCCTGTCAAAAAATGCAAATCCTGGATAGAACCCAGCCCTGCAGGCGCCGCCGAGGTGTCACTGACACCGCGCTGTCGCGCAGCAAACATTTGATCTGTAGGCGCACGAGGGGCGTTTTCCTGCGGCAATACACCTTCGAAAGCGAACAAAAAAGGCCGCTCAATGAGCGGCCTTCTTTACTAGCGCAAAAATCAAACCATCAGAAGCGTTCGATCTTGGCCTTGCTTTCCAGCTGTGCACGGTAAGCAGCGAAATCCTGCTGACCGGCACGCGACGCCAGGAAGCGACGGTACTGGGATTTCTCTGCATCCGTTGCCGGTGCAGCCTCGTTGACGCCATTGAGGCGTACGATCACGAAACTGCCATCGGCCAGCGAAAGGCTGGTGAATTCCGGTTTGTCCTTGCCTTCAGGCTTGGGCATACGGAACAACGCTTGCAGTACGGCAGGATCTACACCTTCCTGACCGCGAGTAACCGCTTCCATCACTTTCCAGCTGTGACCATCCTGCTTGGCAGCGAGCGGCGTCTTGCCGTCACGCAGACCAGCCAACAGCGCTTCGCCTTTGGCCTTGACGGCTTCAGCAGCGTGGTCTTTGACCAACTTGGTACGAATCGCAGCGGCTACAGCTTCCAGAGGCAGCTGTTCCGGCATGCGGTGTTCCTTGGAGCGGACCACCAGAATGGTTTCAGGATCCAGCTCCAGCGCGCTGCTGTTGGAGCCCTCCTCCAGCACTTCCGGACTGAAAGCTGCCTGAATGACCGCACGGTTAGCCGTCAGGCCCTCACCACCTTCACGACCGAACGGCGCAGTCGTCTGCACTTTCAGACCCAGATCCTGAGCCGGCTGAGCCAGATCGGATGCTTCGAACGCGGAGTCTTCGAGTTGCTTGGCAGCCTCGACGAAACGCTGTTCGACTTGCTGCGACTTCAGATCATTGGTCAGTTTCTCTTTCAAACTGGCAAAGCTCGGCACTGAAGGTGCTTCAACGCCCAACAGCTTGATCAAGTGCCAACCGAAATCACTGCGCACCGGTGCCGACACTTGGTCCTTGTTCAGCGCATACAGCGCCTCTTCAAAGGCCGGATCGTAGACACCCTTGCCTGCGTAGCCCAGATCGCCACCCTTGGATGCCGAACCCGGATCCTGAGAGAACTCTTTGGCCAGCGCGGCAAAATCTTCACCCTTGGCCAGGCGCTGTTGAATTTCTTCAATCTTCGCCTTGGCCTGCTCGTCAGTCATCTTGTCGTTCACATCGATGAGGATGTGCGCGCCACGACGCTGCTCAGCGAGATTGGCAATTTCTTTCTGATAAGCCGCCTGCAAGTCTTCGTCCTTGACCTTCACCTTGTCGAAGAAGTCAGACTTCTTCAGCTCGACGTAATCAAGCACCACTTGCTCGGGGCTCATGAACTCTTTGGCGTGCTCGTCGTAGTGAGCCTTGACTTCGTCGTCGGTCACTTTGACAGCGGAGGCATCGGCAGTCAGCGTCAGCGAAGCAAAATCGCGCGTCTGTTTTTCCAGACGGGCAAATGCATCTACCTGAGCATCCGTGACAAATGCGCTACCGGCAACACCGGCACGGACCTGACCGATCAGCATTTCCTGAGCCAGCATCTGGCGGAACTGCATCCGGGTGAAGCCGAGTTGACGGATTACCTGATCGAAACGGTCAGCGTTGAATTTGCCGTCTACCTGAAACTCAGGCGTCTGCAAAATCTGCTGATCCAGCGCAGCTTCCGAGAAGGAGAACTTCGCGTTGTCGGCGCCTTGAAGCAACAGCTTGCGATCAACCAGACCTTTCAGGGCCGAGTCGTGAAGCATTTTTTCATCGAGCAGAGCAGGATCGAAATCCTTGCCCAACTGTTGCACCAGCTGACGCCGTTGCATATCGATCGCCTGGCTCAGCTCGGTCTTGGTGATCTCGTCACCGTTGACCTTGGCAGCATCCTGAGCGGTACTGGTTGCGGTAAAAATCGCATCGAATCCGGTCAACGCCATCAATGCGATGATGATTCCGATAATGGTCTTGGCAATCCAGCCTTGTGAATTGTCCCTGATGTTCTGCAGCATGCGTCCCCCAAAACGGTTGTACTGACTAACCAACCGCGGAGCGTGGGTAGAAAGCGGATAGAAGAAAGGCGCATCCGAGGATGCGCCTTCTCGTAACTGGCGAAGCGGACGGGGCTGAAACCCACGACCCGGGTGTGTCAGGCCGGATTCAGACCAGCCGCACTACCGCTTCGCTGCCGATACAGAGTGAATCCTGATCGGTTGGGCAAAGGCTTTGAGAACTTAGTTGACAGCTTCTTTCAGTGCTTTACCGGCTTTGAAACCTGGCTTTTTGGCAGCAGCGATTTCCAGCGTCTTACCCGTTTGAGGGTTGCGACCGATACGTGCTGGACGATCAGTAACGGAGAAGGTACCGAAACCAACCAGTACAACGGAGTCGCCAGCCTTGAGAGCGCCAGTGACGGATTCGATTACTGCGTCCAGCGCACGGCCAGCAGCAGCTTTCGGGATATCAGCGGATGCGGCGATAGCATCAATCAGTTCCGACTTGTTCACTCTAAGTCCCCTTATCTCTATTTTGAGTATGTTTCTAAGTTTTTTTGGTGTAGCAAAAACGAGCGCTGAATGGCCTACAGGCGCTTAGAAGAGCCGCTTTATAACAAGGGCTCCAAAAAGCTGTCAAGAAAGGCCGTCCAGACTAATGCGTGCTAATTCTTTCCTTAGAGTCAGACTCGCGCTTTTCATCCTTCGCAACCATCTCGGGAGCGACATCCGGCAAGGGCTCCGGGGCGTATTGCAGCGCAATTTGCAGGACTTCGTCAATCCATTTAACCGGCTTGATCTGCAAGTCCTGCTTGATGTTGTCCGGAATCTCTTTCAGATCGCGCACGTTTTCCTCTGGAATGATCACCGTTTTGATACCACCACGGTGTGCAGCCAGCAGTTTTTCCTTGAGGCCACCGATCGCCAGAACCTGTCCGCGAAGGGTGATTTCACCGGTCATTGCCACGTCAGCACGGACCGGAATCTGTGTCAGCGCTGAAACAAGGGCCGTGCACATGCCTACGCCTGCGCTAGGACCATCTTTAGGGGTGGCCCCTTCCGGCATGTGGATGTGAGTGTCACGCTTCTCATGGAAGTCCAGAGGGATTCCCAGGCTCTTGGCGCGGCTGCGCACGACTGTCAGCGCAGCGGTGATCGACTCAACCATCACATCACCCAGCGAACCGGTTTTGATGAGTTGCCCTTTACCTGGGACTACAGCGGCTTCGATGGTCAGCAATTCGCCACCCACCTGCGTCCACGCAAGACCAGTCACCTGCCCGATCTGATCCTGCTGTTCAGCCAGACCGTAACGGAATTTACGAACACCGAGGAAGTGCTCAAGCATGTCGGCCGTCACACGAACTGCGAAGCGTTTTTCCTGAGCATGCTCTTTGACCGCCTTGCGGCACACCTTCGCAATCTGACGCTCGAGGCTACGCACGCCCGCTTCACGGGTGTAATAACGCACGATGTCGCGGATCGCTTCTTCGTCGAACTCCACTTCGCCTTTCTTCAAGCCGTTGGCCTGCAGCTGTTTTGGCGAGAGGTATTTGACGGCGATATTGATCTTTTCGTCTTCGGTGTAGCCTGGCAAACGGATGACTTCCATCCGGTCGAGCAACGCCGCCGGGATGTTCATCGAGTTCGCGGTGCACAGGAACATCACGTCGGAAAGGTCGTAATCGACTTCCAGATAATGGTCGTTGAAGTTGTGGTTCTGCTCCGGGTCCAGCACTTCCAACAGTGCAGAAGCCGGATCGCCACGCATGTCGCTGCCCATCTTGTCGATTTCATCGAGCAGGAACAGCGGGTTGCGCACCCCAACCTTTGTCATCTTTTGAATCAATCTTCCTGGCATCGAACCGATATATGTCCGGCGATGACCACGAATTTCAGCTTCATCACGCACGCCACCCAAGGCCATGCGGACAAATTTGCGGTTAGTTGCGCTGGCAATGGACTCGGCAAGGGAGGTTTTACCCACACCTGGCGGCCCTACCAGGCAAAGAACAGGACCGCGAATTTTCTTCACGCGCTTTTGCACGGCGAGGTATTCGAGGATGCGTTCCTTGACCTCTTCCAGACCGTAATGGTCGGCATCAAGGATGTCTTCAGCGCGAGCCAGGTCCAGACGAACCTTGCTCTGCGCCTTCCACGGCACCTGAACCAGCCAGTCGATGTAGGAACGAACCACCGTTGCTTCTGCAGACATCGGCGACATCTGCTTCAGCTTGTTCAGCTCGGCAGTGGCCTTGGTCAGAGCGTCTTTGGGCAGACCGGCAGCATCGATGCGCTTTTTCAGCTCTTCGATTTCGTTGTGGCCTTCCTCGCTGTCGCCGAGCTCTTTCTGAATGGCCTTCATCTGCTCATTCAGGTAGTACTCGCGCTGACTGCGCTCCATCTGCTTTTTGACGCGGCCACGAATACGTTTCTCAACCTGCAACAGGTCGATTTCCGCATCCAGCAACGCGAGCACGTGCTCGACGCGGGCTGGCAGATCAATGATTTCGAGGATTTCCTGCTTCTGCTCGATTTTCAGCGCCATGTGCGCCGCCATGGTGTCGACAAGACGACCAGGCTCATCAATGCTGTTGAGTGAAGACAGGACTTCAGCAGGGACTTTCTTGCCCAGCTGGACATACTGTTCGAACTGCGCCAGAAGGCTACGCACGAACACTTCAGATTCACGATCAGGCGCATCGACCTCATCGATCAGGGTAACTTCGGCCCGGCAGTGGCCATCAACTTCGATAAAGCGATCAACGGATCCGCGCTGCTCGCCCTCGACCAGCACTTTGACCGTGCCGTCAGGCAGCTTGAGCAGTTGCAATACGGTTGCAATGGTGCCGACGTTATAAAGAGCGTCTTCACCAGGATCATCGTCAGCAGGATTTCTTTGTGCGAGCAGCAGTATCTGCTTGTCGCCTGTCATCGCCGCCTCCAGGGCTTCGATAGACTTCTCGCGCCCCACGAACAGCGGGATAACCATGTGCGGATACACCACAACATCGCGCAATGGCAAGAGAGGCAATTCGATGGTCGTTTTCATGATTTCGCCTCTACGGCGGCCATGTGGCCGTGGACTGGAATGAGCTTGAGTCCAAGATGGGGGTAGACACCTGAAAAAACAAGCCTTTAAGCAGGAAATGCAAAAAGGGGCCCGAAGGCCCCTCTCTATTTGTGCAGCATTTTATTCATGCAGCAGTATCACTCACGCGTCGGGCGCAACCTTGGCAGGTGGCTCGCTGTTTTCGTAGATCAACAGCGGCTTGGACGTGCCTTCAATTACGCTTTCGTCGATCACCACTTTGCTCACATCAGTCTGCGATGGAATCTCGTACATGGTGTCGAGCAGAACGCCTTCGAGGATGGAGCGCAGGCCACGTGCGCCTGTCTTGCGCTCAAGCGCACGACGAGCGACGGACTTCAGAGCGTCGGTACGGAACTCGAGGTCCACACCTTCCATCTCGAACAGCTTGGCGTACTGCTTGGTCAGCGCGTTCTTCGGCTCGGTTAGAATCTGCATCAGCGCAGCTTCGTCCAACTCGTCCAGCGTTGCCAGAACCGGCAGACGACCCACGAATTCCGGAATCAAACCGAACTTGACCAGATCGTCAGGCTCGACTTCACGCAGGGATTCGCCAACCTTCTTGCCTTCTTCCTTGCTGCGTACTTCTGCGTTGAAACCGATACCGCCTTTGGTGGAGCGGTTTTGAATAACCTTTTCCAGACCAGAGAACGCACCACCACAGATGAACAAGATGTTACGGGTATCAACCTGAAGGAATTCCTGCTGCGGATGCTTGCGACCACCTTGAGGCGGAACGGAAGCGACCGTGCCTTCGATCAGCTTGAGAAGGGCCTGCTGCACGCCTTCACCGGAAACGTCCCGGGTGATCGACGGGTTATCAGACTTGCGCGAGATCTTGTCGATCTCGTCGATGTAGACAATACCCATCTGGGCCTTTTCTACATCGTAGTCGCACTTCTGCAACAGCTTCTGAATGATGTTCTCCACATCCTCACCTACATAACCCGCCTCGGTGAGGGTGGTTGCGTCGGCGATGGTGAATGGAACGTTCAGCAAGCGGGCCAGTGTTTCGGCAAGCAGGGTCTTACCCGAGCCTGTCGGGCCGATCAGCAGAATGTTGCTTTTGCCGAGCTCGACGTCGTCATTCTTTTTGTCACGCTGATTCAGGCGCTTGTAGTGGTTGTACACCGCTACGGCCAGAACCTTTTTCGCACGCTCTTGACCGATCACATACTGATCAAGGATGCCGCTGATTTCTTTAGGCGAAGGCAATTTATGCGCGCTGCTCTCGGCCTGGGCTTCCTGCACCTCCTCGCGGATGATGTCATTGCACAGGTCGACGCACTCGTCGCAGATAAAGACCGAGGGGCCGGCAATCAACTTACGTACTTCATGCTGGCTTTTGCCACAGAAGGAGCAATAGAGCAGCTTGCCGTTGTCCTCGCCGTTGCGGGTGTCAGTCATTCGTTCGATCCAAATCCGATAGGCTTGCAACACAAGATGAAGGCTATTGCGGGCTTTTTCAAGCCCGCAAGTGATCAGAACAGCCGACCAGCCTTATTTGAGGTGCTTAATTAAGCGGGACGCTGACTGATGACTTCGTCGATCAAGCCGTACTCACGAGCAGCCTCTGCACTCATGAAGTTATCGCGGTTGGTGTCACGCTCGATCTCTTCCAGAGTGTGCCCGCTGTGCTTGGCCATCAGCGTGTTGAGACGCTCACGAATGAAAAGGATTTCCTTGGCGTGGATTTCGATATCCGAAGCCTGGCCCTGGAAACCGCCCAATGGCTGGTGAATCATCACGCGGGAGTTCGGCAGGCAGAAACGCTTGCCCGGAGCACCTGCGGTCAACAGGAATGCGCCCATGCTGCACGCCTGACCGATACAGGTAGTCGATACGTTCGGCTTGATGAACTGCATGGTGTCGTAGATCGACATGCCAGCCGTCACCGAACCGCCCGGTGAGTTGATGTAAAGATGGATATCCTTGTCCGGGTTTTCCGCTTCAAGGAACAGCAGTTGCGCGCAGATCAGGTTGGCCATGTAGTCTTCTACCGGGCCTACCAGAAAGATCACTCGCTCCTTGAGAAGGCGCGAATAGATGTCATAGGCGCGTTCGCCACGGGCGGACTGCTCGATAACCATCGGGACCAGGCCGCCGGCGGCCTGGATGTCAGAGTGCTGCTGAATATAAGAATTGCGGGACATGTCTCGCATTCACTCCCAAATAGTCATTTCTTGAATACGCACAAGCCAGCGCGAAGGCTGGCTTGTAGGTGTTTTCTAACGAAAAAACAAATCAGTCAGCTTGTGGAGCTTCCACCGGCTTGACTGCTTCTTCGTAGGAGACCGACTTCTCGGTCACGCTAGCTTTCTGCAAAACAGTATCCACAACTTGCTCTTCAAGCACAACCGAACGTACTTCGTTCATTTGCTGCTCGTTCTTGTAGTACCAGGCCACGACCTGCTCAGGCTCCTGGTAAGCAGAAGCCATTTCCTGAATCATCTCGCGAACGCGGGTGTCATCAGGCTTGAGGTCGAACTGCTTGACCACTTCAGCAACGATCAGACCCAGCTCAACGCGACGCTTGGCTTGCTCTTCGAACAGCTCGGCCGGCAGTTGATCAGGCTTGATGTTGCCACCGAACTGCTGAACAGCCTGAACGCGCAGACGGTTCACTTCGTTTTCCAGCAAGGCTTTTGGCACTTCGATCGGGTTGGCGGCCAGCAAGCCGTCCATTACCTGATTTTTGACCTTGGACTTGATGGCCTGACGCAGCTCGCGCTCCATGTTCTTGCGAACTTCGGTGCGGAAGCCGTCGATGCCGGTTTCCTTGATACCGAACTGCTTGAAGAACTCTTCGTTCAGCTCAGGCAGCTTAGGCTCGGAAACAGTGTTGACAGTAACGGTGAACTCGGCAGCTTTACCTGCCAGCTCAAGGTTCTGATAGTTTTCCGGGAAGGTAAGGTTCAGAACACGCTCTTCGCCAGCCTTGGCGCCAACCAGGCCGTCTTCGAAGCCAGGGATCATGCGGCCGGAACCCAGTACCAACTGGGTGCCAGTGGCGGAGCCGCCAGCGAATACTTCGCCGTCAACCTTGCCAACAAAATCGATGTTCAGCTGGTCTTCGTTCTGGGCAGCACGATCAGCCACTTCAAAACGAACGTTCTGCTTGCGCAGGATTTCCAGCATGTTGTCCAGATCGGCATCAGCCACGTCTGCAGACAGACGCTCAACGGCGATGGAATCGAAACCGGCAACGGTGAATTCCGGGAACACTTCGAAAGTAGCGATGTATTCCAGGTCTTTGCCTTTCTCAAAGGTCTTTGGCTCTACAGCAGGTGCGCCAGCCGGGTTCAGCTTTTGCTCAACCACAGCTTCATAGAAAGTAGCCTGGATCAAATCACCCAATGCTTCCTGACGCGCGCCGTCTTCATAACGCTGACGGATCACGCTCATAGGCACTTTGCCTGGACGGAAGCCAGGGATCTTGGCTTTACGTGCGGTCTGCTGCAGACGCTTGTTGACTTCAGTCTCGATGCGTTCGGCAGGCACGCCAATGGTCATGCGGCGCTCAAGAGCGGAAGTATTTTCAACAGAAACTTGCATGGATATTCCTCGTTGCACAGACGTTAGCCGGCGTTTCCGACCCCAGAATCAAGGGCATGCATTCTAGTGGGTCAAACTCAAGAAGTCACCCTACTGAAAAAGGGCGCATATAAAGGAAGGAATCAGACGATCAGCGACAGGTAACCGCAGCCACTCTCGACCGACCGAAACGCGTCTGGCACGGCCTTGCACAAGGCGTCACGCACCCGGCCTCAGCGTCGATTCCATTCCGCGAAGCACACCCCGCACGACCGACGGCAGCCAGGCTGGCCGGTCAGCGAGACGAAAAACAATAATCCTGAAACAAAAAAAGCCGCAATAGGCGGCTTTTCTCAAACGTCATGACCGCATAGCAGCTGTGACGCGTTTTAATCTTGGTGCGGACGGAGGGAACCACGTTTAAGCCCCCAAAGCCTTACAAGACAAGGCCCCAGAATCAAGGCCCCAAACAAATGTACTAACTCACGTACTAGATGATTGTCGTTGGACCCCTCTAGCCTGAGCTGATCCGGCGCGCATCGTACACAACGAAGGCGCGCCGCGCCACCTGTTAGGTCGGTCGGACCGGGCGATTCTCGATGTCGGGGTATCCGGGTGCACTTTCCATCCAATTACGGATCGCGCCGCGATAGACAGGCCATTGATTCTTGGTACGCGCCTTTAGGTCCGCTGGCGAATGTCCTGCTCATAACTCCTAAAGCGCTCCGAACTGATTGGCTACAGCCGATACCCCTGTCCCATCCTAGATGGTTTCGCGTACGCCCCCTAGCACCTGGGGGGCCCGACTATTTAGTCTCGACCCAAGTTCCAGATCGTACCCATCGCACCAGACGGCCAATCGTCGGCGCGTAAAGCCACGCTATCCACGCGCCGACGAGCATTGCGATGACTGACCTAGTCAGCCAACGCTGAAACCAATACGGCTGATACCTTTCAAACAAACGAAAATCGTCATAAAACCTGAATCCGCTGTAGCCATATTTGATATTTGCAATAACGCAAACTAGGGCGATCGCAGCACCCACGCAAAACAACAAAAAACCGACTCGTCGTATCGGTCTATCAAAATCCAACATTTTCATACCGCTCTCTCTTTCTGTTTTTCGGCATTAATCAACACCACGCGGCAGGAAGCAAGCAACTGCTGCGGCAAAGCCCTGCGACTCTTCCTGAGCATTGGCGATATCGACGTCAGCATCGGCCAGCAGCTCGCGCGCAGAAACTGTCACCGAATTACCATCAGCATCCATGGCTCCTGTCGACAAGCGCATGTCATCCAACTGGTCGAGGATTTCGTTTGCAACCCGCACCTCTGGATCTACGGCAGCAGTTCTAGGTTGTGACGCATCTTTTGGGGCTGATGTTGCATTACCCGACAGCAGATCGCGGCGCGGCGAGCCTTTGAACCGGGTGCCAATGCCGTACTGGCAAAGAAGTCCATGTACAGATCAAACTCCAGCTTGCATAGGCTCACGCCGGGCAGCGAGGCGACGAATATCTTTTCGTCTTGGGTGATCAGGTTGCGGGCCAGCACTTCAGCGCGATGCGATCGCCGAGCTTGACCGGCTGGCCGTCTTCGTAACGAGTCGAACCGTGGCCAATGGTAGGAACGACGCCCCCCCGGGCGGGGATGATGGCCTGATCGGGGTAGCGCTCGTTGGTCTTTCAAGCGAAAACACCAGCAGCACTCATAGCCACAATACGAAGGCGGTTCGGGTGCCAGATTGGTTCATCGTTGGAATTGCCCACGCAGTGCCTGGATGCGCCCCTTGCTCTCTGCATCCTCGCGCCGATCACGACATGCCTAGAAATAGGCGTTGATGATCAGCCCCAGCACGGCCACAAACACACCGGCCATACCGATCCAGTTCACTTGGGACAGCCAGCCGACCAAGCCAGTCGTGGCCCCGACGAACACGCCCTTACTCGACACGGAGGCGCCAATGGCCTCGACAATTCCTTCCGGGTGGTTCGCCATGCTCTTGCTCCTGACTGGGGCTTTCATGGGGTGGCCTCCAGGTTGCTGCCAATAAAAACCCCGCACGGTGGCGGGGCATCGATGGCGCAAGGATCAGCGCTAGCAGGTGTCGGGTTCCCGACTATTTAAATTTTCTTACAGGTAGTGCATGAATGCACGAGCCAGCGAGTCTTGAGTGAAGGGAACCCCCTTACTCGTTTTATTGGCTGCATCGACCAGCCGCCATTCAGTCTCGTCAGCCACGTTCCTGATAAGCAGATATTGCTTGTCGTTAGCTTTGATCTCGACGACACCATCGCTACCGTTCAAGTAAAGCGCCTTAGGTTCAATCCGTGCAGCTTTCCCGTTTACCACTAAGGCGAAGGCAGGCGCTTCATAACTAACCCGATATTCACTGTTTGCAGACTCAGTGATTTTTTTATCAAAACGCTCGATTCCTACCAGTTCATTTTCGATCAGAGGTTCAAACCATTTTTCGATGTTAGCGAAAAGCTTATCCAGCGATTCAACCCATTGCTTAATCTTGGCTTCTCTGGACGATTTGAGCGCCTCTGCCTTGGCAGTTTCTTCGTTTTTTTTCTGCAACATTGTTGCAGCCAGCTTTTCCATCTCAGACATCGACCGTCCTCCTGCCTCCGTTCTTTGGGGCAATTCGATGATGGTGATGAATCGCCACCATTTCAAGTGAGATACTGCGTGAAAGATCTGCTTAACGTCATGCCTTTGCGTGATAAGCCCAAGCATCATCAGGGCGTGAAAGAAAAGACCTTAATTGAGAAGGCTTTAGCGCCTGATGGCATTCCGGGCGAAATCCTCGTCAGTGCATTGAAGCCTATCAACGAAAACAAGCCAGCTAACCCCTCCCGCAACACGCTAAAGCGCCTACTGGCGCTTCTTTTCGCCTGGAGAAACTCAAATGTCCCAACTGATCGCAATCTACGACACCGAAACAACGGGCCTGCGGCGCTTCAAGGACCCAAGCGATGATCCGCGCCAGTCTCACTTGGTTGACTGTGCATTCTGCTGTACACCCGCAAGGCGAGTTGCTCGACTCGTTCGGGGCGATGATCCGCCCAGACGGCTGGGTGATTCCAGATGAAGTTGCCGCTATCCACGGCATCACCACCGAAATGGCGCTGGAGCACGGCATCCCTGAAATAGAAGCACTCGGCGGCTTCCTGCGTGTCTACGAACAGGCATCGCTTCGGGTTGCGCACAACGTCAGTTTCGATGACCTCATCATGCACATTGCCATCAAGCGCTTTATCGGCGAACAGGCTGCCGACAATTTCAAGGCCGTGCCGAACTAATGCACATGCCAGTCCAGCAAGAACTTGGTCAAGTGCCCGCCTACTGCCAAGAT
This sequence comes from Pseudomonas phytophila, assembly GCF_025643095.1. Classification (NCBI taxonomy): domain Bacteria; kingdom Pseudomonadati; phylum Pseudomonadota; class Gammaproteobacteria; order Pseudomonadales; family Pseudomonadaceae; genus Pseudomonas; species Pseudomonas phytophila. The sequence continues at coordinate 2,479,979 of NZ_CP081201.1, read as the reverse complement.
GATCGAAGCCGGTTTCGGCCGCTGGGGAATGTACAAGGTACCGACCGTTGCCGAAGCCCTTCTGCACTTCACTGGCGAAGAGCTGGTCGGTGGCCACCGTGCGCGTCCGGATGCAGAGGCATGCGCCCGGATTTACTTCGCGATGAACCCGCCAGCTCAGGTGGCGCGAAGTTAAAGGCCCTTCAGTATCTTCGCTCGTGCATATGCAGCCGCACCCTGCTGTTGCATATCTAACCAGCTGTCAAAATCGGTGTGGCCAGCAATGAACGCGTCGAATTCATCGTCCGGCAGTTCTTTGAACTGCTCGGGCGTAGTGACACCAACCTCAGCCAATAGGGTGTCGAAGTCAGCGAATTTGCTGTGACTGGATACAAAGTCATCAGTCAGGATTTCAGACAATGAAATTTCATGGCTACCGCTAAGGGCTTCCATATTCTCCTGCAGCTTTTTCAGCCCCGACAAATCTGACTTGATGTTCATTTTTCGCTTCCTTTTGGCTGTAGGCGTATTGCCCAAGCCAACCCTAGCACCGAAAAGCCCTTCGCACAGATGCTAGAGGCTTTAACTACCGTGGGAGAACCCACTGAACCTGCCAGCTCAGGAGGCCTGATTACAGGTCGCTTTTCTTGATAGGGCGAGAAATGGTTAATTTCTTGGTATCGGCAGATATAGCAAAGTCCTTCTTAATTTCCATAGCTCGCCCATCGTACGTTCGGTAAAAAAAATGCAATGTGGTGAGGAAATCCTCCTCGATATCGACATACTCGAACGGGACATCCTCAAATTGATCTTTTTTTAGAAACGCAATAGTTGCTGACATACTTCTGCCGTTCGGCAATCTGACCAACATTTCTATATCAAGAGCGTCAGCTCCAACGTTAGTTATTTGGTAGTTATGTATGGTTGGCGTGCCGAGATTAAGTTTACCGGCGATAAAAACGATATTTGCGTTCATGCTCTGTTCGTAGCGCAGCCGATCTTGCTTTAACGCTTTCGTCTGGGCAGTAATCTGTTCACGCCCAACGGCTACTAATTGGGTTTGCTGCTCAACCGAGTTTTTAAGCTCAGCAGCCTGCATCCTCAGGGCTTCAGAACTTAGCTTGAGCTCGCGACCTTGCTGCAAGTAGCCGAGGATCAGCCACAAAAAAGCCACCGGCCCAAATGCACCTGCAAGGAAGTCGCCGATTTCGTTCAATCCCATGCTAGGTAACGTATCACGTTTCAAAAAAACCAGAACACAAACTGCAACCAAGTAAAGCCCTGTCACCACCCTACCAATAACATCAGAACTGAATTTCATATTGAGTTCCATCAGTTAACATGAGCTGCGCAAGTGATAAATCTATGCCGGCATCACCACCTCTAACTTTACTACCAGCATTAGCAATGCCGACTATACAGCCGAAACAGTAACGCTCTTGCTTATCAAGCTGATCTACATAGGTAATCCAAGGCTGCGGATAAATTTGCTAGCAACGTCCATATCCTGGTCTCTCGCCTTGCTTGCGTAGTCATCTCTTAATTTAAAAATACCTTCCAAACGCTTCCTATACTCGCTAAAAGGCTCTCCATCTTCTCTCTCACTACTGCCTTTTACAAGACTCTCAAAAACCACAGCATTGAATGCACCGTGCAACTGGCTCCTTTGTTTCTCTGCTTCCGCATCGGCCAAGCTAAGCCACTTATCGAGCGTGCTGCCAGGGAGGTTTAATGGATCCCCCGCGGCATCATGCCGGCGTTTTCTAAGGGTTGCGACACCGGCCTTAATATACGAATAAGGATTACATTCCTTATCTGCACTTCGTCCCTTTTCATCATTTTTTTTACGAAGTTCTGCTAGGTCTGGTCGGTAGCAATTTCTATCCATGTCGGAAACCATCATAAACCACTCTAAAGCCTGTCGAAATTTGAGTTGACTTTCAGATTCTAGAGCTTTCTTTAGCTGAGAGGACTCTTCTGAAATTTTTCTATTCTGTACTTTAAGGTCTGCAAGATTCTTTGCTTGAATCTTTAGCTCATAATTAACAGACGCCAAGTTAGCCCGACTTACGGTCTCAGCTCTTTCGGCCTCTTGCAATTTCAAAACAGTCAAATTTAGCTCTTTTTCCTTAGCACCAACATCTGAAGTTAGCTCATTAATTCTCGACTGAACAACACCTAGCTGGATTTGAGCTTTTGCCAGCTCCTCTGAACTTAGCTCCTTTTGGTAAAGAGGTATAACAGTTAGCTTGACAGTAACTATGGCAATTATTACCAATAGAATCTGGCTAAATAACGCAACCCTATTCAACCACTTATCTAAACCTGGCATAGCAAATCCTTGTCTAAAACTGGCTGAATGATGTCACGTCGCTACGCCCAAGCAAATAGACAATAACGGATTCTGAGATGCCGCATGAACCCAACAGTACGACAGCCCCCTGCCAACGCGCTGCCACCCCCGTAGCCGGTTGCCAGCCAATTGCATAGCCACCGTAAGCAGTACCGGAGCCCACCAAGCTACAGATCGCCGTCGCCGGGAGGCCACCGCAGCCCAAGCAGTTGGACCAATTCGGTTTCCGCGAAAGCTGAAATTACGCCCTCGAGACAATCAACTCCACACCCGCCCCGCTCTAGAAGGTTGGCGGGCTGACTGAAATCGCCCAGAACCTCAAGCGGGGCTACGGGATACCCATTCAGGCAAGCGCTGTGCATCTGGTCAATCATCGATGCATTGGAGGTAGCAAAGAAGTGAACATCCTACGCCGCAAGACCAAGATCCGGAGCGCGCGAATGGGGCCGCTCGACCTCAACGTAATGTGCGACCAGCGCAACACGGCTCGCTCCCATGGCAATCACCATAAATGCTGCAAAGCGCGCCAGGCACAACTGGCCGAGCGGCGCGCACAGGAGAATTATCAATGAATACCGCACGCAACCACGAACAGATCGAATTCATCAGACTGCCGGCCGTTAACCTGGTGACCGGCATCAGCACCTCGAAGATTTACGACATGGCGAACAAGGGAACCTTTCCCAGCCAGGCTAAGCTGGGTGGCCGCGCAGTTGCCTGGGTCAAGTCCGAGGTGCTGGAATGGAGCAAGGCTCAGGTAAGCGCGGCAAGGGCGCGCAAGGATAGCGATAAATCACCAGCCGCCAGCCTATCCAAGTAATCCGCCCACGTCTGCACCATCCCTCTACGCAGTTCGACATACATCGCATGGTTGTAGGTCCTTTGGACCTTGTCACCACTGGCATACGACAGCTTTGCATCAATCCACTTATCCTCATACCCCGCCTCGTTCAGGGCTGTTGAGATAGTGCCGCGTATCCCTTGGCCAGTCGGCGGTCTTTGTATCCCATCGTCGTTATTGCATCGTTGACAGTGTTTTCGCTCATTGGCGTGTTCGGGTGGTTCCTGCCCGGAATAAGCAACTTTTGTGCGCCCACCTGTCAGCGATGTGATTTCGCGCACCACAGCAACCGCCTGCCGCGACAGTGGCACCAGATATGGCGGTATCTCATCCCCTTCCGTTCTAACCCTCACCCTCAATTGCTTTACCCGGTCAGTCGGTGTCGTCCACAGCGCGGCATCCAGATCGAACTGGTCTGGTGTTGCAATCCTCAGTTCCCCCGCTCGAACCCCAGTCAGCAACAGCAACCGTATTGCCAGCTTGGTGAACGGTGATGTTCGGGAAGCGGCGATGACATCCAGGAATTCCTTTATCTCGTCGCACCTGATGTAAGGGTTGTGCTTAACCGGCGGCTGTACGGCGGCGACGATATCGATGTCTGCCGCTGGATTCAGATCGATCAAGCCTTCAGCAATGGAATACCGGAATATCTGGTTTAACCAGGTGCGGCACTTCTCGGCGACGTTCAACGCGCCACGCTTTTCAACCCGACGTACTGCCGTTAGTACATCAGCGCGGGTTACCTCTGGAATCGGGATACGGCCCAGCACCGGGATGAGGTCCTTGTCCAGGTACAGCCGCGACTGTGCAGCGCCGCCCTTCTTGGAAACGGTGCGGCGGGGTTTCTTGAATTCGTACCAGCGGTTCGCGACAGCCTCGAAGGTGTTTTCCTGAGACGCAGCGGCAGCCTGTTGCACCTGACGGCGGCTTGTACGCGGGTCTATGCCCTTCGCAACCAGCGCCCGCGATTGATCCCGGAGTTCCCTGGCCTCGCGTAGGGTGATTTCGGGGTACGTGCTCAACGATATGCGGGGCTGCTTGCCATGCCAGGAGTAACGGAAGTGCCACGACTTCACGCCCCGCGTAGAAACGAACAGAGCCAGACCGTCGCTATCACTGAGCGAGCAGTCTTTGTCTTTGGGTTTGGGTTTGGGTTTGGGTTTGGGTTTGGGTTTGGGTTGCCGGACGGCGGTGTCAGTCAGAGGCATTTAGTACATCAACACAAGTCTCAAATTAACGAGGTACTGGGCAATGTACTAAAAATTTATGGAAGGTGCTGGAAGATGATGGAACGCCAGACAAAAGAAAGGCCGCTCTAGGCGGCCTTTCTTCTAGCTTACGTGGGAGTCGCTGGAACCCCACGTAATTGTTCTTGGTGCGGACGGAGAGACTCGAACTCTCACACCTTGCGGCGCTGGAACCTAAATCCAGTGTGTCTACCAATTCCACCACATCCGCGTACAAGCTTTTAAAGCAAAGGCGCCAGATTATAAGTCTGGCGCCTTTCTAAATATGGGGTGGACGAAGGGGATCGAACCCTCGACAACGGGAGTCACAATCCCGTGCTCTACCAACTGAGCTACGCCCACCATATTGCATGTAACCGTGACATCTTACTTGCACTTGCCAAAGCTGCCTTAATGGCGCACCCGGCAGGACTCGAACCTGCGACCATCCGCTTAGAAGGCGGATGCTCTATCCAGCTGAGCTACGGGCACTTATATAATCTGTACTCTTTAACGATTACAAATTAAAAGGCTTTTTAATCACACTGAGCTAAGTAACCGCTCCGCCTGATTCAACACCGAACCTCATCTAAACATCGACTTGGTTATGAGTGCCAGCTTAACCAGTGCTGGGTTGTACCCGGCAAGTGCGACGAATCTTATAGACGACCCTAAAGGTCGTCAACTCTTTTTTAGAAAAAAATTCAGTTAGATAAAGGAGTTAGGAGAATATGCAGACCAAGCGCCTTTGCCCACGCGCGATGACATGCGAGAATGCGCGCTCTTTTCCGATCCCTCTCGATGGTTAATCACGCGTAATGACTGCAAAACTAATCGACGGCAAAGCGATCGCAGCCAGCCTGCGTCAGCAGATCGCCAAACGGGTCGCCGAACGTCGCGAGCAAGGCCTGCGCACACCCGGCCTCGCAGTGATTCTTGTGGGCAGCGACCCCGCTTCCCAGGTCTATGTCTCGCACAAGCGTAAAGACTGTGAAGAAGTCGGCTTTGTCTCTCAGGCCTACGACCTGCCCGCCCAGACGTCACAAGCAGAACTGACCGGCCTGATCGATCGCCTCAATGACGACGCGAACATCGACGGCGTACTGCTGCAATTGCCACTGCCCGAACATCTGGATGCCTCCCTGTTGCTGGAGCGCATTCGCCCGGACAAAGACGTGGATGGCTTCCATCCTTATAACGTCGGTCGTCTGGCACAGCGCATTCCGCTACTGCGCCCCTGCACACCTAAAGGCATCATGACCCTGCTGGAAAGCACCGGTGTTGATTTGTATGGTCTGGACGCCGTGGTTGTGGGCGCATCCAACATCGTCGGTCGCCCGATGGCCATGGAGCTGTTGCTGGCCGGTTGCACCGTGACCGTGACCCACCGCTTCACCAAGGACCTGGCGGGCCACGTTGGCCGGGCCGATCTGGTGGTGGTGGCGGCTGGCAAGCCAGGGCTGGTCAAAGGCGAGTGGATCAAGGAAGGCGCTATCGTGATCGACGTTGGCATCAATCGTCAGGACGACGGCAAGCTGGTTGGCGATGTGGTTTATGAAACCGCCCTGCCCCGCGCTGGCTGGATCACGCCGGTACCGGGGGGCGTAGGCCCGATGACTCGCGCCTGCCTGCTTGAAAACACCCTGTACGCAGCGGAAACCCTGCACGGTTGATGCGCCGCGTCATGCAATAAAAAACGGCACCCAAGGGTGCCGTTTTTCATTCCTCGACAGCCTTACTTCTTGGCCGCTTCCCAGCTTTTCAACAAGTCTGAATAGGCAATGGTTTCGCCCTTCGGTTTCTCATTGGCCAGCTTGCGTTGTGGGGCCAGGAACTTGCCACCACTCTGCTCGGCTTTGGTGTACCACTCTTCTGCAGAGGTTTCCGGGTTCATTTTAGGCGCGCACTTGCTGGCCTCCTGAACCTTGGAGCGCTCGATACGCGTCATGATCGCATCCTGATCCTTGGCCAGACCGTCCAGTGCCTGCTGTGCGGTTTTCTCGCCGGTCACAGCCTCGGCAACGTGGCTCCACCACAACTGAGCAAGTTTCGGATAATCCGGCACGTTGGTCCCGGTAGGCGACCATTGCACGCGGGCCGGGCTGCGGTAGAACTCTACAAGCCCACCGAGTTTGGGTGCCAGCGCGGTCATTTCCTTGGAGTTGATGTCCGACTCACGAATCGGCGTCAGGCCCACGATGGTTTTCTTCAGGGAAACGCTTTTCGACGTCACGAACTGCGCGTAGAGCCAGGCAGCCAGACGCTTTTTCTCGTCGGACGATTTGAGGAAGGTCCAGGAACCCACGTCCTGATAACCCAGCTTCATGCCTTCTTTCCAGTACGGGCCTTTCGGCGAAGGCGCCATACGCCATTTCGGCGTGCCATCGGCGTTCATGACTGGCAGACCCGCCTTGGTCATGTCAGCCGTGAAAGCGGTGTACCAGAATATTTGCTGAGCAACGTTGCCCTGGGAAGGTACCGGCCCGGATTCGGAGAACGTCATGCCTGCGGCTTCAGGTGGTGCGTAGGCTTTCAGCCAATCGATGTATTTCTGGGTTGCAAACACAGCTGCTGGCCCGTTGGTGTCGCCGCCACGGGTAATGCTGGAACCCACCGGATGGCAGTCCTCTACTCGAATACCCCACTCGTCCACCGGCAAACCATTAGGCAGCCCCTTGTCGCCACTGCCCGCCATGGAGAACCAGGCATCGGTGAAGCGCCAGCCCAGCGATGGGTCTTTCTTGCCGTAGTCCATGTGGCCGTAGACTTTCTTGCCGTCGATTTCCTTGACGTCTTCGCTAAAGAACTTGGCAATGTCTTCATACGCCGACCAGTTGACCGGCACGCCCAGCTCGTAGCCGTACTTGGCCTTGAATTTCGCTTTCAGGTCTGCGCGGTCAAACCAGTCAGCGCGGAACCAGTAAAGGTTGGCGAATTGCTGATCGGGCAATTGATAGAGCTTGCCGTCCGGTGCTGTAGTGAACGAAGTACCGATGAAATCCTTCAGATCCAGCGTTGGAGACGTGACCTTGCTGCCTTCCGGACTGGCCATCAGATCGGTCAGGGACATCGCCTTGCCGTAACGGAAATGGGTACCGATCAGGTCGGAGTCATTCACCCAGCCGTCGTAAATGCTCTTGTCCGACTGCATGGCGGTCTGCAGCTTTTCAATCACATCACCTTCCTGCAGCAAGTCATGGGTGACCTTGATGCCGGTGATTTCGGTGAACGCCTTGGCCAGGGTTTTAGATTCGTACTCGTGGGTGGTCAAGGTTTCGGAAACCACCTTGATGTCCATGCCGCGAAACGGCTCGGCAGCCTTGATGAACCACTCCAGTTCTTTCAATTGTTCGGCATCGGACAGCGTGCTCGGCTTGAACTCGCTGGCCGCCCACTTCTTGGCCGCATCTTCATACTGATCGGCCCATGCCGAAACGCTCAATCCGCTGAGCATCACCATTGTCGCCAGCGTCACGCTATGTCGCAGCTTGTTTTTCTTATTGAACATAGACACCTCCAGTGTTGTTTCTTATGTAGTCCCGCTTCGAATCCCACTTGGCGGATCAGCCAGGCATTTGCGCCCATCCGCTCTCTAACCCCACCGCATTACTACCAGGAGCCACACCAGAGAAATCCCTGAAGCAACCCAGATACTCCAGTCAGTCGCGCCGATCACCAGCAGATGCAGATAAGCGCTACCCAACAGCCCGATGAACAGTCGGTCGCCACGGGTGGTGGCAATCGGCAGAAAACCACGACGCTCAAGACTGGCCGAGCGCAATTCCCACACCGTCATCCCTGCCAGCAGCAACGCAATGCTGCCAAAGAAGATCGCGGTGGGCAGTGTCCAGGACATCCACTCCATTTTTTCGACTCCTCAGACCCGACCAAGAGCAAAGCCCTTGACCACGTGGTTACGAACGAACCAGATCACCAGCATGCCCGGCAGGATGGTCAACACCCCCGCCGCCGCCAGGACACCCCAATCAATCCCCGAAGCCGATACCGTACGCGTCATCACCGCCGCAATCGGCTTGGCGTTGACCGACGTCAGGGTGCGAGCCAGCAGCAGCTCAACCCAGGAGAACATGAAGCAGAAGAACGCCGTCACACCGATACCCGAGCCAATCAGCGGCACAAATATCTTGGCGAAAAACTTGGGAAAGCTATACCCGTCGATGTAGGCGGTTTCGTCGATCTCCTTGGGCACACCGGACATGAAGCCCTCCAGAATCCACACCGCCAATGGCACGTTGAACAGGCAATGAGCCAGCGCGACGGCAATGTGGGTATCGAACAGGCCGATGGACGAATACAACTGGAAGAATGGCAGCAGGAAAACCGCAGGCGGTGCCATGCGATTGGTCAGCAGCCAGAAGAACAGGTGCTTGTCGCCCAGAAAACGATAGCGGGAAAACGCATAAGCGGCGGGCAAGGCGACACTTAGCGAGATCACGGTATTGAGGCAAACGTAGTACAGAGAATTAATGTAGCCGCTGTACCAGCTTTCGTCGGTGAAAATCACTTTGTAGTTGGCCAGGGTGAAATCCTGCGGCCACAGGGTCAGGCCGCCGAGGATTTCAGTGTTGGTCTTGAACGACATGTTCACCAGCCAGTAGATCGGCACCAGCAGAAACAGCAGGTAAATCCACAGCGGTATGATTTTGCGCAGGTTCATGTCCGCCTCCTCAGTTCTTTTCGCTATGGGTCATGGCGGTGTAGAACACCCACGACACCAGCAGGATGATCAGGAAATACACCAGCGAGAATGCCGCTGCAGGGCCCAGGTCGAACTGGCCCAGCGCCATGGTCGTCAGGGTCTGACTGAGGAAGGTGGTGGAGTTGCCCGGCCCGCCGCCGGTCAGCACGAAGGGCTCGGTATAGATCATGAAGCTGTCCATGAAGCGCAGCATCACGGCGATCAGCAACACACTTTTCATCTTCGGTAACTGGATATGTCGGAACACCGCCCAACTGGAGGCCCGATCAATGCGTGCTGCCTGGTAGTAAACATCCGGGATCGCCCGCAAGCCGGAATAGCAAAGCAGCGCAACCAGCGATGTCCAGTGCCAGACATCAATGATCAACACCGTCACCCAGGCGTCCGATGCGTTGGCCGCATAGTTGTAATTGATGCCCAGAACGTTGTTGAGCGTATAGCCCAGCAAACCAATATCGCCACGCCCAAAAATCTGCCAGATGGTGCCGACGACGTTAAATGGAATCAGCAGCGGAATGGTCATGACGATCAGGCAGACCGTGGACCAGCGCCCCTTACTCGGCATGCACAGCGCGATAGCTATCCCCAACGGAATCTCGATCAGCAGCACACACGCGGAATAGATGAACTGACGCAGTAACGAGTCATGCAGACGCGGGTCCTGCAGGACCTGCCTGAACCAGTCGGTGCCGACAAAGTAACGGCTGGACTGATCGAAGATGTCCTGCACCGAATAATTGACTACGGTCATCATCGGGATAATGGCGCTGAACGCCACCAACAGGAAAACCGGCAATACCAACCACCATGCCTTGTTGTTCTGAACCTTATTATTCATGGCCTGACTCCAGCAAGTAATCGTCCGCATAGACCATCAGCCACTGGCTCGGGAAGCTGATCCAGGCCTGGCCCACGGGTACCGGTTTGTCTTCCTGCAGCCGCACTTTCAAGGCTTGCCCGGCGAGGCGCAGGGTCAAAATCTTGTAAGTGCCAAGGTCTTCAACATGACTGACCTCAGCGCATAACGCATCGTCCACCGGTCCGTCCCAGACATGCACAAACTCGGGCCGGATGCCGACTTTCAGGCTGGTCCATTTTTTCTCGGCGATGAGCTGCTGCATGGATTCGGACAGCGGCAGATGAGCATCACCAAAGCCCACACCGCCGGCTTGCGGGATGACTTCAATGAGATTCATCCCCGGGCTACCGATGAAATAACCAACGAATGTGTGGCGTGGTTTTTCGAACAGTTCTCGTGGCGTACCGAACTGGACAATCGCACCGCCATACATGACTGCGATCTTGTCAGCGAAGGTCGAAGCTTCGAGCTGATCATGGGTGACGTAAACCATGGTGATGTTGAATTGCTCGTGGATCTGCTTGAGCTTGCGCCGCAGCTTCCACTTCAAATGCGGGTCGATCACCGTGAGTGGTTCGTCGAACAGAATCGCCGACACGTCATCACGCACCAGACCACGACCCATGGAGACTTTCTGCTTTTCGTCAGCGGTGAGGTTGCGGGCCTTTTTCTTCAGTAAAGGCTGCAGGTCCAGCACATCGGCAATTTCATGAACCTTGGTTTGAATCCTCTTCTCGTCCATGCCCTGATTGCGCAAGGGAAAGGCGAGGTTGTCGTACACCGTCATGGTGTCGTAGACCACCGGAAACTGGAAAACCTGAGCGATGTTGCGCTGCTCCGGCGACAAGTCGTTGACCACTTTGGAGTCAAACATCACCTGGCCTTCGGAAGGGCTGAGCAGCCCGGAAATGACGTTCAGCAAAGTCGATTTACCACACCCGGAAGGCCCCAGTAGCGCGTACGCCCCGCCCTGCTCCCAGATATGGCTCATCTCACGAATCGCATAATCCTCTGGCCCGTTCGGATGTTTGCTATAGCTGTGAGCGAGGTTTTGCAGTCGAATCTCGGCCATCAGGCAACCCTCGCCATACGCAAGCCGGGTGCCTGAATCAGGCGACCCTGCTCATCGAACACAAACAATTTATGGGTCGGGATGTACACCCGAATCGACGCATCAACGTCGTAGGCATGTACCCCAGGCAAGTGCAGCACCAGCGGGAAATGCTCGTTACGCACATGCAGAAACGTCTCAGAGCCGCTGATTTCCGCCAGCTCTACCGTCACTGCCAGCTCAAGATCATCATCATTGGATGGCACCAGACTCAGGTGGCTGGGGCGAACGCCAAAGCGGTACTCGCCATCGCCGATCTTGCGCAGATCAACGTTGAGGGGGAAATGGACGAAATTGGCAAAGCTGACTTCACTGCCCTGAATACGACCAGGCATCAAATTGATCGGCGGCTCGGAGAACAGTTCTGCTGCCAGAACGGTTTGCGGCTGGTGGTAAACCTCCGGCGTCCGGCCACTCTGAATCACCCGACCTTCATGCAGCACCGTGGTCGTGCCGCCCAGGGCCAAGGCTTCATTGGGTTCAGTGGTGGCGTAGATAGCGATGGTGTGGCGTGCTTCGAACAGCTCGCGCATTTCCTGACGGAGCTCTTCGCGCAGCTTGTAGTCGAGGTTGACCAGCGGCTCATCGAACAGAATCAGGTCGGCATCCTTGACCAGCGCCCGGGCCATGGCAGTGCGCTGCTGCTGACCACCGGACAGCTCCAGTGGATAGCGGGTCAGAAACTTCTCGATGCGCAGCATCTTCGCGGTTTCCAGCACTTTGCTCTGGATCACGTCAGCGGCGACACCGGCCTGACGCAATGGCGAGGCAATGTTCTCGAAAACGGTCATGCTCGGGTAATTGATGAACTGCTGATACACCATCGACACATTGCGATGGCGAACGGCCGTCTGGGTGACGTCCTTGCCGTTCATCAGGATGCGACCACGATCAGGCTTGTCCAGCCCGGCCATCAGCCGCATCAGACTGGTCTTGCCGGACAGTGTACGGCCCAGCAAGACATTGAAAGAACCGGGTTCGAAACTCAACGATGCGTCGTCGATCCAGGTTTGGCCGTCGACCACACGGCTGACGTGCTCCAGCGTTAGAGACATGGCTTGCCCTTTTTTGTCAGTTCTTATTCAGGGTGTGCGCGAATTCTTGTCAGGAGATAGCGACAATCGTGCCAAACCGGGCATTGCTGCGCACAGGCCCGAGATAGAGCCTCGGCCCGATATAACGGGCCTGACGAGCGTTCAGTGCTGAACAAAAGTGAACAATAAAAACTGAACACCTGAACAAACTGAACATTGACTTTGAACAATCCTGAGCGACACTGGACGCACGCACGGGATTGGACGCCCGTGCCAGATCAATAAGAAAAATAAAAATACATGCAGGATCCACCATGGCCATACACCGTGCATCCGTTGCTCATGACGCCATCATCCGAGACTCATGGTCCCGCTGTAGGGACTTTGGTCTGAGTCATCAGTCCAGACCCTCTTTCGGCCAGTTGCCGACGGATCAGGTATCGCAGTTACTGGAGCGCCATCAGGCGCTGGTGCACACCACCCACCAGGAAGTCCTGCCGTTTTACGAAAACATCCTCAGTAATTCCAACTGCCTGATCATGCTGGCCGATAATCGTGGTCAGTTGCTCAAGTCGTGGGGCACCCAGCGTTTTGTCGAACCCTCCCACGCGCATGGTTTCATGGCAGGCGCCAGCTGGATCGAAAGCGCCACGGGGACCAATGCCATTGGCACTGCGCTCGTCTGCGAACAGGCCGTACATATCGAGCACAACGAACACTTTCTCAAAGCCAACCGTTTCATGACCGGCTCGGCGGCACCGATTTACGATGCGGCGCGACGATTGGTTGCGGTACTGGATGTTTCCAGCGATAGCTTCCTGCCGCCTTCCCACACGCTGGGCATGGTGAAAATGATGAGTCAGTCGGTGGAGAACCGACTGATCCTCGACCAGTTTCAGGACAGCCACTTTCAGCTGACCTTCAACACCGGACTGAACAACCTCGACAGCCAGTGGGCAGGCTTGCTGATATTTGATGAAAGCGGGCGGATCATCAGCGCGAACCGTCGCGCCGACAATTTGTTGGGGGTCAGCCTGATGCGGACCAGTATCGAGGCGCTGTTCAATAACCCGACGGCTTTTCTGCTCAATCAACCTGAAGGCCTGCCCTTCTCGCTACTGGCCTCCGGCAACAATCGCTTTCATGGTGTATTGAGACGGCCCAAACGTAATCCGCTAAACATTCACGCTTTTCAGCCCGCACCGAAACCGGCGCCGCACGACGGGGTCCCTCTGTCGTCGGTCAGCCTTGGAGATGCGAGGGTCGACAAAGCCGTGCGCCAGGCCGAGCGGCTGCTTGAGAAGAACATCGCCCTGCTGATTCATGGCGAAACCGGTGTGGGTAAAGAGGTGTTCGTCAAAGCGCTGCACAACGCCAGCTCCCGATCCACCAAGCCATTGATCGCGGTGAACTGTGCAGCCATTCCGGCCGAACTGGTGGAGTCGGAGCTGTTTGGCTATGAAAAAGGCGCATTCACCGGCGCGCACCATAAAGGCAACATCGGTCTGATTCGCAAAGCGGACAAGGGCACGCTGTTCCTCGACGAAATCGGCGACATGCCGCTGCCGGTTCAGGCTCGTCTGTTACGGGTTTTGCAGGAACGTTGCGTGCAGCCGTTAGGCAGCAGCGAATTGCATCCGGTGGATGTGCGACTGATCTCCGCGACGAACCGCAACTTGCGCGACGAAGTATTGGCCGGGCGCTTTCGTCAGGATTTGTATTACCGGATCAGCGGGCTGAATCTGGAGCTGCCGCCGCTGCGTGAGCGTACCGACAAGGCCGCTCTGGTTCAGCGACTCTGGGAGCAGCATCGCGAAGTGCAGCAGACTCGAGGCTTCGAGCCGAAAGTGCTGGAGTTGTTTGATCGCCACCCGTGGCCGGGCAACTTGCGCCAGCTCAGCAATGTGATTCAGGTGGCGTTGGCGCTGGCGGACGATGAGGTCATAGGTACGGAGCATCTTCCGGATGATTTCTTCGCGGATCTTGAGATGGACTTACAGGGCATGCAGCCGGTCCTCAGCGATAAAGCACAGCTGCGCGAGGCGGAGAATCTGGAAGAGCTGTTGCGGGCGGCGGGCGGTAATATTTCCCAACTGGCCAAGCGCCTGGGGGTAAGCAGGAATACGCTTTATAAGCGGTTACGGGAACAGCAGGGTTGAGCCTGCACCGATTGAAATTACCGCAATCATCTAATTTGGAACGCCATCCTTGTGGGAGCTGAGCTTGCTCGCGATACAGGCACCTCGGTTTCAGATCAAACACCGAGGTGCCTGTATCGCGGGCAAGCACCGCTCCTATCAAACAAAATATAACTATCTGATTTGGAATGCTTTTTACTGTAGGAGTGAGCTTGCTCGCGATAGCTCCAGTACAGGCAATATATTCATCGACTGACAGGCCGAATCGCGAGCAAGCTCACTCCTACAGGGTCCGTGTTTGCTGCGCGACAGCGTGGTGCCTGGGACACTTGGGCGACTCCCACAGGGAATTACAGCCAGCCGTCAGCTAATCAATCCGCCAACCGCCAGGTCGTCCCGCCCTTCCCATCTTCCAGCACCACGCCCATGGCGGTGATCTGGTCGCGGATGCGGTCGGACTCGGCCCAATCCTTGGCCGCGCGGGCAGCGAGACGCGCCTGGATCAGCGCTTCGACTTCTGCCGCATCAACCCGCCCTTCCGCGCCTGCGCGCAAAAAGTCATCGGCTTCAAGCTGCAAGACACCCAACACACTGGCCAATTGTTTCAAGCGCGCCGCCAAACCGGCGGCGGCCGCCAAGTCTGTTTCTCGCAAACGGTTGATTTCACGAACCATCTCGAACAACACCGCGCACGCTTCAGGCGTACCGAAGTCGTCGTTCATGGCCGCAGAGAAACGCTCCACGAATGCCTCACCACCTAGCGGCTCGGAAACCGGCAAGCCACGAAGGGCGTGGTAGAAACGCTCCAGCGCGCTCTTGGATTCCCTGAGACTGTCTTCGGAATAGTTGATCGCGCTGCGGTAGTGACTGGAAACCAGCAGATAGCGCACCACTTCCGGCGGGTATTTTTCCAGCACGTCGCGGATGGTGAAGAAGTTGTTCAATGACTTGGACATCTTCTCGCCATTGATGCGGATCATGCCGCAGTGCAACCACGCATTGGCGTAGGTCTTGCCAGTGGCCGCTTCGCTCTGGGCGATTTCGTTTTCATGGTGCGGAAACTCAAGGTCGCTGCCGCCGCCATGAATATCGAACGTCTCACCCAGGCAGCAGGTGGACATCACCGAGCACTCGATGTGCCAGCCCGGACGCCCGGCGCCCCATGGCGATTCCCAACTGGGTTCGCCCGGTTTGACGCCTTTCCAGAGCACGAAGTCCAGCGGATCGTCCTTGGACTCGTCCACTTCGATACGTGCGCCAATGCGCAGGTCTTCGATCTTCTTGCGCGACAGCTTGCCGTAACCGAGGAATTTGCCGACGCGGTAATACACGTCGCCATTACCCGGTGCATAGGCGTAGCCCTTGTCGATCAAGGTCTGAATCATGGCGTGCATGCCGTCGATGTAATCGGTGGCACGCGGCTCCATATCCGGCTTGAGGATATTCAGCCGTGCTTCGTCCTCATGCATCGCATCAATCATTCGCGCCGTCAGCGCATCAAACGACTCGCCGTTTTCACGGGCACGATTGATGATCTTGTCGTCAATGTCGGTGATGTTGCGCACATACGTCAGGTCGTAACCGCTGAAGCGCAGCCAGCGGGTCACGAGGTCGAACGCCACCATGCTGCGGCCGTGGCCCAGGTGGCAGTAGTCGTACACGGTCATCCCGCAGACATACATACGCACCTTGTTGCCATCCAGCGGTTTGAAGACTTCTTTGCTCTTGGTGAGCGTGTTGTAGATAGAAAGCACTTGCTTGCCTCAGGTCCAGGAGTCCCGCAACGTCACCGTGCGGTTGAAGACTGGTTGACCAGGTTTCGAGTCCTTGATGTCCGCGCAGAAATAACCTTCGCGTTCGAACTGGAAACGGTCTTCCGGTTGCGCTTGTCCCAATGAAGGTTCAGCACGACAACCGGTCAGCACTTGCAGGGAATCCGGATTGATGTTGTCCAGGAAGGTCGCGCCGTCTTCGGTCTTTTCAGGATTTGGCGAACGGAACAGACGGTCGTAAAGACGGACTTCGCATTCAACGCTTTCAGCCGCAGGGACCCAGTGCACAACGCCTTTGACCTTACGGCCTTCAGGGTTCTTGCCCAGGGTGTCGGGGTCGTAAGAGCAACGCAGCTCGACGATGTTGCCGTCGGCATCCTTGATCGCTTCGTCGGCACGGATCACGTAGCTGCCACGCAGGCGCACTTCGCCATTCGGCTCCAGACGCTTGTAGCCCTTTGGCGGCTCTTCCATGTAGTCGTCGCGGTCGATGTAGATCTCGCGGGAGAACGGCAGCTCGCGTACGCCGAGGTCTTCTTTCGGGTGGCGCGGCAGCTCGAGCTTCTCGACCTGACCTTCCGGATAATTAGTGATCACGACTTTCAACGGACGCAGCACGCACATGGCACGCGGAGCGCTGTGGTCCAGATCGTCGCGGATACTGAATTCCAGCATGCCGAAATCGACTACCCCGTCGGAACGGTTGGTGCCGATCATTTCGCAGAAATTACGGATCGACTTCGGCGTGTAGCCACGACGGCGGAAACCCGACAGCGTCGACATGCGCGGGTCGTCCCAGCCGTGAACGTGCTTTTCATCGACCAGTTGCTTGAGCTTGCGCTTGCTGGTGATGGTGTAGTTCAGGTTCAGGCGCGAAAACTCGTACTGGCGCGGTTTGCTTGGCACCGGCAGGTTATCGAGGAACCAGTCATACAGCGGACGATGGCTTTCGAACTCCAGGGTGCAGATCGAGTGGGTGATGCCTTCGATGGCATCAGACTGACCGTGGGTGAAGTCGTAGATCGGGTAGATGCACCACTTGTCGCCGGTCTGGTGGTGGTGAGCATGACGAATACGATACAGGATCGGGTCGCGCAGGTTCATGTTCGGCGAAGCCATGTCGATTTTGGCGCGCAGTACGCGGGCACCGTCTTCGAACTCACCGGCTTTCATGCGGGCGAACAGGTCAAGGTTTTCCTCAACGCTGCGCTCACGGAACGGGCTGTTCTTGCCCGGCTCGGTCAGGGTGCCGCGATATTCGCGCGCCTGCTCCGGGGTCAGATCGTCCACGTAAGCCTTGCCAGCCTTGATCAGCTCGACAGCCCAGTCGTGCAATTGATCGAAATACTGCGAGGCATAGCGCACTTCGCCATCCCACTCGAAGCCCAGCCACTTGACGTCGCTTTCAATGGCGTCGATGTATTCCTGGTCTTCCTTGGCCGGGTTGGTGTCGTCAAAACGCAGGTGCGTGACGCCACCGAATTCCTGAGCCAGACCGAAATTCACGCAGATCGACTTGGCGTGACCGATGTGCAGATAGCCGTTTGGCTCAGGCGGAAAGCGGGTCACGATCTTCGTGTGCTTACCCGAATCGAGGTCTGCCTGGACAATCGGGCGCAGGAAATTGGTAGGAATTGCAGGGCCTGCCTTTGAATTCGCAGCGGGGTCTTGAGTGGGCTTGCTCATAGGATCCTTGGACAATACAAGTGCGCGGCCAGGGTAGGCCGACTAAATCAAAGCGCTTATGATAGCCGAAGCTGTCAATAGGCTAACAGCGCCCTGTAAGAAAACCATCGAGTTAAAATCTCGAAAGAATTATGTAACGACCTCTGTAAACTGCGCGTCTGGGTTATAACGCGTCCATTCACGAATGCTAAAAGAGCGACTTTTGATATGTCCAAAGTAAAATTGACCACCAACCACGGCGACATCGTCCTGGAACTGAACGCTGAAAAAGCGCCGCTGACCGTCGCCAACTTCATCGAATACGTCAACGCCGGCCACTACGAAAACACCGTTTTCCACCGTGTCATCGGTAACTTCATGATCCAGGGCGGCGGTTTCGAGCCTGGCATGAAAGAAAAGAAAGACAAGCGCCCAAGCATCCAGAACGAAGCTGACAACGGTCTGCCGAACAAGAAGTACAGCGTTGCCATGGCCCGTACCATGGAGCCGCATTCGGCCTCCGCGCAGTTCTTCATCAACGTTGCCGACAACAGCTTCCTCAACCACAGCGCCAAGACCACTCAAGGCTGGGGTTACGCTGTATTCGCTGAAGTGATCGAAGGCACTGACGTTGTCGACAAGATCAAAGGCGTGTCCACCGGCAGCAAATCCGGTCACCAGGACGTACCGACTGAAGACGTGATCATCGAGAAAGCCGAGATCGTTGAGTGATATTGCTGATCTCCGATCTGCATTTGCAGGAAGAGCGCCCGGACATTACCCGGGCGTTTCTGGATCTGATCGCGGGCCGTGCCCGCGATGCTCAGGCCCTGTATATCCTCGGTGATTTTTTCGAGGTCTGGATTGGCGATGATGCAATGTCGCCCTTTCAGCGCTCGATTTGCCAGGCCTTGCGAGAGCTGAGCGATAGCGGCACCCAAATATTTCTGATGCATGGCAATCGTGACTTCATGATTGGCCGTGCCTTCTGTAAAGCGGCTGGATGCACACTGCTGCCAGACCCGAGCGTCGTTCAGTTGAACGGCGAGCCTGTTCTGCTGATGCACGGCGACAGCCTGTGTACGCGGGATGAAGGCTACATTCGCATGCGCCGTTACCTGCGCAACCCGCTGACCCTGTTCGTGCTGCGTAATCTGCCCAAGAGCACCCGATACAAGCTGGCGCGCAAACTGCGCAATGAAAGCCGCTCGCAAACCCGAATGAAAGCCAACGACATCGTCGACGTCACGCCAGAAGAAGTGCCCAACGTGATGCAGCAATTTGACGTACGAACCCTGATCCACGGCCACACCCACCGCCCCGCCATCCATAAGCTACAGATCGGCGATCAGGCGGCGCGGCGCATTGTGCTGGGTGACTGGGACAAGCAAGGCTGGGCCGTGCAGGTGGATGAACAAGGGTTTCAGCTGGGGGCGTTTGATTTTGTGCCGGAGCAGCAAGCTGCCCTTCCTTCCCCCGAGACACACTGACCCTGTGGGAGCGAGGCTTGGTCTGGGCGGCATTCCGACGATAAGGCTGGACGCGATATACCTGATATCTGTGGCGCCCTTATCGTCGGAATGCCGCCCAGACCAAGCCCAGCTCCCACAGGTCATATGTGAAGCCTCAAAAACTACTTCAATGCCCGCCCCCAGCCGCAGGCCCGGCCTTGGCGGTGAACGGCGGTTTGGCCAGCCAGACCAGCAGAATCAGGCCCATGAATATCCAGCCCATTAGATAGAAATAATCCACCGTGGACATCATGTACGCCTGGCTATTGAGGGTCTGCTCAAGTTGCGCATAAGCCGAAGGGCTCGCACCACCCAGTGAGTTCAGCGCATCCCGGGTCGCAGGATCATAAGTGCTGATGTTTTCACTCAGATACGCATGATGCTGATCGGCACGACGGATCCAGATCCACGTGGTCAGCGATGCCGCGAAGCTACCGCCCAGCGTCCGCAAAAACGTCGCCAGCCCTGAGCCATCGGCAATCTGATTAGGCGGCAAGTCTGAAAGCAGAATGCTCAACGTCGGCATGAAGAACAACGCCACGCCCGCCCCCATGAACAACTGGACCAGCGCGATGTGTTCAAAGTCCACCTCGTTGGTGAAGCCCGCCCGCATGAAGCAACTGGTGCCAATCGCCAGAAACGCCAATCCGGCCAGCACGCGCAGGTCGAACTTGTGTGCGTACTTGCCGACAAAAGGCGACATCAACACCGGCAAGATACCGATGGGTGCTACAGCCAGCCCCGCCCAGGTTGCCGTGTAGCCCATCTGGGTCTGCAGCCACTGGGGCAGCAACAGGTTGATACCAAAGAACCCGGAATAGCCGCCGACCAGCACCATGGTGCCGATGCGGAAGTTACGAAAGGCAAACAGACGAAGATTGACTATCGGGTGCTTGTCGGTCATTTCCCAGATCACGAAAACCGACAATGCTACGGCTGAAATCAGCGCGCCGATGACGATGAAATTTGACTCGAACCAGTCCAGGTCGTTGCCCTTGTCGAGCACGATCTGCAAGGCACCGACGCCAATGATCAAAGTGATCAGCCCGATATAGTCCATGGGCTGGTAACTGGTCACCACTGGCCGTTTGGCCATTTGCATGCGTACGACCAGCACTGCGAACAGGCCAATCGGGATGTTGATGAAGAAGATCCACGGCCAGCTGTAACTGTCAGTGATCCAGCCGCCGAGAATCGGCCCGGCAATCGGTGCGACCACCGTGACCATGGCCAGCAATGCCAGTGCCATCCCCCTTTTCGCCGGGGGGTACACCGCAATCAACAGGGTTTGCGTCATGGGGTACAACGGCCCCGCCACTACGCCTTGCAGCACGCGAAAGCCCACCAGCTCAGGCATTGACTGGGAAATCCCGCACAGGAACGACGCCAGCACAAACAGAATCGTCGCCCACAGAAAAAGCTTCACCTCGCCAAAACGGCGGCTCAGCCAGCCTGTCAGCGGCAAGGCGATGGCGTTACTCACGGCGAACGAGGTAATAACCCAAGTGCCCTGCTCCGAGCTGACGCCCAGATTGCCGGAAATGGTCGGCAAGGCGACGTTGGCAATCGTCGTATCGAGAACCTGCATGAAGGTCGCCAGCGACAGGCCGATGGTACACAGCAGCAGGCTGGGCGGCGTAAATGATGCGGGGGCGTTGGCGCTCATCGCGAATCCCTGAAAACTTGACGCTGCCCCGGCCGTTCAAAGGCCAGGGCACGCGGATTGGCGGATCAGCGCTGAGCAGTCTTGCCGGTCAGTGCGCTGTTTTCATGAATCAGACGATTGATCAAGGCATCTGCCTCGGCCAGTTGCTGCTCATAGACGTTGGTGCTGAACGAAGCCTGCTTCGGCGGCTGTTGCGCCAATACCGGTCCGCTCTGATCATGCAGATCGACGTTAACTGTCGTGGACAGGCCGATGCGCAGCGGATGCTTCGCCAGTTCTTCTGCGTTGATGTGGACACGAACGGGAACGCGCTGAACGATCTTGATCCAGTTGCCGGTGGCGTTCTGTGCAGGCAGCAGAGCGAATGCACTGCCGGTACCGGCACCCAGACTGTCGATGGTGCCGCTGTACTTCACGTCACTGCCGTAAAGGTCCGACTCGATTTCCACTGGCTGACCAATGCGCATTTTGCCCAGTTGGGTTTCCTTGAAGTTGGCATCGATCCACAACTGATCCAGCGGAATCACCGCCATCAATGCGGTGCCCGGCTGAACGCGCTGGCCCAGTTGTACCGTTCGTTTGGCGACGTAACCGGTGACCGGCGCGATCAAGGTGCTGCGAGCATTGGCCAGGTAAGCCTGACGCAACTGAGCCGCAGCGGCCTTCACGTCCGGGTGCGACGACACTTCGGTGTCATCCACCAACGCGACACTACTCGCCAGTTGCTGCTGAACATTGCTCAAGGCGCTTTGCGCACTGATCAAATCGTCATGGGCGTGGGACAGCTCTTCCTGAGAAATTGCCCCGCCTGCGGCAAGACTTTTGCGCCGGGTGTAGTTGTCCTGAGCCTTTTTCACTTCAGCGCGCTGGGCTGCCAGTTGCGCTTTCATGCCGTCGACATTGCTGTACAGACCGCGAACCTGCCGCACGGTTTTGCCCAGATTGGCTTCGGCACTTTGCAGACCGACTTCGGCATCCGAAGGGTCAAATTGCAGCAACACCTGCCCGGCGCGGACCAGATCACCATCATCCGCGCCAATGCTGGTCACAGTGCCGGTGACCAGCGGAGTGATTTCCACCACATTACCGTTCACATAAGCATCATCGGTGTTTTCATTCCAGCGGCCATACAGTTCATGCCAGGCCCAGACGCCCAACCCGCCGAGAATGACCACGAGCGCCAAGCCGATCAGGAGCAGTTTGCGCTTACGTGGGTTAGTGTCTTTTTTACTGTTTTCCGGAGCGTTGCCAGAAGTGTTTTCGCTAGCGGCAGTGGCCATGACGATTACCTTGAGTTAGTCAGCGAAGCAGTTGATGAAGTGGCGTTGGAGGGACTTTCGCCCTCGAAACCACCGCCCAGGGCTTGCATCAACTGGATCGATAAATCGATTCGTTCGGCGTTGAGATCAGCCAGTTGGCGTTGTGACTGGAGCAATTGCTGCTCTGTAGTCAGCACGTCGAGGTAGTTGCCGATCCCCGAGCCATAGCGCTGGGTCACGGTATTGAATGATTGCTGGACCACATCCGTGGCGTGCTGACGGGCCTGAATCTGGCCATCGATGGCACGCAACTGACCGATGCTGTCGCTGACATCGCCCAAGGCCCGCACCAGGCTCTTGTTGTACTGCGCAACGGCGAGGTCGTAATCAGCATCGCGAGCGTCCAGATCAGCACGCAAACGGCCGCCGTCGAACAACGGCAGGGAAATGGTTGGGGCAACGTTGAAGAAGCGACTGGCCGAACCAAACATAGCGTCACCCAGCAACGACTCAGCCCCGGCAGCGGCACTGAGGTTCAGGTTCGGATAGAAATTGGTCTTGCCCGCCACGATGCTCTTGCTCGCGGCTTCAACGCGCCAGCGGGCCGCGACGATGTCCGGCCGACGTCCCAGCAACTCGGCGGGCAATGAAGTCGGCAAGGTAACAACGGCCGGCTTGAGCAAGTTGGGTCTGGCAATTTCCTGACCGCGATCCGGGCCTTTACCAAGCAACACCGCCAAAGCGATTTTTGCGCTGCGCAGGTTTTTCTCCGCGGCGATCAGCGCCTCTTGAGAGTTGGCCTCCAGACTTTCGGTCTGCTGATATTGATACTGGCTGTCGATCCCGGACTGCAGACGCTGATTGCCCAGATTGAGCAATTGCTGCGTGCGCTTGAGATCCTCGGTCGCCAGATCATGGACGATGTAAGCCTGACCTACATCGCTGTAGGCACGCGCCACATCGGCAGCCAACGTCAGGCGCGCAGCTTGTTCATCGACTTCAGCAGCGCGAGCCTGACCCAAAGCCGCTTCCCAGGCTGCCCGCTGGCCGCCCCACAAATCGAAGTTGTAATTGAAGTTCACCGCGAGACTGCGCAACGTGCTGTAGCGCCCGCCCATGCCACTTGGGTCCTGATCCCGGGCCAGGCGCGAGCGGCTGACACTGGCGTCGGCGTCGACCGTAGGCATACGTGCCGCATCGGCAGCGTAAGCCGAAGCCATGGCTTGATGAGTGCGCGCATTGGCGACCTGCATGTCGGGGCTATCGCGCAGGGCTTCGTCGATCAGGGCGTTCAGTTGAGGATCGCCGAGGTTTGTCCACCAGTCACGTTTAGGCCAGGCCGCAGGCGACAGGCCGACACCTTGCAGGCTGTGTTCGGCTTGCAGGTTATTAGCATCGAGGCTTTTGCCTTGGGTGGTCAGGCCGCTGTAGTCGGCGCAACCGGCGACACTCAGGGCGATCAGCATCAGGCTATAGCGCGCCCGCGATACAGAAAGGCTCATTCTGCACCTCTGTCTTTGAAACTCAGACGGGTAATGGCGATGTGATCGTTGGCATCGATCAGCACCTTGCTGAGAATTCTCTCCAGACTTGCCACCTCTTCCGCATCCAGCACGCCAAGCAATTCATTCATGGCTTCAGCGCCAATTTGCGGCAATTGGTCGGTGATGATTCGCCCCTGCTCCGTCAGAACCAACTGGACCTGACGCCGATCAGTGGCCGATCGGGTGCGCTCCAGCAGTTGTTTCTGCTCAAGGCGATCAAGCATGCGGGTCATGGAACCGCTGTCCAGGGACAGGTGCCGACACAATTCTGCGGGAGTGTCCGCGCGGAACTGGGCAACGATGATCAACACCTTGAACTGCGAGAAAGTGATGCCGTAGGGCACTAATTGCTTGTCGAGAATGCGATCCTTCAGCGAATTGGTGCGGCCGATCAGCATGCCCATGATCGTCGACTGCTGATTGTCAGGACTGAAATGTTTCATGAATCCACCAAATTAGCTGCCTAGGCAGAGAATGTGGTGATATTACTGCCTAGGCAGCAAATGGCAAAGCTTTTATTAGCTTGCTTACTATTTTTAGGAAGCGAGACGTGTGCTAAACCGGTAGGAGCGAACTTGTTCGCGAAGGGGCATGACTGAAAAACATCAGTAGCTGACACACCGCCTCGC
This sequence comes from Pseudomonas phytophila, assembly GCF_025643095.1. Lineage (NCBI taxonomy): Bacteria > Pseudomonadati > Pseudomonadota > Gammaproteobacteria > Pseudomonadales > Pseudomonadaceae > Pseudomonas > Pseudomonas phytophila. The sequence goes on along the minus strand of NZ_CP081201.1, from coordinate 2,455,672 downwards.
GAACAAGTTCGCTCCTACCGGTTTAGCGCGGTAGGCGTGTCGCCATAGGTCAGAAGCAGGTTGCGAGATCGGGCTCAACCGAACGCTGGCACACCGCTGTGAAACCGGAACTCTTCGTCCGGGCTTTCGATCAGTTCGCGTTCGGCGAGGCGGACTTCTTCGATTTTGGCGTCAACATCAGCCTTGTCGCCATAGGTATAGGCCAGCTTCAGGTAGTCCTGAAAATGCCGTGCTTCGGATTTCAACAGCCCGGCGTAGAACTTGCCCAGTTCCTCATCCAGATGCGGCACCAGACAGGCGAAGCGCTCGCAGGAACGGGCTTCGACAATCGCCCCGACGATCAACGCATCCGTCAGACGATACGGATTGTGATTGCGCACCAGCTTGCGCAGCGCACCGGCATACCGTGCAGAGCTGACGTTGGCCATGGGGATTTCACGCTTGCGGATGATGCTCAGCACTTGCTCGAAGTGGCGCAGTTCTTCACGGGCGAGGCGCGACATCTTGCTTAGCAGGTCGAACTTGTCGTTGTACTGGAACATGAACTGAAACGCCGCCCCGGCAGCCTTCTTTTCGTTGTTCGCGTGGTCGATCAGCAGGATATCCAGATTGCGTAATGCAGCCTGAACCCAGCTATCGGGGGTGCGGCAAAGGAGGAAGGCTTCAATTTCAGGAATCGGGTACATAGGCTCACAAAAGGCCGGACGACAAGGCCGGGCATTATACGAGCGCGATGGGTGTACGGCGATAGAAATGAGCTGAAGTTGTCACGCCCGAACCAGCGTATTACCCAGCGATAAGGTGATTAGCCATCAGGAATGCGGTCCTGTGCAGACTGTGTGGGAGCCGAGCTTGGTCTGGGCGGCATTCCGACGATAAACGATAACTCGGAATGCCCTCTGACCGCGTCTCATGCATCGCGGGCACGCCCGGCTCCCACAAGGTCGCATTTCCAAATCAGGTTCAGGCGACAGTGCGACTCTCAGCCCTTGCGCTTCCCGTCCAGCCGACGCAAATGGCAGGTCACTTCTTCGCGGTCGTGGTACAGCTGCTTGCAGCCGATCTCGACCCGAATACCTCGCGCTTCGAAGCCTTCCTCAATGCGCAGTAACAGGCGACTGACTTCGGCATAGCGCTGTTTCATCGGCAATTTGAGGTTGACCACGGCTTCGCGACACAAGCCCTCGCCCAGCCAGGTTTCCAGCAAAGCGGCATTGCGCGCGGGTTTCTCGACGATGTCACACACCATCCAGTCCACCGGTTGGCGCGGTTTGTAAGTAAACCCATCGGCCATCAAATGCTGAACCAGCCCGGTGTCCATCAGGCTTTCGGCCATTGGCCCGTTGTCGATGGCCGTCACTAGCATGCCGCGACGCACCAGTTGGTAAGTCCAGCCACCCGGCGCAGCGCCGAGGTCAACACCGGTCATGTCACCGGAAAGACGCTCATCCCACTGATCACGCGGGATGAAGTGATGCCAGGCCTCTTCCAGTTTCAGCGTTGAACGACTTGGCGCTTCACGGGGAAATTTCAGACGAGGGATGCCCATGGGCCACATCGCCGAATTGTCGGCATCAGCCAGTCCGAGAAACACCTCACGACCACTCTTGAAGGTCAGCAACAAGCGTGGCTTACGCGGATCGTCGACCAGCTTGCCAGCCTGAGTCAGCGCCTTGCGCAACGGGGCTTCGAACTTGCGACAGAACGTCGAAAGCTCCTTGCCATCGTTGGTGTCGACCACTTCCAGCCACAGGCTGCCGCAGGTGGCAAAGCTCGCCATGTGCGCAAGAATGACACTGATGCGGTCTGTTTCCGGCAACTCCAGAAACACACCCCGAGCCCATTGGCGAGGGAAGATCAGTTTCGAGAAGCGCTGGCCATTCATAAGCCGCTCGGCACCGTCGCCCTCGGTGCAGACAAATTCGGCGCAGGCGGTATTTGGCTTGGCTTTGGCGTAGCCGGACACATTGAGGCGTGCCGCATGCTCGGCGATTTCCGAACAGACCTCACCTTCAAAGCCCGGACGACAGTGCATAAACAGGGTGTTCATGGGGTGCTCCTGAACACGTCGACCTATACGAGAGAATTAACCTCAGCGACGCAAAAGGCGAGCATGATAGCTGAATCAGGAACCACTGGTGGAACCGGCTGGTCATTAGCACATAAGCATTCAATCGCGAGCGATACCAAGATCTAAGCTTGCAAAAGGATTTAAATCGTCCAGTCCGTACCGTGCGGACGCATCAAAGGAGTTATTTCATGCCCTCCCTAGATAGCCTGAACACCCTTAAAACACTCGAAATCGACAACAAGACCTACCACTACTTCAGTCTGCCAGAAGCCGCAAAGAGCCTGGGCGATCTGAGCAAATTGCCAATGTCCCTCAAGGTGCTGCTGGAAAACCTGCTGCGCTGGGAGGACAACAAGACCGTCACCGGAACAGACCTGAAATCGCTGGCTGCCTGGCTGGGCGAGCGTCGCTCCGACCGGGAAATTCAGTACCGCCCTGCCCGCGTCCTGATGCAAGACTTCACCGGCGTACCGGCCGTGGTCGATCTGGCTGCCATGCGCGCCGCCGTGGCCAAGGCTGGCGGCGATCCGCAGCGTATCAACCCGTTGTCACCCGTGGATCTGGTCATCGACCACTCGGTGATGGTCGACAAATTCGGCGATGCAGATTCATTTGCGCAAAACGTCGATATCGAAATGGAGCGCAACGGGGAGCGTTACGCCTTTCTCCGCTGGGGCCAGAGCGCTTTCGATAATTTCAGCGTAGTACCGCCGGGTACCGGGATCTGCCATCAGGTCAATCTGGAATACCTGGGGCGCACGGTCTGGACCAAAGACGAGGATGGCCGCACCTATGCCTTCCCCGACACGCTGGTGGGCACCGATTCTCACACCACTATGATTAACGGCCTCGGCGTCCTGGGCTGGGGTGTGGGCGGTATCGAAGCGGAAGCAGCGATGCTGGGTCAGCCGGTGTCGATGCTGATCCCGGAAGTGATCGGTTTCAAACTCAATGGCAAGCTCAGAGAAGGCATCACCGCTACCGACCTCGTGCTGACCGTCACGCAAATGCTGCGCAAGAAAGGCGTGGTCGGCAAATTTGTCGAATTCTACGGTGACGGTCTGGCGGAACTGCCATTGGCTGACCGTGCCACCATCGCCAATATGGCCCCTGAATATGGTGCGACCTGCGGTTTCTTCCCGGTCGACGATGTGACCCTGGACTACCTACGCCTGTCCGGTCGTCCTGATGAAACTGTGAAACTGGTTGAGGCCTACTGCAAGGCCCAAGGCCTCTGGCGCCTGCCCGGCCAGGATCCGGTGTTTACCGACAGTCTTGAACTGGATATGAACACGGTCGTAGCCAGCCTGGCCGGTCCGAAGCGACCTCAGGATCGCGTCGCGCTGCCGGATGTTGCCCAAGCCTTTACTGATTTCCTTGGCCTGCAATTCAAACCTGCCCAGAAAGACGAAGGTCGTCTGGAAAGTGAAGGCGGCGGCGGTGTCGCGGTGGGCAATGCCGATCAAGTGACCGGTGAGGCCGAATACGAGCATGAAGGCCGTACCTATCGCCTGAAAAACGGCGCTGTGGTCATCGCGGCAATTACCTCCTGTACCAACACCTCTAACCCTAGCGTAATGATGGCCGCCGGACTGGTGGCGAAAAAAGCCGTGGAGAAAGGCCTGAAAACCAAGCCTTGGGTGAAGACGTCGCTGGCCCCTGGCTCCAAAGTGGTGACCGACTACTACAAAGCCGCCGGGCTGACCCAGTACCTCGACGCACTGGGTTTCGATCTGGTGGGCTATGGCTGTACCACGTGCATCGGCAACTCCGGGCCGTTGCCTGATCCTATCGAGAAAGCCATTCAACAATCGGATCTGACTGTAGCGTCAGTGCTGTCCGGGAACCGTAACTTCGAAGGCCGCGTGCATCCGCTGGTCAAAACCAACTGGCTGGCCTCCCCGCCGCTGGTGGTCGCCTATGCGCTGGCAGGTAGCGTGCGAGTCGATATCAGCAGTGAATCCCTAGGTGAAGGCAAAGACGGTCAACCGGTTTATCTGCGCGATATCTGGCCGAGCCAGAAGGAAATCGCCGAAGCGGTTGAACAGGTCAATACCGGCATGTTCCACAAGGAATACGCCGAGGTGTTCGCCGGCGACGAACAGTGGCAAGCCATCGAAGTGCCGCAAGCTGCAACTTACGTGTGGCAGGACGATTCGACCTACATCCAGCATCCACCCTTCTTCGAAGACATCGCCGGGCCGCTGCCGGTCATCGAAGACATCCACAGTGCACGTGTGCTGGCCTTGCTGGGTGACTCGGTGACCACCGACCACATTTCCCCGGCCGGTAACATCAAGGCGGACAGCCCGGCAGGCCGCTATCTGCGTCAACAGGGCGTTGAGCCACGAGACTTCAACTCTTACGGTTCACGTCGTGGGAATCATGAAGTCATGATGCGCGGGACCTTCGCCAACATCCGTATCCGCAACGAGATGCTCGGCGGCGAAGAAGGCGGTTTTACACTGCACGCCCCCACTGACGAGAAGATGCCGATTTACGATGCAGCCATGCGCTATCAGGCTGAAAAAACGCCACTGGTGATCATTGCCGGTCAGGAATACGGCACCGGTTCAAGCCGCGACTGGGCCGCAAAAGGCACTAACCTGCTGGGCGTCAAAGCGGTGATTGCCGAGAGCTTCGAACGTATCCATCGCTCCAATCTGGTAGGCATGGGTGTATTGCCGCTGCAGTTCAAGAATGGCCAGAGTCGCAAGACGTTGAACCTTACCGGTAAGGAGACGCTGGATATCAGCGGCCTGACCCATGCAGAGCTTCGACCCGGCATGAGCCTCAAGCTGACGATCACCCGCGAAGACGGCACTCAGGAAATCGTCGATGTGCTGTGCCGCATCGATACGCTGAATGAGGTGGAGTACTTCAAGGCGGGCGGGATTCTGCATTATGTGTTGCGGCAGTTGATTGCATCCTGAGTAGCTCAGAAACCTACTGAGAGGACCCAATTCTGTGGGAACTGAGCTTGGTCTGGGCGGCATTCCGACGATAAACAATAGCGCGGTATGTTTTCCAGCTGTGTCTCCTGCATCGCGAGCAAGCTCGGCTCCCACAGAATCTCATTCCAATTCAGGTTCAGATCATCAACCAGGGCGATAACCGAACAGATTTATCGCCTTGCCTTCATCCCGGCTCTTCCGCAAAATTAACCATCTGGTACATTTTGCTGAAACCGCATCCTTCGATCCCTGAATGCGGCATCTAATAAGAGCCGATCGCCATGACTTTCATTCGTAAACCGTCCATTCTCGCCGGCCTCATCGGTTCGGGTATCCAGGCCTCGCGCACCCCGGCGCTGCATGAGCACGAAGGCGATGCCCAAGGCATCCGCTATCTGTATCGACTGCTCGACCTCGATGCGCTCAAACTCGACATCACCGCCCTGCCCGACTTGATCACCAGCGCTCAGCGCATGGGTTATACCGGGCTGAACATTACCTTTCCCTGCAAACAGGCGGTTATCCCGCTACTGGATGACCTCTCGCCTGAGGCCCGGGGTATCGGCGCGGTGAACACGGTGCTGTTCAAGGATGGTCAGCGGATCGGCCACAACACCGACTGCCTGGGTTTCGCCGAAGGTTTCCGTCGCGGCCTCAATGACGTGCCCCGCCAGCGCGTGGTGCAGATGGGTGCCGGTGGCGCGGGCGCCGCAGTGGCCCATGCCTTGCTGGCCGAAGGCGTCGAACAACTGAGTATTTTCGAAGTGGACCCGGCAAGAGCCCAGGGCCTGGTGGATAACCTGAACAGCCACTTCGGCGCGAACCGGGCGTTGGTCGGTCGGGATTTGCGTGAAGCCATGGCCGCTGCCGATGGCCTGGTCAACACCACCCCGGTCGGCATGACCAAACTGCCTGGTACACCGCTACCTCCCGAGCTGTTGCATAAGGCCCTGTGGGTCGCAGAAATTATCTATTTCCCGCTTGAAACCGAACTGCTCAAACACGCCCGCGCCCTGGGTTGCCGCACGCTGGACGGAGGCACCATGGCGGTGTTTCAGGCGGTGAAGGCTTTTGAATTGTTCAGCGGCCAGACTGCAAATGCCGAGCGGATGCAGGATCACTTTGCGAGCATGGGTGATTGATCACCCAGATCAACTAGCACCTGTAGGAGCTCACGAGCACCGCGAGGCAGCGATGGCGGAGTGTCAGGCAAACCGCCATCGCTGCCTCGCGGTGCTCGTGAGCGCCTACAGTAAATGGGTCGGTGGACAGTAAAAGCTTACGGCCGCAAGTATCGACTCACCGAATCACACAGCATCGCCTTGTGCCGCTGTTTGATCTCATCGTTGACCAATTCGATCTGGAAGATCTCGGAAAAGGTGTGGCGGTTCGAGATCCGGTAGAAACAGAACGAGCTGATCATCAGATGCAGATCAATAGCGTTCACGCCTTGGCGAAACACTCCTAGCGCTTCGCCGCGACGCAAAATATTGTCGAGAATGCTGACAATGTTCTGGCTCAACTGGCGGATGGTCGGTGACTGTTTGACGTTCTCGCCGTTGTGGATGTTCTCGATACACACGATCCGCACGAAGTCGACGTTACGGTCGTGGTGATCGAAGGTGAACTCCACCAGCCGCTCAATGGCATGCATGGGCTCCAGCGCATCCAGATTGAGTCCGCTTTCCGTGCGGCGAATGTCGCCATAAAGCCTTTCCAGCACCTCGGCGTACAACTGCTCCTTGCTGTTGAAGTAGTAATAAATCATCCGCTTGGAGGTTTTTGTACGCTCGGCGATAGCGTCGACACGCGCGCCGGACAAACCCTGGGCGACGAACTCGGCAATGGCTGCCTGGAGGATGTCATCCCGGGTTTTTTCCGGATTATTCTTGCGCCCTGTCGCCGTTGTTCTAACCGGGGCGATCACGGCACTTTCATCAATAGTTGTCATTTCAGCGGCATACCACGGTCGGATCGGGGCGGTGCTATGTTTCTCATAGTCCTGATGCCGCCCTCGAGGCTCAAAATGACTGCGCTACATGGATCAGAGCCGGGCCTGACGAGCGGCTCCGCTGCGTGTCTTGGCCATGGCTGCCAGACGTACTGCAACGTTGGCGGCGCCGTAACCCACATAGCCATTCTTGCGCTGCAGGATCTCGAAGAAAAAGCGATCGTCGAACGGCTCGGTGTACACGTGAAACAGCTCGCCGCCCTGGGCATCGCGGTCATAAAGCACGTTGTAATAAGCCAGTTCGCTGAGGAATTCGTCATCGAAATCAAAGCGCGCGGCCAGATCGTCGTAGTAATTGAGCGGGATGTCCAGCAGCTTCAAGCCAGCCTCTTTGGCGCGGCTGACTTCGGCAAAGATATCCTCGCAGGCAAAAGCGATGTGGTGCACGCCTGAGCCTCGATAACTGGACAGTGCGTGAGAGATTGCCGTGTTGCGATTTTCCGAAATATTCAGCGGCAAACGCACTGTGCTGCAACGGCTGCGCAACGCCCGGCTTTTCACCAGACCATAAGGGTCGGGCAGAACGACTTCGTCGTCGGCTTCGAAATCCAGCAGACTTTTATAGAACAGCACCCAACTGTCCAGGCTGTCGGCGGGCAGCGCCATGGCCATGTGATCGATGCGCTGCAGGCCGCCACCGGCCTGGGCGTTCGGGTTAACCATGAAGTCGATGTCGTAGATCGATTCACCCGGCACAGCAGGCTCGACCAGGTAAATCAGGCTGCCATCCGGCGCGCGTACCGATGGCACTTCCCGCTCGTTAGGCCCGACCAGCCCGCGATACGGCTGACCTTTGAACGCCTGGGCACGCTCCAGCGCTGCCGAACCGTTCTCGACACGCAAGGCAGTGGCGCAAAGCGAAGGACCGTGGGCCTCAAAAAAACTGTGAGCAAATGAATAAGGTTCGGCGTTGAGCACGATCTTGATATCGCCCTGCCCCATCAGGCTGACCGCTTTGGACCGGTGCTGGCCAAGCCTGGCGAAACCGAGATTACTCAGCCAACCGGCAAGGCGCGCGCCCTGAGCGTCGTCCACCGCAAACTCGAGAAACTCGACGCCGTTGTAAGTGCTGGCAGGTGGCGGGCTGAACAACAGGTCCTTGGCAACGGGTTCATTCTGCTGCTCAAGCAACAGCCGGGTTTTCTCTTCCAGATAAAGCAACGAACGCAAGCCATCGGCAGCATTGGAACGCGGCGGCGCGGCACGGAAGCCGTCATTGAAGATTTCCAGCGACAGCGGCCCGGTGTAACCCGTTTTCAGAATCGGTGCGAGGAAGCCCGGCAGATCGAACTCTCCCTGGCCGGGGAAGCAGCGGAAGTGACGGCTCCACTCCATGACGTCCATGGCCAGAATCGGCGCGTCGGCCATTTGCACAAAGAAGATCTTGTCGCCGGGGATCTGCGCAATCGCGCTCGGATCGCCCTTTAGGGACAAGGTGTGGAAACTGTCGAGCAACACGCCCAAGGCGGGATGATCGACCTGTTTCACCAGATTCCAGACTTGTTGCCAGGTATTGACGTGCCGGCCCCAGGCCAGCGCTTCGTAGCCCACTCGCAACTGACGGGCACCCGCACGCTCGGCCAGCATCGCCAGGTCATCACGCAGGATATGTTCGTCACCCAGAGAGTCGGCGGCGCTGTTGCTGCAGACCAGCACCAGATCGGTGCCCAGTTCCTGCATCAAATCGAACTTGCGTTCGGCGCGGTCCAGGTTGCGGGGCAAGCGGTCGCGGCGGCAGCCCTCGAAGTCCCGGAAAGGCTGGAACAAGGTAATGGCAATGCCCAGATCGGCGCAGATCTGCCGCACATGGCGGGGACTGCCATCGTAGTAAAGGAGGTCATTTTCGAAAATCTCGACACCGTCAAAGCCGGCAGCGGCGATGGCTTCGAGTTTTTCCGGCAGGGTTCCGCTCAAGGAAACGGTGGCAATCGAACGTTGCATGTTTGACTCCTGTGAGATCGCGACCTCTGCGGATCGCATTTCAAATGCCCCCCGAACGCAGGGACGGCAAAAGTACGGACGGGGGGTAACTGAATTATTCTCCCGGCCAACGGCCATCGCAATTCATAATGTACCAGACAGTTAGTTTAATGTTCGATAATCGCCCAAAAGCAGATTTGTCTGATTGACGCTTTTGTCGGCCGTGCTCAACATCAGCAGCACATTGTCGAACAAGGCCAACCGCCTGAAGTTGATAACACCCTTGCAAGCACACCATAACAATTTCAAAAACAGGGTCACGCACATGCCTTCATATATTGATTCCCCCCGCTTCCGTCCCGGTCCTGTTGGCTACTCAGCCCTGGCTCGCAAGCCGATAAATACCTCTCTATCGCCCGCATTGATAGAAACGCGTATCGGATCGGCTTCAGCCTGATTAAAATCCAGCGCCCACGAAATTAGCTCCTGCGGCGTAACCGTCGTTGTAGAGCACTGCGGCCCTCTTCGGCCACGATTCGAGACGCTTTCACAGATTGGCTTTTATAGCCTGATTCAGGGCCACTTGCCTGAATCCTGGAACGGACGGCTTAACCATGATTCACACACACTCTGCCGCCAAGACGGCTAACGTCGCTCATCCGCATGCCAGTATGGGCGAGAAAATCCGCGGTGCCATGGCCGTCGGTAAAGTTCGCTGGGGTATGCTCGCGCTGGTATTTTTTGCGACCACCCTGAACTACATCGACCGCGCCGCCCTAGGTGTCATGCAGCCCATCCTGGCTAAGGAAATGGGCTGGACGGCGATGGATTACGCCAACATCAACTTCTGGTTCCAGGTGGGTTACGCCGCAGGCTTCCTCCTGCAAGGTCGCTTCATCGACAGGGTCGGCGTGAAACGCGCCTTCTTCCTCGCCGTACTGTTGTGGAGTTTCGCCACCGGCGCCCATGGTCTGGCCACTTCGGCCACAGGCTTCATGATCTGCCGGTTCATTCTTGGCCTGACAGAAGCGGCCAACTACCCGGCGTGCGTCAAGACCACCCGGCTGTGGTTCCCCGCAGGTGAACGGGCCATTGCCACCGGCATTTTCAATGCCGGGACCAACGTCGGTGCAATGCTCACCCCTGCGCTGCTGCCGTTCATTCTGACCATCTGGGGCTGGCAAGCCGCGTTCGTCAGCATGGGCTTGCTCGGCCTGTTCTGGGTCGTGACCTGGCGCCTCAAGTACTACAACCCCGAAGAGCATCCGAGCGTCAGCCAGACCGAACTGGATTACATCAATCAGAACCCTGAACCCGAGCCGGTCAAAGTGCCCTTCTCGCACATCCTGAAAATGCGCGGCACCTGGGCCTTCGCCATTGCCTACTCGCTGACAGCGCCTGTGTTCTGGTTCTACTTGTACTGGCTGCCGCCGTTTCTCAATCAGCAATACAACCTGGGTATCAGCGTGACCCAGATGGGCATCCCGTTGATCCTGATCTGGCTGACCGCTGACTTCGGCAGCATAGGCGGCGGCATTCTCTCGTCATGGCTGATCGGCCGAGGCATGCGCGCCACAACCGCCCGTTTGCTGTCGATGCTGATATTTGCGATCACCATCTGCAGCGTGATTTTTGCCGCCAACGCCAGTGGACTCTGGGTCGCAGTATTAGCGATCTCCCTCGCCGTGGGTGCGCATCAGGCCTGGACTGCCAATATCTGGAGTCTGGTGATGGACTACACGCCTAAACATCTGATGAGTACCGTGTTCGGCTTCGGCGGCATGTGCGCTGCAATCGGCGGGATGTTCATGACCCAGATCGTGGGCGCCGTTCTGACCGCGACCAACAACAATTACAGCGTGCTGTTCACCATGATCCCGGCGATGTACTTCATTGCCCTGACCTGGATGTACTTCATGGCCCCACGCAAGGTGGAAACGCTCAAGGACTGATTCACGCTGCGCATCCATCAGGCCGCTTCCTCGCAAGCGGCCTTTTTTTGACTTGCGGAAACATCCGACAAAACTTTCCCTCAGACAAAACTGACAAAAGAACTGGAAATGATCACGCAGGATCAGTGAAGCTTGGCGCCCGCTTAAACACCAGCACTCTGCAAGCGGCCCGAAGCGACACGCGCGAACGGATTCCAGGAGCAACCATGCCGGCGATACGCTGGACCAGTCTGACTTTACTCACCCTCGGCTATTGCATTGCCCTGAGCTTTGGCGACCTCAGCCTGCCAGCAGCGGTGACCTTCGGGCTGCTGGTAATGGCAGGCATCTGCGTGACGCAATTCAGCCAGCGGACGATCGTGTGCTTCGGTCACGGGTTGTTCATCGCCCTCGCCTTCGGGTTGGCGATTCACTGGCTGCCCGGCTTCTTCAGTGAGCGGGTCATCGCGGCTCAACGCCTTTCCCCCGAAGCAGCACCCTTCTCGATGTACTTCTATCTGGACAAACCACTGATCGGCTTCTGGATCGTGCTGGCCTGTCCGTGGCTGCTACCGGCGATAGCTGCAAGGCGAGCATTGAAAACCGCAGTGCTGACCTTGCTAGGTACAAGCTCGGTCTGCATGACACTGGCAGTCATGCTGGGCGTCACCGGCTGGTCGCCAAAATGGCCAGCGCAAGGCGTGCTATGGCTGTTGAACAATCTGTTACTGGTCACCCTCACTGAAGAGCTGTTCTTTCGCGCCTATCTACAGGGCGGTTTTCAGCGCCTGCTGCAACGCTTCCCTTACGGGCCAACGCTGGCGCTTTTTGCAGCATCCGCGCTGTTCGGCCTGGCCCATCTGGGAAGCGGATGGCAATGGGCGCTTCTCGCAGGGATCGCCGGAACAGGCTATGGCCTTGCCTATCGCTTTGGCGGACTACAGGCAGCAGTGGCGACACATTTCGGGCTCAATTTGCTGCATTTCAGCCTCTTCACATATCCGGTTTTTAACCGCTAAATCAGTCATTGGCGTCCGTGACTTGTGGGTCATTTGGCAAAAACGCTCAATAAATGAGTATTTTTGTCGATAACGTCACAAAGCCCCAGCGGATCGGACAGCTCATGCGTAATAACCAGCCCATCACTCAACGCGAACGGACATTCCCAGCACAACAGCGTTTGATTTCAACCACAGACGCCCGCGGCGTGATCACCTACTGCAACGACGCCTTCGTTGAAATCAGTGGTTTCTCTCGGGAAGAACTGCTCAACGCGCCCCACAACACCGTTCGCCACCCAGACGTACCGTCAGCGGTTTTCGAACATATGTGGAGCACGCTCAAGCAAGGCCTGCCGTGGATGGGCATCGTCAAAAACCGCAGCAAGAATGGCGATCATTACTGGGTTAACGCCTATGTCACGCCAATGTTCGAGAACCAGAAAGTCGTGGGTTTCGAATCAGTACGGGTTAAACCGACTGCTGAGCAGATCAGGCGGGCCGAAGCCCTTTACGGCCGCCTGAACAATGGAAAATCAGCCATTCCAGGTCGTGACAAATGGCTGCCGGTATTACAGGACTGGCTGCCATTCATCCTCGTCAGTCAGCTCAGCTTCCTGATCGGCGTATGGCTCAACACCAGCTGGGGCTTCGCCTTGGCTGCCGGTTTGTCGGTGCCGCTGGGCCTACTGGGCCTGTCCTGGCAGCAACGTGGCATCAAGCGACTGCTGCGCCTGGCCGAGCAGACCACTTCTGATCCGCTGATCGCGCAGATGTACACCGACAGCCGCGGCCCGCAGGCCCGTCTGGAAATGTCGATTCTCAGTCAGGAAGCACGTTTGAAAACCTGCCTGACGCGTCTGCAGGACACCGCCGAACAACTGACCGGTCAGGCGCGCCAGTCCAACAGCCTGGCCAACTCCAGCTCCAGTGGTCTGGAACGCCAGCGCGTCGAGACCGAGCAAGTTGCCACCGCTATCAATCAGATGGCCGCTACCACCCAGGAAGTCGCCAGCCACGTGCAGCGCACGGCCGATGCCACTCAGCAAGCCAACCAGCTCACAAGTCGCGGCCGCGACATCGCCGGGGAAACCCGCGAAGCCATTCAACGGCTGTCGCGGGCCGTTGGCGAAACCGGCCTGACGGTCACCCAACTGGCTCAGGACAGCAATGAAATCGGCGGCGTGGTCGATGTGATCAAAGGCATCGCCGACCAGACCAACCTGCTGGCCCTCAACGCGGCCATAGAAGCAGCACGCGCCGGGGAAATGGGTCGCGGCTTCGCCGTCGTCGCGGACGAGGTTCGCCAACTGGCGCAGCGCACTGCCGAGTCCACCGGGCAGATCCACGGTCTGATCGCCAAGCTGCAAAGCACGGCAAACGCCGCCGTGCAGACCATGAACACCGGCCATCGTCAGGCGGAAGAAGGGGTCGCCAAAGTGCTGGAAGCCGATGAAGCGCTGGTCGGCATCAGCGAAGCCGTCGCCAACATCACCGACATGACCACCCAGATCGCCGCGGCTACCGAAGAGCAAAGCTCGGTCGCCGAAGAGATCAGCCGCAACATCGCCACCATCGCGCACCTTGCCGACCAGACCTCCGGCGAAGCGCAACGCTCGGCCATCCTCAGCGGCGAACTGACTGACACCGCCAACTCTCAGTACTCACTGGTGGAACGCTTCAACCGCTGATTATTGAGCGTTATCAAAAAACCCCGACAGACATGTTCTGTCGGGGTTTTTTATTGGCTATTGAAGCGTAAAGCGATCCCCCAGGACTACACAATTAATGAAGTAGATTGTAGGCAACTTCTGAAAGTAAATAGATAGGGTGTGTTTGGTTGATTTTTGGTGTGCGTGGCGTTGACAGGCAGAGCGGGTTCCGATTAGTTGATTTTCAGAGTTCACCTCACATAGATAACTACTGCCTAAGTGGATATTTTTTAGGGGTGGGTTCTGAGTATTTTAATTAATTGATGGTTACGCTGAATTAGAGGCGTTATCTGGAGAGTAAAAGAAATGAGCAAACACATTACCAAAAGCGGACTTCCAGTCCCGTTCGTACCCGCCGCCGATCCCGTTGACGGACTGCTACGGGTAAGTACTTTAAACAACCCTATTGATGTTGAGTTCCGCCTCTGGGAATTTATGTACCCAGGTTATTACGTACAGCTGATGCTAAATGGTGAGTTGGTCGGCGCAATCTGGACCATGTCCGATAGCGACACCTCAGGGGATATTATTTCGATGGTTCTCGATCCCGAACATTTGCTGAATGACGGTATTTACAGGTTGGGACTTAGGGCCACCAACAATGAAAATGGCGTGAGTAGTGATTCTGCAACCACCTCGCTGATCGTTGATCGAACCTCCCCAGGCGCTGCTCTGCTGGCGCCTGCCATGTTCGCAAGCGTCAGCTTTGGGGACTTCCTGAATGCAAAAATCCCAAGCCACGCAGGCATGGAACCCGGCGACTTGATCCAGACGGTCTGCAACGGGATTCAAGGTCCAACCTACCGCGTTCAACCGGAAAACCTCACAACCAGCCCCATCGAAATTTCCTTCACTCAGGAGTTTCTTGAAGGCCTGTTCAGTGACCGGGTAAATATTACTTACCACGTAACCGACCGTGCGGGTAACCGCTCGATTCTTGCGCAGTCAGTTGAGATCACAATGCAGCGCTAACATCGCAGCCACTCATTTGAATAGCAAAACAAAAATCCTGTACGCGTTTGCGTGCGGGATTTTTATTATATGCATGCGGGAAAAATCCGCGCACATGTTTGCACTTCACAAAATAAAACTATTCTTCACCACACCGAATGGTATGAGCCATTTATCGGAAGCGTCTGACTTGACCTCGCAAACACGACATCTTCTAATACACCCAACACAAGCCATGGACGCAACGCGACAAGTTAAACAACACATTTAAAATCTATCTGTCATTCAGGACGAAAAGATGAACGAAGAGTTCACACCCGACGCACCCACCAATATAAAATCCATCGTCGACCAAGCCAGCGAACAGCCCTCACCGCTTAACCAAGAGCATGCCCCGGAATTAACGCTTGTCACTATTAACCCACTGCCAGAAGGCGCGGACTCCACTGTGTCAGTACAGCACCCCGACTTGAATATATCCCGCTATTTGAAGGCACCCAGGCTGGCGAACGTCAAGCCCAACACCGTCAGCTATGAACAGGCCAACGCCGGGGTCCACATCAATATTCCCGGCTCTGAGAAAATGCGCCTCGGCGATACACTGGTATTTTATTGGGGTCAGAACAAGTCCTCGACCCTGATTCGCCTACGCGACATCAGCAAGGACAGTACGGTACGAGTTCTGTGTGTCAGCTACGACCTGATCGCACAGGCGCAGTATGGTCTGGTGGATGTTTACTATGAGGTGCATCGCGGCGAGTATCTGATCGGTACTTCTCCTGCGATACGTGTCACGGTCAATCGTGATCCAGCGCCTGCCAGGCAAAGACCTCAACGGGGTAATGGCACGAGTAGCCCGGCAGTCAATGCCTGACAGTCCATAAAAGTAAAAACCCCCGACGATTGCTCGCCGGGGGTCATTCACCTCTGTGATTT
This sequence comes from Pseudomonas phytophila, assembly GCF_025643095.1. Classification (NCBI taxonomy): domain Bacteria; kingdom Pseudomonadati; phylum Pseudomonadota; class Gammaproteobacteria; order Pseudomonadales; family Pseudomonadaceae; genus Pseudomonas; species Pseudomonas phytophila. Next base: position 2,440,188 of record NZ_CP081201.1, on the reverse strand, counting down.
TTTTTGCAGGCTCAAGCCCTGTTTAGGCAGCCCTCAGGTGGATCAAAAAGCGAACTTCAACCCCACATTCGCGCCCCATGGCTGCTCGACCTGCTTGCCTTTCATGTAATCGAAATTGGCATGCAGTTGCAGACGCTCCGACAAGGACACCGAAACCCCGGCCCCCACTTCAGCTCGAGAGCCGAACAGATCATTGTCGAAACGGGTGGAGTTGACCTTGACCTCGTTATCACGTGAGAACTCCTGAGCCGCTGCCAGTCGCAGATAGGGACGCACCACGCCGCCATCCTTGAGGGCAATGCTGCGCCCTGCCGATGCTCCGACCTTGGCCAATACCGATTGAGTCTGGTTATTGCGTGCCTGCATACCGTTATCCAGCGCATAGCTGTCACCTTTCACCCAAACGCTGGAAAATTGCGCATAGGGTTCGAGGAAATACCCATCGGCAAAGCGGATGTTTCTGCCGAACTCCAGCGATCCACCAAGACCGGTGCTCTCATAATTCCCCTTGGCTTTCGCACCATTGCTCATGGCGACTTTGGATTCATTGCGAAACCGGTTGAGTTTGAGAATCGCGTCCAGGTAATAACCGTCGTCCAGCAGCCAGGTACCGTAACCGCCCACGTAGTAACTGCCGATCTTGCCGCTGGTACCTTGCCCGATTGCCAGATCGTTTTTGCTGTAACCGGCCATCAAGCCCAATGACAACTGCCCGACACTCACCGACAGCGGTGCATCAGCTCCTAATGTAAGGCCGCTCTGATTATTTCGATAATCAACCCCATCACCGGTGCTGGCATTGAATCGGCTGCCATAGGCCCGCATCCAGCCGCCACCCTGTTCATGGCCACGCACCTCGCCTATGCGGCTACGCAACGTGTTCAACTCACTGTTCCAGATGTTCGGAGCCGCATTGAACAGCGCTAGCACACTTTGGGTCGACGGGCTGATGTCCCGGCCCGAGCCAACGATGAACCAGTCATCGCCTTGCTGCTCCAGCTCATAGGAATAAACGCCCAGATCCGCACGCCCGCCCAAAAGACTGAACTGCGCATCGCCCCCGTCGGTGTCCACCAGTAGTAACCGCTGCATGTCGGGGTCGACCACCTCAACGCCTGTATTTTTCACGCGTAAACCGTGATTACCGCTCGCCCGGCCCTCGACCCGCAACAAGTCGCCTTGGCGTTCATCCAGATTTACCCGCATGTCAAAGGTCCCGCGACCGGAGAGGTCGCCCAGGGTCAGCGTCTTGTACGCGCCCTCGCCGAAACTCACCCGCCCGCCCCTCATCGCCAGCGAATTCACCTCATTGCTATCCGCCAGCGTCCAGCTCGCCCCGGAGTTGATCGCCAACTTATCGCTGTTGATTATGTTGCCGGTCAGTTGGGCGTTGCGTTGCAGGGTAACGTTCAGGGTGCTGGTGGTGTCGGCAACGAGGTTGCCGTTGAGGGTGCTGTTGTCGATGATTAAATTTACAGTGCTCAGATTATCGGCTTCCAGCAAGTTGCCATTACCTGACAGCAACGTGGATCTATTTTGAATGGTGATATCGGCAATCGCGCCATCGCTGCCTGCCTCCCCCGGACCAACACTGATGGCCGGGCCTTCGACGCCCTCCACAACGGAGCTGTCAATGACTATCGTACTCAGATGTTGAAGTGGAATGGCTGAGGAATCCAAGGCAAGCGCCACATTTATTCCGTTGTACTGACCGCGTACATGACTGTTTTCGGACACCGACAAGGTTGCCCCCACAACATTGATACCAAGGCCTCTGTTCTCCGCCGACTCAGCACCGTAGACGCGGCTGTCAGCAATTTTTAAAGAGCGGTTTACACCTAAATTTATCGCCTTGCCTAACCCTGATAAATCACTGGAGCGCACGATTGCCTCGGAGCCACTACCACCCAAGCGCAATGCATATCCTGTCTCATTACGAATGACCGATCGTTCAATAGTCGCCTCACCGTGATCAACCCTGATCCCTCCATTCACTACGCCATCACTTACATTGATAGCCGACTCCATAACCAATACCGAATTGACTACGCCGCCATTAATTATATTGAGAACCCCCCCCTTAGTAACATGATACGAATCGACCGGGGCAGAAGCGTCAACCGTCTTTACAACACCCTCTACCGGAACCACTTGTGTCAATTCACCCCCGATAAAAAAGCCCTGCTCATTAGCAGTTATATGTTGCTCTTGAGGCAAATTCGAGTGGCTCGCCCAAGCATCCATACCAGGCGCCGCTCCAATAAAACAAGCGACTGCGATACGCCCCACACCAGTTTGCAAATAACGCATTTCGTGCGACACAAATTCGTCTCCCTATTTGACAGAAGACGCATTCTTCTCGACTTAATCACGGGACTACTACCTGACGCTAGCAGAGAATAGTAGGAAAACTCCTAGAACAATGAGCTTATTTCCTACATACACAGGGATCTTGTAGGAAACTTCTGAAAATCCCAGAAAGGTAAGATTTATCTACCACCTTCGGTTGACGTCCTGAGAAAAAAACGATTACTTCCGCCCTAACTTGAAATCAAGCAACGACACAAAGGTCGCTGTGAATTTTCCAGGTTATTACTTCAGAGGTGCACGCTATAAGCGGACCTCTATACGAATCGTAAATAATATCAAAAAAGGAATTAAACAATGAAAGCTACACCGAGAAAACCTCTCATTGTCCCGCAGTATCGAAAAGAAAAACAGGAAACAGTTGTTCACGAGAAGCCAGATGTACCGGTCGCCTTCCATGACGACGACACACCAGGCCTGCTGCCGATCTCTGCACTGGAACGTCCCGTAACCGTCACACTAAAAGTCTGGCCGGGTGCACGCCCCGGGTATACCTATCAACTAGTCTGGAACAACGTGCCTTACGGCGACGCAGAGTTCATTAGCGAAGATGAGCAACCGGGCGACCCTCTCATGCTACAGATCCCGGTCAGCCTGTTGGATGAAGGTGTCCACATGCTGCAATACCGAACTTACAACCCGTTGAGTGAGGTAGCAAATCGCTCGTTCCCCTATATGGTGGTTATTGATAAAACACCACCAGGCTCCCCGGAGTTGAGCCAGATTCAATTTCCTCCTGAAGTGCAGAACGGCCTCACGGCTGCCGAACTCGCACAACTGGGGGGCAGACTGGAAGCTCATATTGCCGGCTATACCGGCATGGCTAAACACGACCATATTCAGACAATGTGGGGTAACACCCCAGGACCGAGCGCAAACGTCGATGAAGATGACATGGGGCTCAATCAGGTTTCGGTGACATTCACCAAGAGCTTTCTGGAGAGTCTGGGTGAGCAGGAGCAACTGGTCACTTACAAGGTAAATGACCGGGCTGGAAACCTTTCAATTGAGTCGAATCCGGTACCGGTTTTCTTGAGGCTGCAGGAAATTCCATCGGACTATCCCGCCCCAATCATTGACCCGGATCTGGGTAACCTGATTGACCATGCAGAGGCTCTGGTTGGTGTAACGGTAGACATTCCTCACTACGACAATGCGAATGCACTGGATCAGATTCGACTTTTCTGGGGAGAGAGCAACCCTATGCTCCCCGTGTCCTTACCGCCGGGCAATGAAGACGAAGATATTGTTCTTTCTCTGCGCGTGCCGTTTGAAACCATCAATGCGCTACCTCCCGGAGAGGTGAAGGTCTCTTATGAGGTATCCCGACAAAATGAAGTCGTCGGCACCTCGCTCATCAGCACTGTCGATGTGTTCCTGACGCTTCCTGTGACGAGTCCTCTGACAGCCCTGACGGTACAAGGAACCAGTATTGAGAATCCAAATACCACGGATAACTTTATTGACGAGGATGATTACGAACTGAATGGGCGTGGCATCGTGGCCTGGAACCGGGACTTCCAGGTTAGCGATGATCTGAATCTTTATTGGGGTGATCAACAAAAACTTCAGTGGTATCAGATTAAAGCTACCGATGTAAGTGCGGAGAAGGATCTGATGATCCCGATTGACAACGGAATTCTGAAACTTCAAGGCACGGGCGCTGAAATTCCGGTGTATTTCACTCTGGTGCGAAACGGTAACCCCAACCCTGCGAAAGCTCCGATACAGTCAGTAGTTGTTCGATCCAGAGAAGAGTTACCTGGAGGTCCAGACGGACTGGAGGGGCCTCAATTCAAGCTTAACTCCGGAGGCTACATCGCTCCTGTACTGAATCCAAATGGCGCCGACTTGCTGATAGTACCTTATATCAACATTGCCAAAGATCAGAAAGTAACATTGACTTTCAAAGGCTTTGACGATGACAACACCCCCATTGAAGCGTCGAATTATACGGCTGCACGGGAGCTGGATGAGTTTGACATCGTTGATGGCTACACATTCACCGTGCCATATCGAAATTTAAGAATGATCTGCACCGGATTCGCAGAGGTGAGTATCAAAGTTGAGCCACCACCAGGCAGTAACCAAAGTGCCGTGAACTCTACTGTGACGCGCGCACCTGTTCATATGCTGGACTCAGCCGAGCTGACTTGTACATTTCGATAAACATAGACACAGCGGGCCAAAGGGCCCGCTGCATCCTGCAGGTATAACTAGGAAAAATCATGCTTAATCAAAAAAATATTCCCTCGCCAGAACTTGACGCACCCTCCGTGCCAAGCGCACTTGATAATGGAATCATCCCTATCGAGTATTTAAATAAACCGCTAATGGTAGAGTTAGATGTGTGGAGCGCGGCGCGCCCTCAATTTACTTATCAACTTCTGTTTGATGACATGCTCATAGGCCCGGAAAAAACAATCGATGATGAGCAGCCAGGAGAGCGCGTGACGCTTGAAATCCCTATTGCACTCATGAATGAAGGCCTGCATTACGTCGGCTATAGAACCAAAAATCCGTTTAGCGAACTCACTGACGATTCATTCACCACTCGAATCGAAATCGACCGCACCGCCCCCGGCAATCCCCTGCTCGCCCCCATCATCTTCCCGGTCGCCATCCAGAACGGCCTGACTTCAGCGGAGCTGGAGGCCTTGGGGAACAAATTGCCTGGCAAGATCGCAGGTTATAGCGATATGAAAGAAGGCGATGTGATCCGCACTTACTGGGGCTCTGTCGAAGGGCCTGTGGCAATCGTCGGCCGGGATGACATGGGCCTGCAGCGAGTCATGGTGGATTTCTCCCGGGAATTTCTGGAGAACATTGGTGATATCGAAGCACCGGTCTTCTACACCGTTACCGATCTGGCGGGCAATCTTTCGGTGAATGCTCAGGCGGTACAGATCAATCTACAACTTCGGGTATTGCCTGAACTGCCGTTGCCGGTGGTCAAGGAAGCCAATGGCGATACGCTTGACCCGGTGAACGCAACGCTGGGCGCTACAGTGGTCGTAGGTGCCTTGGGGCAACTTGCGCGTGGTGATCGTGTAGAGGTGCAGTGGCGCGGAGCTAACGCAAGCGACACCAAGGAAAAGACGATTACCGATGCCGACGCGGGCAAGGACCTGGAGATGCTGTTCTCGGCGACCCTGGTAGAGGCGAACAAGGGCCAGACGGTGTCGATCACTTATGACGTCCTTCGCGCCAATGGCAGCGCGCAGGCTTCCGGAACGTTGCAGCTGAAAATTCAGGCAGGGGTTACCCGCCTCCCCGCCCCAACCATGGACACCGTCGGCCCCGACGGCCTGCTGACCCCTTCAAAAATCCCCGAATCCGGTGCCACGGTGCGGGTGGGTTATGCGGACATGAGCAGTGGCGACAGTGTGGTCGCGACCTGGGAAGGCACAGCCCGTTACGACACGCCTGCGCAGGTGATCGGCGGCGATGCCCAGTTGCTGTTCAATATCCCGAAAGCCTTCATTAGCCAGAACATCGGCAGCTCTGCGAGTGTGACGTATACCGTGACGCGGGCGGGTACGGCGGTGGTGTCTGCGCCGCGGTGGTTGCGGGTTCAGCAGGGTATGAACTTCGACACGTCGCCTGTGAGCCTGGGCGGCAAGGTTTACCTGATTCCCGGCAGGCCGGATATCCTCCCGTCCTTTCCAGAAGGTACGACGGTGCGGCGCATTGCCAGTGGCGGGCAAGCGCCTTATGCCTATGTGTCCAGCGACACCCGTATTGCTCATGTGGATGAGCATGGCCTGACCTCGGTTCGGGGCAACGGTACAGCAAGGATTTCGGTGACGGATGCACTGGGTGAAACCAAGAGCTATACGGTCACGGTCACTGGCGTTATTCACTGCTTAGGACTGGGCTCTGGCAAGTATGCGCAGATGACTGCCGCCGCCGCAGGTCAAGGCGCGCGTATCCCGGCGATTGATGAACTGAATCAGATCTTCAATGCTTACGGCAATCGCTGGCCAATGGGTAACGGGCTGTACTGGTCGTCCACGGTAGCAGCGCAGAACCTGGTGGGCATGAAGTGGTACCTCATCAAAAATCTGGTAACCGGCGCTAACTTCAAGGTGCTGGAGCACAGCATCAGCCTTGGCGTAGGTATTCGCTGACGGTTGATGCAGCGGGCTCAGACCGAAAACCGGACTTCCGGGCGTCGCACTACCTGTCAAGTGCGACGCCCTTCTCTGCATCCCCCAAATCACACACTGCTCAGCAAGGAGCACGTACATGAGCGCGTCCGCAATGCCTCGTAAATCGCGGGTCAGCCCGCCGACCTGCCAAGGCAGTTTTCAGGCGGTGGTCAATCAATCCCCTTTGGTAGTGTCGTTGCTGTCGGCGAGTCTGACCCTACGACCGGAGTTGTCACCAACGCCTCGGCAGTGGATCTGGAAGGTTATCGCTCAAGGCAAGGTCGGCCGTAAACGCGCCAGTATCGGCCTGTTCTTCGATCGGGATTTACCTTTGGGCACTCACGACCTGGTGGCCAGTGAGTACATCAAAGTCGTCTATCACCAGACGCCGAACAGCCAGAACATCATCTATCACTCAGGGCATATTCAGGCCGGGCAACTGACGCTGTTTGAGGCCGACCTGTCCGCGCAGCGTCTGAGGGGTGAGTTCGGCTTCAGTATTTCCGCCCTGGACTTCGCAGTGACCGAAGGTGAGTTCGATCTGCACTGCCTGCCGACTTAACCCAGCATGTCCGCGATACGCTTCGCGGTGTTCGCCAGGCAGTCTTCATAGCTGATGCCTGCCGACTTCAAGGGCTTGAGGTCGTGATTGGCGGCGGGAATCCACAGCACCTCAATCGCAGGGGACAGCGTGTAGGCTTCGACGCTTTCCTTGTTGCCCAAGGCATCCCGCTCACCCTGCACGATCAACGTCCGCGCTTGCAGATCTGCGAGGTGCGCGACCCGAGGTTTTTCCGGTTTGCCTGCCGCATAGAAAGGATAACCCAGACACACCAACGCATCCACGTGCAGTTCATCTGCGATCAGGCTGGCCATACGCCCGCCCATGGACTTGCCGCCAATGGCCAGACTCCCAGTGACATGGGGTCGCACACTGGCATACACCTCACGCCAGCAGTCGAGTAATTGTGCTTGCGGATTCGGCGGCCGACGGCGTCCATCGACCCGGCGCTGCGCCATGTAGGGAAATTCGAAACGCAACACGTTGACGCCTTGTCCGGCAAGGCGCGCAGCCATGTCGTTCATGAAGTCGCTGTCCATCGGCGCACCCGCGCCGTGAGCCAGAACAAGCGTCGCCAAGGGCTTGCTTCGTGGGTCTGTGACCGCCTGATTCCATAACCAGCCGTGGTCTTTTGCCAGTTGTGCACATTGATCTTCGTCAATACCGGCACTTTGCCCAATGCTCATGCTTGCCTCGCTTTTGATGAGTCTGCCAATAACCCGGAGCTAAACCTGTGCGTAGCGCACCCGACCTGGCCTCGATGGGAAATATAAATAAATGAACACCACTAACAGTACCGCCTACAACTATCAGGTGGTCCGCCAGTTCGTCATTATGACGGTGATCTGGGGGATTGTCGGGATGGGACTTGGGGTCTTTCTCGCCGCCCAACTGGTCTGGCCTGAACTCAACTTCGATCTTCCCTGGACAAGCTTTGGTCGCTTGCGCCCGCTGCACACCAATGCGGTGATTTTTGCGTTCGGCGGCTGCGCCCTGTTTGCCAGCTCTTATTACTCGGTGCAGCGCACCTGCCAGACAACATTGTTCCTGCCGAAACTGGCGGCGTTCACGTTCTGGGGCTGGCAATTGGTGATCCTGCTAGCGGCCATCAGCCTGCCGCTGGGTTACACCAGTTCCAAGGAATACGCAGAGCTGGAATGGCCTATCGACATTCTTATTACGATTGTCTGGGTGGCTTACGCCATCGTGTTCTTCGGCACCCTGGCCACGCGCACAACCAAACATATTTATGTCGGCAACTGGTTCTTCGGCGCGTTCATCCTCACGGTTGCTGTGTTGCACATCGTCAATAATCTGGAACTGCCGGTCAGCCTGACCAAGTCCTACTCGCTGTACTCCGGCGCCACCGATGCCATGGTGCAATGGTGGTACGGGCACAACGCGGTGGGCTTTTTCCTGACCGCGGGCTTCCTGGGGATGATGTACTACTTCGTGCCAAAACAGGCCGAACGTCCGGTGTACTCCTATCGCCTGTCCATCGTGCATTTCTGGGCGCTGATCACACTGTACATCTGGGCCGGTCCGCACCATTTGCACTACACCGCCCTGCCCGACTGGGCGCAGTCGCTGGGTATGGTGATGTCGCTGATTCTGTTGGCCCCGAGCTGGGGCGGAATGATCAACGGCATGATGACCCTTTCGGGTGCCTGGCATAAATTGCGCAGCGACCCGATTCTGCGCTTTCTGGTGGTTTCCCTGGCGTTCTACGGTATGTCGACCTTCGAGGGTCCGATGATGGCGATCAAGACCGTCAACGCCCTCTCCCATTACACCGACTGGACCATCGGCCACGTTCACGCCGGAGCCCTGGGCTGGGTCGCCATGATCTCCATCGGCGCGCTGTACCACATGATCCCGAAAGTCTTCGGCCGCCCGCAGATGCACAGCTTTGGCCTGATCAACGCGCACTTCTGGCTGGCCACTATTGGCACCGTGCTCTACATCGCATCGATGTGGGTCAACGGCATCACTCAAGGCCTGATGTGGCGCGCGGTCAACGAAGACGGCACTTTGACCTACTCCTTCGTCGAAACACTGGTGGCCAGCCATCCCGGATTCATCGTGCGCCTGGCAGGCGGCGCGATCTTCCTGCTGGGTATGTTGCTGATGGCCTACAACACCTGGCGCACCGTAAGGGCCTCCAACCCTGTCGAAGCTGCCGCTGCTGCGCAGATGGCCTGAGGAGATCGCCATGAGACATGAAACGATCGAGAAAAACGTCGGCCTGCTGATGATTCTGATGGTGCTGGCCGTCAGCATCGGCGGCCTGACGCAAATCGTCCCGCTGTTCTTTCAGGACGTGACCAACAAGCCGGTTGAGGGCATGAAGCCTTACACCGCGCTGCAACTGGAAGGCCGCGATATCTATATTCGCGAAGGTTGTGTGGGCTGCCACTCGCAGATGATCCGGCCGTTCCGCGCCGAGACCGAACGCTATGGGCACTATTCGGTAGCCGGTGAAAGTGTCTGGGATCACCCGTTCCTGTGGGGTTCCAAGCGCACCGGACCAGACCTCGCTCGCGTCGGCGCACGCTATTCGGACGACTGGCACCGCGCGCATTTGTACAACCCGCGCAACGTCGTGCCTGAGTCGAAAATGCCTGCGTATCCCTGGCTGGTGACTCAGCAGGTAGAAAGCCGCTACACCGAAGCCAAGATCAAGGCGATGCGCACCCTGGGCGTGCCTTATACCGATGAGGACATCAGTGGCGCCGTTGCCTCCCTCAAAGGCAAGACCGAGATGGACGCGCTGGTTGCCTACCTGCAAGTGCTTGGCACTGCCATCAAGAGCAAGAGGTAAGCCATGGATATTCAGGATCTACGCGGGCTTGGCACGCTGATCGTGGCCATTGCATTCATCGGTATGTCGCTGTGGGTGTTCAGCAGCCGACGCAACGCTGACTTCGCCGAAGCCCGTCTGGCACCGTTTGCGGACGAGCCTTTGCCGCCACCGGTAATCGAGCAACTTTCAAAAGAGCAGCCTGTTGTACGGAGTAACCAGCCATGACCGCGTTCTGGAGCACCTATATCTGCGTGCTGACCATTGGCAGCCTGATCGGCCTGACCTGGTTGTTGATCGGCACCCGCAAGGGCGAAACCAAGGGCAGTACCGATCAGACCATGGGCCACAGCTTCGATGGCATCGAGGAATATGACAATCCGCTGCCCAAGTGGTGGTTCATGTTGTTCGCCGGGACGCTGGTGTTCGCGATCGGTTATCTGATCGTGTATCCGGGGCTGGGCAACTGGAAAGGCATCGCACCCGGCTATGAAGACGGCTGGACCGGCGTCAACGAATGGCAGAAGGAAATGGACAAGGCCGATGCCCGTTTCGGGCCGATCTTCGCCAGATTTGCGGCCATGCCAGTAGAGGAAGTCGCCCAGGATCCTCAAGCGCTGAAAATGGGTGGCCGCCTGTTTGCTTCCAATTGCTCGGTTTGCCATGGCTCTGACGCCAGAGGCGCTTACGGCTTCCCGAACCTGACCGACAACGACTGGCGCTGGGGCGGCTCCGCTGACACGATCAAGACCACCATCATGGCGGGCCGGGTCGCGGCCATGCCGGCCTGGGGCACGATCATCGGCGAAGACGGTGTGAAAAACGTTGCGGCGTATGTGCGCCACTCACTGGCAGGGCTGCCACTGCCCGCTGATGACAAGGCGGATCTGGCCGCCGGACAGCAAGTGTTCAGCTCCACGTGTGTAGCCTGTCATGGCGCAACAGGCAAAGGCACCGAAGTCATGGGCGCCCCAAACCTCACACAGCCGGGCGGTTTCATCTACGGCACCAGCCTGGCGCAGTTGCAGCAGACCATTCGTCTTGGTCGCCAAGGTCATATGCCTGCTCAGGCCGATTTATTGGGCAATGACAAAGTACAGCTGCTGGCCGCTTATGTTTACAGCCTGTCGAAGGGTCCTGATCAACCCGACGACAAAGGTAAAGCGGCGCGGTAGCAAAAAGAGCAACACTGTGGACCCCTTCAACACCGCACCCTGCAACAGGGTGCGGTGGTCCCTTTTATTCGCAGATGTTCTCCCATCAAACAACATGCAAACTACTGGATTGAAATACATTTTCTGTAGGAGCTGCCGAAGGCTGCGATGCATTTCTCCCGATACACCGCGATCGCAGCCTTCGGCAGCTCCTACAGGTCCTATGTTTGTTTGCCGCGAGACAGCGTGGTATCAGGGACACCGGGGCGGCTCTCATCAATCAAAATGCAAACTACTGGATTGAAATGCATTTTCTGTAGGAGTGAGCTTGCTCGCGATTCGATTTCCTGGTCCAGGAATTTATCGACAGAACGGGCGCTGTCGCGAGCAAGCTCACTCCTACAGAACCGGGAGCCGAGCGTTTCGGGACCCAAAGGTCAAGTGAAAGAAACGTGCACGACATTCGTGCCATGCAAACGCTCAACGGCCTGACGAACCAGGGCTGTTCGCTTACTCTTGGCATGCTGCTAATGTCCGTTACTCCCACCCCGGATTTTACCCGTGCTACACCCTCCAGAAAATTTCTGTCCACCGGGACAGGTTTTTCCTTTACGCTCCGCGTCGGAATATGCCTGAAACGGCCGCTGAGCATGCCTGCGCCGGGTTTCATGGGTTAATAACGTTCACACTCTGATAAATAGTCGAACCGTGGAACCTGATAATGAGCACAGCAAACAGTCCGACTGCTTATAACTATAAGGTGGTCCGCCAGTTCGCCGTCATGACGGTGGTCTGGGGCATCCTGGGCATGGGGCTTGGCGTTTTCATCGCCGCACAGCTGGTCTGGCCGGAACTGAACCTGGGGCTGGAGTGGACCAGTTTCGGACGCCTGCGACCTTTGCATACCAATCTGGTGATCTTCGCGTTCGGCGGCTGCGCGCTCTTCGGCACCTCTTATTACGTGGTGCAACGCACGTGTCAGACCCGGTTGATTTCCGATGGCATGGCGGCGTTCTCGTTCTGGGGCTGGCAAGCGGTGATCGTCAGCGCCATCATCACCCTGCCGATGGGCTACACCACCACCAAGGAATACGCTGAACTGGAATGGCCGATAGCGATTCTGCTGACCATTGTCTGGGTGGTGCATGGCGCGGTGTTTTTCGGCACCATCGTCAAGCGCAAGACCCGACACATCTATGTCGCCAACTGGTTCTACGGTGCATTTATTGTTGTCACCGCCATGCTGCACATCGTTAACCACATCTCGTTGCCAGTCAGCCTGTTCAAATCCTACTCAGCCTACGCGGGCGCCACCGACGCGATGATTCAATGGTGGTACGGCCACAACGCAGTGGGTTTCTTCCTGACCACCGGCTTCCTCGGCATGATGTATTACTTCGTGCCCAAGCAGGCTGAGCGGCCAATCTATTCGTATCGCCTGTCCATCGTGCACTTCTGGGCGCTGATCACCCTGTACATCTGGGCCGGTCCGCACCACCTGCATTACACAGCCCTGCCCGACTGGGCGCAGTCGTTGGGCATGGTGATGTCGATCATTCTCCTCGCGCCAAGCTGGGGCGGGATGATCAACGGCATGATGACCCTCTCGGGCGCGTGGCATAAATTGCGCACGGACCCGATCCTGCGGTTTCTGGTGGTGTCCCTGGCGTTCTACGGCATGTCGACTTTCGAAGGTCCGATGATGGCGATCAAGACGGTCAACGCCCTTTCCCACTACACCGACTGGACCATCGGCCATGTGCATGCAGGCGCATTGGGCTGGGTAGCGATGATCACTATAGGCGCGACGTATCACATGATCCCCAAAGTGTTTGGTCGACCGCAGATGCACAGCATCGGCCTGATCAACGTGCACTTCTGGCTGGCGACCATTGGCACCGTGCTGTACATCGCGTCGATGTGGGTCAACGGCATCACCCAGGGCCTGATGTGGCGAGCGATCAACGACGACGGCACGCTGACTTACTCCTTCGTCGAGGCACTGCAAGCCAGCCACCCGGGTTACATCGTGCGAATGGTTGGCGGCGCAACCTTCGCCAGCGGCATGCTGCTCATGGCTTATAACGTCTGGCGCACCGTGCGTGCTTCCAACCCCGAAGAAGCAGAAGCCGCAGCACAAATCGCCGTGGTGGGGGCTCACCGATGAAGCACGAACTCCTCGAAAAGAACATTGGCCTTCTGGCCCTCTGCATGGTCATCGCCGTCAGCATCGGCGGCCTGACGCAAATCGTCCCGCTGTTTTTTCAGGACGTGACCAACAAGCCGGTGGAAGGCATGAAGCCGCGTACTGCGCTGGAAGTCGAAGGCCGCGACGTGTACATCGCCAACGGCTGTGTCGGTTGTCACTCGCAGATGATTCGCCCGTTCCGCGCCGAAACCGAACGCTATGGTCACTACTCGGTGGCGGGCGAAAGCGTCTGGGATCATCCGTTTCTGTGGGGCTCCAAACGCACCGGGCCGGACCTGGCGCGAGTCGGCGGCCGCTACTCGGACGACTGGCATCGGGCGCATTTGTACAACCCGCGCAACGTGGTCCCGGAATCGAAAATGCCGGCCTATCCGTGGCTGGTCGAGAAGCACCTGGATGGCGAGGACACCGCGAAGAAAATGGAAGTCCTGCGCACGTTGGGTACGCCTTATACCGACGCAGACATCGCTGGAGCTCAGGCCGCAGTGAAAGGCAAAACCGAAATGGATGCACTGGTGGCCTATCTGCAAGGCCTCGGCACCGTCATTAAAAGCAAGCGGTGATCTGGATGGATATCGGGATGATTCGGGGTCTTGGCACCCTGGTGGTGATGGTGGCCTTCATCGGTCTGGCGCTCTGGGTGTTCAGCCCCCGGCGCAAGACAGAGTTTGATGATGCAACCCTGTTGCCCTTCGCGGACGATCCCGAAGCGATCAAAAAGGTCGAGCAGGAAAAAGCATTCAGGAGCAAGCAATGAGCACTTTCTGGAGTCTGTACGTCACCGTTCTGACGTTGGGCACTGTTTTCGCTCTGACGTGGCTACTGCTTTCCACCCGCAAGGGCCAGCGTGATGACACCACCGAAGAAACCGTCGGCCACGCCTTTGACGGCATCGAGGAGTACGACAACCCGCTGCCCAAGTGGTGGTTCATGCTGTTTATCGGCACGATTATTTTTGCGCTGGGCTATCTGGTGCTGTATCCCGGCCTGGGTAACTGGAAAGGCCTCTGGCCGGGCTACGGTTACATGAATACCGACAAGAAAATCGAGTTCTCCGACGGCCAGACCGGCTGGACGGCCGTGCATGAATGGGAAAAGGAAATGGCGCGGGCCGAGGCGCGTTTCGGTCCGATCTACGCTAAATTTGCGTCGATGCCCATCGAGGAAGTTGCCAAGGATCCGCAGGCCCTGAAGATGGGCGGCCGCCTGTTCGCGTCCAACTGCTCGGTGTGTCATGGGTCCGACGCCAAAGGGGCCTATGGCTTTCCGAACCTGACCGATGCCGACTGGCGCTGGGGCGGCGACCCGGAAACCATCAAAGCCACGATCATGGGCGGCCGCCATGCGGTGATGCCCGCATGGGGGGATGCCCTCCAGGAACAAGGCGTGCGCGATGTGTCGGCGTACGTGCTGACCGCGCTCAGCGGCCGCAAACTGCCGGAAGACGCCAAAGCTGATCCGGTGGCCGGGCAGAAGATATTTACCACTACCTGCGTCGCCTGCCACGGTCCGCAAGGCAAAGGCATGCAAGTGCTGGGTGCTCCAGACCTGACCCATCCAGGGTCGTACATCTACGGATCCAGTTACGCGCAGTTGCAACAAACCATCCGCTACGGCCGTCAGGGCCAGATGCCTGCACAGGCAGCGATTCAGGGCAATGACCGGGTGCATATTCTGGCGGCGTATGTGTATAGCTTGTCGCGGGATAAGGCGGCAGATGCTGAGTAAGCTGAAGAAACTCTGATTGTGGGAGCGGTGCTTGCCCGCGATAAGGCTGGACGCGATCTAAAGTGAATCGCGTCCAGCCTTATCGTCGGAATGCCGCCCAGACCAAGCTCGGCTCCCACAGGGAAATCACATACCGCAAAAAAACTGCAAATCAATTGACCCGAATCAGCACGCTCTACACCTGTTTGCACCAGGATTCGCCGCGAGCCACTCACGAACACTGCAGGCGTATCATGGCCTTCATCAAAGCACGCTCCTGACCACAGAGGCATTTTTCCACCGCCGTGGGACACACCGATGAGCAATAACATTCCGGTCGTCAACGTCACGCCACCGCCTGAAAGCGGTAACCAGACGGTCGACCTCTACGCCTCGCGGGAAAAAATCTACACCCGCGCGTTCACCGGCCTGTTCCGTAATCTGCGCATGCTCGGCGGCGCTCTGCTGTTCCTGATTTACTTCGGTACGGTCTGGTTGAACCGGGATGGGCATCAGGCCGTGTGGTGGAACCTGCCGGAGCGCAAGTTCTACATCTTTGGCGCGACTTTCTGGCCACAGGATTTCATCCTGCTCTCCGGCATTCTCATCGTCAGCGCGTTTGGCCTGTTTTTCATCACTGTGTACGCCGGTCGGGTCTGGTGCGGCTACACCTGCCCGCAAAGTGTCTGGACCTGGATTTTCATGTGGTGCGAAAAGGTCACCGAAGGCGACCGCAACCAACGCATCAAGCTCGATAAAGCGCCCATGAGCGCCAACAAGTTCGTGCGTAAATTTGCTAAACACAGCCTCTGGCTGTTGATTGGTTTCCTCACCGGGCTCACCTTTGTCGGCTACTTCTCGCCCATTCGCGACCTGATCACCGAGTTTTTCACCGGTCAGGCGGACAGCTGGGCGTATTTCTGGGTTGGCTTCTTCACCCTCGCGACTTACGGCAATGCGGGCTGGCTGCGTGAGCAAGTGTGTATTTACATGTGCCCCTATGCGCGGTTTCAGAGTGTGATGTTCGACAAGGACACCCTGATCGTGTCCTATGACCCACGCCGTGGCGAGCTACGTGGCCCGCGTAAAAAGGATCAGGACTACAAGACGCAAGGTCTGGGCGACTGCATCGATTGCACAATGTGCGTGCAGGTCTGCCCTACCGGCATCGACATCCGTGACGGCCTGCAAGTGGAGTGCATAGGCTGCGCTGCCTGCATCGATGCCTGCGACAGCATCATGGACAAGATGAACTACCCGCGCGGGCTGATCAGCTACACCACCGAGCATAATCTTTCCGGTCAGGTCACTCACACGCTACGGCCGCGTCTGATCGGCTATGCGGCAGTGTTGCTGTTAATGATCGGCCTGCTGGTCTCGGCGTTCTTGATGCGCTCGCTGGTCGGCTTCGACGTCAGCAAGGACCGCGTGCTGTATCGAGAAAACGCCGAAGGCCGGATCGAGAATGTCTACAGCCTGAAGGTCATGAACAAGGACCAGGTGGATCACACGTATGTGCTTGACGTCACTGGCCTGCCAGACCTGAAATTGCAGGGGCGGCGTGAATTCAAAGTGGTTGCCGGGGATATTTTCAGCATGCCGGTTGAGCTGTCCATCGCGCCCGAAAAACTGCCATCCAGCACCAACGAGGTGATTTTCATCCTCAAGGATG
The DNA here is from genome assembly GCF_025643095.1 of Pseudomonas phytophila. Lineage (NCBI taxonomy): Bacteria > Pseudomonadati > Pseudomonadota > Gammaproteobacteria > Pseudomonadales > Pseudomonadaceae > Pseudomonas > Pseudomonas phytophila. The sequence continues at coordinate 2,423,566 of NZ_CP081201.1, read as the reverse complement.
CCGACGGCGATGCTCACGCAGAAACCAGGAGCCGTTTTATCGGCCCGCAAGTTCGTTAAAGAGAGCTGCCCATGTCCGTCGCAACTGCGCAAAGCCCTTGGTACAAGCACATCTGGCCCTGGATCCTGATTAGCATTCTGACCTGCTCGGTGACGCTGTCTCTGACCATGGTGACTATCGCGGTGAATAATCCTGACAATCTGGTCAACGACAATTATTACGAAGCGGGCAAAGGCATCAACCGTTCACTGGACCGCGAACTGCTGGCCCAGACGCTCATGCTGCGTGCCAGTGTTCATCTGGATGAACTGACAGGCGAAGCAGACGTGCGCCTGACAGGCAAAAGCAGGCCGAAGACCCTGGAACTGAACCTGATTTCCCCGACCCAGCCGCAAAAAGACCGGAAAATGGTTTTGATGCAGAGCAGCTCCGAACCTGACCGCTACATCGGGCAATTGACCGATAAAGTCGAGGGCCGTCGGTTTGTCGAATTACTGGGAGTTGAAAACGGTCAGACCTGGCGCCTGTTCGAGGAAGAACAGATCAGCCACGACAAAGACCTTGCACTGGGCGATGAAGCGATTCAGGGTGCGGAAGATTTGAGTAAGTGAGCGCACCGCACAATTGCGGCGGGAACTGCCCCGGCGTCCATGGCACCGCGCTGTCGCGCAGCAAACACAGACCCCGTAGGAACTGCCGAAGGCTGCGATCGCGGTGTATCAGGAGAAATGCATCGCAGCCTTCGGCAGCTCCTACAGAAAATGCATTCCAATCCAGTATTTTGCTGTTGTTTGATGAGGGCGAACTTGTTCGCGAGGCGGTGTGCCTGAATAACCGCGTCATGCCCTCTCGCCAACAAGTTGGCTCCTACCGTTGTTCTGCTGCGACCCAAAGACCATGACCACACCCACCCCCTGCTACCACTGCGCCCTGCCCGTCCCGACGGGCAGTCGCTTTACCGCCGTCGTGCTCGGAGAAACCCGGGCGATGTGCTGCCCGGGGTGTCAGGCCGTGGCTGAGTCTATCGTCGCTGGCGGGCTGGAAAGTTATTACAGCCATCGCGACAAGGCATCGGCCAACCCTGACACCTTGCCCCTGCAATTGCCGGATGAACTGGCACTGTACGACCGCGCCGATGTGCAGGCTCCGTTTGTTCGGCATCAGGGCGAACTCGCAGAAACGACGCTGCTGATGGAAGGCATCAGTTGCGCGGCCTGTGGCTGGCTCATCGAGCGTCACTTGCGTGCTCTGCCTGCGGTGGCTGAAGCACGCCTGAACCTGTCCAGCCACCGATTGCATGTCAGTTGGTCAGACAGCCAGATGCCGTTGAGTGAGCTGCTCGGCCAATTACGCAGCATCGGCTACGTTGCCCACCCTTATGAGGCCGACCGGGCCACAGCAAAACTCGCTGAAGAAAACCGCCTGGCGCTGCGACAGCTCGGCGTGGCCGGTTTGCTGTGGTTCCAGGCGATGATGGCAACCATGGCCACATGGCCGGAATTTAACATCGACCTCAGCCCGGACATGCACACCATCCTGCGCTGGGTCGCGATGTTTCTGACGACGCCCATCGTCTTCTACAGTTGCTCGCCATTCTTTCGTGGTGCTGTGCGCGACCTGCGCACCCGCCACCTGACCATGGACGTTTCCGTATCCCTGGCGATTGGCGGGGCTTACGTCGCGGGCATCTGGACCGCCATCACCGGCAACGGCGAGCTGTATTTCGACGCCGTAGGCATGTTCGCCCTGCTCCTGCTGGCCGGGCGCTATCTGGAACGCCGCGCCCGGGAACGCACTGCGGCGGCCACCGCCCAACTGGTCAATCTGCTACCCGCGTCCTGCCTGCGTCTCGATGACCAGGGTCAGACAGAGCGGATTCTGCTCAGCGAACTGCGCCTGGGTGATCAGGTGCTGGTGCAGCCCGGCACCGTGCTGCCTGCCGACGGCAAAATCATCGAAGGCCGCTCAAGTATTGATGAATCGCTGCTGACAGGCGAATACCTGCCCCAGCCGCGAAGTTCCGGCGATGCAGTCACGGCGGGCACCTTGAACGTTGAAAGCGTGCTCACAGTGGAAGTCCTGGCGCTGGGCCACGAGACGCGCTTGTCAGCCATTGTTCGCCTGCTCGACCGGGCACAGACAGAAAAACCCCGACTGGCGGAAATCGCTGATCGGGCGGCGCAGTGGTTCCTGTTGCTTTCACTGGTTGCAGCAGCGGTTATAGGCGTCATCTGGTGGCAGATCGATTCGTCGCGAGCATTCTGGATCGTCCTCGCTATGCTGGTCGCCACCTGCCCGTGCGCCCTATCTCTCGCGACCCCGACAGCGCTCACCGCCGCCACCGGCACGCTGCACAAATTCGGTCTGTTGCTGACCCGCGGCCATGTCCTTGAGGGACTCAACCAGATAGACACGGTGATTTTCGACAAGACCGGCACCCTGACCGAAGGAAAACTGGCGCTGCGCAGCATCCAGCCGCTGGGCGAGCTGGACGCCGACGCGTGCCTGAGCCTCGCCGCCGCGCTGGAAAACCGTTCGGAGCATCCCATCGCAAAAGCGTTCGGCCGCGCCCCCATTGCAGCCGGGGAAGTCTTCAACCGAACCGGGCTGGGCCTTGAGGGCATCGTCAACGGTCAGACGTTACGGATCGGGCAAACGGCTTTTGTCTGCGCCTTGAGCGCCAGCGATCTTCCCCCCGCACCGACGCACTCCGGGCAACATCTGTTACTGGGCGACCGCAATGGGCCGCTGGCCTGGTTCATTCTTGATGATCGCCTGCGTGAAGACGCCCACGAACTGCTGCAAGCCTGCAAGGCGCGCGGCTGGAAAACCCTGCTGCTGTCCGGTGACAGTTCGCCAATGGTTGCCCAGGTCGCCGCCGAACTGGGCATCGACGAGGCCCGTGGCGGCCTGCGCCCTGACGACAAGCTGGCGGTGCTGCAAGCGTTGCATCGTCAGGGTCGCAAGGTTTTGATGCTCGGCGACGGCGTGAATGACGTGCCGGTACTGGCGGCTGCCGATATCAGTGTCGCCATGGGCTCGGCCACGGACCTGGCGAAAACCAGCGCCGATGCGGTGTTGCTATCCAATCGCTTGCAGGCGCTGGTTCAGGCCTTTGCTCTGGCGCGCCGGACTCGCCGGGTAATCATCGAAAACCTGCTCTGGGCCGGGCTTTACAATGGCCTCATGCTGCCGTTCGCGGCGCTGGGCTGGATTACACCGATATGGGCTGCGGTAGGCATGTCCATCAGTTCGTTGACGGTGGTACTCAACGCCCTGCGCCTGACTCGCGCGCCGTCCGTCACAGACGATAATCGGCAGTGTTCCCCGGAGGCTTTATGCCAGCGCTCTACATCATGATCCCGGCGGCCTTGCTGCTGGTCGGCGTGGCGATTTACATCTTTTTCTGGGCAGTGGACAGCGGCCAGTACGACGACATGGAAGGCCCCGCCCACAGCATTCTTTTTGATGAGCAGGACCCGAAGCATCAGGCGGCGGTGGATGAGGTTGCGGGAAGGAAAAAAGATGAATCTGATGTTTGAGCCCAATCCCGAGCAAACGCCGGATCCTGTTGGAGCGACCGGAGTGGCGCTCCAACTAGCCCGCAATAAGGCTGGACGCGTTAGACCTGATATCCGAGGCGTCTACATCGCGGGCAAGCCTCGCTCCTATCAAACAAACTACAACTATTTGATTTGGAGTACTTTTTCATCTGTAGGAGCGCGCTTGCCCGCGATCGCGTCAGCACAGGCAATATATTCATCGACTGACAGACCGAATCGCGGGCAAGCGCGCTCCTACAGGGTCCGTGTTTGCTGCGCGACAGCGTGGTGTCAGGGACACCGGGGCGACTCCCACAGGGATTTGCGACAGGCCAACACTCATGGCTGACCTTGCACCGTTATTAATCTCAGCCCTGATCCTCGGTCTGCTTGGTGGCGGTCACTGCCTGGGCATGTGCGGCGGGTTGATGGGTGCGCTGACGCTCGCGATTCCGAAGGAGCAACGCAGCCGACGTTTCCGACTGCTGCTGGCCTACAACCTTGGAAGGATTTTGAGCTACACCTGCGCAGGTCTGCTGACCGGCCTGGCAGGCTGGGCCGTGACCAACAGCCCTGGCGCAACGACCTTGCGAGTCATCGCCGCACTGCTGTTGATCACCATGGGCCTGTATCTGGCCGGATGGTGGAGCGGCCTGACCCGTATCGAACGCCTGGGCCGCGGGCTGTGGCGCTATATCCAGCCACTGGCAAGTCGCTTGCTGCCAGTGTCGAGCCTGCCTCGGGCGCTGTTGCTCGGCGCACTGTGGGGCTGGCTGCCGTGTGGTCTGGTTTACAGCACGCTGCTCTGGTCGGCGAGTCAGGGTGACGCCATCGACAGCGCCCTGCTGATGCTGGCTTTCGGTGTCGGCACTTGCCCGGTGCTGCTGGCCACCGGCCTTGCGGCGGAGCGCACGACCGCGTTTTTGCGTCAGCGTGGCGTACGCATGGCGGGTGGCCTGCTGGTGATTGCCTTCGGACTCTGGACACTGCCCGGCCCGCATCAGCACTGGTTGATGGGCCATTGATCCATATCAAAGGATCGAGCGCGCACTTCCCTAGACTGACCAACACTGCCAGCCTACCCAGGGAACGCCAACATGCTCGACGCCATCCGTTGGGATTCTGATCTGATTCGCCGCTACGATCTGGCGGGCCCGCGTTACACCTCCTACCCCACAGCGGTGCAATTTCACACTCAGGTCGGCGCTTTCGACTTCTTGCATGCGCTTCGCGACAGCCGCAAGGCCATTCGTCCCCTGTCGCTCTACGTGCATATCCCGTTCTGCGCCAACATTTGCTACTACTGCGCATGCAACAAAGTCATCACCAAGGATCGTGGTCGCGCCCAGGTTTATCTGCAAAGGCTAGAGCATGAAATCCAGATGATCGCCAGCCACCTTGATCCTGGTCAGGTCGTCGAACAACTGCACTTTGGCGGGGGCACGCCGACCTTTCTCAGCCACGACGAACTGCGTCAGTTGATGAGCCATCTGCGCCAGCACTTCAACCTCCTGGACGATGACTCCGGCGACTACGGCATCGAAATCGACCCGCGCGAAGCTGACTGGTCAACCATGGGCCTGCTGAGGGAGCTGGGTTTCAACCGGGTCAGCCTTGGGGTGCAGGATCTGGATCCGCAGGTTCAGCGTGCGGTGAACCGCTTGCAGAGTCTGGAAGAAACCCGGGCAATTATCGAAGCCGCACGGACCTTACAGTTTCGCTCGGTCAACATCGACCTGATCTACGGCCTGCCTAAACAGACGCCGCAGGGCTTTGCCCGCACAGTGGACGAAATCATTGCCCTGCAACCCGACCGGTTGTCAGTGTTCAATTACGCGCACCTGCCCGAGCGCTTCATGCCGCAACGGCGCATCGACAGCAACGATCTGCCGCCGCCGGAAGCCAAGCTGCAGATGCTCGAACACACCATCGAGCAATTGACCAAAGCCGGATACCGCTACATCGGCATGGATCACTTCGCCCTGCCCGACGATGAACTGGCCATTGCGCAGGAAGAATCGACCCTGCAACGCAACTTCCAGGGCTACACCACACATGGCCACTGCGACCTGATTGGATTAGGGGTCTCGGCGATCAGCCAGGTTGGTGATCTTTACAGCCAGAACAGCAACGACCTGGCTGACTATCAAAGCCAGTTGGCCAGTGACCAGTTAGCAACCAAGCGTGGCCTGATCTGCAATCAGGACGATCGCCTGCGCAGAGCGGTGATTCAGCAATTGATCTGCCATTTCAGTCTGGATTTCGCCGATATCGAAACCCGGTTCGATATCGACTTTCGGGCTTGTTTCAACGATTTGTGGCCGCAGCTCAGCAGCATGGCCAGCGACGGGCTGATCAGCCTGGAATCCACAGGCGTTCAGGTGCTGCCCGCGGGCCGATTGCTGGTGCGCTCGGTATGCATGGTGTTCGATGCCTACCTGACCCAGCAGAATCGCCAGCGTTTTTCACGGGTGATATGAACGGCGCTGACCTGTAGGAGCTGCCGAAGGCTGCGATGTCGGTGTGTCAGAAGGATCGCTTTCGCAGCCTTCGGCAGCTCCTACAGGACGGGCCGCTCGCTTACATCTTGGCCAGCATCAGCATGCTGGCCTTGGCTTTATCGTCCGACTTCAACTGCAACGCGTTCATGACGTTGGACAGATCACCAGCGGAGGTACTGATCTGACGCTGATAAACCGCCGAAACGGTTTGCAGTGCAGCCGCTTTGGCCTGGCGCATATCGGGGCTTAAGGACTTGTCGTTCAGGGTCTTTTGCAACTCGGTATTCGATTGCGCCAGCCTTTTCTGGGTATCACGCAACGAGATGAGGGCCTTCTGCACCGGGTCAGGCAAACCACTTTGCTTGATATCAGCATTGGCCGAACCCGTTAACGCCGCACGCGCCAGGCCGGCCGGCGAAAGATTGACTTCTACGCTCTGCGAGGCTGGCGCAGTCGGCGTGCTCTGTGGAGCGGCCTTTTCGGCAGCGGTTTTCTGCGCGGCGGCATTGGATGCCAGAAAAGCCCGACTGATGGCGGTAAGCGCGGATGACCACATGAGCGGCGACCTGTTCAAGATGCGGATTAACCAGAACTATCGACCAATGCACGCAAAGCTTGATAGCCATCCGGCGGCTCGTCACTGGTCTGAACAGTCCTGGGTGGGTTACCCTTATGACTTATGTGTGATTAACCACAAGGAATAAAGTGATGCCCGAGCCAGTCAAAGTACGCGCTCATACCCAGGCCCATTGCAAGGATTGCAGTCTGGCTCCGCTGTGCTTGCCACTTTCCTTGAATCTCGACGACATGGATGCCCTGGACCAGATCGTCAAACGCGGCCGACCGCTGAAAAAAGGCGAGTTCCTGTTCCGTCAGGGTGACACGTTCGGTTCGGTTTACGCGGTACGCTCCGGCGCACTGAAAACCTTCAACATCAGCGACGGTGGCGAAGAACAACTGACCGGCTTCCATTTGCCCAGCGAACTGGTGGGCATGTCGGGTATGGACGCCGAAGCCTATCCGGTTTCGGCCCAGGCGCTTGAAACCACCTCGGTCTGCGAAATTCCCTTCGAGCGTCTGGACGAATTGTCCGTGCAATTGCCACAACTGCGTCGTCAGTTGATGCGGGTCATGAGCCGGGAAATCCGTGACGATCAGCAAATGATGTTGCTGTTGTCGAAAAAGAACGCGGACGAGCGCATCGCGACATTTCTGGTCAACCTGTCCGCACGCTTCCGTGCCCGGGGCTTCTCGGCCAACCAGTTCCGCCTGAGCATGTCGCGCAACGAAATCGGTAATCATCTGGGGCTGGCGGTGGAAACCGTTTCCCGTGTGTTCACCCGTTTTCAGCAAAACGAATTGATTGCAGCTGAGGGCAAAGAGATCAGAATCCTTGATCCGATCCAGCTCTGCGCACTGGCAGGCGGGGCTATCGAAAGCTGAGGGTGCGATTCAGGGCTGACGCCTTTAGACTAGGCCATCGATACAAACCTCCAGCCCTGGACCCATTTGATGATTTTCGACGAAGCCAGCTTCAAATCCCTGATTCGCCCGGTAGTGGACTTTCCCAAGCCGGGCGTCATCTTTCGCGATATCACCCCGCTGTTCCAGTCTCCCAAGGCTACGCGCCTTGTGATGGACAGCTTCGTGCAGCGCTACATAGAGGCTGACTTCAGCCATATCGGCGTGATGGACGCACGGGGTTTTCTGATCGGTTCGATTGTGGCTTATGAGCTGAACAAGCCGCTGATCCTGTTTCGCAAGCAGGGCAAATTGCCTGCTGACGTCCTGTCAGAGGGTTATCAGACTGAATACGGTGAGGCATTTCTCGAAGTGCACGCCGACAGCCTGTGCGACGGTGACTCTGTGGTGATGTTCGATGACCTGATCGCCACTGGCGGAACGCTTATCGCCGCTGCCAACCTGATCCGCCGCATGGGCGCGAAGATCCACGAAGCTGCTGCGATCATCGATCTGCCGGAATTAGGCGGTTCAAAGCGCCTTCAGGACCTGCAGATTCCAACGTTCTGCCTGACGAGCTTTGGGTTGACGGAGTAAGACTTGAATCTGCGGAGGATTCTGTTGGCTGCAATCTCGTAGGACCGGCTTTAGCCGGGAGAGCGGTATTTCTCACGAGGAATATGTAGTGAATGTCCCGACGCCCTCCCGGCTAAAGCCGGTCCTACGGGTTTACTAAAGCCTGTGGGAGCGAATTCATTCGCGAAGGCGGAGGGTCATCCACAAAAAATTATTGAGGACGACCCATTCGCGAATGAATTCGCTCCCACAGTAAATCGCATTTCAATCCAGAGATGAATGCGCGGCCTGATTAAGTATCAGTGCTTACAACGCAATCGGCTTACGCCCTGCAAACGAGTGCGCCAGCGTCCCGCCATCCACCAGTTCCAGCTCGCCACCCAGTGGCACGCCATGAGCGATGCGTGAGGTGATCAGACCTTTGTTGGTCAGCAACTGCGCGATGTAGTGTGCGGTGGCTTCGCCCTCGACCGTAGGATTGGTCGCCAGGATCACTTCACTGAAGGTCCCCTGCTCGTTGATGCGTGCCAGCAGTTGAGGAATACCAATGGCTTCCGGGCCCAACCCGTCCAGTGGTGACAAGTGGCCTTTGAGCACGAAGTAGCGCCCGCGATAACCGGTCTGCTCCACGGCGTAAACATCCATCGGCCCTTCCACCACGCACAGCAGTGTGTCGTCGCGGCGGTTGTCCGAACATTGCGGGCACAGATCGTCTTCAGTCAGGGTGCGGCACTGCCGACAGTGCCCAACCCCTTCCATCGCCTGGCTCAACGCCAGCGCCAGTCGTGAACCGCCACTGCGATCACGCTCAAGCAATTGCAGCGCCATGCGTTGCGCAGTTTTTTGACCGACACCCGGCAGGGTACGCAGGGCATCGATCAGTTGGCGAATCAGTGGGCTGAAGCTCATGGAGAAAGGTCCGACAAAAACACAAGACGCGGTTTATACCCGCGCCCTGCCTGTAGCGTCAATCAAGGGTTACGTCATGCGTCTGAGACGTGAACCACCAACTTGCCGAAGTTGCGTCCTTCCAGCAGACCAATAAAGGCTTCTGGCGCCTGCTCGAGGCCCTGCACTATGTCTTCACGGAATTTGATCTTGCCCTGTGTGACCAGTGGCGTCATTTCGCGGAAGAACTCTTCGTGGCGATCACCGTATTCTTCAAACACGATAAACCCCTGCATGCGGGCACGCTTGGTCAGCATCGTACGCAACAGCAGCGGCAGATCGTTCGGGCCTTCAGGTACGCCCTGGGCGTTGTACTGCGCGATCACGCCACACACGGGAATCCGTGCGCGAGGGTTGAGCAGCGGCAGGACTGCATCGAAAACCTTGCCGCCCACCAGCTCGAAATAGATGTCGATGCCTTTACCGCAGGCCTGCTTCAACTCTTCTGCAAAGTTGTCGCTCTTGTGGTCGATGCAAGCGTCGAAGCCCAGCTCATCAACAACATAACGGCACTTTTCTGCACCACCAGCAACGCCCACCACTCGCAGGCCCTGCAACTTGGCCACCTGACCCACCACAGAGCCTACAGCGCCTGACGCCGCGGCAACGACGAGTGTTTCGCCTGCCTGTGGCTTGCCGATGTCCATCAATCCCATGTAAGCGGTCATGCCAGGCATGCCCAATACGCCTACAGCCATGGAATCGCTAGGCAGGTCTTTCGGAATGACTTTCAATGCAGCACCATCATTGATGCTGTGAGTCTGCCAGCCGGTCTGGCCAACTACGCGGTCGCCGACCTTAAATGCAGGATTACGCGACTGCTCGACGATGCTGACCGCACCGCCTTCCATTACCGCGTCGATTTCCACCGGATCGGCATAAGACGGTGCATCGCTCATGCGTCCGCGCATGTAGGGGTCCAGTGAAAGATAAAGGGTGCGCAACTGCACCTGCCCTTCCTGCAGATCGGGCAGCGCTTCACGCTCCAGTCGGAAGTTCTCCGGGGTCGGTGCACCGGTCGGACGCGAGGCCAGGACAATTCGCTGGTTAAGAATCAATTCTTGGGTCATTAAAGCGGCTCCTTGGAAATGAATTCTATGGGGTATGCAGAAGCAGACCATCGTGAGGCGGGGGCGTTCGATTGAATACCTCTAGCCCTGTTGGAGCGTGGCTCGCCCGCGAAAAAATCAACCGGATTCATCTGCCCCACCGCAGCGCCTGTATCGCGGGCAAGCCCGGCTCCCACGGATCACCGCGAAATCTCTGTGGGAGCTGAGCTTGCTCGCGAAGAAATCAACCGGGTTCATCTGCCCCACCGCAGCGCCTGTATCGCGGGCAAGCCCGGCTCCCACAGATGAACACCGTCTCCTGTTGGAGCGAGGCTTGCCCGCGATGAAAGCAACCGGATTCATCTGCTCCACCGCAGCGCCTGTATCGCGGACAAGCCCGGCTCCCACAGATGAACACCGTCTCCTGTTGGAGCGAGGCTTGCCCGCGAAGACATCAACCGGATTCATCTGCTCCACCGCAGCGCCTGCATCGCGGGCAAGCCCGGCTCCCACAGATGAACACCGTCTCCTGTTGGAGCGAGGCTTGCCCGCGGTGAAAGCAACCAGATTCATCTGCTCCACCGCAGCGCCTGTATCGCGGGCAAGCCCGGCTCCAACGGATCACCGCGAAATCTCTGTGGGAGCTGAGCTTGCCCGCGAAGAAATCAACCGGGTTCATCTGCCCCACCGCAGCGCCTGCATCGCGGGCAAGCCCGGCTCCTATCAAACAAACTACAACTATTTGATTTGGAGTACTTTTTCATCTGTAGGAGCGCGCTTGCCCGCGATCGCGTCAGCACAGGCAATATATTCATCGACTGACAGACCGAATCGCGGGCAAGCGCGCTCCTACAGGGTCCGTGTTTGCTGCGCGACAGCGTGGTGTCAGGGACACCGGGGCGACTCCCACAGATGAACACCGTCTCCTGTTGGAGCGAGGCTTGCCCGCGAAGAAGTCAACCGGGTTCATCTGTTCCACCCTTGAAAACAAAAATGCCAGGCACTTGGCCTGGCATTTTTGGGGAACAACCTGCAATCAGAACGGCAGCTTCATGCCCGGCGGCAATTGCATGCCAGCGGTCATGCTGGAAGTCTTTTCCTGGCTGGCCTGTTCGATTTTGCGTACCGCGTCGTTGACAGCGGCAGCGATCAGGTCTTCCAGAACTTCTTTGTCTTCCTGCATCAGGCTGTCATCCAGATTGATGCGCTTGACGTCATGGCGACCGGTCATCACGACGCTGACCAGGCCTGCGCCCGATTGGCCGGTGACTTCGGCATTGGCCAGTTCTTCCTGCATCTTGGCCATTTTTTCCTGCATTTGCTGCGCCTGCTTCATCAGGCCAGCCATGCCACCTTTCATCATGGGATATCTCCTCGAAAGTTGATTGTGTTAGCGGGTAGGAAACCATTCGGCCTCCCACCGTCAGTTAATGAGTCTGAGCCACCGGGGCATCCACGGGCTTAATCGTATCCTCCCGGATCACTGCGCCAAACTGTTCAAGCATCTGCTGGATGAACGGATCAGCATGAATCGACGCCTCTGCCTGCCGCTGACGCTCCACGCGCAACCGCGAAGCCGCCTGCGCAGGGGTTTCCTGCTCGGGCTTGATCAACTCGATCTTGAGGTTGATCGTGCGCCCGGTAAATTGATTCAGGCCATCGTTGATACGGCGCAACTGGGTTGCGTTGAACAAGGCACTGTGCCCCGGATCCAGGTGCAGCAACCAGTCATCACCGTCCATCGCGACCAGCGTGCAGTTGGAGGCAATGCTGCTGGTCATCCCGGAAATCGGCAACTTGTTAAACATGTCCAGCCATTCAGCAGCCAGACCCGTCGCTGGTTTGGCCGCCGGAGCCGGTTCAGGTTCGACCTCTTCAGTGACGGTTTCGTGCGCCAGTTCATCAAGGAAACTATAGGACGCGGGATCGATGTCCACATCCGGCTCAACATAATCATCATCCGGTGGCGGCTCGTCATCGCGATCCGTCGGGGCGGGCACGTAAGCATCGGGGATGGCTTCAAGCATTGCGGGCGTCACGGCCTGCTCGGCAAAAGCCTCAGGCTGTGGCGCTTCCACCTCCGGCGCATCCGGGACCGGACTGGCTGGCGCGGGACCTGGCATCGGAGTGAGTTCCGGCTGTTCAGCGACGGTATCCAGCACTGGCTCGGCGACCAGTTCCTGGGCAGGCGTAGCAACCGGCTCAGGTTCGGATTTTTCCTCGGCTGCTGGCGGCAACGCTTGCGGCTCGTTCCAAGGCAGGTCAACCTCTTCGACCGGCTCAGGCTCACGAGCGGCAGGCACAGGAGTCGGCGCAACTGCCTGCGACTCAGCCTCGACAATCGGCTCGGCGACCGGCGCTGCAACAACAGGAGCGGCGGCCTGGACGGGAGCAACGGCTACCGGCGCGACAGCTGTCGCACCGGCCACTTGTTGTGGGGAATCAACTGTGGCCGGGTTGATTCCCACTGTCTTTAGCGGCTGCCTCGGGGCATCACTGCTGTCTGCGGGACGGAACGCCAACATCCGCAGCAGGACCATTTCGAAGCCGCCGCGCGGATCCGGTGCCAATGGCAGATCGCGTCGGCCGATCAAACCCATCTGGTAGTAAAACTGTACGTCTTCGGCAGGCAATGCCTGGGCCAGCGCAAGCACCCGGTCGCGGTCGCCGTGGCCGTTATCGACACCTTCGGGCAGCGCCTGGGCAATCGCCACGCGGTGCAGCACGTTGAGGATTTCCGACAACACGCCATTCCAGTCAGGGCCCTGTTCGGCCAAATGTCGGACGGCTTCGAGCAAACTGCGGGCATCGCCGTCGATCAAGGCGGTCAGCACATCGAACACCTGCCCGTGATCCAGCGTACCGAGCATCGCACGTACATCGGTAGCCATGACCTTGCCTTCGCCAAAGGCAATCGCCTGATCGGTGAGGCTCATGGCATCGCGCATGGAGCCGTCGGCGGCACGCCCCAACAACCACAGCGCGTCGTCTTCAAAAGGCACATTTTCGACGCCCAGCACATGGGTCAAATGCTCGACCACGCGCTCCGGCGTCATGTTTTTCAGGGAAAACTGCAGGCATCGGGACAAAATCGTCGCGGGCAGTTTTTGCGGATCAGTGGTCGCCAGAATGAATTTGACGTAAGGCGGCGGCTCTTCAAGCGTCTTTAGCAGGGCGTTGAACGAGTGGCTGGAAAGCATATGCACTTCGTCGATCAGGTAGACCTTGAAGCGCCCGCGGCTCGGGGCGTATTGCACGTTATCCAGCAGTTCGCGGGTGTCCTCGACCTTGGTGCGGCTTGCGGCGTCGATCTCGATCAGGTCGACAAAGCGCCCTTCGTCAATCTCGCGACACACCGAACAGGTACCACAGGGCGTCGAAGTAATGCCTGTTTCGCAGTTCAGACACTTCGCGATAATCCGCGCGATAGTGGTCTTGCCCACCCCCCGGGTGCCGGTGAATAGATAGGCATGGTGCAGGCGCTGACTGTCCAAGGCATTGATCAGGGCCTTCAGCACATGGGTCTGGCCGACCATTTCGCGGAACGAGCGCGGACGCCATTTACGTGCAAGAACCTGATAACTCATGGAAAACCGTCGCAACTGGGAAGCGGAAGACCGCTAATGCTAGCGGAGCAGGGGCAAAATTGCATCTGGTGTCCTCCTCTATTCTGACTAAGCTGTGCAAATGGATGTGAAGACACGCCGTAATCGGGTCTTTAGAGAGCGTTTTATACATGGCTCGTAGTTGAGGGACCTACTATGCGACGAATCCGCGTCAGTCTCGTAACGCTATTGCTGATGGTTGCCTTGCCTGTGGAGGCGACAGAACCGCCCCTGCGGTTTTCGGTAGCGGACAGCTGGTCGATGCCACTGGTCCAGCTGGACAATCATCAACCGACATCCGGAATTCTGTACGACATCATGCAAAGCCTCGCGCGTCAGGTAGGCCGTGAAGCTGAATACCGCGTAATGCCGCGCCCGCGGGTTCAGGGGGCGCTGGAGCGTGGCGAAATCGACATTCGTTGCTATGCAGCACAAGCCTGGGTGCCGAATCTCTCGGGGGATTACTTCTGGAGTCTACCGATCCTCTATCAGCGCGACTTGCTGATCGCCTCCGCCGCAACCGCCGCAGGGCCCTACCCCGAACAGTTCGATAACGAAACCATTGGCACCGTGCTGGGCTACAACTACCCCGACCTGCAATACCTGTTCGATAACCACCAACTGGTTCGCGAGGACGCCCGCAGTCAGGAGCAGACACTGCGAAAACTTGTTGCGGGACGCTACCACTACGCAGTAGCCAGCCAACTGGTGCTGGACTGGCTCAACCGTGACTTACCCGCCGATGAACAACTGAAATCCGTTGCCCTTATCGCTGATCAGCCGGCTGGCTGCATTATTCGTAACGATCCGGGCCTGCCAACGCAGAAAATTCTGCGCACGCTGGTACGCATGAGGGTTTCGGGTGAAATCCAGCAAATCGTTGATCGTTACACGGCGCCACGCACGTGAAAACAACCCCGGACACAGCGTGTAGAAGGCGCTGTCGCAATACCGTCATATAGCGTGGATACGCTCGCCTGAAATATTTGGCAACATTTATCCTGGGCAGGTAATCCACGATGAGCGACAAACCGGACGATAACTCGCAGACCGACCCTGGCCGCCGCCGCTTTCTGGGCGGCATGGCTGCATTAGGGGCAGGCATGACACTGAGCGGCTATGCAAAGGCTCAGGAAAAACCACCTGCATCAACGCCTGCCGCCGCACCTCTCACCGGTATGGCGCTTGATAAGGCACTGCGCGACAACGTCAAAACCATCGTGGTGATCTACGCCGAAAACCGCAGCTTCAATAATCTGTTCGGTAATTTTCCCGGTGTGGAAAAGCCGCTGTCATCGCTGAAACCCGCCGACTATGAGCAGCGCGATCGGGATGGCTCATTGCTGAAGACCCTGCCACCGGCCTGGGGCGGCGTTCTGCAGATGGGGCCACAAACGGTTGACGGAGTGAGTTACCCCGCTGGCGGGCAGTTTCAGGAAAACCTGCCCAATGCGCCCTTCCCGCTCAAAGGCATGAACGGCGAAGACTTGCCTCTGAGCCTCGTGACCCGAGACCTGTGGCATGTGTTCTATCAGAACCAGATGCAGATCAACGGCGGCAAGAATGACCGCTTCGTCGCCTGGGCCGATTCGGGTGGTCTGCCCATGGGCTACTACGCACAAAGTCAGTATTCGTTGCGCCTGTGGGACGTTGCCAGGGAATTTGTGCTCTGTGACAACTTCTTCCAGGGTGCCTTTGGCGGCTCATTCCTCAATCACCAATACCTGATTGCCGCCACCGCGCCGATTTACCCGAATGCTGCCAACTCGGCGGCTAAATCACAGATAGCCCAATTGCAAAGCGATAATCCAAAAGATCCGCGCCTCAAGCCACTGGAGCAGTCCCCGGCCAGCGCCATGACCGGCGCACCGCAGTTCGGCCCCAGCGCACTAACGCCCGATGGCTTTGCGGTTAACACTCTGGCACCGCCGTTCTGGCCGACCTGGCTGCGTGACCCGGCAAAACCGGACTACTCCAAGCCTGACCTGCCTAACGTGCTGGTGCCGCAAACTCACGAGCACATTGGCGACAAGCTTTCGAAAAAGGACATCGACTGGGCGTGGTACGCGGGTGCCTGGCAGGTCACGCTGGATGAATTCAAGGACTCTACCGGCATCCCGAAGATCCCTAACTTTCAGTATCACCATCAGCCGTTCAACTACTTTGTACAGCAAGGCCCGCAAAACCCGGCCGAGCGCAAAAAACGCCTGCGCGATGGCGGGTTGGGCGATGAGGTCAGCAGCAATAAATTCCTCGCCGATGCCGAAGCAGGCAAGTTGCCTGCCGTGACGTTCTACAAGCCTCAGGGCAACCTGAACATGCACGCCGGATACGCTGACGTCGCGGCTGGTGATCGGCATATCGACCGGGTGATCAAAGTGCTGCGTAACAGCCCGCAGTGGGAAAACATGGTCATCGTCATCACAGTGGACGAAAACGGCGGCTGGTGGGACCACGTGGCGCCACCGCAAGGCGATCGCTGGGGGCCAGGCACGCGCATTCCGGCATTGGTGGTCTCGCCTTTCGCCCGCAAAGGCACGGTGGATCACACTGTTTACGATACTGCCTCGATCCTGCGTCTCATCACCCGGGTTCACGGGCTGGAAAAGCTTGATGGTCTGAAGGAACGCGATCAAGCGATGACCGCTCGCGGGCAGACGCCCATGGGCGACCTGACCAACGCGCTGCAATTTCCCGCGTGATGAGCTGATTTATAGCGACGTAGGTTGACCCGCAGGACCGAATTCATTCGGGAAGACGGTATTTCCGGCAGCACACGAGCTGCGATCTACTCACCCCTTCGCGAATGAATTCGCGTCCACGACACTTCGCAAATCGCAGGATCACACCAGAACCTGTGGGAGCGAGGCTTGGTCTGGGCGGCATTCCGACGAGACAAGCACCGCGGTCTATCTGATAAACCGCGGCGCCCTTATCGCGGGCAAGCCTCGCTCCCACATAGACCGCGCTATTCCGTAGGACCGGCCGGGCGGCGTTCCGCTTTAGCCGGGAGGAAGTCCGAATGTTCGCTAAACTTTCTTTGGCGACATGCCGCTCTCCCGGCTAAAGCCGGTCCTACCAGATCAAGAGCTAGCTTGTAGGCAAACATACGGTCGCGTACCGCTCACCCGGCCAGGACCACCTGATCACGCCCCTGCTGCTTGCCCTGATACAACGCCTGATCCGCTCGCTTGAGGGCGCTTTCAAAGCTTTCTCCCGAACGGATTTGGCTCACAGCCAGGGTTGCCGTAACGGTCAGCGGCCCCTGATCCACTTGCCCGACCCATTCGCGGATGCGCAACAGGATTCGATCAGCCACGGCCTGCGCCGCTTCTTCAGAGGCATCGGGCATCAACACCAGAAATTCCTCGCCGCCCCAGCGAGACGCCACATCTGTCGCACGCACATTGCTGCTGATGGCGTCAGCCACCCGCTGAAGGATCAGGTCACCCTGCTCGTGGCCCAGGCGGTCGTTGATCTGTTTGAAGTGGTCGACGTCCAGCAGAATAATCGCTGACGGCACCGAGTCGGCCAACTGCCGTACACCGAGCATCACCCGGCGTCGGGTGTAGAGGTTGGTCAGACTGTCGCGGTTGGCGGTCTGAAACAGGCTCAGTTGCATGGACCGCGTGAAGCGTACCGACAGAGCGGTGCCATGTAATAAAACACCGACCGCAGTCAACACATTGATGATGCCGAGTACATCAAGTAACTGCGGGGATACGCCAGAATTTATCCCCATGTATCCACGTAGAGCGAAGCCGCCCACCGATATCACAAGAATTGCCAAGTTAAGCAATAGCCGTATCCGACGAGCACTCTGGAAACTGAATGCGATGATCGGGATCACGCAATAGAGGTAGAAGTAGAAATTACTGTTCCAGCCCAGTATCCAGGTAGCCAGTAATGCATGAAGGATGATTTCTCCACTCATCAGCATGCCAGCCAGGCTGTAATGCCCGGCGCGGATGGCTCTGAGGCACGCCACATACGCCAGAATGCTGAAGCCGTTGCCCACCGCCAGCAAAGGGACTTTCAGCGCGCTGAACAAGACAAACAAAACGAGATGAATACAAAAAGCAATCTGCACGATGGGCACGATGTGCTGCCAGAACTGTGCGGTGGTTTCACGCAACAGTTGCGCACGGTCACTCGCCGATAGGGTGTTCATGAAGCAGCCTCAGTGGGGTGATGCATCGCAGCCGCAGCAGTCAGGCGAGGAGCGAATCAGCATTGTATTTATGTCAGGTTATCGGCGGACATCAAGTGGGCTTGATGTCGGTCACAGAGAGGGTCCGTTGGTTCGGGTACTACGAGCACATGATGGCACATTGAGTTCCCCAAGCCTGGCGCCTCATGCCGTTTTCGTGCAGATGAACAACCTAGCTATCCACAATCAACGACAGCAGATCCGTTGAACCGACATCGACTCCGGCCTGCGTCAGCAACGTTGTCGCCTGCCCGCGATGATGGGTCTGATGATTGAAGAAGTGGATCAGTAAGCCATAGAAATCTCGCGCTGCCGCAATCCCGGCGGTATTGGTGTAGTGCAGCACAACGTCCAGATCATCCTCTTGCAGCTCTGTGGCCCACTCGATGATGGCCTGATCAATCCATCTGCGCTGCAAGGTCAGTTCCGCCAGGTTGTTGAAAACCTGCTCGTTCAGGGCTTGAGGATTACGTAAACCACACACTCTATCCAGCGCTGGAAACCCTGCCGGGTGCCGTGCGAAGCGCTTGAGCCAGATGGTGTCTGCCACCAGCAGATGGTTCAGCGTTCCCAGAATTGAACCGAAGAATGCATTGCGGTTTGCGTTCAACGCTTCCGCCGGCAAGCTTGCAGCAGCGAAATACAGCTTGTCGTTCATCCAGAGATTGTATCTGGCCATCAACTGGAGATGATCAAGGCGGGTCAAGGCAAAAGCTCCGGGCAATCGGGTGATGTCTCTAAGTTTGCCAGTTCTGAAGGATGTGCGCGCCAACTTGCTGGATCCACCGTCAGAAAAACCGAACGACTCGCCGCCCTCCCACTCTCAACTTCATGCCGATAACTTCCCCGCTTAATGGTCAGGTCATGATTGAGATCAACAGCTACACCACAGTAAAACGACGCGAGCGCGTTCCCCACGACATTTTCGCCACCTATTGGCGTGACGTGCATGGCCCGCTCTGCTCCCGGCTACCGGGACTTGGCTTGTATATTCAGCATCACTTTTCCCGCAATCAGGACGCTCACCTGTGGCCGTTGGCCGATGGCATTAAAGAGATAGGCGACTACGAGCTGGATGGCGGCGTCGAAATCGGATTCGCCTCCGCCCAGGATCAAAAACAGTTCCAGGCCGTCTGCCCGATACTGTTCTCGGACGAACAGAACATGTTCGAGGAAACCCTGGCCTACGACCTGCCAGACGGTTCGGCAACCGTGGTCAATCGCCTGAACGACGAAAAATTTAACGGCACTGACAGATTCGACCGCATTCACGTGCATTTCAGCCCGCGCACCAGCCTTGCCACGTTGCATGAATACATTGCCAATGATCTGGCCAAGGTGTTGGCCGGTGCAGAAGACGTCTTGAAGTTACGCCTGCACCTGAATCACCCGTTCAACAACGATGGCATGCATCCCCCTGCCCCCAATGTCGCGCATCACGCCGACACCGCCCGCGCAGAACTAGTGGTGATGGAAATAGCCTTCGAGAGCCCACTGGCCCGACGTCGTTTCTTCGAGAGCCCGGTGTTTCAGGCCACCCTGGCAGCGCAATCTGAACACATCGCCCAGCTCAAAGCCTTCGCGGTCTCCGGGCTCTACACCTACGTGCGCGACGGCGAGATCACCACGGCTGGCTTGCGTGGCAGCCGTGCAGCTGAACTTATCGAGTATCTGGGGGCAGTCAATCAGCGAACGCCGGAAGTTGAGCATCTGCTGTTGAAAGGCGTGTTGAGCGCTGCTGAAAGCAAAAACGCTAGTTGATCAACTCAAGTAAGAACCTGAACACCTGATTTGGCTGTCGCACTTTAAACACAGGATCTGTAGGAGCTGCCGAAGGCTGCGATCGCGGTGTATCAGGAGAAACGCATCGCAGCCTTCGGCAGCTCCTACAGAAAATGCATTTCAGTCCAATGGCTTGCATGTTGTTTGATGAGCCACCGCGCGGCTTCATGGGCCGCTTCTGGCCGTCTGCAAGGCAGGCGCTATACCCAACAGTTATTTGACCATTTGATCAACTCTGCCTAGGGTAGCGGGCCTTGTTCAAGACCGAGATACCTGCAACCGATATGACCAGCATGACCCACCGCTCCAAACTACCGCCTGACGTCTACCTGCTGGCGTTGACGATTTTCTCTCTGGTGACCGCAGAATTCATGGTTGCCGGGATGATGCCTGCGCTGGCCGATGCCTTTTCGGTCAGCCTGGCGCAAGTAGGCAACCTCATCGCCTTCTATGCCCTGGGCATGGCATTGGGCGGGCCTCCTGTCACGGTATTACTGCTCAGCCGCGGCATCAGCAACAAGCGTGCGCTGGTTGGACTGTTGGCGGTCTATGTAGCCGCCGGGATTCTGGCCGCAATAGCGACAAGCTACCCCGTACTGGCCTTTGCGCGAATCCTGATGGGCGTGGCAAGCGCCGCGTGCATCGGGCTATGCCTCACGGTGTGTGCAGGAATGGTCGCGCGCGAAGTTCGAGGTCGCGCCGTGTCGGTGGTGCTCGCGGGCCTGATGCTGTCCCCGGTCGCAGGGGTTCCGATGACTGCCTGGGTCGAGCACCATTATGGCTGGCGTGCCAGCTCCTGGCTGGTCGTAGGCCTGGCGCTGATCTGTAGTGCCCTTGCGGCGGCGCGCCTGCCGACCAGTGAAGCAGGCAGCGAACCGGCGCTAAGCCGACAGTGGGCCACACTGAAAAACCCGAGCCTATGGGGCGCTTACGTCACCAGCGGCCTGATTATCGGTGCAACTTTTGCAGCCTTCAGTTATTGCACTCCGATCCTGATTCAGGAAGTGGGTCTGGAGCCGGGCCATGTCGCCCCGATGCTGGCCTTGTATGGCCTGGCTAATCTGCTGGGCAACATGATCGTCGGGCGCATCGCGGACCGATACACCTTTCAGGCCCTCGGCTGGGGTCTGCTTTTGCTGGTGCTCGCGTTGACGGGCTTCGCGCTGGCGGGCGATCACCTCTGGCTGAACCTGACCTGCTTCATCCTGCTGGGCCTGACAGGCGTGGCGCTCAACCCGGCAATGGTCGCACGTGTGATGAAGGCCGCTGAGCCCGGTGCGCTGGTCAACACACTGCACACCTCGGTGATAACCGCCGGGCTTGCATTCGGCAGTTGGGCTGGAGGCACTGCCATTGATGCAGGCTATGGCCTGCGTGCTCCGCTGTGGGTCGGCGCAGCACTGGCGTTGCTGGGGCTGCTCAGCCTGGCGCGGCCACTGGCGGCGCGCAGTGCTGCCAGGTCTTGCGCGTAACCCCCCTTGGTGTGCAAGTCGTCGCAATGCGCGACGGCTGATTCATCGAGCTCGATGCAATGCCCCGCCGTGATGCATCGCCAGATGCCCGGTCTTGTCACTCTTGACCTCATATTGAGGATCATCTTTCGAGGCCGGTCGGTGTTTGCCCATGAACTCCACGTCTTTTGTGTGGATCCTGGTCACTTTGCCATGGATCTCACCTGCTTCGGAGTTCCAGCGCACGGCGTCGCCTGTCTTGAATGATGTGGTCATCGAATACTCCTGGCAATAAAAGCTCTCGCCGCAGAAAAGATAGGGGTTATCGGATTACTCAGGCAGTGCCGTTACTTATCGAGCCAGCGCCGACAGAGAAATTCACTTTTATCGCACCGATGGTTTTTGCCTCGCAGAAATGTTGTATCCGGCGCTCTGAAATATCTGCGCAAACGCATACAATCCTGCCCTTATCCAACATCAGAAAGGCCCACCGATTCATGTCGCTCGATCCACCCACGCTGCTGGTCCTCACCATCGCACTCGCCGCAGCGGCCTCACTCTATCTGGCAGTCGAGTGGCGCACTGTGCGTGAGTCTTCACTCCTGTTCTGGAGTGCCGGTTTCGCAACGATCAGCTTAGGATCAACCCTCGCCTTATTGCGCGCGAGCGGTTTTTTGCTGATCGGCATATGGGTGGCAAACGGCCTCTTGGTGGCGGCCCACGCCCTGTTTTTATTAGGTGTGGCACGTTTTACGGAAACGCGTCTATCACGGACCTGGTACCTGATTCCCGTGGCCTGGCTTGTACTGCTTCTACTGCCAGCCGATCCGTCGTGGTCGAAAGTCATGCTGGTGGTCAACTCTCTGCTGGTAGCCCTGTTGACGTTGAGAGCCAGCGCCCTCCTGCGTCCCCATGGCAGCTCGCTGAGTATCGGAGCCGTTCAGCTACGTTACGTGCTAATGGTTCATGGCCTTTTCTATATTGCCAAGGCGATACCGGCAGTATTGCCGGGCACATTGATCGACCTCGCCGCGTTTCGTGGCGAGATCATTCAGATTTCACTCGTTGAAGGCGCCATGGCAATCATGCTGATTGCACTTTCCATGACCGGAACCGAACGCTACCGGCGAGAAAAGCGTATCGCCCGGCTGGCCGCCCGAGATCCATTGACGGCGCTGTATAACCGCCGGGCACTTGAAGTCCGGGCTCCGCGCCTGCTCGATCAGGTGACAAGCGCTCGACCCGGCGCTCTGCTGCTGATTGATATCGACAACTTCAAACTGGTCAACGACCTGTTCGGGCACAATGCAGGCGACCGATTGCTGGTCACCCTGAGCGAGATGGTCCGCTCAGTTCTGCCCGAAGGCGCGCTGGCGGCACGACTGGGCGGTGATGAGTTCGTCATTTTGTTGAGTAACGCCTCTCGCGAGACGGTGCTGGCGCTCGGCAATGAGCTGCGCAGCCAGTTTCACACAACCACCTCACAAACTTTCATCACGCCTCAGGCGGTTACCCTGAGTATCGGTGCCAACCTCTTCGAGCACCCTCCTGCCAGCCTGGCGGCATTGATCGAACAGGGTGATGCGGCGCTTTACACCTCCAAACGTGAGGGGCGCGACAGCATTCGCGTGGTCGACACGCGTAACGATTCAGCCCAGGCACATTAACCATCCGGATCCGCAACTTTGCATTACGCTCTATCCCCACGCAGCGATGCATGACATAGCGCTAACCCTTGTAGGAAGCATCGTTTCAATCTGTAGGAAGTGCGGTTAAAGTGTCGCCCCCGAGAAATTGGATCCCGGGTTTTCCGCTATGGAGTTTTCACCAGTGAAGTACATCAGCAAAGTTGCCGCGTCCGCAGTTCTTGGTCTTGCCCTGGCAGGCTGCACCGGCACCGCGATCAAATCCCCGCACTACGACAGCAACCAATACACCGTTCTGGGTCACAGCGAAGCAAGCGCTACTGGCCTTATGTTGTTCGGTATTATCCCGATCCGTCAGAACAGCCGCTTCGTCCGTGCCCAGAAATCCGCCATCGACGCTAAAGGCGGTGACGCGATGATCAACACTCAAGTTCAGGAAAACTGGTTCTGGGCCTGGGTTCTGAGTGGTTACACCACCACTATCTCCGGTGATGTCATCAAGCTGAAAACCGCGCAGTAACAGCACACTGTGATCTTCAGTTGAATAAACGAGCGATGTCACAAGACTGCTCGTCTAAAGAAAACGCCGCTTGTCTCGATAACGAGAAAGCGGCGTTTTTGTTTCTGCGACCTTAATTCAGCCCGCCCGCTACTCCCGCGCCCGGTAGCCCAATTTTGCTTTTGCTCAAAGAAGCATTGGAACTGACTTCAATCCGGACAAGTCATAAACGCGTTAACGACCTGATCAACGCCTTTGTTTATTAGAAAGAATCGGGATAGCCAGCTGCGCTACAGAGGATTCGTGCGTGCGCGAACCCGGTATTTCTGACCTGATACGGTCATCAAGGAGCAACAATGCCAACGTGGGAAATGCTTTGAAAGATCTGACTCGCGAAGAGCTTGAGGCTGAAGTCGTGCGCCTGAGCAAAGTCCTTGAGGACGCTGGAGTCAATCCACAGCATCCCGTTGAAATGCCGATCAATTGCAGCGCCGCCGAACCTGCTAGTGACACAGCAGCGAGTGCAGCATCCTCAGTGCAGGACAGCCCCACCGCGCTCGCCAGCAGCGAAACACGCCAGCAGGCGATCTTCGAAAGCGCCATCGACATCGCGATGATCGTGACCAGTCCGGACGGGATCATCACCGACTGGAACCCTGGTGCCGAACTGGTGTTGGGCTGGACCAGCGACGAAATGCTGGGCCAGACAGCTGAACGCTTCTTCACTCCGGCAGACCGCGCCAGCGGCCAGATAGAACGCGAGATGCGCTATGCCCTAAAGGACGGGCGGGCCCTGGATGAGCGGTGGCATCTGCGCAAGGGTCATAAAAAGTTCTGGGCATCCGGCGAGATGATGCCGCTGTATGACGATGACAACGCCCACCTTGGCTTCGTCAAGATTTTGCGCGACCGCACCAACGAGCACATGGCAGGCCTGGCGATAGAAGAAACCCAGGAGCGGTATCGACTGGCGGCTAAAGCGACCAACGATGCCATCTGGGACTGGGATCTGCTCGCCAACGAAGTGCTGTGGAACGAAGCACTGGAAGAAGCTTATGGTCACCCCCTGGCCACTATCGAGACCACCGGTGAGTGGTGGATCGCCCAGATTCATCAGGATGACAGGGTACGTATCCACGACTCTATCCATGCTCTGATCGATGGCACCGACTGTGCCTGGACTGAGAGTTACCGCTTCCGTCGTCAGGATGGCTCCTACGCCGATGTCCTGGATCGCGGGCATGTGATACGCAACGCCGAAGGCCAGGCCGTACGGATGATCGGCGCAATGCTCGACCTGTCCCGGATGCGCACGGCAGAAAACGCCTTGCGTCGAAGTGAAGACCGATTCAGAACCATTCTGGAAACGATTGAGTCAGCGTTCGCGATTGTCCAGGTCAAGTTTGATGCCGACGACCAGCCGATCGACTACCGCTTCGTCGAGGCCAACCCCGCTTTCGAACGTCAGGCCGGGGTCAACCTGCGCGGCAAATGGGTGACTGAATTCGCTCCGGATCTGGAGCGCTTCTGGTTCGAGACCTACGGGCATGTTGCCAAGACCGGGGAACCAGCCACGTTCGAAAACTATGCCGAAGCTTTCAAACGCTGGTTTGACGTGCGGGCCGTCAGCGTGGGGGACCTTGCCGACAGACAGATCGCGATTATCTTCAGTGACGTCACGGAGCGGCGCAACGCTCAGGAACGCTTGCGGGTCAGCGAAGCGATTGCCCGGCAAAACGTGGAGCGTGTGCAACTGGCACTGGCAGCCGGCGCTATTATCGGCACATGGCACTGGGACGTACCCAACGACCGCATCACCATCGACGAAGGCTTCTCACATGCCTTTGGACTTGACCCGGCGCTGGGGCTTGAAGGGCTGAGCATCGCGCAAGTGACTGACTCTGTTCATCCGGAAGACTTGCGCAGTCATGAGGAAGCAATCAGCACGGCGTTGGCCAAGGGTGGTGCCTACGTTCATCAGTGCCGCGTGCGGCGCGCCGATGGCAAATACTATTGGATCGAAGCCAACGGACGGGTCGATCTGGCAGCGGACGGCAGCCCGGCAAGCTTGCCGGGCGTGGTCATCGACGTAGAAAGCCGGCGCTCCATCGAAGCCGAACGTGACCGGGCGACTGCCGCGTTGCGTGCACTCAACGAAACACTGGAGCTACGTGTCGCTGAGCGAACCGTCGAGCTGATGCAGGCGGAAGAGAAACTGCGTCAGTCGCAGAAAATGGAAGCAGTCGGCCAACTGACGGGCGGGCTGGCGCATGATTTCAATAACCTGCTGGCCGGTATCTCCGGTGCCCTTGAGCTGATGAGCTCGAGAATCGCTCAGGGCCGCTGGACCGAAACCGAGAAATACATCAGCACGGCACAGGGAGCTGCAAAACGCGCCGCTGCGTTGACTCATCGCCTTCTGGCCTTCTCCCGTCGGCAAACCCTCGATCCGCGGCCAACCAACGTGAATGCCTTGACGGTGGGCATGGGTGAACTCATCCAGCGCACGGTGGGCCCGAGCATCGCCGTGCAATTTGCAGGCAAAGAGGATGTCTGGCCAACGCTGGTTGACAGCAGCCAACTGGAAAATGCCCTGCTGAATCTGTGTATCAATGCCCGTGATGCCATGCCGGAGGGCGGACGCATCACGATTGAGACCGAGAACCTGTGCATGGGTCGTGACGCGGCCAGCACTCACGAAATGCGCGAAGGCGAGTACCTAGCGCTGAGTGTCACGGACACCGGCACTGGAATGACGCCTGAAGTCATCGCAAAAGCCTTCGACCCGTTCTTTACCACCAAGCCGATTGGCCAGGGTACGGGTCTTGGCCTGTCCATGATTTATGGGTTCGCCAAGCAATCGGGCGGACAGGTGCGCATCCATTCGCAGGTCGGTGTGGGTACAAAAATCAGCATTTACCTACCCCGTTACGACGGTGAAGCCACTGAAGATCCAGGCGAGTCGGACAAGACATCGGTTGCGCCAGCGGACTCTGGCGAAACCATTCTGATCGTGGATGACGAGCCGACGGTGCGCATGCTGTTGATGGACGTCCTCAGCGATCTCAACTACCGCGTGATCGAGGCCGGTGACAGCGTCGCCGGGCTCAAAGTGCTGCGTTCCGACGTACACATCGACCTGCTGATCACTGACGTAGGGCTACCGGGCGGCATGAACGGTCGGCAGATGGCTGACGCGGGCCGGGAAGTCAGGCCCACGCTGAAAACCCTGTTCATCACCGGCTACGCCGAAAATGCTGCCATCGGCGACGAACAACTCGGCCCGGGGATGCAAGTACTGACAAAACCCTTCGCCATCGACACCCTCACCTCCCGTGTGCGGGAGCTGATCCGGTCGTAGCAAAAAGCACCCCACTGATCCCTGTGGGAGCCGGGCTTGCCCGCGAAGAACTGTAACGCGGTGTGCCTGACGGACCGAGGCGCCTGTATCTCGGGCAAGCCTCACTTCCGAGTTGGTAACATCTCAAGCTCATGCAGGACCGGTGGGACCGAATTCATTCGGGAAGGCGGTATTTTATTCGATACAAAGGCTGCGCATTCACCGGCCTCTTCGCGAATGAATTCGCTCCCACCGGGATCGACGCTTGCAGGCGAACATAGAATCTCCCCCATAGACTTACGCAATCCTGTGGGAGCCGGGCTTGCCCGCGAAGAAAGGTAACGCGGTTTGCCAGACAGACCGAGGCGCCTGCTTCGTCGGAGTGCCGCCCAGACCAAGCAACGCTCCAACAGATACCGCTGATCTCTGTGGGAGCCGGGCTCGCCCGCGAAGAACGGTAACGCGGCGTGCCTGACGGACCGAGGCGCCTGCCTGGCAAGCAACCAATAAACCTCACTAGCGCAAATGATTCTCGTTTGTGATATTTTGCCGCGCTTGCTTCCATGCCAGTTAAGGTGGCCTCATGTCCGGCTCAGATCTCAAGGCGTTATATCTCGCCCATCGCGGAGAAATTCAGGCTTATCTGGATCGTCGCTTGCGCTGCAAAGAGACCGCTGCCGACCTGACGCAGGACACCTTCATCCGCCTGTCAGAGCAGATGGGCCGGACACGCATCGAAAACTTTCGCGCCTACCTGTTCTCCAGTGCCCGTAACCTGTTTATCGATCACACCCGACGTCAGGAGCATCGCAAAGGCGAGCCGCTGGATCTGCAGGACATGAGCGAAGCCGAACAGCGAACCCCGACGCTGGAGCAAGCGGCCATTGCCAATCAACAACTGTCGGCACTCAATGAAGTGATTCAGAACATGCCGGAACCCTGTCGTGAGGTGTTCCTGATGGTGCGGGTCGAAGGCCTGACCTATGTAGAGATTGGCGAACGCCTCGGGATCTCCTCGAAAACCGCCTTCAGTCGAATGGTCAGAGCCCTGGATTTGTTGAAAATCGGGATGCCCGAGTGAGCCCCTTTACTCGACTGAAACCAGGCAACCTGGCAAACCGGCAGCGGACGAGTGCAGGCGTGCTGGATTACACTGCGCCGACAGCACCCGCCCATCCTGAATTGATTGCCCTATGAGCGCTGAACCTCCGATTCTTCACCCCTCCGCTGCGCAGCCTGATGACGTGAGCCATCAGGCCAGCGTGTGGTTTGCGCTGATGCACGGCGGATCAGCGACTCCGACCGAGCACGAAGCGCTGGCAGCATGGCTCGACGCTGATCCCCTGCATGCTCAGGCGTATGCCCGACTGGAAAAACTGTGGGCAGCGTCAGCCCTTGTGGCTAAACCGCCAGCTCCTGCGGTCGGCAATCAGTTATCCCGGCGTCGCTTTGTCGGACTGGGTGTAGCGGCATGCGCTGTGGCCGTCACCGCCAGTGCAACAACGCTCTGGCTCAAGGGCATCGGGTCACCGTTTGCTGACTTGCGGACCGCCGTGGGTGAACGGCGCACGATACGTCTGGCCGATGGGTCTACGGTTGAACTCGCCGGCAACACCGCGCTGAACATCGACTTTTCCTCCACACAACGGGCCGTGGAACTGCTGCAGGGCGAAGTATTTTTCAACGTTGTGCCAGCCGCTGTCGGCGAGCTTTCGATCAACACAGAAGCCGGTCGGGTACTGGCCAACAACGGCGAGTTCTGCCTGTCATGCGACAGTGAGAGCACGTTGCTGACCGTGAGTCGAGGCACCGTACGCGTGGTGACCGCGAGCCAGCAAACGGACCTGGGAGAAGGCCTTTCATTGCGTTTCAGTGTCAATCGGGCGGAGGAGATCCAGCACGCGGAGCTGGATCAGGTGCTCGCCTGGCGCAATGGTCGACTGGTGTTCTTCGACAAACCGCTGAGCGCGGTCGTCAGCGAACTTCAGCGCTGGCGAGAAGGCAGAATATTCATCGCGGACCCACAACTGGCGGCGCGACGGGTCAGTCTGATTCTCAACCTGAATCGACCTGACCAGATGCTGGATGTGCTTTCCAAGGCCCTGGCAGTGAGGATCACGAGCTACACCGACCTTGTGACCATCATTCACGCCGCATGATCGTCAAAGACAGCCGCGAGGCATTCCTCCGGCTAAACCAAGCCCCACGAAGTTTTCCACCCCCTAACCTCGACCTTCAACAGACACCCGCTACAAATATTTCAAAACACCTTCAGGTATTGCCAAAGGTCATCCGTCTTAGATGTGACTGATAGCTGTTCGCATATCCATGCGCATCTCATAGGGAACAACCTGAATGGCAAAGCACCACACTCCTGGGCGTAAAACCGGCATGCAATGGCGACTTGGCGCCCACGGCGCGGTACTTGCCTGCATGCTGCTGGTTGGAGCCATTCAGGCACATGCGGCACAAGGTAATGCTGCTGGCAGCTCCGTCGACAAGCTGTCACTGAATATTCCCGCTCAGCAGTTACGCCAGGCTTTGTTAGTGTTCAGCCAGCAAACCGGGCAAAACGTGCTGCTGGATGGCGACCTCGATGCGAGTCTGCGCAGTAATGCGGTGGTAGGTTCGTACTCGGCGGAAGAAGGCCTGGCCGGGTTGCTGCAAGGCAGCGGCTACAGCTTTTCCCGCACAGACGCGATGACGGTCTATCTGGTGCCGGTCGCCCAGGCGAAGATCACCAACGCAATGAACCTGCCCGCCACGCAGATTCAATACCGCATCACCCCGGACAGCATCCAGAGTTTCGGCTATCAGGGCAAACCCGTCTCCAGCACTACCCGCTTGGGCCTGAGCGACAGGGAGACTCCGCAAGCGGTGACTGTCGTCACTCGCGAGCAAATGGACGATTTCCAACTCAACAGTGTGAAAGAAGCCCTGCGCAGCGCGCCCTCGGTCACCGTCGAACAGTTCGAGACTGATCGCACTGCCTTCACCTCACGCGGCTTTACCATCGATAACTTCGAATACGATGGCATGGGCATGCCATTTTCTGGCGGCGTGCTGCTCGGTGATCAGGACATGACCGAGTTCGAACAAATCGACGTGCTGCATGGCGCCAATGGACTCATGAGTGGTGCGGGTAACCCGTCGGCTACCGTCAATTTCGTTCGCAAGCGGCCTACCGATACATTCCAGGCGAAAGTCGATGCCAGTGCCGGTTCCTGGGACAACCGTCGACTGGGGCTGGATGTTTCCGGCCCGCTAACCGATAGCGGTAATGTGCGCGGCCGCTTCATCACGGCACACGACAAAGGTAACTCCTACCTCGACCGCTATAGCCATGAAGTCAACGTGGCAGCAGGCCTGCTGGCTTTTGATCTGTCCGACGCCGACACGTTGACCGTGGGGTTCTCCCAGCAAGACAGCTACTCAAACGGCAGCACATGGGGCGCCCTGCCCATTGCCGACTTCGCAGGCAATCGTATTCACTACAGCAGCCGCAGCTCCAGCGTTGGCCAGGACTGGACCTATTGGAACATCCACACCAAACGTGCCTTCGCCGAGCTGACCCACGACTTCGATAACGGCTGGGCCAGCAAGATCACCCTGACCGGAGTCAGTCAGCATCAGGACACCAAGATGCTGTACGCCATACCGGCAGCCACTGACATTTCTGCCTACGTCAACCGGACCACAAGCACTGAACATCAGGTCATTGGAGAGGCTCAGTTGTCCGGGCCTTTCAGCCTGTTGGGGCGCGAGCACCAACTGACCGTAGGCGCCAATTACGGCCGCACCCATCACAAGGAGCGCGGCCACTACCTGGACGCTTCCGGCTTCATCAAAACCAGCCTTGAGGACGCGCTGGGCGGGAACGTTGTGCAACCGCCTTTTAACTTCACTAATGACCTCAATACCCAACTCTTCACTGATACCCAGAAAAGCCTGTTCGCCGGCGCGCGCTTCAGCGTTGCCGATGACCTGCACTGGATCGCCGGGGCACGCATGCTCAGTGCTGACGGTGATGGCCTGGGCTATGGCTCGCCACACAATACCCGCGTACACGGCAAGGTGACGCCTTACACCGGTCTGGTCTATGACCTCACCCCTCAGTGGAGTCTGTACACCAGCTGGACCGAGATATTCAAACCTCAGTACTCCCTCAGTGTGAGTGGCGGAGTGCTGCAGCCACTTGAAGGCAAAAGCACTGAAGTTGGCGTGAAGGGCCGTCTGCTCGACGAGCGGCTGACGGTAACGGCTGCCGTGTTCAAGACCGACCAACAAAACGTCGCTGAGTACGCCGGAATACAAGGCAGTCAATTTGTGTACCGAGGCGCCGACTTCAAAAGCCGTGGCGTGGAACTGGAAGCCTCCGGTGAAGCATTGCCCGGTCTGGAACTGACGGGCGGTTATACCTTCGTAAGAATCGAGGATGCAAATGGCGACGAGGCGCGCAAGTACATCCCCACTCATACCGTGCGCGGCAGCTTGACCTACCGCCTGCCAGCCCTGCCTCAGGCCAGGGTCGGGACTCGCATCCAGTGGCAAAGCGGGACTGAAGTCGACACCAACAGCAACGTTCGGCAAGACGCCTATGCGCTGGTCGACCTGATGGCCAGCTATGACTTCGATGATCACTGGAGCACATCGTTGAACATGAACAACGTCACCGATCAGAAATACCTGTTGTCGCTGTATCAGGCTGCTGGCTCAACCAACTACGGCGCACCGCGCAACCTGACGGCGTCGGTGACCTGGAAGTATTGAGCCGATGTTGCTCGTTTGAGAATTACATTGCCCGGCGCCCGGGGCACCGCGCTGTCTACCAGCAAACAGGGATCTGTAGGAGCGCGCTTGCCCGCGATAGCGTCAGCACAGCCGATATATTCATCGACTGACAGACCGAATCGCGGGCAAGCGCGCTCCTACAGGTAAAAAATCATTCAAAATCAGATAGTTGAATACTATTTGATAGGACCTGTGCAAAAGCTGCCCCGAGGCGATATTCCTCACCTCGGGGCACTGGACTCAACGATTACGCGTCACTCTCCAGACGGTGTTGGCAAGATCGTCGGCGATGATCAGCGCACCTTTCGGGTCCACCGTCACACCCACCGGACGACCGCGGGTTTTCCCGTCCGCGCCCCGGAAGCCAGTCGCAAAATCAACCGGCTCACCCGCAGGGATACCATTATTGAACGGTACGAAGATCACCTTGTACCCCACAGGATTCGGACGGTTCCAGCTGCCGTGCTCGCCGACAAAAACACCGTTGGCGAACTTGTCACCCATGGCCGGGATGGAAAAGTCGACACCCAGTGCAGCAACGTGCGAGCCGAGGCTGTAATCCGGTTTGATAGCCGAGGCGACCTTTTCAGGATTCTGCGGTTGCGCACGCGGGTCGACGTTCTGGCCCCAATAGCTGTAAGGCCAGCCATAGAAACCGCCCTCCTTCACCGACGTCAGATAATCAGGCACCAGATCAGGCCCCAGTTCGTCACGCTCATTGACCACCGTCCACAATTTCCCGGTTTCAGGCTGAATGGTCAGCGCCGTCGGGTTACGCAGGCCTGTTGCATAAGGCTTGTGCGCCCCGGTCTCAGCATCGATCTGCCAGACCATGGCACGGTCGATCTCGACCTCCATACCGCGCTCAGTGACGTTGCTGTTCGAACCGATCCCGACATACAGGTAACGGCCATCCGGGCTAATCGTCAGCGCCTTGGTCCAGTGGTGGTTGATCTGCGAAGGCAGGTCGGTGAGCTTGGTGGGAGCACCGCTGGCTTTGGTCTGCCCGTCCTGATAATCGAAACTTACCAATGCGTCCTGATTGGCGACATAGAGCTTGCCGTTAGCAAAGGCCAGGCCATAAGGCGCGTTGAGATCTTCAGCGAAAAGCGTCTTCAACTCGTAATTGCCGTCGCCATCAGCATCACGCAGCAAGGTCAGACGGTTGCCGCCTTTGACTTGGGTGTTGCCCTTGGCCTTGATCACACTGGCAATCACGTCCTTGGGTTTGAGCTTGGCCGCGCTGCCGCCACGTCCTTCTGCAACCAGAATATCGCCGTTGGGCAGGACCAGCGTCTGACGCGGAATCCTCAGGTCAGTCGCAATCGCGGTGATGCTGAAGCCCTCGGGAACAGTGGGCTTTTGATCACCCCAGGCCACCGGCTCGGCAATCTTCATGCTCGGCAGTAGCGTGCGTTGCGGTTCCGGCAGCTTTGGATCAGGACCGCGTGCCTGGGTGCTTTCGCCATCGCCACCACAGGCGCTCAAAAACAACGACATGCTCAAAACAGTCAATGCGCCTGAATGCTTCATTCCGCACCTCCCGAACGCAGATTGGTAAGCCCGGTCCACGCCGCAACAACGGACAGCAGCGTTACGACTACCGATAAAATCAGCCCTGTCGGCATCATCGCCCAAGCGTCCTTCGCATGCTCGAACGCGTTGATCAGGCCCAGCGCCCACGTAACCAGAAGGAGCAGGAAATAAGCGACCGGACGGCCTGCCTTGTGGTCCGCACGGATCAGATTGACCAGTGCAAACAACAACGCCAAGCCACAGAAAAGCAGCCCTCCGGCAATCAGCCAGGAGGCAAAGTTGGCCCACTGAATCTGGTAGGTCTGGGCGTAAGCGATGTCACTCAGCAAAGCACCGAGAAACAGCGGGACGGTACCGGCAAGCAAGATCGCGTGTAGCGGGCTAGGTGTAGTCCGGTAAAGGGGGTGAGTAGTAACGGTCACGGCGGCTCCTTATCGTTGAGCGACCCTGAGCAATACTCAGCGCAAATGCACTGGCAGACAGGGTCGCGCTGACTGCGCAAAGAAAAGGATCGTTGTGCCGACGCGTTAGTTCAGTGGATTTCATGTCGAAATATTTTGAAAAACAGTCTGAAGAAGAGTTTCTCCGGTTCGTCCATAGACCTACACAGTGCCAAATTTAATCGAGGCTTCCGAGCTGACGGAAACCTGAGGCCTGATAGCAATCTTTTCCGGGATGTTCCGAGAACAGGCTGCTTTGGCCCTGATCAATACGCTGTCACATGCCAACACGCTGAAAATGAAAATAAAACCAAAGTGCCACTACATTTATCGGAGTTGCTGCCGATAGAGGCATCATCGTTTTAAATCAAAGGGACTTGTTACATGAATCTTCATACTCTGCGCACCATGGCCGCACTGACGTTGCTTGCCTGCCTGACACTCACCGGCTGCGCCCATGTTCAACCGCCGGTAGCGCTTGATAAACAATTCTGGGATGCCAAAGAACCGGTTATCGGCGTGGCGATCAACGTAGTACCCGAGCCTGCGCTGGTGCTGACCGGCAATCAGGGGCTTCTGGATTTAGCCATCAACACGGGTATGAACAGCAAGCTCAGCGGGAATGTCGAAAAATGGCAGGTGCGCGACCTCAATACACTGCCGGATGCCATCGTTGCCAAGTTGCAAGCCAAGGGTTACAAGGCAAAGCGCATCAATGAGCCAGTGGATCTGAAGACCTATAAAGAAGTCAGTTTCCGTGAAGGCTACACAGTCCGTGACCTGAGCCCGATCAAGGCAGCTTATGGCGTAGACCGTCTGCTGTTGGTCAACATCCAGGGCACCGGAGCCACCCGAAGCTATTACAGCATCGTACCGACCAGCGTGCCCATGGCGCAGATAGGTGGACAAGGTATGGTCGTCGATCTGGCTGACAACAGACTGCTGTGGTTCAAACCCTTCGCCGTAGTGCAGGCCGCTCAGGGCGAGTGGGATGAGCCGACTTATACCAATCTGACCAACGCTTTCTATCAGGCGATGGACACAAGCCGTCAGCAAATGATTACCCCGTTCGAATAATGAAAAGCCTATCGACAGCGGCCACGGCGCTGGTGCTGCTCATGCTCGCCGGTTGTGCTCAGAAGCCCGCGCCACAGACCGGTTTCAAGTCTCAGGAGGCTGTGTCCTACGTCCAGGCACACGGAGTCAAGGTCGACATGCAACTGCCGCAGGCATTTGTCGGTGCAAGCACCGTGGTCGACTCCGAAGCGGCGCAGAAGGCTGCGACGGCGAGCCATAATCTGATTGCGAGTTCGGGTAATGCTGCCGGGCTCGCGGGTCTGCTGGTCGCCAGCCTGATCAATACCCAGATGGGCAGCGGTAGCTTGCAGAGAGATGCAGAAACGGCCGCCGCCAAAGAGTCGCGTCCGTTGGCCGAGCTACTGGGTGGCGTGCCTTTGCAAGAGCGTCTGGAACAGCGCTTTCAGCAAGCCTCGCTAGCGGCAGGCCTCAAACAGGGCACAGGCAACGTCAGCGCACGCCTGGTGATCGAGCCGAAACTGATGCTTACGCCTGATCGCGGCAGTTTCGTGCTGATCAATCAGGTGCAGGTGCAGGACATTGCCGGTTCAGCGCTGTATCGCATGCGCATCGAAGTCACCAGCCAGCCCATTCGGCGCTGTGGTAAAGGTTGCATCGATGACGGCTCCCTGGATTTGAAGCAGGTCACAGCGGCCCTCGACGAGTGCATCGACGAATCAATGCGCGTGCTGACCGCCGACTTGATGCTCCCGGCACCGCCCGAAGCTGCTCAGGAGACATTGCGCTATGTGCTGGATGGCCAGCGAGTGGTAGAGCGCGGTTATCAGTTAGCCAGCAATGGCAACTATTGGCGTTACCGCAACCTCTACGGCTCGGTGAAGTCAGTACCAGTGCCGTTTGAAGACCCATTGACGGCGGCACAATTGCAGGCGGCTTACGGGCGCTAGCCATCAGTGACTTGCCTGCGAGTATGGTCATTACAGCCGGATCCAACCTCCGAGGAATCATTCTCTGGTGAACGCCCGCATGACATCAAAACCAGACAGAAGCGCCCAGAACCTCATTAACGCGCGCACGTTGATTGGCCGGAAAGTGTCAGGGATTTTGCATGATCAATATTATTTCAATGGCGAAAAATGTCTGATCGGTAAAGGGTCGATCGAGTGGCAACTCGGCGAGCACGGTTACCTGTCAATGTATCTGCTGAGTAACGGTGAAAGCGTGGGTGCGGATTTGCTCCCGCTTGAACCGCCCATCTCCTTCGACCTTGAATCTGGAGACACCTGCTCGTGGCTTAGAGAGGATTTACTTCAGGATCTTGAGGCCTCTCATCTGGTCAATGTTGCCGTTGAAGACGTCATCGGAATGGTTGATACATGGCCAAATCAAAAAGGACACTTGGTGGGTTTCAAGATCCTCTTCACGACCGGAGACTTCATCATTTTCCTGAATCAAGGTGACGAGGAAGCCGTTCTGCTGAACGAGCTACCTCCTGAGTCAGACGGGATAACCACAACCTGGGTGTCCCGTATTGAGTAACGCTTGGGGGCTCACTCTAAAAACAGCGGAACCTGACCTCAAATCAATCCGGTGAATCGCGAGCATGCCTATACTCGGGCGCCCTAAACACTCACTCACGTCATGAAACAGTTGGGTAGATCCGGACAATGGCTTTACTGCTCGATAGAGAATTCGCCGAACACGAACTGGCAGAAAGAAACGAGCATGATCTCAGGAATATCTCAGCCAAAGTATGGCCTGTCATTCTGTCCAGGTGCATCGCGACTGAGTTACGCCTTTACAACATTAAACTGCCCACACTCGACGGGATCGAGACGCTTGTCAGAACGCGCCAGTTACGGTTGGAATGGGCGACTAAAATTGAATCGCTTGAACCTGTTTTCAGGTTGAAAGGTTTGACGCACCTGACAATTGGAGACTTCCCAAAACTGCGTCGACTGGACGGGCTTGAAACCTTGAGCGAGCTCACCGAACTGCACCTGTCCGGAAATGTGGGTGGAGGATCGGCGCCGCTGCGCCTTGACTCAATCGAGTCGGTATCGCGTATTCCCAATCTCAACAGGCTTTCCATAGCAAATATGAAGCTCGAGACCGACGATATCTCCAGCCTTGCTCGCTGCTCGAACCTTCGGTATTTGAGCCTGACAAATCAATTCCAGCGGACGCAGATCGCCTTCCTTGCAGGCAAGTTAAACGCGCAGCTCGCAGAACCGCTGACTGCGCACGTAAAAACGCATCTGCGTTGCGTCAAGTGTGATGCATTCACCTCGATGTTCACCGGGCGCAGAATGCCTTTCCTCTGCCCTGTTTGTGATGCGCCACGGTTTGAAAAACTGACTCAGCAATTCGAACAGATGGTGGTCGACGCGTCATCTGCTGAATAACCAGTCGGCATCCTCTTAACAGATCTACCGCTATAGCGAGCAAGCTCACTGCTACAGGGTCCATGTGTGCTTCCCGGACACCGGGCGCCCTCTCACCAAAAAAACTATCTGATTTGGAATACTTTTCTGTAGGAGCGCGCTTGCCCGCGATGCAGTCTTTCAGTCAATAAATATATCGACTGTGCTGATGCTATCGCGGGCAAGCGCGCTCCTACAGGTCCCCGTTTGCTGCGCGGTTTCAGGGACCGGCAACGGCGAGCAGCGACAACTTAATCACGCGTCATGCCCTCGTCGACTTTCGCCTTCGGCCTGACCTTTTCCACCATCCCCATGACCAGCACAAAGAACACCGGGACAAAAACCACTGCCAGGGTTGCCGTCAACATGCCACCGATCACTCCGGTGCCAATGGCCTGCTGGCTGGCCGAACTCGCACCTGAAGCAAAGACCAATGGCACCACGCCGAGTATGAAGGCCAGCGAGGTCATGATGATCGGTCGTAGCCGCAGGCGCGCAGCCTGAATGCTCGCCTCGACCCGGCCCATGCCCTGATCATGCAGGCTTTTGGCAAACTCGATGATCAGGATGGCGTTCTTCGCCGACAGACCAATAATGGTGATCAGCCCCACTTTGAAAAACACATCGTTAGGCATGCCACGCAATGTCACCGCCAGCACCGCACCGATGATCCCCAGCGGTACGACCAACAGCACCGCAGCCGGGATCGCCCAGCTTTCATAGAGCGCTGCCAGACACAGAAACACCACCAGCATCGACAGGCCGAGCAACAGCGGAGCCTGACCACCCGAGATACGCTCCTGCAACGACAAGCCGGTCCATTGCAGAGCAAAACCGGATGGCAGCCCCGAAGCCAGACGCTCCATTTCTTCCATGGCTTCACCGGTGCTATGACCCGGCGACGGTTCGCCGGACAGGCTCACCGAGGGATAACCGTTGTAGCGATTGAGCTGCGCCGGTCCCTTGCTCCAGTTGACCTTGGCGAAGGCTGACACCGGGACCATACGACCCTGACTGTTTTTGACTTCCAGCTTCAGCAGGTCATCCACCTGCTGCCTGCGATCACCTTCACTTTGCACAATCACTTGCTGCATACGCCCCTGATTCGGAAAGTCATTCACGTAAGCAGAACCCAACGACGTCGACAGCACGTTGGCGATGTCGGCAAAGGAAATGCCCATGGCATTGGCTTGCTGACGGTCCACCTCTATGTTGACCTGAGGAGTTTCCGCCAACGAGGCTTCACGCACGTTCTGCAGAATCGGACTTTTACTGATCCTGCCCAGCAGATCGTCACGCGCCTGCCGCAATGCGTCGTAGCCCTGCGAGCCGCGATCCTGCAAGCGCACTTCAAAACCACCTGACGTGCCCAGACCTTCTACCGGCGGCGGAAGCAAACTGAATACCATGGCGTCTTTGAGGCCAAAAAACACGGCGCTGGCACGATCGGCGATGGATTGCGCAGAATCCTGTGCTGTCCGTTCCGACCAATCCTTCAAGGTGGTAAACGCCAGCGCTGCGTTCTGCCCGCTCCCGGAAAAGCTGAAGCCGAGAATCATCACCGTATTGGCGATGCCGGGCTCCTGCGCGTTATGCGCTTCGATCTGTTTGGCGATTTCGATGGTACGGTTCTGGCTGGCGCCCGGCGGCAGCTGAATATCCGTGATGGTGTAGCCCTGATCCTCAACCGGCAGGAACGAGGATGGAAGACGGGTGAACAGCACGCCCATGACGCCAACCAAGCCCACGAACACGAGCATGTAACGGCCCAACTGGCGCACGGCCTTGCTCACCCAGCTTTCATAACCGTCGCTGAGACGATCAAAACGTCGGTTGAACCAGCCAAAAAAGCCTTTCTTCTCGTGATGTGAATCAGCAGGAATAGGCTTGAGTAATGTCGCGCACAACGCCGGTGTCAGGCTAAGGGCCAGGAACGCCGAGAACACAATGGCGACGGCCATGGAGATTGAGAACTGTTGATAGATCACGCCGA
The DNA here is from genome assembly GCF_025643095.1 of Pseudomonas phytophila. Classification (NCBI taxonomy): domain Bacteria; kingdom Pseudomonadati; phylum Pseudomonadota; class Gammaproteobacteria; order Pseudomonadales; family Pseudomonadaceae; genus Pseudomonas; species Pseudomonas phytophila. Next base: position 2,384,735 of record NZ_CP081201.1, on the reverse strand, counting down.
CCGAGCCGGGCATGAAGGCCATGGGAATAAACACCGCGGTCAGCACCAGTGTGATGCCGATGATCGCGCTGCTGATTTCGGTCATGGCCTTGCGGGTAGCATCTTTGGGCGACAAGCCTTCTTGCACCATCAGCCGCTCGACGTTCTCCACCACCACAATCGCATCATCCACCAGAATGCCGATGGCCAACACCATGCCGAACAGCGTCAGTACGTTGATGGAAAAACCGACCACATACATCACGGCAAATGTGCCCATCAACGCCACGGGCACCACAAGGGCCGGAATCAGCGTATAGCGAATGTTCTGCAGGAACAGAAACATCACGATGAACACCAGCACCATGGCCTCCACCAGGGTGTAGATGACTTTGGTGATCGATACTTTGACGAAGGGCGATGTGTCGTAAGGAATGTCGTATTTCACCCCGGCCGGGAAGTACCGCGACAGCTCATCCAGTTTCTCCCGGACCTGGGTCGCAGTACTCATGGCGTTGCCCGCAGGGGCCAATTGCACCCCCACTGCGACTGATGCCTTACCGTCGAGGCGGGTCGCGAAGTTGTAATTCTGGCCACCGACTTCAACCCGCGCCACGTCGCCGACCGTTACGTTGGAGCCGTTGGGGTTGGCTTTGAGCACAATCGAAGCGAACTCCTGCGGCGAACTCAGTTGCCCTTTAACCATGACCGTCGCCGTCAGCTCCTGATCGGATGACGACGGCAAGTCGCCGATGCTCCCCGCTGAGACCTGTACGTTCTGCTCGGATATAGCGAGGCTGACATCAGCCGGTGTCAGGTTGAACGCCACGAGCTTCTGCGGATCGATCCAGATCCGCATCGCGCGCTCGGAGCCAAACAATTGCGCCTTGCCCACACCATCAAGACGCTTGAGTTCGTTGACCACATTACGGGTCAGATAGTCACTCAGGGCAATTTCATCCAGACGCCCGTCCATGGAGGTCAGCGTCGCGATCATCAGAAAGCCCGCTGACGTTTCCTCGATCTGCAAGCCTTGCTGAGTGACGGCACGAGGCAGGCGAGGTTCAACCACTTTCAACCGGTTCTGCACATCGACCTTGGCAAGCTCTGGATCAGTGCCCGGCTGGAAGGTCACGGTCATTGTGGCCGTGTTCTGGCTGCTGCTGGAACTGAAATAGAGCAGGTGATTAACACCGTTCAGTTCCTGCTCGATCAGGCTGACCACACTTTCATCGATGGTCTGGGCGGACGCGCCGGGATACGTGGCCGTCAGTTCTATTTGCGGCGGCGCGACGCTGGGGTATTGAGCGACGGGCAGGTTAGGTATCGCCAACAGACCCGCGAGGACAATGAACAACGCGATGACCCAGGCAAATACCGGCCGATCAATAAAAAACTGCGGCATTATTTGTGCTCCTGAGCGGAGGCTGGCGCACCCTGTTCTTCAGCGGTCACTGCCGCTCCGGGCTGAACATGCTGCAAGCCCGACACCACCACCCGGTCTCCCGCACTGAGGCCGGCTTTCACGATCCAGCGGTTGTTTTGCACATCACCCAGTTCGACGGCGCGTTCCTGAGCTTTGCCTTCCGCGTCGACTACCAGGACCAATGCTTTGCCGGCCGCGTCGCGCTGCACTGCGCGCTGGGCAACAGTAATACCCTGCTCAACGCGGGCCTGATCCAGCTTTACCCGGATGAAACTGCCCGGCAACAGCTCGCTTTGCGGGTTGGGAAACTCGCTACGCAGCACGATCTGGCCGGTACTTTGATCAACGGTCAGGTCGGAGAACAGCAACTTGCCTTTTATGGGGTAAGGGCTGCCATCCTCCTGGATCAGCGTCGCAGTGATCTGGCCCTGTTCCAGTTGCTGCAACTGGCCCTGGCGCAACGAACTGCGCAGCTCGCTGATCTGGCGGGTGGACTGATTGATGTCGGCATAAATGGGCTGCAATTGCTGAATGGTTGCCAGCGGGGTCGCATCGCCCTGCCCCACCAGCGCGCCTTCTGTGACCAGTGCCTTGCTGATACGCCCGGATATCGGCGCGGTAACGGTTGCATAGCCCAGGCTCAAGCGTGAACGTTTAAGCGCCGCCCGGCTTGAAGCCACGTCCGCATCGGCCTGCAGAAAGCTGGCCCGGGCGTTTTCCGACTCCTGACGGCTCACGGCGTTGATCTTCACCAACTCGGCGTAACGCTCTGCCTGCAAGCGGGTTTGATACTGGTTGGCCTCTGCCTTGCGAAGAGCCGCCTCAGCGCTGTCGACATCCGCCTGAAACGGCGCAGGATCAATGCGAAACAGGACATCGCCCTGTTTGACGTCAGTGCCCTCGCGATAAACCCGATGCAGCACGATACCCGCGACTCGCGCACGAACCTCGGCGGTGCGCGGCGAAACCAGACGTCCATTCAACTCTGTTGTGATGGTCAGGGGCTGAGTCTTGACGGTCTCGACGCTGACTTGCGGCGGTGGCATTTGCTGCTGGGCCGGTGGCTCACCACAGCCGGTCAGCGCAACAAGACCGGCACACAACAGCAAACGGCGTGGATCGAGACGAAAAAAAGACGGCATGATGGCGTTCCCCTGAAGATAACGCCATGCTAAAGACGCGCGCCAGGGCGCATGTAAACAAGTGTTGGGAAGATGTGAAGAAGTGTTAAGGCTTCGTACCAATACGGCATGCCGTGGTTATGCTGCTCACTTTGCGAAACGGCCCGAAGAATGACCAGGATAATGCTTGTCGAGGATGACGCGGCGCTGTCTGAGCTGATTGCCAGCTACCTGCAGCGCTTCGAATACAACGTGGAGGTGATCAACCGTGGCGACCGCGCGCTCGAAAGCATGCATCGGCTGAACCCGGACCTGGTCATTCTCGACCTGATGCTGCCTGGGCTGGACGGCTTGCATGTATGCAGGCAATTGCGCGACGAAAAACCCGGCTTGCCCATTCTCATGCTCACCGCCCGCGACAAAAGCGACGACCAGATACTGGGTCTGGAAACCGGTGCCGATGATTACGTTGCCAAGCCCTGTGAGCCGCGCGTGCTATTGGCAAGGATTCGCACGCTGTTGCGACGAAGCACAACGGCCGCCACACCTCGCGAAAACAATCAGCAAATCGTGCTCGGCCAGTTGCTAATCGACCAGACTGAGCGTCAGGTGCAATGGCGCAAGCAAGACGTGGAATTATCGTCAGGTGAATACAACTTGCTTCTGGTACTTGCTCGTCACGTGGGTGAAGTCCTGAGCCGGGATCAGTTGATCCAGCAACTGCGCGGCATCGAGTTCAACGGGGTCGACCGATCGGTGGATGTGGCCATTTCCAAACTGCGACGCAAATTCGAAGACGCTCCGGGCGAACCGCGCAAGATCAAAACAGTCTGGGGCAAAGGTTACTTGTTGAGCCGTTCCGAATGGGATGAGTAACCCGCTCACTGCCCTGTCCTTCTTCTGACCTTCACAGTTGATCAATCGCCATGTTCAAGATGCTCGCCCGGCTTTACCTGATCATGCTGGTGACGTACGGCGTAGCGCTGTATACCGTGCCAGAGCTGGTGCTAAAACTGTTCGATGAGCGCACCGTCACCTACAACCAGCAGCAGATCAAAGGCACGCTGCGGCTGATTCAGGTGCGTTTCATGCACACACCGCAAAACCAGTGGCCCGCGCTCGAACGCGAGCTGCATGAAGACTTTGCCCCCCTGCAGCTCAGGGTCATCCCGCTGACTGATGCGAGCCTGAACGACAGCGAGCGCGCCGACCTCGTGCAGGGCAAGAACGCCGTGCGCAGAGGCTATTACGGCGAATGGGGCACGGCCTTGACGCTGTTGCCCGGTGATAAGGTCATCAAGCTGGTATCTCCGGATCCCCCGGTCGATATCAACATCATCTACTGGCTGATGAATATTCTGGTGGGTGCGGCACTGCTGGGCTGCATGTTGATATGGGTGCGACCACACTGGCGCGACCTGCAACGTCTCAAGCGCACCGCGATGATGCTGGGCAAGGGTAACCTCGCCGAGCGCACGCAAATATCACCGCGCTCGAACATCGGCGACCTGGCCCAGGTGTTCGACAAAATGGCTCAGGACATCGAAGGCCTGCTCAATCAGCAGCAAGAGCTACTGAATGCCGTCTCCCATGAACTGCGCACGCCTTTATCGAGGCTGGAATTCGGCATGGCACTGGTCATGGCCGACCCACTGGAGCCGCCGACAAAGCTGCGGCTTGAACAAATGATCGGCCATGTACGGGAACTGGACTCGTTGATTGACGAGTTGCTCTCGTACACTCGCCTGCAATCGCCCTATCAACTTCCGGATCTGCAAGAGGTGCCCGTGCAGGCGTATCTGGACAGCGTTCTGGGCGGGTTTATCGACGAGCAGGAAAGCCGGAACTTCAGCCTGATTCTGCAATTCGAAACTACGCCCGAACGGTTCGTACTCGACCCTCGCCTTACCGCACGCGCGCTCCAGAACCTGATCAACAATGCAATTCGATACTGTGAAAAGCAGGTCAAAGTCAGTGCGCGCAGGCATCCTGAAAACGGCCTGATGTTCGGCGTCGAGGATGACGGTATAGGCATTCCTCCCAGCGAGCAGGAACGCATCTTCGAGCCGTTTTACCGAATGGACAGAAGCCGTGATCGCGACACGGGCGGGTTTGGGTTGGGGCTGGCAATCAGTCGACGCTCCATTGAATGCCAGGGCGGGAATATTACGGTGGGCTCGTCAACGCTGGGTGGCGCCAGGTTTGAGATATTTTTGCCGTTTGCCAAGGCCGGATGACCGCTATTGGCAATAGCGGACATCACAGGCACCCAGCTACAACGGCGGACGCTGCAAACCGACCCATTCCTGCACACTCGGCCGTTGCCATTGGCGCTGGGCATATTCCACCAGTGCGGGCGGCACTGAGTCGCCATTGAGTATCAGCCGATTCAGCATCACGGCCAGATCCACATCGGCGATTGACCACTCGCCAAACAAGTACTCTGGGCTGTCGGCAAGCAGTGCTTGTGCTGCGCTGAACAGCTTGCGTGTTGCGGACTCGGCCTCTGTCGATAACGGGCCGGCCTTGACGCCATAGAACACAACCAGCGTGGAGCGCTCCTGACGAATGGGTAGCAGGTCACTGCGAATCCATGCCTGAACCTGCCGCGCTTTTGCACGCTGCCTGGGATTTTTTGGATAAACCGGAGACTCGGGGAAAACCTCTTCCAGATACTCGGTAATCGCTGACGACTCGGACAGTGCAAAGTCGCCATGTATCAGCGTTGGTACCCGTTGCGTTAGCGAAAGGCTGGCGTAATCAGCTGACTGATTTTCAGACGCCTCGAGATCCACAGGAATCAGTTCGAATTCGATGCCCTTTTCGCGCAGTACCACGAAAGCCGACGTGGCGTAGGGGCTGGTCAATTGCGAGTCAACATACAAACGCAGGTTATTCAAGGGTTCATCTCCTTATGCAGAAGACGACACGCTACGAGGTTCATGGAGTTAAATAAAATTCATGATTTTCATGGGCGTATTCCAATGGGGAATAAAGACAGACGCGCTTGCCTGTTCCCGTTTCGCCAAGAACAATAACGCGCCTGAACACTCATGAATAAGGACATTTCCTTTGAACAGGAAACAACGAGATGACCTCAGCAAGTTCCTCAGCTATGTCCTGCGCCACGGCCCTGAATCCATTGGGTTAACACTGGATCGCGACGGCTGGGCAGACATTGGAAAGCTGATCGAAAACGCCGGACAGCACGGTCACACGCTTGATCACCCGATGCTGCTCGAGGTGGTGGATACCAATGAAAAGAAGCGTTTCACGGTCTCCGAAGACGGCCAGCGTATAAGAGCTGCGCAAGGTCACAGCACCGCACTTGTTCAGCTACAACTTGACGAAAAAGTGCCGCCCGCCGTGCTTTATCACGGCACCGCCGAGCGTTTCATGGCGTCCATCGAGGCGCAAGGACTGATCCCCGGCAGCAGACACCATGTTCATCTGTCGGAACATCAAGAGACCGCAGTCGAGGTAGGCAAGCGGTACGGAAAACCTGTACTGCTCACCGTAGACACTCAAGCCATGAGAAATGCAGGCATGCAGTTTTTTCAGGCTGACAATGGCGTGTGGTTGGTGGAGTGTGTGCCGGTTGAGTTTTTGAGCAGAACTTCGGTTGAGTGTTGGCTGCGGTGATTCAGGTCTATCGTCTCGCGAACAAGTTCGCTCCTACCGGTTTGCGCTGAGTCAGGTAGGAGGCAACTTGTTGGCGAGAAGGCTTGATGCGGTCAATCAGGTCTGTCGTCTCGCGAACAAGTTCGCTCCTACCGATTGGCGCCGCGTCAGGTAGGAGGCAACTTGTTGGCGAGAAGGCTTGATGCGGTCATTCAGGTAATGCGTTTCAAATTTACCGCCGCATCACGACGTCTCGCGAGCCCGTTTACGCAGCAAATCAATAAAGTGCTGAAGCTCGCGACTGACCGGTTCGCCTTTGCGGCGTAGCAAGCCGAACGGGGCCATCTGCGCGTCCAGCGTGACCGGCAGCGCTTTGACCAGGCCCATCTTCAGGTAGTCCCGCATGGCCGACTCGGAAAGCACCATCAGGGCATCAGTCAACTGCACCAATTGCTGCATGGAGTACACCGAGCTGCACTCGATGATATCGGCGGGTATCGGCAGTTCAAGCTTTTGCAACGCCTGCTCGATGGCGATGCGGGCCGGGCTGGTCTCGGGTTGCAAAATCCACGGCCAGTCCCTGACCAGCTCTGCCCATTGCAACTTGCGACGGCGAGCCAACGGATGGCCGCTGTGCACCACGGCAATCAGCCGCTCGTTGCCCAAAGGCTCGAACTCGTATTGCTCACGATCAGTGATGAGGTTGCGCCGCGTCACGGCGATGTCCACACGCCCCTGCTCCAGCAACTGCACCAACTGATCGCTGGTATCGCCCATGATCCGGATGCGCAGTTGCGGATTGAGCCCTTTGATCTCGGCGACGGCGTTCATCACCAGATCAGGCGCCGCACCCATAATCGTACCGATCGACAAATACCCATAACCACCCTGCTTGCGCACGGCAATATCGGCGGCGCAGCGATCCAGCCCACTCAGTGCCGCCTCGGCAAAGCGCAGCAGCTCACGCCCCAACGCGGTAGGACGCATGCCCCGTGGCAACCGCTCGAACAGCTCGCAGCCGAACATGTCTTCGATTTCCTGAAGCATCCGGGTCGCCGCAGGCTGAGACATGCTCATGCTCAATGATGCGCGGTGCAGATTGAGGCTGGAGCCGAGCACCACCAGCATCTGCAGATGCTTGTAACGCAGCCGGCCAAACAGCTGATGGGGAGACCGCTCGACACTCATACTGCCCTCTGCAATCGATAACTATAAGGTATCGACTATAAGCTTAATTCGATTAGTCACGCATCCCTGCCAGGCAGTAGAGTCCTCAGCACAAGAAAACAACAACCACCGAGGTGAATCCAATGAAACGCTCTGCCGCCCTCTTTTTGTCCCCCGCTTACAGCCGTCGCACTCCGCAAGCCAGCCCGTTATCTGCATCCTGTTGAGGCCCAACGCGCCCCTTCATCTGCTTTGAAAATTTACGCAGTCAAATAATTCCAAAAAGGAAACTGACGTGAACACTCTACCCGCGACTTTACTGCGCAAGGTCTCCTGGCGGCTGCTGCCGTTTCTGTTGCTGATGTACATCATGGCGTTCCTTGATCGTGCCAACGTTGGCTTTGCCAAACAGGCATTCCAGGCCGATACCGGCATCGGCGACGCTGCCTTCGCGTTCGGCGCTGGGGTTTTCTTCGCCGGTTACGCGTTGCTGGAGGTGCCCAGCAACCTGATCATGCACAAGATCGGCGCCCGCCTCTGGATGTGCCGGATCATGGTGACCTGGGGCCTTGTCTCCGCCGCCATGATGTTCGCCCACAACGAAACCACCTTCTACGTTCTGCGCTTTCTGCTGGGTGTGGCTGAGGCTGGTTTCTTTCCGGGCGTAATTCTGTACCTCACCTACTGGTTTCCCAGCGCTTCACGCGGCAAGGCCATGGGTTTCTTCTATTTCGGCGCGCCACTGGCCTTCATCTTCGGCAGCCCATTATCTGGCTTGTTGCTTGAACTGGACGGCTTCATGGGCACCCACGGCTGGCAGTGGCTGTTTGCAGTCGAAGGATTAATGGCGAGCGTGGTCGGTGTCTGGGCCTATTTCTATCTCGACAACCGCCCTGCCGACGCTAAATGGCTTACGCCAGAAGAGCGTCACCAGTTGCAAGCCGTGCTGGATGCCGAGGACAGCCAGAAACAAGCGCACGGCAGCTTGCTGAAAATCCTTTGCCAGCCTGCGGTTCTGTATCTGTGCCTGATTTATCTGCTGATCCAGGCCAGCGTGTATGGCGTGGTTTTCTATCTGCCCAGTCAGGTGGCTGGATTGCTGGGCACTAAAGTCGGCCTGATGGTCGGGCTGGTGAGCGCTGTACCGTGGTTATGCGCACTGTTGGCTGCCTGGAAGATTCCGGCAATCGCCGACCGCACCGGCCAGCGTCGCACCGTGGCCGCACTGACCCTGGTGGTCTCGGGACTGGGAATCGCCGCCTCGGTGACCTTCGCCAACCCGATGCTCGGCATTCTTGCGCTGTGCTTCGCTGCCTCGGGTTTTATTGCCGTGCAACCGGTGTTCTGGACATTCCCCGGTAGCTTCCTGGCTGGTGCTGCCGCAGCCGGTGCTATCGCGCTGATCAACTCTTTCGGAGCACTGGGCGGGTTCATTGCGCCGATTCTGAAGAACTGGGCAGAAGCCTCCTTTCATTCTCCGGCAGCCGGCTTGTACGTGCTGGCCGTCACGACACTCATTGCCGCAGCGCTGATCATGGGCATTCGCCCGCCAAGTCAGGCTGTCCCTCGCAAGCAACCGACTTTTCAAGTCTGACCAGGAGGAATTACATCATGGCCATTCCAACCATCAAACATGTTCGCGCCTTTGTCCTGCGCGGAGGTGGCGCCGACTATCACGATCAGGGCGACGGCCACTGGATCGACGATCACATCGCCACACCGATGAGCAAATACCCGGAGTACCGCCAGAGCCGTCGCAGCTTCGGTATCAACGTGCTCGGCACTCTCGTTGTCGAGGTCGAGGACTCGGAAGGCAATATCGGTTTTGCCGTCACCACCGGCGGCGAACCTGCGGCCTATATCGTAGAGAAACACCTGGCACGTTTTGTCAAAGGCGCGAAGGTCACCGATATCGAACGCATCTGGGATCAGATGTATTTCTCCTCCCAGTATTACGGGCGCAAGGGGCTGGTGATCAACACGATTTCCGGTATCGACCTGGCGCTTTGGGATTTGCTTGGCAAGGTCCGCAAAGAACCCGTGCACCAGTTACTGGGCGGTGCAGTCCGCGACGAACTGCAATTCTATGCCACCGGCGCCCGTCCGGACCTGGCGCAAAAAATGGGTTTCATCGGCGGCAAGCTGCCGCTGCACCACGGCCCGGCCGAGGGCGAAGAAGGCCTGCGCAAGAACCTGGAAGAGCTGGCGGTCATGCGCGAGCGTGTTGGCAAGGATTTCTGGCTGATGCTCGATTGCTGGATGAGCCTGGACCTCAACTACGCCACGCGTCTGGCCCAGGGTGCTCACGAGTTTGGTTTGAAGTGGATCGAAGAAGCGCTGTCGCCTGATGACTACTGGGGCTACGCCGCGCTTAAAAAAGCCGTTCCCACCGGCATGCTGGTCACCACCGGCGAGCATGAAGCAACACGCTGGGGGTTCCGGATGCTGCTGGAAATGGGCTGCTGCGACATCATCCAGCCGGACGTCGGCTGGTGTGGCGGGATCACCGAACTGATCAAGATCTCGGCGCTGGCCGACGCCCACAGCGCGATGGTTGTACCCCACGGATCTTCTGTTTACAGCTATCACTTTGTGGCCACGCGTACCAACAGCCCGTTCGCTGAATTCCTGATGATGGCGCCCAAGGCCGACGAAGTGGTGCCCATGTTCCATCCACAACTACTCGGTGAACCGGTCCCGGAAAACGGTCGCATGCGGATTTCGAAACTCGATCAGCCGGGCTTTGGCGTGACGCTGAACCCTGAGTGCCAGCTGCATCGCCCCTACCAGCACTGATTGCGCAATTTGATGCTCGAGCTCGACTCGACAGGAGTCCTTATGAAAATGCCACGTAACGCCTTCAAGGCCGCCTTGGCCAAAGGCGAGCCGCAATACGGTATCTGGGCTGGCTTTGCCACGGGATACGGCGCTGAAATCACCGCCAGCTTTGGCTACGACTGGATGCTCATTGATGGCGAGCACGCGCCCAATACCGTGCCTTCGATCCTTGCCCAGTTACAGGCAGTAGCGCCCTACTCCACCGCGCCGATCGTGCGCGCCGTGAGTCACGACCCGGTGCTGATCAAGCAGTTGCTGGATATCGGCACCCAGACCCTGATGATTCCCATGGTCGAGACAGCTGCGCAGGCTCGCGCGCTGGTACAGGCCACCCGCTATCCGCCACACGGTATTCGTGGCGTCGGCGGCGGTCTGACCCGCGCCACTCGCTGGGACGGCGTGCCCGACTACATCAATACGGCCCATGAAGAGCTTTGCCTGATTGTGCAGGTCGAGTCTCGCGCTGGCGTCGATAACGTCGCTGAAATCGCTGCGGTGGAAGGCGTGGATGCGGTATTCATCGGCCCGGCTGACCTCTCCACCGGGCTCGGTCATATCGGCAACCCGTCTCACCCTGAAGTGCAGGAAAAAATCCGCCATGCGATTGATGCCACCCTCGCGGCTGGCAAGGTCAGCGGAATTCTGGCCCCGGCTGAAGAGGATGCGCGCCGCTATCAAAGCTGGGGCTGTCAGTTCATCGCAGTGGCCATCGACATTAGCCTGATGCGCCAGGCGGCACTCAACAACCTCGCGCTTTATCGTGACGCCACCGAACAACGCCCGGCCTCACGCACCTATTGACTGGAAGGAACCCGACCATGTCTTCAGTACCGGTTTATAAAAACTATATCAACGGCGAATTCGTCCCCAGCGCCGAACACTTTGACGTGCTCAACCCGGCGACCGGCGCAGTGCTCGCCAGAGTCCCTGCATCGGATGCCGACCAAGTGGATCGCGCGCTGTCAGCAGCTCGCTCGGCCCAGTCGGCATGGGCAAAACGTCCGGCCAACGAACGTGCAGGTTATCTGCGCAAGATCGCCAGCAAGCTGCGTGAAAACGTCGCCCACCTGGCCCGCACCATCACCCTGGAGCAAGGCAAGATCTACGGGTTGGCCGAAGTAGAGGTCAACTTCACCGCGGACTACCTCGACTATATGGCCGAGTGGGCGCGGCGCATTGAAGGTGAAATCATTACCAGTGATCGTCCGGGCGAGAACATCTTCATGTTTCGCAAACCGCTGGGTGTGGTGGCGGGCATCCTGCCGTGGAACTTCCCGTTTTTCCTGATCGCTCGCAAGATGGCTCCGGCGCTGGTTACGGGTAATACCATCGTCATCAAGCCCAGCGAAGAAACACCCAATAACTGTTTCGAGTTTGCCCGTCTTGTCGCTGAAACTGATCTTCCTGCGGGCGTGTTCAACGTGGTTTGCGGAGATGGCCGGGTCGGTGCAGCCCTGACCTCACATCAGCAAGTGGACATGATCAGCTTCACCGGAAGCGTCGAAACCGGTGCACGAATCATGAGCGCGGCAGCGCCCAACATCACCAAACTCAACCTTGAGCTGGGCGGTAAAGCCCCTGCCATCGTGCTCGCCGATGCGGACCTGGAACTTGCCGTCAAAGCCATTCGCGACTCGCGGATCATCAACACCGGACAAGTGTGCAACTGCGCTGAACGGGTGTACGTCGAGCGTGGCGTCGCCGATGAATTCATCGACAGGATCAGCGCTGCCATGGCCGCGACCCGCTACGGTGATCCACTGGCCGACAGCACGGTAGAAATGGGCCCGCTGATCAACCGCCAAGGGCTGGAAAGCGTTGCCGCCAAAGTCAAAAAAGCCCAGGCACAAGGCGCCAACCTGATCACCGGCGGCAACATCGCCGACCTCGGCCAGGGTTTCCACTTCCAGCCAACAGTGCTGACGGGTTGCAGCGCTGACATGGAGATCATGCGCAAAGAAATATTCGGCCCGGTACTGCCCATCCAGATTGTCGATGACCTTGATGAAGCTATCGCTTTGGCGAACGACTGCGAATACGGCCTGACGTCTTCGCTGTATACCAAGGATCTGAGCAAGGCGATGTACGCTATTCGCGAAATCGACTTTGGCGAGACGTACATCAACCGCGAGAATTTTGAAGCCATGCAGGGTTTCCACGCCGGAGTCAGAAAGTCCGGTGTGGGCGGCGCGGACGGCAAGCATGGGTTGTATGAGTACACCCACACGCATGTTGTCTATCTCCAGGCTTAAGGGCCCTTAGCGGACTCGCTCACAAGGCTGATCAAGCCCTCTGTTTTGCTCACCACACCTGAACGCACCGATGGTTCTCCTCGTCAGCGGTGCGTTTATTGTCCCAACAAATGAAATCGAATAGCTTGTAGACGACTGGTCAGTTTTAATTTAGGATCGCCGTCATTATGAAGAAACCTAACCACGACATGCGACAGCACATCCTTGATGTGGCTCGCTCGCTCATGACGAACAAGGGCTACACCGCTGTAGGTCTCGCCGAAGTGGTGAGCGCTGCGGGCGTGCCAAAAGGTTCGTTTTACTACTATTTCAAATCCAAGGAAGAATTCGGTGAAGCGCTGCTTGAAGAGTACTTTTCTGAATATCTGGGCCGCGTCGATGCGCTGATGGCGCTTCCGGGCAACGGAGCAGAACGACTGTGGGCTTACTTCAATTACTGGAAGGAAACCCAGGGCACCGACCTCCCCGACGGTAAGTGCCTGGTCGTCAAGCTTGGTCCTGAGGTGTGCGACCTTTCTGACGGCATGCGTAAGGTCCTTGAGCGAGGTACGGCAAAGATCATTCAGCGCATCACCACGTGCGTTGATCTGGGTATCGCCGATGACAGCCTGCATCCTGGAGAAGACAGCCGCGCGTTTGCCGAGGGCCTTTACCAGCTCTGGCTCGGGGCTTCGCTGTTAGTGAAAGTAAACAAGTCTACAGACTCCTTCGACACCGCTCTGAACATGAGCAAGCGCCTACTGAGGTAGTGCGCTTTTTTTTAGCGCACTTTAGTAGACGACCGGTCAGTTATGTCCATCAACCTTGCAGGTAAATCAATCAATGAACGACATCAGCACGACCACCGATCTTTTCTCGCCGGTTAGTATGGGCTCCATCGAGCTGGCCAACCGTATCGTCATGGCCCCCGTCACACGTAGCCGGTATGGCGAAGACGGCGTTCCCGGTGATCTACACGCCACTTATTATGCACAACGCGCCAGCGCAGGCCTGATCGTCGCCGAGGCCACTAACATTTCCGCCCAGGGCCGAGGCTATGCCGCAACACCCGGCATCTGGAACGAGGCACAAGTCGCCGGCTGGCGCAAAGTGACAGACGCAGTACACGCAGCGGGCGGCAAGATCGTCAGCCAGCTGTGGCATGTCGGTCGGTTCTCCAGCGTCGACCTGCAACCCGACGGTCAGGCACCGGTCGCGCCCTCCGCGATCAAAGCGGAAGGCAACACCTACACCGCCAATGGTTTTGTCCCGGTGTCTACACCCCGCGCACTGGAGACCGACGAGATCCCCGGCATCATCGAGCAGTACATACGGGCTGCCGAAAACGCCAAACGTGCCGGTTTTGATGGCGTCGAAGTCCACTCAGCCAACAGCTATTTGCTGGACCAGTTTCTGCGCGACTCTACTAATCAACGCACGGATCAGTACGGCGGCTCGATTGAAAACCGCGCCCGCCTGACGCTGGAAGTCACCCAGGCCATCGTCGATATCTGGGGCAATGATCGCGTGGGTATTCGTCTATCGCCGGTCACGCCGGATGCTGGCAACACCCCTCCGGACAGCAATGTCATGGGCCTGCATGGTTACCTGATCCAGCAACTCAACGCATTCAATCTGGCGTATCTGCATTTCGTCGAAGGCGCCACGGCCACGTCACGTGAAGTTCCTGAAGGCGTCGATATGGACGCACTGAGCGCGCAGTTCAACGGCACCTTCATCGGCAACAACAACTACGACCTGGACATGGCAATCGAGCGCCGGGCGCAAGGCAAGATCGACGCAGTGGCGTTCGGACGCCTGTTTATCTCAAACCCGGATCTGGTCAAGCGCCTGCGCTACGGTGCCGAACTGACCATCGCCCCCCGCGAGTCGTACTACGGCGGTGGTGCCAAGGGCTATACCGACTGGCCTCTGGGTAGCTATTGAATTCGCTGAACAACTACTGATTCGCTGAACGCCGCACGTCGTTATCAATGATTACGGCGCTGGATGACTGCGACTTGAAAAAGGTGAGATATGAATTACCTGAGCAACAAAACAGCCATTGTCACAGGCGCCTCCTCCGGGATTGGTGCCGCCACTGCCAGAGCCCTTGCGAAAGAAGGCGTAAAGGTTGTGGCCGCCGCACTTGATGAACAGGGCCTGAGCGCTTTGGTCACCGAACTACGCGCTGCCGGTTACGAAGCAACGAGCTGCATCACTGACGTAACCAGCCTTGATGACACTCTCGCCCTCGCTCGATTTGCAATAGACACCTACGGCTCGGTGGACATCCTGATCAATAACGCAGGCTTGATGCTCTTTTCCAGCTGGGTCGACGTGGCCGTTCAGGACTGGAACGCGATGATCGACGTAAACATCAAGGGCTACCTGAATTCAATCGCTGCGGTGCTGCCGTTCATGGTCGAGCAGCAGTCGGGCCAGATTCTGAACATGGACTCCGTTGCAGGCCATCAGGTTGGCCCTTCGGCAGGCGTGTACAGCGCCACCAAGTTTTTCGTGCAGGCCATGACAGAGTCGATGCGCAAAGAGCTGGGCGTATACCACGGCATCCGCGTCAACACGGTAAGCCCCGGCGTAATCAATACCGGCTGGGCCGACAAGGTCACAGACCCGGCAGGCCGAAAAGCCGCCAAAGCACTCAATGAAATCGCCATCGCGCCCGAGGACATCAGCCGCGCCGTGATCTACGCACTCAACCAGCCCGCAAATGTCACCGTCAACGATCTGATCATCTCCCCTACCCGTCAGGACTGGTGATCACTCCAATCACCCTCGACCAGGTGCGATTAATTTAATCAACAACAGGAAGACAACCTTATGAGCAACAACATCAAAGCAGTTCCCACCAGCGACTACAACGCTGTGATTGAAACCGCTGGAAAGTACATCGAGGGCCTGCGCACTGGTAGCGTCGCCACTATCGAAGAGGCCTTTCACAAAGACGCGATCATGTACGGCTTCACCAACGGCAAACTCTTGGGTGGACCGATCAGCAACCTCTATACGTTTGTGGAAAGTAACGGCACCGCTCCGGGCATCACCACGCGTCTGGACATACTCGCGATCACCCCGACGACCGCAGTAGTCCGCGTCGACATGGAGAAGGACGCCATCGGCGCCGATTACAACGACTACCTGACGCTGCTCAAAATCGACAGCAACTGGAAGGTGATCGCCAAGGTCTACCACCAGTTCGAAGGTTAATCACAGGTTGCGATGTACTGGTACCTCCAAGTGCCAGTACGTCGGCCATCAGAGGAGAATCCCATGTCTAAAGTGTTCGTTATCGGCGCAGCAGGTAAGGTCGGAAGCCGCCTGATCACTAAACTCAGCGCTGTGGGTCATGAGGTGATCGCACTTCATCGCAAAGAACAGCAAGCAGAGCCACTCAAATCACAGGGCGCCACGCCACTGCTGGGTAACCTCACCGAGCTGGATGCTTCTCAGCTGGCCGGTGCCATGGCAGGCAGCGATACCGTGGTATTCACCGCCGGGGCCGGTGGCGCAGGTATGGAACTGACCAACGCCATCGATGGCAAGGGCCTGGAAACAGCCGTCAATGCTGCGCAGTTGGCAGGCGTGCGCCGCTTCTTGCTGGTATCGGCGTTCCCCGAAGCACTTCGAGCGGGCGAAACCTCCGAAGGGTTCGAGAACTACATGAAGGTCAAGAAACAAGCCGATGTGTTTCTGGCTTCTTCTGAACTGGATTGGGTCATCCTGAGACCCGGCACCCTTGTGGACAGCCCCGGTACAGGTAACGTAAGAGCAGGACTGGCGATCCCCTACGGCGAAATTCCCCGTGACGACGTTGCTGCGTTTCTGGCCGAGCTCATCGAAAACCCTCAAGTATCTCGAGTCATCATCGAACTGACTCAAGGCACGACTCCTGTCGATGTGGCAGCGAGAAGTTTCTGATCCACTAAAACACCTGGAGAATGACGCATGGCATCCGTTGAATACAGCGCAGTTATAGAGAGTAGTGCTGAGCAAGTCTGGCGAGTGCTAAGCCATTTTGGCGGTATCGCCGAATGGCATCCAGCAATTGAGCAAAGCCATATTGAGGGCGAACAACCAGGCAGCGCCGTGGGCGCAATCCGTCGACTCGACCTCGCTGACGGCGACGTTCTGCGTGAGCGACTCTTAACCCTGGATGACCACCATATGGCCCTCTCCTACGCATTCGAAGAGTCGCCTTTACCACTGGATAATTATCAGGCGCAGGTCAAAGTGGCTGTGGCCGAGGAGGCACAGCAATGTGTCGTGGAATGGAAAGCGACGTTTGATGTTCGAGAGCCGGAAGCAGCCGCTCATTTTGAAAAGACGATCCGCGAACTGATCGTGGGTGGTCATGAAAGTCTGGCGGCTTTTGTCAAAAAGTAGCGACCCTCTAGCAATGGGTCGTTTGCAAATGCCCAAAGGTGCCAGCTGCTATTTCTCGCCTGCCGCTGCCTAACGGTAATGCTGGCGAATGACCTCTGCCATCTGCAACGCACTGCTACTCGCATTCGGCGAGACGTGAAGTTCGATTGCGAACTCTGGGAGCACAGGCAATCCGGACTCTACCCCAACCTCCTGGAGGCCCTCGGGCACCAGCGAGCGCAGCCAAGGCGTCAGGGCCAGGCCACTCCGAACAGTTGATAACGTGGCGTCGACCGAAGCATTTTCAAACACCACGCGCCAACTGATGTGCGATTCGATCAGCAGTGAAAACACGGTTTTTCGAAACGTACAGGTTGGCGTCACGAAGCATAACGGCAAGGGCCGTTGGCACAGTAGCTCATCCGAGGCGCTCAGCCATACCAAGGGCTCCGCGTACAACCGCTCTCCAACACCTTCACTTTCAGGGCACTGGCGCAGTGTGAGGTCAATCAACCCTTTCGTGAAGTCACTCATCAGATCGAGGGACGAGCCCGTCACAATAGTGACCTCTACGTCAGGATGGTGATGAGCGTAGTTCTTGAGGATCGGTGAAAAATGAGCCCCGGCCATGTCGTAAGGCACGCCAACCCGCACGCTTCGGGTGCCGACTATCCCTGTCATGTCCTCGTATAGACTGTCGCTGTGATCAAGTAGACGCCTGGCTTTGGGCAGAAAGTCTGCCCCTCGTTCTGTCAATTGGGTTCCACCAGGATCACGCACCAGCAACATGCAATTGAAGAAGCTCTCAAGGCGTTTGATCTGCTGGCTGATCCCGCCTTGGGTAAGGTGCAACTGTCGCGCTGCTGCGCTGATACTGCCTGTCTCGGCAACCACAACAAATGTACGGATCAAAACGAGATCAATAGTGCGAAGTCTGGACATGGGGGCCATTACAAATATTAATGCCCCCATTATAAACATTCGATATGGCCAGTCATCTCACCGACTTACATTGACGCTCCCTCACCGGAGTTAGAACCATGATCCCAAGCGGTAATACCATCAACATCGAATCAGCCCTGGCTGAAGTTACTCAGTATTGGTCTCCGCACGTCATCGGCCAGGTTAACGACCAGTACATCAAGGTTGCGAAGCTGAAAGGCGAATTGATGTGGCATGCCCATGCAGATGAAGACGAGATGTTCATGGTGGTCTATGGGACCCTGAAAATTCAGCTGGAGGACCGCGACATCATCCTCAGGCCGGGCGAATTCTGCATCATCCCCAAGCAGGTCAGACATAACCCGGTGGCTGAAGATGAGTGCGGAATCGTGCTGATTGAAACGGTCACGACACGGCATACAGGCGATGAAGTCAGCGCCAGAACCGTGCCTATCGAAAGGCAGTTGAGATAGGAATATTGCGCTACACATGACTGTCTGAATTTATGCGCGCCTCTCAAACAACACGCAAACTACAGGATTGAAATGCAGTTTATGTAGGAGCTGCCGAAGGCTGCGAAGCATGTATCCTGACACACCGCGATCGCAGCCTTCGGCAGCTCCTACAAGTCCTGTGTTTACTGTGCGACAGCGCGGTGTCATCCCAAATCAAATAGTTGAATAGTTTTTGATCGGACTCATGGATCAAAATCATGCCCCTGACTTGGCCCCCAGTTCTCGCAGCTTCGCCTCAAAATATTGAATCTGCCCTGCATCTTCAGGATCAACGTTACGGACTATCTGCAGCGCCTTGGCGTAGGCGGCTCGGGCTTTGGGATTGTGGCCTTGAGCCTGGTAGATAGCAGCTTTCGGTCCGATAGGAGTTCATGCTCAGCGCGATTCAGCTAAAGACCAAAGGATTCGCTGTTAGAATTCCCGCCGAATCACTCAAGAATCACAAGCTGAGCAGAAACATGAACCGCCAGAAAAAACTACAGCAGCTATTCAAGGCAAAAGCCAAAAAGGCCAGTGCCAAACTGGCACCCAAAAAGCCTAAATACATCAGCAAGGCTGACCGGCTGAAGCTTGACGCTGAAACTGGCCAGGAAGCCGTCGCGACTTCCGAAGGCTGACGGTTACTATGTGAACGCGGCTTGATCATGCAGCTATCTGCTTGATCAAACCTCGCTCGACTGACGTGCCTGAGTTAGTCAGCAACTAGACCATTACTTCGCAAACACGTATTCCCCGCCCTGCTCCAGCGCCTTGCGATAAGCGGGTCTTTCCTGGAAACGTTGTACCCACGCCGCCACATTCGGGTACGGCTGCAACTTGCCCTGCGCCTTGGCCAACTCGCCGATGAAGCTCATCTGGATATCGGCACCGGTCAATTCTTCACCCACCAGAAACGGCGTCAGCCCCAGTGCTTCGTTGAGATAGCCCAGATAATTGGCCACTTCCGATTCGATACGCGGATGCAGCGGCGAACCAGCGTCACCCAGGCGACCTACGTAAAGATTGAGCATCAACGGCAGCATCGCCGAACCTTCAGCAAAGTGCAGCCATTGCACGTACTCATCGTAAGTAGCGGTTGCCGGGTCCGGCTGCAAACGGCCGTCGCCATGGCGGCGGATCAGGTAATCGACAATAGCGCCGGACTCAATGATCACGTGAGGACCGTCTTCAATCACCGGGGATTTACCCAGCGCGTTGACAGCCTTGAGCTCAGGTGGCGCGAGATTGGTTTTCGGATCGCGCTCGTAGCGCTTGATTTCGTATGGCAGGTCGAGTTCTTCGAGCAGCCACAGGATGCGCTGGGAGCGCGAGTTGTTGAGGTGATGGACCGTAATCATGAAAGCTCCGTTGCTCGACAGTGAAAGGTCTATAAAGAGACTGCGCACAACAGCGATAGTTGTAACTTTGAACAGAAGTATGCGGCAGTCATATGGCCTGACCGCATCAGGACAAACAATGCTTCCGGAAGCCTGACGTTGCCGGAACCGCCCAGACGTCAGTGCGCCCGCTTTAGTATCCGTGCTGCAAGGCAAGCCTGAACCGAAGCTTTTAACCCACCAGAAGTCAACCGGGATCACTGGAACAAATCGTGATTGCGCAATACTGCAGGGAGGCAGGAAAATCCAGACGCACACTTGGAAAAATGCCTGATCTATCACCCTGCCCGGTCGACACGATCCTGCAATGAGGAGTACGGATGCATCTTATTGATCGTTACCTGCCTGACTACCAGTTCAGTGAAACCCACTCGCTGGAAAGCTCAGTCAGTCCGGCCCGGTTAATGGCTGAGGCCGTTAAC
This sequence comes from Pseudomonas phytophila, assembly GCF_025643095.1. Taxonomy (NCBI): domain Bacteria; kingdom Pseudomonadati; phylum Pseudomonadota; class Gammaproteobacteria; order Pseudomonadales; family Pseudomonadaceae; genus Pseudomonas; species Pseudomonas phytophila. The sequence continues at coordinate 2,364,714 of NZ_CP081201.1, read as the reverse complement.
TATCGACCTGAAAATGACCGGTTTTTTCGTTACGCCATTCAGTTACGCGAGCTCCCCATGCGGTTGTTTCAGCGCTCGACATCAAGCACTAAAGCGAGTTTCGGGATGGACAACTTCACCCTGCTGCATCGCGATGGCGACACCGAGGTCGTCTACGGACTCGCAGGAAAGTTCTGGCACGCTGACTTCGGTCAGGCTCCTGTGACCGATGGAGAAGCCTTTCAACGTTTTTGTGAAGCGGGCAGCGTCAAACTTGCGATCAGTTTTACTTGCCAGCACCTGGAGTCAGGGCTAACCCGGATAACCACTCAAACGCGGGTGCATTGCCTGGATCGTCAGGCGCTCAAACGTTTCACGCCGTATTGGTACACAATACGGCCAGTGAGCGGCATGATTCGTCGACGTATGCTTCAGGCAATTGTCCGGAGATCTTTAGAGGGTGGGCACTGATTGAAAGCTGTCTGGTGACGTCTCGGCCAAGGGAAGTTTCAAGACCGCCTACCAGATAAACGAGCGCTCACTGCGTCATGCTCCAGTCACAGCCAGCAATTCGCTTATCCAGCGAACCTGCCGCGCAGCGTCTTCCAGCTTCTCCTCGGGCAGCGCCTGCCGAGCCCGGGCGAAGTGGTTTAGGGTTTGCTGCTTATGACGCAGCATGCGGCGCCACTTGAGCAGAAAAGCCGGGCTGCGAGCCTTCATCTGTAGCGGGCCGAAGTACAGTTCCTCGGGGGTGTAGACCACAGGCCCAGCGCGCTCGGCAACGATGACTTCGTAGTCGAACCGGTTTTCCCGCAGTACTTCCTCACTAAGGATGCAATAACCGTTTTCCATCAGCCACTGGCGCAGCGGCCGCTCGCCGCCGTTGGGCTGCAGGATCAGACGCTCTTCGCCAGTCAAATGGGCTTTGCCTTCTTCAAGAATGTCGCGGATCGTCTCGCCGCCCATGCCGCAGATGCTGATGGCCGTAATCCCGTCTTCCGGCTGGATCGCAGCCAGACCATTGGCCATGCGTACGGTGATCAATTGGTCCAGATCGTTCTCACGAACCGTGCGTTCGGCCGCGCGGAACGGAGTCAATGCCACCTCCCCCGCCACTGCCGCCGCAATAGATCCGCGGCGCATCAAGGCGACCGGCAGGTAACCGTGATCCGAGCCGATATCGGCCAGTCGCGCCCCCGCAGGCACATGCGCCGCGACGTGCTCCAGGCGCCTGGACAATGTCTGTTCGTTCAACTGCAGCCCCTTTCACCGCTGACATCCAGCACCAATCACCGGACAGGGGCGCGATTCTGGCGAGCAATGCAGCGCATATCAACCCTGGAATTGCGCAGAACCTGTGGGAGCTGAGCTTGCTCGCGATAGGGCTGAACGCGACCCGTCTGACCACTGTGTTGCCAGCATCGCGAGCAAGCTCGGCTCCCACAAAGCCGATCGCACCTGTGGTATCAAGCCAACGCAGTTGCTACATGACAATCAATATCCAATAGCGAGGCGTGAAAGTCCGACCGTGATAGCTGCAGATATTCACGCGTACCGGCCCATCGTGTGACGACGCAAGCAAGAATCTCGACAGCACCTGGCTTGGGCTTGTCAGGGCGCCACGCCGCCGTGCCCCCAAATACATCACTAAACGTATCCCAGTGTCCGTACAGCCGGGATCTTGCGCCGTTAACCAGTTGCTGCAACTGATCCGGGTTCCCGCCAGGCAACCAACGCTCCGGGTAATCGATGACGCCGATGGCTGCGTAACAGTTGGAGGCGATGTACACCAAACCGCGGAGTTGTATAGCTCGTTCAGATGGATCCAGGGACAATAGCCCCGAAGCAGGAAACCCCAGTCCGAGACAGGTCAATATCGCCGCGCTTTCAGTCAGCACAGTGCCATCGGGTAAAACCAGAGTGGGCACTTGCAGTAGCGGATTAATCCGTCGCAGCTCATCCCTGCCACTGCCCTCCTCCCAGGAACTGGCTGCCTGCAACCGGTAGTCGGCGCCGCAATATTTCAGTGCTATCTCGATAGCAGCGGAACCAGAACCCTCTGCTCCGAAAAGCGTGTACATGCCTCAACCCTCCATTGGTCGTAAGTGAGCGTATTAGTTAGCAGCGATTACATACTCCGGGCCAATCGCTACGCTCCTGGAGCGCTGTCATTGTTGCCAACTGACAGCCAGCGTTGACGTATCATAGACGTTCGCTTACGCACGGATTTCATAATGATTAGCCAGTCCCCACCCTCCACAACGCGCTCCTGGGCATTTTGGTGCAAACCGGCGGTGTTTCTGCTGGTGGCCGTCATCGGCCTGTACTACGTCAAGTGGTCACCTTATTACCTCAAGTCGTTCATCGCCGCCGATACCCATAGCATTGGCGGCTCGATCCTCAACGATAATCTGACGTCGCCCTTGTTGGCTGCGCTGACTTATGCCCAAGTGTATTTTCTGGCGATCTGGAAGGCTGCCGTTCTGGCGATCATCCTTGGCTCGTTGGTACAGGTGCTTATTCCCCGGGACTGGTTGCTGCGCGCGTTTGGAAAAGCAGGCTTGGGCTCTACGCTGCGGGGGAGCTTGTTCGCTCTGCCGGGGATGATGTGCAGTTGCTGTGCGGCTCCCGTGGCAGCCGGGCTAAGGCGACAGAACGTGTCGGAGGGTGCGGCGTTGGCCTTCTGGATTGCAAACCCGGTTCTCAACCCCGCTACCTTGATCTTCATGGGCTTCGTACTCGGCTGGCAGTTCACCGCCCTGCGGCTGGTGGCCGGCGTTGGACTTGTGCTCGGTGCGTCGCTACTCGCCCAGCGCATGTCGCGACCAGAAGCGCTGCCGAAAGCGGCTGTGGATGCTGTTGAGGTGGCCACTGCCGCAGATACCCGCAGTCTCCCGGTGCAGTGGTTACGCACGATGTGGCAGTTGTTCTGGACCACCATCCCGATCTACGTGCTGGCGGTGCTGATCCTCGGAGCGGCGCGGGTATGGCTATTCCCTCACGTTGATGGAGCAATGACCAATAGCTGGCTGTGGCTGGTGCCACTTGCTGTCGTGGGCACTTTGTTTGTGATCCCCACCGCGGCAGAAATTCCTATCGTGCAGGCCCTCATGGGGGTCGGCTTGGGTACAGCTCCAGCAGTAGCGCTATTGATGACGCTGCCGAGCGTCAGCCTGCCGTCGCTATTGATGCTGCGCAAATCCTTTGATCGTCGGGTGCTGGTGGCCGTCGCGCTGCTGACCATGCTGGTGGGCATTATCAGCGGCGTCATCGCGGCGCTGGTCTTCTAGAAAGGCGCAGGCGCCGCCAGGTTCACGCGTGGCGGCGCTGCAGTAAATAATCCCTGACGGCGGCCTGGTCACCGGCAAACTCGATACGCCCGGACTTGCTGTCACGCTGGTAGGCATACATGGGGTCGTAGTACTCGGTGAGCAATTGCTCGATCCATTGCCGATGAGCGTCCACCAGCCCCGTTGCCTGCTGCATCTGCAGGGCGCTATCCATAATCACCGCCAGGCGATTGTAGCGCTCTCCCCCCAGTCGCCTGAGGTTGCTGGCCAGACTCTGGCGCAGGCGTTCGGCGAACGCATTGAATCCTTCCTCCACGCCATGGACAGCGACAAAATCTGCGCACAGGTCGATAACGTAATCCTTGAGGATCCGTTCAACCCGACTCTCGACGCTGTCTTGCAGCCACACCAGAGGCGCGGATTGCATCTGCCGAAACAGCGAAAGAGGCACTGCACGGCTGCCAATCGCGCGACCTTCGTCCTCGAGTACGAAATGTTCGGCACCGCGATGGCGTTTCTTCAGGATGTCCACAGCCAGGGCATTTTCAAAGTCGATCTGCCCGGGCTGAGCACTGACACGTTTGCCGAAGCTGGAGCCGCGATGGTTCGCGTGGCCTTCGAGGTCGAGGGCGTTACTCAACCCCGCCAGCACTTCAGTCTTGCCGGACCCGGTCAAGCCCCCGACCACGACCATGTCACACTCCTGAACGGCGCACTCGATGGTGTCGATAAGGAAGGTGCGCATTGCCTTGTAACCGCCTGACACACGCGGGTAAGGGATACCGGCGATGTCTTTCAGCCACTGCTGGGTGATCTGCGACCGCAGGCCACCGCGAAAGCAATACAGATAGCCTTCCGGCTGACAGCGGACGAACTCAGCCCAGCCTTCAATACGTGCTTCTTTGGTAGCCCCGGACACCAACTGATGCCCCAACTCGATGGCGGCCTGCTGTCCCTGTTGTTTATAGGCCGTGCCGACGGCCTCACGCTCGGCATCGTTCATCAGCGGCAGGTTAACGGACTGCCCAAAGGCCCCTTTCGCAAACTCCACGGGCGCGCGGACGTCCATCAGCGGGATATCGTTTAAAAAAATATGGCGCAAGTCGGCGCTGTTCTCGCGCATCAGAACACCTCAACGGCGTTAGCCTGGCGCTCGATCAGCGTGCCTATGGGGCGCAAACTCAGTCCCAGATCGGTGGCGGTCTGCAGAAACTGCGTTTGCCCCTCTGGCGCTACGGCTACAAGGAGGCCGCCACTTGTTTGCGGGTCGCAGAGCAGATGTTTCTGCCATTCGGTCAATTTGCCGATGCGGCCCCCGTAACTGTCAAAGTTGCGCAGCGTGCCTCCCGGTACGCACCCTTGCTCAAGGTAATAATCAACACTGGCCAGGCGCGGCACGGCGCTGGCCTCGATACGTGCCGTCAAGCGGCTACCGTCAGCCATTTCCACCAAATGACCCAGCAGGCCGAAACCGGTGACATCGGTCATCGCGGTGACCCCGGCAAGCTTGCCGAAGCGGCTGCCGATCGTGTTGAGCGTGCACATCTGGTCCCGCGCCACGCCAATGTCGGCGTCGCGCAGCAGGCCTTGTTTCTCGGCGGTGGTTAGCACACCGATCCCCAATGGTTTGGTCAGATAAAGCGTACAGCCCAGGGTGGCAGTGTCGTTACGTTTCATGAAACGCTTTTCGACCAGCCCCGTCACCGCCAGGCCAAAGATTGGTTCTGGCGCATCAATGGAGTGTCCACCGGCGAGCGGGATGCCCGCAGCATCACAAACTGCACGGCCACCGCGAATCACTTCACGAGCGATTTCGGGAGCAAGCACGTTGACCGGCCAGCCGAGAATGGCGATGGCCATGATTGGATCTCCACCCATGGCATAGATATCGCTGATAGCGTTAGTCGCGGCAATACGGCCGAAATCGTAGGGGTCGTCGACGATAGGCATGAAGAAATCGGTAGTTGAGACGACCCCGCGCTCTTCATCAATGGCGTAGACCGCCGCATCGTCACGCGACGCATTACCCACCCAAAGCTTTGGATCGAGATTTTGTGCGCCGCTGCCAGCGAGGATCACCTCAAGCACTTGAGGCGATATCTTGCAACCGCAGCCGGCGCCGTGGCTGTATTGGGTCAAACGAACCTTTGCGCTCATTGGATGCCACTCTGCGTGTAAAGGGTGGCAGTCTAACAGAGGCAAAGAACAACAGATTGCGCGGACTCATCACGCTGACGCAGCCCTTGCACTGCTTTTCGGCAAACATCGGCGCTTGCGGCAAATCCTCCCATGTAGCATTAACGAGGCGCTGAGCTGCGGCAAGCCGACGGTCAGACGACTCGCCATTGCGGTGCTCGACGTAGATCAATCGGCTCCCGAACTGGAACTCGCATAACCAGACGCCCGACGGAGCGCGCCAGTGTCCGAGCATGGATTCGGTTAACAGGTTGATGGCCATGTTGAGCGCTTTGCAGAACGAAAGGTGCTTAGGTTAACTGCTCAGTACCCAGCCGGGGAATCAAGTAAAGCCTTGCGACCGACCCTTCACCAGCACATCAATTGGCAGAGCATTCCAAATCGAACAGCATGCCTTATGTCACCACCTTCTTGCGGAGTTGTGCTGCCTGTCACTGACGCAACTGGCGAATTCAGTTCAGCCGAAGCTCTAAGCCGGTTGAAACACCAGGCTGTCAAAGTTCGAATCGGATCCGCCGCTCGCGACGCTGCGCTTCCGGCAGCGTCTCGCCGCGTCGAACCGCTGCGAGCAACTGTTCGACGCCCACATGGATGGCATCGGCAGGCACATTGCACGGTTTGAAGTTGGGCACGTTGTCGAGACCCTCGCGGTGTGCGCGAATGATTTTGACGTCCTGCTGAATCACGATGTGCGTGTACAGATGAATGAACGGACGCAGTATTCGCAAAACCCAGCGCGGCATCGGAAAACGGTAGGCGATGTAGGTGTAGACGCGTGACTGGCGATCATTGACCGGGGTGATCTGGCTGACGATCAGAAAGCCTGAGCGTGCGCCCCACAAGTAGTCACAAAAGGTCACATTCGGCGCCAGGAAGCGATCCGTATGCACCAGCGGCTCAGCGTCCGGGTTGGTCAGCCATTGCATCAGGCCGATCTCGTCGACCTCATCGTGATAGACGACCTCGATGCTCTGCGCCTTGCAAGCCAGCGTCGCCTCCATTGCGCGACCGCTGCTCGACCGAAAAATACCTTCATGAACGAATACCGTATGCGGCACATCCAGAAAGTTCTGCACCAGACTGCCAACATCGGCGTCGAAGGTGTTGATCATGAAATAGGATTGCCACGGACGCTCGCCATAGGCGGGAAGCCGGAAAATCGGTGTGTCGCGAGCATCGCCCGTGCCGGTGTACACCCAGACCAGCCCATCCTGCTCGCACACCGAAAAATGGCGCTGCCTGTAGCGATAACCGGGCGACTTCGGTTCGCACTGCTCGGCATCCACGCTGGGAATATGCACCACGTGCCCGGTCGCGTCGTAGCGCCAGCCGTGATACGGGCACACCAGGCAGTCATCGGTGATTTTACCGGCCGACAGCCGGGTACCTCGGTGCACGCACTGGTCGAGCAGCGCCGCCGCCTTTCCGCTGCGCTGGCGAAACAGGACGATGTTCAGGCCGAGAATTGTCGCACGGTAAGGTTTGCCGTTGCGCAATTGCTTTTGCGTGCACGCCACATACCATTGCTCGCGCGTGCCATCGCCACGTGTCTCGGTGTCAGGCGTGTCGATGTCGCTGCTCAAACGTGCGGGCATTCAGGTTCTTCCGTGATTGCAAGGAGGGCATTGGCCGTGTCCAGTCGACTGATCAAAGCGCGCGGTTTGACGTCGCCCGCACGAATGCCGGTTGCCTCCGCCGCGCGTTGCAGCAACGCTGCGAGTTTTTGCGCGCCGCCACTCACCAGACGCACACGTACCGGCCCCAACTGACCCAGCGTGCGCGCATGACCATAGTGAAAAGAGCCTTGCAACGCTGTGTCGATGTCGTTTGCCAATACCTCGCAGGGTATCGCCGATGATGTCGACACAAGGGCTACATAATGCGGCGGTGTGTTTCTGGAGTCAGGGATCAGGCATGCGCTGTCTGAACTGTCGATGCACTGCGCAAGAACACCCTCGACAAGCTGTTCATCCAGTTTCTCGCCCACCAGATCGCAGGCACTTGCGCTGCGCCCGACAAACTCTACCCGCGGCGTATCGCCCTGTTTGCCGACCACGCGTACCCGATCACCCAAGGCATACCGGTAAAGACCCGCCCCGGTGGTCAGCAACACTTGCGCGGTTTCGCCCATGCGTAGCGAGTGAGCGCCTTTCGGCAGACCGTCGTCACCGACGAATTCCAGATAATGACTGCCAATCGCCAGCGGGCAGCCCGCCCCTTCGCCAAACGGCACGCTGACCACGCCTTCGGTGGCGAACAGGCCTTTTGGCAACCAGCGAGCCTGAGGAAAACGCGCCGCCAGTTGCGCGGCGTACCCGCGACTAGGCCCGTCCATCCAGCAGCTGACCGCTGCCAGACGCGGCCATAGCTCAGTGAATACTCCTTGAGCACGGGCATGGCGCAAGGCTTGTTTGCGCGGCGCTGGCAACATCGCTTCGAGCCAGTCACAGGTCTGACGGCTTTCGGGGTTTTCGGTGTCGAACAAAGGTTGTAGCAGGCTGCTCAGAAACGTCGGGCTCCACACGCTGATAATGCTCAGGTCGGCATCGGCGACCAAGGCCAGCAGCGTTTGCCTGCGCCAGTGCACAACGTCATGAGCCATGTCGGGGATCAGCAAAGTGCCCGCCAGCCCGGCAATTGCACTGCCTTGCAGATATTGCAGATCGCTGACACTGCCAATCGGGATGCCATTGGCGCTCATCGCAGGTTGCTGCAAGGGCGGCGACATGGACCAGTAGCCGCTGCCGTGGCTGATTTCCGGAACCTGGCGGTACATATCAGCCAGCCAGACCGTCAGCGCCCCCTGCAACTGGGCAAGAAAGTCCCGCGTGTAGGGGATGTGTTTCTGCAACGCGCTATTGCCGCTGCTGCGCTCGAAAAACAACGGCGGGCTGGTAGTCAGCACTGCGCCGCTGTCGTGCTGTGCCTGTTCGACCCAAGGCTGCAGTTGCGCGTAAGTGTGCGTCGGCACCTTATTGCGAAAGTCGCTGGCGTTGCGGATCCCGGCAAAGTCATGGGCACGGCCAAACGCACAATCGCGATTGGCCGACAACATGCCTAGTAACAAACGCTCCTGAGCCTGCTCAGGTTGCTCGCACTGCATCTGCCACTGGTCCAATACGGCGTGCGTACTGTCAATGAATGACTGCCAGAGCGCTCTCTTTACGTCGCCATCGGTCTGCATCAAAAATAGGTCTTGTCGAGACTGGACAGGTCATCGGGCAATCGCTGCGGCGGCGTGAACACCTGGAGCCAGCCGAACCACAGTGGCCGGGTTTCCTTGAGGTTCGATGCCGCATGCATGTGCTGCCAGTGCATCTGCGAATGACGGTGGTGAGTCAGGTTGTAATTGAAGTTGAGGAATGCCCAGCGAACCAAACGGGGCGCACGCATGTTGTAGGCACCTTCGACGACATCTATCGGGGTACGCATGTGGTAGACCCACTGCAGTGACGACCAGGAAAAACCAAACGCGATGTAGGTAATCAGCACCACTTCCCAGGTCCAGCCAAACAGATACGCGCACGCCAGCCACACGATAATGCCTGCGATAACTTCCTTGCGGATACGCCGAAAGTCGTTGATTGAGAAGTCTTTGAACGCCGCTGCATAAGTGTTGACCTCACCACTTTGCGACCAGCGATCGGCCACGCGCGGGGGCAGCAAAGGCAGCAGCAGGCTGCCGATGAATGCCGCCAGCCAGATACCGCCGAGCACTGCAAAATAGTATTCCAGGCGTTTGCGCAGTAGCGATTCATCCGGCATGGCGAAGTCCGCCAGCTCAGCACGCGTACGGTTTCGCGAGTGATGCCCGAGGTGGTTGATGTGGATCAGCGTCGCGGAGGCGCCAAACAGGGTGGAAGCCCAGCACATCATCAGGTAATTGGTGGTCTTGTTGCTGTGCGCGAGACTGTGAAACGCCTCATGCATCATCGAGAACACGCCTTGCATGACCAGACAGAACGGAATCAGGATCAGCCATTTCCACGCACCTGCGTCGGTGTGTGACAGCCATGTGAGGGTCCCGCCCCAGAGCAGCGTCTGGAGGGCCAGCACCGCCAGATTTGCCGTGTCGAAACGGCGTGCTGGCAAAATATCCTTATAAGTGCGCATAAAGTAACCACATGTAAAAATGCAGAGTATACCTGCCTGCGCATGCGGAAGTTTATTCGGCAGTTTCAAGCCTGCCGGACTCTGGCACACTGTGCGCCCTGATCATCACAGTAAGCCGGGCACCATGTCGCTGTTCAAACGCATCCTCTCACGACGCTCGGCGGCACAGCTTTCCCCGCAGGTTATCGCTTACCGCTCGATACGCTTTACCTTCGATGACAGCATCCCACGTTACTGGCACGCAGGTCGGGCGCACACCACGCGCTTTTTCGACTGCCTGTCGTTCATGTTCCCTCAGGGGGAAAGAATCTTCATCGAAAGCGTGGTGCATTTTCGCCACAAGATCGCCAAGGGCAGCGCGCTCGACAAGGCCGTCGACGACTTCATCTATCAGGAAGCCTCACACATGCGCGAGCACCGTGCCTACAACCAGCGGCTTGGCGCACAAGGCGCGCCGGTCGAAAAGCTGGAACGCATGCTGCTGCGGCGTAGAAAGGAAAGCGAGCGGCTACCGGCCAGCTTCCGGCTGGCACTGACCGCCAGCCTTGAACACATCACCGCGATACTTTCCGATCAGCTTTTGCGTAACCCGGCATACCTCAAGGATGCCGACCCAACAATGGTCGGCCTGTGGCGCTGGCATGCGCTGGAAGAGATCGAGCACAAGGCAGTTGCCTATGACGTGCTGTGTACCGTCGAGCGCAACCCGGTATGGCGTTACCTGCTTCGCTGTGTGGCGATGATCAGCCTGTCGGTGTATTTCACCTTCGATCTCGCATACTTCACCTATCACCTGGTGCACGGCGACAAACAACACCGCAACTGGCGTGAATGGCTGCGTTTGCAGTGGTGGCTGTTCGTCAATCCGGGCCTGCTTTCGCGCATCGTGCCTGCCGGGCTGTTCTGGTTTGTGCCCGGCTTCCACCCCAACCGCATCGATACCCGCGAGCTTCTCGACAGCGCTCGCCAGGCGCTCGATGAGCGGCGTTGAGCGCAGGGTTCAGGGCCGATCCGCATGACTAAGATCTGGACACCCGAGGGCTTTGACGACTGGCAAAGCCATTTCCCGGCTACAGACTTCGTGCGCCCGCCTGCAGCGCTGGACTGGACCGGGCTGTTCCTCGAAAGCTGGCGAACGCCCCCGTCCACCCTGCCGAAGGACACGCTGGTGGTGCTGGTCGCAGGGCTTTATTCGGAATTCATACTCTATTGCAACCGGGCCTGTGCGCGGTCGCTTAAGTCCGAGGGTTACGAGGTTCTGCGCATGCCGGTGCGGTCTTCGCGCGGGGTCATTGCGCAGGGCGAACACATTGCAACGGTACTCGGCAAACGCCTCAGACCCAGGCAGCGATTTGTGGTGCTGGCACACAGCAAAGGCAGTCTGGATACGCTGGCGACGCTGACCCAGAACCCGGCCTTGCTCGACGCCTGTGACGGCATCGCGCTGGTGCAACCGCCCGTTGGCCCCTCGCCGATCATTGATGACTTGCTGGGCTATGGCACTCCTGACACTGGCCCGGGCTATCGCATGGACAGGTTTCGTCAGGCGATGGTCAATAGCACACTGCTCGCCGAGGGCACACGGGATATCAGCAGCCACCGAGACCCGCAGGTCGCCAGCATGCTGTCCGCCCTGCCCGACACGCTGCACTGTGTACATGTTGTGAGTTGGTCTGCGGTGCGGCGCTCACGCTTCGACACACACCATCAACGCTTGAACGCCCTGCGTACGGGGCATGCGCATGATGGCCAGTTCTATATGGAAGACCTGGCAATACCAGGCCTGCCGCAAATCTGCCTGCCGGATGTGGATCATGGCCAGCCAATACTGGGCGGCGCCGGGTTTGATCCGGCAAGGTTCTGGCGAACGTTGCTGGAAGTTCTGCACCAGACCCTGCCGGTCAGAACCGATCACACCAGATAGATCTCGAACCCCGGAACACCCGTCGCACACGCCTCGGTAAAAACAGGGGTATTGCTGCCGCAAGGAGCCGTGTAGAGGTCCATCGGCAGGGACACACTGCGATAACGGCGTATCGCCGGCCACAGCGGGTCATGGTCGTACAGGCAAAGCTGCATCAATGAATAATCTTTGCGCACCTGCGCCCAGGCAGCATCCAGCAAAGCGGCAAACACGTGGGGATCACGCTGTCGAACCTGTAGGTGGGTCAGGTAGATATCCCGCAAGGCGTTACCCGGCGAGGCAATGCCCGGTCGGCCGGCCAGCGGTGCGATCGCGTTGAAGCCCAGGCGCAGCAACTGTTGGGCCACGGGCATTTGCTCGACAACGATACGTTTTATCTTTCCTGCATCCCATGGCGCAACACAGCCGAGCAGGTTATCGCGCTCGTCGACCGCCAGCAAAAACGAGCCAATGCTGAAGTCAGGCCAATGGCTGAGCCTGCGCTCGAATTCCGCCTCGCTGAACACGCAGCCGAACGATTGCCGGGAGGACTCGCTGTCGAGAAACGCCCTCAGTGCATCCAGATGTCGCGGCTCGGCGTGGATCACTCGCATCCCGGCGCATGTGCGAGGTGCGCTACTCAAACCACGCTGGCCATACACCGAAACATTGCTGTAGCCACGCCAGTGGGCAAGCTTCAGCGGGTTTGCACGCCGCCGCCCCAACAGCGACTGAATGGCCAGTGGGTTATCGCGAATGATGCAGCAGTACGCTTGCTGCACGCCTGTCTGCAGGGACAGATCGGCGAGACGCGTCTGGACTTCTGCCATCCATGAGCGGGACAGCCTGCGGTCAGGCATCAACCGTAAATCACCCAGATAGGCGACCGGTTCAGCGCTGCCCTGCAGGTAACCATCGCGTACCACCAGACTGGCCGAGCCGCGCAGCTCGCCTTCCGGGCTTTGGGCAACCCAGGTCCGGTGATCGGCGGAATGGCAGTGATGCAGGGCAAAGTAATCAGGACTGCGATCAAAGCGCAGCGGCATGCTGCCGCGCATGGCGTGACGCTGTTGAAAGTCCAGAAGCTGCGAGTTGTCCGCCGGACCCGCCTGACGAATCAGCACGTCGAATGCTGCTCGGCCATGATCAGGCGTCGCGCCAGCGGCCTCAGGTTTTCAGGCGTGAAGCGGCACAGGCAAACCAGCTCGTCGCCCTTGGCATAACCAGGATTTTTCTGCAGAAAGTAGGCTACGTCCGGCAACCTCGCATGATTTTCCGACACCTGTGCAAGCTCTTCGGTCAGCCGTCCCTGCGGTGTCTTGAAGGACAGCAGGCCGGTGGCAGGGTCGTAGGCATCGCCAAAACGCGTATACGCAAGGTGATCCATCAAGGCCTGCACATGAGGTTCGGTCAAATGCCCCGCACGAGGGGCGTAATCCAGTACCATCGCCCGCAGATAGCGATAAGTCCGATGCCCTTTGCAGATCAGAAACCAGTACAGGGGCACGTCGGGAGCCTGACGCCACAGATCGCCAATCAGTCGGGACCAGGCGAACGCGAGCTGCTGGCTGCCCCAGTGCTCAGGGGTAATGATGGTGTCGCCGGAAAAAATGAACCTGCCGGGCTGGTTGTCCCAGTGCATTTCAAACAGTTTCAGCGTCGAAAAGCCCATGATCGTGTCGCAGGCGTCACGCAGCACGACGCAGTGGGTTTTGTCGTCAAGGTCCTGCTTGAACCGTAACAGACAGGTATCCTGATAACAGGCGGAATAAATCTCGAACATCCGATCGATATCATTCGGTTGCAGATCGGAGCGCTGTACAGCAGTCGCGCACAAACTCATGGAGGCCTTCGATGTATGGATACACAATGAGCGGATTCTGAATGGCCGGGCAGCTGAGGGCAATGAATCTATCAGCTCAATTCAATGCCACACCGCCTCTGCAATCATCATTGCGCACCCGTCAGCCTGGCTGATTTTCCGCTTGCGCACGTATCAAATGAACCAGGCTTTATCCTGACAGGCTTTGCCCACATGCACCCTTCTCACTCCGCCGCTTCCAGCGTTGATCGCCCTTTCACCTGGCTGATGATGTACATGCTGGTCACCGGCCTGCTGTACTTTCTGGTCACGCATGTGCCGATGGGTTCTGTGCAGCTTGTGCAACCCGGAATTGTCGACGCTCATGTTCCGCTGCTTGCGTTTACGCTGCCTCTGTACCTCAGCTACACCCTGGTCATGCCGGTGCTCGTGTACATGGGACGTCAGTCGACATGGCTGCTGCCGACGTTCTTTGCAGGTGCCCTCGCGGCGGGTTTGTGTCTGGTCTGTCACCTGTTCTGGCCCACCATGATCCTGCGCCCTGAAACCGGCTCTGCCTGGCTCGACTGGCTGTACCGGCTCGATGCTCCACTGGCCGCCTCGCCCAGCGGGCATGTGGCATTGCCTGTAGCAATCAGCGTCGCAATGGCTGGCTTGCGACTGCAAAAAGCCTGGATATTTGCCATCTGGAGTGTGGTGCTGATGCTGACGGTAATGACCACCGGGCAGCATGTGTTTACCGACATGGCCTATGGCGCGGCCATCGGTGTCGCCTGCGGCGTGGCGACGCTGATCTTCAAGCACTATGCGGTGGACATGCGCACCCTGTCGGCGCTGTTGCTCGAGTGGCTGTGCATCCTGGTCACGATCCGCGTCGCGCTTCACCTCGCAGACTGGCGTTTTTACCTGCTGGCCATGCTTATCGTTGCGGCACGCCAGCACGCGCTGTTCGTGCTGTATCACGACGCTACCCACTACAACCTGACCCGGCGACGCAGCACCAACGACTTTCTGACCAACCTGGCGATCGGTGTTCCAGGCCTGGTGCCCATCGAATTCTATCGCCCACTGCACCTTGATCATCATCAGCACGCAGGGACCGAGCAGGACCCGGAGCGCCGCTTTCTCTATTTCCGTCAGCCGTGGCGTTTTCAGCCGTTGAGCGCAAAGCTACTGACGAAACAACTGCTGGGTGACCTGCTGATGGTCAATACGCTGCGCAACATCGCGGCCTACAAGGCTGCCGGTGGCGCGCCGCCCAGGCTCACCCGGCCTTTGCTTGCCGCAGCGCTGGTCTGGCTGATGATTGTGGCCTGCCTTGTCTGGCAATGCTCGATCCAGGAAGTGGGCTTGCTGGCGATGCTGTGGTTCATCCCCCTGATCACCCTCGGTACTCTGCTGCAGAAAATTCGCAGCATTGCCGAGCACAGCGGCGGCCCCGGCGTCACGCCCGGCTGGCAGGAATGGACATACGCCTGGCGCGTGGGCTGGCTGGGGCGGTTCTTCATCTGGCCGTACAACATCAACCTGCATCTGCAGCATCACCGCACAGCGAGCATCCCCTGGCATGCCCTGCCCGGCGCCGTCGGCAAAGACGAGCACCTTCTGCCGTCACGGGCATTGCCGTCGCTGATGTGGTCAGGGCTGCGGCGCAAATCCTGATGCGTATTCGGCATCCGGTTCCTGCTCTATCCAGTCAACCACCTGGCCTTCCAGCAGCTCGGCAATGGCGATGCGGTTCATGGCACATTCCGAGGCTTTGAGGCAGTTATCTGCCAAAAGCAGCCACTTCAAGTACCGCTCTGGCGCCCCTCAACCACCTCACCCTGCCCCCTCAAC
The DNA here is from genome assembly GCF_025643095.1 of Pseudomonas phytophila. NCBI lineage: Bacteria > Pseudomonadati > Pseudomonadota > Gammaproteobacteria > Pseudomonadales > Pseudomonadaceae > Pseudomonas > Pseudomonas phytophila. Next base: position 2,349,572 of record NZ_CP081201.1, on the reverse strand, counting down.
ACCGTGATATCCCGCTTGGGCGGTACGCCGAACAAGCGGCTGTATTCGCGGCTGAACTGGGACGGGCTTTCGTAGCCGACTTTGAATGCCGCTGTAGATACATCCTTGTGTTCGTTAAGCATCAGACGCCTTGCCTCGTTCAACCGGAGCCATTTCTGGTACTGCAAAGGGCTCATTGCGGTGAGCTGGCGGAAGTGATGATGAAAGGTTGCAGCGCTCATTTGCACCTGGGCCGCCAGTTCGTCGACGCGGAGCGCGGAGGTGTAATTCAGTTTCAGCCAGTCGATGGCTTTGGCTATGCGATAGCCCTGGCCATCAACGGCTGTGATCTGTCGCAGCCTGTTCGCCTGGTCGCTCATCAATAGCCGGTAGTGAATTTCGCGCTTGATCAGCGGGGCGAGAATCGCAATGGCGTCGGGCTCCTCAAGCAGCGCCAGCAAGCGCTCGAAGGAGGCCAGCAAGGCATCGGTCACTGTGCCGATGCCGACGCCCCCCACCACGGATTTATCGCGGACCGGCGACAGACCGCCCTGCGCTGCCAGTTCAGCCAGCATGCGAACATCCAGCTTCAAAGTAAGCCCTAGGCAGGGTTGTTCCGGGCTAGCGGCCAGCACTTCGGAATTGGCGGGCAAATTCAGCGAGGTGATCAGGAAACGCGACGGGTCGTACGGATATCCCTCGCCACCGACCCACAGCTGCTTCTCGCCCCGGGCGACAAGAATGATGCTCGGCTCGACCATGCACACCACAGGTGGCGACGGGTGCTCACGACGGAAGAAGCCAAGCCCTTCGATGGGCGTACCGAAATCACCCGGACGGTCGATCCGGTCGCCAATGATCCGCGCCAGCCTTTCCTGTGCCGACGAGTGTTGAGCAGCAGTGTTTTTATTGGTCGCCATATTCGTCTCGCGTCTCTTCACTGAACTCTAACCCGGCGGCATTCAGGCGTCCTGCAAAAAAACAGAGACTCAGAGGATCAGGCAAGTAAGTCAGTGGAATGCACTACAGAGCCTGCCGCCATACCGGGAAAATGATCATCAATGACTTGCAGCACTGAACAACCCTCCTGATTGCTCCGGTATCCAGATTGATAACGCCTGCAATCAACCTCTCATTAAAAAGGAATACCAAGTGAAACGTATCTTGCTTGCGTTCGGGCTGCTTGTTGCCTCGTTTTCCTCAGTAGGAGCCAATATGACTAACGGCGCGGACAACTTCTACAAAAGTGAAAAAGTGACCACCGAAAAGGTCACGTTCAAGAATCAGTACGGCATGAAAGTGGCAGGTAATCTATTCATGCCCAAAGGCCTGAATGCTAAAGCCAAACACGCCGCAATCATCGTTGGCCACCCCATGGGCGCGGTGAAAGAACAGAGTGCAAACCTGTATGCCACCAAGATGGCGGAACAAGGCTTCGTCACGTTGTCGCTGGACCTGTCGTTCTGGGGCGAGAGTGAAGGCATGCCGCGCAACGCCGTTGCACCCGAGATCTACGCGGAAGACTTCAGCGCTGCCGTGGACTTCCTGTCCACTCAGCCGATTGTTGATCGTGAGCGAATCGGCGTTATAGGTATCTGCGGCAGTGGCAGCTTTGTTATCAGTGCGGCCAAGATCGACCCGCGAATGAAGGCCATCGCGACCGTCAGCATGTACGACATGGGCGCCGCCAATCGTAACGGCCTCAAGCACGCCGTGACACCGGAACAACGCCAACAGATCATTCGCGAAGCCGCTAATCAACGCGTTGCAGAGTTTCAGGGCGGTCCCGTTCGCTACACCGGCGGCACCCCGCTCACGCTGACCGGCAATGCCATCGGCGACGAGTTTTACGACTTCTACCGAACACCGCGCGGCGAGGTCACGCCAGCCGGCGCGTCACCAAAAACCACCACAATGCCAACGCTGACCAGCAACGTGAAGTTCATGAACTTCTACCCGTTCAACGACATCGAGACCATCTCGCCACGCCCAATGCTGTTCATCACAGGCTCCGAGGCGCACTCCCGTGAGTTCAGCGAAGACGCGTTCAAGCGTGCCGGTGAGCCCAAAGAACTGGTCATTATTCCGGGTGCCGGGCACGTTGACCTCTATGACCGGGTCAACCTCATACCGTTCGCCAAGCTGACCACGTTCTTCCAAAGCAACCTGAAGTAACCCGGTGGGTGCCGAGACTGGGCACCCACATCTTTTCGCGGCATCGACTCAGATGCCGCGACGCTTCAAGCACCACAGGACACATCATTCAATGACCAACACCTATCACGCCTCCCGACAGAACAATCAGCATTCATGGGGCGCAGTGCTCGCCATGTCCCTCGCAGCTTTCGCACTGGTCGCGTCGGAGTTCATGCCTGTCAGCCTGCTAACGCCCATCGCTGCCGACCTGAACGTTACCGAGGGGCAAGCCGGGCAAGGGATTTCCGTGTCGGGGCTGTTCGCCCTGTTCACCAGCCTGCTGATCCCGGCAGTCGCAGCGCGGGTTGACCGCAAGTTGCTGCTGCTATCGCTCACGCTGCTGATGATCATCTCCGGCACCGTGGTGGCGTTCGCCCCCAACTACTCAATCTTCATGGCCGGACGCGCACTGATCGGCGTTGCCATTGGAGGTTTCTGGTCACTGTCTGCAGCAACGGCGATGCGGCTGGTATCGGAAGATCAGGTGACACGGGCCATGGCTATCGTCAATGGCGGCAACGCTCTGGCGACCGTTGTTGCGGCACCTTTGGGAAGTTTCCTTGGCGCCTTGATCGGTTGGCGCGGAGCGTTTTTCTGCGTCGTGCCGGTCGCCCTGCTCGCCTCTGCGTGGCTGCTCTTCAGCCTGCCCGCAATGAAAGCAGTCAGCAGTAAAGGCAGCACCAACGTGTTCCAGTTGATGAAGAAGATGCCGGTGGCATTGGGCATGGTGGCGGTCAGCGTGTTTTTCATGGGGCAGTTCATGCTGTTCACTTACCTGCGCCCGTTCCTTGAGACCGTCACGCATGTCAGCGTTTCGATGCTTTCACTGATGCTGCTGATCCTGGGCCTGTCCGGTCTGGCGGGCACATTCCTGATCGAGATCTTTCTCAAAAACGGTCTGCATCGAACACTGGTTGTTATCCCCATGCTGATGGCTGTAATCGCACTGGCATTGGTTTCATTTGGCAGCTCATCGATTGCCACAGCGGTACTGCTGGGCTTCTGGGGACTGGTTGCCACTGCCGCGCCGGTGGGATGGTGGACATGGCTGGCGAAAACCCTGCCTGACGACGCAGAAGCAGGCGGCGGGCTGATGGTTGCGATTGTTCAGTTGGCAATCGCACTGGGCGCGACGGTTGGCGGTTTTGTGTTCGACCTGAGCGGCTACCGGGCCACCTTCGAATTGAGCGCTGCGTTGCTGGTGGTCGCCGCTGTGCTAGCGCTGTTGGCGGCGCGGGCCGCATCCGGTGTATCGCGAACATCCGCTGACACGGTGAGTTGACTCATACGCGCCGGATATCCTGCGCTTCTCTCGACAAGGAGATATTCATGACCCGATTACATCGCTTACGTCAAAGTGCTCTGCGCGTAATGGTTGGCCTGATGGCTCTTGGCGCTCAGGTCATATCGAACGCGGCCGTCGCGGAAACAACCGCGACGTCCACACGAACAAATGAGCAACGCATATCGATGACAGTTGGCGAGCGCCGTTTCACTGTCACTCTCGCTGACAACGAGACCGGCCGGGCATTCGCTGCGAGGTTGCCGCTCACTCTGGACATGCCCGACCTGAACGACAATGAGAAACACGTCACCCTGTCGCAGCAGTTGCCCACCGCACTATTCCGCCCGGGCGTGATCCGTAACGGTGATCTGATGCTGTACGGTTCGAACACGTTGGTGCTTTTTTACCTGACGTTTGATTCGCCCTACTCGTACACCCGGATTGGCCGGGTGGAGGATGCAGACGATCTGGCTCAGGTGCTCGGAAGAAACAGCGCTCGCGTGGTGTTTGCTGCGCAATAGGCGACTGACGATACGATCACGCTGGCTCCCCGATACACCACCACCGAACCTTGGCTTCGTCGTCCGGCTGGGTCACGTCATGCCCGTGCTCCACAAAATGCTCGGGCAGATGCAATGCAAGCGTCTGGCTTAACAAATCAGGCTTAAGGGCATTGGTTTGCCCTAAAAAGCTCAGGTAATAATCTCGATCATAAAAAACCGTGACCTCACTCTGGTGGACCCAAGGCCAGACAAAAATGCATGCGACCCGATAGTAACCCTGCGAACGGTCGGCGGCTCTGGACAGATGAGCAGCGGCTTCGAGCAACTGTTGAATACAGAACGCCTGAACTTCGATTCTGGCCCGAGAGCCTTGGACTAACGACATATCGACCGGGATTTTAAAGTTGTTATATTTTTCACCTTTCTCAGAACGAGGGTAATAAATATCACTGAAGCTTGAGGCCCAACGTTCCAATGCACGAAGGCGGCGAGCAACGCCCCTGACTCGCTTGCCGCTGGTACTTATTTTTCTCATGCACAGACCTGCCAAAATCAATTCGCCACGTAGTCGCCCGGACTATCCGACATAAGAAAAAACAACGTACTCAAACCCGTTGAATGAAAAAAGTGCGACTTCTTTCATGCCCATTTTCAAATGGGCACGCAGAGAGGGTTCGTTGTCCCGGCGTATGAACAGAACACCCTCACGCCCCGGCTCAAGGCTTCGCAGATCAGCAAACATCTTCTGCGCCAGCCCTTTGCCACGCTCTTCCACCCCAACGCAGATCGGGCCGTAGACATAGGCGTCGGGCGCGCCGTGATAAGCGGCAAACATGGCTTGCACGATAGGCAGATCCGCGTTCATTGCCCGAGTGGTGGTCATCAGGAAACCAGTGATATGCCCATCGCGCCGCGCAACGATCAGTGGCATCTCGCTCATCATCGCCTCCACTCGCGAGCGAGCCAGGCTTGCAGAAAGTGAACCGCCCTGGGCGATTTGATTGGCAGCCTGGAGCTCTAGAATCCCTTCCAGGTCAGCTTCGTCAGCTCTGCCTATATGGGTTTGATGCTGGGTCATTTGGGTTTTTCCACTATTAGCGTTCATGCGCCGATACTAACCGGCGTGGGGTAATGCACAAGGGTGTCGGTCATTGGTCAGGATGGTTGACAGTATCGGCGAAGAAAGGCTGCTATCGGCCAAGAGCCGCCAGTCTATGTCCCTTGAATAAGCGCTAAACAAGGTAAATTTCGCGATGAAAAGCTGGATAGCTAATACGAAAATTGATGCCCTGTTAGGGGCTAGCTCTCAACAATTTGATGGCGTGAAGGTCAGGCGGACCCTTATAGAATACTGCGACAGGTATCAAAAGATTTATCCTTTTGACATCCTGGAAGAGCCACTTGGTTTTCTGAAAAGCAATGTAAATTCAGATGGTCAATATAAGGAGATGCGAGCACTGCTTAGGGTTGCCGCTGAAGAGTACTGCATTAGTTTAAACGAGATAGCCGATGCTCTTCTTGACCTGATAGACATTCCTATCCTTACTACGGACCAGGCAAAAAAAGTTATCAACCACGTTTTCGAAGCATTTTCCTGCAATGAAAGCCCCGAAGATTTCATACCAAGAGAGGATGCCTATTTATGCGAAAATCTATTTGCGATTACCTCCAGCTAGCAAACGGTTGAAACCTCTAGCCTTGCTCACAATGACTGGCCGCTGTTGGCGGATGGCTGACTGCGGCGAGGCGCTTTATACGCTCTCCCCTCAAGCGGGCGTCGCCCAAACCTCTTGGCTGCGGAGCGAAACAATCGCACCACTGGAAAAAGCGGAGCACACATGGACAAGAAGGCGAAAAACATACTTTTTAAAACATACTGGGGTAGCAATGGCTGGCTTCCTGCCCCGAAGACGGAATCTCAGGATTTCGCCTATGCAAAAGCTCAAGGCTTGATGTTTGAACCCGTGAGCATCGGCCACGACCAGTGTGTGGGCGAGGTATTGGACCTGGTCAAGCGAATCCCCCCAGCGAAGGCCGCACGCGCATTTGTAGCCAGTTTTTCCACAAGAAGACTGGATTGGCGGTCTGGCGTGGCTTCATATCATCTTGCCTGCCAAATGATTCTTCATCCTTACACGCCGGCTGTTAGTGGTCACAGCTACCGTCCAGACGGTACGGTCACCGCAACAAGTTATACGTGCGCTGTTTGTCGCGATGTGGTGCCCGGCCTCACGGTCGGTGACGATCAATACACAGATGTGAACCTCAATGTCCTCAATTTCGAGCGCATAAAATGGGGCGGCGTCCGCCACGGCAAGTTGATCTACACGTGGTTCGATCTCCAGGAACTGTTGCGTGCCGACATCCCCGATCCGAAGGAAGAGGATGTAGCAATTCTCCAGGCAATCCTTGGGATCATCGAACTAAGCCAAGCTGGCGACCACGCCGGCACATTGGAAAAACGGTTGGCAGGCGTGGTGAAGTCTTCAAAGAACGAGCGGCGGGTGATTATCGACGTCCTTGCACACTTGGACGTGCTCAAACCAGCGTCTTTCGAGCGGCCTGTTCACAGCAGAAGCGACTGGTCGGGAGCGGCTGCGTGCTGGCGCGGAGAGGACAGGTTCGATCACGAGGCAGTACGCAAACATTTCGGCAAGTGGCTCCACAGGTGAAGTCAACCATTGTCGATTAATGCCATCGGATACTTTTCAACTTCTTGAATGACATTGCTATTTGGCTGTCTGGCAGACATTTCTGAACAGCCTTTATACGTGTCGGGTCGTAATGGTTCCCCGCGACAAGATGAGTTCTGTGGAAGTCGGGCGATGAGTCCAGCCTGCCTCGGTCTTCGCTCTGGCGGATCCTTATCTGCTGAATGAAAAAGGACAGCGTTAGAGACATGCCGAACCAGCACTCGACAGAGGGCTGTCCATTTTTAGCCGATGGATGTCGGTCGCTAGTGTTCGCTTTCGGTCAGTCAAATTGAGTTGAACAGGCCGAGATATGAAAGGGTTGCAGTGCTCTCCGGCAAGCGTACCAGCGGTTCTACTTGGGTAGAGGTCGAACGATGGTCGCCCCAGATGGCATTAGAGCCCACAATGATAAAATGCGTGAATTCTCGGGCCTTGGAGTCGAGCAGCGCTATTTCGGACTGACTGCGGATTTGCCCTATGACGTCTTCTGGGGTGCCGGCAAGCTCAACGAAATCTGAATCCATATGGAACCCAAGATCTTCCGCTAGTCTCCAGGTCGGATTACGGTTTTCCCACGAAACGTAATCGGCTTCGCTTGCGCTTTCAGGGGGCTCTGGCTCCCATTGTTCAAACACAAATTTCTGCGCCTCGGCTTCGGTGGCGAAATTGGCACCAAAGAGATGGAAGGGCCAGAAGCCATCTTGCATGACACGACCTCAGTTGTTGGTGAATCGTCAGGATCGTACCTGATTTAAGGTGGATGAGCAGCGTGTCAGGAAACCCTGGCGGGCAAAGATGCTCACAGAAAAGAAATATGTGTTGGTGCCTGTCAGTCGTGGAAAATAAGGAACCTTGAATGTGGCTTAAACCTTTTGCACTTGCAATCATGCTGCCACTGCTTGTGACGGCCTGTTTTGCCAAGCCTTTTCAGCCACCCACCGATGAAGTGGAACTCTGGAAGAAACCTGGCGAGGAAGAGCGGCAGGTGCTCTCCTCGATGTTGGCGTGCGGTTCAACGAATCGCTACGGCATTGACCCCAAGGCCACGCTCGAGCAGAAAGCAGAACGCTTCGAGTGTATGAAGCGCGCAGGCTACACCCGCAGTGACGGCTTCGATCTCTGTGCTTTGGACACCAGGCATGAGCTGAAGGCATGTGCGTCGGCACGTTGAGGCCAAAAGACATCGCCCGTAAAGGAGGGATCGGCATTGGAATCCCTAATGCGAAAGAGATCATCTCCCTCACGTTCAACACCATGTTGGACATAATCCTCCGGGCATCATAATTCTCGACCGCCAGTTCAGCCAAGGGTCTACTGCAGTCGATGCGGCGACAGATGAAGGGGTATCCGTTAAATCGATGCAGAAAACGCAACTGGCCCAATGAACTGAAACGTCGTGAGCCCAGGAAGCTATCTATCTCGGTTGACTCGGTGGTGTTGTCACCGAACAGCCCGTCACTTGCGGGTAAGTCTGGCAAACCAGCATGTTTTTATTTTTGGGCTCGAAGCCGTGATCAATCATGCAGCGTTGGACTTTGGCTGTGCTTCCGATGCTTGCGACATCTAGATTTGACCCCAGTGGTTTTGCATAGCCGCACGCATACATGACCGGCAGGGCTTCACTATCATTGGCTATCTGGACTGAGAAATGGAGTGATGCTCCCGCTTTACGCCATGAGACCTGCATACGTTCATCCCGGCCTGAATTAGGCTTGATTGGGTGAAATGCTTCATCTTCAACAAACGGCAATGCTTCGAGCTGGGACAGACTGAGCGGACGGCCCTGCCTTTCTTCGACGCAGGCTGGCATATTCTTCATTATTTCGCAGTATTCAAAGCCGTCTCTACGAGTAAAACCGAGGCGCTGCATACACTGAAAGTGAATTACCTCTTCGTTTATTGGGAAATGGTTTTGTGGCCCTCCTACAGGGTCTCCACACTCTGCCATTGCCGCTTTGACGCCCTCTACAGAGGTGGAAGCGCGTTTCCATTGGGTGAAAGACGCTGGTGGCGGGCAGCCGGTAAGTAAAAGTACCGATGAAATCAGGACTGGGATCGCAACAATCTGAGATTTGCTGAACAAACTCTATCCTTAATTTATGTCAGACCACGCCCAATGGTGTCCAAATTTTGGGGGCATCAACTGTTATCAATGATCACGCCACATGACTACAGGAGTCTACCCCCAACGTCGACCCTTGGATTTCCAAAGCTCACCATTTATAAGTGTAAGGGGGGCATCTTAACCGGCTGCTTACGGCCAGAAGCAGGTTATCAGAGCAGTAAATTATCAAATTTAAGATTTAACTTCGCTCTGGACAGTGCCACATGCTTCCCGATACCGTAAATTGCACCATCAACATTTGAGACGTAAGCGTTCCGGCAACACATCTTGCCGCCCATCACCAAGTGTTATGGTCTTCGTAGTCTGAAGCACAGCGCATCGGCCAATTCCCCATCAATAAAATCGACCCATAGCGGGCACTTAACGTCTCATTCAGGACGTGCGGGAATGCACGTATGGTGCCTGTGCTTACGGCGTTTACGCGCACTCCCGCACTTTCGGGCTCTGCTAGAAGCTCCACTCCTCAGCCCGAACTAGCTGGCAGAAAGGCCCGTCAAGAGTTGCATTGTGATGGGCAACGATATCCTCAGCTTTCATCAGTGGCGTGTCTGAACAGGTATGGCCTTCGGCGATGAGTACCGCATCGAAGCCAAGATCACGAGCAGCACGGCAGGTGCTGTCGACGCAGTATTGAGTTTTCATCCCAGTGACTACCACACCGGTTGCGCCACAAGAGCGCAAATTGTCAGCCAAGTCGGTCATTTCAAAAGCATTGGGCCGCCGCTTTTCGAACACCACTTCCCCACCCTGTAGCCTCAGTTCCTGTGCAACCATCGTTAGCGGACTGCCTGATTGGATTGGAGATCCAGCGGGCCCGATGTGGCGTGCGAGAAAAATCGGAGCGCCTGCGCTGCGTGCCTTGTCCATCAGGGTATTCAGTGTTTCCAACAACTCTTCGCAGCGCCATAGTTTTTCGGGGCCGTGAACAAGCCCGACTTGGATATCGAGTATCAACAGGGCGTACATGGGTGCATCTCCTTGCGTTGAAGCCAGCGACACAAGGGCGTAAAAAAGGCCCTGTCCATCACTGGCGGGCCTTTGAAGTTCGTCTGCTATTGGCTCACGAAACCTCGCACGCTCCGCTTTCAGCGGTTGTGGTGGTGACGTTCGAGGTGAGGCAATAGGTAGTCATGGATCGACACTATCAATATCGCAGCGAACTGACAAGCCAGGATCCTGGAGTGAGTGCTTTTGGCGGATGGGGTAGTGTGAGTTTACGGAAATCAGGTCTTGTGTAACTCAGGCGGGCTGCCAATTATGCGGCAGTAAGTGGTCTATTTCACTCGCCCGATGCGTCGGAAGGCGCTTGAGAACATTCTTCAGGTAAATATACGGATCATGCCCGTTGAGACGCACCGATTGGATCAAACTCATGATCGCCGCCGCCCGTTCGCTGGGCGGCCAATAAGTGTCTTTAGCTTCACATAGGAACTCCGGCTTAGCAGCGCCAAATCTAGCTCGAAAAAACCGGGAGGGGCCTTCTGAACCAGAAAAATGCTCTAGCAGCATTTCCTCTTCACCGCCGGACGCAAATGTATTTAGCTTGAAAAGCCTTTTATTTTGCGGGTTCCGCATATAAAGAAGCTCCGTCAACAGTGGGCGCTCTTTGAAAACTGGCACTGGCAAAACTCATCGGTCTACCTTGGTAGCGAAAATGCGCCCAATCCAGGACGCCGCGCGCCTTGAACGAAGCTCTTCGACATTCATGAATGTATATTCCTGGTGTTCTCGCGCCTCTTGATCCTTCAGAGTACGTAGGGATGAGATACTGGTGCGATGGTAAAACAGCATAAATAGGGCAATAACTATAAATAGAAAGACGAGCAGCAACGCTGGCGATCTATAAGCGTGGAAAACTGGATAAATCAGTACTCCCAAACCGCCCCCAGCAGCACCGAGTGCCCAACGATTCTCCTGATTTGGCTCAACGACTTTGACGCGCTGCGAGCGTACGACCAGAGAATTCCTAGGACTCCGCCATATACATAATGATGAATAGACAATTGTGCAGAAAACTAGCGGCATAAAACTGATCAGTAACGATATGCCAAGCCCCAACTTAAACTGCTTGTAAGTCGTGACTAACGCCATTAAAAATGCGAATCCAGGGGCAATACCCAAATTGGTAAACAACCTAAGACTGGCATACTTACTAAACCTTTCAGTCCGGTACGCGCAGTCAAAGCACCAGTAGGTTACCCACAACACAAATACAGCGGCGGGAATAGTTAACACACTCGGTACAACACCCGCGGAAAATACGGCTAGCATGGTGAACAAAAACCAAGCTCCCCATATGGTTGCTAAGTATCGATGCGGTTCACTATGGAACATTCTTAGTCTTTTCCCGTCAGTAAATTACCCAAAGACGTGCCACACCGGCTAATCAGTATGCCCGTGAAAGAGCCTATTGAACCCTTGACATCCTGGCCAACCCCGCACTCCACTTATCTCAAGCAAGTGAGGATTAAGGGGCAGCTTTTTTGGAAACATCCGAAAAGCGTCTTTGAAGAATGTTTCCCATTAATGAAAAGATTTCTTTCCACGAATGATCTGACGGACTCCTCGGGTTGAATCGCTGGAATCATACTGGGCGTTCAAACCTAGATCCATCCCCAAACATTGAGAAAAGCTGTCGCTGGCACGTCGCTTTAGGGGAGAAAGCATGCGCGGGACCTGATACCGGAGGCATGCGTTCCGCGTAGCATGCTAGTCACTGCTTGTTGGTTCGATTTACGATGGTGACCATAATCTTCGCACTGTGTCGAAATCGGAGGATGAAATGAAAGGAAGCTGCGCTTGCGGGGCTGTAGGTTATGAGATCGATAGCATTGATACGCCAATTAGCCATTGTCATTGTATTACCTGCCGGAAGACCCATGCTGCTGCTTATGTCTCCACTGCTGGGGTCCTGAGAGAGCATTTTAAATGGACTCAAGGCTTGGACGCATTGAGGGCTTTCGAGTCATCTCCTGGCAAGATCCGGCACTTCTGCTCCCGCTGCGGATCGCATCTTGCAGCTGAGCGTAACGGCTCAACTGCAATGATCGTGCGCGTTGCGACGTTGGACGAGGAGCCTGGCTATAGGCCCGAGTATCACATCTGGACGGAGCAGGACGTAGCTTGGCTGGATGGGGAAGATCTCCCAAGGTATTCACAATGGCAGCCTGATAGATAACAGAAACGTTGCTTGGCCATATCGCCCGTCAGGTGCGTATGCGGACGCCAACGGTCTCGAATGTGCGAGTTCGGAATGCATGTTGGCTGGACGCTTACAGATGATTCTCAGAATTATTCATAGGACGGACCGGCCGCTTTTGGCCGTTTCCGGCCGATTCTGTTGAAAAAGTAGATCTCCTGCCTGGTCTGCGGCAAAATCAGGTCATCGGCCAGCGGGAGGATTCGCAGCATGATGGGACAATTGTCGAGCGGACAAGAGAGACTGTTTTACTCGTTCAACATTGAAGATCACATCCCAGCCAATCACCTCCTGCGCAGCATTGATCGATGCCTCGATCTAAGCGATCTGCGCCATTATCTCGCCGATTTTTATAGCCCGATCGGGCGACCTTCGATTGATCCCGAACTGATGATTCGCCTGTTGGTGGTGGGCTACTGCTACGGCATTCGCTCCGAACGTCGGTTGTGCGAAGAGGCTCATTTGAACCTGGCGTATCGCTGGTTCTGCCGCTTAAGCCTCGAAGACGAAGTCCCCAATCACTCTACGTTTTCCAAGAATCGCCACGGTCGTTTTCGTGACAGCTCGCTGTTTCGCTGGCTGTTCAACGAGGTGCTGCGTCGCTGCATGGACGCAGGTCTGGTCAAGGGCGAAGGGTTTGCGGTCGACGCCAGCGTCATCAAGGCAGATGCCAGTCGGCAACGTGGCGTACCTGGCGATGATGAAATCAACTGGCGCGATCCGTCGCTGAGTACTCGCGCGGTGCGTGAGTACCTCGAAGCGCTGGATGAAGAGGCGTTGGCCGAAGCGCTGCCCAAGCGCCTGTCACTGACTGATCCACTCTCTCGTTGGACAGCCGCACCAGGAGGCCCGGCGTTTTTCGCTTACTCGACGAACTACCTGATTGATGTCGAGCATGGCGTGATCATGGACGTGGAGCCGACGCCAGCGCATCGAACTGCCGAGGTCGAGAGCACCAAGACCATGATCGAGCGGGTCGAAGAACAGTTCGACATCAAGCCGGATCGGCTCATCGGCGATACCGCTTATGGGACCGCACCGATGTTGGCCTGGATGGTCGACGAAAAAGACATCGAGCCACATGTACCGGTTTGGGACAAAACCGAGCGCAAGAACGACAGCCTCTCAATCAGCGATTTTCAATGGCATGAAGAAGCGCAGGAATATCGTTGCCCCACCGGACACGCTCTGCGTAGCGAATGGCGGGCCTTCAAGAACCAACGCTCACATATCACGAAAGCCGACACCATCATCTTTCGATCCCGGCAAACCGACTGTGCTAAATGCTCAATGAAAGAGCGCTGCTGCCCGAGCACTTCGTTTAGAAAAATCGCACGCAGCGTCCATGAAGCGGCGCGCGAAGTTGCGCGGCGCATCGCCAAGACACCTCAATACGTGTGTTCTCGCCATGAGCGCAAGAAGGTCGAAATGTTGTTCGCTCATCTCAAGCGAATCCTGAAACTGGATCGGTTGCGACTACGAGGAATGACCGGTGCGAACGACGAATTCACCTTGGCGGCTGCGGTACAGAATCTAAGACGACTGGCGAAACTGACCTCTCAAGGGCCACCGACTACGGGATAGGCGCGCCTGGGATCAGCAAAAACCTTCAAATCAACCTACTAACCAAGCTGCAACGATCAACGCAGAACCGGAAAGCCACGCAACGTGGTGAACAGGTTCTGAAGAGACGATCAACTTCGAAATCTTCCAGTTTGAAAATCCGACTTTTTCAACAGAATCGGCCGACAGCGGTCGCTTGCCGATGTCCGCTTATCGCCGTTTCCTGCCACGACTGACCAGGTTGCCTGTAAAAATCCCACTTCAGACGAAAGTCGCTTTCCATCAAACGCAGTCTCTCGATTGCAGCTATGTAGTTTACGGCGATCATGAACCTACCTTGGACGCCAAACAGCCGGCGAATTTGATTCCGCAAATAAGTGTCCAACCCTTGATTTCAAAGGCCTCCAGAGCATTAATGAATACTGCCTAGCGGAAACGAATACAACTTAAGACATTGAAATACAAGGATTAATCTTCGGACTTGAAAACCGTCGACTGTAACAGGTCCATGAGTTCGAATCCCATCGCCTCCGCCATCTTTATACGACAAAGCCCTGATTATTCAGGGCTTTGTCGTTTCTGGCATTCAGGAAATTGGCACATCTCTTTATGGATCGTTTCCGCATCTTTTCGGTCATTTCCGCAACTATGCCCTTCCGACACTGCTGCGTCCCCCTCAAATTTAGTTGATTCGACCTAGAAACTCGGGGGCATGTAGCTGCCATTAATAGGCAGTTTTCGTCCAAAAGTGCACGGCCACAGAGAACAAAGTCCGAACGTCAGACACCTCACGATTGTGTTCGGATTTGAGAAAAGTCTTTCCCTGATCCGTGCCTGTTTCCGCAAAACCCTCAAGCCTAAAGTTCGTCCTGCCAGCAACATCACACTTACTTTAGGAAATCTCATCATGAAAACGGCAATGATCATCGTCGCACTCTTGGGCTTCAGCTCTGTGGTAGCAGCACAGGACGGTTCTGCAACGACTAAACAGGTCGAGCAATATCGCTACGATACCCACCTGGATGTCGCCAAGGTCATCTCTGAAGACCCGGTGCCGGATGTTTGCGCAGTAGTACCGACGCACATGACCTATCAGGATTCGCAAGGCAAACGCCACGTACTGGCCTATAACGTCATGGGCCGTTGCAGCCAGGGCTAAGTCAGGTGTTCGCCGATCATTGCGCCTCGGAGAGTGGTCTCATCGAGGCGCAAATACCTTTTTGCCCCACAGCGGTTCAATCGATAAGTGCTTGGGCCGTGGCTGCCAGCTGACTGCCAACCCGATCTTTCAGCGTTTCAATAAACCGGGTGATTTTTGCATCGACAAACTGCCGAGAGGTATAGACGGCGTACACGTTACGCTCATAGGTATGGTAGTCAGGCAAAACCCGCACTAGCTTGCCGGAACGCAAATCATCGATGGCCGTGAACCCGGCCAGCAGGCCAATCCCCGCGCCCTCTCGAACGGCCAGCGCCATTGCATCCATATCGTTGACGCTGAAACTTGGCCCTGTCGGGACAAATGTCGCGTCCCCCGCCTTGCTCTTCAGCTGCCACTCATCCCGCACATAGTCGACCGTACCCAACAGCAGACACTGATGATCACGCAAGTCTTCTGGCGTCTCCGGGGCCGCATGCCGCGCCAGGTAGTCTGGCGACGCCACCAGCACACAATGGCTGACACCGATTTTTTGGCTGACATACGCCGAATCGGGGAGCGCGCGGGCGATCAGGATCGAGACATCCAGTTGGTCTTCCAAGAGGTTTGGCATGCGTTGCGAGAGCAATAAATCCACCGTCACCTCCGGGAATTGCTGGCGGTACTCCAGCACGGCCCCCGTGACCAGGTGCCGGGCCAGCCCAGGAACGCAATGCACCCGCAGTGTTCCTCGTGGTTCCAGGGCGGCATTGCTGGCTTCGGCTTCGGCACTCTCCAAATCAGCGAGAATTTTCGTGCAGCGCTCATAGAACCGTCGCCCGGCATCGGTGACCGACAGGCGTCGGGTCGAGCGTTGCAACAGGCGCGCGTCGAGTACGTTTTCCAGCGCAGAGACAGCGCGCGATACGTTACCGACCGTTGAGTCCAGATGATTGGCCACGGCAGTGAAACTGCCCATCTCGACAACCTTTATGTACACCGACATGTTCGAAAGCTTATCCATCGCGACCTTCCTGTAGATCTGACGCTCACCCGTGATAACGCGCATATTTTCCGGATGCTACACGTTCGGCTCGCCGCTCGATATTACCTCTGGCGACAACAATGATTCCCTTTGGCCCGTCTAAATCAATGGGCACTCCTTCCATAGACTTGGTTGCACAGGCCGCCTGAACTGGCGCCGGGTTTCATCCGAATCCCTGACAACCAACTGAAGGGCGCATCATGAAAACCTCCTACGACCCGCTTTATCTTTTCATCCGTGGTGAATGGATCAGTGCCGAAGGGCGCGACACTGCCGCCGTCGTCAACCCGGCAACCGGCCGGGAAATCGGCCGCGTCCCACTCGCCTCCGCAGGCGACCTTGATCAGGCCTTGGAAGTGACTCGCCTGAGCTTCGAGCAATGGCGCCAGACCGTGCCTGACCAACGCGCCAAGATCCTTAAGCGTGCCGCCGACCTGATCCTCGAGCGTGCACCGCAGATTGCCGCGCAGATGACCTTGGAGGAAGGCAAGCCGCTGAACGAAAGCCTGGATGAAGTGACCCGTGCGGCGGAGTATTTCGAATGGTTCGCCGAAAGCGCCCGGCGTATCGATGGCCGTGTGGTCCCGGCTAACCGGCCAGGCGTGCTGCAACTGGTCAAACGCCAGGCCATCGGACCGGTGGCCGCATTTACACCATGGAATTTCCCGGCCATCACCCCGGCACGCAAGCTCTCGTCAGCACTGGCCGCCGGTTGCAGCGTCATCCTCAAACCGGGTGAGGAAAGTCCCTCCACAGCACTGGCCCTGGCGCGTGCACTCGATGATGCAGGATTGCCCAAGGGTGTGCTGCAAGTAGTCTTCGGCGTACCGGATCAAGTGTCCAGCCATCTGATCGCCTCGCCGATCATTCGCAAGGTGACCTTCACCGGCTCGGTGCCCATCGGTCGTCTGCTGTCTGCACGCGCTGCCGAAGGCGTGAAGCCCATCACCCTTGAACTCGGTGGGCACGGACCGGTGCTGGTGTTCGAAGATGCCGACATTGAAAAAGCCGCCGTTGAGGGCGTCGCCAACCGCTTTCGCGGCACCGGGCAGGTGTGCATTTCATCCACTCGGTTTCTGATCCAGCGTGGCGCCTATCAAGCCTTTGTCGATCACTTTGTCGCGGCGACCCAAGCCCTGAGAATCGGTGACGGCCTGCATCCGGACACTCAGGTCGGACCGTTAGCCAACCCAAGGCAATTGGCAAAGATGGAAGAACTGGTCGCCGATGCCGTCGAGAAAGGGGCACGGGTATTGGTCGGTGGCGAAGCTTTGTCAGGCGAAGGCTACTTCTTCCAGCCCACGGTTCTGGCGGATGTGCCGATGAACGCCCGCGTCATGCACGAAGAACCCTTCGGCCCCATCGCCGTGCTGATGCCGTTCGATGAGCTGGCGGATGGGCTGCAAGAAGCCAACCGCCTGCCCTACGGACTCTCGGCCTACGCGTTCACCTCCAGCGCGCGCACGGCCATTGATGTCGCCGACGGATTGGAGGCCGGGATGATCGGCATCAACCAATACCGCATCGTCGCAACCGAGCTCCCGTTCGGCGGCATGAAAGAAAGCGGTCACGGCTCCGAAGGTGGCATTGAAGGCATCGAGCACTATCTGACCCACAAATTCATCAGCCAGGTTTAAGGAACTTGCCCATGTCCAAGCTCAATTTCAGCAGTCCTCGCGAAGCCGCGCGCGCGTTTACACCCAAGCTGGCGCAATTCGTCGATTCAACGCTTTATCCGCAGATCTGGAGTGACCCGGCGCTGTCCCCGCGCGACCGTAGCCTGATCACCGTGGCGGCATTGATTGCCGCTGGACACTCGGAAGAGTTGCCTGCCCACTTACGCCGCGCGACTGGCAACGGTGTGACCCACGACGAACTGGCGGCAGCGATCACGCACCTGGCTTTCTATGTGGGCTTTCCTGGCGCCATCACTGCTTCTGCTATTGCCAACGCCACGTTCAGCGAAACGGAGAACAACTGAATGAAAGCCATCAACATCAGAGAATTCGGTGGGCCAGACGTCCTCGAACTCGTCGAAGTCGCCAATCCTGAAGTGCGGCCTGACGACCTGCTGGTGCGTGTCTATGCCGCCGGGGTGAACCGTGCGGATCTGACGCATCGAACCGGTGGGTACGGCCATCCGAATTTCGGCGACTCGCTGATCATCGGCCTGGAAATCGCCGGCGAAGTGATCGGCAAAGGTAACGCGGTGACCGGGTTCGAGGTCGGAGATCGCGTCATGGGTGTGGTCGGCGGCGGCGCCTACGCCGAGCAGGCACGCATCGATTACCGCATGGCCATGCACATCCCTGCGCAACTTGACTATGTACACGCGGCAGCCATTCCCGAGGTCTTCGTCACGGCCCATGAAGCGATGATGCACCTGGCTCGGCTCAAGGCTGGCGATTCGGTGTTGATTCATGCGGCCGCTGGCGGCGTCGGGTCTGCTGCGGTGCAGTTGGCTTACGCCACCGGCGCCACGGTGTATGCGACCACCGAAGGCAGCAAGTTGGCGCGTGTCGAGCATTTGGGCGCTGACGTGGCGATCGACTACAAGACCCAGGATTTCGCTGAGGTGATCGCCGATAAAACCCAGGGTCGCGGCGTCGATGTGATCATCGACTTTATCGGTGAGCCCTACTTCGCCCGCAACGTCGCGTCCCTTGCACGCGGCGGTCGCTTGGTTCAGGTGGGAATTCTCGGCGGTGGCGGCAACGTCACAATGGCGCTGGAGGACATTCTTTACCGCCACTTGCAAATCATCGGCACGGTGATGAAGTCGCGCACGCAACCGGAGAAGCACGACATGATCAAGCGCTTCCGCGAGCACTGGCTTGATCGCTTCGAGGGGGCCGGAAGCCTTGAGCCGGTTGTCGATAGCACGTTTGCGCTAGCGCGGGCTGCCGATGCGCATCGCCGGATGGAGTCTTCCGGGAACGTCGGGAGAATCATTTTGACGATGCAGCCAGAAGACTTGGTTTAAACGGGTCGAATGGTCGATTAAAAGCGGTGCCGTTGATGGGCACCGTTTTCTACCTATGCATGGACATGCATAAGTGTTCCGGCTTTGTCGACCTGTCCCGTACTGTCGACAACCAGCTTCTCATGCCTTTCTTTGAAAGTTTGACGGGGTGCTGCCCAAGCCTTTCGACATTGCGGTGATTGTGGCTAAGGTGAAGAAGCTGTTGGCCTCCTCATAGATACTCAACGACAAAGGCAATTTCGGCATTGGCATTGCCCGCTCGCATTTGTGCATTGGAAGGCTCGATGCGCACGAAGCGCGCTTGCAAGTCTACAGATGCATTCCCGCCTTCCGATGTAGGCGCTTTCGTTATGTAGTTCTGATTCAGCTTGAGTGGCTTCCCGTCTCTGAAGCGCATCTGCAATGCCAAACCTCTGGCAGTGGAGCTACTGTTCAGATTTACCATGCCAGTGTTAGCGTCCCACGCAGGGCTGCCCGCAGTGGGCGAAAAGGAGTAGCGGAAGTTGTTTATTCCAGTAGGACAGTTTTTTATACTGAGAAAAAAGTATTGCTCCTTGGCATAGGCACCGTTCTTCGGGAAATCGCTCAAGTTATAGCTACCCATATCAACTTTTACATCGGGTGTTTCGCAAGACTGTGAGACCACCCGCGTGCCACTTGTATTCAATGCAAGTGGCTCGATTTCAGCAGCGACAAATTTCCCTAATTGGCCTGAGGGTATCGTCGCACTACCGGAAATCTCCCCCGTCTTTACAAGCCGCAAGATGTGCTCAGTGCCATTCCACCCCCAACCGCCAGCGGCGTCGGAGTCACCCGGAAAGCCTTTCCATACTTTGCCCGATGGCGGTCGAACCCATTGCCAGCCGATGCCGGTATTTCCAATGGGAAAAGTCTGCGCGCCCGCCTGGGTGGTGCCCACAGAATTGCGCACACCTTCATTGTGTACCGCAGAGCACCTGAACGAACTGGGAATGGCTCCCAGGGTCACGATTGGGCTTTCATAGATAACCGTGCCGTTCGGCGTGTCCCGCGGCACCGAGATCGTGGCCGGAAGGACAACTCGGAGGTTGCCCATGGAATTGTCGGGATAAAATTCGCATACCGCCGCCGTTGCGTTTGACGACAGCATGTACAAGAGCCCGACAATTAATATATGGCATAACTTCATAACACTCCCTCTGACTCTGCGTTGCATGCAAAAAACTGAATGATTGACGATGGTGCGAATATTTAACCGGCAGCAAAATCACCATAAACGGAGCGAAAAGATAATGAATAAATAACACTTGAGCAAAAGGTTTATTTATTCAACAACCAGACAATTCTCATAGACTTATAGCCAACTAACTAAATTCGGAATATCTATAAAAGGCCAAGCTGAACACCTTCCTTATCAGCGCAAATAACCAACAACCAATTTAAGACTCGTCTTAAAGGCACAACGGAACTCTGCCATTACACTGGCTTCTCTTGATAGGAGAAACGATTCCGTGAGAGCCCTCGATACCCTCAATAGCGCAAAACCCCAGAGCAACGCCGCCATCTACTGCCTGACGATTCTGGCACTGGCGCTGATCGCCATGACTGTCGTCGCCGGTCATGAGCTCAACAATCTGTTTCCACTCAAGGCCGTGGTGCAACAACAGGAGGCCCAGCTCACGCAGCGCGCCGAGGCTATCCAGTCAATGAGCGCAGAACTCAAGCGTCTGGCAGAACAAAAGCAGGCCCTGGAAACCGACCTGGTTACTGCGAAGGAACAAGCGAAGGCCGCCGAGGCGGCAAAGACCGAACTCGAAAACACTCAACGCGCAGCGCAAACCAGCGCCGCGTTAGAGGACGAAGACTCACTGTGCGCGATCATTGAGCAAAATATCCGGCTCGTCGCGGACCAGCTCAATCGCGACGATTTCTTCCGCTTGCGTGATGAGCGCGAAGCTGATGCTGAAGCCGTACTGGAAAGCTATGAAAAACAACTCGCCCACTGCGTTGAACAGCTGACGGCACAAACCGCATTACCAACACAGAAATGAGCCTGCACTCGTTGCGCAATACGATTGATCGCGGACCGAAAAAGCCCTGGCAATCAGGGCTTCCCGTCAACTTTTTAAAGCTTGAATTCCTTGGTCAACTTATTCAGCGAGGCCGCCAATTGCGAAAGCTCCGCCGATGCAACTGCCGTCTGTTTCGAACCATCTGCGGTTTCGCAAGACAGGTCGCGAATGCTGATCAGGCTTCGATCCACTTCGCGCGCAACCTGAGCCTGCTCTTCGGCAGCGGTCGCCATCAGCAGGTTTCGTTCATTGATAAGATTCAGAGAGCCAGTAATGTCGGTCAGCACTTCGCCGGCGATATTGGCCATCTCAAGTGTTCTTTCCGCCTGAGAGCGGGTGTGGCTCATGGACGTAACTGCCCTGCTGGTGCCCGACTGAATAGAGCTGACCATGGATTCAATGTCCTCGGTCGATTTCTGCGTACGCTGCGCCAGCCCTCTCACCTCATCTGCAACCACGGCAAAGCCACGGCCCGCCTCCCCCGCCCGCGCTGCTTCGATGGCCGCGTTCAAAGCGAGCAGATTGGTTTGTTCGGCGACTTCGCGGATCACGTCCAGCACGCTGCTGATATCGCTCGCCATCGTAGAAAGCGCCTGCACTTCTGCCGAGGTGCTATGCACGCTGGAAACCATAAGATTGATTGCCGCGACCGTTTCGCTGACTTGGGTTTTGCCGGCAATGGCTGCGGCGCTTGATTCCGACGTCAGTTGCGAGGTCGATGCGGCGTTGTCCGCAACCTGTTCCACCGCTGCACTCATTTGAGTCACGGCGGTGGCGGCCATTTCGATTTCATGACTCTGACGCTGAGTGATACGCGAAATATCTTCGGTAACGCCGTGCATGGCTTCCGAGGTTTCGGCCAACTGCGTGGACGAGTCACGGATCATGATCAGCGCATCACGCAAACTGGTTTGCATCGCCGCCAGTGACGACAGCATCTGCGCCGCCTCATCGGAACCATCCAGCGCGATGGTTTCGCTCAAATCGTTGGCAGCGATGCATTCCGCTACCCTCAGCGAGCCTGCAATCGGCACCGTCAGGCTGCGCGTGTACAACACCGCCAGGGCCAAGGAAGCACCGATGGCAATGATAATGAACACACTGACGATCAACAGCGTGTGTTCGTAGACATTGTCGGCCTGCTTGCCCGCTTCATATGCTTCGATCTCGTTGAGAGCAATCAGCTTTTTGAGCGCGACCTGCACGCCGTCCGAGGCGGCACGCATCTGATTCTTTGACAGCGCAATGGCCGCTTCAAGCTGCCCTTTTGCCACTGTTTCAAGGTATTGGTCCTGCGCCTGATCATTGACTTGTTGTGCTTTGGCGAACGCCACGAACGCCTCACGCCCGGCGTCAGTTGCCAGCAGATCAATGAGCGCTCGCTGATGATTTTTGATGAGCTGACGCGACTGCTGAATGTCCATCAAGGCCTGAGCCTTGCGCTCAGGGGTTTCGATAGGGTTGCGCAGGCGGGCGTTATTGCCCTTGATTTCGATGAACTCACGATCCAGTTGGCCGAGCAGCTTGATGCTTGGCACGATGGTCGTCTCAACGTACGTTTCTGCTTTGTTGAGTAAATCGACTTGCTGCAAGGCGATCAGTCCGATCGCGATAATCATGAGACAGAACAAGCCAAAACACAGCGCCGAACGCGGCGCGAGATTGAGTTTACGAAGCAGCATGATGCTTACCTTAGAGTGTATTCAAGACAATGGGGCAAACGGGTGGGCAGCAAAGCAGGCGCTGGGCAATAGCACCTCAAAGCACAAGCGGATTAACGCGGGAAGGCGCAACAGCTAGCGGTTTGCACCTGAAGGAAGCGTGGAATCGGATGAGGCCGGCTCCGCCAGCTCCTTGAGCGTCGGGTCGGCCAGCATCAGAAAATCCGCCAATCGCGGCAGATCGATTTTCGAGACCAGACGCATCCAGCGTTGCGGATGCGGGTTGAAAAAAGTCTTCGACCACTGATGATCATCACTGGGGTTGAAAATCAGCAGGTGACGAATCAGCGGGTTTTCCCCAAAAAAATCGAGCGGATCCATCGCCATCTCGTTGAGCAACTCAGCATTGACCACGACCAGGCTGAGCCGTTGGGGGCAGTAATACGTCAGTACTCTCAGGTCACGATAAGTACAGACGTTCACTACGCTGAGACAGCCCAGCTTGTTTAACTGTTGTTCAATCGACAGACCTCTACGCACGTCGTTATCGGCGATCAGGATCCGCAAGGATCGACTTCGGTTATTTTCAAGAAACATCGGACACCTTTGGCAGCTCCATTCTTCCTTTCAAGAAAATAACCAAGGGCCAA
The DNA here is from genome assembly GCF_025643095.1 of Pseudomonas phytophila. Classification (NCBI taxonomy): domain Bacteria; kingdom Pseudomonadati; phylum Pseudomonadota; class Gammaproteobacteria; order Pseudomonadales; family Pseudomonadaceae; genus Pseudomonas; species Pseudomonas phytophila. Next base: position 2,326,501 of record NZ_CP081201.1, on the reverse strand, counting down.
CCAGTCCGATATGAGACTTGTCTCAAAATGAGCACGGGGATCGCTGAACGAAAACCACACTTTGCTGACAAGCCCGCGCTAGCGGGGCACGGCATGGTTCAAAGTCTTTGGAGGGAGGGAGGGATTTTGCAGCGGTGGCGAGCGGCGCGATGCTAGAAGCGCGGGACGGTTGTGTACGAACCAGACAATTCTCATTATTAACGCCCCTTGTTGTCAGTAACCTTGAAACAAGGGGCGCAAACTCATTCTTTCTCAGTCCATCAAGGTAGCGTCAGCGTCACGACGTAATTGCCAGTCGTTATCTGATGGCCCTTGTTGTCCGTGAGCAGCAAACGCTGGTCGTAATATTTTTCCTGCTCGTGGGAATCGGCAATCATCTTCACGAACACTTGCTGGCGCGGCTCACCCCGCCCTGCCGCACTGACGTTAGTCACCGAGAATATCTGACCGGTGCTCGCCTGCGGACAATCAAGCAGCTCGACAGAAGCATGGCTGGCGCCACTCGCCGTGCAACTTGCCTCAACAATCCGTCCACTGAAGCGAATCACTCCGCTGACGGGCGCAGACTGGGCCGCGCTGACGGTGTCAAAACCCAGCAGGCAAAGACAGGCAATCAATAAAGGACGTCGAATGATCATCGCGAAACTCCATGGTTATTAACCAAGGTATCGCCCGTTGCAAAATGATCTTTAACGTCCCCTTCAATGCAGGGCCAGTCAGCAGGGCCCTGCGTCAATACGGATTACAGCTCGACCCGTTTGATTTTCTTGATCAGATCAGCCTGCGCATGCTCAAGCTTCAACGCGCTGCGATTGATATCCAGTGGATCGATGACCGGCGCTTCGCACTCGGCCTCAAGGTCGTTACACGCCTCGATGACCTGATGCTCGGCGACGATGCGCGCCGCGCCCTTGATCCGATGTGCCAGGTCAGCCAACAACCCGGGATCGCTTTCGGGTATCAGCGAATGCAGCTCCTCCAGATCCTTCTCACAACTCGACAGCGCCTCGCGCAGCAGTTCTTTCATCATGTCGAGGTCGCCTCCGGTGAGCTCGTTCAGACGCTCGCGAATCGATCCCAGCTCCTTGTTACCCGTCGCAGGCGGGCTCTCAACTGGCTCGGTTTCGACATCTTTTTCCCAGCCGGCAAGCAGGGTCGACAAGGTGCTGAGGCTGATCGGTTTGAACAGACAGTCATCCATCCCCGCCTCTCGGCATTTCACTTTTTCTTCCGGCTGCGCGTTGGCTGTGAAGCCCAAGACGATACACGGCGCGCCACCACTGTCGCGTTCGTCCTGGCGGATGGTGCGGGCCAGTTCATAGCCGTTCATGACCGGCATGTTGCAGTCCGTGATCACAATGTCGAACGGCTCAGAGCGCCACAATGCCAATGCCTGCGCACCATCGGCAGCATCACGCACCGCCTGACCAAGAAAACTGAGCTGCTGCGTCAGTAACAGGCGGTTGGCGCTCTGGTCATCCACTACCAGAATCCGCAGCGTCGGCACTGGCTTGTCCTGGACAACCGAAACAGGCAGCACCTTGCCGCCGAGCGGGCTGAGGATATTGAAGAACAGCGACACTTCCAGGCAGGTGCCCTTGCCCAAGGTGCTGGTTATATTCAGTCGCCCGCCCATCAGCTCGCACAACGAGCGTGAAATCGCCAACCCCAGACCGGTGCCGCCCCGGTTCGAGGGGCCGTGATTGGCTTGCGAAAACGGCTGGAACAGGTTCTGCAGATCAGCGCTGGAAATGCCGATGCCTGTGTCCTCGACTTTCAAGTCGACCTGCAACCGTTCGTCAGCAAGGCGTTGGCCGCGTATCGAGACGCTGACATGCCCGGTATCGGTAAACTTGATGGCATTGCCGACCAGGTTCGAGAGCACCTGCTGGAAGCGCATCGGATCAACCAGTACGTCACAGCCGACAGTGGCGTCGATATCGAGTTTCAATACCAGGCTCTTCTGCCTGGCCAGGCCGTCGAACACCCGCGCCACGGACTCCACCAGTTCGCGCAGGTTGGCGCGTTTCGGCGAAAGACTGACGTGCCCAGACTCGATGCGAACCACATCGAGGATATCGCCGATCAGTTCCAGCAGGCCTTTGGCCGAGTCGTAGGCCACCTCAATCGCCGGTCGATCGAAGTGGCCCTGCTCGGCGCGCTTGAGTGTGAGTTCAAGCATGCCGATCACGGCGCTCATCGGCGTACGGATTTCGTGGCTCATGGTCGCCAGGAATGTGGTTTTGGCGCGGCTCGACTCATCGGCCAGCTCTTTCGCCGAACGCAACTCTTCGATCAGTTCGCGGCGCTCGCTGATGTCGATCCAGCCGCAGATCACGCCTCTGACTTCGCCCGTCGTGTCGTGATAAGGCTGGATCCAGTGATAAATGATCAGCCGCGTTTCACCGACATGCAGCGTGCGATCCACCTCGTAAGGTTCGTCCCGCTCGATGACACGCAGATAGTCATCGTGAAATTGCAACGCTTCCTGGCGATTGCGCTTGCCGCTTTCGAGCACGGTCTTGCCGATCACGTCCTTTTCCAGCAGGCCAAACGTTTGCAGATAATTGTTATTGCAGGTGACAAGCCGACCTTCCCGATCGCGAACGTAAATGGGATGCGGCGTGCCGTTGATCAGCGCCCCCATGAACTTCAGTTGATCGCCGAGCAAGCGCTCTGCCCGACTGCGCTCGCGGATCTGCCGGCGAATATAGAAATTCCACGCCAGCGATCCGAGGATAATCAAGAAAGCGCCGGCGCTGATCTGGTAGATCAACGTCTTGTAATCGCGCCATGACAAGCCCGAGAACGCAGCAATGGGGCGCCAACGGTTGAGGATTACGTCCAGCTCATCGGGTGGAATGCTCAGCAGAGCCTTGTTCAGAATGCTGACCAGTTCGGTATCGGCACGTCGGGCGGCGAAGGCGAGAAAACCCTTGTTCATGCCGACGATGTTGGAGATGCGCAAACTGTCACTGTAGATGTGAGCGATGTAATAGCGCGCACTGTGCAGCGTGGTAATCATCGCGTCTGCTCGCCCATCCTTCACGTCAGCCAGAGCGCCGAGCACTGTCTCGTTGTCGACAATTTCAATGTCGGGATAATCCTTGAGCAGCTCACGCTCTGCAGAGCTCTCGGGGACGGCGACGCGCTTGCCGCGTAGCTCCTGCAGGCTTGAAGGCGCGCCAGCTTCCTTGGCGGTGACGATCACAAAGGGACTGGCGAGGAACGGGTGGGTGAAACGCATACCGACTTCACGGGAAACGGTTGGCGTCAGCAACGAGATATCGGCGCTGCCATCAAGCAGGCGCGTGCTCAAGCTGGAAAAACTGTCGGTGCGCTCTACATCGATCTGCAAACCAGTGCGCCGCTGAATCAGTTCCAGCAGATCGGCGCCGATTCCGCCAAAGTTGCCATCGCCATCAAAGAACGCAAATGGCGCTTGGTCGTCATTGATCACGAACCGCGCGACCGGGTGCAGCTCAAGCCAGCGTGCTTCGCCGGGTGTCAGATCGATACGTTTGGGTGTCAGTGCCCCGCCGCCACCGGACCAGCGCTTGGTGATTTCGGCTATCTTGCCCTCACCCATCGACTCAATGACCGAGTCGATCAGACGCAACAATTGATCATTCCCTCGGCGCAGGGCAAAGCTGAAACCGTTGGTTTGCGTTTTGACGAAAGAGTGCAGGCGCACATAGTTGAAGTAGTTGAGGTTGATCAGATAGTTGCTGGACACCGTGTCGCCCAGAAACAGATCGACTTTGCCAAAGGCCAGCGCAGCCAGTGCCAACTCGTTCGATGGGAAAAGTACGAACTCGGCGTTGGGATACAACCCATGCAACTGACTGGATGGCAGGTAATCATCGGCAACCGCAATACGCAAACCGGCCAGATTGGCCGGCATCGGTCGCCGATCATCGCCGCGCATGAACATTGCCGGCACGTCTTCGACATAAGGTTTACTGAGCGTGACGAGGCCGTCGATCAACTCGAAACTGTTGGAGCTGCCCAACATATCGATGTCGCCGCGCTCAAGCGCCGCCATGGCGTCGCGACGGTCGGGATATGCCTTGACGGTAACTTCGACATGCAGGGCCTGACCGATAATGCAGGCAATGTCGGCGGCAATCCCCTCATAACGCGTACCGCTGGCGGTCATGACATAAGGCGGAAAATCCGGAAGCGCCGATCCCAATACGAGGCTGCGTTTCTGCCGTAGCCAACTCCAGTCTTCATTGCCCAGATCAACCTGCACTTCCTTGCAGTCTGATCGACCGAACACCTGCAGAGTTCGCGGCTCTGCTGCCCACAACGACCCGCTACCGACTACGAAAAGCACACTGACGAGCAAAACACCGCGCAACAGATGAAACATAAGCGTGTTATCCCTGGTTATCGGCTGTCAGGCTGTGCTGCAACTTGAACAGCTCTGCATCACCACGAATGCCAAGCTTTTTGAAAGCGGCCTGTTTTTGCCCACTGATGGTTTTGCGACTGCGCGAGAACTTCAAAGCGATCTGCGTCACCCCCATACCCTCGAGGCAGCAGCGCAAGACTTCTTTCTCTTTCGGCGAGAGCAAAGGATTGCTCAGGAAATCGTCGCCGTGCGCCACGCCGTCATCATTGGCACCAGCAGGCTCATCGACCGACACAGGCAGCACATCAAGTTCGAAGGCCATTGCCGGCGACAGGTACAACTGGCCGGACGCTGCGCAGCGGATGCCAGTAATCAGGTCATCGACTGGCTGGGACTTGCCGAAGAATCCGCTGACACCCGCTCCGATCGCCATGTTCACTACCGCCGGGCGCTCTTCGGAGGATGAGACGAGAATGCGCATGCCCGGATATTGCTTGCGCAGCAGGCGAATCAGATTAAGCCCGTCCAGCTCGCCATCGTGCAGCTTGTAGTCGAGTATCAGCAGGTCGATTTCGGTCTCGCGCAATCCAGCGAGCAACTGCGCACTGCTCGAGTACACGCCCACGACACTGAATTCGGCTTCGCGCGTCAGCCGCGATTTCATCGCCAGACGTATGAGCGAGTGATCATCAAGGATGGCAACGCGTAACGGATTCACGACTGACCAATGCATGAGCAACTCCATGATGAGGAGGGTGGAAGGATCATCAGCACTTGGCAACCGCAGCCGATCCCGGGCATCACCGGAGCATTCAGGTGCATCTGGTTGATTTCTCGGCACATGATGATTGTTTTGAAGACGTGAAGAAATAGGGCTTTGTCCCAAAAGTCAGACCGCGCGCACTCATCAAAGGTCGGACGTGCCTATTGCGCGGCGCCAGGACGACTTTTGACCCTCGAAACGCCAATCAACCAGGTGCGCCCAATTCATGGGTCGGGCATAGAAGAAACCCTGCCCCCACTGGCAACCGAGTCGAGCCAGGTGATGGACCTGATCTGCGGTTTCAATGCCTTCTGCGACCACTCGCATGTCCAGCTCGCGCGCCAAGGCCAGTGCACCGTGGATAACCGCACTGTAGCGAGCCTGCTGGAAATTCTGCACGAAGCCGGCGTCGAGTTTGATTTCGTTGAACGGCATCTGACACAGTCGCTCCAGCGAAGAATAGCCGACACCGAAATCATCAATCGCCAAGCTAAAGCCGAGCATGCGCAGACGCACCATGTTTTCCATGCTGATCTCGGGCATCTGCAGCAGACCGGTTTCCGTCAGCTCGAATATGAGCCCGGCTGGCGAGGCGCCGTGAATGCGCAACAGCGCCTTGATCCGGTCGACAAGATTCGGGTTGGCCATCTGCGTGACGTCGAGATTGAAGGCGAGCTTGAACGGCTTGCCGTGGGACTGCACGAAACGCTGCAGACTCAGTCCTTGCGTGAGCAGGCTGAAAAACATTTCGTCGAGCAGCCCGCAACGCTCGATCGTTGGCAAGAACATACCCGGCGAAAGTAATCCGCGACTGGGGCTTTGCCAGCGCACCAGCACCTCGGCGCCATCCACCTCACCACTGCACAGATGAAACTTGGGCTGGAAGTAAGCGCGAAATTCCTGCCGGCGTATCGCTTCCAGTACTTCGTTCTCCGTAGGCTGATCGAGATGACTTTCCGCCACTTTGGCCTCGACCTGGCTGTGCGGCCGATAGCGAGCCAGCAATGGCGCCAGCACATCGACCATCAAGGGCTTGCCGACACTGCCAAGCAATTCCAGGCCCTGAAGCGTGACAATTCGATCAACCGTGCGTAACAAGTCTTCAGGCAGTGAACTGCAGATGATCACTGCGCGAATCAATCCGGCCTCTCTCGCCAGGCGCAGAAAGGTCAAACCATCCATCCCGGCCATGCTCAAGTCACACAACGCAACGTCCACACCTCCTACCTGGGAGATCACAGCCAGCGCATCCTTTCCGTCAGCCGCCTGAAAGATATTTTTGTAACCCAGACTGTTAAGCGCGCTGACCGCAGCCGTGCGCTGGAAGGCGTGATCTTCCAATACCAATATACGAAGCGTGTTCACAAACCGGGAACCTCTTTCTATCAGCCATTAATAGCGAAAAGCCTGAATCATCTTCCAACAGAAAGATTGCTCACAAACTTTGCATTGACTGAGAATTTCTGCATCCGCGAATACTAATCAAATAGAGCTCGCGCGACTTTGAGAATTGTCTCATTTAGTCCGCTGTACTTTACTGAGAATATAAATACGCACTTCCGATATTGCCGCCTTGTTCGCACTTGCCACGCTTTAAGACAAATCTCAAAGACCAATCGCCATCACCGACCTAGCATGGCCTGGCATTTCAATGCAGCACTTCACAATAACTTCGGATATAAACATGAAAAAGTTCGCTTTCGCAGTTCTCACTCTTTCCGTACTGGCTGCCTCCACTGGCGCACTGGCTGAAGAAGAAGCCGCTAAAGCCGTCAAGGGCGGCAGCGGTCAAATCAGTTTCACCGGCGTCATCAACAACGACGCGTGCTCGGTAGATGGCGCTTCGGGTAACGACAAGATGATCGCTGTGGACATGGGCAGCGTATCGATCAAAGACATGGGCACCGATTCTGCCCCGGGTGCTGGTCGCGTGGCTGCCAACGATTTCAACCTGAAAGTGAACTGCAACGCCGGCACCAAGGTGTCGATGCTGTTCAAACCAACCGTCAACGGCGGTTCGGGCCTGGTTGATGGCAAGAAAGTTCTCAAGCTGCAAGGTACTGATGCGGCCAAAGGCGTAGGTATCGCGCTGCTGGACAGCAACGGCCAGTTGATCGACCTGAGCTCCGAAGCCACTGCCAAAGTACAGACCAGCCTGACTGGCGACGGCACCACTGGCGGCGACGGCACCCTGTCGTTCGCAGCCGCTTACGTCACCACCGGCGACAAGACCACCGCTACTGCAGGTACCGGTAACGCCACTCTGCCGTTCGTTCTCGAATACGAATAAGCAGCACGCAAGACCTGGACGGGGCCGCTGTGCCTCGTCCTTCCCGACCAGATCAATCGGTGAAAACTATGTTAAGTCGCTATTTTCCGCTGTGGCTGGGGCTTGCCGGGGTGTTGATGACACACTCGGCATTCGCAAGCATCTCCTTGAGTTCCACCCGGATCATTTTCGATGGCGCGCACAAAGAGGCGAACGTCACCGTGCGCAACGGCGGGCAAACCATCCTGGCGCAATCGTGGCTGGATGCCGGCGACACGGCTGGCAGCGCGCCGCCATTTGCGGTGACTCCACCGCTGGCCCGACTCGAACCCAATCAACAGCAACTGTTGAGGATTCTCTATGAAGGCCGCGGCATGCCTGCAGACAAAGAGTCAGTGGTGTGGCTGAACGTGCAGGAAATCCCTCAGGCCAGCGCTGCCGATGTCAATACGCTGCAACTGGCGGTGCGTCAGCGCATCAAGGTGTTCTTCCGCCCGGACGGACTCACCGGTGACGCTGCGCAAGCGCCAGTGCAACTTGTATGGCAATTGGTCACGCAAGCTGGCAAGTCGGTACTGAAAGTAAAAAATCAAAGCAATTACCACGTATCGCTGGCCGACCTGAAAGTCGCTGCTGGAAATAAAGCGGAACTGGTGATTGATTCGACAATGATCGTTCCGGGCGAAGTTCGTTCGTTCAATTTGAAAGCGTTGCCATCCGGTTCTCCACGCCTGACTTTTTCGGCCATTAATGATTACGGCGCACAACAACGATTCGATGCACCACTCAGCGCTACCGAAAGTCATGCCGAGCGCGTGAAAGATGCATCCGCCCAGTAACTTCCTCGCCCCACCCCGCCAATTTACAAGCTATTTACGAGTTCCGGACTCCGGTTGAAGCAACACGGACTGATAAGGCAAATTGCATGTTCTCCTCCCAACACCACACATCTTCAAGTTGTGTAAAGCATCACGTTGCGCGCCATAAAAGCAAAACGGCGTTGGGCTGCCTGCATCCATTGTGCTTTGCCATCAACATGGCCATTTGTGGCTTCGCCATGGGTGCCGAAGCCCCGGCCGCGGTAGCGGGTGAAGCTTTCAATACCTTGTTTCTTGAAGGTTCATCGGCGGTCGATCTGCAACCCTTGTTGAATGCCAACAGCGTTCTGCCGGGCCGATATCGCGTTGACGTGTTCAGCAACGGCACACTGGTCGGGCGTCGCGACGTTGATTTCGCGGCCAACCCGCTCAACGGCAAAGTCGAGCCACGCATCACCCTGGAATTGTTACAGCAGTTGGGCGTGGACATGCGCAAACTGCGTGAGCAAGGGCTGGTTGATGAGCAACAACCTGCTGATCACTACGATCTTGCGGCGATGATCGAGCAAGCCAGTCTCAGTTTTGACGCCAACCGCCTGCGCCTCAATATCAGCGTGCCGCAGGTCGCGATGGCGCGTGGCATGCGCGGCTTTGTGGACCCAGAGCTTTGGGACGATGGCGTGGCCGCCGGGTTCATCAACTATCAGTTGAGCAGCACCCGCAGCAAAACCGATTACTCGACGCAAATCTCGAATAATCTGGGGCTGCGCAACGGCATCAACTTCGGTTCCTGGCGCTTGCGTAACGAGTCCAACCTGAGCAGTGCCACCAGCCGGCCCAATCGGTTTGTCAGCAACCGCACGTTCATCCAGCGCGACCTCACGGCGATCAAGGGGCAACTGAGCGCGGGTGAAATCTTTTCCGACTCAGACCTGTTCGACAGCGTGCGCTACCAAGGCGTAAAGGTGGCCTCTGATGAGGGCATGCGCGCAGACAGCGAGCGCGGCTATGCGCCGATCATTCGTGGCGTTGCTGAAACCAATGCGAAGATCGAGGTCCGCCAGGATAACTACATTCTTTACACCACCAACGTCCCGCCGGGTCCGTTCGAGATCAGCGATATCTATCCATCGGGCTCCAATGGTGATCTGGAGATCACCATTGTCGAGGCGGATGGTCGGCGCAAGGTCACCCGGCAGGCGTTCTCCGCCTTGCCGACGATGGTGCGTGAGGGACAGCTGAAGTACAGCCTGTCGAGCGGCAAATTCAACAACAACAGCGAAGGCTATGACAAGCCGGCCTTCCTGGGCGGCACTTTCGCCTACGGTTTGACCAGCAACCTGACAGGCATTGCCGGCATTCAGGCCAGCAACGGTTTCAAGGCGCTTTCAGTTGGTGCGGCGAAGAACACTTCGATTGGCGCGATGTCGCTGGACCTCACGCAATCGTCCAGCAAGGCATTTGGCAAAACGACCCAGGGCAGCAGCGTACGCGCGCTCTATGCAAAGACCTTCACCGGCACCGATACCAGCTTCACCCTCGCAGCCTATCGTTATTCGACCGAGGGTTACCGCACGCTGACCGACCACGTTCAGGACACCAGCACCGGCGCTACGCGGCGCGCAGGTAACGCCAAAACCCGTACCGACCTCACGGTCAACCAGACCCTGGGCGAAGCGCGCCAGTACGGCTCGCTGTACTTGAATGCCAGTGATCAGCGCTATTGGGATCGCGGTGGCTCGCGCAGCTTTTCTGCCGGTTACAACAATAATTGGCGCGACCTGAACTACAACATAAGTTTGAGTAAAACCGAGGAATTCGGCACACGCGGTGACACCACTCACGACACTCAATTGAGCGTTTCGATCTCATTCCCGCTCGGATCGACACCTCGCGCGCCTCGTGCCTATATTTCCAGCAATCATCAGAACGCCGGCACCAGTACGCAAGCCGGGATCAATGGTTATCTGACTGAAGACAGTGACACCTACTATTCCGTACAGACCGGCCGCAGTGTGCAAGGTGATCGCTCCGGCTCACTGAGCCTGAGTACCCGTACAGCGATGGGTGATCTGGGATTGGGCTACAGCCGAGGCAGCGGTTATGAATCACAGAACCTGAGCGCGGCCGGATCGATCGTGGCCCACGCGGGTGGAATCAACATGGGCCAGACCGTCGGCGAAACATTCGCACTGGTGGAAGTGCCTGGCATGTCCGGGGTCGAAGTCAGCAGCTACTCCGGCGTGAAAACCGGCCTCAACGGCTATGCCGTCGTTCCAAATGCACAGCCCTATCGCGTGAACTGGGTGACGCTGGACACACGAAATCTGGGCGCTGAAATCGAGTTGGACAACGCCACTCAACAACTCGTACCGAGACGAGGTTCAGTCGTGCTCGCGCGCTTCGAAGGCAGCAAAGGGAGACGGATCCAGTTCGAACTCTACGATGCCGAGGGCAAACCCCTCCCATTCGGAGCCGTATTGATGGACGCCGAAGGTAAACAACTGGCGCTTTCCGACCCCACCGGCAAGGCGTTAGCGCTTGTTACCCAAGATCAAGGCATTATCACAATCAAGTGGCAGGGTAAAAGTTGCCCCGCCCCTTACAAGCTTCCAGAAAGGCTAAAGGATTTGAACTATGAGCATTACAGGCTTACTTGCTCACCCAGCCTAGACACATCGAAATAACACGTTCAATTCGTTAGTCTTAAACATCAAGGCTCTGATTTATTCAGAGCCTTGATGTTTCTGGAGCGCCAAGCTATGGCCCATAAAACAGGACAATTCTTATATCCACATGCAAAAGTCTCATCACTATAAAAGGGGTAGCGAGCACTAACACCCGACCGTGTGATTTTAATAGCACCAACGGCCTATAGGCGAGAAACAAAGAGCATTAGCCCGCCGCCGATAGCCGCCCAGGCACGGGCCAGCGCCTCTTCGCGCGCCGCAAAGCGACGAGCCGAAGGTACGTAACCCGCGCCAGTGACTAGTCATTAGCAGCTGCCGGGCGGGCGGGATGCCTTCCTTGTTAAAATCTTAAAGGGGATTTTGCACTTCCTCTGTGGAATGCACAGGCGTCGATTGTTCCGGTGCTTCTTCCTCTGAAAATTGCGCTGTTTCTTCAGTCATTGCTCTGCCCTCGTTCTGGTTAATCGTGCGGCATCGACCGAGGGCAGGCAGATTCAAACTCGCACTTTCTCCGTCTCGGCGAACAAGTGACGCACGCGGGCCATGGCAATGAGGTCGGGATCGTCTGCCCTCGGCGCAGCCGGTAACCATCAGTACCTGCTGGAATGCCTGACATTGCTGCTTTGACTGATGACGCTCAAGCAGTGGGACATCACGCTGTTGCTGCATCTACTCAATCTGCGCGTAACGCCTTACCAACAGAAGGCGCAAAATCACACTAGTCGAGCTTCGTTTCAGACCTATTACGACCAAAAACACTTGTGCGGCTCAGCCGCCTCGCCTTCCAGCATCGGCCCCAACACACTCATAAATGTCAGTCTTGCTGCCGAGACGAAGAAAGCACCTTTCTAAACTCGAGCTAATGCTCATTAGGGAATGACGGCTTTTGGCCGATTCTGTTGAAAAAGTCGGATTTTCAAACTGGAAGATTTCGAAGTTGATCGTCTCTTCAGAACCTGTTCACCACGTTGCGTGGCTTTCCGGTTCTGCGTTGATCGTTGCAGCTTGGTTAGTAGGTTGATTTGAAGGTTTTTGCTGATCCCAGGCGCGCCTATCCCGTAGTCGGTGGCCCTTGAGAGGTCAGTTTCGCCAGTCGTCTTAGATTCTGTACCGCAGCCGCCAAGGTGAATTCGTCGTTCGCACCGGTCATTCCTCGTAGTCGCAACCGATCCAGTTTCAGGATTCGCTTGAGATGAGCGAACAACATTTCGACCTTCTTGCGCTCATGGCGAGAACACACGTATTGAGGTGTCTTGGCGATGCGCCGCGCAACTTCGCGCGCCGCTTCATGGACGCTGCGTGCGATTTTTCTAAACGAAGTGCTCGGGCAGCAGCGCTCTTTCATTGAGCATTTAGCACAGTCGGTTTGCCGGGATCGAAAGATGATGGTGTCGGCTTTCGTGATATGTGAGCGTTGGTTCTTGAAGGCCCGCCATTCGCTACGCAGAGCGTGTCCGGTGGGGCAACGATATTCCTGCGCTTCTTCATGCCATTGAAAATCGCTGATTGAGAGGCTGTCGTTCTTGCGCTCGGTTTTGTCCCAAACCGGTACATGTGGCTCGATGTCTTTTTCGTCGACCATCCAGGCCAACATCGGTGCGGTCCCATAAGCGGTATCGCCGATGAGCCGATCCGGCTTGATGTCGAACTGTTCTTCGACCCGCTCGATCATGGTCTTGGTGCTCTCGACCTCGGCAGTTCGATGCGCTGGCGTCGGCTCCACGTCCATGATCACGCCATGCTCGACATCAATCAGGTAGTTCGTCGAGTAAGCGAAAAACGCCGGGCCTCCTGGTGCGGCTGTCCAACGAGAGAGTGGATCAGTCAGTGACAGGCGCTTGGGCAGCGCTTCGGCCAACGCCTCTTCATCCAGCGCTTCGAGGTACTCACGCACCGCGCGAGTACTCAGCGACGGATCGCGCCAGTTGATTTCATCATCGCCAGGTACGCCACGTTGCCGACTGGCATCTGCCTTGATGACGCTGGCGTCGACCGCAAACCCTTCGCCCTTGACCAGACCTGCGTCCATGCAGCGACGCAGCACCTCGTTGAACAGCCAGCGAAACAGCGAGCTGTCACGAAAACGACCGTGGCGATTCTTGGAAAACGTAGAGTGATTGGGGACTTCGTCTTCGAGGCTTAAGCGGCAGAACCAGCGATACGCCAGGTTCAAATGAGCCTCTTCGCACAACCGACGTTCGGAGCGAATGCCGTAGCAGTAGCCCACCACCAACAGGCGAATCATCAGTTCGGGATCAATCGAAGGTCGCCCGATCGGGCTATAAAAATCGGCGAGATAATGGCGCAGATCGCTTAGATCGAGGCATCGATCAATGCTGCGCAGGAGGTGATTGGCTGGGATGTGATCTTCAATGTTGAACGAGTAAAACAGTCTCTCTTGTCCGCTCGACAATTGTCCCATCATGCTGCGAATCCTCCCGCTGGCCGATGACCTGATTTTGCCGCAGACCAGGCAGGAGATCTACTTTTTCAACAGAATCGGCCAAGTGCGAACAGGGACATAAAATACGCTGCTCGTTATTCCTGTGCTTTCGACAGAATGTGACCTACCCTTAGACCTTTAGGCTTCGCACACCATGGGCGACTCTCGTTTCACACCGGACCAGGTGGCGTCGCGCTCTGGTAATGCTCAGGTGGATAAGGATGTGAGGAACTGGTTAGTGGGCCTTCCAATCGCCGATAGGCTCGATTTTCTAAAGCAACTGTGGCCACTGAACTTCCGATACTCACTCATACTGCTCCAAGCTGCACAGCTGCCAAGGCAGGAAAACGAGTATCTGTTCAGGTACTGGCTGAGTACCGGCCATCACAACACGGCGCAGGAACTCATCAAGCGGTTACAGCCGGTTCTTGGGGAAAGAAAGTTCTGGCAAATTGCGTCACAAGAGAAGCTTTCACCGACTATGCGCGAATTCATGAATTACTACGGCCATGGACGCCTGGACTCACAACCCCAATAAACCTTAAGCCTTCTAGAAAGTCCGTTTCCGGCGCCCCCGGATACCACGGCCGTTAGTAGCGAATGTTTTCCGCGGGGGTTGATCTCTGCTCTTGGTGATAGGCAAAAGAAGGCCGTTAGCAATCGGGGGAATAAGATGAACGAAGATTTCAGCTATGTCTGGCTATTGCCGCTGCTGGAGAAACCCTTCGAAACAGCTGCGCTCGATTTGCCAGATGCGATAAGCGCCCTTAGCAAAAAATATACGCTACCTGCCGACATAGCGTTGCAGCCGCTGGTGATCACAGCCTTGACGTCGCATTCCGAATATTGGTCGGGACTGGCGCTTAAATGGCTCGAGGATGGCTTTCCTATAGACATTACGCTGGCCGCGTTCCTGGCTCATTGCGCCGATGACAAAACGCTGTCTCAGTCTTGCCGTCATAGAGCACGCAGGCTTGCGTCCCGTTGGCGGTAAACCACTTGATGAGCCAAGTCTGCTCTTAATCAGGTCTCGGAAAAACAGCCGTACCCACGGCCAGACCCAACACGCCATCAAGCGTCGAGCCTCGGCTCAGCGACTACCTCCAATTGCACCGCTCACGCCCACAACCGAGGTGAAATCAGCAAGCGTTTGCTGAAGTTCGGCCATTGCTCGTGAAATAAATTTGCCGCGATGGTGCACTGTGTACAACTGCCGTTTCTGCGATGGCACTGGATGGTTGAGCACGGCCAGCTTGCCCTCGGCAATCAGATCGCTAACCACCCAATACGACAAACAACTGATGCCGACCCCAGCCGCTACCAGCCGCTTGATCGCTTCGGAACTACCGATCTGCTGGGCGTTTTTCCAGGGGCCAAGCCGGGGCACGAGCAGTTGTAAAACTTCTTCGGCGGTACCCGAACCGTCTTCGCGAATAAGCCAGGGCGCATCGCGAAGATCGTCGAGGGAAACCTGTGTTTTGCGCGCCAGCGGATGATTGCTCGCAGCTATGATCACCAGTTCATCTTCGAACCAAGGCTGAACGCTTAATTCGGGCAACTGACTCGGCCCTTCTATCAGGCCTATATCGATGGAAAGCTGTGCTGCCTGACTGGTGATATCGGCGCTGTTGCCCATCACCAGATCGACCCGCACCCCGGGCGCTCGCTTGCTCAGCAGAGGGATCAGGAGCGGCATGATGTAGTTGCCAATAGTGGTGCTACAGCCCACTTTCAATCGTGCGACGGGATCGCTGTGCTGAAATCCATCTTCTATTTCGACCGCCGCCTCCAGCAAGCGAATAGCCTGAGGGAGCAGCCGCTGGCCGTTATCGTTGAGCACCAGGCGCTTGCCAACGCGATCGAACAGTCGGACTTGCAAGGAGTTTTCCAGCTCGTGCAGTGCAGCGCTGGTGGCTGATTGGGACAAGGCTAGAGCGAGGCTCGCGCTCGTGGTCGAGCCTTGTTGAGCAATGGCCCGAAAAATATCGAGCTGGCGAAGGGTCAGTCTCACCGGATTACCTATCAGATGGGTAAGAGATAGCGAAATTACCCGTTTTATTCGATAGATGCATCCCGTTACTTTGTCGTCTCATCAATTGCACAGAGGGTGGCGGGATGGACAGCCTGAGCTTTGGAAAAGTATTACAGGGGCTGCAGCCTTTAGCGGCGCTCTCGACGCCGAAAGAGGCTATCCGCCAGTTCACGCCCAACTGGTTCGCCACCACGATGGGCACCGGCATCCTCGCTTTGGCGCTGGGCCAACTGCCCGGAAACATTCCGGTTCTGTGGCAGCTTGGCAAAATCATCTGGTTATTGAACATCTTGCTGTTCGTGGTTTTCATTGCCATGTACACCGCGCGATGGCTGATGTTTTTCCATGAAGCCAGACAGGTTTTCGGACACCCGACCGTTTCCATGTTTTTCGGCGCCATCCCGATGAGCCTCGCTACCGTCATCAATGGATTGGTGCAGTACGGTCTGCCAAGCTGGGGTGATGCGGTAATCCCTTGGGCTCACGCTCTTTGGTGGCTGGATGTGGTCATGGCGATGGCTTGCGGGGTGCTTATTCCGTTCATGATGTTTACCCGCCAGGAGCACTCCATAGACCAGATGACCGCCGTGTGGTTACTGCCGGTGGTGGCCGCGGAAGTTGCCGCGGCAAGCGGTGGTCTCATTGCCCAGCATCTGACGCACGCCAGCGCGCAGTTCAACATGCTGATCACAAGCTATGTGCTGTGGGCGTATTCGGTGCCTGTGGCACTCAGCATTCTGGTGATTTTGGTGCTGCGCCTGGCATTACATAAACTGCCTCACGAAAATATGGCCGCGTCGATCTGGTTATCCCTAGGCCCCATCGGTACCGGGGCGCTGGGGATGCTGCTGATCGGCAGCGAGGCGCCTGCGATTTTTGCCTTGCATGGCCTGCCCGGCGTTGGTCAGGTAGCTGCTGGCATGGGTTTGATTGTCGGCACCCTGCTCTGGGGGTTTGGCTTGTGGTGGATGTTGCTGGCCGTGCTTGTCACCGTCCGCTACGCCAGGGAAGGCATCCCGTTCAACCTTGGCTGGTGGGGTTTTATTTTTCCATTAGGCGTCTACGCCGTAACCACACTGAAGCTGGGTGCGATGCTGGACATGGCTTTCTTCGATGTACTGGGTGTGTTCTTCGTGGTGGTGCTCTCGGCCATGTGGCTAGTGGTGGCCAGCAAAACAGCCCAGGGGGCTTATCGAGGTAATTTGTTCGTGTCGCCTTGTATTACGGGCAAAGCCTGCGCTTTGGCGCTCTCGACACCAGGCTGTTCAAAATGAAAGCCTGGAGGTGATTGCTATGGAGGGAGCAGGCGCTTATCTCGTCAACAAGGCTGTTGTGGGTAAGAGATTGTTTTCTGGCGAATAGGAGATTTCGCCGGTAGCTTTTTCCTCAAGGGCAGTTTTAGGCCGGAAACTGTCCATTGAAGCAAGCTGCTTTTGGCTCTTCGTCCATCATGGATATGCAGGCAGTCTCCCTTGAAAACCGTTCCAGGTGACTCTCCGTATGCTTCAATTTGATTAGCCCGCTGTTTTTCCTGTATTCACAGTCGCGTAAAAAACCACGCGCTATTCTCGATCAATTTTTTGTCTGTTTTGATGGAACCGCCGATGGACATCATGGATACCAAGCAAGAAAACACCCTCGAAAAATCACTCAGGCTGGCGGCGGATGAACCTGCCCATCGACCTGATTTTTTCAAGACTCTGTTAAATTCTACTGTCTACGTCCTTGGCACTGCCGGCATTGGCGAAGGTCGAATCAACATCGAATCTGGTAGCAACATCAGCATTGCGCATTGGCAAAAGCCTGACGGCTCCCCTGTCATCCCGTTTTTTTCTTCGTTGCAAACACTACAAAGATCTATAGCTACCGAAGAGTCCTACATAGAGATTCCGGCCAGATCGCTGTTTGAAATCACACTAGGCAGCCCTCTTTTCCTTAATCCAAAGTCTCCCTACGGGAAAGAGTTTTTACCGGAGGAAGTGCGCCATCTGCTCTCCGAAGGCGTCGGCCAAAAACCAGTGCAGCGCACAGTCGAACAAGACACCAAAGTGTTGCTCGGACAGCCGTCGCAATATCCGTCGAAGATGGTCAACTCTCTCACACAATTGCTCGCCAAACATCGCAACGTAAAGCGTGCGTTTCTGGCGTTGATGCATGATGCATCGTCTGATCAAAAGCCTCATCTGATCATTGGTATTGAAGCGGACGGAGATATTGAACTGGTCATGCGCGAAGCTGGTAACGTTGCCGCGGATAGCGCTCCGGATGGCGACCCCGTTGACCTCTGTCGAGTTCACGAAGGGGAATCAGGCCTTAGCGATTACTTCCTCAAGCAAACCGCACCTTTCTATGAACGGAAGTCGGCGGGCTGGCTGCGTTCATTTCTTGGCTTTGGATCATCGCGCCTTCTTATCTGAACGCGATTTGCCAGCGAGCCATGACAGCGTTATTGCCGGAATTGAGAGGAAAGCCGCATAGATGATACCGACACCTATCAACGGGGATGGACCAGAAGTCACCAAAACCACTGGGATCTGAGAGAGCATTACGACCGCGCCTGCGGACCACTGTGAGCTTCTTAGAACGGTTCCAAGAATCACTGACAAAGCTAGCGCGGCGGGATAGATGACTGTCCAGTAGCTCGGCAGGTCCCAAGGCTCTGCAGCCCCTGTGATTGCTGATACAGAAGTCCAAAACACCAGGGACACAACGCAGGTAACAATGAATGCCATGAACAATTCCCAGACCTCGGAGCCAATCGGATTGGTTGTTTTGTAATTGTGGTTGTTTCTGGACGACCGCTGTCGGTCACGATGGGCGGGAGTTGGCCAGAAACTGTTGGTCGACTGATAGAGTAGGACATTTACCCTGCTGATTTTCCAGGAAGATTATGGACATTAGACTGACCGAAACAAAAGACTGGATGCTTTTGAAGCAAGTCCGACTCGCAGCACTTCTGGACACGCCAACGGCGTTTGGTGTGACTTACCAAACCGCCGCCAAATACACTGACGAACAGTGGAAAGACCGCGCATCATCAGTCGGAACGGCATTCTGGCTGGCTTTCGACAGTGACAAACCTGTTGGAATGGTCGGTGCAGCAGTGAGCAGTGCGAATCGCTATAACTTGATCGGAATGTGGATTGCGCCCTCTGCACGCGGCTCTGGCGTAGCAACTCAGTTGGTTGAGGCCGTGAAAACTCGCGCGATAGACCAAGGCTTTGATGGCGTTTTTCTCGACGTCTCTCCAGACAATGCGAGAGCCTCAAACTTCTATCTAAAGCAGGGTTTTGCTTTCCTGGATGAATGGGAGCCGTTAGAAAGTCATCCGCATATTTCAGTTCAGACAATGCATTGGTCCGGGAACTGATTCACTGGCTTTCCTGCATGCAGGACGTCCGCAATGGATCGGTAGTCGTCTTCCGCCGAGTAGGAGTATCACTGGGATCGACAGGCCATTAGCGCGTTGAGTTCTCCGTAGGTTTTAGCCTTCAGGTCGTGGGTGTTGAGTTGACCGTTTTCCAGGAAACCGCGGGCCACTCCCTCCATGGCTCCGTACAAGAACTCCGCGATGGCCGAGCCCGCGCTCAAGCGCCGGACTCCCATCTGCGCCAAGGCTTCCGGAGTGGCAAGACCCGGCCGCCAGAGCAGGTTCACCGGTAATGTCGATTCCTGACACACCGTGGCAATTTCCAGAGGCTCCACCACGCCTGCAGCGAATAGCCCATCCGCGCCCGCACTGGCGTACAGCGCAGCGCGCCTTAATAGCTCTTCCAATCGCCGCTCAACGGGGAACAAGTTCTTCAGGTAAACGTCGCAGCGCACGTTGACGAACAGGTTTATCCCCCGCTCGCCGGCGACTCTTCGGGCTGTGTCGATTTTCTGGATGAGCAGCTCTGGCGGAGCGACTCCATCCTCGATATTGATACCTACCGCACCGGCGTCAATGACAGTGGCGATGACTTTGGCAACGTGCTCAAGGTCGTCTGAATAGCCCCCTTCGATATCTACAGTCAGCGGCACGCTGAGCACCCGGGACATTGAGGCGACGGTACTGCTCAACAGTCCAATAGGCAGCTTGTCGCCATCTTGATAACCGTGGGCCCAGGCCACTGCCGCGCTGCTGGTGGCTACGGCCTTGCTTCCCAGCCGCTCGACCTGGCGAGCGCCACCCGCGTCCGCCACGTTGGCAAGTATCAGCAAACCCTGTTGGTGAAGACTGTGAAAAGTGTCATCCAGTGATGCCATGAGTATCCGGTTCCTTGTCGATCATCTTGAAGGGGTGGTTACGCAGGGTAGCCCAGTTCAAGTGATTGGGAGCTTCTACACTATCAGGCAGGAAGGCCGAGAGCGCGACTTCGCATCAGTTTGCATCCGACCCAAAGTTGACCTTCGCCCAGCTTGCTAACACTGAGACGCTGAATCAATGTAGACAATTAGCACAAAGGGAAAATGGCTGGGGCATGCTCGACCTCAAGCCACCCCGCTCCATGTCGCCCCCCATACAATGTAAAGCTGAGTACAATCTAGAGCAGATCAGTATCAGGACAGCAGATTCGTTACCGCTCCAACGGCTACATGGTTGCAACGAATGGTTCCGCCAATTCCCCAGATCGAGACGATATCCACGAGAATCGATAAGTCTTGCAATCGCTTCAGATCAATTGATTCGAGCACGTTTTGATGATTGAAATCTGTCAGTGAAAGGTCATAGATATCACTGAATATCAGCTCAACCAGTAAACTTTTCTGGCATACGTATTCAAAGTCCGCCGTCCCAACGCCAACCACATCATGCTCTCGGTAGTGCACGCAGAGCTTCGCGATCGTAGCCGAATCTTGGTCCGGAAGGCCGCGAGATACCAGAAGAGAGATCACCTCTGCGTCGTGAAACGATGGCCAGAAACCAATAGTTTCAATAACATTTTCGGCTCCGCTGATCAGCTCTTCGGGTTTCACTGTGTGCCTCCAGGATGACGTCAATGACTGATACTCATCAGAGCGGTATGCCCAAACGGTTAATTCTGGCGGGCTTGGAAGTTCCCATTGAGGATGTACTCCCAAGCGAATCACGAGATTCAAGTTTTATTTAATAACAGGAGTGGCGCCATCATCGGCTCTCCTTACCCGGCTATTCAATCAAATCCAACATGGACTCGTGAACCTCGATAGACGAACCGTCCTCAAACTCAATTAAGTAGATAGTACCTGGTGGAAATTGATCAAAATATCCACCGAGACGACCGTCGTAAACGCCAACTACCCATGCTCGCTCGCCAGGCCTTATTTCCAATGGCGCCTTGTCGGATACTCTAACTATGTCGTCATACGTAAATTTACTCATATCAATGGTGCACCGAAAGATAAGGACTTCCATCCGGTGTCGTCACACCGGGCCGATGGCCGTGGGGGCCTTTTGCTCTTGGATCACTTGTCGCTTTATAACCTCGCGGGTCCAGGCGATCAACTTTAGTTTTACAGCTTGCGCCAAGGGCCGGCTGGAAATCGCCATCTGGCGATCCTTGACGTGTTCCCCTTGCCGAACTGGATATGGAAACCACCGAAATTCCACGACGCAACACAATGAATATTATTTTTAGCATAAGACATGTCGCCCCCCCAAAGAACCACCCTAAATGAAGAAAGCGCACTGTACTCAGAAAAGACGGATCTAGTCGCTGAAGTAATCATCGTGGATTTTTATCGCTTCCAAGAGCGAATTACCCCAATCGCAACGCCCCACGGGGTTTTCTTCGACGAAAAGCTGCGCCGTCTGATTACGAGCGTTTGTATCACGATCAACATCTAGAGGCGATTTGTAAAACTCCACATTTTGAACGCAAAACTTATTCTGCTCGAGATCTTCGAAGCAAAAATAAATTGCCATAGTACTCTCATCAATAAACTTCCAAATCTCATGCAACTTAAACATTTGACCCTCCCGGTTTAGAGATGCCCACTTGCCACTAATAACGCGTCCTTTTGGTATTATTCCACGACTCTCAAAGGGCGTCAGTTTGGGCGTCCTCCGCTCTCTCGTAGACCCTAAAGGTGAGTTCGCCTTTTTGGCTATACCGGCTTATTACTGCGGTGATGTCCATCTGGGTCGGCTCTGCCGTGAAGGGCAATCTCGATAGCATGATCGATGGCATACCCTCCTCAGCGTTGACGACATCGCCATCGCCATTCAACAGGATTGAAATCGGCCCCACAAATATACTTGGCAGCGAAACAGATTCAAACTCATCCAACGAGCCTTCAAAAGGCACCCTCAGACTGGCTGATTTTGCGGGTGAGTCCCTCTCTGCACGAGGGTCCGGACGAGATTGGAATAAGGGTGAAGGAGACTGAATGGCTGAGATTGGTCGTGAGACTGGTTGCCATACGTGCGGAAATACGGAGTTGGGAACCAAGAGTGGGGACCGTATTCCGGATCATCAACCAGCCAAAGCCCCTCAATCCAACCTATGGGCAGCAACGACTATATCCGCACTGCTTAACCTGTAGCCGACTACAGGGTGGCCAGGTGCGTGGCGCTACGAGGAGAAATCAATGAAGATTATTAACGCGGAAACAGACGCCGGTGTGGCGCTGAAATCTGAGGGCTTGCTAGAACGCTTTGGCTACGAAATAAGTGTGAACTTCAATGATACCAACCTGAGAAATGATGCGATTGAGTTCATAGACCTCGTGGTTCGTTACATTGAGGAAGGTCATCAGGTGGCTTCTGGTGAAACCCTGGGCTATGGGTCCTGGATTACCAAAATGGAGCTGAACGATAATCGTGAGCTGATATTTTTCGAGCAGGTGCCGCTGACGGATGAATATGCGCTTGGTATCAGTACCACGCTTAGGCTATGGATTGAGCAGCACTCAGTGTGCTCGAAAGTAGGTGCAGATTTCACTACATCTCGATTTGAGCAACTAATCGTCATCTCCGATGGCGTGCTCGAGGGAGAGGCAAGTGAGGGTGTGCGGTACCCTTCCCCCGAGCATATGTCTGGTTGGTGGATAACCACTGACAAATACAACGGAGATACCAAAAGTCTGAAAACTGTGCATGCCCCGCACCTCGCCGTTAACCGTCCAGACCTTGTTAAGTATCTTGGGTTACCGAACGGCTATCGGTTTCATGAATTAACCAATGATGCCTGGTTCGATGAGAAAGTGGTCGGATAGAGGGTGGCAACGGCCTGACCCAAGGGTTGGGCCACTGTAAAATAATCTGCATCGCTAGCTGCCTTGACTATGGGCTCTAATGGTCAGAACCGGGAGCGGCTACCCACGATTTCCTGAATCACCAAAAAAGTCATCTCTGATGACCAAGCCAAAATTATCAGCGGCATCACCTTGGTCGGCTTCAACCGAATAGATTCTGCGTTTTGAATGGTCGCCGCCGCCCCCTTAAATGCCGACCGGCCGCTCTGGTCGATTGCTGTCAGTCAGACAACCTGGATGCCTGTTGACGCAATCCTCACCCAGAGTAAGGTGCTGAGGCATACCCAATCGCTAATACTGCAAGGAAGATACATGACAGTCGGACTGCATACCGGGGCGCACGCAGGCTACAGCACCCTCAACTGGGATAATGGATGCGACGTTAACCTGGGCGACGTCATTAGCCAGCTTCCTCAGCTTGTGCTGGGCCATCACGTTGCAATCGCATGGTCGGATAGCGGAGCCTATAACCTTAGTACTGCTGAGGTAGCTAGCGGTTGGCAATGTGTAGGTGACCTGGTGATCAGTCCGATGATTCAAGATGTCGCTCAGTTGCCCACGCCGGGCTTTGACGAATGGTATGTCTTTGAGCGCTTGCCAAGTCGGGCAAGGCTCTCCAGATTTAACAGAGCTATCGCATTTCAACCTTTCAGAGAGAGCAATGAGGTCGTCGAGTTCTGGTCACAAATTGAGGATTTGCAACCAACACACGCTCTGCTTGGCGCCTGTCCAAGTCTGTTACTGATCACGCGGGACGCTGCCATGTATGAGCGCGTACTTGCTTTTATTCGCTAAAGGCTAAAGGTTGAGATGTCACCTGCGCAGATCTAACCATCGCTGTATCGACAAACGAGTCAGTACTTCATTCATAGGTGAGTTCGCAAGACGGTCACCGCGCAGGGGGTAACTTACCTTCAACCTGGATCGGTGTCCTTGCTCACCGCGCTGGAGGCCTATGACCTGTTCGTGCCAGTTGGCGACATTTCCCCGTTCATTGTTCAGGTCAACTTCCTCAAGACAGCGAAGTAAAAAGGGTTCTGCCAGTGCAACGCTGCCCTGAACAATTTTCAGCGCTGGTGGAGTGCGCTGCTTTTGTGAATTGGCGGGCCGTCGTGGCGGGTGGCGCTCCACTTCTGGCGCTCGCCTTCGCTGTTTAAATGGTTAAAACTGGCTGTCATCGACAGCTAGTCATTTTCCAGGGAGGACACCCAGTGCTCATCGCCCACCTGTCAGACCCGCACATCAGGCCAAAAGGCGAACTCTATAAAGGATTGGTGGATTCAAACACGATGTGCAAACAGGCCATCGATCATCTGAACGCCCTTCATCCGCGCCCGGATGTGGTGATCATCACCGGTGACCTGGTGGATGAAGGACAACCGGAAGAATACGAAATGGCCCGCGCGTTGCTGGCGGAGATCAAGCAACCGCTGTTGATGATCCCTGGCAATCATGATGATGGCGAGTTGTTCAGGTCTGCGTTTGCTCAGGCAGAAAGCGCTGAACGCGATGGGCCGCTGCACTTTGTTGCTTCAGACCTTGGGCCCGTCCGTATCATAGGGCTGGATATCACCGTGCCCGGCGAACATCACGGCGACATGACCGAAGCAGCACAGGCATGGCTGGAAGCGGCCCTTGCGGAAGAGCCGGATCGACCAACCTTGATCATGCTTCACCAGCCACCGTTCTTGAGCGGCATTCCTTACATCGATACGTATGCCTGTATCAATGCGCACCGGCTTGTTCAAGTGGTCGAGCGCTACCCCGCCATCGAGCGAATAGTCTGCGGGCACATCCACCGGTCGATGCAACTGCGCTTTGGTGGCTCCTTGTTGTGCACCGCTCCCAGCACAACCACGGCCATCGCTTTGGCGCTGGACGCAAATGCGCCGGAAGCCTCTTACGTAGAACCCCCAGCCCTGCTCTTGCATCACTGGAAACCTGATACCGGGCTTATCACCCATTGGGTTCCGATCGGCAAATTCCCGGGGCCGTTGCCGTTTGCCTGATGGGTAATCCGTGCACGTATTTTCCGGGAAGGCAGTGACTCTCTTAATACGAGGACATCGCGTGTCGCCACTAGATATTCAACTCATCACCACACTGCCTGCCCAGACTCTGGTACTGGAAAAAGAAGCCACCGCAGAGGGCTTCAGATTTCTCACACGTTTGATTGAAGAATGGCGTACCGGAACCAATCGCTTCGACACGCAGGGCGAATGCCTTATGGCAGCGTATCTGGGAGACCGTCTCGTAGGCATTGGAGGCCTGACGCGTGACCCGTTTACTCAGGAAAACATCGGCAGGCTACGCAGGGTGTACGTAGCGCGTGAAGCAAGAGGTCAGAACATCGGAAGGGCATTGGTCAATCGCCTTGTGGAACACGCAACTCAACATTTCCGCATCGTGCGCCTGTCCACTGACACCTCAGATGCAGCTGCGTTTTACATACGCTGCGGCTTTCAGACGCTGGATGATGATCACGCGACGCATGTGATGTTTTTGGGGGATGCGTGAAGAGGCAAAAGTATCACTTGCCCGGTTCCGGATTGGCTTTGTGCATAAAGTGGCCAGTACATCCACTGCATTTTCATCCCGAAAATCGACTCTTCCCGAATGAACCCAATCCCACAGACAAGGTGTCGGTGTCACAACAGCGCCGAGTCAGGGTCGATGCTGAAAAGAGGATAAACTTGTTGTCCGCCGTCTCGGACAAGGCATAAGTAGCGTGACTGAAACTGACTACCCGCCTCTTGGCAACCGAATAATGAAAGTCGACCACGCCGGCGAGCACGGCGCTATCTGTATCTATAGCGGGCAGTTGTTCATGGCTCGGCTCTTTGCTCCAGATATGGTGAGTGAACTCAAGGAGTTTCTCTCCCATGAGCGCCGTCACCGGACGGTTTTTCAAGCTGAACTGCAACGGCGCAATTATCCGCGCTGCCGCAGTTACTGGCTGTGCGGTATTGGCGGTCTGGTGCTGGGTCTGGTTACCGGCATCTGTGGTCGCAAAGCCATTGTGGCGACCACCGTCGCGGTGGAAAGTGTCGTGCTCAAACACCTGGCTCATCAGCTTCATGAACTCGGTGATATCGATCCACATGCAGTGGCCGCTATTACTTCGATCGTGGAAGAGGAACAACACCATCACGACCAATCAGCGGCGCAAATTGATGTCCGCGATCCTTGGTTCAGAGCGCTTAACCCATTAGTAACGGCGTGGACAGAAACCGTGATATGGATGGGCATGCGTTCCTGAAATCACGCAAAGTCTACGGGTTGCGACAGCACTATTCTAAACAACGACTGACCGATCCCAACCCTGTCGGCTAAAGGTTTCATACATGCTGAATGTACTTTTCGTCTGCGGTAAAAACAGATTGCGCAGCCCGACCGCTGAACATGTTTTTGCAAACTGGCCGGGTGTAACAACGTCCTCTGCGGGGGTCGGTCATGACGCCGACGTTCCCGTGGACTCGGAGCTTGTCGAGAGGGCGGAGCTGATATTCGTCATGGAGCCTGCTCATCGCAGGAAACTCAAGGCAAGGTTTGCCAGTGCGCTGAAAGACAAGCGAGTTGTTTGCCTCGATATCCCTGACGACTTTGAATACATGCAACCTGAATTGATTGAGATATTGAAAGCCAAGGTTCATCGCTTTTTACCCGTTTGATGATGGAGATTGTCAGGGCTGGGTGCCCTGACAATCGTCAATCAACTGATGAATTACAAACGGTGAACCTCAATATCCAGCCCTTCCTCCGGCGTTGGCGTCTGGAAGTGTCGAGTGATCAAATCAAACTCCGCGTCGGTCGCCGCAAAGTCATGATCACCACTCTTGTTGCGGGCGTGCAACCTGGCGCGGCAAATATCATCATCCACATCCAGATGGTGTAAACAGTGCCCTACCCCGCCTGACTCCGCCAGACCGCGTAACCACTCTCGGTCTGCACGGGTATTGCCGGGGAAATCCAGAACAACACTGATGCCCGACTGCAATATATCGATCACCAACGGGCGCAAAACATCACGAATTCGATGGGCGAATTGCACATAGTCGGTCACTGACTTGATCTCGCCAGGGTAAAGCCTCGAGAGCCAGTGATCCTCACTCAGCAGGATTGCCGAGTGTTCAGCGACAAGTGCCTTCGCAAGTGTTGATTTGCCGGAGGCGATCTTGCCGCACATGAGATGCAGTTTCGGAGTCGGCATCGACAGGTCCTTTTGTCAAAATGTGGTGGGTATCAGCCGAGGGCTGCCCGACTTCAAGCACAGTCAAAGATCCCGCCCCATCAGCCTGTGTTCCTTACCCCACGCCTGAAAACTCTCCAGCACCTGCCAGCCGCGCTTGGCGTAGTACTCATGGCGATCGTGGGTATGCAGATACAGTCGCGTATTGCCGTTGGCTTTCGCTGTAGCGCAAATGCCTTCGATCAGTTGCTCCGCCAGACCTCGCTGCCGTGCATGCGGGGCGATGAAAACGCAGGCCAGCCAAGGGCCGATGTCAGGGCGTTCGGCCAGGTCATTTCTGGCCAGTGCAGCACCGCCCAGAAGCAGGCCGTCCTCGACGGCGATCAGGCATTGCCAGTCACCATTAACCTGCCCTTCGGCAAACTCACGCTGCCAGTCACTCAATGGGCGATCGACGTACTCATAAGCAAATTGTTCGTGCACCCACTGTGCGAAGGTATTGCTGTACTGCATATCATCGCGCAGCCAGATCAGGCGGAGCATATGGGGTTCCTTTTCGTTTACTTCCAATGAGTTCATTATTTCCATCACCACAGGTCTGGTGTATTTCTCACCCGGATCAGTATCTGGCGGATCATTGCTGCGAACCCACTCGCCTTGATCGAAAGCCTGATAAAGCGCGAAGGCTGGCTGTGGCAGATCAGTCACTATGCCTACCTCGACGATGGCATTCGCGATCCCATTCATGACGCCATCGCAAAACTCATAGGTCAAGGCGTGCGACAGGTAGCCCTCGGCAACAGTTAGTGCCAACTTGTTCAGGATGTCTGCCGAATTCATTTCGGACTGAAGTCTGATTTGCTCCAGATCACTCAGCGCCAGGCCATGCTCTTCGGCGGCTATCAGCAGCGTTTTGATTTCGCGCTCAGGTAGTTTTTTGTTCATGGCGCTTGCTGATCGCTCTTCGAGAAAGCGGCAATCCTGGAACGAAGTGCCTTCAACGCAGCGCCGATATGCCAGCATTCGACGTCAATAATAATCGCCTGGCCCGAGTCAGGGTGCAGCTCGATCCGGGTGGAGACGCCCTGATCCGCAAGCAACTGCTGCGTACATTCGAGATGCCGACGTGTGCCCGTCAACCACTGGCGATGCTCATTTATCAACATCAAGGCTTGCGGGTAAGAGCACTCGAGTTTTTGACGAAGGTTAATCAGTTCGGGTTTGTTTTCACGGCTAAACGTTGGAGTGAGCACGTAAAGATTTTCCCCAGCCGTACGCAGGTCGTACTTGTCTTGCAGGTACTCTTCAACACTTATGGCACTGCAAACTGTCTCGACCGCTCCAGTCAAGACGTCGACAAGGTGAGCATTAACGCCAACATAGCAATACTCCGTCTTGCCATGCACAACGTAATCCTCAGAATTGGAGCGAACTACCCAGTAATCGCCATTGGCAGAAAGCTCACAAAAATAAACAACAAAACGCTCCGGCTTTCCGTCCCTGAGATAACCGTCATGGAGAGCAAGCACGATGGCGCGGGCCTGTTGTTCAGATAACATTGTCTGGCGCTCTTGGGTCGTGTGGTCAGTTGCGGAGTGTTATATAACCCGTAACCGGTCGGCAGGTCATCCCCGGTTAAGCAAGGCAACAACTTGCGAGTAGAGGTAACCCAGTGGAACTGAGAATATCCGAAGCAGCCGACTGGCATTTATTTGAAGTGATCGCCCGAAAGCTTGAGCACAGTTTTCAAGGCGTCTGGACGCAAAAAATCGACGGCCTTGATCAGCGTTACTGGGACCTGCAGGTAGGCGATCAAACGCTCACGCTGCACCTTGAACATCATTTGGGTATCAGCTTGTTCAATACGCAGCGGGATCAATCAACAGACCTGCTTGAAAGGGCTCATCGTTTGTTGGCAGCGGATTTCCAGGTGGCGTTTGAGCCTGCCCTGTCAAAATCCTGATTTCGTATCTAACCACTTATGTAATTATCCCCCATCAAACGGACTGACTGGAGACACCGGTGCGACGCACGATTCTTCCTCTTGCCTTCATGAGCCTTGCAGCCTGCTCCAGCCATCAGGTGCCAGCAGACAAACAGACTGCGTTGCTTGAACAGCCTTTCACACCCAACAGCGTGATGCGTGAAGGTGACGTGATTAACTTTCAGGTCGCTGACCCGACCGATTCAGGCCCGCCATTCTGGAGTTCTTCACAGTTTTCGGCTGCTTGCTCCCAGCCGCAGGTGAATGCGGTTTATTCATTCAAGTACAGGCGCTTCTACCCCGGCAATTACGGGTTCTACACCCCTGCAACGCCACTGCCAGCGCAATACCATACCGTGCTGATGGACAATCGGGACTTCACTCGCGCATGTAAAAACCTGCCCATGCCGGACTGGCGTCAGGTGGCCGGATCTGACGACAAACAACAGCTCCTGCTCGACATCACGAGCCTGCAGAAAAAGGGCGACAAGGTGCAGTTCTGGTCGGCCCATGATGAGCCGAAAACCAGTATCAGCCCGTCCAACACCGCGCCTTTCACCCAGACACGCGAACACTACGTCATGGACTGCAGCGCGCGTAACGCAACTCTGCTGGGGCTTTATTACCTCAACGCCAAAAATGAAGTTACCGACGGGCAAATTGAGAGACTTCCCGTATCAAAGACCGTAAATACCGCGGACGAGGACCTGTCCAGACTGTTCGAGCATGTGTGCAAGGCACCCGACTCGCTGGCCTCCCTGCCTGCACACAAGCAGCGCAGCAAGGCAACGGTGGCAGCCGATGCCCTGCCCGACGTCAATCCGTCAGTCTTGAAAAACATCGAACAACTGCGCATGCCAGCGCCGCCCCGACAGCTCAATTACATCGAGTTCGCCGGGACACGCAGCAATGGCAAGATTGAATGGAAAGACGGCAAAGCGCTTACTCTGTCCACAGACCCGACTACCGGGCAGCTCGCGATTGCCCATAAAAACGAAAATCACGTCGGGCGTCAGATTAATTGGCGCGGACTGCTGGAGCTGTCCGGCAGAGAACAAGCCAAACTTTCCCATGACACTCTGGTAATGAAAAGTCTGACCTTCCAGGGCGACTGGCAACACCTGAACGTGGGCAGCAAAGTGGGTTACACCTTCACTCGAAGCCTGTCCAGTAATGTGCTTGGGAAACTGGGCGAAGACCCCGAAACCGTAGAGTGTTCAGTGGACAGCGAGCAACCCGCGAAAAAACTGCACGCCAATCTGCAGGGCAACGCGAAAGCACTTATCTGCCGCACCAGCATGGGTGGCTTTACGCTCCCCCAGACAGAGCATTACTACTACCTTGTGGATTACGGCTTTTTCTATCATGCCCGCACTGACGAAAAAGATTACACGTCAATGAATATGCAGGTGGTAAATGCGCGGTAAAGCACCGCGTTTGCTTGCTCCAACAGGAAAAACACAAGCCCTGTAGGAGCGCCCCTGTTCTGGTCTCTGTGACACCGCGCTGTCGCGCAGCAAACACAGCCCTGTAGGACCGGCTTTAACCGGGAAGGCAGTATTCCCAAGAAGGTTGGGTGATTGTCCCGACGCCCTCCCGGCTAAAGCCGGTCCTACGAGATCGCGCATAACCTGTGGGAGCGGTGCTTGCCCGCGATGAAGGCGACGCAGCCTGAAGGATTCACCGCGGTGTCCTTATCGTCGGAATGCCGCCCAGACCAAGCAACACACATGGAACTGTGTTTGCAGCGAGACAGCGCGGTGTCAGGGGCACCGGGCGATCTCCTACAAATCGGGTTTCTTCAGACCTAATCGTAAAACGGCGCCACCAACGTCCGGCTGCCGACAAAAAAACTGTCCGCGACCAGTCGTAACGGCTGCAAATCCAGATCACTGGCTTTGTCACCAATCAACTGCTGAAAGTTTCGATATACAGCGGCGTACTCGCCCTCCTCCGAAACGGCCTGACGTACGCCGTCGATGCTCAACAGCGCACCACCGTTGTCCAGTCGCAGGAGACCTTCGGCACAGCGAATCTCGATGCTCCAGAGTTCATCATGACCATGGTCAAAATCGAACTCCGCGCGAACATCCAGTTGACGCGAATCGGACATCTTGATGGACGCGGCAATCGGCGACTGACAGTTACTCGGGACTCGCAGTTCGGCGGACTCCACGAACAGCGGCAGCGGCAGAAGATGGGTGGCAATCGACAAGGCATTGATGCCCGGATCGAAAACCCCCAGACCACCCGGCTGCCAGATCCATGCCTGACCGGGGTGCCACTTGCGCACGTCTTCTTTCCAGTCGATCTGCACGCTATGCAGAGTGCGAGTGGCCAGCCAGTCGCGAGCAGCTTCGATCCCGGGTGCATAACGCGAATGCCAAGCGAACAACCCGCTGACGCCCTGCTCCGCAGCCTGACTCGCCAACGCCATCGCTTCACCCAACGTGGCGCACGGCGGCTTCTCGACCAACACATGTTTACCCGCCGCCAACGCTTCCTGCACCAGCGCGAATCGCCCTTGCGGCGGTGTGCAGAAGGCAATCGCATCAACTTGCGGGCCTTTTTCGAGCAACTCGCTCAAGGACTGAAAGTTCTCTACACCGGCACAAGGCTTACCTTGCGTTGCGACGGCCACCAGCTGAAACGCGGGGTTGGCGGTTATAGCGGGAACGTGCTGATCCTGGGCAATCTTGCCGTAGCCCACCAGACCGAGACGGATCGGTTGCATCGATGACTCCTGAGTTTTTGTAGTTATCTGGAAAACGATCCACCAAGACTACGTTTGTACGGCGGGGAAGTCATCACTGTGGCAAGCCTCTTGTGCATGAACCACTTCACGCGCTCGGCTCATTCGCCCGCCCGGCCAGGAATCAAAAAGCAGTTCGACGTGCCCCTGAAACGATCAAGTGAGCACTGCCTGGCGTTACACGGCCTTGCCATTGTCAGGACGAATTTTGAACCAGATGGAATACATCGCCGGCAGGAAAACCAGCGTCATGACGGTGCCTCCCAACGTACCGCCAATCAGGGTGTAAGCCAGGGTGCCCCAGAACACCGAGTGGGTCAGCGGGATAAACGCCAGAATCGCCGCCAGAGCCGTGAGCAGCACCGGACGTGCCCGCTGTACGGTCGCTTCAACCACCGCATGAAACGGATCGAGCCCCTCCTTTTCGTTGTGGTCGATCTGCCCGATCAGAATCAACGTATTGCGCATCAGGATGCCGGACAGCGCAATAAGCCCCACCAGGGCGTTGATTCCGAACGGCTGACCGAACAAGAGCAAGGTCGGCACCACGCCGATCAACCCAAGCGGCGCGGTCAGAAACACCATGACCATCGCCGACATTGATCGCACTTGCAGGATGATGATCAGCAAAGTAATCGCAATCATGATCGGAAACAGAGGCGCCAGGGCCACCGTGGCTTTGGCTGACTCCTCTATCGATCCGGCCTGTTCGATGCGATATCCATCAGGAAGGCTGGCAATGATGGGTTGCAGATCTTTCATGATCTTCGCGGACACGTCCGGGGGTTGCAGGTTTTCTGCTATATCGCCCCGCACCGTAATTGTCGGTACGCGGTCACGGCGTCGCAGAATGGGGTCCTCCATGCGCACACCCACTTCTCCGATCTGCGACAGCGGAACGCGCTGACCGGCAGAGCCCACAAGAGTAAAGCCCTCGATGCGCGCTGGGTCCAGACGGATATCTCCTGCCGCCCGCCCCATCACCTCGACCGAGCGAATGTCTTCGCGTACAGACGTAATCGGCACGCCTGAGAGCAGGAACTGCAATTGCTGGGCGACTGCGCTGGACGTCAGTCCAACTGCCTGCAAGCGGTCCTGATCCAGCGAAAAATGCAGCGTCGGTACGCGTGGCCCCCAGTCACTGTTGACGGTTCGCATCATCGGACTCGACAGCAGCACCTTTTCTACCTGCCCGGCGATTTCACGCAGTGTGTCAGGGTTGGGCCCCATCACGCGGTAGGCGACTGGAAAGGGTGAATACGGACCGAATACCAGTTGTGTGACTCGCACCCGAGCTTCAGGTGCCAGGCCCTGAGCAACTGCCTCGCGAATGGTGTGCTTGAGGGACTCCCGTGCTTCCTGACTCTCGGTCAGCACAACGATCTTTGCGAACGAAGGGTCCGGCAGCTCCGGCGCCATTGCCAGGTAAAAACGCGGCGAACCCTGTCCGATGTAAGACGTGACAATTTTTGCCGCCTCCTGCTCTTTCAGCCACGCTTCGATCCTGGCTGTCGTGGCGCTGGTTTGCTCAATCGAGGTGCCATACGGCATCTGCACTTCGATCAACACTTCCGGACGATCTGACGTCGGGAAGAATTGTTTTTTAACCAGCCCCATGCCGACAATCGCCACGGCAAAAGCAGTGATGACCGCACCTGCTACCCACCATTTTCGGGCGATAACGCGGGTGAGCACTCGTCGAAAGCGGTTGTAATGAGGGGTGTCGTAAATGGCCGCATGCCCGCCTTCGACCGGCTTGATGTCGGGCAACATTTTCACGCCCAGATACGGCGTGAAAACCACTGCCACCACCCACGAAGCAATCAGCGCAATACCCACGATCCAGAACATGTTGCTGGTGTATTCACCCGCCGTTGACTGAGCAAAACCGTTAGGCATGAAACCAACCGCGGTGACCAGCGTGCCCGCCAGCATGGGTGCAGCCGTATGACTCCAGGCGTAGGCGGACGCCTTGATGCGGTCATAGCCCTCCTCCATTTTCACCACCATCATTTCGATGGCGATAATGGCGTCGTCCACCAGCAGCCCCAGGGCGAGAATCAATGACCCCAAAGTAATACGGTCAAAATTCTTGCCCGAAGCTTCCATCACCACGAAGACGATCGCCAGCGTAAGAGGCACAGCTGCTGCGACCACCACGCCCACTCGCCAGCCCATGCTGAGAAAGCAGACCAGCATCACCACCAGCAGCGCGACAAAGAACTTGATCATGAACTCATCAACGGCCGAGCTGATGTTGACGGACTGATCAGTGACCTTCGACAACGTCATGCCCAGTGGCATAGCGGTGTTGATTTTCAACGTCTCGGCATCCAGCGCCTTCCCAAGATCCAGACCGTTCCAGCCCTCGCGCATCACGATGCCCAGCAAAAGCGCGGGCTCGCCCTGATTGCGCACCATAAACGTCGCCGGGTCTTCGTAACCCCGTTCAACCGTCGCGACATCCGCCAGCTTGAGCGTTTTGGCCTGAACCACGATGGGCGTGTTGCGGATCTTCTCAAGCGTGTCTAAGGCGCCATCCAGACGCAAAAACACCTGGGGCCCGCTGGTGTCTATCGAACCGGCAGGCGTCAGCACGTTCTGGTTGTTCAGTGCTGAAAAAATGTCCTGAGGCGAGATGCCCAGCGTCGCCAACCGCTCATGAGAGAACGACACAAAGATGCGCTCGGCCTGCTCTCCGATGATATTGATCTTCTTTACGCCGGGCACATGCAACAAGCGCTGCCGCAGGGATTCAGCGTCGCGCACCAACAAACGCTGGGGTTCACCTTTTGCTTTTAACGCAAAGAGCGCAAAGGTCACGTCCGAGAACTCATCATTGACCATCGGACCGATAACCCCGGCAGGCAAGGATCGCGCGGCATCGCTCAGTTTTTTGCGGGCTTGATAAAACTCCTCCTGCACCTGGGAAGGCGGCGTTTTATCCTGAAGTGAAACCATGGTGAACGCCAGGCCTGGACGGGTGTAGGTCTCGCTTCGGTCATACCATTTGAGTTCCTGCATGCGCTTTTCAAGCGGCTCGGCCACCTGATCTTGCATCTCTTGCGCAGTGGCGCCCGGCCAGGCAGAAATAACGGTCATCTGTTTGACGGTAAATGGAGGATCTTCTGCGCGACCCAATTTAAAAAAAGAAAGCGTTCCGGCCACCCCGATCAGGAAAATCAGGAACAACGTGATGGACCGCTCGCGAACCGCAAGGGCCGAAAGATTGAAGCGCCCGCCACTCATGGCCTCACTCCTGCGACGCCATTGGCGCCCGGACGCAGAACCAGCACTTCCTGGCCCTCATGAAGCAGATGCGCCCCTAACGCCACGATTTGCTCATCGAGCCTGAGGCTGCCGCTCACCCTTGCCGAGTCGTCGCTGACACCGAGCAGTTCGATGGCACGCCATGACACTTTCGCAGGTGTACCTGAAATAACCCAAACGCCCGGCCCGTTGCCGGGGTCATGGATTGCCGCGACGGGCACTGTAAATGCAGATTCAGCCTCTTTGGGGTCAGCGATGCTGAGCGTGACCGTGGAACCGAGCGGTGCACTGGCATAGGCGCCGTCCAGCACATAACGGGCCTCGAAGGTACGGGTAAGCGGATCTGCAGCGTCTGAAAGGAGTCGCAGCGTCGCAGGGATAACGCTTGAGTTATTACCGTACAACCTCGCCTGAGCGGGAGCGCCCACAGCCGGACGCAGTGTTTCGGGCAAATGGATGATGGCCTCTCGCTGCCCCGCTTTTGCCAGCCTCACCACCGGCTGACCTGCGCTTACGACCTGTCCGGGTTCTGCCAGGGTTTCGACAACCACCCCGTCGGCATCAGCCAGCAACGCCGCGTATCCCGTCGCATTGCGGGCAACGCTGGCCTGGGCTTGCGCGGCATTCAGTTCGGCTTTTGCAGTGTCGGCCAACGACTTGATCCGGTCATAGCTCGACGCAGAAATGGCACCTGAAGCGATCAGATTTCGATTACGTACCTCATCTGATGTCGTCTGCCGCGCGCGCGCCTCTGCAGCGGCAACGGCCTGTTGCTGGGCCCTGGACTGCAAATCAAGATCTATAGGGTCCAGACGCATCAGCGGCTGACCACGCTTGACTGTCTGCCCCGTATCCACCAGACGCTCCAGGACCTTGCCGGAGACGCGAAACCCTAAATCGCTCTGAACGCGAGCAACAACAACGCCCGTGAACGATCGAGATGAATCGACGGCGTTCGCGACGGCAGCAGTCCTCACCAGTGGAGGCTGATTGCGCGGATCACGTACGTTCGAGGACTCGCCACAGGCAGCCAGCAGGAATGGCAGCACACACACGGCGATAGTGGCAGGTCTGGACCAGAGCATAGGATCCCTTACTTCAATAAGTGAGCGGGAATCCAATTCTCTAGATAGTGACCAAATTAGTCAATGGTCACAACATCATGGTGCCAAGCTACGCAGTATCAATGCCGACAGGAGTACAGGCGCTGTGGACGCGATTTCCAGGTTGTATTGCAACTGCACCGGGCTGATGTAAGGGCGCATAATCAGATGAATGGCTTGCACAGCTTCGTCCAGCGGCGTCTTGCGCTCGAACTCGCCAGACTCCCGGCCCTCAAGCACAATCTGCTGAATGAGCTGGCGCAAGCGTTCGTCATGGGCCATCGCGGACGGCCACTGATCCCGCGCTGCCACGGACGCAATGTCGTAGAGCTTGCGATCATGGAAAAACAGATCACTGCCAGCCTCGACCAGCGACCGGAACAGGCGGCGCAGCTTCTCGGAAGCTGTTGGCGCATCCTTGATCGCGGCGTTCACGATGGCCATGATCATCGCCAGTCGGTTAGAGCAAATGACCTCGCCGATGGCCTGTTTGGAGTCAAAGAATTTATAGATATAGGCCTTGGAAAAACCAATGGCCTTGGCGAGATCGGACACCGTGGTCTTCTCATACCCATAGTGGCCGAAATGCTTTGTAGCAGCGTCCACGACCTGATCGCGAACGCTGTGATCTGAGGGACCGCGCGATGGCGGCGTATCGTTTTGGTTGGTCATGCTTCTAACTTAGCTCTGTGAGCATGGATTGGCAACCAGTGACCTAATTGAACCCTGGTCACAATAATCAGCTCGATAAAGAAGCGGCTTTGATCTAAATCAGGAATCAGGTAAGCCTCAAGCCAATTGCAGTCGCACCGTTTGCCATTGGTTCCAGCAATCCTCAGCCACGATATCGGGATATCCACGCGCCTGTTCCATCTCAAGCGCAGTGCTGAACGACAGAGCGATACAGGTGGCGCGGTCTCGAATATCAACCACCTCGGCTTCCGTGAGTGGCGAACCTTTGCTGTTCTCAGCGGCGCTCAGGACCGCGACAAGAGCAGGCACAAACACAAGGCATAGCGGATCTGCAGACATCAATTACCTCGCTGTTTTACGTCGTTGATCTGTTTCGTAAAGCCATCACCTGTGAGGCGCGAAGACTACGAAGATCCTGATTGTGGAAAATCAGATGCGCACGAAACGCTTTGGTTTGCGGGTCCCAGTGTTCAAGATCTTCTATCCGAAACTGATACGTGCCCTGATACGCCGCTGCCAGATCAACCGCCAGACTGCGCGCCGCCTCACCGGGTGTCGCGAGGGTCCACTCAATAATATCGTCGACCTGTTGCTCAGGCGTTCGCGATTGCTCGCCATTGGCTTGAGCCAGCACAAACTCGTTATAGAGCGACGCGCCATCTTGCGGATCATCAGCAGGATTACCTGGGCACAGTCGGGTCTCCCATGGAATCGTGTACATCTGTTTTCCAAGAACATCGGTCAACACGTAATCCGTTGGTTTCGCCAGACGCTGCATATCGGCCTCCTGTTCACAAAAACCAATACTAACGTAGCGAGGTAAGTTCCGGCTAAAGCGGATCATTGGGAGCGAGGATTCTCCTCTGTTGGAACGACCAAGGGGCAGCGTCAAACATCGGCAGCGCTCATAAAACATCACTTAATAATGGATTTGAAACACAGACCTGGTAGGAGCCAACTTGTTGGCGAAGCGGAATTTCTCACGATGCAGGTCCGACGTCTCGCCAACAAGTTGGCTCCTACCGGGGTCAGCCGTTTGCTTCGCGACTGCGGTGTGTCAGGGACACAACGCGCACTTTCATCAAACATCACTTCAATAATGGATTGGAAACGCGGACACGGTAGGAGCCAACTTGTTGGCGAAGCGGAATTTCTCACAATGCAGGTCCGACGTCTCGCCAACAAGTTGGCTCCTACCGGGGTCAGCCGTTTGCTTCGCGACTGCGGTGTGTCAGGGACACAAGGCGCACTTTCATCAAACATCACTTCAATAATGGATTGGAAACGCGGACACGGTAGGAGCCAACTTGTTGGCGAAGCGGAATTTCTCACAATGCAGGTCCGACGTCTCGCCAACAAGTTGGCTCCTACCAGGGTCACCCGTTTGCTTCGCGACAGCGAGTTGTCAGGGACATCGGGGTGCTCCTAGAGATAATGCACTCCAGGTCACAGGATTATATTTTCTGATAGCAGCCAGGCAGCGAAGAAAGATGATGTTGAGTTTCTGGTCCCCTCGGCCGACTGAGCACAAGAGCTGACTAAAACTTCTAATGCCAACGCTTGAATGCCCGACGACCTCGCAGCGCGCCCCATGTCATGGCAAGTCCTGCGCCGCTGAAGAAGATGAAGGTCGCGATGGTTTCCAATAGATACCAAAGGAAACGCCCTGGCTGGTCATCGAATATCAGATGCTCTTTCACCGATTGCCGACGTGGCCCGGTGAGCGCATCGAATTGCCAAAGGGTGAAGGCGTCATGCAGACGTTCCCCCGCTAGCCAGGCACAGCCCAGGCAGAAAACAGCCCCTAAAAAGCAATAAATGCGTACGCGATATCCCGGTATCACAGAAACTCCACTTACTCGTTAAGCAGGCAATGATTATCGGCGGCCTTGAGGTGCGCACAAGTATTTAGATCAGGCTATTTGCGCAGTAAAGCTTCCGAAGATTCATCACTGTCGTGTGCTGAGCTTCACTCTCCTCGGCATTCAATGGCCGCTCGCAGTACTCGCGGCTCAAGAAAAGAATGGTGTCATTCCCGTCAGGTTCGCTAGCGTAATCCGGATGTTTTTCTATTTCTGCCAACAGTGAATGCGTCACTGGAACCACATGAAAGTGCAGATTGAAACCCGCCGAAAAACCCAGCTTGTAGACGATGACCTTCACAGGCTCAAAGACCTGAAAAAGAAGCTGCTCGGTTTGCCGCAGGGCGTCTCCGAGCGAAGCCAGTGCTGAATCGCCGAGGTCCATGAAATCCGAAGCGGCTGCGACTGAGCTGACCATCAGGTAACCGCCGTAGCGTGCATCGCGTCGATGGCTGACTCGCCAGTGTTCCGTTTCGAAAATATCCCACTCATTCATGCGCGTCACTGCTGTCTATTGTTCTCGTATGCAGTTGCCGTAAATGGGGTGCCTTGTCGGCGCTCCCGGTTCTGTGCAAGGATTGGCCATGACCAAATTTATTCAATGCAACCGACATCACCATCACGGACCTCGCTCAAGGTGCCGCGGTTGCTCATGCTCATCGATCCATCAGAACTCAAACCACTTGTTCTGACGACTCAATGAACAAAACCAAGGCGCCAATGGCGCCTTTTTTATTGCCTGTAAATTGGAGATCACAAAAATGACAATGCTACGTGGAACACGAATAGTAACCGGGAAAGAAGCAGCAATCATGCGTGAAATAGAAGGCCGTTTCCGGAGTTATCTTCATCGAAGCTGGAGCTGAGGAAGCCATCGTTCCAGCGTTATGGGGTCAGGACACTTTTATCGAGAAGGCCGGCGGAAGTGAAATAATCGGGCAAATGTGGGCTTTCAATGACAAGGCCGGACGTCCCTGTTGCCTCATCCCGGAGGCCACCGCGCTTTTTCAGGAGCGCAACGATGTACTGCTCGGATCACGGGAAGAGGCGATGTTTTTCTACGTTGCGCGATGCTATCGATATGAGCGTCCGCAAGCCGGTCGGTACCGCGAGTTCACCCAACTGGGACTCGAAATCCTGAGTGCCGACCCGGTGGAGGCTTTGCAGCGTAGCCAGGCCATTTGCACGGGTTTCCTCGACTCGTTGGGCCTCGACTACGAACTCAATCTGGCCGTGAAACGCGGGCTGAGTTACTACCTGGAAGGCAATGGCTTCGAAGTGCGATGCCCTGCTTTAGGCGCACAGCAACAAGTTGTCGGTGGCGGAGCCTATCGAGAAGGTGCCGGGTTCGGCATCGGGCTTGAGCGGCTGGTCCTGGCCTCTGCGTTGAACGGATCGATATGATTTGAACCGTGGAGTTGCCCGGTAGACGGGTGATCTGTAGGAGCCAACTTGTTGGCGAGGCGATTGGTTTGACACACCGCGTCAGGCAGCTCGCGAACAGGTTCCCTCCTACAGGCCCATTGTTTGCCGCAAGACCTCGTGGTGACAGGCGTTGAGCTCCTGCAAACGATTGCAATTATGGATGCAGACGACGCAGATGCTTTAATGCACCCAGCCAAAAAAAATGACCAGGATAATCCGCAATGTCAGATACCACCGACCAAGCATTCTATGACCGCGCCGACGCGCACATCGAACTGTCCAACGAGCAGCTTAAAGCGTTCGAAAACCTCGGACAGGTCAATGCATCCATGATGTTTGGCACCACAAGATTCAATGCCTGGGTCAGCGCGCGCAGCTTCAAGTCCGGCGAGGAAATGGCTCAGGCGCGTGAGGCGATGCTGAAGTATTTTTGTGATCAGTACCGGCTAATGCTTGAAGATAATCTGGACGATCACATCAATAATTTCAGCCAGTACATGATGGTTAAAAAACCTGATTGATAGGGATAACAGAGCAACGGTTTCGTCAGGGCGTTGCTTAACGCCCTATTGCGCGCCAACAAAATTGACCGTCTGCTCCTGCAAACTCATCCTTATCAACTCAGCCAGATGCCTCGTCGCAGGCGTTGGATCTTCTCCTGCGCCATGAAGCACATACCCAAGGCTCGGCACCGAGGGTAAACCGTCCAGAAAAGTCAGGTTATCCGGCAGGCCGATGCGTGTTCGCAGCGTCACGCCCAATCCGGCTGCGACGGCGGCCCAGATTCCTCCTACGCTGGGGCTGGTCAGCGCTATGCGCCACGGAATTTGCGCAGCATCCAAGGCCTGAGTGGCGGCGCTGCGCAATACGCACGGGGCGTCGAACAGGATCAACGGCAGGGGCGAATCCACAAGACGGCTCAGCAACGGGGTATCGCGAATCCCGATCCAGTGCATTTGGGTTTCGCCTAAATGCTCGGCATAAGGCGAGGTGTGCCCGGTGTCCCAGGTCAGGGCCAGGTCCAGCCCCGCGGTTTCAATCAGAGCGAGCAATTCGGCGTTGCGTGCGATCCGGACTTCGAGACTCACCATTGGATACGTCTGCACAAAACGCCGAAGGATCTCGCTGAGAAAGTGCTCCCCAAAGTCCTCCTGAAGACCAAGACGAATGGTTCCGGCCGTCTGGCTCTCGTGCAAAGTTTGAAAAATGCCGTCGTTCAGTTCCAGTAATCGACGGGCATGACTCAGCAGAGATTCCCCGACGGGCGTCAGGACCAGCCCGCGTCCCGATTTGGCCAACACAGGCGTGCCAACCTGTTCTTCCAGCTTTTTTAATTGAGCACTGACCGCAGACGTTGATCGCCCGAGACGATCTGCCGCTTTAGCGAAACTGTTGAATTCAACGCCGGTGACGAAAGTACGCAACACATCAAGATCAAAGGTGGGGCGACGCATGGAAACAGTCCACTTATTTGGGATCATGGTCACCATTTAATCTGATATTCGGAATGATTACGACTTGATAGTTTTCCTGGCTCATTGGCGAATCAAGAGAAAGCATCATGAGTTCATCCATCGCTCAAGGGCTTGAGCAACAAGGGCATTATCCGCAAAAGTTTGCAGAACTGACGGAGCGCGTGCTGTTTGGCGACATGTGGAAACGCACTCAACTGACGCCCCGCGAACGCAGCCTGACGACAGTGGCTGCGCTGGTAGCGATGTACCGGCTCGAGCAACTGCCGTTTCATTTACAACGCGCGCGGGATAACGGTTTGAGTGTCGATGAGTTAAATGAGGCCATCACCCATCTGGCGTTCTATTCAGGCTGGCCAACGGCAGCTTCGGCATTGAATCTGCTCAGGGAACTAGAAGCCCACCCTTTCAGCGGCCAGGAGTAATCATTCATGCCATTCGCACGTATTTCGCTGCACCGAGGAAAATCCGCTGACTATTTACAGGCACTGTCTCAGAGTTTGCACGAAGCGTTGGTCGACAGTTTCGAGGTGCCCGAGGCGGATCGTTTCCAGGTCATTCACCAGCATGAAGTGGGCGAGCTGATATTTGACCGCAACTATCTTGGCGGGCCGCGCAGCCAGGACTTTGTGTTGATTGCGATTACAGCAGGACGTCCTCGCAGCGTTGAAACCAGGCAGCGCTTTTATCGGGATCTGGTGGAAAAACTGGGACGTTCGCCAGGGTTCAACCCCGAGGATGTGATGGTGGTCATCACCACA
The DNA here is from genome assembly GCF_025643095.1 of Pseudomonas phytophila. Lineage (NCBI taxonomy): Bacteria > Pseudomonadati > Pseudomonadota > Gammaproteobacteria > Pseudomonadales > Pseudomonadaceae > Pseudomonas > Pseudomonas phytophila. The sequence continues at coordinate 2,284,400 of NZ_CP081201.1, read as the reverse complement.
ACCGCAAGTGAAGACTGGTCATTTGGAGGTGGTCGGGGTCATTAACGCTGATCAAATTGAATTGAAACGCCGTCCCGGTAGGAGCCAACTTGTTGGCGAAGCGGATTATCTTCTTGAGAAGATCCAATGCCTCGCCAACAAGTTAGCTCCTACCGGACAGCGGCGTGCCATCCAGACAAAACGGCGTATCGGAATGCAGACCTCTCTAAACCGAAAGAACAAACCGACACTCTGCATCATCACCCGAGGGCTGCTCTAGCCGGAACCCACAGCGCTCAAGCACCTTCCTCGAACCAAGGTTTTCCTCGAAGACATAAGCGACCAGTTGCACAAGCCCCCAACGCTCCTTTGCCTGCTCGATCATATGCCTCAACGCCAACGTGGCCAGCCCCTGCCCGCACGCGTGCTGATCGATTCGATACCCGACTTCACCAGTCTGGCCTGACGAACTCATGCCTTTCAGATTTGCCCGCCCGACTATTCGCCCACTGGAATCTTCGATGACAAATGGATGCCAGACGCCAAGGGCAAAGTCGGCGAGATAGCAGTCGATATGCTCCGCGACACCTTGCAACGAATAGAAGTCAGGCTCGCGGGCATCAATGTGCGATTCAAACCACTCACGGTTACGCACTTCAAACGCCAGCAACGCTTCAGTGTCGGCTGAAGTTAACTCACGAATTCTAAAAGGCTTCATGGGCGGTTAACGCTCTGATGAGCTTGGAGATAGGCCGTCAACATCAAGGTCAATTGCTCTTCGAGGCAGGTCTCGAAGTCAGGATTGCCATGCCCTTCAAGCAAGGCACGCACAGGTCCGACCACTGCGGTATGCGAGATCGAGGCAATCAGGGCGGGATTGTCAAAATGTGCGTCAGACGCCGTGGTCAGCATGTTCGTCATCGCGACTAGCATGCGGGCGTTTATGCGGGCGACCAGTTCAGCTCCGCCCCGCTCTGCTGCGATGGCGTAGAGCGCTTTCGATACCACCGGATCACGCAGTTTGACAGCCAGAAACGCCACGATAAAACCCGATGCCATTTCAGCGACTGTTTTTCCGTGACATCGACCGCAGGCCAACTCAACGGTATCGACAACTTCCTGCAGATGCTTTTCGAGCACCGCCGCCAGCAACGCATCGCGATTCGGGTAGTACTGATAGACGCTGCCAACCGACATGCCGGCCCGCTCAGCGACACGCGTGGTAGTGCAGCGGGTCAGCCCGTACTGGGTCAAAACCTGAAGGGTCGCGGTGTGAAGCGCCTCAACCGTCGCGACGGATCGGGCCTGAACCGCTGATTTTCTTGGCTTTAACGATGCTTTGACAGTGCTCATGGAATGCGAATTCAAAACCTGAAGGTTCCTTCATATCATAGTTTTCCCTCAAGCGAAGCAAGAGCGATAGACATGACGAATGCTTTAAACAAAAGCGGCACGTTCAATCTTGGCGACCGCCAGGTGAACCGAATCGGTTACGGCGCAATGCAGCTCGCAGGTCCTGCCGTATTTGGCCCGCCGAAAGATCGTCAAGCCGCGGTGGACGTGCTGCGTGCAGCCGTCGAGTCGGGCGTGAACCACATCGACACCAGCGACTTTTACGGGCCGCATGTCACCAACCAGATTATTCGCGAAGCACTGCATCCCTATCGAGATGACCTGACGATAGTTACCAAGGTGGGCGCCATTCGCGGCGAAGACGGCTCCTGGATTCCAGCCACGTCGAAAAAAGACCTGACCCAGGCTGTGCACGACAACCTGCGTAATCTGGGCCTGGACGTGCTGGATGTGGTGAACGTGCGCACCATGTTCAGCGCAATGGGAACGGCCGAAGGTTCGATAGAAGAACAATTGAGCGCCGTTGCAGAATTGCAGCAGCAAGGACTCGTTCGCCATATCGGCATCAGCAATGTCACGCCCACGCAAATCGCTGAGGCGCGCAAACTCGTCAATGTCGTCTGCGTACAAAACCTCTACAACATCGCTCATCAGGACGATAACGCGGTGATCGACCAACTGGCGCGTGACGGTATTGCCTATGTGCCGTTCTTTCCGTTGGGCGGGTTCACGCCGCTGCAGTCGTCCGCATTATCGACCGTTGCGCAGCGACTCAACGTCACGCCAAAGCAGCTGGCACTGGCATGGCTGCTGCGTCGTTCCCCCAACATCCTGCTGATCCCCGGTACATCCTCGGTGACTCACTTGCGCGAAAACCTTGCCGTGAGCGAGCTGGTGCTGTCGGATGAAATCATGGCAGAGCTGAACTCAATCGCAGATTGAGCCATGACAGGAAGCTGCCTTTCCCGGCGGATCGGCAGCCCTGGATGAATGCATCAGCTGGTGATGCCGGCCATGTCTTTGAAACGCGAAGGCAGTGAGGTGTTGAAGGCCAGCACTTTATCGAGGATTTCAGCAGCGGAAGTCCCTTTCGCCCTTTCAGCGTTCAAGAGCTCGGTACGATCAATAAGTGCCGAGGCGCTGGTGGATTCAAAGTACGCTTTGGACTCGGGAGTTTGTAATTCACCCGACACTGAATAACGGATGGTTGGCCATTCCGAAACGTTGATCAACTGGTCGTAGCTGCCGCTGGTAACGTCCCCCAGCAATTTCTCGGCATGGGCATCATCTTGCTTTGCAGAACTGACCAGCACGCTTCTGTAATCACTCGCTTGCGGCGCCGCAGTGGCTACGTTGGCACTGGTCGCGGTTTTCGTTACAGAGGCTGATGCCAGTACGTCGGCGAAGGCAGAAGACTTGCTGCCTTGCAAATTATTGTCAACTTTTTGCGTCTGTACGCCGTTCGTCAATAACGTGTTCAGTCCATTATCAATCTTCATGCTGTCTCCAGTCGGCTGTCCATAAATGAGTGGTGGTGCAGTGCTCGCTATTCGCACCGCTACAGTTCAAGCCTTATCGATATAGCAACCCGTGTGCCACTTCTTATCGCTATCCAATAACGCCGAGTTGTCTGGCCCGTAGACAGTCAGCCCGTTTTTTTAGCGGCAAACGCCAGGCAATAGACTTCCGCCTCCGGTAATGAATAACCGGAGCAGATGGAAACAGCCAGTCAGTTCAACGTGTCACTGCGCTGATACGGTCCGAAATCCACCGATGGCTGCGCGCAAGCACCCGTCCCGTCATCGCCGTAGGGAAGTGAATGAAGCCGTGCGCACAAACCGGCGTCACGTGTACTTCCACTTCCGACGACTTCGCCCATCGTTCAGCCATCTGCACGGTGTCGTCCAGCAGCGGGTCCAGCTCACCGGCAAACATCAGCGCAGGCGGCATGGCCGTAAGATCGCCGTACAAGGGCGATAACGGCGGTTGACGACGCTCTTCATCAGTTGCGTCCGGCGTCAGCAGACGCAACGCATCGACCATGCCCGGGCCATGCAGCACCAGGGTTTCAGGACCGGCAGCGCGGACGCTTGGCGTTCCGGTCAGATCGTAAACGCCGTAATACAGGACCGTCCCGCTCACCCGCCGAAACAGATCCGGCCAGGCTTTGAGCCCTAGAAGTGTCGCCGCCGCCAGATGGCCGCCGGCCGATTCCCCGATAACGATCACGGGTAAACCGGCAAACTCTTCACACTCGCTACCCAGCAGCCAGCGCGCAGCCGAAAGACAGTCATCCATGAGACCTTCAACCGGCGTCGATACCGCGAGGCGATAGTCCACCGAGACCACGGCGACTTCGCATGCTTTCACTAAAGCAAGGTTAAGGTCGTCGTTCATTTGCGCATTGCCTATGACCCAGCCACCGCCGTGGATATCAAGCACCACGCCTTTTGCTTTGCCTTTGGGCCTCAATATCCGCACAGGGACCGAAATGCCATCGACACCGACGGAACGCTTTTCTGCCTGCTGTCCCTGCTTGGCCAGCTTGCCCGCGCCAGCGATTTGACCCGCTTTAAGCAGCGTCTGAATCACCTGAGGCGTGAAGCGATTGCGGATTCGAAAACGCGGTAGCCAGCCGAGCTTTTTGTTGAAGCGCTGCATTTCTGCGACTTCATGTTCGCTAAAGGACTGAAGCTCGTCGTGATTCAATAGGTGGTCTCCTGGCAAACAACGCATAGCCTTAGGGTTGAAACGCATACTTCTGTAGGAGCCAACTTGTTGGCGAGGCGGAACAAATGACTTTGCAGGGCCGACGTCTCGCCAACAAGTTGGCTCCTACAGGTCCCGTGTTTGCTGCACAGTAGCTTTCAGTAGAACGTCAGGTGGGGTGCGAGTTCTGATCGCCCAACATTCATTTATGCTCAGTCGACCCCCCCTGCAACGCACCTTCCAGAAACGCGATAAACGCACGTACCTTCGCATTCAATGCCGACCGTTCTGTGACACACGCATAAATATCCATCGGCTCAGACTCCGCAGCCGCAGCGCCGCGGTTGCCTGAGTCGAACAAGGGCAGCAAACGGCCGCTGTCGATAAGCGGTTGCGCGATAAAGCTGGCCAGCCGGGCAATGCCGCCGCCGTTCAGGGCGATCTGCGTGAGCATGTCGATGTCATCGCAGACAAAACCGGGATTAACCTTGGCCTCGAAGCGCTTGCCGTCGAGTATGAAATTCCACGGCAGAAAACGCCCGTCTGTGGGGTAACGAAATACCAGGCAGGCATGGTCTTTCAAGTCCTCTGGCCTGGTGGGCACGCCTTCACGGTCGAGATAAGCAGGCGAAGCGCAGAACACGAATGGAAGCGATGCAATACGCCGCGCTACCAACTGATCGCTCAGTTGGGCCTCGATACGGATGCTGACGTCCACACCCTCCAGCCGATGATCAACACGCCGGTCTGCACTGATCAACTCGACGTCAATGCGCGGGTAAGCCGCCTTGAAAGCAGGCATGAGCGGTGCCAACACATGACGCCCGAACGCCGCTGTGGTCGCGATGCGCAGCGGGCCTTGAGGATCAGTGGCGACAGCAGCGGCTTGCGAGGCAAGTTCGATATCGCGCGGGATGTGTCTCACCTTTTCGTAATAGCGCGTACCGCTTTCAGTCAGCGCCATCCTGCGCGTGGTACGCGAAAGCAGCCGTGTGCCGAGGTGCTTTTCCAGCCGAGTGATGCTCTGACTTACCGCCGCCGCACTCATGCCCTGAGCACGGGCGGCCGCAGCAATGCTGCCCGCTTCTACCACGCGGATAAAGGTGTTGATCAGCCCCAGAATATCCATCGCGTTCCCGATGCCTTATTCGTTGATTTTACTTAACAGTGATTCAAGCATTACGCCGCTACCGGCATCCTCGACGGCTTGCTAGCTTGGCGGCTCTTTTGACAAACAACATTGACGAGGTTAGCCGATGCCTGCTGGATCCAACCAAAATACCCTACGCCTGCGCTTTCCCAAACGAGCGACGCCTTACATCTTTGCGCTCTACATGGCGACCATCATGGCGTTTCTGATGTGCCTGGTGATCACCCTGGCGGAGTTCGGCTTCGATGAACACTACATGAAGAATGTGATGAATGCGTATCGGGTGGCGATGCCATCCGCATTCATTTGCGTGCTCGTGGTCAGGCCAATGGTTGCCCGGCTGGTGGCGTGGACTGTTCATGGGCATTGATGAGGTTGCAGGATTACATCGATACCTGTGAGAGATTCCATGTAGGATCGCGCAGGCGGCGATCCGGCTTGCGATGTCCTTGTGGGACCGAATTCATTCGGGAAAGCGGCATATCAGACGATACGAAAGCGGCGAATGTACTGGCCCCTTCGCGAATGAATTCGCTCCCACGGAAATGTTATTTGCAGGCCAACATAGAATCTCTCACGGAGCCTGTTTCGCTTCATAACCGCAAGGTACAAAGGGAATCCGATGGGCTCAAGCGCCACGAAATGCTACAAACCCGACCATTTACCGACGCCCCTCTATCAACATCCGCATCGCCAGCCCCGCGAGTACTGTGCCCATCAGCCAGCGCTGTACGACCTGCCAGAAAGGCCTGCCCACAAAAAACGCGGCAATTGAGCCAGCCATAATGGCAATCGCCGCGTTGACGGTCACGCTGATAAAAATCTGCGTAAAGCCCAGCACCAGCGATTGCATCAGTACGCTGCCGTGGTCGGCAGGATCAATGAACTGCGGCAACAACGACAGATACATCACCGCCACTTTAGGATTCAGGAGGTTAGTGATGAAGCCCATCATGAACAGCTTGCGTGGGCCGTCCATGGGCAGGTCCTTGACCTGAAAGGGAGAGCGCCCACCGGGCCGGACTGCCTGCCAGGCCAGATACAGCAGATACAACGCCCCGCCGATTCGCAGGGCGTCGTAAGCATAAGGAACGGCCATCACCAACGCGGTGATACCCAGCGCAGCGAGAACCATATAAACGACAAAGCCCAATGCTACGCCGCCCAGAGAAATCAACCCGGCCACCCGGCCCTGGCAGATCGAACGCGAAATCAGGTAAATCATATTCGGGCCGGGGGTCAACACCATGCCAAGTGAGATCAAGCCATAGGCAACCACGGTGGACAGTTCGGGCATGGTGTCGCTCCTTGAGAATGTTCGGAGCAAGATTAAGCCGCGAAAAGCAAAGATGTTAGACACAGATTCAAGAACAAAACGGCATACACAGACCCGTCACATGTATCCGGGAAGTCGGCAGCGACGACGTTATTTCAAGCAGAAGTATTCAGATCAGGGCTGAATTATTGATAACCTTTGCGCCCTGTTAACGAACCATTGCGAACAAGGAAAGCTCGTGTGATCACCTGCCACGTGAAGTACCAGATTGATCCGTACCAAATCCCTGCCTTTGAAATCTATTCCCGCTTATGGATACGGTTGGTAACGCGCTTGGGCGGCTTGCACCATGGCTACTTCCTGCCGGCAGAAGGTGCCAACAATATCGCCTGTTGCCTGTTCAGTTTCCCAAGTCTCTCGGACTACGAGCGCTATCGCAAAGAAGCCGAAACCGATGCTGAATGCATTGAAGCGGTGGCACTGGCGACAGAGAAAAAATTCATTGTCAGCTACGAACGTAGTTTCATGCGTCCCGTGCTTGATTGACCCCAACAAGACGGGCAATACAGCCTAAGGACACCGAATGCTCATTGTCTTCAGCGGTCTTCCCGGTACCGGTAAAACAACCATCGCCCGCGAACTCACCCGCCACATGCGTGCGGTTTACCTGCGAATAGATACGATTGAACAAGCGATCCGAAACTCCGGCGAACTTGCTCAGGATGTCGGTCGGTGCGGGTATATGGCTGCGAACGAACTCGCGCTGAGCAACCTGCAACTGGGCAGTTCGGTTATTGTTGATTGCGTTAACCCGGTCATGGAAAGCCGTAAAGCCTGGAACGAAATTGCCGCACGGGCTGGCGTCCAGTTAGTCGACATTCAGGTGGTTTGCTCGGACAAACGAGAGCACCAGCGTCGGGTTGAGAGCAGAAAAAGTGATGTACCGGGGCTGACCCCGCCCACCTGGACGTCTGTGCTCAGTCATGAATACGAAGCGTGGAATAAAGCGCCGTTTACTGTAGACACGGCATTGATGTCCCCAGTGGAGGCAATCGCAATCATCACCGGAAGATTTTTATCAGGCCTGAGCAATGAGCCGGACAACAGCTAATCAACAGGCACTTCAATAAGGAATTTATAAATGCTGACAGGACAATGTCTGTGCGAGACCGTGGTTTTTTCCCTCAAGACAGAGCCGCTGTATTTCTACCGATGCCACTGCTCCCTTTGCCGCAAACAAACAGGCACCGGTTATAACTGCGCGACGATCGTTCCTGAATCCGGCTTCCAGTGGGAGGCAGGACAGTCTGAAATCAACACATGGCTCAAACCCAGCGGCTACCGGAATGATTTCTGCAAACACTGTGGCTCGACCGTTCCCAATGCCTTGCGTGGCAAACCATACATGTGGATACCCTTGGGTCTTCTGGACTCGCAAGTCCACGCCATGAAGTGTATCGGCGACTACTGCCTGGGTGATGCCATGCAATGGGATACTTTGAAGTCGGAAAGCACGTTTGATGAATCTCCAGAATCCTTGGAGTCGCTGCTTTCTGCTCTGCGTGTTGGATATTAATAATGTCCTTCAATGGATAGCTTTTATCGGAGAACCTTTATTGGAGAGCTTTCATGTCACCTGTTTTAGCTGCAGCCCAATGCGCCATTCAAGCAGGCGATATTGACGCAAACGTGAATCTGCACATCGAGTTTATGCAGTGCGCCAGTGAGCACGGAGTAAAATCTTCTGGTGTTTCCCGAGCTGTCGCTCACGGGTTATGAACCCACTCTGGCCGAAGCGCTGACGCAAGATGTGGACAGTCCGGTTCTGCTCCCCTTGCGTCAACTCGCGCGGGAAAACTCCATGACCACTGTCGTCGGTTTACCGCTGCGCATGCCAGGCCATGAAAAGCCATTGATCGCAGCCTTCATACTCCATGGCGACGGTTCGGTCACGGTCTATACCAAACAGCATTTACACCCTGGCGAAGAACAGTATTTCAGTGCCGGTAACGGCGGCGATTTGATAAACATCGCGGGCTCGCCCATCGCGCTGTCGGTGTGCGCTGATTTCAGCCATCCAGAACATCCGTCGGCAGCAGCCAGACAAGGCGCGCAGGTTTATGCCTCAAGCGTGCTGATCGGTGAAGCAGGTTATCCACGAGACAGTTCGCTGCTGCAAAGTTACTCCCGGCTCCACGAAATGGCCGTACTCATGGCCAATCATGGCGGGCCGACAGGTGGCTGGGCAGCGGCTGGACGAAGCGCGTTCTGGGATGAAAAAGGTGTCTGCGTTGCTTCGACGTCTGGCGTGGGAAATCGCCTGCTGGTCGTTTCCAGGCAACTGCATGGCTGGCAGGGCTTCGAAACTGCGGTCGAGTGTTCTGATTGAGTCTCTGCGCACCTTTGACGGCACATTTTCAGCCTGTAACACCCCGACGAATATAGTAATGATCAAACTCGCCGCTTTCTAAAAACTGAAACCCGTGGCGCATGTAAAACCGGTTCGAGGCGCTCTCTTTCAGCGCCCCGACTTTAATCGGCAGCCCCAAAGCATCCGCCTCTTCGAATATCAGCGACAGAACCGCAGAGCCTAAGCCCAAACCTTGCGCGGCCAGCTTCAGGTACAGGTGATCAAGCACCAGTTCATCATCGTGCCGCTTGACCACGACAAAACCCACGCGCTCTCCAGCCACTTCGATATAGCGCGTATCCCGTGCATCAAAAGCGCTGGCAAAACGCTCGCGAGCACGCACTGGATCAAAGCGCCCTACCCGCTCAAGACTTTCGCGCATGGCTTCGATCCGAATGGCGACGAGATCATCAAGGTCGGTTTGTTGGGCGGGGGCCAAAGTTACGTTGGGACGGTGGTCAGTTGTAGCGAGCATCATTTGCACGCCTCTTTCATGGCGGGAGTTATGTAAGATTTTCTACGTAATCACGAACTGCTTCAGCGCAGCCATCATTGCAATCACCAACACAGCAAGCCCAATCGCAGACGTCCATTCAGACTGAAGGGTTTGGGTAAACCAGGACCCTTTAACAGGGTACTTTCCCAGTGTGAAAATCTTTACCACTGGCCAGCCCACAGGAAAGCAAATGGTACGAAAAAAGACCTCAGCCAATATTTCCATCATCATCGACGCGCCTTGAATGACTTAATCAACCTGCGATGGCGATGTGTGGGTTGATTATCAAACTCCGCCTCACTGCCATCCCGGCTTCGCATTCCACTGATAGCCACGAACACCGTAGCGCCGTGTATCAACGTCATCAAGGTTTGCCTGATGACAGAAAGATATCCATGCCTCACTCGTGGTTTCATCGAGCCCCGCCAGCCATTCGCTGACCTGGGCATCCAGCGCATCCGCATCGCCGTACATCATCCAGAGTTCAGTCAGATCGATCTGAACCACTGGGCCTTGCAACTGGCTGGCAATGAACGCCTCCCACTCAGCCACACTGGTCGCGCTGTCAGCACCTAATGCCGCCTGAAGGCTCTGCCTTCTTGAGCTGTAAGTCTTCAGTGCTTTCTCGGTGGACGCAAAGCAAGTCAAAATCAGCTCGCTATCCAGCTCACCCGCATCGTTTTCGCAATGTACAAGAACGTTGACCAAGTCATCCGAATCGAACAACGCCAACCACAAAATCGGTAACTGATAACTGGCGGCCAGCAAACAGGCGTCCTCCAGTTCTGCAGCCAGGGCGGGTTCGGATTGGCTGTGATTCATCAAGTAAACTCGATTTGCCATTTACAACTCCTTGACCAACGTCCGCAAATGGATTGGAAGTCTGTTCGATCATTCTGACGTGGTCAAACCAGCGCTCGCTTTATCCAGATAAAACAGTCGCAGCCCTGACCAAGGCTCAACCACAGGGATAGCCAATCTCTGCAGCGAACTCCCGGGCCTCGGCAAAATCCAGATCCGGATTGAGGGCCTTCACCAACTCCTCGGTCAACAGGCCGTGCTCGTAAATGCGTTGCACCGGCAAAAGTGGTAACTCAACTTCATAATACTCTTTGGCGAAAACGACATAAGAAGCTGCGGGTTCGCACAAGAGTGCGAATTTTGACGAGCCGTCATCAACCACATCCGACAGCGAATTTGCACACGCCACTTTATGCCAGCTTGAGTCCTCCGGGCGCCTCCAGTAGCAGTAGCTCACGCTATCCATGCTGAACGCGGGCTCATTCAGAAATGATTCAAAAGGCTGAGGAAATTGAATCCTCGCGGCGGCTGCAAGGTCGTTATTGCAAGCATCTGATGCTTCGTGAGCAAACCCTTTTATCGCGGCACCGAACGCTCCGAAGAGCAGAAACCAATCTTCGCCCGATCCGTTGCGCATGGACGCCATCCCCTCACCACTACCCCAATGCGCATCGAAGCTGTAATACCTGTACTCCCAATCGGGTGAGACGATAGCTTCAAGCATCGCCAGTGCTTTAGCCTTTAGTCGAACAGTTGCGATGTCAGGAAGTAATACGGGGGCGAACGGAATACTGTTACGCACATTCGATTCCGGCAATTAAAAAGTTATAGGGTCGTTGGGATTGTAGCCATCATCGGAGCGGAGCGCGCTTGCCCGCGATTGCATCTGGTCAGGCAACACGTTTTTTGCTGACACACCGCATCGCGGGCAAGCGCGCTCCTACAGAGCCCCGTTTGCTTCGCGACAGCGGTATGTCGTGGACACAAGGCACGGTCACCACCCCTAACCTTGAACTACACCAGCAGCCTGCAACGCCTGTATGTCCTCATCGCAATACCCTAACTCGCCAAGCAGTTCAGCGGAATGACTGCCAAGCTCGGGCACGTTGAGGCGTGTACCGAAACGTTGGCCATCCATTTCGAACGGTAACATCGGTACTTTCACGTCAGCGCCATCCGGGGTCGTCAACGCCGCCATGCCGCCCGATGCATTCAGGTGATGATCTTCAAACAGGTCCTCCGGGCGCTGAATGGGCGAGAACGGCAAACCCGCCGCTTCGCAGCGCGCCATGACTTCGAGCTTGCTCATGCCGCCCAGACACTCGCGTACAGGCGGCAGGATGTCGTCACGCGCTTGTACCCGCTGGTTGTTCAGAGCCAGCGTCGGATCCACGGCCCATACTTCGAAATCGAAGGCCTTGCAGAAGCTTTGCCATTGGCCGTCGCTGACGACGCCGAGAAAAACCTGTTCATCGTCGGCGGTGGTGAATACGTCGTAGATCGCCCAGGCCGAGACCCGATTGGGCATCGGTGCAGCGGCCTTGCCCGTGACGACTTTCTGCATCATGTGCTGCGCGACGAGGAAGGCTGAGTTTTCGAACAGACCGGTCTGCACAAACTGGCCCAGGCCGGTGGAGTTGCGCTGATGCAGAGCAGCCAGAATTGAAATGGCGCTGAACATGCCGCCCATCACATCGTTCACGGAGGCACCAGCCCGCAAAGGACGACCGACTGGCCCGGTCATGTAGGCAAGCCCGGTCATCATCTGCACCACTTCATCGAGTGCCGGTCGTTGATCGTAAGGTCCGGGCAAAAAACCTTTCATTGAGCTGTAGATGATCGACGGTTTGATTGCTTTGACCTGCTCGTATCCCAACGCCAGTTTTTCCATGGCACCGGGGCGAAAGTTTTCGGTGACGACGTCCGCACTGGCGATGAGCTTAAGAACGGCCGACATCCCCTCTTCGGTTTTCATGTCGACGGCAAAGCTTTTTTTGTTGCGGTTGTAGGTCATCCAGTAACCGGCGCCAGAGCCTCGCAAGCGCCGCGTATTGTCCCCCGCTGGTGCAGGTTCAACCTTGATCACCTCTGCGCCGAGGTCAGCGAGGACCAGCCCGCAGGTCGGCCCCATGACCATGTGCACGAACTCGATCACACGAATACCTGCGAGCGGCAGCGCCTTTTCAGTCGTCGGTTGCATGTTCATTGACCCTTGCTTGCATAACGAAAATTCTTGCCAACACCGGCGTCAGGAATGAACCCGTAAAGCGGCTCACCGGGCAGCCCTTTATGCAGCCACTCGCGCGCGGCAACCAGACGATCGATGTCGACGCCAGTGCGCAGGCCCATGGATTCGAGCAGGTAAACCAGGTCTTCAGTGACGATGTTCCCCGATGCGCCTGGCGCGTAAGGGCAACCGCCCAATCCGCCTTGAGAGGCGTCAATCGTGGTCACGCCGACATCAAGCGCGGCCACAACATTGGCCAGTCCCTGCCCTCGGGTGTTGTGAAAATGGGCGCTGCCCGCGACCGGCCCCAGCTCGTTGCGCAAACGGGTGAACAACTGGCGAACCTGGGTCGGATTGGCATAGCCCACCGTGTCGGCCAGCCCCACCTCATCCACCCCAAGTCCGGCCATGGTCACAGCCATACGAATGACGTCATCGGCGGGGACCACGCCTTGCAAGGTGCAGCCAAATACAGTCGAAAGACCCGCCTCGATCAAGACGTGCGGGTACTGCTGATCGCGTAGCGCAACGACAGTGCGGACTTCTTCAATAACCTGCGCATGGGTCTTGCGAATGTTTGCCAGTGAATGAGGCTCACTGACCGAAATCGGCAGGGTGATCTTTTGCACCCCAGCTTCGAACGCGGCCTGCGCGCCTTTCAGATTGGGCACCAGAGCGGTGACGAATAATCCCGGCAAGGTTCGCGCATGAGCGACCAACTGTGCGGCGTCGGCCATCTGTGGCAGCAGTTTGGGCGATACGAACGAACCGATTTCAATTTCACGTAACCCGGACGCCGCGAGTGCCGTGAGCCACTCGATCTTGAGCGCGGTCGGCATGCTTGCCTTGACGCTTTGCAGCCCGTCACGAGGGCCAACCTCGCTGACCAAAATATCGATGTCGTGATTGTTGTGCATGAACATGACCTCGGATGCAGGCCATCGGCACAGGGCCGATGGCCAATGCTTTAGTGCAGGATGGAAAGCGCGCCAATCAGCAGCGACATCACAAACATGACGCCCACGGTGCCCACCGACCATTTGAAGGAAATACGCTGGTTGTTCGCATAATCGACATCCAGCAAACCGCACAGCAGGTAAGTCGATGCCACCAGAGGGCTCAACACATGCACCGGTTGGCCGATCAGCCCGGCGACAGCCATTTCCATAGGCCCGATGCCGTAATGGCTGGCGGTCTCGGCGAGGATCGGCAGGATGCCGAAGTAAAACGCATCGTTAGTCAGTACGTAGGTGCCCGGCATACTGATGAACGCAGTAATCAACGACATGTACTGCCCGGCCCACTGCGGGATGACGTAGATCAGGCTTTCTGAGATGGCCTTGATCATGCCGGTGCCGGTCATGATGCCGACGAATATCCCTGCTGCAAAAATCAGCAGCGAGACCAGCATGACGTTGCCCGCATGACGCGAGATCAGGGCTTTCTGGTCTTCGATTTTCGGGAAATTGACCACCGCGCCTATACCGAAGGCCAGCATGAACAGAATCGGCAGCGGCAATACGCTCATGACCATGCAGGTAATCAGGGCAATCGTCAGCACAGCGTTGAATGCGAAGCGCCAGTCGCCCGGTGCGGACTCTTTGAAGTGATCCATGCCCTCGCCTTCGCGTAACTCGATCACACCTAAACGACGCTTCTCCATGCGCCCGAGCAGAAACGCAACAAACACAACCCATGCCACGGCCGCCAGCATCATCGGCAGCATTTCCATGAACAGGTCGGCGACGTCCACGTGCATGGCGCTGGCGGCGCGCGAAAAGGGCCCGGCCCAAGGCAGCATGTTCATCACGCCGTTGCTGAGCAGCAACACCGTCGCCATGACTTGCAGGCGAATCCCGGTGCGCCGGTAAAGCGGCAACAGCGCGGCCGTGGTGATGATGTAAGTGGTCGCACCGTCGCCATCCAGGCCGACGCAAATCCCCAGAATGGCGCTGCCGATCACGATTTTCTGCGGGTCGCCCTTCACCACTTTCAGGATCAGTTTGACCAGCGGGTTGAATAGCCCGGCGTCGGTCATCATCGAAAAGTACAGGATCGCAAAGGTCAGCATGATGCCGGTGGGGGCAAGCATCTTCACCCCGTCGATCATCATCGGGCCAAGGCCCGCAGCGAACCCGCCGATACAGGCGAATACCACCGGCACCAGCATCAATGCCACCAAGGGTGAAAGACGGCGGCTCATGACCAGGTACATGAAGCAAATGATCATCGTATAGCTGAGGATCGTCAGCATGGGTTCCCTCTTTTTTTTAGTTTTATCTGGGTGACTTTTTTACAGATGCGAAGCGCCAGCTATAGGCATGGATCGCCCGTGCAGGGGTTTAACGAGAGTCAGTGAAAGGTGCTCAGACCGGCAGGCCTTTGGCGCGCAGCAGTGCGTCGAAGCGTTCCGGGTCGGCAGTGCCAAGGCGATTGGTTTCGCGGATCGCGGCCTCTCGCTCAAGATGGGCGATGGCTTTGGGCAGCAGTGCCGCGACATCCGCCTGCGGCACTGCCAGCACGCCGTCTGCATCGCCCAGCATCAAATCGCCGGGCATGACGCAAAGTCCGGCGCAGGCAATCGGCACGTTGATTTCGCCGGGGCCATCCTTGCTCGGGCCACGATGGGTATGCCCTGCTGCAAACACTGGCAGGATGCCTTCGGCCAGCTCCTCAAGATCACGGACCGCCCCGTCGATCACAATGCCGCCGAGCTTGACCCGCAATGCCGTGGTTCGGACCAGGCCACCAATCACCGCCTGGCTGATATCGCCCGCACCGTCGATAACCAATACATCACCGGGCTGCACCATCATCAGCGCCTTGTGCACCATCAGGTTGTCGCCGGGGCGAACCCGCAGAGTGAACGCCGGGCCACACAACTTGAGCGACAGATCGCCGTGATAAACGTGCAGGCCTCTGGCGCCAATGCCGCGCCCCAGGCAATCGCCCGCCACCGCCACAGGAATGTTTCGGAAGGCTTCGATCAGTTCAACATTGAGGTCGCCGTTACGCGGATTGATGCGGTAGCCGGTTGGCCAGTCATTGAGAGCAGAAGCGGTCATGGTGAATCTCCAGTCAAAGGGAAAGCAGATCAGCGTTGACGCATGAAGTACGCGGCACAGGCTTGCCGTCGAGAAAGCCCAGAACGTTGGTGGCAGCGTCCCGTGCCATTGCAGCCAGTGCAGCCGGGGTTGAACCGCCGACATGAGGAGTCAGCACGACGTTATCCAGATGCAATAAGGGACTGTCGGACGGCAAAGGTTCGATGGCCATGGTGTCCAGACCTGCTGCATACAATTGACCGCTGCGCAGCGCATCAACCAGCGCGGCTTCGTCTACGACTTCACCGCGAGCGGTATTGATCAGAACCGCGCCTACGGGAAGCATTGCCAACTCGGCAGCGCCAATCAGGTTTCGGGTCTGTGCAGTGAGCGGCACGTGCAGGCTCAGGACATGGCTTTCACTGAGCAATGCTGCCAGCGAGTCAACGGCCACAGCGCCCTGCAGATCGCTGTCGGTTTTGAGAAACGGATCGTAGACCCGCACCGGCATACCGAGCGCCTGGCACACCGTCGCGACTTTGCGCGCCACCTGACCAAAACCCACGAGGCCCAGCGTGCGCCCGCTCAACTCCAGCCCGTCCTGCGCACGGGACCAGCGACCGGCGCGGATCTCGCTGTCCATCCAGCTGACTTTACGTGCCGCGGCGAACATCAAGCCCAGGGTCATTTCACACACCGACTGCGCGTTGGCACCGGGCGTGACGTAAACCGGAATGCCGCGGGCACTGGCCGCAGCAACGTGGATATTGCTGACGCCAACGCCGTGTTTGGAGATGACTTTCAGGGTCGGAGACGCGGCAATCGCCTGCTCGCTCAGCTCGAAGGTCCGGGAGATCACCGCATCGATCGGTTCGCTGGCCATCAACCGCTCGATGTCAGCGACCTCCTGCCCGGCGCGAACAAACAACACCCGGCAGCCGCGCTGCGTAAGAATGTCCAGTCCAGCTGGAGCCAGGCGTTCGGCGGTGACAAGAATGGTGTAAGTCATACAGGACGCCTTGTTTTCATTATTGGCATCGGTTCAGACATCGACGGGCGATACCTACCGCTATGGCATCCATGGTTAACTTTTTCTTCGTATAAATCTATTTCCGCTTTTTTATTCAACTATGAATTTAATTGATGAAATCACGCATATTTCGCCCTTGCTGGGGCATTGGGTAACACCTTCGTCCCTGACACATCGCTGTCGAGCAGCAAACACTATCCCTGTAGGAGCGCACGAGCACCGCGAGGCCGCGATAGCGGTGCATCAGACAGACTGCCATCGCTGCCTCGCGGTGCTCGTGAGCTCCTACAGAAAGGAATTCCAGATCAGGTCGTTGCATTTTTGTTTGATAGAAGCCGAACCTGCATCCCTGACACAGCGCTGTCGAGCAGCAAACGTGGACCTGTAGGAGCGCGCTTGCCCGCGATTCTATATATCGGGCGTTGGATATATCGTCTGTGCTGACGCAATAGCGGGCAAGTTGGAGCACCGCCCCAGTCGTTCCTGCAGAAAAAGCTTTTAATTGAGGTCAAGTCAGATCGGAATGATCAGTGAAAAGGCCCGAGCCTTCGCGCTTGAGCAGATCGACGACGTACGCAGTGGGCGGCGAGACATAGGCTTCGCGGCGCATGACCAGACCGAAGCTGCGCTTCATAGTGGTTTCCGGCAATTGCACCTCACGCAAGGTAGCGCCAATTTTGCCCACGCCGAGGTTGTGCCTGGAAATGAAGCTCAACAGCGGCGTGTGAGCAATCAGTCGCGGCATCATGTTGATGGAGTTGGTCTGTATCTGAATCTGCGGCGTGTCCAGTTGGTGGTTGAAAAAAGCGTTGTCCAGCCAGCGCCGGGTCGCCACCGTGGGTGCTGCCAGCACCCACCGCCAGTCACACAACCCCGCCATGCTGATTGGCCCCTCGAACAACACATGGTCCGCACTGGCGACCACAACCACTTCATCCTGCAACAGGGCAAACGTTTCGAATTGCGAAACATCGACCGCTGACAGCGGGCAGATCAGCAGATCCAGTTGCCCGGTCCGCAACGAATTGAGCAGGATATCGTTCTGGCCGGTGACCAGCTCCAACGTCAGGTCCGGGGCCGTCTCCAGCAATAACGACACCAGACTTGGCAGCAGGTATTCGGCGGCTGTAGGTCCACAGCCGAGGCGCACGTTTCCCACCGTGCCTTTGGCGAAGTCCTGAATTTCCCGACGGGTTTCCTGCACGCCCTGACGCAAAAGCCGGGCACGCATCAGCAGCAGTTCACCGGCAGGAGTGAGGCGCATGCGCCGCCCTTCACGAAAAAACAAAGCGGTACCGAGGGTCTCTTCCAGTCGCTGAATGCTTTTCGAAAGCGCAGGCTGGGTGCGATGCAGCTTTTCACCTGCGCGCCCCAGATTGCCCAGATCAGCAATGGTTTCGAAGTAATAAAGGTCGCGTAAATCCATTCCTACACATCCACATGACGTTGGTTATTGCATTGCTGCAATTGCACATCACGTCATGATGGCCGGTGTTCAGTTGCGATACGAGAGGAATGTTCAGGTAATGCCTTCGGAGGCCCGGAGCGCTCATTAAAAATTTTCAGAGCCCCAGGATTCGGAATGTTGGCGGGCTGGCCTGCCAACCAAAAGCCGGCAATCAATGCAGCCTTTGCCAGATCATCAAGACTGTAGGGCTTACTTAAAACGCCGATTGACTCAGCTCCCCGCTCGCGGGCGGCGACAATCTGTCCCGTCACAAAGAGAGAAAAAATGCCGTACTGATCACGTAAAACATTCGCGACCTTGATGCCTTCTTCGTTCCCGGAGAGGTTGATATCAACAAACGCAATGTCTACCTGGAAATCCCTGGCAAGCCGCAATGCTTCGGCTTCGTCATAAGCGGGCCCAATAATCTCATGACCTTCCTCTTCAAGAGCATCAGCGTTCAGCAACGCCAGTATGGGGTCATCCTCGACAATCAAAATCCGCATGGTTTTCCTGAATACGTTAACAGGTGAATTGAAATACACCTCGTTAACTAGATGACTCCCGTGACACCGGACAGTTTCATTAACTATCGAGGGTATCGACGAACTGACTCAGGATTGTTGGCAGGAGCCTCTAATGGGCTGACATTGTGTAGGTCAGGCAAAAGCGGACCTGGAGAATTAATGCGGAGGGATATAAGGCGGAGGGTAAATTATTATTCACGCTAAAACGGCAAAAACATCCAAATGCATACCCTCGTATGCAACTAACATTCAAAAACTTAGTTTTGTCGGAATACAGAGGTAAGGGTTGAAACCTGGCGTAATCGCGAGTTCAACCGAATATGGCAGAGACAGTTAAGGATGGCGTCCGTCTGGTCACAATGAATGTGCAGGCGGACGCCATATTGGCTGACCGGTTTTACTGCTGCTTCAGCTTGCGTGTGAGAAATTCGCGGATATACCCGGCCACTTCTGGCGCATGGGTTTCAAGTGCGAAGTGACCCGCGTCCAGCAAATGCACTTCTGCATCCGGAATATCCTTGCGGTAAGCCTCTGCGCCCGGCGGGATGAACGCCGGATCGTGCTTGCCCCAAACGGCCAGCAACGGCGGCTGGTATTTGCGCAAGTACGCCTGAAACGCCGGGTAAGCCGCCACGTTGGTGCGGTAGTCGAGAATCAGGTCCAGCTGGATCTCCTCTGCACCTGGCCGAGCCATATACAGGATGTCGAGATTGTAGCCGTCCGGTGAAAGCTTCTGCGGATCAGATCCTGTTCCATATTGCCAGTCACGAATAGTCTCCGGCGACAACGAGGGACGGCAGGCCTCGCGATTGGCAGCCGAAGGATCACGCCAGTAGGCTTGCCACGGATCCCATTGATCACTGAAGCCTTCCAGATAGGCATTGCCGTTCTGGGTGATGATTGCGGTCACCTTTTCCGGATTTGCCGCAGCAAGACGCAAGCCGGTTGGCGCGCCGTAATCGAATATGTACAACGCGTACTTCTTCAGACCCAAGGCTTCGGTAAAACCCTCGATCACCTTGTAGAGGTTTTCGAAGCTGTAATCGAATTGCCCTCGCGGCGGTGCTTTGGTGTTACCGAAACCCGGTAAATCCGGTGCGATGAGGCGGTACTGGCTGGCCAGCAATGGCATCAGGTCACGGAACATGTGGCTGGCGCTCGGGAAGCCGTGCAACAGCAGAAGTACCGGGGCGTCCTTTCGGCCGACTTCGCGATAGAAAACTTCTACCTCGCCGACCTTCTGAGTGTGAAACGTAACGCGAGACGCATCGTCGAGTGCCATAACGGTTTTCCTGCTTGCAGTTGAGCTGGAGGATGAAGGGGCAGCGCTCACGAATGAAGCGCCCAGCGCAGCGGCGGCGCCCACAGCAGATGCCTGTAAAACCTTGCGCCGACTGACGCCATTTGCATCGCTGGCTTCGGCTGATGGATCGAACTTGGTCATGATAAAAACCTGAGGTGAAAGAACAGAGATCCATGCTATTCGTTGCTTCCTCTGCAGAGAATTACCAGCCAACTCAATTCACCATTTCAATTACTGCAATACTGATAGCATTCGAGGCAGTCACCTCACGCTGCGAGTGGAACATGGATCGAATTCAGGAAATGACGATTTTCGCCGCACTGGCCGAGCAAACCAGTTTCGCCGGAGTTGCCCGGCACTTTGGTTTATCCACCGCGACAGTCACTCGGGCCGTGGCCAGCCTGGAGACCCGGCTGGGGATTCTGCTGGTGGTGCGTAACACTCGAAACATGCGGCTTACTGAAGCCGGAGAGCGCTTCGCCATCGATTGCCGCCGCTTGCTCGCCGATCTTGATGAGGCTGAAAACGCTGCGGGTGGCCTGCATACACTGCCTGGTGGATTACTGACGGTGACAGCGCCTCAGATGTTCGGCGCGCTGCACGTCACACCGCTGCTGACCCGCTTTCTCAGCCAATACCCGGCTGTGGAGATTCGCGCGATTCTGGTTGATCGGGTTGTGTCCATGCTGGACGAAGGCATAGATGTCGCGGTGCGCATCGGTGCCCTGCCCGACTCAACGCTGACGGCAATCCCGGTCGGCAGCGTGCGTCGTATGGTCTGCGCCTCCCCTGCCTACCTGGCCGAACACGGCACCCCGCAACACCCGGACGATTTACGCCGACACTCAACCATCTCGACATCCGCCTCAGAACGCCCACCGCAATGGGCCTTCCGGGTCGACGGCCGCGACTACAGCGTGGACGTCGCTTCGCGGCTCAGCCTGACCTCGTTCCAGGCTGCAATCGGCGCAGCCCTACAGAATTGGGGGCTGACCCAGGTGCCGTATTACCAGATACGCGAGTACCTGCGCGACGAGAAACTCAAATGCGTGCTGCAAGGGTTCGAGATCGAGCCAGAACCGGTTCATGTGGTTTATCTGGAAGGCCGCAGAGGCTCTTCGAAAGTGCGTTCGTTCGTGGACTTTTGTGTTGAAGGGTTAAGGAAGGATCTGCGGTTTGACGCGTAGAGTAGATAACCTGATTGCCCCTGAAGCAGCGCTGCCGCGTAACGATCGCTATAACCGTGGGAGCGAATTCATTCGCGAAGGGGCCAGTACAGACAATACATATTCAGCGTATGGCAATCAGTCTTCCCGAATGAATTCGGTCCCACAGATGGAGCGAGCTTTTCCTGTTTGGCGAGGCTTGCCCGCGATTCAGCCAACCCGGTAGATCAGGCACACCGCGTTATCGACCTTCGCGGGCAAGTCGGATCGTCGCCCACTCGCGCCAGCAAATTACGCGTTTGCTACGGGGCAGCGCTGCGCCGAAAACGGGCTACCCCTCGCACAGGAAAATCTTCTACTCATTAAATTATGTTTTTAGCGAACAAGCGGTTTTCATGGGTTTCATTTTGAAAAGTAAAATACGTCGATCCCAGACATTCATAACCCTGCCGAGGATAAAAACCCAGCGCTCGCTCATTGCCAATCCAGACCGTGGCCCAAAGCGGTGACGCACCTCCAAGCCGCGCATATTCTTCGGCGCTTTGGAGCAATGTGTAGCCCACGCCTCGTCCGGTAAACCTTTCCTGTACGTACAGACGCTTCAACTCCGCAGCACTCGAATCGCCAATCAGCTCATGATCAGTTCGCAAGGCAACCTGTGCGAAGCCGACAAGATGATGATTAACCTCGGCCACGACGATCAAAGTGTCAGGCTGGGAAATGATCTTTGACATCGTATCCGGCAAGAAGGCATCAAGCGCTTCCTGAGCAATTGCGTCCCGGATTCCTTCGGTGGCATACGTATCGAGAAAAACCTGCATGCCGAGCACACCGATAGACAAAGCGTCCTGTGGGGTGGCGGCACGGGTGGTGACTTGAGTGGCATGTGTATTGGTCATTTAGATGCTGTGCATAGATCCAAAGCGCTGAATTACGATCGACACGGATACGTCGGGTGCGTTGTATTTTTTCCTAGACAGATGACGGTTTCAACTCAAATGCACAAGTGCCCCCTACATCTTTAAATAAATTGGTCGGCTTCGTGGCACAAGCTCTGACGGCGAGAATAACCAATTGTAGGAGCTGCCGAAGGCTGCGAAAGCGGTGTGTCAGTCTTTACCGATTCGCAGCCTTCGGCAGCTCCTACAGAGAGCGTGCGGATATCTTAAACACCCAAAAAACCAACATGTAATACATATCTAAAGCCATACGCAAAACACCCGATGCTAGCGTGATTTCTCATTCACGCTAAGCAGGATTCACCGATGTACGCTATCGATTACAACAGTTACAGAGCCACCAAAAGCTTCAACCACCGCACCCGCTTTCTGGTGATGCACTACACGGCCTGTAACTTCCAACAATCAGTCGCCGCACTGACCGGTCCCTCGGTCAGCTCGCACTATCTCGTCCCCGACCCGAGCGATAAAACCTACACCGACGCAGGTTTCACCGACATGCGCATCTTCAACCTCGTCGATGAAAAAGAACGCGCATGGCATGCAGGCGTCAGCGAATGGGCGAGGCGTTACAACTTGAACGACACAGCCATTGGAGTAGAAATCGTTTATGTGGCTACCGAAGACAAAGGGGTTTTCACCTTCCCGCCCTATAACTGCGCGCAAATAGAGGCAGTCAAAGAGTTGGCCAGGAACATCCTCCAGCGTTACCCGGACATATCGCCAGTTAACGTCGTCGGCCACAGCGACGTCTCCATCGGCCGTAAAAGCGATCCCGGTGCCGCCTTCCCTTGGAAAGAACTTCACGATGCCGGCATCGGCGCGTGGTATGACGAAGCAACCAAACAAAATTATCAAACGCAGTTCAGCAGCGCCCTGCCCGCCAAAGCCGAAATTATCGCGAAACTAGGCCGTTACGGGTACGACCCAACCGCTGCGATGACTGACAGTGGATACAAAAACCTGATCCGGGCATTCCAGCTGCATTTCCGCCCGCAAAAATATGACGGCGTGGTGGATGCTGAAACAGCGGCGGCGCTGTATGCGTTGGTGGACAGGTATTTTCCGAGGAAGGTGACGAAGCAGATCTATGTTTAGGAGATTGAGCCCGGAACAGATGCGTGCTTGCCTTACGATAGGGCGGCACATCCTAATGCCGAAAGCCAAGCCCCTGTTTCTCATCGAGGGAAGCAAGGACAAATGACATCAGGCACCACGACTCTTAAGTAATAAACATATGGCGGGACAGCATGAAGCAAGACGAGATAAGCCGCATTATCCTCACGAATAAATGCGCTAGAGATATAGGCTTCTTCGCTCAGAGAATACTCCATCTTCAATTAACGTCATGCTGCCCCTACGTACGATAGTAAGAACTTAGCTTGTCGCCGGTCGCGATTAGTAGCCTAAACCATTGAACACTACAACGGCGATGCCGAGCAACTCTTCATCAATTCCATTGAGGGGGTAAAAGCGGCCGTTAACCTCAATCTCCGAGAGCAAATTCGCTAGTGAGATTGCTAAACCCGCCCGATCGGGGTTTTCTTCTTCCATGTTTTCTATACCGCCCGCAAGGGCAACTGCGGCTACCGACAGTTTATGTGGGCGCTGTCCGAACGACCCGTCAAACATATCTGGCTTCTGGTCCCACACTGCCGCAACCAATGAGTTAGCGACCTTTGCTGGGTCTGAGTGGAAGAAACCCACGCGTACCTGAAGCTCCAGAAGATTCCGAACAACAACGGCGGCTTCAGTTTTTTTGAACGTGCTTTTAATGCCCGTGAACAAGCCCATAGGCGGTCCTCCATGATTTTCGTGGGCCAACCTACTGTAAGGGCCAAGCGATGTCCACAGGACACTTCTGAGGGAGAGATAAAATTCTGATGCCTTTGTATTAGCCGCGCTCTCGAATACTCCGCAGTGTCGCAAGGTGGTTCTGCCTAGGGCGGAAAAACATACTCAGGTATGCAGATGTCGACAGGCCCATGAGGAGATTCGTTATCGCAGATGCTAAGGAGGTGCGATTTGTCGACGCACTTCTCGCTTGAGCAGAGGCAGAGGGGACCTGCTAAAGCATCAGTGGATACCTGTTTGAACAGCTCAAAGTGACTTCGGCAAGCACATATCACCAACATTGTGTTGACCCACAATTTCGGAGGCAATCTCAAAACCGGGATGCCACTGCTTAGATAGGTTCTCAAAAAGAAAACGTATCACCCGGCCACAGCGCGATAAGTCTTTCTTGATCCTTATCGACTGGAAACTATTAGCTTGGCGATGCTATGCCCCCAGAACGTGCACCACTCAGCTGTACCGGAACGCTGCCACACTTAGAGGATTTTTGCTGCGAATCCTTGAAGGCTCAAGGACTGAAAGATAGGTGGTAACCCCATCAGCCACACCCCGGCACACAATGTTCCCGCTGTGGCTGCTTCCTTCCGGATCTGACCAGGTTCACGGGTAATCGTTGCGGGGGGACCGATGGGGTCACCATAACGACACTCACCTGTCGGCGAGCCGCGCCATTGTACCGGTCTTGAGCGAAGTTACAACCCGTAAGGCCGGATAAAAATTCGATAGGGCTCAAGCACTTGTGTGACGGGGGTTGGGTGGGTTGCAGCGCTCGGGATCGGGGCTTATAGTCGCGCCGTCGCTGCACATCAGCGATCGGGTGTGGAAGCCCGGATTGGTTATAGGAACGCAAAGCTCATACCAGCAATCGGAGACAGTAATGTCTGCGACTGTTGTGTTATGGCGGCTGTGCGCTGGGGCACTTTCGGGTGCGCCGGGTTCCTATGACCGGTCTTCCACACCCGCGCACAGCTGCCACCCACTCATGTGGAAGTGAGTATTTGGCGGCTCCCATTCGCATAGGAGCTTCAAACATGTTCAAGATCACTCCAAATCCCCCTGCCCCATCCGTCCGCGGAGGTGCAGCGTGAATCGCTTCATCCCTCTCAAGAGCAACAACACCGACAGCCCGGTGATGCACATCGACAGCCAGGCGCCTCTGGATTTTCTGTTTGCCAGTGCCGACCGGCGTATCCGTATGGCGCGCTATCTGCTGGAGACGCTGGACGGTGCCGATGACTGCGATGTGCGTTGCATCGCCAATGCCGCGCTGATGTTGCTGAGCGATGGCTGTGACGCGTTAACCGTCGTTGAGAAGCAGATATTTAGCCCGCCCTCGCCATGCAATTCTGTCAGACACTGAGCCATACTGCGCACCGCCTACTTTTCTTGTCAGACGGTGCGATTTAGCAGTGATGAATACGCAAGTTGTGAGCTACGAAACCCTCAACGAAACACAGCGCCAGCAGCTGGATGCTCTGGAGATTCTGCCGGAGCAACTGCCGTTTTCCGGGGATATTTATTGTGCGCTGAACACGTTGCTGGTCCGGCCGAGCCCGAATATTCAAGGTGTGGCGCTGTTGATGGATGACAAGCCGGTGGGGTTTTTACTGCTCAAACGTGGGGAGTTTTTACCGCACTGGGCAGTGGAAGGTTCAGCGACGTTGCATGCGCTGCAGATTGATCGCCGGGTTCAGGGTAAAGGCCTGGGCAAGGTGTTTTTGCAGGGGTTGCCGGAGGTGGCGCGCACGACGTGGCCGGATATCGGGCAGCTGATGTTGTCGGTGGATGCGGATAATCTGGCGGCGCTGAATTTGTATGTCGGCCAGGGTTGGGTGGATACCGGCGAGGCCTACAAGGGCCGGATCGGGTATGAGCGGCGGTTGGTGTTGGGTTTGTAGATTGAGCGCTTAGGTGAGTCAGATAAGACCGAGGCGCCTGCATCGCTGGCAAGCCATGCTCCCACAGAAAGTCGCATTCCCCCTGTGGGAGCATGGCTTGCCAGCGATAAGGTCGCCTCGGTTTTAGCGAATAGCTGTTAAAGCCCCAACTCTGCCACAACCGCTTCCAGCGCCTTGGCCGGGTCTGCGGCCTGGCTGATCGGGCGGCCGATGACGAGGTAGTCGGAGCCTGCGTCCAGCGCCTGACGCGGGGTCAGGATGCGGCGTTGATCGTCCAGAGCGCTGCCGCTTGGACGAATGCCTGGAGTGACCAGCTGCAAAGCAGGATGCGCAGATTTCAGCGCCTGAGCTTCCAGCGCGGAACACACCAGACCATCCATGCCAGCCTTTTCAGCCAGTGCAGCCAGGCGCAGCACTTGCACTTGCGGGTCGACGTCCAGGCCGATGCCGGCCAGGTCTTCGCGCTCCATGCTGGTCAGCACGGTCACGCCGATCAGCAGCGGCTGCGGGCCGGTGCGCTGGTCGAGCACTTCGCGGCAGGCCGCCATCATGCGCAAGCCGCCGGAGCAATGCACGTTGACCATCCACACGCCCATCTCGGCCGCGGCTTTGACAGCCATGGCGGTGGTGTTGGGGATGTCGTGGAATTTCAGGTCCAGGAATACTTCAAAACCCTTGTCGCGCAAGGTTTCGACGATGTCCGAAGCACAGCTGGTAAACAGCTCTTTGCCGACCTTGACGCGGCACAGCTTGGGGTCCAGCTGGTCAGCCAGTTTCAAAGCGGCGTCACGGGTCGGGAAATCCAGGGCGACGATGACAGGAGTCTGGCAGACGGACATGAGCGGGTTCTCTGGTAGGTCGAAATCGGCGCGCATTGTATCCGAACCTTACCGCAGACGGTAATCGAACCGCTGAACTGAATCGATTCTCCCCAATGAATACGCCCAAAAGCGGACATCACCCTGCACCAACCGCACCAAAGCTGCACCCTCTTGGCGCGCGCAAACAGGAACCGTTCTGCAAACGACGCGTTTGGGACCAATACGACTATGGTTCGACGAGTGGCATGGCGACTGCAACAGGATGTTTCGATGATTCCACAGACTTCAGGGAGCTACGCATGAACACTCAACTCAAGCCCACGCTGGGCACACTCCATTTATGGGGGATCGCTGTAGGGCTGGTGATCTCCGGCGAGTACTTCGGCTGGAGTTATGGCTGGGGCGTTGCCGGGACCTTAGGCTTCCTGGTCACTTCGCTGATGGTTGCACTGATGTACACCTGCTTCATCTTCAGCTTTACCGAGCTGACCACTGCCATCCCGCACGCGGGCGGACCATTTGCCTACAGCCGTCGGGCATTCGGGGAAAAAGGCGGACTGGTTGCAGGTCTGGCCACCTTGATCGAATTCGTGTTTGCGCCACCGGCGATTGCGATGGCCATTGGTGCTTACCTGAACGTGCAGTTTCCGGGGCTTGATCCCAAGCTCGCGGCAGTGGGCGCTTATATCGTGTTCATGACCCTGAATATTCTCGGCGTCAAGCTGGCGGCAACCTTTGAGTTGGTGGTCTGCATCCTGGCCGTGGCTGAGCTGCTGGTGTTCATGGGCGTGGTTGCTCCGGCATTCAGCTTCAGCAATTTCGCCCTTAATGGCTGGGCCGGCTCCGACACCTTTGGCGCTCCGGCCATCGCCGGTATGTTTGCGGCCATTCCGTTCGCGATCTGGTTCTTCCTGGCCATCGAAGGCGCGGCCATGGCGGCTGAAGAAGCCAAAGATCCGAAACGCACCATTCCAAAAGCGTATGTCAGCGGCATTCTGACCCTGGTGTTTCTGGCCATGGGCGTGATGCTGTTCGCGGGCGGCGTGGGCGACTGGCGCACCCTGTCAAACATCAACGACCCGCTGCCACAGGCAATGAAAACCGTGGTCGGCGAAAACTCCAGCTGGTTGCACATGCTGGTCTGGATCGGCCTGTTTGGTCTGGTGGCGAGCTTCCACGGCATCATCATGGGTTACTCGCGCCAGTTCTTCGCCCTGGCTCGCGCCGGTTACCTGCCCTCCTCGCTGGCCAAACTGTCGCGCTTCCAGACTCCACACCGCGCCATCATCGCCGGTGGCATCATCGGTATTGCCGCGATCTACAGCGACGGCCTGATCAACCTCGGCGGCATGAGCCTGACGGCGGCGATGATCACCATGGCGGTTTTCGGTGCCATCGTGATGTACATCATGAGCATGCTCAGCCTGTTCAAACTGCGTAAAACCGAACCATCGCTGGAGCGCACCTTCCGCGCGCCGGGCTACCCGATCGTGCCGGGCATCGCTTTGGCACTGGCGGTGGTGTGCCTGATTGCGATGGCATGGTTCAACGCGCTGATCGGCCTGATCTTCCTCGGTTTCATGGTGGTGGGCTTCATCTACTTCAGCCTGACGGCGCAATCACGTGCCGACGCGCCAGCCGATGCGATGCTGACCGGGCTTTAAATAGCGGCACATAACCGGGCACGGGACTAGACTTGAACCATTGAGCAGCGCTGCTGCTCAAACGGTTACATAAAAAGGAGAGCCCTATGCCCTGGTATGCCTGGTTAATTCTGCTGGTAGCAATTGGTTCGGTGGTGGGCGGCTTGATGGTCTTGCGCCAGTCTGCGCAAAAGCTGCCACTGACCGACGAGCAGCTCAAACGTGTCCACGAGCGCAACGCCGAGATGGATGCCAAAGAGGCCAAGGATCGCTAACGACCAAATACGGTGCTTCAAGCACCGTCTTTTTATTTAGCGTGCTGCATGATCCCGCTCATCCGCCACCGCCCGGTGGCTGATCATCGGGAGGACGGCAATTCGATACGGTTGGAAAATCTTCAACATCTGCCCGTTGTCCCGCAGCGCTTGCAATAGCTGCTCGAATTGCGCGCCGCTGATGGGCGCCTTGGGGCGCAGCAAAGCGAAATGCTTGTACGTCTGATCAACCCGCTCCGACACCAGCAACTGCGAAGCTTCCGCCCGGTTGCGCGCCATGAAGTCACTCAGATACGAACGCGTCACCAAGGCAATATCAGCGCGATCGCGCATTACCATCAGCAGGTTGCTGTCGTGGGAATAGGTCAGCGTGGTGTTGAAGTGTTCGTTGAGGTATTTCGGATCGGCGTTGAACTGCGCAAACGCATAGTGATAGCCGCTGAACAGGGCCAGACGCTTGCCATGCAAATCATCGAAATAGCTTTGATCACGACCTGTCACCTTACGGCTGACGAAGATTTCAGCGTCTTCGAGTTTCATGTCGACGGCTTCGTGGGGGATGTTTTGCCAATCCCATTCAGGATTTTCAAAAATCGCCATATCGACGCGGCCCTGCTCGAAATCACGAAAACGACGCGGAATTGAAGTCGGCACCAGCACAAACTCATAGTCATGCTGGACTGCGTTCAGGGCGGCCACGAGCTCAGGTAATAAACCGGTGTCCGCGCCCTTTTCCGGCCGGATGGTGTAGGGCGGGAAATGCGCTGCACCAATTTTTACGACTTGCGCAGCACTCACCGGCATAGCCAGCATTGTTGCCGCGGCCATTAGCAAGGCTCGCGACGCTAATCGCACAGACAAAAACTCCAAGACTGCGCACCCCTGAAATTGATCAACCCTAGGTCTTTTTTATTGTTAAGACAATGAGCAAATGGTCCAACACGCTGTTAATTATCGCTAAGTGCCATCATTAAAGCTTCATCGGCTAACTGATCCCAGTGTTGCCACACGCACAGCAATCTATGCTCGCCCGCGCAACCAGGCAAGCGCTCGGCCAAGAAATAAATACCGTCCCGAAAGCACTGCGTATTAGCCGCTGGCGAAAGGTCATCGCACGGATTGGCGGATCGGTTGTCGATCTATGAGTTACGTCAGCCACGCTCAACGACTAATGGCTAATGTTGCTGGAAGTCACGTCGATAGACGTATGCAGTTGAATGTGGCTACGCTTGGTCTGAAATGGATCAACGACTTTGGACAGGAGCTTCAGATGCCGCACTGGTTGGTGATTGATCTGGAAGCCACGACCGAAGAAGGCGGCTGGCCGGTAGCAGAAATGGAGATCATCGAAATCGGGGCGACGCTGGTCAATCAGGACGGGCGCGAACTGGATCATTTCGAGCGTTTTGTGCGCCCGGTGCGTCGGCCCTTGCTGACGAACTTCTGCAGGGAGCTGACCCACATCAGCCAAAGCAACATCGACAGCGCCGCGCCGCTGACCACTGTATGGCCCGCGTTCGAGCGCTGGATCAGCCACCATCAGGCGCGAGTCGTGGGCTGGGCGAGTTGGGGGGACTATGATCGTCAGCAACTGGAGCAGGAATGGCGGCAGCACAACCTGACGAGTTTTCTGAGCACTGTGCCCCACGTGAACCTCAAGCAACGCTTCGCCAAGGAGCGTCAATTGCAGCGGCCCATGGGACTGAACGGTGCCCTGCAACTGGCGGGCATGCAATTCAACGGTCAGCAACACCGGGCCCTGGTTGACGCCCGGAACACCGCTCGGCTGTTGCCTCTGATTCTTCCTAACTGATTGGCACTCGCGTTCTAAAGCGGGTGACGGTTTGAGCAGGCTTGGGCATACTGGCCGCCCAAATTTCCAGCCCTTATCGAGGAATCGCCATGTTCAAAGTCAACGAGTACTTCGACGGCACCGTTAAATCCATCGCCTTCGCTCAAGCTGAAGGGCAAGCCACGATTGGTGTGATGGCCGCGGGTGAATACGAGTTCGGTACTGCACAGCGGGAAATCATGCACGTCATTTCCGGCAGCCTGAGCGTGAAACTGCCAGACAGCACCGATTGGGAAACCTTCGAAACCGGCAGCCAGTTCAACGTTCCTGCCAATAGCAAGTTCCAGCTGAAAGTGGCGGTGGATACTGCTTATCTGTGTGAGTATCGCTGAGACATATCGACTTTTTGTATCCCCTATCGCGGGCAAGCCCAGCTCCCACATGAGATTGCATCCCCTTGTGGGAGCAGGGCTTGCCCGCGATAAGGTCGACTCGGTTTAAATCCCGGCACGACTCAAACCACCTCATCCCCCCGCGCATTGAACTGCAATGCCGCGAGCCTGGCATACAGCGGATTGCTGACAATCAATTGCTGATGCGTCCCGACGGCGACCAGTTTCCCTTGATCGATAACGGCAATCCGGTCGGCGTTTTGCACCGTGGCCAGTCGATGGGCTATGACCAATGTAGTACGGCCTTTCATCAAGCCCGGTAAGGCTTCCTGAATCAGGTGTTCACTCTGGGCATCCAGCGCACTGGTTGCTTCGTCCAGCAGCAGAATCGGTGCATCCACTAACAACGCCCTGGCAATGGCCAGGCGTTGACGCTGCCCACCGGACAAGCCGAGCCCGCCATCTCCCAGATGCGTCTGATATCCGTTAGCCATTTGCAGGATGAATTCGTGGGCATGGGCAATGCGCGCAGCGGCTTCAACCTGTTCAGTGCTGGCGCTGGCATTCCCGTAACGAATATTGTCTTCAACACTGCCGAAAAACAGCGCGGGGGTCTGCGAAACCAGCGCAAAGTGACGACGCAAATCCTGCGGATCCAGCTGCGCAATCGGCAAGCCTTCGATGAGAATTTGCCCCGCCTGTGGATCGTAGAAACGCAGCAGCAAATCAAACAGTGTCGATTTACCCGCACCGGAGGGACCGACCAGCGCCAGGGTTTCCCCCGGTTCAATGGTCAGGGTCAGGTTATCCACCGCCTTGTGTTCGGGGCGTGATGGATAGCTGAAGCTCACGGAATCCAATGCCAGACGACCGCTGATCCGCTCCGGCAATTGCAATAGACCGCTGGCCGGTGGCGTGATTTCGCTTTTGGCCCGCAGCAGTTCCGAAATACGTTCGGCCGCACCCGCCGCCCGTTGCAGTTCACCAATCACTTCGCTCAGGGTGCCGAAGGCGCTCCCTACGATCAGCGCGTAAAACACGAACGCAGCCAGTTCACCGCTGGAGATCGTACCCTCGATGACATCCATGCCACCGACCCACAGCATGACCGCCACCGCACCCAATACCAGCACGATCACCAGTGTGATCAGCCATGAGCGTTGCAGAATGCGCTTGCGAGCGGTCTGGAACGCATCTTCGGCCGTCTTCGCGAAGCGCGCCTTGTCCTGCTGCTGATGGTTGTAGGCCTGAACCGTCTTGATCTGCCCCAACGCTTCGGACACGTAACTGCCGACATCTGCGACACGATCTTGACTTTCCCGGGACAGGCTGCGCACGCGACGGCCAAAGATCAGGATCGGCGCCACCACTAGCGGCAGCGCTACAACGACAATGCTGGTGAGTTTCGGGTTGGTAATGAACAACAGAATAATCCCGCCAATTACCATCAAGGCATTACGCAGGAACATCGACAGCGACGAACCGATCACCGATTGCAGCAACGTGGTATCGGCAGTCAGCCGCGACTGTATCTCGGAGCTTCGATTATTTTCGTAGAAGCCCGGATGCAGGTTGATCAGGTGATCGAACACCTTCTTGCGTAAATCCGCCACCACTCGCTCGCCAATCCACGACACCAGATAGAAACGCACGAAGGTGCCAGCCGCCAGGCCCATGACCAGCAGCATAAACACACCGATGGACTGATTGAGCAGGTGCGGTGAGCGGGTGACGAAACCCTGGTCCACCAGCATTTTGATCCCCTGCCCGATCGACAGGGTAATCCCGGCTGTAACGATGAGCGCGATCAGCGCGCCAACCGTTTGCCAGCGATAAGGAGCCATGAACTGCGCCGCCAGACGAATGGCCTGGCGCTGACGACTGGAAAGCAATGAAGCCATGAAAGCTGGACCCGCATAAAAGGCTGAAGCCAGAGCCTACACCGGTCCGACGGGCATTTCTCTGCTATTACCACCCGGCAGGTATTGATGAACTATGGCGATTGGCCTTAGTCGCATGGTTATGACCGTCATGACCTTGCGCTAGACAGGATTGATCTAAGCGAACGCTGGCGGTTATGTGCAGTTTCTGGTGGACTTGACGCGCGTTTGATGTGCCAAGGGATGTCACGGCAGAGTCATTGAACGCGGTTAGTCTAAGCACAACACCTGATGAAGGAGACAGGCCATGAGCTTGCAAGCAGACAGCAATGAAGTGCCAGTCGTACGAGCCAACCCGCAGCTGCCCGTAGGCGGCGCAATCCTGGACAAGGACGGGCGCGAAGTCGTGATCACTGAGGAGATGGTTCAGGCCGCTTGTCAGGAATGCGACAAGAACTGGGTTACACCTGAAAAACAAGATTGATAAGCAGATTCCCTTGAAACCCGGCCTGAGTGCCGGGTTTTTTTATGCACGCCAAGAAAATTCCCGCAATGAACGTCGGCTTTATCCCATTGCGAGGACGCTGAGCTTGCGATTACGTCCCTGGTCTTCAACAGTCAAAATGACTCAATTCAAGGAAGACCAGCATGTCCGCAACACACTACACCTATACCCCAAAGGAACTGGAAGAGGTTTACACCGGGCTGGAGAAAACCCTGTTCGCGGTCAGAAGGGACATTGGCGATGACGGCAATCCTGCACCGAAGATCCTCGTGGTCGCCGGGGTGCAAGGTTCCGGCAAGACCTACATGCTGAACAATACCCTGCTCAAAGGTGGCCACTACGGCAACTACGTGCAGCTGTATCAGGAGAGCTTTCGTGAGCTACACCCTCGTTACGAGGAATTCGCCGGGCAGGATGTGATCAGCCGCTACAAGCACACTGAAGGCTTTATCTGGGAACTGTGCAATCGCATCTTCAAGCATGCCCATGAAAACAGGTTCAACATCATCATGGAGACGGCACTCGACTCCAAGGCGTTCGCCAGTGTCATTTCAGGTCCGGAGCTTTCGACTTATCAGTTCGATGTGCACCTGATCGGTTGCAAGAAGGATTTCGTTCACTTGTCGACGATCCATCGCACACTGGGCGCATTGGAGAACGGGACGCTTGAGCGGTTCGTCGACATCGCTACCATCGAGACCAGTATCGAAAACGCCGAGGTGATCCTTAACGCGTTCGAAACTGCCTGCATGCGAGTCAGCGGTTCGACCATCACTATGTACGAAAGGGGTTTTGGCGCGCTAAAAAACCGCCGAAAACTTTGCAGCAGCCGTTGTGAGCGCATCGACACGCTGACGCCTTACGCATTCACCGACGAAGACGGCACGACCAGAACTGTGAAGGAGCAGACTCATCGTATCGAACGCAGCGAACAGTTGCCTCTGCCCTGCAGCTTCGCCAGTTTCATTGCATTGGTTGAAGCCCCGGTTAGTGGCGCGCTGGAACGAACACAGGCCTGGCAGGAAGCCTATAGCGCCCTGTCACGCATGCGTCCGTTCTGGAAACAGATCCCGACGCGTCTTGCCGAAACGCTGTGGGGCTACATCAAGAAGTACACCGAGTGATTCAGCCGTCAACAAGCACCGCGCCCAATGCCCGAACGACCCTGCTCAAAGGCTCTGACGGACCGTGAATTCTGACTCGCAGGCCTTCGATTTCCCGGCGCGGCGGATAGTTTTTACGCAGGGCATCGAAGGCCAGCCGCTGTTGGGTCGAGTCACCCACCAGGCTACGTCGGAAGTCGGCATCATCACGGCGCGGGTCGTAGACGCCACGGCACAGCGTGTTCATGGCCCAGACCGGGTGGGTATGGCCATCCAGGGTGACTTCTGCCAGCCAGGGCTTGGGCAGCAGATCGGAAAGACTGATGTGTACTTCCTGTCCAAGGAACCCACACAAAGCCTGATAAATCTGCGCGGTGCCCCGCTGCCTTCCGTCAAGGCTGTAACCCGCAATATGCGGTGTGCCGATCACGCAAAGGTCGGCGAGGTCGGTATTCACGCTGGGCTCGCCTTCCCAGACGTCGAGCACGGCTTGCAGGTCTTCGCGCGCCAGCAGCGTGTCATGCAAGGCTGCGTTATCGACCACAGCGCCACGGCTGGCATTGATCAGCCAGCTGCCGTGCTTGAGTTGCTGCAACCTCGTTTGATCGAGCAAATGCCAGGTAGGATTCGCGCCCCCCTTGTCCAGCGGGGTGTGCAGACTGATCACATCACAGCGCTGGAGGATTTCCTCAAGGCTGACGAAGTCGCCGCCTTCAACGGCTTGCCGGGGCGGATCGCAGACCAGCACATTCCAGCCCAGCGCCTTCAGCACCTTGATTAACCGACCGCCCACCTGCCCCGCGCCGACTACGCCATAAGTACGCTGCGTCAGATCCACGCCCTCGATTTCCGCGAGGGTCAGCAAACTGCCCAGGACATAATCCACTACACCACGGGCATTACAGCCCGGCGCACTGGACCACTGAATACCCGCCTCCTGAAAATAATCCAGGTCCAGATGATCAGTGCCGATGGTGCAAGTGCCGACAAAGCGTACCGGGCTGCCTTCGAGCAATTCGCGGGTGACCGGCGTTACCGAGCGCACCAACAGAATGTCCGCATCTGCTACGGCAGCCCGGTCAATGGAACGGCCGGGCAAGCGCTGAATCTCGCCGAAACCGGCAAAGAACGCGTCGAGCAACGGAATATTTTCGTCAGCAACAATTCGCATGGTGTACTCCCTGGAGGCGGCGGCAGTTTAGGCATTGATCGATTCGGATAGGAAGGCGCGAACTCCGAACAAGCGCTTTCTGTAGGAGCCAACTTGTTGGCGAGGCGATGTGTCAGGTATGCCGCCTCGCCAACAAGTTGGCTCCTACAGAAACTGCGCTACCGGCGAACTTGCAGGCTCAGTCCAGCTTCTTGCGAATCCAGTACAGAAACGTCCCGTCGTCAGCCTCTTGATCGACCAGATCATGGCCCAGAAAAACACAGAACTTGGGAATGTCACGGCGTGTGGACGGGTCAGTGGCGATGACTTTGAGCAGGCCGCCAGCCGGCAGGTCGCGGACTTTCTGATGCAGCATCATCACCGGTTCGGGGCAGTTGAGGCCGGTGGCATCGAGAATGGCGTCGACGGGCTGACTTTGGATGGATTCAGACATAAGCACTCCAGAAACTGGCGGGCATTATCCCGCGTATGCGGGCATGTCGCTAGCTGCCAAACGCATCCTTGAGGAAGCCCGGTGCGATGTAGCGTTCGTAGTGAGCTTCGGACAGCAGGAAAAATTCCCGATCAATGGCATCGCGCAAGTCAGGCAAGGCCCAGTCGCGGAACTCCGGCATCAGCACCATGCCGTAGGCTTCAATATTGGTGATGACCCGCGCGCCCCGCGCAATCAGTTGATAAGCCCAGCAATATTCCGACTGGGCAGGCACGAAGCGGATTTTTCGCAGTTCCAGTTGCGCACGCAGTTTGCCCGCGTCGAATACTTCCAGCTTGGCAGTCATCACCTGAACCAGCAGTTGTTCGAGCCTTAGCCAAACCGCCCGCTTCTGCTCTTCGTCGTAACCGTTCCAGTGGATCACTTCATGGTGGAAACGCTTGCAGCCACGGCACACCAGGTCCCCGTAAACAGTGGAACAAAGGCCGACGCAGGGCGTTTTAATGATTTGATTGGGCATGGCAGGCAGGGCAACGACAGGCGAGAACGAGCTCGCATATTAGCCCTTTGTCTAACAACGATCACCCCCGAACGTGTAGGGCTAACTTACCTTTATGGAAGATTTGCCGTAGAATCAGCGAGCCTTTTAAGGCGCCAATGTCCGTTGGAAGCTGTTTTCAAAGCGTCACGAGCACAGTCAAAGTAACCCAGCAGTCCGGTGTTGACGCAGGATTCAAGCCCTCGTCAACACTCATCAGCCGTCCTGCAGGCGTAAAACTTTGAAAACAGCTTCTGTAAGGAATTGCCGAAAACCCTGGCCAAGGAACTCGAAAAGTTTCGTCGTGCAGGTTTTTCGGGCAATTCCTGGATGAGCGTCCCGGACACCCATTTGGGACCACTGATGAGGGTAATACTGTGCTTGAAGCCTACCGTAAACACATCGAAGAGCGTGCCGCCCAGGGTATCGTGCCCCAGCCGCTTAACGCCGAACAAACTGCCGGCTTGATCGAACTGCTGAAGAATCCCCCGGCCGGCGAAGAAGATTTTCTCGTTGACCTGATCACCAATCGCATTCCACCTGGCGTTGACGAAGCTGCCTACGTCAAAGCCGGTTTCCTGTCTGCCCTGGCCAAGGGCGAAGCCACTTCTCCCCTGATCGACAAGAAGCGCGCCGTTGAACTGCTGGGCACCATGCAGGGCGGTTACAACATCGTCACCATGGTTGACCTGCTGGATGACGCAACGCTGGCCCCGGTCGCCGCCGAACAACTGAAGCACACGCTGCTGATGTTCGATGCGTTCCACGACGTGGCAGAAAAAGCCAAGAGCGGCAACGCCCACGCCAAGGCTGTCATGCAGTCCTGGGCTGACGGCGAATGGTTCAAGAAGCGCCCTACCCTGGCCGACAAGATCAGCCTTCGCGTCTTCAAGGTGACCGGCGAAACCAACACCGACGACCTCTCTCCTGCGCCTGACGCATGGTCGCGCCCTGACATCCCTCTGCACGCCCTGGCCATGCTGAAAATGGCCCGTGAAGGGATCGTTCCGGACGTACAAGGCTCCATCGGTCCGATGAAGCAGATCGAAGAAATGCGCGGCCAGGGCTTCCCGATTGCCTACGTAGGCGACGTGGTGGGTACCGGTTCTTCGCGTAAATCCGCCACCAACTCGGTGCTGTGGTTCTTCGGCGACGACGTTCCTTACGTGCCGAACAAGCGCGCTGGCGGTTTCTGCTTCGGCAGCAAAATCGCTCCGATCTTCTACAACACCATGGAAGATGCCGGCGCACTGCCAATCGAATTCGACGTCAGCAACATGAACATGGGCGACGTGATCGACCTGTATCCGCATGCTGGCAAAGTCTGCAAACACGGCACTGACGAAGTCCTGACCACCTTCGAAATGAAGACACCGGTTCTGTTGGACGAAGTCCGTGCTGGCGGCCGTATCCCGTTGATCATCGGCCGTGGCCTGACCGACAAGGCTCGTGCCGAGCTGGGCCTGGGCCCTACCGATCTGTTCAAACTGCCGGAAGCACCGGTCGACACTGGCAAGGGCTACACCCTGGCACAGAAGATGGTTGGCAAGGCGTGCGGCCTGCCGGAAGGCCAAGGCGTTCGTCCAGGCACGTACTGCGAACCGAAGATGACCACCGTCGGCTCCCAGGACACCACTGGCCCGATGACCCGTGACGAGCTGAAAGACCTGGCATGCCTGGGCTTCTCCGCTGATCTGGTCATGCAGTCCTTCTGCCACACTGCTGCTTATCCAAAGCCGATCGACGTCACCACGCACCACACGCTGCCTGACTTCATCATGACCCGTGGCGGCGTATCCCTGCGTCCGGGCGACGGCATCATCCACAGCTGGCTGAACCGCATGCTGCTGCCGGACACCGTTGGTACCGGTGGTGACTCCCACACCCGTTTCCCGATGGGCATTTCGTTCCCGGCCGGTTCTGGTCTGGTTGCGTTTGCTGCGGCCACCGGCGTGATGCCACTGGACATGCCGGAATCGATTCTGGTGCGTTTCAAAGGCAAGATGAAGCCTGGCATCACCCTGCGTGACCTGGTTCACGCCATTCCTTACTTCGCCATTCAGTCGGGCTTGCTGACTGTTGAGAAGAAAGGCAAGAAAAACGCATTCTCTGGTCGCATTCTGGAGATCGAAGGCCTTGATGACCTGAGCATCGAACAGGCATTTGAACTGTCCGACGCCTCGGCCGAGCGCTCTGCTGCCGGTTGCACCATCAAGCTGTCGAAAGAGTCGATCACCGAGTACCTGAACTCCAACATCACCCTGCTGCGCTGGATGATCGGCGAAGGTTACGGCGATGTGCGTACTCTGGAACGTCGTGCTCAAGCGATGGAAGCCTGGGTTGCCAACCCTGAGTTGATGGTTGCCGATGCTGACGCGGAATACGCTGAAATCATCGAAATCGACCTGGACGACGTCAACGAGCCAGTGCTCTGCGCACCGAACGATCCGGACGACGCCCGTCTGCTGTCCAGCGTTGCTGGCGAGAAGATCGACGAAGTGTTCATCGGTTCGTGCATGACCAACATCGGCCACTTCCGCGCTGCGGGCAAGTTGCTGGACAAGGTCAAAGGCCAGTTGCCAACGCGTCTGTGGCTCTCGCCGCCAACCAAGATGGATGCTCACCAACTGACGGAAGAAGGCTACTACGGCATCTACGGCAAAGCTGGCGCGCGCATGGAAATGCCGGGCTGCTCGCTGTGCATGGGTAACCAGGCACGTGTAGAGCCGAACTCGACGGTTGTGTCGACTTCGACCCGTAACTTCCCGAACCGTCTGGGCGACGGCGCGAATGTCTACCTGGCCTCGGCCGAACTGGCATCCGTTGCTTCGATCCTGGGTCGCCTGCCGACCGTCGAGGAGTACATGGAATACGCGAAACAGATCGACACCATGGCAGCGGACGTATACCGCTACCTGAGCTTCGACCAGATCGCCGAGTTCCGCGACATCGCAGCGAGCGCCAACATTCCGGTTGTTCAAGCGTAAAAGCGAAACACAGCGTTAAAAGAACCCCGTCCTTGTGACGGGGTTTTTATTGGGCTGGCTTTTACCTGTTGGAGCCGGGCTTGGTCTGGGCGGCATTCCGACGATAACGATAGCGCGGTGTGACTGGTATCTACTTCTCATGTATCGCGGGCAAGCCTCGCTCCCACAGATATCGGCGCCCCCCTGTGGGAGCCGGGCTTGGTCTGAGCGGCATTCCGACGATAAACGATAGCGTGGTGTGACTGGTATCTACTTCTCATGTATCGCGGGCAAGCCCAGCTCCCACAGATATCGGCGCCCACCTGTGGGAGCTGAGCTAGGTCTGGGCGGCATTCCGACGACAAACGATAACGCGGTGTAACTGGTAGCTACTTCTCATGTATCGCGGGCAAGCCTCGCTCCCACAGGACCTTGCGACGCTGACAGCATCAACCCATAAAAAAGCCCCACATCTCGCGATGCAGGGCTTTCTCATTACAGACGGACTAAACCATCAAACGGTAATAGCCTGGCCGCTCATGGCCAGGTCCAGCAGCTCACGGTTGGCTACTGCATACATTGCGTAGTCAGTGCCGCTTGCTGCGCGGATGTCCACTAGCATCGCGCGCCAGCGGTCGACCATGGCGCTGTGCTGTTCAAGCCACAGGTTCAGGCGCTCCTCGATGTCAGCAGGACCATCGGCCATCTGCAGAACCGAGATGGTGATCGCCCGTTGCTGCCAGTCGATGTCATCACGGAACGCTTCGCGGGCCAGGGCTTGCCAGTTGTTTTCCACCGGCAGGCTGCTGATCTGTTGCAAGTACCAGGTCACGTCCAGCGCGCTGCCCACTGCGAAGTAAGCCTTGGCCACGTCGGCAGCGTTCTGCCCGGTGACATCAGACGCTTCGATGATCGGCAGCAACGTGTACAAGTGGCTGGTGCCCGCAACCATGCGCGCCAACAACTCCGGCACGCCTGCTTCAACATAGGCCTGATAGCGGGTCTGCCAGACTTCGCGAGTCGGGCCTTCCAGCAGTTCGTCCAGCTTCAGACCCAGTGCAGCGAGGTGCGGACCGAAGTGCGCAACATCACGCGCCGCGTCCAGCTCGTTGCGACGGCTGCGCAGGAACCAGCGCGTCGCGCGGCGGCCCAGGCGCATCAACTCGTCCATCAATGCCAACTGAATCTCGGCAGGCACCTTGTAGTCAAGCGCCTCGATCTGACGGAACCAGTGCGGGAGGTGGAAGATGTCACGCACGATCACGTAAGCGCCCGCCACGTTGGCCGCACTCATGCCGGTGGACTCTTTGAGTCGCTGCACGAAAGTGATGCCCATGTGGTTGACCAGGTCGTTGGCGATCTGGGTGCTGACGATTTCGCGCTTGAGACGGTGCTGACGCATGGCGCCGGAATACTTGGCACCCAGCGATGGCGGGAACGCGGTTTCCATGTCGCGAGCCAGATAATCATCATCCGGTACGCGGGATTCCAGTAACGCCTCGTTCAGATCGATCTTGCTGTAGGAGATCAATACCGACAGTTCTGGACGCGTCAGGCCATGACCGGCCGCCACGCGCTCACTGATCTGCTCTTCAGCAGGCAGGAACTCAATGGCGCGATCCAGCTTGCCACGGGCTTCCAGGTCCGCCATCAGGCGCTTGTACTCGGCAATCCGCTCGTAAGCACGACGCGTTGCCAGAGACAGCGCCTGGGTTTGCTTGTAGTTGTTGCCCAACACCAGGTTGCCGACTTCGTCGGTCATGCTTTCCAGCAGCTGATTACGCTGCTTTTCGGTCATGTCACCGGCCTGCACCACTTCGTTGAGCAGGATTTTGATGTTCACTTCGTGGTCGGAGCAGTCCACGCCCGCCGCGTTGTCG
The DNA here is from genome assembly GCF_025643095.1 of Pseudomonas phytophila. Classification (NCBI taxonomy): domain Bacteria; kingdom Pseudomonadati; phylum Pseudomonadota; class Gammaproteobacteria; order Pseudomonadales; family Pseudomonadaceae; genus Pseudomonas; species Pseudomonas phytophila. Next base: position 2,243,372 of record NZ_CP081201.1, on the reverse strand, counting down.
ATGAAGTCAGTGTTGGAACTGCCACCATTGAGCGCGAACTCGACACGACCCAGTTGGGTCATGCCCAGGTTACCGCCCTCGCCCACAACCTTGCAGCGCAGCTCGTCACCGTTGACACGGTGCGCGTCGTTGGCCTTGTCACCGACATCGGCGTGGCTTTCTTCGCTGGACTTGACGTAAGTCCCGATGCCGCCGTTCCACAACAGATCAACCGGCGCCTTGAGAAGCGCGTTGAGCAGCTCGGTCGGGGTCAGCTTGTCAGCCTTGATGTCGAAGCGTTCTTTCATCTGTGGCGTGATGGCGATGCTTTTTGCACTGCGCGGGAAGATCCCGCCGCCTGCCGACATGATGCTGGTGTCGTAATCGGTCCAGGCCGAACGCGGCAGGTCATACAGACGCTTGCGCTCGATGAAACTGCTGGCTGGATCCGGGTTTGGATCAATGAAGATATGCAGGTGGTTGAACGCCGCCACCAGTTGCAGCTTGTCGGACATCAGCAAGCCGTTGCCGAACACGTCACCGGCCATGTCACCGATACCGATGACGCTGATGCTGTCCTGCTGCACGTTGATGTTGCGCTCACGGAAGTGACGCTGCACACCGACCCACGCACCTTTGGCAGTGATGCCCATTTTCTTGTGGTCATAACCGGCCGAACCACCGGAAGCAAACGCGTCGCCCAGCCAGAAGCCGTAGTCGATGGCGATGCCGTTGGCGATGTCGGAGAAGGTCGCAGTGCCTTTGTCCGCCGCGACCACCAGGTACGGGTCATCGTCGTCATGACGTACGACGTTGGCTGGCGGAACCAGCCCGCCCTCTTTCAGGTTGTCAGTGATGTCCAGCAAACCGGAGATGAAGATGCGATAGCAGGCGATACCTTCGGCCTGGATATCGTCGCGGCTGCCGCCCAGTGGCAGGCGACGCGGCAGGAATCCGCCTTTGGCCCCCACAGGCACGATCACCGAGTTCTTCACGTGCTGGGCTTTCACCAGACCCAGGACTTCAGTACGGAAGTCTTCTTCACGGTCCGACCAGCGCAGGCCACCACGGGCCACATTACCGAAGCGCAGATGCACGCCTTCGACACGCGGCGAGTACACGAAGATTTCAAACTTCGGCACCGGCTTGGGCAGTTCTGGAATCAGGCGCGGGTTGAACTTGAAGCTGAAGTAGCTCTTGTTCTGACCGTTGGCGTCAGGCTGGTAGAAGTTGGTGCGCTGGGTGGCTTTGATCAGGTCCAGATAACGACGCAGGATGCGGTCTTCATTGAGCACCTGAACGTCGTCCAGGGCGGAAAGAATCGCCTGCTCCAGACGCAATTGCTTGTCGTCCAGATCGTCAGTGGTCAGTTTGCGCGCCAGATAGAAGCGGGTTTTGAACAACCGGGTCAGCTCACGGGCAATGTCCGTATGGTTGTTCAGGGTGCTGGCGATGTAGCCAAGGTCGAAGCCCAGGCGAATCTGTTTCAGGTAACGGGCGTACGCGCGCAGCAACGCCACGTCGCGCCACGGCAGACCGGCAGTCAGCACAAGGCGGTTGAACGCATCGTTCTCGGCATCGCCACGCACGATATGGACAAAGGCATCCTGCAGGGTGTCGTTGAGTTGCTGGATGTCGATTTCCAGACCTTCAGCCGCCGTGAACGCGAAGTCATGAATCCAGAACTCGCGGCCATTGGTGTGGCGCAGACGATACGGGAACTCACCCAGCACACGCAGGCCCAGGTTTTCCAGAATCGGCAAAACGTCAGACAGCGCAAGCGGTGTGTCGGCGTGGTACAGCTTGCAATGCAGCTGCGCCTTGTCGCCGGACAACGGCTGATAGAAGCTCATCACCAACGGTTTGGCTTCGCTCAGGTTCAGCAAGTGCTGCATGTCGACCACGGCCGAATGCGCTGCGAAACGCTCGCGATAACCTGCCGGGAAGCCTTTCGGGAAATCCGCCAGCACATTGGTGCCATGGGCTTCGCCGAAGCTTTCGACCACCAGGCTGGCGTAATCGTCTTTCCACGAACGGCAAGCCTGAATCACTTCGTTTTCAAGCTGAACCGGGTCGATATTCAGGTTGACCTTCGGGTCCACCCGCAGAATCAACTGCACGCGGGCCAGCACCGACTCGGAGAAGAAGGTCCAGAACTCGCAGTCACTGGCCTTGAGGCGTTCCATCAGGACTTGCTGGATCTTCTGCCGCACTTCAGTGGAATAGATGTCGCGTGGCACATAAGCCAGGCAATAGCAGAAGCGACCATAAGGGTCTTTGCGCAGGAACACGCGAATCTTGTTGCGCTCCTGAATCTGCACGATGGACATCACGGTATTGAACAGCTCGTCCACCGGAGTCTGAAACAGATCATCGCGAGGCAGAACTTCGACGACTTGCGCCAGCTCTTTCCCCAGGTGAGCCTTGGGATGGAAGCCGGAGCGGTGCTCGATTTCAGCCACCTTGCGGCGAATGTACGGAATCTCGCGAACGCTTTCGCCATACACCGAGGAGGTGTAGAGGCCCATGAAGCGGCATTCCTTGAGCACTTTGCCCGAGGCGTCGATCTGGCGGATCGACACATAGTCAGGATACGCCGGGCGGTGCACACGGCTCGGGTGCGCGGCCTTGGCGAACGACAGCAGCATCGGCTCGTGCAAGTAGCTCACAGCGTAGTCTTCGATGTGCAGATCTTCGTGACTCAGGCCGGCACGCAGACGTTTGGTCAGCCCGAGGAAAGACGATTCGTCGTACACCAACTGACCGCCATCGGCCTCATTGCTGACAACAAACTCCTCGTAACCGAGGAAGGTGAAGTGGTTATCCACCAGCCATTGCAAGAACGCCTTGATTTCGGACTTCTCGCCCTCGTCGACGGCGTACTGCACAGAATCGATGCCCGCCAGCAGCTCATTCAGCTTGGCCTTCATCGGTTCGAAATCTTCTACGGCAACCCGTACTTCGCCGAGCACTTGCTCCAGTTCACGGGCCAGCACGTTCAACTCGCTGGCGTTGGCACAGCGGTCGATCTCCAGATACATCAGGGATTCTTGCAGCACGTCTTCGCCGCTGGTGCCTTTAGGGAGCAATTCCAGCAGTTCGCCCTTGCTGCCGCGGCGCACGCTGAGCACGGTGGTTTGCAAGGTGTGGATGCTGTAACCGCGACGGTTCAGCTCGGTGCGCACCGAGTCCACCAGAAATGGTAGATCGTGGTGCAATACTTCAACGGCGGTGTGCGTGGATTGCCAGCCGTGACGTTCGTAATCGGGGTTGTAAACGCGGACCTGCGGGGTGGCATGTTCAAAACGTTCAAGCAGACGCCAGGCTGACAAGGTGCAGCCCGCCAGGTCGGACAACCGACGCTGGGTGAGTTCGTCGAGGGAAATAATGCCGAAGAATTGCTCAGCGAACAGCGCCACTTGTGGCAGTGCCTGTTCACTGATGTGCTGCGCCAGTGCTGCTTGCAGTTGATGCTGAAAGTCAGACTTGCTGGCTGCGGTGAAGAACGCCATCTGAGGTACTCCGCTTGTGCTTTTTTAGAAGGAAGCTTGAAGGAAGTGTTGCCTGCACATGCTGTGCCTGGATGAAACGGCAGAGGCACAGCATAAGCCAAAGAACTAACGCTTGCCGCGAACGACTCGTCACATTTGCTTTCTGCAACCGTTGCCGGAAAAAACAACACGCAGGGTAGGATTTCTCCCACTACCGTTCATCCGCCCCCCAGCTTAACGACAGCCGACAGGCAGTTACTTGTCGTGCTGCGACATATTCGGTCATCTGGTTGCAGGAAACTCTTGGGCATTGCTTGCCAATCGCTGGCAAAATTGCTCCTTGTCCGCTTTTAAGCCAGGAACGTTCATGCAAATCAAGACTGCCAGCTTTATCGTCAATCCCTGTGATGACGAGTACGACGACATGGCGCTGCTGTGCTGCCACGGTGAAACCGGCGATCTGTTTTCGCTGACGCGCTTCCCGGACGAGCAGGAAGTCGAGATCACGGTACGCGATGACAAGGTGCTTGCAGTTTCGCAGCTCAAGGTGACGCTCAGTGCCGAGCGTCTGCTGGTTGAGCTTGATCCGGCGGATGGCAAGGCGCTTGATGGGCATCATCTGTATGAAATCAGCCATAGCATGGCGGCGGATGAGTTGAAGGAGGTTGAAGAGACGCTGGTGATTATTCTTGAGGGTGTTGGGGTTTATGTGAGTGAGCTGGCTGGGTCTTGATGATTGGGCGTACATATCCATTTTTGCGGTGACGGCTTACATCGGTTGCGCTTTTACAGCGCGTCACTTTTGAACAGCGCAAAAGTAACCAAAACGCTCTTGCCCCACCACTGGGTCCCTCGCTGTCGCTCGGCATACCCGTAATCCGACATTGCTGCGTGGGGCCGCCGCCACCGGCCATCCATGGCCTGAGGCGGCTAAACCGGCATCCCTGCCGGTTTGCCCCACGCAGCAATATCGAATTCCGGCCGGCGTGGTTTAACGGGGCGCTTAAGATCAAAATCAAAAGCAGATCAAAAGCAGGCTCCAAGCGCCTTTCAGAAACATAAGTCGTTGGTTGGATGCGATTTTATGTGGGAGCGAGGCTTGCCCGCGATAAAGCTAGACACAATAGACCTGATATTTGCGGTGTCCTTATCGCGGGCAAGCCACGCTCCCACAGGCCCTATGCAATCCCGTAGGACTGGCTTTAGCCGGGAGGACGTCGGTACATCCATCAAATATTCTTCGCCAAAAATACCGCTCTCCCGGCTAAAGCCGGTCCTACAAGATCAAGCTTGCAGGCCAACATAGAATCTCCCACAGGTTCCGTGCTTGCTCCGCGATAGCATGCCGTCGAGCTACTACTGCGCGGTAAGCTCACAATCAGGTCGGCTGTCAGGCCGCCGCGCTTTTGATTTTGATCTGAGGCGCCCCGTTAAACCACGCTGGCCGCCCGCAGATTCTGAACCGTGGGCAACCCGGCAGGACGCCGGGTTAGCCGCATTGGGCCATGGATGGCCCGTTGCGGCGGCCCACGGTTCAGGATCTGCGGGCGGGTACACCGAGCGACAGCGAGGTGCCAAGTGGTGGGGTAAAAGCCTTTTGGTTACTTTTGGGCCCCAAAAGTGACGCGCTGTAAAAGCGCAACCAATATCAGCCATGACCGCTATAACGGATATGTACACAACAACAAGAAGCTCCCCATAACCCCAATTCCGTAGGAAAAATCCTCAAGCTTTGTAGCGTTATCCTCAAAACCACACAAAAAACCCCACAGCCGTTAGTCGCCAGCCCCCTCTATGGATTAAAGTATCGCCCCCAGCTTCGGCGTTGATTGACGCCGCTGATTACCTGCCAGGAACAGTCACCGATGGAACATCGTGAAGCGCTGATAGCGCTGCGAACCTTTCTTTCCACGCAGATCCTCGGTCAGGAAAAACTGATCGAACGTCTCCTGATCGCCCTGCTCGCTGACGGCCACATGCTCGTCGAAGGCGCTCCCGGCCTGGCCAAGACCAAAGCGATCAAAGAACTGGCAGAAGGCATCGAAGCACAATTCCACCGCATCCAGTTCACCCCCGACCTACTGCCTGCCGACATCACCGGCACCGAGATCTATCGTCCGGAAACCGGCAGCTTCGTCTTCCAACAGGGGCCGATCTTCCACAATCTGGTACTGGCAGACGAAATCAATCGCGCGCCCGCCAAGGTTCAGTCGGCGTTGCTCGAAGCCATGGCCGAGCGTCAGGTCAGCGTCGGTCGCAGCACCTACGACCTGTCGCCACTTTTCCTGGTCATGGCCACCCAGAACCCCATCGAGCAGGAAGGCACCTATCCGCTGCCTGAAGCCCAGCTCGACCGCTTCCTGATGCACGTGAAGATCGGTTTCCCGGACGCCTCGGTAGAACGCAAGATTCTGGCCCAGGCCCGCGGCGAAGCCCTGAATGGCGAGACCAAGCCAGAACGTCGGGTCAGCCAGCAGGCGATTTTCGCCGCGCGCAAGGAAATCCTCGGCCTTTACATGGCCGATGCGGTGGAGGAATACCTGGTGCAACTGGTCATGGCGACCCGCACCCCGGCCAAGTTCGATGCGGAAATGGCCGAATGGATCTCCTACGGTGCCAGCCCTCGTGGCTCCATCGCTCTGGATCGTTGCGCGCGAGCACATGCCTGGCTGGCCGGACGTGATTTCGTCAGCCCGGAAGACATCCAGGCAGTCCTGTTCGACGTATTGCGCCACCGGATCATCCTGTCGTTCGAAGCAGAAGCCGCCGGGATCGATCAGGACCGTGTGATCCAGCGCATTCTTGATGTCGTGGCTGTTGCGTGAAGCCATGCAACCCAACCTGATCGATCAGCCGGGTATTCGTGTCAGCCTCACAGAGCTGATCGAGATGCGTCATCGCGTCCGCGAAGTCCAGCTGTTCTCCACCCCGAGCCAGCGCAGCCCGTTGATTGGCCTGCACCACTCCAAGCTGCGCGGCCGGGGTGTGGATTTCGATCAGGTGCGGGTTTATCAGGCAGGCGATGACGTACGCAGCATCGACTGGCGAGTGACGGCCCGAACCCAGGAGCCGCACACCAAGCTGTTTCATGAAGAACGCGAACGACCGATTTTCATTCTGGTCGAGCAAAGCCGCAGGCTGTTTTTCGGCTCGGGCCTGATGTTCAAATCAGTGCTGGCGGCTCAGGCGGCAGCGCTGATCGGCTGGGCGGCGTTGATCCACAACGACCGGGTCGGCGGTCTGGTGTTTGGCGACAACGAGCACTACGAAATCAAACCACGGCGCAGTAAACAGAGCCTGTTGCAGTTGCTGAACCGGCTGGTGCGGGTCAACCAGTCGTTGCACACCGAAACCGCTGCAGACCGCGATGCGTTCGGTATTGCTTTGCGTCGCGCGCGGGAAGTGCTGCGGCCGGGCAGTCTGGTGATCGTGCTGTGTGACGAGCGCGCGTTGTCCGATGCAGCCGAGCAGCAACTGAGTCTGCTGTCCCGGCATTGCGATCTGCTGCTGTTGCCGTTGTCCGATCCATTGGATCACGCCCTGCCCGCTTCCGGCCTGTTGCGCTTTGCCGAGCGTGGCGCGCAGTTGGAGATGGACACCCTGAACCCCGAGCTGCGTCAGGCCTACCGCGCTCAGGGCGAGGCGCGTAAAGATCGCTGGGAAATGCTTGCGAAGAAACTGCGCGTCTTGCTGATGCCGCTGAACACTCAGCAGGAAATGGTCGAGCAACTGCGTGAATACCTCAGCGCCCAGCGTCCGGTGACACGCAAATGAACCCGCTGGATCAACTGCAACCGCTGATTGCCCCGCCAGCCGTGGGCTTCTGGCCGCTGGCACCGGGCTGGTGGTTACTGCTGCTGTTGATTCCGCTGGCCGGTTGGGGACTGTGGCGGATGCGGCATATGTTGCCGGTAAAAACCCGGGTTAGCCGCGCCGAACAGCCACTGGATCCGGTGCGCGTTGCTGCGCTGACCGAACTGGCCAACATGCCCAAACCGTATGACGGAGCTCCCGCAGGTGCCTGGCTGCAGCAAATCAACGGTCTGCTGAAAAGGCTGTGCCGTAACCATTACCCGTACAGCCAGAGCCACACCCTGAACGGCCGCAAATGGCTGGCGTTTCTCGACAACCGCTGCCCCGCGGCAGGCCTGACCCGCTGGATGGTGCTGGTGGAAGGCGCTTACAAACCCGAATGCAAGCTCGACGACAAAGCCATCAACGGCCTGACGCAATCCGTTGAAACCTGGATTCGCAAACATGTTTGAGTTCGCCTGGCCGTGGATTTTCGTCCTGCTGCCCTTGCCGTGGCTGATGCGTGTGCTGCTGCCGACCGCCGACAGTGGCGAACCGGCGCTCAAGGTCAGCTTCCTCGGTGATCTCGAAGAACTGGTCGGACGAAGGGCCAAGGTCGCCCTGCCCGGCTGGCGTCAGCAATTGCCGTTCATTCTGATCTGGCTGTTGCTGCTGGTGGCCGCCGCCCGTCCGCAATGGCTCGGTGAACCATTGCCCCTGCCGTCGAGCGGACGCGATCTGCTGGTGGCGGTGGATGTTTCCGGCTCCATGGATTACCCGGACATGGAGTGGAAGAACGACGACGTCAGCCGTCTGGTGCTGGTTCAGCATCTGCTCGGCGACTTCCTGCAAGGCCGTAAAGGTGATCGCGTCGGGCTGATCCTGTTTGGCAGCCAGGCATTCGTGCAAGCTCCGCTGACGTTCGACCGCCACACCGTCCGCGTCTGGCTGGATGAAGCGCGAATCGGCATCGCCGGTAAAAACACTGCGATTGGCGATGCCATTGGCCTCGCCCTGAAGCGCCTGCGGCTGCGCCCGGCACAAAGTCGCGTTCTGGTGCTGGTCACTGACGGCGCCAACAACGGCGGACAGATTGATCCGGTGACCGCTGCGCGTCTGGCGGCTGAACAACAGGTGAAGATTTACACCATCGGGATTGGCTCGGACCCGAATAAAGAAGGTTCGCTGAGTATGCTCGGGCTCAACCCCAGCCTGGATCTGGATGAGCCGACCCTCAAGGAAATCGCTCAGTTGACTGGAGGCCAATACTTCCGCGCACGGGATGGCGATCAGCTGGAAAAAATTCGCCAGACCCTCGACGCGCTGGAGCCCGTAGCTCAGCAACAGACTCAGGCACGCCCCGCCCATGCGCTATATCAGTGGCCGCTGGCATTGGCGATGCTGTGCAGCGTGCTACTGGTGGTGCATGAGCGCTGGCCAAACAATCCCGTTCATCGGCTGCTCACTCGTCAACGCTTCATCCGCGACGGTCAGCACTGGCGTCAGCGGGTCGGGCAGCAAGTCAAACGTCTGGGGCGCCGCCGATGATCGCGCTCTGGCCGCACTGGTTCCGCCCTTGGTGGTTAATGCTTCTGCCGTTGCTGGGCTGGCTGCTTTGGCAGCTCTGGCATAGACAGAAACGTGCCGGGCGCTGGCAAATGATTCTGCCCGCGGCTTTTCATTCCGTGCTGCTCAGCGGCGGCCGCGGTCGCGACAGCAAAAAACCGTGGGTGGTGCTCGGCATTGCCTGGCTGCTGGCCTTGCTCGCACTGCTCGGCCCCGGCTGGCAGCGGGTTGAACAACTGAGCCAGAAGCCGGTTGATCCCCTGGTCGTACTGCTGGAACTGACCCCGGAAATGCTCGCCACCGACGCCCCGCCGACCCGGCTGGAACAGGCCCGGCGCAAGCTGCTGGACCTTCTGCAGGCGCGCAGCGACTCGCAGACGGCGATCATCGTCTACGCCGGCAGCGCCCACACACTGGTACCGCTCTCCGACGACCAGATCACGATTCGCAACCTGCTGGATGCGGTCAAACCGTCGATCATGCCGCAGGCCGGGCATCGTGCAGATCTGGCCGTACACAAAGCGCTGGCCTTGCTCAAGCAAGGCGAGCTGGGACGCGGGCGCTTGCTGTTGATCGGGTCGTCATTGAGCGAGCAGGAACGCCAGGGCATCCGACAGGCGCTGGCTGGCCAGTCTCCACCATTGCTGATTCTCGGCGTCGGTACAGCGGAAGGCGCACCGGTCGAGCAGGAAAAAGGCGGTCTGCTCAAAGACGACCAGGGCGCGATCCTGTTGCCGCGTCTGGACAGCGCCAGCCTTACGGACTTCGTCGGGCAGGTCGGCGGCCAGTACCGACAGTTGCGCATGGACGACCAGGACCTGCGCGAACTGGGTTTGCTGGACAGCCCGAAACAGGTGCGAAGCGACGGACAACTGATCCAGCTCGACAGCTGGAGCGATCAGGGTTACTGGTTCCTGCTGCCGTTGTTGCTGTTGGCCGCCTGCGCCGGGCGTCGAGGCTGGTTGCTGTGCCTGCCACTGCTGCTGGTACTGCCACAAAACAGCTACGCTTTCGACTTTGCCGATCTGTGGTTGCGTCCCGACCAACAGGGCCAGCGATTGCTTGAAGAGCAACGCCCTGCTGAAGCCGCACAACACTTCAAAAATCCACAATGGAAAGGCATCGCGCTCTATCAGGCCGGAGATTACGCAAGCGCCGCCCAGCGTTTTGCCGAGGGCAGCAGCGCCGCCGACCATTACAATCGCGGCAATGCGCTCGCGCACAATGGCGATCTGGAAGCAGCACTGGACGCCTACGAACAGGCGCTGGAAAGTCAGCCAGACTTGCAACCTGCGCTGCAAAACAAAGCGCTGGTGGAACAAGCACTGGAACAGAAGAAGGCCGCGGAACCTGATGACGCTGATCAGGCTCAAACCCGCGACGACGATAATGACGGCGAAAACCCGCAGAATCAGGCCGCTGCCAGTCAACGCTCCGAGAACCAGCAAGCTACCGAGTCTGCCGAAGCAAACAGTGCCGATGGTGAACCATCACCCGGTGAGTCGTCTGCGCAGACCAAAGGCAATCCGCAATCGGGCTCACCCATGGATGACGAGGAAACCACCCGGCCACCGATCCGGCCCGCCGACGGCAACATCAATGGCGAAAGACGTCAGGCGCTGGAGCAATGGCTGCGGCAGATCCCGGATGATCCCGGCGAGCTGCTACGGCGTAAATTCTGGTACGAACAGCAACAGCGTCAGGAAAAAACCCAATGAGTCGCGCCTACCCCCTATTGTTCGGCTTGATGCTCAGCCTCGTTGCGCTGCCGAGTCAGGCTGCGGAACTGGTGGCGAGTGTCGACCGCACGCGACTCAATTCCGGGGAAACAGTGGAGCTGACCCTGGAAACCAGCGACGTCACTCAGTTCGGCAAGCCTGACCTGAGCGCCCTTGAGGGTAGCTTTGACGTCGGTGGCACTCGTCAGATCAACCGACTCAACACGCTGGATGGCGGCAATCAGGCAACCACGCGCTGGATCATCACGCTGCTGCCGAAACAGACCGGCTCGGTGGAGGTGCCTTCCCTGCAACTGGGCGCTTTGAAAAGCCAGCCGATCACCCTGCAAGTCACGCAAAGCGACAACCCGGATCACGCAAGCCAACAGGCTCCGGTGTTCGTCGAGGCGACCCTGGATAAAGACAACGTATACGTCCAGGCACAGGCCGTATTGACGCTGCGCGTTTATCACTCGGTGTCGCTGTTCGATGACAGCAACCTGAGCCCGCTGGAAGTGCCTGAAGCGCGAGTCGAAAAACTCGGCGATTCGCGCACCTATGAAAAGCTCATCAACGGCATCCGTCACGGCGTGATCGAGATGCGCTACGCGATTTATCCGCAACAAAGCGGCACGCTGGTGATCCCGCCGCAGACGTTCAGCGCGACTCTGGTTCAGCCCAACAGTGACGGCCAGTCGAGCAATGAACCAGGCACGCCCTTTGGCCCGCAGCCGGGCAAAGTCATGCGTGTCAGTTCTGCAAAGTTGCCTTTGACGGTCAAACCCAAGCCCGCCAATTACCCGGCCAATGCGCCCTGGTTGCCCGCGCGCAGTGTCAACCTCAGCGAAAGCTGGAGCCCGGAACCCGGCAAAAGCCAGGTGGGCGACTCCCTGACCCGTACCATGACCGTCAAAGTCGAAGGCTTGTCCGGCGCGCAACTGCCGCCCTTGCCTGCCACTGAAGTCAGCGCCCTGCGACGTTATCCGGACCAGCCCAAACTGGCCAACGTAACCAGCGATCGCGGCCTGATCGGCACCCGCGAAGAGCGCGAAGCCTTGGTGCCAACTCGCCCGGGCGCCATTGATTTACCGAGCGTGGACGTGGTCTGGTGGAACACCCTGGAAGACCATCTTGAACACACCAGCCTGCCCGCCCGCACCTTGCAGATCAGTATCAACCCGAGTCTGGCGGTAGACACACCGGTCAGCAGTGATTTGAACGGCGTTACTGTGATTGGCCCTCCCGTCTGGCCGTGGCAGATGAGCTCACTGTTTTTCGCGTTCACTACGCTGATCGGTTTTGTGCTCTGGTGGCGTGCTCGCAGTCAGCCTGCCGTGGCCCGCGCCGTGCAAACCGGACCCAGTCCGCGTACGGTGCTGGATGACCTCAAGCGCGCCTGCCTCGCCAATGACCCGCAAGCGACCCGACAGGCACTGGATGCCTGGGCGCGGCAGCAACCGGAAACCCTGGCCGACATGGCCGCCCGCTTCGTGCCGCTGTCCGACGCACTGGATGGCCTCAATGGCGCGCTGTACAGCGAAACCGGCCAGCTGTGGCTGGGCGAACAACTATGGCGAGCAGTACGCACCCTGCCCGCCGCCGAACACATTCATGACGCGACCAGCGAGCAGAGCTTGCCGCCGTTGTATCCAAAATAGAAAACCTTGGTCGACTGCGCATGCCCTGTGGTACCGCGCTAACTCGCGGCAAACCCGGTTCAATGTGGGAGCGGTGCTTGCACGCGATACATGAGACGCAGGTGGAAGAGACTCCGCGTTATCGTTTATCGCGGGCAAGCCTCGCTCCCACATAAAAATTGCACAGGTTCAAAAGCGCATTCAACCGGCCAAGCCCCCAATTCAGGATTGAGATTACCCATGCGACTGTTCCACACCTCCGACTGGCACCTCGGCCAGAACCTTCACGGCCAGGAGCGGGACTTCGAACACGCCAGCTTTCTGACCTGGCTGCTGGCCCGACTGAAAGAGCGCCAGCCCGATGTACTGCTGATCGCGGGAGACATCTTCGACACCGTCAACCCGCCGGTCAAATCCCAGGAGCGGCTGTACGACTTCATCGTCAGCGCCCACGAGCAGCAACCGTTGCTGACCATCGTGATGATTGCTGGCAACCACGATTCCGGTTCGCGCATCGAACTTCCCGCGCCCCTGATGCGCCGTTTGCGCACCCATGCCCTGGGCCGCGTACTGTGGCTCGATGACGGCACGCTGGATGTCGAACGCCTGTTGCTGCCACTGCCCGACGCAAAAGGTGAAATCGGCGCATGGTGCCTGGCCCTGCCTTTCCTGCGCCCTGCTGAAGTCACCGGCGCGACACTGGGCGACGATTACTTGCGTGGCATTGGCCGCGTACACGAACTGCTGATCGAAGCGGCTAATCTGAAACGCCAGCCGGGTCAGGCGCTGATCGCCATCAGCCACGCCCACATGGCCGGTGGTTCGGTGTCGGAAGACTCCGAGCGCAGCCTGATTATCGGTAACGCTGAAGCTCTGCCCGCCAGCCTGTTCGGCCCGAGCATCACTTACGTCGCCCTCGGCCATTTGCACAAACCGCAGCGGGTCAACGGCGAAGAGCGCATTCGTTATTGCGGCTCGCCCATTCCTTTGTCGTTTTCGGAGATTGGCTATCAACACCAGATTCTCGAAATTGACTGCGACGGCGAGCAACTGCGCAGCGTCGAAACCCTGCTGATTCCCCGCGCCGTCAATCTGCAACGAATCGGCCCGGCACCGCTGGCCGAGCTGCTGTTGCAGCTTAAGGATTTGCCGGACATCGACTTGTTGGCCGACGTTGATCGCCAGCCCTGGCTGGAAGTTCGGGTCCGCCTGGACGAACCGCAGCCGGACCTGCGTAACCAGATCGAAGAAGCCCTGCAAGGCAAAGCCGTGCGCCTGGTACGTATCGGCGCCGAATATGCCGGTAAAGGCAGCAGTGACGGTGGCGACAGCGACGAAGGCCTGATCGAGCTGGATCAGCTCAGCCCCCAGGAACTGTTCAGCCGCGCGTGGCTGGATAACTACGGCAGCGAGGTCGACGAACAAACCCTGAGTGACTTCGCCACGCTGCTGCAGGAAGTCCAGCTGGAGAGCGAGCAACCATGAAAATTCTCGCCATCCGCCTGAAAAACCTCGCCTCCCTCGCGGGTCCGTTCGAACTGGACTTCACCGCAGAGCCGTTGGCCAGCGCCGGTTTGTTTGCCATTACAGGGCCGACTGGTGCGGGCAAAAGCACCTTGCTCGACGCACTGTGTCTGGCGCTGTTCGGGGCCATCCCGCGCCTGAGCAACATCGGCCAGTCACGGGTTCCGGAAATCGACGGCGACATCAGCACCAACGATCCGCGCACCTTGCTACGGCGTGGCACCGGCAGCGGTTATGCCGAGGTGGATTTCGTCGGCATAGACAAACGCCGCTACCGCGCTCGCTGGGAAACCAACCGCGCACGGGATAACGCCACGAAAAAACTCCAGGCCAGCCGTCAGACCCTGACCGATCTGGACAGCGAACAGATCCTCAGCACGCAGAACAAATCCGAATACAAAACCATGCTCGAGGCCCGTCTGGGCCTGAACTTCGAGCAGTTCACCCGGGCAGTCATGCTCGCTCAGAGCGAATTCAGCGCCTTCCTTAAAGCGGATGACAAAGAGCGCAGCGAACTGCTGGAAAAGCTTACTGATACGGCGATCTACAGCCAGTTGGGCCGCCGGGCTTTCAGCAAGAGCAAAGAGGCAGAAAAGCTCTACGAGGATCTCAAGCTAATGGCGACGGGCATCGCGCCCATGCCACCGGAGCAGCGCGCAGAACTGGAGCAACATTTCAGCGAAGCCCAACAACAGCTCAAAACTCAGCAGGCGCAACAGCGTCAGCTGGAACTCAAGCAGCAGTGGCTCACCGAACTGCTACGCCTGCGAGACGAACACCTGAGCGCCAGTGAACAATTGGCCAGCGCCCAGCAGGACTGGGAAAACCAGAGCAGTCAGCGTCAGTTGCTCGGCCAGCTGGAACGCCTTGCCCCGCAGCGGCACCTGTTCGCCCAGCGCCATCGACTCGACGCCCAGTTGAGCCCGCTCAGTGCGCAAATCGCCGAGCACGTGCAACGCCAGAATGACCTGCAAGCGCGCCAAACCGGGCTTGAAGAAAAGCTGCTCGCCGCCACTAGCGCTCTTGAACTGGCCGAACAACAGAAAAAAACCGCCGCGCCGATCATCGGTCAGGCGTTCGAACAGCAAGGCAACCTCACCCAACTGAACAAGGAACTCCAGGACGCAACGCTCCACGCCGAAGCGGCCGAGCGCACAAAAGCCGACAGCCAGGCGGCGCTGAATCAATTGCTCGATCAACAGCGCTTGCTGGATGAACGCCTGCAAAGCATTGCCGGGCAATTGGAAAAAAGCGCCGTACTCGCCCCCCTGAGTAAAGCGTGGACGGCCTATCGGCCGCGCTTGCAGGAAGCCGTCAAACTCAGCGCGCGGCTGAATAAAGGTCGTGAAGAACTGCCGGAGCTGGAAAAGAACTCGACCCGTGCCGAGCAGGAGCTGACTGACCGACGCAACGCCCTGCAAGGGCTGTACAGCGAAGCACAGGTCAAAGCCGAAGCGGTCAATGCCGAGATCCAGCGTCTCGGTCAATTGCTCCACGACAATCGTCAGCAACACAGCACCATCGATTCACTGGAGCGCATCTGGCAACGGCATCAGGACATCGAAAAACGTCTGCAGGATGTCGAGTTGCAGCAACAGCAGGCCAATGAGCAGCGCAACAAAAGCATTGCCAGCGGTCTGCAGCTCAAGACCGAACACGAAGCTGCCGAGCAGGCGTTGAAAGTCACTGTCGAGTTGCTGCAGCGTCAGCGTCTGGCCCGCAGCGCCAGCGTTGAAGAGCTGCGCGCTCAGTTGATTGATCAGCAGCCTTGCCCCGTGTGTGGCAGCGAAGATCATCCTTATCATCAATCTGACGCCCTGCTCCAGGCGTTGTCCGGCCATGACGACAGCGAAGAAAACAGTGCGCGGTTGAAGGTCAGCCAGCTCAGCGAAAAACTCGCCGAGTTGCGTGCAGAAGTCACCGAACTCAATGCACGCCTGAAACAGGCCCGGCCGCAACTGGAACAGCTCACTGAGCAACTGCAAAAGCTCACGCCTGAACTTGAAGCGCATCCGCTTTATGCGCGCTTGCTGGAACAACCCGAACAGCTACGCAGCGACTGGCTGAGCGAGCGGCTGCGTGCTTTGACTGAAGAAATCGCCACCAGCGAGCAGCGCCAAAGACTGCTGCTCAAAGTGCAGCAAGATGCCGAGCAGTTGCAGCAAAACGTACAAAGCGCCCGTGATGCCAGCCAGCACGCGATGAAAATGCTCGACGATCAACAGCGCAATATTGCGCTGGACAATCAGGCCTTCGAAGCCGCACTGCAAGAATTCGAACCGCTGCTGCCCGCCGAAAGCCTGTCACGCTGGCGTGACGCGGCCACCGACAGCTTCATGCAACTGGACAACGATATCGCCCAGCGTCTGGAACAACTGGACCGCCAACAGGAAGAACAACAGGAACACGCTGAGCGCGCACGTCGGATCGAACGCGAACAGGACAGCCAGCACAATCTGGAACAGGAGCGTGCGAAACAGCAACAACGCCTCGCCGACCTGCAAGCCCAGCAACTGGCCAGCCAACAACGCCTGGCTGAAATGCTGGGCGACCACACCAGCGCCGAGCAATGGCAGCAGCAACTTGAGACCGCGCAGGAACAGGCACGTCGGGCGCAAGCCGCCGTCAGCGATGAGCTGCAACAGGCACGTAGCGAGTTGATCAAACTGGCCACAGGGCTCGAAAGCGAACAGTCGCGCTTGCAGGCATTGCAGCAAGAGTTGGCCGAGCTGGATCAGCATATCAACGAGTGGCGCAGCGCTCATCCCGAGCTGGATGACGCCGCCTTGGAGGTGCTGCTCGGCTACAGCGACGAAGGTGTCAGCCAGTTGCGTCAACAATTGCAGCAGAGCGAAAAGACCCTGGAGCAAAGTCGCGTCCTGCTTCAGGAACGGGACAAGCAATTGCAACAGCATCAGGCCCATCACAGCGACGTGACCGATGCCGAACAGTTGACCGCTGCCTTGCTGGAGGCGCAAAAGCTGTGCGCCGAACAGGAACAGCAATGCGCTGATCTGCGCGCGCAACTTAGCGAAGACGAGCGCCGCAACAACGCCAGCCGCGAATTGCAGGAGCAGATCGCCAACGCTTATAGCGAATACCAGCGCTGGGCAAGACTGGCGGCGCTGATCGGCTCGGCCGAAGGCGACCGATTCCGCAAGATTGCCCAGGCCTACAACCTTGATTTGCTGGTGCATCATGCCAACGCCCAGCTCAAGCAACTGGTGCGTCGTTACCGCCTCAAGCGCGGCGGCAGCATGCTCGGGTTGCTTGTGATGGACACGGAAATGGGCGACGAACTGCGCTCAGTGCATTCCCTGTCCGGCGGCGAAACCTTCCTGGTTTCATTGGCGCTGGCACTCGGGCTGGCCTCCATGGCATCGAGCACGTTGAAAATCGAATCGTTGTTTATCGACGAAGGCTTCGGCAGCCTCGACCCCGAATCCCTGCAGTTGGCCATGGACGCGCTGGATGGCTTGCAGGCTCAAGGCCGTAAGGTCGGGGTGATCTCCCACGTGCAGGAAATGCACGAAAGGATTCCGGTGCAGATTCAGGTGAAGCGTCAGGGCAATGGCTTGAGTACGGTCGAGGTCAGTAACTGATGACTGCCGTGCTTTATTCGTTCCGTCGCTGCCCTTACGCCATGCGTGCCCGTATGGCCCTGCGCTATGCAGGCTGCGCCGTGCAGATCCACGAAGTCAGCCTCAAGGCCAAACCGCCGGAGATGCTTGAGCGCTCGCCGAAAGGTACGGTGCCGGTTCTGGTGCTTGAAGATCAGGTAATAGACCAGAGCCTGGACATCATGCACTGGGCGCTGGCGCAGAATGATCCGGATGGCTGGCTGTTGATCGACAATGGCGACGGCCGCCGGGACATTCAGGCGTTGATCGAAGAGAACGATCAGGTGTTCAAGCAGCATCTGGATCGCTACAAATACTTCGTGCGCCACCCGGAATATCCGCAGGCGCATTACCGTCAACAGGGCGAGGTGTTCTTGCAGAAACTGGAAGCGCGCTTGAAAGACCGGGATTTTCTGATAACGGATCGATTGAGTCTGGCAGATACCGCGGTCGCGCCGTTCATACGGCAATTCAGCGCGGTGGATCCGGATTGGTTCGCGACAAGTCCGTATCCGAAGTTGCGTGGCTGGCTGGATCGGTTCATTCAGTCAGCTTTGTTTAAAGCAGTGATGGTGAAGTAAAAACGGATTTCAGGAGCACACCGTCCCTGTGGGAGCGAGGCTTGCCCGCGATAAGGGCACTGCAGATATCAGGACTATCGTATTCAGCCTTATCGCGGGCAAGCCTCGCTCCCACAGAGAAATACATCGTCCCGTCCGTCACACAACCACCCCAACCTTCTCCGGCCGGTTCCCCGCCAACACTTTCTGCGCCCGGGATAGCTCGATAGCCTGAGCGATTTCATACCGGCATTCGATATTGCGCGCCACCCCGCCGACCGAGTTCTGACCAATCCCCAGCAACGTGCTGCCATTGATCATGACTGCAAGCCCCGCAGTCACCCACATTTTGCCGCCACTCACGATGCACGCTCCTGAGTGTTCAGCGCTGCGCGATCAACCAGCGTTTGGGTAGAGGGTGTTGTCAGTTGCGGATTCATGCTGGTAACAGTAACCACTGCAATAAAAACCACATAAAGCGACATGGCGATGTAAGCGCCTTGTTTAATGGAATGAAGAATGGCAGTGGCCATGGGTGTAACTCCGTAAGTTCCAGTGTTGTGTAGCCAGGCCGACAGGATCGTGGAAAACCGGAGTATTGAAAAACGATGGCTGGAGATAGCCAATATCAGTTGGGTTGATTATTGGGAGGATTAATCAAACCGATTAAAAATCCTGACCGAAAACACGATCCCTGTGGGACCGAATTTATTCGGGAAGGCGGTGTTTCAGAAGATACATATCCAGAGGATACACTGGCCCCTTCGCGAATAAATTCGCTCCCACAGGAATTGTGGAAAGCAGGTGTATAGAGAATCACCCCCCCATAAACACAACATAAAATTCGCATAAAAAAAGCCCGCATCCTATGAGAGACGCGGGCCAAGAGGGGATTCATCCGGCGCTTTCGCGAGCAGGCTCACTGGCAGAATTTGCATGGCTCTGATACGCGATGATCAGAAGGTCGCAAAAACCTGGGTAAGCGAACATGCTCGCGAAAGCGGCAGTGATCTATTAACAAAAGCAACAATCAACAACAGTGCTGTTCAGAAATCCATTCCCGGGTAGCGATACATTCGTTAACCGGGAATGGATTCAATCGCTTGTTCATTGTTGAGTCTTGTGATCCAGTGCTGCGTAGAAATTAGCACTTTGCTGCAAGTATTTAGGGGTATAAGTCTGGGTGGCGTGAGCCTTCTTGTCGGACACATCAACACTGGCATGGGCAGGCAATGCAACAGTGGCGGAAATGGCAGACGCGGCAATGATGGAGAAGATATTGAAGTTCATGGCGTTAACCCTCGGATGTTCTATTGAACTACGTTTCAAGTCTTGACCGTCTTGGCCGTGACTCAAACTTACCCCCGAGGGCGGCTCAGCCGAAATGTTTTGTAGCACTAGCTCATATCACTTGAATTGATAGAACCCCAAGCCCGCATGAATAAAGGGCTTGGGGTTCTCACAGCATCACTTGCCGGTCAGGAATCGGAAGTCCGAGGGCGAATCGAAGTCGAGCTTTTGCACCGTGTCACCCAGCAAACCGGTTTTCGGATCGACTTTCACCGTGACGATCTGGTTGCTCTTCTGGTTGGCGATCAGCATGAAATGGCCGCTTGGATCGATGCGAAACTCACGTGGCTCTACACCTTCAACAGAACGACGCTGCACTTCCTTGAGCTGCCCTTTGGCGTCGATGGCAAACACCAGCACTTGATTGGCTTCGCCACGATTGGCAACGTAAAGAAATTTGCCGTCCGGCGAGGTGTGCAAACCACCGGCGCCGACTTTCTGCTGCGCATCCTTGTTCTTCAGGTCTACCAGTTGGGTCTGCTTGAACACACCGTCGTGATAATCAAAGACTGCAACCTGCGCGACCATTTCCAGGGTCAGCCAGGCGTGCTTGCCATCTTCACTGAACAGCAGATGACGCGGGCCGCTGCCAGCGGGCAATTGCACCGTTGGCGTTTTGGCCGGTTGCAAAGGCTTGGCGCGATTACCGTCGTAGCTGAACACCAGCATCTTGTCGGCACCGAGATCGCTGGTCACCACGTACTTGTCATCCGGCGTCGGGATCGCCGAGTGGACGTGGGAAGACGCCTGACGCTCAGGATTGACCTTACTCGCGCCATGATCATTGCTGACCTGAACGACTTCGGACAGCTTGCCGTTCTTGTCCACCGGGATCACTGCCAACGCTCCACCCGGATCGGGTTGCACCGCATAGTTGGAGACGAACAGGAAGCGCTGGTCCGGGCTGAGGCTGGAATGCGTCGGCTCGTCACCCTGGCTCTTCACCTGATTGATCGGGGTGATCTGATGGGTCTTGGCATCAATGGCAAAACTGCTGACCTTGCCGACGACATCTTTTCCGCCGGGACCGTTCTCGTTGACCACGAACAGGTGGCGCTGATCTTTGGAAAGGGTCAGCCAGGACGGGTTGTCAGTCTTGACCACTTGCAGGGGTTTGGCATCGAGCTGGCCGGTCTGGCTGTTGAAGCGGTACCGGTAAATACCTTCGCTGGAAGCCTGGGTGTAAGAACCAATCAGTACATCGTATTCAGTCATGCTTTGCGCCTGTATGGGAAAAGCGCTCATTGCGCCGGCCAGTGCCAGCCAAGGCAGAAATGTACGAGTCATGGGCAGAGCCTTCTTTTTTCAGGTTGTTAGTGGGCGCCATCGACGCGCGAACAACGTTTAGGACAGGCTTGCCGCTGATTGGTTTTATCCGCAGGTCAGTCCTCTTGTACGTCTTCTTCGTCGTCTTTGCTCGGCGTGAACGCTTCGAGGCATTTCATGCGGTGCTCATTTGTGCCGTCAGTGATCAGCCAGCACTGCTGAGCATCATCGAAGGTCGCAGCATTGACCTGCTCCATCGTGAAACGCCAGGTCTTGCGCTCGCGACCATCCATGCACTCGAGGGTCAGAAAGTCGCCCAGAAAGAAATCCCAGGCATGCAGCCCGTCAATTTCCAGCATCGTGGCGTCTTTCAGGGCTGCGCTCATCGTCGTCGGATTGGTGGTCATGGCAGTCTTCGTCTGTGTAAAAGCGCGAATGATAGGCCAAAACCACCTTGGACAGAACCACCGTCACAATCAGGCAGTCGCTTCAACTGCACCCGCCGAAGGTTTGTCATGGGTGGTTTCGCGCACGTAATAACGGTTCGGTATCCCCCAGATAATCAGCGCCATGGCCAACACGCAGACTGCGCATAGCACGTACAAAGCCGGCGTCGCCGCACCGGTCAGGTCCTTGACTCGTCCGACCATGAACGGCGCGATGATCCCGCCCAATTGACCGATGGAGTTGATCAGCGCAATACCTGCCGCTGCCGCGAGACCGCTGAGAAAACGTGGCGGGATGGTCCAGAAAATCGGCATCCAGGCGATGATGCCGGTCATGATCATGGTCATGCCGATCATCAAGGGCAGCAGTTGACCGGGGAAGACGGCACACACCAGATACCCCGCCGCCGTGAACAACGCGCAGCCCGCCATGTGCCAACGGCGCTCACCGCGTCGGTCGGAGCTCGCACCGATCAGCAAATTGCCGACCACTGCGCCTACATAAGGAATCACGGTCAGCCAACCGATGGTCATGGTGTCGGCAACACCGGCGCTCTTGATCAACTGCGGCATCCAGAACAGCAAGCCGGTCAGGGCCATGACCAGACACAGGTAAATCACCGACATCACGTAAGTGGTCGGGTGCTTCCAGATGTCCTTGAAGGTTTGCGGGGTCTGGGGCTGGACTTCACGCGCCATACGCGCCAGCACGACTTTTTTCTCGGCGTCGTTGAGCCACTTGGCGTCTTCGATGCGATCGCAGACGAACCAGAACACCACGATGCCAAGCAACACCGACGGCAGGCCTTCAAGCAGAAACAGCCAGCGCCAGCCAGGCATGCCCAGCACGCCGTCGAAATGGTTGAGAATCAGCCCGGCAATTGGCCCGCCGACGATACCGCACAGGCAGATCGAGCTTTTGAAATAGGAATTGACCCGCGCGCGACGGTTGCTCGGATACCACTGGGTAAAGAAATACAGCACGCCTGGTACGAAGCCCGCTTCCATGACCCCGATCAGAAAGCGCAGGGTGTAAAACCAGAACTCGGTCTGCACAAACATCATGCACGCCGAAGTGATGCCCCACGTGACCATGATTCGTGCGATCCATACCCGGGCGCCGATCTTGTGCAGGAGCATGTTGCTGGGGACTTCGAACAGAAAGTATCCGACGAAGAACAGGCTGGCCCCGAGGCCATAGACCGTCTCGCTGAAACCCAGATCGCTTTGCATCTGCAACTTGGCAAAGCTGATATTGACCCGGTCCAGATAGGCAAACAGAAAGCAGAGGATAAACAGCGGGATGATCCGCCAGTTCACCTTGCGATAGATCTTGTCCTCGAAAGCATCCGCATCGAACGCTTCCACTGGCGCAGTGTGGGTGGTCATGTGCGCACCTCCTTGTTGTTATTGGAGTGTCGGGTGTTGGTACTGACTTGAACTGAAACGCGATTTTTGTGGGAGCTGAGCTTGGTCTGGGCGGCATTCCGACGATAAGGGCACCGCAGATATCAGGTCAATCGCATCCAGCCTTATCGTCGGAATGCCGCCCAGACCAAGCTCAGCTCCCACAGGGTTAAATCGCATTCCTATGGATGATCATCACAATTGCCCGATCCCGCCCGGCAAAAATGCGGCTTCGGTCTTCTCGATCCCGTTCACCAGTGGCTTGCCGAACTCCGCCTGGCTGATCTGGAACTGATCCCCCGGCTGGGTGCGCACGCCATCGGCAAAGGAAAGTGTAGCGGTGCCGAAAAAGTGCACATGCACATCACCCCGACGCAGGAACTGGCTGTATTTGAAGTGGTGATACTCGAGGTTTTCCAGGCTGTGGCACATGTTGGCTTCGCCACTGAGGAACTCCTTCTCCCAGATCACTTCACCGTCGCGCAGCACGCGGCTGGTCCCGGCCAGGTTCTGCGGCAGCTCGCCAACCCGCAGTTCCGGGCCAAAGGAACAGGCACGCAATTTCGAGTGAGCGAGGTACAGGTAATTACGGCGCTCCATGATGTGATCGGAGTATTCGTTGCCGATGGCGAAACCCAGGCGATACGGTTTGCCGTCGTTGCCAATCACGTACAGGCCGCTGAGTTCGGGTTCTTCGCCGCCATCTTCGGCGAACGGCGGTAGCGCGAAGGCAGCGCCGGGGCGCACGACGATGCTGCCATCGCCTTTGTAGAACCATTCCGGCTGAACACCCGCCTGCCCGGCTTCAGGCTTGCCGCCCTCCACGCCCCATTTGAAGATGCGCATGGTGTCGGTCATCGACGCTTCGTCACCCGCTTGCTGGTGCATTTTGTCCCGTGCTGAAGCGCTGCCCAAGTGAGTCAGGCCGGTGCCGCTGACCAGCACATGGGAAGGATCAGGATGGTCCAGCGGCGGCAGAATGCGCAGATCCTGCAACAGTTGCGCGTAATCATGGCTGTCGCCAAGGCCCTGTTTATCGACCTGCTGCGCCAGACCGATACCGGCGTCGATAGCGGATAACGCCAGATCACGCACGCTCTGCGCGCCCTGCACTTCACGGATCACATCGCCGTCCACCAGACCGACGCGACGCTGGCCATTGCTGAGTTCGAATTGCACTAGGTTCATTGGGATCTCCTTTCAAAATTTACTAACGCACCTTTCGGTAGGAGGCAACTTGTTGGCGAAATGCAGAACGCGGTGTGCCAGACACGCCGCCTCGCGAACAAGTTCGCTCCTACCGTTATTAATCAAGTGCGGCCGCGGGCGCTGGCGGCGAAATCGCTGGCGGGCAGCACATGCTTGCGCTCCAGCAAGTGGTAAACCACGCCGGTCAAAACCAGTCCGAAGACCATCACGCCGGACAGGAAGTACAAGCCCGAAGCCAGATTGCCGGTGTATTCCTTCAGCGCGCCGATCACGAACGGACCGATGTAGCCGCCCAGATTGCCCACCGAGTTGATCAGGGCTATCCCGGCCGCCGCACTGGCGCCTGCAAAGAAACGGCCGGGCAAGGTCCAGAACACTGCGGTGCAGGAGAACAGCGCGAAAGCGACCAGACACAGTGCCGCCAGTTGCGCGACCGGCAATGTCAGCCAGGCGCTGAGGAAAAGGCCGATCGCGCCCAGTACATAAAGCACCGCGAGGTGTCCGTAACGGTCATTGAGTCGGTCGGAACTGCGCGGGACAATCAGCAGGCCGATGATGCCGAAGATGTAAGGCACAGAGGACACGAAGCCGGTGACCAGATCTGTGCCGCCAAACTGTTTGATCAGTGTCGGCAGCCACAGGCCCAGACCATAAATGCTCAAGGTCACGGGCAGGTAAAACAGCGCCAACAGCAGAACGCGTTTGTCTTTCAGGGCGTGTAACGGATTGCCGTGACGCGTCTGACCGTACTCTTCCAGGTCCTTTTTCAGTTCGCCGGCAAGCCAGTTTTTTTCTGTCTCGTTCATCCACTTAACCTGCTGTGGACCATCTGGCAGCCAGCGCAGCACCGGCCAGGTCAGCAGGATGGCCGGGGTGCCGATGACGATAAACAGCCACTGCCAACCGTGCAGACCCAGCACGCCATCCATGCCCAGCAAACCACCGGACACCGGGCCAGTAATCATCATCGCGATGGGTTGGGAAAGGATAAACAGGCCAAGGATCTTGCCGCGATGGCGAACCGGGAACCACTGCGTGATGTAGTACAGCACGCCCGGAAAGAAGCCCGCCTCGGCCGCACCCAGCAGAAAACGCATCACATAAAAGCTGTGCGGCCCCTGCACGAAGGCCATACCAATGGTAATCGCGCCCCAGGTGATCATGATCCGCGCGAACCAGCGACGAGCGCCGAAGCGTTCGAGCATCAGGTTGCTGGGGATTTCAAACAGGAAGTAGCCGATGAAAAACAGCCCTGCGCCCAGCCCGTAGGCCGCGTCGCCGATACCAATGTCCGCGCCCATGTGCAGCTTGGCAAAACCCACGGCAGAGCGGTCCACATAAGCGATCAGGTAAAGCAGGATCAGGAAGGGAATCAATTTCAGGGTGATGCGGCGAATAAGCCTGAGTTCCTGGCTCATGTGTGCGATCTCCAATTGTTCTTGTTATGGAGTGGAGATCGCCTCTGGCCTGAAGCATCTGTATGCAGCCGCCACGGTCGTCCCTCACTTGAAATCGACTATATAGTATTACTATTTAGCTAACAACTCTTCCAATGGCGCGAATTTGCGCTTAACTTAAGCAGCAGAAAAGCCATTAAGTCTTACAATAAGAGAGCTGATCATGTCTGATTCCGATAAAAAACCCCTGCGTTCTGCCCAATGGTTTGGTACTGCCGACAAGAACGGCTTCATGTACCGCAGCTGGATGAAGAATCAGGGCATCGCCGATCACCAGTTTCAGGGCAAGCCCATTATTGGCATCTGTAACACATGGTCCGAACTCACCCCTTGCAACGCCCACTTCCGGCAAATCGCCGAGCACGTCAAACGCGGCGTGATTGAAGCAGGCGGCTGGCCGGTAGAGTTTCCGGTGTTCTCCAACGGCGAATCCAATCTGCGCCCCACCGCCATGTTTACCCGCAACCTGACCAGCATGGATGTCGAAGAAGCGATTCGCGGCAACCCCATTGATGGCGTGGTGCTGCTCACCGGTTGCGACAAAACCACCCCCGCCCTGCTGATGGGCGCGGCCAGTTGCGACGTGCCCGCCATCGTTGTCACCGGTGGTCCGATGCTCAACGGCAAACATAAAGGCAAGGACATCGGCTCCGGCACCGTGGTCTGGCAAATGCACGAGGCTTATAAAGGCGGACAAATCACTCTCGACGATTTCCTCGCGGCGGAAGGCGACATGTCCCGTTCGGCGGGCACCTGCAACACCATGGGCACCGCGTCGACCATGGCGTGCATGGCAGAAGCCTTGGGCACTTCCCTGCCCCACAACGCGGCGATTCCAGCCGTAGATTCCCGACGTTATGTGCTGGCGCACATGTCCGGGATGCGCGCCGTAGAAATGGTCAAAGAAGACCTGCGCCTGTCGAAGATTCTGACCAAGGCGGCGTTTGAAAACGCGATTCGGGTCAATGCGGCCATTGGTGGCTCTACCAACGCGGTGATCCACTTGAAAGCCATCGCCGGACGCATCGGTGTCGACCTGGAGCTGGACGACTGGACCCGCATGGGGCGCGGCATGCCGACCATCGTTGACCTGCAGCCTTCCGGACGCTTTCTGATGGAAGAGTTCTACTACGCCGGTGGCCTGCCCGCCGTGTTGCGGCGTATGGACGAGGCCAATCTGCTGCCCAATCCCGACGCGTTGACCGTTAATGGCAAATCCATCCGCGAGAATACTCAGAACGCGCCGATCTACGGCGAAGACGAAGTGATCCGTGCACTGGACAACCCGATCCGCGCTGACGGCGGTATCTGCGTGCTGCGCGGCAACCTCGCACCACTGGGTGCGGTGCTCAAGCCTTCGGCCGCGACCGCCTCATTGATGCAGCACCGCGGCCGCGCCGTAGTGTTCGAGAACTTCGACATGTACAAGGCACGGATCAATGATCCGGATCTGGACATCGACGCCAACTCGATCATGGTCATGAAAAACTGCGGGCCCAAGGGTTATCCGGGCATGGCCGAAGTCGGCAACATGGGCCTGCCTGCAAAACTGCTGGCCCAGGGTGTGACTGACATGGTGCGGATTTCCGATGCGCGCATGAGCGGCACGGCCTACGGCACAGTGGTTTTACACGTGGCCCCCGAAGCCGCAGCCGGTGGCCCGTTGGCGGTGGTGCAGGAAGGTGACTGGATCGAACTCGATTGCGCCAGCGGCCGTTTACACCTGGATATTCCCGACGCCGAACTCGCCGCACGCCTGGCCGACTGGCAGCCCCCGCAACAACAGCAACTGTTGGTGGGCGGGTATCGCGAGCTTTATGTGAAGCATGTGCTGCAGGCCGACCAGGGTTGCGACTTTGATTTCCTGGTGGGTATGCGCGGGGCTGAGGTGCCAAGGCATTCTCACTGATAGATAGACAATCCCGTTGGAGCGAGGCTTGCCCGCGAAGAGCGATTACTCGGTAAACCTGATACACCGCAGCGACTGATTCGCGGACAAGCCCAGCTCCAACAGAAGAACGCAATCTAATGTGGGAGCAGAGCTTGCTCGCGATAAGGTACATGCGATCCAAGGTGATCCGCGTTCAGCCTTATCGCGAGCAAGCTCTGCTCCCACAGGCCCATAGCAGTCTCCCACCGCGCAACGCCGATGCTATGATGCCCCGCACTCATCGCTCAGGATCGACTTGCGTCCCCATGGATTACCGAAAGCCTTCCGACCGTAAAAGCATGCACGCCCGCATCGTCCAGGAACTGGGCATGCAGATTGTCTCCGGGCGTTTCAAGCCGGATGAAAAGCTGCCAGCCGAAGCCTTGCTCTGTGAGGAGTATGCCGTCAGCCGACCGGTGTTGCGTGAAGCCACCCGGGTATTGGTGGCCAAAGGGCTGGTGTACTCCCGGCCACGCGTCGGTACGGTGGTGAAGGCCCGTCGTGAATGGCATCTGCTCGACCCGGATGTATTGCACTGGATCATGCAGTGCACGCCACAAAATGAATTCTTCAATTTGCTGACCAGCGTTCGTGCGGTCATCGAACCCGCTGTTGCCGCCCTCGCCGCACAACACGCCACCGATGAAGAGATCGCTTCGATTGGTGAGGCTTACCAACGCATGGAGGCTGCGCCAAATCCTGAAGCACTGTTACAGCCCGACCTGGATTTTCACAGCCGGATTGCCGACGCGACTCACAACGACTTGCTCGCTCACCTGTGCAACATGCTTTCACTGGCATTGCGTGAGGCGCTCAAGCACTCCAACCAGCGTCCCAACCTGCATGAGTTGGCGTTGCCGCGCCACAAGGCAATCCTTACCGCCATCGAAAATCGCGACGCATTGGGTGCAAGGCATGCAACGCTGGTGCAGCTTGATGATGCGCGCAATGCGTTGAGTGTGGTGTTGGGGCGGGAATTGGGGTTGTAACGGTTAATCGCATTTACATTGTGGGAGCCGGGCTTGGTCTGGGCGGCATTCCGACGATAAACGATAACGCGGTGTGTCTTCTGGCGGCGTCTCATGTATCGCGGGCAAGCCCGGCTCCCACAGGTCCTACTCCACTAATGTGAAAACAAAGAATTCCCCACCTTGCCGGCCATTTTCTCCGGTTTGATCAGGAACCGCGCCAGTGCTGGCAGCAGCCACAGTGCGCCGAACATGTTCCACAGCAACATGAAGGTCAGCATCAGGCCCATGTCGGCCTGGAACTTGATCGCCGAGAAGATCCAGGTGCACACGCCAATCGCCAGACACAACCCGGTGAACAGCACTGCTTTACCGGTGGACTTCAGGGTTTCGTAATACGCTTCCTGCAACGGCAGGCCTGCCCGCAGGAAGCTTTCCAGACGGCTATAGATGTAGATGCCGTAATCGACACCGATCCCCACCCCCAGCGCCACTACCGGCAAGGTCGCGACCTTGACGCCGATGCCCATGAACGCCATGAGCGCGTTACCCAGCACCGAGGTCAGCACCAGCGGCAAGACGATGCACAGCGTCGCCGCCCACGAGCGGAAGGTGATCATGCACATGGCCGCCACACAGATGTAGACCAGAATCAGGATGGTCAACTCGGAGCGCTTGATCACCTCGTTGGTGGCTGCTTCGATCCCGGCGTTGCCTGCTGCCAGCAGGAATTCCAGGCCTTCACGATTGTTTTCGGCGGCGAATTCCTGCACAGCATGCACGGCACGATCCAGGGTTTCGGCCTTGTGGTCGTTAAGAAAAACCAATAACGGCGCCAGTGAGCAATCGTTGTTGTACAGGCCATCGGCCCGGGCAATGGAGCTGTTGAGTACGTCTTTGTTGCGCGACAGGGCTTCCCATTTCAGGTTGCCCTCGTTCATGCCCTTGATGACCTGTTTGGAGACTGTGACCAGTGATATTGCCGACTGCACGCCCGGCGTGTTCTCCATCTTCCAGGTCAGTTCGTTGATGGCGGACATGGTCGGGTAAGCCGAGCAACCTTCGCGAGGCGTCTTGACCATCACCACCAGCACATCGGAGCTAGTGGAGTAGTGGTTGATGATGAAGCTGTTGTCCTGGTTGTAGCGCGAGTCGGGACGCAGTTCCGGCGCCCCCTGATCGAGGTCGCCGATCTTCAGATTCTGGCTGTACCAAAGTCCACCACCGAAGGCCAGCAGCGCCAGCACGATGGACACCGGAGCGACTTTGGCGCTGGCAAAGCCTGACAGCAAACGCCAGAACGGATGTTCGGAGACGGCATCTTGCTTGCTGCGGCTCACTGCCCTCTTACTGATACCCGCGTAGGAAATGGCGACCGGCAACAGAATCAGGTTGGTGAACACGATGACCGCCACACCAATCGATGCGCCGATGGCCAGCTCGCGGATCACTCCGATGTCGATGATCAGCAACGTGATAAAACCAACCGCGTCCGCCAGAATCGCGATCATGCCCGGCAGGAACAATTGACGGAACGTGCGCCGCGCTGCGGTCAGGGCATTCTCGGCGTCACTGGATTGCAGCGCAATGCCGTTGATTTTCTGCACCCCGTGGGAAATACCGATGGCGAAGATCAGAAACGGCACCAGCATCGAATACGGGTCCAGACCGAACCCCACCACATGCATCAAACCCAGTTGCCAGACCACCGCAATCAGCGTCGTACTCAATACGGCAACGGTGCTGCGAATACAGCGCGTGAACCAGATCAGCAACACCAGCGTGATGACAAACGCGACACCAAAAAACAGCACAACCATCACCAGACCATCGATCAAGTCACCGACTTTTTTGGCAAAGCCGACGATATGAATCTTGATGTTGGGGTTCTGAGCCTGGTATTTGTCGCGGATCTTTTCTTCGAGCTGGTGGGAAAACTGCTGGTAGTCCAGCTTGAGCAGTTTGCCCTGATCCTCAGGGTCCGGATAAGACTCCATCAGCGGCACATCAACGATGCTCGACTTGAAGTCGTTGGCCACCAGACGCCCGACCTGCCCGGACTTGAGCACATTGTTACGTAACTGATCGAGGCTATCGTCGGAACCGTCGTAGCTCTGCGGAATGACCTCACCACCGGCAAAGCCCTCCTCCGTCACTTCCGTCCAGCGCACGCTGGGGCTCCACAGGGACTTCAGGCCTGAACGGTCAACACCGGGAATGTAGAACACCTCGTCGTTGATTTCCCGCAGGGTCTCCATGTATTGCCTGGAAAATATGTCGCCATCCAGCGCTTCGACCGAAATCCGCACGGTGTTGCCCAGATTGGCCAGATCGTTACGGTGCTTCATCATGTTCTGGACGAAGGGGTGATCCAGCGGAATCATTTTTTCAAAACTGGTCGATGGCCTAACCAGAGTCGCCTGCCAGAACAACAGGATGCTGACCAGCAGGCAGATGACAATCACTGCCGGCCGATTATTGAAGATCAAACGTTCAAGGAACGTTGCCTTATCGTCGCTGTGCTGCTGAGTGTCGTGCAGATTACTCATCCCGGAATTTCCCCGCCCTGATTGTTCTGATTGTTCTTATTGCTGGCTGGACTCGGCGCCCGTCGGCGAGGTGACGCGTACGCCTCCCTGTCCAACCAGAATCAGATTGCCCTGCGCATCGGCCGTCACCCCGGACAGCGAAATCCGGTCGGGACGGTTGAACACCTGAAAGCTCAGGCCATTGTCGGTGCTGCGCATCACGCTGCCGCCGTTCCCCACCAGCACCAGCGAACCGTCGTTTAGCAAGGTGGCGTTGGCCAGCCCGAATTCCAGTGGCCCGCGTGCAGCTTTCAGTTCGATGGGCTCCCAGGTATCGCCAAAATCGGTGGAGCGATAGAGATTGCCGCGCAACCCGTAAACCAGCAGCGTGCCGGGCTGACCGGTCCCCATCGCGCCGAACAGTGATCCCTGGTACGGTCCTTCAAGCTTTTCCCAGGATTCACCTTCGTCACGGGAACGGAACATCGCCCCCGCCTCGCCCACCACGAACAAGCCGCTGTCGGCAACATGGGTAATGCCATTGAGGTGGTACTGGTCTTCATTGTCGAGGCGGTCACTGACGTCCTCCCAGTGTTGGCCGCCATCCAGCGTAGTCAGCAACATGCCGTAGGCGCCTACTGCAAAACCGGTTGACGCGTCCTTGAACCAGACATCCAGCAACGGTGCTTCACGGGACAGGTCTTCGAATTGCTTGACCCAATTGGCGCCCCCATCGTTGCTGGCAAGAATCTGTGCATCGTGGCCGACGGCCCAACCGTGTTTGTCATCGACGAAATACACCGAAGTCAGTAGCTGACGGGTCGGCACCCTGGCCTGGGTCCAGGTCTTGCCCTGATCGTCTGAATACAGAATATGTCCGCGCTCGCCCACCACGACCAGACGCGCACCGGCATGAGCGACGTCCAACAGCAGACTGCGAGAGGCGCGTGCGGATTCGATGGAGTACAGCGTGGTTTGAGCTGGGTCAGCCTTTTCAGGCGCGCTTTCAGTGGCCGCCATCGATAACGTGACAACACTCGACAAGGTGAACGCTGCCAGCAATGAGCACACTTTCACCCTAGGTTTGCCCGTCCAGAATGCCGGTGGCCGTCCGAAGGCCGAATGCCCACCGGACTGCGTGCGCCGATTTACAGGCTCACTCATGAAGCGTCCCCTTTTCCATTTTATTTTTATTAGGTTAGCCGAGACCAAGCGCTCTAGCCTTGGGCTTCTGGAAGCAGACCTATCCTATCCAGCTTTGGAAACTCATGACAATCGACATAGGGGTATCTTTGGTCGAAGCCTCTTGCGTGATTGGTGGGTTATCAGTTGGGGTGATGCAGTCCGAAAACCAGTCGCGTGACCTGTGGGAGCGGAGCTTGCTCGCGATAAGGCTGGACGCGATAGCGTCTGATATCTGCGGCGTTCTTATCGCGAGCAAGCTCGGCTCCCACAGGAATCAATGATGACGTGGGACCGGCTTCAGCCAGTGTAGGCAGGGTTCGACGCTACGGTCTGCCAAGATTAGAACTGATAAGCCACAGCCAGGCTGGACACGGTTGTTCTGTTGGCCTGCGAGCTGGAGTTCGCCGGGGTGCGCCCGCTTTCTCCCTCTGTATGGTCCTTGATAAACGCACTGCCAAGGGCTTCCTTGTAGACCTGATGATCAATGCCCGCCTTCACCGAGAACTGCGGATTGAAGTTGTACGACAGCGCCAGTGCCAGACTTTGCATGCGGCCTTTGTTACCGTGATTACCGTCGAACGTCAGATTACGCAAGTGATGGGTATCGAAATCCCTGGGCTTGACCCACTGGCTGTATTTGAAGCGACCTTCAAGGGTCCAGTTCTGATGGTTGTAGAGACCCACAAGACCGAGAAATGGCGTGGCATAGGTCTGCCGGTAAGTAATGCCTTTTACATCAGCAGGAATATCTCCGGTTAGATCACGGAAATTACCCTCGCTGGAATAGACGTAACTGCCACCCCGAGCCTGCCAATCAAACTGACTGCGCTGATAGCCCGCCATAACACCGAAAGCCAGGTCTTCACGCTTGAGGGTCCAGGCTGTCGCCGAAACCTCGGCTTGCCATGCTTTGTTGAGCCGGGTATCAGGGTGATCCGAAAAATGGGTCCAGCCTGCCGCCTCGCCATCACGCCAGTCGTGATCCGTCATATGGCTATTGCCCGCATTCATGCGCGTCCAGCCACGCACATCGAGGGTCAGCCAGTTCAGAGGATTGTAGGCGAACCCCAGATGCAAGGTGGGGACCTGCTTGATGTCCCAATTCAGCTCACTGAGTTTCTGGCCGAGATCGTAGACCTTCTCCTGAGATTTGCCGTTCAGCAATCCGACTCCCAGATTGAGTTCGATGCTGCCAAGACGCAGTTTCTGCTCGTTGGTGATCTGAGCATCGGCCAATACCTCTTGCCCGACTGCAACCAGCCCCAGTAAAACCAACGCTTTCCGTCCGTTTATCAACATAATCCCTACCTTTGCGAGATGACGCGCGCGTACAGCCCAAGGGCAACGCAACACGGGGTCGAAAGGATGGGCGAGTTTGCAGGACGTCTCTGCCAGCCGAATCCTTGGCTGAGTGTGTGAAAGGTCCACGTAGAGCGCTGGAAATACCCTACGTACGCTGATCCAGTGGGATCGGATTCATCCGGGAAGGCGGCATTCCTGACGACGCAGATGCTGTGAATGTACGGCCCCTTCGCGAATGAATTCGCTCCCACAGGTTTTTCACCCAGCCCCAGGTCACCGCGATCCGGTGGGACCGAATTAGCTCCATAAAAAAGGGCCTGCCGCTTGCGCGGGAGGCCCTTGGATCAACAGTCTTCGCTATTCGGCGAGGCTTTTGCTCACCACTTCGAACACGTCGCTGGACAGCTCACCCGAATCACGGATGCGCACCAGTTCGTCCTTCATCAGGGCCTGACGCTTGCTGTCGTATTTGCGCCAGCGGGTCAGGGGCGCCAATTGACGCGAAGCGATCTGCGGATTGAAGCCGTTTAGCTGGATGACCAGATCTGCCAGGAAACGGTAGCCGGACCCATCCGCTGCGTGGAAGTTGATCAGGTTCTGGCCAGCAAACGCACCGATCAGGGCACGGACTTTGTTCGGGTTTTTGATGTTGAATGCAGGGTGTTGCATTAACGTCTTGACCCGCTCCAGACCACCCGGCAGCGGGCTGCCTGCCTGAACGCTGAACCACTGATCCATGACCAGCGGGTTGTCTTTGAAGTTCTCGGCAAACACTGCCAGCGCCTTGTCTTTCTCGGCGGTGAACGGCGAGTTGACGAGCACGGCAAGGGCTGTCAAGCGCTCGGTCATGTTGTCACTGGTGTCGAACTGCTCGATGGTTGCAGCCAGCACCTCCGGTTTCTGGCTGAGCATGAGATACGACAAGGCGATGTTTTGCAGTGCGCGGCGGGCGAAATGCTCGGCTTCAGCGACGTACTCAGTGGCTTTCGACACCTTGCGGTTGGCCGTGTAGCGCGCCCACAAACCGTCGAACAGGCTGTCTGCAAGCTGCTTGCGCACAAACTCGCGGGCAGCGTGGATAGCATCCACGTCGGCCACTTCACTGATTTCGGTCAGATAGGCTTCACCCGGCAACGAAAGCATTTCGGCAATCATGGCCTGATCCAGCGAGGTATCCGCCAGAACGGTGCCCAATGCGGTAATCAAACGCTGATCGAGAACCAGCGGCTGGCCTTTCTGATGCTGGCCGATCAATTCCTGCAGCACCTGTACCGACAGTTGCTGACCTGCATCCCAGCGGTTGAAGCCGTCGCTGTCATGCTGCATGAGGAACATCAGTTGGTCGCGGTTGTACGGGAAGCTGAGTTTCACCGGTGCCGAGAAACCGCGCAGCAACGAGGGCAGCGGCTGTTCAGCGATGTCTACAAAGGTGAAGGTCTGCTCGGCTTCGGTGACAGAAATCACTCGCGTGTTGCCAGCGGCAGCGTCTTCGCCTTGCAGACGCAACGGGATTTCGCCGCCCTGCTTGTCCAGCAAGCCCAGCTCCACCGGGATCACGAAAGGTTGTTTGCTTTCGCCCGGCTGACCCGGTGTGGTCGGGCAGCTCTGGCGGAAAGTCAGACTGTAGGTTTTCGCTGCACTGTCATAAGACTCGCTGACCGCCAGACGCGGCGTACCGGCCTGGCTGTACCAACGTTTGAACTGGGTCAGATCGACGCCATTGGCATCTTCCATGGCCTTGATGAAGTCATCGCAGGTCACGGCCTGGCCGTCATGGCGCTCGAAGTACAGATCACTGCCTTTGCGGAAACCTTGTGCACCGAGCAAGGTGTGAAGCATGCCCACGACTTCCGAGCCTTTCTCGTACACGGTCAGGGTGTAGAAGTTGGAAATCTCGATAAAGCTGTCCGGGCGCACGGCGTGAGCCATCGGGCCGGCATCTTCGGCGAACTGGTGGGTACGCAGATAGGCCACGTCCTGAATACGCTTGACCGTGGCCGAGTTCATGTCTGCGGAGAACCCTGAATCACGGTAAACCGTGAAGCCTTCTTTCAACGACAGCTGAAACCAGTCACGACAGGTCACGCGGTTGCCCGACCAGTTGTGGAAGTATTCGTGGGCAACAATGGCCTCGACCCGCTGGTGCGCGGCATCGGTGGCAGTTTCGGCGCGGGCCAGCACAGCGCTGGAGTTGAAGATGTTGAGGCCCTTGTTCTCCATGGCACCCATGTTGAAGTCGTTCACGGCGACAATCATGAAGATGTCCAGGTCGTATTCACGGCCGTACGCTTCTTCATCCCAGCGCATGGACTTCTTCAGGCTGGTCATGGCGTGCTGGCATTTGTCGATGTTTTCCGGCTCGACGTAAATGCGCAGGGTTACTTCGCGCTCGCTCACGGTGGTGAACTTGTCTTCGACGCACCACAGATCACCGGCCACCAGCGCAAACAGATACGCCGGCTTCATGAACGGGTCTTCCCAGGTCGCCCAGTGCCGGCCGTCATCTTCCGGGCCGCTGGCAATCGGGTTGCCGTTTGAGAGCAATACCGGGAAATTGTGCTTGTCGGCGCTCAGGGTCGTGGTGAACTTGCTCATCACGTCCGGGCGGTCGAGGTAATAGGTGATCTTGCGGAAGCCTTCGGCCTCGCACTGGGTGCAGAACATGCCGCTGGATTTGTACAGGCCTTCCAGTGCGGTGTTGGTTTCCGGGTGGATGCGCACGCTGGTATCGACCGTGAATGACTCGGCCGTGGGGTGCAGCGTCAGGTGGTCCGGGGTCAACTGGTAATCAGCAGCGCTCAGCTCGACGTCGCCCAGCTTGACCGACAGCAGTTCCAGCAACTGACCGTCCAGCACCAGCGGCGGCAGGCCCGCACCGCGCTCGGGATTGCGGCGCATGACCAGTTGCGCGTGAACCAGCGAATGGTCATCGAACAGCTCGAACGTCAGGTGCGTTTCGTCGATGAGGTACTCGGGAGCCTGATAATCCTTCAGGTAGATCATTTGCGGTTGTTCGGTGCGCATGATGAGTCCTCTTACTGATGCACGGCGAGCTGATAAGCCGTGTATTTACGAATATTGATCACGCCGGTATCGAAGATCAGGTACTGGCCCTTGATGCCCAACAAAGTGCCTTCGGCGATCGGGTTCTTGTCCAGATTGAAGCTGACGATCTTGGTCGGGTACGCCTCGACGGGGTAGCGAATCTCGATCGGTTCGACGTCATGCAGCATTTGGATGGCCTGCAAGCCGAATCGTTCTTGCAATCCGGCCAGCCCTTCAGCGCAGCTTTCAAACAACTGCTGGCGAATCGCGGCCAGATCCACGGGCTGCGCATCGCCCTTGAGCAGCGCGCGCCAATTGGTGCGGTCGGCAACCTGACTGCGCAGCAAGTCCTCGACAAAACCGGACTGCTGGCGGGTCGCAACGCGCATGATAGGCAGGGCCTGACTGGCCCCCTGATCCAGCCAGCGGGTCGGCAACTGGGTGGCACGGGTAATGCCGACTTTGACGCCCGACGAGTTGGCCAGATAGACCACGTGATCGGTCATGCAGAACTGCTCGCCCCACGCTGGATCGCGACAGGTGCCGTGCTCGTGGTGGCATTTTTCCGGGCTCATGATGCAGATGTCGCACTGCGCCAGCTTGAGCATGCACGGGTAGCAATAACCCTGGCTATAACTGGACTTTGTCTTGCGCCCGCAATGGCTGCAATGGATCGCACCGAGGAACTCCAGACGCACCGTTTTGCCAATCAGCGGATTGACCGGAATCTCGGTATCGCCCAGACGAAACGCATATTCAACCTGCGAGGCATTAAGCCGCGCCGACATTTTGTTGACTGCTCCGCGACCAATCTCAATCAATGGATGGCATCCGACTTGAACAGGATATTCGGCACAGTCGTGGACTTGGACGCACATTCCTGCGGGCCCATGTAGCCGATGCGCTGGTCTTCCGGCAGGTTCTGCACTTCCCAGGCAATCAACGCCTGCAAGGACAACTCGCGCTGTTCCTGAGTCAGCTTGCGGCCATCGGACCACTTCCCGATTTCTACCGCCAGCTTCAGGCTTTCGTAGATATCCGGGGTGATGTTTTCAATCATTTCGGCAAAAGAGGACATAGCGCACTCCTGACTCTTCATTAAACAGCATTCAACATCAGGTCCTGACCCGGGCAATCAACCCGCCAATCAGACCCGTGACGCAACCGATGATCAGCCCGCCGACATGGGCACCGTTGGCGATTTCGCCAAAGCCCAGCATGCCGACCAGCCCTGAAAGACACAGCACCAACCAGACCAGCATCATCACCAGCACACCGCGCGGTAAACGATAGATGGGGTTGGGTGCGAGCAATTGAAAGATCCAGCAGTGACCCAACAGCCCATACAGCACGCCGGACAACCCGCCAAACAGGCTGGGGCCGCCGAACTGGTATTGAACAGTGTTGGAAACAGCGCTGAACAGCAGGGTCAGACCCAGCAGATGCAAACTGCCCTGGCGCCACTCGATACGGCGGCCCAACTCCCAATACCACATGGCGTTCATGGCCAAATGAAGGATGCCGAAGTGAATCAGCATCGGTGTAACGATCCGCCACCACTGGCCAGCTGCAATGCTGTCGCCCAGCGGCAGGAAGGTCGCGTATTCACCCTGTACGCGGAAATCGAGAAAGGTCAGCCAGCGCACTGCGTCGAGGTTTTCCCCCAACAGCGTGATGCCACCGACTATCAAACATGCCAGCAGCACCAGCGTGGTGACCGGACTGTCGCGCAGTTGCTGAACAAAGCCGGGACGCGGCGCAGGGGTGCTCTGCTCACCCGGCGGCAGTTGATAGTGCTCATCGCCGTCGGGGTATTGCTGATAAAGCGCCCGGATATCGTCCGCAAGTTGCGGCGTGTCCGGCACCCAGAGGACTTGCTCTCCCGCTTCTTCGCTGACCCGATGTGGCACGCGCAGACGATTCAACAGGCTGATAAAACCACTCAGGTCGGTGGTCAATGGCAGACGCAGTACAGCAACAGGACTCATCAAACAGCCTCGGGACGTTCAACATCAACCCAGACAAACTTGTCCGGATCGATGCAGGTTTCCTGGTCCAGCCGATAAGCGACCAGTTTGCCGTAGAGCACGGCGCTGTAATCGAGGCAGGCCAGGTTAGGCCGGATCGGCGCGGGAATACCGCTGCGCCAGTAATGCCCGACGAACAGCATCGGCTCGTCAGCGCCATAGCGCAGCAAGGCGTTCTTTTCAGTCGTAGAGAGTGGCGTCTTGGCCACACCTTCGGGCAGCGCGTCCGGCTGAAACACCACGTCGCCGTAGGTTTGCGGGTCGTCTTCCCAGAACTTGGTGCGGAAAAACTCACGGGTCAGGCCATCGCCGCCGGTCAGCGTAATGCCATGGGGCAAGCGCATGTCAGTGCCGCGCAACAAACGGTCAAACACTGCGCAGGCAAAGCTGCCTTGCACCGCCGAGGCCTGGACAAACTCCTGATTGATGCAGCCACCGCCATGCATCGTGATCAACGGTGTGATCAGGCTGGCGTCCCAACAGGCATGTACCACGCGGAAACGTCCGGCATCCATGAACAGCGGCAGCTCGTAGAACCAGTCGACAAATTCCTTCCACTCGTCCGGGTATTGCTCGAACTGGGCCAGGGTCTCGCCCATAAGCTTGCTATGACGAAGCGAGTGTTCACGAACGAACTGCTTGCCGCTCTCCGGCGGGGCCGGTGTGTGCCAGCCTAGCGCATTGAACTCGTGGTTGCCCATGATGCACAGCGCGTGCCCCGCCTTCACCATATCGCGCACGATGTGCAGCGACTCGCGAATCAGCGGGCCGCGATCAATGATGTCGCCGAGGAATAACGCGATGCGCTCAGGATGTCGCCACACACCCGCCTGAAAGCGATAACCCAGCACGCTGAGCAGTTTCTCCAGCGTGTGGGCACAGCCATGCACGTCACCGATCAAATCGTAGCTACGCGCGGGATCGAACATCAGTCGCCTCCACCACCAAGCCGGCTACCCCAGCCCAGCTTGGTGCGACAGACTTCGTAATAGTTGTGATCAAGTGGGTGGATCAGGCGCAGTTTCTGCGGCTTCTTGCTGACCGTGACGGTGTCACCCGGCGCGCAGGTGAAATGGTTCTGGCCGTCGCAGGAGACTTGCGGATAAATCGTCATGTCCTTTGAGACCACGATTTTCAGCTCACTGTTCCCATCCACTACGATGGGCCGTCCTGACAAGGTGTGCGGGTACATCGGCACAATCACGATCGCATCCAGCTTGGGATGCATGATTGGCCCGCCAGCGGAAAGCGCATACGCGGTCGAACCGGTAGGCGTGGCGACGATCAGGCCGTCGGCCTTCTGGCTGCAGACGAACTGACCATCGATGTAGATCTCGAACTCGATCATCCGCGTCGACTTGCCGGGGTGCAGCACCACATCGTTGAGCGCGTCGCCCTGACCGATGGCTTCGCCGTGGCGGCGGACTTCGGCCTGTAGCAGGAAGCGATTTTCCACCAGATAATGGCCGTCGAGCACTTCGGCGACTTTGATTTCCAGTTCGTCGGGGCGAATATCGGTGAGGAAGCCCAGGCTGCCACGGTTGATGCCCAGCACCGGCGTGTTGTGCTTGGCCAGCGCACGGGCCGCGCCCAGCAGGCTGCCGTCACCACCCACCACGATCACCAGGTCGCAGACTTCGCCGAGCATCTTGCGCGATGAAGTTTGCAGGTTGTGGCCTGGCAATACTTCGGCAATGGTGTCTTCCAGAATGACGTGCAGGTGCCTTTCCAGCAGGAATCTCTTGAGTCGGCGCACGGTATCGAGCACCTGAACACTGCCCAGGCGGCCGATGATGCCGATATTACGAAACTGCTCCATGGGGCTCCTGCGGGGTTCGATGCGGCTTAAAGACAGCGATTATGGGCGAAAGGCCGGGGTAGCGGCAATTGATCGTTCCCGGATGTTCAACCTGTAGGAGCTGCCGAAGGCTGCGAAAAGGTCGGAATGACCTTCCACAGGTCTGATTAAACGTCCGGTTCCCGGCCGATCGCAGCCTTCGGCAGCTCCTACTTTGACCGATGGTTGCCAGTTAACGCTATCCTGCGACCATGACTCTATTCCACAGCCTCACCCACCTGCCCCGCCAGTTACGCACGCCGCAAGTGCGGGACCTGGCCTGGGTGATTCTGGCGCCGCCGATGCTGAGCGAAACGCCGTGGCCGCAGCGTCATCCTTTGACTGCCAGCGACT
The DNA here is from genome assembly GCF_025643095.1 of Pseudomonas phytophila. Taxonomy (NCBI): domain Bacteria; kingdom Pseudomonadati; phylum Pseudomonadota; class Gammaproteobacteria; order Pseudomonadales; family Pseudomonadaceae; genus Pseudomonas; species Pseudomonas phytophila. The sequence continues at coordinate 2,203,174 of NZ_CP081201.1, read as the reverse complement.
GGGTGCAAACACCTCAACTATTGGCAGACTTTCTACTCAGGCTGGACCAGGACAGCAGCGCCCTGCTCCACTGGCTGGCACTGGGCGCAACCCGTCGGCTGGGCCTGTATTACGAGCGTTTATGGCAATTTGCAGTAGCTCAGGCTCCTGGTGTCGAGATGATCGCCGCGAACCTGCCGATTCGCCTGGGCGGCCAAACCCTGGGTGAGCTGGACATGCTGCTGCGCGATGCCGAAGGCGTGCACCACGTGGAATTGGCGATAAAGCTCTATCTCGGACCGCAGCAAGGTGACGGCAGTGACCCTGCGCAATGGCTGGGGCCTGGTTGCCATGACCGGCTTGACCTCAAACTTGCCCACCTGAGCCAACATCAACTGCCGATTTCCGCCCGCCCGGAAAGCCGCGAACTGCTCGCAGCGCTGGGCATCGATACGTTTGACGCGCAACTGTGGCTTGGGGGCTATCTACTTTACCCGTGGCCCGGCCAGACAGACTCTCCGCAAGGCGTCCATCACCAGCACTTGCGCGGCAGTTGGCTGCATCAGAAGGATTGGCACGCATTTACCGCGCAACGGCCGGAAGGTCGCTGGCAGTTATTGCCTCGTCACGCCTGGCTGGCCCCGGCCCATTACGCCGAAGCCTGGAAAGATTCACAACTGCAGGACTGGCTGACTCAACTGGACCCGCTGGCTCCGGCGCAACTTTTGGTAAGGCTGGTGGAAAACGGCAGCGGCGAATGGGAGGAAGCCGAACGGGTTTTCCTCGTTTCGGACATCTGGCCACGGCTGGGTGACACAAGCAACATGACTCAAACCATCACGTTGCCCGCGTCGCCCGCCTGAATCTCAAGCGGCTTTTTTAGTGCGCGGCAGCAGAATCGCCAGGATCCCCAGAAGCGGCAGATAGGAACACAGGTTATAGACGAACAGAATGCCGTGGCTGTCAGCCAGATAACCCAGCAAGGCCGCACCAATCCCGCCAAAGCCGAACATCAGGCCGAAGAAGATCCCGGCGATCATGCCGACGTTACCCGGCACCAGCTCTTGGGCATACACCACAATGGCGGAAAACGCCGACGCCAGAATGAAACCGATGATCACGCTCAGCACGCTGGTCCAGAACAGATCGGCATAAGGCAGCGCGAGGGTAAACGGCGCAGCACCGAGAATCGAAAACCAGATCACCGCTTTACGGCCAATCCGGTCGCCAATCGGCCCACCGAAGAACGTGCCCGCAGCCACCGCTCCAAGGAAAAGGAACAGATACAGCTGGGAATTAGCCACCGACAGGTCGAACTTCTCGATCAGGTAGAAGGTGAAGTAACTGGTGATGCTCGACATGTAGAAGAACTTGGAGAAGATCAGAAACGCCAGGACGACCAGCGCGCCAGTGACGCGTCCTTTGGACAGACCATGACTCGCGGCCTGACCTTGCTTGAGCTTGAACAGATTCAAGTGCGCGCGGTACCAGCGGCTGATGCCGTATAGCAGTCCCACAGAAAACAGCGCGACCAGCCCGAACCAGGCCACATACCCCTGACCGAACGGAATGATGATCGCTGCGGCCAGCAACGGGCCAAACGCTGAGCCGGTGTTGCCGCCCACCTGAAAGGTCGACTGCGCCAGTCCAAACCGTCCACCCGACGCCAGCCGCGCAATGCGTGAAGCTTCCGGGTGAAAGGTAGAAGAGCCAATACCGATCAGGGCCGAGGCCAGCAGAATCATTGGAAAACTGCCCACCACGGCCAGCATCAGAATACCGATCAAGGTGCACAGCGAACCGACTGGCAATACCAGCGGATTGGGATGGCGGTCGGTGTAATAACCCACCCAAGGTTGCAACAGCGAGGCAGTGATCTGGAACGTCAGGGTAATCAGGCCGATCTGCGTAAAGGTCAGGCCGTAGCTTTCCTTGAGCAGCGGGTAGATCGACGGCAGCACCGCCTGAATCAAGTCGTTGACCAGATGCGCCAGTGCCACAGCACCGATGATGCGCATGACCAGCGGGCTGCTGGTGCTGGTGTTCGGAGGAGTTGCAGCAGGAATTGCGCTGGTGGAGGCGTTGCTTACGTCCATGGAGTTCATCCGCGAAGCTATTGGATGTGCCACGACCCGGTTATTGCAAGATATGTCAGCGGCACAAGGCCCGCCAATGTGCCATTTTTTGGGGCATGGCCGCTACATTTTGTTGCGCAGATGACAGAGGGTTGTCACTGATATGCAGGCTTTTGTGGGAGCCGGGCTTGGTCTGGGCGGCATTCCGACGATAAACGATAACGCGGTGTGGCTTCTGTTCGCGTCTCATGTATCGCGGGCAAGCCCGGCTCCCACAGGATTGCATTGCAAATCTAGACTTGAGTCGCTGCCACACCCGGCTCGCCCCTCTGCCCCGTCGGCACATCATGCAGCGATATCCGCGAGGTCTCCGGCAGCGCCAGGCCACCCGCCAATGCCAGCAATGCCACGGCAATCAGGTAAAACGCCGGGGACAAATTGCTGCCCGTAGTGGTGATCAGCCAGGTCGCCATCAACGGCGCGGTGCCGCCGAAGATGGTGTAAGCCATGTTGTAAGTGATCGCCGAAGCGGTGTAGCGCGTACGGGTCGGAAAGGTTTCCGAGAGCAGCGCGGCCGTGACCACGCCACACAGTACCGCGCCGACCGCCAGCAGCATCACGCCGACGATGGACGCCACGAACGAGCCGGAACTGGCCATCAAGAATGACGGGAATACCACCACGATCAACAGCGCGCACGCGGTCATGACCGTCACGCGGCGCCCGACCTTGTCGGAGTACAACCCGGCCAACGGGCAAATCGCTGCGGCAAAGAGCAATGCAATCAACGACACCAGCAACGCCGTCGCACGACTCAGACCACCCGCTACTTGCAGGTAAGTCGCGAAGTAGGTGGTGAACATATAGAACGACAAGGCCGTCAGCGACACGAATGCACCCAGGCAGCAAATCGCCGCTCCGTGGTTACGCAGGGTTTCCTTGAGGGGCGAATGGGCGACGTCATGCTCCTGCGCCACCGCCTGAAATGCCGGAGTTTCATCCAGTTTCCAGCGCAGATACAAACCGACCAGACCCAGCGGCGCAGCAATCAGGAACGGCAAGCGCCAGCCCCAACTGCCCATGGCTTCCGGTGACAGTGAAGCCTCAAGGGCATAAGCGACTACAGCCGCTGCGGCGAATGCAGAAAAGGTCGAGACCGGGACAAAACTGCCGTACCAGGCTCGCTTGTCGCTGGGCGCATGCTCCATGAGATAAGCGCATGCGCCTGCGTATTCACCGCCCGCTGAAAAGCCCTGCGCGCAACGAATGAGCGTCAGCAGAATCGGCGCCATCACGCCAATCGCCGCGTAGGTGGGCAATAGACCAATCAAGGTCGTGGCTGCGGCCATCAGCAGAATGGTCATTGCCAGCGTGCGTTTGCGACCAATCCGGTCGCCGAGCATGCCGAAGAAAATTCCGCCCAGAGGCCTAAAAGCGAAGGCCACCGCGAATACCGCGAAAGTCTTCAGCAGCGCTGCACTGGCGTCGCCACTGGGGAAGAACTGTTGGGCGATAGCCGTGGCGAGAAAGCCATAAACGGCGAAGTCGAACCATTCGACGAAGTTGCCGATGGCGGCGGCGACAATCACTTTTCTCAGCGTTTTGGGGCTGACTTGCTCTGTAGCGGCGCTTGTCATGCTGGACCTCGACATTTCATCAGGAAGCTATCGATTATCGGGACAGTCACTGCGACGGCTCACTCCAAAAGTGTCATCCGCGTATTCAGGACCGACCCCATTGCTATTCGATCGCGCATGATTCATGCCAGAGGCTTTGGATCAACGATTACAAGCCCATTGCCCGTCGTCCCTGCAGGCCGCCGGTGTGGATGAAGATCAGCCGCGTGCCGACCGGGAAACGCCCGGCGACCACCTCATCGTGGAGGGCCAACAGCGCCTTTCCGGTGTACAGCGGTTCGAGGGGGATGCCGCTTTGGGATTCGCTACTGACGATGAAATCCAGCAGGTGCGGATCGGTTTTGGCGAAGCCGCCACGGGAGGCGCTGATGAGGATGTAGTCATCGGTAGGAGCGAACTTGTTCGCGAGGCGGTGTGTCAGGCTAGACGCTTCGCGAACAAGTTCGCTCCTACCGGTTTTGCGATGGGCCAGAATTGCCGCGACATTCTGTTCAACCCCATGATCATCCGGCACCGCCATGGCGCCGTACACCGGATGCGCGCCGTCCTCGGCCAACACTAGTCCAGCTAGCGTGGTGCCCGTTCCTGCAGCCAGCCACCAGCCGTGATAATCACTCCAGCCCAGTTCGCTCAGTTGTTCGTGCGCCATCTCCAGCAAGCCGGCGCAGCCAAGCGCGCCGGGCAAACCTCCGCCGCCTTCCGGGATCGGGTAGAAATCAGGGTGTTGCGTCAGCCACGAAGGCCAGAAGTCCGGCTCATGGCGTGCGCGATAACCGCCATAGCCAAGCCAGTGCAGGTGCATGCCGAACGCCTGTAGATCGACCGTGGTGGGCGTCTCAACGGCGTGACCGCGCAACAATCCGACCGTGGCAAAGCCAAACCGCTTGCCCGCTGCTGCCAACGCATGCAGATGGTTGGAATGCGCGCCGCCCAGACTGATAACGCCTTTCGCATTCACCTCGCTGGCTGCCGCAAGGTGATGAGCGAGCTTGAACCACTTGTTGCCACTGATCAGCGGATCGATAAGATCCAGGCGCAGGACCGCAACCTCGACACCTGCACTGGCGAGCCAAGGCAGGTTTAGCCGCTGGAGAGGAGCGCTGGGTTGCCAGTGAATCGGGGCGATGGACACAAGGAAGGGACCGCAGGATGAAGGGCGGGAGTTTAGCATTGGCTGCGATTTAACTGATTAAGCATAAACCCCAGGAAAACTCTACAACCCCGCCGCCAACCTCGAACCCTGATCAATCGCCCGCTTGGCATCCAGCTCGGCCGCGACATCCGCGCCGCCGATCAGGTGCACGGATTGCCCGGCTTCAACCAGCCCGTCATACAGTTCGCGCAACGGATCCTGTCCGGCGCAGATCACGATGTTGTCCACCGGCAAAACCTTCTCCTCGCCTTCACCGATACGAATGTGCAGACCGGCGTCGTCGATGCGCAGGTATTCGACGCTGTTGAGCATCTGCACCTGTTTGTTCTTCAAACCGGTACGGTGAATCCAGCCAGTGGTCTTGCCAAGACCGTCGCCGACCTTCGAAGCCTTGCGCTGCAACAGAAACACCTGCCGCGCCGGGGTGTGCAGCTCCGGCTTGATCCCCGCCACGCCTCCGCGGGCTTCAAGGGCGGTGTCGATGCCCCACTCTTTCCAGAAAGCAGTGCGATCCATACTGGTGGAAATGCCCTGATGCACTAGAAACTCCGAAACGTCGAAACCGATACCGCCTGCGCCGATAACCGCAACGCTCTGCCCGACCGGTTTACGTTGCAGGATCACATCCAGATAGCTCAGCACCTTCGGATGATCGATACCCGGAATCGCTGGCGTGCGCGGCGCAATACCGGTGGCCAGGATTACCTCGTCAAAACCGGCGCCCAGCAAATCCTCAACGGCAACACGGGTATTGAGCCGCACTTCTACGCCCGTGGTTTGCAACTTGCGCGCGAAGTAACGCAGGGTTTCGTAGAACTCCTCTTTGCCCGGTACACGCTTGGCGATGTTGAACTGACCGCCGATTTCAGCGGCTGAATCAAACAGGGTGACGTGATGCCCACGTTCAGCAGCCACTGTGGATGCCGCAAGGCCCGCAGGACCGGCACCAATCACGGCGATTTTCTTGCTCTGGCGGGTCGGGATGTAATTCAGTTCGGTCTCATGGCAGGCACGCGGGTTGACCAGACAACTGGTCAACTTGCCGCCAAAAGTATGGTCCAGACAGGCTTGATTGCAGCCAATGCAGGTGTTGATTTCATCGGCGCGCCCCGCCGCTGCCTTGTTGACGAATTCCGGATCCGCCAGAAAAGGCCGCGCCATGGAGACCATGTCGGCATCGCCTTCGCTGAGAATCTGCTCGGCGATTTCCGGCGTATTGATGCGGTTGGTGGTGATCAAAGGAATGCCCACCGAGCCGCGCAACTTGGCCGTGACTTTGCTGAACGCAGCGCGCGGCACTTTGGTTGCGATGGTCGGAATCCGCGCTTCGTGCCAGCCGATACCGGTGTTAATAATCGTCGCACCGGCCTGCTCAATGGCTTGAGCCAATTGCACGATCTCTTCCCAGGTGCTGCCGCCTTCCACGAGATCCAGCATCGACAGGCGGAAGATAATAATGAACTCGGCCCCCACGGCTTCGCGAACCCGGCGAACGATCTCCACCGGCAAACGCATGCGATTTTCGTAGCTGCCGCCCCAGCGATCCGTTCGGTGATTGGTGTGGGCCGCCAGGAACTGGTTGATGAAGTAGCCTTCGGAACCCATCACCTCCACGCCGTCGTACCCGGCGCTTTGGGCCAGCGTCGAGCAGGTGACGAAATCGACGATCTGCTTTTCGATCCCCGCTTCGTCCAGCTCGCGAGGTTTGAAAGGATTGATCGGCGCCTGAATGGCGCTCGGGGCAACCTGATTCTTGCTGTAGGCATAACGTCCGGCATGAAGGATTTGCAGACAAATCTTGCCACCCGCAGCATGCACCGCCTGAGTCACCACGCGATGCTGCTCTGCCTCTTCAATCGTGGTCAGCTTGGCCGCGCCGGTGTAAACGCCGCCTTCTTCATTGGGCGCAATACCACCCGTGACCATCAGCCCGACACCTCCCGTCGCCCGCTCGGCAAAATACGCCGCCATGCGTTCAAAACCGCCCGGCTTCTCTTCCAGGCCGGTGTGCATCGAGCCCATCAGGGTGCGGTTGCGCAAGGTGGTAAAGCCCAGGTCCAGCGGGGCCAGCAGGTGCGGGTAATGAGCGGCGACCATAGAAACTCCATCGAACTGTCACGGGATGCGACCGCCTGAGGCAGCCGTCAATTATTCAGGCCTTCGCGGCCTGTTCATTGCGCAACAGTAAAGACGAGCTTCGCGACGCGCTCAATGACCTTAAGTGACAAGTTGATGATTTAAACGTGCAGCTGGCTTTTTGGACTGTCTCGGCAAGCCAAAGCCTGATATCGACAAAACACATTCCTCTCAAGTGGAATGCATTGCTGTAGGATCCGCCCCCGGCATCCCTGATACCACGCTGTCGCGCAGCAAAACAGACAGCTAGTGGGACGGCCGGGGTGGCGCTCCACTTCATCCGGGAAGGCGGCATTCCTGACCATAAAAATGTGGCGGATGTGCTGGCCTCTTCCCGAATAAATTCGGTCCCACAGGGTGGGTCCGTCATCATCTTGCGGTTGCTGTCGAACGGCAGCCAGAAACGACTATCGCTGGGTATGAGGGTATGCCTTGGTGCGCAGGATTCTCTACACCGACGTTTTAGTCGCGCTCCGCAGCGGTATAGTAACGGTGGGCATCCGACAAATACTCCCCTTTGGTAATCTGATTTCGTCGACAATGCAGCAATCACACAAAGCATCCAGACGCACTGTTATCGTCAAAAAATCGCATTTGAGGGAAGAACAGCAATGAGCGTAAAAGGCATCATTTTTGATAACGACGGGACTCTCGTCGACAGCGAACGCGTCGCAGCGACGCTGCTGCATCAAATGCTGTCAGAGCACAATATCCAGCTTTCTGTGGCCGAAGTGCTGGATCGCTATCGAGGCGTGCAGTTTGAGTTGTTCATGGCTGACATCAAAACGCAAGCGCCCGGTCTCAATGTAGACAGATTTGTTCAATCGTTTCGCGAGGCAAGTCTTCACATGTTCCAGGCTGGGCTGAATGCAATGCCGGGCGCTGTGGACTTCGTCAAGGCGTTGAAACTTCCTGGTTGCGTTACTTCCAATGGCCCCCCCTCTAAAATAGAGACGACGCTCAAGGCGGCTGGTTTATATCCCTGGTTCGAAGGCCGTCTCATCAGTGCCTACGACGTTGGATCCTGGAAACCAGAGCCTGGGCTAATTCTCGCAGGTTGTGATTTCCTGGATTTACCGCCTGAGAACTGCCTATTGGTGGAGGACAGCCATGCCGGCGTACAGGCCGGTTTGGCAGCAGGCACGAAGGTAGTGGGTTATGGACTAGACACCGACTTCTCGGTTTACGTCGGACGACCTGACTTTTATCTGGCCAGGCATTACCGTGACTTGGCACACCTGCTGACTCGCATCTAGCAGTCGCTGGAAGGAAGCGGCTTGTGTGCTGACCAGGTCCAGCAAGAAGCACTCAATACATAAAGCCTGGATAAACCATGTCCACCATGACGCACCTCATGGCCGACCATTTGACGATGCGCCCAATGACTCTAAGTGACAAGTTGATGATTTAAACGTGCAGCTGGCTTAGGGGCTGCTTCAGGCCAGACAAAAGCCTGTTATCGAATAAACATGGCTTTTCACTAGGATTGAGATTTTTTTCATTTCAACTGAAATTAAATAAGCTCCCAAGCAACAGATGGCGGCTCTTACAAGCCTGCGCTCGGAGCGCACGGGGGCGCAGCACCGCGAAGTGAGAATTTGGGTTTTGATGCTTTCGAATAATGACCGGGCTCAGGACTCTTCCTCTTCCCCCCCTTAAGTCAATATTGGCAACGGCCCCGTGCCATGGATATCATCGCCAGCTACTCCCGAAATTCCGAGCTGATGTAGATTTTGCAAAACCATCTCAAGGCTATCGCGCACCGCTAGATGCGCTGCTTGGTGGGCCGACAATCCAAGGCCAACCCGGCGTTAACTGTATGAGTTACAGTCGGAAGGGTTTGGACAACAAATGCCCAAAGAAACGGGACAGCGATCCCAGAGAACTGGAAGGTCGCATTCGCTCGATAGATTCGAGCATGCTGAGACCGCCCTTTATTGTTGATTTCCACTTGCGAAAGGAGGTGAAATGGCAAGCGTCACACTGTATCTATAGTTGACCATTTTTTAAAAGTTGAGGCGTTTCCAGGCCAGCGTTATCGGCACAAAAATTTCAAATATGAAGTTGAAAAGACACTCATAATTCTCCCCGCCGGCTCTGAAACAGGCCGAGCCAGGGTCATGAAACGACTGATTCAAGCCACCATTAAAATTTTCAATAACGAACCTTCTCATGTGCTGTATAAAACACCTCGGAAGGATTACAAATAATTATTGGAAAATCTTGAACACAGGGAGCAAGCGGAACGGTTTGAAATACGTTACACAGGTCTGCCTCAGACGGTTTATACCTAATACATCCGACTAACTATAATTTATAGTCAACAGGATATATTAGGATATTTTCCCCGTTAGCTAGCTTTACATCAGCACCGTCGTGCCCCCTCCTCTCCTCCCTACCCTCTATCGCAGGGAAGACTGTGGATGACATCGGCCAGAACTTTGACCGTCTTGATTAGGTCGATAACATTCTCATCCAGACAGCTCAGCTCCCTGATTCATCGCTCAGCATCGTCACGGCAGGTCACTATCGGGGCTCATTGATTTCGTGAGCATAAATTGCAGCTTATGGCCGAACGCGGCGGGGTAATTGCCCCGTAGCCGTTGCCTAGTCACATCTCAGTTTCCTCGGCCATCTCAAGTGCGTCGCCCACTTCGATGCCAAGATACCTACAGGTTCTTTCCAGCTTGGTGTGGCCCAGAAGGACCTGTACGGCTCTGATATTTTTTGTTCTGCGATCGATCAGCGAACCTTTTGTATGACGCATTGTATGGGTCTCATACCGCACTGGGTTAATATCAATGGAAGGAGTTCAGGCTTTGACTATAAGAGAGGGCGGTTGCAGGATCTGTGTGCAACACAATTATTAAATTGAAGTTGGGGCATCATGCCGCATAACCATGACATCTAGCATCACTTGGCGATGACTGCCTAGCAGAACTCTTGAGACGCCCTCCCTTGATTCTTCAGAACTCGACTCGCTGATAATCCCCTTCAGCCCCGACATTATGACCAAATCCACACGACTCACCCGCTGTGCGTTTTACCTCGAGAACATCCTTTTTAATATCGAAGTCGTATTCACAGTCGCCATCGTCGCCACTCATTGCGTAGTGAGCCTTGCCATTATTGAATTCAACTACGGCTGAAAAGACACCGAGATTCGGGCCGTAATACATCGCCATCAAGCCAGCGTAATAACCCTCAAAATCAACATTGTATTTTTGACCTTGGGGCTTGATGGTCATGCTGTTCCATAACGACGCCCCGGCATAGCTCCAATACCGGCCTTCCGGCTTACCCGATAGCTTGGCCAGCGAGTTCTTTATCTCACCACTGATTTTGCCAAGGTTGAACATCGATTTTTTATCGTTGGGCAGAATGCTCAACCATGCACGGGCTTTCAGATAATTGCCTTCGTGGATGTAAGTGAGCGCCACGTTGTTGTAGGCGATCGCGACTTTATCGTCGTCTAGCTGACAACTCTCGGACCAGCCAGCCTGATACTCGTACTGTTCGCGGGCCTTGGCGTATTCCTTGAGCTTGTAAAATTTTCCACCTTCGGCGGAGTACTCACTGATTTTAAGGCAGTTCGCCGTAGCCTCTTCTTCGGTGACGTCGGCATGAGCCGCTAGCGGCGTGGTCAGCAACAAGACGAGTGCTTGAAGCGGTATGAAGCGACGCATTGAAAGAGTTAGTTTACCGTCCATATTTCCAATCCTGTTTGAAAATTTTCCCATCAAGCGGAGGGAAGCGTAGGCGGTATCAAGGAGCAAGTGCAATACCAGATGTAAGGAGTTGATATGCCAATGAAATACACCCATCCCAGCACCGAGGAGGGGCTTGCCACTGGGCGGACGCTGGAGCTACGTGCAACAAGGTCATTGCCTTGACGCTGGGACAGTATCTGCATCGCAAAGGCCTATTGCATCACTTCGCTCATGACTTCAATTGGACATTTAAAGTCCAAGCGCTTGCGTGGACGCATGTTCAATTGCAGCGCTATGGCATCAGGCCCTTACTGGCTGTGTACTGACAGGTCAGTCCCCTTCGGTAAATACTGACGAATCAACCCGTTGATATTCTTTTTACTGCCTCGCTGCCAGGGGCTGTGCGGGTCATAGAAATAGATCAGGGCACCGTTTTTTGAGTAATTTCGACGTGTCGCGCCATCTCCCGGCATTGGTCGTAAGTCATGCTTGTACTCATCGTCAGAGGCATGCGATTTAGCGCCGCACTGAAGCCCTTCATCGCAGAGGCCCCCTTCGCTTCGTTCATTTTACTAACATCACGCAGCCACTGATACGTGCCGCAGAGGTGCCTAAAGACGATGCAGGAAGTTGCCCCCTATAAACGTATCCCTCAATCTCTGATGGTCCCCCATGGATACCGAAATGGTTAGGTGTTGCGCTTAGTCTTTGCGGCCGTCAAGTATTGGCGCGTGGAAATGTGCTCCGAAATTTTTAACCGACGTGAACAGGTAGTCCTCATTCCTGAGTCGAGCCTGTAGTCCCCATACCTCCACGGAGAATCGCGTTTGCGCAGTGATCTCGGATTCGATGGGCCTTTATATCTTTCGCCGCATGACCATTGCCTTGGCAGCAACATTATTTCCGTGCGCAACATCATGAATACATAGCTTTGTCAGATAGCATGCACGAAGCTTGCTGTCGATCGCTAAAATAGAAGAGTGATAAGCTCACAGTGGTCGATGACGCGTAGTTATTCAGAACTCTATTGTGCAGTGTCAGTTCATCAAGTAACTCCAAGATATGTCCTGCTACATCGCGCGTTAGCCACGCAGATCGAAACACTGTCTGGAAATTGCTAATTGACGCAATGTAGCCATTTTTTATCAAGGAAACGGCAACGATTGGCCGCTCAGGTGTAACCGGTATTCCTTCAGCGATAGCTCGCAAAGGGCCGTGCGGCGCTCGATAGCCTCGGGTACAACACCACCCACGTGATACGCTGCCCAGATCACCGCGTTGATGCATCTGATGGACGCGTTGAAGAGAGTGTTTGTGACCAAGCATTTTGGCGGACATTGGGGTTAGCCAGGCCAAGCATCTGAAGGGAAGATATGTCCCGGAGACATAGGCATGGAACTGCTCAGGAACCTCAGAACAACGACTCAACTACTCCCACCTCAGGTGCCGCAAGAATGAAGAAGTTGATAACCCTGAGTGTGTTGGTTCTGGTGACTTTCCTCTACGCTGGGTATTACGAAGCGCTGGAAGATGGGGACATCGAAACCATCCTCTTCATCAAGAAGCATCCGACGTTTCAGATGAAGTTTTACAATATCCATGCCAATGACGGAGAAACTCGTCAAATCGAACGACTCACGGAGGAGGAGCGTAACTGGATCATTGATTATTGCAGGTATCGGCTCGGCATCGACACCGATCTGAAAACGCAAAACGACGTTGAAGTTTGCAGGAAAAAATAGCTGAGTTGGATAAACGACAGGGACTCGGTAGAGGCCTTTTCTCATCGGGTGTTATTTGACCAGCCAGCTTTCAATCTCGCCGGCGCAGTGCTTGGTTTCCACTCTTTCAGTGTCTTGTGATTGCCGCCTTTGGTTTAAACCACTTCAACGGTGTTTGGTTTTTGTAAGTCTTCAATTGGTGAGGCTTGCGAATGCCGGTCTCTTGAACAGGTGCTTGGCGGCGCGAGCTGCTCTGCGGTTCAAGCAGATTGATGATGTGCTTGAGACTGAAGCCGTATTTTGAGGGGCTCACGCAACCTGGTTTCAAGCTCAATTTCTTTTTTCAATGCTCCGTCACCCTTCAGTGCTTCCAGCGCCTATCGCCAGATCCGCGTCCACCAGTACCGCAGCGTCAGTCGAAGCTGGGGCGCCGTCGTGTCTCGTTGCCATGACCAGGTCGTAAAGCCTGCGTCGCATTTCATCACCCAGGCCGCAATCGCGTGCCACTTCGTCCAACCAATGCGCACTGCGCAGTTAATTGTCGCTGCGAAGGGGGCTAGTAGATCGCGCCATGTAACCAGAGAGTTCGACTTCAGCAGAGGCCTGACAGGCAGCGTTGACGAATTTGGGCACCTGGAGGCACTCCTCCAAATGCTGGCGGTTGTTATACGTGCGGTGCGGCTCGCAGTGGTGTCGAAGGAATTCTTCGTGCGTCTCTCGCGACGCGCATCTGACACCAAACTCCGCCCAGACGCGAGCCCAGGCAATGAAACTCACGCCATCGGACACATCGAGTTCGCCGTGTGCCTTGTCCGGGAATAGAAGGTTCCCTTCAGGGCCCGTCATCGTTCCTCCTCAGCATCAATGTAACGCTCCACCCAAGCGATCAGTGTCGGCGCGGCGAAGGCAGACGGTAGCAGCGGCCGCACGGTGGTGGACAGGGTGAACGCCCCCTGGATGAAGCATGTGATGCCAGCCACGAAGGAGTCGAGCCGATGGGCGCGGCGTCCGCGTTCAGCGAGTCGCTGAGGGAGCAGGCCTTTGAGGAGCTTCATTGCGTCGCCAGCGCGCCGCCGCTTGATAGACCTCCGCGCGTCAGGGTCATGCGCGGACTGCTCGCGGATCATCATCCACGCCGCGACCGCATCAGGCTGCGCGTCAGGGCCATAGGCAAAGTGGGCTGTGATATATAGGCTGAAGCTTTTCCCCGGCTGTTTTGGCCTCTGCCGCCCGGGATTCGTACCGCTGATGGGCTTAGCTGACCAGCGAATCGACCAGTGCCACCAATATCTCCCGCCTGTCCTTGAAGTGGTAATGCACCAGACCGGGTGAGCCCCGCATGCCGTGCGATGCCGCAATGGTTGTTTCTGCGTAGCCAGCCCTTGTCATCACGGCCTGGAGTGCCGCCACGATCTGGCGGCGTCTTTCATTAGTTTTCGAGCGCCGCCCCATGTCACTTCCCAATGTTGGTCACACGACCAGCTTAGAATTGACATCGACTTCGCAGCCCCCTAGCTTTCCCAATATTGGTCATTGGGCCAACTTTTGGAGGCCGTGATGAATTCCTTCGCTGAAACACTGATGGCCGGAGCCACTGCTCCCTCGGTCACGACCGAGCTACCGCTTGGTGAGAGGGTACGGTGCGTCCTCGTCCACGGATTTCTCTCGGCAAGCGAGTGCGAGGCCTTGGTGGAAGCCACGGAGAAGCGCGGGTTCGCCAGCGCAGGGCCTGACTATCCGCCCTCCTACCGCGACAATGACCGGATCGTGGCGGACGATCCAGCCTTGGCCGAGCGGCTTTTCGAACGTCTGAAGTACTGCGCATCACGGGTACCGGGGCTCGGCGCGGTGATTGAGGAAGACGGCTGGCGCATGGTTGGTGTCAATGAGCGGCTGCGCTTTTGCCGCTACTGCCCCGGCACCCAGTTCCGGGCCCACCAGGACGGCGTGCACCATAGCCAGAGCAGACAGTCACGCCTGACCTTCATGGTCTATCTAAACGACGACGCATTCAGCGGCGGGGAGACGGTGTTCTTTGAGGGAAGGTCTGCAGCCATGTCGAACCGGGATGCCACGCTTTGTCTGCGTCCCCGCAAGGGCAGCCTGATCGTGTTCGACCACGCGCTCTGGCATGCTGGAGCACTGGTGGACGCTGGCCGAAAGTACGTCATGCGCAGTGATCTGATGTACGAGCCGCGGCATCCCCCGCAGGTCGATGGCCCCTTCCAGCCGGGCCACAGCGGATACGTCTGGGCGCTTGCCAGCCTTGGTGACACGGGCTTCGCAAGCGCTGGGCGCGATGCAACCATCCGGCTATGGGACCGCGAGGGCAATTGTTTGGGTCAGCTCGACGGACACACGCAATCCATCCTGGGTCTGGTGGAATCTGCGCCGGGAGAGCTTGTGTCGCACTCTCGGGACCGCACGATCAGGCGGTGGTCCTTGGCGACAAGGAAGTCAAAGGTGATTGGCACATCGGATTCGGCAGTTCTGTCATGTGCACGGCTCGACTGTGGCCACCTGGTGACTGGGGCCGCCGACGGCAGCGTGACAGTCTGGAACCCGGCGACGGGCGCCGCAGACAGGCGCCAGGCCCACGCCTGCTGGATCTGGGCGATTGCGCCTTTGGGCGATGGCGGTTTCGCCACCGCATCGGAGGATGGAACGGTCAGGCTGTGGCAGCCCAAGTGCCGGGACTGCGCGCATGTGATAGATCTGGGCCGCCCCCTGAGGACGTTAGCAAGCTGCATTGACGCAGATGGCAGCGTCATCTTAGCGGCTGGTGACCTTGACGGCACGGTGCACCTGTTAGCGACTGGACGACCGATGCCCGTGCTCCTGGAGTGCCTTGCCGCCCACGACGGTCCGGTTCGGCGCGTTCGATTCGAGGCCCGGCACGTACTGCTGACATGTGGCGAGGATGGGCTCGTAAGACGGTGGAACCTGCTATCCCGACAGGGTGCTGTCATCGGGTCGCACGAAAACTTTGCAACCGATGTCCTCTCCACCAAGGCTGGTCGGTGGATCAGCTGTGGATATGATGGCAGGATAATTATGCATGGGCTGAGACCTTGAGCTCAGGCGGACACTTTGGCCCACAACGTGTCTGCGGATCGACCGAATCCGCTTCTGGGCCAAATCCAGACCTCTTGGAATTGTCCAATGCGGCGTCGACAAGTTTCATTGAGGGTTCAGACACAGACTTTGCGCAAATTAACTCTTCCCTTTAGTTCAAGCCAGCGCCCCTTAAAAAGTGCGATGTCTCCGCTCGTGAAGACTTCATTTCTATTAAAAGGCTGAACAGTGCGAGGTCCCGCATCGCTGTCCACCGCTTGGCACATGATCAGATAACAAGCAGCGCCCGCCTGGACCAGCTTCACATTAAGAAAGCGCTCATGAGCCCCTAGGTCATGAGAGGGTGGCATTTCTTCACAAATCCAGATGAACTGTTTCTCTCAGTTTTCTGAGTTCCATCCAGCCAGCTAGCTAGACACGCATACAAAAGTTCCGTCTGACGTCGCAACACTTCACCGCGACCAGCGCAAGTATTAAGTGGAGCACGAAGCTTTGCGAACATTTCGTGTAGGTGTGATTTATGGATCGCATACATTAAACTTACCGATGGGGCCTTGGACTTTTGAGTGTTGTGAAACAGCTATGCGCGTGAAAATTGCGCAATGTTCAAAAGAATGTATAGTGAAACTTTAGATGAATGCATGGCAGAATGCGGTTTCAGTTACCCATTTATTAGGTTTATAGGGTATCAGGAAGGTGGGCGACGCATCGTAAGGCTCTAGGCTCAACGATAAAGCTGTTATAGAAAGAACGACGAATAATATTGCTTTCGAGGACACAATGACTAAGCATTTCCTATTGACATTCATTTGCTTAATGATGGGTCAACCCTTTCTGCAGGCTTCGTTTGCATCTGCCCAAGAGGTGTGCAGTGAAATTAACGCAAGTCAGCAGGTAGACCGATGTTCTGAAATCGCCAAGAAGGCTGCTGATTCACAGCTAAATACGAGCTATCACCAATTAATGGCACGCTTGGAAGTTCAATACCAAGCTGATCCTGAAGCCGGAGCAGCATATGCATTGAAGGTCAAAAAAACACAGCGTATCTGGATCAAGTCGCGTGATTCAAATTGCCCGCTCGAAGCGTTTGAAATTGAGCCCGGGACCTCCGCGTATGTGACAACCGTAAATAATTGTATTGCCAGAATGAGCCTTGAGCGCGCTAAATTTTTGGATAACACCGCACCGGGTATTTCGAGTGTTCCTAGTACAAAGGCTGAGTCAGAAGATGCCTGTCCATCCAGAGACTTCCGTCAGTTTTTGCCAGTATTTTCCGCTAGCGGTGAATCACAAAAACGCTTTACTGCGAAGGCGGTAAAAATCTTAGTGGTAAAACATACTGCTGATTCAGGGAGATTTGAACCCGTCATCACCGCTCAGTCAGGATCTGACTTGAGCTTTCCTTTAATGGCTGCGTTCAGGACGGAAGACTCTGGAGATTTCCTAATCGAGTCGGTCGACGATAGTCACGTTAATTTGATAGATAAGCGCGCAGGTTACAGCAACATCAAGATTTACAACTTTGCTCGGCAGGCATGCTGGGCACTCACCGGCGTTGAAGACTGGTCGATCGGCGAAAGAGAGCTGTCTACTTCAGCTAGGTCAGGTATGAGCAGAGCTGAAAACCAGTGCCTACAGCGCGCTTATGGGTTCTCAGGTTTGGGCGGTCTTCAACTGTACCCACTCACGGCTGAGTTTTTTAATGCAGCGCTCGAAAATTATCTCTGCGCTGCTGCCTCAGGTGACCCACAGGCTAGTCTCAATGCTGCGAGTTTGAGCCTCTCCGGAATGGCTCCGCAGTTGCCATCGGAGAAAGTGGAGGCGCTTTTCAAGGCTGCTGCCACTACTCTCGCTGATGGAGCGGCAGGCCTTTCTACCTTTTATTGTTATGGCAATGACATTGCGGGGAGTGGGCCATGTCAGCGCCCGCTGGAGGCTGAGAAGTGGCTAATACGTGCTGCTTCGATGGGGTCCACAGACGCACTCGTCTATCTTGGCTCAACCTTTGAGAGCGGTGATATGGGGACTAAAGATATACCTCGCGCTCTGGCTTGCTATCAATTGGCATCTGATAAAGGCAATCCAAACGCTCCTGCCAGCGTGACGCGATTGACATCGCAATTAGATGAGCCGACCAATACCACTAAATGCTATTAGTGCTTTTTTAGCGTTCCAAGGAGGATATGCTATGAGTGATTTTAAATCTGCAAACCTATCCAAAACCTTTAAATTGCTTTCTATTATTTTTTCACTTTTTGTAATAAGTTCCTGCGCTAGAATAACGCTTGAAGAGCAATTTCTAGGCATGCAGGTTTGCAAGGTAGAAAACGTCTACCTGGATACTGTGACTAAAAAGCCTAGCGGTAAGTACTTTGTCGAGCGAAAACTTAATCCTTGTCGTGTCGATGAAGCAGCATTTTATTGTGTAGATGATACATTTTATGGACTTGTCGTGACTCAGATTGCTATTCCTTATCGCGGCCCATTCAATGTGCATGCTATTTATCTTAAGGATAGGCCCGATGTTGTAAAAGCTGTACTTAGCTCGCGCTTTAAAAATTTAAATGCTACCAATACCGGCGTTTCTCCTGTATTGATTGCCAACCCTTCAGATCAAGGAGGTTCGGTTTTTTACTGTGATGTATACAGCGAATAAGGTTATATTTTTCTGTTGATTAGAACTGCCGGAACGCATGATGAATTTGTTGCGAAATTTCTTGATATTACTTCTTATGTGTTCATCTGCGCGCGCTTTCGCGGACTGCAGGTCTACGGTTCCAGAAGGCGCTCGCTTGTTCGAGCAATACGAATTTAGCACGGCATATGCTTGTATTTAAAAACCTATCGGTTTGACGAGTTACGCGGTGTTTAGCTTTTTACTCAAAGCAAGCGGTTGGCGATAAGTTAATTTCCGCTAACAACACCCTATTGGATATCGACGACGCCAGAATTGGTGTGAACCTGCCCTTTAAGCGCTCGGACTCGAAACGTTTGAGCCAAACGCAGAAGCCGTTGCGCTCCCAATACAAATTCTTCACTCAATTCCGGGACTTGTCGAAGAAAACGAAAAGTACCGGGTCGAAAACAGCCACTTTTATGTCCAGCTCGACCAAGGCAGCAAGCCGTCGATTGATTTTCTGAACTCCACGGCCTGGGGTAGAGGTAGACTTTTTCGACTTTGGCGTCGGGTCGCATCATGGTCCTGGCTCCTGGAAAAAGACGGGAGCACAGCATCAGGCGTCAGCTATTGGCTTGAAATGTGGGGCTCGTGGAGCGGATACCAGAAATTGAGGCTCAACGACCATACGGGCCAAGCTGAATCAACATCCATCTGCATCTGCGCACAGCACCCACCCGCTTATTTTTTTCCCCTTCGCGCTCGTATAAACCATGGAAACCCATCCAGCCTCAACAGCCTCCTGTTTCACTTCGTCCCCAGCAACGAGGTACATCTTGGTAACATCGCCGATAACCGGAGAACTATATATGTAAGTTTTCTTATTTATCCTTAAGTTTTGAGGATCACCCGAACTCCAACTAATAAACTCTTCAGAACTCAACTTAGAGACAATGGAACTTTCCGCCTTATAGGGAAAAGTGTAAATCAACCCCTTATAGTCTTTATCATAAATATCCGTGCCGTAGCCAAAATAACTCGACAGCTTCTCATCGATGAGAAATTCATCGCCCACAGCCTTATAAACCTGAACTGTATAATACCCCCCAGAGTTTCGTTCGCCGGTATCTGATCGAACATCAACACTATGAATGACGAAAAACCGTTTTTCGCTGGCCTTTTCCACTCCTGCGAAAAAAGCAGCTTTTACTTTTCCGGTGTCTGCCAAGAAAGGAAGCTGACCAATAAGCTTTCGACTTTTACTCTTGCAATTGAAAAGGTTAATATCGATTCCAATCTGCTTTCCGGCCTTTGTATCTCCATGATAATCCTCAATGGGAGAAAGATCGAATACAATTGCCGTGTTCCCATCGACAATGGATGGATACGCCTCACCTTCAGGAAAATCACAAGAAACTGCCTGACACGTAAGAAAAATCGAACACGTAAAGATGAAAACTTTAAAGAAGTTCATTTATTACTCCGATTTTTTTGCATCATTTCGAGCGTGCTTAAAAAGCCAGCTTTTGCCTTTATAGCTTTTTAAGAACTCAAATGGATGAAAAAGCAAAACTACGTTAACACTCATGCTCGCCTTAACGGTAAGCTCCCGCCAAAAAACATATTTGCAAATAAGCTCTTTCACATGCTTAGACGTCCTACGTGAGGTACGAGCGTTCGTTCTTGAGGGCTCGCCATTCGCTGCGCAGTACATTGCCGTGTTTTCAGTTTCTGATTTCACTCAAAAACGCTTTGACTCTTTCATGATCTTCAAACGTCAATTCATAAGTGAGCTTTATTTTCTGAGCGGGCAACGGCTTTACCGCAAGAAGCTTATGTAGAGACTGCCACGCCGCCACCATTAGAGTCAAGACTGCAAGGTAAGCAAGAAGATACAAACTGAAGACAAATATAAGCTGTGGGGCATCATTAAAATCCAGCAACATAGAAAGATAAATCAATGTGTCGGTGGCGACAATAAATAGAAGAATAAAAATCCAAAACAAAAAATTTCTCATTCCAGCTGTAAGCTTCATACTTTTCACTCCTCATTCCCTGACTAAAAAATTGAATAGACTTTAAAGCCAAAACCCATCTTTGCTGAGCAGAACGATCAAATACCTGCATCTACATAGTACCAACCCCCACTCATACCAGTGACACTAGCATTTTGCGCCTTATCGGGCTGGTATTCAGCCTGCGGTGAATAGATGTAAGAGGCATTGCAGTAGAAGCATGAAAGATCGACTTTCGCGAACGACACAATGCCTCTCTCGGACCGGACACTGATTCTAATGGGGGTTATGCTGGCCTTCTTCACTGCATCTCTGATCTTGGTAAATATCTCGCTTCCGTGTTCGTCGAAGGGTTTGGCTTCTTCGCCATCACCGC
Organism: Pseudomonas phytophila; assembly: GCF_025643095.1. Taxonomy (NCBI): domain Bacteria; kingdom Pseudomonadati; phylum Pseudomonadota; class Gammaproteobacteria; order Pseudomonadales; family Pseudomonadaceae; genus Pseudomonas; species Pseudomonas phytophila. Next base: position 2,182,680 of record NZ_CP081201.1, on the reverse strand, counting down.
AAGTAGAGGCAGGCGAACTGGCATAGCTTCTCGTTTCGGCAAGCAGAGCTTCACACCAGTCCTGATCCTGGAAATAAGTAACCTTATAACCATTGGTCGTGGCGATCAGCGTATTTAGTCGAGGCACCATATCGGAGCTCCTCGAATCAGCCGTTGCGTAGATAAGAACCATAACAAAAGTCAAAATTGCGGCGATACCTAGCACGAGTTTAATTAAAACTTCAGCCAGGTATTTAACTGTTTCCCAAAGAACATGACCCAACGATCTCATGAAGCGCATCATAACGACTTTAACGCGCCTACCAGTAGTCTGGTCGCGGTTCTAACTATACGGGGGTGTTTTGGTAAAATGATGAGTGCCCTTGCCTTTTCGATCATAAATAGTCCTTGTTCTTCATTGAAAGTCCCGCCCTGGAACTGTGGCGAACTCCAGAACTAATCTAAAACTCAGCGCTGATAAGCCGGATCTTTGCCACGCGCGGCGGCGGAAGGACAACACGAACAGCTTCCGTTTATTACAACCAGATCGTGAGAATATTTTAGTGTGCATATGAATCCATAAGAGTCTTGAGCGCCGCGTCTGACTCTTCGCGCTGGACTGACGTTGGCTCGGCTGCAAACTCGCTGCGCTGGTTGTTTAAGGTTATATAAGCATTGTCGCCATTGCCCCAGACGTACGAATAGATAATCAGGAAACTGTCGGATTCGGCTTCGCAGTAAGGTGCAACACTGCGCAGTGGCGCTAGCAGTTGGATCATCTCACCGTAGTTCTCGGTGAATTGCAGCAGGGCAAACTGCCAGCGCCCTGTCTTCTTGTCATAGTGAGAAAGCCCACCTGCGCCAACCCAAGATTTCACCAGTTCCTCCAGGCTCTGCGCGCCAGAATCACGGAGCGACTGAACATCGACCTTGCCTGAGCCATACATCTTTCGCCCGTCGAACCAATTTTGCCAGTCGCTGTACGCCAACGCCGAGCCCGGGGGCGCAGCCATTGCCTTGGCGTACTGGGCCGGACTCATGGTGCAACGCATGTACACCGAGGATGGCTCGCTCGCCCATACCTGCGCGGTTGCGCTCCATAGTGCCGCCAGCGCGACTACAATCCCTGAGTGTCGCTTAATCATTGTCGTTCCTGATCAATAGCCAAAGAACACCACTATACCTACACGAACATCGCAATATAGAGCCTGCGAAAGGAATCTCCGGGCAAGTCTTCAATTGTGCTGAGATGCGGTTGAACACCTGATCCGAGCCGCCGATGAGCCAGATGAGCTTTCTGATTTAAATACGCCGGTAAACGCAGGCGGACAGGCCGCGGACGCTTCCTCGCCGAGATGGATCAGGTCGTGCTCTGGAAGGGTCTGCTGGGCCTGATCGAGCAGTTCTACCCCAAGGCCGGCGGCAGAAAACCCTATCCTCCGGAAACCCTGCTGCGCATTCATCTGTTGCAAAACTGGTTCTCCCTGAGCGATCCGTCCATAGAACAAAATCACGCCTATGCACCACTCTGCTCGCCTGACGTTGAGCGCTTCGATAGCCACCCGGATTCCGGTGTATAGACAAACCAAGAGCCCTTCGATGGATGTTTACCTAGCGTGATAAGCAGGCACACCTAACCAATCATGCAGCGACTCGTATGGTCGTTTCTCAAACCCTTCTTCTAGCGAAGCAGCTTGTTGCTGTTGAGATACGTAGCGACCGGACAGACAAATACAGCTTTATTATGTAGAGTGCCATCGTGGCTATGGAACACCTTCCTTCTAACCTCCTATGACCTAGGGGTTTCGCTCTCCACACAGCGCCTGCTTCTTGCAGGCGTTTTTACATCAGCTGTAGAACGTTGCTGCAACTCGTCCACGACGGCGGCCAAGGGAGAAAATCAAGTATGAATCAGGAGCTGTTCCTGCGTCGCCTTACCAAAGTTCACGTCCCGATGGGCGCTGGCGGTGCCACGCGCGCTCAGGTCGCTTCGGCTGTCCGGGAAGTCGCGGCGTTGAAATGCGTACTATCAGAGTCTCTGATTGATCAAATCAGCACGTTGTCAGCGACAGAACTCAAGCACTGGCTGGATGAAATTATCAGAGTTCTTCAGCGCAAAACGGGCGCTCATGTACATCACCGGCCTTTTTATCCTGACTTTCCAGAGCAGGTCCTGACGGCCTCAGAGGCTGAGTTGTACCTTAACGCCGTCATGCATTACCTCACTCTTTGGCGCTTCCCTCCCTCTGAACAGTCCCGACCTGAGATGCTTGAAGGCAACTTCATATCCCGCGTTATCGAAAAAGGAAGCGTCCATGAGTTCGAGTCGCTATTGAAGCCGCTGGTTTCATCGCGTACCTCGCTCTCCGAAGAGGACGCTGGCGATGTCGCCTGGTTTATCAGGACGTACAAAAGCGATGTATTTCGTCTGCTGCCGGAGGCCGTTCCGTTCCGGGAGACGCGTGCACTGGTTGGCGGCGCACTTGTCCTTCATGTAGGCGAAAATGCACAGGTAAACTCATTCCTGGAGCGAAACGTCGAAACGGCGACTGACGTGCTACGACTCGCGGTCGCGCTGCATGGAGGAGACGTGTCGCTAACGACAGCTTCGACACGCTTCAAAGCGATGAAGCGCTCGATGCGCCGCCTGCTGTTGTGCCTGCTCGACCCCATACCTAACGCTGTAGAAGACGTGATGCGCCATGCCGAGCGCTGGAAACGACTGGCTGAAGTACTGCACCCGGGCGACTACGCCGATAAGTACCCACGAGCACTAGCCGCCATCACGGCAGCGCGCCGCAGAGAAGCGCCAGCCTCATTTGGATCACGTGTTGAAACATTGCTTGCCCAGCGTCACATCACCACGCTTATGCCCCTACTCCAGAGCCGTCCTGGTGAGTTTGCACGACGGCTAGACGTGACCCTGCGGCGCGCGACGGAACCTGAGTCAGTTCTCGACGCGTTCGAGGCAGTTGCGGCACAAGTGTCCTCGCCGGTCCTGCTGCAGTTGCTGGCCCAGGTACACGCACCTCGCCCCTTGGCACTTCGGGCCTTCACGCCGAAAGGTGCATTGGCCAAAGTCTATGGCATCAAGGATCGACGCGAACCTATCGCTCTCGGCGTTTTGGCACGTACAGCCAGAATCTGCGAGGACGCCCTCGTAAAACGTTTTGCGTCGCTACCGCCACTAGGCCGCTGTTTCATCGATCCAGCATTACGCGAATACAGGGTGCCACTGGCACAGCGTGCCTCATCAAAGTCGCTACGTACGCTGGTGCGCGGCAGCCGATTGCCCATGCCTGACGCCCGTTTTATTCGCCTGTTCCTGTGGTGGAAGAATGGCCGTGGACGCACGGATATCGACTTGTCCGCAGCATTTTTCGACGCTAACTTCGTATTTAAACAAACGGTCGCGTACTACAACCTGAAGGGTTTCGGCGGCTATCACAGTGGCGATATCGTCGACGCGCCCGAAGGGGCTTCGGAGTTCATCGACCTCGATCTTGATGTCCTCGTCGAGAAAGGTATCCGCTATGTCGTCACTTCTATCAACTCATACACCGAGCAGCCGTACTGCGATCTTCCAGAGTGCTTCGCTGGCTGGATGGCCCGCGCCGACTTGGCATCGGGTGAAGTATTCGAACCGCGATCCGTGTTCGACCGTATCGATATCGCATCTGACACAGTTATCTGTCTGCCATTCGTGATGGACTTGCAGGAAAGACGCATGATTTGGGCCGATCTGGGGCTCACTTCATCTGCGCGGTGGAACAACGTCCAGAACAACCTCAGTGGGGTGTCTTTGATGCTGCGAGCGTTGATACATACACCAAGGCCGGATTTGGAAACTCTTTTCGATTTACATGTTCGAGCACGAGGAGAACGAGTGGCTTCACCACTGCAGGCAGAGGCGGTATTTGCGCCTGATCACGGGATAACACCGTTCGATACGGACGTTATTCGATCACAGTTTCTCTAACACTTACGCCGTATCCGCTTCATGCCCCCCCACCTACCGCAAGATGAGGCCATGGTTTACCGTGGCATCTCTGGTGAGCAGTTCCACGGCAGCAACGCTTCTTGGTATTTTACCGACGAGGCATGTGGCAACCGCCCATGTACGTGACGCAGCCACGTATTGGCGAGCCGAATGTGAACGGATCTGCGCCGCGGTTCTGAGTGTTCTTCGCTTTGCTGGCTTCATCTGGCGGACGGACCATTTTACGGTCAGGCTGCCATCCGTGCCTGCGTAGACCACGGCACTGACGCCGCCGTCCTTGTAGCTGGCAATCGTTGCCAGATTGATCTCGACCAGCGCACCACTTAACCCTCCCCGCACCAACAAATTTCGCCAGATTTCTCCAACCATTACACCCACCTTAAACCAAACCTTCAAAACTAAACCAATATGCCATCCAAGTTCCGGCAGCTCGTCATCCAGCTTCTGACGCAGCCGACCAGTCAGAAACGCGAAGCCCTCGAGCAACCGCTCCACATCCGGATCCCGCCCGGCCTGCCCCAGAAACGGCGCCAACGCCGGACTACGGTCGGCGAAGCGACGACAAAGCTGGCGCAGTGCGGTGAGTTCGCTTTGGTAGTAACGGTTAAAGGACACGGAGTACCTGCCTGGTATTGGATCTCATGAAAAAACTGTCCTGTGGATTTCGCCCGATGTCCGACTTGACCGTTGCATGGCACCTGCAGGTTGGCCTGGGCCGGCGCAACGGCTCATGCGGAGGCTCAGTCTTCAATGTGTACATAAGGGGTGTTGCTGATAAACATATCCAGCCAATGCGATTCCCACTTGGGCATGGCGATGTCGAACGTTTTTTTATCTCGATAGAAATAGATCCAGGCAATGCCGACAGTTTCGTTATCTTCGGTCACCCTCATATCCAGTGATTGAGTGTCGTACAGAGGTGTACGGTAAACCTCTTGTGGGTTTTGCCTATCAATCACTCTCAAGTAAGCCATTCCACCAAGCGTGAGGGTCCTCCCAACCCTAACGTTCTCCAAAATATAGCGACCGGAAGGACTGAGTACCGTCGAACTGGCGGGATAATTTTTCATCGTAGTGACAACAGAAAACAGCAGTACAGAAAGTACCACGAGCAAAACGATCGCCCGGCGAATACCTTTTCGATTCGTACCAATAAATAAACTGCTTAACACAGGCATCATTCCCCAACTGTTCGTAGCAAGAGCGGACGAAGCCGAGCCCAAGACGATTGGCTTTTGGGATCACGATCCGGATTTTATGAGCATTATCCGTTTCGGCCACCCCCTCATCTGGTAGATACCAATAAGCTTTTCCTGCAACGGACAATTTGGACTCATCTACGAAGATACAGTTCGGTGGCGCTGAGTCGAGCACTACAAGGATTAAGTGCATCGGACTAGGTGATGCCTTCACCTGAAAGCATAGAAAAGCTTCGTTAAAAAACACACGAGCACCAAAAGGGTTTCCACTTATCCGAGACAAACTCTCGACGCGGGCACACAAATACTCGCTTTCTGCGGCCTCAATCGCATGAGCCATTCCGACATGCATGTGCATAGTCCTTATCGCGTGATGCCCCAGAAGGGTAACGCTTCTTCATCCAGCGCTTCAAGGTACTCACGCACGGCGCGAGTACTCAGCGCCGGATCGCGCCAGTTGATTTCATCATCGCCAGGTACGCCACGTTGCCGACTGGCATCTGCCTTGATGACGCTGGCGTCGACCGCAAACCCTTCGCCCTTGACCAGACCTGCGTCCATGCAGGACGCAGCACCTCGTTTAACTGCCAGCGAAACAGCGAGCTGTCACGAAAGCAACCATGCCGATTCTTGGAAAACGTAGAGTGATTGGGGACTTCGTCTTCGAGGCTTAAGCGGCAGAACCAGCGATACGCCAGGTTCAAATGAGCCTCTTCGCACAACCGACGTTCGGAGCGAATACCGTAGCAATAGCCCACCACCAACAGGCGAATCATCAGTTCGGGATCAATCGATGGGCGCCCGATTGGGCTATAAAAATCGGCGAGATAATGGCGCAGATCACTGAGATCGAGGCATCGATCAATGCTGGGCAGGAGGTGATTGGCTGGGATGTGATCTTCAATGTTGAACGAGTAAAACAGTCTCTCTTGTCCGCTCGACAATTGTCCCATCATGCTGCGAATCCTCCCGCTGGCCGATGACCTTATTTTGCCGCAGGCCAAGCAGGAGATCTACTTTTTCAACAGAATTGGCCGATGACTGCCTCTCGCAGCCGGCTGGAAACAGCCCATGTCTAACGATTGGACCGATTTGTCTGATCCGGATTTCAGTCTCTGTACGAGAACTGACTGGTCGCGATTCTGCGTTTTTTCGTACAGACCCTGGCCAGCAGAAGGCCGCTCAATGCGCCAATGACGGTTGGGTCGCGACCGAGACAGTGAAGACCACAACAAACAGAACGACGACTCCCCAAAAGATCACCATGATTGTCAGCAGGACGACCTTAAGGCCTTGATAAAGCCTGCGCAGCCAATGGCCTTCGGGCTTTGCTTCAGAGCGGGTTCTGAGTATGCCTTTCAAAAAAAAGCCGAGCAGCGCCAAAAGCCCGCCATCAATCGCCAGTGCAGGCAGGCCTGCCAGGGGGAAAATACTTTCCCACCGATAGAAAGAAGACCGGCTCAGAAAGACCACATAACAAGTCAGGCTGCCGTAGGGCAGTGTTCTCCACCATTTGCCGGCCAGCGCGCCGACCATAAGGCACATGATCACCATGAACGGGCTGAGGAGAATATGGCTCATCCACTCCAGTACGTTGGGCAAGTAATCCGGGGAATGGATACTGCGCCAGATATGTTCCAACATTGATCGGGTTCCTGCCTGATATGAAGTAAGTGCTGCTGCGGTGCTTCCGTGCTGCTGAACGGTATCGGCGTGTTTTTGAGTTACATAAGGGTTGTTGCGCGAATTGGGGGATTTATGAAGCGGCGCCGAGTGGTGAACAGGCAGTTTGCGTACAGAACCTCAGTCGCGGTGCGGCAGCTTTCGGCCGATTGTGTTGAAAAAGTCGTTTTTCTCAACCCGCCAGAAGACTGATGGGTGGAAACGTCTTTTTTTGCGCGCCGCTACGTAAAATCCAAGTCCAAATACCTCAGCAACAATTCCAGATTTCGATCTCAGACGTGTACTTTTCGTCCATGGAAACTGACGTCGACTTTTTCAACAGAATCGACTCAAAGCGGCCCCTCACAGAGGGCAAGAATCGGCCAGAATAGGTCTAATGTATCGCTGTTTAGTCTACATTCGAAAACCCGAGACCGATTTTTTCAGCCGAAGACCTACCAAACTTCGTGATTGCTTTGGTAAGCACAGTAGCTGTAACTTCGATCTTCAGTCAGCGAGGATATATTTTTGAACGACTCTGAACATCTAAAAGGACTGTGCGCCCGTTTCAACTCTGGAGAGCATCTGAGGTTTACGTTTTTCTGGGGGCACCAGCGCAGCAAAACTGTCGTCACGGCTTCGTGCTTCAGCCAATGGTTCGAGGCCGGGTTCATTGTCGAGGGGCAACATTACCCGACGGCCGAACACTTCATGATGGCCGAGAAAGCGGCCTTGTTCGACGATCAGGAAAATCGTGCGCAGGTGCTCCACGCTCCTACTCCTAATGCCGCCAAAGCACTTGGCCGCAACGTGCGCGGATTTAATGATAAGGTTTGGCTGCAACACCGATACGACATTGTTGTTCGAGCGAACCAGGCCAAGTTCTCTCAGAATCCGCAGTTAAACGAATATCTTCTACAAACCGGTTCGCGCGTTATTGTCGAAGCCAGCCCGGTTGATAACATCTGGGGTATAGGGCTCGCAAAGGACAACGCGGATGCGAACAATCCAAATCTGTGGAAAGGTTTGAATCTGTTGGGATTTGCGCTGATGCAGGTGCGGGACGGGACTAGTATCCCAGCCCCAAGGTAGTGACCTGACCTTACTCGCGAAAAACGCAGAAGCCTTGGCGAACGCCAGGGCTTCTTGCATGCGGCCTTATTAAGACCGCGCGTCAATCAACAAAAGCTGAGTCACCCGAATTTTCGTCGACACCTTCGAGCGTATGCTTCTGGCCGAGGCTGTGTAAAAACGTTTTTCGGCGCGACAGGTACTCAAAATCGGACTAGAAATCGCGCTTCTATGCGAAATCCACATCTGCTGATGGGCCAATAAATTTCAGATTTAACGTAGACGCGCACACTTCAATTTTGACGAAGCGTTTTTACACACTCTGGGCCGTTTGCTGCCTGTCACTGCACCGCCCAAAGCTGATCAAGCCGAGTCGTAAAACTCGAGTTCATCATCTCCCCTCTCATACCCCAGCCGGGGCTGGTCGGCACCCTGGCCAGCCTCTACGTTCCCTCCCCCCAACGATCATTGATCTGATCCCGGGAAGGAATGACCAATAGCCAAGAATAAAGAAAAGCTATTTCGCGGACAGAACGCTAGATCACAGATGACAAGCTGATCCACCTATCCAAATAAGCTCCGTCTTTCTGCTTATAAATCACCCTCAAAAAACCAGATTTATAATCCAAAACCCTCAGCAGATCACCTTTAACGAGATAACCTTTTGTTCTAGAAAGCTCCGTAGCTTCGGAATACAGAAAAACTTTTTCAGCACCTATCACTACCGAAACATTATCGCCATTAAAAGTCAAGGTATTTTTGTCGAAGATTTCAGCACTGCTCAATCTTGAGAAGTCAAATTGATTCAATTTTAACTTAGAGTTCTCTAACACTAAAAAGCTTGCTACATCGTTACCGGCGGAAACTTGAAGCCGCATCTCTTTACTTGCGGACGTAAAGTAAAGCTTTTTGCTTTTCAATGTCAGCTCAACTAAGTCCCTTCCATTTGGATAATCCCATAGAATTTGAAATTGGTTGTCTTCCAGCCTCGCAATACTGGGTATATTAACGCCACCCCTCGCATCCTCAAGACTTATTAACTTGTCGTTACGGGAGACAAGTTCAGCGTCAGTTTTCCCTTTGGTATAAAAATCTAACACTGCATTATCGCGTTTGTTTTGTGACTCATATAAGCAAGAAAACTCGGCACCCAAGTCAGTCTCATCAAAAAGCAAGGCACCGGAAGGTATCGCTCTTTCACAATCCCCTGCCGCATATACGCCAGCAGATATAAAAGAAAAAAATAACACACAGCCAAAATCTCTTATCATCCATTAGCCCTTAGCTTGTCAAATACGTTAGCAATATTTTTATCATAGCCAACTATTATTAGCTCCATTGTATTTCTTTGCAGTAGAAAGGCAATCTTTCTACTGCATTGACTCTGGCATGTTCTTCTCCTTCGTAAGCTTCTCCCAAAAATACACTTATAAGCTCTTTTTCATTATTAGGGAACATCTGAAGAAGGCATCGATTATTGATGACCTCTCGGCCTGAGGTTCAAAAGACGCCCGCCCGATCAGATGATCAGACTTTTCTCGCGTTTAACTCATCTATTATTTCCATCGAATAGCCCCCTTCCAAGGTGTTTTTCCGCAATACAGGCGCACCTCTCCCACAACCAACAGCCGTTTTCGCATCATCCAGAGGTTCGATAGGGCGAATAGAGTAGCCTGTTGCGCGGTGTTCTTAGCCAGTCCACGAAACTGCACTTTCATATACCCAAATGGCGCTTGATTACACGAAACGGATGTTCAAACTTCACTCGAACCTGAGCTCTCGCGTGCTCAATCTTGCGACGCACGCCTGCGATCAAACTTTTCTCACCATGTTTTTTGTAACTGCTCGGGTGTGCTGCGATCGACCAGATCATTTGGCGGTCCTAATGCTCTGCACGCTTGCCCATGCCGGTGTGGCCCGTATCGCCAATGACATAGGTTTCCTCGCCATGCAATAACTGATCGACTTGGGCCACGTCAGCCACATTCGCCGCGGTACCCACCAGGCTATGGACTAAACCCGACGCGGTATCGAAGCCGACACGCGCTTTCATAACGAGGAAATACTGGTTTCCTTTCTTCGTCTGATGCATTTTGGGATCGCGTTTGCCGTCCTTATCTTGATCGAACTCGGCGCATCAATGATCGCCGCTCCGACCAGCGTCAAGCCACGATCATCCAAATAGCCGTAGATGACCTGCAAAAATACGGCCTTCCAACTCATGTTTTTACAACAGGCTCCAGAGGTTATGAATGGTGGTTTCATCGGGAATCCGATCCAGACTCAGTCCCGCGAATTGGCGCAGTTTCGTTGTTTCGTGCAACTCTTTCTCCATCGCCGGATCTCTGTCGCCGAACCAGTTTTGCGTCAGATGAATGCGGACCACCGCCGTCAAGGGATACGCAAGACGGCCCCCTTCGCCTTTGGGGTAAAGTGGCTCGATCTGATTGATCAATCCCTGCCAGGGTACGACCTGATCCATCTCGATCAGGAAATGCTCCTTTCGAGTTGGGTTGCGCTTGCCAGCATACTCGGCGTCGGCGAAAGTCATCCGCTCCATAAGGCATCTCGGCGGCTGAGATCAGACATTCTGCCAAATATATTAGTCTTCTTCAGCGTTTTTCTAAAAATAGAGGTATAAAATCCATGAATGTGCGGCAAAAGTTTTTTAGCCAAAACCATTATGAGAAGTTTCTTAGAGAACATGACGAGCTTGTGGATTTCTTTAAAGTAAATAAATTCAAGTCAGACTCTGTCATAGAAGAAGCATCTCAACGCGCAAGATATTTTCAAGCTCTCGCGCTTGACAAGTTACTAGCAACTTACACTGCTGGCGAAAGGATAGAATCAATTATCCCTCTTCTTGAGGGTTTGATTGAAAAATATGAAATTCGCCAACAAGCTCTGGCTGAACATTACGGAGCTCCAGAAATCTCACCTTTGGCATTAGATGACTGGCTAAACCAATACGAAGAAGCTGTTCAGGTTATTAGCTTGTGTATATTATTGCACCGTACTGATCTGCTACCGCGCTTTGTTAAATTAATTGATGAAGCAGGCTATGCGGGTGACGACACACTTTATGAGGATCTATTGAAAAAGGTGTTACCTGACCGGCATGATGTTGATGAATGGTATCACAACGTGTATACACCTCTCATTCATGCTATATATGCTGACGATGGAAAAGAAGCTTCAAGCCTACTACAGAATTACTGTCAAGAATGGTATCAGGCCTTCGAACAGGCGCCCTGGCACGATACCCATCTTCAGGGGGAGGATGGAAACTACGTTGGTTATTGGGCAATAGAAGCCGGCGCAATTGCGTTTTTATACGGCATAGACGACAGCAAAATAGACCAAACGGTCTACCCAAAAGACTTGGTCGAATACGCCAGAAACTACAGCGGTGCAACTGAATCGCAGATCAACCGCATTGTCGCTGGCGAACCCTGCAGCAAAACAGGCTACTGGTTCACCCCAGCCCAAGCCAATTCAAGACGTCACTTTCAGCAAGGCGACATCATGCCTAGTATTAGCGACTCGAAATGGGGCGACACGCTTTGGTATTGGTCGGGTGAGAATTGAGTCATGCAGGTCCCTTGGTATGAATGACCATCTGGGTGGTGCAGCCTTGATCGAAAGTGAAAGCGGAGAAGATCGCAACACTCCATCAGTAATGCGCTATCCGTTCAACGCCGTCATCGGCAGGAATCCAGGACGGGGCGACACCCTGAAAAAAAGCCTGCGCATCGGCAACAAAGACCCGCAATGCTACACCTTGGTACCGTTTGACCTGCTGCGCTTCGTATTGCAAGAATGCCGAATTAAAACCAACCCGCAAGAACTGCGCAGACAAGTATTACAGGCTGGGAAACTGGCGGCTAAACTGGACGAAATCATCACAGGGGTAAAAGGCTCATCGACCTTTCAAAGCCTGCCCAATTGGGCCAAAACCTCCGTGGTCACCGCCCTCGCCGCCTCCCGCGACAACATGCCAGCGATAGTCGGTATCGTTGAGACGCGACGGGGGGAATGGAAAGGGATGCAGCGCAACAGCGCTGCAGCGTCCTCGCGTTCAAGCCACCCGAAAAGAGCCGAAAAACTCCCCAACAAAGACGCAGCCGTTGCCTCAAAAGGTAAGGAGAACGCGAGCAGCCCCCATTCAAATCAGGTTGAAGCCTCAAAAGTCGGCCTTCAAGCCTCTTCGAGTATTTTGAACGAAGGCCTGGGCGTCAGCGGCGAGCACATCGCCGATAACATCTGCGCCGGGGAGTTTGGCTGGGGTAAAGACTGGGACGGACACGACAAAGGCGCGGATGGGAGTGGGTTTGAGGGGGTGTCGAGTGCGAGTAAGTTGGGGAAGCTTTCTAAACGTTGCAGTCCGAAGGGAAAGCACATTATTTACAAGTTAACCGACGGCGCTAGCGGAACAGATATCGATGCCGTATGGCGCGCGAATCCTGCCAGCAACGGAGGCGAAAAATTTGCCATAGTCGATGCCAAGGCGTGCCATGATGAAGATGCGCCAAAATTTATGCGTGAACTGAACAATACTCGGAAGCCGGGGGCTGGTTCTAAACTGGGAGTGTCGGGCCTCGCTGAACCAAGCGAATTGATTGAGCCCTGTGAAATTCCAGAAACCAAATCACTCGCTAGTAAAGCAAAAAAGGTAATCACTGGTAAAAACAATACCAATATGGCAAAAAGCGAAGCACGCCCATCTAAAGCGCCAAGGGGTTTACTCGTTCAAATGAGTGACGAATGGCTTGAGAAAAATTTGGAGAGAGCCGTCTCGACGTATTCTTTACACGTTAAAGTAGCTGCATCAAACAGTCGCCAATTGTCCTACAAGCCGTTATACCACGGCAGCCCGATCCCTAGAGAGCGTGCAAGCGCACGCTTGAAAAACGCTGATGAATCCTCCCATGAGAATCACAAGGCTTTTTATTACGCGGAGAATGAAGTTAAAGGTCTCGTGAACAAGCATAAAAGATCTTTATGCCAAAAGTATGGCGCACTAGACTCTCTCAAGCTTGAGGCCTACCCAGATGATCAAAAGACAAAAACTCTTTAGCGAAAACCATTATAAAAACTTTCTTAACGACCATGACGAAGCGACAAAGCTTCTAAAAACCACGACATTTAAGTCAGACACCCCAGAAGGGGAAGCTACGCTTCGCTTAAGATTCACCCAACGCCTAGCACTTCGAAAGCTCACAGCGACATATACAGCGGGAGAGGACTTATCATCTCTCCCCCCCCTACTTGAAGATTTAATTGAAAAATATGAAATACGACAAGCAGCTCTTGCAGACTCAGAAAAGTCTCCCGACATTTCGCCGCTGGCGTTAGACACCCAGCCACACGAGTATGAAGAATGCGTACAAGTCATAGGATTCTGCATTCTATTACATCGCACTGATCTGCTGAAGCGTTTCGTCAAATTTATAGACAATGGGGGGTATGAGGGGGAAGACACACTGTATGAAGATCTGCTTTGCAAAATGCTACCTAACAGGCACGATATTGATCAATGGTATCACGACGTATATTCACCATTGGTACAGGCAATATATGCGAAATCAAAAATTGAAAGCACTGACTATTTGAAAACATATTGCAAGCAATGGTATCCCGCATTTAAGCAAGCCCCTTGGCATGATACTCATCTACAAGGCGAAGATGGAAACTATGTGGGGTATTGGGCGATTGAAGCTGGCGCCATCGCATTTCTATATGGTATTGAAGATAGTAAAATAGACCACATGGTTTATCCAAAGGACTTGGTCGAATACGCTAGAAACTACGCAGGTGAAGCTGGCTCTCAAACCAAACGTATTGCCGCAGGCGAACCCTGCAGCAAGACCGGCTACTGGTTCACCCAAGCTCAAGCAAATTCAAGATGTCACTTCCAGCAAGGTGAGATAATGCCGAGTACCAGCGACTCGAAATTGGGCGACACGCTATGGTATTGGTCGGGTGAGAATTGAGTCATGCAGGTCGCCAGGTATGAATGAGCACGTGGGTGGTACAGCCTTGATCGACAGTGAAGGCGGCGAAGATCGCAGCGCTCCATCAGTAATGCGCTATCCGTTCAACGCCGTCATCGGCTGGGATCCAGAACCAGACGACGTCCTGAAAAAAAGCCTGCGCATCGGCAACAAAGACCCGCAACGCTACACCTTGGTACCGTTTGACCTGCTGCGCTTCGTAGCGCAAGAATGCCGAATTAAAACCAACCCGCAAGAACTCCGCAGACAAGTATTACAGGCTGGGAAACTGGCGGCTAAACTGGAAGGGGTAAAAGGCTCCTCGACCTTTCAGAGCTTGCCCAATTGGACCAAAACATCCGTGGTCACCGCCCTCGCCGCCTCCCGCGACAACATGCCAGCGATAGTCGGTATCGTTGAGACGCGACGGGGTGAATGGAAAAGGATGCAGCGCAACAGCGCTGCAGCGTCCTCGGGTTCAAGCCACCCGAAAAGAGCCGAAAAACCCGCCAACAAAGACGCAGCCGTCGCAGCACAAGGTAAGGAGAACGCGAGCAGCACCCATTCAAATCAGGTTGAAGCCTCAAAAGTCGGCCTTCAAGCCTCTTCGAGTATTTTGAACGAAGGCCTGGGTGTCAGCGGCGAGCACAATGCCGATTACATCTGCGCCGGGGAGTTTGGCTGGGGTAAAGACTGGGACGGACACGACAAAGGCGCGGATGGGAGTGGGTTTGAGGGGGTGCCGAGTGCGAGTAAGTTGGGGAAACTGTCAAAGGGTGGGAGTCCTAAGGCTCGTCATGTTCTGTACAAATTGACCGATGGTGCTCATGGAACAGGCATTGATGCTTCATGGCGAGCCGATCCTGCAACAAACTATGGGAACAATTTCGCCGTAGTTGAAGCTAAAGCGAGTCGCAACGAGCACGGCCCGAAGTTTATGCGTGAAGCCAATAACACCCGGAAGCCTGGCGTAGCGTCAAAATTAGGTATTTCGGGTGCTACTGGTCCTAGTGAGTTACTGGAGACGTTGGAGCTTGAGGCCCCTTCTGCAAGGAAAACCGACAAATTTTCAGGATCCAAAAATTCTTCCGCGCCTACTGTTAAAAAAAATAACTCTATAAAAAAACCAAAACAAATTCTTCAAATAAGCTTGGAGCGGATAAGAGCTAATAATGAAAGTGCAGTACCCAAAACATTGATCTACACGGTCCTAATTTCATACAGCCGCCATCTATTTCATGCTCCTCTGTATCATCCTAAACAAAACCCTAAAGATCATGCATTTGCTCGCCTAAACAATAGTTATGAAACGAGTCACGCCAATCATTCTGCGTTTCATTATCATGACCGAGAGGTTAAATCCTTTGTGCAAAAGCGGAAACAATCTATTGCGGTGAAATATGAGAAATTATCTTTGCTGAATATTGAGTAAACTTATTATGAAGAAGAGACAAATATTTCTCAGCGACAATATGTATAAAAACTTTTTTGATTATATCGAAGAGACAAAATTTTTCTTTGAGTATAACAAGTTCGAGTCTAGCTCTACCGAGGAAGAAGCGGCATTGAGGGCTAGCCATTTTCGAGAGTTGGAGCTAAAGAAGCTATTTGTATGTTATTCAGCGGGATTGGAAATTTCCGTGCTCGTACCACTACTCGAAGATGTTGTGTCTGCGTATGAGGATCATCAACTCAAGCTCTCAATTCTTGAGGGTGTTGAAAATATTTCACCCCTTGCAATTGACGATTGGTTATATCAATTCGAGGAATGCGTTCAAGTTTTCAGCCTATGCATCCTGCTTCATCGAACAGATCTTTTAAAAAGGTTTGTCAAGCTTCTGGATGGCGCAGGGTACAACGGTGAAGATACTCTCTACGAGGACTTACTGCGCAAGCTTCTACCCGGACGTGAAGAGGTAGATGAATGGTATCATGATGTCTACACTCCCTTGATTCAGGCTATATATGCGGATGAGCGAAAGGAAGCGTCGCAGTTGCTTGAAAGATTTTGTAAACAATGGTATCCAGCATTCAAGCAGGCCCCTTGGCACGATTCACACTTGGATGGTGATGAGGGTAGTTACGCTGGTTACTGGGCTTTCGAGGCGGGAGCCATTGCTTTTCTTTACGGCATCGACGACAGCAAAATAGATCACATGGTCTACCCAAAGGATCTGGTCGAATACGCCAGAAGTTACGGCGGCGCAACAGAATCCCAAACCAACCGCATTGTCGCTGGCGAACCCTGCAGCAAAACAGGCTACTGGTTCACCCCAGCCCAAGTTAGTTCAAGACGTCACTTTCAGCAAGGCGAAGTCATGCCTGGTATTAGCGACTCGAAATGGGGCGACACGCTATGGTATTGGTCGGGTGAGAATTGAGTCATGAAGGTCGCCAGGTATGAATGACCACGTGGGTGGTACAGCCTTGATCGACAGTGAAGGCGGCGAAGATCGCAGCGCTCCATCAGTAATGCGCTATCCGTTCAACGCCGTCATCGGCTGGGATCCAGAACCAGACGACGTCCTGAAAAAAAGCCTGCGCATCGGCAACAAAGACCCGCAACGCTACACCTTACAAGGTAAGGAAAACGCGAGCAGCACCCGTTCAAATCAGGTTGAAGCCTCAAAAGTCGGCCTTCAAGCCTCTTCGAGTATTTTGAACGAAGGCCTGGGTGTCAGCGGCGAGCACATTGCCGATTACATCTGCGCCGGGGAGTTTGGCTGGGGTAAAGACCGGGACGGACACGACAAAGGCGCGGATGGGAGTGGGCTTGAGGGGGTGCCGAGTGCGAGTAAGTTGGGGAAACTGTCAGCGGGTGGTAGTCCGAAGGCGAAGCACGTGCTTTACAAGTTGACAGATGGTGCGAATGGGACGGGCATTGATGCTGTGTGGAGAGCTGATCCGGCCAACAATGACGGTAAGAAATTCGCTATTGTCGAAGATAAGGCGAGTCGTAATGAAGATGCGCCGAAGTTTATGCGCAAGCATAACAATACCCGAAAGCCTGGTGTAGCATCAAAGCTGGGAGTGTCTGGAGTAAGTGGTCCTAGTGAATTGATCGAACCAATAGAACAAGATACAACTAACTATAGTAAAGGTAAGCCCTTCGTGAAAACCGGCAAAAAGGGAAGTAAACAAATCAAGCATGATGAAAGCTCTAACAAAAGAAGAAAGCGTTTATTAGTTCAGATGACTCGTGAATGGATAGAAGAGAACATTGACAGCGCTGTTTGTGGAAGAAGCCTTGCGGCTAAAGTGATGAGTTCTCATAGCCCCCATCTCTTTTACGCTCCTTTATTCCATGCAAGCCAAAGCCCTAAAGAGCATGCAAGCGCGCGGCTGGAGGGTTCTAATGAGTCCACTCACGCAAACCACGAAGCCTTTCACTAATCTGAAATTGAGGTGAAAGGCTTTGTGAATAAACGTAAAAGGTCTTTAGCCAAAAAAGATGGCGCATTGAACTCTTTAAGAATAGAGGCGTAACTACAATGCAAAAGAGACAAAAATATTTCAGTGAGACCCATTACAGAAACTTTCTAAGAGAGCATGACGAAGTAATTGATTTTCTCAAGACAAATAGATTTGAGTCTGATACTGCGGAAGAGGAAGCAGCGCTACGCTCCAGACACTTTCAGAGACTTGCAATGGATCGGCTCCTAGCTACATACACGGCAGGAGAGGAGATAACATTTTTGATCCCGCTTCTCGAGGAGCTAGTAGGGAAGTACGAGACCAGGCAAACCACATTAGAAGAGTACGAAAATATCCATGACATTTCTCCGCTAGCAATAGATGACTGGCCTTACCAATATGAGGAATGCGTACAAGTTATAGGTTTCTGCATTTTATTACATCGCACAGACCTCCTTACGCGTTTCGTAAAGTTACTAGACAATGCAGGCTACGCTGGCGACGATACATTATACGAAGACTTACTTGTTAAACTGCTGCCAAACAGGCAGGATGTAGATCAATGGTTTCACGATGTTTACTCGCCCTTAATTCGGGCGATCTATGCCGACGATAAAACGGAAGCTTCAAGCCTACTACAGAATTACTGTCAAGAATGGTATCCCGCATTTAAGCAAGCCCCTTGGCATGATACTCATCTACAAGGCGAAGATGGAAACTACGTTGGTTATTGGGCAATAGAAGCCGGCGCAATTGCGTTTTTATACGGCATAGACGATAGCAAAATAGATCACATGGTCTACCCAAAAGACTTGGTCGAATACGCCAGAAACTACACAGGTGAAGCTGGCTCTCAAACCAAACGTACTGCCGCAGGCGAACCTTGCAGCAAAACAGGCTACTGGTTCACCCCAGCCCAAGCCAGTTCAAGACGTCACTTTCAGCAAGGCGAGATCATGCCTGGTATTAGCGACTCGAAATTTGGCGACACGCTATGGTATTGGTCGGGTGAGAATTGAGTCTTGCAGGTCGCCAGGTATGAATGACCACGTGGGTGGTACAGCCTTGATCGACAGTGAAGGCGGCGAAGATCGCAGCGCTCCATCAGTAATGCGCTATCCGTTCAACGCCGTCATCGGCTGGGATCCAGAACCAGACGATGTCCTGAAAAAAAGCCTGCGCATCGGCAACAAAGACCCGCAACGCTACACCTTGGTACCGTTTGACCTGCTGCGCTTCGTATTGCAAGAATGCCGAATTAAAACCAACCCGCAAGAACTGCGCAGACAAGTATTACAGGCTGGGAAACTGGCTGCTAAACTGGACGAAATCATCACAGGGGTAAAAGGCTCCTCGACCTTTCAGAGCTTGCCCAATTGGGCCAAAACCTCCGTGGTCACCGCCCTCGCCGCCTCCCGCGACAACATGCCAGCGATAATCGGCATCGTTGAGAAGCAACGGGGCGAATGGAGGGGCATGCAGCGCAACAGCGATGCGGCGTCCTCGGGTTCAAGCCACCCGAAAATAGCCGAAAAACCCGCCAACAAAGACGCAGCCGTCGCAGCACAAGGTAAGGAGAACGCGAGCAGCACCCGTTCAAATCAGGTTGAAGCCTCAAAAGTCGGCCTTCAAGCCTCTTCGAG
The DNA here is from genome assembly GCF_025643095.1 of Pseudomonas phytophila. Classification (NCBI taxonomy): domain Bacteria; kingdom Pseudomonadati; phylum Pseudomonadota; class Gammaproteobacteria; order Pseudomonadales; family Pseudomonadaceae; genus Pseudomonas; species Pseudomonas phytophila. The sequence continues at coordinate 2,163,719 of NZ_CP081201.1, read as the reverse complement.
TATTTTGAATGAAGGCCTGGGTGTCAGCGGCGAGCACATTGCCGATTACATCTGCGCCGGGGAGTTTGGCTGGGGTAAAGACTGGGACGGACACGACAAAGGCGCGGATGGGAGTGGGCTTGAGGGAGCAAGTTAGGGAAGCTTTCTAAAGGTTGCAGTCCGAAGGGAAAGCACATTCTTTACAAGTTAAACGACGGCGCTAACGGAACAGGTATCGGCGGGTGGGAGCCTCAAGGCAAAACATGTGCTTTACAAGCTGACTGATGGAGCGAATGGGCCGGGGATTGATGCCGTTTGGCGAGCTGATCCTGCCAACAATGGGGGTAAGAAATTTGCGATTGTTGAAGCCAAGGCAAGCCGAGATGAAGATGCGCCCAAGTTTATGCGAAAGTTGAACAATTCGCGTAAGCCGGGGGTTGCGTCCAAACTGGGTGTCTCAGGCTTGGCTGATCCAAGTGAGTTAATCGAGCCGCTAGAGCAGGTCGATACTCCTGTGATAAGCGGTGATGGCAAGACTGTAAGCAGCGGAAAAAGAAGTGGAAATTTCACTAGGCATGAAGAGGTATCCACTAAAAGAAGAAGGCTTTTGATGGTTCAGATGAGTAGAGAGTGGATTAGGATCAATATAGATAAAGCTGTATCTGGACGAAGCCTGATGGCTCAGATTAACGGCTCCTACAGTCGCCATCTGTTTTATGCTCCCTTGTATCATACTAGTATGAGCCCTAAAAAACATGCCAGTGCGCAGCTTAATGGTTTGGATGAGACTGCCCACCAAAATCATAGCGCGTTTCATTACTCTGATCATGAAGTGAAAGGTTTCGTGAATAAGCGTAAGAGATCGTTGACGAAAAAATACGGTGCGTTGAGCTCGTTAGAAATTGAGGTATAACTGACGTGAAAAAAAGACAAAAGTTTTTTAGTGAAAATCACTATAGAAATTTTTTAAGGGAGCACGATGAGGTCGTCAAATTTTTTGAGACCAACACATTTGAATCTGACTCGCCTGAAGAAGAGGCTGCGCTGCGTTCAGCATATTTTCAAGAACTTTCTTTGGATAGGATGTTGGCAGCTTACACCGCAGGTGAGGAAATAGCATGTTTAACTCCCATGCTTGAAGATCTAATAGATAAATATGAAAGCAGGCAGTCAAGGCTTGAAATATCTGAGGGGATTTCTGATATATCCCCGTTAGCCATCGATGACTGGCCTGATCAATATGAGGAATGTGTTCAGGTCATAGGACTTTGTATTCTGCTACATCGTACAGACCTGCTTAAGCGATTTGTACGTCTCATAGATGTTGCTGGCTATGCCGGGGGCGACACTCTATATGAAGATCTTCTTGTAAAACTGCTTCCGAATAGGAAGGATGTAGATCAGTGGTTTCATGAGGTTTATTCTGATTTGATTCGAGTGATTTATGCGGATAGCAAAGAAAGCGCGTCTACGTTTCTAAAAAAATATTGTGATCAGTGGTACCCGGCTTTCAAGCAAGCCCCTTGGCACGACACTCACCTTCAGGGAGAAGAAGGTAATTATGTAGGCTACTGGGCCATCGAAGCCGGTGCAATCGCTTTTTTATATGGGATAGATGATAGCAAGATAGATCATATGGTCTACCCCAAAGATCTGGTCGAGTACGCAAGAAATTACCAAGATACTAATGACACTCAAGTCAACCGCGTTGTCGCTGGCGACCCCTGCAGCAAAACAGGCTACTGGTTCACCCCCGCACAAGCCAATTCAAGACGTCACTTTCAGCAAGGCGAAGTCATGCCTGGTATTAGCGACTCGAAATGGGGCGACACGCTTTGGTATTGGTCGGGTGAGAATTGAGTCATGCAGGTCGCCAGGTATGAATGATCACGTGGGTGGTACAGCCTTGATGGACAGTGAAAGCGGCGAAGATCGCAGCGCTCCATCAGTAATGCACTATCCGGTCAACGCCGTCATCGGCTGGAATCCAGGACGGGGCGACGCCCTGAAAAAAAGCCTGCGCATCGTCAACAAAAACCCGCAACGCTACGCCACGGTACTGATCGACCTGCTGCGCTTCGTATTGCAAGAATGCCGAATTAAAACCAGCCCGCAAGAACTGCTCAAACAGGTATTCAACGCGGTAAACCTGACGGCTGAACTGGACGAAATCATCACAGGGGTAAAAGGCTGCTCGACCATTCACTGCCTGACCAATGCCATCGTGTTCAACTTGCATAACGGACATGCCGAGAGCATGGACGCACGCATTCAAAATGCTCAAGCAGCGCGCTTGCGATTTCCGCAATCAAGAGCGTTTTCGCAATACCATCTATTTCATTTTGGCGGCTTGGATTTGTATCCAGAGCGCCTTAAAAAACGTGGGATCCACCAGATACGATGAAGCCCCTCGGTGGGCCATGACGATCATGGTGGATGGTCAGGCGGTTGTCGTAGGCATCGCTAATACCGATTAACGTTGCATCGCCGCTGCGTGCATCCATACGAAAGCGACAGAAGTGCGGCGCATCGTCGGCCTGCGTGAGGACAAATTAGTTGGACTTCCACCCAGGTCTTAGTTGAGGTTTAGAGCTTGGCCGAAGTGGATATCTCCGTAAATAGTTATACAAATTATCCAGTCTAGATTTTCAGGGAATACATAGCTATTCTGAGGGATTTCAGCCAAGGCGCCAAGATAAAGTCCTAGTTCAATGGTATCCACTAGATAAGCCTCGTCAAGAAGTGAATCCCCGAGAACGATTGCTGTGCTATTATTTAGGTCACTGATGAGGGAGGATAAATTATTGATTGCGATATTAATATCCCCTACTGACATGGTCAGGTGTTTCTTAAATTTTGACCAGTCAGGCGTTGAGCCGTTGAATGGGATAGCCTGGTTAAGTGACTTGGTATAGTAATCATGTAGCTTTCTGTCCAACTTATAATGCTGTATGGAGTTCTGCGAAAAAAAATACTGTAGGTCGTCATCAAAATAACTCATTTTATAAATACCCGGGTAATTTTTAAGAAAGTTTTGATGGAGCCTTCAAATGTAAAGTGTAGGTCCTTTGTTTTCCAGATCATACATTTATAGGGGCACCGCTCCTTTCGTCATGCTCTAAGCGGTAGCCGGTTTTACCATCTATAGTTTGCATTCCTGTTGGCGTGCCTGCGGTGCTACCACATTTTGCCATTGTCGGTTTTCCGGCTAAAGCCCCATTCAAGTCTAGACACTTCAGCGCTTGGTTTCTCGCCGACTCAAAATACTCAGAGTGGATATTATCATTTGCTGGACTGGTGTATTTTGAATACCTAGTGTCTCGTTTTTACCAGGGCAATTACCTTTAATAACCGCCAACCCTAACGGATCCAACCACCCCGTAGGGTAAGGCACATACCGATACCCATTCCCCCCTGCCAGCTAGATCGGGTCAGGCGTCAAATACCGTGCGCTGGTGGGATTGTAGTAGGGTGCCGGTTTTAATGCAGCCTCGTTTCCGCATCGAAGTACTGCCCTGAAAGCGCAGCGGGGTGTCGATCTCGGTGATTTCCAGCTTGGCGACGCTACCCTAAGACTTGATTCCTGATCTGCTAACCCACGCGCAGTCGCCACCCTTTTCGTTTAGCCGGGCGAGCCGCCTCACAACGCCTCGCTCGTTGGAATCCCAGCACACTTCCCATTACACTAGCGGCCTTTATCAGACAACCGGAAGTCAGATACCCGTGCTCAAGGCCCTCGCTGTTATTACCCTCGCCGCCACGCCCTTTCTTGCCTTCGCCGCTGACCTTGCGGGCGTCTGGCAGGGCACGCTGGGTAAATCCACTGTCACCGCCTGTTTCAACCGCGCCGATGGCGAGCATGGCAGTTACTACTACCAACGTATCCTCAAGCCGATTCAACTGACCCAAGCCAGCAAAAACGCGCCGTGGGTGGAAGAAGGCAACACCGGTTTCTGGGCATTGCAAAAACCTCAGGGTGATACGCTCTCAGGCGGTTGGAGTAAAACCAAGGGCGGCAAGCCACTGCCACTCAGCTTGCAGCGCATCAGCGCGGACGGCTGCGGCAGCGATGCTTACAACTCGCCTATGGAAGCCGCGCCTCTGCCGATCAAGGCCGAGAAGAAAAGCTTCGAAAACCACTCGTATCTACTCAAGACCCAAGGCGCTCAGGTCACAATCAAGTTAGAAGGTGACGGCCCGGCGATTCAGAAGATTAACCAGCAACTCGCCGCCCTGGCTGCCAACGACGAGGATCAGGACTACTACTTCGAGGAGCGCCGTGAATACCTGGGTAGAAATGGCTCAGCGTATACCAGCGACATCGACGTTAGGCCGGTGTATTGGTCATCGAAATTCATCACCGTCAAGTTCTACCGCTGGGCGGCGGGCTACGGGGCCAGCGGCATCAGTTGGGGCCTGCATTCCTGGAACCTGCAAACCGGCGAAAGCGTTGACCCGTGGACATGGCTCGGCGGACGCCAGGAGTGGTACGACGCTTACTCCGGCCATGTGGAGTTACCGGCCACATTCAGTGTCTGGCTGGCCAAGCAAACCGACACCGATGAAGGCTGCCCGGCGATCACCAGCTATTCAACCTTTCACCTGAGCTTCAACACTCAAGGCCTGCAACTCTCAACCCGTCCCACAGGAGACGGCTGCGACAACGACTTGTCCTTCACTTGGGAGCAATTGGAACCAGTGCTGACCGAACAAGGCAAAGCCGCTTTACCCAGCTTGAAGCTGCCCTGAACAGCGGGCTTTGCCGCATTACAAAAATCCCACACTCTCTTTGCCACCGTCAACATCGGCATCGCTGTTACCAACGCTCCCATAACCGTACTCATAACCGGAGTGAGGGTAATTGGCGCGCGGGTCGAGTAATCCAATGCTCATCAGAAACGTCCTGCTTTAAAAACAGTGAGTGTCGTTATCCACGCTAATACCCTGATTGCGAAGCCGTTCCACATTTGAGTACGCGGCTTCGTGCCCTCCTTTTTCGGCTTCCTCATAACAGGCCATCGCTCTAGGTAGATCGTTCGGGACAATGGCGCCGACTTCATAGGTGCTTCCCAACTGGATCAGCGCTGAAGGAGCACCTGAACGTGCCGCAGTTAGAAGAGCATCCAGCGATTTCTCGGGGTTCAAACACGCTCGCGTCTCCTCGCTCTCCCCCTCATTACAGTAGAAGTCGGCCAATGCCAAACCTGCCTCAGGAACACTCTTGGAAGCATCGATAAGCAGCCCAAGAATCTTCGTGTTTTCGAGACGGGGTGCCTGGCCAGACAAGCTGATTGCCGCCGCAGCAAATGCGGCCTCTGCAGAACCTTGCTCTGCACCGTCCAGATAGCTGTCGAATGCCGATAGGTAGAGTTGAGCTGATGACTCAGACTGGGTTTCCATGGCCAACTGATTAAACAGTTCCCCACGCTTAAAGGCTCTTGCTGCCAACGAAAGCTTACCGCTCGGGTCTTGAGCATCGAGCACTTTTTCGAGTGACCAGTTTTCAATGTGATACAACATCCAGCAATCTCTATGATTGAAGGTGAGTATCTTCAAAAACTTGCCTTTGTTGTCACGTATATAAACTTGATTCGGCAATTGAACCGTCACGTTCAGGTTTGGCTTTTGAGCGTTTTCGAATGCCGGTGGTAAAAGGTTTAAGGCATCAAGTGTTTCCAACGATCTCGTCACCATACGATAAGCTGATCCTCTCTGATCAACCGTCTGCTGGACCACCGGGGAGGCGGTGAAGGCCCTCTGTACTTCCGGGTTCGTAGAGAACTCTTTGATAAACTCGACAAAGTCATGTGTCGGGCATTCCACAGCAAAAGCGTCTGGGCTCGTCCCTAGAATGAACAGGATTAAAAATTTAAAACCATAACTTTTCATTCGTTCGTTGCCTTTCATTGCAAACTTGATCATTTGGAAAATACAAAAAAACTTCGATTTAAACTTACCAGGCAACGTATTAATCAACGCCGGATGCATCAAACTCTCCAATTTGTCCTGATCCACCCCCGCAGCCATATCGCATTAAATACGCAGCGGTTACGGCGCCCGTTCCAAGACCCTTTTAGGTATTAGTCTCTCTTTTCCAGCCTCTCTCATCAACGCAGCATAGTCTTTATAGTAACTAATTGCTTTGACCTTATCAGTCCCCCACAAAACATCTGCTATGTTTAGTTTCAATACTACCCTGTGAGGTGAAACGCTTTCCACCTCACTTAAAATCATATAAGCGAGCTCAAAATCCCCGGATTCGCCCAAGGCAAACCCCAAATCGTTATAGACAGTAACATTTGAATCAACGATCGGTGAATCCTTAGATAACTGTTTTACTCTTTCATGATTTAAATACGCCCTAACGGCTTTGTAATCATCGTTCTTTAATCTAGCCATAACGATCGCATGGGCCAGTTTAAGCGAGTCTGCTGTTTTTCCTGCTTCCAGTTCAAGCAGTTTTTTGCCAACAATATTGCGCGCAACATACCACGCATAGCTATGCTCACCGTCCTCAAGGCTTCCTTCGTAATCCGAAAAAAACTGACCTAAGGCCAATTCTTTATTGAGCGAAACCAAAGAACTCCCAGTATATATATATGTCTCATACTGTGTCCCCTTCAAACCAATGCCTGCGTGAGAAACCGACCAAAAGCATGTGAACAGAAAGTAGCGAGCCTTACCATCAACTACGTAAGCATCACTTATCTCAGCCACACCGCCTTCAGGTTCACAAACATCAGGAACACTATAATTTTGGCCAGCACTGTTTGTAAGCGTCCCCTTTAACACATCGTACCCGCTGGCACTTTCAGTGGTAAACTTGACCTGTGAAACGCCATTAAAATCAGGTTTAAGTTTAAAGGTCTTGGTTTCCGCATGTACTGCGAAGGACCATAACACCAAAAAAGCGATCACAATTTCTTTCATTACTCAAGCTCCGCCCTTACCATATAACGCCAACTATTAAAAGATCAATCCTACATTTAAGGAAAGTCTGGAACAGGCATCGGTATTTGATGCCCTCTCGGCCTGAGAGTTAAAAGAAACCTGCCCTGTCATATAATCAGACTTTTCTAGCGTTTAACTCATCCAGTTGACCCCCTGCATAATAGAAGTCAGTCCCCTATGAGAACCAGTGGCGCCTTGCTCGGCATAAATCCCAGTGATGTGGGGCGTTATACCATTCAACGGAGGCAAAGCTAGGAGCATGGCTTCAACAAAAGACATATAAATTCCTTTTCAACCAAGCGTCAAAGTGAATAGTCTTTGACTTCGTCTAAAAACCAGCAACTGCTCAATTTAAATATATAAAAAACTTGATAATCCGTATCAGGCTTTTCCAGCTTTACCGTGGCTTTTTGTTCGTCATTCTCAATGACCTCAAGCGTTAGGCCACGCTCTTTACGCACGTTTCTTTCAGGGACGACTGGAAAGAATACTTTCTCCTTGGCAACCCGCTGAGTCTCCTGCTCAGGCTCTGGTTCAGCATCTACTGTCACCCGTTTTGTGAGAGGATAATTCGTGAACTGCTTTTGAATAGCTACGTCTTCTGTAAAGACGTCCACGAACTTGAAAATATCCTGCGAGGGGCATAAAGCTTGCCCACTGCCAGCCGCATTAGCGCTCATGGCGAAGACACTCAGTACAGAAATCACCGCGAAAAATCGGAAAGCCGAATTAGTCTTCATAAAAAATCCTTATTTACTCGGAAAACAAAAAAGCCATTGGTTCTCAGGCGGCGCATTCGCCAACGCCTGATCCATCAATTTACCTGAGCAGTTGAAGATGTTCAGGAAGGTTGTCAGTCTCGGAATTATTGCTCAAGATTACACCGAATCAAGCCAACGATCGCAGCGTGAATACCTGATCAGGCAGTTGAGAGGAAACGAAATTATGCGCTAGCTCTCCTATGAAGTTCAAGCGCTTGACCCCCCCGAAGACAGCGTTTCGGAATTTCAATTCAACATCCATCACACACACACACACACACACACACACACACACACACACACACACACACACACACACACACACACACACACACACACACACACACACATACGCACACACACACACACACACACACACACACACACACACACACACACACACACACACACACACACACACACACACACACACACACACACACACACACACACACACACACACACACACACACACACACACACACACACACACACACACACACACACACACACACACACACACACACACACACACACACACACACACACACACACACACACACACACACACACACACACACACACACACACACACACACACACACACACACACACACACACACACACACACACACACACACACACACACACACACACACACACACACACACACACACACACACACACACACACACACACACACACACACACACACACACACACACACACACACACACACACACACACACACACACACACACACACACACACACACACACACACACACACACACACACACACACACACACACACACACACACACACACACACACACACACACACACACACACACACACACACACACACACACACACACACACACACACACACACACACACACACACACACACACACTCGGAGGTTTGAATACCCAATTTAGAACTAATAGGTTGATTAGAGTAACCTGCACTTGGATGATCCTTACCCTGTAATGCAACGGGGATGTCTTCTACTGGCAGGCTTCTCCGATCTTTTCGGTGACTGGACGGGGACGACCCAGCCAAGCTGCTTCGCTGCTTCCCCTTCCATTTCACCAAGCGCTTTTCGACAATTCCGACCATCGTCGGCATGTTGTAGCAGGACGCGGCGAGAATGCTGGCGACGGACGTTTTTGTCCAGTTGGGCAGCCCTTGGAATGTCGATGAACCCTTGACGCCCGTGATCATCTCATTCCGCTCACCGCGCAGCTTTCCGGCATCGAATACCTGCTTGAGGAGTTCTTCAGGGCTGGGCTTGATACCACATTCTTGCAGCGTGAAGCGCAGCACGTCAAAGAGGGCCGGGCATGACGATCGGGAACCTTGTTGACGATTCGCATGCTTTTCTTCAGGCCCTCACCCGGTCCTGGAATCTAGCCGATGACGGCCATGACCATCCAGATGTCCGCCTGGAGTTCAAAGACTTTCACTTCGAACTCGTAAACATTCGATACACCACCGCAAACCAGCGTCAGGGAGTAACACTAGCATCATCGTGCTATTCCTCCCCAGACCAATACCAAAGCGTATCACCCCCTGTCGAATCATTGATGCTCGGCATGATTTCGCCTAGCTGGAAGTGGCGCCTCGAATTAGCTTGTGCTGGCGTGAACCAGTAACCGGTGTTGGTGCACGGATCCCCAGCAACGACAAGATGGTCCTGAGTGGCGTTAGTACCTCGGTAATTTCTCGCGTACTCGACGAGATCTTTAGGATAGACCATGTGATCTATCTTGGTATCATCTATCCCATATAAAAAAGCGATCGCCCCCGCCTCAAAAGCCCAATAACCTACATAACTTCCGCCTTCGCCCTGCAAGTGGGTATCATGCCACGGTGCTTGCTTGAATGCGGGGTACCATTGCTTACAGTATTCGTTCAGAAGTTTAGATGATTTTTCTTTAGAGTCTGAATATATGGCTTGGATTAAAGGCGAGTATACATCATGATACCATCGATCAATATCTTGTCGATTGGGCAATGTTTTTCTTAGTAAATCCTCATACAAAGTGTCGTCGCCCGCATATCCTGCTTCGTCCATTAGAATTACGAAGCGCTTCAGTAAATCAGTGCGATGGAATAGTACGCATAGGCTAATTACTTGAACACATTCTTCATACTGATCCAACCAGTCATCTATTGCTAGTGGGGATATTTTTGGTGATTGCTCATAAATTGCTAATTTAGCTTGGCGACACTCATATTTGTCTATCAGCTCTTCAAGCAATGGAATGAGTGATTCCACCTTTTCTCCAGCTGTATAGCAGGAGAAAATTTTATCCAGTAAGAATTCTTGCATGTGCCATGCTCGAAGCGAGGCCTCCTGTTCTATAGAGTCAGACTCGAAAGTATTGGTTTTACAAAACTCAAGAACTTCTTCATATTCTTTTAGGAAGGTCATATATTGATTTTCAGTGTAGAATTCTTGTCTTTTTTTCATGCCTTAAGCCCCAATTGTCAATGTCTCTAGTTCGTTGGCATGTTGTCGCAGGACGCGGCGAGAACGTTGGCGACGGACGTTTTTGTCCAGTTGAGCAGCCCTTGGAATGTCGATGCCCCCTTGACGCCCGTGGTGATCTCATTTCGCTCACAGCGCAACGTTCCGACATCGAATACCTTCTTGGGCAGTTCTTCAGGGCCGGGGTTGATGCCGCATTCCTGCAGCGCGAAGCGAAGCAGGTCAAAGAGTACTGGGGGCATAGCGTTCGGGATCCTTGTTGACGATACGTATGCTTTTCTTCAGGCCGTCACCCGGTCCTTGAATTCAACCGATGACGGCCATGACCTTCCAGATAACCACCCGGTGTTCAAAGACTTTCACTTCGAGATCCTAAACATTCGACACGCTACGGCACACCTGCGTCAGGCAGTAGCGCCAGCATTATCATGCTATTCCTTCCCAGACCAATACCATAGCGTGTCGCCCCATTTCGAGTCGCTAATACCAGGCATGACTTCGCCTTGCTGAAAGTGACGTCTTGAACTGGCTTGGGCTGGGGTGAACCAGTAGCCTGTTTTGCTGCACGGATCGCCAGCAAGGACACGATTGACCTGAGTGTCATTAGTACCTTGGTAATTTCTTGCGTATTCGACGAGGTCCTTAGGGTAGACCCCATGGCTTATCCTGCTGTCGTCTATGTCGTATAGAAAAGCGATCGCACCTGCTTCGATGGCCCAATAGCCTACATAGTTACCTTCATCTCCCTGAAGGTGAGTGTCATGCCAAGGGGCTTGCTTGAAAGAGGCGTACCACGTACGACAATACTCCTCAAGGAAATCAGCGGCTTCATCTTTAGTTTTTGCATAGATGGCTTGGATCAATGGCGAGTATACATCGTGGTACCACTGATCAACATTATGCCTTCCTGGCAACACTTTAAAAAGTAGATCTTCATATAATGTATCGTCGCCTTCATAACCTGCACGATCTACAAGTTTTACAAACCGTTTTAGTAGATCAGGGCGATGCAATAGGATGCAGAACCCAATAACCTGAACACATTCCTCATACTCGTGAGACCAATCATCTATTGCTAAAGGGGATATTTCAGGAGAGCGCTCTAATATTGAAAGTTTTTGCTGTCGCACTTCATACTTCTCAACCAAATCTTCTAGCAGGCCATTAAGAGAGGCGATATCTTCTCCTGCTGTATAGGTTGCTGTAAGTTTTCGGAACGCTAGATTTTGAATAAAGGCTGAACGGAGCGCTGCTTCTTCTTCGGAAGACTCCGACTTGAAGGTCATAGTCTTCAGAAGTTCTACCGCCTCATCATGTTCCCTTAAAAGATACTGATAGTGCCCTTCACTAAAAAATTTTAGTCTTTTTATCATTTATTTAAACCTCAAATTTTAGCGAGTCAAGCGTAACATATTTTTTTGTCAAATATTTTTTGAGCTTATTCAGGAAACTCTTGATTTACTCTCCATAGTGAAATCCCTTGTGGTTCCTGTGAGTGGACTCGTGAGTGCTGGTCATGCGCACACTGGTATGCTCTTGGGCTAAGACTTGTGTGATATAGAGGAGTGCAGAACAGGTGACATCTGCATGATCCAGCAATCTGAAGCAGCAAGGAATACCCAAGACCGGCTTTTTTTCAGATTTTTTCTTATCCATTCACTGCTTATTTGAACGACTCAAACCATGTTGCATCACTATTGAAATTTAAACCAATACCTGAATGGGAACTGACCAAGAATAGGTAACGATTCATTAACAAGCCTTGCCATTTCTCAGGTCAACCGCGTGCTGTTTCTTGACTGAAGTGGTTTCCATTGCAGGACTTTTTTTCTTGAGCGCTGTCCCGACCGGTAAATGAAGGTACTGCTCCCTTTCTTCAAGCCAGCCGTATTTTTTGAGAAAGTCTTTGACCCCTGCTTCGGCGGTAAAAATCTCAACATGAACCTGATACTTGCTGGAGACACCGCCACCCTCACCGGTCAGATTATATGTTTGCCCCAGTTAACCGTTAGGGTCTCCTGCCTTAGTCCCTGTGCGGGCGGTTTGGGTTGAGCTGCGAAAAAACAAGCAAAGCGCCTGCCGGTTTACCGTTCTCTGCAACGGCAGGATCTCCGTACATATCCAGTTTTTTGAGTATCTGGGCCCTCTTTTCGCGAAAAAGGGATGATCCTTCGGGGCATTCTAAAGCTGGATCACAGGCTCAAAATTCCCTGGTTTCCCAAAACGAAAAATTGCAGGGCTGTTCTCGTAGATGGAAAATGTCCTCGCAAAATATCGAGCTGACACAAGATTTCGCTACGTAATGCCTAATGGAAAGAAAATGGTGCGTATCCGAACGAAAAGGCTCTTGGCGGGGCAACCAAAAATGGGACGAAATAAGCTGCTCTCATCAGATTAGAGAGCGTTTACAATATTAGCGACATAGGGACGTTGTTGAAAAATTTTGATGACTGGGAAAAGCCTAGATGAAAACCACTTTCGAAACTGCTCTGGATCAGCATGAAGTCGCCGATTTTTTCAAGGGCACCGGCATTTATTTCGCAAGGGGATCTGATTGGGGCGATCATCTTTATGTCAGCAACTGGCAGGAAATGTGCGGCGTACTTAAAATGCGACGGTCAGCAAAAAGCGTATTGACAAGCATATTTGGAGAGTATGCAAAGTACCTCAGCGAAAATTATGAAGACGCGGCAGGATTACTTTCGAACATCACAGCGCATTACGTAACAAAACACAAATTTGAGTTCTTATCTACCAACCGCTATGACCTCATTGACAGTCTCGACAGTAAAACAAAAGAAAACATAGGCAGACTATTTAGACTTCTAAGAAGCGAGTATGACAAAAAAAACAACCATCTGGCAAACTATACATTCGAACAAGAAATCCAGAGACTTAAACAACTTGGCTGCTCGACCGAGCTCGAACTTCTTTAACTCTTTTAAATAAATAAAACGGACAGGACTACCGCGACACTATTATAGAGCATCAGGTTGCTTCCTCCAGCGTCACGAATACGACAGAGAAGGAAAAAGCAAAACAGAAAAGTTGAAACATCAACTCCGCAGAGCAACAGAACTACACGCTCACGTGCCCGAAACTGGATATAGTAACTATTTTGCTGGAGATGTAAAAATGCTAACCGATCTACAGGCACGCGCATCACTCATAGAGCTGATCGAAAAATATCTTAAGGGAGTAGATTCTGATTACGACCGTCTGATCGAAATCGTGCGGAATCCTTCGCGGCAAATACCGATCAGAGGTGTCCTTGAGGGCATTCGACGGTACAACAAGGTGCAGTACACGAAACAAGAGCTTGAGCTGGTCGATGAGCTTTTGTACATGTTTGGGTGAGTAGCCTACACGTTTGCGGCCGTGCTGATACTTACAGCGCCAACTTTTCTGTGGGTATCATCTGACCAGGGCCGGAGGGGCAAACGGCGCCATTATTTTTCTCCCACGATCACACCTCCGCGATCGGCCCAAAACGCAGGCACCGTTGCGGTGAAAGCAGTACAGCTAACTGCCCCTCTACGTAGAACGCCCCCAAATCGCGAAGCAACACAAGCTCAACGCCGAGCTGACGGAGGACGTGATTAAGCCGTACGCAGGATTGCTTTCAAAGCCTTGCGTGTAGCGGGGGGTAAGAAATATGATGCAAAGGCCTTGGCCAGAAATGCCAACGAGCACTTCAAGTGCTATTAATGTTAAGCCCGTGACTCTGACTTGTATACTCGGAAATAGACGAAAGTGACAATTGACAAGAGCATCGAACTAGAAATTATTGATCTAATGGACGCACTCGTTCCATGGTAATTTTGATAAAATATCCGCTAAAAATTGGTACGGCAGACTTAACAGACCGGATATTGAGGCAAGACTCGCTGAGTACTGCAATACATTGGCATTACCTCCTGCATTTTTCGTAGAGAAGATAGATAGTTATGAGTACAATGATGGCTCTGGCTTGGCTCTGAATGTACCACTATGGACCAAGGAAGAAGGAATGAGCGACCTGACTCTTTCCCTTGAGTTGCTATATAGCGAAACAAAAGCGAAGCTTCAAATGACAGACCTTCGTGTTCTATGAAAACCTGCATGGGTTTTCTCGCCAGCTTCAGTTGCGCCCCTCCAAGCAAAATACGAAGGTCCCGTTTTTTTGAGCTAAGAAGTGAGACTAACCTGACCACCTTAAAAAGCAAGGACCGAGAAACAGTACACCTCTTAAAAATTAAGCCAACTAGCAGAATATTCAATACAAAGTTCGGAGCGGAAATCAAGCAGTTATTTAAAAGAAAGAATAATTATCCGAAGAAAAAATCGGCACTAAGCAAAAGCCCCTTATCGACGCTGAACTATCGCTGCTGGAAAGACATGCAAAAACTCGCCAACCAAACCGATGCCCGGAAACAACTTCAATGATTACAAATTTTGAAAAAGCCTTAAACCGAGGTGAGTTCCCTGCATACTTTAGAGGGCATGGCGATTACTTTAAAAGAGAACCAGACTGGGCACTCATCTACATGTAATTAATTGGCAAGGACTCTGTGCTTTTCTAAAAACGCAAAGAAACCCCCACATCCTGTTAAGCACTGCATTTTCAAAATATCTAACTACGATCACCAAAACCAACAAAGACGCAGAAGGTCTGTTAGAAAACATAGGGTGCTACTACTATATGAGAAAAAAAAACGATACCCTGCGCACTAACGGATTTGACCTGATTCGCGACCTTTCCATAGAAGAGAAGCTAATAATCTCCAGCACAATAACTTTCCTCGAACAAAATATAAACAACACGCAACACGAGCAAGACATTGAAAGCTACAACCGAAGGATCACAAATCTCATTAATGATGGCGGGCCAAAAAACATTAAAAACCTTTAAACCTCCGAATAGTAATATTTTTATGCTATAAATAAGATCCGACGCCTTAGGTCGTCGAATAGAAAAACCGTTGATGTGCAAAAGACAGAGTTCATGTGGAAAGGTGATCACCTCATCGCAGAAAGCGCCGAGCATCTTTATCGAGCCTACGTCTACAAGCCGGGCACCTTCCGTAGGCTGGAAATTCTTGATGGCGAAGGTCCGGCCAAAGTAATGCAGTTATAGTACCAACTTGGCCACCTGGTTTTAGCGCTGATGCAGAGTTGCGCCTGCTGCCGATTTGGCGTTGCCCTATAAGTATTCAGGCCAAAGTCCGACCTGCTAATGCTTTGCGAAGTAGAAGCTTGGCTCAGCAAAACTTCGGCAACTGGGTCAATTCTTCATCAGCGGCATCACTTCCCTTCTTAACTGGACGCTTCGAATGATTCTTGAGGTCCTCACAAAACCAATCGGGACGATAGATTCAATTAGCGACGCCAGTCACCAAATGACTCAGCTGCGTCAATGTAACGTATAGCCGATTGCACATCCCGCCAACCAACGTAGTCCATCAACGCTTTGGTTCCCCAACAGCGCGTTGTCAGGTACACCGAACGGCTCCTGTCGAAAAAGCACTCCAGATCAGGTTGTTCTTTTTTGACAGGAGCAAGCCCCAGCATCAGCCCATCCAATTCTGCAGCCAGTAGGCGTAAGGTATCGGCAGCACCGAAGCCGGATCAGAGAGGCCTAACACTCGCGCTGCGGGAAATGGCCAGTGAGGATTAGCCAGCAGTGTCCGTGCAAAACAGACCAGGTCCAGAGCTCCGGAGCGTACGAACTCATCCGCTTCATGAGCGTCCGTGATCATCCAGCTCATCAGTGCGAATATTTGCCTTTGGAGACAGGAAAGCCTGACCGAGAAAACCGTGAGCAAAATGCAGTTCCAGCCATTCAAACCCCGCACCAAGTGCCCGCGCAGCGGCGCTGGTGAAGTCAGCTTGTATATGACGAATGCCTTCGTGGGTCAGCTCGTCAGGAATGTAGGAAGACTCAGGCACGTAAGGCAGCACACTCGATGAAACAGGCTTCCAGCTTTGCGGGTCTGAAACATCGAGTGGATGCCCGCCTTCCCAGGGAGGCGTGCATCCGGCTTTGCGTCCTGCGTGCCCCAGTTGAATGCCGGGTACTGCTCCGGCGTTTTTGATCAGTGCGACGACCTCGGCAAAGCCAGCCACTTGACTGTCGCTCCAGAGCCCTGCATCACCCGGTGTGATCCGGCCCTCCGGGTTGACTGAAGTTGCCTCGACCACCACCAGACCGGCTCCGCCTTTCGCCAGGGTTTCATAGTGAGTTTTATGCCAGCCATTCAACGCGCCATCTACGGCTTGATACTGGCACATTGGTGAGGCCACGATGCGGTTACGCAGCGTCACATCCTTTAATTGATAGGGTGAAAATAGCGAGGTCATGAGTTCATCCGCTGGTTGATATGAATCAGCAGATTATGGCTTTCGAGAGGGGGACATTATTTGCCTGAAGGAAGCTAAAGACTGCACAAAATGACGGTCTTCAGCGCAGCAGCCCTGCCGTCCCCGTTTACTTCCGGGTGCCTCCAGAGGATATATTCGGTTACTTTTCACGGAGGATCGAACCATGCCGTTTCGTAACTACCTGCGAATGTTCACGCTGCTCACAGCGTTCAGCCTAGCCCTCAGCACAGTCTCCACACCAGCCTGGTCAGCCACTAAAAGCGCAAAACGCGGCATCGCTTATGACATAGCGTCACCTGCGGACTTGAGTGCTTTGTCCCCGGGAATCAGTTGGTGGTACAACTGGAGTCCAAAGCCACACGACCGGCTCGCCGCGTATAACTACTCCTCCACCTACGGGGTCGACTTCATCCCCATGGTCTGGAACGCCAATGTCGATGACGGTCAGCTCAAACTCTACCTGCAGGCCCACCCGGATATCCGCTACTTACTGGTGATCAATGAGCCCAATCTCGTTGATCAGGCCAACATGACACCCGAAGCGGCCGCGCGATTCTGGCCAAGGCTGGAACAGATATCCGCGCAGACCGGGGTAAAGCTGGTTGGCCCCGCGATGAACTGGGGAACGATGTCGGGTTATGGCGACCCGGTTGTGTGGCTTGACGCCTTCTATGCTGCGTACCGTGCGCAAAATCAGAATCGCGATCCGAAGATCGACTATCTGGCGTTTCATTGGTACGACTATGGGCTGTCAGGCATGCTCGACAGGCTATCCAAATATGGCAAACCCTTTTGGGTCACCGAGTTCGCCAACTGGCACTCCCCGATTGACGGGGTGCAGATCGACACGCTTGAAAAGCAAAAGGAGCAGATGGCGGAGATGGTGGCGGTCTGCGAGAACCGCGCGGATGTGTTTCGGTATGCCTGGTTCACGGGTCGCATGAATGATGACCCGCACTTTTCAAGCCTGTTGAACGATGAAGGAAGGCTGACAGAACTGGGTAAGCATTATCTTTCGCTGCCATTCAATCAGTAGCGGGTACCAGCGGTCATCGGGACCTGGAGCCTGCCCATGCGCGTCAAAGTCGAGCTGGATGCCCGTAGGTGTCCAGCGCGTACGAGGCCGCCAGGGACGCTGAACCTATCTCGGTCAGCCCACTGATGATGTGCTGGGTGTAGGGAAAAGCAGGGTCTTCATCCAGCACTCTCTCCGACACCAACAGCCCTTCTTTCACAAGCACGTCTATCGCCAACACACAGCGCACGATGGACGGAAAGTTTGGCTGGCCGCGCACCAGTTGCATGTATATCTGACCGCATGTCAGCTTTCGCGGCGCACCGCCGCGTGGCTTTCCATCACTTAATAACCAGACCGCTTTTAAAATGGCCAGATCCACCTCGAGAGGGTCTGTAAGCTCTGAGCTGAATCCAAAGCCGGGTAACAGAAAGGGACGCGCTTGGGATGTCACAGTTAAACCTCTGAGTGTCATTAGCCTGAACCACCGCACTTATTCACCCTGGACGCTTTTCTTACCTGTAGGCATGAGCAGCGTGGCACGCCCGAATTCTTCACAAGGCGACAGGACGGCGAGCACTTTTATGGCCCGACTACTTTAACACCGCTGAAAACAGAGCTCTCACTCTGTTTTTCAGAAAGATTTTTTATAGCTGATAACTGAGAATGTACAGCAGAAATAACCAATAAATACTTTTAAATCAGATAAAATCAATATTAATTTTAAATAAATTAAAAACACACGATAAAAACAAATCAAATATTTAACTTCATTTTTTTGCCGCCACAGAACTTTAAGCTCACACTGCTGACTTACTGTCTGCAGCCTGTAGTAAACCTCCACGCGCTGACACTTCTTCGTTACCCACTTCTATTTGGAGATTCTCCCGATGGCTAGAAGCTTGCTGCCTCTTGCTGCCATTTTTCTGATGGGCCTCACCACACTTTCTGTATCAGCCGCCGAAAACAAAAATCCCCTGCCGTCGACATCGAGTGATGTGCGCGTGGAAGTCGAGGCCAAACGCGAGCAGATCACTGGCGCCGAAAGCGCTACAAAAAGCCAGTCGACAGGCGCGCAGACGGTGCTGGACGCCCCGGTCGTGACCGACGACGCCCCAACGACCGATGACGAGAAATGAGTCTTCGTTTGATACGCAGCACACACCCTATCGAACGAATTCAGGAGTAGCTCCATGTCCATGATCAAACAAGGCTTAGGCCTGAGTCTGCTTGCGTTGAGCATTGCTCAGGCAGGCACCGTAATGGCTGTCACCCCGATGACGGGCAATGAGGTCGAAGCGCGGGTTGGCGCGATGCTCGACAACATGACCCAGTCGGAAAAAATCAACTTCTCGCGCGTCGATGACGGACGCATGATTCCCAAGCTGGACAAGTTCAACCTGCAAGGCACAGTCGCCTACGACTCGGCCATGGGCGTGCTGGTCGGCGGCAAGACCTTCGGTGCGCAGTACCCGTCACCTTCGGCATTGGCCGCGACCTGGAGCATCAACCGGGCCAAGGAATTCGGTCTGGCGATTGGTTACGAAACCCGGATCGCTGGCGGTCAGCAAATGCTGTCTCCGGCCATCAACCTCTATCGCACCCCGTTCAACGGGCGCTCCGCCGAGTACATGAGTGGTGAAGATCCATTCCTCGGCGCAGTGTTGGCTCCGGCCGTCACTAACGGTATTCAGGTTCAGGGTGTTCAGTCTGCCGCCAAGCATTACCTGATGAACGAGCAAGAGGCGAACCGGCACTATCTGGACGTCAAAATTGACGAGCGCGCCATGCAGGAACTGTATCTGCCCGGCTTCGAATCGCTGGTCAAGAACTCGAACATTGCCTCGATCATGTGCGGTTACAACAAGATCAATGGCGAATATGCCTGTGAGAATCATCACCTGATCACTGACATCCTGAAAGGCCAGTGGGGCTTCCAGGGCAACGTGATGAGTGACTTCAACTCGGTTCAGGACGCGTTCAAAGGCGCCTGGGCAGGCACCGATATCGACATGCCAAGCGGCCTGCAATTCACTGAAGCCAAGTTGCTGCCCTATGTCTGGAACGGCCAACTGCATCAGAGCGTGATCGACGACAAAGTCCGCAGGAATCTCAGGGCACTGGTCAGCTACGGCTTTGACAAGGGCATCAACAAGGCTCAGCCTCTGGAGCACCGCGAGTACGGCCAACTGGCTGCGCTGAACGTCGCGAGGGAGTCGATTGTGCTCCTGCGCAACGAACCCGTAGACGGGCAGAAACCTCTGCTGCCACTGCCGAAAACGGCGAAGATCGCTGTCATCGGCGACCTGGCAATGCAGCCACCGACTGCGCCATTCGGTACCGCTTACTCAGCGCCTGCCAGCTATGTAACCGAACTCAGCGGCCTCAAGCAGCTGGCGTCGAGCACAAGCAATGTCGATTACCTGCCGCAGATGAGCCTCGATCCGAAATCGTCGGTCTGGTATCAGCCGGGTACGGGTAAAGGCAAAGGGAAAGAAGCCATCAGCAACACGGGTGTGAAAGCCGAGTACTACGCTAACACCACGTTGTCCGGCGATCCTGTTGCAACCCGCATCGAGCCAGGCCTCAACCTGAGCTGGATCACCAACACCAACGTAACCGACAGCGGCACCAGCGCGGTAACCGGTTACAACCCGGCACCGGGCGCGTTCTCGGCTCGCTTCACCAGCAAGATCAAACCTACCATCACCGGCCCGCACGTCTTCAAAGTCCGTGCCGATGGTGCCTACAAGCTCTGGATCAACGACGAGCTGGTGGTTGAGGATGAAGACAAGCAGGTTTCATTCGACCTGATTCCTGTGGTGCCACGTACCGTCAAGACTGTCGCGCTGAAAGCCGGCACCGAGTACAACGTGCGCCTGGAATATCGTCGACTCAAAGGCAATTACACCCCGGTGCTGGGCGGCATGAATGGCGTGCAATTGAGCTGGGCGTCGCTGCGTCCACCGACCAATCTGGCTGACTATGACGCAGTCGTGGTGGCAGCGGGCAGCAACTTCGAATACGAAGGCGAGTCCCTTGATCACCCGTTCGAACTGCCGCAATTTCAGTCTGAGTTGATCAGCTTCGTGCAGAGAGCCAACCCTAAAACCATCGTCGTGATGCACGGCGGCGGCGGTATGGATATGCAACCGTGGGCAACCAAGGTTGCTGCTTCCCTGCACGCCTGGTTCCCGGGTCAGCAAGGCGGTCAGGCACTGGCGGAAATCCTGTACGGCAAGGTCAACCCATCTGGCAAGCTGCCTATCACGCTGGACAAGAAAGTGCAGGACAACCCGAGCTTCGCCTCGTACTCCGATCCGGCACCGTACTACTTCAGCAGCCCTAAACCGCCGACTGAAATGACCTACAGCGAAGGCCTGTATCTGGGCTACCGCGGTTACGACAAGAACCATGCGAAGCCGCTCTACCCGTTCGGTTTCGGGATGTCGTACACGACATACCAATACAGCGACCTGAAGCTGTCGAGCAACGTTCTTGCACCTGGCGCAACCATCAAGGCCACGTTCACCGTGACCAACACGGGCGACAAGCCTGGTTTCGAAGTCGCTCAGCTGTATGTGCAGCCTTCAAAGCCACAAGTTGATCGTCCGGAAAAAGAGCTGAAGGGCTTCTCCAAGGTTTACCTGAAGCCGGGCGAAAGCAAAACCGTAACGATCCCGCTGGACTCCCGTTCGTTCGCCTACTATTCGCCTGACGCTGTCAGCTGGATCGTAGACCCGGGCAAGTTCAAGGTTCTGGTGGGCAAGGATTCGGAAGACCTGGCACTGAACCGCACCGTCGTCGCGCTGTATGGCGAGAAATTATCGACGCGTGAATCCAACCCTCTCCCGATTCCGCTGCGCAACGCAGTTCAGGTCAAGCCAGAACAGGCTTACTGAGTCACCTTCAAAAAGGCTTGATCGGTGGTTGCAACAACCACCGGTTACTGACCATCGAGCGGCCGTACTCAGTCGAGTCCGGCCTGCTTGAGGTCTGACGCCAAACGCTCAAGAAACCTCGCAAAAGCACGCTCGATCGGTACGTAATCGGGGGAGCGTAGCCATTGAATCTGCATTCCGTCCATCATCGACGCAATCTCAAGACTGACCTGCTTCACATCGGTGTCCGCGCGAATTTCGCCCGCTTCGATCAGCAGATTGAGTTGAGCGTTAATGTGGCCATGCACAATCTCAAAGCGTTCGCTGAACCACCGGTTGGCCGGGTGAGTCACGGACAGGCTTTCTGTGTTGATGATCATCAACGCCTGACTGACAGCAGCGTCTTCGGTACTGAACTTCATGATGAACTGCAGAAACGCTAAAAACCCGTCCAGCGACGCAACCTCATCAGCTTCCTGTAACCGGGATGCGATGTACTGATCCCGATGCTGCAAGACGGCGTGCAACAACGCGAGCTTATTAGGAAAGTGATGTAGCAACCCGACTTGCGATATGCCCGCGACCTTGGCAACGTTGGTCAGCGTAGCGCCCGCAAACCCGTCCCTGGCAAAAATCACCATGGCGGCCTGAATGATTTCCAGCTTGCGCATATCCCCTTTGGGGATGTGGCGACGCTTGGGAGGCGCGACCGGGTCAGGAATGGGAGTATTTTTTGGCATTTGAATAGCACTGTCCGTTGCGCAAATATGAAACCTGTCAGCGTATGGATTTCGCGCTGAAGCGTTCACTTATAGGCCAAACAGTACCCATAGAGAAATTTTCGGAAAATTCATCAGCGATGCACCAATGGATGTAACCCTACGCCCATGCAGTACGGGTGAAAAGCGTCCAGAACTGCACGTAGATCCAGTCGGTCGCGGAACATACCATGTGCCCTTGAAGCTGACAAATACACCACCGTTCGTAATACATGACCACAAAGGACTGCCCTCCATGGAAACACGCAAGGTTCGAATCACAGGCGAACATCTTCTGTCGGATAACTGGTATCTGCTGAAAAATATCGAGTTCGAAATGCCGCGCCGGGACGGCAGTTGGCAGGCAGTCACCCGCGAGGTATACGACAGGGGCAATGGTGCCACGATCGGGCTTTACAACCTGGCAAAACGGACGGTTATTCTCACTCGGCAATTTCGCATCCCGGCTTTCGTCAACGGGCACGATGGTTACTTGATCGAAGCGGCTGCGGGCCTGCTGGATAACGCCAGTCCCGAAGAGCGAATCCGCCTGGAAGCCGAAGAGGAAACCGGTTACCGGGTCAAATCGGTGCGCAAAATCTATGACGCGTTCATGAGCCCGGGCTCAGTCACCGAGCGCCTGCATTTCTTTGTCGGGGAATACCAGCCGGAAGATCGCATCAATGACGGTGGTGGACTGGTTGAAGAAGGCGAGGACATCGAAGTGCTGGAACTGCCCTTCGATCTGGCGCTGGAGATGGTCGACGACGGCCGGATCATGGACGGCAAAACCATTATCCTTCTGCAGTACATCAAACAGCTCATGCCTCCCTCTTCCGGCCTGATGATTCTGGTGGCAGGCCCTTACCGTTCGGGCACCGGCGATGACCCCGCCTTGCTGGAAGCCAATGTACAGGCCATGCAAGCAGCCGCCGCAGAACTGCTGAGTGCCGGGCACTTCCCGATGGTCGCAGAATGGGTCGCGCTACCTTTGGTGCAACTGGCGGGTTCCAAAAGCATCGGTGACGAAGTGTTCCAGAAGCATTTCCATGAATACGCGAAAAAGCTGCTGCAACGCTGTGACGGCGTATTGCGCATCGGCGGCCCTTCCGAGGGCGCGGACCTGATGGTTGAACTGGCTCAGCAGCGGGGCTTGGCGGTGTATCGCGGCCTTGATGAGGTTCCACATATTCAATAAGGGGCTGAAAACATTGGGCCTTTAGGCCCTCACCGAGGTTACGAGGCCAGCGATGGCGGCGTGTCTGACACACCGCCATCGCAGCCGTCGTGACCTCCGACAGCTCCTACAGAGGCCGGAGCGTGCACTCCATCTGTAGGAGCTGCCGAAGGCTGCGATTGCGGTGTATCTGACACAGCGCTATCGCAGCCGTCGTGACCTCCGACAGCTCCTACAGAGGCCGAAGCGTGCACTCCATCTGTAGGAGCTGCCGAAGGCTGCGATTGCGGTGTATCTGACACACCGCTATCGCAGCCGTCGTGACCTCCGACAGCTCCTACAGAGGCCGGAGCGTGCACTCCATCTGTAGGAGCTGCCGAAGGCTGCGATTGCGGTGTATCTGACACAACGCCATCGCAGCCGTCGTGACCTCCGACAGCTCCTACAGAGGCCGAAGCGTGCACTCCATCTGTAGGAGCTGCCGAAGGCTGCGATTGCGGTGTATCAGACACAGCGCCATCGCAGCCGTCGTGACCTCCGACAGCTCCTACAGAGCCGAAGCGTGCACTCCATCTGTAGGAGCTGCCGAAGGCTGCGATTGCGGTATATCTGACACAACGCCATCGCAGCCGTCGTGACCTCCGACAACCCCTACATAGGCCGAAGCGTGCACTCCATCTGTAGGAGCTGCCGAAGGCTGCGATTGCGGTGTATCTGACACACCGCTATCGCAGCCGTCGTGACCTCCGATGTTGTGGCTCAATATTTATGGACCATGATGTAGGAGTATCAACCTAAGGAAGCATCATGGGATTTCGGGTCGTTACAGCCGAAGAAAAAGCCGAGGCTATTCGCCTTGTCGTTGAGTTGAATTACTCAGTGCCTAAAGCGTGTGAGCAGACTGGCGTAGGGCCTACCGCGTTGCGGCGCTGGGTTTCACGGTGGCGCAAGGAGCAGGTAGGAGCCGCGCAAACTACCCGGCCTCAGGATCAAGATCTCATCGACTCGCTGCAGGCCAGATTGGCACTGCTGGAGGCCGAGAACGATGTTTTAAAAAAGCAGTTGCCCTCTCATCTAAAGGTGCTGTTTGGCCGAAGAAAATGATTGAGGGCGCTACAAAGAAGCTGTCGGTTCGACGCTTGTGCTGCGTACTGAGCATACCTCGCAGCAGTTATTACGCCATGCGTCGGCCTCGAGCTAAACGCAGTATCGAGCCGCAGTTAGAGAAGAAGATCCGGCTTTTGCACAAAGAACATCGAGGCGCGCTGGGCAGTCGCGGATTTGTTAAAGCGCTGAAGGCACAAGGCGTCCAAATGGGGCGTCATCGTATGCGCAGCTTGATGAAGAGTCTGGGTTTGGTGAGGCGTCGGGCACAGCATGCGCACTATCGACGGGCTACCAAACCGTCCAACATTGCGCCCAATGTGCTGGCACGACGCTTTAACCCTGAACATCCCAACACGTTCTGGGCGGGAGACATTACCTATATCCGTGTCGGTGGTAGTTGGCTGTACCTGGCAATTGTGATGGATCTTTTCTCGCGCAGGATCGTTGGCTGGGCGTTTTCAAGGACGGCCGATACCGAGCTTTCATTGCAGGCTTTACGACTTGCGGTGGGGCTGCGCCGACCTTCTTCCGAGCTGGTGTTTCACTCGGATCAGGGATGCCAATACACCGCTGACCGCTTCGTTAGCTATCTGGCCGAGAAGCAAATCGTGCAGAGCATGAGTCGGCGCGGAAACTGTTGGGACAATGCGGTAGTGGAACGCTACTTCCGATCACAGAAACACGATTGGTCACCTGAGAACGGTTACTCGAATCACTTCGAGGCAGAACGAGACGTGATGGATTTTATTGCTCACTACAACCATCGACGTTGCCACTCTGCCTCGAATAACCTGCCGCCAGCTGTTTTCGAAAAACTGGCGGCCTAACACTCCTACGGAACGGTCCAAAAAAACTGGACCATTACACGACAGCTCCTACAGAGGCCGAAGCGTGCACTCCATCTGTAGGAGCTGCCGAAGGCTGCGATTGCGGTGTATCTGACACACCGCTATCGCAGCCGTCGTGACCTCCGACAGCTCCTACAGAGGCCGAAGCGTGCACTCCATCTGTAGGAGCTGCCGAAGGCTGCGATTGCGGTGTATCTGACACACCGCTATCGCAGCCGTCGTGACCTCCGACAGCTCCTACAGAGGCCGAAGCGTGCACTCCATCTGTAGGAGCTGCCGAAGGCTGCGATTGGGATATGTCAGACACACCGCCATCGCTGGCCTCGTAACCTCGGTGAGCTTCTACAAGATTGATTTGAAATGCCCTTAAACCAACACCTCCTGCCGATACTCAAGTGGCGTACAGCCAAACTCTCGACGGAATACGGTGTGCAAATACTGCGCAGATTTGAAACCGCAATTGCGTGCCGTGTCTGCAATGGTCGAGTCGGTGTTCTTCAGGCCATTGGCCGCTGCCTCAAGTTTGAAGCGCAGGATTTCGTCATGCACGCTGCAGCCCCGCGCCTGGCGAAAGTGCGACTCCAGCGATGAACGCGACACACCCACGTAAGCCGCGACTTGCGCGGTCTTGATGCCCTGGCAGGCATATTGGCGAATGAACAGCAGCGCTTGCATCACATAAGGATCCCCTAACGGCTGGTGCAGGCTCGATACCTGGACGTTGATCGAGTCCGGCGGAATCAGAATGTGCGTGCCCTTGGCTGGCATGCCGTGCAGCATTTGATGCAGCAATTGCGCGGCCGTGCGCCCCATGGTTTCGGTGCCCTGGCTGACGGAGCTCAAAGGCACGCGGGTCAGGCTACGCGTGAGCGGATCGTTATCGATGCCGATCAGCGCCACCTGCTCCGGAACAGAAATCCCCGCCGTCAGACAGGCCTGCAACAATTGCCGTGCGCGGGCGTCACTGACGGCAATGATGCCGATGGGTTTAGGCAGGCTGTGCAGCCACGCGATCTGCTGCTCGACGGCGCTGTTCCAGAGTGGCGCACTGGTGCCCATGCCGCGGTAAATCTCGCCGTGCAGGCCATCGCGCTGCAACAGCTTGCGAAAAGCTTTTTCCCGCTCCTGAGCCCAACGATTGGCTTGCGCTTCAGGCAGGCTGAAGCAGGCAAAACGGGTCAGTCCGGCTTCGATCAGGTGCTCATACGCCAGCGTCATCAGCGCCTGATTATCAGTGGCGACGTAAGGAATACCTTGCGGATAGTCACGCTCGTTTTCATATGAACCTCCGACCGCTACCACCGGCAACCTGATCCCGGCCAGCGCCTCGCCAATCATCGGGTCATCGAAGTCGGCAATGATCCCGTCGCCCTGCCAGCGCTCGATACCTTTCAGGCGGCAGAGAAAGTCCTCCTCCAGAAACAAATCCCAGGAGGCGCGAGTACTGCTCAAGTAGTTGCCGATACCGCTGATGATGCCGCGGTCGTAGATTTTGCCGCCGTTGAACAACAGTGCAACGCGGTGAACAGGCGGTACGGTTTTCATTGTTGTTGTCCTGGGCCGGCCCGAGGTTATCGAAACAGACTAGGCGCGGCGCCGCAGAATCTCAATACGCAAAATCGCACTCCGTGTTGATGATTTTCATAATCGGGAGCAACTGGACCGTTGCTAGTATCGAAGCACCGACAAGAGCAATCGATTAGAACAACCGATAAAAACAAAAAGGACATTGCGAATGCCATATTTCCCCGATATCGACCGAATTCGCTACGAAGGCCCCGACAGCGATTCGCCCCTCGCCTTTCGCCACTACGATGCGAACAAAATCATCATGGGCAAGCCGATGCGCGAGCACCTGCGCATGGCGGCCTGTTACTGGCACACGTTCGTCTGGCCCGGCTCCGACGTGTTCGGCGCAGGCACCTTCAAACGCCCATGGCAGCGCCCCGGCGACCCGCTGGAAGTGGCGATGGGCAAGGCGGAGGCGGCATTCGAGTTCTTCACCAAACTGGGCATCGACTACTACTGCTTTCACGACACCGATGTCGCCCCGGAAGGCAGCTCGCTCAAGGAATACCGCAATAATTTTGCGCAAATGGTCGACCATCTGGAGCGCCATCAAGAGCGAAGCGGCATCAAGCTTTTGTGGGGCACCGCCAATTGCTTCAGCAATCCGCGCTTTGCTGCTGGCGCTGCGAGCAATCCTGATCCGGAAGTCTTCGCCTGTGCCGCTGCGCAGGTGTTCAGCGCCATGAACGCAACCCAGCGTCTCGGTGGCGCCAACTACGTGTTATGGGGCGGACGCGAGGGCTACGAAACGCTCCTCAATACGGACTTGAAACGCGAGCGCGAGCAGCTGGGCCGCTTTATGCGCATGGTGGTTGAGCACAAGCACCAGATCAATTTCAAAGGCGACCTGCTGATCGAGCCCAAACCGCAGGAGCCGACCAAACACCAATACGATTACGACAGCGCCACCGTGTTTGGCTTTTTGCAGCAGTTCGGCCTGGAAAACGAAATCAAGGTCAACATCGAGGCCAACCACGCGACCCTGGCCGGTCATAGCTTTCATCACGAAATCGCGACGGCTGCCTCTTTAGGGATTTTCGGCAGCATCGATGCCAACCGCGGCGACCCACAAAACGGCTGGGACACTGACCAATTCCCCAACAGCGTCGAGGAAATGACCCTCGCCACTTACGAAATCCTCAAAGCGGGCGGGTTCCAAAACGGCGGCTTCAACTTCGACTCCAAGGTGCGTCGTCAGAGCCTGGACGAAGTCGATCTGTTCCACGGGCATGTGGCGGCGATGGATGTTCTCGCCCTGTCCCTCGAACGCGCAGCAACCATGCTGGAGAACGACCGGCTTCAGCACTTCAAGGACCAACGCTACGCGGGCTGGCAGCAGCCATTGGGCCAGGGAGTGCTGGCGGGCGAGTTCACCCTTCAGTCACTGGCCGAACATGCCTTTGCCAAAGAGCTTAATCCGCAAGCCGTCAGCGGCAGGCAGGAAATGCTCGAAAACGTTGTTAACCAGTTCATTTATCGCTGATCGCAATCGAGGTCTACGGGCACCGCAATCCGGTTACATTCGCGCGACAAATCTGTGCTCGCGGTGCCTCGCGACTCTCTACAGTTCTACCAGCACGATATTCATCGTCAGGCAGTCGCTTCTAAAAACAACAATAAAAGGACGCACCACTATGAAGAATTTTAAACGCACGCTACTGGTTGGCGCTTTAGCGCTGCTGTCTGTTCCGGCCATGGCCGACCCTGCTCATCCGAAAATCGGCTTTTCCATCGATGACCTGCGCCTGGAACGCTGGTCCCGCGACCGCGATTACTTTGTCGCGGCGGCGGAAAAAATGGATGCCAAGGTCTTTGTACAATCGGCCGATGCCAACGAGCAGAAGCAGATTTCGCAGATCGAGAACCTCATTTCCCGTGGCGTCGATGTCATCGTAATCGTGCCGTTCAATGCCACAGTGCTGACCAACGCAGTGGCCGAGGCGAAGAAAGCCGGGATCAAGGTCGTGTCCTATGACCGGTTGATTCTCAATGCTGACATTGACGCGTACATCTCCTTCGATAACGAAAAGGTGGGTGAGATGCAGGCCAGCGGCGTGTTGAAAGCAGCGCCCAAGGGTAATTACTTTTTGCTCGGCGGCGCGCCGACCGACAACAACGCGAAAGTGCTGCGCGAAGGCCAGATGAAGGTGTTGCAGCCAGCGATCGACAAGGGCGATATCAAAATCGTCGGCCAGCAGTGGGTCAAAGAGTGGAACCCGACTGAAGCGCTGAGCATCGTCGAGAACGCCCTGACCCGTAACGACAACAAGATCGACGGCATCGTTGCCTCCAACGACGCCACCGCAGGCGGTGCCATCCAGGCACTGGCCGCACAGAAGCTGGCGGGCAAGGTGCCTATTTCGGGTCAGGATGCCGACCTCGCAGCGGTCAAGCGTGTGATCGATGGCACGCAGACCATGACTGTCTACAAGCCGCTGAAACTCATCGCCTCCGAAGCGGCCAAGCTCTCGGTGCAACTGGCGCGCAATGAAAAACCCACCTACAGCTCGCAGTACGACAACGGCAGCAAGAAAGTCGACACCATCCTGCTCACGCCGACCCCATTGACCAAGGACAACATTGATCTGCTGGAAAAAGACGGGTTTTACACCAAGGCGCAGATTGAGGGTAAGTGATCTGAGCGTAAACCTCGCTCCGATCAAAAAATGCATTCCTTTGGATTGAAATGCATTTTCTGTAGGAGCTGCCGAAGGCTGCGAAGGCATCCGTCCTGACACACCGCCATCGCAACCTTCGGCAGCTCCTACAGAAACCGTGTCTGCCTGCACCCGCTTATTTTGAGCATTCGCCATGTCCGAATACCTGCTGCAAATGAATGGCATCGTCAAAACGTTCGACGGGGTAAAAGCCCTCAACGGCATTGATATCAATGTCAGGCCAGGAGAATGCGTCGGCCTGTGTGGCGAAAATGGCGCGGGTAAATCCACGCTGATGAAAGTGCTGTCGGCGGTCTATCCGCATGGCACCTGGAAAGGCGAAATTCTCTGGGACGGTCAGCCGCTGAAAGCACAGTCGATCAGCGAAACCGAAGCGGCCGGGATCGTGATCATTCACCAGGAACTGACCTTGGTACCCGATCTGTCGGTGACCGAGAACATCTTTATGGGCCATGAGATGACCCTGTTCGGCGGGCGCATGAATTACCCCGCCATGACCCACCGCGCCGAAGCCCTGATGCGCGAGCTGAAAGTTCCGGACATGAACGTTTCGCTGCCGGTTTCCCAATACGGCGGCGGCTATCAGCAACTGGTGGAAATCGCCAAAGCGCTGAACAAGCAGGCGCGGCTGTTGATCCTTGATGAGCCCTCGTCAGCCTTGACCCGTTCTGAGATCGAGGTACTGCTGGATATCATCCACGACCTCAAGTCCAAAGGCGTTGCATGCGTCTACATCTCTCACAAACTCGATGAAGTCGCCGCTGTATGCGACACCATTTCAGTGATCCGTGACGGCAAACACATCGCCACCACCGCGATGGCAGACATGGACATTGCCCGGATCATCACCCAGATGGTCGGGCGTGAAATGAGCAACCTGTACCCCACCGAACCCCATGACATTGGCGAAGTGATTTTCGAGGCGCGCCATATCACCTGCTACGACGTCGACAATCCAAAGCGCAAACGTGTCGACGATATTTCATTCGCCCTCAAGCGTGGCGAGATACTCGGCATCGCCGGGCTGGTCGGCGCAGGCCGCACGGAACTGGTCTCGGCATTATTCGGTGCCTACCCCGGCCGCCACGAGGGCGAAGCCTGGCTGGACGGAAAACTCGTCGACACCCGCACGCCGCTGAAATCCATTCGTGCCGGACTGTGCATGGTCCCCGAAGATCGCAAGCGCCAGGGCATCATTCCCGATCTGGGGGTCGGCCAAAACATCACCCTCGCAGTGCTGGACTCATACTCCAGACTGACCCGCATTGACGCCGAAGCCGAACTGGACAGCATCGACAAGGAAATCTCGCGCATGCACCTCAAGACCGCGAGCCCGTTCCTGCCGATCACCAGCCTGTCGGGCGGCAATCAGCAAAAAGCCGTCCTGGCGAAAATGCTGCTGACCCAGCCCCGAGTGCTGATTCTCGATGAGCCCACCCGAGGCGTGGATGTGGGCGCCAAATACGAGATCTACAAATTGATGGGAGCGCTGGCGGCCGCGGGCGTGTCGATCATCATGGTGTCTTCGGAGCTGGCCGAAGTACTCGGCGTCTCCGACCGGGTGCTGGTCATCGGCGAAGGCCAGCTACGGGGTGACTTCATCAACCACAACCTCACTCAGGAGCAGTTACTCGCCGCAGCCCTCAGTCAAACCGCTGACCCTAACAACAATAATGATCGGAAGTCCGCGTAGATGAATCAGGTCAAACAGCTCTTCACACGCTACAAAATGCTTGCGCTGGTCATCGCCGTGGCGGTCATCTGGCTGTTCTTCAGTTGGCAGACCGACGGTGGATTCCTGACCCCGCGCAATCTTTCCAACTTGCTGCGGCAAATGTCCATCACGGGAATACTTGCCTGCGGCATGGTGCTGGTGATCATCAGTGGCGAAATCGACCTGTCGGTCGGATCATTGCTCGGGCTGCTCGGTGGACTGGCGGCCATTCTTGACGTGGTTTATCACATCCCACTGTTGGCCAACCTGAGCCTCGTCGCGCTGTGCGGGCTGATGATTGGCCTTGCCAATGGCTACATGACGGCGTACCTGCGCATCCCGTCGTTCATCGTCGGTCTGGGCGGCATGCTGGCGTTCCGCGGCATTCTGCTGGGCATTACCGGCGGCACAACTATCGCCCCGGTCTCGCCGGAACTGGTGTACGTCGGTCAGGGATATCTGCCGCATTCGGTCGGAACGGGACTGGGCATCGTGCTGTTCGCGCTGACGCTTTACCTGACCTGGAAACAACGTCGCAATCGCGCCGTCCACGGTCTGGCGGCACATTCATTGGTGCGGGACGTCTTGCGTGTCGTGTTGATCGGCGCGGTGCTGGCCGGATTCGTCCAGACCCTCAACAGCTACGACGGCATCCCGGTGCCGGTGCTGCTCTTGCTGGTCCTTTTGGGTGTGTTCAGTTACGTCACCAGCCAGACCGTGTTCGGCCGACGGGTTTATTCGGTGGGCAGCAATATGGAGGCGACGCGGCTGTCCGGCATCAATGTGCAGGCCGTCAAACTGTGGATCTTCGGGATTATGGGCGTGATGTGTGCGCTAGCCGGCATGGTCAACACCGCACGCCTGGCGGCGGGCTCGCCTTCTGCCGGAAGCATGGGCGAACTCGACGCCATCGCCGCCTGCTTCATCGGCGGCACCTCGATGCGCGGCGGCTCCGGCACCGTTTACGGCGCGCTGCTCGGTGCACTGGTCATCACAAGTCTGGACAACGGCATGTCCATGCTCGACGTGGACAGCTACTGGCAGATGATCGTCAAAGGCAGCATTCTGGTATTGGCGGTTTGGGTGGATGTCAGTACCCGGATGGGGCGGCGTTGATCGCGCATGTGGCTTGAAATGCATTCCCGGTAGGAGCCAACTTGTTGGCGAGGCTTAATTCCTGACGATGCAGGCCTGACGTCTCGCCAACAAGTTGGCCTACAGGTCAACCGTTTGGCCTATCACGAGGCATTACGCCTCAATGCGCACCCAACTCACGAATATTCGCCTTCAATTCCTGGAAGTCATACTCGGACAAGCCGACGTAATCGAGTACCAGGTGGCTGATGGAGTTCCACTCATGATCGGCGCTTTCCTTGCCCAGTATCCGGTAGGACTCGCAGATGTGTTCGGCCATTTTCAGAATCGCCAGCAGATTCTTCACCTGACTGTGCTGTCCCGAATCATCACTGAACACCGCGTAGGCGTTGTGATGCCGGGCGATGGTCGTTGACATGTGTTCCGGCAACCGCCAGGCCTTTGCGGTGTAGTAACCCACGACGGCGTGGTTGGTGTTGAAGGCTTTGTTTTCCACGTCGACGATGCGCTGCTGGTCACTGGCGCCCGCGTACCCCTGCTCCAGCACCGACATGTAGCCCGGGAATTTCTTGTACATCAATGGCACGCCGCAATCATGGAACAGGCCCAGGGCGTAGGCTTCATCGACGGCCTGCGAGCCAAGCCGTTTGGCCAGCGCCAGACACGTCATGGCGATGTCTTGCGCGGTGTCCCAGAAGCGGTTGAGGGTCACGATGGACTCATCGTTCATGCCGCCGCGAATGGACAAGCCGTTGACGATGTTGATCACCGAACGACTGCCCAACAGATTCACAGCGCGCTGAATCGACGAGATCCGGTTGCTCAAACCGAAGTAGCTGGAGTTGACGATCTTGAGCAGCGCCCCTGCAATACCGGGGTCCTGGGAAATCAAGCGGGCGATCTCGGCCAGATCGGGGTCCGGCATGTACTGCTCGATCTGCAGGTCCACCAGGATCTGTGGTTGCGGCGGCACGATGATGCCCTGCAAGGCCTGTTTGACTTTCTCGTCGGTAAACTCGGGCTCTGATGACATACGCTTCCCTGGACACTCACTCAATACGTGATATGGCCCGACTCTAGCGAATAGAAAAGACATTTGCGATGGGGCATTGCCTGATTGACAAAGCCACCGGCTACTGACGATGGTTGTGTAACTGATACCACTCGACAAAAAACCCGGCCATGAATGGAAAAAAGTTCGTTAAGCCGTTGTTTTCCCGTAGTCTCGGCACACATAACCTTACACAGCAACTACTCGGGATTGTCAGCACTCCAACTTACTTATGCGTACATTTTTCACTATTGCTTTTGGCTTCGTACTCACGGCTGCGCTTGTCGGCTACGGCTTCTGGACTGAGCAGCGTCCTGTGGGACACTACTTGTCCGACCTGCGAATCAAACTCGTGGTCGACGAAGGACAACCCAGTGAGCGCGGCAATCTGCTCGGCATTCAGCCGGAACTGTTCCCCGCCGATTATCAAAGTATCCAGCGCCTGCATCGCAAACTGGCAGCCTATCTGCAACAGGCTCGCGAGCAGGGTTTGATCAACAGCCGAACCATCGTCGTGCTGCCCGAACATGTGGGCACCTGGCTGGTTGCCAGTGGCGAGAAAAACGAGGTTTATCAGGCTGCCAGCATGGACGAAGCGCTGACCTGGATATCCCTGAGCAATCCGCTGAAATTCCTCGGTGCACTGCTTGGCGCCAAAGGTGACAGTCGGCTCGACGACGCCCACTTGCGCATGAAAGCCCCCGGTATGGCCGAGCAGTATCAAACTCTGTTCGGCGGTCTGGCCAAAGAGTTCGGCGTCACGCTGGTCGCAGGCTCCATCGTGCTGCCTGAGCCGGCCATCGACAACGGGAAACTGAAGCTCGGCAGCGGCCCGCTCTATAACAGCAGCGTGACGTTCGGCAGCGACGGCCAACCCCTCGGTCAGCCGCAACGGCAGTTGTTCCCGATGGCTTATCAACGCCGCTACGTGCACCCGGCCACTGACCTGAATGTACTCGACACTCCCGCTGGAAAGCTGGGCATATTGATTGGCAGCGACAGCTGGTACCCCGGCAATTACGCCAGCCTGAATAAACTGGGCGTCGAGCTGATTGCAGTGCCCGCCTTTGTCATTGGCACCGGCCACTGGGCCAGCCCGTGGCGCGGCTATCGCACCCCGGACCTGATCGGCGCAACAGGGCTGAACACCGGCAATATCACCGAGGGTGAAGCGTGGCAGCGTCTGACCCTGACCAGTCATGCACCGCTCAGCACCGCCAAAGCCGGAGTCAGTGTGTTCATGCGCGGTCAGCTATGGGATCAAGGCAGCTCGGGACACAGCTTCGCCAGCCGTGACGGCCAGCACATCGTCGAGCCATCGCCGGATGACAAGGCCCACCTGGGCGCACGCCTGATCAATATCTGGTTATGAGCATGACCCCATCACCCACTCGTCTTGGTGATCTGTCGGTGGGGTTTGTTCACAGCCTGGCCAATGCGGTGCGCAGTTTCGGGCAGGATCCGCAACCGTTGCTGGAGCAGTACGGCCTGGATCAGGCAAGACTGGCCGAAGCCGGGGCGCGCTTGTCCATTCCGCGTTACATGCGCCTGGGTCATGCCGCGATTCAACTCACCGGCCAGCCAAGCCTTGGTTTGCGCATGGGCCGTTCAAGCCATATCAGCCAGTGCGGTCTGGCAGGTGTGACCGCGGCGCAAGCCCCCAACGTCCGCGAGGCCGCTCGCACGCTGATCCGCTTTGAGGCGCTGTACGGTTCCAATTATCGCGGCCAGTCGAGCTTTCACGAAGACGCAGAAGGTGCCTGGTTGCGGTTCTATTCGATCAGCCCGTACAACGGCTATAACCGCTTCGTGGTGGACTCGATCATCGCCAGCTGGCTGCAGCAACTGTCCAGCCTTAGCGAAACTGAAGTGCGAGCGGAAAAGATCGAGATTGAGTTTGATGCGCCCGACTATGCCACCGAATATGCCGACCTGAGCGCACAGCCCATTACCTTCGCCGCCGCCACCAATCAGCTGCGTCTGAACCAGCACACGTTGAGCCTGCGCAACCCGCAGCATTGCCCCAGTACCTGGACCCATCTGCTGCAGCTGTGTGAAAAAGAACTTGAGCAACTGACCCGCACCCGCAGCTTGCGAGAGCGCATCACCCGTCTGCTCGGGCCTTTACTCAATGGTGGGAGCGAACCGGATCTGGAGGAGATTGCTGCCAGACTGAAACTACCCGCCTGGACTTTGCGCCGCAAACTGGCCGAGGAAGGTACGGGCTTTCGCACTATCCTCAACGATACGCGGCGTGATCTGGCGATGACGTATATACGCGACACCGAGCTGGCATTCGGGGAGATTGCCTACTTGCTCGGCTTCGCGTCCGCTGAAGCGTTTCAACGAGCCTTCAAGCGCTGGACCAGCCAGACGCCTGGCGAATTTCGGCGTAGCCAGCGTGGGCAGGGTTGAATAATCCGCCCGGCAAATACTGACCTGTAGGAGCTGCCGAAGGCTGCGATAGCAGTATGTCAGGAAATTTGCTTTCGCAGCCTTCGGCAGCTCCTACAGAAAAGAAGTCTGCTCAAACACTCACAACTCAGTCGCATCATCCGCTGGCTCTGGCGGATCTAGTTCAAACGCTTGGTATTCCAGCAGTTCTTCTTGATAGTCGTCCATAACGCGTGCCCTCTTGGCTGTTCTTTAAATGACGTCATTCACTGACCACTGCCCTCACCATAAAGTGCCAAGGTGAAGGAAAAATGACCTGATCATTAAGATACGAAGCGCTCCGATAAGGATTTAGCTTTGCCTGTCTTGACTTGCAAAGAGCATCCGCAATAGTCTTCAAGCATGAACGTAACCAAGCATTTCGCCGGCCAGATTATTATTACCGCCATTCCAGTCATGGCGGGTTAGCCGACGCGTGCACCCAACCCGCCCAAGAGGCGGGTTTTTCTTGTCTCCTGGGCTAAAAAAGCAAACCGGGAGTCAGACATGATCAGCATTCAAACCGCCCTCTTCGCTTCTCAGGCTCAGCGCATCGCCCTCCATCACAAGGGGCCGACGCGATGACTGACCTGCTTAATCACTACGCCCGCAAAATACTCAACTCACGTGTCTACGACGTGGCCGTGGAAACCCCCTTGCAGGGCGCTCGTCAGTTGTCCGAGCGGCTTGGCAATCAGGTGCTGCTCAAGCGCGAAGACTTGCAGCCGGTGTTCTCGTTCAAGATTCGTGGCGCGTACAACAAACTGGCGCAGCTAAGCCCGGAAGAACTGGCCCGTGGCGTAGTGACAGCGTCGGCAGGCAACCACGCGCAAGGTCTGGCACTGGCGGCGAAAACCCTGGGCGTCGAAGCCACTATCGTGATGCCCAAGACCACGCCTGAAATCAAAGTCGAAGGCGTGCGTTCCCGGGGTGGCAAAGTGGTACTGCACGGCGATTCCTTCCCTGAAGCACTGGCTCATTCGCTGAAACTCGTCGAAGAAATGGGCTTCGTTTACATCCATCCCTATGACGACCCCGACACGATTGCCGGGCAAGGCACCGTGGCCATGGAGATTCTGCGCCGGCATCAAGGGCCGCTGGACGCGATTTTCGTCCCGGTGGGCGGTGGCGGTTTGATCGCCGGTATCGCGGCTTACGTGAAATACCTGCGGCCGGAGATCAAGGTCATCGGTGTCGAGCCGGATGATTCCAACTGCCTGCAGCAAGCCATGGCGTACGGCGAACGCGTTGTGCTGCAGCAGGTCGGTCTGTTTGCGGACGGCGTGGCTGTGGCGCAAATTGGTGAGTACACCTTCGACATCTGCAGGCACTACGTCGACGAAGTGATCACGGTCAGCACCGATGAAATCTGCGCGGCGATCAAGGACATTTACGACGACACCCGCTCGATCACCGAGCCGTCAGGGGCCCTGGCGGTGGCGGGGATCAAAAAGTATGTCGAGCAGGAAGCCGTCAGCGGCCAGACCTTCGTCGCCATCGACTCAGGTGCCAACGTCAACTTCGACCGTTTGCGTCATGTGGCCGAGCGCGCCGAACTGGGTGAAGGCCGCGAAGCCATCATCGCCGTGACCATTCCCGAGCAACCGGGCAGCTTCAAGGCGTTCTGCGAGGCCATCGGCAAGCGCCAGATCACCGAATTCAACTACCGTTATCACACCGACCGCGAGGCGCACATTTTCGTCGGCGTACAGACGCATCCCTATACCGACCCACGGAAAGATCTGATCACCAGCCTCACCGAGCAGGGCTTCCCGGTGATTGACCTGACCGACAACGAACTGGCCAAACTGCACATTCGACATATGGTTGGGGGGCATGCCGAGCGGGTCAGCGACGAAGTGGTGTTCCGCTTCGAATTCCCGGAGCGTCCGGGTGCGCTGTTCAACTTCCTGAACAAGCTGGGCGGCCAGTGGACGATTTCGATGTTCCATTACCGTAACCATGGCGCGGCGGATGGTCGTGTGGTCGCGGGGCTGGTGGTGCCAGAGGATGAACGGCATCTGGTCCCGGCGGCACTGGCCGAGATTGGCTACCCGTATTGGGATGAGAGCAAGAATCCGGCGTATAAGCTGTTTTTGGGGTAGGACTGATACGCGCAGGTCTATTCCATGTGGGAGCCGGGCTTGCCCGCGATATATGAGACGCAGGTAGTCGAAATACCGCGTTATCGTTTATCGCGGGCAAGCCCGGCTCCCACATAAGCGATATGTCTGCTGGTTATTGCGCTGGAGCGACTTCCGGCTCGGCTTGCGGGGCCTCCTCCGCAGGCGCAGGAGCCGGTTCAGCCTGAATCGACTCTGCCGGTGCTGCCGGTGCAGGCACTGGCTGACTGGATTCAACTGCAGGCGCAGGTGTCGGCTCTGCTACCGGGGCGGGAGCGGCTGCAGGTGCCGGCTCAACCAATGCTGCCGGTTTCGGCGCAGGCACCGTTTGCTCAGGCACGCCCAGCGCAGCTTTCGGGGTTTCTTTGATGTTGGCGACTTTCTTCACCTCAGGCGGCATGAAGTTGTCCACCAGCGTAAAGAAGCGATCGTAGAACTTGTCCGAAGCCACCGTCTCGCTCGCGACCTTGACCATCGAGTCGTCGGTAGAGCCGATCGGCATCGACACCGAACCCAGCACGCCAACACCCAGGCTGGCAGAGTTGTTGGTCTTCTTCAGCGCGTAACGATCCTGAAGGGCGTTGGCAAATACGGTCGAGCTCTTGTCCGTGGCGTCATCAGCAGCACAAACCACATTGAAGCTGATCTGCATGTGAGTCTCGCCGGTTTGCTGGAAGCTCTTGTTACCGCTGATCATCTTCGGGTCATTGCTGGTGATGATGTAGCCCTGGCTCAGCAAGGCGCGACGCGCCGCTTCGCAAGAGGCTGAATCACTGACCGGGTAAGTCCTCGAAAACGTCCCCGCGTCGTCAAAATTCTCGTGCTCGTAGACTGCGGTTTTTTTCGAGGAACAGCCCACGACTGCCAACAAGGCAATGGCGCAGCATGCGGTACGAAAGTTAACTAAGTTAGGCATCAAGGATCCTGGGTAGAAACGGTCCGCAAGACGGCGGACTGGAAAACGTCGGTAAGTCTGCAACAAGGCACGCGCAGGATCAACGCGCAGATGGAAAGGATCTTGTTACAAACCGCCACGTCACGGTCTTTCGAGATAGTGGCATGAAGCCAAAGAAATGATCGCTTCAATCAACAATGAACGAAACGATCAAAATAACTTGCGTTTTATGATCGTTTTAATCATTGTTGATCTCACTAAGAATAAAACGAGAATCCCACCATGCAATTTCGCGGCATTATTCCAGCCTTGGTCACGCCTTTCACCGCTGATCAGCAGGTTGACCTTCACGCCCTCCGCGCTCTCGTCGAAAACCTCATTCAAGCTGGGGTACATGGGCTTTTTGTGCTCGGCACCAATGGCGAGTTCTTCACGTTATCAGAAGCTGAAAAGCTGCAAATCGCCCGCGTCACCGTCGAGGCAGCGGCAGGCCGAGTGCCGGTTGTGATTGGCACCGGCGCTTTCGCTACCCGCGAAGTGATTGAAATGAACAAAAAAGTGACGGATCTCGGCGCAAACGCCCTTTCCGTCATCACGCCCTACTTCAATGCCATCAGCCAGAGCGAGCTGATCAAGCATTACGAAACCATCGCCGATGCGTCCACCCTGCCCCTGATGATGTACAACATTCCGGCCAAAACCGGCATGTCCATTGGCATTGGTGCCGTCGCCGCCCTGCATCAACACCCGATGATCAAAGGCATCAAAGACAGCGCCGGTAACTTCGACGCTCTGGTACAGATGATGAAATACCGCAGCGACGACTTTGCGGTCTTTGCCGGTACTGACTCACTGATCTACTGGAATCTGCTGGCCGGTGGCGATGGCGCGATTGCCGCGACCGCCAATGCAGTGCCGGATCTGGTCATGTCGATCTGGAACCACTTTCAGGCTGGCAATCACGATGCTGCGCGAGTTGCTCAGGAGGCCTTGCGCCCACTGCGCGACGCCTTTGCCATCGGCACCATGCCCGTTGTGCTGAAAAAAGCCACCGAGCTGCTCAATCTCCCGGTCGGGCCTTGTCGCGCCCCCGTGCAGCCGCTGGATGCTGCCGCCGTGCAAAAACTGGAAACCCTGCTCGCGGTTTACCGCTGACTCGCCAGGAGATGCGCTGATGTCGTCTTACCACTTCCAAACTGTCAAACACGTCATTCACGGCCCTGGCAGCCTTGAGCAACTGAGTGAAAAACTGCCGCTGCTCGATACCCCACTGCGCAATGTCGTGCTGGTCACGCAAAACGCCATGCATAACCTGGGCGTGACGGAGAAAGTCAGCGCACAGCTGAATGCCGCCGGCATTGCCGTTCACATGATCGACAACGTCGAGATCGAACCGACCCTGGAAAACATCGAGCGGGTCTTCCGTGAAGACGTTGCGCCTCATTCACCTGACGCCCTGATCGCCATTGGCGGCGGTAGCGTACTGGACGCGGCCAAGCTGTTTTCGGTCATGCTCACCAACGACACGCCACTGCGTGATTTGTTAGGTGTCGACAAAGTCAGCCATCCCGGCAAGCCCATGGTTCTGGTACCAACCACTTCGGGCACAGGCTCGGAGGTGACACCCAACGCCATCGTCACCCTGCCCGACGAAGAACTGAAAATCGGTGTGGTCAGCCGTCACTTGCTGCCCACGCTGGTGATCCTTGATCCACTGCTGACGCTGAGCTTGCCACGCAGCATCACCGCCGCGACCGGCATGGACGCTTTCGTGCATTCGCTGGAATCGTTTATCTCCACCAAGGCCAACCCGATCAGCGATGCCTTCGCGCTGGAATCCATGCGTCTGATCGCGGGCAGCATCGTTGAGGCCTATCAGCAACCGGATTCGGTTCGGGCACGCGGCGATATGTTGCTCGGTTCGATGTATGGCGGCCTGGCCCTGACCGCAGCAGGCACAGCGGCCGTGCATGCCATGGCCTATCCGTTGGGCGGCAAGTTTCATGTCACTCATGGCGTGGCCAACGCCATGCTGCTACCGCATGTAATGGCCTTCAATCTGGACAGTTGCGCAGATCGTTTGAAACGCGCCGCCTGTGTCTGCGGTGTTGCAGAGCAACAGGACAGCGATGAAATCGCCGCGCATAAGCTGATTCAGCAGATCCGCCAATGGACCGCCACCCTGAACATTCCTCAAGACCTGCGCGAGTTTGGCGTCGGCGAGGAGCACCTGGCAGACATGGCGATAGCCGCATCAAAAGTCACCCGCTTGATGGCTAACAATCCCAAGGCCCTGAGCCTGACCGACATCGAAACGCTTTATCGGTGCTTGCTGCCATGAGCGCCTTGAAGCTGTCGGGTTTGTTGATCATTGCTGACGACTTGTCCGGAGCAGCCGATTGCGCGGCGGGTTTCGCCAAACGACTGTCGACCGAGATTGTGCTCGATACAGAGACGGCTTCATCAACCGCAGCAGTGGTTGCTGTGGACGTGGACTCTCGACGACTCAATCCGGGCGCGGCAGCGAAAGCCAACAGCGCGATATTGCAGCAGCGTCAGTACGCCAACAGAGCGTTGTACAAGAAAATCGACTCCACCTTGCGCGGCAATGTCGCTCGCGAAATCGCTGCGTTGCAGGCACTTCGGGGCCTGGCCATCGTCGCCCCGGCCTTTCCCGCCATGGGCCGCACCACACAAGATTCGGTGCAGTTGATCAACGGCATCTCGGTAGCCTTGAGCGATGTATGGCGCAATGAAAACCTGCTCGGCACCGGCAACCTGCTGGAAAGCCTTAGCGCAGAAGGCTTGCACTGTGTCGCCATAGATCTCGATACCCTGCGCGACGAAACGGCGCTGAGCAACGCGCTGGATCAAGCGCTACAACGCAATGTGCAGGCGTTGATTTGTGATGCCCTGACCGACGCAGACCTGCAACGTCTGGCCCGCGCAACCGCGCCGCTGTATCGCCAGCTGTTCTGGGTCGGTTCGGCAGGTCTGGCCCAGCATTTGCCAGAGGCGTTGGGTCTGCCCGCGTCTGGCGACATTAACGTGCAAGGCCGTGCGCCGGTACTGACAGTGGTCGGCAGCATGTCCCGGCATTCACAACAACAGGCCAGCACACTGGCCGAGCACAGTGGCTGTTTCTGTCTGGAAATAGATGCCGCCACGCTGCTCGATCCGGCTCGCCATGAACAGCGCGAACAATTGATCACCCTCCTCTATCTGCGCCTGGCCAAGGGTGAAGACTGCTTGCTGACCCTCAGTCAGCAAGAGCGTGATCCATCCGTCGCAGCGCAACTCAGCAGCGCCCTCGCCGCATGGTTAGAGCCTGCAATCGCCGTGACGGGATCGCTGATCGCTACGGGTGGCGAAACTGCCCGGGCCATTCTCACTGCAGCAGGCATTGGTCGTCTTGAGGTTCAAGGCGAACTGGCCCCCGGCGTCGTGCTCTCCCGAACCGAAACAGGCTTGAACGTGGTGACCAAGGCTGGTGCCTTCGGCCAGCCGGACACCCTGCTAACCGCCTGGCAACAGCTTCATGGCCGCAGCACATCCACTGCGGACACGCCCCACATTAAAAAGGAAATCCATCATGTCTGAACGTCCCGTGATCGGGATCACCATGGGCGATGCCGCCGGTGTGGGTCCGGAAATCATCATGAAAACCCTGGCCCACCAATCGGTGTACGACAGCTGTCGGCCGCTGGTGATCGGGGATGCCAAACGCCTTGAAGATGCCAACCGGATTGTCGGTGGCAGCCTGCGGGTCAACAGTATCGCCTCCCCCGCCAGCGCCCGCTTCGAACTGGGCACGGTGGACTGTATCGATCTGGGCCTGATACCGGCGGACATGCCTTACGGCAAGCTTTCCGCCGTTGCGGGCAACGCAGCGTTTCGCTACATCGAGCGCACCGTCCAACTGACTGAAAGCGGCGAGCTGGACGCGATCTGCACCGCCCCCCTGAATAAGGAAGCGTTGCATGCGGGTGGGCATATTTTCCCTGGCCACACGGAAATGCTCGCGCACCTGCTGGGCATCGAAGAAGTCTCGATGATGCTGATGACCCCGACCCTGCGCGTCATTCACGTCACCACCCATATGGGCATCATTGATGCCATCGCCAAAATCGAGCCGGGGCTGGTCAAGCGCACCATCGAGCGCTGCCGGGAAACCCTGACCCGCGCAGGGATCGAAAATCCGCTGATCGCGGTCTGCGGCATCAACCCGCATGCCGGTGAAAACGGCCTGTTCGGCTACGGCGAAGAAGAAACCAAGATTCAACCCGCCATCGATGAACTGCGCGCCCGCGGCTGGCGTGTGGAGGGCCCGCTGCCTGCTGACACGCTGTTCTTCCGCGCCGGCCGCGGTGACTTCGATGCGGTCGTGGCCATGTATCACGACCAGGGCCACGGCCCGGTGAAAGTCATGGGTCTGGAAGCCGGAGTCAACGTCACCGTCGGCCTGCCCGTGATCCGCACTTCGGTCGACCATGGCACGGCGTTCGACATCGCCGGTAAAGGCATCGCTGACGAACGCAGTCTGATCGAAGCCCTGCGTCAGGCCGTTGAGCTTGCGACCCGCAAGCGGGAGACACGCCAGTCAGTGGCTGTTTGAGCCACGCAATCTTTCACACCAATCCCTGAAGTCCTCTGAAACAACGCGCCACAAAAACAACAATGGAGCGAAATGATGGAAACCTTCAACTCGCAGGACACTGCGATCATCATCGGCATGGTCGTCGTTTACATCGTCATCACCACCTGGATGAGCCTGCGACTGCGCAGCAAAACCAGTGAGCAATACATGGTCGCCGCACGCACCATGCCCGCCTTTGTCGTCGGCATTCTGATGATGTCGGAATTCATCGGTGCCAAATCCACGGTCGGTACGGCCCAGGCCGCGTTCGAAAGTGGCTTCGCCGCCTCCTGGTCGGTGATCGCAGCCGCCATCGGCTTCCCGCTGTTCGGCCTGCTCATGGCCCGCAAGCTCTACAACTCCGGCGAGTTCACCATTTCCGGGTTCATCGCCAAGAAGTACGGCAACTCTACCAAGCTGGCCGTTTCGATCATCATGATCTACGCCCTGCTGTTGGTGAACGTCGGTAACTACGTCAGCGGCGCAGCAGCGATTGCCACCGTGATGAAGATCAACCTGCCTACTGCAGCGTTCATTACTGCGGTTATCAGCACCCTGTACTACGTGTTCGGTGGCCTGAAAAGTGTGGCTTACATGAGCATCCTGCACACCGGCGTGAAGTACATCGGCGTGATGATCGTGCTGTATGTGGCCCTGAATTTGACGGGCGGATTCACCCCGGTGATTCAGAACATGCCTGAACACTACTTCACCTGGGATGGCGCCATCGGCGGCTCGAAAATCATGGCGTGGATCATCGGC
Source organism: Pseudomonas phytophila (assembly GCF_025643095.1). NCBI lineage: Bacteria > Pseudomonadati > Pseudomonadota > Gammaproteobacteria > Pseudomonadales > Pseudomonadaceae > Pseudomonas > Pseudomonas phytophila. Next base: position 2,119,430 of record NZ_CP081201.1, on the reverse strand, counting down.
ACCGTGGGTGCGATCTTCTCTACCCAGTTCATCATTCAGGCGATTTCTTCGACGCCTGACTCGAAAGCCGCCCAACGCTCCACCTTCTACGCCTCGTTGCTGTGCATTCCGATTGCGCTGGCGCTGGGCTTTATCGGTGTGGCTTCCAAATACCTGCATCCGGACATGGGCAGCCTCTACGCCCTGCCTGTTTTCCTCCAGTCCATGAGTCCGGTTCTGGCGGGTGTAGTGACCATTTCACTGGTCGCCTCGATCTTCGTCAGCGTCAGTACAGTAGCGCTGGCAATCGCCTCGCTGGTGGTCCGGGACTTCTACGTGCCAATGCGTAAACCGTCGGTGGATCGCGAACTCAAGGCGACTCGCTTCATTGCTTTGATCATCGGCTTTGTGCCGCTGTTCTTTGTGTTCTTCGTGCCTGAAATCCTCAACCTGTCGTTCTTCACCCGTGCGCTGCGCCTGTCCATCGCCGTGGTGGCCATGATCGCCATCTACCTGCCGTTCTTCGGCTCCGGCCGTGGCGCGACCCTGGGTCTGATCGCCTCATCCATCACCACGAGCGTCTGGTACCTGCTGGATAACCCGTACGGCATCGATAACATGTACATCGCCCTGATCACCCCGGCCATCGTGATTGCCGTGGAGCGTCTGTTCCCGCAATCAATCGCCCGCAGTCAGGATAAATCCGGCAACGACAAACAAGGGATTTCCCATGCCAATCAGTGAACAACGTCAGGACGCCTTCCTGCCGACCCCATACGCACAGAACCATGCCGCAAACCTGCATGAACTGGCCGACGGTACGGTGCTGTGCACCTGGTTCGCCGGAACACAGGAAGGCATGTCCGACATTTTCATACTGCTCTCGCGCCGCGACCCGCAGACCGGCGTCTGGAGCGAACCGGAGAAACTGTCTCAGGATGACACTCGCTCCGAGCAGAACCCGATCCTGTTCCAGGCCCCGCAAGGTCCTTTGTGGCTGATCTGGACCGCACAGATTTCCGGCAATCAGGAAACGGCGATCATTCGCCGTCGCCTGTCTGAAGATCAAGGCAAGACCTGGGGCCCGGTGGAAACCCTGTTCGACGAACCGGGCACCTTTGTGCGCCAACCGCCGGTGGTGCTGGATAACGGCGACTGGCTGTTGCCGGTCTGGTATTGCATCACCCACCCCGGCGAAAAATGGGTGGGTAATCACGACGTCAGCGCGGTGATGATTTCCAGTGATCAAGGGCAAAGCTGGTCGCGCCATGACGTCCCGGACAGCACCGGCGCCGTGCACATGAACGTTCATCAAGTGGCCGACGGCAGCTTGCTCGGCCTGTTTCGTAGCCGCTGGGCCGATTCGATCTACAGCAGCCGCTCAACCGATCGCGGGCGAAGCTGGAGCGTGCCCGTCGCTACGGAACTGCCGAACAACAATTCCTCAATCCAGTTTGTGCGGCTCAACAGCGGCGAACTGGCGCTGGTCTACAACCCGGTCAGCGCCGAGGGCCACAGCCAGCGCCGGGCTTCGCTGTACGACGAAATTGAAGATGAAGGCGACGACCGCGTGACACCGGGTCAAAGCGCAGATGGCAAAAGCGCGGTGTGGGGCATCCCCCGCGCGCCCATGAGCCTGGCGCTGTCCCACGATGACGGGCAAAGCTGGCCGGTGCGCCTGGACCTGGAGTTGGGGGATGGTTTCTGCCTGACCAATAACTCTCAGGAAAAGCTCAACCGCGAGTTTTCCTATCCGAGCATTATTCAGGCACGGGATGGCAGTCTGCACGTGGCGTTTACGTACTTTCGGCAAAAGATCAAGCATGTGCATTTGCCGTTGGCGGCAGTGCGCTGATTTTCTGTAGAAGCGGCCCAGGCCACGCTGTCTATCAGCAAACAGGACCTGTAGGAGCGCGCTTGCCCGCGATTGGATCTGACAGTCGATAATCTATCGACTGTGCTGACGCTATCGCGGGCAAGCGCGCTCCTACAGATAAAAAAGCACTCCAAATCAGACCGTGATTTTTTTTGATAGGAGCGGCACTTTTTATGACAAGAGCCACTAAAACCGCAGTACTGACCGGCGTCAGTTCCGGCATCGGTATGGCCATCTCTCAGCGCCTGCTGGCTGATGGCTGGCGAGTGCATGGCCTGAGTCGTCGCCCTGCCGATATCGATCACCCTCACTTTCACTGGACTGAATGTGACCTGAGCAATTTGCACGCCCTTGAACAGGCCTTGCAGCCCATCGACACGCTGGATGCCATTGTTCACGCAGCAGGCTTCATGCGTACCGCACCGTTGGGGCAGTTGAACCCGGACGATGGACAGGCGATGTGGCAGGTTCACGTCGCGGCGGCCAGCCATCTGGTCAACACCCTGCATGGCAGACTGCGCCCCGGCGCAAGGATCGTGATGATCGGAAGCCGCACCATGCAAGGTGCCCATGGACGCAGCCAGTACGCGGCAACCAAGGCCGCGTTGCAAGGAATGGTGCGCTCCTGGGCCATGGAACTAGCAACCAACGGAATCACCGTCAACCTGATCGCCCCCGGCGCGACTGAAACCCCCATGTTGCTGGACCCGGCCCGCAGCGGCACGCCGCCCAACAAACCGCCGATTGGCCGCTTCGTGCAGCCGTCTGAAGTCGCTGGCATGGCGGCGTTCTTGGTCGGACCGGACGCAGGCGCCATCACCGGGCAAAGTCTGGTGATCTGCGGCGGCGCCTCGCTATAGACTCGCCGGTTCTGCGGTTGCATTGCACCGCTGTTTAATGTGATAACCCCTCTTTCCTCGCTCAATACCAAGGCTGTTCATGAAAGTCGCAAATCGCCGTCAATCGATACTGGAACTGGTCCTTTCAGGAAAGTCGAACGTCGATGAACTGTGCGCCCGGTTGGGCGTGTCGGAAGCGACAGTCCGCCGGGATCTCACCGCGCTGGCTGAAGAAGGTCTGGTGATTCGCACCTATGGCGGCGCAGCACATGTCGGCATGCGCGAGCCGGAAACCTCGGTGGAAGAACGCCGCCAGCAACACAGCCAGGAAAAGACCGTTATCGCCCGCGCCGCCTTGGCGCATATTCAGGATCACGACACGCTGTTCCTTGAAGGTGGCACCACTACCAGCGCACTGGCTCAGCTACTCAATCAGCGTCGCGGCCTGCATGTCATCACCAACAACCTGATGGCCCTCGCTGATCTGGCACTGATCCCCGAGGGGCGCATCACGGTGCTCGGCGGTGATTTGCGTAGCGCGAGCATGTCGACCTACGGCGTGGCCGCGCAGGCTGCCCTTGAACACCTGAGCGCCGATAAGGTATTCCTGAGTGCTGATGGGGTAGTGGCCGAACTGGGCTTGTGCGAAGCCAGCGCCGAGCAGGCTTACCTCAAGGAAACCATGATCGCCCGCGCCGCCCACATTTATGTACTGGCCGACGCCACCAAGCTCGGACGCGCGCGCCAGCAACACTGGACCCCGCTGCGTCAGCCCTGGACGCTGATTACTCACGAACTGGATGATCCTTCGTTACTGGCACCCTTTCAGTCGCGGCGGTCTGTGACGGTTGAAGTTGTGCAACTCTGATCACGAAACAGATTAATAGACAAAATACTCGCCGTGGCAGTACACCGCTTTCCTGCAGAGAATCTACGTTTTTCCTGCATTCAGTTACTGCGCCTTAAAACACTCTCCTGCTTCAGGAATGAGCACATTAGCGGCACTAAATAGTCGCGCGCCTTCGCCTGAACCCGTCGATTAATCTTTCAATGCTCGCTGCTCTAAATCGTCGTTTTTTCGACGTCAAAATATTTGACGAGCCAGCCAAAATGCACGGCCCAGAGCTTCCGACGAACGGCACGGAACCTTTTAAAGTTCCATTAGATAGAGGCGATAAGGCAATTAGTGAATATCGTTGTGCCATCACTCATTGCGGCGTGATCGAGTTGAGCATCCGCTCTCGGTAATTACAACATCTAAAAAGCCATGGAGCGGCTTTACCCAAGGATCGACAGCATGTTCGATAAACTCAGCATTTCGCAAAAGCTCTACTTCAGTTTTTTCGCCATCATCGCCCTGATTGCCATTCTGGTAACAAGCGCATACCGAGGTTTTGAAGAAGTTGAGGACGCCACTAACAGCAACGTTCACACCTATCAGGTCCTGAGCGAAGCGCAGCTGGCACTTGAGCAGTTGATCAATATCGAGACAGGGATGCGCGGCTTCGTTATCGCGTCGAAGGATGCCTTTCTTGAGCCCTTGCAGGCTGGCGAAAAGAAATTCAGCGAAGAGCTTGAGTCGCTTAAACGCCTGACCGCCGATAATCCGGAACAACAACGACGCCTGGCCTCTCTGGGGGATACTCAGAAGCGCTGGCTTGAAGAAGATGTCAAACCGATCATTGCCCTGCGCCGTGACCTGACGGCGCGCAATGAGCCCGATGACGAACTGGACAAGCGCATCACAACCGGGGCTGACAAAGCCAAAATGGACAGCATGCGCGCTACGTTGGCCGAAATCAGCGCCGCGGAAAACAAGCTGTTGGTGACCAGAACTCAGAACATGGTCGATGCCAAGCATTTTGCGCTCATGGTCCTCGTCTGCGGTGGCATTGGCGCAGCGATACTCGCACTGATTCTGGCCTCAATACTCGGCCGCAGCACGACCAAACGCCTGCAATTGGCAATTGATGCTGCCACGGCTATCGCCAACGGCAAGCTGGACACTGTGATCGATACCAGCAGTCACGATGAACTGCCAAAAGCCTTTGACCGCATGCAGAACCGCCTGCGCGAGATGATTCAGCAGATCAGCCAGGCCGCTAACCAATTGGTTGTCGCAGTCCAGCAAATCTCCGGTGCATCTCAACAGCTGTCCGGCGCTATGCAGGAACAATCCACATCTGCTTCGGTAATGGCAGCCACCATCGAAGAGCTGACGGTCAGCATTCATCACGTGTCCGAGAACGCCAACGAAGCGCATGAAATCGCCAGTCGGTCGGGTCAGCAGTCGAAAGATGGCGCTCAGGTCATTGAAGGTACCCTTACGAGCATGAACGGTATTGCCCGGACCGTGCAGCACTCTTCGGCACAAGTAGCCGACCTCGGCCAGCACTCCGAACATATTTCATCGATCATCAGCGTTATTCAGGGCATTGCCGATCAGACCAACCTGCTCGCGCTCAACGCAGCCATTGAAGCCGCTCGTGCAGGTGAACAAGGTCGCGGCTTCGCGGTGGTAGCCGATGAAGTGCGCCTGCTGGCACAAAATACCGGCAAATCGACCAAGGAAATCGCTGGCATGATCGAGAAGATTCAGGCGGGTGTGCGGGAGACGGTTGAAAGCATGCGCGGTGGCGTGCAGGAAGTGAACGATGGCGTAGCAATGGCCGGGACTGCCGGACAAGCAATCGTCGAGATCCGCGACAGCTCGAACAAAGTGCTGCAGGTGGTCGATCAGATTTCCTTCGCATTGCGCGAACAGACCGCCGCCAGCCAGGACGTAGCACGCAACGTTGAACGCTCGGCGCAAATGGCCGAACAGAACAATATGTCTGTTCAGGAACTGCTCAAGACCAGCGGAGGCCTGCAGACCCTCGCCAGCAGCCTGCAACGTGAAGTGAGTAAATTCCAGCTGTAAACCAGGATCGTTTGATTCAGGAGATATCGCGGTAGCAGCCCCCGTTGTTAGCTGCTACCGCGAACGCTCCGGATAACTTGATTTTCTTGCGCGGCTCAAAGCACCGCACTCACATCATGATAGCGCTCTATTACTTAGTATCATCCACTGTTGGAGGCGGTCGACATTGCATGTATAACACTATCAAGTTCGCGATCGACTATTAAAATCAGGATATTATTGCCCACCTTTTTAGCGACCCAGCTAACGGGATGATCCGGCTCGAGCCTTTCTAATTTCAGCGTACATTCTTCTACCCCATGAAGTGCCCTGCCACTTCTTCCAAGCGTGCCCATTCTATATTCTACAAACTGCCTCATGCTTGAACTTCCCTCCACATTGTAGATATCGAGATCTACACCAGAGATTAATTCAGGACATGCCCTGGCCTGTTCTAATACTTCGACGGTATGTAGAGCCAAGTCGTCAATTTTTAATGTGTTTTCAATGGAATTCTGATTGATTTTTTTCGAGCTCATTTGGATTAACCTCTGATCCCTGGATCGTAATACAAAGTTATTCACGTGAAGCCCTGCCTTCACATCGAAATACTGGCCCTGAGACCGCAGGTCTGACTCCCCTTCCCCCCGCTAATCAGCGACTACTTTTCTTATCAAATTCGCGACTTCAGCCTTAAGCATCTCATCGTCAAATTCATACGCGTCTCTTGACTTGTCCGGTTCGTACATATCCGTAACACAGAAGATACTGGACAAGCACTCGCTCAACGAAGGCTCATCCAGCTGAAGAACGTTCCTGTCTCGCTCAATCTTCCAAAGCTCGCTATACGCCTCAGAGAAAATTTCTGATGTCAGCCTTCCCGCGACATACGACTTTGCAAACTCCAAAAGCGTGAGACTCATCTCAGCACTCCGTTTTCAATAACATTATCAAGCGGCTGAGTTACCGGGCGCACACCGCTTTTCTCTGGCGGTCCGCCAGCAGCGTCGGCCACGTTCTCTTCATATCCGCTTCAAGCTCGCAACCAGATCATCCCAGAAGCGCAATGCCTCTTTATCGTTCTGGAAGCTTAAACCACGATCAAGTGTGCTCATTTCAATGACCGTGTAAGGCTCCATGCTGGACTCCGGTGTGCCCGGGTATTCAAGCCGGAAGGAATAGAGTGTCCTACCCTCGACCTTCGCCTTGAGCAATAACTCTTCGAACTTTAATCCGGCTACTATTTTCTTTGACTTTCTTAGCACGGAAGTTTTGGACAGAACGCTCGTCAATAACGATGTCAGGACACCCGACGTCCTTTCTTCGTAACGCGTCAGAAGGCTCGGTTCTGGCTCACCGATACGCTGAGTATCAAACGTCAAATGAATACCGGGCATGGATGATACAGGTAATCCGATCGAGACTTGCTCTTCAAACTCATCAAGGGGTAAATTGAGATACCCCGCCTCAATGGCGAATGTCCCGGTTGGCGGGCGCTCAGCCGGGTTGCGATCATGAATGAGCGTATTGATCTCTCTTGCAAGTGCAATGGCTTTGTTTATTCCCGCTGAAGAAATAGACCCTACAGATTGCTTATATAACGTATTACCCTTGGTCAAATAAAATATATCCATAGCGTAATTGGTTAATTTGGACACAACAATGGCACCCCCTCCGTCCAGCTCGACGGTTCGCTCATAATCTGCAGCACCCGACTCATGGAGTATATTTATTTTTTTAATCTTGTCGGAAACCTCCGCAATGAGGTCGCGCCTTCCATCATGGCTAACGAGTTGTATTTTCGTGTCAATGACCTTATAGGCCGACCAAATATTCGCGCCATCGGTAGGCACCTCAAATGTATACCTGCCGAAATAAAATGGTTTTTTTGTGGTAGGCATATCATTGGCTTCGCTATCGACACTGGCTAAGAGCGCAAATATTAAAACACCTGCGGTATTGAGCAAGCTTATATGTTTTTTGTATTGGAACATGTTGTAAGTATCCCTACCCGGCCAGACAGCGTTGCATTTTGTATTCTTCCGCCAGTGTACCGGGCTCGAATGAGATCTGAAACGCATCGAAAATAAAGAGAAGCCCGTTCGCGAACAGCACGCTTAAATACGATCCCAGACAGGCTCAGTACCGAAGCGCTGCGCAAGAAAATCGAGCATGGCGCGCAAGGCTGATGACATGTGCTTGCGTGAGGCATACACCGCATATATCCCCAACTCCATGGGCTGGTACGACGGCAGCAGCGCAACCAGTTGACCTTGTTGAATCAGCGGCGACGCCAGGTAGGTCGGCAACAGCGCCACTCCGGCACCACACAGGGCTGCCTGCATCGTGGTGATCGAATCATTGCTGGTGAGATTACCCTTCACTGCGACGCTTTTCGGCAGACCTTTATGGGTGAAATGCCAGAGACTGCTGCTGTGATAGGTATGCGTCAGGCAGTTATGCAGTGTCAGGTCTTCGATAGCCTTTGGCGTCGAATGCCGCTTCAGGTAATCCGGCGAGGCACACACCACCGAACGACAGGTGGTCAGCCGGCGAGCGATAAGATTGGGGTCCAGTTCATTGGTGATGCGAATTGCCAGGTCCATGCGCTCATCCACCAGATTGACGGTGCGGTCGAGCAGCACCATGTCGACGCTGACTTGCGAGTAGCGCTCGACAAACTCGGTCACCGCGAGCATCAGTTGCGCCTGACCGAACGAGGTGCTGGCCGTCACGCGCAGCAGTCCTTTCGGCTCATCCTCTGGCGCGGCGACTACTGCACGCATGTCATCGGCCAGATCGAGCATTCGCCGACATAAAGGCAACACCTCAGCCCCTGCCGCGGTGAGGTTCAGACGTCGCGTGGTGCGGTGCATCAATCGGGCGCCGGTCCAGTCCTCCAGTTCGGCAAGGAATCTGGATATCACAGGCCTTGATATCCCGAGTTTGTCCGCCGCAGCGGTCTGGCTCCCGCAATCCACGACGGTGACGAAAGCCTGCATTGCCGCCAACTTATCCATGATTCGACCGTTTTCAGAAACAAACTTGCGTCTAATCTAGCGTTTTTCGATCTATAAATCTCAACTAACCTGCGGACTCTTATCATTGCCACGATGGAGCTCGACATGATTTCGCTGTCCGCACGCCGCTTGTTAGCCACTTTCGCCCTGCTCGGCTTTGCGGGTGCCAGCCAGGCCGCGCAACCCCTGAAGCTGGATGTCTATAACCCGGGCGAAGAAGCCATCTTCCCGGTCTCTTCAGTCCTGGTGACAGGTGAGAAAGACGCGGTTCTGGTGGATGCGCAGTTTTCGAAAACTCAAGCCGAGCAGATCGTCGAGAAAATCCGCAAGAGCGGGAAAAATCTGACCACGATTTATATCAGCCATGGCGACCCGGACTACTACTTCGGCCTGCAAACCATTACCTCCGCCTACCCAAAAGCCAAGGTTGTAGCCAGCGCCCAGACCGTCGCACACATCAACGAAACCAAGGATGCCAAGCTGGCCTACTGGGGACCCAAGCTGGGCGCGGCCGCACCGGGCAAGGTCATCGTGCCTGAAGTAATGCAGGGTACTGAACTGAAGCTGGAAGATCAGAAACTGCAGGTCATTGGCCTGGACGGTCCGCAACCCGACCGTAGCTTCGTCTGGATCCCGTCGATCAAGGCCGTGGTAGGCGGCGTGGTGCTGTCCAGCAACATTCACGTGTGGATGGCTGACACCCAGAGCGCCAAATCCCACCAGGACTGGCTGGCGACCCTGGCGACAATAGAGAAACTCAAACCAGCCACCATTGTGCCGGGCCACTTCCTGCCGGGCGATCAAACGGCTCTTCAATCACCGACATTCACAGCGGGCTATATCAAAACCTTTGATGCCGAAACGGCCAAGGCCAAAGACTCTGCCGCACTGATTGCAGCGATGAAAGCGCATTACCCGAAACTGGCGGATGACTCGTCACTGGTGCTGAGCGCGAAAGTGGCCAAAGGTGAAATGAAGTGGTGAGTGAAGCCGTCAGCGTCACTTACCTCTTCGATCTACTATGCGGTTGGTGCTATGGAGCCTCGTCAGTGATACAGCGCCTTGATGCGCTGGACGAGTTCAGCATCACGCTTTCCCCTACCGGCTTGTTCGCGGATAAAAACTCGCGGGTGATGGACCTAGGCTTTGCAGATTATGCCTGGTCCAACGACCTTCGAATCGGCACGCTGACCGGACAGCCTTTCAGCGAGGCATACCAACGCCAGATACTTGGGGATCACACCCGTCGTTTCGACTCCGGGCCTGCAACCCGGGCGCTCAGCGCGGTGGCGATGACGGTGCCGTCGCGCGAACTGGAGGCATTGGCAGGCATACAACGCGGCCGCTATGTTGAGGGGCTGGATATCACCGACCTTGAGGTTCTTGCTCGCATTCTCACGGGCATGGGACTGAGCGAGGCTGCCAGCCTGTTGCTTGCGCAGGATGATGGATTACTGAGTCATTCCCGTGAGCGGGTCAAGGTAGCGCAGGCGTTAATGGGTCAGATGGGCACGAGCGGCGTTCCTGCGCTTGTGCTCGGGGCTGGCAAGCAAAGACGCCTGATCAGCTCAAATGCGCTGTTTGGCAGCTGGGAGGCGTTGCTCGAGGGTTTGCGTGCCGATAAATAGGCCGTAGGAGCGGCACTGTCTCGCAGTAAACAAAGACCTATCAAACACAATGCATTTTGCAGGCTGAACCCATTCCTGTAGGAGCTCACCGAGGTTACGAGGCCAGCGATGGCAGAGTGTCAGACAAACCGCTATCGCTGGCCTCGTAACCTCGGTGAGCTCCTACAGGTCCGATGGTTGCGGCCAAAGATAGTGACGCCATGGATACCCCTACGCCCACATGAAATGCATTTCAATCAACGGACGGCATTTCCCGGAGGACTTCAGCCGCGAGGGCGTCACACCTGAACATAAAAATCAGGCAAAAAAAAGCGACCGGTTAAGGTCGCTTTCTTTCGCTTCAAGGAGTTCAAGGGCCTCGAAGCTATGTATGGCGCAGCGGACGGGACTCGAACCCGCGACCCCCGGCGTGACAGGCCGGTATTCTAACCGACTGAACTACCGCTGCGTATCGCTCGGACTTGCGTCCGTTTGAATCGTTGAAGCATGCTTTCGAGAACCTGCTTCGTTGTAACCCTGACCGAGAAGCCTTGAGGCTTTTCAATCGCAGACCAGACTGATCTGATCCGTCAAATATGGCGCAGCGGACGGGACTCGAACCCGCGACCCCCGGCGTGACAGGCCGGTATTCTAACCGACTGAACTACCGCTGCTTGTCGGTGGACTTACGTCCGGTATCGCTATGTAACCTTTCAATATTGCAACATTGAAACTCACGAAGTGGTGGGTGATGACGGGATCGAACCGCCGACCCGCTGCTTGTAAGGCAGCTGCTCTCCCAGCTGAGCTAATCACCCTTTGCTTCGTTGAGGCCGCGAAATTTACGCACCTAACGAACCTAAGTCAATACCCTGCTTGAAGTTTTTTTTAAGAGCAGCTTCCAGCCGCAAGTTTCAAGCTCCAAGCCAAAAACAAAAAAGCGAACCCGAAGGCTCGCTTTCTCTTGCAGCTTGCAGCTTGAAACTCGCCGCTGCTACAGATAAATCATCTTCTTGCTCATACCACCGTCCACCACGAACTCTTGCCCCGTGACGAACCCGGCATTGCGCGACAGCAGCCAGGAGATCATCGCTGCCACATCATCCACCGTGCCTACTCTGCCCGCCGGATGTTGCGCGTGATCGGCGTCTGATAGCGGCTCAGCACGCCGTACAGAAGGATCCCGGGCGTCAATCCAGCCAGGGCTGACCGCGTTGACGCGGATCTCGGGCCCAAGGCTGATGGCAAGCGAATGAGTCAACGCCAACAGACCGCCCTTACTCGCTGCATAAGCTTCAGTATCGGCTTCTGACTGTCGCGCGCGGGTTGAGGTCAGGTTGATGATACTGCCCGCGTGAGCGCGCAAGTAGGGGGCGCAGTGCTTGGCCAGCAGCATCGGACCACTGAGGTTGATCCCCAGCACCCGATTCCAGTGCGCCAGGCTCAGGCTCTCAAGCGTTGTGTTATGCGGATCGGCAATCGCGGCATTGCATACCAGCGCGTCGAGACGACCGAACTGGCCAATGACCTCGGCCACGCCTGCCGCAACCTGCTCTTCGCTGGAAACGTCCATGGCAATGAAGATCGCGTTATCGCCCAGTGCCTGAGCGACCAGAGCGCCTCGCTTGCGATCCACATCAACCAGAACAACCTGCCAGCCCTCGGTAATCAGCCAGGCAGCAATGCCCAGACCGATCCCTCGTGCAGCACCCGTTACCAGGGCCACCCGCCCATTACTGGTGCTGGCGGCCTCCATCACCCAATCATTCACAGTGCCGCAAGACCACGCGCCAGATCCGCCTTCAGGTCAGCGACATCTTCCAGGCCTACAGCAACCCGGATCAGGCTGTCGCGGATGCCCGCAGCTTCACGCTCCTGAGGCGCCAGACGTCCATGGGACGTAGTGCTCGGGTGCGTGATGGTGGTTTTGCTGTCACCCAGGTTGGCGGTGATCGAAATCAGGCGTGTCGCATCGATGAAACGCCACGCGCCCTCTTTACCACCCTTGACCTCGAAGCTCAAAACCCCGCCGAAAGCCTTCTGCTGACGCTTTGCCAGAGCATGTTGCGGATGGCTTTCGAGACCGGCGTAATGCACCTTCTCGATGCCGTCCTGCTGCTCCAGCCACTGTGCCAGCTCAAGAGCACTGGCACAGTGAGCGCGCATGCGCAGGTTCAGGGTTTCGAGGCCCTTGAGGAAGATCCATGCGTTGAACGGGCTTAGCGTCGGCCCGGCAGTACGCAGGAAGCCGACCACTTCTTTCATGTGTTCGCTGCGACCGGCAACCACACCGCCCATGGAGCGGCCCTGGCCGTCAATGAACTTGGTGGCGGAATGCACGACCATGTCAGCACCCATCGCCAGCGGCTGCTGGAGCGCTGGTGTGCAGAAGCAGTTATCGACTACCAGCAGGGTGCCTTTGGCGTGAGCGATTTCTGCCAGAGCGGCGATATCGACCAGTTCGGCCAGAGGATTGGACGGTGATTCAACAAACAGCATTTTGGTGTTGGGCTTGATAGCGGCATCCCAGCCAGCCAGTTCGGCGAGCGGCACGTAATCCACTTCAACGCCAAAACGCTTGAAGTACTTCTCGAACAGACTGATGGTCGAGCCGAATACGCTCCGGGAAACCAGCACGTGATCGCCAGCGCTGCAAAAGCTCATGACCACAGCCATGATCGCGGCCATGCCGCTTGAAGCGGCAACGGCCTGCTCGGCGCCTTCCAGCGCTGCGATACGTTCTTCGAAAGAGCGCACCGTCGGGTTGGTGTAGCGCGAGTAAACGTTGCCCGGCACTTCGCCTGCGAAACGCGCAGCCGCATCGGCGGCTGAACGGAACACATAACTTGAGGTGAAGAACAGCGGATCGCTATGCTCGCCTTCCGGCGTGCGGTGTTGACCGGCACGCACAGCGAGTGTGTCGAAACCAACGCCCTCAAGGTCGCTGTCCAGCCGACCGGCATCCCATTCCTGAGTCATGCGCCCTCTCCGTGATGATTAGTTGTTGTACAGATCGATAATCGCGCTGACCGCCTGGGTCTTGACCTTGGAGGCGTCATTACGCGCCGACTCGATCTTGTTCAGGTAATGCTCGTCGATATCACCGGTCACGTACTTGCCGTCGAAGACCGAGCAGTCGAAGTTGTCGATTTTGATCTTCTTGCTGCCACTCACCGCTTCGATCAGGTCATTCAGGTCCTGATAGATCAACCAGTCGGCACCGATCAGATCGGCAACGTCCTGAGTGCTGCGGTTATGAGCGATCAGCTCATGAGCGCTTGGCATGTCGATGCCGTAGACGTTCGGGTAACGAACGGCAGGTGCCGCGGAGCAGAAGTAAACGTTCTTGGCACCGGCTTCACGGGCCATCTGGATGATCTGCTTGCAAGTGGTGCCACGCACGATGGAGTCATCCACCAGCATGACGTTCTTGCCGCGGAACTCCAGCTCGATGGCGTTGAGCTTCTGGCGTACGGATTTCTTGCGCGCGGCCTGACCGGGCATGATGAACGTACGGCCGATGTAGCGGTTCTTGACGAAACCTTCGCGGAACTTGACGCCCAGATGGTTGGCCAGTTCCAGTGCCGCCGTGCGGCTGGTGTCCGGAATAGGGATAACCACGTCGATGTCGTGATCCGGACGCTCGCGCATGATCTTGTCAGCCAGCTTCTCGCCCATGCGCAGACGCGCCTTGTAGACCGAGATACCGTCGATGATCGAGTCCGGACGCGCCAGATAGACGTGCTCGAAAATGCACGGTGCGTACTTGGGATTGGTTGCGCACTGACGAGTGTGCAGCTTGCCATCTTCAGTGATGTAAACCGCTTCGCCCGGCGCCAGATCGCGAATCAGGGTGAAGCCGAGCACGTCCAGTGAGACGCTCTCGGAGGCAATCATGTACTCGACGCCTTCATCGGTGTGACGCTGACCGAAAACGATCGGACGGATGGCGTCCGGATCGCGGAAACCGACGATACCGTAACCGGTGATCATCGCAACCACGGCGTAACCGCCACGGCAGCGTTTATGCACGTCAGTGACAGCAGCGAAGATGTCTTCTTCGGTTGGCTGCAACTTGCCGCGCACGGCCAGTTCATGAGCGAAAACGTTCAGCAGCACTTCCGAATCAGAATTGGTGTTGACGTGGCGCAGGTCAGATTCGTAAATCTCCTTGGCCAGTTGCTCAACGTTGGTCAGGTTGCCGTTGTGCGCCAACGTAATGCCATACGGCGAGTTGACGTAAAACGGCTGGGCTTCAGCTGAAGTCGAGCTGCCTGCCGTTGGATAGCGCACATGACCAATACCCATGTGCCCGACCAGACGCTGCATATGGCGCTGATGGAACACATCACGTACCAGGCCGTTGTCCTTGCGCAGGAATAACCGGCCGTCGTGGCTGGTTACGATACCGGCAGCGTCCTGGCCGCGGTGCTGGAGGACGGTGAGCGCGTCATACAGCGCCTGATTGACGTTCGACTTACCGACGATACCGACGATGCCACACATGCGACACAACCCCTACTTAGTGGAACTGGATTTACCGAGCACTTCCTGCGGCATTGTAGGCGGCAGAAGGTGTTCCTTGAACGGCAGTTCAGCAGGTACGCTGACTCCGCTGGCGAGCCACTTGCTGGACATCCCGAGAATCAGGTTTTTCGACCAGTCAGCGACCATGAGAAATTGCGGCACCAACCTCGATTGCTGCCACCATTGATCCTGTTGTACCGGCCCCAGGCTCAACAGCCCGACGGCCACTACTACAAGCAAGCCTCCGCGCGCTGCGCCAAAGACCATGCCGAGAAAGCGATCGGTCCCGGAAAGCCCGGTGACACGAATCAGTTCCCCAATAAGAAAGTTGATCATTGCGCCAACCAGCAAGGTGGCGACGAATAGAATAGTACAGGCCGCAATAACCCGAAACGATGGTGTTTCGATGTAGTTGACCAAATAACCTGATAATCCCGCGCCAAACATCCAGGCGACGACGCCTGCAATGATCCAGGTCACCAGAGACAGGGCTTCCTTGACGAAGCCGCGCTTGAGACTGATCAGAGCGGAGATAGCGACGATCGCGAAGATCGCCCAGTCGACCGGGGTAAAGGGCACGTTTGAGCCTGCAAACAGATAAGGCGGCGCATTTTAGCAGAGCGCCAGCCTGCCGGTAAGCAGCATTTCCGGCAGCTGTGCAATCATCTGAAAAGCATCAACCCTGCTCAGGCTGAAAGCGCACCACAATGCCCTTGAGCTTCTGCTGCTTGTCGAGCTGATCACGCAAGCGATCAGCTTCTGCACGCTCGATCAATGGACCCACAAACACCCGGTTCACGCCGCCTGCGGTACGGATGTAGGCGTTATAGCCCTGAGTGCGCAGGGTCTTCTGCAGGTTGTCGGCGTTGGCACGGTTGGACATGCTCGCCAATTGTACCGACCAGCTTACCGACAGACCGTTAGCGTCGACACCTGACGGCGTGGCTGGTTTGGCAGTCGCTTGTGCTGCAGGCGCCGCCGGGGCTGGCGCCGGTGTTGGCGTCGGAACTGGCGTCGGAGCTGGCTTGGCGGCCGGCTTGACGGCAGGCGGGGTCGTAGTCTTCACTTCAGGCGGAGCCGGAGCGATCGGCATGGACGGTGCCTGGCTTTGCGCAGCTATTTCATCGTCGCCAGGGATAGGCTCCTGAGTGGGAACCTGAGGCTCAGGCACCGGCACTGGCTGAACCTGCACTTGAGGCGCTGCAGGCGCTTGCGGAGCAGCGGGCGCATCGACCTGAACGTGGCGCGTCTCATCCTGACGTGTGAACAGCATAGGCAGGAAGATCACCGCCACGGCGATAAGCACCAGGGCACCGACCATTCGCTGTTTGAATACGTTATCCAGCAAAGCCATTTGCAGCTTCCTCTATGGCGTGCCGGGTCAACCATTCCAGGGCCTCGGCAACACAGTAAAAAGACCCGAACAGCAAAATCTCGTCATCGGCTGTAGCGTGCGCGCATTGGGCTTCAAGTGCCAGCGCAACACTCTGATAGGACGTCACGTGCGCACCAAGGTTCTCAAGTGCCACGTGCAAATCATTTGCTGGTCGGCTGCGCGAGGTCGGAAGCGGTGCAACAGCCCAGTCATCGATACTGGAAGCCAGCTCGGCAACGACACCTTCCAGCTCCTTGTCAGCCAACAGACCAAAGACCGCCAAGCGCTTTCCTGCCACCGGACGCTGAGCCATGCGTTGCGCCAGAAACTGCGCAGCGTGGGGGTTGTGCCCCACGTCCATCAGCAGATTCAGCCGCTTGCCATGCCAGTTGAAGGCGCGACGATCCAGACGACCGATGATCCGTGTATCGAGCAATGCAGCAAGAATCAGCTCCGGCTGCCAGGCAATATCCAGCAATAGATAAGCCTGCAACGCCAAGGCTGCGTTTTCCATAGGAAGGTCAAGCAATGGCAAATCAAGCAATTCAACCCGCTGCCCCTGCCCGTCTCGCCCCGTCCAGCTCCAGTTCCGCTCATTGATCGTCAGATCGAACTCACGGCCGCGCAGCATCAGCGGGCAATTGAGTTGTTTGGCCTTGTCGAGAAGTGGCGCAGGAGGATCAGGATCACCGCACAGCACTGGGCAACCTTCGCGGAAAATCCCCGCCTTTTCGAACGCTACGGACTCGCGGGTATCGCCCAGCCAGTCCGCGTGATCGATACCGATGCTGGTCACTACCGCCAGATCGGAATCGATCAGGTTGACGGCATCGAGACGACCACCCAGGCCCACCTCAAGCACGGCGACATCAAGCGCCGCCTGCTCGAAAAGCCAGAAAGCCGCCAGAGTCCCCATTTCGAAATAGGTCAGCGTGACATCGCCACGCGCAGCCTCGACAGCGGCGAACGCATCGCAGAGTTCTAAATCAGTGGCCTCAACGCCCTGCACTTGCACACGCTCGTTGTAGCGCAACAAATGCGGAGAACTGTAAACACCGACCTTAAGACCCTGAGCACGGAGCAACGAAGCCAGAAAGGCGCAGGTCGAACCTTTGCCGTTGGTACCGGTTACCGTAATCACCCTGGGCGCAGGCCGGGTCAAACCCAATTGCTGCGCTACCTGTCGCGACCTGTCCAGCCCCATATCAATGGCAGAGGGATGCAACTGCTCCAGATAGGCGAGCCAATCACCCAGGGATCCTGGCGTCATACGTTGGCGGGCGCCGGAGGAACGATGATTGGCTCGATAACCGGCGCGACGAACTTGGGTGTCGGCAGGTTCATCATTTGCGCCAGGAGGTTACCCAGACGCTGACGCAGTTCCTGACGAGGAATGATCATGTCGATAGCGCCGTGGTCCAGCAGGAACTCACTACGCTGGAAGCCTTCCGGCAGTTTTTCACGAACGGTCTGCTCAATGACACGAGGACCGGCAAAGCCGATCAGAGCCTTTGGCTCAGCGACGATCACGTCACCCAGCATGGCCAGACTCGCGGAAACACCGCCGTAAACCGGGTCGGTCAGTACGGAAATGAACGGCAGGCCTTCTTCGCGAAGACGCGCCAGCACGGCCGAAGTCTTGGCCATTTGCATCAGCGAGATCAACGCTTCCTGCATACGCGCGCCACCGGAAGCGGCGAAGCAGATCATCGGGCAGCGATTTTCCAGCGCATAGTTGGCAGCCTGAACGAAGCGCTCGCCTACGATCGCGCCCATCGAACCGCCCATGAAGGAGAACTCGAACGCCGAGACCACAACCGGCATGCCCAACAGGGATCCGCTCATGGAAATCAGTGCATCTTTTTCACCGGTCTGTTTCTGGGCACCGACGAGGCGATCCTTGTACTTTTTGCTGTCGCGGAACTTGAGACGGTCAACCGGCTCCAGATCGGCACCGATTTCGGAACGACCTTCTTCATCGAGGAAGATATCCAGACGAGCACGCGCGCCGATGCGCATGTGGTGGTTGCACTTGGGGCAAACGTCCAGGGTCTTTTCCAGCTCTGGACGATAAAGCACCGCTTCGCAGGATGGGCATTTATGCCAGAGGCCTTCAGGAACCGAGCTCTTCTTGACCTCGGAACGCATGATCGAAGGGATCAGTTTGTCTACCAACCAGTTGCTCATGCTCTATATCTCCAGTACCGGTGGCTCGAACGCCGGGTGACTCAGCACCCTGCGCATGCCCTTTTAACTAATTCGTAAATGAATTGAAGCAGCTTGTCGGTGGCTGCCAAATATCGTGGCGTGCCAGCCGCACAGCTTCAATCGCGATTCAACAACCGTGGCGAGGCCATTCGAACCTCACCCGTAAAAAATCCACCCGCATATCCGGGACTGCCTGCCTGTCGCACAGACAGGATTATGGACGGTGGCTGACGAAAACCCGTCACATCGAACCGCCATCAGCAGCCGTGCACTGCGCTCATGAACGCACGAATCTTGTCATGATCCTTGATGCCCTTGCTCTTCTCAACACCGCCGCTGACGTCTACCGCGTAAGGCCGAACCTGGGTAATGGCCTGAGCCACGTTGGCAGAGGTCAAACCGCCTGCCAGGATAATCGGCTTTTCAAGACTGTTCGGGATCAGCGCCCAGTCAAAGGTTTCACCCGTACCGCCTGGAACGCCTGCGACAAATGTGTCGAGCAGGATACCGCTCGCCCTAGAGTACAAACGGCAACTGGCAGCGATATCGTCACCCGCCTGCACCCGCAATGCCTTGATGAACGGACGATGATAGCCGTCGCACTGCTCAGGCGTCTCATCTCCGTGGAACTGCAACATATCCAGCGGCACAGCATCCAGGGTTTCGTTGAGCTCACAACGACTGGCATTGACGAACAAACCCACCGTACTGATAAACGGCGGCAAGGCGGCAATGATTGCCCGCGCTTGTTGAACGCTCACTGCCCTTGGGCTTTTGGCGTAAAACACGAAGCCGATGGCATCGGCACCCGCCTCGACGGCAGCCAATGCATCTTCTATGCGGGTAATCCCGCAGATCTTGCTGCGAACGGCTGACATGTAAAGAAAACCTCAAGCCTTTCGGGAAAGGCCCGGATGTTAACAAATGCTGTTACAGGCGTCAGCCGTCAAGTTCCGAGAAGCCCGTAAGAAAGTGCGGCCCGATATAACGCTCAGGCAGTGGAAACTCGTCGCGATACTCCACCTGTACCAGATAAAGCCCGAACGGGTGCGCGGTCACCCCGCCCGTTCGACGCACCTTGCTTTCCAGCACCTCGCTCGCCCACTCAACCGGCCGCTCTCCTGCGCCAATGGTCATCAGCACACCAGCGATATTGCGCACCATGTGGTGCAGAAACGCATTGGCACGTATATCGATGACAATCATCTTGCCGTGCTGCGTCACCCGCAGATGATGCAGCTGTTTGACGGGCGACTTGGCCTGACACTGCCCTGCACGGAAAGCACTGAAATCATGAGTCCCGACCAGGTACTGCGCTGCCTGCGCCATGCGCTCGACATCCAGCGGGCGATGGTTCCAGGTAATTTCCTGATTCAGGTGCGCCGGACGGATCTGGTCGTTGTAGATCACGTAGCGATAACGGCGTGCGATGGCTTTGAAGCGAGCGTGGAAATCTGCAGGCATGACCCTGGCCCAACTGACACTGATGTCATGGGGCAAATTGATGTTGGCGCCCATCACCCAGGCCTTCATCGAGCGCTGGGCCTGCGTATCGAAATGCACGACCTGCCCGCAGGCATGCACACCGGCATCGGTTCGTCCGGCGCACATCAACGAGACTGGCGAATCGGCGACTTTCGACAATGCGTTTTCGAGGGTTTCCTGAACCGTCAGCACACCGGATGCCTGACGCTGCCAACCGGAATAACGCGAGCCTTTGTATTCGACCCCGAGCGCAATTCGGGAAAAGCCTTCAGCAGCCATTTCGGCTGCCGGGTTATCTATGTTCGCCAAGAGGTAAAAGCCTGTCGGATTGCAAAATGGCGGCCATTATAGGGCCGTCGAAAAAAGACGCCATGTGCCCGACGCTATAAATGCAAACGGCCGCATAAGCGGCCGTTGCAACACAGCGGTAACGAATCAGACCAGACGAGAGAGCATGTCCCGCGCTTCGGTTTTCTGACCGTCATTACCCTCGGACACCACTTCATCGAGGATATCGCGAGCGCCGTCGCTGTCACCCATTTCGATGTAGGCGCGTGCCAGATCGAGCTTGGTGGCGGCTTCGTCGGTGCCGGACAGGAAATCGAACTCTGGCTCATCATCCATCGACGCCATGTCATCAGCGGTGAAGCTAGGCGTATCGAAAGGCTCTGCCATCGGCGGGTGCTCAAGATTCTGCGACAAACGCTCCAGTTCCGCGTTGACGTCCTCAATCTCGGAAGCGAATGCCTGTGCGGCAGGATCAGACTCAATTTCGTCAGACAGCGACAGGTCGAAGTCATCCGGCAAATCCAGATCGTGCTCCAGCTCAGGCTCAGGTTCGGCTGCCACTACAGGAGCAGGCTCACCCAGGTCCAACGGCTCTTCGTCGAGGCTGAGCAAGAAATCATCTTCCGTGGTCAGCCCGGGTTCGTCTTCCGCCAGATCCAGATCGAAATCGTCCAGGTCGTCAGGCGTGCTGACCACGGGCGCTTCAGTCTGCTGCTTCAGGAGCGACTCAAAGCTCGGCTCCTGCGGCTCAGGCTCAGGTGTTGGTGCATCCAGCTCGAAATCGCTCACCTCTGCCGGCGCGGTCAGATCGACCACGTGCTCCGGCGAAGCCTGTTCCAGATCGTCAAGGCTCAGATCGAAATCCTGCTCGAAGTCATCAACCTCAGCAGCCGGAACTTCAGCTTCAGGGACTGACGCTGCGACGACTGGCTCAGGTTCCAGCTCCGGCTCTGAAGCCAGCTCTGGCTCTGGCTGTACTTCAGCGACAGGCGGCTGCGGTTCTTCTTCGTCGAGCAGCAGCTCCTCAACGTATTTCGCATCCAGTTCGGCGGCCACTGCTGCAGCCGTCGCTGTTGCCGCCGCAGCCACAACAGCTGCGGTAACCATGGTCGGGTAACGACTCTTTAGCTGCTCGACCTCAGCTTCATGCTTTCCCCGTGCCACCACTTTGCGCTCGTGCGCGGCGAAGGCCTTGGTGTTGCCCTGCTCGGCGTAGATTTCCATCAGCTTGAGACGGATATCATCACGAGCAGGATCTTCTTTAACAGCCTCTTCCAGAAGTTCGACCGCCTGATTCATACGGCCGTAAGCGATATGGATTTCAGCCTGAACCAGCGGATCAGCCGGACGCTCTTTCGGACCGCCAGCAGCAGGCGGTGGCGTCATTGCCACGTTAGGCGAAGCAACGCCCAACCCTTCGAAACTGGCTTGCGGCACGTCCATATCCATGTCGGACACAAAGTCAGACTCTTCAGCCAGAGCACGCGCCATGCGCTTGTGCTTCTCGGCCTCGGCCTTGGCATTGCGACGACGGGCCAGGAACAGCATCAACAGAAGCAGGAACAGCACTACAGCGCCGCCGATGATGCCAAGCACAATCGGATTATTGAGCAACTGTTTGAAGGCGTTATCCGCGTCGGACTCCGGCGCGACTACCGGCTCAACGGCCAACGGCTGATCTGCACCAGGCGCGGTGACCTGAGCGGCACCAGCTGGTAGCGCATCTTCCGGGGCAATCTCGCCTGGCGGTTTGGCAGCAGCTTCAGGCGTACCCGGCGCGCCAACCACTGTGGCGGGCATGGCCGAGTCAGCAGGTTTTGCGGCCGCTGCGGCATCAGGCGTCGCACCCGGAGTCGCAGGCGGAACTACGCCTCCGGCAGCCTGCATCTTGGCCAATTGATCGCTTTTCAGCTGAATCAGACGTTGCATCTTGTCCAGCTGGCTTTGCAGGTCGTTCATGCGGCTCTTGAGCTCCGCGTTATCACGACGTGCGGTGTCCAGATTTTCCTGAGCCACGGCCAGCTTGTTGCTTAATTCTTTTTCGCCTGCAGAGCCTTTGCCCGCAGCATTTGAACCTGCAGATACCAGACTCAGGTTATCGCCCGCTTCCACCCGGGAAGGTGCCTCACCGGCACGATCGCGACGGGTTGCATCAACCTGACGCGTGCCGGAAGGCGTTCTACGCCCCTGGCGCCATGCCTGATTCTGCGCAGCCACTTCGGTGATCGCTTGAGGCTGAGGCAAGGTCGTTGACTGCGAAGGCGTCGGCAAGCGCAATACCTGACCTTTCTTGAGTCGGTTGATGTTGCCGCCAATGAATGCGTCCGGGTTCAGCGCCTGAATCGCCAGCATCGTCTGTTGCACGGTGCCGCCATTGCGATTTTTCTCGGCAATTTCCCACAACGTGTCGTTATTGCTGGTGGTGTACGAGGCCTGCCGGGCACTGCTGTCCGCGACTGGCGCTGGTGCGGCCGGCGTCTCGGCGGCTGGCGTTGGCGCCGGAGCAGCCGGTTGCTCGGCAGCCGGCGCCGTAGAAGGCAACTGGGTCGCAGCAGCTGGAGCTGAAGCGGCCGCTGCAGCAGCGGCTGCCGCTTCCGGGGAATATTTAGGCGGATCCAGCAGCAGGCTGTACTCGCGCAGCAAGCGACCGTTTGGCCACAACACTTGAACGAGGAATTTCACAAAGGGTTCGCGTACCGGCCTGCTGGAGGTAATACGCAAGACACTCTTGCCGCTGGCGTTGATCACCGGGGTAAACGTAAGGTCGTTGAGAAACGCCTGACGGGTGACACCGGCCTGAGCGAAATCGGCGGTGGTTGCCAGACTTGGCACCACTTGCGAGGCGTTAAGCCCCTGCGCTTCCGTCAGTTCGATTTCGGCTACCAACGGCTGGTTCAGGGTCGACTTGACCGACAATTCCCCAAGCCCCAGCGCATGCGCCATTCCAGATGACAGCGCGGAAGCCGCAGCAATTGCTAAAACCAGTTTGCGAACCTGAACCATAGCCCATCCCTTGTTAAAAAATTCCTCGGCATCCGAGAGGTAAAAAGTACTCATCTCAGGAGCTTGGAGGACACGCCTGGCTAGAATGATTCTTCAAATTGCCGCCAAGTATCTTTTACACATAGTCTTTTATCAACAATTCAGCGAGCTGCACAGCGTTGAGAGCTGCACCTTTGCGTACATTGTCCGACGTGACCCACAGATTTAACTCACAAGGATCATCGATCCCACTCCGGACGCGTCCTACATAAACAACGTCCTGCCCTACAGCATCGCCGACCGCAGTCGGGTAATCACCAGCTTCGACCAACTCGATTCCAGCCGCAGACTCCAGTGCCTTGTTGACCGCTCCGAGATTCACAGATGCCGCCGTCACTAACGAAACCGTGAAGCTGTCGCCAAAAAACAACGGCGCCTGCACGGTTGCCGCAGAAACCTTCAGTAAAGGCAGAGCCAGCAACTCTCGCAACTCCGCGACCAGACGTTTTTCCAGCGGTACATGCCCTTCTGCATCTGGCGTACCCACTTGGGCCAGCAGGTTAAAGGCCATTTGCCGATCAAAAAAGCGCGGCTCCAGCGGACGAACATTGAGTAACTCTGTCGTCTGACGCGCCAGTTCAGCGACGCCTTCACGCCCTTGGCTCGATACCGCCAGACAAGCCGTGACGCTGATTCGCTGAATGTCCAGCACCGCTAGCAAAGGTGCCAGTGTCAGCGCCAACGCTGCACCGGAAGAACTTGGGCTACCCACCTGAAACGGTTTGCCGTACGACTCGATCAAAGCGCCATTGATTTCGGGAACGACGTTCGGTGCTTCCTCCGGGGACAACCCACCAGACAGATCAATGACCGAACACCCAGCGGCGGTCGCACGGGCAGCATAGCTGCGGGTAATCGCCGGACCCGCTGCAAAGAACGCAACCTGCGCCTTGCTGAAATCGAACTCGTCGACTTCGCGCACGCGCACATTTTTGCCCCTGAACGGCACGGAATGACCTGCCGACTCGATACTGGCCAGCAGATGCAACTGCGCAACCGGGAAGTTACGCTCTTCGAGAATCTGGACGATGGTTTCGCCGACAGTACCGGTGGCGCCGATAACGGCAATATCAAAGGACTGATTCATGCAAAAACCTCAGGTAAAACGGGGAGCGGCACTTTAACCGCCGAGTACAAAGCAAGCAATTGAGCGGCAACTTATTGATTCAAGGCTCAAGGCCTATGGGAAAGAACTCTCCGTGACTCCAGACGCCCAGCCAGCGCTGACCATCAATGTCGCGGGAAACGGCCAGCTCCACCAACTGGTAGAACACGTTGCGATGAATCAGTGCTTCAAGGTTGGCCCGCACATGAATGTAGGGGGCCGGCTCTTCAGTCTGGGGATCGACTATCACGCGTAACGGGTGATCCGGGCCTGCTTCGGTATCATCCTCGACATTGGTCGAGAAGCGCAAAATCTGCTGCTCGCCTTCGCCCTCCACCACCAGACTGACCGCCACGAACGGTGCGTCATCGACGCGAATCCGGACCTTCTCCACGGGAGTAATCAGGAAGTAATCGTCGCCATCGCGACGCATGATCGTGGAAAACAAACGAACCATGGGTTTGCGACCAATTGGCGTACCCAGGTAGAACCAGGTGCCATCCCGCGCGATACGCATGTCGATATCGCCGCAGAAATCCGGATTCCACAGGTGAACGGGTGGTAATCCTTTGCTCTTGGGGATCTGCGCGAACAGATCATTGGCCTTGCCCGGACCGGTCATTTTTTCTCCTTAGCGACTCAGACCCAACAGGCTGCGAGCATATTCCTCAAGCGGCGGGCCGAGCAGGTCTTCTGGTTTATTGTCGTAGAACGTCAGCAATCCGCCACGAATACGAATACGGGCGGTGTCGATCAGATAGCGGGTGCTGGTTTCGATCAACATCAACTGGATCACGCCGTTATCAATACCGAGCCGATCCAGCGCTTCCTGATCGGACCATTCATCCGTATTGCCGATCCGGTCGTCAGCCTTGGCAAATCGAGTGTAGAGCAAGTAATGCGCGCCGAAACCACGGGCTTCGGTCATTGCCTCATCCAGCCCCAATGGGGTACGTGCGCGACGAACCATCGGGAAATATTCAACGAAGCCGTTGAAGGCTTCTTCAGCCACTACGTTCTGCTTGGGATGGGGACTGGAATTAGGCGGTACGAACGCGCCTTGAGCGATATAGATGAACGAGTCAGCCTGTATGCGCCAATTGCCGATACGACGGGTTTCGCCGTGGTCGAGAATCCCGGCATCACTCAGTTGATCCTTGGTGCCCTGGGCCAGATCGCTGACACTCATGCAACCACTCAACGCCAACAGCGCCAGTAACAGAACCAGGCTACGCATTATTCCCCTCCCAAATGCCGGTGACGGAAAACCGGCGAATGGTCGTCGGATGCAGCTTCCGAGCCAGAGCGTGCGTGGAAGCTGAATAATGCGGGTTTTAATGTGCAGCATGCCTGAAACAGAGCCTTGGAGCAGCCCGGTTACTGATCAGGGGAATCTGCCTTGGGATCGGCCATGACATCTGTATCGCGCTTGCGCTTGTTGCCCATGCGCACGCCGATATCCATCAGAAATTGAAAAAAGCCTTCCTGATCTTCAAGCACATTGCTCCAGAACGGCGAGTGGTAGAGCGCAACGGCGCCATGCACCAACGCCCAGGCAGCGCAGTAGTGGAAATACGGCGGGACGTCTTCGAGCTTGCCTTCGTTGATCCGCCCTTTGATCAGCAGCGTCAGGTGTTCGAAGTTCGAGGCGCGGATCTTGTGCAGCTCCTCGACCAGTTCTGGCACCTGATTGCCTTTGACGACCTTCTCTTCCAGACGATCAAACAGGCGATAACGCTGTGGATCACGCATGCGGAATTCAAAGTAGGCGCGGGAAAGCGACTCCTTGTCCTTTTCCAGATCCGCTGAATGCAGTAACTCGTTCAGATCACGCTCGTAGTCGAGCATCAGGCGCAAATAGATTTCCGCCTTGGATTTGAAGTGCTTGTAGATGGTGCCTTTGCCAATACCGACGGCGTCCGCAATCATCTCGACAGTAACGCTGTCTTCGCCTTCATCGAGAAATAACTTAAGCGCCGTGTCGAGGATTTCCTGCTCACGACGGCGAAACTCACGGACCTTACGAGGTTCTTTTTGCATATTAAGAAGGTCTGCACGGCTCAAAATCGAAGCTCTGCATTATGCCTAACCCGCGCGAAATTGCACGGATCATCCGACCATGGTGCGTTAAATGCGTGAAGTGCGGGTTTTGACGGGAGAGTGTCGGACAATCCGGGAACTCACTTCGGGGAAAAGAATGGTGTTGGTCTCATCGCGAGCAAGCTCGGCTCCCACATGAAAACCACGCTCCCCCTGTTGGAGCGAGGCTTGCCCGCGAAGAACGATGACGCGGGCCATCTGATACACCGCACCAACTGATTCGCGGGCAAGCCTCGCTCCAACAGACAATGCGATCTCGGTCCCAGGCAGCATTCCAGAGATGTGGCCGTAAATCATAGATAAAACGGACTCAACAACCGCCCCGCTATTCCAAATCTGTTTAAAAAACGTACAGAAGCGACTGGACGCCGGGCGAGCATGACCAATACTTAGTACGTTGGCGCGACATCTCCCCCAAGTGACGCGCCAATAAAGGTGCAGATGGATAGCGCACCTTTGTTTTACTCCTAATGGTCTTAACCCGGATTCACCCCCCAGAACCCGGGTTTTTTTTGCCTGCGATTCGTCAAGCCTTCAGATGCGCCAAGGGGAACAGTCGGGCAAAGTTGGCAGTCGTCATTTCCGCAAACTGCTCGTAAGACTCACCGCGCAACATAGCCAGAAATTCGGCCACTTCACGCACGTACTGAGGCAGGTTGGGTTTGCCCCGGTATGGGATTGGCGCGAGGTAAGGCGAGTCCGTTTCTACCAACAACCGGTCCGCTGGCACCTGACGCGCCACGTCGCGCAGCGCATCGGCGTTGCGGAAGGTGACGATGCCAGACAGGGATATGTAAAAACCAAGATCCAGCGCCGCCTTGGCCATGTCCCAGTCTTCGGTGAAACAGTGCAGCACCCCGCCCTGGGGCAGTGCAGCCTCGCGCAGCAGGCTCAAGGTGTCGGCCCGCGCACCGCGAGTGTGAACGATGACCGGCTTGCCGGTGATGTTCGCGGCTTGCAGATGCAGTCGAAACGACGCCTGCTGCAACTCCGCCGCTTCGGGCTCGTAATGGTAGTCCAGACCCGTTTCGCCAATCGCCACCACCCGTGGGTGATCCAGCTCTTTGAGCAGCCAGTCCAGCGCTGGCGTTTCGCCTGGTGTCAGGTCAAGTGGATGGATACCCACTGAGCAATCAACATCATCGTATTGCTCGGCAAGCGCCTTCACTGCTCCGGCGTTTTCGGCGCTGACGCCGATGCACAGAAAGTGTCCGACACCCCGGCCACGTGCAGCCTCAAGGGCAGCATCCAGGGATCCGGAATGCTCGGCAAGGTCCAGGCGGTCAAGGTGGCAATGGGAATCTACAAGCATGGAAATAGGCAACTACATCGTGTGAGTGGGACGGTCGGACTTCAAAGCACCGGCCAGATAGGTTTCGATCATGGTACGGGCGGTCGTGTCACCATCATTGAATTGCACGCCGACGCCAGCCGCGCGATTACCTTGCGCGCCCTTGGGGGTGATCCAGGCGACTTTGCCCGCCACCGGAATTTTTTCCGGTTCATCCATCAGGTTCAACAGCATGAACACCTCATCCCCGAGCTTGTAGCTTTTACTGGTGGGGATGAACAGCCCGCCATTTCTGATAAAGGGCATGTAGGCCGCGTACAGAACGGACTTGTCCTTGATAGTCAGAGACAAAATGCCATTTCGTGGACCGGAACTCGGCGGCAGGCTCATGCCAACTCCTATCAAAAAACATAACCAACTGAATTTAAATGCATTTCCGTCCAACGACTAAACGCTAGCGCTGGCTGATCAGCCCCGACCATTGAACCAGCAAGGCCTCAAGCAGTAATACCCTGTTCAGGTTGGCCTTGGACATGACTTTCTGACGCTGGGCCAGAATCCAGTCCTGAATCTCGAGCACCTTGCCCTGCGCGGACTTCTGCGCCAGATACTGCACTACTTTGCGCATATCCTCCAAACCCAGGCCTTGTTCATCCCCGGTCAGTTGGTATCGCAAAACCAGGTGCGACCAATCGCAAAACCAGTCAAACAACAGCAACAGCGGGATATCTTTCCAGCCTTCAGCCAGTTGGGTCGGCGATTGTTGCTGCTTGAGTAGCTTCTTTACGCCATCCACCACCTGAGCACGCTGCTCGCGCACGCCCTGAGCCTGAAGACTGACAGCGGCAAGGGGAGAACCAGCGGCGAGGGTCAGCAACTCGCGCCGCTCCTCCTCGCTGCTCTCCGGCAATGCCTTGGCCAGCCATGTGAGACTCATTTCCTCACCGGGCAGCGGGCAGGCTTGTTGCACGCAACGGCTTTTGACCGTTGGCAACAATCGGCTGGGCTGATGACTGACCAGCAGCAAAACGGTGTTGCCCGACGGCTCTTCAAGGCTTTTCAACAAAGCGTTGGCGGCGTTGATATTCATCGACTCGACGGGCTCGATCAATACCACTTTGCGGCCACCCATTTGTGCCGTCTGCACCACAAAACTCACCAGATCGCGGACCTGATCGACCTTGATCGCCTTATCCGCCTCTTCCGGCTCCAGCACGTAATTGTCCGGGTGACTTCCCGCTGCCAGCAACAGACAGGACTTGCACTGACCGCACGCTTCAAGGCCTTCCGGTCGCTGGCACAGCAGGCTGCCCATCAACCGTTCAGCCAGTGCTCGCTTGCCAATGCCAATAGGCCCATGCAGCAAATAAGCGTGGGCGTGTTGAGCACGACCCGCCAATTGCTGCCAGAGCTGCTCCTGCCAGGGATAAGCTTCAGCCACGGTGCAGACTCAACAGCTCAGGCAATAATGCGTCGAGAGAGCGCTGCACGTCAGGCAGGGATTGCGCCGCATCCACCAGACGATAACGTCCTGGCTCGGCTTTGGCGCGATTCAGATACGTACTGCGCACCGCGTCGAAAAAGGTCCGGCCTTCCTGCTCGAAACGATCCAGCCGCCCCCGCGCAGAGGCCCGCGCCAGACCCACTTCTACCGGCAAATCGAACACCAGAGTCAGGTCCGGGCGCAAATCTCCCTGTACGAAACTCTCTAACGCAGCGATCCGCTCATGGGACAAGCCACGACCACCACCTTGATAAGCGTAAGTTGCATCCGTGAAGCGATCACACAGGACCACTGCGCCACGCGCCAGTGCTGGACGAATGACTTCAGCCAAGTGTTGCGCACGGGCAGCAAACACCAGCAGCAACTCGGTATCGGCATGCATGGCTTCGTCGCTGGGTGCCAGCAACAGCTCACGAATGCGTTCAGCCAGCGGCGTACCGCCCGGCTCACGAGTCAGCAATACGTCGATGCCATCAGCGCGCAGTTGCGCTGCAAGGTATTCACGGTTGGTGCTTTTACCGGCACCTTCCGGGCCCTCGAGGGTGATAAACAGGCCGGTCACAGGGTGTACTCAATAAAATTCATTGTGATTTTTGCTCGCTCGGCGCGGTGTCTTGTTCTGCTTTCGCTTCATCAGTCGCCGCCGGATTGGGCTCGACCGCCGGGACGGGCTCCGCAGGAGTCGCGGGGACTACTGGAACTGCGGCCGGGGCCGGACTCGATCGGTAGTCAGCACGACGCTTGAGCTGAAACTCGCGGACCGCGGCGTTATGCGCGTCCAGGTCATCGGAAAATACGTGACTGCCATCGCCCCGGGCGACGAAATACAGACTGCGCCCCGGCACCGGGTTGAGAGCAGCATGAATCGCTTCACGGCCGACCAAAGAAATGGGCGTAGGCGGCAAACCGGAGATGACGTAGGTGTTGTAAGGCGTGGGCTCTTTCAGGTGAGCGCGGGTCAACTTGCCGTTGTAGCGCTCGCCCAGACCATAGATGACTGTCGGGTCCGTCTGCAGCAACATGCCCAAGGCAAGCCGGCGGACAAAAACGCCGGCGATCTGGCCACGCTCCTGCGGGACACCAGTCTCCTTTTCAACCAGGGACGCCATGATCAGCGCTTGATAAGCATCGGTATACGGCACATCTGCTGCACGCTTGGCCCATTCCTCTTCCAACACGTCGTCGAGACGCTTGTAGGCCTGTTTGAGAATTTCAGCGTCAGTCATGCCGCGGACGTAGCGGTAAGTGTCAGGGAAGAACCGGCCCTCGGGAAAAACATCCGGATGACCGATTTTAGTCATCAGCTCAGCGTCGCTGAGATTAACCAGTGTTTGCTCAAGCTTGGGCTGCTTGCCGAGTGCTGCACGCACCTGACGGAAATTCCAGCCCTCGACCAGCGTCAGGCTGTATTGGACGACTTCACCGCGCTGCCACAGACCCAGCAAGGACTGCGCGTTCATGCCCGGCGTCATGCGGTATTCGCCGCTGTGCAGGGCTTCACCCGAGAGGTTGAAGCGCCAGTACAGCCTTAGCCAGAATGCGTCCTTGATCACACCGTCGGTTTGCAGACGATTGAGCAAACCACCCGGCGTCGAACCGGCAGGAACGTCGAGCATCTGTTCCTGGGTGACGTTCAAGGGTTGATGCAGGGCCTCGTTCTGCTGCCAGTAGGCATAACCCAACGCCAAACCTGCCAGGACCAGGCCCGTTTCCAGCAACAGCAAAAATTTTCGAATCACTAAGCGATATCCAGAAGGGCAAGAGCTTTGCGCTGCAGTTTACGGGTGAGCGGTCCAACCGACCAGCTCAGCTGTTCGAAGCCTCGCACCGGCCAGACGCCATAGACACTGTTGCAGACAAATACTTCGTCAGCATGTTCCAGATCAGCCATATGCAGATCACGAACTTCGACGTGAATGCCAAGCTCCGGAGCCTGCTCCAGCAACGCACCGCGCATGACACCCGCGACGCCGCTGCGACTCAGGTCAGCCGTGAGCAACACGTCATCGCGGACCATAAACAGATTGCTGTAAACCCCTTCAATAACACGACCGGAAAGATCACGCATCAGCCCTTCGGCAAACTCGGAGCCCTGCCATTCCGAACGGGCAAGCACTTGTTCGAGACGATTCAAATGCTTCAAACCTGCCAGCAAGGGCTGCTCGGCCAGACGTGTGACACAGGGGAACAAGTAAATGCCCTGCTCCGCATGAGCAGAGGGATAGGCAGGCAGCGGGCTACCTTGAAGAATTCTTACAGGGTGAGAATGGGTATCAGGGGCATAGCCACGCTGGCTGTCGCCACGGGTAAGGATCAGTTTCATGACCCCTTCGTCGAGTTGCCGGGCAAAGGCCAGCAGCTCGTCACGAATCAAAACCAGATCAGCAGCAATGCCCAGACGATCACAGCCTCGTTGCAAGCGCTGCATGTGCTGATCCAGCAGCGATGGCTGCCCTGCCCTTACCGCGATGGTCTCAAACAGCCCATCGCCATAAGCCAGCCCTCTATTTTTGACAGAAAGCGTGTCGGCTGGACGTCCATCGACCCAGCCTGGCATCACTCGGCGAACCGGCGGAACACCAGTGAGCCGTTGGTTCCACCAAAACCAAAGGAGTTAGAGACCACCACGTCGATGGGCATGCTACGTGCCTCGTGCGGCACGAAGTCCAGATCACAACCTTCACCCGGCTCGTCCAGGTTGATGGTCGGCGGTGCCACCTGACCGTTGATCGCCAGCACACTGAAGATGGCTTCAACAGCACCGGCCGCGCCCAGCAAGTGACCGGTCATGGATTTGGTGGAGCTGACCGCCAGCTTATAGGCGTGATCACCAAACACACTCTTGATTGCATTGGCTTCGGCAAGGTCGCCCGCCATGGTCGAGGTGCCGTGGGCATTGATGTACTGAACCTGCTCAGGGTTGACCTTGGCGTCGTTCAGCGCATTGCGGATGCAACGGGCAGCACCGGCGCCGTCGTCTGGCGGCGAAGTCATGTGGTATGCATCGCCGCTCATGCCAAAGCCGATCAGCTCGGCATAAATAGTCGCACCACGCGCCTTGGCATGCTCAAGCTCTTCAAGCACCAGCGCACCGGAGCCGTCGGACAGGACAAAACCGTCACGGCCTTTGTCCCAGGGACGGCTGGCGCGGGTTGGATCGTCATTGCGGGTCGACAGCGCGCGGGAAGCACCAAAGCCGCCCATGCCCAGCCCACAGGCCGCCATTTCAGCGCCACCCGCAATCATCACATCGGCTTCGCCGTAGGCAATGTTGCGTGCAGCCATGCCAATGCAATGCGTGCCTGTGGTGCAGGCAGTCGCAATGGCATAATTAGGTCCCTGTGCGCCCAGATGGATCGACAGGAAACCGGAAATCATGTTGATGATGGAACCCGGCACGAAAAACGGCGAAATACGCCCTGGCCCCTGCTCGTGCAGAGAACGGCTGTTGTTTTCGATATTGGTCAGACCACCGATTCCAGAACCCATGGCAACGCCAATGCGTTCACGGTTTGCATCGGTGACTTCCAGGCCGGAATTACGCACAGCCTGAAAGCTGGCAGCGAGACCGTACTGGATGAATAGATCGAGCCTGCGAGCCTCTTTGGGCGCCAGATACTCTTCGACGTTGAAGCCCTTGATCGAACCGCCAAAGCGGGTCGTGTAAGCCGAAAGGTCTGTGTGTTCGATAAGGTTAATGCCACTGCGACCAGCCAGAATGCCCTGCCAACTGCTCGGCACATCCGTACCCAATGGCGACAGCATACCCATACCGGTGACCACGACGCGTCTACGCGACACAGGACTCTCCTTTTCTTTCATTGACTACACAGGACATCGTTTTAAAGAAAAAACCGCACGCCGGTAAGGCAGTGCGGTTTTCCCATGACCCAGCAACGATTACTAAATGTTACGCCTGGTGGGCAGTAACGTAATCGATAGCAGCTTGAACAGTGGTGATCTTCTCGGCTTCTTCGTCAGGGATTTCGGTCTCGAATTCCTCTTCCAGAGCCATTACCAGCTCAACGGTGTCAAGGGAGTCGGCACCCAGGTCTTCAACGAAAGAAGCAGTGTTAACCACTTCCTCAGATTTGACGCCAAGTTGCTCAGCAACGATTTTCTTGACGCGCTCTTCGATGGTGCTCATACCGTGTTTTAACTCCTAGTAGACAAATTCAGGCAGCTGGCCGATGGGTAAGTGTATAGAAGAGGATTTGCGAATTTCAAGCTTAACGCAATTCCCGATACGCCCATCACCCCTCTGCCCATTAAAAGATTTCAGCTTTATAACGGATTTTAGACAGCCCGTATTACATTTTTTTAAAACGGGCGATCACATATACATGCCGCCGTTAACGGGGATTGTAGCCCCGGTAACGTAGCCTGCACCTTCCGAGGCAAGAAAAGCGACAACATGCGCAATCTCTTCTGCCTGCCCCAGGCGACCCAGAGGAATCTGCGCCGTCAGGGAATCTCGTTGCGTCTGAGGCAGCTCGCGGGTCATATCGGTGTCGATAAAACCAGGAGTTACCGAGTTCACGGTTACCGCACGCGAACCCACTTCACGCGCCAGAGCGCGACTGAAACCTTCCAGACCCGCTTTCGCGGCGGCATAGTTTACTTGGCCTGCGTTGCCCATGGCACCCACAACAGAACCAATACTGATAATTCGACCCCACCGCGCCTTGGTCATGCCACGCAAAACGCCCTTGGACAACCGGAAAAGGCTGTTCAGGTTGGTGTTGACGACATCATTCCACTCGTCGTCTTTCATGCGCATCATCAGGTTGTCACGGGTGATGCCGGCATTATTGACCAGAATCAACGGTGCGCCAACGCGCTCCTGAATCTGCGACAGCACGGAGTCCACGGACTCGGCGCTGCAGACGTCCAGCATCAGGCCAAAACCTTCGATGCCGTTTTCCTTGAACGTCGCGCTGATGCGCTCGGCACCCGACTCGGAAGTCGCTGTCCCGACCACTACAGCACCATTACGACCCAATTCCAGGGCAATGGCTTGACCAATACCACGACTGGCACCAGTCACCAGTGCAACTTTACCTTGCAGGCTCATGCAAGCTCTCCTAATCAGGCCAGTGCCGCGCGGGCGGCGGCGTAGGCGTCTGGGGTATCCAGGTTGTAGGTCGTCACGCCTTCGGCGCAACGCTTGTTCAGGCCGGCAAGCACTTTGCCGGGACCACACTCAACCAGCTGGGTAGCGCCATTTGCAGCCAGCGCCTGGATCGACTCGACCCAACGGACCGGCTTGTACAACTGTTGCAGCAAATCGGTTTTCAGCGTGGCGAGATCGGTCACGACACTGGCGCTGACGTTCTGCACCAGTGGAATCTGTGGCGCCTGCCACTCGATCGCTTCAATCGACTCGGCAAAACGCTCGGCCGCTGGACGCATCAGCTCGCAGTGCGACGGAACGCTGACTGGCAATGGCAGCGCGCGCTTGGCACCACGGGCCTTGCACAGCTCCATGGCGCGCTTCACAGCCTCGGCGGAACCGGCGATGACGACCTGACCCGGCGAGTTGAAATTGACCGCGCTGACCACTTCGCCCTGGGCCGCTTCGGCGCAGGCAGCGATGACATCGGCATCGTCCAGACCGAGAATGGCAGCCATGCCGCCCTGACCGGCGGGAACCGCTTCCTGCATCAACTGACCACGACGCTCGACCAGTATGACCGCATCAGCCAGGCTCAGGCTTTGTGCCGCGACCAGCGCGCTGTATTCACCCAGGCTGTGACCGGCGACAAACGCAGGAACAGCACCGCCCTCAGCCAGCCATACATGCCACAGGGCAATCGACGCAGTGAGAATTGCCGGCTGGGTCTTGTCGGTCTGATTGAGCGACTCGACCGGACCTTCCTGAGTCAGCGCCCAGAGGTCATAACCCAAGGCATCGGAGGCCTGCGCGAAAGTATCGAGGATCAACGGATGGTGCGCGCCTTGATCGGCGAGCATGCCGAGCGATTGCGATCCTTGACCCGGAAAGACGAATGCGAGGGATGCAGACATTAAACAAGCCCCTGATTATGGTCGTCGAAATAAACGCCCGGCCTTGGCCGAGCGCGAGAAATTCTAATTACAGTCACTTGCCGGTTTTGATGACCGGTCAGTCAGCAGCGTCACATTCTAGCGGACCCGCGCTGCAAACGTCGCTATGGAAAGCCTATAACAGCTCGCCAAGGCGCCCGTGCAAGCGCTGCGGCAGGTTTTCCTGAATCTCGATCAGCGCACGCTGAATCGCACTCTGAAACCCCTGCACACTGGCAGAACCATGACTTTTAACCACAATGCCCTGCAAACCGAGAAAGCTCGCCCCGTTATGCCGCGCAGGCGCAAGATCAGCCTGGAGACGCTTGAGCAGAGGCATTGCCAGCGCGCCGACCGTCCTCGACAGCAGATTCTGCCTGAACAAGGTTTCAATTCGTGCAGCAATCATGCTCGCCAGCCCTTCGCTGGACTTGAGCACGATATTGCCGACAAAACCGTCACAGACCACCACATCGGCCTCGCCGCGATACAACCCGTCACCTTCGACAAAACCGGTGTAGTTCAAGCCAGGCGCAGCCTGCAGCAGACTCGCAGCCAGCTTGACCTGCTGATTACCCTTGATGTCTTCGGTGCCGACATTGAGCAGCGCGACTTTTGGCCGCACCACACCTAGCGCTTCTGCCGCCACGGAGCCCATCACGGCAAACTGATAAAGGTTTTCAGCACTGCAATCGACATTCGCCCCAAGATCCAGCAACTGACAATAGCCACGCTGGGTAGGAATCGCCGCAACCATGGCCGGGCGATCAATACCTGGCAGGGTTTTCAGGACAAAGCGCGAAAGCGCCATCAATGCACCGGTATTCCCGGCACTGACGCACGCCTGAGCCTGTCCGCTCGCCACCAGATCCAGCGCCACGCGCATCGAAGAGTCAGGCTTGCCACGCAACGCCTGGGACGGCCGTTCATCCATGGTGATCACTTCGCTGGCGTTCACAACGCGCAGACGTGAGCGATCCACACCAGAATGGCGGGCCATGAGTTCTTCAATAAGGGGGGCTTGACCCACAAGGATCAGATGGAGCGAGGGCGTAGCAGACAGGCAAGCAAGGCTGGCCTGAACAATGTTGCGGGGACCGAAGTCCCCGCCCATTGCGTCGATCGCGATGATCGGAGCGGACAAGAAATTACTCGTCAGCGCCCTTGTCGATCACTTTACGACCACGGTAAACACCTTCCGGCGAAACGTGGTGACGAAGGTGAATTTCACCAGTGGTCTTTTCTACCGACAAAGTGCTTGCCTCAAGAGCGTCGTGCGAACGACGCATGTCACGGGCAGAGCGGGATTTTTTGTTCTGCTGAACAGCCATAATTGATTAACTCCTAAACGTTTGGGTCACGCTTTAACTGCGCCAATACACTGAACGGGTTGGACCGCGTTACCTCGTCCACGCTCGGTTCGGGCTCATCGAGACCCGCCGGCTGCTGGCATTCTTCCGGATGATGAGCAGGCACAATGGGCAAGGCGAGCAAAAGCTCCTCCTCGATCAATGCCAGCAGATCCAATGGATCTTCGCCCAGTTCCAGCACGTCATAACCTTTCGGTAACGACTGGGTATTCGCACCCTCCTTCACCACAGCGTAACTGCACTCGCTGTGAATCGGCAGGGTGACCAGCTCAAGACAACGCTGGCAAACCATTTTGACTTCGACGTCAATTGCACTGTGGATAACCACGGAGCGACGTTCGTCACGCTCAAAAATGAATTTGGCCTGCACCGAACCGACAGTGTCGGAAAGCGGGTCGCAGAGTCTCTCCAAATCAGCCAGCAGCACTTCACCTTGAAGGGTAGTGCCACGATCAGCCAATTTGCGCGGGTCAACGTGAGGTGGAATCGGGTCATTCAACATAGGCGCAGCATTCTAGGGACGACCCCAAGGCATGTCAAAGGAAATTCAGGTCAATAATCCTGCACGAGACTGATTAGAATCAGTTTTCACTTTTTGGAGAACCGCATGTTGCCTTTGCTTCTTGCTTCCAGCTCACCTTATCGCCGGGAATTGCTCGCCAGACTGCGGCTGCCGTTCGTCTGTGCCTCGCCTGATATCGATGAAAGCCACCTACCCAATGAGGGGCCGATTGAGTTGGTTCGTCGCCTTGCCGAGGAGAAGGCCCGGGCCCTTGCGGCCGCATTTCCTGGCCATTTGATTATTGGTTCGGATCAGGTGGCTGTGCTGGACGGCAGGATTCTTGGCAAGCCTCACACTTTTGAGCGCGCTAGGGAGCAGTTGGGTGCGGCCAGTGGTTCCAGTGTGACGTTTCTGACTGGCCTTGCGTTGTTTAATAGTTCGACAGGTGGCTGCAAGGTTGATCATGTGCCGTTTACGGTGCATATGCGTACGCTGGATCAAGTCAGTATTGAGCGTTATTTGCGTGCGGAGCAGCCGTATGACTGTGCGGGCAGTTTCAAGGCTGAGGGGTTGGGTGTCAGTCTGTTTCGGAGTACTGAGGGCAGTGATGCCACGAGTCTGGTTGGTCTGCCGCTGATTCGGTTGGTGGATATGCTTATAAAGGAAGGTGTGCAGGTGCTCTGATTATTTGTGTAGTGAATGTTGTGTACATATCCGTTACCGCAGGCATGGCTGATATTGGTTGCGCTTTTACAGCGCCTCACTTTTGAAAGGAGCGCAAAAGTAAGCAAAACGCTCTTGCCCCACCACTTGGTGCCTCGCTGTCGCTCGGCATACCCGAACACAGATCCTGAACCGTGGGCCGCCGCAACGGGCCATCCATGGCCCAATGCGGCTAACCCGGCGTCCTGCCGGGTTACCCACGATTCAGAATCTGCGTTCGGCCGGCGTGGTTTAACGGGGCGCCTCAGATCAAAATCAAAAGCATAGCGGCCTGACAGCCGACCTGAATGCGCGAGCTTACCGATCTACTTGTATTCAGCGGTGTTCGACCTTCGCGAATAAAAAAACCCGACCAATGGTCGGGTGTTTGTTG
This sequence comes from Pseudomonas phytophila, assembly GCF_025643095.1. Classification (NCBI taxonomy): domain Bacteria; kingdom Pseudomonadati; phylum Pseudomonadota; class Gammaproteobacteria; order Pseudomonadales; family Pseudomonadaceae; genus Pseudomonas; species Pseudomonas phytophila. The sequence goes on along the minus strand of NZ_CP081201.1, from coordinate 2,081,272 downwards.
GCTGCGATTCGCAATCAGCGAAGCGTCGGCCCTTTGAAGCCGGCCCACATTGCGATTTGGTCAGCGACACTGGCGCCCAGTTTTTTCGAGAAGCGATCGAACGGGGATTCCTGAACGGTGAAGTCGACCATTTCTTTTTCGCCGATTACTTCACGTGCGACGTAGCTGGAGCTGCCCAGGCCGTCGATCAGGCCCAGCGGCAGGGCCTGCTCGCCCGTCCAGACCAGCCCGGAGAACAGTTCAGGATGATCTTTGTCCTCGAGGCGGTCGCCTCGGCCCTGTTTTACGCTGGCGATGAACTGGCGGTGGGTGGTGTCCAGCACGCTTTGCCAGAATGCGGTTTCGTCTGCTTTTTGCGGCTGGAACGGGTCCAGGAACGACTTGTGCTCGCCTGACGTGTAGGTCCGGCGATCAACACCCAGTTTTTCCATGGCGCCGACAAAGCCGAAGCCTGCTGCGGTTACGCCGATAGAACCCACCAGACTGGCCTTGTCGGCGTAGATCTGGTCAGCCGCGCTGGCGATGTAGTAAGCACCCGAGGCACCCAAGTCAGTGATCACGGCATAGACCTTGATCTCCGGCTTCTCGGCGCGCAGGCGACGGATTTCATCAGCGACATAGCCCGATTGCACAGGGCTGCCGCCAGGGCTGTTGATGCGCAGAATCACGCCCTTGGTTTTCGGGTCTTCGAACGCTGCGCGCAGGCTGCCGACGATGTTGTCGGCGCTGGCAGGCTCCTTGTCAGCGATCATGCCTTCGATCTGGATCAGCGCGGTGTGATGACCGCTGCCAGAAGCGCTTTTCTCGAAATCACCCAAAGGCGTAAACAGAAACAGTGTCCCGATCAGATAAAGGAAGGTCAGGCATTTGAAGAAAATCCCCCAGCGGCGCGAACGACGCTGTTCCTGAATCCCCGCCAACAGGGTTTTTTCCAGCAATTTCCAGCTCTTCGCATCAGCCTTGCTGTCTGCGACTTCGTCCTCGTCACGGGAAACCGGTGCTTTCCATTCGTCCGACATTTATTTACGACCCCAACAATGAAGACTGATGGCTGCGATCACCCAACCAGGTGCGCAGCTCGGAAAAATGCTCGATAGCCAACTGCGGCTCATAAGTACGCAATGAATCCAGCGACTGCGCGCCATAGCCCACTGCCACAGAATCCATACCCGCATTACGCGCCATCAGCAGATCGAAAGAGGAATCACCCACCATCAACGCCCGTTCCGGCTTAACGCCGCAATGCTGAAGAATTTCATTCAGCATCAGCGGATCAGACTTGCTGGCGGTTTCATCCGCCGCTCGGGTGATGTCGAAATAGTCGAGCCAGTCATGAGCCTTCAGCACGCGATCAAGACCTCGACGCGCCTTGCCGGTGGCCACGGCCAGTTTGTAACCCTCGGCGCGCCAGCCTTCAATGGATTCGCGCACAGCTTCGAACAAAGGCGAAGCTACGTCGTTGTCCATGGCCATGTAACTGTCGGCGTAATGCTGACGGAAATCGATCAGGTCATTGGCTGTGATATCCGGATAAAGCGTGCGAATAGCTTCGGGCAAACCCAGACCGATAATGCCCTTGATGGAATGCTCGTCACGCTCCGGCCTGCCAGTCTCGACAGCCGCAGCGCGCATAGCGGCAACGATGCGGCCGATAGAGTCGGCCAGCGTGCCATCCCAATCGAAAATCAATAAATCATACTTCGAAGATTCAGAATCAGGTCGCACTCAAACGCTCCACTGTCTTGGCCCACATTTCATCAACGGGGGCCTGCAATTTAAGCTCGCCACCATCCTGCAGCGGCACGGTCAGCATATAAGCGTGCAAGAACAGGCGCTTGCCGCCCAGATCGCGAATCTCGCGACTGAAGTCTTCGTCGCCGTATTTGGTATCACCGGCAATGGCGTGCCCGGCGTGCAGCGTGTGCACCCGGATCTGGTGCGTACGACCGGTCACCGGCTTGGCTTCGACCATGGTGGCGAAATCACCGAAGCGGCGCAGCACTTTGAAAATTGTCAGTGCCTCCTTGCCTTCGTCGTTGACTTCGACCATGCGCTCACCGGACCGCAGATTGCTTTTGAGCAATGGGGCGCTGACACGCTTTTGAGCGGTATCCCAGCGACCGCGTACCAGTGCCATGTAGCGCTTGTCGACACCGTCGCCGCGCAAGGCCTCATGCAGGTGGCGCAACATGCTGCGCTTCTTGGCAATCATCAACAGCCCGGAAGTGTCGCGATCCAGACGGTGTACCAGTTCGAGTTCCTTGGCATCCGGGCGCATCTGGCGGAAAGCTTCGATGACACCGAAGTTCAGGCCACTGCCGCCATGCACGGCAATACCAGCAGGCTTGTTGAGCACGATCAGCGCCTTGTCTTCGTAGACAATCGCCGCTTCAAGGCGCTGCAAAAGCCCCTGAGCCACAGGCACAGGTTCGTCACGCTCAGGCACGCGCACTGGCGGGACACGGATGATGTCGCCTGCCTGCAACTTGTACTCGGGCTTGATCCGCCCCTTGTTCACCCGCACTTCGCCTTTGCGCAAAATGCGATAGATCAAGGTCTTGGGCACGCCTTTGAGGAAAGTGACAAGAAAGTTATCAATACGTTGACCGGCATATTCCGGCGCAACCTCTACCAGCTGGACGCCGGGGGTTGGAGGGGTGATATTCGTCATGGCGCAAATCATAACAATTTTTTATGGATTTGAAGCACTTAATGATTGCTGCTATAGTCGCGAACGCCGCCAAAAGCGGCCTGGACAGCGGACAAACGGTTTATGACCGACCCTGCCCTACGCAATTCACGAGGACGCGAGGCCGTCCTACGGGGCTTTCGGTGACAACGGATGGGCTGCAAACGTTACAAGCGCAGGTGACATGAGGCCTGATACACGCCAGATCGCAGAGTTATCACTCGCCTTCAGAGCTAATAAATCACGGCCAGTTCACAAAGTGCAGTCGTTTACAGACGGTCCGGGCGAATGCTTCGGAAACAAACGCCTTAAGCCATGATGCGCAACCTTCCCTCTGGAAGGCTGCGGTAAATGCCAACCCGTTGCGGATTCTGCGCGCGGCAGCACCCGAATTATCAGGGATACGTGTAGGGTGGAGACGCACAACCATCGGACTGTGTAGCACAAGGCTTGTTTTAGACGCTTCATCTCGTCCGCTACCGATGGTCGATTCCTCCTCCTGACAAAGCTTTTGCTGAAAGGGTGTCTTTTGTCACCACAGCAAGCAGGAAACGTCGTCGCGACTCCGGCCCCGTTGGCCGGTAATCTCGCTAGACACTGGAGTGTCCAACCACTCCTGACGTGCCCTGACACCGACCGTGAGAAGTCGTGTGTGCCGAACGCCGTTTCCGGCAGCCCGGAAACCGACGGTACTACATGAAAAGAATGCTGATTAACGCAACTCAACCCGAAGAGTTGCGCGTTGCACTGGTAGACGGCCAGCGCTTATATGACCTGGACATCGAGTCCGGTGCCCGCGAGCAGAAAAAGGCCAATATCTATAAAGGCCGGATCACTCGCATCGAACCCAGCCTTGAGGCTGCCTTTGTCGATTTCGGCTCTGAGCGCCACGGCTTCCTGCCTCTGAAAGAAATCTCCCGCGAGTACTTCAAGAAAGCCCCTGAAGGCCGCGTCAACATCAAGGACGTCCTGAGCGAAGGCCAGGAAGTCATCGTTCAGGTCGAGAAGGAAGAGCGCGGCAACAAAGGCGCAGCCCTGACCACCTTCATCAGCCTGGCCGGTCGTTATCTGGTCCTGATGCCGAACAACCCGCGTGCAGGCGGTATTTCCCGTCGCATCGAAGGCGAAGAGCGCAACGAACTGCGCGAAGCGCTGAACGGCCTTATCGCTCCAGCCGACATGGGTCTGATCGTTCGCACTGCCGGCCTGGGCCGCAGCAGCGAAGAAATGCAGTGGGACCTCGACTACCTGCTGCAACTCTGGACCGCTATCAAAGAGGCTTCGCTGGATCGCGCTGCTCCATTCCTGATCTACCAGGAAAGCAACGTCATCATCCGCGCCATCCGCGATTACCTGCGCCAGGACATCGGCGAAGTGCTGATCGACAGCATCGAAGCCCAGGAAGAAGCACTGACCTTTATCCGTCAGGTGATGCCGCAGTACGCCAGCAAGATCAAGTTGTACGAAGACAGCGTTCCGCTGTTCAACCGTTTCCAGATCGAAAGCCAGATCGAGACCGCCTTCCAGCGCGTCGTTGAATTGCCTTCCGGCGGCTCCATCGTCATCGATCCGACCGAAGCCCTGGTGTCCATCGACATCAACTCGGCGCGCGCCACCAAAGGCAGCGACATCGAAGAAACCGCCCTGCAGACCAACCTTGAAGCGGCTGAAGAAATCGCCCGTCAATTGCGTCTGCGTGACATCGGCGGCCTGATCGTCATCGACTTCATCGACATGACACCGGCCAAGAACCAGCGCGCCGTGGAAGAAAAAGTCCGCGAAAGCCTGGAAGCCGACCGTGCCCGCGTTCAGGTTGGTCGTATCTCGCGCTTCGGCCTGCTGGAAATGTCTCGTCAGCGCCTGCGTCCATCGCTGGGCGAAAGCAGCGGTATCGTCTGCCCGCGTTGCAACGGCACCGGCATCATCCGTGACGTTGAGTCGCTGTCGCTGGCCATCCTGCGTCTGATCGAAGAAGAAGCCCTGAAAGACCGCACTGCCGAAGTCCGCGCTCAAGTGCCGATTCCGGTTGCGGCTTTCCTGCTCAACGAAAAACGCAACTCGATCACCAAGATCGAACTGCGCACCCGTGCCCGCATCATCATCCTGCCGAACGATCACCTCGAAACGCCGCACTTCGAAGTTCAGCGCCTGCGTGATGACAGCCCGGAAGCACACACCCTGCAGTCCAGCTACGAAATCGCTGCCGCTGCTGCTGAAGTTGAAGAAGTTCAGCCAGCTGCTGCAACACGCACTCTGGTTCGCCAGGAAGCCGCCGTTAAAACCGCTCCGCCGCGTGCCAACGCTCCGGTTCCGGTTGAAGCCGTTCCCGCCGCACCGGCTCCGGTCGCTCACGAGCCAAGCCTGTTCAAAGGCCTGGTCAAATCCCTGGTGAGCCTGTTCGCCACCAAGGAAGAGCCAGTTGCCCCGGTTGTGGTTGAAAAACCGGCTGCCGAGCGCCCTGCCCGCAACGAAGAGCGCCGCAACGGTCGTCAACAGAGCCGTGGCCGCAACAACCGTCGCGATGAAGAACGCAAGCCACGTGAAGAACGTGCCGAACGCGCTCCACGCGAAGAGCGTGCACCGCGTGAGGAACGTGCGCCTCGTGAAGAACGCGCACCGCGCGCTCCACGCGAAGCCGTTGTTGAAGAAACCAGCGCAGCACCACGCGAAGAGCGTCCGGCCCGTGCCCCACGTGAAGAGCGTGCGCCTCGTGCAGCACGTACACCTCGTGAAGACCGCAAGCCTCGTGAAGAGCGTGTTCGTGAACTGCGCGAGCCGCTGGATGCCGCTCCGGCAGCCGATGCAGCGCCACGTGAAGAGCGTCCTGAGCGCGCTCCACGTGAAGAGCGTCAACCACGCGCTCCTCGTGAAGAACGCCAGCCTCGTGCAGAGCAGGCCGTTACCGAGGTCAGCGAAGACGAAGTGCTGACCAACGAAGAACTGGCAACCGAAGATCATCAGGACGGTGCAGAAGGCGATCGCCCTCGCCGCCGCTCCCGTGGTCAGCGTCGTCGCAGCAACCGTCGTGAGCGTCAGCGTGACGCAAACGGCAATGTGATCGAAGGTTCGGAAGGCTCTGAGGAAGAAGGCAGCGAATCGGGCAACACTGAAGTGGCAGCAGGTCTGGCTATCACCGCAGCGACCGCAGCCGTTGGCAGCAGCGTCATCAGCGCCCCCGCCGAAGCCGAAGCTAACCGTCAGGCCGAGCGCGCGACTGCGACCGTTGACTCAGCTGACTCCTCGTTCGTACCGGAAGCTGTGATCGAAACCCCTTCGATCCAGACTCCAGCGTTCGAATCGCCAGCCGTTGAAACGCCTGCTGTAGAAGCACCGGTGGCTGACAATGCGCCGAAAGCTGAAACCGCTCCGGACGTAGAAGTGCAGCAGGTCGTTGAAGCAGCTCCACAAGTGATCGCAGAAGCACCAGCACTGGCAGCACAGACAGAAATGTTCGAAGCGCCACACGCTGAACGTGTTGTACCGTTCACACCAACGCCAGAGCCGACCACACCTGCACCGCAGGTTGAAGAGCTCGCGCCAGCCCGTGAAGAGGCTCCGGCCACTGAATCGGCTGAGCTGCCAACTCCTGCGCCAGTCGTGGCTGAAGAGCCTGCGGCTTACGCTGCTCCGGAAGTCGTCGCAACTGCACCTACCGCAGAAGCCGCTGTGGCTGTTGCCCCAGAGGCCCCTGCACTGCCGGTGAGCAGCAACGGCCGTGCGCCAAACGACCCACGTGAGGTGCGTCGTCGCAAGCGTGAAGAAGAGCGCCTGAAGAAGGAAGCTGAAGAAGCCGCAGCCAACACCGCTGCAGCTCCTGTAGCTGACGAAGTCGAAGCAGTTCAACCCGCAACTGAAGCAGTAGAGCCTGCTCCAGTCGCTGACGAGAACTCGCACTCGGCGGATCAGACATTCACGCAGCACCACGAAGCCAAGGAAGAAAGCAACGAGCCTAAACCTCTCGTTTGATCCTTGACTGAGTAAAAAGCCCCACCTGTGAAAGCAGGTGGGGCTTTTTTGTGGAAGCGTGATCTGTAGGAGTAGGAGCTGCCGAAGGCTGCGATGGCGTCAGGTCAGGTAACATTTTTCGCTGAGACACCGCATCGCGGGCAAGCGCGCTCCTACAGGGTTGAGATCAACCTGTAGATGATCCATCAACGAACAAACACCAACCGCTCTGGCACGTCTACATCCCACAGCACACCCGGGTCATCGACCTCTATCTGCTGAACGCAGCCATCCTTGAACAGCCGTCGTGCGCCCTGATCGCCACTCAACTCCATCAGCGCCGGACCATATCGACGACCAAAACCCACCGGATGACCCCGCTCGCCGTTTACCACAGGCACAGAAATCTGACCGTCCTCCATTGAGGCAACGATGTTATGCAGGGTCTGAGGCAGGATGAACGGCATGTCACCCAGAACGATCAACCAGGCACGATGATCAGGTTGGGCTGCCACCGCTGCAGCGATGCTGTCGCCCATACCCGCTGAAGCCAGCATGGACAGCTCGCAGTTGTATTGATGGGCAAGTGCGATGACCTGTGAGCAATCAGGTCGGGCAATCAACAGAATCCTGTCGACAACCCCTTGCAGGTTGACGAGGACCTGTTCCAGCAATGGACGCTCGACTCCGTCACGGCCGATGCAACGAGCAAGCAGCTTGCTCTGACCTTTTCCGGCAATGGCTTGAAACCGACGACCCTCTCCGGCAGCGAGCACGATGGCGCACACAGTGTTGGTCATGGTTACTCCCTTCCAGGGTATAGGTGATGACTACACAACACTTACAGTATTTTTTGCGTGCGCAGACCTAGATTCTGTAGGAGCGCACGAGCACCGCGAGGCCGCGATGGCGTCCTGTCTGACACACCGCCATCGCGGCCTCGCGTTGCTCGTGCGCTCCTACAACCATCTTTTTTAATTCAGCTCAATAAAGATTAGGTTCCATTTCAAGCTCCACACCGAAGCGCTTGGCAATGTCCGCCTGAATACGCTCGGCCAAAGCATGCAACTGCAAGCCCGTGGCCTGACCGTAATTGACCAGCACCAGCGATTGCAAACGATGCACGCCAGCATCGCCTTCGCGGTAGCCCTTCCAGCCAGCCTGCTCTATAAGCCAGCCTGCTGCGAGCTTGACCTGGCCATTTGGCTGTGGATAACCCACCAGCGCGGGGTGCTTGAGCCGAATCTGTTCGGCCAGCTCGGCAGGCACCAGCGGATTCTTGAAGAAACTGCCCGCGTTACCCAGCACCGCTGGATCCGGCAGCTTTTCACTGCGAATGGCGCAAATAGCGTTGCTAACGTCGCGAGGCGTCGGTTGCTGAATGCCCTGCTCTTCCAGGCGTTGGCGCACAGGACCGTAGTCCAGATGCAACTCGGCACTGAAATTGAGGGTGAAGCGAACACGCAGAATCAGCCAGCGGCCGGTTTCATGCTTGAACAGGCTGTCGCGATAACCGAACGCACATTCCTCAAGAGAGAATTCGCGCAGCTCGCCAGTCTGTCGGTCAAGCGCAGTCAGGCTGTGAAACACGTCCTTGATCTCGACCCCATAAGCACCGATGTTCTGCATGGGCGCAGCACCGACCGTACCGGGAATGAGACTGAGATTTTCCAGCCCCGCGAGCCCCAAATCCAGGCACGACTTCACGAACGGATGCCAAGGTTCGCCTGCTTCGGCCTCAATGACCGCGCGCTTGCAATCCTCCCGGACGATCCGGATACCACGGCTGGCCATGCGCAGCACGAATGCCTGAACGTCACCGGTCAGCAGCAAGTTGCTGCCACCGCCGATGACCATCAATGGCAGGTCATGCTCCACGCTGTAGGCCAGAGCCTGGCGCACATCGTCGTCGTTATGGGCTTCGGCAAACAGCTGCGCAGTGACATCAACGCCAAAGGTGTTGAACGGCTTGAGTGAAACAGCGGACTGCAATTGCAACGTCAAACCTCCAGCAGGCGGCGCACGCGCTCAAGGTCTTCCGGGGTATCAACACCGGCTGGCGGGGCTTCCAGCGCGTCGGCAACGTGAATTCGTATGCCGTGCCAGAGCGCACGCAGCTGCTCGAGATTTTCCGTGTCTTCGAGCCAGCAAGGGCCCCAACTGACGAAATCATGCAGGAAGCCTGCACGATAAGCGTAGATACCGATATGCCGACGATAGGGTACGCCCGCAGGCAATTGCTCACGATCTCTGGCCAAGGCATCCCGCGCCCAAGGCAACGGCGCGCGACTGAAGGTCAGCGCCAGACCATTGATATCGGACACCACTTTTACGACGTTCGGGTTGAACAGCGCCGCCACGTCATCAATAGGCTCTGCCAGGGTGGACATGCGCGCTTCAGGGTGAGCCGCAAGATTGGCAGCGACCTGATCAATCACCGCAGGCGGGATCATCGGTTCATCACCCTGGACGTTGACCACGATGGCGTCCGCTTCCAGGCCCAATTGCGTGGCGACTTCCGCCAGGCGATCAGTGCCGGAGTTGTGATCCTCACGGGTCAACAGTACTTCCGCACCAAAAGCCTTGCAGGCCTCAACGATACGCGCATCGTCAGTGGCGACCACAACCCGCGCCGCGCTGCTTTTACGTGCCTGTTCCCAGACATGCTGGATCATCGGCTTGCCAGCAATCTCTTTGAGCGGTTTGCCCGGAAAACGGCTGGACCCGAAACGCGCCGGGATGACAACGGTGAACACTGCGGTCATTTGTCCAGACGCTCGTCGGTGGACAGCGTGCGCGCTTCACTTTCCAGCATCACCGGAATGCCGTCGCGAATCGGAAAAGCCAGGCCTGCGCCTTTGCTGATCAGCTCGGTTTTATCGGCACTGAGTTTCAGCGGCCCCTTGCAGACAGGGCAAGCGAGGATGTCGAGTAATTTGGTGTCCATAAGAAATCCTGAGCGAATCATGGCAAAAGACGTAACAACTGCGAATCGAACCAGCTGACAAAAGCATCCGATGGCACGGCATCCACAGCCAGGTACCACCAGTCGTCCGCCGCGAAGGACCGGCATTTCACGGCATCCTTCTCGGTCATGACAACAGGCAGCGCCGGGGAAAAGGTCAGCGCCTGAGCACTGAAAACAGCATGGTCGGCAAACGCGTGGGTGACCGGTCGCCAGTGTAGCCCTTCAAGGGTATTGAAGAAACGCTGGGGATTACCGATACCGGCCACGGCGTGAATCGCCTGCCCGGCCGGGAAGAAATCCAGCTCTTGGCGCTCGCCGCTGCGCAGATTGACCAGCGCCGACGGTTGCAGCTGAAAGGCATAGCCGTCGTCACGATCAGCACTGGCTCCGTTGTAGAGCAAGGCATCGACGCTCTGGAGACGTTCCACAGGTTCGCGCAGCGGACCAGCGGGCAGACATCGTCGGTTACCCAGCCCACGGGCAGCATCGATCAGCACCAGCTCAAGATCCCGCGCCAGCCGATAATGCTGCAAGCCGTCATCGGAAAGAATCAGGTCCAGCGGCTCACTGTCGAGCAGTGCTTGCACCGCACGACTGCGATCCGGATCAATCATCAACGGTACGCCGCTGCGTTGCACGATCAGCAGGGGTTCATCCCCCGCCTCTGCAGCGCTTTGCTCTGCGGTCACGCGCCACGGCAGGCTCGGCGGTTTGGCACCGTAACCACGGCTGACCACGCCGACCCGCAAGCCGCGGCGGTGACAATGCTCGATCATCCACAGGATCAACGGGGTCTTGCCGGTGCCGCCAATAGTGATATTACCGACGACCACGACAGGCACAGGCGCCTTGTATACCTCACCCTGCCCCGCCAGAAAACGCTCACGCTTGCCCTGCACGACTCGCCGATAAAGGCTCTCCAGCGGACGCAACAGCGTCAACGCCGGATGGCCTTTGTACCAGGCGTCGAGCAAACGATCAGAAAAGGCCATCAGTTAGCGGGCGCAGCTTCGACCGTGGTCATGCGCAGGTGGCTGAAACCCAGCTTGCCTGCGGCGTCCATGGCGGTGATCACCGACTGATGCGGGGTTTTACCATCGGCACTGATCGACAGCGGCAGGCTGGTATCACCCGCGGATTCACGCTGAAGCGCATCGATCAGGGTCTGCAGGTCGTTCTTCGGCAGCAACTGGTTGTTCACCGAAAAGACGCCATCAGCGTTGATGGTGATGTCCAGATGCTTGAGATCGGCATCGGTTTCCGGAGCGCCGGTCACCGCTTGCGGCAGGTCGACGCGCAACTGGGTTTCGCGAGTGAAGGTAGTGGTCACGATGAAGAACAGCAGCAGAATGAACACCACATCGATCAACGATACGAGGTTGATGTCGATGTTCTCTCTGGCCTTGCGACGACGAAACTTCACTTTTTACGACCCTCGCCCCGGGCCTGCGACTTGAGGTCAATTTTCGGATCGTTCAGGTCGACTTCGCGATCGCCCTGCACCACTTCCACCAGCTTGATGGCTTCCTGTTCCATGCCGACCACCAGCTCGTCGACCCGGCTTTGCAGGTAACGGTGGAAGAAGATCGCCGGAATCGCGACGATCAGGCCCGACGCCGTACAGATCAGCGCTTTGGAAATACCGCCAGCCAGTACCGAGGCATTGGCTGTATTGCCGGTGGCGTTGAACGAACCAAAAATGTCGATCATGCCCAACACCGTACCCAGCAGGCCCAGCAAAGGGGCCATGGCAGCGATGGAGCCAAGCGCACTGAGGTAGCGCTCCAGATCATGAATGACCCGTGCGGCAGCCTCTTCAATGCACTCTTTCATGATTTCGCGGCCATGCCGTGAATTGGCCAGGCCTGCAGCAAGGATTTCACCCAGAGGGGAATCTGCACGCAGTTGCTTGAGTTTTTCCTTGTCGAGTTTCTTGTCCTGAATCCATTGCCAGACTTGCCCTACCAGATGCGGCGGGGTAATGCGGCTAGCACGAAGGGTCCAGAGGCGCTCGATGATAATGCCGACCGCAGCAATGGAACTCAGAATGATCGGCAGCATCATCCAGCCGCCAGATTTGACCAGTTCCCACACAGTGACGACTCCCTCGAAAAATTGGCGCCACTCTAACATAGGGTCGGCGACTCACCGAAGCCTGCGATCGATATCCTTGCGTCAGTCACGCCAGAATCGCCTCTCGGCCCGCTGTGAACGGGGTTTGTCGAACGTACCGAGTTGCAGGCTGATGGCACCCAGGTCGGCGCTGTCCCAGGTGGGAATACCGAACCATTGATAGCGCGCCATGACCAGCGGATGCGGGTGCCCGAAGGCATTATTGCGCCCTCGGGAGATCAACACACCATCAGGAGCGACCGCACGCAGAAAGCTTTTCGAGGAGGAGGTGCGGCTGCCGTGGTGCGGCGCTTGCAACCAGTTGGCACGTACATCAAGACCAGTGTCGATCAGGGCCTGTTCGGCTTCGGCATCAATATCCCCTGTCAGCAACAAACGTTCGCCCCGGGCATCGACCATTAACACACACGAAGCCTGATTCCCCTCTCGGGCATCACTCCAGCGCCAGGTTGAAAACACCACACCGTCCCACTCCCAGCGTTCGTCATTGACGCAGAGTTGCGCTTTCAGCGACGGCGGCAGCCTTTCCAGCTCGCCCCCCAGCACCCGCTTGACCGGCAAGCCTTGATGAACCGCCTGCGCACCACCGGCATGGTCGGCGTCGGCATGGCTGATCAGCATCACATCAAGTTGGCGCACGCCGCTCTTGCGGATGGCGGGTAACACGACCCGTTGACCTATATCAAACTCGCCAAAGCGCGGCCCGGCGTCGTACAGGAGCGCGTGATGTCGCGTGCGCAAGAGAATCGCCAACCCCTGCCCCACGTCTAGATGCAGGACGTCGACTTGACCATGAGGCACGTTTTTCAAGGGCGGGAACACGCAAAGCAGCAACATCGGCCAACCCAGCCCTCGTAACGGCACGCCGCTGGGCAACAGCAACAACACACCGCCCAGCAGACTCAATACCCAGGCCCATAGCGGCATGGCAGTCGGCACCCAGGCGGGCAACCACTCGGCGACCCACCCGAGAAATCTGAACAACCATTCCAGCGCACCACCCGCCAGCCACAACAGCCCTTCACCCAGATAAGGAACCGGCAGCAGCAAGGTCCCGAGCAGCGCAGGCGGGAGGATCAGAAAACTCACCCAAGGCACCGCGACAAGATTGGCAAACGGACCACTCAAACTGATGGGCAGATTCAGCGCCAGCAACACCGGCAACAAACCAATGGCGATCAACCACTGGGCGCGGGTCCAGCTTTGCAGCCAACTCCAGGCACCCAGCCGCCCGCCAAATATCAGAATCAGGATTGCAACAGCGATAAAGGACAGCCAGAAACCCGGCTGCAAACTGGCCAACGGCTCGAACACCAGCACGGCATTCAGCGACAGCAGCAGCGGCAAGACAGCCCCTAGATGCCGAAAACGCAACCGCCAAAGCAAGACCATGCCGACCATCACGCACGCCCGGCGTACCGGCACTTCAAAGCCCGCGAGCAAGCCGTACCCCAGCGCGGCAATGAACGCCAGTCCGCACGCCCATGGCAACCAAGGCAGCGCGCGCGGCCATAATCCCCAACGTGCCAGGCCTGCGATCAGCGCGTACATCACAGCGGCCAGCAACCCCACGTGCTGCCCGGATATGACCAGAAGATGCACGGTGCCGGTGTCTTGCAGGATCTGCCAGTCGACCGCGCTGAGTCCCGAGCCATCACCCAGAACCAGCGCGGCCAGACCGCCTTCACGACCCTGCGCATCAACCGCCAGCAAACGCTGGCGTATCACATCCCGCCAGCCTGAACGGGCAAATGCCAGCTGCTGTCCATCGGCGACTGTGCCTGTAGCGCCGATACGCTGGGCCAGCAGCCAGGCCTCGTAATCAAAAGCATGTGGATTGGCCAATCCGCCGGGGCGCTTGAGCTTGACCGCCAGACGCCAGCGCTCGCCACTGCGAATTTCCGGGCCGCCATACCAGGCCACGCGCACGCGCTCCGGCAATTTAAAGCGTCGAGATTGCAGGTCTTCCAGCTCAAAGCGCACTACGCCTTCGGCAACGGCAGGCAAACCGACGACCTTGCCTTGTAACCACACGGTCTGGCCGTCCAGCCGTGGTGAAAGACGATCATCCAGTGCCCATTGAGCCGAAACGCATGCCCAGGTGAATCCGAATAAAAAGAAAGCCACCGGGTACGTGCGAAAGGGCAACAGCATCAAGGCCAGCACTGGCATGCACAGCAACACCCAGACCGGGGGCAATGCCGGCAAGAAGCGTAAAGCCAACAAACCCAAGGCCAGCGCGAACATCCCTGTGCGCATAAGAAGCTCATCCCGATAACGTCGAAGGTCCCTTTACGGCTTAGCTCAGCCAGGTGAATACGTCGGGATCAAGTGTCACAAGGTCTTAGGCGGCATATGTCGGGGGCGAAAAAAACGCCCGTCTTGCGAGGGGCGTTTCTTCTGACTGCTGAGGTTTACTGCGGCTTGCGACGACCGAAACCCGGGCGCTGACCCGAACCCGATGCCGGGCCACGGCGCTTGCCGGACGGCGCGTCATCGACCAGGGTGATGCCCGGGCGTTTCGGCGACGGCTTGGCCGGACGCTTGTTCATGTCACTTGGACGCTCAGCCACTGGCGTGCCACGGCTATTGTCGTTGCGAGTATCACTGCGACCATTGGCTGGACGTGGCGTGCGTGGCGCCGACTTGTTAGGGTCGTTGCGCTGACCACGGCCGGAATCCGTACGCGGTGCGGCTGGACGCTGGGCGCGATCACGGTCACTGCCGGTCACTTGCGGCTGACGTGGAGCACGCTCGCCAGTCGGAGCACCGTCCTTGGCCGGACGCAGGGTGCGCACGCGCTCGCCTTTGCCCAACGGACGAGACGACTGACGCTGCAAGCGCTCCATCTTGTCCTTGGTCTTGGCGTTCATCTGCGGCTGAGCCACGGGCGTGAGGCCCACTTCAGCGCTGAGGATGTCCACCTCGTACTGACTCATTTCGCGCCAGCGACCCATCGGCAGGTCGGAATTGAGGAACACAGGTCCGTAGCGCACACGCTTCAGACGGCTGACCACCAGGCCCTGGGATTCCCAGAGACGACGTACTTCACGGTTACGGCCTTCCATCACCACGCAGTGATACCAGTGGTTGAAGCCTTCACCGCCCGGCGCTTGCTGGATGTCGGTGAAACGAGCCGGACCGTCTTCAAGAACAACGCCAGCCTTGAGCCGCGCGATCATGTCATCGTCCACTTCGCCACGTACACGCACAGCGTATTCACGGTCCATTTCGAAGGACGGGTGCATCAGGCGGTTGGCCAGTTCACCATCGGTGGTGAACATCAGCAGACCGGTGGTGTTGATGTCCAGACGACCGATGTTGACCCAGCGGCCTTCTTTTGGACGCGGCAGGCGATCGAACACCGTCGGGCGACCTTCAGGGTCGTCACGGGTACAGATTTCACCGTCCGGTTTGTTGTACATGATGACGCGGCGCACCGTTTCGGCGGCCTCTTCGCGTTTGATGACGCGGCCGTCAACGGTAATCGCATCGTGCAGATCGACGCGTTGACCGAGGGTCGCGTCCTTGCCATTGACCTTGATACGGCCCTGGCTGATCCAGGCTTCAACGTCGCGACGCGAGCCTACGCCAATACGTGCCAGAACCTTCTGCAGCTTTTCGCCTGCGGGTCCGATTTCCTGGCTGTCCTGCTTGTCTTGTTCACTCATCTGGGCACCTCCCGGTGTGTCGATTCAGGGGACGCCGAGGACCGGCGCAACCTGTTGCCTGGGCTGTGGATAGCCACGAGGCGTAATACT
Source organism: Pseudomonas phytophila (assembly GCF_025643095.1). Taxonomy (NCBI): domain Bacteria; kingdom Pseudomonadati; phylum Pseudomonadota; class Gammaproteobacteria; order Pseudomonadales; family Pseudomonadaceae; genus Pseudomonas; species Pseudomonas phytophila. Next base: position 2,065,776 of record NZ_CP081201.1, on the reverse strand, counting down.
GAAAAACTTCTGGCGCTAAACTCATCACGAGCAGAATCGCCAAAAGGTCGCGAATGATACGCTCACATAACGCTTTGCGCATTAGACGCTAGACGAAAATTTGCGCCTTACTTCTTTTTCCGCCGACCGGCACCTTTAAAAGCCTTCATGCGAACGGCAGCTTCTTTCAGCACGTCACGGCGCTCGTCCTTGTCCATCTTCTTCCAGGCCTTGATTTCTTTCTTGCTGCGGCCACAGCCGATGCAGATATCGGCGTCGAATTTACAAAGGCTGATGCAGGGGTTCTTGGTGTCGCTCATGAGTCGTGCCCTGCATGAATGAACGCTGTTTGACCTGCAGGAGCTGCCGAAGGCTGCGAAAGCGGTTTGTCTGACTCACTGCTTCGCAGCCTTCGGCAGCTCCTACAGGGGATCGGTATCGTCCTCTGGCTTTTTATCCGCCTCATCCGGCAGCAAATCATCAAAGTCGATCTTCAGACCCTGCTCCATCGAGTCGAGTTCGACCAATAAGCTGCGGAAGCTGGTTTCGTCCCTCGGCGGCTCGGGCTCGGCGTCAGGATCGGCGCTGGCGTCCGCAAGAGCTTGCAGATGCGCAGGCACCGGAGCGTCTTCGAAATCCAGAACCGGGTCCGGCTCCAGCTCACGCAGATCAGCCAGCGGCGGCAGGTCGTCGAGATTTTTCAGGTTGAAGTGATCAAGAAACGCCTTGGTGGTTGCAAACATCGCAGGCTTGCCCGGGACTTCGCGATAACCGACCACCCTGATCCACTCGCGCTCCAGCAGGGTCTTCACAATATGGCTGTTGACTGCCACGCCGCGCACATCCTCGATTTCACCCCGAGTGATCGGTTGACGGTAGGCAATCAACGCCATGGTTTCCAGCATGGCTCGGGAATAGCGCTGCGGACGCTCTTCCCAGAGACGACCGACCCAAGGGGAAAACTTTTCGCGAATCTGCAGGCGATAACCGGAGGCCACTTCCTTGAGCTCGAAAGCCCTGCCCTCGCAGGATTTACCCAGCAAGTGCAGGGCTTTCTTGAACACCGGCGGCTCAGGGCGCTCGCCCTCTTCGAACAACTCGTAGAGACGCTCCAGCGATTGCGGCTTACCCGAGGCCAACAGAAAAGCTTCGAGCAGCGGAGCCAGCTCGCGGGGTTCGTTGAGATTCATTGATCAGCTCTTATTCGGCTCGCGCCCGCACATGGATGACTGCAAACGGTTCGTTCTGTACCAACTCCACCAGTGACTCCTTGACCAGCTCCAGCACGGCCATAAAGGTCACGACGACACCCAGGCGCCCCTCTTCGGCAGTAAACAGCTCGGCAAACGGCACAAAGCCGCCGCCCTTGAGTCGTTCCAGCACATCACTCATGCGCTCACGGGTGGACAGGGCTTCGCGGCTGACCTGGTGGCTTTCAAACATATCGCCACGGCGCAAAACCTCAGCCATGGACATCAATAACTCTTCGAGGCTGACTTCCGGCAACAGCTTGCGGGCCCGCGCTTCCGGTGCATCAAGCCTGGGCACGACGACGTCACGACCGACACGGTTCAACTGGTCGATACCTTCGGCGGCCACCTTGAAGCGCTCGTACTCTTGCAGACGACGGATCAGCTCAGCACGCGGGTCGTCTTCCTCCTGCTCTGCCTCGGCAGAACGCGGCAGCAGCATGCGCGACTTGATCTCGGCCAGCATGGCGGCCATCACCAGGTATTCGGCAGCCAGTTCCAGGCGCACCGTCTTCATCAGCTCGACGTAGCCCATGTACTGCTTGGTGATTTCGGCCACCGGGATATCAAGGATGTCGATGTTCTGCTTGCGGATCAGGTACAGCAGCAAGTCCAGCGGCCCTTCGAACGCCTCCAGAAAGACTTCCAGCGCATCCGGCGGAATGTACAGATCCATCGGCATCTGCATGACCGCCTGGCCGTAGACCATGGCGAACGGCAGTTCCTGCTGAGCGTCGGCCTGACTGTCGACGGCTTCTACGCTGGTCATTAAACCTCGACACCGAAAGGTGAAGGGTCGCCGCAACCGACACGGACCACTTCAGGCTCGTCACCGGTCAGATTGATCACTGTCGAGGCAGAAATACCGCCCATGCCGCCATCGATGATCAGATCGACCTGACGCTCAAGGGTCTGGCGCATTTCATAGGGATCGCTCATCGGCACGCTTTCCCCCGGCAGGATGAGGCTGACACTCATCAGCGGCTCGCCCAGCTCTTCCAGCAACGCCTGAGCGATGGGGTGCTTCGGTACCCGCAGGCCGATGGTCCGGCGCTTCGGGTGCAGAATCAGCCTCGGCACTTCGCGGGTGGCGTTGAGGATGAACGTGTACGGGCCCGGCGTATGGGCCTTGAGCGCCCGAAAGGCACCGGTATCGACTTTCGCGAACAGCCCCAGCTGGGACAGATCACAGCACATCAACGTGAAGTTGTGCTTGTCGTCCAGTTGCCGAAGACGGCGAATGCGCTCGATGGCGCTTTTATCGCCGAGCTGGCAGCCCAATGCGTATGACGAATCAGTGGGATAGATCACCAAACCGCCCGCTTTGATAATTTCCACGGCCTGTTTGATCAGGCGCGCTTGCGGGTTCTCCGGGTGGACCTGGAAAAATTGACTCACGGTATCTTCCTGTTCAGAAGGCAGCAGTAGACTGATCATGTTTGAACCGGGACCAAAGGGGCGGCAGGTCTTCGGGCACAGGACGATAGGTGCCTATCTCGGACCAGCCACCAGGAGCATGGAAGTCACTGCCGGCAGACACCAGCAGGCCAAATTCACGCGCCAGAATGGCCAGGGTTCCAACCTGTTCGGCAGGTTGCAGGCCATTGACTACTTCAATCGCATGACCGCCCGCTTCAATAAACGCGGCGACCAGCTTACGACGCTTACTACGGGTGAAATCATAATGCACGGGGTGCGCAAGACTGACCCAGGCCCCGGATTCCCGCAAGGTGCCGACGGTTTCTTCCAGCGTAGGCCAATGTTGTTTCACATCGCCCAGTTTGCCCGCCCCCAGCCATTTACGAAAAGCCTCGGCGCGGTCCTTGACGAAACCGGCGCGCACCATGAAGTCCGCGAAGTGCGGACGAGCCGGTGCATTGCCGCTGTCGCCGAGCTCCTGCTGGATGGCCCGAGCACCTTCCAGCGCCCCGGGCATACCTTTGATCGCCAATTTGCGACTGATTTCTTCGGCCCGCAACCAGCGGCCGTCATGCAAACGAGCAATAGCCGCCACCAGAGCCGGTGCATCCATCGCAAAGCCGTAGCCCAGAATATGGATGGTCGCACCGCCCCAGGTGCAGGAAAGCTCAACCCCGTTTACCAGTTGCATACCCAGTGAAAGCGCCGCAGTACGGGCTTCTTCCAGGCCTTCGAGGGTGTCGTGATCCGTCAGGGAAAGGACGCGCACGCCATTCTCGTAAGCACGGGCAACCAGAGCCGTAGGCGCAAGTGCGCCATCGGAGGCGGTGCTGTGGCAGTGCAAGTCAACATTCATAGGTAGCGCTTTCGCTGTCATTGATGTTTGTTATTATGCCGTCACATCCTGCTTCTGGCTGCCATTGTGAAACAATTCATCGACTTCATCCCGCTGCTGCTGTTTTTCATCGTCTACAAAATAGAGCCTCGTGCTGTCGAAATCCTCGGCAACACTTACACGCTGGGCGGTATTTTCAGTGCGACCGCCATGTTGATCATCAGTTCGGTGGTGGTCTACGGCATTCTGTTTTTCAAACAGGGCAAGCTGGAAAAAAGCCAGTGGCTGACACTGGTTGCCTGTCTGGTGTTCGGTAGCCTGACCCTGGCCTTCCACAGCGAGACTTTTCTCAAATGGAAAGCTCCGGTGGTGAACTGGCTGTTCGCGCTGGCATTTGCCGGTAGCCACTTCATCGGCGACCGCCCGTTGATCCAGCGCATCATGGGTCACGCGCTGAGTCTGCCGAAGCCAATCTGGACCAGACTGAACATCGCCTGGATCATCTTCTTCCTGTTCTGCGGTGCGGCCAACCTTTATGTGGCGTTCACTTATCAGGAATTCTGGGTGGACTTCAAAGTATTCGGCAGCCTGGGCATGACCCTGGTGTTCCTGATCGCTCAGGGCCTGTACCTTGCCAAACACATGCAAGACCCTGCTTCCCCGCCGCCAACGACAAAAACCGAGGACTGACATGCTCTACGCAATCATTGCCACAGACGTCGAAAACTCCCTGGAAAAACGCCTGAGCGTACGTCCTGCCCATCTGGATCGCCTCAATGCGCTCAAAGATGAAGGCCGTCTGATTCTGGCAGGACCCAACCCGGCGGTGGACAGCAACGACCCTGGCGCAGCAGGCTTCTCCGGTAGCCTGATCGTTGCCGAGTTCGAATCCCTGAGCGCGGCAAAAAGCTGGGCCGAGGGGGATCCTTTCGTCACAGCTGGCGTGTACGCCAATGTCATCGTGAAGCCTTTCAAGAAAGTCCTGCCTTAAGCATCCCGCCCGCACAGTGTCGTAATCGCTGCCCTCCCAGGGCAGCGATTACAGATTCTCCCCCTCTGACGCTAATCATTCTCAACGCCCTGCCGACAACCTGCTGAATGTTCTATAAAAACACTGCCGCCCAGAAATGCGGTCGTCGAAAACACGGACACGGAAACAGGAGTTCAGATGCGGGCATGTCTGCTGGTTGCTGTATTGGTAATGGGCGCCACTGCGGCCCAGGCCGAGGAAACAGGTGGTTCAGGTAACTCCTATGCGTTGCCGCTGCCGACCACTGCCGCTCAGATCAGTGATCTCCAGCAGCGCCTCAAGGAAAGTGAGCGCCAGCGCGAAGATCTTCTCAAACAGGTACAGAACGCCGACGCCGCCCGCGAGAGCGCCCAGCTCACTCGTCTGCGTCAAGAGAACCAAAGGCTCAAGTTGCAGCTCAAAGAAGCACAATCGGCTGAACCGCAACGTATCCTGAGTGAACAGCAACAATGGTTCGTCACCGGAGGGGGTGTTGCGCTGATAGCCCTCCTGTGCGGTATCTTTGCCCGCGGTGGACGTAAGCAGCGTCGACAGTGGCTAAATTGAGTGAGACATGAGCGAGCTGTTACTTATTGATGATGATCAGGAGCTGTGTGAGCTTCTGAGTAGCTGGTTGAGCCAGGAAGGTTTTCTGGTTCGTGCCTGCCATGACGGCCAAAGTGCCCGTCGCGCCCTCGCCGAATCCGCGCCAGCGGCGGTGGTTCTGGACGTCATGCTTCCGGACGGCAGCGGCCTGGAATTACTCAAGCAATTGCGCAACGATCACCCTGATCTGCCGGTATTGATGCTCTCGGCCCGTGGTGAGCCGCTGGACCGGATTCTGGGACTGGAACTGGGCGCCGATGATTACCTGGCCAAACCCTGCGACCCTCGCGAACTGACCGCTCGCCTGCGCGCCGTGCTGCGTCGCAGCCATCCGACGGCCGTGTCGACCCAGCTTGAACTCGGCGACCTGAGTTTCAGCCCGGTGCGCGGCGTGGCGATCATCAACGATCAGGAACTGGTCCTGACCATGTCGGAAAGCCGTTTGCTCGAAGCGTTGCTGCGCCAACCGGGTGAACCACTGGACAAGCAGGAACTGGCGCAACTGGCGCTGGGGCGCAAACTGACCCTTTATGACCGTAGCCTGGACATGCACGTGAGTAACCTGCGCAAGAAAATCGGCCCGCATCCTGACGGCCGTCCGCGAATAGTGGCGTTGCGTAGCCGGGGTTATTACTACGCGGTCTGACGACCAAGCTGCAAGCTGCAAGCTGCAAGCTGCAAGCTGCAAGCTGCAAGAAGAGCATGGAGCACATGAGCTGTACCTCTTGAAGCTTGTAGCTTGAAACTGATAACTGCTCCCCTCCCTCTTTACCAAGGCTTTACAGTAGCCTGACCGCTCTTGACCTTGATCTCCCTAAACTGGCCTCAACCGGCAACGAGCCGGATTCGAGACAAGGAGATACACCATGCGCAAGACTCTGATCGCTTTGATGTTCGCTGCTGCCCTGCCTACCGTTGCAATGGCTGCACCTGGCGATGGCCCTGGTTTCGGTCCAGGCCCTGACGGTCCACGTGCTGGCATGCACCATGATCGCGGCCCCTTCGGCAAGCTGGACCTGACCCCCGAACAGCGCCAACAGATTGGCAAACTGATGGGCGAGCGAATGCACGACCGCAAGGACATCACTGAAAAGTATCTGGCCAAGCTGTCGCCCGCTGACCAGAAAGCCATGAAAGACGAACTGGACGCCAAGCGCACCAAAACCGATAGCGATATCCGTGCGCTGCTCAAGCCTGACCAGCAGAAGGAATTCGACGAAATGCAGAAAGAGCGCGCAGCAAAAATGGCCGAACGCGCTGAATTCGAAGCGTGGAAGGCGCAAAAAGCGCAAAAAGCCCAGTAAGCTACTGATCCACCTGAACCCGGCACTCCCCAAGCGTGCCGGGTTTTCCTATTTGAGGTTGTCCCGTGCGTTCATTGTTCTGGCGAATTCTGGCTAGCTTCTGGCTGGCCATTGCCCTGGTTGCAGGGCTGTCGATCCTGCTCGGCCACATGCTTAATCAAGACGCGTGGATCCTCAGCCGTCACCCGCTGCTGAGTCATCTGCCGCAAAAGTGGACCGAGCAGTATGAAAACCAGGGTGCGGACGCCGCACAGGACTACCTGCAAAGCCTCAAACGCAAAAAGCACATAGATGTTCAGGTCCTCAACGATGTTGGCGATCCGGTGGTACGGGGTACTCTCTCACCTCGTGCTGCGGCACTTGAAGCCCGTCAGGGCGATAATCCAGGACCGCTTCCGTGGCGTCGCCTGACGACGGAATACACCAGCGAAAAAACCGGCGAAACCTACCTGTTCATCTATCGCATCCCTCACCCGGAGCTGGATGCGTGGCACCGCGACAGCCTGATGTGGCCGCTCAGCGCGCTGGGTATTGCCCTGGTGGTGCTGACCTTGTTCAGCCTGCTGGTGACCTTGTCCATCACTCGCCCCCTCAGCCGTTTGCGCGGCGCGGTGCATGATCTTGGGCAAACCACTTATCAACAAAACAGCCTCGCGCAACTGGCGAATCGCCGGGATGAATTCGGCGTGCTGGCCACTGACTTCAATCGCATGGGCGCGCGGCTGCAGAGTCTGATCGGCAGTCAGCGCCAGTTGCTGCGCGATGTGTCCCATGAATTGCGCTCGCCACTGGCCCGTTTGCGTATCGCACTGGCGCTGGCAGAACGGGCGGAACCGGCCGAACGGGAAAAGCTCTGGCCGCGCCTCAGCCGGGAATGTGATCGTCTGGAAGCGCTGATCAGCGAAATCCTCGCTCTGGCACGCCTTGATGCGCAACTGAGCAGCGCTGAGCCTATTGATCTCAACGCGTTGCTTCTGCGCCTCAAGAACGATGCAAATCTGGACGGTAACGATCAACAAATCGCCGTGAGCGTTGAGCCCAATCTGCATCTGCAGGGCTGGCCTGACATGATTGAGCGGGCCACTGACAATCTGTTGCGTAACGCTTTGCGCTTCAACCCGGCTGGCAAGCCGATAGACATTCAGGCAAAACGGGTCGGCGACCGGCTACAGCTGAGTGTGCGCGATCATGGACCTGGCGTAGCGGCTGAGCACCTGACGCAACTGGGCGAGCCGTTTTACCGCGCCCCCGGCCAGGCCGCACCGGGGCACGGCCTGGGACTGGCAATTGCTCGTCGTGCCGCGCAACGTCATGGCGGGGAATTGATTCTGGGTAATCATCCCGAGGGCGGGTTTCTGGCGACTATTGATTTGCCAGCGGAGCCGGTGGGTTCGGGGCAGTAATAGAACGGGGGCGTGTGGAAAACCCGGATCTGTGCAGACTGTGTGGGAGCGAATTCATTCGCGAAGGCAATGTTACAGCCGACGAAATTGCATCGAATGTACTGGCCTCTTCGCGAATGAATTCGCTCCCACAGGGATAACGTTTTCAGTCCAGTACCAACTCAGCCCTAACCCTGCCACTCACTCACAAAATCTACCACATCCACTTTCGCAGCAACCCGTGGCGGGTTCTGTGGCGTGCCCAGATACAGGAAGGCGATCACTTCTTCGTCATCCGCCAGGCCGAAACCTTTGGCGACGAGTGGCGAATACGACAACTCGCCGGTACGCCACACCGCCCCGACGCCCAGCGCGTAGGACGCCAGCAAAACGCTATGGGCCGCACAGCCCGCAGTAATCAGTTGCTCAGCCTTCGGCACCTTGTAGTGATCCTGCAGACGGGCAACGACAACCACCACCAGCGGCGCGCGTAATGGGCCAAGACGTGCTTTGTCCAATGCTTGCGGGGTCACTTCCGATCCGCTGGCCTGCAACGCCTGGGCAAGCAAGTCCCCCATACGCTCACGGGCTGCGCCTTCCACGGTGATAAAACGGAATGGCCGCAGCTGGCCGTGATCCGGCGCGCGCATGGCTGCACTGAACAGTATTTCGCGCTGGGCTGCATCCGGGGCCGGGTCGATCAATCGCGGGACCGAGACACGATTGAGCAATACGTCGAGCGCCTCCATGGGCTACCTCCTTGAAAAATGATGGGCCATTCTAGAGCCTGTGCCCCCGGATAACGAACTGCCGAGGCAATTACTTACACACTGCGGCGTACAGGCCACGGTTTACTTGCCGTGGGCCGCAGGTAGAATGGCGCCTTTCCCCGAACTAGTCAGAGTGACTGCATGGCGTTGCCGACCCTTCGCATCATCGGTTTCATTATCGGCATATTCCTGATCACCCTGGCCATCGCCATGGTCGTGCCCATGGTGACCCTGGTGATCTACGATCGCTTTGAAGACCTGCGATCTTTCCTGTGGGCCAGTCTGCTGACGTTCATGGCCGGTCTGGCGTTGATCACTCCGGGACGACCGGAACACGTGCATCTGCGTCCGCGAGACATGTACTTGCTGACGGTATCCAGCTGGATCGTCGTCTGCGTGTTCGCCGCCCTGCCGTTTCTGCTCACCCAGCACATCAGTTACACAGACTCGTTCTTTGAAAGCATGTCCGGCATTACCGCGACCGGTTCTACCGTGCTCAGCGGCCTGGACACCATGTCACCGGGCATCCTCATCTGGCGCTCGATGCTTCACTGGCTCGGCGGGATCGGCTTTATCGGTATGGCGGTAGCCATTCTGCCCCTGCTGCGTATCGGTGGCATGCGCCTGTTCCAGACCGAATCTTCCGACCGCTCGGAAAAGGTCATGCCCCGCTCGCACATGGTGGCCAAGTTTATCGTACTGGCCTACGTCAGTATTACCGCGCTGGGCAGCCTGGCCTTCTGGGCCGCGGGCATGAGCCTGTTCGATGCGATCAACCACGCCATGTCGGCTATCTCGACCGGCGGGTTTTCAACCTCTGACCTTTCCCTGGCCAAATGGCCGGAACCTGCCGTGCATTGGGTCGCCATTGTGGTGATGATCCTCGGTAGCCTGCCGTTCACCTTGTATGTGGCAACCCTGCGGGGTAACCGCGGCGCCCTGTTTCGTGATGAACAGGTTCGCGGGCTGTTGGGTTTGTTGCTGGTTACCTGGCTTGTACTGGGCGCGTGGTACTGGGCGACCACTGATCTGCCATGGTACGACGCACTCCGTCACGTGGCCCTGAACGTGACATCCGTCGTAACCACCACCGGTTTCGCCCTCGGCGATTACAGCCTGTGGGGCAACTTCGCGCTGATGTTTTTTTTCTACCTGGGCTTTATCGGTGGCTGCTCCGGCTCCACCGCTGGCGGCGTGAAAATATTCCGCTTTCAGGTAGCCTACATTCTGCTCAAGGCCAACCTCAATCAGTTGATCCACCCGCGTGCAGTGCTCAAGCAGACGTATAACGGCCACCGCCTGGACGACGAAATCGTCCGTTCGATCCTGACGTTCTCGTTCTTCTTCACCATCACGATCTGCGGCATCGCCCTGTTGCTGTCGCTGCTGGGGCTCGACTGGATGACGGCACTGACCGGCGCTGCAAGTACCGTGTCCGGCGTAGGTCCTGGCCTGGGTGAGACCATCGGCCCGGCAGGTAACTTCGCCACCCTGCCAGACGCGGCGAAGTGGATTCTGTCAGGAGGCATGCTGCTGGGACGTCTTGAGATTATTACCGTGCTGGTGCTGTGCATTCCGGCATTCTGGCGTCACTGATCGTAATGGCGTTTAATGTCAACTGACGCAAAGTCAGCTGACATTAAACCCAATAGCGCCAACGATCAGGAACTCCAGCCATGGAAACCACCAAGTCGTTTACCCGCTTCGCCGATTTCTACCCTTACTATCTGCAGGAACACCGCGACAGCGCCTGCCGTCGTCTGCACTTCGTGGGCACCAGTCTGGTTATTTTCCTGCTGGCCTTTGTGATTGGCAGCGGCAGTTGGAGCCTGATCTGGCTCGTGCCGCTGGCGGGATATGGCTTCGCCTGGGTTGGCCATTTCTTCTTCGAGAAAAACCGCCCTGCCACGTTCAAGCATCCGCTTTACAGTCTGCTGGGCGATTTTGTGATGTACCGAGACATGCTGACGGGCAAGGTACCGTTCTAGACCACCGGCTCGCTGGCCTCAAGCGCTTCCTCAGCAAGCGGTTCCTTGTGCTTGAGATGAGCATCCGCGAGCCGAAACAGCTCAATAGTGCCGTCCAGATGCTCGATCAACGCCGTACAGGATTCGACCCAGTCACCGCAGTTCAGGTATTCCACTCCACCGACCCTGCGCATCTCGGCATGGTGGATATGCCCACATACCACGCCATCCAGGCCGCGCTTGACGCACTCATGGGCGATGGCTTCTTCAAAGTCACTGATGAAACTGACGGCAGTCTTCACCTTGTGCTTTAGATAAGCCGATAAAGACCAGTAACCGTAGCCATACTTCGCCCGCCAGTGGTTCAGCCAGCGGTTGAGTGTCAGGGTGAATTCATAGGCCGAGTCGCCCAGAAACGCCAGCCAGCGGTGATAGCGGGTGATTACGTCAAACTGGTCGCCGTGGATAACCAGAAAACGACGCCCGTCAGCAGTGACATGCTCGGCTTCATCCACCAGATGGATATTGCCCAGAATCAGTTTCGAATAGCGGCGCAAAAACTCATCGTGGTTGCCGGTGACATAGATCACCTCGGTGCCGCGTTTGCTCATGGTCAGCAAGCGGCGGATCACATTTGTGTGAGCCTGTGGCCAATACATGCCGCCCCGCAGCTTCCAGCCGTCGATGATATCGCCGACCAGATAGACCTTGTCAGCCTGATAGCCTTTGAGGAAGTGAGTCAGGTGTTCCGCCTGGCAATCCCGCGTGCCCAAATGCACATCGGAAATCCACAAAGTGCGAACGCGTTGCTTACGGCTGGGTTTGGCAAGCTGAGCACTGGTCATGAACCATCTCCTGCTGGGTTTGCATGAGAGTGCCCGGTGCTGGTTAATCGAATGTGACCGGGTTGTGGCAATGTCATGACAATGCACAGGAATAGTTGGACTGAATGCTTCAGGGCGGGCGCTGGTAGACTGCTGCGAGGCGACCATACACCCGTTCGGGATTACGGCTATCTTCAGGATGCTCTGGTGCCCAGTGGGAGCGAATTCATTCGCGAACAGGCAGGCACTCCTGACAAAAATTTATCGCCTGAAATACCGCTTTCGCGAATGAATTCGCTCCCACAGGATTTGGTTAACAACCAGACATAACGACTACTGACAACACCCCGTTCGGTGCTGGACAGTGCGTTTTCCAGACCACCTGCATTGCAGTGACTAAGGATCAGCATGACTCCCCGCTCCGCCTTGGGCGCCTTGCATATCGGCGCATTGATGTTTGGCCTGACTGGCGTCTTCGGCAAACTGGCCAGCGCTTCACCTTCCGTCATTGTCTTCGGTCGCGGAATCTTCGCCGTTATAGCCCTGGCGTTCTTCGCCCGCTTTGCCAGCAATACTGCATGGAAAACCTTGCAGCGCGCCGATTGGGCGCGCCTGTTACTTGCAGGCGTGTTGTTGGCCGCGCACTGGGTGAGTTTTTTCATCGCGGTGAAAGTCGCCGGCGTCGCTGTCGCCACTTTGGGCTTCGCCAGCTTCCCGGCCTTCACGGTGATACTCGAAGGGCTACTGTTCCGTGAACGCATCCGCAGCAATGAAATCATTCTGGTAGTGCTGGTCAGTATCGGACTGGTGCTGGTCACACCCGAATTCAATCTGGCCAGTGAGGCCACCAGCGGTCTGTTATGGGCAGTTTTTTCCGGACTGACTTTTTCCTTGCTTTCGCTGGTCAATCGCGTCAGCTCGAAAAACGTCCCGCCGGTGCAGGCTGCGCTGTATCAGAATCTGATCGTTGCAGCTTGCCTGCTGCCGATGGCCGCGCCTGAACTGGGCAGTGTTCCTGCGCTGGACTGGCTGTGGATAGGTCTACTGGGCGTGTTCTGCACCGGCCTGGCTCACAGCCTTTTCGTGGCCAGTCTGGGAGTGATCAAGGCGCGGACTGCAGCAGTGGTTTTCGCGATGGAACCGGTTTACGGCATCACCTTCGCCTGGCTGCTATTTACCGAAATTCCCACCCTGAGCATGCTGCTGGGCGGTGCACTGATCATCATCGCCATTGTGGTTTCAGGCTTGATGAGCAGTAAAACAAAACCTCAGGCAGCCACGACTCACTGACCCTGCGTGGTCTTGTCGTTGTGCCCCAGATCACGCTGAGGATCAATCTGATCACGAACCCGCTGCTTGAGTACCTTTGCCTCGGGGAATCCACCATCGGCCTTTCGCTCCCATAACTGCACGCCGTCACAGGTGATGATGAATACACCGCCAGTCCCGGGTTGCAGTGAGACCTTGCCCAGGTCATCGGAAAAGGTACTGAGCAACTCCTGAGCCAGCCATGCTGCGCGCAATAGCCACTGGCATTGCGTGCAGTAGGTGATGACGATTTCAGGTTTTACGGTAGACATGGAAAGAATCTCAGGGACTAACTACAAATTGAATTAACAGCGGTTCTGTTGGAGCGAGGCTTGCCCGCGAAGAACGATAATGCGGTGTGTCTGACTTACCGAGTCGCCCGGTTCGCGGGCAAGCCTCGCTCCAACAGCATCACTGTCTGCTTCTCGACAGCCTGGAGCCATTAACACTGGGACGGCGCCTACAAACCGGCCAAGAGATCACGAGCCGTCTGTTGGTGTTCGTCATCAGACTCATCAATCACTTGCTGCAGCAGCTCGCGCGCGCCCTCGATATCGCCTTCATCGATCAGCACTTGAGCCTGATTGACCTTGCTCAGAGGGACCTCTTCAAGATCAAGCAGGTCGAACTCGCCCGACTCATCCATGAAGCCATCCAGGAATGAGTCGTCGAGAGCGTCACTGTTTGACTCGATGATCCCCTCTTCTTCAGGGAAATCACTGAGGAAGCGATCATCCGGAATTTCCTCCACGCCGGGCAGCTCGGTGAGATTCGACGAGAATTCGGGCTCGTGAACCGTAACCTCCTCTGTCGGTGCTTCAGCTCGCACAGCCACCGGCTTGTCGAATGGATCCACCAAATCCCAGTCGGCATCCATCGACAAGTCATCCAGGTTCAACTGAAAATCATCGAACGCAGGTTCAGGATGGACCGCTGCGGCGGCATTCTCATCAAGCTGAGCGGGCTCTTCGTTCGCGACTTCTTTAGCAACTTCGGCCGCAACAACTGCTGCCGCTACGGGCGCTGCGGCACGTACCACCGGAGTGACACTGGAAGCTTCCTCGGCGGGCTTGAGCTGTGGATAACGTGATCGAATTTGCTGAACCTGTTCAGCGTCCACACCATTCTCCAGAGCAAGCAGTTCTTCCTGAGCAAAACCTGCTGAGTCCCCCTGCTCTGCCAGCAACTCGAGAATGCGTACACGAATATCCGTACGCTCGGGCTGCTTGACCAAGGCATCGCGCAAAATCCCCATGGCCTCGGCAAACCGCCCATAAGCAATGTAGATACTGACGCCATCCAGCGCATCGGTACTGCCTGCGGCCGCACGGGCCGGGGCCGGGCGTGAAGGCGCCGGAGCCGTGACAACAGGCGTTGGCACTCTGGCGGCTGCGGCTGGCGTGTCGTAAGTCGGGACAACCGGCTCACGGGCCGGGTTACTCAAGGTTGGATCGACGACGGCTGGCTTGGGCATGGATTGCTTGCGCCGGTTACGTTGCACTGACCAGGCAAGCACGAGCAGCAAGAGCAGAATCGCCAGAGCACCCACCAACAGCGGCGAGGTCAACAAGGAACCCTCCTGCGGCTGTGGACTGGCAGTCGGCGCTGCGGCAGGCGTATCGACCGGTGCGGGTACTGCCGGAGCAGGCTGTGCCGTGGCGCCACGACTCTCCGCCAACTCGGTCTGCAAGCTGACTATCTGCTTGTCCTTGCCATCAATGGACGCCTGCATGCCCTCCAATTGAACGCGCAGGTCATCCACGGTCTTGGTCAGCAGCTGATTTTCGATGGCTGAAACGGCGAGCTGTTCAGCGCCACGCTGGGCCTGGGCTGTTGGTTGCGGAGCTGCTGCTGTTGATGCGGGCGCAGGATTACTGTTGGGCAAAACTGCTGCATCAGGCAGCAACAAACTCTGTCCGACCTTCAGCGCCGTGCTGTCGCCGTTAGGAAAGGCCTGAGGATTGAGCGCCTTGATACCGTCAGCAAGTCGTCCTGCCGAAGCACTGCCGCCCGATCCCTGCATGCGTCGTGCGATGGAGTTGAGCGTATCTCCGCCCACCACCGAGTAGCGCTTCCCTTCCAGTGCCACGGGTGGTGCAACCGGCATTCGTGACTGCTCAGCGCCTGGTGTCGCGGACGCCCGGGGCCTTCCCGCCACCGCAGCACGCCCCTGCTCAGACGTCGCCGGGTCCAGCAGCAACGTGTATTCATGCAGCATATCGCCGCCTGGCCGTATGACTTGTACCAGGAATTGCAAGTAAGGCTCGGTGACCGGTTTGCTTGATACCACGCGAATCACGCCGCGATTACCGCGGATGACCGGCGTGAAACGAAAATCATTGAAGAAGAACACCCGGTCGACCCCCGCGCGGGCAAATTCTTCCGGCGAGGCCAGTCTTGCGACGATGTCATCGGCACTCAGGCCTGCGGTTTCCACCAATTCGATTTCAGCATTCAGCGGCTGATTGAGGGCCGAGTGCAGGGTGATATCGCCCATGCCCAATGCGGATGCCAACGTCGAGTACAACATCGATGCCGAAGATAAAGCCGCGACTATGAAGCCGCGACGTAAAGCGGTCCTGGCAAAACCTGATCGTGTAGCCGCCTGAGAGCTGTTGCGCATACGAACCCTTATCGAAACCTGAACAGGCTTCTTTGCATATTCAATATATGGCGTGGACTTCAATGTCTTGGCTGCAAGTATGAGCGAGAAGAAGCTCGTGCGCCTCAGGATCTTTCGAGGTTCGCGAGGATACGCGTATGAACGCGCATGCAAACCCGCAGCTCCTCTTCATCGATACCCGCAAACAGCTCGACCCGCAATGCCGTGGCGATGGCTTCGATCTTCTGGATCAAAGGCCAGGCGGTGTCGCACAGGACGATTTTCTTTGCCCGGCGATCTTCAGCTACCGCATGGCGCTGAACCAGACTCTGCGCTTCAAGGCTGTCGAGCAAACGTGCGAGTGTCGGACCTTCAACACCCACACTCTGCGCCAGTTCGCGCTGCGTTGGCGGCTCCTGAAAACGGGCAAGATGCAGCAGCACCAACCAGCGCGCCTGAGACAGCCCAAGATCGGCAAGGCGTCGATCCAGCTCAGCACGCCAGCCTCGGGACATATGAGCCAGTTGCATACCGAAGCGATGTTCATCTGTCATTGGCATAGAAAACTCGTGGTCGATACTAATTATTAGTCAGCTAACCATGGCGTCAGGATTGAGGCAAGTGAGGGGTTGTAAGTAGATGAATTGGAGATGTGCGACCTGCAGGGTAGTGCTATGTGGGAGATACCCAGCTCAGCCTGCCAATCTGATATACGACGCGAAACTTGTGAGACCGAATTTATTCGGGAAGTCGGTGTTTCAGGCGATACATACGCTGCGAATGTACCGGCCCCTTCGCGAATGAATTCGCTCCCACCGGAATAGTGTTCCAGTTCAAGCGATAAAGCCGGGTTGCATCAAACCTCGAACTCAGCCTGCAGCGCAGCGCGCACACAATACAGAACACCCTCAGGCACGCGCCCGGTGAACTGTTCGGCGATGGCGGCCACGGGAGGTAACTCGCCCTCGCCGTCGAGAAATGCATCCTGAATTTCGCCAAGCAGGTCTTCCGGCAAGTCCAGTGCCTGCTCCAGCGAAAGTTGCTGCTTGCCGATGGCTTCAGCCAACATGCTGTAGACGTTCTTCTCGGTGCACTGCAACTGTCCGGCAATCTGTGCAGGGGTCATACCGGCGCGGGCCAGACTGATGAGTTCGTGGCGCACATCAGCCACGACTTTCGGCGCTTCGGCAGCACCGCCCAGCACTTCAAGGAAGGCCTCGCCGTAACGCTCCAGTTTGCGTGCACCGACGCCGCTGACCTGGGCCATGTCAGACATGGTTTCCGGTTTGCTGCGCAGCATTTCCAGCAACGTCGAATCCGGGAAAATAACGTAAGGCGGCACGCCATGCTCTTCGGCCAGCTTGCGACGCAGGGCACGCAAGGCTTCCCACTGTTCGCGCTCTTCGCCGCGCACCAGTTGACTGGCCGGGCTGCCGGAGCTGCTTTTCGCGGTGGTCTGCGGTTTCAGATCGCGACGCAGCTCCAGCGTCACTTCGCCCCGCAACAAAGGACGACAGGTGTCGCTCAAGCGCAGGCCGCCGTAGCCTTCCAGATCGATATCAGCCAGCCCACGGGCAACCAGCTGGCGGAACAACGAACGCCACTCGCCCTCGGCGCGCGCCTTGCCGACGCCAAACACCGAAAGGTGTTGATGGCCGAAGCTCTGTACCTTCTCAGTGGATTTACCCAGCAATACATCGACCAGATGACCCACGCCATAACGCTGGCCGGTGCGATAGATCGCCGATAACGCCTGACGCGCAGGCTCGGTGGCATCCCAGGTCTGAACGCCATCAACACAGTTGTCGCAATGACCGCAGGGCTGAGGCATGTCTTCGTCGAAATAGGCCAACAGCGTCTGACGGCGGCAACGAGTCTCTTCGCACAGCGCCAGCATGGCATCCAGCTTGTGATGCTCCAGACGTTTGTGCCGTTCGTCGCCCTCGGAGTTCTGCAACATCTGCTTGAGCATCAGCACGTCTTGCAGGCCGTAGGCCATCCACGCATCGGCAGGCAGACCATCACGCCCCGCCCGACCGGTTTCCTGGTAATACGCCTCAAGCGACTTGGGCAAGTCCATGTGCGCAACAAACCGCACGTTGGGTTTGTCGATGCCCATGCCGAACGCGATGGTCGCAACCATGATCAGGCCTTCCTCATTAAGGAAGCGCTTCTGGTTGGCGGCTCGGGTTTCTGAAGGCAAACCGGCATGATAAGGCAGCGCCGGATAACCGTTTTCACACAGGAACGCGGCGACTTCGTCGACTTTTTTGCGCGACAGGCAATAGACGATACCGGCATCGCTGCGCCGCTCGGACAAAAACGCCAACAGCTGCTTGCGCGGCGACTCCTTGGGCACGATGCGATAAAAAATGTTCGGCCGGTCGAAACTGGACAGGAAACGCTCGGCGTTCTGCAAATGCAGCCGGGTAACGATTTCCTCACGGGTACGCTTGTCTGCCGTAGCGGTCAGGGCAATACGCGGCACATCGGGGAACAGTTCGGCCAGTTGGCCCAACTGCAGGTATTCAGGGCGGAAGTCATGGCCCCACTGGGATACACAGTGAGCTTCATCGATGGCGAACAGGGCAATCTGCAGATTCTGCAGAAAAGCCAACATGCGCGGCTGGACCAGACGTTCCGGGGCCAGATACAGCATCTTGATTTCGCCCAGACGAATCCGGTTGGCCAGTTCGCGCTGCTGGTCCGCGCTCAAGGTCGAGTTCAGCGCAGCCGCCGAGACGCCCAGCTCTTCGAGGGTCGCGACCTGGTCGTCCATCAGGGCGATCAACGGTGACACCACTACCGCCAGGCCGTCACGCAACAGGCCGGGCACCTGAAAGCACAGCGACTTGCCACCGCCAGTGGGCATCAATACCAGCGCATCACCGCCGCTGGCCACGCGTTCAATAATGGCACCCTGGCGACCACGGAAGCTGTCATAACCGAAGATGTCTTTAAGTACGCGTTGCGCCTGTTCGAGCATAAAAACCCCAGAATGTCCTGCTGCACTGCTAAAGCGCGGCAGTATACCCGACGTGTCACAGGCAAGGGGTGGCATGGATATAAGCGGTCGAAATTAAGCTATAGCGTAATGCGTCTGCCTCCGCGCTGGCGCCCGGGACGCTCAAGGCCTAGAATTCAGCATCGTTTATTTTCAAGGTAGCCTGTCAATGTCCTTCGCTGAGCAACTAAACCGCCTCCAAGTCTTCCTCGATGCAGATGAACTGCATGACGAGGCACTGGACTACGTGGCCGCTCATGGCTACCTGACCGCCCTTTCGATCTGTGCTGAAAGCGTGCCTGAGCGTGAGTGGATCGATGCGCTGTTCTCCGAGCCACCCCATTACGCCGATGACGCCCAGCGCCAAGAGATCGAAGGTACGCTGATCCAGTTGCAGGCGCACATCGCTCGCCAACTGGCTTCAGACGAAGAATTCGAACTCCCATGCGATCTGGATCTGGGCGACGAGCCGGACGATTCAGATCTGCGCGGCTGGTGCATCGGTTTCATGGAAGGCGTGTTCCTGCGCGAAAGCGCCTGGTTCGAAACTGCCGAGGAAGAAGTCAGCGAAATGCTGTTGCCCATCATGGTCGGTTCGGGTCTGTTCGATGAGCAGCCTGAGTTCTCCGATATCGCCGCAGATGCCAATCTGATGGACGACATGATCGTGCAGATCCCGGAAGCGCTGACAGCGCTGTACCTGCTGTGCCAGGCACCGGACGAGAAACCGGCAATTCTCAAGCCCCGCCACCACTGAGTCTGCGCCTATGGCGCAAGCCTCACCACGCACGAGCCCTAATCGGTTCGTGCGGTATGCCTTTCTTGGCGTTGGCTGGATAAGCGTGACGTTGGGGGTGATCGGTATTTTCCTGCCGATCATGCCCACCACGCCTTTTCTACTGCTTGCCGCCGCCTGCTTTGCTCGCAGCTCTCCACGCTTTTATAACTGGCTGGTCAATCACAAACGACTAGGCCCGTGGATTCGTGGCTATCTGGAAGGCAACGGAATTCCGCTCAAGGGCAAGGTCTACGCGATTGTCACCATGTGGATCAGCATCGGGTTTTCCTGTTATCTCGTGCCCAACATTTGGGCAAGGGTATTTATGGTGACCTGTGCGGTATTAGTCACGATTTATATCTTGCGGCAGAAGACACTGCACAAGGCTTGATTCACGCCCAGCCAACCCTCTAATACCCGCCAGATCTCATGCGTTTTTTTCGGTATAAGCGTTATGAGAAAAACGTCTTGGCGACTCCTAAAGTTGTTCTTAGCTGTGATGTTACAAACCTGATACGGTTTTAAACGCATAGATCGTCAGTTTTTTGGCAAACAAGAACAGACTTACTTAGGGAGAAGTATTCATGCGCGATTTGACCCCGCTCTACGGTGCTGTCGTGTTGGCGGTAGCCAGTGTTCAAGGGCAGACCATGCCGTTGGCCGATTTGATTCAAAACAGCTTCCCCGACAGGCAGCACATGGATGTCGTCGAAAGCGGTTACCTGCCCGCAGTTGAAGTGGCCCGTTACCGGAGTGATGAATCACAGACTCTTCAAGGGTAACCGTGGCTAGGGACGCCTGTTTCGGAGCTTGCAAGGGCTGACAGGTTTTAGATGACGCACTACTTGTTGGAGCTGAGCAAGCTCGGCTCCAACAGATAGCCCGGCGCGCCCTACTTCTTCTTGTCCCGGGCGAACGCCGCTTCCAGCGCCTCATTCAGTGTGCGCAAGACCTTCACTCGCGCCCAGCGTTTGTCATTGGCTTCAACCAGTGTCCACGGCGCGATTTCAGTGCTGGTGCGGTCCACCATGTCCCCCACCGCCTCACGGTACTGCGGCCACTTTTCGCGGTTGCGCCAGTCTTCGTCGGTGATCTTGTGCCGCTTGAAAGGGATCTTTTCCCGGGCCTTGAATCGCTCCAGCTGGGTTTTGTCGTCGATGGCGAGCCAGAACTTGACCACCACAATCCCGGCATCGGTCAATTGCTCTTCGAAGTCATTGATCTCGCCATAGGCCCGTAACCAGTCGGCCTCGCTGCAGAAACCCTCAACCCGTTCCACAAGCACCCGACCGTACCAGGAGCGGTCGAAAACGGTAAATTTGCCCCGCGCCGGAATCTGCCGCCAGAAGCGCCAGAGATAGGGCTGGGCGCGCTCGTCTTCACTGGGTGCCGCAATCGGTACGATGTTGTATTGACGTGGATCGAGTGCAGCAGCGACACGCCGGATAGCACCGCCCTTTCCCGCCGCGTCATTACCTTCGAACACAGCAACCAAGGCATGCTTACGCATGCGCTTGTCACGAATATTGCCCGAAAGACGCGCCTGCTCGGTAATCAACTGCTCTTCGTAATCGTCCTTCTCCAGGCTCAAACTCATGTCGAGGCTACCCAGCAGGGTCACGTCGTCGTGGTTATGCGCCAGCGGTCCAACGCTCAACGGTTGAGCGTTGGGCTCGGGAGCGTTCAACGCCGCTTGCATTCCCTCAAGCAACAATCTACCCACAGTCAGGCTGCGGTAATACGGATCAACGCCTTCAATGACATGCCACGGCGCGTACTCGCGGCTGGTTCGCCGTAAAACGCGCTCGCCGTATCGAACAAACTTGTCGTAGGTTTTTGATTGTTGCCAGTCCAGCGGGCTGATGCGCCAGCTATGCAGCGGGTCATCCTTGAGCTGCTTGAGGCGCGATTTCATCTGTTTCTTCGACAGATGAAACCAGAATTTGAAAATCAACGCGCCTTCGTCGGTGAGCATTTTTTCAAGACGTTCGGAGCCATTGATTGCCTGATCCAGCACCGCATCCTTGAACAACCCATGAACCCGCCCCTGGAGCATCTGGCTGTACCAGTTGCCGAAGAAAACGCCCATACGGCCTTTGGCTGGCAATTGCCGCCAATAGCGCCAGGCGGTGGGATGCGCCAGCTCTTCATCGGTTTGCTGATCGAAGGTGCGCACTTCGATGAAACGCGGGTCCATCCATTCATTCAACAGCTTGACCGTCTCGCCCTTGCCCGCGCCTTCAATGCCATTGATCAGGACGATGATCTGACGTTTGCCCTGCTCATGGAGATCGTATTGCGCCTCCAGTAACGCTTCACGCAAGGCGGGCACTTCAGCGTCATAAGTTTCCTTGGCGATGGCGTGACCGATTTCAGCGGATTCGAACATGCATGACTCCTCTCTGGCCTGGACCCTGTAAACATCTGATACGGCGATACTCTGTGGGAGCCGAGCTTGCTCGCGATGAACGATGATGCGGTTGTCTAGATAGACCGCACCGCCTGTATCGCGGGCAATCCCGGCTCACACAGCAACGATATCTGTAATAGCTGACAAGCCTGAGACTAATCCATCCCCGGCAAAGTTGCCGGAGGTGGATCAATGAATCAGAACCATTGCTGGCGCATGTTATGGGTCAGCTGTTCCAGCAAGGCTCTTTCGGCAGCCTCCAGACTCGCAATCAGGGCTCGGCCCTGTCGGTCGTATTCATCGTTATCAATCGGCGGATTGGCTATCAGTTGTTCAAGCTCAAGATTTTCCCGTGCCAAGGCTTCCAGATCGTTCGTCACGTGGGCAGCAACCAGTCGTGCGTTGACCTCACTGCGCCGACGCAGATCCTCGGCGATATCAATAGGTGGTTGTTCTTCAAGGGCATCCATTTGCTCTCTGATGGACGCAGTCACCCGCACCAGATCGGTTTGATGCTCCGCGCGCAAGCGCTCGGTCCAGCGACGATCAGCAAGCGCGTAGTTCACAAACCCGTCACCCATTTCGCGCTCCAGCACCAGGCGCCGTGCCGCGAGAATCGCCTGACGATCCACCGAAGCCAGTCGGGCCCAGGCCATGCTCAATGGCTGCCCTGGCAAGTTCAAATCGCCAGCCAGACCGATTCGATACGCCATACGGACTTCGGCATGATCAACATGAATGCCGCGACTTTCCCTGCTGGCGATTTCCAGATCAGCAATGGCCTGCAGCTCGTTAAGGCGAAACAGGCCACGCATAACCCGAAACAGCACTTCGGTATGCCGCGCCCCGGACACGCCTTGCAACTCCCTCCGGGCATAAACTGCAACCTGAATATCGCTGAAAATAAGCCTCGCGCCGTCCTCACAGGTCTGATCAGCGCCGAACAGCCGATCATTGGCCATGACTTCCAGCTCAGCGCGCAGCGCAGGGTCCTCCCCTGCGGCCTCGAGCACCCTCATCACGTCATTGGCCAGTTCTTCGTGAAAGCGCTGAAAATCCGGAGCCTCTTGAAGGCGCTGCAGCAACAACAGCAGGTGGGGCGCATCCGCCGCCTCTTCCACCGTTTGCCAGGCAATGTCGAGTCTTGAATTAAGTTCAGTGCGTCCTTCGACCAGCCAGATATCCGCCACTGGTACCGGCGGCGCCAGGGGCGTATGACCGGCATTGTGTGTATGCCAATCGACATCGTCATCCGACGAGGCTTCGTCATCACTGGAGGTGGTATCCACCACCAGATCACGAATCTCCTCCGGGAAGTCGTATTCAAGGCGATAAGTCATGTCGAAGCCGTGATCATTGACCCAGAACCTGCGCAGTTCCTCATGATCGATAGGGTTGCCATAAGCATGGATCGTCATCTGCGACGGCTGCCCCATGCTGTTATCGAGGATGTAGTCAGGCAGGTGCACGATCTGGTTGTCACTGATATCCAGCGTATGCAGGGGAAGGCTGTCGATCCATGAAGGCCACTGGGTCAATCCCGTTTCGTTGAGCCAGAGTGTCGACACATGCAGGCGACCGACGTCTATGATTTCCCCAATTACGTTACCGGTCAGATCCAGGTCGTCCAGGGCTCGCATCCTCATGAACAGGTTCATGGATTGCTGATCGATCGTCAGCCCCATGCCTTCGAGGGACAGATGAACCAGATCCCCCATTCCGGCCACGCCTTCGGGTATTTCAGTCAAGCCACGGCCGAGTATTTCAAGCCGGTTCACCGCAGGAAAACGTCCCAGGAAGCGGTTGATATCCTCGGCTGCACCCGTGATGTTATTCAGCGTCAGATGGTGAACCTGTGCATAGTGGGCAGGCAGGTCGGGCAGATCGGAAAACCCGGCAAAGTCGAGGTTCTCCAGCAAGAGGTTCCTGGAGTGCATAGGCGATATCAGGTCACTGAATCGCCAGGTACGACCTAAAGCATCAGCGACGACCCGGCGAACAGCCAATCGCTCGTTGCTGATTGAAGGGCCGGGACCACTTGGGTTTACCCAACCTTCCAGCGCACTGCGCAACATTTCCCAAGACTGCAATCTGGCCCGGGTCATTTCCACCAATTGCGGGATGTCCCAGCCCCGCAACATCAGATTTTGCACATGGGTTGCCAGATCGGGCGCTTCCGGATACAGGATGCTCATCGCCGTTATCAACTCAACAGACTCAACTGGCAAATCGGGCAGCGCCGCGCCCCGCCCGCTCAACTCATAACCCAGACGCCGATCCGCCAGACGTGTCGGGCCACGAAAACCGGGGGTAATTTCCTTAAGGCCAAGAGTCTTCGCAACCCGCCTGCGTTGTCCGGCGGCGTCGCTGACAATGCGTCTACGCAGCGTAACGGCATCAGTGATGCCGATGGCACGCGTTACTTCGGCGGGCAAAGCCTTGATGACAGACGCGAAGAATTCAGCTTGAGGTGCGAGTTCTTTACCTGCGACATCACAAGGCAGGAAGCGATTGCCTTGCTTGATCAAAATCCTTCGCCGGGTAGTCGAACGCTCGCCTATGCCGTCCAGCAAAGGCCCGCCGAACGCACCGTCCCTGATTTCAATCCGCAGGTCTTCGGGCCATCCCGGCAGTTGTTGCAAACCCTGCAAGGACAGTTTTAGCGTGTCAGGGCTGCCCGAGCGCGATTGCAGAAAGAAGCCTTCAAGGGCCTGGTTGATCCGGGTTTGCTGCAGGTAACCGCGTGCCCTCCCCGTCATCTCGACAGGGATAGATTGCGTCGTACGCAGGGCCGCCAAATGCTCGGCGCTGGCTTCAAGCAGCAACTCGCCAGCGGCTGCGCTGGTTATTCCCGGAAAATCCCTTTTGATGAGCTGCACCATGGGGTCATTGCTGGCTTCGCGCATCTGATTGAGGCGCTCGAACAGCAACTCCGGGTGCTCGACATTCATCTGCATCACACGCTCGTTCAGCGCGAAACGTTCAATGACGTCCGTCAACGCTCCGGGCGGTGGCTGTCCCTCAAGATGCAACGTGGTGAGCAACGCCTGATCAGTGCCCGTTACGCTCAAAACATCTTCAGTGGCTTGCGCGGACAAATCCGCCACCGAATAGCCCAGACGCCGGAACGAGGTTTTCAAATCCCACAGCAACGGGTTTTCACCTTCATGCCGCCAGGCGCCTGCGCCGTTGTGCTCCAGTTTTGGAGAAAAACGCTTACCGCGAGGCGCTCTGATTCGCCATTTATTCAGCGCAGTGTCCAGCTCTACCCGGTAGAACCGCCCTTGTAGCCCTATGTATTTCACCCCCTGATGCTCGAAGACACCCTCGGCACTGGGCTTGATACCTTGCGGAAGGACGACATCGACAGCGAAGGGCTCGAGGTCGGCTGACCATAGTCGCGCCTGACCATTTTCCAGCCTGACCGGTATCATTTTGCCTACAAACGAGGAGTCCTTGATCGCTGGCAGTTCACCTGAAGACGCTGCTTTACCTGCGGCGGCAAAGACCGCGAGCATCGCCAGGTTTTCCGCAACACTGGCCAGATGTTCAAGCGCCTGGTCCATATCGCCAACCATCCATGCTTCAACGCCCTCAAAGGTGTCGACCAGCAATTGCGCACCCGCCACCACCATCATGACCTCGCCCAGAACCGGCACAAATAAAGCCGCCAGATTGGCCACGTTCATGCCAATTGCCAGGCAGTGAGCCAGCCGTGCGCGGCGTGAGGCTTCATCCTCATCACCGGTGGGCACAGCCAATGCCCTGGCATCGTCCTTGATGCGCAACATTCGCTGAAAATACAAATACTCCAGCAGTGGATAAGGAAGGGGCTCGGCGATCAGCTTCAGGTCGGCATGCTCATCGACCTCTGGCACCCTCCACATTCTGGGTATAAGCCCCGTATCCCCGGGCACACGACGGTCGCGCATCGGTTTCAGACACGCGCCAAGCGTGGTGAGAAACTCGGCCCTGCGGCGTTGCGCGATAAAACCGGCGAAATAGCGTTGGTATCCAGCTTTTCTCAGCTTTGCACGCAGCTCTATCGCGAACTGATCCAGTGACTCGTATTCCTTGAGGGGTGCAGTCGGGTCGCCCGGCACATACACCACACAGCCGCTGAGGCTGCGAGCCTGGAAAACCAGAACGTCGCGCACAGCAAAACCGAGCAGTGTCAGATGCTGGATATCCACGGCCTGCGTCCGTCCCTGATCCGCCCAATGCCCGCTGGCCACCAGGACCGAGCGGTAAGCGTCGCCGGACAGCACCTCGCTCCCTTGCATATAGGCAAGGTGCGCCTGGACGTAAAAAGCATTGCGCGCCTGATGACACAGCACATCCTTGATCTGTGTGGTGCTTAACGCCCCCGTCTCCAGCGAGTTTGAAGCCGGCTCCAATACAGTCTTGAGATGATTCTGATATTGGCCACCAATATCGAGGGTGCGACATAACGCCATGAACTTCGCGGGCGACACTCTCAAGGCGTGAGGGTAACTGCTGCCCGACGCGAAGTTCGCAAGATCAGGCTTGCCGTGATAAATCACCGAGTCGGCGGTGACCTCATCAACTTCCTCCTTGTGAAAATTCTGCAGCGCAGCCTCCAGTAAAGACTGCACGGTAAAGCTGCGCTCCACCAACTCACTGGGCAGTGGCACCCAGGTATCGGCGAAGCGGACATGGCGAAAATGGTCACGGTCGACATCCAGCCCAGGCCCGAATGCCTGTGTCAGCGCCCTCGATAACAACGGCCTGGCGAACGCCATAAGGTCTTGCATGCTGCCCAGAGCCTTCTGCACCTGGCTGCGCAGGTGATGGCTGCGCAGCATGTCGCGATGCAATCGCTGACGCGATTGCGCGGTTGCATAAACGTACCAGGATGGCAGGGTGTTTTTGATGTGGTGATGGTGAGGCTGGATTACAGGTTTGCTCATTGCATGACTCCTATAAAAGAGTCTGCACGTGATCAGGTTTGGTCGTGCCTCAGGCGGTAGATAGTTAATACCGGCATGAGTTTTTTGCTTCATTCAGCGCAATATAGCCCAGCGCCTACAGGTCCGGTGCTTGCTACGCTAAGATGCACGCCCCCGCACACAAACCGAGCCAGACTGTGACCATCACCCGCCATGCCCAGATCGACTGGGACGAACAGGGCAACCCCCATTCCCGGGAGTTTTCCGACGTCTACTTTGCGACGGGAGCAGGCCTTGAAGAAACCCGACACGTATTTCTGGTGCAAAACGACCTGCGCGATCGTTTTAGCGCATTGCCGCAAGACGATCGGTTGGTGATTGGCGAGACGGGTTTTGGTACCGGACTGAATTTTCTCTGCGCCTGGCAGTTGTTCGCCGAGTGCGCACCAGCTTCTGCGAGACTGCATTTTGTCAGCGTCGAGAAATTCCCCCTCAGCCAGTCAGACCTCCATCGCGCGTTGAACCTCTGGCCGGAACTGTCGCCTTTTTCAGGCCCGCTGCTGGAGCAATATGTGGCGGTGCATGAGGGTTTTCAGCGTCTGGTGT
Source organism: Pseudomonas phytophila (assembly GCF_025643095.1). Lineage (NCBI taxonomy): Bacteria > Pseudomonadati > Pseudomonadota > Gammaproteobacteria > Pseudomonadales > Pseudomonadaceae > Pseudomonas > Pseudomonas phytophila. The sequence continues at coordinate 2,038,813 of NZ_CP081201.1, read as the reverse complement.
TCGACGGCGGGCGGGTCACGCTAACCCTGCTGATCGGCGATGTACTGGACATGCTGCCGCAACTGGATGGGCAGATTGATGCATGGTTTCTGGATGGCTTCGCCCCGGCAAAAAATCCGGAGATGTGGACGCCCGAGCTGTTCGCCCAGTTGGCCAGACTGGCCGCACCGGATTCGACCATCAGCACCTTCACCAGTACCGGCTGGGTCCGTCGCGCCCTGAACGCTGCGGGCTTCAAAATGAAGCGCGTGCCGGGCATTGGACACAAGTGGGAAGTGTTGCGCGGCACCTTCCTTGGCAGGCCGGAAGATGCCACGCCAGCGCCAGCGATAAAACCCTGGTTCGCTCGCCCCGCGCCACTCAATGGCGAACGCAAGGCCATGGTCATTGGCGGCGGAATGGCAGGTTGCACCACCGCTGCAAGCCTTGCGGCAAGAGGCTGGCAAGTGACGTTGATAGAGCGTCACAACGACCTCGCGCAGGAAGCGTCGGGTAACCCGCAGGGTGTTCTTTATCTGAAACTGTCCGCCCACGGCACAGCGTTATCGCAACTGATACTCAGTGGTTTTGGTTATACCCGCCGTATTCTCGAACGCCTGCAAAGGGGCGTCGACTGGGATGCTTGCGGCGTTCTGCAACTGGCCTTCAACGACAAGGAAGCCCAACGTCAGGCACAACTGGCGACCGCATTTCCTGAAGAGCTGCTGCATCTTCTGGACAAGCCGGCCGCCGAAGCCCGCAGCGGTGTGCAGCTAGAGCACGGCGGCCTGTTCTTTCCTGAAGGGGGCTGGGTGCATCCACCTGCGTTGTGTCATGCGCATGTCGGTCATCCAAATGTTCGCGTGCAACTGCATCACAACGTTGTCGAGCTGCGTCGTGAGTCCGGCCAGTGGCAAGCCTGGGATGGCGACGTGTTGCTGGATCAGGCCGAGGTCGTGGTCCTTGCGGGTGCCGCCGATATCAAGCAATTCCCCTTGAGTGCGGCACTACCGCTCAAGCGTATTCGCGGACAGATCACGCGCCTGGCGCAGACCGAGGCCAGTAAAGCGCTGAACACGGTGGTGTGCGCCGAAGGCTACGTTGCTCCGGCAAGGCTGGGTGAACATACGCTGGGGGCCAGTTTTGATTTCACTAATGAGGATTTGAGTCTCAGCACCGCCGATCATCTGGGCAACCTGCAGCTGTTGCAGGAAATCTCGGCGGACCTGAGTGAGCGTCTCGATGTCGCTCATTTGCCGACGCAACAGTTGCAGGGTCGGGCGGCGTTTCGCTGTACCAGCCCGGATTATCTGCCGATCATCGGGCCGTTGGCGGACAAGGACGCGTTCGTCCAGGCCTATGCTGCCCTTGGCAAAGACGCTCGGCAGATTCCCGAAACGCCCTGCCCTTGGCTGGATGGTTTGTACATCAACAGCGGTCATGGCTCACGCGGTCTGATTACCGCGCCACTGTGCGCCGAGTTGCTTGCTGCCTGGCTTGATAATGAGCCGCTGCCACTGCCCCGCAGTGTGGCTGAGGCGTGTCATCCGAATCGGTTTATGTTGCGGGAGTTGATTCGGGGGAAGTAGTTACAGCTTGGCTTGGTCGCGCTCGGGTTATGTGTACATATCCGTTGATGAGGTAACGGCATCTATTGGTTGCGCTTTTACAGCGCGTCACTTTTGATGGAGCGCAAAAGTAACCAAAACGCTCTTGCCCCACCACTGGGTGCCTCGCTGTCGCTCGGCATGCCCGTAATCCGACATTGCTGCGTGGGGCCGCCGCCACCGGCCATCCATGGCCTGAGGCGGCTAAACCGGCATCCCTGCCGGTTTACCCCACGCAGCAATATCGAATTCCGGCCGGCGTGGTTTAACGGGGCGCCTCAGATCAAAATCAAAAGCGCGGCGGCCTGACAGCCGACCTGGTTGTGTGAGCTTTCCGGTTTTCTGTAGGAGCTGCCGAAGGCTGCGAAGCGGTGTGTCAGACGACGTCTGTGTTGGCTGTGCTGACGTCTCGCGAACAAGTTCGCTCCTACCGGGCCGAGGCGATCCCGCCGTATTCGCTTTGCTTTTGATCTGCTTTTGATCTTAGGCGCCCCGTTAAATCACGCTGGCCGGACGCAGATCTGAAACCGTGGGTAACCCGGCAGGACGCCGGGTTAGCCGCATTGGGCCATGGATGGCCCGTTGCGGCGGCCCACGGTTTCAGATCTGCGGGCGGGCATCCCGAGCCTAGGCGAGGGACCGAGTGGTGGGGTAAGAGCGTTTTGCTTACTTTTGTCTGGGCCGGCTTCCGGATTCACAAAAGTGAGGCGCCGTAAGGGCGCAACCAATATCAGCCGTGACCACAAAACCGGATATGTACACAATATTGCTATCCTCCCCCTACAAACCCGCCAATCGAGCCCCCCATGCTTGAAGTAAAAAACGTCTTCAAGAGCTACGCCACCGCCCAAGGTCCACTGGCAGTTTTGCGTGGAGTGGATTTATCTCTGCAGAAAGGCAGCAGTCTCGCCTTGATGGGCGAATCCGGCAGCGGCAAAAGCACGTTGCTGCATCTGATGGCCGGCCTTGATCAGGCCGACAAGGGGCAGATCGAGATTGCCGGGCAGCGGCTGGATCTTATGAGCGAATCACAACTCGCCAACTGGCGCCGTACCGAAATCGGCCTGGTGTTCCAGCAATTCAACCTGATCGGCAGCCTCAAGGTTGAAGACAATCTGGCATTTCAGGCGCGGCTGGCCGGGCGTTATGAGCCGCAATGGCAGGCGCAACTGGTGGAACGACTGGGTCTTGGGGACCTGCTCAAGCGTTATCCGGAACAACTGTCCGGCGGCCAGCAACAGCGGGTTGCCATTGGCCGGGCGCTGGCATCGCGGCCCGGCCTGCTGCTGGCCGATGAGCCCACCGGCAACCTCGATGAAGCCACCAGCGATGAAGTCCTGCAATTGCTGCTGGACCTGCTGACCGACAGCTCCACCAGCCTGTTGATGGTCACCCACAGCCCGCGGGTGGCCGAGCGACTGGCTCAGAAAGTGATCCTGCATCACGGCCGTCTGGCAACCGAGAGCGATCGCTGAAGTGCGGGTTTTCTACTGGACACTGCGCGCCCTGCTCAGCCACTGGCGTCGTCACCCGGTGCAGTTTTTCAGTGTACTGACAGGACTTTGGCTGGCAACGGCGCTACTGACCGGCGTTCAGGCACTCAACAGTCAGGCCCGGCAAAGCTATGCCCAGGCCAGCCAATTGATCGGCGGCGAACCGCAAAACAGTCTGACCACCGCCAACAACGGGCCGTTCTCGCAAGACGTGTTTATCAGCCTGCGCCGTGAGGGCTGGCCAGTATCGCCCGTGGTACAGGGCAGGATCTCTCTTCAAGGGCTTGAAGATCGCCGTGTGCAACTGATGGGCATTGAACCGGTGTCATTACCCAGCGGGACAGCGGTGGCTGGACAGACGCTTGATCTTAGCGGGATCGTCGATTTCCTCACGCCACCCGGTCAGACCTGGATCGCTACCCAGACACTGCAAGCGCTGGGCCTCCATGAAGGGCAACAACCGCTGACCAGTAACGGCCTGCTCCTGCCTCCGTTGCACAGTCGAGTCGACATGGCGCCCGGCGTGCTGCTCACGGATATCGGCTTCGCTCAGCCACTGCTGCAGATGCCCAATCAAGTGTCACGTCTACTGCTGCCCAAAGGCTTCGCCGCGAGCAATCCGCCTTTGCCAGCTGAATTGAACGGCCTGCTTCAACTGAAGAAAAGCGGCGAAGAGAACAATCTGACGCGCCTCACCGAAAGTTTCCATCTGAACTTGAATGCTCTGGGCGTGCTGGCCTTCATCGTCGGTCTGTTCATTGTGCATGCGGCCATCGGCCTGGCGCTGGAGCAGCGCCGTGGACTGTTACGTAACCTGCGCGCCTGCGGGGTCAGCGCCAGAATGCTGATTGCAGCGCTGGGTATGGAGTTGGGGGTTTTGGCCTTGCTCGGCGGGCTGCTAGGGATTGCCAGTGGTTATCTGTTGGCGAGCCTGCTGCTGCCCGATGTGGCTGCCAGTCTGCGCGGTTTGTATGGGGCTGAAGTCGCGGGACAACTGAGCCTGAGCCCGATCTGGTGGCTGGGCGGCCTTGGCTTGAGTGTACTGGGTGCCTTGCTGGCCGGGGCGAACAGTCTGCTTCGCGCGGCGCGCCTGCCCTTGCTGGCGCTGGCCAATCCACAAGCCTGGCATCAGGCTCACAGTCGCTGGTTGCGCCGACAGGCCTGGGTTGCGGGCGGCGCGGCAATTACTGCACTGGCCGCGCTGCTGCTCGGCGACAGCCTCGCCGCAGGTTTCGTATTGACGGGCGGTCTGCTGCTGGCTGCGGCGCTGGGTTTACCGGTGCTCCTCAATGGTCTGCTCAACGCGTTGCTGGGACGCAGCCGTTCGGTGCTGGGCCAATGGTTTCTGGCTGATTGCCGCCAGCAATTACCCGCGCTGAGCCTGGCATTGATGGCTCTATTACTGGCACTGGCGGCCAATATAGGCGCGGGGAGCATGACGTCCGGGTTTCGGCAAACCTTCGGCAACTGGCTGGAACAACGGCTGACCGCCGAGTTGTACGTCACGCCGCAAAATGCTGCCCAAGCCCCTGAAATACAGGCCTGGCTTGTGCAACAGCCCAAGGTCAGCGCTGTGCTGCCGAACCGACAAGTGTCGATCCAGCTGCAAGGCTGGCCTGTGGACCTGTTCGGGGTGGTGGATCATTCAACCTATCGTGAACACTGGCCGCTACTGGAGGCCGCCAGTGGTGATCCGTGGGATCAACTGGTGCAGAGTGATAGCGTCATGATCAGCGAACAACTGGCCCGTCGCCTCAAACTGAGCGTCGGGCAAACCCTGACCATCCCCGCCCCTGAAGGCCAATGGAAGCTGCGCATCGTGGGTATCTACGCCGACTACGGCAATCCCAAGGGCCACTTGCTGGTCAACGCCGAACACTTGCTGCGCCACTGGCCGCAACTGGCTGCCAACCGCTTCAATCTGCGCATCAATCCGGCCGCAGTGCCCGCGCTGGTGAGTGAACTGCAACAGCGCTTCGCACTCGACGATAATCACATCATCGATCAGAGCCAGCTCAAAGGCTGGTCTACGCAGGTTTTCGAGCGCACCTTCGCCACCACGGCCGCCCTCAACAGCCTGACGCTGGCGGTGGCGGGCATCGCGCTGTTCATCAGCCTGCTGACCCAGAGTCAAAGCCGCCTGGGCCAACTGGCACCGTTGTGGGCGCTCGGCGTCTCGCGACGAAATTTGATGCTACTCAACCTTGGCCAGACCTGGTTGCTGGCGGTGCTGACGCTGATTCTGGCGTTGCCGCTGGGCTTGCTGCTGGCGTGGTGTCTGGATGCAGTGATCAATGTGCAGGCCTTCGGCTGGCGCTTGCCGCTGCATATCTTCCCGATGCAGCTCCTGCAATTGGCCGCGTTGGCACTGCTTGCCACTCTGCTTGCCTCCGCATGGCCGTTGTTGAAGTTATCCCGCACTCGCCCTGCCGACCTGCTGAGGACGTTTGCCAATGAAAATTAACTGCCTGCTCCTGATGATTCTGCTGACCCTTGCTGGCTGCGAACAATCAGAAGAACCCGAGCAGGGTTTCGCCGGGATGGGTAATCAGGCCGAACAGTTCACTCCAGTCACACCGGGCCGTGAGTTCACTTTTCCGGAGGATCACGGCCCGCATCCGGGATTCCGCATCGAGTGGTGGTATATCACTGCCAATCTGAAAGACGAGCAAGGGCAGAGTTTCGGCGTGCAATGGACGCTGTTCCGCAATGCGCTACGGGCTGGCAGTCAGGGTTCCGGGTGGAACGACGGCACGATCTGGATGGGCCATGCCGCCGTGACATCGGCCACGCAACACTACGCAGCGGAGCGTTATGCCCGAGGTGGCGTTCAGCAAGCGGGTGTAAACCTTGCGCCATTTTCCGCGTGGATAGACGACTGGAAGCTGCACAGCGATTCAACTGAAACAGACCCATTGACCGACATGCAATTGCAGGCGAAAGGTCCGCAGTTCGCTTATAAACTTCACCTGACCTCCAGCAAACCGCTAGTGCTGCAAGGTACACAGGGTTTCAGCCAGAAATCCGAACAGGGCCAGGCCTCTTACTATTACAGCCAGCCCTACTTCAAGGCCGAGGGTGAACTGACCATTGCTGGCAAACGCTATCGAGTCAGCGGCCCGGCCTGGCTGGACCGTGAATGGAGCAGCCAGCCGTTGACTGCCAATCAGACCGGCTGGGACTGGTTCTCAGTGCATCTGGACAGCGGCGAAGAGTTGATGCTGTATCGCATGCGGCAAAAACAGGGTGAGCCCTATCTGACCGGCACATGGATCGACGCTGACGGCAGCACCCAGTTGCTGACGGCCAAGGACATCAGCCTTTCGCCATTGGCCAACACACGTGTTGCAGGCCACGACATGCCGACCCGCTGGTCGGTAAAAATTCCCGGCAAGGGTCTGGAAATCACCACCGAAGCACTGAACCCCAAGGCTTGGATGGACCTGCAGATCCCCTACTGGGAAGGCCCGATTACCTTGAGTGGCAGCCATAAGGGCGTGGGGTATCTGGAGATGACGGGGTATTGAACCCTCGCTCTCAAGCGGGCCAGAACCGGTAGGAGCGAACTTGTTCGCGAGAGGCTTCACGCGGTGATTCAGGCACATCGCCCCCTCGCGAACAAGTTCGCTCCTACCAGTTTGTATGAGCCTCACATGAGCTCGGCACCTTCGGATATTCAGGTAGCCAACACTTGCTTATAACCGATTGATCTAAAACTCCCCCGTTTCCCATGGGTCAGTTCATGGGTGGCTGCATTTTCTCAGCCACCTTCCCCAACGGAAAACCGGTAAGGACTTATGTGCGGACTAGCAGGTGAACTACGTTTTGACCATCAACCAGCGGATCTAGCCGCTGTTGAACGCATTACCCATGAGCTGGCGCCTCGCGGCCCGGATGCGTGGGGGTTTCATAGCCAGGGGCCGATTGCCCTTGGTCACCGCCGCCTGAAAATCATGGACCTGTCGGACGGCTCGGCGCAGCCGATGATCGACAGCCACCTTGGTCTGTCCATGGCCTTCAACGGTGCGGTGTACAACTACCCCGAACTGCGTACCGAGCTGCAAGGCCTGGGTTATCAGTTCCATTCCGACGGCGACACCGAAGTGTTGCTCAAGGGCTATCACGCCTGGGGCGTTGATCTGCTGCCCAAGCTGAACGGCATGTTTGCCTTCGCGATCTGGAATCGCGACAAGCAGGAATTGTTCATCGCTCGTGACCGTCTCGGCGTCAAGCCGCTTTATTTTTCGCGTACCGACAAACGCCTGCGCTTCGCATCAACGCTGCCTGCACTGCTGAAAGGCGGTGACATCAGCGGCATGCTCGACCCGGTAGCGCTCAATCACTACCTGAACTTCCACGCCGTAGTCCCTGCCCCGCGCACGCTGCTTGCCGGTGTCGAAAAGCTCGCACCGGCCAGCTGGATGCGCATTGACGCCCACGGCAAGACCGAGCAGAAAGTGTGGTGGCGTCTGCCTTACGGGCCGCACGCTGACGAGGCTAACCTCACTCTGGAAGACTGGCGTGATCGTGTGCTCGACAGCACCCGCGAAGCCGTGGCGATTCGTCAACGTGCCGCAGTAGATGTGGGCGTACTGCTTTCGGGCGGTGTGGATTCGAGCATGCTGGTTGGATTGCTGCGGGAAGTCGGCGTCGAAAACCTGTCGACCTTCTCCATCGGTTTTGAAGATGCAGGCGGTGAACGTGGTGACGAATTCCAGTACTCCGACCTGATCGCCAAGCATTACGGCACCAATCACCATCAACTGCGTATTCAGGAACACGAGATCATCGAGCAATTGCCTGCGGCGTTCCGCGCCATGAGCGAACCGATGGTCAGCCACGACTGCATCGCGTTTTACCTGCTGTCCCGGGAAGTCGCCAAGCATTGCAAAGTGGTGCAAAGCGGCCAGGGTGCAGACGAATTGTTCGCCGGTTATCACTGGTATCCGCAAGTCGATGGCGCCGCCGACCCGGTCGCTGCCTATCGAGATGCCTTTGTCGACCGCAGCTATGACGAGTACGCCGCCACCGTCCAGCCTAAATGGCTGACTGCCAATGACGCAGCGGGCGATTTCGTCCGTGAGCATTTCGCTCAGCCAGGTGCTGATGCGGCGGTAGATAAGGCGTTACGTCTGGACAGCACGATTATGCTGGTTGATGACCCGGTCAAGCGCGTTGACAACATGACCATGGCCTGGGGTCTGGAAGCGCGTACACCGTTCCTCGACTACCGCCTTGTTGAACTGTCGGCGCGTGTTCCCGGCAAATTCAAGCTGCCCGATGGTGGCAAGCAGGTACTGAAAGAAGCTGCGCGTCTGGTCATTCCTTCGGAAGTGATCGACCGTAAAAAAGGCTACTTCCCGGTTCCGGGCCTCAAGCATCTGGAAGGGGCCACGCTGGGTTGGGTACGTGACTTGCTGGTAGACCCAAGCCAGGATCGCGGCCTGTTCAACCCTGCCATGATCGACAAACTGTTGACCAACCCGGAAGGTCAACTGACTCCTCTGCGCGGCTCGAAGTTGTGGCAGTTGGCGGCGCTGAACCTGTGGCTCAGCGAACAAGGACTTTGATTAAATGAAACAGCATTCGACGACGTACAGCCAGCGCCTGCTGCGCGGTCAGTCGCCCTCCTATGAACGTCTTCAGGCGCGATTCGCTGAAGACGGCAGCGACACTGAAGCCAAGCCGCTTGCGCTGCACTGCGGCTGGGGGCGACTGCTGATCGGTCACACCTACCCCGATCCGGCGACGCTTGCCAATGAACTGCTCAATGAAAAACCCGGAGAACGCGACATCGCGTTGTACGTCGCTGCGCCGCAGCAAGTACTGGCTCAATCACCACAGCAGCTGTTTCTCGATCCGTCGGACACACTGCGCCTGTGGTTCAGCGATTACCGCCCGGCGCAGCGCGTATTTCGTGGCTTCCGGATTCGTCGCGCCCAGAACAGTACTGACTGGCAGGCGATCAACAATCTGTACATTGCTCGAGGCATGTTGCCCATTGATCCTGAACTGTTGACCCCTCGTCATCAGGGCGGTCCGGTGTACTGGCTCGCGGAAGATGAAACGACTAACGCGGTGATCGGCAGCGTGATGGGCCTCAATCACCACAAGGCGTTCCACGATCCGGAAAACGGCAGCAGCCTCTGGTGCCTGGCGGTAGACCCGCAATGCACCCGACCCGGGGTTGGCGAAGTGTTGGTTCGACATCTGGTTGAGCACTTCATGAGCCGTGGCCTGAGTTATCTGGACCTGTCGGTGCTGCATGACAATCATCAAGCCAAGGCTTTGTATGCCAAGCTCGGCTTCCGTAACTTGCCGACTTTCGCCATCAAGCGCAAAAACGGTATCAATGAAGTGCTGTTCCTCGGCCCGGGTCCGCAGGCGGACTTTAATCCTTACGCACGGATCATCGTCGAAGAAGCTCATCGGCGCGGTATTGAAGTGCAGGTTGATGATGCTGAAGCTGGGTTGTTCACGCTGGCTTATGGCGGCCGCCGGATTCGCTGCCGGGAATCGCTGAGCGATCTGACCAGTGCTGTCAGCATGACCCTGTGCCAGGACAAAAGCCTGACCCACAAAGCCCTGAAAGCGGCAGGTTTGAAGCTGCCAGCTCAGCAACGGGCTGGTGACGAAGACGCGGATCTGGCGTTTCTTGAAGAACATAAACAGATCGTCGTCAAACCACTGGATGGCGAACAAGGCCAGGGCGTCGCGGTCAACTTGCGCACCCCCGAAGAAATGCGCGGAGCCATCGAGCGCGCCAGACAGTTCGATACGCGGGTAATTCTGGAAAGCTTTCACGAAGGCCTTGATCTGCGCATTGTCGTGATCGGATTCGAGGTGGTGGCTGCCGCTATTCGCCGCCCGGCAGAAGTGGTCGGCGATGGTCGCCATACCATCGGGCAATTGATTGAAGCCCAGAGCCGTCGCCGTGCCGCCGCAACCAGTGGTGAAAGCAAGATTCCCGTGGATGAAGAAACAGAGCGCACGGTACGTGACGCAGGTTATGAATTTGACAGCATATTGCCGATGGACGAACGCCTGGCCGTTCGCCGCACTGCCAACCTGCACACAGGTGGCTGCCTTGAAGATGTCACGTCGATTCTGCACCCGGTGCTGAGCGACGCGGCTATCCGCGCAGCCCGCGCGCTGGACATTCCGGTAGTAGGCCTCGACCTGATGGTCCCTGCCGCTGATCAGCCCGAGTATGTATTTATCGAGGCCAATGAACGGGTTGGCCTGGCCAACCATGAACCGCAACCCACGGCAGAAAAGTTTGTTGATCTGCTGTTTCCGCACAGTTTGCCTGCACATAGCTGAGAGCAGCCTCAAGCCTCAAGCTGCAAGCCAAAAGCGGACCCGGTCCAGCTTGTAGCTTGCGGCTAATAACTTGCAGCTGCTCCGAAGGAGCTCAAATGACCACTGCAAAAAATATCCCCGAACCGGATCTGAACTACCTGCAGAAAGTCCTGTTGGAAATGCTCGCGATCCCAAGCCCGACAGGCTTCACCGACACCATCGTGCGCTATGTCGCCGAGCGTCTTGAAGAGTTGGGCATACCGTTCGAACTGACCCGTCGCGGCACGATTCGCGCCACGCTGAAGGGCAAACAGAACAGCCCTGACCGTGCAGTCTCTGCGCATCTGGACACCATTGGCGCCGCCGTGCGAGAGGTGAAAGAAAACGGTCGCCTGTCACTGGCGCCGATTGGCTGTTGGTCGAGCCGCTTCGCCGAAGGCAGCCGCGTCAGCGTGTTCACTGATCACGGCGTGATTCGCGGCAGCGTGCTGCCGTTGATGGCGTCCGGTCATGCGTTCAACACTGCAGTTGATGAAATGCCCATCAGTTGGGATCACGTCGAGCTGCGCCTCGACGCCTACAGCACCACCAAGGCCGATTGTGAATCCCTGGGCGTTGGCATCGGTGACTTCGTCGCCTTTGACCCGCTGCCCGAGTTCACTGAAAGCGGCCATATCAGCGCTCGACATCTGGATGATAAAGCCGGGGTCGCCGCGCTACTGGCGGCACTCAAGGCCATCGTCGACAGCGGCGCCGAGCCGCAGATCGATTGCCACCCACTGTTCACCATCACCGAGGAAACCGGCACCGGTGCTGCAGGTGTACTGCCTTGGGATGTCAGTGAGTTCGTCGGCATCGATATCGCTCCGGTTGCTCCCGGTCAACATTCCAGCGAACACGCCGTGAGTGTCGCAATGCAGGATTCCGGTGGCCCTTACGACTATCACCTGTCCCGCCATCTGCTGCGTCTGGGCAGTGAGAATGAACTCCCGGTACGTCGAGACATGTTCCGGTACTACTTCAGCGATGCCCATTCGGCGGTTACCGCAGGCCACGACATTCGTACCGCCCTGCTCGCTTTCGGCTGTGATGCCACTCATGGTTACGAGCGCACTCATATCGACAGCCTCGCGGCACTGAGCCGTCTGCTGGGCGCTTACATGCTCAGCCCGCCGGTTTTCGCCAGCGACGCACAGCCCGCGCAATCTTCGCTGGAGCGCTTCAGCCATCAGATCGAACACGACACACAGATGGAAACCGATACCCGCGTGCCGAGTGTCGACAGCCTGCTTGGGCAGCATAAGGAAGAGGTGGAGTAGTAATCTTCGGCTTGAAATATGTCCTGTAGGAGCCGAGCTTGCTCGCGATAAACGATAACGCGGTACACCTGCCTATCGCGCTAGACTTATCGCGGGCAAGCCACGCTCCCACAAGGGCATCGCGTTTCAAATTTACTGGCGGGGATAAGCCGCGATTATTCCACCTGCTTTTTCCACACATCGGCACTATCATCGCCGGGAATTGATGCGAGAACGCCCATGCTGATTCCTTACGACCAACTCGAAGCCGATACCCTCACCCGCCTGATAGAGGATTTCGTCACCCGTGACGGCACCGACAATGGTGACGAAACGCCGCTGGAAACTCGCGTACTGCGCGTCCGGCATGCATTGAGCAAAGGCCAGGCGGTGATTTTTTTCGATCTGGAAAGCCAACAGTGCCAGCTCATGCTCAAGCATGACGTGCCCAAAGAGTTTTTTGACTGATCAGGACTTAGCGTCCGGAACCGCCCGGGTGGCTTTTGCAGCCTGCTGTGAAAGCCTTTGAGCTATACGTTTGTAAACCTCTGCCCGGTGCACTTTGACGTGCCTGGGCGCTTCGACCCCAAGTCGTATCTGATTGCCGTGAATGGCCAGAATATGGATGGTGATGTCATCACCGATAGAAAACACTTCTCCTGCGTCGCGCATTATTACCAGCATGTCCCTGCTCTCTTATTGTTTACCAGAGGGCAGAGTGCATGGCCCGTCTACGGTCATCAATTGGTCAGGTAAAATTCAGTAACGTCCTTCGTCTCCGCCGGAATTGGTCGAAGGAAATGTCTTACATAACTGCGAACTACGTAGGAAAGTTACTGCGCTGACCAGCGCGGACCGAACAGAATGATGCTCGCGCCAATCACACAAAGTGCCGCGCCCAGCCAGTCCGATGACAATGGTCTGACCCGCTCGATGAGCCCCAGCCAGGCGATGGAAGCGACAACGTAGATCCCGCCATAAGCCGCATAGGCCCGACCGGCATATGCCGCCTCGACCCGGGTCAGCAACACAGCAAACAAAGTCAGACTGATCAATGCCGGGATCACCCAAAGCGCGCTCTTGCCCTGCCGCAGCCACATCCAGAACGCATAGCAACCCGCGATCTCAAACAAAGCCGCCAGAAAAAACCACAGGTAATTGAGCACGGAGAATCTCATCAACAGTTGAAATGATGGCGGCAACCGTATCAGAAAACCGGGGCTGTAACGAAAGGCATGCAGTCCAAAGAGAGCACTTATGAACACCACGCCGGTTGAACCGGGACGCGGTCATGTGGGAGCTGGCCTTGCCCGCGATAAAAGCACCTCGATCTATCCTGAATTGCGTCCAGCCTTATCGCGGGCAAGCCCGGCTCCCACATAGATCAAATTCATAGCTGGTAGTTTACTCCCTGGCCTGCCGCGCCTTCGCCCGCATTTTCTCGCACATGCTCGCCATCTCGTCGTACAGCGCCTGTGGGCTCTTCTGTTTCAGCTGCCAGGCCATACGCCCCTGCTCGTGGGGCAGGATCATGAATTCGCCTTGCGCGACGTGCTCGTAGATATAGTCAGCGATCTCCGCTGCCGTGATCGGCGAGCTTTCCAGCAACTTGCCAACTTGAGCTTTCATGGCTGGCGTCGGTCCACGGAAAGAATCCAGCAGATTGGTCTGGAAAAACGACGGACACACCACGTGGACACCGACTTCCTGCTGACGCAATTCCACCAGCAGACTTTCCGATAAGGCCACCACTCCGGCTTTGGCGACGTTGTAATTGCTCATCGCGGGACCCTGCATGAGGGCAGCCATGGACGCGATATTGATGATCTTGCCCTTGCTCGCTTCCAGCATCGGCAGGAAAGCCTTACAGCCTTTGACGACGCCCATAAGGTTGATCGCGATCTGCCAGTCCCAGTCTTCAAGGGACAGCTCTTTGAAAAAACCACCCGACGCCACACCCGCGTTGTTGACGATGATGTCGACACCGCCAAACTTCTCTTCGCACGTTTGGGCCAATGCGGTCAGTTGACTGTAGTCACGCACATCGCAGCGCTGCACGAAGCCATCGCCACCGGCCTCGCGCACCTGCCTGAGGGTTTCCTGCAAACCGGCATCGTTGACGTCAGACAGTGCCAGACGCCAGCTTTCCCGGGCCCAGCGTAAAGCGATTTCGCGACCCAGGCCGGAACCTGCCCCGGTGATCATGATGCGATTGTGCATAGCAAACGCCTTGTGGTTAGGGGCTCATGTTTTTTTCAACGTGAACTCAGTGTAACCACGGAAATCGTCGCTTCGACCCACCATCAAGGCGCTGAATGACACGGGCAAACCCACGACCTACGCGGGCTTGCGCCATAAGCGAATGACGAGCCAGCCATACACCGCAAGGTTACTCACCACCACTATCGCACCCAGCCACAGCTGGATCTGCGGAGTCAGGCCTGCGGGGTAAATCAACGCGACCAGATAGTGTTCGATGAAGCCTGCCTCGTAACCCACACCACCAGCGCGAACCCGAAGCGCGTTTTCCAGGGGTGTCAGTGGGCAGTAAAGGTGAAAAAACTCCACCACGGCTCCCCAGAGCATCGCGGGTATATGCAACACCATCACCCATCGCCAGCGTAAAACCAGCACCCCGCCAAACAGCACGAAGACGATGAACAACAGATGGACGACCAGTACAGCATCAGCTCCCAGACGATAGAGCATGAAAAATATCCTCAGCGCCAGCAGACGAAAATGAAAACAGTTGTAGGGGTTTAAAGTTCAACGTAATTGAGGCAACTATAAACATTTTTCAAAATGTAAACTTTCTCACCTTTCCGATGGACTTTTTCTGGACGCCTACAGTCGGATCATTCAAGCAGCACAAACTTTATGCCATTGGGCGGAAGCTTGAACTGTTCTAGCCATCTACCAAGAACTAAGGAAGGAATTCATCATGGGCATCGGCACTATTCTTATCATCGTCCTGATCCTGCTGTTGATCGGCGGTCTGCCAGTATTCCCGCACTCCCGCAGCTGGGGCTATGGTCCATCGGGCATCATCGGTACCGTTCTGGTGATTCTGCTGATTCTGGTGTTGCTGGGACGGATATAACGTTCCCACGCCAGCAGTAAAACAGCCCCGCTAAATAGCGGGGCTTTTTATTGGCCTGACAACTAATAGCTTCCAGCGCTTAACTATCAAATCCCCTTTTCATCTAACCACTTGATGGCAAAGTGTCTGACAATCCAACATCGCGACCGCCGTAAACTCCGATGACTTCTATAAAAAATTCAACTACCTGATCTGGAATGCGTTTTCTGTAGGAGCTGCCGAAGGCTGCGAAGCATTTACCCTGACATGCCGCCATCGCAGCCTTCGGCAGCTCCTACAGGTTCAGTATTTGCTGCACCGCTATCCTGTGAGCACAGAATTCGTGTTCAGGTGAAAATTCTCGCGGCAATAAAAAAGCAGCCCGAAGGCTGCTTCTTGTAGAGCACTTACTACTGTTTAGTGCGAGACCGCACCGCTGGCACCCAGGCCAGTCTGCGAGCGTACGAACTGCGGATAGAACAAGGCGCGCTCGCCCTCTGCCGCTTTCGACTTGTCGGTAATCGAGAAGAACCAGATACCCACGAATGCGATGGCGATGGAGAACAGCGCCGGGTATTCGTAAGGGAAGATGGCTTTCTCGTGATGCAGGATCTGCACCCAGATGGTTGGACCCAGAACCATCAGCACCACGGCGCTGATCAAGCCCATCCAGCCACCAATCATAGCGCCACGGGTGGTCAGGTTTTTCCAGTACATGGAAAGCAGCAGAACCGGGAAGTTACAGCTGGCTGCGATGGAGAACGCCAGGCCCACCATGAACGCGATGTTCTGGCTTTCGAACGCGATGCCCAAGAGGATTGCCACGACTGCCAGAGCAATAGTAGTCATCTTCGAGACACGGATTTCGTCCTTCTCGTTGGCCTTGCCAGCCTTGATCACGCTGGCATAAAGGTCGTGAGACACCGCCGAAGCACCCGCCAGGGTCAGACCGGCAACCACTGCCAGAATGGTCGCAAACGCTACTGCCGAAATGAAGCCCAGGAACAGACTGCCACCGACCGCATCCGCAAGGTGCACCGCTGCCATGTTGTTACCACCCAACAAAGCGCCTGCTGCATCTTTGAACGCCGGGTTGGTGCTGACCAGCAGGATCGCGCCGAAGCCGATGATGAAGGTCAGGATGTAGAAGTAACCGATGAAGCCAGTGGCGTAGAGCACGGACTTACGGGCTTCCTTGGCATCACTCACGGTGAAGAAGCGCATCAGGATGTGCGGCAGACCTGCGGTACCGAACATCAGCGCCAGGCCCAGAGAGAACGCCGAGATCGGATCTTTCACCAGACCGCCCGGGCTCATGATCGCTTCACCTTTAGGGTGAACCTTGACCGCCTCGGAGAACAGCATGTTGAAGTCGAAGTTGACGTGCTTCATCACCATCAGCGCCATGAACGACGCACCGGAGAGCAGCATTACCGCTTTGATGATTTGTACCCAGGTGGTTGCCAGCATGCCGCCGAACAGCACATACAGGCACATCAGGATACCGACCAGAATGACCGCAACGGTGTAGTCCAGGCCGAACAGCAACTGGATCAACTTACCGGCACCGACCATCTGCGCGATCAGGTAGAACGCAACCACCACCAGCGAACCGCAGGCAGACAGGGTGCGAATCTCTTTCTGCTTGAGGCGATAGGACGCCACGTCAGCAAAGGTGTATTTACCCAGGTTACGCAGGCGCTCGGCGATCAGGAACAGAATGATCGGCCAGCCCACGAGAAAGCCGATCGAGTAGATCAGACCGTCATAACCCGAGGTGTACACCAGCGCGGAAATCCCCAAAAAGGACGCCGCCGACATGTAGTCACCCGCAATCGCCAGGCCGTTCTGAAAGCCGGTGATTTTGCCGCCCGCTGAATAGTAGTCCGATGCTGTCTTGTTCTTTTTCGAGGCCCAATAAGTGATGTACAGGGTGAAGGCGACGAACACCACGAACATGACGATCGCGGAGATGTTCAGTGGCTGTTTCTGCACAGCGCCGGTCAACGCATCTGCCGCCCAGAGGGACGGTGCAAAAGCGGCCAGGCCGAATGCTGCTGATAGACGCCCGATCATTGCTGTGCCTCCTTCAGGATGGCGTTGTTCAGGTCATCGAATTCACCGTTGGCACGGCGAACATAGATGGCTGTCAGCACAAAAGCAGACAAGATCAGGCCGACCCCGATCGGCATTCCCCAGGTAATGGTCGATGTCGGGCTAAGTTTCGCGCCCAGAATATGTGGTCCGTAAGCAATCAAAAGGATGAAAGCGGCATAAAGCCCGAGCATGATCGCTGAAAGAATCCAGGCGAACCGCTCCCTTTTGGATACCAGCTCCTTGAAACGGGGGCTGTTTTGAATCGAGAGGTAAATGCTGTCGTTCATTGTTTTTGTCCTCGCAGCACAGATGAGATGTCACGTATTGCACTTTAGTCCGGTCTGGCAAGCTCTCCAGACGACCTTAGTATTAGAGCGACATTAGTCGTAGATTGGGGGTTGTGCATTAAATCTGTCGAAGCGAGCGGGTGTGATGCAATCTCGAATATTGGCGCAATATCGTGGGGCCGGCTGTTAGCCGTAAAGAGGCCAGGACAATCACCGAAAATGGGTCGCCTGAAGTATCGCCTTCCCGGCTAAAGTCGGTCCTGAGGATTAGCGCGGTCCAGGTGGGAGCGAGGCTTGCCCGCGATACATGAGACGCAGTTATAAGGCATACACAATGTGTTGTTTATAGCCCGGATACAGCCCAGATCATGCACCCCAGCATCTTCACCAGACACAAAAACCTGCCAATAAAAAACCGCCCGGTCGTTAACCGGGCGGCTCGGGGTGCTGCGTCAGACGTGGCCGTTTATTTACCCGTCCACTCCTTCACGCGCTCAGGGTTCTTGGCAACCCAGGCTTCAGCCGCTGCTTCAGGCTTGGCGCCATCCTGGATGGCCAGCATGACCTCACCGATTTCATCCTTGGACTTCCACTGGAACTTCTTCAGAAACTCGACGACTTCCGGTGCCTTGGTCGCCAGCTCTTTGCTGCCGACGCTATCAACGGTTTCAGCAGCACCGTAGACGCCCTTCGGGTCTTCGAGGAATTTGAGCTTCCACTTGGCAAACATCCAGTGCGGCACCCAGCCGGTCACTGCGATGGATTCCTTCTTGTTTTCAGCACGCGTCAGCTCGGCAATCATCCCGGCGCCGGAACTGGCCTGGAGCTTGTAGCCGTCCAGCCCGTAATCCTTGATTGCCTGATCGGTTTTGATCATGACGCCCGAGCCTGCATCAATACCGACAATCTTCTTCTTGAAGGAAGCATCGGTCTTGAGATCTTCAATGCTGTTGGCTTTCACGTACTCAGGCACGATCAGGCCGATCTTGGCGTCCTTGAAGTTGGCGCCATAGTTCACGACGTTGTCTTTGTTCTTCGCCAGATACTCGCCATGAGTGACCGGCAGCCAGGCTGACAGCATCATGTCCAGCTTGCCAGTCGCAACGCCCTGCCACATGATCCCGGCCGCGACCGCTTGCAGCTTCACGTCATAACCCAGCTTCTGTTTGATCACTACAGCAGCGACGTTGGTGGTCGCAACGCTGTCGGACCAACCGTCTACGTAACCGATACTCACTTCTTTGGCATGTGCCAGCGTGGAACTGACAGCAAGCGCCAGAGCGGCACTCACGCCCAGGATTTTTCGCATCTTCATCGTTACTTCCCCGGTAGTCTCGCGCCCGACAAGAGGGTCAGGCATCGTTAACGTTTTTATAAAGACCGCAGTCCGCGCCCAGCCTTGGAGCACCGCGCACTTTTTCACGCCTCAATGACTCGGCGAATGATGGCCAGCATCGTATCGCCCGTTGATCATCAACCCCCAAGGCAATCCGACATGCTCTGTCAGCGACATCAAGACACGGAGAAACGACATCGGCGTGCCATCAGCGACAACCTTGTCGTAAAAAGCGGTCGCCTCCGTCCGGAAATTGCATGTCGAATAGCATTCACCTGTACTGCCGCTTTCGAAGAACCAGCAATTGGTCAGGGCCGGTATACCGCATCGGCTTACCCCACCCCACGTGACAACGAGCGCTACCGGGTAACGCACGTTGATGACAGGAGTGTTACCGCCAGTCCGGCAACCGCTGTAACAGCGTGTAACACGGGAACATATCGCCCCCTCCCTAGCACCTCTCTCCACCCACCAAAAACATAACTCATTGATTTTAAAAGATTTAAAAAAGTTGGCACAGCTTCTGCTATATCTCTGGCATAACAAGAATAAAAATGCGGCATACCTAATAAGAACAAGACGTATCGGCTCTGACATAACAAGAACAAAGGCACAGAGACGCAGCTAACAGATTTTTTTGGAGTGGATCAGCTTCACTGAGGCGCCTTAGGGCTCTCGCAACCGGGCAGAGAACAATAAAACTACCCTCAGGTAGCTCCCGAACTGGTTGGATCGCAAGGTCGGAGTGAGTCAGCGCTCAAAAAAATACGTTTGCTCTTGATCCCGGATGGGGATCGAACAAGAACGCATTAAAGGGATCGGTCACCAAAAACAACAACAGGCCACCCTAAAACAATAAAAAAAGAGCACGTAAAACCATTTAAAGGGGAGCCTCGGCTCCCCTTTATGCTGTCTGGGGTTTGTCGCGCGCGGCCTGTCCCTGTTTGAATAACCCTATTTGTAACCTCGGTGAGCTCCTACAGGGTTTGATTCCATCCCTTCCCGCTATAAAAAACCACACCACTGCTCTCTTGACGCCAGAGAACGTGTATTGTCTCGATCTATTTACAAAGGTTCGCTTGCGAGTAGGGCACTTTGGCACTACACCGATGGTCATAGCCCGCGTATCTCATCAGCACTTCTTTCCCAAGGGATCTAGTCATGCTCCGTTTCCTGCGCTTCGCTGCCATTGTTGGCGGCCTCTGTTTGAGTGCGTCCGCTATGGCGGTCGATGTCGACCCCGCCACGTATGGCTTTCCTTTAAAGAACCCTTTTGAAGCGACCATTGCCACCACGCCTCCTGACATGCGTCCAGAGTTGCCCGCCGACGATGACATCGACCAGGACGACTACACCCTGAATCTGCGTCCGGAGCGCGAGTTCACGCTGCCAGACAATTTCTGGGCAGTGAAAAAACTACGTTACCGCCTGGCGAAGCAGGATCATGCTGCGCCGCTGATCTTCCTGATCGCAGGTACTGGCGCACCGTATAACAGCACCATCAACGAATTCCTGAAGAAGCTTTACTACGGCGCGGGTTATCACGTCGTACAGCTGTCGTCGCCAACCAGCTACGACTTCATGAGCGCTGCCTCACGTTTCGCGACACCGGGCATTTCTACCGAAGACGCCGAAGACTTGTACCGCGTAATGCAGGCGGTGCGAGCACAACAAACCGAGCTGAAAATCACCGACTTCTATCTGACGGGCTACAGCCTCGGCGCGCTGAATGCCGCGTTCGTCAGCCGTCTGGATGAGACCCGCCGCAGCTTCAACTTCAAGAAAGTCCTGCTGCTCAATCCGCCGGTCAACCTCTACACCTCGATCTCCAACCTCGACAAACTGGTGCAGACCAACGTCAAGGGCATCGATAACAGCACCACTTTCTACGAGCTGGTACTGGCCAAACTGACCCGTTACTTCCGTCAGAAAGGTTACATCGATCTCAACGACGCTCTGCTGTACGACTTCCAGCAGTCCAAGCAGCACCTGACCAATGAACAGATGGCGATGCTGATCGGCACCTCGTTCCGCTTCTCGTCGGCTGATATCGCCTTTACGTCCGACCTGATCAACCGTCGCGGTCTGATCACGCCGCCGAAGTTTCCGATCACCGAAGGCACCAGCCTGTCGCCGTTCCTGCGTCGCGCGCTGCAATGCGACTTCGATTGCTACCTGACTGAGCAAGTCATCCCGATGTGGCGCGCCCGCACCGACGGTGGCAGCCTGCTGCAACTGGTGGATCAGGTCAGCCTGTATGCACTGAAGGATTACCTGCACAGCAGCTCGAAGATCGCCGTCATGCACAACGCTGACGACGTGATCCTCGGCTCTGGCGACCTGGGCTTCCTGCGCAAGACCTTCGGCGATCGCCTGACCGTTTACCCTTACGGCGGCCATTGCGGCAACATCAATTACCGCGTCAACAGCGACGCCATGCTGGAGTTCTTCCGTGGCTAAACGTCTTTTACTCCTCGCTGCCCTGCTCTGCGCAGGAACCGTCCAGGCTGCCGACGCCGTCAACAGCAACATTGCTGAACATCCGGCCACTGTGCTTCGTCAGGACGATGCCGACGGCTTTACCCAGCCACTCAAGTCATTGCAGTTCAACCCTGGCCTGGATCAACGGGAATTCGAACGCGCCACTTTGACGGCGCTGGAAGTCTATGACCCGTTGGAGTCGTGGAACCGTCGCGTCTACCACTTCAACTACCGTTTTGACGAATGGGTATTCCTGCCGGTGGTCAATGGCTACCGCTACGTTACCCCAGGTTTCGTGCGTACCGGCGTCAGTAACTTTTTCTCCAACCTGGGTGAAATCCCCAATCTGCTGAACAGCCTGTTCCAGTTCAAAGGCCAGCGCTCGCTGGAAACGACCGGCCGCCTGCTGGTTAACACCACCATCGGAGTTGTCGGCCTCTGGGACCCGGCCACCATGATGGGGCTGCCACGCCAGAGCGAGGACTTCGGTCAGACCCTGGGTTTCTACGGCGTACCAGCCGGCCCCTACCTGGTGCTGCCGCTGCTTGGCCCCTCCAACCTGCGTGACACCGGCGGCCTGCTGTTCGACTTCACGGCCGAATCGCAGATCAACTTCCTCAACGTGGCTCAGGTCAGCAGCGATCACCCGGAGCTCCTCCTGCTTCGCGCCATTGATCGCCGCTACAGCACCAGCTTCCGCTACGGCCAGATGAACTCACCGTTCGAATACGAGAAAGTGCGTTACGTCTACACCGAAGCCCGCAAGCTGCAGATCGCCGAGTAATACAACGGCGATAAAGAAACGGCCAGCCAGAGTAATCGGGCTGGCCGTTTTTTTATGAGCGATTGGAGGTAAACCTGTGGGAGCGAATTTATTCGCGAATAGGCAGGTACATCCACCACTGTTATAGCGGCTGAAAAATAGTCTTCGCGAATAAATTCGCTCCCACGGTCATCACTTCCATCTACAAACCCGATCAATCACCCGCAAAATCCTCACCCATCAATCGATCAAACAGGCATAGCATGGTCGCTATTGATGAGGAGAACCCCATGAGCCAATTCCGTAAAGTATTGTCCATTCAAGCCGGTCAACCCGCGTCAGACGGTGCCGGTGTAAAGCTGACCCGCGTCTTCGGAGGACAGGGTGTTGAGCAGTTCGATCCGTTTCTGATGCTGGACGAGTTCGGTTCCGACAAGCCTGACGACTACATCGCAGGCTTCCCACCGCACCCGCATCGGGGTTTCGAGACAGTCACCTACATGCTTGAAGGCCGTATGCGCCATGAAGATCACATGGGCAACGTCGGCTTGCTACAGGGCGGCGGTGTGCAGTGGATGACCGCAGCACGAGGCGTTATCCACAGCGAAATGCCGGAGCAGGAAGAAGGCGCCATGCGTGGCTTCCAGCTGTGGCTGAACCTGCCGGGCAAGACAAAGCTGAGCGACGCGAGTTATCAGGATATTCAGCCGGAGAACATTCCGCGCCTGACCACCAGCAATGGTGTTGAGGTGGTGGTGATCGCCGGGCAGTTCGATGACGGCGAGATCCAGCAGGCCGGTGCTGTGCAGCGTCCAGACACCGAGCCGCAGTATTTCGACTTCCACATGCCCGCGGGCAGCAGCATCAGTCCGCGTGTTCCTGATGGGCACCGGGTGCTGCTGTACGTCTACGAAGGCAGCCTGGAAGTTGCAGGCCAGCCGCAGACAGTCAGTACCAGCCGAATGGTGCGTTTGTCCGAGGAAGGCGAATTGCAACTGAACACCGCAAACGGTGCCCGAGTGTTGTTGATCGCAGGCAAACCGCTGCGTGAGCCGATCGTGCAATACGGACCGTTTGTGATGAACACCCGGGAAGAGATAGAGCAGGCATTGCGCGATTTTCGGGATGATCGCTTGACGGCTTGATGCTGTTTTGGGCTGTCGAAAAACGACACTCTCCGTGGCAAACCCACTTGTGCAACGGGTATGCGATCAATTGTCGGAGCGAGGCTTGCCCGCGATAAGGCTGTACGCGATAGACCTGATATCCGCGGTGCTCTTATCGCGGGCAAGCCTCGCTCCCACAGGATTTATGCCATCCCAAACACTGCACCATTTCTAAAAGAGGCCAGCGCAGCCGCCGCATCTGTGTCGCCAGATAGTCAGCCCTACCGGCTAAAGCCGGTCCCACGACTCACTCAATCCGCAAAAAGCGCTTTAACTGTTCGCCCTGAACGATAGCGTCATGGCGGCCAAACTCTGAAACCATCGGGGGCAACCCCACTCCTTCGGGAGGTATGGGATCAACTGTGGGAGCGAGGCTTGCCCGCGATAAGGCTGTACGCGATAGACCTGATATCCGCGGTGCTCTTATCGCGGGCAAGCCTCGCTCCCACAGGATTTATGCCATCCCAAACACTGCACCATTTCTAAAAGAGGCCAGCGCAGCCGCCGCATCTGTGTCGCCAGATAGTCAGCCCTACCGGCTAAAGCCGGTCCCACGACTCACTCAATCCGCAAAAAGCGCTTTAACTGTTCGCCCTGAACGATAGCGTCATGGCGGCCAAACTCTGAAACCATCGGGGGCAACCCCACTCCTTCGGGAGGTATGGGATCAACTGTGGGAGCGAGGCTTGCCCGCGATAAGGCTGGACGCGATAGACCTGATATCTGCGGTGCTCTTATCGCGGGCAAGCCTCGCTCCTACAGGATTTATGCCATCCCAAATACTGCACCATGTCTAAAAGAGGCCAGTACGGCCGCCGCATCTGTGTCGCCAGATAGTCAGCCTTACCGGCTAAAGCCGGTCCCACGGCTCACTCAATCCGCAAAAAGCGCTTCAACTGTTCGCCCTGCGCCATGGCGTCATAGCGCCCCAGTTCAATCAATTCCCGGCAATAACCCGCCTCAAACAGCAGATAGCTGAGCACACTGGCACCGCTGGTTTTGGTCGCGCCCGGCCCACGCAAAAACGTGCGCAACGCTCTAGGGAGTTCATGGCGGTGACGGGCAGCGATCTGGTCGATGGGCTGGCTCGGAGCAATGATCAGGACCTCCACCGGAGCGAGACCTTTCTCGCGCACACGATGCTCGCAGGGCAGCATGTCACTGACCAGATTCATGCGCTCCAGCACTTCGATGTCGCTTTCGAGATTGTCGATGAATGTACTGTTGAGCATGTGTCCGCTGATCTGCGCCAGGGTCGGCTGCTTGCCATTCGTGACCCGCTGCACCTGCCTGTTGGCATCGGCACCCCGCGGATTGCCGCTGACACCGACTACCAGAACTCGATTGGCGCCCAGATGCAGGGCTGGGCTGATCGGTGCGGACTGTCGCACCGCGCCGTCGCCAAAGTATTCCTGATCGATTTTGACCGGCGCGAACAGCAGCGGGATCGCCGAGCTGGCAAGCAAATGATCGATGGTCAGTTGCGTCGGCACTCCGAGTCGACGATGGCGCAGCCACGGATCGATGGTGCCCTTGCCCTGATAGAACGTCATGGCATGGCCAGACTCATAACCAAACGCAGTCACTGCTACCGCCCGCAGGTGTTTGGCTGCAATTGCCGCATCAATGCCTGACAGGTCAAGCCGCTCAGTGAGCAGGTCTCGCAGCGGCGAGCTGTTGAGCAGGGCTACTGGCACTCGCGAGCCAATTCCCAGAAGGCTGTTACCGAAGAATCGCCCTGCCTGACTCATCACGCCCGGCCAGTCGCTACGCAGCACCTGATGGCTTCGAAAGCCTTGCCAGAACTCGGTCAACTGATGCACTGCCGTACGGAAGTGCAATGCGCCGCTGGCCAGCTTTACTGCATTGATCGCCCCTGCCGAGGTACCGACGATAACGGGGAACGGATTGGGCGCGCCGGGAGGCAGCAAATCGGCAATCCCCGCCAACACCCCAACCTGATAAGCCGCCCTCGCCCCACCACCAGACAGAATCAACCCGGTAACGGGTTCTACATCATTCACTGCATCCATTGCGATGACGGGTTCGAGCATTTAGCTGCGCCTCAGTTGATCACGTACGCTTTTTATAGATTTTTGGCTCGCCCGGAGGTCGGCTTTTGAATCGACGGTGCGCCCAGAGATACTGTTCCGGACACTCCGTAATGGCACTTTCTACCCATTGATTGATGCGCAGGCAATCGACTTCATCACTTTCGCCAGGAAAGTCCTGCAAAGGCGGATGAATAACCAGTCGATAACCACTGCCGTCCGCTAGCCGCTGCTGAGTAAAGGGTACGACCTGAGCGCGCCCCAGCTTGGCGAATTTGCTGGTGGCCGTCACGGTAGCGGCCTGAATGCCGAACAACGGGACGAAAACACTCTGCTTTGCACCGTAGTCCTGATCCGGCGCGTACCAGATGGCCCGGCCTGTGCGCAGCAGCTTGAGCATCCCGCGGACGTCTTCACGCTCTACCGCGAGGGAGTCCAGATTGTGACGCTCACGACCGCGACGCTGAACGAAATCGAACAGCGCGTTTTTGTGCTCGCGGTACATGCCATCAATCGTATGTTTCTGGCCCAGCAGTGCAGCGCCCACTTCAAGCGTAGTGAAATGCAGCGCCATGAGAATCACGCCCTGCCCTTGCTGCTGTGCGGCCTGCAGGTGTTCAAGGCCTTCGATGTGCGCCAGTTTGGCTAGACGCTCCTTCGACCACCACCAGCTCATGGCCATTTCGAAAAAGGCGATGCCCGTAGACGCGAAATTTTCCTTGAGCAAACGCTTGCGTTCATCGCTGGTCAGATGCGGGAAACACAGCTCCAGATTGCGCGAAGCAATGTATTTGCGATCAGCGGCAACCCGATACATCACCGCGCCCAGTAACCGCCCGATGATCAATAGCGCGCGGAATGGTAGTTGAACAACCAGCCACAATAGCCCGAGTCCCAGCCACAGCGGCCAGAAACGGGGGTGAAGAAAATAAGCTCGAAAACGCGGGCGATCCATTAAAGCGTCCATCAAAACCATGGCCGCGCATTCTACAACGGTTCGACCCCGCTTGCGGCTAGCGGGCGTTATCGTTATAAGTCTCGGCACTTTTAGCGACAAGCCGTTGTATGCCGACCATGAGCCAAAACGAATCGCAAGAACTGGAACCCGTCTTCCAACTCAAGGGCAGCATGCTCGCCATCACTGTGCTGGAGCTGGCCCGTAACAACCTTGAGGCCCTCGACCGCCAATTGGCGGCGAAAGTGGCCCAGGCACCGAATTTCTTCAGTAATACCCCGCTGGTGCTGGCCCTCGACAAACTTCCCGCCGACAGCGGCGCCGTGGATCTGCCCGGCCTGATGCGGGTGTGCCGTCAGCATGGCCTGCGCACACTGGCGATCCGCGCCAACCGTATCGAAGACATCGCTGCAGCCATCGCAATCGATTTGCCCGTATTGCCGCCTTCAGGTGCCCGCGAGCGCCCACTGGATCCGCTGGAAGGTGAAGCGGCGAAGAAAAAAGTCGAAACCCCGCCAGAGCCGACCGTCAAACCAACCCGTGTGATCACTACGCCGGTGCGCGGCGGCCAGCAGATTTATGCCCAAGGCGGCGATCTCGTGGTGATTGCCCCGGTCAGTCCCGGTGCGGAACTTCTCGCCGACGGCAACATCCATGTTTACGGTCCATTGCGCGGCCGTGCGCTGGCAGGGATAAAAGGCGACACCAAGGCGCGAATCTTCTGTCAGCAAATGGGTGCCGAGCTGATATCCATCGCCGGGCAATACAAGGTTTCCGAAGATTTACGCAGGGATCCACTCTGGGGTACGTCGGTACAGGTCAGCCTGTCAGGTGACGTGTTGAACATCATCCGGCTTTAACGGATACTGCGCCATTTTCAAAGCATCCCTGATTCGTCGCGAAAACGTAGCAAAGGCAGTAGGAAATCCGGGAGCATCCATCGTTCCTGGCAAATCGCTCCCAAGGTAGGATGCCTGGCAGCTTTCAATTTCCATCATTGTTCGACGGTCGCCGCTTCAAGGGACGCTATTCAGGACTAACTGTCCTTTTCCTCTAGGGGTGATACACCTTGGCCAAGATTCTCGTGGTTACATCCGGCAAGGGTGGTGTGGGCAAGACCACCACCAGCGCCGCCATCGGTACCGGTCTCGCACTGCGCGGCCACAAAACTGTCATCGTCGACTTCGACGTCGGCTTGCGTAACCTCGACCTGATCATGGGCTGCGAGCGTCGTGTGGTATATGACTTCGTCAACGTGGTGAACGGCGAAGCCAACCTGCAACAGGCTCTGATCAAGGATAAAAAGATCGAAGGCCTGTTCGTGCTGGCGGCCAGCCAGACCCGCGACAAAGACGCGCTGACCAAAGAAGGCGTGGAAAAAGTCCTGATGGAACTCAAGGAATCCTTCGAGTACATCGTCTGCGACTCCCCTGCTGGTATTGAAACCGGTGCTCACCTGGCGATGTACTTCGCTGACGAAGCCATCGTCGTGACCAACCCGGAAGTATCGTCGGTGCGTGACTCGGACCGTATGCTGGGCCTGCTGGCCAGCAAATCGCGTCGTGCAGAGCGCGGCGAAGACCCGATCAAGGAACACCTGCTGCTGACCCGCTATAACCCGGAGCGTGTGAGCAAGGGCGAGATGCTGGGCGTCGACGACGTCAAGGAAATCCTCGCGGTGACTCTGCTGGGCGTGATCCCGGAGTCCCAGGCAGTGCTTAAAGCTTCCAACCAGGGCGTACCGGTCATCCTCGACGATCAGAGCGATGCTGGTCAGGCCTACAGCGATGCGGTTGATCGTCTGTTGGGCAAAGAGCGCGAGCACCGTTTCCTGGACATTCAGAAGAAAGGATTTTTCGAACGCCTGTTCGGGGGTAACTGATGAACATTTTCGACTTCTTTCGTGCCAGCAAAAAAGTCAGCACCGCGTCGGTTGCGAAAGAGCGTCTACAGATCATCGTGGCGCATGAACGCGGCCAGCGTACGACTCCGGATTACCTGCCAGCCCTGCAAAAAGAGCTGGTCGAAGTGATCCGCAAGTACGTCAACATCGAGTCCAACGATGTGCAGGTTGCTCTGGAAAACCAGGGTAGCTGTTCGATTCTGGAACTCAATATCACCCTGCCAGATCGCTAGATCCGGCAGTTGCCTGCGGCGGCATCAGCACCATTCTCAAGAGTGGGGCTGATGCCGCCGTTGCGTTTAGAGGCCGTTAAATGCCGTTGTCGAACATCCGCATCATTCATCAGGACGCTGCCGTTCTGGTGATTGATAAGCCTACCCTGCTGCTTTCCGTCCCCGGCCGCGCCGAGGACAACAAGGATTGCCTGATCACCCGCCTGCAGGAAAACGGCTACCCGGAAGCCCGCATCGTCCATCGTCTGGACTGGGAAACCTCCGGGATCATTCTGCTGGCCCGCGACCCGGATACACATCGCGAGCTGTCCAGACAGTTTCATGACCGGGAAACCGAAAAAGCCTACACCGCGCTGTGCTGGGGCGAACCGACGCTGGACAGCGGCAGCATCGACCTGCCCTTGCGTTATGACCCGCCTACCAAGCCCCGGCATGTGGTGGATCACGAAGCTGGCAAGCATGCGCAGACGTTCTGGAAGGTACTGGAGCGCTGCGGTCATTACAGCCGTGTCGAACTGACGCCGATTACCGGGCGCTCGCATCAGTTGCGGGTTCATATGTTGTCGATCGGGCATCCGTTGCTGGGCGATGGTCTGTATGCACATCCGGAAGCCCTGGCGGCTTATCCGCGCCTGTGCCTGCATGCGAGCATGTTGAGCTTTACCCATCCGCAGAGCGGCGAGCGGTTGCGGTTTGAGTGTCCTGCGCCGTTTTGATTACCTGAAGCGAGCTTCATATTTGCGGCGCCTGAATCGCGAGCAAGCTCGGCTCCCACATGAGATCGAATTCTCCCTGTGGGAGCCGAGCTTGCTCGCGATAAGGTCACACTGCCTTCAATGACTTGCCAACATCGCCCCGCCAATACGGTAAACTCCCGCCATTGCTGTCTGGAGTGACTTATGCGCGATGAGCTGAACAAAGGCCTGATTGATTTCCTCAAGGCCTCTCCTACCCCTTTCCATGCAACCGCTACCCTCGTCCAACACCTTGAAGCTGCTGGCTTCCAGCGCCTGGACGAGCGCGAAACCTGGGCCACCGAAACCGGTGGCCGGTATTACGTCACCCGCAATGACTCGTCTATCGTGGCGTTCCGCATGGGTCGTCAGTCGCCTTTGACCGGCGGCATCCGCATGGTCGGCGCTCATACCGACAGCCCATGCCTACGGGTCAAGCCACAACCTGAATTGCAGCGCCAGGGCTTCTGGCAACTGGGCGTCGAAGTCTACGGCGGTGCCCTGCTAGCGCCATGGTTCGACCGTGACTTGTCCCTGGCTGGCCGCGTTACTTTCCGCCGCGATGGCAAGGTCGAAAGCCAGCTTATCGACTTCAAGCAGCCGATTGCCGTGATCCCCAACCTGGCGATCCACCTTAACCGTACTGCAAACGAAGGCTGGACGATCAACCCACAAACCGAGCTACCGCCGATTCTGGCTCAGGTAGCCGGTGATGAGCGGGCCGATTTCCGCGCCCTGCTCACCGACCAACTGGCACGCGAACATGGTCTGAATGCTGATGTGGTGCTTGATTACGAGCTGAGTTTCTACGACACGCAAAGCGCCGCAGTGGTGGGGTTGAACGCCGACTTCATCGCGGGTGCACGTCTGGACAATCTGCTGTCTTGCTACGCCGGCCTGCAAGCGCTGCTCGGCACAGACACTGATGAGACCTGCCTGCTGGTTTGCACCGATCATGAAGAAGTGGGCTCGTCGTCGACCTGTGGTGCGGACGGGCCGATGCTGGAGCAGATCATTCAGCGCCTGCTGCCGGACGGAGCAGATTACGTGCGTACGATCCAGAAATCGTTGCTGGTCTCCGCCGACAACGCTCACGGCATTCACCCCAACTACGCCGAGAAACACGACGCCAACCACGGCCCGAAACTCAATGCAGGCCCGGTGATCAAGGTCAACAGCAACCAGCGCTACGCCACCAACAGCGAAACCGCAGGGTTCTTCCGCCATCTGTGCATGGCTGAAGAAGTACCGGTGCAGAGCTTCGTGGTGCGCAGCGACATGGCCTGCGGTTCAACCATCGGCCCGATCACCGCCAGCCACCTGGGCGTGCGCACCGTGGACATCGGCTTGCCGACGTTTGCCATGCACTCGATCCGGGAATTGGCGGGCAGTCAGGACCTGGCGCATCTGGTTAAGGTGTTGACTGCGTTTTATGCGAGTCATGAGTTGCCATAATTAAATACCGGGGCAGGCACGAGTTCTGTGCCTGCTTACCAAGGCCTGCCTTATATCAACGCGATAACGTCCAAACCCGCCTGGACTGAATCCATCAGTCTCTGAAAGTGGGACGTCATGGGCGCCTTTTTCTCGACTCTGCTACCGATTCTCGCGGGTATGCTGCTGTTATGCATTGGTTACAGCTACCAAGAGCGCAACAGCGGCGTGTTCATGATCTGGCTGGGGATGATCGGGATTCTGGGCACTGTCGTTTTCAAGATTCTGGAGAAGCTGAGTTGAGAGGACGAACTCTGAGGAATATCCCACCGAAACCAAGACCTGCTGGGGCGGTCCCGATGTCCGTGATCCCTCGTTAACTCGCGGCAAACAGCGACCTGTTGGAGCGAGGCTTGCCCGCGAAGAGCAACAACGCGGTGTGTCTGCGATACCGCGCCTTCTGTTTCGCGGGCAAGCCTCGCTCCAACAAAAAATCGATTTGATCAGGTAAGAATGCGTCGCTAGTGAGCTGCTACAGGTCCGGTTGAATGAGATTTACTATTTGGCAATCCCTCAAATATCCCGCACCACCGCACTCACGTGTATCGCGTCATGTCGCCAATACTCCAGATCACAGTCAATCAAGCGCTCGTTCTGATCGAAGTTGACTCTCGCGATACGCAATCCAGGGCTGCCCAGTGAAACCTTGAGCGCCGCAGAGGCTTCGGCGTGCAAGGCGGTGGGAACCATTTCGAAGCGAACCTGACCGTAACGCAACTCATAGCGGCTGGCGTACAGCTCGGTCAGTGACTGATTGAGGTCGTAATCGAGGATGCCGGGGAAGTATTCGGGATTAAGGTAATGCTCAACGTACAACACCAGACGCCGATCAATGCGTCGCGCACGGCAAATCTGGATCACGCTGGACAGCGCAGGCAATTGAAGCATTTCGCAGATCTTCGCCGAGGCCGGTTGCAGACGCGCAGAGATAACCTGAGTGTCAGCGACTCGCCCCTGAGCACTGACCATTGCGTGAAAGTGGCTACGGCGCATCAAGTCGTATGCCAAGCGTGGCGGTGAAATAAACCACCCGCGCCGTTCCTCTCTATAGATAAGCCCCAACGCTTCGAGCTGTACCAATGCCTCACGCAAGGTGATGCGCGTGGTATCGAACACCTCACTCAATTTACGCTCGGCAGGCAACTTGCTGCCAGGCGGCAAAAGACCATGCTCGATCTGCTCTTGCAGGGCATTACAGATCGTTGTGACCGCACGGGGCACTTCTTCGCGCATCAGGCTTCCTTTCTGGACTAGACCAGCGCCAAAACAGCGCGCTGTTTATTCTCGTTGCACACGATGGTGCATGGAAACAGCCTACGGAGTGTAGATGACTGCTCCATGACAACGCCCATCACAAACCATGCCAGCCTCACGTAAAAAACCGCTGAAGGCCTTTCAGATCAAGGCTTGCATCTTGGTCTACGCTTACCCCGCGCAACGCTGACTGACCGCGCGCCAAGCGACCAATGCGCGTCGCCAACATAAAAATGTCATCGAAAAAGCTTAACTTGGCTCAGGTATTGCTGACCTAGACCAACCAACCCGCAACGATCACTTCTAAAAAGATCTTTCAGAAGTGCACAAGGAGCTTCGAATGAAACACCTTTTGCTGGCATCACTCCTCGGTTCCGCTATCGCTCTCAGCACGTCCGTCATGGCGGCAGACGCTGACCTGAAAACCCTTGAAGCAGCCGCGAAGGTTGAAGGCGCAGTCAACAGTGTTGGCATGCCGGACGACTGGGCGAACTGGAAAGACACCTGGACTGACTTGCAGACCAAATACGGCCTCAAGCACATGGACACGGACATGAGCTCGGCCCAGGAAATCGCCAAGTTCGACGCGGAAAAAGACAACGCCAGCGCTGACATCGGTGACGTCGGCGCGGCCTTCGGCCCTATCGCTGCGGCTAAAGGCGTGACCCAACCGTACAAGCCAAGCACCTGGGATCAGGTCCCGGACTGGGCCAAAGACAAAGACGGTCACTGGGCACTGGCCTACACCGGCACCATCGCTTTTGTAGTCAACAAAAAACTGCTGCACGGTTCTGAAGTACCCACCAAGTGGGCTGACCTGAAGAACGGCAAGTACAAGGTTACCGTGGGTGACGTGAGCACCGCAGCCCAGGCCGCCAATGGCGTTCTGGCCGCTGCGATTGCCATGAAAGGCGACGAAAGCAATATCGCGCCAGGCCTGCAATTGTTCACTGAACTGGCCAAGCAGAAGCGTCTGGCCCTCAACAACCCGAACATCCAGAGCATGGAAAAAGGCGAAGTTGAAGTGGGCATCGTCTGGGACTTCAACGGCCTGAGCTACAAGGCCAAGATGACCAACCCGGATGACTACGTGGTGCTGATCCCGTCCGATGGTTCGGTGATTTCCGGCTACACCACCATCATCAACAAATACGCGAAAAACCCTAACGCCGCCAAACTGGCTCGAGAGTACATCTTCAGTGATGCCGGTCAGATCAACCTGGCCAAGGGCAACGCACGCCCGATCCGTGCTGAGCACATCAAACTGCCAGCAGACGTTCAGGCCAAACTGCTGCCGAACGAACAGTACAAAGGCGTGACGCCGATCAAAAACGCAGCAGCATGGGAGAAGACGTCCAAGGCACTGCCACAGATGTGGAACGAGCAAGTCATCGTCGAAATGAACTGATGCACCAAAGGCCTCAAGGATGAGGCCATTTTTTTATCTTTACGCCCAAGTATCAGCCTGTGACACACCCTGCCGGAGCGATTGGCTCATGAAACACAATGTCATCCTCATCGTGCTCGACGGCCTTAACTACGAAGTGGCCCGACACGCGATGGGCCATCTGCAGGCTTACGCCAACGCAGGTCGAGCTTCGCTTTACAAGCTGGAATGCGAATTGCCGGCACTCTCGCGCCCGCTGTACGAATGCATCCTGACGGGCGTACCACCGATTGAAAGCGGCATCGTCCACAACCAGGTTTCCCGGTTATCGAACCAACGCAGCATGTTCCACTACGCCACCGATGCCGGGCTCAGTACCGCCGCGGCGGCCTATCACTGGGTCAGTGAACTGTACAATCGCACGCCGTTCGATGCCGCCCGTGATCGCCACACGGATGACGTGAAATTACCGATTCAGCACGGACACTTTTATTACGCTGACCATTACCCCGATTCGCACCTGTTTGCCGACGCAGAGAGTCTGCGCGTCAGGCACACGCCGAATCTGCTGTTGATTCACCCCATGAACATCGACGACGCCGGGCACAAACACGGCCTCGACAGCCCGCAATACCGCAACAGCGCACGCAGCGTTGACATCATCATCGCGGATTACCTGCAAGGCTGGCTCGACGCCGGTTATCAGGTATTGATCACCGCCGATCACGGCATGAACAACGACCGCTCCCACAACGGCCTGCTGCCCGAAGAACGCGAAGTCCCACTGTTCGTGCTGGGCGATGCGTTCAACCTGAACCCTGAGGCGACGCCAAGGCAAACCGAGTTGTGCGGCACTGTCTGCGAACTGCTCGGTGTGCCCCACGACAAACCGTTATGCCGGGAGATTCTCAAGTGAGCACCCAAAATCGCGGTAAATGGCTCGGGCTTCTCTGCCTGCTGCCGTTTGCACTGTTCTTCTTCGTGTTTCAGATCGCGCCGCTCGGCTGGGTAGCGATCAACAGCCTGCATTCCGAAGCAGGCTGGGGCCTCGAAAACTTCATCAAGGCCTTCGACTCGCGGTTCTACCGTCAGGCCATGCAGTTCAGCCTGGAGATCAGCTTCTGGTCCAGCCTGTTCGGCATCATCATTGCGGTGCTGGGCAGTTACTCGCTGCGCAATGTGGACTCTCGCCTGCGGGACTTCGTCAATTCGTTCGCCAACATGACCAGCAACTTCTCCGGCGTCCCTCTGGCCTTTGCGTTCATCATTCTGCTGGGCTTCAACGGCGCTGTAACCTTGATGCTCAAGCAGGCGGGGATCATCGAAGACTTCAACCTGTATTCGAAAACCGGGCTGATCATCCTCTACACCTACTTCCAGATCCCCCTTGGCGTGTTGCTGCTTTACCCGGCCTTCGACGCGTTGCGTCAGGACTGGCGTGATTCGGCGTCGTTGCTCGGCGCCAGCAGCTTTCAATTCTGGCGTTACATCGGTTTGCCGGTACTGACTCCCGCCCTGCTCGGCACCTTCGTGATTTTGCTGGCCAACGCGCTGGGCGCTTACGCCACGGTGTACGCCTTGACTACCGGCAACTTCAACGTGCTGCCGATCCGCATTGCAGCCATGGTCGCAGGCGATATCAGTCTTGATCCGAACATGGCCAGCGCTTTGGCAATGATTCTGGTCGGCCTGATGACACTGGTCACCGTCGTTCATCAGTGGTTGCTGAAGAGGAGCTACCATGTCTCGCGCTGAAAGAGGCCCGGCACGGTTTTATCACCGGGCGGTCGTTTATCTATTGTTCTTCATCCTGCTGCTGCCGCTGGCCGGTACGCTGCTGTACTCGCTGGCCACCAGTTGGTCGGCAAGCATTCTGCCCAGTGGCCTGACCTTCAAATGGTACGTCGCGCTGTGGAGCGACCCGCGCTTCCTCGCTGCGTTTGGTCAATCGCTGCTGGTCTGTGTGGGCGCGCTGATTCTCTCGGTGGTGCTGATCCTGCCGCTGCTGTTCGTGGTGCATTACCACTTCCCGCGGCTTGATGCGCTGATGAACATCCTGATCCTGCTGCCCTTCGCGGTGCCCCCGGTTGCATCGTCCGTGGGCCTGCTGCAGTTATATGGTTCCGGGCCGTTCGCGATGGTCGGTACGCCCTGGATTCTGATCGGCTGCTACTTCACCGTTGCCCTGCCGTTCATGTACCGGGCGATCAGTAACAACCTGCAAGCGATCAATCTGACCGACCTGATGGACGCGGCGCAGTTACTCGGTGCCAATACCTGGCAAGCAGCGTTTCTGGTGGTACTGCCCAACCTGCGCAAAGGTTTGATGGTCGCCCTGCTGCTGTCGTTTTCCTTCCTGTTCGGCGAGTTCGTGTTCGCCAACCTGCTGGTCGGCACACGCTACGAAACCTTACAGGTGTACCTGAACAACATGCGTAACAGCAGCGGTCACTTCAACAGTGCGCTGGTGATTTCCTACTTCCTCTTCGTGTTGCTGCTGACCCTGGCCGCCAATCGTTTGAATAAGGACAAAGACTGATATGAGTTTTGTCAGCGTCGAAAACCTGCAGAAAAATTACGGCAGCACAGCGGTGTTCAGTGACATCAACTGCACCATCGAGCGCGGTGAGTTCGTCACCCTGCTCGGCCCGTCCGGTTGTGGCAAGTCAACTTTGCTGCGCTGCATTGCGGGGCTGACCTCGGTCAACAGCGGGCGCATTCTGCTGGACGGTGTCGATCTGGTCCCAGTCACCCCACAGAAGCGCAACATCGGCATGGTGTTCCAGAGCTACGCGCTGTTCCCAAACATGACTGTGGAGCAGAACGTCGCCTTCGGCCTGCGTATGCAGAAGGTCAATGCCGACGACACCCACAAGCGGGTTGCCGAGGTGTTGAAGCTGGTTGAACTGACCGATTTCGCCAGCCGCTATCCGCATCAGATGTCCGGCGGCCAGTGCCAACGCGTGGCCCTCGCCCGCTCGCTGGTGACTCGCCCGCGTCTGTTGCTGCTGGATGAACCGTTGTCGGCGCTGGATGCACGGATTCGCAAGCACTTGCGCGAGCAGATTCGCGCCATTCAGCGTGAGCTGGGCCTGACCACAATCTTCGTGACCCACGATCAGGAAGAAGCGCTGACCATGTCCGATCGCATCTTCCTGATGAATCAGGGTCGTATCGTGCAGAGCGGCGATGCCGAAACCCTTTACACTGCCCCGGTGGATGTTTTCGCCGCAGGCTTCATTGGCAACTACAACCTGCTCGAAGCCGAAGACGCCAGCCGGTTGATGCAACGGCCGATCAACAGCCGCATCGCGATTCGTCCGGAGTCCATTCAACTGAGCCTGACCGGCGAACTTGAAGGGCAAATCCGCAGCCACAGCCTGTTGGGCAACGTGATCCGCTATCGGGTCGAGGCCCGCGGTGTGGAGTTGGTGGTGGACGTGCTCAATCGCTCGGCAGAGGATTTGCTCGCTGACGGGACGCGAGTGACGTTGAGGATTGATGCCTCGGCACTCTGCGAGGTGGCTTAGCAGCTACACCGCTCATATCAAACAAAACATAACAATCTGATTTGAAATGAGGTCTCTGTAGGAGTGAGCTTGCTCGCGATAGCGTCAGTTCAGGCAATATGTTCTCCAATTAACGAACCAAATCGCGAGCAAGCTCACTCCTACAGGTCCCCGTTTGCTGCGCAACAGCGCGGTGTCAGGGATACCAAGAGATCTTCTACGGAATAACCTGCACTTACTGAGGACAGCTTTAAATGGCTTTAGCAATTTTTGACCTGGATGAAACCCTGATCGCCGGTGACTGCGCCAGCCTGTGGAGCGAGCAGATGGCCAGGCTTGGCTGGGTTGACTCAGCCTCATTCATCAAACGCGACCACGAATTGATGCAGGCCTATAGCGAAGGCAAACTGGCGATGGAGGACTACATGGCCTTCAGCCTGGAGCCGATGCTGGGCCGTACCCCGGAAGAAGTGGATCATCTGGTCGGACCGTGGGTCGAGGATTACATCGAGCCGATTATTTTCAGTGACGCGACCAAGTGCATCGCCGAACACCGCGCTGCAGGTGACCGAATTCTGGTGATCTCAGCGTCCGGGGTTCATCTGGTGAAACCGATCGCGGAACGCATCGGCATTGATGAAGTGCTGGCCATTGAACTGGATGTGGCGCACGGCGTTTACAACGGCAAGACCGTGGGCACCCTGACCTACCGCGAAGGCAAGATTACCCGCCTCATGGAATGGCTGGACGCAGAAGGTGAAAACCTTGAAGGTGCGAGCTTCTACTCTGATTCACGCAATGATCTGCCGCTGCTGCTCAAGGTGGATCACCCGCATGTGGTGAATCCGGACCCGACCTTGCTGGAGCATGCGCAGAAAGCCGGTTGGCCGGTGCATAGCTGGAAGTAGCGCCTTTCACTGACGACCTCGCGGATAAATCCGGCCCTACGGATTCAATCGAATCCGGTAGGAGCGAACTTGTTCGCGAAGCGTCGGTTCAGACACAAAAGTGTTTGCTGACACACCGCCTCGCCAACAAGTTGGCTCCTACCGGTTCTGTGCACTGGCTTTAAACCAGGCTCTCGTCAATCACCAGCACCAGC
The DNA here is from genome assembly GCF_025643095.1 of Pseudomonas phytophila. Taxonomy (NCBI): domain Bacteria; kingdom Pseudomonadati; phylum Pseudomonadota; class Gammaproteobacteria; order Pseudomonadales; family Pseudomonadaceae; genus Pseudomonas; species Pseudomonas phytophila. The sequence goes on along the minus strand of NZ_CP081201.1, from coordinate 2,001,303 downwards.
TTGCCATTGACCTTGTTGCCTGCCAGCTCGGCATAAGCCGCTTCAGCGTCGTTGATCGGATAGCTGCGGGCCAGTTGGGGCTTGAGGCGGCCTTCGGTGAACAGTGGCCAGACGTGCTGCCCGAGATCATGCAAAAGATCAGCCTTGAATGTGTCGTCACGGCTGCGCAACGTCGAACCCAGTAACTGGATGCGTTTACCCAGAACCTGTGCCATGTCCAGTTGTGCCTCGCGGCCACCCATCAAACCGATCAGCACCCAGCGACCATCGACACCGAGCAGTTTGACGTTAAGCTCGGCATAGTTCGCGCCCACCGGATCAAGGATCACGTTGAACGGCGCGAAATCCTTGAGGCTGTCCAGGCTTTCATTGCGCACGACGCCGCCCTGCGCGCCCAACTCGATGCAGTACTCCAGACGATCTGCCGACCCCACGCTGACCCAGACAGGGTTGCCAAACGCCTTGCAAAGCTGAATACCAGCTGAACCAACTCCACTTGCCCCTGCATGTAACAACACTTTCTCGCCGGGTTTGAGACCCGCGAGCTGAAACAGGTTAAGCCATGCGGTGGCGTAGACTTCCGGAATGGCGGCGGCCTCGGCCAGTGACAAGCCTTCAGGAACCGGCAGGACATGCCGCCCATCAACCACCGCTTCTTCGGCCATCGCCCCGCCAGCCAGCAGCGCACAGACTCTGTCGCCCACTTGCCAGGACGCGCCGGGACCGACTTCGGCGATCACGCCAGAACACTCCATTCCGAGAATTTCACTCGCCCCGGGAGGCGGCGGATAGAGCCCCGCACGCTGTAATAAATCGGCCCGATTCAAACCTGCAGCGGCAACTTTGATACGAACTTGCCCCACATCCAGAGCCGGACTTGGCTCATCGACCCATTCCACACGACCTTCAACGCCTTGCAATGCCTTCACAGTGCCTCCATAGTGAGTCTGGACTGAGCCCGAAGCTGAAACAGCACGGGCTTTCTTGCATTATGCGACCGGATCCGACGGAACCGGCGACTTCCAAAGACGGCCTAATATGCGTTATCAATTGTCCCCGCGTCGAATCAGCATGAAGCATTTCTTACCAAGTACCGCCCTCGCGCTGGTTGTGGGTCTCAGCATTTTGCCGATGTCCGCCAGCTCCTTCGCCGCCAGCAGCTGGGATAACCTCCAGCCTGATCGCGACGAAGTGATTGCCAGTCTCAACGTGGTTGAGCTGCTCAAACGGCACCATTACAGCAAGCCGCCACTGGACGATAAACGTTCGGTCATCATCTATGAAAGCTACCTGAAGCTTCTGGACCCGGCGCGCAGCTATTTTCTCGCCAGCGATATCGCAGAATTCGACAAGTGGCGTACCCAGTTCGACGACTTCCTGAAAAGCGGCGATCTGAATCCTGGCTTCACCATCTACAAGCGCTATCTGGATCGCATCAAGTCGCGTCTCGATTTCGCCCTGGCTGAATTGAACAAAGGCGTCGACAAGCTTGATTTCACTGCCAAGGAAAGCTTGCTGGTGGATCGCAAGGACGCCGCCTGGCCGAAGAACGAAGCCGAGCTGGATGATCTGTGGCGCAAACGTGTCAAAGATGAAGTCCTGCGTCTGAAGATTGCCGGTAAAGACCCGGCGAAGATTCAGGAAACGCTGACCAAGCGTTACAAGAATCAACTGGCACGTCTGGGCCAGACACGTGCTGAAGATATCTTCCAGGCATACATCAACACCTTCGCCATGTCTTACGATCCGCACACCAACTACCTGTCTCCGGACAGCGCGGAAAACTTTGACATCAACATGAGCCTGTCGCTGGAAGGCATTGGCGCCGTGTTGCAGAGCGACAACGACAACGTGAAGATCGTCCGTCTGGTACCGGCCGGCCCTGCCGCCAAAACCAAGCAAGTCGCACCGGCCGACAAGATCGTCGCCGTCGCTCAGGGCGACAAAGAGATGGTCGACGTAATCGGCTGGCGTCTGGATGAAGTCGTCAAACTGATTCGTGGTCCGAAGGGCTCTGTTGTGCGCCTGGAAGTGATTCCGGCCAGCAATGCGCCGAATGACCAGACCAGCAAAATCGTTGCTATCACTCGCGAAGCGGTGAAGCTGGAAGAACAGGCTGCGAAGAAATCGATCCTTCACCTGAAACAGGACGGCCGCGACTACAAGCTCGGCGTGATCGACATTCCGGCTTTCTATCTGGACTTCAAGGCGTATCGCGCTGGCGACCCACAGTACAAGAGCACCACCCGCGACGTGAAGAAACTGCTGACCGAACTGCAGGCCGAAAAGGTCGACGGTGTGGTGCTGGATCTGCGTAACAACGGTGGCGGCTCGCTGCAGGAAGCGACCGAACTGACCAGCCTGTTCATCGACAAAGGCCCGACCGTTCTGGTGCGTAATGCCGACGGCAAGGTCGATGTACTTGAAGACGAAGACACCGGCGCCTTCTACAAAGGCCCGATGGCACTGTTGGTCAACCGCCTGTCAGCCTCGGCTTCGGAGATTTTCGCCGGCGCCATGCAGGACTACCACCGCGCGCTGATCATCGGTGGCCAGACCTTCGGTAAAGGCACCGTGCAGACCATTCAGCCGCTCAATCACGGTGAGCTGAAACTGACCCTGGCCAAGTTCTACCGGGTTTCCGGGCAGAGCACCCAGCATCAGGGCGTCGTGCCGGATATCACCTATCCGTCGATCATCGACACCAAGGAAATCGGCGAGAGTGCGCTGCCTGAGGCAATGCCATGGGACAGCATCAAACCGGCGATCAAACCGGCTGTTGACCCGTTCAAGCCGTTCCTGGCCCAGCTTCAGTCGCGACATGAGACCCGTTCGGCCAAAGATGCGGAGTTTGTGTTCATCGAAAATCGTCTGGCCCTGGCCAAGCAATTGATGAATGAGAAAACGGTCAGCCTCAACGAAGCCGACCGCCGTGCCGAGCACGCCTCCATCGAAGGCAAGCAACTGGCACTGGAAAACGCCCGTCGCAAAGCCAAAGGTGAAGAGCCGCTGAAAGAGCTGAAGAAAGAAGACGAAGATGCGTTGCCAGTAGAAGATGAGAACGCCAAGCCGGAGGACGACGCGTATCTGTCCGAAACCGGTCGTATCCTGATCGACTATCTGGGCTTGAGTGCTTCGGTTGCCAAGAAGTAGACAGCCCGGTGATATAGGGCATGCAGTGTGGGAGCGAATTCATTCGCGAATTGGCAGAGCAGGCAAACCATCATTGCTTTGCAGGACGCTTTCTCGAATGAATTCGCTCCCACGGGAAGTCACGGTTCGAAATGGCTATTTGATGGCAATCGTCATCAAACAGTCATGAAGCTGTCGTGAAATAGGGGGCTCAAGCGTACCGTCGCTTGGCCCCCTTTTTCTTGCCTCGAGATTGCCATGACCATGACAGAACAGCTGAGCGCACTGAGCTCGATTCTCGCTCATAGCGATCTGCACAGCCTGTTCCAGCCAATCGTGTCGCTGACCGAACGACGAATTCTGGGTTATGAAGCCCTGACGCGCGGCCCTTCCAACAGCGCCCTGCACTCCCCTGTCAACCTGTTCGCAGTCGCCCGCCATGCCGGACGCCTGAGCGAGCTGGAAATGGCCTGTCGCGAAAGTGCCTGCCGTCGTTTCAGCGAACAGCGACTTGAAGGCAAGCTGTTTCTCAATATCTCCCCGGAATCCCTGCTGGAGTCCTCACACCCACCCGGCCGCACGCTGGAGTTGCTGCAACGCTACGGCATTGCGCCCAACAAGGTGGTGATCGAGCTGACCGAGCAAACCCCCACGGAAGATTTCGAGCTGCTGTATACCGCTCTGCATCACTACCGGGACATGGGGTTTTCCATCGCCATGGACGATCTCGGGGCTGGGTATTCCAGCCTGCGCCTATGGTCAGAGTTGCGCCCCGAGTACGTGAAGATCGACCGTCACTTCATCGACGGCATTCATCAGGATGCGGTCAAGCGTGAATTCGTCGGCTCCATGCTGCAAATGGCCAAGGCCTCACGCGCTTCGGTCATCGCAGAAGGTATCGAGCTGCCGGAAGAACTCGCGGTATTGAGCGAAATGGGTGTAGATCTGGTCCAGGGCTATCTGCTGTGCCGTCCGCAGGAACAACCTCCCCGCGACACCCGCAAGCTGCTGCCAAAACTGGACGCTGTGGCGATGCCCACGTTGAACGACGAAGGCAGCGACCTGAGCGCCTTGCTCAATGAGCAACCGGCCGTCGAGCAAAGCACTCCGACCGCTTCGGTGCTCGAAGCCTTTCGCAAGCAGGCGGCCTTGAACTCCATGGCCGTACTGGATGACCAGGGTCGACCGTGTGGCATCGTGCACCGGCATTCGCTGTCCGAAGTGTTGCTCAAACCCTTCGGCACCGAGCTGTTCGCGCGCAAGCCGATCAGCCGTTTGATGAGCGATGACTTCCTCGCGGTTGAACTGAACCAGTCACTGCAAAAAGTCAGTCGTTTATTGACCAGCCGCGCCCGACAGCGCATCGAGGAGGACTTCATCATCACCCTGAACGGCAGCTATCTGGGGCTTGGCCGGGTGATCGATGTGCTCAAGCTGATTACCGAGCTGAAGATCCAGCAGGCCCGTTATGCCAATCCGCTGACACTTCTGCCAGGCAACGTCCCGATCCAGCAATGCCTGACTCGCCTACTGCAGCAAGGGCGCGAGTCGATGATTTGCTACGTGGACATCGACAGCTTCAAACCTTTCAACGATATCTACGGTTACGGGCGTGGTGATGAGGTATTGCTGTGCCTGGCGCAGTGCCTGAATGATCGCATCGACCCTAGCCAGGACTTCGTGGGCCACATCGGCGGCGACGACTTCCTGATGGTCCTGGGCTCCGAGGACTGGCGCAAGCGCCTGAATTTGCTGCTGGAAGACTTTCAGAATCAGTGCCGCCGCTTCTATCGCGCCGAGCACCTGGAAGCGGGATGCTTCATTGCCTCCAATCGCCAGGGCCAGCGCCAGGAGTTTCCTCTGCTGTCGCTGTCCATCGGCGTGATTCATTTACACAGCGAATCCTGCAACGAACTCGATGCAAGCCAACTGGCCGAGCTGGCTTCAGAGGCCAAGCATCACGCCAAAGACATTGTCGGGGCAAGCGTGCATGTGATTGATACGCGGGAATTGGGCTTGGCTCAAGTGGGCTGATGGGCTGCGCAAAATGCCCTGCGGAGGCGGTGCTTACATGGACCTACGCTCTCCAGTGGGACCGAATTTATTCGGGAAGGCGACACTCCAGGCGATACACAGGCTGCGGATGTTCCGGCCTCTTCGCGAATGAATTCGCTCCCACAAGAACTGTATTTTCAGGCCAATACAGAATTCCCCACAGATGGATCTCATTCCAGCGTGGCAAATCCAGATCGCTACTCGGGATAACTGAACTCAAACACCCGAACCACTTCCGAAGCATGCCACGACGCGGCAGCAACGCCATCCGAAGGCCCTGAAAAACGCCCCAGACGCTCAACGCACTCAAAGAAACCGGTACGCGGCAACCGGCTCGCGCCCTGGCTGATCACCAGCGAACTGCGCAACGGCTGCTCGGCCTTGGCGTCGATAGCCGCGAGGTGTTCCAGCGCAGCGGTCAGGGTCTGCATGGCCGGGCTTGGCAACTGCAAACGCTCCAGCAATGCACGATAGGTCAACAGATGACGCTGGCGGCGCGCTTGATCAAGCTCGGCCAGCAACCCGTCCCAATGCTGACGGCTGATGCGCACACTCATTGCTCACCTCGCCAGCCCGTCAAACCCATTTCCCACGCCAGGCTGCGAAGAATCGCGGCGTCAGGTATACGCTCGCCACGTTCGATCATTTCCAGATACGACGGGCTGATGCCGACGGTTCTCGCCAATTGCGCGACTTCAAGCCCTTTGGCGGCACGTAACACCGCTAACTGATCAAGACCCGGCAGTTCGGCAACCTCGCCAACAGAAACGGCCGGGGCGGGATTTGGCTGAGCCTGCGAGTGACCGGAAATACCGGCGGCCTTGAGCAACGCTTGATACTGAGCCCACGGCAGAACAGCGTACTCCGGCTCACCATCGCGAGAAATAACCTGCAAATCCATACAACCCCCATGTAGGACAACTACACACATCGAGTAGGTTTATTCCCATGGCCGCAGTTTAACAGCGGTCATAGGCGACTTGCCCACCCCGAATGTGCCCCCCAGCATCTGATCGGGTTGAGAGGACTGATCGGTCAATCCTTGGCTTTTTCCTGTTCAAGCAAAGCAGCAGTGGCAGGCAGACGCTCGACCACAATCAGCTTCTCCGGTGATTGACGTGCACGCCACTCGCGGAACGCATTCAACTCGCCATCAAGACTTTTCATGATCCAGGCCAGAACGGCAATGTCATCGAACATGCCCAGCCCGGGGATCCAGTCAGGTATCGCATCAAGCGGGCTCAGGAAGTACATCAGCCCTGCCACGATGGACAGGAGCGCTTTGGGGCTGATAGATCGATACTCGCCGCGCCAGTACGCCAGACACAGAGCCTGCAGCAGACGCAGGTCATCTTTTATCTTGCCAAGGCGACTGCCTTCAGCAGAGCCCTTGCGTGCAACGGCGAATAGCAAGGCCGGCAAGCGTCCGGCAGCGATCAATCGTCGCGCCATAGGTAGATATCGAAGCAAATTCCACGGTGCTTTCATGTCCACTCCCGTTGAACGACGTTTGTCGCCGATAAACACCGTCCCTACAAAAGTCGGTGCCTGATACTCAAAAAGGTTATCCACACATCTTGTGGATAACCTTGTGAACAGAGGCGTTTTTTCTGGCCACAACCCTTGTTTTACGGGGTCCGGAGTCAAATCGGGCGTTTTTTAGTCACATAAAAAAAGCTATAAAAATCGTTGACTTAAGCCTGCCCAGAAGTTACCCACAGCCACTGTCACAAAAATGTTGGATCGTCAGACAAAGCACTCGGCTTCTACAGCCCGTTCATCTTACTCGGACTGCGCTCATCCGAATCCGTTCGACCAGAAACGACAACGCCCCGTCGAAACGGGGCGTTGTGGTCAAACCGGTGCGTCGCTTACTTGGAAGCGGGAGCCGCCGGCTCTTCTTCGGCGTCAGGTGCACCTGCAGCAGCAGGGTCCTTGATGCCCAGCAGTTCCAGATCGAAAACCAGAACCGAGTTGGCAGGGATTGTCGGGCTTGGGCTCTGTGCGCCGTAGGCCAGATCGCTCGGGATGTAGAGCTTGATCTTCTCGCCAACGTGCATCAGTTGCAGACCTTCGACCCAACCCGGGATCACGCCGCTAACCGGCAGATCAATCGGGCTGCCACGCTCAACAGAGCTGTCGAAAACCTTGCCATCAGTCAGCTTGCCTTCGTAGTGAACAGTCACTACGTCAGTTGGCTTAGGCTGAGGGCCATCGGCTTTCTTGACGATTTCGTACTGCAGGCCAGAAGCGGTAGTTACTACACCTGCCTTCTTGCCGTTTTCTTCGAGGAATTTCTTGCCGGCTGCTGCCGACTCTTCACTCATTTTGGCCATCCGCTCTTCGGCACGCTTTTGCAGCGCTGCGAAGGCTTCAACCAATTCTTCGTCCTTCAGTTTCTGGTCTTTCTTGCCGACGGCATCTTCGATACCGAGGGCTACTGCTTTGGAGTCAAGGTCATCCATGCCTTCCTGAGCCAGGCTCTTGCCCATGTTCAGACCAATGCCGTAAGACGCTTTTTGTGCCGGGGTTTTCAGCTCAACAGTGCTGGCTTGCTTATCACAACCTGCGAGTACCAGACCGACCAGGGCAATCGCCGCTGCCAACCGATGCTGTTTCATTCTGATTCCTTGTTCATGCGCCAATAGGGCAAACGAGTAAAGCCGCGAGCTTATCAGGGTGCCGCGATCAATGGCTACCGGCATGAGAGGCAGAAAATGCAGATAAGTTCAGGTATCCAAAGGTTTTCTTGGCAAGAGCGTGGGATGTTCAGTTGGGGTTCAGGTCTGGGCGGCAATCTGGCTGGCAGAGGCCTCACGTTCGGATAGTGCATTTTGGTGTACAGATCCGTTTTGGGGTAACGGCTTAATATTGGTTGCGCTTCTTCAGCGCCTCACTTTTGATGGAGCCGGAAGCCGGCCCAGCCAAAAGTAAGCAAAACGCCCTTGCCCCACCACTGGGTGCCTCATTGTCGCTCGGCATACCCGACTCCCATTTTCAACATTGATTCTCATTAGCATTAAAACCTATACTCCTCCCCCCGCGATTCAATCGGTCTCAGGGTGACTTAATGTTCGATCTGGAAAACGTCAGCCTCAACGTCACCGAGCGCACTCTGCTCCAACCCCTCAGCATGCAACTGCCCCATGGCCAGATGATCGGCCTGATCGGTCACAACGGCTCGGGCAAATCGACCCTGCTCAAACTGTTGGCCCGTCAGCTGCAACCGTCCTCAGGAACGATCAGCCTGGACGGCAAGCCGCTGAGCAGCTGGAACAGTCGCGATTTCGCCCGTCAGGTCGCTTACCTGCCCCAACAATTGCCGCAGACCGACAGCTTGAATGTCCGCGAACTGGTCGCTTTTGGGCGTTACCCCTGGCATGGGGCGCTGGGTCGCGTGACGCGCGAAGACAACATGCACATTGATCGCGCGCTGGAATTGACCGACACCGACACCTTTGCCGAACGGATGGTCGACCAGTTGTCCGGTGGCGAGCGCCAACGGGTCTGGCTGGCCATGTTGCTGTCGCAAAACAGCCGTTTCCTGCTGCTCGACGAGCCAACGTCTGCACTGGACATCGCCCATCAGGTGGAAGTGCTCGGCAGGGTCAAGACCCTTAGCCGCGAACTCAACCTTGGGGTGCTGGTGGTCTTGCATGACGTCAATATGGCAGCTCGTTATTGCGACCATCTGCTGGCACTGCACGGTGGACGTTTGCTGGCCCAGGGCAGTCCAGGCCAACTGATGCGCAGTGAAATCCTGCAAGACATTTATGGCATTGCGATGGGCGTGCTGCCCAACCCTGTCGACGGCTCACCGATCAGCTACCCAATCTGACCGATTGAGGTGACTGATTGACGTGAACAACTGAGCGCTGCGCGGTAGTTTACCGCCCGGCAGCGCCAAGGGCGGCTAGAGGGTGATCATTTCCGGCGGCGGCTCGTCGATCAAAGGACAGTTATCACAATGAGCCAGCGTGTCCAGACGATAGCGAATGCAACAGACTCGCCGTTGACGCCAGCGTCCGTCGGCGCGCAGGTCACAGGACACGGGTTCGTAGCGAATCGGTAAAAACAGCGGATTGCGTGAGCCGTCAGGGCGCCATTCGGTTTCCAACAGTGCCTTGCCATCCGCCAATAGATGCGGCGGCAGCGGCACTCGCGCCATTTCACCGATAAACCACTCGAAATAGTTACCGGCGTTGCTCCACAGCACTTTGGGTGAGAGCTTGACCTCACTGGCCAGGCCCTGCACAAAAGGCTGCAAATGGGCGTCGATCAGGTCACTGAAACGTTGGAACGGATCGCTCGGCGGGCTACTGAACACCTCGCCGTCGCCCGTAAGTTTGAAGGCTTCAGGCAAGCCCTGTGCATCAAGCACCACCTCGACGTCAGCAAAGTCCAACGGCAGGCGACGGCCAAGTACCAGAGCAGCAGCCACCACCGGTGGAATCAGTTTGACCAGATAATACTTCGACCATTGTGACGCCAGGGCGCGACGGTCCTGGCCCGCGTGTTCCGGTGAAAAACGCTGCAGCACAGGCTCCAGATACTCAGGCTGCAACAGGCGCGTGGAAGCAATCGAGGGCCGAGGGTCATCACGCGTTACCAGCACGTCGCGATAGCTTGCGAACGGCCCCATGAACAGCGGCGCAAGGGCAGCAATCATACGTGCGCCCCGCGCTGCCTGGAGTCGGGAGTGATCACGGCCGGGGGAAATAACGTCAACATAACCGGCATTGCTCGAAGAACACTTCGCGGCTCTGCACCATCAGCGCGGCCAATGCCCACAGTGCGAAATCAAGCTGTGACGGCTCGCGATCATGCGGCACCCGCCAGACATCGCCGCCACGCGCCACTTCAAGCAGCGGCTTATCGTCGACCAGCAACATAAGGAAGCGCTCGCCTGCATCGGCGAACAGCCGGCGCCCGTCGGGCAGTAACAACGTTCCGTTGGTAGAGTTGCAGGACATGGCAGAACCACCTCGGGCCGCGAAGTAATGCGCATTGAAAAACAGCGCCACCGGTTCGTATAACGCTCAGGGGCGCTGAGGATTTAGTCCGGATGTAAATCACACCGCAATTACAGTCGCTCAGGCACTTTGTGCCGCCCGGCTCGTCGTATCGCGATTGATGCTTTTGCCACCCTGTGGCTGTTCGAAAATCGACGCAGCGATTTCCGCAGCACGCATCGGCAACACCGACAGCAGCGTGTCACTAAGGCCGTGGCTGTCCTGGCTGAAGCCCTGCATGTAGATGCCCGCACGCAAACGCGGATCGGTTTGCAAACGGTAATCGCGACCCACTTCATAGTCGCCAAGGTAATCCTTGAGCGGCGCGAGCAGCTCGCGATGGGAGCTGCGCTGATAACCGGTAGCCAGAATCACCACGTCATAACGGCGTTGCTCGGTCGCGCCGGTGGCGCTGTCGCGCAGGGTCAGTTCGATGCCATTGCTGTCGGCACCGGCCAACTCGACAGTGCGCCGGCTAAGAAACGCATGACGCTGCTGATTGGCAACTTTCTGGCGGTAAAAAATCGAATAGATCGACTCGATCAGGTTGAGGTCCACCACTGAATAGTTGGTGTTGTGGTATTCCTGAATCAACTTTTCACGCTCTGCCTGCGGCTCGTTGAACACCAGATCGGTATAGCTCGGCGCGAAGATTTCGTTGACGAAAGGGCTGTCATCCGCTGGTTTTAGCACCGCTGCACGCAGAATCATGTCGACCTGCGCCGACGGGTAGCTGTCATTAAGGTCAATGAACGCCTCGGCCGCACTCTGCCCGCCGCCAATCACCGCAATGCGCATCGACGGGTTCTTCAGGCATGGCTGTTTGGCGATACTTTCCAGGTAGCGCGAGTGGTGGAACACGCGCGCGTCGTTACGCAAATGACTGAACGCCGACGGGATGCGCGGCGTCCCACCGGTACTGACGACCACGGAGCGCGTCAGACGGAAACGCTCCTGACCCCGCACATCGGTGGACAGCACTTTGAGCAGTTCTATGCCATCAGGACCTTGCACGGGCTCAACGCGGGAAACTTCTTCGCCATAGGCGCACTGCTCGGAAAATTGTCGGGCTACCCAGCACAGATAGTCGTTGTATTCCATACGGCACGGATAAAGTGTGCCCAGGTTTATGAAGTCGATCAGTCGGTCGTGTTTGTGCAGGTAATTCACGAAACTGAAAGGGCTGGTCGGGTTACGCAAGGTGACCAGATCCTTGAGGTAGGAAATCTGTAACTCGCTCTGGGTGACGAGGGTGTTGCCATGCCAGCGGTAGTCGTGCTGCTTGTCGAGGAACAGCGCCTGATAATTGCGCCCCTGCTGCAGAGCCTGTTCCTGCAAAGCAATCGCCAGCGCCAGATTGGACGGACCAAAGCCAATGCCAAGTACGTCGTAGGTCGGTGAGATCAACTGAGTCATGATGCCAGTGTCCTGTTTCACGGTAGCTGTGGAGCACGACGCGGGCCGGAATAAATCGTCCTCACCCTGAGGGTGGCGTTACTCCGCCTTCACGGCGCAGCCTGCCTTTTCCAACACCTGCGCATCGGCCAGAAGAAGCGCTTTCAAAAGTGCATTCAAAGGTAGTGACGAGAGCGCTCAGAAAAACTTTAGTAATGTTTCTCATTTGCGTATCGGGACGCAGAAGTGGAGCGCTCAGCCAAAGCGCAGTCGACCCGCCCTTCGCAGGCAGTATCGGAAAGTGATTCGCTTTATCACTGGAAATGCCGACTTCCCGGATGAATTCGGTCCCGGTCAGGGCAGTGCCGGCTGCGCAACAGCGCGGAGTCAAAGACGCCGCTGCCCCGCTTATCAAACACAGCATAAGCCTTTGAATTAATGCTGTTTTCTTGCAGCAGCGAGACTGCTCATGACAGGGCTGGCTCAGACGAAGAATCCCGCACCAAAAAAGGCTAATTGCCAGTATGCAATTTTTCTTAAATTTTCCTTCGCTCACTCGTCTTAACAAAAATGATTCGGATTGGCTTTGCCTCTCAGGGCCAAAGCACCGATCAGCCCTTGAATTCCAGCGTGCCCGACGGTGGCCGCAGAGCCTAGGAAAAAATGATGCAGACTCCCCCACAAAGCACCCTTGGTGAGCTTTTCAAGCTACTGCGGCCGTTCTGGCCACAGTTGCTGATGGCGACGGTCCTCGGCATCATCGGCGGCGCCAGCATCACTGCGCTACTTGCCACCATCAACCACAGCCTGAATGCCGAAGGTGGTATGCAATCAGGCTTGCTGGCAGGGTTTGCCGGCCTCTGCGTGCTGGCGCTGGTGGGATCGATCATTTCTGACATCGGCACCAACTATGTCGGGCAGCACTCCATTGCACGGTTACGTAAAGAGCTGGGCAGCAAGATCATCTCCGCCCCTATCGAGCAGATCGAGCGCTATCGCAGTCATCGCCTGATCCCAGTACTGACGCACGACATCGATACCATCAGCGACTTTGTGTTCGCCTTTGCACCGCTGGCGGTATCGCTGACGGTCTGCCTGAGCTGCCTGGGCTACCTGGCGGTCTTGTCTCTGCCGATGTTCCTCACCACGGCGGTCGCCATCATCATTGGCAGCGCCATCCAGTTTCTGGTGCGCAGCCGTGGTATCCGTGGGTTCTTTCAGGCCCGCGAAGAAGAAGACGAACTGCAAAAGCACTACCGTGCCCTGGCTGAAGGCGCCAAGGAGCTGCGTATCAGCCGCCCGCGCCGCTTCCAGCACTACAACGAGCGCCTGCAAGGCACCATTGATCGCATCTGCGATATCCAGGTTCGTTCGATCAACCTGTTTGTGGTCGCCAAAGGCTTCGGCTCCACCCTGTTCTTCATCGTCATAGGCTTGGCTCTGGCCTATGAGTCAATCTGGCCGAGCACCGATAGAGCCACCCTCAGCGGCTTTATTCTGGTGTTGCTGTACATGAAAGGTCCGCTCGAGCATCTGGTCGGCAACCTGCCCATCGTCAGTCGTGCCCAAGTGGCTTTCCGGCGCATTGCCGAGCTGTCGATTCGCTTCTCTTCTCCGGAGCCCAACCTGCTGTTGCGCGACGATGAGCGCAAGACCCTGGACATTGAGCAGATCGAACTGCGTGACCTGAGCTACCACTACCCTACCGAAGACGGCAGCACTGGTTTTGGTGTCGGTCCGCTCAACCTGACCATCCAGCGCGGTGAGATTCTGTTTATTGCGGGCGAAAACGGCTGCGGTAAAACCAGCATGATCAAATTGCTATTGGGCCTTTATGTGCCACAGAGCGGCCAGGTATTGATTGATGGCAAACCTGTCGACGACAGCAACCGCGACGACTATCGCCAGCTGTTCACGACTATTTTTGCCGACTACTTCCTGTTCGAAGACCTGCTCAAGGACAGCGCTGAAATCCCCGCCGAAGCCAACCGCTATCTGGAACGGCTGGAAATTGCCCACAAGGTCTCACTGAACGACCACAGCTACTCCACCACCGACCTGTCCACCGGGCAGCGCAAACGTCTGGCTTTGGTTCAAGCCTGGCTCGAGAAGCGCCCGGTGCTGGTGTTCGATGAATGGGCCGCAGACCAGGACCCTGAGTTCCGGCGCATTTTCTACACCGAGTTGCTGCCGGAGCTGCGCGCCCAGGGCAAGACCTTGATCGTGATTTCTCACGACGATCGCTACTTCGATGTCGCCGACCGATTACTGCGGATGAGCGCAGGAAAAATCGTCGAGGTCCAGCGCAAGAACAAGGACACCTCGTCAACCAGCCCCGACGTCGCACTCACCTGATCCGTCACGGCGCCCCTGATTACAGTGGCGCCGTAGTTGTAAAAAAGCTGTCTGTCATCGCCAACACAAAAAACTAAAAAAACTAAAAAAGTTTTATTAAAAACCAGTATTCAGGAGCGCAAAATTTGATTGGTAAAAGCAAGACCCCAACCCTCAAACACCCGACCAGCCATCTGGCAATGTTGATCAGCAGCGCCGCCCTGGGTCTGGCGCTGACCGCCACCAACGCAATTGCCGCGCCGGTGCGCATCGATATTCCGGCACAACCTCTGGGTTCGGCGCTGATCAGTCTCGGTACACAGTCTGACTTGCAGATCGTGTTCAACCCGGATCAATTGCAGAACCTGCGCAGCCCCGAGCTGCACGGCGAAATTGAACCAACGCAAGCACTGAACTCGCTGCTCCGTGGGACGGGCATCCAGTATCAGATAGAAGGCAGCCGGGTCACTTTGCTTGCCGCGGCACCGACCAGCGGCCCACTGACCATGCCCGACCAGATCATTTCCGGTCGCGCGGCGGTGCCAGAGGGTTACGAGAGCTACGTTCCGAAAACCAGCAACAGCGCCAGCAAGACCAATACGCCGCTGATCGAGATCCCGCAGTCCATCTCCGTGGTCACCCGCAAGCAGATGGAAGACCAGGGAGCGCAAACCGTCACGGATGCGTTGCGTTACGTCCCGGGCGTCAAAGTCGAAGCTTATGGTCTGGATCCGAAAGGTTTCGACTGGCTGTACATTCGCGGTTTCAACGGTCAGTCCACCAGCGATTACCTCAATGGCCTGCGTCAGCAGAACAACAGCTATGCGTTCTTCCGCAGCGAACCTTATGCGTTTGACCGTATCGACGTGGTAAAAGGCCCCTCTTCGACCCTGTTCGGCCAAGGTGACGCTGGCGGCATCATCAACCGCGTCAGCAAGAAACCCGAAGTCAACCATGTCAACGAAGTACAGCTTTCAGTCGGCAACTATGACCGCCGACAAGGCCAGTTCGACCTCGGTGGCGCACTGGACGATCAGCAACACTTCCTCTATCGCGTCGTCGGTTCGGTACGGGACTCCAACACGCAGGTGGACTACGACGATGGCCACGAAGTCAAAGACGACCGCCTGTACATCGCGCCATCCTTCACCTGGGCACCGGACGAAGACACCAGCCTGACGTTCCTCAGCGACTTCCTGCGTGACCGTAACGGCGGCTCGCTGTTTGCTTACAGCACGCCAAACGGGCACACCACCGATACGCTGATGGGTGATCACAGCTTCAACCACCTGAATCAGGATCAGTACAGCTTCGGTTATGAGTTCCGTCATCGTTTCGACGACACCTGGGAATTCCGCCAGAACGCCCGCTATGGTCAGGTAGACGTGATCTTCCAGAACCTGCTGCCGTTCAGTGTTGATACCAGCACCGGAAACACCATTCGTGGCGCAGACCGTTTTGATCAGCACATGAACACTTTTGCGCTGGACAACCAGTTGCAGGCTGACTTCCAGACCGGCCCGTTCACGCACAAGCTGCTGACCGGCGTGGATTACACCTGGCAGGACGCCGACGTCACTCGCTGGCGCGTGCGCGGCCCGGACCTGAACGTCTACAACCCGGTCTACGGCCAGCCGGTGACCCGCCCAACCAAGGCCAACAGCATCGGCTCGATCGACTATGACCAGACCATCGAGCAGATCGGTGGCTACATTCAGGACCAGATCAAGTTCGACGATCACTGGATCCTGACAGCAGGCGGTCGCTACGACTATGTGCGCAATGACCTTGACAACCACGTCGCTGACCCGACGAACCAGAAAGACAATGCCTTCACTGGCCGTCTGGGCCTGACCTACCTGACCGAGTTCGGCCTGGCGCCGTACGTCAGCTATTCCGAGTCTTTTGCGCCTAATACTGGCCTGGACAGCAGTAACAACGCCTTTGATTCGAGCGAAGCGCACCAGTGGGAAGCGGGTGTCAAATACCAGCCTACCGACGCGATCCTGATGACCCTGGCAGCCTACGACCTGACCAAGACCAACGTACTGACCCAGGATCCGGGCAATACCGCTTTCTCGGTCGCCAATGGCGAACAGCAGTCGCGCGGTATCGAAGCCGAGGTCAAGGCCAAACTTGACCAGAACTGGGACCTGATTGCGTCCTACACCTACACCAAGGCCGAGATCACCAAGAGCAACCGTGGCGACGAGGGTAATCGTCCGGCCAACGTGCCCAAGCACATGGCTTCAGCCTGGCTGAACTACACCTTCCACGACACGATCCTCAACGGCCTCAGCCTGGGTGGCGGCGCACGTTATACCGGCGTGCTCTACGGCGATAACGCCAACACCTTCCACATCGACAACTACACCCTGTTCGACGCGAGCGCGAGCTACCCGCTCAACAAGAGCGTGACTGTCTCGCTCAATGCACAAAACCTGCTGGACGAGAAATACTCAGCCACTTGCGATGACTCGTACGAGTGCTACCCGGGCATGCGCCGCACCTTGCTGACCAGCGTGAAATACAAATGGTGATCAACGCCTGATCTTTCACAGGTATGCGTCTATCCGCGCCGCACAATGCTGCGTCGGGCAGACAGTATCTGTCAGTGCGTTGCTGAACTCTCAGCCGGGCTCCTTGGATCAAGGGGCCCGGTGTCGTTTTTGGAGGATCACGATGAGCCGTTACCACCGAGGAGGACGAACATGCCTCTGACCCGCCGTCACCTGCTTAAGCGATTTGCCGTGGGCGGCCTTGCGCTGACCAGCGGTCTGCCCACCATGAGCCTTTTCGCCGCCCCGCTGCAACGTATCATCGCCATCAACTGGGCTGCCGCCGAAACGCTGTTGACGCTGGGAGTCACGCCACTGGCGATCTCCGACGGCAGTTATTACAGCCGACGCATGCCCACTGCGCCACTGCCTCCCGAAGTCCTCGACGTGGGCCCCTACTGGGAACCCAATCTTGAATTGATCAAAGAACTGTCCCCGCAATTGATCCTCAGCGATCAAATGCCGCCTGCCATCGCCCGCTCGCTGCAGGGCATTGCGCCCACCGAAGTGGTCGATGTCTACCCCAGCGCCCTTAGCGTATGGACCAGCGCCACGGGCTTCATGACCCGGCTGGCAGCCCGTATCGACCGCCAGCAACAGGCCGCAAGCTGGATCGCGGCAGGTGAAACCCGTCTCGCTCAACTGCGCGCACAACTGGCGCAATGCCCTCAGCCGCCGATCTGTGTGGCAGTGCTCAATCAGGACGGTCGCCATGCGACGGTCTACGGCAAGAACAGCATGATTCAGGACGTGCTCGACCGGCTTGGTCTCGTCAATGCCTGGCAAGGCCCAAGCAGCGCCATGGGCATTTCCCTGATTGGCGTCGAACGACTCGCCGAAACCCCGGACGCGCACCTGCTGTACATCGAAATTCCGACGACGTCGGCGCGCCTGCAGAGCCTGCGCCAGACCAACGCGCTGTGGGAAAACCTGCCCGCAGTACGACGCGGCAACACCCTGGCGCTGGGCAAATTCTTCCCGTACGGCGCGGCTGCCTCGGCACTCAACCTGGCCGAATTGATCGGCACGTACCTGAGCCATCGCGGAGAACAAGAGCATGCTTGAACCGGCTATCGGCCTGGCGGCCCCTCGCCCTGCGCTGTTCCAGGGACCTCTGCCCTGGGTTCTGGTGCTGACCTTGCTGGCAATGCTGATCGCGGTGCATGGCTTACAGGCCCTGCTACCCAGCGCGCTGTGGTGGCAGGCACTGTGGACCCCAGACCTGGACGACGGCCGTCAGGTCCTGCTGCATTTCAGCTTCGCACCACGCCTGCTGGTCAGCCTGATGGTAGGGGCTGCGTTAGGCCTGGCGGGGACGCTGTTTCAGCAGATTCTGCGCAACCCGCTGGCCGAGCCGGTCACGCTCGGCGTGGCGGCCGGAGCCAATCTGGCCCTGTCGATTGCCACTATCGCTGCACCTGCCCTGCTGCTGCATGGCCTGGAGGGAGCGACCCTGGTCGGTGCCGGGCTGGCCACGCTGGCGCTGTTCGCCTTCGCCTGGAGCCGCACGATGTCTTCGCTGCGCTTTATCCTCGCGGGCATGGTGATCAGCCTGTATTGCAACGCCATCAATTCACTGCTGGTGTTGTTCAACCATGACTACCTCGTCGACCTGCTGCTCTGGCAAGCCGGCTCACTCAACCAGAGTGGCTGGGAAGGCGTGACTTACCTGGCGCCTCGTCTGGCCGTCGCCGCACTGATTGCCGGTTTGCTCGCCAGGCCTCTGGCCGTGCTGGGGCTTGAAGACCAGAGCGCGGCCAGCCTTGGGGTTTCGCTGCGGACCACGCGCACCCTGGGGCTAGTAGTCGCCGTGGCACTCAGCGCCTTCGTTACCAGTGCCGTCGGCATCATCGGTTTTGTCGGCCTCGCAGCGCCAGCCATCGCCCGCCTCAGCGGCGCGCGCACGTTGCGCCAAAGGCTAATATGGGCACCGTTGATGGGCGCAGCGCTGTTGTGCCTGGTGGACCAGTGCGCGCGTGAGCTTTCACGATTTGTCGGTGAAGTGCCGGCCGGCATTCTCACCGCCGTGTTTAGCGTGCCGCTGTTGCTTTGGCTGCTCAAGCGTCAGCGCAACGGCGGCATCGTCGCGCAGCAGGGCAGCACGTGGCGCAGGCTTCACAACCCTGGCCGGTACATCAGCGGCGGTGCAGTACTGCTCTTGTTGCTGGTCATACCGGCAATCAGCCTGGGTATCGGCTTGCACGGCTGGCACTGGAGCGGCCCGGAGCAATTCGACAGCGCGTTGCAATGGCGATTGCCACGGGTAATGGGTTCGCTCAGCGCTGGAGTCATGTTGGCGGTGGCTGGTTTGCTGATCCAGCGCCTGACCGGCAACCCGATGGCCAGCCCGGAAGTACTGGGTGCCAGCTCCGGTGCAGCGTTGGGGGTGATGGTGCTGTTCCTGTTGGTGCCACAGCCACAGGCTTTGATGGTGCCAGCAGCCTGCGCCGGTACCCTGCTCACACTCGGCGCACTGTTCTGGTTCAACTGGCGCAGCGCCTTGAGCCCGGAGCGCCTGTTACTGACCGGGGTCTGCCTGACCACGCTGATGGGGGCATTGAGCACGCTGCTGATGGCCAGCGGAGACCCGCGCATGACCTTGCTGTTGAGCTGGATGACCGGTTCGACCTATCACGTCGACGGTCCGGCCGCGCTGACGGCGCTGGTGATCGCTGGCGTCATGCTGCTGGTCAGCCTGTTGCTTTCGCGGCCGCTGGACTTGCTGACCCTGGGTGGCGCCACGGCCTCGGCCCTCGGCTTGCCATTGCGTCTCAGCCACCTGGCGATTCTCGGCGTGGCAGCAGTGCTGACCGCGACCGCCACGCTGATCGTCGGCCCGCTGAGCTTCGTTGGCTTGATCGCGCCCCACATCGCCCGCCAGCTCGGCGTGCACCGTACTGCGCCGCAGATCTTGCTGAGTGCAATCATCGGCGGCCTGATCATGCTCGTAGCCGACTGGCTGGGACGTAATATCGCTTACCCATGGCCGGTTTCTGCAGGGTTGCTGGCAGCCTTTATCGGTTGCCCGTACTTCCTCTGGCTCATGCACCGCCAGCGGCGCTGATCGGTTGCGCTGCCAATCGTGGTGAAGCCTGAACAGAGCCCTGTTCAGGCTTCACTCGATATTTACCAGTGACGCGAGAGAAACTGCGCCGCTTGCCGGAAGTAGCTGTCCACATCGGACACCAGCCCGCCCATCCTCAGAAAGTCATGGGTCATGCCATGACACAACTGCGCGTGCACCGAGACGCCCTGTTCACGTAACGCCTCGGCATAGGCCAGGCCCTCGTCCAGCAGCGGGTCGTATTCCGCGGCATACAGCAAGGCAGGCGCACTGCCGCGCAATGCATCAGCCGCATAGAGCGGTGAACAACGCCAGTCATGACGCTGTGCCAGATCCGCTGCGTAGTGGTGATAGAACCAGTCCAGGCTGGCGGTTTCCAGCAAATAACCTTCCGCAAACAGCTCTTGAGATTCGCTACGCCGGGTTGCGTCAGTTGCCGGGTAGAACAGCAATTGCGCTCGCGGCTGCGGCCCACCCTCGCTGGCCAATTGGGCGGCCAGCACACTGGCTAGAGTGGCCCCGGCACTGTCACCTGCGACAGCAATGCGCTGCACGTCGAGGCCGTAAGACGCGGCATTCTTTTGCAGCCAGTCCCAGGCGTCGCGGGTGTCATCCAGCGCTGCCGGGAATGGCGCTTGAGGCGCCAGCCGGTAACCCAGTGCAAGCACCGCACAGCCACAGGCCTGGGCCAGCGAACGGCACAGACCGTCGTGAGAATCCAGACTGCCCACCGTGTAACCGCCCCCATGCAGATACAGCAATACCGGCCTGAGTGCCGACGCGTCGGATACCGGTTGGTACAGACGCGCTGGCAATTCATGCCCTTGCCGCCCAGGCAACAGCAAACTCTCGACCGGCATCAGCGGCGCACTGGCCTTGAGCGCCTGCGAAGAGGCTTCGAACTCTTCCCGCGCCTGCGCGACGCTCAGCTCATGAAGCGCCGGACGTCCGGCCTGGCGGCCGTCGTCAACCATATCGAGAAAGGCAGAAATATCCGGGTGCAACATACTCACCTCATTAACTAGTGTCCGGCTCATACAGGCATCTGCTCGCGTTCAGCGACCTGTGCGCAACAGTGCTGGATCAGGCCTTGCAGTTCCTGGCGGTACATCGCCATCAGTTGTTCGACGGTCGTGGTGCGGAATACCCGACTACTGAACAGACAACGTAATGCCAGCTCACCGTCGTAAACCTGACCGATGATCTCCAGCCAGTTGTTCAGCGGTGCACTGGCGGCATACGCATCGCCGGGGCGCTCTTGCAGCGGCGCAAACAGCGCCTTGTCATCAAAGCTCTGGTCGAATTGCCCCAGGTAGTTGAAGGTCACACGCGGTTGCACCCTGCCGGCCAGCAAGCGGCGCGTCTGGGCATCACCCAGGTAACGCAGCACGCCATGCCCGATACCTTTATCAGGCACCGCACGCAGTTGCTCGCGAGTGGCAACAACCGACTCGGCATAACCGCCCTGCCCCGGCGTCAGGCGCAACGGGAACAGACTGGTGAACCAGCCAAGCGTGCGACTGTGATCCAGTCCTTCGAAAATGTCCTCGCGGCCATGGCCCTCAAGACCGAGCAACACCGACTCGCTGTCACTGAAACGACACAGCACGCGGCCCAACGCCGTGAGCAGCAAATCGTTGATCTGGGTGCGGTACGCCTCGGGTGCAACTTTCAGCAATTGCCCCGTCAAGTCGCGGTCAAGGCGTAACTGCACCTGTTGCATATGCGCTACACGCTGGCTGCCACGCGGGTTGTCCTGCGGCGGCTCGCCCAGGCCTGCAGGCTCGGTTTGCTGCAACCAGTACGGCAGCTCGGCCAGCAGACGCGGATGCGCGGCATACTCGCGCAAACTTTGCGCCCAGGCCCGATAGCTGCTGGTACGCGCACTGAAGCGCGGCTCCTGGCCGTTGCACAGCTGTGTGTAAGCCTGTTGCAGGTCTTCAAGCAGGATCCGCCACGAGACACCGTCGATACCCAAGTGGTGAGCCACCAGCAACAGCCGTTGACTGCCGTCGGCCAACTCACTGTAAACCGCCCTCAGCAAACGTCCGTTGGTAATGTCCAGACTGCGCTGGGCCTGGTTGGCAATCGCAAGCGCGGCCTCGCTGTCCAGTGCATCACGCAGCCACAACACCGGGTCGGCGCGCAGTCCGTCCTGCAGTTCGCTCAGCTCGCAGTAGCGCTGGCGCCACTGGCCATCGTTGCCGCGAACAAACGCCAGGCGCAGGCTGGCGTGCTCGCTGAGCACCGCTTGCAACGCCGCAGCCAGATGCACCACGTCCAGCGGTTCGCGGCACTGCAAGAGGATCGCCTGGTTGAAGTGCTCAGGTGCTTGCAGGTCCTGCTCGAACAACCATTGCTGAATCGGGATCAGCCCGAACGCTTCATCACCGACACTTTCGGCCACCGCCTGTGGCTCGGCAGCATCCGCTTCGGTGCTCCCTTGGGCGCGCTCCAACAGACCGGCAATGGTCTGGTATTGCAGAAGATCACGCAGACGGATATCAAGCCCAAGGTCTTCGGCCTGACGCACCCGGGAAATCACTTGCAGACTGAGAATCGAGTCGCCACCCAGATCGAAGAAGTTATCGTGAATGCCGACTAGCTCAACCTGCAGCACTTCTTGCCAGATCGCGGCCAGAACCTGCTCGGTGGCATTACGTGGTGCAACATACGAGCTGCCGCTGTTCCATTGCGGCTCCGGAAGCGCTTTGCGATCGAGCTTGCCGGCAGGCGACAACGGCATGCGTTCCAGCAGCATGACCTGCACCGGCACCATGTAGTCCGGCAGCCGTGCGCGCAGGTAACTGCGCAAGTCGTCGCCACTCAGCGCAACGCCTGGGTGGTTGACCACATAGCCGATCAGTTGCTTGCCGCTATGGCCGTCGCGGGCGACGACCAGCGCTTCACGAACCTGCGGGTGCTCCTGCAGACGCGCTTCGATTTCCCCGAGTTCGATACGGAACCCGCGAATTTTTACCTGATGATCGATACGCCCGACATAGTCGATCACGCCATCGACGCGGCCACGCACCAGATCGCCTGTGCGGTACAAGCGGCCGCCGTCTGTGCTGAACGGGTCAGCCACGAAACGCTCGGCAGTCAAGTCAGGACGCTGATGGTAACCGCGAGCGAGACCTTCGCCACCGATGTACAGCTCACCCGCCACACCTAATGGCACCGGGCGCAGGTCCGGATCGAGGATATGCAGTTGACGTGCACCTACGCTTTTACCAATCGGCGCATACGCCGCATCGCAAGCCGTGTTTGCGTCGGCTTTCCAGAGCAGCGGGGTCACCACCGTTTCGGTTGGCCCGTAACCGTTGGTGATGCACTGTGGACGCAGCGCCTTCTTGGCCAGTTCAAAGCTGGCGTTTGGCACAGCATCACCACCGAAGCAGTAGATCCGCACCGGCGGCGGATTACCGTCACGCAGGGCGTGCTCGGCCAGTTGTTGCAGATAGGCCGGAGGGAAGGCAGCCACATCAATGCGCTGTTCGTGCAACACCGTGTAGACCTGCTCCGGTGTCCACAACTCTTCACCACGCAGCACCAGACTGCCCCCGTGTACCAGCGTGGTCAGCCAGCGCTCGTGAGCACCGTCGAACGCAAACGACATGAAGTGCAGCTCGCGCGTCGAGCTGTCCATTTCGTATAGCTCGCCAATCGCGGCACAATGCATCGCTAACGGTCCGTGGGCCACGCTGACGCCCTTCGGCTGCCCCGTGGAGCCTGAGGTGTAAATGATGTAAGCGAGGTTTTCAGGCTCCAGTTTTACCGACGGCACATCGCTGCGTTCGGTGCTCAGATCCAGCGCGTCGAGCTCCAGACACAGCACGCCGTCGGGCAGCGGCAAGCGCTCACGCAGTCGGCTGTCGGTAATCAGCAACGCAATTCCGGCATCGGCCATCTGGAACGCCAGACGCTCACGCGGGTAATCCGCGTCGAGCGGCACGTAAGCCCCGCCCGATTTGAGCACCGCCAGCAGTGCCAGCGGAATCGCAACCCCGCGAGGCAGCACCACGCCGACCCGCACTTCCGGCCCGATACCCAGGCTGATCAAATGATGCGCCAATTGATTGGAGCCAAGCTCCAGCGCGGCGTAATCAAGCTGTTCGGTGCCGCACAGCAAGGCAGTTGACGACGGACGCAAGCGCGCCTGATCTGCAATCGCCAGATGCACAGGCGGCGCTGGCAAGCGAGCCTGATGCGGGCCACGGCAATTGCTCAAGGCACTGCGGTCAGCCTCGGACAGGCATTGCAGATCGCCAATAAAGCGCGCCTGACCAGCGACCATGGCGTCGAGTATCTGCTCCATGTTGCCGCGAATACGCTCGACCGCCACCGCGTCGAAATGGCTGCGCAGGTACTGGTACTCAATCTCCAGGCCTTCACCCACACGTATAGCCAGGTCCATCGGCACGTTGGTCACGTCTTTCAGGCTCAGCTCGCCAAAGCGCGGGCCGTTACCGGTATCACGGCGCAGAGCCTCGTCTACCGGGTAGTTCTCGAACACGATGATGCTGTCGAACAAGGCCTGACCGCTGTGCCCGGCCCAACGCTGAATGTCATACAGCGGCGTGTGTTCAAACTCGCGTACTTCGGCGTTGTAAGCCTGCAACTGACGCAGCCATTCGCCCAAATCATCCTGAGCCTGGGGTGACTGGGCAATCGGCAAGGTATTGATGAACAGCCCGAGCAGGCTGTCGATACCCGGCAGTTGTGCCGGACGCCCTGCCACCGTGGCACCGAACACTACCTGTTGCTGCCCGGTGTAACGCTGCAACAGCAACAGCCAGGCACTTTGCAGCAAGGTATTGAGGGTGATGCGCTGGCTGCGCGCATAGGTTTTCAAGCGTTCGGTAGCGGTCGCATCGTAGTGGCTGTAACTCAGGCCGTGACCGTCACCTTCTGCCGGGCGCGAGAGGCTGTCGGCGAGTAGTGTCGGCTGCTGCACCTGGGCCAGACGAGCACGCCAGAACGCTTCGGCGGCCATACCATCCTGGTGTTGCAGCCAGCCGATGTAGTCCGCATAGCGCGCACTGACGGCTGGCAATTCAGCGCCTGCATACAGTTGCAGCACCTCTTTGATCAGTTGCGCGCCGCTCCAGCCGTCCATCAGCAAGTGATGAGTGGTCCAGATCAGATGCTGGCGACCCTCACCCAGATCGATCAGCGTCAGGCGTTGCAGTGGCGGCCGGGCCAGGTCGAAACCTTCCAGACGATCCGCTTCTGCGAAGGCGACGATATCCTGCACATCGTCACGCAGGCGCAACTGCGCCGGGGCAGTGGCATACACCGCCTGCAACGGTTCACGCAGGCCGCTCTGCCAGATGAAACCACTGCGCAGCGTGTCGTGGCGAGCTACGGCGCGGCGCCAGGCCTGGGCGAAGCGCGTGCTGTCGAGGCCTTCTACCGGCACGCTGATCTGATTGACGTACAGACCGGATCCCGGATTGTCCAGCGCATGGAACAACATGCCCTGCTGCATCGGTGACAGCGGGTAAAGGTTCTCGACCTGAGTCAGGTCCAGTCCCAGCTTCTCGATCTGCCCGGCGTCCAGACGCGCCAGCGGGAAGTGCCCAGTGTGTGCAGGCGTCGAGTCGCTGACACTATTCGCTGCAGGCGCGCCCACAGCAGTGATCACCTGTGCCAGCTGGGCGACGGTGGGGTGCTCAAACAGTTGTCGCGGGCTGAATTGCAGCCCGGCCTGGCGTGCGCGCCCAGCCAACTGGATAGACACGATGGAGTCGCCACCCAGCTCGAAGAAGTTGTCGTCGATGCCAACCTGTTGTAGACCCAGTACCTGTTGCCACAGCTCAGCCAAACGCAGTTCCAGCTCGCTGCGCGGCGCCTGATAACGCTGTTGCAAACTGCTGAAATCCGGATCTGGCAAGGCCTTGCGGTCGAGCTTGCCATTCGGCGTCAGTGGCATGCGTGTCAACACCATCACCTGTGCAGGCACCATGTAGTCCGGCAATTGGGCCTGCAACGCAGCGCGCAGCTCTTCGGGCCCGATAGCGGCCTCGCCGTCAGCGACGACGTAGCCCAGCAGTTGCTTGCCCAGTGGGGTTTCGCGGGCAATCACTACCGCTTCACGCACCCCGTCGCACGCCAGCAGGCACGACTCGATTTCGCCCAGTTCGATACGGAAACCACGCACCTTGACCTGATGGTCGATACGCCCGAAATACTCCAGCACACCGTCCTGACTCCAGCGCGCCAGATCACCGGTGCGGTACATGCAACCGCCCTGCGCGTTGAACGGATCTGCTACAAAGCGCTCGGCAGTCAGCCCCGGCCGTGCGTGATAACCACGTGCCAGGCCGTCACCGGCGATATAAAGCTCCCCGGCGACACCTGCTGGCAGCGGGTGCAGTGCCGCATCCAGAACGTACAGTTGGGTGTTGGCAATCGGCTTGCCGAGCAACGCCCGACCGCCACGAGGGATACGCCAGGCCGCTGACCAGATGGTGGTTTCGGTCGGACCATAGAGGTTCCACAGCTCATCCGCCTGGGCACTGAGCACCGCCGCCAACTCGACTGACAGCGCCTCACCACCGCAGAAGAAACGACAGCCCTGCAGGCGCGAGAAATCCTCATGGGCGCTGAGCAGCGTCCAGGTTGACGGCGTCGCCTGAATCACTGTCACACCTTTTTCCAGCACGGTGGCCAGCAGCCGCGTCGGGTCACGGGCGCAATCACGGTCCACCAGTTGCACGCTGCCACCCACCAGCAACGGCAGGTACAGTTCCAGGGCGAAAATATCGAAGGACAGCGAAGTCAGCGCCAGCACCCGGTCGCGGCCTGTCAGGCCCGGTTCCCGAGCCATGCTTGACATGAAGTTGACCACCCCGCCATGACGCACGGCCACGCCTTTGGGCTTGCCCGTGGAACCGGAGGTGTAGATCACATACGCCAGGTCGTCGATGTTCACTGGCCGTTGCAATTCGTCCGGGCGCAGGTCGTGCTCGGCCAGACTGTCCAGTTGCGACCAGTCGCGGTCAAGGCAGAATACCTGCGCCTGGCTGTCCGGCAGTTCGCTCAATAAATGCTCTTGGGTCAACAGCAAGCGCACTTCGCTGTCGGCCAGCATGTGCGCCAGACGCTCAGCAGGGAACTCAGGGTCCAGCGGCACATACGCAGCGCCAGCCTTGAGCACCGCCAGCAACGCCACAGGCAACTGCACAGTACGTTCCAGTGCAACGCCGACCGCACAATCCGGGCCTGCACCCTGAGCACGCAACCAGCGGGCCAGACGATTGGCCCGCGCATTCAACTGCGCGTGGCTGAGCCGGGCACCGCCGTCGTCCAGTGCCAGCGCCTGGGGATTGAGCGCAGCCTGTTGCTCGATCAACTGATGCAGGCAGGCCTGACGCGGATAGTCCATGGCGCTGGCGTTGAAATCACGCAGCACGCGCTGACGTGCGCTGCTGTCCAGCAAGCCGATTTCCCCCAGCGGCTGGCGACCGTCGGCACAGAACTGCCAAAGCAGGTGCAACAGTTGGTCGCCGATGCTCTGCACGGTGTCCGCGTGGAAATGGCTGCAACGGTAGTCAAAGTTCAAGCGCAGTCGCTCGCCCTGAGCAACCATCAGCGTCAACGGGTAGTTAGTATTTTCCTGCGCCTGCATGCCGGAAAAACTCAAACCGCCCGGAGCCTGACGCAAGGCCTCGGCAGCCGGGTAGTTTTCGAACACCAGCAGGCTGTCGAACAGCGCCTCGCCGCCCTGTGCAAAGGCTCGCTGGATGTTGCTCAGCGGGGTGTGTTCGTGTTCACGCAGTTGCAGGTTCTGTACCTGCAAAGCTTGCAGGAAATCTGCCAGTGGCTGTTCGGCGTGCAAGCTGACCACCACTGGCAGGCTGTTGATGAACAGGCCCAATTGTTGCTCGATCCCGGCCAGCTCAGCCGGACGTCCGGCCACGGTCGCGCCAAAGACCACAGTGGACTGGCCACTGTAGCGCTGCAGCAGCAACGCCCAGGCCGCCTGCAACACGGTGTTGACGGTGACTTTGTGCTTACGGGCAAACGCACTCAGGCGTACGCCCTGCTCAACGGACAACAACCGTTGTACCTGGCCAAAACCGTCCTGAGCAGTGCTCTGCGACACACACTCTGCCAAGCGGGTCGGCGCGTCCAGCACCGCCAGTTGCGTCTGCCAGAAAGCCTCGCTGGCGGCCGCATCACGGCCCTGCAGCCACTGAATGTAATCGCGGTAATGACCACTGGCTACGACGGCTTGCCCGGCGTAGCGTTGCAACACTTCGGCAAACAGCTGCGCGTTGCTCCAGCCGTCCATGAGGATGTGGTGATGGGTATAGATCAACTGGTAACGCTGCTCGTCACACCGCACCAGCAGCAGCCGTAGCAATGGCGGCTGATCAAGGGCAAAACCTGCGGCGCGTTGCGCCTGGGCCAGCGCATCAAGGGCGCTGGTCTGATCGTCGCGATGGCGCCAGTCGAGCACTTCCAGCGGCAGTTTGATTTGCCGATGAATCAATTGCAGCGGTTGCGCCAGACCTTCCCAAAGGAAGCTCGCGCGCAAATTGTCGTGGCTGTCCAGCGCAGCCTGCCACGCCGTACGGAAGCGCTCGGCATCAACACCGTCGATGTCGACGCGTAACTGGTTGACATAAACCCCACCCTCGTTTTCATACAAGGCATGGAACAGCATGCCCTGTTGCATTGGTGCCAGTGGGTAAAGGTCTTCGATTTGCCGAGCGGCCAGCGGCAAGGCATCAAGCTGCGTTTGCTCCACGCCTGCCAACGGGAAGTCAGACGGTGTGACACCGCCCGCGCCTTCCTCCAGGCACAGTGCAATCAAACCCTGCAATTGCTCGAGGTAAGACTGAGCCAGCGCCTCGATAGCTGTGTCATCGAACATCGCTGCGCTGTACGTCCAGCGCAGGCTCAACTTGCCGCCAAAGACCTGGCCATCGACGCTCAGCCAGTTGCTCAGCGCACCCTCGGCATCACGGTTGGCGCCCGATTTTTCGCTGGCAGGCTGGAACAAAGCATCGCTGCCAAAACTGTGGTCAAACTGCCCCAGATAGTTAAACGTGACCCGCGCCTGCGGCAGTGCGGCCAGGCTTTGCCCTTCGCCACCCAAGTAACGCAGCAGACCATAACCCACGCCACGCTGCGGTACGCCACGCAGTTGTTCCTTGACCGACTTCAGCGTTGCTATCGGCTCACCTCCGTCGTGCAGGCGCAGGGCAAACAGGCTGGTGAACCAGCCGACCGTACGGCTTAGATCGAGGTCGTCGAACAGTGCTTCGCGGCCATGTCCTTCGAGCTGCACCAGCGCCGAGGTTTCGCCCGTCCAGGCGCACAGACTGCGGGTCAGGGCGGTGAGCAGCAGGTCGTTGACCTGCGTGCGGAACACCGCAGGGGCCTGCTGCAACAAGGCGGCGGTGGTCGCGGCATCCAGCTCAACACGGTGCGTGCGCGCATGGCGTCCGCTCAGGCTGGCCTGTGGGTCACGCGCTGGTAAATCACCGCTCGGACCTTGCAGGCTGGTCTGCCAGTATTTCAGTTCGGCGCTCATTTCGGCGCTGTGGGCATGGGCCGCCAGCCGCTCGGCCCATTGCTGGAACGAGCTGCTGCGCGGTGGCAGTTGCACGCTGACTCCGCTCGCCAGTTGCCGGTAAGCCGTCTGCAGGTCTTCCAGCAGTACTCGCCAGGAAACGCCATCTACCACCAAGTGATGAATCACCAACAGCAAGCGCTGGCTGCCATCAGCCAATTCCACCAGCAGCGCACGCAACAGTGAGCCCTGGCTTAAATCCAGGCTGCGCTGGGCCGCCTCGCAGTGCATCAGCAATTCGTCGGCATCTGCGGCCTGACGAATCCACAGCAGCTCGGGATCGTGTTCGTAGACGGCATATTCGGCACTGCTCGGCTCAGTGCCGAAACGCAGGCGCAAACCATCATGCAGTTGGCAGACGTGCCCGAGGGCGCGCTCCAGCACGGTGCTGTCCAGTGTTTGCTGGCAACCAAGCAATACCGACTGGTTCCAGTGTGCGCGATGTGGCAGTTGCTGTTCGAAGAACCAGTGCTGGATCGGCAGTAACGGCGTGCGGCCGCTGGCAGGTGCGTTGACCACGGCCACACTGTCACCCTGACGCGCAACGGCGGCCAGGGCTTTGAGGGTCTGGTGCAGGAACAGGTCTTTCGGGCTCAGTTGCAGACCAGCCTGACGGGCACGGCTGACCACCTGAATCGAGACAATGGAATCGCCGCCCAACTCGAAGAAATTGTCGTCGATACCGACCCGCTCAATGCCCAGGACCGACTGCCAGATCCCTGCCAGCAGGGTCTCGCGCTCATCACGCGGCGCCTGGTATTGCTTCTGTTGCTGGCTGAAGTCAGGCTCCGGCAAGGCCTTACGGTCCAGCTTGCCGTTAGGCGACAGCGGCATCGCGGCCAGCACAAGAATCTGCGCAGGCACCATGTATTCCGGCAGGTGCTCCAGCAGTTCACGGCGCAGGCTATCGCTGTCGCTGCCTTCAGCGCCATGAACCACCACATAGCCCACCAGTTGCTTGCCTTGCGGCGTGTCGCGGGCAATCACCACGGCCTCTTCGACCGATTCCAGCCCTTGCAGGCGGGCTTCGATTTCACCCAGTTCGATACGCAATCCGCGGATCTTCACTTGATGGTCGATGCGCCCGACGTATTCGATGGCGCCGTCTGCGCGCCAGCGAGCCAGGTCGCCGGTACGGTACAGGCGCTCGCCCGACGTGAAGGGGTCGGCCACGAAACGCTCGGCGGTCAGCCCCGGACGCAGGTGATAACCCCGCGCCAGGCCCACGCCGCCGATGTACAACTCGCCTGCCACGCCTTGCGGCACGGGTTCCAGGAATGCGTCGAGGATGTACAACTGCAGGTTGTCGATAGGTCGGCCAATCGGTACCTGATGCCGATCATTTTCTTCATCGCAGGCCCAGTAACCCACGTCGATGGCCGCTTCGGTCGGGCCATACAGATTGTGCAGCTGTGCACTGTGCCGTTGACGGAACTGCTGTTGCAGCTCGTAAGGCAGCGCTTCGCCACTGCACATCACCTGTTTCAGTGACGGGCAGTTTTCCAGCTCGCCAGAAATGACAAAGGCTTGCAGCATCGACGGCACAAAGTGCAGCACGCTGACCTGACCTTCGTTGATCACACGACGCAATTCCAGCGGGTCGCGATGCGCTCCGGGTTCTGCCACCACCAGCGCAGCGCCGGTCAGCAACGGCCAGAAGAACTCCCAGACCGACACGTCGAAACTGAACGGAGTCTTTTGCAGGATGCGGTCGGTGTGATCCAGCTGATAAGCCTTCTGCATCCAGTGCAGACGGTTGATCAGCGCCGCATGGCTGTTGCCTGCACCCTTGGGTTTGCCGGTGGAGCCGGAGGTGTAAATCAGATACGCCAGGTTTTGCGGGCTGCCCAGGGTTGGCAGATCGCTGGCGTCCAGCGCCTGCAACTCAGGCCACTGGCTGTCCAGGCAGAAGGTCTGCGCGGCACTGGCGGGCAGTTGCTCAAGCAAGTGCTGCTGGGTCAGCAACAGTTGCACACCGCTGTCGCCGAGCATGTGTTCCAGACGTTCACGCGGGTAGTCCGGATCCATCGGTACGTAAGCACCACCGGCCTTGACGATGGCCAGCAAGGCCAGCACCAGTTCCAGCGAACGCTCGGCGCACACACCGACCAGCACGTCCGGGCCTACACCCTGCTCGCGCAGCCAGCGAGCCAGTTGGTTGGCGCGTGCGTTGAGTTCGCGGTAGCTCAGTTGCTGATTGCCGAACTGCACGGCCAAAGCATCCGGCGTTGCAGCGACTTGCTGTTCGATCAGGCTTTGCAGTTGCACCTGATCAGGGAAGTCAGCGGCGGTGTCGTTCCAGCCATGCAGCAACTGTTCGCGATCATTGCCCGAGAGCATCGGCAAACGGCCCACGACCTGGCGTGGATCTGTGAGCAGCGCCTGCAGCAGGTGCAGGAAATGCTCGCGCATCTGCGCAATGCTCGCGGTATCGAACAAATCGGTGGCGTAGCCAAACTGACCGCGCACCAGGCCATCACGGCTCTCTTCGGTGCTCAGCATCAGGTCGAACTTGGCGATGCCGACGTCCAGTTCGAGGCTTTCCAGGGTCAACCCACGACCATCGGCTGAAGGCAGTTCGCGCAAGCCGTCGCGCTGACTCGGCAAATGGTTGTAGGCCACCTGAAACAACGGGTTGTAGCTGAGGCTGCGCTCTGGCTGCAAAGCCTCCACCAGACGCTCAAACGGCAAGTCCTGATGGGCCTGGGCGCCGAGCACCGCCTGACGGGTGCGGTCCAGAAACGCGACGAAGGTTTCGTGCTCGTTCATCTCCGTGCCCAACACCTGAGTGTTGACGAAGAAACCGATCAGCCACTCGCTCTCACCCCGACCACGGTTGGCCACGGGCACACCGACCCGCAGTTCACGCTGGCCACTGTAACGAAACAGCAGTACTTGATACGCCGCCAGCAACAGCATGAACAGCGTTGCGCCCTGGCTGCGAGCCAGTTCGCGCAGGCCGCTGCTCAAGGCTGCCGGCAGCTGGAAGTCCAGCGCCGCGCCACGGTAGCTCTGCACCGCCGGGCGTGGGCGGTCACTGGGCAGGGTCAGCACCAGCGCTTCGCCGCCCAGTTGACGGGTCCAGTAATCCAACTGGCGGTCACCTTCACCGGCCGCCATCCACAAGCGCTGCCAGCGCGCATAGTCGGCGTACTGCACCGGCAAGGCTTCCAATTGTGCTGCCGCACCGCTGACGTGCGCGGTGTACAGACTGGCGAACTCGTCAGTCAGCACGCCCATTGACCAACCGTCAGAGACGATATGGTGCAGTGTCAGCAGCAGGATGTGTTCGCGAGCATCGAGCCGAATAAGCGCCAGACGCAGCAGCGGCCCAGTGCTCAGATCAAAGGGTTGGCGGGCCGCGTGTTCCAGTTGTTCACGGGCTCGCGGCTCGCGCTGTTCAACGGGCAGCGCACTTAGATCAAAGCGTTGCAGCTCGGGATCAAGGCTCGGCAGTATTACCTGAACCGCTTGCGAGCCGTGCTCTCCCTCTATTTCGCGAAACAGCGTGCGCAGGCTTTCGTGCCGGGCGATCAGCGCCGCAAAGCTGCGTTGCAACGCATCTTCGTCCAGCTCACCGCGCAGCCGGACTGCCGCCGGGATGTTGTAGGCCGCGCTGTGCGGTTCCATCTGCCACAGAAACCACAAGCGACTTTGCGCAGCCGACAGCGGCGCCTGTTCACACGGCTGACGCACAATCGGCAGGCGCTCCAGGCGCACACCTTTTTCGCCCAGTTGACGCAGGAAAATCAGCTGGCGGTCTTCCGGCAGAGCGGCCAGGCGTTCGGCAACCTGCTGCAACTTCTGTTGTTCGGTGTTACTCATCAAAAATTCTCCAACTCGCCCAGCAACTCGTCCATCAGGTCCAGATCAACCTGTTTATTTTGCGCAGCGTCAGGCTGAGCCTGCAGGTGAGCGGCCAACGCCTGGATGGAGCTCAATTCGAACAATCGGTGCAGCGGCAACTCCACATTCAGACGCTTGCGCAGGGTCATGCCGACCTGAGTGAGGAGCAGCGAGTGCCCGCCCAGTTCGAAGAAGTCGTCAGTGATGCCGACCTTTTCGATCCCCAGCACGCTCTGCCAGATCTCAACCAGTTGCTGCTCAAGCTCAGTGCCCGGCGCGACATAACCACGCGGGCTGGAAGCGAATTCCGGTGCCGGCAAGGCCTTACGGTCCAGCTTGCCGTTAGGCGACAGCGGCATGGCGGGCAGTACTAGAATCTGCGCAGGCACCATGTACTCCGGCAGGTGCTCCAGCAGTTCACGGCGCAGGCTTTCGCTGTCGTTGCCTTCAGTGCCGTGAACCACCACATAGCCCACCAGTTGCTTGCCTTGCGGCGTGTCGCGGGCAATCACCGCGGCCTCTTCGACCGATGCCAGCCCTTGCAGGCGGGCTTCGATTTCACCCAGTTCGATACGCAATCCGCGGATCTTCACTTGATGATCGATACGCCCGACGTATTCGATGGCGCCGTCTGCGCGCCAGCGAGCCAGGTCGCCGGTGCGATACAGCCGTTCGCCCGCTGTGAAAGGGTCGGCTACGAAACGCTCGGCGGTCAGCCCAGGACGCTGGTGATAACCCCGCGCCAGGCCCACGCCGCCGATGTACAACTCGCCTGCCACGCCTTTCGGCACGGGTTCCAGGAATGCGTCGAGGATGTACAACTGCAGGTTGTCGATAGGTCGGCCAATCGGTACCTGATGCCGATCATTTTCTTCATCGCAGGCCCAGTAACTGACGTCGATGGCCGCTTCGGTCGGGCCATACAGATTGTGCAGCTGTGCACTGTGCCGTTGACGGAACTGCTGTTGCAGCTCGTAAGGCAGCGCTTCGCCGCTGCACATCACCTGTTTCAGTGACGGGCAGTTTTCCAGCTCGCCAGAAATGACAAAGGCTTGCAGCATCGACGGCACAAAGTGCAGCACGCTGACCTGACCTTCGTTGATCACACGACGCAATTCCAGCGGGTCGCGATGCGCACCCGGTTCTGCCACCACCAGCGCAGCGCCGGTCAGCAACGGCCAGAAGAACTCCCAGACCGACACGTCGAAACTGAACGGAGTCTTTTGCAGGATGCGGTCGGTGTGATCCAGCTGATAAGCCTTCTGCATCCAGTGCAGACGGTTGATCAGCGCCGCATGGCTGTTGCCTGCACCCTTGGGTTTGCCGGTGGAGCCGGAGGTGTAAATCAGATACGCCAGGTTTTGCGGGCTGCCCAGGGTTGGCAGATCGCTGGCGTCCAGCGCCTGCAACTCAGGCCACTGGCTGTCCAGGCAGAAGCTCTGCGCGGCACTGGCGGGCAGTTGCTCAAGCAAGTGCTGCTGGGTCAGCAACAGTTGCACACCGCTGTCGCCGAGCATGTGTTCCAGACGTTCACGCGGGTAGTCCGGGTCCATCGGCACGTAAGCACCACCCGCCTTGACGATGGCCAACAAGGCCAGCACCAGTTCCAGCGAACGCTCGACGCACACACCGACCAGCACGTCCGGGCCTACACCCTGCTCGCGCAGCCAACGAGCCAGTTGGTTGGCGCGTGCGTTGAGTTCGCGGTAGCTCAGTTGCTGATTGCCGAACTGCACGGCCAAAGCATCCGGCGTTGCAGCGACTTGCTGTTCGATCAGGCTTTGCAGTTGCACCTGATCAGGGAAGTCAGCAGCGGTGTCGTTCCAGCCGTGGAGCAACTGTTCGCGCTCAGTCGCGGCCAGCATCGGCAAGTGCGCCACTGCTTGCTCGGCGCTGCCACAAAAGCTCAGCAGCAGGCACTCGAAATGCTCACGCAGACGCTCGACCTGGCTGGCGCAGAGGCGCTCGGACCGGTAGCCGTAACGCACATCCAGGCACTCACCGGCACTGGCGACCAGGGTCAGCGCGTAGTTGGTGGAGTCAACCGGCTGATGACCGAGGATACGCAGGCCGTCTTCACCTGCCGTCGAATGCGTGAGTGCGGCATCCATTGGGAAGTTCTCGAACACCAGAATGCTGTCGAACAACGCCTGACCACCACGCCCGGCCCAGCGCTGAATGTCGTACAGCGGGCTGTGTTCGAACTCGCGCACCTCCAGGTTGTAGGCCTGCAATTCACGCAGCCAGTCACCCAGTGCCTGAGCGGCCTGCGGTTGCTGGACGATGGGCAGGGTATTGATGAACAGCCCGAGCATGTCCTCGGCACCCGGTAGATTTCCCGGACGCCCGGCCACAGTGGCCCCGAAGGCTACCCGCGACTGACCGCTGTAGCGTTGCAGCAGCAACAGCCACGCCCCTTGCAACAGGGTATTGAGGGTCACGCGCTGTTGCTGGGCAAACTGCTGCAAACGCTGACTGGCGACGGCATCGAACTGGCTGCGCACCTCGCGCGTCGGTTCCACGACATAGCTGCCCGCGCAGGCAGTCGCCAACAGCGTTGGCTCGTCAAAACCCGCCAGACGCTGACGCCATAAGCGCTCACCGAGGCTGGCATCCTGCACCTGCAACCACGCGATGTAATCCCGGTAACGGCCCGCTACCGGCGGCAGGCTGCTGCCCTGATAAACGGCCAGCACTTCACCGATCAAGCGGGCGCTGCTCCAGCCGTCCAGCAACAGGTGATGACAGGTCCACAGCAAGTGGAAGCGCCGCTCACCGAGACGTACCAGTGCCAGACGCTGCAAGGGCGGACGCGTCAGGTCAAAGCCGCGTTGCCGCTGACTGTCAGCCAATGCGTCGAGCGCTGCCCGGTCGGTGCTGCGCTCGCGCCAGTCGAAATGCTCCACCGGCAGTTCGGCGTGGCGCAACACGAACTGCAACGGCACTTCAAGGCCTTCAGTCAGGAAGCCACTGCGCAGCGTGGCATGGCGACTCAGAACCTGCTGCCAGGCCGCCACGAAGCGGGCTTCGTCGAGGTTGTCCAGGTCCACGCGCAGTTGGTTGACGTAGAGCGCCGAGCCCGGCACATCAAGGGCGTGGAACAGCATGCCCTGCTGCATCGGAGCCAGCGGATACAGGTCTTCCAGGTTGCTGGCGTCGACTGGCAAGCTGTCCAGCATGGCCTGATCCAGGCCCGCCAGTGGTACGTCACTCGGGGTCAACGCCGGAGCGGCTTGCAGACAGTGCTGCAACAAACCTTGAAGCTCTGCCTGCAGCACGCTCAACAATTGATCGATCAGTGCGGCGTCGAACATCTCGCGGCTGTAATGCAACTCCAACTGCAGACAACCGCCGAGCACTTTGCCGTTGAACACCAGCCAATTGCCCAATTGCGCGTCATCGGCATGGCTGCGGCCGACCGACTCTTTGGCCGGGAGGAATGCCGAATCAGTGAACTGCTGGTCGAACTGCCCCAGATAATTGAAGGTAACTCGTGCTGGCGGCAGCTCTTGTAACTGCGCACCCAGTGGGCTGAGGTAGCGCAGCAAGCCGTAACCGATGCCGGCACGTGGCACGCCACGCAACTGCTCTTTGATGGCTTTCAACGATGCAGCGGCATCGCCTTGAGGGCTAAGGCGCACAGGGTAAAGACTGGTGAACCAGCCCACGCTGCGGCTCAGGTCCAGTGCCGCATGCTGATCAAAAGCATCTCGGCCATGACCTTCCAGTTCGATCAGAGCCTGTTCGGCACCGCTCCAACTGCACAGCGCACGGGCCAGTGCGGTAAGTAACAGGTCGTTGATCTGGGTGCGGTACGCCTGCTGAGCCGGGCCAAGCAGTTGCCGGGTAGCTTCGCTGTCCAGGCTGAAACTCGCCTGCGCAGCTTCACGCCAAGTGGTCCGGGCATCGCTACGCGTCTGCGGCAACGCCGGAGCGTCTTGCAACTGCGCCTGCCAGTAACCCAGTTCGGCGTGCAACTCGGCGCTGTTGGCGAAGGCATGCTGACGCTGGGTCCAGGCCTGATAGCTGTCACTTTTAACCAGTTGCGCCGGAGCCTTGCCTGCCAGTAATTGACGGTAGGCGCTTTCGAGGTCTTCCAGCAGCACCCGCCACGACACACCGTCTACCGCCAGGTGATGAATAACCAGTAACAGGCGCTCGCTGCCATCTTCCAGGCTGACATGCATTGCTCGCAGCAACGGGCCTGCGTTCAGGTCAAGGCTGCGTTGCGCCTGGTCACACAGGCGTTCCAGAGTCTGCTCATCACTGGCACGGCGACGCCACAGCAGCGTCAGGTCCAGCAAACCCGGCTCGGCATAGACCTGCCGCACAGGCTGGGTGTGACTGTCGAAGCGCAAGCGCAGGCTGTCGTGCTGACCGAGCAACCAGTGAAGCGCACGCGTCAGGTTGTCCAGGTCCAGCGGCGATTGGGGCTGCAGCAAGATTGCCTGGTTCCAGTGATTGCGTTGATCACTGTGAACACGCTCGAAGAACCGCGCCTGCACCGGCGCCAACGGCAACTCGCCACTGACGGCCACCGCAGCTGCGGCTGCTGTTGCCACCGGTTTGGCCGGGCCGCGACTTTCCAGCCACTGCGCCAGTTGGCGAACACTCTGACGCTCGAAGAGCTGTTTGGGGCTGAGTTTGTAACCCAGCTTGCGGATGCGCGAGATGATTTGCAGGCTGAGAATCGAGTCGCCGCCCAGTTCGAAGAAATTGTCTTCGGCACGCACCGCTTCAATCTTCAGCACGGCTTGCCAGATGTCGGCCAACTGGCTTTCCAGTTCGCTCATCGCCGTTTCCTGCGCACTGCCAGCCTCCACCACCGGGCCACGCGGCAGTGCCTGGCGATCAACCTTGCCGTTGGGGGTCAAGGGAATGCCAGGCAGCAGCATCAACTGTGCGGGCAGCATGTATTCAGGGACTTGCTCCGCCAGTGCCTGACGCAGGCTTTCAGCGTTGCCAGCACTGCTGACGCACCATGCCAACAGGCGCAATGGCCCCTCGGCTTCGCGCTCGGCCAGTACCAGCGCGGCACTGACGCCGGGCAGCGCTTTCAGGGCCTGGGTAATTTCCCCCAGCTCAACCCGGTAACCGCGAATCTTGACCTGCTCATCGAGACGCCCAAGGAACTCGATCAGCCCATCGTGTCGGAGGCGCACCCGGTCACCGCTGCGGTACAGACGCTCACCGTCGATGTGCACGAAATACTCGGCGCTCAACTCAGGCTGGCTCAGGTAGCCATCAGCCAGCCCGGCACCTCCAATCAACAACTCACCCGGCACGCCAACCGGCAACGGTTTGCGGTACTCGTCGACAATCCGCACGTGGCAGTTGGGCAATGGTCGACCGATTGCCAGCGCGCCCAACGGCAGTTCGGCGTCATGCGCCAGTTCATGGGTCAAGACACCGACCGTCGCTTCGCTCGGGCCATAGTGGTTGACGATGCGGCAAGCCGGTGCCAGTTCCCGCACCTGTTGCAACAGACTGCGGTCGCACGCTTCGCCGCCCACTACCAGCAGTTGACGCGGCAGCAGACGGGCTTCGGGCAGTGCGGCGAGCAAACCGCTGAGATGACCGGGAACAATTTTCAGTACATCCACCGCATGCTGTTGCATGAAGACGGCAAAACATTCGGCATCCGCTACATCATCCTGGCTGGCCAGACACAGGCGGCCACCGGAGCACAGTGCCCCGAACAGCGTGGTGTTGCCCAGGTCGGCGGCCACCGATGAGACCATCGCCATGCCCTGCCCGGGCTGCAGATCCAGACGTGCCTGAATACCTTGAACGTAGTTGGCCAATGCGCCGTGGCTGACCACCACGCCCTTGGGTTGTCCGGTCGAGCCGGAGGTGAAAATCACGTAGGCTGCGTTGGTAACATCGACAGGCAGTGACAGTGCGGCGTCGGAGAAACCGTTCTCGCTGCCAGCATCGACCAACAGTGCCGCATCGCCGAAGCTGGTCAGCCGCGCAGGATCACCGAGCAACACACAGCGTGCGTCGCTCTCGACCACCAGACGTTGCAGCCGCGCCAACGGCAGCGCCGGGTCCAGGGGCACGTACGCCGCCCCCGCCTTCATGACGCTCAACAACATCAGCACCCACTGGCTGCTGCGCGCCTGACACAGCGCCACGCGGTCGCCCGGTTGCACGCCGGCAGCCTGCAAGCGGTGCGCCAGCCGATTGCTCGCGGCATCAAGCTGGGCATAACTCAACTGACCATCCCAGGCCTGCACGGCAATCGCC
Organism: Pseudomonas phytophila; assembly: GCF_025643095.1. NCBI lineage: Bacteria > Pseudomonadati > Pseudomonadota > Gammaproteobacteria > Pseudomonadales > Pseudomonadaceae > Pseudomonas > Pseudomonas phytophila. The sequence continues at coordinate 1,962,072 of NZ_CP081201.1, read as the reverse complement.
TCTGGCCGTGTCACGACCTGAGCGGCGAACCCGGCCAACACATCGCTGAACGGCCACTGCTGCAGTTCGCCGCGCAACTCGGCAGCCTCGCCCAATGCCGCCAGCGGCAGCTCGGACAACGGACGTGTCGGTGCTTCGCAGAGACGGACGAGCAACTGGCGGAAGGTCTGCGCGATTGCCGCCACGCTTGTTGCATCAAACAAGTCGCTGGCATAGACAAAGCTGCCGCGCAGCATATTGTCCTGCCCTTCGGCCATGTCCAGCGCGAGGTCGAACCGTGCGCCGTATTGCTCTTCACTGAACAGCTCAAGCCGCAGGTCGCCGGCATTCGGCAGGACGCTCACATCGAAGCCGAAGTTGAATTTCACCTGCACCAAAGGGTTATGCGCCAGGCTGCGTTCGGGCTGCAAGGCTTCTACCAGTTGTTCGAACGGCAAGTCCTGATTGGCCTGGGCGCCAAGTGCCAGTTGACGGGTTTCTGCGAGCAGCGCAGCAAAGCTGGCTGAGTCGTCTATGTGGCACGGCATGACCTGAGTGTTGACGAAGAAGCCGATGAGGCCTTCGGTTTCCATCTGCTGCCGACTGGCCACCGGCACCGCAATACGCAGGTCACGCTGACCGCTGTAGCCCCTCAGCAAGACACCGTAAGCGGCCAGCAGCAGCATGAACAACGTCACGTCATGCGCCTTGGCCAACGCCTTGAGGCGAGCACCAAGCTCGCCGTCCAGTTCAAAGCCCAGGCTCGCGCCACGGTAGCTTTGTACGGCAGGACGCGGACGATCGGTCGCCAGTTCGAGCACGATCTGGTCAGTGCCCAGACGCTCCTTCCACCAGGCAAGCTGCCGCGCGCCCTCGGCGCTGGCCAATAGCTCGCGTTGCCACTGGGCATAGTCGGCGTATTGCACCGACAACGGAGCCAGAACCGGTTCGCGCTGCGCCGTGAATGCGCCATAAAGCTCGCTGAACTCATTGACCAGTACCCGGATCGACCAGCCATCGGAGACCATGTGGTGCATGGTCAACAGCAACACGTGGTGATCGTCCCCCAAACGAATGAGGCTTAGACGCAGCAACGGTCCCTGGCGTAAATCGAAGGGTTGCATCGCTTCGGTTGCCGCCAACTGTCGTGCTTGCAGTTCAGCATCAACGACGCCAGACAGGTCGTGTTCGACCAGCGGCAAAGCTTGCGCAGGTTCGATGACCTGAAATGGATGGCCGTCGATTTCGTCAAAACGAGTACGCAGGGTCTCGTGACGCTGTACCAGCGCATCGAAAGCGCGACGCAGCGCGGCAAGATCCAGCGCACCGCGCAAACGCAGCGCGCCGGGCACGTTGTAGGCCGCGCTTTGCGGTTCCATCTGCCAGAAGAACCACAGGCGGCTCTGGGCGGCTGACAGCGGCATCGCGCCATTGCGCGGCAGGGCTCGCAGCACTGAGTGGGTGCTGACCGAGACATCCTGGGCAGCCAGTCGCGCCGCGAACTCGTTCAACCGTGAGCATTCGAACAGGGTACGCAACGGGCACTCCAGGCCCAGGTCACGCTTGATCCGCGACACTACCTGAGTCGCCAGAAGCGAGTGCCCACCCAGATCGAAGAAATCATCCTGACGACCGACACGCGCCACGCCGAGCACCTCACTCCAGATCGCAGCGACCTGGCATTCGATGCCGTCCAGTGGCGCAACGAATTCGGCACCCTGCCCTTGCGGTTCCGGCAGCACGTTGCGGTCCAGCTTGCCGTTGATGTTCAGCGGCAGGCTGTCGAGCAACAGAATGTGTGCAGGCACCATGTAGTCCGGCACCTGATCGCGCAGGGCTGTTTTCAAGCTGTCGGTGCTCAATGGCTGACCGCTCACGGCAACTACGTAGCCCACCAGTTGCAGGCCCTGCACCGACTCACGGGCGCATACCGCCGCCGCATGAACGCCCGGCAGCGCTTGCAGGCGCGCTTCGATTTCCCCCGGCTCGATCCGGAAGCCACGAATTTTCACCTGTTGGTCGACACGCCCCAAATAGTCCATAGCGTTGTCTTCACGCAGGCGAACCCGGTCACCGGTCCGGTACAAACGGCCGCCAGCAGCGCTGAACGGATCAGCAATAAAACGCTCGGCGGTCATTGCCGGACGCTGGTGATAACCCCGAGCCAAGCCTTCACCGCCGATGTACAGCTCACCCGCGACGCCACGTGGCAGAGGCTGCAACTGATCATCGAGCACATACAGGCGACGCGCGCCGACCACTTCGCCAATTGGCGCATACGCCGCGCCGCACTGGGTGCTGGCATCAGCCTTCCACAAGAGAGGCGTGACCACTGTTTCGGTGGGGCCGTAGCCGTTGATCAGATGTTCGGCCTTGAGGTGTCGCCGGGCCAGTTCGAAACTGGCTTCGGGCACGGCGTCGCCGCCAAAGCAATAGATCCGCATGCTCGGCACAGGACCTTGGCGAGCGGCCTCCTCGGCCAACTGCAACAGATAAGCCGGAGGGAAAGCCGCCACGCTCACCGAATGTTCACGCAGTTGATTGATGGTTTGCTCGGCGGTCCACAGCTCGTCACCACGAATCAACACACTGGCCCCGTGCGACAGCGCCGTCAGCCAGCGCTCGTGAGCACCGTCGAACGCAAAGGACATGAAAATCAGCTCACGGTCGGCAGCGCTCATCGCATAACGCTGACCAATCGCCTGGCAATGCATGGCGATTTCACCGTGGGCGACCGCTACCCCTTTTGGCTGGCCAGTCGAACCCGAGGTGTAGATCAGGTACGCGAGGTTTTGCGCCTCGACGGTGACTACCGGGCGCTGCGTCGATTCGCGGCTCAGGTCCAGTCGATCAAGCTCCAGACTCAGCACCCCGTCCGGCAGAGACAACCGGTCGCGCAAGCTGCTGTGGGTCAGTACCCAGTGAATACCGGCGTCCTGTATCAACCACGTCAGACGTTCACGCGGGTAGTCGATATCCAGCGGTACATAGGCGCCCCCGGCTTTCATGACCGCCAGCAGGGCCAGAGGGATTTCCACTCCACGCGGCAGGGCCACACCGACGCGTACTTCGGCGCCAATGCCTTGGGCGATGAGGTGATTCGCCAGTGCGTTGGAACGCGTTTCCAACTGGGTAAAACTGAGCTGATGCTGCGGATCAATCAGGGCTGGGCGGTCGCCCAGCGCCAGACACTGCTCGGCAATCCGTTCGCTCAGCGGGGTAAAAGCCTGCACTGGCCAATCGGCGGTGTCATGCCATTCGCTTTCGGGCAGCCATGCCGAGGCTTGCAGCGGCTGATCAGCAGGCTGCTGCAGCAGGGTTTGCAGCAGGCGCCGGAAGTTACTCGCCAGACGCTGCATGCCTGCGGCGGCATAGCCCTCGCTGGCATAGCAGAAGTTCAAACGCAGGCCATCATGGCTTTCACGCACACGCAACACCAGATCGAACGGCGTTTGCAGGTCGATCTGCTCCAGCGCTTCGACCTGCAAGCCGCTGAGGTTGTCCGCGGCACGGGTTTGCCACTGATAATCGAAGGCCACCTGGCATAGCGGATGACGGCCGTGACCACGCTCCGGGTGCAAGGCCTCCACCAATTGTTCGAACGGCAAAGACTGATGCGCCTGCGCCTGCAGCACGTTCTCTCGCACCTGATGCAGCAGGTCTGCCAGGGTAAGACCCGCAGGCAGTTCGCAACGCAAAACCAGCAGATTAACGAAGAAACCTACCAACGCTTCGCTGTCCAGACTTTCGCGTCCCGCCTGGGTCAGGCCCACGCGCAAGTCGTGGGTTGCGCTGTAGCGCTGCAACAACAGATTGAAGGCGGCCAGCAGCAGCATTGCCGGGGTAACGCCATGGCGCAGTGCCAACTGGCCGAGTCTGGCACTCAAATCAGCGCCCAGTTCATCGTCAATGAACGCGGCACGGCGGCTTTGCTGTGGCTGGTAAGGCAAGGCAAAAGGCAGCTCCAGCGGCACATGCCGGGTGCCGAGGCGCTCTTTCCACCACTGCAACTGACGCTCGCCCTCACCGGCTTGCAGTTGCTGGCGCTGGGCCTCGGCGACGTCCAGGTATTGGCGTGACAAGGGCGCGATAGTGGCTTCACGACCTTGCAGACGGGCACTGTACAGCTCGGTGAATTCCCCGAGCAGCAGGTTCAGCGACCAGCCATCGGCCACGATGTGATGCACACACAGCAACAGCTGCTGGCGGTCAGTGTCCAGCTGCTGCAAACGCAGACGCAGCAACGGACCGTTGGCCAGATCGAAGGGCTCAGCGATAAAACGCTCGGCATCGGCACGGGCTTCGATTTCAAGCTCGGCGTCGGCCAGGGAACCGAGGTTGACCTCGCTGAGCGGGACCGCACCGGGCGCGGCAAACTGCAGCGTTACCTCGCCGTTTTCGGACTCGACAAAACGACTGCGAAGCACTTCATGCCGTTGCAACAAGGCCGTAAAAGCCTCCTGCAATACAGCCAGATTAAGCTGACCACGCAGCCGCAAGCGGCCGCCAATGTTGTACACGGCGCTGTGTGGTTCGAGCTTCCACAGGAACCACAAACGCTGCTGGGCAGCAGATGGCAGCAATGGACCCTGACGGTCGAGCAGCGCGACGGGGACGACCGAGTGCTGTGGCTGGCTGTCCAGCGCGGCGACGAAAGCGTCCAGTTGTGGCGCCTCGAACAACAGGCGCAACTCCACTGCGCGACCTTCGCGTTCACGCAGTCGAGCCATCAGTTGCGCGGCCTTGATCGAGTTACCGCCCAAGGCAAAGAAGTTAGCTTCACGCTGCGTCACAGGCGCATCCAGTACCTGCGCCCACAGCTCGGCCATGGCCTGCTCGGCAGCGCTGAGCGGCGTATTGTCCTGCTTCGAGTAGTCGAGCATCTGCCCGGCACGCTGTACGGCATAGCTGGCGACACTGCCGTCGGCCAAACCCTGGCGACAGGCTGAGCGTTGCAGTTTGCCGCTAGACGTTTTTGGCAACGCACCCGGCTCAAGCAGCGCGATCAACACAGGGACTTCCTGAAAACGCTCTGCCACAGCCTCACTGATGGCCTTGATCAACGCCTCGGCAGGCACCAGCTTGCGCACGCTGCGGCCGATTTCTGCCGCGATACCAATCCCTTCATTGCCATCATGCTCAATGGCGAACGCCGAAACGCGGCCCTTGCGCACCACGTCTACTTCTTCTTCAACGCAGCGTTCGAGATCCTGCGGGTACAGATTCTGGCCACGAATAATGATCATGTCTTTCAGGCGACCGGTGATGAACAACTCACCGCCGTGCATGAAACCCAGGTCGCCGGTGCGCAGCCAGACACGGCCGTCACGCTCGATGAAGCTCTTGGCGGTGGCTTGTGGGTTGCGCCAGTAGCCGCTGGCCACGCTCGGGCCAGAGCTCCAGACTTCGCCGACACCGCCCTCCGCTACCGGCTCAGTGCTGACCGGATCAACCAGCATCAACGGATGCTGTGGCTGGCCCCAGCCACAGCTGACCAGACGGCTGCCGGAGCCAGGGCGACCGAGGTTATCGGCCAGCGCCTGGGTATCCACCTCAATCTGGGCAATACCTTGACCACGCCGACTGCCGCTGACGAACAACGTGGCTTCCGCCAGGCCGTAACTGGCGAACCAGGCGTTTTCGTCGAATCCGGCCACGGCAAACTGGCTGGCAAAGCGTTCCAGCGTGTCGGGCCGGATCGGCTCGGAGCCGGAATACGCAAGTCGCCAGCAGCTCAGGTCGAGGCTTTTAAACGCGGATTCCTTGAGTCGCTCGCAGCACAGACGATAGGCAAAGTCAGGGCCGCCGCTGATGGTCCCCCGGTACTTGCTGATCGCTTCGAGCCAGCGCTGCGGCCGTTCGAGAAAGTAACGGGGCGACATCAATACGCAGGGAAAGCCGCTGTAGATCGGTTGCAGCAGACCGCCAATCAGGCCCATGTCATGGAACAGTGGCAGCCAGCTGACCATCACATCGTCATCGCTAATCGACAGCCCGTGGCGAATCAGCCGCTCATTGGCCAACAGGTTGCCCTGAGTGACCTGTACCCCCTTGGGAGTCGACGTGGAGCCAGAGGTGTATTGCAGAAAGGCGATGTCGTCGTCACGCAGCGTCGGTAGTTGCCATTGTTCGGCCAGCGTGCTCGGCACCTGATCGACCGCCAGCAGCAGTGGCGACTCACCGTTGCTACGCTCGCAGGCTGGGCGCAGAGCCTCGATCAGAGTCGAATCGGTCAGTACCAGGCTCGGCTCGGCATCGTCGAGAATAGCGCGCAGGCGCATCAAATGCTGCGGGCGTACCGATTCTGGCGGATAGGCCGGAACGGCAATAACGTTCGCATAGAGGCAAGCGAAAAAAGCGGTGACGTAATCTGGACCACTCGGCAGCAACAACACCGCCCGCGCTCCCGAAGCGGCATGCTGGCGCATCTGTACAGCCAGGGCTCGTGCACGCTCGTCCAGCTCCCGGTAACTGAGCGGTTGATCGCCGTCTTCGGCTATGAAACGCAGTGCGATCTTTTCAGGTGTCTGGCAGGCACGCTGCTGCAACACCTCAACCAGGTTGACGGCTTCGTAGGGGTCATTCATGGCATCACCTGTTATGGACGACGGGCAGTGGCCCGCCCGCCGGGGCAGTTCTGAAAAAGAAAAAGGCCGCGTCAGCCTTGCCTCAAGCGCTGAAGAGCCAGGGCTAAAAAGCTGACGCGGTAATCAACGCGTCAGGAAAGCGTGCTGACTTGATGACCTTCAGCCATAGCCACCACTACTTTGCGCGGTCCGCTGAACGGCGAGCGGGCGTGGGCAGCCAGCATGTTGTCGAGCATCAGGACGTCGCCGCTGTACCACGGGAAAACCACTTTGGTTTCCTCCAGCACACCGCGCACTTCATCCAGCAGCGAATCTTCGATAGGGCTGCCGTCGCCGTAGTACACATTGCGCGGCAGGTCCTCCTCGTCGACCACCTCCAGCAGGTTTTCCCGTACTTCCTGTGGCAGGTTGGAGATGTGAAACAGGTGCGCCTGGTTGAACCAGACCCACTCCGCAGTGCGCGGATGACGCGCCACCGCCTGGCAGAGTTGGCGCGTGCGCAGTTCGCCGTCGTCTTTCCACTCGCACTCGATACAGTGCTGACGGCAGTAGGCTTCGACTTCCTGCTGGTTATCGGTGTTGAACACTTGTTCCCACGACACATCCAGACCGTTGCCGAAATTGCGCACATACATCAGGCCGCGTTCGGTGAAGCGCTCGCGAATAGCCTGCGGCACACGCCGATAGACCTCGCGGCTGTCCGCCACCGGGGTTTCACCGCCGACCAGCGCGGCCTGCACGCAGTAGAACCAGATTCTCATCGGCCATTCGCGGGTGTAGGCCTGCTCGTTGTGCAGCGGAATGTGCTGATGGGCCGGATACTCGGTGGACGTATAAACACCGGAGGTCACATTGCTGCGCGGCGTTGAACCGAACTCGTAGTTGAGCAGCGGATGACCAAAGCCTGCCGCGAACTCTCTGAAGCGCTCCGCACCGCCGACGTGAAAACCACGCAGCAACAGGCCGCCGCACTTTTCCAGGCGCTCGGTGCTCAACACGCGCAACTCGGCGAGCGCATCCTGTAGATCAATGCCTTCGTGGCGCGCCTGGACCAACAACGGCAGGTCGCCGCGAACGCCGGGCAATGTCTCAAAGGTAAACAGTTGACTGGAATCCATCGCGCATTCTCCGCTCAAGCCGTGACCGGCTGTTGCACTGGCCCGACTGGCTGCAGGCGCTCGACCATCAGCTCGAGCAGGTGCGCTTCATGGGCATTGATAAAAAAGTGGTCGCCGTCAAACATCTCCAGGGAGAAGCCTTCAGCGGTTTCGTTCTGCCACGCGGACAAAGCCTCTACCGACATGCGGTCCTGCTTGCCGCCAAACACATGAATCGGGCTACTGAGCAATGCCCGACGGTCATAGCGGTAACGGCCACACAAGAGAAAGTCGGCACGCAGTACCGGCAGAGTCAGGAGCAGCATTTCCGGGTCCGCGAACACCGCCTCGTCGGTTCCGCCCAACTGACGCAAACGGGCCAGCAACTGCTCATCGCTCTGCTCTGCCTGCAAGTCAGTGTGGTATTCACGGTGGGCGGGAGCCGGTGCGCCGGAGACGAACAGCGCGCGCGCAGGCGGTGCACCCTTGCGCCGCAAGGCGTGAGCCAACTCAAAAGCGAGCAACGCTCCCAGGCTGTGACCGAACAGGACGTAAGGCAGATCAAGGCGACCTTCCAGTTCGACGGCAAGCTGCGCCACCAGCGCTGGCATATCGGTTTGCAGCGGCTCGTTAAAACGTCGGCCACGACCGGGCAACTCAAGCGGACAGACTTCTATCCATGCTGGCAGCGAGCGACGCCAGCGCAGATAAACCATGGCGCTGGCACCGGAGTAAGGCAGACAGAACAGTCGCAGGGCAGGACGCTGCATGGCTTAACGCGCCTCCGTCTGCCCGTCCATCTTTTGCCGCAGGCTCAGGGGCCGCATGTCGGTCCAGACCTGCTCGACGTAGGCCAGGCAGTCAGCCTTGCTGCCCTGCTTGCCCGCCTCACGCCAGCCGGCCGGCACGGCCTTGTAGTCGGGCCACAGCGAATACTGTTCTTGCTGATTGATCAGAACCTTGTACAGCGCGTCTTCGCGATCAAATGCCATCGGACTTACTCTCCTGTCGCCAGCGAATAGATCGGTAGAAGGCCTTTTACGTCAGCCTTCTTACCTGCTTTCCAATAAGACGAAGGGGGGATGAGAATAATTATGATTAAGTGAGAGATTGTTTCAGCCTGTGCCGCAGCCGGCATTGCACCGTGCTGCGGGTGTTGCGGGTGTTGTTGCGACGGACAGTCAGCGCAGCGTGCCGCGCAAGCGGGCGACCCACTCCCGAGCCAGTTCCGGTGTCGAGGCATCGACGGGCAATGCTGGCCCGGCCATCCGCGCGTTCATCTCAAGGGCTTTGGCGGGATCTCGTAGGACCGGCCGGGCATATCACTAAAAGCCAGACAACAAAGCCCGCACCAGGCGGGCTTTCTGTTGCTTCAAGGAGTTCAAGGGCCTTGAGGAGGTGGAACCTGAAAACAGGCGTCACCACCCACAATCAAGTTCGACTTTGCTTCCGGTCCGGTGTCATCAACAGCTCAACTAAAGCTGGGAGAACTCGGCAATCTTTTTCATAAGCACGGAAAAACTCAATGGTGTCTCAGCCTCATCATCACAACGATTTCTTATCAACGTATACGCATCGACAGCAGGCGACAAAACTTCTATCACATCGCCCTTATAGTTCGTTATTTCAATAAAACCACTGACAACACCATTGAGATTCTCAACTTCTAAAACCAATGTCGAAAACTTTAACAGCGCACCCTCCTCACTCGTCCCTGTGCCTGTGGAGGGATTATCAAAGTAAACATTCAACTTAGGAAAAACGTCTCTATTCCATTCAAAAATCGGCAGCATACGTACCAATTGCTTGAATTCAACTTCACTCTCACTCCCGGAAAATTCACACTTGAAAATCGGAACGCAGAGAAATAGCCCATCACGTTTATCCCGCAAATCCCCTTTCAAATGCCCGTGATAATCCTTTGGAACCGCTATCGCATGAGTAAAGCCATAACTGTTTTCTTGCAGACTATAGAGGGTAGGCTTAACGGGAGACAGAAGCTCTGGCAATTGATCCAGTACAGCAGATGCAAACTTGCGGTCATCTACATCTTCAGACCCAACGACAGCATAATGATGAGCACAGCTTTTCAAACAGTATCGAAAAGTTTTCTTTGGAAAATCATATTGAAAAAAAAGATGCCCAGAACTGTCTTCATCAACTACATCAAAAGACTCTAATAAATCCTGCCTGGCAAACATAGTAGATTCTCCTGGTCCTGCTCAGGACCTACGTCCTGCCTTTATCCAATACCGTTCGCCGACATAACCTGGTGGGCCGACACAAAAGCGCTGGGACGTTCAATCGGGTCGTCAGAACGTGCCGCCCCATTCTTATGAGAGCATGACATGGTCGACGACTTTCTGTTCATCTGCGGCGTTCAGGCTACACGGATCCGGCGTTTGCACCAAGGATGGGGGACACAATCCAGCAATAGACGAACCCATACGAAAATTGACGCGCGAGTAATCGTAAAAGGCTCTACCTGCTGTTTACTTTGTAGGAGCTACCGAAGGCTGCGAAGCATTCATCCTGACACACCGCCATCGCAGCCTTCGGCAGCTCCTGCAGATTCCCGGGCTGACGCCTGACCAAATCGCAGAAGCAAAAAACCCATACAACAAAAAGCCCGCACTAGGCGGGCTTTCTGTTGCTTCAAGGAGTTCAAGGGCCTTGAAGCGGAATATGGCGCAGCGGACGGGACTCGAACCCGCGACCCCCGGCGTGACAGGCCGGTATTCTAACCGACTGAACTACCGCTGCGCGTAACACTTAGAGCGAGTTGGTGGGTGATGACGGGATCGAACCGCCGACCCGCTGCTTGTAAGGCAGCTGCTCTCCCAGCTGAGCTAATCACCCTTCACTCTCGGTGTGGCGCGCATTCTACGGAGCGACCTAACCTCTGGCAAGCACTTTTTTAAATAATTTTTATAATCCTTCCAAAGGCTTAGCACAGGGTTGGCCGCGAGGTAATAGCAGCGAATAATGCCCCACTTTTTACCGAAGGAGAGATTCACCTCATGTGGTTCAAAAACCTGCTTGTCTACCGCCTGACCCAGGATCTGCCTTTTGACGCCGAAGCACTGGAAACCGCTTTGGCCACCAAACCGGCCCGTGCCTGTGCCAGCCAAGAGTTGACCACTTACGGTTTCGTCGCCCCTTTCGGCAAAGGCGAAGACGCACCTCTGGTGCACGTCAGCGGCGACTTCCTGCTGATTTCTGCCCGTAAAGAAGAACGCATCCTGCCGGGTAGCGTTGTGCGTGATGCATTAAAGGAGAAGGTCGACGAGATCGAAGCCGAGCAAATGCGCAAGGTCTATAAGAAGGAACGCGAGCAGATCAAGGATGAAATCATCCAGGCGTTCCTGCCGCGTGCCTTTATTCGTCGTTCGTCGACCTTCGCCGCTATTGCGCCGAAACAGGGCCTGATTCTGGTCAACTCGGCCAGCCCGAAACGCGCTGAGGATTTGCTGTCGACCCTGCGTGAAGTAATCGGCACCCTGCCGGTACGTCCGCTGACGGTGAAAACCGCACCTACCGCTGTGATGACCGACTGGGTCACCACGCAGAAGGCTGCCGACAACTTCTTCGTGCTGGATGAATGCGAACTGCGCGACACCCACGAAGATGGCGGGATTGTGCGTTGCAAACGTCAGGACCTGACCAGCGATGAAATCCAGCTGCACCTGAACACCGGCAAAGTCGTGACCCAGCTGTCCCTGGCATGGCAGGACAAACTGTCCTTCGTGCTTGACGACAAGATGACCGTCAAGCGTCTGAAGTTCGAAGACCTGTTGCAGGATCAAGCGGAACAGGACGGCGGCGACGAGGCCTTGGGTCAACTGGACGCCAGCTTCACCCTGATGATGCTGACCTTCGGTGAATTCCTGCCAGAGCTGTTTGAAGCACTGGGCGGTGAAGAGATTCCGCAGGGGATTTAAACACCACTGGTCACCTGTAGGAGCTGCCGAAGGCTGCGAAGCAATTTACCTGTTAAACCGCTTCGCAGCCTTCGGCAGCTCCTACAGCTTTACGTATCCAGCCAGATGACGCCCCCTCCCCCAACCTAATAAGAAAGGAACCCGCCATGCGTGCATTGGCAACCTTGAGTCGTTTTGTCGGTAATACCTTTGCGTACTGGGTGCTTCTGTTCGCCATATTGGCCTTCGTGTTCCCCCAAGCGTTCATCGGGCTCAAGCCCCTCATCGTCCCGTTGCTGGGTCTGGTGATGTTCGGCATGGGTCTCACCCTGAAGCTTGAAGACTTTTCCGAAGTGGCCCGCAATCCATGGCGTGTAGCCCTGGGTGTGGTTGCGCACTTCGTGATCATGCCCGGCGTGGCATGGTTGTTGTGTCAGGTGTTTAGCTTGCCGCCAGAAATCGCCGTCGGCGTGATTCTGGTGGGTTGCTGCCCGAGCGGTACCTCGTCCAACGTTATGGCATGGCTGGCCAAGGGTGACCTGGCGCTGGCCGTGGCCATTGCAGCGGTCACCACCCTGCTCGCTCCGCTGCTGACGCCCACCCTGATCTGGTTCCTCGCCTCGGCCTGGTTGCCGGTGTCCTTCATGGATATGTTCTGGTCGATCCTGCAACTGGTCATGCTGCCCATCGTGCTTGGCGTTCTGGCTCAACGCCTGCTGGGTGCCCGGGTCGCCTACGCGATTGACGTGCTGCCGCTGATTTCCGTAGTGAGCATCGTGATGATCGTCTGCGCCGTGGTTGCCGCCAGCCAGGCGAAGATCGCTGAGTCCGGCTTGCTGATCATGGCTGTGGTGATCCTGCACAACACTTTCGGCTTCCTGCTGGGTTACTTCACCGGCAAGGTGTTCAAACTGCCGCTGCCTCAGCGTAAATCCCTGGCACTTGAAGTCGGCATGCAGAACTCAGGTCTCGGTGCCGCACTGGCCAGTGCGCACTTCTCGCCGCTGGCGGCTGTGCCGAGCGCGCTGTTCAGCGTGTGGCACAACATCTCCGGGGCATTGTTGTCGACGTACTTCCGCAAGATGAAGGATGAAGATGAGCCGGTGAAGACTGGGTCGGCTATTAATTGATCAGGCAAAAATTCACATGTCTGTGGATTGAAATGTAACCCCTGTGGGAGCTGGGCTTGCCCGCGATGCATGAGACGCGACTTGAAGACATACCGCGTTATCGTTTATCGCGGGCAAGCCCAGCTCCCACAGGGTCATCAGGCACCACCCCGGCGCACCACGCCCGCATTGATGCACAAAATCTGAACCTCCCCTGAAATTGGTTCACCCACCCGCGAACCAATTACCGTTCATCCCCCTGAACCACCCCGCCGAACCTTTGCACATTGGCCCGACAACGCTGATCGCTAGCAATCTCCAGGCATATAGAGCCTGAAAAACTATCGAACCAATTTCCATTGGCATCGCTCTTGCACCAGCCCTCTTGCCTCGAATCACTGCCTACAGGCAGCTCAGGGCATCTTTTTCTGGTCTGGCGCGAGTACCACGATGCAAAGGTTCGACCCTGACACGCCCATCGATAACTCTTCGAAACTGGCGCTGGATGCCTTACGGCAGATCGTTGCTCAGCATGCGGCGTTCCCCCAACGGGCGCTGCCTACCGAGCGCGATCTGGCTACCGATTTCGGTGTCAGCAGGCGCGCGATTCGTCGCGCGCTGGCAGTGCTGGAAGCCGAAGGCCAGATCTGGCGGCGGCAAGGCAAAGGGACCTTTGTCGGCCCGACGCCACCCAGCGCGGCCATGAGTTTTGCCCGGCTTTCCGGGCGGACCAATTTCAGCGAGGTTATGGAAGCGCGTCTGCATCTGGAGCCCGCGCTGGCCTCACTCGCCGCAGTGCGGGCCAATGGCGAGCAGATGGCGATCCTGCGCCGCCTTGCCGAGCGCACCACTCGCCAGCAGGAAGCCGAGCATCCCGATGCCGAAGGCATTGAGCTCTGGGACAGCTCCCTGCACCGCGCCATTGCTGAAGCGGCGGGCAATCGGTTGATGCTGGATATTTTCGAAATGCTCGATGCGATTCGTCTGGACCCGGCCTGGCGCGATCTGCGTCAACGGGCGCGTAACGCCGACCGCCTCGACACTTACAGCCACGATCACGACGACATCGTCAGTGCCATCGAAACCCGCGACCCGATCAAGGCCGCTACCGCCATGCGCGGCCATTTGCGGGCGTTGCAACAGGCGCTGGATAACGTCATCAATCAAGACCTGGAGGCCAGCTTATGAGCGCCACCGCCTCAACCACCGATAACACAGTCCTCAGCGTCAGCGACCTGACCGTTCGCTTCGCCGGTGCGCCCGCCAATGTGGTCGACGGCGTGTCGTTCTCCGTCAAGCGCGGCAAGACCCTGGCCATCGTCGGCGAATCCGGCTGTGGCAAGAGCGTGACCTCCATGGGACTGATGGGCCTGTTACCCGCCACCGCAAAAGTTGCCGCGAGCGATTCGTTGCTGATTGATGAAGCCTTGCTGGGCATGTCCGAAGAGCGCTTGCTGGACGTGCGCGGCAATCGCATGGCGATGATTTTTCAGGAGCCGATGACGTCACTGAACCCGGTCTTCACTATCGGCGAGCAGATCGCCGAAAGCGTGATTCGCCATCAAGGCTTTTCGGACAAGGAAGCCCGGCAGCGGGCGCTGGAAATGCTCGAAAAAGTCCGCGTACCGGACGCCCGCCAGCGACTGGATGCCTACCCTCACGAACTCTCTGGCGGCATGCGTCAGCGGGCAATGATCGCCATGGCGCTGGCCAACGATCCAGCGCTGATCATTGCTGACGAGCCGACCACCGCACTGGACGTGACTATTCAGGCGCAGATCCTCTCGCTGGTCGCCAACCTGCAGAACGAAACCGGCACCGCGATGATTCTGATCACCCACGATTTGGGCGTGGTCGCCGAAGTCGCCGACGACGTGATGGTGATGTACGCCGGTCGCGTGGTGGAAAGCGGCCCGGTGAAGACTCTGTTCGACGATCCGCAGCATCCGTACACCATTGGCCTGATGGGTTCGATGCCATCGATTGGGCCTCGTGAAGGTCGCCTGGCAACGATCAATGGTCGCGTACCGACACCGGCAGAAATGCCGAGCGGTTGCCGCTTCGCCGGGCGCTGCCCTTTTGTCATCCAGCGATGCCGGGAAGAGCGACCGCCGCTGCTTGAACTGTCTCCCGGACACTTCGCCGCGTGCATCCGCGCCCCCTTGGAACAGCATGTGGGAGTCAGTGCGTGAGCCTTTCCGAACGAGACATCGCCGAGCGTACCAACCCCGACAGCAGCACGCAGAAACCCATTCTGGAAGGCATCGGCCTGAGCAAGCACTTCGCGGTGGAAAGCGGTCTTTTCCAGCCAAAGAAGCCACCCGTGCAAGCGGTCAATCAGGTAAACCTGTCGGTTCGCAAAGGCGAAACGCTGGCGTTGGTGGGAGAGTCCGGATCGGGCAAATCAACCCTTGGCCGCTTGCTGCTCAACCTGCTGCAACCAACTGCGGGCGACGTGATTTACGAAGGCCGAAACCTGGCCAACCTGTCGGCGGAAAAGCTGCGTCAGGTACGCCGCGACTTGCAGATCATTTTCCAGGACCCGTTCGCATCGCTGAACCCGCGCATGACGGTGGAATCCATCGTCGGCGAACCGATCTGGCTGCACAGCGAAGCCAGTCGCAGCGACCGTCAGGCCAAGGTCGCCGAACTGCTGCGTACGGTTGGTCTGGCCCCGGAACACGGCGGTCGCCATCCTCACGAATTCTCCGGTGGTCAGCGCCAGCGTATCGGTATTGCTCGCGCATTGGCTTCCGAGCCGCGGCTGATCCTCGGCGACGAGCCGGTGTCGGCACTGGACGTTTCGGTGCAGGCGCAAGTGGTCAACCTGCTGGAAGACCTCAAGCATCAGTTCGGCCTGACCCTGGTGATTGTCGCCCACGGGCTGGCCGTAATCCGCCACATGAGCGACCGGGTCGCGGTGATGTATCTGGGTGAAATCGTCGAGCTGGCGCCGGTCAACGCGCTGTTCGAAAACCCTTTGCATCCCTATACCCAGGCGCTGATGGCCGCCGTACCGGTGAGCCACCCGGATTTGCGTCAGCCGCGCCCTTTGCTCGGCGGCGATATGCCCAGCCCGAGCCGCCCGCCTTCCGGTTGCCGTTTTCATACCCGTTGCCCCCATGCCCGCGCGCTGTGCAAAGAGGCCGTGCCGGTCATGGAAACCGTCGAGGCGGAGCGCCAGGTGGCCTGCCACTTCTGGCGTGAAATCGCCAACGCGGGCAGCGGCACCTTGATCCTTCCGACACCCAGCGCTGCCTACACCCAGCGCCTGAATCTGTTCAAGAACCATCAATCCCTTGCAGTGGAGAGCCAGCCATGAAAATCGCACGCGTCATGACAGGAACATTGTTATTGCTGGCCGCCAACGCCGCCTTTGCCGAATCGACCTTGCGCATCGGCATTCAGGACGATCCCGATGTGCTGGATCCGCATCGTTCACGCACCTATTCCGGCCGTCTGGTGTACACCGCGTTGTGCGACAAGCTGGTGGACGTCAACCCGGACCTGACCTACGCGCCACAGCTGGCCACCGCCTGGAACTGGAGTGAGGACGGCAAAACCCTGACCATGACCTTGCGCGAAGGCGTGACCTACCACGATGGCGAACCTTTCGATGCGGCCTCGGTGAAGTTCAACCTGGACCGCGCCCGCACCCTGCCCGACTCCCTGCGCAAAAGCGAGCTGGCGTCGGTGGACAGCGTTGAAGTGATCGACACGAAAACCGTCGCCATCAAACTCAAGCAAGCCGATGCCACGCTGGTTTCACAGCTCTCGGACCGGGCCGGGATGATGCTTGCACCAAAAGCCGCTCAGGGCGAATTCGCGTCCAAACCTGTCTGCTCAGGTCCTTACAAATTCGTCCAGCGCGTGCAGCAGGATCGCATCGTGCTGGAGCGTTTTGACAACTACTGGAACAAGCAGGCGTATCACTTCGACAAAGTGGTGTTCCTGCCGATTCCGGATACCTCGGTGCGCTTGGCCAACCTGCGCTCCGGCGATCTAGACATCATCGAGCGCGTCGCGCCGACCGACGTCAAAACCGTCAAGGGCGACAGCAAGCTGGCGATCTACAACACGCCTGGCCTGGGCTACATGCAGTTGATGTTCAACATCGGCAACGGCGAAAAAGCCAACACGCCGATGGGCAAAGACAAGCGCGTCCGCAAAGCATTCGAGTTGTCCATCGACCGCGATGCGATCAACCAGGTGGTGTTCGAAGGCCTCTACGCGCCAAGCGCCCAACCGTTCCCGAAAAACAGCCCGTACTACGATCAGGCACTGCCGATCCCGGCTCGGGACGTCGAGAAAAGCAAGGCGCTGCTGGCCGCGGCCGGTGTGAAGCTGCCGTTGGCGGTAGACCTGAAAGTGGCCAACAACCCTATCGCGCAGCAGGTCGGGCAGATCATTCAGGCCATGGCTGAAGAAGCGGGCTTCAAGGTCAATCTGATTGCCACTGAATACGCCACGATGCTTAGCGAACAGCAAAGCGGCAATTTCCAGATCGGCATGAGCGCCTGGTCGGGCCGTCCTGATCCGGATGGCGACATCCACCAGTTCGTGACCTGCAAAGGCGGCCAGAACGACGGCAAATACTGCAACGCCAAGCTCGACGAACTGCTCAACAAAGCGCGCACAGTCAACGACGTTCCACAACGTCAGGCGCTGTACAACGAAGCGCTACGTTTGCTGGCTGACGAAGTACCGACTGCGTACCTGTATTTCGACCCACGCATCATTGCCATGCGTAACAACGTGACTGGCTTCGTGCCAAACCCGGACGGCCTGATTCGTCTGGCCAACGTCGCGTTCAAACCATGACTGACGGACGCACCTGCGAGGTTCCGGCATGCTGATGTTTATCCTGCGACGCCTGCTCAGCTCGATTCCGACGCTGATTCTGGTTTCGCTGTTCGTCTTCACCCTGCAGAAGCTGCTGCCGGGTGACCCGGTGCTGGCCATGGCCGGGGAAGAACGCGATCCGGCGGTCATGGAATACCTGCGCGACAAGTACCGGCTCGATGACCCGATCCCGTTGCAGTACCTGAACTGGGTCGGCAACGTGCTGACCGGCGACTTCGGCACCTCGTTGCGCACTGAGCAACCGGTGACCACGCTGCTGGCGTCCAAGTTGCCGGTGACCATTGAGCTGGCGGTGCTGGCCTTGCTGATTGCGTTGCTGATCGGCATCCCCACCGGGATTATCTCGGCGGTGCGCAAAGGCACCGCCGTGGATTACGGGGCCAACGTCGTGGCGCTGTCGGGGATTTCCATTCCGCACTTCTGGCTAGGCATCCTGCTGATCATGATCTTCGCGGTGAAACTGCAATGGCTGCCCGCCTCTGGTTTCGTGCCCATGGGCGAGGATTTCGGGCAAAACCTGAAGACGTTGATTTTGCCAGCCTTCGTATTGGGTGCCGGGTTGTCGGGGATTCTCATGCGCCACACCCGTAGCGCCATGCTCGAAGTGTTGCGTACCGACTACGTCCGTACTGCCCGGGCCAAAGGGTTGTTCCCGCGCACGGTGATTCTCAAGCACGCGCTGCGCAACGCGCTGATGCCCATCGTGACGCTGACCACGTTGCTGTTCGGTGAACTGCTTGGCGGCGCAGTACTCACCGAGCAGGTGTTCAGTATTCCGGGCTTCGGCAAGATGATCGTCGATGCCGTGTTCAATCGTGATTACGCCGTGGTGCAAGGCGTGGTGTTGTGTGTCGCGATTGGCTTCCTGATGCTGAACTTGCTGGCCGACGTGCTTTACCGTCTGATCAACCCGCGCCTGAGGACTGCCTGATGACCGCTATTGCCAGCCTCCCGCACAGCGCGATCCTGCCCCGCAGCCGCTCGCCGTTCCTGAAGAAATTCCTCGCCAACAAAGGCGCGGTGATTGGCGCGGCGGTGTTACTGCTGTTTGTCCTGGCGGCCCTTCTGGCGCCATGGATTGCGCCCCATGACCCGCTGAAAGCCAACTTCCTCGCCGTGCGTAAAGCGCCCTCGCTGATGTACTGGCTGGGCACCGACGAACTGGGCCGGGATCTGTTTTCGCGGTTGCTGTTTGGCGCTCGCAGTTCGCTGCTGGCCGGTGGTGTTTCGGTGGCCATCGCCATGTTTATCGGCGTGCCCCTGGGCCTGCTGGCCGGGTACTTCGGCGGCAAGCTGGACATGATCATTTCCCAGGTCATGGAGGCGCTGCTGTCCTGCCCGTTTCTGGTACTGGCCATCGCACTGGGCGCGTTTCTCGGCCCAAGCCTGACCAACGCGATGATCGCCATCGGCCTCTCCGCCATGCCGATCTTCGCCCGGCTGACCCGCGGTCAGGTGCTGTCGATCAAGCACGAGGATTATCTGGAAGGTGCACGCGCTATTGGCCTGCCGGATCGCTGGATCATCCTGCGTTACGTGCTGCCCAACGTGATGTCGCCGCTGGTGGTGCAAGCCACGCTGACCATTGCTTCGGCGATTCTGGCCGAAGCCAGCCTGTCGTTCCTCGGCCTGGGTCAGCAACCACCCTCGCCGTCCTGGGGCTCGATGCTCAATACTGCAAAGAATTTCATGGAGCAGGCTCCGTGGATGTCGATTGCGCCCGGCGTGGCGATCTACATCACGGTCCTGTGTTTCAACCTGCTGGGTGACGGCCTGCGCGATGCGCTGGACCCCAAAGGCTAAACCTTTCGTTATTCTGCCAAAGAGAAACGCATATGTTCGATGATCTGGATTACAGCCAACCTTACGCTTCGGCACGTTCGCCGGTGATGGGCAACAACATGGTCGCCTGCTCCCAGCCACTGGCCGCTCAGGCCGGGCTGGACATGCTGCGCAAGGGCGGCAACGCGGTCGACGCCGCTATCGCTGCGGCCATGGTGCTCACCGTGGTCGAGCCCACTGGTTGCGGGATTGGCAGCGATGCCTTCGCTATTGTCTGGGACGGCAACAAGCTGCAAGGTCTGAACGCTTCCGGTCGCGCACCGCAGGCCTGGACGCCCGAGTATTTCGCTGGCCAGAGCCAGATGCCGCAACGTGGCTGGCCTGCGGTCAGCGTGCCGGGTGCGGTGTCGGCCTGGGTTGAGTTGTCGGAGCGTTACGGCAAGTTGCCGTTCGCCACATTGGCTGAACCAGCGATTGGCTATGCCCGCGATGGCTATCAGGTCACGCCGATCATCGCCGAGCTGTGGAAGCGCGGCTCGCAGTTGCTCAAGGATCAACCGGGCTTTGCCGAGTGTTTCATGCCGGATGGCAAGGCGCCGCTGGCTGGCGAGAAAATCAAACTCAAGGACCACGCCCGCACCCTGGAACTGATCGCCCAAACCAAGGGCGAAGCGTTCTATCGTGGTGAACTGGCAGAGGCAATCATTGCCCATGCCAACGCCAATGGCAGCGTCATGAGCCTCGACGATCTGGCAACGCACACCGTGGACTGGATCGAAACACTGTCAGTGCCGTATGCCGGTGCCGTCGTTCATGAACTGCCACCGAATGGCCAGGGCATTGCAACGCTTGCCGGTTTAACCATGCTTGAAGCGCTGGGTGTCGGCGAGCATCCGGTGGACAGCCTTGAAACCGTTCACCCAGTGCTTGAAGCCATGAAACTGGCCTTGGCTGACCTGGACGAACACGTCGCCGACAGCGATCACATGCGTGTACCTTCCGAGGATTTGCTGGGCAAGGCCTACCTGATGGAGCGCGCCGGACTGGTGACTGATCAGGCTGCGAATCCGGGGCACGGCTCGCCAAAACCGGGTGGCACGGTGTACCTGTCAGCAGCCGATGAAAGCGGCATGATGATCTCGTTCATCCAGTCCAACTACATGGGCTTCGGTTCCGGTGTTGTAGTGCCAGGTACCGGCATCAGCATGCAGAACCGTGGCGCAGGCTTCTCGCTTGATCCGCAGCACGTTAATTACGTGGCACCGCGCAAGCGCCCGTTCCACACCATCATCCCCGGCTTTGTGATGAACGCCGACGGTACGCCGTTGATGTCCTTCGGCTTGATGGGCGGTCCAATGCAGGCGCAGGGTCATTTGCAGATGATGATGCGCATTCTGCGTTACAAACAGAACCCGCAGGCCGCTGCCGACGCACCGCGCTGGAGGATCGAGTCCGGTCTGAAGGTTGCCGTGGAGCGTGCGTTTGACCCTGAAGTGGTCAAAGCCCTGCGCGCCAAAGGTCATGACATTGATGTCGAAGAGCCAAGTGGCGTGTTTGCCTTTGGCGGCGCCCAGATCATCCAGCGTACGGCGCATGGGTATGTGGGCGGGACTGATCCGAGGAAGGATGGGTTGGTGGCGGCTTATTGAGCCTAAGCTAACGCAATCCAGCTGAAAACTTTGTAGCCCTTATCGCGGGCAAGCCTCGCTCCCACAGGAGAATGTTATTTTCATGTGGGAGCGAGGCTTGCCCGCGATAAGGGTGCTGCGGACCAAGGTATTTTCCAGCCCTCACAACCCGTGTAGCCTCTGCACTTTGAACATCCTTGAGCACATCTCTCATGACGCTTTCGAAGATCAAACAAGCCAGCCTGATCGCCCTCCTCGGTTTCAGCGCGCTGCTGCATGCCGCGCCGCAAACCATCGACGTCTACCGCGACCCGAATTGCGGTTGCTGCACCAAGTGGATGGCGTACCTCAAGGAAAACGGTTTTACCGTGAATGATCATCCTGAAGACAATATGAGCGCGGTGAAGAAAAAACTCGGCGTGCCCGAGAAACTAGGCTCATGTCATACCGGCGTGATCAATGGCAAGTTTGTCGAAGGTCATGTGCCGGTTTCAGAGATCCGTGAACTCGTGGCCCAGAAAGACCTGATCGGCGTCGCTGCACCCGGCATGCCGATGGGTTCGCCGGGTATGGAGTCGGGTAATCGAAGAAGCGCCCATCAGATTATTGGTCTGACGGCTTCGGGTGAAGAGCGGGTCGTGGCGGACTACCCGGCGCAGTGAGTAGTCCCCTGACTGACACTTCATTGAGGCAAACAGACATCCTGTGGGAGCTGAGCTTGCTCGCGATAAGGCTGGACGCGGTTCACTTTAGATCGCGTCCAGCCTTATCGCGAGCAAGCTCAGCTCCCACAGGGGATCGCGTTTCAATTGAGACTGTGTATTACCTGTTCAAAGATTACTGCATCAACGAATACACCAGCGCCAGCATCGACACCACACCCACAATCACCACAAACACGTTGGACGCCTTGCCTGCGTATTGACGCATGGCCGGGACTTTGTGGATGGCGTACATCGGCATCAGAAACAGCAACGCGGTAATGATCGGCCCGCCAAGGGTTTCGATCATGCCGAGGATGCTTGGGTTAAGTGTCGCTACAACCCAGCACACCACCAGCATCATGGCTGCGGTGAGGCGATCAAGCGCTTTGGGCGCGGGACGCAGGCCGGTTCTCACCACGATGCCTTTCAAACCTTCACTGGCACCGATGTAGTGGCCCAGGAATGATTTGGCAATCGCCACGAAAGCAATCAGCGGTGCCACGAAGGCAATCGTCGGGTTGCTGAAATGGTTAGCCAGATACGACAGGATCGAAATGTTCTGGGTCTTGGCTTCAGCCAGTTGTGCTGGCGACAGGGTCAGCACGCAGCTGAACACGAAGAACATCACCATGACCACCATCAAACCGTGAGCCCGCGCCAGAATCTCCGAACTGCGACCTTCAGCCTGATCGCCGTACATGCGCTTCTGGTCAACGGCAAACGCCGAGATGATCGGCGAATGGTTGAAGGAGAACACCATCACCGGAATTGCCAGCCAGAAGGTATGCAGGAATGCCGAAGGCTCCGGCACCGTGGTGGCCGTGCTAAGAATGCCGCCGTTCCAGTGCGGAATCAGGAACACCGCCAGGAAAAGCAACGCCACGATGAACGGGTAGACCATCAGGCTCATGGCCTTGACGATGAACCGTTCTCCACAGCGCACAACTGCCAGCAACCCGAGGATCAGCACAAACGCCAGCAAGGCGCGGGGCGGCGGCTGGATGTGAAGCTGGTGCTCAAGAAAGCTGCCAACGGTATTGGTCAGCGCCACACTGTAGATCAGCAGAATCGGGAAGATCGCAAAGAAGTACAACGCGGTGATCAGCGTCCCGGCGCTTTTGCCGAAGTGCTGCTCAACGACTTCCGTGATGTCTGCGCCTTCACGGCCGGACAGCACAAAGCGGGTCAAACCGCGATGCGCGTAGTAGGTCATCGGAAACGCCAGCAACGCCAGGGCCAGCAACGGCCAGAAGCCGCCAATACCTGCGTTGATGGGCAAGAACAACGTACCTGCGCCGATGGCGGTGCCGAACAACCCGAGCATCCAGGTGGTGTCATGACGACTCCATGCCGCAATCGGTGTAGCGGCTGCATCAAAACGCTGTTCGACGCTATTGGCCTGATCATTCATCCGGTCGAATCTCCGTGCCGGTTAATACAACATGGCAGGGACGCGTCAGATAAACCGGGCAGTTTCGCGTCCCCTCAGAAAAGAGGGGCGCGATTGTCAGGGATTACGCCAGAAAATCAAAGGTTTGTCGGACGAGAAGAGCGTGATCGGGATCAGTCTTACGTGATATTCAGAACGGATGAATGCAGGTTTGTAGATTTTCTCGGAGTTTTTCACTATTTCTGGTTTCGCTGCATGAACGCAGATTGGGCAAGGGACTTGCTGTTTAAAACTAGACGCTGGCCGCAGGTAGTGGAACCTTTCAAAATCCGACAAAATGCTCCGATGAAGAATGATAAAGACATCCACCCGGAAGCCGCCGTCGCTCCCGGCTATCTCGCCAATCACGCGGAACGCGTGTTCAACCGCGCGACCGATGCCGCGTTACGGTCTCACGGTATTTCGCTAACCCTGCTCGGCCCGTTATTGTGGCTTGCCTGGCGCGGCCCCATGCTTCAGCGCGACCTTGTAAAAGCCTCTGCCGTCAAACAGCCCGCAATGGTTGCGACTCTGGACAAGCTGGAAGCTGCTGGCCTCATCCAGCGTTCCGTTGTTGCCACAAACAAGCGTGCTGCCAACGTGAGCATCACAGCGCGAGGTCAGGAGGTGGCGGCATTGGGAAAACAGGTTTTGCTCGACACCAATGCACGTGGCCTGGAAGGCTTCAGTCCAGAAGAGGCTACGGTTTTCGTTACGTTGCTCCAGCGCTTCATCGGCAATCTGGAAGAGTAACATTTTGTATCACGCGTGATGTTTATTTATATCACGCGTGATACAAAGTGCGGATTACAGGAGAATCCGCATGTCCAGAAGAATCCTCATCAGTGGGGCAAGTGTTGCAGGCAACACCACAGCGTGGTGGCTTTCCCGCCATGGCTTTGATGTGACCGTTATAGAAAAGGCCCCTCAATTTCGCGATGGCGGGCAAAACGTGGACGTGCGTGGCGCTGGTCGCCAAGTCTTGCGAAAGATGGGGCTGGAGCAAGCGGCTCTCGACCTCACTACCGGTGAGGCGGGCACGGACTGGGTCGACGAACATGACAACACCATCGCGCGATTTGCAGTCGAGGACATAGGCGACGGGCCAACAGCCGAGCTGGAAATAATGCGCGGCGATATCGCCAGCATGATCTATGAACCCGCAAGTCAGCGTTCAAACTATCGCTTCAACGAAACAATCAAGGCGCTAGAGCAGGATGCCCATGGTGTCACCGTGCATTTCGAGAACAGCCCAAGCGATCGCTACGATCTCGTCATCGTTGCAGAAGGGGTTGGCTCACCCACCCGCGAACTGGTTTTCCCGGGAGAGAACAAGCCGAAGTGGATGGATATTACTATCGCCTACTTCGCCATCCCCAGGACGTCCGAGGATGGAGTGTTTGCCCGTCAATACAATACCGTTGGCGGTATCGGGGCAACGCTGAAGCCAGGTCGACAGGACACTGTCCATGTTTACATGGGGATGCAGAAGAAACCCGAGGGTGAAAACCAGTGGGATACCGAGCGTCAGAAGCAGTTCCTGCAAGAGAAATTCTCGGATGCAGGATGGCACTTCCCGCGCATTCTCGACGGTATGTCCAGGACAGACGATTTCTATTTTGATGTCCTTCGGCAGGTGAGGATGAACCGGTGGTATGACGATCGGGTTGTCCTGACTGGCGACGCTGCCTGGTGCGCTACTCCCCTGTCGGGTATCGGCACCACCCTCGCGATTGTCGGTGGATACGTATTGGCGGGCGAGCTGTCGAGGACTGAGGATCTGCCGTCCGCGCTTGCAGCGTACGAGCGAGTGATGCGGCCATTCGTGAAAGAAGGCCAAGGCGTTCCGAAGATTGTTCCACGTATGCTCTGGCCTCACACTCGCGGGGGACTGACGTTACTCAGGGGCGCAATGCGTATTGCCGGTCAACCCATGATACGCAAAGCATTTTCCAATCTGTTCCTTCGTGATTCGGAGAAGGTAAAACTTCCGGATTACGAATAAACCTGAGTCTTTGAATATCGCGCACTCTCCTTTGCGCTGAAAAAAGGCCAGGAACTGCAACGCTCGCTGGCCTTTGCTGACATTCACCGATGGATCGGTCAGATCTTGAAGCTTGCCACCAACTGTTTCAGACGACCTGCCTGTTGCGAAAGCGCGGCGCAGTCGGACAGGGTTTCGTTGAGGTTGGCGACGCCCTGCTGGTTCAGCATGTTGATCTGGCTGATATCGACGTTGAGTGTTTCCACCACGGCGGTCTGCTCTTCAGTGGCAGCCGCCACTGACTGATTCATACCGTCGATTTCGCTGATGCGCTGGGTGACGCTGGTCAGTCGAATGCCCGCCTGATTGGCGACGTCAACGCTGTCGCGGCTGCTGGCCTGACTCTGGTTCATGTTCTCCACGGCGTCATGAGAGCCCTGCTGCAACTCGCCGATCATCTTGTGCACCTGATCGGCAGACTCTTGAGTGCGGTGCGCCAGGTTACGTACTTCATCGGCTACTACCGCAAAGCCACGACCGGCTTCACCTGCGCGCGCGGCCTCGATTGCGGCATTGAGCGCCAGCAAATTGGTCTGCTGCGAGATGCTTTTGATCACGTCGAGAATCTGCCCGATGTTTTCAGTGCTGGTGTTCAGGGTTTCGACTTGCGTGCAGGAATCGCTGATCTTGGATGAAAGACCGGTCATTGCCTGAATGGTTTTTTCCACCACTGCGCGGCTGTCTTCTGCCTGTTCGCGGGCCTGACTGGCCTGAGCGGAAGCATCGGAAGCGTTGCGGGCGATCTCCTGAGTAGCAGCGCCAAGTTCATTGATCGCGGCGGCCACGCTATTGGTCCGGGCGCTCTGCTCGTCAAAACCAAGAATCGAGGAATTGGACGACTGCTCTACCCGTTGCGACAGGTCATGAACCAGCAGCGTCGCTGAAGAAACTTCCGAGATTGACGCGTGCACGCGCTCGACGAACTGGTTGAATGAGCCACCCAACTCGGCAAATTCATCCTTGCCCTGAATGCTCAGGCGGCGGGTCAGATCACCCTCACCCTGCGCGATGTCCTGCATCGCACGGCCCATCGCTGTCAGCGGACGCATCAGCGCACTGATCAGAAGGCTCAACAGCAAGGCGATCACGATGACGGCCACCACCATTGCAATAAGCGCTGAGGTCCGGAATTCGCCCAGTGGCGCGTAGGCTTTATCTTTATCGATCGACAGTCCGATGTACCAGTCCGCCCCCAGCAACCCGCTGATCGGGGCAAACGACAGCAAGCGTTGCTGGCCGTTGAGGGTGACTTCACGCAACTTCTTGTCCAGGGTCAGGGTTTGCCCTGGGTAGATGTCCTTGAGATTTTTCATCACCTGGTCTTTGTCCGGGCTGACGATGACTTGTCCGTCGCCGCTGACCAGGAAGGCATGCCCCAGACCGCCGAACTCTACCGAGTTAACGATTTTGACCAGGGTCTCCAAGCTCAGGTCGCCGCCTGCAACACCCGCAAGCTTGCCATTGATCTTGATCGGACTGGCGATGGTCACCACCAATCCACCTACCGAGGCCAGGTAAGGCGCGCTGATGATGGTCTTGTCGGCGGTTACCGTCGAGGTGTACCAGGGACGCTTGCGAGGGTCGTACCCGGCAGGCATTTCGGCGTCAGGTCGTTGAGTGAACACGCCCTCGGTATCACCGATGTAAGTGAACTGGAACGTCGACGTCAGCGACGGTTGGCCTACCAGGCCGCCCAGATCACTCTTGGTCCCTTGTCGGGCAACGTTTTGCCCCAGGTTTTCCAGAATAAGAATGCGTCCGCTCAACCAGCTCTGAATGCCAGTCGCTGTCAGCTCACCGGCTTGAGCCACCGAGTTTTCAAGGTTTTTGGTAATCGTATTGCGCTGCAGATAATCGTTGTACAGCGTGAATAACGCGAACGCCAATACCACGATGATCGAGGCAGCCAGCAGAATTTTATGACGAAACTTCAAAGCCATCACGACACTTCCTCTCCGATCACAAACCGATTAAAACGGTGGAATGCGATAGTTTTAATAGATTTGTATTTTTCATGGCGATTGCTGAGGCCCTTGAAATACGGGCCCTCCAAGACATGAAGCCAATACATTGGCGTTGGATTAAAGTCACCTGGCAGCGTTGACTGCGTTGCGGCAACCTAATACGTTGTGTCGGCAGAGGAGAGAATAAATTAATGACCGGATATCGATAATTTGAAGTATTAAATGTTTAACAATTTCACACAGTTGTATGACGAGTTATCAGGTTTTATTACCAGTTACGTGCGGTAGCGCGACATCGAAATCAGACAATTGCCAATAACGTTACAAATCATTGCAACAGCATCCATCTCCCGGTAAAACTCCCGCCCTTCTAACAAGAAGGACCTTTCATGAAACCTGCCGATATCGTCAACCTGCTGGTGCTCGCCGCCATCTGGGGCGCGAGCTTTCTGTTCATGCGCATTGTTGCGCCCGTATTGGGCAGCGTGCCGACTGCCTTTTTTCGTGTGTCCATTGCCGCAGCAGGCCTGCTGATCATTTTCCTGTTGATGCGCGTGCACCTGGATTTTCGTGGCAAGCTCAAGACCTGCATGCTGCTGGGGGTAATCAACTCAGGGCTGCCAGCGACGCTTTACTCGATTGCAGCGCAAACGCTGCCTGCCGGTTACTCGTCGATTTTCAATGCCACGACACCCCTGATGGGCGTATTAGTCGGCGGGTTGTTCTTCAGTGAGAAGCTCTCGGCAGTGAAGATCTGCGGCGTCTTTCTGGGGTTGGTCGGTGTCGGCATCCTGACGCGTGCAGGACCGGTGGCTTTCAACCTTGAGCTGTTGATGGGTGCCCTCGCCTGCCTGCTGGCGACCACGTGTTATGCGTTCGCCGGCTTCCTGACCCGCCGCTGGCTGGACCGTCAGGGCGGACTGGACAGTCGTCTTTCAGCACTGGGCAGCATGCTTGGCGCAACCTTGTTGCTGCTGCCTTTTTTTGGCTATCGCGTGTTCACCGACCCGCCTGCCAGTTGGGGTGGCGTCAGTGTCTGGGTATCGCTGCTGGGTCTGGGCCTCGTTTGCACCGCTCTGGCCTACATCCTGTATTTCCGCCTGATGAGCAGCATCGGCCCGCTCAGTTCAATGACGGTCACGTTCATGATTCCGCCGTTCGGCGTACTGTGGGGTGCGTTATTTCTGGATGAGCCGCTGTCGATGGTGCACGTCTACGGCGGCGCGCTGATTGCGGTGTCGCTGTGGCTGGTGTTGCGGCCTGCGGCGGTGAAGACAACCTGAAGGAAGTTTGCGTATTGCGTGGGAGCGAATTTATTCGCGAAGGAGCCAGGCCTGAAGAACATCGGTGCCTGATACCCCCGCTTTCGCGAATAAATTCGCTCCCACAGGTTTGTGTTCTAAATGAGCATTTTTCGCCTGTTTTTAACGCAGTATTGTGCGCGTAGCACCGAAGGTGCCCAGCCTGCAGTAGTTTTCACACAGTCTGCACAGGTTTTATATGAAACCTGTGTTCAACCTCACCCAAACAACCAATATCCCAACAACGTAAGCACCACCACCGCCAGCACCGGGCGCAACACCCGGTAGGCTTTCGGGTTCTTGCGTTTGAACTGCTTGACCTTGCCGCTGAAGGTATCACTGAAGCGCTTGCTCCAGGCATAGGCCTGGTTGATCCCGCCTACGCGTTCATCGTCGGTGTTCTGCGGCGCTGTTGCACGGCCGAGAAATGCGCTGACCCAGCGATTGAGGCGGGTCATGATGCGTGAACGCAACGGCCGTTCAATGTCGCAGAACAGGATCACGCGGGTCACGTCAGTCTCGTTCTTGACCCAATGCACATAGGTTTCGTCGAACATGACGTCTTCGCCATCACGCCAGGCATAGACCTGACCATCCACGTAGATGCGGCAATCATCAGAGTTAGGCGTCGATAGCCCCAGGTGATAGCGCAGCGAACCGGCAAACGGGTCGCGGTGCGGGTTCAGGTGGCTGTCACCGGGCAGCAGAGCGAACATCGCGCCTTTGACGTTAGGGATGGAGTTGACCAGTGCGACAGTCTTCGGACAAAGAGCCTCAGCGGACGGCAAGGCTTTGTCATACCACTTCAGGTAAAAACGCTTCCAGCCCTTCTTGAAGAACGAACCGAAACCGGCATCGTTATTCTTCTCGGCAGCCCGGATATAACCCTCGTCGAACAGATGCATGGCCTCTTCGCGAATGGTCTGCCAGTTATCCTTGAGCACATCCAGTTCGGGGAACGCGCTGCGGTCCAGATACGGCTTGGACGGCACGCGGGAAAACAGGTACATCAGGGCGTTATAAGGAGCGAACAACGCCGAATGATTGACGAACTGACGCAACAACGGCAATCGCGCCTTGCCACGCAAATGCACATACAGCGTGCTGCACACGAAAAGCATCAGGATCGATACCTTGGCAGCCAATGAAAACGTCATCTAACTCTCCTTGCTTACCGCTGTACGTCTTGCCTTGATAATCATGCGTGAAGGCGAACCATCCTGTAGATGGTTCGCCAGCCGGGCATCATAAACCCTCGCCGACCTGACAAGAAGCAGCGCGGTGCAAACGAGGTCTTACTGCTGCAGCTCCTGATCAGTAAACAGGTCACTGAAGAGCATGCTCGACAGATAACGCTCGCCCGAGTCTGGCAGGACCACGACGATGGTTTTGCCCTGCATTTCCGGGGTTTCCGCCATGCGTACCGCTGCAGCCATGGCGGCACCACAGGAAATACCGCAAAGAATGCCCTCTTCCTGCATCAAGCGCAGGGCCATGGCTTTGGCTTCTTCGTCACTGACCAGTTCCACCCGGTCGACGAGGGACAGGTCAAGGTTCTTGGGAATGAAGCCAGCGCCAATACCCTGGATTTTATGCGGGCTTGGCTTGATTTCCTGACCCGCCAGCGCCTGAGTAATGATCGGCGAAACCATAGGTTCCACGGCAACAGACAGAATCGGTTTGCCTGCGGTGTTTTTGATGTAGCGAGAAACCCCGGTGATCGTCCCCCCGGTGCCGACACCCGCGACCAGCACATCGACCGCGCCATCCGTGTCGTTCCAGATCTCCGGACCAGTGGTTTTTTCATGGATTGCCGGGTTGGACGGGTTTTCGAACTGGGCTGGCATGAAGAATTTTTCAGGATCGCCGGCCAGCAGTTCTTCGGCCTTCTCGATAGCGCCTTTCATGCCTTTGGCGGGCTCGGTCAAAACCAGTTCGGCACCCAATGCCTTGAGAACTTTACGGCGTTCGATGCTCATGGACGCGGGCATGGTCAGCATCAGCTTGTAGCCGCGTGCTGCGGCGACAAATGCAAGGCCGATGCCGGTGTTGCCGGAGGTAGGTTCGACGATAGTCATGCCGGGCTTGAGTTTGCCCTTGCTTTCAGCGTCCCAGATCATATTGGCACCGATCCGGCATTTCACCGAGTAGCCCGGATTGCGGCCCTCGATCTTGGCCAGAATCGTGACTCCACGGGGGGCGATACGGTTGATCTGCACCAGTGGGGTGTTGCCGATCGAGTGGGCGTTGTCAGCGTAGATACGGCTCATGGCGGTGTCCTTGTGCACGTTCATCAGATGTCAGAGAGTTGGAAGCCTATGCCTCATGACCTGCATGCGTCCAGTCGCAGCGAACGGATGCGAACGCACGGAGTCAACAACTCATCGCAACTTGAGACCTTTGCCATGAAACGTCGCTATAGCTGGCCACTCTGGACTCTGGCCGGGATTATCGTGCTGTTGATCGCAGTGCATATCACCCTGCCCTTGCTGGTCCGCAACTACCTCAATGACAAGCTCGCCAACATGGGCGACTACCGCGGCCAGGTCACGGATGTGGATCTGGCGCTGTGGCGCGGCGCTTACAGAATCAACGGGTTGAATATCGTCAAGGTGGACGGCAAGGTGCCAGTGCCATTCGTCAAAGTACCCGTCATCGATCTGGCGGTGAGCTGGAATCATCTGTGGTACGACCACGCGGTGGTTGCCGAGATGATATTCGCCCAGCCAGAGATCAACTTTGTCGACGGCGGCAACGACAAGCAAGCGTCACAGACGGGTAAGGGCACCGACTGGCAGGAGCAAATAAACAAGCTGCTACCGATTACCCTCAACGAAGTCCGCATCAATGACGGCAAGATCACCTTCAATAATTTCAGCACAACGCCGAAAGTGAAGATCGAGGCCGACTCGCTCAACGCCAGCCTCTATAACCTGACGAACGTCGAGGACGTTAAGGGCAATCGTGATGCCCGCTTCGAAGGCAAGGCGCTCCTCGAAGGGCACGCAAAAATGGAAGGGTCCGCGACCTTCGATCCGTTCAGCAACTTCGAGGATTTTGACTTGCGACTGCGTGCCACCGGCATACAGCTCAAGCGCCTGAACGACTTTGCGTCCGCCTACGGCAACTTCGACTTCAATGCCGGGCAAGGCGATCTGGTGATCGAAGCTCAAGCGAATAAAGGCCAGTTGAGTGGTTACATCAAACCGCTGCTACGCGATGTTGAAGTCTTCAACTGGAAGCAGGATGTCGAAAACCAGAATAAAGGCTTCTTTCGGTCCATCTGGGAAGCCGTGGTGGGCGGCAGCGAAACCGTGCTCAAGAACCAGAGCGAAAACCAGTTTGCTACCCGGGTTGAACTGAGCGGGAGCGTGCACAACCAGGATGTCAGCGCGTTTCAGGCATTCCTGCAGATCCTGAGGAATGCGTTCGTGCAGGCGTTCAATGCGCGGTATGACAACAGCAAAGGGTAATTTTGCGCGGGGCGAACGCAATTCCTGTGGAAGCGAATTTATGCTCTTGGCCACAGCGAACCGGTGGGACCGAATTTATTCGGGAAGGC
The DNA here is from genome assembly GCF_025643095.1 of Pseudomonas phytophila. Lineage (NCBI taxonomy): Bacteria > Pseudomonadati > Pseudomonadota > Gammaproteobacteria > Pseudomonadales > Pseudomonadaceae > Pseudomonas > Pseudomonas phytophila. Next base: position 1,930,103 of record NZ_CP081201.1, on the reverse strand, counting down.
GGCATTTCAGATGATACATAGGCTGCGGATGTACAGGCCCCTTCGCGAATGAATTCGCTCCCACAGAGTGTACGCAGTCCCGTAGGACGCGCACCAACCTCGCCATTCAATCAATGAATACCCGCCCCACATTCACAGCCGCCAGACCTGCGCGCTATAGTCCGCGCATTGTTTATCGAGGATTTACCGATGAAGTTTGAAGGCACCCGCGCATACGTCGCCACCGACGACCTCAAGCTGGCGGTCAACGCGGCCATTACTCTGGAGCGCCCGCTGTTGGTCAAGGGCGAGCCCGGCACTGGTAAAACCATGCTCGCCGAGCAACTGGCTGAATCCTTCGGCGCGAAGCTGATTACCTGGCACATCAAATCCACCACCAAGGCCCATCAAGGCCTGTATGAGTACGATGCGGTCAGCCGCCTGCGGGATTCGCAGCTGGGCGTGGACAAAGTCCACGACGTGCGTAACTACCTCAAGAAAGGCAAGCTCTGGGAAGCCTTCGAAGCCGAAGAACGGGTCATTCTGCTGATCGACGAAATCGACAAGGCCGACATCGAATTCCCCAACGACCTGCTGCAAGAACTCGACAAGATGGAGTTCTACGTCTACGAGACCGACGAAACTATCAAGGCCAAAGTCCGGCCGATCATTATCATTACCTCCAACAACGAAAAAGAGCTGCCGGACGCTTTCCTGCGTCGCTGCTTCTTTCACTACATCGCTTTCCCGGACCGCGCGACGCTGCAAAAGATCGTCGACGTGCATTACCCGGACATCAAGAAAGACCTGGTCAGCGAAGCGCTGGACGTGTTCTTCGACGTGCGCAAAGTGCCGGGCCTGAAGAAAAAGCCTTCGACCTCGGAGCTGGTGGACTGGCTGAAACTGCTGATGGCCGACAACATCGGTGAGGCCGTGCTTCGCGAACGCGATCCGACCAAGGCAATTCCGCCACTGGCCGGCGCGCTGGTCAAAAATGAGCAGGACGTGCAGCTACTTGAGCGCTTGGCATTCATGAGCCGTCGCGGCAACCGCTGACTCCGGAGAGACCATGCTCCTCAATCTGTTCAACGAAATGCGCGCCGCCAAGGTGCCGGTCTCGGTACGTGAGCTGCTGGACCTGATCAACGCGCTGAAACAACGTGTCACCTTCGCCGACATGGATGAGTTCTATTTTTTGGCCCGGACGATTCTGGTCAAGGACGAGCGGCATTTCGACAAGTTTGACCGAGCGTTCAGCGCCTATTTCAACGGGCTGGAAAAGCTCGACGATCATCTCAAGGCGCTGATCCCGGAAGACTGGCTGCGCAAGGAGTTCGAGCGCTCTCTGACGGATGAAGAGCGGGCGCAAATCCAGTCACTGGGTGGGCTCGACAAGCTGATCGAAGAATTCAAGAAGCGTCTGGAAGAGCAAAAGGAACGTCATGCCGGTGGCAACAAATGGATCGGCACGGGTGGCACCAGTCCATTCGGCTCCGGCGGCTATAACCCGGAAGGCATCAGGGTTGGCGACGCTGGCGAGCGCAAAGGCAAAGCGGTCAAGGTGTGGGATCAGCGGGAATACAAGAATCTCGATGATCAAGTGGAGCTGGGCACGCGCAACATCAAGATTGCCCTGCGCCGCCTGCGCAAATTCGCCCGTCAGGGCGCGACAGAAGAACTGGACATCGACGGCACCATTGACCACACCGCTCGCGACGCAGGTCTGCTGAACATCCAGATGCGCCCCGAACGACGCAACACCATCAAGCTGTTGCTGCTATTCGACATCGGCGGCTCGATGGATGCCCACGTCAAAGTCTGCGAGGAGCTGTTCTCGGCGTGCAAAACCGAGTTCAAACATCTTGAGTATTTCTACTTCCACAACTTCATCTATGAATCGGTGTGGAAGAACAACATGCGCCGAGGCTCGGAGCGCTTCTCGACCCAGGACTTGCTGCATAAATACGGCGCGGACTACAAAGTGATCTTCATCGGCGATGCCGCCATGGCGCCCTATGAAATCACCCAGGCGGGCGGCAGTGTAGAACACTGGAACGAAGAACCGGGCTACTTGTGGATGCAGCGCTTTACCGCCAAGTTCAAGAAGCTCATCTGGATCAACCCCTACCCAAAAGACGCCTGGGCCTACACGACGTCGACCAATATCGTACGTGATTTGATCGAAGATCAGATGTATCCGCTGACATTGCGAGGGCTGGAAGAAGGGATGAGGTTTTTGTCGAAGTAGCACTGTTGCGCAGCAGAGCCGATACCGCAGGGAGTTCCAGGTTAGCCTACAAACAAAATTCCCGTGGGAGCGAATTCATTCGCGAAGAGGCCGGTACATCCAGAGCCCACGTATCGCCTGGAGTGCCGCCTTCGCGAATGAATTCGCTCCCACTGTAACGCTTACCGCAACTCCTGATCAGCGCCAGTCCCGCTCCGGACGATGCTTGCGACGACCGCCGTTGACGACCCAGTTGATCATCAGGAAGAAGCTTTCGATCAGGAACGCCAGCAACAGCGCGCTGACGATACCCCACGCAATAACGTCGGGTGCCAGCAACACCTGCCAGGTGTAACCATTCCAGGTCTCGCTGCGAATATCGGCATCGGCGGCCACTGCGACATGAATCGCCCGGGCATACCACGGACCTTGCATGGCCAGCCATTCACGTTCCAGAACCTGGGTGCGGGTCAAGAGCGTGTTGATGGTATCGGCGTCGCTACGGAACACCGGGTCCTCACTGTTGCGGTAGTGCTGAATCAACGCCTGCACATCGCCTTTGAAGAACTGCTGCGCGGTCGCGTTATAGCCTCGCACGCTCTGCTGAGCCTCAAGCAGATGCGCCTCGACCCGCTTGCCGTAATCGCTGATGAAACCCGGTATCTGAACCCCGAACAACAGGCCCGCTGTGAACAAGACCAATCGCAGATAACTTCGCAGCATTTAGATCCCTCTCAGACAAACCACAGATATCGAATTGAAATACCTTCTGTAGGAGCTCCCACATAAGCCAGATTCAAAAAATCAGGTATTGCCGCTCGCCACACACTCACCCCGCCGCCAGAGCGCCCACTGACCCGGTTCGTAGCGGTTCCAGTTTTCGTTCTCGGTCAACGGTTCTGTCGCAATCACGGTCACCACGTCATTGGGTGTCGTTTCAGCCTGAAAATCGACGATGACATCGACATCCTTCAGCCGTGCCGGACCAAACGGAGCGCGACGGGTGATATGAGCCAGTTTGGTACTGCAAAAGCAAAACAGCCAGTCGCCATCACTGAGCAAGCAGTTAAACACACCCTTGCTGCGATAGTGACTGCACGCCTCGACCAGCGACGGCAGAAGTTCTTCGACTTCTACCGGCTCAGGGAACGCTTCACGCACGCGGTTAAGCAAATCGCAGAAGGCCGCCTCGCTGTCGGTGTCACCCACCGGGCGATAGAACGTCGCCAGGGGACCGAATTCCGCCAACTGGCCGTTATGAGCAAAACACCAGTTACGGCCCCAGAGCTCGCGTACAAAAGGATGGGTATTGGACAGGCATACGCGACCGACATTGGCCTGACGGATGTGGCCAATCACCACTTCGCTTTTGATGGGATAACGCTGCACCAATTGGGCAATTTCCGACTCGCTGCTGGCCGCAGGGTCCTGAAACAAGCGCAAGCCACGGCCTTCGTAAAAGCCGATCCCCCAACCATCACGATGCGGGCCGGTACGCCCGCCGCGCTGTATCAGGCCGGTAAAGCTGAAAACGATGTCAGTCGGGACATTGGCGCTCATGCCCAGTAGTTCACACATGCTCAGGTTCTCGATTGCAAACGTTCAGCAGCATGGCGACACAAGCGCCGGAGGAGGATTCAAAGGCGCGGTTCGACTCGCGAACGGCTGCTGGTATTGACTGCGGGAGCCGCCGGTTTACGCGTATTGCGGTCAGTCCCGGAAAAAGGTTCATCGTCGTCTTCGGCGTCAGCCGGGTTTTCAGGCTGGACCGGATTTTCCGGATGGCGAGCTTTCCAGCTTTTTTCCAGCGGCCAGCGAATCAGCGCGAACAGCACGTAAACCACGAGGGCAATCAGGCCGTACATGGCCAGGTCAGACAGCGCGTTCCAGACGTTACTGCCCACCTTGAACAACAGGTCCAGGGCGGTGATGGCGACGGCAGGCGCGTAAATTTCCTTGGTGGCGTCGATCATCGTCGGTGTAAACAGCAACACCGCAACGATCACCACCAACGGCTCGCGCAGGTAACGCCACATCCAGCGGGTCGCCAGAAACCAAACCAGCAGACAGCCCAACGCAGCAAAAGCGTAGAGCCCCCAGGCGATCGTATAGTCGTTCTCGGTCATGACATCCGTGGTAAGGCAGGTAAAGAGGCGCTTATGATAACGGCTTTTCGCCAACCCGGCTTGTCCGGCTTGAGTATTAGTCCGGTGCAGCGGCTTTTCATTTTCCCCGCTTGCGCCAGGCGCCTCCACGAGAGAGCCCTGCATGACCTTATCGAATTCAGCATCAACTGCCCCCCTCGCCCGCAAAGCCGATGGCGCAGATCCTTACGCCTGGCTGCAAAACCGCGACACCAAGGAAGTTCTCGACTACCTCAAGGCGGAAAACGCCTGGCAGCAGACACAGCTTGCGGATCAGGAAGCGCTACGCGAGACACTGTTTCAGGAGATCAAAGGCCGCATTCTTGAAACAGACCTGTCGCTGCCCTCCCCTTGGGGACCGTATCTGTATTACACCCGTACCACCGAAGGTGACGAATACGCCCGGCATTACCGCTGCCCGCGTCCGGCAGACGATTCGCTGAGCATCGATGAAAGCCGTGAAGAAATATTGCTCGACCCCAATGTATTGGCGGGGGGCGGTTTCTTCTCCCTCGGGGCCTTCAGCATCAGCCCGGACCACCAGCGCCTGGCCTACAGCCTGGATACCAGCGGTGAAGAGGTTTATCAGCTTTACGTCAAAGAGCTGAGCAATGGTCAGGTCAGCAGCCTGCCGTTTGAGGACTGTGACGGCAGCATGACCTGGGCCAACGACAGCCAGACGCTGTTTTTTGGCGAACTGGACGATACCCATCGCCCTCACAAGCTGTATCGCCACCGACTGGGTGATGAGTCGGCGGATCTGGTTTTCAGCGAGCCAGACGGCCGCTTCTTCCTGCATTGCTATCGCAGCAGTTCGGAAAAGCAGTTGATTCTCGGGCTCGACAGCAAAACCACCAGCGAAGCCTGGGTGCTGGATGCTGATCAACCGCAACATGCATTCGTGTGCATGGCACCGCGCGTTGAAGGCCACGAATATTCCATCGATCACGGCCAGGTGGATGGCGTGTGGAGCTGGCTGATCCGCAGCAATCAGGGCGGCATCAACTTTGCGCTGTATCAGGCTGAGCAAAAAGCCACTGGCGTACCGACCCGCAATGACTGGCAAGTGCTGGTCCCCCACAGCGACACGGTGATGCTTGAAGGTCTGAGCCTCAACGCCAAGGGCCTGACCCTTAGTCTGCGCGAAGGAGGCTTGCCGATCATCGAGGTGCGTCCGCAAGGTCTGCCTGCCTATCGCGTGCAGTTACCGGACGCGGCCTACAGCCTTTACGTGCAGGACACGCTGGAGTTCGACAGCGATAAAATCCGCCTGCGCTACCAGTCCCTGAATCGACCGGCTCAGGTACGTCAACTGACGCTGGCCAGCGGCGAGCAATCGGTCCTCAAAGAAACCCCGGTGCTCGGTCCGTTCGATGCCGACGCCTATGTCAGCCAGCGTTTGTGGGCCACCGCCAGCGACGGTACACAAGTGCCGATCAGCCTGGTGGTCAAACGTGAACTGGCCGACCAGCCGACACCGCTGTACCTGTATGGCTACGGTGCTTACGGCGAAAGCCTTGACCCGTGGTTTTCCCATGCCCGCCTAAGCTTGCTGGACCGTGGCGTTGCCTTTGCCATCGCTCATGTGCGGGGCGGCGGTGAGCTGGGTGAAGCCTGGTATCGCGACGGCAAGCAGGAAAACAAGCAGAACACTTTCGACGACTTCATCAGTTGCGCTGAACACTTGATCGCCGAGAAGCGCACCAGCGCCGAACAACTGGTGATCAGTGGTGGCAGCGCAGGTGGCCTGTTGATTGGGGCAGTGGTCAACAAGCGTCCCGAGTTGTTCAAGGCCGCAATTGCCGAAGTGCCCTTCGTTGATGTGCTCAACACCATGCTGGATCCCGACCTGCCGCTGACCGTCACCGAGTACGACGAGTGGGGCAACCCGCAGGAGCCAGAGGTTTATGAGCGAATCAAAGCCTATGCGCCGTATGAAAACGTCAGCACCCAACACTACCCGGCCATGCTGGTGATCGCGGGTTACAACGATAGCCGGGTGCAGTATTGGGAGGCGGCCAAGTGGGTGGCCAAACTGCGGGCTAACAAGACCGACGATAACCTGCTGCTGCTCAAGACCGAACTGGGCGCAGGCCACGGCGGCATGAGCGGTCGCTATCAGGGTTTGCGTGACGTGGCACTCGAATACGGGTTTATCTTCAAGGTATTGCAGATCAAGCCATGAACTCGGTTTGAAATCCGTGTCTTAGTAGCTGTGGGGTCGGACGCTTGAAGCGTCCGACCTTGCGCAAATACATCAACACCGTCGATTGGCCAAAACAAGACCCGACCATGTCAGAACAACCGTCACACCTGAATAACGAAATCCGCGACATGCTCATGGACTGTGGGCTGTTTGACCCACTGCTGCCTGCTGATTTCCAGACCGCTGCGGGCTACTTCAACATGGCATCGATTGCCAAGAACGAAGCGATCTTCAGCGAAGGAGATCCGGGCTCGTTCATGAGCATCATCCATTTGGGCACGGTCTCGGTGCAGAAACTCAATCCTGATGGGCAGACGGTGGAAATCGCCGTGTTGCGTCGTGGCCGGGCATTTGGCGAAATGGCTGTGCTGGATGGCGAACGTCGCTCGGCCAGTTGCATCGCCGCAACCGATTGTCAGTTGCTGAATCTGGGCCGGGACGCGCTGGAAAAAATGCTCGATGAAGCGCCGCGGGTTGCTGCGAAGATCATCCGTGCGCTGGCAACGTCGCTGTCCAAACGCCTGCGCATGGTTGATGGCCAGTTATTGGCGCAGCAGGTTTAGTTGTTTGTCCCAAGTAATTCGCAACGTCTGAGCAGAAACTGGCTTTAAATGTGGGAGCGAATTCATTCGCGAAAGCGGTGTGTCAGCCCAGAATTCTTTTCAGGAACGGCCCCTTCGCGAATGAATTCGCTCCCACGCAGACTGTGTGAAAACTACTGCGCTCGGCAACACTGCGTTAAAAACAGGCGAAAAATGCTCATTAAGAACACCTAGACTCCGCTTTTTCGCCTGTTTTTGCCTTGTCTTGCCGTCGCTCGCTACGTTTTCACACAGTCTGCACGGGAATAGTGTATGCAGACCAATATCCCCCACCGGGATTGCGCCTGCAGGGATACACAGCCCTTTCACCACTCGTGGTACAGACGTTCAATAGGCTATTTAGGCCGAGCCGGCATAGGCGTAGGAATATTCGGATCCTGCCCAGGCACCGGCTGCCCTTTGGGCGGCTGTGGCAGTTCGACTTTGGGCAGCAATGCCCCGTCGCCCTGGGTACCGTTTATGAGTGCAGGTCCCGGCGGAACGACCTGGGGATACGGCGTCGGTGTAGCGGTGCCCGGCGAGCCCGATGCGGGGATAGATGCCGCAGACTGATTATCTGCATACCCGACATTTACCCAGAGCGCAGTCAGGATAATCGCCGGTAGAATAGCGCGCTTCATCAATGGCCTCCTGTGCCAAACGATTGTTGTGCCGTTCAGCCTACTCCTGGCCGACGACCTATGGTCAAAAATCTACCTCCAGATGAGTCCTCAATGAAACGTTTCGTACTGCTCGACACCACTGCCATTCCCGATAACGGCGGTGCTTTGTGCCTGTTCGAATACGGTGAAGACTTTGTGATCAAGATTCAGGGCGGCGATGGCGGCCAGTTGATGAACACTCGCATGCACGGTTCTGAAGACGCTCTGGCTGAGATCCCCTGCAAGAAAGTCGCTTCACGGGTACAGCCTCGCGTGTTGATCGGCGGCCTCGGCATGGGTTTTACCCTGGCCTCGGCGCTCAAGCATCTGGGCAAAAATGGCGAAGTGGTGGTCGCTGAGTTGGTCCCGGGTGTGGTGGAGTGGAATCGCGGGCCGCTGGGCGAGAAGTCCGGCAACCCGCTGCTGGATCCGCGCGCCAAAGTGATCGTTCAAGACGTCGCTCAGGTACTGAAAAGCGAGCCTCATGGCTTCGATGCCATCATGCTCGACGTGGACAACGGCCCCGAAGGTTTGACGCAGAAGTCCAACAGCTGGCTCTATTCTTCCGGTGGCCTGGCCGCGTGTGCGCAGGCTCTACGCCCCAAAGGCATTCTGGCTGTGTGGTCAGCCAGCGCCGATCAGAAGTTTTCCGACAAGCTGCGCAAGGCCGGCTTCAAAGCTGAGGAGGTGCAAGTCTTCGCCCACGGCAACAAGGGCACGCGGCACACCATCTGGATCGCCGAAAAACTCAAAGGCTGAACCCGACGCGACGCGCTAGACTTGACGCATTCATTATTGTTTCATCGACCGAATCCGATACAGGTGACCTCATGAGCACGGCCAATCCACCCTCCCACACCGCCAAGCTGGATCGCATCCTCGCCGACGCCCAGCGCGACCGCGAGATGGGTTATCGCGACAAGGCGCTGCGTATGTATCCCCACGTCTGCGGCCGCTGCGCCCGTGAGTTTGCCGGCAAGCGCCTGAGCGAACTGACCGTGCACCACCGCGACCACAACCACGACAACAATCCTCAGGATGGCTCCAACTGGGAATTGCTCTGCCTGTACTGCCACGACAACGAACACTCGCGCTACACCGACCAGCAGTACTTCTCGGAAAGCTCCACCAGCAGCCCGAAAGCCTCCAAGGCCACGCACAACCCGTTCGCGGCGTTGGCGGGGTTGATGAAGAAGGAATAGAAGCAGTTTCGAGCTGCAAGCTTCAAGCTGCAAGTAAGAGCAACCCAATCCGCTTGTAGCTTGTAGCTTACCGCTTGCGGCTTTGCCACCGTATAATCGCCCGCTTTTCCCTGCGAGCACTTCCCCGTGGCAAACAAACGCTATGCCTGCATTGGCCTGTTCAATCCCAAGTCTCCGGAAAACGTAGGCTCCGTGATGCGTGCAGCGGGTTGTTACGGGGTGGCTTCGGTGTTTTACACCGGTAAACGCTATGAGCGCGCTCGGGACTTCGTTACCGACACCAAAAAGATCCATCAGGACATCCCCCTGATCGGCATCGAAGACCTGAAAAGCATTCTGCCCCTGGGCTGCATTCCAGTCGCGGTCGAACTGGTGGACGGGGCCCGCGCCCTGCCGGAATACACTCACCCGGACCGTGCGCTGTATATCTTCGGGCCCGAAGACGGCTCGCTGGACAAAGAAATTCGCGACTGGTGTGAAGACGTCGTCTACATCCCGACTCAGGGCTGTATGAACCTGGCTGCCACCGTCAATGTGGTGCTTTACGACCGCATGGCCAAAGGCGTCAACACGCGCTCAGGTCCACAATTCGGTCGGGAACAGGCTGATTCGTAAACAGCTCGGTGAAATGGATTGAACAGTTTCGGAAGGCAATAGTCAGTTCTTACTGAACCGAAAATCATCCCATCATGGAGCAACATCATGAGCGATACCCCGATCGTAGAACGCATTGACGACGCCATCGAAGGCAAACCAGAACAGAACGTTCAAGGCTGGGAGCGTGTTGGCTCGCTGGCAGGCGGCGTATTGATGATGGGTAAAGGCCTGCGTCGGGGCGGTTTCTTCGGCCTGATTCAGCTGGCCATTGGCGGCGCGGTGCTGGCCCGCGGTATCACCGGGCATTGCTCGGCCAAGAGCATGGTCGAGAAAAGCCGCAACGATCTGGACATCGCCAAATCGCGCATCAAACGTGCCGGTGACGAGTTGAGCTTGTTGAAGACCAAAGCCGAAGTGGCGACTGAAGACGCGCTGACTGAAGGTCTGGAAGCGCTGACCAAGCCGAAGAACGGGCTGTAACCCGGCCTCGAGTTAATGTGGGAGCGAATTCATTCGCGAAGGGGCCGGTTTGTCTGGCCCATATTCAGCGGCTGAGATACCGCCTTCGCGAATGAATTCGCTCCCACGAATATCTAACCGAATCACGCATTACCCGGCGCGAAAGATCAGATAATCCTCCCAATCATCCTCAGGCACGCTGTTCTCGCTGACCATGCGACCAGACTGAGAGATGCGTTCTTTGTGTACCGCATCCCGATCACCACACACCAGGTGATGCCAGAGTGGCAGGTCCTTGCCTTCGCTGACCAGACGATAACCACAGGTCGGCGGCAACCATTTGAATTCGTCAGCCTGCCCCGGCGTGAGCTGGATGCAATCCGGTACCGAAGCCCGGCGATTAGGGTAATCCGTGCACTGGCAGGTTTTCAGGTCGAGTAACTTGCAGGCGATACGTGTGTAATAGACGCTGTTGTCGTCCTCGTCCTCAAGCTTCTGCAGACAGCACAGGCCACAGCCGTCACACAGCGACTCCCACTCGGTGTTGTCCAGTTGGGCAAGGGTCTTGCGGATCCAGAAAGGTTCGACTTTAGCGGCCATGGGTTCGGGCTATCAGCATCAGGTAGGAAAAAGGCCGCCAGTCTAGTGCGACAGGGGCTACGGGCCAAGTGTGATCGACTGTCGGTACTCAAGACTTGTCATCGGACGGACGGCGCAGTAGCTTTAGTGCGCTGCTTTTATACAACATGCGCTAGTCGACATCCGCGATGCCTGCCGTCCACGGCCCACCGCTTGAGCGTTCCTCCATCCTCGCCTTTCAGGATTCCCATGAGCACAAACCCTCGCGTCGCCGATTATCCCATCGACCCACAATTCACCGAACGCTGGTCGCCTCGCGCGTTCAGTGGCGAAAGCATCCCTCAAGAAACCCTGCTGAGCTTTTTCGAAGCCGCTCGCTGGGCACCTTCGGCTTATAACTCGCAGCCTTGGCGTTTTCTGTATGCACGCCGGGACACGCCGAACTGGGAGCGTTACCTGAGCCTTTTGGTCGAGTTCAACCGTAACTGGGCACAACATGCGGCGGCACTGGTGATCGTGATCTCCAAGACCACCTTCACCGCACCCGGCGCCACGGAAGAAAGCCCGGCGCTGTGGCACACCTTCGATACCGGTTCCGCCTGGGGCTATCTGGCTCTGCAAGCAAGCTTGAGCGGCTGGCACACCCACGGCATGGCCGGTTTCGATCAGGAACTGACCCGCAAAGAACTGAATATTCCCGAGGGCTACGCGGTGCACGCAGCCGTGGCAATCGGCAAGCTGGGCGACAAATCGATCTTGCCGGAATACCTGCAAGGCCGCGAAGTGCCAAGCCCGCGTCAGACCGTGGCGCAGTTGGCAGCAGAAGGTGATTTCAGCCTGTAAGCCAATGGTAACCTGATGAATCCCTGTGGGGCCGAATTCATTCGCGAAGAGTTCAGTACAGTCGAAACAATTATGCCGCCTGTAATGACGCCTTCCCGGATGAATCCGGTCCCACAGGTCTCTTCGCGAGCTTGAATTTCAATATCCCCGCGAAAAATCCACTTCCCCGCGCAGCTGCTCACCCGCCTCATAGGCTTTGAGATTTTCAAGAAACAGCCCGACCATCGCCACGGGCGAAGTCGGCGCCGAACTGTGACCGGTCAGCAGCAAACCCCAGGCGGTCCAGAACGGGTGGCGCTGCGGCAGCGGTTCCTGACGGCAAACGTCAATCACTGCGCCCGCCAGATGCCCTTCCTTGAGGGCCTCCACCAAATCAGCATCAACCACCGAAGTACCGCGCCCGACGTTCATGAACAAGCCCGTAGGCTTGAATTTGGCGAACAGTTTCGCGTCGTAAAGATCGTGGGTTTGCGGCGTGTTAGGCAGCAGGTTGATCACGTAATCCACCTCCCCCACCAGCCGGTCCAGATCTTCCATCGCGCCGACCTCAACGAAAGGTGCCTGAGTGCGCGCACTCGATGCGATGCCATAGACCTGCACGCCAAACGGCGCCAGGAATTGCGCCACGCTCACACCAATATCACCCGCGCCGACGATCAAGGCCTTGCGGCCTGCGAGACTCTGGCCGCTGCGGTTGTCCCACTTGCGCTCGACCTGGCTGACCAGACGCGCCAGCACTTCACGTTCGTGACCCAGCATGTAGGTCAGCACAAACTCGGCCATGACCTGACCAAATATGCCAACCGCTCTGGTCAAACGGTAATCTCGGGGAAGACCTTCGGCGAGCAGCGGCGTAATGCCTGCCCAGGTCGATTGCATCCATGCGGGTTTATGTCCCTGACGCAGCAGATTGGCCAACAGGTCCGGCTGGCCGAGCCATACCGGGCAATCAGTGGCAAACCTGGACAACTCCGCAGAGTCGCCCGTGCTGAGGATTTCCAGTTCCGGCGCAGCCTTGCGCAGCAGTTGGGTATAGACAGGGTAATCGTGTTCGGCGATCAGAACGCGCATGGCTTCAAAACCTTAAAAACAATACAAGCGACCACTGACCGGCAATGCGCCCTGACTCGGCGCGCTGACCAGTATCAATCTTTATAACTTCGGCTAACGGGTGCTGGTTTGGGCTCAGACCGGATCATTGCGGCGCAACAGCTCTTCGGGCAAGTGTTCGATGTACTCGTCCTCCGCTGGCGGCATCTGCAAGTGATAACCCTGGGTGTCGAGGTTCTCCAATACCTTGTTGATGTCTTCGCGAGACAACGCTCGCTCCGGGCTCAATACCAGATCGAATGCGTGAAACGGCTTGCCGAATGCGACCATCAATTCAGGCGGTACGCGCTTGAGCTCATCGCTCTTGAGCACGTACAGGTACATTTCATTTCTTTTGGTGCTGCGGTAAATCGAGCAAATACGCTTCACTGCTGTTCTCCTGCGTTGGCCAGGCTATCGAGCAACGCCTGGCCCATCAATTCGCGACGCCAGCCACGCAGCGAATCGGGCAATTGATAGGGGCCGTTAGGGAAACCGCTTTTAAGCAGGGCTTCCAGGGTCTTTTTGCGCAACATCAGCTCTGACGCCATATCCAGTTGTTCGGCATAGCGCTGGCCAACGGCACGGAGTGTCTTGATCACGGCCGCGGCTTCGATCGGCAAAGGCTCAGGTAGCGCTGGCGGCCATTGATCCGGCGGCACGCTGCTGGCTGTCTTGATCAGGTTAAGCAGAAACTCGCCATCCTGACGCACGGTCTTGGGGTGCATGTCATCAATCTTTGCCAGCGCCGCCAGACTGTCCGGCTGAGTCCTTGCCAGCGGCCACAGCGAGTGCTCGCGCAAGATGCGGTTACGCGGCACATTGCGGGCACGGGCCTCACGCTCACGCCAGGCACAAAGTTCGCGCAGGACTGCCAACTGAGCGCGGGACAGTTTCCAGGCCAGCTTGGCCTCGCGGTAAACCTCATACGGATCAACATCGCGACGCAAATTGGCAACCAGCTCGGCACCGTCGTCTAGCAACCACGCGTATTTTTCGTCAGACAGTCGCGGGCGTAGAAGGCTGTAAAGCTCGGCCAGATGCACCGCGTCTTCCGCTGCGTAGCTGATCTGCGTTTCGGACAACGGACGTTGCAGCCAGTCCGAACGGGTCTCGCCTTTAGGCAGGTCGATGTTCAGGACGTCCTGAACCAGACGCGAGTAGCCCATGGAGAAACCCAGGTTCAGGTAAGCAGCCGCCAGTTGAGTATCGAACAGCGGCGCGGGCAGGCTGCCAGTCAGACGCAACAAAACCTCAAGGTCTTCGCTGCAGGCATGCACCACTTTGATGACGTCAGGGTTTTCCAGCAGTGCAGCCAGCGGCCGCCAGTCATTGATCAGCAGCGGGTCAATGAGCCACGCGCTGGTGCCGTCACCGATCTGCAGCAACGCCGCGATAGGGTAAAAAGTGTCGACCCGCATGAACTCGGTGTCGAGTGCAACAAAGGGCAGCGACTGCCACTGTGCGCAATGCAGGGCGAGGCTGTCGTCGTCGCGAATCCAGTGAATATCGATGGCCACACGGCTCTCCCTTGAAGAATGGCGCGCAGTATATATCGCACTCGGCAATTACCGCGCATCTGTCCTGCAAGTGTTAAACATCTTCATCCTGGATTTGCAGCTAATATGGGCAATTCTTGACCGTTCATCGGGCCAGCGTTCCGACCTTCAGAACGCCAACTGGCCCTGTTCGTCGATTTGGAGCTTTACGCGCTCCAGACGCAACAGGAATTCCTTGCGATGCTTGCCGCCGCCATAACCTGTGAGCGAGCCGTCTGCACCGATCACCCGATGGCACGGCAGAACGATGGACATGCGGTTGCTGCCATTGGCCAGCCCGACCGCACGGCTGCCGCCTGGCTTGCCCAGCAACAGCGCTATTTCGCCATAGGTGCAGGTGGTGCCATAAGGCACCTGACGTAACGCTTCCCATACTTGATTCTGAAAAATACTACCCGGAGTGTGGAGCGGGACTTCAAAGCGGGTCAGCGAGCCTTCGAAGTAGCGTTTCAGTTCGTCTTCGATCTGCAGCAGATGCGGCGTGTCTCCCGCGCCGATCAAATAGCCGAAACGGCTGCGCAGCTCTTCGACCTCACGCATCAGGATCGGTCGATCCAGGAATTCGAGCATCACCAACCCGCGCTTTTCCGCCATGGCGAGCATTGGGCCGAGGGGCGTTGGCAAGATTTTGAAATACAGCGGCTCGCCGGTGGAAGGCTTTGCTGGCCGGGTTTGCAGCAGGGTTTTCAGGGCGGCGTTGAAGGCGAAGATCTGTTCAGTTCCTGCCTTGTCGATTCCTTCCAACGGATGCTCCTGTGTTTTATATAGGTACTGATAGTCGCGCGGAGCCCATGACTCAGCGCTTTCTAACGGCAAACACCGAACCTGTGGGAGCTGGGCTTGCCCGCGATAAGGCTGGACGCGATTCACTTCAGATCACACCCACCTTATCGCGGGCAAGCCCAGCTCCCACAGAGATTGCATTTCAGACCGTTGACTCTGTTTCATTTTAAACCCATAAAAAAGCCGCGACAGGTTTACCTGTCGCGGCTTTCGCTCAACTCGTCAGCCCGCGATCAAACCGCGCTGCGACGATACGCCCGGTATTTCGGCTGCCAGAAATTACGCTGGATCGCCTCAACCAGAAACTCCTCAGTGGTTTCCAGCGCCACACCATCAGCCTGAGCCTGCTTGGCGACTGCCAGAGCGATCTTCTTGCTGACTTCCTGAATCTCCTTCAGCGGCGGCAATACTGCGTCGCCCTTGCCCGTCACCATCGGCGAACACTCAGCCAGCGCGTTGGACGCCGCCATGAGCATCTTGTCGGAGATCCGCGTGGCTTTTGCCGCGATCACACCCAGACCGATGCCCGGGAAGATATAGGAGTTGTTGCACTGTGCAATGTGGAACGTGCGATCGCCCACAGTCACTGGCGCAAAGGGACTACCGGTAGCCACCAATGCATCGCCGTTGGTCCAGGTCAGAACTTCCTGCGGGGTGACTTCGACTTTAGACGTCGGGTTGGACAGCGGCATGACCAGCGGCTTGGCGCAGTGTTTGTGCATCTCGCGGATGATTTGCTCGGTGAACAGGCCACGCTGGCCGGAAACACCGATCAACACAGTCGGCTTGCCGTTAGTCACTACGTCCAGCAGTTCAGGATAACCCGCACCGTTCGACCAGCCCGCAACGTCACCCGCTTTCTGGGCCAGGTTCTTCTGGAATTCCAGCAGGTTGTCCATGCTGTCAGTCAGCAGGCCAAAACGATCCACCATCATTACCCGCTTACGAGCTTCTGCTTCGGTGAGGCCTTCAATCACCATCGCGGCGATGATGTGCTCGGCAATACCACAACCCGCCGAACCTGCACCGAGGAAAACCACGCGCTGCTGACCGAGGGTTTCGTTCTTGGCTTTACAGGCGGCGAGCAAAGTCCCCACCGCCACCGACGCGGTGCCCTGAATGTCATCGTTGAAGCAGCAAAGCTCGTCGCGGTACTTGTCCAGCAACGGCATGGCGTTGGTCTGGGCGAAGTCTTCGAACTGCAGCAACACGTCCGGCCAGCGACGCTGAACGGCTTCGATGAACAACGCGATGAAGTCTTCGTACTCTTTGCCGGTCACCCGCTTGTTGCGCCAGCCCATGTACATCGGGTCGTCGAGCAACTCTTGGTTGTTGGTGCCGACGTCCAGCACGATAGGCAACGTGTAAGCCGGGCTGACCCCGCCGCACGCGGTGTACAGCGACAGCTTGCCGATTGGAATACCCATGCCGCCGATGCCCTGATCGCCCAGACCGAGAATTCGCTCGCTGTCCGTCACGACGATGATCTTGATCCGGTCTTTAGTGGCGCTACGAAGAATGTCATCAATGCGGTCGCGATCCGGATAGGAAATGAACAGACCGCGGTGAGTGCGATAGATTTTGGAGAATTCCTGACACGCCTGCCCTACCGTCGGCGTATAGATGATCGGCAGCATTTCATCGAGGTGGGAATCCAGCAGACGGAAGAACAACGTTTCGTTGTTGTCCTGGATCGAACGCAGATAAATATGCTTATCCAGATCGCTCGCGCACTGCTGATACTGGCTGTACACCCGCGTAACTTGCTCTTCGATGGTCTCTACGTTTTGCGGCAGCAGACCGATCAGATTGAATTCGACCCGCTCTTGCGGGGTAAAAGCACTGCCTTTATTCAGCAGGGGCATTTCCAGCAGCGAAGGGCCGGCATAGGAAATATATAAAGGTCGCGAAGTCTTGGTCATTTTCAGTTATCGCCTTTTCTTGTCTACTCGTATTCAGTCCGTACAACCAAGGCTGGCAACCTGGAATCTCCATGCAGAGCGCATCAGAGCCAGCCCCGAAAAATCGGGGGTCGTGAAATCAAGGTGCACATCTTACTCGCGCAAAATCGTGTTGCGACAATTTGCCGCTACTACATGGCGAAAGGATGGCAAAAATCAGACTCGAATGCCCCGGCGCTGCTGGTTAAACTCGGAATTGTCACGGAATATGTTGACCCCTGTAGGAGCTGCCGAAGGCTGCGAAGGCGTTTTCCTGACATACCCTATTTCGCAGCCTTCGGCAGCTCCTACAAAATCGTGCGTATCTTCCCCATTTCAATGAGGTAACCCATGCTCAACAACCGACGCTTCTCGGCATTCCTGTTCGACATGGACGGCACGTTGCTCAACTCCATCGTCGCCGCCGAGCGGGTCTGGTCTCACTGGGCAGAGCGCCACGGCCTGGACGTCAAAACCTTCCTGCCCACGATCCACGGGGTGCGCTGCATCGACACCATCCGCAACCTGAACCTGCCCGGTGTTGACGCAGAGCGGGAAGCCGAAGCCATTTCCCAGGCTGAAATCGACGATGTAGAAGGCGTCATCGAAGTACCCGACGCCGCGCGCCTCCTCGCCTCTCTCCCGCCAGAGCGTTGGGCTATCGTCACCTCCGCCCCACGCGCCTTGGCCGAAGCGCGCCTGAAAGCTGCTGGACTGAAATTACCGGTCAACATCGTCACCGCTGAGGACGTCAGCCAAGGCAAACCCGCCCCGGACTGCTTTCTGCTTGCAGCCAAACGACTGGGTGTTGATCCGAAAGACTGTCTGGTATTTGAAGATGCACCCGCAGGCATTGCAGCGGCTGAAGCAGCAGGCGCGAGTGTGGTTGTGATTACGGCGACGCATGAGCATGAAATGGAGACCCAGCACGGGACGCTGGCGAGCTATGAAGGGGTGACGGTGGTTGTTGACGCTGAAGGGTTGGGATTGATGCGGGTTTAAAGCAGGAAAGACAGCCCGCGCTCAAGAGCCTGACTACTAAGATAGTAATCGTCGCGATCGTGATAAAAATTCCAGCGGCGACTGCCATGGAATACCATAAAAACTCATCAGCAACCTCTCCAGCCTCTCCAGCATCGACTCCATGAGACCAAGCGCGGTAGGTATCTACCGCACGCGATACAGGTTGCCAGCCTAAGCTCTCCGCCCCGTTGTGATATTTCGTCCAGCCCTTCTCCTCGATAAATAGCCGAATTCGAGCTCGAATGAACTCGCCTGCGCGAATATCGCCAACCTAAAAAACGACGAAAACCTGTCTCCAGTCGGATACACTTGGCAGTGACGTACACAATACAGCAGACACAAATATTCACCCATTGGCACGCAGGCTTGCGCGACATACGGGCCAGGATCGCTATAGCGCGACGTATTGAGCGCGTATCGGCAGGTAATCTGGGAGACGTGAAAGCCGTCGGCGAAGGAGTGTCCGAGATGCGCGTAGATGTCGGCGCAGGATACAGAATCTATTTCACCACCCGGGACCGTACGATCATCGTGCTCCTGGTCGGCGGGGATAAATCAACTCAGCCGGGTGATATAAGGCAGGCAAAAATAATGGCGAAGGAGGTTTGATAAATGTCCACTACCCTAGTGCCGTTTGATATGGCAGCGATCCTTGACAGCGACGAGGCGATCAACGAATACCTCTCCCAGGTTCTTGCTGATGGTGATACGGACGAACTGATTCGTGCCGTGGGCCATGTAGCAAAAGCACGTGGCATGGCTCAGATAGCCAAGGATTCAGGACTTGGCAGAGCCAGTCTGTACAAAGCTTTGGCTCCAGGTGCAAAGCCGCGCTTTGACACAGTACTGAAAGTATTAACTGCACTCGGAATCAAGCTGGTCACTCATCGTCCTTAACCAGAATCCCAGTCCGAGGTAGCCATGCTCAACAACCGACGCTCTAGGCACTCCTGTTCGACTTGGACGGCAAGCTGCTCAATTCCATCGTCGCCGCCGAGCGGGTCTGGAATCACTGGGTGAACGTCATGGCGTTGACGCAGCATGAGATAGAGACGACGCACGCGACGCTGGCGAGCTATGAAGGGGTGACGGTGGTTGTTGACGCTGAGGGATTGGGGCTTATTAGGTACTCACCACCAGAAGGGATGCAAGCAAAAAGCGATTAGCTGAGTAGCCTGGCCAGCAACAGCGTTACCGTGGACACTGCGCCAATCATGCCGATGGCAATTGCGACGGGATACCAGAAGATTTCGCGAGTCATTTTGCGAGCTTCAGCATTGAGCTTGGTTTTTTCAGCGCCAAGCTTGTCAGCCTCCAAAACGAGCTTGCGAGCTTCAGCTAATATTTTGTCGATCTCGGCTTTGGTTTTTTCGAGCTCGGTTTCAGTCATGACGCGTTCCTGCATGGTTTCCCCTGAAATGAGCGCCTATATAAGCCTGCGCCCCTGAAACTGATTTCCCTCGTTATGCCGAGTGGATTCAGGTTCATCTTCAGCCAATTCCAATTGGCGACTGCGGTAGTTATTCATATCTCCAGGCTCTCGACTATCAACCTGAGGAAAACAGGACGATTCCTACACTTCAACGGGACTGCGTTAGCAGATTGACTTGAGCGAACCCTCTGTTTGCCCGCAAGCCGATTGACGACGTGGTGACTTGGACCTCACAGAACTTGTGGGAGCGAGGCTTGCCCGCGATTCAATCGCCGCGAAGCATCAGGCACACACAAACAGCGCCCTCTATCCGTCTAACCCATCACCCCAATTCACGCATCAATACCCCACCGTCTACGCCGAGTGCCAACGCTCGCCGAAATGACAAATCTGCGTAATCCATAAAAAGTCGCGTCAGATGATTAAGCGCTACCTCCTGCGTTCAATGCCTACAACGAGAATTTGCTGTCGCTATTGAGCGCCAGCATCCCTGCGCAGGACTGCCGAACTGAACAAAATGAAATCGCCCAAATGCTGAGTGATGATTGCGACAGTGATAGGCAGCTGCAGAGTTTGATATTCATGGACTGCGATATTTCGAAATCCCACCATGTTTTTCATGACGGTTAGTAATGATGCGTCCAACCATCCGCCGCGATGGAGCAGTTCAAAGACATCACGAGCACTCTGCGGAATCCCAAGCCCCTCACGACGGATAAGGTGTTGCCCCATATCCAGAGCAGCCTCACAGGCACGCTGAATGTTGAGTATCGCGGCATCTTGACGAGTGAAATCAAACTCAAAAGTTGCGGGATTTTTTTCGTACTCTTCCCGCACCCGTTGGACACAGCGCTCAATAGAAGCTGCTTTATTGATTAGCACATCATCGACCATGAACAATCCCTTTCTTTCGGATATCGTCGAGTAATCCCGACCTGGCGGAGTCCAGTGAAGTTTTCTCGCTGAGCACAAAAGCCTCAAAAACTCCTGCGGCCTCATTTTTAGCCCAAACTCGGCGGCCCTTGGTAATAATCTGATATTGCATAACTGTCGAAGCCGTACGCAGGTCGATCAAATCGACAGGAAGATTCACAATATCTGCGATCTCACCTGCCAGACGCCAGAGGTCAACAGGGTCAAGACTGCCAGCAACCAAAACGGCGATATCCAGATCGCTTTCCGCGTTGGCATGACCATTGGCCTGACTTCCAAAAATATAAACAGCTAGCAAACCTGGCAACCGGCTTCGCACATGCTCCAATATATTCTGAATATTCATCTGCAGCTTCTCAGAGAGTGACTCGGACAGACCGTAACAGAACCGTTAATCAAGGTCTCACCCAATCCCCCTGACAACCGTTCAAAAACAAAAAAGCCCCAGAAGCATAACTTCTGGGGCTTTCATTTGTATGGCGGAGAGATAGGGATTTGAACCCTAGGTACTGTCGCCAGTACAACGGATTTCGAATCCGTCCCGTTCGGCCACTCCGGCATCTCTCCAACGGCGCGCATCATAACAGTTCAATCGCAGAAGGCGATACCTTTTGCTGATTTTTTTTCGTGCTATCAAGCGCTTGCGTTATTTTTTCCGTCTTAGAGCGGTACGCCCAGACGGTTGGCGACTTCTTCGTAAGCTTCGATAACGTCACCGAGGCCCTGGCGGAAGCGGTCTTTGTCCATCTTCTTCTTGGTGTCCTTGTCCCACAGGCGGCAGCCGTCCGGGCTGAACTCGTCGCCCAGGACGATGGAGCCGTCGCTGAAAACACCGAATTCGAGTTTGAAGTCGACCAACAGCAGACCGGCGTCATCGAACAGTTTGCTCAGGACTTCGTTGACCTTGAGCGACAGTTCTTTCATGCGAACCAGTTGCTCGGCGGTGCCCCAACCGAATGCCACGACGTGGGATTCGTTGATAAACGGGTCGCCTTTGGCGTCGTCCTTCAGGAACAGCTCGAAGGTGTACGGGTTGAGCTTGAGGCCCTCTTCGACGCCGAGGCGCTTGACCAGGCTGCCCGCAGCGTAGTTACGCACGACGCATTCGACCGGGATCATGTCGAGCTTTTTGACCAACACTTCATTGTCGGCCAGCAGTTTGTCGAACTGGGTCGGAATGCCTGCGGCTTCGAGCTTCTGCATGATGAAGGCGTTGAACTTGTTGTTCACCATGCCTTTGCGGTCCAGTTGTTCGATACGCTTGCCGTCGAACGCCGACGTGTCGTTACGGAACAGCAGGATCAAGCGGTCAGCGTCGTCGGTCTTGTAAACCGATTTGGCTTTGCCGCGGTAGAGTTCTTCACGTTTTTCCATGATGGGCTCCGCTTGCTAAGTAGTTGGGCTAGGCGATATGTCGCCAGTCGAGCCCTGAATCTTGATCGGCCAATTGTAACCAGTCCGGATCGCACCCGAGGGTGTCGACGAAACATTGCCGGGCCAGATGCGGCAGGTTGTTCTTGCTGCTGAGGTGGGCCAGTACCAGATGTTGCAGGTCCTGCCAGCCCAGCTCGTTCACCAGGCTTGCGGCCTGATGGTTGTTCAAATGTCCTTCGCTGCCACCGACCCGCTGCTTCAGGAAGTATGGGTAGTGACCGCGAGCAAGCATGTCCCTGCAGTGGTTGGACTCGATCATCAGGGCGTCCAGGCCGTGGTAGCTTTGCAGCACCGTCGGGCAGTACGACCCCAGATCTGTCAGCAGGCCGAAGCGACGCGTGCCGTCGGTGAAGACGAACTGCGTCGGTTCAAGGGCATCGTGAGCGACGGACACCACATGGATGTTCAACGCCCCCAGTTGCAAATCCTGGCCGCCTGCCAGATACCCGGCGACTTCAACAGGCTTGCGCAACCCTCTCGCCGTGCCGCTACTCATGTACACCGGAAGATTGTAGCGCCGAGACAGCAAACCCACGCCATGCACGTGATCGGCATGTTCGTGGGTCACCAGAATCGCGCTCAACTGATGCGCGCTAAGCCCTAGCCGCGCCAGTCTTCGTTCGGTTTCCCGCAGGGAGAAACCACAATCCACCAACACATGGGTATTGCCGCTGGCTACCAGCGTGCCATTCCCTTGGCTGCCGCTGCCTAATACTGCGAAACGCACTTAACCCAGGTTGTCTTGAATGACACCCAGTACGCGACGGGCAACATCTGCCGGCGCGACGGTGTTGATGTTCTTCTCGACGGTAACCTGAACGTTGTCACCCACTTTGCTCAAGCGCACTTGATAACGCTCGGCACGGGCATCGATCTCTTCCTTGGTTTCCTTGCTGCCAAACAGGCGGCCGAAGAAACCAGGCTTGTTCTCAGGCGTATCAGCCCGCTCTGCCAGGTTGATGTAGTACAGACCCAGGCTGCGGTTGATGTCTTCAACGCGCCATTCACCCTGATTCAGGGCTCGACCTACGCTGGACCATGCGCGATCCAGATCCGAACCGACGTTCAGAACCGGGTTGCCGCTACCGTCTTCGCTCAAGGCGACACGACTTGGGGTGTCGTAGTCACGCGCTGCCAGCAGCGATACGGAACCGCCCTGGGCAGAGCTGCGGCTCAGGCTGGCCAGCATGTCATCGGTCAGTGCGGCATCGAGTGCCACGTTGGTAGCGCGATCAGTGAACGGGACATCAGCGGAGCTACCGGCTGGGCGCTCGGCGCTTACCACGTAGATTTCACTGGTGTTGCGCTGCACGCCTGGCTCGATACGCACTCGCACGCGAGTTTCAGCATCAGAGGCCGTGCCACTCGCGCTCAGGCGCTTGGCAACGGCAGCGGACAGCTCGTCCAGACGCTGCCAGGTAGTGCTGAACTCACCAGTTTGCGGGCGATCTTCGGCGATACGGAAACCGTTATCCTCGAAATACTGATGCGCGACTGGCCAGACTTCGGCAGGCGCACGCTGAGCGAGCACCCAGCTGTTGTTGCCGCTCTTCTGCAGACTGAAGTCGCTGGAGTCCGCTACGGTCGACAGCGGTTGCGGGCGAGGAACTACGAATTCGCCTTTGGCGGTGTCGTCCGCCACGTTGCGCGGGATCGGCAACAGAGGGTCAAGACGCTTCGTCTCGGAGACACCCGGCGGAATCTGCATCGGTGCAGTTTGCTGTGCTTCGAGGTAATCGCTGCCACGGTCACGGAAGTAACCATCTTCACCCCAGAGCCAACCGCAACCGCTGGTGCTGGAGATAATCAAGGCAAGTGCGGAAAGTCCGGCCAATCGCTTCATTGCGTAATGCTTCCTCAATTAAACCAGAACGCCGGACTGGCGCAGGGCCTGACGCAGCGGTTCGTGACAGGCCTGACTCAGCCAGGTGAGCGGCAGACGGATACCGTCCGGCATCAAACCCATTTCGTTCAGGGCCCATTTCACGGGGATAGGGTTGGATTCGATAAACAGGGTCTTGTTGAGCGGCATCAGCTTTTCATTGATGGCCCGCGCAGTCTCGGCATCCCCGCGCATGGCGGCGGCACACAGCTCGCTCATGGCGCGCGGTGCAACGTTGGCCGTTACGGAAATATTGCCCTTGCCGCCCAGCAGAATCAGTTCGACCGCCGTAGGGTCATCACCGGAATACACCAGGAAGTCGCTGCTGACACCGGCCAGAATGGCCTTGGCACGCTGCAGGTCGCCCGTAGCTTCTTTAATACCGATGATATTCGGCACCGTGGACAGGCGCACGACGGTTTCAGGCAGCATGTCGCAGGCTGTTCGGCCTGGCACGTTGTAAAGAATCTGCGGGATATCGACCGCTTCGGCGATAGTCTTGAAGTGCTGATACAGCCCTTCCTGGGTCGGCTTGTTGTAATACGGCGTGACCAGCAGGCACGCATCGGCGCCAGCGCGCTTGGCGTTGTTGGTCAACTCGATCGCTTCACGCGTGGAGTTTGCGCCGGTACCTGCGATGACAGGAATACGACCTGCAACCTGATCGACCACACGACGGATCACTTCGATGTGTTCGTTCACATCGAGCGTGGCCGATTCACCTGTGGTGCCAACGGCAACAATGGCGTTGGTGCCTTCTTGCAGGTGGAAGTCCACCAGTTTGCTCAGGCTGTCCCAGTCCAGACGTCCCTGTGCATCCATGGGTGTGACCAGTGCCACCATACTGCCCGCAATCATGCAAACCGCTCCTGCCGGAAAAAGAGAGCGGTAATGGTACTGGCGCTATCAGCCTAGTACAAGCGAAGTACCACGCTGTGAGCATTCCCCTGAGCGATGGTTTTCGCTACCCTTCGTTCTTTGATCGGTACTGGTCATCTGCGCGCCTCCTTCAATCGGTCGATTTTATCGTCAGAACCCCTGCTCCAGCGCTGTTGCAGCCTGCCTTCGGTAATCAGGCAGACGCACTCCGCCAGAAGCTGCGGCGGGTGTCTGGCGCTGTTGATCGTCGATTCGGTCCTGCAAGCCAATAAATGTACCGACCGCTCATCATCTAGGAATGCTGCATGTCGTCCACCCCCACAGTTCGCGAACAATTCCTTGTCATCAGTGCCCTTGGCGCAAACCCAATGGAGCTGACCAACGTCCTGTGCCGTGCCAGTCACGAAAGTCGTTGCTCGGTTGTCAGCTCACGCCTGACCCGTCACGGCGAATACAGCGCGTTGATTCTGCAGGTCTCCGGTAGCTGGGATGCGCTGGCCCGCCTGGAAACCGGCCTCCCCGGCCTGTCCAAGAAACATGACTTCACTACCAGTGTGGTGCGCAGTGCCACGCTGGAAAGCCGTCCAGAGGCGCTGCCTTACGTGGCTTACGTCAGCTCGGCGTATCGCCCGGACATCATCAATGAGCTGTGCCAGTTCTTCATGGATCACAATGTGGAACTGGAAAACCTGATCTGCGATACCTATCTGGCTCCGCAGACCGGTGGCACCATGCTCAACGCAACCTTCACCGTGACCTTGCCTGCGGGCATCCAGATCAGTTGGCTGCGCGATCAGTTCCTGGATTTCGCCGACGCGCTGAACCTCGATGCACTGATTGAACCGTGGCGTCCGCAAGCTCCTATGTAAGGAAATCCCATGGCTGTAGCAGTAGATCAACCGGTTAGTGATTTTCAGGTGCAAGCCACCAGCGGGCAGGCCGTGAGCCTGGCCGAACTGAAGGGCAAGCAGGTCGTGATTTACTTCTATCCGAAGGACAGCACACCGGGCTGTACCACTCAGGGTCAGAACTTTCGCGATCAGCACGAGCAGTTTCAGGCGGCCAACACGCTGGTATTTGGCGTGTCGCGAGACAGCCTGAAGTCCCACGAGAACTTCAAGGCCAAGCAATCGTTCCCGTTCGAGCTGATTTCGGACAAGGACGAAGCCCTTTGCCAACTGTTCGATGTGATCAAGCTCAAGAAGCTGTACGGCAAGGAATACCTTGGCGTGGATCGCAGCACCTTTTTGATCGACAAGGATGGCGTGCTGCGCCACGAATGGCGCGGTGTGAAAGTGCCGGGGCATGTGGAAGCCGTGCTGGAGAAGGCTCAGGCGTTGAATAAAGCCTGATCGACTCTGAATTGGCGTCGCCCCCATCGCGGGCAAGCCTCGCTCCCACATATGGACGCAATCTCATGTGGGCGCGAGGCTTGGCCTGGGCGGCATTCCGACGATAAGGCTGGACACTTACAAAAGCGGTGCCACGGTCGGCTCCTGCCTTGGCCACGCATCCAGCACGGCCTTGAACAGCGTCGCCAGCGGAATCGCGAAGAAAATCCCCCAGAAGCCCCACAACCCGCCAAACAACAGGACCGCGCAGATGATTGCGACCGGGTGCAGGTTGACCGCCTCCGAGAACAGCAGCGGCACCAGCACGTTGCCATCCAGCGCCTGAATCACGCCATAGACCACCATCAGATAGATGAACTGGTCACTCCAGCCCCACTGAAACAAGGCGATCAGCGCCACCGGAACGGTTACCACGACCGCGCCTACGTAGGGCACCACAACGGAAATACCCACCAGCATCGCCAACAAGGCCGCATAGTTGAGGCCCAGCGCCACAAAACCGATGTAGGTCACGCCGCCACAGATAAATATCTCGATGACTTTGCCACGGATGTAATTGGCGATCTGCCGATTCATCTCCTCGGCCACTCGCGTCATCAAAGCGCGCTCCCGCGGCAGATAGCTGACGACCCAACGACCGATGAGACGCCGATCCTTGAGGAAGAAGAACACCAGGATCGGCACCAGCACCAGATAGATCATGATATTCGCCAGCAAAGGCAGGCTCGACAACGAGAACGTCAGCGCCCACTGACCGAATTTGCCGATCTCGCCCCGCGCGACTTCAATGGCATGCAGCACTTGTTCATCGGAAACCAGATGCGGGTAGCGCTCGGGCAACAGCAGTAATAACGACTGCCACTTTGCAAGCATGCCCGGCAGCTCGTTGAACAAGGTGATCAATTGATGCCAGAGCAGCGGCACCAAGACCAGTAAAAACAGCAGGAGCGCGCCCATGAACAGCATAAAGACCAGACCAACAGCACCGGACTCCGGAACGCGAAAACGCTCAAGCAGGCTCACCAGCCCTTGCATCAGGAACGCCAGCACCATCCCGGCGAGCACCGGCGCCAGCATGCCGCCCAGCGTCAGAACAATGGTGAATGCCAGAAACAGCAACACCGCCAGTACCACGGCCTCTTCATCGGAGAAGTAGCGTTGTACCCAGTTGCGAAGCACGTTGAACATCAAGAATCCTTGTGAAAGCGGATGAGCCCCGGTGGGTTACGCCTTGCGCAGCCAATAGGTGTAGATCCCCGCGTCAGCTTCCTCATGAAGCAATTCATGACCAGCAAGCCTGGCAAAGGAACGGAAGTCACGCTGAGATCCAGCGTCGGTAGCGATGACCTTGAGCACGTCACCTCGGGAAAGGCGGTTGAGCTCAAGCTTGGCCTTGAGCAGCGGCAGCGGGCAATTAAGGCCACTGGCGTCGACTTCGGCATCACAGCTTTCGGGGCGCGTTACAGCGTCAGACATCGTTTCTCTCCAGGCAGGCACATCAAATTGCCATGCGAAGGCAAAATGTTTTTTCAGATACGTCTTACAGCCCGGAAGAATACCGCACTCTGGTCATCAGGCCATGGAGACAGCTACAGTAGAGGTTCTCCAACTCAGAGCTCCATGGATGAATTTTCTGCGCCCCACCCTGTTGACGCTCGCATGCCTGCTATCTGTTCCTGCGCATGCCGATGACTTGCCATCCCTTGGCGATGCCAGTTCCGCGATTGTTTCGCCGGAGCAGGAACACCAGTTGGGCCGTGCCTGGCTTGGACTGCTGCGAGCCCAGGTCGCGCAACTTTCGGACCCGCAACTCAAGGACTTCGTCGAGACCTCGGTCTATAGCCTGGCGGAAACCAGTCAGGTGCAGGACCGACGCCTTGAGTTCATTCTGATCAACAGCCCGCAACTCAACGCCTTCGCAGCTCCTGGTGGGATTATCGGCGTGAACGGCGGGTTGTTCCTGAATGCTCAAACTGAGGGCGAATACGCCTCAGTACTGGCCCACGAACTGGCTCACTTGTCGCAACGCCACTTTGCCCGGGGTGTTGAAGCCCAACAGCGCATGCAGGTGCCTGTGTTGGCAGCGATGCTGGCGGGTATCGTGATGGCGGCTGCCGGGGCCGGAGATGCGGGCATTGCCGCCATCGCAGGTTCACAGGCTGCGGCTATCCAGGAACAGCGGCGCTTCTCGCGTCAGAATGAACAGGAAGCTGACCGGATCGGCATTCTCAACCTGGAGAAAGCCGGCTACGACCCGCGCAACATGCCGACCATGTTTGAACGTTTGATGCGTCAGTATCGCTTCGATGCCAAGCCACCCGAATTCCTCCTGACTCACCCGGTAACAGAATCGCGGATCGCAGATACCCGTAACCGCGCCGAGCAAGCCAAGCCGGGGGGCAAGGAAGACAGCGTGCGCTATCAGTTGATGCGCGCTCGTGTAGCGTTGATCTACGAAGAAACACCCGGCATCGCGGCCAAGCGCTTCCGCGCACAATTGACCGAGAACCCTAAATCCGAACCTGCACGTTATGGCCTCGCTATCGCGTTGATCAAGGGCGGGCAACTCAACGAAGCCCGGGAAACCCTCAAGCCGTTGCTCGACAAGTCGCCGAACGACATCACTTACAACCTGACGCAGATCGATCTGGACATCACCAACAACCGACTCAACGACGCGCAACAGCGGGTTGACCGGATGCTGACTCAGTACCCCGACAACTATCCGTTGAATCAGGTGCGAGTTGATGTGCTGCTCAAACAGAATCGTACCGCCGAAGCGGAAAAGTCCCTGAACGGGCTGCTGAAGAGTCGTCCTGATGATCCGGACATCTGGTATCTGGTCGCTGAAACCCGCGGTTTGAATGGCAACACTATCGGCCTGCATCAGGCCCGTGCCGAGTACTTCGCGCTGGTGGGTGATTTCAGGCAGGCCATCCAGCAACTGGACTTCGCCAAACGTCGGGCGAACAACAACTTCCAGCTGGCTTCACGCATTGATGCGCGGCAGAAGGAATTGGCGGATCAGGAGCGGATGGTCAAGGACATGATGTAGCGCTGCAAGTTTTGATCCTGTACAGACTGTGTGAAAACGTAGCGAGCGACGGCAAGACAAGGCAAAAACAGGCGAAAAAGCGGAGTCTAGGTGTTCTAAATGAGCATTTTTCGCCTGTTTTTAACGCAGTATTGCCGAGCGTAGTAGTTTTCACACAGTCTGTGTAGGAGCGCGCTTGCCCGCGATTGCGGTGCGTCAGGCTCCCTGTTTTTATCTGGTCAATCGCTATCGCGGGCAAGCGAGCTCCTACAGGTCAATCATTTGCAGGCGACAATCAAGCATTCCCCGACTGCTTCATCCTCGCGGCCTGGGTGAAGTCCAGCATCCGCTGCAACGGCCTGACTGCATGGGGAATCACCGCCGGATCGACAAATATCTCGTTACTCCCCTCCCGCAAGCACTGCAACGTACGCTCAAGAGTGTTCATCGCCATCCACGGGCAGTGCGCGCAACTGCGGCAGGCAGCGCCGTTACCGGCAGTCGGCGCTTCGATGAAGATCTTGTCCGGGCACAGTTGCTGCATCTTGTAAAAAATGCCCCGATCGGTGGCCACGATGAACATCTTGTTCGGCAGCGTCTGTGCGGCCTTGATCATCTGACTGGTGGAACCCACGGCGTCAGCCAGATCGATCACTGACTCGGGCGACTCAGGGTGAACCAGAATCGCCGCCTCCGGATACAGCGCCTTCATGTCTTCGAGCTGCTTGGACTTGAACTCTTCGTGGACGATACAAGCGCCGTCCCAGAGCAGCATGTCAGCACCGGTCTCGCGTTGGATGTAACGCCCCAGATGCTTGTCCGGCGCCCAGATGATTTTCTCGCCGTTGTCCATCAGGCTTTCGACGACTTCAAGCGCGCACCCGGACGTCACTACCCAGTCCGCACGGGCTTTGACCGCTGCCGAGGTATTGGCGTAAACCACCACCGTACGCTCCGGGTGCTGATCACAGAACGCCGTGAACTCATCCACCGGGCAGCCCAGATCCAGCGAACAGGTCGCCTCAAGCGTCGGCATCAGCACGCGTTTTTCAGGGTTGAGGATCTTGGCAGTCTCGCCCATGAACCGCACGCCAGCGACAAGCACGGTCTTCGCTGAATGGTTATTGCTGAAACGGGCCATTTCCAGCGAATCAGATACGCAGCCGCCGGTTTCTTCCGCCAACGCCTGAATGACCGGATCGCAGTAGTAATGCGCCACCAGCACAGCATCCTGTGCCTTGAGCTCGGCCGCAATCGCAGCACGGTAGTGAGCCTGCTCTTCAATGCTCAGCTCTTTGGGCTGTTTGGCATCGAGATGGGCCTGGACCAACAGGCGTTCGGAAATTTGCGTCATGTTCGCTGGACCTGCAAGCGCTTTGATAGCGCACAAGGCGAGTTTACCCCCGAAAAGCAGACACAAAAAAAGCTGGACGTCCTCATTTTCACGGGCCTTCCAGCTTTATAAATTATGTCGACCCAGGGTCGTGGTTCGGTCCTGAGGCCAATCGGTCACGTCCGATTGGCTCAAGCCGCAGAAGGCGCGCGGATTTTAGCCAGCCTCCTACGGATTTACCATCTGTTTCAGCCGCCTGTGATACCGGGTCATTTCCCGTCGATTGGCCACGGTTTCGTAACGCTTATTCCGGTAATACGCAGCCTTTCTGTTTCAGGCTATTGATAACCCAACTCCGATCGCTGTTGCCTTCAGCAATATCCAGAAGTTGCTGAGTTTCAGCCGCATGTTTGGCGCTGGCTTTGTTTAGAACACTGTCAACTTCATCAAAAGGAATGCTTAACAGGCCGTCATCGTCGCCGACAATCATGTCGCCCGGTTCGATCACCATACCGTTGATTGCAATCGGAACATTGATCTCCCCGGGACCATCTTTATAAGGACCACGGTGAGTAATACCTGCGGCAAATACCGGGAAGTCGCCTGCAGCAATACTCGCCGCATCACGGATGGCGCCATTGATGACAATACCGCCCAAGCGCTTCTTGATGGCGTAAGCGACCATCAGTTCGCCGATAATTGCATTGGTCAGATCACCCCCGGCATCCACCACAATCACATCGCCCGGCTGAGCGATGTCCAGGGCGTAATGCACCATCAGGTTATCGCCGGGGCGGGATTTAACCGTCAACGCAGGACCGGCGAGCACACCCGAACGGTGCATGGGCCGCAAAGTCACGCCCCCGGCGGTCATCCGGTTCATTGAATCACTGACGTTGGCCACGGGCACCTGACGATAACCTTCGACCTGTTCAGCACTGACCTGACGGGCACGCTTTAATACTCTGAAACCACTGGACATGATGCAGCCTCGCAATAATTGACTGAGCAAAACCAACTGCCCTGCCCTGTCATGAGTTAAATAAACATTCAAAATCAAACAACAGAAAACGGCATGAAGCTTTCTTCAAGGCGAACGACACCGCGCCCCGAAGACCGGACAGACTAAAAATCTAAATAACAGCCCAGGCTGTTAACGTGCCGCAGGCACTAATCAGCAATCATCAAGTTATAGGTACACACGGCTGTCCGACTAAACAGAAAGCGCTTCTCTTCAGCCGTGAAGTTGGCCGTTATCTTCTTGAAGGCATTCCACATGACGCCATAGGAATACATCCCCTTATCAACCGGAAAGTTGCTTTCAAACATGCAACGCTCGACACCGAAAGCATCAATACAATGCAGGATGTACGGCCGCCACAATGCGGCGAGCGTGTCCGAATCAGGAGGCAACTCGCGAGTGTGCAGATCGAAGCCACCGACGTTCATGCCCAACCCACCCAGCTTGATCCGTACATTCGGGCAATTAGCCAACTGGCAGATCAGCCGCGACCACTCGGCGAAAACCTCATCCCGGCGGCCAGCATAAGGTCCGACGCCAACAGGTCCGCCCACGTGATTCAGCACGATCATCTGGTTCGGGAACGAACTGGCCAGATCCAGCACCTCTTCAAGCTGGGTGTGATAACTCCAGACGTCCAGCGTCAGTTCGTAATCTTTGAGGCAGTTCACGCCCTTGCGGAAATCGGTGTCCATGAGGATGCCCGACGGTGGCGGTTTGGGATTGGAGACCACCTGCGGATCGGCGTGCCAGGCCGTTACATTGCGAATGCCCTGCAACCTTGGCCCGGCCCGCTCAAGCATCTCTTCCAGTACCGGCACCACAGCCTGCCCCCTACGCAAATCCGCACCGGCCACAATCGCGCCGCAAATCCGCGCCGGGCCGTAAAGCCCACTGGCACTGAGCGCCGCGATACCGTTGGCGAACTCCACCTCGCCCACACACTGGAATGCCTCAGGCCGATCCATGTTGAACATCGAGCGGCATTGCACATACACCGACGCCACGATCCGATGACCGCTATCGATGTCGTCGAGATAGTCATCCAGCAGGTAATGGTTTTCCGGGCGATCCCACAGATGGTGATGTGCATCGACAATCGCCAACTGCGGATCGATCGCAGGCTCATCCACCCGCGCCAGCCAGTCCTTGCGAACCGGCAGGTGCGGCGATGCTGACGGTTTCATCAGTGGGCTCGAATGTCAGAGATGAACTTGGCCGCACGCGGGTGTTTCGGCGCCGTAAAGAAATCTTCCGGCGCAGCGCGTTCCAGTACCTGCCCTGCGTCCATGAACCAGATCCGGTCAGCCACTTCCCGGGCAAAGCCCATTTCATGGGTCACGCAAATCATGGTCATGCCTTCGGACGCGAGGTCTTTCATGACCTGCAGCACCTCACCGACCATTTCCGGGTCGAGCGCGCTGGTCGGCTCATCGAACAACATCACCGGCGGCTCCATGGCCAAGGCACGGGCAATTGCTACCCGTTGCTGCTGACCACCGGACAACTGCAGCGGCATCGCATCGGCCTTGTGTGCCAACCCGACCTTGGCCAGCAGGTCACGAGCAGTTTTCGCGGCGTCGGTCTTGTTACGGTTAAGCACGGTGATCGGCCCGATCATCACGTTATCCAGCACGCTCATGTGCGGGAACAGATTGAAGCTCTGGAAGACGAAACCCACCCGGCTGCGCAAGGCATTGAGGTTCTTTTTCGAGGCATGAACGTCCTCGCCGGAAATCAGAATACTGCCGTCCTGAATCTCTTCCAGGCGGTTCACGGTACGAATCAAGGTGGATTTACCCGACCCCGACGGCCCACACACGACAACCACCTCACCGGCCGATACTTGCTCGGTGATATCGCTCAGTGCGCGATATTCGCCGTACCACTTGTTCACGTTCTTGAATTCAATCATTTCGGTTGCCCCACCAGAACTGGATTTTCTTCGACGCTGTCATCTTGGACGCGGGCAGAACCCAGGCGCTTGCGGTTGATGGTGTCTTCCAGCCACTTGGCGAGACGACTCAGCGAGAAGCACAACACAAAGTAGAAACCGGCCAGCAGCGCATAGACCTCGAACGGCTGGGTCAATAGCTGGTTGTTGATCTGATAGGCAGCGAAGGTGACTTCCTGCGTACCAATCAGATAGGCCAGTGAGGTGTTTTTGGTGATCATGATGAATTGGTTGAGGATGCTCGGCAGCATATTGAACAGTGCCTGCGGCAACACGATCTTGCGCATGCACTGGCCGTAGCTCATGCCAATCGCACGGGCGGCTTCAACCTGGCCTTTGGGCACCGCGTTGATCCCGGCCCTTACCACTTCACCCAGATAAGCCCCCTCGTACACCACCAGTGCCACCAGCATGGTGACGAAGCCGGAGATGTTGATGCCGGTAATCAGCGGCACCGCGAAATAGCACCAGAAGATCAGCAGCAGCAGCGGGATCGCCCGCACGACATAGGTGTAACCCATGGCCACGTTGCGAATCGGTGCAATGGATGACGTACGCGCCAGGCCCATCATGACTGCCAGCGGGAACGAAATAATCAGCGCGAGCAACGCGATGATGATGGTCAGCGCCAGACCGCCCAGCGGACCCTGTGGATACTGGCCGACCAGCAGCAGAATCCCGTAATCGTGAAGAATCTCGAGCATGGTTACCTCGCCATCCGCAGATCGATGCGTCGCTGCCAGACGGCACCCAGAATCATGATCGTCCAGGAGCCGATCAGGTAGAACAGACTTGCCACGGCAAAGGTCTGGAAGGTCATGTAGGTTTCGCCTTCGATTTGCCGCGTGATGTACATCATTTCTGCGGTACCGATGGCCATGGCCAGTGCGGTGGTCTTGAACAGCGAAAGCGCCTGGTTGACCAACGACGGAGCCGACGCGCGCATGGCCTGGGGAATCAGAACCTTGCGCAGGGTCTGCACGTAATTGATCCCCAGTGCACGGGCCGCTTCGGTCTGGCCGTTGGGCAACGAACGGAAGCCGCTGCGCAGGTCTTCGGAAACATAAGCGGCGCTGTTCAGGGTCAGAGCGATGATGGCGAAGATCACTTCGCCGCCGTGGCCGTTGATCCAGTCCTGAGCGGCCATCGGCAGCAGTTGCGGGATGCCGAAGTACCACACGAACAACTGCACGAGGCTAGGCACGTTGCGGTGGTATTCAACGAAGACTGCCACCACGAAATCGCCGACCCGCCCGGGGATCAGCCGGATGCCCATCAACAGGCAAGCCAGCACGAATGCCAGCACCGCCGAAATGAAGAACAACTGCAGCGTTACCCCCGCACCGCCCAGAAACGCTTGCAGGTAGTCCCCCTGAAGCAGGGAACCGAAGCCATTGAAAATTGACACATGCACCTCGATCGGGCCGCGTGAAGCGGCCCGCTTTCAATCACTGGAAATCAGATAGCGCGGTGAGTTTCTTCTCACGTACCAGCTTGTATTCAGTCTGATCGCCGTACCAGTGATCCCACAGTGCTTGCAGCTCACCGCTGGCTTCCATGTCCACCAATGCCTGATTGATAGCGTTGGTCAGTGCGGTTTCGCCTTTTTTGACACCTACGCAGTTA
This sequence comes from Pseudomonas phytophila, assembly GCF_025643095.1. Lineage (NCBI taxonomy): Bacteria > Pseudomonadati > Pseudomonadota > Gammaproteobacteria > Pseudomonadales > Pseudomonadaceae > Pseudomonas > Pseudomonas phytophila. The sequence goes on along the minus strand of NZ_CP081201.1, from coordinate 1,895,350 downwards.
GGCTCGAAGTGCAGCGCCTGATCAAGAAAGCGCATGTTCTGGCTGCGGGTATGAAAGCGAATCGACGCAGGCTCGGTCATGGCCATGCCTTGCACCTTGCCTTGTTGCAGAGCAAGAAACGCTGAAGGTGCGTCTTCAAAACCTACGACTTTAGCGTCGGTGATCTGCTGGCGTGCATACAGTTCAGGCGTGGAACTCTTGATAGCACTGACGCGCTTGTCGGCCAGGTCGGCGAAGGTCTTGATACCGCTGTCGCCTTTGACCAGCACCTTGATCGGCACCTGATAGTAAGCCGAAGAAAAATCGATCTGCTCGGCACGCTCCTTGGTGTAACCCAGAGCAGCGGCCACCACGTCGGCGCGACCGGAAATCAGCGTTGGAATCCGCGCACTGACGGCAACACCTTGCAGCTCCGCCTTGACACCCAAATGCTTGGCGAGCGCCTTGCACAGGTCAACATCCAGCCCGACGATTTCCCGGGTGGTCGGGTCCTGGTAGCCCAGGGGCACGCTGTCAGTCAATGTCGCGCAGCGCAGTGTTCCGCGGTCCTTGACGTCCTGCAGGCCGTCAGCCATTACCGTGGTTGCTGCCATCAACCCCATCAAAGTAAGCAAAACCTTTTTCATCATGATCGGTATCTCTTCAAGAATGAGGGCAGAAATAAAAGCGGATCTTTTTTTAGTTTTTTAGAAAACAGTTTTTGCTCAAGACTTTCCTCAACTCAATGCCTGGCATGCCTCCTTCACCCGCCGGCACCCTTCGGTAATGATCTCGGTGGACGTGGCGAACGACAGACGCAAATAAGGTGAAAGCCCATAAGCCGCGCCATCCAGAACCGCCACGTTGGCGCTTTCGAGCAAATAGTTGCGTACGTCCAGATCCGACTGCAGCACCACACCGTCCGGCGTGCGCTTGCCAATCAGGCCGCCGCAGTTAGGGTACGCATAAAACGCCCCTTCAATGTCCAGGCACTTGAGGCCCGGCACGTCATTCAACAATTCGATGATCAGATTGCGACGCTCACCAAACACACGCGCCGCCTCCTCCACGAAACTACCACCCTCTTCCAGCGCTGCCACTGCGGCAGCCTGACTCACCGCCGATGCGCCACCGATGCTTTGCGACATCAGCTTGTCCATCGCTTTGATCAGCAGCAGCGGACCACCCGCGTAACCAATGCGCCAGCCAGTCATGGCGTAGGCCTTGGAAACACCGTTGATCACCAGGGTGCGTTCCTTGAGTTCCGGGGCCTGCACAGCCGGTGCGGGCAACGTGGCACCGGCGTAATTGAAATACTCGTAAATTTCGTCGGTCATCAGCCAAACGTGAGGATGACGCACCAGCACATCGGCGATGGCCTGCATTTCGGCTTCGCTGTAAATCGCACCGCTAGGATTGTTCGGCGAGTTGAGCACCAGCCATTTGGTCTTAGGCGTGATCGCGGCTTCAAGCTGTTCAGGCTTGAGCTTGAAACCCTGAGAGTCCGGGCATTCGAGGATCACCGGCACTCCACCATTGAGCTTGACGATGTCCGGGTAGCTGACCCAGTAAGGCGCGGGGATGATCACTTCATCACCATCATCCACAGTGCAAGTGAACGCGGTGTAGATGAGTTGCTTGGCACCCGAACCCACGACGATCTCGGCCAGTGAGTAATCCAGACCGTTGTCTCGCTTGAACTTGCGCTGCACGGCGGTCTTCAGTTGCTTGGTGCCGGTGGTCGCGGTGTAGCGAGTCTGCCCTGCCAGAGCCGCAGTACGCGCCGCTTCAATAATCGAGGTCGGGGTCACGAAATCCGGCTCGCCTACGCAGAAGTCGAGAATCTTCTTGCCAGCAGCCTCCAGCTCCATGACCCGCGCTTTCGCGGCAACACTGGCGGACGATGCGAAACGGTTCAGTTTGTTCGAAAGCGGGTACGACATTGTGAGTGACCTGTGGGTTTAGGCTCGGTTGCTCTGAAGACTACTGATTGCCAAAACGAACAAAAAGCGATTTTTAGTTGGCTTTATTCATCGCTTAAAGGCATCTTTCGAGGAAAGAATCAGGACTTGAAGATGATTACCATCAAGCAGATTGAAGCGATTTTCTGGGTCGCCCGGCTGGGCAGCTTCGACTCGGCAGCCGATCACCTGAACACCACGCAGTCAGCTATTTCCAAGCGCATTCAGGATCTGGAAACGCGCTATGGGCAACCGCTGTTCGACCGTTCACGACGCAGTGCGCAACTCACGCCCATGGGTGAAGAACTGGTGGCTCTGGCTTCAAGTCTGTTGAATCAGCGGGACGCGATGCTGCAGCGACTGGAGAGCCCGGAGAACCTGCAACGCAAGCTGCGTCTGGGAGTTACAGAGCTGACCGCGCTGACCTGGTTGCCGGATCTGGTCAATGGCATTCGCAGCGCTTATCCGCTGGTGGAGATCATTCCGGAAGTGGACCTGAGCCCGGTGCTTTACGAGCGCCTGGCCAGCAACTCCATCGATCTGATCATTGTTCCGGACATCTTTCAGGACAATCGCTTCTCCGCTGAGATTCTCGACTCGGTGGAAAACGCCTGGATGTGTACACCGGCGCTGGCGGGTGAACAGAAGAGTATGACGCTGGAAGAACTGGCGTCGCGCACGCTGATCATTCAGGGCGCGCTGTCTGGCATGGGGATGGCCTACGGGCAGTGGTTCAAGATGAAAGGTATCGACATCGTCAAGTCCATTACCTGTAATAACCTGCTGGCGCAGATCGGCCTGGCGGTGTCCGGACTTGCAACCGCTTGCCTGCCGCTACACTGCCTGGGGCACGTGCTGGATCGCAAACAGTTACAGCGCCTGGATGTCACGCCAGCGCTGCCGCAGATTTCTTACAAAGCCATGCACCGCAGCACTGAAGATGACCGATTCATGGCCGACATTCTGGGGATCACGCGCAACGCATGCGACTTCACCAAGTTCATTATTCACTGACATGCGCGCCTGAGCGGCAGCAAACCCCGGCATCTGGTAACGTGTCGCGGCTCCCAAAGGACTTTCATCAATGCTCGTAGATTCACCAGTAACGCCAGACCTTCCGCTCAGTAAACGCCTTAAAGCGGGGAGCGCCCGCGACCACGACAGCGTCGACACGCTGGTCATGCAGTCCCGACCGTTCGCGGACAATCAGCGCTACGGTTGTTTCCTGCGCCTTCAGCACCGCTTTCATGGCGCAATTCATGAGCTGTATCACGATGCCGAGCTGAACCAGTTACTGCCTGGCCTGCGTGAGCTGCCGCGTTTTGATGCCGTTCGTGCCGACATGAACGATATAGGCCTGCCAACTCCCATAGCGCCCGCCGTAGTCAAACCACACTCGATCCATGCGGCGCTGGGCTGGCTGTATTGCGCTGAGGGTTCAAATCTGGGAGCGGCCTTCCTCTTCAAGGAAACCCAGCAGATGGGCTTCGGCGCCGAACATGGCGCACGCCACCTTGCTGCCCACCCCGATGGTCGCGCCCTGCACTGGCGCGAGTTCGTGACATTACTTGACGGGCTGAAACTGGACGAGACGCAGAAAGCTCAGGCTATCCAGGGTGCAATTGACGCTTTCGATTTCTATCGAAGCGCTCTGCGAGAATGCTTCCATAGCTAAACGTCGATAAGCCGGTCAAGCTCGTTCAGATCTACTTTCGGTATGACATCAGCAGGGATTCTTGATGCGTCAGAGAGGTTGAACACTTGGAAGCGTTCGCCGACGACCTTCTCGGAAACCACCGAGAACGAAGGAAGAATCCTCGTATGAACATGCTGATGCAATCCGCAAGGAGAGCGCCCCAACCGGACAGCGAACAGAGTCACACCGATGTCTATCGGCCATAGGAAGTCGTACTCAACAGCTCTGGCTGCGGGTTGGCAATGACCCAGCATACGGCCAGTTCACAGAGGCGATCGGTGTGCCCGGCAGTATCATTACCGCTTTTAAGTGCGGCAGCGAGCGTGCGGGCTTCGGCCAGCTCCAGCTCACTTAACGGCACGGCACTGCCTAAATACTCTACAAGCGCGTTCAGCATTTTTTTGAAATCGGCGTCCCAGTTCGCCGAGCCATTGTCGTTGATCTCAATCGAGATACGACCACTGATGCGGATGGCTTCACCTTGCACCGTCGTTGCTGCTCCCGAGGATGGCACCAGCATTTCCCACAATTGCTGATGCTGGGCAGGCCAGTCATCTGCTGTCACGACTATCGCAGCCTGACCGTCATGGATATTACGCGCGGCAACTGGAGTGACATTGAAAAGGCGATAAAGAGTGGCAAGAGCTGCATCAGTTTCCGCCAGGTAATCAGGGTTGAAGTCAGCCCGGTGAAATTCGAATTCACGACCGATACGCTGCACTTCTGAACGCATAGCGTCCTCGACTTGCGCACCGGCTTCCAACAGGATCTCAGCGATTTTGGCAGTAGGCCGAATGTCGCCATTGGACGTCGTGAGCAGTGCGAGGTGCAACAGGCTGTATCCCTGTCGCCGGGTTCTAACCTCCGTATTGGCGCCTCGACGAATCAGAGCAGCGATTGAGTCGGCCTTGTGACTCTCTACCGCCACCTGCAGCGGTGTGTGGCCTTTAGAGTCCTGAGCCTCGATATCAGCCCCTAGGTCCAGCAGCAGATCAACACCTCCTATTCGGCTCGAACTACGATGGTGCAGGGCCGTTCGCTGATACAGGTCACGGGCATCAACGTTTGCGCCCTGCTCCACCAGCCACCGGACCAGATCATCGGGGCAATTATAAAAACCAAGCGCAGTGCTCTTACTGTATCCCCCGGTGGCTTCGAGTTCGCACACGTCGAACACTGCGATCAACTCGGCAAGCGGAGCATCCCTCAGCAACTGATCGAAATCCTTCGGGAGTGTCTTTCTTTTACGCTTACCCATAGAGGCAGTCATCATCCTGATAAAGAGGTTTTTCATCATCGAACCACGAGTTTTTTGATAGCAGTTACCTGGACTGGATGTCGGTCAAACAACGAGGTATATCAATCGCGGATAGACTCTTCCAAAGGATCATGCAGCGGCGCACGCTCGAACAATTGCTGAGCCAGCCCCTGAATATGCTCTGACCATGCGACGTTCTTGACCCACTCCTCCGGCATACCCGACACGCCATACAGAGCGCCAGCAATTTGTCCGGCAGTGGCGGCTACGCTGTCGGCATCATCAGCCAGATTGGCAGCCAACAGAATAGCGTCTTTGAAGTTGTCGGTATTCCACACTGCCCACAGTGCTGCTTCCAGTGTGTCGATGACATACCCTGATGAACGTATCTGGTCCCGGTTTTTTTCTTTGTATTCGCCCGCATTGATGATCAAGGCTCTTGGCCGCAAGGGCCGAATCATGGGAGACAGGGTTTCTTCTTTGTCTGCACCATTGAGGGCCAGATGCAGCTGCGCGCCGAGCAGATGACAACACGCGACGGCCTCCAGCGCCCTATGCGTACAGTAACTTTGGGCCGCACTGTCACGCCACGTAGCCGAGAGCGTATGTCGATGAAATATCGCAGTGGGGGCCAGGCGAATTATCGAGCCGTTACCCGCGGTGGATGGCGCATCATTTCCATGCCATAAGCCGCCATTTTTCAGCCTCTCTTCGATCGCAGTTCGAGTGACATTGCCGATATCAAAACACTTGCCGTTATGACTGTTTTCGCCGCTTAGATACCAGCGGCCTAGTCGGTCCGCGTAATCAATAAGGTCGAAACTGCCTTTCGCAAGATAAGTGTCTGCCAGGCAGAGCGCCATGCTGGTGTCATCGGTCCACTCTCCCGGATTAAGCCTGAAGGGACCGCCACCCACCATGTCATGCACATGGCTACGATCACGAGGCAAAAATTCGAGTGTTGTGCCCACGGCGTCGCCTATTGCCAGTCCAAGCAAGCAGCCTTTTGCACGATCCAGCGCCTCTGCTTCGGTCAAGGTGCACTTGCGCGAGGCAATCCATTCGGGCTTCACCACGGGCAACCTTGGGGCGTCAGACGTCAACATGTAATCCATGCGCTGAATCAGCTGTGGAGAAGGCAGGGGGAGCAGGGAATCATAGCGCTCAGCGTATTCTTCGAGAACTTCGTCAGGGCTTCTTAAATCAATCACGGAATTTCCCTATAGCATTTCGACCCAAGGATGAGCCGAAAAAAAAGGATATCTTTCCCCTTGGTTCCTCGGGCAGTCAAGCTGAAGTAATGAACGCTGTGTATGGCGCAGGCACTACGCGATGCGAAATCAAGGCAGTGCTTTCAAGCTACCTACCAGTTTGTCCCAAAACGCTAGCGCCTCCTCATCGGTTTTGAAGTCACTCCCGACCTCATGTGTACCTAATCTCAAATCTATAAACGGACGAGTATTCGATTTCAGCTGGCCCTCGTATTCGAGTTGAAACGTGTAAAAACGCTTTCCATCGATTGACGTTACAACAGCAACCTCCTCTGCTTCAATGTCACCCACCCTGCGCGTTTTTTTCCTGAGTATTTTTGTTTTATTCAATAACCCGGCAACGCCTGAAACAACGCCGCCGCTTTCTTCCTCGAAGCGCTTTATTAATGTGTCATCATGCTCAACTATCCGTTGAGTGAGTAGACTGACAAACGTGCCCGGGTGCGTTGATACTTGTGCGCCCATGTAAACACCTTCCAGAGATTGAGCTGCCCCCAGGGTGGTATACCCTTCTTCTAAAGCAAAAGCCCCTTGGGGTGGAGCGTCTTGGGGACGTCTGGAAAACAGGGATTCACTTATCAGGCGGGTTTTATTGATGGCGCCGTCTATTCCTTTGGCAGAAATCGATTTCACCAGCATGCTGTACAGGGCGTTCTGGGACGTAAGAAGATAAGCATGAAAGGTATAGAGCTTATCCAGTCTCGAAAGTATTAATACGCTGCCATTACTTAAGGGTATCGTTTTTTCATACCTGCTTGATGTACCGTGTGCAACTCCCTTTTTTAGCTCTTCAATTTTTTGGTCGACGATCGAGTTCAGGTCGGACTTTCCATTCCTGCTAATGAGCTCGACCTTCTCGTTGTAGAGCTTGTAATCGGCGGCAATTTCAGACCCTGCCGGGATATCCAGTTGAAATCTGCCAAAGTAATGAGTGGTCCACGGGGCGTTGATGGCTTTATTTCCATCTGTAGGTAGCGCTGAAGAGAGCTGTGGATAAAAGGCAGAGAGTATCATGACGCACCATAATGCTTTTTTAAATATCAGAAAACTCTTCATGTTTGCCCTTGGCCTGTATTTTTTCCTGGAGTTATTTTGAAACGACCTACGAATAAGCCTCAGCCTCTAGATGACAACCCATTTATTTTTCGCAAACCCAACGGGCCAATGTCCTTTATAATAAATCTCTACGATTTGCTTCCAATGATCGCCATGACCGTAATAACGCTCAGACACATACTGGCGAAAAGCAAAACAAATTCCATTTCTAGCAGCGGCACTAAAATCATGTGACCCACACAAGAACAACTCTTTCTCCACTTTTCTTGTGGCCGCCATCACAGACTTATTGATTTCCATTCTAAGTCCAGTCAACTCTTTGGGCGGCTTGGGTAGCTTATAAAACGGATCATCTTGAGAGGGAGAGGTGGGGAGCCACTCAACTTCCTCGTAGCACCCTTGAAATTCGAGCTCCGAGGGTTCAACAAATACCTTGCGCACGCTCTCGATACAGATAATACGCTCCTCTCCAGAGAGCAAAACGCCCATGTTGGAAAAAAACCGACTTCTTCCTATCCTTTCAAGTTCCACATCAATGTTCATCATTATAATTTCATATCAGTATTTGTAGACTTCCTGAACCGGATACCGGACTGTCCTATGCCCCCAATGCCGCATCTCAGCCAGGCAGCACGCCTCAACAACTGTAAAGACAAAATGCAGATTGTGCATCCTGTGTACGCCGTAATGGACCGACCTACTGATGCTGCGCGCTCACCTGCCCGATTGGCTCAAGCGACGTAGCCATGCAAACCCATCCGCAGCAGTGACCAGGGCACAGGACAGCTTACTGAATTGCTCAGCTGACAATCGAGCCATGAGCTGGAACAGATTTGGGTATGCTTGCCCGAGAGAGGCATCAAGATGAGTATGTGCTGAAAAAAGCCAACTATTGAGCAGAAACACTTATGAATTATTACCACGTAGAGCCCGAAGTTGCCGGTAGCCTGGGAGACCGGACGGTTATGGATACCGGGATCTGGCCGCCAAAGGTCAGTCAACTCGAGTATCAATTTGAAGGCTGGCTGGGTGACGAGTTACTGGAGACGTTCCCGTGTTTTATCTGTACCTGCACCTTGGCGGAGGCTTTATCGGCGGACGAATTTTCAGGCGTGTCATTTGAGTCCGTCATCATTTCAAAATCAGAAAACTTTCTGGAGCTTTACCCAGACAAAACCTTACCTGATTTTTACTGGTTACAAGTAAATGGGGTCGCTGGAGTCGACGACTTTGGCGTGGCCGAAAGCAATGGATTAGTCGTTTCTGAGACGGCGATGACTACTCTGAAAAACTTCAACATCAACCATGCTGAGATCAACGTATTTCGTTAGGTCATGCGTCCGAGAACTTTGCGCATCGTTCAATACGAAAATACTGCCCATCCGACCATCAGGCTCAAATGAAAAAAGAACACGAAGCGTTCATCACAAAGCTCATGACTGAAGTTGAAAATTCGCCCAAGGGTGAGCTAGCACGCTCTCTGCGAACTCGGCTCTGGGCGATGATCACTGAAAACAGGAACCCCAACGACCAAAAGCTGATACTGACAAAGCTCAATACCGCCTGCGTGCAACACGGCATGGGATTCTGGACCGAGAAGTTTGGCGATGCTCAACGCATCGAACACGTTCTGACAGCGGCACTTCAGGCTGCCAGTGGCGCTTTTGATCACGCTGATGCAATTGCCGTACGTGACGATTTTTATGTGTCGGTGGTCGAGAATGAAGAGTATGAAGCCGATGAGTACCCTGCAATGTTCGTCGGGCACGCTGCTGCCAACACAATCGTAACGGCAGTCGCTGACGTCCAATTCGACGCTGGCGACGACCAACGCGATCAAGACCTGGATCCTGAAGCGTTTGAGCCTGATTATTTAGTCGCATCGGCGTTTGCGGGAGGGTTGGGGTTCGCGAGCAGCCTGTCCGACGATGGCGACCCGGAATTGCGGCGTGCTTTCTGGAAGTGGTATCTGACTGTTGCCGTGGCGCAGGTGCTCTCTGACTTGCCCTAGGCTCTGTACGTACAGTGGCTGTGCTCGGTGATGCTGCGCCGAAGCAAAGCCATGCTTCGCGGTAGACAGCTGCTTGTATGAGCGACTGAACACCTTGAAAAAGCTAGACCTTCAGCCAGGCCGATCGTACGGGCAAAAAAAAACCTGAAAATCCTCACTTGCGTGGGCCTTCCAGGTTTTCAAACTGCTAAAAAATGGTGGGTCGTGTGGGATTCGAACCTACGACCAATTGGTTAAAAGCCAACTGCTCTACCAACTGAGCTAACGACCCTCTGTTGCGTGGCGCGTATATTACTGATTTATATGAGTAATTCAACACCTAATTTCAATTATTTTAAAAATATCGTGTCGGGTCACTGATTCCGGCGGCTGCGAAGCCTTCTGCGCGCAAGCGACAGCTGTCGCATTTGCGGCATGCACGGCCTTGATCGTCGGCTTGATAGCAAGAAACGGTAAGACCGTAATCAACCCCCAGACGCACGCCTGCCTTGACGATGTCGGCCTTGCTCAGATTCTGCAGGGGCGCCTGGATCGTAAAGCCCTGCCCTTCCACACCCGCTTTGGTAGCTAGATTGGCCATACGCTCGAACGACTCGATAAACTCAGGCCGGCAATCCGGGTAACCCGAGTAATCCACCGCGTTGACGCCGATAAAGATGTCACGTGCACCGAGCACTTCTGCCCAGCCCAGCGCCAGAGACAAAAACACAGTGTTGCGTGCCGGTACATAAGTCACCGGAATGCCTTCGCCTGGGGTTTCAGGAACCGCGATGGAATCGTCAGTCAGCGCCGAGCCACCAATGCCATTGAGATTCAGGCCGATGACCTTGTGCTCGATCACGCCCAGATCGCGAGCGACGCGTGCCGCTGCATCGAGCTCAGCGCGATGACGCTGACCATAATCGAAACTCATGGTGTAACAGGCGTAGCCCTGCTCACGCGCCATCGCGACGACAGTGGCCGAGTCGAGGCCGCCAGAAAGGAGGATTACCGCTGTTTTTTCAGTCATGTTTGATTCACTCATCTCAGCGCCCTGGCTCATCGTTCCAGAGAAATTTATGCAGCTGCATTTGCAGGCGTACAGGCAGGTTGTCGGCGACGATCCAGTCTGCGAGGTCGCGGGCATTCAGTTGGTGATGGCTGGGCGAGAACAATACTTCGCCCGCTCGACGCTCCAGACCGTACTGAATGAGCTTGGAGACGGCCCAGTCGTAGTCCTCACGAGAGCAAAGCACGAACTTGACCTGATCGTTGGGCGTCAACAGTTCGATGTTCTCGTAACGGTTGCGAGTGACTTCCATGGAGCCTGGTGTTTTCAGGTCCACGACTCGGCTGACACGAGGGTCAACAGCCGAAATATCCAGCGCACCACTGGTTTCCAGAGATACTTCATAACCAGCATCACAGAGACGCTTGAGCAACGGGACGGCATTGGGCTGAGCCAACGGCTCACCCCCAGTCACGCAGACGTAACGCGGGCGATAATCAGCCACCTGACCGAGGATGTCGTCCAGTGTCTGAATGGTGCCGCCAGTGAAGGCATAGGCGCTGTCGCAGTACTGGCATCGAAGCGGACAGCCCGTGAGACGGACAAAAACAGTGGGCAAGCCGGCGGTGCGAGTCTCACCCTGCAACGAGTAAAAGACTTCGGTGATACGTAACGTTTCTTGCATATGGGCCACGGGCGTAACAGCTAAACAGGCCGTCCGCCTCCGTCAGGCACTTCAAAGCACCCTGCAATGGCAGAATCCAGAGAAGCGTATTTAAAAGTACCGAAAATTCGGGTGCCGAATTCTAACGAAAAAAGCCGCGACAAGCGCGGCTTTCTTGAATTACGGGTCAGAACCTTAAAGGCGCTGAAGATCCCGCTGTGCCAGCTGAGCGGCAGATGTACCCGGATACTGAGCAACAACCTGCTGCAAAATGCCTTTGACCTTGTCGGTATGACCCAGGCGGCGCTCGACATCAGCAAGCTTGTACAACGAATCAGGCACCTTGGCATGCTTCGGGTAAAGCTGGCTGACTTTGGCAAACGCCTGACCTGCGCCTTGAAGGTCACCTTTGGCCAGATTCACTTCGCCCAGCCAGTACTGAGCATTGCCCGCGTACGAACTGTTCGGATATTTGCGAAGGAAAGCGCCGAAAGCCTGACTGGCCTTGTCGAAATCCTTGGCTTTGATCAAATCGAAGGCCGCTTCGTAATAAAGCTTCTCCTTCGCAGGATCAGGTGGTTCAGTACCTGCCGACGGCGCTTGCGCGGCCGGTGCGGCAGGTGTCCCGCTGGCGTTGATATCACCGCCAGCCGGTTGAGAATTATTGGAAGCCGCTGCGGCTGCGCCGCCTGCTCCTATGCGTGAATCCAGATCCTGATACCGCTCGAGCGCTTCTTGTTTCATGCGCTGGATATCGTTTTGCTGGACCTCGACCATACCGCGCAAACGCGCGATTTCGTCCTGCATCTGTTGTAGCTGCATGAACAGCTGACCTTGTGCCGAGGGCTGGGCCGTAACCCCTCCCCCGGCATAGGCGCCAGACGTGCCATAACCAGCTGGCGGATAACTGCTGCTGCCAGAGCCAGAATTGTTATCGACCACAGGAACCGCACCCCACGCAACAAGTGGAAGGGTGAGGGCCAATACTGTTACAGCACGTCGGCACGTTCGCATGTCAAATTACTTACGCAGTTCGACGCGACGGTTTTGAGCCCAGGACTGCTCGTCGTTGCCGGTAGCAACTGGACGCTCTTCGCCGTAGGAAACCAGTTCCAGCTGAGCTGGGGAAACACCTTGCAGAACCAGGTAGCGTTGAACGGCTTTCGCACGACGCTCGCCCAGTGCCATGTTGTACTCGCGAGTACCACGTTCGTCGGTGTTGCCTTCCAGAACGACGCGAGCGCCATTGCCTTTCAGGTCTTTGGCGTGAACGTCCAGAGCGCGCATGGCTTCTGGCTTCAGGTCCGAACTGTCGTATTCGAAGTAGAAAGTGGTGATTGCGCGCAGAGCAGCTTCTTCGCTCAGGCTGCCATCAACGGCACCAGTGTTTGCGCCGTAACCAGCGTTAGGATCAACAGCAGCGCCTTCGCCAGCGTTGTCGCCGCCTTTTGAAGAGCAACCTACAGCTACAGCCATGGCCAGAGCCAGCGCAGCAAATTTACCAAACTTCAGCATTTCCATCGTGAAACTCCTAATGAACCCCAGTGTGTTAAGCAAATCTTTTTTGTGTAGCGCCGCGTCAGTTCAGGTAAGGGGACCAGGAAGGTTCTCTGACTTCGCCTTGAGCGGTAGGAAGCGGGAGCCTTACGCGTCCATTAATGGACACGAGCATCAAGACTCCCCGGCCCTGCTGGCGGGTGGCGTAGATTACCATGGTGCCGTTGGGCGCAACAGTAGGCGACTCATCAAGGTTGCTATCTGTGAGGATTTTTACGCTTCCGCGGGCCAAATCCTGCACTGCAACCTTGAAATTAGTGAAGCCGTCCTGCCGGTGAATCATTACCAGCGTCTTTTCATCAGCTGACAATTTCGGGTTGGCGTTGTAGTTGCCGACGAAAGTCACTCGTTCAGCACCACCACCATTAATATTTGTCTTGTAGATCTGCGGCTTGCCGCCACGGTCCGACGTGAAGTACAGCGTCGAGCCGTCTTTGCCGAAGAACGGTTCTGTATCGATGGACGAATCGTTGGTCACGCGATTCAGCTGACGCGAGGCCAGGTTCATCACGTAAATTTCCGGGTTACCGTCCTTCGACAATACGAATGCCAGTTTCGTGCCATCAGGCGACCATGCAGGCGCACCATTAAGGCCTTCGAAGTTGGTGATCTGCTCGCGGCGACCGGTATCGATGTGCTGAACGAAGATGCGCGGGCGCTTCTGTTCGAACGATACGTAAGCGATGCGCTTGCCATCCGGCGCAAAGCGCGGCGACAGGATCGGCTCACGGGATTGCAGCAGGGTCACTGCACGTGCACCGTCGTAATCCGAGCGCTGCAAAGTGAAGCGCGTATTGTTTTCAGAGAAGCGTTCGGCAGTCACGTACAGCATGCGGGTAGAGAAAGCACCCTTGATGCCGGTCAGTTTCTCGAACGACTGGTCCGCAATGTAATGCGACATGTCGCGCAACTGATCAGTGGTACCGGACACGTTACCGGTCAGTACCTGCTGCTCGGTTGCGACGTTGAACAGCGCATATTGCACCTGCAGACGACCGCCTGCAGGCACGATATTGCCGACCATAACGTATTGCGCACCCAATGCTTTCCAGTCACGGAAGATGACTTCGCTGGCCTGGCTTGGCTGGCTGATCATGTTCTGACGCGGGATTGGCGCGTAGTAACCCGAATTGCGCAGGTCATTGCCGATGATTTCCGACATATCCTCTGGCAGTACGTTGCCGCCCTGCCAGCCAAAAGGCACAACTGCGATAGGCGTGGCGCGGTCACTGCCGCTGGTGACCAGAATGTTCTTCTCTTCTGCGCCAACCATACCGGCCGCACAACAGAGAACGACTACTAGCAGTCCTCGAAAAAGCTTGATCACAAGGCTAGATCTCCAGGTGTAAATGTCATCTTGAATGAACGATAGGGAGCGAAGTCCGCGGCCTTCATACCCTGCATTTCTGTCAAACGGCCAATATTCTTGACTGCTGCGACTGCTGAACTGTCAAACGGCCCGTCTCCACTGGACTTGGCAACCGATACCGAGGCAATGGTGCCATCCGGCAACATACCAATCTGCAGTGTTACGGACATGTTGTTACGTGCTGACGGTGGTCGACTCCAGCCCTCGGACGCTCGAACACGAATCAGATCGTCGAAACTACCCGCGACCTCGTCACCCTGCTCGTCCGCCAATGCCTGTTGCCTTTCCGGTTTATCGGAAAGCAAGTCAGCCAAGGCCTGAGCCTTTTTATCTTCAGCAGATTTGCGAGCTGCTTCCTGCGCCTTCTTGGCAGCATCGGCAGTGGCTTTTTTCTTCGCGTCGTCAGCTGCTTTCTTTTTAGCGTCTTCGGCAGCCTTTTTCTTGGCGTCCTCTGCCGCTTTTTTCTTCGCATCGTCGGCGGCCTGTTTCTTGGCTTCCTCGGCTGCAGCTTTCTTGGCGTCTTCCTCGGCCTTTTTCTTGGCGTCGTCTTCAGCTTTTTTCTTGGCTATGTCGGCCAGCTGCTTTTCTTCAGCTTTTTTGGCATCAGCCTTTTTGGCTTCATCAGCTTTCTTCGCTTCGTCGGCTTTTTTCGCTTCCGCCGCTTTCTGCGCTGCTTCTTCAGCCTTCTGTTCTTCCGCTTTTTGAGCAGCCTCTTCTTTCTTTTGTTCCGCAGCTTTTACAGCTTCCTGCTTTTCCTGCTCGACTTTCTTCTGTTCCAGTTGCTCGACTTCAGTCTGTCGTGCAGCGGTCTTTTTCGCCTCGCCGGCAATTTTCTGGTTGGTCTGGGTCGTCGCCTGACTCTTGGACTTGAGCTGGTACAGGGTCGCCTGCACGATAGGCTTGGCTTCCGGCAATTCCGGAGTCATGGCAAAGCTGACGAACAGCAAGCCAAAAATCAGGACGTGCAACGCCACGGCCCAGACACTAGGCCAGAAATAATTCTCCGAGGCGGACGGCTCTCGAATTGGCTGCATCAGGGGGCCTCAGTAATCAAGCCGACATTCCCGACCCCTGCCTTCTGCAGCCCACCCATGGTGCCCATGACCGAACCGTAATCAACGGTTTTGTCGCCACGAATGAAAACCTGCGTCTGCTTGCCGGCATCACGCCCGGCGGCAACGATTTTGGTAACGGCCGACGTCAGTTGCGGCAAGGTCATCGCCTTGTCCATCTGCTTGTCGGTGTCGACTTCGCTGCCAAGGTTCCAGTAATAGGTCTTGTCAGCCTTGATCGAAATGGTCAGGACCTGATTGTTGTTGTCTTGCGGCAAAGCCTCGCTGGAGACTTTGGGCAAATCGACTTTCACGCCCTGATTGATCATGGGAGCGGTGACCATGAAGATGACCAGCAGCACCAACATCACGTCGATGTAAGGTACTACGTTCATTTCGGCGACCGGCTTGCGTTTTCTGCGGCGATCTCGAGCGATTAAAGCCATTGGGAATTACCTGCTCACTCTTCGCTGGTGTGCACTTTACGGTGCAGGATGGCCTGGAATTCTTCGGCGAAGGTGTAGTAACGGCTAATCAGGGTTTCGCTGCGAGCGGCGAAACGGTTGTAAGCGATTACTGCAGGGATCGCCGCGAACAGGCCAATGGCTGTTGCGATCAGTGCTTCGGCAATACCAGGGGCAACGGTGGCGAGTGTCGCCTGTTGCGCCGTGGCCAGGCCGCGGAAGGAGTTCATGATCCCCCAGACGGTACCGAACAAGCCGATGTACGGGCTGACGGAGCCAACGGTGGCCAGATAAGGGAGACCCGCTTCGAGTTTCTCCTCCTCACGCGAGATGGCAACACGCATGGCACGAGCCACGCCTTCCATCACGGCCTCAGGATCGACACCTGCCTGCTGACGCAGACGCGAGAACTCTTTGAAGCCGGCACGGAAGATCTGCTCCACACCAGAATCCGGGTCTGGATTGCTGCCCGCCTGACGGTACAGCTTGGACAGATCGATACCGGACCAGAAACGCTCCTCGAAGCTGTCCAATGCCCGGCGTCCAGCACGCAGCATGTTGCTGCGCTGAAAAATCATGACCCATGAAGTGACTGAAGCAGCCACCAGGATCAGCATAACTAACTGAACGACAATGCTGGCATTACTGACCAAACTCCACATGGAGGAATGGTCGACGACGTTAGCTTCCACGCTTGCTCTCCTGCTCTGTATGTGTGCCCGCGCCGCCCTGGCCGGCAAAGGCCGTACGCAGAGCTTCGGGAATGGCCCGGGGTTTCAAACTATCGGCGTTTACACACGCCACCAAAAACTGCCCCTCACAGAGCAGCGTTGCATCCGCAGCCCGTCTGACTTCCTGTTTGAAGCGCAGACTGACACGGTTCAATTCGATTACTTCAGCGCTGACCAGCAATTCGTCGTCCAATCGCGCCGGCTTGTGATACCTGGCCTCGCTGGAATGCACAACGAACAACAAGCCTTCCTTCGCCATTGAGGATTGGGCAAAACCCAATTCCCGCAGCCGTTCGGTACGAGCCCGTTCCATGAATTTCAGATAATTGACGTAATAGACAATGCCGCCAGCATCGGTGTCCTCGTAATAAACGCGACAGCGATGTGCGAACGACTGAACCCCGTTTTGCGCGCGCATACTCTAGTGCTTACTCCTCAGGTTGCCAATCCGCCACGGCAACTGTTTTCAACGTTTTACCGGTTATTTCATGCCAGCCTGACGCAGTAGCCAGTCTGACCGCGCAAACCCTGAATAAATCAGTGTTTTGCGAGTTTTTAAATGTCTTCATCTGCAACAAATTGTTCGGCGCCCGGCATCTCCCCCATTCGGGAAGGAATATTCAGCCCGAAGTGCAGATACGCATGCCGGGTCACGACCCGGCCACGCGGTGTGCGCATGATATAGCCTTGCTGGATCAAATAGGGTTCCAGCACGTCCTCAATAGTGTGGCGCTCTTCGCTGATGGCAGCAGCCAGACTGTCGACACCCACCGGGCCGCCATCAAACTTCTCAATCATGGTCAGCAGCAAACGCCGGTCCTGATGATCAAAACCGCGCTCGTCGACGTCCAGCAAATTAAGAGCAAGGTCGGCGATAGGCTTGGTAATCTCACCCTTGCCGCGCACTTCGGCGAAATCCCGCACGCGGCGCAGCAAGCGGTTGGCAATCCGCGGCGTGCCACGAGCCCGACGGGCAATTTCGAACGCACCCTCCGGCTCTATCGGCAGACCGAGAATGCCGGCTGAACGCGATACGATAGTTGCCAGATCCGCGATGCTGTAAAACTCCAGACGCTGGACGATACCGAAACGGTCACGCAACGGATTGGTCAGCATGCCCGCTCGAGTCGTCGCCCCTACCAGCGTGAACGGCGGCAAATCGAGCTTGATCGAGCGAGCCGCTGGCCCTTCACCAATCATGATGTCGAGCTGAAAGTCCTCCATCGCGGGGTACAAGACCTCCTCGACGATGGGCGACAGCCGGTGAATCTCGTCGATGAATAACACATCGTTGGGTTCGAGATTGGTCAAAATGGCCGCAAGATCCCCCGGCCGCTCCAGTACAGGGCCAGATGTGCTCTTGATGGAAACCGACATTTCCTGAGCAATGATATTGGCCAGTGTGGTCTTGCCCAGACCGGGCGGACCGAAGATCAGCGTATGGTCGAGTGCTTCGTTACGTCCGCGAGCAGCCTGGATAAACAACTCCATCTGCTCACGCACCGTCGGCTGACCAATATAGTCGGCAAGGCTCAGCGGACGAATCGCGCGATCAATCTGCTCATCACGATCACGCCCGCCAGTGGCGGTTATCAGGCGGTCAGCATCAATCACTTAAGCCATTCCCTTCAATGCACGTCGAATCAAATCAGCACTGCTCAAATCTTTTTCCTTGATCGCGGAAACAGCTTTGCTTGCCTCCTGAGGTTTGTAGCCCAGAGAAATAAGCGCACTGACCGCATCGTTTTCGGCGGTTGCCACGGGTTCCGGCGCATTCGGACCATTGGAAACCAGGGTGAAGGTCCCAGGCAGGGTTTCCCACGCCTTGAAGCGGTCTTTAAGTTCGACGAGCAAACGTTCAGCGGTCTTTTTCCCGACGCCCGGAATGCGAGTCAGCGCTGAAGTGTCCTGAGCCTGAACGCAACGCACCAGCTCATCAACCTCGAGACCGGACATCAAGGCGAGTGCCAGTTTCGGGCCAACGCCATTAAGGCGTATCAATTCACGAAACAGCTCGCGTTCGCGCTTCTCATAGAAGCCGTACAACAGATGCGCATCTTCACGAACGACAAGGTGAGTATGCAGCGTCACCGGCTCACCGACATGCGGCAAGCGGTAAAGCGTGGTCATGGGGACCTCGATTTCGTAACCGACACCGTTCACATCAAGCACCAGATGCGGCGGCTGTTTCTCAGCCAAAAAGCCGCGTAAGCGTCCAATCACGTATCAAATCCTTTCGTGTTGCCGGTCAGACCGCGTAACCGGCGCGAAATAATGGTCGTAATCATTGCAGGCAAGACAAGACCTGCAAGCAGAAATATTCAAGCAGAGGATGCTACCAGAGACGCAGCACCACTATTGCACGCATTAGAGACGCAGACGACCACCGCGGCTGCGTGCAGTGTTCAGGCCGTGAGGAATCAGGCTTGAGCGGGTGTGCGCGTGACACAGGGCAATCGCAAGAGCATCGGATGCGTCAATTTGCGGCTTCTGGGTCAATTTGAGCAAATGCATGACCATCATCATGACCTGCTCTTTATTCGCGCCCCCGGTTCCTGCAACCGCCTGTTTGACCTGAGTCGCCGAGTATTCGGCAATCTCCAGTCCCTCCTCGGCCCCGGCAACAATCGCTGCACCCCGTGCCTGGCCCAACTTGAGAGCCGAGTCGGCATTGCGCGCCATGAAGACCTTTTCAATGCCCATGGTCACGGGGCCGTACGTCTGAATGACTTCCCTCACCCCGCGGAACACAATCTGCAACCGCTCATGCAGCTCGCCACTGCCGGTGCGAATACAGCCCGACGCCACGTAAACACAGCCACGCCCGGTATCTCGTACCACGCCATAACCAGTGATCCGAGAGCCGGGGTCTATACCAAGAATAAGAGTCATAACGCCTGCAGCTTGAGAAGTGATACCCAGCGAAGATCGCAGCATAAAGGCAGAAGCCGAAGGCCGATAGCGATGTCAGTACATCGCCACCGGCCTCCGGCCCCTTTGTCCTGCAGAAATCTGTCAGCCCAACTGTTCCATGACTTCGTCCGGAATTTCCGCATTGGAGTAGACGTTCTGTACGTCATCCAGATCTTCAAGCATGTCGATCAGCTTGAGCACCTTTTCTGCTGTTTCCAGATCAAGTACCGCGCTGGTCGTCGGCAACATGACGATTTCAGCGTCCGTAGCGTTGAAGCCAGCAGCTTCAATAGCATTGCGAACCGCGTAAAAACCGGAAAACGAGGTAAACACATCGATGCTACCGTCATCATTGGTGACGATATCATCGGCGTCAGCTTCCATTGCAGCTTC
This sequence comes from Pseudomonas phytophila, assembly GCF_025643095.1. Taxonomy (NCBI): domain Bacteria; kingdom Pseudomonadati; phylum Pseudomonadota; class Gammaproteobacteria; order Pseudomonadales; family Pseudomonadaceae; genus Pseudomonas; species Pseudomonas phytophila. The sequence continues at coordinate 1,875,987 of NZ_CP081201.1, read as the reverse complement.
GGTCAGGGAATCTTCATCAACACCGGCAGCAAACGAGATTTGACCTTTACGATCAAACAGGTACGCGACAGAACCGTCTGTACCCAGGTTGCCGCCGCACTTGGTGAAAGCGTGCCGTACGGCCGCTGCAGTGCGATTACGGTTGTCAGTCATGGTTTCAACCATGATCGCGACGCCGCCCGGCCCGTAGCCTTCGTAGCCCAACTCTTCGACGTCATCACCATCTGCTGCACCCGTACCGCGTGCCACTGCGCGATCAATGGTGTCACGGGTCATGTTTGCACCAAGCGCCTTGTCCAGCGCCAGACGCAGACGAGGGTTAGAACCGGGATCGCCACCACCCTGACGGGCAGCAACGGTCAGCTCACGGATCCACTTGGTGAAAATCTTGCCTTTCTTGGCATCCTGGCGCTCTTTGCGGTGCTTGATGTTCGCCCACTTAGAATGACCTGCCATATCTCGCTCCAGATTCTTTTTTCGAACACCTTCACCTTTCGCCCAACTATAAACAGGCAAAAGGGTTTACTTGACTGGGGGTGTAGCCATGCAAGGGCGCGCTCACGTCGAGCGACGGAACGCGCCTCAGCGAGCGTTACTCAGCCTTTGGCTGTTCACGCAAACGGATATGCAGCTCACGCAGTGCCTTGGCATCCACCACACCAGGTGCCTGGGTCATGACGTCAGCCGCGCTCTGGGTTTTAGGGAACGCGATCACTTCACGGATGGATTGCGCACCGGTCATCAGCATGACCAGACGATCCAGACCGAACGCCAGACCACCGTGCGGCGGTGCACCGTACTTCAAAGCGTCGAGCAGGAAGCCGAACTTTTCCTGCTGCTCGTCTTCGGCAATGCCCAGCAAGCGGAAGACCGCCTGTTGCATTTCCTTGCGATGGATACGGATCGAGCCGCCACCCAGCTCGGTGCCGTTGAGCACCATGTCGTAGGCACGGGACAGAGCGGTTGCCGGATTGGCTTCCAGTTCTTCCGGGGTGCACTTCGGCGCAGTGAACGGGTGGTGCAATGCAGTGAAGCTGCCGTCGTCGTTCTCTTCGAACATCGGGAAGTCCACGACCCACATCGGTGCCCACTCGCAAGTGTGCAGTTTGAAGTCGTTACCGACCTTGATCCGCAGCGCGCCGAGGGCTTCGCTGACGATCTTGGCTTTGTCTGCGCCGAAGAACACGATATCGCCATCTACCGCGCCAACACGATCCAGGATCACATTGAGGTTGGCTTCAGGGATGTTCTTCACGATTGGCGACTGCAGGCCTTCAACACCGGCAGCACGCTCGTTGACCTTGATGTACGCCAGGCCCTTGGCACCATAGATGCTGACGAACTTGGTGTAGTCGTCGATCTGTTTACGCGGAATGCTCGCCCCGCCAGGAACGCGCAGCGCGGCAATACGGCATTTCGGATCGTTGGCCGGGCCGCTGAATACCTTGAAATCAACTTCTTTAAGCTGATCAGCAACGTCAACCAGTTCCAGCGGGTTACGCAGGTCCGGCTTGTCGGAGCCATAACGGCGCATGGCTTCTTCAAAAGTCATGTGCGGGAAATCGCCGAACTCCAGGTCCAGTACTTCCTTGAACAACTGACGAATCATCTTCTCGGTCAGACCGATGATGTCTTCTTCATTGAGGAAGCTGGTCTCGATGTCGATCTGGGTGAATTCCGGCTGGCGGTCAGCACGCAGGTCTTCATCGCGGAAGCACTTGGCGATCTGGTAGTAGCGGTCAAAGCCGGCAACCATCAGCAGTTGTTTGAACAACTGCGGGGATTGCGGCAAGGCAAAGAAGCTGCCCGGGTGTGTGCGGCTAGGCACCAGATAGTCGCGAGCGCCTTCCGGAGTAGCGCGAGTCAGGATCGGCGTCTCGACATCAAGGAAGCCGTTGTCATCCAGGTAGCGACGGATGCTGGTGGTGATGCGCGAGCGCAGACGCAGCTTCTCGGCCATTTCCGGGCGACGCAGGTCGATGAAGCGATAGCGCAGGCGGGTTTCTTCGCCAACATCGGAATATTCGTTGAGCGGGAACGGCGGGGTTTCCGACTCGTTCAGCACTTCCAGCTCGTAGCCAAGCACTTCGATGGCGCCGGACGCCATGTTGGTATTGACGGCACCGGCCGGGCGAGCACGCACCTTGCCGGTGAGCTTGACGACATATTCGCTGCGAACACGGTCGGCAGCGGCGAAAGTATCTGCGCGGTCGGGGTCAAACACCACCTGAGCCATACCTTCACGATCACGGATGTCGAGGAAAATCACACCCCCGTGGTCACGACGGCGGTGGACCCATCCGCAAAGGGTAATTTCCTGACCTTCCAGGCTCTCGTTCAATTGGCCGCAATAATGGCTGCGCATCATGATGGTCTGTTCACTTCTCGTAATTCGAAATTCGGTGGAGCTTTCGCTCTTGGCTTGCGCTCAATAGTGCAAGAGCCCAGGCACGCGTTCAAGCCGTCAGCCCGTCGCTGCGCACTGCAGGCGCAGACGTGCCCGTTTTTAGCAAGGCCGGGGATTATATAGCGTTAATCAAGAGCGTGCAGCCGCGCAAACCGAACAGATCGAGATAACTTGCCGCGGCGTGCGGCTCAGGGCAACGCAGCCGCTGGAGGAACGCGCTACAAAAGCAGGCCCGCCCGGAAAGCGAGCCCGCAAAATAGGGGTACGTCAACTGCGTTAAGCTTGTCTCAGATCCAGGCTGTCACCCTTCAAAAGATGAGCAACACACACGACCCTGATAAGGCCGCTGAAATTCTTTACGCCGCCATAGCGCAAATGCACCTCCCGGTCGATATAAGAAAGTACCGCATTGACAGAGCAATCATTTGATCTGGCAATCGTGGACAGGATATTCCAGTACACATGCTCCAGACGCAAACAGGTGGCCAGACCATTAAGCCGCACCGACTTGGAATGGGGTTGAGCCAGAGCCATATTGAAATCTTCGACAAACGGATCATTGCAAATTTTCGCGTGACGTTTCAGGTCTTTTACGTCGCATTCGACCTCTTGAACCATAGCGGCTTCCTCTAAACTATAAAATCGGGTCCCATGAGAAACATTTAAATATAAATAAATGTCCGACTATCAGGCCCGATTTACGTTTAGATAACCAGCCGCATTAAGACTTAGAGCGTGTAGGACATGACCACAAAGCACTGAGGAATAAAGAGTAACTAGTAACAACTAAACACTAAACGCATCTGAAGGTAATGAATAGTTATAGACTTTCTAAAAACCATGCCGGGTAGGCGGCAGAGGCTCAGGCAGGCAAGGGGCGATGAGGCTATCAGCCCCCGGAGATCAGACAGGCGAGAAGTGCGACGCACCACTCGCCTGACACTCATTTGACCGTTACTTGGTTTCCAGCATCGAGCGAAGCATCCACGCCGTTTTTTCGTGGACCTGCATTCTTTGCGTCAGTAAATCGGCAGTCGGTTCGTCACTAACCTTATCCAGAAGAGGAAAAAGACTACGAGCAGTACGCACTACAGCCTCTTGTCCCTGAACCAGACTTCTGATCATATCTTCGGCACCCGGTACACCCTCTTCTTCTTTGATCGAAGAAAGACGCGCATACGTTGTATAAGTACCTGGAGCCGGGAAGCCCAGCGCACGAATACGTTCGGCAATGGAATCAACCGCCAGGGCCAGTTCGTTGTACTGCTCTTCAAACATCAGATGCAGCGTGCGAAACATCGGACCACTGACGTTCCAGTGAAAGTTATGAGTTTTCAAGTAAAGCACGTAGGTATCTGCGAGCAAATGAGAAAGACCATCGACGATTGACTTGCGATTCTCTTCGCTGATACCGATATCGATTGCCATGTATTTCCCCTTTCAATTGATGGTTTTAATCCAGCAGGTACAGAGGCCACTGTATCAAGACACAGGGCAGGACGCAGCCCTGCTTTGCAAATACCTACCCTGCGTCAGTCGGAACGACCATGCCCCGATTGGGGACCACCGAACACCGCCCGTCGCTTTGTCACGTCCGGGGCTGCCACTGTGCGATGTAACGCAAGCTGTTGATTTGAGTAGCTCTGAGCTTTGCTGTTAAATACACCGCGTGTCGCGGCAGCTGATTGATCAGGCTGCCGCGCATAGGCTGAAAGATCACGCGTGCCTCACGCCTCCACTTTTCAAGAAGCGTACCGGGTGCCTTCAGCTATTTCCTTGCGATCCATCTTAATGTGAGTCATCAACATGTTGAAAATAGTCCACCTGCTAACGGGAGCCGCAGCCCTGCTGCTTTCCTTTATCCCCAGCCTGCGCAGTGAAGCTCTGTCTTCGCTGCTGCAACCCGATGCGCTTTATCTGGCATTCTTCGGCCTGCTCAATCTTGTACTGGCACCCGTGATCCCCTACTGGAACAGAGGCCCACGTCATCATCTGCAGAATCTGGTCAGTGCGTTACTGGTTCTTGCTGTAGTTATTCAAATCCTGACCTTGCTTGTCCCTCTCGATACCATCGCCGGTCAACCGGCAATCGTCGCAGCGCTGACCGCGGCACTGGTCGCAGTTGCCTTGCATCTGGCCGTCAGCTTTTACCGGTCCTCCCCGTCACCTGCTGCGCAAAGCCACGACATGACCAACCGCGATACGGGCACCGTAAAGTGGTTCAACACGTCCAAGGGCTTCGGCTTCATTTCCCGCGACTCCGGCGACGATATCTTCGTGCACTTCCGGGCTATTCGCGGCGAAGGTCACCGGGTACTGGTTGAAGGTCAACGTGTAGAGTTTTCGGTGATGAATCGCGACAAGGGCTTGCAGGCAGAGGATGTGATTGCCGCTTTGCCACGCCGCTGATTCTTTCTACCGCAATACAAAAACGGCCTTCTATATATAGAAGGCCGTTTTTTTGTGCGGTGCGAAAACTCAGTAATGAGGCGGAGGCGCATCCTCGCCGAAAATCTCGAACTGACTCCCCATTTCCTCCTGACGCTTGAGCATTGCCGCAAATTGCTGCTGCAGACGATCCAATGCTCGTTGCTGAGCAACCAGTACGTCATTCAACGCCTGAATAGTATCGTCCTGGAAAGCCAGTCGGCTCTCCAGATCGGTCACTCGTGCCTCCAGACTCATACCGACTCCTCCGCGAAGATGAAGTCCTTGACCAGAACCGCTCGCAGCTGATCCTTGACCAGTGAAAACTCCTGCGCCGTATAAGGCGTAGCCGGATGCTTGCCCCAGACAGGCGCCGGCCATGCGATGTCGCTTCGCCGCCGCACGATCACATGCATATGCAGTTGACTGACGACGTTACCCAACGCTGCCACATTGAGCTTGTCAGCGTTGAACAAGTCCTTCAATTGCTCTGACAGCAGCGTAGTTTCCTGCCACAACTGCAACTGATCCCGCGCATCCAGCTGGAACACCTCGCTAATATCCGGACGCCGAGGCACCAGAATGAACCAGGGATAATTTGAATCATTGGACAGCAGCAGTCGGCACAACGGGAAATCGCCGATCACTAAAGTATCTTCTTGCAAGCGTGAATCCAGAGCGAACACGATGTAACTCCTGATCTACAGGTTAAATTTGCGCCGACTTGTATTTCAGATATCGCCGCACAGTAACCGGCAGGATACTCGGGAAAAACCTCGACTTCATCGCTTACCTGACTCACGAGCATTTTTTTGCCAGCAGCCCACGCTCTGCGTCTTGCTTATTCAGCCGACAGACGCGATAGCATCACGCACCAGCAAATACCCCAGAGCGCAGACAGCGCCCCTTTTTCGCGCACCGCCACCGATACCATCGTTACAACCGTTGTTACATATCGCTACAGGTCAAACGACCTGAGCCTATAAGCCACGACCCCGCAAAACCGATTGCGTCATGAATATGAAACGCTACGGAGCAGCCAGGGAGTGACGCACGAGAATAGAGACCCACATTAATGCATCACAGGCTGTCATCGCACCAAAACAACCCACCTTGTCTCTACAGATAGCCCGGTCATGGAGAATCCCCACATGCCAAACGCACCGGGGTAACGCTGTCGACGGCCAAACACGCTATCCAGACGGAAAATCTCAATTCCCCTTTAAAAACAAGGAAATATTTTCCTCTTTAATTTCATGTGGTTAGCGTAAAAAACGAAAGTAAATACTAGTTTTTTCACGTTTTTTTCTCATTCTGCTTAGCTTTGTGCACGGTTGTTGCTATGTTACTGGGCAAGGTTGAGCGATCTTCTGGCGGAGAACAGAGGACGAGCAGCCACGAAAGGTGGAGAAAATCATCCACTAAAGGAAGGAATACGCAGGTAAGGCACAAGCTTCATATTTCAATGGCCCGATCGTTGATGATCAGTACCGTTGGAGGCTTTGTGTTTGCGACAAGGACCGTAATTATTTGCGACAGCGCTGTAAAGATTTTGCAAGGTTAGGTCTGTAACTATAGCCACCATTGTCAGCGAGATATAAGTTTCGCCGACACAAAAAAAGAAAGAGCCGTCCAGATAAAAAAACCGGTGGACGGCGGTACTCTTCTCTTAAAAACCAAAGGAGCAAGTCACAATGAGAGTGATGAAGTGGAGCGCAATCGCACTGGCCGTTACTGCTGCCAGCACCCAATTGGCAACGGCTGCACCGTTTGTCAGCGATCAGGCTGATGCCAAGGGTTTCATTGAAGGCAGCACGCTGGACGTGAAGGCTCGCAACTACTATTTCAACCGCGACAACCGGAGCGGCAGCAGTGATCAGCGTGACTGGACCCAAGGTTTCTGGGGCAACTTCAGCACTGGCTACACGCAAGGCACCATTGGTGTCGGCGTCGAAGCATTCGGCTACTGGGGTCTGAAGCTGGATGGTCAGGACCAATATGCCGGCTCGGGCAACCTGAGCCTCGATCGCCAAGGCAATAACCGCGATGAGCAGGGTAAAGTCGGTGGCGCTGTCAAATTCCGCGTTTCGAAGACTGAACTGAAAGTCGGCGACATGCAGCCTACAAGCCCGGTATTCGCAGTCGGCGGCTCTCGCCTCTTGCCTCAGACAGCCAGCGGTATCAGCCTGCAGAGCAGCGAGATCGCAGGTCTGGATGTTGAAGCAGGTCACTTCTACTCCGGCACCAGCCAAAACGACAACAGCCACGATGGCGGCATCTATTCCAACTATTCAGGTGTGGAAGCAAGCTCGGCCGATTTCGCAGGCGGTAAATACGCCATCACCGACAGCCTCGGTGTAGCTTTCTATGCGGCCAAGCTGGAAGACATCTGGAACCAGTACTACGCCAACGTGAACTACGCGCTGCCTCTGACTGACGATCAGTCCCTGGCGTTCGATGCCAACATCTACCGCACCACTGATGCTGGTAGTGCCAAAGCTGGCGACATCAGTAACACTGCATTCTCCGGCTCGGTTGCCTATTCGTTTGCAGCCGCGCACACCGTGACTCTGGCCTTCCAGAAAATCAATGGTGATACACCATTCGATTACATCGGTATCGGCGACAACAACAAGGGTGGCGACTCGATCTTCCTGAATAACTCCATCCAGTACTCCGACTTCAACGGTCCTGGCGAGAAATCCTGGCAGGCTCGCTATGACTTGAACATGGCTCCGTACGGCGTGCCTGGCTTGAGCTTCATGACTCGCTACATCAAGGGCTACGACATCGACGGTACTGGCTTGGCAGCGAACTCCCAGTACCGCAATAGCGCTGGCGCTCCACTGTACGGTGCAGACGGCAAGCACCACGAGACCAACCTTGAAGCCAAGTATGTGGTTCAGACCGGCCCCGTCAAAGACCTGTCGTTCCGCATCCGTCAAGCATGGCACCGCGCCAATGCTGACCAGGGTGAAGGCGACGTTAACGAGTTCCGCCTGATTGTCGACTACCCGATTTCGGTCCTGTAATCGCCACTCAGCTTCTCGTTTAAAGAAAGCCCGGCTCATGCCGGGCTTTTTCATATATGAATGAATCTGATTTCGCTGCAATCCTGAGGCGGTCGCGGCCTGTACGAGACTAGACACTGTCCGTACAATGCCCAGTCATTTCCAGTCTCAGCAACCGACAACGGCCAACCATGCGCACCAGTCAATTTTTGCTCGCCACACAGAAAGAAACCCCTTCCGATGCGGTCGTGATCAGCCACCAGCTCATGCTGCGTGCGGGCATGATTCGCAAACTTGCTTCCGGCCTTTACACCTGGCTGCCCATGGGCTTGCGCGTATTACGCAAGGTCGAAGCCATCGTTCGTGAAGAAATGGACGCTGCTGGCGCACTGGAAGTACTGATGCCGGGTATTCAGCCCGCCGAGTTATGGCAAGAGTCCGGCCGCTGGGAACAGTACGGCCCTGAACTGATGCGCCTGACAGACCGGCACAACCGTGAATTCTGCCTGGGTCCGACCCACGAAGAAGTCATCACCGATCTGGCCCGCAACGAGCTTAATAGCTATAAACAGCTGCCGATCAATCTGTACCAGATCCAGACCAAATTCCGCGACGAAATTCGCCCGCGCTTCGGTCTGATGCGTGGCCGCGAGTTCGTCATGAAAGACGCCTACTCGTTCCATGCTGATCACGCTTCATTGCAGATCACCTACGATCGCATGCACCTGGCTTACTGCAACGTGTTCTCGCGTCTGGGCCTGAAATTCCGCCCGGTTGAGGCCGATAACGGCTCGATCGGTGGCGCAGGCTCCCACGAGTTCCACGTCCTGGCTGAATCTGGCGAAGACGATATCGTGTTCAGCAATGGTTCCGATTACGCCGCCAACATTGAGAAAGCCGAAGCTGTACCTCGGGAAACCAGCCGTGGCGCTGCAACTGAAGAATTGCGTCTGATCGACACCCCGGATACCAAGACCATTGCGCAACTGGTAGAAGGCTTCAACCTGCCGATTGAAAAGACCATCAAGACCCTGGTGGTACACGCCGCAGAAGAAGGCAAGCTGATTGCACTGATCATTCGTGGCGACCACGAACTGAACGAAATCAAAGCCGCCAAACTTGAGCAGGTTGCAAGCCCTCTGGTCATGGCCTCCGAAGCCGAACTGCGCGCTGCAATCGGTGCCGGTGCCGGCTCCCTGGGCCCGCTGAATCTGCCGCTGACTTGCATCATCGACCGTTCGGTGGAATTGATGAGCGACTTCGCCATTGGTGCAAACATCGACGACAAGCACTACTTCGGCGTCAACTGGGAACGCGACCTGCCGGTTCCAGCCGTCGCCGATCTGCGTAACGTCGTGGCTGGCGACCCTAGCCCGGATGGCAAAGGCACCCTCGAAATCAAACGCGGAATCGAGGTCGGCCACATCTTCCAGCTGGGCACCAAGTACAGCGAAGCCATGAAGTGTCAGGTGCTGGGCGAGAACGGCAAACCGGTGAACCTGTCCATGGGCTGCTACGGCATCGGTGTTTCCCGCGTGGTTGCTGCTGCAATCGAGCAGAACAGCGACGATAACGGCATTATCTGGAATGACACTCTGGCGCCCTTCCAGATCGCTCTGGTTCCACTGCGCTACGAAACTGACGCAGTCCGCGAAGCGACCGACAAGCTGTACGCCGAACTGACCGCCGCAGGTTTCGAAGTACTGCTTGATGATCGCGACAAGAAAACCAGCCCTGGCAACAAGTTTGCCGACATGGAGCTGATTGGCATACCGCATCGTATCGTCGTCAGTGATCGCGGCCTTGCCGAAGGCAACCTGGAATACAAGAGCCGGACCGAGTCCGAAGCCCAGGCCCTGCCGGTTGCCGAGGTACTGTCCTTCATCCAGGGCCGCGTCAGCCGCTGAGTCCTGATAGCGCCCATCGAAAGATGGGCGCTATCGTTTCAGCAACGACGCGCCTTAATTCGCAAGAGATCTCATGTTCAAGCGATCCCCTTTCAGCCTGGGCTGCGTGCTGTTTTGCGCCACCCTGGTCAGCGGTTGCGCCAATCAACTGTCGCAACGCAGCGAGCACGAAGAACGCATCGAGCGCAAATTGCTCTCGCACAGCGTCCAGATCGACCTCGGCGAGCCCAAAACCCTTGAGTTGCCGCAACGACGTGTGCGCATCCACGAGCAACGGACCTTTGAGGTCACCGAATTTGAAGTAACTCGTCTTTACGACCGGTACACGCCCTATCAGCCCTGGCGGGAAATCTACGAGATTCCCCTCGGTGCAGTGGCCGTTGTCGCGGGCGTCGGTGCCAACGTGGTCAATGTCTTCGCTCTGGGCCGCCTACCGGACAGCGTGACCAAAGACTGGATCAACTACGGTGTCGCCGGGCTCAACCCTTTCATGAATGCACCTTCCCACGGGCGCGCTCAGCAAAACCTGGCAGGTATTAACGAAGTACAGCAGGACAAGAGAATCGAAAACACGACACTGCCGTGGAGTGAACGCCCGGTAACGGTCAAGGCTGGATCCCAGACGCATGAACTGATGACCGATCGCAATGGCGTACTGCGCCTGAGCCTGCTGGACAGCCCGTTTGCTGAACAGGATTTGAGTCATGTCACCCGCCTGTATTTGAGCGTCGAAGATGATCAGGACAACACCCACGCCAATGCAGACCTGGTGGTCAGTCGTAGCCTGCGCGGCAAATTGATCGAAGCTCATGGCCTGATTTACGACGATCTGGAAGATGACGAAGTTAGCCAGTGGGTTTACCGGGTCAAGCGCCTTTCTGATCTGGGACTTGAAGAAGAAGCCAGCGACCTCGAACAAAGCCTGATCGAAATGACACGGGACGATCCGCAGTTGCAGCGCGATTTCCTGAAATCGCTGGCCAAGGATGCGGGCCGACTGGTAGCAGATCCCGGCGCGGAAAAGTGACCTGAAACGCTCTGTTTTTCTGTAGGAGCTGCCGAAGGCTGCGAAGCATTTATCCTGACATACCGCCTTCGCAGCCTTCGGCAGCGCCTAAGAGTAAGTAACCTGTTTGCTTCGCGATAAGGCGCGGTCAGCGCGCAAACAGCTCCAACTGCTCATGTGCTTTTCGCAAGTCATGCAGACGCACACCAATCCCCAGCAAACGGACCGGCTTGCCGCCCCTGGCAAATGCCTGCGTGAGCAGATGCTCGAAGCTGTCCAGATCCCGACCAATCCCTGCCTGCTCAAGTGTCGTCTGGGTGAAATCGTGAAACTTCACCTTCACGAACGGTTTGCCAGGCCGGTATTGCCCCTCCATCCGCTCTATTCGCCCGTTCAAGGTTTCGAGCAGCTCAGGGAGCTTTTTCAGGCAACTGACCAGATCCGGAAGATCAGTGTCGTAGGTATTTTCCACGCTCACGGACTGACGCCTGCTGTCATTCTGGACGGGACGCTCATCTATACCGCGAGCCAGCCCCCACAAACGCTCGCCGAACGAACCAAACTCTCGCACCAGCGCCAGCTTTTTCCAGTCGCGCAGATCAGTACAACTGACAATCCCCAGCTTTCCCAACTTGTCGGCAGTCACCTTGCCGACACCGTGCAGCTTGTTGACGGGTAATTGCGCAACAAAATCTTCGACCTGATCCGGGGTAATCACAAACAAGCCGTTGGGCTTCTTCCAGTCGCTGGCAATCTTGGCCAGAAACTTGTTAGGTGCAACACCGGCCGACACAGTGATATGCAGCTGTTTAGAGACGCGGCGCCTAATGTCCTGCGCAATACGCGTCGCACTGCCGGAAAAATGACTGGCGTCGGACACATCGAGGTACGCCTCATCCAGCGACAAAGGCTCAATGAGGTCGGTGTAGTCACGGAAGATGGTCTGGATTTCTTTGGATGCTTCTTTATAAGCATCCATTCTCGGCTTGACGATGGTGAGGTCAGGGCAAAGCTTCAACGCGTGCCGCGACGACATGGCCGAGCGCACACCATAAGCGCGGGCTTCGTAATTGCAGGTCGCAATGACTCCTCGTCTGTCCGCAGAACCACCCACTGCAAGCGGCTTGTCCGCCAGTCGAGGGTCATCACGCATTTCGATGGCTGCATAGAAGCAATCACAGTCAACATGGATGATTTTTCGCTGCGTCATGTAGGCATTATGCGGGAGGCGTGGCAGGTCAGTATCTCACTCGTATCGACATGTGACATCTCATGATGCGCTCGCCCGAGAAAATTTGATGTATCTGCGTCACTATTCGACTCCCCAACATTGCATGACAGGCCCGCACAGCGGGGCCTACAGCTTGTCCGAACGGTCAATAAACGGTGCTAAGCGATTGAAGGAAAAGAAATTTCCGAAAATTAGTCATTGACAGCCCGGCGTTCCTCTGTAGAATGCCGCCACACAGACGCGGGATGGAGCAGTCTGGTAGCTCGTCGGGCTCATAACCCGAAGGTCGTCGGTTCAAATCCGGCTCCCGCAACCAAACATCAAAAAAGGCTACTCGAAAGAGTGGCCTTTTTTGTGCGTGTCGTTTGAGGACGGTCCGAAAACAACTGCATGAGCTTACGAGCATTTGTCTGAAAAACCGCCATCAGTGCCTCGCGGTGCCGTGAGTGCCTACAGAAAAAGGTCAATCCGAAAGGCTGTAACCTCATGGAACGTGACGAGCAAAAATCTTTACCCGTCCGGCACTTAAATCTCCAACCACTCAATTCAAACTTATTTGCCGACTTTCCACATTAAAGGTTGACACCTCGTCGTTCGGCTGTAGAATGCCGCCACACAGACGCGGGATGGAGCAGTCTGGTAGCTCGTCGGGCTCATAACCCGAAGGTCGTCGGTTCAAATCCGGCTCCCGCAACCAAACATCAAAAAAGGCTACTCGAAAGAGTGGCCTTTTTTGTGCGCGCCTAAAAACAGGGCAACCCGTTGGCTGGAAAGCAATTTTCCCTTCCCCTCCCCGCAACACACCCTCTCGTTGTAACGTAACATTACAAAACCCGACAGTTTTGCAGCCCTCTGCCGATAGCTGTTTAATAGCTGAACTGTTGCTGAACAGCTCCATGAACAAACAGGCTCCATTCGCTCGTTAGACGATGACGCGCTAACATCTCGAAATATTTTTTGCGTAGGGATTGGTAACTTGGCTGTATACCTCCATTCTGTCGCGCACGATCCAAGGAGTGATTGATGCGCGCCAACCCGTCAGAACCGAACGAAGCAGTTACGGCGAATCAACCCATCCAACCTGCCCGCCTCCAATGGCTGGAGTTGTTGAGTAAATATCGCCAGCCCATAGGCCTGGGCGTTACGTTGCTGCTATTTGCCGTGGCCTTGATTGCTTGCCGACACATGTTGAGCGAGCTTGATCTCTATGCATTGCAGGATTCATTGCTGAGTGTGCCTGCCGCGTCTCTGGCAGGTGCCCTGCTGGCCACGGTGATCGGCTTCATTATTCTGCTGGGCTATGAATGGTCTGCCAGTCGTTACGCCGGGGTTGATCTACCCAACAAAACCCTCGCCATGGGCGGCTTCACAGCCTTCGCCATTGGTAACGCCGTAGGCCTGTCGATGCTGTCGGGCGGTTCGGTGCGCTATCGACTGTACTCCCGCAAAGGTATTGGCGCGGTCGAAGTAGCCCGTATGACGCTGTTTGCCAGCCTTTCTCTAGGATGCGCCCTGCCACCGCTGGCAGCACTGGCAACCCTGAGCAATCTGTCCGGAGCATCGCTGGCGCTGCACACCCCGGTAAACGTGCTGGCAGGCATCGCTATTGGCGTACTCGTGCTGACCGCTGTGCTGGCCATTGCAATTTATCGCCGCCGACTGCCCGAGCAGACCATCCCGCATACCCTGCTGGTGCGTGCCGGACGCCGCACTCTGCGCCTTCCCGGCGTACGCCTGACGCTGATGCAACTGGTGATTACGGCACTGGACGTTGCGGCCGCTGCGACTGTTCTCTACCTCCTGCTGCCACAATCCCCTCCCTTCGGTGCATTTGTACTGGTGTATCTGCTGGCCCTCGCCGCTGGCGTGCTTAGCCATGTACCCGGTGGCGTGGGAGTTTTCGAGGCCATCCTGCTCGCCGCCTTTGCCAACGAGCTTGGCGCCGCCCCGCTGGCTGCTGCGTTGCTGCTGTATCGGATGATTTACGTCGTCCTGCCACTGTTACTGGCGTGTCTGGTGCTGCTGTTTACTGAAGGTCAGCGGTTGCTGCCAACCAAACAGGCGATGCGCGTCGCTTCGGGTCTGGCGGCACCGATTCTGGCGCTGCTGGTGTTCCTCTCAGGCGTCGTACTGCTGTTCTCTGGCGCGACCCCGGAAATCGATACGCGCCTGGAAGACCTGGGATTCCTTATCCCTCATCGGCTGATCAACCTTTCGCACTTTGGCGCCAGCCTGATTGGCGTCCTGTGCCTGCTGCTGGCTCAAGGGCTGCGCCGTCGCCTCTCGGCCGCATGGATGCTGACGGTCATCCTGCTACTGGCAGGTGCAGCACTGTCGATGCTCAAAGGCTTCGATTATGAAGAAGCCACACTGCTGATCCTGACCGCAGCGCTGCTGGCTATCTTCCGTCGCTCTTTCTACCGCCCGAGCCGTCTGCTGGAGCTGCCCTTCTCGCCGCTGTATCTGGTAGCGACCCTGTGCGTGTTGGGCGCTTCATTCTGGCTGCTGCTGTTCGCCTATCAGGACGTGCCCTACAGCCATCAGTTGTGGTGGCAGTTCACGCTGGACGCGGATGCCCCCCGCGGCTTGCGCTCTGCATTGGGCAGCGCCGTCTTGTTGATCATTATTTCCCTGACCTGGTTACTGCGCACTGCGCGCCCGGTCATCAAGCTGCCAGACGCTTCGGAGCTGGCCAAGGCCGCCGAGATCGTCAATGCGTCGTCACAGCCTGACGGCGGGCTGGTGCTGACCGGTGACAAGGCTGTCCTGCTGCACCCACAAGGCAATGCATTTCTGATGTACGCCCATCGGGGCCGCAGCCTGGTGGCCCTCTATGATCCGATCGGCCCAACCCAACAGCGCGCCGAGCTGATCTGGCAATTCCGTGACCTGTGTGATGTGCACCACGCCCGGCCAGTGTTCTATCAAGTGCGCGCAGAAAATCTGCCGTTCTATATGGACATCGGCCTGACCGCGATCAAGCTGGGTGAAGAGGCACGCGTCAACTTGCTGCGCTTTGATATCGAAGCCAAGGGCAAGGAAATGAAAGACCTGCGCTACACCTGGAATCGGGGTGGACGTGACGGTTTGTCACTGGAGATCTATGAAGCAGGTCAGGCACCGCTGGAGGAGCTGAAAATCATCTCCGACGCCTGGCTTACCGGCAAGAATGTCCGTGAAAAAGGCTTCTCGCTGGGTCGTTTCAGCCCTGAGTACCTCAAGCATTTCCGTATCGCTATCATCCACTTCGAAGGCAAGCCGGTGGCGTTCGCCAACCTGCTGGAGACTTCGCGTCGTGACCTTGCCAGCCTGGACCTGATGCGCGCTCACCCTGATGCACCGAAGCTGACCATGGAGTTCATGATGGTCGGGCTGATTCTGTATTACAAAGAACACGGCTACGAACGCTTCAGCCTGGGCATGGTGCCGCTGTCGGGCTTGCAACCGCGCCGTGGCGCGCCTCTGACCCAGCGCCTGGGTTCGATGGTGTTCCGTCGCGGCGAGCAGCTCTACAACTTCCAGGGTCTGCGTCGCTTCAAAGACAAATTCCAGCCTGACTGGGAACCTCGCTATATGGCCGTGCCCGCCGGACTCGATCCGCTGGTGGCACTGGCTGACACCGCTGCCCTGATTGCGGGCGGCCTGACTGGATTGGTGAAACGCTGATGATTCAACGCTACCGGCGCATTTTGCTCGCAGCACTGCTGTTTGTTGTGGTTCTGATTCTCGGGGTATGGCTGTGGAGCCGCCCCGCCCCACCGGCAACACTGGACCGTTCAACATTGACCGACGGCTCGGCCCTGACCACTGTCACACCGGGCACCCGAGCCAAGGTTCGTGTCGCACTGGCAGTCACCGCAGACGACTTGCTGTCGGACAAACAACTGCAGGCGCTGAGCCAGGATGCCTCTGCCCGAATCATTCAGGTCGTACTGCCCAAAGCAGACTGCACATTGCAGCAGAAGACCTTCAACGAGGCGCTTGGCAAACTCGACGAAGCGCCGACCGTTGTGGCCGGTATCGGCCCAGGCGCAACGCTCGCATGGCGCTGGCTCGCCGGGCAGAACAACGACAAGGCGGAGGCCATTTCAGTAGGCTTCTATCTGGAAGTACCTTCTCAGCCGGTCAAGGCACTTGAGCCCGACGAGACCCCACCGGTGATCTGTGACGTGCCGCTGCCCAAAACCGCGCCACACGGTCACTGGATGGTGGCATGGAACGATGCACCGGACGATGAGCCTGCAGCGTTCGTGCGCGATCAGGCCAACGCCGATACCAGCATCAGCGATTACGACATCAAGCTGCCACAAGTCCTCAACAGCGAGCTGCGCCGCAAGCTGGTCGGCGAAGACGATAAAGGCGGCGGTCTGGGTATCCCTGTGGTGGAAGTGCCTGCTGCTCAACCCTCGGATACCGTAACGCTGTTCCTGTCCGGTGACGGTGGCTGGCGTGATCTGGACAAGGTTGTTGCCGGGGATATGGCCGGCATGGGCTATCCAGTGGTTGGTATCGACGTGCTGCGTTATTACTGGGAACACAAGTCCCCTGAGCAGACCGCAGCTGACCTGACCGAGCTGATGCAGCACTACCGTCAGAAATGGGGTGCCAAGCGTTTTATTCTGGCGGGTTACTCGTTCGGCGCAGATGTACTGCCAGCGGTTTATAACCGTCTGGCGCAAGAAGATCAGGACCGAGTCGACGGCATGATTCTGCTGGCTTTCGCACGCACTGGCAGTTTCGAGATTCGCGTCGATGGCTGGCTAGGTGCGGCAGGCAAGGATCTGCAAACGGGTCCGGAAATGGCGAAATTGCCGGGCGATAAAGTGCTGTGCGTGTATGGCGTGGAAGAGATCAAGGAAAGTGGCTGTACTGATACCACGGCTGTTGGCGAGAAACTCCAACTGCCTGGGGGTCACCACTTCGACGAAAACTACCCGGTTCTGGCCAAGCGTTTGATTGCTTTCATCAACAAGCGTCAGGGCAAGACCACAGCGCAGTAAGTCGCTTTAAGGCAACACAAAAAAATCCCCGTCAGCTGTGAGGCTGCGGGGATTTTTTGTTTTGGCTAATGCCTGTCTTGATAGCTACAACGTCATCGCGGGCAAGCGCGCTCCTACAACTGCAACGCAATCTTGCCCTTTGCTTACCGCGCCCTACATTTCAACCTGCGTCCCCAGCTCGATAACCCGGTTGAAAGGCAACTTGAAGAAGCGCAGATTTCCGTTGGCGTTCTTTAACATGAAGGCAAACAGCGCCTCACGCCATCGGGCCATTCCTACAATCTTCGAAGGGATCACCGTTTCGCGACTCAGGAAATAAGTCGTGCGCATTGGGCTGAAATCCAGCTCTTCCAAGTGACACAGGGCCAGTGCAGCGGGCACATCCGGCTCATCAATAAAGCCAAAATGCAGGATCACTCGATAGAAGCCTTCGCCATAAGCCTCAACTTCAAAACGCTGATGCGCTGGCACACGAGGCGTGTCCTCATAGACCACCGTCAGCAACACCACCTGCTCGTGCAGCACCTGGTTGTGCAGCATGTTGTGCAACAGCGCATGCGGAACGGCATCACTGCGAGCAGTCAGGAACACCGCTGTGCCCTGAACCCGGTGCGGCGGCTGAACACGGATACTGCTGATGAAAATCGGCAGCGGCAGCCCGCCCTCATCGATACGCTCCACCAGCAGTTGCTTACCGCGCTTCCAGGTGGTCATCAGGATAAACAACACCACCCCGGCAATGACCGGGAACGCGCCACCCTGAATGACTTTAGGCACGTTGGCAGCGAAGAACAGACTGTCCACCAGAAGCAGCGCCAACAACAGCGGCACCGCCAGAACTGCAGGCCACTTCCAGAGCAGCAGCATGACCGACGACACCAGAATGGTGGTGCAGAACATGGTCCCGGTTACCGCAACGCCATAGGCCGAGGCCAGCGCGCCAGAAGACTCGAACCCCAATACCAGCAGAATCACACCGACCATCAACGACCAGTTCACCGCGCCAATATAAATCTGGCCCTGGGCGTCACTGGACGTATGCTGAATGTGCATGCGCGGGATGTAGCCAAGCTGGATCGCCTGCAAGGTCATGGAGAACGCGCCGGAAATCACCGCTTGTGAGGCGATTACCGTCGCCAGCGTCGACAGCCCGATCAGCGGCAGCAAAGCCCAACCGGGTGCCAACAGATAGAAAGGGTTACGTGCCGCTTCGGGATTTTCCAGAACCAGCGCGCCCTGACCGAAATAGTTGAGCACCAGCGCGGGAAGCACCAGCGCAAACCAGGCACGAGCAATCGGCTTGCGACCAAAATGGCCCATGTCGGCGTACAGCGCTTCGGCACCGGTCAGCGCCAACACCACTGCACCGAGGATTGCGACGCCGATGCCTGGATGAACGATAAAGAAGCGCACGGCCCACACCGGGTTCATGGCATGCAGCACTTCCGGCTGATGCGCAATGCCATTGATCCCCAACAGCCCAAGCACGACAAACCAGGTGACCATCACCGGCCCGAACAAAACGCCGATACGCGCAGTGCCATGACGCTGAATCAAAAACAGCGCAACCAGCACCACCAGCGCCATCGGCACTACCCAGTGATCGATACCATCAAAGGCCAGCTCCAGCCCTTCCATGGCCGACAGCACCGAGATCGCCGGGGTAATCATGCTATCCCCGTAAAACAGCGCGGCACCGAACAGACCGAAAACGACCATGGTCATTTGCAGTTTCGGATACTTGATGGTGGCCCGACGCGCCAGGGCGGTAAGCGCCATGATGCCGCCCTCGCCCTGGTTATCAGCACGCAGGATGAACGCCATGTACTTGAAGGAAACGACCCAGATCAGTGACCAGAAGATCAGCGACAGAATGCCGAGTACGGCGTCATGGGTGACGTCTACGCCATAACCGCCCTGAAACACCTCTTTCAAGGTGTACAGCGGGCTGGTGCCGATATCGCCGTAAACCACACCAACCGCGGCGATCAACAGCGCGAAGGGTTTTGACACTGGATGTCCGGTTCCAGCCTGACTGTTTGCTTGACTCATTTACCACTCCTGAAACCTGGGTTTGAACCGCAAAAGCACACGACAGTGCTCAGACTCACCCATACAGATTGCGTGCTGGTGGCTACGCAAAAACCAGACATATTTCGTAACGACGCGAAGCATAGCGCAGCACTCGTCGTAATTCTCTGCATAACACTGGTCAATCGCAGGGCTGATCGCTAGAATTGCGCACTTTTTGATCAGAGGCGCACGAATCCTGTACGGGATACCAGCGCCCAGCTGTTGCCTCGGCTAAATGCCGAAGCCCACATCTCCGCCGAGGTTAGTCAATGTCCACCGTCACCACGCCATCCGCTCCCAAGGTCGGGTTCGTCAGTCTGGGTTGCCCAAAAGCTTTGGTTGACTCCGAGCGCATCCTCACCCAACTGCGCATGGAAGGCTACGAAGTCGTGCCGACTTATCAGGACGCCGATGTTGTTGTGGTCAACACCTGCGGCTTCATCGACGCGGCCAAGGCTGAATCGCTGGAAGTGATTGGCGACGCCATCAAAGAAAACGGCAAGGTCATCGTCACCGGTTGCATGGGTGTTGATGAAAGCGTGATCCGTGACGTGCATCCAAGCGTACTGTCCGTAACCGGCCCGCAGCAGTATGAGCAAGTGGTCAACGCAGTGCATGATGCCGCGCCACCCAACCTCAATCACAACCCGCTGATCGATCTGGTGCCGCCACAAGGCGTCAAGCTGACCCCGCGCCATTACGCATACCTGAAAATTTCCGAAGGCTGCAATCACAGTTGCAGCTTCTGCATTATCCCGTCGATGCGCGGCAAGCTGGTCAGCCGCCCGGTGGGCGATGTGCTCGACGAAGCACAGCGTCTGGTCAAATCCGGCGTGAAAGAACTGCTGGTGATCTCTCAGGACACCAGTGCCTACGGTGTCGACATCAAGTACCGCACCGGCTTCTGGAATGGCGCTCCGGTCAAGACACGCATGACCGAGCTGTGCCAGGCCCTCAGCACCATGGGCGTCTGGGTCCGTCTGCACTACGTTTATCCGTATCCGCACGTTGACGAGCTGATTCCACTGATGGCAGCCGGGAAAATCCTGCCGTATCTGGATATCCCCTTCCAGCACGCCAGCCCGAAAGTCCTTAAGCTGATGAAGCGCCCGGCTTTCGAAGACAAGACCCTGGCCCGCATCAAGAACTGGCGCGAACAGTGCCCGGACCTGATCATCCGCTCCACCTTCATCGTTGGCTTCCCCGGCGAAACCGAAGAAGACTTCCAATACCTGCTGGACTGGCTGACCGAAGCGCAACTGGATCGCGTCGGTTGCTTCCAGTACTCGCCGGTTGAGGGCGCGCCGGCCAACCTGCTGGACGCGGCCATTGTGCCGGACGACGTCAAACAGGATCGCTGGGACCGCTTCATGGCGCACCAACAGGCCATCAGCGCAGCTCGCCTGCAAATGAAAATCGGCCGGGAAATCGAAGTGCTGATTGACGAAGTTGACGAACAAGGCGCCGTAGGCCGCTGCTTCTTCGACGCACCGGAAATTGACGGCAACGTATTCATCGCTCTGGATGAAAACAGCACCCTCAAGCCAGGCGACAAAGTAATGTGCCGCGTTACCGACGCAGACGAATACGACCTTTGGGCCGAGACGCTCTGACCCTCCGTTGAGCTGATGCAACAAAACAGCCCTGCCCTTCAAACGGCGGGGCTTTTTTTGCCTTCGAAGGGGCTAAGCTAGTCCGTGTGCACTGCTTCTTGTCGAACAGATGTAATCCTTTAAGTGAAATGCATTTTTTGTAGAAGATCGCCCCGTATCCCAGACACCGCGCTGTCTCAAACCAAATATTGAACCTGAGCGCACGAGCACCGCGAGGCCGCGATAGCGGTGTATCAGACAGACCGCCATCGCTGCCTCGCGGTGCTCGTGAGCTCCTACAGAAAAGCATTCCATATCAGAAACTTGTAGTTTTTTGATGAGAGACAGCGACGTGTCAGGAACACAAAGCGATCTTCAATGGAGCCAAACCCCATGCAACATCCGGCGATTTCCAGCGCGGATAAAAATGACTATCCGCAACTGATCCAGGTCTGGGAAAGCGCCGTCCGCGCGAGCCATGACTTTTTGCCAGAAGCTTACATCGTGCAGCTTAGAGAGCTGTTACTGACCCGCTATCTGGATACCGTGACGCTGTTCTGCACCCGGGATTCGCACCTGAACATCACGGGCTTTGCTGGCGTCAGCATCGGCAAGCTGGAGATGCTGTTCATTGAGGCCGACCATCGCGGCCAAGGGCTAGGCAAACAGCTACTGGATTACAGCATCAAACACTTCAGGATCCGCGAGCTGGACGTCAACGAACAAAACCCACAGGCATTGGGCTTTTACCTCAAGCAGGGCTTCGAAGTGATCAACCGTACGGAAGTGGACGGGCTTGGACAGCCGTATCCGATGTTGCGGATGAGGCTGGAGCAGCGGCTTTGATACCAGGCCCCCTCTTGCAGGAGCTGCCTCGACGGCGAGGGCAGCGACCCGATTACACACCATTTGCAATGTTGCCGCGATTAACCTTGCGCGCACGGGTACAATGTCGGCCTTTCTCCCACGTAACGGCTTTTTTTCATGTCAGAACCCATCCGCCTCTCCAAACGCCTGATCGAACTCACCGGCTGCTCCCGCCGGGAGGCTGAGCTGTATATCGAAGGCGGCTGGGTCACCGTGGACGGTAAAGTCATCGATGAACCGCAGTACAAGGTTGATACCGAAACCGTCGTCCTTGATCGCGAAGCCAAGGCCGATGCGCCCGAGCCGGTGACCATCATTTTCCACAAACCGGCCGCCCTCAGCGAAGCCGATGCGCTGGCACTGATTACCCCTGCCACCCTCTCGGAAGAACACAGCTTTGGTAAACGTCCGCTCAAAGGGCACTTTCTGCGTCTTGAACCCATCTCGACCCTGCAGGCCAATGCCAGCGGCCTGATGGTGTTCAGCCAGGACTGGAAAATCCTGCGCAAACTCACCGATGACCGCAGCAAGATCGAGCAAGAGTACGTGGTGGAAATCTCCGGCGAGATGGTCGCCCACGGCCTCAACCGTCTCAATCACGGCATGACTTACAAGGGCACAGAACTGCCCAAGGTCAAAGCCAGCTGGCAGAGCGAGAACCGCCTGCGTTTCGCGATGAAAAACCCTCAGCCTGGCGTAATCGCCCAGATGTGTGAGGCCGTGGGCCTGAAGATCGTTTCAGTCCGCCGTATCCGCATTGGCGGCGTGTCCATGGGCAAGCTTCCCGAAGGCCAATGGCGCTACATGACTTCCAAAGAGAAGTTCTAAATTCAGTTCAATGCTGCATGACCCGCTCATGCAACGTGACCCCAGCCTTATCAGGATTTACGCATCATGATGAACAACGACGTATTGCGCAGCGTGCGCTACATGCTTGATATCAGCGACGGCAAGATTGTCGACATCACAAAGCTTGGCGGAATGGAAATTTCCAAGGCTGATGTCATCGCTTTCACCAAAAAGGAAGAGGAAGAAGGCTATCTGAATTGCAGCGATGAAATCATGGCGCACTTCCTGGATGGTCTGGTGATCTTCAAGCGCGGCAAGGACGAGAGCCGTCCGCCTCAGCCAGTCGAACTGCCCGTCACCAACAACACCGTGCTGAAGAAACTGCGCGTTGCCTTCGAGCTTAAAGAAGAAGACATGCACGCCATTCTCAAGTCAGTGGAATTTCCGGTATCCAAGCCTGAACTGAGCGCTCTGTTCCGCAAATTCGGTCACAGCAACTACCGTACGTGTGGCGACCAGTTGCTGCGCAACTTCCTCAAGGGCCTGACCCTGCGGGTTCGCGGCTGATCCATTTTCTACTGCCGCGTAGAAAACCTGTGGGAGCGAATTCATTCGCGAATAAGGCCTTCAGTACCATCGAGATGTATTGGATGTACCGGCCCTTTCGCGAATAAATTCGCTCCCACGGTCAAACTTCAATTCAGACACATCTTATGCCTGACTCCTACACCGTCTCCCCCATCGGCTTCGTCCGCTCCTGCTTCAAGGAGAAGTTCGCCATTCCGCGCCAGCCACAACTGGCGCCAGCGGCCCGCGGCGTGCTGGAACTGGTCGCGCCGTTCGATCAGGGGGATGCGGTGCAAGGTCTGGAGCAGGTCAGCCATGTCTGGTTGCTGTTCCTCTTTCATCTGGCACTGGAAGAAAAGCCTCGCCTGAAAGTACGTCCCCCGAGACTGGGCGGTAATCAGTCGATGGGCGTATTCGCGACCCGCGCTACCCATCGTCCAAATGGCATCGGCCAGTCGGTGGTAAAACTGGACAAAGTCGAAGCCGGACGTCTGTATTTGTCGGGCATCGACCTGCTGGACGGCACGCCAGTATTGGACATCAAGCCCTACGTGCCTTACGCCGACAACGTGCCGAGTGCCACCAACGCTATCGCGAACGCCGCCCCTGAACTCATTCCAGTGGATTGGGAAGCGTCAGCCTTGAAGCAGGCTCACGAGCACGGCTCGCGTCTCGATGAGCCTCTGATCGAGTTGATCGAGCAATGCCTGGCGCAGGATCCTCGCCCCGCCTATCAGACACCGACTCCGGAACGCCGCTACGGTGCGCAGTTCTGGGATCTGGACGTACGCTGGCACTATCCCGAGCCTGGTGTCATCAAGGTGCTCGAAGTGGTGCTGGCGAACGCCTGATCAGGCCATTTATCTGCGCCCACAAAAAAACCGCCCGGTCCGTGACCCCCAGGCGGTTTTCTTGTCACATCAGCGGAATGTGCGAACACATTCCACCCCGTAATTTCAGCGCTTACTTCTCGACGAATGCACGCTCGATCAGATAATCGCCCGGCTCACGCATACGCGGAGAAACCGTCAGACCGAAGCTGTTGAGCACTTCGCTGGTTTCATCGAGCATGCTTGGGCTACCGCACAACATGGCGCGGTCGTCCTGAGGGTTGATCGGTGGCAGCCCGATGTCGCTGAACAACTTGCCGCTACGCATCAGGTCAGTCAAACGACCTTCGTTCTCGAACGGCTCGCGCGTAACAGTTGGGTAGTAGATCAGCTTGTCGCGCAGTGCTTCGCCGAAGAACTCGTTCTGTGGCAGGTGTTCGGTGATGAATTCGCGGTAAGCGACTTCGTTCACGTAACGCACGCCATGACACAGAATGACTTTCTCGAAGCGCTCGTAGGTTTCAGGGTCCTGAATGACGCTCATGAACGGCGCCAGACCGGTACCGGTGCTGAGCAGGTAAAGATGCTTGCCCGGCTTGAGGTCGTCGAGTACCAGCGTGCCTGTAGGCTTTTTGCTGATGATGATCTCGTCGCCTTCCTTCAAGTGTTGCAGCTGCGAAGTCAGGGGACCGTCAGGCACTTTGATGCTGAAAAATTCGAGATGCTCTTCCCAGTTCGGGCTGGCGATGGAATAGGCGCGCATGAGCGGGCGACCGTTTGGCTGCTGCAGACCAATCATGACGAACTGACCGTTCTCGAAACGCAGACCTGGATCGCGGGTGCACTTGAAACTGAAGAGTGTGTCGTTCCAGTGGTGGACGCTTAGAACACGCTCGTGGTTCATGTTGCTCATTGACGTGAAAACTCCTGAAATTCGCTTGCGCCGGGGAGGAACGCTATTGCGCAGTATTCTAGTGGGAAGCACAATATCTGTTAAATGAATTATTAAGATATGGGTAATCGGTTATATAGATATGCGATTTACTTTACGTCAACTTCAGGTTTTTGTAGCCGTCGCCCAGCAGGAAAGCGTTTCCCGTGCGGCGATCCTTCTGTCGCTATCGCAATCGGCGGCCAGTACCTCCATCACCGAACTGGAGCGCCAGTCCAGTTGCCAGCTGTTTGATCGTGCCGGCAAACGTCTTAGCCTGAATGCCACCGGACGGCAGTTGCTCCCCAAGGCGGTTGCCCTGCTGGACCAGGCAAAAGAGATCGAAGACCTGCTCAATGGCAAGTCCGGCTTCGGCTCACTGGCGGTGGGCGCCACCCTGACCATTGGCAACTATCTGGCGACGCTGTTGATCGGCAGCTTTATGCAGCGTCACCCGGAAAGCCAGGTCAAACTGCATGTGCAGAACACCGCGCACATCGTGCAGCAAGTTGCCCACTACGAAATTGACCTCGGTCTGATCGAGGGTGATTGCACTCATCCTGACATTGAGGTGCAGCGCTGGGTCGAAGACGAACTGGTGGTGTTCTGCGCGCCTCAGCATCCGCTGGCCAAACGCGGGCACGCCAGCCTGGAAGAGTTGACTGGAGAAGCGTGGATTCTGCGCGAGCAAGGTTCAGGCACACGCCTGACGTTTGATCAGGCGATGCGTCATCATCGTAATGCACTGAATGTGCGTCTGGAGCTTGAACACACCGAAGCCATCAAACGTGCCGTGGAATCGGGTCTGGGTATTGGCTGCATTTCCCGACTGGCGCTCAGGGATGCAATTCGGCGCGGCAGTCTGGTGGCGGTGGAAACACCGGAGCTGGACCTGTCCAGAGAGTTTTACTTCATCTGGCACAAGCAGAAGTATCAAACCTCTGCCATGCGTGAGTTTCTCGACCTGTGTCGGTCATTGACCGAAGGGGTGCAACGCAGTGACGAAATCGTGCTGCCGAGCATGTACCCGGTGACTTAACCGAACAGAATCAACAACCAGACTGCGGCGATCATGGTCAGCGAGACCATCTGGGCCGCACTGCCCATGTCCTTGGCATTTTTCGAAAGCGGATGCAAGTCCAGCGAGATGCGGTCGATGGCTGCTTCGACCGCCGAATTGAGCAGCTCAACGATCAACGCCAGCAGACAGACCGCGATCAACAGTGCCCGCTCGCCTTTGCTGACGTCGACTATTAATGCCAGCGGCACAAGGACCACATTGAGAAGCACCAGTTGCCGGAATGCAGCTTCACCCTTGAAAGCGGCAGACAGGCCATCGAACGAATAACCGGCGGCATTCAGGATACGTTTCAGGCCCGTTTGGCCTTTGAAAGGAGACATAGATAGGCTGCTGTGCAAAAAAGATGATGGAAGCTAATTCAGGACAGATCAAAAATATGTGAACGCCTGTAGCGCTCTGGATTATCCGTTCGGGGAAATGGATTCCAGCTGTTGCAGAAGCAACGCAGCCTGGGTCCGGGTACGGACTCCCAGCTTGCGGAATATCGCGGTGACATGGGCCTTGATCGTAGCTTCAGACACAGTCAGCTCATAGGCAATCTGCTTGTTCAGCAATCCCTCACAGACCATTGTCAGAACCCTGAACTGCTGAGGCGTCAAACTGGCCAGGCCAGCACTCGCAGCTTTGGCTTCGTCAGAAACACTGACGGTTTCATTGACCTGAGGCGGCCACCAGACATCGCCTTCAAGAACCGTGCGTACCGCCTTCTGAATAGTCTCCAATGGGCTCGACTTGGGAATGAAACCACTGGCACCAAACTCCCGGGACCTGACGACAATCGCAGCCTCTTCCTGCGCCGAAACCATTACCACCGGTATTTGCGGATATTGCCCGCGCAGCAGCACCAGACCGGAAAAGCCATAAGCGCCCGGCATGTTCAAATCCAGCAACACCAGATCCCAGTCGGATTTTTCACCCAGGCAGGCTTCCAGCTGAGCAATGCTATCGGCTTCCACCAGCCTCACGTCCGGGCCAAGGCCAAGGCTTAACGCCTGATGCAACGCGCTGCGAAACAGCGGATGGTCATCGGCAATCAGGATTTCGTAAGTCATGGGGTGTTCCTGTACTGATTAAGTGAGCGCCGATCCATTCAGCACCCAGCACGGCATGGGCAGATGCCAGCAAACGTTTGTTGCAACAACACGCAGCCCCAGCCAGTCCTGCAAAAAACAAGCATCCGGCGCTTTGTGCGGCGCCAGCATGCCCAGCGAAACCGGGGTGGTCAAGCATTAACCCGGTAGCCAACGGCCGTTATTGTGCGCTCATCTGCGGGTAACTCGCAGCGCGACATCATCCGGTCAGAGAAAAGCCTTCAGGTGAGTATGGGACACATCATCTGAATCGATGGCTTTTTGATACTTCGCACCCAGATAGTGGGCAGTAAATACATCCAGATAGGCATCCAGCACACCACTGGCCTGCGTATCACCCGCCAGCTCAAGACACAATGCAGCCACTTCGGCGGTGCAGAAATGATCGTCACGTTTGGAGCGTCGCAGGCGGTAGCGGGACATCTGTTCCGGCTCAAGGCTGAGCACCGGAAAACGTTCAAGGTAAGGGCTTTTGCGAAACATCTTCCGCGCTTCGGTCCAGGTTGCATCCAGCAGGATAAACAGCGGGCGCTTGCCCTCCTCCTGCACGACCTGATTGACCACTCGCTCCGGGGCGACAAACTCTCCGGGGAAAACGATATAGGGCTGCCATTGGGGATCATCCAGCAACGCCAGTAATTGCTCGTCGACGTCGATGCGTGACCAGCCGAATGCATGGGTATCGTCGATCACATCGGCAATCAGCCAGCCGGTGTTCGTTGGCTTCAGCGGCTCGGTGTCATACATCAACAGGCACATCGCCGATTTTGCAGCCACACTTGGCTTCCATCCGCACAGACAGTATTCGGGGATGACCCGACACTGATTGCAGCGGGGCGCGCGCGACCCACGAGCAATAAACGGCTTGGTACTCTGCGCCAGTCGGCGGTCGCGCAGGCGAGAAACGGCGTGACTCATGAAGGCATGCGTCGATGAATGGAAAGCGTGAACACTGGAGTAACTCGGCGGGCTGAATAGTCCGCGCAGTTTATCAGAGCGGTGCCCCATCCGGCCCGCACTGTCGATGGATGAATCGCTTTCACTGCGCGTCATCCTTATACTTCCCCACCATTCATGCGCATCCAGCCCTGCTGCCTGCTGAACATACGTCCAAGTCACCGGTCCAACGGGCCAGTCACTGAATCAGGAGAATTTAATGCTGCGCCTTACCGTCCCTACTCTTACGCTGCTGCTCGCCGTCCCGTTCTTCGCCCAGGCGGCGTCGAAGCAGGATTTCGAATTGAGCAAAATGCTCGAAAAAGTTGCGAAGGAAAGCAGCGTCGGCACGCCACGGGCTATCAACGAGGACATTCTTGATCAGGGCTACACGGTTGATGGTAACCAGTTGATCAATCATTTGAGTGTTCGCGAAGGCCAGGCCCAGCAAATGCGCGCCAATCCCGATGCGGTCCGCAACCAGTTGGGCAACAGTGTTTGTCATAACAACGGCTATCGCCAGTTGATGACCAAAGGTGCTGTGCTGAAGTATCAATTCACCGAGTACAAGACCAACCGCCCCGTGACCAGCCAGGTCTTCAAGGCTAGCGACTGTTCGGTCAAGAAGTAAGGACGTACTCAGTCTCGTCCTGAGGACGCTGACATGTGGGAGCCGGGCTTGCCCGCGATAAGGGCGACTCGGTTCAACTGACACACCGAGGTGCCTGCATCGCGGGCAAGCCCGGCTCCCTCAGAACCGCTTTGGCATCGGGTTTGCAATGGTGCCTGCGTAAAATTGGTTTTAATAATGTTGGAGCGAGTAGCTGCTCCTACAAATCTCCGTCACTGCCCGCCAGTGCTCCGTGTGTCCTCTATTCCATCCGCCAACCCCCTCCCGGTTCGATCCGCGGAAATTTGATGCCATAAACAAACGTTGCCAGTTCCATGCAGGCTAGGCACATTATCGAATTGGAATAAGCGTCACGCTTCAGACGGCGATGCGAGCTGGAGCGATGATTTCGCGCACGGAGAAGCCCTTAATGCCCTATGTACCCAACGACCTTTTAAGCAGCCACTTCCAAAGTAACGGTAACGACCTCATCAGCAAGATCGAGGAGCAGATCAATCTGGTAGCCCCCAACAGCCCGAACCTTCCGCTTTACCGCGACATGATGCTCACTGTGCTGCGCATGGCTCAGGACGACCGCAATCGCTGGAACGCCAAAATCACGCTGCAAGCGTTGCGCGAACTGGACAATGCTTTCCGGGTACTTGAGCAATTCCGCGGACGTCGCAAGGTGACTGTATTCGGCTCGGCGCGCACGCCGGTTGAGCATCCACTGTACGCAATGGCCAAAGAGCTTGGCGCGCTGCTGGCCAAAGCAGATCTGATGGTCATCACCGGTGCAGGTGGCGGCATCATGGCTGCGGCCCATGAAGGCGCCGGGCTCGATCACAGCCTGGGCTTCAACATCACGTTGCCGTTCGAGCAACATGCCAATGCCACAGTGGAAGGGACCGGCAATTTGCTGCCCTTCCATTTCTTCTTCACCCGCAAGCTGTTCTTCGTCAAAGAGGCCGATGCGCTGGTGCTTTGCCCAGGTGGGTTCGGCACGCTCGATGAAGCGCTTGAAGTACTGACGCTGATTCAGACAGGTAAAAGCCCGCTGGTGCCTATCGTGCTGCTGGATGTGCCGGGCGGTAGCTTCTGGCAGAGCGCACTGGACTTCATCAAGAATCAGCTTGAAGACAACCGCTACATTCTGCCCAACGACATGAAGCTAATGCGTCTGGTCTACAGCGCAGAAGAAGCAGTTGAGGAGATTCATCAGTTCTACAGCAACTTCCATTCAAGCCGCTGGCTGAAGAACAAATTCATTATCCGCATGCATCATCCACTCACCGAGCAGGCGCTTGCGACCATGCAGGAAGCCTTCGCCGATCTGCGTCTGGCTGAAGACTTCCAGCAACATGCTTATCAGGGTGAAGAGCACGAGGCTGATTTCAGCCATCTGACGCGTCTGGTTTTTACTTTCAGTGGACGCAATCAAGGGCGTTTGCGGGAATTGGTGGACTACATCAATTTGTCGGAGAACCGGGCTCAGCCAAGAGCAGAGATGAAGATCCGGGAATCCGAATCTTCAAAGGAAACCTGAGAATCAGTCATCCTCGCCACGGCCGCTCAACAAGCGGCCGATCATATCCATTGGATAACCGCGATAACTCAGAAAGCGCCCCTGTTTAGCGCGCTCCCGCGCATCTGCTGGCAACTGACCGGCAAACTTGCGCTGCCAGGTTTCGTGCATCTTTTCCTGCCAATTGAAGCCACACTCCCGAATCGCCTGCTCGACTTCCGCCCGTTGCAGCCCTCTCTGGTTCAGCTCCTCACGAATACGTGCAGGACCGTAGCCCGAGCGTGCACGGTATGAGACAAAGCTTTCGAGATAGCGAGCTTCGGACAGCAGCCCTTCTTCCACAAGACGGTCGAGGGCGGGTTCGATGAGTTCAGGAGTTGCGCCGCGCTGACGCAGCTTGCGCGTCAGCTCGACACGACCGTGCTCGCGTCGTGCGAGCAGGTCCATTGCGGTGCGCCTTACGGCGACGGGTGTATCAAGTACCGCTGACATGATCTATCAGATATCAACGTCAGCTTCGGCCATGTCATCAGCTGGCGCTGGTGCACGGGAGGCTTCGGACTTGGTATCAACACCTGGGGTCAGCAGCTTCTCGCGAATCATCTTCTCGAGTGTGGCACCGACTTCCGGGTTATCTGCCAGGAACTTGGCCGAGTTGGCCTTGCCCTGACCGATCTTGCTGCCCTGATAGCTGTACCAGGCGCCGGATTTCTCTACGAAGCCATGCAACACGGCCAGATCAATGATCTCGCCATTGAGGTAGATACCCTTGCCGTAAAGAATCTGGAACTCTGCCTGACGGAACGGCGGAGCCACCTTGTTCTTGACGACTTTGACACGGGTTTCGCTGCCGACGACTTCGTCGCCCTCTTTCACAGCACCGGTACGACGGATGTCCAGACGGACCGAAGCGTAGAACTTCAGAGCGTTACCACCGGTAGTGGTTTCCGGGCTGCCGAACATCACACCGATCTTCATACGAATCTGGTTGATGAAGATAACGAGGCAATTGGCATTCTTGATGTTGCCGGTGATCTTGCGCAGCGCCTGAGACATCAGACGAGCCTGCAGACCCACGTGCATGTCACCCATTTCGCCTTCAATCTCGGCCTTCGGCACCAGCGCGGCAACGGAGTCGACCACGATCACGTCGATGGCGTTGGAGCGCACCAGCATGTCGGTGATTTCCAGTGCCTGCTCGCCGGTGTCCGGCTGCGAAACCAGCAAGTCGTCAACATTGACGCCCAGCTTGCCTGCGTATTCTGGATCGAGCGCATGCTCGGCATCGACGAACGCACAAGTAGCACCCATTTTCTGGGCCTGGGCGATAACCGAAAGGGTCAGCGTTGTTTTACCGGAAGATTCCGGACCGTAGATTTCAACGATCCGGCCTTTCGGCAAACCGCCAATACCCAGCGCGATGTCCAGCCCGAGCGAACCGGTGGAGATAGAAGGAATCGCTTGGCGGTCATGGTCACCCATGCGCATTACGGCACCTTTACCGAATTGACGCTCGATCTGACCCAAGGCCGCAGCCAAGGCTTTCTTCTTGTTGTCGTCCATTGAAGTCCTCACGTAATCAAATTCAATTAGGGGCCTGACGGCCACAACACCTGTATAAGTAGCCAGTATTATTCCACAGGGTTGAGCGCGCGCCTACCCCTGAGTTGGTATTTCTGCGTCGACAAGCTGGATCAGCCCTTCCAGCGCGGCCTTCACCGTTTGTCGGCGCACCTCGTCACGATCTCCGGCGAACTGTTCGCGACGGGAAATCAGCTTTTCACCCACACCCCAGCACAGCCATACCGTGCCAACCGGTTTCTCGATCGAGCCGCCATCCGGGCCGGCTACACCACTGACTGCCACGGCAAACCGTGCGCCGCTGTGACGCTGGGCACCCGACACCATGGCGCGCACCACTTCCTCACTGACCGCCCCGACACGAGCAAAGAGCTCGGCTGGCACTTGCAGCTGGAGATTTTTTTGATGATTGGAGTAAGTGACATAACCGGCTTCAAACCAGGCTGAGCTGCCGGGTATCCGGGTAATCGCCTCGGCAATGCCACCACCCGTGCAGGATTCGGCGGTAGTCACCTGAGCGTTGATTGATTGCAGATGCTCGCCCAGTGTCGCGGCAAGCCGGGTGATTTCATCCAAGGTGCTTTTCCTTTAGATAAGCAGGTAAAAGAAAGCCAGCTAAACCGTCACCGTACACGAGCGCTTTCAAGGTTCAAGCAGAAGCGGCCGCAAGGGACCGCTTCCTATGAGCAATCATTTGTCTTTCGGTTTCGGGCAGTGCGGTTTCCTGATGGTTTCGACAGTCGTTTCCTTGGGGCGACGACGAGCCTCTTCAATGGGAATGAAACGCCCGCTTCCGGAATCCCTTCCGCGCTTGTTAGCCATAAAAATTCCTTTCACATAGACGCCTGCTCGGGATTGAGTGGCGACGCAGCAAAGTCTATACAGCGATTTCAAATCTGTGGGCGCCTGGAAACGCGCCGTGACGAATAAGCCATTTTGCAGCGGGCCTGCGTCGCGAAGCCTCGCGTGGTAATCTTGCGCCCATCGCAAAACGCACGGACTTACCGACCTGTTAGCCCAAAGGGGATATCAGGCACGCCTCCGAATTTGCCCCATCTTTCTAACGAACTTGCCTAACTATCTGATGAATAAAGCAATTTCCGATCTCTCTTCACACACTCCGATGATGCAACAGTACTGGCGGCTGAAGAATCAGCACCCTGACCAGTTGATGTTCTACCGCATGGGCGATTTCTACGAAATCTTCTACGAAGACGCGAAGAAAGCCGCCAAATTGCTGGACATCACCCTGACAGCCAGGGGCCAGTCCGCCGGTCAGAGCATCCCCATGTGCGGGATTCCGTATCACGCTGCCGAGGGTTATCTCGCCAAGCTGGTGAAGCTCGGTGAATCCGTGGTGATCTGTGAGCAGGTTGGCGACCCGGCGACCAGCAAAGGCCCGGTAGATCGTCAGGTAGTACGCATCATCACCCCCGGCACTGTGAGCGATGAAGCTCTGCTGGATGAGCGTCGCGACAATCTGATCGCAGCCGTATTGGGCGATGAACGTCTGTTCGGCCTGGCGGTAATGGACATCACCAGTGGCAATTTCAGCGTGCTGGAAATCAAGGGTTGGGAAAACCTCCTCGCTGAACTTGAGCGCATTAACCCGGTAGAGCTACTGATTCCGGATGATTGGCCACAAGGCCTGCCAGCGGAAAAACGTCGTGGCGCGCGCCGTCGTGCACCATGGGATTTCGAGCGTGACTCGGCACTCAAAAGCCTTTGCCAACAGTTCTCCACTCAGGACCTGAAAGGCTTCGGCTGCGAAAACCTGACCCTCGCCATCGGTGCCGCGGGCTGTCTACTGGGCTACGCCAAGGAAACCCAGCGCACTGCCCTGCCGCATTTGCGCAGCCTGCGTCACGAGCGTCTGGACGATACCGTCATCCTTGATGGTGCGACCCGACGCAACCTGGAACTGGACACCAACCTGGCCGGTGGTCGCGACAATACGTTGCAATCGGTGGTTGATCGTTGCCAGACCGCCATGGGCACACGCTTGCTGACCCGCTGGCTGAATCGTCCATTGCGCGACCTGTCGATCCTCAAGGCACGCCAGTCGTCGATCACATGCCTGCTGGAACGCTATCGCTTCGAGAATCTGCAACCGCAACTCAAAGAAATCGGCGACATTGAACGAATCCTCGCGCGTATTGGCCTGCGTAACGCCCGACCACGGGATCTGGCACGTCTGCGCGACGCACTGAGCGCGCTGCCTGAGCTGCAAGTGGCGATGACCGAGCTTGAAGCGCCGCATCTGCAGGAGCTGGCAAGGATCGCGGGTGTCTATCCCGAGCTGGCCGACCTGCTGCAACGCGCCGTCATTGATAACCCCCCAGCGGTAATCCGCGACGGCGGCGTTTTGAAGACCGGTTATGACGCCGAGCTGGACGAACTGCAGTCTCTGAGTGAAAACGCCGGACAATTCCTGATTGATCTCGAGGCCCGTGAAAAAGCGCGTACCGGGTTGGCCCACCTGAAAGTTGGCTACAACCGGATCCACGGCTACTTCATCGAGCTGCCAAGCAAACAGGCCGAACAGGCACCTGCGGACTATATCCGTCGACAGACGCTGAAAGGCGCCGAGCGCTTTATCACGCCTGAACTGAAAGAATTCGAAGACAAGGCGCTGTCGGCCAAGAGCCGTGCGCTGGCACGAGAAAAAATGTTGTACGAAACGTTGCTGGAAGACCTGATTGGTCATCTTGCGCCGCTGCAGGACACCGCATCGGCACTTGCCGAGCTGGATGTGCTGAGCAACCTGGCCGAGCGCGCCCTTAATCTTGATCTGAACTGTCCGAAGTTCGTCGATGAGCCTTGCATGCGCATCGATCAAGGTCGCCACCCGGTGGTAGAGCAAGTGCTGACCTCACCGTTCGTGGCCAACGATCTCGACCTTGATGACAAAACCCGAATGCTGGTCATCACCGGCCCGAACATGGGCGGTAAGTCCACCTACATGCGCCAGACCGCACTGATCGTGCTGCTGGCCCATATCGGCAGCTTCGTACCAGCGGCGAGTTGTGAATTATCGCTGGTTGACCGGATCTTCACGCGGATCGGTTCCAGCGATGACCTTGCTGGCGGACGCTCGACCTTCATGGTGGAAATGAGTGAAACGGCCAACATCCTGCACAACGCCACGGACCGCAGCCTGGTACTGATGGATGAAGTGGGACGCGGCACCAGCACCTTCGACGGTCTGTCATTGGCATGGGCTGCGGCAGAATGTCTCGCCCAGTTGCGCGCCTACACTCTGTTCGCCACGCACTATTTCGAGCTGACTGTGCTGCCTGAAAGCGAACCGCTGGTCGCAAACGTGCACCTCAACGCAACAGAGCACAACGAGCGAATCGTGTTCCTTCACCGGGTGCTGCCAGGGCCAGCCAGTCAGAGCTATGGCCTGGCCGTGGCCCAATTGGCGGGGGTTCCAGCCAACGTCATTGTCCGGGCGAAAGAGCATCTACACCGGCTGGAGACCACCAGTCTGCCCCACGAACAACCTCGTCCCAAAGCAGGTAAACCGGCTGCGCCTATGCAGAGCGACATGTTCGCCAGCCTGCCGCATCCGGTGCTCGAAGAGCTTTCCAGGGCAAAACTCGACGATGTCACGCCACGTCAGGCGTTAGAGTTGTTATATGCACTGCAAACTCGCATCTAACGAGAACCGTAACAAGCTGTTAGAATCCCGCGCGGTTTGAGACGCTGACAGCTTTTAGCCTGGCTGAGCAGTTGATCCGGGCCGCGTGAGACGTAGCGAACCCAAGGTCGAACGCCCTGTCGTGCAGTCGATCTGCATTCAGCAGCGTTTACCTAATGCATGTGTTTCACACGGCACGGGAGAATCCCGAACCCGGCAACCCTAAACCGAAGGGCTCTGCTGTCGCCGCCTGAGGAGAGAATTAGAAATGACCTTCGTCGTCACCGACAACTGCATCAAGTGCAAATACACCGACTGTGTGGAAGTCTGTCCGGTGGACTGCTTCTACGAAGGCCCGAACTTCCTGGTGATTCACCCGGATGAGTGCATCGACTGTGCGCTTTGCGAGCCTGAATGCCCCGCTAACGCCATTTTCTCGGAAGATGAGATCCCTGCCGGGATGGAAAACTTCATCGAGCTCAACGCCGAGCTCGCGGACGTCTGGCCGAACATCACCGAGAGAAAAGACGCATTGCCAGACGCAAAAGAGTGGGACGGCAAAACCGGCAAGATCGCAGATCTGGAACGCTAAGAATTCCCGGCTGTTGAAGAAGGCCCCTTTCGGGGCTTTTTTTGTAGGCGTCGTCCGGACTTGAAAGCACTTTTCTCCAGACGAAAAAAGGGGCGGTATGACCCGCCCACATTTTTTCCCTAATCCTTTTAATCCCTTTCATCATCCTGATGAATCGCGTCCTGCGATGTCCTTGACTGTCTTCCTTGACGGCCTGTGCCCATCCGTGGGCACAGTTCTGATAGTAGTGATTTTTACGGCGCGAGCAAGCAGGTTAAATCTTTCAAGATCTTCCAGACCTGAACCGATCTAAAAATAAAACCATATTTATCAACAACTTAATAAACTACTACACTCGAAAAAGCCGATGTTGTTCACGGTATTTCGCAAAGACTTACAGCACGCGTAAGTAATGGCTTACAACGAAAGAGTCAAGTTACGAACCGACCGTGCAGTATTTGAAAAGCCACTAATGGCAGCCAGCTAGTTTCCCGTGCAATAAAAAACACCCCTGAACGGGGTGTTTGTTTTGTATGAAAGATAAACACACAGTTTATCTTCATGAACATTCACATCATTGAAACAATGACTCGCTCGACAGACCATTTTTTTCGAGGATCTCACGCAGACGCTTGAGGCCCTCTACCTGAATCTGTCTGACACGCTCGCGGGTAAGGCCGATTTCCAGCCCTACATCTTCAAGCGTGCTGCTCTCATGTCCGCGCAAGCCGAAACGCCGTATCACGACCTCTCTCTGCTTGTCGGTCAGCTCTGAGAGCCATTGGTCAATGCTCTGTGAAAGATCATCGTCTTGCAGCAACTCACACGGATCGGTAGGGCGATCATCGGTCAGGGTATCGAGCAATGTCTTGTCGGAATCCGGACCGAGAGAAACGTCGACAGAGGAAACCCGCTCATTCAGACCAAGCATGCGCTTGACCTCACCCACCGGCTTTTCAAGCAGGTTGGCGATTTCTTCGGGAGAGGGTTCGTGATCGAGTTTTTGCGTCAGTTCGCGAGCAGCCCGCAAATAGACGTTGAGTTCTTTGACGACATGAATCGGTAACCGAATGGTGCGGGTTTGATTCATGATCGCACGCTCAATGGTCTGACGAATCCACCATGTCGCGTAGGTTGAGAAACGGAATCCACGTTCCGGATCGAATTTTTCGACTGCTCTGATGAGCCCGAGGTTGCCCTCTTCGATCAGGTCCAGCAATGACAATCCACGATTCACATAGCGCCTGGCGATTTTTACCACCAGCCGGAGATTGCTCTCAATCATGCGTTTGCGCCCGGCCGGATCACCTTTTTGCGAGAGCCTCGCAAAATGGACTTCTTCTTCCGGGGTGAGCAACGGGGAGAACCCGATTTCATTGAGGTACAACTGGGTCGCATCAAGCGCCCGGGTGTAGTCGATATATTTGTGCTGTTTGAGTGATGTGGAGTTTTTGGTTCTGGATCGGGGAGCAGAGGCAGCATGAGTCTGCTTCTCGTCCGTTTCAAGCTCCGACTCCAGAACGATGCCGGTTTCCATAAGGAGAACCTCATCGTCGATGTCAAACTCCGGCGCTTCTTTGCTAAGAGCCATTGTTATAGTCCTTTGGTGAGTTCGACCTCAAGCTCCAGCGACGCCAGTTCCATGGCAACGCTTGAGCCTGTCCCTCTACGCCAGGAACAGGCTGGCAACAATCAACGACGTGGCAGGAATTGCAGCGGATCTACAGGCTTACCTTGGCGGCGAATCTCAAAATGCAGCTTCACCCGGTCAGTTCCCGTTGACCCCATCTCGGCAATCGTCTGCCCAGCTTTGACCTGTTGCCCCTCCCGAACCAACAGCCTACGGTTGTGGCCGTAAGCACTTACGTAGGTATCGCTGTGTTTGATGATGACTAATTCGCCGTAGCCCCGCAACCCACTCCCGGCGTAAACCACTGACCCATCAGACGCAGCTAAAACAGGCTGTCCCAAATCTCCAGCGATATCAATGCCTTTATTCAAACTACCGTTTGAAGAAAATTTCCCGATCAAAACACCGTTCGACGGCCACGTCCAGCCCTTGGGAGACGGCCCGGCAGGCACTGTAGAGCTGCCCGCTGGAGGCGGAACCACCGTCACCGGCTTGGAAATAACCGTGGTTTTCACAGAGCCAGAAGGACTTGTTGTCGTTGAAGTCGTCGTGGACGCAACAGGTGGACGCCCGGTTCCAGATGAACTCGCGACGGCCGACGATGTTGAATTTGAACGCCCGTCGAAGCGAATCGTCTGACCCGGACGAATCGTGTAGGGTTCAGGAATCTGATTACGCGCCGCCAGCGCCTTGTAGTCCCAGCCGTAACGGAAGGCAATGGAAAAAAGCGTATCGCCACGACGGACGACATATTGTCCGGTGGTCACAGTTGGACGCTGAGGGGCAGCATTGTTATTACGATCGACAACACGCACGCCACCGGACGGCGCACTGGAACAACCGACCAAGAGGACACTGAGCGCAATGCCAATCACCAGCCGCTGAAAACTTGTTGAATAACTACGCTGCCGAATGACTGTGCGACTCACCCGCCACTCCCTTTACTGGTGACTGAATTAAAGATGCCTATTGTGCCGTAATAACGGCTGGCAGCTACTGCTTAATGCTTTGAAGCCAATGGATACATCAGGGCTCGCCGTTTCTCGAGCTCAACTGCGCTGCCGGCCCTCAATGCCATGAGGTAGACAGGCGGTGGTGCGCAGAATTCAGTGAGTTGTCATCAAGCCAGCGGACCATTGAGCAAAGGTACAAAACGTACCGCTCCCAGCACATGCCGGGAGAACCCGTTTTCCTCACGCACAATCAGCATCAACTGCTGCACCTCGCCCGATCCGACCGGGATAACCAATCGCCCTCCGGGTGCAAGCTGGTCGAGCAAAGCTTGCGGCACGTCGGTTGCTACGGCGGTCACGATAATCCCGTTGTACGGTGCCAGCGCCGGCCAGCCTTCCCAACCGTCGCCCCAGCGAAACACGACGTTGCGAAGGTTCAGCTCAACCAGACGCTCCTTGGCGCGATCCTGCAGGACCTTGATGCGCTCAACCGAAAACACACGCTCTACCAACTGTGCCAGCACGGCAGTCTGGTAGCCGGAACCGGTACCGATCTCCATGACCTTGTCCAGAGGACCTGCCGCCAACAGCAGCTCGCTCATGCGCGCGACCATGTAAGGCTGAGAAATGGTCTGGTTATGACCAATCGGCAGCGCCGTATCTTCGTAGGCGCGATGAGCCAGAGCTTCATCGACAAACAGATGCCGCGGGGTCTTGCGTATGACTTCCAGCACCTGCGCGTTGGACAGCCCTTCATCGTAGAGACGTTGAATCAGACGCTCGCGAGTCCGCTGGGAGGTCATCCCGATTCCACGACGTAACAGATCATCTTGCTCGCGCGACATCAAAGAAGGCCCTCCAGCCATTTGTTCAGGCTAGCGAACCCGTCCTGGTAAGTACGATCAAGCTGCAAGGGAGTAACAGAAACATAACCCTGCATCACTGCATGAAAATCCGTGCCTGCACCGCCATCCTCTGCGTCACCGGCAGCTGCAATCCAGTAGCCGGCCCGACCGCGTGGGTCAACGACCTTGATCGGCGCTGCAGCTCTCGCCCGATGACCAAGACGGGTCAATTGAATACCCCGAATACGATCAACGGGCAGATTGGGAATGTTCACGTTCAACACTGTGCGCGGTGGCAAATCAAGCTGCTCATGAGCCTCGACCAGCATTCGCGCGTAATGCGCAGCGGTCGCCAGGTTATCCGGCTGACGCGACAGGAAAGAGAACGCAAATGAAGGCTTGTTCAGGAATCGACCCTCAAGCGCTGCCGCCACGGTACCGGAATACAGCACGTCGTCCCCCAGGTTCGCGCCCAGGTTGATACCCGACACGACCATATCCGGTTGCACGTCCAGCAACCCGTTAAGGCCCAGGTGCACACAATCGGTCGGCGTACCGTTGACGCTGATGAAACCGTTCTCCAAGGCATGGGGATGCAAAGGCCGGTCGAGCGTCAACGAGCTACTGGCGCCGCTTTTGTCTTGATCGGGGGCGATCACCACGCACTCGCTGTAATCGGCCAGCGCCGCATACAACGCAGCGAGACCGGGTGCGGTGACCCCGTCATCGTTAGAAATCAGAATACGCATGAGCTGTCCGTCTGCCCAACCGGCGCCAGATCAACAAGTTCGCGCACCAGTACAGTGGCGAAGCATCCGGGCGGAAGGACGAATTCCAGTTGCAGAATGTCAGGCTCGGGATAATGCCACGTCAACCGCCCAATGGGCAGTCGCAGGATGCGTCGTTCGTGCTCCATTCCTGCTCTTGTGAGCCAGTCGCGCAATGCCGACTCGCGATTGGCCACGTCATTTTCCAGCGCGGCCGTGGCTCCGGAGGCTGGCGATGGGCCTTCTCCCCATTGCGGACCGGTCGGATGCAGATCGAGAATCGCCAGCCGAGGATCGCTGCATTCATTTTCGCCCGCCGGGAAGAAACTGCGGCTGTCGGTGAATGCCAGCAAATCGCCCACCTGAGCAACCTGCCATGAACCATCAGCAACACGGGACGCCAGGACCTGATTGAACAGGTAACTGCGAGCAGTGGATAACAGTCGGGAACGCACTGCACGCTGCTCCGGCAATGCCTGACGCGCAGCGTAATCGCGTGCTTCCCCCAGATTCCCGCCCTGGTAGCCAAATCGCTGGGCACCGAAGTAATTGGGGATCCCGGCCTTGGCGATCAACTCAAGTCGCGCGTTCAGCGCGTCTTTGTCGACATTCAGTTGGGTCAGACGCAACGTGAATCCATTTGCAGCATGGGCACCGCGTTGAAGCTTGCGCTTGTGACGGCTGCTTTGAAGAATTTTCAGGGTCTCGTTTTCCGCCGAACTCAAGTCGGGGTCAGCCTTGCCCGGCAACTGGATGCTGAACCATTGACGAGTCAGGGCCTGACGATCCTTCAACCCGGCATAGCTGACAGTCCTCAACTGAACGCCAGCAGCACGCGCCAGACGGCGGGCGGCTTCCTCAGTGTTGAGGCCGCGTTTCTCGACCCATAACCATAAATGCTCGCCATCGCCGGAGAGCGGGATGTCCAGCACTTCATCGACCTGAAAATCTTCGGCGGTCGCCTTGAGCACCGCGCTGCCCAGCGGCTGACCATAGGCTTGCGGGCCCAGCAGTTCTGATTCGGTCATGCGGACAGCAACAGCGCGACGGCGTGAACGGCGATGCCTTCTTCACGACCTGTGAAACCGAGCTTCTCAGTGGTGGTTGCCTTGACGTTCACTTGATCCAGCTCGACTTGAAGATCCTCTGCGATCAATGCCCGCATGGATTCGATATGAGGGGCCATTTTCGGTGCCTGAGCAACAATCGTCGCGTCCACATTGCCCACTTTCCAGCCCTTTCTTTTCACCAGCTTCAAGACGTGGCGCAGCAATGCGCGGCTGTCAGCGCCTTTGAACTGCGGATCGGTGTCCGGGAAATGCTTGCCGATATCACCCAGTGCGGCCGCGCCGAGCAATGCATCACTCAAGGCGTGCAGCAGAACATCACCATCGGAATGAGCGAGCAGGCCGAATCGATGAGCAATGCGCACGCCACCCAGGGTGATGAAGTCGCCTTCAGCGAAACGGTGCACATCATAGCCATGGCCAATACGCATAAAAAAACGCCCTGAAAAAAGTCAGGGCGTGATTCTACCTACTTTGTCGACGCTTAGCTGTTCAACGCGTCGCCATGATGCCGCAGGTGGTCTTCAATAAAGCTGGCGATGAAGAAATAGCTGTGGTCGTAACCGGGCTGCATCCGCAATGTCAGAGGATGCCCCGCCGCTTTCGCCGCCTGAACCAGCGCTTCGGGCTTGAGCTGGTTGGCGAGAAAGTCATCGCGATCACCCTGATCCACCAGTATCGGCAGCTTCTCGCGCGCATCGGCAATCAGCACAGTGGCATCCCATTCGCGCCAGCGGGAGCGCTCTTCACCCAGGTAACGGGAAAAGGCTTTCTGCCCCCAAGGGCAATCCATCGGATTAGTGATCGGCGAAAACGCCGAGACCGATTTATAGCGCCCCGGATTACGCAACGCGCAGATCAGCGCACCATGGCCGCCCATGGAGTGGCCGCTGATCCCACGCGCCTGCGAAGCCGGGAAATGCTCCTCGACCAACGCAGGCAATTCGTTCACTACGTAGTCATGCATGCGGTAATGCCTGGCCCACGGTTCCTGGGTGGCATTGAGGTAGAACCCGGCACCGAGGCCAAAATCCCACGCGCCATCAGGATCCCCCGCAACACCAGGGCCACGCGGGCTCGTGTCCGGCGCAACGATGATCAACCCCAACTCGGCCGCGACGCGTTGAGCCGCCGCCTTCTGCATGAAGTTTTCATCGGTACAGGTCAGACCGGAAAGCCAGTACAGCACTGGTAACTTGCCACCCTGCTCAGCCTGTGGCGGCAGGTAGACAGCAAACACCATGTCACAGCCGAGCACCTCGGAATGATGCTTGTAACGCTTGTGCCAGCCGCCAAAGCTTTTCTGACAGGAAATATTCTCTAGAGCCATGGTCGTAAACTCCCAGGCACAAGCTACAAGCTTCAAGCTGCAAGAGGCGCGGAACCCTCTTGTAGCTTGTCGCTTGAAGCTTGCAACTGCTTAAAAGTGAATGACTGTGCGGATGCTTTTGCCTTCGTGCATCAGGTCGAATGCTTTGTTGATGTCTTCAAGTCCCATGGTGTGGGTAATAAAGGTATCCAGCGGGATTTCGCCTGTCTGAGACTTTTCGACGTAGCTTGGCAGTTCGGTACGACCACGCACGCCGCCGAAAGCCGAACCGCGCCAGACGCGACCGGTCACCAGCTGGAATGGGCGAGTGGCAATTTCCTGACCCGACGGCGCTACGCCGATGATCACCGATTCGCCCCAGCCTTTGTGGCAGCATTCCAGCGCGGCACGCATCAGGTTCACGTTACCGATACATTCGAAGCTGTAATCCACACCACCGTCGGTCAATTCAACGATCACATCCTGAATCGGCTTCTCGTGATCTTTCGGATTAATGAAATCGGTCGCACCCAGTTCACGGGCCACGTCGAATTTCGCCGGGTTGATGTCGATTGCGATGATCCGCGAAGCCTTGGCCATTTTCGCGCCGATGATCGCAGCCAGGCCGATACCACCCAGACCAAAGATGGCGACAGTCGCACCCTCTTCGACTTTGGCGGTGTTGAGCACAGCACCAATACCGGTGGTGACGCCGCAGCCCAACAGGCAGACTTTTTCCAGCGGAGCTTCTTTCGGGATTTTGGCCAGAGAAATTTCCGGCACCACGGTGTACTCGGAGAACGTCGAGCAACCCATGTAGTGATAAACCGGCTCGCCGTTGTAGCTGAAACGGGTCGTGCCATCAGGCATCAGGCCTTTGCCCTGAGTAGCGCGAACTTTCTGGCAAAGGTTGGTTTTGCCGGACTTGCAGAACTTGCATTCCCGGCACTCGGCGGTATACAGCGGGATCACATGGTCGCCGACTTCCAGGGACGTAACGCCTTCGCCGATGGCCTCAACAACACCGCCGCCTTCGTGACCCAGAATGCACGGGAACACACCTTCAGAATCGGCACCGGACAACGTGTAAGCGTCGGTATGGCAAACACCGGAGGCAACGGTACGAATCAACACCTCACCGGCCTTTGGCGCTTCGACGTCAACTTCAACGATTTGCAGCGGTTCATTGGGGGCAAAGGCAACAGCAGCACGTGACTTGATCATCAATCTTTCTCCAACGAGGTTAAAACGATGGAGGGAGTGTAAAGCACTGCCGTTTAGTTAATAATCCGATCAAAAGCAAAACATTATTGCTGAACAGGGATAATCGATGTACACCAACCGCTGGGAAGGCCTGGATGAGTTCGTCGCAGTGGCCGAATGCGGGCAGTTCACGGCAGCAGCTGAACGTATGGGCGTTTCGTCCTCGCACATCAGTCGGCAAATCGCCCGCCTCGAAGAACGCTTGCAGACACGCCTGCTGTATCGCAGCACCCGGCGGGTCGCGCTGACCGAGGCGGGTCAGACTTTCCTGCACCATTGTCAGCGCTTGCAGGATGGTCGCGAGGAAGCGCTGCGCGCAGTCGGCGACCTGACCAGCGAACCCAAAGGCTTGTTGCGCATGACCTGTGCAGTAGCTTACGGCGAACGCTTTATCACGCCGCTGGTAACGCGCTTCATGGACCTCTATCCTCAGATCCGGGTGGAAATCCAGTTGAACAATGACACGT
The DNA here is from genome assembly GCF_025643095.1 of Pseudomonas phytophila. Lineage (NCBI taxonomy): Bacteria > Pseudomonadati > Pseudomonadota > Gammaproteobacteria > Pseudomonadales > Pseudomonadaceae > Pseudomonas > Pseudomonas phytophila. The sequence continues at coordinate 1,832,010 of NZ_CP081201.1, read as the reverse complement.
TGGACATGGTTCATGAGGGACTGGATCTCGCCATCAGGTTAGGCCGACTACAGGACTCCCGCCTGGTTGCAACGCGCCTCGCGCCACGCCGGATGTACCTGTGCGCATCGCCGTCCTATCTGGAGCGATACGGGCGACCGCACAGCCTGTCGGAGCTAAGCCGACACAATTGCCTGATCGGCAGCAGCGACACCTGGTTGCTTCAACAAAACGGACGGGAGTTTTCCCAGCGTGTTCAGGGTAACTGGCGCTGCAACAGTGGGCAGGCGGTGCTTGATGCTGCGCTGCACGGCGTGGGGTTATGTCAGCTACCGGATTATTACGTATTGAGCCATCTCAACAGTGGCGCGCTGGTTTCTCTGCTGGAGACTCATCAACCGCCGAATACTGCGGTATGGGCGTTATATCCCCAGCAGCGGCATCTGTCGCCAAAGGTGCGCAAGCTGGTGGATTATCTGAAAGAAGGGTTGGCGTTGCGGGATGAGTATCGTTAGGCACCTGGACTCGGCGAATACAGGGGCTACCCACATCAAATTGATTCAACGATACCCACGTCGCGGCTGAGACTGGTTTCGCCCTAACGGTCGAGCCCCTTTTGTTACGGCAAAAGGGGCGAAAACCATTTTGCGCTGACGTACGGCCCCGGCTTCGCAGGGGTACCTTCGACTCCGGTGCCGTGGTGTGGGCACGCGCCGACGGGCCATCCATGGCCCAACGGCGCTCGCTCGGCATCCATGCCGAGCGACCCACACCACGACACCTGCGCTCAGCCTTCCGACGCTATTTCCGCGGTGTTTTTGAGGTTGATATTCGTCGTGATGATGCAAAATCAAACGCATCAGTAACATGCAGAAAATTAGCTAATCAGCGATTGAACTCGCTACGCCGCTGCCGCAACCACTCAAGATCCTCAGGACGAGTGACCTTGATGTTGTCCGAGCGTCCTTCGATCAATCGGGGCGACTGTCCTGCCCATTCGATGGCAGACGCTTCATCGGTAATGGCAACGTCGGAGACCAGACCGTCAGCCAGCGCACGGTGCAGCGCGCCCAGGCGAAACATCTGCGGGGTATACGCTTGCCAGATCAGGCTACGGTCTACCGTTTCGGTGACACGGCCATCAGGCCCCGCACGCTTGAGCGTGTCGCGGGCTGGAACGGCCAGCAGCCCACCCACCGGGTCATCGGCCAGCTCACCCAGCAGGTTATCCAGATCTGAACGCGCCAGATTAGGCCGCGCGGCATCGTGCACCAACACCCAATCATGGTCATCCGCACCTTGGGCATGCAAATGCAGCAACGCGTTGAGCACCGAATCCGCACGCTCTTTGCCGCCATCAACCCGCGTAATCCGCGAATCCAGCGCACACGGCAGATTGGGCCAGTAAGGGTCGTCCACAGCCAGACTGATCACCAGGCCATTGAGACGGGGGTGATCGAGAAAACAGAGAAGGCTGTGTTCAATAATTGTCAGGCCGCCCAGTTGTAAGTATTGCTTGGGACGATCTGCGGCCATACGGGCACCAACACCCGCGGCAGGAATGACTGCCCAGAAGGCAGGAAGGATGCACTTATTCACGAGGTAAGCTTCACAGAGCCAGCTTCATTGTGCCAACTGATAGAGCGTTTCGCCTTCCTTGACCATGCCCAGTTCATGACGAGCACGTTCTTCGACGGTTTCCATACCTTTTTTGAGCTCAAGCACTTCAGCGTCCATGACCCGATTGCGCTCAAGCAGTGCTTCGTTTTCGGCATGTTGGTCAGCGATCTGCTGATTAAGGCTGGCCACTTGCGCCAGACTCCCGTTCCCTACCCACAGGCGATATTGCAGGCCTGCAAGCATCAGGATCAGGACGAGAAACAACCAGTTAGGACTGCGCATTGAATATCAGGTACCCAGTAAAAAAGACAGCAGAGCCGACAACGTGAAGCCAACAATACAACAGGGACTGAGGGCATAGAGCCTGGCAAGGCCAGGCTCTATAGCGGTCTTAGCCGCATCAATGCTGATCAATCATCCGGGAAAGCAGGCGATTGTCACAGCACCGGCTGTCTTTTTACCATCTCGGTGTCAGCCGCGAAACTCGCCGCGACCACGGTATACCGCCTTGGCACCCAGTTGCTCTTCAATACGCAGCAACTGGTTGTACTTGGAAATACGATCAGAACGGCTCAACGAACCGGTCTTGATCTGACCCGCGGAAGTACCCACTGCCAGATCGGCAATCGTGGAATCTTCGGTTTCGCCAGAGCGGTGCGAAATAACAGCGGTGTAACCAGCAGCCTTGGCCATCTGAATGGCTTCAAGCGTTTCGGTCAGGGTACCGATCTGGTTGAACTTGATCAGGATCGAGTTACCGATTTTCTTGTCGATGCCTTCCTTGAGGATCTTGGTGTTGGTCACGAACAGGTCGTCACCTACCAGTTGCACCTTGTCGCCGATCTTGTCGGTGAGAATCTTCCAGCCATCCCAGTCGGACTCGTCGAGACCGTCTTCAATGGATATGATCGGGTGCTTACTGACCAGATCGGCCAGGTAGTCAGCGAAACCGGCGGAGTCGTACTCGCCTTCTTCGCTCAGAACGTATTTGCCGTTCTTGTAGAACTCGCTCGCCGCACAGTCCAGCGCCAAGGTCACGTCGGTCCCCAGCTTGTAGCCAGCGTTGGCAACAGCTTCGGCGATAGCGTCCAGTGCATCGGCGTTGGAGTTGAGGTCAGGTGCAAAACCACCTTCGTCACCTACGGCGGTGTTCAGGCCACGAGCCTTCAGCACAGCTTTGAGGTGATGGAAAATCTCGGTGCCCCAGCGCAGGCCTTCGGAAAAGGTCTTGGCGCCGACAGGCTGAATCATGAATTCCTGAATGTCGATGTTGTTATCGGCATGCTCGCCACCGTTGATGATGTTCATCATCGGAACCGGCATCGAGTAAACGCCCGGCGTACCGTTCAGGTTGGCAATGTGCGCGTACAACGGCAGATCCTGATCCTGAGCAGCGGCTTTCGCGGCGGCCAGGGATACAGCGAGGATCGCGTTGGCGCCCAGGCTGGCTTTGTTTTCAGTACCGTCCAGAGCAATCATGGCGCGGTCCAGCGCTTGCTGGTCAACCGGATCCTTACCCAGCAACAGGTCGCGGATCGGGCCGTTGATGTTGGCTACAGCCTTGAGAACGCCCTTGCCCAGGTAACGGCTCTTGTCGCCATCACGCAGCTCCAGCGCCTCGCGCGAGCCGGTTGAAGCACCGGACGGAGCGCATGCGCTGCCGATGATGCCGTTGTCGAGGAGCACATCTGCTTCCACGGTGGGATTGCCACGGGAGTCGAGAACTTCACGACCTTTGATGTCGACGATTTTTGCCATTGTTGTAAACACTCCAAGATTGACGAAAACGACGCAGCTGGGAAATGCCTGTCGCTCAAGGGCTCATTACAGGGCAGACCTTAGAGCGACAAACCCCGACCTGGGGCCGGGGGATGTAAACGTGCGGCACTTTACCGGAGGCTAACCTGCCGGAGAAGCCCGATTTAAGCGGTTTCTACTGCCGGGAAGCTTTTGACCAACTCATCCAGAGCCTTGAGCTGAGCCAGGAATGGCTCTAGCTTGTCCAGACGCAAGGCGCAAGGGCCGTCGCATTTGGCATTGTCCGGATCAGGATGAGCCTCAAGGAACAATCCAGCGAGGTTTTGACTCATGCCGGCCTTCGCCAGTTCCAATACCTGCGCACGACGACCGCCAGCAGAATCCGAACGACCGCCTGGCATCTGCAGGGCGTGGGTCACGTCGAAAAATACCGGGTAGTTGAACTGCTTCATGATGCCGAAACCGAGCATGTCCACAACCAGGTTGTTGTAGCCAAAACTGGTGCCGCGCTCACAGAGGATCAGTTGATCGTTACCGGCCTCTTCACACTTGCTCAGGATGTGTTTCATTTCCTGAGGGGCGAGGAACTGGGCTTTCTTGATGTTGATCACAGCGCCAGTGCGGGCCATGGCAACCACCAGATCGGTCTGACGCGACAGGAAAGCAGGCAGTTGAATGATGTCGCAAACTTCAGCGACAACCTTGGCCTGCTCTGGCTCATGCACGTCAGTGATCAACGGTACATTGAAGGTCTTTTTAACTTCTTCAAAAATCCGCATGCCCTCTTCCAGGCCAGGGCCACGGTAGGAGTGCATGGACGAACGATTAGCTTTGTCGAAACTGGCCTTGAACACATATGGGATACCGAGCTTTTCGGTAACCCGTACATATTCTTCGCAAATCTGCATGGCCATGTCACGGGACTCGAGAACGTTCATGCCACCGAAAAGCACCATTGGCTTGTCATTGGCAATGTCGATTGAGCCTACGCGGATAGTCTTCTGAGCCATGTTCTGAGTTTCCCGAATCAAGAATTTTTCTTGTGTTGAGTCAGTGCAGCCTTGACGAAGCCGCTGAACAGCGGGTGACCGTCGCGAGGTGTGGAGGTGAACTCAGGGTGGAACTGGCAAGCCACGAACCATGGATGATCCGGGGCTTCGACCACTTCTACCAGCGCACCATCACCGGAACGACCCGACACTTTCAGGCCGGCTTCCAGCAACTGCGGCAGCAGGTTGTTGTTCACTTCATAGCGATGACGATGACGCTCAACGATCACGTCGCTGGCGTAGCAGTCGTGTACCAGCGAGCCTGGCTCAAGCTGACATTCCTGAGCACCCAGGCGCATAGTGCCACCCAGATCGGAGCTTTCAGTACGGGTTTCAACCGCGCCGGTGGCGTCAGCCCACTCGGTGATCAGACCTACAACAGCGTGCGCGCCATTGCGATCGAATTCAGTGGAGTTAGCGTCTTTCCAGCCCAGCACGTTACGAGCGTACTCGATCACGGCCACTTGCATGCCCAGGCAGATACCCAAGTACGGAACCTTGTTTTCACGAGCGAACTGAACGGCAGTGATCTTGCCTTCCACGCCACGCAGACCGAAGCCGCCTGGCACCAGAATCGCATCAACGCCTTCCAGCAGCGCAGTGCCCTGGTTCTCGATGTCTTCAGAGTCGATGTAGCGCAGGTTGACCTTGGTACGGTTGGTGATGCCAGCGTGACTCATCGCCTCGATCAACGACTTGTAAGCGTCCAGCAGTTCCATGTATTTGCCGACCATGGCGATGGTGACTTCATGCTCAGGGTTAAGCTTGGCGTCTACCACAGCGTCCCACTCGGACAGGTCTGCGCTGTTGCATTGCAGGCCGAAGCGCTCGACGACGAAATCGTCCAGACCCTGAGAGTGCAGGATGCCCGGAATCTTGTAGATGGTATCGGCGTCTTCCAGCGCGATAACGGCACGCTCTTCCACGTTGGTAAACTGAGCGATCTTGCGACGCGACGAAATGTCGATCGGGTGATCGGAACGGCATACCAAAACATCAGGCTGCAGGCCGATGGAGCGCAATTCCTTCACCGAGTGTTGGGTCGGCTTGGTTTTGGTTTCGCCAGCGGTCGCGATATAAGGAACCAGTGTCAGGTGCATCAGCATGGCGCGCTTGGCACCTACTTCGAAACGCAACTGACGGATCGCTTCCAGGAACGGTTGCGACTCGATGTCACCCACGGTGCCGCCGATCTCGACCAGAGCAACATCGGCATCGCCTGCGCCCTTGATGATCCGGCGTTTGATTTCGTCGGTGATGTGCGGAATAACCTGAATGGTCGCACCCAGATAATCACCACGGCGCTCTTTGCGCAGGACGTGTTCGTACACACGACCGGTGGTGAAGTTGTTGTTCTGGGTCATGGTCGTGCGGATGAACCGCTCGTAGTGGCCAAGGTCCAGGTCAGTTTCAGCGCCGTCATGCGTGACGAACACTTCACCGTGCTGGAACGGGCTCATGGTACCCGGATCGACGTTGATGTAGGGGTCAAGCTTCAGCATGGTGACCTTAAGTCCCCGCGCCTCCAGGATGGCCGCCAATGAAGCCGAGGCGATGCCTTTCCCCAATGAAGAAACAACACCGCCCGTGACGAAGATGTAGCGCGTCATGAAAAACCCTAGAAGTCTGCGTTAAAGCGGTCAGAGCCGCCGGGGAAAGCGAAGGAAGGCCGAAGCCCCCGATTACCGACAAAATTCACGGTGAACTCCCGAACTGCTGGATTGAAACGGACTGACTGAAAAAGCCTGTCAATTGCGCGCCACATGTCAAGAATCATCCAGCAAAGACTGGTTGGTAACCGGCAACTCATGTCGATCCAAAAGGATCCACAGAAGCTGTATCAAGAAGGGAGCGTAGTCTACCGGAATTGGGCTTTCAGCTCAAACTTTGGTCATTCGTCGGCGGCACCCAATGCAACACCCAGCTTTCATGGCCGCAAACATTGAGCGCAGGCAGGTTTGCCACCGCCAGAATTTCGCCGTTCCGGAACAGCAGCGGCAATCGGCCGCGGACAAATAGCGGTATTTCGCGCTCATTGAGCAGACGCTTGAGATCGCGACGTCCGCGGCCCGGCAGGCTGAGCACCTCTCCTCCCTGGCGATAGCGCACCTCCAGCAGTCCCGAAGGAGTTTCACCGTCAATGAAAACCTGACCGTTACCAGGCAGTTCCATCGCATGTCGCGCATCCATCCAGGACTGAGCGGGCTGCATCAGAGGTTGCAGCCAACTGTCGGAAAGCCACCAGATACGCCCCTGATCACGATGCAATTCTCCATCGGCCAGCCGCCACACCGGGCGCCCGCCCGGCCCCGCGTCCCGGAGATTTTCCCAGCCAACCCAATGATCGCTGTCCGGCAGTCGGGTCAGCGGTGCAAGCCAATGGCGCAGCGCGTTTCGTTGCCTGGCGGGAGACAGGTTAGCCAGCTCAGGCAGTGCCAGAGAGGGCACCTTGAGCCAGCCAAATGCATGGAGTGATTGCGCCGACTCCAGATCAGCCTGGGCCAGTTCCTCAAGCAATTGCTGCGCTTCATCCAGATGAGCGGCCGTGCGCGCCATACTCGCGGTCGCCTGCGGCCAGCGGGACTTCACTACCGGCAGTACCTGACTGCGCAGGTAGTTGCGCGAATAATGAGAGTCTTCGTTGCTGGGATCTTCAACCCAGAGCAGACGATGCTTACAGGCGTAGGCCTCCAGCTCTTCCCGGGAAACGCTCAACAAAGGCCTGAGCAGATGCCCATGTCCCAACGTGCGGCTAACCGACATGCCCGCCAACCCCCGAACCCCCGCGCCGCGCAACAAGCGAAACAGCAGGGTTTCAGCCTGATCGTCCTGATGCTGACCGGTCAGCAGCACTTCATCCTTAGCCAGGCGATCACTGAAAACCGCATAACGCGCATCGCGTGCGGCCTGTTCGATGCTTGCGCCCGGCTTGACCTGCACGCTGATCACTTGCAAAGGAACGCCAAGCGCGTCGCAAACCTGCTGGCAATGCAGCGGCCACGCATCAGCAACAGCCTGTAGGCCGTGATGAACATGTATGGCATTGAGAGGCGGCAGGTTTTCGCGTTTTGCGAGTTCAACCAGGAGGTGAAGCAAGACAGTTGAATCCAGGCCACCGGAAAAACCGACATACCAGGCCGGCGCGCTGCGCCAGGGTGCCAGGACTTGAAGAAGCCTGGCGGGGAGATCATGACCGGAGGGTTTGGATGTGGTCATTAGACTTCATTGCTTCCTGTGGGAGCGAATTCATTCGCGAAGAGGCCCGTACAGCCAAAACATCTTCACCGTCTTACTGAATGCCTTCGCGAATAAATTCGCTCCCACAAGAACGCGATTGAAGCGTCGCCTCTGAATCAGAGACCGTAGCTCATCAAACGATCATAACGACGAGCCAGCAGCGCATCGTTATCGAACTTCTTGAGCATCGCCAGCTGGCTGCTCAATTCCTGACGGATTGCCAGTGCAGCAGCGGCCGGGTCGCGGTGCGCACCGCCCAGAGGCTCGGAGATGACTTTATCGACAATCCCCAGGCCTTTCAGGCGATCAGCCGTAATGCCCATGGCTTCAGCAGCGTCCGGTGCCTTTTCCGCGGTTTTCCACAGAATCGACGCACAGCCTTCCGGAGAGATAACTGCGTAGGTGGAGTACTGGAGCATGTTCAACTGATCGCAGACACCGATTGCCAATGCACCGCCAGAACCACCCTCACCAATAACAGTGGCGATGATCGGCGTTTTCAGACGCGCCATGACCCGCAGGTTCCAGGCAATTGCTTCGCTCTGGTTACGCTCTTCGGCATCGATACCCGGGTATGCGCCCGGTGTGTCGATGAAGGTCAGGATCGGCATCTTGAAACGCTCGGCCATTTCCATCAGACGACAGGCCTTGCGATAGCCCTCAGGACGCGGCATACCGAAGTTACGACGAACCTTCTCACGCACTTCACGGCCTTTCTGATGGCCAATGACCATAACCGGCTGACCTTCCAGACGGGCAACACCGCCAACAATCGCAGCGTCGTCGGAGAAGTGACGGTCGCCATGCAGCTCGTCGAACTCGGTGAAGATGTGCTGAATGTAGTCCAGAGTGTACGGACGACGCGGGTGACGCGCCATGCGTGCAATCTGCCAACTGGTCAGGTTGCTGAAAATGCTTTCGGTCAGCGTGTTGCTCTTGTCTTGCAGTCGCGAGATCTCATCGCCAATGTTCAGCGAGTTGTCATTACCTACCAGGCGCAATTCTTCAATCTTGGCTTGCAGGTCAGCGATCGGCTGTTCGAAATCAAGAAAATTCGGGTTCATAGGCATCCGTCTTGGGTCGACGGCCAAGAGGCCGGCCGGTTGATCCGTTAGCGCCTTACCTTACGGGAACAGGCGCATTCAGGTCGAGTTTAAAAAATTCTGGGCTGATGCTTTCAGCGATACTGCAGGAAGACGTTCTCACGTCCGAACTGGTCACGCAGAGCTTGAATCAAGCTGTCTGCGGGATCAATTCGCCACGCTTCGCCGAACTGCAGCAAGGCCTTGGCATCCAGCCCGGTGTAATCCAGAGTGATCGGGCACGCACCGCGATGGCGCTTGCACAAATCGCCAAGCCAGCGCAGCCGGTCGCCTTTCAGCGCTTCGGCACGCACAGTCAGACGCAAGCTTTCTGCCAGATTTGTACGCGCATCTTCGATGCTCATCACGCGCTTGGCACGCAAGCGAAGACCACCAGAGAAATCGTCGTTGCTGACCTCACCCTCGACCACCACCATCGCGTCGGTCTGCAGCAATGCCTGCGCCGAATGAAACGCTTCGGCAAAAAGCGAAGCTTCTATTCGTCCAGAGCGGTCGTCAAGGGTGATAAACCCCATCTTGTCGCCCTTCTTGTTCTTCATGACCCGCAACGCGATGATCAGACCTGCGACGGTCTGAGTGTCACGCGCCGGCTTGAGGTCGATGATTCGTTGCCGTGCAAAACGGCGAATCTCGCCTTCATATTCGTCAATCGGGTGACCGGTCAGGTACAGCCCAAGGGTTTCCTTCTCGCCGCGCAAACGGTCCTTGAGACTACCTTCCTTGGCCTTGCGATGATTGGCATACACATCGGTATCTTCTTCGACGAACAGTCCGCCGAACAGGTCCGAATGGCCGCTGTCATGACTGCGTGCAGTCTGCTCGGCGGCCTGAATCGCTTCTACCAGGGAGGCCAGCAACACTGCGCGGTTGCGGTCGATATTGGCCTGGTACGCTTTGGGTTCGGTTTCAAAGTAAGGACCGAGACGATCAAGTGCACCACTGCGAATCAGACCATCCAGGGTCCGCTTATTGACGCGCTTGAGGTCGACACGGGCGCAGAAATCGAACAGATCCTTGAACGGTCCGTCTTCACGGGCTTCGGTAATCGCTTCAACCGGGCCTTCACCCACCCCCTTGATCGCGCCAAGGCCGTAAATGATGCGGCCGTCTTCACTCACCGTGAACTTGTATTCGGACGCGTTCACATCCGGCGCATCCAGGCGAAGCTTCATGATCCGCACTTCTTCGATCAAGGTCACGACCTTGTCGGTGTTGTGCATATCCGCCGACAGCACCGCGGCCATGAACGGCGCCGGGTAATGGGCTTTCAGCCAGGCCGTCTGATACGACACCAGGCCATAGGCAGCCGAGTGAGATTTGTTGAAGCCATAACCGGCGAATTTTTCCACCAGGTCGAAAATGTTACCGGCCAGATCCGGGTCAATATTGTTGGTCTTGCAACCCTCAATGAAGCCGCCGCGCTGCTTGGCCATTTCTTCGGGTTTTTTCTTACCCATGGCCCGTCGCAGCATGTCCGCACCGCCGAGGGTATAACCGGCCATGACCTGGGCGATCTGCATTACCTGTTCTTGATAAAGAATGATGCCGTAAGTCGGCGCCAGAACAGGTTTGAGCCCTTCGTATTGATAATCGACGTGCGGATACGACAGTTCAGCGCGACCGTGCTTACGGTTGATGAAGTCGTCCACCATGCCCGATTGCAGAGGCCCCGGACGGAACAGGGCCACCAGTGCGATCAAATCTTCCAAGCAGTCGGGCTTGAGCTTTTTGATCAGCTCCTTCATGCCGCGCGACTCAAGCTGGAACACCGCTGTCGTTTCAGCCTTCTGCAGCAACTGATAAGTCGGCGCGTCATCCAGCGGAATGAAGGCGATATCCAGCGGCTCTTCGTTGACCTTGGCACGGTCACGGTTAATCGTTTTCAGCGCCCAGTCGATGATGGTCAGGGTCCGCAGACCGAGGAAGTCGAACTTCACCAGCCCCGCCGCCTCGACGTCGTCCTTGTCGAACTGCGTCACCAGACCACTGCCCTCTTCATCGCAGTAAATGGCCGAGAAGTCAGTCAGTTTGGTCGGTGCGATAACCACACCACCGGCGTGCTTGCCGACGTTACGCACAATGCCTTCGAGCTTGCGCGCCATCTCCCAGATCTCGGCAGCTTCTTCATCGACCTTGAGGAAGTCCCGCAGGATTTCCTCTTGCTCGTAGGCTTTCTCAAGGGTCATGCCGACTTCGAACGGGATCATCTTCGAGAGGCGATCAGCCAGGCCGTAAGACTTGCCCTGGACCCGCGCCACGTCCCGCACCACCGCCTTGGCGGCCATGGAACCGAAGGTGATGATCTGGCTTACAGCATTACGGCCATACTTCTCGGCCACGTAATCAATCACGCGGTCCCGGCCATCCATGCAGAAGTCGACGTCGAAGTCAGGCATGGATACCCGCTCCGGGTTCAGGAAGCGTTCGAACAGCAGGTCATATTCGAGAGGATCAAGGTCGGTAATCTTCTGCACATAGGCCACCAGCGACCCGGCACCCGATCCCCGGCCGGGACCTACCGGTACGCCGTTGCTCTTGGCCCACTGAATAAAGTCCATAACGATCAGGAAGTAGCCGGGAAAGCCCATCTGGATAATGATATCCAGCTCGAAATTCAACCGGTCGACATACACCTGACGCTTGGCTTCATAGTCCGGCGTCGTCTCTTTAGGCCAAAGTACCGCGAGGCGCTCTTCAAGCCCTTCAAACGAAACCTTGCGGAAATACTCGTCGATGGTCATGCCATCAGGAATCGGGTAGTCAGGCAGGAAGTGAGTACCCAGCTTCACATCGATGTTGCAGCGCTTGGCGATTTCCACCGAGTTTTCCAGCGCTTCAGGCAGATCGCTGAACAGCTCGGCCATTTCCTCGGCGCTTTTCAGGTACTGCTGGTCGCTGTAATTGTGCGAACGACGCGGGTCATCCAGCGCACGCCCTTCACCGATGCAGACACGGGTTTCATGCGCTTCGAAATCTTCCTGCTTGATGAATCGCACATCGTTGGTCGCCACCAGCGGCGCACCGTGGCGGTCGGCCAGGGCTACCGCGGCGTGCAGATGCTCTTCGTCATTGGGGCGATTGGTGCGCTGCACTTCGACATAGAAACGATCAGGAAATACCGCCATCCATTCGCTCAACAGCTGATCGGCATCTGAGGGGTTATTACCCAGCAACGCCATACCGATCTCGCCCTCTTTCGCCGCTGACAGCGCGATCAGGCCTTCGTTGGCTTCGGCAACCCACTCGCGCTCAATGATGATCTGGCCGTTGCGCTGACCATCAATGAAGCCACGGGAAATCAGTTCAGTCAGATTGCGGTAGCCCTTGGCATTCATGACCAGCAGGCTGATGCGACTCAACGCGGCATCTTCGTCCTTGTTCGACAGCCACAGGTCTGCACCGCAGATAGGCTTGATCCCCGCGCCCATTGCCGCCTTGTAGAACTTGACCAGCGAGCACAGGTTGTTCTGATCAGTCACCGCAACGGCAGGCATATTCATGGCTGCGAGGGTTTTGACCAGCGGTTTGACCCGTACCAGGCCATCGACCAGCGAATATTCGGTGTGCAGGCGTAGATGAACGAAAGAAGCCGGCATGGAGATCCTATAGCGCTAGAACAAAAACGAAGGCCCGGATTGTACCGGGCCTTTGGCAAAACATCAGCCCACTGTCAGTTCAATGGGAAAATCGACGCTGAAGACATTGTCGACTGGATCATTGCATCCCGCGCAGCATAAGCAGCACGCACCGGCCCGAAAGAGCGCCTGTGAATCGGCGTCGGTCCGAGACGCGCAAGAGCTTCGAGATGCACAGGTGTTGGATAACCCTTGTGCCCGCCGATCCCGTAACCGGGATACTTGAGTTCCATGGCAGCCATCTCACGGTCACGGCTGACCTTGGCCAGAATAGACGCAGCGGCGATCGCCGGAACCTTGGAGTCGCCCTGAACCACCGGCGCACTGGGCACCGACAACTGCGGGCAACGATTACCGTCAATCAAAGCCAGTTTCGGCGTAATCATCAGGCCTTCAACAGCACGCTTCATGGCCAGCATGGTGGCATGCAGAATGTTCAACTCATCGATTTCTTCGACTTCTGCCCGGGCAATGTGCCAGGACAGTGCTTTCTCGCAAATTTCATCAAACAGCAATTCGCGCCTGGCCTCTGTCAGCTTCTTCGAATCGTTAAGCCCCAGAATCGGGCGACGCGGATCGAGAATAACCGCGGCAGTCACCACAGCACCACAAAGCGGACCGCGACCCACCTCATCAACGCCGGCAACCAGTTCTTCTACCAGATTGAAATCCAGACCCATTTGCATTGAACGCGAACTCACAGTGAAGGCGAATGACCAATCAGGTTCAACACCGCTTCGGCGGCCTGATTGGATGCATCGCGACGCAAGGTCCGGTGTATTTCGTCAAAACCCGCAGTCTGCACCAGACCATCATCCAGAAGCGGCAGCAATTGCTGCACCAACGCATCAGGAGTGGCTTCATCCTGCAACAGCTCAGGCACCAACAGGCGCTGAGCGAGAAGATTGGGTAGCGAGACGTAGGGGCTTTTCACCAGACGCTTGAGTATCCAAAAAGTAAGCGGCGCCATGCGATAGGCAACCACCATGGGGCGCTTGTACAGCAGTGCTTCCAGAGTCGCCGTGCCCGACGCAATCAATACCGCATTGCAGGCGGCCAGCGCTACATGAGAGCGACCGTCGAGCAACAACACCGGCAAATCGCGGCCCTGCAACAATTGCTCGATCTGCAGGCGACGCTGGGGGCTTGCGCACGGCAAGACAAATCTCACCTCGGGGCGCACCGCCAGCAGACGCTCGGCAGCGTCGAAGAACAAACTGCCCAGACGCCCGACTTCACCACCACGACTTCCAGGCATCAACGCAACAACCGGACCATCACCAAACCCCAGCTCGACACGAGCAGTAGCTTGATCCGCCTGCAGCGGGATAGTGTCAGCCAGCGGATGCCCGACAAACTTGACCGGCACGCCTTTTTCTTCATAGAAGCGCGCCTCGAAGGGCAGCAACGTCAGCATCAGATCGCAGCCTTCGCGAATCTTGAGGACGCGCTTCTGACGCCATGCCCACACCGACGGGCTGACGTAGTGCACCGTCTTGATGCCGGCACGACGCAGTTGAAGCTCGATATTGAGGGTGAAATCCGGTGCATCGATGCCAATAAAAACATCTGGCTTTTGATCGATAAGGGTCTGGATCAGCGCCTTGCGTTTAGCCAACAATTCGCGCAATCGACCCAACACCTCAACCAGCCCCATGACCGAAAGACGTTCCATCGGGAAATAGGAGGCCATACCTTCGGCTTCCATCAGCGGGCCGCCGACGCCGATGAACTCAACCTGAGGATGACGCGCCTTGATGGCACGCATAAGACCGGATCCGAGAATGTCCCCGGACGCCTCGCCAGCGACTAAAGCGACACGCAATACGCTGGACATGATTAGCGGGTGATGCCGCGGGTCGAGGTCTGGATGGACTCAAGGAACACCGCAACCTCCGGAAACAAGGCAGCAGGCTCAGCCAGTTCGGCGATGGCCTGATCAACCGTCAGCCCCTGGCGATAAACTACTTTGTAGGCGCGGCGCAACGCGTGAATAGCCTCTTCACTGAAGCCGCGACGACGCATGCCCTCGAAGTTCATGCTCCGGGCTTCGGCAGGGTTACCAAATACGGTAACAAACGCAGGAACGTCCTTGCCAATGGCGGTACCCATGCCGGAAAAACTATGGGCGCCAATGTGGCAGTACTGATGGACAAGGGTGAAACCGGAAAGGATCGCCCAATCTGCAACGTGCACATGACCCGCCAACGCAGTGTTGTTGACCAGAATGCAGTTATTGCCGATAACGCTGTCGTGACCGATGTGTGCATAGGCCATGATCAGGTTATGGTCGCCGATCGTGGTTTCAGCACGGTCCTGGATGGTGCCGCGATGAATCGTCACGCCCTCGCGAATCACGTTGTGATCGCCAATGACCAGACGCGTCTCTTCACCTTTGTACTTGAGATCGGGCGTGTCCTCGCCTACCGATGAAAACTGGTAAATGCGATTGTGCTTACCGATCCGGGTCGGCCCACGCAAAATCACGTGAGGCCCAACCACTGTACCCTCGCCAATTTCCACACCAGCTCCGATGATCGACCAAGGGCCGACCTCCACATTGTCAGCCAGAATGGCTGTCGGATCGATGATTGCGCGAGGGTCAATTAAACTCATAGTTTACGTTCCGCACAGATGATTTCTGCGGAGCAAACAGGCTTGCCATCCACCGAGGCGCTGCACTCAAACTTCCAGATCTGACGCTTGCAGCTGAGGAACTTCGCTTCAAGAATCAACTGGTCGCCCGGCAGCACTGGCTGGCGGAAACGCAATTTGTCCGATCCCACGAAATAATACAGCGTGCCATCGGCAGGCTTGGCGCCCAGCATTTTGAAACCAAGGATACCGGCAGCCTGAGCCATTGCCTCAATGATCAATACACCCGGCATGATTGGATGCGCCGGAAAATGGCCGTTGAAGAACGGCTCATTGATGCTGACGTTTTTATAAGCGCGAATACTTTTGCTCTCGACATCGAGCTCCACTACGCGGTCTACCAACAGGAACGGGTAGCGGTGCGGCAGGTATTCACGAATTTCGTTGATGTCCATCATTTCGAGGGGAAGCCTGTAGTCAAGATTGGGAGTGCGCGGCAATTGCGCTGCACTCCTCTGCAAATCAAGGAAGCAATTTATCGGCAGTGCACGCTTGATATGAAAAAAGTATCAGCCATCTGATGAAGCATTAACGCCTGAGGTCACTCCCTCAACAATCTTTTCCAGCTTTTGCAGTCGACGTGCCATGTCGTCGAGCTTGCGAATACGTGCAGCGCTTTTGCGCCATTCGCCCGCAGGCTGCATCGCCGTACCAGACGAATAAGAACCCGGCTCGGTAATGGAGTGGGTCACCATCGTCATGCCGGTGATGAAAACACCGTCACAAATGTCGATATGGCCTACCAGCCCAACGCCACCGGCCAGCATGCAGTGCTTGCCGATTTTGGTACTGCCGGAGATACCCACACAAGCGGCCATGGCAGTGTGATCACCGATCTGCACGTTGTGAGCGATCTGAATCTGGTTATCCAGCTTCACACCATTGCCAATTCGGGTATCGGCCAATGCACCGCGGTCAATGGCGGTATTTACGCCAATTTCCACATCATCACCGATCAGTACACCGCCAATCTGGGCAATCTTCTGCCAGATACCCTTCTCGTTGGCGAAACCGAAACCCTCGCCTCCCAGGACAGCACCTGACTGAATGACCACCCGCTTGCCGATGCGTACATCGTGATAAAGCGTAACCCGTGGAGCAAGCCAACCGCCTTCGCCGATTTCGCAACGGGCTCCAATGAAACACTGAGCCCCTACGGTAACACCAGCTGCAATTCGCGCCCCGCTCTCAACCACAGCAAACGCGCCGATGCTCGCAGCAGGATCAATCTGCGCATCATCAGCGACGACTGCCGTCGGATGAACCCCGGCAGTTGCCTTCGGCTTCGGATCGAACAGATGGGAAATACGTGCGTAGGCCAGATAGGGATCCGGCACCAGCAAAGCATCGCCAGCATATGAATCAGCATCGGCAGGCTTCAAAAGCAACGCCGAGGCTTGAGTATCAACGAGGAATTTACGGTACTGCGGATTTGCCAGGAAACTGACCTGACCTGGACCGGCCTCTTGCAAAGTGGCCAGCCCGGTAATTTCTTTATCCTCGGCGCCACGTAGCGTGGCCCCGAGGAACTCGGCCAATTGACCGAGTTTGATAGTCGCGGTCATAGGTTACTTCAGCTGGTTCATGCGCTCGATGACCTGGCGAGTAACGTCATACTGTGGCTTGACGTCAATCACTGCACCGCGCTCGAAGACCAGATCAAATGCACCTTTCTTGATCACTTCTTCAACAGCCTGATCCAGTTTTGGCTTCAGTTGCTTGAGCATTTCACGGTCAGCAACGGCCTTGGCTTCGTTCAGTTCCTTGGACTGGAACTGGAAGTCACGGGCTTTCTGCTTGAATTCAAGCTCAAGACGCTCGCGCTCAGGCTGGGCCATTTTGTCGCCACCGCTCACCAGACGATCCTGAATGCCCTTCGCGCTGCTTTCCAGAGTTTTCAGCTTGGTCAGTTGCGGACCGAACTTCTTCTCTGCATCAACGGCATATTTCTTGGCCGCATCAGATTCCAGCAAAGCCATCTGATAATTCAGAACGGCAATTTTCATGTCGGCAAAAGCCGGGCCTGCTGCGAGAACGGTTGCCAACAGTACCAATTGAGTCAACTTACGCACGATGTACTCCTACAGAATTCGCTGTCGTTATCTAAAGTCAGACGCTTAGAAAGTCTGACCAAGGGAAAATTGGAAAACCTGGGTTTCAGAATCGTCATCCGGTTTCTTGATCGGCATCGCCAAAGCGAAGCTCAATGGACCGAGCGCGGTAACCCACGTCACGCCTACACCCACGGAGCTGGCCATACCGGAAAAATCAACGTCGTTGCATTCAACCTTCTGACCATTGCGGGTGCGATTGGAGTCGCAGTTCGAGTCAAACACATTACCGACGTCCCAGAACAGAGAGGTACGCAGGGAACGTTGATCCTTGATGAACGGCAGAGGGAACATCACCTCTACGCCACCTTGTACAAGGATGTTGCCACCGAACGGAAGCGGATCCTGATCCGGGTCAACTCGTGTGCCTGGACGAGTACCACTGCTTGGGGTACTGCGTGGGCCAAGGGTGCTGTCCTTGAAACCACGAACCGAGTTGAAGCCACCGGCATAGTAGTTTTCATAGAACGGCAGACCTGAGGTCGAACCGTAGCCGTCGCCATAACCCAATTCTGTGTGCAGGCGCAGGGTGTAGTTGTCGGTAATCGGGTGGAAGTACTGAGCGCGATAGTCCAGTTTGTAGAACGACAGGTCGCTACCCGGCAACGTGGTTTCCAGTGTCAGGCTTTGGGAGTGACCGCGAGTCGCCAGCACACCTTTGTTCAGGGTGGATTCGGACCAGCCGATCGAGCCCTTGAAGTTCAGGTACTTGTCGCCTTCCTTGTCCACGAAGTCGAAGATTTCGTCGACGGTGTAGGTACCGGTCTTGATTTCGTCCTGCTGCACCGTCAGACCGTAAGTCAGACGAGAGGTCTCGTTGATCGGGTAGCCCATGCTGATACCAGCACCCAGGCTATCTACCGCATAGCTTGCAACGTCGACATCGAGGTCATCGTAGTCGGTGGTTCGGTAGAACGCGTTGTAACCCAGGCTCACACCATCAGCGGTCCAGTACGGATCGACGTAGCTGAAGTTGTAACGGCTCTGGTATTCGCTGCGCGTCAGGCCGATGCTGACCTTGTTACCGGTACCGAGGAAGTTGTTCTGACTGATCGAACCACCGAGGATCAGACCTGCGCTCTGTGCGAAGCCAACGCTGGCGGTGATCGAACCGGATGCCTGCTCTTCTACCGCGTAGTTAACGTCAACCTGATCGTCAGTACCCGGTACGGCAGGTGTCTCGACGTTCACTTCTTTAAAGAAGCCCAGACGGTCCAGACGAGTCTTGGACTGGTCGATCAGGTAGGTCGAAGCCCAGCCGCCTTCCATCTGACGCATTTCACGGCGCAGCACTTCGTCGGCAGACTTGGTGTTACCACGGAAGTTGATGCGGTTTACATAAGCACGCTTGCCTGGATCAACCACGAAAGTGATGTCGACAGTATGATCTTCGTCGTTAGGTGTCGGCACGCCGTTGACGTTGGCGAAGGTATAGCCTTCGTTACCCAGACGGCGGGTGATCAGTTCGGAAGTCGTGGTCATGACCTTACGCGAGAACACCTGACCTGGCTTGACCAGCAGCAAGGACTTGACCTGATCTTCGGGAACCTTGAGGTCTCCGCTCAACTTGACCGACTTGACGCTGTATTTCTGGCCTTCGTTGACATTGACCGTGATGAAAACGTTTTTCTTGTCAGGCGTGATCGAAACCTGAGTCGAGGCGATATCCATGTTGATATAGCCGCGATCCAGGTAGTAGGAACGCAGACGCTCGAGGTCGCCGGAAAGCTTTTCCCGGGCGTACTTGTCGTCGTTCTTGAAGAAAGAAAGCCAGTTGGTGGTCTTGAGTTCGAACAGGTCGATCAGGTCTTCATCAGGGAAGACACTGTTACCCACCACGTTGATGTGCTGGATGGACGCGACCGTGCCTTCATTGATGTTGATCTTCAGACCAACCCGATTGCGTGGCTGAGCAACGACCTCAGTCGCAACTTCAGCCGAATAGCGGCCCTGAGCAACATACTGGCGCTGCAGTTCGTTACGCACACCTTCAAGAGTTGCCCGCTGGAAGATTTCGCCTTCAGCCAGACCCGACTGTTTCAGACCCTTCATCAGGTCTTCAGTGGAGATGGCCTTGTTGCCTTCGATTTCGATACTCGCAACAGATGGACGCTCGACGACGGTGATGACCAGCACGTTGCCGTCACGACCCAACTGGATATCCTGGAAGAATCCGGTTTTGAACAGTGCGCGAGTGGCATCCACCAGACGACCATCATCCGCTTGCTCGCCAACGTTCAGCGGCAACGCACCAAATACACTGCCCGCGGATACCCGCTGCAGGCCGTTGACACGGATATCGGAGATAGTGAAGGACTCGGCGTGAACTTCGGCAATCATCAGTACGGCAAGAACCGCAGTTAGCAGCAGACGTTTCATGAAGTCCTTTCTTATTCCAACTGGCAATAAACAAACTGCCGCAAAATGCGGCAGATTCGCAACTCAGCAAAGCTAAGCTTTACAGTCGACCCAGATCGTTGACCAGTGCGAGCAACATAACGCCCACCACCAGACTGATACCAATCTGAATCCCCCAACCTTGAACCCTTTCTGAAAGGGGGCGACCACGTGCCCACTCAATCAGATAGAACAACAGATGCCCCCCGTCCAGCACTGGAATAGGCAGTAAATTCAGGACTCCCAGGCTTATGCTCAGATAAGCGAGGAAATTCAGGAAATCACCTATGCCCGACTGGGCCGAAGCGCCCGCCACTTTAGCAATGGTTATCGGTCCACTCAAGTTTTTTACCGAGAGCTCGCCGAACAACATTTTCCTGAGTGAATCGAGCGTCAATACGCTCATCGTCCACGTACGGCTGGCGCCCACGGCCACAGCGGCCAGTGGACCATAACTGACTTCGCGCAGCATCTCCGGAGGCCAGTCGATACCTTTGACGCCAGCCCCCAGATAACCGCTCGAAGCCTCGCCTTCACCACGCGCCGCGAGTGTCAGCGGCACATCAAGTTGTGCACCTTCACGCTCAACACGCAGGGAAATTTTCGCATCAGGGCGCTCGCGCACCCAATCAACCACTTGCTGCCACTCTTCTACCGGACGACCATCCAGAGCAACCAGCCTGTCACCGGTTTTCAGCCCAGCTGCCTGAGCAGGACCTTTCGGATCCAGCTCGGCCAGAACCGGCGGCAGTGCCGGACGCCATGGACGAATGCCCAGCGACTTGATCGGGTCAGGCTCTTCAGCCCCCTTCAGCCAGTTATCCAGCGCCAGACTGTGAGCGGTATCGACCGTCGCGTCAGGCTCGCGCACTTTGAGAGCGACCGTACCGCTTTCACCCAGCCGGCGCACCAGCTGCAGATTCACAGCTGACCAGCCTGCAGTCGCCTCGCCATCAACAGAAACAATTTCCTGACCGGCACTCAGCCCTGCCTGTTGCGCAATACTGCCAGCCTCGACTGCACCGATAACCGGGCGTACCTGCTGGGTGCCCAGCATGGCCAGGATCCAGAAAAAGACAATTGCCAGAAGAAAGTTCGCAATCGGGCCAGCGCTGACGATGGCAATGCGCTGATAAACCGACTTGCGATTGAACGACTGATCAGCCAGCTCGGGAGGGACGTCACCTTCACGCTCATCGAGCATTTTTACGTAGCCACCCAACGGGATGGCTGCGATTACGAATTCGGTGCCCTGCCGATCATGCCAGCGAACAAGTGGTGTGCCGAAGCCGACCGAAAAGCGTAAAACCTTGACGCCACAACGCCGTGCGACCCAGAAGTGGCCGT
This sequence comes from Pseudomonas phytophila, assembly GCF_025643095.1. NCBI lineage: Bacteria > Pseudomonadati > Pseudomonadota > Gammaproteobacteria > Pseudomonadales > Pseudomonadaceae > Pseudomonas > Pseudomonas phytophila. The sequence goes on along the minus strand of NZ_CP081201.1, from coordinate 1,811,119 downwards.
ATTCGTGAAAGGTAACCAGCACACCCAGCGCAACCAGGGTGCCGACAATCATATAGAGCGCGCTCATCAACTTTCTCCGGGTACCGTCTGGGTCAAGCCCCGAGCCAGTACCGTCTAGCGTCTGCGATTAACGCCCGTTGCGACTGAGCCATTGCTCGGCCAGAACGCGCGCTTTTGAATCCGCACTGAATACAGCTTCCAGATCAGGAAGCGGCACAACGGGTTCAAGATTCAAAACATCGTCGATCATACCCGCGATTTCCGGATAACGGATGCGCCGATCGAGAAATGCAGCTACAGCTACTTCGTTTACTGCGTTCAGCGTGGCCGGGGCGCTGTTGCCAGCCTCGGCAGCTTGCCGCGCCAGACGCAGACACGGGAAGCGCTGTTCGTCAGGTGCCTGAAAGTCCAGACGTGCGATGCTGAACAGGTCCAGAGGTGCCACACCTGAATCAATACGCTGCGGCCAGGCCAGCGCATGAGCAATCGGCGTACGCATGTCCGGATTGCCCAATTGGGCAAGCACCGACCCATCCACATAGTCGACCATCGAATGAATGACGCTCTGCGGATGAATCACCACTTCAATCTGATCCGGCCGTGCATCGAATAGCCAGCAAGCCTCAATAAGCTCGAGACCTTTGTTGATCATGCTGGCAGAGTCCACTGAAATCTTGCGCCCCATCGACCAGTTGGGATGAGCGCAGGCTTGCTCAGGAGATACATCGTTCAATTCGCTCAACGGCGTCTCGCGAAACGGCCCGCCCGACGCAGTCAGCAAAATGCGTCGCACCCCAACCGGCGCCAGCCCGCGCGCGTAATCAAGCGGCAGACACTGGAAAATCGCGTTGTGTTCGCTATCGATAGGCAGCAGAACCGCGCCACTTTGACGAACCGCCTGCATAAACAGAGCGCCAGACATGACCAGCGCTTCCTTGTTCGCCAGCAGAATTTTCTTGCCTGCCTCGACAGCCGCCAAGGTAGGCCGCAGTCCAGCAGCTCCGACAATCGCGGCCAGCACGGTATCAACCTGCGGGTGGGCGGCAACTTCACAAAGCCCCCTCTCCCCTACCAGCACTCGGGTATCAAGACCTGCTGCGGCCAGATCGTCCTGCAATTTGCGCGCAGACTCCTGGGTCGGCAGCACAGCAAAGCGCGGCGTGTGCTTGATGCACAGTGCCAACAACTCGCTCTGCCGGGTAAAGCCAGTCAACGCAAATACCTGATAGAGATCAGGATGACGAGCAATGACGTCCAGCGTACTCAAACCGACCGAGCCGGTAGCGCCTAAAACGGTAACCTGTTGAGGACGACTCACAGCACGCCCCAATCAGCAGCCCACAGGAGCACTGCAAAAACCGGAATAGCAGCCGTCAGACTGTCGATACGATCAAGCACTCCGCCATGGCCCGGCAGCAGATTGCTGCTGTCCTTGATACCGGACTGGCGCTTGAACATGCTTTCAGTCAGATCACCCACCACAGAAATGAACACGACAATCGCGGCGCCCAGCAAGCCAAACACGAACTGTGAAGCGGACCAGTCGCGAACAACACCGACAACGACAGTGATCAGCAGGCAAGTGAGCAAACCACCGTATACACCTTCCCAACTCTTGCCTGGGCTGACTTTCGGCGCCAGCTTGCGCTTGCCAAAAGCCTTGCCAGAGAAATAGGCACCGATATCCGCCCCCCAGACCAGCACCATGACCGACAGAATCAACCAGTTACCCAGCGGCCATTGCTTGATCAGTACCAGCCCCTGCCATGCAGGCAGCAGGATCACCAGACCGATAGCCAACTTGCAGATCGCACTGGACCAGTGCCGACTGGATTCCGGGTAGGTCAGTACCAGCCAGGTTGCCAGCACCCACCATATAACTGCTGCTATCAGAATCCAGGGAGCAAGCCCCGGCATGAGATAGAGAAGAAACGATAGCGCCGCCACAGCTGCGGCATAAGCGATGCGCGCTGACTGAGCAGGGAAACCGGCGAGACGCGCCCATTCCCACGCACCAAGGGTTACCACCACGCCGATGAACAGAGCGAAGCTGGCCCCGGAAAGCAGGAAAAATCCGCAAAGCGCAATCGGCAGCAGAATAAGTGCAGTGATAATCCGTTGTTTGAGCATTAAACCCGGGCTCCAGCTTCGATCTGCTCGCTCGTTTTACCGAAGCGACGCTGACGCGAAGCGAAATCGGCCAGCGCAGCGCGCATGGCATCGTGTTTGAAGTCCGGCCAGAACAGGTCGGAGAAGTACAGCTCGGCATACGCAAGCTGCCAAAGCAGGAAATTACTGATGCGGTGTTCGCCACCCGTACGAATACACAAATCCGGCAACGGCAAATCACCGGTCGCCAGGCAGGTTTGCAGCAATTCAGGCGTAATGTCATCCGGACGCAGATGCCCTGCCTGCACTTCGCGCGCGAGTCGCTGTGCAGCCTGGGCAATGTCCCACTGACCACCATAGTTGGCGGCGATCTGCAGGACAAACCGATCGTTTCCGGCAGTGCGGTTTTCAGCTTCTCGCATGGCCGCTTGAAGCTCGGGATGAAAACGGGATCGATCACCAATGATGCGCAAACTGATCTCGTTTTCGTTCAGGCGCTTGGTTTCACGGCGTAAGGCCGTGAAAAAAAGCTCCATCAACGCCCCGACTTCTTCGGCTGGCCGCTGCCAGTTTTCACTGGAAAACGCAAAAAGTGTGAGCACCTCGACCTTGGCCTCAGCACACACCTCAATGACCGCGCGAACCGCATCCACGCCCGCTTTATGCCCGGCAACACCGGGCAACAGGCGCTTCTTCGCCCAGCGGTTATTACCATCCATGATGATCGCGACATGACGCGGCACCGATGACGGCGCGGTCGATTTTGTCTTTTCCATGAAAGCGCCCCGAACCTTATACGGCCATCAGGTCTGCTTCTTTTGCCTTGGTGGCCGAATCGATGTCAGCCTCTGCCTTGTCGGTCAGTTTCTGGATATCTGCAGCGGCACGACGCTCTTCGTCTTCGCTGATTTCTTTGTCCTTGACCAGTTTCTTCAGATCACTCAATGCATCACGGCGGATATTACGCACCGCGACACGAGCATCTTCAGCCGCACTGCGGGCCTGCTTGGTGAAGCCCTTACGAGTCTCTTCGGTCAACGCTGGCATGGAAATCAGCAGCAACTCACCGAGGTTAGTCGGATTAAGGTTCAAACCAGCGCTCTGGATTGCCTTGTCGACAGCCGCCAGCATGTTGCGCTCAAAGGCAACGACCTGAAGGGTGCGGGAGTCTTTGACAGTCACGTTGGCAACGCCACTCAAAGGGGTGTCAGCGCCGTAGTAAGGCACCATCACACTGCCCAGAATGCTCGGGTGAGCCTTGCCGGTACGAATCTGGCCAAATGCATGGCTCAAGGATTCCAGGGATTTCTGCATGCGCTCTTGAGCGTCTTTCTTGATTTCGTTGATCATTGTGCGCCTTCCTCGATCAGGGTTCCTTCAGCGCCGCCATGTACGATGTTCAGCAGGGCGCCGGGCTTGTTCATATTAAAAACACGGAGTGGCATCTTGTGATCGCGGCACAGACAGATTGCCGTCAGATCCATCACGCCCAGCTTGCGATCCAGGACTTCATCGTAAGTCAGATGATCGAACTTCTCTGCATGCGGGTCTTTGAATGGGTCTGCGGTGTACACACCATCCACTTTCGTTGCCTTGAGGACAACGTCAGCGTCGATTTCGATGGCCCGCAAGCAAGCAGCCGAATCGGTGGTGAAGAACGGATTGCCAGTACCTGCCGCGAAAATCACGACTTCTTTTGAACTCAGGTGACGCATGGCTTTGCGGCGATCGTAATGATCGGTCACACCAACCATCGAAATGGCAGACATCACGATGGCAGAAATGTTGGCGCGCTCCAGCGCATCACGCATTGCCAGGGCATTCATCACAGTGGCCAGCATGCCCATGTGATCGCCCGTGACACGGTCCATTCCAGCAGCACTGAGTGCGGCACCACGGAACAGGTTGCCACCGCCGATAACCAGTCCGACCTGGACACCTATGCCAACCAGTTGGCCGACTTCAAGCGCCATGCGATCCAGTACTTTTGGATCGATTCCGAACTCTTCGGAGCCCATCAGGGCCTCGCCGCTAAGCTTGAGTAGAATGCGTTTATAGCGAGCCTGATAACCACTGCCCTGCTGAGCCATTGCGAATCTCTCCTGCGGCGTTTTCTGAAAAAAATCTGTGCGGGCACTTTAAGCCTGCGCTAACTCTAGCTTGACGCTGCGACAGCGTCAGAAGAATGCAGCCTTGTAAGCCACTTCCCCAAGGAAAACAAACACCTTTTCCTTTTTGACAAAGAGGCTGCGCGCGTAAGCGGGCAGCCTCTTGGGTACGACAGTCAGTGAACCGTCTTACTTCTTGCTTGCAGCTACTTGCGCAGCGACTTCTTCAGCGAAGTTGTCGACTGGCTTGTCGATGCCTTCGCCCACTTTGAAGTAGGTGAAGGAAACGATTTCAGCACCGGCTTTCTTGGCCAGCTCGCCAACCTTGACTTCCGGGTTCTTGACGAAAGCCTGCTCAACAAGGCTGGCTTCAGCCAGGAACTTGGTGATACGACCGGCAACCATTTTCTCAACGATTTCGGCTGGCTTGCCTTTGATCTTGTCTTCGTTCAGTTGCAGGAAGACGCCCTTCTCGCGCTCGATCGCTTCGGCAGAAACTTCCGAAGGCAGCAGGAACTCAGGGTTGCTGGCCGCTACGTGCATAGCAATATCTTTGGCCAGCTCAGCGTCGCCGCCTTTCAGAACAACGACAACACCAATCTTGTTGCCGTGCAGGTAAGCGTTGACCACGTCACCTTCGATGCTCGCCAGACGACGGATGTTCACGTTCTCGCCAACTTTGGCAACCAGAGCAGTACGCTCGACTTCCTGAGCCTCGATCAGCGGAGCTGCGTCGGTCAGTTTGTCAGCGAACGCTTTTTCCAGACTGCTGGTGACGAAGTTCTTGAAGTCGTCTTGCAGGGCCAGGAAGTCGGTCTGGGAGTTGACTTCGATGATGGTAGCGCGCTTGCCATCTTCAGCAACCTTGACAGCGATAGCACCTTCAGCAGCGACGTTGCCTGCTTTCTTGGCAGCCTTGATAGCGCCCGAAGCACGCATGTCATCAATGGCTTTTTCGATGTCGCCGCCAGCCTTGGTCAAGGCCTTTTTGCAATCCATCATGCCTTCGCCGGTGCGCTCGCGCAGTTCTTTAACCAACGCTGCAGTAATCTCTGCCATTTCAAAATCCTCTTGGACAGGTCTTTAACCATTCCACCCGCCTGAACGGGCGTTCAAATTCTTGAAACCCATGGTGGCATGCCGCACATGACAAGAAAGTCATGACAACGCCAACACATGGTTCTCGAGGTGGCAAAAAGGGGGCCAAGCCCCCTTTTTGCGTACTGAGTAAACGCTAGGCGTTAATTACTCAGCCTTCAACTGCAGCTGCTGGAGCTTCTTCGACGAAAACGTCGGTGCCGCCAGCAACGTTGTTGCGACCGCGGATTACAGCATCAGCCATCGAACCCATGTACAGCTGGATAGCGCGGATTGCGTCATCGTTGCCTGGGATGATGTAGTCAACGCCTTCCGGGCTGCTGTTGGTATCGACTACGCCGATAACCGGGATGCCCAGCTTGTTGGCTTCGGTGATCGCGATGCGCTCGTGATCAACGTCGATAACGAACAGTGCGTCTGGCAGACCGCCCATGTCCTTGATACCACCCAGGCTACGATCCAGCTTTTCCAGATCGCGAGTGCGCATCAGCGCCTCTTTCTTGGTCAGCTTGGCGAAAGTACCGTCTTCAGCCTGGATTTCAAGGTCACGCAGACGCTTGATGGACTGACGGATGGTTTTGAAGTTGGTCAGCATGCCGCCCAACCAGCGGTGATCGACGTACGGCGAACCGCAACGTGCTGCTTCTTCAGCAACGATCTTGCCAGCGGAACGCTTGGTGCCGACGAACAGAATCTTGTTTTTGCCCGAAGCCAGCTTCTCAACGAAAGACAGAGCTTCGTTGAACATAGGCAGGGTTTTTTCAAGGTTGATAATGTGAATCTTGTTACGCGCGCCGAAAATGTATTTACCCATTTTCGGGTTCCAGTAACGGGTCTGGTGACCGAAGTGCACACCGGCCTTCAGCATATCGCGCATGTTGACTTGGGACATGATAGTTCCTTGATAAGTCGGGTTAGGCCTCCACGTATCCCAATGACCAACCAGCGGCTTCGAGCCGAAGGCACCCAGGTCATCGTGTCGACACGTGTGTGGGTTAGTGCTTGCGGGGCTTACCCCGGAAAGCGGCGCATTTTATACCATAGAAGTCCGGATAACGGAAACCCAATTACGTGCAGGTTGCACGATGCTTTTATTGCCTTCTCGGAGGCAGCGGTAATAGGGAGGTGATTTTTGTGTGTATATCCGTTTCCGCGTTAACGACTTCTATTGGTTGCGCTTTTACAGCGCCTCACTTTTGAAAGCGCAAAAGTAAGCAAAACGCTCTTGCCCCACCACTCGGCACCTCGCTGTCGCTCGGTGTACCCGCCCGCAGATCCTGAACCGTGGGCCGCCGCAATGGGCCATCCATGGCCCGGTGCGGCTAACCCGGCATCCTTGCCGGGTTGCCCACGGTTCAGAATCTGCGTTCGGCCAGCGTGGTTTAACGGGGCGCCCAAGATCAAAATCAAGAGCTCGGCGGCCTGAAAGCCGACCTGGTTGTGTGAGCTTCCCGATCTCCTGTAGGAGCTGCCGAAGGCTGCGAAGCGGTGTGTCAGACAACGAATGCGTTGACCTTGCTGGCGTCTCGCGAACAAGTTCGCTCCTACCGGTCCGAGGCGCTATCGCCGTTTTCATTCTACTTTTGATTTTGATCTTAGGCGCCCCGTTAAACCACGCCGGCCGGAATTCGACATTGCTGCGTGGGGCAAACCGGCAGGGATGCCGGTTTAGCCGCCTCAGGCCATGGATGGCCGGTGGCGGCGGCCCCACGCAGCAATGTCGGATTACGGGCATGCCGAGCGACAGCGAGGCACCAAGTGGTGGGGCAAGAGCGTTTTGCTTACTTTTGCGCTGTTCAAAAGTGAGGCGCTGTAAAAGCGCAACCTATAGCAGCCTTCACCCCACCAACGGATATACACACAAAACTAAAAGCCCCAGCACCCTATATAAGGAAGCAACAATCCCCCACCTGCGACGGTCTGCTAGAATCGCCGTTTTCCGTATTAGCCGCGCCCCCTGTGCGCCGAGAGAGTTCGTATGACCGTCACCATCAAAACCCCCGAAGACATCGAAAAAATGCGCATTGCCGGTCGTCTGGCTGCCGATGTCCTGGAAATGATCGGTGCTTACGTCAAGCCTGGCGTCACCACTGAAGAGCTGGACCGCATCTGCCACGATTACATCGTCAACGAGCAGAAAGCTATACCGGCTCCGCTGAATTACAAAGGCTTCCCCAAGTCGATCTGCACCTCGATCAACCACGTTGTGTGCCATGGCATCCCGAATGAAAAGCCATTGAAAAATGGCGACGTTCTGAACATCGACGTCACCGTTATCAAAGACGGCTACCACGGCGATACCAGCAAGATGTTTCACGTAGGCAAAGTCCCTGAGTGGGCCGAGCGCCTGTCGAAAATCACTCAGGAATGCCTGTATAAAGGCATCGAAGTTGTCCGCCCTGGCGCAACATTGGGTGATATCGGCGAAGTCATCCAGAAACACGCTGAAAAGAGCGGCTTCTCCGTAGTTCGCGAATATTGCGGCCACGGCATTGGCAAGGTGTTCCATGAAGAGCCGCAAGTCGTGCATTACGGCAAGGCTGGCGAAGGCATGGCACTGGTAGAAGGCATGACCTTCACCATCGAGCCAATGATCAATCAGGGCCGTGCCGAAACCCGCCTGCTGGGTGACGGCTGGACTGCGATCACCAAGGACCGCAAGCTGTCAGCACAGTGGGAGCACACCATTCTGGTGACCGCTGAGGGCTATGAAATTTTTACCCTGCGCAGCGACGACACCATCGCCCGCACATCAGCCTGATCACAACGCTCGCTTGATCTAGATAAAAGGAAAGCAGTTCCATGCCGCAGGTGGATCCCGATTTGTTCGACCGTGGTCAGTTCCAGGCCGAACTGGCGTTGAAGGCGAGTCCGATTGCCGCGTTCAAGAAAGCCATCCGCAACGCGCGGGAGGTGCTCGATGCGCGCTTCAAGGCTGGCCGTGATATTCGACGCCTGATCGAAGATCGCGCCTGGTTTGTGGACAACATCCTGCAACAGGCATGGGACCATTTCGACTGGAGCGAGGAAGCCGATATCGCTCTACTGGCCGTCGGCGGTTATGGCCGTGGTGAATTGCATCCTTATTCGGACATCGATCTGCTGATCTTGCTGGACAGTGCTGACCACGAAGTTTTCCGCGAGCCCATTGAGCGCTTTCTTACGTTGCTTTGGGACATCGGCCTTGAAGTAGGCCAAAGCGTGCGCTCGGTGGATGAATGCGCAACTGAGGGTCGTGCCGACCTGACGGTGATCACTAACCTGATGGAAAGCCGCACTATCGCCGGACCTGAACGCCTGCGCCAGCGCATGCTGGAAGTCACCAGCCCGAAACAGATGTGGCCCAGCAAAGAGTTTTTCCTGGCCAAGCGTGCCGAGCAGAAAACCCGGCATCACAAGTACAACGACACCGAATACAACCTTGAGCCTAACGTTAAAGGCTCGCCCGGTGGCCTGCGCGATATCCAGACCATTCTATGGGTCGCCCGCCGCCAGTACGGCACGTTGAATCTCCACGCACTGGCGGGCGAAGGCTTTTTGCTGGAGAGCGAAAACAACCTGCTCGCCTCCTCCCAGGACTTCCTCTGGAAAGTGCGTTACGCGCTGCACATGCTGGCTGGCCGCTCTGAAGATCGCCTGCTGTTCGACCATCAGAGCAGCATCGCCAATCTGCTGGGTTATCAGGACAATGACGCCAAGCTGGCCATCGAACGCTTCATGCAGAAGTACTACAGGGTGGTGATGAGCATCGCGCAACTCAGTGATCTGATCATCCAGCATTTCGAAGAGGTCATCCTGACCGACGACGAAGGCGCGATTACTCAACCGCTCAACTCACGCTTTCAGGTACACGACGGTTATATCGAGGCGACCCACGCCAACGTCTTCAAACGTACGCCGTTTGCCATGATCGAGATTTTTGTGCTGATGGCCCAGCACCCGGAAATCAAAGGTGTGCGCGCCGACACCATTCGGCTGCTGCGCGAACACCGGCACTTGATCAACGACGATTTCCGTAACGATATTCGCAACACCAGCCTGTTCATCGAACTATTCAAGTGTGAGCTGGGCATTCATCGCAACCTGCGCCGAATGAACCGTTACGGGATTCTCGGGCTTTATTTGCCGGAGTTTGGCCATATCGTCGGGCAGATGCAGCATGACCTGTTCCACATCTATACGGTTGATGCGCACACGCTGAATCTGATCAAACACCTGCGCAAGCTTCAATACACGCAGGTGTCGGAGAAATTCCCGCTGGCCAGCAAGGTCATGGGCAGGTTGCCGAAGCCGGAGTTGATCTACCTCGCCGGTCTTTATCACGATATCGGCAAGGGCCGCGGTGGCGACCACTCGGAACTCGGTGCCGTTGATGCTGAGGCCTTTGGCATTCGTCATCAGTTGCCGACATGGGATACGCGCCTCATCGTCTGGCTGGTCAGCCACCACTTGGTGATGTCCACGACGGCCCAGCGCAAGGACTTGTCCGATCCGCAGGTGATCCACGATTTCGCCCAGTTCGTGGGGGATGAAATCCACCTGGACTATCTCTACGTGCTGACCGTTGCCGACATTAATGCCACGAACCCGACGCTGTGGAACTCATGGCGGGCAAGCCTGTTGCGCCAGCTGTACACCGAAACCAAGCGCGCCCTCAAGCGCGGCCTGGAAAACCCGGTGGACCGCGAAGAACAGATACGCCGCACACAAACTGCGGCGCTGGACATCCTGGTTCGCAACGGCACCGATCCGGACGATGTCGAGCAGCTCTGGTCACAACTGGGCGACGATTACTTCCTGCGCCACACCGCTGGCGATGTGGCCTGGCACAGCGATGCGATATTGCAGCAGCCTTCAGATGGCGGCTCACTGGTCCTGATCAAGGAAACCACCCAGCGCGAGTTTGAAGGCGGTACCCAGATATTCATTTATGCCCCCGACCAGCATGACTTCTTCGCAGTGACCGTGGCGGCGATGGACCAGTTGAACCTGAACATTCATGACGCCCGAGTCATCACCTCAAGTAGCAAGTTCACCCTCGACACCTACATCGTGCTGGACAACGACGGCGGCTCGATCGGCAATAACCCTGAACGCATCAAGCAGATTCGCGAAGGCCTGACCGAAGCATTGCGTAACCCTGACGACTACCCGACGATCATCAAACGTCGCGTACCGCGCCAGCTCAAGCATTTCGCCTTTGCGCCTCAGGTAACGATCCACAACGATGCCCAGCGTCCGGTGACCATTCTGGAGCTGTCAGCACCGGATCGCCCCGGCCTGCTGGCGCGGATCGGCAAGATATTTCTGGAGTTCGACCTGTCGCTGCAAAACGCCAAGATCGCCACGCTGGGCGAGCGAGTGGAAGACGTGTTCTTCATCACCGATGCCAACAACCAGCCGTTGTCCGATCCGCAGCTATGCAGTCAGCTGCAGGACGCCATCGTCGAGCAACTGAACGTCAATCACGAGCCCGGCGAATTGCGCATCAGCATCTGAGTCAACCTGACGCTGTTCAATGAATCGACTTATGGCGCTCAGCCACTTGAGCGCCCTGCTTCTGGAAGCCAGCCCCATGAATAACGCGATGCAACTGCTCCAGCCCTACCCTTTCGAAAAGCTTCGTGCCCTGCTCGGCAGCGTGACGCCAAACCCCGACAAGCGCCCGGTTGCGCTGTCCATCGGCGAACCCAAGCATCGCTCGCCGGACTTCGTCGCCAAAGCCATGACCGACAACCTGGACCAGATGGCCGTCTATCCAACAACACTGGGCATACCGGCGTTGCGCGAAGCCATTACCGGCTGGTGCGAGCGGCGCTTTGGCGTGCCGAGTGGCTGGCTGGACCCGGCGCGTAACGTGTTGCCAGTCAATGGCACCCGCGAAGCACTGTTTGCCTTCACCCAGACCGTGGTCAACCGTGGCGACGACGCGCTGGTTATCAGCCCGAACCCGTTCTATCAAATCTACGAAGGCGCAGCGTTTCTGGCAGGTGCAAAGCCGCACTACTTGCCGTGCCTGGCTGAGAACGGCTTCAACCCTGACTTTGACGCAGTGTCGGCCGATACCTGGAAGCGCTGTCAGATTCTGTTCCTGTGCTCTCCGGGCAACCCGACCGGCGCGCTGATCCCGGTAGAAACCCTGAAGAAGCTGATCGCACTGGCAGACGAACACGACTTCGTGATCGCCGCCGACGAGTGCTACAGCGAGCTGTACTTCGACGAACAAACCCCGCCTGCCGGCCTGCTCAGCGCCTGCGTGGAGCTGGGTCGCCAGGATTTTAAACGTTGCGTGGTTTTCCACAGCCTGTCCAAGCGTTCCAACCTGCCGGGCCTGCGTTCCGGTTTCGTGGCAGGCGACGCAGATATCCTCAAAGCGTTCCTGCTCTATCGCACCTACCACGGCTGCGCGATGCCGGTACAAACCCAGTTGGCCAGCATTGCGGCCTGGAATGATGAAGAACACGTGCGCGCCAACCGTGATCTATATCGCGAGAAATTTGATGCAGTGCTGGAGATTCTTGCACCAGTGATGGATGTGCAGCGTCCCGACGGTGGCTTCTACCTGTGGCCAAGCGTTGGCGGCGACGACGCAGAATTCTGCCGCGATCTGTTCGTTGATCAACATGTGACCGTGGTGCCGGGCTCCTATCTGTCCCGCGAAGTGGACGGTTTCAACCCGGGTGCTGGACGCGTGCGCCTGGCACTGGTTGCGCCGCTGGCCGAATGCATTGAAGCGGCAGAACGAATTCGCGACTTTATCAACAAGTGATGCGTATTCCCCACGGCATGCAATGTGCCGTGGGGTGCTGATAACACAAACACTGTGCCCCCTCCCCTCAGTAGGAGCTGCCGAAGGCTGCGAAGCATTTCTCCTGAAACACCGCGATCGCAGCCTTCGGCAGCTCCTACAGGTCCTATGTTTGCTGCGAGACAGGCCGGTGTCAGGGACAGGACGGCTACAGATATCCTGTCCTGCTGGCAGACCCGATGGTTTAAGGGCTCCAGAGGGCCCCCTTCAGAAATCTGTATCAAAGCCGATACAAGCTGACACTCACGTCATGGATGAACATATGAGCCTTGTATCGACGCTCTCCAACAGTGGCACTGCCGCCTATAACGGTGTCAATGCAGCGACTAGCCCAACCAGGATCGCTACCGCATCAACGACTGCCCTCCAAGAGGAAGCACCGAGCGTCGATAAGGCGACCTTTTCCAGCGCAGCGCTCGAACTCAGTCAGAAAACCTCCTCAGCCTCAAAACTGTATCCAACTCGTCCCGGCATGAGTGCCAATGCTTTGTTGATGGCAGTTGCCAACCCTGGTCTTGAATCAAGCTCCAAGGGCCTGTCTTTCGCTGATGTCGCCACTGACGCCCGTGCTCGCATGGACGACAAGTACGCACAGATGAAAGCCAGCGGCACCCCCTATAACCGTCACGACAAGGAAGCGGCTGACACCAACTCGTTGCTGGGCGATCTTGACCGCAGGTCTCTGTACGCGGTGAGCAAGAATGAAGGCGGCCTGTTTACCAAAGCGGAGCAGGAGGAAGCATCGGATGCAATGAACCGTCAGTTTGGCCTGGCGATGGGCCTGTACAGTGGCTTGACGTCGCTGGAAAACGACTTTGTCGATCCATACAAAGGTGACGATCTCACGCGCTTCAAGGTGGGCCTGAAGTTCTTGAACCAGGTCAGCAGCGAAGAAAAAAGCTCTGCAACCTGGATGCGCATGCACCAGGGGCTGGAGGAGAGCATCGCGAGTCTGGAAAACCCGGAGAAGCCCAAAGTTCAGAAAACCCTGTTCGACATCATTGCCGAAATGAACTCGGAAAAAGTCGAAGAAGACGAGGAAGACCCATTCACCGGCAAAAAAACCAGCTCGACGGGCGGGACAGCTCAGCCGGTTGTCGCTTTAAATGTACCTGACGCCACAAGTGCACCGAGCACGGCAGCCACCTCTGAGAAGACGGCTAGCCAGGGTTAATCTACTTTGCCACGCGCGGTTTGGCCTCATTGAGACCCGACTGCGCCATTCCGTCGTGGCACCCATCGAAGTGCCATATTGGCGGCTTAAACTATCGCGTCACCTTCAGCCAACGGCAGGACACAGGCAAAAAAGTCGTGCCTGGGGACATAAACACGTCGGCAGGACACGCCCAGCCCGCGTGTCCATGGCATAATCCGTGACCGTTTTTCAACCGTCTCAAAGGGGGCAAGCTCGTGGCTGATGAAATCAACAAGTTGCACCTGTATGGGATCAAAGCGTGCGACACGATGAAAAAGGCCCGCACGTGGCTCGATGAAAAGCCGGTGAGCTACGATTTTCACGACTACAAAACCCAAGGTATTGACCGCGAACATCTGACCCGGTGGTGCAACGAGCACGGCTGGCAGACAGTGTTGAACCGCGCAGGCACCACCTTTCGCAAGCTGGACGAGGCGCAGAAAGCCGACCTCGATCAGGATAAAGCGATTGAACTGATGCTCGCTCAACCGTCGATGATCAAGCGCCCGGTGCTCGATCTCGGCGACAGAACCCTGATTGGCTTTAAACCAGACCTGTATGCAGCGGCTATCGCCTGACTGAGATAGCCCTTTAAATTAGTAAGAGGTATTTGCATGTCCACTTCCCTGTTCAGCCTGGCCTTCGGTGTCGGCACTCAAAACCGTCAAGGCGCATGGCTGGAAGTTTTCTACGCCCAGCCGCTGATCAACCCGTCCGCTGAATTGATCGCAGCTGTAACGCCAGTACTCGGTTATACCGGTGGCAACCAGGCCATTACCTTCAACACCGATCAGGCGTCGAAGCTGGCTGAGGCTCTCAAGTCCGTTGACGCCGGTCAGGCTGCATTGCTGACCCGTCTGGCCGAGAGCCACAAGCCATTGGTCGCGACCCTGCTCGCTGAAGATGCTGCGCTGACGTCCACCCCTGAGGCTTACCTCAAGCTGCATCTGCTGTCCCATCGTCTGGTCAAGCCACATGGCCTGAGTCTGGCCGGGATTTTCCCGTTGCTGCCAAACGTCGCCTGGACCAGCCAGGGTGCCATCGACCTGAACGAACTGGCCCCGCGCCAGCTGGAAGCACGCCTCAAGGGCGAGCTGCTGGAAGTGTTCTCCGTCGACAAGTTCCCGAAAATGACCGATTACGTTGTGCCGACCGGCGTGCGTATCGCTGACAGCGCGCGTATTCGTCTGGGCGCTTACATCGGCGAAGGCACTACCGTGATGCATGAAGGTTTCGTCAACTTCAACGCAGGCACCGAAGGCCCGGGCATGATCGAAGGTCGTGTTTCGGCTGGCGTCTTCGTCGGCAAAGGCTCTGACCTGGGCGGCGGTTGCTCCACCATGGGTACCTTGTCCGGTGGCGGCAACATCGTCATTAAAGTAGGCGAAGGCTGCCTGATCGGTGCCAACGCAGGTATCGGCATTCCATTGGGCGACCGCAACACCGTGGAGTCGGGTCTGTACGTGACCGCTGGCACCAAGGTTGCGCTGCTGGATGATCAGAACAAGCTGGTCAAAATCGTTAAAGCCCGTGACCTGGCTGGTCAACCTGACCTGCTGTTCCGTCGCAACTCCGAAACCGGCGCTGTGGAATGCAAAACCCACAAGTCGGCCATCGAGCTGAACGAAGCGCTGCACGCTCACAACTGATCGATGCTGTATCAGGTCCGATCTCATGATCGGGCCTGACTCACCGAGTCAAAGCAAATGCCCCTCTTTTCCCCTTGGCGCGCTGACTTTCCAGCCATCGACGCCCTGCAACGGCAAGGCCAGACCTATCTGGACAACGCCGCGACCACCCAGAAACCTCAAGCCCTGCTCGACGCCCTTAATCATTACTACGCCAATGGCGCAGCCAATGTGCATCGCGCCCAGCATCTGCCGGGTGCGCATGCGACTCAGGCGTTCGAGGATAGCCGCAGCAAAGTTGCCCATTGGCTCAATGCCAGTGAGACAGGTCAGATTATTTTTACCCATGGTGCTACTTCTGCCTTGAACATGCTGGCCTACGGCCTGGAGCATGAGTTCGTCGCGGGCGATGAAATCGCCATCAGCGCACTGGAACATCACGCCAACCTGTTGCCCTGGCAGCAACTGGCTCAACGCCGCGATCTGAAGCTGGTCATTCTGCCGCTCAATGAGCAAGGGCTGATCGACCTGAGCGCCGCTGCGCAACTGATCGGTGACCGCACCCGCCTGCTTGCTGTGAGCCAACTGTCCAACGTGCTGGGCGCCTGGCAGCCACTGCCGGAATTACTCGCACAGGCCAAGGCCCACGGCGCACTGACTGTTGTCGATGGCGCTCAAGGTGTCGTCCATGGTCGACATGACGTGCAAGCGCTGGGCTGCGACTTCTACGTGTTTTCCAGCCACAAGCTATACGGCCCGGAAGGCGTCGGCATTCTGTATGGCCGCAATGACGTGCTGCCGCGCCTGCAACACTGGCAGTTCGGCGGCGAGATGGTCCTGACCACTGATTACGACCATGCGAAATTCCGCCCGGCACCGCTGGGTTTCGAAGCCGGGACGCCACCGATTGCCGGTGTGATCGGCCTTGGCGCAACGCTGGATTATTTGCAGAGCCTTGATCACCGCGCAGTGCTGGAGCATGAAGCAGCGCTGCACGCGATGCTGCTTGAAGGCTTGCGTCAGCGGGATGGTGTGCGGGTGCTGGGCGAGCCGCAACTGGCGTTGGTCAGCTTTACAGTGGAAGGCGTGCACAACGCCGACCTCGCGCATCTGCTGACAGAACAGGGCATCGCCGTGCGTGCGGGTCATCACTGCGCTATGCCGCTGCTGAAAAGCCTTGGCCTGTCGGGGGCAATTCGGGTTTCCCTGGCGCTCTACAACGACTCAAGCGACTTGCAACACTTCTTCAACGCGCTGGATCAGGCGCTGGAGTTATTACGATGAACCTGCCCGTCGACGCACAAACCGCACTGGACACCTTTGCTCAACCTCAAGGCTGGGAGCAACGTGCGCGATTGCTTATGCAATGGGGCGAGCGATTGCCTGCACTGAACGACGAAGAAAAGTCAGACGAAAACCTGGTCCACGGTTGTGAGAGCAAGGTCTGGCTGCTGGGTTATATGACGGACAGTCACTGGCAGTTTCGCGCGGCCAGCGATGCGCGGATGATTCGTGGTCTGGTGGCGCTATTGCTGGCTCGGGTCAACGGCTTGTCGGCAACAGAGCTCCAGCACGTGGATTTGCCTGACTGGTTCAACCAGCTCGGCCTGAGCCGTCAACTCTCCCCTTCACGCAGCAACGGCCTGAATGCCGTGCTGCAAAGGATGCGTCAGCTGACGGAAGCGGCGGGCTGAGACGGCGGTACCGACACCGGCTTGGCACGCTCCGATGGACGACGTACACCAGCAACAATTTTGTCTACTGCCTTGGTGGCCGCGACCATGCCGAAGGTCGCTGTCACCATCATCACCGCGCCAAAACCACCGGCGCAATCCAGCTTGACCCCATCCCCGACAAAACTCTTCTGCAGGCAAATGCTGCCATCCGGCTTCGGATAGCGCAGTTGTTCAGTGGAGAACACGCACGGCACGCTGTAATGACGATTCATGGTCCGCGAGAAGCCATAATCGCGGCGCAGGGTCGAGCGTACTTTTGAAGCCAGTGGATCGTTGAAGGTACGGTTCAAATCGCAGACCTGAATCAGCGTCGGATCAATCTGCCCACCCGCACCGCCGGTGGTGATGATCTGGATCTTGCGACGCTTGCACCAGGCAATCAGCGCTGCCTTGGCGTTGACCGAGTCGATGCAGTCCAGCACGCAATCCAGATCCGGTGTGATGTACTCGGCCATGGTGTCGCGAGTGACGAAATCAGCCACCGCGTGTACAACGCAATCCGGATTGATCGCCCTCAGACGCTCAGCCATCACTTCAACTTTGGGGCGACCCACGGTGCTGTCCAGCGCATGCAACTGACGATTGCTGTTGCTGACGCAGACGTCATCCAGATCAAACAGGGAAATCTCACCCACCCCAGAACGCGCCATGGCTTCAGCCGCCCAGGAACCGACACCGCCGATACCGACCACAGCAACATGGGCGGCACGCAGCCGCTCCAGACCTTCGATGCCGTACAAACGGGCGATACCTGCAAAACGCGGATCTTCTGAACTCATGACCAATACCCCAAAAACCGGCGCGCATTATAGGGCTTTGGCTGGGTTAGGGCATCCTGAAGGTGGGGTGATTGGTCAGAAAATGTACTGAGGTGGGGCTGACGCGGTTATTCACGCATACCGCCTCGCGAACAAGTTCGCTCCTACCAGGGCGACGCGGAGGCCCGGACTGTTCAGTTTTAAAGGTAGGAGCCAACTTGTTGGCGAGAGGGGCTGACGCGGTTATTCACGCATGCCGCCTCGCGAACAAGTTCGCTCCTACCAGGGCGACGCGGAGGCCCAGACTGGTCGCCTTTAAAGGTAGGAGGCAACTTGTTGGCGAGAGGGGCTGACGCGGTTATTCACGCATGCCGCCTCGCGAACAAGTTCGCTCCTGCCACGGCGACGCGGAGGCCCAGACTGTTCGGTTTTAAAGGTAGGAACCAACTTGTTGGCGAAAGGGGCTTACGCGATTTGAAGCACGCTCACGATACCGGCCCGATGCCACCCCTTTCACTGGAGAAAATAAGCGCCCTTATCCATAAACGGCGGCTCCCCCTTCCCGTTTTGCTTTAAGATAAGCGCCTTTTTCGCGCCCTTATATGATCCGTGCGTCACCGGACCATCCGCGCTATCAACCGGAGTTTTGTACATGACGGCCCCAGCCGACCTTTCGCCTACGCTGCAACTTGCCTGCGACCTGATAAGTCGTCCTTCGGTCACGCCCATTGATGCCGATTGTCAGGCCGTGATGATGGCGCGCCTCGGGAACGCAGGCTTCAAGCTGGAGCCGATGCGAATCGAGGACGTGGATAATTTCTGGGCCAGCCATGGCAACAACGAAGGGCCGGTATTGTGCTTTGCCGGTCATACCGACGTGGTCCCGACCGGCCCTGTTCAAGCCTGGCAAAACGATCCGTTCGATGCGCTGATCGATGCAGAGGGCATGCTGTGCGGACGTGGCGCAGCCGACATGAAAGGCAGTCTGGCCGCAATGGTCGTGGCCGCCGAGCGTTTCGTCGCTGATCACCCTGACCACAAAGGCAAAGTCACTTTCCTGATTACCAGTGACGAAGAGGGTCCGGCGCATCATGGCACCAAGGCCGTGGTTGAGCGGTTGCGTGAGCGCAACGAGCGGCTGGACTGGTGCATCGTTGGCGAACCGTCGAGCACCACGCTGGTGGGCGATGTGGTCAAGAATGGCCGTCGCGGCTCCCTTGGCGCGACGCTGACCGTACGCGGTAAACAGGGCCATGTGGCCTATCCACATCTGGCTCGCAACCCGATTCATCTGGCGGCTCCGGCTCTGGCAGAACTCGCCGCCGAGCATTGGGACGAAGGCAATGATTTCTTCCCGCCGACCAGCTTCCAGATCTCCAATCTGAACTCCGGCACTGGCGCAACCAACGTGATACCGGGGGATCTGGTAGCGGTGTTCAACTTCCGCTTCTCTACCGAATCCACCGTCGAAGGTCTGCAGCAGCGGGTGTCGACCATCCTCGACAAGCATGGTCTGGACTGGCATGTGGACTGGGCACTGTCCGGTCTGCCGTTCCTCACCGAGCCAGGTGATTTGCTCGATGCGGTCTCGGCGAGCATCAAGGCCGTCACTGGCCGCGAGACCAAAGCGTCCACCAGCGGCGGCACCTCTGACGGGCGTTTCATCGCCACCTTGGGTACGCAGGTTGTAGAGCTGGGTCCGGTCAACGCGACGATTCACCAGGTCAACGAGCGCATTCTGGCCAGTGATCTCGATGTATTGACCGAGATCTACTACCAGACTCTGGTCAAGTTGCTCGCTTGATGCTGACCTGCCCGATCTGCTCTGCCCCGCTGACTGCGGTGGACAATGGTGTGGCCTGCCCGGCCAACCACCGTTTCGACCGCGCGCGTCAGGGGTATCTGAACCTGTTGCCGGTGCAGCACAAGAACAGCCGCGACCCTGGTGACAATCAGGCCATGGTCGAGGCGCGCCGGGATTTCCTCAATGCCGGGCATTACGCGCCGGTAGCCAAGCGCCTGGCAGAACTGGCCGCTGAACGTGCCCCCGCGCACTGGCTGGACATCGGTTGTGGTGAGGGTTACTACACCGCGCAAATAGCCGAAGCCCTGCCGGACGCCGATGGCTATGCACTGGACATCTCCCGAGAAGCGGTCAAACGCGCCTGTCGTCGCAATCCGAAATTGACCTGGTTGATTGCCAGCATGGCTCGCGTGCCACTGCCGGACGCCAGCTGCCAGTTTCTGGCTAGCGTGTTCAGCCCGCTGGACTGGAACGAAGCCAAGCGCCTGCTGACGCCGGGCGGCGGTTTGATGCGGGTCGGCCCGACCAGCGAGCATTTGATGGAACTGCGCGAGCGACTCTATGACGCAGTGCGGGACTATGCCGATGACAAACATCTGGCTCTGGTGCCGGAAGGCATGTCGCTGGCTCATAGCGAAACCCTGCGTTTCAAGCTGAGCCTCGTTGACGGTCAGGCCCGCGCCAATCTGCTGGCCATGACGCCCCACGGCTGGCGAGCCAGCGCGGAACGTCGTGCAGATGTGATTGAGCAGGCCGCACCTTTCGAGGTCACCGTTTCCATGCGCTACGATTATTTCGTATTGCAATAACAACCAACGAAGATGCTCGGTACCGGGCATCCGACTGAATCCGCGAATGGATTTTTTCACTTTCTCACGAGGCATCCATGCGCCAACCCGATATCGAGATTTACCTGAAGGACACTGACGTTGATCACAAGGCCATCGCCGAGTGGCTCAGTGTTGCGGTCGGCCCTTGCACCGACTGGGTACAGAAAGGCCAGACCTGGAAATGCAAGGCAGGAAACGTACCGGTGACCTGGCTGCCAAAAGCAGTAGGCAAATGGAACAGCCTGCATCTGGACAGTGACAACACGCCATGGGAAGACGACATCGCCTGCGCCCGCGCTGCGTTCGCTACCCTGAACGTAGAAGTACGCTGCGCACCCGGCACCTGGGTCGAAGAAGAAAGCGACGAAACCGCCGACCGCTGGATACGTATCAGCGCCGATGGCGAGGAAGAGATTACCTGGAAGACGGCGTAACGCTCGAACATCTCCCCTGTGGGAAACCTCCGGTGTCCATGGCACCACGCTGTATCGCGCAAACAGAGGATCTGTAGGAGTGCACGAGCAACGCGAGGCCGCGATAGCGGTGTATCAGACAGGGCGCAATCGCTGCCTCGCGTTGCTCGTGAGCTCCTTCAGAAAAGCATTCCAAATCAGATAGTTGTAGTTTGATAGGAGCGCACCTGTTGGTGAGGCATTGGTACAGCCAACTGATGAATGTCGCCGGATAGCCCCTTCGCCAACAAGTTGGCTCCTACAGATACTATGTTTGCCGCGAGACGGCTCGGTGCCACGGACACGGAGGCCGCGCCTTTAAAACAAGGATCCGCTCTAGCATCTGCACAACCGGATCCTTGGTCTGGGCCAAACTTCAGTTGATTGGAATTCGCTGCATATCTCTGACCACGTCTCGCTCGGGAGCTACGTGCCCACCGTTAGGAAGGGAAAGCCCGTGCAGGCCCGGAAGACCGAACCCTTCCCTACCAAGCACTAACGCTTCACCTTTCCACTCTTGAAACAACTCGTAAGCGGGAACCCGCACATGCCCACGAGACGGATCGGCTAAAAAAGCCCGACCTTGCTTGATACCCTTGAGCACCACAAAGTGATTGGACTTCTCGCGACGTAACAGGATGATCACGGGTCCTTTCAATGCCAACGCAGCGCCCATTGAAAGGACTACACCCTCAGCCACGTATCCCAATCGCTCGGCAGACTGCTTAAGGTCAAGCATCGAAAAACCAACTTTTTGCTTTTCCTTGAGCTCATCCTCAGACAATCGAAAAACAATGTCCGCCAGGACCTCTCGCTCTTGCCATTTATCGTCGAAATAGTTTTTTAAAAGAAATGCCAACGCCGCCGCTCCGCATGAATAATCGAGGGTTTGCCGAGCAAGCCCATCCATCTGTAGATAACTCATGGATCGCAATCGAGGACCTTCGCTGGCACATAGCGCACAGGACGCAAGCTGAGCCACAAAAAATACCACCCACCACTTTGCGCCTTGCATCAGTTGAATTGCCGTTTGACGTTCAGCGCAAGCAAGGGTTGCCCAGCGTCCTGGTTAATCCCAAACGTGATCTGAGGTGAGATAACCCAACGATCGAAAGCTCTGTATGAAGCATTGAAGGAAAGCTCAACTGGGTCGACATCCGAACCCAAAATCTTTTCGCGATTCACCATCATATTCTCCCGATGGGCATAGGACAGCCTGCTCCCCAGTGACAGCTTTTCGTTCAAGCCAAAACCGATGCCAAAATAACTACCGAGTAAAGCACCAGGCTTCACGCGGTAACCATCGATCGTTTCTGAAAAGTAATACCGATAGCTAATACCTCCAAACAAAATAGCCGGATCCACATTACGTGCGAAGGCCAGACCGGGCGCGACACTCCAGTGACCGCTGCCGTTATCCAAAGGATCCTTCCAGTCGTGAAACTGATCCCTGTACCTTTTCTTACCCGTTGGGGCCGAACCATCTACGGTTAAAGAAAACGCGGGTAAATTCGCTGTTTCAGCAGTCAATTGATACTGAAGACCGAATCCAAGATCTGATACATCCCACGCCTCGGCATCACGGACATAATCGTTCGAAGACACGTCCTCAACATGGGTATAGGTGACCGGTACACTGACGTACCCCTCAATGCCCGCCATCAAGCCGGCGCGAAGGCTACTTCTTACTTCAAACATCCGGGCCGAACGCGTTGATTTCTGAAAACGATCGACGCTGTACAAAGAGTGCTTATCCCGAAATTGCTTATAGGACATACCCACGTCCAACTCATACTGCCCTGGTGCCAAGAGAACGGTTGAGCCTGTCAAAAAGTCCAAGGGAGTCTCATCGATCTTCTGTTGACCGTACTGTTGTGGTTTCATCGATTTGTTAAGTGTCTGACTGCCGTTGCCGCCATCAAACTTCTTAACCAAGCCCACCACATTGGAAAACTCTATATCAACACGCCCTAGATTTTCGGACATCAGGATGCCCTGCCTGGCTTCGTTCTCCTCTAATAGCCCGGTTGCCCTGTCTCCATTCACAAACACCACCTCGTATTCAGCCTCAGTCATCAGTGAGGTTATGTCCTCTGACTGGAATTTTAAGGGCGGACCGTACGAGGACTTGAACACGACAATACCCTGCCCAAACGAAATCATTTCGCCAGATAACAGATCACCATTTTTTAAACGAATCGTATCCGCCTGAACGCCATGTATCGAAGCTAACATCACGATTAAAAATATAAACCACTGCTTAAACATCAAACCACCTGCAGACAACCAGAATAAAAACCTCAGACTGTTAAGTCTGAGGTCGGTAGTGGATCACCAACGAAACGTTGACATCGGCCTGTTCCATCTCGACTCTCGGAAACCTAGCTCTCGAGGAAGCCGAGTGTTTTTATCCAGCACCTGATAGTGGTACTCCACCATTTCAAACTGAGCTTTATTCCACAACTGGGCATTGCCCGAGGTGTCAGCCATCCATTTATCACCTGCAACATTGGTTGGCTCGGCAAAGCCAGCCCATTTATAGGTAAATCCATAGCGATTATCGTGGTGATCACCAAGATAATTGTAAGACCTGTAATCGCCCTTGTTTCCAAATTTCTTCCAAGACACGTAGTGATAACGCATACCGGTTGTCACACTAGGCATGGATAAGTCAGCTATCAGCCTAGTCCCTTTAAGCTTCGCTAATTTTTCATCCCCTAATCGTTCCAAGCCAAAATATTGCTCCTCCAGCGAATCCAAAATTGGATTACCTGCGAAACCAAGACCCGGAAAGACCGCTAACCCCAGCAACAACGGAACATATCTAATAGACTTCATTCCACACTCCATAAATCAACCTCTAAAACAACAAATTGCGTTCGACATCTTCAATATCTCCTCTTCGCGCTCAGCAGCACTCTTGGAGAGCCATTGCTTTTCAAAATCTGAGCATTCTCGCGCGACTGGAAGACCGTCTAGCTCTGCAAAATGCAATTCCAGCAACGAAAAATATTTAGCCATTTCCTCTTCTGAAGTCATCATCTCAACATCATAAATATGCGACGACTGATCACCTACATGCTTCAAAGCAACGACACCTGCGCCACTTACAACGTCTTTATTAGCTGCGTTCATAGTGGGGTTATTCTCCGCACCCCTCAATGACTCTTTTAACAGTGGCGACATCGTCTCTACCAACATCACATTAAAAGAGTCAATAGCCTCAGCTTTTTCCATGCTCATCAAAGACGGCGAAGCCATTACAGCCCCACGCACCACACTATTGCCCTGCAAAGCCAAACCAACAGACATAAAATGCCCTCCAAACTTTTATTGGTTATTTATAACAGCGATTATCAGACAGACAGCAAGCACTGTACCGAGAAAGAAATTATGCTCAACAAAACAACATGTCAACCAACCAAACACACACAAAAACCGCTTCCTACAACACTTCTAACCGCCACTCTCTTAATATATAAAGACCCATCTTATACTTCTGTAGGAACAATCCCTGAAAATGACTTACCAACAACACAACCCCATGTTTTAAAAAGGTTTTTTATTCCTAACCAAGCGCCGCACAATAAAAATTTATTTTAGGTTTATTTTTTGATGCGCAGGCCCTTCCGCTTTTGCCCAACCCCCCCAGATACGGCACACTAGCGTCCTCGCGGGCACCGCCCCCTTTTCGCAGATGCCGTATGACCCGATCACCGTTCCGCCGCCTTGTATTCGGCACCTTGCGCCGTCTGCTCTATCTCTGGGTTCGTTCCGAGACCATTAATCAGTCGTCGTTCACGCTCAACCTGGATCGCAGTCGCCCGGTGTTTTACGCCTTGCAGTCGCCGTCCATGAGCGACCTGGCGGTGATCGACACCGAATGCCGCAAGGCCGGCTTGCCGCGTCCTATCCTGCCGGTGTCGGTGGGCGAGCTGGTTGAACCGGCTGCGTACTTCTACCTGACGCCTTCGCCAGACTGGCTGGGCCGTCAGGACAAACGAGGCGCGCCGCCGACGCTTGAGCGACTGGTCAGCGCAGTCAGTCAGAACGCGACCGAGGACGCGCAAATCATCCCGGTCAGTGTGTTCTGGGGGCAGTCACCGGATCGTGAATCCAGCGCCTGGAAGCTTTTGTTTGCTGACAGCTGGGCCGTTACCGGTCGTCTGCGGCGTTTCGTCAGCATCCTGATTCTGGGCCGCAAGACGCGGGTGCAATTCTCTGCGCCGATCCACATGCGCGATCTGGTCAACGAAAACAAAGGTCATGAGCTCACCCTGCGTATGGCCCAGCGTCTGCTGCGTACGCACTTCCGCAATCTGAAGACCGCCGTTATCGGCCCCGACGTGTCGCACCGGCGCAATCTGGTCAACGGCCTGCTCGACGAACCCTTGGTCAAACAGGCCATTCTCGAAGAGGCCGAAAGGGAAAAGATCCCTGAAGCCAAAGCCCGGGAACAGGCGCTGCGTTATGCCAACGAGATCGCTTCGGACTACACCTATTCAGCAATCCGCTTTCTGGAAGTGATCCTGAGCTGGTTCTGGAACAAGATTTACGACGGCATCAAAGTCAGCCATATCGAAGGCGTGAAAGACGTTGCTCAGGGTCACGAAGTCATTTACGTACCGTGCCATCGCAGCCACATCGATTATCTGCTGCTGTCCTATCTGCTGTTCCGCAACGGCCTGACCCCTCCGCATATCGCGGCGGGCATCAACCTGAACATGCCGGTGATTGGCGGTCTGTTGCGTCGTGGCGGCGCATTTTTCATGCGCCGCACGTTCAAGGGCAATCCGCTGTATACCTCGGTTTTCAACGAGTATCTGCACACGCTGTTCACCAAGGGTTTCCCGGTGGAGTACTTCGTCGAGGGCGGACGCTCGCGGACCGGGCGCATGCTGCAACCCAAGACCGGCATGCTGGCAATTACCCTGCGCAGCTTTCTGCGTAACTCGCGGATGCCGATTGTGTTTGTGCCGGTGTACATCGGTTACGAGCGCGTACTGGAAGGTCGCACTTACCTGGGCGAACTGCGCGGCGCGACGAAGAAGAAAGAGTCGATCTTCGATATCTTCAAGGTCATCGGTGCCTTGAAGCAGCGCTTCGGTCAGGTCTCGGTGAACTTCGGTGAGCCGATCAAACTGGCTGAGTTTCTCGACGATGAACAACCGGACTGGCGGGAGCAACAGTTGGGCCCGCAGTTCAAACCGGACTGGCTGAACGAAACCACCAATCGCCTGGGTGAACGCGTGGCTCAGCACTTGAACGAAGCCGCGGCGATCAATCCGGTCAATCTTGTAGCGCTGGCCCTGCTGTCCACACAGAAACTGGCGCTGGACGATCAGGCCATGGAGCGGGTACTGGATCTGTACCTGACGCTGTTGCGCAACGTGCCTTACTCGCCCCACACCACCCTGCCGGAAGGCGATGGGCGAGCCCTGATTGAACATGTGAAAGGCATGAACCTGCTGTCGGAACAGAAGGATGCCTTAGGCAAAATTCTGTATCTGGACGAGCAGAACGCGGTGTTGATGACCTATTACCGCAACAACATCCTGCACATCTTCGCCCTGCCCTCGCTGCTGGCGAGTTTCTTCCAGAGCTCGTCGCGCATGAGCCGCGAGCAGATCCTGCGCTACACCCGTGCGCTGTATCCGTATCTGCAGTCGGAGTTGTTCATTCGCTGGCCGGTGAACGAGCTGGACGAAGTGGTGGATCAATGGCTGCAAGCCTTCGTCGAACAAGGCCTGCTGCGCTTTGAAAACAACGTCTACATGAGGCCAGCGCCAAGCTCTCGAGAGTTTGTGCTGCTGACCCTGTTGTCACGAGCCATTGCTCAGACCCTGCAGCGCTTCTACATGGCCATCGCCTTGCTGCTTAACAGCGGGCAGAAGACCCTCAGCGCCGAAGAACTGGAAGACCTGTGTACGGTGATGGCCCAGCGGTTATCGATTCTCCACGGCCTGAACGCGCCGGAGTTTTTCGACAAGAGCCTGTTCCGTCATTTCATTCAGACGCTGCTGGACCTGGGCGTGCTGCGCAAGGATCCGGCCGGTAAGCTCAGCTATCACCCGCTGCTGGGCGAACTGGCGGAGGGGGCAGCGAAGCGTGTGTTGCCTGCAGAAATCCGGCTATCGATTCGTCAAGTGGCGCTGCATCAGACAGAGGAGCCTGGCGAACCCGAGCCCGCTGAGGAAAGTCGCTGACCGTTGGAATTGCGTGCAGCCAGCCAGACCGAGTTCCTGATAGGCTCTGTGCATTACCGCGTCGAGGTTCAGCTCGGCGCGGTCTCCGAATCAAGTCAAAGAAAAGGATGCCCCCATGTTCCGTCTCCCCTTTACGTTTGCCAGCGTGTGCGCGGGCCTGATGCTGTCGAGCAGTGTATTTGCCTTGTCACTGAACGATCTGTCGCAATCGGACGCCACCGGCGGTTTGAAGGATGCGTTGACCCAGGGTGCCCAGATCGCCGTCAAGCAACTGGGTAAACCCGGTGGTTTCAGCAACAATGAAGAAGTGCGCATCGAGCTGCCGGGCAAACTGGGCAAAGTCGCGAAAAAAATGAAGCAGTTCGGCATGGGCGACCAGGTTGACCAACTGGAAACCAGCATGAACCAGGCCGCTGAAGCTGCCGTTCCGCAGGCCCAGGCGTTGCTGGTAGATGCTGTGAAAAAGATGAGCGTGGCTGACGCCAAAGGCATTCTCAGCGGTGGCAAGGATTCAGCCACTCAGTACTTGAACAGCAGCAGCCGCGAGCAGATCCGCGCCAAATTCCTGCCTATCGTCAAGCAGGCTACCGACAAGGTCGGCCTGGCGCAGAAGTACAACGCTTTCGCGGGTCAGGCGGCGACATTGGGTGTGCTTGATGCCAAGAGCTCGAATATCGAAAGTTACGTGACTGAGCAGGCGCTCAATGGCCTTTTCGAAATGATCGCCAAGCAGGAAGAAAGCATCCGCGCCAACCCGGCTGCGGCAGCGACGAGCCTGGCGAAGAAGGTGTTTGGGGCGTTGTAAGCAGCCACCGCCGGTTGAAATGCCATCCCTGTGGGACCGAATTCATTCGGGAAGGCGGTTTTCAGACGGTGGAGATGTATCGCCTGTACCTGCCCCTTCGCGAATGAATTCGCTCCCACCGGGATTTGAGCCGTCATGCAAACACAGGATGCGGAAGACTCTGTGGTTGCCAGCAAACTGATGTGCGATGCAAATCCTGTGGGACCGAATTTATTCGGGAAGGCGGTTTTTCAGACGGTGGAGATGTATCGCCTGTACCTGCCCCTTCGCGAATGAATTCGCTCCCACCGGGATTTGAGCCGTCATGCAAACACAGGATGCGGAAGACTCTGTGGTTGCCAACAAACTGATGTGCGATGCAAATCCTGTGGGACTGAATTCATTCGGGAAGGCGGTTTTTCAGACGGTGGAGATATATCGCCTGTAACTGCCCCTTCGCGAATGAATTCGCTCCCACCGGGATTTGAGCCGTCATGCAAACACAGGATGTGGAAGACTCTGTGGTTGCCAGCAAACTGATGTGCGATGCAAATCCTGTGGGACCGAATTCATTCGGGAAGGCGGTTTTTCAGACGGTGGAGATGTATCGCCTGTACCTGCCCCTTCGCGAATGAATTCGCTCCCACGAACATGCACCCCGTTTTAATCCACCTTCTTCACTCTGAACCACGCCGCATACAGCGCTGGCAGAAAAAGCAGCGTCAGCGCTGTAGCGACGATCAGCCCGCCCATGATCGCCACGGCCATCGGGCCGAAGAAGACGCTGCGTGACAGCGGAATCATCGCCAGCACCGCCGCCAGCGCGGTCAGGACGATGGGCCGGAAGCGGCGCACGGTCGCTTCGATAATCGCCGACCACTGATCAAGCCCTCCCGCAATATCCTGCTCGATCTGGTCCACCAGAATCACCGAGTTGCGCATGATCATCCCCGACAAAGCAATGGTGCCCAGCATGGCGACGAACCCGAATGGCTGGTTGAACACCAGCAGGAATAACGTCACGCCGATCAATCCCAACGGTGCGGTCAGGAACACCATCAACATCCGGGAGAAGCTGCGCAGTTGCAGCATCAGCAAGGTCAGCACTACCACGATAAACAGCGGCACACCCGCCTTCACAGAGTCCTGTCCGCGAGCGGCGTCCTCCACCGTTCCGCCGACTTCCAGCAAATACCCATCCGGCAATTCATTGCGCACGTCAGACAGCGTGGGGAGGATTTGCTGCACCAGCGTTGCGGGCTGTTCCTTGCCGTAAATATCGGCACGGACCGTCACGTTGGGCAGTCGATTACGGTGCCAGATCACGCCCTCTTCGAAACCGTATTCAAGCGTCGCCACCTGCGACAGCGCCACACTGGTGCCGTTTTCAGTCGGCACCGCCAGACTCGCCAGCGCCCCCAGTTGCTGGCGCTCATCAGGTGTGCCCCGCAGAAGGATTTCGATCAGTTCATCGTCTTCGCGGTATTGGCTGACGCTGGAGCCGGTCAACGAACGCTGGAGGAATCTCGACAGTTCGGCCGTGGTCACGCCCAAGGCGCGCGCCCGGTCCTGATCCAGAATGAGGAACACCACCTTGCTCGGTTCTTCCCAGTCCAGATGGACGTTGGCAACGTGAGGATTCTCCCGCACCTTGGCCGCGACCTTGCGAGCTAACTCGCGGACTTCGTCGATGTGCTCGCCGCTGACCCGGAACTGCACCGGGTAACCTACCGGTGGGCCGTTTTCCAGCCGCGTTACCCGTGAGCGCAAGGTCGGGAATTGTTCATTGAGACTGCTAATCAGCCAGGTCCGCAAGGCTTCGCGGTCTTCAATACTTTTGGCCAGGACCACGAACTGCGCAAAGCTGGTTGCAGGCAGTTGTTGATCAAGGGGCAGGTAGAAACGTGGCGAACCGGTCCCGACATACGACACATAATTGTCGATACCCGGATGATCCTTGAGCATCTGCTCAAGACGCTTGACCTGCTCGGCCGTGCTGTTCAGCGAAGCGCCTTCAGTCAGCTTCAAGTCCACCATCAGCTCCAGGCGACCGGACGCCGGGAAGAACTGCTGCGGGACAAACTTGAACATCACCACCGACAGCACGAACAAAGCAACCGTGGCGACGATCACCGTTTTGCGCCAGCGCACGCACCAGCCCACCATCGCCCGCACCCGCTGGTAGAACGGCGTACCGTGAGGGTCCACTGCGTCAGGTCCAGTGCCATGTTTTTTGGCGTGAATCTTCGCCAGATCGGGCAGCAGCCGCTCGCCCAGATATGGCACGAACACCACGGCAGCTACCCAGGAAGCCAGCAGCGCGATGGTCACCACCTGGAAGATCGAACGGGTGTATTCGCCCGTGCTCGACTGCGCGGTGGCAATCGGCAAGAAGCCAGCAGCGGTGATCAGCGTGCCGGTCAGCATCGGGAAAGCGGTGCTGGTCCAGGCGAAACTCGCAGCACGCAGCCGGTCGTAGCCCTGCTCCACTTTGATCGCCATCATTTCCACGGCAATGATCGCGTCGTCCACCAGCAGGCCCAGCGCCAGCACCAACGCACCGAGGGAAATCTTGTGCAAGCCGATGCCCAAGTAGTACATACAGGCGAACGTCATGGCCAATACCAGCGGTATCGCCAATGCGACCACCATGCCGGTACGCATGCCCAGTGAGAAGAAACTCACCAGCAACACAATCGCCAGTGCTTCGGCTAGTACCTGAACGAACTCACCGACGCCGGTTTTCACCGCAGCAGGTTGATCAGAAACTTTGCGCAGCTCCATTCCGGCAGGCAGGTTTTTCTGCAGGCGGGCAAACTCGCCCTCAAGCGCCTTGCCCAGCACCAGAATGTCGCCGCCCGGCTTCATCGCCACCGCCAGCCCGATCGCCTCTTCGCCCATGAAACGCATGCGCGGCGCAGGTGGGTCATTGAAGCCGCGATGGACCTCGGCCAGATCACGGATACGCAGTGTGCGATCACCCACGCGGATCGGAAATTCACGGATCTCATCAACCGTCTTGAAACGACCGCTGACGCGCAGTTGAATACGCTCGCTGGGTGTTTCAAAGAAGCTGGTAGCCGAGACGGCATTCTGCGCTTCGAGCGCCTGCTGCACAGCTTGCAACGGCAGCCCCAACGTGGCGAGCTTGACGTTGGACAGCTCGATCCAGATCTTCTCGTCCTGCAAGCCGATCAGCTCGACCTTACCCACATCGTTGATGCGCTGCAGTTGAAGCTGAACGCGGTCGGCGTAATCCTTGAGCACGGCATAGTCGAAGCCCTTGCCGGACAGCGCGTAAATATTGCCGAAGGTAGTGCCGAATTCATCGTTGAAGAACGGGCCCTGTACACCCGGAGGCAGGTTCTGACGGATATCCCCGACCTTTTTGCGGATCTGATAGAACAGCTCCGGCAGGTACGAAGAGAAGATCGAGTCACGGGCAATAAAAGTAACTTGAGATTCGCCGGGACGCGAGAACGATACGATGCGGTCGTACTCGCCGGTTTCCATAAGTTTCTTTTCGATGCGATCAGTGACTTGCCGCGCCACCTCCTCAGCGCTTGCGCCGGGCCACAGCGTGCGGATCACCATGGCCTTGAAGGTGAACGGAGGGTCTTCGCTTTGGCCCAGCTTGGTGTAGGACAACGCACCGACTACCGCCAGAACAATCATCAGGTACAGGACGATTTGCCGATTGCGCAACGCCCATTCGGAGAGATTGAATCGCATCCGTGCTTACTCCTTCGCAGCCAGTTTGACCGCACGGTTTTCACGGTCCACAGGGCGCACCTGTTCACCTTCGTGCAACACATGCACACCCGCAGCGACGATCCAGTCACTGGCGGTCAGCCCTTCGAGCACTGGCACCGACTCCTGACCATAAGGCCCAAGTCGGACACTGACGCGTTTGAGGGTGCTGTCGGCCGCGACTCGCCAGACGTAATTGATGCCGTTCTCCGATGTCACGGCAGAGAGCGGTACCGACAGCGGCACGGCTTGCTCGGTCGCAATGAATACCCGCGCACTCTGGCCCAATTCCGCGGGCACTTTGCCGCTGGCGAAAGCAACACGCGCGGCGAAAGTCCGCGAACGCGGGTCAGCCGCAGGCGACAATTCGCGAATGCGCCCGGGGAAGCGTTGTTCGCGCTGAGTCCATAACTCGACGGTGACGGGCTGCCCTGTCTTGAAGCGGGCGAAGTTCTGTTCCGGCAGGCTGATCAAGACTTCCCGCTCACCATCAGCAGCAAGGGTAAAGACCGTTTGCCCGGCAGCGACAACCTGACCGACTTCCACCAGCCTTTTTGCCACCACGCCGTCCTGTGGCGCGCGCAGCACGGCATAACTGGTCTGGTTGTCAGCAACGGTCAGCTCGGCCTTGATCTGCTTGAGACGGGCCTCACCGGAGCGATAGAGGTTTTCGGCGTTGTCGTACTGCGAACGGCTGACCATCTGCCGATCCATAAGGGTCTTGTAGCGATCCCGCTCGGAGCGCACCAGCTGCAGGTTGGCCTCGGCGGCGGCGACTTGAGCGCGCGTGGCATCCAGTTGCAGACGAACGTCCTGAGCATCCAGCTCGGCCAAGGGCTGATTGGCCTTGACCCGTTGCCCCTCTTCCACCAGACGCTTGCTGACCTTGCCGCCGATCCGGAACGCCAGATCCGGCTCAAAGCGGGCGCGGACTTCACCGGGATAACTGTCCACGGACTGCGCGGATGGCGATGGCTGAATAACCATGACGGGACGAATTGTGGTCGGTGCAGTTGCTTCCTGGCCACAGCCAGACAGCAGTGACATCAGACCCAGAGGCAGGACGAGGCACAGGAACTTGCGCAACATGGTGGAGGCCTTCGCAAAAGATGCTTGGAATAATTGTACTGACGAGTATATTAAAAATTACCAAACTCACCAGTACATTATTAAACGAACATGCCTGACCATTCTCAAAGCAGCGCTCAAGGCAATCCGGGGCCCGGTCGGCCAAAAGATCAGGCCAAGCGCGGGGCCATTCTTGATGCGGCAAAAGAGTTATTTGTGCGCAATGGCTACGCCGGCACCAGCATGGATGCGGTTGCAGCAGAGGCCGGGGTTTCGAAGCTCACGGTCTACAGCCACTTCAATGACAAGGAGACCCTGTTTACCGCAGCCGTGGTGGCACGTTGCGAAGAGCAGTTGCCGGAATTATTCATTGAGCTGAACCGCGACTTACCGGCAAAGACCTTGTTGCTGAGTGTTGCGCGGGGTTTCCAGATACTCATAAACAGTCCTGAATCCGTTGAGTTGCACCGTCTGATGGTGACGCTGGGCACTCAGGATCCGAAGCTGTCGCAGATATTTTTCGCCGCAGGACCACAGCGGGTTCTTCAGGAAACCGAGCGTTTGCTGAGGCGCCTGGAGCAGCGCGGGCAACTGAAGTTTGAATCCCCTGGAACCGCCGCCGAGCACTTTCTCAGCCTGATCAAAGGCGTCTGCAACTTCCGCCTTCTGGTGGGCTGCGGCGAACGGCCGGATGAAGCCAGCGCAGAAGCGCACGTGCAGGACGTGGTGGCATTGTTTATGCGGGCGTATTCGGTTTGATCAGGCTCTCTGGATCAAGGTGGAATCCGAGGCTGATGCAAAACCGTGGGAGCCGAGCTTGCTCGCGATGCAGGCGCTGCAATAGCTAAAGCTACACCCCCGTTATCGTTCATCGCGAGCAAGCTCGGCTCCCACAAAGAATCCGCAGCAGCGCAACAGGAGACCTGTGGCGCGCCAGAGAAATGATCAAGATCACACCGACTTCAACGCCTTCTTCGGATAGATGTCATACCGGCTGGATTTGCCATCCAGCGCGTAGCTCGGCTTGGGGCCTTCGATGCACGGGGCTTTGCGTGGGCGTTTTACCACTACGCGGTGGGTGGCCAATGCCAATGCAGCTTCCAGCAGCGCAGGCGCGTCCATGTCGTCGCCTACCAACGGGCGGAACAGGCGCATTTCCTTCTTCACCAGCGCAGTTTTTTCCCGATGCGGGAACATCGGGTCCAGATAGATCACTTGCGGCGGCTCGCTTTCCCAGCCCCGAATCAACTCGATGGAGTTGCCGGTCAGCAAGCGCATCTGGCTAATGATCGAACCCACTTCCCGATCCTGCCGTCCACGGCTCAGGCCGTCTTCCAGCAATGCCGCGATGATCGGTTGGCGCTCGATCAGGCTCATCTGACAGCCAAGGCTGGCCAACACGAACGCATCCTTGCCCAGGCCCGCCGTTGCATCCAGCACCGAAGGCCGAACGCCAGGCTGAATGCCCACCGCTTTGGCGATCATCTGCCCGCTGCCGCCACCGAACAGACGCCGATGAGCCACCGCCCCCTCAACGAAATCCACCCGCACCGGGCCTGGCACGTCATCACCCAACTGCTGCAATTGCAGGCCATCGTCTGTCACTTGCAGGGCAAAGTCCGCGTCAACGTCCTCTAACGGCAGGTCCAGACGCTGTGCCCACTGCGCGGCCTGTTCCTGACTTTGGCTACCTGAGGGGCTACCTAGGGCTTCGACCCGGATGCGACTGCCCGCTTGTTGCTCACTCATTGTGTCCACACGCTCAAAAAGTGTTAATGATCGGCAAAATCTGCCGATAAAGAAGTATCAGGCATTCTGCCAGACCTACGACGTGTAACGATCGATATGTCAGACATTCAGCAATCATCCATAGGTTATCTAACGCACGCAGGTGATTTTACCCTGCGTAACAGCCGGGCTCTGGGCGGTGTTACCCAGATCTGGTCGGATGCGTTTGCCCGTGTGATGGCTGAACAAGTACGCGATACAACGGCTGAACCCGTTGATCCAGCCAGCGTTGCGACTGATGTTGCTACAGGCGAGCCTGTTGCCGGTGCGCGTACACTGGGCAAGATCGTCGAGCAGCGCGCCTGCCCGGTTGAAGACATGCCACGTGTTCCTGCCGAGCCGCTGTTTCTTCCGATCGCTGAATTTGAACTCGACCTGCTGCCACCTCCGAACGAACCGTTCAGCATCAGCGAAATGATCGCTCAGCAACGCGATCTGGAATTCGACAGCGAGTGGGTTCGTCCGAACGTACTTAATCCTTACGACGACAGCGTGATTCCAGGCCCGGGCCCTCAGCCTCGCCCACTGCACTTGCCAATCGCCGAATTCGAATGGGACCTGGCTGACAAGCCCGCCCTGCCACTGGATGACGCCACCATGGTCGCCCAGCAACGCGCCCTGAATTTCGACATGGGCTGGGCACGTCCGATCATCCTGCAAAACCTGCGCATGGCTGCTTGATTCCGTTGATTCGGTGACATCTGTAGGAGCTGCCGAAGGCTGCGAATGGATTCCCATGACACGCCGCCTTCGCAGCCTTCGGCAGCGCCTACATAAACATCTACCTCAGCGACACACCCGCCAACCGCCCATATCCAGATGAAAATGGTTTTGATGCGCCGCGTTGTAATCAGGCCCTAACACCGTATTGAAGTTCTTGCAGGCTCCGTCGCGAACCTCACGCAAGAACCGGCCCTTGTCGCCCTCGTTCTTCCAGTCCCGCAACAGGTTGATCCGCTGCCCATCGGCCAGGCGGAAGCCGGCGATGTCCAGCGCGTTTGCGGTTGCGTGCTGGCTCAATCGTCCGCTGCTCCTGCCGTAGACGTTGCGACAGGCAAAACTGCCCAGATGGTCGATACGCGTCACTCGCTGACCAAATACCGCCTGGGCTGCGGGCTGCAAGGTGTGAACTTCAAACAGCGCGTAGGCCACCGCCAACGGACAACTGGCGAGGAAGCTGCTGCTCAGCGCCACCTCTCCGCCCTGTATGCGCAGCACGCCGGTGAGCGGGCAATCGGCGGATGCGCGGCTGTCGGCTTGACGGCTGAAACGAAGGCTTGATGAACTCAGCACCTGATCGCACAACTGCGGATCATTCTTGACCCGCGACAGCTTCCAGGAGGTCAGGAAGTTGGGTTCAGCCTGAATATCCAATGGCGCCCAGGGATTCCATTGCGCTGGCACCTCGATCCAGCCCCGCCATACCGCAGCGATGGCGCCAGCACAGAGCAGCAGGAAAACCAGAAACAGCGTCGAGCCCCGCACCCTCAGTCCTTGAACAAAGCATTGAGTTGAGCAAACGGCAGCGCTTGCTCAGCGTAGGTAAACGTCCCCTGGGTACGGATTTCTTCTGCAGCGCGGTACAAGCCGCCGAACGCCGCGCGCACAAGGGATGAGCCGACGCTGATACGCTTGACGCCGCACTCGCTGAGTTCAGCGACGGTCAGCGTGACACCGCCCAACCCCATCAACACGTTGACTGGCTTGGGCGCAACGGCACGGACCACGGCAATAACTTCTTCGCGAGTGCGCAGGCCGGGCGCGTACAGCACGTCAGCTCCAGCATCGGCGTATGCCTTCAGCCTGTTCAAGGTGTCCGCAAAATCCATCCGGTCGTTAAGCAGGTTTTCCGCTCGAGCAGTCAGCATGAACGGGAACGGCAAGCTGCGTGCAGCCAGTGCCGCCGCGCTAACCCGCGCTACGGACAATTCGAAATCATAAATAGGCTGATCGGTCTTGCCAGTGGCGTCTTCGATAGAAGCACCAACGATGCCGGTCCGCGCCGCTGCCAGCAGGTTGGCTGCACAGTCTTCAGGGCTATCGGCGAAACAGTTTTCAAGATCGGCGGCGACCGGCAAGTCTGTTGAAGTAACGATTGCCCGGATGTTTTCCAACGATTCGGCGAAGCTCAGCGCACCTTCGGCATCCGCCCGACCCAAGGTAAAAGCCAGACCCGCGCTGGTGGTGGCCAACGCTTCGAAGCCCATGGAGGCCAACAGTTTGGCCGACCCTGCGTCCCACGGATTGGGGATCACAAAAGCATGATCACGCTCGTGCAGTGCCTTGAAAGTTTGTGCGCGAAGAAGCTGTTGCGAATCCATTGCTGACTCCTGTGATCGTTAATACGGCTATTGAAGCCATAGTTATCGACCTCAGAGCAAGCCCAGTTGCTGCACCGGTGGTGCGCGATCCAGTTCAACCAACGGCGGTAAACCTGGCAAGCGTTCCATCAACTGACTGTGGAAACGTCGGGCCAGAAGCGGCGCTTCGAGGTTGTCCGGGGTGTGCAGGAACACATAAGGCGTACGCCCTTCTTCAATCCAGGCTGCGACTTTAGCCACCCACTGGACCAGAAACGGGTCATTGGCCTCCAGCACGGGATGACCAATGAAGCGCACCTGCGGAAATTGAGTCAGCGCTGCCGGACGGGCTGGAACCTTGGGTTTCTTCGACTGTGCATGCAGTACCGCCGGATCGCTGGACACACAGCTGAACAACGCGCGTGAATCGAGACAGATGCGCTCAACGCCACGTTCCAGCAAAAGGCGATTGAGCATGCGCTCTTCATCACCCTTTTCGAAAAACGCCATATTGCGCACCTCGACGGCCAACGGGCAGTTCAGCTCGTCAATAAACGTGACGAGTTCGGCAAGCCGCTGCGGCGTGAAGCTGGCAGGCAACTGAAGCCAGAAAGGTGCAACGCGTTCGCCCAAAGGTGCCAGCAACTGGATGAATGTTTCCGCGGCCTGCAATTGCAGGCGCAAATCACCGCCATGGCTGATGTCGCCGGGAAATTTGGCCGTAAAGCGAAAATCATCGGGCAGCACTTCAGCCCAGCGCTGCACAGTGGAGGGCGCAGGCCGCGCGTAAAAAGTGGTGTTGCCTTCAACGGCGTTGAAGACCTGTGAGTACAGGCCTAGAAATTCGTTAGTACGAGCGTTTTCGGGATAAAGTGATTCGCGCCAGGCGTTTTCACTCCATGACGGACATCCCAGAAAGTAAGGCAGGCGAGAATCATTCAAACGTGGAGATCAAGCCCTGAAACTTCCAGATCCCAGTCAACGAAGCTGGCGGTGGTCAGGTAACTGGCCAGCGCAGTGGCAACGCGAGTGCTCATGGAACGCGGGAAGATGATGTCTTGCGGACGTGCAGGAACGTTGGCAGTCGAATTGGCCTGTGCATTACCACCTGAGCGAGCGCTTTGCGCTGGCTGCTGGGCAACTTCGGCGTCGTTTTCGACTTCTTCGAAGGTGCCATCAACGATCGCAGGCTGATTACGCGGCTTGCGTTTGATGGGGTATGAACGTTGTGAAGGGCCGTCTATGCGCATTAGTGCGTACTCTGCATCTTATAGTGGCAATCTAACTTCACGGGCAGAGTGTTGCAATTACCCGAACGATAACTAGACCACACAATTTGAAAAAGTTTCGCAACAAGCGGGAAGTTGAGGATTTTAGGCGATGAAAGGTCGTGTTTTGACTAACCACAAAGGGTTCCCAGGATGGCACAGACCCTGCGTAGGGCTGCAAACACAGATTCCTGCGGGAGATTCTATGTTGGCCTGCAAACGCAAATCCGTGGGAGCGAATTCATTCGCGAAGGGGCCTGTGCGTTCGATTTATCTCTGCCGTCAGGAATGCCGCCTTCCCGAATGAATTCGGTCCCACCGGATCGCGTAGAACCTGCAAGAGCGAGTACCTACAGAAATCATCGGGCTTTGGGCGTGGCCACTTTATCCCGCAGATAAACCGGCTGGGCATCGTCTGCAACGATGGCCTCACCGCGCTGCCAGGCGAAGGTCGCCAGGGTCAGTAAATCCTGAGCATGGGGTAGCATACCGGCGTCGTGGCCTATGACGCTGACCGGCAGACGCTCGGCGTACTCCCAGCCTGTACCCGAACCAAACCATTCACCACTCGCATCAACAGGCAAAGCAACCTGCTCTGGCGGGAGTACGGCTTCGGCGCCAAGCAGACGCATCTCTCCTGCGAACTCGCGAAAGCAACCCCAGTAAACCTCATCCATGCGCGCGTCGATGGCCGAAGCAACCTGATGAGCACCGTGCTCGCGCATTGCTCGCTGGGCCAGCACTGCCAGATTGGAAACGGGGAGAACCGGACGCTCCAGACCAAAGGCCAACCCCTGCACAACGCCAATGGCGATCCGCACGCCCGTAAAGGCACCCGGACCACGGCCAAAAGCAATGGCATCCAGCGCTGACAGGCCAATACCCGCCTCTGCCATGATCGCTTTGATCATGGGCAGCAAACGCTGGGCGTGCAGGCGCGGGATCACCTCGTAGTGGCTCAGCACCTTGCCGTCGTGCAGCAAAGCGACCGAGCAGGCTTCAGTGGCGGTGTCCAGGGCCAGCAAGGTGGTCATCAGGGTTATCCATCGAGATCAAAAAAGGGGCGCATTATAAACGACAAAACGGCCCGCAAGCGGACCGTTTGTTGACTCAAGCCAGTGCTGTCAGCTCAGAGCTTCAAGCACTTTTCTGGTGATGTCTTCAACCGAACCGACGCCTGCGATGTGGCTGCACTTAGGCTTGCCATTTTTCGCTTCGAGTTTGCTGTAGAACTCAACCAGCGGCTTGGTCTGGTCGTGATACACGGCCAGGCGATGGCGAACGGTTTCTTCGACGTCATCCTTGCGCTGCAACAGTGGCTCGCCGGTCACATCATCAATACCTTCAACCTTGGGCGGATTGAAAATGGTGTGATAGATACGGCCAGAGCCTTCGTGTACACGGCGACCGGACATGCGCTTGACGATTTCCTCGTCATCTACAGCGATCTCCAGCACGTGGTCGATTTCCAGACCCGCCGCCAGAAGCGCTTCCGCCTGTGGAATGGTGCGGGGAAAACCGTCAAACAGCACGCCGCCGGCGCAATCAGGCTCGGACAGACGATCCTTGATCAAACCGATGATCAGGTCATCGGAAACCAGACCGCCGTTGTCCATGACGCTCTTGGCTTTAAGGCCCAGTTCAGTGCCAGCCTTGACGGCAGCGCGCAGCATATCGCCTGTGGAAATTTGCGGGATGCCGAATTTTTCGGTGATGAATTTTGCCTGAGTACCTTTACCGGCCCCGGGAGCTCCCAGCAGAATCACGCGCATCGATGTGCTCCTCAAATTTTTTATATGTAAACGTCGGATTCGCCACTACTGGACCAATCTCAAATGTGGTTCGAGCCGAAGAATGGCCAAAGGCTGATCAAGATACACAGCCGACACAAGTGGCACAAGCCGCCAAAAGTCGCAGTATCCACTACCCGGTCAGAGGTAGCAGAGTGCGAAATTGGTTCAGGTGGCTTGAGCCAGTCAAAAGCGCGCAAGTCATTGATGCCAATGGCGCACTGGCAATTGACGGCGCGCCATTAACGGAAGCGCTGACTAACCGGTGTTACGCAATCCGGCGGCAATACCCGCCACAGACACCAGCAGTGCCTGCTCCAGAGGACTGTCCAGACTTGCCTCACGGTTGCGTGAACGGGCAAGCAACTCTGCCTGAAGCAGATGCAGTGGATCCAGATACGTGTTGCGCAGGCTGATGAATTCAAGCGTCGCAGGGCTATGAGCCAGTAGTTGCGATTGCCCGGTCAGCCCCAGCACTACGGAGCATGCCTGCGACAATAGGTCGCGTAAATGCGTACCCAAATGTTGCAGTCTCGGCTCCACAAGACGCTGATCGTACAGTTGGGCAATATCGTGGTCGGCTTTGGCCAGCACCATCTCCAGCATGTCGATCCGGGTGCGGAAGAACGGCCAGTGTTCACGCATCTGCCCTAACAGTTCACCTTCGCCACGTTCGAGGGCCTTATTGAGCGCTGCCTCCCAGCCAAGCCAGGCGGGCAACATCAATCGCGTCTGAGTCCAGGCGAAAATCCACGGGATGGCCCGCAGGCTCTCTACGCCCCCTTCCCTGCGCTTGGCCGGACGGCTCCCCAAAGGCAATCGACCCAGTTCCTGCTCCGGTGTGGCCTGACGGAAGTATTCGACGAACTCCGGATGCTCACGCACCACCGCGCGATAAGCGCTGACGCCATCGGCCGCCAGGTTATCCATCATCTCTCGCCATGCAGGCTCGGGCGGCGGTGGCGGTTGCAAGGTGGCTTCCAGCACGGCGGCCAGATATAGATTGAGGTTCTGCTCGGCGATGTCTGGCAGGCCGAACTTGAAGCGGATCATTTCACCCTGTTCGGTGGTACGGAAACGCCCTGCGACCGAACCCGGTGGCTGCGACAGAATCGCCGCGTGAGCAGGACCACCACCACGCCCAACAGTGCCCCCGCGACCATGAAACAGCAGCAGTTCGACTTGCTGGGCGCGGCAGATATCAACGAGTTTTTCCTGCGCACGATACTGCGCCCAGGCCGAGGCAGTGGTGCCCGCATCCTTGGCGGAATCGGAATAGCCAATCATGACTTCCTGCGGGCCGTGCAGGCGTGAACGGTAGCCCGGCAGGTTCAACAACTGTTCCATGGCTGGTCCGGCGTTATCCAGGTCCGCGAGGGTTTCGAACAGCGGCACGACGCGCATAGGGCGCTGCAAGCCCGCCTCTTTGAGCAGCAACTGCACCGCCAACACGTCCGAAGCAGCACCGGCCATGGAAATCACATAGGAACCCAACGAGGCGGCAGGCGCAGCAGCCACCTCGCGACAGGTTGCCAGCACCTCGGCGGTGTCAGCGGCCGGTTTGAAGTGCGCAGGCAGCAACGGACGTCGGCTGTTCAATTCCCGCAACAGGAAATCAACGCGTGCCTGCTCGTCCCACTCCTCATAGCGGCCAAGACCAAGGTAGTCGGTAATTTCGGTCATGGCCGACTTATGCCGGGTGGAGTCCTGACGGACATCCAGACGCACCAGAAACAGACCGAACGTTACTGCACGACGCAGACAGTCCAGCAGCGGACCATCCGCGATCACGCCCATGCCGCACTCATGCAGCGACTGAAAGCAGAGCATCAGCGGCTCAAGTAGCTCGCGATTATCATGCAGCACGTTATCTGGCGCGGGCTGTGTGACGGCCAGCGAAGCCTGAGCCCAGTTGCGGGTCGCCCGTAGCCGCTCGCGCAGTTGCTTCAGGACAGCACGATAGGGTTCAGCGCTGTCGCCTGCACTGGCACGTAACGCATCACTGGCTTGCTGCATCGACAATTCGGCTGCCAGTTGATCGACGTCACGCACATATAGATCCGCCGCCATCCAGCGGGCCAGCAACAGCACCTCTCTCGTAACCGCCGCCGTGACGTTGGGATTACCGTCACGGTCGCCGCCCATCCATGAGGCAAAACGAATCGGCGCAGACTCCAGTGGCAGATGAAAACCGGTGGCTGCATGCAACGCGTGATCGGCCTTGCGCAGGTAATTGGGTACTGCATGCCATAACGAATGCTCGATAACGGCGAAACCCCATTTCGCCTCATCCACCGGGGTCGGTCGGGTGCGGCGAATCTCTTCAGTGTGCCAGGCTTCGGCAATCAGACGCTGCAGGCGCTCGGTGATCTGCTCACGTTCGGCGCTGCTCAGATCACGATGATCGAGGGCCGCAAGTTGTGCGGCGATGGCGTCGTACTTCTGAATCAGGGTGCGGCGTGCCACTTCGGTGGGGTGCGCAGTGAGGACCAGTTCGATTTCCAGCTTGCTCAACTGCCGAGCCAAGGTCTCGGGTTTATGTCCTGCACTTTTGAGGCGGTCGAGCAGCTCAGGCAGCACTCGAGATTCAAACGGTTGCGGCTGTGAATCGT
Source organism: Pseudomonas phytophila (assembly GCF_025643095.1). NCBI lineage: Bacteria > Pseudomonadati > Pseudomonadota > Gammaproteobacteria > Pseudomonadales > Pseudomonadaceae > Pseudomonas > Pseudomonas phytophila. Next base: position 1,769,027 of record NZ_CP081201.1, on the reverse strand, counting down.
CACGCCGCCGAATCAGTTGATATTGCTCGGCGATGTTGGCCAGGTTGAGAAACTGATTGAAGGCCCGCGCAACCGGCAGTAATTCATCTTCGGCCAGGCCATCAACACTGGAAGTAAGCTGCTCGGCGCCCTCAGCCGAACCGCGCCGACCGGCCTTGGCTCCTTTGCGAATACGTTCGATCTTGTCGAGAAACTCACTCCCGCGCTGATCGCGAATGGTATTGCCCAACAGCTCACCCAGCAGGTGCACATCCTCGCGTAAACGCGCGTCGATATCAGCCATCGTTCCTCTCCCCCTGATTTTTGTGTGGGCGCCACCCGCCTCAAAGCGTTAGCGACTGAACAGGCGTGCAGAATTCTGATCTATCCCTTTTCTACCATCAGTGCAGCAAAATCAACAGCCACGCCAACACCCGGTGAATAAACCTTTTGAAATAACCCGGCTAATCTCATCGGTGAACCATGGCTGAGCACTCAATGAATCAGCACTCAAGCAGACCTGCCATCGGTGGGCAAACAAAGAGGTCCCTATGAAAATCCGTGAACTCGCCAACCATTGGGAAGAGAACGCCAAAGGACGGCTGACCCAGACTGAATATGCGATCCACCTGGACATGGAGTCCGCTGCGCGCTTGAGCGCGCTGACAGAGATGTACCCCAAACATCATCCTGAAGAGTTACTGGGCGAGCTGATCGGTGCAGCCCTGGAAGAACTCGAAGCGAGCTTCCCTTACGTCAAAGGCCAGCATGTCGTGACCACTGATGAAGAAGGTGACCCGGTCTACGAAGACGTAGGCCCTACCCCACGTTTTCTGGCGCTTTCGCGGCGGTATCTGCATGAGTTGTCCGAAAAAAAGGACTCTGAGTAACAACCCGCTTACGCGTCGCGCGGGCCTCAAGACGGCCTGGCAATGACGTGCGAGGATCGTTCTTTCACATGATTTGTTCCCTGGCCTCACTAACTGTTGACGTCAAAAAAAACCTGAACTATTCAAAAAGCTCATGTGTCCGAGCCCATAGCCATTACAGAAAAGCCTACGGATAGCCAACGGCGCAGCCATACGCTACCTCGCACGCTTCAGGCCAACGACTGTCATGGAACACTCAAGATTTTCAGGAGTTAAATAATGGAGTCGATCACGATGAACACGCTTACTGCCAACACCAAATTCAAAGGCCTGCGCGGTCTGAAACTGACTGCTCTGGCACTGGGTGCCAGCTTCGTACTCGCTGGTTGTGCAGGTAATCCTCCGACCGAGCAGTACGCTGTGAGCCAATCGGCCGTCAACAGCGCCGTCAGCGCCGGTGGTACCGAGTTCTCCGCAGTGGAAATGAAATCGGCGCAAGACAAACTCAAGCAAGCCGAGCTCGCCATGCAAGAACAGAAATACGACGAAGCACGCCGCCTGGCTGAACAAGCTGAATGGGACGCTCGCGTAGCCGAACGTAAATCCCAGGCTGCCAAGGCAGAGCGAGCTGTGCAGGATGCCCGTCAAGGCGTCAACGAACTACGTGAAGAAGGTCTGCGTCAGGTGCAACCGGCACCGGCCCAGTAACCAACGTTGCAGCCAACGTTTTTCATGCATTTCGAATTCGATTGAAAGGACGAAACTATTATGCGCAAACAAGTGATGATCCCTGCCCTGCTGGCCATGAGTGTTGCACTGGCCGCTTGCTCGACGCCGCCTAACCAGAATCTGGAACAGGCTCGCACCAACTTCTCCGCTCTGCAGACCAACCCGCAGGCTACCAAAGTAGCGGCGCTGGAAACCAAAGACGCCAGCGACTGGCTGGACAAGGCTGACGCAGCCTATCGCAACAGCGAAGACGAGAAGAAAGTCGACCAACTGGCTTATCTGACCAACCAGCGTGTTGAAGTTGCGAAGCAGACTATTGCCCTGCGCACCGCTGAAGAGGAACTGAAAGGTGCCTCCGCTCAGCGCGCTCAAGCCCGTCTGGATGCCCGTGACGCTCAGATCAAGGCACTGCAAAGCAGCCTGAACGCCAAGCAAACCGAGCGCGGTACGCTGGTGACTTTCGGCGACGTGCTGTTTGACCTGAACAAGGCGGAGCTGAAATCCAGCGGTCTGGTTAACGTCAACCAACTGGCGACCTACCTGCGTGATAACCCGGATCGCAAAGTGATCGTGGAAGGTTATACCGACAGTTCGGGTTCCGATTCCTACAACCTGTCTCTGTCCGAGCGTCGCGCCAACTCTGTGCGCATGGCACTGGTGAAAATGGGCGTTGATCCAGCCCGCGTAGTTTCCCAGGGTTATGGCAAGGAATACCCGGTTGCCGACAACACCAGCGCTTCGGGCCGTGCCCAGAACCGCCGTGTGGAAGTGACCGTTTCCAACGACAACCAGCCGGTAGCGCCGCGTTCGTCGATGAAGTAAATCGCTGACGCTGCAATCCAGAAGCCCGGCCTGTGAAAACAGGCCGGGCTTTTTTGTTGTAGTTTACTTAATACGGATCTGAGTGAGTTCTCCTGTGGGAGCTGGGCTTGCCCGCGATAAGGCTGAATGCGGTTCACTTTAGAACGCATTCAGCCTTATCGCGGGCAAGCCCAGCTCCCACAGGGGATCGCATTTCACAATCAAGGCTGAAGTTGCTGTGGCGTCTCCTGGCCTGCACAGCGCACTGCCTGCTTCCTGTTATTGATCAGAACTCCTGACAGTCCCTTCTGCGCTGTATCAAACAACACCAGCACGCCATCAATGCATTGCGCGACTTCGGCGGCAGGTGTGGCGGCGATTTTATAGTCTTCGCCCGGCACGGTTTTGAGCATCGTGAACTCGTTGAGCAACAGCGCATCCTCAGGTTTGGCGAAATGCAGATAGCCGTAATACCAAAGCGTGCCGACAGTGACGAAGATCGTGCAAATACCCGTGATGATCAGGGGAATGGCATTGCGCTCTTCACTCATTTGCGGTTCTCAGGTGTTTCTTTTTCAGAGGGATCCGGGTAATTCGGCACTTCACCGAGACGACGCAGACCATTGAAGTGCTGCGGATCCTCCAGATAGCGGATCATCACCTGACGCCAGGTGGGGTCAGAGAATGTCTGCACATGACCGCCACGGGTCAGTTGCAGCACCCGTGGCAGGGGCGCGGCCTGATAGAGGCTGATGCCGTTGTCGAGCGGCACGAGGGTGTCGTCCATGCTCTGGAATATCAGCATCGGCGTCCCCTTCAATTTCGGCAGGCCATTGATGGCGCTGTCGGCGTCGGGTATCAACCAGGAAAGCGGTGTTTTGAACGGCCAGGTCAGCCATGAAGTACTCAGCGTATAACGAGCGACTTTACGGTAACTGGCGGGCGCTCCATCGAGAATCAGCGCCTTGAGCCGCGAACGTTGCTGCGGATGCTCCGACAGGTAATGAACTCCCAAGGCCCCGCCGATGCTTTGACCGAGCACGACCAGCGGCTTGCCCTGCACTTCAGGGGCTCTGTTCAGCCAGTCGAATGCTGCATCCACGTCCTGATAAATCGCAGGCAGGCTGGGCGCCCCCTGGGATAAACCATAGCCGCGATAGTCAAGGATCAGAACCTGATAACCCTGCTCCGGCAACCACCAACTACCGCCCAGGTGCCAGGCCAGATTGCCGCCATTGCCATGCAAGTGCAGCACCGTGCCTTTGACTTCAACGCCTTCTTTGGCAGGCAACCACCAGGCATGAAGTTGCGTGCCGTCGGCAGCGGTCAGGGTCACGTCGCGGTATTGCAGGTGGGCTTTTTCAGGGGTAAACGGCAGGCCCGGTTCCGGGTAGAACAGCATCGAGCTGCAGCCGCTCAGGGACAAGAGCAGCGTGAGGGTGATGAGGAATTTCAAGCGGGATTCCTTTTGTTTTTTGATGCGGCTCGGATCAATAAAATACATTTTCTGTAGGAGCTGCCGAAGGCTGCGATCGGATTCTAATGACACACCGCCTTCGCAGCCTTCGGCAGCTCCTACAAGAGATCTGAGGCGCTACAAAATATTCGAATAGTCCGCCTCGATCCGGTCCAGGCTCAGGTGGTTCAGGAAGTTCGAGAAGCACATCCACGCCGACAGCGCATTCATGTCCCGGAACTGCTCGGGCAGGTATTTGGGCGGCACGACCAGGCCTTCATCCACCAACTGACGCAATGTACGCATGTCCTCAAGGGTGGTTTTGCCACAGAACAGCAGTGGCACTTGTTCCAGCTTGCCCTTGCGCACGGCGAGCTGAATATAGTTGTAAACCATGATGAAACCCTTGAGATAGGACAGGTCCTTTGTGAACGGCAGGCCATTGGGCACCGAGCCGCGGAAAACCCGGCTGGCATTACCGTAGCTTTCAGACATGCCAAAACCTTGCTCACGATAGAACTCGAACACCTGAAGGAAATCTGCGCCCTCCTCTGCCATGTGGATGGCGCGAGTCCGGTTGGTCAGCTTGCGCAAACGACTTGGGTAGGAGGCAAAGGCGATAACCTCCATGAGGATCGCCAGGCCTTCCTGCGTCACCGTCGAGGACGGCGGTCCTTTTGACAGGAAGGTACAGATCGGCTGATTCTGGCCATTCAGCGTGGTGCCCACATGCACCAGACCCTCATGAACTTCCAGCGCGCGGACATCGCGCTCGTTGAACATCGCGTCGGAGCGAATCTTGATGTAGTCGGCGCCTGCCGCGGCATCGGCGACGATGCCGTCGGATTCGAAGACGCGAATGGTCTCTTCGGCCTCACCAAAAACCTTGTTCAGACGACTTTGCAACAAAGACACCGCGTCTTTGGCCGTCAGGATTTTCGGTTCATCCTTGAGGTCACCGCGACCGGCGATGTTATTGAGGTAGTCAGAAAGCATCAAACCCAGATCAGCCAGGGTTGGATCACCGGCATGAAAAGCGTCAGACGCCGCGCCGTACAACTCCTGGGAGATCAACCCGAAATCCGCAGTGCCTCGGGCCTCCAGCATGCGGACTACCATGCGGTACTCCTTGCACATGCGGCGCATGATCTGGCCCACAGGGTTGAACTGGCCCAACTGACGGGTGATGTCGCGCTCGATATTCTGGAACTCGAGCTTCAGTTCAGAAGAGTCAAAACCCAGAGGCCGATTTTCGTAGTAGGCGCGATCCACCGCAGGTAAGGCCTTGCCTTTGGCCGCAAGAAAATCCTTGCGCACCGTGTCGTCCCACTTCACCGCATCCAGAACCCGAATCGGCGTCTGGGCTGCGACGATCCGATCCGACAACGTTCGTATAGTCTGCTGGTACTCGTCCACCCCGTGCTCCTTGGTTATTGCGCCTTGGTCGGCCCTTGGTTGGTCGGGCGTGTGCCCTGCTCGGGCAGCCGCTGGTAACGCGCTACCTCGAGAAAAACATCAGAATTGGCCGGATCGTTCAGGTAACCAAACACTTGATCCAGAGGGCTGGTGATCAACAATCCGTCGTCTTTCCCGATTGGCATTTTTTCGCCACTGAGCACTTTTTGCTCAACCCATTGGTTGAAGCGATCCATGTCCAGGTTGTAGACCACCAACTCGCCGGTTTGCGCCAGTTCAAAGCCAGCCATTACGAAATGGCCGCCATATTTTTCCGGCAGACCGGCGCTCAGGTACCAGCGACTGCCATGCCGGGACACGGTAAAAGCGTATGTATCGCGGCCCTTGCGATCCCCCTTACGGTAGCTGACCGCCTTGTACTCGTTGCTGCTGATCCGGCTGATTTCCAGCTCAAGCGGCTCGCCCCAGGCATTCTTGCTGGTCCAGTTGCCCAGCAGTTGCGTTGGCGCTGCTTCGCGCGCCGGAATCGAATCCTTGAACGTCACCAGGCAGCCACTCAACAGCAGGAACGACAAGGCGACAAGCAGACGCCAGGCTTTCATTGGCTACTCCCGAGAAGGGGGCTTGTCACTCGTCGAGCGGCTTTGTCGTGCCTAATACCAGATGCATCTGACGGGTGAGAATACCGAGGTTTTCTTTGTCCGCGTCGGGCTGCGGGCCATGTAGCAGACCTTGATACTCCATCCGACACATGACCCCCGTCAACACTTGAGCGTCCTGAAGCGGCTGAACCGAACCCATGACCTGCAAAAGGCGGTAGGCACCTTGCAGCAGAATATCCCGATGCGCATCCACCAGTCGGGCCAGACGCGGGTTAATCAACGCCTCACAGTGGAAGGCATGTTCTGCAATCAAATAATCGCGGCGGGTCGACAGTTGCCGACGAATATATTCCATGGCCATGATCGCGATTTCATCAGCCAGACGCGCACGACCAGCAGTCGTGCCGTCAGTACGCCCCACCATTTCGCGCAAGGTGACTTCGGTACTTTCCCAGAGCTTGGCCATGTACGCGGCGCTGCGTTCGACGTACTGAGAAAAAGCGTCGGTGAGCAGATCATCGATGTCCTTGAAGTAGTACGTGGTGGCCGACAGCGGTACACCCGCTTCCGCAGCCACTGCGCGGTGACGCACCGCACGCACGCCGTCACGGACCACGATGCGCATGGCGGCATCGAGAATTTCCTGCCTGCGCTGTTCACTGCCCTGTCGACTCGCCTTGCGACCTTGATACTCGACACTTTGCACCACGGCGCTGGCAGCACCAGCGGCTCCATTTTGAGCAATCGAACGGGTCACGACGGTTCTTTCCTTTTGCTTGAAAACGATCTGTCCGGGATTGCAACGGCAAGAGCCTGTTTGTCGACGCGGCGGTGGTCATGTAAGCGCCTCGCGAACAAGTTCGCTCCTGCCAGCCCGGAGCAATCACACCAGGCCAAGATGCCAGTTGCGCTGAAAATGTAAACCAACATGTCTGAACTGAAGCTTTCAGAGGCCAAATCGTCACGCAAAAAAAAGCCGCCCATCACAGGCGGCTCGTTTTTCACGTCACTTACGCTTGTGGGCGCATGTGCGGGAAGAGGATCACGTCCCGGATCGACGGGGCATTGGTTAGCAGCATGACCAGACGGTCGATGCCGATGCCTTCACCGGCAGTCGGCGGCATGCCGTACTCCAGCGCACGCACGAAGTCAGCGTCGTAGTGCATGGCTTCGTCATCGCCCGCGTCCTTGTCGGCAACCTGAGCCTGGAAGCGCTCGGCCTGATCTTCCGCGTCGTTCAACTCGGAGTAAGCGTTGGCGATTTCACGGCCGCCGATGAACAGTTCAAAACGGTCGGTGACGTTCGGGTTGTCATCGTTGCGGCGTGCCAGTGGCGACACTTCGAACGGGTACTGAGTGATGAAGTGCGGCTGCTCCAGCTTGTGCTCGACCAGCTCTTCGAAAATCATCACCTGCAGCTTGCCCAGACCTTCGAAGCCCAGCACTTTGGCGCCAGCTTTCTTGGCGATGGCACGAGCCTTGTCGATGTCTTGCAGGTCAGCAGCGGTCAGATCCGGGTTGTACTTGAGGATCGAGTCGAACACCGACAGACGCACGAACGGTTCGCCGAAGTGGAATACCTTGTCGCCGTAAGGCACATCAGTAGTCCCCAGAACCAGTTGAGCCAGCTCGCGGAACAGCTCCTCGGTGAGGTCCATATTGTCTTCGTAGTCCGCATACGCCTGATAGAACTCAAGCATGGTGAACTCAGGATTGTGACGGGTCGAGACGCCTTCGTTACGGAAGTTGCGGTTGATCTCGAACACTTTCTCGAAGCCGCCAACCACCAGACGTTTCAGGTACAGCTCAGGCGCGATACGCAGGAACATTTCCATGTCCAGCGCATTGTGGTGAGTTTCAAACGGCTTGGCTGCTGCGCCGCCAGGGATGGTCTGCAGCATTGGCGTTTCGACTTCCAGGAAGTCACGCTTCATCAGGAAGCTGCGGATGTGAGCGATGACTTGAGAACGCACACGGAAGGTATCACGCACTTCTTCGTTGACGATGAGGTCAACGTAGCGCTGACGATAGCGCTGCTCGGTATCGGTCAGACCGTGGTGCTTGTCCGGCAGCGGGCGCAGGGATTTGGTCAGCAGACGCACGCTGGTCATTTCAACGTACAGGTCGCCTTTGCCCGAACGCGCCAGAGTGCCTTCAGCAGCAATGATGTCGCCCAGGTCCCAGGTTTTCACTGCGGCCAGGGTTTCTTCCGACAAAGTCTTGCGGTTGACGTAGACCTGGATGCGACCGGTCATGTCCTGAATCACCATGAACGAGCCACGGTTGAGCATAATGCGACCGGCAACCTTGACCGGGATCGCCGCTTCAGCCAGCTCTTCCTTGGTCTTGTCCACGTACTTTTTCTGCAGGTCATTGCAGTAGCTGTCGCGGCGGAAGTCATTAGGAAAAGCCTGACCCTTGGCGCGCTCGGCAGCAAGCTTTTCCTTGCGCAGGGCGATCAGGGTGTTTTCTTCCTGTTGCAGGGCTTGCGGGTCGAGTTGTTGGTCGCTCATGTCTTTAAATATTCCATCACAGGTTCGTTGCCCCCGCGTTTGCACGGGGGTCTTGAAGATCAAGGCTGACGGGTTACAGCCCTTGTTTCAGGCTCGCAATCAGGTACTCGTCGAGATCGCCGTCCAGCACCTTGTCGCAGTCACTGCGTTCGATGTTGGTCCGCAGATCCTTGATCCGCGAGGCGTCCAGCACGTATGAACGGATCTGGTGACCCCAGCCGATATCGGACTTGGTGTCTTCCAGTGCCTGGGAAGCGGCGTTGCGTTTCTGCACTTCCTGCTCATACAAGCGCGCCCGCAACATTTTCATAGCGGTGTCTTTGTTCGCGTGCTGGGAACGTTCGTTCTGACAGCTCACCACGGTGTTGGTCGGTACGTGAGTAATCCGCACGGCCGAGTCAGTGGTGTTTACGTGCTGACCACCGGCACCGGACGAACGATAGGTATCGATACGCAGGTCCGACGGATTGATGTCGATTTCGATGTTGTCGTCGATTTCCGGAGAAACGAAGACCGCCGAGAACGAGGTGTGACGACGATTACCGGAGTCGAACGGGCTCTTGCGCACCAGACGGTGCACGCCGATTTCGGTACGCAGCCAGCCAAAGGCGTATTCGCCCTTGATGTGCACGGTAGCGCCCTTGATACCGGCGACTTCACCGGCGGACAGTTCCATGATCGTAGCGTCGAAACCGCGCTTGTCAGCCCAGCGCAGGTACATGCGCAGCAGGATGTTGGCCCAGTCCTGTGCTTCGGTACCGCCGGAGCCGGCCTGGATATCCAGGTAGGCGTTGTTGGGGTCCATCTCGCCGCTGAACATGCGACGGAATTCAAGCTTCTCAAGCGACGCACGCAGGCGCTCGACTTCGGCAGCCACGTCATCGACGGCAGCCTGGTCTTCTTCTTCGGCGGACATCAGCAGCAGGTCTTTGGCATCGGCCAGACCGGAGGACATTTCGTCCAGGGTGTCTACAATCTGCGCCAACAGCGAACGCTCGCGGCCTAGTTCCTGGGCGTAGCTTGGGTTGTTCCAGACATTTGGATCTTCGAGCTCGCGGTTAACTTCGGTCAGACGATCATGTTTGTGATCGTAGTCAAAGATACCCCCGAATGGTTTCGGAGCGCTCGGACAGGTCCTTGATGCTGTTTAGGATCGGGTTGATTTCCATGGTGGGCAGCACTCGCAGGCGAAATTTTCAAAGCCGGTGAGTATACCCGAGTGAGGGCGATGAAGGCAGCCCGTTGGGCAGTGATGAGCAGCATTCACGCAAGCCCGCTGCAGGACTGGGCATCCTCTTCGAAATATCGGTTCATCGCGGCATCCTGCTATCAATGCTCCACGAGAAAAAGGCTGAGGTCGGCTTGAACAGTGGGAAGCAGAGCAGATCAACATGGATAACTAATCACGGGTACTTTCAACCACCGATAATAGTTACCTCTCAACGACACATATAAAATTTAGCGATTAATACCATAGCGACATGGTCTTTCACTTATCCATCCTTCTGCCAGACTTTCATGACGGTTGGATCCCCTCCTTCCCAGAACTCTCTTTATAAGAAAATCAGGAAGACCACAATGACCTCTCAAACGAATGCACGTTCATCCATCTTGCCGTCGCCCGTTGTGCTGGAGGCGCAAAACGGTACGATTCAATTAAGCACTCTTGGCGATAGTGCGACGGTGAGTGTCACTTACCCAAGCATGGCTGTTGGCCAATCAGTCGGTGCACGCTGGAGTGGCAAGGTGATGTATCACACCCCTATCCAGACAGTAATAGACATTAAAACACTGCAATTCCTCATTCCAAAGGGCAATATCGAAGCCGATTTGAACGCCAGTGGCACGGTGACTTACTCGGTCGGTTCAGGTAACGATCCCATCAACATCTCCGCACCGCTTTCGGTCAAAGTCATTGCTTAGCAAGCCACTATCCGATAACTCAAAAGCTTAAAAAAGCGGTGCATCCTGCATCGCTTCCCTGGTACACGGCCAGATATCTAGTCACACCTACAGAACGGTAAAACTTACCGATAAGCAGCGTAACGTTCCGACCATTCAACGCGCATTGCCCTATAGATAACGAGTTGGACGCCCTCTTGTATCTACGGCAAAAACCAGGCAAAAGCGAGACGTCATCATGCGTTTGACATCACAATGCACTGTCCTTGCCATAACGTTGTCCTGCGCGTTGAGCGCATGTAGTTTAGCTACCGGTTTGCAGAACCGCCTGGGCAGTTCAACATCAAACGTAGAGGCGTCGGTTATCCAGAGCAGTACAACACGCGCATTGGTATTGCCTGACCCCACGGTAACTGAAGCCCCCAACAAGACAATCGATCTGAACACACTGGGTGCGAATGCCACTGTAAACGTCACGTATCCGGCTGTTGCTACAGGTCATACTGTTTCGGTGTGGTGGACGGGTAAAAACACCTATAAATCACCCGTGCAGACAGTGGGCGCAGCGGGACCGCTGACGTTTACTGTGCCTAAGGCCAACATAGCTGCCGATACAGGCAGCAGCGGCGTATTGACTTACAGCGTGGGCGTCGATAACAGCCCTATCGAAGTATCCAATCGTCTATCGATCAATGTAATAGGGAACGCAGTTCCCGCCACTTTTCCGAAACCGGTTGCGCCACAAGCACAAGCAGGGAAGCTGAACCTTTCAACACTGGGCGCCAACGTGACAGTCAATGTCACCTACCCCACTATTACCAGTGGGCACAACGTAGGACTGAGATGGACAGGTAAATCTCAATACAATGCAACCGTTCAACTCGTGGGTACGGCTCGGCCGGTGGTGTTCACCGTACCCACATCTGCAGTGGCCGGTGACGTGGGTGGCAATGGGGTGTTTACCTACAGCGTGGGGATTGGCCTGGAACCGCTTAAAATATCTGAAGCTTTATCCCTTGAGATTATCAACTCCGCTTCATCAGGTGACGCCATAGCAGCGGCCATAAACGCTCGGTATTTGGATACGAGGGCAGCCTGTCCGAATAACCTGCCGGCTTATTACTGTAACGGAGTTATTATTCGCGCGACGGAGAATGGAGCCTACGACCCCTGGAATCCAAGCGCGTTATCAACCCAGCTAGGCGGTATCTCATTTTCCTATATGAGAGCCGATGCTCATGTTCAAAACCTCTACCACAATAGCGGTTTTACATTCCTGTCACAGAGCGAAGCGACTGCACAAGGCAAGCCGGTAGAATATTTGTGCGTGTATGCCTACGATGCCGGGACTCTGGTGGGCGCTCGGGGCAATCGGGGGTGTGGCCTCAAACCGAGAAACTTTCAACTCGCCGATATCAGTACTTGCGCCGGGGTAGGCGTTCAAACCGTGGACCAATGGTACGCTTATACACGAACTATCCTCAACCGGGATTACCAGTGCTCTTTAAGCACTGCGTCTCCCGAACAATTTATGGTCAGCCTGAAAGTTAGAGAAAACCGTCCTCCCAATATGGAAGCGCTGTGGAACGAGGTGATGGTAAAAGTCTGGGCACAAAACATTCCGACTCAATTACCACTGGAGTCATTCTTCTATAAAAATGCGCCCGGTCTAGCAGAGGCAAAAATCTATCAAAGCAAGTACAAAACCAGAACAGGGCTCTGGCTGCCGATCATAAGACTTAATCTAAGCCAACTAAATGGTAATCCTTTTAGCTACACCGCGGGAGACCAGGCTGTTCAGCCATGAATTACATAACGCTGAGAGGGCTCGAGAATCTGTGCATCTACGCCAATGATGCGGGAACGTTGGTAGGCGTACGCCCGGGCAAGGGGTGCGACCTCAAGAAAGAGCGGAATTTAGCAGGCGACTTGGGCACCTGCTCCGGGGTCGGCGTACGAACCCTGGCGCAGAGGGAACGAGATCATGATCGCAACGTGGGCTCGGAATATAGGCCATAGTCTGCCTATAGAGTCGTTTTTCTATAAAGTCGGCATCCTTAGCGCATTGGCGCATTGGCGAAGGCGAAGGCGAAGGCGTATCAGGCTAAATATAAAAACCAAAACAGGGATCTGGATCCCTGTAGTGAGACTCAATCTGAATAGTTTGGCGGGCAACCCTTTCAGGTACAACATGGCGGATCAGGCTTTGCAACCCTGAAGCCAACAGCGTAGGCCGGACCTCAATCTGGCCCTACGCCACCGAAACCTGATTACGCCCATTATGCTTGGCCGCATAAAGCCCTTTGTCCGCTTCCTGAATCAACTGGCGGCTGTTGGTGCCAGGCTGCGGGACGATGGTCGATACGCCAATGCTGACCGTCAACGAAGCGCCAGGTGTCGGCGCGATGTGCGGGATGTTCATGCCCGCGACGGTCATGCGCAGCTTCTCGGCCAGCAGACGTGCACCACCCGGTGACGTATTGGGCAGCACCAGCGCGAACTCTTCGCCGCCATAACGCGCAGGCAGGTCCGATGGGCGAGCCGAACTGGCGCGAATGGCCTTGGCCACTTGACGCAGCGCTTCGTCGCCTTCCAGATGGCCGAAGTTGTCGTTGTACGCCTTGAAGAAATCGACATCAATCATCATCAACGACAACTGGGTCTGATCACGGCTCGCACGACGCCACTCCAACTCCAGGTACTCGTCGAAATGACGACGGTTGGACAGGCCCGTCAAACCATCAGAGTTCATCAGGCGCTGCAGCACGAGGTTGGTGTCGAGCAACTGCTGCTGACTCACGCGCAAGGCACGGTACGCTTCGTCACGCTGCAACAGGGTCATGTAGGAGCGTGAGTGATAGCGAATCCGCGCCACCAGCTCGATCGTGTCCGGCAGTTTGACCAGATAATCGTTGGCACCGGCAGAAAACGCCGCGCTCTTGATCATCGGGTCTTCCTTGGTCGAAAGCACGATGATCGGAATGTCTTTGGTCAGCGGATTATTGCGGTACTCGCGCACCAGCGTCAGGCCGTCCAGGCCTGGCATGACCAGATCCTGAAGGATAACCGTGGGCTTGATCTGGATCGCCTGCGCAATGGCCTGATGCGGATCAGCGCAGAAGTGAAAGTCGATACGCTCCTCGTTGGCCAGACTACGCCTGACCGCTTCGCCGATCATCGCCTGATCATCGACCAGCAGCACCATGGCCGAGTTTTCGTCATCTGGCTGGAGGGAGTCCAGCAGCAAGTCATTCATTCCCGAACTCCTGTCCAGCGCCTGATAGTGATTTCGCCTGAATACTCATTGGGCGAACACCTCTTTCAAACGCATCGAAATAGTCTCCAGCGGTCTGATCTCGACCGCCGCATCAATGGCAGCTGCCGCTTTGGGCATGCCGTACACCGCACAGGACTGTTGATCCTGAGCGATGGTCAAATAACCTTGCTGGCGCATGAGCTTGAGGCCTTGAGCCCCGTCGCGTCCCATGCCCGTCAGCAAAACACCTACTGCTTCTCCGGTCCAGTAACGCGCCACGCTTTCAAAAAAAACGTCAATGGATGGCCGATAAATTTCATTGACCGGTTCTGCCGTATAGGCCAGCGTGCCGTTCTTCAATAAACGGATATGGTGATTGGTGCCCGCCAGCAGCACCGTTCCAGGCCGAGGCGGTTCGCCTTCCTGAGCCAGCCGAACCGGCAACCCCGAGGAGCTGCTGAGCCATTCAGCCATGCCAGCGGCAAAAACCTGATCCACGTGCTGCACCAACACGATGGCCGCCGGGAAATTGACCGGCAAGCCTTTCAGCAATATCTCCAGCGCTGCGGGCCCGCCTGCCGACGAACCGATAGCCACCAATTGCTGACGCTGACTACTGGAGCGCAACGGTGCCGAAACAATCGGTTCGGAGCGTTGCTCCGGGCGCATTAACCAGCCGATATTGAGGATCTTGCGCAACAGCGGTGCGGCGGCGTCCCTGGGGTTGCCTGCGCCGATGGCGGGCGTATCCACGACATCCAGCGCACCATGCCCCATCGCTTCGAACACACGATTCATATTTTGCTGGCGGTCGACGGTGACGATCACAATCGCGCAAGGCGTCGCCGCCATGATCTGCCGGGTGGCTTCGACGCCGTCCATGACCGGCATGATCAGGTCCATCAGAATGACGTCCGGAAGCAGCTCGGCGCATTTACGCACAGCCTCTGCCCCGTTGCCCGCTACCCACACCACTTCGTGCGAAGGCTCAAGGGCCACCGCCCGACGCAAGGCCTCGACTGCCATAGGCATGTCATTGACGATCGCGATCTTCATGCCTGAGCATCCCCAATCAATTCAGCAACGGCATCGAGTAACGCGTCGTCATGGAAACTGGCCTTGGCCAGATAGTAATCAGCCCCCGCATCCAGACCACGACGGCGATCTTCTTCGCGATCCTTGTAGGAAACGACCATCACTGGCAGGGACTGCAATCGAGTATCCCGACGTACCAGCGTGACCAGTTCGATACCGTCCATGCGGGGCATGTCGATATCGGTGATGAGCAAATCGAAATCTTCTGCGCGCAATGCATTCCAGCCATCCATACCGTCCACGGCAACGGCCACTTCGTAGCCGCGATTGACCAGTAACTTGCGCTGCAACTCACGTACCGTCAACGAATCGTCGACCACCAGCACACGTTTGCGCGATACAGCGTCAACCTGACGGTTGCGCCGGTCGATGCGTTCAAGACGTCCGGTGTTGAGCAACTTCTCTACCGAACGCAGCATATCCTCGACATCGATGATCAGCACTGCCGAGCCATCGTCGAGCAAGGCACCCGCGGAGATGTCCTGGACCTTGCCCAGCCGGGGATCCAAAGGCAATACCACGAGCGTGCGCTCGCCGATAAAACGCTCGACAGCAACGCCATAGACCGCATCCCGCTCACGGATCACCACGACTTTGAGCACACCTTCAGAGCTCTGGCTTGGTGGCCGGTGCAGTAACTGGCTAGCGGCGACCAGGCCGACGTGTCGCCCTTCATGCCAGAAATGCTGGCGCCCTTCGAGCTGGACAATATCGTCGCTGTGCACATCGCTCATGCGCTCAATGTGCGCCAACGGGAACGCATAGGCTTCGCCGCCGACCTCTACTACCAGGCTGCGCACTACCGACAGGGTTAACGGCACTTCCATCACAAACCGGGTGCCATGGTTTGCCTGCTGTTCAGCGAAGACCACGCCGCGCAGTTGGCGAACCATGTCATGGACAGCGTCAAGGCCGACGCCACGTCCGGAAATTTCGGTGACTTTGTCTTTCAAACTGAAACCGGGCAGAAACAGGAACGTCAGCAGTTCTTCTTCGCTCAATTGCGACGCCGTTTCAGCAGGCGATAATTGACGCTTGATGATATTGCTGCGCAACCGCTCAAGGTCCACACCGCCGCCGTCATCGCTGAGCTCGACCTGCAACTGGCCCGCTTGATGGGACGCTTTGAGACGAATCAGTCCTTCTGCCGGTTTACCCGCATCCAGCCGCGTTTCAGGTAGCTCGATGCCGTGGTCCACAGCGTTGCGCAGCAAATGGGTCAGCGGGGCCTCGAGCTTTTCCAGCACGTCACGATCGACCTGGGTTTTTTCGCCTTCGATTTCCAACCGGACCTGCTTGCCGAGCTCGCGTCCGAGATCACGCACCATGCGCGCCTGACCGGCCAGAACATCGGCAAACGGTCGCATCCGGCAAGCCAGTGCAGTGTCATAAAGCTCCTGCGCTCGCTGCCCCGCCACCCAGCCGAATTCGTCAAGTTCAGCAGTCTGGCTAACCAGCATCTGCTGCGCTTCGGCGAGTAGACGGCGCGCTTCGTCCAGAGCTTTTTGGGCATCCGGACCAAGACCAGCCTCGCCAAAACTGGCCTCAAGATCATCCAGCGCGCGACTGCTGCCGGTCTGGATACGCTTGAGCCGCTGCATATTGGCCAGATAAGGCTTGATGCGTTGCGTCTCGACCAGTGACTTGCTCGACAGATCCAGCAAGCTGTTCAGTCGCTCGGCCGTCACCCGCAACACGCGCTCGCCGCCCTCGGATGCCCGACGGTTACGCCGCATGGCAGGCGCAGCAGCAGGCTCAACCGGGCCTTCGTCGACAGACGACACCGGCTCTGGCACTGGCACAGTGGCAATACCGGGCACCGGATTTTCGTCAGGAAGCTTGAGTGCGAGCAACGGATCAAGACCGGAAGGCGTCGATTGCGTCAACCCCATCGCGGCCGCCAACAAGGCATCGTCAGCGGAGGGGGTTGATAACGTCGCACCGCGCAGCATACCGCTGCCCTGGCTCATCAGGGTATTCATGCGTTCTACGTAAGCGTCGATATCGGCCTGCGCGACGTTGCTCACGCCAGGCGTCGCAATACGCATCAACAGATCAGTCCCTTGCAGCAAGGCGTCGATATGTTCGGGCTGCAGATAAAGACGACCTTCCTGAGCGCTGACCAGACAATCTTCCATGACATGGGCAACGCTGACACCGAAATGGACACCGACGATACGTGCCGCGCCTTTGAGTGAGTGGGCGGCACGCATGCAGGCTTCCAGGTGATCGGCCTGGGTCGGGTCACGCTCAAGGGCAAGCAAACCACCGCTCAGTACTTGAGTCTGGGCTTCGGCCTCAAGGGTGAACAGCTCGAACAGCGAGGCATCGCGCATTTCATCTGGCGTCATGAAAGGCTCCGATTGATCGCCGACAACAGTTGTTCTTCATCGAGCAGACGCAGGCTGTAATCCTTCCATTGCAAGACACCTCGGGTAAAGCGCGCGTTGGCATGCGTTCCGGAAGTCGAAGCCGAGTCCAGCAGATCTTCTTCGATGGCATGGATACCGTGAATTTCATCCACCGGCACCACCACCGGACCGCCGTCAGCGGCCACGATCAGCATGCGCGGCATAATCCGGCTCGATTGCGCAGGCACAACCGTAGTATCGAGCCCCAACAATTCCACCAGTGAAAGGCAGGCAACCAGCGCACCACGCACATTGGCCACACCGAGCAGTGCCCGGGAACGCTGATGCGGCAGCGAATGAATGGTTTGTGATGGTGCAATCTCGACCATACAGCGAGTGGGGAACCCCAGCCACTCTTCGCCCAGACGGAAAACCAGAATCGAGCGCGTCTTGGTCTTGACCTTGAAATCGGCCCCTTGCACATGATCGTCATCGCCTCGGGTCAGCGCGTAGCGATCCAGCAAGCTGGTAGCCGCTGCGGCATAGACCGGGCAGTTACGGCAGTGGATATGCTCGACCAGCAGCGGGCACGACCGGTCACCATGAATGCCGATGCGATTCCAGCAGTCATCGATTGCCTGGGCATCCTCGTGGATGAAGCTCGAATAGCTGAAGATTCTGCTCATCGCGGGCTACCACCTTGCTTGTTCATACTGCGGGCCGCACGTTCATTCAGCCTGCGTGCCCCGGCGCTATCACCCTGGGCCGCCAGCAACGCTGCAAGTTGCGCCAATGCCTCCGGGTGTTGCGGCTGCAAATACAGCGCCTTGCGATAAAAGCCCTGAGCCTGGGCATTGCTGCCTTCGACCTCGCTGAGCAACCCCAACCAGTAAAACACCTGCGCCACAGGTTCATGGCTTTTCAGAAAGCGCTCACACGCAGCGCGTGCATCAGCGCTTTTGCCTTCGTTGGCAAGGCTGGCGATAGTGGCGAGCAATGTCGCAACGTCGTCTCTACCCGTTGCCGTAACGGGGCTCCCCGTTGCAACGGAAGGTGACCGTTGCGTAGGCGCAAGCGACACGGTGGTCGGTCGCGGCGGAGTACGCGAAACGCTTCGCGGGTTGAAACCCGGCGGGACAATTGCACTGCGCGGAGAGGGCTCAGCAGGCAGCGGTACGGGCTCTTGCGGAGCGCTGTAATGACTGAACGCAAAAGTCTGGGGAATACCAATCGAGCGCATGCCCATGCGCGTCAACAGGCTGCCTTCGGCAGGTCCGATAAACAGAATGCCGTCATCGCGGGTCAGGCGCTTGAGCACCTCAAACACATGTTTCTGCGTGGGCTGATCGAAATAGATCAGCAAATTACGACAGAACACGAAGTCATAGGCCGTCTGGTTTGTCAGTGCCGGATCGAGCAAATTGCCGGCACGGAAGCTGATCCGTTCACGCACCCGATCCTGTAACTCGAAACCGTCGTCGGAGGCGTTGAAATAACGATCACGATAAGAAATGTCATCGCCGCGAAACGAGTTTTTACCGTACACGCCGCGCTCTGCGCGCTGAATGGATATCGGGCTGATATCCATTGCATCGATGGTGAACTGCGCTGCCAGCGCACCCGCATCCAGCAAAGCCATGGCGATGGAATAAGGTTCTTCACCCGTGGAACACGGCAGGCTGAGGATACGGATCGGCCGTACGCCGTTCAGCTCGGCAATGCGTGCCTTGGCGAGGTTGCCTAATGAAACAAAGGATTCCGGATAGCGAAAAAACCAGGTTTCGGGAACGATTACAGCCTCGATCAACGCCTGTTGCTCTTCAGCCGATGACTGCAGAAGCTGCCAGTAACCGTCGCTGTCGATAGCCTTGGTGGCCAGATAACGCTGACGAATCGCACGCTCGACGATCGCCTCACCTATGGAAGCGACATCAAGGCCGATGCGGTCCTTGAGAAAACCGAAGAAGCGCGCCTCCTGGCTCATGGTGCCTCTCCAATCAATTCAGCTTCCGGGGGCTGCGCCGGATAGAGCAACTCACGCACCTGATCACTGAGCAAGTCCTGGACGTGGATCCACTGCACAAGCCCTGACGCGTCTTCGCGTACCGGCCCCAGATAGGACGCCTCAGGATTGTCCAGGCCGTAGTCCTTGAACTCGTCCGGCGCGCATCGCAGCATGTCGGTGGCCTGCTCGATAATCAGCCCCAGCAAGCGCTTGGGCTGTCCGGCATCAACCTGGTAATGCACCAACACCAATCGCGTACTGGTTCGCGACTTGGCGATCTGCCCGAACGCCAACGCTGCAAGATCAATCACGGGGATCATATCGCCGCGATGGGCCAACACACCTGCGACCCATCGTGGAGCCTGGGCAATGGCCTTGAGCGGTAGACGCGGCAGCACTTCGGCGACTTGCAGCGCCTCCAGTGCGTAGCGTTCATCGCCGATACGAAATAGCAGGAACAGCTTGTTTTTCGGCGCTACCGAGGAACTGCCGCGACTGACCGGTTGATCGCTCATGGTCAGTACTCAGACTTTGAAACGCGAAACGCCGCTACGCAAACCGACCGCCACCTGACTCAACTCATCAATGGCAAAACTGGCCTGACGCAAGGACTCCACAGTCTGGCTACTGGCATCGCCCAACTGCACGAGCGCCTGATTGATCTGCTCGGCGCCGGTAGCCTGAGCCTGCATGCCTTCGTTGACCATCAACACCCGAGGCGCCAACGCCTGCACTTGATGAATAATCTGCGTCAACTGTTCGCCGACCTGGGTGACTTCGAACATGCCGCGGCGCACTTCCTCGGAGAACTTGTCCATGCCCATCACACCGGCAGACACCGCCGACTGGATCTCACGGACCATCTGCTCGATGTCATAAGTCGCCACCGCAGTCTGGTCAGCCAGACGGCGTACTTCTGTCGCAACCACCGCAAAACCACGGCCATACTCACCGGCTTTCTCAGCTTCGATGGCAGCATTGAGCGACAGCAGGTTGGTCTGGTCAGCAACCTTGACGATAGTCACTACCACCTGATTGATGTTGCCGGCCTTCTCATTGAGGATCGCCAGTTTGGCGTTGACCAGATCCGCCGCGCCCATCACTTGGTGCATGGTGTCTTCCATCCGCGCCAGGCCCTGCTGGCCGGAACCGGCGAGGATCGAAGCCTGATCAGCAGCACTGGTCACTTCGGTCATCGTGCGTACCAGGTCGCGGGACGTGGCCGCAATTTCCCGGGAAGTCGCGCCGATCTCGGTGGTCGTCGCTGCGGTCTCGGTCGCCGTGGCCTGCTGCTGCCGGGAGGTTGCAGCGATCTCGGTGACGGAGGTCGTGACCTGTACCGAAGAGCGTTGCGCCTGGGAAACCAGCCCGGTCAACTCGGTCATCATGTCGTTGAAGCCGGTTTCCACAGCGCCGAATTCGTCTTTGCGATCCAGATTGAGCCGTTTGCTCAAGTCTCCGGTGCGCATGGTTTCCAGGATGCTGACGATGCGTTGCATCGGCGACATGATCGAGCGCATCAGCAACAGCCCGCATGATGTCGCAGCAATGATCGCAATGAGCAGAGAAAGCCCCATGCTGATTTTTGCGCCGGTAACAGCCACGACAATTCGGTCGGTAGCGTCATCAGCTACTTTTTTGTTGATGACGATGATGTCGTTAAGTTGCTTACGACCCGCCGACCATACTGGTCTGGTCTGATCATAAAACTCGGTCTTGGCTTTTATATAGTCGCCGCGCTGGAAACTGGTGTGCACGTCATTGAGCAGGCGCGTGTACGTCTCGCGCTGCCGCTCGAAGTCAGTGAAATTTGCGCGATCGTTATCGTCGAAGATGGTCTGTTTATAGTTGTCCACCTGCTGCTGAAGACGCGCCTCGAAATCCTTGAACTGGTCTTTTTCCGGGCCGGTCAACTCACGTCCTTCTCCTTCACCGATCAGCTCGAGAGTGCGGATGTAACTTTCTCCCCAGGCGCTGCGCAGCAGGGTGCTGTAGTACACGCCTGGAAGTGCATCAAGGCGAACTTCTTCTTCGCTGGACTGAATGGATAGCAGGCGGGAAAACGACACGACAACCATCATGAGCATGATGGCGATAATTACGGCGAAACTCGCCAAGATCCGTTGGCGTAAGGTCCAGTTCTTCACGGTCATCCCTCAAGAGTTCAACACCGGACTTCACGCCGGGTTCAAGAAGCGGACCGACTAACGGCCCAACGCGGCCTGAGTATAGCCCAGGCTCTGACGAACTAAGGGGGTTGTTTCAGAGATAAATTAGGCCTATTCCCACGAAACCCGGAGAATCTTCTTACAGGCCTTAGGTATTCGAATGAATGCAGAGGTTGGATGGGTGTTGCAGATGGGTGGTTGGGCCAGCCTGACGCAGGAACTGTGGGAGCGAGGCTTGCCCGCGATACATGAGACACGGTTGAAAGGCATACCGCGTTGTCATTTGCTGCGAGCAAGCATAATCGACTGCAATCAACCCTGAGCCTGGCGCACCTGTATCTCCAACTCAGCTTTCAACGCGGGTGCCAGCTTGAGCTGACGGGCCAGTTCGTCCAGATAAACACGCTCCATGAATTGCTCTTCATCCACCAGCATCACACTGGCGATGTACATTTCTGCAGCCATTTCCGGCGTCTTCGCGGCGCGCGCGACTTCAACGGGGTCCAGTGGCTTGTTCAATTCGGCGTGCAGCCATTGTTGCAGCTCCTGATCACCGGTCAGCTTGGTAAATTCACCTTCGATCAACTCACGTTCGCGCTCATCCACGTGACCGTCAGATTTTGCCGCGGCAACCAGGGCCCGAAGGATTGCCTGACTGTGCTCCTCGACTTGCTCCGGTGGCAGACGATCAATGGTTTGTGGCTCACCCTGAGTGGCCAGACCCTGCTTGGCCTGCCAGTTGCCATATGCCTTGTAGGCAATGACGCCCAGCGCCGCCAGGCCACCATAGGTCAGCACTTTGCCGCCGACTTTGCGCCCGCCCTTGCTGCCCAACAGCAAACCCATGGCGCCGGAAGCCAGGGCACCACCACCCGCCCCCGACAACAGACTGCTCAAACCACCGCCACCAGCACCGCCCAGCAAACCACCCAGGCCGCCCGCGGCAGAGGATTTCTTGCCGCCTTGCTGATGCCCGGCACCACCGGCCTTGTTCTGCAGCATCTCCTGGCCGGATTTAAGAAGTTGGTCGAGTAAGCCACGCGTGTTCATGGAAAGCCTCCACAGACTTTTTTCATTCGATTGGGTACACGGCAGAGTAAAACGAAGTGTGTCAGGACTGGAGAGTCGGTGTGCTTCCAGATGTTGCAACGACGCGAGACCGGCTTTAGCCGGGAAGGCCGAATGACTGGCGACAGAAATGAGCCGACTGTATCGGCCCTTTCCCGGCTAGCCGGTCCCACGGTGTCATGCATGTTCGCAAGCGCCGACTCTCACTCAGGCACTAATCCCGCAAATCAGACTCATGAATCGGCTGGTCGCGATGGGTCGCACGTTGATACTGCGCAGGCCAGGTTGCCTTGCGGCCGCCGAGGTCATCGTCGGCATGCAGCGGCCAGTAGGGATCACGCAACAGTTCGCGGGCGAGCAGGATGATATCGGCCTGCCCAGTGCGCAGGATATGTTCGGCCTGAGCCGGTTCAGTGATCATGCCTACGGTGCCCGTCGCCATGTCCGACTCCTTGCGAACCCGTTCTGCGAAGCGCGTCTGATACCCCGGACCCACCGGAATTTCAGCATTGGCTGAAGTGCCGCCCGACGACACGTCAATCAGGTCAACACCCAAATCCTTCAAGCGGCGCGCCAGTTCAACGGTTTCATCGGGGTTCCAGCCATCTTCCACCCAATCAGTGGCGGAGACCCGCACAAACAAAGGCAACTCTTCAGGCCACACGGCACGGACCGCTTGAGTCACCTCCAGCGTCAGACGAATACGGTTTTCAAATGAGCCGCCGTATTTATCCTGACGCTGATTGCTGAGCGGCGACAGGAACTGGTGCAACAGATAGCCGTGGGCGGCATGCACTTCAACCACCTTGAAACCGGCCGTCAGCGCCCGCTTTGCAGAGGCCACGAATGCCTGAATGACGTCCTGAATCTGCGCCTCGCTCAATTGCACCGGAGCGGTATGCTTGGGATCGAAAGCAATCGGCGATGGCCCCCAAGGCGTCCAGCCGCCCTCTTCGGCTTTGATGCTGCCCGACTTGCCCAACCACGGCCGCCAGGTGCTGGCCTTGCGCCCGGCGTGAGCAAGCTGAATGCCTGCAACAACACCTTGAGCATTGATGAAGCGAGTGATTCGCTGCAAGCCTTCGATCTGCTCATCGTTCCACAGGCCAAGGTCTTCAGGCGTGATTCTGCCGTCTTTGGTGACCGCAACGGCCTCGGTAAAGACAAGGCCGGCACCGCCCACTGCTCGGCTGCCAAGGTGAACCAGATGCCAGTCGTTCGTCAGGCCATCGACCGCTGAGTACTGACACATCGGGGATACCGCGATGCGGTTGCGCAGGGTTAGCTGGCGTAAGGTGTAGGGTTCTAACAACAAGCTCATGGGAACCTCTCAGGCTGTAATAGGCAGCAGGGCACGTGATAAAAAACGTGCCTGAAGCCTAGTCGACAACCCAATACCTTTGAGGGTTCCTGCTGTTTGCCCTAGCGCGGCGCGATGTGCGCGACCATGAGCTGGACGGTTTCATTGCCGCGAAACTCGTTGAGATCCAGTTTATAGGCCAGTTCGACCCAACGGATGTTCGGGTTCGGCCAGACATCACGATCCACACCAAATGCGATGGCATCAAGTTTCACGCTGCCGCACTCACTCTTGAGCACCATCTTCAGATGACGCTCACCTACCACCCGCTGCTCTACCAGCTGGAAGACACCGTGAAACAGCGGCTCGGGGAAGTGCTGACCCCACGGACCTGCATTGCGCAGTGCGCGGGCCAGCTCCAGGTGAAATTCTTCGACCGCCAACGCGCCGTCAGACAGCAGACGACCGGTCAGGTCCTCTTCATTTAATTGGCGCCGCACTTCTACATCGAAAGCTTCGGCGAACGCCGGGAAGTTCTCCTCCGGCAATGACAATCCCGCCGCCATTGCGTGGCCGCCAAACTTGCTGATCAGTTCGGGATGGTGGGCAGCCACAGCGTCCAGTGCGTCACGAATGTGGAAACCGGGTACTGAGCGAGCGGACCCCTTTAGCATGCCCTCACCAGCACTGGCGAATGCGATGGTCGGACGGTGGTAACGCTCTTTCATGCGCGACGCGAGGATGCCAATCACCCCCTGGTGCCAGTCTGGTTCGAACAGGCAAAGGCCGAACGGCATCGACTCCAGCGGCAAGTCCTTGAGCTGGGCCAGCGCCTCACGCTGCATGCCTTGCTCAATGGATTTGCGGTCCTGATTCAGCTCATCCAGTTGCACGGCCATTTCACGGGCCAGGGTTTCGTCTTCGCAGAGCAGGCATTCGATACCCAGACTCATGTCGTCCAGACGCCCCGCCGCGTTCAGTCGCGGCCCGAGAATGAACCCCAGGTCAGTAGAGGTAATCCGTTTGTGGTCGCGACGTGCAACTTCGAGAATCGCTTTCAGGCCTGGACGCGCACGGCCTGCGCGTATACGCAGCAAGCCCTGATGCACCAGAATGCGATTATTGGTATCCAGCGGCACCACGTCGGCGACGCTGCCCAAAGCGACCAGATCCAGCAATTCGCCCAGGTTGGGTTGTGCGCGCTGATTAGCCTCGAACCAGCCACTGTCTCGCAGCCGCGCACGCAACGCCATCAACACATAGAAAATAACCCCGACGCCAGCCAGGGCCTTGCTTGGGAACGTGCAGCCTGGCTGATTGGGATTGACGATAGCGTCAGCCGCAGGCAGTTCGTGGCCTGGCAAGTGGTGATCGGTGACCAGCACCTGCAGGCCTGCCGCTTTCGCCGCGGCGACACCTTCAACGCTGGAAATGCCGTTATCGACAGTCATCAGCAGTTGAGGCTCGCGCTCCAGCGCAACTGCGACAATTTCCGGGGTCAGGCCGTAACCGTACTCGAAGCGATTGGGCACCAGATAATCAACATGCGCGGCACCCAGCAGCCTCAGCCCCAACACGCCTACTGTGCTTGCTGTAGCGCCATCAGCATCAAAATCGCCAACGATGAGGATCCGCTGCCGCTCGTTCAGCGCCGTGACCAACAAGTCTACCGCCGCATCGATCCCCTTGAGTTGCTGATAAGGAATCAACCGCGCCAGGCTCTTGTCGAGTTCGGCTTCTGACAGCACACCCCGCGCGGCATACAGCCGGGTCAGCAACGGCGGCAGATCGCCGAGAAAAGGCAGGGTTTGCGGCAGGAGACGAGGTTCGATGCGCATGCGTTTTTTTTGATTCCGACCAGACGTTAAATAACTGACTAACTGAATTTAAATGCTTTTCTGCAGGAACTCACGAACACCGCGAGGCAGCGATGGCGGTCTGTCTGATAAACCGCTATCGCGGCCTCGCGGTGCTCGTGCGCTCCTACAGGAGGCGCCGAGACCTGGACGACCTCAGCCGCGCTCGCCGGTAAGCCATTGCAGCTGGACTTCATGCTGACCACGATCATCCGTGACGAATATGGTCCCTTCGCTGATCATCACATCCCACTTGATGACCCGCGGCATGTCCTTGGCCAGCACCTCGAGCACTTCTTGCGGAACAGCGGCGACGTTGACGTTTTTCAGGTTCTTGATAGCCGGAATAACCTTCCCTTCCCACACGCGCAGGCTGCCATAGGCCAGCAGACTGGTACGTTCGGTACGGCGCGAACACCATGTCAGGCGATCAGAGTCAGGCTGGCCAACCTCGATCCAGTGCAGGACGCGGTCATCAAGACTTTTTTCCCACAGCGCAGGCTCATCCACATCAGAAAGGCCACGACCAAAAGACAGCTGCTCGTTGTACCAGAAGGCATAAGCCAGCAGGCGCACGGTCATACGCTCCTCGGTTTCCGAAGGATGACGGGCAATGGTCTGTTTGACGGTTTCGTAAACCCCACGATCAAGATCGGTAAGGTTGAGTTCGAATTTGTAGGTCGTGGACGGCTGGGCCATGAACGGGCTTCTAGATACGGGGAAAGGCGGCAAGTCTACCCGAAGCAGCCCCATTGAACGACCCGCTCCAGCCGATTGGCTGTGATGTCTGCAGTGGTTGATGATCCGGAGCGGTTTGCACAGTGACAAATACCCTTAAGGGGGGTCAGGCAAAGCCCGATATTCCTGGCGACGGGTTATGAGTGATACTGCGCGGCACGCTCGACCTGGAGCGTCTATTCTCCTGCGCGTCATCTGACGCCTATACTCCAGCCATTTCCCGGGGACGACATCCGCGATGCCTTATCGCAACTCGCATCCCGCCAGACCGACACTGGTCATCTGCCTCGCCCTGCTGAGTCTCATGGCTCTGCCACGCTTCAGCCATGCAAAGGACACGCTGATATGGCTGCTAAGGGACTTGCCTCCTTCGACGATTTTTTCCGGCCCTGATGAAGGAAAAGGCGCTGTCGACAGACTGATGCCATTACTCATCGCCCGGATGCCTGAATATGACCATCTGCTGATGCGCGTGAACCGTGCACGCGGGATGCAAATGCTCAAGGAGGGCGTGTTTGCGTGCGACCCCACCTTACTCTGGACGCAGGAACGGGCCAAAAGCATTGTATTTTCGATCCCGACTTTTGCGGCATTCAGCAACGGTTTGATTGTGCGCCAGCAGGACATGGCCCAGTTCACTCCGTATGTGGATCGCGGCGTGGTCGATCTGGATGCCGTGCTGAAAAGCAAGACCGTGAAGATAGGCGTGGTTGCCGAGCGCAGCTATGGACTGGTCATTGATCAGATTCTGAGCAAGGTTGCGGACGACGAATTGAGCATGCATTACGGCGGCGATGCCGTTGGCAGTTTATTGCAAATGGAGCGACTGGGACGCTTGCAAGGTCTGATCAGCTATTGGCCGGAAGCGCTGTATCAAGCACGCCAGCAAGGAATACCCGAACAGGATCTGGTCTTCTTGCCGGTCAAAGGCGCTCCCAAATACCAGTTCACGCATATAGGCTGCTCGAACACAGTGCAGGGTCGGCAAGCCATGGAGATCATCAATCGCGAGATGCGGATACTGCGCGAGACGAAGCTGGTGGGATTCTATGCGCAGTGGCTACCGCCCTCAAAACGCGAGGAATATCTGGAAGACGCCAAAACGTTTTTCGAGAAGCCAGGCATGTAAAACGGAATTGCGCAGGCTTGAAAAAAAGAAACCCCGAGCAGCGGGGAGACTACTCGGGGTAAACCGTGGTCCATTCGGGACCAGTACGAACAGGTTGAGCCACCGGAGCACAGTGTCTGAACCTGCCGTAAAGAGTCAGAGCACTAATGGACCGTAAGGTTCCAGATCACTTCAAACAAAGCCCGGCGCCGGGATGAACGGACGACCCAGGGCTGCGTTGCGCATTGCCGCAATCACGCAAGGCTCGATGCGCCCTTCGGCCACCATCAAATCACGACGCAAACCATCAACTACATCCGTCAGCTGGCGTTTGTCACACAGATGCGCTGCGGTGAATGTGCGCTCGATTACTACTGCACCGGCTGCATCCTTGATAGACACCAGGCGCTCACCCAATGGTCCAACAGGCCCAAGGTCGGCCTGGTAAGGTGCCAGCGCTTCACTTAGCAGTAAGCTGATATTTTCCATCCGGATCACCACTCAACAATTTGAATGCAAAGGTGCTTATCAATGACCATCGGCATTGATGGAAAGTTTCGATGGTTTAACGATGTCACCGTTCGAGCATGCCTGCCGAACATGACAGAGAAAAAACCATCGACCGGTACTAAGCACAATATCGAGAGATTGCGCATCACGCCGCCTCGTCGCTAACGTCGATCATTTCGAGAACCGAACGGGCTGAAACAAGGGCCACTTCCACAGAGCTGGACGGCGTCTGCCCCTTATGCAGAGCCTCCTTAAGTTCCAATTCCAAAAAGCCGACAATCACTTCCAGATTTCTGCGCATCTCATGACCGACATCCTTCATGAAAAGTTTTTTGGCGTCATTGACTGCGTTCGCTTGCTCCTTGGCTTCACACAGTTGAGTTTCCAGTCGCTTGCGCTCGCTGATGTCGATCCAGCCACCCAGCAACCCCTGAACCTCGCCATCGGCACGATAGAAAGGCACCGTCCAGTGCAAGGCATCAATCTGCTTGTCTCCCAGAAGCATGGTGCGGTCAGCGAAAATGGGCTGACGCGTTTCCAGCAGCTTGATGTAATCCCCGTGCAATTGCTCCGCGGTTTCTCTAGGTATCAGCTCCACGTCAATCAAGCGCCGACCATTCATCTGCTCGAAGCTGATTCCCAGATTCTCTTCATAACTTCGATTGCAGGAAATCAATCGCCCTTTCAGGTCCCTGACGTAGACCGGGTTGGGTATTCCGTCAAACAGCGCGTGCTTGAAGACCAACTGGTCGTTGAGCGCCGCTTCGGCCTGGAGACGCTGAAATATCTGAACCTTGAGACGGCTACTCCAGATCAGCGAAACCAGCCCCAGCGCCAGCGCGACACTTAGCCCCCAATACACCCAGCCGGGAATCCGGCTCAACAGACTGGTCTGCTGCACAGCAGACGACATCCACCTTGTGCGGATGGCACGCATCTCGCTGACCGGAAACTCTTCCAGCGCCTTATTGATGATATTAAGCAGTTCTGGTTGAGACTTGATGACAGTCATTCGGTCAGAGGACCACCATCCCTCCACACTGCGACCAACTTTCAGCACGCCTCGCGGATCCAGATAAGCCCCGGCCTCGTTCTGAATCGTCGCCACAGCATCCCCGGAGGCGACCAGTTGGCGAGCTTCTTCATAGTTGGCTGTAAGGATTAAATTTATACGTGGATGCTCGCGCCTTATGATGCCTTCCAGAGCATGCCTGGCAGGCAACGCCAGAGTGCGCCCGGCCAGGTCTCGCAGTGAATGCAGAGAAGCCTCTCCTGCACGCAACACGAATACCCAGCTATTACCGCCAAATGAATAGCTGAAATCGAGCATCTCCCGACGCTCTGCATTCTCTGCAAGCGTCGTGTTCATCTGGGCCTGACCGCTACGCAGGAGGTTGAACGTCTGCTCAATGCTCAAGGCCTCTTCATGCTTGAACCGCAGACCGGTGATGCGCGAAATTCGATTCAATATGTCGACATTGAGCCCGACCCAATTCCCATCCCCATCACGATAGATGTACGGTGGGTGCTGCTGAGAAGCAACTGTGACCACCGGGTGCCTGCTGATCCAGCGTCTTTCTGCACGACTTAGCGCGATTCGCTGAGTGCTGGCGTCAGCGCCCAGCCCCAGAGTCCAGCGTCCCAGTATCTCCCGGGTAATCGCGGACCCCAGGCTGGCCAGCGCAGTGTCGATCAGAGACAGTAACTGCGTCTGGTCCGAACGCACGGCAAATGAAAAGCTGTCCTGAGGCAAAAGACTGTCAAACAGAACCTGTAATCCAAGATAAGGACGCAGCGCCATGTAGGAGCGGACGATGACGTCATTGCCAATGAAGACATCTGCTTCTCCGTGGCTCACAGCCTCCATGGCACTGAAGAGGCTGGGGGCAATAATGATTTCGCTCTCAGGGTAGGCGATCTGCACCGCCAGGAGATCCATGTAGCCCTCAAGAACCACAACCTTGTTTCCCTTGAGCGACTCCTCCAGACCTCGCCCGTTACCGCGTCCGACGACTACCGAACGATCAGGCATATAGCCCATCGACAACCGAAGGTCGCCAAAAACGCGCTCAAAATCATTGGCAGTGGCAATAATGTCGATGGTGCCATCCCGCAGCGCGTTGATTGCCCCTTCAGGCCTGGGAAAACCGCGCACCTGCATTCTCACATTGAGCTTGCTGGCGATCAGACTCAAATAATCGGCAGTGATGCCCTGATACCGGTTGCGATCACTGGTGATATCCACAGGCTCATAATCGACGGTAACAACCCCGACGCGTAGCGCAGGTTGATCATCGAGCCATTCACGATCCGAGGCAGATAACTCCAGAGGCTCCAGAGCCACGAACGGCGCAACCAGGCTGAACGAAAGATTCCTCTCAGCATGGCTTGGCTGAACGAACAACACAGCCAGTAATAGTGACAGCACAACCAGTGTGCTTTTTATGGGAGCGAGGTTCTTGCCTTCGAAGAAGCTCCCTTTGCTTGCAATTTTCACAGCGACTAACTCATCCGTAAGTGTCTAAAACTCCCGAAGTGTGGCATGCAGAAATGAGAAGGCCCGCTGGGGGGCGGGCCTTAAGTTGTTACATGGATATACCGTTAGAGCGGTTTACCCCGGTTGCCGTGCTGACTAACGAAGGCCTGTATGGCTTTCAGGTCATTCGGCAAAACCGTGCAGCGTTCCTCCCGCTCGAACAAATCAGACAAATGTGCAGGTAGCTCGAGCGCTTTTCCTACACCCGCTTTCTCCACTGCTTCCGGGAATTTGACCGGATGCGCCGTCCCGAGGATCACCATCGGCGTATCCAGGCTGCGACGGCAGGCCCGAGCGGCCTTTACACCGATCGCAGTATGCGGGTCCAGCACCTCGCCAGTCTTTGCAAAAACATCCGCAATGGTCTCGCAGGTTTCAGCGTCGCTGACAGCCAGGGAGTCAAACAGCTTGCGGGTTTCGGTCCAGCGCTCTTCGTCGACGCTGAAACCACCGCCTTGTTTGAAGCTGTCCATCAAGCCTGCGAGCGTGGCACCGTTACGACCGTGCATATCGAACAGCAGACGCTCGAAGTTCGACGAGACCATGATGTCCATGGATGGCGACAAAGTCGCGTGCAAGGTCTCTTTTACATACTGATTGCCGCTCATGAAACGGTGCAGAATGTCGTTGCGGTTGGTGGCGACGATCAGCTGATTGATCGGCAGCCCCATATTGCGCGCCAGGTAACCCGCGAAAATATCGCCGAAGTTGCCGGTAGGTACCGAGAACGACACAGAACGCGCCGGGCCACCCAACTGCAGCGAGGCGTGAAAGTAGTAGACGATCTGAGCCATGATCCGCGCCCAGTTGATCGAGTTAACGGCTACCAGGCGCGTGCCCTTGAGGAAACTCTGGTCAGCAAAGCTGTTCTTGACCATTTCCTGGCAATCATCGAAATTGCCTTCCACAGCGATGTTGTGAATGTTGTCGCCGAAGATAGTCGTCATCTGCCGACGCTGTACATCCGATACCCGGTTGTGCGGGTGCAGGATGAAGATATCGACGTTATCGCACTTGCGGCAGCCTTCAATGGCTGCCGAACCGGTGTCGCCGGAGGTTGCACCGATGATCACTACACGCTCGCCACGCTTGGCCAGCACGTAATCCAGCAGACGACCCAGCAATTGCAGTGCGAAGTCCTTGAAGGCCAGCGTCGGCCCGTGGAACAGTTCCAGCACCCACTCATTGCCATTCAACTGACGCAATGGCGCAACCGAGCTGTGGGCAAATACGGCGTAGGTTTCTTCAAGGATCTTTTTGAAGTCCGCATCCGGAATGCTGCCGGTCACGAACGGGCGCATCACCCGGAAGGCCAGTTCGTGATAAGGCAGCCCAGCCCAGGAAGCGATTTCTTCCTGGGTAAAGCGAGGCAGGTTTTCCGGCACATACAAGCCGCCGTCGCTGGCCAGACCAGTCAGCAATACGTCTTCGAAATTCAGGGCCGGCGCCTGGCCGCGAGTACTGATGTAGCGCATAAGATTTCAAACCTTCGGTTTGAGCTTCAAGTTTCAAGCTGCAAGCTGCAAGTCAAAAGCAGTCCGCCCTCACTTGCCGCTTGTAGCTTGTAGCTTGCCGCTGTGTTTAATTGAGATGTTCGACGCGGATCCGGACTACCGGGCCAACCACGTCCTGCACCGCTTCCAGGGCCTCAATGGCGTCATTCATACGCTGTTCCACCACACGATGGGTCAACAGAATCATCGGCACCAGGCCGTCATGTTCTTCGACTTCCTTCTGCATGATCGACTCAATGTTAATCCCGCGCTCCGACAGGATGCTTGCCACCTGAGCCAGCACGCCCGGATGATCCTTGGCCTGGATGCGCAGGTAATACGCGCTTTCGCAGGCTTCGATCGGCAGAATCGGATGAGCAGACAGCGAGTCGGGCTGGAATGCCAGATGCGGTACGCGATTTTCCGGATCGGACGTCATCGCACGCACCACATCGACCAGATCGGCAACCACCGACGAAGCGGTAGGCTCCATGCCAGCACCCGCGCCGTAGAACAGCGTCGAGCCTGCAGCGTCGCCATTGACCATGACTGCGTTCATCACGCCGTTGACGTTGGCGATCAGTCGATCAGCAGGAATCAGCGTCGGGTGTACCCGCAGTTCGATACCGGCAGCTGTACTGCGCGCGACGCCCAGATGTTTGATGCGATAACCCAGCGCTTCGGCGTAATTCACGTCAGCAGTGGTCAGTCTGGTGATGCCTTCGGTGTAGGCCTTGTCGAACTGCAGCGGGATACCAAAGGCAATGGACGCCAGAATGGTCAGCTTGTGTGCAGCATCAATACCTTCGACATCGAACGTCGGATCGGCTTCGGCATAACCCAGAGCCTGAGCCTCAGCCAGAACGTCAGGGAAGGTACGGCCTTTCTCGCGCATTTCGGTCAGGATGAAGTTACCTGTGCCGTTGATGATCCCGGCAACCCAGTTGATGCGGTTGGCCGACAGACCTTCACGAATTGCCTTGATGACCGGGATACCGCCGGCAACCGCAGCTTCAAACGCTACGATCACGCCCTTCTCACGCGCCTTGGCGAAAATTTCGTTACCGTGCACGGCAATCAGCGCTTTGTTGGCAGTGACTACATGCTTGCCGTTTTCAATGGCCTTGAGAACCAGATCGCGGGCTACGGTATAGCCGCCGATCAGCTCAATGACGATATCGATTTCAGGGTTGGTTGCCACCGCGAAGACGTCGCTGGTGGTCGGTGTACCGGTAATCTGGCAGTTGGGGTTTGGCGTACGCATGGCAATTTGTGCCACTTCGATTCCACGACCCGCGCGGCGGGCAATTTCCTCGGCGTTACGCTTAAGTACGTTGAAGGTACCGCCACCGACGGTACCTAGCCCACAGATGCCTACTTTGACCGGATTCACTATGAACTCCCCGTAAAAACGGCCGGCTTGGAACCGACCGTGGAAAACAGCCGTGCATCACACACGGCTCTCTATTTACTCAACGGTCATGGGACGCGCTGACTTATTTGGCGCCGAGCGCCAGTTTGGCCACTTGTGCAGCGGGTTGGTAACCCGGAATCAACTGGCCGTCAGCCAAAACGATGGCCGGTGTGCCGTTCACACCGATCGATTGGCCCACTTCAAATTGTTTGGTGACAGGGTTGGCACACTTGGGCGCCTCGATGTTCTTGCCATCGACCATGCGATCCATGGCAGCCTTGCGATCCTTGGAACACCAGACAGCCTGCAGTTGTTCGTCGCCCGGCGAGCCCAGCCCCTGGCGTGGGAAAGCGACGTAACGAACTTCGATGCCCATTTTGTTCAACTGCGGCACTTCGGCATGCAGCTTGTGGCAATACGGGCAAGTGGTATCGGTGAACACAGTGATATGCGATTTGGTTTCGCCAATGGCCGGGTACACCACCATCTCGGCGGTCGGAATACCATTGATGGTCTTGGCGATAGCCAGACGTTCGGTCTTTTCGGTCAGGTTGACCGGCTTGCCATCCTGGATCTGAAACAGATAGCCCTGCATCACGAACTGGCCGTCAGCGCTGGCATACAGCACGCGGCCGCCCTTGAGTTTGACTTCGTACAGACCGCTTAACGGGCTGGCACCGATGCTTTCAACCGGCAGCTCGAGCTTTAGCGATTCAAGGGTCTTGCGAATGGCTTGATCGGCGGGAGCATCCGCCTGGGCAAACATACTGAACGTACTGGCCAACGCAACGGCTGCGGCGGCGATAATCGTGGTCACGCGCATGAAAACTCCTCGGGCGGTGGGCAGACTGGCTTGGGCAAAAAAAGCGCCCGTCAGCTTCAATCTGCGAAACCGGCAAAGACTACCACATAAGGGCCGTAAACCTTACCCGGACCGACACAGACGGCCTGCAAAAGATACCGCCCTGACCTTTCAGCCGCGCGGGTGATGTTTGGCGTGCATGTCCTGCAATCGGGCACGGGCAACATGGGTATAGATTTGTGTCGTTGACAGATCACTGTGCCCCAACAACATCTGCACCACGCGCAAGTCAGCGCCATGGTTGAGCAAGTGGGTTGCGAAAGCATGCCGCAATGTATGAGGCGACAGCGACTTGCTGATACCTGCAACCATGGCCTGATGTTTGATCCGGTGCCAAAAGGTCTGGCGGGTCATCTGCTCTCCCCGCTGACTGGGAAACAACACATCACTGGGACGCCCCGCCAGCAATTCATCGCGAGCCCCGCGCATGTAGCGTTCGATCCAGACAATGGCCTCTTCGCCCATGGGGACCAGACGCTCCTTGCTGCCCTTGCCCATCACCCTCAATACACCCTGACGGAGATTGACCTGCTCCAGGGTCAGACTGATCAGCTCGGTGACTCGCAAGCCACAGGCATAAAGCACTTCGAGCATGGCTTTATCCCGCTGGCCGATAGCTTCACTCAGGTCAGGTGCAGCCAGTAACGCGTCAACGTCTGCTTCCGACAGTGACTTGGGCAATGGCCTGCCAAGCTGAGGCATGTCCACCTGCAGCGTGGGATCGACCTGAATCAGTTTCTCTCTCAGCAGGTAACGGTAGAAGCCACGGGCACCTGAAAGAAACCGTGCCGTGGAGCGAGGCTTGTAGGCCTTGTCCACCCGCCAGGCCAGATGATCAAGAATCGCCGAGCGTCCAACATTGATCAATTCCAGGCCTTGCTCCTGCAACCAGCCGTTGAACAGGGCAAGGTCACTGCGATAGGCATCACGCGTATTGTCCGAGAGCCCCTTCTCCAGCCAAAGGGCATCAAGAAACCGGTCGATCAGAGGGTCATCGATAGCAGACATGGGTATTCGCGCTTGAGCAGTGCTACATAAGTTACAGACTGAGGACAATAAAACCCCAGACGCAAAAAAGCAGCCCTTAGGCTGCTTTTTTCTTGCATCGAAAAACTGTACTCAGGACAGTTTTTCCTTGATGCGAGCTGCTTTACCGGACAGGTCACGCAGGTAGTACAGTTTGGCTTTGCGAACGTCACCGCGACGTTTCACAGCCAGGCTGTCGATTTGCGGGCTGTAGGTCTGGAAAGTACGCTCAACGCCAACACCGTTGGAGATTTTACGAACAGTGAAGGCACTGTTCACGCCACGGTTACGCTTGGCAATTACTACGCCTTCAAACGCCTGCAGACGAGCGCGGTCGCCTTCCTTCACTTTCACCTGAACGACAACAGTGTCGCCCGGGGCAAAGGTAGGGATCTCTTTGGTCATCTGCTCTGCTTCGAGTGCAAGGATGATTTTGTTAGTCATGCTGTGCTCCTAAGGTAAATCGTCTGATCTACCATCGATACGTTAACTA
Organism: Pseudomonas phytophila; assembly: GCF_025643095.1. Taxonomy (NCBI): domain Bacteria; kingdom Pseudomonadati; phylum Pseudomonadota; class Gammaproteobacteria; order Pseudomonadales; family Pseudomonadaceae; genus Pseudomonas; species Pseudomonas phytophila. Next base: position 1,733,481 of record NZ_CP081201.1, on the reverse strand, counting down.
TCGTCCCGTTCGCGGATGTATTCCGCGAGCAGCTTCTTCTCTTCTCCAGAAAGCGAGCGGCTTTCCAGAAGATCGGCGCGTCGTTCATAGGTCCGCCCGAGGGACTGCTGTAAACGCCAACGCCGGATGTGCGCGTGATTGCCAGTTAGCAACACGTCGGGAACACGCTGATCCGCATACACCTCCGGTCGGGTGTAATGCGGGCAATCCAGCAGACCATCAGTGAAGGAATCTTCCTCCGCAGAGTCCGCATGCCCTAAAGCTCCAGGCAGCAGCCGCGTAACCGCATCGATCAGCACCATTGCCGGCAGCTCGCCGCCAGACAGTACATAGTCACCAATCGACCACTCTTCATCGACATGAGCATCAATAAAACGCTCGTCAATGCCTTCATAACGACCGGCGATGAGGATAATCGCTTCCCCCTGCGCCAGTTCGCGTACCGCAGACTGATTCAGTTGGCGGCCTTGTGGCGACAGGTAAATCACCTTCGCCGCATCCCCTGCCGCTTGCCTGGCCTGAACCAGAGCATCTTCAAGGGGCTTGATCTTCATCACCATGCCCGGACCACCGCCAAATGGGCGATCGTCAACAGTGTGATGTCGATCCGTGGTGTAGTCCCGCGGATTCCAACAAGTCAGCTGTAACAGCCCTTGTTTCACCGCACGGCTGGTAATGCCGTATTCGCTGATGGCGGAAAACATCTCGGGAAACAGACTGATCACTTCTATGCGCAGGCTAGCCATTGCTTAGAAGTCCGAATCCCATTCCACCTTCATCTCGCCAGCTTCCAGATCAACTGCCAACACGCATTGCTCCGTATAGGGCAACAAACGTTCGCGATCATCCAGGCTGCCAGCGCAGGGCTTGACCACCATTACATCGTTCGAGCCTGTCTCCAGCAGATGATCGATCTTCCCGAGCAATTGCCCTTGATGGTCGATAACCTTGAGACCCTCCAGCTGGTACCAGTAGTACTCGCCATCGGTGAGATCAGGGAACAGGTTGCGCGGCACACAGATTTCAAAACCGGCCAGAAGACGAGCTTCTTCACGGTCATCGAGACCTTTGAGCTTTGCGACCAGGAACTTGTTTTGCAAGCGTCCGCTGACCAGCTCTACCTGTTTAACGCTGCCTTCGCGCCGAAGCGTCCAGGTTTTGTAATCCAACAGGTTTCCAATCGGATCAGTAAAGGAAAAGACCTTCACTTCGCCGCGAACGCCATGTACCGAATAAATCTTGCCAATGACGATCAAGTCGTCGGCAATCGTAGGCGCCGCGTTCATATTGCTCAGGCCGCGACCTTGGTCTTGGCGTGTTCTTTCAGCAACTGGGCAACGCGCTCGGATGTTTGTGCACCCACGCTCAGCCAGTAGTTAACGCGCTCTTCGTTCACGGACAAACGAACTTCCTGACCACGGGCAACCGGGTTGAAGAAGCCAATTTGTTCCTTGTGCGAACCGTCGCGCGCATTGCGGCTATCGGTAACAGTCAGGTGGTAAAACGGGCGCTTTTTGGAGCCGCCCAGAGCAAGACGAATGGTTAGCATTGAACATCGTTCCTGTAGTCGGTGCTGCAAATCTAAGATGCACAGCGGGCATAGGTGCCCGAAAGGCCGCATATTCTAAGGAATATCCGGACTTTTGCAAATGTCTTTTTCTGACACATGCTCTTGTATCATCCAGATTTGCCAGGGAGCCGTCGCTTCCGACGGCTGGTGTAGACCCGCAAAGCGGGAATTTACGTAGGGGCGAGCCCCCATGTGGAATGCGCGCAGAGCTTCCTGCGCGCGATACATCACATTTTTGGCATGCCGCCGCCGGGCAACATTCCGCCCATGCCGCGCATCATTTTGGCCATTCCGCCTTTGGCGGAGAACTTCTTCATCATCTTCTGCATCTGCTTGTGCTGCTTGATCAGACGCCCGATGTCCTGCACCTGCGTGCCCGACCCCATCGCGATGCGGCGCTTGCGCGAACCACTGATCAGCTCGGGATCGCGACGCTCTGCAGGGGTCATCGAGTTGATGATGGCTTCCATCTGCTTGAACTGCTTCTCTGCCACGCCCTGGGCATTGCCCATTTGCGACAGGTTGACGCCGCCGATACTCGGCAGCTTGTCCATGAGCCCGCCAAGGCCGCCCATGTTTTTCATCTGTTGTAGCTGATCGCGGAAGTCTTCGAGATCGAAGCCCTTACCTTTCTTCAGCTTTTTGGCCAGTTTGTCGGCCTTGTCCTTGTCGAGGGTCTGTTCGGCCTGCTCGATCAGGCTGAGCACGTCGCCCATGCCCAGGATTCGCGACGCAATACGGTCCGGGTGGAACGGCTCGAGCGCATCGCTCTTCTCGCCCATACCGATGAACTTGATCGGCTTGCCGGTGATAGCACGCACGGACAACGCCGCACCGCCTCGGGCATCACCGTCGACTTTGGTCAGGATCACGCCAGTCAACGGCAGAGCATCACCGAACGCCTTGGCAGTGTTCGCAGCATCCTGACCGGTCATGGCGTCTACGACGAACAGCGTCTCGGCCGGTTTGACCGCAGCGTGCAGCGCCTGGATCTCGCCCATCATTTCCGCGTCGATGTGCAGGCGACCCGCGGTATCGAGAATGACGACGTCGATGAACTTGAGCTTCGCTTCCTTTATTGCCGCCTCAGCGATGTCTACCGGCTTCTGGCTGATGTCGGACGGGAAGAACGTAACGCCGATGTCGCCTGCCAGCGTTTCAAGCTGCTTGATGGCCGCCGGACGATAAACGTCGGCCGACACAACCATGACGGTCTTCTTCTTGCGCTCTTTGAGGAATTTGGCCAGCTTGCCTGCAGTAGTGGTCTTACCGGCACCCTGCAGACCTGCCATCAGAATCACGGCAGGCGGCGTGACATTAAGAGTCAGCTCTTCGTTGGCTGCCCCCATCATGTCTTCCAGCTCGGCCTGAACGATCTTCACAAAAGCCTGGCCCGGCGTCAGGCTGCGGGACACTTCGGTGCCGACAGCGCGCTCCTTGACCTTGTTGACGAAGTCTTTGACGACCGGCAAGGCAACGTCGGCCTCAAGCAAAGCCATACGCACTTCGCGCAAGGTGTCTTTGATGTTGTCCTCGGTCAGCTTGGCCTTGCCAGTTACATGGCGCAGCGTCTGCGAGAGACGGTCTGTCAGATTTTCAAACATGCGCGATCCTTTCAGGCTCTTGGCGAACCCCGGTTGATGCGGCCCGGCCCGTTATAAAATGGCGCTCGGCGAGCCTGCGGCTTGAGCAGGTCGCGGATTATAGCGAAGACTCTGCGGCACGGACACCATGGAGTCTGCATCTGTGGTCTTTCGTGAAATGACGGTTGTATGCCAAACTCAGCGTCTTTAGAGGCCCGTCCATCAGGATTTATGTTCCCTTTGCCACCCAGCCTGCTACCCAGCCTCGCCGCCGCCTGCCTTTATGCCGCTGCGACAATCTATCAAGGCATCCGCCTCAGCCAGGCGAAACGCGCCGACAAACGGCTGCTTTGCCTGCTCGGTACGCTGGCCGTTGTTGCTCATGCCTTCGGACTTTTCTCCCAGTTGATCCGCCCCATCGGACTTGGCCTGGACTTTTTCAGCGCCGCCAGCCTGATTGCCGTGGCGGTGATTGCCCTCACGCTGCTGGCGACCGTGCGTATTCCGGTTGAAAACCTGCTCGTGCTTTTATTCCCACTGGGGATGGTTACCGTATTGCTCGCGCAGTTCGCGCCAGTTGGCACCGTGCAACCCATCGTTGAAGAACCGGGCATCCTGAGCCACATCCTGCTGTCGATCCTCGCTTACGGGATGTTCACCATTGCCGTGGTGCAGGCATTGCTGCTGCTGGTGCAGGATCATCAACTCAAACACAAGCACCCTTCCGGGCTGATCAAGAATTTCCCGCCACTGCAAACCATGGAAAGCCTGTTGTTTGGTTTTCTCTGGGCCGGCTGGTCGCTGCTTTCGCTGTCTCTGATTTCAGGCTGGCTTTTCGTCGAGAACCTGTTCGCGCAGCATCTGGTGCACAAAACCCTGCTGGCCTGCCTGGCCTGGGTCGTGTTCAGCGTACTGCTGTGGGGTCGTAACCGTCTCGGCTGGCGTGGACACAAGGCTATCCGCTGGACCCTGGGCGGCTTCTGCCTGCTGATGCTGGCCTATTTCGGCAGCAAGCTGGTCCGCGAATTCATTCTGCACATCTGACGGTTCGCTGATTATGGATAATTTGCCAATCGCGCCGATGCTCGGTGTCGTGGTCCTGTTGATTCTCTGGGCAGCCCTGTTCACGGCCATTGAAACTGCCCACCATCACCTCAAAGTGCTGCGCAACGGCGACCGCCTGCCCACGTCCAGCTGGCCAGAGCTTAAATTCGAGCTGGGTAGCCTGATCCTCGCCAACACGCTTATCAAAGTGTTGATCACCGTAATCGTCACCTTACTGTCGGTGAACTACTGGTTTTACAACGGCCCGACACTGGCCTGGATCATTGTCACCAGCATCACGCTGATCTTCGCCGAACTCATCCCGCGCAGGTTGGCGGCGCGTCATCCGCAAGCCATCGTGCACATGGCCAACAGCTTGCTGCGTATTCCGATGATCATCCTCTGGCCGCTGGCCTGGCTGTTCAACTCCATAGCCAGGACGCTGCTGCGTCCCTTCGGCACGCGCAACAAGCAGGCTATCGCAGGCGATGAGGATGGCGAGCGCCCGCACGCGCATCATGACGGCGTGAATGAGCACCATCCCGGCCGCTCGCCCGTGCTGTCAGGCATTCATGCACTGGACAGCATCACGGTCAATGACATTCTGGTACCGCGCAGTGAAGTGGATGGCGTCAATCTCGACGACAGCATCGAACAGATCGTCGAGCGCCTGATCATTTCGCGCCACACCCGGCTGCCGGTCTACCACAACGACATCAATCAGGTTCAGGGCGTACTCAATACCCGGCAGATCAGTCATCTGCTGCCCAAGGGCGAATTGACCAAAGAACAGATCGTCGCCGCGTGCTATGAGCCGTACTTCGTTCCGGAGAGCACTCCGCTTCAGTTGCAACTGCTGAATTTCCACAAGCAACAGCGCCGCATGGGCGTCGTGGTCGATGAATACGGCGAAGTACTGGGCATCGTCAGCCTCGAAGACATTCTTGAAGAAATCGTCGGCGAATTCGAAAACGAGCAAACCCTGAACAACCCGCACATTCATCCACAGGCCGACGGTCGTCTGGTGGTAGATGGGGCTGCGTCGATTCGCGATTTGAACAAGAGCCTGGGGTGGCATCTACCGTCCGATGGGCCCAAGACTCTTAATGGTCTGGTCACCGAAGCGCTGGAGACCATTCCGGAAAGCGCGGTTTGCCTAAAGATCGGGCCGTATCGTCTGGAAATTCTCGAAACCGAAGACAACCGTGTCGCACGGGTCATGATGTGGCAGAAACCCGCCGCTCGATAACGTAACAGGCGTTTTTGCCAGACGCCCTTGCCAGAAGCCTCTTGTTATACCGGCGGCTCGATTCCTATAATCGGGCCGCTTACCCAGCCCGCCGATCCGTGTGCTACCCGCACCCCATGTGATCCGGCCAGTCATTCAGCCTGAACGTCTCGCGCATCTCCCTGGCTCTGCCCTACCCCCGGCATGACCAACGCCTCTCGCCCTTATCCGGGCTAACCTGATCAGCGCTGTACCCACAATAATTAATGTATGCCGCCGTGGATCGTCGTATCTGGCGATCACCGACAGGCACTATGACTGTCAGGAAGACCCGCATGACTACGACTTCTGCCACCCATGAAACTGAGAGCGCACCGGCTCGCCCGGTCAACTCTGCCACACGTGTCGCCACCGCCAGCTTCATTGGCACCGCCATCGAGTTCTACGATTTCTACGTGTACGCCACCGCCGCTGCGCTGGTGATCGGCCCGGTGTTTTTCCCGCAAACGTCCGGCACCGCACAAATGCTGTCCGCATTTCTGACGTTTGGCATCGCCTTCCTTGCCCGCCGCTAGGCTCAGCGCTGTTTGGCCATTTCGGCGACCGTATCGGACGCAAGTCGACGCTGGTCGCCTCGTTGCTGTTGATGGGCGTGTGCACCACGCTGATCGGCGTACTGCCGGGCTACGCAACGATAGGTGCCTGGGCACCGATTCTGTTATGCGTGCTGCGTTTCGGCCAGGGATTGGGGCTGGGTGGTGAATGGGGCGGCGCAGCCTTGCTTGCCACGGAGAACGCCCCCAAAGGCAAGCGCGCCTGGTTCGGTATGTTCCCGCAACTCGGCCCTTCGATTGGTTTCCTCGCCGCGAACGGGCTATTCCTGACACTGGCCATGACGCTGGATGACGAACAGTTTCGCTCATGGGGCTGGCGAATCCCGTTCCTGCTGAGCGCGGCACTGGTAATGGTTGGGCTCTATGTGCGACTGAAGCTCGAAGAAACCCCGGTCTTCACCAACGCCATCGCCCGCCACGAACGGGTGAAGATGCCAATAGTGGAGCTGTTCAGCCAGTACTGGGCGCCGGTATTACTGGGCGCCGCATCAATGGTGGTCTGTTATGCGCTGTTCTACATCTCAACCGTGTTTTCCCTGAGCTACGGCGTATCAACGCTTGGCTACAGCCGTGAGACCTTCCTCGCCCTGCTGTGCTTCGCAGTACTGTTCATGGCAGCAGCGACTCCGCTGGCGGCATGGGCCAGTGACCGCTTCGGACGTCGCCCGGTGTTGATCATTGGTGGCGTGCTGGCGATCCTCTCGGGCTTCACCATGGAGCCGTTGCTGACCCACGGCACGACATGGGCGGTGGCGCTGTTTCTGTGTATCGAACTATTCCTGATGGGCGTGACCTTCGCCCCGATGGGCGCAATGTTGCCCGAGTTGTTTCCGACCCGTGTGCGCTACACCGGCGCGTCAGCGGCCTACAACCTGGGAGGCATCGTCGGCGCATCGGTAGCGCCCTTCTTCGCCCAGAAACTGGTGGCGATGGGCGGACTGAGCTGGGTGGGCGGGTATGTGTCGGCAGCAGCGTTGATCAGCGTGATTGCCGTGCTGTGCCTGAAAGAAACGCGTGAGGCGGATCTGGATAAAATCGTTTAGCTCAAATCTGATCCTGTAGGAGCTGCCGAAGGCTGCGAAGCATTCATCCTGACAAACCGCCATTGCAGCCTTCGGCAGCTCCTACAGGTCCAATGCTTGCTTCGAGATAGCGCGGTGTCAGCGACACCGCGCCATTTCCTGCAGGGCTTGCGTTACAGCTGGACTTTCACAGCCCGCGAAGAACGCGTCGCCTTGGCGCGCGCTGCTTCGATCGACTCGTCGCGAGCCAGAGCAACGCCCATGCGGCGCTGGCCGTTGACCTCAGGCTTGCCGAACAGGCGCAGCGCGGTATCCGGCTCGCTCAGCGCCTCGTTGAGGTTGGCGAAAGTGGTATTAGTGGACTGGCCTTCCACCAGAATCACCGCAGAAGCCGATGGCCCGAACTGGCGAATTTGCGGGATTGGCAAACCCAGAATCGCGCGGGCGTGCAAGGCAAACTGCGACAGGTCCTGAGAAATCAGGGTTACCAGACCTGTGTCATGAGGGCGCGGCGATACTTCGCTGAACCAGACCTGATCACCTTTGATGAACAGCTCAACACCAAACAGACCGCGACCACCCAAAGCTTCGGTCACTGCCTTGGCAACGCGCTCGGACTCAGCCAACGCAATCGGGCTCATTGCCTGTGGCTGCCAGGATTCCTGATAGTCGCCCTTTTCCTGGCGATGACCCACTGGCGCGCAGAACGTAGTACCGCCAGCGTGGCGCACGGTCAGCAAAGTGATTTCGTATTCGAAGTCGATGAATCCTTCGATGATCACCCGACCTTTACCGGCACGACCGCCTTCCTGAGCGTAATCCCAGGCTTTCTGCACGTCATCAGCAGTACGTAACAGACTCTGGCCTTTGCCCGACGAGCTCATCACCGGCTTGACCACACACGGGAAGCCCAGGTCCTGGACTGCCTTGCTGTAGTCTTCAAAGGTGTCGGCGAAGTGATACGGCGAAGTCGGCAGGTCCAGCTCTTCAGCAGCCAGACGACGGATGCCTTCGCGGTTCATGGTCAATTGCGTGGCGCGGGCCGTCGGGATAACTGTGAAACCTTCAGCTTCCAGCTCAACCAGAGTAGCGGTGGCGATGGCCTCGATTTCCGGCACGATGTAGTGCGGTTTCTCGGCTTCGATCACTGCACGCAGCGCAGCACCGTCAAGCATGTTGATCACATGGCTGCGATGGGCAACCTGCATGGCAGGCGCATTGGCATAACGATCAACAGCGATCACTTCAACGCCCAGGCGCTGCAGTTCGATCACGACTTCCTTGCCCAGCTCACCGCAACCGCAGAGCAATACGCGGGTCGCGACAGGCGACAGTGGAGTTCCGATTTGAGTCATCTCAGGTCCTCGTGGAGCAGATATCGAGGGCAGCCCGCGTCAGGTGCGAGCGACCGCTGTGGAGAAAGGCGCGCAATTTACCACGAAGGCCCGTAATTCTCAGCCCGCACTCGCATTCTTGCGTGCACGCCAGGTCATGATCAGCCAGACGGCCGTGACGCCGACAAATTTGGAAACCAGCGCCGTGATAATCACGGGCGGGGTCAGCGCATCGATCATGCCGAAAAAGATGAAGGTGTCCACCGGGATACTCAGCGCAGAGCTGAGCCATAAGCGATCACGCAGTGGGCGCCTGGTTACCGTAAATACCAGCCAGTCGATGCACTCCGAGACCGCAAACGCCGTGGCACTGGCCAGCGCGATGGTCGGGTCGGACGTCACATACGACAGCACCAGAGCCGCCAGCATGGCGAGGATCGCCCCATGCCCAAAACGGGTTTGCACCATGTCGCGCAGCACGAACACCAACCCACCCCAGGCGGACCAGATAACGTCCAGGTGCGGCGCGGCAGAGAAAGCAAAGTTGATCAGCACGACACTGCTGATATAGGCGATCAGGAAGAGCATGAGGTGAGGCTTATGTGGCGGGGAGGATGGGTAATGGTATCAGGCGATGCAATGCGGTGGCGTATTTGAAATGAGATTCAAACAGTGGGAGCCGAGCTTGCTCGCGATAAGGACACCGCAGATATCATGTAGATTGCGCCCAGCCTCATCGTCGGAATGCCGCCCAGACCAAGCTCGGCTCCCACAGGAAAAGCGCGACTTCGGATTACATTTTCCACACCAGCCCACTCGCCTCGGCCCGCTCATGGCAGAGCCTGAGCACGGCGCGGCGCTGGTCATTGTCCATGGCGTGCCAGTCAGTGATTTCTTTGACGGTGCGCTGGCATCCCAGGCAGACATCGTCGTCATCCAGGGCGCAGATACTGACGCACGGAGAGGCTACGCGGCGTTCGGTTTCCATCAGTCTTCCTGCGGCATCAGGTCGCGAGCGTAGCGCTGGGCGTTGTGGACGTAATGGGCGGCGCTGGCTTCGAGCATTTTCTTCTGCACATCAGTGAGTTCGCGCACCACTTTACCCGGTGAACCCATGACCAGCGAGCCATCGGAGATAACCTTGCCTTCGCCGATCAGTGAATTAGCGCCAATGATGCAGTATTTGCCGATCTTCGCGCCGTTAAGAATGACCGCGTTGATGCCGATCAGGCTGTAGTCGTCGACGCTGCAGCCATGCAGCATTGCGTTATGACCAATCGTCACGCCTTTACCGATCTCCAGCGGTGAGCCCATATCGGTGTGCATGACCGTACCGTCCTGAACATTACTGTTCTCTCCAATATGGATAAGCTCGTTATCCCCACGCAGCACCGCGTTGAACCAGACATTGGCTCCTGCCTCCAGCTTGACCTTGCCAATCAGCACAGCATTAGGCGCGATCCAGCTTTGGGGATGGGTTTCGACGCGAAAATCGCCCAGACGGTATTTCATGCACAAGTATCCTCAAGGCTCTGCGGCCTGTTTAACGATGCTTAGATCACGGAGTGTTCTGGCGGGTGATGCAGACTGATATTGCTGTCATAAAGCACATTGATCAATTCGACAATCATGATCGCGGTCAGGCCCCATATCTTGAATTCGCCGTAACGATAGCTGGGCACGTACCAACTTTGACCTTGATAGTCGATGCGGTGGGTATGCTCCCGGGTGTCCTGACGGAAGAACTCCAGTGGCACGCTGAACACGGCGGCGATTTCGGCATCGTTGGGGCGGTACTCCACGAAGTCGGGAATCAACCCCACGTAAGGCGTGACCTTAATACCGTGCTTGGATATCAACGGACTGAGCGGCCCGATCACTTCAACCAGCCCCGGCGGCAGACCTATCTCCTCCTCGGCTTCGCGCAGTGCAGTGAAAATCAGGTCACGGTCTTCCGGATCACGCCGCCCACCAGGGAAAGCCACTTCGCCGCCGTGAGTCGACAGCCCGCTGGCACGCAGCGTCAGAATAAGCTCCGGCTCGTCGTTGCGGGTAATAGGCAGCAACACCGCAGCTTCGGGGAAAAGTCGATCCGTCTCAAAGGTGCTCGGCGTATGACTGCTTACGCGGCGAAGTAGCTCATCCAGCATGGGAAATCTCGATCTGTTGCCTACCCGGCATCATGCACCAAAGTGGCGAACTGCCCAAGTCCTCGCAGGACAATGTGAACGCGACTAAAGCGCAGCTTGCCGATCACCCTTGGCACACGCCAAGATAGCGACTGAATTCAGCAATTGAACGCGTCCATGAAATTCTGCAGCCAATGCGGCAAACCGGTCATCCAGCGCATACCCGAAGGCGACAGCCGCCTGCGCTTTGTCTGCGAGCACTGTCAGACCATTCATTATCAAAACCCCAATATCGTTGCGGGCTGTCTGGCCGTCTGGGATAACAAGGTCTTGTTATGTCGTCGCGCCATCGAACCGCGCCTGGGTTTCTGGACCTTGCCAGCCGGATTCATGGAAAACGGTGAAACCATGGAACAGGCAGCGCGCCGGGAAACTTATGAGGAAGCCTGTGCAACACCAGGCGAACTGAACCTGTACATGCTGGTGGATGTGGCGCATATCAATCAGGTTCATGTGTTCTTCCGGGGCGAACTGGCCACACCGGAATTCGCTGCGGGAATTGAAAGCCTGGAAGTCCAGTTGTTCGATGAAGCGGATATACCCTGGTCGGACCTGGCTTTCATGACCGTCCGGCGTACCCTAGAATGCTTCTTCGCTGATCGTCGCGAGCAGGCTTACCCTGTGCGTAACGAAGCCCTGCCGCCGTCGCGGCCCATTCAAGACACTTAATCAGGCCAGCCCCTTACAGGCGCCGCTTCAGGGATACCGTTTCGATGCGTTGGTTGCTCGCTGCTTTGTGCTTGTCTTTCATGCCGTTGTCCCAGGCCTCGTTTACCCAGACCATTGTTCCCAAAGGCAGCGAGCAAAAGATCGTCGGCGAAAAAGTAGTCAACGTTGAGAACATTGCCGACAAGAAAATCGACAAGGTGCTGGTGCTCAAGTCAGCTCGCCAATTGCAACTGATCAGCGGCGGCGAGCCTCTGAAGACTTACCGTATTTCGCTGGGCAAACAACCCAAAGGCACCAAACTCAAGGAAGGCGACCAGCGCACACCGGAAGGTTTCTATTGGCTGGACTGGCGTAAAACCAGCACCAACTACAACCTGTCAATGCACATCTCCTACCCGAATGCGGCGGACGCCGAGCGTTCGAAACGCGAAGGCGTGAAGCCCGGCAGCATGATCATGATTCATGGCACGCCAGTGGATGAGGAATATCCGGAGTGGTACTTCCACACGCTGGACTGGACCAACGGCTGCATCGCGCTGAAGAACAACGACATGCGGGAAGTGTGGGGCCTGGTGAAGGACGGCACGATGATTGAGATCAGGCCTTAATCCAGGCATCGGGAGGACGCATATCTAACTGCCTGCGCGATCCCTGTGGCAGCGAATTCATTCGCGAAGAGGCACGTACAGTCGATAAAGATTTATCGTCTGTGCCGCCTTATTCGCGAATGAATTCGCTCCCACAAGTCCCCATATGCCGCATCATTAGCGCTGGGGAGATCAAAAAACCTCCAGCCGCCAAACCTCATAGGCCGGCGTTTCGTAGGGGTGGCTCTGCTTGAGAGCCGCCACTACTGGCTGAATCAACTCATCCGCAACGACAAGCTCGACTTTCCATTCCTGTACCTGCTCGACCACACCGCTCCGCCCAATAAATGGCTGGCTGCCATCCAGCGGGCGGAACTGGCCTTGACCCAGCACCTGCCATGAACACTGATCATAAGCCCCGATTCGCCCTGCACCAGCGGCGAATACGGCACTTTTGACCTGTTCCACATGGCTCGGCGGTACAAAGAACGCGAGCTTGTACATTGTTTCTTAGTTCACCCACGCACGGGCGTTGCGGAACATGCGCATCCACGCACCGTCTTCGTTCCAGTCTTCCGGACGCCACGAGTTCTGTACCGCACGGAATACACGCTCAGGGTGCGGCATCATGATGGTGACGCGACCGTCGCGGGTGGTGAGGCCACCGATACCGCGCGGCGAACCGTTCGGGTTTGCCGGGTAGGCTTCGGTGATCTTGCCGTGGGTATCGACGTAGCGCAGCGCCACAGTGCCGGAAACATCGGCAGCGACCAGCGCTTCATCGTTGGCGAACTCCGCGTGACCTTCACCGTGAGCGATGGCGATCGGCATACGCGAACCGGCCATGCCTTGCAGGAAGATCGACGGCGATTCCTGGATCTGCACCATGGCAACACGCGCTTCGAACTGCTCGGAGCGGTTGCGCACGAAGTGTGGCCACAGCTCGCTGCCCGGAATCAACTCGTGCAGGTTGGACAGCATCTGACAACCGTTGCATACGCCAAGGGTGAAGCTGTCCTGACGCTCGAAGAAGCCCTGGAACGCATCACGCGCCCGGCTGTTAAACAGCGCCGACTTGGCCCAGCCTTCGCCAGCCCCCAGTACGTCACCGTAAGAGAAACCGCCGCAAGCAACCATGCCCTTGAAGTCGTTCAGATCGACACGGCCCGCCAGGATATCGCTCATGTGAACGTCAATCGCGTTGAAACCCGCGCGGTCGAAAGCAGCTGCCATTTCGACCTGACCGTTGACGCCCTGCTCACGCAGCACAGCCACTTGCGGACGCACGCCAGTCTTGATGTAAGGCGCAGCAATGTCTTCGTTGACGTCGAAGCCCAGCTTGACGGTCAGGCCTGGATTATCTTCTTCCAGCAGCGCGTCGAACTCTTGATCGGCACATTCGGCGTTATCACGCAGACGCTGGATCTGGTAGCTGGTTTCAGCCCATTGACGCTGCAACAGACGACGCTGGCCACTGAACACTGGCTCGCCATTGAAGCTGATGGCGACTTCATCGTTGTTGACCGGCTGACCAATCACCGCGACGCAATCTTCCAGACCGGCAGCGCTGAACTGAGCCAGCACGTCTGGCGTGGCGTCCTGACGAACCTGGATGACTGCACCCAGTTCTTCGTTGAACAGGATCGCTGCCAGTTCAGCCGGCGTTTCAGCAAGGCCGTCCATGTGCAGGTCCAGACCACAATGCCCGGCAAATGCCATTTCCAGCGTGGTGGTCAACAGACCGCCATCGGAACGGTCGTGGTAAGCCAGCAGGTGGCCGTCAGCATTCAAACCTTGAATAACAGCGAAGAAGGCCTTGAGGTCTTCCGCGTCATCGACGTCCGGCGCAACGCGACCAAGCTTGCCGTAAACCTGAGCCAGGATCGAAGCACCCATACGGTTCTGGCCACGACCCAGGTCGATCAGGATCAAGTCGGTAACGCCCTTGTCCATGCGCAGTTCCGGGGTGAGGGTCTTGCGGATGTCGGTCACCGGGGCAAAACCGGTTACGATCAGCGACAGCGGCGACGTCACGCTCTTCTCGACGCCGTCATCGCTCCAGCGGGTCTTCATGGACATCGAGTCCTTACCCACCGGAATGGTGATACCCAGTGCCGGGCAAAGCTCCATACCGACCGCTTTCACAGTGTCATATAGACGAGCGTCTTCACCTGGGTGACCGGCAGCGGACATCCAGTTGGCGGACATTTTGATATCGGAAAGCTTTTCGATGCGCGATGCAGCGATGTTGGTCAGCGTTTCGCCGATGGCCATACGGCCCGAAGCAGGAGCGTCCAGCAGTGCCAGCGGAGTACGCTCGCCCATCGCCATCGCTTCACCGGTGTTGACGTCAAAGCTGGTCGCAGTCACGGCGACGTCAGCGACTGGCACCTGCCAAGGCCCTACCATTTGATCGCGAGCGACCAGACCGGTAATGCTGCGGTCACCAATGGTGATCAGGAAGCTTTTGCTGGCAACGGCCGGGTGGTGCAGAACGCGTTGTACGCTTTCTTCGATATCCAGCACGCTTGGGTCGAAATCATCGCCCAACTCGTTTTCGCGATCAGCACTGCGGTGCATGCGTGGAGCCTTGCCCAACAGCACCTCCAGCGGCATATCAACCGGATTGTTACCGAAGTGGCTGTCGGTCACTGTCAGTTGCGGCTCGGCAGTCGCCTCGCCTACTACCGCGAACGGGCAGCGCTCACGTTCGCAGATCGCCTTGAAACGCTCGAAATCTTCGGCGCCAACAGCCATCACGTAACGTTCCTGGGATTCGTTGCTCCAGATTTCCAGAGGGGCCATGCCCGGCTCGTCGTTCGGTACGTTACGCAATTCGAAACGACCGCCGCGGCCGCCATCATTGACCAGCTCCGGGAAGGCGTTGGACAAACCGCCCGCGCCGACGTCATGAATGAAGCTGATCGGGTTCTTGTCACCCAATTGCCAGCAACGGTCGATAACTTCCTGGCAACGACGCTCCATTTCAGGGTTTTCACGCTGAACCGACGCAAAATCCAGATCCGCAGAGCTGGTACCGGTGGCCATGGAAGAAGCCGCACCGCCGCCCAGACCGATCAACATCGCCGGGCCGCCAAGCACGATCAGCTTGGAGCCAACGGTGATTTCGCCTTTCTGCACGTGTTCGGCACGGATGTTACCCATACCGCCAGCCAGCATGATCGGCTTGTGGTATCCGCGAACTTCATCGCCGTGCGGCGTACTGATGGACTGTTCGAACGTACGGAAATAACCGGTCAGGGCCGGACGGCCGAATTCGTTGTTGAACGCTGCGCCACCCAGCGGGCCTTCAAGCATGATGTCCAGCGCGGTCACGATGCGCTCAGGCTTGCCGTAGTTCACTTCCCACGGTTGTTCGAAGCCGGGGATCTGCAGGTTGGAAACGGTGAAGCCGGTCAGGCCAGCTTTAGGCTTGGCACCACGACCCGTTGCGCCTTCGTCGCGAATCTCGCCGCCAGAGCCGGTCGATGCGCCCGGGAATGGGGCAATCGCAGTCGGGTGATTGTGAGTCTCGACCTTCATCAGAATGTGCACAGGCTCCTGAACCGCACCGTACTGGCGGGTTTCAGGGTCCGGGAAGAAACGACCCGCCACGCTGCCGACGATCACCGAGGCGTTGTCCTTATAAGCAGACAGGACGCCTTCGCTGTGCATCTGATAGGTGTTCTTGATCATGCCGAACAGGCTTTTTTCCTGACTCTCGCCATCGATATCCCAACTGGCGTTGAAGATCTTGTGACGGCAGTGCTCGGAGTTTGCCTGGGCAAACATCATCAGCTCGATGTCATGAGGGTTGCGCCCCAGACCATTGAAACTGGTGACCAGATAATCGATTTCGTCTTCAGCCAGTGCGAGGCCGAGCTCGACGTTGGCTTTTTCCAGCGCGGCACGACCGCCGCCCAGCAGGTCAATCGCCGTGAGCGGCTTGGGCTCGGCGTGAGTGAACAGGCCTTCGGCTTCCTGTACGGAACCCAGCACCATCTGCGTCATGCGGTCATGCAGGCAACCGGCGATGATTTGCGCTTCAGCTTCGCTGAACTGTCCTTCTACATAGAAGGTAATACCGCGCTCGATGCGCTGGACCTTCGCCAGGCCGCAATTACGGGCGATATCGCTCGCTTTGCTGGACCACGGCGAGATAGTGCCGAAACGTGGCATCACCAGGAACAACCGGCCGCTCGGCTCTTGAACCGGCACGCTCGGGCCGTATTTCAAGATGCGAACGAGAACTTCCTGTTCCTCGCCAGTCAGATCGCCAGTAACTTCGGCAAAGTGGGCAAATTCGGCATACAAGCCGCTGACAGCTGAAACTTTCTGTTTCAGTTGTTCCAGCAATTTGCTGTGGCGAAAGGCAGAAAGGGCAGGAGCACCGCGCAGGATCAACATCTTCGGGACAGCCTCGGGAAGGGGGTGTGCTTTGAGGCCGTGCATTCTAGCCTAAAGCGACTGCTTGAGCACCCAAAACGGCCAGATTGACGGTGTCCGCATATCGGCGGCTCATGTTGCCGTTCACGCAGCCCTCAGCTTGCCCATCAGAAAGGCGGTGCTCTAGCAGACCCGAGCTTCGCTGTCGAGATATGGCGACGGGTGCGCTTTGCGTATACTGCTCCGATGTTTTCCCAATCAGACTTCCGCCCTCGTTGTGCCAGATGGCTCATCGCAACCGGACTCTTCCTGATGCTCGGCGCCTGTGTTGATAAACCCAACACACTGGAGCGAGTAAAGGAGGACGGCGTGCTGCGCGTGGTCACTCGCAACAGCCCCGCGACCTACTTCCAGGATCGCAACGGGGAGACGGGTTTCGAGTACGAATTGGTCAAGCGTTTCGCCGAAGATCTCGGCGTAGAGCTGAAGATCGAAACAGCCGACAATCTTGATGAGTTGTTCGATCAGATCCAGAAACCAGGCGGTCCGGTGCTGGCAGCCGCTGGATTGATCGATACGGAGCAGCGTAAAAAGCAGGCGCGCTTCTCTCACTCCTACCTTGATGTCACCCCGCAAGTCATTTATCGCAACGGCCAGTCACGCCCTACCGACCCTTCAGATCTGGTCGGCAAGCGCATTATGGTCCTTAAAGGCAGCAGTCATGCCGAACAGATGGCCGCTCTGAAAGCACAAAATCCTGCAATCGAGTACGAAGAATCCGACGCTGTTGAGGTTGTTGACCTCCTGCGAATGGTAGATGAGGGCCAAACTGACATCACGCTGGTGGATTCCAACGAACTGGCGATGAATCAGGTTTACTTTCCCAACGTGCGCGTGGCCTTCGATCTGGGCGAAGGTAAAGGGCAGCGCTGGGCAGTCGCACTTGGCGAAGACAACAGCCTGCTCAACGAAATCAACGCCTACCTCGACAAGGTCAATAAAAACGGCACCTTGCAGCGCTTGAAAGACCGCTATTACGGGCACGTTGACGTTTTGGGTTATGTGGGCGCTTATACCTTCGCCCAGCATTTGCAGGAACGCTTGCCTAAATACGAGAAGCACTTCCAGGCGTCTGCCAAGAAAGAACAAGTGGACTGGCGTCTGCTGGCAGCCATCGGCTATCAGGAATCACTGTGGCAGCCCGGCGTTACTTCCAAGACTGGCGTGCGCGGCCTGATGATGCTGACCCAAAACACCGCCCAGGCCATGGGTGTGTCCAACCGACTGGATGCCAGACAGAGCATTCAGGGTGGTGCAAAGTATTTTGCCTACGTGAAGGAACAGCTGGACGACACGATTTTAGAGCCGGATCGTACGTGGTTTGCTCTCGCTTCCTACAACATTGGTAGCGGACATTTGGAAGATGCGCGGAAATTGGCACAAAACGAAGGCCTGAATCCAAATAAATGGCTCGACGTTAAAAAAATGTTGCCCCGCCTTTCGCAGAAAAAGTGGTACAGCAAGACTCGCTATGGATACGCCCGAGGCGGCGAGCCGGTGCATTTCGTGGCCAACATCCGCCGTTACTACGACATTCTCACCTGGGCCACTCAGCCTCAGCTAGAAGGCAGCCAGGTTGCAGAAAGCAATATGCATGTGCCGGGTGTTAACAAGACCAAGCCTGCAGAAGAAAATCCTCCGCTGTAAAAGACTTCCCCCTGCCTCTCTAAAACAATATTGAAATGAAACGCGAGCTCACTGGATCTCCATGATCTCAAGCTCATGATGAACCTATGGGACCGAATTTATTCGGGAAGGCGGTATTTCAGGCGACACATAGGTTGCGATTGTACCGGCCCTTTCGCGAATAAATTCGCTCCCACACAGACTGTGTGAAAACGTAAATTCCAGCGACTCAGAATCACCCCTTCGCCCGTCTCATCCTGAAAAACTCGCTCAGCATCGTGCCGCACTCCTCCCCCAGTACCCCGCCCTCAAACAACACACGATGGTTGAGAAAGCCCTGAGTGAAAAACTGCCCCTGGCTCTGGACAATGCCGGCCTTGGGTTCAAGTGCGCCGTACACCACGCGAGTAACACGCGAGTGAACGATCAGCCCCGCGCACATGCTGCACGGCTCAAGGGTGACGTACAGCGTACTGCCGGGCAGCCGATAATTGCTGACCGCTTGCGCCGCGGCTCGTATTGCGACCATCTCGGCATGCGCGCTGGGGTCATTGCCGCTGATAGGGCAATTGAAGCCGCGGCCAATGATCTCGCCGTCCTGCACCAGCACCGCGCCCACCGGCACCTCGCCCAGCGCAGCACCTTGAGCTGCCAACGCCAACGCTTCGCGCATGAAGTCCTGATCGCGGCTGCGATCAATAATTTGCGGCTGCCGCATCAGGAAACCTCTATTGCTGCCATAAGTCCGGTTTCCATGTGATCGATCACATGGCAGTGGAACATCCACACGCCGGGATTATCCGCCACCAGCGCCACACGTGCGCGCTCGTTCCTGCCCAGCAGGAAGGTGTCGGTGAAATACGGAATGATCTTTCTCCGGTCCGAGGCCAGCACCTTGAAGCTCATCCCGTGCAGGTGAATCGGGTGTTGGTATTGGGTCATGTTCTTGAGCTCGAAGATGTAGCTCTTGCCCAGCACCAGTTTTGCTATCGGGCGATCAGCGCAGGTCTTGTCAGTGATGTCCCAGGCTTCGCCATTGATCTGCCACAGACTCGGCGGCTTGCCATTGTCGACATTGACCGACACCGAGCCCACCCATTCAAAGTTGAAATTGAGTTTCTCGGCGTTTTCCAGATCCGGCTCGGCGATCGGATTAGCCGGCAGTTCCGGCGGCCATTCACCCGGCGCGTCGTCATTGGCGACCGAACGAAAAGTCCCCAGGCGCACCGGGCCATTTCGAAACGACAACTCCTCACCCGCTGGCGGCGCCTTGATCGCCAGACACAGGCGCATGCCCGGACCCAACCAATAATCTTTGCCCAATGGCCGAGGCTTGACCGGATTGCCATCCAGCGCATAAATCTGCGCCTCTGCATCCGGCAGATTCAGGCGATAGGTCACGGTGTTATCAAGATTCAGAATGCGCACGCGAGTGATCTGCCCGGCCGGCAATTCAATCACGCCCTGGGGAATGCCATTAATAGTAGAAAGCCGCCCCGCCGTCCCCTCACGTGCAGCCTCACGAATCACGCTGAATTCTGTAAACGCCCCTACTTCATCCACATGCCAGCTTTTCAGACTGACCGTGCGCTCATGCTTGAAACCCGTGGGCTCGCGCTCTTCGATGATCAGCGGCCCGACCAGCCCACGCCCCAATTCTTCACTGCTGCTGACATGGGGGTGATACCAGTAGCTGCCTGCATCCGGCACCAGAAACTTGTAATCGAAATACTCGCCCGGCTTGACCGGCAGTTGCGACACATAAGGCACACCATCCATCTCTAGCGGAAGACGGATGCCGTGCCAGTGAATGGTGGTTTCAACCGGCAGGTGATTGATAAAGCGCAAGCGCAGCCACTCGCCCTGGCGCACCCGCAACTCGGTCCCCGGCGCAGATCTGCCGAAGGCCCACGCCGGAGTCTGATGCCCGGGCACTAGCTCCACATCAAGCGGCGCGGCGATCAGCTCGAAATCATGCCCCTCCCCCGGCCCACGACGACCCAGCCAATAACGCGAAGCTCCTCCCGCCCCAAGCCCAACCACGGCAAGACCGACAAGGCCACCGAGTATTTGTCGACGGGTAAAAGACATGAACGTGAACACCTCAAAAAACCAGACACGGGTCGCAGTCGAGAGTCGATGCGAGGGGCGAATACGATACACCTGCATCTGGCAAAACTTAAGTGCGGTGGTGTCGCGCGACAGAGATTGGCCCTCAGGAGCTCAACGGATCCGGCGCAACAGGCTTGATTGAAATGGATGAGTTGATCTTTTCATAAATGAACCGTACTGTACGGTTTAGAAAAAACACCACCCATTGAGGTTTATACCCATGCGTCTTAAATTCGCTTTAGCCACCATCGCAGCGCTGTCGGTCCCCATGGCATCGGCAATGGCCGACTCGTTCTGGCGCAACGTACTAACGTCGGGGGCTACCACCGGCTCCAGCTACCTGACTTCCAAGGACAACAAGCAGATCGTCGCCACCCAGGACGATGCCAGCAGCTTTATCGCCAGTGGCGGGAGCATCCGGGGCCCGTACCTGGAAGCGGCTATCGCCAGTGCACGCGCTGAAAACCCTGAGCTGAAGGCCTCGGATATGGAGTTGGCGACTGCAATTCTCTACCAGAACTTACCGACTGACCGCTGATACTTGCTCACTGCCTGCAGATAATACCGGGGGAATATATATCCCCCGGCGTTTTCGTATGTCTGGATAAATAAATAACTAGCCGCGTCACGCTCATATCATACAAACCTATCCATTAAAAAGCACTGCATTATCTGTAGGAGCGCGCTTGCCCGCGATAGCGTTAGAGCAGCCGACATATTTATCGACTGACACACTGAATCGCGGGCAAGCGCGCTCCTACAGATAAAAAGCACTTCAATTAGATAGTCGAAATTGTTTGGTGAGCGCGCGACTTTATTTTTCAGCCAACGTATCAACCAGACTGTCCGCACCTCTTTCAATACCCGATTTCGCGGCAGATAAGCGGCCATACGTCGAACTGATGTCATACACCTTCGGATATTGCCGAGAGACATAGGACTCAAGGAGACGCATTGTTGATGCGTTGTAGATCTCGACCACGTAACTGACTGAGCCAGTAAACGTCCCCTTGCGATCACGTGCAGCCTGAACGAGATTATAAGAACCCATGCCGATGTCGAACCTCGAGAACGTTGCCAGCACCGGCGTCGTTGTCTCCACCCCGGTCAAGGTCAGCCGAATCCTCAGCGTATCGGGTCCAGGCGTGGACACGAATCGAAAGCGCTTGCCCAAGGCCTCGGAGAACTCGACGGTCATGTAGTTGGCCAGATCACGCTTATCCTCCGACGTAATCCCGGAAAACTGCTCATCTGCGCCGGAATAGAGTGTCACTGGCTCCAGCATGACATTCTTGTACCGACTCCAGTCCACGCGAGTTTTATACGCATACGGAACGCGATCAGACTCATCCGCCTTATTGGGTCGCATCTCTCGAGCAGACTCTATGCCTGCGTACGGAAAAGGCTCTTGAGACGCGCACCCGGCCAATGCCAGTGCCAACAGTAAAAACACACCCGCTTTGGGTTCTTTATCTGCGCACATATCTGTTTCTCCGAAGGTTAAACACGGTAAAGCGTTCAGGGGCCAGTGCTCGATTTACATATCGCAGGCGCAAAGTGTCAGCAGATATATGCTTCTGCAAATAACCAATAAGGCCTGTGCCGTTCAATACTTCTTTTGAAAGTAGTTGTGATCAGGCTGCGCTAATAACACCAGGAGGCCGCGCCAAACTTCGGCCTGATCAAAAGCAACCTTGATCAAGTCAGTTTGTATTGACCCGCTCACTCCGCCTATAAAGACCTACGCCAATACCCCGCTTGGTACTGAAATCAACACCCTATCCGTCACGTCGCCCAAAACCGTACTAGCCTGTATACTTTTAGCCGCTTACCCGGTCACCGTCAACACTAAAATGTACACCAGTGTACTCTTATGGAGAAATAATGAAGGTTCGCACCGAGAGTCGACGTACCGCCATTGTAGAAACGGCTGCCAGCGTATTCCTTGAACTCGGGTACGAAGGCGCCTCCATGAAGGAGGTTTCGACGCGACTCGGAGGTTCCAAGGCCACTCTTTATGGCTACTTCGCATCCAAGGAGGCACTCTTCGTCGCCGTCGTTCAGATGTACGCCACCTCGCACTTGTACAACGCCGTGGCGGACCTGACAGCAAAATCGGATACCGGCATTACGCTCGAACAGAAGCTTCTGGAATTCGGGCGTCAGATGTTAATGATCGTCACGAACGACTCGACCGCCATCAAGGTTTACCGGATGGTGCTCGCAGAATCGGGTCGCTCGGACATCGGCAAGCTGTTTTACGAATCAGGCCCAAGCCAGGGAATCGACGCGCTCGCTTCGCTCATGTCTGCTGCTATCGAAAGCGGTGAAATAAGACCGGGCAATCCAAGGGTCAGGGCGAAACAGTTTCTTTCGCTGATTACATCCGAGCCCGAAGAGCGGCTTTTCCAACAGAACCCGGCGCCCATGACCCACGCTGAAATAGAAGAAATGGTGACAACAGCCGTAGACATGTTTCTCAAAGGTGCCGCACCTCGCTAATGCACCGCGAGCTTGAAGAGCCCGCATCGACCGCGTTACTCGAACGGCTCTTCACCCTCCAGTTTTGTGCGATGCATCATGCGTGAGCAGCCCGGATCGTAAGCCTCCGCGCGATGCATGGTGCCGGTGTTGTCCCAGATCACCAGATCCCCCACCTGCCATTCATGGCTATAACTGAAAGGCTCCGCAGTCGCCCACTCCCGAAGGCCAACCAGAACTTGCGCGCTTTGCGCAACACTCAAGCCGGTGACCTGCAGCGCCGTGCAGCCGAGAATCAACGACTTGCGCCCAGAGCGATGCTTCCATACCAGCGGTATTTCTTTCTCACCGATGGCCTGCATCGCCTGCAGCTTCTTCAGACTGGGTTCCGGCTCGTAATACAGCAACGACGCCCAGGGCGCGTGAATGACCCGCATCTCCTCGTAGCGTTGCTTGTCAGCTTCGGACAAGGCTTCGTAAGCAGCGTAGGTATTACAGAAACCCGTGTTGCCACCCCACGTCGCCGTCACCTTACAAGACAGCAACGAAGCCAGAATCGGCGACTCGTTGCGCGTGCCGTCGATGTGCCAATACAGTGACCCTTTAAGAAACTCGGCACCGGCCGGGTTTTCCTTCGCATCCAGAGTGATCTTGGTGACGCCTTGACCATCGCTGATTTCCGGCGAGAAAACCCCAAGCGTTTGTGTGAACGCTATCTGCTCGGCATCAGTGAAGCTGACCTGCGGAAAAACCAGCACGCCACGCTCGGCCAATAGATCGCGTATTTCACTGGCCAGTCCGCCAGACAGCAAATCATCCTTGCCATTGAGAACACGACTGCCGATTAACGGTTTGATCGGCGCGTGAGCCAGAGAAGCGCTTCTATTGGGTGTCATGACGGCTTCCTCTCTATAAGTGAACACGACTGTACGCTTATAGAAATGGGAACTCAATAGGCTTGTCTTGGGAGACTGGGCTGATCGTCGGTCTCGGATAAAAATTTCGCAGTCTCAAAAATGCAGAAAGCCCGCGAGGATGCGGGCTTTCTGATGCGGCGTTGAACAGCTCAGCCGTGAATTCGTCATGTGTTCGACTTTCAATCTGATGCAAGACTGTTGGCTTGGCGGTGCCAGGTGCGTCGTGCCGTCCTGGGAGCGCCTGGACCTCGAACATTACGAAACGTCAAAATCTAAAAGCTTAAGATCAAAAGCTTTATTTTTGATAATTTTCTTGTTGGATTTCAGTTTCTCTTTCATGCCATCTTTTAATATCGTTGGATCACAGGCAACCGCGCAATGAATAAATGCAGCAGGATAGGAATAGTCTCTCGGCGCGTATAAAACATCATCAATAGTACGCTCCTTCGGCAATACGCAGCCGACGATCAAAGGGATATAATATTCCTCCAGCCTGTTACGAATATGCTTACACACGTCACTCGCCTGCTCAGGGCGAGGAACAGCTATATCGCCGTCAATTTTGGGACTAAATTTTTTATCTTGTTTTGCTGAGGAAATAAAGGAGAAACACGCCTCACTGCCCAGGTTACTTTTGTAAGGCACCTCTATTTTGGACATACCGTCAAAAATGGGCCCTCCAAAGACACGCCCAAGCAGAATAAATGAGTGTGAGCTCATCAGATACTGAAAATAAAACTCCGCAACAAGCTTCTTTTCAAAGCGAAATTTCAGACCTCTTTTAACTGCCGTAACTACCAGATCCTCGCACTTGATCAGTTTGAGTTCCTTTTGCAACTCGGCTTCAAAAAAAATACGATTTTCCTTGCCCATGAATCACTCCTGCATCAAGCACATGTTTTAAACATCTTTGCCAACGAACGTCTTGACCTAAACCTCCACGACAGATCGTTCCATTCCCAGATCATAATACGAAATCCTGGCTTGGTGCAGCATCAATGCTTCTGCGATTTCAGACCTCGCTTAACGGATTCAACATGGGCGTCTACGTGGAGTCCAAGCGCGGCGCTTCGCTTCACTCAAGATAATATCTCAAGCCCCTTCGAATAAATCGTATGCTTTTTCCTGAAGAGCTATTCCGATATCTTCATATCGCTTGATCTCATCGTCGCTATAGAACCCTTCGGCAACACTGAAGCCAGCATATATATCTACAAAAGCAAGCGCCAGGTTCTTGGGAACCGTGTCCTGTTCTCTGTAATGTCTGATTAAAAAATCAATCGCCAGGAACAGTTCATTGACTTCTTCTTCAGTTACACGGTGTCTGGTACGGATCTTCACCGGAATGGCGTGTTCTCCGAGCAGGCTTGCGCAAACCAATTCAACGGCGATCTTCGCGTCCATCTATCAAACCCCCTCCAAAAATTCTGGTGACGCCCCTACGCACTGCAAAATCAACCTGTAAAATTCACTAAAACCAGAAGCAATGAAAAACAGGTTTCCGCAATCCTCTACCTCAGCGATATCAAAATGGTTGTTCGTGTTGGAATCATGCAGATGAGTGCGATCCCAGTAGTAAATACCGGCACGAACGCCCTCGCCCTCATCGACCATCACGTAAGGATTCCCTCCGCCATCCTCACCAATAACCACTGCGTTGTTTAGAAAATCGACCTCGCCGACGAACTCGTTATTGAACTGTATGAGATCATTACATTCATCGAGCGGCAGCCAGCCAAAAAACCTGTCAAAACTTACCGCACCTTCATCAACAGCGGTCAAAGGTATCTGCGCGTAGTCAGGCGCTGACAGATAACAGCCGTTCATTCTCATCAAAAAATCCTTGTAATCAGCCGACAACGATCTGTGAAGTTCTGACTCTATAAAATCCAGGTCAGTTTTTTGCAAACCTTTCTTATAAACTATAGGCATATCTATATTATCCCTATGTCGATTTTAGGCTTCTCACTTAGGCTTATCAAAAAACTGCTCTAGATAACTGTTAACCAATTCATACCCAGCCACCGCCAACACATTGAATTCTTTGTACCTAGGAAACTCCAACATCTCCAGAAACTCATCGTCAAGGTATAAAGCACCCGCATCTCTAAAATATTTCAGCTTTGTTTTCTCGGCGTTAAGCGGGATATTTCCGACGATTTTCCACTTTCCTTTTTTAAGGTTTTCAGCAGAGGTGAATATGATATTTTCCGGGCCTCTGAAATTCTTGAAGTAGAGAAACTCGTTGTCCAGTAGATCAACCTTGCTGTCATCATCAGTCACGCTCAAAACCCCAAAAGAGAACACTCTTTTGAAACGGTCCCGGAACGCGCATATTATTTGACAAACAGCAAATCCTCCAGAGCTGACGGGAATCAGAAAGACATCCCCTGAGTTATATTTCACCACTACAGCTCTCCATTTATAGTTACCAAATCAGTAAAATCCAGAACCTAAGGTAACTTCGGCCTTTTCTTTATCTTCTCCGGCATCCAGGCCAGTAAAGCCCCGGACTGCCCACAAGAGTTATTCACCTCAAGCAGAGCGCTCGCCGGCACTGTCCAGCGTATTTTTTCGGAAATATTCATCAACGTACCCCGCTCCGGATTCATAGCGATCCATTCAGGTAGAGGAGTATTATCGACGCATATAGACATATGGTTTTTATTTAAATAATTTACCGGATAAACCATTCTAAGCTTTGTTTTTTCATACGTGCGTTCACCTTCATACAACCCAGGCGTATCGTGAGAAAAAGCGACTGGACTCTCAAAAGGAAATAGCGTCTTCATGTTTGTGCCGCGAGCGTACCACACGGCGTCCGAGACTTTCTCTACGTTATAAATAATCGCGTACGTGAAATTCACCTCCAGTGCTATCTCATCGACAAAGCAGGTGAATTTATCTTGAGCAGCTTCAAAGCACTCTTCCGACTGCGCGTCTATGCAGAAAAAATTACCAAAACTTTCGGTTGTATAACCGAAGGAGCTGAACCAAGGGTCACTATTACCTGCTTCACTGTATATTCTGAAATCGTTTGCTTCCCCGACAGTCAGCGCTGTTCTGAGCTCATCAGGTTCCACCTCTACGAAGTCTAGACTCTCTCCATCTGCTGTTGGGGCGATTCTTTTATGAAATGCCGCTGCCGTGACAGGATAGTTCAGCTTCTCAAAAAACCGCTGGGCCATTTCAAACACTGCAACCGGGCTGACATCATCCACCCCGTAAATAGCCAATCCTATACTCATATATCTGCCTACAGGTTGATGTGATGGTCCAAAACATGCTCTTTAGCATACTTCATGATTTAGAAATCATCCCATGGCGCATACTGATAGTGCTCGTCTATCAGTGTAAAGCTCAAGCCTGAAATGCTTTTTCTGATGCATTCATTACGAAAATCAGTCGAGCATACTATCTCGGCTATTTCATTAAAGTAGAAAAGGTGTGATTCCACATCATCTGACACTTCCAATTTGTCTATACGCTCGTAGACAGGGCTGATTGATTTGCTACCATCGATCTTGGGGTTTTCATCAAGGGTGAACACCGATTTTTTCGTGTTCATTGCATTTACTCTTTCAGAAGGAACAAAGAAAAAGTACGCTTCACCACAAGCTGTTCCTTGAAGATCAATATCAACAGGGCGACTGATATAAGAACATGCAAGCTGGTCGCAAATTCTCAGAAAGCTTTTAGATGCCAAAAAATGATCCGGCAACCAATCGGCAGTTAGTGTTGGAGTATCAGCCATTACGCGATAGCGCGTACTCAAGGTGCTTTCTAAGGGATTCTCACTCGGGAAGTGAAATGCTGGGAGGTCAGGAACCCATTTACTATCAAAAAAATAGGGTGCACCCTCACCGTCGGGTTCATAGCTGACTATGTATGAATCTCTCATGTCAACATCCTCATAGCAATGGCCCCATCACGCCAGCTCAAAATAGAATTCCAGGAAATCGTTAAAATTTTCCCATTGAGGCTTGAGCCGCCCCTCTCTGAAGTCCAAAAGCTCATTTCCCAAAGAAACACGAAGCACCTCTCCAGTGCTTCTATTATAAAAATAGCCACTTTCACCTTCGAAGCTATCCAGTGGTATATACGCCTGTGGAAGCCCTAAGGTTTCATGCGTGTCCTTCAACGCAAGATCAAAATCGGTATTTTTGGAAAACCAGCACACCTGATATATTTCCTTTCCATGCTGCATGAACGTCGGACCGTCCTCAACATGCAGATAGAACCGAGCGAAGTCTGATGACGGATCAACACCCAGCTTTTCCAGCTCTACCTTATAATCTGCGCTGGCATCGTCATACCACCAACCTTGAATCTTGAAAAAGCTTATCAACTTGTCAGATATCATTGTCTTTACCTACCGCTGCCCGAAAGCTTGAGACTCCCAAATCCTTTATTAGTTTCTATTTGACACACTTTTCATGGAAAACTCATCACCGTCGTCGAATACAAACCCATTAACAGGGTGAATCGATTTCGTATAGAAGAATACCTACCATGGGCGTCAGGCCTAAGACAAACGATCTATAAACTGTAATCCACGAACCTTGTTAAGCTCGCACAGCTCCCTCACTCGTTCAGAGACCAACACAACCGTAAAATCCTCTTCAGCTCTGAAAACATCCACGACCAATTCAACATCATCTCTCAGCACAATCTCATTATAAATCTTAGGGCCATCTGGCAGATAGCTTACAATTGGTCGGCTTTTAGATTTTTCCTTGTCAAATACGCTATGCTTTGAAGTGACATTGAAAATCTTATAACCTTCATACCTCTTACCCGCTATAAATACGTCTGCGTCAAGAAACTGAATACCCGAGACTTGGGCTTTTAATAACAACTGATGAAATCTAGGGCTGATGAAGTTAGGTCCACTGCTGAAGAAAAAATCATATTTAAGGAGTGCATCAACACTGACTTTTGAAGTTAGCGTAAACTCGATCTTCAACTCTTCCGTTATCTCCATCCCAGTTTTCAAAGAGATCGAATCCTGACCTGCCAACATCTCGTGTTTAAACCAATATCGCTCAGGATAATACTCAAATATTTTTAAAATAGAAAATTTAGCCACACGCCCACTCCACTAAATAAAACAGAAATTAATACAACCGCGTCAAAAAACTGATCAGACTTGAGACTAAAATCAAAGACCTCGGCCATGTCTTACTTTCATTTTTTTAACTAAAGTGCTTAAGATAATCACCAAACCAAAACTCTACCGCCTCCTCATTAACCCCATATATGCCTTTCCAAAAATCCACAGGATAACTCCAATCTGTTGAATGAGACTTCCTCGGTGCAAGCCCCAGATATGTCCATTTGTGAATCAAACCTTTATGATCTGGGCTTTCCAAAACTCCAATATGACCTAACAAATCCAGCAACCCTCTGCAGAGTTCCTTATTCAACATGGACCCAGGTATATTTCTGATTTTTTTCTCCAGTGTCACTGGCTTTTCTTCAGGGTCCGACTGCCTGATAACCGTTAACATTTTTTGTAAGAACTCAATGGATTCAACTTTTTCTGAAGGAGCTTTGTTATGCTCTCGTAACGAAAAATACAACTGCTCAGGGTTTCCGTTAATAGTCGCCCCTAAACTGTGTCGACCCAGATTCCAAAGAGTAAAGTTTCTTGTTTTTTTCTTGATTAAACCGCAGATTTTACACTGAAAATGTTCAGTCGACTGGAAGGTATGCATTGGAAAGTTAAACGCAACAGCGTAGGCCGAAATCGCAGCTCTTTTTTCTGGCTGGCCTTTCTCAAGCCCCACGAGAAAAGACTCGACGACGCTTTCTTTCGTTGCTTTTTGCTTTTCCTGGAAAAGTCTTTCTATCAATTCGTCATGTTCGATTTCTTCTGCTGGAAAAATCATATTATTTTCAAGCAGGACATCCATTGAATCAGGATACCTAAAGGCTCCTGAAGAAGAGCTGCGATAGTAGTCCTTTACAGCTTTTTCCAGCTTTTTATTCATAATATCCTCCGGCAGGTTGCAGAGCCGATAGTGGTGCGCCTTTAAATAGTTGGCAATGATCTTCACTCACCCCTTTTCTCCAATGCAGGCTTTGTCCGTAAAGTATTATTGCAAGCGCCGCGCAGCACAAGCCAATGAGCCCCTCGCCGTCAAACGTGTTGCGTGCTTGTCGCATTTGCCGATCCAAAAAGCCAGAAGCCCGCAACTACACGGGCTTCAGGGCTTTTTTTTCCTAGACCTGGCGTCGAGGTCAGTCAGGCGGCAAGGTCAGGGATGATCAACTCTTCTCAAGGCCCCGTACGCATACCTTTCTCCTGTGCTTCCTTTACAAGCCGCTCACGGTCTTCAGGAAGCAGCATCCGCCCTTCAACCAGCGAGTCTGCTGCTTTACTCACCGCAGACACATAAGCCTCCTTGGTGGGGTAGCGTTCCTCCAGGGAAAGGCGAGGATCTCCGGCCGCGATTCGCTCTTCCTTCGTCGCGGCAAATGGGAGGAAGCTGCCTTGGAAGTTGCAAAAGCCACCATCAAAAAACTCGGGCCGGAAGGTGTTCCACCCCGTGTAAGTCCCGATGGGAGCCCCCAGATACACATCCCGAACGCCACCCACATCAATTCCGTCTGAATCTACTTGCGGCACCAGGATGCCGTAACTACCAACACCCGGTTGCGGCGGCTCGCTGGTGAGAATGCCAGAGCTGTCTTCTGGACGATAATCCGGACCAAAATAAAGCACCTGCAGGCTATTGACAGCACCGGTGTAGCGGAGCGCCGGGCGCGGAACGCCACCATAATTGGTCGCGGGGATGAGCGGGAAACTGACTCTGTCCGCCGGCACGAGGGTGCCGCTTGCCACAGAAGGTTTTATCGAAGCGGGTGGCGTTGTCTCATCATGAACCCAACCAACGAGGTTGATGAACGCTGCGCGCATTGTCCAGATGTGTGGATTGGGATTTGATTGAACCTGGCAAAGTCCAAAGGGTGGGTTAGCCGGGAGTGGCAAAGACGGCGGTGCATGCTGCGTACTTGCCATAATAAAAGTGCGGACGTTTTCCGGTTCATGGGCATCGCGCAAGCCGAGTGGATCGGTAAGACCGAGCGACTGGCGTCCCTCCCAAAGCTCAAGGGCCGTTGCCATGTGGAATATGCGAGGGCAAGTATTGTTATCGCTGCAGCGATCCAGCAAACCTTGCGAGCGCCCGGTAATTGGATCGGTCTCCCGCCCATAGGTAAACGGAAAGTCGTAAGCAGGATAGTCGTGATCCACCTGCTGGCCCCAAGCCCGACCTGGCTGAGCAAACCGGATGTTGAGAGGCATCAGGCCCCCACCAATATGCGGCATCGCACCATCATAGACCTGATGACCTTCCTCGCTGCGGTTGAAACCCAGCGCGATCATGCTGCGGATGAATCGCCCGGCTTGTGACGAGCCCGTGATAATCGACTTGACGTTATGTCCGTGCACTACAGGGTTGGGCACACCTGCATCGTCATGCTCAGCCTGCTGGAAAAACGCACCGACATCCCGCGCTATAGCAAAACCAATACCCATTACCGCAGGTTCCTTGGCCCGGTAAATCAACTCGTAAAGCTTGCCAGGCTGAAAACCGGCGGATAGGCAAATCCGGGTTTCATTCGGCGTTTTGCAATCACCAAAACTCCAGTCACTCGCTGGAATCTCCTGCCTGGGCGCATTTGCCCGCGAACGCACCGTCAACGTCGGGCGAAAGCCATTCGCGAGCGCTTTGGTATTGTCGGTTTCAACAGTTTTGTAGCTTGTATGAGGAGGCGTGGATGTAAACCAACCTGCGGACAGGTTAAGGCTGACGGTCGGTGAGAGCGTGGTCAACTCACTGCGCACCACACCTGTTACGGGCGACCCATCCGTATTTATGGCCGTCGGTAATTGCACCATCATGCGGTTGTCACCTGGGGCAACGTCCCCCTGCCAGGCAAACGAGATCACCGTCGTACCCAGCCGTTGTAGAAAACCGTCCCCAGCGACTTCGATGTTGTTGACCGCTGCTGGGTTACCCCGCATATCAGCATTGAACAATAACATCGCCCGCTTGGAGCCTCGATTTGGCACATCAAACAGAAGAGTGTCATTCGATTTAGCCACGTCAGCGGGACGCAGAATTGCAACATCAGTCGTATATTCAACCATTCCACGGCTGTTGCGTGGTGCAAGTTCGATGTCCTGAATAATCTTGTTTCCCGAAGCTCCCGGGTCTAACTCACCATAAGCGCGCGCCAAGACGCGCTCGTAAGCCCCGGCTTTCCCAAAGCTTTCGCCTCCGAAAGCGGGTTCGGTCCGCAGGATCTCCAGTTTTGTAATACGGGCTTGGGCTGGTGCTGCAACGATCATCATGGCGGTTGCGAAGGCTGCTGCATGAGATAGGCGATTCATCTGTACCCCCAAATTTTTATTTTTTTATATCAACGTGGCAGTCATGGATCCATGCCCTTCCCTGCTAAGTCGACATGGTATCGACCGTCGAAAGTAGCGATTAGCACAGTCAATGTAGACACCATGAAATATAACATTCCAATCATGACTGATGCTTGCTCGCCTACCATCAGATACGCCTTTCAACTGGCAAGCCTCATGACTACCTCTCAACGTTCGACCAACCTAAACACAGGTCGGGTTGGTAATTCGTGCTGAAATTCAGCTAGTATTCTGACCTAAATTTTATGCAGTGATTAATTTTTTTGAGTACAACATTATGTCATACTTCATAGTAACTGCTTTTTCCATAAACATGAGACTAGAGTTATGGCATACGGATTAATAACTGACTTCATTTATGATTTGGGAGAAGGTGTCGGGGAGTTCCTGACAGATGATGAGAAGGCGCAGTTTACGCCTTTGGGCCTAGACCAAATAGTTAAGAGCTACATCGATGAACGCAACCTGCTTAATGTATTTTTCCTAAAAGCACAAATAAAGAAATATATTAAAAATCACACAACCCCGGAAGGTCTGGAATATGTAGATCCTCCGTTCGGGCAGGAAACATCTTTCATTGAAGATTATTTCGAGGGGAATCTGTATGTGTTCCTAACGAATGTTTTAAACTTGCTTAATAAAGAATACAAAGTTCGCTCACAAAACTTTTTGTCAAAATTTACAAGGCGGGATTGAAAGAGTATTGCACAGTGGCATTCAGTTCTTAACCACATTTGCAGAATTAATACTCTCGACACCATGCTGGCATCACTAGTGCCGAACATGGTATCGCGGCACTTCACTGCTGATTCCTACCATGCGCACCATGAAAAACGCCATTGATGAAACAGTAAAATCACTATCCAATCTTATTTTTAACAAAAATCAGATAGTTACTAAAAAACTTACTCCCACTCTATTATCAAGAGGCCCGCTCAGATCATTAATTTATTACTACCTGTGCGTATGCAACGCCAATCTCATCATCTGTGAGTACTTTCATTCTGGCCTTCCGTGCTTGATGATATCCAGCTACCGACAGAGCGCTGCTACGAACACAATACGGCTCTTTCAATAGCGACAGTAAGCCATTATCGCGAGCAAAAAAAACCGGCAAAAGCCGGTTTTTTCATGCAGCGCTGTAGGGGTCACTCCCACTCAATAGTCGCAGGCGGCTTGCTCGACACATCGTAGGTCACACGAGAAATGCCTTCGATCTCGTTGATGATCCGGCCGCTGACGGTTTCCAGCAGCTCGTAAGGCAGGTGCGCCCAACGTGCGGTCATGAAGTCGATGGTTTCTACGGCGCGCAGTGCAACGACCCACGCGTAACGACGGCCATCGCCTACAACGCCAACCGATTTGACTGGCTGGAATACCACGAACGCTTGGCTGACTTTGTGGTACCAGTCGGCTTTGCGCAGTTCTTCGATGAAGATGTGGTCAGCGCGACGCAGCAGGTCGGCGTATTCCTTTTTCACTTCACCGAGGATCCGCACGCCGAGGCCCGGGCCCGGGAATGGGTGACGGTAAACCATGTCGTATGGCAGACCCAGTTCGAGGCCGAGGCGACGCACTTCGTCCTTGAACAGTTCACGCAGTGGCTCGACCAGCTTGAGGTTCATTTCTTCCGGCAGGCCGCCCACGTTGTGGTGCGACTTGATCACGTGAGCCTTGCCGCTCTTGGCGCCAGCCGACTCGATCACGTCCGGGTAGATGGTGCCTTGGGCAAGGTACTTGATGTTGTCCAGCTTGCAGGATTCGGCATCGAACACGTCGATGAAGGTACGGCCGATGATCTTGCGCTTCTTCTCCGGGTCGCTTTCGCCAGCCAGATTGTTCAGGAACTGATCTTCAGCGTTGGCGCGGATAACCTTGACGCCCATGTTCTCGGCGAACATGGCCATGACCTGCTCGCCTTCATGCAAGCGCAGCAAGCCGTTGTCAACGAATACGCAGGTCAACTGGTCGCCGATCGCCTTGTGCAGCAACGCAGCCACAACAGAGGAGTCAACGCCGCCTGAAAGACCCAGCAATACGTTGTCAGTACCGACCTGAGCGCGAACCTGAGCGATAGCGTCTTCAGCAATCTTCGAAGGGGTCCACAGCGCTTCACAGCCACAGATGTCGAGGATGAAACGCGACAGGATGCGACCGCCCTGCTTGGTGTGGGTCACTTCCGGGTGGAACTGCACGCCGTAGTAACCGCGAGCGTCGTCAGCCATACCGGCAATCGGGCAGCTCGGGGTGCTGGCCAGAATGTGGAAGTCTTCAGGCAGCTTGGTGACCTTGTCACCGTGACTCATCCATACGTCGAGGCCAAACAGGCCATCGGCGTCGATATGGTCTTCGATGCCATCGAGCAGACGGCTTTTGCCGACTACGTCAACGCGCGCGTAGCCGAACTCGCGCAGCTCAGAACCTGCAACCTTGCCGCCCAACTGCTCGGCCATGGTCTGCATGCCGTAGCAGATACCGAAAACCGGCACGCCCAGGTCAAATACCGCTTGCGGGCAGCGCGGGCTGTCGGCTTCGTGTACGGACTCGGGGCCGCCGGCGAGGATCACGCCTTTTGGAGCGAATTCGCGAATCGCTTCGTCGTCCATGTCGAACGGGTGCAGTTCGCAGTAAACACCGATTTCACGCACGCGACGGGCGATCAACTGGGTGTACTGGGAACCGAAGTCGAGGATCAGGATACGGTGGGCGTGAATGTCGAGGGACATGGAAAAGGCTCTGAAGAGCAGCTGCGAGCTTCAAGCCGCAAGCTGCAAGCTAATCGGGATGTATGCGATGGCTGTGTCACCACAGCCATCGCTTGCAGCTAGAAGCTTGGAGCTTATAGCTGGTCGGCTTTAGCCGACCCTATAGTTCGGCGCTTCCTTGGTGATCTGCACGTCATGGACGTGGGATTCAGCCATACCGGCACCGGTGATACGCACGAATTCAGGCTTGGTACGCATCTCTTCGATGTCAGCGCTGCCGGTGTAACCCATGGAGGAACGCAGGCCGCCCATCAGCTGATGGATGATTGCAGCCAGCGAGCCCTTGTAGGCAACACGGCCTTCAATACCTTCCGGCACCAGCTTCTCGGCTCCTTCGGACGAATCCTGGAAGTAACGGTCGGAGGAGCCCTGAGCCTGAGACATGGCGCCCAGCGAACCCATACCGCGGTAAGCCTTGTAGGAGCGACCCTGGAACAGTTCGATTTCGCCTGGCGCTTCTTCAGTACCGGCAAACATCGAGCCCATCATCACGCAGGAAGCACCGGCCACGATGGCTTTGGACAGGTCACCGGAGAAACGGATACCGCCGTCGGCGATCAATGGAACGCCAGTGCCCTCAAGGGCAGCACATACGTTGGCGATGGCGCTGATTTGCGGCACGCCGACACCGGCAACGATACGCGTGGTGCAGATCGAGCCCGGGCCGATACCGACCTTGACTGCGTCAGCGCCAGCGGCAACCAGTGCCTTGGCAGCAGCGCCGGTAGCAATGTTGCCGCCGATGACCTGCACTTCCGGGAAGTTCTCTTTGACCCAGCGAACGCGATCGATCACACCTTTGGAGTGACCGTGAGCGGTGTCGACAACCACTACGTCAACGCCCGCTGCAACCAATGCAGTCACACGCTCGCCGGTGTCTTTGCCGGTGCCGACCGCCGCGCCAACGCGCAGACGACCCTGGTCGTCCTTGCTGGCCAGCGGATAAGCCTTGGCTTTTTCGATGTCCTTGACGGTCATCATGCCCTTGAGCGCGAAATTGGCGTCGACGATCAGGACTTTTTCCAGACGGTGCTTGTGCAGCAGTTCGCGCACTTCGTTCTTGTCAGCGCCTTCGCGAACAGTGACCAGACGCTCTTTAGGCGTCATCACTTCGCGAACAGGCACATCCAGACGATTTTCAAAGCGTACGTCGCGGGAGGTCACGATGCCGACCAGGTCGCCATTGTGCAGGACAGGTACGCCTGAGATGTTGTGCAGACGGGTCAGTTCGAACAGGTCACGAACCGTGGCGTCAGCCTGGATGGTGATCGGGTCTTTCACGACACCGGCTTCGAACTTCTTGACCTTGCGGACTTCGGCAGCTTGCTGCTCGATGGTCATGTTCTTGTGGATTACACCTATACCGCCTTCCTGAGCCATGGCAATTGCCAGACGGGCTTCAGTCACGGTGTCCATGGCAGCGGAGACCAGCGGAATGTTCAATTCGATGCCACGGGTCAAACGGGTTTTCAGACTGACTTCGTTAGGAAGTACCTCGGAATAACCGGGCACAAGGAGAATGTCGTCGAAAGTAAGTGCTTCTTGGCTGATACGCAGCATCGCGGGGGCTCCCGAGCGGGAAATTGGAAGCGCGCCATTATACCCAGACACCCCCGTCGGCTCAATGTAAACCTTAGGCAATTATCACAGAGCGTTATAGACGTACTTTGACGAAAGAAACGGGACGATCCAGACGTTCGGCGAAGTCATCCAGAAAGCTCTGTTTGAACGGCGCGTCGAGCCAGTCATTAAAGATGAAGCCCAGGTTAGAAAAGCCGCACGGCTGCAGAAACAGAAAGCCGTTAATGTCGTCTTCATGGCGGCATTCCGGGCAGATGAAGTTATCGGTGTGGCCTGGCATCCAGTCCTCAAGACTGTCGAACAGCGCTTCACCGATTTCCTTGCGGCACTCCGGGCAGCCGGCCTCTTCAGCGAAATCCTTGAGCGGGGTATAGATGCAGCGTTTGGTGACGATCTCCAGCCCATTGACCGGCTGACCGAATGGCAGAGCATCAGGGTTTTCGACGACTGCACGGGCGCCGGGCGCAATGGCGTAGGCCATTTTGTTATAGGTGCGCCCGCAAGTGGTCAGCTCCGGCTCGACGACATTGAGCTTGACCAGCCAGCGCAGAATCAGACGCGCCCGGGCTTCACGGCCGGGAAAACCGGAAATCTGCGGGACAATAATGCTTTGGCTGTTCATGGCGATCTTTTGCTGATGTGTGCGGGGGTTGGCAGCTTAATCCCCTAGCGGCTCAGGTCAAGTCGGTGTCAGTGACCAAGCAGCACAGGACAGCGTGACATCGAGATGGCGGTATATCAGGTAGACCGCCATCGCGGCCTCGCGGTGCTCGTGCGCTCCTACAGAACGGGGGGCGCACCAGCTCCGCAAGGCCGCGATGGCGGCGTATCAGGCAGACATGTATTTCCCGTCGTGCGCTTGCTGCGCATTGCCTTTATCATGCCCACCATGATCAAAGACCCCTTCGCTAGACTCGGCCTCGACCGGGAAGTCCTTACTGTCAGCCAGCTCAACGGCCGTGCCCGGGTGTTGCTGGAGGATGTGTTCAGCAATATCTGGGTTGAAGGGGAAATCTCCAACCTTTCGCGCCCGGCATCCGGTCACGTGTACTTCACCTTGAAGGACTCCGGGGCTCAGGTGCGTTGTGCACTGTTCCGGCAAAGCGCCGCTCGGGTTCGTCAGGCACTGAAGGACGGCTTGCAGGTCAAGGTACGCGGCAAGGTTTCACTGTTTGAAGGTCGCGGCGACTATCAGTTGATTCTCGATACCGTAGAACCTGCGGGTGACGGCGCACTGCGGCTGGCTTTCGACGCATTGAAAGAAAAACTCAGCGCCGAAGGACTGTTCAGCGCCGAGCGCAAAGTCGCCCTGCCCCTGCATCCGCAGCGCATCGGCATTATCAGTTCACCGACCGGCGCCGTGATCCGCGACATCATCAGCGTCTTCCGGCGTCGTGCGCCTCAGGTGGAGCTGACCCTGATCCCCACCGCAGTCCAGGGCCGCGAAGCCATCAACCAGATTGTCCGTGCTTTAAAGCTGGCGGATTCACGCGGTTTCGATGCGCTGATCCTCGCCCGCGGCGGAGGCTCGCTGGAAGACCTGTGGTGCTTCAACGAAGAGGCGGTCGCACGGGCCATCGACGCCTGTGTAACACCCATCGTCAGCGCCGTCGGCCACGAAACCGATGTGTCCATCAGTGACTTTGTAGCGGACGTTCGCGCCCCCACGCCTTCCGCTGCCGCTGAACTGCTGGCCCCCGACTCCAGCGACCTGCATCGCCGCGTCGACAACCTGCATCGTCGACTGGTCAGCCGCATAAAAGACAAGCTCATGCGTGAGCGACTGCGTCTGGAAGGCGTCTCCCGTCGTTTGCGGCATCCCGGCGAACGTCTGCGTCAGCAAGCCCAACGTCTGGATGATCTGGACATGCGCATGCGCCGGGCCTTCGATCAGCAAACGCACAAGCGGCAAGTCAGGCTCGCTCATCTGGAAAGCCGTCTCGCGGCGCAGCATCCCGGCCGAACCTTGGCGTTTCTGCGCCAGCGTCTGGACGTGCTGGCTGAGCGCCTGCCGAAAGCCATGCGCGACACGCTAAAAACCCGCCGTCTGCAATTGCAAACCCAAGTACAAACCCTGCAAGTGGTCAGCCCGCTGGCGACGCTGGGTCGGGGTTACAGCATTTTGCTCGACGAGCGCGGTCATGCGATTCGCAACGCAGCACAAACCCGCACTGGCCAGCGTCTAACCGCCCGACTTGGCGAAGGCGAACTGCAAGTGCGGGTCGAAGACAATCACCTGACGCCTGTCACCCTTTCTCTTCTGGATTGATTATTGATGCTGCGTTTTCTCGCTCCCTTGTTCGCTCTTTGCCTGTGCCTGCCCGCCCACGCTGACAGTTACATCACCCGACTGCTGAACAAGCCGGTGCCTGGTGGCGTGGCAGTGGTTGATCTGGGCAATGCCGCGCAGGCACCAACCGCCACGTACGACGGCAAACCGGTGCTGGTGGTCAAGGAACAAGGCGTTCGCTGGCTGGCGATTGTTGGCGTGCCTCTGACGGTTAAACCAGGCGCGCAGAAACTGATAGCAAAAGATGCCAGCGGCAATCGCACCCTGAACTTTGTCGTCGGTAACAAGAAGTACCCTGAACAGCGCATCACCTTGAAAAACCAGCGTCAGGTCAATCCCAACCCGGATGACCTGAAACGCATTGATGGCGAACTGGCTGAGCAGCTCAAGGCCTATCGCAGCTTCAGCCCCGGTACGCCGAGCAATCTGGCGCTGGACAAACCCGTGGCAGGCCCTCTTTCCAGCAAGTTCGGTGTGCGCCGCTTCTTTAATGGCGAAGAGCGCAATCCTCATTCAGGGCTGGACTTCGCTGTTCCGGCGGGGACTCCGATCAAAGCTCCGGCGGCAGGCAAAGTGATCCTGACCGGTAATTACTTCTTCAACGGCAATACGGTATTCGTCGACCACGGTCAGGGCTTTATCAGCATGTTCTGCCACATGTCGAAAATCGACGTGAAAGTCGGCGATGCCGTGCCTCGTGGCGGCGTGGTGGGTCGCGTTGGCTCGACCGGTCGGGCCACAGGTCCGCACATGCACTGGAACGTCAGCCTGAATGATGCGCGGGTCGATCCGGCGATATTCATCGGTGCGTTTCAGCCGTAAATGAAAACGCTGCTGTAGGAGCCAACTTGTTGGCGAAGCGAATTCCCAAGCGACGTACATCTATCGACTGATCCATAGCCTCGCGAACAAGTTCACTCCTACAGGCTTCGCACCCAGCAATATAAAACCGTATAAGTAAAAATATTAGCCACAAACAATCAAAAAAAGCGGCTTTAAGAGAACTTCTCTCAATTTTTTTCAACTGCTTGCCAACTTTCACCCCAATGGGTACGGTTGGCCTTATGAAAAACTCTCAAACCCTCATTTTGTTGCGGCAACATCGCTGTCTCAGCCTGGTCAGTGCACGACTGCCAGGCTAGATCGATGTGCCTCACCCCGCCTTTCGCTTTATCGGTTGGCCGCCTTCTCCCGGCCCATACAAAATAAGTACCCCAAAGGATTCGCTCCAATGCCAATGCTCAAAGATCCCTCGAAGAAGTACCGTGCTTTCCCGACCATTGATTTGCCTGACCGCACCTGGCCTTCCAAAACCATCACTGCGGCGCCGATCTGGTGCAGCTCGGACCTTCGTGACGGCAACCAGTCGTTGATCGAGCCAATGGATGCAGTCAAAAAGCTGCGTTTCTGGAAGACTCTGGTCAACGTCGGCGTCAAGGAAATCGAAGCGTCGTTCCCGGCGGCTTCGCAAACCGACTTTGACTTCGTGCGCACCCTGATCGAAGACGGTCATATCCCGGATGACACGACTATTCAGGTGCTGACCCAAGGTCGCGAAGACCTGATTGCCCGCACATTCGAATCACTGCGCGGCGCGAAGAAGGCCATTGTTCACCTGTATAACGCCACCAGCCCGTCGTTCCGCCGTATTGTCTTCAATCAGGACAAGGCTGGCGTGAAAGAGATCGCAGTCAGCGCTGCCAAGCTGTTCGTTAAGTACGCAGCTGAACAGCCAGAAACCCAGTGGACCTTCGAGTACTCTCCGGAAACCTTCAGCGCCACCGAGCTGGAGTTCGCCAAGGAAGTCTGCGACGCGGTCATCGAAGTCTGGAACGCGACGCCTGAGAACAAGGTCATCCTCAACCTGCCTGCCACGGTTGAAGTCGCTACCCCGAACATCTATGCCGATCAGATCGAGTGGTTCTGCCGCAACATCACTCGTCGCGACAGCGTGATCATCAGCCTGCACACCCACAATGACCGTGGTACTGGCATTGCCGCTACCGAACTGGGCCTGATGGCGGGCGCAGATCGCGTTGAAGGCTGCCTGTTCGGTAACGGCGAGCGCACCGGCAACGTGGACCTGGTGACTGTGGCATTGAACATGTACACCCAGGGTCTGGACCCGCAACTGGACTTCTCCGATATCGACGGGGTTCGTAAAGTCGTTGAGGAGTGCAATCAGATTCCGGTTCACCCGCGTGCACCGTACGTAGGCGATCTGGTGCACACCGCATTCTCCGGCTCCCACCAGGACGCAATCCGCAAAGGCTTCGCCCAGCAGAAAGACGATGCGCTGTGGGAAGTGCCTTACTTGCCGATCGATCCGGCTGATATCGGCCGTAGCTATGAAGCGGTGATCCGCGTCAACAGCCAGTCTGGTAAAGGCGGCATCACTTATTTGCTGGAACAGGAATACGGCATCTCCCTGCCCCGCCGCATGCAGATCGAATTCAGCCAGGTGGTTCAGGGCGAAACCGATCGTCTGGGCCTGGAAATGAGTGCCCAGCAGATCTACGCGTTGTTCAAACGTGAATACCTGCAGGCCAACAAGCCCTACGCACTGATAAGCCACCGCTTGCAGGAAGAGAACAACACCAGCGCCGTGGACGCCGAAGTCAGCGTCAACGACGAAACCCAGCGCTGGAAAGGCAAAGGCAACGGTGCGCTGGAAGCCCTCGTCTCGAGCCTGCCAATTGGTGTGGAAATCATGGATTACAACGAGCACGCCATCGGCGCAGGCACCACGGCCAAAGCCGCTGCCTACATCGAGCTGCGCGTGAACGGCGATCGTGCGGTCCACGGCGTGGGTGTTGACGAGAACATCACCACGGCGAGCTTCAAGGCGCTTTTCAGTGCACTGAACCGTTCGCTGAGCCAGGCAGAAGCCAAGGCGGCCTGATTCTCGTGGCTCGTAGCCTGTAACAAGACCTTGTGGGGGCGAACTCATTCGCGAACGGGGCAGGTCTGAAATAGATCAGGGTCTGACACCCCGCTTTCGCGAATGAATTCGCTCCCACATGCGTTGCACGGCCGGGCAATTGATTGTTGCCCCGACCGGCATTTCAAACAAAAAAAGGCCCTGAAGTGAAAGCTTCAGGGCCTTTTTATTCAGGCGCAATTATCAGGCGGTCGCTTTAACATTGCCTTTCATCAAATCGAGCAGAGCGGCTTGCATGGTCGCCAACTGCGCAGTAGTGCCTGAAA
This sequence comes from Pseudomonas phytophila, assembly GCF_025643095.1. Taxonomy (NCBI): domain Bacteria; kingdom Pseudomonadati; phylum Pseudomonadota; class Gammaproteobacteria; order Pseudomonadales; family Pseudomonadaceae; genus Pseudomonas; species Pseudomonas phytophila. The sequence goes on along the minus strand of NZ_CP081201.1, from coordinate 1,691,773 downwards.
TCTGCTGCTGGATGGCCATGATTCGCGAAGCCTTCTCGGTCTCGGAACCCTTACTGTTTTGCGCCGCTGCCAATTGCTGCTGTTCGCGCAATAGCTGCTTCTGAACTTCTTTTATCTGCTTCTGCAAATTCTCTATCGCCGCCTGGGCCGGGCTCGATGGACCTGCCGCACCTGCTTTTGCATCGTCAGTCTGATAGACGTTGCCGCGCAAGTCGACGTTGATTTTGCTCGGGACCGAATCGCCAGACTGGGTTTCACTGGCCTTGTCTGCATTGCTTTTGATGGTGGCAGTCAGCGTTGCAGGGTAGAGACCCAATGAACTGGTATTGATTGTAGTCATGGTCGACTCCTAGGCGGTTATGCGCGTTATCGGCCGCCCAAGGCAGAACTGAAGCTACTGCAGAGGAGTTTGTGACACGCAGCACAAACCGCCCGGAAGCAGCGAAGCTTCAAGGCGTTTCAACGTGGCGAAAAACACTCGATAAAAGCGGTTCAGCAATGATCACGCCGTGGTGTCGATACCGCCAGATGTGGTCAGTTGCACCAATGCCGCTTCTTGCGAGGCAAGTGTCGCGTTGGTACTGGAGATCTGTGCCTGAATCGCCATGGCCTTCTGGGCTTTTTCCTCAGGAGTGGCATTACCGTTTTGCGCAGCAGCCAGTTGCTGTTGTTGCTCTTTCAACAGCTTCTCGGTTTTCTCGATCTGCTCTTGCAGCTTCTCGATACTTTCCTGAGTGCTGTCGGACGTCGAACTCCCAGCCGCGCCCCCACCCGCTGGCGCACCACCAGCAGCCACTTTGGTGCTGTCAGTGCCGGCTTCATCGCCCGTCGCAGTCGTGGCGTCCGAACTGGCCGCAGCAGTCGCCGCGTCGTCTTTTTTGATCGCGACACTGAAGGAACTTGCGTAGGTGTTGAGGGACGATGTGTTGATGGTGGTCATGTCGATCTCCAGATAGAAACATTGAGTCATCTCTGTCTGTTATATCGACATGCGCCACCCGCGCTGAAAGGATTTAGTGTATCTCGAATGTATCGGCATCGAGGTGAGCCGGAAACTTTGTCCGGTAAGCCGCCAGATCCGCGGCATTCAGCGTCACCTCGAAAACGCCATCGGCCTCCCCGGCGTTGAACAGGCTCTCACCCTGAAAATCGAGCACCTGACTGTCACCGGTATAAGCGAAGCCTTTGCCGTCGGTTCCGGTCCGGTTCACGGCTGCCACGTAACAAAGGTTCTCGATTGCCCGGGCGGGCAACAGGCGATTCCAGTGCAAGCGTCGGGCACCCGGCCAGTTCGCGGTGTAGAGCAGTAAATCGGTGTGCTGGGCGTCACGACTCCAGACCGGAAAACGCAGGTCATAGCAGATCAGCGGACGCACACGCCATCCCTTGAGTTCAAATTGCACCTGACGCTCGCCGGGGCTGTAATGCTCATGCTCACCTGCCATGCGAAACAGGTGACGCTTGTCGTAGTGCAGCAACTCACCATCCGGACGCGCCCACAACAGCCGGTTACGGTGACTGCCATCCGCAGCCTTGATAATAACGCTACCGGTGACGACCGCATCCAGCAGCCTGGCCTGCTCCAGCATCCATCTGGATGTCGGACCGGCTTCCGGCTCGGCCAGAGTCTCAGAGTCCATGGAGAAACCCGTGGTGAACATTTCCGGCAGGATCACCAGATCAGCCCCCTTGACGGGAGCCAGGAGCATGGCGAAGTGCTCAAGGTTGGCCTTGCGGTCATGCCAGACCAGAGAGGTCTGCACCAGCGCCACGTTCAGGTTCGGCAGCTCACTCAGATCGCGCATAGTTTTTCCGCTGCCTGACGCAGCGTCTCCTCACGTTTGGCGAAGCACAACCGAATCAAGCGCTGCCCCTCAGGTGGGTTTTGGTAGAAGACCGAAACAGGAATACTCGCTACACCATGTTCGCGAGTCATCCACAGCGACATCTCTACATCGTTGAGGTCGGGGCGAATCTGCGCGTAGTTCACGAGTTGAAAGTAGGTGCCGCCAACACGATCAAACGTAAAGCGCGAACCCTGCAATTGATCGCAGAAGAAATCACGTTTGGCCTGATAAAACCCGGGCAACTCTTCGACGTGTTCAGGATGCTCAGCCATGAAGTCAGCCAGTGCCCATTGCAGCGGTGTGACACCACAGAAACTGACATACTGATGGACCTTGCGCAGCTCGGCGCTCAGTGCGGGCGGTGCCACTACGTAGCCGGTTTTCCAGCCTGTGACGTGATAGGTCTTGCCGAATGAACTGACGACAAAGGAGCGTTGATACAGCTCTTCGTGGCTCAGGATGCTGACATGCTGAACGCCGTCGAATACCAGATGCTCATAGACCTCATCACTGACCAGGTAGATATCCCGGTTGGCGATCAGTGCAGCCAGTTGATCCAGTTCAACCCGGCTGATCAACGCCCCGCTTGGGTTGTGCGGACTGTTGATGATGATCATCCGGGTGCGGGGGCTCAGCGCATCACGCAGTTTCTGCCAGTCGATGGAGAAGTCGTTTGCGTCCAGCTGGACGTGCACACAGCGTCCGCCGGCCAGTTCAACCGAGGGCTCGTAGCTGTCATAACAAGGATCGAAAACGATCACTTCGTCACCGGAACGAATCACGGCCTGGATCGCACAAAAAATCGCCTGGGTAGCGCCCGGTGTAATGGTGATTTCGGTGTCCGGATTCACCTGACGGCCATAGCAGCGCGATATCTTGGCCGCGACTTGCTGACGCAGCGCAGGCAAACCGGTCATGGGTGCGTATTGGTTATGACCTTCAGCGACGTGACGACTCAATGCATCGCGCAGCGCCTGGGGACCATCGAAATCGGGGAAACCCTGGGACAGGTTGATCGCGCCCGTCTCAGCGGCGAGCTGGGACATGACGGTAAAAATAGTGGTGCCGACATTGGGCAACTTGCTGTCAATCATGGGGCCTTTTTCCTGCTGTACGCCCGGCTCCACGGTGGCACGGGTCAGGCAGGATAGCCCATAGCGCGCGCATAAAAAAAGGCGCTATTAGCGCCTTTTATTGAGAAAGCTTTTTACTGCCAGATGCATAAAGCGAGGTTCTATGCGGATCTGCTAGGTTGCGCAGAATCTGCGAGAGATTCACCCTACGCCCTCCCGGCTGAAGCCGGTTCTACGGAATAGCGCGGTCTCTGTGGGAGCAGGGCTTGCCCGCGATACAAACGACGCGGTTTGAAGCAGACCGCGCCATCGTTCTTCGCGAGCAAGCTCAGCTCCCACTTAAGACCTACGCTGGCAATACTATCAGCGTTTGTCTCTACGCTTCTTGTCGGCTTTCTTGTGGTGCGACATCATTCGACGCTTCTTGTTGACCTGACGGTCTGTCAGCGTGTTCTTGTTGCCTTCGTACGGGTTCTCGCCGCCTTTGAACTCGATACGGATCGGCGTACCGACCAGTTTCAGCACACGACGGTAGGTGTTTTCCAGGTACCGGACGTAAGACTTCGGTACTTTCTCGACCTGGTTACCGTGGATCACGATGAGCGGCGGGTTAGCACCACCCAAGTGAGCGTAACGCAGCTTGATGCGACGGCTGCCCACCATCGGTGGCGCATGCTCGCTGACCGCATCTTCGAGAATCTGCGTCAGACGGCTTGTTGGCCAACGGGTCACAGCAGACTTGAAGGAGTTCTGCACCGATTGGTACAGGTTGCCCACGCCAGTGCCGTGCAGTGCCGAGATAAAGTGAATGTCCGCGAAGTCGACGAAGAACAAGCGACGTTCAAGCTCGGTCTTCACATAGTCGCGCTCGCTCGGGACCATGCCGTCCCATTTGTTCAACGCGATAACCAGTGCGCGACCTGCTTCCAGGGCAAAGCCCAACAGGTTCAAGTCGTGATCGACCACGCCTTCACGAGCGTCCATGACAAAGATCACAACGTTGGCGTCTTTGATGGCTTGCAGGGTTTTCACCACCGAGAACTTTTCAACTTCCTCGTGGATCTTGCCGCGCTTACGCACACCGGCCGTATCAATCAGCGTGTACTTTTCGTCGTTACGCTCGAACGGGATGTAGATACTGTCGCGGGTAGTGCCCGGCTCGTCATAAACGATAACCCGGTCTTCACCCAGCATACGGTTGACCAGTGTCGACTTGCCGACGTTAGGGCGACCGATGATAGCGATCTTGATACCGTCCTTTTCGCTAGGACCGGGAATGCGCTTGGCTTCCTGGCCTTCAGCGACCACTTCGGCTTCGCCTTCCTCGTCCTCTTCCCCTTCGTCTTTCGGGAATTGGCTGAGGGCGATTTCCAGCATCTGGCTGATGCCGCGACCGTGAGCACCGGCAACCGGGATAGCATCACCCATACCCAGCGGCGCGAACTCGGCGCGGGCCATTTCAGGGTCGATGTTGTCGACCTTGTTGGCAACCACATAGGAGCGCTTGCCACGTTTGCGCAAGTGCTCGCCGATCATCTGGTCAGCGGCAGTAAAGCCAGCCTTCGCATCAACGAGGAACAGAACAACGTCAGCTTCTTCAATGGCCAGCAGCGACTGCTCGGCCATTTTTTCGTCCATGCCATGTTCATCACCGGAGATACCGCCGGTGTCGATCAAAATGTAGGAGCGCCCTTGCCACTTGGCCTCACCGTATTGGCGATCACGGGTCAGACCGGACAGATCGCCGACAATGGCGTCGCGAGTCCTGGTCAGGCGGTTGAACAAGGTGGACTTGCCGACGTTCGGTCGACCCACCAGGGCGATTACGGGAACCATGCGGCTCTCCACTTCGTTATTTCAGAAAATACAAAAGCCGCTGCAGGGCAGCGGCCGGAGTTCGGAGCAGCACCGCAAGGTGCTGCAAACCCCGCCGAAACGGGGTCGCTAGAGGCTCAGGCCTCAAGTCATTACTTGATCGTCAGGGCTTCCAGCTTGCCGCTGTTGCCGTAGACGTAAATCATGTCTCCCACTACCAACGGACGCGCACGCAGGCCGTCGCTGTCGATGCGCTCGCGGCCCACGAAACGACCATCTACCTGGCTCAACAGGTGCAGATAGCCTTCCATGTCGCCAACGGCTACATAGCTGGAAAACACTTCTGGCGAGCCCAATTGACGACGGGCCAGTGCTTCGTTGCTCCACAGTGCGGAGGACGAACGCTCGTCGATACCTTCGACAGTACCGGAAGCCAGGCTGGCATAAACGCTACCGAAACCTTGTGCTACACCGGAGTAGCTCGAGGCGTCGCGCTGCCAGATGACACGGCCGCTTTCCAGCTCCAGACCGGCAACCCGGCCCTGATAGGTAGCGACATACAACGTACCACCGGACAACAGCAGACCACCGTCGATATCAACGACGCGATCCAGCTCGGAGCGACCTTGTGGGACAGCGACACGCTGCTCCCAGACCGGCACGCCGTTGGAGGTGTCCAGTGCGACCACTTTACCAGTCGACAGACCCGCCACCGCGAGGTGGTTGGTCACGATCGGCGCGCCAGTGCCGCGCAGGGTCAATACTGCTGGCGTGCTTTCGTAAATCCAGCGCTGGTTGCCGGTAGCAGCATCAAAGCCGACTACGCGATCATCCTGAGTCTGAACCACGACCACATCACCATTGGTGGACGGCGGGGCCAGAACTTCACTGGTCACGCGAGCGCGCCATTTTTCTTCACCGGTGCTGGAGTCCAGCACAACGACTTCGCCCTTCAGGGTGCCGAACATCAGCATGCCGTAACCAACGCCAACGGCGCCGGAAACAGGCAACTCAAGGTCCTTTTCCCAAATGACATTACCGTTCATGCGGTCCATCGAGACGATGTAACCTTCTACATCGCTGGCAAAGATACGGTCGCCATCGATAGCCGGAACCAACATGTTGTAGGTCTCGCCCTGCCCCTCACCAATGGAGCGGCTCCACTGCTTCTGCAGCACGACTTCTTCTTTGAAGTCGGTCAGCTCGGCCGGTGGCAATTCCTTTTTGCTGTTGCTGCTGCAACCCGCGGCCAAAATGGCCAGGGCCAGCAATGCTGCATGTTTCCAACGGATCACGTCACGCATCCCCTTTGGCCAGGTCGTCGAGCTTCATTTGTAAGCCACCTACGGCCGCTTCTTCAGACAGCGCGGATTTGGCTTTTTGGTATGCAGCATGGGCCTCGTCGGTGCGGCCCAGCTGTACCAGCAGGTCACCTTTGAGTTCTTCACGGCTGGCCAGGAATGCCTTTTCAGCATCGCCATCGAGCAGCTTCAGAGCGTCGTCAGCCTTGTTCTGTGCAGCCAGTACGCGAGCCAGACGCTGACGAGCGATTTCGCCCAGCGTATCGCTGGCCGGCTTGTCAGTCACCAGTTTCAACTCGGCTACAGCGTCATCAAGCTTGCCATTGTCGACAGCCACCTTGGCTACGAACAGGCTGCCGTACTGGGCGTAGGCAGAACCACCGAACTCGCTTTTCAGTTTGTTGGCGATATCAGCCACACGAGCCGTGTCAGCCTGACCACTTGGCGTAAGGGCTGTTTCCAGCAATTGCTGGTAAAGCGCCGAAGCACCTTGCGACTGATTGCTTTCGTATCTGGTCCAGGCCTGCCAGCCAAGCACCACTACCAACGCCAGCAAGCCACCTGTTACCAGGGGTTTACCATTGCGCTGCCACCAGTCCTTCATTGCCGCCAGTTCATCATCTTCAGTACCTGACACCCCAATACTCCTATTCGCTAAATCGGCTGTAAATCAGCTTCAACCCTGCACAACGCAGGAGGCCAGGTGCTCGGACAGAGCATCCCAGGCAATATTTTGTTGTTCACCCTGACCACGCAGGGGTTTGACGCCGATGATCTGCTGCGCCAGCTCCTCTTCCCCGAGGATCAACGCAAACAATGCACCACTCTTGTCGGCTTTCTTGAACTGGCTTTTGAAACTGCCAGCTCCGGCATTCACCTGTAAACGCAGGTTCGGCAGCTCGTCACGAACACGCTCGGTCAGCGCCAGCGCAGCCAGTTCAGCCGCTTCGCCGAAGGCACACAGATACACGTCGACCTGACGGGAAATTTCTTCCGGAACCTGCTCAAGTGTTTCAAGCAGCAGGACCAGACGTTCGATACCCATGGCAAATCCAACGCCACTGGTAGGCTTGCCGCCCATTTGCTCGACCAGACCGTCGTAACGGCCGCCCGCGCAGACTGTACCTTGAGCGCCCAGTTGATCGGTCACCCACTCGAAAACGGTTTTGCTGTAGTAATCGAGGCCACGAACCAGCTTGGGATTGATGACATACGGAATGCCCGCTGCATCCAGACGCGCCTTCAGACCTTCGAAGTGAATTCGCGATTCGTCATCCAGATAATCCGCCAGCTTCGGCGCATCAACCAGCAGCGCCTGAGTGTCGGCGTTCTTGGTATCCAGTACCCGCAGAGGGTTGGTTTTCAGGCGACGCTGACTGTCTTCGTCCAATTCGCTGAGACGTGCCGACAGGAACTCGACCAGCGCATCGCGATACCGCGCACGCGCCTCGCTGGTGCCCAGGCTATTCAGTTCGAGCTTCACTGCGTTGCGAATGCCCAACAGGCCCCACAGGCGCCAGGTCAGTACGATCAGCTCTGCGTCGATGTCCGGACCGTCCAGGTTGAAAACCTCGACGCCGATCTGGTGAAACTGACGATAGCGACCTTTCTGCGGGCGTTCATGACGGAACATCGGCCCGATGTACCACAATTTCTGAACCTGACCGCCACCGGTAATGCCGTGTTCAAGCACTGCGCGCACGCAGGCAGCAGTGCCTTCAGGGCGCAGGGTCAGGGAGTCACCGTTGCGATCGGCAAAGGTATACATCTCTTTTTCAACGATATCGGTCACTTCACCGATGGAGCGTTTGAACAGATCGGTGAATTCCACGATAGGCATGCGAATCTGCCGGTAACCGTAGTTATCCAGCAGACGCGAGACAGTGCCTTCGAAGTGACGCCACAGCGGGGTCTGATCGGGCAGGATGTCGTTCATGCCACGAATGGCTTGCAGAGACTTACTCACAAAAAATCCTTAGCAATTCTGATTAGCCGCGCGCGATAAGGGCTGCGTCAGCTTCGACCTTTTCGGCCGCTTTCCGGCGAATCAAGCGTTCCAGCTCATCCACCAGATTGTCATTGGTCAGCTTCTGGGCCGGCTTGCCGTCGATGTAGATCAGATTCGGCGTGCCGCCTGTCAGGCCTACATGAGCCTCTTTGGCTTCACCCGGGCCGTTGACCACACAACCGATAACCGCAACATCCAGCGGCACCAGCAAATCCTCAAGCCGCCCTTCCAGTTCATTCATGGTCTTGACCACATCGAAGTTCTGTCGCGAGCAACTCGGGCAGGCGATGAAGTTGATTCCACGAGAACGAAGGCGCAGCGATTTAAGGATGTCGTAGCCGACTTTCACCTCTTCGACCGGATCAGCCGCCAGCGAGATGCGGATAGTATCCCCAATTCCCTCGGCGAGCAGCATACCTAGGCCAACGGCCGATTTCACCGTGCCTGAACGCAATCCGCCCGCTTCAGTGATACCCAAGTGCAATGGCTGGACAATTTCCTTGGCCAGCAAGCGATAGGCTTCGACGGCCATGAACACATCGGAAGCTTTTACACTGACCTTGAAGTCCTTGAAATTCAGGCGTTCGAGGTGCTCGACGTGGCGCAGCGCTGACTCTACAAGCGCCGCTGGCGTTGGCTCGCCGTACTTCTTCTGCAGGTCTTTTTCCAGCGAACCGGCGTTGACGCCAATGCGAATCGGAATACCACGATCACGGGCGGCGTCGACCACAGCCTTCACCCGGTCTTCGCGACCGATGTTGCCCGGGTTGATACGCAGGCAATCGACACCCAGCTCAGCAACGCGCAGCGCAATCCGGTAATCAAAGTGGATGTCGGCAACCAACGGCACTTTCACCAATTGCTTGATACGGCCAAAGGCTTCCGCTGCGTCCATGTCCGGGACCGAAACCCGCACGATATCCACACCGGCCGCCTCAAGACGATTGATTTGCGCGACGGTAGCAGCGACGTCATTGGTGTCGCTGTTGGTCATGCTCTGCACCGCGATGGGTGCATCGCCCCCTACCGGGACCGAGCCCACCCAGATCTTCCGGGATTCGCGACGCTTGATCGGAGATTCACCGTGCATGAGTTATTGCCCCAGTTTCAGGCGTGCGGTAGCGCCGCTGGTGAAGGGAGCCACATCGACAGGCATGCCGTTGTAGCTGACCTGAGCACCGGCCGCAGCCCCCAGACGTACATTGAGTGGCGGCTTGCCACTCACATCCAGAGTATCGCCTTTGTGTTTGATGCCCATGTACAAAACTTTACCGGTGCTGTCAGTCACCTGAGTCCAGCAATCGGCTGTAAACGAGATACTTACCTGACCCGCACCGGCAACAGGTGCCTCAGGCGCAGCGGCGGGTGCAGATTGCGCAGGCGCAACAGCGGGAGCTGACGGAGCAGTTGCAGGCGCGGTGTTGGTCGGCGCTGCCGCCGTTGAGCTGGCAGGCGGAGTGGTCGTCGACGGAGCAGTTGCGGTCTGAGCAGGCGCCTGTGTGGCAGGGGTTGCCGGATTCGCTGGGTTGGCTGGATTCAACGCCAGCGGAGCCGAATCGGAGGTTTGCGCTTCGGCGACGGCCTGATCTTCAGGTTCGTCCAGAGGATGAATCTGGGTAGTGCCGTCGGCACTCTCGACTTCAACGTGCTCAAGGCTCAGGCCTGAGTCCTTGCCTCGCAAGGACGTCTGATCCTGCCACCAGAAGAAACCACCGCCGACCAGAACAACCAGCAACAGCAGACTGACGATTCGCAGAATATTGTGCGACAGGCGTACCGGTTCTTCGATACGACCCAACGCATGCACCGAACTGCCCGCGCTGTCTGTGCCTGTGTACTGGTCAAATTGAGTCACCAGTGCAGTCTGGTCGAGATCCAGGACTTTGGCGTACGCGCGAACATAGCCGCGGGCGAAAGTATGACCCGGCAGCTTGTCAAAGTGGCCAGCCTCGAGGTTACTCAACGAAGTGACCGTGAGATTGAGCCTCTGGGCGACGTCTGGCAGCGACCAGTTTTTATTCTCGCGAGCCTGACGCAAGGTTTCGCCAGGATTGACGCGAGTGGCTGCTACGACTTCGGGTTGCACCGCTTTCATCATTGCTCCGACAGGTATTGCTGATATTCCGGCGTACCGGGATAGAGTCTTTTGAGTTGCAGGCCAAAACTGGCTGCCTTGTTGCGATCATCGTAGATTTTTGCCAATCGCGTACCAAGCAATAGACTACGTGCATTTTGCTCGCTGAGTTGGCTAAAACGGTCGTAATAATCACGTGCGGGCACATAATGCCTGTCTTCGTAAGACAACTCAGCCATTTCCAGCAATGCGCGTGGCAACATACGGTCCATGCGCAGGGCTTTGGTGAAATGCGCCGTCGCCGCTTCGCGATCACCGAGCATCACGGCAGTCATGCCAAGATTCTCAAAAACCCGCGAGCGCTCAGGATAAAGGTTATCAGCAGCGGCCTGTTCGAAACGCTCATAGGCTTCCTTGTAGCGTTTTTGCTCGTAAAGGAAACTGCCGTAATTATTAAGGATGCGCGCATCTCCTCGACGAGAAGACAGGGCCTTTTGAAAGTGCTGGTCAGCAAGCTCGGGTTCCATCTCGACCTGAAACACCAGCGCCAGGGCAGCGTTGGCATCCGCGTCGGAACCGTCCAGTTCAAGCGCTTTCTTCAGGGGTACCTTGGCCCGTTCGGTCTGCCCCTGCTGCAAGTAGCCAATACCCAACTGGACATAGGCCTCGCGTGCGGCATCACGACCCTGGCTGGTGCTCATCGGATCAACTTTGCCTGAGGTCACACACCCAGCCAGCGCGATCATGAAGCAGAGCAGCAGGGTGGCGCGCACGGACATTGAGATTCTCTCGGCCAGGTTAGCGATCAGGTTCGAGTCGCGGCGTTTTGAGCCACACTCGCCTCGCTACTCAGCTCACGTACGGCAATGTAACGCTCGCTGCGGCGAGTGCGGTCCATGACCTGCCCGACCAACTGACCACAAGCTGCATCGATATCTTCCCCACGGGTAGTACGCACCGTGACGTTATACCCAGCCTGATGCAGTTGATCCTGGAAGCGACGAATCGCGTTGTTACTCGGACGCTCGTAACCGGAATGCGGGAACGGGTTGAACGGAATCAGGTTGATCTTGCAAGGCGTGTCCTTGAGCAGCTCGATCATTTCAACAGCATGTTCGACCTGATCATTCACGTCTTTGAGCAAGGTGTACTCAATGGTCAACACGCGCTTCTCACCCAGCGTCGCCATGTAGCGACGGCAGGATTCAAGCAGCATTTTCAGCGGGTATTTCTTGTTGATCGGCACCAGTTGATTGCGCAGCGCATCGTTTGGCGCGTGCAGTGACAACGCCAGCGATACATCGATGTGCTCAGCCAGCACGTCGATCATCGGTACCACGCCGGAGGTGGACAAAGTCACCCGACGCTTGGAAATGCCATACCCCAGGTCATCCATCATCAGATGCATGGCGGCAACGACATTATCGAAGTTCAGCAGCGGCTCACCCATGCCCATCATCACCACGTTGGTGATGGCACGGTCGACGGTAGCCGGGACGCTGCCAAAGGATTTGTTGGCAATCCACACCTGACCGATCACTTCGGCGGCGGTGAGGTTGCTGTTGAAGCCTTGTTTGCCGGTAGAGCAGAAACTGCAATCCAGCGCACAGCCCGCCTGGGACGAAACACACAAGGTGCCGCGTTTGCCCTGGGGGATATAAACGGTTTCGACGCAGCTGCCGGACGCCACACGCACCACCCACTTACGGGTGCCATCGGTGGAGATGTCCTCGCTGACGACTTCAGGACCACGAACCTCAGCACAAGCCTTGAGTTTTTCACGCAAGGCCTTGCTGACATTCGTCATGGCGTCGAAATCATCGACGCCAAAGTGGTGAATCCACTTCATGACCTGACCGGCACGGAAGCGCTTCTCCCCGATGGAATCGAAGAATTTTTCCATTTCCAGCTGGGTCAGACCCAACAGGTTTGTTTTGCCAGTCGTTGCAATCATGAATTCACCCTTCGCTCGTTAGTCCAGGACTTAGCGAGCGGTTACCTCTGTAGCTGCGAAGAAGTACGAGATTTCGCGAGCAGCGGCTGCTTCGGAATCAGAGCCGTGAACAGCGTTGGCGTCGATGGAATCGGCGAAGTCAGCACGGATAGTGCCGGCAGCAGCTTCTTTAGGGTTGGTAGCGCCCATCAGCTCACGGTTCAGAGCGATAGCGTTTTCGCCTTCCAGAACCTGAACAACAACAGGACCGGAGATCATGAACGCAACCAGGTCGCCGAAGAAGCCACGAGCGCTGTGCTCAGCGTAGAAACCTTCAGCTTCAGCCTTGGACAGCTGCTTCAGTTTCGAAGCAACGACGCGCAGACCGGCTTTTTCAAAACGAGTGGTGATCTCGCCGATTACGTTTTTAGCAACGGCGTCAGGCTTGATGATGGAGAAAGTACGTTGAACAGCCATGGTGTAACTCCAGAAACGATGATTAAAGCGAAAAATTAAACCCGCGAATTATACGCGGGTTTGAGGTTATTGCCTAACGTGCAAATTGGATCAGCCGATTTCGTCGGCCCAAAGCGTCTGAACCGCTTCGAGCACTTTCTCGCCGACGCGGCCAGAGGTGTCGTCGAAATCCGGCAACTGCTTGATCATCAGTTGCAGCTTGGTAAACCCCACCGAGTAAGGATCGACGCCGGGATGAGTCTCGGCCAGTTCCTCAGCGATTCGTTGTACGTCATTCCAACCGTAACTCATGACAGCTTCTCGATCAGTGCGGCGCTTCGGCCGCATGGTTAAGCGAATACTTGGGAATTTCAACCGTCAGGTCTTCATTTCCGACGATCGCCTGACAAGACAGGCGAGACTGAGGTTCCAGCCCCCAGGCCTTGTCCAGCATGTCTTCTTCCAGCTCATCCGCTTCATTCAACGAGGCAAAACCCTCGCGAATGACGCAGTGGCATGTGGTGCAGGCACAAACACCACCACAGGCACTTTCAATCTCGATGTGATGCTCGTGAGCAATTTCGAGAATAGACGTGCCGGGCTCGACCTCAACAACCAGCCCATCCGGACACAGCACGGCATGGGGCAGAAAAATCAGCTGCGGCATCAGTTATTCCTCAATGTCATTCAGATTGCGCCCCGCCAGAGCGGCTTTTACCGTCATATTCATGCGGCGGGCTGCAAATGCATCGGTCACCTGCGAGAGAAGCTTGGTCTGCTGCTCGATGGCGGGGCCATCGGTGCCTTGCATCAATTCACGTAATTCCTGCAACTGCAGGTCGATGACCATGCGCTCTTCGGCATCCAGCAAGCGCTCGCCGTCGACTTCCAGTGCTGCTTCCACTGCCTCGACGAGGCGCTGGGCATCAACCTGCTGCTCGCGCAATACGCGGGCAACTTTGTCGTCACTGGCGTTGGCGAAGGAATCCGTGAGCATCCGGGCAATTTCGCCATCGGTCAGCCCATAGGACGGCTTGACCTGGATGCTCGACTCAACACCCGAACCCAGCTCGCGGGCCGAGACACTGAGCAGACCGTCCGCATCCACCTGGAACGTCACACGGATTTTTGCCGCACCCGCCACCATGGCCGGAATGCCGCGCAATTCGAAACGAGCCAGGGAGCGACAGTCGCTGATCAACTCACGCTCGCCTTGCAGCACGTGAATCATCATTGCCGACTGGCCGTCTTTGTAAGTGGTGAACTCCTGAGCGCGCGCGACCGGGATCGTGGTGTTACGCGGAATCACCTTCTCCATCAGGCCGCCCATGGTTTCCAGTCCCAACGAGAGCGGAATCACGTCGAGCAGCAACAACTCACCACCGTCACGCTTGTTGCCGGCCAGAGTATCTGCCTGGATCGCCGCACCAATGGCGACCACTTGATCCGGGTCGATATCCGTCAACGGCTGGCGACCAAACAACTCAGCCACAGCGCCACGCACACGCGGGACACGTGTAGAACCGCCAACCATGACCACCGCTTCAACTTCATCCAGCTCGATACCGGCGTCACGCACGGCACGACGGCAAGATTTGAGGCTGCGCGCAACCATTGGCTCGATGAGGGTTTCGAAAGCTTGCCGCGTCAACGTGCCATTCCAGTCGCCGTACTCGACGTCAACGGAAGCCTCGCTGGTCAGCGCTTCTTTGGCCTTGCAAGCCGCTTGCAGCAAGCTGCGCTGAGCAGAAGGGTCGATATCGGCAGACAAACCTGCCTCACTGACAATCCAGCCCGCAATCGCATGATCGAAGTCGTCGCCGCCCAGCGCGGTGTCACCACCGGTTGCCAAGACTTCGAAAACGCCGCCAGTGAGACGCAGAATAGAGATGTCGAACGTACCGCCGCCCAGGTCATAAATCGCCACAACGCCCTGGGCGCTTTGATCCAGACCATAAGCCACGGCCGCAGCGGTCGGCTCATTGAGCAGGCGCAGTACGTTAAGACCCGCTAATTTAGCGGCGTCTTTGGTGGCCTGACGCTGAGCGTCGTCGAAATAAGCCGGAACAGTGATAACCGCGCCGACCAGATCACCACCCAACGCCTGCTCAGCACGCTGACGCAGAACCTTGAGGATATCGGCAGAGACTTCCACCGGGCTTTTCGGCCCCTGAACAGTCTCGATGAACGGCATGTGCGACTCACCGCCTAAAAAGCGATAAGGCAACTGTTCGCCCAATTGCTTGACGTCGGACAGACCACGACCCATCAAGCGCTTGACCGACAGTACAGTGTTGAACGGATCCGTCGAAGCGGCGGCTTTGGCAGCCTGCCCCACTTCAACGCGATCAGCGTGATAGCGCACAGCAGACGGCAGAATGACTTGCCCTTCTGCGTCGGCCAGCGGTTCGGAAAGGCCACTGCGCAGTGCAGCAACCAGCGAATTGGTAGTCCCCAGGTCAATACCCACCGCCAGACGACGCTGATGAGGTTGGGGGCTTTGACCGGGTTCGGCGATCTGCAGTAGAGCCATGCTTTATCAGAATTTCACAGGCGTGCGGCCAGAAGCAGCACGGAGTTAATCGTCGAGGCGCTCTTCAAGCTGGCGCACTTCGTAAGAGAGCTTGTCGAGGAACTGCATGCGCCGCATCAGGCGCTCGGCCTGTTCGCGTTGCGCAGCATCATCCCAACAGGCCGCAAAGCTTTCGTTCAGTTCGTCCTGAGCAGTCTTGAGGCGACGCTTGAAAACCGCGACACCCGCCAGATCAGCCTCGTCCTGCAGATCCTCAAGCTCTTCGCGCCATTGCATCTGCTGCAGAAGAAACTCGGGATCGTGCACGGTGACTTCAAGAGGCACTTCGCCGCGCATCGCTAATAGATAGCGCGCCCGTTTCGGAGCGCTCTTGAGCGTCTGGTAGGCGTCGTTAAGACTGGCGGAGCGCTCAAGCGCCAACCGCTGCTCACGCTCGGAGGCGTCCGCAAAACGGTCGGGATGAACCTCGCGAGCAAGCTCACGGTAGCGCGCCGCCAACTGATCAAGGTCGAGGCGAAAGCTCGGCTGAAGCTCGAATAGAGCGAAATGACAAGGAGTACCCACAATAAGCCTCAGACGTTGAAGCTTTCGCCGCAGCCACATTCACCGCGCGAGTTGGGATTGTTGAACTTGAAGCCTTCGTTCAACCCTTCCTTGACGAAATCAAGCTCGGTGCCATCGAGATAGACCAGGCTTTTCGGGTCAATGATCACCTTGACGCCGTGCAATTCGAACACGGTGTCTTCGCTTTGCGCCTCATCGACGAACTCAAGCACATAGGCAAGACCTGAACAGCCTGTGGTGCGAACACCCAGACGAACGCCGTCACCTTTGCCGCGCCCATCAAGGGAGCGTCTTACGTGATTTGCGGCAGCTTCTGTCATGCTGATAGCCATCGGAACTCCTTATTACTTCACACCAGCTTCTTTAGAAAACGCTGCTATTACAGCAGGCCTTTCTTCTGCTTGTAGTCACGAACGGCCGCTTTGATAGCGTCTTCCGCGAGTACCGAGCAGTGAATTTTCACCGGAGGCAAAGCCAGTTCTTCAGCCAACTGAGTGTTCTTGATGGTCTCTGCTTCATCCAGAGTCTTGCCCTTCATCCACTCGGTTGCCAGAGAGCTGGAAGCGATAGCCGAACCGCAACCATAAGTCTTGAACTTGGCGTCTTCGATGACGCCCTGCTCGTTGACCTTGATTTGCAGACGCATAACGTCGCCGCAAGCAGGAGCGCCGACCATGCCGGTGCCAACATCTGGATCTTCCGCGTTCATCTTGCCGACGTTGCGCGGATTTTCGTAGTGGTCAATGACCTTTTCGCTGTAAGCCATGATGCTATTCCTCTATCAGGGAGCCGCTCTGCAAACCATGCAACAACTGGTTGAAACATGGCCTGTCTGTAAGGCGGCTTTTAATTAGTGCGCCGCCCACTCGATCTTGGAAATGTCGACGCCGTCTTTGTACATGTCCCATAGCGGCGAAAGTGCACGCAGCTTGGTGACCGCTTCGCAGACTTTCTGCGCGGCGTAGTCCATTTCTTCTTCAGTACTGAAACGACCAAAGGTGAAGCGTATCGAGCTATGCGCCAGTTCGTCATTACGACCAAGGGCGCGCAGCACATAGGAAGGCTCGAGCGACGCGGAAGTACAGGCGGAACCGGACGAAACGGCCAGATCCTTGAGCGCCATGATCAGCGACTCGCCTTCGACGTAGTTGAAGCTCAGGTTGAGGTTGTGCGGCACACGAGCAGTCATGCTGCCGTTGACGTACAACTCTTCGAGATGCTCGACCTGCTTGTAGAAGCGATCGCTCAAGGCTTTGACTCGCACGTTTTCTGCGGCCATCTCTTCCTTGGCAATACGGAATGCTTCGCCCATACCGACGATCTGATGCGTCGCCAGAGTACCGGAACGCATGCCACGTTCGTGACCGCCGCCGTGCATGGCCGCTTCAAGGCGAACACGCGGCTTGCGGCTGACGTACAGCGCGCCGATACCTTTAGGGCCATAGGTCTTGTGGGCAGAGAACGACATCAGGTCAACCTTGAGGCTGGCCAGATCGATTTCAACCTTACCGGTGGACTGCGCAGCATCAACGTGGAACAGCACACCACGGGAGCGGGTCAGCTCACCGATGGCAGCGATGTCGTTGATGGTGCCGATTTCGTTGTTAACGTGCATGATCGAAACCAGAATGGTGTCGTCGCGCAGAGCGGCTTCAACCATCGAAGGCGTAATCAGACCGTCTTCACCAGGCTCGATGTAAGTGACTTCAAAACCTTCACGCTCAAGCTGACGCGTGGTGTCAAGCACAGCTTTGTGCTCGATCTTGTTGGTGATGATGTGCTTGCCCTTGCTCGCATAGAAATGCGCAACGCCCTTGATGGCGAGGTTGTCGGACTCGGTAGCACCGGAGGTCCAGACGATTTCGCGCGGATCGGCATTGACCAGATCGGCGACCTGACGGCGAGCGTTCTCGACCGACTCTTCAGCTTTCCAGCCGAAGACGTGGGAGCGCGATGCCGGGTTACCGAAGTTTCCGTCAGCGGTCAGGCACTCAATCATTTTCTGAGCGACACGCGGATCGACCGGGGTCGTCGCGGAGTAATCAAGGTAAATCGGCAACTTCATTGAATCTCTCCTATCAGGCAGGCGCACCGCTGATTCATCTACGCTCATTCAACGGCGGACGTTTCAATCTTATCCAGGTACTGGGTCTTGGCGCTGGTACGGCGCATATCCTGGCGCTGGGCAACTTCTTGTACCTCACGGCGAGTGACAAGGTCGGCCAGACTGATACCGCTTAGAAATTCGTGAATCTGCTCGCTGAGGTCACACCACAAATGGTGAGTCAGACAGGTGTCACCAGCGTGGCAATCACCCAACCCCTGGCAACGCGTGGCATCGACAGATTCGTTGACGGCATCGACCACCTGGGCAACCTTGATGCCGTGCATGTCGCGGGACAACTGATAACCACCACCGGGACCACGCACACTGGAGACCAGATTGCCACGGCGCAGCTTGGCGAACAGTTGCTCAAGGTAGGACAGGGAAATGCCCTGACGCTCGGAAATGTCGGCCAGAGACACTGGCCCGTTCTGCGCATGTAACGCCAGATCAAGCATGGCAGTTACAGCGTATCGGCCTTTAGTAGTCAGTCGCATGGCGTATACCGCAGAGGTTCGGAATGAGAGCGAGTATGCTATTCCCGAGTATTTAAGTCAACTATAAGACCTAGCAAAACAGTCGGGATTGGGCGCAAAACAGCGGCCGCATCATAGCAAACACCGGGGCGCATGGCACGCCCCGGGTGCAGCCCCCATCAGCCGACCTTGCTCTCGCTCTTGTCCTTCACGCAATCAAACACTTCGTCGCGCAGCTCGGGCAGCTCCTTGGCGCAGTAATCGCTGCCAAGCCCTTTAAGGGCCTCGCACATACCTTCGAGACGACCGTCCACTGCTTGCAAGTGATCAAGCAACTGACCAATCGCACGCGCCACCGGATCTGGCATGTCTTCGCTGACCCCGTAAGCATCAAAACCCAGCTTCTCGGCGATCGCCTTGCGCTTGGCCTCTACATCATCACTGGACTTGATAATGATCCGCCCCGGAATCCCCACGGCCGTAGCACCTGCAGGGACAGCCTTGGTGACAACCGCGTTGGAACCGATCTTGGCGCCAGCACCAACAGTGAACGGCCCGAGCACCTTGGCGCCCGCACCCACCACAACGCCGTCTTCCAGCGTCGGATGGCGCTTGCCCGCGTTCCAGCTGGTGCCTCCCAGGGTAACGCCCTGATAGAGCGTTACGTCATTGCCGATTTCAGCCGTTTCGCCAATCACAATACCCATGCCGTGATCGATGAAAAAACGCCGCCCGACCTTGGCGCCGGGATGGATTTCGATGCCAGTCATCCAACGACCGAAATTCGAAACCACCCGCGCCGGCCATTTCCAGCCGTTGGTCCACAGAATGTGTGCCAGCCGATGCAGCCAGATGGCGTGCATGCCGGGGTAGCAGGTCAGCACTTCAAAGGAGTTGCGCGCAGCAGGATCGCGATGAAACACACTCTGAATATCTTCTCGCAGACGCTCGAACATCATTGTTCCTTCCGTTTGTACGGTTCACCACGTGCAGCCTTCTGGGTCTCGGTAAGGATGCCGCGCAAAATACTGATCTCGGAACGATTCACCTCACTGCGGCCGTAAAGGCGACGCAGCCGGGCCATCAAGTGGCGAGGTTTTTCCGGATCGAGAAAGCCGATAGCCACCAGCGTTGATTCGAGATGGCCATAGAAGCCTTCCATCTCATCCATGGTCGCCAGGTCAGCGCTGCGCACCGAGGTCACTTCAACTTTTTCGACCTTGGTGGGCTGCCCCTGCGTAGCCAGCCACGACATGCGCACCTCGTAGCTGAGGACCTGCACCGCCGCAGCGAGATTCAGCGAGCTGAACTCTGGATCAGACGGGATATGCACGTGGTAATGACATCGCTGCAGCTCCTCGTTGGTCAGGCCGGCGTATTCACGACCAAACACCAGCGCGACTTCTGCGCCCTGCCCTGCCTGCTCGGCAGCCATCACGCCCGACTCACGCGGGTCGAGCAACGGCCACGGAATACGACGGTCGCGGGCACTGGTGCCCATGACCAGATTGCATCCCACCAGAGCATCTTCAAGGGTCGCGACTACCTGAGCCTTCTCCAGAATATCGCCAGCGCCCGAAGCGCGGGCATCCGCTTCATGGTGAGGGAAGAACTGCGGATCAACGAGCACCAGGCGCGAAAGCCCCATGTTTTTCATGGCACGAGCAGCCCCACCGATGTTACCGGGGTGACTGGTACCGACCAGGACAACACGAATGTTTTGCAGCAAGGCGAGTGCTCACAGATAAAGTAGAGGGGGTGAAATCTTACAGAACCACCGAGGTGAACGCCATGAACGGTTGCGGCTTGCTAAATACGGGCGTGACGCGGGACCTACTCTAGCCGGGAAGGCGGCATTTCTGACGATACAAATGCGTCGCCTGTAACGACCTCTCCCCGGCCAAAGCAGATCCCACGACTTCCCACCAATATCCAGGACTGCGCAGATCCTGTGGGAGCCGGGCTTGCCCGCGATAAGGCTGGATGCAATCTGGAGTGAACTGCGTCCAGCCTTATCGCGAGCAAGCTCTGCTCCCACAAGAACCAGTGTCTGACGATGCAAATACGTCGTCTGTAGCGACCTCTCCCGGCCAATGCAGATCCCACGATCTTCACACCAATATCCAAGATTGCGCAGATCCTGCGGGGGCTGGGCTTGCCCGCGATAAGGCTGGATGCAATCTGGAGTGAACTGCGTCCAACCTTATCGCGAGCAAGCTCTGCTCCCACAGGAACCAGTGTCTGACGATAGAAATGCGTTGTCTGCAGCGACCTCTCCCCGACCAAAGCAGATCCCACGACTTCACACCAATATCCAGCATTGCGCAGATCCTGCGGGGGCTGGGCTTGCCCGCGATAAGGCCGGATGCAATCTGGAGTGAACTGCGTCCAGCCTTATCGCGAGCAAGCTCTGCTCCCACAGGAACCAGTGTCTGACGATACAAATTGCAGTGGTCAACTTTTTCCGGACACCTCAATCGGTGATTGTCAGGCTGCTTGCCGCTCATATTGATTGGGCGGCACATAGCCCAGTTTCGAGTGCAATCGCCCCTCGTTGTAGAACCGAACGATGTAGTCCGTGATGTCCTTTATCGCTTCGGCGTGGTTGGCGTAATCCTTCCTCCATGTACGCTCCATTTTCAGGTTCAAAAAGAAGCGCTCCATAACCGCGTTGTCCCAGCAGTTACCCTTGCGGCTCATACTGCAACGCATTCCATTGCGGGTCAGCAGCGCCTGATAAGCCGCTCCTGCGTACTGACTGCCTCGATCCGAGTGGACGATCAAACCCGGCTCAGGCTGGCGTCGAGCGATAGCCAATTGCATGGCACTGATTACCAGCTCGGCTCGCATATGAGGGGCCATGGCCCAGCCCACGATCTTGCGCGAGAAAAGGTCCATGACCACTGCCAGGTACACCCAGCCGCCGCGTGTGCGGATATAAGTAATGTCTGCAACCCAGGATTGATTGATCGCCCCAGGGTTGAACTGGCGATTTAGAAGGTTTTCAGCCACCGGCAAGTTGTGATTGCTGTTGGTTGTGTGAACGAACTTACGCTTCCAGACCGGGCGCAGACCTTGTTGTTTCATAAGGCTGCGCACCTTGAAGCGACCAATCGACAGGCCTTCTTTACGCAAGGCGCTCACCACACGACGACTACCATAGCAACGCTCCGACGCTTCAAAGGCTGCCTTGATCCTGGCCGCTGCCGGACAGGCGGGCTTGGGTTTCAAACGACGCTGTTGGGCCTCATAAAGACCGGAGCGACTGATCCGCAGTACCCGACAGAGACGAGCCACCGGGTAGGCCTTACGTTGTAATTGGTGAACCAGTTGATGGATCACTTCAATTCGCGGGCAAAGAAGGCCGTAGCTTTTTTTAGGATGTCATTATCCATTTTCAGCTCACGAATCTGCTGCTCCAGTTGGCGAATACGCTGTTGCTCGCTGGTCAACGGGTTGCCAATTCCCGGGCCACCCAACAGCTCGGCCTTGTATTGCTCAACCCAGCGACGCACTGCCGTATCGCTCAGGTTCATATCAAGGCAGACAGAGTTCACACTCTGGCCTTGATCGACGATGAGCTTGCAAACATCAAGCTTGAAGGCGGCATCGAATTTTCTGTATTTCTTGGTCATGGTGACTCCTCAATGGATATAGTTTCCCCTATTGAAGTGTCCGGGGTCATTAGACCAGCTCAAATGCGTCGCCTGTAACGACCTCTCCCCGACCAAAGCAGATCCCACGACTTCACACCAATATCCAGGACTGCGCAGATCCTGTGGGAGCTGGGCTTGCCCGCGATATGGCTGGATGCAATCTGGAGTGAACTGCGTCCAGCCTTATCGCGAGCAAGCTCTGCTCCCACAGGAACCAGCGTCTGACGATACAAATGCGTCGCCTGTAACGACCTCTCCCCGACCAAAGCAGATCCCACGATCTTCACACCAATACCCAGGATTGCGCAGATCCTGTGGGAGCTGGGCTTGCCCGCGATAAGGCTGGATGCAATCTGGAGTGAACTGCGTCCAGCCTTATCGCGAGCAAGCTCTGCTCCTACAGGAACCAGTGTCTGACGATACAAATGCGTCGGCTGTAGCGACCTCCTCCCGGCTAAAGCCGGTCCCACGACATTGGCGACATACTCAACACATCCAGTTAACCACTGGAAAAGTTCCGCCACAGCCAATACAATGTTCGGCTTTCTTTAACGACCTAGGTGAAACGTCCATGCAGCCCATGCTGAATATCGCGCTGCGCGCCGCCCGCAGCGCCAGCGAATTGATCTTCCGCTCCATCGAGCGCCTGGATACCATCAAGGTCGATGAAAAAGGTGCGAAGGATTACGTCAGCGAAATCGATCGCGCTGCCGAGCAACTGATCATCACCGCCCTGCGCAAGGCATACCCGACTCACGGCATCCTTGGCGAAGAAACCGGAATGCATGAAGGCAGCGGCGAAGGCGCTGACTACCTGTGGATCATCGACCCACTGGACGGCACCACCAACTTCGTTCGCGGCATCCCGCACTTCGCCGTCAGCATTGCCTGCAAACATAAAGGACGTCTGGCTCACGCAGTGGTTCTGGACCCGGTTCGCCAGGAAGAATTCACCGCGAGCGCCGGTAACGGCGCGCAGCTTAACGGTCGCCGCATGCGCGTCAGCCCGCGCACCAGCCTTGATGGCGCCCTGCTCGGCACCGGCTTCCCGTTCCGCGACGACCAGATGGACAACCTGGAAAACTACCTGGGCATGTTCCGCAGCCTGGTAGGTCAGACCGCAGGCATCCGCCGCGCAGGCGCCGCAAGCCTGGACCTGGCTTACGTCGCTGCCGGTCGCTTCGACGCATTCTGGGAATCGGGCCTGTCCGAGTGGGACATGGCTGCAGGCGCACTGCTGATTCAGGAAGCAGGCGGTCTGGTCAGCGACTTCACAGGCGGTCACGACTTCCTGGAGAAAGGCCACATCGTTGCCGGTAACACCAAATGCTTCAAAGCTGTTCTGACCTCCATCGCACCGCACCTGCCGGCCACGATGAAGCGTTAAGATTCAGCCCCATAAAAAACCGGCCAAGTGCCGGTTTTTTTGTGCCTGCCACTTTCCGCCAGACCAAAAAAGAAAAAGCACCCGAAGGTGCTTTTTCTGATCAACACAGACTCAAAACTTATTGCTGGTTTTGACCCAGAATCAGCTGGCCTTCCTTGTTGACTGGAATCTGACCGCCTGGATCTCTATCCATGCGCACCTGACCCACCTTGTCGTTCAACTTGTACTTCACGTCATAACCCACGACCTTGTCGCTGATGTCATTGACCGTGTTGCAGCGAGTTTCGGTGGTGGTATAAGTGTCGCGGTTCTGCATGCCTTCCTGAACCTTGTTACCGGCATAGCCGCCGCCAACAGCGCCCGCTACGGTGGCGATCTTCTTGCCGTTACCGCCGCCTACCTGGTTACCCAGCAAGCCGCCTGCAACAGCGCCGATCACACTGCCCACAATCTGGTGCTCATCCTTGACCGGAGCACGCTTGGTAACGGTTACATCTTTGCAAACTTCACGCGGCGTTTTTATTTGCTGTTTAACCGGCTCGACTGCCAGTACATCCGCATATTCCGGGCCGCTTTTAACGAGGCTGTAGGTGGCAACAGCACCGCCAGCCGTAACAACGGCAGCGCCCAGCACAGCACCAACAAGCAACGATTTGTTCACGTGAACCTCCTGACCATCTCAAACGTAGTTTCCTACGCAGTGCTTGGGGTCGTTACCGTTCCAGCGTGAGCCTCGGCAATCCACGAACCCAAGCCTTGGAGCATAAAAAAGGGCATGAGTTCAATACTCATGCCCTTTTGGCATCATACTCGGAGAGAACTGCGATCAGGGTAGATCGTCAGCCTTATCGACGACCACAGGAGGAATAAGATCCTCAGTGGTCAGGTTCAGCCAGATCAGCACCACGTTCGCGATGTAGATGGAGGAGTAAGTACCCGCCACAACACCCACGAACAGCGCAATGGAGAAACCTTCCAGATTGTCACCGCCAAATACCCACAGAGCAGCAATCGCCAGCAAGGTCGAAACCGACGTTGCGACAGTACGCAGCAGCGTCTGAGTGGTGGAGATGTTGATGTTCTCGATCAACGACGCCTTGCGCAGCAGACGGAAGTTTTCCCGCACGCGGTCGAATACGACGATGGTGTCGTTTAGCGAGTAACCGATGATCGCCAGCACCGCCGCCAACACCGTCAGGTCGAAGGTGATCTGGAAGAACGACAGGATGCCCATGGTCACCACAACGTCGTGGATCAGGGAGATGATCGCACCTACCGCGAACTTCCACTGGAAGCGGAAAGCCAGGTAGATCAGAACACCGCCCAGAGCCAGCAACATGCCCAGACCACCCTGGTCGCGCAGCTCTTCACCCACTTGCGGGCCTACGAACTCGACACGCTTAACGGTAGCCGGGTTGTCACCACCTGCTTTACGCAGCGCATCGGCAACCTGAGAACCCAACTGCGGATCTTCACCGGGCATACGCACCAGCAGATCGGTAGTAGCACCAAAGCTCTGCACCACAGCATCGTGATAACCGGAGCTGACCAGTTCTTCACGAACCTTGCCCAGATCGGCAGGACGCTCGTAAGTCAGCTCGATCAGCGTACCGCCGGTAAAGTCCAGACCATAGTTGAGGCCCTTATGGAACCAGCTGAACAACGCCAGAGCAGTAAGGAGCATCGTAACGGCGAACGCAATATTGCGAACGCCCATGAAGTTAATGGTACGTAACATGGCAGCCCCTTAAATCCACAACTTCTTGAAGTCACGCCCGCCATAGATCAGGTTGACCATTGCGCGGGTCACCATGATGGCCGTGAACATCGAGGTAAAGATCCCGAGCGACATGGTCACCGCAAAACCCTTCACCGGGCCGGTGCCCATTGCGAAGAGAATGCCGCCGACCAGCAGCGTCGTCAGGTTGGCGTCGAGGATCGCGGTATAGGCGCGGTCGAAACCTTCATGAATCGCACGCTGGACAGTCATGCCATTGGCGATTTCCTCGCGTATCCGCGAGAAGATCAGCACGTTGGCGTCCACCGCCATACCCATCGTCAAGACGATACCGGCAATACCCGGCAGTGTCAGCGTTGCACTCAGCAGCGACATCAACGCCAGCAGCATGACCATGTTCAGCGCCAGAGCGACTGTTGCGATCAAGCCGAAGAAGCGATAGATGGCCATGATGAACAGCGACACGAACAGCATGCCCCACAGGGAAGCATCGATACCCTTGGTGATGTTGTCAGCACCCAGGCTCGGGCCGATAGTGCGCTCTTCAGCGAAGTACATCGGCGCAGCCAGACCACCGGCACGCAGCAACAGCGCCAGCTCGGAAGACTCACCCTGACCGTTCAGACCGGTAATACGGAACTGAGCACCCAGCGGCGACTGAATGGTCGCCAGACTGATGATTTTCTTCTCTTCCTTGAAGGTCTGAACCGGCACGTCTTTCTCGACGCCGTCGACCATCTGCTTGGTGTAAGTAGTGGTTGGCTTCTGCTCGATGAAGATCACCGCCATGCTGCGGCCCACATTGCTGCGGGTTGCACGGCTCATCAAATCACCGCCGTGACCGTCCAGCGTGATGTTCACCTGTGGACGACCATGTTCGTCAAAGCTGGCCTTGGCGTCAGTCACCTGATCACCGGTGATGATCAGACCACGCTCCACAGGAGCTGCCGGACGACCGCCTTCGCGGAACTCGAACATCTCGGTAGTGGCTTTGGAGTCATCCGGACCTGCGCCCAGACGGAATTCCAGGTTGGCCGTCTTGCCCAGAATACGCTTGGCTTCAGCGGTGTCCTGCACGCCCGGCAACTCAACCACGATGCGGTTGGCACCCTGACGCTGAACCAGAGGCTCGGCAACACCCAGCTCGTTGACCCGGTTACGCACCGTGGTCAGGTTCTGCTTGATGGAGTAATCGCGGATTTCGTTGATTTTCGCCGGAGTCATCGCCAGGCGCAGAACAGGAATCCCGTTCAGTTCAGCCGGAGTGATCTCGAAATCGGTGTAATTCTTGCGAACCAGTACGCGGGCTTCTTCACGGGCAGCGTCATCGCTGAACCCCAGTTGAATAGCGCCACCCAGTTGCGGCAGGCTGCGATAACGCACCTTTTCCTTGCGCAACAGGCTTTTGACTTCGCCTTCATAAACTTTCAGACGCGCATCCAGCGCCTTGTCCATGTCAACTTCCAACAGGAAGTGCACACCACCGGACAAGTCCAGACCCATCTTCATCGGGGTTGCGCCAAGATTACGCAACCATGTCGGAGTGGTACGTGCCAGGTTAAGTGCGACGACATAGTCATCACCCAACACCTTGCGCACGACATCCTTGGCCGGCAGTTGGTCTTCCTGCTTGGTCAGACGCAACAAACCGCCTTTGCCATTCTCGGCCAGGGAAGAGGCCTTGACCGCGATTCCGGAATCAACAAGCGCTTTGCTCGCACGCTCCAGATCAGCCTGACCCACCTGCAACGCAGTGCTTGCGCCGCTGATCTGGATCGCTGGATCGTCAGGGTAGAGATTGGGTGCGGAATAAATAAAACCGATCACCAGCACCGCCAGGATCAGTACGTATTTCCACAGAGGGTATTTGTTCAGCATCACGCCGCCCGCTTATAACGCGGGGCGCCTTGCGCGCCCCGTCGATTGGTAAAAGTCTGAATCTTAAATCGCTTTCAGGGTGCCCTTTGGCAGCGTGGCAGCAATAGCGCCCTTCTGCATTTTCAGCTCAACAGTGTCGGAAACTTCGATAACCACGTAGCCGTCACTCACTTTAGTGATCTTGCCAGCGATACCGCCGGTAGTAACCACTTCGTCGCCCTTCTGCAAGTTGCCCAGCAGGTTCTTCTGCTCTTTGGCGCGCTTGGCCTGTGGACGCCAGATCATCAGATAGAAGATGACCAGAAAGCCGACCAGGAAGATCCATTCAAAACCGCCACCCATAGGGCCGGCAGCAGGTGCAGCAGCATCCGCGAAAGCGGGAGAGATGAAAAAGCTCATTTAGCACTCCAGTTGCATAATTAAGTAGAAAGCAGAAAAACTTGTTTTGACTCAGTCCATCGGCGGCGTTGGAATCCCGCGCTTGGCATAGAAGGCATCGACAAAGGCGGCCAATGTACCTTGTTGAATAGCCTCGCGCAAACCAGCCATAAGGCGCTGGTAATGCCGCAAATTGTGGATCGTATTAAGCATGCTTCCCAGCATTTCGCCGCACTTGTCCAGGTGGTGCAGATAAGCGCGCGAGAAGTTCTGACAGGTGTAGCAATCGCAGGTCGGATCCAGCGGCGAATCATCATGACGATGGAACGCGTTACGGATCTTCAATACACCTGTATCAATGAACAAATGACCGTTGCGGGCATTGCGGGTCGGCATCACGCAATCGAACATGTCGATTCCGCGGCGCACACCCTCAACCAGATCTTCAGGCTTGCCTACCCCCATAAGGTAACGAGGTTTTTCAGGGGGCATCAGGCCGGGCAGGTAATCCAGCACCTTGATCATTTCATGCTTGGGTTCACCCACCGACAGACCGCCAATGGCCAAGCCATCAAAGCCGATCTGATCCAGGCCTTCCAGCGAGCGTTTGCGCAGGCTTTCGTGCATGCCACCCTGAACGATACCGAACAGCGCAGCCGTGCTTTCACCGTGCGCGACTTTCGAACGCTTGGCCCAGCGCAGCGAAAGCTCCATGGACACACGGGCGACATCTTCGTCAGCCGGGTAAGGCGTGCATTCGTCGAAGATCATCACGATGTCCGAGCCCAGATCACGCTGAACCTGCATCGACTCTTCCGGGCCCATGAACACCTTGGCGCCATCAACAGGCGAGGCGAAGGTCACGCCCTCCTCCTTGATCTTGCGCATCGCGCCCAGGCTGAACACCTGAAAACCGCCGGAGTCGGTCAGAATCGGGCCCTTCCACTGCATGAAATCGTGCAGGTCGCCGTGGGCCTTGATGACCTCGGTGCCCGGACGCAGCCACAAGTGAAAGGTGTTGCCCAGAATGATCTGCGCGCCGGTGGCTTCGATATCACGCGGCAGCATGCCCTTGACCGTACCGTAAGTGCCCACCGGCATAAACGCCGGGGTTTCCACCACGCCACGCGGGAAGGTCAATCGACCACGACGCGCCTTGCCGTCAGTGGCCAACAACTCGAAAGACATACGACTGGTGCGGCTCATGCGTGATCCTCTGGGCCCGATGCCTTGGGAGCGGTCGGCGCGGGATTGCGGGTGATGAACATCGCATCACCGTAACTAAAGAAGCGGTAACCGTTTTCCACTGCAGCCGCGTAGGCAGCCATGGTCTCGGGATAACCGGCGAATGCCGAAACCAGCATCAACAGCGTGGATTCCGGCAAATGAAAGTTGGTCACCAGGGCATCGACCACATGGAAGGGACGCCCCGGGAAAATAAAGATATCGGTGTCGCCGCTGAACGGCTTCAACACACCGTCGCGCGCGGCACTTTCCAGCGAACGCACGCTGGTCGTACCGACTGCAATCACCCGACCGCCGCGCTCACGACAGGCCGCCACGGCATCCACCACATCCTGGCCGACTTCCAGCCATTCGCTGTGCATGTGGTGGTCTTCAAGCTTCTCGACCCGCACCGGCTGGAACGTGCCCGCGCCAACGTGCAGGGTGACAAACGCCATCTCCACGCCTTTGGCTTTCATGGCATCCAGCAGCGGCTGATCGAAATGCAGACCCGCGGTCGGCGCAGCAACCGCACCGGCACGCTGGGCATAGACGGTCTGATAACGCTCGCGGTCGGCGCTGTCATCGGGCCTGTCTATATAAGGAGGCAACGGCATATGACCGACGCGTTCCAGCAACGGCAAGACCGGCTCGGTAAAGCGCAGCTCGAACAACGTGTCGTGACGCACGACCATCTCGGCTTCGCCACCGCCATCGATAACAATCATCGACCCCGGCTTGGGCGACTTGCTCGACCGCACATGGGCCAGCACGCTATGCGTGTCCAGCACCCGCTCCACCAGAATTTCCAGCTTGCCGCCGGACGCCTTCTGGCCGAACAAGCGCGCCGGAATCACTCGGGTGTTGTTGAACACCATCAAGTCACCGGGGCGTACATGCTCCAGCAAATCGGAAAAATGCTCGTGCCCCAGCGCGCCCGTCACCCCGTCCAGGGTCAACAAACGACTGCTGCGGCGCTCGGCCAAAGGGTGGCGAGCGATCAGGGAATCAGGGAGTTCGAAAGTAAAGTCAGCAACGCGCATGATCGAGTTCGTCTAGCAGGGCCGCGAAGTTTAGCGGAAAGAGACAAAATTGACCATGAAAGGTGATTGACCAACGGTAATACCGTCTGTAGACTTCGCCGCCATTGAGCCCTGATGGCGGAATTGGTAGACGCGGCGGATTCAAAATCCGTTTTCGAAAGAAGTGGGAGTTCGATTCTCCCTCGGGGCACCACGACACACTTCAAGCTGCCGCTCAATGCAGCTTGAATACATAGAAACCGGCCATTGCGCCGGTTTTTTTGTGGGTGGGATTTGGGTTTTCCGATAATAAAAGACGGTGACCTGCCAGGGCTTGCTGGCCTCCTGAGATCCGAAGGCACCGGGTTGAAGATAGCGCCGCAAGGTATGACACACATGACTGTCACGTACACTACACAAGGAAAAATTTTCCGGTGCAGACCTAAAGCGCGTAGGAAGTGTCAGTAAGAATTCGTTGATCGCATCTCCAACCCACACTCATGGATGGGCCAATCGTTTGTCTACCTCATCATCAATCGGCGCGGGTTATCCCTCATGTCACCGCTAGTGTGCGTCGTGACATTCCAGTTCGTGGCTGGAATGATAGGCTTCTGCGTCGTTTGCCCAAATCCGACTGCTTCACCAGCCTCCAGGAATATCGACCATCCCTCCCGAGCGTGGCGAATCTTCTTCCGGATCATGGCGGTCTGTATGTGCTACATGTTCTCGTCGCTGGTGACAATTATCGTACTGACCAATGTATTTGAGAATTACCATCCACAAGGCCTGTCGGAAATTAAACGCGCGATGCTGATAGCCACGCAGCCCATACCGTTGCTTATCGTTTTTTATTGGTTGCTTGCCAAGGGTCTGCGCAAGGTGGAGCGGAACAGGGTCAAAGCTGGCCAGTGATTGGGTTCGCTGCATTAGCGCTTGAACATTGGCAGGCAGAGATCGCTGCAGCCGGTCAGGAACTACATGATTATTCGGGCTTCACGCGGAGCGAATACCAAGTAGGGGCACCGTTCCATCCGCTTTGAATTCCATCTGGCGGACACGCATACAGAATGGTTGCATCCGTTTCCACTTTGAATTGACAGCTCATTAATGGAACTCATACTGACGCATTTTTGGTTACGTAAGTCCACGTGGCAAGCGCTCTAGATCGTCGCTCCCGAGCGATTTCAGCAGACCTGCTGCCGGGCTTTCCTAGCATCACAATGCGGGATCAGCGATAAGAAAAGCGCATTGTTTACCCATACGGATATGAAATACATGACTGGCCGCCTCACTGTTATCTCCCTCGCCGCCCTTGCCCTAATCAACCTCGCCGCCTGCACGCACTACCGCTATGTCAAACCCGAAACCGAGCAGGGTCAGCGCTGCGTGGCTCAACTAGATGCAAGAGTTCAGGCCTGTGAGAAACGGGCAGAGCAAAGCGCTCAAGGCCAGCGGGCAATTTACGAGGGGCGAATGGTAGGCTACCGAGCCTGCATGCAGCAGACCCCAGCGACCCCGCAAATTTCAAACCCCTGCGGCTCGGAGCCGGTCGACCCTGGGGCGGCGCAAAGCAAGATCTGTCGGCAGAATTACGAGGAGTCGTTTATTGACTGCGGCGGTCGCCTGGAAGAGGTCAAGGATAACCAGGCCGCTCATCCCGCAAACCGCTAGAGGAGCAACACCATGGCTTCACAACCGAGCTACCTGTTCGCAGCACTAAAGCAGCCGGATGATTCAGGCGTCGCAGCGCTGGTGGCGTTCGGTCTGGTGACCACGGAGGATGAGGTTTTTTATCTGGTTATTCGCTATAACGATTACCCAAACATCGTTGACGGCGACCATCTCTATCATTCACTTGAAGAAGTGCTTGAAGCTGCGAGCGCGGAGTACGGGATATCTCCACGGGATTGGCGAGACCTTTCGGCGGATGAAATCAGCAAAGTTGGTGCGCAGATTCGCTGACGCTTGAGTCTCGCTGTGATTGGGAGCGCCAAAGCAAAACCGTGCAAGTCGTAACACCAAGCGTCACGACTCACACGGTTACTTGAGCCACCGATCAAGGCAGCGGTTTCAGGCTATTGACAATCCCGTCCCAGAATTTCAACGCGTCTTCATCGGATTTAAAATCGCTGCCTTTCTCGTGCGTACCGAGTTCAAGCGCAATATAAGGCCGTGTGTTGGACTCTACTGTGCCTTTGTACTCTAGCTGGAAAGCATAAAACTGTTTGCCATCTACGCGGGCGCTAACCGCAACTTCCTCAGCCTGAATTCCGTTTACCAGGCGAGGCCTTTTCCTGAGGGTCTTGATACTGCCGGAATTAGCAAGCTCTCCTATCGACACGTCGTACTGACGTTTTTCAAATCGCTCTATCAAGCTGTCTTCCTGAGTAAAAATTGCCTTTGTGAGAAAGCTGATATAGGTACCTGGATGTCCCGCAATTTGCGCGCCCATGTAAACAGACTCCAAGAACTTTTCGCTACCAAGCGTCGTGTAGCCCGCCTCTATTGCAAAACCACCCTGCGGAGGAGCCTGGTGTGGCGGTCGGGAGTAAATGGAATTACTTAACAGGCGCATTTTCTCGATGCCACCCTCCAGGCCCTGTTCAGATATGTTTGCTGCCATCATGTGGTAAAGCGTATTTTTGGCAGTGAGCAGGTATACGTTAAAGGTATAAAACTTGTTAAATCGCGAAACGAGCAATACGCTTCCATTGTCAAGAGGGACCGTTTTCTCGTAAACACTGAAAGTGCCGACCGCTATGCCTTTTTTCAAGTCTTCTACTTTCTGGTCCACAGCTTGATTTATATGGGAGTCTCCCTCGTTGCTGACCCACTCTATTTTTTCGTCAAAGTTTTTATAGTCTGCAGAGATTTCCGACCCGCGAGGCAGTGCGATTTCAAATCTGCCAAAGTAGTGAGTATTCAAGAGGCTTTCGCTTTTGCTGTCTTCATAGGAGCTAGCCAGCACGCTGGTTGCATTAAAGCCTGCTGACACGAGCATGCATAATAAGAATCTGGTCACTGCGTGCAATGTTTCACCCTCATGTCACTTTCTGATATTGGCGGATGGCTTGGCGGTATCGGTGGGAGTCTACCCTTTCGACGGCCAGACAAGCTTGTACATCCCTCCATGAGTAGCCATGCAAGTTTGATCGGTTTCCATCACACAGAGGCTCGCGCTTGCTTTCGCGAACCCTATGAACCCAAGCGCGAGAGCACGAGACAGTTCCTCCAGCAGTTCGAAACCGATCAAAGCAGCCGTCTCGCGGCATTAATGCCCCATCAGCGTATCAATCCCATCTGGCTTGTCGTGCACACCGAAGCGATCCACCAACGTAGCCGTCGCCCGAGTCATGCCGATCACATCAACCACGGCACCAGTCTTGCGCAGTTTCAGCACGACCTTGTCCAGAGCGGCCACTGCTGTGATGTCCCAGAAATGCGCGCCACGCAAGTCGATGGTCAATGTTTCAAGTTCTTCCTTGAGATCGAAGGCGTTGGTGAAGCGATCTGCAGAGCCGAAGAACACTTGCCCGGTGACGTAGTAAGTGCGGTGACTATGTTCCGGATCACGCTGGGAAGTGACGTCCAGAAAACGGGCAATCTTGTTGGCAAAGAACATTGCGGCCAGGAGCGTCCCGGCAATGACGCCGTAAGCCAGGTTGTGAGTGGCGACGACCACAACGACGGTGACGACCATCACGATGTTGGTCGAAAGCGGATATTGCTTGAGGTTGCGGATGGACGCCCAACTGAAGGTGCTGATCGATACCATGATCATCACGGCAACAAGAGCGGCCATGGGAATACGAGCCAGCCAGTCGCCCAGAAACAGCATCATGATCAGCAGTAACACGCCAGCACTCAGTGTCGACAAACGCGTCCGGCCGCCCGATTTCACGTTGATCATGGATTGTCCAATCATCGCGCAGCCTGCCATGCCGCCGATAAGTCCCGTCGCGACGTTGGCAATGCCCTGCCCTTTGCACTCGCGGTTCTTGTCGCTAGTGGTGTCCGTCAGGTCGTCGACGATGGTCGCCGTCATCATGGATTCCAGCAGTCCGACAACGGCCAGTGCGGCTGAGTAAGGCAGGATGATCAGCAACGTATCGAAGTTCAGCGGCACCTCAGGCCACATGAAGATAGGCAGGCTGTCAGGCAGAGACCCCATGTCTCCAACGGTACGCACGTTCAGACCGAGATAGACCGCAATCGCAGTCAACACGATGATGCACACCAGTGGCGACGGTAACAGCCGCCCAACCAAAGGTATGCGCGGGAAAAGATAGATAATCGCCAGACCACCGGCGGTCATCGCATACACCGGCCAGGTGACGTCAGTCAGCTCAGGCAACTGAGCCATGAAAATCAGTATGGCCAGCGCGTTGACGAACCCGGTGACCACGGAGCGCGATACGAAGCGCATCAACTCCCCCAGCTTGAGATAACCCGCGAGGATCTGGATGACTCCGCATAGCAAGGTGGCGGCCAGCAAGTATTGAAGACCGTGATCCTTGACCAGGTTCACCATGAGCAAAGCCATGGCGCCTGTCGCAGCAGAAATCATGGCGGGACGACCGCCCACGAAGGCGATCACGGTGCAGATACAGAACGACGCGTAGAGACCCACCTTGGGGTCGACGCCGGAAATGATGGAAAAAGCGATGGCCTCAGGAATGAGCGCCAATGCGACAACGAGACCCGCGAGCACATCTGCCCGCACGTTACATAGCCAGGCGGCTTTGATTTTTTCAAACATAGACTTACCCATGGCAAACGCACCACTACGCAAAGCGCGGACGGCGCTGTGTAAGGCAGATGCGTCTGTTTCAGTAGAGTTGTGGTGTTGCCACGGCCAATAAAGACACGCAGCAGAAGGAGACCGCAGCTAGAAGGCGGTCAGGGTATTGCGAGGGGGGCGAAACGCTAAGGCGGCGTAGGCAGCCAGTTCGAATGGAGCAATGTATTTTCCATTGGTGGTCGGATTGCGACGTCGGAATGATAGCGAATCAAGAGAGGGGTTTTCAATTTGAGGGCTGGTCCATCCGACGGACGCGAGGCATAAGGCCCGTTGGCTTTATAAGCGCGAGCGCTGAAGAACAGGAGGTT
Organism: Pseudomonas phytophila; assembly: GCF_025643095.1. Classification (NCBI taxonomy): domain Bacteria; kingdom Pseudomonadati; phylum Pseudomonadota; class Gammaproteobacteria; order Pseudomonadales; family Pseudomonadaceae; genus Pseudomonas; species Pseudomonas phytophila. The sequence continues at coordinate 1,657,197 of NZ_CP081201.1, read as the reverse complement.
ATTCAGGAATAATGGAGGGACTTTTTTCCAGATGAAGTCCACAGGATGGGGCACCTATTCACTTGCACTTGAGTCCAGCCCGACTTGAGACATGCAGTATCACGAATGCGCCACTCCCTGCCTGCCACGGCGAAACATCGCAAGCCATTAACAGATTAATCCGACAGCAATCCTCCCTGACTTTCATTAGCATTTCCTCACCCAAAGTAGCGCTAAAAGCTACTGACTCAAGCCGCTGGAATTGATAATGGTTGAAGAAGACTGGCTTGCCGCGTGTCGTGATTGGTGTCGAAGGGCGAAATACCTCTCTGACGAAATCGAATGGCAGGCGAAGCCAACACATTCAGGATGGCTTCAAGCTACGAGCATGCTGCTGGATGAGCGCCGAGTCTCAATTCCTCATCTGTATTTCAAAACTATCCCCTCCCTTCAAAGACGATCTTTTCGGGAGTGACGATGGATAACATAAGTTGCAACGACTTCTTTGAGAGATCCGGATGGCACTGCCAGACCATCGAGACCGGTAGCAGGATCGCTACCTACATAAGTACGCCCTTCACGTTACGGGGCGGGAAGTCACTGGACTTTTATCTGTTCGCAGAAGCTGGAAATCTGGAATTCACAGACGACGGCATCACTTTGTTTGCACTGCGTTCTCTTGGCTATCCACTGGGGGATAAACGCAACTGGCGGAGCCTTGAAAACATTGCAATCAGGCATGGCTTTTCACTGTCGGACGCAGGCGCTTTCGAAACTGTTTTTATTGAGTCTGAATTGAGTATCTGGGGTGCGAAAATACTGCGCCTCTTCTCCTCTATCGCCACCTGGGAGGAGGATCGCTTTTCGGAGGGCGACACAGACTTCTCGCTAACCCAAGAAGTTGAACTGATGTTGCGGGCGAAAGATCCGACAAGACACCTGGATCGAAACGTACTTATTAACGTGGGCGGAACTGGAACTCACTTTGACTTTCTATGGGGGTCTACCTATGTCGATTCAGTCACGCCTACGGCCAACGCCATCAATGCACGGTTGAGGAAAGCGCTACTCGTCAACAAAGCTGAAGACCCTGTCGATATGCTTTTCATAGTGGATGACCGGGACAAGCCAACAAAGGCAGATGAGGAGATTGCGGTCCTTGGTGATCTGGCACCAACCATACGCATCACCGACTTCGAGCAGTTTTTCAGCCCCGGTACTCATTAGAAGTCATGCTCAACGCTATTTATTCACCGTACAGCCCTAACGTCTGCTCACCTGCCTCGCCATCTGATCCGTATTTTTCTCCGCCTTCTGAATCTGTATTGAAAATACCCTCCCCCCGATAATCAAGGCCTCAGCAGCCGGGAACCGGCCACTGATAGCGCAGTTTTCAGCGTGCATCTGGACTCGCTACCTCACCCAATATCGGGAGGCCTTATGGGCAAGCTAACGATCTACATGGCGATTTTTTTATTGGTAGCAATCGGCGTGGGTGTGCTGGGTACTATTCCTCCGGGTTGAGGGGATGGCTGATCCGGTGGCAAGCTGGAAGCCGGAGAGTCAGGTTGATCCTGAGGATTGATGTGTGCCTGGCCTGAATGGTCAACTCAGCTCTGATTACAAGCCGGTAGTAGATATTGCTGACCACAGACTGGGTGGAGAGCCTTATCGTGCGCACCTGGAGTGTCGCAGCGATCTACCTGACATCACGATTCGCACCGCAACTGTGTCCCTTCAGGAGACTTGCCCACGATGCAGACGCCGCGGTGTATCAGTTGGACCGCGTTGCATTCATCGCGAGCAAGCTCAGCTCCCACAGAGTTCCGAATCGACCAAACGACAGTGGGGTGTCAGGCGCAGCAGTCTTAGGAGTTATCAGCCCCAAACACTTTCTGTGGGAGGTTCTATGTTGGCCTGCAAACGTTGATCCCGGTAGGAGCGAATTCATTCGCGAAGAGGCCGGTGCATCCGCAGCCTTTGTATCGACTAAAATACTGCCTTCCCGAATGAAGTGGAGCGCCCCCCCGGTCGGTCCTACCATGATGGAATGAGCTTGAGATACAGTTTCGGTTTCTGAGGAAGGAGCAGGACCTGGTGCAGTCGGAACTTGCAGCGATGCTGCGCATTGATGTGCAGACGGTCGCCAATTGGGAGAAAAAAGGGGTCGATGCGGTGCCTGGTCCGGCGGATTTTGCAATGCGGGCGTTTTATGCCGCCTTCCGCCATATCCAGAACGGGCCTTTTGAAATCGCCCCCAATGCGGCACCGGAAGAAGGTGCCGTATTCATGCTGAGCAACAGTAAATGGGCCGAGGCCAAGGCGGCGTGAAGCCAATAAACCAGGCCCGGTTTAACCCGGGCCTGGCTGATCAATCAACCCGATACCTGATTCGCAAACTGCCCCACAGCGTTCACAACCTGTTGGGCGCCATCCTGAATTTCGACGATGACTTTACCGGCCTGACCTGACAGCTCCAGGCCCTGTTCAGCCTGTTTTTTTCCGTGTTCGATGACGCCAACCGCTTGCTCGGCGAGTGCCTGGTTTTTCTGCACTACGTCGACGATTTCGGCGGTGGCTTTGCTGGTGCGGGAGGCGAGTTGGCGGACTTCGTCGGCGACGACGGCGAAGCCTCGGCCTTGTTCACCGGCGCGGGCGGCTTCGATGGCGGCGTTGAGGGCCAGCAGGTTGGTTTGATCGGCAATGCTGCTGATCGCGGTGATGATCGAGCCGATGATTTGCGATTGCTTGTCGAGTGCGCCGATGCCCTCTACAGCCAGCTCCATTTGAGAAGCCAGGGCGCGCATGACGTCGACGGTTTCCTTGACCACGACGCTGCCTTTACGCGCAGTTTCGTCGGTGTGTTTCGAAATCGTGAAGGCAATTCTTGCGGCTTCGGAAACGGCCTCTTCGCGCTCGACTTGCTCGGTGATGACAGTGGCGAATTTCACAACTTTGTAAAGACGACGGTGAGCGTCTGTCACCGGGTTGTAGGACGCCTCCAGCCAGACAGAATGACCACGGCTGTCGATACGTTTGAAGCGATCGACCACAAACTCGCCACGGCGCAGCTTGTCCCAGAACATCTGGTACTGCGGAGAGTTGGCTTCCTGCGCTTCGCAGAAAATACTGTGGTGCTTGCCGACTACTTGCGACAGCGAATAGCCCATGGAATCCAGAAAGCGTTGGTTGGCGGTGAGCACGGTACCGCTGAGATCGAACTCAATAACGGCCGTGGAACGCTGCAACGCTTCGATCAGGTTTTCGTGCTCACGGGAGGCCTCAATGGTGCGCGTCAGGTCACTGGCGTACACGGAGAACTGCGTGACCTTGCCACTGCTGTTGGTCACCGGCTGAACGATCACCCGCAACCAGGCTTCTCTCTGATCACCACGGAAAATCTGCAGCGCCCCAGCCCAGTGCTTGCCTTGCTGAATCGCTTTGCTCATGCGCGAAAAGTGATCAGTGCTCTGGGCGTATTTGGGCACCATTTCCAGCAGCGAGCGGCCGACCAACTCGCTACTGGTGTAGCCCATTTCCTGTTCGAATTTGCGGTTGACCGACTCGATCTTGCCGCGCTCATCAAGGTTGATGGACAGCATTTCGATTTCGAGACTGTCGCGTACCTGCTCCATGGACGAAAGCTTTTCGCTTATCGTTAACAACTCCTGCTTCAATCGTTTATTGAAAATCATAAAGCAGTAACTCCGCACACGTTTTTTATCAGAGGCAGGCAAGCAGCAATCGGTATTGATTACGCGTAAATGTATACGACTGATAGCGGCTGAAACGGCGAAGACTTGAGGCTCTGGAACGAGGTTTCCAGCGAAAAAACGTTGTTTTCAGATAACGGGCTGTATATGCCTGAATAAATTATAAAAAAAGAAAACTGGATCCAGTGTCTGGTTTTTTTTTACGCATTGAAAATAGCTAATCACGATTACCAGGTCGGGTTTCAACCAAGCGCCTGGACGTATGGCGGATCACTGGCGAGTCATGTCCAGCGCTTTGCGCCACCACGGTTTTTCCCATGCTTGAGGTGCGGGCAATACGTCCGGCATGTCGCGCAGTTTGATCCACTGTTCGTTTTGCCATTGCAGCAGGCACAGACTTTTGCCGGGCCACTGCATAACGCTGAAGCTGGGTTGATGGGTTTGCGGTGCTTCACGCAGGGCGGGCATGACTTCATGAGTCAGCCAGCGGCGCAAGGCGCGGTTTTCCGGGACGTAGTGGTGAACCAGCATGGCGTAGGCGCCGGACTCGCTGATCAGTATCTGTTTGCTCCATTGAGCGCTGGCCAGCAGCCACGCAGTACGGTACTGGTCCGGGTCGAGTTTATAGATGGAGCGTTGATCCAGTGCTTTGCCCATCAGGCGTGCCAGATCCTGCAGGCAGAACCAGCCCTGCTCTTCGAGCATCAGGGCGCGCAGCATGCGTTGGTGGCGGACGAACAGCAGGGGTTCGAAACAATCGGCTGGACGAGTTGGCTGAGGTTGAAGCGCTTGCATCCGTTTAACTCCTTTCGGTCATGGCTTGCCATCCTTAACCCGCTGAACAGGGTAAGGGTGGCAGTTGTGCGAAGGTTAGCGAACCGGCCCACCTAAAAGACAAATACACCGGCAGACCCGAAGGTCTCCGACGCACAACTGCCATAACGCATGTTTCAAGCGTAGATGAACGCTGGAAACATTCCGTAGGAGATGTCTATTAATGTGGATTCGGATCGCTAAATCCGGTCGCTTGTTTTGAGCAACGGAGCGGAGACTAGCCGCATGCTTTTCATGTCGCAAGTGCTTATAAGGTAAGAATTTAAAAGAAAAATATAGCAATAAGACAGTACTTCAAAAGGTGTAAGAATTTTCCACAATACAACTAATTTACATATAGGCGGCACTGTAGGCTTTGGGAAAAAACGGGTTTCCGTAGGACCGGCTTCAGCCGGGAGGGGGCCATTACATCCGCAAGGCAACCCTGGCCCAATTAACGTCCCCCCGGCTAAAGCCGGTCCTACGGGTTATCTGTTAGTTTCTTCGTGACAGCGCGGTGTCAGGTAATCAGGACAGCTTCTGTATGGCCAATAGCTACCGATCAAAAGCCACCCACCCAAAACAGTGCATTTATACGACGATAAACACTCAGTCGACTCTATCAACTTTCAAGTTCTAAAATTTTAATACCGCTGGTCAACTTTCCGGAACGGTACTTCTTTTCAATTGCTCTCTTTCCTGTGGCCCCAAAGATGACCACACAGCCGTTTTGGCCAAGATAAAGTTGAGGACTAACTCCATGTTTTTACATAACCGACGTTTGCAATACACCGTGCGTGTGGCAAGACCAAACCCAGGCTTGGCGAATCTTTTGCTTGAGCAATTTGGTGGAGCTCAAGGTGAACTGGCGGCAGCAGCGCGCTACTTCACTCAAGCCTTGGCTGAAGAAGATCCAGGCCGTAAAGACCTGCTGATGGACATCGCCACTGAAGAGCTGAGCCACCTGGAAATCATTGGCTCGATCATCTGCATGCTTAACCGTGGCGGCAAAGGCCAACTGGCTGAAGGCGTACAGGAAGAAGGCGAACTGTATCGCGCTATCAACGGCGCCGGTAACGATTCGCACATCACCAGCCTGTTGTATGGCGGGGGCGCGCCACTGACCAACTCGGCCGGTGTGCCATGGACTGCCGCTTATGTCGACACCATCGGCGAACCAACGGCGGACTTCCGTTCCAACATTGCCGCCGAAGCACGGGCCAAGATTGTCTATGAGCGCCTGATGAATGTGACTGACGATCCAGGTGTCAAAGAAGCGCTGGGCTTCCTGATGACCCGGGAAATTGCTCACCAGAAGTCGTTCGAAAAAGCACTGCACTCCATCCAGCCTAACTTCCCGCAAGGCAAGTTGCCCGGCATGCCTGAGTTCACCAACGTGTACTTCAACCTGTCCACTGGCGGCCCGGATGTGCGCGGCCCATGGAACGAGGGTGAAGAGTGGGAATACGTCGAATCGCCAGAGCCTGCGGTGGATGGTGGCGACGGTAGTGCGTCTGTCGTGTTGTCAGATGAAGATGAAGATGTGCTGCTTGATATGAAAACCCGAACCATGTCCGATCCGGAGTCCAACCCGATCACTGCGGCTGATCTGGGCTCAGGTTTCGTGCAAGGCAAAGACGCTTGATCGTTTGAACAATCGCTGGCCCAAACCCCGAACTGATAAGGAGGTAACCATGGCTTTAACTGGACATTCGCCCCGACAGGATCTGGAGACACTTGAGGCTGCACCCGCCGTATTTGACTCAACGTTAAAACGTTTTGATCAGCAGGCCGTTATTCTCAAACGTGGCTTTCAGGTGAACCAGACCTTGAAGAGTCTGCGGACTCTTGGGCAACTGACCCGAGAACTTCAGTCGCACTCAACCAGTGGTTATGCGGCAATCAGCTATCGGTCGGATAAATAGCCAGAGTAGCTACCCCAGAGTAAACACCCCCAGAGTAACAACCAGTGAAGCACCGCAAAAAAAGAGCAGGCTCCTCAGCGGGGGCTTGCTCTTGTTTTTTCTGCACTAACTGGAAGGCATCAGGCGGTATAACGATTCGGCCGATGGTTCACCGCGATGATCAGGTTCAGCACGATAGCACCGGCGATGGATGCCAACAGTATCGGCAGGCTGACGAGGTACAGAGAGCCCAGCACCACGAGTACGTCTACAACCATCTGCAACTTGCCTGCGCGCAGACCGATGCGGTCTTGCAGGTACAGCGCAAGAATATTGATACCGCCCAGGCTTGCCTTGTGCCGGAACAAAACGATGAACCCCAGGCCCATCATGATATTGCCGAACAGCGCTGCGTAGATCGGCTGCAACTGGTCGATATGGATGAACCGCGCGTGCAGCTCGGAGAATATCGACACCAGCGCGACCGAGCAGAAGGTCTTGATGGTAAACGCCCAGCCCATTCGGCGGATGGCCAGATAATAGAACGGCAGGTTGATCAGGAAGAATGCCACGCCGAATGATAAGTGGGTCGCATAGCTGATCAGGAACGCGATCCCGGCGCTGCTGCCGGTCACACCGCCCACCTGACGCAGCATCATCACCCCAAAGGACACCATCAACGTGCCAATGACGATCGCAAATATGTCTTCGAACATGGAGTGCTTGACGGTCTGAGTGGCGGCGATCTGGGTCATGACGAACTCTTGAAAAGTGTAAGGACGAATAGCTGGCCAACAGAAAACCGCCAACCAAAGCGCGCACAGATTACCCAATAAAAGATCGATGTGCGCGCTAAATAGATAGATATGCGTATATCACGCACCGATAAGCAGGAAATGCACTGTTTATGCGCCGGATCGCACTGCCGTGGTGCATATTCACACGCTTGCCAAATAGCCCACCGTTGCCGGGATGAATGGAAATCCCTTGAGTGCGAATTCATTCGCGAAGGCGGTGTGTCAGACGCAGATGTTTTGCCGGATAAACGCCTTCGCGAATGAATTCGCTCCCACGAAAAACAGTGCAGTCAGATATTTACGCGGTGAAAACACATCCCTGTGGGAGCGAATTCATTCGCGAAGGCGGTGTGTCAGACGCAGATATTTTTGCCGGATAAACGCCTTCGCGAATGAATTCGCTCCCACGAAAAACAGTGCAGTCAGGTGTTTTTGCATGAATACACATTGAAATAGGGGCAGATAACGACCCCGCAACAATGGCAGCGACGGTGATTGTCAGGCAGGATTACGGCCGCGTTGCCACTTAACTTTTTCGAGTTCTGCCCTCCATGAATAATAAGAAACTTTGCATCACCGCTACCCTGCTGCTGGGACTCTCCGGCACCGCCCTGGCTGACGATTCAGGCTCGCATCTGGACAAGGTGCTGCAGTCCGGCGAGCTGGCTGTCTGCACCACGGGTGATTACAAGCCCTATACCTTCCTGCGCGAGGATGGCGAATATGAAGGCATCGATATCGAAATGGCCCGCTCGCTGGCGCAGAGCCTTGGCGTGAAGGTGCAGTGGGTGCCGACGACCTGGAAAACCCTGATGCCAGACATGCTGGCCGGTAAGTGCGATGTGACCATGGGCGGCGTCTCGGTAACGCTGGAACGCCAGAAGAAGGCGTTCTTCAGCAACACGCTGGACGTTGACGGCAAGATCCCGCTGACCCGCTGTGAAGATCAGGCGTTGTATCAAACCATCGAGCAGATCAACAAACCCTCGGTACGCCTGATCGAGCCAGCCGGTGGCACCAATGAAGCGTTTGTGCGCGCCCATCTGCCTGCGGCGCAACTGGCCTTCCACGACAACAAGACGATTTTCCAGCAACTGCTGGATAAGAAAGCCGACGTGATGATTACCGACTCGTCCGAGGCGCTGTATCAGCAGAAGCGCATGCCCGGGCTGTGTGCGATCAACCCGACGCGCTACATGCAGTACGGCGAGAAGGCCTATCTGCTGCCACGGGACGACACCACCTGGAAGGCCTATGTCGATCAATGGCTGCATCTGAGCAAGGCAACCGGGACGTATCAGACCGTGGTCAGTCATTGGCTGGCGGTGCCGGGGCAGTAAGAAGAGCGTTCATCTGTAGGAGCTGCCGAAGGCTGCGATCGCGGTATGTCAGGATAAATGCTTCGCAGCCTTCGGCAGCTCCTACAGGGTTTGAGTGGTTGCGCACTTGCGCGACATGGCTCCGTTCTTGCTTTGTCCGCTGCATCACTCCAACCCTCGAGCTTCTCCTCCTATGAAAAACATGAAACACAGCGCTACCGCCGCCCTGCTTTTCGGGCTGTCGGGTTTTGCCCAGGCACAGGAACTGCCGTCGCATCTGGACAAGGTGTTGCAAGAGGGACAACTCGCGGTGTGCACCACCGGTGATTACAAGCCGTATTCTTTCCTGCGCGAAGACGGTGAATACGAAGGTATTGATATCGAACTGGCCCGCTCCTTGGCGCAAAGCCTTGGGGTGAAGGTGCAATGGGTGCCGAGCACCTGGAAGACGCTGGTCCCGGACATGGTCGCCGAGAAATGCGACATCGCCGTGGGTGGGATTTCGGTGACACTGGAGCGCCAGAAGAAGGTGTTCTTCAGCAGCACGCTGGACGTCGACGGCAAGATTCCATTGGCCCGTTGTGAAGATGTGGCGCGCTATCAAACCCTCGAGCAGATTAACAAGCCGTCTGTACGCGTAATCGAACCGGCCGGTGGCACCAACGAGGCCTTCGCCCGCGCCTTCTTGCCCAACGCGCAGCTGGCGTTCCACGACAACAAAACCATTTTCCAGGAGCTGCTGGATAAAAAAGCTGACGTGATGATCACCGAAGCCTCCGAAGCGCTCTACCAACAGAAGCGCATGCCGGGTTTGTGTGCGATCAATCCGACCCAGTCTTTGCAATACGGTGAGAAAGCCTACCTGCTGCCACGTGGCGATGTGGCCTGGAAAAGCTATGTCGATCAGTGGCTGCACTTGAGCAAAGCCACCGGTGCTTATCAGAAAGCAGTGGGTAACTGGCTGGCAGTGCCGGGGCAGTAAAACCCGAAAAACCGGTAGGAGCGAACTTGTTCGCGAGAGGCTTGACGCGGTGTATCAGGCACGCTGCCTCGCCAACAAGTTGGCTCCTATCGGTTTGGTGTCTATTGCAGGACACAGTTATGTCAAAGACACTACGACGTGCTTCTGACCTGTCGGACCTGCCAGATGAAAACCAACAAAACCATCACCCGTGCGTTCTGTGTCGAGCTCCAGGAGGAGTTGTCGATCAGTGCTGCGCGCCGGGAATACTTTTCTCAGGAAGAGCCTCGGCAGCGTTTTGAGTTTCTCTGTTCGAGCGAGCCCTGTCGCAGATTCGGGGCGAAGATTACGGGCGTGCGTTACGACGTGAAGCCGCAGGACAATCCGACGTTTGTGTCTGCTCACTTTCGCGCTAACCCGCACTCCGATCATCATCCCGATTGTGAGTGGATCGATGAGCAGGCAGAAGAAAATCAGCCGCCCGCTGATAGCGAAGAAACCGAACCACAGACGCGCATCCGCAAGGCCAAACGCAAGCTGGATGACTATATCGACGTCTTTGATCCAGCCATCAAGACGCCGGGTGCAGCAAAAACCAAAGAAGCCAAACCGGCTGCTGTTGCCGTAGAGGCAGCGGACGAATTTATTCCCGTTAAGGCTCCAGCAGCAAAGCCTCCTCGCGACAGCGAAACCCGCACCAACAACCTTGAACGTCTCGTCGACAGCTATCGTCAAGCCAAAGCGCAATTATCCGCCGATGACTTCAAGCTGCTGACCCTGAAGATTCCTGGCCAGGGCGAGCTGACGCTGCGCTCCTACTTCCGGCATATCAAATACGCGAAGTTGGGCGATAACGGTCGGGTGCTATACGGCGGCGGTCTGGTGGAGCGCTACGGGCTGGGGTTCAAGTTCAAGTTCTTCGACCGGCTTGAGGGCAAACTGGTGACGCTGTATGTGTCGCCTGCGCAGATGAAAGCCTACCGCTCCAGCCGATACATCAGCGAACTGCTGAGCCATGCCGAAGAGGTGAAGTTCTTTACGGTGTATGCGCTGGGTGAAGTGAGCGAAAGCCCGTCGGGCAAGAGCATCAGTTTGAGCGTGGAAGACTTGCGGCACCTGGTGATTGTGCTGGGGCCGGCGAAGGAGACAGATTCCACGAAATAACGGAGATCTGTAGGAGCTGCCGAAGGCTGCGAAAGCGGTCTGTCTGACACAGCCTCGTTCGCAGCCTTCGGCAGCTCCTACAGGTTTACATCAAACCTTGACGATCCAGCCTGCTGGCGCTTCAACGTCACCGGACTGTACGCCGGTCAGTTCCGCATAGAGCTTGCGGGTCATCGGGCCGACTTCGGTTTCGCTGTGGAACACGTGCAGCTTGTCGTTGTAGGAAATCCCGCCGATTGGCGTAATCACGGCAGCAGTGCCGCAAGCGCCGGCTTCCTTGAAGTCAGAGATCTTGTCGATAAACACATCACCTTCCACGACCTTCAGGCCCAGACGGCTCTGCGCCAGCTCGATCAGCGACAGACGGGTGATACCCGGCAGCACGGAAGGCGACTTGGGCGTAACAAACACATCGTCGTGAGTGATCGCAAAAAAGTTGGCCGAACCGACTTCTTCGATCTTGGTGTGGGTTTGCGGATCCAGATAAATGGCATCAGCAAAGCTCAGTTTCTTGGCTTCCGAACCTGGCATCAGGCTGGCGGCGTAGTTACCGCCGACCTTCGCTGCGCCTGTGCCTTGTGGCGCTGCGCGGTCGTAGCCGGAGATCACGAAGTTGTTCGGCTTCAGGCCACCTTTGAAGTAGGCGCCAACCGGAATGCAGAAGATCGAGAAAATGAACTCGGGCGCAGTACGCACGCCGATGTTGTCACCCACGCCAATGACGAAGGGACGCAGGTACAGCGCGCCGCCAGAACCGTAAGGCGGGATGAAACGCTCGTTGGCAGCAACGACTTTCTTGCAGGCTTCGATGAAGACGTCAGTTGGCACCTGCGGCATCAACAGGCGACCACAGCTGCGCTGCATACGCAGGGCGTTCTGGTCAGGGCGGAACAGGTTGATCGAGCCGTCCTTACAGCGATAGGCCTTCAGGCCTTCGAAACACTGCTGGCCGTAGTGCAGCGCGGTGGAGCCTTCGCTGATGTGCAGCACGTTGTCTTCAGTCAGCGAGCCTTCGTCCCATGCGCCATCGCGCCAGTGAGAGAGGTAGCGCATATCAGTTTTGATGTAGTCGAAACCCAGAGTGTCCCAGTTAATGCTGTCGTGACTCATAACGCCCTCTTTCATTTAGCGGCTGCCTGGACGAATCAGGCAATGGCCGTATTCTGCCAGATCATCCGCGGCTTGCGGCCTCAAATACGCATAAACCTTGATACACCTTCAATCTGACGAATTCTCTCCACCGGCGTCAGGTGTCAGGCAATCGGTGAACAGCTTGTGCAGCGGCAGATCGCGCTGGCTACGGCGCATCATCAACACCACTTCGCGATGAAAGGTCAGGTCGCCCAGGCTGATGACCCGCACCCTGGCTTCGCGCTCCAGCCAGAGCCCGGCCCGAGGTATCAGGGAAATGCCCAGCCCGCTTTCGACGAACTTGACGATAGCGTCCAGCTCGTCGAGTTCCAGCGCGACGTGCACCTCGATCTGCTGCTCACGCAAAAACCGCGTGACCTGACGTCCACCGAACGAAGCGCGGTCGTAGCGCACGTGCGGCTGCCCGGCCAACAGCTTGAGTGGATCGGTCTCCTCGACATCCAGCGGCACAATCAGCACAAAGGGCTCAGTTTCCAGCACCTGCACATGCAGTTCTTTGGGCAACTCGAAGGGCGGCTTGATAAGGATCGCTACGTCTAGCTCACCCGCGTCCAGCTGACTCAGCAGGTTGAGCGACACGCCAGGCACCAGCTTGGCCTCCACCGCCGGTGCGCGACGCCTCAGCCTTAACAACGCTTGAGGCAGAAATCCGGTTTGCGCGCTGGCAATCGCGCCAATCTTCATTTCGCCGCGATACTCATCCGGGTCCACCGGCGTCGACATGCGATTGAACAACTCGAACATTTCTTGCGCCAGGGGCAGCGCGCGAACGCCAGCGGCATTGAGAATCGCCTGACGCCCGGTGCGATCAAACAAACGCACGCCGAGCGCCTGTTCAAGGTTCTTGATCTGCGAACTGACAGCTGACTGGGTCAAACCAATGTGCATGCCCGCCGCGGCGAAGGTGCCATAGCGGGCCACGGCGATGAAGGTCTTCAATTCACGCAACATAAGCCGTCCAATTGATCGATTTTATTTGAGCTGAGCAGTAAATATATCCGCTTTGCATAAATTTATTCTTATCTAGAATCAATCCATCTTCCATAGCCTTTGCCTCATAAAAAAAGGATGACTACCGTGAGCCTCGCCCCTTTCCATTTAGCTATTCCCGTCCACGACCTGGCCGCCGCCCGCCATTTCTACACGAATATTTTCGGCTTCACCGAAGGCCGGTCCAGCGATCATTGGGTTGACTACGATTTCTACGGCCATCAACTGGTGATTCATGAGCACCCGAAAACCGCCTCGCAAGAATCGGCAGGCACTAACGTGGTGGACGGCCATGACGTGCCCGTTCCGCATTTTGGTGTGGTATTGAGCTGGGAAGACTGGGAAATCCTGGCCGAGCGTCTGCGTTCGCAGAGCATCAAGTTTGTGATCGAACCTTACGTGCGCTTCAAAGGCGAAGTCGGTGAGCAAGCCACCATGTTCTTCTTCGACCCGTGCGGCAACGCGCTGGAGTTCAAGGCGTTCAAGGACATCGGTCAGTTGTTCGCCAAGTAATCAGGTTTATGGCGGGGGCTGCCAGTCGCACTCGTGACAGTAGCCTTCACACCTGAAGTGGTTATTTTGACGCGTGATAAACACCTCATCGAGCAGGAAGCGATTGAGGCCATTAATTTGACATCAAGTGGTGCTGCGTTAGGCTGACCCTGTTTCAGACAAACAGGACTCCTTCGCCTTCTTTGATGAGCAGATAGCCATGGATACGGGCATCAACGCAGCAACCTGCTCTATCGCAACCACTCCTGATCGCCGCCTGATGCTGTTGCTGTTCTGCCTGCCAGTCACTCTGCTGTTGCTGAGCATACTGGTCATCAACGGCGGCACGTTGATGTATACCCTGGATGATCCATATATCCATATCGATCTGGCCAGGCGCATCTTCAGCGGTCATTACGGCATCAATCCCGGCGAATATTCGGCACCGTCGTCGAGCATCCTCTGGCCCTTTCTCCTGGCGCCTTTTACCCCTCTCAGCGGCTTGATGCTGTGGGTGCCGCTGCTCCTGAACATCGGTTTCTCCTTTCTGACCTTCTCGCTTTTCAACCGACTGCTGTCGGGTATCAGCTCTGCCCATCGGTTCTTCATTCTGGGCGGCTGGTTTCTCGCGACCAACTTCTACGGGCTGATCTTCAACGGCATGGAACATTGCCTGCAGATTTATCTGGTGGCGGTGATTGCAGTGGGCGTGCTGCGCAAAGAGTTTTACGGCAAACAGATCACGAGCAACGGCGTCTACCTGGCCATCCTGCTATTGCCACTGGTGCGTTACGAAGGGCTGGCGGTGTCTCTTCCGGTGTTGCTCTATTTGCTGTGCAAGAGTGAGCGTCTGAAGCCGCTGGTCTGCGGAGTCGCACTGGTCGGTATCGTGGCGCTGTTCTCTCTGTTTCTGGCCAGGCTGGGCGTTGGCTACCTGCCCTCCTCTGTTATCGCCAAATCGGACACGACCGGGCTATCGTCCATCGTCATGAATGCCATTGGCCAGTTCGAAAAGTATGGCTGGATCATTCTCGCGATGCTGGTCATGTGTGCCTTCATGCCGAACCGTAAACTGCTGGTCATGCTGCTGATTACGGTCACCGCGCTGCATACCCTGTTTGGCAAGAATGGATGGTTCGGGCGCTATGAAATCTATTGGCTGACATTTCTTGGGGTGTTTTTCCTGCACCTGTGCCTGACCCATCTCAAGGCGCGCACCACAGCAATCATCTTCGGCCTGCTACCACTGGCGTTCGCGCAACTGGTGTACACCACCCTGAGCACACCGCTAGCGTCAGCAGCGGTCTATAACCAGCAGTACCCGATGTCACAGATCGCCCAGCGGCTCAACGCCCCTGTGGCAGTCAACGATCTTGGACTGGTGGCGCTGAACTCCAGACAATACGTGCTGGACCTCTGGGGCCTGGGCAACCTTGAAGCGCTGAAACTGCGCAAGTCCGAAAGCGGCCCGCAATGGATCAAGGATTTGATGGATCGCAAGAACGTCCACTATGCCTTCGTTTACGAAGAGTGGTTCCCCGAACGCCCGGACAACTGGATCAAGGTCGGCGAACTGCAGATGCACATCCCTAAAATCGCTACGGCGTTCAACCACGTTGCTTTTTATGCGACCGACGAGCAATCAGCGCAGACACTCAGGGAGGTGATGCAGGCTTATGCGCTGGAGCAGCCGACGGGGAAGTATGAGTTTTGGTTTGAGAATTGAGTGAGAGGTGAAACGCCAGAAATAAAAAACCCCGCTGCTCAAACGAGCAACGGGGCTTTCTGTTTTCAGACTAACTGTGGATCAGAAGGCGTAAGTCACCAGCAGATCTTTGGTTACCTGAAAGTCCACCGACATCATGAAGCTCAAAGCGCTGATGGTGAAGATGGAGAACACGAACAGCTTGCGGGCCCAGACGGTGTCATCCACCGCCTTGTAGCCTTTCCAGGCCATATACAGCCAGTACATACCCATGCCCGCAGCAACCGCCAGATAGTTGAGCCCGGCGTAACCGCCGAAGGTCAACATCAAGGTGGTGACCAGGAACGCCAGGATGTAGAGCAGGATATGCCGCTTGGCGACCTTGATACCGCGCTCAACCGGTAGAACCGGAATCTTCGCAGCCAGGTAGTCATTGAAACGGAAAATCGCGATGGCATAGGAGTGCGGCATCTGCCAGAGGCTGAACATCACCAGCAGGGTCAATGCCGCAAAGTCGAAGCTGTTGCTCACTGCGCAGTAGCCGATTACCGGAGGCATAGCCCCCGACAAGCTACCGATCAATGTGCCGTGTACCGACTTGCGTTTGAAATACAGGCTGTAGAAGCCGACGTAAATCACGAAGCCGATCACGGCGAGCATCGCTGCGAGCGGGTTGGTTTTGGTGTAAAGCAACCCCACCCCGCCAACACCGAGAATCGTCGCGTAGAGCAAGGCCAGTCTCAGTGAGACCAGGCCTTGTACCAGCACACGGTTCTTGGTGCGCTCCATCTTCTGGTCAATGTCACGATCGATGCAGTTGTTGAATACACAACCGGATGCCACGACCAATGAGGTGCCTATGACTGCGGCCAGGAACATGCCGAAGTCAATTTGCCCTTTGGAGGCCAGAAAAAAGCCACCTGCCACCGAAAGCACGTTACCGAAAATGATCCCCGGCTTGGTGATTTGGATAAAGTGCTTAAGGGACATCAGGGTTACCTCATTTAGCCATCATGACGGTGTGGATGCTGAACATGATCCACAACGAGAGGCCGACCAGCAGCACGATGACCATCGCAGTGAACGCAAAGGCGAACACGTTATTGCGCTGGGCAACCGAACGATCAAGGTGCAGGAAGTAGCGCAGGTGAACCAGAACCTGCACCACAGCGAACAACAGGATAGTGATCAGCGTCGCTGACTTGGACATGACCGGGTACATCACAACGCCGAACGGGATAGCAGTGAGGATCACGGACAGGACGAAGCCGATCACATAGTCCTTTACGCCATTGCTATGGTCGTCAGCAGAGGTATGCGCGTGTGCGTTAGCCATTTACAAAGTCCCCATCAGATAAACAACGGTGAAGACGCAAATCCATACCACGTCCAGGAAGTGCCAGAACAGGCTCAGGCAGCTCAGACGGGTAGCGTTGGTCGACGTCAGGCCGCGAGTCTTGACCTGATACATCATGATGCCCATCCAGATCAGGCCGCTGGTCACGTGCAGACCGTGCAGGCCTACCAGCGCGAAGAAGCCAGACAGGAAGCCGCTACGGCTAGGGCCATAACCTTCAACGATCAGGTGATGGAACTCGTAGATTTCCATCGCGATGAAGCCGGCACCGAACAGGAAAGTGAGGGCCAACCAGCCCAGCACTTGACTCTTCTTGCCCTTGTGAACGGCCAGCATCGCAAAGCCGTAAGTGATACTACTGAACAACAGGAAAGCAGTTTCGACGGCCACGAATGGCAGTTCGAAAATGTCGTGTCCCGAAGGACCGCCTGCAACGTTGTTTACCAACACCGCGTAGATCGCGAAGAAGGATGCGAACAACACGCAGTCGGTCATCAGGTAGAGCCAGAAACCGTAAACGGTCATCGGCCCCGCATCGTGGTGATCATGCCCGTGATCACTGTGATCGTGGGCATCTCCTGGATTCAATACTAAGTTCGACATGTTTAAACCTGTTCCAGTGTGGATTTGCCAGGCGTGTATGCACCCTGAGCCACGAGGACCTTGTGCTGCTCACCTTCGATACGCGCCACTTCTTCAGCGGGCACCATATAGCCTTGATCGTCACGTGCGGCGTGGATGACGAACGAAACAACGGTCGCCGCCAGGCTGGCGATAGCCAACCACCAGATGTGCCAGATCATGGCAAAACCGAACACTGTCAACAGCAGACCCATTACCAGGCCAGTCGCAGTGTTGTTCGGCATGTGGATCGCCGAGTAGTGAGCCGGTACGTTGTAAGCAACGCCATCACGCTTGGCCGCGGTGAATGCATCCAGCTCGTCGGCTTTAGGCAGTTCAGCGAAGTTGTAGAACGGTGGCGGCGAAGACGTCGACCATTCCAGCGTGTGGCCATTCCATGGGTCGCCAGTCAGATCAAGATTCTCTGGCTTGTTGCGGTCACGGATACTCACGAAGATCTGGATCAGTTGGCATGCGATACCAACGGCGATCAGCATTGCACCGAACCAGGCGATGTCCAGGTACAGGTTCCAGGCCGGGTTGTCGGTAGTGTTCAGACGACGAGTCATACCCAGGAAGCCCAGGAAGTACAGCGGCATGAACGCGACGAAGAAACCGAAGAACCAGCAGTAGAACGAAGCCTTGCCCCACTTCTCGTTCAACTTGAAGCCGAACGCTTTAGGGAACCAGAACGCGAAACCAGCGATGTAACCGAATACCGCGCCGCCGATGATGACGTTGTGGAAGTGAGCGATTACAAACAGGCTGTTGTGCAGCACGAAGTCAGCACCCGGGATCGCCAACAGAACGCCGGTCATACCGCCGATCGAGAAGGTGATCATGAAGCCCAGGGTCCAGAGCACTGGCGCGGTGAAGCGCAGACGGCCCTGGTAAATGGTGAACAGCCAGTTGAACAGCTTCACACCCGTCGGCAGCGCAATCAGCATCGTTGCCAGACCGAAGAAGGCGTTGACGCTGGCGCCAGAACCCATGGTGAAGAAGTGGTGCAGCCAGACCATGAAGCCGAGGACGGTGATACCGCCGCTGGCGTAGATCATCGACTTGTGGCCGAACAGACGCTTGCCGGTAAAGGTAGAGATGACTTCGGAGAACACACCGAACGCCGGCAGTACCAGGATGTAAACCTCAGGGTGACCCCACGCCCAGAACAGGTTCACGTACATCATTGGGTTACCGCCCAACTCGTTCGTGAAAATGTGGAAGTCCAGGTAACGGTCCAGAGTCAGGGCTGCCAGGGTGGCAGTCAGGATCGGGAACGAAGCAACGATCAGGATGTTAGCGAAGGTGCAGGTCCAGGTGAAGATCGGCATCTCCATCAGCTTCATGCCAGGCGTGCGCATTTTCAGCACGGTGACGAGGAAGTTGACACCCGTTAACGTCGTCCCTAGTCCGGATAGCTGTAGCGCCCAGATGTAGTAATCAACCCCCACTCCAGGACTGTAGGCAAGCCCGGACAATGGCGGGTAAGCAACCCAACCGGTTTTAGCGAACTCGCCGACACCCAGGGAAATGTTGACCAACAGTACGCCGGACACCAGGAGCCAGAAGCTCAGGGAGTTCAGGAACGGGAAGGCAACGTCACGGGCACCGATCTGCAGCGGCACGACGATGTTCATCAGGCCGGTGAAGAATGGCATCGCCATGAAGATGATCATGATCACACCGTGAGCGGTGAAGATCTGGTCATAGTGCTCAGGCGGCAGATAGCCTTCGGCACCATTCTGGGCCAAGGCCAGCTGGGTACGCATCATCACGGCGTCGGCGAAACCGCGCAACAGCATGACCATGGCAACCACGATGTACATCACACCGATTTTCTTGTGGTCGACTGACGTCAGCCATTCAGTCCACAAGTAGGTCCACTTCTTGAAGTAGGTGAGTGCCGCAACCAGAGCGATACCACCCAAGGCGATCATCGCCAGGGTGATCATGACTATCGGCTCGTGATACGGGATCGCGTCCAGACTTAATTTACCAAACATCGTTTACTCCTCTGCCCCAGCAGCTGAATGCTTACCCTTGCCCATGTCCATCACTTTCTCACCCACGTTGGCGTCCGACTCGCGTGCAGTACCTTCCTGCTCGTGAGGGTTCACCTTGCCTGGCTTCATGCCTTCGTACTTGTCGATGACGGCATTGAACAGGTTCGGAGTGACTGCGGAGAACAGCTCGACCGGGTTACGCTCGCTCGGTTTGAGCAGAGCAGCGTATTCCGAAGCTTCAAGCTTTTTAGGTGAACTCTTGACTTCGGCGACCCAGGCGTCGAAATCCGCCTTGGACGTTGCAATTGCCTTGAACTTCATGCCGGTGAAACCCGCGCCACTGTAGTTGGCGGAGATCCCGTCGTATTCGTGATTTTCGTTAGAGATCAAGTGTAGCTTGGTCAGCATGCCAGCCATGGCATAAACCTGGCCGCCCAGACCCGGAATGAAGAACGAGTTCATCACCGAATCAGAGGTAATCTTGAAATTCACCGGAGTATTGGCTGGGAAAACGATCTTGTTGACCGTTGCGATGCCTTGTTCCGGGTAGATGAAGACCCACTTCCAGTCCAGCGAAACCACCTCGATGGTAATCGGCGGCACATCGGACTCGATTGGACGATACGGGTCCAGAGCGTGAGTAGACTTGTAAGTGATGTAGCCAAGAAACACCAACAGGACCAGAGGAATGCCCCAGACTGCGGCCTCGATCTTGGTGGAGTGCGACCATTCAGGCGTGTAAGTAGCGTCCTTGTTGGTGGCACGATATTTCCAGGCGAAGATGATGGTCAGGAAAATGACCGGAATCACCACGATCAACATCAACAGCGTTGCGGTGATAATCAGGTTGCGCTGGTCGAGCCCTATTTGCCCTTTAGGATCGAGCAGAGGCACGCCCTCGCAACCACTGAGCAAAAGCATGCTGAAAAGGGCCAAGAAGCCAAAAAACCTGGGGTACCTTTTTTTACTCATCTCACGACCTCTAAAAGCAAAAGCAGCTTGCGGGTGCAATTGGTTTTCGACCGCCAACACCGAAACCTGCCGTGTTGGCATATTTTTTGGATTGAACAAAGCCTGTCACGACGCATGCAAAGCGTAACGACAAATCCATATTTATCTTTAATTTCTTGTTCGAATGCGTGGCATCACGCCCGGAATACGGGCCAACTCCCTTTGGTGCATGCATTCATGGTACTTCAGAGTCCGACTGGCACTACGGCACAGCCTGCGCAAAAGGCGCTATTTGACCTCGAAAATGCTCATCACTGGGTAAGCCAGCGGGGCAAGTGCGGGGATTGTAGATATCTAGAAATTTAATGACTATGTTTTTTTTAGCAACAGTTTGTATCAGGATCTGTAAAAATCGACAAACAGCTCACGAATTTTTCACAAAAAATGCCCCTTTCCGTAGGGGCACTTTTTCCTTACAGGCCCTGTAGCCCGCGGTATTTCCGACGGTTACGAATGATGCCGATCGGCACCAGTACGACGGTCAAAACGAACGCGACCAGAGCCCACTGCGCGAGGGACAATCCGAGGACTGGCGGATAAGGGGTCGTGCAGAACCCGCTGACCTGGAACCCGATCGGGAACATCGAGGCCAGTGGCAGGCCGTCGACAATCGGTTGCAGCACATCGATGCCACAGCTCTCGGTAGGATGCGAAAGGATGTAGACATGGCGGCCTGCGGCAACAATCCCGCCTATTGCGCTGAGCACTACCAGTGTTTCCAGCGCAGTGATGCTGCGGCGGCCCGGCATGGCCGCGCCGATGAAGGCGAAGATGGCGATGAACAGCAGCGCATAGCGTTGCAGGATGCACAGCGGGCAAGGCGCCTCGCCCAATACGATCTGCATGTACAGCGCCCCGCCGATCAGCGCCAGGCAGATAACGCCCAGCAGGACCAGAAAGCGCTTCTCGCGTTTTAGGTACAACATGTTGTCGCTCATTCACTTACCTTTCGAAAGGGTGTCCATTGGGACCGTTCGATCAATGCCGGGGGACTTGATGCCAGCACCCCGAGGGCAGACACCGGATTGTAAAGGCTCAACGCCCTGATCGCTCGCGATAATCATGGTCCGTGACGGACAACTCAAGCCTGTACCCGCCATATGGGCATATTTGGCCGCCCGGTGGTGTTGGTTGCGCCAGTTCAGTGCATGAGCAACTGCATCGCGCAGGACGAACAGCATCCTTCTATATAGAAGGATGCGGCTATTTGTCGCAGCCGGTAGCATCGGTCCATCCCTGTAGGAGCTGCCGAAGGCTGCGATAGCGGAGTGTCAGGCAGTACGCTATCGCAGCCTTTCGCAGCTACAGAAAAGGCATCTCCATTCAAGGACCAAATCGGGACAAACCGCATCCTTCTATATATAGAGGGATGCGGCTATTTGTCGCAGCAGGTAGCATCTGGCCATCCCTGCAGGAACTGCCGAAGGCTGCGATAGCGGCAGGTCAGGCAGTACGCTATCGCAGCCTCCGGCAGCTCCCGCAGAACGCAAACGGAGCATATTTTGCTTATCGGCGGCAGCCATGATTGAGGAAAACGCATTCCTCGGGAGCTCCTCTTCTATATATAGAAGAGCGCGACTATTTGTCGCACCTCACTCCAGCTCGCAAGCCGGACCAAAAAACTCGTAGCGACTTTGCTTTTCCGGCACTCCTGCGATTTTGAGCTGGCGTTTGATGACCTTCATGAAAGCCTTGGGGCCGAGGAAGTACGCATCCACATTTCGCTCTTCGGGTAACCAATGCTCCAGGCGCGATTGATCAAGCAGGCCAAGTGCATCTGCCGCCGGGCTGACACCGTCATCTTCGGCGTAGCAGTAAAAACGTTTGAGCTGCGGATACCTGACGGCAAGTCCGCCAACCCAGTCGCGAAAGGCATGCACGCTGCCATTGCGGGCGCAGTGGATGAAATGCACCGGACGCGATGTTGTGAGTGCAGCTTCGAGCATCGCCAGGGTTGGGGTGATGCCCACTCCCCCGCTGATCAACACCAGCGGCTTGTCGCTGGCTGTCAGGGTGAACTCGCCCGAGGGTGGAAACAGGTGCAGGCTGTCGCCCACTTGCAAGTGATCATGCAGATAGTTGGAAACCTTACCGCGAGGCTCGCGTTTAACGCTGATCCGGTACTGGTTATTGCCCGCCACCGCTGACAGCGAATAGTTACGGCGCACATCCTCATCGGCAATCTGTAATTGCACCCCGATGTACTGGCCCGGCGCGAAATCCAGCAACTGTCCACCGTCTGCGGGCCGCAGGTAGAACGAAGTGATCTCCGAGCTTTCAGCGACTTTAGCCGCCAAGGTGAATTCACGCGTACCACGCCAACCGCCAGGAGCCTGCGCCTTTTCTTCATAGATTGCGTGCTCGGCGCCAATCAGCACATCCGCGAGTTGTTGATAGGCACGACCCCAGGCCTGCAGCACCTCTTCAGTGGCGACCGCATCACCCAGCACTTCGCGGATAGCACTCAGCAAGCAACGACCGACAATCGGGTAATGCTCCGGGAGGATTTGCAGGGCGACATGCTTGTTGATTATTTTTGTCAGCAAGCCACCCAACTGCTCCAGTTCATCAATGTGTCGTGCGTACATCAGCAAACCATTAGCCAGAGCTCTGGGCTGATCGCCGCTGGCCTGATGCGCAGGATTGAACAGCGGCCTGACTTGTGGATACTCATCGAGCATCTTTTTGTAGAAGTGAGTCGTCAACGTTTCGCCCCCGCTTTCCAGCAGTGGGACGGTGGCTTTGACAATGGCGCGATCCGAGGCGGTCAACATGATGTACTCCTTACAGACAGGCGTTAAAAAAGTACTCATGCCGTATCAGAAACCATGCCAGAATTTCAGGCTTTTAAAATCAATGAGTTAGCGGTTATTAGTCAAATAGACTCCAAAAGAAAAGCGGTCATTATGACTACACGAGGTCTTAATGACTCATCGCTGTGAGCTTCATCCAGTCCGCTGTCGACATGTCGACTGGATCAGGCAAATCCGGTTAGCGCACAAAAAACCCTCAAGCGTGCCTGTACCGGGTCGATAACCTGTTCAGAGAAGGCTATTTGCTGCTTACTGCGGCAAAACTTTTATTGCCAGAAGGTTTTATATGTCCACCAAGAACGTCCGAGCAGATTCACTTTCGCTGCTGCTGTTCACATTACGCAGCGGCAAGTTGATGGCGATCAACCTGCTGAAAGTCAGCGAAATCATCCCCTGCCCTGCCCTGACACGACTTCCCGAATCGCACCCGCACGTCAAAGGCGTTGCCACGCTGCGAGGAGCCTCGCTGTCGGTGATCGACTTGAGCCGGGCCATTGGTGAAAGACCTTTGGTCGACCCGGATGGCGGCTGCCTGATCGTTACTGACGTCAGTCGTTCGAAACAGGGGCTGCATGTTCAGGCCGTCAGCAAGATCGTGCATTGCCTGACGACTGATATCCGCCCACCGCCCTTTGGTGCCAACGGCAGATCGTTCATCACCGGTGTCACTCAGGTCGATGGCACGCTGGTGCAGGTACTGGATATCGAAAAAGTCATCCACGGTATTGCCCCGGCGCAGATCGTTGCACAGCCGGATGCGCTGACCATGGAAGAAGCTGAACTGCTGGCTGCCACCCGCATTCTGGTGGTCGATGACAGCCAGGTGGCGCTGCAGCAATCGCTGCTCACACTGCGCAATCTGGGTATCGATTGCCACACGGCCCGCAGCGCCAAGGAGGCCATTGACGTTTTGCTCGAACTCCAGGGTTCTCCTGCGCAGATCAACGTGCTGGTTTCCGACATCGAAATGTCCGAGATGGATGGCTACGCTTTGACCCGCACACTGCGTGAAACGCCTGACTATCAAGACTTGTATATTCTGCTGCACACGTCGCTCGACAGCGCCATGAACAGTGAGAAAGCCAGGCTTGCAGGGGCCAATGCGGTGTTGACCAAGTTTTCGTCACCTGAGTTGACCCGCTGCCTGATCGTCGCTGCACGCGCGGTCAAGGCTCAAGGCGCATGAGTGTGATGGACCGCCTCGGCGGTTCAGACCGGCATTGGTGGCTGATGCGCCGTGATCTGGGAAATCTGGCCCCGGCACAAGCATGGCCCGGTCATATCCAGATCACGCCGTTCACCTTCGAAGACGCCCCTGAAGCTCACGCTCTGTTGTTGCAGGGGCATGCCGACGATATACGGATGCCCGAGTATCAAGACTGGGTAAACGACTGGCGAACCGATCCCGAATACGATCCGACGCTGTGCTTTGCCCTCCGGGATGAGCAAGGAATGGTCGGGCTGATTCAGGGCTGGACCAGCGCCTTCATCAAGGATCTGGTCATACACCCCCGTGCCAGAAATCAAGGCCTGGCGCTTCAGTTGCTCAACCATGTATTCAACATTTTTCGGCAGCGAGGCGAAGCCTGGGTGGACCTCAAGGTCATGGAGAATAATCTGGCCGCGCGCTGCCTGTATGAGAAGGCAGGCATGCGCTACGTCCAGCGCCACGAAACCGATCAGGTCTGATCTGGCATACTCCATCATCAATCGATGTTCATGGAGAACGACAATGAAAGCGTCCACCTTCCTGCTGATCGCCTCGGCGACACTCGCCGGCCAGGCCAATGCTTCCAGCACAGACGCCTGGAAGGCACTGGACAAGGCGGTTATCGACAGCTGCATGAAAGCCAGCCAGCTCAAAGAAGTGCGTGCTGTCGGCAAGGCGGGGTTTGACGACCATGTCGGGTACGAAGCGCTCATGCTCAGAGGCCGTTACCCACAGCCGCATATGAAAAATCAGCCCGGCGCCGAGCTGTGCCTTTACAACCGAACGAGCAAGAAAGCCACGGTCAGTGAGTGGACCGAGCTTCCCGCCACTGTGAAAAAGTAAGCATCGCGCTCGCTGGCTCACAACTTGCTTCGAACACCGTCTCAGTCGTGCCGGCAGCTCTGGTTTCTGTCGCGTTCGACGTCTGTCATGACGGACCTTTATTGCAATGAATACGCGATACTCTTGCACCGGTTGCGGCCGCTGCTGCAGCGACCATCATGTGCCACTCACTCTCGGGGAATCCCTGCAATGGGCGGCTGACGGCGGTTCGCTGATCATCCTGATCGAGGCATTTCTGGCTGATGGCTACGGCTTGCCAGAGGGTCAGTTGACCCACGCGACACGCCGCTCGACGCTGGTCCAGAGTGGTGTGACCCAGGCGCAGGTCGCGATCACTTTCGCGGCCTATAACAAAGGACCTTGCCGGAATCTTGACGCAGACAATCGCTGCGGCATTTATGAGCGGCGCCCACTGGTATGCCGTATCTATCCGATGGAAATCAACCCGCACATTCCACTACGCCCCGAGGCCAAGGACTGTCCGCCCGAGGCATGGGAACAAGGACCGGATTTGATCGTCGGCGGCCAGTTGGTCGATACCGAACTCAGCCGCCTGATTGAGCAGTCTCGCCAGGCTGACCGGGAAGATATCGGTGCCAAAGAGGCGATCTGCCAACGACTGGGGATTCGCGCCACGGCCTTGAAAGGCAATGGTTTCGTTGCGTACTTACCGGATATGGATGCCTTTGCCACTGCTGTCATGGATCTGGTGGACAACACCGATGCGGCCCCGACAAGCAATGGCTGGACCTTTCATGTGGCAGGCGACGCCGTGATCGAGACACTGAATGTGGCCGGGGCCGAACTGGCGACGGGCGAGCCTGCGGGTTACATGTTCATACCGCTGCAGGCGGGTTGATTGCCCTGACAGGTGAAGCATCTGTGGGAGCGAATTCATTCGCGAATAAGGTTTTCCAATTTCTGGATATGCAGTGGAGCCACCGACCTCTTCGCGAATAAATTCGCTCCCACGATTAATCTCATTCCAGGGCGAATGATTTGATCCTGTTTAACGCTTGCCCATCGACTTTCGAGTCCCGTGGGGAGCGGCGCCCGGGATTTTGTTATGCCCGTGCTTGTTCGACTTCTGATACCAAGGCTCGTCTTTTTTCGATTGCGCGAAGTCAGCGGGCTTGAAAGGGAAGCTGAACGCAGGGATCGGTGCTTTCTTATCCGCAGCCGAATCCTCGGCGACGACGTTTTCAGGAGCCGGTGTTGAGTCAGTAGATGTCATGAAAAGCTCCAGAAATTGGCAATCGGTCGTCGAAAGGTCGCGCAGCATACCTGAATCATTTGCCCTCCGCCTGCACCGGGCCAAGCCTCTCATCGGCTGAGGCTACTTGTAGAACAGATCGACCATTACTTCTGCCTCGAATGGCCCGGCTTGAGGGTTGTTTTTCTGCCAGACCAGCTCGGCATTGAAGTCGACAGTCGCTGCCTGGTTATCGTTGAGTAGATCGGCAAGATGAAAAGGTTCGTTGTAGCTCAACACCGAATCATCACGGGCTTTCAAAATGCGGATACCGACACCGTCGTTGGCGGCAGGGATCAGGTAGTCCCCTGACAATCTGCCACTGACCGGCTTGAAGCGCGCGCCCAGACTGAACGGCGAATCACAGGTGCGTCGGGTGACGAGCGAAAACGGACGGCGCTCGATGACCTTGCCCACCGCAACCTCCTGAATGCCGATGTGGCCGAAATCCAGGGTTTCAGGCACCACCTGCAACTGTGCATCACACGCCACAAAGCGCAGCCCGTTCAGGTTATTGATGCGGTAACTGAGGCTGTGATCCGGCAGAGGATTAAGCCCCTTGCCACTGTCGAGCTGGAATAACCGGTAATCAAGCAGATCACTGGCGATACCGGAATGAGGGGTCGGCCCGAACTTCTGAATGAACACGGAGAACGCGAGATTGAATCGGGCCTTGGGGCAGGCACCGATGTTCTCCGCGCCCTCGTGACAAACAGGCAGGTACTGGCCGGTACTGATTCGCCCGCTGCTCTGCGAATGATCGACTCCCGCCAACGTGAGACCGGCGCGAATGCCCTGGCCTATCTTCAGGTTGTCCGGGTTGAGGTAGAGGAAAATTTCCTCCTGCGCTGATAGCTCGCCGTCCTTGAAGCACTCGACCTGAAGGTCCATCCGTTCAGAGCGCCAGACAATATCCCCGTCGGGCGCGCTGGCCGGGATAGCCACGCTGCTGTCCAGATCGCCACGAACCACCGTTTCCCCCGCGCCCTGGGTTTTGCAGATCATTGCGAAGCTGGTAGCGGGGGTAAATAACAGAGCAAGCAGAAACAATACTCTGCAGGAGCCGCCAAGTCTCCAAGGCGCCCCGCAGCTGCGCGGCAAACTCGGTTTAATGTGGGAGGCAGCGCTGTGTCCCAGGCACCACGCTGTCGCGAAACAAACATTGAACTGTTGGAGCGAGTGGGCGGCAATCCGACTTGCCCGCGAAGAACGATAGCGCGGTGCGTCTGACCTACCGAGTCGATTGGTTCGCGGGCAAGTCGGATTGCCGCCCACTCGCTCCAACAGCCCCCGTTTATTCAGTGATTTATATTTTGCTTTATAGGAGCGCACTTCCACAGGAATGGCACTTGAGCTCAGAAAATTCCGTACAGCCTGGAAACAGGTATTCATCATTCAGCAGTCCTTTTGCCGGTGTTCAGTGTTGTCAAAACCATCGCTATTGCCCGCGGCGCAATAAGCGTCCGCGCCGCCATAATCATTGAGCGCCTTGAACGACAGACTCCGTATTCCGCCTGCGGCAGGAACAGCCATTTCATGGCTGGCACCTGGCGCCAACAGTAAGTAGTCCCTGGCAGCCACCCCGCCCAACCGCACATCCTGTAACGCGGCATGGTAAGAAGTCGGATTACTCACGCGTAACGAGGTGGAGGCCAGCGTCCAGCGCAGACGGTAGGCGGTTGCGGCAGGGTCTTCGGTAAGCCCGGCAGGACGATAGAACAGGTTGATGCGCTGGCGAATCGCAATGTTCAACGCGTTAGTGACGTCGGTGCGCCGTGGTATTTCCAGCACATAAACATGCAGCAAGGATTCCTCGTTGAGCGACATGCCCTGGCCCTGATACAAGACCCTGAGGGTCTGTTTGCCGCGGGCGTCGAGGCGCGCCAACTGCGGACTAAGCAAGAAGGGCAGCTCGGCAGCGGCCTCTTCAAGATCACCGTCGGTATTGGCCGGGTCACTCAACCAGGCCTGAATCAACACTTCACGGTCACTGCGATTGGCGACTTCGAGGCTCGCTTCGGGGAAACGGCCATCAAAGATCAGACGTGTCCCGCTCAGAGACACGGCAGCCTGCAGATTAAAACTCGACAACAGGGCGGCGAGGCCCAGACAGATGAGCGTCATCATTGGCAGATCACCCGAATGCGTTCGTAGGCACGTGAAGGATCACGGGCCGGGAGAGAGAAAGGCGCACGGCAGCTTTGACCGGCCCACTTCACCTGCAACTCGCCATAGTCCTGCTCGCTAAGAACCAGCGCCCGACTTGTCGGGTCAACCACCGCCAGGGCCTTGCCATCGAGGTCTTCGACACTCGCCCCCAAGGGGATTTTGCTGCCGTCGGCCTGAATCAGCTCAAACTGCACACGACGTCCGGTTGAGGCCTTGAAGCGCACCACCGGCATCGCGCCACGACGCGGCACAATCTGGCTAACCGCGTTATCCAGCTCAACGTCGGCCCCGAGTTGACGGGTATCCAGGCTGACCCAGTTGCTGCGATAGGGCTGCGCGTAAGGCAGCACGGCATATCCATTGGCAGCGGTTTCGACATTACTGAAGCTGGTCAGTCTGGCGCCGCCGACCTTTGTGACCTCCACCAAAGCAAAGGTTTCTCCCAGTGACTGCCCCAGGTTTATGCCGCCGCCATGAACCAGCACTGACCCGGAGGCCCCAAGGCTGAAGGCATCGTAATCACGGCCCTGGCTGTAGCCTGCCTCGAAGCGCCCATAGGGCTGCGTGGTGTTGAGCTTTCCGGAGCCAAAACTTCCAGAGCTGCTGTCGTGCCCGGCCTGCACCGAATAGAACGCGTGACGCTGATCGAGAACCTGACCACTGAGGCCTGCCTGAGCGTTGTATTCGCCCGCACTGTCGCGTAAGCCATTGAAGGACAAGCGCGAAGAACTGGAGTTTTCACCCAACGGGAAGGTCAGGCTGACCGCGACCCGGTTGTCATTTTCAGCCTGCCCGTCGCGACCGGACTGACGATTGTTTTCCACAGACAGGCTGTAACTGAGCGACCGCCAGGCAGCGTTATACGCCAGGTAGAACTGTCGAGTCTTGCTGCCAAGATCCCAGTAACGCTGTTCGGACGCGGTCAGACTGAGACTACCGTACTGCGCAGGCAAGGTCTGCGTAACGGTCAGCTCCATGCGGTCTTTGGGACGGCCAGTCATTGCCCGACGGAACCGCGCTCGTGAGGATTCGACATGTTCGTTGAGGGACAGATAGCGCTCGGTGGAATAGCGATAACCCGCCACTGCGAAGGTAGTGTCAGTGGCATTCAAGGTGTTGGCGTATCGCAGGCGCACACTCTGCCCCGCTTGACGCTGATCATCGATTTCGCTGACGGAGTGGGTCACATCGGCTGACAGTGCGCCGTACCCGGTATTGAGACCCGCACCGACGTTGGTTGCCTGGTAATCCTCAGCCCACTGCAAACCGCCAAAGCCGGTGATCCGTTCGGACACGCCGTAAATCAGGGCAAGGCTGGCAAAGGTCGGAGTCGCAGCGTCATTGCTGCCGCTGTCGACCTGCCCTGTCGCAAGGCTGTAACGAAATGCGCCTTCGGGCACCATGACCGGCAGCGAAGCATAGGCCTGGGTGAAGGAACGCCGACGACCGTCGGCTTCAATGATGGTGACCTGCAGATCACCATTGGAACCGCTCGGGTAAATGTCACTGATCTCGAACGGCCCCGGTGAAACGTTGCCGCTGTAGAGCAGGAAGCCGTTTTGACGAACTTCAACCGATGCGTTGGTTTCGGCAGTGCCGCGAATCACCGGCGCATAGTTGCGTTCACTGTCGGGAAGCATGGCATCGTCAGAACTTACCCCCACACCCAGAAAACGCACACTGTCGAAAATTTGTGAGTCGGTGAATGTCTCGCCAAGGGTCAGTTGACTGCGCAGCGTGCTCAGATCCCGTTGCAGATAAGTCCGGTTGCTACTGAAGCGATAAGACTGATTGTCGGCGTAGACCAGGGAGGACTCGTTCCTCAGCCGCCATGCGCCCAAATTGAGGCCATTGCGCAGCCCCAGATAATACTGGTCGATCTTCTCCCGCCGATTACTACGTCTGACAGCATTGAACGAGTAGCTGGAGAAGCCGACGGACTCGCCACCGTCCCACAACTCCGGAGGTACATAACCTCTGGCACTGCGCTGCATGACCGCTTGCGGCACGCTGATATTGAGGCGCAGCGTATTGGGTTGGTACTCAACCCGGGCGAACTCGATATTGGCAGGCAAATCAAAGCACGCCTGTGCGCTTTGCGTTGTCGGGTCGCCTGACAAACGACTGAGATCAAGCCCGAAAGTCTGAAGCATCTCCAGAGTCAGGCAGGGTTCGATACGGTCAGATA
Organism: Pseudomonas phytophila; assembly: GCF_025643095.1. Taxonomy (NCBI): domain Bacteria; kingdom Pseudomonadati; phylum Pseudomonadota; class Gammaproteobacteria; order Pseudomonadales; family Pseudomonadaceae; genus Pseudomonas; species Pseudomonas phytophila. The sequence goes on along the minus strand of NZ_CP081201.1, from coordinate 1,626,741 downwards.
ACGGGTTGTTGGCAAAGACAATATCGCGCCGACCGCTCAATGCGCGATTGACGTAAATGTCCACCCGATAGGTGCCAGGCAACAGCGTATTGGCCTGCAGGAACTCAGTAAGCTCTGGAGGCTGGTCGCTGCCCTGGATGAATGCTGTATTAAACTTTACCGGTTTAACCGGCGCGCTTTCGATTGCCCAGCCTTGCGCTGTAAATACCTGCATGACGACCAGAACCATACCGCCGGTTACCGACTTGAGTCTGAACCCCTTTGCTAAACGCAGGATGGATCCCGGAGTTGATTCCCCAATGTTTTTGTAAAGCCATTCCATTAGCAGTTTCCACTCGATCTGGAAGTTCTGAGCCTTGCCCGAATCCCTTTCAGGCAGGCACACAACTACTGAGCCATTGCGCGTGACGCGGCTTGAATTGGGTAAGTAACGCAGTGAAGAAAAACGAAGTGACCGTTATCGAGGTTCCACCGTGACGGCCTGTGTGATCTCGCCGGATTTCAGTGTGGTGCGGTATGCAACCTGACCGCCAAAATCATTGATGCTAATGAAGTTCAACGTCGCTCCATCGCCAAAATCACTTAACGGTAGTTGCAGTTGCTGACCGGGGGCGATCATCTGGCTGTCATGGCTCAGCAACTTGTTGCCGGCACGCTGTGCGGTAATCATGACCATGGAAACGTGATACGGCCCCGGATTTTCAACGTGCAATGTATTATCTGCCGCCAGCTTCCAGCGCAGATATTCCGGCGCTTCGGCGACATCACCCACCAGCCCTTTGGGCCGGAAGAACAGCTTCATTCGCTGCCGGATGGCGATCTGCAATGTGTTTTGCGCAGCCACCTGAGGAATTTCCTGAACGTTGAGCCAGAGCACTGATTCGCGGTCCTGCGGCATGTCCTTGCCAGAATAGATAATCCGCACCAGTTGCCTGCCATCACTGGCTAAACGGGCAATCGCCGGGGTTATCACAAAAGGCAGGTTATTCGGATCTGTATGTTCGGCGCTTGGCTCCAGCCAACTTTGTACAAGGATCTCTTTATTGCCTGCGTTATGTACGCCGAAACTGACCTCCTTGTCTGAAGCGGGATAAATAATGCGTGTGGTGTTTATGACGATGCTGGCCTGCACGCTCGCGCAGAACAGCAATGACCATAAAGCCGTTGCAGCCAATTGGGCTACACGACGGTAGAAAAACAAAAACATGCTGGCGCTCGCCTTGTACTCAGTATGAAATCCCACAGTGCCTTGATCAGACACGGTTCGCAGGGCCGAACTCAAACCGCGCGCGGCTTAAGCCGACTCTGCGAACGTCCATACCCTTCGATGTTCGATGGAGTAAGTAACCCGAAATGGAGCGAGCAATGCTCGCTCCATGCGGCGTATTACTCGTAATCCAGGGTGAACGGCAGATCGCCCATGGCTGTACCTGGTCGGGTTACCGTACCATTCAGCATGTAGACCCCGGCCAGATTCAGCTCAGCGGTGGCACCACCGGCACCGTCCTTGACCAGCGGTTTGTCTATGGTGCCGGTTCCAGACAGATCCATCAGTTGATTCGAAGCGTTAAGCACACCAATGGCAACACCGCCTGCCGAACCGGTTACGCGAAGTAACTTGCTGTCATTGTCATCGGTACCATGACCCATTCCGGCTTTAAAGCGCATTTTCACAAGGTTGTATTGATCGGCACCCGCGGTGCAGTTGACCAGCAACTGAATGGGCGTCGCGGTCTCCAGTTTATTCTCACCAGAAGTACCAATGTCAGAGAACGAAACGTTACCCAGATCAACCGCAATATCGCCAGGCTGGGTGCCTGGGCCGGTGCCAGTGCCGGGTGAAACGCTGCAGGAAATGTTGGTCAGGGTGCCGGAAAACTTCAGCACACCATTGTTCGCAGCATTGGCGGTGTTAGCCAGGCTCAAAGCCAAAGCGCCACTAACGGCCAGGGCAAGAGTGATATTTTTCATAGTAACGACATTCCTTGTGTTATTTCGTGTATGCCCTAAATCGGACGCCACGCACTATAAGGTTCGATCTTTTGGATCGATGTCGGCTTTGTTACTTTAATCGTATGGAATAAGCCACGGAACTTGCAGGAACCTTCCGTAGGAATAACCGTAACTTTTTTGTAGCCCGCATAATCCGTGGCGTTGCGATAATACCCGATAAAAAAGGTCAGGCAATACTTCACATAAAGTTGACGACATTGCTACAACGCTCAACTATATTTGCAACCATAGCTGTCACGCACCCGACAAGTATCAGGTTAGCGGAGGGATTCAGTTAGAGGAGCCCAGGGTCATGCCGTAGATATGACCTGCAGGAGTTCACGAGCACCGCGAGGCAGCGATATCGGTCTGTCTGATACACCGCAATCGCGGCCTCGCGATCCTCGTGCTCCATCATCAAATATCACTTCAATAATGGATTTGAAACGCAAACCTTGTAGGCGAGGCGGAAATACTGACGATGCAGGTCCGACGTCTCGCCAACAAGTTGGCTCCTACAGGATTACCCGTTTGCTGCGCGATAGCGCGGTGCCAGGAGCCTATTGATACGTGAGGGTCAGAACTCCGGCACCCACCGGGTTGCCCTTCGATAATGATACTGGCAGCGCCTGATACTGTGTCGAGAACGGGATGACGGAGCCAGTACAGGCGTTATGCGCCGTATCAACCACAATGGACATATGGGCGGAAACGTTCACCCGTTGAGTGTTGATCCCTCCAACCAGGCTCGTCGGCAGCACCGCGCAGCTGGCATTGTTGACGGCCCCGCTAAAACTCAGCTGACCGTTAGCGGCCGATGCGGTAAACGCACTCAGGCATAAAGGACCGACAATCAGAACGGCGATGACCTTGCGCGCCTCATAAACGACTTCAAACCAACGGTTCACGCTTGAGACGCTGCACTTCATGGGCTTGCTCCAACTTGGTACGTTTTGATCAGCAAAGAAAACCAAATGGAACAAGCAGGAAAATTTCCCGAGAATTCCTTTCTATAGATATCGTCTCCAGCCCGTGTTTCTTGATAACGTTCGTGCGCGTTGCGCCTTTCTTGCTGACAATTCTGACAGGTGGCCGTCACCCTGCTGACCGGGTTGACGGGCTATAAGAGAAGCGCCATCCACAACGACCCTCCTTCCCCGACTTTCCGGCGTCTCTCGAATGCGTAAACAGACCAGAACCGTCCTTGCCGTTGTTGTCATCACGGGCTTGATCGGTGTATCCAGCTGGACCCTGACCCGTCCGGCGACGGCAAAAGTCAGCACACCGACAGCGGTGCCGGTCAAAGTCGTCAAAGTGACCGAGGAGGATGTACCGCGTTTCGTCACGGGTATTGGTTCAGTGCTGTCTTTGCACAGTGTGATCATTCGCCCGCAAGTAGACGGCATCCTTACCAAAGTGCTGGTCAAGGAAGGGCAAACGGTCAAGGCCGGAGATTTGCTGGCGACGATTGACGACCGGGCCATTCGCGCCTCGCTGGAACAGGCCAAGGCTCAGCTTGCGCAAAGCAAGGCACAGCTGGACATGGCCCAGGTCGACCTGAAGCGCTATCGGCTGCTCAGTGAAGACAATGGCATCTCCAAACAGACTTTCGATCAGCAGCAAGCCACGGTCCATCAACTCAAAGCCACAGCGATGGGCAACGAGGCCGCGATCAACGCCGCTCAAGTGCAACTTTCGTACACCCAGATTCGCTCACCGGTCACTGGCAGAGTCGGCATTCGCAACGTCGATGAAGGCAACTTCCTGCGCGTCAGCGATGCTCAGGGCCTGTTTTCAGTCACGCAGATTGATCCTGTCTCGGTGGAGTTTTCACTGCCGCAACAAATGCTGCCAACGCTGCAAGGTTTGATTGCTTCAAGCTCGCCAGCAGCCGTCAAAGCCTTCCTCGGTGATGGCGATAACGGCACGCTACTGGGAGACGGCAAGCTGACCCTGATCGACAACCAGGTCTCGGCCACCACCGGGACCATTCGCGCCAAAGCCGAATTCAATAATCCAAAACAGCTGTTGTGGCCAGGTCAACTGGTCACGGTGAAAATCCAGACAGCCATAGACCGCGATGCCTTGCGAGTGCCGCCGCAGGTCGTGCAACGCGGCATCGATCAACACTTCGCGTTCCGGGTCAACGGCGACAAGGTCGAAGTGGTTCCGGTGCAGGTGCTGTATCAGGACAGCAGCCTGATGCTGATCTCCGGTCCCAAGGCGGGCGACGTGCTAGTCAGCGACGGTCAGTCACGACTCAAGGCTGGATCGAAAATCGAAGTGCTGCGTAACACGACAGAGACTAGCCAGACGGCAGAACTGGACGGCACACGATGAAGGGCCGTGGATCGGTTTCAGCCTGGTGCGTGGACCATCCGGTCGCCACTTTATTATTGACGTTTGCTATGGTCCTGCTGGGGGCGATTGCGTTCCCGCGCCTGCCCGTCGCGCCGCTGCCTGAGGCCGAGTTCCCGACCATTCAGGTCACCGCGCAGTTACCCGGTGCCAGCCCGGAAACCATGGCTTCGTCAGTCGCGACGCCGTTGGAAGTGCAATTCAGCGCCATTCCCGGCATGACGCAAATGACCTCCAGCAGCGCTTTGGGCTCCACCAACCTGACCCTGCAATTTACCCTCAACAAAAGCATCGACACCGCCGCGCAGGAAGTCCAGGCCGCGATCAATACCGCAGCAGGCCGCCTTCCCGCCGACATGCCCAACCTGCCGACCTGGCGCAAGGTCAATCCGGCGGACAGCCCGGTGCTGATTCTCAGCGTCAGCTCCAATCTGATGCCGCCTACCGAACTGAGCGACGTAACCGAGTCATTGCTGGCGCGGCAACTGAGCCAGATCGACGGTGTGGGGCAGGTGTTCATTACTGGTCAGCAACGCCCGGCAATTCGCGTACAGGCTGCACCGGAGAAGCTTGCCGCACTGGGCCTGACGCTTGCTGATATCCGCGTCGCGGTGCAACAGACCAGTCTCAACCTCGCCAAAGGTGCGCTGTATGGCAAGGACAGCGTGTCCACCATCGCCTCCAACGATCAACTGTTTCGGCCTCAGGATTACGCGCAACTGATCGTCTCGTACAAGGACGGCGCCCCTATTCACCTGAAAGACGTGGCGCGGGTCATCAACGGTTCGGAAAACGCTTACGTGCAGGCCTGGTCGGGCGATCAGCAAGGCGTCAACGTCACGATTTTCCGCCAGCCCGGTGCCAACATCGTGGAAACCGTGGACCGCATTCAGCGCGAGATGCCACGTCTGCTGGAAATGCTTCCGGCCTCGGTCGACGTCTCGGTGCTCAATGACCGGACACGAACCATTCGTGCCTCGCTGCACGAAGTGGAAATGACCCTGGTGATCGCCATTCTGTTGGTGGTCGCGGTCATGGCGCTGTTCCTGCGCCAGCTGTCGGCCACGCTGATTGTCAGCGCTGTGCTGGGTGTCTCGCTGGTTGCCAGCTTCGCGATGATGTACGTGTTTGGTTTCAGCCTGAACAACCTGACGCTGGTGGCGATTGTGGTGGCGGTCGGATTCGTGGTGGACGACGCCATTGTCGTGGTGGAGAACATTCACCGACACCTTGAGGCCGGTGACGGCATGCGCGAAGCGGCGATCAAGGGCTCCGGGGAAATTGGCTTCACGGTGGTGTCTATCAGCTTCTCTCTGGTGGCAGCGTTTATTCCATTGCTATTCATGGGCGGCGTGGTCGGGCGGCTGTTCAAAGAGTTTGCACTCACCGCCACCGCGACCATTCTGATTTCGGTTGTCGTTTCGCTGACCCTCGCGCCGACACTGGCGGCGCTGTTCATGCGCGCGCCGAAACATGATCCGCATGCAAAGCCAGGTTTCAGCGAACGCCTGTTGGCACTTTATGAGCGGGGCCTGAACAAGGCCCTGGCCCATCAACGGATCATGCTCGGGGTTTTCGGGCTGACATTTGTGCTTGCAGGCGTTGGCTACGTACTGATCCCCAAGGGGTTCTTTCCGGTACAGGACACCGCATTCGCCCTTGGCACCAGCGAGGCTGCGGCCGATATTTCCTATCCCGACATGGTGGAAAAACACCTGCAACTGGCGAAAATCATCGGTGCTGATCCGGCAGTGCAGGCGTTCTCCCATTCGGTTGGGGTTAGCGGCAGCAACCAGACCATCGCGAACGGGCGGTTCTGGATCTCCCTTAAACCCCGGGGTGAACGCGACGTTTCGGTGAGTGAGTTCATTGACCGGATACGTCCGAAGCTGGCGAAGATTCCCGGCATCGTTCTGTACCTGCGCGCCGGGCAAGACATCAACCTGAGCCCCGGTCCGAGCCGCAGCCAGTATCAATATGTGCTCAAAAGCAATGACGGTCCGCTGCTCAATACCTGGACCCAGCGCCTGACGGAAAAACTGCGCACCAACCCCGCATTCCGTGATTTGTCCAACGATCTGCAACTGGGCGGCAGCGTTACCCATATCAATATCGACCGCAGCGCTGCCGCTCGCTTCGGATTGACCACCAACGATGTCGATCAGGCCCTGTACGACGCTTTCGGCCAGCGACAGATCAGCGAGTACCAGACTGAAATCAATCAGTACAAAGTGATTCTGGAACTGGACGCCAAACAACGCGGCAAGGCCGAAAGCCTGGGGTATTTCTATCTGCGCTCGCCCCTGACCAACGAGATGGTGCCGCTGTCGGCGCTGGCCAAGGTCGGCGCGCCAACCATGGGGCCTTTGTCCATCGCCCATGACGGCATGTTCCCTGCCGCCAACCTGTCATTCAACCTGTCGCCCGGTGTGGCACTTGGCGATGCGGTGCGGATGGTCGATCAGGCCAAAAACGAGATCGGCATGCCAGCTTCCATCATCGGTAACTTCCAGGGGGCGGCGCAGGCGTTTCAGAGTTCACTGGCCAACCAGCCTTGGCTGATTCTGGCGGCGCTGGTGGCGGTGTACATCATTCTGGGTGTGCTTTATGAGAGCTTCGTCCACCCGTTGACGATCATCTCCACTCTGCCCTCGGCAGGTATCGGCGCACTGTTGCTGCTGTGGTTGATGGGGCAAGACTTTTCGATCATGGCCTTGATCGGCGTGGTTCTGCTCATCGGTATCGTCAAGAAGAACGGTATTTTGCTGGTGGACTTCGCCCTCGAGGCGCAGCGTGACCGAGGCATGAGCCCACTGGATGCAATTCATGAAGCCTGCCTGACGCGTTTCCGCCCAATCATCATGACCACCCTGGCGGCCTTGCTGGGTGCCCTGCCCTTGATGCTCGGTTATGGTGTGGGTGCCGAACTGCGCCAGCCGCTGGGGATTGCCGTCGTCGGTGGTTTGCTGGTCAGCCAGATGCTGACGCTGTTCACGACACCGGTGATCTACTTGCAGCTGGAGCGGGTGTTTCATAAGCCAAAGGGATCCCAACCTGTGGGAGCGGCCGGGGTGGCGCTCCACCTTGCTCGCGATAAACGATAACGCGGTGGGTCTTCCAGCCGCGTCTCATGTATCGCGGGCAAGCACCGCTCCCACAGGAATGTATTCCGGCTGAAAAACTGTGTATTTTTTTTGCACCAAGAGACCCTGCCCCATGCGTGTCCTGATCATCGAAGACGAAGAGAAGACCGCTGATTACCTGCGTCGCGGTCTGACCGAGCAAGGCTTTACCGTGGACCTCGCTCGCGACGGCATAGAAGGCCTGCATCTGGCGCTGGAGAGCGATTACGAGGTGATCATTCTCGACGTGATGCTGCCAGGTCTGGATGGCTTTGGGGTACTGCGCACGTTGCGCGCCCGCAAACAGACGCCTGTGATCATGCTCACCGCCCGCGAGCAAGTGGATGACCGTATCCGCGGCCTTCGCGAAGGTGCCGATGACTATCTGGGCAAGCCGTTCTCATTTCTTGAACTGGTCGCTCGCCTGCAAGCGCTGACCCGACGCAGCAGCGGTCACGAACCCATGCAAATCAGCATTGCCGATTTGTGGATCGACCTGATCAGCCGCAAGGCAACGCGCGCCGGGCTGCGTCTGGACCTGACGGCCAAGGAGTTCTCGTTGCTCAGTGTGCTGGCGCGCCGCCAGGGTGAAATCCTCTCCAAGACATCCATCGCCGAGATGGTCTGGGACATCAATTTCGACAGTGACGCCAACGTCGTGGAAGTGGCGATCAAACGGCTACGCGCCAAGCTGGACGGCCCCTTCGAACAGAAATTACTGCACACGATTCGCGGCATGGGCTACGTGCTTGAAAGTCGTGCCGGAGAATCGCAGTGAGGACGGACTCCATCGCCCTGCGCCTGAGCGGCCTGTTCGCGCTCGTGGCGTTGCTGGTGTTTACCCTGATCGGCTGGGCGTTGTATCTACAGGTTGATAAAAGCATGGCATTGCTGCCGGAAGCAGAGGCGGAAGCCCGCTACAGCGTGCTGGAATCTGCGGTCAATCGCCACAGCGACGTCGAGCACTGGGGCCGGATCAAAAACAAGCTGAAGTTGCTCAGCGAAGAAGACAAGCGCTTGCGTTTCTGGGTAGTCAGTGACAATCCGGTCTATGAGTTTGGCAGCCCGGATGCCGACATTCGCCGTTTCGCCAATGGCCCTTTGGGCATGCGTGACCTGCAAATTGCCGGGCACGAATATCCGTTCAAGGTGTTGGTCAGCCAGTTCGAAGCCAGAGAGCAACGCCCGCCGCTTCGTTTCCTGATTGCCGTCGATACCGATACATTTCTGCAAACCCAGCACTCGCTGATGATTGCCCTGATCGGCTTCGCGACGCTAGGCATCCTGCTGGCGTCAGTGCTGGGTTATTGGGCCGCGCGCATCGGGTTGCGGCCGTTGGCCAGTCTTTCACTAGAGGCGCGCAAGCTCACACCTCCCAGACTCTCCGGACGTCTGCAGATGACGCCCCTGCCACCGGAACTGAACCAGTTTGTAACCTCATTCAACTCAACACTTGAGCGAGTCGAGCAGGCCTATGCGCGGCTTGAATCCTTCAACGCGGATGTCGCCCATGAACTGCGTTCGCCGCTGACCAACCTCATTGGTCAGACTCAGGTGGCTTTGACCCGAGGGCGTTCGGCGGAACACTACTTCGAGGTGCTGCAATCGAATCTGGAAGAGCTCGAACGACTGCGCTCGATCATCAATGACATGCTCTTCCTGGCCAGTGCCGATCAAGGCAGCAAGGTAACGGAACTGACGTGCGCGTCTCTGGCTGAGGAAGTGGCGACAACGCTGGATTATCTGGACTTCATTCTTGAGGATGCCCAGGTGCGCGTCGTAGTCCACGGTGATGCTCGTGTGCCCATGGAAAAGGCCCACTTGCGTCGGGCGCTGATCAACTTGCTCCACAATGCCGTGCAACACACCGAGGCTGGGCGAACGATTCGCGTGGACATTGCCGAGCAGACCGATCATGTCAGTGTGGGCGTCGCCAACCCCGGTACGCAGATCGCCAGCGAGCACCTGCCCAAGCTGTTCGAACGCTTTTACCGGGTGGACGCCTCGCGCGCCAATAGCGGTGCCAACCATGGCCTGGGACTGGCCATCGTCAAAGCCATTGCGCTGATGCATGGCGGCAGCGTATTCGTGCACAGCCGCGACGGTATCAATACCTTCGGGATCAACTTGCCGTTGTGATGCTTTTCTTTGAAGCAAACCACACCTGACTAACGGGCCTGGAATTCAATCCTGCGGGGCAGACTGTGCGGCGATCCGACTTTCGCGCGATAAACAATGACGCAGTCTATTTTCCAGATGCGTCTCATGTATCGCGGGCAAGCCCTGCTCTCACAAGGATGAGTGTCCAGGCATGTGTTTTTTACAGATACAACACTCCAGCAAATAAAACGTGTTCACAAACACAATAAATCACTGCTGTTTCAACGCGCCCTGTATGGGTTATAAATACCGGATCGATAACCACTATCAATATATGAATTCCTTAAACCTCTTTTAAAACAAAGAGTTGAGGAAGATTTATTATTTACCGGGTTCACTCCGCGCAATGATTGCTCATCACGCCATGCAGGCACCGAATAAAAAATGGACTCGGCCAGAGATTTTCCTGGTGTGCGGCAGTGTGCTGGCAATCGCCGCCATTGCGATCATTGTTGTCTCGTTATTGACCCGTGAACGAAGGGATGCGAATGAAGCGGCAGCGCGGGCTTCGTCCAATATCGTGAGCCTGATTGATGCCGATGTATTGCGTAATGCTGAGCTTTACGACACCTCGTTGCAGGGCATGATCAGCGCATGGCAAATGCCCGAACTGCAAAACATTGCGCCGAATCTGCGTCACCTGGTCCTGTTTGATCGCTCCACCGCTGCACGCTACAAAGGCGACCTGCTGTTGATAGACAAGGACGGGCGTATTCTCGCCGACTCCACATCAGTGACGCCCCGAACTGTCAATCTTGCTGATCGCGCGCACTTCCAGGAGCTCAGGCGTAACCCGTCAAAAGAGATGCTGGTGGGTGCGCCCTTCAAGTCCCGCGGCGGGTTCAAGGACTGGTGCATCAGCTTCAGTCGGCGGATATCGGGCGAGGACGGCTCTTTTCAAGGCATCGCCAGTGCGGCGATGCGCCTGGTGTATTTCAAGCAGTTGTTTCGCACGCTGGACATTGGTCCGGACAGCAACATCACGCTACTTAACACTGACGGCGTTCTGCTCGCCCGTCATCCAGAAATCTCCGGCAAGGACCTTATCGGCACCAGCTTTGCCAGCACCCCAAATTTCAAACGGATTATTGAAGAAGGTAATGGCAGTTTTTCTGGTACGTCATCCATCGACGGCAAAGAGCGCCTATACACGTTTTCCCATGTCGGCGATTTGCCGCTGATTGTTGTAGTAGGCCAGTCCGTCAAAGAGGTCTACGCCCTCTGGCATCGCAATGTTCTGCTGGTTGGTTTCGCAACCACCGTACTGTGTCTGGGTATTCTGTGGCTGAGCCTGCTGCTGCGCCGTGAATTAGGCCTGCGGCATCAGGCCGAAGAAGAGCTCAGAACCCGCGCCTCAACCGATGCGCTGACCGGGCTGGCCAACCGGCGTCGGCTCGATGAAGTGATTAAAAGCGAATGGATGCGCAGCATCCGTTCAGGCAAACCCGTTTCGCTGCTGGTGATCGATGTGGATCACTTCAAAGCCTTCAATGATCGCCACGGCCATCATGGCGGAGATGAAGCGCTACGCAACGTTGCGACGACCATCGCCAACAACATCAGAAGACCGGGTGATTTTGTGGCTCGTTATGGCGGCGAAGAGTTTGTCGTGGTGCTGGGTGAAACCGATATGGAGGGTGCCAGAGCCATCGCAGAGGTCATCAGGCAAGCCGTACAGGACATTGCCCCTTATGCGGGGGATAACCAGCCAATTACCGTCAGCATTGGTATCGCCTGTACAGAGGCGAATGCTGGCGCCCCTGTTGATACGCTGTTCAACACTGCCGACAAGGCGCTGTATGTTGCCAAGAGCAACGGGCGCAACAGAGTTGAGCCGACTTAGGTTTTAGGGGATGTTGAGACGAAGGCAGGGTTCAGTCAGTTGATTATCCAGCGATAACGTTGGCCTCTTCGCGAATAAATTCGCTCCTGCCTGTCCCGAGGGAGGCCAAAAATATCGCTGAATTACAGCCATAAAAAAACGCCAGACTGGCTGGCGTTTTTTAGACAATCAAGTCTTAGTGTGCAGCTTTCTCGGCACGAGCAGCATTACGCAGGTCACGGACTTTATCGTGGTTAGCTTGTACGCCAACCAGTTGCTTGTCGATCAACGAGGTAACGGAAGCTGGCAGGTTTTTCTCAACCGCTTTCTGACGGGCTTCTTTGTAAGCCTTCAGCGCTACGTCTTCGCCGCGCTCTACTTCTTCCAGGATTGCTTTGTCGTCTTTGCCGGTCAATACCGACTTCAGGTCAACCCATGCGCGGTGCAGGGTGCCGCTTACGCTGGAAGAGGTTTCTGGATCGCCGCCCAGTGAACGTACTTCAGCCTGCAGTTCAGCGACAGAAGTTTTGATTTCTGCAGAACGGCTCAGGAAGTAAGCCTTGATCGCAGGGTTTTTGATATCTTCTGCGCTGGTCTGAAAACCCTTTTCGCCATCTTTGCTGGTTTCGATCAGGTCGTTCAGAAGGGAGATCGATTCTTTATTGATGTCAGTCATTTTCAAGTTCCTTATGGGCAGGTTTATACAAAATGATTTGCATGCTTAGGTAATTGCAGGGGGCATGCCAGCTTTTTTGAATAAACTTAAACCTTTAAAATCAATGACTTATATTAAAAACCATACAGATGAGTCGTGATTTCTGCATGAACTGTCCTTTGGCCTGCATGCAGAATGCACGTATCGTCAGGGTGTTTTGAAATCAGGTAACGCGAAGCTCATGGATCCGGAAAAACTTTTGCTGCTGGTCACCCGCGAAATGCCGTTTGGCAAATACAAAGGCCGCCTGCTGGCCGACTTGCCGGGCCAATACCTGAACTGGTTTGCGCGGGAGGGCTTCCCCAAGGGAGAGCTGGGCAGCCTGCTAGCGTTGATGCAGGAGATTGACCATAACGGCCTGTCGGAGCTACTGGAACCGCTGCGCACGGGGCCACGGAAGCAGTACAGCGATCGCCAATAACAGTAGATTTCCGGGGCGCCATCCAATGTTGCGTGCAAATTGCCCTTGTAAGCGCTCACGAGCACCGCGAGGCAGCGATGGCGCGTCCTGTCTGGAATACCGCCATCGCGGCCTCGCGGTGCTCGTGCGCTCCTTGGTTCTATGTTTGCTGCGCGACAGCGTGGTTTTAGGGACACCGGGGCGACTCCTACAGGATTGGGTTCACAGTGGCTTCTACAAAACGTGTCATTCAGTCAGAAAGAGAGGACGCAATGCTCGAGCAACAGGCAAGGGATGAACAGTTCTGGCAGGACATCGCCGGGCGCTACGACGTTGAGCCAGGGCCGATCAATCTGGAGAACGGCTACTTCGGGCGTATGACACGTGAGGTCATGGAAGACTATCGTCGCAATATTGATTATGTGAACCGTAGCAACTCGGTCTATGTGCGTCGTCAATTCGATACCCATGACAGCGGCAGGATTCACGCCGAACTGGCGCTGCTGCTACAAGTCAGCGCAGAAGAAATCGCAATCACCCGCTGCGCATCCGAATCGTTACAGTCGCTGATCCGCAACTACAACCAGCTGCAACCTGGCGATCAGGTGCTGATCTGTGATCTGGATTACATCAGCGTGCAGTCCGCCATGCGCTGGCTGGCCAAAAGCCGTGGCGTCGAAGTCATCGAGATTTCCCACGTCCACCCCGCTACCTACGAAAGCCTGTTGAACAGCTATCAGCAAGCCTTCGAGCAGTATCCACGGCTCAAGTTGATGGCGCTGACCTACGTCACTCACCGCACAGGACTCGTGATGCCGGTTCAGGCTATTGCGGGCCTGGCGAAAGAGCACGGCGTGGATATCATCCTTGATGGTGCCCACGCACTGGGCCAACTGGATTTCAAACTCGACGAGCTGGGCGTGGCGTTCGCGGGCTACAACCTGCAGAAGTGGATTGGCGCGCCGTTGAGCCTTGGGTTTATCTATGTAGCGCGGGAGAGGATTTCAGCCATCGACCCGGACATGGGCGACACCCGCTACTCCCCCGATAACATTCTGTCGCTGGTGCCTTATGGCACACCGAATATTCCGGCCTGGATGACCCTGCCCAAGGTGTTCGAAGAGCATGCGGCGATGGGTGGCTCGGCCAGTAAAGGCGCACGCCTGAACTACCTGCGCGACTTGTGGGTAAAGCCGTCCAGAGAGCTGGACCATATCGAGATTCTGACCCCGGACGATCCGCGGCTGTATTGCGGGATCACCGCGCTGCGCTTCACCCGTCAGGCAGATCAGCAGAAGATGGTTAAGCGCTTGCTGGAGGACTACAACCTGTTCACCGTCGCCCGTGAGGGCGCAGCGTGCGGGCCTTGTATCCGGATTACGCCGGGGTTCAGTACCTCGGCGGCGGATATGGGGTTGTTGGTGGAGGCGCTGCAAAAGCTCGTGTGAATACCGAACTTCGAACTGTGGGAGCGGTGCTTGCCCGCGATAAGGCTGGACGCGATCTAAAGTGAACCGCGTCCAGCCTAATCGTCGGAATGCCGCCCAGACCAAGCTCTGCTCCCACAGGGGAATGTATTGCAGCTCAACAGCGGATTAATCAATCAAACAACGCCATCGCCTGCGCGGTGGCTTCCTGGATACGGCCCCAGTCGCCATTCTTGACCCACGCGTTGTCGATCATCCACGTACCGCCGACGCACATGACGTTAGGCTGCGCCATGTAGCTCTTGAGGTTGTCGGCGTTGACGCCGCCGGTTGGGCAGAAACGCACTTCATTGAACGGGCCGCCAAGGGCTTTGATCGCCGCAACGCCGCCGCTGATTTCTGCCGGGAACAGCTTGAAACGACGGTAGCCCATCGCGTAGCCGATCATGATTTCCGACGCACTGCTGATACCGGGTAACAGCGGCAGCGGGCTGTCGAGCGCCGCTTGCAGCAAATCTTGCGTACTGCCTGGCGTGACGATGAATTGTGAACCGGCTGCCTCGGCCTCGGCCAGCATGTGCCGGTCGAGAATGGTGCCAGCGCCGACGCAAAGCTCAGGGCGCTGCTCACGAAGAATGCGGATTGCGCTCAGGCCAAACGCCGAACGCAAGGTGACTTCCAGCGCCGTCATGCCACCGGCAGCCAAAGCATCCGCCAGCGGCAGGACGTCTTCGTCACGCAGGATGGTGATGACCGGCAAAATCTTTGCCTTGGCGCAGAGGTCGTCAATCTGCTTGATCTTGTTCGCCATGCTGTTCAGCGGCTGAGTGGTATCGACGGTGTTCATGGCGGCGGATCCTTTTGTTATGGGCACCAGTAAATCTCAAGTGAAGAGTCAAGAAAGGCGCGTATTGGCATTTCAGCGAGGTCATCGCCCGCCAATGCGGCCCGCAGGGTGTCGAGTTTGGCCTGACCGGAAACCGACAGAATCGGCAGGCGCGCCGAAGCCAGCAGTTGACGGGTCATGGTCAGGCGTTGATGCGGAACAGCTGGCGCCAGCATCGGCAAGCAACGACGAGTACTGTCCAGTTGCAACGCTTCGCTCAGGTTCGGACTGTTCGGGAACAGCGACGCGGTATGACCGTCATCGCCCATGCCCAGAATCAGCACGTCAATCGGTGGCAGTTCGGCCAGCGCCTGATCAGCCGCGTCGGCGGCCTCTTCAAGGCTCGGCGCGACGGTGTATAGACCGAAGAAGCGCGCCTTGGCCGCAGGACCTTGCAACAGGAAACGCTGCAGCAGCCCGGCATTGCTGTCGGCGTGCTCAACGGGCACCCAGCGCTCATCAGCCAGGCTGATAACCACTTTCGACCAGTCCAGCGGCTGCTGCGCCAGGCTCTGGAAAAACGCCACCGGGCTACGGCCACCGGAGACCACCAGCGTCGCGACGCCCTTCGCGTTGATTGCCGCGCTGAGCTGTTCGGCTACGTTGGAGGCCAGCGTCTCGGCCAGCAGCTGCGGATTATCGAATTCACGGGCCACGAGGCCCTGCGGAAATTCAAGTTCACATATCGCCATACCACGATCTCCCATCACGAGTAATCAGGGCAATGGAGCTCATCGGCCCCCACGTTCCGGCGGGGTAAGGCTTGGGCGCATCGCCCGCCTTTTTCCAGCCGGCGATCAACTGATCGCACCATTGCCAGGCGTACTCAATTTCATCTTTGCGAACAAACAGGTTCTGATTGCCGCGCATGACTTCCAGCAACAAACGTTCGTACGCATCAGGCACGCGCGCGCTGCGGTAAGTGTCGGAAAAATTCAGTTGCAACGGGCCGCTGCGCAGCTGCATGCCTTTGTCCAGGCCCTGATCCTTGGTCATGACCTGCAAAGAAATGCCTTCGTCCGGCTGTAGGCGAATGATCAGGCGATTGCTGATCTGCATACGTTGCTCAGGGGCGAAGATGTAGTGCGGCGGCTCTTTGAAATGGATCACGATCTGCGACAGTTTTTGCGGCATACGCTTGCCGGTACGCAAATAGAACGGTGTACCTGACCAGCGCCAGTTACGAATATCGGCACGCAGGGCAACGAAGGTTTCGGTGTCGCTCTGGGTGTTGGAATTCTCTTCTTCCAGATAACCCGGCACAGCCTTGCCTTCGCTGTAACCCGCGGTGTACTGACCGCGAACCACTTGAGTGGCGAGGCGCTCCGGCGTGAACGGTGCGAGGGCCTTGAGCACCTTGACCTTCTCGTCACGAATACTGTCGGCGGACAGATCACTCGGCGGGTCCATGGCGATCAGACACAGCAATTGCAGCAAGTGGTTCTGGATCATGTCGCGCAGTTGCCCGGCCTGATCGAAATACCCCCAACGGCCTTCGATACCCACCTTCTCCGCAACGGTGATTTCCACGTGGGAGATGTGGTTCTGGTTCCACTGGGTTTCAAACAGGCTGTTGGCGAAACGCAGGGCGATCAGGTTCTGAACGGTGTCCTTGCCCAGATAATGGTCGATGCGGTAGACGCGGGTTTCCGGCAGGAACTGCGCCACGGCATCGTTGACCCGACGCGACGAGGCGAGGTCGTGGCCGATGGGCTTTTCCAGCACGGCACGGGTGCGCTCGGTCAGGTTGACCGATGCCAGGTTTTCACAGATCGCGCCGTATACCGAAGCCGGCGTGGCGAAGTAGGCAATCAGGGTTTCCGCATCGCCCACACGCTCCGCCAGCGCGACGTAATCCTCGGCCTTGAGAAAGTCGACGTGCAGGTAACTCAGACGCGCCTGGAAACGCTCCACGTGTTCAGTTTCAAGCTGTGCTTCGGGAACAAAGCGGCGTAATGAATCTTCGATGTGTGCCAAATGCTGCTGTGCGTCGCCAGACTCACGCGCCAACGCAAGAATTCGCGTGTCAGCGTGCAGCAATCCAGCGCGGTCGAGCTGATAAAGCGCCGGGAACAGTTTGCGCACTGCCAGGTCGCCCAAGGCGCCAAACAAGGCAAAAGTGCACGGTTCAACCGTAATCGAGAGCATAATGTTGGTTCTTTTATCAAGTTAAGCTACAAATACCTTTTTTAAAGGCGTTACTCAAGGCCATATGTAGTAATAACCACAACATTCCATCTAGAAGCATATTCCAGTGGTGATCAACACAGGCCCTGAGTACGATAGGCCACCTTTGCTACAGGCTAAAGGCCCTATGTGCCTGCCCTCAAAAAAACCTGAGCAAATCTGCCTGATTAGGACTTTGAATGGACCACTCAAGAAATCTTCTGGAGCAGATCCAGAGCCGCCTCGAAGAGCTCAACAAAGCGGAGCGCAAGGTAGCTGAAGCGATTCTTCTTAACCCACAACAAGCAACTCGCTTCAGTATCGCGGCATTGGCTCAGGCTGCAAAAGTCAGCGAGCCGACCGTCAATCGATTCTGCCGCTCATTTGCAGTCAGCGGTTATCCAGAGCTCAAATTGCAGTTGGCACAAAGTCTGGCCAGCGGTGCCGCGTACGTCAGTCGTGCAGTGGAAGCCGACGATGATCCCGAGGCTTACACCAAGAAGATCTTCGGCAGCGCGATTGCCTCGCTGGACAGTGCAGTCCAGCAACTGGATCCGGCGCTGATCAGCAAGTCTGTGGACATGTTGATTCAGGCGCGGCAGATCCACTTCTTCGGGCTGGGTGCCTCGGCACCTGTGGCGCTGGATGCCCAGCACAAATTCTTCCGTTTCAATCTGGCGGTGACCGCTCACGCCGACGTGCTCATGCAGCGCATGATTGCCTCGGTGGCACACACCGGTGAATTGTTCGTGATCATTTCCTACACAGGCCGTACGCGGGAACTGGTGGAAGTGGCACGTATTGCCCGGGCCAATGGCGCTTCAGTGCTGGGCCTGACCGCTGCCGGTTCGCCGCTGGCGCAGGCCAGCACCGTGAGCCTGAATATCCCGCTGCCGGAAGACACCGATATTTATATGCCGATGACCTCGCGGATCATCCAGCTCACCGTGCTCGATGTGCTGGCTACCGGCATGACCCTTCGCCGCGGCGTGGACTTCCAGCCGCACCTGCGCAAGATCAAGGAAAGTTTGAATGACAGCCGGTATCCGGTTGAGGATCAGGGGTAAGGATCACAGTGGCATGGCTGGGGAGGTAACTTGTGGGACCGAATTCATTCGGGAAGGCGGCTTCTCAGGCGATAGATAGGCTGCGGATGTACCGGCCCCTTCGCGAATGAATTCGCTCCCACGGGAATCGTGTTTGCGGACAAAGTTAGCAGTTCAATGCAGCAAACACGCCTGCAAGCTCAGCTCGACCTGCTCACCCGGTGCCAGGCTCAGGCTTTCATCGCCGCCTGACGCCGCTTCGACGCAGACAAAACCGGATGCCTCATTGCCCGCCACGCCTAGCAGCGGCCTGTTACCGGGATGCCATACGACTGTGTTGGCGTTATCACGACTGTTGATCCCCAGGCGACGCTGCCAGGTTTGATCTTCCAGTTGCAGCGCCCCGGTGTGTTCAAACACCCGCTGACAGCCGCCAGCAACGCGTAGCTCGCCTTCCTGCCGACACAACCGTCGATTCAACTGATCGTAGCCCTGAGCGCCTTCCAGCCCCTGCAACGCAATATCCTCCACATCGCTGATGCGCCAGTAGGCATGCAAAGCGTGGCCAAACTGGCAAGGCTCGCTGTCTTCATGACAGGTGCTGAGCCGCAGGTTCATGCCCTGCCCCAGTTCGGCATACAAGTCAGCCTGCCAGTCACACAGCTGCAAGCGCCAGTGCAGGCTGACGCCGGACTCGCTTTCGTGGCTGTCGATCAGCTTCCAGTCCACCAATCGCCCCCAGCCATGCGCAGGCCAGCCGGGTTCATTCGGGTGCTTTCCATGCCAGGGCCAACACACTGGCACTCCACCGCGAATCGCGCCCACCTGCGGCCAGCGCGACGCACACCAGAGCCAGGGTTTCTGCCCCGTGGGCTGGAAATGCAGCAGTTGAGCACCCTGACGACTGAAGGCGGCCTGGCACAGCGGATGATTGATCAGCAGCACATCGCGGTGCTGATGACGCTCCCACTCAAAAGTCGGCCGGGTACGTCGGGATGTGAAGAATCGCTGTAGGGGGTGTTCGGACATCCAATCCGCTCCAGTCGAAAAATTGCTTGGAAGACTCTAACTGTGGGAGCAGAGCTTGCTCGCGATAAGGCTGGACGCAGTTCACTTCGGATCGCGTCCAGCCTTATCGGGAGCAAGCTCTGCGCCCACAGGGGTATGCATTTCAATCAGATACTTCATATCTGCCACTCAAAAAAAACGGGCAGCCAGGCTGCCCGTAAAGCACACACGACCCTTGAGCGTTTAGAACTTGGTCTGCAGCTTGATACCCGCAACCAGTGCGTCATCAACCTGATCAACACCACCCGGGTGTTTGATGTACTGCAGGTTGGGACGAACGGTCAGCCAGTCGGTTACGTGCACACCGTAGTAGATCTCGGAGTTGTACTCGCTCTTCTGGATAGGCAGGTAAGCCGGGTTGTCGTAATCATCGACACCGTTGACAGCGTTGATCTGGCGGGCCCGATCAGAGACGTTATCGTTGACGTGGATACGCGAAACACCAATACCGATGTCATCCTTCGGACGCGCATCGAAAGGTCCTTTGAAGACCATGCCGACTTGCAGGAAGTTGTCGACGAAGTTGGTGTCCTTGTCATGCACGGTGGCGTTGGCAAACAGACTCAGGCCGCGGGACGGATCGCCACCGAAGGTACTGACCTGTTGTTGTGCCACAACCCACCAGCCAGTCTTTTCGTTACGCGACTTGAATGCCGCGCCGGTCAGACCCTGAGGCTGGCCATTGACGTCCTCATAACGGTCGTCGGCGCTCGGGCTGCTGAAGTAGTAGCCCAGACGGTATTCGCCAGGCAGCGAATTGACGGTCGGCGACCACACCACTTCAACTGGCACCAGCGTGCCTTTGGAACCACTGCCGCTCAGTTTGAAGCCATTACCGGTTTCCAGATAAGACGGGTTCTGCTCGTAAACGCCGATCTGCGCGTACACCTCAGGTGTGATGTTGTATTTCACACGCAGAGCCCACTGGCTGACGGGCCAGTTGTACCAGGTGTCCACGTAGTTCGCAGCCTGGGTGCCGCAGAACGTCAAGTTCTGGAAGTCGCAAGGGAAGCTGCCGAAGTCCTCACCCTCGCCCATGCGACCGGCTTTGATGTCGAGCTTGCCGTCGAGGAATTTCTGTTTGACCCACATTTGCGTCAGGCGCCAGGTCTGACCACGACCCCAGACTTCCTGAGAGGAACTCAGGGTGCCGACACGCGGATCGCCGAGACGGTCATTGGAGATGTTCTTGCCGCTACGTTCGGTGATTGCCAGCTTGAACTCGGCATCGTTCCAGCCGAAAGCCTTCTGCAGGTCAATGTTGACGCCGAGGGCGAACTGATCGCTGTAGCGTGCCGTTTTGTCTGTGTTGTAACCGCCGTGAACGTTGGACCCCATCTCACCAACGTATTCGAGCGAGAAATCATAACCCTTGTCATACAGCTCTTTGCGCAAACCACCCCAGTCTCCGGTCATATGCCCGTTGGGGTTGTAAGGCTCGATGGCGTAGGCCGCACTGGAGAAAACCAGCGCACTCAATACGGACAAACCACCGATACGCTGGAAGTGATTTAGCGATTTATTACGTAGCTTCTTCATCCCTTGGATCCTCATTTTATTGTTATTAGCTTCTACGGCATTGACATCGACTACTTCGTGTTCGCTGGCTGGACGCGCTTATGGCAGTGAGCGCCCGGCCAGCAGTGCCCGGTCAGTTACGGTTGATCTGGGTGACATTCCCCGCACGCTCGACAACCGGCTGGCTGGCAAGCACCCCAAGGCGCTCGCCGGTCGCGGCATCAAAAAGCAGCACCTTGGCGGGGTCGAATTGCAGCGTCAGGCTTTCGCCCACCTGTGGCGCGACGTCCGGAGCCAGACGGCAGCAGACTTTGCTCTGATTGAGCGTGACGAATACCAGAGTGTCCGGACCGGTAGGCTCAGTGACCTGAACTTCAGCCCGAATGGTCGGCAAACCATTGGCCTCCGAACGCGCGAGCACGATCTGCTCAGGGCGCAGACCCAGGATCACTTCGCGGTCTTCCAGACCGGCATCGGTCATACCCAATGGCAATTCGCAGCGCGCCTGACCACTATCAAGCAATGCGATCAGACGCCCTTCCTTGCGTTGCAGGCGCAGAGGAATGAAGTTCATCGGCGGCGAACCTATGAAGCTCGCCACAAACAGGTTGGCCGGATCGTTGTAAATCTGCTTGGGCGTGCCGAACTGCTGAATGATGCCGTCCTTCATGACCGCCACTTTGTCGCCCAGAGTCATCGCTTCGATCTGATCGTGGGTCACGTAAACGGTGGTGGTTTTCAGGCGTTGGTGCATCAGCTTCATTTCGGTCCGCATCTCGACCCGCAGCTTGGCGTCGAGGTTGGACAGCGGCTCGTCGAACAGGTAAATCTTCGGCCGCCGCGCCAACGCCCGGCCCATCGCGACACGCTGCTGCTGGCCACCGGACAACTGTCCCGGTTTGCGGTTGAGCAGGTGTTCGATCTGCAGCAGCTTGGCCACACGGGTGACTTCCTCGTCGATGGCCGCTGCGCTCATCTTGCGAATCTTCAGGCCGAACTCGATGTTTTCGCGCACGCTCATGGTCGGGTACAGCGCGTAGGACTGAAACACCATGGCGATGTCGCGATCCTTCGGGCTCATGCCGCTGACATCGGCGTCGTCGATCAGGATCGACCCGGCACTGATGTTTTCCAGCCCCGCAATGCAGTTCATCAGGGTCGATTTACCACAGCCCGACGGACCGACCAGGATCAGGAATTCGCCATCCTTGATCTGCAGTTCGATGTTCTTCAGCGTGTCCGGAAGGCCCGCGCCGTAGGTCTTGTTTACGTTACGTAATTCGAGCGTTGCCATGTTTACCCCTTGACTGCGCCGGCCGTTAGCCCACGCACGAAATACTTGCCGGCGACGATGTACACCAGCAGAGTCGGCAGCCCGGCGATCATCGCAGCCGCCATATCAACGTTGTATTCCTTGGCACCGGTGCTGGTGTTGACCAGGTTGTTCAGCGCCACGGTAATGGGCTGCGAATCACCACTGGAGAACACCACACCGAAGAGGAAGTCGTTCCAGATCTGGGTGAACTGCCAGATCAGGCAGACCATGATGATCGGCGTCGACATCGGCAGAATGATCTTGCCGAAGATCGTGAAGAAGCCCGCGCCGTCCAGCCGTGCAGCCTTGACCAGCGCATCCGGGATGCTCACGTAGTAGTTACGGAAGAACAGCGTGGTAAACGCCAGACCGTAAACCACGTGGACGAACACCAGACCGGTGGTGGTGCTGGCCAGTCCCATCTTGCCCAGCGTGAAGGACGCTGGCAGCAAGACCGTTTGAAACGGCAGGAAGCAGCCAAACAGCAACAGGCCAAAGAACAGCTGCGAACCGCGAAAACGCCACATCGACAGCACGTAACCGTTAAGCGCACCGATGGCCGTGGAAATCAGAACGGCCGGCACGGTGATCTTGATCGAGTTCCAGAAGTAGCCATCCAGCGTCCCCCAGGCCTTGATCCAGCCAATCCCGGTGACCACGGTCGGCCAGCTCAGCAGGTTGCCGGTGCCGATGTCTTCAGGTGTTTTGAAGCTGGTGAGCAACATGACCACCAGCGGTACGAGATACAGAAAGCAAGCGAGGATCAACACCGCATAAATAGCGATACGACCGAAGCTGAGGGCGGGTTTGCCGACATGACTAGTCATTGCGCTTGGTCCTCAGCTCGGAATACAGGTAAGGCACCAGAATCGCCAGGATCGCGCCGAGCATCAGGATCGCACTGGCCGAACCCATGCCCATCTGGCCACGGCTGAAGGTGAACGAGTACATGAACATCGCAGGCAGGTCCGAGGAGTAGCCCGGTCCGCCAGCCGTCATCGCCGCCACCAGATCGAAGCTCTTGATCGCGATGTGGGCAAGGATCATCACCGAACTGAAGAACACCGGACGCAGGCTTGGCAGCACCACTTTCCAGTAGATTTTCGGCATGCTCGCGCCGTCGATTTGCGCGGCACGGATGATCGACTGATCAACGCCACGCAGCCCTGCGAGAAACATCGCCATGATGAACCCCGACGACTGCCACACAGCGGCGATCACCAGGCAGTAAACGACGCGATCCGGGTCTACCAGCCAGTCCAGGCGGAAGCCTTCCCAGCCCCAGTCCCGGAGCATTTTGTCCAGGCCCATGCCCGGGTTGAGCAGCCACTTCCAGGCGGTGCCGGTCACGATCATCGACAGCGCCATCGGGTACAGATAAATGGTGCGGATAAAGCCTTCACGACGAATGCGCTGATCAAGAAACACCGCCAGCAGCACGCCGATTGCCAGGCTGATCGCGATGAACATGCCACCGAAGACCATTAAGTTCTTGCTGGCCACCCACCAGCGGTCGCTCTCGTACAGGCGCACGTATTGCGACAGACCGGCCCACTTGTAGCTGGGCAAAAAAGTCGAGGTGGTGAACGACAGGACGAATGTCCAGAGGATGTAACCGTAAAAACCGACCAGCACGATGAACATGCTCGGCGCCAGCACCAACTTGGGCAGCCAGCGTTGCAGCGCATCAAGCGGCGAGGCTTTGCTGAGGGCAGCGACAGAGCTCATCGAATCACTCACATTGAACAAATCATTTCCAGTCCGCAGGCGTGCCCGACACCGGAATACGATGTCATGAACACGGACTGCGACTGGGGTGGTTTTAGCGCATGCGCAAACGAATTACTTGGCGGCCTTGACTGCAGAACCGAGTTTCTTCGCAGCATCAGCCGGGTCAGCTTTCGGGTCATTGATGTAGTTGGTGATGACATCAAAGAACGCGCCCTGAACAGCCAGCGTGGTCGCCATGTTGTGCGCCATGCTTGGTTGCAGACCGCCAGATTTGGCGTCAGTCAGGAAGTCCTTGGCAGCGGTTTGCGCACAGGAATCGAAACCGTACTTGCCCATGTCGCTGAGCATGTCGTTACGAACCGGGATCGAGCCTTTGTTGATGCTGAAGACTTTCTGGAAGTTTTCACCCAGCACAACTTTGGCGATGTCCTGCTGACCAGCCGCCGTACCGGCGTCTTTCTGCTTGAAGACGGCCAGTGAGTCGATGTTGTAGGTGAAGGCTTTTTCGGTACCCGGGAACGCTACGCACTCGTAGTCCTTGCCAGCGACTTTCTTGGCCGCCGTCCACTCGCTCTTGGCCCAGTCACCCATGATCTGCATACCGGCTTTGCCGTTGATGACCTTGCTTGCTTCCAGGTTCCAGTCCTGACCTTTGCCGTCAACGTCCATGTAAGTTGCGACTTTCTTCAGTTCGGTCAGGGCCTTGACCATTTCAGGCCCGGTCAGCGCGCCGTTATCCAGATCCACCAGTGCTTTCTTGTAGCCATCCGCGCCCATCACCGACAGCACGACCGCTTCGAACACGGTGCTGTCCTGCCATGGTTGGCCACCATGGGCCAGAGGGATGAAGCCGGCTTTTTTCAGCTTGTCGCCAGCAGCGTAGAATTCTTCGAGGGTTGTAGGGTTTTTCTCAATACCGGCTTTCTTGAAGACTTCCGGGTTGATCCACAGCCAGTTGACGCGGTGAATGTTGACCGGCACGGCCACATAATCGCCGTCGTACTTGACGGTGTCGGAGACTTTCTTGTCCAGCAGGCCGTCCCACTTCTCTTCCTTGGCGACGTCCTTGAGAACATCGGTATCCAGCAAGCCAGTGGACGCCCACTCTTGAATATCAGGGCCTTTGATCTGGGCAACGCCAGGCGGATTACCTGCTACGGCACGGCTCTTGAGCACCGTCATCGCCGTAGCGCCACCGCCACCGGCGACTGCGCCGTCCTTCCATGTGAAGCCGTCTTTCTCGACCTGAGCCTTGAGCACATCCACAGCTGCTTTTTCACCACCGGAAGTCCACCAGTGGACGACTTCCACGGTGCCTTTCGAATCGGCGGCAATAGCACTCAGAGGGAACAACGAGGCAACAGAGATGACAGCTGCGAGGCGGGAGATTGAATTCATCGATTTAACCTTTCTTGTTGTTATGCATGAGCAAGTCTGTGCTTGCGCTGCATGGAGTCTAACTAAGGGTTTTGAAAGAACAGTAACGAAGGGACGCGCGATGGTCACAGGATGGTTACATTGGAACCAGGGAGAGAAATCCTGTGGGAGATTCTATGCTGGCCTGCAAACACAATACCGGTACAGACTGTGTGAAAACGTAGCGAGCGACGGCAAGACAAGGCAAAAACAGGCGAAAAAGCGGAGTCTAGGTGTTCTAAATGAGCATTTTTCGCCTGTTTTTAACGCAGTATTGCCGAGCGCAGTAGTTTTCACACAGTCTGGGTAGGAGCGAATTCATTCGCGAAGAGATCGGTACATCCGCAGCCTGTGTATCGCCTGGAGTACCGCCTTCCCGAATGAATTCGGTCCCACAGGTCCAGCGTAGAATTGGGGTTTTCAATTTCCCACAAGAATTCCGGGCGTCAGTCATTCCACCGTTCTAGGCAAATACAACGTCACCCGCAGCCCACCACCGCGTAAATTCTGCAGGCTGACTTCGCCGCCGTGGCTGTGGGCGATGTTTCGGGCGATGCCCAGACCCAGACCGTAACCTTGCTGTTGATTGCCCGCGAGCCGGAAGTGCGGCTCGAAGACCCGTTCAAGGCGTTGCTCGGGTACGCCCGGCCCTTCATCGTCCACGTGCAGGACGAAGGCCTGGAGGTTGTCCTCGATCTTGAGGTGAGCTTTGGTGCCGTACTTGAGAGCGTTGTCGATCAGGTTGCCGATGCAGCGCTTGAGGGCCAGCGGTTTGCCGGGGTAAGGCCCAAGTGCCTTGCCCTCCTGCGTGGCGTTGCCATTGCCATGAGGCGCCAGGTAAGGCTCAACCAGGCAATCGAGCACATGGTTAAGGTCCACAGCCTCGATGTTTTCGTGAATGTCAGTGTCCTTGACGCATTGCAGCGCGCCTTTGACCAACAACTCCAGTTCATCAAGATCGCGGGTGAATTTGGCTTGCAGGGCTTCGTCCTCAAGCAGCTCGACGCGCAGGCGCAAACGGGTGATCGGTGTGCGCAAGTCATGGGAGATAGCGCTGAACAACTGACCACGCTCGGTCAGATAACGGCTGATGCGAGTGCGCATGGCGCTGAACGCCCTGCTGACTTCCACCACCTCACTGGCCCCCCCTTCGACATCCGGCTCGACGTCCGCTCCCAAGGACATGTCCCGCGCAGCCAGCGCCAGACGCTTGAGCGGCCGACTCTGCCAATGCACCAACAGCCCAATGAACAACAATAGAAAACCGCTGGTGAGCAGGATGAACCAGACCTGCTGCAGCGGCAGGTCCTGTTCTTCGAGGGTGGTGTAAGGCTCTGGCAGCAGCGACGCGATATACAACCACTCTCCCGCCGCCAGCTCGATTTGCGTCACCAGCACGGGCGGGTTCACAGGCTCCAGAGTGAGTGCGTAATGCGCCCAGGAGCGCGGCAGCTCATCGAGGGTCAGCCCGCTGTTGAAGATGCGCAAGTCTTCAGGCCGCACAAACCATACTGCGATGGCCGGATCATTACCAAGATGCTGACGCAGCACCTCGTCGACTGCGGTCAGCACCGCCTGTTTGCGTGGCGTGGCATCCAGCACTTTCATGTCCAGCGGGCGATCATTGAGGGACACGACAAAGCGCGTGCCGCCCATACTGCGCAGTTGGTCGAGCACCAACGGGCGATACGCCAACGGCAAGGAACGGAAGTAACTGACGCTGGCGGCCATGGAGTGAGCAAGACTGCGCGCACTGGTGACCAGACCTTCCATCTGCGTTGCACGCAGTTGCGACAGCCAGATCACACTGGATAACGCCTGAGCCAGCAAAACCGCAAGCAGGGTCAATAGCAACATGCGCCCGAGCAAGGAACGCGGCAGCGGCAACGAGCGTTTTGGCGAATCGTAGATCAACACTCAGTAACCACTGCTGGCTTGGCACATCACATTGGCAGCCAACAGATAACCACTGCCGCGCACGGTCCGGATCAAGCGCGGCGACTTGCCGGTATCGCGCAGGCGCTGACGCAGACGACTGACCGCCATGTCGACGATACGCTCCAGCGGCATCAGTTCGCGGCCACGGGTGGCGTTGCCGATGGTGTCGCGGTCGAGGATCTGTTGCGGGTTATCGAGGAACAGCTTGAGCAGCGCAAAGTCGGCACCGGACAGGATCACTTCCTCACCGTCACTGTGGAACAGCCGGTGGCTGACCATGTCCAGCCGCCACTCATCGAAGGTCAGCACGTCACCGCCGACGCGCTCTTGTCCGAACTGCGCACGGCGCAACAGGGCTTTGATACGCGCAACCAGCTCTCGTGGGCTGAAGGGTTTGCCGAGGTAATCATCCGCGCCCAGTTCCAGACCGATGACGCGGTCTGCTTCATCGGAACTGGCGGTAAGCATGATGATGGGCACATGAGGATGGCGAACATGTTGACGCACCCAACGGCAGAGGCTGAAGCCGTCTTCGTCAGGCAGCATCACGTCGAGAATCAGCAGGTCGCCGGGCTCGTCATTGAACGCCTGACGAAAGCCCGCACCATCGCCGACGGCACGTACCTGAAAACCGGAGCGGCTCAGGTAGGTTTGCAGCAACTCACGAATCTCCTGGTCGTCATCGACCAGCAGGATCGATTTACTGACTGAGCTCACTGGGATCGTCCTTGTTGCTATGGATCGTTATTGTTAGGGGTGAAGCTGAAATCTTACTCACATCCTGAACTGTGGGAGCGGTGCTTGCCCGCGATGAGGGCGCCATGATCTTGAATCGCGCGGACCTTATCGCGGGCAAGCACCGCTCCCACATGGGATTGGATGCCAAATTTTAGAAATCAGGCGCCCGATCGAATTTCAAAAACTAGAGTTCTACCGCGCGCCCTTCACCAAATGCCTGCTGCAACGCAACACCGGCGCCCATCAGGCCTGGATACTCGGCGGTCACCAGCCAGACCGGGATGCCCTTGAAGTAATCGCTCATCACGCCCTTCTCGGCGAAAGCGCGCTTGAAACCGCTGTTCATGAAGAATTCTATAAAGCGCGGCACCACGCCGCCGACGATATATACCCCGCCGCGACCGCCGACGGTGAGCACATTGTTGCCTGCCACGCGCCCAAGGAACACACAGAATTGCTCCAGCACCGCTGCCGCAACCGGATCGCCCGCGACGGCTGCCGAGGTAATAGCCGCCGGAGACTTGAGCACCGGCTCGATGTCATCCAGCGCACAACTGACCTGGTACAACCCCAGGAGGCCTGCGCCACTGAGTACGGTTTCGGCGCTGACGTGTTCGTGCTCAGCCATCAGCCGCATCCACAGCATGGCTTCGCGCGCATTGCCGATAGGCAAGTCGGTATGACCACCCTCGCCCGGCAAGGCCATCCAGTGATTGACGCCAACACTGAGCAAGGTGCCGACACCAAGACCCGTTCCGGGTCCCACTACGACACGCGGACGGTCCGGCTCGCTGATGCCGTGGCAGACCGTCAGGTATTCATCGTCAGCCAGACGCGTCATGCCCAGCGCCATGGCGCTGAAGTCGTTGATCAACAGCAGATCATCAATTTTCAGCTTCGCGGAAAACGCCGACTTGCTGAGTTTCCAGTGGCTGTTGGTGAACTCGAACTCATCGCCGTCCACAGGACCGGCGACCGCCAGACAGACTGAGCCGACGTCGCCCCGTTGCAGTTCCAGATCCTGAAGATAGACCTCAACGGCCTTCTCCGGACTGGCGTAGTCGATGGTCGGGAATACCCGGATCGAATGCAGCTTGTCGTCTTCCCAAATGGCAAAACGTGCATTGGTACCGCCAATATCACCGACCAGGGCCAACTTCACTTAAGCGTCTCCAGACTCGAGGTAAAGGCGCTGGCGCCCTGCTCGGCGGAGCTGAAGGCCATGCGCATGAAACCGAACAGTTCGCGACCGCAGCCGACCGCATTGTCCAGATGGCCCACAGCGGGTTCTCTGGCGGCCAATTCTGCCGGTTCGACCAAAACTTGCAAGGTCCCTTTTACGCCATCCACACGGATAATATCGCCATCCTGCACAAGTGCCAAAGGGCCACCACTGTAGGCTTCAGGGCAGACGTGAATGGCAGCCGGGATCTTGCCCGACGCGCCGGACATGCGTCCGTCCGTGACCAGAGCGACCTTGAAACCCCGGTCCTGCAAGACGCCAAGAAATGGTGTCATTTTGTGTAACTCAGGCATGCCATTGGAACGCGGTCCCTGAAAGCGCATGACTGCCACGAAATCACATTCCAGTTCGCCAGCCTTGAACGCATCCGCCAGATCCTGCTGATCATGGAAGACCTTGGCCGGGGCCTGAACAATTTGATGCTCGAGGGCGACGGCCGAAACCTTCATCACGCCGCGCCCCAGATTGCCTTCCATTACCCGCAGACCGCCCTCAGGGGAGAACGCTTTGGCGACAGGGCGCAGGATATTTTCATCAAGACTTTCGATCGGGCCTTCGCGCCATACCAGCTTGCCGTCCTCCAGGAATGGCTCCTGGGTATATCGGCTCAGCCCGCGCCCCAGCACGGTGTTGACGTCTTCATGGAGCAGACCGGCTTCCAGCAACTCACGAATCAGGAACGACATGCCGCCCGCGGCCTGGAAGTGGTTGATATCGGCTTTGCCGTTCGGATAGACGTGGGTCAGAGTCGGTACGACTTCGGACAAGTCGGCCATGTCCTGCCAGGTCAGTTGAATACCTGCGGCTTGAGCAATGGCAGGCATGTGCAGGGTGTGATTGGTGGAACCGCCCGTGGCGTGCAACGCGACAATCGAGTTGACCAGCGAACGCTCGTCGACGATTTCGCCGATGGGCATGAAGTTGCCGCTTTGCATGGTCATGCGCGTCACTTGCTGTGCGGCCTCGACGGTCAGCGCATCACGCAACGGGGTGTACGGATTGATGAATGACGAGCCTGGCAAATGCAAGCCCATGACTTCCATCAGCAATTGGTTGGTGTTGGCGGTGCCGTAGAAGGTGCAGGTGCCTGGGCCGTGGTAGGACTTCATCTCGGAGTCCAGCAACTCTTCACGGGTAGCCTTGCCTTCGGCATAGCGTTGACGGACGTCGGCTTTTTCCTTGTTGGAAATACCGGAAACCATCGGCCCGCCCGGAATAAAAATCATCGGCAAGTGGCCAAAACGCAGCGCACCCATCATCAGGCCCGGTACGATCTTGTCGCAGACACCCAGCATCAAGGCGGCGTCGAACATGTTGTGGGACAACGCTACGGCGGTGGACATGGCAATGACTTCGCGGCTCGCGATACCAATTTCCATGCCTGGCTCGCCCTGGGTCACACCGTCACACATGGCCGGTACGCCACCGGCAAACTGACCGACCGAACCAATGTCACGTAAAGCCTGTTTGATCTGATTCGGGAAGTGCTCGTACGGCTGATGCGCCGAGAGCATGTCATTGTAGGAGGACACGATGGCAACGTTAGCGGCGTTCATCATGCGTAGCGTGTTTTTGTCTTCAGGACCACAGGCTGCAACGCCATGAGCAAAGTTGGCGCACTGCAGCTTGCCGCGCATCGGGCCGTCGCTGGCGGCGCCTCGAATCAGTTGCAGATAGCGCTGCCGGGTTTCTTGACTACGGGCTATCAGCCGCTCGGTTACTTCAAGGATGCGGGGATGCATGTGCTGAACTCCAGGCTAACGTATGTGGTCACCCGTTTCAGACCTTGCAGATTTCGAGGCACAGGCCTTATCTGTAAAAGCTTGATCTCGATCAACTGTTTTGGCCTTACAGGCTTCTCGTTGTAGATAAAACAAAATATTGCCACTAAAAAGGCTTGTTTTCTATTTCTATGCGAATAATCTTGTAATTCCAACAACAAATTCAGAAAGGACGGCTGTATGACTCTTCGTATCGCAATCAATGGTTTTGGCCGCATCGGCCGCAACGTCCTACGCGCACTGTATACCCAAGGCTACCGCCAGGACCTGCAGGTCGTCGCCATCAATGATTTGGGCGACAGTGAGATGAACGCTCACCTGCTGCGTTTCGACACGGTTCACGGGCCTTTTTCCGGCACGGTCGAGTGTGACAGCGAGAGCCTGACGGTCAATGGTGACCGTATTGCGGTCAGCGCCATTCGCAACCCTGCCGAACTGCCGTGGAAGGCACAAGACATTGACGTGGTGTTCGAATGCACCGGTCTGTTCACCAGCCGCGACAAAGCCGCTGCACACCTGACTGCCGGTGCTCGCAAGGTGATTATCTCGGCCCCGGCTCAAGGTGCCGACGCGACCATCGTCTATGGCGTTAACCACGACACGCTGCGTAAATCGCATCAAATCATTTCCAGCGCATCCTGCACGACCAACTGCCTGGCTCCGGTGGCGCAAGTGCTGCACCGTGAACTGGGCATCGAAAGCGGTCTGATGACCACTATTCACGCTTACACCAACGATCAGAATCTGATCGATGTCTATCACACCGATCCGTACCGCGCACGCTCAGCCACTCAGTCGATGATCCCGAGCAAGACCGGTGCTGCCGAGGCGGTAGGCCTGGTACTGCCGGAACTGGCGGGCAAACTGACGGGCATGGCCGTTCGCGTTCCGGTGATCAATGTGTCGCTGGTAGACCTGACCGTGCAATTAACGCGGGACACCACCGCTGCCGACGTCAATGCGTTGATGAAAGAAGCCAGCCAGCATTCCAAGGTGCTGGGTTACAACACGCTGCCGCTGGTTTCTCACGATTTCAACCACAACCCGTTGTCGTCGATTTTCGATGCCAGTCACACCAAGGTCAGCGGCAAGTTGCTGAAAGTCCTGGCGTGGTATGACAACGAATGGGCGTTCTCCAACCGTATGCTGGACAACTGCCTGGCGCTGCATAACGCGGAGTAAAACTTTCAGTTTGAGGAATCATCATTCCTGAACTGAAATGTAATCCTGTGGGAGCAGAGCTTGCTCGCGATAAGGCTGGACGCGCTTCACTTTGGACCGCGTTCAGCTTTATCGCGAGCAAGCTCTGCTCCCACAGGAAGTTCACACCGCACCTTTCCTACAGACAACAACAGCGAACACCCCTTGACCGAACAAGCGGATGAGAAGCATTATCATCTGCTGCTTTTCTCGGTCGAGTACTCCCCCGGTGAGTCAATCGCGTTTAAACGAAGTATTCGTCTCTCACAGACCTATTCTGCTGCGCACCCTGCAGCGGATTGTCAGCAATCACAGCACCGCAGAAGACCTGCTTCAGGAAACCTATCTGCGCGTGACTGGCGCGTTGAGCAATCGCGCTATCGAGCACCTTGAGCCATTCATTTTTCAGACCGCCCGCAACCTCGCGCTGGACCATTTGCGCGCCCGGCGCGTGCGGGAACGCTTGTTGGCCGAGGACGCGACGACCGCCGACATGGAAAACGTCAGCGCCTCGACGACGTCGCTGGAAGACGCAATCCACGCCAGGCGAATGGTCGAAGTGCTCAGTAAAAGCATCGCTACCCTGACGCCTCGCCAACAGCAGATTTTCAGCCTGAGCCGCCTCAGGGGTCTCAGTTATGTGGAAATCGCTGAGCAACTCGGCGTGTCCGCAAGCACCGTGCAGAAGGAGCTGAAATTGATCATGGCGATCTGTGTGGCGGTTGCAACAAGGCTTGACCACCCTTGAGCGTTCCAGCAGTCTGCGGCAAATCCGGCATCGGCCGACGACACACAAGAATAACCGAGGACTTCCCGTGAAGGACCCTGACCTCCATCGCGCGCGCACCATCGCTGAAGAGGTGTTGAGCGACAGCGTGATGGATCAAGCCTTGACCTGGCTGATTGAGCTGGATGGCAGTGACGCGCAACAGCAAGCCCGTTTTCAGGCCTGGCTGGCGGCCGACTCTGCCCACCGGGAGGCGTTTGCCAAGGTTCAGGCGATCTGGCACTCAAAACCGGTTGCCCTGGCGGCAGTCGAATTGAACGCCAGTCAGCCATCACGCTGGCGCCGCCTGCGCTCCCGCTGGATACCTGTGGCAACTGCCGCGATGCTGCTGATCGGCGTGTTCAGTTTCAGTAACCTGGGTCTTCGCCTGCAGGCTGATCACTTGACGGTGGTCGGTGAACGTCAGCGACTGCAACTCGATGACGGCTCCAAGGTGCTGCTCAACACCAACTCGGCATTTTCCAGTGATGTAACCGGCAAGAGCCGGGTCGCCAAATTGCTGCAAGGCGAAGCCTTCTTCGAAGTACCGGTCAGCCAGGGTCAGCCACTGGAGGTACAGGCGGGCGCGGTGAGCATGCGCACCAATGACAGCGCCTTTGCGGTGCGCTACCTGGATGGCATTGCGCAGATTCAGGTGCAACGCGGGGCACTGGATGTGCGCGCCCCGCAAGGCAACGACGCAGTGAAGCTCGCAGGAGGTGACAGCATCCGGGTGGGGCCTGAAGGTTTCAGTCATCGCGAGAAGCTTGATCCGGGCAAGGATCTGGCCTGGATTCAAGGTCGTCTGGTGTTCGATAATTGCCCGATGGGTGAGGTCCTCGCCGAGTTGCGACGCTATTATCCCGGCTGGATCGTCAACACCAACAGCAAACTGGAAAGCGTTGCGGTGACCGGAAATTACCGCCTGGACAATCCAATGGACGTGGTCCGGTCGCTCGCGCATATCACCTCTTCCCAGCTGCATGAACTGCCTGCACTGGTCATTCTCAACTGAGCCGATTTATTTTTACTCGATAGTCATCCGTCGCGCGTCTCGTCTTAGCCAATGCAACTGATTCGTATTAACGACAGCTGCTAAAACTAAAAAGACTGCACAACGGAGCCCCATCGACAATGCGTAATCCCGTCACGCCCCATGCGTCCCGCACCGCAGGGCTGCACAAGTCCGCCCTCTCGCTGTTGACCCTGGCGGTTCTGTCCGCTGCTGGCTGGTCCGGCGCTTTGCACGCAGCCAACGCCAGCGAAGCCGACACAACAACGGCATCGACCCGGACTGCCGGGGTTTACGCATTCAACATCTCGCAACAACCACTGACTACGGCGCTTAACGAGTTCAGCCGCATCACTGGCTGGCAGGTAGGGGTTTCTTCTGAGCTGGCCAACAACGTCACTTCCCCCGGCGCACGCGGTTCGCTATCACCTGCCAACGCACTGGAAAAACTGTTGGCCGGTTCGCACCTGAGCTACCGCACGATGGGAAACAACAATGTGGTGCTGGAAAAACGCAGCGACGGAGTTGTTGCACTGAGCCAGATCACGGTCAGCGCTACTCGCCAGGCTCAGGATATTGCGTCGGTACCCAGTTCGGTTTCGGTCCATGAACGTGCGGAACTGGATCGGCAGAACGTGAATACTATTCGTGACCTTGTGCGCTATGAACCGGGAGTTTCCGTGGGCGGTGCCGGTCAACGTTCGGGCACCACCGGCTATAACATTCGCGGCATCGACGGCAACCGGATCCTGACTCAGGTGGACGGCGTCGAAGTGCCTGACAACTATTTCTCCGGTCCGTATGCCAACACCCACCGTAATTACGTCGACCCGGAAATCGTCAAACGCGTCGAGATTCTGCGTGGCCCGGCATCGGCCCTTTATGGCAGCAGCGCCATAGGCGGCGCGGTCAGCTATTACACCCTTGATGCCGACGACATCATCAAGGACGGCAAGGACGTCGGCGCGCGCCTCAAGACCGGCTACAGCTCGGCCGATGAAAGCTGGCTCACCTCTGGGACATTCGCCGCACGCCAGGGTGACTTTGACGGGTTGCTGCACCTGAGCCAGCGCAACGGCCACGAGACTGAATCTTATGGCAGCATCGGCGGTACCGGACTGGAGCGGACGCAAGCCAACCCCGAGGATGCCCGCACCACCAACATTCTGGCCAAGCTGGGCTGGAACTATGGCGAGGGTTCACGCCTGGGACTGACTTACGAAAAATACAAGGATGACCGAGACACTGACCAACAGAGCGCTGTCGGCGGGCTATTCACTGGCGGGGTCGGTACCGGCCTGAACTTTTACCGTGGACGCACCGGGAACGACACCATCAGCCGCGAGCGGTTTGGTCTGGAAAACAGCTTCGAGCTCAATAGCCTGTTGGCGGATAACGTCAAATGGAGTCTGAATTATCAGATTGCCAAGACCGATCAAACGACACTTGAGCGCTACTTCCCGATCACACGGGATGTGTGGCGCTCTCGAGAAACCACCTACAAGGAACGTCAGTGGATTCTCGATGCTCAACTGGATAAGGCCTTCAGCATTGGCGACACCGAGCACCTGCTGACTTATGGCACCACCCTCAAGCAGCAGAAAGTCACCGGCCAGCGCAGCGGCGGTGAAGTCTGCGCGTCGACGGCGGGGTTCGGTACTTGCAGGGCAGTCGGCCAGGTACTGCCTCAAAACACCCTGGCCCCTTCCAGTGACTTCCCGGACCCCACTATCAGTACCTACAGCCTGTTTGCACAGGACGAAATCCGCTGGAACGACTGGACGTTCCTGCCAGGCGTCCGCTATGACTACACCCGTCTGGATCCGCACATCACTCAAGAGTTTCTCAACACGGTGGGTGAGGATCGGGACAGCGTCAGTGACGAAAGCCAGAAATGGCATCGCGTGTCGCCCAAGCTGGGCGTGACCTATGCCTTCAATGATCAGTACACGTGGTACGGCCAATATGCGGAAGGCTTCCGCACGCCAAGCGCCAAAGCGCTTTACGGACGTTTCGAAAACCTGCAAAGCGGTTACACCGTCGAGCCTAATCCTGATCTCGAGCCGGAAAAGAGCAAGAGCTATGAAACCGGCCTCCGTGGCCGCTTTGAAGCAGGCACCTTCGACGTTGCAGTGTTTTACAACAAATACCGCGACTTCATTGATGAAGACCAGATTCAGCCTGGCACTGCTACCGGAGCGACCTTCCGGGCGAACAACATCGCTCATGCGACCATCAAGGGCGTTGAACTCAAAGGTCGCCTGAATCTGGATACGTTTGGCGCTCCAAAAGGCCTCTTTACCCAAAGCGCCATTACCTACCTGTATGGCCGTAACAACGACAGTGGCGAGCCGCTCAATAGCATCAACCCACTGACGGGCGTGTTCGGTCTGGGCTACGAACAGGATAACTATGGCGGGCTGCTCAGCTGGACGCTGGTCAAACGCAAGGACCGTGTGAGTGACCTTGAATTCAATGAACCAGACGGTTCATCAAGCCAGTTTAAAACGCCGGGCTTCGGTGTGCTTGATCTCAGCGGGTACTACAAGGTCACCAACGATGTAACCGTGAATGCGGGCCTGTACAACCTCACCGACAAAAAATACTGGCTATGGGACGACGTGCGCGGCTATGACAGCGCAGGCGAAGCAGCCGTCACCGCCCCGGCCAACCTTGACCGCCTGACTCAGCCCGGCCGCAACTTCAGCGTCAACGTGGTCTGGGATATCTAAGCAATCAACCCCTGAAAGCGTGCCGTCGATGATCTTCGGCGGCATGTTTTTTTACGCTTCAAGGGTGAGTCATTCGTCTATTTAACATCCTCTCAATGTTTGCCACGGAAGAACCCAATGACCTGCGAGAACAATCGCCCTGCCCTGCGTTCCCAGCGCCTGAACCAGATTACCCACGCGCCGCACGAGCAACTCGACAAGGCAGTAAAAGCCAATGCGCCCTTTGAAACGCTGGAAAGCTACAAGCGCTTCCTCGTCGCCCAGTATCTGTTTCAGGCAGAGCTGCAGGCGCTGTATAACGATCCCGAGTTGAAGAAAATCGTCCCTGACCTGCCTGCACGGTGCCGCGCAGAACAGGCCAAAGCCGATCTTGCCGATCTGAACACTGACACTCCACCCACTATCTCCGGTGCGGTGCACAAACCGACCAGGGCTCAGGCCATGGGCTGGCTGTTTGTGTCCGAGGGCTCCAAACTGGGGGCGGCCTTTTTGATCAAGCGTGCCGCTGCGCTGAACCTGAGCGAAAGCTTCGGAGCCCGGCATCTGGGCGAGCCAGCAGGCGGCCGGGCGGAAGGCTGGAAAAGCTTTATCAGAACCCTGGACGGGCTGGACTTCACCGAGCAGGAAGAGGCTCAGGCGGATCAAGGCGCCATCGCGGCGTTCGAACGCTTCAATGTGCTGCTCCAGCACGCCTATGCCCATGCGCCAAAGGTCGAGTCGGTTCAAGCATGAAAAAACGCCCGGTGCTGTTAAGCTGGCCGGGCTTTCTGAACCTGCCTGTAGTGACCATGACCTCCAAACCACCCGGTACCAGACTCTCTCGCCTTCTGTTCGGCATCCTCGCCTACGTCAGTCTGGGCATAGGGATTGTCGCTATTTTCATTCCGGGCCTGCCGACAACCGAGTTCATTCTTCTCGCGGCATGGGCTGCGACCAAAAGCTCGCCGCGCCTGAGCGCCTGGCTGGAAAATCACAAGCTGTTTGGCCCGATTCTGAGCAACTGGCGCAATGGTCGCCGGGTGACCCGTAACGCCAAGATCAGCGCGACCATCAGCATGCTGCTCTGCGCGGGGCTGATGCTTTATCTGATGCACGGTTGGCCGGTGTATGCCGCCGTTGGCGGCATGCTGCTAGGCAACCTGTGGATATGGTCGCGGCCAGAGCCAGTCAGCAGCAAGTCCTGAGCACTGATCCTC
Organism: Pseudomonas phytophila; assembly: GCF_025643095.1. NCBI lineage: Bacteria > Pseudomonadati > Pseudomonadota > Gammaproteobacteria > Pseudomonadales > Pseudomonadaceae > Pseudomonas > Pseudomonas phytophila. The sequence continues at coordinate 1,588,993 of NZ_CP081201.1, read as the reverse complement.
GTCACGCCACTGTCACTCGACATGGCCTAAGGTTGAATCTTCACATTCCCTGAACGTCAACGGACCTTACCGGGTCTACCGTGACACTCATCGACCAGCCAAGGGGCAATGACATGTTCGAACCAGGCCATCTGCATATCACTCGCGCGCCGCTGCAAGCATCGGATTTCGGCTATGACATTCATATCCGTTACGAAGTCAGCGAGCATCCTGAGGAAGGCAAATCCATGCATTTCACGATGCAGGGCGAAGTCGCAGGCAACACGTTCGAGGATGAATTCTTACTGCCAAAAGATCTGGCCTGCAACTTTGCTCACAACGCCAACCAGATCGCGGTCAAACACGGCATGCCGCACACCGCTTTGGTGCCGCTGGCGATGCATGAAGAATATGACCGTATGTTCAAGGACGTTCACGACAAGCTGGGCATCGAACCGGGCGAACCGGTGAAGCCAGAGCACTTGGTTTGAGATAGGGCGCAGAGACACTGTTGGAGCGAGGCTTGCCCGCGAAGAACGATAATGCGGTTCGTCTGCCCTGCCGCGTCGGCTGATTCGCGGGCAAGCCTCGCTCCAACGGAATGCTGTGAAAAGGCGGTCTACGGTAGGCGACCGTGGCATCTCAAACCACAGTTACCCCGCCAGACTCATTCCAGTTGAGCGTTGCACCCCGGTTTTACTGGCATAATGCCCCCCCTCTTCACCCAGAACCATTAGCGCCCCATGCGTATCCACGTCAGCTTCATCGACCGCGTCGGCATCACTCAGGAAGTCCTGGCCATTCTGGGTGGGCGCAATCTGAATCTGGATGCGGTGGAAATGGTGCCGCCCAACGTTTACATCGACGCACCGACCCTCAGCCATCAGGTCCTTGAAGAACTCAAGGACGCACTGTTCCGGGTGCGTGGCGTTGAAGCCATTACGGTCGTTGATATTCTGCCCGGCCAGCGTCGCCACTTGCAGCTCGATGCATTGCTGGCAGCCATGACCGATCCGGTTTTGGCGCTGGACAGTGCCGGGCATGTGCTGCTGGCCAACCCGGCGTTGATCGCGCTGATCGGGCGCGAGCCTGCCGGTGAACCGGTGGCCGAGTTGTTTGCCGATCCGGGTCTGCACAGCGCATTGCTGGAAAACGGCTTTCGCCTGCCTTTACGTGAAGTCACGCTCAACGGCGAAGCGTTCTTGCTGGACGCTACGCCGATTACCGATGCGGGTGCATTGCTCACCCTTTACCAGCCAAGCCGTATCGGTGAGCGTCTGTCGGCCTTGCATCACGACCATGCCGAAGGCTTCGATGCGCTGCTGGGCGAGTCCACGGCTATCCGCACCTTGAAGGCCCGCGCACAGCGGGTTGCTGCGCTGGACGCGCCACTGTTGATCCAGGGTGAAACCGGCACCGGCAAAGAGCTGGTGGCTCGCGCCTGCCACGCGACCAGCGCCCGACACAGCGCGCCCTTTCTGGCACTCAACTGCGCCGCCCTGCCGGAAAACCTCGCCGAGAGTGAACTGTTCGGTTACGCCCCCGGCGCATTCACCGGGGCGCAACGAGGTGGCAAACCGGGGCTGATGGAGCTGGCGAATCAGGGCACTGTTTTTCTCGATGAAATCGGCGAAATGTCGCCGTACCTGCAAGCCAAGCTACTGCGTTTCCTCAACGACGGCAGCTTCAGGCGTGTTGGCGGGGATAAGGAAGTAAAGGTCAACGTGCGCATCCTCAGCGCAACGCATCGCAATCTGGAAAAAATGGTCAGCGAAGGCACCTTCCGCGAAGACCTGTTCTACCGCCTGAATGTGCTCAATCTGGAAGTCCCGCCCTTGCGCGATCGCGGACAGGACATTCTGTTACTGGCGCGCTACTTCATGGAACAGGCTTGCGCACAGATTCAGCGCCCGGTCTGCCGACTTGCTACCGGCACTTATCCGGCGTTGCTGGGCAATCGCTGGCCGGGCAACGTGCGTCAATTGCAGAACGTGATTTTCCGCGCGGCGGCCATCAGTGAAAGCAATCTGGTAGACATCGGTGATCTGGACATCGCCGGCACAGCCGTTGCCGGGGACGTTGATGGCGAAGTCGGCAGCCTGGAACAGGCTGTCGATACCTTCGAAAAAACCTTGCTGGAAAAGCTCTACGCCGACTATCCGTCGACCCGGCAACTGGCGGCGCGCTTGCAGACCTCGCACACCGCCATTGCCCATCGCTTGCGTAAATACGGGATTCCCGGAAAAGCCTGATGCTGATCAGGCCTCGGCGAGCATGCCCCGGTAGATCGGCAGGATGGTGTCCCGGGTCAGCGGTGCCAGATTGAGATCCGGGTGGCTGTCGGCGCTGATCCAGACGACTTCTTCGATCTCCGCAGCGGGAAAGACCTCGACATTGATGCGCACTTCGAACAGCTCGCAGCGCACCTCGAACCCTGGCTCGTTAGCGGCAGGCGCCGCGAAAGAACCGAGATAACCCGCCTTGGCTGGATCGATCCGCAACCCGAGCTCTTCCTCAAGCTCCCGCGCCAGCGCTTCGGCAGCGGACTCACCGGCGTCGATCTTGCCACCCGGCTGCATGAACGCCTGGGTGCCGCGCTTGCGTACCAGCAAGGTCCGTCCGTCCGGCCCGATTAACAACGCTGCAGCGATATGAATCAGTTTCATGAAAATATCTCGGTCTTGAGTTGACGCGCTTCATCAGCACGCTCCAGTGCCAGCGCGATCAGACGATCAATCAGACCGGCGTAGGACAAGTCCGTGGCCTGCCACAGCTTGGGGTACATGCTGATCGAGGTGAAGCCGGGAATCGTGTTCACTTCATTAATGATGATGTCCCGCGCCTCAGTGACGAAGAAGTCCACCCGGGCCAGACCGGCACAGCCCAGTACTTGATAAGCACGCAGCGCAACTTGACGCACCTCGTCGCTGACATCGGACGCCAGTTCGGCAGGGATCGCGATGCGCGCCTGGTCACCGTTCAGGTATTTGGTGTCGTAAGCATAGAACTCGTCGTTGGCGATCACTTCACCGCAGACACTGACTTGCGGCTGACGGTTGCCGAGCACTGCGCATTCGACTTCTCGACCTACAATGCCTTTTTCGATCAGCACCTTGTGGTCGTATTCGAAGGCCAGTTTCAGCGCGGCGCTGTAACTGGCTTCATCAGTAACTTTGCTGACACCTACCGACGAGCCCTGACTCGCTGGTTTGACGAAGATCGGCAAGCCAAGCTGTGCGACGACTGTCGCGTACTCTACCGACTCTCCATGACTGACCACCACGAACGGAGCCACGGCAATACCGGCGTCACGCAGCAGGCGCTTGGTCACGTCTTTGTCCATGCAGGCCGCCGAGGCGAGCACATCCGGCCCCACGCAGGGAATCGCCAGCATGCGCAACAGACCCTGCAAACAACCGTCTTCGCCGAACGCGCCATGGATCAAGGGAAATACGACGTCTATGCGTGGCAGTTCTACACCCGACTCGACATCGACAAACTGCCCGCCAGCACTGCCCGGCAACAACGCCAGGCGCTTGCCCGAAGCACTGAGGCTGATCTTTGCCGGATCGTTGGCATTACGCAGGTAATCGCTTTCATCGAAGCACAGCCAGCGGCCCGACTTGTCGATGCCAATCAACGTCAGATCATGGGTGCCGCGATCAATCGCGTTGATCACGTTCCTGGCTGACTGCAGCGAGACTTCGTGTTCGCTGGATTGTCCTCCGAAGAGGATAGCGACTGACTTTTTCAAAGCGGCAACTCCTGATTTTCAGGCCGCAGAGTCAAAAGCAAAATCGCGCGTTAGTCCAGTAGCGATGCGCGCAGATGGTCGTCGAAGTCAAAAAAAGGCAAAAAAAATCTCACGGAATGGAGGTTCTGATCGTCCATCCCGTGAGACAGAACCGCATCATTCAGCTTCGGCGGTGTCTTTTTTCGCGCCAGACCCAAACGTGGCAAAGCGCTTGTTGAAGCCCGCAATTCGGCCTTCAGTGGTGGTTTTACGTTGTTGCCCGGTGTACATCGGGTGTGAAGCGCTCGACACATCGAGTGCTACGTAGGGATAGGTTTCGCCATCGCTGTGTTTTTGCGTGCGATCAGTATCGACGGTCGAACCGATCAGGAAGAACACATCAGCTGCCGTGTCATGGAACAGCACTTGACGGTAAGCAGGGTGGATATCAGGTTTCATGATGTCTCCGAATCACTGAGTGAATTTGAGTTACAACATAACATATCACCCTATTCAGACCAAAATCGATTGTCGTGACTTGCATCATTCGTGAACTTGATTAGGTAGGCACTAGCCGCTAAGGTTCGACCCGCCGTTGCTGGATCAACGGTCCGGGACTGGTCTCCTGGCGCACCGGCCGGATGGAAGCAAGCCATGTCTCAACCCGATCATTACCAAATCTCCCCCCACGCCTACAGCCGCCTGATCGAAGCAAGGGATTCGCTGCGTCTGCTTGACGGCTACGTCAACAAGACCGACGTGCTGTGCAACCCGTCGATGCTGGTCGGCTATGTCTCAATGCTACAAAGCGCGCTGCAGGAAGTGATCGCCGCCAGTACCCCCTCGCAACCTCGCGATACCTTCATGCGCAAAGCCGATGAGCTGGGTTTCGTCGCGCTAAACCCCAGGGAACAGGCGCTGATCGAACATCTGCGCTGGACCAGCCATGAAGGACGAGAGGATGTCTACGAAATGGCCGAGCGCATTCGCCATATCAAACCCTGGGTTCTGACGGACTGAATTCGCCGCCTGCCCGGCTGATCCCTATCGTTCAGCTATCCTCAATTCTGCCGATAGTCTTCAGAAGACAGAAGACCTGCTGCCCTCTGAATCCCGACCTGCTGAATGACCACAGCGACTGTCGCCGCAGGAACAGCGCTGAGCCAGAAACACCCAAAAAAATCAGATCGAAAAACCGCCGTCCTTAGCCCCCAGGAAACCGTATGAGTCTGTCGATTCTCAGTCGTTACGCCTTCTTCGTTGGTTGTGTGCTTTTTACTCTGCTCAGCGTGCCGTTCTGGCATCACGAATGGCTGTGGCCATTTACGTTGCTGACTGCCTTGCTGTCGCTGGTGGGGATCATCGATCTGCTGCAATCGCCTCACTCGGTGCGTCGTAACTACCCGATTCTCGGCAACATTCGCTACGCCGTAGAAGCCATACGCCCGGAGATCCGTCAGTACCTGCTGGAATCCGACAGCGACGCCCTGCCCTTCTCCCGCGCACAACGTTCGCTGGTGTATTCCCGCGCCAAGAACGAATCAGCGGACAAGCCTTTCGGCACGTTGATTGATGTCTACCAGACCGGCTTCGAGTTCATCAGCCACTCCATGCGCCCCGCCCCACTGAGCGATCCGAATGCGTTCCGGGTCACCGTCGGCGGCCCGCAATGCACGCAGCCTTACTCGGCCTCGATATTCAACATTTCGGCGATGAGCTTTGGTTCGCTCAGCGCCAATGCCATTCGTGCGCTAAACAAAGGCGCCAAGCTTGGCAATTTTGCCCATGACACGGGTGAAGGCAGCATCAGCCCTTATCATCGGGAATACGGCGGCGATCTGACCTGGGAATTGGGCAGCGGTTATTTCGGTTGCAGGACGGCAGATGGCCGTTTCGATCCGCAACGCTTCGCCACGCAAGCACAGGATCCGCAAGTCCGGATGATAGAAATCAAGTTGAGCCAAAAGTTATATGGGCAGGATGTTGACCTAAGGTCTGCGAGCAAAAACCTATCGCATCCATTTGATTAATATAGAAAATACATAACAAAAGCGTCACAAGACAGGTCAACACTACCCAACTCCCCATCACTCAAAGTGTTGACGTCATGGGATCACGTATCTTTAGCACTCTCTTTCCGCCCTAGCGACCAATGAGATATCGGCTTGACGACCTAATGGCAATTCGCCCCCAAAAAGCTCTATGCTCGCGACTTCGCTTGGCCAGTGGCGTGTTGGCGCAGCCCTGCTAAAGCATCAGCAGAACACAATCAATCTGTCGACTTGCGTCGCCTTTCGAGGCTACAGCAGCGGTCCACTAAGGAAAGGGAAATCCAAATGAGCATGATCACATGGGTAAAAAAAGAGAAAAAACCCAACGCGGTGATTTTCGTGCACGGACTAAAAGGAGGCCAAGAAACTTGGTCTTTTGACGAAAATATCTCATTTCCAAGTCTCTTAGCGGTCGACCCACAACTAAGCGACCGTTACGATATAGGATGTTTCAATTATTTCACAACATTCACCACAACGTATGGTGTTACCAAAGGCATATTTGCTCGTCTGTTCAGCTCAAGAAAGAGCATTAGAACAAATCTTCCAATCACTGAAATCGCTCAACTGCTACGCACAGAATTTGAAGTCAACCTCAGTGATTACGAAAAAGTCATCGTCATAGCACACAGCATGGGTGGCCTGATATCAAAAGCATGTATTCTTGGCCAGCTAGAGGAAACCCAGTCGACAGCGGTTAAAGGGTTTATTTCGCTTGCAGTCCCCCACACAGGGGCAAAAATAGCAAACATGGCGTCTTTTATCTCCTCTAACGTTCAACTCAGTGATCTGAATGTCTTAAGCGATGCTGTCTACCAATTCAGCCGCGACTGGATAAACACGTCTTCCCCACCACCTACAAAATACATCTACGGTGCGCATGACAAATTTGTTGACAAGAAAAGTGCTTTAGCAATTGAAAGTTTGAAAAAAGACTCAAGAGCAGTAGATGAAGATCACACCAGTATCTGCAAACCCAAAAGTCAAGAAGAAACAGTCTACAAAGCGGTAGTTAAGTATATTTTAGAATTTGAAGCAGCATATAAAGCCCCTCTTGCAGTACGAGACTTCAAAGATAACAATCAATATGATGACCATTTTTTTGTGCTAAAGATGGTCATAGCTGACGTACATGAAGGCATTACGGGCAACGCAAAGGGATACTTCTTTAACGCAGAAGAAGCCAGAAAGCTATTTACTAGCGACCACGACAAAAAACTTCTAAGCGTACTGTACGGAAAGGTAAGAGAGATTTATCGCCAAGAGCACGAACACCACATTGCGAACAAGACCACTCCAGACCAGTTCGTGCAACGCGTCCACGCAAAAATAATGAGCGAAGATGGGTCATACCTCAAGACATTGTTAGCAGAATTAGATGGTGTCCACAAAAAGGGCATGATTCATCAACTTGCTAACAAGGAAGATATCGACATTGTATGGTCCGCGAATACTTCCATTGAGGATGTAGTGGCGAAAAGAGGCCCACAACAATGAACCAAGCGCTGCCCTATTTATTGATAGACGATGACTTCTCACTAAACTATTCATTGCTAGCACTCATAATTTATAAGCTAGGTCTGACATCTAAGAAAAACGCAGTGCTGGACTTTGAAAAAATCCAAGTTTTCATCTATCTTACGAAAAACCCATCAAAGATAAACGAAGTACTTAGATTAGCAGGCAAAAAATTTGCACCAATCAACTCCCAATATACTTACACCATTGAGAGCTTATCAACAAATGTGGATATTCTTTTCAACCGATCAAAGCTTAAAGCTCTAATCAAAGAGTTAGCGGCGCGGGGAATGTTGGCATGTGATGAAAAAACAGACCCTAGCTCAATAAAATACTTATTGAACCCGGTAGGAAGTTCTTTTGTAGAAAGTTTGATTTACTCGACCTCGGGTGAAGCATTGACGCCTTCGCAACCGCCCTCTCTCGATAAAGATTGCCAAAACTACTTCGCCTCAGCCATAGAGGTAATAGAGAGCCTCTCAGCTTTGCAAACGCAAACAACTAGCAAACTTCATTCATACCTAAATGAAGCTTTCAAAAGGAATTGAAATTGAAATCTCACATCAGTATTAGCGGCCTCAATCTTGTCGGTTATAGAAAAACATACTCAATCCCATTTTTCCCAGGCGTGAACATTATTTATGGTGATTCTGACACGGGTAAATCAAGCATATTAGAGTTTATAAACTACTTACTCGGCGCCAGTAGCATTGAACTATCAGATGAAGTAAGAACCTCCATTGAATATGCTGCTCTTGAGCTAGAAATAAATGGGATATCTCTGACGATAAAGCGTAACATCTATGACCCGAAAGAATACATAGAAGTTTATCCATGCGTATTCGAGAAATGCGGAAATTTTTTTCCAAAAAAATATTCACCCAATTTCACTGACACCCAAGCTCCAGATGGTTTTTTTTCTGATTTCTTACTTGATAGCTTAGGCTTCCCAAAGGTAAAAATTAAGGTTTCACCATCCAAAGTAGACTCTGAAGTAAAGCGACTGAGCTTTCGAAACCTCTTCAAATATGTGTACATCAACCAAGACGATGTCGGAAGCAAAAGCTTCCTAGATCTAAACAATTGGATAAAATCCACTAGTAATCGTGAAGTCATCAAGTACATTTTTAATGTTTTGGACTCAAGTATTTCAGAACTAGAGGTGCAGATCGCCGAACGCAGTCGCGAAAGCAAGCAACTTCTTAACAAGTATACTTCGGTCTCTGAATTCTTGAGAGAAACAGGTTACGACAGCCAAACCTCTATTGATGATTCGATTACAAAAATAGATGAAACAATAGATGGACTTGAAGTCGAATTTAAAAAAATCAATGACTCTATGGTCGCCAGCTCTCAAAATCACACTGAACTTAAAGCTATTTTCAACGAACTATCATTGAATGAAAAACACGCAACACAGGAAATCGTGAAGACGAGGGCACAAATAGAAAAGTACTCGCGATTGAAGAATGACTATGAAAATGACATTGAAAAAATACATAGCATCATTCATGCGCAGACTAGAATCGGTCAAGCTACAACGCAGGCTAACCCCTGCCCTGTCTGCGACACGCCGATTGAGCCAACGCAAGCAAGTGAAAGCTTTCAAGCGGTTAACAGAGACACTTTATCAGATGAACTGAATTCCATTCAGAAAAAAAAGAAAAGTATACAATCGCTTATTGATGAACTGTCATCTAAATCGCGTGATTTAGCTAAAGACCAAGCGGCATACAACTCTGACCTTTCTCGCGCTAGAGAAATGTTAGACACCGAAAGCCAAGCAATGATTACGCCGTATCTCACGCAACGAGATACTCTGGTTAAGGAAATCGCGTCCAACAAAAAAGCCCGCGACTATCTAGTTAATAACATACGCGTTAGAAATCAGCAGCAAAAAATTCATGACACCTATGAAAATCTGAATCTTGCAATTAAGCAATTAAACGAGCGTCTCTCTGAACTTAGAGAGACAGCCCCAAGTATTGCCGAAGTTTTGGAAACTCTCGCAGATTACCTCAGCAAATATCTTAAAAAAGTAAATATTAAGAGGCAAGAAGGGATTAGCATCAGCCCTAAAAGTTTTGCCCCCATTATCCGTAATCGCGATTATCTGAACATAACATCAGGTGGACTTAGAACAATATCTTCCGTCGGCTTTATGATTTCTCTTTTAGAGTATGCTATTGACGCAGAAATAAACCACCCTAGACTTCTGATGATAGACACTGTAGGCAAATACTTGGGCAAAACGACTAAAGAGAAATATCAAGATCAGACGAACGTGCAGGAAGATACCCGCGAAGGTATTTCTGACCCATTGAAATACCAAAACATTTATGAGTATCTGCTCAGTGTGGCGACCAGGGCCGAGGAAAAAGAAGTCCCATGTCAGATAATCCTGGTAGACAACGACGTGCCTGACACATTTGTTAATAGGTATAAAGCCTACATTGTTGCACACTATAGTTCTACTGGAGAAAATGGCCTAGACGTGGGATTGATAGACGACATTGAACAAGAACCAAATAATTAAAACATAGATACCTCGGAGGTGATCATCGTATCACCTCCGGAAGAATATATTTATTGAAAGCACATTCCGATATTTAGAAGACTATCCATAAATTCGGTTTTCCCAATAACACTCCACATTATAATCTGAAAGGAGCATATTTAAGGCTCCGCATAAACGTGGCTCATCCAACAACTCAACATCTGAATATGATACTGCGACCGCAAGCAGCATCTGCTCTGCACTTAAAGATTGCGGCTCGAAAGGCCAGACTTGAATCTTTAAGACGTCGCGATTCCCGGCGTCAAAGTCCTGATGATCTTTATGGTTGCCTCGTAAAATAGTCCATTGTTCAAACGAGATCGCATATGTCTTCTGCTTGCTATCTGCAAGCATAGTAAACCGATCTAAAAAAGTATCGCCTGCAATGGCGCAATTTGCTGAATTAAAATCATCCCAATACACATCGAATAAGCGCGGAGAAGAAATCAAAGATTTCAAAACATACAACGGCACAGGTGAATTCGGACGAACATTATGACTTTCAAGAAAGGCTTTAGCGTATATCGAGACAGCTGGATCATTTGCCATGATCATCTTAACTGGAAAAAGCATCATACCCCCGTCGACTCTTGTTACTCTATGGCTAGTTTAGAATAGCGTTAATACTGTTAACATTCATAACTAGGAATATAAAAATGATCCGGACAGCGAACTCGCTGCCAGCCATCAAGAAAAATCAATCTTCCACGCAAACCACAAATTTCGCACGTGCGAGTAGAGAGTGACTCTGCAAAATAAATCCAAGCACGGACTTCTGGATTACTGCTATGTACCGATATTCGAAGCTTTCCAAATTTTTCTTTGAAATTATGCAGGAGCACAGGTTGTTGCGTTTCGCCCTGGTTTAAATTGCTCAAGCACGAGCATAGCGTTTCGAGAATTGAATACCATCCATCACCACACTCTAAACTTTCAGCAGGGACGGCGAATGCGTCAGGAAAACGCTCTAGAAGGTCAGAAATATGTTTAGCATGCATCGATTAGTTTCCTAGAAGATAATCCTAATAAGTGCGATGAGATGGCTTAAACGCAGCGAAGCAAAATCACTCATGATTTATCAACCGTACACCGCCGCGCTTCAGTACCTCTCTACATTCTTCGGCATGATCGTTCATGCGCGTTAGGTAATCCTGATCCAGCGCAGGGCGGAGATGTTGCTTTACCCTAGACTTGAACTTCGAAATCGTGCACTCAGGCTTAACTCGTCTTTCTAAAAACCTCTTTGAAATGCCGGGTTCCAGCATCCTCGAATCGGCCACTAAATGGCTCATATCGAATATCGGGGTTCCATCGGGCATAGGATCAAGTCGGTCAGTTGTTCGATACATACGACTAAAATATATCCATCCGAGTGGAGCGAATGACAGAATTCCGTAGCGACTGTGGGCCTCTGTTTCGACCCATAAACTGTTGCCAACAGCATGAATTTCTACAATAGGGGATGTCTTTATCCTGTGGCCGTCAGCGTACCGTCCAGAGGTATCTGCGTGAATGTGATGCCAAATTTCACCTTCGAGTGCGGGTGGGCTGGGCAGACGAGCGTTGGAGACGAACCCTGTAAATTCAACACCTACGGCGTCCCCCTTGAGCTTCACAATTGCATCTCGAACGTAGTCATTCATCGCTTTCACTCCTTAATTTCTAGCACACAAGAACTCACGTCCCATCTTCCATCCGCAGCCTAGAGGGGGTGCGCAACGACCCTCCTAGCATCTGGACGTAACCTAGAAAGACGAAAATACCCTATAAGATATATCTTATCATCGCCTATCGTTGATTCCAAAATACCTGCATGCTTCGTCTAATGCCAGCTGATTTTTTTGGCGGGCATGTCATGAGTTTCGAGTCATCACTGGGATCTGTACTCAGAGATTTAAGAATCAGACGAGGATGGACGCAGGCACATTTTGACGGAGTGGTTTCAGCTCAGTATCTAAGCGACCTGGAATTCGGAAAGCGCGCGCCCTCACTGACAGTCCTACGTGGAATCTGCGCTCATATCGGGGTCGAGTTACCTACCGTGCTTATTCTCGCGGCAGCTAGAGATGACGTAACACTAGAAGCAGCTGAGCTGCTACACCGTGTAGGGCAGGAAATAGATGAGTTTAAGTGAACAATAGCTAAATTATGTTAAGCCAGATGCATAAGACACCTCCGATCATTGGAGGCTGTCAGTGCAGATCGGTAGCAATGTGCAAACTCTGCACATTGCTACCGGGTTTGATGAGAGCTGCGGAGTCGCCCAAGAGTCGGATTTGCGCAGGTATTCACTATCGAAGGAGGCGCCATCATGTGGCGCCTTGCATTTCGAAGTCTGGGGCATGTTCACCGATCCGAAAGCTTTGTTTACATGCCTTCAATACAAGTTAAGGGTCAAACCTCTTGTCCTTTCTCAAGCTGCTCCCGCCGAGCTTCCAGATCGGATTGGTAGCCATAATAGGGCACCTCGATTCCAGGGCCGACCGTTACTAAAACAAGATCCCGCAGCAACTGCCCCCAGTCGGTTCCAACTAACTCTTCAGACGGGACGTTCAGCAACATTGCTGCCTGATTACGGTCACGGGATGGACTCCATTGGATTTGGCGACCTTCGCGAGTGTGCGCTTGTATGTGATCGGGCATCAGCCCGCCGTTGAAATGAAGCATCACTCGATCAAACCGCCTGCCGATATAACTAAGAGCTAAATCTAGTATCACACCACCTAGCTCAGAAGTTGGCACAGCCTCTTCCCACATTACAACTGGTCCACGAGCCATTGTGACCACAGGATACCCAACTGTCAGAGTTGGGCGTGCGAAAATCTGTTGGTAGGCTATGCCGCCCGCTTTAACTACTCGCTCCGTCCCGATTGCGATGAAATGATCCCATGAGAAAGGGCTAATATCAGTGGCTTCTTCAGCTTCGCACGCAGCTCGAACCGAATGTAGCGTCAATCCTCTTGGCCAGTTGAACGTGACGTTAGCTTTCCCTGTTACGATTTCGGCCTCAGGTGATCCCATCTCTTCGTGAAGCGCCAGCGGAAAATCGATACATCTAGTCTTCCCTTGAAGGAACAATGAGTGCATTGGACGCATTGGACCCGAAGGTAGCTCAGGTACGGAAGATGCCTGAACAAAGAGAGCCAGGCTTACGCTAGTCCTTTCTGCGATCTTCATCCCAATCACGTCAAGGTAGTCGCGGATGGACCAATAAAATTTTGGCGACTGATCACATTTTCGGGACCAATACTCGTTCAGAAAACGAGTGATAAGACAGAGGTCTTCGTGATTGACCTCTATGCCTTTTCGCACGAGCCATGTGAACGCTTGTGATGGATCGAGGATGATCGCTGCGGAGCGGGTCATGTCGTCCATGCATGTGCCAGCATCTTTCTCGTAACTGATTGCAGCAGCTAGAGTGTTGAATCCAAGGCAGGCAGCAAAAAGCTCTTGCCATTGACGGGAGTGAAGGCTGCCAAGCGAAGTACTTTTGAAAAATGAAAGCGCGTCGAAAGACGGGCCGGTAATGATGGTTCTGCTCATTCATAGACTCCAAATTCGGCTTTCCCGGACAAAGGCTTGTCCAGGCATACATGTGCTTCACCAGTTGGGCTGGATAGCATTCGCATGACCTATTAAGTACGTTAGCTACGAATGCTCGAAACACACCCCGAAGGGAGCTGCATGTGCTACGGGCTTTATTTCTACTAAACACTGCCGGGAGTGGTCTGCTCAGTGGCTTATCTCAGCATACGCCACAACGAGAAGGACCGCGATATTGAGGCATCGATTTCTCGGAATGCTCCAATCGGTCGTTTTCGGCGTCTCGTAACGGACCGGCATCGGCCATAAAAAGACATTCACTTTGCTTCCGCCGAAAGCAACTGGTGGACAGAATGCTGGCAATTCGGTAGCTTCTCGCCATACAGCCGCAACCAATTCAAGGTCGCAATAAATATGCTAGTCAAATTATTTTTTTTGCATTTGGAATTAGCGCCCTAAAGGCATGCTGCGCTAGTTTTTTTATATTCTAGGGAGAGATTCGTCATGAAAAAGCGCCGTATTGACCAATTCAATTTGTGGCCACAAACATTGGTGTCTGATGCTGAAGAAAAATTTAAGGTTAGGCTTGGCGATATAGAGCTATCCGAACTATTTTTCCCATATGAACTTCCAGACACGAACGACAAACACCTGCATGTCTGTGTTTCCTATATGCTGGATGCTCTAGATAGTTTGCCGCTTAGGCCGGATCATGCATTTGATTGGATTTGGCGAAGTTTTGAATATTTGACATCGCATGCAATCGGAGGTCAAGGCAATATTACTAATGAGCTTAGAAATACCGTTTGCCCCACAGTCGATGGATTCTTTTCATTAGAGGAAGATGTTTCAGATGCTTTTTTTGAGCTAACTGAAAAAATTCCGTTTCAAACCTGCGAATACTTATTGAAAAGAATATGCGAGTCTGGCCCATACAGTTTTACAGGTGCCCAGCAAAATTCATTGTCTAGCTATGCAAAACGCCTGCTTTTTTCAACTGGAAATCCTCCAGTTATTAGCACCTCGCTCCAAACTGTTTTAGAATTTTTGTCACAGAATTATGACTATGCAAATATGCAGGATCGTCGAAATGGTGCTTCTTTGATACGTAGAATTATCAGACTAGAAAAAGTTTCACTGAATTCTTCATTTGTTCAGCTGACAAAGTCGGAGGTGCTGTTTTTTTTAGTCAGTGGCCTCGGTTATGCGTTTCGAAACGATCGCGCTCATGCCAAATCCATTGCGCCGTTTAGAAGTAGTACAGCGTCGATAACTACTTACGCACACTGTTGGTTTATGTTTTTACTGTTCTATGAGATAACTTTTATTCTACTTCATACACCAAATTCGCCAATAATTTTAAATGGCCCAATAGCAATTAATTTCAGAAAAAACAATACAGCATACTTCCGATTATTTGGTGACCATATTAACGGATAAGAATATCTAGACTCAGGGGCTGTTTCAAGGGACTTTCTACGAGATTGAAATGAAGTTATGAACTCTCGAAAACATAAGTGCCGATATAAAGACTACTACACCACAGCCCCTAAGTCAGTTTTGGCATAGTCATGAAACTCCAAGACTGGTCTTTATTGTAGCGCAAGATTAGTGAGACAGCTATTGCATCGATTTGATCGATATCACTTCCACATATCTAAATTTTTTCTTCGCCAATTTCGTGGCTTCTTGCTGTGCCAGTAGGGTGCTCAACGTATCGGCGTCATGGATTATCTCGTGCGTTACGCCTTCAAACTCATTTCCCACCCGGAGAGTGACACTCAACCTAGGAGTGAAGGCTTTTGCAACTTTTTTTCTCGCCACCGTCTTTATTGGCGGCACTATCACCACATCCGGGAGCACTTCTCCCGCATCAGAGGTAACCGGCGTAGAAGTCTCACCGCTACCGAATAACGCTCGACGCATCTCATTTTCCGTCAATCCTGTATTCATGCTATGTCTCATGGGGATGTGTTTAGACGTTTACCCTACTCTATCATCTCGGCCGACGCCTGTAATATCTTACCGCTGAAAGAACTCTAAACATCCTTGACTCTGTGGCACACAAGACTCGCCACTTGTCGTCAAATATAGCTACCATTAGGCAGAAACCGCTCATATACGACCGCTCCATATCAGTCTTTTTTCACATCGTGAAAGGCAAAAGTCGGCAAGAAGTTACCCATTGGACTGCGCGGTGACAAATGAGCAGCTATGCTTGGCCTACTGCCGGGATTGATTGAACAGAATTGCTTTCCGTTCCATGGTGCACGGCTCCTCTCAACGGTCACTTGTCTGCTAAAATGCACGGTATAGCCAAGTGCAAAAGAGAGAATAAAAATATTATCCACAGAGCCCATGAATGCGCTACCAAGCAATTTGCGGGCTATTTAGAGCTAGGCTTAGAGAAAATATGAGCAGAAATAGTAAAGCGAAGAACAGTGCTAAGAAAGCTGAAAAAAAAAGAAAAATCAATCAGCTAAAGCTGATCGATTTACGAGAAAAACAAAAAATTCCAACAGTCTACTTTGATGAGTCAGGAAATACGGGATCAAATCTTCTCGACCTTAATCAACCGGTATTCACCTTAGCTAGCTGCATGTTCTCAAATAAAGAAGCTCAACAGCTTATTGACCTCGTGGATTCTAATTCACCTCATGAGGCTCATTTCAAGAATCTCCGACGCAGGAAATCCGGACAAGACGGCATTATTAGGCTCATGAAAAGTAAGTTGATAAACCCTAAGAAAGTAAAAATCAACATTTTTTTAAAAGACTTCATGATAACTACAAAAATCGTAGACATCCTTGTAGAACATATGATGCATTTGATGGGCGAAGATCTTTACCTAAACGGTAGAAATATAGCCTTATCAAACATGCTCTATTACTGCTTGCCGACATTCTGTGATCCAGAATTAGTGCTGAGTATGTATAAATCTTTTGTTGTAATGATTCGTGAGCAAGGGCAGGAGCATGTCGAAAATTTCTATACCATTGTTGAAAAGGTAAAAGACTCATCTTCTTCCGACAAATTCAAAGAAGATATTGACCTAATTTTAAGCACTAAGAATTGTATACACGGTGCACTTGAAGGCATTGATAAGACTTCTTTAGATCCTTCTATACCCGCATTTTTCAGCCATTGCGTCTTATGGGGCAACTCATACCCTAAGGGTTTTCATATTATTCATGATGATTCTCATAGTATCGAAAAAGAAAGAGCCTTGTTTGCTCTATTTATGGACTGGACGCAGAGCGAGGTAGAATTAGGCTACGACCGAAGAAAAATAAATCTTCCCATAAAGGGAAAATCATTAACCTTTTCAAGTTCAGAGCAATATTTACAGCTACAAGTATCCGACATTATAGCCAGCTCTTTCTCATATTGGGCTTCCGGAGTTAGTCGAGGGGAATCTCAGGACTATCTATTCGCAGAGTTAAACAAGCTCGATCTAGACAGGTTTGTTGGCCATAACAAAATCTGGCCTACTATGGATGTAACTCCGGAGGATCTTGGAACAATTCATAATGGCGGCTTAAATGCAGCAAACCATATACCATTCTTTCTGCACAATGCAGTGCCAAATCCTGACATTGCAAAAAGTTAATAGTGCATTGCGGCGCAAGAGTCGAAGAATACGGCTTAAGGTATCCAAAGGGACCGATATGTGCCTCCGCGCCAGTGCCCCAAGTAACTGAAGCACAAAGTTGCTGGCCATCGAAAGCTGATTTGCCGATCAGCAACTTTTGCGGCACGCTCAAGGTTTAGCCAAACAGTAGTGAGGTCGGCCAACAATCAGAGCTGAGCACCGGGCATTAGACAGGAGTTAAGCTCCGGATTATTGCCCCTACCAACAGAGTGTGCTCTTCAAAAATGAGATCAGCCGATCTTCAAACCACTAAAACTCTCAACCCTCAGATAGATAATGCGAACTTCCGCAAATCCCCATGCTGAATGGGCGCTTCAGCTTGGCTCATTCGGCCGATGCAGCCTAGCCACAACTGTGAAAAAAATTGCCATTAGAAGATTCAATTCATCCTGACACTCTCTCTAAACATCCTTCAGATCGGTATCGGGTACCACGCGTGACGTTACGGACGCTCGACCACCCTAGTAGGACTAAAGTGACAAACGCGCTTTGCTCTGGAGAAAATTACTCAGGGATGTCAAAGTGACCATCGGCTGTTTTGATCGTTGCCGTCCATTTGATGTGCCCATTGGGCCAGGGATGTCCTGCATGTATAACCTGTTGATGACTGCTGGTGAAGACGACTGGAACAGTCCTACCTGGACCATCGGCAGAGATCGATTTCTCGAACATACCGTGCCCACGATCAGGGATAGGTATAGAGACCTAAGCCCAGATGCACTCCAGCATCTCATACAAATACCCGCTCTATTTGCTTACGAAGAGTTTCGCAACCAGCCAGCAAAGGTTGGCCGTGTTACAGAAGTTCAGCAATTGCAGAATGCACTTCGAATCACACTGGCGATAGATCCGCATATTCCACCGATCCCACAGAGGTTGCTTAGCACAATCTATGCGGAGCTTGATATCAATGCGCGTAGTCTAGAGCATTGCCGCACCCATTGGGCCCTCAAAGATGTAGATCTACCCACCGCCCTTGCCGCGAGTAATCTATTGGGGAACGCCCAATTGCTACCGCAGCCGAGGCCGCCGAAGGTTTTCGTCTCATACTCTTGGGATTCGCCAGAGCACCGCCAGTGGGTTGCTCATCTAGCCGCAACGCTGCGCTCCAATGGGATAGATGCAATTCTCGATCAATGGCACGTTCGTGGTGGAGAAGACCTTGCAGCATTCATGGAACGTTCTCTTCGAGAAGCGGATCGGGTGCTGGTCATCTGTACAGACGGGTACTATCAACGAGCAATCGCGAGACAAGGTGGGGTGGGATATGAGCACTCCATGGTCACAGGGGAACTGATGAGAAATGTAGGGACCAACAAGTTCATTCCGATAGTGCGCCAATCAGGACCCCAAACGCAGGTTCCCCCTGAGCTAGGCGGCCGGTTGAGATTTGATCTGACTCCTGGCCCTAACTACCCTGCGCAGTTTGATGCCCTGGTCAGGGACCTGCATAACGTTCCGACTCCGATTCCACCATTGGGGCAGAACCCGTTCTTGTAGCCATCCTTTACAATAGAAACAGACATCTGTACGGAAAGCAGACCGCCTGCCCCCCAATGGCCGCTTTTCGCGTAACGGGCAAACGCCTTGCACCGTCTAGCCTCGCATAGTTTAAGGCTCGTCGAAGGCAGACGTATTTCTGCCCAAATTTCTATGTACTCATACCCATCTGCTTGGTAGTAAGAACACCAATTGCCAAGCCGATCAAGCTTAAATATCCACGCGGCCACTGTGGGTCGTCCACGGCATCTCGGAAAGGCCAGCATCTGATCAAATGGAGCTACCAAAACGCATCAAGGAGATGTTTACTGGCATACAGAGTAGAGCACGCGCTAGCCCATCATCTGTCAATTCAAAAAAGCAACCAATACGATTACCGAGTGAATACTCGTTAGTAGCACTATCCTCTATGGCAGCGAAGAGACGGCCTCGCTAACCTAGCGCCGTATGCCTTTCGAGTCAGCCATATGTGTGTAATTGCATTCACTTGACCACCCGTTTGCATTCGATTTGACCAGTCATTTCCATTCCTGTTGACCAGTCGATTGCATTCCGCACTGACCACTCAATTGCATTCGACTTGACCAGATTTGCCTGAGTCGAGTCATGTGCATCTAGATCAACTTTGTGGCCACTCAAACGTCGCTTTTCCGAGAAAACCTCTCACCCCGACCTATGGCATTGCGCCGATACGACAGAGGTCACGCTGAATTCAACCTAATGACGTTCAGTACCTGCTTAAGCTGCGGCGTCAGCTAATCCGTGCAGAGCTGCTGATTATTGATGATCTGGGTATCGGTGGAATAGATGCTCAACTAGGGCCTTTTTTGCTTGAGGTTATCGATCAGCAGTCTCAAAACGGGTCGCTCCTGATCACCAGCCAGTATCCGCAGGACAAGTGGTACGACTTGTTCGCTGATCCGACAATCGCAGATGCAATTCTTGACCGAATTGTCCATAAGTCCCATACCATCGAGTTGAAAGGTGAGTCGATGCGCAGAGTCAAAAGCCGCAAACGCACCTGAGCGGTGCCTCACAAAGCTGGGACTGGTAAAGTCGAATGCAACTGGTCAGTGGGAATGCAAACAGGTGTCAGTGCGGTGCCATCGATTGTTTTAGCTGCCGAAATCAGCTCTGAATGACTGATGGTGCGCGGCATTGCACGAGTGCGACGTGCAATGCTCGCACCACGAGTCTCAGAATGGGTCAGGGCCACCCTCAGCGCCGGTGAACCTGATCTCTGGAGGCTCTTCTGGGTGCTGACAACCTAATTGGTAGTCGAACCATTGATACTCTCCTTCGCGCCGATCCGCGACAAGCAAGAGCGTCCAACCCGCTTTCAGCAAGAGGTTGGCATTCACCTAGCTACGAGTGGTAATCAACCTGGTCGTTTTATCGATGCTCAAGCTTCAGTCTCCGTATGCGAGGAAGTGGTGGGCACGTGTCTGCACCTAATTGTGAAATATTTACGCCTTGCGCCAAACAAAGGCGGGGATCACGCGGATGTAGATTAGCTCACTGAGCAACTCAATTAGCGTTTGGGTAATGACTGCCGCCGCCGCGAGTCCTCTAATCTCCTCGGGCAAAGCCAGGGCCAGAGGCAGAACCACCAGCGAATTACGTGTCGAGCTGCTGAACGCCACTGATCTGGCCGTGATAGCTGGCAATTTAAAGATCCGTGCCGCCAACGCACCTACCAGCGGTGCCAGAAGCATGAAGCCAATGTAGACAGGAATGACGGGCAACAGCTTGTCCATGTCCCGTACCACAGCCCCAATCTGAGAGCCGATCACTACGATCAATACTGCCGCCATCGCTGGAACAGGCATCCAGGCCCAGGCGCTGTTCCAGCCTTCCACGATGCGTGATTTCTTCACTCCGGCAGCAGTTGCCACGGCTAACAGCAAAGGTAAAACGATCAGGACTAGAAAGGCCTCAACAAATGGGCCGATGGAGATCACTACGGTTGAGTCACTACCTAGCATAAAGGCTAGGTAGACCGGTAATAGCACTAGCTGGAGCAACAGCAGTACAGGCGTGGCGGCTAACGTCAGCTTGGAGTCACCCTTGCCGATGTGTGTGAACACGACGACGTAATCGATGCACGGTGTCAGCAACACCAGCAAGGCTCCCACCAGAATAGCCGGGTGATCCGTCAGCCCCATGGTCAGCGCCCAAACCAGTAACGGAATCAGGATGAAGTTGGCCGATAGAAGAGCCGCCATGAAGCGCTTGTTCGCAATTCCCTCACGTAGATCCAGAAACGGAATCTGAAGGAACATGGCGTACATCAGCACTGCGATGGCCGGTGTCACCAGCACGCCCAACGCTTGGGACGCGACGGGTGAGAGCAGCCCTCCAATGGCGGCGACTATTACGGCAGCGAAGTAGACTGATATCTGGTTTCGTTCTAGCTGTTCTCTGTCCACGCGATGCCCTTAAAGCTCATTGAGTCATTTTCGAAGTGAGCAGGGTAATATCTGTAGCTACTACAGGTTCAAGAAAATGCTTGGGGAGAATTTCGCATGTCAGGAATCGGTGCGCTGTCCAAATCCACGGGTTGCCATATTGAAACGATTCGGTACTACGAGAAAATCGGCTTGCTCCCCCCGGCGCTAAGGTCGACGGGCAGGCACAGGATCTACACTGAGAAGCACCGATCAAGGCTTATCTTCATCCGGCAGAACCGTGAACTAGGCTTTCCACTGGACGATATCCGCGAACTGATTGCTCTTGCGGCAGATCCTAATAGCCCCTGCGCGGATGCATTGTCGGTCGTAAAGAAGCACTTGGCGCAAGTAGAACAGAAGGTTGCCAAGCTTCAACAGATCCGGACAGAGCTGCTCTCGATGGCTGGCACCTGTGAGTCTGTATGTCTGGGGTCAACCACTTCAGATTGCACGATTGTTGAGTCATTGTTCGAGCCTGCCGCTGGAACTCGATCAGGTTGCTGCTCTTAACCCCGAGGTGACGCATGCTTACGGAAAACCGCCGCGAAACAACGCGAATTGCGTACAGGGCCCGCCTGCATGTATTTCTCCAAATACCTGAAGACGCATCTGATCAGCGCACCCATGAGCTGATTGAGCTGGGTTTCCCTGCTGAGGCTGTCTGGGGCTTCTGCGATGCTGCCAATTTAAAACCGAGAGAGCGAAACCAGATTGTCACCCTGAAGACGCTCAAAACAAGGGTGGAGCGAGGACAGCGCCTCACGGCCCATGAAAGTGACCGGCTTTACCGGTTCGCGCACATTACGGCCATGGCCGAGGCATTCTTCGGTGACGCAGATAAAGCGGTGCGTTGGCTAACCAAACCGAAAGAACGCTTCTCGGGTAAAAGCCCACTATCGATGCTTACCAGCACCGTTGGAACTCGCCAGGTTGAAGAGATGCTGTTCCAGCTAGCTGAGGGGGTTTCTTTTTGAGGGGTCAAGCGCACTTGATCTGCTGGTCGTGGCTCATTCAGAAGAGACTGATCTCACTGAAAAGCACGGGCAGTTTTGGCGGATTCGTTGAATCCAGCGCGATACGCCAATATCCAACATCATGCCAAGCGCCATGCTTGAATCCTACTTCTGGATACGTCCCCATGTGAGCAAAGCCTAGTGCTTCGTGCAGACCTACGCTGCCATCATTGGGCAGAGCGATCCCGGCATAGGCTGCGTGAAATCCTTGCCTCTTCAACGTCGGCAGCAACACGTCATACAGTGCCCGACCGACGCCGCTACGGCGCGCTTCTGGCGATATATAAACGGTAACGTCGACCGACCAGCGATAGGCCTCACGAGCCCGGTGCTGACTGGCATATGCATAGCCGATGACCTGGCCGTCTCGCTCCGCTACCAGATACGGGTAACTCGGCAAAGTCGACCCAATCCGCTTGGCCATCTCTTCGACTGTAGGCGGCTCAAGCTCAAACGAAATCGCGGTGCGCTCAACCATCGGTGCGTAAATTGCCTGGATGGCTTGAGCGTCCGAAATCTGCGCAATCCTTACTGTGGTGTTGCTCATCCTCTATCCCCTTGGTCGCTCAAATCGATCTTTGATTCACTCGTTTCGAGAGTGACTCGGCGCTTTCCTTGCGCTCCGAGTAGCGGTCTACCAGATACGTTTCCCGGCCCCGAACCATCAGCGTGAACTTCATCAGTTCCTCCATCACGTCCACCACACGGTCGTAGTAGGCAGATGGCTTCATACGCCCTGCGTCGTCGAACTCCAGGAAGGCTTTGGGTACTGACGACTGGTTTGGGACGGTGATCATCCGCATCCAGCGCCCGAGGATCCGCAGCTGGTTTACCGTGTTAAAGGACTGTGATCCACCGCAGACCTGCATGACGGCGAGCGTCTTGCCCTGGCTAGGCCGGACAGCGCCCATCGTGAGAGGAATCCAGTCGATCTGGGCTTTGAATACAGCAGACATTGCACCGTGACGCTCTGGCGAACACCACACCTGTCCCTCTGACCACAGAACCAGATCCCGCAGCTCTTTGACCTTTGGATGGTCTTCCGGAGCGTCATCAGGGAGAGGCAGGCCCGAGGGATCAAAAATAACGGCCTCGGCTCCCATTAGGGTCAGGATGCGCGCGGCCTCCTGGGTCAGTAGCCTGCTGAAAGAGCGCTCACGGGTCGAACCATACAACAACAAAATACGCGGCTTGTGGGCTGGTTGATCGTGCCCCTGAAGCAGATCCAGTGTGGGGATATCAACCAGTGATAGATCCAAACTTGGAAGATCCAGACTGCTTTCCGAGGGAAATTCGTCCATTACAGTTCACCTATTCGATCTAGCTCGCGCTTCAGTTCCTGTGGTGTAAGCGTCGAATGATCCAGACTGAAAAATGCTGCGAAACGATCTTTGATCTTGACGACTGTCGCGTCAAATGCGGCCTGGATGTCGCTGTCCGTTCCTTCTACATCAGAAGGGTCGGCAAGGCCCCAGTGGCTTTTGACAGCAGGCCCGAAATAGACCGGGCAGGGTTCGCCTCCAGCCTTATCGCACACGGTGATCACCACATCCGGTGGTGAGTCCGAAAACACCTCTGAGCCTTTGCTGTAGAGATCTGTGGTGTCGATACCCAGCGCCTGCAACGTACTCACGGCGCGTGGATTCAGTTGTCCGCTTGGGAAGCTGCCCGAACTGACGGCGGTAAAACCGCTCGGGGCTAGGTGGTTGAACAACCCCTCCGAGAGAACGCTCCGACAGCTGTTTGCCGTACACATAAATAGCACTTTCATGGGTGTCTCCTAGGCAGGGATGCTCAGCCGCAACGCCAGTGCCACCAGCGTTACCAGCAAGATAGGAAGGGTGAGGATGCTGCCAACTTTGAAGTAGTAGCCCCAGGTGATGCGGATATTTTTCTGCGCTAGCACATGCAGCCACAGCAACGTGGCCAGACTTCCGATTGGTGTGATCTTTGGGCCGAGATCGCAACCGATGACATTGGCGTAGATCATGGCTTCACGCACCAGCCCCGTAGCGTCGCTGCCCTGAATGGACAGAGCGCCGATAAGCACACTCGGCATGTTGTTCATGATCGAGGACAGCAGCGCAGCGGTGATACCCGTGCCCAAAGTAGCGGCCCACACACCATGCTCAGCAAATATGTTCAGTAGCGCCGCGAGCGAGTCGGTGAGCCCAGCATTGCGCAGGCCGTAGACCACCAGATACATCCCCAGCGAGAACACGACGATTTGCCAGGGCGCGTGTTTGATGACGTTTCGGGTGGAGATGATGTGGCCTTTTCCGGCGATGACCAGGAGGATCAATGCACACGCAGCAGCAACGGCGCTGATGGGGATACCTAACGGCTCCAGTGCGAACAGACCAACTAGCAGCAGGCCAAGTACCCACCAGCCCGCAATCAAGGTCGCCCGATCACGAATCACCGACTCAGGCGCCTCAAGTTGATTCGCATCGTACTGGGCGGGAACGTCCTTGCGATAGAACATCCAGAGCATGAACAGCGTCGCAGCAACCGCCACCAGGTTCACTGGCCACATCACCGAGGCGTACTCACCGAAACCGACGCCGAAAAAGTCAGCCGAAACAATGTTGACCAGGTTGGACACCACCATGGGCAGACTGGCGGTATCGGCGATGAAGCCGGCTGCCATAACGAATGCCAAGGTGGATGCCGGGCTGAAACGAAGCGCCGTCAACATCGCTATAACGATAGGTGTCAGGATCAGCGCTGCGCCATCGTTAGCGAACAGCGCTGAAACCGCTGCACCGAGCAGGATCATGAGTGCAAAAAGCCGTCCGCCTTTCCCACCGCCCCAGCGAGCAACATGCAGCGCTGCCCATTTGAAAAAGCCCGCTTCATCAAGCAGCAAACTGATAATGATCACTGCAATGAAGGTCGCGGTCGCGTTCCAGACGATGTGCCACACAACCGGCACATCCCCCAGACTCACGACGCCTGTCAGTAGTGCCAGAACGGCACCCGCAGCCGCGCTCCAGCCGACACCTAACCCCTTGGGTTGCCAGATAACAAAGACGAGCGTAACTACGAAAATTGACGCAGCGATGAGCATGGGTATGTTCCGAATCAGAAGGTCAGCAGCAGGAGGATTGGCGCACGGGTCTGTCTTTCATGGAAGCCAGCCGTCCTTGATGGTCGTGAACCCAGGACTGGTGGGCTTGCGTAGTGACGTTCAGAACATCCAGTGCCCATTGTTCAAGCTCGGGATGCAGGCGGTAGTAAACCCACTGACCCTGCCTGCGATCCGCGAGTAACCCGCAGGCACGCAGCTGGGCCAGGTGCCGCGAAACCTTTGACTGGTTGTCATCCAGTGCCCAGATCAACTCGCATACGCACAACTCACCTTCGGCCGAAAGCATGAGCATGATCCGAACGCGGGTTTCGTCTCCAAGGCATTTGAAGAAGGTGTATGGTGCCAGGCTCATAAGCAACCGCTCTGCATATGTGGATAATCGAATATGAAGATGTAACCACATTCAGCCCGCTTGCACAAATGTCTATGACGGGATGAGCGATGGGGATCAATACTCAACGGTCGACCACGGGGCAAAGACACGGAGGGGTTAGCATTAGCCTCAGCACGCGGACGGAGGTTTGATGTTCGAATGGATGCTCGCTGAACGCCATTTGGGATTCAGTACGCTAAGCGTAAAGGCAGGATAGCTGGTCAGGTCGAATGCAATTGAGTGGTCAGCGCGAATGCAATCAACTGGTCAACAGCTATGGAATTCGGTGGTCAGATGCTAGGTAATTTTCCAATATGAAATGGAAGAACAGAAATCTCAGGGAATTAGCGCATTTGGTCTGCGGAGATCCATCACCGGATGGCGTTAGCTATTTTCGGTACAGGTCAAGCAGCTACCTGACCGAGTTTTTCGAGGACTGCGATTTGGATTTCGTCCATGACGGTTCGACTCGATGGTCATGGGTGGCGGATCGACTGGTCGAGGTGTTGAATCAGCCGCAGGCAAGCCCTACGGTTCCCCCGGATGCCTTCATACGGATCATCCGACTATTGTTAGATAGTGCTGATGCTCAACCAAGTGATCCAACACGTTCAAAGGCGCTTTCGAAGCTCAACACAGTCTTAGCACGCGAAGGCTGGGAGGCCTTTTATGACGAGTCAACAACGGGGCATCTGCGTCACATAGCTACGAATACGGTTGCCCAGACAACGAACCCCCATCGCCCTCTGACATCCTCAGAGCTGGTACGTAAGGAACAACTTACTACATATCTCGATAGATGCTCCGAAGACGAGTTGATAGAGGAGGTGCTGCTCCCATTGTTCCGCCAGCTTGGGTTCCACCGAATCACGGCAGCCGGTCACAAAGACAAAGCACTGGAGTACGGCAAAGATATTTGGATGAAATACACCTTGCCCACGCTTCACGTCCTCTATTTCGGCATCCAGGTAAAAAAAGGCAAGCTCGATTCTGCTGGCGTTGGCAAGGCAGGCTCCGCCAATATTGCCGAAATTCACAATCAAGTACACATGATGCTTGGCCATGAAATTTTCGACTCTGAGATTAGCAAACGTGTGCTCGTCGACCATGCTTTCATCGTGGCCGGAGGCGAGATCACCAAGCAAGCGCGAAACTGGATCGGGAACAAGTTGGACGCGGCGAAACGATCTCAGATTATGTTCATGGACAGGGATGATCTCCTTAACCTCTACACGGTTACGAATCTAGCCTTGCCGAAAAAATCCGGCAGCCAACCAGTAAAGCTTAATCCGATGGACATCGATATACCGTTCTAAACTTGGTAGTCGTTGATATCACGCTCACTGCTAAAGAATTTATAGATCAACCACGGGGAAAGCGATGGCGACTGAAAGCGAAGTGAAGATCGGAGGAACGTATATTGGAGGCACCCCGAAGCACGTCGGAGACCACCAGGCTCTGCTGTTTAATGCATCAGATTTGATCGCAATCGGTGAAATAGGGGATTCTGATTTTCGTCGGGCCTACCAAATCACCGTTCGCGAGCTTCGCCGCAGACTCGAAGCTCTAGGATATTCGCTCAGTCATGTTCGTGATGAGATCGTTACCGTCCTCAAGAAGGGCTATGGAGAACTGAGGGACGACAATGCGGCTCAATGCCGAAGCTTCCTCGACTATGGGTGCGCAATCACCGTAGAGATGCTTATAGAGTTGGTGCAGCAATGGAGATGTCGTGATCGAAATGGCTACGACTATATGGCACAGTTTGACCTCGACGACTATTCTAGTGCGATGCTGGATTTCATTCAGGGCAGCAGTTCTGAATGGCTCTTGCCATCTCAGAACATTTGGATTCTAGGCCATCACTTTGAACGTTTACTTTGCGAGATATATTCTGACGATGAACTTTTCACAATTGATTATACTAAACTAATCAAAGCTGGATATTACACTTCCGAACAACAGCCAATTTCAGATGAGTTTGACAGGTCACTTTCACAGTTTAATTCATTGTCCTTCAGACTAATGGAAACGCTTAATGAGGAAGAATCTGAGACTCTTGAATTCAAGGCAGTGTCTTCGGGCAATCCATGCAAGGCCATTGAGCAACAGCTACCTAAATACCTCATAGGCTTTCTCAATAACAAAGGGGGACGCATTCTCTTTGGCGTCACCGACAATGGTGTCGCCGAAGGAGTGCCGTTGGACCGTGATGACCGAGATCTGTTGTTCAGAAAAGTCGCTGCCGCCATTTTGACGATTACTCCTAACGTCCCTCAAAGCGCCGCAGAAATTAAACTCAGGCCACTCATTAGCGTTGGTACTGAAGTAAAGGATAGGTTTGTTGTAGAGATCAGCATACCCAGCGGCAGGCCTAACGAGATGTATTTTACACAAAGCGGTGAAACCTGGATCCGCCACGGAACTTCAACATCAGCTATTAAAGGGCATCAGTTGTTCGTTCACATCTGTGCTCGCTATAGCACTGCCGACGACCTACTCAGAGTCGTTACTCAAAGAGCACATATTGCCATAGACGAAATTAGAAGGCTCGAAAAACAGGGTGACCGTGCAGCGGACGAACTCGCAAGAAAGCAAGGAGAACTATCAGAATTACGTGATAGCGTTTCATCAGCATGGCAAATGCTAAGAGAGACCGACCTTATCTGTCCGACATGTGATTCTCCGGTCGCTAGTAGACACTCGTTCACCCGCACTATGTCTATAGGTAACAGGGATATCGACGCTGATTTTGAATACATCCAGTACGAGTGCGGTTTTGCCACTCGCGATGACTTGGTTGAGTCTGTGACCCCATGCCCAAGGCAAGACGAAGATCTCTCATAGTCGCACAGCGTGTTATGATCGCTAGCAAAGTCGAAAGTGAAGTAGACCTAGAAATCACCATCCGATTCAAAAAAGCGTGTCACCATAGCCAATACTTCCGATGGTAGATGCGCATCTACGAACTGCTTAACGTGTGGAGTCAATAACGGTAACCAAGCCTCCATCTTGACACTGATGACTGTACGAATATACATTTTCGTAGTCTCCACGTCACAGTGTCCCAGTTGAATTCTCAATTGTTCATGAATATCATGAGTATACGCTAAGTTAGGCGTCAACCCATTAACCTTAAAATAGTAGTACACCACATAAGAAGCATAAGTATGCCGTAAAAAATGTGGCGTTATACGTCGACCCAGTACCTTTGACGCTACGCGGAACGCGGCCCAAATATCATGCCTATATACTTCCTTGCCATTTGCATTAATCCATAACGGAGCCACTTCTAGCTTGCCATTTTTTTCTTTAAATAGTTCAGCCCTTCTTGGTCTGCATTGAGTAATATACTCATCATGAACCACACCTAACGCTTCAGTGAGCACTAGACACTTAAGTTTACGCTTACCACCTTTAGGGATATAAGTAAGCTTCTGAAATTTTAAATTTTTTTCTTGGAGATCCGGATAACGGAGCCACTTTGGATTAAGAACATTGGCACCGATTGGAATTTGTACCACTCCACCCACTCTTAGTCCAGTAGTCACCATCATATAGGCTATGTACTTGAAAACAGGATCCTGCCTATTTAACTCATCAGATAGCGCTTTAAAATCCTCATCGCTTAATATCTTTTCCTTGTAGTCAGAAATTTGATTAGTGATATCCAATCCTGGATCTATCTCTATTTTCAAAACAGATTGTGATTTAAAACCATTCCCACTACCAGAACTCAAACGCTGGCCAATGGTATGTTTCGCTGGAAAACGCATTAAATGGGGAATGCCTTCCGAGTCACACCAATCATAGAAGCTTCTCCAAGATCGATAATAAACATTGTAAGACTCTGATATTACTCGACGCTCCTTGAGCGATCTGTGAAGAGCTACTAAATGTACTTCATAGGTAACCATGTCATACCCAAGCCCAAGATCTGCACAATAATCAAACCAAATTTTCATATGATTGTATATATTTTTAAGTGTCTCGATTTCTCGAACGCCGCCTCTTTTCATTGGGGTGCTAGACTGATAAATTAAAAAATCAACTAAGGGGAAGGCGAGCTTTCCTCCAACGTGAGGAATTATGAAACCGTCATCTGTAAGAACAAACTCTAAATACATCCCGCCCCCTATGATCGAACGAGTATAATCTCATCAAACAACTCAACAATATCGAACAACCCTGGATATTCAATAGACGCGTACATATCCATAATTTTCGCTTCTGGGACGCGACTACTCTCCATTCTTTGCCTGTTTCTATCAAGAGCTGTCACTAGCGGCACTATAAACACCACCGCAATACAACGCACATTATTGCAATGTTTAGCGGCCTCCAAAACTTCATATCGATCTGATTTCGTAAGACTACAGGCATCAAATATTAGCGACAGACGCTGAGAGGGCTGTACAGCAGAAGTCCAAGTCGTCTTCCCGCTACCTGGAATACCAATAGTAATGTATAGATTTTTGTCCAATGGCCTAGCCAATAGTATTTTTAGCTCACTGACCGCCTTAACCCATGCCTTAGCCCTACTCAACGAATCTCCCCCTAAAGCAAGGCTGTCTGGCGACACAACTACTGGATTATGGAGGAACGGCACGACCGGCCGGTTCATCACTGGCGCCTCATGCAGCCGAGCTTCTAGCAACTGAATACGATGCTCCAGAGCTTCATTTTTTTCTCTCGCTTGGGTCAAATGGTCCTCTAAACGTTTCTTGATTAAGTTTAGTCGGCTCGCGCTTTCTACAAGACTGTAATTTTCAATCAAAGCGTTACGTAGTTTGTCTTTGATTGATAGCTGATCTACCTCAGCAGCCTGAGCTGAAGAGAGGAAAGACTGGTTAAATTTTTTGACCTCATCACTCAACCTCTTCCAACGCAGGCGCAGCTCGGCGTTAGGCGTATTGAGATGGCCGTAAAAATACTTCCGGTCTGCGCCAGACATCTTTGCTAACTGAGACACTGCCATTTTCTTTCCACTGCGCAAACATTCGGAACGAAGCTGTTCCAGAGCATGCTCGGCACGCGTAAGCTTTAGCCAGCTGTCGTTCATCTGATCTGCTCTAGTAGCGGCGCATAATCCACTACAAAGTTGCGCGCAGTACTTATAAGATGAAGGTTCTTGGAATAATCATCGGCAACTGCCCCTTCTATAAGCTCACGATAAAACTCAAGAGATTGCTCTAGCTTTTCAGATTGGCACTCTGTCAGTAGACAATGATCACACTTAGCGCCTACACATGCGCTTGTAAGTGGGAGTCCAATTGAAGCGAAATCATCTCTGCCGCCTGCGGTGCTCGCGATCAATTTAGTACACGGTTTCTCATCATTATCGTCAGGATTGAACATGCAGATTGATAGTGGAGTGAGTAAAAAATGCATCGACCCGTATAACGCTCGTTCGCGTAGATATTCTTCGATCTTTGCCCCTAGACGGTCTCCAGTTAACCCTTGGAATAGTGGTTCTGATCTTACACCTTCTTTAATTCGATCTCCGGATACTCCTGCCAGCTTCCCCGAAACTGCCGCACGGCTAATACTTTTAACCAGTTTAAGGGATTGTTCCACCAGCACATCTTCACGAGCAGACTTTATGAGAGGATTATTTCTGAAGTACATCTCAGTCATGCTGATATTTTTGTGGGAAAAAAGAGTCATGACGAGTAAAGGCCCTAAAACTGGACTGTTCATAGCAAACCAACCAGCAATTGTTTTCCTAAACTGGTGGGGGTGCGGGAGATAATCTATTCCACTTTCCTCACAAAAACTCTGAACGTAATTAATTATTGACTGATGGCAAACCGGCTCCGTTACATGGTCCGTTTTCTCATTACTATGAAGAGGGGCAATAAGTATGCTACCACGTCGAGTTCCACGCCCCAAGCTCTCCAAAAGTTTTACAGCACGATAAGTTATTTCCGGCACAGGAATTGACACTACCTGTCCAGAGTAATACTCCATGCTGGTTTTCTGTATGGTGACACTTAGGCGGTAGAAATTTTCTACTCCAATGCGGTGATCTAATGTACAGCATCCGACTTTTAAATTTCTCAGCTCACGAGCACGCATGCCAGTTGTAAACAGAATAATTATAACAGCCGCTCGTTTTATATATGAAAAAGCCTTTTCTGCAACTCTCCGATCTAAACGATAAGTAAACCTTGACGAGTCTGATGGCGGTGCATAATGCTCAAATTTTAAGGGAAAGGGTAAATCCTTTCCTAATTCATCAAGCGTGATACCTCTCGCTTCACACTCTTTCAATATACGACCGCGAGTTACCGTATTGCTGCGCTTGACGCTGACAATACCTTCGTAAACGACCTCATAGAATTTAATTAACGGCGATGCGTATTTCTCGATATATTCAACCGCTGTTCTGGCTATTGGAAAGGCAAATTCTAAAGGAATGGGCAGCCACCCTCCAACTTCTTCCTCATCATTGTCAGAACCTAAGGTCTGTTCAGTCAAGTCATCTTTAGCGAAAATATCACTGACTCTATTTCCACCAAACGGATCAGACGTTAATCTTAGACAACTTGGCAAATAATCACTTTGGCAGGATATTCCCCACCACTCTGAAAGAAATCTTACCTTTTCAGCTTTTGTATTCTCATGCCATGTCGATGCTCCGACCTCGACAAAGAATGAATTCAACTCCTCAGTATAGAGTTCGCAAGGTAGTTTGAAATATCCATTTTCATTTACACTGTGCAAATAACCTTGATTTATCAGCCAGTGTACGAACTGCTTGCCGCCTAATAAAATATTATGGACTGTTCTACAAGACCTTTCGAATCTCGCATTAAATCCCAGAAGAACAAAAGCTATTAACTTTAGTAAAAGTTTTGCAGGAAAATAACGCCTCCCGCTCTTTCCTATCATTGAATCAAAGTGTAAGCGCCCTACTCCCTCTCTGCGAAAATCCCAAATATCGTCCTCAAATTTGCTGATTTGAGAGACTTTACGCGGCGCGTAGTACTGTGCAGTCTTATCGAGATCATTCCAACGAACTTCCACAACATTGAGTTGATCAACGGCAATTTCTGTAACTTCGAATGATGATGACTTAGAATCCATATGCTCACCCACGAACGATTATCTCTGGCAGAAAAATGGTCCCTTCACGCGCTTGCTGCCACGCTAGCTCTAGCTCTTTCTTATTTGACCATCCACTCAGCACGTCATAGGCACGAGCAGTTTTACGACCAAACTCGGCATCCCAATATTCGATAGGCATTGATTTTTTAAAGACTTCATACTGAAGGATACGCATTGCAATTCGAGGAAGATGGACACTGAATACCCGACTTTGAGAGCATCCGAGACACATATCGTATTCGCCGCATTCCGATCCAGTCTCGATAATTGCCCATTCGTGATCCGGATGAGTGGGATCAGCACACGCGGTGTATAGTCCAGCCCGGCCGGATAAATCCGAGTATTCGACCCTAACCCCTCGAAACTTACGCGCTTCCTCCACCATTTGAGTTTGCAAGGTGAAAATTCCGATATCAAGAATATCTTTCGACTTTCCAATAGACATGTAACTCGCTAACGTAGTATCAAAATTTGCATGATGCATTGCGCTCTGTAGCTGGCTCGCCAACTCTTGGAAGTTTTGCGATTCTTTAATTGTTTTGAGAAGTTCCTTAGCAGTGAAGACCTTTCGAAAACGCCTGCTATCTAGCGATGTTACTCTCGCTTTAAGTAAGCCTCCGTCATCGTCAAATTGAACATCCCAAATTTCATGGCGATTCAAGAAAGATTGGGATGCAACTCCAAAAGAATCGTGCTCATCATAATCATAAACGCCCTTTTTATTATTCTCCATGTACAACCAGAGATGATCCCGCAACTCAAAATCTGCCAATTTAGATACCGGCTCGGTATACCAAAGTAAAAATTTAAGCATCGGATACATTCCCTCTTCAGCGATCTGTATCCAAGTATCTTCGACACCAATGTGTAAGTTACTTTTCCCTCGATACTTTATTCCTCTAAGCCGACACCTCGAATCGTCAAACGGGTCTTTCCAGTCAAGAGGAGAAATATAACTAGAGCCTATTTTATATCGACGTTTCCAGCTGCACGCGGTCTCTTTATTAGCTCCAGAGTTTATTAAAAAAAACAGAAAAAATGGAAACAAAGAATCACGACTAGGAATCTGCTTTTCATCTAACCTTCGCAATGCAGCTAACTCTCCATTTTTTTGGCGAGCAACCAGACTCACTTTTTCAAAAAACTCTTGAAATTCATCCGGGCACTGTTTAAACATATAAAGGCTTTTAAGCGTGAGTTTCTTTCTGCTTTTATCATCTGGAGATATAGAGTTTTCTACCGCATTCCTGATATTGCATCCGCCTTGCATGAAATCGGATACGATCTCTTTCCAATCGTATTTTTTCACAACCCGTCTTGGCGGTTGATTATTTGAAATACCAAGAGCAAGTTTTTCAAACTCTGCTGCACCAGCAATTATATTATCGACATCTGTGGCGGCAGCTGCAATTAACTGATACATCACCGCGTCACTATAAGGCGGCAGTGGTTCTGATGTATCGAATCTCATCACTGGAACTGAAAACCTCACAGGGTATTCAGATGTGCCCATCAGCAATTCAAGCACCTTGCAAAAGCGTCTGAAAAGGGCAGCCTTATAACTACTTTTTCTATTATCCAAACGTAGCTCACTTCGCCAGCTACATAGCAGTTGAAAATTTAAATCCTCGAAGCTGTTCAGCTCCACACCTTCACGCCTGCAAAACTCTAAAAAAACACTTATGCTATTCCGTGTGTAGGAGCCTTCTGAGTGCGAAACGCGCCTACTCAAGCATATAGTTTTCAAACCCCGTCCGAGGCTTCTCACTGCCCATGGGTATTGTTCTTTGAACTCAGAATAAAAGAACCTAGCCGAATTATAAGATTTGGATTTTAATTCCATCTTAGTCGCAGCTTCGGCATCAATTGTCAGAGAAACCAGCGTACCTTGAGCTTTGCCTTTCTGAGGACGCCATTTGAAAGCACTGGAAAACGGGTATAGACCATCATCGTCGGTAAAATCAAACCGTTGCTGCGTTTTTGCAATCAACAATTCTTGGTCAATATCTACCTGAACTCGCCGGCGACCCACAATCATACCTCCCATATAACGGGTTTCGAATTTTTTCTCTTTTAGTCGGTGTCGACTTCGAGTGAAGTCCCTTCCTGAATTTTTAGCCCGTTTCAGTAGATTTTGAAATGGCTTTCCCATCTTGATAATTAAGTTCGGACCACATTATAAAATACCTCTCAATAGCACCGTATAGCCTCCAACTAGATCATGTTTTGAAAGCTCCCGCCACAGTTTATTCAGCTGACGTACCGATCAATCCTTTGGCCTTGATAATTCAGGCATTTGATCATAACTCCCCCACATCACCGGCTAAACTTAGTGGCTTATTATATATAGGTATTCCTCTGCGCCGAGGTTTAGAAACTATACATTCAAAATATTCAAGACTCATGTAGTTAAACTGACACAGGCAGTTATAAATCTTAGGGCTGATACAACGTGACCACGTAGCAACCCCTATGAGCTGGTAAGCGCTCCTAAGGTCAACACTTTCAGAAATCTAACTTTTTGAGCCAGGGTGCCAAGCCGGGCCACGGCGGCATCCTGCCCAAACACAAGGTCACCAAGGAAATCGCCGAAACCCGCGGCATCCTCATGGGCGAGGACTGCGTTTCACCGTCACGCCACAGCGCGTTCTCCACGCCTGGTGAACTGATGCAGTTCATCGCTCAACTGCGTGAACTCTCGGGCGGCAAACCCGTGGGCTTCAAGTTCTGCCTGGGGCATCCATGGGAGTTCATGGGCATTGCCAAAGCCATGCTGGACACCGGCATTCTCCCTGACTTTATCGTGATCGATGGTACCGAAGGCGGCACCGGCGCTGCGCCGGTGGAGTTCACTGACCACATGGGCGTCCCGATGCGCGAAGGCTTGTTGTTCGTGCACAACACCCTTGTGGGCCTGAATCTGCGAGACAAAATCAAACTGGGTGCCAGCGGCAAGATTGTCAGCGCCTTCGATATCGCCAGCGTGTTGGCCATCGGCGCAGACTGGGCCAACTCCGCTCGGGGCTTCATGTTCGCCATCGGCTGCATTCAGTCGCAAAGCTGCCACACCAACAAATGCCCCACCGGCGTTGCGACTCAAGACGCCCTGCGCCAGCGCGCACTGGTGGTGCCGGACAAAGCCGAGCGGGTCTTCAACTTTCATCGCAATACGCTAAAGGGGCTGGCCGAAATGCTCGCGGCTGCGGGCCTGGATCATCCTTCGCAACTGGAGGCCAAACATCTGGTACGGCGGATGTCGGCCACTGAAATCAAACTGTTTTCCCAGTCCCATGTGTTCCTCGAGCCGGGGCAGTTATTGAATGGCGAAGTGGATGGAAGCTTCTATTCCACGATGTGGCAGATGGCGCGGGCTGACAGTTTTGAGCCTAATGCGGTGGCTTAGCAGAATGAGTCAAGTGATAAGACCTGCCTTGGCGATATTGATCTGTGGCAGGTTTATCTTATGACTAACGGGGCTCTGGTTCTGAAAATGTATTCATTTTTTTCATCTGGATATAGGCATTTCTACCGGAAAGATAGATGTCATAAAGTCCATGATTCACCAATCGCTGCTTATCGATAATCTTCTCGAAATCAGAAGACGACATACCTATTACGTTTGTTATTCCCACGTATGGAAATTGAGATGGCATGACAAGATAGTGCTCCCCTTCTGGGTGCCACCCGCCACCGACATAATTCAATGCGGGATTCTTTACTGCAACAGGCAGACTGGCAGGACGGCGCACCGGGGAGGTGTCAGCATCGACCAGATAGATCACTCCGACACTTCTCAGCTCTAATCGTGAGTGAATATCGTATGCCAACGAGTACAGAATA
This sequence comes from Pseudomonas phytophila, assembly GCF_025643095.1. Lineage (NCBI taxonomy): Bacteria > Pseudomonadati > Pseudomonadota > Gammaproteobacteria > Pseudomonadales > Pseudomonadaceae > Pseudomonas > Pseudomonas phytophila. Next base: position 1,552,583 of record NZ_CP081201.1, on the reverse strand, counting down.
CTGCTCTCAAGCTCTTTCTGGGTCATGAGAATCCGGCCATACATGAATGAAAACGACAACATGCAGAATAGGGGGATCGCCAGTAGCCATGCTGCTTTCTTGCTCAGAGCGCTCAAAAACCGGTGACTGAAGAAGAAGACAAAAAATATCACAGGTGCCAATCCCAGCAGAACTCGCGCACTGGGTTCATACACCCAAAACAACGGAACACATCCCACAACAAGTCCTGCCATCACCGGGACAATCATCACATAGAGCCCTAACAATGCGCCTGTTTCGATGGCTGACTCTCCACGCTTGTATACCTCTGTCGCTCCTTTCAAATAGCCGAGGAACGCACACGTTGAGAACACAATAACCAGCCAACGATTACCCGAATTAACAAATAATAAAAGGCTTTCGACAGCTTGGCTGAAGCGCGCCCATATGACGGTAGGCCAGTGTGTGTCTAAAGGTAGCAATGGTGACCGCCAGGTATTCAAGAACTGCAAGGCAGTTAACCCGTAAATGAGCCCCCCCAACACGACGTGAATGACACGCCTCGCCAGTAATCTGGCCACACCTCCGAACGACGATCCACGTGCGATATTCACGGTAACTTCAACACAATAAAGACCTAGCAAGACGTTTAACAACACCTGATAAAAAGACAGAGAAACTGCGATCAGGACGGCGGGGCCCAACCACGCGTGCCCTCGCCACTCGGACCGGTAGGCGTGAGCATAGAGAACAGTGGCCATCCCTAGCATGACGGCGGGACCGTCGTATTGGTAAATTAATATACCCAAAATAGTGGGACTGAAAAATAATGGCAAAACCACCAGGCAGTCAGCGAGCTTGCACGGCGCAAAATAATATTGAGTAATCACCTGCAACGCAGAGGCCACCACAGGTATTGCAATAAAATGGGCCAGAGGAAATACATTAGGTGTTACCGAGGAAAAGCTTAGTGCATTGTAAAACAGCTGAACCACTACCCTTCCAGCATCCCGCCAAAGTTCATCGCCCTCTAGCAGAGAGCGAAAATTATCATCAAAAAAAAGATAGTCCACTTGAACGATCGGAAAAACAAACAGACTGACAGCAAGCAAGTAGAACCTGAAGACTTCTTGACCGCTCAAATCTCTACGAATAAATCCGTTCACGCCTCGGTCCCTCGCAAAGAACTTCCTCAATCACTATAGTTCGCTGAAGAGTTGCCCGGAAGTCCTGCAATACTCTCCACCACATAGCGCGGCCTGTGCTTGGCTTCCATGTAGATACGCCCCACATACTCTCCTAAAACACCAATCCCGATTAGTTGAATACCGCTAAAAAATAACAAGGCCGTCATCAGCGGCCAATAGTCAGGAATATCGCTACCCCACATCAACCAGTCCACCGCACGGTAAAACCCGTAGCACACCGCAAATAACGAAAGCGTACAGCCCACATAGGTCCATATCCGGAGCGGTACGGTGCTGAAAGAAGTAACGCCATCCAGGGCCAGATGCCAAAGTTTGCGGGCATTGAATTTCGTCTGCCCGGCAACCCTGGCGGCTCTTTCATAGTCAACAATCACGGTATGAAAACCCGCCCAGGAAAGTAATCCTTTCATGAACAATTCATGCTCCGGCAGTGCTTTTATAACGTCCACGACCTTGCGATCCATCAGGCGGAAGTCACCTACGTTTGCTTCAATCCGTGTACTACCAATGACATTCATGAGTCGATAAAAAAACGCGGCCGCGTAACGTTTCAAACGACTGTCAACCGAGCGGTCCTGGCGCCTGGCCAACACCACATCGGCTCCTCTTTGCCACTCAATGACCATGCGTGGAATAACGCTGATCGGGTCCTGCAAATCGACGTCTATTGGAATGGCGGCATCGCCACTGGCGTATTCGAGGCCAGCGAGAAGGGCGGCTTCTTTGCCAAAGTTCCGGGACAGGTTTATCAGCAGCACTTCGTCATCACCCGCAATCAGTGCCCGAACTACCTGTTCGGTTTGATCGGTGCTGCCGTCATTGATAAAGACAATCTGCACGGTGTTTCCGTGCAACCAGGGTTCCTGCCTGACAGCTTGGTAAAATAGTGGAATAGCCAACGCTTCGTTGAAAACCGGCGCTATCAGGGAGATTTTCAAGGGTGCCTCCTGAAAATCAGATACCTGGAGCAGCAATAGCCAAGGCTCAAGCTAAGCCCTGAAGAAACAACAAGCGTCACCAGCAGAGGTGTCCCTTGCCCATCCGATATATGGCCAACAATAAAGCTCATCGCCCCCATGAAGAACATGAAAAGCAGATAGCCCGACCATGACAATCGAGCGCTGAAGGTATAAAGAGCATTGGCGTAAAACGAGAAAGAAGCAGCTACAACAAAGCCGACCAGATTGCCCAAAGATTGAGGGGCGAACCAACCCAGGCACAAGACAAGAAACACCGTCCAATGGATAACAGTGTTGCAGATGCCTATCAACAGATAGCGTGAAAATCCTCTTAGATCAGGTGTCATGCGGGCATCACCCTGGCTTCACATCACTTACCGGCTTCCCTGACAACCGACAGCACCACTGGATGACAAACTAATTAAAGGTCACCACCATCAATGGCGTATGACCAATGGTCGGAGGCCCTCTCCAGGCACCTGACGGTATCGAGACATTCTGTAATTAGCCTGCCTTTGCATTTGCACTGAAAATCCTCCACCCTGCCGCGCCGCCGGACAAGCTAGGCCACCTTGAGTGACCGGCGGCGCGGAACCTAGAGCCCTCGCGGCTGATCTTTATCCCTTACAACATTAAAGAGCCTACCGTTATGACTAACGGACGCGACCTGCGCATCGACTTCTTTCGGGGCCTGGCGCTGATCTTCATTTTTTGGGATCACGTGCCTGACAACCCCCTTGCCCAATTGACCGTACGCAACTTCGGCTTCAGTGACGCTGCGGAAATTTTCGTCTTCCTGGCGGGTTACGCTGCCATCCTTGCCTACGGCCGTATTGCCCGACGTGACGGCTTTGTTGTTTCCACCGTACGAATTCTGCGTCGCACCTGGGTGCTCTATGTCGTGCACATCTTTCTACTGACGCTGCTGATGGGCATTGTTTTCGTTGCCAATCATTACGTAGAAACCCGCGACATGATTCAGGAAATGGGCCTGCAACATTTTGTCGCTGACCCGCAGCAAGCCTTGGCCGATCAACTGCTATTGCGCTTCAAGCCCAACCTGACCGACCCGCTTCCGCTCTACATCCTGCTATTGCTGGCCTTGCCGCTTATTCTGCCAATGATGTTGCGCAACATGACCCTGACGGTAGGTTTGTCGATTGGGCTGTATCTGATGGTGCCCCTGCTGGGCTGGAATATTTCGGCATATGAAGGCGGTGGCGTCTGGTACTTCAACCCGGTGGCCTGGCAATTATTGTTCGTACTTGGCGGCGCGTGTGCACTGACTTCCGAAGCTAAACCCTCAACCGATATCGAACCGCGGCCTCTGACCAGACAGCCACTGTTCATGATCTCTGCGATGTATCTGTTAGTTGCGGCGGTCATGGCATTCTCGTGGAAATTCCCGGTACTGCATCCGGTCCTGATGCCGCAGTTCGTCGCCGATGGGCTCTACCCGATCAACAAGACCGATCTGGGTCCACTGCGTTTGCTGCACTTTCTGGCCTTGGCGTATTGCGTCGCCAAACTGTTACCCGCACAAAACACATGGGTGCAAAGCTGGCCCGCGCAACAAGCCTGCCGCATGGGGCGCTACTCGCTGGAGATCTTCTGCCTGGGCGTCTTGCTCGCGCCAATGGCCGACATGATCAACGCACTGGCCGGTGATACCTGGCCAATGCAAGTCTGCACTGCCCTCCTCGGCCTCGGGCTGATGATGCTGATGGCCGCCTGGCTTGACCTGAACAAACGCCTCGGCCGACCAAAACCAGCAAATGCGGTCGCAGTTTGAGACCAGCGTCACAATAAGGCCTCCTCTCAGAAGTTTCCTACACCTTTATCAGGCCAAGTTTTTCCTTAATTGGCCGCTAAGAAAGAGGTAAGGAAACTCAAGAGGAAGTCATTTTGGAAATCAATTCTGCAGCGAGCGTCAGCAACCTTTATTCGGTGGTGCCTGGTAAGGTCAGGGGTATTGAAAAGCCGATCACAGAGGTGGACACCCTGGTGGTTGGCAAGACGGATAGCGTGGAGAAATTCGCACTGCACACAGCCGCAAAAGCGTCCCAGAAGGTGGAAGAAATTGAGCATTACGTCTATGAGGAAGCGCCATGGCTAAAGCTAAAGTTTGATGATCCCGTTATGGAACTGTGTAAGGAAGGGATATACCTAATCAATATAACCTTAGAATCATCCCACAAACTTGACAAGATAAATTCATCATTTAAAGAATTCTCCAAGCGCCTTAACGACCTCCGACCAGACATTTTCTCGACAAACTACAGTTTCACCCTGGACGAAAACGCAAACATCAAGATACTGGACGGACGACAGCCATTAAGTGAGGCGGACAAACTGTGGTTGACCGACGAAATTAACAAGTTTAAAGATTTCAGAAGTTCGGTCCATGCCCACTCCAAAGCGCTGATGGCGCTCGTGGATCACAGAAGGGATTTCGGCAAGTACAACTTGAACAGGCATAACTTTCAAACGACCATTGACTACAGGGACATCCTTAACACCTCAAACCGTGACTTTCATGGCAGATCTTTAAAAATGGTGAGCAGCTATACACCCATGAGGTCAGAACCGCGAATCAATACGTACGCTTAGCATGACGGAGGTGCCCGCCGGGGAATGCTTGGGGCCCTCGCTTTCTTCTTCTGACAATAGTCATAAAATTCTCAAGGCGCGGCACCACGAACAAATAAACTCATTTATGAGAACAGTGTATCAAAACAATCTCCTCAGGAAATTTCCTACAACCTTGTCAGGACAAGTTTTACTCCCCTTGTCGTTAAAGGAAGGGTAAGACAATTGAGAGGAAGCAATCGTGAATATTAATTCTGCAGGGATCGTCAGCAACCTTAGCTCATGGGTGCCTGGCAAATTCAAAGATATGGGAATACCCACCACACAAGTGGACACCCTGGTGGATGGCAAGACCAATAGCGTGGAGAAACTCGCGCTGGACCCAGGCGCAAAAGCCTCCGGAAAGGCGGAAGAAGTCGAGCATTACGTCTATGAGGAGGCGCCTTGGTTAAAGCTAAGTTTTGATGATCCACTTATGGAAATGTGTAAGGATGGAATGTATTTACTCGAAATTGTTTCTGAATCATCCGGAAAACTGACCGAAATAAACTCTAAATTTGAAAAATTCTCCGAATACATTAAAGACCTACGACCCGACATTGTCTCGACAAATTATGGCTTCACACTCGACGAAAACGCAAACATAAAGATACTTGACGGGCGACAGCCATTAGATGAAGCGGACAAACTGTGGTTGACCAACGAAATCAACAAATTCAAAGACTTCAGAAATACTGTTCACGATCACTCCAAAGCGCTGATGGCGATAGTGGATCACAGCCAGGACTTTGGTGGCAAGTACAACCTGAACAGGCACAACTTCCAATCGGTCATTGACTACAGAGATATCCTTAATACCTCGCAACGGGACTTTTATGAAAGAGCTCTATATATGGTAAAGAGCCATGCTCCGATGAGGTCAGAACCGCGAATCAATACGTACGCATAGCGAAACGACGCTGCCCGCCGCAAGGCGGGACAGGAGTTTTTTCTGTGAATAATTTTGCAGTCTATATGTCGCTATCGATAGTCTGGAGTTAAAGGTCAATCTGAGAACAGCCTCTCACTATAACCCCCTCCAAAAAGTTTCCTACAACCTTCTCAGTACACGTTTTTACTCACTGGCCGTTAAAGAAATATGGAACTACTGAAAGGATGCATTCGTGAATATCAACTCCGCAATGAGACTCAACCATCTTCAACCACCCGCTTCGATCATCAACGAGCAGGAACGCTCCGCCGAGCGCACAAAAAATACGGAACATAGCGATGTCGTAGATCACCAAAAATATAAGGCAGAGCCTCTGCAAACCGAAAATTCACTTGAGCACGTCTCGACGGAGTGCAAAGATGACGTTTTAGAACTTGCTTGCTTGACCATTGACGCTGCACTCAGGCAAATCGACATTTGCCGGCAGTACGGTGAGTTTTACGAACGCCTTAGAGACCTGCGCCCTGATATCGCTTCAGCAGGATTCGGATTCACGCTGGATGAGAACTCGAAAATAAAAATATTGGACTCAGGGAAATTGGGCGAGGCTGATAAATCCTGGCTAACTGAGGAAATCAATACATTCAAGGACATCAAGCACCACGTCTACAAGCATTCCAAACTATTGATCCAATTGGTAGAAAAAGACACCCAAAGATTTGGTGGGAGATTTAACCTCAATAGTGAGAACTTTCAGAACACTGTCGATTATGGAGATATACTTAATAAAAAATGGGGAGGCATGGGGGCATCTCTCGATAGTTTATTTACTAGGCAGATTTTAGAGAACGCGGAAAAACGCGCGCGCCCCTTGCTTGACACTTATGCATAGTTAAGAAAAACGGCCTGCCAGAAATATCTGACAGGCCGCTATTCTATGGACTCAGGATCGTCTACTGCTAATCAGACGCTGATGACAAATATGTCCGAATTTGTATTCCTCAGAAAGGTCGCCCCCTGCCAGGAAATTCAAGTAATAATATTCGCCTACACGATAGTTCGTCCTCCATGTATTATTGTAGCCCTGACTATAATCAACAAAATCCCTAGCCTGATCCCCGCCTTGGCATGGCCCGATCTCCACAAGCCCCGACGCTTTGCCTTCGACGTCCGACACAAGGCCCCCACTTATATCTTTTCGATAGCCCCCGCCGAATTTTAGTCCATAACCTACGATCGCCCCCTCCAACGGCGCACCTGTTGTGTCAGTAAATTGCGCCATAGCTTTGGCCTGCTTATGAGCTTGACCGGGCAGCCAGACAGGGTCGCTATAGCCATACGGAATCCGTAACACATTTTCCTCGGGCTTTAGATCAAAATCCTTCAACACCGGATAGGAGCCGAATATCAGGGAATATTGCCCACCATTAAAAGCCGCAGCCTGAATATGCGTCACCCTGATGATGATCTCCTCACCCGGCTTCAGGTTTTTGAGGACACTGATACCTTTAACGGTGACCAACGTCCATGCCCCGCCTACATGCCGTTCGACCTTGATATGTTGCTGACTCTGCAGGTTCAGTATTACATCCTGCCCTCTCACAGCGGTAAAACCGTAGTAGTGCTCGGAGACAGCGCTGTTTAAGCGCGTGCTAACAGTGTGAACCTTATCCGTCAACACATTGAATACTGGCTCTTCCATTACCAGTGCTGAGGCAGTTTGTGTAGCACTCCCCCCTGGGACGGTTTGTGCCCATGCAGAATGAGACCCCGCAGAAATAACAGCGGACACAACCATACCCAAAAGCAGCTTTTTATTTTTAAGCATCTGAAACTCCTAAATTGACTCAATAGTTTTAATTCGTTTTATGCCAAGTGGTCTAAGCACTGACAAACCGGACGTAATCACTGCTTTAAACTCGAGTCAACAAGGCTGTTTAAAAATCAGACGCTTCCTACTTTTAATTTTATTTGTAGTACATCTCTCACAATTAACACTTACCAGTTCTTACGTCTAACACTGAAAAAATCACGACTTGCTCAATATTTTAGTCTCCGCCGACCAAAAACCCGTAAATGCAGCCAATATTTGGGAACAGCGTCGCAATAGAAGCCCTTCTCGGAAGTTTCCCACAACATTATCAGGCCAAGTTTTTTCGGACATGGCCGTTACACCGAGGGAGACCTACAACACGGAGAGGGAAACTCGTGAACATCAATGCCAATGCGTCGACCCCTTTGAAAATTTCAGCAATTGATCAGCCTAAGGTGGAGCAAGTCCTGGCGACATCTGCGATTAGGTATACAAGATTAATATCCTCCGACGAAAGCGAGAACACCACACTGAAGATATTGAATTGCAACCCGTTTATGGTGGGGCCTATATTTAGAGATATCGTATTTACACGAGAAACAGACCCACTCGACAGAGGATGGGCTCCCCTTAAGAAGGATGAGTGTTGCTGGGGATGTCGCAGTGACCAAATGGATACATTAGCTTCTAATGCCAGCAGCCTGATTGAGAACATCGGCGTTGAACTGCAAAACTTCAGACAGAAAATTGCTAAAGACTTCCCGGCGCTATCAGCTACACCCTTTAACTTCACAGTCGATGCAAGTGGAAAGGTCAAAGTTTTAAATTCTGATTTGTTGAGCGACCTTGAAACTGCTTTCTTGACAGAGGCCATGCAGGACTATGAACCACTCAGAGAGCTCATCACGGCTCACGCCGAAACGATCATTAGCTATGTAAGCTTTTTAAAACGTCCTGAAGAAGAGGAACCCTTCTCCTACAAACATTTCAGCTCTTTGGTAAATTACGCCGCGCTGCTCGCAGACACCACGGGCAAGCTTAATATTTTCGGACAACCAAAGGAAAATGATCGCACCCATACAAATAATCGAAACAGGATCGACGTAGAAGTCTGATGAGAAAAAAGGGGCAGATGTACTATCTGCCCCTGATAGCCGGAAATTTTTAGATTCTACCTCTGTTCAAAGTCTGGGTGCAGATATGAGCAAAGCCAGCCATTTTTTTCGACTCACTGTCCTTACTCTCTGCGCCAATAAGCTTGTCGAATACGAACCAACGCCCGACATTGTAAGTAGATACCCAATGATGGGTTCCACCAGCATCATTGCGCTGAGCGGCCAGTTCTCCGCCGTAACATTTGTTAAGCGTGAATGTCGCGGTGGCGATTCCACGCTCGTCGGACAGCGCGGACTGCGTCACTTCTGGGTCTTTAGACTTCAGGTTTAGATAAATCGGCAAACTGGCTGACGCGCCTTTCAATGGAATCCCTGTGGTATCGGTAAATGTTGCTTCGAACGTTAACGTACCATGAGTTTGCAAACCAGCTACCCATCCAGAGTCGGCGACAGGAACACGGTTCCTGACAGGTGGAGCGTTCAGTGAAGCATCCTTGAGGACCGGGTACGATCCAAAGGCCACTTTGTATTCCGTCCGCTGGTAAGGTTTGTCTTGTTTGTAGGAAACCCTCATGACTACTTGATCTCCAGGCTTCAAACCAGGTAGATCGAGCGCACTCGTGTTATTTTTTGTCTTCCACACACCATCATAATATTCGACCTGCCAAGACGGTTCAGGCTCCTCAGCAATGGCTGCAAGCAAAACTTTCTGCCCACGAATAGAAGTAAAAACATAGCAACGAACGTCGGATTTGCTTTCAAGAAAGCCATCTATATCGTTAATCTGATCCGGCTGCATCTTACAACTGGAAGTATCAAACCCTGGCACAGACACCGCAGCCATCGCAGTATCAAGCTGAGTATCAAATTGTTCATGGTCGTTAGATTCGGCCTGAGCCTGAAACCCAAACGAAGACATCACGAACAACGGCACGCACAACTGCGCCACCCTCAATCTTTTATTCTCGCGCATCTCTATCATCCTGATAATTATTAAAATTTTTAGCCAGACGCTTTTGCAACTGACAAACCGGACGTAATCACCGTTTAAAATACGAGTCAATAATCAACAACCAAAATCAGATCCTTCCTACTTGACTCTTATATTTGAGGGAATTTCCTACATAAATCATCGACTCAACTTACAAATCCAACTGATTATCGACGCATTAAACGTTTTAGGATGAGCAAACACGGGCGTATCGAAAATTCATGGAATCCAGGGTTTATCAAATCCCGGGGCTTGCCGATAAACCTGATGAGCCGCTGATGGACCTGCGGCCTGAGCACGCCATGGAATGGTAAGCAGCCCGCCGCTGCTCAGGAAGCGTCCTACAGCCCTAGACAATTTTTCCCGCAATCCCGGTCAGCGACTAAGCTTGAGTCAGGTGCGATTAACAGGTTTAACCGGGCCAATCGAAATGGGCGTTTTAAGGCATGCAGATACCAAAGAGACTGTGATTACCGCAGACAGTCGCGACCGAGCTCCCATGCCAAAACCCCCTCGCCGCAAAAGCTATGTGTGGCGCGTCATCTGGGTTTTGCTGCTCTTGGGGATTGGCGCGCTGGCCGTGGCGATGGTAATCGAGTCACGCAGCTCGCGCTTGCAGGCGCTTGAGTTCAGCCGCTTTGCGGCGAACCTGAGCTACTCGATGCATGCAGGCCCCAGTGATTCGATGCTTTACCCCGGTGACGGCCCCTTCGATAAACGTCTGGGCTACTCCTCACTGAACGAGTTTCTGCCGCGTCTGCTCAAGCGCGACTATTTGATTACCGAACAGGTAAGGTTTTCCCCCGACTTGCTGGCCTACGCAAAGCGTGGCTTCTTCGTGCCCTATGAAGAGAAGATTCAGGCTGGACTGTCGATCACCGATTGCCGCGGTGTCGACGTCTATCAATTCCGTTACCCGCAGCAGTTTTACCCAAGCTTTGCCGCGATCCCGCCGCTGCTGGTGCACAGCCTGCTGTTCATCGAAAACCGGGATTTGCTTGATCCACAACAGCCAATGGCCAACCCGGCAGTGGACTGGCCGCGCTTTGCAAAGGCAGCAATTTCTCAAGTGGCGAAGTTGCTCGGCTTGCCGGGGCAGTCGGCAGGAGGCAGCACGCTGGCGACTCAACTGGAGAAGTATCGACACTCTCCTGACGGTCTTACGCTGTCAGGTTCTGAAAAACTTCGGCAGATGATTTCCGCCAGCGTGCGCGCCTATCAACCTGGCCAGCAAACCTTAGAAGCACGTCAACGCGTTGTTCGTGATTACCTGAACAGTGTGCCGCTGTCGGCAGTGCCGGGCCATGGCGAAGTGCACGGGATGGCTGAAGGTTTGCGAGTCTGGTATGGCGCGGACTTCGTGAAGACCAATCAGTTGCTCGCGTCTACCGCCAGTGACCCGCAAAGCATCGCCGCTCAGGGGCTGGCGTTACGCGAAGTGCTGTCTTTGGTCATCGCCCAGCGGCGACCTTCTCACTATCTGGCGAAAGGTCGCGCCGAGCTGGCGGAACTGACTGACAGCCACATTCGTCTGCTGGCGCAAAATCAGGTGATCAGTAGCGCATTGGCCAATGCCGCGCTGGAAGCAACGTTGAATTACCGTAACTGGGCGGAGCAACCGACGATTCAGCCCATCGAGACCAATAAAGGTATCAGCGTCGCCCGCAGCCGACTTTCCGGACTGCTCAATCGTCCGCTTTACGATCTTGATCGCCTTGATCTTTCGGCAACCAGCACGCTGCAAAGCGAGCTGCAAAACAGCGTCAGCCAGTACCTGAAAGATCTGGCGGACCCGGCCTTCGCTGCACAGGTTGGATTGATGGGCGAGCGCCTGTTGACGCCCGTCAGCACAACCCAGGTGCGCTACAGCTTTACGCTGTTCGAGCGCGGCCCCGATGGATCACGGGTAAGGGTCCAGACGGACAGCACCGACCAGCCTTTCGACATCAACGAAGGCAGCAAGCTGGAACTGGGCTCCACCGCGAAAATGCGGGTGATGACGACCTATCTGGAGATCATCGCCGAACTGCATGATCGTTACGCCGCGCAAAGCGTCAGCGCACTGGGCAAGGAGCCGGTCGCCGATCAGGATCGGCTGACCCGCTGGGCGCTGGATTATCTGATGCAAAACAAGGATCGTGACCTGTCGAAAATGCTCTCGGCGGCGCTGGACCGTCGCTACTCGGCGAGCCCGGCAGAGAGCTTTTTCACCGGTGGCGGCATGCATCACTTCAACAACTTCCGCAAGGAAGACGACAGTCGCCTGCCAACGCTGCGTGAGTCACTGCGCGAGTCGATCAACCTGCCGTTCATTCGGTTGATGCGTGACGTGGTGCGTTACAGCACTTATCAAGGGCCGAACAATAGCGCCGAGCTGCTCAAGGATGACGATGACCCGCGTCGTCAGGAGTACCTGAGTCGCTTCGCTGACCGTGAAGGGTCGGTATTCCTGCTGCGTTTCTGGAAACGTTACAAGGACAAAACCACTCAGGAGCGGCTCGATACATTTCTGGACGGTATCAATGCAACGCCGATAAGGCTGGCGGCTGTGCATCGTTACCTGTTGCCGGGTGCCAATCAGGCCAACTTCAATGCCTTCATCCGTGCGCACATGACCGAAGAAAAGGCCGGGCCGAAGCTGAGCGAGAAACGTCTGGCGGATTTGTATGAAAACTACGGGCCGGGCAAGTACAACCTGCCGGATCAGGGCTACATCGCCAAGGCTCACCCGCTGGACCTGTGGTTAGTGGGTTACTTGCTGCAACACCCGGATGCGCAGTTCAAGGACGCTGTTGCTGCCAGCCAACATGAACGTCAGGAAGTGTACGGCTGGCTGTTCAAGAGTCGGCACAAGAGCGCACGGGACAGCCGGATCCGGACGATGATGGAGGTCGAGGCCTTTCTCGATATCCATCAACGCTGGCAGCGTGTCGGCTATCCGTTTGATCATCTGGTGCCTTCGCTGGCCACCGCCATCGGTAGTTCCGGCGACCGCCCCGCCGCGCTGGCCGAGTTGATCGGCATCATCCAGAACGACGGTATTCGCTTGCCGATACTGCGCATCGACAGCCTGCACTTTGCTGCCGACACGCCTTACGAAACCCGCCTCGCCAATAATCCGGAATTGGGTCAGCGTGTGTTGCCATCTGAGGTCGCCGCAGCCATGCGCGAAGCGTTGTCGCAAGTGGTCGACGGCGGGACCGCCAAGCGGGTGCACGGCAGTTTCAAATTGCAGGACGGCTCGATCCTCGCCATGGGCGGCAAGACCGGGACTGGCGACAACCGTATCGAAAGCATCGGTGCGGGCGGACGCATCCTCAGTTCCCGAGCGATCAACCGGACAGCCACTTTCGTGTTCTATCTGGGCGACAACCACTTCGGCACCTTGACCGCATTCGTGCCGGGTCGGGCTGCAGAGGGCTTTCGGTTTACCTCGGCCTTACCCGTGCAAGTGCTCAAGGGCATGGCACCGATTCTGAATCCGTATCTGGAGCCGGGTGGCCATACGCTCTGCCAGCCGACCATCAGAACGCAACTGTAGCGAACTTGTTCGCGAGGGGCGTCAGACCGGCACACCGCGTTAACCCTTTCGGCAACAAGTTACCTCCTACCCAACACCGCGCCACACGGTAGGAGCGAACTTGTTCGCGAAGGCGTCAGACCGGCACCACCGCGTTAACCCTTTTCGGCAACAAGTTACCTCCTACCCAACACCGCGCCACACGGTAGGAGCGAACTTGTTCGCGAAGGCGCCAGACCAGCACCACCGTTTTAACCCTTTCGGCAACAAGTTACCTCCTACCCAACACCGCGCCACACGGTAGGAGCGAACTTGTTCGCGAAGGCGTCAGACCAGCACCACCGCGTTAACCCTTTCGGCAACAAGTTACCTCCTACCCAACACCGCGACACTCGGTAGGAGCGAACTTGTTCGCGAAGGCGCCAGACCAGCACCACCGCGTTAACCCTTTCGGCAACAAGTTACCTCCTACACAACCCACGCCACTCGGTAGGAGCGAACTTGTTCGCGAAGGCGTCAGACCGACAACACCGCGCCACACGTTGCTCGTGAGCTACAACCATTTCCATAAATTTTCTCAAAACCGCAAACGAGAACCGTTCGTCTTTATCCCTTTGCATAATTATTAAGATATATCTTAAGGTATATCTAACGCGTAACAGGAGATGAAGAAATGCGTGATGACCCTCACGACAACGACCATCGTCCGCCTCACCGCGAGCACGGCGATGGGCGAGACGGTTTTGAAAAACGGCCCGGGCGGGAACGTGGCGGCCGCGGACCTCGGGTGTTCGCCCCGGGCGATCTGAAATTGCTGCTGCTTGCGTTGATTGCCGAGCAGCCCTGCCATGGCTACGACCTGATCCGCCAGATCGAAGGCATGTTTGACGGTGCCTACAGCCCAAGCCCAGGGGTGATCTATCCGACCCTGACCTTCCTTGAAGAAAGTGAGCTGATTAAAGGCGACGCTCAAGGTGGCAAAAAACACTATGCCGTCACTGACGCAGGTCGCGCCTCATTGGCCGAGCAGAAAGTCGCTATGGATGGCGTAAGGATGCGTATCGACGTCAGCAAGCGCTCGTTGCGCGGTCATGATCGTCCTGCGGAAATCCATGAGGCCGTGCATAACCTGCGCCACGCCTTGCAACTGCACCATGGTCGCTGGAGCCCCGAAGAAATCCTCCGGGTTCGCGACCTGCTCAACAACACCGCCAAAGCCATCGTCGATGGCCCCCACTTCACCTCGGAGAAGCCGGTATGAATTCACAGCAATCCATTCATCGTGTCAGCCATGAGATCAAACGCCGCAAGCTTGAAGTGCTGCGAGTGACGGACATTACACCCAAAATGCGCCGGATTACCTTGCATGGTCCAGACCTGAACGGCTTCATCAGCCTGGGACCCGATGACCATGTGAAATTGATTTTCGCCACCACCCCCGAAGAACAGGCCGCGCTGGATAACTTCATTCCGGGCGCCCCAAGCGACGGGCCAAAACCCGTCATGCGTGACTACACCCCGCGCCGCTACGACGCGGTCAGTGGTGAACTGGATATCGATTTCGTATTGCATGGCGAAGGCCCTGCGGCGACCTGGGCGGCACAGGCCCAACCGGGGCAGTTTCTGAATATCGCCGGGCCGCGGGGTTCGATGATAGTGCCGGATATCTTCGACAGTTATCTGCTCATCGGCGATGAAACCGCCCTGCCCGCTATTGCCCGGCGTCTTGAGGAGTTGCCAGCCAATCGCAGTGCGCTGGTCGTCGTTGAAGTTGCAGACTCGGGTGAGCAGCAGGTTTTTGACAGCAAAGCACAGGTCGACGTGATCTGGATCGTGCGTGGCGAACAGGATCTGGTGGACGTCACCCGCCGCCTGGAAATGCCTGAAGGCAAGCTGTACGCCTGGATCGCAACCGAATCGCTGCTGTCGCGCAAACTGCGCCGGGTACTGCTCGGTGAGTTCGGGCTGGAGGAAGAGTTCGTCAAGGCTGCGGGGTACTGGCGGCTGGATGGGAGTGACGAGGGTTGATGAACAAGTAGCTTTCATCAGACAAACTACTGCTATCTGATTTGGAATGCTTTTTCTGTAGGAGCTGCCGAAGGCTGCGAAGCATTTCTACTGATAAACCGCGATCGCAGCCTTCGGCAGCTCCTACAGGTCCTGTGTTTGCCGCGAGACTGTTCGGTGCAATAGACACCGGGGCAGCTCCTACAAATTCAGCGTCTGGCGCGTAACCTGTCCACACCAAGCAGCACCAGCGAAATCACGATAAAACCGATCAGCACTCCACCCGCATTGGTAAACGCCTGCACATAGCCAATATTGCCGACGTTGATGAATGGGTACATGTAGTCGCCAATCGAGCTGCCACGCAGCAGCACGTACGAAAAGTAGATCACCGGGTAGAGAATCCACAGCAACACATGCTCAAGCCGCAACAGTCCCTTGGGTACGTACAGCCACCAATACAGCAGAAAAGCCAACGGCATGACGTCGTGCAGTAACTCGTCAGCCACAAACTGCCAACCTTCCGGGTGCCAGAGGTGGCGCAGCAATATGTTGTACGCGAGTCCGACCAAAACAATGCTGGCTGCAATCCCGCTGCACACGACCGGGTGCTGGAAGAAGCGATGCGCAGCCGAGGTTCTGGCGGTCAGCGCGCAGGTCAGTACCACCGCTACCAGCGTGTTGCTCCACACGGTAAAAAAGCTGAAAAACCGCACCAGCCCACCTATCAGACTGGCGTCATCGGCCCAGCGCGCAATGAAAACAAGGTAAAGCTGAATGGCCAGTCCTGACCACCCGAGGCAGGCGGCAATCATCGTGTAACAGCGCTGTCCTTGCGCACTTTTCATGTATTGGAAGTACATCGTTTTTCCTTGGAGCCCAGCCTTGGAACCGGGCGAAATTACCAGCCTTTGCTGCGGTGCAACTTTACGTACAACGCCTCGACCTTCTCCCTGGCCCAAGGCGTCTTGCGCAGAAACGTCAGGCTGGACTTGATGCTTGGATCGCTCTTGAAGCAGCGAATATCAATGCGCTCAGCCAGGCCAGACCACTCGTAATGCTCAACCAGTGCGTTGAGAATCTGTTCCAGCGTTACGCCGTGCAAAGGGTTGGAGTGGGGTGTATTCATGCAAAACCTTCAAGCTCAATGGATGGGGGCACTTCCCGGAAGCTGCGCACCTTAGCCGAGCCTTCAGACAGCGGGAAGAGCTTAGCGTGCGAAGTCTTTGTTTTGGCAGTCAGCTTCCGCCTATGAGGAGTGTAGGACGCTTCCGAAAAGCTCCGCTATTTGCCCGAAACACAGCGCCGATAGTGGAATGACGCAGAACCTGTTGGAGCGAGGCTTACCCGCGAATGGGTTGCCTCGATGTTACCGAGATACCGCGTGAGGGGTTCTTCGCGGGCAAGCCTCGCTCCAACAGATATCCATCCCCACTGTTGCAATCCCCGCAATGATCCATGTCAGTTTTGTTGCTTTTTACAAACTCGATAGCCCCCTATCATTACAACCTGCCAGCTGAACCGATTTTGCAACCTCTAAATACGTTGCAAAGCCGCGGCATAGCGCCGCATGCCTTTCTGAATAACTCAAAAGAACGATACCCATGTCCGCCAACCCGAGACGTTTTTTGGCTTTTGCCCTGCCCTTCCCTTCAAACTTGAGCATCGCCGTAAGGCTCTGTGGACTTGCCGTTGCCGGTCTGGCCAGTTGCGCTCAGGCTGCACCCGCATTCGACAGTGAATCGCCCTGGATGCTGGGCGACTGGGCAGGCAAACGTACCGAGCTGTCACAGCAAGGCTATGACTTCAAACTCGATTACACCGCAGAGATGGGTTCCAACCTGCACGGTGGTTACAGCCACGACAACGCGTTCCGCTACAGCGATCAATACGCTCTGGGCGCGCATCTCGATCTGCAGAAGATCCTCGGCTGGCAGGATGCCGAGTTTCAGTTGACCGTGACCAACCGCAATGGCGACAACATCAGCAACGACCGCGTCAGTGACCCGCGCACAGGTACGCTGTCTTCGTCCCAGGAAGTCTGGGGCCGTGGCAGCGTTACCCGCCTGACACAGCTGTGGTACCAGCAAAAATTCTTTGATCAGGCCTTGAGCGTCAAGCTCGGCCGATTCAATCAGGGCGAGGATTTCGGCAGCTTCCCCTGCGACTTCCAGAACCTCTCACTGTGCGGCTCTCAAGTCGGTAACTGGGACGGCGGCACCGTCTATAACTGGCCGGTAAGCCAGTGGGCGATGCGCATCAAGTACCAGATCGCTCCGGAATTTTTCGCCCAGATCGGCGCATTCGAGCAGAACCCTTCGAACCTGGAAAACGACAACGGCTTCAAGCTGAGCGGCAGTGGCACACAAGGGGCGGTCCTGCCGGTTGAACTGGTTTGGTCGCCCAAGGTGAACGGTCTGCCAGGCGAGTATCGCGCCGGTTACTACTACAGCACCGCCGACAGCCAGGACGTTTACAAAAGCAGCAATGGCCAGTCGGCAGCGCTCACCGACGGCACTTATCGCAGTGCTTCGAGCAAACACGGCATGTGGTTGAACCTGCTGCAGCAGGTGACTAGTCGGGACGACGATCAAAGTCGCGGCTTGAGCATCTTCGCCAACGGCACGATGCACGACAAGAAAACCAACCTGGTCGACAACTACGTCGCCGTTGGTGCGTTCTATAAAGGCCCGTTTGATGCCCGCCCCAAAGACGATATCGGTTTTGCAGTCTCACGCATCCACGTCAATCCGGCCTACCGCAAGGATGCGAATGCACGCAATCAGGCGGCAGCGGTCAACGACTACAACGATCCAGCCTTCACGCCGTTGCAGGACACCGAATACAACGCCGAGCTGTATTACGGCGTACACCTGACCAACTGGCTGACAGTACGGCCGAATCTGCAGTTCATTCGCCATCCCGGTGGCGTCGACAAAGTGGACGATGCGTTGGTGGCAGGCCTGAAAATTCAGTCATCGTTCTGACCGACGGCTGATTTCTGCTGTCATTAGTTCGTCTCAACAACTAGTTTCAAAGTATTGCAGGAATTTCTTCAACGAGTCCTGCGCGAATAACAAAGCTTCATCACTTAAATCTGTCCTTGGAGATTCACACTATGAGCACTGACGGTGCTTTGAGTAAAAATCGCCTGCTGCCGACATTGCTCGGGCTGGTGATACTGCTGATGGGGCTTGCCCTGTTGGCCTTAGGCGTCCAGCTGCTGCAAGTAGACGGTTCGCCGTATTACGTACTGGCGGGCATCGGCTTCGCGGTGACGGGTATCTTGCTTGTCACTGGACGCCGTGCGGCTTTCGGCTTGTATGCGCTGATTCTGTTTGCCAGCACCGTCTGGGCATTGTGGGAAGTGGGTCTGGACTGGTGGCAACTCGTGCCGCGTCTGGCACTGTGGTTTGCCCTGGGTCTGGTGATGTTGTTGCCATGGTTCCGCCGCCCGGTCCTGCGGGGTCAGCCTGGCGGTAAAGGCGTCGGCGCATTGGCAGTTGCCGTGGTACTGGCAGGCCTCACAGCATTGGCAAGCCAGTTCACCAACCCTGGTGAACTCAAAGGCGAGTTGAATCGCGACACCGCAGGTACAACCAGCGCCGCACCCGCCATGCCTGACGGCGACTGGCAGTCCTACGGTCGCACCGCTTTTGGTGACCGTTACTCGCCACTGGCGCAGATCACTCCGGATAACGCCAGTAAGCTGGTGCCTGCCTGGACTTATCGCACGGGCGATATTCCCGGCCCGAACGATCCGGGCGAGACCACCGCCGAGAACACGCCGCTCAAAGTCAACGGCATGCTGTACGTCTGTACGCCGCATAGCCAGGTGATTGCACTTGACCCGGACACCGGCAAGGAAATCTGGCGCTACGATCCGAAGATCAGCACTCAGAATGCTGCCAACTTCAAAGGCTGGGCACACATGACCTGCCGTGGTGTGTCGTACCACGATGACTCGGCCTATGCCGCAGCCCCGGCGCAAAGTCCGGCAACACCGGCCGTCGCTTCCGCCGGAAGCAATGCTTGCCCGCGTCGCATCTTCCTGCCGACTGCTGACACCCGTCTGATCGCGCTGAACGCCGACACCGGCAAAGTCTGCGAGGATTTCGGCAACAAAGGCGCAGTCGATCTGAGCGCCAACATCGGCACGTTCGCCGCAGGTGGTTACTACTCTACGTCACCACCTGCTGTGACCAAGGACCTTGTAGTGATCGGCGGCCACGTGACCGACAACGTTTCCACCGACGAACCTTCGGGCGTGATCCGTGCGTATGACGTTCACACAGGCCGTCTGGTGTGGAACTGGGACAGCGGCAACCCGGACGATACGACTCCGCTTGCAGAGGGTAAGTCCTACACACGTAACTCGCCCAACATGTGGTCGATGTTCGCCGTCGATGAAAAACTCGGCATGCTTTACCTGCCAATGGGTAACCAGACTCCGGATCAGTGGGGCGGTGACCGTACTGAAGAGTCGGAGAAATACAGCGCCAGCATCGTGGCCCTGGACATCGCGTCAGGCAAAGTCCGCTGGAGCATGCAGCTCACTCACCATGACCTCTGGGACATGGATGTCGGTGGCCAGCCGACGCTGATGGACATGAAAACCGCTGACGGCATCAAGCCAGCCGTGCTGGTTTCGACCAAGCAAGGCAGCATCTACGTGCTGGATCGCAGCACTGGCAAACCGATCGTACCGATTAATGAAGTACCGGTCCCAGGCGGTGCGGTAGCAGGCGATCACACTTCGCCAACCCAACCTAAATCCGACCTGAACTTCATGCCGCCACCGCTCAAAGAGCGCGACATGTGGGGCGTGACGCCGTTCGATCAGGCGCTGTGCCGGATCGACTTCAAATCCCTGCGTTACGATGGCCCGTTCACCCCGCCATCGCTGCAAGGTTCGATTGTTTATCCTGGTAACTTCGGCGTGTTCGACTGGGGCGGCATCTCGGTTGACCCCGTGCGTCAGATCGCCTTCGTCAACCCGAGCTACATGGCGTTCCGTTCCAAGCTCGTGCCTGCGGCAGAAGTTGAAGGTGGTCCTGGCCGCAAGAGCGAAACCGAAGGTGTGCAGCCAAACAAAGGCGCGCCATACGGCGTGATCCTCGAAGCGTTGCTGTCGCCGATGGGTCTGCCTTGCCAGGCACCCGCGTGGGGTTATGTGGCGGCAGTGGATCTGACCAACCATCAGACCATCTGGAAACACAAAAACGGCACCGTGCGTGACAGCTCGCCGGTTCCGATCCCATTGAGCATGGGCGTTCCAAGCCTGGGCGGCACGTTCACCACAGCCGGTGGCGTTGCCTTCCTCAGCGGCACGCTTGACCAGTACCTGCGCGCTTACGATGTTCGTAACGGCAAGCAACTGTGGGAAGGCCGCCTGCCAGCAGGTGCGCAAACCACGCCGATGACCTACACCGGCAAGGACGGCAAGCAATACGTGCTCGTCGTCGCTGGCGGCCATGGCTCGCTGGGTACTAAGCAAGGCGACTACGTGATGGCGTTCAAACTGCCGGATTGATGGTTCGCTGAGGTAATGAAAAAGGCGGCTATCGAAGGATAGCCGCTTTTTTTGTGGCAGATTTTCGACCTTGCCTGAAAGTGTTGCCCGGCGTAATCCCACAGAGGTTTGGCAGTTGGACCACGTTATCGTTCTTCGCGGGCAAGCCCGGCCCCTGTGAAAAACACGCAACCAAATGATTTATAACTATTTTTATCTGTAGGAGCGCGCTTGCCCGCGGTTCGGTCTGTCAGACGAT
Source organism: Pseudomonas phytophila (assembly GCF_025643095.1). NCBI lineage: Bacteria > Pseudomonadati > Pseudomonadota > Gammaproteobacteria > Pseudomonadales > Pseudomonadaceae > Pseudomonas > Pseudomonas phytophila. The sequence continues at coordinate 1,531,700 of NZ_CP081201.1, read as the reverse complement.
AAATATATCGTCTGTGCTGACGCAATCGCGGGCAAGCGCGCTCCTACAGACCCGGTTTGCTGATAGAAAGCACGGTGCCATGGACATAGGGTCGCTACAGAGGAATACGGTGAATCGGTTGGAGCGAGGCTTGCCCGCGAATCAGGCGCAGTGATTTCACGGGCAGACAGCATTGTCCTTATCGCGAGCAGGCTCGGCCTCCAAGAACTTCGTTCGAGTAAAGAATCGAGACCCCTTTAGCTACCGCAACTTAACGCCAGCCTTGTTCCCCGCCCGTAAAATATCGCTCCAGCGTCTGACCAGATAATTGTGCTCATCCATCACCGAGTTCCACACTGCAATATGGCTCATGCGCTGCTCATATGAGCCGCCATCACGTATCTCTCCGGCATCGATCAGGGGCAGGCCGTCGCTACCGAGCAGTTGCTCACGGGCTGGCAGGCCGGCGTACCAGTAATCCCATTCTGCCGCGCTCAGGTGGTCGCGGCTGCGTGCCGGATTGCCGATGTAATAACCCTGGCGCGCCATGATTGCCCCCGGCCAGCCGGACAGCCACCAGTTGAGATACGCATAGGCAGCATCGAGTACAGGTCCCTTGGCATGCCGCGACAACGACAAACCGCCGAACCAGCCGCGATAACCTTCACGGGGTACCGCCACGCGATACTTCACGCCAGCGCGATGCAGCCGCACCAGAGTCGGCGACCACAGGCTTTGAATATCGATAGTCGGGCTAAGCATCAACTCTGCGGCCTCTTCATCATCTGACCAGAACGCGCCGAAATGCCCTCCCTGTTGTTTACGCACCAGGACATCGGCGAGCGTGTCGATGTCCTCGATACTCATGTTGCCGATGTCTTTGAACTGCGCCAGTCCTGCGCCCTGTACCGCCAGTGCTGCATCCAGCGCACCAATGGCCGCATCGCTTTGCAGGGCGATACGGCCACCCCAAGCGGGATCAAGCAGCCAGCCCCAGCTTTCATGGGCACTGTCCAGCCCGGCGGGCACCCGCTCCGGGCGATAGGCAAAACTGTCGGCATTGTGCGTTAGCGGCAGCATGCTGATGCGCTCGCTCACCGTACTGCCCAGCGTGCCGTCATGCTGCACGAACAGCCGCTCGCTGGGGACGCTGCCACTGCCGAGCCGGTCAGCAGGCCGCAACCGGCCGCGCTTGGGCAAGTCATTGATCTCATGCCAGAGAGCGATGCGCCGGGTATCGATGGGCTGGATGGCACGCGCCGGCCACACAAAGTCGACGTTGTGAAACCATTGATCGTAGAGGTCGTAACTCTCGGGCTGCATCACCGCGATGCGTTGCGCGGTCTGCACGTCATGCATCTGGTACACCAGGCGAATACCCAGTTCCTGCTCGGCACGCTCACGGATAGATTCAAGCAAGGTAACCGATGTACCCAGGACGCGTAGCGTAATGGTCATGCCGTCGTCTCGCTGATAGCCGGAGCGAAGCTGCGGGCAAACACATCAAACGAACGACGCAACCGCTCAGGGTCAAGACCGCGCAGAATGAACACCAGTCGCGAACTGTGATCGTCCCCCGGCCAGGCCGACAGGTGCACGGGTGCATGCAGGCAATGCAGCACACCATGAATCACGATAGGCGCCTGGCTGGCATTCACGTTGAGAAGTCCCTTGACTCGAAGGATTCGTTCGCCATGGCATCTTAACATCATCGACAGCCAGACCCCGAAACCGACCCAGTCCAGCGGCTGCTCGAACCTCAGGCAGCACACTTGCGCATCACCATGCCGTGACGCTCTGGATTGCACTTGATGGAGCTTCCAGCGCGCCACCTCCTGAGCAGGCTCTGCATCGCGCACGCCTTCGCCCAGTAATAACTGATCGCCGCTGTGGACCTGCGCGGTATCCATCATGAGCGCGGAGAAATTCAGGGCCTGTAGATGTGTTCGCAACTCAGTCAGCGATGGCTCATCCACCACATCCGTCTTGCTCAGCAACAAACGATCCGCCGCCGCGACTTGCGCCAGCCACTCCGGGTGCAAACGTTCCTGCAAAGTGGCGTGACAGGCGTCTACCAGGGTCACGATCAGGCCCACATGAAAACGCCCGCGCAGTTGCGGATCGTTGCTCAGGGTCGCGAGGATCGGGGCCGGGTCAGCAAGGCCTGTGGTTTCCAGAATCACCCGGCGAAACGGCGGGATCTCACCTCTTGCGCGTCGGGCAAGCAGGCCCAGCAGCGCTTCCTTCAGTTCGCCGCGAATGGAGCAACAGACACAGCCACTCGGCAGCAATACGGTGTCCGGCGCGACCTCCTCGACCAGCAGATGATCGATCCCCACGTCGCCGAACTCATTGATCAGCAACGCGGTATCACCGAGGTTTTCGTCCTGCAGCAGTCGTTTGAGCAAGGTCGTCTTGCCGCTGCCGAGGAAGCCGGTGATAACGTTCAACGCGATGCTCATGATGACCTCTGCAAATGATCCAGCACGACGGGGTCAAGCGGGTCCAGCTGGCGACCAATCAGTAATTCGGCCTTCTCCCACAGTTGATCGAGGCCCGACGCCAGTGCCTGCTTGCCGGTGGCACCGAGCAACAGGTACGACGAGCCCTGAAAGTCCTCAACCCTGAGGCGAAATGGCGCCACCACTCTGTTGATCGCCGCGATACGCCGCAAGCGCTCACGACGTCGGGGCAACTCACCACCCAACGGGTCGCTCCAATGCACGTCTTCGCCCAGCAGGCCACACAATCCACACATCAGGTGATCCTCATTGACTGACTACGGCATCACATCGCCAGAGTTCGGCCCCAATGTCTGACCGACAAACAGATTGCCTCCCGGCTCACTGGCCAGAAGCACCGCTACCGGCGCGACCTCTGCCGGTAGACCGAAGCGCCCCAGCGGTAACTCGGCAGCCTTGGCCGTTTTCCAGGCGCTGCTGATGCCCGACACCAATGGCGTTTCAATCGGGCCAGGGGCAATGGCGTTGACCAGCACGTTGTCCTTGGCCACTTCCAGCGCCAGCGATTTGGTAAAACCTAACACTCCAGCCTTGGCCGCAGCGTAATGAGTGAGTTCAGCGCCGCCCTTTATACCCAGCTGCGAGGCGACGTTGATGATGCGCCCCCACCCTTGGCCCAGCATGTGCGGCAGTGCCCGCTGACTCGCCACGAATACACTGGTCAGGTCTACACGCAACATGTCGTTCCACATGTCGATGCTCAAATCGACACAGCGCGCCTGAGTGAGCATGCCAGCGTTATTGACCAGAATGTCGATGCCCCCAAAATGCTCGACGCAGGCATCGACACTGGCTTGCGCGCCTTCGACGCTGCCCACATCGGCCACGCACTCGCGCACCTGCGCACCCAGTTGTCGGCACTCCTGGGCGACTTGCGCCAGGCTTAGCGGATCACGATCACCCAGCACCAATATTGCGCCTTCGAGTGCATAGGCACGGGCAATGGCTGCACCAATTCCGCTGCCTGCGCCCGTGATGACAGCGCGTTTGTCGATCAGTTGTTGCATACGGGAGTTCCTTATTCAGCTCCTACGGGGAGCGAGGGTCAACGAACTATTCCGGCCAACGCACCGTCAGCCCTCCATCAATCACAATGCTTTGTCCGGTCAGGTAACTGGCTTCATCGCTGCACAGGAAACGCACCAGTGAGGCGACTTCATCAGCCCGCCCCACACGGCCGAGCGGGATAGCTTTGGCTGCCTGAGCGAGACCTTCCGGGCCCAGGGAGTTTTTGCTGTCCAGGGATTGCGGCGTCTCGATCAATCCGGGAATCACCGCATTGCAGCGAATACCACGGCCAGCCAACTCCACCGCCAGTGATCGACACAGCCCTGGCACGCCAGCCTTCGCGGCTGCGTAGTGAGCATGGTCCTGCCAGCCGTAAACGCCGCCTGCTATAGACGAAATCGCCACCAAAGCGCCGCCTTCTCCCATGTGCCTGGCCGCGGCGCGGAAGGTGCGCATGACGCCGGTCAGATCCACATCGAGCATCTCGTTCCAGAGCTCGTCTGTCATTTCCAGCAGCGGAGCGCGGCGCAGCAGGCCTGCGTTAGCCACGGCGTAGTCGATGCGGCCGAAGACCTCAAGCGCCTGATCGGCCAGTGCATCCACTGATTGCGTGCTGGTGACGTCCAGTGCCGCCATCAGACACTCGCCCCCCACTGCTTCCACCAAACGAATGGTTTCCTGAGGATCGTGAGGATCGGCGGGATAAAAACCGCCAACCACTGCAACGCCTTTTTGCGCGAACGCTACGGCCAGCGCCTGCCCGATGCCGCTGGCGGCACCGGTGATCACTGCGACTTTACGGGTCATGTGCAATTCCTCATTTCACGGTTTCGGGACGCACGTGGCGGGCGGCAAACATCAACGCACCGGAGAGGAAGCAAGGCAGCGCGCCGAAGTACAAGGCAGAAGTTTGCCAGTTGCCGCCTGCGCTCAGCACCGAGGTGGCACCAAAACCTGCAACCACTGCGCCGATGGGCCCCATGGCGTGAATGATCGCGCCGCCAGTAGCGCGGATACTGGTCGGGAAGCTTTCGCTGATGAAGAACAACGCGGCTGAGTAAGGACCGATCAGGAAGAACAGACCCAGGCTGTAAAGACCGATCACGACGGGCATGTTACTTGGGCCGTAGAGCATCGCAGCAAACGACAGTCCACCCAGCATCCAGCCCAGGCCGATCACGTTACGGCGACCAATCTTGTCGCCCATCCAGCCATGGCTCAGGTAACCGCAGTACCCCACCAGATTGGATAACACCAGAATGATCAGCGAGTTCTCGAAAGAGACGTGATGCACACTGACGATCACTGACGTACCGAGCACGCTGAACACCTGAATCGCTGCCCAGTTGAGCAGAATGGCCGCACCAATCACCAGGGTTGCACGGCGCGATGTGCCACGAAACGCTGCGGCCAGACCTGCAGTGCGGTGCTCTTCGTAATCCACTCCATAGGTCAGCGCCACGGCTTGAGCCTGGCTCACATCTCCGGCTTTGCGCAGTTGAGTGATGCGCTGATGGATCTGGAACTGCGGACTCTCCTTGAGTTTGCGCGCCAGAATCGCGATGACGATGGCCGGGATCGCCGCAAAAACGAAGCAGCCCTGCCAGCCGATGATGGGCAACAGCACCGCAGTCAATCCCGCAGCAATCAACGCCCCAACTGGCCAGCCACCTTGCACCAGGCTGTAAATAAAGCCGCGACGTTTAGCCAGACGCGGGTCATCGGAGGCCGCGTAGATTTCACTCAGGTAAGTAGCGTTGACCGTTTCTTCCGCATAGCCCAGGCCACCCAGAGAACGAATCAGGATTAACGGCGATTTCCCCCACGAACCTCCGATCGCGGTCAGCGCCGAACAGATCGCCGAACCGCTGACGGTGAAGATAATGCCCATGCGTCGACCCAGGCGATCTACCAGCGGCCCGATGGCCAGGGCGACCACTGCGGTCCCGACCGCCACCCAGGTCGCAATCTCGGCCTGCTCTACTTCGCTCCACGCAAAATGCCGACCGATTTCCGGCAACAGCGTGCCGAACAGAATGAAGTCGTACACCGCAAAGACCCAGGCGAAGAACGCGATCCAGGTGGCAAATCGCACCTGGTCTGGAGTCAGTTGCTGGGGTTTCCAGCCAGTCAGGTCAAGCTTGCTGTAAATGGACATGAGTGACGCCTCGCACAGGGCAATGAATCAGCGGTTACGTGGGTTACGGCGGACAAAGTCGTCGGCGATTTCGTCGAAGGTGACGAACTTGACGCCCTCATGGCTCTGGATGTGTTCGATCAAACGCTCCAGCATCAACAGCACCTGCGGGCGACCAGAGACATCCGGGTGGATAGTCATGGTGAACACCGCGTGCTCGTGCTCGCGATAGACCCAGTCGAACTGGTCGCGCCACATTTCTTCCAGATGGCGGGGGTTGACGAAGCCATGGCTGTTGGGGGCTTTCTTGATGAACATCATGGGCGGCAGGTCATCGAGGTACCAGTTGGCCGGGATCTCCACCAGATCGGTTTCTTCACCGCGCACCAACGGTTTCATCCACGTATCGGGATGCTGGCTGTAATCGATCCTGGTCCACTTGTCTCCGACCCGGACGTAGTACGGATGGAAATCGTTGTGCATCAGGCTGTGGTCGTACTTGATGCCTTTTTTGAGTAGCAACTCATTGGTGACGTTGCTGAATTCCCACCAGGGTGCGACGTAACCGGTCGGACGCTTGCCGGTCATTTGCGTGATCAGCTCGATGGACTTGTCGAGGACGATCTCTTCCTGCTCCGGGGTCATCGCAATCGGGTTTTCGTGGCTGTAACCGTGCACACCGACTTCATGACCGGCATCGACAACGGCCTTCATTTGCTCGGGGAAGGTTTCCATGGAGTGGCCGGGAATGAACCAGGTGGTGCGCAAGCCGTAACGCTCGAACAGTTTGAGCAGACGCGGCGCACCCACTTCACCCGCGAACAAGCCACGGGAGATGTCATCCGGAGAATCCTCACCGCCGTAGGAACCCAGCCAACCCGCTACCGCATCAACATCGACGCCAAATGCACACAAGATTTCTTTAGCCATTTTGCTACTCCTGCTTGTTGATCAGACCGGCGCTAACGCATTCATCACTGGGTGCCGGGTTCCAGTGCTTTACTGTTCGAGGTCAATCAGGCCTCGGCCATTGCCGCTTCGACGGCCAGCGCGGCGCGCAACAAACGTGCGTCTTCCCCCGCTGGCGCGCTGAGCAACAGCCCTGTTGGCAACCCGCGTTCGTCATGACCGCTGGGCAAGGAAATACCCGGCATGTTCAGCAGGCTGCCAGGCATGGTCAGGCGCAAGGTGGCCAGATTGGTCTGGAAAAACAGCTCGTCGTCCGCCAGCAAAGGCGCCAGCGGCAGGGCCACATGGGCCACGCTTGGAGTCAGCAGAAAAGCGCCGTCAAGCTCCAGGCTGATTTGCTCCTGCAGTTGCTCACGGGCGCTATATAGCTTGAGTAGTTGACTGGCGGGCATGTGCCGGGCCGTCTCAAGGCGCATGCGCACCCGAGGATCGAGCTGGCTGGCGGCATCGCTGTCGAGCAGGTTCTGATGCAAAGCAAAAGCCTCCGCAGCGCCCAGCCAGCCGTGCTGTTGAATCAGCTGCAAGGTGGCCTGGAAGGCTGCACATGGCCGCATCTCCACCAGCGCACCGGCTTCATGCAACCGCGCCACCGCCTGCAACAGGTTATTGCGCACCGCGGGTTCGACACGTTCGTCCTGCAAAACCGTCTCATCAACCCAGAAACGCTGCCCGACCAGACTGCGCGGCACCAGAGAAGTCGGCTTGCTACGAGCACGCAGCACATCATCAATAACGATGACGTCGCGTACGCTGCGGGTCAGCGGGCCGACGCTGTCCAGCGTATGGGCCAAGGGAAAAATGCCGTCCCGACTGTAGCGCCGAGTGGTGCTGCGAAACCCTACCAAGCCATTGAAAGCGGCCGGAATGCGGATCGAGCCTGCGGTGTCGGTCCCCATGGCGATAGGCACAATGCCCGCGGCGACCGCGACCGCCGAACCGGAAGACGATCCACCCGCAATGCGAGGTTGATCATCGCTGTACGGATTGATCGGCGTACCAAAATGCGGGTTGAGGCCCAACCCCGAATACGCAAACTCACTGAGGTTGGTTTTCCCCACACTGACCAGGCCCGCCCGCGCCAGAAGGCCGGTGGTGGGTGCATCCAGCAACGCGGCCCCAAGGTTATTACGCACGGCGGCACCGGCGCTGGTGACGGTGCCAGCGACATCAAACAGGTCTTTCCAGGCAACGGGTACTCCATCGAAGGGGCTTAGAGGCTGCCCCGCCCGCCAACGAGCCGCAGATGCATGGGCCTCACGGCGTGCACGTTCGACGCTCAGGGAGATAAACACGTGATCAGCGGACAGGGCTTGTTCAAGCGCCAGTTCGAGGGCCTGCACCGGATCATTGCGACCCGAAGCATATCCCTCGGCCATTGCACTGGCATCCATAGCCCTGCATTGGCTAGAACTGTTGATCATCGGCATGCCGCACCCATTAAATGTACTTATTAATAAAATGTACATTTAATGGAGGCAGATTCCATGCCAAACATACGTCAGCTCACCAGCGTTGCCAGCGTCAAAACTTTCTAAACCACAGCAAATGGTTATGCCAGAGCCCTTTCAACGCGATGGATGATTGTGTTTTGGGGGAGCTCCCCGGCAAAACGTATCCTCACTGCAAAAAATGTACATTTTATAAAAGGTACGTTTAGGTGCACATTAGTAACAGTGAGCCCTATGAATGTGCATCGCACGTAGCTCGAGGTGACAAATGGACTTCTGTGCGAGAATCCGCCGTCGATCATTAGAGAAGCTCAGGAAACCGATGTCAGGAGACGATTCGCGCACGGCCTCACGCTATGCCACGATCCGGGAAGTGTTACGCGAAGCCATTGTCAGCGGGGCGGCGAGCACCGGTCTGGTACTGCTCGAAGCGCCGCTGGCCGACCTTTTCGGCACCAGCCGCGTGCCGGTGCGCAAAGCACTCAATCTGCTGCATGACGAGGGACTGATCTGCCGGTTTGACGGCCGTGGGTATCTGGTCAATCCACAAGGCATTGAGGTTGAGCCACTGCGCCTGACCCTCAGTCATAAACAGTTTGGCCTGGATAGCAGTGAAGAGCTGGTGGATACCCGTCCGCTGGGCGAGCGCATTTACGACGAAATCAGCGCGGCGCTTTCAAGCTGCATGGCCTTCGGGCACTACCGGCTGGACGAAAAAGACGCTGCAGAGCATTACGGCGTCAGCCGCGCCGTGGTGCGTGAAGCACTGATGCGCTTGCGTGATCGCGGGCTGGTGGAAAAGGAACCCTACTCGCAATGGCTGGCCGGCCCGCTGACGGCGCGCGAAGTGACCGAAGACTACGAACTGCGCGCCTGCCTGGAGCCCGAAGCGTTGCGCCAGACAGCACCGGGCCTGAGTCGCGAAACGCTGGAAGCCATGCTTGAACGGGTCGTTCAGGCGCAAAACGCGGAACACTGCAGCCTTGAAGATATCGAACGCATCGAGGAAGACCTGCACCAGCATTGCCTGTCAGGCCTGCATAATCGCAAGATTGCTACGTTGATTCGCCAAGGGCAAAGTCCGATGATCATCAGCCGGATCTTCTACCGATTACTGGGCATCGGTGCCGACGAGGCGATGCTGGCTGAACATCGCCTGATTATCGAACTGCTGCTGCATGGTGCATTCGACGCCGCCGCACTGAACCTCAAGGAGCACTTGCTGCGCGCACGACAGCGCATGCTGCAACGACTGAAAGTGCTGTCGGTATTGCCTGAACAGGAAGTGCCCGGGTATTTGACGCGTTTAAGTTGAGTGTCAGCCTGTTGGAACCGGGCTTGCCCGCGAAGAGCGATAATGCGGGGGACCAGACGGATCAGGTCGGCAGGTTCGCGGGCAAGCCTCGCTCCAACACCGCCCGCCCCTACTTCTCGATCACTTCTGCGCGCATCGGGGCCAGCCGGGCAATCAAACGATTCTGGTTTGGCACCGAAATACCTTCGGCATCCATGGCCTTGATCAGGTTTTCAACCAGAGCATTGAAATCACTGCGCGTCAGCTTCTGGCCCTTATGGGCTTCAGCCATAGTGTCACCGGTGTACTTACACGGGCCACCCGCTTCGACACACAGCTGCTCAACCAGCTTGTCACGCAAACGCACGATATCGATCTTCTTGAAGTGCTCGCCGATGCGCTCATCTTTTACCGACGTGATGAGCAAGCCCTCAACAATTCGCTGAATCCCGGCGCGCTGTCCAAGGCCTTGATAGAGGCTGTCGTCTTTAGGCGGTTGTTGGGCACAACCAACCAGCAAAACAATCAGAAAAAAGCTGAGCAGACGCATGATCAGAAACTCCCCTGAATGGACAGATAAGCCCCGTTCTGGTTTTCCAGCGTCGCGATTTCTCCCAGCTTCGCGTAAGCAAGCACCACGGAGAGATGTTTGTTGGGGAAATAACCCACGAACAGATCAGCCCAATCACTTTCACCAGCAAAAGAAAGGTTGTCCGGTTTCTCACGATATTCCACACCCACTGCCCAGCGCGGGTTGAGCAACACGGCGACCGAACCTTCCTTGAGCACGCTACGCGTATCGCGACGATCACCGCCGAAACCCAGCAGACCGGTTTCATTGGCGCGGCTGTAACGTACGCCACCGTTGACCACCAGGTTGTAGCCGAACGCAGCCCCCATGAACAGGCGACTGGCAGTCAGGTAGCCTTCGACATCCGCATCGCGTTTGGCGCCGATGAGGCTGGGGATCAGGAAATCATTCTGGTGTTTGTATTCAATCCCGAGGGAGACCTGCGGCAGGGTGTCGTAGATCAGGTCGCCGAACAGGCGCACTTTCAGGCCGAAGATGTCCTGAGTCACGTTATCTTCAGGCAAGCTCAGATCCTTCTGCAACGTGCCCAGGTCAAAGCGCTGGTGAGCGTAGGACAGTTCGACGCGATTGCCGTAAGCGACCGACATGCCAGCTACATCCAGGGTGTAATCCGGCAGGTCGACATGGGTTGCAAAAACGCTGGAACCCCACTCGCCCTGCTCGCCATAGCCGGTCAGCACGGCCCACGGAATAATCCCGCCGCCAGCGGCGCCCTCAATGCTCGACGCCCCACCCGTGGCGATTAAACGACCATTGTCAGCAGCCACACATTGCGTAACAGCGCACAACGCGCACCCCAGGACGATCAAAAATTTGTGGGTCATAACTCAATTAACCACCAGGCCGGGTGAAAACAGGGACTTGGCCATCCAGGCTTCGAAGGCGACGGCGGGCAACGGACGGCTGATTAGATAGCCCTGAGCCGTGTCGCAGTGCCAACGCTCCAGCAACTTGAGACTGTGTTCGTACTCGACGCCCTCCGCGACCACCTTTAGCCCCAGGTTGTGGCTCATCTCAATGGTAGAACGCACGATCACCGCGTCCTCGCTGGTCTCATCCAGGTTGCGAATGAACGATTGGTCAATTTTCAATTCCTGCACCGGCATACGCTTGAGATGTGCCAGTGACGAATAACCGGTGCCGAAGTCATCCACCGACAGGCTGATGCCAAGATCGCGCAAGCGGTTAAGTACGATCAGTGCCTGCGCAGGCTCGCGCATGATGGCGCTTTCGGTGATTTCGAAAATGAGTTGTTCCGCTGGCACGCCGTATAACTTGAGCAGTTTTATGACGCGGTCCACGAGGTGGTCACCGTGCAGGTCATCGGCAGAGATGTTGACCGACACCTGCAAATGCAGGCCTCGCCTGCTCCATTCTGCCAACTGGCGCATGCACTCTTCGATGACCCAGTTGGTCAGCAACTGAATGCTACCCGTGCGCTCGGCCAGCACGATGAACTCGGCAGGTGAGACATTACCGAACTGCGGATGTGTCCAGCGCAACAGGGCTTCAGCCTGATGCACCGTCCCTTGCCGAATATCCAGCTTGGGCTGGTAATGCAGCAGCAGCTCACCTTTTTTCGCGGCATGCCGCAGGTCGCGAATCAGGCTGATCTGACGCTGGTGAGCAAGATCGCGACCGTCCTGATAGACCTGCAAACGGCCTGGCAGATTCACGGCATCCTGACGCGCGATGGCGGCGCGTTTGAGTAGCTCTTCAGAGGAATCACCCTGCTCGGGATAGCTGGCAATGCCAATACTGCATTCCAGCGTCACATCATTGCTGTCCACCTGTTGAGGTTGACCCAACATGCGTTGCAGCTGGTCGGCCCGCCCCACCGCACCGTCACTACCAGTGTGGTCGAGCAACACCAGAAATTCATTGGCCGTCAGCCGCGCAAGCGTGTCACCAGGCTGCAAGATATCCTGCAAGCGCTTGCCGATCTGTTGCATCAATTGGTCGACACCTGCTGAGCCACACGAATCGCTGATCGCCAGATAGTTATCGATACTCAAATACAACAAGGTCATGGAGCGCTGAGCCGTGATGGAAGTGCTCAGGCGCTCCATGGCAAGTGCGCGATTGGGTAAGCCGGTCAGCGGATCATGCAGTGCGTTGTGTGCCAGTTGATCTTCGCGAACGGCAATGCCTTGCTGCATCGTATTGATGGCAGAGGCCAACTGACCCAACTCATCGCTGCGGGCCAGTGTGACGGGTGTTTTGTAATCGCCCTCGCCAATACGTCTGGCAGCCTCGGCCAACACCTGAACCGGTTGTGAAACACTGCGCGCCAGGCCCAGCGTACCGATCAACGAAGCCAGCAGCGCGATGATCGAAATCCAGAAGATTTTTTCGTCCAGAGGCGCGAACGCCAACATGGCTTTATCCATCGGGCTTTGCAGCAGCGCGAACACTTGCTCCTGACTCCCGTCGATACTGTCCAGCACCATCGTCTGACTGAGGAAACTCAGGCCACCATGCTCGGTGGTGTGCATATGATCTTCAGCAGGATTGAGCATCAGCGCTATCAGGCTATCATCCAGCTCTGCCGGTTGCGTGCTGATCAAGCGTCCGGGCTTACCGTTCTCGACAGTAAGGAACGAAACTTCCAGGCCGCTGAGCGAGCGCAGAGACTGGGCAAGCTCGGCGTCCATGCTGAAACCCATGACGACACGGCCGATGGGCAGTGGTGCAAGGACGGTGCTTTCGACCAGCAGATGCGGCACGCCGCCACCCGGGACTATCACCGTCGACTGACCTTTACGACGAGCATCGCGCAAGGTCTGGTCAAACGGGAATTTGCTGCCCTCAACAATGCCCGGCATGGTGCTGGCTATTACGGTGCCGTCCATGCCCAGCAGAAACATGTCGTTGGCATTGATCCGGCTGCCGTGGTTGAGCAACACGGAACGAATAGTCAATGCATCAGAACTGGCGACCGCATCACGAAAGCCGAAGTCGGCCGAAACCAGTTGCACGCCGTCACGCAGACGCTTGCCACGCATATCCATGACGTCGGCGAACACACGAGTCCCCACCTCCAGCTGGGTCTGCGCCTGGGATCTGACCGCATCCCCGGTTGCAGCCTTGACGGCGAGAAACACCGCGACCACCACAACCAGCAGCAACGCGATAAGCACGCAGGCAATTCGCGCCTGAAAGCTGGTGCGCAGGTTCATTGGTGGGCCGCTTTATGAAACGCATCGCCGAACGCGTCAGGAGCAGGCGCCGAGGATTTCTCTTCTTCTCCTGGCTCCACTTTCAGCCTGAAGTCCTTGCTCAGCCCCGCGGCAGGCACCTCAAAGTCGCCGCCACTGGTCGGCTGCATATCAATGGTCTTGGGGTGCCACAGGGTCGCCGAATAATGCCCGGCCGACATATCCTCGAACTTCACGACACCATTGGCATCACTGACCGCGAACCAGGGCTCATCGGTCACATAGATGTAGCCCACCATCCAGTCATGAATGTTGCAGCCCAGCACCACTACGCCCGGCTTGTCGAACAGCAGCGGATCGGAAGGCGTGCCGCTGTAAAGGCGCAGTTCAAAGCGCTTGGCCGGAGAAAAGGAATAAACCTGATGGCGAATGTTATCGCTGTTGGGGAATTTGACTTCAGTGTTGCTGTGCACGGCCAATACCCGCGGCGCAAACTCCTGATCACGCTGGTCCATGTTCGCCTTGAGCACGACCGCAGTCTTGCCCGGCGGCCCTTGCAGGGTGAGGACAGCGTTTGGCAGGGGCTTTCCCTCTTGATCGACGACGCGAGCAGTCAGCGTGGCCGCCGGAGCAGCCACTGCGAACGCCCAACAGCCGATCAAAACGAACAGCGAAGCAAATTTATTCATAAGCTAAATCCACATCGGCAAAGCCGGATAAAACAACGCCAGCCTTGGCAACGAAGGGTCTTGTTCGCAGAGTAGCTGCGGTCAGACAGAAGATCACGCGCCGAGAAGAGGCATTTAGCCATCACCGTTCAGTAATCGACGAAAGGTTGTTACTGTGCCCTGAATGGCTTGTTTTTCCTTCCTCTCAATAGGCTATCGACAGAAGCCATTGAAACCTGAGCGCGACTGCCCCATCTAAGCACCATGTTCAATTGTGCAGGTGCCCCATGAGCGACCAGCAAGCAGACTCACAAGATTTGTCAGACGACGTAGAAGCCGAGCCCGAAGTGACACTGAGCTCCACCAGCACCTCGCTCGCATTGCCTGGGCAGAACCTGCCGGACAAGGTCTATATCATCCCGATTCACAACCGCCCCTTCTTCCCGGCTCAAGTATTGCCGGTGATTGTCAACGAAGAGCCCTGGGCTGAGACGCTGGAGCTGGTCAGCAAGTCTGATCATCACTCGCTGGCGCTTTTCTTCATGGACACGCCGCCGGAAGATCCACGGCACTTCAATACCGGGGCTTTGCCGGAGTACGGCACGCTGGTCAAGGTGCACCACGCCAGCCGTGAAAACGGCAAACTGCAATTTGTCGCCCAGGGCCTGAGCAGGGTTCGGATCAAGACCTGGTTAAAGCATCATCGTCCGCCGTATCTGGTGGAGGTCGAATATCCGCATCAGCCCAATGAGCCAACCGACGAGGTCAAGGCCTATGGCATGGCCTTGATCAACGCCATCAAGGAGCTGCTGCCGCTCAACCCGCTTTACAGCGAAGAGCTGAAAAACTACCTCAACCGCTTCAGCCCTAACGATCCGTCGCCGCTGACTGACTTCGCCGCTGCGCTGACTTCAGCGACCGGTGTCGAGTTGCAGCAGGTCCTCGACTGCGTTCCGATGCTCAAACGCATGGAAAAAGTCTTGCCCATGCTGCGCAAGGAAGTCGAAGTCGCGCGTCTGCAAAAGGAAATCTCCGCGGAGGTGAACCGCAAGATCGGTGAACACCAGCGCGAGTTCTTCCTCAAGGAACAGCTCAAGGTCATCCAGCAGGAGCTGGGCCTGAGCAAAGACGACCGCAGTGCGGACATCGAGCAGTTCGAGGCCCGTCTGGAAGGCAAAACCTTGCCCGCCCAGGCCCGCAAACGCATCGATGAAGAAATCAACAAACTCAAAGTGCTGGAAACCGGCTCCCCGGAATATGCGGTCACCCGTAACTATCTGGACTGGGCCAGCTCGGTGCCGTGGGGTGTCTTCGGTAAAGACAAACTGGACCTCAAGCACGCCCGCAAAGTGCTGGACCAGCACCACGCGGGTCTGGACGACATCAAGACCCGGATCCTCGAATTCCTTGCGGTTGGTGCCTACAAAGGCGAGATCAGTGGTTCGATCGTGTTGCTGGTGGGCCCGCCGGGCGTCGGCAAGACCAGTGTCGGCCGTTCGATTGCCGAATCGCTAGGCCGACCTTTCTATCGCTTCAGTGTCGGCGGCATGCGCGACGAGGCCGAGATCAAGGGCCATCGCCGCACCTACATTGGCGCTCAACCCGGCAAGCTGGTGCAGGCGCTCAAGGATATGGAGGTGATGAACCCGGTCATCATGCTCGATGAAATCGACAAGATGGGCCAGAGCTTCCAAGGCGACCCGGCTTCGGCGCTACTGGAAACCCTCGATCCCGAACAGAACGTTGAATTCCTCGATCACTACCTGGACTTGCGTCTGGATCTGTCGAAAGTGCTGTTCGTCTGCACCGCCAACACCCTGGACTCGATTCCCGGCCCTCTGCTGGACAGGATGGAAGTGATTCGCCTGTCGGGTTACATCACCGAAGAAAAAATGGCCATTGCCAAGCGTCACCTGTGGCCCAAGCAACTGGAAAAGGCTGGCGTGTCCAAGGGCAGCCTGAGCATCAGCGACACGGCTCTGCGTTCGATCATTGAAGGTTATGCGCGGGAGGCGGGTGTCCGGCAGTTGGAAAAACAACTGAGCAAAGTCGTGCGCAAGGCAGTGGTGAAATTGATCGACGCGCCCAAGTCGACGATCAAGGTTGGCCCGAAAGATCTGGAAGCCTCGCTCGGCATGCCAGTCTTTCGTAACGAGCAAGTACTGGCGGGTACCGGCGTTATCACCGGTCTGGCCTGGACCAGCATGGGCGGCGCGACCCTGCCGATCGAAGCAACGCGGATTCATACTCTCAACCGTGGTTTTAAACTCACGGGGCAACTGGGTGAGGTAATGAAAGAGTCGGCAGAAATTGCTTACAGCTACGTCAGTTCGAATCTCAAGCAATTTGGCGGCGATCCGACCTTCTTTGACGAAGCATTCGTGCATCTGCACGTTCCCGAAGGCGCCACCCCAAAAGATGGCCCTAGTGCAGGCGTGACCATGGCCAGCGCTCTGCTGTCTCTGGCTCGCAACCAGGCACCGAAGAAAGGCGTGGCAATGACCGGCGAACTGACGCTGACCGGGCATGTACTGCCGATTGGCGGCGTGCGAGAGAAAGTCATCGCGGCGCGTCGGCAGAAGATCAATGAATTGATCCTGCCAGAGCCTAACCGCGGCAACTTCGAGGAGCTGCCGGACTATCTGAAGGAAGGGATTACTGTGCACTTCGCCAAACGCTTTGCGGATGTGGCGAAGGTGTTGTTCTGACCCTGACACCGCGCTACCCGGTAGGAGCGAACTTGTTCGCGAGGCGTCAGATCTGAACCACCGCGTCAACTCTCGGCAACAAGTTACCTCCTACCGGACACGTCACTACCCGGTAGGAGCGAACTTGTTCGCGAGGCGTCAGACCTGAACCAGCGCGTCAAACCTCTCGGCAACAAGTTACCTCCTACCGGACACGTCACTACCCGGTAGAAGCGAACTTGTTCGCGAGGCGTCAAACCTGGCACACCGCGTCAAACTTCTCGGCAACAAGTTACCTCCTACCGGACACGTCACTAACCGGTAGGAGCGAACTTGTTCGCGAGGCGTCAAACCTGTCCCACCGCGTCAAACCCTCTCGCCAACAAGCTAACTCTCTCCCACACCCATAATTCATCGGTTATGCTCCGGTCTCGTTTGAAGACCGGAGCCACCATGCCCACTGCCCGTCTGCTAGCCCTGCTAAGCCTGTCGCTGCTCACTGCCTGTGCGCAGCAACCCAAACATATCGTCACCCTCGAAGATCAAAGCGACTGCCCACTGCCCCTCAAAACGGGCCAGACGTTGATACTGAGTTTGCCCAGCTCGCCCACCACCGGTTATCGCTGGCAGGTCCAGGACGCTGCGTCATCAATTCTGCGCAGTCTCGGCCCTGAGGTTTATAACAACTCAGGTGACAAGAACATGGTAGGTAGCGCCGGCCAATCGGTGTGGCGCTATCAGGCGTCGACTGCCGGAACCGGTCGCCTGCTGATGATTTATCAACAGCCTTGGGCCCCGGAAGTACCACCGGAACAGACCTTCGACTGCACCATTACCGTCAACTGAAGAGGTTTTGCTGTCGTTCGATGAGATGAGGTTTCAGCCGAGGCGCGGATTTGGCTAAAATGCCGCACTTTTCAGCCCCCGCCGGAACCACCGTGAGCAAAGAACCCGACCGCATTTTCGCCCAGCCCCTTGCCCAGGTGCCGGACTTCGCCTTCAACGAAGACGTGGTGCGGGTCTTCCCGGACATGATCAAGCGTTCGGTGCCCGGCTATCCGACGATTGTCGAAAACCTTGGCGTGCTCTCCGCGCAATTCGCCCAACCCAACAGCGTGCTGTATGACCTGGGCAGTTCACTCGGCGCTGTCACGCAAGCCTTGCGCCGCCATGTGCGGGTCGAAGGGTGCAAAGTGATCGCGGTGGATAACTCGGCCGCGATGGTCGAGCGCTGCCGGGAATACCTGAATGCGCAGGACTCGATGTTTCAGGAGTTGCTGCCGGTACAAGTGATTGATGGCGACATTCTGGCCCTTGAGTTTCAGCCTGCTTCGGTGGTCGCACTCAATTTCACGCTGCAATTCATCGCCCCCGAGCAGCGCCTGGCTTTGCTGAGCCGTATTCGTCAGGCACTGATCCCTGGCGGCGCGCTGATTCTGTCCGAAAAGCTCCGTTTCAATGATGAGCAAGAGCATGCGTTGCTCACCGACCTGCACATCGCGTTCAAGCGTGCCAACGGCTACAGCGAGCTGGAAATCGCCCAGAAGCGCAGCGCGATCGAAAACGTGATGAAACCCGACAGCCTCGAAGAACACCGCCAACGCCTGCTCGACGCGGGCTTTTCCAAGGTGGTGCCGTGGTTCCAGTGCCTTAACTTTGCCTCGTTGATTGCCCTGCCATGATTGATCTTGCCCCACTGGTCCGCCGTCTGGCGGGCACTCCTCTGGCTGAATGGGCCAACGGCCTGCAGGCTCAACTCGACACGAAAATGGCCAAGGGTCATGGCGATCTGGAGCGCTGGCAAGGTGCTCTCAATGCGCTGCCGGATTTGATACCGTCGCGTGTCGAACTCGACAATAGCTTTACCCTCGACGTCGATTGCGACGATGAGACCCGGACACAAACCCGTACAGCTTTGATGGGGCTATCTCCCTGGCGCAAAGGCCCGTTCGATGTATTCGGCGTGCACATTGATACCGAGTGGCGTTCAGACTGGAAGTGGTCGCGTGTCTCGCCGCACCTGAACCTCAAGGGCAAGCGCGTGCTGGATGTGGGTTGTGGCAACGGCTACTACCAATGGCGCATGCTGGGTGCCGGGGCTGACAGTGTGATCGGTGTCGATCCGAACTGGCTGTTTTTCTGTCAGTTCCAGGCCATGCAGAAATACCTGCCCGACTTACCGGCGTGGCATCTGCCGTTTGCCCTGGAGGACCTGCCCCCGCGTCTGGAAGGCTTCGACACAGTGTTTTCCATGGGCGTGTTGTATCACCGCAAGTCGCCCATTGATCACTTGCTGGCGCTCAAGGATTGTCTGGTCAAAGGTGGCGAACTGGTGCTCGAAACCATGGTGGTGGAAGGCGACGTGCATCAGGTGCTGGTCCCGGAAGACCGTTACTCACAGATGCGAAACGTGTGGTTCCTGCCTTCTGTGCCCGCCCTCGAATTGTGGCTACGCCGCGCAGGCTTCGTGGATGTGCGTTGCGTGGATGTCAGCGTGACCACTGTTGAGGAACAACGCGGTACGGAGTGGATGCGCTACCAATCGCTGAGCGACTTCCTTGACCCGGACGATCACAGTAAAACCGTGGAAGGCCTGCCAGCGCCGATGCGCGCGGTGATTGTGGGGCGAAAGCCGTAAAGATCATGTACCACTGATAACCTGTGGGAGCCGAGCTTGCTCGCGATTGGGACGGCGCAGAACATCAGGCAAACCGCGTCGCCCTTATCGCGAGCAAGCTCGGCTCCCACAGACCTCACTCAAATCAGGCCTTGTGCGCAGCCGCCACAATCAACGCTTTCATCTCTGCCACAGCAGCCTTGAAACCCACGAACAGCGCATGGGCCACCAATGCGTGGCCGATGTTAAGTTCGTTGATGCCCTTGATCGCCGCCACGGCTTCAACGTTGTGGTAATGCAGGCCGTGACCGGCATTGACGATCAAGCCTTCGCTCCAGCCAAAAGCCACGCCATCAGCAATCCGCTGCAGCTCTTCAGCGACTTCAGTAGGCGTTTGAGCATCTGCATAGCGGCCAGTATGTAACTCGATAGCCGGAGCGCCTACACGCCTGGAAGCGGCAATCTGTTGCTCATCGGCATCGATAAACAGCGACACCTCACAGCCAATCTTGCTCAGGCGCTCCACTGCGGCCTTGATCCGGGCTTCTTGCCCTGCAACGTCCAGACCGCCCTCAGTGGTGAGCTCCTGACGTGTTTCCGGTACAAGGCAAACGTGAGCCGGACGAATGCGCTCGGCAAACGCGAGCATCTCATCGGTAACGCCCATTTCGAAGTTCATGCGGGTCTGCAACACATCCTTGAGCAGCAGAACGTCGCGCTCCTGAATGTGACGACGGTCTTCACGCAAATGCACGGTGATGCCATCTGCACCCGCCTCTTCAGCGTCCAGCGCGGCCTTGACCGGATCCGGGTAACGCGTACCGCGGGCCTGACGCAAGGTGGCAACATGGTCGATGTTTACGCCAAGAAGGATGCGAGTGCTGTGAGTCACGGGTGTCTCCTGAAATATGATCGAAACAGGTCGGTGAGCATAAAGCCTGGTTACGGCTTGCGAAACAGTTCGCGACTGACCAATGGGCGGCCGCCCAGATGCACAGCCAGCGCCTGACGCATCAGTCGCTTGGCAGCGGACAAAGCACCCGGAGCACTCCAGTCGGCTTGCGCCATAGCCAGCAATTCGGTGCCATTGAACAATCCTGGCTGTAACAGATACACCTGTTCAAGCCCCGCATCCACTTGCAGCCGATACATGCCCTTGGCATCCAGTGGTTCGCCATTGATGTCGACATCCAGCGCGAAGCCGTAGCCCAGATCATCCAGCAGACGCCATTCGAAGGAGCGCAGCAATGGCTCCAGCGGTCGCCCCTCTGCCAGGGCTTGCAACGTTGCGGCGTAGTGATCGAACACGGCGGGATGGGGGTCTTCGGCAGGCAACAGGCGGATCAGCAGTTCGTTGAGGTAAAGCCCGCTGAACAATGCATCACCTACCATCCAGCTGGCGACGCCGGAGCTTTCCATACGCCCGACATTTTTCAGCTCGCCACGGCCACGGAATTCCACTTCCAGCGGGACAAACGGCCGCGCCAATGTCCCCGCCTTGCCGCGCGCACTGCGCAGCACTGCACGCAAGCGACCTTGAGGCGTGAGGAAGTCCACCAGCGCGCTGTTTTCACGGTACGCCCGGCTGTGCAACACGTAAGCAGGTTGGCCGACTGGCACGCTGATCATTTCAGGGCGGCTCGAGAGAAGCGAAGGCGTTCAGGCAATCCGGTACCGCCGCACGGGCAGTACCGGACAGATCAGGATTTACAGGTCGCCGTAGCCAAGCGAACGCAGGGCGCGTTCGTCATCGGACCAGCCGCCTTTGACTTTGACCCAAAGGTTGAGCATGACCTTGGAGTCGAACAGCAACTCCATGTCGCGGCGCGCTTCAGTGCCGATACGCTTGATGCGATCGCCCTTGTCGCCAATGATGATTTTCTTCTGGCCGTCACGCTCAACAAGAATCAAGGCATGGATATGCAGGGTTTTGCCCTGCTGCTTGAATTCTTCGATTTCCACGGTGATCTGGTAAGGCAGCTCGGCACCCAACTGGCGCATGATCTTCTCACGGACCAGCTCGGCGGCGAGGAAGCGGCTGCTGCGGTCGGTGATCTGGTCTTCCGGGAAGAAGTGATCGTTTTCCGGCAGGTGCGAAGCAATCAAACTTTCCAGCGCGTCAAGATTGTGCCCGTGTTGCGCGGAAATCGGCACGATGGACGCATTCGGCAGCTGGCCTTGCAGCCACTCCAGATGCGGCATCAGCTCAGCCTTGTCCTCGATACGGTCGGTCTTGTTGATCGCCAGGATCAGTGGGCCCTGAACATACTGCACGCGTTCGAGAACCATCTGGTCTTCGTCGGTCCAGCGGGTACGGTCAACCACGAAGATGACAACATCAACGTCTTTCAACGCAGCCGAGGCCGTCTTGTTCATGTAGCGATTAAGCGCCTTCTCGCCATTCTTGTGCATGCCCGGTGTATCGACGTAGATGGCCTGCACAGCGCCTTCGGTCTTGATGCCCAGCATGTTGTGGCGAGTGGTCTGCGGCTTGCGCGAGGTAATCGCCAGCTTCTGACCAAGAATGTGGTTGAGCAGCGTGGATTTGCCCACGTTCGGGCGGCCGACGATGGCAACGTAGCCACAGCGTGTTGCGGTTGAATCAGTCATGGCCGTTCTCCACGCCAAGGGCAATGAGTGCTGCGGCCGCTGCTACCTGTTCGGCAATACGACGGCTGACACCCTGACCCCGGCTTTTTTCATTCAATAAGGTGATCTCGCATTCGACAAAAAATGTCCGGCAATGCGGTTCGCCCTGGATATCCACCACTTCGTAACGCGGCAGCTCACAGGCACGCGACTGCAGAAACTCTTGCAATCGGGTTTTTGGATCTTTGTTGGTGTCGACCAGCGTCAGGCTGTCGAACTCCGTGGTCAGCCAGGCCAGCACGCGTTCGCGAGCCATCTCCATGCCTGCATCCAGATAAATCGCACCAATCAGCGCCTCAAGGGCGTCGGCCAGAATCGACTCACGACGGAAGCCGCCGCTCTTCAATTCGCCAGACCCGAGGCGCAGGTACTCACCCAGATCAAAACCGCGGGCCAGCAAGGCCAGGGTTTCGCCTTTCACCAGACGCGCTCGCAGACGCGACAACTGGCCTTCACGTGCCTGCGGGAAGCGGTCAAACAGCGCTTCACCCGCAACGAAGTTCAGAATGGCATCACCGAGGAACTCCAGACGCTCATTATTGCGACCGGCGAAGCTACGGTGAGTCAGGGCCAGGACCATCAGTTCCTGATCCTTGAAGGTATAGCCGAGCTGACGCTCCAGGCGACTCAAGGAAACGCTCACGGTTTACCCACGCTGATGGTGTCGTCGAACATGACCACCAGATCAATGTTGCGGATCAATGGTTCACGTTGTTCATATTTCAAATGGGCAACGAACCTGTTGTTCACTACCGTCACGCTTAACGCCTTGTTCAAATCCACATCCCGAATACTGTTGACCTGCATATTCTTCCCGACATAGCTGTAAAAATCGCTGATCGTAGTGATTTCCAGAGCAGGGTTGCTGTCGACCGCATTAATGATTTTCTTCATCTCCCTGTTATCCAGGTAATGCGGGACCAGCTTGAAAGCCACACTCAGTGCGAAAATCCCCAGCGCTGCCGCCAGCAATACTCCTGTAAACGACCATCCCTTTTGCGAACCGGCGAACGTCATGTACGACTCCAAGGATAGCTCGTCACCGCACTCGCAGATGTTCCCACCAGTCGCAGCACCTTTTTCGAGCAACCCAAATGACATACGGCGCTGTAGAAAACAGCGCCGTATTGATTACTTTATCAACCCAACCCGCGAGAAGTTAGGGAAGTGACTCAGTTTTGGCTCAGGCCAGCTCATCCATACGGCAAAGGCTTTGCCGACGATGTTCTTGTCCGGAACCATACCCAGCTCATCCTTGGGAATATTGGGATCATCCCAGTAGCGGCTGTCGTTGGAGTTGTCGCGGTTGTCGCCCATCATGAAGTAATGGCCGGCCGGCACTGTCCACTCGTGGTCAGGCTGCGCACGGTAACGAGTCATTTCCTGACGGATCTGATGCTCGACTTCACCCAGCTTCTCGCTGTACAGCTCTGCACTGCCCAGGGTTCCGGGCTCAGTACCGATCAATTGCTTGGCAACCAGCTCACCGTTGATGAAAAGCTTCTTGTCACCGGTGTAGCGGATCCGGTCACCCGGTAAACCGATTACACGCTTGATGTAGTTGACGCTCGGGTCGCTCGGGTAGCGGAACACCATAACGTCACCGTGTTTCGGTTCGCCGATCGAGATCACTTTCTCATCGATGACCGGCAAGCGAATCCCGTAAGAGAACTTGTTCACCAGGATGAAATCACCTACCCGCAGCGTCGGAATCATCGACCCGGAGGGTATCTGAAACGGCTCGACCAGAAACGAACGCAGCACCAGGACGATGAACAGCACCGGGAAGAACGATTTGCCGTATTCAACCAGCAAAGGTTCCTTGTTCAGGCGCTCTACCACCGCAACATCCGGCTGGCTGACACTGCCTTGATACGTTGTGATGGCAGTCCGGCGACGAGGAGCCAGGATGACCAGATCAAGCAACGCCAGCAAACCGCAGACGAATACAGCGATGACCAGCAACAGCGGGAAATTTAGTGACATAGGACCTGACTATTCCAACCTGAGCACTGCAAGGAAAGCTTCTTGTGGAATTTCCACGTTGCCGACCTGCTTCATGCGTTTCTTACCGGCCTTTTGCTTCTCAAGCAATTTACGTTTCCGGCTGACGTCGCCGCCGTAACATTTGGCCAATACGTTCTTTCTGAGTGCCTTGACGGTGGTACGCGCAATGATCTGACCGCCAATGGCAGCCTGAATCGCTACGTCGAACATCTGCCGAGGAATCAGCTCTTTCATTTTCTCGGTCAACGCGCGGCCTTTGTAAGCCGCGTTGTCACGGTGCACGATCAGCGCCAGCGCATCGACCTTCTCGGCGTTGATCAGGACGTCCAGCTTCACCAGATTCGCGGACTGATAACGGTCGAAATGATAGTCCAGCGATGCATAACCACGGCTTACCGATTTGAGACGGTCGAAGAAGTCCAGAACCACTTCGTTCATCGGCAAATCGTAGGTCACTTGCACCTGGGTACCAAGGAACAGCATGTCGTGCTGAACACCACGCTTCTCGATACACAGAGTAATGACGTTACCAAGGTGTTCCTGCGGCACAAGAATATTTGCCCGAACGATAGGTTCGCGCATGTCTTCGACAGCCGAAAGGTCTGGCAGCTTGGATGGGTTATCGACGTAAATCGTTTCACCGGTCTTGAGCAAAAGCTCGAAGATAACCGTCGGCGCTGTGGTGATCAGGTCCAGATCGTACTCGCGCTCCAGACGCTCCTGGATGATCTCCATGTGCAGCATGCCGAGGAAGCCGCAACGGAAGCCGAAGCCCAGTGCGTCAGAGCTTTCTGGCGAATACTGCAAGGAGGAGTCATTCAGCGTCAGCTTTTGCAGCGCTTCGCGGAAGTCTTCAAAGTCATCGGAGCTGACCGGGAACAGACCGGCGTAAACCTGCGGCTGAATGCGTTTGAAACCGGGCAGGACTTCAACATCCGGCGTGGTGCTCAACGTCAGCGTGTCACCGACCGGCGCGCCGTGAATGTCTTTGATGCCGGCGATGATGAAGCCTACTTCGCCGGCTTTCAGGTCAACGGTGGCGGTGTGCTTGGGGCTGAAAACGCCCACGCTGTCGACCAGGTGCATCTTGCCGGTGGACTTCACAAGAATCTTGTCGCCCTTCCTCACCCGGCCGTGACGGACACGCACCAGGGAGACAACACCCAGATAATTGTCGAACCACGAGTCGATGATCAACGCTTGCAGCGGATCTTCGATGTTGCCGGTAGGTGCAGGAATGGTGTGAACCAGACGCTCCAGTACCTCAGCAACGCCCATGCCGCTCTTGGCGCTGCACGCCACGGCATCGGTGGCGTCAATGCCGATGATCTTCTCGATTTCGTCCTTGACGCGGTCCGGATCGGCCTGCGGCAAGTCCATCTTGTTCAGGACCGGCATGACCTCAAGGCCCTGCTCGATGGCGGTGTAGCAGTTGGCAACAGACTGTGCCTCAACGCCTTGACCGGCATCCACAACCAGCAACGCACCTTCGCACGCGGCCAGGGAACGGCTGACTTCATAGGTGAAGTCGACGTGACCCGGGGTGTCGATGAAGTTCAGCTGGTAGGTTTTACCGTCATTGGCCTTGTAGTGCAGCGTAACGCTGTGGGCCTTGATGGTGATCCCGCGCTCACGCTCGAGATCCATGGAGTCAAGTACCTGAGCTTCCATTTCACGCTCGGACAAGCCGCCGCACATTTGAATGAAGCGGTCGGCCAGCGTCGACTTGCCATGGTCAATGTGGGCGATGATGGAGAAATTACGGATATGACTCAAATCACTCACGGATCAACACTCAAAAAGGTTGCAGGCAGATTGCCCGCCGAAAAATAGCCGGGAATTGTACCTGAACTAACGCTTGGGCGTCACGTTCAGCGGCGACAGGATCAACATTAGAGCGCACACCACGCACAAAAAAGGGCGGTAAGCACCGCCCTTTTCGCTGATCGACCCGACTATTCAGCCAGCTTGAAGGTGATGAAGCTCGCACGCCCCTGACGCAGTACGCGCATGGAAACCGAGCGATTCTTCGGCAAGCCTTTGGCAATTTCGGTGAAGTTCTTCGCCGAGCTGATTGCCTGATTGTTCAAGTGGGTAATCACATCGCCAGCCTGCAAGCCGATGAGAGCCGCCGGACCGTCGGTCACTTCCTTGATGACGACACCACCCTTGAGTTCAAGCGTCTTCTGCTGCTCAGCGGTCAAGTCCACAACCGATACACCCAGACGATTGCTGCTGCGCTCGGCGCCAGCAGCATCCCCGGCGCCCATTTCCTGACCTTCGTCAGGCAACGCACCTACGGTGACGTTCAGGGTCTGGCGTTTACCGTCGCGAATAATACCCAGCTCAGCCTTGCTGCCATCTTTGAGATTGCCAATCAGGTGCGGCAAATCAGCCGACATCACGATAGGCGTGCCATTGGCACTCAGGATCACGTCGCCCACCTGCAGGCCACCCTTCGCAGCCGGACCATTGTCGAGGACTTGCGCAACCAGTGCACCGGCAGGCTTGTCCAGACCGAAGGATTCAGCCAGGTCTTTGTTGACCTCTTGAATCACAACCCCCAACCAGCCACGGTTTACCTTGCCGCTGGCCTTGATCTGATTGGCAACATCCAGCGCTACATCGATAGGAATCGCGAACGACAGCCCCATGAAGCCACCGGAGCGAGTGAAAATCTGCGAGTTGATGCCGACCACCTCGCCCGCCATGTTGAACAGCGGACCACCGGAGTTACCCGGGTTGATCGCCACGTCGGTCTGGATGAACGGCACGTATGTGTCGTTAGGCAGACTACGGCCCTTGGCGCTGACGATACCTTTGGTCACGGAATGGTCAAAACCGAACGGCGAACCGATCGCCAGCACCCACTCGCCGACCTTCAGTTTCTCGGAGTTGCCGAGTTTGACGGTTGGCAGGTCTTTGCCTTCGATCTTCAATACCGCCACGTCAGTACGTGGATCAGTGCCAACCAGCTTGGCTTTGAGTTCGCTGCGATCGGACAGACGAACCAGAATCTCGTCAGCGCCGTCGATCACGTGGTTATTGGTCAACACATAACCATCAGCCGAGATAATGAACCCGGAGCCTAGAGATTGCGCTTCACGCTGACGATCTCCACGACCCGAACCAGGCGGACGGGAGCCAGGCGGAACGCTGCGCTCAAGAAACTCGCGCAACATCGGCGGCAGGCCTTCAAGGTCAGGCATTTGATTCTGGGCGACCGAACGCTCGGGCATTTTCTGCCGGGTACTGATATTCACGACGGCCGGCGAGGCTTGCTCTACGAGCGTGGTGAAGTCCGGCAGCGACTCGGCCTGAGCGGAGACGACTTGCCCGAGCATCAGCACGGCAGCAAATAGTGAAAGATAGGATTTCAAGCTTGGTATAGACATACGGCTCCCGTTCACAACGAGCAGAGTTAAGCAGTACAGACCGAAAGGCCCAATGAGCCTGCGTCCATGGCACTCGACCGAGTGCATATTCCCAGCAGCCATTTCCCTGACCCGGAAACAACAAAGGCCAGAGCTGCAAGGCTGTGACCTATAGAAAAAAACGAGAGTTTTTGCAACCTGGAAACCTCACCAAACATTTCGGCGAACTGACCAGAAATCCTGCAAAGGCTTGCTGTGCGGCTTGCCGAGCCCAAGATGAAACCTTCTACATCTTGGGCTCGAACCAGCACTTTTACGACCTACTTCTTGCTGGCTTGCAGATCAGTGCTGCGTAGCGAAAGCGCCACTCGCTCAGCGGTACCGATGGGCACTTCACCGACCACCGTCACCAACACATCGCCTTTAGGTGTCGTCAATCGACGAGACACGGCCACCGTAGGACCAAGCTGGGTACGCGTATCAGTCACCACAGCGCCACTGATTGGCTCTACGAAAACCGAAAACCGGGCAATACCGTCGTCATACATCAGGTTACTGACCTGGACGCTGGTAGCCGGGTCTTTACGGACTGCACTGCTGCTGAGTTCAAAACCAGGCGGCATCCACTCCAGATGCCAAGGTGCCGGATTTTTCGAAGCTTCAGGCCTGGACTTGGCGACGTCCACTGCTTTGCAATCAGCACTGGCTTGCAACGCATGATCATCAGGGACGCTGGCAGTATCGAATTCGGTGAATTGAAAACGCTCCAGTAGTTGCCCTTTTTCGCTCAACAACAACGATTTGAGAGGCAAACCGGTTTCATCATCGAGGTGTAGTTCGATGCCGTAGCGATGCTGATCTTTGGGGCTCAAGGCAATGATTTTTGCTGCACGGCCCGCCACACGCGAGGTACCGACAACTTTCATGTCGTACCAGGCAGAGAGCTTTTTAGCATCGTATGCATGAACTGCAGAATCGGGGACATTAGACACTCCAGCTTCGAGAGTGCCGCTGACGCATTGGGTTACCCCGTCTACGCGCAACACTTCCTGAGCAGAACCGTCCAGCTGAAGCAAACGCTCACGAACCTTGCCATCGGTGACCCGATGCCAGATTCGGTGAGTGGAGAAACTACCGTTTCGTTCGTAAACGAAGGTACCTTGAAAGCTTTGCTGCTGCTCAGCCTGCGCAAGACGCTTTAGCGAATCTTGCGCTTCATCGGCGTGAGCGGGGAGGACAAGCCATCCACCAAGCAACAAAGGCAATAGAGGAATGGCGCGCATGATCCTCCTTAACGGTTTTCCAGGCTTGCAGCACGTGCGTAAGGCAGAGCGCTTTCAGTGCCTTTCAACGCAGCTTGCTGAGCATGTTGACGCAGGTAACCTGGCAGACGTTGATCCTGACCGGACTGACCTTGCAAAACACCATTGACCATCGGCCCTTGCGCAGGCTCGCTGCTCTCAGTGTAGCCAGCCAGTACAGCCGGACCTTTCACTTGCGGTACAGACATGCTGGCAGGCTGTGGAGCCTGTTGAGCAAGCTGTGCACCGGCGATGTCATCCTGGTTGTACAAGCGCACACCAGCCAGTACCGCTACGGTAACCGACGCTGCAACTGCCAGACGACCCAGGCTGCGCCATGGACCACGAGCAGCTTTCAATGGGCTGACTTCGTCGGCGATCGCGGCAGAAACTGCAGCTGTGATATCCAAGTGAGGGATCAACAGCTCTTTGTGCATCGCTGCACGAGCAATCTGATAACGCGACCATGTGGCGCGTGTATCCGCATCGTCAATGGCATTCAGTACCCGACGTAATTCCAGTTCGTCCGCTTCGTTATCCATCACTGCGGACAGCGATTCCTGCAGGGCTTCACGACTCATGGCGGTTCCTCTCTTGGCTATCGCCGCTGTCTCAGGATTCCTGCAACAACGGCTGCAGGGCTTTATCGATGGCTTCCCGAGCCCGGAAAATCCGAGAACGTACGGTACCCACCGGACATTGCATGACGCTGGCAATGTCTTCGTAACTCAGACCGTCGAACTCACGTAAAGTTAGGGCAGTACGTAAATCTTCCGGGAGAAGCTGGATAGTTCGATGGACAGTTCCCTCGATCTCATCCCTTAACAATGCACGCTCCGGCGACTCGATGTCCTTGAGGCCGTGATCGCCATCGTAGAACTCCGCGTCTTCAGACCTTACATCGCTATCAGGTGGTCGCCGACCGCGCGACACCAGATAGTTCTTCGCCGTGTTAATGGCGATGCGGTACAGCCACGTATAAAAGGCGCTGTCACCGCGAAAGTTTCCGAGCGCACGATAAGCCTTGATAAAAGCCTCTTGCGCTACGTCTTGAGCTTCATGGGTGTCGTGCACGAAACGCACGATCAACCCGAGAATCTTGTGCTGATACTTCAGCACCAACAGATCAAAAGCTCGCTTGTCGCCACGCTGAACGCGCTCGACCAGCTGCTGATCTTCTTCCTGGGTTAGCATGAACACTCCTCATAAAGCTTGAAGGAGCGCTGTACCAGCCAGTCTGTCGGCTTGCATACATAGACTCGGGCATCTCGCAAAAGTTCTCCCCTCCAGGCAAGTTTCCTGTGGACGCTCAATGGTCCGCACGGAAAAACGCAGCTCGAACCATGTCGGCTGCGCGAATAATCTAGTCGTCGAATTCGCTGGTGATAGCTTGATCAGCCCACTCAAAGCCGACGCCGTCCCTCTACAGGCAACCAGCTATTGAACCCGAGTGATCATAAAAAGTTCCCGAAGTTCGATAGCAGTTGTGAGACCAATAACACTCCGTACGTAGGAAGATAGCCGCAGTATTCAGCAATCTACGACCCAACTGACGCTAAACGGTATGCATTCAGACACGGACTGGAGCACAATCCGGGCCCTTCATAGTTCCACATTGCCATAAAGGCGCGGCTATTGTGCCGCTACACCCTTACTTATACTAGTGGCCGCAGCGTGCGGAATTCATAGATGAGCAAACATTTTCAACACGACGTACTAGTGATCGGCAGCGGCGCAGCAGGCTTGAGCCTCGCACTGACATTACCCGCTCATTTACGGATTGCGGTTCTAAGCAAGGGTGAGCTGGCCAATGGCTCTACATTCTGGGCTCAGGGTGGCGTGGCAGCGGTTCTCGACCAAAGCGACACGGTGCAATCCCATGTGGCGGACACGCTCGATGCAGGCGGCGGACTGTGCAATGAAGACGCGGTGCGTTTTACCGTCGAACACAGTCGCGAAGCCATTCAGTGGCTTATCGATCAAGGCGTCCCCTTCACTCGCGAGGATCATTCAAGCCCTGAAGACAACGGTTTCGAATTCCATCTGACCCGTGAAGGCGGTCACAGTCATCGGCGCATTATTCACGCAGCAGATGCCACTGGCGCAGCAATTTTCACGACATTGCTGGAGCAGGCCAGCTCACGGCCCAATATCGAATTACTCGAACAGAGGGTAGCCATCGACCTGATCACTGAACGCCGCCTTGGCCAGGAAGGACAACGCTGCCTCGGCGCCTATGTACTTAATCGCAGCAGCGGCGAAGTCGACACTTATGGTGCACGCTTCACTGTCCTCGCGTCCGGCGGCGCAGCCAAAGTCTACCTCTACACCAGCAACCCGGATGGCGCGTGCGGTGATGGCATCGCCATGGCCTGGCGGTCTGGTTGCCGGGTAGCCAATCTGGAATTCAACCAGTTTCATCCTACCTGCCTCTATCACCCGCTGGCCAAAAGCTTCCTGGTAACTGAAGCGCTACGTGGTGAAGGCGCCCACCTCAAACTGCCCAACGGCGAACGCTTCATGCAACGCTTCGATCCCCGCGCAGAACTGGCCCCTCGAGACATCGTTGCGCGCGCCATCGACCACGAGATGAAGCGCCTTGGTATCGACTGCGTCTATCTGGACATCAGCCACAAACCTGAAGCCTTCATCAAGAGTCATTTCCCGACGGTCTATGAACGTTGCCTGGAATTCGCCATCGACATCACCCGCCAGCCGATCCCGGTGGTACCCGCCGCGCATTACACCTGTGGCGGCGTGATTGTGGATTATCGCGGTCGTACCGACGTACCAAACCTGTACGCGATTGGCGAAACCAGCTGCACGGGTTTACACGGCGCCAATCGCATGGCAAGTAACTCGCTGCTTGAGTGCTTCGTTTACGCCCGCTCGGCGGCGGCAGACATTCTCGAACAACTGCCGCAGATCCCGGACGTTGCGCCTTTGCCGATGTGGGATGCCAGCCAGGTGACCGACTCCGACGAAGACGTGATCATCGCTCACAACTGGGATGAGCTGCGGCGCTTCATGTGGGATTACGTGGGGATCGTAAGAACCAACAAGCGTTTGCAGCGCGCTCAACACCGGGTGCGCCTGCTGCTTGACGAAATCGATGAGTTCTACAGCAACTACAAAGTCAGCAGAGACCTTATCGAACTCAGGAATCTTGCGCAGGTCGCCGAACTGATGATCAGGTCAGCCATGGAGCGCAAAGAGTCTCGCGGCCTCCATTACACGCTGGACTATCCAGACATGCTGCCCGAAGCACGCGACACTATTCTGGTGCCGCCCACCTACGTCGGCTGAATTTCAGTCGCAGCCGCAGGCGCCGGTGAATATCCGGCTCCATTGCGTCGCGAGGGATACACAGACCACGCGTCATTCGCCATCTGCTGCGACTTTCATCCGCGAGGCGAAAGCGCAGCACGACGATCAGAGGCAGCGCCATGCTGTCGCGGCACATCTGCACGGACTGCCAGCCATCACGCTGATTCCACAACTGCCAGCCCTCAGCATTGCGCCGCAGCCCGGTAAAGGCAGTGGCGCTAGTCAGCAGAATTGAGCCGGATAACACATAAATGCCATGGGCTGCGCACAGCACCAGGCCTAGCGCCAACACCCAACCTGGCACGGCGAGCATATAAAGAGCGATCAGCGCCAGAAGTTGCGCAATGCCATACGCCACCAACAGTGCACGCGAGGCACGCCAGTGGCATTCAAAACGGTCACTTTGGCTGGACACGATCCAGAATCATGCGAACCATGCGCTGCAGCTCTGCATCTTCGGATTCGCCACGCTGCATGAACCAGCCAAACATGTCCTGGTCTTCACAGGTCAGCAGGCGGCGATACAGATCGCGGTCGACATCATTGAGCGTCGGGTAAACTTCCCGGACAAACGGTACCAGCAGCACATCCAGTTCAAGCATGCCGCGGCGGCTGTGCCAGTAAAGGCGGTTGAGTTCGACGTCTTCGACCATGGAGCGCTCCTCAAAATAGGCGGCGAGTATACAACCGCAGGCCACATGAGCGAACCTCGCAATGGTCGCAGTAGTTTTCATGTACCTATTCTCCGGACTCGGCACTATCATGTGCCCCAGACTTTTTTCCGTTGCGATGACTCATGGCCGATACAGCTTTCTACTGCCCGCTTTCCCATGAAGGTGTTCTCGCCGTCCGCGGCGTCGATGCCAGCAAATTCCTGCAGGGCCAATTGACCTGCAACCTCGATTACCTGAGTGACACCAAAGCCACTCTGGGTGCACGCTGCACGCAAAAGGGCCGCATGCAATCGAGCTTTCGCATTCTGCTCGAAGGCGATGGCTGCCTGCTTGCCATGGCCAGTGAACTGATCGAGCCACAACTGGCTGATCTGAAGAAATACGCCGTGTTCTCCAAGTCGAAGCTGACCGATGAAAGCGCCTCCTGGGTGCGATTTGGCCTGCATAACGGCGACGGTGCTCTGGTCAATCTCGGCCTTGATCTCGCGCAAGAGACTGACTCGGTAGTCCGCGCCAACGACCTGATTGCAATTCGGGTCTCCCCATCCCGGGCCGAATTATGGGTGCGCGCCGATCACGCCAGTGACGTTCAATCACGTCTGGCGGCGCAACTGAACGAAGGCACGCTTAACGATTGGCAGCTGGGTCAGATCCGCGCCGGTATCGGCCAGGTGTTCGGTGCTACCCGCGAAGAGTTCATCCCGCAAATGGTCAACCTGCAGGCGGTTGGCGGTGTGAGCTTCAAAAAAGGCTGCTACACAGGCCAGGAAATCGTTGCGCGCATGCAGTATCTCGGCAAGCTCAAACGCCGCCTTTATCGTTTGACGCTTGCTGACCAGGAACTTCCAGAGCCAGGCGCGGCATTGTTCTCCCCGGTACATGCCAGCGCCGTCGGCAACGTCGTCCTGGCGGCCAAGGCTGAAACCGGCATCGAACTGCTGGCGGTGCTTCAGGCCGATGCGGTGGAAAATGCCCAGATCCAGCTCGGCTCACCGGAAGGCCCAGCCCTGAAACTGGCTGAGTTGCCGTACACGCTGGACAGCAAACTCGAGACACAGCGCTGAACCTGACGAACACCTTCACGCTGGAAATGTCTGCATATCTGTCCCGCCTCCTCGCACCCTGGGTAAGAAGAGGCACGGGACTACCCAAACGTCTACGAGATGCGACATGAGCGAGATGGCTGAAGAGGTGCAAAGGAACTTGATCAAGGCGATTGATAGAGACGCCCTGTTCTTGCCTACCCTTCCGGAAGTAGCATTAAAGATTCGCCTGGCGGCCGAAAATACCGAAATCAGCGTCGCCGAGCTGAGCCGGGTAATTGGCAGCGATACCGCGCTTTCAGCACGCTTGATCAAGGTGGTGAACAGCCCCCTGCTGCGCCCGAACTTTGAAGTCAGCGACGTTAATACGGCGATTACACGCCTGGGTGTCAACTACACCTGCAACCTGGCCATTGGGCTGGTGGTGGAGCAAATGTTCCACGCCAAGTCTGAAGTGGTTGAACGCAAGTTGCGCGAGATATGGAAACAAAGCCTGCAGGTAGCAGGCATCAGCTATGCGCTGAGCTATCGTCGCCCGTCACTCAAGCCCGACAAGGCAACGCTCGCCGGGTTGATCCATCTGATCGGCGTACTGCCGATCCTGACCTACGCCGAAGATCACTTCGAACTGCTGGCTGATCCGGTCAGCCTCAACCATGTGATCGAGTCCATCCACCCGGTCATCGGCGAACGACTTCTGCGCTCGTGGGATTTTCCGGACATGCTGGCCTCCGTCCCCGGAAGCTTCCAGGACTTCACCCGCGTATCGCAATCAGCGGATTACATCGATCTGGTGCAAATCGCGACCGTACACATCTATCAGGGCACCAGCCACCCTTACAGCCAGATCGAGTTGAGCAGCCTTCCGGCGTTTCATCAACTGGGGCTGGACATGAGCGGCGGAACTTTGGGTGCCGAAATGGATGAAGCGAAGATGATGCTTTACTAGGAACGCGATACCGGGATGCCTGACAGGTAAGAGGTGCCGGACTTCACGCTCATCCGATCGCGGGATCACATCAAACCTGTGGGAGATTCTATGTTGCCTGCAAGCGAGTTCTTGATCTTGTAGGACCGGCCGGGCGGCGTTCCGCTTTAGCCGGGAGAGCGGTATGTCGCTAAAGAAAATTTAGCGAACATTCGGACTTCCTCCCAGCTAAAGCGGAACGCCGCCCGGCCGGTCCTACGGAATAGCGCGGTCTATGTGGGAGCGTGGCTTGCCCGCGATGCATGAGACGCAGCCTGGAGACATACCGCGTTATCGTTTATCGCGGGCAAGCCGGAATGCCGCCCACTCCCACAGATTTGCAAATGGCCAGGTCTACTGCGCCGCTATAAAACTCACCCGCACCTTCAACCCACCTGCAGCGCCGTCATGAAGACTGATCTGCGCCAGATGCGCGCGGCATATCTCGCCGACAATCGCCAATCCAAGACCTGACCCCTTGCCCTGCTGACGGCTGCGGTAGAAGCGCTCAAAGACGCGACTGCGTTCAGCCTCGGGAATGCCCGGGCCATCATCCTCAACCTCAAGTACGCCCGGCGCACTGACCCGCAGGATCACGTTACCGCCTGAAGGCGTGTGCGCCAGCGCGTTATCGATAAGGTTGCTCAGCAACTCGTTAAGCAGTGTCGGCTCACCCCGCAACCACACCGGCTCATCCGCTTCAAGGGCGAGGGAAACGCCGTGAGCGTGGGCCAGCGGCGCCATCGCCATGCCCAGTTCGCGAGCCAACTGACTCAGATCCAGTGTCTGCGCCCCACCCTCCGCAATCGCGCGCGCACCATTCTCAATGCGTGCCAGCGACAACAACTGATTGGCCAGATGAGTCAGGCGATCAGTGCCCTGTGCCGCCGCTTCAAGCGTCGTGCGCCAATGTGCGGGTTCTGGATCACGCAGCCCCAGCTCGACCCGTGCTTTAAGCGCTGCCAAAGGGGTACGCAACTCATGGGCGGCATCAGCGATAAATTGTGCCTGTCGCTCGAATTGTTGACGCAGACGCTCGGTAAAGTGGTTGAGCGCGTTAACCAGTGGATGCAGCTCGTGCTGAACCTCAACCAAAGGCAAGGCACGCAAATCATCGGGCTGACGTGATTCGACTTCAGTACGCAAGCGCTCCAGAGGCCGCAACGCAGCACTGACCGTGAACCACACGAGCAGTAACGCACCGGCACCCAGCATGCCCAGACGCAACAGCGTGTCGGCCATCAAACTGCGCGCCATGCTGACCCGGGCTTCTTCGGTCTCGGCAACACGAATCTCGGCCATGCCGTTCATGTTTGGCTCGCTGACCGGCTTGAGCAGACTGACCACTCGCACCGATTGTCCTTGATAGCGAGCGGTATAGAAGCTCGCCAGCGCCGGGTAATCATCGGTGCGCAACGTACCGGGAGGCGGAGGCGGCAGATTTTCATAGCCGGAAATCAGCTTACGGTTGATGTCATTGACCTGGTAATAGATGCGACCCGCGCTGTCGTAAGCGAAGGTGTCCAGAGCGATATAAGGCACATCGGCGCTCAGGGTTCCATCACGCTGGGAAACACCCGCAGCAATCGTTCGCGCCGATGCCAGCAAGGTTCGGTCGTAAGCGATGTCAGCTGCTTCCCGGCCATTCCAGTAAGCGCTGAGCCCGCTGGCCAGCATCAGGACGGTGAGCAATACGCCCAGATTCCACAGCAACCGCCAGCGCAGGCTGTTATGGCTGCTCATCGCGGCTTTCCAGCAAATAGCCAAGGCCGCGGAAGGTCACGATCGCCACCGGATGGCCGTCGAGTTTTTTACGCAGTCGATGCACGTAGATTTCGATAGCATCGGCGCTGGCTTCTTCATCCAGGCCAAACACCTGGGAAGCCACCTGTTCCTTGCTCATCACACGTCCCGGCCGGGCAATCAGCGCTTCAAGCACTGCCTGCTCCCGAGAGGTAAGGGTCAGCAACTCATCGCCCAGAGTGAATCGTCGGGTATCCAGATCGTAAGCCAGCACACCGCAACGCTGCTGCCGTTCGCCACCCAGCACGCTGCGGCGCAGCAAGGCTTTGACCCGGGCTTCCAGCTCGGAAAGCTCAAACGGTTTGGCCAGATAATCGTCAGCCCCGAGATTGAGGCCATGAACGCGATCCTTCACGTCACTGCGCGCAGTCAGCATCAGGACAGGCAGATTCTTGCCCCTCCCGCGCAGCCGCGCCAGTACTTCAAAGCCATCCATGCGTGGCAGGCCGACATCCAGAATCACCGCAGCATATTCTTCGCTGCTCAACGCCAGATCAGCCGCCACACCATCGTGCAATACATCGACGGTCAACCCGGCCCCTTTAAGGGCCTGGGCAACGCTTTCGGCTAATTGCAGATGATCTTCGACGAGAAGAACACGCATCGACTTCTCCTGAGTGCGTGGCTTTTGTGGAGCCCGGAGTTTACAGGCGCGTTACATGCTGTGAAGTATTGAAACAGCTCTAAACGCAATTTATATGGTCATTGAAAGGTAGCTGAAAGGTTTATGAAAGTTTCGGTGTTTAGCATCGGGATGTTTAGCGACAAAACGCGCCGTTTCAGCGGCCGTAAAGAAAAGCACCATGATGTGCTTTCACAATAAGAACAAGAATGGAGTCGACCATGACACAGCCAATGTCCAGGGCCATCTCGCCCGCCTGCAATTCCTATCCTGACGCTTTCGCCTTGACCGGCCGCTGCACGCATTTCATTGCGGGCGCATTCTCGTTGCCTTTCGATATTCATTCACTGCGATGAAGCCGCTTACTGGCGTGCCCCCTTGTGGCCGTCTGTAAAACCGGATCGAACACCCGTTCCACCCCCAAAAACAAAAATCTGGAGACTGACCATGACTTTATCCTTGCGTCGCTTCGCACTGGCTGCTGGCTGCATGATGCTCGCCACGCAACTGTTCGCGGCCGACGAACCCAAGCGCCCTGAATGTATCGCCCCGGCCTCGCCCGGTGGCGGCTTCGACCTGACCTGCAAACTGGTCCAGAGCGCACTGATCAACGAGAAAATCCTT
The DNA here is from genome assembly GCF_025643095.1 of Pseudomonas phytophila. Lineage (NCBI taxonomy): Bacteria > Pseudomonadati > Pseudomonadota > Gammaproteobacteria > Pseudomonadales > Pseudomonadaceae > Pseudomonas > Pseudomonas phytophila. The sequence goes on along the minus strand of NZ_CP081201.1, from coordinate 1,494,230 downwards.
ACCAAACCGATGCGTGTGACCTACATGCCCGGTGGTGTCGGTGCTGTGGCTTATAACGCGGTTGTAGCACAGCGTCCTGCTGATGCGGGCACGTTGGTGGCGTGGTCAAGCGGTTCGCTGTTGAATCTGGCGCAAGGCAAGTTCGGCCGCTTTGATGAGGGCGCTGTGCGCTGGCTGGCCGCAGTGGGAACCAGCTACGGCGCCATCGCAGTGAAGAGCGATTCGCCTTACAAAACCCTCGACGATCTGGTCAAGGCGCTCAAGGCTGACCCAAGCAAAGTCGTGATCGGCTCCGGCGGCACAGTCGGTAGCCAGGACTGGATGCAAACCGCACTGATCGCCAAGGCTGCCGGGATCAACCCGCGCGACTTGCGTTATGTCGCCCTCGAAGGCGGCGGTGAAATCGCTACTGCACTGCTCGGCGGCCACATCCAGGTGGGCAGTACTGACATTTCCGACTCCATGCCGCACATCCTCAGTGGCGACATGCGCCTGCTGGCCGTGTTCTCCGAGAAGCGTCTGGATGAGCCGGAAATGAAGAACATTCCGACCGCCAAAGAGCAAGGCTACGACATCGTCTGGCCCGTGGTTCGCGGCTTCTACCTGGGGCCAAAAGTCACCGACGCAGAGTACGACTGGTGGAAAGCCGCGTTCGACAAACTGCTGGCTTCGGAAGAGTTCGCCAAGCTGCGTGATCAGCGTGAACTGTTCCCCTTCGCCATGACCGGTGCCGAGCTGGACACCTACGTGAAGAAGCAGGTTGCTGACTACAAGACCCTGGCCAAGGAATTCGGCCTGATTCAGTGATCGATTGACTGACTAGTGGTTGCAGCTGCCTGCGCGGCAGCGCAACCCGGGAGCTTTCACCATGGTGATCCAACGTATTTTTGCCGCTGTACTGCTGCTGGTTTGCGCCGGTCTGGCAGTCATGGCCTGGCCCTATCAGGCGCCGTTCTCCTACGAGCCGGTTGGTCCCCGGGCTTTTCCCCTGCTGATGCTGGGGTTGATGAGCCTGGCCTTGCTTTACATGCTGTTCCGCCCGGCCGCCATTGTGCACACCGAAGAAGAGCCCGCGCTGGATCGCGACACCATCGTCAAGATTGTCGCATGCGTGGCCTTGCTGCTGATTTTTGCCGGCACCTTCGAACCACTGGGCTTCATCCTCAGCAGCATTCTGATCGGCATCCCCATGGCACGCCTGTATGGCGGCCGCTGGGTACCCAGCGTGATCGTGGTGATTCTGATGAGCGTCGGTCTTTACCTGCTTTTCGATAAAGCCATGGACGTACCGTTGCCCCTGGGCCTGCTCGACGTTCTGGAGAACTAATAAATGGATACTTTCAGCTATCTGGGCCAGGGCTTCGGCGTTGCACTGACTCCTTACAACCTCATTACCGCACTGTCCGGAACCCTGATCGGCACGGTGGTCGGGCTGCTCCCGGGCCTGGGCCCGATCAACGGTGTTGCGTTGTTGATCCCGATTGCCTTTGCCCTGGGCCTGCCGCCGGAATCGGCGCTGATCCTGTTGGCAGCAGTTTATCTGGGCTGTGAATACGGCGGCCGAATCAGCTCGATCCTGCTGAACATTCCGGGCGAAGCATCGACCGTCATGACTACCCTCGACGGCTACCCAATGGCCCGTCAAGGCCTGGCAGGCGTCGCCCTGTCATTGTCGGCATGGAGCTCATTCATTGGTGCCTTTATCGCCACCTGCGGCATGGTGCTGTTCGCCCCGCTACTGGCGAAATGGGCGATAGCCTTTGGACCTGCGGAATACTTCGTGCTGATGGTGTTTGCCATTGTCTGCCTTGGAGGCATGGCGGGTGACCGGCCCGTCAAAACCTTTATTGCAGCCTTGATCGGTCTGTTCCTGTCGGCCGTCGGGATCGATGCCAACAGCGGCGTATACCGCTTCACCGGTGACAACATCCACCTGACTGACGGTATCCAGTTTGTGGTGTTGGTACTGGGTCTGTTTTCCATCAGCGAAATTCTCTTGCTGCTGGAAAAAACCCACCGTGGTCAGGAAGCGGTAAAAGCCACCGGCCGCATGATGTTCAACCTCAAGGAAGCGGGCTCGGTGTTCGTGGTGAACATTCGCTGCGGCTTGCTGGGTTTCATCATGGGCGTACTGCCGGGTGCCGGTGCAACACTGGCCAGCGCAGTGGCGTACATGACCGAGAAGCGTATTGCCGGTGCCAGTGGCAAGTTCGGCCAAGGCGACATGCGCGGTCTGGCCGCCCCTGAAACGGCTATTGGTGCTTCAGCGTGCGGCGCTCTGGTGCCCATGCTGACACTGGGGGTTCCAGGTTCGGGCACCACAGCGGTGATGATCGGCGCATTGTCGCTGTACAACATCACACCGGGGCCCATGCTGTTCCAACAGCAACCGGACATCGTCTGGGGCCTTATCGCTTCGTTGTTCATCGCCAACATCATGCTGGTGATCCTCAACATTCCGATGATCCGCATCTTCACGCGCATCCTCAATGTGCCAAACTGGGCACTGGTGCCTGTGATTGCAATCATCACCGGGATCGGCGTCTATGCTGTGCATGCCACCACCTTCGACCTGTTCCTGATGGTCGGCATCGGCATCTTCGGTTACATCCTGCGCAAGCTGGATTTCCCGCTGTCGCCAATCCTGCTGGGCTTCATCCTGGGCGGTTTGATGGAGCAGAACCTGCGTCGCGCACTGTCGATTTCCAACGGTGCGATGGAGATTCTGTGGTCCAGCCCGATCACCATGGGCGTCTGGGCGCTGACCATCGTCATGCTGCTGTTCCCGGTTATCCGTATCTGGCGCAAGCGCAATGCCCAACGCAGTGCAGCGACCAGTGTCTGATAGACCTTTCAAAAGCTGGTGGGCAACACCGCTGGTCGGCCTGGCTGGCGGTTACCTCGCCAGCCAGGTCGGCTGGCCTCTTCCCTGGATGGTCGGCTCGCTGTTGGCGATCATCCTCGTTCGGTGCCTGACACCCTGGCAACTGGCCGAAATACCCGGCGGCCGCAAATGCGGCCAATGGATTGTCGGCATTGGTATTGGCTTGCACTTCACCCCGGTGGTGATCGAGCAAGTCCTGGCGCACTTCGGGCTTATTTTTTTCGCGGCACTGATCACCAGTATTTCCAGTGTGGTGGGTGTGTGGCTCATGCTTCGTACCGGAGAAGACCGCGCAACGGCGTTCTTTTCCAGCATGCCCGGTGGCTCGGGGGAAATGGTCAACCTCGGTTCACGCAATGGCGCCATCCTCAGTAGCGTCGCCGCCGGGCAAAGCCTGCGGGTACTGACGGTGGTACTTTGCGTTCCGGCAATCTTCAAATACCTGATGGGTGAAGGCACGCCGATTGTTCACGCTGGAAGCGTCAACTGGCTGTGGCTGGCGGTATTGTTCCCGCTGGGTGCGGCGGTGGCCTGGCTCTGGCAACGGTTGAAGCAGCCCAATCCCTGGTTGTTCGGGCCTTTACTGGTCAGTGCGGCCATCAGCGTCAGCTTCGATCTGCATATTGGCCTGCCGGACGGCAGCAGCCAGACCGGTCAGTGGTTGATCGGCAGCGGGCTAGGTTGCCACTTCAATCGCCAGTTCTTTCGCCGCGCACCGTCATTTATAGCCCGGACACTGCTCGGCACTGCCCTGACCATGTTTATCGCAGCCCTCGCCGCTTTCGCCCTGAGCACCGCGACTCATCTCGACTTGCGCTCGTTGACCCTGGGAATGATGCCTGGCGGCATTGCGGAAATGAGCCTAACAGCCGAAGTCCTGCAGCTATCAGTACCCTTGGTGACTGCGATGCAGGTAATGAGATTGTTGTTTGTACTGTTTTTGGCCGAGCCGATTTTTCGGTATTGGAATCGACGGGCTGGAGATTAGCGTTTTATGCAGGAGCTGCCGAAGGCTGCGAAACGATTTCCATGTCACACCGCCTTCGCAGCCTTCGGCAGCTCCTGCAAAAGATGTGATCTCATCAATCCTGCGGCAATCGCCACTCAATCGGCGCCATACCGTTCTGCTCAAGATACTTGTTCGCCCTGCTGAAATGCCCACACCCCAGAAAGCCTTTATAGGCCGAAAGCGGCGAAGGATGCACCGACGTCAGCACAAGGTGTTTGGTGGCATCGACCAGTTTCTGTTTGCTCTGCGCATGGGCGCCCCACAACATGAACACCAGATGCGGCTGCTGGGCGCTGACCGTCTCGATGACCTTATCGGTGAAATGCTGCCAGCCTTTGCCGGCGTGGGACGCAGCATTGGCGCGCTCTACGGTCAGCGTGGTATTGAGCATCAAGACCCCTTGATCGGCCCAGGATTGCAAGTGGCCGTGGCGAGGGATATCAATGTTCAGGTCACGCTTCAACTCTTTATAGATGTTGACCAGCGAAGGTGGCGCAGGCACGCCCGGCTGGACCGAAAAGCACAAGCCGTGAGCCTGACCGGGGCCGTGATACGGATCCTGACCCAGTATTACCACCTTGACCTTGTCCAGCGGCGTCGAATTCAACGCATTGAAGATCAGCGGCCCGGGCGGATAGATTTCCTTGCCTTCTGCATGTTCCTGGCGCAGGAACTCACGCAACTGGCCCATGTAAGGCTTTTCGAACTCCTCACGCAGTGCCTGCTTCCAGCTGGGGTCAAGTTTGATGCGGTCGTCGCTTGTCATGGTCACACCCTGAAATCAATGCGCGGACACTAGGAAAGCTGGCCGCCAATGTCAAATCAGCTCGTCGCACCCAACCTTTTCCTACACTGAACCTCATGCAACTTAACCCGACGCAGGACTATCACACCTGTGTTGGATACATGCATTGCCCTCGAGAGGTCACGATGAATCTGCAATTTGAAGAATTCCCGGCTCAGGATGGCGCACGCATCGGCATTGCCACTCTGGACGCCGAACAATCGTTGAACGCGCTATCGCTGCCCATGATCCTCGACCTGCAAGAACGGCTCGATGCCTGGGCCAGCGATGAAAAAATCGTCTGCGTTCTGCTGCGCGGCAAGGGCGCGAAGGCGTTCTGTGCCGGTGGCGACGTCCGCTCGCTGGTTGATCAGTGTCGTGAACACCCCGGCGAAGTTCCACCCCTGGCCGCCAACTTCTTCGCCGCCGAGTATCGACTCGACTACAGCCTGCACACTTATCCCAAACCCCTGATCTGCTGGGGCCACGGCTACGTGCTCGGTGGCGGCATGGGTCTGTTGCAAGGCGCAAGCACGCGGATTGTGACGCCGAGCAGTCGGCTGGCCATGCCGGAAATCAGCATAGGGCTGTTTCCGGACGTTGGCGCCAGTTGGTTCCTGTCACGTCTACCCGGCAAGCTCGGCCTGTTTCTGGGACTGACTGGCGCTCACATCAATGCGCATGACGCTCTGGATCTGGATCTGGCTGATCGCTTCATGCTTGATGAGCAACAGGAGGATTTGATCGAAGGCCTGCAGCAATTGAACTGGCAGGAGCAAACCTCAATCCAGCTCAATAGCCTGCTCAAGGCCCTGCAACACGAAGCCCTTGGTCGATTGCCAGAGGCGCAATGGTTGCCACGCCGAGGGCAGATCGACGAATTGCTCGACGTCGGCAACCTGCCCTGCGCGTGGAATGCGATCAGCCACTTGCAGCACAGCGATGACGTACTGCTGGCCCGCGCCGCAAAAAACCTGACCCACGGCTGCCCGCTCACTGCACACCTCGTCTGGGAACAAATCCAGCGCTCCCGCCACATGTCGCTGGCTGAAGTGCTGCAAATGGAATACGCCATCAGCCTCAATTGCTGCCGCCATCCGGAGTTCAGCGAGGGCGTGCGTGCGCGGCTCATCGACAAAGACAACACGCCCCACTGGCATTGGCAGGACGTCGCGACGATTCCGCTGGCGGTAATCGATGCGCACTTCAGCAAGGCGTGGGAAGGACGGCATCCGTTGGCGGATTTGTCGGCATATTGAATTTTTTGCTCGACATCACCGGGCCAAGCTCCGTTTGACCTCTTTTCCGCGTGCGACTAGAATCAGTCGCACGGAATGGAGGCCGGATGTCCAAGCAAGAAAAGCTGCTCGCCAAGCTACTGAACAGGCAATCGGGATTTAGCTGGCCAGAACTGGTCGCGCTGTTGAAAGGTTTCGGCTACAAGCAAATCGAGGGTGATGGCAGCCGCGTCAAATTTGATAACGGCAATGCTCAAGCGATGATAAACCTGCATCGCCCCCATCCAGGCAATGAGATAAAGGCATACGTTAAACGACAGGTTATCGAGCATCTGAAAGCGGGAGGTCTGATTTCATGAGTACGCTGTTACAGCACCGGGGCTATTACGGTTCAATTGAAGCCAGCCCTGAAGATAACTGCCTGTTCGGAAAACTTCAGTTCATACGCGCACTGGTGAACTATGAAGGCGAAACCGTGGCGGAGCTATCTCAATCCTTTCGTAACGCGGTAGATGACTATCTGGATACTTGCTCAACTCTCGGGCAAGACCCGGAATTGCCCTGCAAAGGCTCGTTCAATGTCAGGGTCGGGCATGACCTGCATTTGGCAGCCAGCGTTGCCGCGACCCGCGATAAAATTTCACTTAATGACCTGACACGTAAAGCGCTTCGAGAATATCTGAGTCACCATGCGTGACTATAAAGCTGCAGGTTGATAAACGTGATGAGCCGATAGTCCGAAGGTACATATCAGACAGAAAAACGGCGCCCCAATGGAACGCCGCTTTTGATTCACCTACCGATGCCCGCCTCGACCATCGCCACCGCGACCGCCTCGACCGTCACCTCGTCCACCGCCCCTGCCGGGACCGCCGTGGCCTCTGCCATCACCATGACCATTTCCCCACGAAGGACCGGGTCGGCCTGGATTGCCGCGAAAGTCATTACGCGGCGAATTTCGGTACCCGGAGTTGCCGCGATAACGGTTGTCACCCCAACCGTAGCCGGGCGGACGGCCTGGCTGGTAATACCGTGGTAATGGAGGCGGCGCGTAGTACCGCACCGGCGGAGGTGAGTAATAACGCACCTGTGGCACTGAATAGTAGCGAGGCTGAGGCGCTACATAGATGCGCTGCTCCTGATAGTAATTAGAGCTGTAGCCATTGTCGTAAGAGTAAACACTGGTTCCGTAAGTGGTCGGTAACTCCGTCACCCGGGAGGAATAGTAGCCTGAGTCGGTGTAACAACCTGCGAGACTCAGGGTCAGCAAAACGATGAGCAAGGTTCGTCGATACATGGCGGCCTCCTGGACCGCGGTAGTGCACGCACCAGCGACGCTGGTCGGCGTCTATCAAACTGCAACAGACGAAAATAAGACATTAAAAAGACCCTCCAGTGCCCTGATCCGCCTGTCACCTGACGAGCTGCCGCCCCATCGCGGTGCGCTCGCGCACCATGTCACAGCAAAACGCATCAGCGTAGTAATCATCAGAATCGCTGTCAGCCACGGCGTGCGGGCCTTTCCATGACTTGGCACAACTATCGCTTAACAAACCGTGTGCAGGAGTCAACTCAGGTTCGCGGCACCACAATTTGCAATAGCTGACTAGGGTTCCGGCTCGCCTTTGGCGAGTGGCTGGTCCAAGAGTTGGCGACCTCCAGTAGAGGTTACACGGCGGGATAAAAGCCCGGGAGACAGGACACCAGTGGTGTCGCGTTGCTCCTGATCGCCTTTCTTTCGCTACTGGAGGTAAACATGCAAAAGTCCCGTCTATTAGGTCTGCTCACCGCAGGCCTCATCGCTGCATCGATCCTCTCCCCGGCACACGCCGCCGTTAAAAAAGAATTCAATGTTTGCTGGACGATTTATGCCGGCTGGATGCCTTGGGAATACGCAGGCACTCAAGGCATCGTCGATAAATGGGCGAAAAAGTACGACATCAAAATCGATGTCACCCAGCTCAACGACTACGTCGAATCCATCAACCAATACACCGCTGGCCAGTTCGATGGCTGCACCATGACCAACATGGACGCGCTGACCATCCCGGCTGCGGGCGGCGTAGAAAGCACCGCGCTGGTAGTCAGCGACTTCTCCAACGGCAACGATGGCATTGTGATCAAGGGCACCGGCAAGAAAGTTGCCGACCTCAAAGGCATGGACGTCAACCTGGTAGAGCTTTCCGTTTCCCACTACCTGCTGGCCCGCGCGCTGGACAGCGTCGATCTTGCAGAAAAAGACCTGAAAGTGGTCAACACGTCCGATGCGGATATCTCTGCGGCTTTCAACACTGATGACGTGCAAGCCGTCACCACCTGGAACCCGATGCTGGCCGACATCAAAGCCAAGCCCGGCGTGACTGAAGTGTTCAACTCCAGCCAGATTCCTGGCGAGATCATGGACATGATGGTGGTCAACACCCAGACCCTGAAAGACAACCCGGCACTGGGCAAAGCCCTTACAGGCGCATGGTTTGAAGTGGTCGCACTGATGAACGCGAAAAACGCCCAGAGCAAAGCCGCTCTTGAGCACATGGCCAAAGCTTCCGGCACCGATCTGGCCGGTTTCCAGGCGCAACTGGACACCACCAAACTGTTCGCCACTCCCAAGGAAGCGCTTGAGTTCGCCACCAGCAAACAGCTGCCGGACACCATGCGCAAAGTCGCCAACTTCTCCTTCGAGCATGGCCTGCTCGGTGAAGGCGCCAAAGACTCCAGCGCGGTGGGCATGACCTTCGCCAATGGCGTGACCTCCGGTGACAAGGCCAACCAGAAGCTGCACTTCGATCCGAGTTACGTGCAGATGGCTGCCGACGGCAAGTTGTAATCCGGGTCCCGCTGAAAGGTCATTGCCATGCGCTTGATAAATCGCCGCCCGGATCGCGCCAGCCGCCTGATCCTGGTGCTCCTGCCGTTCGCCTTGCTGCTGTTCGCCTATTTCACGGGCTCGGCAACCCGGCTGACGGAAAACCCCAACGACAAGCTGTTGCCCAGTGCGGTTCAGATGGCCGATGCAGTAAAACGCATGGCCTTCACCGAGGACCAACGCAGCGGCGGCTATCTGCTGTGGCAGGACACCGGTTCCAGTCTGCAACGTCTGGCTATCGGCTTGGGTATCAGCGCCTTGCTGGGCCTGTGCCTGGGCATTGCCTCGGGGATTCTGCCGTTGTTCGGCGCACCGTTGTCGCCCTTACTGACGGTGCTATCGATGGTGCCACCGCTGGCGATTCTGCCGATCCTGTTCATTGTCTTCGGGTTGGGCGAGCTGTCGAAAGTGATGCTGATCGTGATCGGCATCACCCCGATTCTGGCCCGCGACCTTGAGCAGCGCGCCCGGGAAATTCCCGTCGAGTTGCTGATCAAGGCGCAGACGTTGGGCGCATCAACTTGGACGCTGATCCTGCGGGTGATCCTGCCGCAATTGCTGCCACGCCTGCTGATCGCTCTGCGACTGGTGCTGGGCTCGGCCTGGTTGTTCCTGATCGCCGCTGAAGCCATCGCCTCCACCGATGGCCTTGGCTATCGGATCTTTCTGGTTCGGCGTTACCTGGCCATGGACGTGATTCTTCCCTATGTGGTCTGGATCACCCTGCTGGCCTGGCTCATGGATTGGGGTCTCAAGGCGCTGACCCGTAAAGCCTTTCCCTGGTATGAGGGGGCACGCGGATGAGCTTCATTTCAGTCAATAACGTCTGGCAGCAATACGACGACCTGGTGGTGCTGGAAGGCCTGAATCTGAGCGTAGCCGAAGGCGAGTTCTGCACACTGGTGGGCGCTTCGGGCTGCGGCAAGTCGACCTTTCTGCGCCTGTTGCTGGGCCAGGAAGTCGCCAGCAAAGGCAGCATCACCCTGGACGGCAAGGCACTGGCGAGCGAGCCGGATGCCAGTCGCGGCGTGGTGTTCCAGCGCTATTCGGTGTTCCCGCATCTTTCAGTACTGGACAACGTCGCGCTGGGTCTTGAGCTCCCACGCTCGGCATTCCTTGGTCGATTGTTTGGTAAAGCCAAGCGCGAAGCCCGGGAACAGGCTGCGCAACTGCTGCACAAAGTCGGCCTTGGTCACGCGCTGGATAAATACCCCGCGCAGCTTTCCGGCGGCATGCAACAACGGCTGGCCATTGCTCAAGCGCTGATCATGAAACCCAGGGTGCTGCTGCTCGACGAACCGTTCGGCGCGCTCGACCCTGGCATTCGCAAAGACATGCACGCCTTGTTGCTGGAGCTGTGGCGCGAGACCCAACTGACCGTGTTCATGGTCACTCACGACCTGTCCGAAGGCTTCAACCTCGGCACTCGTCTGTTGGTTTTCGACAAAGTGCGCATCGACCCTCACGCACCCGGCGCTTATGGCGCGCGCATCACTTACGACATCCCCCTGAACAGCGACCGCCGCGCCGCACGCGCCGCACGCGCCGCGCTTGATTCGCTGCAACAGGCTTAAAGGACATTGCTCATGACCACAAACACGTTATTCCCGGTCTTTGCCGAAGAACTGCTGCCCGGTGGCGGCCATCGTTCGTTCATCCTCAAGCGCGGTGAGCTGCTGCGCCTGACCGATTTGAATGGCAATGCCAACGTCAGCCTGACGATGCTAAACGCTCACGAAAAAACCGAGCGGTTGAATCTGCCCGACAGCCTCAAGTGCCAACACACCGCCAAGCTCACCAGCGGCCACTGCCTGTATTCGGACATGGGCCGCGTATTGACAGCGATTACGGCTGACACCTGCGGCTGGAGCGACAGCATCGGCGGCGTGCTCTGCGCCGATGAAGTTGCGGAAAAGTACGGCCAGGGCCGCTATCAGGAACTGCGCAATGGCTTCTTCCGCAACGGCGTCGATAACCTGCTGGTCGAGCTGGGCAAGTGGGGCCTGGGGCTGTCCGATCTGCTGATGACACTGAACCTGTTCAGCCGCGTCAGCGTTGACGACGCAGGCAAACTGCACTTCGTGCCGAACAACTCCAAAGCGGGTGACTACATCGAGCTGTACGCACCGATGGACACGCTGGTCGTGCTCACCGCCCTGCAACACCCCATGGACCCGAACCCGGAATACGCGCCACAACCGGTCCAGTTGAGCTGGATGAAAGCCGACGCCAGCGTCGCCGAACACTGCCGTACGTCCCGCCCGGAAAACGAGCGCGGTTTCATCAACACCGACCGCCTGTTCGCCTGAGGAGCATTGTCATGAGTCTGCATTCCAACATCCCGACCACCACTACTCACATCCCGGCAGGCGAGCCGTCGCTGACCGAGCTCAAGGCCGGGCAAACCCTGCGCATCCTCGATCTGGAGGGCAACCAGGCAATCGATACGCTGTTCTTCAGCCTTGCCAACCCTCGTGAGCGCTATGACGTACAGCGCACATTGCGCCGTCAAGGCAGCGTTTATCTGACCACGGGCAGCGTGCTGTATTCCAATCTCGGCAAGCCGATGCTGACCATCGTCGATGACACCTGTGGTCGCCACGACACCCTCGGCGGTGCCTGCGCGCAAGAGAGCAACACCGTGCGTTACGCCCTGGAAAAACGCCACATGCACAGCTGCCGCGACAACTACCTGCGCGCCTGTGCCCACGATGGTCGCCTGGGCAAAGGCGACATCGGGCCAAACATCAACTTCTTCATGAACGTGCCGGTCACCGCTGATGGCGGGCTGACCTTTGAAGACGGCATTTCCGCCCCCGGCAAGTACGTGGAACTGCGCGCAGAAATGGACGTGATCGTGCTGATCTCCAACTGCCCGCAGTTGAATAACCCGTGCAACGGCTACAACCCGACACCGGCTGAATTGCACGTCTGGAATTGATCTCTCCGGCTGCATGTATACCTGTGGGAGCAGAGCTTGCTCGCGATAAGGCTGGACGCGATCCAAAGTGAACCGAGTCTAGCCTTATCGCGAGCAAGCTCTGCTCCCACAAGGAATCTCCATTGCAATCCAGATTTTGCAGCACCTGAACACACCACGACGGACGACCCTCGTGCAGACACATCAATAGCGGGACGGCCCGCTTCCCAGTTTGAGGTCGAGCTGATCGACTTCCGGGGTTCAAGCCATGTTCGACAAACTGCTGATTGCCAACCGCGGCGCCATTGCCTGCCGCATCCTGCGAACCTTGCGTGCACTGCACGTCAAAGGCGTCGCAGTGTATTCCGAAGCGGACGCTGCCAGCCTGCACCTGCTGGAAGCCGACGAAGCCCACAGCCTGGGTGAAGGCGGCGCAGCCGGTACCTATCTGGCGGTGGACAAAATCCTCGCCATCGCCAAAACCAGTGGCGCTAAAGCCATCCATCCCGGTTACGGTTTTCTTTCGGAAAACGCGGCCTTTGCTCAGGCTTGTGAAGACGCAGGGATCGCTTTCGTGGGCCCAACGCCCGAGCAACTGCGGGTCTTCGGCCTCAAGCACACCGCTCGTGCGCTGGCGAAGAAGCACGGTGTACCAATGCTCGAAGGCACCGAGCTACTCGACAGCGTCGAAGCTGCCCTGAGCGCGGCTGAAATCATCGGCTACCCGGTGATGCTGAAAAGCACCGCGGGTGGTGGCGGGATTGGCATGCGCGTCTGCCGCACTGCCGCAGAACTGAGCGAATCCTTCGAAGCCGTTAAACGCCTCGGACAGAATAACTTCAGCGACTCCGGCGTATTCATCGAGAAGTACATCCAGCGCGCCCGGCACCTTGAAGTGCAGGTCTTCGGCGACGGTTGCGGTGAAGTGCTGGCCCTTGGCGTGCGTGACTGTTCCGTACAGCGGCGTAACCAGAAAGTCCTCGAAGAAACCCCTGCGCCAAACTTGCCCGACGGCATGGGTGAAGCGCTGTGCATGGCGGCGATCAAACTTGCCAAAGCCGTTAACTATCGCAGCGCAGGAACTGTGGAGTTTGTTTTCGACAGCGACGATCAGCGCTTCTATTTCCTTGAAGTGAACACCCGCCTGCAAGTCGAGCACGGCGTCACCGAGCAAGTCTGGGGTGTAGATCTGGTCAGCTGGATGGTGCAACTGGCAGCCGGTGACCTACCGCCGTTGTCGGAACTGCAAGCCGCACTCAAGCCCAGCGGCCACGCCATTCAGGCGCGATTGTACGCCGAAGATCCAGGCCGGGATTTTCAGCCCTGCCCTGGCTTACTGACGGCGGTGAACTTCCCGGCTGTGGATGGCAAAAGCTTGCGCATCGATACCTGGGTAGAAGCAGGCTGCGAAATCCCGCCGTTCTTCGATCCGATGATCGCCAAGGTGATCAGTTGGGCCCCCAATCGCCAGTTGGCCAGCGATGGACTGGCCAATGCCTTGAGCGAAACCCGCCTGTATGGCGTGGAGACCAATCGCGATTACCTGCGGCAGATTATCGCCGACGTACCGTTCGCCAGTGGCCAGCCATGGACTCGCTGCCTGGAAGGTCTGGTCTATCAGGCCGATACCTTTGAAGTGCTCAGTGGCGGTACCCAAACCAGCGTGCAGGATTATCCGGGGCGTCTGGGTTACTGGGCGGTAGGCGTACCGCCGTCCGGTCCGATGGACAGCCGTGCTTTGCGTTTGGGCAACGGTTTGTTGGGCAATGCCGAAGGTTGCGCTGCGCTGGAAATCACCATGAGCGGCCCGTTGCTGCGCTTCAATACCGACGCGGTGATCGCGGTGACTGGCGCCGTTATTCCGCTGACGCTGGACGGTCAGCCGCAGCCAATGAACACAGCAGTGTTCGTGCCCGCCGGTTCACAACTGGCGCTGGGCACGATTGCCGGGGCCGGTGCGCGCAGTTATCTGTGTGTACGTGGCGGGCTGGATGTGCCGGATTATCTGGGCAGCAAAAGCACCTTCACCCTCGGCCAGTTTGGTGGGCATGGCGGGCGCGCTTTGCGGGCGGGCGACGTGCTGCATATAGCGCCGCTGATTGATCGCAGCGCCGGGCAGCAGGTCCCTTCAGAGCAACTGGAGGACTTGCCGAGCGTGCGCCATATCCGTGTGATCTATGGCCCGCATGGGGCACCTGAATACTTCACCGAAAATTACATGCAGACGCTCTTCGCCACCCAGTGGGAAGTGCACTTCAACTCCAGCCGCACCGGCGTGCGCCTGATCGGGCCGAAGCCGGAATGGGTCCGGGCCGATGGCGGAGAGGCGGGACTGCATCCATCGAACATTCATGACAACCCGTATGCGATTGGCGCAGTGGATTTCACCGGTGATATGCCGGTGATTCTAGGTCCTGATGGCCCAAGCCTGGGCGGCTTTGTTTGCCCGGTGACGATCATTGAAGCCGACCTTTGGCAACTGGGCCAGCTCAAGGCTGGGGACAAGGTGATGTTTCATGCGGTGAGCCTTGAACAGGCACGCAGATTTATCGGTAGGAGCGAATTCATTCGCGATGAGGCCGTTGCATCCGATGCATCTTCTGCGTCTGGAATGCCCTCATCGCGGGCAAGCGCGCTCCTACAGGGGGACGGCGGCGCAGCGCAGTCCGGTGGGAGCGAATTCATTCGCGATGAGGCCGTTGCATCCGATGCATCTTCTGCGTCTGGAATGCCTTCATCGCGGGCAAGCGCGCTCCTACAGGGGGACGGCGGTGCAGCACATTCCAGTGGGAGCGAATTCATTCGCGATGAGGCCGGTGCATCCGATGCATCTTCTGCGTCTGAACTACCTTCATCGCGGGCAAGCGCGCTCCTACAGGGGGACAGCGGCGCAGCGCAGTCCGGTGGGAGCGAATTCATTCGCGATGAGGCTGGTGCATCCGATGCATCTTCTGCGTCTGAACTACCTTCATCGCGGGCAAGTTCGCTCCTACAGGGGGCCGGCGGTGCAGCGCAGTCCGGTGGGAGCGAATTCATTCGCGAAGCAGGCGACGCGGTGCCTGATCTGACACCTTTGGAAGCGAGCATCGCTCCAGCAGAATTGACGTCACCCATCGTTCTGGATATTGGCGCAGACGACACCCGCCTGGTCGCCCGCCTCTCCGGCGATACCCACCTGTTGCTGGAGATCGGCGCACCTGAGCTGGATCTGGTCTTGCGCTTCCGCGGCCATGCCTTGATGCAGGCGCTGGAAGCCAAGCATCTGCAAGGCGTAATCGACCTGACGCCGGGCATTCGCTCACTGCAAGTGCATTACCAGCCAGAACAACTACCGATGGCGCAACTGCTCGATATCGTCGCTGGCGAATGGGACGCCGTCTGCGCGGCCAAAGACCTGCAAGTCCCTTCGCGCATCGTCCATCTGCCGTTGTCCTGGGATGATCCGGCCTGTCAGCTCGCCATCGAAAAATACATGACTACCGTGCGCAAAGACGCCCCTTGGTGCCCGAGCAATCTGGAGTTCATCAGGCGCATAAACGACCTGCCCAACCTCGATGAAGTACAGCGCTCCGTGTTCGAGGCCAGCTATCTGGTCATGGGCCTGGGCGACGTGTACCTGGGCGCACCGGTTGCCACGCCACTGGATCCGCGCCATCGACTGGTCACCACAAAATACAACCCGGCTCGCACCTGGACCGCCGAAAACTCGGTGGGCATCGGCGGTGCGTACATGTGCGTGTACGGCATGGAAGGCCCCGGTGGTTATCAGTTTGTGGGGCGCACCTTGCAGATGTGGAATCGCTACCGCGAAGTCGCCGCCTTCGACGGCAAACCATGGTTACTGCGCTTCTTCGATCAGATCCGCTTCTACCCGGTCAGCGCTGAAGAACTGCTGCGCATCCGTCGTGATTTCCCGCTGGGCCGTTATGACCTGGAGATCGAACACAGCACGCTGAACCTCGCCGACTATCAGGCATTCCTGAATCGCGAAGCCGAAGGCATCGCCGCATTCCGCAGCCAGCAACAAGCGGCGTTCAACGCTGAACGTGAACGCTGGATCGCCAGCGGTCAGGCCAATTTCGAAAGCGAAGAAGCCGTCTCGCCATTGACCGAAGAGGCACCGCTCAACGCTGGAGAGCACAGCGTCGACAGTCATATCGCCGGTAACCTCTGGCAGGTGCAGGTCGATGTCGGCCAGCGTGTCGAGGCAGGTGAGACATTGGTGATTCTGGAGTCGATGAAGATGGAAATTCCGCTGCTGGCACCGACCTCCGGCGTGGTCCGCGAGGTGCGCGTCCAGCCCGGTTCGGCAGTGCGTGCAGGTCAGCGTGTCGTCGTGCTGCAAGCCGACTGATCCTTTTACTTTTTGATGGAATTCTTCTATGAGCCTTGAAGTAACGTTGCACGACCTGCGCCTTGATTCAGTCCGTGCGGCCTATGAATTCGGCAACCTGACACCCCGTCAATTGATCCTTGCCTTGCGGGAAAAAGCCGCTGCGTTGAACCCCGAATATCACCTGTTCATTCACCTGCTGACTCCGAACGAACTGGAGCCCTACCTCGCCGCACTGGAGGGTCGTGATATCAAGGACCTGCCGCTTTACGGCATCCCTTTCGCGATCAAGGACAACATTGATCTGGCGGGCATTCCCACCACAGCGGCTTGCGTGGCGTATGCATACACCCCGGAACATTCGGCGACGATCGTCGAACAGCTTTTAGCGCTGGGGGCGATCCCCATGGGCAAAACCAATCTGGATCAGTTCGCCACGGGTTTGAACGGCAGCCGCTCGCCCTTTGGCGCCTGCCCGAACAGCGTGCTCAAAGAATATCCCTCGGGCGGCTCCAGCTCGGGTTCGTCACTCGCCGTCGCGCTGGGCGTCAGCAGTTTCTCGCTGGGCACCGACACAGCAGGCTCGGGCCGGGTACCCGCTGCGCTGAACAATCTGGTGGGCATGAAGGCCAGTAAAGGTCTGATCTCCACCGCAGGCGTCGTACCGGCCTGCCGCACGCTGGATTGCGTGACGACTTTCACCGCCACCGCTCGCGAAGCCAGCCAGTTGCTGAGCCTGACCGCCAGACTCGATGCGCGTGACGAATACAGCCGCAGCAACCCGCTGTGGAACGATGCTTCGGCATTCGGTGTGCCACGTCCCTTCCGCTTCGGCGTTCCACGCGCAGAGGATCTGGAGTTCTTCGGTTGCACCCAGGGTCCGCAACTATTTAGCGACGCCGTTGACCACCTGACCGCGCTGGGTGGCCAAGCCGTCACTCTGGACTTGTCACCGTTCCTTGAAGCCGCGCGCCTGCTGTACGAAGGGCCGTGGGTCGCCGAGCGCTACAGCGTTGCGGGCGAACTGTTGGAAAGCAATCCCGACGCCGTTTTGCCAGTGATAAAAGCGGTGCTGGCCAAGGCCCCTGCTGTCAGTGGCGTGGAAACATTCCGCGCCCAATACCGCCTGCAAGCGCTCAAGGCGATCTGCGACAAGGCCATGGAAGATCTGGACTTCGTCGTAACGCCAAGCATTCCCCGTCCGGTGACCAACGCCGAGCTGCAAGCCGAACCGGTATTGCGCAATTCGGACCTGGGCTACTACACCAACTTCGTCAACCTGCTGGACTATGCCGCCATTGCCGTACCGAGCGCGTTCATGAACAACGGACTGCCTTGGGGCGTGACGCTGTTTGGCCGGGTGTTTACTGATCAGTATTTGCTGAGTGTGGCCGACGCTCTGCAACGTCACACCGGATTGCAATTGATTGGCCCCCTGAAAACGCAACTGAACAAACCGGCCACCGTCGCCCGTAATGACATGACCCGCGTGGTGGTGTGCGGCGCGCATCTGGATGGCCTGGCGCTGAACTGGCAACTCAAACAGCGCGGTGCTCGCCTGGTCGAAACCACACACAGTTCGCCGGACTACCAGCTGTATGCACTCGCAGGCGGCCCGCCCTTCCGGCCGGGCATGGTCCGGGTGGACCAAAGTGGAGTCGCCATCGAAGTGGAAGTCTGGGAACTGCCAAGCCGCGAACTGGGCTCATTCCTCACCGGTATTCCGGCGCCACTGGGTTTAGGCAAATTGCAACTGGCTGATGGCCGCTGGGAGTGCGGGTTTATCTGCGAAGCTTATGGGCTGGAGGGCGCAAAAAAAATCAGCCATCTGGGTGGCTGGAGGGCTTATCTGCAGGCTGATAAATAGAGCTAAACAGGCTTGGAACACACCCCCCGGTGGAAGCGAATTAATTCGCGAAAGCGGTGTGTCAGACGCAGATTTTTTGCAGGAAAACCGCATTCGCGAATGAATTCGCTCCCACGAAAAACAGGTGTTTACGCACTGAACGCACCTCCCGCCAGGAGCGAATTTATTCGCGAAGGCAGTGTGTCAGACGCAGATTTTTTTACAGGAAAAACGCCTTCACGAATGAATTCGCTCCCACGAAAAACAGGTGTTTACGCGCTGAACGCACATCCCGGTAGGAGCGAATTTATTCGCGAAAGCGGTGTGTTAGACGCAGATTTTTTTACAGGAAAAACGCATTCGCGAATGAATTCGCTGCCACGAAAAACAGGTGTTTACGCACTGAACGCACATCCCGCCAGGAGCGAATTTATTCGCGAAAGCGGTGTGTCAGACGCAGATTTTTTTACAGGAAAAACGCATTCGCGAATGAATTACAAGTCTTGTGATTAGTCCCATACATAATTAGCCCAATCCCAAAAAACCAGCCGACATAGTGAGCCTTCAACTCACCAAGTCGGCTTTTTTATGAACGATCAAACACCCCACACAGACCCTCATCGCAAGCGTCTGGAAAACCTGAGGCAAAGTCCCGGCTTCAAACTCATCGCCCAATCGACGCTGCTGCTCAAAGCCACCCAGCTGGACATGGATTACCCTCCTACCCTCCGCGCTTACATACGCGAGCAGTTGCGGCACCTGCTGCAACAGACCACCGGCAAAGCCCTGTCCCCCGACAAGCTCAGCATCAACTTTCGCACTGAAACCAATCCCGAGGTCAACAATCAGGGCCGCGCGCGATATTCGCGGCGCATGACGCTCACCGACATCGGCGTGCTGTCCTTTAATGGCGAGATGATGCGCGTACTTCTGCAGCACACCTTCACAGACAAGCCGCTGGATGAATCAACCCCTGCCCTTACCGCACAGGCTGCGCTCAACCTGATCATCAATAGCCGCTGGTTCTTCGACTACTCCGCACTGATGGAAAGTTTCTGGGCCAGGCACCGGGATACTTACCGGGCATTGGCCAAGCTGTCTTTTCTGGACAAACTGGCTCGGCAATACGCTCGTAAGCAGATTACTCGCGAAGGCTATGAGCTCGCCCTGGAGGCCTTGGGTCTGGAGGCGTTTCCGGACTCGGCAGCTTGCCTGGAAATCCCCGCCCGAGGGTCGCGCGCTACTGCGCACCTGCTGTCGATCAACGAACAGGATCTACCCGACGCTTTTCAGATACGGTCCAACAACACATCGCATTGCTTTATCCACATGCCGGGAGGTCGAAATGCGCCAGTGGAGTACATCAGCAATGAGCCAACGCACATGGGTAGAAAGTTCGTTGAAGCCCTGAAGACCCTCCCCGGCTTGCATGACTACTCCGGGCCAGCCAGCCTTTCGGAAATCGACGGAGATATTTTTTCAGCCATTACCGCGGCTCAGGAAACACGCTCTCTGGAGTATATCGAGACGCAGGTCGGCATCAGCGCTCAACCTCATCCCTTCAAAAGCATAGAGCGTAGCCTGAGCCTGCTCGGCGCAGTAGATATATGGCAATCGCACCCCGATGTTCTGCAGCAGATTCCGGTTCCCTTGGCCACTGCCGCCAGAATCATGGCCAAGGCGCTAAGAGAAAAACATCAGTGGGTAGTGAACCCCGATCAGGTGTTCATTCGTTACCTGCGGGGCCACTCCACCACCCCGCTTGGCGACGCCCGGCATCCTGCTATCGACATTCAGGTCCCGGATGAAAAGCCCATCAGCCTGAGCGAAGCACTGGTGGGCAATTACCGCGTCGCATCCCCAGCCGGTTATATCGATAACGGAGGCCGTAACGCGGTCTACCTCGACGTGACCGGAACAGGCAAATGGGACGCTCGCCAAGAGCTGCCCATGGACGTTCAGGCCATTGAAAATGTCATTCGTGAGATCAACTTTCTGAACGTGATGCACCAGGAAATCGATGAGTTCTGGGCGCAGCACAAGGCCGCCATCGAGGCGACCTTGCAAAGTCAGTTCGTGAACCAGGCATTGCGATGCTTCAAGCATGGCACCTTGCAGCGTGAGGGGTTCGATCTGATCATCAAAGCGCTTGAGCAACTGAACATCAGAACCCGGGGCGCGCGGGTTGAATGGACCATACCCGGTGTCTATCTACAGCACTCCCTGTTTGACGGGCCGACCGAACAATACTGCCCGAGCCTTCTGGTACTAAGCCTTCCCGGCAGAGCGCAACGGGTGCTTTATCAGGCGGGCATACTCAAAGCGTTTATAGAATTCGCTAGCGAGGACGAACTTAACCGCTATCTACGCCATGCAGCACACAGCCAGACGTGGCGAGATAGCGTTCGTCATTACGTCCCCGTGCGCCACCATGAGCGGCTCACGTACATCCTGAAAGTCTGGGCAGGAGAGCAGGCACCCAGTGAACCGGTGTCCTTGTTGCGTCCCTGGACTGATGTATTGCTCAATCACGACACACGCAAAGCTCTGGCGCAGGAACTGAAGGAGCAGCGCATCACAGGGTCACCGTTCGCCCACATCGCGGATATGCTCAGGCAGAACGCGCTCTGGAACGCGGATGACACCGTTGTCACCTCCCGGGAAGTATCACTTCGCTACTGGACACGCCTGCTTCAACAGTTGCAGTTTCTGATAGCGCCTATGTCGGTACTGCTGACGCCCGCGTTGATTGCTTCTCTGGCAACCGAACTCGGTATCGCAGCTTTGAATATCGGCTCGGCGAACTTGCCAGGTGCACGTTATGCCGAGAAACAACAGGCATTGCTCAGTGCTCTGTCGCTGGGACTACTACAACTGCCGCCCTCCATGCCTAGACTGACCCATGCTCTGCGTAAGCTGGCGACGCCGGTCAAGCCCGTTTTACGTCCTGCGCTTGCATCAGCATCCAGTACTAAAAGCTTCGGTATCTGGCTTAACCGTTCGATGCCTGACCGGAAAACCCGCTTTGAGCAGTTCTTCCATACGGATGCCGTACTGAAAGTCTGGAATATTCCTGGTCACCCTGCGTTTTCCACGCTGGCGGTCAAAGCCTGGAAGCTGAAACGACAGTTTCTGCTGTGGACCGCCGAAACCCGACAAGCGCGAACACTGGTGGTCAGTAGCCACGGTTATTACATGCCCTGGAGCAAAAATGCAGCCATCCCCAACGGCACGGAGCTGCAAGTCTACGCGCCGCATGGATACGAGCTGGTCGACCCCAGACTCCATCGGGTAGTCAGCAAGCAAGTGAGCCCTTTCGCTCTCCTCGATACGCAGCAGACAGCACCCGCAAGTTCCCTGAGTCAGGCCTATGAGCTGACCGACAAACTGCTGGCAGGCACTGCCCGGCCGGGAATGATAAAGAACTACACCCTGTCAAAATTCCAGAGCCCTTACGGCGAAAGCTATCAGGACATTAGCCATGTCGTGCGCAACTCCAATCAGTCGCCGTTCAGAAATACGCTGTCAGCCCCCACTCCCATGGACGTACTGACGGTCAGAAACCGCTTCGGCATGACACCCCCTGCTCTGGAGCAAATGTTCAACGCACTGTCTGAAGCCGGCATTCATTACGACAGGATTCTGCTGCTGCATTGTCGCTGCTCAGCGCTCAAGTCATTGCTTCGCATCGCCCCTGTGTACAGAGTCCCATGAGTGGGGAATTACAGATTTTCGGTAAGCATGAGTTCAACATCGCCGAAAACATTCAACTTCGCCATAGCGTAAAGAATACCGGCGGGCTAGCATGCCTGCGTCAACGGACAGGCAAAACAATCGGACACGTTATGGCTTTTCGCTCTGCTCGCCCTTCGCAACGCTCGCTTTTATTTACGCTGGTGATCGTGCTGGGCTGTGGTTTCCTGGCAACTTCGCTGCTCAGCTATTACTCGTCGCGCGAGTCCATTCGCGACAACATCATCAATACCGAGCTGCCGCTGACGTCCGACACCGTGTATTCGGAAATCCAGAAAGATCTGGTTCGCCCCGTATTGATCTCTTCGATGATGGCCCGCGACACGTTCATGCGTGACTGGGTTGTGGAAGGCGAGCGCAATACGCAGCAGATCACTCGTTATCTCAAAGAAGTGATGGACCACTACGGGGCGTTCACCACGTTTTTCGTGTCCGACAGCAGCCTGACGTATTACCAGGCCAAAGGCATCCTGAAGAAAATCGACGCCCGGGAGCCGCGAGACGTCTGGTATTACCGCGTCCGGGACATGGAAGCTCCGTACGAGATCAACGTCGATCCGGACATGGCCAACAAGGACAACCTGACGTTTTTCATCAACTACAAAGTCTTCGACTACAACAACAAATTCATTGGTGCCACCGGCGTCGGGCTGACCGTGGATGCCGTCATCAAACTGATCGACCGCTACCAACAGCGCTATGAGCGCAGCGTTTATTTTGTCGATGCCTTCGGCCGCATCGTATTGACCGGCGAAAGCGGAGGTCCACAGGGCGCAGCAATTGGCGAGTCACTCAGTCAGTTGCCGAGCATGGCCGACTTGCTGAGCAAAATGCCCAAACCGCTCAGCGGCACTTACGAGCACAGGGTCAACGGCAAGGAACACTTCCTCAACGTACGTTACATACCGGAACTGAACTGGTACCTGTTCGTCGACAAGGAAGAGGAATCTGCACTGAGTGACATACGCCACTCGCTGTACCTGAACCTGCTTATCTGTCTGGTGATCACGCTCATAGTGGTTTACCTGCTGAATCTGGTGGTCAACCGCTTCCAGTACCGAATTGAAGCCCAGGCGACCCTCGATAGCCTGACCGGCCTGCCGAACCGTCGCGGCTTCAATCTGTGGGCGGTCAAGACCCTCAAGGATGCTCAGCGCGATGCTCGCCCACTCACAGCCATGCTGCTGGACCTGGACCACTTCAAGCGACTTAACGACACCCACGGGCATCTGGCCGGGGATGAAGTGCTGGCCGGTTTTGCTGAAGACCTGAAAAGCTGCTTGCGTCAGTCAGACATCATTTGTCGTTGGGGCGGCGAAGAGTTCATCATCTTGCTCAAGGGCACTGATACCGTTGATGCCCATGATGTCGCGGAAAAAATTCGGCTGCTGGCCGAACAGCACCGTTACACGTTCTCCGGCGAACCGCTGTATGTGACGGTCAGCATCGGCTTGAGCCGGTTGCAGCCCGACGATACGCTGCAAAGCCTGATCGCCCGCGCAGACAGCGCGCTGTATCGCGCCAAGCAAAACGGTCGCAACCAGATTTGCACGGAGACGCCAAGGGCACCATGAACACCTCAGCCAGTACTCCACAAATCTGCCCGGCCTGCGGCGCAAGCAACGCTTGCACCCTGGCCGACCCGCGCACGGCGGATCAGGCGTGCTGGTGTTTTTCAGTGAGCATTGACCCTGCGGTGATCCAGGCCCTGCCGGAAGAACTGCGTAACAAAGCCTGCCTGTGCCCACGCTGTGCGGGGATCAGTGATGCGCTTTCGGACAAGACTGATCCTTGCCCCGACTGAAGCCTTTGGAAGATGCTTTTGACGTTGTAGGACTGGCTTTAGCCGGGAGGACGGCATTTCTTACAAAGAAAATTTGGCGACTGTCCTGCCCTCCTCCCGGCTAAATCCGGTCCTACGAATCTCGCAGAACCGTGGGAGATTTCATTCGCGATGGCTGGTGCTAAATCTGTAGGAGCTGACGAAGGCTGCGAATTGCGGAGTTTCAGAAAAAACACCGTCGCAGCCTTCGGCAGCGCCTACAAGAATTGTCCCGAATCAGCGCCAGCACTCGCTCGACCTAATGGATCTTGCGCGGGAACAGGTAACATACCTGTCCTCCTCACCATCACACCAAAATCGCCATGCGCCTCGACCGTTTCCTCAGCAACCTGCCGCGCTTCAATCGCAAGGACGTCCGTCTGGCGTTGATCGGCGGACGGGTCAAAGTGGACGGGCAACGGGTCAGCGATCCGCATCACGCGGTGCGCGAGTTCAGCCGGGTGGAGTTCGACGATGAGGTCCTGCAAGTCGGCAAGCCTGCGCGCTACTTCATGTTGCACAAACCTCAGGGCTGCGTCAGCGCCACCACCGATCCGCAACACCCCACCGTGCTGGACTTGCTGCACGAGCCCGACAAGCACGAACTGCACATCGCCGGACGACTGGATTTCAATACCACCGGGCTGATGCTGCTCACCAACGACGGCCAGTGGTCACGACGTCTGACCCAACCCCAGACCAAGCTGCCGAAGGTTTACTACGTCGAAACCGAACAAGTCATCGACGAGCGCTATGTGCAGACTTTTGCCCAAGGCCTGTACTTCGCCTTCGAAGACCTCACCACCCAACCCGCACAGCTGGCGATACTCGGCCCCCGTTGCGCAAGATTGAGCATCGTTGAGGGCCGCTATCATCAGATCAAACGCATGTTCGGCCATTTCGACAACAAAGTGCTGCGCCTGCATCGTGAAAGCATGGCCCATCTGAGCCTCGACCCGGAGTTGAAGCCAGGCCAATACCGTGTGCTAGAGCCTTCGGAAATTCAGGGCGTATAAGTCTTTCCCTACCGCTGGGCAGTCCGGCGAAACAAACTACGAACGGCACTTGCGGGTTAGCGGATCCACTGCTTGAATCCAATCGTCAGTCCACATGTGACTGGCGAGTCATCTACGCATTCCAAGAAACCTTTTGCCGCCCCGAGCCAACGCTCACGGCAAATCGCCCGCCAATAATAAAACCTGTCGGCAAGATCGTTTCGGATCGACAAGGGCCCCTTTGCAAGGCAATGCCTACCTGTCACGAAATTCGTGCAACGTTGTTTGCGCGCACATCTTGTTTACGTCAGGAGACACACCTATGAGGCCAGAAATCGCTGTGCTTGATATACAGGGACAGTTTCGGGTTTACACGGAGTTCTATCGGGCAGAAGCTGCCGAAAAGACCATCATCATGGTCAACGGCTCACTGGCCACAACGGCATCGTTCGCCCAGACCGTGCGCAACCTGCACCCACAATTCAACGTGGTGCTCTACGATCAGCCCTACGCCGGCAAATCCAAACCCCACAACCTGAATGAAAGGCCGTTGAGCAAAGAGCTGGAAGGTCAAATCCTGCTGGAGCTGATTGACCATTTCAACGCTGAACACGTCATGTCGTTCTCGTGGGGTGGCGCGGCCACGCTGGTTGCTCTGTCCCACCGACCCAAGCGCATCGAAAAGGCTGTAATCAGCTCGTTCTCCCCCGTGATCAACGTACACATGCGTGATTACCTGGAGCGCGGCATCACCCACCTCAGCGTCCATGACCGCTACGAAGTCGGCAACCTGGTCAACAGCACCATCGGCAAACACCTGCCGCCGTTGTTCAAGCGCTTCAATCATCGGCACGTGAGTAACCTGGACACCCACGAATACGACCAGATGCACTTTCACATCAACGACGTACTGACCCTGGATACCGCGAACTACCTGACAGTCGCGCAGAACATCAACGTGCCCGTGTTGTTTCTTAACGGCGAGTGGGACGAGTACACCGCCGCCACCGACGCCCGCTTGTTCGCCCAGGCAGTCCAGCACAGCACCTTCAGCACCATTCAGAGCACCGGGCACTTTCTGGACATGGAACACAAATCCGCGTGCCGGGATTCGCGTGACGCCCTGATGGACTTTCTTACACCAAAGCCCGAGTCCAGCAGCCGATCAACCTACCACTACCGACAGGCCCAAACCGTACATGCCTTCGCCCTCTGAACCCGACGCACGACCGAGCAAGGGACCCCATCCGCCCGTGCAGCACGCACAGACAAGCGCGGATGGGCTCCGTTCGGGACTGGTTTTCAAGGTAATAAAAACAGGGGAGAGAAATTATCGCTTCAATTCAGCGGGCCATTCTGGTACAAAGTCAGCCGCTTCAGAGCGGGTGTAGTTTAGTGGTAAAACGAAAGCTTCCCAAGCTTTAGTTGAGGGTTCGATTCCCTCCACCCGCTCCATTTCTTTCAAGGCTTCTGGGCCTTTCTTGCGACGCATCTTTACCTTCCCGCCTGCGTAAAAAAATCGCATCCGACTCGCGCCTGGCGTTTGCCGCTCCCAAACACGCCTTTTTCGTCAGTAATACTTGCCCCGCCTACGATAAAGCCAAAACCATAAAGTGCGACACACAGGCCTGCGCATCTTCCTTGTGTGCGTCAGCACTGACCAAAACCGTCACCACCACATTTCCACGTTCGAAGTGCCATCTGGCAGGAGTCCCGCGACGCGGCGAGCCGACCCACTCTGCCGTGAAACCTCCATCAACCAGCGACTGGCGATATAGCCCGATGGTTTGTGTGCAGGCTGCCTGATCAGGCGCAACAGCACCCAGTGGAAAGTTGAAGTCCAGCCGACTGACAGGTTGGCCTTTTGCGTCCGATATTGATTCCAGTGAGTAGCGCATACCGCCGACCAGTTCGCCTGAAATCCAGAACTCCTGCGGATCGGTGGCGTTGTGTTTCAACGTCACGCCAAACTTTTTCTCGACCTGTAAACGCGCCATGTCCTGTTTGCCATGTATCGAAAGCGTCAACCGCACGATGCGTTGCGCCAGTTCCTCAGAGGTCATCTCCGGCACGGGCTGCGCAGTGGCATCAGGAGATGCGTAAGTGGCCTGGGGCTGTGCAGTCGCGATAAAGGCCAGCAACACACCGGCCCACAACACGTCAGCGCAGCGATTGATGAAGCTTCTGCGCGCTTGGCGATACGGAGCTACCTGCTTTGTTAAATTCATGGGCCAACCCTTACGATTCAAGTGCCCTACAGTCCCTCAAATCAAACCCAGCGCCGAGTATTTGCAATAGTAATCAGCAGAAGATCGCCCAAGACCTCCAGCATTTCAATAGCACACCTGTGCTATCGAAACTCATCAACCTTTCAATTATGTTTTAACTTCCAGGACAAGGGCTGAGTTTGCTAAATACGGTGATAAAAAAGGTCCCGCGCCATTTTTTCTTGTCGTTGTTAATGCTCACGGCATCGCACCCGGTACTGCCCAAGTGGCGTGCAACGTAGAGGTTCAGGAAATGGAAGCGCAAACAACACAGTCCCCTTATGACGCGAGCCTGCGCGACCACCGGGCGGAAGCCGAGCTTGAGGCTTATTTCCAGAAGCACCGCAAAACCGGCATCGTGCTGCAACGGGTCTATCCACCCACCGCATTTCCCAAAGTGCGCAGTCGGTTAGGCGGTCTGCCGCAATTGCCGCAGACTTTTGAATGGCCCATAGGGGTAAGTTACGGTGAGTCGACGCCCATGCATTTTCTCGCTCAGATCGACTGCGCGGAGTTGCCACGCGTCGAGTCGCTGATGCCAACGCAGGGCATGTTGTTTTTCTTCGCTGTAAACGACGAAGAACAGATCTGGGACACAGATCCTCCCCAGGAACGTGTGCGGGTGCTGTACGCGCCGAATGTGCCAGCGGAACAGCCCGAGCGCCAGGCGCCGGAACATCTGCGTCCGATTCAGGACGTGAATAAAGCGGACAGCCCACACACGGAACCGGGGTGGCTGCTACCTGGTGAGAGTGGGCCGCGCCTCCATGCGCAATGGCCATTGGTAGCACGGCGGATGGACACTTGGCCATACGACATGCCAACGCCGGAAGGCAGCTCGAGGCCTGCACTGGCGGCCTACCACCAGCGATGGTCAGAACTGAGCCTGGGAGCAGCCGTGGCGGCGACCGGGCTAATGCCCAACGCCAACGCTATTTTCCGTTGGGAGCGGCCGCTGTCCCAATCCTGGAAGTTCCCTGCCCAGTGGCTGCGCTATCAGCTTGATTTCCCCCAGGTGGGTATCATGATAGATCGCCTGGCGCGGATCGCAGGGAATTCCCGAATCAAGGAAACACGCAGTTTTGTGGCTGATCAGGATGTGCTGGACTGGGTGGAGCACGCCAGTCGAATTGGCTGGGATAACGTCCCTGATGAGGCCACGAGGGAGGCCTTCCGAAACTGGATCATTGGACAGATCGGCGACGAGAATGAAGGCACCACGATCACCGATGCAAGAATGGGGGAAGTCTTCACGAAAGGTCTGCTGGCCTCTATTGCGTACGTCGCTGGCTCACCTGACACCGCCCGGTTGATTCCATTACCGCTCTATCGTGACGTTGAAGGCGAGCACTTGCCGTATGAGGAAAGTTATCGCAAGCATGCCGATGGACGAAGGGACTGTGCCAGGGCCAGAGTCCATCAGATGTTGGGGCATGTTCCGCTTTTGCAGGGCGCCATGCCTGATATCGAGGGCGAGCCGGTATGCCTGCTGCAGCTCGCCTGGGATCCTGCCATCGACCTCAGGTTTGGCGATTGCGGCCAAGCGACTTTCTGGATCGCCAGGGAGGATCTGGCGGTTCAGAACTTTGATCGTGTGGCAGCGGTGGTAGAGTCACATTGAGTCGATTATCAGACGTTCTCTTGGTGCTCGCGCAGCAACCGCATCTTTCGGCATGAATCCATCGTGATCACTTTCATCGATTTCCCAAGCGCCATGGGTGACAACACCGGAGGCCACAGATGCAAACTGTCTCTCGCGCCATAATCTGCCTGGCCTTGCTGATGTCCGCACTCAGTGCTTGTGCTCAACAAGCACCTGCGACTCCGTCAGAAGCACTTACGCCACAGAAGAGCACAGATACCGAACCCAGCCCGGCAGACAAGCTCAATCGCGATCCCGCCCCATCGCTGCCGGGCACCGCAAGTCTCAATAACCGTACGGCCACGACTGGCAGTTACCGGCCGATTCCACAGCAACTAATCGACGCTTTGCTATCGCTACCCGGAGCAGGACTGCAAGTACCCCAATCGACGCTTAAGCAATTACTGGGGAAAAAGACCAGCTACGTTGTCGAGATCCCCCGCCTCCCTTCCCGCCCTGACATCAGAATCACTAGCACCCGTCAGCCAGGCGCCTCCTATTACGTATGGGCACGCAGCTTTCAGGTCGAGTCTGCTGGCGTGACGGGCTATCTGGTCAACGTAAGCGTCAGCTGTAAGGCGCCGGTCGACGATCTGACAGAAGAAGCCGCCAAAGCGTTGCGTCATCGCTGTGCTCAAGCGGGCACTCAACGCCTGAGCAGCGGCTTGCGGGCCTATCTCATCACCAATGGACAGGCCAAAGACGTCACCGCTACGATCCAGCGCCCTCAAGATGCCTTGGGAGTCGACCTGTATAACCGCTATCAAACTAAGGGAGGAAGTCAGCTGTTTCTGGACGATACCCGCCTCGATCAGACTCCGGCGGCCCGCTGGGTGATGGAGTTCGACCCTGAACAGCCACTTCAGCCTGACGCAGACCGTGCGTTCGACAGCGGAAGAATGGTCCATGCCGGCTTTCTGGTGTGGGAAGGTGATAACTTCAAAAGCGTCGATACCGTCCCGGCGCGCCTGTGGCCCTGTCCGGAAAAGCGGCCCGCTGAATGCACGGCCGACGACCGCTTCGTGACCCAGGACAAGTAAATCCGCTCCCGCGAGGAATGCATTTCAACCTCAAAAGCCTGATGCAAAGATAAGCCTTCGAGTTAACATCTCTCCCGCACGCCTCATCCCAGGGAGTATTCAATGGCAGACAAGACACACCGCTACGAAGTCCAGATAACCTGGACTGGCAACGAAGGCACAGGAACATCGTCCTATCGCGGTTACAGCCGGTCACATGTCATTCAGGCTGAAGGTAAGGCATCCATTGAAGGCTCTTCCGACCCAAGTTTCCGGGGCGACCCAAAACGCTGGAATCCGGAGGAATTGCTTCTCGCCTCTTTATCGGCATGCCACAAACTCTGGTACCTCGGGCTTTGTGCCGGGGCCGGGATTGTGGTGCTTGAGTATGAGGACAAAGCAGAAGGCACAATGGTCGAGGAAAGTGATGGCGCGGGGCAGTTCACCTCGGTTGTATTGAAGCCGAAGGTCACTCTGGCTCCGGGCTCCGATATCGAAGGCGCTCACGCCCTGCACAAGACAGCTCATGAGAAATGCTTCATCGCGCGCTCGGTGAATTTCCCGGTCAGTCATGCGCCAGTCATATCGACCACTGCAGAGAATGCCTGAACACACCGTTCCCCGTGGGAGCGAATTTATTCGCGAAGGCGTCCGGTCTGCAAAATATTTGCGTCTGACACACCGCTTTCGCGAATGAATTCGCTCCCACAAGAAGTGGCGTCGCAAGGACATGTCATTCCGCCAGCGGGCTATCACACTCAGCATAAGTGCCTGAGCGCACCCTTTTCCGTGGGAGCGAATTTATTCGCGAAGGCGTCCGGTCTGCAAAATATTTGCGTCTGACACACCGCTTTCTCGAATGAATTCGCTCCCACAGGGAGTGGCGTCGCAAGGACATGTAAATCCGCCAGCGGGCTATCACACTCAGCATAAGTGCCTGAGCGCACCCTTTTCCGTGGGAGCGAATTTATTCGCGAAGGCGTCCGGTCTGCAAAATATTTGCGTCTGACACACCGCTTTCGCGAATGAATTCCCACAGGGAGTGGCGTCGCAAGGACATGTAAATCCGCCAGCGGGCTATCACACTCAGCATAAGTGCCTGAGCGCACCCTTTTCCGTGGGAGCGAATTCATTCGCGAAGGCGTCCGGTCTGCAAAATATTTGCGTCTGACACACCGCTTTCGCGAATGAATTCCCACAGGGAGTGGCGTCGCAAGGACATGTAAATCCGCCAGCGGGCTATCACACTCAGCATAAGTGCCTGAGCGCACCCTTTTCCGTGGGAGCGAATTTATTCGCGAAGGGGTCCGCTCTGCAAAATATTTGCGTCTGACACACCGCTTTCGCGAATGAATTCGCTCCCACTGGTTTGGTGTTTACAACCTCTGATTACATCGACAAAAACCGCGTCGCCCTTCTCCACCACGGGCGTTTCTCGCGGGTTTCGTGGAGCAGGATGTTGGGCATGTCTCGCAGGCGAATCCACGACTCGTCCTGCCAGTGCAGCAGGTTCATCGAGGCACCGTCCCAATCCAGCACGCCGAGGATCGGACGTTCGGTGCGGCCGGGATTCTGCACGTCACGCAGCACAGGCACGACCTGCAGCGTCAGCCATTCGCGCAGTTCACGATTTTGCGCGGAGGGGTGATAAATCAGTAATGCGTATGCGCCGGACTCGTTGACCATCAAGGTGTCCTGAGTCGAGCCATAGCAGTGCAGCGACAAAGTGCGACACTCGTCACGTCCGAGCTTGCGGGTTTTGCGTTCGTCGATGAACAGGCCCATCAAACGGCCCAGATCGCGGGCACAGAACCAGGCCTGGTTTTCCAGCATGAGCGCGTGGAGCGTGAGGGTTTGGCGGGTGAATAGGGTTGGGATGAAAGGCGTCGTTTCAGTTGTCGGCATCAGTCTATTTCTCTTTGCTGGTTAGACTGCCAGCTACCGTCGCCAAACGGATAGGGTGGCAGTTGTACGCAGGTTGGCGAACCGGAGCAAAGAACCGGCAGACCCGAAAGTCTCCCACGTACAACCGCCATAGCGGATCGCGGGCAATAAATGCCCGCTTCCGAATGGTACACGCTATACATCATTGCTAGCCGGATCGCCAAATCCAGTGCTGAGTTATTCAGCAGCCGCGGAGGTTACGGCGCACGCCCCGTGCCCGGCAAGACAAGAAATGTAAAAACCGGGACATCGAACCAGCAGTGTCTACTGGGGACAAGCAGCAGAACTCGATGCCAATGAGCAGCGCGCATCCCTAAATTAGATTTAGTGGTTATAGTCACCACCATTTCAAGCATTCAACCAATGCCTGGATTGACCAAGACAGCAAGCAGCCTATTGAAGCAAGCCTCGCTTTGGTGAGCGGGGTTCCATCCAGTCCCAAGGAGGACTAAACAGTGCTTTATCCCATCGCAATTCTTCCCGGTGATGAGCAGCATGCGTGGGGTGTTGAGGTTCCAGATATTCCCGGCTGCTTCTCTGCCGGTGACGACCTGGACGACGCCATGGCGATGGCTCGCGAAGCCATTGAGGGTCATCTGGAGATTCTGGCTGAGGATGGTTCGGCTATTCCGACCGCTCAGAAAGTAACCGTACACGCGCAAAACCCGGAATACAAAGGCTGCACATGGGCGTTGGTGGACATTGATATCACCAAATACATGGGCAAGTCCGAGAAGCTCAACATCACCCTTCCAGCACACTTGCTGACCCGGATTGATGAATACGTGAAGCATCATCCGGAAGAGAAAAGCCGCTCGGGCTTTTTGGCTTCGGCAGCGCTCAGGGTTTTGCATGAGGTGCGAGGTTAAGACGCTAAACGTTACACCAGCGAACCGTTAGGCGCATCGTAAATACCTGACTGCACCGTTTTCTGTAGGAGCTGCCGAAGGCTGCGATCGCGGTGTGTCAGGATAAATGTTTCGCAGCCTTCGGCAGCTCCTACAGAAAATGCATTTCAACCCAGTAGTTTGCATGTTGCTAGCGAGGCGGATCGTCAGGTATGCCGCCTCGCCAACAAATTGCCTTCTACAAAAATAGACTTCAATCCTCTGCGAACCCCGCAAACCACCCGTGAAACAGCAACCGCACCGCATCCGTCCAGCGGGTCCACCAGCTTCCTGCCTCAACACCTTCCAAAGCGATCAACGGCCGGGTTGCCAGTTTCTGCTCGCCATCAAATACGTCAATGCTGCCGACCACTGCTCCTTTATCCACAGGGGCAATCAGCGGGGCATCGATGTGGACGCGGGTTTCAGGCTTGTGCGAACCCTTGGGCGTTGTCAGCGTGATGTCGTCTAGAACGCCCACGGCAAGGGTATTTTCAGTGCCCTTCCAGACTCTCGGATGGCTCAACGGCTGAAGCGCTTTCTCGAAGGTCTGGTTCTCGTAAAACCGGAAACCATAGGTCAGGAGTTTCTCGGTATCCGTCGCACGGGCCAGCGTTGAACTTGAGCCGAACACCGCAGTGATCAGGCGTCGACCATCCCGCACGGCAGAGGTCACCATGCAGTAACCCGCCGCCTCGGTGTGCCCGGTCTTGAGGCCGTCAACGGTTTTGTCACGCCAGAGCAGCAAGTTGCGATTGGGTTGTCGAATACCGTTCCAGGTGAAGTGCTTTTTCTTGTACAACGGATAGTACGCCGACTCGTCGTTGATGATGGACTGGGCCAGCATCGCCATGTCGTGAGCGGACGAGTAATGGTCGGGCTCTGGCAGGCCTGTCGGGTTATCGAAGTGCGTGTTGCTCAGCCCGAGGCTTTGCGCTGTTTTGTTCATCAAACTTGCGAAGCTGTCGGTGCTGCCCGCTATGTGTTCGGCCAGCGCGACACTGGCGTCGTTGCCGGAATCGATGACGATGCCCTGCAGCAAGTCATGAACGCTGACGGTGCTGCCCGGATCCAGGAACATTCTGGAGCCTTCGGTGCGCCAGGCGTTTTCACTGACGGTGACCAGCTCGTCCGGTTTCAATTGCCCGGCCTGAATATCCCGGGTGGCCACGTACACGGTCATCAGCTTCGTCAGGCTGGCGGGAGGAAGACGCTCGTCTGCGTCGTGTTCAACGATGACATGGCCAGTACTGGCGTCCATCAACACCCAGGCGCTCGCTGACAACTGGGGCGGGGAAGGAATCATGGCGCCCGGCGTGGGAGCGGCCATGCCGACGTTCGCCCACAGGGCACAAACAGAGATCAGGCTGATCCGCAATAACAGTGGTTTCACAGGAAGCGGGTCCAGATTGGCAGAAGGTCCGCCAAAGTAGGTGATGACCTGCCCTGTCTCAAATTAAGCAAAGTTAAGAAAAGTTTAAGCGCACCAATAGGTTAGTCAGGTTCGCGGACAGTCGATCACAACCCGTGTACCGCCTGAGTCAGAGGCTTGAATCTGCAAGGTAAAAGCGTGCAAGCGCACGACCGCAGCCACTAGCGAAAGACCGAGCCCGTAACCCGGTTGCTGACGGCTGGCATCGCCGCGATACAACCGGCGCAACACGCTTTCCCGTTCGGCTTCGGGGATCCCCGGACCGTCGTCAACCACCTCAATGCGCAGACTGTCGCCCACCACATTGGCCCGCAGACAAAGACGCCCGCCCGGGGCGGTGAACTTGATCGCGTTATCCAGCAGATTCGTCAGCGCCTCAAACAGCAGCGCCTGATCACCTTTCATGACGGGTAAATCAGCACCCAGCTCAAGCGCAAGCACCTGACCTTTTTCCTGCGCCATGGGTTCGTAAAACTCGTGGGCCTGGCGCAACAATACGTCGGGCTGGAATGACGCAAAGGCCAATCGCCGTCGGGTGTCTTCCAGCTCGGAAATCCTCAGCAACCCCTGAAAACGAAACATGATCGCTTCGCTCTCTTCCAGGGCCAGGCTGAGGCTTGATGCATGAGCATCGGTCATGGGCAATTGCTGCAATTGATAAAGCCGCGCACGCAGACGCGTCAACGGGGTGCGCAGGTCATGGGCGATGCCATCGCAGACGCTTTTGACCTCGTGCAGTAGCCGTTCGATATGTTCGAGCATGGTGTTGACGGCGCTGGCCAGCATGTCCAGTTCATCCCGTGCGGGCGACAGGGGCAGCCGCTCTGACAGGTTGCCGGAGACGATCCGCTCGGTACTGCGCTGCAGCCTTTCGACCCGGCGCAACGGCCTGCGTCTCAGTAATTGCCAACCGATCAAACCGGGTATCAACGTCAGAGACAAGCCCCAGAACAGCGCCTGACCGATGATTCCTGCGACCGCCGAGATGGAACCGCCGTCACGGGCCAGCACCAGTATCCGGCCGTCATTGCGACGCTGCAGAAAGGCGTGACTGCTGCGCGTTTCGCTCACCGTGTCCGCGATTCGCAAACCGCGTTTCAGGTAATGCACACGACCGTCGTCCGGCAAGCTGGACCGCAGCTTCAACAGGTTGCCGGCGATGTACTGCCCGTTGCCTTCAAACAACCCATAGGCATCAATGCCGGGAATGGAATACGCCTCACTGCCCTGCAATTCATCAAGCAGGCTGGCGTCATCGATTTTCTGGTAATAGTGCGCACGCTGCATCAGCGTGCGCTCGGCCACAGTGCCGAGGTAATCGGAGATCTTCCAGTACAGAACGCCGGTGAACACCGCGCCCCACGCCACAAAGAACAGTGCGTAAAGGCCGATCAGCCGACTGTTGCTTGAGCGCCAGCGCTCAGTTCTGGGTGCCAAGTACGTACCCCGACCCGCGAATAGTGTGGATCAGCGGCGCGCCTGGCCCTTCGATCTTTTTGCGCAAGCGGCCCATGTGCACATCAATGATGTTGGTGCCGGGGTCGAAGTGATAACCCCAGACCTCTTCAAACAGCATGGTGCGCGTCACTTGTTGCCCGGCATGGCGCATCAGGTAGGTGAGCAATTTGAATTCGGTGGGGAGCAAAGTGATGCGCTCGCCGGAGCGCGACACGCTGTTCTCGATCAGGTCGAGGGTCAGGTTGCCGACAGTAAGCTGATGGATCTGCGAATCGGCGGTCGGCCGTCGTAACAGCACTTCCAGGCGCGCAACCATTTCGACCATCGAGAACGGTTTGGTCAGGTAATCATCACCACCGCAGCGCAACCCTCTGACGCGCTCGTCAACGTCGGATAACGCGCTGATCATCAATACCGGTGTGCGAATGCCGAGGCTACGCAATGTGGTGACGATAGTCAGACCATCGAAGTCCGGCAGCATTCGGTCCAGGGTAATCGCGTCATAGCTGCCCGCGATTGCCATGGCCAGCCCGTCACGCCCGGTGCTGGCTCGTTGCACGTCAAAACCATGAGCCTGCAGCTCGGTGGCGATGGATTGTGCGGTCACCTCATCATCTTCGATGACCAGCGCCTGATTCATGATTTTCCCCGCTGACAGTCCGCGTATGCGGCGTTGAAGAACCGCGAGCCTAGGGAGTTGGTCACGGTGGGTAAACTAAATATTTATTAACGCAGGGTAACTTTTTCAGCGTGGGTGTGGGGCTTAGTGTCGCGTTTTTCTTCAACGAGTCCCCTGCCATGCCACGCTTGCTCACGCCCCTCGCCTTTTCATGTGCACTGCTTACAGCCTTCGCGGCCCATGCAGCGCCAGTGCCCACGCCGACCACTCTGACTGTTCTGAGCTCCGGCGGCATCATGGGTGCCGTTCAGGGGATCGCGCCGGACTACGAGAAAGCCACGGGCGTGAAGCTGAACATTGAAGCGTCGCCTTCCATGGGGAAAACACCTCAGGCCATTCCTAACCGGCTGGATCGAAAGGAACCGGCAGACGTTGTGCTGATGGTCGGTTCTGCTCTGGATAAACTTGTCGCGCAGGACCAGGTCGATAAAGCCAGCCGCGTCGATCTGGGCAAATCCTACATCGCCATGGCCGTGCGCAAGGGCGAGACCAAGCCTGATATTTCCACCATGGACGCGTTTCGCAAGGCGCTGCTCGACAGCAAGTCCATCGCTTACTCCGATAGCGCCAGCGGCGTTTACCTCTCGCGCATTCTGTTCCCGAAAATGACCCTTGGCGCTGACTTTACTGCCAAGGCGCGGATGATTCCTGCCGAACCCGTGGGTGCCGTTGTCGCCCGCAAGGAAGCGCAACTTGGCTTTCAGCAGCTCAGTGAACTCAAGCCTGTTGAAGGCATAGACATTGTTGGCCTGATCCCGGATCAAGCGCAGCAGATGACGCTTTATTCGGGTGCCGTTACTCGGTCCACTGAACACGCAAAAGAAGCTCAGGCACTGCTGAAATACATGGCCTCCAAGGAAGGCGCTAAAGCCATTGAAGACAGCGGTTTGAAGCCGGTGACAACCCGGTAAACCGGAAACCTGTAGGAGCGCCACCCCGGTTGCTCCTACGGGGATTGCATTGTGTTCGATTGAAGATCACCCCGTGCCTCTGACACGGCGCTGTCTCGCGGCAAATACGATTCCAGGTGGGACCGAATTCATTCGGGAAGGCGGTGTTAAAGCGATACATAAGCTGCGAATGTATCGGCCCCTTCGCGAATGAATTCGCTCCCACACAGACTGTGTGAAAACGTAGCGAGCGACGGCAAGACAAGGCAAAAACAGGCGAAAAAGCGGAGTCTAGGTGTTCTAAATGAGCATTTTTCGCCTGTTTTTAACGCAGTGTTGCCGAGCGCAGTAGTTTTCACACAGTCTGCACAGGGATTAGGGCTTGCAGACCAACCTAGAATCCCCCACGTAAAACCGTCTCCATACCATGATTCGAATTTTGTTTCGATAAATGGGACCGGTCACCAAAGCGCTATGTCATAGGTGATGTAGATCCGGTTGCTGTCACGGCCTCGGGCAAAGTCCGAGCGGTACACGTAGTTACGCAGTTTCACTCCCAGCCCTTTCAACGTCCCGCCTTGCAGCACATAAGCCAGCTCCGCGTCGCGTTCCCATTCCTTCAATTGCGCAGCGCCCGACTTGCCGTTGTCGCCACTCAGGTAGCGCGTCGAGAATGTCAGACCCGGCACACCTACGCGGGCGAAGTCATAGCCATAGCTGAGCATCCAGGTCTTTTCATCCTCCTCGATGAACTTGCCGATCCCGACGTTGCTGAACGAATACACAGTAGCGCCACTGATATAGGGCAAGCCCGCATCGCCGCTCAAGGTCTGATAACCGCCGCCAAAACTGTGCCCGGCCAGTGCATAGGTCAATTGCCCGCTGAGCATGTCGTTATCGATTTTGCCGCCACGTCCCGTTCCGGCATCGACGCTGTTAAAGTAACGCAGGTCGCTGGTCAGCACGCCGGATCCCAACGGCAAATCATGCTGGATCGATGCAAATTGCTGGCGGTAAAAATTTTCCAGTTCACCGTAGAAGTAACTGAGCTTGATGCTTTTACCGAGTTTGTAATCGCCACCCACGTACGAGAAGTCCGAACCTCGGCCGGTGAATCCGTCGGGAATGATGGAGCGGCTGTCCGACGAATCGCGAAGTTTGAATTGATCCAGGTGACCGCCCGTCAGGGTCAGGTTGTCGATGTCGGTGCTGGTGAATTGAGTGCCCTGGTAGGTCTGAGGCAACAGGCGCGCATCGTTATAAATAAGCACCGGCGTTTTGGGCAACAGCGTGCCGTACTTCAGCGTGGTCTTGGCCAGACGCACTTTCGCCGCCGCGCCGAGACTCGCGAACTCATCGGCCGCACGGCCATCGTCATGCACGGGCAGCAAGCCAGTGCCGCTGCGGCCCTTGCCTGAATCGAGCTTGACGCCCCACAGGCCCAGCGCGTCGATGCCAAAGCCCAATGTGCCTTGAGTAAAACCGGACTGGTAGTCGAGCAGAAAACCCTGCGCCCATTCGGTGCGTTCACTTTTGGCAGTTCTGGCAGCACGAGCGCTCAGGCCGTTTTCGTCACGGAAGTTCTCGTTGAAATAAACGTTGCGCAGTTGCAGCTTCAGCTTGCTGTCTTCGATAAACCCTGCGGCTTCCACACCCGCCCACGGCAACAGGGTCAACAGCGGCGCGCTCTTTATAAAAGTTGTAGTTCCACGCTTGGAAAACATACTCATGCTTAATACTCATTGTTGTTATTGGAGATGCAGTGATCCGCACGCCCTGTTCGGGGCGTGTGGTTGGTTCAGTCATAAGTGGCTGCAAACAGAGTTGTTGTAGGAGCTGCCGAAGGCTGCGAAAGCGGTGTGTCAGGATGATCGCTTTCGCAGCCTTCGGCAGCTCCTACAGAAAATGCATTTCAGTTGTTTAAATCAAACAAACAACGTCAGCGCACCGGTCAGCAGCGCCAGAGCCGTGACCACCAAAGAGGTCAGCACCGCCCACTTCACCGTCGCTTTCTGAAAGTCGCCGATATCGCGGTCGATCATGCCCATCAGCAGCAGCGTCGAAGCCACCAGCGGACTCATCAGATGCACCGGCTGCCCCAGAATCGACGCCCTGGCGATCTCCAGCGGGCTGATGCCATACGCCGCTGCAGCATTGGCGAGGATTGGCACCACGCCGAAGTAGTAAGCATCGTTGGACAATACAAAGGTCAGCGGCATGCTGGTCAGTGCGACCACCAGCGGGAACAGGTGGCCCCACTCCGGCGGAATCCAGGCCACCAGGGTTTGCGCCAGCGCGTCGACCATTTTGGTGCCCGAGAAAATCCCGGCGAAAATACCGGCCGCGAAAACCAGCAGCACCACAGTCATGGCATTGCCGGAGTGGGCCAGGATGCGTTCTTTCTGAATATCCAGTTGCGGATAGTTGATCATCAGCGCCAGCACAAAACCGATCAGGAACAGAACCGCCGAGTGCATCAGGCCCATGACCAAGGCGATCATCACGGCAACAACCAGCGCCAGATTGACGTAGGCCAGCTTGGGACGCTTGTGCGGGGTATCACCGAGAATCGCCTCGATGTAGCAGTTACCGCCGCCACTTTGCAGGTCGACGTTGCCGATACGTTTACGCTCGGCGC
This sequence comes from Pseudomonas phytophila, assembly GCF_025643095.1. Lineage (NCBI taxonomy): Bacteria > Pseudomonadati > Pseudomonadota > Gammaproteobacteria > Pseudomonadales > Pseudomonadaceae > Pseudomonas > Pseudomonas phytophila. The sequence goes on along the minus strand of NZ_CP081201.1, from coordinate 1,454,924 downwards.
GCCCCAGCCAAAAGGCAGTAAAAACTACCCATGCTGCGCCGCCGATCATGGTAGGCAGCAACGGGATGAAGTACTCACCGGCGTCCAGCCCCAGCGCAGCAATGGCTCGTGTGGCCGGGCCGCCCCAGGGAGTCATGCCGCTCATGATACTCAATGAAAGCATCGCCACGATACCGAGGATCATCGGGTTCATGCCGATGCGTTTGTACAGCGGCAGCATCGCCGCGCAGGTGATCATGTAAGTGGTGGTGCCGTCGCCATCAAGGGCCACGGTCAGCGACAACAACGCGGTGCCCACCGCGATTTTCATCGGGTCGCCGTTCACGCGTTTGAGGATCTTGCGAATCAGTGGATCGAACAGTCCGGAATCAATCATCAAGCCAAAAAACAGGATCGCAAACAGCAGCAATGCTGCGGACGGCGCGACCATTTTCAGGCCATCAAGCATCATCTTGCCGGTGGTGCCGCCAAAGCCGCCAATGACTGCAAACACGATCGGAACGATCGTCAACGCCACGATGGGAGACAGACGTTTGGACATGATCAGGTAGGTGAACACCACGACCATGGCGAGGCCAAGGAAGGCAAGCATATGGTTATTCTCTTGTTGTTATTTATGGACAAACGAACGCCGCCGGGCTGGTCGGGCACCGTGTAAACGGTGCTCGACCCGCTCGTACAAAGATCGATTGAATTAAGGGGTGATCAGGTGCGTTCAGCCACCGGCGCAGCGCTCTCCCATGGAGCAACATCGGGGCTGGGCATCGCAGCTTTGCCATCGAGCCTTTGCATCAGGACCTGACGGTCACAGGCGTTCTCCGACAGAGAAATCACCACGGTGGCGACCGCGTTGCTGGCCAGGCTGGTCAGTGCACGCGCTTCGGACATGAAGCGGTCGATGCCGATCAGCAGCGCCAGGCCCGCCAGGGGAATATCGTGAATAACGGTCAGGGTCGAGGCCAATGCGACAAAACCACTGCCGGTCACGCCCGCCGCACCTTTGGATGACAGCAACATGATCGCCAGCATGGTCAGGGTCTGGGTCATGCTCAGCTCGATGTTGCAGGCCTGAGCGATGAAAACGGCAGCCAGTGACAGGTAAATCGCCGTGCCGTCCAGGTTGAACGAGTACCCGGTTGGAAGCACCAGACCCACCACGCCTTTCTTGCAGCCCAGTGCCTGAAGTTTTTCGAGCATGCGCGGCATGACCGGCTCAGTGGACGAGGTGCCCAGTACCACCAGAAACTCTTCGCGGAAATAACGCAGCAGCTTCCACAGGCTGAAGCCGTTGGCGCGGCAGATACCGCCCAGCACGATAAAGACAAAGAACCCGCAGGCGATGTACAGCGTCATGATCAGCTTGGCCAGCGAGCCCAGCGACGTAATGCCGTACTGGCCAACGGTGAAGGCCAGTGCACCAAAAGCACCGATCGGGGCAAAGCGCATCAGGTACGAGAAAATCTTGAACACCATGTGCGAAGCCGACTCAAGCACATTGAGTACTGGCTTGCCGCGCTCGCCCAGTGACGACAAGGCGAATCCGGACAGCACCGCGATGAACAACACCGGCAACACTTCACCCTTGTTGAACGCACCGATGAAAGTGTCAGGAATGATGTGCATGAAAAAATCGACGACGCCCAGTTTCGCGGCGGACTCGGTGTACTGGCTCAATCCTGCCGTGCTCAACTTGCTCGGGTCGATGTTCATGCCTACGCCCGGCTTGAGCACGTAGACCGCCACCAGGCCGATGAACAGGCTGATCACGGTAAGCACCAGAAACAGCAGCATGGTCTTGCTCATCAATCGCCCGAGCGACCGCTTGTCACTCATCCCGGCAATACCGGTGACGATGGTGCAGAACACCACCGGCGCGATCATCATCTTGATGAGCTTGATGAACGCGTCACCCAGAGGCTTGAGCGCTACGGCTTGTTGCCCCCAGATATGTCCAACCAGGACACCGAGAACCACGGCGCAGATAATCTGAAAGTAGAGCGATTTTGCGATTTTCATGATGCATCACCCATTATTGGTGTTGTTCTGATGCGGTACTGAATTTCATGTCATATCAGGCAGAGCACGGTGTAACTCAAACTAAACTTCAACCCGCCAGGCGTTGCGCGGCAGGCGCATAAACCTCACCGGAAAACAGGCGACGTGCGGTGCGCACAACCGAGGCACGAATCGTTTGCCCGTTTTCCCCCACGTAAGCCAGCGCGACCTGAATCGAGCCGCTCGGGTGTTCGATCCGGACCTGCTGCAAGCGCGGTGACTCGCTGCCAATTCCGAGCAACTTCGCGACCACGGTGCCGTCACTGACGCAAGCAGTGGCCAAGCCGATCGAACCGGTAATGGCCAAAGCCTTATGGCAGTTATGCGGCATGAAGTAACGAACCTTGAGGGTCCCGCCCGCATCGGGCTTCGAAACCAGTACGGGCTTGGGGATCACTTTATCGCTGACATCGCCCAACCCCATCGCCATACCTGCGCGCAGACGCAGGGCTTCGAGTTTGCGCAGGAATTCCTTGTCAGCGTCCAGCTCCGCAGGCGTTTCGTCACCACGTTTACCCAGCAGCGAGGCTTCGATGATGACCATCGGCATTGCCATGTCGATGCAGGTCACCGGCACGCCATCAAGGATGTCAGTCTGTTGACCCGTTGGGAACAGTTTGCCGGTCTTGCTACCCGCTGCATCAAGGAACGTCAGTTGTACGGGGGCTGCCGAACCTGGCACGCCATCGATACTGGTCTGGCCTTCGTAGCTGACCTGACCGCCTGGGGTGTTGACGTCAGCGCAAACGAACGTGCCGGTATTGAGGTTACGAATCCGCACCTGAGTCACGTCACCGCTCGCCTTGACCAACCCCTGCTCCACCGCAAACGGGCCGACAGCGCAGAGCATGTTGCCGCAGTTGGGCGCGGTATCAACACGGCGCTGCGAAACCATGACTTGCACGAACAGGTAATCGACATCGGCGTCTTCGTGGGGCGAAGGGCTGACAATCGCCACCTTGCTGGTCTGTGGACTGCCGCCGCCAATACCGTCGATCTCCAGCTCATGGCCGGAGCCCATCAGTGCCAACAGAAGCTCATCACGCTCAGCAGTGGAGACAGGCAAATCACTGGCAAGAAAAACCGGCCCCTTGGAGGTGCCGCCGCGCATCAGGACGCAGGGAATCGGTTGCATATTTGCAGACTCTTGTTGATCAATTGGGGTAATTGATGTGTTGAAAGCAAGAGTCCCACGGATGTTTTGCCTTATCCAATGCAAAGATCGTAGCGATTATTCCACTTTGGTAAATAATAACCTAACCTATGAAACTGCCCATCGCTAACCACTGACAGGAGAATAAAAGTGGAATATGAGCTGCAAGATATCCGATCGTTCGTGAAAATCGCCGAACTTGGTAGCTTCCATGAAGCTGCCGAAGTGCTGCACATTTCTCAACCGGCGTTGACCCGGCGCATAAAGAAGCTCGAACAGGGATTGGGGACGTCGTTGCTGGATCGCACTACGCGCAGGGTCAGCCTGACCAGCGTGGGTCGCGATTTTTTCCCCAAGGCGCGACGTCTACTGGATGATTTTGAAGATTCGATTCTGAACATCCGCGAGCTGGCAGAACGACAAATCGGCCAGGTAACCCTCGCCTGCATTCCTACCGCTGCGTTCTACTTTTTGCCTTCGGTGATTCGCCTGTATAACGAACGCTATCCAAAAATCCGCATCCGCTTACTGGACCTCAGCGCCAATGAAGGCCTGGAAGCAGTGCTGCGTGGGGAAGCAGATTTCGGCATCAACATGATGAGCGGACAGCATCCGGATATCGAGTTCGTACCGCTAGTCAAAGAGCCCTTCGTTCTCGCTTGCCGACGCGACCATGAACTGGCAAAACGCGAGTCTGTGTCCTGGATCGAACTCAGCGAATATCGCCTTATTGGTGTGGGAAGACTGAGCGGCAACCGGATGATTCTTGACCATGCGCTGGCGGGTTTGAGCTGGCGGCCCAAATGGTTTTATGAGGTGCAGCATTTGTCGACCTCACTGGGGATGGTCGAGGCAGGTTTGGGCATTTCAGCCATGCCAAGTCTGGCGATGCCGGCCGAAGGTCACCCGACGTTGGTCAGCGTGCCGCTGGTTGATCCAGTGGTCGACAGGACACTGGGCCTGGTATCGCGGCGCGGTGCCTCGCTGTCTCCAGCAGCAGAAAAATTCGTCGCCATGCTGCTGGAGCAGTGGCCGCAGTGATGCCGAGCACGGCTCGGTTAGAGTCCGTAAACAGAAGCACGGCGCTTATCAATAAATGCACTCATCTGATTTGGAATCCTTTTTCTGTAGGAGTGAGCTTGCTCGCGATAGCGTCGGACCAGACGATAATTTTTCAACAGGCCTACCATTATCGCGAGCAAGCTCACTCCTGCAGGGTCCATGTTTGCCGCGAGACAGAGCGGTGTCGTAGACAGTGCGCCCCCTACAGGAAAAACACTACAAATCAGTTAGTTGTGTGTTTTTGACAGACGCGATCAGCATCGTCACGCAGCTTCACACCACGCTTTCACGATTAAGACTGCTTTTATGCCCGATACCTGCCGCATTCAACCGGCCGACAAGATCCAGACGTGCTCCGCCGCCGCCTGAACGCACGTATGCAAGCTCCGAAGCCGTGATTAAAACCACCGGCACCAAACGCACCGGAGACAGTGGCATGTCTTCAAGACGAGTATTGAAATCCGGTTCAGGGGCGCCCAGCAGAACTCCGACCGCATCGTCCTCGGTCACAAAATGCCTGGGCACCTGATCACCGATGTGATGCGAAAGGCTGACCCCGGGCAACTCCAGCGAGAGCACACCGTACTGGTCCAACTGATGAGTAACGCCGCCAGCATTGGCGACTGTTGCCGCAACAGTCTGGATCACTTCAAAGACCCAACTGCGTGTGAAAGGGTCAACGTCTCCCGGCGCGCCATATGCATGCTCGGGAATATCAGATGTCTCCAGAAACAGCTCCATCTCGAACCCATTGCCCATTCCTTCAGGGTCATCAAACGGATCTGACAGACCTTCCGTGGCAAGAATGATGGAATTGCCACGTCGGACTATTCGATAAGCCTGACGAGTTGAAGGCCAATACGGTCCGCCTGTGAAACTGGGGCTGATGATGTGGGCAATGACATCTTTTTCGACGATACCGACCGATGCCCAGTGACGATCAAGGCACTCTTCGCTCGCTGAACGAGCAGCCATATTCGCAGCGTCGGCTTCAGTCTGGTCGGCCTCGGTTTGAATGGGCTCGTCGAAAATCTCAGGTTCAGTTGGCTTTACGGGCTGCCTGGCGGACTGAGTGCTCTCTGGCTCTGACTTTTTCATTGAGCCGAACAGTTTCTTGAAGAAATTCATGTGCACTCCTTTGGATGGGGATCGCTATTTGGTCCGGGACCAGTGAGGCGAAGCACAAAATCCACTCAGTGCCCCTGAAACGCTTGGAACGCGCAAACAAAAGAAGGTTGCGGGGTCAACAGCGGAGGAAACCTGAGCAGTAAAGCTTTACTCCCGTTCCGCACGGCAACGCTACGTTGCAGGCGTACCGCTGCAGCAGACAACAGCACATACGTTACATCGGTATTTCGCAATACGCGCTCAACTCCACTACTACCCGATCATGGCGACGGAATGAGCTCAGCCTCCAGAAATAGGCTTTATATGGGGGGCATGGGCCCCCATCCGAAACCAGCGGTACATATCAATGAGGCAACTGCGAATGCCCTGTGAGCCATGGGATCTTTCAGGCATTCGTAACTGACTCTATTACCGCTCATAAGTTGAGCTAACGTCTTTAGCTGACTCTCGTGCAATGCCGAGAGCTGGAGGTTCTGTGTCAGATACTCACAACACCCAAACCGATTCTCCAACGAGTTCACGCAGGCAAGTACTCAAAGTTAGCGCCACAGCGCTGGCCGTAGGCTCACTCTCGGCAATGGCGCTGGGCAGCAACAGCGCCGCTCAAGCGGCCACCTCAGCCCCCACTGGAAAAGGACATAACGACATGACAAGTTTCACGACCAGCGACGGCACTGAAATTTTCTACAAGGACTGGGGCACCGGTCAGCCCATCGTTTTCCACCACGGCTGGCCGCTCAGTTCGGATGACTGGGATGCGCAGATGCTGTTCTTCCTGTCCAAGGGCTACCGCGTGATCGCTCACGACCGCCGTGGTCATGGTCGCTCGACCCAGACTGCTACTGGCAACGAAATGGACACCTACGCTGCCGATGTATCAGCGCTGGTGACTCACCTGAAACTCAAGGACGCCATACACATCGGCCACTCCACTGGCGGCGGTGAAGTCGCTCGCTATGTTGCGCAACACGGCGCTGGACGCGTGGCCAAAGCGGTATTGATCGGCGCAGTGCCACCGATCATGGTCAAGTCCGAAAAGAATCCAGGCGGTCTGCCGATTGACGTATTCGACGGCTTCCGCGCAGCGCTGGCAGCCAATCGTGCCCAGTTCTACAAAGAAGTGCCGATCCCGTTCTACGGCTACAACCGCGACGGCGCCAAGGTATCCGAAGGCGCCAAAGACAACTGGTGGCGCCAGGGCATGATGGGCGGCGCCAAAGCCCATTACGACTGTATCAAGGCCTTCTCGGAAACCGACTTCACCGAAGACCTGAAAAAAATCACCGTACCGGTGCTAATCATGCACGGCGATGATGACCAGATCGTGCCGATTGCTGATTCAGCCGAGCTGGCTATCAAGCTAGTCAAAAACGGCACGCTGAAAGTCTACAAAGGCTACCCGCACGGTATGTGCACGACGCATCCGGAAGTCATCAACGAAGATCTGTTGGCGTTTATCAAGGGCTGATGGTTCTTGAGTTAAACCCAATGCTGTAGGTGCTCATCGAGGTTACGAGGTGAGCACTTACAGGGTGAAATGCCTGGCTGTATTTCAGGCTATACACCGGGTGCGGATGGATGCCCCTCGCGAACAAGTTCGCTCCTACCCCATCCAGCGTCATGCGCTCTTTCTGACCAGCCTCGGTAGGACCGAATTCATTCGGGAGGGCTCTATGTCAGGTGATACACAGTGTGCGGATGTACCACCCCCTCGCGAACAAGTTCGCTCCTACCCTATCCAGCGTCATGCGCTCTTTCTGGCTCCCTCGCCTCCCGAATTCAAGCCTGATTTTTCAGCGCAGCAAGCTCACTCATCGTCCAGATCCTGCTGCCATGTGAGGCGGAACGCGCTCATATTCAGACGCACAAAAACATCGAAACTCCTCAGCCATAAACGAAAGATGAGCATCTTTTCCGGTAGGTTCTTTGCCCATCATTTAATTGGATAAACCGCGCCATCAGCATGCTTCACGGACTCAAAAAAATAGTGTGTACAATACACACCGCGACTAAGCTAAGGGATGAGCCGATGCGCAGCAGAGAGATGATCAAAGCAATCGAGGATGACGGGTGGTATCTGGTCGCTTCGAAGGGAAGCTACAGGCAGTACAAACATGCAACCAAACCCGGCAGGGTCACCGTTAAGCATCCCGATTCAGATATCCCGATCAAAACGATCAATAGCATCCTGAAACAGTCGGGCCTGAAATGATTCGCGAGATAGGTACGAACATATGAAATTCACAGTCGTCCTGCATAAAGATGCCGATTCTGACTACGGAGTGATAGTCCCGGATGTGCCTGGTTGCTTCTCAGCCGGAAGCTCCGTGATCGAGGCACTGGATAACGTCCAGGAGGCGCTTTCACTTCACTTCGAAGGTCTCGTCGAAGATGGCCATCCATTGCCGTCGCCTAAGGCCATCGATGTTCATATCGCAAATCCGGATTACGCAGGCGGGATCTGGGCAGTGGTTGAGTTTGACGTGACGCCCTATTTCGGCAAAGCAGTGCGATTCAACGCAACACTCCCAGAGAACTTGTTGATGCGCATTGATGATCGCGTGAAAAACGATCATCGCTATGCATCACGCTCTGGCTTCCTGGCGGCTGCGGCACTTAAGGAATTGCGGTGCGAACACTGAGCCGGCGTTAAGCGCGAATCGCGGCTCTGTGAAGCACGCACAAAAAACACAAGGATCAATTAACCGGCACGCCCCAGACACACCGTCTCAACATACTCCTGCAACGCACTCAATTGGCGGATGGCGTCATCCCCGTCGACGCCGGTATGGAGAATTCTTTCTGCAACCGCCGGGTCAAGTTGGGCTCGACTTTCTTCATCAGGCTGGCCGGTGGCGCGGGTGGCGGTTCGCACTGCGGGGCAAAGGGCGTTGACGTACACCCGCCGAGCACCAGTAGCGACAGCAGCAAGCATGGCATCATTTTTTTCATCGGCGAGGGCCTGTTCCTGTGTATGACGGGTGTCCAGATCAAGCAGCAGCTTCTGGGTTTTTTTGCGTGACTCATTGGCGGCTGTGAGCTGGCGGACCTTCTGTCGTTCGGCATCACGTTCCAGTGAAACGACGTCGCGGTCGGCCGTTACAGTGGCCAGTCTTAAAGCCAGGTAAGTACTGGATATCAGCAGCGCGAGGACTATCCAGCCCCATAGGGGGATCCATTTGAAGAGCGCGCTCATGGCACATCCCTGAAGAAAATGTGACGGCCAAGCTTGAGTGTCCGCTTGGCCATCGACGCCCATGCTGGAGCCTTGAGCAGGGTGGTGGCGTAGTAATGAGTCGCGCCGCCAGTGGGATCAGAGTGCTCGCCTGCGATGACCGCCGAAGCAGCCTGCGAAGCCAGCGCGAACTGCGCGCCAGGAATAGGTTTCCTGCCGCTCAAAAAGGGATAGTTCGGATCATTACGGTTCCAGCAACTGAACTGATAAGGCGCCCGGCATACCCCCTCATAGCCCTCCCCCCACCAGTCCGGTTTACCATCATTGTGCAAATCCATTTCCACCCGGTTACGGATGGTCCAGCCGACGGCGATCATCCCCGCCAGGCCTTCACCACGCGCCTCGCCCCAGAGTGTGCGGGCGAGGGTGTCGCGGTCTGTTTCTGTTATTGCCATGGTTTTCTCCGAGCGAAAAAAAACCGCCGGAGCGGGTATTTTTTTTGGGGCTTTAAGTGCACACAAAAAAGCCCCGGCAATGCGGGGCTTATTCAGAATCGAGGGCATCGGGTGGCATCGGCCAATCAACATCAGCCGGGTAACCCGGTTGTTGCTCAATGCGATTCAGAGCAATGCGATAGCGCTTCCAGCTAATGAGCAAAGACTCCTCGGTTTCGGTTGACTCACCCAGATCATGAGCATCCTGAAGAGGTGCAATACGCAAGGTAGATAGCCTCAACTTATCATCGCGCGAGGTAAGCATTTCAGCCACTTTAGACGCTGTTAGTGCCTCCTCATCCAAATGCCATCCACCGTCACGCCAAACATGAAAGGAATCGGGTCTTGGTTCAGTTGTATAACCTTCCGGCAACTCACCGAGTGCTGTCCATTCCTCCTGGATCCCTGTGGTTGTAGAAAAAACCTCTCCCCGATTATCCGAAACGGCAATCACTTCGCCATTGATGACCGCGAGAATATGACCAATTTCAGGAGTTGGTGGTGCTTTCGGAAGCTCAATTGCATTACTCGGGATTTGTATTCCGATACCCGGAACAACAGGCAACATTATAGGCCCCGCTAGAGCACCGGCCGCATCAATCAGATAGATTGCAGTCATGATAAACCTCAAATGAGTTTGATTCGGCCTGGATAGGCAATGTTACGGGGGCGCATAATCCCGAAGCTAAGATCATTCCGGCTAGGCACTGCCAAGCCGTTTTCGCCTCCCCCGTTTCCGGCCCTCGCCGCTGGGTAAAGTGAGAGGCTGGTATCATCCAGCCCTAGCTCAATATGGGCTGTAGCTCCAGTCACGTTAGCAAAGTCGGTAACGCTATCAGTCCATGGCAGCGCACCGACGTTATGAAACGTCCCCTTCTGCCAGCTGCCAGCCACTCGACCTGAATCAACCCCACGACTCTCATCAAGCACCCTGAGGAAGTCGCCGCGTCCCTCTGGGCCTCTGAACGTAAGAGCGCCATCGCCGGATGTCCAGCCACCCTCATTTCCCAATCGAGCGGCTTCAGTAACAAGGCAGCCAGATTGCTGGGCATGATCCCAAAGCCATGGCCATTCGGAGCGAATAAAAACCGATCCGGAAATAGGCCCGTAACCTCCGGGAGGGAATCCACCAGTGGTATCAAACACTATTCGGCCTAAGGGTGTGGGGTCGTTGCGGCCTACCGGCCACCAACTACCGAAACCATCACTACGCAAGTGCCACCAGTCACCAGCCCCCATCAATACGAAAAATGGATAGCCGGCCGCATTTAAGTGCGTATGCAGTCTGATTTTGTCATTACCGGTCACCATCACGTTGAGTCGATTACCGGTGTTGTCTGAACGACGCAAAATCACATCACGAACACCAATTGATGAATTGGAAGGAGGCAACGTAATGCTAACTGCTGACGACTCAGCATTTATCACTACCAATCCCAAATCAACAGGCAGGAGCGTTTTCGAAGAAGACAAATAACGAACTACACTCTGTGAGCGGAACGCTATCTTATTAATGGCGATTGAAAGCTGAGTATTATTGCCCTCATCTGGTTCAAGCTCTGCATCTTCAATAACATTGAGGATCTCCCGCGTTACTGCATTCCCCCAAGAACTGGGGATATATGACCCTACTTGACCAGTCGTAATATCTTCATCCGCAAACTGACCATTAACCAGTCCGATGCCTGGCATGCTTTTCGGAAAATCCATAATACCACCCGATAGTTTCATAAACGTTCAGCACAAATCGTTAATAATCTTTGCCAAACAATTAAACAACTTACGCCTTCCCCGCTCTCCAAGGCGAGCCCCCTCTCTTTTAGGAAGTTCTAAATATTAGAAGACGTATTACCCTTCAGAATCTCAACTTTAACAATCCCGACACTAGAGATATTAAATAATCTTGATACGTCCCGGATAAGCAACGTTGCGTGGTCTGGTCACACCGTACGAGACTTCTGCCGCACCAGGAATTGGCCAGGTAACTCCCGGATTCGCACCGGCAAGAACCGAACCGGCGTACAGCGAAGCATCCCCGCCGTCATATCCGAGACGAAGTCGCGAGGCCGCAGCATCAGGCAAGTTGCTACAAACTCCCTGTACACCCGGAATATTGATATCCAGCGCGGAAAGACTACCTTTCTGCCAGCTACCAAGAACCCTGCCAGGGTCAACCCCTCGACTCTCATCCAGCACCCGGAGAAAATCGCCTCGGCACTCAGGCCCTCGAAACGTAGATGCGCCATCGCCGGAGGTCCAGCAACCCTCTAAACCGACACGAGCAGCATCAGTGGTCAGCATCCCAGATTGTTGAGCATGATCCCAAAGCCAAGGCCATTCCGACCGCACGAACACAACACCTGACATGGAGCCATAGCCGCCGGGCGTGAGTACCGTACTAGTATCAAAAACAATCCTGCCCAGCGGCGTTTCATCGCATCGACCAACTGGCCACCAGTTACCCGCGCCATCGCTGCGCAAGTGCCACCAATCTCCCGCCCCCATCAGCACAAAAAACGGATAGCCCGTTTCATTCAGGTGAGTATGTAGTTTGATTTTGTCAGCACCGGCAGCCTGCACCTTAAGGCGGTTACTGGTGTTATCGATTCGGCGTAAGACCACATCACGAACACCCAGTGCTGCATTTGATGCTGGCAGTGTCACGGTTAGGGCAGAAGAAGACGCGTCAAGAATAACGAGTCCCAGATCTGCAGGCACCAAGGTTGCTGATGCAGACAATCTAAAGAGTGCAGCTTTAGTAAGGGCTCTTTTATCGATTTCACGGGACAACACTTCACGTATTGCCCCTACCAACTGATCATTCTGCCCCTCGGTCGGCACCAACTCCGCCGCCTCAATAACGTTGATAATTTCCGACGTCATGGCATTGCCCCAGTCCGCCGTGATCAATGATCCCACCTGGCCGGTGACATTGCTTTCGTCCACAAAACGGCCATCTACCAGCCCGACGTTGGGCACGCTTTTTGGAAAATCCATTATTCATTTACCCCGTAATTTATAAACTCGTGCGCGTGCGCAGGGACTGCGCGGCGGATGACGCATTCGAAAGCGCTGCTGGGGTTTACGCCGAAACGCTCGCCCCAATGGCTGGTGTTGAAACGACGGCCCAACCTCAGGCGCGGGCCGGTGTTGAGGGTCCACATGTACTGTGCTGACCAAGTGCCAAAACGAGCTTTACCGAAGCGAGCATTACCGAAGCGCGGCGTGCGATATTCGGTGACGGTCGCTTGCAGATACCCCACCGAAATCGCCAGTTGCACGAAGAACGCGGGTGACTGCCCGCCCACTTCTGTCAGGCGACGGCGGACGGCCAGTTGTCGGTCTTCGAAGGTGGGGTTCACGCCCAGACAGGGATCGGGAAGACCCATGACGTGCTCCCAGTCAGGGACCAGTTCGCGTACCCGGTCTGGATCGCTTTCACCCAGCAAGTCAGAAAGACGCAAGTCTTCGCGGGCCAGTTCGAGTGATCCGGCTTCGAGCAGTTGATGAATTTCCGGCACCCGCTCTGCATCCCATGCGGGACCGGGAGGCAGCAGTGCCTTGAGCTGCGCGTAGTACGCAGCGGCGGTTCTTATCGCCATAAGATGCCTCCAAAGGTGGGCAACTCATTGGCGCCTGGCTGTACGTTGCCGAGTGGGGCGAACAGGGTGTGATCCTTTTCGCCCGCCGCGCCGCTGATGGCTTCGGCGATATGGCTGCCGAGCAACACGACGCCGAGATCGGCCTCGCGGCTGTGCAGGTCAATCAGTGCGTCTTCCACGGCGGCACGAATGGCGCCGCTGTCCGGAGTCAGTTTGATTTCGTACTGGATCGGCAACTCGACCGGCGCGAACACTCGTACTTCCGCAGTCACCGGGCGCATCGATTCGATGTAGTCGTAAACGCGTCGCAGTTGCTCGGCGTTGGGAATCGGATCGATATCGCCGTCGCGCACTACGAACACGCCAACCGTGCCCGGCCCCATCCAGTGCCTGCGCACCCAGGCCCGCGTCACGCCGGGCACTTCCAGCGCCCAGGTCACGTAGTCACTTTGATTGCCGCCATGGGGCACTACCGCGTAGGAACGCATGACCTTGGCCCGTAATGCCTCGAGGCTTTCCTGCTCGGTGCCGCCGGTCAGACCGGGCTCAAGCACCAAGAAGGTATCGGCGACACCGGCCACCGGCGAAACGGTGGTCAAGCGAGTCGCGGCCGACGTATTGCCCAGAATGCCTGGCATCACGGCTTCCAGTTTTACCGAACCGCTCAACGCCGTGAGCGTGACCGACAGAGACACCTTGAACAGCGCACCATCGCCTTCACGTTGCAGCAATGTCCCGGCATCCAGCACCGCGCCCGCCACACCGGTGAAACTGGCAGTGCCCGCTGAACTCACTGCGGGCAGATAGCTGCGCCTGAGCCGCAGCCGGGCCATGCGCAGCAGGTTTTCTTCATCGGCGGTGTCGGGCAGGATTTGCGCGGCGATGTAGTGTTGATGCCCGTAGCGACCATAGGAAGCGGCACCATTGATGCGCGACAGCACCTCGGCATCGGACTGCAGCAGCGCGCTGGAACCGGCCAGATCGCTCCGGGCGCGGCTGATCAGTTCGGGTAGAGAGGGAGTTTTAAACGGCATTGATCACCAGCCATAAATTATCGAGATAAATTTCCACTGTGGCGCCGCCCGTCAAGGCCAGCCTCACCCGCATGTCGAGCCGCTCGGCACCGCGCGTGATGTCGATGAGCACGGCGGAAACCCGGCCGTCATCGAGCATCCATTGCAGTGCTTCACGGGCGTAATCCTGGGCATCGCGTTCGGTCTGCGCGGTGAGCGTGCGGCGGCGCAGCAGGTACAGCCGCGAGCCGATCTGGTCATCGGTGACCGTGGGAAAACTGTCGCCCCACCAGCCGTAGCGCTCCGGGTCGTCCAGCTTGTCGTCCACCCCGGCCCGCCGCCATGTCAGCAGGCTGATGATTGCCGCGCGACGCCAGGCCAGCTCGGTAGTTGCTTCATTGATCACGCTCATGGCTAGCCTCCCGGCACTGGTTTTTTGTCCGAGCCTTCATGCACGTGCGTGACCAGGCTGACGCCCGCAGCGACCTGATCGCCCGACGACTCGATGCGCCCGGTGGTGCTGATCAGCGGTGTGTCGAACGTCACTCCGCCGCTTGCCTTGACGCTGAAGTTTGTGGTGTTCAGATCCACAGAATCAGTGGCATTGATCTGTAAGGTCAGCGTCTGCAATTCGATGACGCGATTGCGTTTGAAATGGATGAAATCCCCCTCATCGGTGTGCAGCGCCACTTCGCCGTTCTTCAGACCGGTCATACGAAAGCGGCGATCTGAAACACAGATCACCACGCCGTGTGACCGATCACCGCCGATAAAAGCGGTCAGGCCCTCAGCACCGGGATGGGGGTTGGAGGTGTAGCCATACGGCTCGAAGTGTTCGAGACCGTCCTTTACCTCGTCGGCGGTCAAGGTCATTTGCAGGGACTGAATCGCCCCGGCCGGGTTGACCAGATTGACGACTCCGCGGACGAGCGTGTTCAGCAGCTCTCTCATGTCGAAGGCCTCCAGTAAGTAAAAAGTGGGTGAACGATGGTTTACGTGGCTTTGCTTAAGCCTTTGGGTTCAGGCAGAAACGCTTCGATAGGTGCGACCGTGAGTTCAGCGGTGGTGCCGCTTTCCCCCAGGTCGTACTGGATCTGGCTGATCAGCATGTCCTGGTCATCGCCCAGCAACCGATCGACGATGCGCACGATCATGTTTTCCCGCCAAAGATCGCCATTCGATTGCCGCCAGCCCTGAATCTTGTAGGTGCGGGTCAGCGCCTTGCCCTTGCGGCTGGCGCGCTCCCAGTCGGCGCGAGATTGAGCGAGTTCCTGGGTCAACTGGTTCTGCTCATGAATGTGCTTGAGCCGCTTGCGAGGTGGAATGCCGTCCAAGGCCGTGGCCTTGACCTGCGCCGCTTTGTCGGCCGGTTCTCCGTCCTCGCGCTTGCGCTGTCCGGTCACCAGGTATTCAGAGAACACCGCGGAATAGTCCTTTTGCGCAGAGCCGCTGAGAATATTCTTTCCGAGTTCCAGACGGTCAACAGCCCGACCGCTGCTACCGGGAGCAACAATCACTAAATGCCCCTTACCGTCATCTGTGGAAAACAAACGGGAAAGCGTGAGTAACTTGTCGATGGACTCGAACACGGTTTCGCCCGGCGTAATAACGTGTTCCTTTACCGGGAACGTCTTGGCGACCTCGCTGAGAACCTCGACGCCATAGGGCGCGGCCAACGCCTGAACGATGACCTGCACACTCTGTTTTTTCCATTGACTGGAGGAGCCCGTTGCGGCGCAGTCGACCAGATCCGCAGTGAGCGAACGCCCGGCCACAGAACGCGTTACGCTGTTAGCGTCATAGCTGATCGGGGTCGAATAAACGTGCCCCGTCAGCACAAGGTCCGCACCAATCCGAATTTCGCAGGGAGCGCCTTGCTTGACCGGAACTTCCATGTCCTCGCCCGGCCAGCGCCAAGAGACGCACAAAGTAAAAGTCCGCGCCTGCTGCTCGATACCGGCAGTGATACTGACTGTTTTCCAGCCACGGTAATCCCTGCCGTCGACGCTGAGCGTGACGACGTTTTGCAAGTCCATGGGTTACTCCTGAGCGACTTGAAGGATCGCTGCCGGCAAAAAGCCTGGGTGAGGAATGCTGTTGCGCGCGACGATTTCATCACCGCGCGTAGCGTCCGCAAAATGCCGGAACGCCAGCACCACAGCAGGCACTGATTCTTTGGGCGACACGTCGACAAGATTGACTCCTGAACGCGCAACAGCGGTCAGGTGCTCCCTCGTACGTTTGCGAACCGCTTCGATGCGCTCGAAGTGCTCGTGATCAGCCAGCAGCGCCGCTTGCCAAAGCACATCACTGAGAGCGTCACGCAATTGCGTGATGTCGGCTGCAACCGGTACTTCGGGCCGTACCACCGGGGTGGCAACCTGCTGCTCCAGACTGGGCACTCCCGGCAATGCCGAAGGCGCCGCAACCACTGGCATGGCCGAGGCCAGACGGAGAGCATCCGCCAGCACCACATCGCGAACCAACTCACGTGTAGCAGTCACGGCTGCGACCGTGGCCGCGCCTCCCGCAGCCGTTGCCGGACTCACCAGCCCGAGCACCGTTTCCACCTTGGTCATGGCCTGGCGTTGCGAGGTTTTGAAGCGATCAAACTCGCCGGTCATGCTGGAGAATTGCGCGCCCAGCATCGTTGACAGGTTCTCCGGAAAATTGGCCAGTGTGTCCGCCAGCGAAGCCGCCGAACTGACAAAGCCGGTCAACTGACTGAACTCGTGCTGAATCGCCAACTGCACTCCGGCAATGCCGTTCTGCAGGGCGGTCATGCTGATCCGCGCTTTGTTGACCAAAGCCATCGCGTTCTTGTATCGGGTCAATGCCGAATCCAGAAAACTCCGGTTTTCCATTTCGAGCAGCCTGGCCGTGTTGGCTACCCCGACGGGGTAACCTTTTTCACCCGCTTCCACAAACGACAGGGAGAATCTGGCGATACCCCCTTCGGCTCGCGCCTGCTTGACCTGACACCCCTCAGTTGCAGTCACGGTCATGCGCCCGAACCAGGGGTGAATCAACTCCCCTGAGCCGGGTTGATCAAGGGCGTGCAACAGGTTGTCGCGCTGTACGAAGCAATCGTCTCCAATGACAAACGCCTCGAAGGTGATCGCCCGGGTTTTGCGCCCCATGTCTTCGACCAAAGGCCGATCACGCTGGGGATATTCATGCAACTGCGTACGCCGCCCCACTACCGTAGTGTCACTGTCGACCCAAAAGCCGACACCACGGAACGAGGCCGACTGCAGGTCATCCCGCCAAGTCTTGCTCATGTCGCTGTCCTTTATTTCGAGAGGCTACTGCTGCGAGAGGCTGCGAACGCCCCTTTGCGATATCGAGAAGCCCGGCTGATTGGTTTGAGCCTCGCCAACGGTGGTGCCCGGTGGCGCGTTCTGGAACTGCACGGTCAACGCGCCTTGCAGGTTCATGCGGTTGTTGGCCGCCGCCTGCTGATTGAGCGACCCGGCCATGATCAGGCTGCCGGGCGCACCGGCTTCAGTTGAGCGCAAAAGTGAATCGACTGATGCGCCGCCTTGAGTGAGGTTGCGCTGTGCCTGTTCGTCGCGGACGAGCTGGGCGGCATTGGCTTTCAGGAACTGGCCAGTACCGCCGCCGACGCCTGCGTTGGCCTTACGCTGATCGGCGGCGAACTGACTCAACTCATCGGTAGCGCCCTTGATCAGCCCGCCACCAAACAACCCCATCATGGGTTCGACAATGGTTTTCACTTCTCCCCAGAGCTCGTGAAACCAGGTGGCTACCGGCTCCCAGTGTTTCTTGATCAGCTCCAACGGAGACCAGTCAAAGACGCTGGCCAGAAACCCGGTAAACCTTGAGGTGAGTTCCGTCACCCCACTCCAAATCGTACCGAAAATGTCCGCGACAGGCGCCCAGAGCTCAATGACTCTGGCCACAGGTGGCCAGTCAAAAATACCGCTGAGGAAGTTCATGAACGGGGACGTTACCGCCTTGACCACATCCCAAAGCGCACTGAAATAAGCCTTCAGCGGCTCCCAGTTCTCGATAATTGCGCCTAGTGGCGACCAGGAAAAAATCGTCTTTATCCCTTCCCAGGCCATCATTGCTGCTGCCTGAATCGTCGTCCAGACCGCCTTGAAAAACGCCGCAACCGATGACCAGTTGGCAATCAACAAACCAGCAGCAACGGCAATGCCTTGAATGACCAGAGCGACCGGGAACATCGCTGAGACGCCACGCATGACCGCCATCGCGACCGTGCCTGCCACCACCGCCAAACGCAAAACCGTAAACCCCGCCGCTGCTCCGGCGATGCTTCTGACAAGCCCGGGATTGGCCTCGGTAAACGCCGAGACCTTGCTGATCAAAGGTCCGATCGTACCGAGGAAATCATTGACCGGCGGCAACAGTGCCGTGCCAATCGCGACGCCCAATCGCGTCGTCTGGTTATTCATCAACTGCAGCGCACTCTCGGTTGTCGACGCGCGCGCTGCATAAACCTCCTGCATAGAGCCGGCATATTTCTGGCTGTTGCCAACCAGTTGAAAGTTACGGGACAGCGCATCGAGACCGTTCACCAGCGGAGCAGCGGATGAGTCACCGAACAACTGGGACAGCATCGCGCTCTGTTTGCCCCTCTCCAGCGCATTCAGCTTGGTCAGCACATTACTGATCGTACCCTCCGCATCCGCGGACATGCCTTGGGATACCGCCTGCGCATCCAGTCCCAAAGCCTTGAACGCTTGCTGCTGGCCCTCGGTAGCGAGGACGCCCGCTGTAAGCGTTTGCGTGAAGTTGCGCATGCTGGTCGCCGCAGCCTCTTCAGACATGCCGCTTCGAGCGAAAACAGCGCCCATCGCGGCGGTCTGCCCCGCACTTAACCCGGACGTGCCTGCGGCAGTGACGATGCGGGAAACTTTCCCCGTGTCCACGCCACCGGCCCGGCCCAGTTGAGTGATCTGATCCGCCAGCGCCACCACTTCAGTCTGGTTCAGTTTGAAGTCTGTCCGCCACCGCGCCATCATAGCGCCGGACTGTTCCCCGGTCTGATCGAAAGCCATGCCCATCTTCAAGGCATCTTCGGCAAACGTTTTCAGTTCTTCGCGGGCAACGCCCGATTGTCCGCCCAGCGCAAACACTTGCGCGATGCCCGCAGCGGACACCGGCAGCTTTTCCGACAGGTCGAGCACATCCTTGCTCATCGCCTTGAATTGCTCAGGCGTCTGAAAATCAACCACCCGCCTGACTCTGGCCATAGAGCTTTCAAAGGCAATAGCGGCTTTCGCGCCATCAACGAAGGGCTTCATCAGCCCCTCCTTGCCGGTCAAAGTATCCATGAAGGGAATATTGCCCAAGGCGCTCAAGGATTTACTCAAGGTCGAGATTTCTTTCTGCGCGTTTTTGAGCTGGGGCGACAGCTTGTCGACGCCGGTCATGACCACCATGACTTGAATGTTATTAGCCATTATTCCCCCGTTGCTCTTCGAGAATTCGAAAGGCATGCCACTCGCTTTCCAGAATTACATCCAAAGGTCTTCCCATGAGCACCTCAGGGTCCGACCTCCAGAAGTAAGCGAGGTCGTACACCATGCCGATCAGGTCGGAGACGCCACCGAAGCGCTCTGCAGGAAAAAACCGATGATTTTCCACACCAGGCTGTTCAGGTCCGCCAGGTCCAGTTGGTTGACTGATCCCGCCGGAATGGCTGCGCACACCGCGATGTATTTGCAGGCTGCTTCGATATCCGCAACCGGCATCGACGAGTCGGAAAGGGTGTAAGGCAGCACTTTGATCGCCCGACACTCCTCAGCCGTCGGGCGACGCAGGTGCAACTCGGTGAGCTCCTGACCGTGCGCCTTGATGGCGACGGCCAGGGTAAAGGTCTCTTTACTCATCACTGCCAGTCCCCCGAGATGCCTTCAAATTTGAGGCTGACCTTGCCGTCCTCACTGGTACTGGTCATGTCATCTACTGCGTACGCGCCGCTGAGCACGTAAGTGGTGCCGTCGTTGAACTCGGCGGTGACCGTCATGTTGGTGCCGGTTTCGATTTTTGCCCGAGGGAAATCGACGGTACGAATCGCGTCAACCTTGATGAACGGCGTCACTTCGTTTTCCTTGAAGTAGCCGACCACGACGGTTTCGCGCTTGACCCGGGACATCGGTACTTCTACCGCGCCCGTGATAACCAGCTGTTCGCCGTCGACCTTGATGTAGCAAGTACCCGCAACTTTCTGACCCATGTGAATCTCCACGAAAAAGCCCGCACAGGGCGGGCTTGGAATGACGTTTGATTAAGCGGCTCAGGCCGCGTCGGAATACTGCAGACGGAACTGATACAACAGCGCGAACACGCGCAGTTGATTGACCAGATCCGGCGGATACAACACGTTCAGGCGATTCGGATTAGTCGCGTCGCGCTCAACAATCAGGTTGTCCTTGAAGGCGTCGATATTCTCGACAATCCCCAGACGCACCAGCTCACCATAAGCTGCGATCAGCTCACCGCGAATCACCTTCGGGGTCACCATGCGCTGGCCGGGGCCGAACTTGGTGCCGTCGTTCGCCAGTTTATGGCGACCGTATTTGCTGGTGATGCGGGTACGCAGGAAACGCAGTACATACGCCGACTGGTGCAGCGGCTCGCTGTCCAGGTACGAGTCATCCGGCTGGTTGTACGCGTTACGCTGATACGTGGTGATCGCCCGCTGGATGCGCATCGCACTGCCCGAATACTCGAACGTGGCGATGCCGCTGCCGAGCAACGACTGGTATTCATCCAGCATGAAACGGTCACTGACCGCTGCAGGCTCGATGGCCCCCAACTCACCCGATTGCGTCGGGCATGCAGGATCGGCGCTGATGAACACCGCAGTGCGTGCGCTGAACTGTGCGGCGACTTCCCATACTGGTTGCGGAATGCTTTTTTCCATGGCGCCGATAGACACCGATGGGTCATTGCGCAGCTTGCCCGCAGCTACCAAAGCACCCAGCGTGCCGCGTTTTGCACTGTAAACCCGACCGTAAATCTGCTTCGCCCAGGACCAGCGGCCCGAGGTGAAGTCCATGGTGGATTTCCAGTAATCCAGCGTTGCGGCGTCCGTCCATGGCTGACTGATGAACTCGAACGGCTCGTCGCCCAGAGCGGCCAGTGCCGCGGCCATTTCAGGTGTACCGACACCACCGGCCATCGCGGCCACAACGACTTCCAGACCGGCTGGCAGTTGCTCGCCATTGGCAGCACCCAGTCGGTTGAAGCTCAACTGGATATCGTTGCCCAGCTCGCCTTTGAACTTGCTGGCCAGCGTGACGACGCCCGCTTCGGTGGTAGCCGTCACCGGCAGATCGGTGGCCGCGTTGATAGCGCTCAGCAACGCAGCAGCTGCTTCAGCGGCCGTGGCCAGTTCAGGCACGATAGCTCGCACCCGAACGCCGCCCACATACAAGTTCAGCAGGCCGGCCGCGGTGGCGGTACCGGTCAGCGTGACCTTGCCTTGCGCATTGGTGCCGGACTCGATCTTGAGTGGCAGGCACCAGACCTCGCCCGCAACATCGATCTTGCGATGCGCTGCATGCATGGCCCACAACATCGAACCAGCGCCGCCAATGGCACGCGCTTCGGTGCTGCGCGAGATCAGCACCAGGCGGCCGATGTCTTCACTGGTTGCATCGTCGTTGACCTGACCGATGATCAGGCGTCGCAGACTGGAAGCACCGCTGTTGGCCATTGAGTTATCAAGCTCGGCGTAGAACAGAGGTACACGAAGATCGGATGGAATCTGGCTGAAACCTACAGTCATTTGGCGGCACTCCCTTTTGCTTTGGGCAGGGCTGAAGCCGTACCCACAATTACGTCAGCATCATTGATCCGTCGCTGCCAGTAGGCAGTCAGCGGTACTTCGTAGCCCTCGACGGACAGCAGTTCGCCGCCCCGGGCCGGATCCGGAACAGCCCGGCCTTCGGCAGGTTTCACATGCACTCGTTTCACTGGGGTATATCCTCACGGGTTTGAAGTTCGAAGCGGCCATCCGGGCCGCGCTCTGTCAGGTTTCGGTCGACCATCGGGTCAATGAAGTCGATATCCATATCGACTCCCTCAAGCAGTGGCAGGCCATCGTTGACCTGCTCCTGCCACGTTTCTGGAGCCCCGGCCGGGTCACTGCGACCCAGCATGAACTCGGTGAAAAAGCGGAACTGGTAAACCACACGGTTATCGTCGATCAGCAACATCGAGCTACCGCTGTACTGCAACGGATCGTCTTCATCCTCAGGCTGAAAACCCACCAGAACAGCCCATAGCTGAACGCGAATGCTGTGAAGTTCCTGAGTCGCGGCCTGGCCGTATTGATCACGGTTAGCCAGCGCAACGTTGATCAGGTATTGCTCACGAACGAGGTGCCGGACCACGTTGGTGGTGGATTCCTGTGCGGTATCGCCCGCCGTCAGGACATAAGCCGCGGGCATCGCAAGCTGGTCGTCGGTGCGGGCGCTGTCCCACTGCAGACCACCGGCGACCCGGCCCTGAAAACCGGGGCAGCGCTCGCTTATCTGTGCAATCAAAGTTGTTACGTTCATCTCAGAACTCCTGTTTCAGAACTCCAGACACGACAAAGCCCCGGGAACGGGGCTTTGCAGTGCTGATAAAAAGTGGCTCAAAAACCCGCCGAATGCGGGCTCTCAGAAGCTATTGGCGTGCAGGCATCAAGCTCACTCTCCGATCTTCCAGACTTGCGCCAGATTGCCGTTGCTCTGGTATACAGAGCCGACAAATACCGCCAGGATCATGACCAGCGGCCAGGCCTGAACCGGCATGACCAGCATGCCTTTGCAGATGTAAACCATCACCGTGCCAGCGCTGACCATCACCAGCCAGGCCAGACAGCTCATGTTGCGGCGAAACCGTGCGCCCTTGCGGCGAAACGTGAAGAGCCGTACGAACAGGCCCATGCATAACCAGAACGTCACCTGGGTGAGCAGTGCGCTAATCAGAGGCTTATCCATCATGACCTCCAGGCTGCCCGGTCTCTAATCTGCCGCGCCGTTTGATGGCTGCCAGCGCCACAGTGACCACCAGCACGGATGCCCCGAATGCGGCGGGCCCTGAATACTTGAAAGGGCGAATCCCCCAGAATTCGAAGTCCACTAAAGCGGGGGCGAACAAATAACCCATTACAAATGACACCATCAGAAAAACCATCCGCTTCCAGACCGGCATTTCTTCTGTGGTGGTAAAGAACACCAATGCACCCGCAAATGCGCCGATGGCGGCCAGCGTATCGATGCCTGTCAACAATCCTGCGAAACCCGCACCGGCCGCACCAGCGACCACGACAGATGCGGCCGTGCTCGCTGGCTCGGCCATGCTCATACTCCATTGCTATTCCCGGGGGAAAAAGAAACCCCGCCGAAGCGGGGTGGGTGACTGTCTGTAAAAGGCCTGATGACGTGGCTGAAAAGCCTGCCTGCCGCTGCTGCCTCAGGCGTAAATCTCAGATCGTGCCGCCTTTGTACCTGCCACCGGAAAGCATGGGAAGAGGCGATTTTGGGGTGGTCAAGATGCGACTGGAACGCGACAGGAATGTGACCACAACACGACAAAGTCGCTCGACGAATGGTTGCCAAGTCGTCGTTTGAGGAGCTTGGCAAGGGGATGTCTTGTAGGAGCACGCCTTGTGTCCATGACAAAGCGCTGTCGCGAAGTAAACAAAGGATCTGTAGGAGCGCACGAGCAACGCGAGGCCGCGATTGCGTTCTGCCTGACACACCGCAATCGCGGCCTCGCGTTGCTCGTGCGCTCCTACAGGAAGTAAATTTCAACTCAGGGCTTGCATGCGTCACGTGCTGGACGGCACGCCACGCTTACTCGTACTCGCCATCACAATCGACATCACCTGCTCATGCAACCGCTGCACCCAGTTGCGATAGGTTCGGTCAGCCCCTTCGGCAATTCCTGCAGTGCGCATCTGTTCGCGGACCGGAACAAGCTCGCAGTAACGTTGCGTTGCCAGTCTGGCCAAAGCTGCCTGACCCGGTGTGCGCTGCAATTGCGCGACGGCGCGATCTATTGCGGTGGCGATGGTGTCCATGCCCGTGCCGCCGCTATCCAGGATGCGAGACCCCGGCGTGCTGCGCGGTGGTGCCCCGCCCCATTCAATCAATGCACCCAACTGGCTGCCCAGACCACCACCCAGACCTCGCTCGCGGGTTTGCTCGCCCCAATGCACCATCAGCTTTTCGATTTCCTTGATCATTTTTTCCCCTCGCCATTCAGCTCAATGTCCGCCACAGCAGGCATTGTGAAAAACCCGAAGCGCAACCCGCCGACCTGACCGAAGTCAGGCAAACCGTCGCAACCTGTGGGATGAGCAAAAAGATTAGCAACCGCTAATATTTACATCAATAGCAAAATGTAATTTACTGTCTGCTAACGCAAAGCGATGATTAAGCCATGGATATTTACGAACAACGCCTTAGAGCCCTTCGCCATGCTATGGCTGGCCTCACCCAAAAAGACTTCGCCAACCAGTTCGGTCTGGACGCGTCTTATTTATCGCAATTGCTGAACGGCCATCGAAAGCTGGGGGAAAAGGCTGCCGCCACCCTAGAGGGCAAGATTGATCTGCCCGCAGGCACGCTGGTTTCTCCAGATACCAATGATCTGCTCGAGGGGGCAGCACCTAAAACAGTGGCTCCCGTGGACACCAAAAGAGTCATGGAGTCCTTGGGGTTCATCACCATCCCGCACCTCAACGTCGCCGCTTCGATGGGCCACGGTCTGGTGCCGGAAAATCAGGTCGAAGTCATTCGCGAGATGACGGTCCACCTCGACTGGTTGAAAACCCAGGGAGTGCCGTACTCCAGCCTTGAAAATCTGGCGATCATCACCGGTGATGGCGACAGCATGGAAGGCACCTTTCGCGATGGCGACTCGTTGCTGGTAGACCGGGGAATTACCGAAATCCGCACTGATGCGGTGTATGTATTCACCCTGGACGGCGATCTGTTCATCAAGCGCCTGCAGCGAATGACCGGAGGCGCGCTGCGGATGATCTCGGACAATCCTGTTTACCCCCCGATCATGATCGACGGCGCTGATCTGGAGAAAATCCATATTCAGGCGCGAGTGTTGCTCGTGTGGAATGCCAGGAAGCTTTGAGCCACTGAGCCTTTGAACCAGGCCGATGAATGCGCCCGCCGATGCGGGCTTTTTTATGGGCGAGCCAAAAAAGAGTACACACGTACTCTTTTTCTCTTGCCGTTCAGCTCATCGATATTTACTGTATGTATATACATAACGCCAAGGAGGACCACATGTCCAAGACGCAAACCAGAGCCCTTGCCCCCCCTACGTCGCTTGAACTGCTTGGGGCACGCCTTCAGAAAGTCATCACCTCCCCCGCCGCTCGTAAGGAGCACGCAGCGCTGGTCTACAAGGCCCCGGATGAGTCCCAGCAAGACTGGGATCAGATCATTGATGCCATCACCGAGACCGACGGTGTCTATGCAAACGTTCAGGAAGACGGATCCGTCCGCGTGTTCTGGGACGTACCGGCTCAAGATTGAGCAATCCCTTCAGAGGAATAGAAATATTTAGCAAATGCTATTGTATAAATATTTAGCCATTGCTAATTTAATCTCGTACCCATTCATTACCGAGTACGAGTCATGAAAATTTCAAAACACCACCCTCGCTGCCAGGTGTACCTGCATCCGGCAGCAGCTTCGAGTCCTGAGGCGGTTCGGGCTATCCAACAGCAAGTCGGCCTGCTTCTGATCATCACCCCGAAAAAACGACGTGAGTCGTGCAAACCAGCCAGTGCACATGAATTCAAACCTTGGGGAGGCGACGCGGCATGAGCCAGACACTCAATCAACTGCGGTCCGAATTTGCCACGCCTTGCCCGACTCTGAGCGCCGTTCGAGAGCGATATTTCTCCCACATATCGAGCGACCGGTATCTGATGCGCAAGATCAGCAGTGGCGCAATTGCCCTGAAAGTCACACGGCTGGGCGGTTCCAGCAAAGGACAGCCAGTGGTGTACCTGCACAATCTCGCGGACTATCTGGATGCTCAAGATCAATTACAGGCTGCATGACCCTTGCGAATGCCGCTGTCCGACAGCGGCATTGATTTCATTCTTGCAAAGCAAAGACTGGTGACCCACATCTGCGTTTCCAGCAAAAGTCATGCAGGCGATCAGCTAGCACGACATGTCTAAATCAATGCTCTTAACCAATACTGCTGATATTTAAGACTTTTTTCTGCTTATTACTGGATATTTCAAAATAATCAGCTAAGTGGCCTAAAGCTGAAACGTTAAACGTCGATAGGTTACTAACGTTTCCTCTCTCGACAGGCTATTCGCATGAATCTGAGAAATCTCAACATTGCCCCCCGATCGCTGCTCTGTTTTGGCTTTTTTGCCTTACTGATCACCGCTCTGGGCCTGTTCTCATTACAGCAGTCAGTTGGCCTGAAAGAATCACGAGAGGCACTGCAGGACAACGTATTGCCGACCGTTCAGACCATTGAGCAGATCAAGACCGATCTGGTGACCATCCGCCTGGGCAACACCGGCCTGCGAGCAGCATCAGACGCAGAAGGAGCCAAGCGCCAGCTTGATCGCATCAGCCAGGCACGTACCGGCCTGGAAACAGACGTGCGCAAGCTGAAACCTCTGTTGATCACGGAGGCTGGCCAGAAAGCGTTCAGCAGCATGGAGCGCAACCTGATGGCATACCTTGCCGTGCATGCGCGCTTTCTGGACGCGGTCGCCCAGAAGCGTGAAGACCTGATCAACGCAATGACCAACGCCACGGGTGAGATGACTCAGGCTGCGGAACAGTTGAGCAAGGACATCACCGAAGTTTCGCGCCTGGCCGACCTCAAGATGGCCGAGTCCGATGCCATTGCCGACCAGACCTATTCTCAATCTCGCAACGTCACCATCATCGCCATTATCGTGGCGCTGATTGCGACCCTCGGCCTGGCTGCACTGTTCACCCGCAGTCTGGTTGCCCCCATTGCCAAGGCATTGGCCGTTGCTCAGCAAATTGCTGCCAACGACCTTAGCAAGCCAATCGATGTAGACGGCAAGGATGAACCGGGCCGCCTGCTGCAAGCCTTGTCGGTGATGCAACAAAACCTGCGTCGTACACTGGGTGAACTGAGCGATTCGTCATCGCAACTGGCATCAACTTCCGAAGAAATGACCGCTGTCACTGAAGATTCATTGCGCGGCGTACAGCGTCAGAACGATGAAATCAATCAGGCTGCCACGGCCATCAACCAGATGAGCGCGGCCGTCGAAGAAGTCGCACGCAATGCATCGCTGGCCTCAACAGCCGCACGCGACTCCAGCCAGTCTGCAGAAAATGGCAGTAAGCGAGTTGGCGAAACCGTGAGCGTGATCAATGAGCTGCATCAGGCAGTCGGCGTCACTGCGGTTGAAATCGACGGGCTGGCGGTACAAGTGCAGGGCATCAGCGGCGTGCTGGATGTGATTCGTGGCATCGCCGACCAGACCAATCTGCTCGCCCTCAACGCCGCTATCGAAGCGGCACGAGCGGGCGAAGCCGGTCGTGGCTTTGCGGTGGTGGCCGACGAAGTTCGGGCACTGGCCCATCGTACTCAGCAGTCCACTGCCGAAATCGAAAAAATGATCGCCTCGATTCAGGACGGTGCCGGTAAAGCGGTCAGCGCCATGGGCCATAGCAGTGAGCGCGCACGCGCCAGCCTTGATGTTGCCGAAGCGGCTGGCCTGGCGCTGAAGGAAATCACTGCCGCTATTGTGCAGATCAACGAACGCAATATGAGTATTGCCTCGGCCACTGAGGAGCAGGCGCAAGTCGCCCGGGAAGTTGACCGCAACCTGACCAGCATCCGCGACCTGTCCCTGCAGACCTCGGCCGGAGCCAACCAGACCTCTGCGGCCAGCAGCGAGCTGTCGCAACTGGCGGTGGGCCTGAATCAGTTAGCGCTACGCTTCAAGATGTGAGGGTGATTTTTCTGTAGCAAGCATGCCTGTTCCAGTAGCAGGAATGCATTCCCCTGCTCCTATCAAACAAACTACAACTATTTGATTTGGAGTACTTTTTCATCTGTAGGAGCGCGCTTGCCCGCGATCGCGTCAGCACAGGCAATATATTCATCGACTGACAGGCCGAATCGCGGGCAAGCGCGCTCCTACAGGGTCCGTGTTTGCTGCGCGACAGCGTGGTGTCAGGGACACCGGGGCGACTCCCACAAAAACAGCATTTCAAATCAAGCCTCTGTGCCCCCCACCTTTCCCCACCACTATCTGCGGTAAATCCAGCCGTCGCATGTAAACCTGCAACGGCACGCCAATGCGCAGACGAAAATCACAGTGCGCGGCGGAAGATGTCTTCTATCTGCGCCTGGTCAGCCGGACGCGGATTGGTCAGCCCACAAGCGTCTTTCAACGCGTTGGCTGCCAGGACCGGGAAGTCTTCTTCCTTGACGCCCAAGGCAGTCAGCCCCGGCGGAATGTCGATGGAACCCGCCAACGTGCGAATCGCATCAATCGCCGCACGGGCGCCCTGCTCCGGCGCCAGGCCGCGAATGTCGGCCCCCATGGCATGCGCCACATCCGTCAGGCGCGCTGGGCAGACCGCGGCATTGAAACTCTGCACATGAGGCAGCAAGACTGCATTGCAAACGCCATGGGGCAAGTCATAGAAACCACCGAGCTGGTGGGCCATGGCATGCACAAAGCCCAGGGACGCATTGTTGAACGCCATGCCTGCAAGGAACTGCGCATACGCCATATTTTCTCGTGCTTCCATGTCTGAGCCATCGTCCACTGCACGGCGCAGATAACCGGCGATCAGTGACATAGCCTTCAGAGCGCAGGCATCGGTGATCGGCGTGGCGGCGGTCGACACATACGCCTCGATGGCATGAGTCAGCGCATCCATACCGGTAGCAGCGGTCAGCGACTTTGGCATCTTCGCCATCATTGCCGGGTCATTGACGGACAGCAGCGGTGTAACGTTGCGATCGACGATGGCCATTTTTACGTGGCGCACCTCATCAGTGATGATGCAAAAGCGGGTCATCTCACTGGCCGTGCCCGCAGTGGTATTGATGGCGATAAGCGGCAATTGCGGGTGCTTCGAACGGTCCACGCCTTCGTAGTCACTGATATGCCCACCGTTAGTGGCGCACAACGCGATGCCTTTGGCGCAATCGTGGGGCGAGCCGCCACCCAGTGAGATCACGAAATCGCATTGGCGCTCACGCAATATGGCCAGACCGCTTTCGACGTTGCTTACGGTCGGGTTGGGTTTGGCGCCATCGAACACCACTGAGTCAATGCCCTGCTCGACCAGCAGCCCGGCGATCTGAGTCGCCAGGCCTGCCTTGGCCAGACCTGCGTCGGTGACAATCAGTGCTTTGAGAAAACCGTATTTACGGATCGCCTGCATGGCTTCGTCGAGACAGCCAAGGCCCATGATGTTCACGGCGGGAATGAAAAAGGTGCTGCTCATGATGGAACCTCGGCGTGATCGCCTGCGCGTGGGGAATGCTTACAGCATGCGCGCGCCGAGGAAGGGGGAATTGATCTGGCTCAATGAATTGAAAGGCTCAAAGTGATTCCGACCTGTGGGAGATTTTATGTTGGCCTGCAAACACAAATCCGTGGGAGCGAATTCATTCGCGAAGGCGGTCATACATCCAACAGAAATCTAACGGATGTAATTCAGCATTCGCGAATGAATTCGCTCCCACAGGATTAGGCACGCCAGTCCGAATGTGGCCGTATTTACTCAGTTGATAAACCCATCCGCCTGCAGCAACGTTTCCAGGCACTGCTCCTGAATACCGTAGAACTCTTTCAGTTCCTGGATTTTTGCCAGTATCTCGGTGGACTTGAGCGGCTCGGCGCGTTTGACGGCCAGGATCATCTTGTTCTTGTTGGTGTGCTCCAACGAGATGAATTCGAACACTTTGGTTTCGTAACCACAGGCTTCCAGCAGCAGCGCGCGCAGGCTGTCGGTGACCATTTCAGCTTGCTGGCCCATGTGCAGGCCGTATTGCAGCATCGGCCGCAGCAACGTCGGGCTCTGAATCTGCAGGCGAATCTGCTTATGGCAGCACGGTGAGCACATGATGATCGACGCACCGGAACGGATGCCCATATGAATCGCGTAATCCGTGGCGATGTCGCAGGCATGCAGGGCGATCATCACGTCCAGTGCGCTGGGCGCGACACTGCGTACGTCGCCACACTCGAACTTCAGGCCCGGATGTTCAAGGCGAGCCGCGGCGTTATTGCACAGCGTCACCATGTCCTCGCGCAGCTCGACACCTGTCACCTGCCCTTCAGCCTGCAAAGTGTTGCGCAGGTAATCGTGAATCGCGAACGTCAAATACCCCTTGCCTGAACCGAAATCCGCCACTTTTATTGGCTGATCCAGCTTGAGCGGTGAGGACGTCAGGGCGTGGGAAAACACTTCAATGAACTTGTTGATCTGTTTCCACTTGCGTGACATGGACGGGATCAGTTCATGCTGCTTGTTGGTCACGCCCAAATCAGTCAAAAACGGGCGGGTCAATTCCAGATAACGTTTCTTCTCACGGTCATGGCCCGCAGCCGGTGCTTCGCGCTCCTGCTGGGCCTTGCTCTTGAACAGCGTGCTCTTGCCTTTTTTGCCGAACTCCAGCTGGACCTCATCGCTCAACGACAGCAAATGCGCGTTCTTGAAAGACTCGGGCAACAGTTGCGCGATGACCTGCACCGCTTCGACCAACGGGAAGTTCTTAGTGATGTCCCGGGTTTTGTAGCGATAAACGAAAGACAGGCAAGGCTGATCCTTGACCGTCAACGCTTTGATGATCACCCGCTGCAACTCGGCTTCGTCGCCTACGTATTTGGCCAGCACCAGCTTGATGAACGAGTTCTGGGAAAGACTGTTTTCCAGCAGACTCAAAAACTGCGCACGATGATCCTGCGCGGGCTGGGTGGAAGTAGCGGTGACTGACATCTAAAAACGCCTCGGGACGAACTGATAGCAAAGATGGCTATTTTAGGGGGTTAAGACGTCGGAGGTTGGATTAATTGATGAAACGCCGCTTTGCAAGAGTGAGCCCGGATTGTCGAGCCCCGCACTGTTTGTTACTTTTTGATTCCGAATCGATGACGTGGCTTTAGCCAAAACGGAAGTTCCCCTGCATAATCCGTGGCCTGCGTCGGGCTATCGAAACATGCGCTCACAGATACATAAGTGCGCTGATAATTACTGTGACAATCTGCAGTCCTGGCCGATAAGAACTACCAAAGGTCTAAACCCATAAAATATGGCTGCCTGTTATTTAATGCGAGTTGCGGGCAAGCCTTGAGAAATCATTCATGAATAAGCTGTGTTTACTCGGTCTTCTGGTCGGTCTGGCCAGTCAGCCAGCGTTGGCTGCGAACAATGTCAACGCCCCGGCTGCCAATAGCCAGGCCACGCTGCAAGCAAAAAACGCCTTCATCGCGAACTTGATGAAGCAAATGACCCTCGACGAAAAGATCGGTCAGTTGCGCTTGATCAGCATCGCCCAGGACATGCCGCAGCCGATGATTCTCAAGGAAATTGCTGCGGGCCGCATTGGCGGAACGTTCAACTCCATTACCCGCTCGGAAAACCGCCCGCTTCAGGAAGCTGCTGTCGCCAAAAGCCGTCTGAAGATTCCAATGTTCTTTGCTTATGACGTCATCCACGGCCATCGGACTATTTTCCCGATCAGCCTTGGCATGGCCGCCAGCTGGGACATGGCCGCCATAGCCGAGACCGGCCGCATTTCGGCTATCGAAGCCAGCGCCGACGGTCTGGACATGACGTTCGCCCCGATGGTGGATATCTCCCGCGACCCACGCTGGGGTCGTAGCTCCGAAGGTTTCGGCGAAGATACGTATCTGGTTTCGCGCATCTCGAAAGAAATGGTCAAGTCGTTCCAGGGCGCAAATGTCGCGTCTGCCGACAGCATCATGGCCGCCGTCAAACACTTCGCTCTGTATGGCGCAGTGGAAGGCGGCCGGGACTACAACACCGTGGACATGAGTCCGACCCGGATGTATCAGGATTACCTGCCGCCGTATCGCGCCGGTATTGATGCCGGGGCTGGCGGTGTGATGATCGCGCTCAACTCGATCAATGGTGTACCGGCTACCTCCAACAAGTGGCTGCTGCAAGACCTGTTGCGCAAGGATTGGGGCTTCAAGGGCGTGACCATCAGCGACCACGGTGCGATCAAGGAACTGATCGATCATGGGGTCGCGAAGGATTACCGCGAAGCCGCGAAGCTGGCTATCAAGGCCGGCGTTGATCTGAGCATGAACGACAAGGCCTATGGCGAAGAGCTGCCAGGTCTGGTCAAGAGCGGCGAAGTGTCCGTGAAGGAAATCGACAGCGCGGTCCGCGAAGTGCTGGGTGCCAAATACGACATGGGCCTGTTCGCCAACCCGTACCTGCGTATCGGCGATGCCGCTCAAGACCCGGCTGACACTTACTCTGAAGACCGTCTGCACCGCACAGAAGCGCGTGACGTTGCCCGCAAGACGCTGGTATTGCTGAAAAACCAGAACGAAACGTTGCCGCTGAAGAAGCAAGGCACCATCGCCGTGATCGGCAGCCTGGCCAAAAGTCAGCTGGACATGCTCGGCAGCTGGTCTGCAGCGGGTCGTCCGAATCAGTCGGTCACCGTGTATGACGGTCTGGCCAATGCTGTCGGCGACAAGGCAAAACTGCTTTACGCCCGTGGTTCCAACATCAGCGATAACGAACACATCCTCAACTACCTGAACTTCATCGAGCACGAAGTTGAAGTAGATCCACGCCCGGCTCAGGAAATGCTCGACGAAGCGGTGAAAACGGCTGAACAGGCCGACGTCATCGTCGCAGTCGTGGGCGAATCTCGCGGCATGTCACACGAATCCGCCAGTCGCAGCAGCCTGAATATCCCTGCCACACAGCAGGCATTGATCAAGGCACTGAAAGCCACCGGCAAACCGCTGGTACTGGTGTTGATGAATGGCCGTCCGCTGGTACTGGTCGACGAAGTCGAGCAAGCCGACGCGATCCTGGAAACCTGGTTCCCGGGCACCGAAGGCGGCAACGCCGTGGCTGACGTGCTGTTTGGCGACTACAACCCGTCCGGCAAGCTGGCGATGTCTTTCCCGCGCTCGATAGGTCAACTGCCGGTCTACTACGCGCACCTGAACACCGGTCGTCCGTACTCGACAGAAAAACCTGGCAACTACACGTCGCATTACTTCGAAGAAACCAACGGCCCGCTGTTCCCGTTTGGTTTTGGCCTGAGCTACACACAGTTCGATGTGTCCGATATCACCCTGTCTGCCAAGGACCTGCCACGCAAAGGCAAGCTGACCGCCAGCGTGACCGTGAAGAACACGGGCAAGGTCGCGGGCGAAACCGTGGTTCAGCTGTACCTGCGTGATGTTGCAGCGTCCATCAGCCGCCCGGTCAAAGAGCTCAAAGGCTTCGAGAAAATCATGCTGAAAGCGGGCGAAGAGAAAGTCGTGACCTTCACCCTCACAGAAGAAGACTTGAAGTTCTTTAACCCGCAGTTGAAATACGCTGCCGAAGCGGGTGAGTTCAAGCTCATGATTGGCCTGGATTCTGCGACGGTTAAAGAGACGAGCTTTAATTTGTTGTGATCACCGCGGCCTTCCCCTTGTGGGAGCGAGGCTTGCCCGCGATAAAGACGCCGCAGATATCAGGTATATCGCGTCCAGCCTTATCGCGGGCAAGCCTCGCTCCCACAGGAGTTAGCATTCCAAACCAGCTAATGCGCAAATCCCGGCTGCCCCGCTCATGCCCTCCATTTCCCGATCCCTGCGCATAACCCTGTATGTCCTGCTGATCCTGGCGGGCGCTGCTGTGTCGGCGGGTTTGGCCATGCGTCAGGCGCAGCGTCATGGCGTAGAACAAGATGCTGCGCGGGCACAGGATCAGCTTTCACTTTACGCCAACACCCTGCATACCCTCATTGAACGCTACCGGGCATTGCCTGCGGTTCTCGCACTCGACCCGGAACTGCGCGCTGCCTTGAATGGCCCGATCACTGCCGTTTCCCAGGATGCCCTGAACCGCAAACTGGAGAAAATCAACGGCGCGGCGCAATCCTCGACCTTGGAGTTGATGGACCGCAATGGCCTGGCCATCGGCGCCAGCAACTGGCGGCTGCCGACCAGTTACGTCGGCCACAACTACGCCTTTCGCCCGTATTTCCAGCAAACCAAAGCCACAGGCGTTGGACGCTTTTACGCGGTCGGCGTGACCAGCGGCATCCCCGGTTATTTCCTGTCCCACGCGGTGACAGGCGATGCGGGGGAGTTCATGGGTGCCATGGTGGTGAAGTTGGAGTTTCCCGACCTTGAGCACGAATGGGCCAAGGGCGACGACCTGTTGCTGGTCAGCGACGCCAAGGGCATCGTCTTTATCGCCAGCCAGCCGCACTGGCGTTATCGCGAACTGCTGCCCATCGCCGCGCAAGATCGCGCCGAGCTGTCCGCGACTCGCCAATACGACAAACAACCGCTGTCGCCGCTGCAACGTACTGAGCTGCGCGAATTCAACAAGCAAAGCCACCTGACTCGCGTGCAGGGTCCGGAGGGCGAGGCTGATTACCTGTGGCAGTCCATGCCATTACCCGCCGAAGACTGGACCCTGCACCTGTTGCGCAAACCGCAACTGGCCAGCGAGGACGCCCGAAACGCAGCACTGGCCGCCGCGGGCACCTGGCTGACGCTGGTGTTTCTCGGATTGTTTCTCTATCAACGCTGGCGGCTGGCGCGGCTGCGTGAAAACAGCCGTGACGAACTGGAACGTCAGGTGCAGGAGCGCACCAGGGATCTGCGCACTGCGCAGGAAGGTCTGGTGCAATCGACCAAGCTTGCCGCGCTGGGGCAAATGTCTGCGGCATTGGCCCACGAAATCAATCAGCCCCTCACTGCACAAAGCATGCAATTGGCTACCCTGCGCCTGCTGCTGGATCATGGGCGAATTGACGATGCTTACAAAGCGCTGGAGCCTCTTGATCAACAGTTGATACGGATGAAGGCACTGACCGGCCACTTGAAAACCTTCGCCCGCAAAAGCCCGGGAGGTTTGCGCGAACGACTGGATCTGGCGGCGGTGGTTGATCAGGCTTTGTTGCTGCTGGACTCGCGACTGCGCGACGAGCATGTTGATTGCGTCCTGAACCTGACCAGACCGGCCTGGGTGCGCGGCGATGCCATTCGGCTTGAGCAGGTGCTGATAAATCTGCTGCGCAACGCGTTGGACGCCATCCGCGACAAGCCCGTCAAACGCCTCGAAATCCGTATTCATTCAGAGCAGACGCGCTGGCTTATCAGCGTGACGGACAGCGGCGGCGGTATTGCCGAGGAGCATCTGGCAAACATTTTCGATCCATTTTTCACCACCAAACCTGTTGGCGATGGTTTGGGATTGGGGCTTGCCGTGTCCTATGCCATCGTCCACGAATTGGGTGGACGGTTGAGCGCCGAAAATCAGAACGATGGCGCGCGGTTCTGGTTCAGCCTGCCCAATGACTATCTGGAGCCTGATCCCGCATGTTGAACTCAGTGATTGTGGTCGACGACGAAGCCCCGATTCGCGAAGCCGTGGAGCAATGGCTGAGCCTGTCCAGTTTCAATGTTCAGGTCTATAGCCGCGCCGAAGACTGCCTGGCGAATTTGCCCGAACATTTCCCCGGCGTGATTCTCAGCGATGTGCGCATGCCGGGCATGAACGGTATGGAGCTGTTGAGCCGTTTGCAGGCAATCGATGCCGACCTGCCGGTGATTCTGCTGACCGGCCACGGCGATGTGCCTATGGCGGTGGATGCCATGCGCGAAGGTGCCTATGACTTTCTCGAAAAACCCTTCAGCCCCGAAGTACTGCTGCGCAATCTGCGCCGCGCGCTGGAAAAACGCGAGCTGATTCTGGAAAACCGCCGCCTGCACGAACAGGCTGACACCCGGACTCAACTGGAGACCACGCTGCTGGGCGTTTCCCCCGGCCTGCAAACCTTGCGGCGTCAGGTGCTGGACTTGTCGCAACTGCCGGTCAACGTGGTCATTCGCGGTGAAACCGGCAGCGGCAAGGAAATGGTCGCGCGCTGCCTGCATGACTTTGGCCCTCGGGCAAACAAGCCTTTTGTGGCGCTCAACTGTGCGGCAATTCCGGAGCAGTTATTTGAGGCCGAACTGTTCGGCCACGAGAGCGGCGCGTTTACCGGAGCCCAGGGCAAACGCATCGGCAAGCTTGAGTACGCGGATGGCGGCACGCTGTTTCTTGACGAGATAGAAAGCATGCCGCTGGCTCAACAGGTCAAGCTGCTGCGCGTTCTGCAAGACAAGAAGCTGGAGCGGTTGGGTTCGAACAAGGCCATTGACGTCGATCTGCGTATTGTCGCGGCCACCAAACCCGATCTGCTGGAAGAAGCCCGTGCCGGACGCTTTCGCGAAGACCTGGCTTATCGGCTGACGGTGGCCGAGTTGCGCCTGCCGCCACTGCGCGAACGGCGTGAAGACATTCCCCTGCTGTTCGCGCATTTCGCCAGTGCGGCTGCGCAACGTCTGGGCCGCACTGCCCCTGAGCTCAGTGGCGCACAGTTAGGCCAGTTGCTGAGTCATGACTGGCCCGGCAACGTTCGCGAGCTGGCCAACGCGGCCGAACGGCAGATTCTCGGCCTGACGTCGTCGCCAACAGTGCAGACCGATCCAGGACAATCCCTCGCAGCTCAACAGGAAGCCTTTGAAGCGCAATGCCTGCGTGCCGCGCTGGCCCGTCACAAAGGGGATATCAAAGCAGTGCTCGAAGAACTGCAACTGCCACGCCGCACCTTGAATGAGAAGATGCAAAGGCATGGGTTATTGCGCGAGATGTTTGTCGAGTAGATCTGCCCGGGCTGATGCGGCTACTGTCGAACTAAATGCAATCTTCTAGATTGAACCCATCCCCTGTGGGAGCGAGGCTTGCCCGCGATGCATGAGACGCACCTATAAGCCGTTCCGCGTTATCGTTTATCGCGAGCAAGCTCGGCTCCCACAAAGATCCCGGCGGAGTACCAGGTAAAGTGTAAATCGCTACATCACGTTGCTCGTTAGCTCCAGGTCCAATATCCAGCTAACTGCCGACGGCATAGTGATCTCAAAAAAGATTAAGCGACTCACAAATCGGCAATTTTCCGCTCACCCCAACACCATCAGTAAGCGGATTTCCGCTCACCGCTCATATCTCACCCCCTCTAAACCGGCCTTTCCTCATATGGCACAGCTCCTGCTATAGCCATATCAAGGCGCGCATTGACGTGCCATTCCAAAAACAATGAATAACAAGGAATATGATGGACATTCCCAACTCTGCTTCCAAAGGGTCGGCCAACGCTCCAGCGGCCGAAAAAACCACCTCAACCCGTCTCAAATCCATTTTCAGCGGCTCGGTCGGCAACATGGTCGAGTGGTATGACTGGTACGTCTACGCTGCTTTCTCCCTGTACTTCGCCAAGTCCTTTTTCCCCAAGGGCGACACCACCGCACAACTGCTCAACACCGCTGCCATCTTCGCCGTAGGCTTCCTGATGCGCCCGATTGGCGGCTGGCTGATGGGTCTGTACGCCGACCGTAAGGGCCGTAAGGCAGCGCTGATGGCGTCTGTACTGCTGATGTGTTTTGGCTCCCTGATCATCGCATTGACCCCGGGCTATGAAGTCATCGGCGTCGGGGCTCCGATCCTTCTGGTATTTGCCCGCTTGCTGCAGGGTCTTTCAGTCGGTGGCGAGTACGGCACTTCGGCGACCTACCTCAGTGAAATGGCAACCAAGGAACGCCGTGGCTTCTTCTCCAGCTTTCAGTATGTGACGCTGATTTCCGGCCAGCTCATCGCACTGGCCGTGCTGATCGTGCTGCAACAGACGCTCACCACCGAGCAACTGTACTCGTGGGGCTGGCGCGTGCCGTTCGTGATCGGCGCACTCTGTGCGGTGGTTGCGCTGTTCCTGCGTCGTGGCATGGAAGAGACTGAATCGTTCACCCGCGCCAAGAAGGAAAAGCCAAAAGAAAGCCTGATGCGCACCTTGATGCGCCACCCCAAGGAGCTGATGACCGTGGTCGGCCTGACCATGGGCGGTACACTGGCTTTCTACACCTACACCACGTACATGCAGAAGTATCTGGTGAACACGGTCGGCATGAGCATCAGCGACTCCACCACTATCTCGGCTGCCACGTTGTTTCTGTTCATGGTGATTCAACCGCTGGTGGGGGCTCTATCCGATAAGATCGGTCGTCGGCCAATCCTGATCGCCTTCGGTGTGATGGGTACGTTGTGCACGGTGCCGATCCTGACCACCTTGCACACGATCCAGTCCTGGTGGGGTGCGTTCTTCCTGATCATGGCGGCGCTGATCATCGTCAGTGGCTACACCTCGATTAACGCAGTGGTAAAAGCCGAGCTGTTCCCGACCGAGATTCGCGCCCTGGGTGTAGGTTTGCCCTACGCACTGACCGTCTCGATCTTTGGCGGCACCGCTGAGTACATAGCGCTTTGGTTCAAGAGTATTGGCATGGAAACCGGCTACTACTGGTACGTCACCGCCTGTATCGCCTGTTCGCTGCTGGTTTATGTGTTCATGAAGGACACCCGCAAGCACTCGCGGATTGAAACTGACTGAGATTCATATCAGCGGTAATGATGAAGGGCAGCCACATTCAGTGTGTCTGCCCTTTTTAATGAGAGCGACTCGCAACTAACACTAACGATATCAGTGCAATCCCTGGCTAAAAACCCTACAAAAATGGCAATAATAATGACTATATGATTTTGTCAAGTGGGTTTATTACAAAGTTTTTCAGAGAATTGCACCACTCCGAGGCAAGCAGTCCTGCAAAGCCCGAAAATCGCGCCTTACGGCCTACTATCATTTATAGCGATGGTCGTTAGCACTGCTATTCACTTCTGAATAAATTTCAGGCGCGTAGCATTCACTCCATACCGAACTGACAACCCATTCGATTACTGGAGTAACAATCATGAAAACCAACAAACTGATTTTTGGTCTTGCCTTCTCTGTTCTGGCTTCGAGCGCTTTCGCTTCACCACAAATGCCTAGCCTGCCAGGCAACGATCACACTAATGCAATCGAGCAGTCTTCGACGCTGACAGTTGCTGAAGGCGGTTCCGTACACACTAACGTTGGCAGCATCCGTCAGGCCGCCGTCAACACTGACCAGATCGGCGCAGATCGTTTGGCTGAAGACGGTGCTGATCGCGTAGGTCCTAATCGCCAAGCCGCTGATGGCGCAGACCATGTAGGTGCTAATCGTCTGGCTGAAGACGGTGCTGACCGTGTTGGCGCAAATCGTCTGACCTCCGACGGCGCTGACCATGTGGGTGCTAATCGTCTGGCCGCTGATGGCGCAGACCGCGTAGGTGCAAACCGTCGGGTATAACAGCTCGACGTGTTCCCTTTAGCCCGGCCCAGTGCCGGGCTTAATCGTTTTTGAACCACGCGAAACTGTCAGGCGCTATAAATTGTCAGGCACTATAGACGCATCTTTTCATGCGCCGCGCAGGCCAACAGGATTAGCCCATGTCAGACGATATCTACTCTTACGAACCTTCTCTCGGCCACGGCCTGCCTCACGACCCGTTCAACGCCATCGTGGGCCCCCGCCCTATCGGTTGGATTTCTTCGCAGGATGCTGACGGCAAGCTGAACCTGGCGCCGTACAGCTTTTTCAACGCCTTCAACTACATCCCCCCGATCATTGGCTTTTGCAGCGTTGGCCGCAAAGACAGCCTTAATAACATCGAGCAGACCGGCGAGTTTGTCTGGAATCTGGCCACGCGTTCGCTGGCCGAAGCCATGAATCAGAGCTGCGCGCCCGTTGCTGCGGATGTCAGCGAATTCGAACTGGCGAACCTGACGCCACTGGCATCGCAAATCGTGGCGGTGCCGCGCGTGAAGGAGACGCCAGTTTCGTTCGAATGCAAGGTGACCCAGATCATCCAGTTACAGCGCGCCGACAAGGAAGTCGTGCCCAGCTGGTTGATTCTTGGCGAGGTAGTAGCGGTGCACATCGCTAAATCGCTGCTGAAGGACGGAATCTACGACACCGCAGCGGGCGAACCGATCCTGCGTGGCGGCGGCCCGGCGGATTACTTCCAGCTAGGCCCTGAAGCGCTGTTCAAGATGCACCGTCCCAAAGCCTGATCAGTGAGCCTGAAATGAAAGGCCGCCCTCAGCATCGATGTCGATCAAGCGGTTCAGCTCGGCACTGGCTGCAACGTCGGCTTCATGGGCGGTCTTGAATTTCTGCTCTGGCAGCACCCGGTTGAATACCGGTGCACCACCTGCACCCAGGCCTTTTACTGCAATGGCGGCGCTGTAGCCACCCTCGCCCGGAACAACCGCGGAAACAGCTTCGAAGCCATTGAGTTCTATACGTGCCATGGGTGCAGATCCTGCCTGTGACTTAAAGCAGGGGATTCTAAACCGACGGCGCTCAAACCGCTTGCATCAGCTGTTCGGCTTCAGCCTGCGTAGCGAAAGTATGGAAATCCAGGCTGCTGACCATATAGGTCTGCATAACGTCGGAGAACACTTGCAACTCGGGGGTGGTCAGCCAGCGGTTCATTGCATCTTCACTGGTCCAGTAACCGGAAATCAGCCACAGATCAGGGTCCTTCAGCGAGTTCTTTAACGCGAAGCTCAAGCAACCGTCGGCCATGCGTGAAGGCTCGATCAGGCAGCGCAGGCGCTCGCCCAGTTGTTCGCTCTGACCAGTCCTGGCGCGGGCGAAAACCAGATGGCTCACGGGTGATGACTGAGGCATGGTCATGGCTCCTTTGTCTGCAGGATGATTATCAGGGGTACGGCGACAGGAACCGAGATTAGAGGCTTAGCGCAATGGTCGTTAGTCAGTTACTGTTGGCTTCTTGCCTGATCCTGCAGCGCTGTGAAAAACCCCTCAGAAGCAAGATGATCAGCAAAGAGAATTCCCACGCAGCACCAGGCAATCCTGGATCCGGTTTAGCAGCCCGGGATACGCACTCTGGCAGGATCAGGCAATCATCTCGCAGGAATCGGGTAGTGCTTTGGCTTGCACAAAAATAAGCTGGGCACATCAATAAAGGATTAAAGGACTCGCCCATGCAGCCACTCCAGCCACTCAAAGAACCGCTCAGCGAGGACCTGGAGAAGCAGCGAATCGAGCTGGCTGATCTGGTTCGCCGGTTCGCCCCTACCGAAGGCTCGTTCCAGACGGCTATTTCGCCGCTGCACATGGTGCGCTATGAAAGCCCGGCGCAATCGCTGCCCAGCCTGGTCCAGCCCGCACTGTGCCTGTTCGCCCACGGCAGCAAGGAAGTGCGCCTCGGCGATGAGACCTACACCTACGACCCCCTGAACTATCTGGTGCTGTCTGTCGCATTGCCGCTAAGCGGCAGGATCCTTCACGCGACGCCGGAAAATCCTAATCTGGCCTTGCGACTGGACATCGACCCCGCGGATATCAATGCGCTGATCGCAGAAGCCGGGCCGATGAGTGTTCCGACCCGACCTAGCGGACGCGGCCTTTACATAGAAAGAATCGACACCCAACTGCTGGATGCAGTGCTACGTCTGTCACGTTTGCTCGACAGCCCGAAAGACATCGCGATGCTTGCGCCGCTGATCAAACGCGAAATCCTTTATCGCCTTTTGCGCAGCCCCCAGGGTCACCGCCTTTACGAAATCGCCATCACCAGCTGCCAGACTCATCGCGTGACCCAGGCGATTCGGTGGCTCAACCAGAATTTCACCGAGCCCTTGCGCATTGAAGAACTGGCCAGGGAGGTGAACCTCAGCGTTTCAACCCTGCACCATCGCTTCAAGGCCGTAACGGCAATGAGTCCGTTGCAGTACCAGAAGCAGTTGCGGCTTCAGGAGGCACGACGCTTGATGCTGGCAGATGGGCTCGACGCGTCGGCGGCGGGCTACAGGGTAGGCTACGAAAGCCCATCGCAATTCAGCCGTGAATACAGCCGCCTGTTCGGCGCCCCGCCGCTTCGGGATCTGGCGCGGTTGCGGGCGACTGTTTAGTGCTGCTCGCCACACACTCGTTCCCGCCCATCAAACATCACTTCAATAATGGATTTGAAACGCAGACCCTGTAGGAGCCAACTTGTTGGCGAAGCGGCATTTCTCACGATGCAGGCCCGACGTCTCGCCAACAAGTTGGCTCCTACCGGGTTATCCATTTGCTTAGCGACAGCGAGGGGTAAGAGACACCGGGACCGACTCCTACAGGGGAAAGTGGTTGATGGTTAAAGACGCTATAACTTTTAAGGCAATACGCCATATCCAATAGATCAATTCTGTCCTACGACTCCAGCGCCCCTGCCCTACACTCGCTTTAATCCTTCCTGAACTGCCAAGTAGTTGGAACGAGGAAAGCGACATGAACATAAAAATAAAAAAATGCGTCACCGTCTTGAGTATCAGTGCCGTCATCGCGGTGTATGCAGCGGGTGTCTATCGCAACGAACTGGCTCGTCAGGCGCCACAAGTCGCGACTTGCAGCTTCGGTCATTGCGTCCCCAGCACTGCAACATTCAGCGCATTGCGATGAGATAACGCTGAAGCGTTTAAGTCACCAGAAATGCATAAGGCAGCTATCGATTAGGGAGCTATCGGCTTAGACTGATTGCACTCCCCGTCGGCATTCGGCGGATATTACTGTCGATCAGGTTCTGCCTTGACCAGTCTTCCCCACACCACGCCTTCAATCCGTAGCGTTCTATACGCATTGATGATGGCCGTATTCCTCAGCGCTCTGGATCAGACGATTGTTGCCGTCTCGATTCCTGCCATTTCAACCCAGTTCAATGATTTCGACCTGTTGGCCTGGGTGATTTCCGCCTACATGGTGGCCCTTACCGTGGCCGTGCCGATCTACGGCAAGCTGGGCGACTTGTATGGCCGACGCAAATTGATGCTCTTCGGGCTGGGGCTTTTCACCTTGGCATCGTTGTTCTGCGGCATTGCGCAAAGCATGGAGCAACTGGTGCTTGCGCGGGTCATTCAGGGCATTGGTGCAGGCGGCATGGTTTCAGTCAGTCAGGCGATCATTGGTGACCTGGTACCGCCCCGGGAGCGAGGCCGCTATCAGGGCTATTTCAGTGGCATGTATGCGCTGGCCAGTGTGGCCGGACCGGTACTGGGTGGGGTCATGACCCAGTATCTGTCCTGGCGCTGGGTGTTCCTGATCAATCTGCCAATGGGCTTGATCGCCTGGTGGTTTGCCAAACGCACCTTGCTTGGCCTGCCTGTCCCGCAACGCAAACCCATCATCGATTACCTGGGCACGGTGCTGATGATCGTCGGCCTGACTGCGCTGTTGCTGGGTATCACTGAAATAGGCCAGGGCCACAGCTGGCGGGATCAACAGGTGCTGACACTGCTGGGTGTCGCATTGCTGGCGCTGATCTTTTTCGCCTGGTACGAGCGCCGTGCAGTCGAACCGTTGCTGCCGATGCATCTGTTCGCCAACCGCAGCGCAGTGCTCTGCTGGTGCACGATTTTCTTCACCAGCTTCCAGGCGATTTCGCTGATCGTGCTGGTGCCGCTGCGTTATCAGACGGTCACCGGCGGCGGTGCCGACAGCGCCGCGCTGCACCTTTTACCACTGGCGATTGGCATGCCCATGGGCGCTTTCTTTGCAGGCCGTCGGACTTCGTTGACCGGGCGCTACAAGCCCATGATCCTCACCGGCGCGATGTTGATGCCGATGGCGATTCTCGGCATGGCGTTTACCGACCCGCAATCGTTGCTGCTGACCAGTCTGTTCATGGTGTTGACGGGGATCGCCAGCGGTATGCAGTTCCCGACGTCACTGGTGGGGACGCAAAACTCGGTAGCGAAGCACGACATGGGCGTGGCGACCAGCACCACTAACCTGTTCCGCTCTCTGGGTGGCGCGGTAGGTGTAGCGCTGATGTCGGCACTGTTGCTGGCGATGCTGCAAGGCACCGAATTTGGTGGTACCGGGCTGGCTGGTGCTGGCGCAATCGGTGGTGAAGGCGCATCCGGCAAT
This sequence comes from Pseudomonas phytophila, assembly GCF_025643095.1. Lineage (NCBI taxonomy): Bacteria > Pseudomonadati > Pseudomonadota > Gammaproteobacteria > Pseudomonadales > Pseudomonadaceae > Pseudomonas > Pseudomonas phytophila. Next base: position 1,411,145 of record NZ_CP081201.1, on the reverse strand, counting down.
GTGCTGATGGACAGTCTCAACGCCGCCAGCGGCCCGGCTCTGCAAATCCTGCGCGATCAACTGTCGATAACATTCCGCCACCTGATGACCGTCAGCGCTGCAATCTCACTGCTGGGCCTGGCTGCCGCACTGGCAATGCCGGATAACCTGTTGCGAGGGAGGGAACACAGGGAGAGCTGAGCCAAGAACACCAAATCACTTAACCTGAGATGTTTTTCTGTGGGAGCAAATTCATTCGCGAAAGGGTTAAAAATCCTGTTCTGACAGATCACCTTCGCAAATGAATTCGCTTCCACACAGAGTGTGTGAAAGCTACTGCTTATTGGCTGTAATACCCCACCGCCACCAGGTAATCCCCAACCCTGCGCGCATACGCATGCTTGTTTTCCACCTTGCCGGTTACCGGGTTTCGCCAGCGGTATTCGTATTCGGCGGCGTCCTGCTTTTCAATCAGCGCGAGCATCGGTTCGCCAACGGGTTTGCCCTCAGGGTCTTTTACCTTGCGAAAGTCGGTATTGATCAGCCGCAGATTGGTGCCATGCGCCACATAACGCTTGCTGTGCAGATCGACGACAAACACGTACAGGTCATCCTGCAGAAATCCTCCTCGCAGGCTGTTGATTGCGGTCAGAGTGCCCTTCTGGTCACGACCGAGTTCGCTCACCGCCTTATCCAGCAACGCTCTGGCTTGTTCAGGCGATGCTCGAGGCACGTAATAACCCACCGCAAGGATGCGCTCGCCAATCCGCTGGAAGTAAACCCTCTTGCGCTCAACCTTGCCGTCAGCCCAGTTTTGCCAACGATACTCGGCTTGCTGGATACCTTTGCTCTCAGGGGTGTGCAACACATCCTTGAATGCTTTTTGCAGATCGGGCTCAAGCACCTGGGAGACATCGCGGCCAATCAAAACCACTGAAGGCCCACCGCTGGCAAGCATGACGCCGTGGGTGTCGACGACGAACACATAGCGCTCGCCATCAACAAACTCGCCCTGCCGACTGAACTCGGCAAATGCCTTGTCACCGGCCTCCTGATAGCGGGTCACAGCCTTCTCCAGCAGCGCTCTGGCAGCTGGCCCCTGCTCAGGGCTTTCGACGCCAGCCCCTGCCTGACCAAGCCAGGCAGAACATAGAAACCCCAGGACAACACCGATACCGCGTGGCGAAAACTGCATGACTGGCCCCTTCTTTTTATAGGTCTGCGCAAAGCTTAGTCAAGCGCCTGCTAATGCAGAATCATTCATGAGAAAGGGGTCGTCAGCGCCATCTCGCTAGCCGCTGACATCAGTCCAGAACCACTGCGTCCGTTCGGCTTTAAGGTGCTCGAAAGCAGGCATGACGTCACCTTTGTTGAAAAAACGCCGGGAGCGTGCCATGGCGCTGCTGAACCAGTGCCCGGTCTGCGGGCAAGGCTGACCTGCGCGCACCGAGGCCATGGGTTTTTCGTCGAAGCGTGCATACCACTGCGCGGTAGATTGCTCGGTAAAACCGATGCCGCGACCCGGGCATGGATGAAGGCAACCTGTGTCCTGCACCCGGATTGGCTTGAGCACTTTATTGACCGCCATGTAGGCATTCGAAGGGCCCTCGCCCTTGCCACCCAACGCCGGTAGAACACCGGCGCGAATCATCAGGCCGCTTTCATAGGTTTGAAAAACGACATCACTGTGAGCACTGAGTACCCTGCGCAACCGGTCGCTACCTCCCAACTGACTAACAAAACGGTTTCCCAGAATGCTGTACCAACTGACTCCCTTGATACGATCCAGCAAGCGCAGGCTTTCCATGTGCGGCCCGGCGTCGACCATCAGGCCGATGTAGTCCTGCGCCAACCGGTATTCCAATGGCAGGTACCTGAGACCATCACCGGGCAGAACACACACCAGCCCGCCGTAACCATGCTCGGCCTCGATCTGATTGCACAGGTATTTGACCCAGCCCTCATAAACCCTGGCACCGTCCCGGTCCATCAATAAGGACCACGGCAGCAGCATTTTCAGGCAAGAATGATCGGTCGCCGCCTGACTCTCGGGCGGCGCCATCACCGACATGCAGTGAGTAGCAGCCTCCACGGGTCGGGCGCTGGAAATCGACCACAGCAGCGGCTCGTCCGGCGAGCTATCAAGCACCTGCCTTCTACAAATGGAGAAACTGCTGGGCGACAGTTTTCGAAGCCGCTGGTAGGACTGCCAATCAAGTACGGACCGAAACGTATCGTAAAAATGCGTGAAACATTCTTCGACCCGTTGCCGGGTCTTCGGCGTGTGGCCTTGCTTAAAATACAACGTGGTCATGAGCCCGAGTCGGGCGGCTGGTCTGCATTGTGCAGCGTCGGTCAGAAACTGGTCCGCCTGGTACTTGAGCCTTCCGAGAATCCCTTGTGCTTCAGATACGGTTTGCAACACGTTTTTATTCTCCCGGTCTTCCATAAACAAGAATGCGACGCAAGAGTGAAGGGAGTTTCAAGGAGGAACAATACGGGGAAATCAATTTGGGAAATCAGCTACACACTTCAAGAAGCGTCCTACTCAAATCCTACAAATTTAGCCTCTGCCGCACGCTTTTAATGCCCAAAAGCGATAGTGGCATTACGCCAATTTGTAAGCATTGGGTAAAATGACTGGGCAGTCACGGCCTGCTTCACTGAAGATACAGCCGCTGGGCGGGAATCTGACAGAAGTTTCAGGTGCGTAGTGCAGGGCTAAGGCGCAGCATGTCCAGACCGGCATCTACCCATTTCTCGGCCCTGTCGCTGAGGGAATAGCTGTCAGGGACCAGCAGCCACTGGCCGAGCATGCCGTCGATATAGGCATGAAGGGCGATGGACGCACGGACGGTGTCCAGATCTGCAGGCAGTTGCCCTTTACGGACGGCGTTGCTCAACGCCAGGCCGATCCGGTCATTGCACTCCAGTGCGTTGACCTGACGCTGCTGGCGAAAGTCGCACATTTCATCGGTGAATTCGCATTTATGAAACAGAATCTCATTAATGCGCCGCGTTTTCGGGTCCTGTGTAATTTCATGAAACAAATGAATCAGCAGTTTTTTCATGCAACCCAACGGATCGGCCTCGTCCTCGCTTTCGCTTGCAAGGGCCATCTCTTCCAGTGGTTCCTGGATGCTGTCGAGCATCGCCTGCACCAGATCCGCCTTGTTACTGAAGTGCCAGTAAATTGCGCCGCGGGTCACGCCCGCCAAGGATGCGATATCCGCCAGAGTCGTACGCGCAACGCCTCTCTCGTAGAACGCTTTCTCAGCGGCCTCGAGAATCTGACTACGGGTAACCTGAGCTTCCTCTTTGGTACGACGGACCATGGCAGTAAAACCTCATTGAAAATGCCGCACGCCACGAATCATGTGGCTCTGAAGCAAAACCGGGCGGCATTTGTATTGCCTTGTCCCGAACCTGCAATCCCCAGCAGGCGCGGCTTACAGACGCAGAACTGGGTATTTACAAACAACCGTGAATGTAAGTATATTCATTAGCCTACTACTTATCCAGCCAGAATTTTTCACACCCTTTCACTTTTCTTGAGCACCCAGGCTCCTGACCCGAGGATCTTCATGCAATTCAAGCCAGCTGTTACCGTACTGGTCACTGCCGTCGCCCTGGCAACACTGCTCAGTGGATGCAGTAAAAAGGAAGAAGCCGCAGCTCCTGCAGCTGCACCTCCTCAGGTCGGCGTCGTTACCATCAAAGCTCAACCCTACACCCTGACATCGGAACTGCCGGGTCGCACCACGGCCTATCGCATCGCCGAAGTACGGCCACAGGTCAACGGCATCATTCTCAAGCGCCTGTTTACGGAAGGCGCCGACGTGAAAGCCGGCCAGCAGCTGTATCAGATTGATCCAGCGCTGTACGAAGCCACGGCCAACAGCGCCAAGGCGACATTGCAATCGGCCAAGTCTCTTGCTGATCGCTACAAGCAACTGGTCAACGAGCAAGCCGTAAGCCGTCAGGAATACGACACTGCGCTGTCCTCAAGCCAGGAAGCGCAGGCCACGTTGCAAACCGCTCAGATCAACCTGCGTTACACCAAGGTAATGGCCCCTATTTCCGGCCGTATCGGGCGTTCCGATGTAACTGAGGGCGCACTGGTTACCAGCGGTCAGACCAATGCCATGGCGACGATCCAGCAGTTGGACCCGATCTATGTTGACGTGACCCAGTCTTCCACTGAGATGCTCAAGCTGCGTCGCGACCTGGAGTCCGGCAAGCTGCAGAAGGCCGGTGACAACGCTGCAACGGTCAAGCTGACCCTTGAAGACGGAAGCGAATACAGCAAGCCGGGCAAACTGGAGTTCTCCGAAGTGTCGGTAGACCAGGCGACTGGCTCCGTGACCCTGCGTGCGGTGTTCCCTAACCCTGATCACACCCTGTTGCCGGGTATGTTTGTTCACGCTCAGCTGCAGGCGGGCATGAAAAGCGAAGCCATCCTTGCTCCACAGCAAGGCGTGACCCGTGACATGCGCGGCAAGCCATCTGCCCTGGTGGTCAACAAAGACAACAAGGTTGAGCAGCGTGAACTCATCGCCAACCGTACTTCAGGCGCTTACTGGTTGATCGAAAAAGGTCTGGAACCGGGTGATCGCGTCATCACTGAAGGTCTGCAATTCGTCAAGCCAGGCGCGCAAGTGACGGTCAAGGAAGCGACCAACCTCACGCCAGCCCAGTCCGCTGAGTCCGCCCCTGCCGCCACTGGCAAAGGTGAGTAACCGATGTCTAAATTCTTTATCGACCGCCCCATTTTCGCCTGGGTATTAGCCCTGGTGATCATGTTGGTGGGTACGCTTTCGATCCTGAAACTACCGATCAACCAGTACCCGGCCATTGCCCCTACAGCTATTGATATCCAGGTTACCTACCCAGGTGCTTCGGCGCAGACTGTGCAAGACACCGTGGTTCAGATCATTGAGCAACAGCTCAACGGTATTGATAACCTGCGTTATGTTTCCTCGGACAGTAACTCCGACGGCAGCATGACCATCACTGTGACCTTCAATCAGGGTACCAACCCGGATACCGCTCAGGTTCAGGTCCAGAACAAGCTCAACCTCGCCACCCCGCTGCTGCCGCAAGAAGTACAGCAACAGGGCCTGCGCGTTACCAAGTCGGTTAAAAACTTCCTGCTGGTTATCGGCCTGGTCGCCGAAGATGGCAGCGGTCTGACCCGGGAAGACTTGTCCAACTACATCGTTTCCAACATCCAGGACCCGATTTCCCGGACCTCCGGTGTGGGCGACTTCCAGGTGTTCGGTTCACAGTACGCCATGCGTATCTGGCTGGACCCCGCCAAGCTCAACAACTTCCAGATGACACCGGTTGATGTGAGCACGGCGATTTCTGCACAGAACGTACAGATCGCCACCGGCCAACTGGGCGGTCTGCCTGCCCTGCCCGGCACTCAGCTGAACGCTACGATTATTGGCAAGACGCGTCTGCAAACTCCTGAGCAATTCGGCAACATTCTGCTCAAGGTCAACACCGACGGTTCGCAAGTACGTCTGCGTGACGTGGCTCGTATTGAGCTGGGTGGCCAGAACTACAGCATTGATGCCCAGTTCAACGGCAACCCTGCTTCCGGTATGGCGATCAAACTGGCCTCCGGCGCCAACGCTCTGGACACCGCCAAGGCAATTCGCGCCACCGTCGCAAACCTGGAACCTTTCTTTCCGCCTGGCATGAAAGTGGTTTACCCGTACGACACCACCCCAACCGTGACCGAATCGATTTCGGGCGTAGTTGACACCCTGATCGAAGCGATCGTGCTGGTGTTCCTGGTGATGTACCTGTTCCTGCAAAACTTCCGCGCCACCGTCATTACGACGATGACGGTTCCGGTGGTACTGCTGGGTACGTTCGGCATCCTTGCGGCGTTCGGATTCACGATTAACACCCTGACCATGTTCGGGATGATTCTGGCCATCGGACTTCTGGTGGACGACGCCATCGTGGTGGTGGAAAACGTCGAGAGGGTCATGGCCGAAGAGCACTTGTCGCCCAAAGAGGCGACCAAGAAATCCATGGGGCAGATCCAGGGCGCACTGGTGGGTATCGCCATGGTGCTCTCGGCGGTACTGCTGCCAATGGCGTTCTTCGGGGGGTCTACAGGGGTTATTTATAAACAGTTCTCGATCACCATTGTTTCGGCGATGGCCCTGTCGGTTCTGGTTGCATTGATCTTCACCCCGGCGCTGTGCGCCACCATGCTCAAGCCGATCGATCCGGAAAAGCACGGCCAACCGAAAAAAGGCTTCTTCGGCTGGTTCAACCGCACGTTTGATCGTGGCGTAAACAGCTATGAGCGCGGCGTGAAGCGTATGGTGACTCACAAGCTGCCAGCGTTCGGCGTCTATCTGCTTATCGTTGCGGGCATGATCTTCCTGTTCACTCGCATCCCGAGCGCGTTCCTGCCGGAAGAAGACCAGGGCGTGATTTTCGCTCAGGTTCAGACCCCGGCAGGCTCGTCCGCAGAGCGTACGCAGAAAGTCATCGACGATATGCGTACCTTCCTGCTCGACAAAGAGAACGGTGAAGGCAAAGGCGTGAACTCGGTGTTCAGCGTCAACGGCTTCAACTTCGCCGGTCGTGGTCAGAGCTCGGGCCTTGCGTTCGTCATGCTCAAGCCGTGGGGCGAGCGTGACTCGGAAAACACCGTGTTCAAGATCGCCGAGCGTGCTCAGGCACACTTCTTCTCTTTCCGGGATGCGATGGTGTACGCCGTAGTTCCACCTTCGGTACTCGAACTGGGTAACGCAACCGGTTTCGACGTTTACCTGCAGGACCAGGGCGGTGTAGGCCACGACAAGCTGCTTGAGGCACGCAACCAGTTCCTCGGCATGGCGGCGCAAAGCAAGATTCTTGCAGGCGTACGCCCTAACGGCCTGGGCGATGAGCCGCAGTATCAGCTCACCGTCGATGACGAAAAAGCCAGTGCTCTGGGCATTACTTTGTCGAACATCAACCAGACCTTGTCCATCGCACTGGGTGGCAGCTACGTCAACGACTTCATCGACCGTGGTCGGGTGAAGAAAGTGTACGTGCAGGGTGAAGCGGCCAGCCGCATGACGCCTGAAGATCTGGGCAAGTGGTACGTGCGTAATGACGCCGGAACCATGGTGCCGCTGTCTGCCATTGCCAAAGGCGAGTGGATTTACGGTTCGCCGAAGCTGTCGCGTTATAACGGCGTAGCAGCAATGGAAGTTCTCGGTACACCGGCTCCGGGTTACAGCTCGGGTCAAGCCATGGCGGAAGTCGAAGCCATTGCCAAGAAACTGCCAGCAGGTATCGGTTACGCCTTCACCGGTCTGTCCTTCGAAGAACGTTTGTCCGGCTCTCAGGCACCTGCGCTGTATGCCCTGTCGATGCTGGTCGTGTTCCTCTGTCTGGCAGCACTGTATGAAAGCTGGTCGATTCCGATTGCGGTCATGCTCGTTGTACCGCTGGGTATCATCGGTGCCCTTATGGCAACCAGTCTGAGAGGCCTGTCCAACGACGTGTTCTTCCAGGTTGGCTTGTTGACGACCATCGGTCTGGCGGCGAAGAATGCGATCCTGATTGTCGAGTTTGCCAAAGAGTTGCATGAACAGGGCAAGAGTCTGGTGGATGCGGCGATGGAAGCCTGCCGCATGCGTCTGCGCCCGATCATCATGACCTCCATGGCGTTCATCCTCGGCGTAGTACCGCTGGCGATCTCCAGCGGTGCCGGTTCGGGTAGCCAGCACGCAATCGGTACAGGCGTAATCGGCGGTATGATCACCGCCACCGTCCTGGCAATTTTCTGGGTCCCAATGTTCTACGTTGCCGTGTCGTCGATGTTCAAGAGCAAGTACGACAAGGAACACGAGAAACAAATCTCACATGATGAGGCTGGCCAATGAGCAAGTCCCTGATCTCCCTGGCAGTCACTGCGGTCATCCTCAGTGGTTGCTCGCTGATCCCTGAATACAAGCAACCTGCGGCTCCGGTCGCGGCGCAGTACCCGCAAGGTCCGGCTTACTCGCCGACTGAAGCGGCGAACGTCGCGGCAGCCGAACAGGGCTGGCGTCAGTTTTTCCATGACCCGGCCTTGCAACAGCTGATCCAGACGGCGCTGGTCAACAACCGCGACCTGCGTGTCGCGGCGCTGAACATCGACGCCTACCGCGCCCAGTACCGCATTCAGCGTGCTGATCTGTTCCCGGCTGTTTCTGCCGATGGCAGTGGCAGCCGCCAGCGCTTGCCCGCTGACCTGTCGACTACCGGTGAGTCGCGTATCAGCAGCCAGTATTCGGCAACGCTAGGCGTCAGCGCCTATGAGCTGGATTTGTTCGGCAGGGTTCGCAGCCTGAGCGAGCAAGCCTTGCAGACTTACTTCTCCAGCGAAGAAGCACGTCGCAGCACGCAGATCAGCCTGGTGGCCAACGTCGCCAATGCCTATATGACCTGGCAGGCCGATAAAGAACTGCTCAAGCTGACCGAAGAAACACTCAAGACCTACGAAGAAAGTCTGCGTCTGACTTCCCGTAGCAACGAAGTGGGCGTCTCGTCGGCGCTGGATCTGAGCCAGGCACGCACCTCGGTGGAGAGCGCCAAAGTGGCTCTGGCGCGCTACCAGCGTCAGGTCGCTCAGGATCAGAACAACCTGACCCTGTTGCTGGGTACTAACCTGCCAGACAATCTGCCGCCCGCTCAGCCTTTGAGTGCCGACCTGTTGAGCGCTTTGCCGGCGGGCCTGCCTTCTGACCTGCTGCAGCGTCGTCCGGATATTCTGCAAGCCGAGCACACCTTGCAGGCTGCCAATGCCAATATCGGCGCGGCCCGTGCTGCGTTCTTCCCCAGCATCAGCCTGACAGCCAATGCCGGTACGATCAGCCCGGATCTTTCCGGTCTGTTCAACGGCGGTTCGGGTACCTGGTTGTTCCAGCCAAGCATCAACATTCCGATCTTCAACGCCGGTAGCCTGCGCGCCAGCCTGGATTATTCAAAAATCCAGAAAGAGATCAGCGTCGCCAACTACGAGAAGGCGATTCAGACCGCCTTCCAGGAAGTCTCTGACGGCCTGGCCTCGCGCAAAACTTACAACGAGCAGTTGCAAGCTCAGCGTGATTTCGTCAACGCCAACCAGGACTACTATCGTCTGGCCGAGCGTCGCTACCGGATCGGGATCGACAGCAACCTGACGTTCCTTGATGCTCAACGCTCGCTGTTCAGCGCACAACAATCGCTGATCACCGACCGTCTCTCCCAACTCACCAGCGAGGTCAACCTGTACAAGGCCCTCGGCGGTGGTTGGTATGAGCAAACCGGACAGGCCAAACCGATCGACAAAGAGAAGCCAACAGTTCAGTTGTTCTGACCCCTGTTCTGATAAGCGACTCAATAAAAAACCCACCTCATCGGTGGGTTTTTTATTGAGTCAGAGAAAGTGATTTATCAGTGATCGTGATGCAGATACGCCGGTTGCTTGGGCAGGCGCAGGCTGAACAGAAACGCGACGGCCATCATGATCGTCACGTACCAATAGAAATTGTTCTCCATGCCCTGATTTTTCAGGCTCAGTGCAACAAATTCTGCGGAGCCACCAAATACCGCGTTAGCCACTGCGTACGCCAGACCGACTCCCAGCGCACGAACTTGCGGAGGGAACATTTCGGCTTTCACCAGACCGCTGATGGAGGTGTAAAAGCTCACGATTGCCAGCGCACAGGTGATGAGCAGAAAAGCCAGGAAAGGACTGGTCGTGGTTTTCAATGTCATCAGGATCGGCACCGTACAAAGCGTACCCAGAGCGCCGAACCACAGCATCGAGTTACGGCGACCGATCTTGTCGGCCAGCATGCCGAACAGCGGCTGCATGCACATGTACAGGAACAGAGCGCCGGTCATGATGTAACTGGCGGTCTTGGGATCCATGCCACCCGTGTTCACCAGGTACTTCTGCATGTACGTGGTGAAGGTGTAGAAAATCAGCGAGCCGCCTGCGGTGTAGCCCAATACTGTGATGAACGCAGCCTTATGATCGCGAAACAGTGCGCTGATGCTCCCGGCGTCCTTGTCCTGACGCATTTCAGCAGTGGTGGTTTCCTCAAGCGAGCGACGCAACAGCAGCGAGATCACCGCTGCAACCGCACCGATCACGAACGGAATGCGCCAGCCGTAGGCTCGCAGCTCTTCAGTGCTGAGAAACTGTTGCATGATTACGACGGTAAGCACCGCCAGCAGTTGCCCGCCGATCAACGTCACGTACTGGAACGAGGCGAAAAAGCCTCGCTGGCCGCGCAACGCCACTTCACTCATGTACGTCGCCGTGGTGCCGTACTCGCCCCCTACCGACAAGCCTTGAATCAGTCGCGCCAGCAACAGCAAAGCCGGTGCCCACACGCCAATCGTTGCGTAGGTCGGCAAACAGGCAATCATCAACGAGCCACCGCACATCATCAGTACGGCAATCATCATTGAGTTCTTGCGGCCGTGCTTGTCAGCCACCCGCCCAAACAACCAGCCACCGATAGGCCGCATCAAGAACCCGGCAGCGAACACGCCTGCGGTATTGAGCAACTGAACGGTAGGATCATCGGACGGGAAGAACGCCGGAGCGAAGTAGATGGCGCAGAAAGCGTAGACGTAGAAATCGAACCACTCGACCAGATTGCCTGAGGAGGCGCCCACAATCGCAAAGATCCTTTTGCTGCGTTCTTCACCCGTGTAATGCGTGGTTGTCATTATTTTTCCCCATTAAAGCTGAACAGTCATCCAGGACATAAGCTGTAACATGTTTTGGGACAACAAGCAGCTTTATGGAATTCCATTGCAGGGCCAGGTGCCATCGAAGGCCATGATTTTAGGGGATGTAATGCAATACCCTGTGGGATAACAAAGATCCAACATGGAAATGCAATCTCCTGTGGAAGCTGGGCTTGCCCGCGATAAGGTTAGATGCAATCTGAAGTGAACCGCGTCCGGCCTTATCGCGAGCAAGCCCAGCTCCCACAGAAGCCTGAGATCTCAATTCAGGCAGTGGTTATCCGCTATCGCTCAATCGCCAACGCCAGCCCCTGCCCTACGCCGACGCACATGGTCGCCAGACCTCGACGACCACCGCTTTTTTCCAGTTGATGCAGCGCGGTCAACACTAACCGTGCGCCGCTCATGCCCAAGGGATGACCCAAGGCGATGGCGCCCCCGTTGGGGTTCACTTGCGGTGCATCATCGGCCAGCCCTAGCTCACGGAGAACCGCCAGGCCCTGACTGGCAAAGGCTTCATTGAGCTCGATCACATCAAAATCGCTTACTGCCAGGCCAAGGCGCTCCACCAGCTTACGCACCGCAGGCACCGGGCCGATGCCCATGACGCGCGGCGCGACACCGGCACTGGCCATGCCGAGAATGCGTGCCCGGGGCGTCAGGCCATGCTTTTTGACCGCTTCGGCAGACGCCAGAATCAGCGCGGCGGCACCGTCGTTGACCCCAGACGCATTACCTGCGGTGACGGTCTTGTCCGCACCATTGACCGGCTTCAGTTTGGCCAGGGTTTCCAGGCTAGTGTCAGCGCGTGGATGTTCGTCTTGCTCCACCAACGTTTCACCCTTTTTATGGGCAACGCGCACTGGAGTGATTTCTTCTTTAAAAAAGCCCGCAGCCTGAGCAGCGGCAGTGCGCTGTTGGCTGCGCAGGGCGAAAGCGTCCTGATCGGCTCGAGAAATCTTGAAATCATCGGCGACGTTGTCACCGGTTTGCGGCATGGAATCGACGCCGTATTGCTCTTTCATCAAGGGATTGATGAAACGCCAGCCAATGGTGGTGTCTTCCAGCTTCATGTTGCGTGAGAACGCAGCGTCGGCTTTACCCATTACAAAAGGCGCGCGCGACATCGACTCAACGCCACCGGCAATCGCCAGCTCCATCTCGCCAGCAGCAATCGCCCGAAATGCCGTACCGATGGCGTCCATGCCCGAGGCGCACAGACGGTTAAGGGTGACGCCGGGAATCGTCTCCGGCAGGCCAGCCAGCAACGCAGCCATGCGCGCTACGTTGCGGTTGTCTTCACCGGCCTGGTTAGCGCAGCCGAAAAAGACTTCGTCCACTTCATTCCAGTTGACCGAAGGGTTTCGCTCCATCAGCGCCTTGATCGGCACCGCGGCCAGGTCATCCGCGCGAACGCTGGCCAATCCACCGCCAAAGCGGCCAATGGGGGTACGAATCGCATCGCAGATAAATACTTCGCGCATCATGCTTCTCCCGGTGCTTGGCCGTGCGCTTTAGCGGTTCGGGCTTCCAGATCACGTAGAGCGGCAAGCTCTGTTTCGCTTGGCTCGGCGGAGTACTCGACGTTTTCGGCGAAACGCAGTTCCCAACCGGTGGCCGCAATAACCTGCTCGCGGGTTACGCCGGGGTGCAAGGTAGTCACCACAAACTCGTTAGTGCCCTCTTCCGGTTCCATGATGCACAGGTCAGTAATAATCCCGACCGGCCCTGCGCCAGGCAATCCAAGACGCTTGCGAGAATCACCACCCTCGCCATGGCCAACCGATGTGATGAAATCCAGCTTGTCGACGAAAGCACGCGCGGATTGCTTGAGGATGATCAAGACCTGCTTGGCGGACCCGGCAATTTCCGGCGCGCCGCCTGCGCCTGGCAGACGTACCTTCGGGTTGTTGTAATCACCGACCACCGTGGTGTTGATGTTGCCGAAACGATCAACCTGGGCAGCGCCAAGAAACCCCACATCAACGCGACCACCTTGAAGCCAGTAACGGAAGATCTCACTGGTGGACACAACCGTGTCAGCCGTTTCCGCCAGTTCGCCATCGCCGATGGACAGCGGTAACACACTAGGCTTGGCACCAATCGGACCTGACTCGTAAATCAGCACGACGTCCGGCGAGGACGTAAGACGCGCCAGATTCGCGGCCTTGGAAGGCAGACCGATACCGACAAAGCAGACCGCGCCGTTACGCAGACGACGAGCCGCTGCCACTGTCATCATTTCACTGGTGGTGTAAGTCATTATTTTGCCTCCGAAGCGCTGGCCAACTTGCTCTGGAATTCGCTGAAATCCGCGGTGCCTTGAATGTATTCCTTGATCCATGCGCTAAAACTTTCGCGGTCACGGGCAATCGGGTCCCAGGCCTGGTAGAACCGGTTGTCGCGCTCGTAGTAACCGTGGGCGTAGGACGGATGCGCGCCACCGGGCACATGGCAAACCGCACTCAGTGCCCAGGTCGGAAGCACGCAGGCATTCATCGGCGCATTCAGGTCGTCGACGATCTCTTCCACAGTAACGATGCAGCGTTTGGCAGCCAGCGCAGCTTCCTTCTGCACACCGAGGATGCCCCACAGCAACACGTTGCCTTTGCGATCGGCCTTCTGCGCGTGAATCACTGTCACATCAGGACGCACTGCGGGCACTGCCGCGAGCACCTCGCCGGTGAATGGGCAAGTTACCGTCTTGATCAGCGGATTGACCTTGGGCAGATCGGAACCGGCGTAAGCGCGCAAGACAGCGAACGGCAGACCGGATGCGCCCGCAACATAGGCGTTAGCCAGGTCGGCATGGCTGTGCTCTTCGATTTCCATCGAGTGTGGCCACTGCTTTTCAACGGCGTCACGCAGACGATGCAGAGAGCCAACTCCAGGATTACCGCCCCACGAGAAAATCAGACGCTTCGCACACCCTGCGCCTATTAACTGGTCGTAGATAAGGTCCGGCGTCATACGCACTAACGTCAGGTCTTTTTTACCCTGACGAATGATTTCGTGGCCTGCGGCCGTGGGGATCAAATGGGTGAAGCCTTCCAGCGCAACGGTGTCGCCATCGTTGACCAATTGCTTCACGGCGTCGCGTAGAGAAAGAATTTCAGCCATGAGGTGCTCCCGAACTCAAATTGCATCCAATGAACAGCGTAGATGGGCTACGCTGGAATGGACTTGAGGTTATGCCGGGGCCTGAGGCCAAACAATCCGATAATCGATTATTCGTTCGTTAATCGCACAAATTCAGTGTGCTATCAGGTGAACAATTGCGTACTTAAATCTCTGCTCGCATCCAGCATGATAGGCAGGAAACGCTGTTCCAGCTCGCTTCTGGCCACACGGCCTGCGCTGGTACTCACGTTCAGTGCTGCGAGGACCTGACCGGACGCGTCATAGACCGGTACCGCAATCGAGCGCAACCCTTGCTCCAATTCCTGATCGACGATACACCACCCCTGCTGACGGACTTGCTGAAGACATTCAAACAGCGCTTCTGTCGAGCGAATCGTCCGGCTGGTCTTGGGCTGCAGGTCCACATGATCAAGGTATTCGCGCAATGTCACATCGTCCAGCGCCGAGAGCAGGATGCGGCCCATGGACGTGCAATAGGCAGGCAGTCGGCCGCCGACCGAAAGGTCCACTGAAATAAGACGCTGCGTAGTGGCGGACCGAGCGATATACAGAATGTCTTCACCCTCCAGGGTCGCCATGTTGCAGGCTTCATGGAGCTGATCGCTCATCCGGTCCAGATAGGGCTGAGACGATACCGCCAGCGGCGTCGACGAAAGATAAGCGTGGCCGAGCGTCAGCACCTTCGGCAGCAGCGAATAGGTTCGACCATCCGTCGTTGCATAGCCAAGTTTGATCAACGTCAGCAGACAACGCCTTACCGCCGCTCGCGGAATTTCCGTGCGATGGCTGATCTGGGCAATGGTCAGATGCCGTTTGCGCTCCTGAAAAGCGTGAATCACCGCCAGCCCTCTGGCCAGCGAAGTCATGAAATCCGGGTCGCCGGTCAGTGCCTGAATCCGCTTGGCGGGCGATGCCACGATTGGTGGCGCCAACGAAGCAAAAGAATTACGCAGTTCATCATTCATTGCCACTACCTCGGTGAACCCTGTCAGGCCTTATAAATCATAGCCTCCACGCTTTTCCGCGACTTTTTAGCGGAAAGCATTCGAGCCACTTTGGGCGATTATCGAACAAGTGGCCGATAATCGCAATTGACCCACCGCAAAGATACTTATACCTTTGCATAGCCTTAAGTGGCTTCTTGGAAATACTGGTCAGGTACCCACGAGAAGTCCAAGGTACGGCCTTGCCCATGAAGCGAGGCCGTTTTTATTCCCGCATGCTTACCCCCTACGCATGATATCGAAAAGCCACAAATCGACGGTTTGTGTTCTCCTCATGCGTGCTTCTGTCACAAATATCGCTTGTTCTGCACATACGCCCCATGTCGCAACGAACTATGCCGTCAGAATTCTGTCTGTTACCGTCAATATTGAGGACATCAAAGTTACGTCGTATGTCACTCACTGAAACTTCGGAACTGTCGTACAAGAAAAGTGTTTTACCGAAGTCTTTTCATAATCAACTGCACATATAGTTGACTGATTGGAAGTTCTTGGAGATAGTACCTGCCACTTGGCTCGTAATAACGATTCGCAGTGGTTGCAGTACCGGGCGCCATGCCCAGGCATACCACAGGATCGAGGCACCGCAGCAATGCTGCCAAAGCATTATGCTCGCGAAGGAATTTCCAGCCAAAGTAGCCATCGCACTCGCAACTCAAACGACTGTCGCTACGACAATTATGTTTTCTGGTGTCCGTAGCCGCGAGCCGCTGGATGTTCAGATCATGGCCTGGTTCAGAATTTGATTGGCGGAAGCCTTTCAGCAATCTCTGAACAAGACCCTGTGTGGACTATCAAGCCGCTCAGCGATAACGCCAGATTAATTTTGACTTGATCAGGTAACAAAGTGACCAAAGATGAACTGCGCGCGGAACTTGAGCGCCAGGAACAACGCTACAAGGAAGTTTATGGTGGCGAAATCACCACCTACGCCGCTCAACCAGAGCCGGAACGCAAACCTTGGCGCAAGAAGGCCAGCATTCTCGATCAGGCCTTCAAGCAAGAACTGCAAAAAATGGAAAAAGACCTGAGCGAAGAGGGATAACCCTTCAGCTCTGCGAACCGGGCTACCTCTGATGGCCCGGGCAGATTTTTCAGAGCGGCCAACTGTTTTGCATGACTGCTAAAAGGCTCCAATGTCCTCTTGACTTATCAATGGGGATGCTTCGCCGAGGATAAAATTTAGATAATCGGCGATACCAATCGGCAGTCGACACATCGATCTGTATTTTTTCTGTCATAATCCCGCCCCCTTCAGACCGGGTCAGAAAACCTTCATGATCGATTTATTCAGCGGACTAGATGCCTGGGTACTTGTGAGCCTGCTGCTCGCCCTGGCTTTCGTCCTCACCTTCGAGTTCATCAACGGCTTTCATGACACCGCAAACGCGGTGGCGACAGTCATTTACACCAAAGCGATGCCGCCGCATCTGGCCGTATTCTTCTCCGGGATCTTCAATTTCCTGGGGGTGCTGCTGGGCGGGGTCGGCGTTGCCTATGCCATCGTTCACCTCCTCCCGGTTGAACTGCTGATCAACGTCAACACCGGCCACGGCCTGGCCATGGTTTTCTCGCTGCTCGCAGCGGCGATTACCTGGAACCTGGGCACCTGGTATTTCGGTATTCCGGCATCGAGTTCTCACACGCTGATCGGCTCGATCCTCGGCGTGGGTCTGGCGAACGCGCTGATCAACGACATTCCGCTGGCAGACGGGGTTAACTGGCAAAAAGCGATCGATATCGGCGCCTCGCTGGTTTTCTCACCACTGGCGGGCTTCCTCGTTGCTGCGCTGGTCCTGATAGGACTTAAATGGTGGCGACCACTGTCGAAAATGCACAAGACGCCTGAACAGCGTCGCAAGCTCGACGACAAGAAGCATCCGCCATTCTGGAACCGTCTGGTGCTGGTGATTTCCGCCATGGCGGTAAGCTTTGTGCACGGCTCCAACGATGGTCAGAAAGGTATCGGCCTGATCATGCTGGTCCTGATCGGTATCGTGCCAAGCCAGTTCGTACTGGACTTGAACAGCACCACTTACCAGATCGAACGTACCCGTGATGCAACCTTGCACCTCAGTCAGTTCTATCAGCGCAACAACAGCACCCTGGGCGAGTACCTGGCGCTGGGTAAAGCGGAAAAAGGTGATCTGCCGGAAAGCTCCAGCTGCAACCCGGAGCAAACCGAACCGACGATTGCTGCCCTGCTCGACAACCTCACCGGCGTGGCCGATTACCACTCTCTGACTCCCGAGCGGCGCATCGAAGTACGTCGCTACCTGCTGTGCCTGGACGACACCGCACGCAAGGTCGCCAAGCTGCCAAACCTCGGCGCACGTGAAAAATCGGATCTGGATAAACTGCGCAAAGACCTGACCGCGACCACTGAATACGCCCCATTCTGGGTGATTCTGGCCGTGGCGCTGGCGTTGGGTATCGGCACCATGGTCGGCTGGAAACGCGTCGTGCTGACCATTGGCGAGAAGATCGGCAAACAAGGCATGACTTACGCACAAGGCATGTCGGCGCAGATCACCACAGCGTGCGCCATTGCGGCGGCCAACATTTTCAGCCTGCCGGTTTCCACGACGCACATTCTGTCCTCTGGCGTCGCAGGCACCATGGTCGCCAACAAAAGCGGCCTGCAAGGCGGCACTGTGCGCACCATCCTCCTGGCCTGGGTGCTGACCCTGCCAGCGACGGTGGCCCTGTCGGCCGGTCTGTTCTGGTTGGCGTCCAAAGCGCTGTCTTGACAGAAACGCCATCGCGGGAAAATCCCGCGATGGCGTTTCACTGCATTCGCGAAGGCGGCGTTCCTAACGACCCATATGCTGTGAATGTACTGGCCCCTTCGCGAATGAATTCGCTCCCACTGGGTTGCGCACGCCTCAGGTTGACGCTAATCCTGTGGGACCGAATTCATTCGGGAAGGCGGCGTTCCTGACGACCCAGATGCTGTGAATGTACTGCCCATTCGCGAATGAATTCGCTCCCACTGGGTTGCGCACGCCTCAGGTTGACGCTAATCCTGTGGGACCGAATTCATTCGGGAAGGCGGCGTTCCTGACGACCCAGATGCTGTGAACGTACTGGCCCCTTCGCGAATGAATTCGCTCCCACTGGGTTGCGCACGCCTCAGGTTGACGCTAATCCTGTGGGACCGAATTCATTCGGGAAGGCGGCGTTCCTGACGACCCAGATGCTGTGAACGTACTGGCCCCTTCGCGAATGAATTCGCTCCCACTGGGTTGCGCACGCCTCAGGTTGACGCTGATCCTGTGGGACCGAATTCATTCGGGAAGGCGGCGTTCCTGACGACCCAGATGCTATGAACGTACTGGCCCCTTCGCGAATGAATTCGCTCCCACAGGGATCTGAAGTCCTGGCAGGCCAACACAAAATATCCCACAGGTGCATCGCACAGTGCGGTCGCCAATATCCTCCGCGGATATTAACTACCTGCGCTTCTTACCCCCACCCAGCAACGACCCCAACAACCCTCGCACCAACTGACGCCCCAACTGATTCGCCGCCTGGCGCACAGCGCTTTTCATTGCCTGCCCCGCGACACCACCCAGAAACTCACCGGCCATGTCACTGAAGCTTTCCTGCTCCTTGGCGCTCTTTGTTGGCGCAGCCTCCGTTTCGGATACAGCGACTTTTCGCGCAATAAGCATTTCATAGGCCGATTCACGATCAACAGGCTTGTCATAGCGCGCGGCCAGTGGCGACTGGGCAATCAGACTGACACGCTCGGTATCGGTCAACGGCCCGATTCTTGATTGCGGCGGCGCGACCAGCACTTGCTGGACCATCGCTGGAGTGCCCTTGTCCTGCAATGTACCGACCAGCGCTTCGCCGATGCCGAGTTGCGTAAGCACCGCCAGCGTGTCGATAGCCGGATTGGGTCTGAACCCGTCTGCCACGGCGCGCAACGATTTCTGCTCTTTGGCAGTAAACGCGCGCAAGCCGTGCTGGATGCGTAACCCCAATTGCGCCAGTACCTGATCAGGCAAGTCACCCGGCGACTGGGTGACGAAATACACGCCCACGCCTTTGGAGCGAATCAACCGCACCACTTGCTCAAGCCTGTCCTGCAACGCCTTGGGCGTGTCGGCAAACAGCAAATGCGCTTCATCGAAAAACAACGCCAGTATCGGTTTGTCTGCGTCACCGCGTTCCGGCAACTGCTCGAACAACTCGGCAAGAAGCCACAACAGGAAAGTCGCGTAGACCTTGGGCGCCTCATGCACGAGTCGGCTGGCGTCGAGCAAATGAATACGCCCTCGCCCATCGTTCGCAGGCCTCAGGATATCTTCCAGTTGCAGGGCTGGCTCCCCGAACAACGCCTCAGCGCCCTGCTGTTCGAGCACCGCCAGTCGGCGCTGCAAGGCCTGGCTCGAACCGGTAGTCATCAGCGAGCTGTCTTCACCCAGCAACTGCGGATTGTCACGCAGATGATTGAGTAACGCTTTGAGATCCTTGATATCAAGCAGCAACAAGCCTTCCCGGTCCGCCACTTTGAAGGCCGCGTAAAGCGCGGCTTGCTGACTGTCCGTCAGCTCCAGCAAGCTGCCCAGCAACAGCGGACCCATTTCGCTCAGCGTCGTGCGCAGTGGATGACCGGACTTCCCGTGAACGTCCCACAAAGTAACCGGATAGGCTTTCGGTGTGTGATTGAGCCAAGGCATGCCAGCAATCCGCTCGGCAATCTTGCCTTGCGGTGCACCCGCTGCGCCCAGCCCGCACAAGTCGCCCTTGATATCAGCGGCGAACACCGCAACGCCGGCATCACTGAAGGCTTCGGCCAGACGTTGCAGCGTCACCGTCTTGCCGGTCCCGGTCGCTCCCGCCACCAGACCATGACGATTCCCCAGGCGCAGTGCCTGACTCACCGGTAGCCCGTCGGGACCGGCACCTATCACAATGTTCTGAACGTCTGACATGTCATCACCTGTCTTGATCGTTGTATCAGTGTGGTCCACGCGTAAGGAAACAGTGCGAAACTTAACGCTATAGCAGGGAAGGAAGGATGCAACCCCTGGTAGGAGCGAACTTGTTCGCGAGGGTTTGGCTGGCGATGCTCATCTATCGTTTTGGCCGGCGCTTCGCGAACAAGTTCGCTCCTACCGGGTATGCGCAGTTCGCAGGAGCGGCTTTAGCCGCAAGCGCGTCAGCAACACACTATCGACACCACCTGACGAACATCTGCCGTAATCGGTGGTCAACGTTAAACTTTTCCGTGATCATCCAGCGCAAGGCCAAACACCCCCATGACTGCATTTATCTCGCTGGCCCACCTGCTGCAACCTTCAGAGCATCAAGAATGAAGCGAATTGCATGGTTGGCTATTGGCTTGCTGGCAGCCGTGCTGATCCCTTTGCTGTTGGGCGGCGGCGATATCTTTCAGCGTCTGCGCAGCTTTCCCTTCCCGCTATTGATGGTGATGTTCGGCATGATCATCCTCTGCTGGGGCCTGAATACCCTACGCATGCGGATCCTGTTGGGGGATAGCGCACAAAAGCTGACAATCAATAAAAGCCTGGGCCTGATTATGGCCAGCGAGTTTGCCTATTGCGCAACGCCCGGTGGCAGCGGTGGGCCACTGACGTTGATGGCAGTGCTCGCCCGAAATGGCGTCAGACCAGCAAAAGCCAGCGCAGTATTCGCCACAGACCAACTTAGCGACCTGGTGTTTTTCCTCGTGGCGTTGGTAGGAATTATGTTCTATGCGCTATTCCACACGCTCAGTGAGCGTATGGAATGGCTGTTGGGCTTCAGCGCAGTGCTCGTCGTGGGCAGCCTGTGCCTGTTTCTGGGATTCGCCCGCTTCCATCGTCAGGTCATCAAGTTCAACGGCCGGTTGCTGAAGCGCTTCAAAACCAAAAGCACAACCCGGTTTCGTTGGGCACGCAAGGTTTTGCATTTCCGCGATGCGCTGGCTGAAACCTGGAAAATGCCACGTCAGAAACTGATCGCAGTGTTTGTGCTGACCTGCCTGCATTGGGGGCTGCGCTACAGCATTTTGTACCTCGCGCTGCTGGGCCTGGGCGTCAATGTGCAGTGGGCCTGGACGTTTCTGATTCAGATGCTGTCGCTGACGGCCGGACAGTTCAGCCTGCTGCCGGGAGGCGCAGGTACTGCCGAGCTGACATCTGCTGCGCTGTTGGCACCCATGGTCGGTAAATCCACCGCAGCGGCCGCGATTCTGATCTGGCGCACAGTGACCTACTACTTCTATCTGGTCGTGGGCGGGCCAATTTTCCTGCTGATGGTCGGTCGACCACTGCTGAACAAACTGATGCGCTTCAACCAGATCTGAATCAAGTGTCGGATTTGTCGCCTGGTTGCAGGTCTTTATCCGCCAGAGTGGCGCGCCAAAGCTCGGCAGCGCCGTCGAAATCGGCACCGTCTTCTGGCGTCAACGCATCCGGATCATAGCGACTGAGGCACCCCTCACCCAGAGTGGGGGGCGCTGTTGAAGTGGCTTTATCGAGGGGATCGGTCATGACGGTTACCCTGGAAGCTTGCTAACACACTTGAGCCGAGGTGCGATTTAACTGTGGGAGCGAATTCATTCGCGAAGGGGCCGGACCTGAAAATATATCAGCGCATGCACCATTATCTTCGCGAATAAATTCGCTCCCACATAGCGACACACCCAGGAAACGACGTCGCATCCCGAGTGCACAAAAGCAGCTTAGTCGAACACTACCGTCTTGTTGTCGTGCACCAGCACGCGATCTTCCAGGTGGTAGCGCAAGCCACGAGCCAGAACCATCTTCTCCACGTCGCGACCGAAACGCACCATGTTTTCAATGCTGTCGCTGTGGCTGACGCGTACCACGTCCTGCTCGATGATCGGGCCTGCATCCAGCTCTTCAGTGACATAGTGACACGTTGCGCCGATCAACTTGACGCCTCGCAGAGAGGCCTGGTGATAAGGCTTGGCCCCGACGAATGAAGGCAGGAAGCTGTGGTGAATATTGATGACCTGATGGGCATATTCACGGCACAGCTGCGGCGGCAGGATCTGCATGTAACGCGCCAGCACCACCACGTCCGCCTGATGATGAGCAACCAGACGTGAAACTTCGGCAAATGCCGGCTCCTTGTCCGTCGGGTTCACCGGCACGTAGTAATAAGGAATGCCATGCCATTCGACCATGCTGCGCAAATCCTGGTGGTTGGAAATCACGCAGGCAATTTCACAGTCCAGTTCATCGCTGTGCCAGCGGTGCAGCAAGTCCGCCAGACAATGGGACTCGCGACTTGCCATCAATACAACGCGCTTCTTCTGTGCCGAGTCAGTGATGCGCCAGTCCATCGCAAACTCTTCAGCGATAGGGGTGAACGCCTCGCGGAACGCGTCGAGATCAAAGGGCAGCGTATCGGCACGAATTTCATGACGCATGAAGAACCAGCCACTCTGGTTGTCAGAGTGATGGCTGGCTTCGGTAATCCAGCCGTTATAGGACGCCAGAAAGTTACTGACTTTGGCAACGATGCCGACACGGTCCGGGCATGAAATCACCAGACGAAAAGTGCGCATTGGGGGAAACTCCAGAACTTCGCAAAGGCGGCTATTCTAGCGACTGCGCAGGAAAACTGCAGTAGTCCTGTAAAACTGATTGGTGACTGCCGCCGGTACCCTGGCATGCCGAAATCGCCACCTTGCCACACCGGTAGCTGATTCCTGAACGAACGCTTAAGAAGCTGCGATTTAAACGCCTTAATAGCGACTATCTTTACCACATGCGCTACGCCATTTAGTTTATGAAGCGTCTGTAGGACGCGGTATATTTCTAAATAATTCAAATAAAACTTTTCTTTAATGTTTACTTGATCAAGGCGCATGACTATTATTGCTTCACTGTATCCCTGCCCACCTCTCAACATAAGGTAAGCCTCATGTCTCTGATCAACGAGTACCGCGCTACAGAAGAAGCCATCAAAGAACTGCAAGCGCGTTTGAAGAACCTGTCCCAAGACGACAAACTGCAAACCGAGCTGGAATTTGAAGGCAAACTGCGTACGCTGATGGGCGAATATCAGAAGTCCCTGCGTGACATCATTGCTCTGCTCGATCCAGAAGCCAAAGTTGGCAAATCTGCACGCGGCGGCGCAGTTAAAGCGACCGGCACCAAGCGCGCGCGCAAGGTCAAGCAATACAAAAACCCGCATAACGGCGAAGTCATCGAAACCAAAGGTGGCAACCACAAAACGCTGAAAGAGTGGAAAGCCAAGTGGGGCGGTGATGAAGTTGAAGGCTGGGCAACCCTGCTGGGCTAAACCCGGAGCAGGTCCCGCTTCACTCGTTACACTAAAAACGCCAGCCGAGCTGGCGTTTTTTATTGCCCGAAAAAAACCGCACTCGTTACATCAAAGGCCCAGCCTCTGGCGCAGAGCCTCTACGTAGTCCTGCCATTCACGTAATATCTCAAGCTGCGCAGGGGTAGCACTAAGGGATAGTTCCACAAGTGCCTGAGTAAAACTTTGCAGGGTATTAGGCGCCCCGGATTCCGGCACCGTCAGACGTGTCCTACAAAAAACAAGCCAGCGCTGTTGCTCTTCTGCATTCAAGGTTTCAGCAAAATTACGCGCCCGATAGCGAAATAATAACTCTGGCAAACGCGCATCATCGAAAGGCCATGCCTGGCTGCCTAACGTTTCAGGCTCTGCATTGCGCACTTGCTCACAAAGCCTGCGATCACGGTCACCAATAAATCCGTCATAAAGTTGTTGCTCGGGATCTTCACTGGCAACAAAGTCATCAGCGGCATAAATGGTGTTCAGCTTTTCCTGCCAGAGCGCCTGGGCCTCATTGAGATGACGTACTCGCTCGCTAAACACTGTCATGTCCAGATTCAAGCGTTGCTGATCTTCAGCTCTCAGCACCTTCAGCGGCGCGATCACCGGGCACCGATTTATATGCAAAAGTTTAAGGGGGACCGGCAGTTCGCCCTCGGCCAAATCCTCGCGACGGGTATATAACCGTTGTCGCAATATGTGTGCATCCTGCTCCAGTAATGGCAAATGATCCTGATGTAAATCGCACACAATCAGTGCGTTTCTATTTTGCGGATGCCAGGCCAGCGGAAGCACAACCCCCAGATAATGACGTGCCGCCGAAAAGCGCCCGGAGATATGAACCAGCGGTTCCATCAGCCGTATCTGTTGCTGGACGTTCTGCTTGCTGCGCAACTCGAAAAGATAATCGTAAAGACGGGGCTGTTTTTCACGAACCAGACGCGCGAGAGCAATAGTCGCCCGCACATCAGACAAAGCGTCATGAGCCTGTCCGTGATCGATACCATTAGCAGCCGTCAACCGCTCAAGCTTAAGCGTTACCCGACCATCATCTTCCGGCCAGACAATGCCTTCCGGTCGCAGTGCATAGGCAGCGCGCACCACATCAATCAAGTCCCAGCGACTGTTTCCGCTTTGCCACTCACGGGCATAAGGATCAAAGAAATTCCGGTAAAGGCTGTAGCGCGTCATTTCATCATCGAAGCGCAAAGTGTTGTAGCCCGCTCCGCACGTGCCCGGCGCAGCAAGCTGGGCATGAACACGGGTCATGAAATCAGCTTCGCACAACCCCTTCTCGGCCAGCGTGGACGGCGTGATACCCGTAATCATGCATGCGGCAGGATGCGGAAGAATATCGTCGCTGGGCTGGCAGTGAATATTAACCGGCGCCTCAATTTCATTGAGTTCGGCATCCGTACGGATACCCGCCATCTGCAACGGGCGATCATTGCGCGGATTGATACCGGTGGTTTCGTAGTCGTACCAGAAGATGGTGGAAGTCACGAGCTGATCCTGAACAAAAGACCGGCAAAGTGTAGGGCTTGAGAGTGGTAAAAGGCGAATAAGGCTAAGTGTGCGTTAAAAGAAACCTTTTCTTACAACACATGTAGAAACAGTCCGGTTGCTTACCAACCCAACAGTCCCTAGCATCAGGTTTTGTTTTCAGGCGTACCTCTTCCGACAATGCCCTCCCCGCACGCTTTGCCAAGGACTGCACCGCCAATCGCGCCGCTGGACACCCGCAGCCGAATGGAAACCCCGGAAGGTATCGACCTGCTGCTGCGTCCGGCAGGACTGGTCCCTCGCGCTCTGGCCTTCGCCATCGATTTCACCATTCGTGCCGTAGCCATCGGCATGCTCTTGCTGGTCTTCAGCCTGTTCGAATCCTTTGGCGCAGGCCTCAGTGCTATCTCCATGTTTCTGGTTACCTGGTGGTACATGGTGCTGTTCGAAGTCCTGAACCAGGGGCGCACACCCGGCAAGCAGATCATGCGTCTGCGAGTGATCCACGATGACGGGACCCCGATCGGCTGGACCGCCTCGCTCATCCGCAACCTGTTGCGTTTCGTCGATATGCTGCCGTTCGGCTACAGCCTTGGCGCTATCAGTTGCCTGCAACACCCCCAATTCAAACGCCTCGGCGATCTGGCCGCCGGTACTCTGGTGGTCTATCAAGACAAACCACCGAGTCGTCCAGTTCTGCCACACGCCACACCGATCATCGCGCCGTTCGTGCTGAGCCTTGAAGAGCAGCGAGCCATTCTGAGCTTCGCGGAACGACAAGCCGAACTGACCTCGGAACGCACCCAGGAGCTGGCATCGATTCTCGCCGCGCCGCTGAACGTAAGCCCGGCACTGGCAGTGCCGCGACTGAACAGCATAGCCACCGGCTTGCTGGGGCCAACATGAAACAAGGTCTGTTCGAACTTCGTCATCAGGCTGAATGGCGGCGCTTCGCAGAGCGTCTGGACGGCCTCGAAAAACGCAAAGCGCCAGGCTCATCGAACGAGACCTTCACCCGCGAATACCGGCGTATCTGTAACCAGTTGGCCGTTGCTCAGGAAAGGGGCTACAGCAGCCATCTGGTTGATCCACTGCAACAACTGGCCATGCGTGGTCATCAGCAGTTGTATCGGCATCGTCATCCCTTCGGTGCGCAACTGCTGAGTTTCGTGCTGGCAGGATTCCCGCAACTGGTGCGCGCCGAATGGCGTCTGATCGCCATCGCCAGCCTGCTGTTCTTCGGCAGCCTTATCGTTATGGGCTTGCTGGTGTATGGCTTCCCGGATCTGATCTACAGCGTTATGGACCCTGGACAGGTAGGGCAGATGGAGACCATGTACGACCCGCATTCGAGTCGCATCGGTCAAGCAGTGGAGCGCGCCGCCGATGATGACTGGATGATGTTTGGCTACTACATCATGAACAACATCGGGATTGCCTTTCAGACGTACGCCAGCGGTCTGCTATTCGGGCTTGGCAGCCTGTTCTTCCTGTTTTTCAACGGGCTGACGATCGGAGCTGTAGCCGGGCACTTGACCGGTATCGGCTATGGTCAGACATTCTGGTCATTCGTTGTCGGCCACGGTGCATTTGAGCTCACCGCCATCGCACTGGCGGGTGCCGCAGGACTCAAACTTGGCTGGGCATTACTGGCCCCCGGAGCATTGCGCCGCGGTGAGGCATTGCGGATTGCAGCGAAAACCAGCGTGCAACTCATCTATGGCGTCATCCTCTTCCTTTTGATTGCAGCGTTCATAGAGGCCTATTGGTCTTCCATGACCTGGCCGCAGCCGGCAATCAAATACACAGTGGGTGCAGTGCTCTGGACGTTAGTCATCGCTTATCTGGTTTTTGCAGGCAGGACACACCATGCGCCTGACTGACGCCAGCATTGCGATCCACCCACGAACGCCGTGGGAAGCCATAGACCTGGGCGTGCTACTGGCACAGCAGCATCGCGGACTGCTGATGGCAAGCTGGGCCATTGTCACCTTGCCGATTTTTGCGCTGCTCAGCCTGTTGCTCTGGAATCATCCGACCACCGCGATCCTGCTGTTCTGGTGGCTCAAGCCCGTCTACGAACGCTTGCCACTTCTCATTCTGTCCCAAGCGTTGTTCGACCCTGCACCCAGCCTGAAAGATGCACTCAAAGGCTGGCTGAAAACGTTGCGCCCCAATCTTCTCGCCAGCCTGACGTGGCGTCGACTCAGCTTGAGTCGCAGCTTCACGTTGCCCGTGCATCAACTGGAACAACTCTCCGGCGAGGCACTCCGCCAGCGCATTGGCGTGCTCAGCCAGAAGGACCAGTTCGCCGCACGCTGCCTGACTGCAGTGGGCGGTACGCTGGAGTCGTGCCTGTGGGTCGGGATGATCGTGTTGTTTTATGCGCTGATTCCCCAGCAGGTAGAGCTCGACTGGACCTGGCGGACAATGCTCGACCTTAACAACCAACTGAACTGGCTGGAGCACCTGAGCAATCTTTTCTATGCGCTGATCCTGACCGTGTGGGGACCGGTTTACGTGTCCTGCGGTTTCACCCTGTACCTGAATCGGCGCACGGTTCTGGAGGCCTGGGACATTGAACTGGTCCTGCGTCAGTTGCGCCAACGGCTGACGGGAAGCGCCTATGTGCTGATGATCGGCCTTGGTCTGACTCTGCTCAGTGCCTCACCGCCCGCATGGTCTGAGCAGCAGGATTTCAGCTGTCCTATTCCCTTGCTATCCGCAGAGGGCGAAGCGGGCCCCGATAGCCCGCGCCTCGTCAATCAAGAACTGACCAGCACAGCAGCGCGGCAGGACATCAAAAACGTGCTGCAACAGCCGCCGTTCAAGAATCCGAAAACCGTTTCGGGCTGGCGGCTGCCTGAAGCCTCAAAAACGACGCAGGAAAAAAGCTACGACAGGAGCACAGCGCTGTATGGCTGGGTGAGATGGCTACTGCATTTCGGCAACGTCCTCGCACAGGTCTTTCAGGTTTTGTTGTGGGGAATAGTGATTGCCTTGGTCGGTGTGGTGATCTGGCGCTACCGAAAATGGCTGGCCGCGTTCGTCAATCGCCGCGCTCCCCGCAAGAAACCACAGCGCGCCCCACCTGAACAATTGTTTGGCCTGCAAGTCAGCGCCGAAAGCCTGCCGGCTGACATTGCAGGCAGTGCGGAACAACTGTGGCCAAACCAGCCACGTGAAGCGTTGGGGTTGCTCTATCGAGCGCTGCTCAGCCGCTTGCTTGTCGACTATCAACTGCCCCTGAAAAGCGCCGACACCGAAGGCCAGGTCCTGCAACGAATCGCCGCGCTTGATCAACCGGCTCTCAATGACTTCAGCCAAAGCCTGACCCGGCACTGGCAAAATCTGGCTTATGGTCACCAGCTACCTGCAACTCCGGTACAGCAAGAACTTTGTGATGGCTGGCGACGCCTGTTTGATCGGGAAATGCAGTCATGACCCGACGCCGCTGGTTACTGGCCGCCCTGGCTTTGCTCGTTCTGGGCGCAGTTGCGGCCTACCTGCTGAAGAATCTGGAGCGCTATGAGGAAACGGTCGATCAAGGCCCCTCCCCCGAAGTCCGTGCCAATCCATGGCTGGCAGCGGAAAGTTTTCTACGCAGTCGCTCCATCGACGTAAAAACAGCCGACTCCACCAACAAACTGCCCGATGCGAGGCTTGAATCCCAAACCTTGCTGCTGCTCGACTATCGCGACAACATGACGCCTTCTCAAGCGGACAAGGTACTGCAGTGGGCGCGGTCAGGCGGGCATCTGCTGTTTGTCGCCGAGCAACTCTGGGATGAAAAAAAAGGTCGTAGCGGCGACCTTTTGCTGGACCGGTTACAGATTCGTCAATTACTCACCAAAGACCTGAAAGGGCAGGATTATTCACCGGTCAGCCCGGTTAACCCGGTTATCCCGCTGCGAACACCTGAACCCAAAGCACCCAAGGTGCCTTGGCCAGGCCTGACACGTTTGTATCTTGAAAACGAAGAAGCTCCGGCTTACATGAGCTTCGGCCCCAGCTTCCACCTCGAAGACCCTGAGGATCACGCCCAGTCCTGGGCCAACAGCGCTGACGCAACGCACATGTTGCAGTTGATCTATGGCGAAGGCCTGATCACCGTGGTGACCGACGCCGATTTATGGAAAAACCGATTCATCGATGATTACGATAATGCATGGCTCCTGTGGTACCTGACCCAGGACAGCAAAGTCACGATGGTCGTCAGAAACCAACACGACAACTTGTTCAGCCTGCTGCTGCGTCACTTTCCGCAGCTGCTATTAATGCTGACGCTACTCATCGGCGTCGGACTCTGGCGGGCAGGCATGCGCCAAGGGCCTGTGCGAGCACCTGCTGTCGGTGCGCGTCGCCAAATCACCGAGCACCTGCGCGCCAGCGCCGAGTTCCTGCATCGTCGCGGCGGCCAGCAAACTCTCTTGCGCAACCTGCAGGCAGAAATTCAGCGCCGCGCCCGCATTCGTCACCCCGGCTTCGAATCGCTAGTGATCGCCGACCAATGGCAGGTTCTGGCACGCCTGACCCGCCAGCCAACCAGTGTCATCAGCCAGGCATTGCGCCCACGTCCGGCACAGCGCATGTCCAGTTCCGACTTCACCCGTCAGGTTGCCCACCTGCAAACCATCAGGAATGCCCTATGAGCGATCTACCCAACGAACCGTCCACAAGCCCCGAGCCTGTCGTCGAGTTCAATATCGACCCGGCAGCCACGCCCGCACCGGCAGCCAGCAATCAGGCGCAACAGCGTCAGCGCGCCAGCCAGTTGGCCCAGGCCTTACGCAAAGAGCTGCAAAAAGCCGTGATCGGACAAGCCGCCGTTATTGATGACGTGCTGACCGCATTGATTGGTGGCGGCCATGTTTTGCTCGAAGGGGTGCCGGGGCTCGGCAAGACTTTACTGGTCCGGGCGCTGGCCCGTTGTTTTGGAGGTGAATTCGCCCGCATTCAGTTCACCCCTGACCTGATGCCCAGCGACGTCACCGGCCATGCGGTCTATGACCTACACACCGAGCAGTTCAAACTCCGTAAAGGTCCGATTTTCACCAACCTGCTGCTGGCCGACGAAATCAATCGTGCTCCGGCCAAAACCCAAGCCGCACTGCTTGAGGCCATGCAGGAACGGCAGGTCACTCTTGAGGGTAAACCCATGCCCATCGCCCAGCCGTTCATGGTGCTGGCGACGCAAAACCCCATCGAACAGGAAGGGACGTATCCACTGCCCGAAGCCGAGCTGGATCGTTTCATGCTCAAGCTGCGCATGGACTACCCCGATGTCGACGAAGAGCTGAGCATGGTCCGCCAGGTCACCCGCTCGAGCCGGGCCGACATGCTCGACGTGCAACCGTTACGCGTTGTGCTTCAGGCGCGTGAAGTACAGGCCTTGCAGCGAATTGCGAGCGAGCTGCCGCTGGACGATCAGGTGCTGGACTATGCCGTTCGACTGGCGCGCGCCACCCGTAGCTGGCCGGGCCTGACCCTGGGCGCAGGTCCCCGGGCCTCGATTGCACTGGTACGTGGCGGCCGGGCGCGGGCGTTGTTGCGCGGGGGCGAGTTTGTCATCCCTGACGACATCAAGGGTTGCGCGCTGGCCGTGCTGCGCCATCGGGTAAGGCTGGCACCGGAACTGGATATCGAAGGCCTGTCGGTTGATCAGGTCCTCAGTCAATTGCTCGATCAGGTTCCGGCGCCCCGTCTATGAAGCAACTGCTGAAACCATCGACAGCACTGCTTGGCTGGCTGGGAGGCCTGGCGGGCATTGCACTGCTGCTCGGTGTTCTGTCCGCACTGGCCATTGAGGTGCCCGATGAAGTTGGCACGCTGTTTTACGCGTTGCTGCTGGCATTGCTGGTACTGGCGCTGGCGGATGCCATTCGGCTTACTCGCAAACCTTCACCGAGCCTCAAACGTGAAGTCCGCGGGAGTCTGGCGCTGGGGCGTTGGGCGCAAGCGCATCTGACGCTGACACACGATTATCCGGATGAAATCACGGTGCAGGTGTTCGACCATTTGCCGGACGGCTTTGAGGTAGAACATCTGCCACAAACCCTGGCGCTGCGGCCGGGCCAGCAAAGCCGGTTGAGCTATCGCATACGCCCGCTGCAACGAGGACTTTTCAAGCTTAGCCAGTGCGAAATAGAGCTGCCCAGCTCGATGGGACTCTGGCGGGCTCGTCGCTATCTGGAGTTGAATGACAGTACGCGGGTCTACCCGGATTTTGCCCGGGTCTATGGAGGACAGCTGCTGGCGGTTGAAAACTGGCTCAGCCAGATGGGCGTAAGGCAGCGACAGCGCCGTGGGCTGGGCATGGAGTTCAACCAGTTGCGTGAGTTTCGTGAAGGCGACAGCCTGAGGCAAATCGACTGGAAAGCCACAGCACGCCACCGCACGCCCATCGCCCGTGAGTATCAGGAGGAAACGGATCAACAAATCATTTTCATGCTCGACTGTGGTCGACGCATGCGCAGCCAGGACGGCGATCTTTCGCACTTCGATCACGCGCTCAACGCCCTGCTATTGCTTGGGCATGTAGCCTTGCGTCAGGGCGATGCGGTAGGTCTGTCGACCTTTGCCAGCGAGCAGGACCGCTACCTTGCTGCGGTTAAAGGGCCGAGCCAGTTGAATGTGCTGCTCAACAGCGTCTATGACCTGAACAGCAGTCGAAGAACCGCAGATTACAGCGCGGCCGCTCGCCAGTTGATAGCACGCCAGAAGCGCCGCGCGCTGGTGGTATTGATGACCAACTTGCGCGATGAGGATGACGAAGAGCTGTTGTCCGCGGTCAAACTGCTGGGCCAGAAACACAGGGTTCTGATCGTCAGTTTGCGCGAAGAGGTGCTGGATACCTTACGGCACGTATCCGTTCAGACTTACGAAGAGGCGTTGATGTACTGCGGAACCATCGACTTTCTGAACGCCCGTGCCGAACTGCATGACCGCTTGAGCGCACACGGCATTCCAGTTCTGGACTCCCGCCCGGCAGAACTCGGGCCGGAACTGATCAGTCGCTACTTGAACTGGAAAAAAACCGGTGCGTTATGAAAGCGCCTTACCAACATCCGCTGTCGCATAGCGATCGCCGGTCTGTCTGGAAAAACGCTTCGCAGCCTTCGGCAGCTCCTACGCAATTAGCGTCAGTCAGGTAGTCGCTCTCAGGCCGATGCTTCCATCGGATAAAAACTGAAGTAATGCCTTAGAGCACCAATCAGTTCCGCGTACTCCGGCGGTGACTCCGTCAATATGAAACCCGAGTCATAGCTACCCGGCGTTTCATCTTCGTGACACCACAGACAGGTCGCCGTCACCTCCAGAGTGACAGGCATTCCACGCTCACAAGGTACCTGCAGACGCAATTGAAATTCAGCTCCCACCATCATTGGCAGATCACTGATCAGCATCAATCCCTTCTCGGACACGTTGCCCAGACAACCCAATTGCTTGTTGGTGTAGCGGTTGAACACCCGCAGATAGCCAGGCAATTGATGCCGTTCGATCCTTCGCTCTTTCAACATAAATCAGCCGCCATAGGTAGCCATTGAGCATGGCCGCGCTAAAACTCCTGGGGTAGCCAACACTGCGCATTGGCACCGTCAATACGAACAAACTTGAGTTTGTCGTCGCAGAAACGAGACTCTGACCCGATACAGGCGCCACAAGTCACGTACGTCCGTCTGCTTTTCGTAAGACTAGACCAATTGCGGCATACAGCCACTCAAAAACATTACAAAGGATCCAAACGAATGTAATTAACGCTTTACAGGGCTAACCTGAGCAGTCTGGACGCGTGGATAGTGACCCAACTGTTGCAG
This sequence comes from Pseudomonas phytophila, assembly GCF_025643095.1. Taxonomy (NCBI): domain Bacteria; kingdom Pseudomonadati; phylum Pseudomonadota; class Gammaproteobacteria; order Pseudomonadales; family Pseudomonadaceae; genus Pseudomonas; species Pseudomonas phytophila. The sequence continues at coordinate 1,378,645 of NZ_CP081201.1, read as the reverse complement.
CGTCTCCAGGCGAGCTCTTGCTCTGAATGCGTACTCACTGTAAGGGTACTGAGTGATGATGAACTGATAAGTCTGGGCCGCATCAACAAACAGTTTTTGCCGCTCCAGACATTGCCCGCGCAACATCGATACTTCTGGCTGAACGTAACGACGCGAGCGGCTTTGACGATCAACCTTGGAGAGGCTCAACATCACAGCCTCGCAATCACCCCGATCATAGGACCGGTAGGCGCTGTTCAAATTGGAATTCATTGCCATTCGGGTGCAGCCACTGACAGCTGCCAGCAATACTAAAATCATCACGATTCGCATGGGACTCTCCTGTGCTCTGCAATATATCGACCTGAAACAGGATTTCTTCAAGCAGTTTTTGGCACCGGTCGTCTGCCGGTTACCGGCTCGCAAAATCTCGCGACAATGCAAAGAAACATGACTACAGATCAAGACAGTAGTAGCCTCTCGCTGCGCTTCATATAAGGAGTTTATGCATGACCGTTCGCCGCACTAAAATCGTCGCCACCCTTGGCCCTGCCAGTAACTCGCCGGAAGTCATCGAACAATTGATCCTCTCGGGTCTGGACGTTGCTCGTCTGAACTTCTCTCACGGCACTCCGGATGAGCACAAGGCACGCGCCAGGCTGATCCGTGAGATCGCCGCTAAGCACGGGCGCTTCGTCGCACTGCTGGGCGACCTGCAGGGTCCGAAAATTCGTATTGCCAAGTTTGCCGGCAAGAAAATAGAACTGAAAGTCGGTGATAAATTCACTTTCTCCACTGTTCACCCGCTGACCGATGGCAACCAGCAAATCGTGGGTATCGACTACCCGGATCTGGTCAAGGACTGCGGCGTAGGCGACGAGCTGCTGCTCGACGACGGTCGCGTGGTCATGCGCGTTGACACCCAGACTGCCGACGAACTGCACTGCACCGTGCTGATCGGTGGTCCATTGTCTGACCACAAAGGCATCAACCGCCGTGGCGGTGGCCTTACCGCTCCGGCGTTGACCGAAAAAGACAAGCAGGACATCAAGCTCGCTGCCGAAATGGACCTGGACTATCTGGCCGTTTCCTTCCCGCGCGATGCCGCTGACATGGAATACGCCCGTAAGCTGCGTGACGAGTCAGGCGGTACCGCCTGGCTGGTGGCGAAGATCGAACGTGCCGAAGCCGTGGCCAACGATGAAGTGCTGGACGCATTGATCCGCGCCAGTGACGCGGTCATGGTTGCCCGTGGCGACCTGGGCGTTGAAATTGGTGACGCCGAGCTGGTAGGTGTTCAGAAACGCATCATCCTGCACGCTCGTCGCCACAATAAAGCGGTAATCGTGGCAACACAGATGATGGAGTCGATGATCTCCAGCCCGATGCCGACACGCGCAGAAGTGTCCGACGTGGCCAACGCCGTGCTCGACTACACCGACGCCGTCATGTTGTCCGCTGAAAGTGCTGCCGGTTCCTACCCGATCGAAGCCGTGCAGGCCATGGCCCGTATCTGCATCGGCGCTGAGAAGCACCCGACAGGTAAAACCTCCAGCCACCGCATTGGTCACTCGTTCACTCGTTGTGACGAAAGCATCGCGCTGGCAGCCATGTACACCGCCAACCACTTCCCTGGCGTGAAAGCGATCATTGCCCTGACTGAAAGCGGTTATACCCCGCTGATCATGTCGCGCATTCGCTCCTCGGTACCGATCTACGCGTTCTCCCCGCACCGCGGTACTCAGGCCCGCGCAGCAATGTTCCGTGGCGTTTACACCGTACCGTTCGACCCGGCCAACCTGCCACCAGGCCAGGTCAGCCAGTCTGCGGTAGACGAACTGCTCAAGCGCGGTCTCGTTGAGCAAGGCGATTGGGTCATCCTCACCAAGGGTGACAGCTACCACACCATCGGTGGCACCAATGGCATGAAGATCCTGCACGTCGGCGATCCGTTGGTCTAAGACCGTCCCGCGCAGCAAACAAAAAGCCTCGGTTCGCGAGAGCCGGGGCTTTTTTGTGTTTGATGACCGGGAGTGAATAGCAGCGCATTTCTGTAGGAGAGACCCCGGTGTCTATCGCACCGCGCCATCTCGCGTTTGAATGCCTTATTCACGCCCCACAAACACATCCGCCAACACCTGATTACGCGGAATACCCGCCAGATAAAGTCGCTTGGCAAAGGTCTCTACACTTTGTGGGCTGCCGCAGACCAGCGCCATGGTCTTGCGCGACAACATGCGCAAGTCGGCCAGCGTCGCGTCCAGTTCATCAGACGTCACCAGTTGGACCTGAACGCTGCCATGAGTACTTGCCAACTCAGCCAATTCAGTACGCAGGTAATGTTCACTGCCATCGCGCGCCAGATGAATAAGCCTGACAGGTCCCTGATGCTCTTGACGAAGCGCCTCTCGAAGCACGCCCCACAAAGGTCCGAGACCCGTTCCAGCGGCCAACAGTAACAACGGCCGGTCCTGCCAGTCCGGGTCGTATTGCAAAGCACCGCCCCGCAACTCGCCTAGCCCGATGCGCTCATCCACACGCAAATGGCGAGCTACGTCAGCAAAGGCGCCCGCCTGACGACAGTCGATGTGAAACTCCAGAAAGCGATCTTCGCCGGGTATGCTCGCCAGCGAATAAGGCCGCGCGACGCCGCTATCCGTCCACAGCACAAGATGCTGACCAGCCCGATAACGCAACGGCCGTTCTGGCTCCAGACGTAAACGCAGTACCGACGGGCTGAGCCAGTCACATTCTGCGACCCGGGCTGGCACCCCATCACGTTGTGGATCAAATACCTTGACGGTCAAATCCTGCATCACCCGACACTGGCAGGCCAGACGCCAGCCTTGCTGACGCTTGCCCGCATCCAGCGCCTCAGGCAGGGCATCCGCCGGTTCGCCACTAATGCAGCGCACCAGACAGGCATGGCAACTTCCGGCCCGGCAGCTATAGGGGACCCTGACGCCAGCCTGATTGAGGCTGTCGAGTAAATTGCTTCCTGCCTCGACCGTCCAGTGACGCTCGCCTACATGCAGCTCAGGCATCAACGTTTTCCCAACCCGCCACACATCGGTTACGCCCACCACGCTTGGCGCGATAAAGCGCCTGATCTGCGCGGTGTAGCGCTTCATCCAGATTGTCACCCCGTTGCAGCAAGGTCATCCCCACTGACAGGCTGAGATTTGAGCCGGGTAACGCCGCCAGTTCAACACGGCTGAATGACTCCCGCACACGCTCACAACAATCCACCAGTTGTTTTTCGTCACAGAGCGGTATCAACAACACAAATTCCTCTCCACCGTAGCGCGCCAACACATCGCTCTCGCGCAGACAGTCCTGAGCGCGGGCTGCAAAAGCCTGCAACACCTGGTCGCCAGCCGAATGGCCATGGTTATCGTTGATGCGCTTGAAGTGATCAAGGTCAATCAAAGCCAGCCCGTGAGAAGTGTCATCGTTGAGTTGATTCAACTCCCGGGCAGCCATGCGCAAAAAGTAGCGGCGATTATACAGGCCGGTGAGTTCATCGGTTGCAGCCAGTTCCTCAAGCTGAGCCATCATGCCGCGCAAGGTGTCCTGGTGGGCTTGCAAGGCGTAGCGACGCTGACGCATTCGCTGGCGCTGGGCATGCACATAACCGGCAAACAGGCTGAGCCATAACAGCATGACGAACAGGGCACTGATCTGCAGAAGTACGGTGCCCGGTTTCTGCAGGGTTCCGTTGAAAAACTCCCACGCGTTGATGCCTGTGAAGCTCAGCAGTACGAGCAAGGCGCAGCGGGCGAAAACCATGGGCGTGAGCTGAAACAGACCGAACAGAAGGATCGGCGCATAGATAACCAGGAACACACCGCGCGCTTCGCCCAGGCATGACAACAGCCAGGTCAGCCAACACAAGGCCAGCACTACCTGGAATTCAGTCAGGCTTGCATCAGTGAAGCGCTGATTGAATCGGGTGAGGAAAACGATCAGCAAAACCAGTTGGCTGAGCAGCACCGATACACAAGTGATCGCCGCCACATGCAATGGTTGATGCAGCTCTCCAGCGTAAATGGCCAGCCCGCTCAGTAACAAAACCAATACGTAGGTCGCCACCGCCAAACCAAATCGCTTCAGGAAAATGGACTGCGTGGTCGGAGATATTTCCCGTTTGCTCATCGTGCTCAAAAGGATTCCTTCCCGTAGTGGCACCAAGCCCAGAACTTTAGACTCGCGTCAAAAAGTTTCCAGCGACGGGGGATAAATACGTTCAAATAGGTTCAATTGCAACTGACGCGGGGTAGCTCAAGTACACGGATTACACGGCTTGCAGCCTTTACGCATGAAAAATCCCGCAGTAGTAGGGATAAACCAGTCAGCGGTCCAATCCTGGCAAGGCGCAAAACCGATGGATGGACCAGCGAGGTTGCGGGTTATACTGCCGCGCCTTTTTGTCGCAGCCAGCGATGCTGCCGTAGCAATGAGACATCGCAACATGGCAGATGACTCAGACAATATTTTTGAATGTTCCCGTCCTAAACAGAGGAGCGCGCCCACATGACCGTGATCAAGCAAGACGACCTGATTCAGAGCGTCGCCGACGCCCTGCAATTCATTTCCTACTACCATCCGGTGGATTTCATTCAGGCGATGCACGAAGCGTATCTGCGCGAAGAGTCGCCTGCTGCCCGTGACTCCATGGCGCAGATCCTGATCAACTCGCGCATGTGTGCCACCGGCCATCGCCCGATCTGCCAGGACACCGGAATTGTGACCGTGTTTGTGCGCGTCGGTATGGACGTGCGTTGGGATGGGGCCACCATGGGCCTGGACGACATGATCAACGAAGGTGTGCGCCGCGCGTACAACCTGCCGGAAAACGTTCTGCGCGCTTCGATCCTGGCCGACCCGGCCGGTGCTCGCAAAAACACCAAGGACAACACCCCGGCCGTCATCCACTACTCCATCGTTCCGGGTAACACCGTGGAAGTGGACGTGGCTGCCAAAGGCGGTGGTTCGGAAAACAAATCGAAGATGGCGATGCTCAACCCGTCCGACTCGATCGTCGACTGGGTCCTGAAAACCGTTCCAACCATGGGTGCAGGCTGGTGCCCGCCAGGCATGCTCGGCATTGGTATCGGCGGTACTGCCGAGAAAGCCGCCGTCATGGCCAAGGAAGTGTTGATGGAATCCATCGACATCCACGAGCTGAAAAAGCGCGGCCCGTCCAACCGTATCGAAGAGATGCGTCTGGAGCTGTTCGAGAAGGTCAACCAACTGGGCATCGGTGCCCAGGGCCTGGGCGGTCTGACCACCGTGCTCGACGTGAAAATCATGGATTACCCGACTCACGCCGCTTCGCTGCCGGTGTGCATGATTCCTAACTGTGCCGCCACCCGCCACGCGCATTTCGTGCTCGACGGTTCCGGACCTGCATCCCTTGAAGCCCCGCCGCTGGACGCCTACCCGGAAATCGTCTGGGAAGCAGGCCCGTCAGCCCGTCGCGTCAACCTCGACACCCTGACCCCGGAAGACGTGCAAAGCTGGAAGCCGGGCGAAACCGTTCTGCTCAACGGCAAGATGCTCACCGGTCGCGATGCTGCCCACAAGCGCATGGTCGAAATGCTCAACAAGGGCGAAACCCTGCCGGTTGATCTGAAAGGTCGCTTTATCTACTACGTTGGCCCGGTTGATCCGGTGCGCGAAGAAGTGGTTGGCCCGGCTGGCCCGACTACAGCCACGCGGATGGACAAATTTACCCGGCAGATCCTCGATCAGACCGGCTTGTTGGGCATGATCGGCAAATCCGAACGCGGCCCTACCGCTATCGAAGCGATCAAGGACCACAAGGCCGTGTACCTGATGGCGGTCGGCGGTGCTGCTTATCTGGTGGCTCAGGCGATCAAGAAGTCGAAAGTCGTGGCCTTTGCCGAACTGGGCATGGAAGCGATCTACGAGTTCGAAGTCAAAGACATGCCGGTTACCGTTGCAGTCGACAGCAAGGGCGAATCCGTCCACGTCACCGGCCCGCAGATCTGGCAGAAAAAGATCAGCGACAGCCTGGCGGTGGAAGTGCAGTAAGCACGTCGGCCTCAATAAAAAACCTGCAGAGATGCGGGTTTTTTATTAGCGTTCGAGGGCTACTGTAGGAGCTGCCGAAGGCTGCGAAGCATTCATCCTGACACACCGCCATCGCAGCCTTCGGCAGCTCCTACAGGTCCAATGGTTTCTGCGCGACAGCGCGGCGCCATTAACACCTTCAAGCATTCGAAAGCCGACTCACACTGGTGATCTGCCCACTCCAGATCATTTCGTAATGCGCAGTCTGAACAATCGACTTCACATGCCTGGGTGTCATCAATGCCCAGCAATGATTGCCCGGCGAGCGAACCGAGTTGTAGCGCAGCCCTGGGCACCCTGCCCGCTTGGCGGCGTGGCCCAACTGGCGAGCACTGGAATACTCATCAGGATCGTAGATCGGCTCTGAAAGTGACAGCCCGGTAGCATCGCGATTGGCTACTTCATCGAAGGTGCAGAGCAGGCCACGAAACAGAAAACGCTCATAGTTGAGCCCTGCCACTCTCGACCAATAGTGGTTCTGGTGATGACGCACCTCGGCGATGGCGGTTTCCATCACATCGGCCAGATACAGCACCCCGAAAGCCCCTGAACTGAAACGCGAGCCCGCCGGATTCACATGGGTGAACGGCCCTACCGCGTAAGAACAGCCGGGAATGCCAAACGGAATCTCAGCAACCGGGATCAACGCGATGCGCCCGATTTCATTCTGCAATCGTGGATTGGTCATCGCCTGTAGCTGATACAGCCCCTCAAACTCGGCAGCATCGGCAACATCGTCGAACAGATCGATGGGCGGGAATCTGGAATTGACCAACCGATAAGCCCGCTGCTCTTGCTCGGCAAGAAGTGGCAGGCTGTCGAGCGTCACCATTGCGCGCCCCGGAGTGCGTCGACGCGGCGGAAGGTTTCATACAGTGAAACGATGTCGCCCTGAGCCATGATGTCCAAGGGCTTGCGACCGTTGAAAAACTCGTTGTCATTGGCCATGGCCGGGAAGCCGTACACGTTGTCCGGGTTGTCGAAAACCGTGCGCAGTGCCGCATGAATGTTCAGCACGAAGCTGATGCGGTGCATCTGATCCATGTCCAGCCCGACCGACCATTCAGAGCCTGTCTGCTTGGCGCGGGTATACGTGCTGCGGGAGATACGCAGAATCCGACACGCCTGCTCGCTGGACGCATCCCACTTGTCGAGAATGCGCAGCGCGGTGCGCAGACCGGAAACGCATTGTTCTTTGGAAAGAGGCTGGAGTTGTGGGACGGCGGACATGAGAAACACCTTTTGCATCTATAGACTCAAACATTAGCAATAAGACTCTCTAGATGCAAATCGATCTCTACGCCTTACGTCGCTCCCACTGGATCGCATCCAGCCAGCCAGAGGTGTGGCGCAAGTGATTCCCAGAATGGCCACAGCCCTGTGGGAGCCGAGCTTGCTCGCGATGAACGATAAAGCGATATACCTGCCACTGCGCTCGGCTTATCGCGGGCAAGCCCTGCTCCCACAGAACCTGCACAGTCCCGTAGGAGTGGCCTTAGCCGCGAGGCGTCGGGACATTCACTACATATTCCTCGTCAGAAATACCGCTCTCCCGGCTAAAGCCAGTCCTACGGTTTCAGCAACAGCTCAGCCGCGCCGATCCAGCAAGTTCACCACCAACCGATCCACCCACCCCCAAAGCCGCTGTTTGACCCGGCTCCACAATGGCCGGGCTTTCCATTCAGCCAGGGTGATTTGCTTGCTCACCGCAAAGTCTTTTTCGAAGCTGGCGACCACATCCCGCGTCAGTCCAACGTCAAGGGCTTCAAGGTTGGCTTCCAGGTTGAAGCGCAGGTTCCAGTGATCGAAATTGCATGAGCCAATGCTGACCCAGTCATCGATCAGGACCATTTTCAAATGCAGGAAGCACGGCTGGTATTCAAAGATTTTCACGCCCGCACGCAGCAAGCGCGGGTAGTAGCGATGCCCGGCGTAGCGCACTGAAGGGTGATCGGTGCGCGGACCGGTAAGCAGCAGTCGCACATCAATGCCTTGGGCCGCAGCCTTGCGCAATGAGCGGCGAACTTTCCACGTTGGCAGAAAATACGGCGTCGCCAGCCATATGCGTTTGTGACCACTGTTCAGTGCCCGCACCAACGACTGCAGAATGTCGCGGTGCTGGCGGGAATCCGCATAGGCAACACGGCCTAGCCCGTGACCGAAAACAGGAACCTTCGGCAAGCGCGGCAAGCCGAAATTTTCTGCGGGGCGCCAGGCCGTACGACGCGGGTTGGCGTGGAACTGGCGGTCGAACAATGCCTGCCAGTCGATGACCAGCGGACCGGTGATTTCCACCATCACTTCATGCCACTCACTGACGTCCTCGGCAGGCTGCCAGAACTCATCGGTAACGCCGGTGCCGCCGACCACTGCGAGCTTTTTGTCCACCAACAGCAGTTTGCGATGGTCGCGGTAGAAATTACGTATCCCGCGTCGCCAGTTAATGCGGTTGTAGAACCTGAGGATCACGCCCGAATCGGTCAGGCGCGTTCTCAGCCCCAAGGTGAAGGCCTGGGCACCGAAATCATCAAACAGGCAGCGCACGATCACGCCGCGTTGAGCCGCATCGACCAAAGCCCGAACCACCGCCTCGGCACACGCGCCCGCCTCGACCAGATAAAGCTCCAGCTCGACCTGCTGCTGAGCGCCGTCAATCGCGGCAATCATGCGCGGAAAGAACGCTGGGCCGTCGATCAACAACTGGAACTGGTTATTCTCACGCCACGGAAAAATCGCCCCGGCCATACTTCAGCGCGCCGTGAAGATCAAGACGGCACCCACGGGCACCGCGAGGCTGACCGCCGATAACCCGGCCGCATTGCGCAGTGTCGTGAAACCAGGCACCAGATCAAAATCCTGAGCATTGACCACTAAAGGCTCAAGGGTCACGACCTGAAAGCGTCGCTCATCAAGACGCGTGGCGAGCAGTTCAGCCCGGTAACTGTGGGATTTGCCATGCAGTTGCACCACCAGCGGCAGACGCAATTCCAGCTGCGCGCCGGGCGCCAGATCATTGATCGGGCCCAGGTCGAGTTGAGCATTGATTTTCGCTCTGGGAAATTTCGCGACGTTAAAAACCTGCTCACGAATACGCTCATCGCGCAGGGCGATGCCGGTGCTGACTGACTCCAGCTCGACTTCAAGCTCGGCCGCACCTTTACGATCGACTTTGCCGTGCAAGGTCAGAAAGCGATGCACTTCAGCAATGTTGGCGTTTTTAGTGGAGGTGAACGACAGCCGTGAGGATTCGTTGTCCAGATACCAGTTCGCCTGAGCGGGCAACGCTGTCAGCGCCAACAAGGCCAGCAGCAGGCGGGTTGTGATGGGCATGCAAACTCCAGATGCGCATTAAGGGGCAACCGTACCGCCTGTCTGACCGCCGGCGAGCTGCTACGTTCGCATTCGGGCTTTCAAGGCGCTGACGGTAGCAAGCGACAGCCTTGTCGCTCGCCCTGCCAGGTCGCCACATTACTGAGGCCAAGACCTTCGGCAGTTACCCGTTTATTCGCCGCGTCGTCGAGCAAACTGCTCGGTACGTACTGTTTGACGTAACCACGGCAATACTCGGCGGAATTAAGCATGACGTAGCGACAGGAGCAATACTCTTTGGCGGTATAAGCGCTGATGATGCTCGGAAACGCCGCCAATGCGACGCGGTTTTGCCAGACCAGTACGCCTATTACAATCAATATCAATAGCAGCAGGCTGCTGAACGGACGACGACGAATAAAACCTGTGGTCATTGGCCTCCCCCTATTGAAATGCGTTTTCTGTAGCTCACCGAGGTTACGAGCCCAGCGATGACGGAGTGTCAGGTAAGCCGTCATCGCTGGCCTCGTAACCTCGGTGAGCTCCTACAGGTCCTATGCTTAGTTACTGCGCGACGGCGGCTGGCCCCTCTTTGCCAAACGCCGCGATTGCCAACTTGAGCAATTGATCATGGGAATAACTGCCATCCCGGTCATCGGCATAGCGCACGATCACCAGTCCGGCGCTGGGCATCACATACAACGCTTGCCCCCAGTGACCCAGCGCCGCGAAGGTATCAGCGGGTGCATCCGGCCATGGGCCTTTTTGACCACTTTCGGTGCGATTGAGCCACCACTGGCCGCCAGAAACCTCGGCGTCAGGTTGTGGATTGGCGAACGGCGTCAGAACGAAGTCGACCCAGGCTTTGGGCACTAACTGCCGGCTATTCCAGAGCCCGCCGCGTTGCATCAATAAACCGATACGGGCCAGATCCTGTGCGGTCATGTAGGCGTAGGAAGAACCGACAAACGTGCCGCTGGCGTCGGTCTCCCAAACAGCGCTGCGAATTCCCAGCGGCTCGAACAGTGCAGTCCACGGATAGTCCGCGTAGGCCTTTTCCCCGACCATGCCTTTCAGCGCGGCAGAAAGGATGTTGCTGTCGCCACTGGAATACAGGAACGACGTACCCGGTTTGTGGGCACTGCGGTGCTCGGCTGTAAAGCGCGCCATGTCGTCCCGGCCACGGGTGTAAAGCATGGCGACCACCGAAGAATTGAGAGGCGCGTATTCATAGTCCTCCTGCCAATCCAGGCCGGAGGTCCACTGCATCAGATGTTTGATCGTAATATCAGGATGAGCGCGCAACGGCGGATAGAATTTTGCGGCGGAATCATCCAGCGTGAAGCGTCCTTCACCGAAGGCTACGCCCAGCACTGTCGCCATGATGCTTTTGCTGATGGACCACGTGAGGTGTGGCGTTTGGGCAGTGGTCACTCCGGCATAGCGCTCGTACACCACCTCACCGTCACGCAGTACCAATAACGCGTCGGTGCGAATGCCCTCCCGGGTTTGGTCGTTGCGGGTCGGGAATGCGTAACTTTCAAGGGATTTCACTGCCGCCGAGGGTTCAGCATGGGCATTGAAGGCCACAAACAAAAGCACCAGCCAGGCAAGCCGCATCGGGACACACCTCAAAATTGAATCGCCGGACTTTAGCAGGGGGTTGTGACAGATACAGGTAGTGAGAGCCCTGTGGGACCGAATTTATTCGGGAAGGCGGCATCACGCCGGACAGATATGCAGTGAACGCAACGGCCCTTTCGCGAATGAATTCGCTCCCACACAGACTGTGTGAAAACGTAGCGAGCGACGGCAAGACAAGGCAAAAACAGGCGAAAAAGCGGAGTCTAGGTGTTCTAAATGAGCATTTTTCGCCTGTTTTTAACGCAGTATTGCCGAGCGCAGTAGTTTTCACACAGTCTGCACAGGAAATACAGCGTTCCCTCAAACAGCGTCACACAACCATCACCAAACCTTCATGGTCATGACATCGCCTCTCCTTAGCCTGAGTTTGTACAGCAGCGCCAGGCCATTACAGCCAACGCCCGCACTTGCAGGGCAGGCTAACGGAGACTTCGCATGACTCAGATCGCCCGCATTCGCGACACAGCATCCGACCGCCGCCTTCAGGCAGAACGCCTGACCGGCAGCAACGCCTTGCAGGAAGCACAGGCCCTGCGCTTCAGTGTGTTCAGTGGTGAATTCAATGCAAAACTCAAAGGCGCTGACCAAGGCCTGGATATGGACGATTACGATGTGCACTGCTCGCACATCGGCGTACGGGATCTGAACACTGGCAAGCTGGTCGCCACGACACGCCTGCTGGATCACAAGGCTGCCAACACCATCGGCCGCTTCTACAGCGAAGAAGAATTTGCCCTGCATGGCCTTGGCCATCTGCAAGGTCCGATCCTTGAACTGGGTCGTACCTGCGTTGACCCGGAGTACCGCAACGGCGGCACCATTGCCGTGCTGTGGAGCGAGTTGGCCGAGATCCTCAACGAAGGTGCCTACAGCTACCTGATGGGTTGCGCGAGCATCCCGATGCAGGATGGCGGCATTCAGGCCCACGCGATCATGCAGCGCTTGCGCGAGCGTTATCTGTGCAACCAGAACCTGCGCGCCGAGCCGAAAAACCCGCTGCCAGCCCTGGATCTGCCCAACAACGTGATCTGCGAAATGCCGCCGTTGCTTAAAGCCTACATGCGCCTGGGTGCGAAGATCTGCGGCGAACCGTGCTGGGACGAAGACTTCCAGGTCGCCGATGTCTTCATCCTGCTCAAACGTGACGATCTGTGCCCGCGTTACGCCCGCCACTTTAAGGCAGCAGTGTAATGAGCCGCTTGCGTGGCTACGCCCGAGTCGCACGGGTGCTGCTGGTGATTGCGCTGGGGCTGACCATTGCTGGCACGTTCGCCTGCATGGAGCGTATGAAGATCGGCAATTCAATGGCCCGGCGCCAGCGCTGGAGCCGATGGTTCATGGCGCGCCTGACCGCTGCCCTGCCGTTTCGCGTAACCGTCAGCGGCGAGCTGCCGCGTCAGCCGATGCTGTGGGTGAGCAATCACGTGTCCTGGACCGACATTCCGCTGCTGGGCATGTTGGCCCCGCTGTCATTTCTGTCCAAGGCTGAAGTACGCACCTGGCCAGTCGCTGGTTGGTTGGCCCTGAAAGCGGGCACGCTGTTCATCCGTCGCGGTTCGGGTGACAGCAAGCTGATCCAGAAGCAGATGGGCAATCACTTGCAGCGGAATAATGCGCTGGTGATTTTCCCGGAAGGCACCACCACTGACGGTACTGGCCTGCGTACATTTCATGGTCGCCTGATGTCGAGTGCGATTGATAGTGGGGTGTTGCTGCAACCAGTGGCGATTCACTATTCACGCAACGGCCAGCCAGACCCTATCGCGCCCTTCATCGGCGACGACGATTTGCTATCGCACTTGCGTCGACTGTTCGCCAACGAACAAGGCGACGTGCATATCCAGTTGCTGACGCCGATTGCCACCGAAGGCAAGGAACGCGCCGCGCTGGCTTATGAAGCGCAGCAAGCGGTGCAGATCGCTCTGTTTGGCGAGCCACCTGTGGTTGCCGAGCCTTTGGTTACCAAAAGCGACGAAGCAGTATCAGAAGTTCAGACTGCCGAGAGCCCGCGCTCGGCCAGGGCGGCCTGAGAGAAGTCCTGCAAGATCGGATAGAACTCGGCAAAGTCCGCGCTCAAGGGTTGGTAGAGGTCGCGCAATTCCTGCATGGCACCTGCCAACCCTTGCGGTCGTGACAAACGTCGGGAAATCCCCGCCAGTACCTGCTCCAGCACCGCAAACTCCTGATAGGAACCCAGCCAGTCGTGAGCGGCCATGTGCGGCGCGATCCTGGCCAGTCGTTCGGGCAACTCCGGCTCGGCAGCCAGCACGCCGTACACCTTGCGCGTGAACGCAGCCAGCGGCACATCCGCGTAATGCGCCCAGTCCCGGGCCAGGCAATGATCGAAAAACACGTCCAGCACGATGCCCGCGTAACGCCTTCGCTCGGACGGAAAGCGCGCAATCGCTTGCTTGATCAGAGGGTGACTGTCGGTGAATGCATCAATGCTGCGATGCAACTGGATCGCCTGCGCCAGATCATCGGGAAAGCGCCCGGCCACAGGCCCTTTGACGAAATCGCCATACAGACTGCCGAGGAGTTGCGCCGGACGTTGGCCGCCAAGGTGCAAGTGTGCGAGATAGTTCATGGCGCAAGCCTACGCCGAATTACGCCTCCCGCCTATATCGATATAACCCGATATAGCGTTTCTGACTATTCTCAGCAGAAAATCATATTTGTATATCGCGAAATACAAATATAAAGTTCGCTCCATCGCGATATAGCGTTAAACCCATATTGAGAACGACATGCCTATCGACCTCGACGAAATAATAAAAGCCCTGGCCCACCCTGTTCGCCGGGAGATTCTTGTCTGGCTGAAGGACCCGCTCAGTTGCTTTCCGGACCAGACCCACTCGACGGAAAACGGCGTTTGCGCGGGCCAGATCGACCAGCGCGCCGGGCTCTCGCAGTCCACGGTTTCGGCCCACCTGGCAACCCTGCAACGCGCTGGCCTGATCACCAGCAAAAAGGTAGGGCAATGGAGCTTTTTCAAGCGTAACGAAGAGGTGATTGCGGCCTTCGTCGAAGCGCTGGAGCTGGAGCTGGGTCCGCCGTCTTGAAATAGGAAAATTCCCCGTAGGAGCTGCCGAAGGCTGCGAAATCTTTCTTCCTGAAACACCGGGAATCGCAGCCTTCGGCAGCTCCTACAGGATTAACGAAACCTTTATCAACAGGAGACGCCCAGTGCCTCTTTCACTGTTTATTCTGGCGCTCAGCGCCTTCGCTATCGGGACGACCGAGTTCGTCATCATGGGTTTGCTGCCCGAAGTCGCTGCCGACCTGGGGGTTTCCATCCCCGGTGCTGGCTGGCTGGTAACCGGCTATGCGCTGGGCGTCGCGATCGGTGCGCCGTTCATGGCGATGGCCACTGCCAGGCTTCCGCGCAAGGCTGCGCTGGTCACGCTGATGGGCATCTTTATCGTTGGTAATCTGCTGTGTGCCATCGCCGCCGATTACAACGTATTGATGCTTGCCCGTGTGGTCACAGCGCTGTGCCACGGTGCGTTTTTTGGTATCGGTTCGGTTGTTGCTGCGGGCCTGGTGCCTGCCAATCGTCGCGCTTCGGCCGTTGCGTTGATGTTCACTGGTCTGACCCTGGCCAACGTGCTGGGCGTGCCGCTGGGCACTGCGCTGGGCCAATACGCTGGCTGGCGCTCGACCTTCTGGGCCGTCACCGTCATCGGTGTGATTGCATTGATTGGCCTGATGCGCTTCCTGCCCACCAACCGCGAAGAGCTCAAGCTCGACATGCGCGCTGAACTCGCCTCGCTCAAAGGCGCAGGCATCTGGCTGTCGTTGAGCATGACCGCGCTGTTCTCGGCTTCGATGTTCACCCTGTTCACTTACGTCGCCCCGCTGCTGGGCGAAGTGACCGGTGTTTCGCCAAACGGCATTACCTGGACGCTGCTGTTGATTGGCTTGGGCCTGACTGTAGGCAACGTGATCGGCGGCAAGCTGGCTGATCGTCGTCTGGCCGCGACGCTGATTGGAGTGTTCATTGCCATGGCTGTGATCTCCACTGCCCTGAGCTGGACCAGCGTCGCGCTGATCCCGACCGAAATCACCCTGTTCCTCTGGGCCACCGCCGCGTTCGCTGCCGTACCTGCCTTGCAGATCAACGTCGTGACCTTCGGCAAGGCCGCGCCAAACCTGGTGTCGACCCTGAACATCGGTGCCTTCAACGTCGGCAACGCACTGGGCGCATGGGTCGGCGGCAGCGTTATTGCCCATGGCCTGGGCCTGACCAGCGTGCCGTTGGCGGCTGGAGCACTGGCGATACTCGCGCTGATCGTGACCCTGATTACTTTTCGCCAGGGCGGCAACGCCGATCTGGCCCCTGCTATCAACTGATCAATTCAAGAGGTTTCACGCATGACTACTATCTTTGACCCGATCACCATGGGCGATCTGCAGCTCGCCAACCGCATCGTCATGGCGCCGTTGACCCGCTGCCGCGCCGATGAGGGCCGTGTGCCGAACGCGATGATGGCCGAGTATTACGTGCAACGTGCGTCAGCCGGTCTGATCATCAGCGAAGCTACTTCAGTCACGCCAATGGGCGTCGGCTACCCGGATACTCCGGGCATCTGGTCCACCGACCAGGTCCGTGGCTGGAGCAATATCACCAAGGCTGTTCACGGTGCAGGCGGCAAGATCGTTCTGCAACTGTGGCATGTGGGGCGTATTTCCCACCCTTCGTATCTGAACGGTGAAACCCCGGTGGCACCAAGCGCTATCAAACCAGAAGGCCATGTCAGCCTGGTTCGTCCGCTGTCTGACTACGTCACACCTCGTGCGCTGGAACTGGAAGAAATCGCTGACGTGGTAGAGGCCTATCGCACCGGCGCAGAAAACGCCAAGGCCGCTGGCTTTGACGGCGTGGAAATCCATGGTGCCAACGGTTACCTGCTGGATCAGTTCCTGCAAAGCAGCACCAACCAGCGTACCGATCAATACGGCGGCTCTCTGGAAAACCGTGCGCGTCTGATGCTGGAAGTGGTCGATGCAGCGATTGATGTCTGGGGCGCGGGCCGTGTCGGCCTGCATCTGGCACCGCGTGCCGACTCCCATGACATGGGCGACGACAATCTGGCCGAAACTTTCGGCTACGTTGCGGCAGAAATGGGTAAACGTGGCATTGCGTTCATTTGCTCCCGCGAGCATGAGGCTGGCGACAGCATTGGTCCGCAATTGAAAAAGGCTTTCGGCGGTGCGTACATTGCCAACGAGAAATTCACCAAGGACAGCGCCAATGCCTGGCTGGCCAATGGTTCAGCCGATGCGGTGGCCTTCGGTGTTCCGTTCATTGCCAACCCTGACCTGCCGGCACGTTTGAAGCAAGATGCGCCGCTGAACACTTCGCACCCGGAAACCTTCTACGGCAAAGGGCCAGTGGGTTATATCGATTACCCGGCGTTGTAATACATCTGCAGGAGGCAACTTGTTGGCGTGGCTTTGGACCTGAACACTGAGGAAGATCGCCTCGCGAACAAGTTCGCTCCTACCGGGGGATATAACTATTAACGACGCGCATTCACCTGCTGGGACAGGTTCTGAATCTGGCTCTGCAGGGTGTTGATGTTGCGGGTCATCTGCGCACGGAAGGCATCAAACTCAGCAGTGTTGCTGCTGGCCGCCGCTGGAGCCGGACGGTTTTCCTGTTCGCTTTTGAGCACGATCAAATCCTGCTCGAGACGCTCGATGGTTGCTGTCGGGTTGCCCTGCTTCTTCAGTGCGGCAACATCGGCGCTGAGGCTTTTCAGTTGGGTATCGACTTGATCGAGATTACCCTGAGCCGCTTTATGATCCGGAATCGAAGCCTTCACTGCGGCCAGCTCAGTGGTGACGGTTTTGAGCTGTTCCTGCAGTTGCGTATTGCTCGTCTGCAGCTGGGTCGCCTGCGTCGTGATCTGTTCCAGACGTTGCTGCAACTGGCTCTGCTGCCCGGTTGTGCCTTCCTGCTGTTTGTCCTGGTCAGCCAACTGGTCCTCGATAAGCTTGATGCGCTGCTTGAGCGCCTCTCCGTCCACCGCCACTGATTCAGTCGCAACCACTTTGCCGGAGATGTCCTGCAAACGGCCAGCGGCTTCTTCGCTGATGCGTGCAAAGCTTTCCTGAGTGGCCACCAGTTGCTGCTCCATCAGGGATATCTGCTGAAAGCTCCACCAGCCCAACCCGCAGAACGCAATGAACAACGCACCCACCAAGGCCCAAAGCGGTCCGGTGCTCGGTCCTTTGACTTTCACCACAGGCGTATCCCGGGAATACACCGTTGTGCGTTTGCGTGCCGCCGTGGTCGGCGCGAAATCGTCGTCATCGTCCTTGGCGCTGAGATTCGGAACGTCATCGACGTCGTCATAAGGATCGTTACGCATGAGTAACCCTGTGTAGAACCGTGATGAAAACTGCTTGAAGTTCGCGAGTATAACCGCTGAGGCCGCAGCCTAAAGCGCTCACCTGCTTTGTTGCGTTTGCCACCAGTCGCAAAACTCATCCAGTGCCGCCCACAGGCTGACTTGCGGGTCGTAGTCCAGATAATGCCGGGCGCGGCTGATATCCAGGGTGAAATCCTTGCTCATGACCTGCATCCCCAAGCGCGACAAGGTTGGCTCCGGGCGGCCCGGCCACAGCATGCACGCAGCCTCGTTGACCGCGGCTGCCGAATAGGCCAGGCCACTGGATCGATACCGCGTGACCTGTGGCAGCTGCATGCGGCGCATCACATAGTTCACGGCATCCCACAGCGGCACAGGCGTCCCGTTACTGATGTTGTAGGCCTTGCCCAACGCCGACCTGTCGGCCAGCAAACTGCTGATCAGGGCCTGATTGAGGTTGTGCACACTGGTGAAATCCACCTTGTTCAAACCGTTGCCGACAATCGACAGACGCTTCTTGCGTTGCATGTGCAGCAGCCGCGGGAAGATGCTGGTGTCGCCTGCTCCGGTTACGAAACGCGGTCGCAGGGCGATCACTTCCAGTCCGAACTCTTCCGCGCCAAACACCTTCTGCTCAGCCAGATATTTGCTGGCGGCGTAGTGGTTGTTGAAGCGTTTGGGCACCTGTTCTTCTTTGAGGTCCAGATGCGAGTGGCCATCGAAGTAGATTGAAGGCGACGACAAATGGACCAGCCTTCTGACCCTTTGTTTCAGACAGGCCTCAACGATGTTCTCAGTGACTTGCACGTTGCCCTGCAAGAAGTCCTGCTTGCGGCCCCAGACGCCCACTGAACCGGCACAATGCACGACAGCTTCAACGTCGTCACACAGCACGCGAACCAGATCAGGATTGATCAAGTCACCCTGGATAAATTCAGCACCGCGCTTGACCAGATGCGCGACACCTTCGGCACGTCGGCCATTGACCCGCACGCTAAAGCCCTGCTCGAGGGCGAACCGCGCAAAGCGCCCGCCGATAAAGCCGCTTGCGCCGGTGACCAGAATCTTCATTTACCGCTCCGTTAGATATTTTTTTGCTTGCTTCAAAACACAGGTCTTGTCTGACTTGATCGAGATCACATGCGGGAGATTCTATGTTGGCCTGCAAACACAAATCCGTGGGAGCGAATTCATTCGCGAAGGGGCCGGTACATCCGCAGTTGATGTATCGCTTGAAATGCCGCCTTCCCGAATGAAGTGAAGCGCCACCCCGGTCGGTCCCACAGGCTCATCATGAACCTGAAGCCTTACACAAGCCTCGCTCCCACAGGAACGCATTCCAACCTGAAAATCACTTCAGCCCCAACGGCACCAGCCACTGCCCCGCCTGCTGCGCCAGATGCTCCGTCAATCGGGTCAACAATTGACCGCCATTGCGCCAATGATGCCAGTACAGCGGCACATCCACCGGTTTGTCTTCAGCAAACTCCACCAGCAAGCCGCGCTGCAGTTGTTCGCGTACCTGTATTTCCGGGACCAGCCCCCAGGCCACTCCGGCTTCGGTCATGCGTAAAAAACCTTCGGACGATGGGCACACATGATGCTCGAACCCGCCCTCGATCCCTAGTGAAGCCAGATAACGATGCTGCAAAAAATCATCCGGGCCGAATACCAGCGCTGGAACACGGGCAAGTTTTTTCGCCTCGAAACCTTCCGGAAAGTGGCGCGCGATGAATGCCGGACTGGCGAGGCCACGGTACCGCATCGCACCCAATAACAGACTGCGGGCACCGGCAACAGGGCGTTCGCTGGCGCACAAACAGGCCGCGACATCGCCTGCCCGCATGCGCTTGAGGCCCACGTCCTGGTCTTCGACAACCAGATCCAGCAACAGATTGTTCTGCGCGCAGAAGTCGCCAATCGCATCGGCCCACCATGTCGCCAGACTGTCGGCATTCAGTGCGATGCGCAGGCGCTCCGGCATGCCTTCTTCGTCCAAGGCGGGCACCTGGCTTTGCAGATCACGCTCCAGCAACCGCACTTGCTGCACATGGTTGAGCAGGCGACGACCAATGTCAGTCGGGCTCGGCGGTGTGGCGCGAACCAGAACCGGCTGCCCCACCCGCGCCTCCAGCAACTTGATCCGCTGGGACACTGCTGACTGGGACAAACCCAATACCTGCGCGGCACGCTCGAAGCCTGCCTGTTCAATCACGGCTGCCAGCGCTGAAAGCAGTTTGTAGTCGAACATCAGTTTCCCTAATGAGCGATCAGTAATATTGGTTTTTCTTATACAGGTTTGCCACTCACAATCGCCATACAAACCTGCCGGACAGGCAGATTATTCAGTGCGTGGAGCATATTTTTCATGTGGCAAAGTTATCTCAACGGCCTGCTGGTGGCGGGCGGTTTGATCATGGCGATCGGTACTCAGAATGCTTTTGTTCTAGCGCAGAGTCTGCGTCGCGAACATCATTTGCCGGTAGCAATGGTATGCATCGTCTGTGATGCGATCCTGATTGCCGCCGGCGTATTTGGCCTGGCCAACCTGCTGGCGCAAAACCCGACACTGCTGGCGGTTGCTCGCTGGGGCGGCGTCGTGTTTTTGCTTTGGTACGGCAGCCTTGCGTTGCGCCGGGCCTGCTCCAGTCAGAGCCTGGAAAAGAGTGAAGTTGTTGGCCTGCGCTCGCGTCGGGCGGTTCTGCTCAGCGCCCTGGCAGTGACCCTGCTCAACCCCCATGTTTATCTCGATACGGTGTTGCTGGTCGGCTCCCTTGGCGCTCAGCAAAGTGTGCCAGAGGCTTATGTGGTGGGCGCAGCCAGTGCGTCACTGTTGTGGTTCAGCACCCTGGCGCTCGGCGCAGCATGGCTGGCCCCCTGGCTGGCGCGCCCGGCCACCTGGCGACTGCTGGACCTGATGGTCGCAGTGATGATGTTCAGCGTTGCCCTTCAATTGATCAGGGCTGCGTAAATCCATAACGCTAAATGCAAAACCCTGTGGGAGCAGAGCTTGCTCGCGATACATGAGACGCAGCCTCAAGGCACACAGCGTTATCGTTTATCGCGGGCAAGCACCGCCAACAGGCTCTACGCATTCAAGTGGGACCGAATTTATTCGGGAAAGCGGTAGGTCAGGCAGCACATAAGCTTCGATGTACCGGCCTCTTCGCGAATGAATTCGCTCCCACCGGGATCAACGCTTGCAGGCCAACATAGAATCCCTCACGCACCAGGGCCTTGTATCAGCTCGCATTTCCTTTCGGTAAATCCTCTGGAACCTCTATCCCACACAGTTGTTGCGTGGTTAACGGGCAGACCCGGTGCTATGATCCTGACCCTGCGCCGCAAAGAGTACAAACTCGCCGGTGCATGTTCTGTCTGGCCGCCCGTGATCGGCCTTGCGCTCACCGCAACTGACCTGATTAGGAGATAAACCATGGCTTTTGAATTGCCGCCGCTGCCGTACGCCAAAGATGCTCTGGTACCGCACATTTCCGCAGAGACACTGGAATATCACCACGACAAGCACCACAACACCTACGTGGTGAACCTGAACAACCTGGTGCCAGGCACCGAGTTCGAAGGCAAAACCCTGGAAGAAATCATCAAGACTTCTTCGGGTGGCATCTTCAACAACGCCGCTCAAGTCTGGAACCACACGTTCTACTGGGAATGCCTGGCACCAAACGCTGGCGGCGAACCTACTGGCGCACTGGCTGACGCTATCAACGCGGCTTTCGGCTCATTCGACAAGTTCAAAGAAGAATTCAGCAAAACCTCTATCGGCACCTTCGGTTCCGGCTGGGGCTGGTTGGTGAAAAAACCTGACGGTTCCCTGGCTCTGGCCAGCACCATCGGCGCAGGCAACCCAATGACCAGCGGCGACACCCCGCTGCTGACCTGCGATGTATGGGAACACGCCTACTACATCGACTACCGCAACCTGCGTCCAAAGTATGTTGAAGCATTCTGGAACCTGGTTAACTGGGACTTCGTAGCGAAGCAATTCGCTGCCTGATTTCAGATCCAGTCAAAAAACCCGGCATTGCCGGGTTTTTTTTCATCCATGAAATGTGCTTAATGTCTTGTCAGCCGACGATAGCGGACTAATATCATCCGCTGGGGTTTTTACAATTCTGTTCAAGTTTCAAAGGTTTTTGTCCGACACAGTGAGAATGCCTGACTTTATGATGAGGTCGGGATGGAGCAAGAGAGCAGGTGAAGAGGAGAGGAATCGCCGTTTAGCGATCTCGCTCTGGTTCCACTGTTTTTTGACGGTTGCAAAGGCTTGACGCACCCGGCACGGATTAAGGAATAGCCATTTGAAGCTGGAACTCAAAAACAGCCTGTCAGTAAAGCTTCTGCGCGTGGTGCTGCTCTCGGCACTGGTCGTAGGCGTTGTGTTGAGTTGTGCGCAGATCGTCTACGACGCGTACAAGACTCGCCAGGCCGTAGCGAGCGATGCAGAAAGGATCCTGGACATGTTCCGTGACCCGTCGACTCAGGCCGTATACAGCCTGGACCGGGAAATGGGCATGCAGGTCATTGAAGGTCTGTTTCAGGACAATGCGGTGCGGCTGGCATCCATTGGCCATCCGAATGAAACCTTGCTCGCTGAAAAAGAGCGCCCCCTGAAAGCCACTTCAACGCGCTGGCTGACCGACCTGATTCTTGGCAAGGAGCGCAGCTTCACTACTCAACTGGTCGGCCGCAGCCCTTACAGCGAGTACTACGGCGACCTGCGCATCACGATGGACACAGCCACCTATGGCGAAGGTTTCATCATCAATGCCGTGATTATTTTCATCTCCGGGGTGCTACGCGCATTGGCGATGGGCCTGGTGTTGTATCTGGTCTATCACTGGCTGCTGACCAAGCCGCTGTCGCGCATCATCGAACACCTGACTAACATCAACCCCGATCGCCCAAGCGAACACCAGCTTCCGCTGCTCAAGGGCCACGAGAAAAACGAACTGGGCATTTGGGTCAATACGGCCAACCAGTTGCTGGCTTCCATCGAACGCAATACGCACTTGCGCCACGAAGCTGAAATCAGCCTGCTGCGCATGGCTCAGTATGACTTCCTCACCGGCCTGCCCAACCGCCAGCAACTGCAACAGCAACTGGACAAGATTCTGGTGGATGCCGGACGTCTTCAACGCCGGGTTGCTGTGTTGTGCGTCGGGCTGGATGACTTCAAGAGCATCAACGAACAATTCAGCTACCAGACTGGCGACCAATTGTTGCTGGCGCTGGCAGACCGGTTGCGGGGCCACAGCGGTCGGCTTGGCGCGCTGGCGCGGCTGGGCGGCGACCAGTTCGCCATGGTGCAGGCTGATATTGAGCAGCCTTATGAAGCCGCAGAGCTGGCACAGAACATCCTTGATGATCTGGAAGCGCCGTTTGCCCTCGGTGACCAGGAAATTCGTCTGCGCGCCACCATCGGCATCACGCTCTTCCCGGAAGACGGTGACAGCACTGAAAAGCTGCTGCAGAAAGCCGAACAGACCATGACGCTGGCCAAGTCGCGCTCGCGCAACCGATATCAGTTTTATATCGCCAGCGTCGACTGCGAAATGCGTCGCCGCCGGGAGCTGGAAAAAGACCTGCGCGACGCCCTGCCCCGCAACCAGCTGTTTCTGGTCTATCAGCCGCAGATCAGCTATCGCGAGAATCGCGTGGTGGGCGTCGAGGCCCTGATCCGTTGGCAGCACCCGGAACACGGCCTGGTGCCGCCAGACCAATTCATTCCGCTGGCAGAACAGAACGGCTCCATCATTACGATTGGTGAATGGGTGCTTGACCAGGCTTGCCGCCAATTGCGCGAATGGCACGATCAGGGATTCACTGACTTGCGCATGGCGGTCAACCTTTCGACCGTCCAGTTGCACCACACCGAACTGCCACGGGTGGTCAACAACCTGATGCAGATCTACCGCCTGCCGCCACGCAGCCTGGAACTGGAAGTCACCGAAACCGGCTTGATGGAAGACATCACCACCGCCGCGCAGCATCTGCTCAGCCTGCGCCGCTCCGGTGCGCTGATCGCTATTGATGACTTCGGGACCGGCTATTCGTCCCTGAGTTATCTCAAGAGTCTGCCGCTGGACAAGATCAAGATCGACAAAAGCTTCGTGCAAGACCTGATCGATGATGATGACGACGCAACCATCGTGCGCGCCATTATCCAGCTGGGGAAAAGTCTGGGTATGCAGGTGATCGCCGAGGGCGTGGAGACCACCGAGCAGGAGGCCTACATCATTTCCGAAGGCTGCCATGAAGGTCAGGGCTACCTGTACAGCAAGCCGCTACCGGCTCGGGAGTTGCTGGCTTATTTGAGACAGGCACAACGCATCAATGTGGAAGTTTCATAAGGCTGCAGAGTATCGCCATCTGTGGGAGCCGGGCTTGCCCGCGACAAGAACAATCTGATTTATCTCGCGCACCGCATTGCCTGCATCGCGAGCAAGCTCTGCTCCTATCAAACATCACTCCAATAATGGATTTGAAACGCGGACCTTGTAGGAGCTAACTTGTTGGCGAAGCGGAATTTCTGACGATGCGGGTCCGACGTCTCGCCAACAAGTTGGCTCCTACAGGGTCATCCGTTTGCTTAGCGACAGCGCGGTGTCAGGGATACAGGGCTTAGCTCCCACGGAGCGCGAAGTAGCCGCCCTTACCAAGAAGCAATGTCAACGAACCTCGATGAGTCAACCTTGAAACTGACACTCTTTGTTACAACCCTACCCCAACTCATCTTTCCTCAAAGGCAATAGGCCTTTACACCGAATGCAAATCTTTCGCATTATGTTGCAGCTTTTTTTGGGCGCCTGGCGCCTTGAACCCTCTAGACGCAGGATTCCGTCATGATTCGTATGCCATTGGCAACCGCTAGTCTGCTGGCCATCGCTATTTCTCTCGCCGGCTGTGGCGATGAGAAAAAAGCTGCAGCACCAGCCACCGCTTCCGCGCCGGCACCAGCGCCTGCTGCTGCACCAGCGCCTGAGGCGACTGCTTCGGCACCGGCTGCTGCACAATCCAGTGACGCCGCTGCCAAGGCCGTAGTCGCCAACTACAGCAACATGGTTTACGCCGCGTTCAGCGATGCTGAATCGAGTGCCAAAACGCTGCAGACTGCGATCAAGGACTTCCTCGCCACCCCGAACGACAAGACCCTCAAGGCTGCGCGCGACGCCTGGGTTGCCGCTCGTGTGCCGTACATGCAGACCGAAGTATTCCGCTTCGGCAACACGATCATCGACGACTGGGAAGGTCAGGTTAACGCCTGGCCCCTGGATGAGGGCCTGATCGACTACGTCGCCAAGGACTACCAACACGCGCTGGGCAACCCGGGTGCAACCGCCAACATCATCGCCAACACCGAAGTTCAGGTCGGCGAAGACAAGGTCGACGTGAAAGAAATCACGCCTGAGAAACTGGCCAGCCTGAACGAGCTGGGCGGCTCCGAAGCCAACGTTGCAACCGGCTACCACGCCATCGAATTCCTGCTGTGGGGCCAGGACCTGCACGGTAACGAAGCGGGCGCTGGCGAGCGTCCAGCCTCTGATTACATCGAAGGCGCAGGCGGTACCGGCGGTCATAACGATCGTCGTCGCGCTTACCTGACCGCAGTGACTGACCTGCTGGTCAGCGATCTGGAAGAAATGGTCAATAACTGGAAGCCGGGCGTTGCCGACAACTATCGCGCCAGCCTGGAAGCCGAAAGCGGCGAAAGCGGCCTGCGTAAAATGCTCTTCGGCATGGGCAGCCTGTCCCTTGGCGAACTGGCTGGCGAGCGCATGAAAGTTGCGCTGGAAGCCAACTCCAGCGAAGACGAGCACGACTGCTTCAGCGACAACACCCACAACTCGCACTTCTACAACGGTAAAGGCATCCGCAACGTTTACCTGGGCGAATACACCCGTACAGACGGCACCAAGGTCAGCGGTCCAAGCCTGTCTTCCCTGGTAGCCAAAGCCGATCCAGCCGCCGACGCGACCCTG
This sequence comes from Pseudomonas phytophila, assembly GCF_025643095.1. Lineage (NCBI taxonomy): Bacteria > Pseudomonadati > Pseudomonadota > Gammaproteobacteria > Pseudomonadales > Pseudomonadaceae > Pseudomonas > Pseudomonas phytophila. Next base: position 1,353,237 of record NZ_CP081201.1, on the reverse strand, counting down.
CGCGCCGACCTGGACGCCACTCAGGCAAAACTGCAAGTCCTCGTCGATCAAGCCAACAAAGGTCAGCACTTCGACCAGTTGATCGCTGCGGGCAACACCGAAGGCAACCAGATCGTTCGCGACGCCATCGCCGCCCTGGTCAAGCAGACCGGTGCCATCGAGCAAGCCGCTGGCAAGCTCGGCATCACCGACCTGAACCCGGACAACGCCGATCACGAGTTCTGATCAACGAGCTCTGAGCGTTTGTTTCTGAACGCTTGAAACGGGTGAATGAAATGCCAGTTGGCTTTGCTGACTGGCATTTTTTTTGGCTGTTAATTATCTCTGAAGCTGGAGCGGGATACTGAAGTGCCCATTGTCGGCCTGGAGGTTTGGGAATACTGTGTGGAAAACCGATACAGGGCCCCCCATCAATGTACGAGACAACAAAGTGGCCACTGACGCTCTATTTTGACGGTGAATGCCCACTCTGCGCTCGAGAAATCAAAATTCTGCGTTCGCGTGCTGCACCGGATCGGCTTCGTTTTGTCGATATCAGTGATGAAGCTTTTGATACCGACTCTGTGGAATTCACGCTTGCGCAAATGGATTCGTCGTTGCACGCCAGGTTTGACGACGGAACATGGGTCACTGGCCTTGACGCTACGCTCTGGAGCTGGCGAGCAGCGGGCCTGGGTGCATGGGCTGCACCGTTATCATGGCGGTTCGCCAGGCCGATGTTTAACATTGCTTATCGTCTCTTTTGCCGCTGGCGGCCGCATTTAGCGTGGCTGCCTCATCCTGATGGCGGCGCCCGTTGCCGGGGAAAAATTTGTGCAGTTCCGGAAACCGACCGTGCGACGCACGACCGGTCACCGCCTGATCAACGTTAGTCGTTTCAGCTCCCGGATGAGTGGCCGATAGACAGAGGTGAACCTGGATTTTTCAAGATATGGAGATCAGATTTGGTCAGCTCAATCAATACCAGTACTCCCTCGAACCAGAACATCAAGGTGTCCGGCACTCAAGTCAGCCAAACCCTGTCAGTGCCCTCAACGGCGACCGACTCGCTGGCGAGCACGGTCGGAACTACAAACGATACGAGCTCACTGTCCTCACTGGCGCGCCAGTTGAGTGAAGCCTCTGCTCGTGCAGAAGCCAGAGACAAAAGTCTCAGCCGCAAAGAACTGGGTGAGAAAGCCGGACAACTGACAGAGCAACTGGTTGGCAGCAGCTACGACGCCAATAAAGCGCGGCACAATGCGGAAACTCCTGACAGCGACGATCCAGATCGTCTGGAGCGCGCAAAAAGCGCGACCCAATTCCTCAATGGCAGCGGAAAAAACCCGTTCGCCGGCATGTCACAAGAACAGCTTTCTGTCATCGCCTATGACGAAAGTAGTGATTTCACCGTCAACGAAAAAAAATCAGCCTGGCTGGAGTCTTACCGTCAGGAGCGAGTATGGCGCCAGCAAGTCGTGGCCCAAGGAAGCGCGGAGTACAGCGCGACAGGCAAGCTGACTGATTTTTACACCTCGGTTCTTGATCACTACAAAGGGCTGCCCGCCATTGAGCAGTCGCAATACCCCAGCGACTATGAAACCAGGCTTCAGGACTGGATAGACCAGGACTTCAACTACAAAACCAACACGGCTGAAGGTAATACGGATGCCCAAAGTTTTCTGGACAAAGTCCTAAATCCTGAAAGCGATATCTTTACCGGCCAAGGCACCTCAGGCACTCAGTCCTGAAAGCCATTGTTGCCCCTTCCGCGACGTTCAAACCAGATGAAAGTCTGAATAATTTTCGATAATTTCCGCCCGGACCAAGCCTCAATCGGAGAAAAGAGCAGCCCAGCGATAAATTGCTCGAACAGAGCAAAGCAATGCGTAAAGTCTAAGGGCCGGGAAAAGTCCTTCTGAATATTTTCGGGAAGAAAATAGCTTCGGAACCAAACTGGATAAAGCTGCATGACCAACGATTTCGTAACAACACATTGCACCCACCAAGGCAAACGATAATCCCTCTTATTCAAAAACGACGAGGCTGTTAAGCTTGCACGCCCTGATTTCGGGCTTGTTGCAGGATGGTTATGGCTACGCGGTTGCGTCCCTTTGTTGTGTTGCTCAGTGCTCTGACGATGGGCGCATGCGATGACGCCCCGCGTTTCACCCAGGCTGAGCCGGGCGAGGCGCTGGCGGGTGGCAAGGCGACGGTGAACAAGCGGGACGTGAATGCGTTTTCGATGCCGTCGGCGAATCTGTCTCCGGTGCGGCGTCTGGACTTCAGCGTGGGTAACAGCTTCTTCCGCAGCCCTTGGGTGATTGCACCTTCCACCACAACGGCCCGCGACGGTCTGGGGCCATTGTTCAACACTAATGCGTGCCAGAACTGCCACGTCAAGGACGGTCGCGGTCATCCTCCCGAGCAGGATGATGTCAATGCCGTTTCGATGCTGGTGCGCCTGTCGATCCCGGATGATCCGGCGCAAGCTGAACTGATCAAGAAGAATGGTGTGCTGCCCGAACCTGTCTATGGCGGACAGTTGCAGGACATGGCAGTGCCGGGTGTTGAGCCAGAGGGCCGAGTGCGCATCGAGTACGAGCCCATGCCAGTCAGGTTCCGCGATGGCACTGTGGTCGAACTGCGCAAGCCGACCTTGAGCATCACTCATCTGGGCTACGGCCCGATGCACCCTGAAACCCGCGCTTCGGTGCGTGTCGCACCTCCAATGATTGGCCTGGGGCTGCTGGAGGCGATTCCCGATGCGGCGATTCTGGCCAATGCGGATCCCGATGACAAAGACGGCGACGGCATCTCCGGTCGCCCGAACTGGGTGTGGGACGATGAGCAACAGACTGTCGCCTTGGGCCGTTTTGGCTGGAAGGCCGGGCAGCCCAATCTAAACCAACAAAACGTGCACGCGTTTTCAGGCGACATGGGGCTGACCACCAGCCTGCGCAATTTCGATGACTGCACGCCCACACAGACCGACTGCCTTGCGGCCCCTAACGGCAATGGGCCGGATGGCGAGCCCGAGGTCAGCGACAATATCCTGCGGCTGGTGCTGTTCTACAGTCGCAACCTGGGAGTTCCTGCCCGTCGTAATATTGAAAACCCGCAGGTATTGGCCGGCAAGAATCTGTTTTACGAGGCTGGCTGCCAGCAATGCCATACACCGCAGTTCAAGACACGCCATGATGCTGCCGAGCCGGAACTCGCCAATCAGGTGATACGTCCTTACAGCGACCTGTTATTGCATGACATGGGCGCCGAGTTGGCTGACAATCGCACCGAATTTCAGGCGACCGGGCGCGAATGGCGCACGCCGCCTCTGTGGGGCATAGGTCTGACGCAGACCGTCAGCGGCCACACTCAGTTTTTACACGATGGACGCGCCCGCGATCTGCTCGAAGCGGTGCTGTGGCACGGCGGTGAAGCTCAGGCCGCGCAGCGTCAGGTATTGGCGTTCGATGCCGAGCAACGCGCAGCATTGCTGGCGTTCCTGAATTCGTTATGACTTCTTTCATTTAAAAACTATAAGGAGCCGGACATGTTCCGTCCCAAGTTGCTCTTCACCAGCCTTGCCGCGCTCGCCTTGGGTGCCTGCGCGCCTTCGGACCCGCAAGCGGTCACTTCGGCAGCGATTGCCAAGCAAGTGATCCTGCCGACCTACAGCCGCTGGGTTGATGCTGATCGCAAGTTGGCGACAAGCGCTTTGGCGTTCTGCGAAGGCAAGACTGATCTGGACACTGCCCGCGCTGACTTCCTCTATGCCCAGAAGGCCTGGGCCGAGCTGCAGCCATTGCTGATCGGGCCACTGGCCGAGGGCAATCGTTCATGGCAGGTGCAGTTCTGGCCGGACAAGAAAAATCTGGTCGGCCGTCAGGTGGAACAACTGGTGACCGCCCAACCGCAGATCACCCCCGATGCGTTGGCCAAATCCAGCGTGGTCGTTCAAGGCTTGTCCGCTTATGAATACATCCTGTTCGACGCTGCCATCGACATGGCCAACGCCGAGCAAAAAGCCCGTTATTGCCCGTTGCTGATGGCGATTGGTGAGCGCCAGAAAGCCCTCGCCGAAGAGATCCTCAGCCGCTGGAACAGCAACGACGGCATGCTCGCGCAATTGAGTAAATTCCCCAACCAGCGCTACGCAGACTCTCACGAGGCCATCGCCGAGTTGCTGCGCGTGCAAGTCACCGCACTGGACACGCTGAAGAAAAAGCTCGGCACACCGCTGGGTCGTCAGAGCAAAGGTCAGCCACAACCATTCCAGGCGGACGCATGGCGTAGCCAGTCATCCCTGAGCAGCCTGGAAGCGAGCCTGGCCAGCGCTCAGACGGTATGGGCCGGGGTCGACAACAAAGGTTTGCGTGGTCTCTTGCCCGCCGAGCAGAAACCGCTGGCAGACAAGATCGACGCTGCTTACGCTGCCAGTCGCAAACTGCTGTCGGACCTCAAGCCGCCCCTCGTCGACTTGCTGGCCAGTGAAGAGGGTCGTCAGCAGTTAAATGCCTTCTACGACAGCCTCAATGTCGTACACCGCCTGCATGAAGGCGAACTGGCCAAGGCTCTGGGCATCCAGCTGGGCTTCAACGCCAACGACGGCGACTGACCGGGAGATAAAGATGATGTTGCGACGCCAGGCTTTGGCACTCGGAAGTTTGCTGCTCAGTGCCTGCACCCTGGGCGGCTGGACGCTGTTTCGACAGAAAGGCAAAAGCCCGCTGCTGCTGTCCGCTCGCGATGATGGCGACGGCCAGCACTACGCCGTGGGTTATCGTCTGGATGGTCAACAAGTGTTCGCAACCCGGGTCGGCCAACGCTGCCACGACATCATCAATCATCCAACGCTGAATCTGGCGCTATTCGTCGCCCGTAGACCGGGCACTGAAAGTTATCTGATCGACCTGAATGATGGACGTCTGCTACAGACGATCCACTCGCAACCTGATCGGCATTTCTACGGCCATGCAGTCATCCACAGCAGCGGCGAATGGCTCTACACCACCGAGAATGACACCACCGACCCTGGGCGCGGTGTACTCGGCGTGTATCGGTTTGTGGACGAGCGTCTGGTGCATACAGGGGAAATCTCCACCCATGGTATTGGCCCGCATCAGGTGTCCTGGATGCCTGATGGCGAAACATTGGTGGTGGCCAATGGCGGGATCCGGACTGAAGCGGAAAGCCGCGTCGAAATGAATCTGAACGCCATGCAGCCAAGCCTGGTATTGATGCAGCGCGACGGCACGCTACTAAGCAAGGAAACCCTGGCGCAATCCATGAACAGTGTTCGTCACCTGGGTATCGCCAGCGACGGCACCATCGTCTCGGGTCAGCAATTCATGGGAGACGCCCAGGAGTCCTCGGAGCTGCTGGCGATCAAACGCCCGGGCCAGCCGTTTGTTGCGTTTCCTGTAAGCGAACAGCAACTGGCTTCGATGGGGCATTACACCGCCAGCGTTGCTGTACACAGCGAATTGCGTCTGGTGGCCCTTACCGCGCCACGAGGCAATCGGTTTTTCATCTGGGATCTGAACAGCGGCGCAGTCCGCCTCGACGCTGCCCTGCCCGACTGCGCCGGTGTTGGCGCGGTAACGGATGGATTTGTGGTGACCTCCGGACAAGGCCGTTGCCGTTTTTACGACTGTCGTCAAAACGAGCTGCTCGCAAAGCCTCTGGATCTGCCTGCCGGACTTTGGGACAACCATCTGCATCTGGTTTGAAGCAATCTGGTCTGCGCTGAGCTTGATCTAAAGCCCACATGCAACGAGGCCCCATCACAGGGGCCTTCAGTCAGTGAAGCAGCAAACGCCAATGGCTAGCGCCCGCTACCCGAGCCTTGAGCCAACCCAAACATCAATAACAGCAAGTCGTGACTTGGACTCACCAGGTCGGGAGCTTTTGCGATCCGAGGCAGCGGGCAATGCCCTTCGCCATGTAGAGCGCTCAAAATCTGTGTTCCCGGCTGTACCCAGGCGGCCATTGCAGCGGAGGTCACCGCCAGCGCACCCAGAATAAATAAACCTCGTGCCAGTTCTAGTTTCATCAGTCTAAACCCTTGATAGCGCTGCCAAACGCTGCCTGATAAAAATAGACCAACTTCTGCCAATCCGTTGAAGTGAACGACGAATGGCGACGTAGCTGCTTGAGGTCATGGCGCGCCGCGGCCGCTGCAGTCAGACGGCGGCGGCACTTCTCAAGATCAAGCAATGCGACTTCGGCTTTGGCGTTATCACCTTCGCCAACAACGCGTACAAATATGTGTTTTATATAAAGGCAACTATGCTGCCAGCGGCCCTTATGCATACGCGCCAGATTACCTGCCAATTCATGGAGCAGTTGATCATGCAACGCCTCGCCATGGTGCTCTCGTCCACCTGCGGCGTACCAGTCTTCGATCTCCACAAACCCGTCCAGGGCCGCAGTCACCAGAAGCGCACGCCACTCATGGCTTTTGTCTCGCTGTGCGCCACAGAAGATCAGCCTGGGCACGTTCACATCAAGCCCGCTCAAGCCCTGAATCGCATCACGCTCGCGCAACACCGTCGGGCGCCCGAATGGATGCAGCCAACTGCGATAGGTATGCCCAACCTGCCGTTTGACATAAATCAGTTGGCCATCATCGGCAATTATCCGTTGCACACCGCTCTCACCGCCCCGACGCTGGTTGGGCTCTTCAACCCATTCGCCATGCTGAGTCCAGAAGGAATCGAAACGCTCTTCCTTTGAGTTTGTGGGCTCCATAGCGACTTGTACGCCCATCTTGTTTACCTCTTACGCAGTAAATACACACGCCACATGGCGTACATCGGTAGAAAATCCAGGCGATCCTGAATACGGAATCCAGCCTGTTCAAACTCGGCCTCGACGGTAGCGGCCGGTAACACAAAGCGATTCTGGTAACTATATTGCCCAATCTTCGCTTGCCGCTCTTGCTCGAGGCGCTTGCGTTTCCACGCTTTGAAATTGCCATCGACCCAGAGTGAAATGATCACACTGTCACGTGTAACACGCTGAAACTCCTTTAGCAGAGCGAGGCGATGATCGGCCTGACCGACATGGTGAAGCAACCGCATGCAGAAAATGCTGTCTACGGCGTTGTCGGGTAGATCGATGTCGAAGGCAGATGTGTGCAAGGGTTGTACCCTTTTCACCACTTCTGCTGGTTGAGCAGCACAAGCGGTCTTCAGCATGTCAGCCGAATTGTCTGCACCAATGATCATCCGGTTCGACTTTTCAGCCAGCAGTGGCCAGAAACGCCCGGCCCCGCAAGGCAGGTCAAGCACTAACCCCGGATCACCCGCACGATGCAAAGCAGTACGCGCCAATTGCTCATCGCGCCAATGAGACAGGCGGCGCGACAGATTGTCCTTATGCTTTTGCAAATATTGTTGGGCATGTTCGTGGTTGTACTTGCGTGAAAACTCAAGTTCGATTCGCTTGCTCATGGGGGCACCTGCTCATGTCGATGCCGGCAAGATAGTCAGGGCGCTGTCAGCGTCAGGTCATGTCCATGTGAAAAAAGTGTCGGAGGTCTGCACAGATGTTTCCAGATACTTCAAAGGTTTAGCGCCCCTGAGGGCGTAAGGAACACAAAACCGTCAGAGTTATTCAGGAGTTGAAACGGGGAGGCATATCGTTGATGGACGCAGACTGACTTACTTTTTGAGCTTCACACTAAAGCGGCAACCGTTGGGCTCCATCGGGCTCAAGCTGACGCTCCACCCCTGGTTTTCACAGATGCGCTGAACCAGCGAGAGCCCTAATCCAAGCCCCTCACCACGCTGTTCGTTACCCCTCACAAAAGGCTCGAACATGGCCTCGCGCTTTTCTTCAGGGATACCGACCCCGCTGTCCTCCACCAGAAAACCTTCCTGCTGCAACGTCAACGTAATGAAGCCCTGGTCGGTGTAATGCAGGGCATTGCGCAGCAGGTTGCCCATGACAGCATGAAGGAAAGTGGAGTTGTACAGAGTTCCTGAGGGCTGACTGGTGCCAACTGAGCGCACAGTCAGTTGCAGTCCCTTGCTTTCAATAGGGCCGCGCCACAGTGCAATCAGGTCTTCGGCAACACTTTCCAGGGACACCCTGGGAACCATGTTGGCGTCTTCACGCTGGGTGCGCGCCAGCATGAGGAAAGTCTGGACCAGGTCACGCATTTCCTCACACGCCCGGGCAATCCGCTCGACCTGCGCTCTGGCACGAGCATCCAGCGCTGGATTGTCCAGCAACAGCTCGCAGGAGCTGGCCAGTACCATCAATGGGGTTCGCAGTTCATGGCTGACGTCGCTGGTGAACATACGCTCGCGGGTCAACGCCTGACGCAGGCGCCCCAGCGTGGCATCGAAGGCCACGGCCAGTTCTCCTACTTCGTCAGCGGCATAGTCAGGCGCCAATGGAGGTGCCAAACCAAGCAACTGATCGCGATGACGCACTTGCCGGGCCAGTCTTACAACAGGCGCCATGACCCGGCGAGCCAGCACCCAGCCCAGAAATACCGCCAACCCCAAGGCAAGCACGAAACCCACCAGCACGACGGCGAATAACACTCGCTCGCGCTCTTCAAAATCGCTTTGATCTTGAAGCAATGCATAACGTCGACCGTCGACCACTTCGATCATGGCGTGATAGGACAGCGGGCCACGAAACACTTCATGAAAGCCAGGCTCAAGATGCCTGAGGTCGCTGGGTATATCGAAATCGCCAGGGCCGCCGCTGAAATAGAAGAGCTGATCAGGCTCCGGACGGTGACTCCAGTCGCTGACACTGTCGAGCAGCAGCAAACGGTTCAGGTCGCCGCCAAGGCCCGCTGAAATCAGTTTCTCTTCTACCAGATGGACAGTCGCGACGATGCCCATGGCAAAGGAACCTGCCACCAGTGCACTCATCAACGCGAATGCGATGATGATGCGTTGGGCAAGGCTCTGTTTAAACTCCATCCCGGCCCTCGGCCAGGCGGTAACCAACACCGTGCACAGTTTGCAGCAGTGGCTTGTCGAAAGGCTTGTCGATTACCTGGCGCAGTTGATGAACGTGACTGCGCAGACTGTCGCTGTCGGGGCAGTCATCACCCCACAGCGCTTCCTCCAGAACCTCACGACGCAACACGTGGGGGCTTTTCTGCATCAATACGGCAAGCAGCTTCAGACCAACCGGATTGAGCTTGAGCAGACGCCCTTCACGAGTGACTTCCAGTGTATCGAGGTCGTAGACCAGTTCAGCAACTTGCAAGGTACGTCGCCCCCCGCCCTGAGCACGACGCAATACGGCTTCGATGCGCGCAGCCAGCTCGGACAGGGCGAAAGGTTTGAGCAGGTAGTCATCAGCACCGGAGCGGAAGCCTTGCAGGCGATCATCCAGTTGATCACGGGCGGTCAGCATGATGACCGGGGTGTCACGGCGGGCGTCTTCACGCAGTCGCTTGCACAGGGTGTAGCCATCGATGCCGGGCAGCATGATGTCGAGCACGATGAGGTCGTAATGTTCGGTTGCCGCCAGATGTAATCCGGAGAGGCCATCCTGTGCACAATCGACGGTATAGCCTTTCATGCCCAGATAATCGGCAAGGTTGGCCAGGATATCCCGGTTGTCTTCTACAAGAAGAATTCGCATGTGCACGCCCTCCATCTGAAATAGGCTGGCGCAGCTTAAGGCCTATAGGGGGCAAGAGCCAGTGTCAGTTAGGGTTAAGGGTGAAGCGAAGTGATTTTGCTACTGAGTGGCAGCAAAAAAACTCTCTGTGCTTCTGAGTTCTGGTTTCGCCCTGACGGTCGACCCCCTTTGTTTCGGCAAAGGGGGGAAACCATTTATCGCTGACGTGCGGCCCCTGCTTCGCAGGGGTACCTTCGACTCCGGTGCCGTGGTGTGGGCACGCGCCGACGGGCCATCCTTGGCCCAACGGCGCTCGCTCGGCATCCATGCCGAGCGACCCACACCACGACACCTGCGCTCAGCCTTCCGACGCTCGTTTTGCGTTGTTCTTGAGACTTGTATGGGGCAGAGGTCTGCTGAAGCAAAGCAAAGCAAAGCAAAGCAAAGCAAAGCAAAGCAAAGCAAAGCAAAGCAAAGCAAAGCAAAGCAAAGATCCTGCCCATAAAAAAACCCCGCACAAGGCGGGGTTCTTTTATGGGGTACAGCTAGGGGGTGAAACTGGCTTACATCATGCCGCCCATACCACCCATGCCGCCCATGTCTGGCATGCCGCCGCCAGCTGGTGCTTTGTCGTCCGGAGCGTCAGCGATCATGGCTTCGGTGGTGATCATCAGGCTGGCGATAGAGGACGCGGCCTGCAGAGCAGAGCGAGTCACTTTAGCCGGGTCCAGGATACCCATTTCAATCATGTCGCCGTATTCGCCGGTAGCAGCGTTGTAACCGAAGTTACCCGAACCCTGCTTGACCTTGTCGACTACAACGCTTGGCTCGTCACCGGAGTTGGCAACGATCTGACGCAGTGGAGCTTCTACAGCGCGACGCAGCAGAGCGATACCGACGTTCTGATCGGCGTTGTCGCCTTTCAGTTCGGAGATTGCCTGCAGCGAGCGAACCAGCGCTACGCCACCGCCAGGTACCACGCCTTCTTCAACGGCTGCACGAGTAGCGTGCAGTGCGTCTTCAACGCGGGCTTTCTTCTCTTTCATTTCAACTTCGGAACCAGCGCCGACTTTGATGACTGCAACGCCGCCGGACAGCTTGGCCAGACGCTCTTGCAGTTTTTCTTTGTCGTAGTCCGAAGTGGTGTCACCGATCTGCTGACGGATCTGCGAGATACGACCGTCGATGTCAGTGCGAACGCCAGCACCGTCGATGATGGTGGTGTTTTCTTTGTTCAGCACAACGCGCTTGGCATTACCCAGGTGTTCCAGGGTAGTGGTTTCCAGGCTCAGGCCGATTTCTTCGGAGATAACGGTACCGCCAGTCAGAACAGCGATGTCCTGCAGCATTGCCTTGCGACGGTCGCCGAAACCTGGAGCCTTGACGGCTGCAACTTTGACGATACCGCGCATGTTGTTCACAACCAGAGTCGCCAGGGCTTCGCCTTCAACGTCTTCAGCAACGATCAACAGCGGACGACCGGCTTTGGCCACTGCTTCCAGAACAGGCAGCATTTCGCGAATGTTGGAGATTTTCTTGTCGACCAGCAGGAGCAGCGGGCTGTCCAGCTCGGCAACCATGGTGTCTGGCTTGTTGATGAAGTACGGGGACAGGTAACCGCGGTCGAACTGCATGCCTTCAACAACCGACAGTTCGTTTTCCAGGCCCGAGCCTTCTTCAACGGTGATAACGCCGTCTTTGGTCACTTTTTCCATGGCTTCGGCAATGATGTCGCCGATGGAATTGTCGGAGTTCGCGGAGATAGTACCTACCTGAGCGATGGCCTTGGTGTCAGTGCAAGGCTTGGACAGCTTCTTCAGCTCGGCAACGATCGCGATGGTCGCCTTGTCGATGCCGCGCTTCAGGTCCATCGGGTTCATGCCGGCAGCGACGGCTTTCAGGCCTTCGTTGACGATGGCCTGAGCCAGAACGGTTGCAGTGGTAGTACCGTCACCAGCGTCATCGTTAGCACGGGAAGCAACGTCTTTGACCAGCTGCGCGCCCATGTTTTCGAAACGGTCTTTCAGTTCGATTTCTTTGGCAACCGAAACACCGTCTTTGGTGATCAGAGGAGCGCCGAAGCTCTTCTCAATAATAACGTTACGGCCTTTTGGGCCCAGGGTTGCTTTTACTGCGTCAGCCAGGACGTTGACACCGGCGAGCATTTTTTTACGGCCAGAATCGCCGAATTTTACTTCTTTAGCAGCCATGATCGATCTTCCTTAAATACTTTGAGTAGTAACGGAAACTAGTGGGGTGACTCAGGCTTCGACGACCGCGAGAATTTCGTTCTCGCTCATCACCAGCAGGTCTTCGCCATCTACTTTCACAGTGTTGCTGCCGGAGTACGGGCCAAACACCACTTTGTCACCCACTTTCACGGCCAGCGCACGTACTTCACCGTTGTCCAGCACGCGGCCGGTACCCACAGCGAGGATCTCGCCACGGTTAGGCTTTTCAGCAGCCGAACCTGGCAGAACGATACCGCCAGCAGTTTTGGATTCTTCTTCGCTGCGACGGATTACGACGCGGTCATGCAGAGGACGAAGCTTCATTGTCGATCTCCTGATTATGGTTTTTAAACCGCCGGTGATTACACCAGCGAGTTAAACATCCGGCGTTGCCGGTTACGGTTCGACGAGCGAACCGCAGAATACGGTCTGGCAAAAAGGCCAGAAACCTTGCGGTGACCCATACATAAGGGCGGGCATGGTGATTACAAGGCCAGCCGTAGAATTTTTTTGTCGAAAGTTACTGCGTCATGAAACGCACGCGGCACCCTGAGGTGCCGCGTGGTGGGGCTATGAATGGAATTATTTGTCGCGATGCTCGAACTCGCCTTCGATCACATCAGGTTCGCGCGTAGGAGAATGAATCGCACCCGGACGCCCCGGATCGTTACTCGCCGGCATGTCTTCTGCAAATGCACGCTGGCGGATCGCCTGCTCTTCAGCACGTTTGCGCATGGTATTGACCAGCACCTTGCGCGTGATCGGCAGCAGGCAGATGACACCCAGAATGTCGCTGATAAAACCTGGCAACAGCAGCAGACCACCACCAACGGCAATCATCAGACCTTCGAGCATCTGCTGGGCGGGCAACTCGCCGCGGGACAGACTTTCACGCGCGCGCATTGCCGTTGCAAAACCGGCCACGCGAATCACGAACAGGCCCAACAGCGAGGTTGCGACCACCATCAGGAATGTCGGGAAGAAGCCTATCGACATGCCCACCCGTACCAGAACGAAGAGCTCCAGTACCGGAAAAAGAAGGAACAGCAGTAGAAAAACACGCATCAATTGAATTCCTCAACACAAGAATGCCTTGCAGTAGACCCTACGTGACGTCATCAAAGCGTGAATTCAAGCCTCTTGAGTATCACGAGTGGGCCATTTTTCCGCGTGAGCCAGCTGAACCAAGGCTTCGCGGACTTGTTTCGGTGTGTTACAGGGTTCATTGAATGCCAGCCAGTATAGGCTCTGACCGATGCGCAGGTGCATGCCTTCGCTGTCGATACCTGCCAACTGCGCAGCCTCATTTTGCGGCAGACCGGTGAGCTGAACATAGTGAGCAATGGCTTTGGCGTGATCAGCATTCATGTGCTCGACCATGCCGGCTTCAGCGGACCCGGCAAACGGGTTTGCCAGTTCGACATGATCGAGCCAGTGAATGGCACCAAAGCCGCCAATGAAGCGATAGCGCACGGGCACGAGTACCCAGAAATCGAAATCATGGGCGGTGTGATAGCTTTTCGATTCGGGAAAAAAACGGTAATAGCGCTGAGAAGCTGACTCGACGGCGTCTGGATCAACAAGCTTCTGCGCTTCAGCCATCACCGTCACGCGCCCAGTTGCCTGGACATCGTCAGCTTCGCGCTCGCCCACCAGTAATGAGCACTTCGCGTCCTTGCCCAGATTGTGAGTGTGCTGAGCGATGCGGCTGATCAATATCAGCGGTCGCCCGAGATCATCAAGACAATACGGAACAGAAGAGCCAAACGGGAAACCCGGCATGGATTTGGAGTGCGTCGACAGCACGCCCCGGTATTCCTTCAGCAACAACTCTCGCGCCTGCCTGATAGCCTTCACACTCATCCAGTGACACCTCGCAATGAACGCGCCGATGATCGGCGGTTGCCTAAATAAAGCTGAATAATAGCCAGCTGATTGAGCACGCGGATGGGTTTGGAAGACAAGCTAATAATTATTGCGATCAGCTTTTTTGCAGCTCTTGGGGGGAAGTTTCGTGCTGAGATTGGCGTTGACTGTGGGACCGAATTTATTCGGGAAGACTGCATGTCAGGCGACACACCGGCTGAGGATGAACCAGCCCTTTCGCGAATGAATTCGCTCCCACACAGACTGTGTGAAAACTACTGCGCTCGGCAATACTGCGTTAAAAACAGGCGAAAAATGCTCATTTAGAACACCTAGACTCCGCTTTTTCGCCTGTTTTTGCCTTGTCTTGCCGTCGCTCGCTACGTTTTCACACAGTCTGCACGGGATGTTTGGCGCACTACATAATGACGCTCCCGCCGAATCAGGGATGCAACGGGAGATATTTAGAACAGGCTTGCCAGGCGCTTACCAGGTCACACCAAAACCTGCGGTGTAGCGGGTTTTGTCCAGGTCGCCATCACTGGAACCGCTGATGACGTTCTTCTCTGCCTTGAGGTTCAACGATGCCCAGTCAGTGACTTTGTAGCGCAGGCCCACTTCCGCATCCAGCGCGTAGTCAGCGACGTTGCTCAGTGGTCTGCCGAGCTCACCATTGGTGAAGAATTCAACTTTTTTGCCGATCAGGAAGCGGTTGTAGTCCCAGGTGCCGGCGACTGAATAGAAGTTTTCCTTGCTGCCGTTGGAGAACTCGTAGTCAGTGCGGTTAAGCAAGGCGCCCAACTTGAATGCACCCAGTTCGTCATCCCAGAACTGATAGCCAGGACCGGTACCGACGACGCGCTGACGACTCAGGTCTTCAACCTTGTCGCGCTTGTAGCTGATCCGGCCATCCCAGAAAAATTTCTCGGTCAGGAAGCGGTCGATGGAGTACTCGGCACTCCAGTTGTCGGTACTGACCAGATCATCCTGAGTCTCGCGGTTGTAATCGCCTTTGGCGTTATGACGCCACTGGCCATGCCGTGCCGAAGTCTTGAAGGCTACGTTGTAATCATCGGTGTCGTTCTCGGCCTTCTGGAAGTCCATGGCAACATCGATATTGCCCTTCCAGACCAGATCGGTGATGACCGGCTTGGGTTTCAGAATCTGCTGGATGCTGGCCAACTCGACCGTTTTAGGCGCGTCACCGTTGGTCAACGTGACTTTGCCGTCATCAGACGCTTGCAACGATTTGGCAATTTCGCCCTGATACTGGTCCTGCTTGACCATCAACTTCTGGTCGCTCTCAAGCGTTTTGACCTGTTTCCAGTCAACCGGAATAGAACCGCCATAAGCGGTGTCAATCACCAGCTTGCCGCCGTCGAAAAGCTTGATGGTGCCGGTGATTTTGTCGCCATTCTTCAACCAGACGGTATCGGCGAGCAAAGGAGTAGTGGCAACGGAGGCAGCGAGGAACAGCAGAGTTCTAGTCAGCATAAGCAACAAGGAGGCTCAGTTAGCGGAAAATCGGGCATCATCCATAACGGATGACGTCAAGGCAATCGAAGACCGCCGCAGGAACAGAAAAGACAGACAGCAGGAAATCCTTGTAGTTCAAATACCAAGGCCCGCTTATCTAGAAACAGGAGCAACGCGTTGACCAAAAAGCAGCCGGACTCATCGGATCCTGCCGGTATGGACCCGGCTCAGGCGCGGCGTACGGCGCTGTACCTTACGCTCAATCAGGTGCCGGAAGGGAAAGTTGTCAGTTATGGGCAATTAGCGGAGTTGGCGGGTCTGGGTCGCGCGGCGCGCTGGGTCGGACGGACCTTGAGCCAGTTGCCGGACGGCACGTCGCTGCCGTGGCATCGGGTCATAGGCGCTGGCGGCAAGGTCAGTTTGCCCGTCGGCACACCGTCAGGCGACGAACAGCGCGCGCGATTACGCGCAGAAGGCATCATTGTGCAGAACAATCGGTTAGATATCCGGCGTCATGGCTGGCGTCCGATAGAGCACAGCGGTTAGAGTGCGCCCTTTGTTTTCGTAACCTGAGGCAGACTCCAGCCCATGCCCCGTAAAACCTGGCGCGCCGCGCTCGCCGCATATGCCAGCCCTTCGACTTTAGTGCTGTTATTGCTCGGATTCGCTGCGGGCATGCCCTACATGTTGGTGTTTTCTACTCTGTCGGTCTGGTTGCGTGAAGCCGGTGTCGCTCGAGAAACCATCGGCTATGCCAGCCTGATCGGGCTGGCCTATGCCTTTAAATGGGTGTGGTCCCCCCTGCTCGACCAATGGCGCCTGCCACTGCTAGGCAAGTTGGGTCGGCGTCGCTCCTGGCTCGTATTGTCCCAAAGCCTGGTTATTCTGGGCCTCATCGGTATGGGATTCTGCGATCCGCAGCAGCACTTGTCCTGGCTGATCGCCATCGCTGTTGTCGTGGCTTTTTCATCCGCGACCCAAGACATCGCCATCGATGCCTATCGCCTGGAAATTGCCAACGATACTCAGCAAGCCGCCCTCGCAGCGAGTTACATGTCCGGCTACCGCGTTGCGGCGCTGCTCGCCACCGCAGGCGCGCTGTACTTTGCCGAAGGTTTTGGCTCCACGGGTTTCGCCTACAAACACTCGGCATGGACCGGCACTTACGTGCTGTTCGGCCTGCTGATGCTGCCAGCCTTGATTACTACGCTGATCATGCGCGAGCCTCCGGTGGCGCTGCGCACTCAACTGTCGGCCGCTCGGTATGGTTTCGTGCACCAACTGGCGTCTGTATTTGTGCTGATTGTGCTGCTGGTGTCGGTTCCGGCGATGTTCACCCAGCTCTACAACACGGACTTCGCCAGCGTGCTGTTTCAGGACGCCAGCTGGACTGACCTGTTGATGGAAGACCGTGCCTTTCTGCGCGCCATCCTTTACACCGTCCTGACCATCGCGTGCCTGTCCTCAATGGGGCGACGCGGCCTGGCTCCAGTGCTGACGCCAATCAATGACTTCATCCTGCGTTATCGCTGGCAGGCGTTTCTGTTGCTGGGTTTGATCGCGACTTACCGCATGTCAGACACGGTCATGGGTGTCATGGCCAACGTCTTCTACATCGATCAGGGCTTTACCAAGGACCAGATCGCCAGTGTCAGCAAGATCTTCGGTCTGATCATGACGCTGCTGGGCGCAGGCTTTGGCGGGTTGTTGATCGTACGTTTTGGCATCATGCCGATCCTGTTTATCGGCGGCCTGACCTCGGCGGCCACCAACCTGCTATTCCTGATGCTGGCCGACATGGGTCCGAACCTCAAAATGTTGGTGCTGACCATTTCGCTGGACAACTTCAGCTCCGGATTGGCGACCTCAGCGTTCGTGGCGTATCTATCAAGCCTGACCAACCTCAAATTCTCGGCGACACAATACGCGCTGCTCAGCTCGATCATGTTGCTGCTGCCGCGTTTGCTGGGGGGGTATTCGGGGGTTGTGGTGGAGAAGTACGGCTATCACAACTTCTTCCTGATCACTGCGCTATTGGGCGTGCCAACGCTGATCATGATCATCCTGCAGTGGAGCAAGGAGGCGCGCCAGGACAAGGCGGCTGAGGTGCTTGAGGCTGAGAAGCCCTCGCAAGATCAACTTTAAGGCTGCAACGCTGAATCTGTAGGAGCTGCCGAAGGCGGCGATGGCGGCGTGTCAGCCAGAATGCTTTCGCAGCCTTCGGCAACTCCTACAAAGTCATATGCTAATTACTGCGGTGCTGCTGAATCCTGAACCACACGAATCACTCGCTGCGGGAACGGGATATCAATATTGGCAGCACGCAGACGGTCACGGGCCTCGGCGTTGAAGCGGTTCGACACATCGCCGAAATCACCGGTTTTGACCCAAACTCGAAGCGATACAGTAATCGAGCTATCACCCAGCGCAGCCACCACGGCCTGCGGTGCAGGGTCCTGCAGTATGCGAGGATCATCTGCCATATCCATCAGGACTTGCAGCGCCTGCTTCAGATCGGCCTCGTAATCCACGCCCACATCGAACGTGATCTTACGGGTCGGCTGGCGATTGGTGTTGGTGATAATCCCGTTGGACAGATTGCCGTTGGGCAGGATCACTGTCTTGTTATCACCGGTACGCACCACGGTATGGAATATCTGGATACTGTCGACAGTGCCCGCGATACCTTGGGCTTCGATCCAGTCACCGATACGGAACGGGCGAAACAGCAGAATCAGCACGCCACCCGCGAAGTTCGCCAGACTGCCTTGCAACGCCAGACCAATCGCCAGACCTGCAGCACCGATAGCGGCCACGAACGAGGTGGTTTCAACCCCGATCATCGACGCAACGCTGACAACTAGCAGAATCTTGAGAATGATGTTGGCCAGGCTGCTGATGAAACCTTGTAGCGCGAGATCAGCATTGCGCAATGCCAGTAGCGCACCCACTTTGGTGGTCAAACGGTTGATCAGCCACCAGCCAATCGTCAGGGTTACCAACGCCAACAGCACACGGCTGCCGTATTCCATGATCATCGGGATCCAGGCCTGAGAGGCCTTTACCAGATGATCCATTTCGGCATTCAAATCCATCTTTCTCTCCTCTCATTTCCCGACCTGACGGCGCAACCATCAGACCGGGCCCGATGGTTACACCCTTGCACAAGCCATAGGCGCCGCAGGAAAACGAATTCCTGCGCCCAGGCCAGTCAATCAGTCGCGGAAGTTATTGAATTGCAGCGGCATGCCAAATTCATTGGCACGCAGGACAGCCATGGCTTCTTGCAGGTCGTCACGCTTCTTGCCGGTCACTCGTACTTGCTCGCCTTGAATGGCGGCCTGGACCTTGAGCTTGGCTTCCTTGATGTGAGCGACGATTTTCTTCGCCAGCTCTTTGTCGATGCCTTCCTTGAGAACGGCGTCCTGCTTCATCAATTTACCCGAAGCAAAGGCGTCTTTGACTTCAAGGCATTTGACGTCGATCTTGCGCTTGACCAGGCATAGCTTGAGGATTTCGATCATCGCTTCAAGCTGGAACTCTGCCTCGGCAGTCAGGTTGACCGTCAGGTCCTTTTCCTTGAACTCGAATTCGCCTTTACCTTTCAGGTCGTAGCGACGGTCCAGCTCTTTGATAGCGTTGTCGACGGCGTTAGTGACTTCGTGTTTATCCAGTTCGGACACTACGTCGAACGAGGGCATGTCATTTCTCCAATGGATGGCGCTCAAACGCCTGTCTTTGATGTGAATAAAACCCGGTTATTATAACGAGACTTTCCCGCGTTCACTGCGAGCCATCCATGTCGACAGCCAATTTCTCGCTCCTGCTCAGTTTTCTTCGCCTCGCCGTGAGCCGCTAATGGCCGTCGTCTGGCATGTGTTGGGTGCCGGGAGTCTGGGCAGCCTTTGGGCAGTACGACTGTCGAGAGCGGGTTTACCGGTGCGATTGGTTCTGCGTGAAGCCGCGCGCCTGGCTGCATACGAGGCCAATGGCGGGACTCTGGCGCTGGTTGAGCAAGGTGTTGAGAGTCGAATGACAATCAGCGCGCAGACGCTCGACGGCAAAGAGCCCATCGAACGCCTGTTGCTGGCGTGCAAGGCTTACGATGCCGAGCAGGCTGTAGCGGCTCTGGCGCATCGACTGACACCTGACGCGCAAATAATCCTGCTGCAGAACGGCCTGGGCAGTCAGGACGCGGTCGCCGCAAAAGTCCCGAAAGCGCGTTGTATCTGCGCCTCCAGCACCGAAGGAGCGTTCCGCCAACGAGACGGAACCGTGGTGTTTGCCGGGCATGGTTATAACTGGCTGGGCGACCCTGCCGATCCTTCCCCGCCTGAGTGGCTGAGTGATCTGCAACTGGCAGGCATTCCCCATGAATGGACGCCGGATATCCTCACCCGGCTCTGGCGCAAGCTGGCACTGAACTGTGCGATCAACCCACTGACCGTACTGCACGACTGCCAGAACGGTGGCTTGATGCAACATCACTGCGAAGTTGCAACGCTGTGCGCGGAGCTGAGCGAACTGCTTCAACGCTGCGGACAGCCAGACGCGGCCGAAGACTTGCACAGTGATGTGCTGCGAGTCATTCAGGCCACAGAGGCCAATTACTCCTCGATGCATCAGGATGTCGCGCAAGGACGCCGCACAGAGATCAACTATCTGCTGGGTCATGCCTGCGCAACGGCTGAGCGCCATGGCATCGTGGTTCCACATTTGCAGCAACTGAAAGTCAGACTTGTAAAACACCTGACGGATAGAGGGCTGCCTGCGAACTAGCTCCGGCCACGTGTTTGCCCAATGGCCGGGGTGCGCGCTACCCTGAACATTCCTCATCCCAGTGTGATCCGTCCCCATGCCATTGCGCCAACGCCTGGAAAACCTGCCGGTCGGCCAGAAGCTACTGGCAGCCTTGCTGGTCTTGCTTACCACGGTCCTGCTGGTTGCCAACCTGACGTTCATCAGCGCCGCCTATTACATTTCCCAAGAGGCCATGGCCCCTCAGGCACTGCAGACCATTGGCCGCCTGATCAGCAACCCGAACCTCGCGGAACAGGCACTCAGTTCACCTGCGGATGCCGAATCGCTGCTCAAGGAGCTGAAAAATTACGGCCCTTTACGTGCTGCCGCACTTTACGACACCAATGGCGAACGGATCGGCCAACTGCAACAAGGCGACAAGCTCAGGCTGCCGGTACGGTTCAAGGACATTGAAGGCTGGCGCATCACCGAGTTTCGTAACACGCAGTTGATCCCGGTACCGAAAGCAGGTCAGGCACCGGGCCACCTGTTGCTGGTTGCCAGCAGCGAATTACCAACTGCGTTCTACACCGGCACCCTGACTGCCAGCCTCGGCATTCTGGTGTTCAGCGTGCTGCTCTGGCTGGTCATTGCCCGGCAGATTCGGCGCCTGATCACCGAACCCATTTATCAGTTGGAAGAGCTCTCACGCCAGGTCACGCGGGAAGAGAGCTACGCATTGCGCGCAGCGCCAGGCAACAAGGATGAAATCGGCAGTCTTGCTGAAGCCTTCAACACCATGCTGTCGCGAATCGAAGCTCGAGAGCAGCAACTCAAGCGCGCTAGGGACGACTCCCAGGAAGCCTACGATCAGGCTCAGGGCCTGGCCGAAGAAACCCGGAACACCAACCGCAAGCTGGAGCTTGAGGTGAAGGTGCGCAGCAAGATCGAGAAGAAGCTCACCGGGTTCCAGAACTACCTGAACAGCATCATCGACTCGATGCCTTCGGCGCTGATTGCGCTGGATGAACAGCTGTATGTCACCCAGTGGAATCAGGAAGCCAGCGCACTTTCCGGCACGCCTCTGGATGAAGCACTGAATCAACCGATATTCCTGGCCTTCCCGCCCATGAAAACCTTCCTGCCACAACTCAAGCAGACGGTGGAGAAACACAGCGTCACCAAGATCGAACGGGTCACCTGGATCAAGGACGAAGAGCGTCGTCACTATGCCCTTACCTTCTACCCGCTGACTGGCGGCGCGGGGCAAGGCGTGGTGATTCGTGTCGATGACATCACTCAGCGGTTGTCGCTGGAAGAGATGATGGTGCAGTCCGAGAAGATGCTTTCCGTCGGCGGTCTTGCGGCAGGTATGGCCCATGAGATCAACAATCCGCTGGGTGCGATCCTGCATAACGTGCAAAATATTAGGCGGCGGCTATCAACCGACCTGCAGAAAAACATTGAGCAGGCCGAAGCCGAAGGCATTGAGCTGGAAACAGTGAATCGTTATCTGGTCAGCCGGGAAGTACCCAAACTGCTCGACGGCATTCAGCAAGCCGGCGCACGGGCCGCGAAGATCGTCAGTCACATGCTCAGTTTCAGTCGTCTCAGCACCCGGCAAATGGCTCCGTGCGACTTGCCGGCATTGATTGATCAGGCGGTAGAGATCGCCAGTAACGACTTCGATCTGACCATCGGTTTCGACTTCAAGGGCCAGGCCATCATTCGTCAATTTGACCCGGAACTGGGGCCGGTGCCGGGTACGGCCAATGAACTGGAACAGGTGTTGCTGAATCTGCTGAAGAACGCTGCACAGGCCATTCACCAGCGTCCAGACGATGCCGAGCCGGGGCGGATCATCCTGCGTACCAGACTGAATCCGCCCTGGGCTGAAATTCAGGTCGAAGACAATGGCGTCGGCATGACCGAACAAGTGCGCAAACGTACCTTCGAACCGTTCTTCACGACCAAGGAAATCGGTCAGGGAACCGGGCTGGGGCTGTCGGTTTCGTACTTCATCATCACCAACAATCACAAAGGCCAGATGGAGGTGCACTCTTCTGTCGGCCAGGGCACCTGCTTCACCTTGCGCCTGCCCTTGGCGGGCAGCCAGGTGAACGTGCCTGAAGCGGTCATTTCGCCGCTATAACGGAGCATTGAGAATGGGTTTTCGCTTGTCAAAGATTTACACACGCACTGGCGACACCGGCGAAACCGGCCTGGGTGACGGCCGACGCGTACCGAAGGATCACCCCCGGGTCGAGGCGATCGGCGAAGTTGATACGCTCAACAGCCAGCTTGGATTACTCCTCGCCGGGCTGGCCGAGCAATTGTCGGCAAAGCCGGCTCTCGCGGAAGTAATCGAAGTGCTCGCGCCGTGTCAGCACCGGTTGTTCGATCTCGGCGGTGAATTGGCGATGCCGGTCTATCAGGCGCTGGATCAGGCAGAGATTGATCGACTGGAAGCAGCTATTGACCTATGGAATGAAGAGCTGGGGCCACTGGAGAATTTCATTCTGCCAGGCGGCTCAGCGCTGATCGCCCAGGCCCACGTCTGCCGCAGCCTGGCCCGCGGTGCCGAAAGACGCTGTCAGCATCTGAATGCTGTAGAGCCTTTGACCGGGGTCGGGCTGGCGTATATCAATCGGCTGTCGGATCTGCTTTTTGTCGCAGCGCGGTTGATTGCCAAGCGGCAGGGTATTGCGGAAATATTGTGGGAGGCGGCCAAGAAGCCGTAGTCAGGCGATTAGTGTGTGTGTTGGAGCGAGGCTTGCCCGCGAAGTCGTTGCTCGGGTGTATCAGGCACACCGAGTTATAGTTCTTCGCGGGCAAGCCTCGCTCCAACAGGTCGGGGGTCATTCCTCAGGCCAGAACGCTCTGATCCCCGCTACACCTTGCGCGCCGCTCTCCCAGGCTTTTTGCTGTTCAGCAGGGCCGACACCGCCGAGCAGATAAACCGGTTTGCTAAACCCGGCAATCAACTCCTGAGCCTGTTCCCAACCCAACGGTTGAGCATCAGGGTGAGTCTGGGTTGGCTGGACGGGTGACAAAGTGACGAAGTCGACGTCCATCAGTTCGGCCAAGGCCAGCTCTTCAGCGTTATGGCAGGACGCTGCCAGCCAGCGATCCTTAGGAAACGGACGCCCATTCGGGGCGAGTTTGCGCAGTTGTGCCGACGTCAGGTGCCAACCCGCAGCGGGAAAGTCGCCCAGCCACTCCAGAGGCCCCTTGAGCATCAACTGCGCTTTACCGGCACACAAGCCCACTGCGTCAACCGCCAGATCGCGGTATTGCGGGTCATAGCCATTCGGTGCGCGTAGCTGGACCAGTTTGACGCCGCTCGCGATAGCCTTCTGCATGCCGCGCAGCAATTGCGGGGTTTCCAGTTCACCGGGCGTAATCAAGTATTCGCCGGGCAGGCGCGCCGCCGCGACGATAGGCCGATTGGCCGCCGGGAACTCATAATCAGCCAATTCGCGATGGGTTACCCAGGCCAGTGGCTGCCCTTCGACACCATGTGGCTCGCCGGTAAATGCCGACACTTCCCAGACGTCCAGCAGCACCTGCTTGTCCGGATAATCATGCTGAATCTTGATCAGCGGCCGCGCTTGTGTGACGACGATGTTCAACTCTTCTTGAAGCTCACGGGCAAGCGCAGCCTCGACAGCTTCTCCCGGCTCGACCTTGCCACCGGGAAACTCCCACAAACCACCCTGGTGCTGGGTATCGGCACGCCGTGCAATAAGGATCTTGCCGTCAACGCCGCGGATAACCGCCGCTGCTACATGAATACGTTTCACCCTTCGACTTCCTCTAAAGCACCCTTCTGCCAACGCTGAAACAGCGGCCATTGGTAGAGGGTTTCGATGTACGCCAACGCTTCGGCAGGCAGTTCGATTCGATACGTGCGCAAGCGAATCGCGACAGGGGCAAAGAACGCGTCAGCTGCGCTGGCCTTGCCGAACAGAAACGGACCGTCTTCAGTGGCAGCCGCACGGCATTCAGCCCACAGCTGAACAATGCGTTCGATGTCGCTCTGAGCTTCGACCGAGATGACTTCCAGTGCCGCGTCCCGATGCAAGTCCATTGGCAGGTTGGAGCGCAGCCCCATGAACCCGCTGTGCATTTGTGCACAGGCCGAACGCGCCTGCGCACGAGCAGCCGTGTCGCTGGGCCACAAACCTGCATCAGGGAATTGTTCCGCAAGGTATTCGATGATCGCCAGCGAGTCGGCAATTGAACCATGCGGGGTTTTCAACAGGGGCACTTTGCCGGACGGCGAGTGCTCGAGAATCTGCTGGCGGGTGTTGGTCTGATCCAGGCGGATCAGTTGTTCGGTATGCGCCGCGCCGGTCATGTACAGCGCCAGCGCCGGTCGTAGCGACCAGGAGGAGTAGCGTTTGTCGCCGATGATCAGGTGCAGGGTCATGAGGAATTCTCCAGATAGAGCGAGCTGATCATGTTTCTGTGGGACTTCACACTGCCTGCAAACTGATCGGCGCCTGAATCGACGCCATCGCGAGCAAGCTCACTCCTACAGAGAACTGTGGTCCGTGGAAGCGAATTCAAGCGCAAAAGAGACTTCGCGAATGAATTCGCTCCCACAGGTCCGATTATCTTCAGATCAGGTGCGATATTCCGCGTTGATCTTCACGTACTCGTGGGACAGGTCAGTAGTCCAGATGGTCTCGCTGCAATCACCACGGCCCAACTCAATGCGAATGGTGATTTCCGCTTCGGCCATCACTGCCGAGCCTTGCTCTTCAGTGTAGGTGGTCGCGCGGCAGCCCTTGCTGGCGATGCAGACGGAGCCCAGGAACACGTCAATCTTGCTCACATCAAGATCCGGAACACCGGCACGGCCTACAGCAGCCAGGATACGGCCCCAGTTAGGATCGGAGGCGAACAGTGCGGTCTTGATCAATGGCGAGTGAGCCACAGCGTAACCAACGTCCAGACATTCCTGATGATTGCCACCGCCGTTGACTTCAACCGTCACGAACTTGGTAGCGCCTTCGCCGTCACGGACGATAGCCTGCGCCACTTCCATGCACACGTCGAATACTGCGGTTTTCAGCGCGTCAAACAGCGGCCCCTTCGCTTCAGTCACTTCCGGCAAATTAGCCTGGCCCGTTGCGATCAGCATGCAGCAGTCGTTGGTCGACGTATCGCCATCGATGGTGATGCGGTTGAACGACTTGTTGGCACCATCACGGATCAGATCCTGCAATACGCTTTGCGAAACCTTGGCGTCAGTGGCGATGTAGCCCAGCATGGTTGCCATGTTCGGGCGAATCATGCCTGCACCTTTACTGATTCCGGTCACAGTGACGGTCACGCCATCAATCTGAAACTGACGGCTCGCGCCTTTCGGCAGCGTATCGGTGGTCATGATGCCGGTAGCTGCAGCCGCCCAGTTATCCACAGACAGGTCATCGAGGGCGGCTTGCAGTGCGCCTTCGATCTTTTCCACAGGCAACGGCTCGCCGATCACACCAGTGGAATAAGGCAGCACGGCATTGGCATCCACGCCCGTCAGCTCAGCCAGTCTGGCGCAGGTGCGCGCAGCGTTGGCCAGACCCGGCTCGCCGGTGCCCGCGTTGGCGTTACCTGTGTTGGTCAGCAGGTAACGCACGGGGCCGTTGACGCGTTGTTTGGCGAGGATGACCGGCGCGGCGCAGAACGCGTTAAGGGTGAAAACACCCGCCACACTGGAGCCTTCGGCGCAGCGCATGACCACAACGTCCTTGCGACCCGGACGTTTGATACCGGCAGAAGAAATACCCAGTTCAAAACCGGGAACCGGGTGCAATGTCGGCAAAGGACCAAGACCAACAGCCATGAGGTGCGCTCCTTGAAAGATATCTGCGCCGCCCGCTTCGGTACGGCAATCGATTGAAAAACGCCGCGACGGGTAAGCCGGTCGCGGCGTTAGTGCTGTTACTTCAAAACCACTACCGGTTCAAAATCAGGATCAGCCGATTTGACCATGGCAGTGTTTGTACTTTTTGCCGGAACCACACCAGCACAGCTCGTTGCGACCTTGCTTCTGGTCGTTACGGACCGGAAGGGTAGCGACATCGACGCCCTCTTCAACCAGTGCTTCTGGCTGCTCAAGGCCCGGTGCTTCAGCGTGTTCGAACTGCATGCGCTGCGCCAGCTCTTCGGCGTCGCGACGCAGACGAGCTTCCTCTTCTTCCGGATCTTCGCGGCGAACCTGAACGTGAGACAGCACACGAATGGCATCGCGCTTGATCGAATCCAACAGTTCCTGGAACAGCGTAAAGGATTCGCGCTTGTATTCCTGCTTCGGGTTCTTCTGAGCGTAGCCACGCAGGTGAATACCGTGACGCAGGTGATCCATGGTGGACAGGTGGTCCTTCCAGAGATCGTCCAGAACGCGCAACAGAATCTGCTTCTCGAACGAGCGCAACGCTTCGGCGCTGGCCTGCTCTTCTTTCTCGTTGTAAGCGGCGAGCAGCTCTTCGAGGAGCTTCACGCGCAACGTGTCTTCGTGCAGGTGGTCGTCTTCGTCCAGCCATTGCTGAATCGGCAGCTTCACACCGAAATCGCTTTCCAGTGCAGCTTCCAGACCTGCAACGTCCCACTGTTCCGGCATGGATTGCGGCGGAATGTGCTGGCTGATCAGGCTGTTGAGTACGTCTTCGCGGAACTCGGCGATAGTGTCACCAATGTTGGTAGCGGCCAGCAGGCTGTTACGCATGTGGTAAATCACTTTACGCTGCTCGTTGGACACGTCGTCGAACTCGAGCAATTGCTTGCGGATATCGAAGTTGCGGCCTTCAACCTTACGCTGTGCCTTCTCGATCGCGTTGGTCACCATGCGGTGTTCGATCGCTTCACCGGACTGCATGCCCAGTGCTTTCATGAAGTTCTTCACTCGATCAGAAGCGAAGATGCGCATCAGGCTGTCTTCCAGCGACAGGTAGAAACGGCTTGAACCGGTATCACCCTGACGACCGGCACGACCACGCAGCTGGTTATCGATACGGCGCGATTCGTGGCGCTCGGAAGCAATAACGTGCAGGCCGCCCGCTTCGATCACTTGCTGATGGCGTTTCTGCCAGTCGGCCTTGATCTGAGCGATTTGCTCCGGGCTCGGGTTTTCCAGCGCAGCAACTTCAACTTCCCAGTTACCGCCCAACAGGATGTCAGTACCACGACCGGCCATGTTGGTGGCGATGGTCAGGGCGCCCGGACGACCGGCCTGAGCAATGATCTCAGCTTCTTTTTCGTGGAACTTGGCGTTCAGAACCTTGTGTTCGATACCTTCCTGGTTGAGCAACCGGGACATGTGCTCGGAAGTTTCGATGGTCGCAGTACCAACCAGTACCGGACGATTCTCGGCCAGGCAGGCCTTGATGTCAGTCACGATGGCGGCGTACTTCTCTTCCGCCGTCAGGTACACAAGGTCGTTGAAGTCTTTACGCGCCAACGGCTTGTTAGGCGGAATGACCATGACCGACAAGGTGTAGATCTGGTGGAATTCGAACGCTTCGGTGTCGGCTGTACCGGTCATGCCGGACAGTTTGTTGTACAGACGGAAGTAGTTCTGGAACGTGGTCGAAGCCAGCGTCTGGCTTTCGGCCTGAATATTCAGGTTTTCCTTCGCTTCGATAGCCTGGTGCAGGCCTTCGGACAGACGGCGACCCGGCATGGTACGACCGGTGTGCTCGTCGACCAACAGAACCTGGCCGTCCTGAACGATGTACTCGACGTTGCGATTGAACAGCGTGTGCGCACGAAGACCAGCATAAACGTGAGTCAGCAGACCCAGGTTGTGTGCCGAGTACAGGCTTTCGCCTTCAGCCAGCATGCCGACTTCGGTGAGCATCTCTTCGATGAACTGGTGACCGGCTTCGTTCAGCTCGACCTGACGGGTCTTCTCGTCAACGGTGTAGTGACCGGCTTTGGTCACCTCGCCTTCCACTTCTTCGATATGTTGCACGAGACGCGGAATCAGGCGGTTGATCTCGGTGTACAGCTTGGAGCTGTCTTCAGCCTGACCGGAGATGATCAGCGGCGTACGCGCTTCGTCGATGAGGATCGAGTCCACTTCGTCGATCACGGCAAAATTGAGTTCGCGCTGGAACTTGTCGTCCATGCTGAACGCCATGTTGTCGCGCAGATAGTCGAAACCGAACTCGTTGTTGGTGCCGTAGGTGATGTCAGACGCGTAAGCCGCACGCTTTTCTTCTGGCGGCTGGAATGGCGTGACGATGCCAACGCTCAGGCCGAGGAATTCGTACAGTGGACGCATCCAGTTGGCGTCACGACGAGCGAGGTAGTCGTTGACCGTTACCACGTGCACGCCCTTACCGGACAATGCATTGAGGTAAACCGCCAGTGTACCCACCAGGGTTTTACCTTCACCGGTACGCATTTCGGCAATCATGCCTTCGTGCAGAGTCATGCCGCCAATCAACTGAACGTCAAAGTGGCGCATACCCATGACGCGCTTACCGGCTTCACGTGCAACCGCGAAAGCTTCAGGAAGCAGCTGATCGAGGGTCTCACCTTTGGCTAAGCGGGCCTTGAACTCTTCGGTCTTGGCACGGAGTTGCTCGTCCGAAAGGGCCACCATTTGCTCTTCGAAGGCATTGACGATCTGTACCGTCTTGAGCATGCGCTTCACTTCACGCTCGTTCTTGCTTCCAAAAAGTTTTTTTAACAAAGGCGCAAACATATCGACAGGATCTTCCAGACATAGGAATGGAGGGCGGCCCCGTGAGTCGCCCGTGCAGCCCTCATGGCCGCATGCGAACGAGTATTCTACCCGGAAACGATGGTGAGGAAAGTGGCGTTATTCCACGATGCTGGCACAGCGCTGTGACGGGGCTGTTTGTAGATAGGGTCATTTCCTGAGAGTTCAACCCGTCCAGACTAGAAGTTAGCCATTGATTTTGCGGGTAAAACCGGCAAACCCGCATGGGACAAGGGGTTGCGGGCGCTTTCTGATAACATGACAAACTTGTCATCCAGGGTTGTAGCTCATGGCGTTTCGTCCACTCCCCGCTCGGGCACCCGCAGTCTTGCTGCGTGAAGCGAAGCCTTTGAAGGGTATTTTTCATCACGCCCAGCGTTTGGGGCACCTGCAACGGCTGCTTGAAAGCCAGTTGCAGCCCGCTGCGCGCGAACATTGTCATGTTGCTTCGTGGCGCGAAGGCAGTTTGCTGCTGATAGTGACCGACGGTCATTGGGCGACGCGTCTGCGCTATCAACAAAAGCGCCTGCAGCGACAGCTGACCGCCTTCGACGAGTTTGCCAGCCTGACGCGGATTGTCTTCAAGGTTCAACCCCCTACGCCGGCTCAAGGGGCGAAGGGGCATACGATGGACTTGTCGACGGTAGCCGCCGAGAGCATTCAGGCGACGGCTGACGGGATTACCGATCCGAAACTGCGCGCCGCACTGGAGCGTTTGGCGGCGCATGCCAAACCGAAGGCTTGATTGCGAATCGCTTTATTCTTCCACGCCTTACCTGATCCTGCAGGAACTCACCCGGTGCCCCTGACACAGCGCTGTCGCCCAGCAAACGGGCCCCTGTAGGAGCGCGCATGGTCTGGGCCGCATCCAGACGATGCGGTGCGTCAGCGAAAAATGTGCTGCCTGAACCGATGCAATCGCGGGCAAGCGCGCTCCTACACAGACTGTGTGAAAACGTAGCGAGCGACGGCAAGACAAGGCGCAACGAGCGGAGCGAGTAACAGCCGCAGGCTGGCCCGGAGGGTGAGCAAAGCGAATCAAAACAGGCGAAAAACGGCCGGGGTCGCGTCCGACTCTAGTGTTCTAAATGAGCATTTTTCGCCTGTTTTTAACGCAGTATTGTGCGCGTAGCACCGAAGGTGCCCAGCCTGCAGTAGTTTTCACACAGTCTGCACAGTTGAAAAGCATTCCAGGCCGAATAGTTATTTCATGTTTGATGAGAACTCACCGAGGTTACGAGGCCGTTATTGCGAAGGCCTGAGCTCAGCGTCCTCAACGCTTGCCCAGCACCGTTTCAAATTGCGAAGCACCTGCCTGGAGCATCCCCGCCTGCACTAAAAGGGGCGTGACCACTGCGTCCGGTTCGACCCAGCCACTGATCTTTAGCTGACGCTTGTCAGGCTCCAGCCGGGCCTCGAAGCGGTGCTCGCCCTTTTGCTGCACGTCGACCAAAAACCGCAGGCCGTCCCGGCATTCAAACTTTAGCTGCGCGTTACCGAGGACCAGTGTCCATGGTGTAAGCAGGGCCACATCCTCCCCCTGAAGGTCGCCCGTACTGGACAGACACCTGGCACCTCGACCGTTCAGTTGTAACCGGCCTTGCCATTGACCATCAAACAGATAACCGGTTGCCGGAGTCAGTTGACTGGCGACGGGCTCAAACTGCGCCTGCCAGGCCCAAGGCCAGCCGCTGACCTTCAACTCCCATATGCGTTGCTGGAAACCAGCACTCAAAGTGGCCTGTCCGAACCAGGGTTGAACACGCCAGACCAACGGTCCCAGCGCACCGAGCCTGTCCATGCGACCGTTCCACAGGGTGCCGGTAACAGCTACTGGCTGCCAGGCTGGGCTCCACGGTACAAATCTGGCCAAAAATGCAGCCGGTGTGTTCAGCATCAGCGTCGAGATAAAAACCACTGCTCCCAGTACCCATGATCTGCGACTCATGGCTGACCGCCTGTCCGGCCGACGTCCAGACTGAACACCAGGCTTTGATGTCCCTGTTCAAGGCTCCAGCGCAGAGGACGGCCGCCCTGTGCCTGGATGCTGCTCAACAGTTGCGCCAGGCCTTCGGCACGCGTCAGCTCACCCTGCAATTGCCAGACCTCTCCCCGCGGCTCGACCCGCGTCAACACCAGTCCACGTGCACTGGCCAAGGCTTGCCAGTACTCGCTGGTGAAGGTGATGCCGGGCGTTAGCGCCCGGGCCTGCTGCGCGAGCATTGGCCACTGCCGCAATTCCTTGCTCAACGCCAGCAACGGGCGACCGATCAGCACCAGCAGTAAAGTCAGCACCACTACCCACCCTGCCAGCAAGGTATAACGGCGCGTGGCGGGTAAGGCGCTGAAGGCCATGAAAGCCCGATCAATAAAAGCCTTCATGGCTGTCCGTCCAGATTGAAGTGAAGGGTCAACAACGAGGTCTTTGCATCCGGCTCGACTCTCACCTTCGCGCCCGCATTCCGGGCGATCGCTTGCCAGTGATCCGCCGCCGACTCCGGTTTACTGCCGTGGAGCACCACCCGCCAGTTTTGCCCGTCGAAGTAGCTACCGGATACGCCCCAACCCTGCTGAGTGTCGAGCCAGCGCCCTACTGCTTTTTCCAACTCCACCATCTGCTGTTGGCGGGTTCGCCAGTCCAACTGATCGGCGTGCATCCGCGACAGCAATCGCTCCGCCTGGCGGGCGCTCGCCACCGGACCTGTGACTGCCTCGACCTGCGCTTTCCAGGCAGGCACCTGCTGCCAGAACTGCCCTAGCGCCAAAGCCCCCCAACACAGCGACAACAACAAGCAGGCCGCCACCAAACGACGCTGGGTTTGACTGAAAGGCAGCGTTCGCCGCGTCGCGTTCATCTTGCGACGGCCAACACCGCTCAGCAGGTTGGGCAGACGATCCAGTGATGCCCACTGCGACGGCCATGATCCGGATATTTCATGGTCAACAGGCTTCCATCCTTCGGGCAGCTCGCCCAGCACATCAGGCCAGCGCAGCCAGCGCTGCACACCATTGGCATCGGTACGCTTGAGGCAACTGTCATCTGCGCGTGTCCAACGCCACAACTGATCAGGCTCCGGCGCTGGCAATAGCTGCATTTCCGCCCATAGATGGCTGGGCGAAAGACCCAATGCGTCGCACTCTGCCAACCAGCGCTCGACGAGCACTCGTTCCACTACGATTAATTCAAGATGCCCGGCCATCCGGGAAAGGCAGCTAACCTGCAACTGATCGGCAGGCTGTTGCAAGGATTCCTCTAATAGCTGCGGCCATTCGTAGGGTTTGAGTCCTGGCGGCGCAGACACCTGGAAATGGCTGCAATGCGCAGCGGGCATTATCAGCGCGACGGACTCTTGCGCTGAGTGTGCAGGCGCAGGCCAGTTACCTGACTCAGTTCCGGGCAAACGTCGCCATTGCCAGGGTGCCGAATCATCAAGGCCCGGACGCACCAGCAACCACTGTCGCGCAGCGGATCGGTCAGCAAGCCAACGGTCAAACATGGCAGCAGACCGGATCACAATGAGCTATCCGGCAAATTGAAGGTGCAGACATAAGGCGCTCCATGACGCTCGAATTCGAGTCGCACACCCCGATTGGGCTGCTGGGCGACCGATGAAGGAAACGCCAGCCAGCGGGTTCCCTGAAAAAAACTGAACTGGACCTTATCGACGTCATCCAGCCGCTCCCGGCGCTGCCATCGGGCGACACTGGCAGCATAAAGATCGCCCGAGGTGGAGACCTCCAGACTGCGCTTACCCGGGCTGAACTCAAGCCGCTGTCGTTGCAACCGCGACTGTCCGTCAGTGTCGGGCCAGGCGGTCAGTGCCACCCAGTCGAGCTGCCGGGCTGCAGGCTTCCAGTCCAGCCAGTTCACTGGCAGTGGCAGGCGCTGTTCGTACAATTGGCGCAGGACCATGCCGTCCAGCCTTCGCTCCAGCGCCAGACAGAACTCCAGCACCAGTGGCTCGTTTCCTGGTTCGGCAAGACGCTCACGAACGCTCAACCAACCATTGACCAACGCGGCAAGCATCACGCCAAGCACGGCTGTCAACGCCATTGCCACCAGTAATTCGACCAGGGTCAGGCCATGTTCCGGTCGCCTCATGGCCGCACCAGAAACAGAGTGAAATGTCCGAGCGGCTCGCGCTCATCGCGAGCGGCAAACAGTACCAGTTCGCCCCGCCTCAAGTTCTGCACGCGCGTCATGCCCAGATCCAGACGCCAGTAGCAGGTCATCTCACCCTGACGCAATTCACCACGCACCTGATTAATCTGCGGCCAATACCGCTCGACCCCAAATCGCGCTTCCAGTTCACGCGCACATAGACTGCCCAATCGATGCTGTTGAACCGACTGATGAACAGCGATGCGCTGGCGCAACATTTGACTGACCATCACCGCCATCACGGCCGCAATACCCAGAGCGACCATCACTTCCAGCAATGTAAAGCCGCCCTCGCGTTTCATGGCAGGCTCACCTGAACAAGGCTGTTGTCAGTGCGCCATTCCCAGCGCTGCTGTCCTTCGGGCCATTGCCAGTTCAGCGTCACAGGCCTTGCCACCCCGGCAGGCGTGAACACCACCTGTGGCTCAGTGGACACTGGCCAGTCTGCCGCCAATTGCGCTGGCCAAGGCTTGAGTCGAGTCGGATCAACCACCCAGCGCGTCTGGTCCCGGTCCTGCTGCAACTTAACAAATTCGGGCTGACGACCATTCCAGCGCAATCCCAACACCTGACCGCTGTGCCGGGCCTGCGCGGCGCGGATTCGCGCCTCGACCGACAATTGCTGCAAGGCTTGCTGCATCGGTGCCTGACCTGAGTCCAGCCATGCAACACTCATCGCACTGAACAAGCCGATTATCAGCAACACCACCAGCATCTCCAGCAGCGAGAAGCCTTGCGAGAACTTCACGATCAGAGGTTCCAGTTACCGATATCAGCGTCGGTCCCCTCGCCATGCGACGCGCCGTCAGCCCCCAGCGAATAGATATCAATACGTCCATGCTCGCCTGGAGCACGGTAGTGGTAGGGGTTGCCCCAAGGATCATCTGGCAGACGCCGGATGTAACCATCGGCGCGCCACGAGCGTGGCAGTGGTTCGACCTTGGGCGCGCTGACCAGGGCGGTCAGTCCCTGCTCGGTACTGGGGTAACGCAAGTTATCCAGACGATACATATCCAGGGCCTGTTCCAGCGTGGACAGATCAGCCAGGACCTTCTGGCGCATGGCCTTGTCCTGATTGCCGAGCACGCTGGGCGCAACGACTGCAATCAGCAAACCAATGATGAAGATCACCACCATGATTTCCATCAATGTGAAGCCGCGCTGGCGCTTTTGATTCAGAGGGGGCATCAGAAAACTCTCCATGGATTAAAAAGCGAGCCCTTGATTGAGCTGCATGATCGGTAACAGCACGGCCAGGACGATGAACAGCACCACACCGCCCATCACCAGAATCATCAGTGGTTCGAACAAGGCCATTAGCATGTCCACGTGCCGGGTGAAACCGCGTTCCTGGTTGTCCGCGACCCGTTCGAGCATGTCCGGCAAAGTCCCGCTGGCCTCGCCACTGGCAACCATGTTGAGTAGCAGTGGCGGGAAATGCCCGGCGGCATTCAGGGCGCGATGCAGGCTGACACCACCTTCCACTTGTTCACGAACGATGGTCAGCGTGCGATGTATTTCACGATTGCTGACCGTCGCTGTCGCAACCTGCAATGCCTCAAGCAACGGCACTCCACTCCCCACCAGAATCGCCAGGCTACGCGCGAGCCGCGCACTCTCCAGCACCGTCAGCAAGGCCCCGACTTTTGGCAGCCGCAGCAAGCTCCGATCAAGACGCAAACGCCAGTGCGGCTTGCGCAGCAGATATCCGGCAGACAGCGCGGCAAGTACAGTCAGCACCAGTAGCCAGGGCCCGACGTTGACCAGCCCGCGGCTGATGCCGATCAGCAGTTGGGTGACCAGTGGCAGAGCTTGTCCGGTATGACTGAACTGCTCGGTGAGTTTGGGCACGACGAATGTCATCAGGCCAACCACGACCAACAGCGAAACCAGCATCAACACCGCCGGGTAGATCATCGCGGTCCGTGCCTTGTGTCGTTGCCGCTGTACCTGTTCGAGATGCTCGGCAAGGCGATCAAGTACCGGCGCCAACTTTCCGGAACGCTCCCCCGCTTCCACCAACGCGCAATACAGACCGTTGAACAAACCGCCTTGACGACGCAGGCTTTGCGCCAGGCTGTGCCCTTCGCCGAGAGCGCCGCGCACCGCCACGAGCAAGTTGCGAATCGCAGGCTCGGCAAGCTGGCGCTCAAGCGTCGCCAGGGCATCGACCAACGGAATGCCGGCACTTAACAGCGTCGCCAGTTGCCGCGTCAGTTCGCACAACTGGCTGTAATTGAGGCGCTGCCCGCGAGGGCTGCGAGACGTCGAATCCTGAATCTGCAACTCGCGCGCAAACAGCCCCTGCTCACGCAACAATTGCCGGGCATGGCGTTCGTTCTCCGCCTGAATGCTGGCCTTGCGCGAACGTCCGGCGGGATCAAGGGCCTGATAGCGATAAGTCGGCATGGATTAGCCCCGAACCGCGCGCAGCACTTCGGCGAGGCTGGTCTCGCCGCGTCGCAGGCATTCACTGGCCATGGCAGCCAGACTCTGTCGCTTGTCAGCCAGATAATCATGCATGGCAACTTCGCTGGCACCGTCGTAAAGCAGGGCGATCAGTCCCGCATCCAGCTCAATGAATTCGTACAGCCCCATCCGCCCGTCATAGCCGCTGCCCTGACAGTCTTCACAGCCTTGTGGATGAAAGCTTTCGGTCAAACCAGACAATTCTGGCCACAAACTGCGCTCAGCTTGCTGCAGCGGATGTGCGGTAGCGCAATGACACAAGCGGCGTACCAACCGTTGCGCCAGCACTCCCTTGAGGGTCGAGGCGATCAGAAAAGGCTCAATGCCCATATCGCGCAGACGGGTCACGGCGCCGACGGCACTGTTGGTGTGCAGCGTGGAAAGTACCAGGTGGCCGGTCAGGCTGGCCTGCACTGCAATTTGCGCCGTCTCCCGATCCCGGATTTCACCGAGCATGATGACGTCTGGATCCTGACGCAGAATGGCCCGCAATCCATTGGCAAACGTCATCCCTGCACGCGGATTAATCGCGGTTTGACCAATGCCGGTGATGGCGTATTCCACCGGATCTTCCACGGTCAGGATGTTGCAGGAGCCATCGTTCAGGCTGTTGAGACTGGCGTACAGGGTGGTGGTTTTGCCCGAGCCGGTCGGCCCGGTGCTGAGTACGATACCGTTGGGTCGCAGCAGGCAGGCGCGCAGACCACTCTCCACTTCAGGCGGCATGCCGAGGTTGGTCAGATCGAGCAGGCTAGCCTGTTTGTCGAGCACGCGCATCACCACACGTTCGCCGTGAATCCCCGGCAACGTCGAGACCCGTATGTCCACTTCCCGCCCGCCGGAGCGCAGCGTAATTCGCCCATCCTGAGGTTGACGCTTTTCAGCGATATCCAGACGGGCCATGACTTTTATGCGCGAGACCAGCATCGTCGACAGAGCACGGGGCGGTCGCAATACTTCACGCAAATGACCATCCACCCGCAGACGAATGACCAGCGTGGCCTCGAATGTCTCTACGTGGATATCCGAGGCACGCAATCGCAAGGCTTCACCAAACAGGCCGTTGATCAAGCGAATCACGGGGGCGTCGTTGTCGTTCTCCAGCAAGTCCTCGATCTTCGGGAGCTCACTCATCAGGCTATCCAGATCGACCTGTTCGCCGATGCCCTCAATCAACGCGGCGGTGGCCGATTCTCCAGACTGATACAGGGCGCCGAGC
The DNA here is from genome assembly GCF_025643095.1 of Pseudomonas phytophila. NCBI lineage: Bacteria > Pseudomonadati > Pseudomonadota > Gammaproteobacteria > Pseudomonadales > Pseudomonadaceae > Pseudomonas > Pseudomonas phytophila. The sequence goes on along the minus strand of NZ_CP081201.1, from coordinate 1,316,767 downwards.
CGGGCCTCGTAGTCCGGCGCCGACAAATGTTCGACGAGGTTCGGCACCCCGTGGACGCGAATAACCTCCTGCAAAATATCGGTGTCGCCGCCGGCCCGCAGCAGCAATCCCCAGCCGTGCGGCGCAGGGACTTTCGCGACACCGGTCTGCCGCGCAACGCGATACGGCAGCAACGCAGTCACCATGAGCCTTGTTCCAGACGGTCGCGGCTGGCCGGGAACAGCTGCAGCAAGTTGTCGCCATCAGCCAGGGCGGGCAAAGCCAACGAGGTGCTGGCTTTGAGGTTGCTATATTTCTCGCTGCTGAGTTGCGCCAGGGTCTGACCGTCGCGCACGATGCGCGGACGGATAAACACCATCAGGTTCTGTTTGACCCGCCTTGTGGAGTCGGAGCGAAACAAACGGCCCACCACCGGAATATCACCCAGCAAGGGCACGCGCTGATCACTGGTGGTCGACTCATCCCCAATCAGACCGCCGAGCACCACCAGGCCGTTGTCTTCGACCATGACCTTGGTTTTGATCTCACGCTTGTTGGTGATGACATCGCTGGCGGAAGTGCTTTCGGCGATGGACGAGACCTCTTGCACAATGTCCAGGCGCACAGTGTTGTCGATGTTGATCTGCGGTTTGATGCGCAGCTTCACACCCACTTCCTTGCGCTCGATGGTCTGGTACGGGTTGGCGTTGTTCTGGGTCACCGAACCGGTCACGAAGGGCACTTCCTGACCAACCAGTATCGACGCCTCAGCGTTGTCGAGGGTCAACAGGGTCGGAGTCGATAACAGGTTAAAACCACTCTGGCTTTTCAACGCGTTAAGCAGCGCGAGGAAGTTAAGCCCGCCGCCACTCAAGTTGCCAACTCCAGCCGTGACGCCTTGCACCCCGGACAGTAACTGCCCTAGCCCCGTCGTGTCATTGGCCTGCGCGAGCGCCCCGACAGCGGTGACGCTCGCGGCATTACCGCCGCTGAAATTAACGGCACCGCCACCGAAGTTGTCGCCTTGAAACAGCCATTGCACACCCAGCTCCTGAGCACGTGTGTCGGAGACCTCCGCGATGATTGCTTCAACCACCACTTGAGCACGACGAATGTCCAGTTGCTCGACGATGCTGCGATAAGCAGTCAAATCGCTGTCGGGGCCGACCATCACCACCGCGTTGGTGCCTTCCTCATATTCAATGCGAATCCCGGAGGTACTGACCGGCGCGGCTTTTTCGCTCTCCTGCCCTCCCGCTGTCGGGGCGGCCGCCTCCTGGCTCAGGCCGCGTAACACCTTGACCACTTCAGAGGCGTTGGCATGGCGCAGATACATCACCACGGTGTTGGAGTTGTGCAGCGGGTCCTGAGGTTTATCCAACTGTTTGAGCAGCGCTCGCACGCGCTCGCGACTGTCGACACTGCCACGCACCAGCAACGCGTTGCTGCGGGGGTCGGCCACTACCTGAGCACTGTCAGCTCCCTGCTCGCGCGCCAGTAAACGGGTGACCAGTTGTGCCGTGTCATTGGCGTTGGCGTTCTTTAACGGCAGAACCTCCAGCGGCTCCTGGCTCACTTGATCGAGCTGTACCAGCAGGCTGTCGATACGATTGAGGTTGCTGCGCCAGTCTGTGATCACCAGCAGATTGGCCGACGGATACGGTGTGATCACTCCCACGCGCGGATCGATCAATGGCCTGAGAATGTTGAGCATCTGTTCACTGGCCGCATTGCGCACGCTAAATACCCGAGTCGCCATGCCGTCATTGCCCCGTCCGGCTTCAGGCTTTGACTCCACCGGCACCGGTTCCAGACGTGCGGCCTGATCAGGGACGATCTTGACGCTACCGTTGGGCAAATCAACAGCTGCAAAACCCTGAGCACGCAACTGCGCGAGAAAAATATCGTAGATCTCATCGCCGCCCAGCATCTCATTGCTACGCACTGTTACTTTGCCTTGCACCCGCGGGTCGATGATGAACGTGGTGTGGGTGATCCGTGAAACGCTGTCGATGAACTCGCTGAGCTCGGTATCAACGAAGTTGACTTCGTACAATGGTTCTTCTTCTGCGCGGGCCCCGGTCATTGCCAGGGCGCACAGCAAAAGAGCCAGACGCAGCGGTTGCTTGAGGCAATCAATAGTCATGCTTATCCCTGTGGCTTGAAGCCGAAAGACGGACGCTGAGGAGGCCAGACCAAACGTTCGCGCTTGCCGCGGTTATCAAGCACAAGCCCCAACTCGTCGATGTCATGCAGGACGATCCCCGGGGCCAGTTTCTGACCACGGGCGAGGCTGCGTTGGCGTTTCTCAAAACTGAGCACCACAACCGTCGCGCTCAGCGGGCTGGCCTTGAAACCGCCTAGATATTTGATGTCGAGCGTGGTCAGCGGCAGCTCATTGCTCAGGACGGGACCGGCTTTCCAGTGCTGGCTCAACAGTTGCGCAACCGGAGCACTGGCGCTGCTGAACGGCACCGGTTGCGCCAGTCCATGCCAGACTTGAAGTACGCACTGGGCCGCCAGCCAGCCAAGCAGAATCACCAGCACGATCTGGCTGGTCCCGCTCAGGCGACTCAAATGGCCGACTCGCGTGGGTGCCAACCGGGATGGCCTTGCACGTAGCGCATTTGCGGCAACTGCAAGCGGCTGATTTGCCAACCGGTCGGTCGCTCGCGCAGCCAGGCTTCAACGTGCTGCCATAGTGGCTGGCCCGCTTGTGCATCAAAGCCCAGTCCAAACGTGCGGCACTGGCCTGCAGGTTCACCCAGGCCAGTGACCCGTTTTCCGCTGGCGCTGTAAGTGACCTGCCATGGCTGGCCTTGCCAACGCGGCAAGTCCTGGCTGTTGTCCAGCAACAATGGCTCACCGAACAGTTGCTCAGCGGCATTTTCCAGCACCTGCGGGACTTGTTTGGCAGAGACACTCACCACCGGCGCGGGGTAGCTGGCGGTCAGGCTGATCAAATGTTCGCGGGTAATCATCTGCCCTTGAGCCAAGGGACTGTCGTAGCGCAAACCGGGTAGCAATACTGAACTGTCCGGGCGCTCTGCCAATGCGTCATGCAGCAGCCGGTCCCAACTGCCGCCGCGTACATCACGCCGCCACAGATTTTCCGGAGCGCTTGCCAACGGCTGGTCGAGCCAATTGGCGTGAGCGGCCCGCTGCTGTTGCGTAATCAGTCGAATGCGCTGGACATTAACCTGGTCGCCAGCAGTCAAGCTGGTGGCTACCGCGGGATGAAAGCGGGCCGCAAACTGCCATTGCCCGGCGACTTGCTGGCAACGAATACGGAATGCACCACTGGCCCGGGTCCCGGCAAAAACCACCGGCACCCGCTTGCCTGAGGCCTGCAAGATGTCCACTGGAGTTGGCCAGAAATCCTGACCGCGAGCGCACAACACCAAATCTACCTGCGCCAGGCGCTCCGCCAGCCAGAACCCTGGCCCTGTACCCACGTCCGCAAGAGCGATGACCAAATCAGCATCGGCCCGTGCGCGATCCAGCGCGGGCTGCAAGCTATCGTGCCATTGTTTGAGTGAGGCTTTCTGGTCCCGTGCATAGGGATCGGTGATACCGACCACGGCGATGCGGATTCCCCCTCGGCGAAAAAAGACAACTGCTTCAGTGCCGAGCCGTTGACTGATATCGGCGGCCAGACCGGCCCCTAATACTGGATGACCAAACTGGTGGTAGAGACCGCTGCAGCGTTGTGGCCAGAGCAGACGCTCATCGCTGCTGACCCGGACCTCTGTACCGAGCAATGCGCTGCCTTGAGCGCCCGAAAGACCTTGGGTGAGATAAGCCAGGCCGCTGCCATTCCAGCATTGGCCGTTTTCCAGAGTGAGGCTTTTGCCTTCTCCCGCTTCACTGCGCAAACGTTGCAACAGCGAAGCCAATACAGGGTAGCCGCCGGTTTCCAACGTCTGACCAATGCCTGCATCAAGCAGGCTATTGAGAGCGTGTTGGTCATCCCCCTGAACGCGGGCGTTCGCTCCACTGATCCACGGGGCCTGCCCAATCCGCGTTGCTGGCCCGATGCGAGTAGCGGGAACCACGGGGCGGCCCGGCTGACGAGCATCAAGCGTGTCAGCCACATACAGTAGATCCACACTACTGCTTTCAGCGACAGCGCCTGATCCCTGAAGGCTTGAGCATGCCGACAGCAGCGGAGCAAGTGCTCCCGCAGTCATCCATCCCAATACATCGCGCCGAGCCATTGATGCCATTGTTCTCACACCCTGAGGGTAACTCTTCACAGGGGCGGCATATTGGCGCTCAAAAATGACAGTTTGAAGGCAATTTCTTGAACGGGCGCATCATTTATCGACTGTTACAATTCGAAATAACCTGAGCGTTTTTTAGATGATTTCTTAATAAAACTGCCGCCGAATCATCACACTCGACTTCTACAGTCCCGGTTCCTTTTCAAAACCATCTCTCATAAAAAGGACCTGATGAATGAGTCGTGATACCGGCGATAACCAGAACCGCAATCTGAGCGCCAATGAACCGATGTCGTCTGTTCTCGACACTTACCTGAGCCGCCGAAGTGTCATGCGTGGAGGCCTGGGTGCTGCCATTGCCATGATTGCAGGAACTGGCTTGACGGGTTGCTTTGACAGTAGCGACGACAACTCGTCGCCTACACCGGATCCAGTCAATAAGCTGGCCTTGGGTTTTACTTCAATCCCTGGCTCACGCACTGACGCAGTCACCATTGCGGCTGGTTACACCGCATACGTATTGGCGCCATGGGGTACTCCGCTTAACAGCACCGCCGCCCCATGGAAAAGTGATGGAACCAACACTTCCACTGATCAGGCCAACTCCGTCGGAATGCACCATGACGGCATGCATTTCTTCCCGATCAATGGCAGCTCCACTGAAGGCTTGATCGCCATCAACTTCGAATACATTGATCAGGCTGCCCTGCATCCTGCAGGCGCGACGCAGGTCAACGGCGTTCGTCCGGTCGAAGAGGTACGCAAGGAAATCAACGCCCACGGCGCAGGCGTAATACGTGTTCGCAAAACCGGCAACCGCTGGCAAGTTGTGGAAAACGACCCACTGAACCGTCGTTTCACCACCGCATCGGTCATGAACCTGTCCGGCCCTATGAAAGGCACCGAATACGTCAAAACCAGGTTCTCAACTGACGGCAGCCAGACGAGAGGCACGAACAATAACTGTGGCAACGGGTATACCCCTTGGGGCACTTACCTGACTTGCGAAGAAAACTGGCCCGGTATCTTCGTCAATACGGGTACTCGACCGGCTGATCAGGTCCGGATCGGCGTCGCCACCAGCGCTGGCAACTATCGTTGGGAGACTGCTGCCGGTGACGCCTCGGAGGTCAACGATGAGTTTGGGCGTTTCAACATCACGCCAAGTGGTGCGACAAATGTCGACGACTACCGCAATGAAGCCAGCACCTTTGGTTATATCGTTGAAATCGACCCCTATGACGGCACGACTCTACCTGTCAAACGTACCGCGCTAGGGCGCTTCCGGCACGAAGGCTGCTGGCCCGGACTTACCACCGTAGGCAAGCCAGTAGTGTTCTATATGGGCGACGATTCCCAGAACGAATACCTCTACAAATTTGTCTCCACGGCCCTTTGGGAAGCGGCAGATGCCACGCCGAGCAATCGTCTGGCCACCGGCGCCAAGTACATGGACAGCGGCAAACTCTATGTTTCACGTTTCAACGCAGACGGCAGCGGTGACTGGCTATTACTGGATGTGATCACCCCGACCGCCGATGGCAGCACACTGGGGGCCAAATTCACTGATTTGCCGGGCATCATTCTGAACACTCGTGGTGCGGCAGATGCAGTGGGCGCGACCCCGATGGATCGTCCGGAATGGACAGCAGTAAACCCGCTTAACGGCGATGTTTATCTGACCTTGACCAACAACACCAGTCGCACCACCGCAAACGCGGCCAACCCGCGTATCAACAACCGACACGGTCATATCATTCGCTGGCATGACGCAGACAGTCAGGTGTCGTTCACCTGGGACATTTTTGTCTTCGGTGCCAACGCCGCAGGAACAGCGGACATCAATCGCTCTGGCCTGACCGAACTGAACCAGTTCGCCAGTCCAGATGGCATGACGTTCGACAGCCGGGGAATAATGTGGATCCAGACGGACAACGGCGAATCCACCCTCACCAGCTACACCAACGATCAGATGCTTGCGGTTATTCCGACAAATCTTGTCGACGCCCAAGGTAAGCAGATTCCGGTTAACGCCCAGAATCAGACAGAACTGCGTCGTTTCTTCGTCGGCCCCAATGGCAGTGAAGTGACGGGCATCACATTCACGCCTGACAACAAGACGATGTTCGTTAACATCCAGCACCCAGCTAACTGGCCATCCACGGATGTCGCCACTGACGTCACGGTTGGCACCGTCCGTCCACGAGCATCCACAGTGGTTATTCAACGCGCCGATGGCGGCGAGCTGGCAGTCTGAAGTTGCGGGCTGCACGCCGGGATCGTCCCGGCGCGCAGCCCGCTCGGTCTGCTACCTGCCCACTTGCCGCTCGCGGATCACAATCGCCTGGGCCGGCACTCGACTGTGCCACTTCACCACGCCCAACGCCTCGATTCGGTATTGACTGCGAAATACCTGGTCGTCCAGCCGCACCTCCAGTTGCAACAGAAACTGATCGCTGTTGAGCTGCAAGCCTTCGCTCAGTCTTGCGAATGCCTCGTCATCCATTGCTCCCATAGCTTCGCGCAACCCAATAGCATCGCTATAACCGCCCGCAGGCCTGGCGCTGATCAGGCGAGTCAGCTGCGCACGGCTGATTTCCCCCTCGTACATAGCCTCCAGCAACGGCAGTTCATCGAGACTCAACGCATTGGCATTCAGACGCCAGCCGGACGTGTCCGGCAGTGCACACAGGTTGCGATAGCGTTGCTCCCGGCCTTTGTCAGCAGGCAACAGTAAGTTCAATTCACTGGTATCAACCATCATTTGATTCGCTGCCAGCCGTGACGGTGACAAGCGCAGGTATTCACCGTCTTCGGCACCTTGTGAGCGACTTTGATGGTCAGCATCCAGCCAGTCGGCAAGTCTCTGGGTAAGGAGCTCGGCAGCCATATCGTCACCCAACAGGTAGTTCAATTGCCTTTGTGCACGCTCAGCTTCTGGCCCTATGAGGCTGTTGACGTTGAAGCAGCGATGCAGATCCACGATCCGAATACTTGCCTTGCCGCCCTTGAAATCGTAGCTCAGCGGCTGACCACGCAAGGCTTGCCAGAACAAAGGGCTGGCACGCCAGGCCGGGTCTTTTAACGCCTGCCCGGTGAAAGCCAGCGCAGCGCTTTCAACTGATCGGGCTTGTACGCGCTGTTGCAATAAACGCACGCTGTCGACCTCCTGGCGGCCCTGCTCGACCATCCATGTCAACCCGGCGGCAAGCATTGCCAATACCAGCAACGCCATCAGTAATGCCGCGCCTTGCTGTTTGTTGCTGTTCATTTTCCAGCCTGCATGTTCAACGTCAGGCGCCAGTCAACACCGATAATGTTGCAAGCAGGTGGCAGGCACTCGAAAACAACTCAAAACCTTAACCGGCTCGTCACAATCTGCCGCCAAAATGCTCGTTTATATCTAAAAATCAATAACCTGGAGCGTACTCGTGGGCGGAATCGGAATCTGGCAACTGGTGATTGTGCTGCTTATCGTGATGATGTTGTTTGGCACCAAGCGTTTGAAGGGACTCGGCGCGGACGTAGGCGACGCAATTAAAGGCTTCCGTACATCCATGGGTTCTGATGAATCCAAAACAGAAAAAGGCTGCCTGAACGACAGCACTCCGACATCCAGCCAGACGGAACATAAACACTGATGTTCGAGATTGGTTTTACCGAGCTGCTGCTGGTGGGGACGGTTGCTTTGCTGGTGCTTGGGCCGGAACGCCTGCCCAAGGCAGCGAGCACTGCGGGGCGGTGGCTGGGACAGTTCAAGCGCGGGCTAAATGGTATCAAGCTGCAGATGGAGCGCGAGCTGGATGCCGAACAATTGCGCAAGGAACTTGACCATCAGCCGTTACGTCAGCTTGAACAGGAACTGCGCGAGGGTGTGCGTATGGACATGCCTGGCCCCAGCGCAACCGCGTCCGGACAACAGCCGCTATGAGCACCTTCGAATTTGGCGAGGCACTGAGTATTACCGGGCACTTGCGCAAGTTCAGGACGCTACTTTTGCGATCCATCCTGGTCATCGCTTTGCTGTTCGTCGGCCTTTTTCCGTTCGCGCAAAAGCTTTACACGTTCATATCCGCACCACTCAGGGCGTTCCTGCCCGAAGGCGCGAGCATGATCGCCACCAGCGTGACTTCTCCATTGATGGCGCCGTTCAAGCTCACCATGATGGTTGCCTTGTTCCTGGCCATGCCGATAATCCTTCATCAGGTATGGGGTGTCATCGCTCCAGCGGTTTACCGCGAAGAACGACGCACTGCAATATGCCTGATGGTCGCCAGTGTTTCGCTGTTTTACGGAGGAATGGCCTTCGCGTTCTATCTGGTATTTCCAATGATGTTCGGGTTCTTCGCGAGCGTGACACCCGATGGCGTGGAAATGATGACGGACATCGGTCTATATCTGGATTTCATCCTCGCGCTGTTTCTGGCATTCGGGCTGGCTTTCCAGATTCCGGTGGCGACCTTCCTGGTCATATGGGCAGGCTTTATAGACGTTCACACGTTGAGCAAGAGTCGTCCGTACGTAATCGTCGGGTGTTTCGTCGTGGGTATGCTGCTCACACCGCCAGATGTGTTCTCGCAGACCATGCTCGCAGTACCTATGTGGATGCTTTTCGAACTGGGCCTGCTGGCGAGCAGGATGGTTTGCAGACCCAGGCAGCGAACGGATATCCCGGGGGAAACGCAGGTTCTATAGACGCAGCAGGCCGACGCTCCTGTAATAAGGAGCGACTACTGTTTTGTGTCTAGAAACTCCATCAGGACTTTCAACATTTCTTGAGGGGCTTCTTCCTGGGGATAATGTCCCGCGCCGCTAATAACACGGGCAGTCACATTGGCCGCAACCGGGTCCAGCATCGCTTTGAGTCCACCGCCGCGTGCGAACTCACCACCCACCGTCAGCACGGGCATTGTCAGCGGCACAGCAGCATGCTTTTTATTCTGTTCGATTGTTTCCGGGATAGCCCTGTAATAAGCGAAACCAGCCCGCATCGCCCCGGGTTTGGAATAAGCGCGGACATACTCTTCGGTTGCCAGATCGCTCGGCCTGTAAGCAAAGCTATTGAACAGCCATTCTAGGTAGATACGTTCCTTACCCTCAATCAGCGCTTCTGGCAGATCCACAAGTTGATTGAAAGCGAAGTGCCAGGAGCGTAATGGATCAAAGCCGGGTATGCCCGCTTCAGAAAGCACAATGCGCGTAATGGCATCGGGATAGTTAGCCGCCATCGAGTAACCAATCCACATCCCGACATCATGCCCGACGACTTGATAAGTCGAATGCCCGAGCTGTTGCATCAGCTCGTGCAAATCGCGCCCCATATTATCCGTATCGTATCCGGCCACGGGCCTGTTCGAGTCGCCCAAACCTCGCGGATCAACGGCTATGACAGTGAATTTCCGGGCCAGCTCCGGCATGATCTTGTGCCAGGTATATGCGGTCTGGGGCCAGCCAGGAATCAGCAAAAGCGCAGGTCCTTTGCCACCCGCGACGTAATGCAACCGCACTTTATCCTGATTAACAATGGCGTAACCGTCTCGAAAATTGCAGCTCTCGCAGGTCGCCAGCATCGAAGCGGCATTCGCCGCAGACTCGCCAATCGGCAGCGAGCCCGACAGCAAGCCAATGCTCAGAGATAGCGAAAGAGTGGAAAGTAATGAACTCCCTTTAGGGGGTGGAAATTCCATGATTTAGTCTCCGTCAGGATAAGCAACTCAAAGGAGTATCGAAAAGCAGCACAGCTGCTAATACCCAACGAGCGACTTTGGACGAAGGCCTCAGGAATTAATGTGAGAAACAGCCTCGCTGCACGTAGGACAACTCCTAAAGAATAGCTCAGGGGAAGCTTTGAGCTGGACGCATCGAGGAAATACTGGCCGACTAAAGGAGGACCTAGGCAGATACTGCTGCGAAGTTTGACGATCAGACTTCAAGTACCTGGCTTACGGGGACCCTGGAGAACAAAAACTGACAATAAAAAAAGGCCGCCCGAGGGCAGCCTTTAAAAACATCAAAAAGGAAGGAGAGTAGAGCTGACCTTACACGGCCGCTACAGGGCGCATGTAAGAAATCGGTGCAGTACTGGCATCTTCGAAGGTCACAACTTCCCAAGCGTCTGTCTCTGCGATCAATTTACGCAGAAGGCGGTTGTTCAGTGCATGCCCCGACTTGAAGCCAATGAACTCACCTATCAGGCTGTTGCCCAGGAGGTAGAGGTCACCAATTGCATCAAGAATCTTGTGTTTGACGAATTCGTCCTCGTAACGCAGGCCGTCTTCGTTCAGTACGCCATCCTTATCAACCACGATGGCATTTTCCACACTGCCGCCGAGTGCGAGGTTGTGCTTGCGCAGGTACTCGATGTCACTCATGAACCCGAAGGTCCGGGCACGGCTGACTTCCTTCACGAAGGAAGTGCTGGAAAAGTCCACGCTTGCACTTTGGGTGCGATCGCGGAAGACCGGGTGATCGAAATCGATCTCAAAACTGACTTTGAACCCTTCGAAAGGCACGAAAGTAGCGCGTTTACCGCCCTCTTCCAGCGTGACTTCCCGCAGGATCCGGATGAATTTTTTCGGCGCGTCCTGTTCTTCCAGGCCAGCCGACTGAATCAGGAATACGAAGGGCCCCGCGCTGCCATCCATGATTGGAACTTCGGAGGCAGAGAGTTCAACGTAAGCGTTATCGATGCCCAGGCCAGCCATGGCCGAGAGCAAATGTTCTACGGTGTCGACTTTGACATCACCGCTGACCAGCGTGGTCGACAGAGTGGTGTCACCGACATTTTCCGCGCGGGCAGCAATATGCACGACGGGGTCGAGGTCAGCACGTACGAACACGATACCGGTATCCACAGGTGCAGGCTTGAGGGTCAGGTAAACCTTCTCCCCGGAGTGCAGACCGACACCTGTGGCACGGATAATATTTTTCAGGGTGCGTTGTTTAATCATGGCATTGGCCGCTTCAGCGCAAGTTGCGAACTGGTATCAACAAAGGCTGGCGATAATAGCAGACCCGGCCTTTGCTGAACACCAATCACCCTAATACCCCTGATACATTTCATCAATCAGCCTGACGACGCAGGAAAGCCGGGATGTCCAGGTAATCCAGATCGTCATTCGGGCTCATTTTTGCGGCTGTGGCGCCTGCGTGAGCCTGATTGCGCATCACGGTAGGACGATCCAGGTCGCGGTAGTTGACCGAAGGGGCTTCCTGACGAGCGGCAGCAGGCTGAGCCTGAGACGGCTGGGCAGTTTGCAGCGTGTTGTCGATAACCTTGACCGGCTTCTCGATTTTCGCGCCCAGACCTGTGGCAACCACAGTCACGTGCAGCTCGTCGCGCATGTCCGGATCGATAACAGTACCGACCTTGACCATTGCGTGCTCGGAGGCGAACGCTTCGATGATGCTACCCACGTCCGAGTACTCACCCAGAGACAGGTCAGGACCGGCAGTGATGTTGACCAGGATGCCGCGAGCGCCCTGCAGATTGACGTCTTCGAGCAGCGGGTTACGAATGGCTGCTTCAGTCGCTTCACGTGCACGGTTCGGACCGCTGGCGCAGCCAGTGCCCATCATCGCCATACCCATTTCGCTCATCACGGTACGTACGTCGGCAAAGTCGACGTTGATCATGCCCGGACGCTTGATGATGTCGGAGATACCGCGAACGGCACCGGCCAGTACATCGTCTGCCTTGGCGAAAGCCGACAGCAGGCTGGCGTCTTTACCGAGGATGGTCAGCAGCTTCTCGTTAGGAATGGTGATCAACGAGTCGACGCTTTCAGACAGCATGCGAATGCCTTCATCGGCGATCTGCATACGCTTGCGACCTTCGAACGGGAACGGACGAGTCACCACCGCTACGGTGAGGATGCCCATTTCCTTGGCCACTTCAGCGATGATCGGAGCTGCACCGGTACCGGTACCGCCGCCCATGCCAGTGGTGATGAAAACCATGTTGGTGCCCTGCAGAACTTCTGCAATGCGCTCACGATCTTCCAGAGCAGCCTGACGACCTACTTCAGGGTTGGCGCCAGCGCCAAGACCTTTGGTAACGCCAGTGCCCAGTTGCAGGATGGTACGCGCGCCGATGTTTTTCAGCGCTTGAGCATCGGTGTTCGCGCAGATGAATTCCACGCCTTCGATGTTGCTCTTGACCATGTGATTAACGGCGTTGCCGCCACCACCACCCACACCGATAACTTTGATTACCGGGCTTTGCGGGACGTTGTCTACGAGTTCGAACATTTTCCCTCTCCTTTCATTCTCTAGTTTTTTTGCCTGGTGCCCACTGCTGCCATTACTGCTTTGAGGCTTAGAAGTTGCCTTGCACCCAGCGCTTGAAGCGTTCAAGCACTGGAGCTTTAGGCTCATCTCCATAGCCGCTACTGCTACTACTGATGCCAGACAAAGAGAAACCGTCAGACTGCTTTTGCAGGCCGTACAGCAACAAGCCGACACCGGTGGAATAAATCGGGTTACGCACGACATCTGCGAGCCCTTTGACGCTATGCGGCACACCCAGGCGCACCGGCATATGGAAGATTTCTTCGGCCAGTTCGACCGCGCCTTCCATTTTCGAGGTACCACCGGTCAGCACTATGCCGGCCGGGATAAGATCTTCGTAGCCACTGCGACGCAGTTCCGCCTGAATCAGGGTGAACAGTTCGTCGTAGCGTGGCTCGACCACTTCGGCCAGCGCCTGACGCGACAGCTCGCGCGGTGGACGGTCGCCGACGCTTGGCACTTTGATGGTTTCACCGGCACCGGCCAGCTTGGCCAGGGCGCAGGCGTAACGGATCTTGATTTCTTCGGCGTATTGCGTCGGTGTACGCAACGCCATAGCGATGTCATTGGTGACTTGATCACCGGCAATCGGGATCACCGCGGTATGGCGAATCGCACCCTCGGTGAAGATCGCGATGTCGGTCGTGCCGCCACCGATATCCACCAGACACACGCCCAGCTCTTTTTCGTCGTCGGTCAGAACCGAATAGGCCGAAGCGAGCTGCTCCAGAATGATGTCGTCAATTTCCAGACCACAGCGACGCACGCACTTCTCGATGTTTTGCGCGGCGTTCACTGCGCAGGTCACCACATGCACTTTGGCTTCCAGACGTACGCCCGACATGCCCAGTGGCTCGCGAACGCCTTCCTGGTTATCGATCACGTAATCCTGCGGCAAGGTGTGCAGCACGCGCTGATCAGCCGGAATCGCAACCGCCTGAGCAGCGTCAAGTACACGCTCCAGGTCCGCCGAGCTGACTTCACGATCGCGGATCGCGACGATGCCGTGGGAGTTCAGGCTGCGAATGTGGTTGCCCGCCACGCCGACGAACGCCGAGTGAATACGGCAGCCCGCCATCAGTTGGGCTTCCTCCACTGCGCGCTGGATCGACTGCACGGTGGACTCGATATTCACCACCACGCCCTTCTTCAGGCCGCGGGATGGATGGGTACCGATACCGACGATTTCCAGCGTGCCATCGGCCGCGACTTCGCCTACCAGCGCCACCACCTTGGAGGTGCCGATATCCAAGCCAACGATCATTTTGCCGCTTTGCACGTTTGCCATGGTCCTGCCTCTTGTCAATTCTTCGCGACGGCGGGTTTGTCCGTCGGGGGCGCTGCCTGCTCGCGCCACCCGACGGCAAGGCCGTTGGAGTAACGCAGATCGACGCGCGCAATATTCGTGATCTGTTCTTTAAGCGTTTTGTCGTAAATGGCGATAAAACGGCGCATTTTTTCTACAAGGTGATCGCGTCCCAGCAACAGCTCGATACCGGGTCCCGCACTGCCCGCCCCCGTGGTCAAAAACCAGCTGCCACGTTCACGTAATTCCAGCCGAGCGATGGAAAACCCCATTGGGCGCAACATCTGACTCAACACCTGATACTGCTGCATCACCTGCTGCTGGGCCCGCTGCGGGCCAAACAATTGCGGCAGGTGTTCGTAATTGGCCAGCTCGCGTGGTGTAAATGCTTCGCCCTGATTGTTGAGCAAAGCTTCATCACCCCAGCGCGCCACCGGCAGTTGCTCCTCAAGACGGATCACTACTTGATCCGGCCATACACGCCGTACTTCTGCGTGAGCAATCCATGGCATCTTTTCCAGCTCGCTGCGCATGGCAGCAAGGTCGATGGTGAAGAAGCTCGCCGCGACATAAGGCGCGATCCGCTGCTGCACCGCCTGCTGGCTGATATAGCTCAGGTCGCCCTGAACGTTGATCTTGGTGATGGGCCGGTCCGCATAAGGCAGCAACCGCTGTGCGCCCTCGTAAACGCCGTAGCCCAGCGCAACCATCAATATCAACCAACCCAGCTTCTTGAAGAAACCGCCTACTTTGGCTTTCGGCACACGCGCCGAAAGCGGCTCTCTGGTCACCGTGCGACTGGCACCACGCGGCACCGGCTTGCGGCCGGATGCTGGAGGCTGATGACGCGCCGTCGCGTTCATGACTTAACCTCGCGCCTGGACGCTGTCGGCCAGAATCGCCAACACCAGTTGTTGAAAATCCAGACCTGCAGCACGGGCCGCCATCGGCACCAGACTGTGGTCGGTCATTCCCGGTACGGTGTTCACTTCCAGCAGCCAGAACTTGCCGTTTGCGTCCTGCATGACATCAGTACGCGCCCAGCCGGTAACGCCAACGGCTTCGCACGCGCGAGCGGTCAGTTGTTTGAGTTCCTGTTCCTTGGTGTCATCGAGCCCGCACGGAATCCGATACTGGGTATCGTCAGCCAGGTACTTGGCGTCGTAGTCGTAAAAGCTGTGAGGAGTGCCCAGGCCGATGGGAGGCAATACCTGGCCACGCAGGGATGCGATGGTGAACTCCGGACCTTGAATCCATTGCTCAACCAAAACTTGCGAATCGTAGGTACTGGCGGCTTTCCACGCGACGATCAATTCCTCGACGCTGGTCACCTTCGCCATACCGATACTGGAACCTTCATGAGCCGGTTTGACGATCAAAGGCAGGCCCAGTTCCGCGGCTGCTGAAATACAATCCGATTCACTGCCAAGCACTGCGTGCAAAGGCGTTGGCAGGCTAAGACTCTGCCAGACCTGCTTGGTCCGCAGCTTGTCCATAGCCAGCGCAGAAGCCAGCACGCCGCTGCCGGTGTAAGGAATATCCAGACACTCCAACAGGCCTTGCATGGTGCCGTCTTCGCCACCGCGTCCGTGCAGGACAATGAACGCACGATCAATCTTTTCACTGACCAGACGCTGCAGGAAATCGTCGCCGACATCGATGCCGAATGCATCGACACCGGCACTCTGCAACGCTTGCAACACCGCTTGCCCGGACTTCAGGGAAACCGGGCGCTCAGCACTCTTGCCACCGAACAGCACGGCAACGCGGCCGAACGATTTCGGCTCCAGCGTCGAGAGCAGGGACGATTGCAGTGGCGCAGTCATTTCAGCTTCCCTTCAGTAGGCGCAATGACGGCTCCCACGAACAACGGGCTTCTCAACAATTGCGGAGCCAGCCCGCCGATATCACCAGCGCCCTGGCACAGCAGGATGTCGCCCGCACGCAGCAGAGGCTTGACCAACGGCGCCAGCTCGACGCCGCGATCAATGTAGATAGGGTCCAGTTGACCACGCTGACGGATGCTGTGGCACAGGTTGCGGCTGTCCGCCCCCGGAATTGGCTCTTCGCCTGCCGGATAGACTTCCATCAGCAACAGCACGTTGGCCTCGGCCAGTACTTGCACGAAATCGTCGTACAGATCACGAGTCCGGCTAAAGCGGTGAGGCTGATAAACCATGACCAGACGACGGTCCGGCCAGCCGCCACGAACAGCGTTGATCACTGCAGCAACTTCGCGAGGGTGGTGACCGTAGTCATCAACCAGCATGACGTTGCCACCTTCGACCGGCAACTCGCCATAAACCTGGAAACGTCGACCAACACCCTGGAAGCCCGACAGGCCCTGGACAATGGCTTCGTCACTGACGCCTTCATCCGTAGCAATAGCGATGGTTGCCAGCGAATTAAGTACGTTGTGGTTGCCCGGCATGTTCACCGACACGTCCAGCGGCTCACGGTCGCGACGTAATACGGTGAAGAACGTCAGCATGCCTTCCTGGCGCACGTTGATAGCGCGCACGTCGGCCGTTTCGCTGAAGCCGTAGGTCACGGTTGGACGCTTGACCTGTGGCAGGATTTCACGCACGACCGGATCATCGATACACACCACCGCCAGACCATAGAAAGGCAGGTTGTGGAGAAACTCGACGAAGGTTTTCTTCAACTTGTTGAAGTCGCCTTCATAGGTCGCCATGTGATCGGCGTCGATGTTGGTGACCACTGCAACCAATGGCTGCAGATGCAGGAAGCTGGCATCGCTTTCATCGGCTTCGGCAATCAGGTAGCGACTGGTGCCCAGCTGCGCATTGGTACCGGCAGCGTTCAGACGACCACCGATCACGAATGTCGGGTCCAGACCACCGGCCGCGAACACCGAAGCGATGAGGCTGGTAGTGGTAGTTTTGCCATGCGTACCGGCAACGGCGATACCGTGGCGATAACGCATCAGCTCAGCCAGCATCTCGGCACGCGGCACCACCGGGATACGACGTTCAAGAGCAGTCGCCACTTCCGGGTTCGAAGTGTTCACGGCACTGGAAACAACCAGCACGTCAGCGCCGACGGTGTTTTCTGCGCGATGGCCGATGAAGATGTGCGCACCAAAGGACTCCAGGCGCTCGGTCACCGGGGAGGCCTTCAGGTCGGAACCGGAGACTTCATAACCCAGGTTCAACAAGACTTCGGCAATCCCGCACATACCCACGCCGCCGATACCGACGAAGTGGATGCGACGGATACGGCGCATTTCCGGCTGTGGCATGGCGCGTTGATTCTCAACCATTAGCCACCTCCAGGCAGATATCTACAACGGTATTGGTTGCATCAGGCTTGGCCAGCCGGCGGGCGGTGCGCGCCATTGTGTTGAGTTGTTCGGGTTGCATCAAAACCTCTTTCAGACGCGCCGCCATATCGGCTGCGTCAGTTGTCGCTTGTGGCATGACGAAGGCTGCGCCCTCGTGAGCCAGATAGTCGGCGTTACGGGACTGGTGATCGTCGATCGCATGGGGCAATGGCACCAACAGCGAGGGCAGTCCGGCCGCCGCCAATTCACTGATGGTCAGCGCGCCTGCGCGACAGACCACCAGGTCGGCCCAGCCATAGGCTTGGGCCATGTCTTTGATGAACGGGGCGACCTGCGCCTCGACACCGGCAGCGCGATAACGCTCTGAGGTGATTTCGTCGTGATTCTTGCCAGCCTGATGAAACACTTCAGGCCGAAACTCCGCAGGCACCTGCGAAAGGGCCTCGGGTAATAATTTGTTCAGTGGCTCGGCACCGAGGCTGCCACCCAATACCAGCAAGCGCGCCTTGCGCCCGGCCAGCGCCTGACGCGGTGTTTCCAGAAACAGCTCGGCACGTACCGGGTTACCCGTAGTGCGGCGTTTTTCGGAAGCTGCGAAGGTGTTCGGGAACGCCTCACATACACGGCTGGCGAACGAGGCCAGACTGCGATTGGCAGTACCCGCAACCGCGTTCTGCTCATGAATGATCAAAGGTACTTTGCCCAGCTTCGCGGCAAGGCCGCCTGGACCGGTGACATAACCACCGAAGCCCACTACGCAAACCGGCTTGAGCTCACGCACGACTTTACGAGCCTGCATCAACGCTTTGAGCAACATCAGAGGTGCCTTGAGCAAGGAAAGTCGACCCTTGCCGCGCAAACCGGTGACGTTGATCAGGTGCAGAGCAAACCCGGCCTGTGGCACCAGTTCGTTCTCGATGCCCCGAGGCGTACCGAGCCAATGCACCTTGTAACCACGGGCCTGAAACTCGCGCGCGCAGGCCAGCGCCGGGAATACATGTCCGCCGGTGCCGCCAGCCATGATCAGCACGTTAGCGTCCATGATTAGGCTCCTCGGCGAAGTCACTTTCATTGAATTCCGCTTCTTCGCTGCCCATGTTGTTGCGCGATTCCCACTCGATCCGCAACAGCAGACCCAGGCTTGCGCAGCAGATCACCAACGAGCTGCCGCCGTAGCTGAGAAACGGCAGGGTCAGACCCTTGGTTGGCAACAGGCCGACGTTCACACCGATATTGATCAGGAACTGGCCGATCCACAGGAAGGCCAGGCCGTAAGCCACGTAAGCGCCGAAGAACTGCTTGGCGCGCTCGGCCCACATGCCGATGTACATGGCGCGGATACTGACGAACACGAATAGCGCGACGGTCAACAACGAACCCACTACGCCCAGTTCTTCAGCGAGTACCGAGAACACGAAGTCAGTGTGGGCTTCAGGCAGATAGAACTGCTTCTGCACGCTGTTGCCCAGACCAACGCCCAGCCACTCTCCACGTCCAAACGCGATCAGAGCTTGAGTCAACTGGTAGCCGGAACCAAACTGGTCGGACCATGGATCGGTGAAGGTAATCAGACGCGCCATCCGATACGGTTGAGCCTGAACCAGCACGAACACCGCGCCAACCGCGAGGGCAACCATCAGACTGAAACGGAATAGCCCTACGCCACCGAGGAAGAGCATCGCAGCCGCTGCGCCCATCATCACGACGGTGGCACCGAAGTCCGGCTCCATGAGCAACAGACCGGCCATTGGCAGCAGGACGATGAATGGCTTGAAGAAGCCCATCCAGCTTTCGCGAACTTCCTGCTGGCGACGAATCAGGTAACCGGCGAGGAAAATCACCACGAAGACCTTGGCGATCTCCGAAGGCTGAACGTTGAACATGCCAAAGCCGATCCAGCGCATCGACCCGTTTACCTCACGGCCAACACCCGGTATCAGCACCATGACAAGCAGACCAAATGCGCCCAACAGCATCATCCAGCCCAAACGCTGCCAGGTGGCGACCGGAATCATCATGGTCAAGCCACAGGCGAAGATGCCGATGATCATGTAGATCAAATGGCGAGTCATCATGTAGAGGGTGTTGCCGGAATTCACCGCCGCCACTTCCGAGGAAGCAGAGGTGATCATCACCAGACCCAGGCCCAGCAACGCCAGGCAGCCCGCCAGCATCGGGAAGTCGACATCAATGCCACGGCCGCTGATGATCGGGGACGGGAAAGGCTTGATTACACCGAAGATCATGACAAGTCCCCCACGGCTTGCGCGAACAGACGACCGCGCTCTTCGTAGTTCTTGAACATGTCGAAACTGGCGCACGCCGGAGACAGCAGAACGGCGTCGCCCGCCTGCGCAATATCGCCGCAGCGCAAAACAGCGTCTTCAAGCGTTGCAACCCGGATCAGTTCTACGCCATCGCCCAACGCCTGCGCGATCAGCTCGGCGTCGCGGCCGATGAGCACCACAGCGCGGCAGTTGGCAGCAACAGGCGCACGCAGACCACTGAAATCTGCACCCTTGCCATCACCGCCGGCAATCAGCACCAGTTTGCCGTCGATGTCTGCACCGAGGCCTTCAATGGCAGCCAGTGCGGCACCCACGTTGGTGGCTTTGGAGTCATCGTAATAGCTCACGCCATTGCGCTCACGCAGCCATTGGCAACGATGCTCCAGGCCGCCAAAAGTGCGCAGGCTGGACAGCATGGCGTCCATCGGCAAACCTACAGCGTGGCCAAGCGCAAGCGCAGCCAGAGCATTGGACTGATTATGAGCGCCACGGATTTTCAATTCGCGTACAGGCATCAGGTTGTCGAACTGGAAGGCGAGATATTTTTCGCCGTCTTCTTCGCGCAAACCAAAGCCATGGAAGTCGGGTTTGTTCAGGCCAAAAGTCCAGCACGGCATACCTTCACCAATCAACGGCCGGGTCAGGACGTCCTGACGGTTGACCACCACCTGACGAGCGCCACGAAATACACGGTGCTTCGCCAGATGGTAAGCAGGCAAACCGCTGTAACGGTCCATGTGGTCTTCACTGATGTTCAGCACGGTCGCCACTTCTGCGCCGAGCTGATCAGTGGTTTCCAGTTGGAAGCTGGAGAGCTCCATCACGTAGAGTTCGACATCGTCGCTGAGCAGATCCAGCGCGGGCGTACCCAGATTACCGCCGACCGCAACGCGCTTGCCCGCCGCCGCAGCCATCTCGCCGACCAGCGTGGTCACGGTGCTTTTCGCGTTGGAGCCAGTGATCGCAATGATCGGGGCCTTGGCGTAACGGGCAAACAACTCGATATCGCCGGACAGCTTCACACCACGTGCAGCGGCTTGCTGCAACGCCGGGGTCGCCAGTGCGAGACCCGGGCTCACGTAAAGCTCGTTGGCACGGCACAGGAATTCAACGTCCAGTTCGCCACAACGCACATCCACCTGCGGATAGTCACGACGCAAAGTCGCCAGCTCCGGTGGATTTTCCCGCGTATCGGCCACGGCGAAGGACACGCCCCGGCTCGCCAGAAAGCGAACCAGGGACATGCCGCTCTTGCCGAGGCCGACAATGATGCGGAAATGGTCTGAAGCGATAAGAGACACTCGTTCTACCTCAGTTTCAGCGTGGCAAGGCCGATCAACACGAGAATCACGGTAATGATCCAGAAGCGGACGATCACACGCGGCTCGGGCCAGCCTTTGAGTTCAAAGTGGTGGTGGATCGGAGCCATGCGGAAAACGCGGCGGCCGGTCAATTTAAAGGATGCAACCTGAATGACGACTGACAGGGTTTCCATCACGAACACGCCGCCCATGATGAACAGGACGATTTCCTGACGAACGATGACGGCAATGGTGCCCAGCGCTGCACCGAGTGCCAGCGCGCCCACATCGCCCATGAAGACCTGAGCCGGGTAGGTGTTGAACCACAGGAAGCCAAGCCCGGCACCGATCAATGCCCCACAGAACACAATCAGTTCACCCGCGCCCGGTACATAGGGGATCAGCAGGTATTCAGCGAATTTCACGTTACCTGACAGGTAGCAGAAGATGCCCAGCGCGCCACCCACCAGAACCGTTGGCAGAATCGCCAGACCGTCCAGGCCGTCGGTCAGGTTGACCGCGTTACTGGAGCCCACGATCACGAAGTAGGTCAGCACGATAAAGCCGATGCCCAACGCAATACTGGCGTCTTTGAACATCGGAATAATCAGCGTGGTTTCCACAGCGGAAGGCGCGGTTACGTACAGGAAGATCGCCGCGCACAAGCCAAATACCGACTGCCAGAAATACTTCCAGCGGCTCGGCAGGCCTTTAGAGTTCTTTTCAATGACCTTGCGGTAATCGTCCACCCAGCCAATGCCGCCGAATAGCAATGTCACCAGCAGCACCACCCAGACATAGCGGTTGCTCAGGTCAGCCCAGAGCAAGGTGCTGATACCGATGGAAGACAGAATCAACGCCCCGCCCATGGTCGGCGTACCGGATTTGGACAGGTGAGACTGTGGCCCGTCATTACGAACGGACTGGCCAATCTGGCGCATCTGCAATGCACGGATCATCCAGGGACCCAGGCACAGCGAGAGCGACAATGCAGTGAGCACGCCGAGAATCCCGCGCAGGGTCAGGTATTGGAAGACCGCGAAGCCTTTGTGGAACTGTTGCAGAAACTCGGCCAGCAGCAGCAGCATTAATGTGTCTCCAGGCTAGAACCGCAGAGGGCGGCAACGACGTTTTCCATCGCAGCGCTCCGCGAGCCCTTGATCAAAATAGTGGTTTGAGGATCCTGTTCGGCGCCCAGCGCAGCGATCAGGTCAGTCTGATTGGCAAAATGGCGCGCATGCTCACCGAAGGCACTGACCGCGTGGGCCATCAACGGACCAACGGCATACAGCGCGGAGACCTTGCCAGAGGCATAGGCACCGACGTCGCGATGACCTTGTTCGGCCCAGTCGCCCAGCTCGCCGATATCACCGAGGACCAACACGGTACGGCCGGAAAAACCGGTGAGAATATCTACGGCAGCATTGATGGAGCTCGGATTCGCGTTGTAGGTGTCATCGATAACGCGCACGCCATTAAGACCGAGCTGCGCAACAGTGCGACCTTTGACTGGCTGCACAGCATTGAGCCCGGCGACGATGCCGTTCAGATCGACGCCCATGGCGTGACCTGCAGCCGCCGCGGCCAACGCATTGGCCACATTGTGCGTACCCAGCAGATTGAGCTGCACCGCTGCCGAGCCCAGTGGGCTATTCAGCATGAAGCCAGGGCAACCCCGAGCATCAAGGCTCAGTTCCTGAGCATGGAAATCGGCGCTTTGATCAGCGATCGCGAAGCTCACGATGCGGCGATCACCTGCGCGGGCTGCCCAGATCGGGAAAGCCTTGTCTTCTTTATTAAGAACAGCGACGCCAAAGCTATCGAGTCCTTCGAGAATTTCGCCTTTGGCTTCGACAATTTTGTCTGGCCCGCCAAACTCGCCAACGTGAGCCGTGCCCGCATTAGTAATCAGCGCGACGTGAGGCTTGGTCAGACTGACAGTGAACGCGATTTCGCCCACACGAGAGGCGCCCATTTCGATGACGGCAGCCGAGTACTCAGGCGCCAGTTCAAGGAGGGTCAACGGAACGCCAAGCTCGTTGTTCAGGTTGCCACGGGTAGCCAGAACCGGCCCGCGAGTGCGCATCACGCTGGCGAGCATTTCTTTAACCGTGGTTTTGCCGCTGGAGCCTGTAATCGCTGCAACGGGTCTGTCGACAAACGCATTGCGATTGAGCGCACCCAGTTGGGCGAGCGCCTTGCGGGTATCGAGCACCACCAGTTGCGGCAATGCGGCATCCGGGATTTCACGCTCGACCAATGCACCTACCGCGCCTTTGGCGGCGACTTGTTCCAGGTAATCATGACCGTCAAAACGCGGCCCCGTCAGTGCCACGAACAGTTGACCCGGCTTGATAGCGCGGCTGTCGATGCTCACGCCATCAAAAGTACGATCATCGCCCACGAGACGCGCATCGAGCACTGTGGTCAATTCACTGAGAGATAACGGCCTAAGCATTCGTCACCCCCCATACGGCCAACGCCTTGGCAGCCTCTTCCAGATCGGAGAATGGCTGGCGCTGATCGTTGATTTCCTGATAGTCCTCGTGACCTTTGCCTGCGAGCACAATCACGTCGCTGGCTTCAGCGCTGGCGATGATTTCGGCAATTGCCTGACCACGGCCTTCGACGAAACGAACGTTGTGCGCAGCGCTGAAACCTTGACGAATGTCATCGAATATCTGCGCTGACGCTTCTGTACGAGGATTGTCATCAGTGACAAGGACGCCATCAGCCAGACGCTCAACGACTTCCGCCATCAGCGGACGCTTGCCGCGGTCACGATCACCGCCGCAGCCGAACAGGCACAGCAAGCGGCCCTTGGCGTGCGGGCGCAAAGCGGTCAGTACTTTTTCCAGAGCATCAGGGGTGTGGGCATAGTCGACCACCACCAGCGGCTTTTCACCGCCACCCAAACGCTGCATGCGCCCTACCGGACCTTCCAGCTTCGGCAGGACTTTAAGAATTTCGTCCAGGGCATAATCCAGGCCGAGCAAGGCGCCTACTGCGCCGAGTACGTTGCTCAGGTTGAACCGGCCCAGCAGACTGCTGCGCAACAGGTGTTGACCTTGCAGCGTGACCAGTGTGGCGCGAACACCTTCGTCATCGAATTTCGCATCACGGCAATACAGATGAGCGCTGGAATCTTCCAGGCTATAAGTAATGAGCCGGGACTCGCGCTTTTCAGCCGCCAGCGTACGACCGAACTCATCGTCGATATTGATCACGCGGCAACGCAGATCAGACCAGGCGAACAGCTTGGCCTTGGCCGCGCCGTAGGCTTCCATCGTGCCGTGGTAGTCAAGATGGTCACGGGACAGGTTGGTCAACACGGCGACATCAAAAGCCAGAGCGGTTGCACGCCCCTGGTCAAGACCATGAGACGAAACTTCGATTGCGATTGCGCGTGCACCGGCCTTCTTCAGGTCAGACAACGTCGCCTGCACAGCGATAGGGTCAGGGGTGGTGTGTCGACCGCTTTGCAGTGAACCGTAAAATCCAGTACCCAACGTGCCGACGATGCCGCAATGCTGACCCAGAAGATCCAGTGCCTGCGCGACCAGTTGGGTGACACTGGTTTTACCATTGGTGCCCGTCACGCCAACCATGTTGAGGCTGCGGCTCGGATCACCATAAAAACGCCCGGCAATATCTGACAACTGGGCAGCAAGACCTCTGACCGGAATCATTGGCACGTCGGTGATCGGCAGTACTTTCGCACCTTCGACTTCATAGGCCACTGCTGCGGCCCCATGCGCCAGAGCGTCGACGATATGATCGCGGCCGTCAGAGCGGCCACCGGGGACGGCGAGAAACAAATCGCCGCCGCGCACTTTACGGCTGTCCAGCGTCAGCTCGCGAATCATCAGATCGCTGGAAGCGTGGGCGAAAATCTTGTTCAGGCTGGACGACATCAACCACGCCCTCCTTTAACGACTGGAGCTGCATTGACCTGCTCTACGGGAATCGGAGCGAGGTTGTCAGGTGTCACGTTCATCAGACGCAAGGTGCCGGACATGACCTTGCTGAACACAGGCGCCGATACCAGACCGCCGTAGTAGCCGCCCTTGCTTGGTTCATCAATGACGACAACCACGGCGTAGCGCGGATTGCTCATCGGACCGAACCCCGCGAACAGCGAGCGATAGGAGTTTTCTGCGTAGCCCTTGGTACCGACCGACGTTTTACGTGCCGTACCACTCTTGCCTGCTACGTGATACGAAGGGACACGTGCGCGATAAACACCACGAGAATCTTCAATCACTGCCTGCAGCATGGTTTGCAGGGTCTTGGCGGTCGGCTCCGGAATAGCCTGGGTTGCTACCGGCGGCTTGTCGCTTTTCAAAATGGTCAGCGGCACGATGCGGCCGTTGTTGGCGATGGCCGCATAGGCGTGCACCAGTTGCAGCGCCGTGACGGACAAACCGTAGCCGTAAGATAGCGTTGCAGTTTCAGCCTTGCGCCACTCACGATAATTCGGCAAGTTACCGACACGCTCACCCGGGAAGCCCAGGCCGGTGTACTGCCCCAGGCCCACGCGCTGCATGGCCTGGAAGATCGCTTCGCCACCGACGTCAAACGCGACCTTACTCATGCCGACGTTACTGGAGTTGATCAGGATGCCGGTCAGGTCGAGAACCGGACCTTCAGTCTTGGTGACGTCGCGGATCGTGTATTTACCAATCTGCAAGGTGCCGGGATAAACCTCAACCTTGTCAGTCGGTTTCCAGCGACCACTGTCGAGCGCGGCGGTCATGGAGATCGGCTTCATGGTCGAACCAGGTTCGAACACGTCAATGATCGCCCGGTTACGCATGGCTGCCGGAACCATGGTGCGACGGTTGTTCGGGTTGTAAGTCGGGAAGTTGACCATGGCCAAAACTTCGCCGGTCTTGACGTCCATGATGACCATGCTGCCGGCCTTGGCTTCGTTCTCGACGATTGCATTACGCAGTTCGCGAGTGGCCAGATATTGCAGGCGTAGATCAATGGACAACGCCACGGTCTTTCCAGCCTTGGCGTTTTTGGTGACCTGAACGTCTTTAATCAGTCGTCCTCGCCGATCCTTGATGACCTGTCTTTTCCCGGGAACACCCGCGAGCCAGTCGTCATAGGCCAGCTCGACACCTTCGCGACCGTGGTCGTCGAGGTCAGTGAAGCCAACCATGTGGGCGGTCACGTCACCAGCAGGATAAAAGCGGCGGAACTCTTCAATGCCGTAAACGCCTGGCACTTTCAGATCAAGCACAGCCTGACCATGCTCAGGCGTCAGGCCGCGGACCAGATAGATGAATTCCTTACCGGCCTGCGAGTCCAGGCGCTCAGCCAGGGCCTTGGGATCCTGCCCCAACGCGGTAGCCAGAACAGCCCACTTGCTTTTATCCAGCTGCATTTCTTTCGGGTTGGCCCACAAGGTCGTCACCGGCGTACTGACAGCCAAAGGCTCGCCATTACGATCAGTAATCAGACCACGGTGTGCCGGAATGGGAATATGCCGAAGACTGCGCGCATCACCCTGCTCCTTGAGGAACGTGTGATCGACCACTTGCAGGTCGATGATCCGCCAGCAAATAGCTGCGACCAATGCCAGCAACAAGCCGACAACGACGCGAAAACGCCATGGGTAAAGTGCGCCGTCTAGCTTCATCATGGCGCCACCATCCGCACTTCCGCTGCGCTAGGGATGCGCATCTTCAGTTGTTCAGTGGCGAGGGTTTCGATACGGCTGTGGGCGGTCCAGGTGCTCTGTTCGAGAATCAGACGGCCCCATTCAGCCTGCGCCTTGTCACGAATGCTCAGCTCTGAGTACAGCGAATTGAGCAACTGACGATTCCAGTGGGCACTGTAGGAAACACCAATCGCCGAAACGAGGACGGCGAGAAACAGCAGCAGCATGAAGAAGCTGCCGCCTGGTAAAGGCTTGAGGAACTGACGGCTCACCTGAGCTTCTCCGCGACACGCATGACAGCGCTGCGCGAGCGTGGATTGGCTTTGGTTTCTTCGTCCGAGGCGAATTGTGCTTTGCCGATGAGTTTGATCTTCGGCTCAAAGGCCTTGTACTGGATCGGCAAGTTGCGCGGCATATTGTCCGCTTCACCCTTGACGAGTTTGCGCATGAACAGTTTTACGATGCGGTCTTCAAGGGAGTGGAAGCTGATGACAACCAGGCGCCCGCCCACTTCCAGCGCTTCAAGCGCAGCTTCAAGACCCGCTTCAAGGTCGCCCAGCTCGTTATTGACATGAATGCGCAGGCCCTGAAAAGCACGTGTCGCCGGATTCTTGCCTTTTTCCCAGGCCGGGTTGGCGACCTTGAGTACTTCAGCCAGATCAGCCGTGCGCTCGAAAGGCTGCACTTCACGGCGTGCAACGACAGCACCAGCCATACGCTTGGCGAAACGCTCTTCGCCATATTCCTTGAATACACGGGCAATTTCTTCGACGGGTGCAGTGGCGATGAACTCGGCAGCGCTGACGCCACGGGTCGGGTCCATGCGCATATCCAGCGGGCCGTCGTTCATGAAGCTGAAGCCGCGCTCAGGATCATCAAGCTGTGGCGAGGAAACACCGAGATCCAGAAGAATCCCACTGACCTTGCCCGCAATGCCGCGTGCTTGAGCCTCCGAGCCCAGTTCAGCGAAGCTGCGCTGCACAATGACAAAGCGGCCGTCTTCGGCCGCTAGCGCTTGCCCGGTGGCAATTGCTTGAGGATCTTTGTCGAATCCTAGCAATCGGCCATCAGGGCCAAGCTTCTCCAATACGAGTCGGCTATGTCCGCCGCGCCCGAAAGTGCCGTCCATATAGCAGCCATCAGCACGCACCGCGAGAGCCTCTACGGCTTCGTCGAGCAGTACGGTGATGTGGGTAAAGCCGCTATTCATAGTCACAGGATCAGATCACGTAATTCATCAGGCATCGCGCCCGGTTGTTGAATGGCCGCCAGATCCGCATCAGCAAGAGCGTTCCAGGCGTCCTCGTCCCACAGTTGAAACTTATTGAGCTGGCCCACTAACATCACGCGCTTATCCAATTTGGCATATTCACGAAGACGCGGCGGAACCAGGAAACGCCCACTCCCATCCAGCTCCAGATCAACCGCATTACCAATCAGCAAACGCTGCAGGCGGCGGTTTTCTTCGCGGAAAGTAGCGAGCTCACGCAATTTCGACTCGATCAGCTCCCATTCGGAGAGCGGATAAAGGCATAAGCAAGGGTCTACAGCGTCAATGGTCACGATCAATTGCCCGGCGCTACGCGAATCCAACTCGTCACGGTACCGGCTCGGCATAGCGAGACGGCCCTTTGCATCGAGATTGATTGCGTTGGCACCACGAAACACAGGCGCTTTCTCCGAATTCTAGCTTTTTGCGTTAAAAAAACCCACTTCGCGCCACTTTCTGCCACTTGCGCACACTATAGGAACCCGCCCACCACACAGTCAAGGCACGGTCTTAAGGAAAACCCTTACATAACTGGGATTTAGGAGCGATATCGGACGGTTAGCGCGAATTTCAGGAGGGGTCTTACGGAAAATTCCGACACAGCTCAAACCGCTGCAGCGCGAACTTAAAGTGATTTGTGAGGTTTAAGATTTTTTTGGTATTACGGAGGGTGTAATACAGCTGAAACGAGAGGGGAGAAAAAAGGTGGAGAGTCGATCTGTAAGCCGGGTTCTGTCGAGGACAGTCATTCCTCTACGACGGCCATCACTGGACGTCTTTAGCAACCTACCCGGTTCCAGCGCGGGCCACGCCTAGGAACCCTATTTGGTCTTGCTCCGAGTGGGGTTTACCTTGACCACGAACTGTTGCCAGACGCGCGGTGCGCTCTTACCGCACCTTTTCACCCTTACCGGCGCCGAAGCGCTTAGGCGGTTATTTTCTGTGGCACTTTCCGTAGGCTCACGCCTCCCAGGCGTTACCTGGCACTCCGCCCTATGGAGCCCGGACTTTCCTCCCCCCCTTAATTGCGAACAATAAGAGGCAGCGACTGTCCAATCGACTCTCCGCCGACAAGGTTAGCGGCACAGCCACCTCAGAACAAGCTTTAATACGTCGCGAACTCGGGTTGCAGGGATTTATTCGCCCTTTTGCTTGTCCAGAGCCACCTGATAAAGCAGATTTTTACGCACACCGGTAATTTCCGCTGCCAAGGCTGCGGCACGCTTGAGCGGCATCTCTGCAAGCAGGAGATCCAGAATCCGTCGCGCCTCGCTACCGATGACGTCTTCATCTTCCGGCTCGGTCCAGCCCGCCACCAACACCACACACTCGCCACGCTGCTGATTGCTGTCGCTTTGGACAAATTCACGCAGCTCAGCGAGCGGCAAGCCTTTGAGGGTTTCGAAGGTTTTAGTCAGCTCGCGGGCCAGCAACGCAGGTCGCTGCGCACCGAAGACCAGTTCCAGATCCTGCAGACATTCAAGAATACGATGCGGCGCTTCATAGAAGATCAGGGTGCGTGGCTCTTCTTTAAGCAACTCCAGGCGAGCGCGACGGCCTACAGCCTTGGCAGGCAAGAAACCCTCGAAAATAAAACGATCAGACGGCAGACCAGCCGCCGAGAGCGCAGCAATCAACGCGCAGGCACCTGGCACCGGGACGACTGCAATACCCGCAGCGCGAGCCTGACGCACCAGGTGATACCCAGGATCAGAGATCAGTGGCGTCCCCGCATCGGAGATCAGCGCAACATCATCGCCTGCCAGCAGGCGAGTAATAAACCGACTGCCCTCTTCGCGTTCGTTATGCTCGTGACACGCAGCCAATGGCGTTGATATGCCGAAATGCTGCATCAATCGTGATGAGTGGCGCGTATCCTCGGCGGCAATCAGCGCCACCTCGCGCAAGACCTTCAATGCCCGCACGCTCATGTCATCCAGATTGCCGATTGGCGTGGCCACTACATAAAGCGAGCCCGCGGCGGAATTCAAAGCAACTGGAGCAGTCAAAGCGCAGACCTCATGATTTGTTACCCTTCAGGGCGAAGGTCATCATTGTACAGACTACGACCGCGACCAATGACTCGCAGACTCAAGGAAGACCTGAAAAAGGGAGGAAAAGTCATGATTGGCGCCCGATATCTGCCAGCGCAACATTTCGTAAAGGCCGTTTTACCTCGTGTAATCAGGCACTGCGACTTATATCACTGCTTTAAATGCTAACGACGTCGCACCCATGCCAGTGCTTGGGTACAATTCCCCGCTAATTTGCTCGAGTATCAGGAACATACACATGATCGCTTGCCTGCGGCTGTTCTCTGCCCTCTGCCTTGCTGCCCTGTTGGCGGCTTGCGCCAGCTCGCCTTCGTCCAGCCTTGGCGAACTTCCACGCACCCCTGACGCCAGCATCGAGCAGTTACTCGATCAGGCGGCCGCCGCGAAAACCCCGGAACAGGCCTCACTGCTCCGACTCAGCGCTGCGGATCTGGCCAACCGGCAGAACAATCCCGGACGCGCTGCGCAAATCCTCACGCAAGTGCAGATTGAGTTGCTCAAGCCTGGCCAGCAGGTGTTTGCCGCGACTCTGGATGCTGAACTGGCGATGGGTCGCAATCAGCCAAAAGCCGCACTGACTGCGCTGAGCCACCCGAGCCTGCAACGCCTGAGCGAGCTGTCCGTTGAACAGCAGATTCGGACCCACACCGTCCGCGCTCGCGCACTCGAAGCTGATGGCCAGATCCTCCCGGCGATCAGCGAGCGAGTCTTCGTGGGTCCATTGCTGCAAGGCAACGACCTGAGCGCCAACAACGACGCTATCTGGAAACTCGTTGGGGCACTGCCTCCGGAACAACTGCAAAGCAACGCGACCGACGATCTGGGCGGCTGGCTAAGCCTTGCGCGCAGCATCAAAGGCGCGGGCACGCTGGAACAGCAACAAGCCGCTATCGACACCTGGAAAGCACAGAATCCAAAGCACCCCGCTGCTATCCAGCTGCCTGCGACACTTGCGCAATTGCGCGCCCTGACCAGCGAGCCGCTGACCAAAATCGCCCTGTTGCTGCCACAGGAAGGCCCACTTGCAGCCGTCGCCAAGGCTCTGCGTGAAGGCTTCATGGCCGCGCATTATCAGGCGCAACAGGCCGGTCAGAATCCTCCGGCCATTCAGGTATTCGACAGTTCGCGCCTGACCTCTATGGATGACTTCTATCGCGAGGCTCAAGCAGCAGGCGTGCAACTGGTTGTCGGTCCGCTGGAAAAACCACTGGTCAAACAATTGAGCACCCGCCCGCAACTGCCTATCACCACATTGGCGCTGAACTACAGTGATGCAGGCCCTGAAGGCCCTCAGCAACTGTTCCAGTTCGGTCTGTCCGCTGAAGACGAAGCCCGTGAAGTAGCACGCCGCGCCTGGGCAGATGGCAAACGCAGCGCTGTGGCGATGGTGCCGAAAGGTGAATGGGGCGACCGCGTTCTGGACGCTTTCCGCCAGAGCTGGCAAGCCAAAGGCGGCACGCTGATTGCGGCTGAACACGTCGACCAACCCGTTGCACTGGCACAGCAAGTTGCTGACCTGTTCCAGCTGCGCAACAGCGAAGGCCGCGCGCAACGTCTGCAGAGCACTGTAGGGACCCAAGTAGCCGCCCAACCGACGCGCCGTCAGGACATTGATTTCATGTTCCTGGCTGCGACCCCACAACAGGCGCAGCAGATCAAGCCAACCATGGTCTTCCAGTACGCCGGTGATGTTCCGGTCTACGCCACATCGCACTTGTTCACCAACAGTAACGATCACGCGCAATACATGGACCTGAATGGCGTGCGCTTCTGCGAAACTCCATGGTTGCTCAACGCCAATGATCCACTGCGTCAGCAGGTCGTCACCCAGTGGCCTCAAGCTTCAGGCAGTCTGGGCCGCCTCTACGCTATGGGCGTCGATGCCTATCGCCTTGCTCCGCGCCTGGGCCAACTCAAAACCATGCCTGAAAGCCGCATCGACGGCCTGTCCGGCAGCTTGAGCATCAACCCGGCTCGCCGCGTGGAACGTCAATTGCCATGGGCCGAATTCGTTGACGGCAAGATTCAGCGCCTGCCGGATACCGCTCAGTAAATGCCCGGCAACACCCGCCAAACTGCAGGGCGCGAGGCTGAAACCCGCGCCCTGCAGCATTTACAGCGGCACGGTTTGCAGCTCATTGCACGAAACTGGTTATGCAAACGTGGTGAGCTTGATCTGGTCATGCTCGACGGGGATACAGTAGTATTCGTCGAAGTTCGCTACCGCCGCCATTCGACATGGGGTGGAGCGTTGGAAAGCGTTGATTTTCGCAAGCAGCAAAAGCTGGTTCTGGCGGCACAATTGTTCCTGCAGAGCGACACACAATGGGCAGATGCGGCATGTCGTTTCGACGTCATAGCCATTGAGGGTGATCCGCGTGGCGGCCCATCCTTGAACTGGATCAAGCATGCATTCGAGAGCTGAAACCCCTGGCGTCCACGCCATGCGGGCAGACCCCGGAACTGAAATGCCGACTCACGCAATATGCCATCCAACATAGATTTCGCTTTCCGCTTTGCGGGCCGTGACGCCTTGTGCCGAGGGCTTCCCCTTCTGCGCTAGCCGATCAGCCGCAATACGTTCTAATTAAGGTCACCCAGATGGACATGCAATCCCGAATTCGCCAGCTTTTTCAGGCCAGCATCGACACCAAACAGCAAGCGATGGAAGTCCTTGCACCCCACATCGAGCAAGCCAGCCAGGTCATGGTCAATGCGCTGCTCAACGAGGGCAAAATGCTCGCTTGTGGCAACGGCGGTTCGGCGGGTGATGCTCAGCACTTCTCATCCGAGCTACTCAACCGCTTCGAACGTGAACGCCCTAGCCTGCCGGCCATTGCACTGACAACCGACAGCTCGACGATCACGTCGATTGCCAACGACTACAGCTACAACGAGATCTTCTCCAAGCAGATCCGCGCGCTGGGCCAACCGGGCGATGTATTGCTGGCGATATCCACCAGCGGCAACTCGGCGAACATAATTCAAGCGATCCAGGCCGCACATGATCGTGAAATGATTGTCGTAGCATTGACGGGTCGCGACGGCGGCGGCATGGCCTCGCTGCTTTTGCCTGAGGACGTGGAGATCCGCGTCCCGGCAAAAGTCACTGCACGAATTCAAGAAGTCCATCTGCTGGCGATTCATTGCTTGTGCGATTTGATCGACAGCCAACTGTTTGGGAGTGAAGAATGACCGTTAATCGTCTCAGCCTGCTGGCCCTGACCCTGTGCATAGGCATCAGCGGATGCAGCTCGGTGCTGACTGCTACCCGCGACAACCCGATTGAAGACGATCGTGGGACGCGTACGTTCGGCAGCAAAATCGATGACTCGCTGATTGAAACCAAGGCAGCGGTGAACATCGCCAAGGCGAGCCCTGATCTGGATCAGAACTCGCACATCGTCGTCACCAGCTACAACGGCATCGTGCTATTGGCTGGCCAGACCCCACGTGAAGACCTCAAAGCCCTGGCCGAAAAAGAAGCCAGCGGTGTTCAGCGGGTAAAGAAAGTCAACAACGAGCTGCAGGTCATGGCGCCTTCGTCGTTGCTGGCCCGCAACAATGACGCCTGGCTGACCACCAAGATCAAAAGCCAGATGCTGACCGACAGTGCAATCCCGGGCTCGCGCATCAAAGTCGTGACCGAGAACGGCATCGTCTTTCTGCTTGGCCTGGTGACGCAACAGGAGGCCACCCGCGCGACCAGCCTGGTACAGAGCGTGTCTGGCGTGCAGAAGATCGTGAAGCTGTTCGAGTACATCGACTGACTTCCACTTCGCACACATGAAAAAGGCGACCCTGAGGTCGCCTTTTTTGTTACATGTGAAGCTGATTACTTGACCACTTTCAGACTCGGTCTGCCGCTTGGACGCGGTGGCTCGGTATCCGGTGGTGGAAGATCATCATCCGCATCGACGCTGTCTTCGTCCTCGAATGGAGGCTCCAGCTCGAAAACCATACCCTGACCATTCTCCCGTGCATAAATGCCCAGAATCGCCCCTACAGGGACATACAGGGTATGCGGGACACCGCCGAAGCGACCTTCAAAACTGACTGCATCGTTGTCCATGTGCAAATGACGCACAGCAGACGGAGAAACGTTCAGGACAATCTGCCCATCGTTGGCAAACCCTTGCGGGACCTGCACTGATGGATACTCCGCATTGACCAGCATATGCGGAGTGCAATCGTTATCCACGATCCACTCATAGAGAGCACGAATCAGATAAGGGCGACTGGAGTTCATCAACGGCTCCTTAGGCCTTAGCGCATATCACGTTCGGCAGCAGACAGACTTGCCTGGAATGCCTCACGCGCAAACTGGCGCTCCATATAATCAAGCAACGGCTTGGCAGGCCGCGGCAATTCAATACCCAAAACAGGCAAACGCCAGAGTATGGGCAATAGACAGCAGTCAACCAGACTTTGCTCGTCACTGAGGAAAAAAGCTTTCTCGGCAAACAATGGCGAGACGCCGGTCAGACTTTCACGCAGCTCCTTACGAGCTACCGCACGAGCAGATTCCTTGCTGCGCGGATCCAGAATCAGGTCCACCTGAGCGCACCAGTCGCGCTGAATCCTATGGATCAGCAGGCGGCTATTGGCGCGTGCGACCGGATAAACCGGCAGCAACGGCGGGTGCGGATAACGCTCATCCAGATATTCCATCACCACAGTCGACTCGTACAGCGCCAGATCACGATCGACCAGGGTGGGTACGCTGCCGTATGGGTTCACCTCGATCAATTTCGGCGGTTGGGTACCCGTCACAACATCAATGATCTCGGCGCTGACACCTTTCTCGGCGAGCACGATGCGCACGCGGTGGGAATAGTGGTCGGCGGGGTCGGAGTAACAGGCCAACCGATTGGTCACGCCCATGGCGGTCCTCCTCGCTTGTTAAATTTATCGAATACACAAAAACGGACGCGCCCTCGGACGCCTCCGACAACAACCGCATTAAGGGCAGTGGTCATCGCGGGCGACAAGATAGCTCATTTACGCGTAGTAAATTCTGCAATCTTGCCGTCACAACCACATTTGCCCTGCATTTATTGCCTAAATGGGATACACGAGAGCGCGAGTGTTGCCTTGGCGTTACAAACGGTCAGTGAATGTCCTTCCAGTATTCACGCTTGAGCAGGTAAGCGAAGACGAAGAAGAAAGCCAGGTACAGCAACACGTACATCCCGATACGCTGATGCTGAAGCTTCGTCGGGTTCGCGGAATAAGCGAGGAAGGTCACCAGATTCTTGACCTTCTCGTCGAACTGCTCTGCATTCAGGCTGCCCGTATTGGGGACAATCGTCAGTTGATCGCACGCCTCGTGCGTCAGTGGCGCGCCCGTCAAGGGGTCGTACTGCTTCTTGCCCTCCTCGACCAACTGAATCTGCTTACAGCCGATGATCTGACGACCTTGCAAGCCAGCCAGCACGTTGGGCATCCCTACATTAGGAAAGACTGTGTTGTTCACCCCGAATGGACGCGCCGGATCCTCGTAGAAAGAGCGCAGGTAGCCATACAACCAGTCCGTGCCGCGCACTCGCGCCACCAGAGTCAGATCCGGCGGAGCAGCGCCAAACCAGACTTTCGCGTCTGCTGACTGCATACCGATATTCATGTGATCGCCGATCTTGGCACCGGTGAATACCAGCTTTTCCAGCATCAACTCATGAGGGATGCCCAGATCATCGGCAACGCGCTCGTAACGCTGGAACTTAGCGCTGTGACAGCCCATGCAATAGTTGACGAACGTGCGCGCCCCATCTTGCATGGCAGCCTTGTCCGAGACATCGATATCGATGCTTTCCAGCTCAGGACCGCCGTGCTCGGCAGCAACGGACAACATTGGCAGAGCAACAAGCATCAATACAGCAAATAGCTTTTTCATCAGCCAGTCACCCTTTCCGGAACCGGTTTGGTTTTCTCGAGCCGGGTATAGAACGGCATCAGAATGAAGTAGGCGAAGTACAGTAAGGTGCAGACCTGCGACAGCAACGTGCGTCCTGGCGTTGGAGCCAAAACACCCAACACACCGAGGATTACGAAAGACACACAGAACGCCAGTAGCCAGATTTTGCTCAGCCATCCTTTGTAGCGCATTGACTTGACGGGGCTTCGGTCCAGCCAGGGCAGCACAAACAGCACTGCAATTGCAGCTCCCATAGCCATGACCCCCATCAGCTTGTCAGGAACGGCGCGCAGGATCGCGTAGAACGGCGTGAAATACCAGACAGGTGCAATGTGCTCTGGCGTCTTGAAGGGGTTTGCCATCTCGAAGTTGGGTTTCTCGAGGAAGTAGCCGCCCATTTCAGGGAAGAAAAACACAATGAAGCAAAACACGAAAAGGAAGACGACAACGCCGACGATATCTTTCACGGTGTAATACGGGTGGAAGGGAATTCCATCCAGAGGAATACCGTTTTCGTCTTTGTGCTTCTTGATGTCGACGCCATCGGGGTTGTTCGAACCCACTTCATGCAATGCCAGAATATGCAGTACGACCAGGCCAAGCACTACGATCGGCAGCGCAATCACGTGGAGCGCAAAAAAACGGTTCAGGGTAATCCCGGAGATCAGGTAGTCGCCGCGAATCCATTGCGTCAGGTCATCGCCGATAACCGGAATGGCGCCAAACAGCGAGATGATCACCTGCGCGCCCCAGTACGACATCTGCCCCCAGGGCAGTAAATACCCCATGAACGCCTCAGCCATCAGCGCCAGATAAATCAGCATGCCGAAGATCCACACCAGCTCACGAGGCTTTTGATACGAGCCATAAAGCAGGCCGCGGAACATGTGCATATAAATGACAATGAAGAACGCCGAAGCACCGGTGGAATGCAGCAAACGCAAAATCGACCCGTAAGGCACATCACGCATGATGCCCTCGACAGACGCAAACGCCTCTTCAGCCGTCGGCGTGTAGCTCATCGTGAGCCAGACACCGGTCAGGATCTGATTGACCAACACCAGCAGGGCTAGTGAACCGAAGAAGTAGAAAAAGTTGAAGTTTTTGGGGGCGTAATACTTGCTGAGATGGTCTTCCCACATTTTTGTGGCGGGGAAGCGAGCATCGATCCAATCCATGAACTTGCTCATCACGCGCTCTCCTGATCGACGCCAATGACAATAATGTTGTCCGACTCATAGGAATGCGGCGGCACTGGCAGATTCAAAGGTGCAGGTTGGGATTTATAGACGCGGCCAGCGAGGTCGTAATGTGAGCCATGACAAGGGCAGAAATAGCCACCCACCCAATCTTTGCCCAGATCGACTGGCGCTACTTCAGGACGGAAAGTCGGGGAGCAACCCAAGTGGGTGCAAATACCGATCAACAGCAGGATTTCAGGTTTGATGGATCGTACAACAGGGTCGACGTAAGCGGGCTGGAGCGAGTCCCTGGATTCGGGGTCCGACAACTGGCCCGTAATTTTGCCGAGGTTGCCCAGTATTTCATCGGTACGACGGACAATGAAAACTGGCTGACCGCGCCACTCAGCAATCATCTGCTGCCCTGGTTCGATCTTGCTGATATTCACCTTTACCGGTGCGCCTGCGGCTTTCGCCTTGGCACTGGGAAACCATGACCCTACGAACGGGACCGCCGCCCCCACCGCTCCTGCTGCACCAACCACAGATGTGGCCGCCACGAGGAAGCGACGCCGGCCTGCATTCACGCCGTCATTGCTCATTCCGTCCTCTCCCATCAGCTATGTGGCCTGTTCGATCAGGCGTCTAATTTAAAAATTCATGTATCCAAATTTTGCCGGATGGTAGATAAAAACCCTTCAAACCACAAGGGAATTACTTTTCACGAAAAGCTGAAAGCCTTGTAATACGGGGCCTGCGCTGAATGAGTCATGTTGTCACAGGTATACGACGCGCATAAAAAAACGCCCAGCTCCGTGAGGAGGCTGGGCGTTCTTCTTGAACGAAGTGCGTATTAACGCTTCGAGTACTGCGGACGCTTACGCGCTTTACGCAGACCGACTTTCTTACGTTCAACTTCACGGGCGTCGCGTGTAACGAAGCCAGCTTTGCGCAGAGCGCCGCGCAGGGTTTCGTCATACTGCATCAGAGCGCGAGTGATACCGTGGCGGATTGCGCCAGCTTGACCACTTACACCACCGCCAATCACGGTGACGTAGATGTCGAACTTCTCGACAGTCTCAGTCAATTCCAGCGGCTGACGAACTACCATGCGGGCAGTTTCACGGCCGAAGAAATTATCCAGCGAACGGTTGTTGATGGAGATGTTACCGGTACCTGGACGCAGGAAAACGCGTGCGGTAGCGGTCTTGCGACGGCCAGTGCCGTAATTTTGAGTCGCCGACATAATCAACTATTCCGTTAAAACTTCAGTTCTTGGGGCTGCTGAGCAGTATGAGGGTGTGCAGTGCCCGCATAGACTTTCAGCTTACGGTACATGTCGCGACCCAGCGGGTTCTTAGGCAGCATGCCTTTAACCGCGGTCTCGAGCACACGCTCAGGAGCTTTGGCGATCAGCTTTTCGAAGTTGATCGACTTGATCCCGCCCGGAAAACCGGAGTGAGAGTAGTAGATTTTGTCGGTGGTTTTAGCACCGGTAACACGGATTTGCTCAGCGTTGATAACAACGATGTAGTCACCAGTGTCAACGTGCGGGGTGTATTCCGCTTTGTGCTTACCACGCAGACGGCTCGCGATTTCTGTAGCCAGACGACCGAGGGTCTGACCAGCAGCATCGACTACGAACCATTCGCGCTTAACTGTTTCCGGTTTAGCAGTATAAGTTTTCATTATTTAGCCTCAGGGGCCGCCCTGATAAATTGAGACGGCGGATCTTACTGAATAGATCGTACTTTGACAAGCAGCATGTCAAAGGCAGCCGTTATACAGACGCTGCCGAGGGCTCGGGTCGGCGCATCTGTGGTACGGCAAAGATGTCTCTCCGGCAGATGGAGCATCACTTCCACTGCAAAGAGCCGCGGGATTATGCGGATTGCGAAATAAATATCAACCTGCTTTTATGGTTCTCTTACTTGAGGAGAAGCAAATGGACTATCGCCAACTTGGCCGAACCGACCTGAAAGTCAGCGCAATCTGCCTCGGCACCATGACCTGGGGCGAGCAAAACAGCCAGTCTGAAGCCTTTGCGCAGATCGAACGCGCCAAAGAAGCCGGTATCAATTTCCTTGATACCGCCGAGATGTACCCGGTACCGCCAAAAGCAGAAACCTACACCGCCACCGAGACAATCATCGGCAACTGGTTCAAGCAACAGGGCGACCGCGCCGACTGGATTCTGGCCAGCAAGATCGCGGGTCCTGGTAATGCCATCGAGCATATTCGTGACGGCAACCTCAAACACAACCGCAAGCATATTGTGGCGGCCCTCGATGCCAGCCTGGCGCGCCTGCAGACCGATTACCTCGATCTGTATCAACTGCACTGGCCTGAGCGCAGCACCAACTTCTTCGGCAAATTGGGTTACACCCATAAAGACGAGGATTTCACCCCACTGGAAGAAACCCTCGAAGCTCTGGACGAGCAGGTCAAAGCGGGCAAGATCCGCCACATTGGCCTGTCCAACGAAACGCCATGGGGCACCATGAAATTCCTGCAGTTGGCTGAAAGCCGGGGCTGGCCGCGAACGGTGTCAATCCAGAATCCCTACAACCTGCTCAACCGCAGCTTTGAAGTGGGCCTGGCCGAAATTGCCATTCGCGAACAATGTGGACTGCTGGCTTACTCCCCCCTCGCGTTCGGCATGCTTTCAGGCAAATACGAAGGTGGCGCTCGCCCGGCCAAAGGTCGCCTGAGCCTCTACAGTCGTTTCACCCGCTACTTCAATCCGCAATCGGAAGCAGCGTGCAGCCGCTACGTGGCGCTGGCCCGTGAGCACGGTCTGGAGCCAGCACAAATGGCGCTGGCCTTCGTTACCCGCCAGCCGTTCGTGACCAGCAATATCATTGGCGCGACCACCCTTGAGCAACTGGACAGCAACATCGCCAGTTTCGGGCTGAAGTTGTCGGACGAGGTGTTGGCGGGTATCGAGGCGATTCACAAGGATCATCCGAATCCTGCGCCCTGAACTGCCAGCTCGACTTTAACGCAGCCCTGTGGGAGCGAGCCTGAACGCTATAAGGCTGGACGCGATGTACTTTAAACCGCGTCGTACTTATCGTCGGAATGCCGCCCAGACCAAGCCTC
This sequence comes from Pseudomonas phytophila, assembly GCF_025643095.1. Lineage (NCBI taxonomy): Bacteria > Pseudomonadati > Pseudomonadota > Gammaproteobacteria > Pseudomonadales > Pseudomonadaceae > Pseudomonas > Pseudomonas phytophila. The sequence goes on along the minus strand of NZ_CP081201.1, from coordinate 1,276,888 downwards.
GCTCCCACATGAAATTGCGCTATTCCGTAGGACCGGCTTTAGCCGGGAGGGCGTCGGGACACCCACCCATTCTTCTTCGCCAGAAATACCGCCCTCCCGGCTAAAGCCGGTCCTAAGGGACTTCGGGCCAACATAGAATCCCCCACATGATCAACATCACCCAATAGCCTGCTCAGTATTCCATCGCTGGACACACCCGAAAAAAAATAAGACGATCCAGCCGTAACCTGACCACTTCCCCATATAAGAATAAAAGAATATGTCGACTCACGCCTCCGCGCCCCTGCGGCGCGTCAGCATCCTGGCTATTGACGGGGTGTTCGCTTCCACATTGATGCAAGCCAAGGATTTCTTCCATCTTGCCGCTCTGCGCTACAGCAAACAGCTGGGCCTTGGCAGAGTCCCTGCGTTCGAAACCCGACTGGTCAGCCCGGACGGCAAGCCCGTGCGTAGCTTCAGCGACGTCGTACTCCCCGTCGATGGCGACCTCGATCAAAGCGATGTCATCGTGATCCCGGCATTCTGGGACAACTTCGACGCCCTTCGCTTGCGATACCCCCAGGTCATTCCCTGGCTACGTGAACAGCATGCCAACGGCGCAGTGCTCTGCGGTGAAGCCAGCGGCGTGTTCTGGCTGGCAGAATCCGGCCTGCTCGATGGCAAGGAAGCGACAACCTACTGGCGATTTTTCAACGACTTCGGTGAGCGTTTTCCGAATGTTTTGTTGAACCAGGAGAAACATCTGACAGACGCGGACAATCTGTACTGCGCAGGCGGCACGACTTCAGCCTGTGACCTGTACATTTATCTGATTGAGCGCTTCTGCGGTGCAAACGTCGCGCAAGCCGTGGCTCGGGACATTCTGTATGAAGTGCAGCGCAACTACGCACCGGGCCGAATGGGTTTTGGCGGGCAGAAACTGCATCAGGACGTCGTGATCCTGCAAATCCAGCACTGGCTGGAAGAGCATTTCGCCGACAAGTTTCGCTTCGAAGATGTGGCCCGTAATCACGGCATGAGCATCCGCAACTTCATGCGCCGTTTCCAGACCGCCACCGGAGACAAGCCCCTGCACTACCTGCAAAGGCTGCGCATCGAAACCGCCAAAGGCTTGCTGTCTGGCACGCGCAAAAGCATCAAGACCATCAGCTATGAAGTCGGATACGACGACGCCAGCTTCTTCGCCCGACTGTTTCGTCAACATACAGAGTTGTCGCCGAATCAGTATCGGCAGCAGTTTCAGCAAGCGGCTTGATCCCCCGGCATCAGACGATCAACCGTAGGAGCGCACGAGCACCGCGAGGCCGCGATAGCGTTCTGCTTGATTCACCGCCATCGCGGACTCGCGGTGCTCGTGCGCTCCTACAGATCCAAACTTAGGGTTTATGCGCCCGCGACAAGAATTCATGGGACTGCATTTCCAGCAACCGGCTCAACGTGCGCTGGAACTCGAAGTTCAGACGCCCACCGGTGTACAAATCCTTCAACTCAACTTCAGCCGAGATGATCAGCTTGACGTTACGGTCGTAGAATTCGTCGACCATGTTGATGAAGCGTCGGGCGATGTCGTCGGTGGTGACGCTCATCTGCTCAACGCCACTGAGCAACACGGCGTGGTAGATCTTGCCCAGTTCGATGTAATCGTTCTGGCTACGCGGGCCGTCGCACAGTTCGCGGAAGTCGAACCAGGCCACGTCATCACAGGTGCGCAGTGCACGGATTTCGCGATTCTCGATCATCAGCACATCGTTTTCGATGGTCTCGGCGCAATCAGGCGTAAGGGCCTTGAAGCTCTTGCGCAGACTTTCCTGCGCGGCTTCATTCAGCGGGAAGTGGAACAGCTCAGCCTGCTCAAGGTGACGCAGGCGATAGTCCACGCCGCTGTCGACGTTGACGATTTCGGTGTTCTGTTTGATCAGCGCGATGGCGGGCAGGAAGCGCGCACGTTGCAGGCCGTCCTTGTACAGGCCGTCTGGCACGATGTTCGAGGTCGCGACCAGAGTCACGCCATTCTTGAACAGTTCTTCCATCAAGGTGCCGAGGATCATGGCGTCGGTGATGTCGGACACGAAGAACTCATCGAAACAGATCACCCGCGCTTCATCTGAAAAACGTTTGGCGATGAGGGTCAGCGGGTTCTTCTCACCCTTGAGGGTCTTCATCTCTTCGTGCACGCGCTTCATGAAGCGGTGGAAGTGGGTACGGACTTTCTGTTCGAACGGCAGGGCTTCGAAGAAGGTGTCGACCAGGTAGGTCTTGCCCCGGCCAACGCCACCCCAGAAGTACAAGCCCTTGACCGGCGCCTGTTCCTTCTTGCCAAACAGCTTGCCGAACATGCCCGGCTTGCTCTGGTTAGCGGCAACCAGATCGTCATAGAGACGCTGCAAGTGACGCACAGCCGTTTCCTGCGCCGCATCATGGAAGAAGTCAGGGCGTTTCAGATCAGCTTGGTATCGTTCTAGAGGGGTCATATTCGCTAACAAGGCAACAAAAACGGGCCGTCACTGTAGCGACGGCCCGGCAGATTGGCAATCAATCCTGTTGGGGGGCAAGGGCCAGCTTGAGGCTTTCGATAGCGGCATCACGCGCTGCAGCGTCGACGAATTGCGGACTTTCGGCGATGTGCTCACCATTGATCCAGAGGGTAAACCCAAAATGCTCTGGACGGAGCTCGAATTCACTGCCCTGCTGCAGCTGTTTGCTGACTGCGCCAGCGGCCTTGCCATCAGCAAAGTTGCGAGACAACAGCAACTGCTCGCCATCGGCTGCCAGCAGACGGAAACGGAAGCTGCCATCGTCTTCACGGAAGCTGACAAAGCGCGCACCTTTGACGGCTTTTTTCTTGCCGGTCTCGGCCACTTGCACATTGCTGCGGAATGAACGCAGGCCTACCGCTTCACGTAACTCGCCGAGGAAACGTGTGGCGACTTTGCGGGCTTTCTCTGCGCCAGCCAGCAGAATATCTTCCAGGTCCGCCGGACGCTCGATCAGACGATGGTAATTCTCACGAGCTTCGCTCAGCTCACTATCCAGCAAGGTGAACAGGCGACTCTTCGCTTCGCCCCAACCCAGACCTTGCAACAAGTCGGAACGGAACTCTGTGATCTGCTCCGGGGTAGCGAAGGCCTGATAGAGCGTGAAGAGATGGGAGTTGTCAGGGTCCTTGGCTTCGCCCGGCGCTTTGGAGTCAGTCACGATGCGCGAAATCGCATCCTTCATGTCCTTGGCGCTGCTGAACAACGGAATCGTGTTGTCGTAGCTCTTCGACATTTTACGGCCGTCGAGGCCTGGCAGCGTGGCGACGCTTTCCTCGATCAGGGCTTCAGGCATGACGAAGAACTCTCTGCCCTTGCCGAAAAGATGGTTGAAGCGCTGGCCGATGTCGCGAGCCATCTCGACGTGCTGAATCTGGTCGCGACCCACCGGAACCTGATGCGCGTTGAACATCAAAATGTCAGCTGCCATCAACACCGGGTAGCTGTACAAGCCCATGGTGACGCCAGCATCCGGGTCTTCACCGGTTTCGACGTTCTTGTCCACGGACGCTTTGTAGGCGTGAGCACGGTTGAGCAAGCCTTTGGCAGCAACGCAGGTCAGCAGCCAGGTCAGCTCGGTGATTTCCGGGATATCGGACTGGCGATAGAAAGTCACGCGATCCACATCCAGGCCAGCAGCCAGCCAGGTTGCGGCGATTTCCAGACGCGAGCGCTGAATGCGCAGCGGGTCATCGCATTTGATCAAGGCGTGGTAGTCAGCCAGGAAGTAGAACGAATCAGCATCGCTCTGGCGGCTGGCAACGATAGCCGGGCGGATTGCGCCCGCGTAGTTACCCAGGTGAGGCGTGCCGGTGGTGGTGATACCGGTCAGGATACGAGTGGTCATGGCAGGTCGCTTATGGGGCTGTCATCAGTTCGAAAGGCGTGGCGCAACCAGATCTTTGAGATCAGTGAGCTTGCCGTGAAAAAAGTGTCCACATTCTGCCACTTTCAGCAGTTCATGTGGGCGCGGCAATGCTGCCGACCAGTTGTAAACCAGTTCAGGCTCGACGACTTCGTCGGTCTCCGGCTGGATGACTGTCAGTGGGCAGTTCTGCGGCAGAGGATATTGCTCGCTCAAGCGCATGACCGCAGGCGCGACCATGAACAGATGGCTAATCGTCTGTCCAGCGCCCTCAAGCCGGCCGGCAAGACTGGCTGCAACGAAACCACCAAAGGAAAAACCGAACAGTGTCATGGGCAGATCGGGGTGTTTTTCCAGCAGCCAGCGAGCGACGGCCTGAGCATCTTCGATTTCGCCTGGGCCCGCTTCAGACGTACCGGCGCTCGCCCCCACGCCACGATAATTGAAACGCAATGTAATCAAACCCGCATCGCGAGCCGTACGTTGCAGGGTCGAGACGACCTTGTTGAGCATGGTGCCGCCCTGGATCGGGTTAGGATGGCAGATCAACGCCACGCCTGTAGCATCAGGCAAATCAAGGTAAAGGGCTTCAAGCTGGCCCACCGGGCCATCGATCAATACGGGGGTTTCGCGCATGAGCAAAAAGGAACTCCGTGACCTCGCAATGGGTCGACTCGTCTAGCTGATTGTCTGCAAATAGCATATCCGTGAGCGTGTCGCGGTATACAGAGCAGGTTCGAGCCGTTAACGTAAAGCAAAGCCGTTTATAGAGGAAGGACTCGTGGAACTGTCGCTCTTAGTTTGGTTGTTGCCGACCATTGCCCTGGTTGTCGGTGTTGTCATCGGTTTTCTGGTCGCACGTCTGGTGCCCAACGCTGCTCCCAATGGAACCCAGCGTCAGCTGGATGACGTTCAGGAGCGTTTCGATGCCTATCAGAACGAGGTGGTCACTCACTTCAACAGCACGGCCAATCTGGTCCAGAAGCTTTCGCAAAGCTATCAGGACGTACAGGAACATCTCGCCGAAGGTGCCAACCGTCTTGCTACCGACGAGTTGACTCGTCAGCGTCTGCTGGCTGCCCTGCACCCTGAAGCCAGCCAGGTCCACCGCGACCGCCTGACTCCACCGCGCACAAATGAAGCACCGAAAGACTACGCGCCAAAATCACCCAACGCTCCCGGCATGCTCGATGAGCATTACGGTTTGAAAAAGCCGTAAGCGAAAGCTGGATCAGGAAAGCCCGCCATTCGTGAGAATGGCGGGCTTTTTTGTGGACATTGCCTCGGGAAAAAATTCTGGAGGAGAAACTTCCTACGCAGTTTCAGGAATACAGCGGCTATATATATTTTGTTGCGACCTCTATGCTTTTTGGAAAACGGAGGAAGCATGAAAGCAATTAAAATATTCGCAGTATGGATTTTTTTATCAGGTTGTGTGCCGGGGGATTGTATAAATAACTGTTACTTATGGAGCAGAGCAGACCCAGAGCTTTTACATAAGTGTAATATCGACCCACTCAGACCTGACTGCCCAGTTCAACGCTAGGCAGAAAGCCAAACTTCAAAATCTCCAGATTTCTTGCGGCGAACTCATGAACCAGACCGTCTCCTTTTTCTTGGGTGGAAGCCGTCCAGGCCTGAATCCAAAACGCGCCCAAAGAAGGTTGCCAGTTCGCTGATCATAAATCACCAGATTCCCGTCATCCTGCATCGACATATGGCTGTGATACCAGTACGACTTATCCTTCGTATCAGTGCTTTGCGCGGTCCACAGCCTTGATCTTGCGGGATCATAGAGGAATCCGCTGTTGCTTACGACAAACCACGGAGCACCTCGTTGCTTACGGGAGAGCGTACGACTGTAGGGCTGATTGCTATCAGCGACCCAAACAACACTGCCACTATCTTTAATAACCAGGTTGCCATCGCTTTGCAGTTCCAGACGAAAATGTCCACTGGGCGATTGTAAAAACTGCCCCGGTGTCATTTTTTGATTGGGCGGCAATACCGGAGCTCCATTATTTTTAAACGCACCATACTGAATACTCATACTTTCACCTTTGAAAGTTCTTGATTGAGCACTCAACTAATCACCCACCGACTTACAACATGCGATAACTATATACCGCACCTGAATTATTCTTAACGCCGTGATTATTCTTGCAGTGGCCGCGCCAGTGCCCATGACTCTCTACATACAAAATCTGTGGAGCGGGCTTCAGACAGACTGCGTAATCGTTCATCGCGAGCAAGCTCGGCTCCTACAGAGATAAGCGATACCTGTAGGAGTCAAGCTTGCTCGCGATGAACGATAACGCGGTATACCTGACGGAGCGAGTCGCCTCAATCGCGGGCAAGCCTCGCTCCCACAGGATTCTCTGGAGCCCCCGCACAAACAAAAAACCCGCCATCTCTGGCGGGTTTCCTGTGACAGAAAGCGATCGTCAGATCGCGCCGCGACTGCGCAGCAGGTCCAGCACTTGCTTGACGCTGTCTTCGAGACTCAGGGTTTGAGTATCGATGACCAGATCCGCATTGAGCGGTACGTCGTACGGGAAGGACTCGCCCGGGATGTTATCGCCCTCGGCTGCGTACAGGCCCTGTGGATCGCGTTCGCGGCAAACCGCAGGGGATGCCTGGACGTATACGGTCAGCAGGCGATCAGCACCGATCAGAGACTTGGCCTGCTCGCGACCTTCGCCGTCAGGCGCAACGAACGCAGCCAGGGTAATCAGCCCCGCCTGGTTGAACTGACGCGCAACGTGAGCGGCACGACGCCAGTTCTCGGTACGCCCGGCGCGATCCTGTGGCAGACCTTTGTTCAGGTCGTGACGCAGGTTCTGGCCATCCAGCACGTAAACCGCGCGTCCCATGTCGAACAGCTTGCGCTCGACCGCATAAGCCAAGGTGCTTTTGCCAGCGCCCGACAGGCCGCTGAACAGCACAGTGGCTGGCTGCTGACCAAAACGCTGAGCTCGCTCTTCAGTCGCAACGTGAGCCAGAGCGCCGTGATGAATGGCACCTGCGCCGCCAACGGGCTTGGCGATGATCATGCCCGCGGCCACTGTGCCATTGGTCAAACGGTCAATTACGATGAACGAACCCGTGGTGCGGTTGCTGTCGTAACCGTCCAGCGCGATGGCCGAGTCTAGGCTGATCTTGACGCGACCAATCTCATTCAGGCCCAGCGAACTGGCAGGCCCTTCGGCCAAGGTATTCACATCGACACGATGGGTGATGCTGGCAATCGAGCCCGGCACATAGCTGGTGGCACGCTTGATGTCGTATTTCTTGCCCGGCAGCATCGGCTCTTCAGCCATCCATACCAGCATGGCATCGAATGCATCAGCCACTTGCGGAACGTTATCGGCGTGTACCAGCAAGTCACCACGGGAGATATCAATCTCGTCTTCCATGGTCAGAGTGACGGCCTGACCCGGCCCGGCACTCTCCAGCTCACCTTCAAAGGTGACGATGGATTTGACACGACTGCTCTTGCCCGACGGAAGCACGACGACTTCGTCACCCTTGTGCACGATACCGCTCGCCAGCGTACCGGCGAAACCACGGAAGTTCAGGTTTGGACGGTTGACGTACTGCACCGGGAAACGCATGTCGGTGTAGTTGCGGTCGTTGGCAATCTCGACGGTTTCGAGGATCTCCATCAAGGACTGGCCGGTGTACCAGGGCGAACGCTCGCTCTTGTTCACCACGTTGTCGCCCTTGAGAGCCGACATCGGCACGAAGGCCATGGTGGTCGGTTTGAACGCGATGCCGTCGGCGAACTTCAAGTAGTCGGACTTGATCGACTCGAAGACGCTTTCGTCGAAGCCATTGAGGTCCATCTTGTTGATGGCCACAACGATATGTTTGATGCCCAGCAGCGATGCGATGTAGCTGTGACGGCGGGTCTGGGTCTGTACGCCGTAACGGGCATCCACCAGGATGATCGCCAGGTCGCAGGTCGATGCACCGGTTGCCATGTTGCGTGTGTACTGCTCATGGCCCGGAGTATCGGCAATGATGAACTTGCGCTTGGCGGTGGAGAAATAACGGTAAGCAACATCAATCGTGATGCCCTGCTCCCGCTCGGCCTGAAGGCCGTCAACCAGCAACGCCAGATCGACGTCTTCGCCGGTGGTGCCGGACTTCTTCGAATCGCGGGTAATGGCTTCAAGGTGATCTTCGTAGATCATCTTGGAGTCGTGCAGCAGACGCCCGATCAGCGTGCTCTTGCCGTCGTCGACGTTGCCACAGGTAAGAAAGCGCAGCATTTCCTTGCGTTCGTGCTGGCCCAGATAGGCGAGGATGTCCTCGCTGATCAAATCAGATGCGTGACTCATTTCATTCGAGCTCCAAGCTGTAAGCTTCAAGCGGCAAGCTTGTCGGCGTACAGCTAGTCAGAAATTTTATTGATCAGCCCGCAAAGCATTTTTGAAAGCTCACGGGTTTCGATAATCCAGGCTGCTGCAAGTGGTTCAGCGATATAACCAATTTCACCGCCGATGATGAGCTGAGTTCTTAGCTCGCCACAGGATGCTTTAGCAATCGATAGAAAGCGGCATTTGTCCTTCGCAGTGAAACGCTCCATACCTTCCGCAATATTGCTCGGCACCGACAGCCCAGAGCGCGTGATCTGACTCCTGAAAGCCAAATCGGGACAGGAAGCCATCTCCTTGTAAAGATTGACTGCCAAAGCCTTGGCTCTTTGCCAAACCAAGAGTTTCTCGAAATCCATTTCGATCACCTGCTTTTGATTCACTTGCAGCTTGCCACTTGAGGCTTGTAGCTGCTCTTTAGAAATAACCCTGACGTTTCTTTTCTTCCATCGAACCAGCGCCATCGTGATCGATGACCCGGCCTTGACGTTCGGAAGTACGCGTCAGAAGCATTTCCTGAATGATGTCAGTGAGGCTGGTGGCCTCGGACTCGACTGCGCCCGTCAACGGGTAGTCGCCAAGTGTACGGAAGCGGACTTTCTTCTTGACGATGCGAGCCTTGTCTTCATCGCTGAGGTGATTCAGGAGACGCTCGTCGTCGATCATGATCCAGGTGCCGTTCATCTCGATGACATCGCGCTCGGCGGCGAAGTACAACGGGACAATCGGGATGCCTTCCAGATAGATGTACTGCCAGATGTCCAGCTCGGTCCAGTTGGACAGAGGGAACACGCGAATCGACTCGCCTTTGTTGACGTTGCCGTTATAGACGTTCCACAGCTCCGGACGCTGGTTCTTCGGATCCCAGCGGTGCTTGCTGTCGCGGAACGAGTACACGCGCTCTTTGGCACGGGATTTCTCTTCATCACGACGCGCGCCACCGAACGCGGCATCGAAGCCGTGCTTGTCCAGGGCCTGCTTGAGACCTTCGGTCTTCATGATGTCAGTGTGCTTGGAGCTGCCGTGGGTCAGCGGGCTGATGTTTTGAGCCACGCCGTCCGGGTTGATGTGGACGATCAGGTCCAGACCCATTTCCTTAACCATCTGGTCACGAAAACGGTACATTTCCTGGAATTTCCAGCGGGTGTCCACATGCATCACCGGGAATGGCAGCTTGCCCGGAAAGAACGCCTTGCGCGCAAGGTGCAGCATTACGGCAGAGTCTTTACCGACGGAGTACAGCATCACCGGGTTATCAAACTCGGCGGCGACCTCGCGGATGATGTGGATGCTTTCCGCCTCCAGTTGCTTAAGATGCGTCAGTTTATCGACCATGGTTACTCACGGGTTGCATTCATTATTGACCGGACAACGCCCGGGACGGCCAGCGGGCCGTGTTCGAGGCCGCACTCTAGCACAGCACCTGCTTCTATTCAGGGGCCCCAATAGATCGAAACGTTCTATGGATATACCGTCTCGTTAGGTATTCAAACCGGATTCGGACAGTCGATAAACAGGTGCTCCAGTGCAAACCGCCGCGCCAGATAGTCACCCAGCGCCTGAACCCCGTAACGTTCAGTTGCGTGGTGTCCGGCGGCAATAAAGCTGATGCCGTTTTCCCGGGCACTGTGAACGGTCTGCTCAGACGCTTCGCCGCTGATGAACAGATCGACACCCGCAGTGATTGCCTGATCGATGTAACCCTGCCCGCCTCCGGTACACCAACCCACCCGGCGAATCATATCGGCACCTTCAATTAACAAAGGCTCGCGCCCCAGTGCTTCCTGCACGCGACGGGCAAAGTCGCGGGGCATCATGGGTTCATTCAACGAACCGACCAAGCCGACGACGCGGGCGTTATCAGGATCCAGTGGGCCTTCCACGGTGATATCCAGCTGGCGCGCCAACTGCACGTTATTACCCACGTCCGGATGCACATCCAGCGGCAAGTGATAGGCCAGCAGGCTGATGTCGTGCTTGAGCAGGGTTTTCAGGCGGCGCTGTTTCATGCCGACGACGCAAGGGTTCTCGCCTTTCCAGAAATACCCGTGATGCACGAGAATCAGATCGGCCTGCGCATCCACTGCGGCATCCAGCAAAGCCTGGCTGGCAGTGACGCCGCTGATGATGCGCATGACCTGCGGACGACCTTCGACCTGCAAGCCATTGGGGCAATAATCCTGGATACGCGAACTGCCGAGATAACGGTTGGCTTCTTCTACCAGAGTGCTGAGCGCAACAGCCATAAAAGACTCCTGAATGTGTGGTTTGAAGCTGATAGGGTCGTACTGCTGAAATGGTTCACTTCAGACGATCTTATTTGCGAGACACAACCCCAAGTGCTCGTATAATGCCGCCCATTATGGCGCAGTTGGGCAGCAAGCCGCAGCGTCGGATCACTTTCAGGATTTGCTCAATGTTCAAGGCACTGCGCTTTTTTGGTTGGCCATTGCTGGCAGGCGTACTCGTCGCACTGCTGATTATTCAGCGTTTCCCGGATCTTGTGGGTCTGCCAAGTCTCGACGTCAACCTGCAACAGGCGCCACAAACCACCTACGTCCAGCAAGGCCCTGTCACGTATGCCGATGCGGTTGGCATGGCGGCACCTGCGGTGGTCAATCTCTACACCACAAAGATGGTTAACAAAGCGGCAAATCCGATGTTCGAGGACCCGCAGTTCCGACGTTTCTTCGGCGACAACATGCCCAAGCAGAAACGCATGGAGTCGAGCCTCGGCTCCGGCGTTCTGATGAGCCCGGAAGGCTACATTCTGACCAACAATCATGTCACCACCGGTGCCGATCAAATCGTCGTTGCACTGAAGGACGGTCGGGAAACCATTGCCAGGGTGATCGGCAATGATCCGGAAACCGATCTGGCAGTGTTGAAGATTGATCTCAAGAACATCCCGTCCATCACTATTGGCCGCTCCGACAGCATCCGCATCGGTGACGTTGCACTGGCCATCGGCAACCCTTTCGGCGTCGGCCAGACCGTGACCATGGGTATTATCAGCGCCACCGGCCGCAACCAGCTCGGCCTGAACACTTATGAAGACTTCATTCAGACCGACGCAGCGATCAACCCGGGCAACTCTGGCGGCGCACTGGTTGATGCCAATGGCAACCTGACCGGGATCAACACAGCGATTTTCTCCAAGTCTGGCGGCTCTCAAGGCATCGGTTTCGCGATTCCGACCAAACTGGCCATGGAGGTCATGAAATCGATCATCGAGCATGGTCAGGTGATTCGTGGCTGGCTGGGTATTGAAGTGCAGCCGCTGACACAGGATCTGGCCGAGTCATTCGGGTTGAAAGACAGACCAGGCATCGTCGTCGCAGGTATCTTCCGCGATGGACCTGCACAGAAAGCAGGTTTGCAATTGGGTGACGTGATTTTGAGCATCAACGGCGAGCCCGCGGGTGATGGTCGTCGCTCGATGAATCAGGTGGCACGCACCAAGCCCGGCGACAAGATCGCCATCGAGGTGATGCGCAACGGAAAAGAAGTGAAGCTCAACGCTGAAGTTGGCCTGCGCCCACCGCCTCCGCCGTCGGCTACTCCGGTTGAAGAGCAGTGATCACTGAGTTGCGTAGATACCTGTGGGAGCGAGGCTTGCCCGCGATAAGGCCGCCTCGTTTATCAGACAGACCTCAGTGCTTTTATCGCGGGCAAGCCTCGCTCCCACAAGTGTGATGCAATCCGCGATTGCGGCGATACTGCGATGGGGGTCTTACAGACCCGCCAGCCCATCCAGCAACGCCTGGTTCTGCTCCGGCGTACCAATGCTGATCCGCAGGAACTGGGCAATCCGCTCCTGTTTGAAGTGCCTAACGATGACACCCTTCTCGCGCAGCTTCGCCGCAATGCCCGCTCCGTCGTGTTGCGGGTGACGGGCAAAGATGAAGTTGGCCGCAGATGGCAGTACTTCAAAACCAAGGGCTTGCAGCTCAGCGGTCAATAATTCCCGGCTGGCGATCACCTTGTTACGGGTGGAATCGAAGTGCTCGCGGTCCTCGAAGGCTGCAGCGGCACCGACGATTGCCAGACGATCCAGCGGATACGAGTTGAAGCTGTTCTTGACCCGCTCCAGCGCCTCGATCAGATCAGGATGTCCAATCGCCAGACCGACCCGCAAACCCGCCAGCGAGCGGGACTTGGACAACGTCTGCGTCACCAGCAGGTTCGGATAACGCTCCACCAGCGAGATCGCGGTCTCGCCACCAAAGTCAATGTACGCCTCATCCACCACAACCACTGAATCAGGGCTCGCCTTCAGCATCTGCTCAACAGCATCCAGCCCCACTACGCAACCGGTTGGCGCATTTGGATTAGGGAAAATGATCCCGCCATTAGGTTTGGCGTAATCCGACACACAAATCTGGAACTGCTCATCCAGCGCGATGGCGTCGAACTCAATGCCGTACAGGCCACAGTAAACCGGATAAAAGCTGTAGCTGATGTCCGGAAACAGCAAAGGCTTGCCGTGCTGGAAAAACGCATTGAACACGTGTGCCAGCACTTCATCGGAACCATTGCCCAAAAATACATGGCTGGTCTGCACGCCGTAATAGGTCGCTACAGCCTGCTTGAGCAGGTCGCTGTTCGGATCGGGATAAAGACGCAAGTCATCAGTCAGCTCGGCGCGCATCGCGGCCAGAGCTTTAGGCGAAGGGCCATAAGGATTTTCATTGGTGTTGAGCTTGACCAGTTTGGTCAGCTTAGGTTGTTCACCCGGCACATACGGCACCAGGCTGTTGACGAAAGGACTCCAGAATTTACTCATGCTCAACTCCCCTGCCCTTCGCTATCAATGATCCGGTACTCGGCGCTGCGGGCGTGTGCAGTCAATGATTCGCCACGCGCCAGTACCGATGCGGTCTTGCCAAGTTCGGATGCACCTTGCTGCGAGCAGTAGATGATCGACGAACGCTTCTGAAAATCGTAAACACCCAGCGGCGATGAAAAACGCGCTGTGCCGGAGGTTGGCAACACGTGGTTTGGACCGGCGCAATAGTCGCCCAGCGCCTCGGAGGTGTGACGCCCCATAAAGATCGCGCCCGCGTGACGAATCTGCGGCAACCAGGCTTCAGGGTCTGCCACCGACAACTCAAGGTGTTCCGGAGCAATACGGTTGGCGACTTCAATGGCCTGCTGCATATCAGCGACCTTGATCAACGCACCACGGCCATTGATCGACTTATCGATGATGTCCGCACGTTCAAGGGTCGGCATCAATTTGGCAATGCTCGCTGCCACCTGATCCAGAAAATCTTCATCTGGACTTACCAGAATGGCCTGGGCATCCTCATCGTGCTCGGCCTGAGAGAACAGGTCCATGGCAATCCAGTCCGGGTCTGTCTGACCGTCGCAGACCACGAGGATCTCGGAAGGACCAGCGATCATGTCGATCCCGACCTGACCAAAAACATGGCGTTTGGCTGTAGCAACGTAAATGTTACCCGGGCCGACGACCTTGTCGACGCGCGGTACGCTTTCAGTGCCGTACGCCAGTGCCGCAACCGCCTGAGCTCCACCGATGGTGAACACCCGGTCGACTCCGGCAATACAGGCCGCGGCCAGTACCAGCTCGTTGATTTCCCCGCGCGGGGTCGGCACGACCATGACGACTTCAGCAACACCCGCAACCTTGGCAGGAATAGCGTTCATCAATACCGACGACGGATACGACGCCTTGCCACCGGGCACATACAGACCGGCGCGATCCAGCGGCGTAACCTTCTGGCCAAGTACCGTGCCGTCGGCCTCGGTGTAGGTCCAGGAGTCCTGCTTCTGTTTTTCGTGGTACATGCGTACACGATCTGCGGCTTTTTCCAACGCTGTGCGCTGGGCTGGAGTGATGCGGGTCAGTGCCAACTCAAGACGCTCGCGAGGCAGAATCAGATCAGCCATGGAGGCCACCTGCAAACCGTCGAAGCGCTCGGTGAATTCGACCAGCGCGGCATCGCCTCGCTCACGCACGGCTTTGATGATGTCGAGGACACGCTGGTTGACCGAATCGTCAGACACACTTTCCCAGCTCAGCAGATGATCCAGATGATGCGCGAAATCCGGGTCAGCAGCATTGAGTCGGCGAATTGCAGTCGGTGCGGTCATAGCGAGAGCCTCATAGGAATGGCAAAAACTCAGGCGCCCTAAACTAGCAGTCGTTCCGCTTGGGCACCTGAGAATTCTGGCTATGAGGCGGATAGACGGGCGCAACTCAAGGTTGCGCGAGTAAGTCAGCCGCGGTGTCGCGATTCCACTGCATTGCGCAGGGTATCGATAAGCGACTGAATACGGGCGTGCTGCATTTTCATGGAAGCCTTGTTGACCACCAGACGGGAACTGATCGTCGCGATCAACTCCTGAGGCTCCAGGCCATTGGCCCGCAGCGTGTTGCCAGTGTCAACAACGTCGATGATCTTGTCAGCCAGACCAATCAGCGGTGCCAGCTCCATGGAGCCGTACAGCTTGATGATGTCGACCTGACGACCTTGCTCGGCGTAATAGCGCTTGGCAACGTTGACGAACTTGGTTGCCACGCGCAGACGGCCTTTGGGCTCAGGAGCGCCGATTGCGCCTGCTGTCATCAAACGGCACTTGGCAATCTGCAGGTCCAATGGCTCATACAGGCCTTGGCCGGTGTATTCCATCAGCACATCTTTACCGGCAACGCCAAGATCAGCAGCGCCATGCTCGACGTAGGTCGGCACATCGGTAGCACGCACGATCAACAGGCGCACATCGGCCTGGGTCGTGGGGATGATCAGCTTGCGGCTCTTGTCCGGATTCTCGGTCGGCACAATGCCTGCTTCAGCAAGAAGCGGCAGGGTGTCATCAAGAATGCGGCCCTTGGACAATGCGATGGTCAACATGGGAAACGTCAGTCCTTATCAGGAAGCTTTTGCCCGGACGCAATCGACGCCGGGCAAATCCTCATGCCGTATAAAAACGGGCATGAGGTGAAACGAATCAGAATTCACACGCCGCGAAACGTGCAAGACCAACGTCCGAGGCCACAAATGGCCTCAGACGCCAGTTATATGACTGCTAGCCCGGAACGCGACGAATCTTCGCGCCCAGCATCTGCAGTTTCTCTTCGATGCACTCGTAACCGCGGTCTATGTGGTAGATGCGGTCGATCAGCGTATCGCCCTGGGCAACCAGTGCAGAGATAACCAGGCTGGCCGAGGCACGAAGATCGGTAGCCATGACTGGCGCGCCTTTGAGCACTTCGGTACCGGTCACGATGGCCGTGTTGCCTTCGACCTGAATCTGCGCGCCCATGCGGTGCATTTCGTACACGTGCATGAAACGGTTTTCGAAGATGGTCTCGATTACTGCACCCGTGCCTTCAGCGATGGCGTTGAGCGAGATGAACTGCGCCTGCATGTCAGTCGGAAACGCAGGATACGGAGCAGTACGCACATTGACGGCTTTAGGACGCTTGCCGTGCATGTTCAGCTCGATCCAGTCCACGCCGCTGGTCACTTCAGCGCCCGCTTCCTGAAGCTTCAGCAACACTGCTTCGAGGATGGTCGGATCGGTGTCCTTGACCTTGACGCGGCCACCGGTGGCGGCAGCAGCAACCAGATAAGTGCCGGTCTCGATGCGGTCAGGCATGACTTTGTAGGTTGCCGAGTGCAGACGCTTCACGCCATCAATAGTGATGGTGTCAGTACCAGCGCCTTGAATTTTCGCACCCATGGCAATCAGGAAGTTTGCCAGGTCAACGACTTCAGGTTCACGGGCGGCGTTCTGCAGAACGCTGCGGCCGTTGGCCAGGCTCGCGGCCATCATGATGTTTTCGGTACCGGTCACGCTGACGGTATCAAAGAAGAAGTTGGCACCGCGCAGACCGCCTTCAGGGGCTTTGGCCTTGATGTAGCCGCCCTCGACGTCAATGATCGCGCCCATGGCTTCGAGGCCACGAATGTGCAGATCCACTGGACGCGAGCCGATGGCGCAACCGCCTGGCAACGCGACTTCAGCTTCGCCGAAACGGGCGACCATAGGGCCGAGCACCAGAATCGAGGCGCGCATGGTCTTCACCAGCTCGTACGGGGCAATCAGCGTCTTGATCGTGCGCGGATCGATTTCCACGCTGAGTTTTTCGTCGATCACCGGCTCGATACCCATACGACCGAACAGTTCGATCATGGTGGTGATGTCGTGCAAGTGCGGCAGGTTCTGGACGGTTACCGGGCCATCGGCCAACAGGGTCGCGGCAAGAATCGGCAGGGCAGAGTTTTTCGCCCCGGAAATGCGGATTTCGCCATCAAGACGAACGCCGCCAGTAATAATCAATTTATCCATTAGAGTCTCGACGCCAAGTGGCTCAGGTGCGCTCGGCCCACGCAGCGCGGCTGAAAAATTTCATGGTGACCGCATGGATGCTGCCATCGGCAATCCACGGGTTCAAATGCGTGTAGATCTGCTGCTGACGCTTGACCGGGCTCAGCGTAGCCAACTCGTCATTGATCACGTTCAGCTGGAAGTTGCAGCCTTCGCCTTCAACTTCGACCTGTACCTCGGGCAGCTTCCCTTCAAGGAAGCTCTTAACTTCTACGGCGTGCATGCAAAACCTCGATTGGCGACCTACGCGCGCGGGTCGGCCATCATACAAAAAAGCCCACTCAATGCGAACCCCGCAACGCAGGACCCGGACGAGGGGCTTTCATAAAGGACAATCAATGATTGTGAAGCAGTTCAGTCAACTCGGACACCTGGGCGATCTTGCGCATGTCTTCCGGCATGGAACGAATGCTCACATCTTTCCCCGCGTCACGCGCATCACGCATGAACGCGAGCAGCAAGGCCAGACCAACGCTGCTGGACTTCTCAACACCGGAGCAGTCCAGAACAACGGTCGACAACTCGCTCGACTTGATCAGCGCGGCACCCTGCTTGCGCAAGGCCGGACCGGTCGAATAGTCGAGCGTACCGGTTAACTGCAGCTCGCCCGGCGCAACGAGCTTGACGGCTGACTCGGTCATTGCGGAGCAGCTTCAGGCGCTTTCTCTTTAGCCTTGGCAACTTCACCCGCCCAGTTGTTGATCGTCTGGTCGAGGTTGTTGCCGTTACGCTGCATTGCATCGGCGAATTGATCACGGAACAGCTTGCCGATGTTAATCCCGTTAATGATCACGTTACGTACCTTCCACTCACCGCCAATCTTGACGAGTGTGTAGGAGACCGGATACATCGCGCCGTTGGTACCCTTGACCTGCATTTCAACGCTGGTGCGATCGGCGCCTTCAGGTTTTTCAGGCGAAACGGTGATGCCCTGGTTGTTGTATTCAAGCAGTGCGTTGCCATAGAACTGCATCAGGCTGCGCTTGAAGTTTTCCTGGAAGCGCTGAATCTGCTCTGGAGAAGCGTTGCGCGAGTACTTCACGGTCATGATGCTTTTGGAAATGCCATCGGCATCTACCACCGGACCGACAATGCGGTTCAGCGCGTCGTAAAACGCGCCCGGATTACTTTTGTACTGTTCTTTGTTGGCTGCCAGATCACTCAGCAATTCCTTGGTGGTGCGATCCACCAGATCATGAGCGGACGGTGTGGCGGCGGCATTCCCCAGCATTGGTAACAATGCCAGCAACACCAACAGACCACGGCGCACGATAGAGATCATGTAAAAGCTCCTCATTTAGCGTCTTTACTCACGGTATTGAGCAGGAATTTTCCGATAAGGTCTTCCAGCACAAGCGACGACTGCGTGTCATGGATGGTACTGCCATCCTTAAGCAACCCATCGTCGCCACCTACGCTGATACCCACATATTTCTCACCGAGCAAGCCAGCGGTCAAAATCGATGCAGTGGAATCGAGAGGCAGGTTATTCACCTTCTTCTGGACTTCCATGGTCACCCGACCTGTGAAGGTGTCGCGATCAAGATCAATCGCCGTGACCTTGCCAATTGTGACGCCAGCCATGCTCACCTTGGCTCTGACAGTCAAACCGGCAATATTGTCGAAATTTGCATAAAGTTTATAAGTATCAGTGCTGGCGCTGGAGCTCAGACCGCTGACGCGCAGGGCAAGCAGGAGCAAAGCCAGAATCCCGGCCAGCAGGAACAGGCCTACACCTGTTTCGATGGTGCGGTTTTGCATCAGAAATCTCCAAACATCAAGGCGGTCAGAATAAAGTCCAGGCCCAGTACGGCCAAGGAGGCATACACGACTGTTTTCGTCGTGGCACGACTGATCCCTTCTGAGGTGGGTTCGCAGTCGTAACCCTGGAAAACGGCAATCCAGGTCACAACGAACGCAAATACGACGCTCTTGATGACGCCGTTAATCACATCATCAACGAAAGAAACGCTGTTCTGCATGTTTGACCAGAAAGAGCCTTCATAGACACCCAGCCAGTCGATCGCTACCCAGGAGCCTCCCCAGATACCCACTACGCTGAAGATCATGGCCAGCAGCGGCAGGGAAATGAACCCGGCCCACAGACGTGGCGCAACGATGTACTTGAGCGGGTCAACACCGATCATTTCCAGACTGGACAACTGCTCGGTCGATTTCATGTTGCCGATCTCGGCGGTCAATGCCGAACCTGCACGGCCAGCAAACAGCAACGCCGTAACCACAGGCCCCAACTCTCGCAAAAGCGTAAGGGCAACCATTTGCCCGACTGCCTGCTCCGAACCGTACTTGGTCAGAATGCTGAAACCCTGAAGCGACAGCACCATGCCGATAAACATGCCCGATACGACGATGATCGCCAGGGACATGACACCGACCGAGTAGAGCTGCCTGACCAGCAACTGAAAGCTGCCGCCAATCGAGCTCCGCCCCAGCAAGGCGTGAACCAGAAAAATCGCCGAACGCCCGAGTACCGCCAGGATATCGATTGCGGCACGGCCGAGAAGGCGTACTCGCTCCATTAATGACTTCTTGCGCATCAGCGCTTCCCCAAAAGATCTTCGCGGTAATCCGGCGCAGGATAGTGAAACGGCACCGGGCCGTCCGGGTTGCCGGTCATGAATTGACGAATGCGCGGATTGTCCGAGCCCATCAGTTCTTCGGGTGTCCCCTGCCCCAGCACCTGACCGTCGCCGACAAGATAGAGGTAGTCAGCAATACTCGCCGTTTCGTCCAGATCATGGGAGACCACAACACTGGTGATACCGAGCGCATCATTGAGCAGCTTGATCAGACGAACCAGCACACCCATTGCAATGGGATCTTGCCCCACGAATGGCTCGTCGTACATTAGTATCTGGGGATCGAGGGCAATCGCACGAGCCAGCGCCACGCGACGCTTCATGCCACCTGACAGTTCGTCGGGCATCAACTCGATGGCACCGCGCAGTCCCACTGCCTGTAACTTGAGCAGGACAATGTCACGAATCATTTCTTCCGGCAGCTCTGTATGGACCCGCAACGGGAAGGCAACGTTCTCGAACACATCCAGGTCCGTAAACAGTGCACCGCTCTGGAACAAAACGCCCATGTGCTTGCGCGCATCGAACAAATCGCTGCGCGACAAGGCGGGCAGGTTCTGACCGTTGACCCACACTTCGCCAGCAGAAGGCCGTAGCTGGGCCCCCATCAAACGCAGCAAAGTAGTTTTGCCACTGCCCGAAGGTCCCATGATGCCGGTGACTTTGCCGCGGGGAATACGAATATCAACATTATCGAAAATGCTGCGCGTACCGCGCCTGAAGGAAACGCCCTTCAGCTCGATCGCGTAGGCGTTATCGGCGCTCATCTAAACTCCTTGCGATACAGCCTCACGTTCAGCTGCCGAGTCCCTGTCGGGAGACATGCTGTCTCGGTGGGCGGAACAAGCCGCGAACTATACCACTGCGACAAGGCGTCGCCAAAGCGCCAAAACGATCAATCAATATCGCCATACACAATTTGCGACACTTCCTGCAAATGAGCTCGACCTATCGTCATACAGAACGTTTAAACGCAAAGCTCGACGATCAGACGTGAGGGAATCGCGCATTACCGCTATAATCGCCGCCTTTTAACCGGCCAACCGATTTTCACATGAACCAATCCAGCGACCTGATCCAGTCAGCACAACGCACCATCCGCCTTGAAATCGAAGCCGTGGAGGGGTTGTTACCTAATATCGACGCGGATTTCATCAAGGCCTGCGAGATGATTCTCGCGAGCAAAGGACGCGTTGTTGTGGTGGGCATGGGAAAATCAGGCCACATCGGAAAAAAGATCGCCGCCACTCTGGCGAGCACCGGCACCACTTCGTTTTTTGTTCACCCAGCCGAAGCCAGCCACGGCGACATGGGCATGATCACTTCCGGTGACATCATCCTCGCCCTGTCAAACTCGGGAACAACGGCTGAAATCGTTACATTGCTGCCCCTGATCAAACGCCTTGGCATCAAGATGATCAGCCTGACGGGCAATCCGGAGTCAACCCTGGCTGAAGCTGCCGACGTCAACCTCAATGCTCGTGTAGAGCATGAGGCCTGCCCACTGAATCTGGCGCCTACCTCTTCGACAACTGCAGCACTGGTCATGGGCGATGCTCTCGCAGTAGCACTGCTGGAAGCCCGCGGTTTCACGGCTGAAGACTTCGCGTTCTCGCATCCCGGTGGTGCTTTAGGCAGACGCTTGCTGCTCAAGGTCGAGCACGTCATGCACAGCGGCGAACAACTGCCACAAGTACAGCGCGGCACTCTGCTGCGCGACGCGCTGATGGAAATGACCCGCAAGGGACTGGGCATGACCGCAGTTATCGAGGCCGATGGACGACTGGCCGGGATATTCACTGACGGCGACCTGCGCCGCACTCTGGATCGTCCGATTGATATTCGCCTGGCAACCATCGATGACGTGATGACCGTTCACGGCAAGACAGCCCGCCCTGAAATGCTCGCGGCTGAAGCATTGAAAATCATGGAAGATCACAAGATCGGTTCACTCATCGTCGTTGACGAAAATGATCATCCGGTCGGAGCTTTCAACCTGCAGGACCTGCTGCGCGCAGGCGTCATGTAATGGAGATGCGCAAATGACTACCGATCTGCTGCAACGCGGCAAAAATATCAAACTGGCCATCTTCGACGTCGACGGCGTACTGACCGACGGTCGCCTGTACTTCCTTGAGGACGGTAGCGAATTCAAGACTTTCAACACGCTGGACGGCCAAGGCATTAAAATGCTGATCGCCTCTGGCGTGGCAACGGCCATTATCAGCGGCCGCAAGACCCCAGTGGTTGAACGCCGGGCAAAGAACCTCGGTATTGAACATCTTTATCAGGGCCGTGAAGACAAGCTGGTGGTTCTCGACGAACTACTCGGCCAACTCGGTCTGAATTACGAACAGGTCGCCTATCTGGGTGATGATCTGCCAGACTTGCCAGTCATTCGGCGTGTCGGCCTGGGCATGGCGGTGGCCAATGCCGCTACTTTTGTCCGGCAACATGCCCATGGCATTACCCTGGCGCGCGGTGGCGAAGGCGCAGCGCGCGAGTTCTGTGAATTGATCATGAGCGCCCAAGGCAGTCTTGAAGCCGCCCACGCAGCCTACTTATAGACAGAAGCCATTTATGCTTAGCAAACGAATTCGAACGTTTCTGATCCTCGGTGTGCTGGCATTTTTGCTGGCCGCCGCAGGCTATTGGAACATCAGCCCGGAAAGCTTCATGGAGCAACCGGCTGCTACGGTGGACGAAAGCGCCATCGACTTTTACGCAATCAATGCTCACAGCGTGCAGTATCTGCCGGATGGCAAGTTGCAGTACGAAATGACGGCCGACAAGGTCGAGCATATCAAGGCCACCGATGTGACAATGCTGACCACGCCAGACTTGCAGATGTACCGTGGCACCCTGTTTCCCTGGCATATCCAGAGCAAAACGGGTGAGGTTTCCCCTGGTGGTGAGCAAGTCGAACTGATTGACTCGGTTCGCATAGCAAGAACCGACGAGAAAAAACGTACGACCATAATTACCAGCAGTCGAATGACCGTATTCCCGCAGAAGCAATATGCGCAGACCGAGCAAGCCGTTAGAATCGACGGCGCGGGCGGTGTGACTACGGCCAAGGGAATGAAAGCGTATTTGAACGACGGCAGGATGGACCTGCTATCTAATGTAAGAGGACAGTATGAGGCTCGTTAAAACCCTTCCTTTTTTGCTTGGCCTGGGTGCAGCACTGGGAAGCGCGAGCGCCTGGTCCCTGCCGACTGATCGCGATCAGCCGATCCACATTCAGTCCGACGACGCACAACTCGACGACAAGAAAGGCGTTGCTACCTACAAAGGCAACGTAATCATCACCCAGGGCTCGATGAAGATCACCGGCAACACAGTGACCATCACACGTAATGCCCAAGGCGAAGTCGACGTGTTCACATCGGTCGGCAACCTGGCCTACTACGAGCAGAAGCCGTCTGTAGACAAGCCTATCGTTCAAGCCTACGCGATCACCATCCAGTACTACGCTGCGCAGGATCGTATCGTACTGATCGACAAGGCCAAGGTCATCAATGATGGCAACACGTCCGAAGGCGAGAAGATCGTGTATGACACGGTCAAGCAGATCGTCAGTGCTGGTCGTGCCAATGGCGGCAGCAAGGTGACCACGCCACGTCCGCGTATTGACATGGTTATCCAGCCGAAAAAGAAAACCGACCAGCAGAAGGCCCAGTAAATGGCGACGCTGAAAGCCCAGCATTTGGCTAAGAGCTACAAGGGCCGTCAGGTCGTTCGCGATGTGAGCCTGTCCATCGAAAGCGGCCAGATCGTTGGATTGCTGGGGCCTAACGGCGCTGGCAAGACCACTTGCTTTTACATGATTGTCGGCCTGGTTCAGGCGGATCAGGGGCGAGTGTTGATCGACGACCTGGATGTAAGCCACCAGCCCATGCACGGCCGTGCACGTGCCGGTATTGGCTACCTGCCACAGGAAGCCTCGATCTTTCGCAAGTTGTCGGTAGCCGACAACATCATGGCGATTCTCGAGACCCGTCAGGAACTGGACCGGGATGGACGCCGCAAGGAGCTGGAAAGCCTGCTGCAGGAGTTCCACATCACCCATATCCGCGACAATATGGGCATGAGCCTGTCTGGTGGTGAGCGCCGCCGCGTAGAAATCGCACGCGCACTTGCTACCTCACCGAAATTCATCCTGCTCGACGAACCATTCGCAGGTGTGGACCCGATTTCCGTAGGCGATATCAAACAGATCATCCACCATCTGAAAGCCAAGGGCATCGGCGTGCTGATCACCGATCACAACGTTCGTGAAACTCTGGACATCTGCGAGACAGCCTACATCGTCAATGACGGGCAGCTAATTGCCGAAGGCGACTCGGAAACCATTCTCGCAAATCAGTTGGTGAAAGAGGTCTACCTCGGTCACGAGTTCCGCCTGTAAAAAGAACTGCGGTGCCCGGCTTTAAAGGCGGGCATGCCTGGTTGTTGGTGCTGATGGTTATTAAATGCCAGCATCCCCTAGGCAAACACTTCAGTTTCAGGCATATAATTTGCTTATGTACGCGCCCAGGCGCTCGGTAGTGGATGGCGCATGTGCGCCGGCGAATAAGGTGTTAAGCCCCAGCCATGAAACCATCGCTAGTCTTGAGAATGGGCCAGCAGCTGACGATGACGCCGCAGCTGCAACAGGCCATCCGCTTACTCCAATTGTCGACACTGGACCTCCAACAGGAGATCCAGGAGGCACTGGAGTCGAACCCTATGCTGGAACGCCAGGAAGAAGGCGACGATTTCGACAACGCTGATCCACTGGCTGACAACGTCGAGCAGAAACCTAATCCTGATGTCCAGGAGCCGACTTATCAGGAGCCGGCGCCTACTGTGGACAACCTTGAGGAGGGCGACTGGAGCGAGCGCATCCCCAACGAGCTGCCCGTCGACACCGCGTGGGAAGACGTCTACCAAACCAGCGCCAGCAGCCTGCCCAGCAACGACGATGACGAATGGGACTTCACCACTCGCACTTCTGCCGGTGAGAGCCTGCAAAGCCATTTGCTCTGGCAGTTGAATCTGGCGCCGATGTCCGACACCGATCGCCTGATCGCCGTGACGCTGATCGACTGCATCAACAATCAGGGTTATCTGGACGAGACGCTGGAAGAAATCCTCGACGCCTTCGATCCCGAGCTTGATATCGAGCTCGACGAGATTGAAGCCGTGCTCCACCGCATCCAGCAGTTTGAACCCGCCGGCATCGGCGCGCGCAACCTTAGCGAATGCCTGCTGCTGCAACTGCGTCAGCTACCTGCAAAAACCCGTTGGCTCAGCGAAGCACAGCGCCTGGTCAGTGACTACATCGACCTGCTGGGGAGCCGCGACTACTCGCAGCTCATGCGCCGCATGAAGCTCAAGGAAGATGAACTGCGCCAGGTCATCGAACTGGTGCAAAGCCTCAACCCTCGCCCGGGTTCGCAAATCGAGTCCACCGAAGCTGAGTATGTGGTACCGGACGTCATTGTGCGCAAGGACAACGAGCGGTGGCTGGTTGAGCTCAATCAGGAATCGGTCCCACGCCTGCGTGTGAATCCGCAATACGCCGGGTTTGTCCGCCGCGCTGATACCAGCGCCGATAACACCTTCATGCGCAATCAGCTGCAAGAAGCACGCTGGTTCATCAAAAGCCTGCAGAGCCGCAATGAAACCCTGATGAAAGTGGCGACACAGATCGTCGAGCACCAGCGCGGCTTTCTTGAGTATGGCGATGAGGCGATGAAGCCACTGGTCCTGCATGACATTGCAGAGGCCGTAGGCATGCATGAGTCGACCATTTCTCGTGTAACCACGCAGAAATTCATGCATACCCCCCGTGGTATTTACGAGTTGAAATATTTCTTCTCGAGCCATGTAAGCACCTCCGAGGGCGGTGAATGTTCATCCACAGCCATTCGGGCGATCATCAAAAAACTGGTTGCAGCGGAAAATCAGAAAAAGCCGTTGAGTGACAGCAAGATCGCTGGTTTACTGGAGGCACAAGGCATTCAAGTAGCCCGTCGCACAGTAGCCAAATACCGCGAATCTCTTGGCATTGCGCCGTCGAGTGAACGCAAGCGACTGATGTGACGAGAGGTACCGTAGCAACCGTGCGAGCGTTGGCCCGAGGCGGTTTCTACACAACCCGGTTGCTAGCCACAGCGTTCCAGTGGCAGGCAAACGCCTGCCTCTTTATGCACTGGCAATAAGGAGAAAGCGGTATGCAAGTCAACATCAGTGGACATCAACTGGATGTGACCGACGCCCTACGCGACTACATCACCGAAAAACTCGGACGACTGGAGCGCCACTTCGACAAGATCACTAATGTGCAGGTCATCATGGAGGTCGAGAAGCTCAAGCAGAAAATCGAAGCCACCCTGCACATCCCCGGCTCAAAGGTCGTCGCCAATGCGGAACATGATGACATGTACGCGGCAATCGACCTTTTGACCGACAAGCTGGATAGACAACTGCTCAAGCATAAGGAAAAACAGCTAAGCCTCCTTCAGGGTGCAACGGCTCGCTGATACCCCCAAAACATGATCCGACTAGAAAATATCCTGACCCCCGGCCGTTCACTCGTGAACGTGCCGGGCGGCAGCAAGAAAAAAGTCCTCGAACAAATTGCCAACCTGATCGGCAAAGAAGTGCCTGATCTGGATTCGGACGACGTGTTTTCGAGTCTTATCGCCCGTGAAAAGCTAGGTTCTACCGGCTTTGGTAATGGCATCGCCATTCCGCATTGTCGCTTGAAGGGGTGTGAATCTCCTATCAGCGCGTTGTTGCACCTGAACGCTCCTGTAGATTTCGACGCTATCGATGGCGCCCCCGTTGACCTGCTGTTTGTTCTGCTGGTCCCGGAAGCGGCTACCGATGCACACCTGGAATTGCTGCGCCAGATAGCCAGCATGCTAGACCGCAAAGAAGTGCGTGAACGCCTGCGTAGTGCCCCGAGCAATGAAGCCCTTTATCAGGTAGTACTGGACGAGCAAAACGGTCATTAATCATGCGCATGATCATTGTGAGCGGTCGCTCAGGCTCCGGCAAAAGCACAGCGCTGGACGTCCTGGAAGACAGCGGTTTTTACTGCGTTGATAACCTCCCGGCGGGTCTGCTGCCCGAGTTGGCCGAACGCGCGCTGATCAACACCGAGCTGGCTGAACCGCTGTTGGCGGTGTCTATTGATGCACGGAACCTGCCCAGCCACCTGACCCGCTTCCCACAGATGCTGGAAGAGGTTCGTTCACGCAATATCCAGTGCGATGTGCTTTACCTGGATGCGGATGAATCAACGCTCTTCAAGCGGTTCTCCGAAACCCGTCGCCGTCATCCTCTGAGCAACGCAGACCGCTCGCTGGCCGAGGCCATTCGGGACGAGACCACATTGCTGGGGCCGATCATTGATCTTGCCGACCTGAAGATCAACACCACCCACCTGAATCTCTACCAGTTGCGCGACACCCTCAAGCTTCGCCTGCTGAACAAGCCGGAGCCGGGTACCGCGTTCCTGCTCGAGTCTTTCGGTTTCAAGCGCGGTATGCCCGTGGATGCCGATCTGGTATTCGACGTACGCTGCCTACCTAATCCTTACTGGAAGCCAGAGCTGCGAGAACAATCGGGAAAAGATCAGCCTGTTATCGACTATCTAGCTGCACAGCCTGATGTGGAGGAGATGTTTCAGGACATCTTCGCGTATCTAAACAAGTGGTTGCCGCGCTTTGCTGCCAGCAACCGCTCGTATGTAACCATTGCCATTGGCTGCACTGGCGGCCATCACCGCTCGGTGTACCTGACCGAGCGCCTGGGTCAGGTCCTGCAACAATCCCTCAAAAACGTTCAGGTTCGCCACCGCGACATAAGCTGAAAGGACTTCCCCTGCGATGCCCGCTCTTCAAATCACCATTATCAACAAGCTGGGCCTGCACGCCCGCGCAGCCGCCAAATTCGTCGGAGTCGCCGGCAAGTACCCCTGCCAGATCCGCGTGGGTCGCTCACCGGAAAGCATGGTGGATGGCAAAAGCATCATGGCAGTGATGATGCTCGCCGCTGGCAAAGGCACGGATATTCACCTTTCGACCGAGGGCGAGCAGGAGCAGGCTGCGCTGGATGGTCTGGTTGAGTTGATCAATAACAAGTTTGATGAGGGGGAGTAGAGCGGCGCCCGCGTCAAAAGATTTTCTTGACCAGCCCATCTGTCTGCCGCTAAGATTTTTATCTTAAATTTTAGATAAAACCGAGGCGATTATGGCTCTCCAATTTCATGAAAGCCCATTTCATGTCACGCATGATGATGAAACTGCCAGCAAGATGGCCCTCAAAATGGATTTATCCATATTCATCACTAACTGCCTGAAGCAGTTGAATCTTAAGCAGAGTGAAGCTGCGAAATTGCTTAACCTGACCCAATCACGGGTGTCAGAACTGGCGAACGGCAAGATTGAGAAATTCACTATTGATGCCATGATCGACATGCTTGATTGCCTGGGCTTTCGTGCCAATTTCACCATGTCGAATGCAGGTGCCGAAGCATCTCCGCAGATTGTCATTACCAAATCTGCCTAAGTTTAGTAGCCCATCCCCCGCAACTCACTTTTCAACTGCTTGAATCTCTGCTCCGCAACGGCCATCGCGTGCCGATCAGTCTTCTTATTGGTGGTTTTCACGAACGAATGTAAAACGACCACCATGTCCGCGTATTTGGCAATGTAGACACAGCGAAATGCGGGGCTGCCGTTTATGATCAGCTCGACCACACCAGCACCTACTGACTCTGTAAGTTGCTTGATTGCTAGCCGCGGGTCCTGCTCGAACTGAATCCTCCGCAAATCCTTGCCAAACTCGTCCTGAACATCATCGGGCAGATCCTTGTACTCCCGCTCAGCGGCAACGCTTACAAAAGCAAACCTTCTCAAAAAACACCTTCAGATCGACCTGGGTTACGCTCAAATAAAGACTCTCCGAACAGAAAGCCCAGCATTCACACGAAAACCATTCTACTCATGAGGCTCGAAGGAAAAGTCTGCAAAACTCGCGCGCTAGATACGAAAAATCCGAAGTCCTTTCGAACTCCGGATTTAGACACTCAGTCATCTGACGTTGGCTCAGAGGTGCTTTAGCAGCCCACTACCTTACCCCTTCTTCACAAACTCCGACTTCAGCTTCATCGCGCCAATGCCGTCGATCTTGCAATCGATGTCGTGATCGCCATCCACCAGACGGATGTTCTTCACCTTGGTGCCAACCTTCACGACCAGCGAGGAGCCTTTGACTTTGAGGTCCTTGATGACGGTGACGGTATCGCCGTCTTGCAGGGTATTGCCTACCGAATCCTTGATGACTTTGACGTCATCAGCCGCTTCGCTGCTGCCGTCGGCAGACCATTCATGCGCGCATTCCGGGCAGATCAGTTGAGTACCGTCTTCGTAGGTGTATTCGGAATTGCATTTCGGGCAGGCAGGTAAGCTCACGGACATTCTCGCGTCGAAGGGTAAAAACCATGGATTATAAGTGGTTTTAGACGTAGGCAGGAGGCGAATGTCACTTCGCCGCCTCGCCCACCCTTCAAGCCAGGGCTGTGTCCATCACCATCATCAGGCAGAACCCCGCAATCAAGCCGAGGCTGGCGACTTTATCGTGTCCGTTACGGCGCGACTCCGGGATGATCTCTTGAGTGACCACCAGCAACATGGCACCCGCAGCAAACGCCAGCCCTAGCGGCAACAACAACTCGGCGATTGCTACGAGCCAGGCGCACAACAGGGCGAAAACCGGCTCAACCAGACCTGAGGCAGCGCCGATCAGAAATGCCTTGAAGCGCGACATCCCTGCCCCCGCCAGCACCAACGCAATGACCAGTCCCTCGGGCACATCCTGTATCGCGATGCCCATGGCGAGACTGTCCGCGTCGGGCAAACCGCCGCCAGCGGACACACCAATAGCCATGCCTTCAGGGATGTTGTGGGCAATGATCGCGATGACGAACAACCAGATCCGCGGCGCAATTGCAGGAAGTTCTCCACCGCTCAGAGGCGAACCTTTGGAGACGATATGGTCAACCACAAACAAGCCGACAGCCCCGAGAAAAATACCAAGGCTGACAAGTCCGCCAGCACCCCACGGGGAAAATCCAAGGCTTTCAGCCGCCGCAAGGCCAGGCACGATCAGGGAGAACGCGGTCGCCGCCAACATCACTCCTGCACCGAAGCCGAGCAAACCATCGGACACCGATGCAGGCATGCCCCTGATGACCAGCACGGGAACGGCACCTAACGCGGTGCCCAGAGCACAAATCGCTCCGCCCTCAAGTGCCCGCATCAGGCGCGGTTCAAGATTCAGCCACTCAAGCGCATGAGCGACCAGAAGCGCCATACCTGCCAACAGCAGAACCGATCCCAGTGCCAGGCGAAACAACCGCCCGCTGCTGACGGTGAGTATTTCCGTGCGCATAAACTGCCCTGGATCTGATTATTGGGAGATCAGACCAGAGCGGCCTGGTAACGACGAGCGACTTCAGCCCAGTTGACGACGTTGTAAAACGCGTTGATGTATTCCGGGCGACGGTTCTGGTAACGCAGGTAATACGCGTGCTCCCAGACGTCCAGCCCCAGAATTGGCGTGTTGCCGTTCATAAGCGGACTGTCCTGGTTACCGCTGCTCTCAACCACCAGTTTTTTCTCCGGGGTCACGCTCAGCCACGCCCAGCCACTGCCGAAACGTGTCAGTGCTGCTTTGGTGAAAGCATCCTTGAATTGCTCGAAGCCACCCAGTTGCTCATCAATCGCTTTTGCCAGTGCACCGTCAGGCGAGCCGCCACCGGTTGGGGTCATGACATCCCAGAACAACGAATGGTTGGCGTGCCCCCCACCCTGGTTGATGACCGCAGGGCGCAGCTTCTCCGGGAGTTGAGCGACAGATGCCACCAGCTTCTCGATTGGCCACTCAGCCCACTCAGTACCTTCAACCGCCGCGTTCAGGTTATTGATGTAAGTCTGGTGGTGCTTGCTGTAGTGAATCTCCATGGTCTGCGCATCGATGTGCGGCTCCAGGGCATCGTAAGCGTATGGCAAGGCAGGCAAAGTAAACGGCATATCAATGTACTCCGTAGAAAAGGCCGGAAGTGGCTGCGGCATTGCGTTGTAATGACGAGCGCGAATGCTCGCCGCCACTGTTCAACAGGCGATGGGTGCGCGGGTATTCACCGTGCTCGCTGATAAAATTCAGCAGCTCGGCGTAGGTTTTGCTGCTATGGCGCAACGCAGCCTGACGCAAAGCTGGCGGCAGACGTTGCTCTTGCATGACCCGCAACAGGTGCTGATGGATCGCGCACAGGTACTCCGCGCTCTCCTCCGGCTGGCCCAGACTCAAATGCAGGTCGGCAAGGTTGTGATGGGAAATGACGCAAGCGGCCACCGCTTCATCAGGGTTGGGCCAGCGCTCGAACAACACCTGAGCCAGCGCCAGCGCCTGCAGATACAACTCGCGGGCGTCAACCAGCTCACCGAGATTGAAACAGCGATTGGCTTTTTCGATTGTGCGTTTCCAATGCTCCATGGCGCGACTCCTCAAGCGATGGCCGACGGGTCAGATCCCGCCAGCAGTGAGTTTTTCCGGATCCAGCAATGCCTCCAGCTGGCTGCGCTGCAGGTCGGTGTGTTCAAGGGCGACGTCGATGATCGGACGCCCCTGCTTGTAGGCCGTCTTGGCAATTTCGGCGGCCTTCTGGTAACCAATGATCGGGTTCAGGGCAGTGACCAGAATCGGGTTGCGCGACAAGGCTTCCTTTAGCTTCGCTTCATTGACCTTGAAGGTCGCGATGGCCTTGTTGGCCAGCAGTCGGCTGGAGTTGGCCAGTAGCTCGATGCTGCTCAGCAGGTTTTGCGCAATGATCGGCAGCATCACGTTCAACTCGAAGTTACCTGACTGCCCGGCGACCGTGATCGCCGCGTCATTGCCAATGACCTGTGCCGCCACCATGGCTGTGGCTTCCGGGATCACCGGGTTAACCTTGCCCGGCATGATCGACGAACCCGGCTGCAAAGCTTCCAGTTCAATCTCTCCCAGCCCGGCCAGCGGACCGGAATTCATCCAGCGCAGGTCATTGGCGATTTTCATCAGCGAAACCGCAGTTCCCTTTAGCTGGCCAGACACAGCAACGGCCGTGTCCTGGGAGCCGATCAACGCAAACAAATCCTTGCCGGGCACAAAAGCCACGTTGCTCAAACGGCTCAAATGACTGCTGAAACGCTTGGCAAACTCCGGATGCGCATTGATTCCGGTACCCACGGCGGTGCCGCCCTGAGCCAACGCCTGCAGGCTTGGCAGCAAGGCCTGGAGATGTTCGATATTGGCGCGAATCTGCTGAGCCCAACCGTTCAGCACCTGACTCATGCGCACCGGCATGGCGTCCATCAAGTGTGTGCGGCCGGTCTTGATGAAGGGGTGCACCTCATCAGCCTTGCGCTCGATCACGTCGACCAGATGGGTCAACGCCGGTAATAGCTGCTCGTGCAACGCCAGGGCGGCACTGACGTGAATAGTGGTCGGGATAATGTCGTTGCTGCTCTGGCCACAATTCACGTGGTCGTTGGCGTTGACCTTGTCGCCCAGTACGCGGCTGGCAATGGTAGCGATGACTTCGTTGGCGTTCATGTTGGTGCTGGTGCCGGAACCGGTCTGAAACACGTCCACCGGAAAGTGCGCCATGTAATCGCCGCTCAGCAATTCCTGACAGGCACTGACAATCGCTTCGCTCTGCGCGGCCGTTATCTGCTCCAGCTCAAGGTTCGCGTGCGCGGCGGCAGCCTTGGCGAGCAATAGTGCACGGATGAACTGCGTTGGCATGCGCAGGTTACTGATAGGGAAGTTATTCACCGCACGCTGGGTCTGAGCGCCATACAGGGCCTCGGCCGGGACCTGCAATTCGCCCATGCTGTCGCGTTCGATACGGGTATTACTCATCGGAATTTCCTTGCACCAGTTCAGTAGGAGAGATCGAGGGCTGCAGCAGGCATGTCGCCAACTGCCAGCTGTAGGCCTGCCAGCGTTGTTGGTCGGCCGGGGAGTTGATGAGGGCCTTGAGATCGCGCAGCGGACGCCAGGCCTGATCGACGCATAGACAGCGCCAATGCCAGGGCAAAACCGTATCGCGAGCTGTGTCGATAAGCAGCCGGAAGGAGGTTTCAGCAATCATTCGCTGAGGCGTAGCGGTGAAGCGCGCCAGATACCGGCCTTCGGCGAGGTAGTGATCGATCAGCCGTGGTTCGTCAGGCTCAAGGGCACAACGAATTCTAAAACTCATCCCGCGCCAGTTTTCCAGGTGTGCAGGAAGTGCGTGCAAGACAGGACCCATGACCACGGCTCATTCAGATAATGATATTCATTATTAAATGATATTGAGAATCAAAACAACCGTAGAGGGTGAAGGGATTTAGAGGGGGAGGAGAATAATCGTCGGAACGGCATGTTTTTTTGTGGGAGCTGAGCTTGCTCGCGATAAGGCTGGACACGGTTCACTTCAGATCGCATCCAGCCTTATCGCGAGCAAGCTCAGCTCCCACAGAGACAAAGGTGGGTGCGGACAACTTTTGTATCAGCTACCGGCGACAGTCATCCGTTCGATCAACACAGAGCCCGTGCGAATGTTGCTGCGCAACTCAAGATCACTGCCAACGGCAACGATTTGCTTGAACATGTCACGCATGTTGCCGGCGATGGTCACTTCCTGCACCGCGAACTGGATTTCGCCGTTCTCGACCCAGAAACCGGCCGCGCCGCGGGAATAATCACCGGTCACCATGTTCAGGCCACTGCCCATCAACTCGGTGACCAGCAGCCCGCGGCCCATGCGGCGGATCAGCGCTGCCTGGTCTTCAGTCCCGTGGGTGACGAACAGGTTATGCACGCCGCCCGCGTTTGCGGTGCTTGGCAAGCCCAGCTTACGGCCAGAGTAGGTGCTAAGAATGTAAGAAACCAACTCGCCATTTTCGACGAACGGTTTGGCATACGTTGCCAGACCATCACCGTCGAACGCCGAACTGCCCATGGCGCGCATCAAGTGCGGCCGTTCGTCAATGGTCAGCCATTCAGGAAACAGTCGCTGACCGATGGAGCCCTCGAGGAACGACGACTTGCGATAAAGATTGCCGCCAGAAATTGCCCCGAGGAAACTGCCGAACAGTCCACCGGCCAGCTCGGCCGAAAACAACACCGGCACTTCGCACGTCGGCACTGGACGCGCGCCCAGGCGGCTGGCTGCACGCTCGGCAGCTTTGCGACCGATGCTCTGCGGATCAGCCAGCAACTCACCCTGGCGACTCACGTCATACCAGTAATCGCGCTGCATCTGGCCATCGCCTTCAGCGATCATCACGCAGCTCAGGCTGTGGCGGGTCGAGGCATAACCGCCAATAAAGCCGTGGCTGTTGCCGTACACGCGGCAGCCCTGGTGGGTATTAAGCGTCGTGCCGTCGGCATTCTTGATCCGGCTATCGGCGTCAAAAGCTGCTGCTTCGCAGATCAAGGCTTTCTCGATGGCCTGTTCAGGCGTGATATCCCAAGCATGAAACAGGTCAAAATCCTGCTGCTCCCTGGCCATCAGCGCAGCATCAGCGAGGCCTGACGCCTCATCCTCAGATGTATGTTTAGCGATGGCGAGCGCGGCGGCGACAGTCTCACGAATTGCATCAGCACCACTGGCTGAGGTACTGGCCGAGCCTTTACGCTGGCCTACGTACAAGGTAATGCCGAAACCCTGGTCACGATTGAATTCGACGGTTTCCACTTCGCGCTGACGAACCGAGGTCGACAGGCCCTGCTCCAGCGACACAGCGACTTCGCAGGCACTGGCACCCTGACGCCTGGCTTCGGCAATGATTTGCTCGACTTGTTCCTGCAGTGCGGGCAAGGCCTGTGGGCCGACGCTTTGTGATGCACTCATGACTTTCTCCATCAAAATCTGCTTTCGGCATGAGCCGAATACCGAGCGGGCCGGACAAGAGGCCCATGACTGGTTATCATGGCGGCGTTTATTTGCGGACTGCCCCCATGGTTGATTCTTACGACGACTCCCTCGAAGGGGAGAAAAGCAAAACCCAGGTCAAACGCGAGCTGCATGCTCTGGTTGAACTTGGCGAGCGTCTTGTGTCGCTCAAACCTGATTTGCTGAACAAGCTGCCTTTGACCGATCCGCTGCGCAGAGCCTTGGCCGATGCGCCCAAGCACACGGCTCATATCGCACGCAAACGGCATATTCAGTTCATTGGCAAGCTGATGCGCGATCAGGATCTGGACGCCATTCTGGTGCTTCTCGATCAACTCGATGCCTCCACTCGCCAATACAACGAACGTTTTCACGGCCTGGAACGCTGGCGTGATCGCCTGATCGCTGGTGATGACGGTGTCCTCGAAATGTTCGTTGCTGAATATCCGGAAGCGGATCGTCAGCAGCTGCGTTCATTGATCCGTCAGGCCCAACACGAGCTGGCCCATAACAAGGCGCCTGCGTCGAGCCGGAAAATCTTCAAGTACATCCGTGAGCTGGACGAGAAACAACGCGGTTTGCGTTAACACTCGACCATGGGGCGGACTGTTCATCAGTCTGCCCCGGCCTCACAACCTCAACCGCCCGTGCCGCCTACCGTGATCGCATCGATCTTCAGGGTCGGCTGACCCACACCTACCGGAACCGACTGACCATCCTTGCCGCAGGTACCGACACCGCTGTCCAGCGACAGATCGTTACCGACCATCGACACCTTGCTCATGGCTTCCGGCCCGTTACCGATCAACGTTGCACCCTTGACCGGGGCAGTAATTTTGCCGTCTTCGATCAAATAGGCTTCGCTGGTGGAGAAAACGAACTTGCCGCTGGTGATGTCTACCTGACCGCCACCCAGGTTGGCGCAGTAGATACCGCGCTTGACCGACGCAATGATTTCCTGCGGATCGCTCTGCCCACCCAACATGTAGGTATTGGTCATGCGTGGCATCGGCAGGTGCGCATAGGACTCACGACGACCATTACCGGTACGCGCTACGCCCATCAGGCGTGCATTGAGTTTGTCCTGCATGTAGCCCTTGAGCACACCGTTTTCGATCAGGGTCGTGCATTCAGTCGGCGTGCCTTCGTCATCGACGCTCAACGAGCCGCGACGTCCAGCCAGGGTGCCGTCATCGACAATGGTGCAAAGCTTTGAAGCAACCATCTCGCCCATACGGCCACTGTAGGCCGAACTGCCTTTGCGATTGAAATCGCCTTCCAGGCCGTGACCAACCGCCTCGTGCAGCAAGACACCGGACCAGCCGGAGCCGAGAACAACGGGCAGCGTGCCCGCCGGTGCAGGAATCGCTTCGAGGTTGACCAACGCCTGACGCAACGCTTCACGGGCATAACCCATGGCGCGGTCGTCGCTGAGGAAATAACGGTAATCGGTACGCCCGCCGCCGCCATGACCGCCACGCTCGCGACGGCCGTTCTGCTCGACGATGACGCTGACGTTGAAACGCACCAGAGGGCGCACATCGGCCGCCAGACTGCCATCAGTGGAAGCGACGAGAATACGTTCCCAAACGCCCGCCATGCTCACCGTGACCTGCTGAATACGCGTATCCAGTGCACGGGTGGCAACGTCAACCCGCTTGAGCAGTTCGACTTTCTCCGCGCGGGTCATCACTTCCAGTGGGTTATCCGGCGCATACAACTGGGCCACGTCCTGTGCAGTGAAAGCCTGCACGGTGCCATTCTGACCGGCGCGGGAAATCGAGCGCGCAGCGCGAGCTGCCGTGGTCAGGGCTTCGTGAGTGATTGCATTGCTGTAGGCAAAACCGGTTTTCTCACCCGATTGGGCACGCACGCCAACTCCCTGATCGAGGTTGAAGCTGCCCTCTTTGACGATGCCGTCTTCCAGCGACCAGGACTCAGAAATCTGCCCCTGGAAATACAGGTCAGCGGCATCAATGCCTGGACCGGCCAGCTCGCCCAACACCGATTGAAGGCTGTCGAGGTTCAAGCCACCAGGTGCCAGAAGGTGTTCGCTGACAGAGGACAAGTCGCTCATATTCACTCCGAGGTCTGCACAGGCCGCACGGCGTCCTGCGTAAAAAATCGCCGGTGACTGGACACCGGCATCCGCGCCCTGATGGACGCCTGTTCTTCGTTGTCCCGTTCGGCCAGCAGCACCGCCTCGCCCTGCGCCTGTTCGGCCAGGACTCGCCCCCAGGGGTCGACGATCGCTGCATGCCCATATGTTTCCCGAGGTCCCGGATGAACTCCGCCCTGCGCGGCCGCCAGCAGATAGCACTGGGTTTCAATAGCTCGCGCACGGATCAGAATGTCCCAGTGCGCTGCGCCGGTAACGGCGGTAAAGGCCGACGGCGCAGTAATCAATTCAGCCCCTGCCTTTCGCAGAGCGGTGTACAGCTCAGGGAAGCGCAAGTCGTAGCATACGGTCAAACCGAGACGCCCCACTGGCGTGTCGGCAACCACCACATTGCTGCCATGAGCATAGTCGTCGGATTCCCGATAACGTCCACGACTGTCTGACACGTCCACATCAAACAAGTGCAGCTTGTCGTAACGCGCCACGTGCTCGCCATGCTCATCAATCAACAATGAACACGCGGTAATCTTGCCTTCAGGATTATCAATCGGCGGTAAAGGTATGGTTCCGGCAACTATCCATAACTTGAGGTCGCGAGCGGCCAGTTTCAACCATGGCAGGATTGGCCCCTGGCCTAAAGCTTCCGCCCGGCCGATATCCGCGACATCGCGACGGCCCATGGCAGCAAAGTTTTCCGGCAGTACCGCCAGGCGCGCTCCAGAAGCAGCAGCTTGTTCCAGCAGTCGCCGGGCCTGAGCCAGATTGCCCGGCACGTCGCTCTGGCTAACCATTTGAATCACGGCAAAAGACATGGCGGCCTCTCCTCAAACAACACGCGCCCACCCGAACCGGAATGCATTTTCTCTGTAGGAGCTGACGAGCACCGCGAGGCTGCGATAGCGGTCAATCTGATACACCGCTATCGCAGCCTCGCGGTGCTCGTCAGCTCCTACAGAGTCTTGCGGTGTCTGGACGGTAGCCCTCGTAATGGCTCCCACTGTACTCCATGACGAACTATTGAGGTTTTTCAAACGGCTTGTCGAACGTGATCTTCGGCTCTTTCCAGGGCCCTTCGACCTTGTACTGAACACTGGCGAATCGTGCGACACGATCGCCCAGCAGCTTATCGACCAGGAACAACGCCCCGCCAATAGCGGGAGCGCCGACAATCAAAGCAGCGATCGGAAGGTTATTAGTGACCGGCAGCGTCACCAGCAGCTTGGCATCGACTCGATCCTTGACCATGTCCAGCGTCCCGTTCAACTCCAGATTGCTCGAAGGCCCCGTCAGGGTAATCGGCGTGCGCGTGACATAAACACCATCGCTCGCGATCAGCAGGCCTTTGACCCTATCGTAGCTCAACCCTTTGCCCAGCAAGTCGGAGAAATCAAGACGCAAGCGGCGGCCGATGGAGTTGAAGTTCAGCAGGCCAAATACTCGTAATGCCTGTGCTCCGCCTTCCACCTCGACAAACTGGCCTTTTTCAAGCTTGGCATCCAGGCTGCCGGAGAAACGCTTGAGCGCCACCCAGGCCGGTGATCCGGGCCAACGACCATCGGCGTTCAATTCGAGTTTTTCGGCAGTGACCGTTGGGGCAAACCCCCATGCCTTGAGGATATCCCCGAGGTTCTTGCCTTCAACATTGCCCCGGTACCAACTGCTGGTTGAACCCGGCGTGCCTTCCCAGCCACCCTCGCCTTTCAAACGTATGCCCTTGAGACCCAGGTCCATGTCAGACAGACGAATACCTGTGGGCGTCGGACGAATCTTGAGGGCCCATGCGCCCAATAACTGCTCGCCCTGAAACAGCTGCGTGACCTTCACATCAAGCGCCGGAATCTGGCTCGGATCGATATCGGCCAGTGGGTCTGGTGCATTCTCTACAACTACTGCGGCTGGATCAGGCGCAGGCAGTCGGACATAAAGCATGTCAATGCCAATAGGTGCGGTCTTCACGTCAGGAAGCGTCGCCGTACCCTTGGCAAGCTGGCTATCCAGCGAAAGCGCCCAGTTGTCGGTGTTGCGTTTTAGTTGAACACTGGCGTTGTCCAGCGTGGTGCCCATGGCGGTCAGCTTGCCAATCTGCAGGTCGACGTTATTGACCAATTGCTTGGCGCTACTACCGGGATTATCACCGGCGTAACGTTTAACCATTGCTTGCCAGGGCGCGACATCGAGTTCCGAAAGTGAGCCTCTGACACGCAGGCCTTTGGCGTCCGGGACAATGGCGCCGCCGTCGCCGAGAAACACCTCGCCACGCCCGTCGCCCAGTTTGTCCGGTGTCGCGGCGTAAGCCAGATTGGCCAGCTTGCCGTAGGCAAAACCAAAGCGCCGTTCAGCGCCCTGAAGGGTCATGCGGAATTCGCTGTCCAGGCTACTTTCAGCCGACTTGCCGAACGGTGCGGGCAAATCCACTGCTACGCCTTTCAGGCTGGAGTTGATCCGCAACGAGCTATCTGTGCCCAGAGTCAGTTGTAGCTGATAAGGAATATCGCCAGAAACAGGTAACGGCTGGGTAACGCCCAACCATTCAGTCAGACGTTTTACCGTGACCTGGCCGTTGGCAACCACACGAGTAAGATTGGCGCCGGGCTTGCCTTCCGCAGCGATTTCCGCAGTAACAGGGCGATCAAACGCCTGCGCCTGAACACCCTTACCACTTAACCCCTTGGCATTATCAAAGCGAAACTCGCCTTTCAATTGGGTCAGATCCAGCGCCGGGTCAGCCAGTTTCAACCGTGCGCCCTGGGTGCTGAAGTCCACAGCGATTTTCGGTTCCTGCCCTTTGACCAACGGGATATCCAGCTTCAGCTTGCCATCCAGCGGCCCCGTACCCTGCCATCCCGCGAAGGTACTGGCAGTACCAATAGGCGCCTCCTGCAAAATCTTCACGCCATCGGCCAGTTGACCGGAAAAGTTGCCGTCTACCAGCAAATGGCTGGGTTGTCCGGCTGGAGTGTGGGGAATATTGACCTGTACCTTGCTGATATCGGTATTGAGCAGCTTGCCCTTGCTGGCTTTGACACGCACGCCACTGTTCTCGACATACACCTTGCCGTCCACGCCAGTCAGCTGCGGCCAGCCGGGCTCGAAGTCCAGCGTCGCGTCACGCACCTTGAAAAACAGACTGATAACGCGAGCCGTGTCAGCCGCGTTCTTGCTCAGCGAACCCTGGTACTGGAAGAAACCCTGGTCAACCTTGCCGCCGATGATCGCCGTACGCAGCCACTTGTCCAGATCCGGACTGAGGACAGCCGGCAGGTACTTGCTGGTGTAACTGCCGTCGCCATCGACCATGCCCACGCGCAGGTCCATGTAGTCCTCATCCGCCCGCTCATGCTCCAGATGCAGTCGAATCAGGAAGTCCGCAGCGATCTTGCCCTCGTCGCCCAGCACTTTGATGTAGGGCGCGATCAGCGTGAAAGTCTCGTCATCCAGACGCCAGGTCAGGCGAGCATTGGCTTTGGGATAGGTCCACTCGTTTTTGAAAATCGGATACAGGTGCAGCATGAAGTTGTCGCTGTCGAGGCGCAGTTCACCCTGCCCCAGATCACCACTGATCGCGCCGCTGACATTTCCCGCCCCAGGAGCACCGTGATAAGCATTAAACCCGATGTTTTCCAGATTGGCGGCGAAGCTCAGGCGCTTGTCACCCACCGCTTGCGGGCGGTAATCCACCAGTGCGTTACGCAGTGCACCCGTCACCTTGAGGTTATCAACGACCTGCATGAAGGTGTCCGGCAACGGAGCCAGAGACTTCAACAGAGGCGTCACCGGAGTCAGATCAAGCCGGTCAGCCTGAACATGCCAGGTTTCTTCCTGATCGCTGGTGGCGATCTTCTGCTCAAGCTGAATGCGGCTTTCCCAGCGCTGGCCGTTCAGGTCCATGGCCAGAGAGCCAAGGTTCACTTCAAAGCCGCTATCGTTTCGTTCAAGCCACGCGTTGAGCGCCAGATTGTCGATCTTCGACGATTTTCGCTCGGCATAAGCCGCTTTCAGCGTCGGCGCATTGAGGCGTGCGACAGCACTTTGCACAGTGCCCTTGCCCCAGCTCAGCCAGAACTCGCCACCCGCCTTCAGGGTCGATACTTTCCATTCGCGGGTCAGGGTTTTGGGCAGCCACTTCGCCCAGTCGCTTTGTGGCAGGCTCAGGTAGATATCGGCTTCACCCTCCTTCCACGCGCTGGCCTGAATCCGCGAGCGAACGTTAAGGGCAAGTGGTTGACCATCCGGGAGTGTCAACCGCGCATCAAGACGCTGATGGGTGCTGCCCGTCGCCAGACTGATGTTCACATAAGTCAGGGTCAGCGGTGCTTGCTCAAAAGGCTGCAGGGTGACCTGACTGTTGAGCAGAGAGAGGCGCGATACAACCTGCATCTGGTTGAGAATCTGCTCGGGATCAAGCGTTTTATCATCCTGGACCGGCAAACCTTGCAGCGCCCAATGACCGTCCTGATCCTCCTTGAGGATCACCTGCAAACCGTTGACTTCAACGTGGGAAAGTCGCACATCCCATGCCAGCAAGCTGGCCCAGAGATCAGGTTCGGCGC
The DNA here is from genome assembly GCF_025643095.1 of Pseudomonas phytophila. Classification (NCBI taxonomy): domain Bacteria; kingdom Pseudomonadati; phylum Pseudomonadota; class Gammaproteobacteria; order Pseudomonadales; family Pseudomonadaceae; genus Pseudomonas; species Pseudomonas phytophila. The sequence goes on along the minus strand of NZ_CP081201.1, from coordinate 1,236,002 downwards.
GAACTTCATCAAGACGCACAGCGTTTGCGCCCTCGCCGACCATTACATCGTTGGCGACGAAAACCGGTGAAAAGCCACGCCAGCTGCCTTCAAGGCTGCCGATAGCCAAGGGCATGCCGACTGCAGCCTGCGCCTTGCTCTGGACTTCAACACGGTAACCCGCGACCAGTGGCGTCAGCTCACGACCGACGCTGACATACAGAGCCGCCAGGATCAGAACCAATGCGCAGAGACTCAGACCCCAGCGCGTCAGGAGCGAGGCCAAACGTGTCAGACGCCCCATTTCAGCGAGCCTCCGGAACGGTATGCGCGCCAATCGGCTTGCGTGAAATGGCCCCACTTAATGGTGCTGATACTGCCAGGGGTTAGCTCATTTACCACGCATAGTTCTCTGCTTGTGACGGCATGCATGCCGCTGGCCCTGAGGCACCGTTAACAATTCAATCTATCAGGTGCACTGTCAGAGCAGCACGACATCGTATTGTTCCTGTGAATACATGGTTTCTACCTGAAAACGAATAGTGCGGCCGATGAACGCTTCCAGTTCCGCCACATTACCCGACTCTTCGTCCAGAAGGCGGTCTACAACTCGCTGATTGGCCAGTACCCGGTAGCCCACCGCCTGATAGGCACGGGCCTCACGCAGAATTTCCCGGAATATCTCGTAGCAGACGGTTTCCGGCGTCTTCAGCTTGCCGCGCCCCTGGCAAGCATGACAAGGCTCGCACAGCACCTGCTCAAGGCTTTCACGGGTTCGCTTGCGGGTCATCTGCACAAGCCCCAACTCGGTGATCCCGATGATGTTGGTCTTGGCGTGATCGCGCTCCAGTTGTTTCTCCAGGGTACGCAGGACCTGACGCTGGTGCTCACCGTCTTCCATGTCAATGAAGTCGATGATGATGATGCCGCCCAGATTACGCAGGCGCAGTTGACGGGCAATGGCCGTTGCCGCCTCCAGATTGGTCTTGAAGATGGTTTCTTCGAGGTTGCGATGCCCGACGAAGGCGCCAGTGTTGACGTCGATGGTGCTCATTGCTTCGGCCGGATCGATCACCAGATAGCCGCCGGACTTGAGAGGAACCTTGCGCTCAAGCGCCTTCTGGATCTCATCCTCAACGCCGTAGAGGTCGAAGATAGGCCGCTCGCCAGGGTAATGCTCCAGGCGGTCAGCGATCTCAGGCATCAGCTCAGCCACGAATTGCGTGGTTTTCTGGAAGGTTTCCCGGGAGTCGATGCGGATCTTCTCGATACGCGGGCTGACCAGATCACGCAACGTGCGCAGCGCCAGACCAAGATCTTCGTAGATCACATTGGGCGGGCTGACGGTCTTGATCTGCTCACCGATCTGATCCCAGAGGCGGCGCAGATAACGAATGTCCATAAGGATTTCGTCAGCCCCGGCACCTTCGGCCGCAGTACGCAGGATAAAGCCGCCAACCTCTTTGATGCCTTCGAGGGCAACGCAATCGCTGACCACTTTTTTCAGTCGCTCACGCTCGCCCTCGTCCTCGATCTTCAGAGAAATCCCGACGTGCGCCGTCTTGGGCATGTACACCAGATAGCGCGAAGGAATTGACAGCTGCGTCGTTAGTCGCGCGCCTTTGCTGCCAATCGGATCCTTCGTGACTTGAACGACGAGGCTCTGACCTTCGTGCACCAACGCGCTGATGGTTTCGACGGCAGAGCCTTCACGCATGGAGATTTCCGAGGCGTGAATGAACGCTGCACGGTCCAGCCCGATATCAATGAACGCGGCCTGCATGCCGGGCAAAACCCTGACAACCTTGCCTTTATAAATGTTGCCCACGATGCCGCGACGCTGGGTCCGCTCGACGTGAACCTCTTGCAGAACACCGTTTTCCACCACTGCCACGCGTGATTCCATTGGCGTGATGTTGATCAGAATCTCTTCACTCATGACTTGTCACCTTCCTGGCCTTGCCAACAGGGTATGCCGAAACGGCTCAGCAGTTCTGCGGTTTCGCATAGCGGCAAGCCCACCACTGCGGAATAACTACCGTGCAAACCCTCGACGAAAATCGCCGCCAGGCCCTGAATAGCGTAGCTGCCTGCCTTGTCCTGAGGCTCGCCACTGGCCCAGTAAGTCTGGATTTCTGCAGTAGAGATCGAGCGAAAACGCACCCGACTGGAGACGACGCGGGTTTCGCAACGCTGTTGATTGACCAGCGCAATCGCCGTCAACACCTCGTGTTCACGCCCTGACAACGCCGTCAGCATGCTCCGGGCATCCGCTTCATCCAGCGGCTTGCCGAGGATATGACCGTCCAGCACCACAGCAGTGTCAGCCCCCAACACGCAGCCCTGATCATCGGTCAGCAACGCCAATCCGGCTTGCGCTTTGCAACGGGCAAGACGCTCGACATAGGCCGTCGGGGTTTCTTCGCTGTGGGGAGTTTCGTCAATCTGTGCGCTGAGCACCGTGAAGCGAACGCCAATCTGGGTCAGTAATTCCCGACGGCGCGGCGAGCCAGAGGCCAGAAAAAGCGGGGGCATTGGGACATCTCCGTGTCAAAGATCGTGATGCGGCCCCGAGCCAGAGATGCTTACCCGGGGCTGCATGCTGCGTCAGTTGATTTTCAAACGCTTGCTCAAGCCTCGCAGGCCATAGCTGACCCAAGGCCATAACAACGCACTGACCAGAGCAGGCAACACCAACGCCAGCGTCGGCTGTCGATTGCCGGTCAGAGCGCTGAGCCAGAGCTGGGCCAACTGGGCCAGCCCATAGATAACCAACAGAATCAGACACTGTTGCCACATGGGGAACATGCGCAAACGCTGCTGCAGGGACATCACCAGAAAGGTGATCAGACACAACGTCAGGGCGTTCTGCCCCAGCAGTGTGCCGTACAACACGTCCTCCATCAGCCCCAACAGCCATGCGGTGGTCATGCCGACCTTATGGGGCAGATACAGCGCCCAGAAGGTCACGAGCAGCGCCAGCCAGAGCGGACGAAAAATTTCCATGAACTGCGGCAGCGGCGAAACGCTCAACAGCAAACCGACGACGAAAGTGAACCACACGACCCACCCGTTACGTTCCGGGGCATGACTAGCCATCGATTCTCTCCCGAGTGGCGGCAGGCGCGGTGGCCGGTGGCTTGGTCGCGGCAGGCTTTACAGGCGGCTTGCTGGCGGGCTTGGGTGCTGGCGTGGCCGGCGTTGCGGCGGGTGTTGCAGCTGGCGCGGCGGCAGGAGCCGCAGCCGGAGCAGCAGCACCATGGGCAGCAGGCGTGGAGTGTGTCGTCCCGGCAGGAGCGGCTGCGTTATTGACAGGAGCAGTCGCCGGTACGGCAGCCGGATCGACACCTTTCTCGATGGACTCCTGGGCACGCGCGGCATCGGCGGCGCGCTCTTCCGGCGAGCGACCGTCGGAGAACACCAGCAGCAGGTAACGGCTGCGGTTCAATGCAGCTGTCGGCACGGCCCGCACGATAGCGAACGGTTGTCCGGAGTCATGGATGACTTCTTTAACGGTTGCGACCGGATATCCGGCAGGAAAGCGCTGACCCAGACCGGAGCTGACCAGCAGATCGCCTTCCTTGATGTCAGCGGTGTCCGCGACATGGCGCAGCTCCAGACGCTCCGGGTTACCCGTGCCGCTGGCAATCGCACGCAGCCCGTTGCGGTTGACCTGCACTGGAATGCTGTGAGTCGTGTCGGTCAGCAGCAGCACACGCGAGGTGTAGGGCATCAACTCGACCACTTGCCCCATCAGGCCACGTGCGTCGAGCACTGGCTGACCCAGGACAACGCCGTCGCGCTCGCCTTTGTTGATAATGATTCGATGGGTAAACGGATTGGGATCCATGCCGATCAGTTCGGCCACTTCAACCTTCTCGTTGACCAGTGCCGACGAGTTGAGCAACTCGCGCAGGCGCACGTTCTGCTCGGTCAGGGCCGCGAGCTTTTGCAGGCGCCCTTGAAGGAGCAAGGCTTCAGTCTTGAGTTTTTCGTTTTCAGCGATGAGTTCGGTACGGCTGCCAAACTGGCTGGCCACACCCTGTATCAAACGCTGCGGCAGATCGACGATCCAGTACGACTGCATCAGTACCAGCGACATCTGGCTGCGCACGGGCTTGAGCACGGTGAACCGCGCATCAACGACCATCAGCGCCACCGATAAAACGACCAGCACCAACAGGCGCACGCCCAATGAGGGGCCTTTTGCGAAAAGCGGTTTAATAGGCCGCTCCTCCGAAGCAGGATTTCAATCGGCTGTTGTTATTCATGAGATATGCAACCGGCTTGAACAGGTAGAAAAAGTAACGCCATATTTTGGCGTCAGCCTAACGCATACAGGTAGCCAAATCGCTACCTGTACACATAAGGATGCATGATAGGTCCTGCCGGCGAGTTACTCGCTGGAGAGCAGATCCATCGTGTGCTTATCCATCATTTCCAGCGCACGGCCACCACCACGCGCTACGCAGGTCAGCGGATCTTCGGCAACGATTACCGGCAGACCTGTTTCCTGAGCCAGCAATTTGTCCAGATCACGCAGCAAGGCACCACCACCGGTCAACACCAGACCGCGCTCGGCGATATCGGATGCCAGTTCCGGAGGCGACTGCTCCAGCGCGCTTTTCACGGCCTGAACGATAGTTGCCAGAGATTCCTGCAACGCTTCCAGCACTTCGTTGGAGTTCAGGGTGAAAGCACGTGGAACGCCTTCAGCCAGGTTACGGCCACGCACGTCGACTTCACGCACTTCACCACCTGGGTAGGCAGTACCGATTTCCTGCTTGATGCGCTCGGCAGTGGATTCGCCGATCAGGCTGCCGTAGTTACGACGCACGTAGGTGATGATCGCTTCGTCGAAGCGGTCGCCGCCAACCCGTACGGATTCGGCATAAACCACGCCATTGAGCGAGATCAAAGCGATTTCAGTAGTACCGCCACCGATGTCGACAACCATTGAACCGCGTGCTTCTTCGACCGGCAGACCGGCACCGATGGCAGCAGCCATTGGCTCTTCGATCAGGAACACTTCACGGGCACCAGCACCCAGGGCCGACTCGCGAATCGCGCGTCGCTCAACCTGTGTGGATTTGCACGGTACGCAGATCAACACCCGAGGGCTTGGCTGCAGGAAGCTGTTTTCGTGAACCTTGTTGATGAAGTACTGCAGCATTTTTTCGCAAACGCTGAAGTCGGCGATAACGCCGTCTTTCATTGGGCGAATAGCGGCGATGTTGCCTGGGGTACGGCCGAGCATGCGCTTGGCTTCCATCCCGACAGCAACGACGCTTTTCTGGTTTCCGTGGGTCCGAATGGCCACAACTGATGGTTCATTCAGAACGATGCCGCGCTCACGCACGTAAATAAGGGTGTTGGCAGTGCCCAGGTCGATAGACAGATCGCTGGAAAACATGCCACGCAGTTTCTTGAACATGGGAAAGGGACCCTAGGGAACGCGTGGGTAAAAAAGTGCGGCAAACTCTAACAACGACAGGGATTTTGGGCAAGGAGCCAATATGCTAAATTAGCGGTTTTTCCGAGCACGACCCTCGACGTTCGCGGCCTTCTGACCGTAGAAATGCGATAGTGTTCCTCAATCTACCACACGGATCCAATCCGTAGGCATTCCACTGGAGAACCCCATGGCGCTTGATCGCTCCGACGTGGAAAAGATCGCTCATCTGGCGCGAATTCGCCTGAATGACGCCGATGTCCCGCGTACTACCGAAGCACTTAATAGCATTCTTGGGCTGGTTGATCAGATGCAAGCGGTCGATACCACCGGTATTGAACCCCTTGCCCACCCCCTCGAAGCGTCCCAACGCCTGCGCGAAGATGTGGTTACCGAGCGAAATCGCCGGGACACCTATCAAGCCATCGCACCAGCGGTCCAAGACGGCCTTTATCTGGTTCCAAAAGTCATCGACTAAGGGAATGTGCCTTCAATGCATCAAATGACTCTGGCCGAGATCGCCCGCGGACTCGCCGATAAAAAGTTTTCTTCCGAAGAATTGACCCGTGTCCTGCTCGCGCGTATCACGCAGCTCGATCCACAGCTCAACAGCTTCATTACCCTCACCGAAGACCTGGCCATCACTCAGGCGCAGGCCGCTGACGCACGTCGCGCTGCCGGTGAAAACAATCCATTGCTGGGCGCACCACTGGCTCACAAGGACCTGTTCTGCACGCAAGGTATCCGTACCAGCTGCGCGTCGAAGATGCTCGATAACTTCAAGGCGCCATATGACGCCACCGTTGTTGCCAAGCTGGCCGCAGCGGGCACCGTGACCCTTGGCAAGACCAACATGGACGAATTCGCCATGGGATCGGCCAACGAGTCCAGCCACTACGGCGCGGTGAAAAACCCGTGGAATCTTGACCATGTGCCGGGCGGTTCCTCAGGGGGTTCGGCTGCTGCAGTAGCTGCGCGCCTGCTGCCTGCCGCCACCGGCACCGATACCGGCGGCTCGATTCGCCAACCGGCCGCACTGACCAACCTGACCGGCTTGAAACCGACCTACGGTCGTGTTTCCCGTTGGGGCATGATCGCTTATGCGTCCAGCCTCGATCAGGCCGGTCCGTTGGCACGCAGCGCTGAAGACTGTGCGCTGCTGCTGCAAGGCATGGCCGGTTTCGACCCACTGGACTCCACCAGCATCGACGAACCCGTTCCAGATTACAGCGCCAGCCTCAACGGCTCGCTGCAGGGACTGCGCATCGGTCTTCCAAAGGAGTATTTCAGCGCCGGTCTCGATCCGCGCATTGCAGATATGGTCATGGCCAGCGTCGAAGAGCTGAAAAAGCTCGGTGCCGTGGTCAAGGAAATCAGCCTGCCGAACCTGCAACACGGCATCCCGGCTTATTACGTGATCGCTCCGGCAGAGGCTTCGTCCAACCTGTCGCGCTTTGACGGCGTGCGTTTCGGCCATCGCTGCGAAGAGCCAAAAGACCTTACAGACCTGTACGAGCGCTCCCGCGCCGAAGGCTTTGGCCCGGAAGTACAACGCCGGATTTTGGTGGGTGCCTACGCGCTCTCAGCGGGTTATTACGACGCCTACTACTTGCAGGCGCAAAAAATCCGTCGCCTGATCAAGAACGATTTCATGAGCGCTTTTGCCGAAGTCGACGTGATCCTCGGCCCGACCACGCCTAACCCGGCCTGGAAAATCGGCGCCAAGACCAACGACCCGGTCGCCGAGTACCTGGAAGACTTCTACACCATCACCGCCAACCTCGCGGGTCTGCCGGGCTTGTCCATGCCTGCGGGCTTTGCCGATGGTCTGCCGGTAGGCGTGCAATTGCTCGCCCCGTATTTCCAGGAAGGCCGCCTGCTGAACGTTGCCCATCAATATCAGCAAGTCACCGATTGGCATCTGCGCAGGCCTGACGGCTTCTAAGGAGAAAACACAATGCAATGGGAAGTCGTTATCGGGCTGGAGATTCACACCCAGCTTTCGACCCAATCAAAGATTTTCTCTGGCAGCGCCATCGCGTTTGGCTCCGAGCCCAACACGCAGGCCAGCCTGGTTGATCTGGGCATGCCGGGTGTTTTGCCGGTGCTCAACAAAGAAGCCGTGCGCATGGCTGTCAAATTCGGTCTGGCGGTAGATGCCGAGATCGGCCAGCACAACGTGTTTGCCCGCAAAAACTACTTCTACCCTGACCTGCCCAAGGGCTATCAGATCAGCCAGATGGAATTGCCGATTGTTGGCAAAGGCCACCTGGACATCACCCTTGAAGACGGCACCGTGAAACGCGTCGGCATCACCCGCGCCCACCTTGAAGAAGACGCCGGCAAAAGCCTGCACGAAGACTTCAGCGGCATGACCGGTATCGACCTGAACCGCGCTGGCACTCCGCTGCTGGAAATCGTTTCCGAGCCGGACATGCGTTCGGCCAAGGAAGCAGTGGCTTACGTTAAAGCCATGCACGCACTGGTTCGTTATCTGGGCATCTGCGACGGCAACATGGCGGAAGGCTCGCTGCGTTGCGACTGTAACGTTTCGATCCGTCCCAAGGGCCAGGTTGAATTCGGTACGCGCTGCGAGATCAAGAACGTCAACTCGTTCCGCTTCATCGAGAAGGCGATCAACAGCGAAATCCAGCGTCAGATCGACTTGATCGAAGATGGCGGCAAGGTCATTCAACAGACCCGTCTATACGACCCGAACAAAGACGAAACCCGCGCCATGCGCAGCAAAGAGGAAGCCAACGATTACCGTTACTTCCCCGATCCGGACCTGCTGCCAGTAGTGATCGAAGATTCATTCATCGAAGAAACACGCGCCACGCTCCCGGAGTTGCCTCCGCAGAAGCGCGAGCGCTTCCAGAGTCAGTTCAGCCTGTCGGCCTATGACGCTAGCGTGCTGGCCTCCAGCCGCGAGCAGGCGGACTACTTCGAGCAAGTGGTCAGCATCAGCGGCGACGCGAAGCTGGCCGCCAACTGGGTCATGGTCGAGCTGGGCAGCCTGCTGAACAAGCAAGGCCTGGAAATCGAAGAATCGCCGGTCAGTGCCGAGCAATTGGGCGGCATGCTCAAGCGCATCACCGACAACACCATTTCCGGCAAAATCGCGAAAATGGTTTTCGAGGCAATGGCCAATGGTGAAGGCAGCGCCGATGAGATCATCGAAAAACGCGGCTTGAAGCAAGTGACTGACAGCGGTGCCATCGAGTCAATGCTCGACGAGATGCTCGCAGCCAACGCCGAACAGGTCGAACAGTACCGCGCTGCTGATGAAGCCAAACGCGGCAAGATGTTTGGCTTCTTCGTCGGTCAGGCCATGAAAGTCTCGAAAGGCAAGGCCAACCCGCAGCAGGTCAATGAACTGCTGAAGAAAAAGCTGGAAGGTTGATTTAAAAAACTCTAATAGTCACAACGACCTGTAGGAGTGAGCTTGCTCGCGATTCGGTATGCCATCCAGCGTATCTATCGAATGGCCTGACGCTATCGCGAGCAAGCTCACTCCTACAGATTGCGTCCAGGCATTCAAGGATCGCACCCCATGCTGCGGCTTCTCGGCACCACAGCTCTGTTCACCTTTCTGGTTGGCTGCGCCAGCCAGAATCAGACCATCGATGCTCGCGGTTACAACGAAACCGGCAACGCCTCCTATTACGGCGCCCGGCATCACGGCAAGCGTACCGCCAGCGGCGAACCCTTTGACCAGAATGGACTCACTGCGGCCCATCGCCAGTTGCCCTTTGGTACCCGGGTCAGAGTCACCAATCTGGATAACGACAAAAGCGTGATCGTCCGGATCAATGATCGCGGTCCTCACACCCGTGGTCGATTGATTGATTTGTCACGTGCTGCCGCCGAACAAATCGGTATGCTGCGCAGTGGCACCGCGCCCGTGCGTGTACAAAGTCTGAGCGACTAAGGACGCCCCGAATTCTCGAACTCTCATCCCTGCCGTTTCCCGATGTCCTTCAGTGGATATGCGGCCTGCTGTTGCTGTTGATCGGAGCCGAACTCTCAGTGCGTGCCGCGGTGAGTGTGGCAACCACCCTCGGCGTGCGCCCCTTGTTCATCGGTCTGACATTTGTCGCACTGGGCAGCAGCGCGCCGCAAATGGCAGTCGGCCTGCAAGCAGCCTTTACTTCCAGCGCCGACATCGCCGTGGGCAGCGTGGTGGGCAGCAACATCTTCAATGTACTGGTCACTCTTGGGCTGTGCGCCTTGATCATTCCGTTGCGGGTGACCCGGCAGTTGGTGCGCCTGGAGATCCCGTTGATGGTTGTCGCCAGCGCACTGGTGCTGGCTCTTTCCTGGAACGGCGTGCTGGGCGCGCTCGATGGCGCGATTCTATTACTGGGTTTGCTGGCCTACCTGCTGATCGTTTTGCGCCAATCCGGGCAACGCTTTGCCTATCGCCAGTCAAGCGGATCGGAGCATTCGCGCAAAACCGGCCAGGTGCTGCTGCGTCTCGGAGCGTTGTTTACCGGCATCGCCTGCGTCGTACTGGGCAGTCATCTGCTGGTGGCAGCATCGGTGGTGATCGCGATAGACCTTGGTTTGTCCGAACGGGTGGTCGGCTTGACGGTGATCGCAGTCAGTACGTCCCTGCCCGCCCTGACCACTTCGTTAATCGCGGCGCTCCGTGGCGAGCGTGACATCGCCGTGGGCAACGTGATTGGCAGCAACCTGTTCAATCTGCTGGGCGTGCTGGGCATCACCGCGTTGATCGCACCAGCACCACTTTCTGTTTCACCCAATGCGCTGGATTTTGACTTACCCGTGATGCTCGGGGTAGCGGCGCTGTGCATGCCGCTGTTCTACTCAGGTTACAGGATCACCCGGATTGAAGGGCTAATTCTGCTGTCGCTGTATCTGGCGTATGGGTTGCACATTGTGTCGTTCACCACCGGCATGCCGCTCGCCGATAAACTGGAGCGACTGATGGTGCAATTTGTTCTGCCGGTGTTCGCAGTGATGATTACCTTCAACACCATCCGGGCGTGGCGACGTCAGCACTAGATCCAGCCGCCCCATTGCAGGATAAAAATCCCGACATTGGTGGTCACTGCGGCCGCCAGCGTTGTGATCACGATGATCGCGGCCGCCAGCACGTGATTGCCATTGGCCGCCCGGGCCATGACATAGCTGGACGCAGCGGTCGGGCTGGCGAAGTACAGGAACAGAATCCCCAACTCCGGACCGCGAAAACCACACAGCCAGGCTGCCAGCGTAGACAGCACCGGCAAAGTGACCATTTTCATAACGCTGGCGCTGACGGCCAGCTTGCCACTCTGATGCAGCGAACTCAGCGACAGCGTGCCGCCGATACAGATCAGCGCCAGTGGCAGAGTCATCTGCGCGAGGTAATTGCCCGACGTCTCGATCCAGTGCGGCAGGCCGATCTTGAAGTAGGCGAACGGCGAGGCAAGCATGATGCTGATGATTAGCGGGTTGCCCAGCACGCTTTTGAACAGGCTCCACGGGTCGGATTTGATCACCGGGCTGTAGACCGCGAGCACGATGGTCGAGAGCGCGTTGTAGAACAGAATGACCAGGGCGGCGAGAATCGCCCCCAGAGAGATACCGTAATCGCCGTACATGCTGGCAGCCAGCGCCAGGCCGATCACGCCGTTATTACCACGAAAGGCGCCCTGAACAAAAACGCCACGGTCTGCCAGCGGCACGCGCCAGATCGCCCAGGTCCACGCAAAGGCGAAACCGGCCAGAGTGATGATGGTGAAAAAGACCAGCAGCGAGGGCTGCAACGCTTCACGCAGATCAGCGTGGATAATGCCGAGAAACAACAGCGCGGGCATCGTCACGTTAAACACCAGACTCGACGCAGTCATGATGAAATTGTCGTCAATCCAGTTGATGCGCTTGAGCAGCACACCCAGGAACAGCATGGCGAAAACCGGCGCGGTGATGGCCAGGGTCTGATAGAAAATGTCCAGCATCGTCGAACCCTGCCCCGTCGTTAGGTGGCTAATGATAAGCCAGCATAGACGAGAACGTTACAGGGAATTTCTGGCTGGGCTCCGGACAAAACCCAAACACGGTGATTGTGTGCCTGCCCAAAAGTCGATGTGCGACACAAATCCTGTGGGAGCCAGGCTTGCCGGCGATAAGGCTGGATGCGGTTCACTTTTAGATCGCGCCCGGCCTTATCGCCGGCAAGCCGGGCTCCCACAGAAGATTTCATTACAGATCCAGATGCTGCTTAACTTCATGCATCCCGAGCTGGCACCAGTTTCTTCTCGAACACCGACACCCCGTCCAGATCCCGCAAGGTCACGGTCATCTCCGAGCTTTGGCCGTCGATGTTCACTTCACCAAAAAACTGGAAACCGGCAAATGGAGAGGTATTTTGCGCAGGCGGGGCCTTTTGGAAGACCAGTTCAGGGCCGAAGGTCTTGTCCAGCGCGTTAGGGCCAAAGCTGCCAGCGTTCAACGGCCCGGCAACAAATTCCCAGAACGGGTCGAAGTCCTGAAACACAGCCCGATCCGGTTGGTAGTGATGCGCCGCGCAGTAATGCACATCGGCGGTCAGCCACACGCAGTCGCGGATTTTCTGTGCGCGCAGATAGGTCAACAACTCGGCGACCTCCAGCTCGCGTCCAGCCGCAGGGCCGTCCTGGCCGTTGGCGATGGCTTCCCAGCGCGCGACGCCAGGGCTGACTTCGCCATCCGGTACGCCCAGACCAATCGGCATATCGGCTGCGATAACTTTCCATTGTGCGGTGGAGTTCTTGAGCCCGCTTTTCAGCCAGTCCAGCTGCGTACGCCCCAGGAAAGCCGTGGTAGGCCCCGGTTTATCCGCCAGGTTTGAATCGTTGCCGTCCCGATAACTGCGCATGTCCAGCACGAACACATCCAGCATCGGCCCGTAACTCATCTTGCGATAGATGCGCCCGCCGTTATCCGCTTCCTGCAAACGCATGGGCGCATATTCCAGAAACGCCTGTCGGCCACGGGAAGCCAGCAACTGGATGTCCTTGACCTTGTAGCGATCATCCAGCTGTTTGCTCGACGACCAGTTATTGGTCACTTCGTGGTCGTCCCATTGCCAGATTTGCGGCACTTCCGCGTTGAAGCGGCGCAGGTTCTCATCCATCAGGTTATAGCGATAAGCACCGCGATACTCGTCGAGGGTTTCCGCGACCTTGCTCTTGGCTTCGGTGGTGAGGTTGCGCCAGATGCGTCCGTCTTCCGCGACGATCTGCGCCGGAACCGGGCCGTCCGCATAGATGGTGTCGCCGCTGTGGATAAAGAAATCCGGCAGACGCAGACGCATGGCTTCATAGATACGCATGCCGCCTATGTCCGGGTTGATGCCGAAACCCTGGCCGACCGTGTCGCCGCTCCAGACAAACCTCAGGTCCCGACGCTGTTGCGGGACGCTGCGCAGATGGCCGAACCAGGGTTCACTGGTCACGCCTGATTGCGCATCTTCAAACATTACCCGGTAGAAAATCGCCTGATCGGTCGGCAAACCGCTCAGCTCGACTCGCGCGGTGAAATCGGTGCGTTGGTCAGCGAGGGCTGAGACCGCACGACGCAGGTTGGTGAACATGCTGCGGGTGTCCCACTCCACGACCATGCGCGACGGTCGATCACTGCGACTCCAGACCATCGCCCGATCACCCAACACGTCACCGGACTGCACCCCGTCGGTGATTTTCGGCCGGTCCTGAATCGAAGCGATAACGGCTGGAGCCAGACCGGGCAAAAGCAAGCCTGCGCCAGCTGCCTGAATGATGCGGCGACGTGTCGGGTCGAACTGAGTCATGGAGGGTCCCCTTGTTGAAGGTAAAGGGGAAAGCTAGCAGTGCAAGATGGGGAAAATATGACAGTTGGGCCAACATTGAACCGGTAGGAGCCAACTTGTTGGCGAGAGGCGGTGTGTCTGTCAAATCGCCTCGCGAACAAGTTCGCTCCTACCAGGGACGGTGGGGGAAATATGACAGCGGGGCCAACACTGAACCGGTAGGAGCCAACTTGTTGGCGAGAGGCGGTGAGTCTGTCAAATCGCCTCGCGAACAAGTTCGCTCCTACCAGGACGTCGCATTATCAGGGCAAGGTGTAAATCACGCCTGCGCTGGCGCAACCTCCATCTCAGCCACTTCCGGACGCTTGAGCAACGCGTAGGTCACGCCTGTCACCACGCTGCCCGCAACAATTGCCAGCAGATACAGCAGCGCATGATTAATTGCATTCGGGATCAACATCACGAACAGGCCGCCATGCGGAGCCATCAGCTTGCAGCCGAAGTACATCGACAACGCACCGGTCAGCGCGCCACCGGCAATACTCGCCGGAATCACCCGCAGCGGATCTTTCGCAGCAAACGGAATCGCACCTTCAGAGATGAAGCACAGCCCCAGAACAAACGCGGCCTTGCCCGCTTCCCGCTCGCTCTGGGCGAATTTATGGCGGGCGATGAAGCTGGCGATGCCCATGCCAATCGGCGGAACCATGCCCGCAGCCATCGCAGCTGCCATGGGCGCGTAGCTCTGGGACGCCAGCAAGCCTACCGAGAACGCATAAGACGCTTTGTTGATAGGGCCGCCCAGATCGACACACATCATCGCCCCGAGTAACACGCCCAACAGAATGGCGTTGGTGGTGCCCATGCTGTTGAGGAACACTGTCAGGCTTTCCAGCAACCCTGCGACAGGCCCGCCCACGGCGTAAATCATCAGCAGGCCGGTGATCAGACTGGCCAGCAACGGAATAATCAGAATCGGTTTGAGCGCCTCAACGCTGGCAGGTAAACGCACGTAGCGATTGATCGCCCAGGCGCTATAGCCCGCGATGAAACCCGCTGCGATCCCGCCAATGAAACCTGCGCCCAGGGTGCTAGCCAACAGACCACCGATCATGCCCGGGGCCAGGCCTGGACGATCGGCGATGGAGTAGGCGATGTACCCGGCCAGCAACGGCACCATCAACGTAAAGGCAGCATCACCCACCTGTTTCAGAACTGCGGCCAGGGTGCCTGGCTCCTTGAAAGCTTCAATGCCGAAAACAAACGACAGTGCGATGAGCAAACCGCCCGCCACCACCATCGGCAGCATGTACGACACACCCGTCAGCAAGTGTTTGTAGACGCCGGTTTTCTCCTGCTTGGCCGGTGCGGTCGATGCACTGCCAGAAGACTCCACCTGCCCCTCAGCCAGCGCTTTTTTCAGCGTGGCGTCGGATTGCTTGAGGGCAATACCGGTGCCGCAGCGATAAATACGTTTGCCCGCGAAGCGCTCGGTAGCCACTTCGATATCGGCGGCCAGCAACACCACGTCAGCGTCGGCAATCGCCTGGGCGCTGAGCGGATTACGTGCACCCACCGAGCCTTGCGTCTCGACCTGAAGCTCATAGCCCAGACGTTTGGCTGCCTGCTGAATAGCCTCGGCAGCCATGAAGGTGTGCGCAACGCCCGTCGGGCATGCGGTAACCGCAACGATGCGCGGTACTGCGCCAGTCGCTGCAGGCGCTACGGCAGAAGATGCCTCGTAGACTTTGGCCTGCTCGGACGCGCGATGCAGGAAGCCGTCCACGTCTTGCAGCGCGTGAGCGGGAGAGTCTTGAAAAAGACGCTTGCCCACAAAGCGGGACAGATCGACTTCACCGGTGTTGACCACCAGAATCCAGTCGGCGTCAGCAATTTCCTGAGCAGACAAAACCTGTGTCGGGTTGCGCGGATCAAAGACCTCGACGCAGGTGCTCCAGCCCATACGCTGGGCGGCGGCATCCAGCAGCCTCGCACTGAGAACGCTGCTGACCTTGCCGTTCGGGCAGGCTGTCACAATGGCTAATTTCATTACCTGGCCTCTCTTATTAAACAGCGCATAACCAAGTTGATTGGAATGCATTCTGTAGGAGCTGCCGAAGGCTGCGAAAGCGGCGTGTCTGACACACCTGATCGCAGCCTTCGGCAGCTCCTACACCGACCATGCAGTGGCCGGTTCCTTTATCTTTCCGCCAAAGTGCGAACGTTCACGCCGCCTTCGAGCTTTTTAAGCTGTGCGTTATCAGTAATGCCAAACCCGATCTGGGTTACCGCCATGGCGGCAATTGCCGTAGCAGTTCGCAGGGTTTGCTGAGCCGGATGGCCGCTAAGCAAGCCGTGCACCATCCCCGCCAGCAGCGAATCCCCGGCACCTACCGTGCTCGCGACAGTGACTTTCGGCGGCAACGACTGCAACGCGGTCTCGGCGCTGAACCAATGCACACCTTCGGAACCCTGCGAAATCACCACATGCTCAATGCCTCGGGCGCGCAGGCTGGCTGCGGCTTCGGCCTGAGCGGCGATGGAAATGATCGGGGCGTCCAGCGCATCGGCCAGTTCTTCGGTATTGGGTTTGATCAACCACGGACCTGCCGCGAGACCGGCACGCAAGGCCAGGCCACTGCTGTCCAGGGCGACTTTCAGACCAAGATCTTTCAGACGGACCAGCAACTTGTGTAGCCATTCCGGGCTGACACCGCGCGGCAGACTACCCGCAACCACGACGGCATCAAACTGCGTCGCGATCTGCTCAACACGGGCATACAACGCTTGCTGTGCGTCCTCACTGACCATGGGGCCGGGGCCATTCAGGTCGGTGATGCGTCCACTCTGCTCCGCCAGCTTGATGTTGCTGCGGGTTTCCCCCGGCACCCGAACGAACTCATCGACAAAGCCGCGACGCGTAAACAACGCCTCGAACGGTTGCTGATTGTCGACGCCGAGAAAGCCAGCGACGGTTACTTGATGCCCCAGATCAGCCAACACCTGGGCAACGTTCAAACCTTTACCCGCCGCATGGCTGAGCATGGCTTCACTGCGATTGACTTGCCCGAGCTGCAACGGTCCCAACTGCACAGTCAGGTCCAGCGCGGGGTTCATGGTCAGGGTCAGTATCTTGGCCATTACAAAGCCTCCACAAGGGCACGCACTTCGGCGGCGCTGCCCACCGTCAGCGCGTTCTGCGCCAGTTGCTTCACCGTACTCAAATTCAATTCACGCACGCAGGCCTTTACTTCACCGATGCTGCGCGCTGAAACACTCAACTCATCCACGCCAAGGCCGACCAGCACCGGCACTGCCAACGGATCCGCCGCCAGTTCGCCGCAGATACCAACCCACTTGCCATTGGCATGGGCCGCACGCACGGTGATGTCGATCAGCTGCAACACCGCAGGGTGCAGGCCGTCAGCCTGCGCAGACAGGGTCGGGTGACCGCGGTCGATGGCCATGGTGTATTGGGTCAGGTCGTTGGTGCCGACACTGAAGAAGTCCACTTCTTTGGCCAGCACGGGGGCAAGCAACGCGGCCGACGGCACTTCGATCATGATGCCGATCTGCAAGTCCGCAACCGGGATTTCTTCCCGAAGACGCAGTGTCATGTCCCGTGCCTGACGCCATTCTTCAACGGTGCCGACCATCGGGAACATGATGCGCAGCGGACGATTGTCAGCAGCGCGCAACAAGGCGCGCAGCTGGCTTTCCATGACCTGCGGACGTTGCAGGGTCAGACGAATGCCGCGCACACCGAGGAACGGGTTTTCTTCTTTGTCGATGGGCCAGTAAGGCAGCGGTTTATCGCCACCGACGTCCAGCGTACGAACCACCAACGGGCGACCTTGCAGGTCGTCCAGGACACGGCGGTATTCAGCTTCCTGAGTGGCCTCGTCCGGTGCCTGCGAGTGAGCCATGAACAGCAACTCGGTGCGCAACAGCCCGATACCTTCCGCGCCCTGCTCTACTGCAGCCGGTGTACCGGCGCTGTCGCCAATGTTGGCGAACACTTCAACCGCGTGACCGTCGACAGTCAGTGCAGGCTCCATGCGTTTGGCAGCAGCGGCTTGCAGACGCTGTTCGCGGTTGTCGCGATCTTCAGCGGCACGCTGCAATGTCTCGGCATCTGGCGCCACAGTCAGGCGACCTTTCTGGCCGTCGAGCAACAGCACCGTTCCCGGCTTGAGCAACAGCACGCCGTCACCGGCACCTACCAGTGCGGGAATGCCCAAGGCGCGGGCCACAATCGCACTGTGCGCCGTGGCACCGCCACGCGCGGTGAGAATGCCGGCCACTTGAGCGGGATCAAGTCGTGCCACATCAGAGGGGCCGACTTCATCCATCACCAGAATGTAGGGTTCGTCCGGGGCAGCGACGTTTTCGATGCCACAAATCTGCGCCAGCACGCGACGGCCGACGTCGCGCAAATCCGCTGCGCGCTCAGCCAGAAGCACGTCCTGCAGTTGCTCCTGCTGACGCGCCGCGCTGTCGATCACGTTGTCCCAAGCCGCCGCAGCGCTCTCGCCCTGTTTAAGGCGCAAAATGACTTCGTTGATCAACTCAGGGTCGTCGAGCATTTCGACGTGGGTAATGAAAATCTCGCGAATCGCCTTGGCCTTGCTGCGCTCAATAAGACCCTGAATGTCCTGACGCACTTCGGTCAGGGCTTTTTCCAGACGCTCGCGCTCAATGGCCGCCGACTCGCCCTGCAGCGGGTAATCAAAAGCTTGCAGCACCTGAATATGTGCTGGGCCGATGGCGATGCCCGGCGATGCCGGGACCGCAGTGATCTGAGCACCATCCAGCGGCGCTGGCGTTTCCGGAGCAACGACTGCGGCAACGGGTGTCGGCGAAGTTGCGGTCGGTAGCGGTTCGACTTCTTCGCCCAGACCTTGCTCGACGGCAGCCAGCAAAGCAGGCAGCGCATCGGCGGCGACACTCGGCTCGGCAATGAACTCCAGCACCTGGCCACGGCGAGCGCCCAGGCTCAGCAGCTTGCTCAAGCTTTTGGCGGAGACCGCACTCTCGCCGGTGTCCAGCACACGAACGCGAATATCGCCTTCAAACTCCTTGGCCAGTTGCGCAAGCATCTTCGCCGGACGCGCATGCAAGCCATGGGCGTTAGCCAGCGTCACGTGCTGGGTCGGCCATTCAGCGGGCACTTCACCGCCGAGTGCTTCAAGCACCGCACGGTTGCTGGTGGCCTGGCCCAGCTCGTGGCCTCGACCTTCAATCAGCAGGGAGCACAAACGCTCAAGCAACGTCTGATGTGCTTCGCCCAGACTGGCGAGGCAGAACAACCCGGTGAGCGGCTGACCAAGATAACGAATCGGTTTGTCCGGCGTGACGAACGCCAGGCCCGGGCGTTTGACGGTCTGCTCGCTGTGCAGCCACCACAGGCCATCACCCAGAGACAAAGCTTCAACCTGCTGGAGCACGGCAGCGAAGCCGTTATCGACGCAATCGGCCTTACGTAGCAAACGAGCACCACGCCAGACCAGCTCCTCGAAATCGTCCGCGGTAACCCCAAGGCTGATCAACTGGCTATCAAGGGCCAGCTCTTGCGGCGCGCCTTGCAACAGTTTGAGCAGCGCTTCAGGGCTCTCGGCCTGACGCAGGGCTTCGCCAATATCGTTTTCGCCAAGGGCACGCGTCAGGAGTTGCAAGAGGCGTAAATGCTCGTCGGATTTGGCAGCGATACCAATGGCCAGATAGACCATGTGGCCGTCGCCCCAATCCACGCCCTCGGGAAACTGCATCAGGCGCACGCCGGTGGAAAAGACCTGATCGCGGGTTTCGGGGGTTCCGTGGGGGATTGCGATGCCCTGACCGAGGAAGGTCGAACCTTGTTTCTCGCGGTTCTGCAAACCGGTCAGGTAGCCGTCGGCAACCAGGCCATCGGCAACCAGAAGGTCAGCAAGCAGTTGCAAAGCGGCGGGTTTATCCGCGGCCGTCTGGGCCATGGATATTTGCTCAACAGTGAGCTCGAGCATGCCTGTCTCCTGTACAGCGCGGGCACGCGCCTGATTCTTGTTTTAAGGACGATCACGGTTTGATCGACAGCTTAGGTGATGAAACAGATAAACGATCAAAGGTATGCCTATGACAACAGCAACGAAAAAAGTTGCTGAAACGTTTAATCTAAGTTGCCGCACGTTACTCGATTATCTCTGCAGGTTGAAGAGCACGAGGTCCAATGTAGCCCGGCTAACGCAAATAAACCTGAGAACATTGAGGGTGGACGATGGTCTGCTGTGCAGATCGGCCGCTTTCGGTGAGAATCTTCTCTGATGAGGCATCCATAACAAAAGGAATCACGAGTGAAGCTCAGTGATATTGCACGTCTGGCGGGAGTGTCCGTCACCACGGCCAGTTACGTGATCAACGGGAAGGCCGAACAACAGCGCATCAGCAATGCCACCGTCGAGCGCGTTCAGGCGGTTGTTGAAGAGCACGGCTTTCGCCCCAACCCTCAGGCCGCAGGCTTGCGCAGCCGCCACACCCGCACCTTGGGATTTATCCTGCCCGACCTGGAAAACCCCAGTTACGCGCGGATTGCCAAACTGCTGGAACAGGGCGCTCGGGCGCACGGCTACCAATTGCTGATCGCCAGCTCCGACGACGACCCTGTCAGCGAGCTGCAATTACTTCAGCTATTCCGCGCCCGTCGCTGTGACGCACTGTTTGTTGCCAGTTGCCTGCCCGCCAGCGATGACAGCTATCGCGAGCTGCAGGATAAAGGAATGCCGGTCATCGCCATCGACCGGGAAATGGACGCCCGACACTTTTGCTCAGTCGTCAGCGACGACCACGACGCCAGCCTGCAACTGACCCGTAGCCTGCTGCAAACGAAACCCCGACACATCGCGCTGATTGGCGCCCGACCCGAGCTGAGCATCAGCCGTGCCCGGGCCAGCGGTTTCGAGGATGCGCTGGCGGGCTTTGAAGGTTCGGTGATCATCGAGCACGGCGAGGCGTTCAGCCGGCAATGCGGCCAGCAATTGATGCAGGATATTTTTGAGCGACTGGGCGATTTCCCGGACGCGCTGATCACCACCTCATACGTCCTGTTGCAGGGTGTTTTCGATGCGCTGCAAAGTCGCGCCGTGAACCCGGCGCAATTTCATCTAGGCACCTTTGGTGATACGCAATTGCTGGACTTCCTGCCTTTGCCGGTCAATGCCATGGCTCAACAGCATCAGTTGATTGCAAGCGCTGCACTGGATCTGGCTTTGGCTGCGATTGAAAAAAATCAGTACGAGCCGGGTGTACATGCCATCGTGCGGACGTTCAAACAACGCATTCACGAGGACTGAATGTGACGCTCATTGACACCCACACGCACTTGGACTTCGGCGATTTCGAGGCAGATCGAGCAGCAGTTCTTGACCGCTGCCGACTGCTCGGCGTCGAGCGCATGGTGGTGCTGGGGGTGTATGAGCGCAACTGGCAGCGCATCTGGGACCTGACGCTGGAGAATCCCTCGCTGTACGCCGCATTCGGCCTGCATCCGGTGTACATCGACGAGCATCAGCCGAAACATCTCGATCAACTGGCTGACTGGCTGACTCGCCTGCAAGGTCATCCGCAGTTGTGTGCTGTGGGGGAAATCGGTCTGGATTACTACGTCGAAAGCCTGGACCGTCAGCGTCAGCAGCAGGTTTTCGAGGCACAGTTACAACTGGCCACCGACTTCAACCTGCCCGCGCTGTTGCATGTCCGTCGTAGCCACGCTGACGTGATCGCCACCCTCAAACGCTTCAAGCTCAAGCGCAGCGGCATTATTCATGCGTTTGCCGGAAGTCGTGAAGAGGCTCGCGAATACATCAAACTGGGTTTCAAACTCGGCCTCGGCGGCGCCGCGACCTGGCCTCAGGCGTTACGCATGCACCGGGTCATCGCCGATCTGCCGCTGGACAGCATCGTGCTGGAAACCGACTCGCCGGACATGGCACCTGCCATGTATCCGGGTCAGCGCAACAGCCCGGAGCATTTGCCGGATATCTGTGAAGCGCTGGCCGGTTTGATGGGGATTGCGCCTGAGCAGTTGGCTAAGGTGAGTACCCTGAATGCTAAAGAGTTATTTGCCTGGACTTGAGTGAAAACGGTCTGCCTGTGGGAGCGAATTCATTCGCGAATACGGTATTTCAGGCAATAAATTATCAGCGTCTGAACCTGCCTCTTCGCGAATGAATTCGCTCCCACAGGCTTGAGCCCGTCGATAAATAATCGTTAAACCAACAACGTCCACAACGCAAACCCGGCGTACCAGACAATCGCGGCGCGGATCAGCAACTCCCAGAGCACGTCCAGGCTATTGACGCCTTCGGCCCCCACTACCGGAGCAGGAACTTCACCGGCTACGCAGCCGACTTTGGCAATCAGCTGAGCGGCGCTGATATCCCAGTTGAGCAGTTCATGCAGCATCACCCGAGTGACCGCAACGAAGTTACCCACCAGCGCGAAGCTTGCCGCCAGCAGACGTACCGGAATCCAGTCGAAGGCATGGCGCAGCTGTGCAGCGTTTTCTGCAACGCCTGGGGTCTTGCCGTGCTCGGCAGCCAGGGCCAGCAAGCGGTAGGCCAAAGCGGCGACCGGCCCCAGCAGGAAGTACCAGAAAATCACGGCAAAGAAACTTTGATAGGCCTGCCATAACAAGTGACCCTGCACGCCTTTGAGCAAATCTTCGCTGTTGTCGGCCAGCACACCCATGTCGCGCTCCGCAACATGCACCGCAGCCTGCTCATCACCGCGGCGGCAGGCGTCACGAAACGGCCCGAGCGCGGCAATCAGATCGCCACGTCCCAGGCTGTAAATCAACACCAGCAGATGCACCGGCAGTGCCAGCCAGCCATTGGCGACCGAGCCCAGTACCACCACAATCAATGCCACCAGCAGGACCGGCAGCAACACGCTCAGCCCAAGAATCAACCAGGGGTGCGACGCCATCCGCGGACTGGCTTCAAGCCTGGCCAGTTCAGCCCGCCAGATACCATCCCGCTGGACACGCTCACGCAGCGCCGAAAACTTCTCGATCAAGACCGCCAGCAGTAACACCAGAAAACTCATTTACCTGTCCCTCACTTCAAGCCTGCAAGGCCGCTTTAAAACGCGACCAGTCAAAAAACGGCCCCGGATCAGTCTTTCGACCCGGTGCTATGTCGCTATGGCCACAAATGCGTGCGCTGCTGATCGCCGGATACGCTGACTGTAGCTGACGGGTCAAATCAATCAGGGCGGCGTATTGCGCATCCGTAAACGGCTGCTCGTCAGTGCCCTCAAGCTCGATGCCGACGGAAAAGTCATTGCAGGTTTCCCGTCCCTCGAAAATCGATACGCCTGCGTGCCAGGCCCGATCCAGACAGGAAACGAACTGAGTCACCTCCCCGTCCCGCTCAATCAGAAAATGCGCTGACACGCGCAGATCTGCGATCCCTTCAAAATACGGATGCTCGGTGACATCCAGTTGATTCTGAAAAAAAGCCTGCACCTTGCCGGTCTTGAACTGGGCAGGCGGCAAACTGATGTTGTGAATCACCAATAAAGAGATTTCACCCGCAGGGCGCGCATTGAAGTTGGGCGATGGGCAGTGATGGATGCCATGGCACCAGCCGCTTGCACAATCGAGCTGCATGAAGGTTCCTTGCACGGATAAATCGACAGGGACAAGTATGCCCGCTATGAAAAAAATAGGGAGGGTGTAAATGGATGAGGATTGGGTAGGAAGAGTCTGGAGTTAAGGCATCCAGATGAGCGACTGAAATACAAAACCCGTAGGACTGGCTTTAGCCGGGAGAGGGTCGGCACATTCACCACGTTAGCTTCGGGCAAATGTCCTCCCGGCTAAAGCCGGTCCTACGGTTCGTGGCGGCTCGGACTACGCGCCCTTGAGCTTGCGCAAGTTACCCATCACCGACTCCAGCGCCCGGTCAAACAGCAGCGCGTCGTCGAGCATGCGGATGGTGCCGCGACGGAACTCCATGGCCAGACCCACACGGGTCTTTTCCAGGACTTTCATGCCGGTGCGGTTAACGAATACATAACGACCGCTTGGCTCAACGATCGCCGCCAGCTTGCAGCGCAGTTTATGTTCTTCGTCTTCCTGAATTTCTACCCAGCCGCCCAGACGCAACTTGTCGACCTGAGCCAGACCCGCATCGTCTTCCGGAAGACGCGACGAAACAGGCTCGTTGAAAACCTGCTCGCCCGGTGCAATCAAAACGATCTCTTCAACCACCTGAATCATCGCCGGGCCGTGCGATTCCTCGGCTTCAGCAGATGCGGAAGAGCCGTTGGCCGCATCGTCCTGAGCGCGCGAGAAATGCTGAAACGCCTGTACATGCAGCACTTCCAGCTGACTGAAGAACTCGCTGGTCGCAAACGGATCGAACGCGGCGCTAGTCAGGCCTTCACGCAGCGCCTTCAGCAAGCCAGGCACCAGGTCCAGCAGACGCTGCCTGGCTTCAGGCTCTTCATGCAGCTCGACACTCCAGACCAGATCATCCATGGCGGCCAGTCCAGCTTCCCACTCGGGAGAATCATCGCCATGCTTGAGGCAAGTCAGCAGCAATACTTTGCTCCAGGCTTCCTGCAGCAAACGCACGACCACTTCAGGCAACACCTTGCCGAGCAGACGTTGATTCAATTCCTGCTGCACCCGCTGACGGGCCAGCTCGGCGCGCGCACGGCCTTCTTCGGCATCACGGGTGCGCTGTTCAAGCAATTCGCTACGGCGGCGCTCATCGCTGGTGAAAGCGAGAAAATCCACCAACAGCTCAGAGAAAATCGCTGGGTCATCGACAAAGTCATTCAGCAGACGCTGCACGATTTGCTCGACGCGGACATACAGCGAGTCGCGCTGATAGTCATCACGACCGCCCCAACCCAATGCGGCAGAGGCGATTTCGTTGAGCAGACGCCGCGCTGGATGGCTGCCGCGGCTGAAAAAGCTCTTGTCGATCACCGCGACTTTGAGCATCGGGATTTGCAGACGGCCGATCAGCGCACGCAGTGAAGGCGGCAGATTGCGGTCATCGAGAATGAATTCAAACAGCATGGCGATCAGGTTGATGACGTCTTCGTCACCTACGCCCACCACGCGGAATTTGCCGCTCTTGACGCTGACACGAGTCAGCAATTGCTCCAGCTGGTTGCGCAGATCGAAGTCTTCCGGCATCTCCGACGACGGAACATATTGCTGCATGTGCGACAACAGACGCAGCAGGTCCTGGCTGGAAATCGGCCGGGCTTCCGCACTGGCCTCATGACGCGGCACGAGATTACCGCGCACTTGTAACAACAGCTCCTGCAGTGCAGAGAAAGCGTCCTGCACACCTTTGTCCAGTTTGTCTGCGGTCTGAGCCAGAAGCGGGTCGGCAAACGACTCGACGCTACGGCCAGGACGAGCACTGCGATCAGTGGAGCGACGCGCTGGCACCGCCTTGAGCTCAGGCAAAATGCCGGTAGCGATCAAAAGCTGGTTAGCCTCGCTGTACAGATCATCGGTGTCAGCCAGAACATACTTCTCAAACAGCTTGAGCACGATCAGCTTGACCTTGATACCCACGCCAAGGCTACGCCCGGCCTGCAGGAAGTAATCACACAGCATCGCCGGACCCATGGGGTTGGCTTCGTTGGTCAGGGGCTGAGTGACCAATTGGTTCAGACGGGTGGTCAACTGGGCAAGCGCAGTGCCGTCACGGCTGAGCACCTTGGTGACCATCGCATCGACGGCCACAGTCTTTTCCAGGTCGTCGTTATGAACCAGTGACAGTTTGTCGAATGACACCGGCGTCGCGATTACGGGCTCGGAAACCTGATACTGGCCCAGGCGCAAGAAGGCGTCATAAAACTTGTCGAGAAACGCGCGCTCGATGCTTTTGCGCTTGAGACGCAGGTCGCGCATGGCTTCAAAGAAATTGTTCTGTTCGGAATTGCTCTGCGCACGGTCCGCCATGTCAAACAGCGTGTCGTCGGCGTTATCGAACAGTTCCTGCAACGCTTCCTTGAGTTGCTGAGCGGCCTTGTCACGAACCTGCAGCAATACAACAGGCAGGCGCGCAAGGGGCGAATGAGACGCCAGGTCGGGATTAGCTTTAGTTAACGGCACAACATTCTCGTCGTTTTGCATCAAGCCACCTGCCAGGCAACGTCATCGATCCCATCACAAGCCGGGCCATATCCCGGGCATGTGAAGCGACCCCCCGATTCATTTCGCCACATGTCAAACCTGTGACGTCAAATACAAGTCGCAACATTTAAAATATATCCGATCTGCCAGAGATGTCTTGTTCTTTACATTTCGTCTCCGGCTAGCGGATTGACGCGTGCAGAGGTAGACCGCGAAAAACGCGTTCTATCGCAATGAAATGTAAAAAACCGACCAACTGTCATCCGTTCATGGACTGGCAAACGCCCGCAGTAGATAGGGTGCAGTGAGTTCCGTGGGCAACGTGCCTTATACTCGGCTCACCTGAATGGAGTCCGCCATGCCGAATCTACAACTCGCCACCCTCACCGCAGAAATCGAAGCCAACGTACGTCGTGCGTTGCTGGAAGACGTCGGCAGTGGCGACATCACCGCCCAATTGATTCCCGCTGAACGCCTGGCCAAAACCACGGTGATCTCCCGGGACGCTGCGGTTATCGCCGGAACGGCGTGGGTAGATGCGGTATTCCGGCAGCTGGATCCGCGGGTCGCGGTGCACTGGCAGGTGATGGACGGTGATCGGGTGCAGCCCAATCAGCCGCTGTTCCATGTCGAGGGCCCGGCTCGCTCACTGCTGACGGGCGAGCGCAGCGCACTTAACTTCCTGCAAATGCTCTCAGGGGTTGCAACTAAAGCCCGGCATTACGCTGACATCGTCGCCAATACTCAGGTCAAATTACTCGATACCCGCAAAACCCTCCCAGGCCTGCGCCTCGCACAAAAATACGCCGTAACCTGCGGCGGTTGCCACAACCACCGCATTGGTTTGTTCGACGCCTTCCTGATCAAGGAAAACCACATTGCAGCCTGTGGCGGCATTGCCCAGGCCATCACCGCCGCGCACAAGATCGCGCCGGGTAAACCGGTAGAGATCGAAGTAGAAAGTCTCGACGAGTTACGCGAAGCGCTGGACGCCGGAGCGGACATCGTCATGCTCGACGAACTCAGCCTGGACGATATGCGCGAAGCCGTGCGCCTCAATGCCGGCCGGGCGAAACTGGAAGCCAGCGGCGGTATTAACGACGATACATTGCTGGTAATTGCCGAAACCGGCGTGGATTACATCTCGATTGGGGCGATGACCAAGGATGTGAAAGCGGTGGATCTGTCTATGCGGTTGAGTCTTTGAGGTAAACCCGGACTCCCACAACGACGCAAAATCTGTAACTCCGTCGCGCAGCAAACACGGCCCCTGTAGGAGTGAGCTTGCTCGCGATGGCGGTGAGTAATTCAGTAAGGGACTGCCAGACAGGACGCCATCGCGAGCAAGCTCACTCCTACAGGGTCTTGGGTTGGCACCGCGACCGCGGGGTGTCAGTAACCTTTGCCTGGGTTCAGCCTGCTCAAGGGCATCACGCATCAGCTATACCGCACAAACGCAAAAGCCCGATCCAGATGGATCGGGCTTTTTGGGTCTGCGGTGCCGAAAACAGGAATCGAACCTGCGACCTTCGCGTTACGAGTGCGCTGCTCTACCGGGCTGAGCTATTTCAAATTGTCTTTGAAAGTAAAGCTAGCCGCAAAGGGGAAAGCGTACTTATCCATCAGCTGCGGCAGTTGGCTGGGCGATACTGAACGGGGATAGTACCAGCTAGGCATGTCCAAGTGATGCTGTTATTAGTGCCGAGTCCAGGCGTAAGAATAAAAGTCATGTTGCGGACGGCAGCATTCACAGGCGCAGCATTGAGCGATGTCGCGGTAATGATACCAGCGGCGCCAATCGCTACAGAGGCAGTGTAAGTACCGGACGCGCCAGCGTAGCCCGCAGCTGCGTTTGTGGCTGGAAACACACCATTAGTCTGGTAAGCCTCAGCAACAGCGACCTTAGCACCATCCGCGAGCGCCACCAACTCTGCCACCTGAGCGCGGATTGTGTAGTCCTGATATGCGGGGATGGCCACCGCAGCAAGGATGCCAACGATAGCCACGACGATCATCAGCTCAATCAGCGTGAAACCTTTTTGTACTTTTTTCATTGGTACTGCTCCGGTGCGTCAATAAGGTGTTGCGTGCCTGTCCCAAAGCATAGGTCATGCCAAATACTCTTCAACCCTCCTTTATTGCTAATTCTCCTACCAACGGCGTAACGGGAAATCCCTGCCGGATTACTGGCGGACAATTTACGTCACCTTGTCTTGCATCATTGGCAGCGTCGCCCGACTAGGCTATAAACCCATGACTGTATGGGGTTGGTGGATTTATGAGTGACGTTGTCCTGACCGGTTTGGCCAAGCAATTGGTAGCTGCCGAACTTTTGACTGAAAAAGCGACGCAGCAGGCGTTTCTGCAAGCCCGGCGCGACAAGGTTTCGCTGATCAGTTATCTGGTGCAAAACCGTCTGGTCAAAGCCCTAGCTCTGGCGGAAATGTCGTCGGACCAATTCGGTCTGCCGTTTCTCGACCTTAATTGCCTTAATAAAGAAGAGCAGCCGAGAGGTGTGGTGAGTGAAAAGCTCATCCGTCAGCACCATGCCCTGCCGCTGTGGAAGCGCGGCAATAAGCTTTATATCGGTATCTCCGACCCGGCCAACCAGCAAGCCATTACCGATCTGCAGTTCAACACCGGGCTCGCCATCGAAGCGATTCTGGTAGAAGACGACAAGCTCACTGACGCCATCGAAAAGTTTTTCGATGGCAACGCTTCTCTTGGCGAAATGGGTGACGTCGATCTCAGCCTGGAGGTGGTGTCAGGCGGGGAAGTCAAAGAGACGTCACTGGGTCAGGATGACGCCGACGATGCGCCGGTGGTGCGCTTCGTCAACAAGATGCTGATGGACGCCATCCGCCTCGGCTCGTCCGACCTGCACTTTGAGCCCTACGAAAAGACCTTTCGGGTTCGCTTGCGCACGGACGGCATTCTGCATGAAGTCGCCAAGCCCCCTATCCACCTTGCAAGCCGCATTGCAGCGCGTTTGAAGGTCATGGCCAGCCTGGATATTTCCGAGCGCCGCAAACCGCAGGATGGTCGGGTCAAGCTGCGCATATCGAAAACCAAGGCGATTGATTTCCGGATGAACACCCTGCCGACGCTGTGGGGGGAAAAGATCGTGATGCGTCTGCTGGATCCGACCACGGCAAAAATGGGCATTGATGCATTGGGCTACGAGCCTGAGCAGAAAGCCCTGTACCTGGAAGCACTTAAACAACCGCAAGGCATGATTCTGGTCACAGGCCCTACCGGCTCGGGTAAAACCGTGTCGCTGTACACCGGCCTGAATATTCTCAACACCGTGGATATCAATATCTCCACCGCCGAAGATCCAGTTGAAATCAACCTGGAAGGCGTCAACCAGGTCAACGTCAATCCCCGTCAAGGAATGGACTTCTCCCAGGCACTTCGGGCTTTTTTGCGTCAGGATCCTGACGTGATCATGGTCGGTGAGATTCGCGATCTGGAAACGGCAGAAATCGCCATCAAGGCTTCGCAAACCGGGCACATGGTCTTGTCCACACTGCACACCAACAGCGCCGCCGAAACCCTGACCCGCTTGCACCACATGGGTGTGGCCGCGTTCAACATTGCTACTGCCATCAACCTGATCATCGCTCAGCGTCTGGCGCGCAAGCTGTGCCCGCACTGCAAGAAAGAAGCGGACATTCCTCACGACACCCTGATAAGCGAAGGCTTCCCGGCAGACAAGATCGGTACGTTCAAGATCTATACCCCGGTGGGCTGCGACCAGTGCAATGGCGGCTATAAAGGCCGCGTGGGGATTTACGAAGTGGTCAAGAAGACCCCGGCGCTGGAGCGCATCATCATGGAAGAAGGCAACTCACTGGATATTTCTGTGCAGATGCGCAAGGACGGCTTTAATGACCTGCGCACTTCCGGCCTGATCAAAGCCATGCAGGGCGTCACCAGCCTTGAAGAAGTCAACCGCGTGACCAAGGACTGATCATGGCCAGCAAAGCGGCGAAAGTTATCGTTTTTACGTGGGAAGGCACCGACAAGAAAGGCGCGAAGATGACCGGCGAACTGACCGGCCATAATCCGGCGCTGGTCAAGGCGCAACTTCGCAAGCAGGGCATCAACCCGACCAAAGTGCGAAAAAAACCGGTTTCGATTTTTGGTGGCAGCGGGAAGAAAATCAAACCGCTGGATATCGCGTTTTTCTCCCGGCAGATGGCAACCATGATGAAAGCCGGGGTGCCGCTGCTGCAATCCTTCGACATCATCGCCGAAGGTTCGGAAAACCCGAACATGCGCAAACTGATCGAAGAAGTGAAAAGCGAGGTCGCAGCCGGTAACAGTTTCGCCACTGCACTACGGCAGAAGCCGCAATATTTCGACGACCTGTACTGCAACCTTGTAGACGCCGGTGAGCAAGCCGGTGCGCTGGAAGCCCTGCTGGATCGCGTGGCGACTTACAAAGAAAAGACCGAAAAGCTCAAAGCCAAGATCAAAAAAGCCATGACCTATCCGATCATGGTGATGATTATGGCGTTCATCGTGTCCGGGATTATGCTGCTTTTCGTGGTTCCTAAGTTTCAGGACATCTTCGCCGGTTTTGGTGCAGAGCTGCCGGCGTTCACCCTGATGGTAATTGGCCTGTCAAAAGTCGTTCAGGACTGGTGGCTGGTCATCCTGGGATTGATATTTGCCAGTATTTTCCTGTTCCGACGCAGCTATAAAGGCTCACAGAATTTCCGTGATAGCGTCGACCGCAGCCTGCTGAAAGTCCCGGTTATCGGGCCGTTGATCTATAAATCTTCGGTCGCGCGCTTTGCTCGTACGCTGTCCACCACCTTCGCTGCCGGTGTGCCGCTGGTGGAAGCGCTGGACTCAGTGGCGGGCGCAACCGGTAACGTGGTCTTCCGCAACGCGGTGAACAAGGTCAAACAGGACGTTTCCACCGGCATGCAGCTTAACTTCTCCATGCGTGCCACCGGCGTGTTCCCCAGCCTTGCCATCCAAATGACGGCCATCGGCGAAGAGTCGGGCGCACTGGACTCGATGCTCGACAAGGTCGCGACCTATTACGAGGATGAAGTCGATAACATGGTCGACAATCTGACCGCCATGATGGAGCCGCTGATCATGGGTGTGCTCGGCGTCATCGTTGGCGGTCTGGTGATCGCCATGTACTTGCCGATCTTCAAACTCGGAGGCGCAGTCTGACAATGCTGCTTGTTGATTTTCTGGCCAGCTCACCGCTGGCCTTTGTTTTATCCGCACTGATTCTTGGCTTGTTGGTGGGCAGCTTTCTCAATGTGCTGATTTATCGCCTGCCGATCATGATGGAGCGCGACTGGCAGGCTCAGTCCCGGGAAATGCTCAAACTGCCCGCCGAGCCTGAAAGCGAGACCTTCAACCTGATCCTGCCGCACTCCCGTTGTCCGCATTGCGCTCATCAGATTCGTCCGTGGGAGAATCTGCCGGTGCTCAGCTACCTGTTTCTGGGTGGCAAATGCTCAAGCTGCAAAGCACCGATCAGCAAACGTTACCCGCTGGTGGAGCTGACCTGCGGCCTGCTGTCCGGCTACATCGCCTGGCACTTCGGTTTTGGCTGGCCTGCTGCGGCGATGCTGGTACTGAGCTGGGGCCTGCTGGCCATGAGTCTGATCGACGCCGACCACCAGTTGCTGCCTGACGACCTGGTCTTACCGCTGCTGTGGATGGGCCTGATCGTCAACTCGTTCGGCCTGTTCACCAACCTGAGCGACGCGCTCTGGGGCGCAGTGGCCGGTTATCTGGTGTTGTGGTCGGTGTACTGGCTGTTCAAACTGATCACTGGCAAAGAAGGCATGGGCCATGGCGACTTCAAATTGCTGGCCATGCTCGGGGCCTGGGGTGGTTGGCAGATCCTGCCGTTGACCATCCTGCTTTCATCGCTGGTAGGGGCAATATTGGGCCTGATCATGCTGCGTTTGCGTAATGTCGAAACCAGCACGCCGATCCCCTTCGGTCCCTATCTGGCCATCGCAGGCTGGATCGCTTTGCTCTGGGGTGGTCAAATAACCGACTCCTATTTGCAATTTGCCGGTTTCAGATGACCCCAACCGCTCAAAAACCCTGGATTCTCGGCCTTACCGGCGGCATCGGTAGCGGCAAGAGCGCCGCGGCGCAGTGCTTCATTGATCTGGGCATTCATGTGGTCGACGCCGATCACGCCGCGCGCTGGGTGGTTGAACCTGGCCGTCCGGCGCTGGCACACATCGCAGAACACTTCGGGCCGACGGTGCTGCATGCCGATGGCACGCTGAATCGAGGTGCCCTGCGCGGCTTGATTTTCGAGGATGCCGAACAACGCCGCTGGCTCGAAGCCCTGCTGCACCCGCTGATCGGCACCGAAATCCAGCGCGACCTGGCCAGCGCCACCTCGCCTTACGCGATTCTGGTTTCGCCCCTGCTGGTCGAGTCCGGCCAGTGGAAAATCACTCAACGCGTGCTGGTCATCGATGTCCCGCAAAACGTGCAAGTCCAGCGCACCATGCTGCGCGACAGTTCCAGTCAGGAGCAAGTCGAGGCGATTATCAAGGCGCAGGCCAGTCGCGAAGATCGATTGAGTCGTGCCGATGATGTGCTGGTCAATGACCGGGACGCTGCCTGGCTGCGAAGCGAGGTCCAGCGGCTGCACCACTTTTATTTAACTTTGTCCGGAGGCCAATCATGAGCCAACCAATGACCGTCGATTGCCCAACTTGTGGCGCCCCCGTGGAATGGAGCGCCGCCAGCCCTGCCCGGCCGTTCTGCTCTGAACGCTGCAAGCTGATCGATCTAGGCGCATGGGCGTCGGAAGAACATGCGATTCCGGTCAGCCCGGATGCCGAAGACGAAATGTTTTCCGGCGATCTGCCAGACAGGCATTGATCTATACGTGACTGAGCCTGACCTGATCAGGCTCGGCTCACGGCTTCTCCAGCGCTTCGCGAAGCGCGTCCGGTCCGTTGAATTCCTGCCGCTCCAGCAACTTGCCATCCTTGATCTGCAACCACTGAACGGCCGCTGCATCCCCGCCATAACCCGGCGCGATCTGCGCTTCGCGGTCCAGCGCTACCCGATACGAGTAAACCCTGCGCATTTTCGGCACGGCAAAGAACTTGGTGACATACGCAGGCATGGGTTCGATGTTGGCGATGAACACCGTGTGCCGGGCCTCCAGAAAACCTTTGGGTTTGTCTTTGAGTGCCTTCTCCATGATCTTGCCCGCGCTCATGCTGCTGGCCACCAGAATGGTCTGGGTCTTTTGCGGGTCCATCACATACGGCTCATCAAACTGGTCGAACAGACTCCAGGTCGGCACCGGATCCCCGATTTCAATGGCCTGCGCGGTAAACGGCAACAGGATCAACAGCAGAATGGGCCAGAGTTTCAAGGGTGCAACTCTCCTGAGTGGAGTGGAAAAGCCAACACCATAGCGGAAATGGGCGCGGACCTGTGGGAGCGAATTCATTCGTGAAGGGACCAGTACATCCGAAGCTTATACATCGCTTGGTATGCCGTCTTCCCGAATGAATTCGGTCCCACAGGTCGGTGATGAACTTGAAATCATGGCCAACCTGTGGGAGCGGTGCTTGCCCGCGATATAGGCACCGCGGTTTGACAGGCAGATCACCGAAGCCTTATCGCGGGCAAGCACCGCTCCCACATAGACCGAGCTATTCCGTAGGACCGGCCGGGCGGCGTTCCGCTTTAGCCGGGAGGGCATCGGGACATTCACTACATATTCCTCGTCAGAAATACCGCTCTCCCGGCTAAAGCCGGTCCTATGTATGGACTCGCCCCTACTTTCAACCCGCTTTTTGAACACTGCTACCCGGTTGCATCTATGTATAAGGCCTATTCGAGGAAGCATCGTTAGCTTCTGGCCAGCATTGGGTGAGCTCGCGGTATGCCAATTACGATAAGGCCTCAAAAGGGCCAGTAGGACCGTAGGCATCTATCCACGACGGTCTGACCAAGGGTCAATGTTCTTAAGCAGCGGTTGAGGTGACCCAGCACCCCGGTGGCAGAACTCTGTTTTTTCAATGATTCATCGTCGCCTCCTGGCAACCCGCTGGCTGGCGACTATAGGTCTGATCGTTTTGCAGCAGCACCCAGACGATTCGCAGGTTTCGGTTGGCCAATCTGACGGCGGCTCCCTTTTGACCATGCTGGCTTAACCAGCGTCTCAAACGGCGATCATCCGGATGTTCAGAGTCAGGCCGCACCTGCCTTAACACAGCGTGCGCTCCCTGAATTGAAAGGCTGCGAATGTAGCCATCACCGCGTTTGCAAATTTTGCCCAGCCGAACTTTTTGTCCGCTGCTGTTTTGCTCAGGAACCGTACCGAAGTAGGCTGCGAACATTCGTGCATTGGCGAAGCGCCCAGGTTCAGTTTGCTTGGCCAGTAGCGCTGTAGCGATGACAGGACCGATGCCACGTACTGTCATCAGGCGCTTTGCTGTCTTGTCTTCGCGCGCGGCAGCTTCCAGACGCCCCGTCAGCACGTCGATACGTTCACCCAGCTGACTCCATTCGCCCAGCAGTTCGTCGACCAACTCGCGCAACATATCTGGCAATGGCTGGGTTGCGTCTTCCAGTATGCGTGGGACATTTCGGCTTAGGGCCACCGCCCCTTGCGCCATGGCAATGCCTTGTTCCAGCAGCAACCCACGTATCTGATTACCCATTGCGGTGCGCCGCTTTACATACCCTTGCCGAACACGATGCAGGGCCTGCATGGCCAATTGCGCGTTACTTTTGACGGGCACTGAAGCAATGTTTACATCTCGTCCCGAGCGCAATATCGCCAGGACATCGTTGCGGTCATTCTTGGCGCCGCTGCGATGATTGGCGACATGTTGCGCCGGTAAAATTCGCGCCTGATTGCCCTGAGCTTGCAGCAACTGCGCCCAAGCCTGTGCGCCAGGGCCGGTTTCCATCAGCACCGTCACGCTTGACGGCAGTTTTTGTAAAAAGGCTACAAAGGCTTCGCGTGACTTGATTCGCTCTTCGTAAATGACCTGACCAAGGGCGTCTTCTCCGGCTATCTGGAATACGTTCTTGGCAAGATCTACAGCCACTGTTGAACAAGCCGACACATCGGCTGAAGACAAAGCGTTACTTTTGATCGTATGCTTTTTCATGGACTCGCCCTCGCTGTCGTTGGCTTCTTAAGAATGCCACCGTGGCGCTACTGACGCCTCGGCTTGGGCGAGTCCATCCAATTACGGGATTACAAGCAACATAGATCTCCCACAGAATTAACCCGTTAATCCTTCTTCCAGTTGTAGCTATTAGAACGCTAAGCTTGGCCTATGGATGACTCAGACTACCTACGCCTGCTCACGATCCAGGCCGAACAAGCCAACGCGTTTCTTTCCAATGCGCGAAAGTGGGAGCGTGAGCGATGGGTTTGTGAGCGTCTGCTGCAAGGCCTGAACATTACGCATCGTCACGAAGACTTCACCGCAGCCGTGCAGGAACCGCCCGACGTGCTGTTTCGTGACGCGCGTTTTGAAGTGTTCTTCGTCCTGGATGAAGGCCGTCGCCTCAACGATGAGTGGCGCGAGGAGCTGGCGCGCAGGCGTGGCGCATTTTCCCTGAGCCAACTGGTGCGCCGCGAAGCCAAGCCCAAACGCATTCCTGCAAGCGATCTGCTGCAACGGCTGGGGCCCACACTGCGCAAAAAAGCCACCAACTACAACGAACGCGGTATCGACCTGAGTGGGCTGGACATCATCGCCTTCGCCAGCCTCAAGCGCGAAGTACTCGACTTGAACAGCCATTTCCCGCCACCCACCGAGTACCTGCGCCAGGGTTGGCGTTCCTTGTCACTGGTGGGCCCAACCTTTGCCCGAGTGTTATTTGCCCACCCGGGCGCTCCGGATTTTCTGCGAACCAACCTGGGTCGCAGCGTGGTTTTCGATGTTGGAATCAGCTTATGAGCCCTCTGCAAGAACTATTGGCCGACGTACCGCAAACCGGCCGGGTGCGCTGGATTGGCGTACGCCCTGAATCCCGTGGCGAAATGGTCGAGCTGGATGCGGTGGAAGCACGTCGCGAAGCCGGCCTGACCGGCGACCATGCGCGCCCCGGCCCACGCAATGCGCGGCAGGTCACGTTGATTCAATGGGAGCATCTGGCGGTGGTCAGCTCCCTGCTGAACCGACCCGAAGATCAACCCATCGTGCCTCAGGACCTGCGCCGCAATCTGGTGATCAGCGGTATCAATCTGTTCAGCCTCAAGGGGCGTCGCTTCAAGATCGGTCAGGCCATTCTGGAAACCACCGGTTGGTGCCAGCCTTGCGCCCGGCTGGAACAGCGTCTTGGGCACGGCACCTTTCAGGCAGTACGTGGGCATGGCGGAATTACTGCGCGAGTGATACAAAGCGGCATCATTCGTCTGGACGATTCGCTGCGGGTCGAACCGCTGGAACTGATTGCCGAATAACCGCTGCGCCCTTTTCTGAGACGCTCATGTCCAGTCGCCTGAAACCCAACGACCAAACGCGTGTCGAAGCATGTGTCGAAGAGTACCTGCAAGCCCCCACGACCAAGTCGAGCGCCGGCCATTTGTCCCTGGCTGCTCCTTTTCGGGGTGGCTGCAATGGTGGTTGGCCTGGACGTGTCGAGCCTTTTGTTGAGTTATCTGACGCTCTGAGCAGCAGCAAGACAGCGCTCGCGAGGATCAACTCACTCCCCCCGAATTCCTTAAACCTTATGAGATATCCCTATGACTCATCGTATTGTCATCGTTGGCGGCGGCGCTGGCGGTCTGGAGCTGGCGACCCGCCTGGGTAAAACCCTGGGCAAGAAAGGCACGGCAAGCGTGACCCTGGTCGACGCCAACCTGACCCACATCTGGAAACCGCTGCTGCACGAAGTCGCGGCAGGTTCGCTCAACTCCTATGAGGATGAGCTGAATTATGTGGCTCAGGCCAAGTGGAACCACTTTCAGTTCCAGCTCGGCAAAATGACGGGACTGAACCGTGAGGCGCGGCAAATTCATCTGGCCGCCACGCTGGATGAAAACGGTCTGGAACTGGTTCCTGCGCGCAGCCTGGATTACGACTCGCTGGTGATTTCGGTAGGCAGCACCACAAACGACTTCAACACGCTTGGCGCCGCCGAGCACTGCTTGTTCCTTGATTCGCGCAAGCAGGCTGAGAAATTCCACCAGCAGTTGCTTAACCACTACCTGCGCGCTCACGCCGGGCAAGTCGACCACACCCAGGAAATCACCGTGGCCATCGTCGGTGCAGGTGCTACTGGCGTCGAGCTGGCGGCTGAACTGCACAACGCGGCTCACGAACTCGCGGCTTACGGATTGGGCAAGATCAAGCCGGAAAACCTGCGCATCACTGTCATCGAAGCAGGCCCGCGGGTATTGCCTGCATTGCCTGAACGCATCGGCGGGCCGGTGCATAAAACCCTGGAGAAACTCGGCGTTACGGTGCTGACCGATGCCGCCGTGAGTGAAGTCACGGCCGACTCGCTGATCACCGCCAGTGGGTTGGTGATTCCGGCCACGCTCAAGGTCTGGGCGGCAGGCATTCGTGCACCGGCCTTCCTGCAGGAAATCGACGGGCTGGAAACCAACCGCATCAACCAGCTGCAAGTGCTCCCAACGCTGCAGACCACACGCGACGAAAACATCTTCGCGTTCGGCGATTGCGCAGCCTGCCCACAGAAAGGCTCGGACCGTAACGTGCCGCCTCGCGCACAAGCGGCGCATCAGCAAGCGTCACTGCTGGTCAAATCCCTCAAGCTGCGTATCGAAGGCAAGTCGCTGCCGGAATACAAATACACCGATTACGGCTCGCTGATATCGCTGTCGAAATTCTCGGCAGTGGGTAATCTGATGGGCAACCTGACCGGCAGCGTCATGCTCGAAGGCTGGCTGGCGCGGATGTTCTACGTTTCCCTGTACCGCATGCACCAGATGGCGCTTTACGGCACCTTCCGCACGCTGATGCTGATGCTCGGCAGCCGTATCGGCAAAGGGACCGAGCCGCGGATGAAGCTGCATTAATAACCGCTCTTTTTCTGTAGCTACCTGATCTCCGATGCCGCGCATTAGCGCAGCAAACTCTGGGCTATGTGGGAGCGAGGCTTGCCCGCGATGAGGCTGGACGCGGTTCACTTTAGGTCGCGTCCAGCCTCATCGCGGGCAAGCCTCGCTCCCACATAGACCGCGCTATTCAGTAGGACCGGCTTTAGCCGGGAGAGCGTCGGGACATTCACCACATATTATTCGCCAGAAATACCGCTCTCCCGCCTAAAGCCAGTCCTACGGGATTGCAGGCGATCATAGAATCTCCCACAGGTCCGCGTTTGGCGCACGACAGCGCCCCTCCCCCAGATCCATTGTGTGCAGCAACTGCACCAGTAATGGCATTCCGCTTCTTTAGTCCAACCGACACAGGCATACTCGGCGTCCATGCGGTTTCATGAAATGGATGTTGAGGATTTGCGTTATGTCGACGGTGCCCCGCTTCACTGATCATTACCGTAAAGCCGACCGCATCATGCTAGGGCTCCTGTGGATATGTTTTGTCTACGCCCTGGGGCTGGCGACTATTTACTCGACCTTTGGCCAGGCCATTCTGGTCGGTGGCGGCACCGCTCTGGCGATGACCGCGCTTTACCCGACACTGCGTGGCACCCGCTTGTTTCGTTGCCTGACGGGCGTGGCCCTGATGGTCATGGCGGGCCTGCACATCAACCAGACCCAAGGCGTCATTGAAGTCCACTTCGGGATTTTCGCGCTGTTGGCCGTCCTGACGTTTTACCGGGACTGGCTGCCCATCGTTGTCGCTGCGGCCACCATCGCGGTTCACCACCTGTTGTTTCATGTGCTGCAACATCAAGGCTACCCGGTGTACGTGATGCAACATCACGGCGGCTGGGGTGTGATCTTCATTCACGCGGCCTATGTCGTCGCGGAAAGCGCCATCCTGATTTATCTCGCCATTCACAGCTATAGCGCGGCCAAAGAAAGCCAGGATCTGCTGGACAAGATCCTGCAGGCGGCAACGCGCCTGGATAACAGAACAGCCGTCACTGAAAATCGTGCCGGCACACACTCTGCACAGCGCTTTGATGATTTCCTGACGTTAATCACCCACACCGTTGGCGGCGTCATTCACGAGACCCGCGGGTTGAGCGACATGGGTCGCAAGCTCTCTGTCACCGGCGAAACGCTGGACAAAGGCGCGCAGCAGCAACTGGCGGAAATCACTCGTATGGTCGACGCCATGCAGTCGCTTACCACGGCTCTGGACGACATCTCGCAACACGCCAGCCAGGCTCATCAGGGTGCCAACAAAGCCAATGATCAGTTGGTAAAAGGTCGTGAGTCGGTGGATCAGGCCAGCAAGGATATCGCCAACCTGGAGTCCTCCATCAGCGGCGCCAATCTGAGCGTGCAGTCGCTGGCCGAACAG
Organism: Pseudomonas phytophila; assembly: GCF_025643095.1. NCBI lineage: Bacteria > Pseudomonadati > Pseudomonadota > Gammaproteobacteria > Pseudomonadales > Pseudomonadaceae > Pseudomonas > Pseudomonas phytophila. The sequence goes on along the minus strand of NZ_CP081201.1, from coordinate 1,197,207 downwards.
GCAGAAAAGATTGGCAAGGTGATCAACGTAATCCGTGAAATCGCCGAGCAAACCAATTTGTTGGCGCTGAATGCCGCCATTGAGGCTGCCCGCGCCGGTGAGCAGGGCCGCGGATTTGCCGTAGTGGCCGATGAGGTTCGCGGCCTGGCGCAGAAGACAGCAGGCTCGGTGGACGAAATTCGCCAGATCGTTGAATCGTTGCAGAAGGAAAGCCGCACCGCAGCGGACTCGATGCGTACCAGCGGCGAAGAAGTCGGTCGTTGCGTACAGGCCAGTCAACTGGGCTCTGAGCTATTGAAAAGCACCGTTGCCGATGTGTTGGAGATCCGCCGGCTGAACGTACTGATCGCAGGCACCACTGAGCAGCAATCCGCTGCATCGGTGGGTATCAATGATCGCTTGACCGCGGTCCACGCCATTGCGCAGAACAATGCCACGGATGTCGTTACCCTCGTCCAGTGCAGCAAAGACCTCTCGCCGATGGCGAACCGGCTTGAGGCGCTGGGCGCGGCGTTTGCGGTGAAAAAACAGCTGTAATTGCTGAGACGCTATCTCTTTCTGCCGCGCTGTCTCGCGGCAAATACTGGACCTGTAGGAGCTGCCGAAGGCTGCGATTGCGGTCTGCCAGGATGAATGCTTCGCAGCCTCGCGCTGCTCGTCAGCTCCTACAAAATGCTCGCGTTGACTACGCCGACAAGTGCTCATACAAGATCGTCGCGCCGACCAGTATCAGCACCACACCGCCAATAATCTCGGCGCGCTTGCCGACCATGGTGCCCAATACCCGGCCCAGCATCACACCAATGGTGACCATGGTCATGGTCGCCAGACCGATTGCCGCCGCTGCGACCAGAATATTCACGTCTACAAATGCCAAGCCAACCCCGACGGCCAGCGCGTCGATGCTGGTGGCGAAAGCAGTAACGGCCAGAATCAGAAACGAATGCTGACCCGCTTTCTCCTCGGGCTCTTCATCGTCCTGCTTCACGCCGTTGTAAATCATGTGCAAGCCGAGAACCAGCAGCAGCGTGAAGGCGATCCAGTGGTCCCAGCTTTCAACGAAGCTGCTGGCCGCATTGCCAATCGCCCAGCCGATGACGGGCGTGATGGCTTCAATCACACCGAAAATAACACCGGTGCGCAGCGCTTCGATAAAACGGGGTTTGTGCAGGCTGGAGCCTTTACCGATGGCCGCTGCAAAAGCGTCCGTGGACATGGCCAGGGCAACGAATATGAGAGAAATGGGGCTCACGGTTTACTTCCAGTCGGGCTATGAGTCAACGACACATCCACACGCCCGACTTTAGGCATGGATATGTCGCTGGTCTCGCCAACCAAAAAAGGTGTTCGTACCACGGCTGCTGCCGAGAATGTTGATACGAACGCTCCTGAGATAACTCAGCAGCAGGCTACTCCCCAACGAAGGTGGGCATCATACCCGTTCCGGGCATGAAAATATCGTCAAACACTTCACAAATTTTCGGTTGTACAGGAGGAACACTTTCTCTGTGAGAGCTGGGCTTGCCCGCGATAAGGACACCTCGATTCTGCAGGTAGATCACCTATACCTTATCGCGGGCAAGCCCAGCTCCCACGGGTAAATGCATTGCAGTTCAAGCAATCGAGTTGCAGTGACTAAGCGATGACATAGCCACGCCCAGGCTCACTGCACATTCCGGTACAACATCAATCGCGCGCTTTCATGCAGCCCGAGGGTCAACGCACGCAAGCGACTGAACTCCTCCGGATGCTGACCGGCAACATCCTCCAGCGGGGTTGCCGAGGCCAGGTCATGCAGCGTCGGGGATGTGCCGTCGTGTTCCATCTGCAAGAGGAAATGCCGGGTCACGCCACCAATTAACGGGAACGTACCTTCGCGCAATACCAATGGCACGACACGCTCTCCTTCCGGCGCAGGTTGCTGTATATCCCGCCCCATGGCGCCATTGCTGAACGGAATACCCGCCATACCTGCCACGGTGGGCAACAAGTCCGCCAACCCGACCGCCTCTTCCACCACCTTTGTCCCTATCAAGCCTGGTGCGTGGATCAACATCGGCACGTTGTTGCTCTCCAGGCCTAACTGTTCAAAGGCCGGAGGCATGTGCGGGATCTGGCTGATACGGGTGTTGTGGTCGCCAAACAGGACAAAAATCGTGTTCTCGTAGTAACCGCCAGCCTTGGCCAGTTCCATCAGCCGCCCGATATTGAAGTCCAGCAAGCGCACCGCGTTGTATTGCTCGACGCTGCGCGAGCCCGCTGCCTGAACTTGTTCGAGGGTCAGTTTGCTGACTTCAAAACCGTCGTTTTCCTTGGGAATGGTAAACGGCCGGTGATTGCCTGCCGTCTGCAAATAGGCGAAGAACGGCTGGTCCTTGGGCAGCGCGCGCAGGATTCGGTCGCCTTCCTTGAACAGATCCAGATCGGAAATCCCCCAGACATCCACCACAGGCGAATGCCAGTCACGCTCGTCATAGAGTCGAATGTCGACGATGCTGCGGCGGATCAGAGCATTCATGTTGGCCCAACCGGAGTTGCCGCCAATCATGTACAGCTTCTCGTAGCCCTTGAAGTCGTTGATCAGTGTGTTTTGCCGGGTCAGCATCGGGTGTCGGGTCGCGGTTTCCTGACGGGTCACATCGGGCACCCCGGTAATGCTTGCCCATACAGTTTTGGCCGTTCCCGTCACGGGCACATAGAAATGCCGGAAGAACCAGCTTTGCTGAGCCAGCCGATCCAGATTTGGGGTCGGGTTGAGCGGATTACCGTATGCCCCCACCGCACTGGTGCCCAAGGACTCAAGCATGACAAACACCACGTTCGGCGGCCGCGTGGCAGCTACGTTGTATGGCTGCACATCTTGCTGACGCTTGAAGGTCAGGCTTTGCGGGTCTGGTTTATCGACGCCCAGATAATCAGCGACCACTGGATAGTGCTCACGCACCACGTCTTCGTCGTAACGCGATTGCCCGACTTTGAGCGTGTCATAAAGGAAAAGCACCGGGTTCAACCCTAGCGCGGCAACCTGACTGTTGCCGGAAAAGAACGCATCGCTCCAGCGCAGCGGTACCGGGTTTTCCAGATTGAGGTTTTCAACCCGTCCCAGCAGCCCCAACAACGTGGCCATGGTCACGAGCACTGCGCCAAACGCGACGGACCAACGCTTGATCGGCCTGGCCTGACGCTCAAGGGTCAGCCGCTCCAACCCGATGAAGGCCGCGATTATGACCCCGATACCGGCGAGCCAACTGGCGGTGATCCACAGCACCGGATAGGTTTGCCAGAGCATGTCCCGGGAAATCTGCGCGTCGTCCAGATAACGCATAACGCTCGCGTTGATCCGCACACCCAGATACGCGTAATGCCCGAAGTCGACGATGTAAACCAGAGTGACCAACGCCAGTACAACCGCCAGATACACCCGCGCCAACCAACGCATCGTTTTGACGTTCAGCAGGTTCCAGCGAGGAATCCACAGCAGCACAACGAGAGGCAACGCCAACAGCAAAGCCAGACGCAAGTCGAACCGGAAGCCGATGCCCAGCGTCTGTGCGACCGTGTTGTCAGTGCTCAGACTGGCAGGATCAACGCCGGAAAAACCGAAGAAAAACACCAGCCGCAACACGCTCAGCAGCACGAAAAACAGCACGGTCACGCCCAGCCAATACAGCAAGCGCCGTGATTGCAGCCACCCCATTTTCATCCCCTTGAACGTCGCACTCACAAGCCCGAAACCGGCTTGCCGTTTGATAGCGTTAATGGCTGGCGAATGCGCCAGCGACGATAGATGCCACGCACGACCATCACTACCAGCGCCACAAAGCAATACAACGCCAGCAACGGGTCGATCAGGTAGTCCCAGTAGTTTTCCGAAGGTTTGCCGCGCACCGCGAAGGCCAGTGTTGCGCCTGCCAGCATCACCACACCCAGGCCATTACGCAGGTACAACAAACCAAACGCGATGACCGCAACAGCAATGATCAGGGGCCGCGGATTAAAGCCCAGACGATAAGGATCGCTGTAGCTGAGGCCCAAAGTAGCCGGGTAAAGGACCAATGCCAGGGCAGCAAAAACAACCACCACGACGGCGCCAGGTCGAGCCACTCCTGGCAGTTTCATGCCCAGGCGCTGCAAGCTGAACCAGACAAGGACAATCGCGGTGGTGATCGCCAGATCATCGGTAAAGCTGCGTACATAGGCCGCCAGCGAAAGACCATTGAGGCTGACAAAGCCCAAGGCTGAAAATCCAGCCAGAATAATCAGGCGTGACTTCAGACTCGGTGCCAACGGTGCAACCAGAAGGAACAGCGCCAGACTGAAAAACAGATGGGCTTGCCATAGAGACATCACAGCAGTTGCTCCGCCAGCCAGGCTTCATTGAAGCTGACGTGTTTGATGAAGGTGTTATTCCACGAATACACCAAGTGGTAGATGCCTTCAGGGCTGCGGATGAAGTACGGGTACTCGTACTCGAAATCGCAGCCTTGCGGTGAGCAAACGCGCTGATCGAGGTTGCTCAGGAACGCCTCCTCCAACGGATGACGGCGTTCACCACTGGAGGCCCGGAAACCTTCGCCGATGATTTCCTTGTAGGCATCAAAGGAAAATGGATTGCCCTGCGGATCGGGGGACTTGTCGAGATCGATCACAGAGGTCCAGTGATCCATCTGCTCGTCCGTGCCGTACAGGCTCAATTTGAAACGACCGTCGCGCAGGTCGTTCAGCGCAACCAACAAGCCGCGGCCAGGGGTACCGACGGCCGCCAGCGAAGAGTTGGGGTTGCTCGGCGCAAGGGGCAGCGGCTCGCTCCAGGTCTGACCGCCATCTTCGGTGCGACTGGCGAGCACTTTGTGATGCGTATTGCCGGCGTAGCGAAGCAACGCAACCGCGCGCTTGTCATCCAGCGGCACCACGGTTGGCTGCAGAGAGTTCGTGCCGCGGCTGATGCGGAATTTGTCGATCACATCGCCATTGGCGCTGAGGTAAAGGTATTCGGCGAACTTGCCCAGAAACTCGTGATAAACCGGCAGGCCGATCGAACCGTCGGCGTGAAATACCGGCGCGGCACGCACCAAGGTGCTGATATTGAGAAACGGCGAGGTGACCAATTGCCGTGGCTGCGACCAGTTCTTACCCATGTCCTCGGAGACCATCACGTTGACTGAACTGCCTGCCCAGCCGCCTACCGATACGGACACATAGAACAGCCACAAGCGCTGGTCCGGTGCCAGGGCAACCACCGGGTTACCGAGTTTGCGAATGTATTTACCGGTGCCCTCCTGAGTGGACTGACGGGTCGCTAGCACTTGCTCATCGCCCCACTCGCCTGAGCTCGCATCGAATCGCGAGGCGCGAATTTCGACATCGCCCGCCCCCTCACGAGTGCCCGCGAACCACACCGACATCAGGTCGCCACCAGGCAATGCGGTCACTGCCGAGGAATGTACGAAATCATCCAGGTCAGACGATGCGAAGCGGGTGTTATAACTGGCTTTAGCCGCAACGCCTGAAGCCGGTGTGAGGACCGGGGCAACGGCGAAACCGGACAGCCTGTGCTGCGGATGGCTGAGCCATGCGCCGAGGAAAACCAGAGCGAGCGCAAGATATGCACTCAAGACAGGTACATTGAAAGAAGTCAGTCGCATGAGTATTGATCACAACCGCGAAGGCAAAATGTCTGGACTCAATCACGGGACTCGTCGGCGAGAGGCCGCCGTCGGCCGGTGATCATTGACAACGGCAGGTTGTCCTTCACCTGATAACTCTCAAACAGTGCCGCCGCTATATGCAGGCACACCACCCACGCCAGGCCGTCAGCCAGCGTTTCATGAATCTGCTGAGGCCAGTCTGCGCCCCACAAGGCATCTACTTCGGTCATCAACCATCCCGTCAGACCGATGCCGAAAATCATCACCATCATCAGCACCATGACCAGCGCGCCCAGCGGCGAATGCCCCAGCCGATGTTCCGGCTGACGCCTGAGCAGCGAACTCACATGGGCACGCAAACGCGCAGGCGTCGGCCAGAAATCGGACCAGCGCGCACTGCGCGGTCCGATGAAACCCCACACCACACGCACCACCAGCCAGGCAACCGCGTAGTAACCCAGCCAGACATGCCAATCGTCACCAGCCTCATTGAAGAAGTAGTTGGCGACGAACACACCGGCCAGGGAAATGTGGAACAGCCGCACCAGCGGGTCCCACAGGCGTAGGGTGGGACGGCTCATCAGCCCTTGATCTCGGTCTTCACGGCTTTGCCGGTGACCGGATCGTGGTAGATCTCGACTTTGCGCTTTTCTTTGTCGAAGCCGTAGATTTCGTAGCAGTTGCCGTCAGTGACTTTGAACTTGCTGATCTCGTAACCCTGAGCCTTGAGTTGCTCCTGGAATTTGCCCTGATCCTGCCAGGTGGAGCGTTCGGCGGTGGTGCATTGTGGTCCGGCAAGGGCCAGCGGGCTGGCGAGGAGAAAGGGAACCAGCAACAGGACTTTACGCATGGCAGACACTCGTAAGAACTAAGGAGGCGCTACTGTGCGAAACAAAGCTTAGCGAAAGCTTAGGACGCAACAGACCGTTACATCTTCTCCGACACAAGGCTCTGCCCGAAGCGCTGGCGTAGCGGCATCATGTGCGCCCTCACCGGCTGAAACCAATACGGAACACCTTATGCGCCTGCTCCTTGTGGAAGATGACCGTGCCGTAGGCCAGGGCATCCGCGTCGCCCTCGGCAGCGAAGGCTATACGCTGGACTGGCTGCAAGATGGCGCGAGCGCTCTTCATGCCCTGCGCAGCGAACGCTTTGATTTGCTGCTGCTCGACCTTGGCCTGCCGCGTCTGGACGGTCTCGACTTGCTGCGCCAGATTCGCGCGGAACAACAGTCTTTGCCCGTCCTGATCCTGACCGCACGGGACGGTACGCCGGACCGAATTGCCGGGCTGGACGCCGGTGCCGATGACTATCTGGTCAAACCGTTCGACGTGGATGAGCTCAAGGCTCGGGTTCGTGCGCTGCTGCGCCGCAGTCAGGGACGTGCGCAACCGTTGCTGGAGCATGGGCCAATCAGCCTCGATCCTTCGACCCAGCAAGTCAGCTTCAACGGCGTAGAAATCGCCATGACGCCCATGGAGTATCAACTCCTCCATCAACTGATGATCCGGCCCGGTAAAGTCGTGACCCGCGAGCGTTTGTCGTCCACGCTCTACGGCTGGCAAGACAAGGTGGAGAGCAATACGCTGGAGGTGTTGATCCACAATCTGCGCAAAAAACTCTCCGCTGAATTGATCCGCACCGTGCGCGGTGTGGGCTACCGGATCGAGACTTTGTCATGAGTTCAGTTCGCGCGCGCATCCTCGTCCCCGTGCTGCTCCTGCTGCTGTTGGGCGACCTGACCATCAGTTGGTTGGCGTTACGCGACAGCCACACCGAAATCGAAGAGGTGTACGACGCACAGCTGGCGCAAAGCGCTCGCCTGCTGCAGGGCGTTCTGCGCCAACGGCCTCCGGGCGAAACAGACCTTGATCGGCTTTATCAGGCTTTCGACGAAGCCATGAGTCGAGTGGGTGGCGGTGAAGCCGCACATCCTTATGAAACCCGTTTGACGTTCCAGATCTGGCGCAACACGGGCGAACTTCTGGTGCGTTCCGCCGAAGCACCGGAGCTGGACGGCCCGCCCGCTACCGAGGGCTCACATGACTTCCTCAAAGACGGCAATGACTGGTGTGGCTTCCTGCTGGTCGATGCCCAGCAAGGGCTGTTGATCTGGGTCGGCGAGCGTGATGACGTGCGTCAGGACCTGATTCAACGCATTGTTCGCCATACCCTTTGGCCAACGGTAATTGGCGTGCCGCTTCTCGCCATCGCCATCTGGCTGGCGATTGGCTGGGGGATGCGTCCCCTGCAATTCATGGCCAGCGTCATCCGACGACGCGAGCCGGAAAGCCTTGAGCCGCTGGACCTGTCACCTCTGCCTAAAGAGCTGGAGCCTATGCAAACCGCACTCAATCGCCTGCTGATCCAGATCGAAAATCTGCTGGATCGAGAGCGTCGTTTTATAGCGGATGCCGCTCACGAATTAAGGACCCCGCTGACCATCCTGCGCATCCACGCGCAAAATGCCAAACAGGCGCAACTGCCTGAACAACGCGAAGAAGCGCTGGATTACCTGGTGCATGGCGTCGATCGCGCGACGCGCATCGCCAGTCAGTTGCTGACCATGGCGCGCCTTGAGCCGAAGATAAAACACGATGAACTGCAGACTTTCGATCTGGGCAGCCTGGTCCGTGAGGAACTCGCCGAACTGACGCCACTGGCAGCCGAGAAAAAAGTCGAGCTGGTATTCGATGGCGTCGAGGACTTCCGGTTGCACAGTGATCCGGCAGCCATCACCGTCGCCTTTCAGAACCTGCTGACCAACGCCCTTAACTTCGCTCCGGCCAACAGTGAGATCCGGGTCATTCTCGACCGGGCTCAAAACGGCGAGGCCGAGCTGCGCGTCGAGGACAGCGGGCCGGGCATTGACGAAAAAAATGCACCGCGCTTGCTGGAGCGTTTCTACACAAATGGCCATAGCAACGGCGCAGGGCTGGGGCTGGCCATCGTCGAGATGATCGTCAAAAAACTCGACAGCAGCCTGCAGATCGGCAACCGCCCTGATGGCGGGTGCTGTGCGCAGTTGCGGCTCAGGAGTCTTGTAGAGCTGAAGCTGAACGCTCCGGCCTGAAATGAGATCAACGGTAGGACCGAATTCATTCGGGAAGGCGGTCTTACAGGCAATAAACCTGAAGCGGATGTACCGGCCTCATCGCGAATGAATTCGCTCCCACAGGAATTGCGCACATCTCAGGTTCATGCAGATCCCGTGGGACCGAATTCATTCGGGAAGGCGGCATTCCTGATGGACACAGATACATCGAATGTACCGGATTTTCGCGAATGAATTCGCTCCTACGGGGTTTGCGCCCGGCTCAGATTCAACTGCGTGCGACCGCAAGAATCGCCTATGCCCTAGGCGGTTTGATGCCGTAACAAACCATATACAGCGCGGGCAGAAAAAACAGTGTCAGGACGGTAGCAATCGCAATGCCGCCGATCATGGCGTAGGCCATCGGCCCCCAGAATACCTCTCGCGCTATCGGGATCATGCCCAGACTTGCTGCCGCCGCCGTCAGCAGGATCGGGCGACAGCGATGCTCGGTGGCCTTGACCACAGCGGTCCACGCCTCTTCTCCAGCCGCCATGAACTCGTCGATCTGCGTGACCAGAATCACCGAGTTACGGATGATGATCCCGATCAGCGCCAGCACCCCGAGGATCGCCACGAAACCCAGCGGGTACCCCGTCAACAACAGCGCAGCAACGACTCCGATAAACCCTAGCGGCACCACGCTGACCACCAGCATCAGTTTCTTCACACTCTGCAACTGAATCATCAGAAAGGTCGCAACCAACAGCAGCATCAGTGGCACAACTTTCAGAATCGGCCCCTGAGAACGAGCGCTGGCTTCGACCGCTCCACCGGTAGCCACCGAATAGCGCACGGGCAAAGCCGCACTGAACGCCTCGACCTGCGGACGCAACTCACGCACCAGCGCCGCCGGTTGCAGATGGCCAAGTACGTTGGCTTTCAGGGTAATGGTCGGCAGCCGGTCGCGACGCCAGACCAGCGGTTGCTCCTGCTCGTAACTCAAACTGGCGAAGGCCATCAATGGCACACTGGTCCCGCCGGGCACCGGAATCTGCAGGTTGCTCAAGGTTTGCAGCGAGGTCCGCTCACTGGCTTCGGCACGCCCGACCAGATCGACCAGATAGGTATCATCGCGAACCTTGGTGATGCTGGTGCCGGACACCAGGCTGTTGAGAATCTGCGCCACGTCTTCGGAAGACAGGCCGAACTGGCGCACCTTGTCTTGAGCGATATCAATCTTCAGTACTTTGCCGGGCTCGTTCCAGTCGTAGATGACCTGCCCGATATTAGCGTTGGCATCCAGGATCGCCGCCAGAGCCATGGCCTGGCTGCGGACTTGCTCGATGTCAGGACCGCTGACCCGATATTGCACAGGCCAACCCACCGGAGGCCCCATGTTCAGCGGCTGCACGTAGCCGCCAACGCCCACGAAGTCATCGCGAAAACGCTGACGCAAACGCTCGATCAGCTGATCACGGCCCTCCCCGCCACGGCTGACGATGACCAGTTGGCCATAAAACGGATTACTCAATTGCTGATCCAGCGGCAAGTAAAAACGCACCGCGCCTTTGCCGACGTAAGAACTCCAGTGCAACACGTCCGGATCGTCCTTGAGCGTGGCTTCGAGGCGGTCCATGACCTGACGCGTACCGTCGATGGAGCCGTTCTGCGGCATGTAGATATCGACGAGAATTTCCGGACGATCCGAATCCGGGAAAAACTGGTTTTGCAGTAACTTGCCCGCGAACAGCGACCCGACGAACACCAGCACGGTAAAGCCGATTACCCACCAGCGATGCTTGAGCGCTCCTGACAGCGCCCGCCTGAACCCCGACATCCAGGCGCCGCCTGAATGATGATGAGCTTTGGGTACTTTGAGGATGTGCACGCCAATCAGCGGCGCAAATAACACTGCCACCAGCCATGAGAGCAGCAACGCCACTGCGATCACCGCAAACATGGTGAATACGTACTCACCCGCCGAACTGGAGTTCAAGCCAATCGGCACGAAACCGGCGACCGTCACCAACGTGCCTGTCAGCATAGGGAATGCCGTGGAGGTGTAGGCAAACGTGGCCGCCTGCTGCAACGAGTCGCCGCCCTCAAGCCGGGTCACCATCATTTCCACGGTGATCATCGCGTCGTCCACCAACAGCCCCAGCGCGATGATCAGTGCCCCTAAAGAAATACGCTGCATGGTAATGCCGCTGTACTCCATGAAGACGAAAACCAGCGCCAACACCAGCGGGATTGAACACGCCACGACGAGCCCGGCACGGATGCCCAGGCTCAGGAAGCTCACCACCAGCACAATCAGAATCGCCTCGAACAACGCACGCGTGAAGCCGCCGATAGCCTTGTCCACCACCTCGGCCTGACTCGACACCAGATGCACATCAATACCCAACGGCAGCTCACTGGTCAGCGCATCCATACGCTGCTGCAAGCGCATGCCGAAATCCTGAATATTGCCGCCCTGCTTCATGGCCACGGCCAGACCAATCGCTGGCTGGCCGTTGAAGCGAAACATCGAGCTTGGTGGATCGGCATAACGGCGCTCCACCGTCGCCAGATCACTCAGGCGAAAGAAGCGGTCACCGAAGCGCAGGTTGACGGCTTGCAGGTCACTTTCATCCGTGAACTGGCCGCTGGTGCGCACTGCAATCCTTTCCGGACCGGATTCGATGACACCGGCCGGCGTTACTGCGTTCTGCGCTTGCAGACTGGCGATGACCTGCCGCTGATCAATCCCCAGCGCCGCCAGCTTGCGCATGGAGAAGTTCAGGTAGATCACTTCACGTTGCGCCCCCAACAACTCGATCTTGCCCAGGTCCTGCACACTTCGGATGTCCGCCCTGACTTGCTCGACATAGTCGCGCAACTGACGAAAAGAAAGCCCGTCGGCGGTAAACGCATAGATGCTGCCGAAGACATCACCGAACTCGTCGTTGAACGCAGGCCCTTGAATGCCTTCGGGCAGTTCACCCCGAATGTCCATGATCTTCTTGCGCACCTGATACCAGGCGGCGGGAATGTCAGCGCTGTGCGTGTCGCTCTTGAGGAAGACAAACAGCGTCGACTCACCGGCCAGGGTGTAGCTCTTCACATAGTCCAGCGCATCGATTTCCTCGAGCTTCTTTTCCATGCGGTCAGTGACCTGCTGCAAGGTCTCCTGCAGCGTCGCACCGGGCCAACGAGCTTGAATAACCATGGTCTTGATGGCAAACGAGGGATCCTCCTCACGCCCAAGATTCATGAACGACCAGCTTCCCATCAGCAGTGAAACGAACATCATGTACCAGACCAGTGTGCGGTGCCGAAGCCCCCAGGCAGACAGGTTAAAACGCTCCCTCACAAACTGACCTCGCGATCCATACGAACTCTCTGTCCTGCTCTCAGACCGTTGACTCCGGCGATGACCACCTTGTCACCGTCACGCAGCTCACCCTGCACACGCACCGACGCGCCGTGTCGGGCCAAAATGGTTACATCGCGGGAGCTCACGGTCGCAGACTGCGGATCAATGACCCACACCCGCGCCTGGCCCTCGCGCTCCAGCACAGCGCTGCCCGGCAGTTCGCGAAACGAATCGGCGACACTGCTGATCTCAATGCTCACCGTTGAACCCAGCCGAAAACTGTCAAGTACGGAATCCAGCGTCAGCCGTACACGCTGGGTGCGTGTCGTCGGATCAATCTGTGGCGACAACTGACGCACACGGGCGGCGACAAAAGCCTGCGGATTGAGCTGGGAAATCACTTGAATCCGAATGCTCTGATTCAGAGTGGCAACCAGATCCAGCGGCAGATCAACCACGGCTTCGCGGCTTTCAGGTCGGGCGAGGCTGACGACCGGATGACCGGTCGCAACCACCTGACCGACCTCGCCATGCCAATCAGTGACCACGCCATCGAACTCAGCCAGCAAACGTGTGTAGGACAGATGATCAGTGGCTTGCAGCAACGCATTGCGGGCCTGACTGAGCATGGCGTCCTGGGTTTGCAAATCACCGCTCATCTGATCCAGTCGCGCCTGAGCACCCACACCCCGCTCGATCAGTTGCTGATAGCGCTGCCGCTCTGCGCTCAATTGCTGCCAGGTCGCTTGGGCCTTGTTCAGTTCTGCCTGCCGGGCACGCAGTTGGTTTTGCTGATTGCTGGGCTCAAGGGTGGCGAGAAGATCGCCCCGACGAACCCTGTCACCGATCTCGACCTGACGCGTTGCAATGCGGCCTGCCACTCGAAAACCCAGTTCAACTTCGTAGCGCGGCTGAATGCTGCCCGCAAAGCGGCCGTGAACATGCTGCTGCGCGTCGACCATTTCGATAAACAACACAGGCCGCTCGACAACCTCGCGCACAGGCTTGTCACGGCAGCCCGCGACCATCATGAAAATGATGCAGAACAACCAGACTTTGCAGATCAAAAGGATACGGATGACGGTGACCTTCATCGACTCGTCTCCGCTGCCAAAGCGATGACGTTGCTGTTGTCATCGTTCTTGTCGTCATTCTTGTCATGGCCCTCGCGCGCAGCGACATCGACTCTCTGCCCCGGATACAAAAACTGCAGACCGCGGGAAACCACCCAGTCACCCTCTGCTACTCCGGATGCGATGACTACGTGACCCTGCTCATAACGCAACACCTGCACTTCAACCAGACGCACGCGGCTCTGCTCGTCTACGCGCCAGACTGCGGGTTTGCCGTGACTGCGACTCAGAGCCGACCATGGCAGAGTGAAAGCCTTGCGGGCCTGAGAATCCAGCTTCGCGCTGACCACGGTGCCCAGGGCAAGATTGGCGGGAGCATCTTGCAGCGCGACTCGTACCCGAAGGGTGCCGCTGGCAGAGGAGACAATCGGAGTGATCTCACGGATCCTGCCGGACAGCGTCAGGTCCGGATTGCCCAGACCGCGAACACGTACGCGGCGACCCGGCTGGTCAGATTCCAGCAACGATTCGTAGGCCGCGAATACCGCTTCTCGCTCGCCATCATGGGCAAGACTGAAAACAGGTGTGGCGGCCTGCACCACCTGACCTTCTTCGGCATGACGTGCCGTGATGATGCCGTCGGCCACCGCAACCAGTTCGGTGTAGCTCAATTGGTCGCGCGCATTGGCCTGCTGCGCTTTCAGCGCGGCAAGATCGCCCCGCGCACTCTCCAGCGCAGACTGCGCTTTTTGATACTCGCTGAGATTGGTATAGCCCTTGGGCAGCAACGTTTGCTGACGCTGGTAATTGGTTTGCGCCAAACGCAGTCGCGATTCTCTGGCGGCGACTTCTGCATCGGCCGATGCCAGTTCAGTGTTTTGCTCTCGCGGGTCGAGCTTTGCCAACCGCTGCCCCGCTCGCACACGATCGCCCACATCGACAAAGCGCTGCACAAGCTTGCCGGACACCCGAAAAGCCTGCTCCGTGACCTTGCGCGCCTGGATATCGCCTGTCAGCTCGACGCTGGTCAGGATGTCGGAAGAAACCACTTCCTGAACCGCCACACGGACCAGTGTTTTCGACACAGGCTTATCGTCAGAACAGCCACTGAGGGAAAGCAACAGCAAAACGTTGAGTCCCAGCGCCAGCCAAGGCTGGCGAACAACCCTTCCAGGATTCAAAAACCGGGAATTTCCGGCCACACCACAACACCCGCACAATTGCACAGCACAAGAAATATTCATCAACGACAAAGCCACAGCCCAGTGAAGTATCGCCACACCCGAAGACTGGGTGTCAGAACGAAGACCCGCTACCAAACAGCCAGAAGGCCGTTCTGCGCCTCAGGCAATCGCGGCTTCAGGCCAGGCATGACTGATTTCTTTCTGTGCACCGAGAAAACTCAGGACGGTTTTCTGCGAGTTCAACCAGGCGGCCTTGCTCTCAAGGTCGAGAAAGTGGCCGGTATCGGGCACAACATTGAAGCTGCTTTGCGCTATGTACGTGGAGAAACTGCGGGCATCTTCAACGGTGGTGTATTCATCTTTCTCGCCATTGACGAACAACACTGGGATCTTGATAGAAGAGAAACGCTCAACGTAATTACTGGCACTGAGTTTACGAATCTGGCTGATGTGAAAGTCGATCTGGCCGTATTCATGTTCAGCAAGGCTGATCAGGTGTTTGTAGTTATACAGTTTGAAAAGTCGCGGCAGGTACTTGCCCACGGTGTCGTTAAGCAACGAACCGATTTTTCGTTTTTCACGTGCGGCAAGGTAGAGCTGTGCCTTGTCGATGTAGTCCAGCATCGGCTCATTGAGCACTGGCGAGAACGAGCTGATGATCGCTTTCTCAACTGACGCGGGCGACTCGGAAAGCGCCAGCAACGCGGAAACGCCACCCCAGGATACTGAAAGCAAGTAATTGATTTTGTAGAGATTAATAATATTCAGAAGAATTCTGACTTCGTCTTCCTTGGTCACAATCGTATCGCCAGGATTGTGAGCTTTGGACTGGCCGGAGAACGGAAGATCGAACAGCACCAGATTGAAGTGTGGGGCCAGGTACTTCACCGTCTGACCAAACGAGCCGGTGGTCGACAGCGCGCCATTGACGAGTAGAACGGTCTTGGCACTATCACTTTTCCAGTAAGTTTCGGTATAGATCTTGAACTCTTCGACATCCAGAATCTTTGTTTGCGCACCCATGACAGCCTCCTAGCTTTCGTAATTCCAATAGTTTTTAAGTTCTCTGCTTCGGCTGCCATGCCAAAGCCTCACCCGGTTACAGGCAAAATCCGTTGAGTTCTTGTTTTTAGGTGCATCGATAAGCTGAATCGATTAACGCTATTGTTAACGAATAAGAGAGCAAAAAACGACACCCTGTTGGCGTCATAAAAATGGCTAAGCGCTATTTTCGAAAGGAAACGAGAGTTCAGACATTGGATCCAACTATTGTTCACGGGCCTTCAAGAGCAATAGAGACTGGATGTCTTTCAATTTTTCTGATGGCTCGTGGAGGCCGATATGTGACAAAATCGGCAATTTCTTGAAACATATCGTTACAACTTCAGGCGGAACTTTTCGATTTTTCTTGTGACTTGCAACCCGAAACGTTGATTTAGACGCGTTGATGCTCGCCGACTTCAAAGGCCGCAATTAATTTGACGCGTTTTTGGAAGAGGGTTTTCACGTGGTGCTGGCGATGTCCAGCGACGCAAGTAGGCGTATAGCTGACAGGGACGCGACCTTGAAACGGAAAAGGTGCCGCACTGTTTCGCGGCAAACACAGGACTTGTAGGAGCTGCCGAAGGCTGCGATCGCGGTGTATCAGAAGAAATGTCTCGCAGCCTTCGGCAGCTCCTACAGAAAATGCATTTCAATCCAGTCGTTGCATGCGATTACATGAGACCGAACTTGCTCGCGAGGCGTTGTTTTCGAGTCGCCCCTTCTACCGCATCGCCAACAAGTTGCCTCCTACCGGGATTTGCAATCCTTCAGGCGGAGCGTAAGTGACGTCGCAAACCAAAAAAAAACGCAGACGCAAAAAAGCCCGATCTGAGCACAAGGCTTAAATCAGGCTTTTTTGTGAAGATGGTCGGGGTAAGGGGATTCGAACTCCTGACATCCTGCTCCCAAAGCAGGCGCGCTACCGGACTGCGCTATACCCCGGGTGAAACTTTTTAAAGACGCCTCAACTAGCCGTCTGCGATCTGATGCGATTGGCATCAGATCTATAAGATTCGGCCCCGGCATTGCTGCTGAGGCCAAAAATGGTGGGTCGTGTGGGATTCGAACCTACGACCAATTGGTTAAAAGCCAACTGGTTTCACACCCTCAGCTTAGGCAGAACCTCCTGATGAAGGCTCTGGATCCAATCCGCAGTCTCTAATGTCCCCATTAGAGGCTTTAAATCATGCACGTAACTTCGCTTTTGTCCACCAAAGGTGGTGTCGGTAAAACCACTCTGGCTGCCAACATAGGCGGCTTCTGCGCCGACGCCGGCTTAAGGGTCCTCCTCCTCGACATGGACCCTGTACAGCCTTCACTGTCCTCCTATTACCCAATGGCACAGGAAGTCAGCGGCGGCATATTCGACCTCATCGCACATAATCTGACTGATCCAGAGCGAATCATATCGAGGACAAGCATCCCGAACCTGTCCTTGGTCTTATCGAACGACCCCAACAACCAGTTGATTAGCCTCCTGCTTCAGGCAGCGGACGGTCGTCTGCGATTGGCTTCTCTGCTGAAAGCTTTCGAAGGTCAATTCGACCTGATTCTCATTGACACCCAGGGCGCACGAAGCGTCATGTTGGAGATGGTCGTACTGGCGTCAGATCTTGCTGTTTCCCCCTTGCCACCGAACATGCTCAGCGCACGGGAATTTAACCGTGGCACTTTGCAAATGCTTGAAGGACTGCGTCCATACTCAAGGCTCGGCCTGCACGTCCCTCCTATCAAGGTTGTAGTCAACTGTCTCGACCAGACAGTTGATGCTCGCGGAATTCATGACGCCATCAGAAAGACCTTCGCGGACAACATGGAAATCGATGTCCTCAAAAGCACAGTCCCTGCGTCAGTAATTTTTCGTGAGGGATCTACGGCAGGCGTGTCGGCACATCGGCTCGAATACAAAAAACCTTCCAACCGACGAGCGCCGAGCGCGCTTCAGGTCATTCGAGAACTTGCGATTGAGCTTTTTCCTCAATGGGCAGAACGTTTTGAAACGATGACTGAGTCCGCCGTAGAGGCCCTGGTAAAAGGGGGTCAATGAGATGGCGAAGACAAATCTCACGGAAGCTTCCGGCATTACTCCAGAATTGATGCTCAAGCTAAACGAGCAGTACAACTCATCGCTCTTACGCGCCGCTCAGACCAAGCTTACGAGCACGTCACGGGAGCTCCGCAATTTAAGCTCCGGCCATAAGATGGGCCGCGGCTTGATTAGCCGACTGGGTGATTACTTGAGCGTGGAACACCGTGAGCTCATCTCACAGGCCGCGCAGCTGCTCGAATCAGTGAACGCTCAAGTCGAGCATGCCAAGGAAAAACGTGTCCGCGACGAGAAAGCGGCCAAACGTCGGCAGGACACGCGAAACGCAAGAGCGAAACAACTGATTGCTGCTACATATCCTCTGCCCATTGAGAGCCTGGACCAGAAGCTTGAGCTCCTGAGGACGGTGCTGTTATTCAACCGCATCGGGGCATATGACAGCTTCTACTCCACCGTCGAGCTTAATAGCCAGATCCGAAGCACTTTACTGACGCCGTTCAGCAAACTGATTGGTTGGACAAGCGTGACCGCTTACCGAGTCAGTTGCCTCGGCTCGCTTCGTATACACCTCGTCGAGGCACTGACTAATGACATCTCTTACGACGATGGATCTGACGTCGAGGATCGGCTAGCCGCTCTGCAGGCGAAAGTCCGTGAGGAGAATGCTACAGCCGCGCTCACAGCTGAAGAACATGAAACCCTCAGGCTCTGGAAAGAGGCTCTTGCATCCGGGGTACAACCTGAGGTGCAGCCATGAGTATTGACCGACAACGGATAATCGACAAAGTCATCAAGTGCTTCGCTTTGGCTCGCTCTACGGGTGCTTCTCCAAATGAGGCTGAGACAGCCCTGCGGCAAGGCCGCAAGCTTATGGAGCAGTACCAGCTCGAAGAGATTGAGGTGGACGCCCACCTCGCCTGCGAGGCCTCAGCATCTGCGGGTACGAAGAGAGCGCCTGCTAGTTGGCTACACAGTCTGGCAAGCACATGCGCGAGCGCTTTCGACTGCGATTGCATTGCGTACCAAGCGCGGCCTGGAGACTGGCATTTCAAGTTTATCGGTTTAGGGGTATCGCCGGATCTGGCCAGCTATGCCTATTCAGCGCTTCATCTGCAGCTTGTAGCGGCGCGTCGTCAGCACGTTTCGCAGCTCAAGCGCTGCAATCCAACCACCAAAAGACGACGTGGACGGATTTTTGCCGAAGCATGGATAGATGCAGTGGCCACCAACGTTTACAAATTCGCCGGTCAGCAAAACGCTGAAACTCAGCAAGCGATAAGAGCTTACCTCAGCTTGCACCACCCTACCGTGATCGAAAAAGAGCTTGAGTCTACCGCTGTTAAGGGTCACGACCTCAGATCTCAACATCAAGGGTGGCAGCAAGGTTCTACAGCTGCTTTACACAGAGGCGTCGATCAACACCCCCCGGCTGCAGCAAGAATCGGGGGAGCACGATGAATATTTCAGATATGTCTCCTCCCCATTCGGTTGAAGCGGAACAGGCAGTGCTAGGCGGCCTGATGCTCGACAACGAATCGTGGGACCTGATCGCAGACCGTATCAAAGCTGATGATTTCTTTAGGCGTGAGCACCGGCTAATTTTCCAGAGCATTGCCACGCTTGCTGAGTCGAACAGACCATTTGACGTGGTCACGGTTTCCGATTCGATGCGAGAGATTGATGAAGCCGGTGGCTTGGGTTACCTGGGCGAAATCGCCATGAACACCCCTTCCGTTGCCAACATCAAGGCATACGCTGACACCGTAAGCAACCGAGCTCATCTGCGACGTTTGATTTCGCATGGGTATGGCTGTGCACGGGAGGCTTCGGATCCTCAAGCGGATGCGAGCGTCGTGCAGGACGTCATCGAGCAGCAGCTGTTTGCTTTGGGACAAGGCCACCAGACTTCCGACTTCGTTGACGTCAACCAGATGCTGCTGCAGGTAGTCGACAAGATCGATCTTCGATTCAATGCCGGAGAGTCGGTGGTTGGCGTGCCTACAGGGCTTGCAGATCTGGACGAGTTGACCGGTGGATTGCAGCCAGCTGATCTGATCATCCTTGCTGCCAGGCCGTCTATGGGTAAAACCAGCCTGGCACTCAATTTCGTTGACGCTGCGCTTCAAAAAGATACCGAGTCCACCGTCCAGTTTTACAGTTTGGAGATGCCTGCCGAGGCCATTATTTACAGACTCCTGTCCATTTTAGGACATCTGAATCTGGAGAAGCTGATACGTGGCCAGCTTGAAGATGAGGACTGGCCGAAGCTCTCAATGGCGGTCGCCAGAATTAATGCCTACGGGGACCGCCTAGTAATCGACGATCAAGCGGGACTTACTCCATCGGCAATACGTGCCCGCGCCCGGCGGGGCGCAAGGCGATTTGGAAAGCCAGCTCTGATAATGGTCGATTACCTGCAAATGATGCAGTGCCCAGGTAAAGAAAACAGGGCGAATGAAATCAGTGAGATCTCCCGTTCACTCAAGGCTCTAGGCAAGGAGTTTAACTGCCCGGTGGTAGCGCTTTCTCAGTTGAACAGAGAGCTTGAGAGACGCCCAAACAAGCGCCCCATCAACGCTGACCTTCGTGACTCAGGCGCATTGGAACAAGACGCTGACCTGATTCTTTTCGTGTACCGGGATGAGGTGTACCACCCGGATACCGAACACAAAGGCATAGCAGAACTGATTCTTGGCAAGCACAGAAATGGCTCGCTCGGCACGGTCAGAACCGCTTTCATCCCCCAGCACACCCGTTTTGAAAATCTCTCGGCCAGCACTTGGCAAGGAGCTCAAGCATGAGCGAGCGTAAACAGCCCCTCTCTATTACGCATGAGTGTCGCAATTGCGGACATCACCACCCGAACAACGCAGTGATGCCGGGGGCTGATGGTAGGCGGGAATGCCCAAAGTGCTTTAGCGGTGAAATTGTTCAACTTGAACTCGTGGACTCTGAGTGGGTGGTCAGTGCTCTCAATAAAGTCCCGAGCAGTTCCGAGTACACCGTTGTGTTTCGTATGGATTCGGGTAACTCGCGCAAAGCATTCATGCAGCAGCTAACCGAGACTTTTGTTGATCACGAGGTAGAGATCCTTGAGATCCAGTCGGGTAACAAGTTGAACGGATTGGGAGGTGTATGACATGACGCTTCATCAGAACAGCGCCGCAGAAGATCTACCGACTCAGTTGGACCGAGAGCAAGACCGACAGCGCATTGAAAAGGCATTGGCCGACTTCCTTAGCAGCGGGGGATCCATCTACCAAGTTGAGAGCAATCAGCGATCCAGTACACAGACTTTCATCATAAATGCGGAAAAGGCTGCGCACTTGAAGAGTTGTGCTGCATCGGTAGTAGCGGCAGACGTCCAAGTGCAGAACCCCGCTAAGGCTTTAAACGACACCGAGCTCTCACGCTTGTTAAGAGCTCAATGCACAGCCGGTGCGTCGCTAGCATCAGCAGCTACGACTCTCAACCAGACGCGCAAACGGTGTGAAGCGATCGCGCGTCGCTACCAAATCCCATTTCGCTCTGCGGCTTTCAGCAATGCCAGGGCACGATCATGACGACTGTAAATCATCCACTACGTGGGGCAAAAAAAGCTCTTCAGGATTTGGCCCTATTCGCTATAGCCCAGGGCTGGGTAGTCCAGCGCACGCGTGGTGGTCACGTCAAATTCACCAAGGGTGGCTGCTGCCCCATCTACACCTCTTTCACACCAAGCGACCACAGGGCCGGCCTTAATGCTCGCGCTCAACTGCGCCGCGCACAAAGCCTCAGTCATGATGGAGAAAGCCATGTTGAATAAAGAAATCGAGTGCATCAGCGACGATAAGGAAGAGAAGTTTGTCGTGCGGCTTCCTACCGGAATGCGAACTCGCGTGCGAAAAATTGCGAAAGCCAACCACCGCTCAATGAACGCGGAGATCGTCAATCGAATTGATTCAAGCCTGCGTCAGGATCTCGAAATCCTGAGACTGAAAGCAGTGATCGACATGTTGCTCAAAGGCGGTGAGCCGGCTAGCAACGTTCTCCAGCTTCCTGAGGCGGGTCAATAACCATGGCAACCAAACTTACGGCAGATGAAATATCTGGGAAGTTACTCAAAGGCTCATTTAGTCGATCTGGACCCGCAGTGGATCGCTTGCCAGATCCCATTGCTGACACACCTATGGTGTTGACGTTAGACGAGATGAAAGCTTACGAGCACAACCCTCGTACCGTTACCAATGCAAAGTACCAAGAGATCAAGGACTCAATTCGGCAGCGGGGGCTGGACCAGCCACCGTCAGTCACCCGTCGCCCCGGGGAGAGCAAGTACACCATCAACAATGGCGGTAACACGAGGTTGTCCATCCTCCGGGAGCTGTACAGCGAAACCGGGGATGAGCGCTTTTATAGAATCAACGTTCTGTTTCGCCCTTGGGACGGTGCGCGAGGGGAGATAATCGCGCTTACGGGTCACCTTTCCGAAAACGACTTACGCGGCGCCCTGATGTTCATCGAAAGAGCGGTGGGCATTGAGAACGCACGCGCTATTTACGAAAAAGAGGCAGGAGAGGCAATTTCACAAAGAGAGCTGGTCAGGAAGCTGCGCGAAGATGGATACCCAGTTTCCCAGTCGCACATCAGCCGAATGCAGGAAACAGTTCGTTGCCTTCTACCAGTGATACCCGCTGCGCTATATTCCGGGTTAGGGAAACCTCAGGTCGAGCGCCTGCTTTCCCTTCGGAAGGCCGCGAGCCTGACTTGGACCACGCACACGGATGGCAACGCTCAAACTTCAGACTTCGATGCATTGTTTCAGGACGTGCTTTCGATGTTCGATGGAGATGCAAGTGAGTTCGTCTACGAACGAGTTCAAGATGAACTAATCAGTCATATGCAGCCGGGAACCGGGCTCACCTACGAGCAGATCCTCCTTGCGCTCAGTGAAAATCAGAACCAGGCGCGACGAGCAGCAGTCATCGACACCCAAGTCAACTTGTCGCCTGCGCATCAGATCCAGCCCAATTACGTTCCAGCTCAGGCCCCCGCTGGCGTCACAGAACTGAATGATCCACTAGAAAACGGTACCCCTCCTCCCTCTGCTCCGGGCCCTGAGAACCAGAAGCCAGAAAATAAAACAGCGCCCCCTCGCCCAACAATTACCAAAACAGACGTCACACCTTCGCAGCCAGGAGTTGAGTTAACGGAAGAAGAACGTGCAGCAAGACTTGCTGGCCATGTCGTCACTCCGGTAGCCACCACTGATCGCGTGCTTGATGTGAAACGTCAATTAGCCGCTCTCGATGGAGAGGAGCTTCCAGACTTCAAGGCAAACGCGCTGGTTTCAATTCCGGTACAGGCTGGTGGATTACACCCTATTTCAGACGTCTGGTACATCGAGCGCATCTTGGATCAGCCGGATGAGTTACGGCCAGTGATCGCCCAGTTGGCACGCGAGATCGCTCACCTTTCAGGCATTGGTTCTGACAGCGTTATTGATGTTCCAGGAGGTCTTGGCTTCCTGTGCCAAGAACCTCCAGGCGATTCAGAACTGACCAACCTAGCCAATCACGCGCTGACCCTGCTCCAGTCCATCAGTGGTGTGTACGCCATCGCTTTGACTAAGGAGTCACCGGAACAGCCACTAGACGTATCCGAGTTTCAGTTCACGGCAGCACTGGGCCAGTTGATGTTGGGCAGTCCGAGATACGAGGACCGCGACGCAGTACTTCAAGGACGCTTGGACGATGCATGCATCGTTAAACTTTTCCGACTTATTCGCCTAGGCCGACGACTCGTGGAGCTGGAGATGGAGAACGGGGTGCAAACCCCATGAGGTTTTTTTCCGACGTTGTAAGACAGGAGTTCAGTCATGTCGAAAAAACATAATCCGCTCAATGAAGCCATGGTCGCGCAAATCCTACATCATCTGCGCAACGGTGAAGTGAAGCGATGCCTGGACATGGGGTTGGACCCAGAGATTCTGGTGCTGCTCCAGCATCCCTCCTCGCAAAGCGTGCTGTTGAACTCAGCAGTTACTTGGTGCCGGGTGGCTGTTGATCCAGACATGGTAAAACGGCTGCTTTCAAACAAAGAGCGCACTGACGAAGAGAATCGCATTGTGCAGCGGGCCCTTCGACTAGGAGCCACAACTCCTATGCTCCAAGAGTTCTTTGGCATGTCGCCCCAAGAAGTCTCTTTGCAGAGGGTTCTGGTAGGAGTTCCAGGAAGGCCTGGACGATTCCGGGACATCCCGGACGACGCCCCGTTATGGCATAGATTCGTCCAGTTGATGGATGAGTACCGTGTTGATCATACCGACGGAGTTGCCTTACTGGATATCGCCATGATGCTAACCGAGGAAATTAACGCCCCTCCTCAAGAGCCGCATACCCAATTACCTGATCCAATTACCTTAGGGCTTGTCTGGAACAAGATTCAAGGCTGGCTGACTCAGGATCTATATCCCACAGGCAAGCAGCGTAAATCCTCAAGTCTTTTATTGCTGGACGGATCTAGGCAAAAGTCAAAAGCAAGCGCTCCCGCGAACTGCAGAACATCGACTCACAGCCAGGCAAGTAAGTCCGCAGGCAAGGTAGAAGGCGATCGGATGTGATGAAGATGAGCCGGCGGTCTTCGCTGGGAGGCGCCATTAATGCCGCTGCAGGCGCACTACAAAATCATCTGCTGCTCCAGCAATTGAAACTGGCCCAACAGCAGAGCACTGGCACAGATTCCAAAAATCCGGTCACTGAATCCAGGATCGAAGAAACTTATGACGGCATCGTTTTTAGTGGTAATCCACATGAGACGGTGCCGCGAAGCCTGCTGCTTGATGACCGGCTTTCACCGCTGGAGCGTAATGCGTGGCAGGTATTTAGGCTACTGATCAACTCGGATGGCATTACAGCTTTTCCGACCTACGAGCAGTTGCGCCCATACCTAGGTTCTGTGCCTGGCAAATCCGCCTCTAGGGAGACTGTTGCCAAAGCTCTGACTGTACTTCGGCTCACCCGCTGGCTAAGTCTTGGACGGAGAGTTCGAGACTCCATCAGCGGTCGAGTACAAGGCAACGTGTACATCTTGCATGACGAACCAGTCGGCTGCGTAGAGGCAATGGAGCTGGACAGAGACTACATGCTGCTCATAGGACAGGCCTTGGAGCACGCCAACAAAGCCGTCAGAACTGTTGCGGACCTAGCATTCAAAGAGTTTGCTTCCGATCCGAATCATTCCACCGGAGCGCTACCAACACGGCTTGATGTCATAGAGGGCAGATGGCGTAAACAAGGTTGGCACGATGCACCAAATGCAATTGAGCAAGGCCACTCCAAACCTGAGTTCGGAATCCGAACTCAGGAAGAAAGCGGATCGTTTTCCCTGAGTTCGGATTCCGAATTCAGTGAAAATCGTGACCAAGCGAATCCCGAGAAGCCGAGTTCGGAATCCGAACTCAGTCTGAAATCAGCCTCATTCAGCTCGGTTCGGATTCCGAACTCATATAGTACGTATACGAATACAAATACATCTGTATGTAAAAGCTCTGTACCGCGTGAGACTCAGATCGAACAGGCAGATCTGCCTTCAGGGTTTGAGCGGTTCACCCAGGACCAACGTGACCGTGCGACCACTGCTCTGCAGCGCGTGCAGCCAGACTTGCGCAAGCCGCTACTTGATCAATGGCTACATCGCTGCAAAAGCGGGACCGTGAACAACCCGTTTGGCTACCTGTTGAGCTGCATGCAGAAAGCTCTAAGTGGCGAATTCAATGCGCAATGGCAAGCGCCTCCGACAGCGGTAAAGAATCCGCAGGACACCTTAGCTCAGTCACAACCGCCTAACGCGCCTCGTGACCAACCGAGCCAACCTGCCCAGCCTGCCGTCACAAGGTCATCGCCGCAAAGCCGTGACGAGTCCTCATTGCTGACGGGCCGTAACTCGATGTTGACCATCAAGCAGCTCGTGCGGCCGAGAACTCCGAGATGAGTAGGCCAACTCATCGCTACCTTACGGGCAATATAGTTAACGCCACTGACGTCAAAACGGACTCAGGTTTGATTGATGCCCCGTCCATCACTCCAGGTACTGATCAATGTGATACGACTGGCATCACTGAGGACACCGATCAAGGTGATGCCACTGGCATCACTCCAGGCACCGATCAGGGTGATGCCACTGGCATCACTCAGGACACCGATCAAGGTGATGCCACTGGCATCACTCAGGACACCGATCAAGGTGATGCCACTGGCATCACTCAGGACACCGATCAAGGTAATGCCACTGGCATCACTCAGGACACCGATCAAGGTAATGCCACTGGCATCACTTCTGGCACCGATCAGGGTGATGCCACTGGCATCACTGCGGACATCTATCAAGGCGATGCCACGGGCATCACTTCTGGCACCGATCAGGGTGATGCCACTGGCATCACTGCGGACACCTATCAAGGCGATGCCACGGGCATCACTTCTGGTTGCTCGAGCAGCCGATCTACCCAAAACCTAAACGACAAAGAAACGGTTTGTTACTGACCACTGATTACACGCGCGGGCAGTCTTGCAACGTCCTACCAACTACTTCATATAAAGGAAGCGCTCTGCATGGCTGACAACTTTCAGCTCAACCTTGGTTCTTTGCGAAGCAGCGTCAATCTGACCCTGCACACCCACCATGCCTCACGCCTCTGGTTCGGGCGTCAACGCACCGAGGGCAAGCCAGGCATGATCGGCCTGAGCGGCTTTGCGAACATCCTGAATCGCATCAAACGCGGCTGTGAGCAGGATGATCCCTACTCGGATTGGTTTTTGCTTCTTATTGAAGAAAAGATCGAGACCTCCGAGCAGGAGATGAAGGATATCGATACCAGACTCGACGAAGTCATGGCTTCATTGCCAGCGATGCTGTCCATAGGACAGAACCTTTCGGTCCAGCCTGTCACCCTGCCCCTCTTTCTATCCACGCCGCTGGCATTCAAAGCCGTCTATCTGCTGACCGCATATGACGAACTGGTACGTCGCATTCTTTTGGCCAGCCACGTCGGTTTGATCGACAACAACGCCAAAGGCCAATGGCTCGATGAAGGCGCCGCAATTTTGCGACGCCTCTTTGGCCTGAGCCAACGCTACAAATTCTCCGGCGCAAGCCGAGGGGACTTTGCAGCAAAGAACGCTCGCTCAGAACTGGCACGCGAGATGTACGCGTCGTTTGGTGAGATCCCGCAGGACATTCTGGAAGGCACTCGCCAGTCCAAGTTTGCTCCAGCCCTGGCGACTGCCGCGGCTACAGCGATCAGCGACAACGACCTCGACGACAGCAGCGATGATTTCATCTCAATGGGCCAAGAGCCGTCCACATCAGTGCCTAGTTCTGAGTCAGAAGAGTGAGCAGCACCACCGCCAATTCTTCGCACCTGGTTCCAGGAGGGCACAGCCTGCAACAGTGTGCCTTCGTCCCCCTGCAACAGGATGCCTTCAGCGGCCTGCAACATGCACCCTTCCTAAAAGGCTTTTTAAAACCTTTTAAAGGTAAGGGGGGGATGCTCCAGTTGGCAGAGTTATGCCGTTCCCTTGAAGCCGATCTGAATGCGCTCGCCGAGGATCAAGTGCTGGCCCAGGCAAACAGACATCCCTACACCCTGCTCCCTGTGCGGATGGTTCGGCAACGCACAAGCGCTGGCACAGTTTTTCTACGCTGGCAGGAAATGGGCACACGCCAGATGGGCGTCAATGTCTGGTCCGTTTTATTGGCCGACCCCAGAACGCCCGAATCACTGCTCGAGGACCTGCACTCCATGGAACAGCAGCGCGTCGCTTTGAACATGCAGATAAGTCTGGTCCATACCATCGGCCGCCAGGCCGCCGAGTGCGCCGAGAAGATGGCCCAGGCAGATGCCGTATACGCAGGACGGCTGCAACAGATCTCACAATCCAGCGGTAATCATCCACACACTCAAAAGGAGTCCTAACATGGGCACATCAGTAGACTGGGAAGGCAATATTGGCTCAGCTCCAGAATTCAAGGAGTTTGCCAATGGCAACAAAGATCCGCGGCGCTTGCTGCGGCTCAACATTTACTTCGATAACTCGATCCCGAAAGCCGATGGCACAGGCTATGAGGACAGGGGGGGATTCTGGGCCAACGTCGAGTTCTGGCACAAAGATGCAGAGCACTACGCCAGCATTTATCAGAAAGGCATGAGGGTGCTGATTCAAGGCCGTGCGGTCATGGATAGCTGGAGCAAGGATGGGGAAGAGTTCACCGCGCTGAAGGTGCAAGCATCACGTGTGGGCATCCTGCCAGCCCGGGTCGAAGCCGTGCATCTTGCGCAAAACCAACCGCAACACGCATCCCGGGCTCAGCCTGCTCAGAACCATAATGACGCGCCACCTCATTTCGACGACGACATTCCTGTGTAGCAATCCCTGGCCGAAAAAATCGCGCCTTCTGCGTGATGCTGCTGGTGGAGGGAACAGGTTCTGCGTCTCTCTCCACCGGCGCTTTCGCCTTACAATGAACGACTCTCGACTTTCAACTGATTAGCCTGCCGCCCGGAAAAACGCACTATTCGTGATTCTCCTGGTGAGTGGAATTTATATATCGTTTGATCTCAATTCAACATTCTCTGCTTGCGTTGGTTAGCTGTACTTCAAAGTGTGATGAATTGAACAAACTCTTGGGGCATGGCTGGATGACATCGGCGCACGAGAAAACCGCAAACAAACTTCCACGAAGGCAAACCCAGCTCGACCATGTGAAAAAAATTGCCTCATTCGTGACGCCTCTGGTTGTGTCGATCTACAACACGGATATCCGCGCTCGTGAACGTAGACTCTAGTTCGATGCGCGAATCCTTGGATCGTCGTCGCTTCAATAATCCTCACCATGCGGTGATGCTCGCAGGGGCCGAAGCTGCACGCAGAAGCATCCCCGTCTACGAATGCCCCTACCGGCATCCAGCCATGCGTGCGTCATGGCTAAAGGGTTTTGCCCAGGAGCAACAGCAGAGCTTCGAGTTCTGACCCACTACGGTTCAACCCTCTCCTCCGTGTTTACGGTTATGCGTGGCGAGCGCCCATCTGGTCTAGGACAGTGCCGACTCAAGTCACTTTGAGCGCGTACTTACATGAGTGTCGAGGCAAACTGCCCACCTGGTATCTCCCTCACCCTGCACGAATTGGAAAGTTTCCCGGAGCGTCAGCTCGCGGTCGCCAAGACCTGGGCAGATCACTTCGACGTGTGGTCGGAGCAACGTGAGCGGTTCATGCTCCACTATCTCAATCACACATCCTCGACAAGGTGCTGGTGTGTCGCGCTCCACAGCGATACTTCAGTCCCTCGCCCAACCGTGGCAAGGTTTGGTAGGCAACTGCAATACTTCGATGGACAGTTGATCTCAGCGGTTTTATTTACAGAAAAGCAAAAGGTACCGGTCCAGGCACCGAGTGCGAGCCGAGCTCTGAAGTTGGCTCATAGGTTGATTACTGGTGACAGTGGGGAAGCGCTACTTACGTCTTTCTGCAAACATGCTCGCAGCCTTGCAGTGGACGAATCACGCCTTAGTATTCAACCGGTGATAAACGCCACTTTAGGAGCGACGACCCAGGAAGGCAGGAATAAACGCTTCTACGGCCCACGTAACCGGTTCTACATCACCTGTATTGGTGCGAATCTCAAGAGGTTTTGTCAGAGTCTGGATCAGGAGCTTTTACATGCTGTGCGTTCAGTCCAGTGCCCTTCAGCCAAACTTTATAATTGGCTGGCCCAAGGCGACCGCCAACGTCGACTGCAGGCGTTACGAGCACAGCCAGTACTGATTCCATTGCTGGTTATCGGCGAAGGAATGCCCTGGCCTCAAATTGCTCATGGCCTACTTGAAAACTGTCCGTGGCCCGACCTGCAACAGTTCAGCGGATCCCAGGATTACGATTCCAAAAGGGATGGGGCTGGATTCGCGGGAGTAGCTGCTGATAGTGGGACGCCTTTGAACCAGGTGTTGGCGTGGCTATTGGAGGCTCCTCTGTCCTCGATCCGCTACATTGGTCAACAGCGCGTTTATGATACAGGCAGCGCGCTTACCCGTCTGAATGTCGAGGGGCTCGAAGGTGGCTGGTACGATCTAGTAGCCGGCGCGCGGCTGGGTAATCGTCGCCCAAAGACCAAAGCACAATGGCGGTCGTTCTACCTGTTCCGGTCAAAGATTCCGTGGCAGTTGCTCCAGTCATTGCGTGACATGAATAATCTGTTGGCTGGCTGTCCTACAGATTGGACAGACCCTGCATGGCCGAGCATGACGGCAAAACTGGTAGATCTCAGGGAGCTGTTCGACAACCTTGATAGGGCCGGACACGAAACGGCCATGTACACCAAAGGTCGACTGCAGGCGTTTTTGGGTTCGTTGAATTTTCGTCAGCTCTCCAATCTGGTCGATGCTTTTCATATCGCTCTTCAGGACATCAGGGCGAAGCTTGAGCGGGATATTCCCCCTGATCCATCAGACTCACTCACCCAGTGGCCGACACTCTTGCTGGATGGGGTTCCGATCACGTGCGTCGAAACGGGCCTGCAGATCGTTGAATTATGCTGCCCAGCCGACTTGGACCGAGAGCATAACTCTTTGGGTCATTGCATCGACACCTACGACTATCGCGCCTATTTAGGGGACTGTCGGCTCTTATCCATCAGGTCTGGTGGACGCCCGCTGGCCTCCTTCGAGCTCGTGCTCCGGGCGCATCGCAATGAGCATCTGACAGGACAATGGACGCTCAAGAATTTGAGCCTTGTGCAGCTACGAGACCATCAAAATGAAACGCCGAATGCTCAGTCACTGGTGTTCAAAACCTTCGAGTGGTTCTTTGCATCGGTCAGGGGCGGCCTTATTCCAGTGAACCTGAAATGGCCTAACCTCGCCCAGAAGATGGCGCGATACGCTGACACAGACTCGATCTTCAACATTAGGTTTGGGGAAGAGATCGTCGCCTGGGTCAACAGCATCATGGCCGAGGAGTTCTGAGAATGTCATCGCCTCGATTGATGAACAAACGTCCAGTGCTGCTGCGCAAAGCCATCTACGACGGTTACGACTTTGGGCTTTCACTGAGTTATCTCGAAGGGGCGAGCAAGCTGTTGCTGCGTAGAGGTGGTTTTTTTATACGCCGATCTGATCACCCGTTGAATCAGTTCTGGCGTGTTCCAAAGGCCAAGCTGCTCGATGAGCTAGACCTGCTATATCGTGAATTGGCCGAGCTCGCTGAAGGCAAACACATTGAAAGTTGGCAATCATTCCGAGACAGGATTACAGCTGCTCAGTCTGATACCCACCGTGACGCATTCACGTGGGGGATGAAGCTCCGGCTCGCACCATTGGCAGAAGGTGGCGTAATACTGTCGGGCGACTTTCACCCTGGAGCTGTTGCTATCGCCAAACGTATGCGCGGGGTGTATCTGTCGGCGGGTAAAGCATGGCGCGTCCAAGGCTCGGCAGAGTTGGTGCGCAGCAACCTGATCCTGGAACTAGGCCTGTCCGAGGAGCAATTCGAGATTCTGGATACGCTGCAAGAGCTGCTGACCGATGGATCCGTATCACCGGTGCGCGAAGTCACCAGCATCAGTCTTGGCGGCTACTCTCCTGAATCGACAAAAACCGAAGAGGAGTTAGCTGACTCAGGCATCTACCTCGCCTCTGTTCCCTCAATCAAAAACACAGAGCTCACAAACTCGGAGATTGATAAGGCGCTTAAAGCCTTTTCGCTTATGGATCATCAGCCAGCGGGGATTCGACACCTGCTGCAGCGCACCAGCGCCCTGCTGGCCGATGACATGGGGCTGGGTAAAACTCGACAGGCGGTGATTGCCGCAGGCATTCGCGCACAGGGCAAACCGGTGCTGGTGATTGTGCTCAACAGCCTGATCATCAACTGGCAGCGCGAGATCCTCATGGTATTCCCTCAGGCTAAAATCGCCCTGCAAATATTCGATGCACAAGCAGGCTGGATAATCGTCAACTACGAGCGATTGGGCGACTTCGTGATGCATGCGAGCTGTTTCGCTGTGATGGTCATCGATGAGGCCCACAGGCTCAAAGAGCCCACAGCCGCTTGGACACGCCACGGTTTCGATATCGCTGCCCAGGTGCAAAATCGCTATCTGCTGACGGGCACGCCTGTGCTCAATCGCGAGGCGGAGCTGCATACACTGCTCAGGCTTTCAGGGCATCCGATTGGCCAACTGCCGCTCAATGAATTCTGCGAACGATTCGCCGGCAGTCCTGAGTTTCGTAAGACCCTTCGTCACGAAATTTCAGACTGGATGCTTCGCCGCCGTAAGGACGTGCTGCCCGGTCTGAAGGGCAAACAACGACAGACTGTCCCAGTGATCCTCAACAAGGTTGAGCGTGACGAATACAACCAGATCATCCGCAGTGACACTCATCGATTTACACGATTGGGGGCTCTGCGTCAGTTGCTGGAACGCGTGAAGGTACGCATCGTTGTGGATCTAATGGCGGAGCTCGACGTCGACGACAAGATGATCCTGTTTTGCGAGTATCAGGAAACCGTCGCTACTTTGCAGGATCACTGCATCACGATGGGTATTGGCTGTGTAACGTTGGTGGGCAGTGACTCTCCCAAAAAACGCCAGAAAGCAATTGATGCCTTTCAGCAGGACCCTGACAGCCGGGTATTTATCGGGACCCGTTCTGCAGCCGGTACGGGTTACAACCTGACAGCGGCCAACTATGTCTTTTTCCTGGGCCTGCCATGGACACCAGGGCTGCAGGACCAAGCCGAAGACAGGGCGTACCGTAATGGGCAGCTGCGAATGGTAGTTGTCAAAATCCCACTGGCGGAAGACACCATTGACCAGCAACTTTGGCAGATGCTCATGGACAAGCGCGCTCTTGCTCAGGATCTGATCGAGCCTGATGACGTCAAAAAGGCCCAGATTGCCTTAGCGCAACTGACTGCCTGACTCAAACTGACAATATTTCGGAGCGCCATAAGCGGCTGAGTTTTGGCCGTTTTGCTATCAGAAACGCTACGCTTGGTTGACATAGTTATTATTTGGGGTAGGATTGATAGCAGATAGATGTGCGCGGGGATCACACACCAACAAGTGTGGGAATTCTATCTGCCGACCTCTCTAGAGGGCTCCAGACACCACTGGTTTAAAGAGCGCCCGGAATAGCTTCAAAGAATAGCCGTCCTTAGGGGCGGCTTTTTTTTGCTTCGAAATCAGCTATCTGTCTTACTTTTTATTCGGCCTGGTCCCTTTGTGCGCCATGGATTTGGCAAGCGTGTTGAATGGAAAGCTGTTGGAGCGAGTTGCCTTCACCGGCGTAGACTTGTTGTACGGGTGGGTTGTCTTAATCCAGATCATTAAGCCGGTAGGTATATGGTCATGTTTTTCGATGCTGAAGGCTACCTTTACGGACTGGCCTGCTGAAGTCTCCACGATTATGTAGTTCTCGCCATGTTTAGGCTGGTAGATACAGAGTTGGTAGCACCAAGCGCCAATCCAGTTAAAAAGCTGGTGACTGAGGGCGTACCGAACCGGACAAAAATACCTCTCATTGCCATACTGGTCATCATGGCGAACCAGATCCGCCGCTAGTTCGCCGGGATCTAACTCACGGGTGTAGCAGTGGGTTTTGTAACGGATCTCGGCGTATATGACGACGCCCTGTGCCAGCGTCAGCTTCATTGTCATGGGTTCAAGGTGGTCAAAATGGTACTGAACACCTCCATAGGTAAATGGGGCTGGGTGGTCGGCAGGCATTCAAGGTCCTTTGCGAGAATCCGTTAAAATTGGCGAAGATTGACAGGTTCGCTTTTTCTTCACAATTAGAACTCGAGAGTCCACGAAACCCTCCACATCTGTTTAGGGTTTAAGGCTGCGCTTATTGGTTTGTACTGGCAACTTGGTCACCATCACGAAATGGGGCCATGTCACACATGATCAGGCAGCTGTCAGTTATTTCCGTGCTCGCGCTGATCGCGGGTTGTGCTCAACAAGAGACGAAAGCAGTTTCCTCAGGAATCGACGAGAGTCGCAATCCCGAACTGCTGACGCCTGACCTCTACCAGGGTAGCAAGGGCGCAGATGCCTCGAACGTCCGGTATAGCCGTTACACCGTAGTCAATACTTCACCGGGGGCCGAACAGCGAGATCTGATGTCTCAGATCATCGATGTCAGCATCCCTGGGAATATGCGTCCCTCGGTGCAGGACGCGATGCAGTACGTTGTCGATCGCTCCGGCTACTCGCTCTGTCCCTCCAGTACCGAACACGTCAACATTCTGTACACCAGGCCGCTTCCTGCTGCTCAGTACAAGCTTGGGCCAATGACGCTGCGTGATACGCTCCAGGTACTTGCAGGGCCGGCCTGGCAAGTGAAGGTCAACGAGGTAACTCGTGGGGTCTGTTTCGTACTGCGGCCAGGCTACCAACTTCCGGATTCCCCAAAACCTGCTGCGGTGGCTCAAACCTCCCTTCCCGTCAGCGTTGGATCAGCCTCAGTAGCAAGCACTACCTCACCGGTGACTGTTCTCACAGCCCCGGCGACCGGTGCACCGTTCAGCAAGGACTCAACGCCTGGGTCACTCCCGCCAGTCAAAAGCGGTACGCAGCCCGCAAAGCAACTAGCAGCCCCCATCAGCTCCCGAGCCAAGGAAGGCACCCCGATTCAGCTAAAGCTAACGGCAGTTGCCAAGTCGAAGACAACACCAACTCCTTCGGCACCATCGCCAGTATCCAAGGCAGTGGCCTCTATCAGCCCCGGACTGGTGAAGCCTGAGCCGGTGGTGCCCCCCGTTGCGGCTGTTGCCCTCCAGCAACACTGGGAAGCGCCAGTAGGCAGCACATTGCGTCAGTCCGTCGAGGACTGGGCAAAGCGTGCGGGTTGGCAGGTGATCTGGGTACCCGAGGACCTGGACTACCCCATTGAAGCGCCCTTGAGGTTCACAGGCTCTTTCAGCTCGGCGATCAGCCAAATTTTCCCACTGTACGACAACGCGAAAAGATCCTTCGTCGTCGACGGCAGTGAAGGACAGGGACAGAGCGTTTTGCACGTATCGGAAAGGCGCAAATAATGAAGCCAGTCACTCGTTTGACCACTTTGAGTATCGCAGCTCTGTTGGCTTCGGCCTGTTCGGTGCAACGTGTAGATGAAGCCGCAGCGCGGGCAGAGGCAACCGCTGAAACGGCGGGCCAGTACGCAGCGATCCTGCGGAACAAGCAACAGCAGGAACGCCGGGATACGGTGATATTCAGCGACAAACCTTGGGTTTCTACTCAACCGGTTACTGCCAGACGAGGCATCCCCACCAAATTTGACTGTGAGGTGGCCTACAGGCCTGCAGGCAGTGTCGGCATAGCTGAAATTGCCCAGTACATCACGAGCCAGTGCGGTATACCTGTAATGGTTTCACCAGATGCGCTGAATCCAGGTTTGCTCAACGCCAATCCGCAAACTCAGGCCAGTAATGCCCCTGCCGTAAGCATGGCTCCCAACCCCGATAGCCTAGCTGGACTGTTGCCCGCTGGCATAACTGGCGGGCCTAGTACTGTGAGAGCCTCGCAGAACAACTCCTTTGACTTCGCGTCCACGTTGACGCCAAACGTGATCAGTGGGTTACGTTACTCAGGCAAAGCCTCAGGCTTGCTGGATGACGTTACCGCTCGCCTAGGACTTTCCTACAAATTCAACCCCACATCTCGAACGGTGCAAGTCAGCTATTTCGACACGCGGGTATTTGACGTTTACGCCTTCGGAGACGTGCAGAAAATCGAAAGCACTGTTAGATCCGGAATGACGACATCCTCTGGCACTGGAAGCGGAACATCTGGCGGATCGTCGTCCAGTAGCAGCTCCTCAGGCGTTTCAGGCGACTCGGGTAGCAATCAGAGCACGACGGTCACACTCAACACTTCGATCCTGACCGATATCCAGAACAACGTGCGATCCATGCTAAGCACTTCGCCTGCAGGTCGCATGTATCTGTCACCCTCGACCGGTACGTTGACGGTGACCGACCGGCCCGACGTGCTCTCAAACATCGAGACTTACCTGACCAAGACCAATCACTCGATCACTCAACAAGTGCTGTTCAATGTGAGGGTGTTTGAGGCCACTCTGAATGACACCGATCAACTGGCTTTGAACTGGTCAGCCGTTTATAACTCGCTGAGCACAAAGTGGGGCTTATCCCTCTCAAACACCGTCCCAGGTATCAGTTCCAGCGCGATCTCTGGATCGGTCGGAATTGTGGATACGGCCAATTCGGCATGGGCAGGCTCCAATGCAATCATTCAGGCGATTGCAGAACAAGCACGTATCTCGAATGTGCGCTCACCATCAGTGACCACGCTGAATCTACAGCCAGCGCCGCTGCAGATCGGTAACGTCCAAGGTTACATCCCGTCAGTTCAGACCAACACTACTGCATCAGTGGGCTCCAGCACGGCGATCACGCCTGGCACGATCACGTCTGGGTTCAACATGACACTGCAGCCGCGACTCATGGATGACGACGAAATGCTGCTCATGATCACCATCAACATGAGCTCAAAGCCTACTTTCCAGCCATTCACCAGCAATGGCTCCAGCGTCCAAATCCCTAATTACGACGCCAAGAGCTTATCTCCAAAAGTGAGACTGCGCAGCGGTCAAACGCTGATCCTTTCAGGCTTCGACGAGTTGAGCGACAACACCGACAAGATTGGCACCGGGTCGCCCGGGTTCTTCGGGCTAGGCGGTGGACGCACCCGTACTTCGTCTCAGAGCTTTCTGGTTGTGCTGATCACACCCATTGTGACCAACTGACATGGCGAACCCACTCTCCATGCTCAGAAAGCGCGCTACGCGCACGCCAGTTACCAGTGACGGCAAAGTCCAGATTCTTACCTATCACGGGCGATCTTTCGTGACAGGGCTCCTGTGGCATCCCTTGGGTAGCCTTACTGGCTACATGAAGGAAGCCCGGCAGTTTGGTCGTGTCCAGCAGATGGACATCGTCGCCATTCGTCACACTGAATCGGTTATTCAGGCAGGCTTCGTCTCGCAGAATGACGGGGCGGTTAAGGGCATGTACTCGCTGGCTGCCTCGCTGGCAGGCCAGTTGGGTTCTTCATGGCTTGCTGCCTGGAAGATCGAGGATGCCGAGGACCGTTACGCTCTGGTTGCAGTGTTCCGCGGCGCGGTCATCCCTGGTGCTGACCTTGTAGGCAGCTCTGAGGAAATAAATCGAAAAGTTGCCCAGCAGCTGGGCAGGGCAATGAGTTTCGATAGAGTGTTTTTGCCGCCGGAGTTTAATCGGGGTGGCGAGCCTTTTGACGCACAAGCGTTTCTGCATCCTTCCAAACTGAAGCGTGAATACAAGCTAACACCGCTTGCATTCGGCCTGTCTAGTCGGGAATTGATGAAGGTCGCCTCCGTGGGAGCCGTCGTGGTGGGTTGCCTCATTGGCTGGCACCAATGGCATGAGCACCAGTTGCTGATCGCACGTGAAGCTCAATTAGCTGTAGAGGCAGCCAAGCAAGCGGAACTTGCTGCGCTGAATCAACGCACAAACTCTCCAGTGGTCATCGAAGCGCTGGTGCATCCCTGGGTGAAACAGCCATCGGTACCTGTCTTTCTACAAGGCTGCAACGGTGCGATTGACGATTTGCCTCTGGCCATCGCGGGTTGGCTGTTTGTGTCAGCCAAATGCGACGGCGTTCTGGTGTCGGCCAATTACAGGCGCACCGGTAACAGTACTTCGCTGGGATTGAGCAACGCAACGGTGGGTCACTTTGCTGACACCCCGGCTTTTTACGATGAGGGCAATATGGCCGCTCTCAAGCTCGCTCTTGAACTGCCATTGGCGGGCGATGACACCCTTACCCCAGCCACTGGGGCGCTCGACAGCATTACGTCTTGGCTGCAAGCCCAAGACCTGAAGCCGAAGATCAAAGAAGTCCCGGTCGTTCCCGCTCAACAACCCGCTCTGCCTGGGCAACCTGCGCCGCCGCCTCCACCAGCTCCGGATTATCGACACTTTGAGATCCGGTATACGAGCCGATTGCCCCCCGCGACAGTTCTTCACAGGGTGCAGCACACAGGCATGCGCCTTCGAGAAATCGAAACCACATTGCAAGGCGGTCAATTAACTTGGGATGTCATCGGTGATCTTTATGTGCATTAACACGCAACCACGCTTTCTGCTGAACCTTCTGTTGATCTGGATCGCTGCAAGCGGCGTAGCTGTAGCCGCCGAGCAATCTACGCCCGACCTCAGCCGAATCAACATTGGCGAGCTATCCCAGGTACAGAGTGAAACGCTGCTCTTCGCTGCACAGGCGGCGCGCGCTCGAGCCCAGGAAGACATTGTTAACGGCGCGAAAACTCCACCATCGAATATCGGCCAGCTTCGTCAGAGCAATCTCAGCCCACCGGCCCAGGCCAGCACCGCTCAAACAGTGCTCCCTGTGGTGAAAACGGTGTTCAGAGCGAATAACGCATTGCACGCCACCTTGCTCTACGCCACTGGATTCGAAGTAGATGCATCCATGGCCAGCGCAGATCTCCCGGGCGGCTACAAGGTCATCAGCATTACTCTGGACAGCGTTGTATTGGGACATAACGGTCGCCGTTTCCCTCTAGGTTTTTCCACTAGGCCTCCCATCGCGCAATTTGACGCGCCGCAGGTGTCTTCGCAAGCACTCGCACCCATGACGTCTGGTGAGCCTTCGCCCATAACTCAGCTGCTCGATCAAGCGCAGGAGCTGCCGAGATGAGTGAAGCGCAGCGTATTGAGCCCATTATTGAACCTAGTCCCGCGGCGACTCAAATCAACCGCCCAGGCGTAGTCATCACGCCCCTTACCATCGCGCCGAAACCAGAAATGATGGGCAGGATCCTAACCATGGATGGCCAGCAGTGGGGAAACATCACCGCCGAGTTGCGTCAGCTTGTAGCTCTGATAGAACCTGCGACCTTGGCAGATGATGCCGACTTGATGGTTTCATCCCAGCACCTGCACGACCCCTACGTCCTTGCATTCATGGATCGTCTGGACCGGGCCGGTGTTTCCTTCCAAGTCGTGAGCAGCACACTCAGCGATATCAGATCTATCTATCAAAACGCGGGAAAATCAAACGACGGATCTTCGGTAGACAGCACTCAACGTCAACAGGAAGTGATTCGGATCATCGGAGCCGCGCACGCACGGGGTGCGTCAGACGTGCACTTCATCGTTGGCCATGAAATCACGCACATCTCTTTTCGCGAGCACGGCCTACTGCACGAGTATGGCCAAATCCAGAGCACGATCGGCAACGAGCTCTGCTCTTCGCTCTACAACTCGATGTGCGATGTTAAGTCCGAGGGTTACTACCAGCCAGAGATCCGTCAGGACGCGCGCTTGGCTCGAACCTATGTCGACCAGCTCGGACTGTTCGGCGCTCGTGTAGCTACCAGACCTTTGGTCGACGGTCCGTTGATGGTCTTGCGACTAATCTATGATGACCAACAGAAACAGTCTGTAGATGATCTAGGTTTTCTGCCAGAACAGATCTTGCTTTTTAAACGCCTGAGAAGCCTCCCTTACGGCGTGATTCTATTGACCGGCCCAACAGGCTCAGGGAAATCGAAGTCCCTGCAGGTGCAGATCAACCTCCTTGCTGAGGAGTCCAAAGGCACCAAACACATCCTTACGGTTGAGGATCCTCCCGAATATCCAATGCGCGCAAACCAGTCCCCTCTCAACAGCAATGAGACATGGGACGAAGCCATTACTAACAGCATGCGCTTGGACCCGGACATTCTGATGTATGGTGAAATTCGCGACCTGGCATCAGCCAAAGCCGCATTACGCGGCGGTATGACAGGGCACCTGGTGTTGTCCACCCTACATACCAACAACGCAGTGGCAGCCATCCCCCGCCTCATTGACATGGGTGCTGACGAAAGCCTGATTACTGATCCAGCACTAATGGCTGGGCTGATCAATCAGTCACTGCTGCCAACGCTTTGCCACAACTGCAGGGTGCCAGCTCGCAGCCATCTCCACACCCTGGACGCGCAGTTAGTTGAGCGATTGAAGAAGCTCACTCAGATTGATCAAGTCTATCTGGTAGGCCCAGGCTGCGCCCATTGCAGAGGCATGGGTGTTAACGGCAGGACCGTTGTGTCCGAGATGATTTTGCCCACACACCGGTTCATGGAAATCATCCGCAAAAAAGGCCCGAGTGCCGCGCGCAACTATTGGGTCAAGCAGATGGGCGGCATCACGAAAGTTGCCCACACGCTCATAAAGGTTAATGCCGGCCTGATCGATCCGCGCATGGCAGAAGCGGTAGTCGGACCATTGGATTTCGACAGCTATATGCTCGATCCCGAAACGGCTGAGACAGACGCTCATGCTTAGTCGGGGGATAGACGCTTGGACCGGACTCGTCAACGGCTTCTACAACATGCAGTTCGGAGGCCAGGAGCGTATTCGCCTATACGAGAGCATGACCGCGCTGTTGGAAAACGGCGTGCCTCTCGATGTGGCGCTCGACCGTATAGGATCGATCTACAGCGATGGAGGTCGTCGCACGCAGCACCCTATATCTCTTGCGAGCTACGGTATCGGCAGAGCAGTGGCAGGAGGCAAGACACTGGCTCAGGCATGTCTCAACTGGGTGCCCTATCAGGAGCACGCGGTGATAAGTGCCGGCGAGCAATCCGGCAACCTCATTCAGGCGTTCAGTGACTGTGTACGCATCATTGAGGCCCGTCAGAAAGTGATGAGCCTAGTAATGTCGACGGCTCTGTATCCAACATTTGTCTGGAGCCTCATGGCTTACCTGCTGAATGTTGTGGCCACTCGTGTTGTGCCCGCCATGAGCCGCTCCTCCAATCCTGAGAGCTGGTCAGGCGCGCCAATGCTCTTGCATATGATCGCGAGCTTCGTCACCAACTGGGGGCTACTGACTCTGTGCCTCGTGGTTATGCTGATTGTTACCAGCGTGGTGACGCTCCCTTATTTTCGGGGGCCTTGGCGGACACGCCTGGAGATCCTACCGCCCTGGTCAATTTACAAGGCGTTACATGGCTCTACTTTCCTCCTGAACATCGCGGTCATGCTCAGAGCGAACATTGATCCGCTCGAAGCCTTGGACACTCTCAAGCGCGGCGCTAATCCATGGCTGCGTGAGCGCCTGGAAGCTGCTCACTACGGGGTCCGGATGGGTAAGAACTTCGGTGAGGCCTTGGACTTGTCCGGCTACCGATTCCCGGATCACGAGGCGATCCAGTTTTTGATTGTCCTCTCAACTACTCAAAGCTTTTCTGCAGCGATACACCGCTACAGCCTGAGGTGGCTGGAGATATCACTCAAGCAGGTGGAGCGTTACGCGAAAACCCTTTCGCTTATATCGATGGTTCTGATCGGCTTATTGATGATTCTGGTCATGGTCGGGGCCTACAGCATGACCGGCAATGCCACCCAAGGCATGACCCATTGAGCACCACACCGTTATCCACATATCTAGGACTAGTCACATGCAAAAACTGACTCACTCAGCCCGGGCTCGCCAGATCGGGTATGTCTCGATTGAACTGCTCTTCGTTCTCATCGTCATCCTGATCGGGATGGGCTATGCCCTCTACAACGGTTGGGGAGCAATGGGCAGTTCGGACGTCAACAATGAGCAAGGCAACGTAGGACAGTTGATCGCCAATACCCGCAAGCTCAAAGGCAGTACAGGCTACGGCGCATCAGGAACCGACCTGATCACCCAGCTCAACTCGATAAGAGGACTTCCCAATATGTCCTATTCAGACGGCAAGCTTTACAACGCCTGGAGCGGACAAGTCACTGTGGTTGCCAACGGCATGACCTACACCGTTACTGAGGCGGGTCTGCCACAGGATGCCTGTGTGACGCTGGCCACGAAGATCGGCCGTGGACAAAAGGTCTCGACCTCAATCAACGGCGGTACCGCCGTGAGCGGCGAAGTGAGTTCAGCGGCTGCTACGAGCGGCTGCTCAACTGACAGTAACACCTTGGCCTGGACGGCCTACTGAGCATGAGCCTGATCATCGACACGCCTTTTGTTGACCTTTATCTGGGGCCAGACTTCACGGACGTTAAAGGCCTGGAAGGTGATAGCCGACGTGTCGAGGCTCCGGCCAGCTGGGCGGAAGATGCTCAGGTGCTGCGCGCCGAATGTCTCAAATATTATGAGCTGCATCAGGATCCCGAGTTTTCCCTGAAAAAAAATGGAGTGGTCCTGCGCGTCACTCAAATTCCGGACGCTTTCGGGCAGGCCGTGTTCGTGCTGCGAAAATCGAACGCACAGCTGCGACCATTTGATTTGCTCGGCTTTCCAGAGGATTTGGTGGACTCTTTACTGAGCGAGCACGTCCGGGGGCTGGTGATTTTCTGCGGCGAGATGGGCACAGGCAAGACGTCAAGCGCGGCGTCTCTGATTATCGCCAGACTCAAGGCTTGCGGAGGAATCGCTCTGGCTGCAGAGGATCCGACTGAAACAGACTTGAACGGACCTCACGGCTCTGGACGATGCATCCAGATGCAAGTGTCCAGGCGCAACGGCGGCTATGAGGAAGCTCTGCTCAGAGGACTTCGTACAGGTGCCGACATGATGCTAATCGGCGAGATCCGGGACACAGCAACGGCTGTCCAGGCAGTACGCGCGGCAATAAATGGCGTGTTCATCGTCACCACGTTGCATGCGGGTAGCGTACCCCAAGCGATAGAACGTGTAGCAACGCTGGCCGAACCCAAAATCAGCAACGTCCGGTCAATCTTGTCGCAGGGCTTGGTGGCGGTAATTGCTCTTGCCTTGGAAGGCCAAGGTTCAATGCGACATTTGAAGATCAAGAGCCTGTCCCTCACAGGAAAGGACGGACCTGGTATACGGGAGAAGATCCGATCAAATCAGATCGCGATGCTGGCACAGGATGTGGACCACCAATCGAACAGGAGCATCTGGGGATGAACTGTCTCAAGCCTATACGTACCTCGCAGCACGGGTTCGTTGTGATCGAGCTACTGTTCGGCCTGATCATTTTTGCAATCATGTCCGCCATCGGCGTCTCGCTTATGGCGAAGCAGATGGACTCGCAAAACTATCAGATTGCGGCCCAGCAACAGCAGCAGGTAGCAGGCGCTGCCGCCAAGTATCTGAAGGACAATTTCGCAACGATTTACGCTTCTGCCGGCACGACGACACCCGCGAAGATAACCCCACAGATGTTGCGCAACACCAATTACCTGCCAGCAAGTTTCAGCGACACGAACGCATTTGGACAGACGTTTGTGGTGCTCGCCCGCAGAGTCAACGTAAACCAACTGGAATCCATCGTGATCACAACTGGCGGCGAGG
The DNA here is from genome assembly GCF_025643095.1 of Pseudomonas phytophila. Lineage (NCBI taxonomy): Bacteria > Pseudomonadati > Pseudomonadota > Gammaproteobacteria > Pseudomonadales > Pseudomonadaceae > Pseudomonas > Pseudomonas phytophila. The sequence continues at coordinate 1,154,454 of NZ_CP081201.1, read as the reverse complement.
CAATTGACGAGATCGGAACCAGGGAAATTGCAGAGAACGTTGGCGCGCCGGGAGGATTCATCCCTTACAACAACACCGGCATCATTCAAGGTGTCCGAGGTGGCTGGCAACTTGCGTTGAGCAATTACGGAATAAATCCGGGCGTTGGCCATACCGCGAGTGCCTTGTTCCTCCAGGATGGGACACTGGCCAATGACTACCTCTACCGCAATGCTATTCCAGGTAAACCTGAGCTCAACCGTATGAATACGGCACTCAGTATGGGAGGGAATAACGTCAATGATGTTGCCGCCTTGAACGCTTCAGGCACGGTGACTGTAGGTGGCAACGTCAATGCTGTAGGGGACGTTAACGCACGCTCCGTAAATGCTGTGGCTAACCTGACTGGCGCAACAGCTCGAATATCTGGGGAAACCTACACAGGGGGTTGGTTTCGCACCCAAGGCAATACAGGCTGGTACAGCGAAAAATGGGGGGGTGGTTGGTATATGAGTGACTCGGACTGGGTGCGGGTCTACGGCGACAAGAACCTCTATACGGGGGGTAACGTGCGTGGCGGCACGGTCACATCCACAGGGCGGACCACCGTTGGAGAATTCATCGATATTGCCAGCGTAGCGGTTGAAGGGACAGCATGCGAAAAAACGGGGCTTGTAAGTAAGAACTCTCAGGGCTTTATTTTGACTTGCCAATCAGGCTTGTGGGCTTCTTCAGAAAAACTCGCTTTGTGGGGCCCCTACACGGCAGGCGGCAACAGGTCTGGAATCCGTAACACCTACATGGGAGAATTCACCGCTTGCTTTCTTACCGGCCAGCAGTCAGGAGTTGGTAACGCAGCATGTGAAATCAATGGTAATCCTACATCCGGATTCACCCTCGTAGAAACAATACTCTCAAGCGGTACCGATCATTGGTGCAAAGCTATGTGCATAAAATGATTACATAGCTTCCACATGTCACTGGACATAAACAGGATTCTTGGCGGCGAGTAGTATTATTGCTGTTCTGTATAGCCTCAGCTGAATAACTCAAGTTCCATGGAACAAACTCTATGCCTATCTACTGGGTTGTGTTGCTGATTATCTGTATTGGATCGGGAATACTGGGGCTCATCAGCCAACGTGCGGAAGAAAGCTCCTCAACTGCGGGCGCGTCCACTATTGCAAGCAACATGCTGGTCTATCGTAACGCGCTTGCAGAATATGCCCGTTCTAACCAGACAACCACTGGTACCGTACAAGACACCGCCTTGGCGCTGCCATCTTGGTATGCCCACGCACCTGGTGTGAGCGGCTATGTTGTTTCCGGGCTTAGCTACACCTACTACTTATCCCCATCTGAAGGACTTGTTGCAGAGTTGGTCAAGATGACAGACGCTTCAGTTGCGGTAGGGTACGTCCAAGCAGGTCGGCTTATCAGTCCTATTGTCGGCGCAACCGGAATAACGGTTCCGTCGGTCATCCCCAGCGGTGCTGCTATCGCAGTTCAGTAGAAACCCTCACGCCCCTCGGTAACGATTGATTGCTGTGCACCACTCTATAGCATGCCACGGTTCTCCACTCAGCTGATGCTGATTTATTGGAGAGTTAAATGCGCCTATATCTGTGCGAGAAACCTAGCCAGGCAAAAGACATTGCCAAGATCCTTGGTGCCAATCAACGCGCTGACGGCTGCATCAAGGGCAATGGTGTGACGATCACTTGGGGAATCGGGCACTTGCTGGAAACAGCACCACCGGACGCCTATGGGGATCACTTGAAGAACTGGAGCCTGGACACGCTTCCTATTCTGCCTTCTACGTGGAAAGTGATCGTCAAACCCAAAACAGCGAGCCAGTTCAAGATCGTCAAGCAACTGCTCAAGGAAGCGACCGAGCTTGTAATTGCGACCGATGCCCACCGCGAAGGTGAAATGATCGCACGCGAGCTCATTGATTTTTGTGGCTACCGTGGCCCGGTTGAAAGACTGTGGCTATCAGCTCTGAATGAGGCATCTATCCGCCAGGCGCTTAACAGCGTTAAGCAAGGTGCTGAAACTTATCCGCTGTACCTCTCGGCCCTCGGGCGCTCTAGGGCGGATTGGCTGATCGGTATGAATTTCTCGCGGCTGTTTACGCTGCTTGGACGACAGGCCGGGTATACCGGTGTGCTATCGGTGGGCCGTGTTCAAACCCCCACCCTTCGCCTTGTGGTCGACCGGGATCGAGAAATTTCAAACTTTGTACCCAAACCCTTCTGGAGTCTTGATGTAGAGCTGTGGACCGCTGGGCACACGTTCTTGGCGAAATGGCTGCCCGCAGACGACATAGCGGATGAGGATGGCCGCTGTCTTGATCAGCGGGCTGCAGCTGCCGCGCTTGATGCCTTAAAAAATGGCAAGACGGCAACTACTCTCTCCGTAGAGACCGAACGTGGACGGGATGTCGCACCGCTGCCTTTCGATTTGAGTACTCTGCAGGAGTTGTGTTCAGCTAAGTTCGGACTTGGGGTTCAAGAGACTTTGGATGTTGCCCAGTCCCTTTATGAAACTCACAAAGCGACTACCTATCCCAGAACTGATTGCGGTTACCTTCCAGAGAGCATGTTTGATGAGGTCCCAATAGTCCTCGATGCCCTCAACCGAACTGACCCATCAATTGGGCAAACTCTTCTACTGATTGATCCTGAGCAGCGGTCGCGGGCATGGAACGACAAAAAAATTACCGGCCCCCACCATGGCATCATCCCGACGCTAGAACCAGCCAACCTTTCGGCTATGTCAGAGAAGGAGCGAAAGGTCTATGAGCTGATTCGCGCACACTTCCTAGCCCAATTTCTGCCTCACCATGAGTTTGACCGAACAGTGGCCACCTTCGAGTGCAATGCAGTGTCACTGCATGCTGTTGGTAAGCGCATCGTGGAGCCAGGCTGGAAAATTCTTTTCACCACTTCATTCCAAGACCAGAGCGAGGAAGCTGGATCGCGCTCCCAGACTCTGCCAGTACTGCAAAAAGGCACTCGCTGCGAGCTTAAAGATTTTCAGTTAAAGGCGTTAAAAACGGAGCCCCCAAAGCCTTACACCGAGGGGACCTTGATTAAGGCTATGAAAACCATCGCCAAGCTAGTCAAGGATCCACGGCTGGCTCAGAAGCTCAAAGAAACAACTGGCATTGGAACTGAAGCAACCCGGGCGGGCACTATCCAAGGCTTGATTGATCGAGGGTCGCTGATCAAAAAAGGCAGCGCGCTGCGCGCTTCAGAAGCCGCCTTCTCTCTGATAGATGCTGTACCACCAGCAGTTGCAGATCCAGGTACCACGGCGATCTGGGAGCAGGCGCTCACTATGATTGAGCAAGGCACCCTGACTCTGGATGATTTCATCGCTAGGCAATCAAGCTGGATCACAAGGCTTGTTGAGCAGTACAAAGGCACAACATTGTCGATCAAAGTGCCGGAAGGCCCGAAATGCCCGTTGTGCAGTGCGAAAACCTCACAACGCAAAGGTAAGTCCGGTAATTTCTGGGCGTGTATTCGATACCCTGAATGTAAAGGCACGATCAATATTGATACTGCTAAAAAGAAAGCAGCAGGTAAGTCACTAAAGCCGCGAGTGGCGACCGCCAAAAGCAGCTGAGAGGCAGGAATAGCAGGCTTACAAATGATGTGCCACAATGGCGCTAATACCAGTTCCACCCCGCTGGTCACTGACGGTCATCAGTGACACCCTGGAAAAGTTGGCATTGCCTTCATTTTCCAACCCCAAAGTACGCAAAGCATCGGGAGGGGCGTACAGATCTTGTTGTGAATTCTCCCTGTGTCTCCCTGTTCAGTAGCAGACACGCAGCCGTCTAACTCGTGAAAGCGGGTTCATAGGCACACAGAGTTCATGGAAGGTTCGATGCATAATCGTCTAAGGGCCGCACTGGTGTTGCGGTCCACTCTTTTTTTAAAACGTTTTTGACTGTCTCGGAATGTAACCTGGTCATCTCTCAACTGCTGGATGACCAGGTTACCTTCCGAGGTAGCTACTTTTCGCTGCCGGCGCCCACCGGTGAAAAAACGGGCTCCTTTTGTGCGCGAATGCGTGCCTTTTGATAACTGGCCCCAGCCACGACAACGGGTCGGGTGATGTCGATGATGCAAAGCGTGCGATCAATGCCCAGGGATCAGCGCCGAGCCAGCGCTCACAGGTGGCACCCTCCTCAGTTCATGCAACAGCACAGCAGTCGGGAGTGATCATTTCGATCACTCCCGGCATTTTCCGTGACCTTTTGTCTAGCAATTCTGCGAGGCACTTCAGCACACTGAACTTGTGAATCAACCCCTCAATTTTCGCGAGGGCCCGCCCGTTTCGCTCGGCGTTTTTTTATGCCTTCGTTATTTTCCCTGACATATCATTGCTGCCCATATCGCCAGTCATCCTCAGCGCATCTGTCGCACATTCTCCCCCCGACATTTGTAACGTGCTCGGGCACAGGTTGTTCGCACGTCACACATTTTGGCCACTGTGTCTCTTGGCCGCACCAGTGGCAACTCGAATCAGTTGTTAAGTACATCAGCACCAGGCACAGTCTGCATTCTTGAATTTTTTCTGGATCGGATTGATTGAAAGGGTCCTCGTGCAAATCTGAAAAATTTCCTTCGAGATACGGGATCACGTATTCGACTTGACCACATGCATAGCACTGAAGGCGAAAGTCACTGGTATCAATGGTGACCGCGTTATCCACGTCCTCCTGCAGCGGTCTTAGCAGTGACGAATAGCAAGCCCTGCATCGACAATCCCTCATGAATTCGATGGCAGCGAGCGGGTACTGGAGATCTGTCCATTCCTGGTGAATCTGTGCTTGGCAGCTTTTAAAGAAATCATGTGTATCGAGCATCGTGTGCCAGGCGTCGCCAAGCAAGGCACCGGGCAGCTCATCGAGCTCATGTGTGATGAATTTGCTTAGCATGGGGAACAATGCGGCAATAGACGCCTGGATTCCGCTTACAGGGTGCGTTGGATGCAAATGTTCAAGTGCATTTCTACAATCACGCAGCGGTCTTAAGGCGGCCCAGTCGTGATAGATGCCCAAGCTTTTCAGTCGCGCCTCGATCATATTTGTGTTGATCGTGTTACGGGGATGCGGCGTAGGAGTCCATGCAATAGCGCCAGACCCCGTAATATGAGGAAGTACAGCTTCAGGGATGTAGATCAGCGCTTTTGCTTCCTCAGGCGTTGCCGCCAGCGATGCAATTCTGTACTTGAAGAGTAGAAGTACTCCAGCATAGATATTTCTGGCCGCCGAGAGCGCGCGCGCAGCCTGCTCAGGCTTATCTCTGCTAGTGACGAAGTCTTCGACGCCTAGCTGGATAGAACTGACTGCATTTTTCAGGATTTCATCAACGTTGAATTGGTCAGGGACCCGAACTTTCGGCTTTCCGTTGCGTGCCATGGGCCTAGCATCCTTATCAAAGTGGATTCGGACAGACTCTAGTAGATCTGAGGTGCTATGAATAATTTTCGTTAACACCAGGTACATGGATCAGGCCGGACTATCCTCGGCTTTTTTTTGGGGCACGCTAACAACTGTGAACCGGTGGTTCGCTTGGCAAATCAGCGCGTAGCAGAGCAGCCAGCGAATCACGCCATTGGCAACATGATCCCCGCCGTGCCCCCTGCAACATCAGAAAGGGCCGTCAGACGCTTGAAGGGTGGCGTCAGTGGCTGGCCGGACACATCAACTGCCTGAACAGCTACACTCCGATCTACCGCATTGAAGGCTTAAGGGATGATCGTCGTGACGGGGAAACCGGTGGTGTTTCAGTTTAAAACTGTGGGTTCGCTGAACCCCGGCCAGCCGTAGGAAAAGATCATGGTACTTGCCGCTTTCAGCACACCTAGAGACATGGCCCTCAAGCTTTTTCGCGAAGCAGGACGAACCTGGCACGCTGAAGATTTCGAGTCCATGGGTGATCACTTGCTCAATTTTTGCGTAACAAACTCCGCGCTGCGGGACTGGGTATTGCAAAAACAGGGACATGCAAAAGGGTCTGTTGCCTTCGAGTCGTGGCGATCTGGTGCTAAAGGCTATTTAGGCGAATGCGCCGATATGGCGAATGTAATTAAGCATTTTCAACTTCGAAAGAAGACAGCGGCGTTGAGCCAGGTTATGGAGACGCGAGTGGCGCTCGGCCCTTTTGGTGCAATCGAAGGATCAGAATCGTCTCATCCATCATTCGAAATCGTCCTCAGCGATGGTCATATGATCGACCTTCTGCAATTTCTTTTTCAGATTTGTTCAGCGTGGGAAGGGATTTTTCTGGCGGACTCGAACCTGGGTGAACTGCCCTCACATGCGTATTCGATGATGAAGTGACCAGATCGGACTGGATCGCTCGCACGGATTTTCTGGCTGATGTCATTCAAGGCTACAAGCCACCGCGTCTACCATCAGTTCCACGAAGAACGGAAAAAGTATGCTCATACTGACCCGCCGCCAAGGTGAAAGTATCGTGATTAATGATGAGATTCAGTTCCAAGTCTTAAGCGTTTCGGAGGCTACTGGGGATGTGCGTATCCAGATTGAGGCCCCTGAGCTTCTTGCAGTCGTATGCGTCCGGCCAAGTCATCTACCCAGCCCCGAAAAGCCAAGACATGGTGTGCACTTAAATTAAGTGGACACCAGTTCTAACCTTTTAAGTGGGTATTTATGCAGCCAACACGCCGTTCCTATTCCAAGTCCTTCAAAGCCCAAGTCATTCAAGAGTGTGCCCAGCTTGGTGCTTCGATTGCCAGCGTCGCCCTCAGCCATAACCTCAACGCAAACCTCGTCCACAAATGGATTCGGCTGCAATCGCAGAAAAGCACAGCGCTGCAACCTGCATTTATTCCATTACCCGTGTCGCTGGCTGGGACAAAATCCCACCCATCATCATCGAACATCTGCGTTGAAATACAGCACACGCGCGGCACCGTAAAAGTGAGCTGGCCCACTGAAAATGCTGCTGCCTGCGCGACCTTTCTTCGAGACCTTCTGCGATGATTCGCATCGACTCCATCTGGCTCGCCACCGAGCCGATGGACATGCGCGCCGGTACCGAGACGGCATTGGCCAGGGTGATCGCAGTGTTCGGTGCGGCGCAGCCGCACTGTGCTTATCTGTTCGCCAACCGCCGCGCCAATCGCATTAAAGTGCTAGTGCATGACGGCTTCGGGATATGGCTGGCAGCGCGCCGGTTAAACCAAGGCAAGTTTCACTGGCCTGGCATTCGCCACGGCTCTGAAATGGAACTCGATACCGAGCAGCTTCAGGCATTGGTGCTGGGTCTGCCATGGCAACGTGCAGGCTCTGGAGGCTCGATCACACTGCTTTAACCGCGACCATTAGCCTATCGGTCTATCGCCGCGAATTGCCTGCTCTGGCAAAATCGGCCCCATGACTTCGCTACCCAATCTCGATCACCTGCCCCCTGAACAACTGCGCGCCTTGGCGGCGCAGTTAATTCAGCGTGTCGAGACGCTCGACCAACAAGTTGAGACGATGGGCAAGACCGTTGAGACCATGGGCAAGAAGATCAACCGTGATCAAACGCTGATCGAGAAACTGACCCACGAAATCGCCCAGCTCAAGCGTTTGAAATTTGCCAAACGCAGCGAGCAAATGAATCCCGAGCAGGCCAGCCTGCTCGATGACCTGATCGATACCGATATCGCAGCGATTGAAGCAGAGCTTCAAAGCTTGCAGGCAGTGATAACTCCGTCTGAGAAAAAGCAGAAGCCCAAGCGCACCGCATTACCGGTTGAGTTTCCACGCACGCTGATCCATCACGAACCGGACGACACTTACTGTCCATGTGGCTGTGCTCTCAAGCGCATCGGCGAGGATGTCAGCGAGAAGCTGGACTACACGCCCGGCGTATTTACCGTTGAACGCCATGTACGTGGCAAATGGGTCTGCGATGACTGCGAAACGCTGACCCAGGCGCCCGTACCGGCGCAGGTTATTGATAAAGGCATTCCGACTGCGGGCCTGCTGGCCCACGTCATGATCGCCAAGTTTGCCGACCACCTGCCGCTTTACCGTCAGGAATCGATCTTCGGTCGAGCTGGCCTGGCGATTCCACGCTCAACCCTGGCTCAATGGGTTGGTGTAACTGGGGTTCAGTTGCAGCCGCTGGTCGATGCGCTGCGCGACGTGGTGCTCGGGCAGCTGGTTATTCATGCCGATGAAACACCCGTGCAAATGCTCATGCCGGGAACGAAGAAGACTCACCGCTCCTATGTGTGGGCCTACGCCACCAGCCAATTCTGCGAAACAGCGGCAGTCGTTTACGACTTCAGCCCCAGCCGCGCCGGTGAGCATGCTCGCAGCTTCCTGCAAGGCTGGAAGGGCAAGCTGGTCTGCGATGATTTTGGTGGTTACAAGGCCAGCTTCGAACTCGGTGTGACCGAGATCGGCTGCATGGCCCATGCGCGACGCAAGTTCTTCGAACTGCATGCCACCAACAAGAGCATGCTCGCCGAGCAGGCCCTGCGCTACATCCAGTTGCTTTACGAAATCGAAAGTGAAGTTCGCGACCTGGAACCGGATTTACGCCGTCGAATTCGGCAAGAAAAGGCTGTGCCTGTGATGGATGCGCTGCATGCCTGGATGATCGCCCAGCGCGATCTCGTGCCCGAAGGTTCAGCTATCAGCAGAGCACTGGATTACAGCCTGAAACGCTGGTCAGCGCTGTCGCGCTACCTTGATGACGGGGCCGTACCCATAGACAACAATTGGGCCGAGAACCAGATCCGACCATGGGCTCTTGGACGCAAGAATTGGCTCTTCGCAGGGTCGTTACGCAGCGGCAAGCGGGCGGCAGCGATCATGAGCTTGATCCAGTCTGCGCGGCTGAATGGCCATGATCCGTATGCCTATCTGAAGGACGTTCTCACGCGCCTGCCGACACAGCGGGCTAGTGAGATCGATCAATTGCTGCCACACAACTGGCAACCGGTTTGGTTGCGCGGGGCGTGATCCCGGAGGCATGCGCTCCGCGTAGCATTCTAGTCACTGCTTGTTGGTTCGATTTACGATGGTGACCATAATTTTCGCACTGTGTCGAAATCGGAGGATGAAAATGAAAGGAAGCTGCGCTTGTGGGGCTGTAGGTTATGAGATCGATAGCATTGATACGCCAATTAGCCATTGTCATTGTAGTACCTGTCGGAAGACCCATGCTGCGGCTTATGTCTCCACAGCTGGGGTGTTGAGAGAGCATTTTAAATGGACTCAAGGGGTCAACGCAGGTGTGTCAGCGATATGGGCTAGAGATGGAAATGTCCTGTAACGCAGACGAGCCTCTGCCGAGATACGGCATAAATCCGCCACATCCTCAGTACGACTCAGCCGGAAGTAGTAGGTATGCATGCTTTCTATCTTTCAGGTTCACTGGATTCGTAGTCTAATTTTACCTCGCATAACTCAGTTCAGCATCCACACATGAGAAAGCAACTGCTCGAATTCACTCATCCGCTGTGTCAGCGAACGAGTCAAAACGTCCTTGGAGTAAGCATAGGGATCATGTCCGTTCATGCGTACGGATTGGATAAACTCATGATCGTCGACGTCTGTTTGCCGCTCCGCAGAAACTGCGAAAAGCCAGTTCTAACCCCCAACGCCCAAGGTCGGATCTAGTTCCCCGCCCAAATATTGGCCGAGTCGTCGAGTTAACGCTACAGCGCCGGTCACCGAGTAATCGCTTCGGTGTACATGGAGACCTTGGCCTTTGGCTGCTTACCTTGCGGTGGACTTATGGAGTGCTTCTCGCTAATGTCATATCCAGAATACTGACGCATTTCGGCTACTTAAAAAGGGATATCTATATGGAAGTACGTTGCGCATCAATTGAGGAAGTTCGTCAGCACATAGACCGCATCGATCGCGATGTGGTTGCACTCCTCGCCAAGCGAGGCGACCTCGTCACTCAGGCGGCGGGTTTCAAGAAAACCACTGATGATGTGCGCGCTCCAGCCAGGGTTGAACAGGTCATCAGTAAAGTGCGCGGAATTGCAACCGATTTCGGCGCCTCACCTGATGTCGTGGAACGGGTATATAGAGCTATGATCTCTGCATTCATTGAAGAAGAGTTGAAAACTCACTCAACCTTAAAAGAGAAGTTTTAAAGACTTCGGCTTTCACAGTCACTGAGGCTCCGCGAGGCTGGAATTTAAGCCCCGTACCTCAACTCTAAAAGCCGCGACGGCGAGCACAGCAAACGATGTTTGATGCGCCTCCCGACGTTGGAGGCGAGTGAGATGGGCCAGTTGCTGCCGCATAACTAGGAACCGGTTTCATCACGCAAGATGTGATGCCCAGACGCTTACTTGCAGTCCTGTGCGTTGACGTTAATAGCGACGTGACCGGTGGCAGGGATAATCCTGTCATCACTCATAAGCGCCGATGGCGTTCCATGCTCACCACGTAGGAAATAAGTGCCATGACGATTTCACCATCAATCACTGATCCGGTAGCTCAGTTCGTTTGGCACTGCTTTGAAGGACGACGGTGGCCTATCACATTGATCGTGGGCATCAACTGGGTGACAGCCACCGACCCGAACACCTACATGGTCAACGCGGACGAGCCAGCCACATACGAGCAAGTCAAAGCCATGTTGATTGAGGCCGGTGGCATAGGACAGTGCCACTCTAGCTAACTACGAAGGAAAAAGGACAGATTCCATGATAAAGAAACAGTCAGCCCCATTCACGCTGGAAGAAGACATAGCTCGCTTGAGCGCCTTGTTACCGACTGAAGTGATGATTGAGGAGTTTGGCGGCATGCTCCAACAGATTCATCGAAGCGATGCTACCGAGCGTGAGCGATTACTGGCACTCGGAATGTGTCACGGTTACTTAAGCGGCCTGAAATCCGCCGAGTTGTTGAGCGCAGCCAAAGTCCCCGACCTGCGTGAGATAGTCTTTTGGGCAGAGCTTCGATCTGAGCCTAATTAAGTAGGATTAAGACCCTCATAAGTCACACCGCCAAAAATAGCCCTCCAACAAATGCGGGTGGGTTTGCTCTTTTCGCGTTTTAGTGTTCATCGGCCATTTTAAGTCCGACCGGCAAGAGTACCTGTTCATACCCAATCGACTTGACAATTCATGTGGTTCTTTCCCATTCTTGAGCAATGTCCTGCTGACGTTGTCAGCAACATGCCCGAGGTAGTCCTGGATCTCGTGACTACGATGCGTTTACGCATTGATCCAGCCCCAAAGTTCGCCAAGCTTCCGGAAGCGCGAACGGTTGACTGGTTTGTCAGTCGATGGATGCACACTCAACGCTTCAACTCACCCAGCGGGGAATCACTTCCCTTATGGGTTGTGTTTCTCCGCATTTCCTTCTGCAGGAGAAACATCATGAGTCATCGTAGCTATAACTTCGGCGTGTTCTTAGGCACGGCTGTTCGCGAAATCATTCGCGCAACCCGGCCCGCACCCATGGCGTGTGTCCAAACTTCCCCAGTTCTCGTAGCCCTGCCTAAACCGGTGCTAACCGATGCCCAGGTGGCAGAGTACAGCCAAACTTCAGCAATTGCTCGGAAAGGCGTTGACCTCGATATGTGGTTCAAAGCGAATACGAAAGAGAGTCCTCTTCCGTCTCGTAAACCTCGAAAACGCAAGGCCAAACCTGCCATTGCTGCTCAAAAAGCGGCAGACGGTATGAGGTTCGGTCCGTTAAACGAACTGATCGCCTAATCCGTACAGATCTACCCAATGCCTCAAACCCAGTCGGGAAACTTTCCCGATGGGGGGGGGTTCCCGGCACTTCGATGCCAGGACTTAACCATGAACAAAATGACTCGATCTCTTCTGCCGATGGCTCTGATCATCCTCGTGATCGGCGCTGTAGCTAAACTCCATCACTTCGACAGCAACGCCAAAAATGAAGCGGTAAAACGTGATGCTCGCTGCGCCCAGCAAGCTAGCGAACCCTATGTCCCCTTCAAGCGTAGCTTTGACTGCACCAGTTGGAGAAAAGTGACGTCCGATGCTCCGGTACCTGCGAATGGCTGACAAGGAACCCTTGTGAAGCCCTTGATACAAGCAGCCGTGATGCGCACTTTCTCAAGCTGATCGCCCACATCTAGTACAAAACCCACGCGGGGAATACTTTCCCTCTTGGGTCAAGTGTCTCTCTGCTTTCTGCTTCTCGAAACTGGAGACTCACAATGAACCACAACCCTGCTCGCCTGCCGCTTCTACTTGAGATTGGTTTCGTAGCATCTCAGGCAAGATTCACTGATTGGCTTGACAAAAATCATCCGATAACTTTCCAAGAAGATGACGATCCACACGACTTCCCGATTTACTTTTTAGCTACCGATCTTTGGAATAAAGCCGAGGAGTTGGTTAGAAAGCTGGTCTGCATGGACCTTACCTCCCGATTCACTCCTGAGTGCAATTCTCTTCTGCAAGAGTACGGTCTGCTCGAGCACTACCATAAAGTGCGTTATCACTTAGATGAGGACGAAGACCTCCCATTTAATCCTTGGCCCGGTCTCCCTGACTACCCGTATCCCTGGACAGAAAAATGACATACAGCCCCTTCCTAGGGGCTTTTTTCTTTTCAGGGCTTGACAAAGCATCACTGCCTTTCGCATTCTTGAGACATGTACCGCTGACGTTGTCAGCAACATGCCCGAGGTAGTCTGGATCTCATGACTACGATGCGTTTTTCACGCATTGATCTTGCCCATAGCTCGCAAAGCATTCGGAAGCGCGAACGGTTGATCAGATTTCTGATTAATGAATGCACAACGTTCTACTACCCAACGGGACCCTCCCGTTTGGGCAGGTCTCGTGATTATCAGGAGGCCTTCATGAAAAGCAGTATTGCGCTTTACCAAGCATTGATTTCGATTGATGTCGAGGAATCCCGCGCCGCTGCAGTCGTAGATGCTCTGGAGTCGGATATGCAAACGCAACTCGCGACGAAAGCTGACATCGACAAGCTCGAGTCTCAACTCGAACTCAAACTCACCATTCGTATGGCTGTCATGCTCTCTGCTGCTGTAGGCGTAATGCTTGCGGCGTTCAGGTTCATGCACTGACAATCATTCAAATTGCCTTACCCACCATGCGGGGAATACTTTCCCCCATAGGGCGAAGTGTCTCTCCGCTTTGATACATTCGAAACTGGAGATTCACCATGAGCAACTCTTCCAACGAAGCTAAGTACTTTGATCTGCACACCACCGGCATTGGTTATCTCAACCGCATCCGTGAAGTGAAACCTCGCAAAGGTAGCCCATTCATGGCTGTGACAGTCGCTGCTCTAAAAGGCAGCTCTGACTCGGTGGAGTACACCTACATCGATTGCAACGTGGTCGGTGCGGATGCTGAAAAGCTGATTCGTCGCTGCCAAGACGCTGTCAACGCTGATAAAAAGGTCCTCGTGTCCTTTCGAATCGGTGACATTTGGGCGGATGCCTTCACTTATGAAAAAGGTCCTAAACAGGGTCAGACCGGCGTAAGCCTCAAAGGTCGTCTTCTGTATATCGCCTGGATCAAAGTGGACGGTGTTACCACCTACGAAGCCAAACCTGCTGATGCTACCCCGCCCGTCGACGCAAGTGCCGCTTCTTCTGACTCGCCTGCCTCAGGCGCCGATGAAGATTCTGCTCCGAATCAAGGAGATGACGCACCTGCCGAACCGGTTAAAGCCTCTCGCGCTCCCAGAGCTCGTCAAGCCGCGTGATCGTTTAGCCCACTCTCTCAAGGCGCCCTTTCGGCGCCTTTTTTTCATCATCTACCAAGATTGCAGGGTACTCATACCCTGTGGGGCATGGTGTTCCCTGAGCTCAGGAGCTCTATACCGTGACCAACACTCTGTCCTTTACCGCAACAATTCATGGAACACTGTCCTTTGATGGCATTGTCCCAGCTCCATACCATTCAAGTCAGTATTGCAGCATTGATTTGGCTCCTTGTAATCTCATGTCAGCGGCTACAACGGCAGCTGAGGAAGCGATTGCAGCGAGCGCTTTTAACCATCCAGTTCATGCGTCTGGTTTCTCACCGGAGCATGTAACAGTACGTAGCCAATGTGGATCACTCTGCTTTGCAGCCGACATCAACGGCACGGTTGTTCATTGGGTACACGATGACCTTGACCTTCTCATCTGGGAGCACAAGTTTTTATCAGAGCTGCCAGATGAGGATGACGATCAAGATAAATATTCAATCAACTAAATCGACCATATCACTTACTCGGGGGCACTCCCCCCGAGGGCTTGTCCCTCTCTGATTCTGGAGACCCACATGCAAATAAGACAGACCAACCCATTTGTACGCGGCTATACCAACTTACGCTATCAACGCGTAGTGTTGATTACTTACGAACCAGATTGTCCACCGTGCTACAAGACATTGCATCCGTCACAGGAGCACTTGCAAGACCATGAAATCCAACTTCACCCTTGTGCTTTCAATGACAATTTCGCCTTGGTAATAGGAGGCCCAGCTGTAGCTGACGATCTGATAGATCAATGCCAGAGTAGTGGCCTGATCAGGGATGTACTGTACGAGGTACAAGCTACAGAGGATGGAAAAACCATTCACCTCGGCGACACCCCGACATCAGACAGCGCTCAAGCACTGATCAAACGACTGACATTCCATACTGGCCACTACAGCCGATCGTGGGAGATCAATTCGGACCACATTTCTGAAGATGCCTTTCATCTACTTCAGCAATTGGCTGCGTCGAGCACGGTAACGGGCTTGAATTTCGAATGTTTCTTGCTGGATGACAGCTACACCGTGGGTTGTAAGCTCTTTTGCACGCCGTGGACTGATGACCATCTGCTCGAAGTTGAAGGCATTACAGCCGATCAACTTAAACAGCAGCAGCTCGAAGCAGGCCTACCTGAGTCTTTGGTAGGTGTGCTTTTTCTGGCGAGCTTGGCCGATGTCCGATTTCTGGTGTTCGATTCAAGCGCTCTCGTTCTTGAAAACCTCCCATTGGCTCGAAATGCATAGAAACAATAACTGATCTACACAACCATCATTTTCTGATCGCTACAGCAAGGCACACGACCTTGCGAGGCAACGTGTGTCTTCGTTGTTTCAGGAGCACGCATGATCACCCTTCCTGGCCAACTGGCTATACGCACCATCAACGGCCGACATGGAAATTTCAATGTCGGACGGCTTACCACCTCTATCGGGGAGTTCGTCATCAAAGACGCGCTGCTCGAGCAATACACAGAGGGGAAGTACGCCGGTGATTTCGCGATCATTGAAATACGCCCCTCGTATTACGTCACCGGTGGACGACTCGTTGTCGAGATCCGCGCCCGCCTAGACAGCATGACCCTTGATGACGTTGAGAATCTGTCGCTCGACGACAACTCTCATATCGATGCTCAGACCCCTGATCCAGTCGATGATGATCAACCCAATGATCATGCGCGTCCGAGCCGAGCGGCAAAGACAAGACCTGCGCCTGATCGTATTGACGATGACGCCCCGTTTGGAATGCCCGCCCCGTCGGCATCCGCCAAGGCCTCCGATGATGCAATGCTTTTTGGCGCGATATGGCCTCTGGGTGATGTAGTCAAACTTGACTCGACGGTAGACCGTCAACAACTGCGCGCTCAATGCCAGCGTCTATCTGAAATAGGTTATGCCCTCGATTTCAGGCAGCAACTCTGGAATCGAACATAAAATTAATCGACTTAGACATCCGTAATACTTCATTAACCCTGGGGGCACTTGCCCTCTGGGTCAGGTGCCGCCCTTATCGAGTTCGGCGCTATGCAAAACCCACCTCCATCGAAGCTGTACCAGATCGATGAGTTTCCCGACCTATACGTTGACGCTTGCGTCTGCGATGAACAACGCAACCTGGTGTTCTTCTCAGCCTGGGGCCGCGACACCGTTCTTCAGGAGTTTTTCGCCAAATTGACCCTTGGGCGAGCGGAGGGCGGTATTGAGCAGTTTCACCTGATGCTGGACGGCCATCGCCTGCCGGTATTTCCGAACCCAGATCTTCTTGAGAAACGCACAACTCGTCAGTACCCCGGAACATTGTTCGGCAGCCTCCTGCACATCTGGCTTTTTGACCGGCGCTGCGCTGCGCCGGACATGGCTAATCACTTTGCTTATGCCCTGCTGCATGACGGCGATGAGCCGCTGGAACGTCTCTGGCCGCTAGTTACATCGACGTGCCCTCTTCCGCTACTTCAGCACTGGCGAAAGCCGGTCATGCAGTTGCTGATCGATTACGGAATGCTTTCACCTCTAGCGGGAGCATTGGGTGCAGTCATGGTTTGGAGACTGGCTCTCTCTATCGATGCCCTTGAGCTCGCCTTAGGCGAGTTAATCCGAAACGGCCATCTCACAATCACACAGGCTGACGCCTGAACTTACACATCAACTGGGCAGCCCGCTGCCCTTCGTTGCATTGGAGAAATACCATGGCACTCATGTTCCCGCGCCTAGCTCGAAACTTTGCCAAGAACGGCTACTACCCAACAGATGAAATCACCCTTGAAAGAACACTTCAGGCTTTGGCCCCTCCCATCGCTGGCACCATGCGGATCTTTGATCCTTGTGCTGGCGAAGGTGTTGCTCTTGCTGAAGTAGCTCACGCTTTGGACAGAGATCGTGTTCAAACCTATGCGGTGGAATATGACAAGGAGCGAGCACGACATGCCCGCTCAATGGTCGACCAGGTGCTGCATAGCGATCTGATGGATACGATGATTTCCCGCCAGGCTTTCGGTCTACTTTGGCTAAACCCGCCCTATGGCGATTTGGTCGCAGACCACAGCGGAGCATCGCAGTACCAAGGATCCGGACGGCGCCGCTTGGAAAAACTGTTCTACCAGCGATGCATATCACTGCTGCAGTACGGTGGGGTGCTGGTGTTTCTGATACCGCACTATGTGCTCGATGACGAACTTTGCGGCTGGCTGTGTAACCACTTCACAGGTCTTCGGATCTTCTCGGCAGCTGAGAACCAATTCAAGCAAGTTGTGATCTTCGGTATCCGTGTACGACGCCAGGATCAGGCGCGATCTTCACAGCTGGCAGGCATAAGGGAACACCTGCGCAGTATTGGCAGTGGTACCGAAGTTGCTCCAGAACTGCCCGAGCAGTGGCTGGGCGAACGTTACAGCGTTACTCCCACATCCACTGAGATTCAGCATTTTTACCGCGTCACGCTTGAACCAGAACAGTTCTCCCAGGAAATCTACCGCCTGAAAGGACTCTGGAGTGACTTCACTCTGCACTTTAGCCAGCACGGTATGCAGCCACGACCTCCGGTCAAGGCACTGTCCCAATGGCATCTGGCACTCGCACTGGCTGCGGGAGCAATCTCTGGAGTTGTTAACTCTAGATCAGGACGCGTCCTGGCTCTCAAGGGCGACACCTACAAAGAGAAAACCCACAAAGCTGAGTTCAGCGAGGATGAAGAGGGCAACGTTAGTGAAGTGAGGATCCTGACTGATCGTTTCGTTCCCGTCATACGGGCATGGGACTTGACCCCAGGATCACCACTACTCGGTCGTGTTTTGACCATCACATCGAATTCTCCCGACTCAGCACAAACATCTTCTGACGACCCGCTCGAGCCGGCCGCCCGAACTGCACCAGGGTTTTCACTAGGACAATTGGTGACAACGGCTTCTGTTCACCATCTGGTCGAAGCGGGTGAGCTAAACCTCACACCCTTTATTCGCCGACACGCCTTATGTGACTGGGGTGAGTTAGGTGACGACGACAAGGATGCTAACAAGCTAGCACTACAGCATGGTGATCGGCTGTTCTCGGCTTATGACACTCAACTCGACGATGAGCCTCGGCTTTGGATCATCACCGAGGCCGACCGAAGCGTGACAACCGTCTTGCTGCCTTCCGACTACTGATACTGCCCATTCGGGCCATCGATACAACCAACCCAGGGTATGTGCCATACCCGTCGGGTGTCGTGCATGCCCTGTTTTTCTAAATACAGGAACCGCACGATGAACGAAATTACACAGCTCTTGCCCACTGAATCGAATCGGGCTTTGAACATCTCTCTAACAGACTTTATTGCCGAATTTGGTGATGAGTTGCTGGGCTCTCTCAACCGCTCCAATCCTCCGGTATATGACGGTCAGGCCAACGAGCTACGAACAGCGATAATGGCGGCGCTCCAGCGCTCACCCTTTCCAGCACAGGCACAGGTTGTTCAGGCGGTGACCGCGTTGTTACTGGACCGCAACGAACAAGCTGCGATCATCAACGCAGAGATGGGTACCGGAAAAACCATGATGGCCATCGCCACCGCGGCCGTGATGCACGCGGAGGGATATCGTCGAACCCTGGTGATTTCGCCGCCACACCTGGTCTACAAGTGGCGCCGTGAGATCCTGGAGACCGTACCAAGCGCTCGAGTCTGGGTCCTCAACGGACCTGACACGTTGCTAAAACTACTAAAGCTGAGAGACACCCTTGGCTCCCAACCCGATGGCCGACAGGAGTTCTTCATTCTTGGCCGCGTCCGGATGCGTATGGGGTTTCACTGGAAACTGGCTTGCTGGTCAAAGCGCGCTTTGGGTGGAAGACACCTGGCGGCATGCTCAGACTGCGGTAGTGTGGTCTCGGATTTGGAAGGCAACCTGATCACGATTGAAGATTTTCATCGCGATGAACGCCAGCGTAAATGTAGCCACTGCTCAAGCCCGCTTTGGACACTTATGAGACCTGGGCGAGCTGATGCAGGAGAGCGGCGGAACATCATCCTCAAGTCTATGTGCCGTATTCCCACAATCGGCCCCGTTCGGGCAGAGCGACTCATGGTTGACTTCGGGGAGGACTTTCTCGCCTCGATGCTGGTGGACAACGTCCATGAGTTCATCAACCTGATGGACGCCCAGGGAAATTTCGTCTTTAGCGATCGGCAGGCCAAACGCATGGAGCGCGCGATGGCAAACATTGAGTTTGGGTTTGGTGAGGGTGGCTACCAGCCAACTGAGTTCATCAAGCGTTACTTGCCGGATGGCTTTTTTGGCCTGCTCGTGGTGGATGAGGGTCACGAATACAAAAACAGTGGTTCGGCTCAAGGCCAGGCCATGGGGGTACTTGCGGCCAAGGCACGTAAAAGCCTCGTGCTGACCGGTACTCTAATGGGCGGTTATGCCGATGACCTGTTCTATCTCCTGTTCCGGATCCTGCCTAAGCGAATGATCGAAGACGGATACCGTCCTAACCATCGCGGCAGCATGGCTCCAGCAGCGATGTCATTCATGCGTGATCATGGCGTACTGAAGGACATTTACACCGAGCGTGACAATCAATCTCACAAAACTGCCAAAGGTAAGAAACTTTCGGTTCGAACAGTGAAAGCCCCGGGTTTTGGCCCTAAAGGCATTCACCGCTTTGTACTGCCCTTCACGGTGTTCCTCAAGCTCAAAGATATCGATGCGAAAGTATTGCCTTCGTATCAGGAAGAGTTTGTGGATATCCCAATGGCTCCGGATCAACTGTCTGCTTACAACAAGCTTGCAGGCGCCCTGACTTTGGCACTACGCCAGGCTCTGGCGAGACGGGACACTACGCTGCTTGGTGTTGTGCTCAATGTGTTGCTGGCCTGGCCGGACTGCTGCTTTAGACCTGAGACAGTCAAACATCCACGCACGAGGGAGCTACTGGCCTTCGTACCAGCACTCTTCGCCGAAGAAGATCTGATGCCCAAGGAAGAGGCGCTGATCGATCTGTGTCGGAAAGAGAAAGCCTTGGGTCGCAAGGTCCTTGCTTACTCCGTCTACACAGGTAAACGAGACACTACCACTAGGTTGAAGCGCGTGCTTGAGCAAGGGGGCTTTAAGGTTGCGGTACTTCGGGCGACGGTCGATACCGCACGTCGCGAAGACTGGATCCTTGACCAGGTAGACCGAGGCGTCGACGTATTGATAACCAACCCAGAGCTGGTGAAGACAGGTCTGGATCTGCTCGACTTCCCAACCATCGTCTTCCTGCAGACGGGTTACAACGTCTACACCCTTCAGCAGGCCGCGCGCCGATCATGGAGGATCGGGCAGAAACACGCTGTTCGAGTGGTGTTCTTTGGCTACCTTGGCAGTTCTCAGATGACCTGCCTGCAGCTGATGGCCAAGAAAATCGCCGTATCGCAGAGCACCTCAGGGGATGTTCCAGACTCCGGACTTGACTCACTCAACCAGGACGGTGACTCGGTAGAGATGGCCCTCGCCAGACAACTTATAAACGCTTGAGTATGGCCACCTTCGGGTGGTCATTTTATTTTATACAGCACTAGCATAACGCTTGCGTCCACCTGCTCTCATGGTTTGGACGGAATTTCATCCCCTCAGGACATCCACAAACACGGGGCCGATAGAGAAAACGGACAAAATCGTACGCTAGCGTGCGTCCTGTCAGGTTGAAGTCATAGAAGTTGACGACGATCCGTCAGAAAATACGGGAAATGGCCTTACTCTGACGCTTCAAACGTGAACCGCCTGACGCCCGGTTGAGGTGTACTTCAAGCGGACACAAAATCGTAAGTCTTTGAAAAGTATTGTGACCTTGCTAAAACCTGACCGCAAACGATGGCCTAACGTACAATTTTGTCCGAATACTGCGGGCTCCCCAACACGCCCGTGGCATCCATTTTGATGCGGAAAATCACGCAGAAGCCAAAGCTCGACCGCCTCTCCCAGCCAAGATCACGATCTGCCTGTTCGCTGCGCGACGTCAAAAGCGCATGGGTCTGATTTGACAAAATGGGCTACGTGAAAATATCAGGTAACCTGTTGCTCCACGATTGGAAATTTGATTTATGATGGACACTTAGTGATTTTTTCAATGCATAACTAAGCAAATGTGATCTCGATGCTTTGTAACGTTAACCTTCATATAAGAGAATCATCGCCGATGCAGCTTAAGACTATTTTTCAACATGATTTCCGACGATTTAAATTCCCTGGGTTTGGGTCACAGGGAACTTGCTTTCTGCGCGCACGAGTTAGATCTGATGGAACATCAATTTTCTTGTGTGCCCAGCTCAAAAACTACACAGGAACATCCATAACCAACGCTGTGGAAGAAATTTTCGTAGAGGCATGCCGCTTGCTTTTTGAGGCTGGCGCGGTCAAAACTGAACGAGTTCACTGGTACAGCCTAAGACGCGAATTGAACCTCACAAAAATTGCAGCCCGAAGTCGCTGGATCGAGTACTACCCCAAAGGAATCGGCATGTTTCCTGAAGGTTCTTATGCGTTCGTAAGTTTCGACAACGACTTCCGGCCAGTATGGAACTATGTATCTCTTGAGCGGGTTATTCAAGAGTGCGGCGCTGAAGATGATTTCTTTAAGATTAAGTCTGAAGATCTTGATTATGAGTCGTAGTCGAACATTCGAGCCCCCTATTGCAGGCCCCCTAAACTCTGACATAGTATTTCGGCTTGCATGCCAGAACGCTTCAATCTCTGCAGCGCCTGATGCGCATGCTGCTGAAGCAGTTGTCCAGGCCATTATGGTGGAATTACTAACAGCCAAACTACCAAGCGCAGAACTAATATTCAATAACATCGAAATGCCGGGCCAACCACATCTGAAGGGCTTGATACCCGACATTATCATCGACAACGCTGATGAAGGGGTATGGGGCATATTTGAAATCAAGACACTGCTCAAAAATGACAACCTAAGCGTAACAGAAGTAGAAAAAGACCTTGCCAAGTTGTGCGCATACAAAAAAACCTATAAAAAAGCGGCAGCAGTTTTTGTACTGGTAGGAAGCCGATCCAAGTTATTTAACCCACAGCGCGCAGCTGCGTGGAGTGATCTAAAAATCTCTTACGACCATGATAGTTTCAGTGGGGGTCCGCTAAAACAGCAAGAGATCAATGAAGATTTTGTAGCAATCCCCTGCGGCTCCTTCAACGTCCCAAGCTTCCCCCTAGCTTGTTTCATGTGGGAAATTCAGCCCCGAGGAGCTAGATTACAGACTCTCTCCTCCTATTTCCGATTTAAAGCATCTATGATTTAAGGTGAAGACTGTAAACATAGCAGCAGCTATCAGAGCTTATGAGATACCGTTCCGTGATCGCCATCACAGATGATATAACTCCAAGACGGACCATTTCCAGATACAGCTGGCTAACAAATAGCTGGTAATGGGCGAATGCAGTTTCAAGGTAGTTAAAGGGCAGAAGTTGTGCCCTTGATCCGGCTTGAAATCGTCAGGTGTGGGGTTAAACTTGATAAAGTGGTCTGGAGCTGGTGGCCCTTTTGGCTCAAGGAAAAAGGCCCATTCCCATCTGTGCGCAGGTCGGAACACTGATGACTGGCAAGGTCTCCAAGCAGCGATGGCCAAATGGGCGTGTAGAACTTACATTGGAAGGCATTAAATTAATGAAAAACTTCATCGACATTGACAGTTCCCAAACACTCACTGTTGATGAATATCTCAGCAGTGTACTGCAGGAAGAGCGGAGAAACGCGGTAGCTGAGATGCTAGACGTTGGCCTTCAGCTCCTTGAACTTATGAAGTCAAACTCGGGGGTAGCAGCACCGGCACCCGAAATTTTTGTCAAAACAACTTCGCATGTAGGAGCTGAAGCTTCACCGTTCGGAGTTATCATCATAACCATCGGGATGATCGACCACTGTCTCGATACGCCATGGCCTCAGCCCCATTTGGTGCTCGGAATGGAAGCCCCAGTAATCTTAGGCCTGAACTTGATCGCGCAACTCGGACTGGCATGGGTAATAGGCCATGAGTTTACCCATCTTTTTAGACATCACCACGAGGTAGAAGGGAAACTGGGCAGTTCACTCGCTGTACAGCGCGCTCTAGAGCACGATGCCGACCTGTGCTCCACAGCAGGGATTTTCAGGTTAATGCAGAGGCTTTTTGGCGGGATAATTCCCGATATCGCCATCAGACGGTATACTGTTTTCGCCCTGTTTTGGATAATACGTACAATCCCAGAAACTAACAACGGGGCTGGTTCACACCCCTCATTTTCTGAGAGATTTTTTCACATTACTCTCAAACTCATTACGCTTCAGGAAAACCGCAGCGAAACGTACGACCCAACGGTAAATAATCAGCTAAGCCTAGACCGGTGCAATGCTTTGGTTAGCGCCTCCATAAGATGTGAAAAAACCTATCAAGAAATAAATGGTATTAGTGATGGCGGCTACTTTACCGAATGGCTGGAATACTTTGAAAATAATAATCAGACAGAGATTATATGGGACTGGGTTGCAATAAGTCCTTGGGTCGAACACTTTTCTGGAACGGCCGCAGACATGCGTCCTCAGCTAACTAGAGAGGAAAGAGAGGAGGCACTCGTGCGCGGTTTGAATCTCTATTCTGAAGAATAGAGTTCACCTACGAAATGCGCATACACCTAAAGGCAGAGAGGATCATATGACACATAGCACTCAGATTCTGGCGTGTGTGCCTGAGATACCTCTAAGATGCACGTCCTGATTAAACATAAGCAGTCTTCCGGCACGTGCTAGACGCGCGATGGTGCTATCGGGCCATCGAGTTAAGCGGTGCCCCTTGAAGATCTTGATCTGCGATAACTCTAAAGACCTTGGAGCTGTCCCATCATCAAAACCCATTCCAACCTAATAATGGTTTCCTGCTGCTTCACAAAGCGGCTTTTGCCACTGTGCCTCACATCTTGAGTGAGGTCATCCATGAAGCTGCCACTGCGCCCTTCTCTTTCCCGCAATGTCGTCTTACGCGCGCTTGGGCTGATCATGCTGATCGGCGTCTGTGCCTATCAACAGCTGCAAATAAACCAGATCAGGGCGGGCTTCGACTCGTCACCCAGTCTCGATACCGTCAACGCGATCACGCAGCGTATCAACGGCGTTGATGATCGGCTGGACGCAGTAAGTCAGCTTAAGCCTGTGACGATCAATGATTTCCGGGCAAGCCAACAGGCGCTCTCCAATCGTATTGATGCGGTGCATGCGCTGATAAAGCAGGTCCAACAAGCATCTCAAAATGCGGATCAAGACGCAGCGTCAGTGCAAGAAGTTATTGTCTTGGGCGCGCGGTTAGAAGAGCTGCAGGTGAAGTTGCAGGAGCTGCGTACCGCTAAGCCGCCCAGTGCACAGCCAGTCGCACAGCCCAAAGCAAAATCCGCAGCCCAGCCCCGGAAGGTGGCGGCCCAAGCAAAAGCGCCGGAACCTGCGGCCCCTTTTTCGATAGTGGGAATCGAGTACCGCGGAGGTGAACGCTTTCTCTCCGTTGCGCCCCCTGGCAGCACTCGACTGAGCCAGCTGAATCTCGTTCGCCCCGGTGACATGGTCGCAGGAAGCAACTGGCAGCTAAGCAGCCTAGACGAATCCCGTGCTTTGTTCAGTATCAATGGCGCTCCTCGCATCCTGCCCCTGCGTCCCTAGAGGTTCATATGTCGATATTCAAAATGAGAGTGTTCACCATGGTAGGGATCGTCCTACTAGCACCCATGGGCCTTGCCAACGCGGCGAACGAAAACTCTGCACAGTCCAACAGCCGAGAACAACAGAGCAACTTGGTCGGCAGCCAAGCGCAATCCAGCGATGAGGTGCTGGCCCGGGAATGGAACCTTACCCCCCAAGATTGGCAGCGCTATAAAACGTTAATGCAGAGCTCGCGTGGGGTGTACTCCCCAGGACTAGATCCGCTCACAGCGTTGGGTATCGAAGCCCGTAGCGATGTAGAGCGCCGCCGGTTTGCTGAGCTACAGGTCAAGGCAGAGGCGCAGCGTACTGCCAAAGAGCTGGCATACCAACAGGCATACGACGACGCATTCAGACGCCTGTACCCCAACATGATGCCGATCGCCAGTTCGGCCTCACAAGCGCCAGCCGCTAGCCCCGCTAACCAGGGTAACGGCCGCTTGGCTGTATTTGTAAAAGACGACTGCCCAGAGTGCTCAACCCGGGTAAAAGCCCTTCAAACTCAGAAACTGCCGTTCGACGTGTACATGGTGGGTAGCCAGAACGACGATGAGCGAATTCGCAACTGGGCGATTGTTTCGGGCATCGATCCAGCAAACGTCAGAACCCGGCAGATCACTCTGAACCACGATGGTGGGCGGTGGCTTGGTCTGAGCCTAGGCGGCGAACTGCCTGCCGTAGTGCGTGAGGTGAATGGACAATGGCTGCGTCAGTGACATGGGCTGGCATTGCGGTGATCTGCTGTGCCCTGACAAGTCATGCAGCTGAGCTTCCTCCCCCCGCCTATCAGCTTGCTGCCCACGCAGCCAGCATTCCATCGGAGGTGCTCTACTCGGTGGCGCTGCAGGAGAGTGGTGCAAAACTGCGCGGGCAGCTTGTGCCGTGGCCGTGGACACTCAACGTCGCTGGTGCCGGATATCGTTTCGCCACGCGGGCGGATGCCTGCACCGCGTTGATCATT
This sequence comes from Pseudomonas phytophila, assembly GCF_025643095.1. Lineage (NCBI taxonomy): Bacteria > Pseudomonadati > Pseudomonadota > Gammaproteobacteria > Pseudomonadales > Pseudomonadaceae > Pseudomonas > Pseudomonas phytophila. The sequence goes on along the minus strand of NZ_CP081201.1, from coordinate 1,129,058 downwards.
GCCTTGGCTCAAGCAGGCCCCAAGCGGGTAGACGTGGGACTGGGACAAGTGAACATGGGCTGGAACGGGCACAGATTTAATTCCAGAAACCCATGCGACTCACTCAATCCTTACAAAAATCTTGATGTGACCGCTCAAATTCTAGCTGAGCAACACGCACTGGGCGGTGACTGGATAACTGTCGCGGGACGCTACCACCGGCCTGCTGGCGGTGCCCCGGCCGCCAATTACCGAAAGGCTTTTGCCAAACATCTCAGCCGGGTTACCGGCATCCAAATGCTGGTGACTAACCCATGAAGCGATCATTCATTACCGGCGCAGCGCTCTGCCTAACGGCCGTGCTTTGCCACGCTGCAGATCTCACAGTCGTTGAAGATAAAGGTGGCATCTCAGCGTTACCCTACTATCGATCTCTTAATCCTGAACCCTCCGCACCCACCTCAAGCGGGCTGGCATCACAGCTGAATCCTGTCGTAGCCCAGGGTTTACCGATCCGAACAACACGCATGACGCCAGGGAACGTTCAAGGCCGCGTTATCAATGCCCCGGGCCTGCAACCTTTGTTCTTAATAGGAGACGATGAAACGTCACACCGGTGGGTTCTGGAGCGCGGCGCGCTCCTCGAACAGATGCAGGCGGTAGGACTAGTCGTGAACGTGGCGACTCCAGAGCGGCTGGCCGTCGTCAAGAGCTGGTTACCCAACACGCTTGTATCACCCGCCTCCGGTGACGATCTGTCTCAGCGACTGGGCCTAAATCATTACCCGGTGTTGATCACCCCAACTGCTATAGAGCAATAGGAGGTTGGGCTATGGCTCACGATTACGCCATTGAATCCCTGCTTAGACCTGCCGTCGAGCTCTATACCGTGTACGTGTGCACTGCAGGCGCGTTTCTCTGTGTGTTCGCGCCGTGGGCGTTTGCGTTGACCCCGTTGTTCGGCTTCGTAACGTCTGCAGGCTTTCTGGCTTTAGGTTTCGTGCGGCTGAAACAGGCTTGGCATGTTCTGCGCTATCGACGAAACATCAGACGACTGCCTCATTACACGATGACCAGTAAAGAAGTGCCTGTGAGCAATCAACGACTGTTTATTGGCCTTGGCTTTCGCTGGCAGCAACGCCATACGCAACGGCTAATGGATACTTACTTACCTAAGTACTCGAGCTACGTTGAAGCCACACCTTTGTTCCGAGCAGCCCGTCGATTTGAAGAGAGAGCGGAGTTTGCACCCTATCCCGTCCGGATCTTGGCCAGAGCCACGTCTTGGGACGTGCCCATCAATCCGGTTAGACCTCTACCCCCAGTCGGTGGGTTGCCGCGGTTGCACGGCATTGAGCCATTTGAGGAAAACGTGTCTCTCCCTTTGGGCGAGCGGGTAGGCCATTCACTAGTACTGGGCACTACTCGTGTTGGGAAAACGCGTCTGGCTGAATTGTTCATCACCCAAGACATACGCCGTAAAAAACATGGGCAGCACGAGGTCGTAATCGTCTTTGATCCTAAAGGCGATGCGGACCTACTCAAACGCATGTATCTGGAGTGCAAACGTGCTGGTCGCCTGAATGAATTTTATGTATTCCACCTAGGGTGGCCAGATCACTCCGCGCGTTACAACGCCGTGGGACGATTCGGGAGGATCTCGGAAGTCGCGACACGCATCGCGGGTCAGCTTTCAGGCGAAGGCAACTCTGCAGCGTTTCGTGAGTTTGCCTGGCGTTTTGTGAACATTATCGCGAGAGCTCTCGTCGCATTGGGCCGGCGCCCTGACTATCTGCAAATCCAGCAACATGTAATCAACATCGAAGGAATATTTCAGGAATATGCCTCCAAATATTTTGATGAGTTTGATCCCAAAGCTTGGGAGACCATCGTCGCCATCGAGGGCAAGCTCAACGATAAAAACATTCCCTTCAACATGAAGGGCCGTCCGTTTCGAGTGGTGGCGATCGATCAATACCTCTCCCAAACCCGCGTAGCTGATCCAGTGATGGATGGACTTCGCAGCGCCGTGCGCTACGACAAGACTTATTTCGACAAGATCGTCGCCTCGCTACTTCCACTTCTTGAAAAGCTCACAACCGGTCGCATGGCGGAGCTCATCTCACCTGACTATCAGGACGTCAACGACCCACGGCCTATTTTCGATTGGATGCAGGTAGTCCGAAAAAAAGCCGTGGTTTATGTCGGATTGGATGCTCTTTCTGACACTGAAGTTGCTGCTGCTGTCGGCAACTCGATGTTCTCTGACCTGGTGTCTGTAGCAGGTCACATCTACAAGTTCGGAGTCGATGACGGCCTACCAGGCGCTGTCCCGGGAACAAAGGTGCCCATCAACCTTCACGCTGATGAATTCAACGAGCTGATGGGTGAGGAGTTCATTCCGATGATCAACAAGGGCGGCGGCGCTGGCATGCAGGTTACGGCCTACACCCAAACAATGAGCGACATTGAGGCCAAGATTGGCAACAAAGCTAAAGCCGGGCAGGTGATCGGTAACTTCAACAACCTGTTCATGCTGCGAGTGCGTGAGACATCCACTGCGGAGCTGCTGACAAATCAGCTGCCCAAGGTGCAGGTGTTCACATCCACCCCGGCCAGCTCTGCGAATGATTCCGCAACAGGCAGCACAGCCTTCACATCATCCAGTCATGACCAGGTACAACAGGTCAGCGTTCCCATGATTGAGCCCGCGCACGTGGTCGGCCTTCCCAAAGGCCAATGCTTCGCTTTGATTGAAGGTGGCAACTTGTGGAAAGTCAGAATGCCGCTGCCTGGGCATGACCCTGATGAGGTGATGCCAGCAGATCTGCAGGCATTGGCGGAAAGCATGCGACAGACCTATCAGGTCGGCAAAGTTGATGACACTGGCTGGTGGGCTGCGCCTGGGTATCAAACCCTCAACGAGTCGCTGCCTGCAGATCTGCTTGACGACTTCAAAAAGATTGCCGTAGCGGCCGAGGACGCAGCATGACATGCGATGCGTTGAACGAGCGGGGGGAGAACAGCTGATATGGCAGACGTTGCCGATCGTGCGAAACAGCAACAAGACCAAGAACAGACGTTCATCGGATCATTGTTCACCCTGCCCTTCAGATTCGCCGCGGTAATGTTTCTGTCTCTAGGCGGGGCAATCATTGTCGAATGGGTCTGTATGTATTTTTTTTGGCCGGAGGCCGGTTGGCTGCATGCTCGTGCAATGCTCGATCATGAGCTCAGCTGGTTGTCGAAGGGGTTTCTACAGAGCGTGGTTGTGCAAGAGCCTGGCAGAACCGCGACTTGGCTGGTTGAAGCTACTTATGAATGGCTCGTGGTGAAGACGGGACTTCAGGAATGGGTTCACCACACAACTGACTATGCCCAGACTGGTCAGCCGTCGCGTGGTTTCGACATGCGCTACATGCTCGGTGTTGGTGTGAGCAAATTTCAGGATTACGGGCTCGCCGCCCTGTACACGGCTTTGGTTTTTTGTGTACGACTGGTGATTCTCACACTCGCTATTCCGTTATTTGTGATGACGGCGTTCGTGGGTTTTGTCGACGGTCTGGTGCGCCGAGACCTTCGCCGGTTCGGCGCTGGTCGCGAATCCAGCTACCTGTATCACAAAGCCCGGGCCACGATGGTGCCGTTAGTGATCATTCCCTGGAGTCTTTACTTGGCTCTGCCATTCAGCGTGAGCCCTCTACTTGTGCTCTTGCCGTGCGCAGCTCTACTTGGCCTGGCTGTCAGCATCACTGCCTCCAGCTTTAAAAAATACCTTTAGGTGCTTCTCATGCAATGGACAGAAGAACAGCTGCCAGCTATCCACTCATCTGCGAAGAAATTGCTGGTTCAGGCATTCGCCGGTACCGGGAAGACAACGACGCTCGTCGGATATGCAAAGCACAACGCATCCGTCAAAATGTTGTACCTCTGCTATAACAAAGCCGTTGAGATCGCGGCCAAAAATCGCTTTCCTCGAAACGTGACGTGCAAAACCGCTCACGGCCTTGCCTATGCTGTTTATGGCACACAGTACAAGCATAAGCAGTCTGGCAATTTACGTTTGACTGACATCGCGAGGACCATCAATACCCAGGATTGGGAACTGGCAAAGGATATTGTCTCAACGCTCAATGCATTCATGGCCAGCAAAGACCTGGAGCTGAAGGAGGATCACTTTGTGCGATTCCAAAGCAATCGCACGCTCACCTCGGTTCAGCAACAATACATGAGCAAAGCCTTGGATCTGACCCGGATTGTTTGGGAAAAGATGGTCGATATCCAGGATCGCTCCGTCTCCATGACGCACGACGGCTATCTGAAGCTTTACCAGATGAGCCAGCCGGACCTGAGCCAGCGCTTTGGTGCCATCTTGCTAGATGAAGGGCAAGACGTTAACCCTGTCATTGCTAATCTGGTCCAGATACAGACAATCACCCAGGTGACTGTAGGTGACCGTCATCAGCAGCTGTATCGTTTCAGAGGAGCGGTGGATGCGTTAAACAGCTCGGCAATGAGGGACGCAGAGAAGCATTTCCTGACTCAGAGCTTCAGGTTCGGGCCCGCGGTTGCCTACGTGGCCAACGTAATTCTGTCCTTCAAAGGCGAGACAATCCCACTGCAGGGATTGGGGCAGCCAACTCAAGTAAAACGGACGTTGCCAGACGATCTACCGCACCGTACCTACCTGCATCGCACTGTGAGCGGAGTGATCGAAAACGCCCTGCGCTTGGTCAACCAGAACCACCGCATGCAATGGATTGGTGGAATCGACAGTTACTCGCTGCGAGATCTAGAGGACCTGTTCTATTTCAGCCGTGCGATGAATGATCAGGTCCAACAGCGAAAACTGCTCACCGACTACGCCGATTATGACCAGTATGTCGCCATCGCCAAGGCAACTCAGGATCCTGAGATGCTGCGCTCGATCAAAATCATCGAGAACTATCCCGACCTGCCCCAACGCATTGAGCAATTGCGAGGCGCATCTGTCACTTCGGAGCTCGATGCCACTGTAACGCTGAGCACTGCGCACAGGGCCAAAGGTTTGGAATGGGACTTTGTAGGACTGTATGAAGATTTCTCGGCAGATCCGCTTTCTCCAGACATTGATCGAGGAAAGCGCGACGATGAGCTGAACCTTCTGTATGTCGCGGTCACCAGGGCTATGAATATCCTTGCGGTCAACTCACTTGTGATCGACATCATGCAGCGCTTCAAAGACAACCGATCAGTAATTGCGGCTCACGTCTGAGAGCTACCTATGGCCAATTTTGAATACACCCAAACCTTCGTGCCCCTGCCCTATAAGACCGTTACCAGCGGCGTACTGATGTTCAAATCCACGGACGAGACGACCGAACCGGACGTGGCCAGCTATTTGAGCAACCCTGAATCCTTGGCTGTGTTGAACCGACACGGCCGGGAAGGATGGGAGCTGGTCAGCGTTCAACAAATCAATCGGGGACACGACCAGGTCGGCAATCAAAACGCCCAAGGCTGGGCTTTTGGCTACGCGTTAGGTATCGGCTTCTTGTTCATTTTCAAAAGACATCTGTAATGTAACGTTAGCCATCATTTAAGTCGCGGGCGGTGAGGATTGGTTGAGAAATGAGCACTCATGCAGAAACGACCATCAAAACCCTAGAGAAATCTCAAGTCTGGCAAAGGGTCGTTAATCGCTTCGCGAAGCCAGAGGCCACAGGCATCCTCTGCCTGATAAAACTTACTGTCACTCAACGCTCTAGATAGCTTTACGCACTCATGTCTTAACACAGGGACGCTGTCATCTGGTATACCCGTGCCATCCGGTCGGTCATCATATGTCAACTCCGAAAGCATGATCTTCAACCCCACATTCAACAGCGCGTAGCAACTAGAACTAATCCAGTCAGGATTAGTTTTTGAAATTTCAGTCACAGCACTCAAAGCCCAAGGTAAAACAGGCATCCGCCGACCAGAAACGACCCCCGCTAGCGCATATATTAAGCCATTTGGAGCATCGCATATCTTAGAATTTTCATGGCGAGCCCAGTAGGAAATTACTTTAGCAATGTCATGTGCACCAGCGAGGTCCGAGTCGAATAATTTCAGGAGTACCTTTTCCTCGATATGTGCCAAAGCAGCTTGATCATTTGCTTTGAAGGCGAAAGCAAGATCGGTACAAAACAGGCTTGAGTCTGCGACAGCAACACCCGTACGCATCTCATCCACCCACAAGTTAAGGGTCGGATCTTTCAACGCCTTGAATGAATGCATATCGATAAAAGCAGCTAGAATCGAGTCAATAGCTCTCATACGGGTGACAAACATTTTTTTCACTTCGTCGAGCTTGTCCAGTTCAGGCCGAATATACGTCCACTCCCCATCCCACCAGGACTTTATGATCAGGAGAGCCTTAACTGTTTCATCCTCAGACCATTTGAATGTATCAATCGAATGGCGAAGATTGATAAGAAACTCGTCTGCATCGCGTATCCCCCAAGATCTAGTTACTTTACTGTCTGAATCACTGCGCAGTGAAACTGTCGAGAAATGCTCCAACGATTGCTGGAACATCCAATCTATAAAACGTTTTTGTAAAGCCTTCTTACGTACCCCGGCGACCCACAAAAACGCTGCCCAGCGATGGCGCTCTGGAATTACAGGCCAATCCCCGTTTGCGAACAAGATCCGCTCAACATTTGCCACTTGTTTTTTGGACATTCCACCCCAATTTTTGATCCAAAACAAGCGATGCCAAATGCTTGCAGTTGTAACCTCCGGTTCGACCAAATTCGAAATCTTCATTAAACCGCCTGCCGCCAAGCGATTGACCAGGCTGTCAACAATTGACTCCATCTCAGAGGATGGATTATGAATATTCAGATCACTTTCCCGCTTGTAAAAGGCGTCCAATCGGAGCCAATAACGCCCGTGGAAACGATCATGTACTCCTAACTCGAGGAGATCAGGAACGGATGCTATGGACGTAAGTGCTTGAAGCCGCTCCCCAGGTGATGAAGATTCAAAACAGCGTAAAGTCAGGTTTGTTGCCTCTTTCCAGAGGCTTGGGCGCAATATCATCTGTTCGTGATTGTAAAGCTTCACCAATCTCTCAAGTTGGGATGCGGCAAATCCTGCCGTGGTGACACGAATGACGAGCCTAGAGGAAACCTGCATATGGAACGTGATGACTCGCTCTGCCAGATCAGACTGAAACCCTTGCACAAACATGCGCTCAACAAAGTCCATTGAACGTAAATACATTTCTTCAGCAAGTGGCTCAGGTGTCCTGGCGACTTGGTAACGAGACAGCCAACCTGCTGAATGGATAAATTGAGTTGGATTTCGCGGTTCCAGCATTGAGCTATTCTGTAACCTTATCATCACGCTAAGAACACGTTGAATTGAGTCAGCATGCTGTACCCACCAAGCTGCTTGACCGAACAAGTCAATGTCGAACGTTGCGTTACCAACCCTAGGAACTAAAGCAACTCGATCGGTTAGAGTTAGCCAAGAGAAAGACGCGCGCACCTTTGCTGTGTAAGCACTACCGCCTCCTAGGTGTCGAGTGGTGGAATACCGGCCAAGTTCGAATTGCGGTGTGTAGGTAACAGACTGAGATGGAGCTGGCGCTTCAGCTTTTAGGTCTGCGGTAAGCAGTAAAACCTCCCTTTCAACGTCGTGACCTACTGCGGCCAAATCACTCAGTCGCTGCGTGACAACCTCAGGAAGAAACTCTTGCTCATCTTCAGGAGCCTGCTGGTCGTAAGGATTGAATTGAGCATTCTGAATATACCCAATCGCAAGACACGCCCATGCTTCCTGCGAGAGGTAAAGAGTTGACTTGGAGCGTGACCGTTGATTACTTCTCAAGCGTTTCAAGCCAGAGAGAGCAACCTTCAAACCTGTCGAAGTCTCACCTACTTCACCCAGCAGCATCCCTTTCCGTACAAGCATGTAACTGTCGGGTGAGCGTACATCCCACTTCTTCAATAGCTGCTGGGCTATGTCGCGCTGGCCGGTATACAGCTTGAATAAAACATCCTCGTAGGTTATTTGATCGGCCACATGTAAATCAGTGGAAAAATTATCTTCCAACAATCGGAGGACTATCTGAAACTCAACTTGACGTACCGTCTCACGAGCCCAACGCAAAACCCCCATAGCTAATTCCTTCCAACGCTGCTGAAAAGCATAAGGTGTTTGCGCCTCCAAACCCTTCAAATCACCTTCTTCGGCGATAGAAACATTATATAATCTAGACTCTACCTGCTGAAGCAGTCGCAGCGAGAGTTCCGCAAGTTGATCATCTAAACACTGCAGAAGTATCTCTTGATGCCAGCAATACTCTGCAAGCACTGCTATTCCCACATAGGGGGCATGTGCTTCGAAATACTCGCTCACTTGGAGGGAAGCTAGATTTCCGTGGATATCCCTGACACAATATCGGAAACGGGCTCTTACATCATAGGGAGCTATGAACCACCCAGGATACCCTTTTCGCAGGTCACGAACTATAATTGTGGCCGCCACAACCCGCTCATAAACAGTGCGGCTAGTATCAGCTAAGTCGAATATAGATCCCAATGCTGCTGGAGCACGCCCCCACCTGTCTACATCCGTGATAAGAGGTTGCTTGAGGGTGACGAACAGCTTCGCAAAACGCGCTGCGTAATCCCATTCCTCTACATCATCGCTTGGCAAAACCACAAATGTTACTCTGCGTGATTCAAGCAATTTTTGCTGCCCTAAACTAGGAGCCTTATTAACGAACAAATAAATCGGCAGCGCGTGTGCATCAAGCACGTCTCGCACCCAACCGATCCAATAAAGAAAATTCGGATCATCTCCTGAGAAGCCAATTAAGCAAAAAACATTCTCCAACATGGATTGACGCACCAAATTTATAAATGGTGCAGAATTCTCTGGATATCGACGATAATCTTCTTCAGTAAAAATAAATGGACGTTGCGAAGGAAATGATCCGTGCAACTTTACAATCCTACGACGATTCAAGATTTTTGACTGCGGTATATCCTCACGACACATAACAGTATAATGAGCCTTATCCACGATAGTTTCAGCGGCACGTTCTAATAAAGTGTCATAGTTTGTAGTGAAAATCTCCGACCACGGAAGAGACAGCAAGCTTCTATGGAGCAAACCAGGCGCGACGCGCTCATCAGGGATTAAACGTTTTAGCAGCTCCTCTAACGCCGGCTTAGAAAAAACCCTCGCATACTGCTCTCCGAGCTGAGTAACTACGCCAGAAGAAAAATCGGACAATTCATCACTTCCAGGATTCAACTCTCGCCAAAGCTCTTGAGCAATGTCTTTCCAAATTGCAAGCTCGTCACCGTTTTCTGCATTTTTGCTAAAGCCCGCGCCAACCATGACTGCAGCATTGCCGTTCAGTAGGGCTCGGCGTACAGCATTATAATGAACCTGATCGTTTGGACCGCTTGCCATTTCTCTCTCCATTGATTCGGCTGCCTAAGCGGCGTATAAAGCAGCTTACCGTGAATGACGTAACAAGCAATACAAAATTAGTGGCCGTTTGATGCCGCGATTCATATAGACTGAAAACACCTACCATCAGGATACTCGAACCCGTATAGCTCACTCCCGACTCTTTGCTAAGCTGAGCACGTCCATTCAACAACCTGAGAATTTGCCATGCACACTAGCTACTACTTGGCGTGCCTTGAAACCCAACGTTTTGTGTGGACCGGCTCCATAGACAAAATCACTTATCGAAATGCTGCCGAATCAAGCTTAATATCGAATTGTTGTTTAAGGCACCGCGGCAAAAATCTTATCGTCGTTAGCGAAGAACACCCTGTAGTCAGTGAAGGAGATGAATGGGAGCTGTAGATCGCTTAACTGCCAGAGCATATCGTGTGGCGCTCGTTTATAACGCATAAGACATGATCAAGCGTTAATCGAATATTCAATGCCTAGAATAACGTCCTGTACCTCCGACTCGCCTAGCCGAGCACGATGCAAGTCTAACTTATCGCCTTTGAGCTTCAAGCGCTTCAGAGCAGCAGATGACTCCTTTTGAACACGCCTAAGAACCATCAATCTCAAAGCAATTGCAGCTCGTCTATGGTTTGGTTCCCAGCGACTACGACAGGCCGACAATCTAATGGGTCGTTAAATGTCCCAGGATCAGCGTAGAAGACCTTTCCGTGATAAAGCTGCTCAACCATCCGGTCACTAAAACTCAAATATTTGTACAAGCTTTTTGGCTCTCGACCCATTTACTGCATGCTCCCGAATATACGTCAAAGAAACTACCAGCCCAGCTCTACGATCAGTCGACCAGCCCCACAGCTGAATGCATCCTGCGCTCGGGCACTGAAGAATCCAGGGACCTTTTGTCACACACTGTTCACCCTTAAAAGTCCATCAACACACTGACTTAAACCCCCTGAGACGTAAATAGGGTTTGGGGCTGAATCAAGTCGGGTCACTGGTCATGCTGTGGACATAGATTCCTAACGCATCCAAGGCCCGCGACGTGAAAATCAATCTCCCCGCGATCAGATCAACGTCTTCACGCGTGCAGATCTGCTTGACCGCAGTCCTCCTATGCACCCCGGTGCTAGCAACACATGCCCAGGCTGCCGGAACGGCTTCCGAGCAAGCCAACGTTGAGGTGATGATTCGCCAGCTCAACGCGCTTGAGGCTGTTGCACAACGTAGCGCTGACCTTCCAAACGAATCGGCGCAGCGCTATCACCTGGATTATTCCAGGTTGGTTAGCGACATCGCTCGCATTCGCCGAGGTCTGCAGGACTACCTGTCTCCATCTCGAGCCCAGCCCCGCGACCCCTTAGAGATCTCAGGCCAATACAACGTCAGCGGTGATCACACGCCATGACGATGTCGTCGACCCAGATCAACGCTTTCCAAGCGGCAGCCGGCTTTACACCAGCGAGCAGCAACACGCTGTGGACCGGACTTGCAATGGGCATCCTCATCCTATGGGGCGTCTGGGTATTTCTAAGCATTTATCGCGGATGGGCCACCCGAAATCTGGATCGCGCAGCGGCGGCTGCATCAGCCGTTCGCTGGGCCCTACTGTTCATGATCATGACCTACATGCTGTTGAGCTGAATTTTTCCAAGGAGATAAACATGCCACTTTTTTCACTATTCGCGCGAGCTCGGGCTTTCATGAAACACCGACCTTACTCGGCCCTGCTACTAACTGCTGGGCCAGGTAGTGCGACTGCTGCTCTCCCGAGTGCACAGGCACCCACACGTGGCACTGGGAACAGCTTCCTGCAGACGTTCCAGAACTACGCTTTCGACGGCTTTACTCTTCTGGGTTTGTGCCTTTGCGCTTTCGGGATATTCATGGTCGGTCGACATGCTTTGGGCGTGTACCACGATATCCACATGGGGAAAGCAAAGTGGGCTGACTTGGGGGGTACTGCTGTAGTTGGCGTCTGCTTGATCGGCATCGTGATCTACCTGGTCACTACTGCCTCCAATATTCTTTAATTGGTAGGCCATTCAATGACCGAGATTCAGCAAGACCAGCATGAGGACGGCACTCTGCGTTTTCTGCCAAGTCGCCTGAATAACCAGCCTGTGGTGATTGGTGGTCTTACGGCGGATGAGATGTGGATGACCGTTTTTGGGTGTAGCGGCGTGGGATTTGTGATTGGCGTGCCGCTCGCCTTTGTGATCACGCCGTCCATGCCCGTGCTATGCGCGCTCGTCGGAGGGACATTAGGGTTGCTAATCGCATCCCGGGTATTACGACGTCTCAAAAGAGGTCGACCGGAGACCTGGGTCTATCGCAAGTTGCAACTGCAGGCGGCAACGCTCGGGCCAACTTCATTTAACAGCGCCAATCTGGTCATCCGATCAGGCAACTGGACTTGCCGTCGGAGCGAGCAACGATGAGCCGTTTTTTAAAGCTAGCTGACTCACAACGAGCGCACATCACGAGTCTCAGGATGGCAATCGTCGTGCTAGCTCTGGTGGCCTTAGGGCTCGGCATCGGGTGGTACCGGGCGCCGAAGGATATGACGGTTCACGTTCCGCCGGATCTGCGAACGGGTAGCACCCGACTGTGGTGGGACGTCCCTCCTCAGTCTGTGTACACATTCGGCTTGTACATCTTTCAGCAGATGAATCGCTGGCCTGTGGATGGTGAACAGGACTATCAGGCGAATATCACGCGCTTGGGCGCTTACATCACCCCTGCTTGTAAGCAATACCTCCAGAGCGACTTTGAACTGCGCCGGTCAAGCGGCGAGCTGCGTAAACGTGTTCGTGGCGTATACGAAATCCCAGGGCGCGGCTACGGAGATTCGCCTGAGATCAGGACGATATCCAACTCTGTCGACGACTGGAAAGTCACGCTCGATATCACCGCAGACGAATATTACGGGGGCCAATTGGTCAAGCGCGCACTCGCGCGATACCCGCTGCACGTCGTGCGAATGGACGTCGATCCAGAAACCAACCCATTTGGATTGGCTTGGGATTGCTATAGCGGCGCACCGCAGCGAATCGAAGGAAATGTCGACGCCCCCCAGCAAAAGGGAGTCTTCCAATGAGTTTCCTGCGCATGTTCACATGCTCTGCGTTACTGATAGTTGTGGCGGGCAAAATCGAGCTCGCTTCAGCAGTTGAGATTCTTCGATGGGAAAGATTGCCCTTGGCCATCCCTCTCCGCATCAATCAGGAACGAATCATCTTCGTTGACCAGAATGTTCGTGTAGGGCTGCCTCGGTCATTAACTGAAAAATTGCGGGTACAGAGCACAGGTGGTGCGATCTATCTATTCCCGAAGGAAGCAATAGAACCCACTCGACTCCAACTGCAGAATGCCAAGACCGGAGAAATCATACTGGTCGATATCGCCGCTACTGAAGCACCCCATGATCAACCTGCGTTGGAGCCCGTGAAAATTGTAGAGGGTGAAACCTCATCCCCACGTTACGGAGGCGCGACCGCAACACGCTCCACCAAAGCCAATGCCCAGAATCAACAAAAATCCAGTCACTCGAACGATGAAGACGATGAGCCAGAAGAAGTGGCAAAACGGGAAACACCTGTCCCGGTAGTTCTGACACGTTATGCAGCCCAGATGCTCTATGCCCCGCTACGCACCGTCGAGCCTGTTAACGACATTAGCCAGGTGAAGGTTGATCGCCGCCTGGACCTGACCACTCTGCTTCCTACGCTACCGGTGAGATCGACCCCTCTTGGAGCGTGGCGTCTGGATGATTTCTGGGTGACTGCTGTGAAGTTGCAAAATCAGACTGCGCAGCGCGTCGCTCTAGATCCCCGTGATCTCATGGGTGAGTTCGTGACAGCAGCGTTCCAACATCCATATCTTGGATCGCGTGGCGATGCTAGTGACACAACGACCTTGTACTTGGTTACCCGGGGCCATGGACTGACACAGGCGACAGTTTTCTCTGCAGCCCCGGCAGATCCGCGTGCAACGCAGGGAGCAAAGCATGAAGAGTAATCCGCTGCTCAAATACCTGGTCGTCCCGTTTCTTCTGCTGATGGTTTTTATCGGCATCAGAACACTGGGAGGAGTAAACACGCCACAATCCGAAAACGCACCGGCGCCCAAACTTACTGCTGAGCAAGCGAAAGCACTTGGAGTGGAAGGAGACACGCCTAGCGACACTCTGCGAACAGTTGTAGCTGAGGGACGCGAGCTAAAGCAGCAGATCTCCGACGTCATCGCGCAGAACTCGACAGTGAAACAGGATAACGAAGCGCTCAAACAACGGCTCGCTAACATCGATCAGACAGTAGAGCAGCGTCTGAAAAACGCTCAGGATCAATTCAAACTCGATAGCCAGCAGCAACAGCAAAGCGTGCTGGATGGTCTCAGGAAGCAGATAGACGAATTGACCAGGCTGGGGCAGAACACCTCCTCAAACTCGGATCTGCCTATCGGTCTGGGCGTTCAACCTGGTGATGGCAATCAGTTCAAATCGGAGGCGAGCGGTTCGGATATCGTTTGGATTGACCCTCAAGACGCGACCGCCCTGGACAGCAACGGTAAACCAATTACTGCCGGTACCAGCGTGCCCGCGAGTGGCTACAGTTTTCCAACATCCTTTGGAGACTCCGTGGATCGAGGGCAGATGGCTCTCACCACTGGCGCTCAGGCAGTTCGCGATGACATAGGTGCCCAACAACAGGATCGGAAGAAGGTACGTCGAGCCTACACCCTGCCTCAGAACTCAACCTTGATGGGCTCAGTGGCCATGTCAGCTTTGATTGGACGGGTTCCAGTAGACGGAACCGTTAATGACCCCTACCCCTTCAAGGTACTGATTGGTCCAGACAATCTGACCGCCAACGGTATTGATCTCCCAGACGTAGCAGGTGCTGTGGCCAGCGGCACGGCCTCCGGCGACTGGACCCTCTCATGCGTGCGAGGACAAATCAAAAGTCTGACCTTCGTGTTCAACGACGGCACAGTCCGCACGCTACCTGCCCCTGTCCAGGGCAACAATCAACAGAACAACAATCAGAACAACTCCGGTGATCAGCAGCCCATCCAGGGCGGTCTGGGCTGGATCAGCGACCCATACGGAATCCCATGCATTGGCGGCGAGCGACGCAGCAACGCGCAGCAATATATCGGTTCCCAAGCGCTGATAACTGCAGCTGGAGCAGGAGCGGCGTCTTTGATCAAGACCGAAGGTAGTACTTCATCTTACGTATCCAATGCCTCGGGGACGCTCGGCAGCACGGGGTTGTCTGGCAACGAGGCGATGGGAAAGATCCTAACTCAGGGGGTGACTGACGTTTCGAGCTGGGTCAACAAGCTCTATGGGCAAGCGTTCGCGGCCATCTACGTCATGCCCGGGGCGCAGGTCTCGCTTCACATTGATCAAGAATTGGAAATTGACTACGAACTCAAGGGCCGTAAGGTCAAGTACGCGACAGGAGCGAACCATGCCAATGCCAACCTGGATTGATCACGCAGGCTCAACGCGCTGGGTGTTGATGTATTGCTCCCTGACAGCGGCATTGTTGGCTGGATGCTCGACAGACAAAGAGCAGATGTTGCCGCATGGTCCGAACACTATGACGGATATTTGGAACCAAGGCACAACCGGCTCGGCAGGTAGCGCCAGTGGACGACAGTTGCTCGATGCCCGTGCCGAGCTGCGCCGACCTATCGATGTGCGCTCTGCCCAGCCCATGCAAGACAGCGCGACTTACACGCGCACTGCTCAGAACGAGATCTACAGCCAGTTCAAGCGACTGCCCAATCCCGACCTGGTCATGTACGTGTTTCCACACCTTGCCGGGTCCGATCCAGCACCAGTTCCTGGCTATACCACTGTATTCCCTCTTTATCAGCGCGTGCAGTACGCCATGCCTGGCGAGCGGGTAGAGGACTACTGATGAATTTTTATGAACGGCTCAAAGGCCGCACTCGCCTCGACTCCACCGCTGATGACTTTCCCCCCGGCGAGTCCCTCTCCATAGGGTCAAGCGCTGACGTAGAACAAGCCGAAACCCTTGTCGCAGATCTGACGGCTTCAGATCAATCTGACGTAGATGCAGCCCTTGAGCGATATCTCAAGCGATTGGCTGATCAAGGCATTCCTGCACCAGGCGATTGGAAAAATCCGAAGCAGAAACCTGCCACTATCGCCGACGTAGCCGCGCTTTACGACGTAAAACCAAGCTTTGTGGATTTACTTCCATGGACCGAATACTTGCCAGCCGAACGAGCAATGCTCCTCGAAGACGGCAAATCCTTGGCAGCTTTTTTCGAGCTCACACCGATTGGGACAGAAGGCCGTGACCCCGAATGGCTTCGCAAAGTCCGAGATGCGCTTGAAAACGCATTGCAGAACAGTTTCGACGAGCTCGATACGTCGCCGTGGGTTGTTCAGTTCTACGCAAAAGATGAGACCAGCTGGGACGACTATCTAAAAAACCTTCGTGAGTACATCAGACCACAAGCCAAAGGCAGTCCATTCACGGAGCTGTATTTGGATCTCTTCAAACATCATCTGGATGCAATAGCCAAACCCGGTGGTCTATTTGAGGACACGACTGTTTCAAAATTGCCTTGGCGCGGCCAACAGCGCCGCGTGCGGGTGGTGGTATATCGTCGGGCAGTTGGCGATGCAGCATTTCGTGGTCAAACCCCAGCCATGCATCTAGACAACATCTGTCAGCGCTTCACAGGCGGTCTGGCAAACGCAGGCATCAAAAGCAAGCGCATGGACGGCTACGACATCCGCCACTGGCTTCTACAGTGGTTCAACCCACACCCAGATCATTTGGGAACAACACTCAAAGACTTTGATCGTTTTTTTCAACTGGTAAACAAGCGGACCGAGGACGCAGGCGAGGACTTGCCTCTGGTAACTGGCGACGACTTTGCCCAAGGACTCTTTTATCGAGAGCCCAAGTCTGACAGCCAGAAGGGCTTGTGGTACTTCGATGGCCAGCCCCACAGAGTCATCATGCTTGATCGTCTGCGTGAGGCACCACGGACAGGCCACCTGACCGGCGAAACGCGCAAGGGCGGTGACGCTTTACACGCACTATTTGACAAAATGCCTGAGGACACCGTGCTGGCCATCACCATGGTCATCACTCCCCAGGATGTATTGGAAGGACACCTAGAAAAGCTGGCACGCAAATCGGTCGGTGACAACCAAGCTTCTGCACTAACCCGCGAGGCGGTGGCCGATGCCAGGAAGCTGATCGGTCGGGAGCACAAGCTATATCGAGGCAGTATTGCGTTTTATCTTAAAGGACGCGACGAAGCGCAGCTTACTGAACGCAGCATGCAATTGACGAACGCATTGCTTGGCGCCGGCATGGAGCCAGTGGCAACTGACGACGAAGTTGCTCCACTCAACAGCTACCTACGCTGGCTTCCTGGGAATTTCGACGTTAATCAAAAGCGGGCTCTGGACTGGTACGTTCAGATGATGCTCGTCCAGCACGTGGCAAACCTGTGTCCGGTGTGGGGCCGCTCCAGCGGGACAGGACACCCCGGCATAACACTTTTCAATCGCGGTGGAGCTCCGCTCACCTTCGATCCTTTCAACAAACTGGATCGTCAGATGAACGCGCACATGTTCCTATTTGGCCCGACAGGGGCCGGTAAGTCCGCCACGTTGAATAATCTGCTCAATCAACTCATCGCTGTTTATGCACCCCGGCTATTCATCGTTGAAGCGGGTAATAGCTTTGGCCTGCTTGGTGACTTCGCCAAAAAGTTGGGCTTGACGGTCAACAGAATAAAGCTGGCTCCGAACTCAGGGGTAAGCCTGGCTCCATTCGCTGATGCGATTCGCCTGGTGAATACCCCGAGTCAGGTCAAGACCTTGGACGCTGATGATCTCGAAAGCTCTGATGAGGACCTGAGTACCAAGTCTGATCAAGACGATGACGAACGCGATGTTCTGGGCGAGATGGAGATCGTTGCCCGTCTCATGATTACCGGTGGAGAGGAGAAGGAGGACGCTCGACTGACGCGAGCAGACCGGAGCGTAATCCGGCACTGCATCCTTTCTGCAGCAAAAACATGCTCTGACGCTAATCGCACTGTGCTGACCGAGGATGTGCGCAACGCGCTGCGCGTTGCCGGAGAGGATACCTCCATACCGGAGTCTAGGCGTAACCGCATGCTTGAAATGGCTGAAGCCATGGACATGTTTTGCATGGGTGCCGATGGGGAGATGTTCAACCGTTCGGGGACGCCATGGCCTGAAGCAGATTTGACGATTGTCGACCTAGCGACCTACGCACGTGAGGGTTACAACGCCCAGTTGTCGATCGCATATATCTCGCTGATCAATACCGTGAACAACATAGCCGAACGTGACCAATACAAGGGCCGTCCTCTCGTCAACGTGACAGACGAAGGTCACATCATCACCAAGAATCCTTTGCTTTCCCCTTACATCATCAAGATCACCAAAATGTGGCGAAAACTCGGTGCCTGGTTCTGGTTGGCTACGCAGAACATTGATGACTTGCCCCCTGCCGCTGCGCCGATGCTCAACATGATCGAGTGGTGGATCTGCCTCAATATGCCGCCTGATGAGGTGGAAAAGATCTCTCGCTTCCGCGAGCTGACACCGGCCCAGAAAGGCTTGATGCTTTCAGCCCGTAAAGAGAGCGGGAAATACACGGAGGGCGTGGTGCTTTCCAAGTCAATGGAAGTCCTGTTTCGCGCTGTCCCGCCAAGTCTGTACCTGGCGTTGGCCATGACCGAGCCTGAAGAGAAGAAGCAACGATATGACCTGATGCAGTCCTTGGGAGTCGACGAGTTGGGAGCCGCAATGGAAGTGGCTGCAGACCTTGATCGAAAGCGCGGTATCGAACCATTAAAAATCACATTCCCAACACCCCATGCATTGGAGAACCTGGCATGAGAGCCATGGATGCGTTGACTCAAAATTTGATCGATAGCCTGACCCAAATCCTCAAAGACCCGCAGGAAGAATCCCTGCAGGCATTGAAGATCTGTGCCCCGGTTCTGATCGAGCATTTGCAAGTCGTGAAACATGTGGCGGTTGATCGTCGAGAGATCCAGTCTCAACTTCACAAAGCACTGGACCAGTGGCTTGAGCATCATCCCCAGCCCGAAAGCGCGCAGAAAGCTCTTCTTGCGCTGCTGGACCAAGAGTTGCTGACAAAGCAGCTCCTAGACAATGAAGCATCCGCATGAAGCGGCCCATGCGTTTTCACAAGATCGCGGCTTGTTCGATAGTGGCGATCGCCTTGGCAGTCTGGAGCTATGCATGGCTTCACGACACCGGGTACAAGCCGGCCGAAGCCGCTGATGATCAAGTCGGAATGACACCGCTGTCGAATACACGTTCTGGGGGATGGGTTTACGGGAGCCGCGGTGCTCGATTCACCGTCATCGAGTATGGGGATCTCGAGTGCCCCTACTGCAAGGACTATTTCCCGCACCTCAAAGCCTGGCTTGACCAGCACCCGGACGTGAACCTCCAGTGGCACCATCTACCGCTTTCAATGCACGAACCGGTGGCAGGCTATGAGGCTCGGTGGGCAGAATGCGCGGGCATCGAAGGAGGAAATAAAGCGTTCTGGATGGCCTTGGAAATCATTTATCAACGCACTCGGTCGAATGGTTTAGGGGTTGCTGTTAATCCACAGGTGCCGGGGCTTGAAGATCGACAGAACGCTATTGATGAATGCGCCGCGAACAATATCTCTGTCCAACGGACTGTTCGCAGCCAGGCTCACCAAGCCAGCCTGGAAGGCGTCACCGCCACACCGACGTTGGTCATCAAGGACAATCTCTCTGCGCGATCCATCAAGCTTGAGGGAGCCCCCGACGGCGACCTACTGCTATCCGCTATCGACTGGCTGGCAAGCACGGACGCGAGCGGCGGTCATAAGTGAAAGCATGCGACTTGTGTAGAAGGACAGAACAAACAATCCGGTCTCTGAACAAGCCTCACTAGCTCGCCTGCTGCGGATGCAAGTCCGGAGCATTGATGCCATCCGAAGCCATGATTAACACCTTCATCATGTCTTGATCATAAGTTCCTGCAGGAGACTTGGCCTAATGGATCAATGTCGCGCCTTGACATTGATGGCGAACTTGTAAGAGCCTGGGCGTGCAACTTTAGCTTCATCACCTAATGAGGCCACGTCCTCATGAACCCGACGCAAATTCTTGCGTAGATCCATCCCCAAAGCTCGCAAAGCAACCGGAAGCGCGAGCGGCTGACTAACGTCGGTGGCTGCACACTCATCGCTCAATCAACCCAATGGGAATCCTCCCATTGGGCCGGGTTCCCTTCGAGAACCCCACATGAATACCTTCTCATTGCTCATAACCCCAAAAATTGGGGAAGCCCGCGGCGTACCACGGATTTGGCTTGAGGGCCAAAAGCTACTAAATGCCGGCATCGAAATCGGGTCATGCTTTTCCCTGTCACGCGGAGACGGAAAAACCAAGTTGGAGCTGGTGCCAGCGCATACATCAGATGCAAACAACTCCGGGATAATCAGAGTCTCGAAACGTGTTCGCAACGGCGTAACGACACCGCTCATCGAGATCCGAACAGCATTGCTGCGAAGTCTTTTCAAGACCGCAGAAAAAGTCAGGGTAGTCATTCGCCTGGGCAGGATCCTGATCACCGCCTTGGACAAAGATAAACGGATAGATGAACGCCTGGCGCGGCTGAATCAAAAGCTCAATGCTAGAGAACCATTGGCTGTGTGCAGCCTATTTCACGGTGGGGGCGTGCTGGATCGTGCGATTCACGCGGGACTAGCACGATCTGGTATCGACACCTACGTTCGAATAGGCATCGAGCTCGAGGAGCAGTATCTGGATGCCAGTCTGCGCAACAACCGAATGCTTTGGCGAGATAACTCAATCGCTATTTGTGCCGACGTCCGCGATGTCCAGCGTGGTGATGGTACACCCCGATGCGATCTGGTTATTGCAGGCATTCCTTGCACAGGAGCATCACGTGCCGGTAAGGCGAAAAACAAGCTTTCCGCAGCTGAACAACATCCATCTGCGGGTTCATTATTCATAGACTTTCTAGACTTTGTCCGTCACACAAATCCAGTAATGGCGATCATAGAAAACGTTCCTGACTACCTGACTAGTACATCCATGGATGTCATCCGATCAGTACTGGGATCACTAGGCTACAAACTTTTTGAGTGCATCCTTGATGGAAACGTTTTCGGAGCGTTTGAAAATCGCGCCAGAATGACTTTGGTGGCCTACACAGAGGGAGCTATTGACACTTTGACACTGGATCAAATTCTGCCACTTCGCACCAAGGAAGGCTCTCTGAGGGACCTAATGGAAGATGTCCCAGATCATGACGAGAGCTGGAAATCCTATGACTATCTGGAACAGAAGGAAGTACGCGACATTGCAACCGGCAAGGGGTTTCGCAGGCAAATTTTGACACCTGAAGCTACCTCGTGTGGATGCATTGGACGTGGCTATGCTAAAGCCAGGTCAACTGAGCCGTTCATCCGTCACCCGACAAACTTTTCACTGAGTAGGCTACTTACGGTGATCGAACATGCCACAGCGAAAACGATACCCGTTGAAATCGTTAGCGGAGTATCCAACACAATTGCCCACGAAATACTGGGTCAATCTGTCATTTACGTCGCTTTCGAAGCGATAGCGACTGCAATTGGGCAAATGATTAGACTAAAACATAGCCAGTCAGTTTTGATGGTGGCTTGAGACCGTCCGGCCTACCCATAGGGTAGCGCCGGACTTAGAACAACAGGCGGGGCTACGGCGGTAGTTCCTAATTTACCTAGAGAGTTCATACAGGACTGCACCTAGCACAACAAGAATCCAGGCAATGATAATCACCTTACGGATTTTTGGAGGGGGTATGGGCGGTGACTGGGCATTCACGTTGTGAGTATGGTCGCAACGCTTGCAGACGAAACCTTCGTTCTGATTATCGTAAAGGTAGTCTTGGGGACCAAGGCTTTTATCATTGTGGCCAAACCACTCACACCATTTATTTTTGGTTTCCATATCGCCTTTTTTCCGTGATTTCAATCTGTACAGAGTCGCCTTTAACAAAGGACGTTCAATCAGCGCAAAAGCCAAATACCCACCAATAATTACACTTACAAACGCAGCTATCCAAAATACAGCAGCATGAAACCAAACAACGGTCCCAGACGCATTTAATGCATACCAGACACGACCCAGCAAGCTTAGTATCAATACATGGGACAAATAGACTGAGTACGAAATATCACCCATAAACCGCAAGGGATAAGTAACACTCATCCACTTTAGTGATTCAAAAATAGCCATTGAAAATACAAGTATTGAAAAACCACCTCCAAGAAATATTGCTCTGGAAATCGAGATATTTGACTGCACATCAACATTACCTTTCGCAACCTCCGAAAACCCGAAGTACAGCAGTATGGTAGCGACAGCCACACCCAGGATCGCGACGATACCCCCCAGCTTCTCGGATCGCAAAGTTATATAAGCATATGCAAGCAAAGCTCCCAAGATGAATTCCACGGTAAAAATGTGGAAAGCCACACGCAACAGCGGAGAGGTGAACTGCCAACCTGAAGCCAGAATAATCACAGCTAGCCACAACCCAAGGCCGAGCAGCCTCATCCTATTTCTGAGCAATAAAAGCCCAGCAAACACGATATAGAACCACAGTTCGTGTGTCAGCGTCCAAGCAACCAATAATAAAGGAAGTTTTTCATTGGGAACTAAAAAGAAAGATTTTACTAAGTCTACCTCTCCACCTTGAGAGCTATTGATTATGCCGGGCACGGACAAGAAAACAACAAGCAGCAAGAAGTAGTAAACCCAATAGGTCGGATAAATTCTCAACATTCTGTTGCGAAGGAAGGCAGCGACCCCTCCAGTTGAGTAGACCTTACTTTGGCTTACCACAACCATTACGAAACCGCTGATTACGAAGAATAGGTCTACACCTGTTTGACCAAGATTGAATATCTGTGGCAGGAACATTGACCCCGGCAGGTACTTTTCTTGGATACTCAGCCCGTGAAAAGCAACGACCATCAAAGCTGCAAGCCCCCTGAAGGCTTGAACCGCATAAATCTTATCCATTTAGTTCCCTAAAGCATTCACTTCTACAAAATTTGGTTTGAGACAACATGCCGAAAGTGTCCATGGCACCAACTTGATTGGGTCTTCCCATCATGGATTTGAGTCAAAATTCACGTTTTTTTGCGCATTCAGGTACGTTTCCACGTCATACGCTCTTCCATCCGGCATGATGATTTCCAGCGTCTTAACATTGCTATGTTTTGGCTGCGTAGTTCTGTAAACCGATGCAGCTTCTAATCTGGTGGATTCTATTCTGCGCTCGATCATGCTTGGGTATCTCTGCGCTAACAGCAAGATAAGAACTGGAAACATGCAGACCAGGAGCACCCCCGCAACGCCAATCGAATGCTTACTATTTTTCATGCTCCCTCCATTGAATCAAAAAGCATCCCACCATCGTTGTTTGTCTAGGCTGTCTTTACGCCCCCCAGACTTTCTGTAGAAGTACACCCCCAATCGGCCGCTAATCAATGCGACAAACAAGATCGCTGCAAAGAACCAATCTTTAAGGCGGGTAAATACGAGTACGGCCATCATTGCGATAGAAATCAGAACTCCTGCCATTGCCCACCAGAAATTCTTGTTCCGTGGTCGTTTGCTCATAGCTGTTCTGCTTCCAGTTCCTATGTGAGCGGCTTCGGGATGCGAGCCATCACCAAACCGCAGACTGCCTCAGCCCCACATTTGCGGGGCGTGGAATCACCGGGACTTTTCCCTCACTCGTCGTCGCCTTTAAGTTCATCCAACCCACGATGGTATTGCTCATGTTCATCCCAGTTGAACTCTTCGATCTGTATGAGAATAATTTCGTGATCGAGCTTGCCGTGCCAGACGCCACCTTCCGACGTTTTATCTGGATATGTAGGATCGAACTCAGCTTCCCAATCCGCGTCCCGAGGTGTCGGGCGAGTGTTAGCAGTATCTTCATGCGGCATTGTCATACGCTTTCCTATTGGGTCTGAGTGCCTAAATTGGCCTACTTCTTCGTCTTCGACCCCGGTCGTTGACGGGGCTTGTGGTGCAGCGGATGACAGTTCCTATGGAAGCCAGGACCAGAGCATTCAAGCACTGCCAACTGTACTGAATTTCAGATATTGGGTACTGAAAATCTTGAGCATTTCATCTTCGGAGAGAGGTTCTGAACCTTGAATCCCAAGCCGAGCCGGAAGCATTGAAAATTTTGGCCCTGTGAATTTCGCCAGGTTCTGTGAGGTATGCACAGCCTGTTCCAGAGCGTTTTGAAAATCAGCTCCGTCTTCATGGGTATAGCTTGTCTTAATGAAGAAGCCTCCAACCAACTGCCTTTGCTTGCCTTTGCTCTTGGAAAGGCACACAACATAGAGATGAGGCAAATGCTCATACAGAGCCTGATCGAAACTCCTCGTGAAGCTTGTGATTGAATGAGACCCGTTGAACAAGCATTCAAAAACAGGGATCGAAACACCGCCTTTTTTGGACATAATCGCACCGAAGATTCGAAATGACTGATGAAGGTAGAGCTGGAAGCTTGAGGAATCAACCTCTCCCTCAAGTCGCAAGTAGTGGCCTAACGCATCAAGCTTGCACTCAAAACGAGTTTGTAACAGGCGGATTTCTTTTCATTTACATTTCCACAGTCACCAAAAGGAATGGTCTTGATTTCCCCTTGAGCCAATTCAACATCTTGGTTGAGCACTCCTCCAGACACTGACTGCGATGGAGGACCCACGCTCCAACTTGCTTTGATGGATACCTTCACACGGTTACCGTCAGACAATTCTGGCGTTAATGCAAGCCTTAGATCGTTGTTATCAGCAGCACCAATTGCGCTTTGGTCCTTCACCGGCAGCGTACGGCCTAGCACATTTGGGGTGGCAAAATTAGTGATTACCTCGTCGTCTTTGAAAACCTTACCGGATAGAAAAACGTTGCTTGGTGAAGCAGCAAACACTTGCGCTGTCATTAGCATCACGAACGGAAATGTGGCAATAATTGTACGAGCTCTCATGCTTTCATTTTCCTCGTTCACCGGCCTTTCCGGTGCCTCTACGTCCTTAGCCCAGCGAGAAGGCTGGGCTTGCTTGGTGCTAGGCGTCCCTTCCTATTTCAGTTGAAATAGACCTTGCTGGAGCGCAAGCCTGACGGCATGGTGGAATACCTCCTGCAACACCGTCGACCGCGGCGCGAGATCTATCGGCCACTCTTGAAAATCGGTATTACCACTTCCACGGCGCGCGATCACTATTGGAACCTGGAGTCCTTGGGACCCGAAATAAAGGTCGAACCGCCCCTTGGTGCCAAGAAATGTGCAATCGCCGGGGTGCTCTGCGTGCTGAGGCTTAGGCATATGGATAGACCAATCTGTGCTGTGTATTTTTGGTTCACCGCAATTCCACTGGGTGGTACTGCGAGTTTCATAGCGGTTTTACCTAGCAGTTATTGAACAGTCGCTTTAGCTTTTGCCACCTCTACGCCGAAAGCAAAAGCGTGAGCGCTGCAGGCATTCAGCCACTCGGTCAAGTCCTCAGCCCCGGCTTTTGAGGCCCAGGACTTGTGGTGCATCTGATCGATTTTCCGATCACAAGTCTTGGAGTTTATAGATCCCAGCTGAGCGAACCATGAGGCCGCGCACTTGAATGGGTCAGGTACTGGGTAGGCCATTACCATCTATCATTTCCTTTCTTCAATCGGCTTAACCGTTTTCTGTACGATAAGCCGACATCGCAGCGGACAGGTATTCTGCTTGGTCGTGGGTGAGAGTGCAGACATTCAAATCTAAAGTGATACTGAAGGCCGCATAGGTGGAATCATATTCAGCGGATACATTGTAACGTGCAAAAAAACCAACATAGCCTTGTATGAGCTGCTGGGTCATACGTTGTCGATTTGTGGCCTGTCGGATTTCCTCGGCGGAAATTTGAAAGTCGTAGGTCATAAACCCTCGATGGGCCACCCGACTGATGCTTGCTTCAATGAACGAACGAAGGCGCGCATTTAAAAACTGAAGATCATAATTTTCCATAGCAATCGTACTCAAGAACCACAAGGACCCGTTAAGGGCTGCATAAGGATACGATAAGATGAATCCAAGACATCGTCAAGCACCTTCTTAGCTACCAAATACCTGCTTTGGATTAGAGCCACCTTCTGAGCCCCTCGGATGATTTATAGGCTGATGGTCATGTACACCTTGCTTTGATCTACGCACGCACGCCCGAGGATCGCTTCCACGGCATGTGCGTTTTTATGTTTGGGAGCCCCCAAACAGCATTGCTAATTCTTAACAAGAGAGCACCATCTTGAGTCTTCGTTTTTCGAAAGAAGGTCCAGCATTTCCCGAGCAACTGGTTGATGCTTTGCTTACTGGCGACGTAGTTTTTCTATGCGGTGCGGGCATAAGCGCGCCCCAACTCCCGTTGTTTTCGGGTTTAGTTGAAGAGTGCATTGGCCGGCTTGGTTTGGAAAAAAATGCATCTGAGAGCGAGTCGTTTGAAAGTTACAGATTCGAAGAGGTGCTGGGATCGTTAAGTCGCCGTACCGTAGATCCAGGCGATGTGACTCGAGAGGTAGTGAATATACTGCGGGAGCGCTCAGAAAATGCTGATTTGGCTCACCACCACACGATTCTCAAGCTATCGCGTAGCCTTGATAACCGCCCCACTGTCATCACAACCAATTTTGACACTATGCTCGAGAAAGCATTGTGGGTTGTGGAAGGTCTCGAGCGGGCGCAGGAGCTTAGCTTTGCTGGCCAAGACCTACCATCGCCCGGTAGCACAGGCTTCGGTGGGATCATCCACCTCCACGGGCGTATCGCGGACGAGCAGATCGGTCTAAAGCAGACGCCGCTCGTCGTAACTAGCGCGGATTATGGTGATGCCTACATGCGTTCGGGTTGGGCATCTCGTTTTTTGTTCGACCTGTGTCGCTGCAAGACCGTTGTTCTCATAGGCTATAGCGCTGGCGACGCACCGGTTCGCTATTTCCTGAATGTTCTCGAAGCAGATCGGCAACGATTCCCTGATGTGCTTCCTGTATATGCGTTAGATCCGGTCAAGGCACGAGAGCTACCAGACGCTCGCTGGAGCACACTGGCAGTCGAACCGATTGCGTACGAATTCACGACCGATGCTGCGAATGGGGATCAAGATCACAGCCCGCTGTGGCGTGACCTTGATCAACTTGCCGAACTCGTTGTTCGACCACGAACGACTAGGCATGCTTGGGCTCAAACAATTCTGGTAAAAAACTTCGATGCATCTGATCTAGCCGAACGGGATCGTATCTTATGGCTACTTCAAGGGCGGCGAGACCTTTGGCCGGTTGCGATCAAATCGATTGAGGATGTCGCCTGGTTTGATTTTCTGGTCGAGCGCAAGGTTTGGAGTGACCCAGATGGATCTTGGATCCTGGCTGCTTGGATTGCCCGAAACCTACAATCGGTCGATCGGTTCAGGGTCGCCATAAAATGGTCGGAACAGTTCGACAAGCCGTTCGCCGATGCGCTCGCGAGGAACGTCGAGCAGAGCAAAGATTTACCAGACTTGTGGTACCGAGCTTGGCGCCTCCTTGCCGCCAGTCGGCAGCGCTTTCGTAAGGACATAGATCTTCACTTCTATGCCGTGCTGAAGATCCTTAGCGGATCCGTTGTACTGAATAACGATCTTCATCACGCTGTAGGGCTGATCACCCCCGTATTCAAACTGAATGCTCGAGAATTGTCTGAAGGCAGCGCTCCAAATCGCTTGGCCGATATCTTTGGATTTCGCTGGATATTACGAGGGCAAGGCGAAGCTAGCGAACTGATTGACGCTCTTGTCGAAGTGCCGCAATCGCATGTGATCATCGCAATCGCCACGGCGAAGCTTCAGGAGGTTGTGGGAGTAGCAGTAGACCTGGATGCAATCGACGAATATTTCGACAGAAACGACTACTCAGTGCCATCGGTAGAGCCGCACGTACAAAACGAACATCATGAAGGACCTGTGTTTCTCGTCCAGCTTCTTGCGCGCTTACTTCCCGCTGCCACCCAAGTGGATAGAGAGACAACCCGTTCATTGGTAACGACGTGGCGTAATCTGCCCGGTTTCTTGGGGTGCAGGCTATGGCTACACTCGCTGCGTGACAAGGCGCTTTTCAGCGGAGATGAGGCAATTGCTGCGCTAACAGCGCTCCCACGGAATGTCTTCTGGCATATCAGGCGCGAGCTCGCACTCGTATTGCGCGACCGTGCGGCCGACGCTGATGCTGAGCTGGTTACCCAAGTCGAACAGCGCATCCTCACTGAAGGAAATTCCTACTACCAACATTACACAATTGAAGAGGGTCAGGTTGATTGGCGCGACCACGCACGCGATTCAGAGGTGTGGTTACGACTCAACATGCTCAACGTTGCCGGGATGCTGTCCGGACGCGGCTCCACTGAGTTAGCCACTATCAAGAGGGCGCGGGAATATCTGGATCGTGATGTGGAAGAACGCGATTTTTTCGGGTCCTATAGTTACGGCGTTCAGACAGTTATCGGAGACGCACAGCCAATCATTGATGCTGGAGATGGTGAAAGGCTAGAGGTGGCCCTCCAAGTCATCCATAGCCCTGACATAAGAAAGCAACTGGGATGGAGCGTCTATTGCCGGACTGACCCAAGCGGGGCCTTCGACACGCTTGCCCGAGCTGAGCTTGACGCTTCAAATGCCCCGCTGTGGGTCACTCTCATCGGTTCCCTTTCCTTTCCGCAAGGAGACCCTGATGAAAGCCTCAGCAAACTTGTCATCAGCATTTTCGAGGTGATTAAGCCTGCGAATGAATCCTTTTTAAAGCTCATAATCTACCCATTGGCGGACCTTTACTTCAGTACCCCTCGGCAGTCGGCTCCGGCACTCACGGACTGGTGGCCAAGGTTGTTTTCCATTGCCGTACATAATGATAGCGAACCTTTCGATGCGAGCCGCGAACTTGCAGAAGACGCAATAAATTCGCCAGTCGGGCGTCTCACCCAAGCGCTGTTGACTGACATTGAATGGTGCCGTAAGGCGGGTGGTCTTATTAGGCCGGAACTGCTGAAGGGTATCATTTCTGTGGCCTCGACAACGGGACGCCAAGGCATGTTCGCGCGCGCAGTCCTAATACGCGATGCAGCGTTTGTTCTATCTATCGATGGGCAAGCTGTGACCGGATTACTCGACGCTGCGCTTACTGGTGAATATGTCGAGGCAGCGGCTCTACGCTCAGTTTTAGTCAACCAGGCAAACCTGTCTTCTACAACCTCCCGGGTATTCTGTAAGCACATCTTAAAGGGTGTTACAGAAATCGGAGGCCGGGATCGAAGCTCAAGGGCAGCCGCCGCTAAAATCATGGCACCAGCCTTATCGATCATTCGCCAAGAAGAAGACCCCGATCATTGGGGCATTTCACTTGAACAAACGGATTTGGCGCTCAAAAAGGGCCCTCCGGCATTGCGTGAGGGCGCTGTACGCTTGCTCGCGCAATGGATTCATGAGATTGAGGGCGGCCCAGCAGAGGCATGGCGCACCAGCATAGGTCCTTTACTTGCCAGGTGGTCGCGTGACCGAGAGCTATACGAAAAGGAGCTTACGCAATATTTTGCCGAGCTTGCGATCGCGTCAGCAGATGCGTTTCCTGAGGCTCTTAATCAATTGCTGCCCTATCTAACGCGTCTAAATGGTCGTGGCAGCCTGTACGCAATCGAGTCGTCTGAAGCTCCTGAGAAATTTCCTAGTGATACTTTGACATTGCTCTGGACGCTATTCGGACCTGGCTGCACCAGTAGTCTTTACGGGGTACCCAAGGTCCTAGAGCGGATGATCAAAGCCAAGCCAAGCATCGAACTCGATCGGCGGTTGCAATGGCTTGACCAAATGGCTCTTCGCTATGAGTGATGAAGTTCTCGATCAGTCTCAACCCCCAACAATACCGATAACGGTTTGCTGCTGACGGCAGCTCTGCAATCTCGTCTTCTGTACCTGACACTCCCATCAGGTACTGCCCCATGCCACAGTCCACCCCCTGTTTGAGACCCAATTACCGCCAGGCCCTTCTAATTCTGCTAACGGCCGCCCTAGCTCCTTTTGCCAACGCGGAAACCTGGGTTGTGACAGACCGCAACCATCCTGTTGAACCTCAGGCGCGAGTTCGGCTGATTCTGTTGGACGAAACAGAAAGGCTTGAAGCCAAGCTCTCAGAAGGACTGCCGGCTGATCAGCAGCAAGCCTTAGCGATAATACAAAAGCGCCTCCTGACCAAAGACGCGCAGCGCTTGCAAAGAGATCTGGTCATCGCCCAACAAAACCTTGTAGACGCCTGGAGCGTCGGGGTGACGAATATCCCGGCGGTGGTGGTCGACCGCAAGTATGTTGTTTACGGAGAAACAGACGTCGTCGCGGCTGAGCATCGCATTGCCGAATGGCGAGAACGCAACGAGCCCGGCGAAGGAGTTGCGCGACCATGAATCAGCGCAAGCCTACAGCGTGGACGGCATTGGCACTTTCGATCTTTATCGGTCCAGCAGCCGCCGGCACGGTGACCACCGCCACGATAGTCGCTTCGACCTTGTCGCCTGATTGTCTCGAATACAAAGTGGTCGGCATCTGCTACTGGCTTTTTTGTACTCCATACGGATGCCAAGTCAAGACGTCGACCAAGGTTCGTCATTTTGTTCCTGACGCAGTCATATCCAGCTACTCAAATACCGGGGGGAACCCATGGGTAGAAGTCTCTTCAATGAGCTCACCAACATCCTTTGCACAAGACGGCGGTGACGAAACCACGAACCACAATAATGAAAATAGCCTGGCTAAATTCAAAAACGCTGACGTCATAGGTCATCCGGGCGGAGCAACGTTTAGCCAATTTGCCAGCGCCTCGGGCTATGCCTGCGCAGGCGCCGCCACTCCCTATATGCCATACCTTTTAAGCACATTAGATACGGTTGCCTGGCGTTATGGCGTTCCCGAATCCGTGTATCCCGAAGCTCTCATTCCTGGACGACGGGAAGTGGGCGGTCTGTTTTCAGGTGATATGTGGGGTAGCGTTTATCCACGCAGCGGTTTCATACATCAAGCCGACGACTACAAAGCAGCAGCCGTAATCGCGCAGCGCGTGGGCGACGTGGTCACTCGCAGCGGACAGGTCCACGTCTATCAATCTCTGCTCGCACTGCCTAAGCCAGGCTACTGGCCAGCGGGGCAATTGATCGAGACTGATGCGACTACTGGTAAGTGGCAAGAGCTCACTCCCACCCTCAGTCAGAGCTGTGCGGTATTCCCAAACTTCCTACCCCGCGTGCAAGCAATCGACGGTGCCTACGCCTGGGCGCTGTGGCGACCCTATTCCTGCTGCAAGCGGGAAGGACAAACCTTTCTTGGCAGTACGGACTTTCAATGATGATCAAGAGGATTTCAATTATGCGCCGCGCCGTCATTCTACCTTTCGCGATTTTGAGCTTTCTAATTATCAACGGTGCCTTGGCCGCGACTCCCGGGATAAATGCCAGCTCGTCCGGCAGTGTGATTGGAGATGACGTGCTTTACAGCGTCGGAGGTGGAAACGCCGTGACCATGGGCAGTGCAGGCAACATGGACAGCATAAGCATCGGTGGGGGCTGGAACAGCAACTTGGTCTGCGGAAACATGAGCATGACCAACACTCTGCAGAATCAGTTGAACGGCGCTACTTCCGGATTTCAGACGATCATGGGGTCGATGCTGACAAATGCCACCTCTGCTGTGTCATCACTCCCTGGGCTGATAATTCAGCGAGCCAATCCAGCCTTATACAACTTGCTCACCAACGGTATTTTGCAAGGTCGCTTGGACTTCGATCGCTCCAAAGGAACTTGCCGGGCAATCGCAGACAAGATGCTAGACGTCGCTGGGGGCCAGATGGGTTGGAACAAAATTGCCGAAGGCCAGGCTATGAGTCAGGCAGTCAAAAGCGGTAACACGGATGCCGTATCAGCGGTTGCCCAGGTCGAAAAACAAGGCGGTAATGACGGTATCACTTGGGTCAGTGGGAATAAGGCTGGTGGGTCCGGGCAACAACCTATCAAAGTCGTCGCCGATGTCACTCGCGCTGGCTACAACCTCCTCAACGGTCGAGCCGCTGCAGAGACTGCACCTATCAGTCCGGCGAGCTGTAACAACGGTATGGTGTGCTCTACGTGGTCTTCACCACAAGAGGCGACAACGTTTGCAAACCGTGTCTTGGGCGAGCAGCAACAGCGCACTTGTGAGGGTTGTACGCAAACTACGTCTACGGCCGGGGTAGGTCTGACTCCGCTTATACAAGAGTCCTACGATTCCAAACTGAAAGCGCTCCAGGAATTGATTTCAGGTAGCAAATCACTCACCACAGAAAACCTGACTGCCGCGAGTAGTGACTCACTTCCCGTGACACGCGGCGTGGTCGAAGCGCTTCGCACTGAGCATGACCAAGACCTTCTTGCTAAACGTCTTGCGTCAGAAGTCGCGTTATCTGAAGTTCTTGGTAAGGCCTTGCTGCTTCAACGCACAATGTTTACCGGCAGCCGAGAGCCGAACATCGCAGCAAACGATGTGGCTTTGAATGCTATCAGTCAGCAAAACAGCAGCCTGCAACAGGAAATTGACAATCTAAAGACTGAATTGGAGATGCGCCGCAACCTGGCCAGCAACTCCCCTACCGCGATTTTACAACGCGCTCAAAGCAGGAAAGACAGCTCCAAAGGCATTTTCCAAGGTGACCCTATGCCAGATCGCCTCGAGCAGCTGCAGAACCCCACAAAAGGTAACTGACCATGAGCTCTTCACCGGTCATTAAGGGGTGGTTACGCAGGAGCGCCACAGCATTGCTGTCGTTGACTTGGCCGATAGTGCTGACCATCGTTCTAGCAACAGTTTTTATGACGACAATCGCTCATAATTTCGGAGATGTTGAGCGATTCATCGAATGGCAAAAAGCGCACTACGGCTTCATGCTGGCCTGGCGGCTATCGCTCTATGCAGCGATAGGATTCGGGTGGTATAGGCTCAGGAGCGCGCTTAAACGACAGGCTTCAGCCGCGACTCCATTTCCATCTGGCCTGAGGCGATGCGAAGTAATGGCCATCTTTGTCGTTCTCCTGTTCGAATGCCGCCGCGCGGTCTCTGCAGCAGGAGTGGATCTGCCATGATTTTGCACACGAATGACTACCTTGAGTACTACCTGACCCTCGTCGGGTGGATCATCAACAGCGGCATCTGGAACATGATTGAGGACAGCGGACTGTTCGCGGCACCGTTCGCCGCTATTGTCATAAGCGAATGGCTCAAGGCCCGCTCCGAGGGCGCTGATGAAGGCAACAAGGGCGTTCTCTCACTGGCACGAGTCGAGAATCGATTCTACACAGCTATCCTTGTGATCATCCTTGCATGCATGCCATTAGTCACGGTCAGCATCGATACCATCCAGTTTGACCGAAGTCGTTCCGAGCAATGCCAGTATTCAATCTCGAATCCGACTGATACTGGCTGGGAAACCTCTTTCAGTACGTTGAATGGCAAAAGTGCAACAGTGCCTGTTTGGTGGCTCTTCGTGCATGCAATGTCAAAAGCAGCAACCGCAGCCTCAGTAGCTGCTATTCCCTGCGGCGTGGATTTGCAACAGGTCAGGATGGAAGTCAACAAAGCTCGCATCAACGATCCGCTGCTTGCTCAAGAGGTCGCTGACTTCACGAACGATTGCTATGCACGAGCCCGGGCAAAACTGTTTATGACCCAGCCTACCCTGAGCGATGATCAGCTCAACGACGTCAACTGGATCGGCTCTAAATTCTTCCTGCAGACTGCAGGCTATTACAGCGATGGATTCTCTGGGTTCAGGTCGCATACCCCCAGAACGAAATGGCCATATGACTCAACCCGCGATGCGGGCTTGCCGCAAACCACGGGTGGTGGTGGCTTTCCTACATGCACGCAATGGTGGTCTGATGGGAGCATCGGCCTGAGAGCCAGGCTGCTGGAGCAAGTCAGCCCAGATCTGCTGACCAAACTTGCTCAGTGGGCAAAGTTCATGACCCAGACCGAGGTCAGTGACTCGGTCATCCGTGATCTGGTCTCTCCGAGGAAGCAGCAACTGACCCAGGGACAGGTTTATTCAGACTATGGCGGTCAAGTCGGTGGCTCTGTGCTAAATGACTTCACACGCCTTGCAGCTACAGCTGGTCAGGCAGCAGGATCTCTTGTGATGTATCCAGCCATGGACAGCGTTAGGCAAGCAGCGCCCATGGTGATGGCCTTCCTAAAGATGGCTCTCATCATTTGCATTCCGTTTGTGCTGGTGATCGGGGCGTTCGACTTGAAAGTCGTGATGACAGTGACTTTCGCAGCATTTGCCTTAATCTTCGTAGACTTTTGGTTCCAGCTCGCACGCTGGGTGGACAGTACGATTCTCGATGCCCTCTACGGCAATGGGATCGGCAGCAACGTTCCTCACACCAACTTTGACCCGGTATTTGGAGCCAGCAATGCGCAAGGAGATTTGCTGCTGGACTTCGTGATGGGGGCTATGTTCATCGTTCTCCCCAGCTTTTGGGTGGTCGCATTGGGCTGGAGTGGTGCGAAACTAGGAAGCTTGATGAGCGGATTGGCTACAGGCACTAGCGCGGCTCAAGAAGCTGGAGGGAAAGGAGGCCAGTTGGCTGTGTCAGTTGCCAAAGGGAAGATCTGACCAACTACGTAAATGCGCCAGGTGCTGGTTTTAAAACAGCCACCTGGTGCATTATTCGACCCGATGGCTACCGACATAAGTCCCGTAGCCATCCAGACCTTCACGGACTTCGATCTTCGTTGCGTTGTTGGCATCCAAGTCGAAGTCAACGCTCTGCGAACCTTGCTGAATCGAAGGACTGGTAAAGATGCCCATTACGATAGCGATTATGGCGAGCAATCCCAGAACTTGTAGCAAGCCCCAAGTTGCGAGCAACGCTCCAGCACCGAAGATAACCACTCGAGCGCTCCACTTCACAGCGGTCACAATCAGTCCAGGCATACCGACACGGCTCAGCGATGACCACAAAGCTTCTTCCAAGCGCAAAACTGCAGATACACCGCGGCCCAGGCTCTGCCCGATCCGTATTGCAGCGCTGCCTTGTACTTTGCCTGTGCTCATAGCCACCTCGTGACTCAATAAAACATGTCGTTCTGACATCATTTATAGACCTATGCCGTCATATATTCAACCTACTTTCTCTTGTAAATCAACCTTCCGACGAACAGCCAGCCAGTTGCTTCAAACCATTTTGCGCTTCGGTTCGACAGTGTTTTCGAATGAAATGCTGTCTCAGGAATCCAAGTGGAGAATTGCATTCCACTTGACCACCCGTTTGCATTGCCACTGACCAGTCATTTGCATTTGACGTGACCACGCGTTGCACGAGACTTGACCGGCACACTGCACGTCCTCGACCGGCTGGATTCGAACCATTTCATCCGGTCGGCAGAATTTTAAATCGGTGGGGCATATGCTATATCGGCCTCATGGATTGCTGGCTGGCAAAAAGCGTGTGAATACTGACGGGTCGACAAGCGCCCTAAGTAGTAGCTACGCCATGGTCCCTCTGCTCCTATCCAAAACGCTTTGTGACAGCATCGCGTCGTCATCAAAATAGGGGTGGAATTCTTGAAGTTTTCAGGAATGCTTGGGTCGATAGAGGATGTCACAACCCCTCGTTTTTATCAGGTGTCGAGCATGTCCCATTCCTCACCCAGTACCCATCGCAATGCGGAGAGCTTTCCGTTAAGCATGCCCCATTCGAAGTCGCTCCAAGGCCCGGTATCTTCGTATTTTTCTCTAACGCGTTGAGCCGCAGCCTTAGCCCTGATCAAGACATCTTCGTGGATCACACCATTGCCGTAGCGTAGTGTGCCTGCCGGGACGATTTCTGTTTCCCCTTCCTCGATGTGGTACATCATATTCATGTGTCGGTTGTACCAGACCTTGTCGAACAGCTCGTCCATGGCTGACATTATTTCCTGGAGACCACGAGTCTCGTCCTCCCAGGCAAAGCTGTACTCATGATGGAATTCTTCGAGGTCTAGTAAGTCCTCGATAGCGGGGCCGGTCGAGTTGTAGAACAGCGAAGTTTTGTTATCAAAGATTTCTGCAAAATCATCGTGTGGTTTTCGATGATCTTTTGCAGAAAAGTCGGTGAAATTGTGGGTGACAAAACGGAAGCTCTCGTAATCATCCGCGTGTTGTGTCCGGAACTCTTGGAAGGCCTCAACCAGCACTGCATCAGCAACGCTATTCTTCTGTTTGTGAAAAGGAGCCCGCTTGGCGATTGCTCGCTCTGCAGCTCTGATCTTCGAGGCATCTGAAATCTGAAATTCAATGGCGTTCTCGAACAGCTTCAGAACACGGTTCACCGTCACTTGAGTCGCTTCAGAGAGGATTGGCAACCTTTGATTCACGTCATCCAGGGTGTCGAGCGCAGCTTCTTTCCCATCACCACCGAATGACTCAATCACACCTTTCACCACCCGGAACTCGTTAGCGAGGCGCTTACGTGTGGCATCGATAACCCTGTCCTTGTTTCGCACATACTCTATGCGTACCAGGTCGGGCAGCAAGATCTTGATTGCATCATCCTGGACTAGGTGCTCCAAGGCGGTAAGCATAGGAAGCTCGGCCTTTTGTGATGACATATCAAGCCAGACGCAGGTGTCGAGCATTACTAGATGCATTGAAGCTCCTTTTCAGCTTGCTGATTGCTAGACTTGGTCTTGACTATCACCGGATAATGGCCCAATACCTTACAGGAGCGTCAAATGTCTCGTCTCGCAGAATTCCGTGCCCTTGAGCAGCAGCTCGCAGCTCAGCTTGCCGAGCTCGAAACCCTGAAAAATGATGATGGCCTGAAGCGCGAAATCGAGTTCGAGCAGAAGCTTCGTAATCTGTTGGGTGAGTACGGCTACAGCTTGCGTAATATTATCGCCATCCTTGACCCACAAGCCTCGACTCGCCGTGTTCCAGCCGCTGCAGAGTCCAAGGCAGGCACTCGCAAGCCTCGTGACGTTAAGATTTACAAGAACCCGAACTCAGGTGAGCTGGTCGAGACCAAGGGCGGCAACCACCGCCAATTGAAAGAGTGGAAAAACGAATTTGGCGCTGACGTTGTAGAGTCGTGGCGCACTCAGTAAGACTGTTTGAGTACAAACAAATCAGGGCCCTGCGGGGCCCTTTTTCGTGGAGATGTGGATGTTTAGATTTCTGAAGGATCGAAATGAATTATGGCTGTTCTGGGGAGCATGGATTGCGTTCGCTCTCCTGCTAATAGTGAAGATAAAGTTTGATGTCCCTGGCGCAATGAAGTCGTGGCCGCGACTGATTTCAGCACTTCAATCTGATGCATTTGAAGATGTCGTGGGGGACTTACTAACAGGATTGATATCTGCATATTTCTTTTACGTTGTAATAGATCTAATACCAAGGCGGAGATTGGAGAGAAGGACTAAAGGAATACTGAGCACACTGCTTTCGTCGATTGTCGAAGCATTCCTCCATGACAGGATTATGGCTCACGCGGAGCCACTAGGGAAATTCCATGAATTAGATCCTGAAGAAATATCTCAGTCCAGGCTGCTGCTTAAAGGGAAGCCCGATTTGAGGCAGTTCCTTTCGCTTACATTCATAGCCAAGTGGAGTTATCCGAAGTTTTCAAACTCACTCCAACTAGCAGTATCACTTGGTGTTGATCACGCAGCGGTCTGGATGAACGTGACCGACTGTGTTGCCAGGCTAAAAGATCACGGAGAGCGCGCTGATCGGGCAGGACTTCTCGGAAGCATGGTGGACATTATTAACCTGCTGGATAAACCAGAGATTGATGGAAGTGTCGAAGATGAGGTGTTCATGTGGCAGCTAATGGTGCGTGACGACATGAAGAAGTTTCTTGGTCTAGCAGAAGAATGGAAGTCGATTTGTCAATGATACGGAAAAGGTTAAATGGATATGAAAAAAATTGACTCATCTAAGTTAAAGAAAGGCGACATCATCTTATCGACGTCAGTTGAAATTCAGAGCAGGATCATTAAGTTCTTCACGAAAAGCGATATATCCCATGCAATGATATGTATCGCCAATAGTTCGGTTATGGATTCAACTGGCGAAGGCGTACAGGCAAGAAACATTGACAAAATGTTTTATGATGATAGCTGTGCGATCTATGCGTACCGATTAAAGCAACAGATTTCCCCCGAAAAAATGCAGGGCATTATCGATTACGTTCGTAGCGAGAACGGAGCTCCTTACACCTTGGCTGGAGCAGTAGGTGCAGTCGTCCTTCCTGGCGTGAAAGGAACGGGTATGCAGTATTGCTCGCGCCTTGTATCCAAGGCCTATGCCAGTGAAGGGATTATGTTTACTTGCAATCCTGACGCATGTACACCTGCTCAGATTCAAAAGTCTAATCTGGTTGAACTTATTCCCGATGCAGTTACGGATGTGACTCCGGATGATATTGAAATGCTCTCTAGGCAGGGCGATACAACTATTCTCTTTAGAGATGCAACTTCAAAACTCATGAATGAGTTGAGGAAGATAGATTCGTCAATAAGAGTCGTTAGCGATATACACAGTTCGTTGCAGAAAAATCCCGAGCTCGATGATGCCATTACCTTGGCGCTCAAAAGCACGGGTTATCTAAACTTTTGGCAGCTCGAAGCTTCAAGGTTTCCATGGAGATACGATCTTACACTCATGGTTCAGTTCTATCACTCTAGCAGTGACGAAAGAAAGGGGGAAATTCTGGACTACTGTAGGTCTACCCTAGCGCACGAAGCTGATGGTGATTTTAATCACTGGAATAAAACCATGACAATCTATCAAGATCTTGAGATAGAAACCCACCTACAGACTTTCGCGCTTTTCAAAAACCTGTATATGAAGCTGTCGTTTGGGCATGGGCAAAGAATCTCGCATGCCAAGACGATGCTCAAGGTTTACGGCCAGCGCAGGTGATTTTTTGTCAAATCCCTCAATGCCCATCCCGGCGCACTAAATCGCCTCTGGGTTTGTAGACACCTTCGGGTCACAGCTTCTGGCCGATTCTATTGAAAAAGTCGGTTCTCTCAAACTGCCAGAAGACTGATCGGTGAAAGCGGCTCTTTTACGCACAGCTACGTGAAATCTGAGTCTGAAGGCCTTTACGGCGATTCAAGATTTCAATCTCATGCGCGTACTTTTCTACCGTGAAAACCACATCCGACTTTTTCAACGGAATCGGCCGATTTCTGCCGGTCAGGGGCGACCAGCGGACTGGTCAAATCCGATGCAAACGACTGGTCAACTCGAATGCAAATGGGTGGTCAAGTCCATGCAATTACCCATCCAGGTGCACCCGCACCTAAATCCTTACACTTACACAGCTCCTATAGACTTTTTACCTCCCACAACTGATCGAGCCTGGTTGTATAACTCTGACTCATCAGCTCGCGACGCATAGCCCACTCTGGATTGGAGGGAACACTCCCAGCTCGTAAAGTCCCTCTGCCCCAGCGTGTGTTGATCTCGTCCAGGACTCCCATCACCTTCTCCGAAGATGCTGGCTGCGAAGCTGCGAACATGTCATCCGTAAATTCGCCAGGCTGTCGCAGGTCCAGCAACAGAACCTCAGCCTTGCTGTATTTGAACCCCAGTCGAAACAAACGACTCACTGCCTCAGTCGCCGCCCTGGTCATCAAGCGCACATCGTTAGTGGGGTATGGCAATTCAACCAAAGCGCCATTGGCGTACTTCGCTTCCTCCGGATTGAACATGCCGGTACGGATGCTGACGCGGATCTTCTTGCACAGTGAGTTTTGAGAACGGAGCTTTTCGGCAGCACGCTGAGTGTAGGTGGCCACCGCCTCTTTGATAGGCTGAATGGTTGTTAGCCGTTTTCCGAACATTCGGCTGCAACAGATCTCCTGCTTGGGTGGTGCAGCTTCGCCCAGTTCCAGGCACGAAGTTCCTGCCAGTTCACGTGCGGTCTTTTCAATGACAACGCTGAACCGGTCGCGCAGAGTGCGCGGGTCGGCCGTCGCAAGGTCCATCGCGGTGCGGATGTTCATCGCCTCCAGGTGAGCATTCATCTTCTTACCTACCCCCCAGACCTCTGATACCGCCGTATTACGCAGTACCCAGTTGCGGTTATGCACGTCGCAAATGTCTACAACACCGCCTGTATGGGATAACAGTCGCTTTGCAGTATGGTTGGCCAGCTTGGCGAGCGTTTTCGTAGGACCGATGCCAACACCTACAGGAATGCCAGTGCATTTGAGAATGGTCGCCCGGGTACGTCGACCGAACGCTGTGAGATCTCCAGGAATACCGGTGAGATCAGCAAACGCCTCATCGATGCTGTAGACCTCGGAGGCTGGCACCAT
This sequence comes from Pseudomonas phytophila, assembly GCF_025643095.1. Taxonomy (NCBI): domain Bacteria; kingdom Pseudomonadati; phylum Pseudomonadota; class Gammaproteobacteria; order Pseudomonadales; family Pseudomonadaceae; genus Pseudomonas; species Pseudomonas phytophila. The sequence goes on along the minus strand of NZ_CP081201.1, from coordinate 1,089,099 downwards.
CGATTCGATGATCGACATGACACGCTCGCTCATATCGCCATAAAGCGCGTAGTTGCTGCTGAACACCTTAATTCCGTTGCGACGCAGCACCTCTTTGATCTGAAAATACGGAGCCCCCATTTTCACAAATGGCTTGGCGTCGTAGCTACGGGCGATGACGCAACCGTCATTATTGCTGAGTACCACGATGGGCGTTTTCTCCAGATCTGGACGAAAAACACGCTCGCAGCTGGCATAGAAGCAGTTGCAATCGATAAGCGCGAAGACCGGCTCATGCTTTTCCATGACGGCGCATGCTGTAGTTCACTACGCCCCAGATGACGAGGTTGTCACCCTCAAGGATGTGCTTGGACGGGTAGGCACTATTTTCGGATTGAAGTTTGACAACCCCATCCATCATGAAAAGCCGCTTGCAAATCGGTTCCGAATTATTGAGCGCTGCTACGACGATCTCACCATGCTCGGCAGTGCGACTGCGGTCGACGACGATCAGATCCTTATCAAAAATACCTGCCCCAATCATGCTGTCTCCGAGAATTTTCGCCAGGTACACATGCGGTGCTCGTACCTCGGCCATTTCGTCCAGAGACACGTGCTTCTCGATGTAATCGACAGCGGGAGAAGCAAACCCAGCTGGCACCTGAAATGAGTACAGCGGTAGCTTGATACCCCCTTCAGACAACGGACCAATGATGACTACGCTCATGAGAAAGACCTTTCGATAAAATTAGCTGTATAGATATACAGTTAACTCTTTGGCCTGCGCGCGGTCAATCGTACTGAAAGGCATTTTCGACGAGTGACATTAGGGGTGACATCATCTGCGGACGCTACTCGATCTACGAATCCATGGACCACTACCTCAAGGAACTTGCCCCAGAGCAGCTCGTGATCAATGGGTACGACCTCCGGCCCATCGAGCGTTACAACGTAGCTCCTAGCACTCGGGTTGAGATCATCCGCCCCACGGAGGAGGGCCTGAGTGTCGACAAGGTTCGGTGGGGGTGGGAGCCTTTCTGGGCAAGGGGCAAACGACCAGCACCAATCAACGCGCGAGTCGAAACCGTGATGACGGGGAAGTTCTTCAAGGAGCTATGGCCTAACGGACGGGCAGTTGTACCAGCGAACGGCTGGTTTGAATGGGTGAAGGACGCAGATGACCCCAAGAAGAAGCAGCCCTACTTCATCCGCCTTAAGAGTAAAAAGCCCATGTTCTTCGCGGCGCTGGCCCAGGTGCACAGGGGGCTTGAGCCGCATGATGCTGACGGGTTCGTCATCATTACGGCGGCGAGCGATTCCGGAATGGTGGACATTCATGATCGTCGGCCGGTGGTACTGACGGCAGAAGATGCGCGGGCATGGCTTGATTTCGAAACTACACCGCAGAAAGCCGAAGCGTTGGCAAAAGAGCACTGCAGGATTGTTGACGATTTTGAATGGTTCCCGGTGGATCGCGCAGTCGGGAACGTGCGGAATCAAGGACCGGAGCTAATCCAGCCAGTTAACCCTTGACTGCCCCACGCCCTTGACTTCGATTTGAACATCGGCGGTCCGTTGTCGTCTGCCACAGGTCGTCCGCATCAAAAGGGGCGAAATGGGCTGAAGCAAATGGCAAGGCGAAGGGTTTGAATGGAATGGGGAATAAGGGTAAGTGCCTTACCCGAAAAGGCCGGCGAGTCCGCCGGAAAAGGACGCCGAAAGGGTTCGAAAGGCGGGCCTCCATAAAACGTGAGTTACATAGGTTCTTACTCAACTTGGAGACTAAATTTTTCTCGGCAGGCATGGGAACATCCCGTCGCTGACGCTGTTTGGATCCCACACTCAGATGGCAGCTTACGCAGATAACCTTTCCAAGACGGATATAGGTTTCGACTTGTCACGCTCCGCCATATAGAGCAAAAGGCCCACCAATGACTTCATCATGGGTGCCTAAATGCTCAGTTTCTTCAAGCGAAGAAAAGCTTCTCCGATCTCGTCCAATGCCGCTGCAGGCTTTATCAAACCTGAGTCGCCCGACGCGCTGCTTTCTACTTCCCGTCGGCGTCAGTTGATTGAGAACATCTGGCAGAGGACCTCTCTGCCCCGAGAGCAGTTTGATACGCTTTACATGCAAGCATTCAAGAGCTACGCAGCCTTGGTGCAGCATCTCCCTGCCTCTGAGAATCATCACCATGCATATCACGGTGGCATGCTGGATCACGGTCTCGAAATCGTCGCCTACGCACTGAAAATCCGACAAATGTATCTGCTCCCGATTGGAGCGCCGCCCGAATCACAGGCTGCTCAGTCAGAAGCATGGTCTGCAGCATCGGCCTACGGTGCGCTTGTCCACGACCTGGGCAAAATTGCGGTAGACGTCAAGATTGAACTCGCAGATGGCACTACCTGGCATCCATGGCACGGGCCTCTGGATCAGCCATACCGATTCAAGTATGTGAAAGGTCGAGACTATCGGTTACATGGAGCCGCTTCGTCGCTGATCTACTCCAACGTGATTCCGGCGAAGGCACTGGACTGGCTCAGCGGGTTTCCCGAGCTCTGGTCTCAACTCGTGTTCGCGTTCGCTGGCCAGTATGAGCATGCGGATATCCTTGGTGAAATTGTCTCCCAAGCTGACCAGGCTTCCGTGGCACAGGAACTCGGAGGCAATCCTGGTAGGGCTATGTCGGCGCCCAAACAATCCATTCAGCGACAGCTGGCTGAAGGCTTGAGAATGCTAGTCTCCGAGAAGTTCAAGTTGAACCAGCCCGATGGTCCCTCGGACGGATGGCTGACTCAGGACGGCTTGTGGCTTGTAAGCAAGCCAGCCGTAGATCAGCTCAGAGCTCATCTGCTCTCCCAAGGTATCGAACATATTCCCACCTCCAACGCCCCAATGTTTAACCTGCTCCAGGATCAAGCGATCATTCAGCCGAACGGAGACGGGAAAGCCATTTGGAAGGCCAGCATCGACAATGGTCGCGGCTGGAAGAACACGTTCACGGTACTGAAAATAGCGCCGGCACTGATCTGGCCGAACACAACTGATAGGCCAGATGCGTATAGCGGAACGCTGACCTTGGAATCTGCAGCGGTTACGGATGACAACGAGGCCCTGCCTGCTGGAGGAGACGAATCTGAATCCGCGAGAAACACAAAAACACCTACAGCCCCGCCCCCTCATGCACCTAAGCAGGCAGCTGCTGCAGTAAAAGATTTTGATGCGCTGGACGAGCTGCTCGACCTGTTCCCCGATCCGGTAGCGACAGCACCGACTCAACCGATGCCTGAGTCGATTGACGATGGTGATCAGATTCCCTTCTTGCCCCCTCCTCCGGCACCTCCCCGTCTTAGCCAACCTCGTCAGTTTGGGGGTGAAAAAACAATGAAAGACACCGCCCCAGTCGAAGAGCCAGCAAAAATTTCGCTTGAAGGTAGCTCAAATCACGGTGTGAACTTTCTCACATGGTTGAAGGGAGGCGTGATCTCTCACAGGATCATCATCAACGACGCCAAGGCACGAGTGCATACCGTAGATAGCACAGCGTTCCTGGTGAGCCCGGACATATTCAAACGTTATGCACTTGAGCATCCAGATATAGAGCGAGAGGCGAGAGAACGTGATCTTGAAGCCTGGCAGCTCGTTCAGCGATCTTTTGAGAAGCTGAAAAAACATCGTAAGACTGCCGCAGGCTTGAATATTTGGACATGCCTGGTCAAAGGGCCACGAAAAAGCAAGCAACTGCGGGGCTATCTGCTCATAGAGCCTACCGACGTCTTCAGCGAGGTGCCCTATGACAACCCAGTCATCAGCTTGGCAGAATTGGTAGATAAGGATACATCTGAATGAAACCGATGACTCTTAAGGAACTGACCCAGGAATACATTCTCACTCATGACCTGAGGCCCGACACCGTCAAGATCTATTGGGCTGCCACAAAATCCTACGTCAGATTCTTCGGCGACTGCCTTGCCTGTGAGACCACCCACCGCGACATGCTTGACTGGCGCAGGTCTGAGCTCGAGCGGATATCCAAGCGCAGCTGGAACACTTACTCCAGCCATTTGCGCACCATCTACGGCTATGCAATCGAGCACGGCTTGCTGGATCTGGTTGCTAACCCACTTAAAAACACGCGAGTGATCCCGCCCAAGCGCCCAAAAAAGACAGTTGCGAACGACGCGAGCGTCCGCGCTCGTAACTGGCTAATGATGTTGGCCGCAGAGGAGCGTGCCACCGCAAAGCGGACAGAAATTACACCTGCCTGGTTTTGGCTGAGCGTATTCGAAACGTTCTACTACACGGGGATCAGGCTCAACGCGCTGCTATGCCTGAGATATGCGGATGTGAACCTGCGCGATCGGCTGATCAGAGTTAGAGGCGAAACAGAGAAGACTCATCGTGAGTTCCTGATTCCGATCCCGGACGGCCTGATGGCTCAGCTGGAAACGCTCATGCACGCAGCGAAGGCCTTGAGATTCCAGCCTGGCGACCAGCTGTTCAACGTGAACAGATTTTCAGGCCATTACCGCCGCCATGAGATGGATTCCAATCAAGTCGAGGCGATGTACAAAAAACTCACTGCTATGACCGGGATACGAATGACGCCTCACCGTTTCCGGCACACGATTGCCAGTGAGCTTATGACGCTCCCGGAACGCAACATCTATCTGACCAAGAAGTTGCTGAACCACTCGAATATAGCTACCACGATGGATTACATCGAACCCGATTACGACATGATGCGGGAGGTGATGAATGAGCGAGGAAAGCGGCCAGCCAAGATCAGCTACATGGCTAAACCGGATGCGACGCTGCGTGCTGATAGACACCGACCAATATCTGCTCCAGTCAAGGACTTGACTCCGTCAACTACGACTCGCGAAACCACTACAGAAGCCGATAGCATAGCTGGCCGAGCCTTAGCCAAGCCCCGCACACTGGTTGCAAAAGTCTCGACCATGAGCCCATCAACTGCACCAGATCCTAGGACAGTCAACCACGACGAGACGCCCCCGCCCGTTAGTGACCGCGACACCGCAGTCAGCCAGTTACCGTTAGGCTGCTCCAGTCCGGAAGATCTGCTGAGAAGTTTGGGGGAACTCACCAGATGGGTACAGAACAACATTGCGGGCGCAGGAACTGGTGCTGAACCAGTTATCCAAGACAGACCTGTCCCAAGCCAAGATGCTCGGCATCTACGTCCAGAAATGCTGGAACTAGCCGGATGGATCGGCAGGTCAGGCTGATCATCTGAGTTTGAGATTTGTAAAAATAGGCAATCTGCCATTATCAGCAGATGCATCGTGCTGCCGATTATCTAGTTGTCAGGCCTAATGACTGCTCCAGATGGGCCGATACACGCGCAGCACAGCATTTTTGCCAAAAAAAACGCCCCATACACAAGCATTCGCTCGGTACGGGGCGCTCCAATTTGACATCACAGCTTGCTGGCGCTATGTTTCGCGACAGACGGCTGCTTGTTTGGGTATAAGACCCCTCATACGGTAAAGCCTGCCTCAACTGAGACATGAACACCCATCAAGGTCCTAAAGATACAGCCACAACAGTGTTTGGTCGGGGTAAGGGGATTCGAACTCCTGACATCCTGCTCCCAAAGCAGGCGCGCTACCGGACTGCGCTATACCCCGGTAAATCAAGGCACCTCAACTAGCTGCCTGCGACCTGATACAAGTGGCATCAGATCTTTAAGATTCGGTCTCAAGGTGAACCTTGAAACCAAAAATGGTGGGTCGTGTGGGATTCGAACCTACGACCAATTGGTTAAAAGCCAACTGCTCTACCAACTGAGCTAACGACCCAAAAATGGTCGGGGTAAGGGGATTCGAACTCCTGACATCCTGCTCCCAAAGCAGGCGCGCTACCGGACTGCGCTATACCCCGATACAGCTACATATTGAAATCTGGCTCCACGACCTGGACTCGAACCAGGGACCCAGTGATTAACAGTCACTTGCTCTACCAACTGAGCTATCGCGGAACGTATCGATTTCAGATGCAACTTTTACAACTTACTGCTCTGAACTAACGCGCTGTTAACTTGTTAATTCAGCCTCTTCGATGTGTTTGCATCGCTGCGTTCACGTCTCTGAGGCGCGCTATTCTACAATTTTAAAAAGAGGTGTCAACCCCTTAAATTGCTTTTAAGACAATGATTTGCGATTTTTTTTCAGATGGCCTTTCGGCCCTCGCAAATTCATCAATCAGCAGCGCAAGGCTCACCTGCAATAACCCATCGCTGGCGAGCCTGAACTGCAAACCCCATCAGTTGAAGACGATTTCGTCGTCGACCACTGTGCCGGTGACGCTGGAGCCGGGCATGAAACCACCCGACAGAATCAACTGCGCCAGTGGGTTCTCGATCCAGCGCTGGATAGCACGCTTGAGCGGACGAGCGCCGTAAACCGGGTCGTAACCCACCGCGATGAGTTTATCCATCGCCTCGGGGCTCAGCTCCAGTTTCAGTTCGCGTTCGGTCAGACGGCTGCGCAGGCGAGCCAGCTGAATATCCGTAATGCCGGCAATCTGGTCGCGGGCCAGAGGTTCGAAGATCACCACTTCGTCGATACGGTTCAGGAACTCCGGCCGGAAGTGATTGCTTACCGCATCCATCACCGCCGCGCGCTGTGCGTCGCGATCCCCGGAAAGCTCGATGATCTGCGCCGAGCCCAGGTTGGAGGTCATGACGATCACGGTATTGCGGAAATCCACTGTACGACCATGGCTGTCAGTCAGGCGACCGTCTTCCAGCACCTGCAGCAAGATGTTGAACACATCCGGATGCGCCTTCTCCACTTCGTCCAGCAAGATCACGGAGTAAGGCTTGCGACGCACCGCCTCGGTGAGATAACCGCCTTCTTCATAACCTACATAGCCTGGTGGTGCACCGATCAGTCGAGCCACGGAATGTTTCTCCATGAACTCGGACATATCGATACGTACCATCGCTTCTTCAGTGTCGAACAGGAACTCCGCCAGCGCCTTGCACAACTCGGTCTTACCGACACCGGTTGGGCCGAGGAACATGAACGAACCACTTGGGCGATTCGGATCAGACAACCCGGCACGAGAGCGACGTACCGCGTTGGAAACAGCAACCACCGCTTCGTTCTGACCAATCACGCGCTGGTGCAGCAAGCTCTCCATACGCAGAAGCTTGTCGCGCTCACCTTCGAGCATCTTCGACACAGGGATCCCGGTCCACTTGGAGACGACTTCGGCGATCTCCTCTTCAGTCACTTTACTGCGCAGCAACTGATTCTCAGGCTTGCCATGCTGGTCGACCATTTGCAGGCTGCGCTCCAGGTCGGGAATGATCCCGTACTGCAATTCAGCCATGCGATTCAGGTCGCCACGCCGACGAGCTGCTTCCAGCTCCTGACGCGATTGTTCGATCTTCTGCTGAATCTGCGCAGAGCCGGTGACCTCGGCTTTTTCCGAGGTCCAGATTTCTTCCAGATCAGCGTATTCACGATCCAGGCGGACGATTTCTTCCTGAAGTTTTTCCAGACGTTTGATCGCAGCTTCGTCGTCTTCTTTCTTTAATGCCTGGGATTCAACCTTCAGCTGGATCAGACGGCGTTCAAGACGGTCGAGCACTTCCGGCTTGGAGTCGATTTCCATACGAATACGGCTGGCCGCTTCGTCGATCAGGTCAATGGCCTTGTCCGGCAACTGCCGATCGGTGATGTAACGGTGGCTCAGCTTGGCGGCCGCAATGATCGCGCCGTCAGTGATCGCCACTTTGTGGTGAACCTCGTAGCGTTCCTTCAAGCCACGCAGGATCGCGATGGTGTCTTCTTCACTCGGCTCATCCACCAGCACTTTCTGGAAGCGCCGCTCAAGGGCCGCGTCCTTCTCTATATATTGGCGGTACTCGTTAAGCGTGGTCGCACCGACACAATGCAACTCGCCACGCGCCAACGCAGGCTTGAGCATGTTGCCCGCATCCATGGAGCCTTCGCCTTTACCGGCGCCGACCATGGTGTGCAGTTCGTCGATGAACAGGATGATCTGGCCGTCCTGTTTGGACAGCTCATTGAGCAGCGATTTCAGGCGCTCCTCGAACTCACCCCGGAACTTGGCACCGGCGATCAGAGCACCCATGTCCAGAGACAGCAAGCGCTTGCCTTTGAGGCCATCCGGCACTTCACCATTAATGATGCGCTGAGCAAGACCTTCAGCGATGGCAGTTTTACCCACGCCAGGTTCGCCGATCAGCACCGGGTTGTTCTTGGTGCGGCGTTGCAGCACTTGGATCGTCCGACGGATTTCGTCGTCACGGCCGATCACTGGATCGAGCTTGCCTTCTTCGGCGCGCTTGGTGAGGTCGACGGTGTATTTATCCAGAGCCTGGCGCGACTCTTCGACATTGGGGTCGTTGACTGCCGAGCCGCCGCGCAGGTTGCTGATGGCATTTTCCAGCGCTTTCTTGCTGACACCCTGGCCAAGCAGCAACTTGCCCAGCTTGCTGTTTTCGTCCATGGCCGCCAGCAAGACCAGCTCGCTGGAGATGAACTGGTCGCCCTTCTGCTGCGCCAGACGATCTGCCTGATTAAGCAAACGCGCCAGATCCTGGGACATGTTCACGTCGCCCGTTGGATTCTGGATTTTCGGCAGTTGGTCGAGCTCTTTGCTCAATTCTTTGCGCAGACTGTTGATGTCGAAGCCCACTTGCAGCAGCAACGGCTTGATGGTGCCGCCCTGTTGATCAAGCAACGCCTGCATCAAGTGCGCAGACTCAATGGCCGGATGGTCAAGACCTACCGCCAGGGATTGGGAATCGGATAACGCTAACTGTAATTTGCTGGTCAATCTATCGATACGCATTAGTCACCTTCCTATATAAGCAGGCCGGAGCAAATAAACACACCTATGAAAAAAACCTGCTGGATGCCCACTACATGCGGGCAATTGCGTGAGATTCAAGCTGAAATTGATTGACGCAGATCAGCAATGCAGTGGGACGTCTGAACGATAGCCCCACGAATGATTTCCCGCACGGGGACCGTGCCGGTAGGAGCGAACTTGTTCGCGAGATTGGGCGGCAGGCGACGTTTATCTATCGGCTGCACCCTTTTTCGCGAACAAGTTCGCTCCTACCTGACTGGATCTATCCAGATCAGCGAGGCAAACCGGCCGTTGCGGGCGCTCTGGCGGTAGGAATAGAAACGAGGATCAGTGAAGGTATCGAAGCCACCGCCATAAACAGCAGTGATTCCGTGGGCCGCCAGTCGCAAGCGAGCCAGGGCATAGATGTCGGCCATGAAACGGCCAGGATTTTTGCTGGGTATAAAAGCGGCGTCAGTTTGTGGATGCGTGCTGATAAAAGCATCACGAACTTCCCCACCCACTTCGAAGGACGGTTGGCCGATAGCAGGGCCAAGCCAGACCATGATGTCCTCAGGGGCCACTTGCAGACTGTCGGCAGCCGCCTCCAGCACACCGGCGGCCAGACCACGCCAACCGGCGTGAGCAGCCGCGACACGCGTACCGGCCCGGTCACAGAAAAGAGCAGGCAGGCAATCGGCGGTCATAATGGTACAGGCAATGCCCGGCGTTGCAGTCCAGCTGGCGTCAGCCTCGACCACTTGGGTCGGGTCAGCCTCAGCAACCACCACGCCATGCACTTGCTTGAGCCAGGCAGCCTGAATCTTTAGCTCCGAGGTCAGACGCAGGCGATTGGCAGCGACGGCTTGCGGATCATCATCAACATGATCGCCCAGATTGAAACTGTCGAACGGCGCCAGACTGACGCCGCCGTTACGGGTTGTGATGCAGGACTTGATTCCCGCAGGCGCGGGCCAGTCGGGAATCAGCCAGTCACTCACCCGATGAACGCCTCGCGATCCTGCTTGAGCAGCGACAGCAACCAGACGAAATCGTCAGGCAGCGGCGATTCCCAGCTCATGCGTTTACCGGTGGTCGGATGATCCAACTCCAGGAAACGCGCATGAAGCGCCTGACGCGGGAAGGTTTTCAGCGAGTCGACCATGGTCACACTGGCGGCTGGCGGAATGCGGAAACGACCGCCGTAAGCCTGATCACCCACCAACGGGTAGTTGATATGGGCCATGTGCACACGAATCTGGTGGGTACGACCGGTTTCCAGCTTGACCCGCACATGGGTGTGGGAGCGGAAACGCTCAAGCACGCGGTAGTGACTCACCGCCTGCTTGCCGCCTTCCATGACCGCCATGCGCTGACGTTGCTGACCGTGACGGCCAATCGGCGCGTCGATCTTGCCACCGGCCGTGACAACACCGATCACGATGCACTCGTAAATGCGGCTCACGGTACGGCTTTGCAGTTGGGTAACGAGCTGGGTCTGTGCCTGAATCGTCTTGGCGACCACCATCAGACCGGTGGTGTCCTTGTCGAGACGGTGCACGATACCGGCGCGCGGCACATTGATAATGTCCGGCACGTGGTGCAGCAAGGCATTGAGCAGCGTGCCGTCGGCGTGACCGGCAGCGGGATGCACCACCAGACCGGCAGGCTTGTTGATGACCAGGATCTGATCGTCTTCATAGACGATATCGAGTTCGATGTCCTGAGCGAGCCATTCTCCCTGGGCCTCCTGCTCTGCAATCAATTGCAGGACAGCACCACCGTGTACGATGTCACGGGGGCGCAGTACGCCTCCGTCAACCGTCAGACGGCCGTCCTTGATCCAGGCAGAAAGGCGCGAGCGAGAGTGCTCAGCGAATAATTGTGCAGCGACTTGATCGAGGCGTTGACCGCCCAATTCGGACGGCACCTCTGCGCGAAGTTCTATATTTTCGGACATGGCCAGACTAGGTGGCGGCTAGCCTTTGGTTTCGGCAGCGCGCTTGTGGTTAAATACGGCGTCTTTTGCCCCGGGGGTTCCGCGGGGTGCTCATCATAACAGGACGGTCACGCCCAAGACAGCGACCGTTATAGGGACGCAAGCCGCCATGCAAGTGAAACACCTGCTGCTGATAGCCATCCTCGCACTCACCGCTGCCTGCTCGTCGAAGGAAGTGATTGACGAAAACCTGAGCGAAGTCGAGCTGTACCAGCAGGCGCAGGCCGACCTGGGTAACAACAGCTATTCGACTGCCACAGAAAAGCTCAAGGCGCTGGAGTCGCGTTATCCATTCGGTCGCTATGCTGATCAGGCACAGCTCGAACTGATTTACGCGAACTACAAGAACGGTGAGCCGGAAGCCGCGAAATCCGCTGCTGAACGCTTCATCCGCCTGCACCCGCAGCACCCTAACGTCGACTACGCCTATTACATGAAAGGCCTGACTTCGTTCGACCAGGACGTTGGCCTGCTGGCGCGCTTCCTGCCGCTGGACCAGACCAAACGTGACCCGGGTGCCGCTCGTGACTCATTCAACGAGTTCGCGCAACTGACCAGTCGCTACCCGAACAGCCGCTATTCGCCGGATGCCAAGCAGCGCATGATTTATCTGCGCAACCTGCTGGCCTCCTACGAAATTCACGTTGCCGACTATTACCTGACTCGTCAGGCCTATGTCGCTGCCGCCAACCGTGGCCGTTACGTGATCGAAAACTTCCAGGAAACCCCATCCGTGGGTGACGGCCTGGCCGTGATGGTCGAGTCCTATCAGCGTCTGCATCTGGACGATCTGGCGGCCACCAGCCTGGAAGTGCTCAAGGCCAACTACCCGAACCATCCACAACTGGTTGACGGTCAGTTCGTACCGCGCGAAGCCGAAGCGGACAACCGCTCGTGGCTGTCCAAGGCGACCTTGGGCCTGATCGAAAGCAATCCGCCGCTGCCGCCGGGTGAAACCCGCGCCAACCAGGACGTGATCAAGCAGTACGAAGACGCCAAGCAAGCCATCCCGCGTGAGCTGCTGCCGGAAAATCAGGAAGAGCTCGACGAGCAGGAACGCGAAGCGAAAGGCGAAAAAGACCGCTCGTGGTTCAGCTACATGACGTTTGGTATGTTTGACTGATACCAGCGTTAACAAGAAAGAGGCCTGCGGGCCTCTTTTTTTGCGCCCCGATGTTGAGTGTTCTGTAGGAGTTCACCCCGGTGTCCCTAACACTACGCTGTCGCGCAGCAAACATGTGACCTGGAGCTGCCGAAGGCTGCGATGGCGGTGTGTCCGGAGAAACGCTTCGCAGCCTTCGGCAGCTCCTACAGAAAATGCATTCCCATTGAAGGATTACAGTCTGATGGAGAATGACCAACTTGCAGGAGAGACGACTTCCCGGCTAAAGCCAGTCCTGCGGGCTGAAGCTATTCCAATAGCCTCTGCTTCGCTACACTGCCAAATCTCCAATCACTAAGCTGGAAATCATGATTCGCTTAATTATGTGGGTCGCGCTGATCGCGGCGGTTGTGTGGTTCGTCAAGCGTCTGCTCAACCCGCCTGCCCCACGTCGCAAAGCTCCGCCCCCTGAAGGTGTGGCAGCACCCATGGTGCGTTGCGCTCAATGCGGTGTGCATTTGCCTCAGGACCGCGCCATCAATCAGGGCCAGCAATGGTATTGCAGCGAGGCACATCGCCTGGAAGGGCCGGCGACTCGCGATCGCTGAGCTGCGTCGGTTCTGAAGGAGTGATCGTGTTCACGAGGCCTTTTGCCTGACACACTGCTTCGCGAACACGTTCACTCCTACAGCAGCCCGGCCACCCGACCGCCAGGCGCATAGGGTGCCGCATCAATCACCGGCTTACGCCCAACCAGCAGATCCGCCAGCAACTGGCAGGACGCGGGCGCCAACACCAGGCCGTTACGGTAATGGCCACAGTTGAGCCACAGACCTTCAAAACCCTGCACGGGACCAATATAGGGAATGCCCTCAGGCGAGCCCGGACGCAGGCCAGCCCAGTGACCGACCACCTGAGCGTCAGCCAACGCGGGAAGCAGCTCCACCGCAGAAGCCTTGAGGCTTTCAAGCGCTACATCGGTAGGGGTTTTGTCGAAGCCCTCGTGCTCTAGGGTACTCCCCACGAGAATATGCCCGTCACGCCGAGGGATCGCATATCGCCCTTTGGCCAGCACCATACTCGGTAGAAAATCCGAAGCGCACTTATACAAAATCATCTGGCCTTTGACCGGCTCTACCGGCAATTCAAGGCCAAGTGTCTTGAGCAACTCTCCGCTCCAGGCACCTGCTGCAAGAACCACCTGATCGCCCAGAATATCCCCGGATGAAGTGCTCACGCCCAACACCCGATCACCTGCACGGACAAAGCCAGTGACTGCACATTGCTCATGGACAGTGACATTAGGCAGCGCCAGTAACGCCGCTTTCAGGGATTTGACCAATCGCGGATTGCGCACGTTGGCGACGTTGGCCATGTAAACAGCACGCTTGTAGCCCTCGCCTAACACAGGCACAGCGTCGTGAACCGCCGAGATATCCACAGCGCTGAGCGGTCGCGCCTCTCGGGCTGCCCACTCCAGAGCTTGCTGTTCGTCATCCAGATCCAGCCAATACAAACCGGTGGTATGCACTTCGGGATCGACCCCGGTCTGTGCAAACAGACGCTCCGCCAGTTGTGGATAGAAATCCTGCGACCAGTGCGCCAATGCTGTGACTGCGGGGCTATAGCGCCACGGGTAGAGCGGGGAAACAATGCCACCGCCCGCCCACGACGCTTCTTGCCCGACACCGGAACGGTCCACAAGAATGACCTGATCAACTTCGGATGCGAGGTTGAAAGCGGTCAACAAACCGATCACACCACCGCCAACAATCACAACCTGCTGCCTGGACATCTTGTTCTCGTTAAAAAGAATTGGGGGATCAGCGGCCCCAGCAATCCTTGCTCGCAAGACCCGTTGAGTTACTGATAGCACCGGTATTGGTAATGATGAAATTACCGCATTTGTCACCGTTCATCATCGAGCCGGCGATTGGGGTCGCGGTCAGGGTAAAAGCCTGCGGATCCCGCTTCGGATCAATTGTGTAATAAGCGTTACCCTGCGAAAGCACCAGGTTCACGGCCGCATTCCCTCCCGCCGCCGCTACGTTGGAGTACTGGCCATTGCGGGAATAGAAACGCTCCAGCGCCTGAACCTGCTCATTCAACAAGCTGGCAATTTCCGCCCTGTGGGTACGCCTGACGTATTCCGTATAGCTGGGATACGCGATGGCCGCCAGAATACCCACAATCGCTACGACAATCATGAGTTCGATCAAGGTAAAGCCTGTTGATCTGCTTCGCATACACCGTATTCCTTACTGTATTTGCCGCCACATGATGCGCTGATAAATGTTGGCAGGGCCGCCTTTTTCCTGCAACGAGGTAGCTTGGCCGCCACTCGAATCGATCAGGTACTTGGTGTCATCGCGGCCGGAAGTGCCCGAAACAATTGCAGCCAGGTTCGGGATGCCCGTACCAATGCCAATACCGGCAACTATTGTATCGGCGGAGTCGATCCTGCCATCGCCGTTGGTATCCAGGACCTGATAATTGAGCATGCCCCCCTTGGCTGCATCCAGCTCGAACAGACGCCCGATGCCGGTACTTTCACAAGGGTCGCTGGAGTTCACCGCCGCCGTTGTGAATATTATCCGGCCACGGCTGGTTTGCGCCGGGTAGATGATACGCTCACCCACGTAGGGATCCGTGGTGGACAAGGTCATGTACCAGCCTTTTCTAAGGGTCCAGTCCACATCGTTATTGGACGTCGTGAAGTAAGTCGCACCATTCCCCGTGATTGTGCCGGTAATGTTTTGCGGTTGCAGATTGTTCTGGACGTACCCGCCAGTAGCCGCATCCCCATCCCATATTGCGTAAAACGCTTGCTGGCTGTTAGTCGTCTTGTCAGTGATTTCGCTGAACTTGCCAGTGCCGAAATAAACCATCTTGCCGTTGAGAGGATGATCCAGCAGCAACGGCTGAGCGGTAATAGGTTGCGGGGTGTTATCCGGTGCAGTGGCCGTAAACAGTGGCTTGCCGCTGAAGGCCACGCTCCAGTTGGCTGCGGAGGAACTGCTCATGTCGAATTTCCACAAGCGTCCTTTCAAATCCCCCGCATAAGCCGCCTGCACGACGTTTTGCGCATTGACTCGCAGTTTGACGGAAGACAGCCCGTTGTCCGCCAGCTTTGCTGACGCTGGAATAGGGATCTCCCTGATCAGCGCACCGGTATTGGCATTGAGCACGAACAACGACGCGTCGCCGGTAAAACTGCCATAACCATTGCCCATCACTACGATGCTCGTACCATCGGCCATCCGTGCAACGTCAGGTTTGGAGTAGGCGTAACCCAGATTGTTGAAGAGATTGGCAGGCGTCGAAGTATCCGGAGCCTTCACCTCCCAGAGTGCCTGGATCGAGTTATCGCTCTCGAAGAGTTTGATCGCAAAAAAAGCTTTGCCTCCCGCGCCTGTGCCGCCAAACGCAATAGTGCGCCAGGATGTTCCTGCCTGAGTGTCAAAAACCGCAATCTGGCCGTCGACCGTAAATTTATGAGTGCCGGAGCCATAGGTTGTTGAGGCAATGGTCGCCAGCGAAGCCAACGAAGTAGAAGGCATGTACGCATAGCGTCGCGCCCCGTTATCGGGGTTGATGACGTTGAAGAACCCGTCGTTGGCGTTAACCAGCAGGTTGTAATTCATATTCGACGCTTTTCTCGTCAAATAAGTCGAATACGTCGTGTTGCCCGCCATATCAGCAGAAGTCTTGTCGGTTGGCAGCGCCGGGATCAAAGGCGAGTTGATAATATCGCCCAGCAGAATCGTGCGGGCACGCAGCCTTGCATTGGCGGTGCCTTTGCTCCAGTTCACGACTTGCGCGCCGGTAACTCCGCTAGGCAAGTTGGTCAACGTGGCGTCGAACGCAGTTTTCTGGGCGCCGGTCAGGTTGTTGTAATCGAGAACCATCTTGGCGCCTGACACGGTATTCCAGGATTCGAAAAGCGGGCCGGGAGACGAGCTGGTAATCAGGCTGTCTGTATTCCATAAAGCAGTGCTCAACGCGCCGGTTGTGGCATTGAGATTGAATGCTTTGAGCGTGCCGTGCCAGTCCTTGGGGTCGTACATCGTCTGGTAGAAGCGCGTACCGCTGCTCAAAGTGGCCGAGTTGGTCGCCCCGCCGCCACCCGATCCGGCCTTGGCATAAATATCACCCAATGCCAGATTCAATGCAGCGGTTAGTCCGGCACTGTCACCGGTCTGGTAATACTTGCCGCGACCATGGCTGTCATCTGCGGCATCAATCAGCATCTGATCCGATGACGTCGTGAAGCCAATGGTGTAAGTACTCATGTTTTGTACGTTGAAACCTGTGGTGTCCCAGCTTTTGCCCGTCAGATCGTTTCCAGCTTTGCGCATATCAATGTCGTAAGCAAACCGGGCCAGATCATCCAGATAAAGCGTGTCGCCCTCATCATCGCCGCCTGCACTGTTGCTGGTGATCGGGTTGGTGCCATCGTTGGCGACGTTGTCCCAGTTAGGTAGAGAGCGGGAGGTATCAGCAACGTCATCCGGATCATTACTGGGAAAAGTTCTGTCATACGTGGGTAAACCATCGGTGATGACGACCCCGTAGTTCTTTTGACACCGGTATTGAATCGGGCTGGTGTAAGTTGTCTGCTGGCGCGGGGAATAGGACGTCATCCCGCGAAAATAGCGGGTTATCTCATAGTAGGTTTCAGCCAGTGGCGTATTGGCTGTAGGCACCAGCGCTGTAATAGCATTCTTCAAATTAGTGATATTTATATTGGCTTGTGCCTGATTGACACCATTCGGCTGATAAGTCGTTGCTGTCACCGGTGAAAGGTCATTGATCACCCTCGAAATGCGACCGCCAGGGCCTCGGTCGCCGCCGTCGATGGGTTCATTGAACTGTGCGAGGCCGATACGCAGCGAAGTATTGTTGGTTACTAGATTGGTTGCGACGGATCTGGCAACATTCATCCGATAGTCATTGGGAATGCTGCCATCGGTATAGTCTTTGTAATAAATCGTCACGAGCCCGATACCAATAAGAGACACTCTGACAGGCCGAACGGAATCAATTAACCACGACAAATAGTTTGCGGTGTAACGAGTGCGGCCGTTACCCGCTGGGTCCGGCAAATCCAGGCAATAAGTGGTGCCAGTGCGGCGAACAGGCACACCGCCAAGCAGGCAATTCAGTGAAATCCCCAAGAGAACGCCGCTACTGTTGATATCTCCCAGAGTTAATGTCTCATCTCCCGAAATCGTGGTCTCGAAGGGACATATGACGATGGCCCCAGTGATATCCACGCATTGAGTTGAAAAATAGCTGACGTCTGTACGTTTTACCCGGGAATCAAAGGACGACGACCAAATAATGTTGTACATACTCCCCGAGTTATCCACCAACAACATCAGGTTCGGCGGCACAGCCGGAGAGCTGAGCAACGGCACTTGCGCGGGAGTAAATGCATAAGCGGGGGCTGTCAGGTACAACGCCAGTAATGCACCGTAGAGGTACTTCAGTAAACGGCCCGACGACTTAACAAAAGGCATAAATGCTCTCCAATACCGTTCTCGACGCCCCTTGATAAAAGATGCTTGCTGTCACGCGATAAAGCGTGAAGGAGCTACTGGCCGAACAGCTAGGAGGCGTATTCATTGGAGTGGCTGTAGTGCCAAGGTTCTGTATCAAATAAAAGCCGTCTCCTTCCGCAATCCACGGGACCCCGGCAGAACTGTTGCCTGCCCGGATCACAGTTGTCGAATCATTTGGCGGGGCGCAACTGATGTCATCGGTGCAAGGAGCCAAGGTATACCCGGCCTGCTGAATTCTCGACTCGCCACGTCTCAATATCGCTTCTGCGGCCTGAAAAGACAGATTGCGCAAGCTCACGCTGCCCGCCATTTTTTCCTGCAACGTCGCGTTCTGCATTGACGAAACACCGACCAGCGTCAATAGCAGTAAAAAGACCAGGCTGAGTAACAGCACCATGCCTTTCTGTTGCCGGGGAAATGCTGATGGGGCAACAAGTAATCTTCTTTTCATGGCAATCCTCATCAGAACCGGTTACGCAAAGCGGCAACGACGTTGTAGGTTTGGTTGCGCACTTTGCCTGTCGGATCAGATAACGTCAGGCTCAAACGCACACTGCGAATATTGGATGCCAAGGCGGTACTGTTAATAACACCGGTATAGGACATCGGCGACCCGGCTATACCAAAGTCGACGGTGAATCTACTGACGTTACTTATCAATGGTTGTGCTGCATCGTTACCATTGCCGACTTTCACCTTAAGATCACTTCCACTCAGGATGTAAGTGATCTTGCGGATGGGGAAACTGGTTTCGCCAGCGTTTGCTGCCCGTACCCCGTTATAGAGCCGGGAGGTTGTCTTGCAATTCGAGAGAACAGTCCAGGTAGGCGCGCCACCCGATGTACCAACGTCAGCGGTGATCAGCGTCAGCGTGTTGGTGGCGTTATCCCAAAGAATCGGATTATTAAGTTCGTCAGGCTTTGCGATTGCAGGGGCGATGACAGGCGTATCAAACCTCAGACAGCCGTACATTCCGGTCATACGGATTTCCTGCATCATTTTGCTGAGAGCAAAGCGCGCATCTTCCTGCATCCGTGCAGCAGCGTTCTGAGACTGATACGTACCTTTGGAAGCGATGAAAATCTGCACGATCCCCATACTGACAATCAAACCAAGCACCAGCGCGACCATGATCTCGACCAGGCCAAAACCCCGGGCTATGTTCTTCATTGGGCCACCACATCATCGACACCAATACGCGAGGTCAGAACAAACTGTCGCGCATTGGTCGCGCTAGCGGTTTTACCCAAACCGGTATCGCTCGCGGCCGCTGCCCGGGTGTCATCCCAAGTGATGGTAATAGTCACAACCCGCTTGTCGATCACGACACTGCTGGCCGCGCCCGCCGCGCCCGCAAATGCTGTGATATTGCTACTGAAGTCAAACTTGTCTTGAGCAACTGCATCATTAGGGTTAGCCGCAGAGGGCGCACCGGCCAGCGATGCCAGGCCGTAGCTGGCCAAAACAGTGGAGCCACTGTTAGTCGCATTGCCATCCATGTTCGCCCGAATACGATCCATCATGTCATAGGCAATGAAGCTCGCCTGACTGGTCATGGCCGAGCTGTCGGTGTACCTAAGGGCGTTCAATTGAATGGCCGCAGCCCCCAAGAGGCCAATGCCCAATATCAACACCGACACCAACACCTCGATCAGCGTCATGCCAACCTGACGGCTCTTTCGTCCCTTACCCATCGCAATTCCCACTCGAAACAATTCGGCCGTTCAAGCATACATACACAGTCTTGGTGATAGTCGTGCCTAGTGTGTAAGTCATTGCAACCGCCGTGGCCGGAGCCGAAAGGCCGCCGAGGTTATTGAACTCGATCAGGTTGACATTGGGGACCGCGAGCCCGGCGCCACTGCTCATCGGCGCAGTCACACGCAAAGCGGCACCGGTTACATTGGAAGACGGAACCACCTTGAGCGCAGTATTCCAGCCTGCACCGTCGACGCTGGGCCGCACCTGAACATTCACTCCACGGTTTATCGCCTCAAGCCGCGCAAAGTTGAGGGCGCGCTGAAGATCACTGATTTCGGTATCGGCTTTTGAGTTCTGTATCGAGCTATTGAAACTGGGAATGGCGATAACCGCGAGTATCCCAACCAACGACACAGTGATTAACAATTCGACGAGGGTGAACCCCTTGGATCGCTGGGTCATTGAGTGTCTCCTAGACGTTACGACTATAGGACAGCATCCCCGCCCGAAACTGTAAACAAGGATGTACGGTAGTTTGACAGGGACGAATGCCCGCATGGCATTCAAATGAGAATTTCCAGGGAGGGAAATGTATGAAACACGCAGGTTTCACGATCATTGAGCTGGCAGTGACGATGCTGCTCATCGGAATAGTTGTCACCCTCACCGCTCCGGCTTTCAGCGAATTCCTGATGAGCCAGCGCCGCATTGATGCCGCGCAACAACTGGCCAGCGGGATACGCACAGCACGCACGGAAGCGATTTTACGAAGTCAGTCCGTGGTGATCCGGGCGATTGATGAGGATTGGAGCAAGGGCTGGCAGATCGTAGCGGACCCGAAAGGCAGTGAAGATGATCTGGTGCTGACGGAGCGCACTCGAAGCGGGAAAGTGCCGATTTTTGGAAATTTTCATTTCGTCAGGCAAATTCGCTTTAACGCGCTGGGTGTTCCAGCAGGTAATGGCTTTGTTGCAGGAAAGTTGTTCATTTGCGACGCGAAAGAAGCGGTCAGCCACCACGCGGTGGTGATGGCCAAAACCGGCAGGGTCCAAATTGAGAGTGGAACGAAGCCGGAAGAGCTTTGCGGTTAAGTCATCTGAATCGGGTCCTACAGACTTCCACCTGCAAACGCATTTTCCGTAGGAGCTGCCGAAGGCTGCGAGGCATTTAACCTGACATACAGCGATCGCAGCCTTCGGCAGCTCCTACAGAGTGTGTTTGCCAGATTACAACAACGACTTGACCCGCAGTTCCTTGGGCATCGAGAAGGTCACGTTCTCTTCGCGGCCAGCCAGCTCGTCAGCACCGGTCGCGCCCCAGGCGTGCAGTTGTTGAATCACGCCACGCACCAGCACTTCCGGCGCGGAGGCACCTGCGGTGATGCCGATGCGCCCGACGCCATCGAACCACGCGCGTTGCATGTCTTCAGCGCCATCGATCAGATAGGCCGGGGTTGCCATGCGCTCGGCCAGCTCACGCAGCCGGTTCGAGTTCGAGCTGTTCGGACTGCCAACCACCAATACCACGTCGCACTCGTCGGCCAACTGCTTGACCGCATCCTGCCGGTTTTGCGTGGCGTAGCAGATGTCATCCTTGCGCGGCCCACCAATCGCCGGGAATCGCGTGCGCAGAGCATCAATAACGCGGCTGGTGTCGTCCATGGACAACGTAGTCTGGGTCACGAACGCCAACGCTTCAGGATTACGCACCTGCAGGTTGGCGACGTCCTCTTCATCCTCGACCAGATAGATCGCACCACCGTTGCTTGCATCGTACTGCCCCATGGTGCCTTCAACTTCCGGATGCCCCTGGTGGCCGATCAGAATGCATTCGCGACCGTCGCGGCTATAACGTGCGACTTCGATGTGAACCTTGGTCACCAGCGGACAGGTCGCATCGAACACTTTCAGGCCACGACCCGACGCTTCAGTACGTACGGCTTGCGAAACGCCATGGGCACTGAAGATCACGATCACGTCGTCAGGTACTTGATCCAGCTCTTCGACGAAGATCGCGCCACGAGCGCGCAGGTCTTCGACAACGAATTTGTTATGAACCACTTCATGGCGCACATAGATCGGCGGGCCAAACACTTCCAGGGCGCGATTGACGATTTCGATCGCACGATCCACTCCAGCGCAGAAGCCGCGGGGGTTGGCGAGTTTGATTTGCATGGGGGGCCTCGTGTCTACGTGCGAAACAGCCCGGCCGTAGCAGGCCGGGCTCAGGTTCAAGCGTGCTTAAAGCGCCTTGACCTCGAAGATTTCCACTTCGAAGCTCAGGGTCTTGCCCGCCAGCGGGTGATTGAAGTCGATGGTCACTTGCGCGTCATCGAAAGCTTTCACCACACCCGGCAGCTCAGTATTGGCCGCATCATTGAAGATCACCAGCAAGCCTTCCGACAGCTCCATGTCCTGGAACTGCGAACGCGGGATGATCTGTACGTTTTGCGGGTTCGGCTGACCAAAGGCATTTTCCGGCAGAACCTGCACAGTGCGCTTGTCTCCAGCCTTGAAACCGAACAGCGCCGCTTCAAAACCAGGCAGCAGGTTGCCGTCACCCACCTTGAACGTGGCCGGAGCCTTGTCAAAGGTGCTGTCGACTGTCTCGCCGTTCTCCAGGCGCAAAGCAAAATGCAGAGTGACTTCCGTGTTCTGACCGATGCGTTGCTCGGTCAATAACTGTTCAGTCATTAACGGTTTCTCCGGTTTTTTTGCTCTTGAACATGTCCAGCGCCAGCATGATCGCACCAACAGTAATTGCGCTGTCAGCGATATTGAATGCCGGGAAGCCGTGCTCTTTCCAATGAACAAAAATGAAATCGATGACGTGACCGATAGCGACACGGTCGTACAAGTTGCCGAGCGCGCCGCCCAGTATCAATGCCAGAGCAATGGCCAGCCAGGTGTCATCACGCCCTAAACGCTTGAGCCAGACCACCAGCACCACACTGACCACGACAGCGATCAGGGCGAACAGCCAGCGTTGCCAGCCCGAGCTGTCGGCCAGGAAGCTGAACGCCGCGCCAGTGTTGTAAGCAAGCATCCAGCTGAAGTAGTCAGGGATGATCACGATTTGCTCGTACAACTCCAGGCGGTGCTCGAAGTAGTACTTGGTGGCCTGGTCAACGACCAGGACCAACAGGCTCAACCAGAGCCAGGCCAAACGTCCATAACCTGTATTAGGCATAGTGACGAACCTCGCCTGCACCGCTGATATTGTCTACGCAACGGCCGCAGATTTCCGGGTGCTCAGGGTTCACACCCACGTCAGCACGGTGATGCCAGCAACGGGCGCACTTGGCATGACCGGACTTGACCACCTTGAGCTTCAGACCCGCCACTTCGGTCACTACCGCATCGGCTGGAGCATCGAGCAATGGCGCGACGCTGGCCGTGGAGGTGATCAGCACAAAGCGCAGTTCGTTGCTCAGTTTCGACAGGTCCGCGACCAGTGCGTCTTCAGCATACAGAGTCACTTCGGCCTGCAGGTTGCCGCCAATCGCCTTGGCTGCACGCAGGTTTTCCATTTCCTTGTTGACCGCGACCTTCACTGCCATGATCCGCTCCCAATAGGCGCGGTCCAGCTCGAAGTCAGCCGGCATTTCACTCAGCCCCTGGTACCAGGTGTTGAGCATGACCGATTCGTTACGCTCGCCCGGCAGGAACTGCCACAGCTCGTCGGCAGTGAATGCCAGGATCGGCGCGATCCAGCGCACCAGCGCTTCGGAGATATGGAACAGCGCGGTCTGGCAGGAACGACGTGCAGTGCTGTCAGCGGCCGTGGTGTATTGGCGGTCCTTGATGATGTCCAGATAGAAACCACCCAACTCCTGCACGCAGAAGTTGTGGATCTTGGAATACACGTTCCAGAAACGGTATTCGCCGTAATGCTCTTCCAGCTCGCGTTGCAGCAGCAAGGCCCGGTCTACCGCCCAGCGATCCAGCGCCAGCATTTCTTCCGGCGGCAGGATATCGGTCGCCGGATTGAAACCGCTCAGGTTAGAGAGCAGGAAGCGGGCAGTGTTGCGGATACGGCGGTAGGCATCAGCGCTGCGTTGCAGGATCTGATCGGAAACAGCCATTTCGCCAGAGTAGTCGGTCGCCGACACCCACAGACGCATGATGTCTGCGCCCAGCGAATCGTTGACCTTCTGCGGTGCCACTACGTTGTTCAGCGACTTTGACATCTTGCGACCGTTTTCGTCGACGACGAAGCCGTGGGTCAGCAACTCGCGGTACGGCGCGTGGTCGTCCAGCATGCAGCCGGTCAACAACGACGAATGGAACCAGCCACGGTGTTGGTCGGAACCTTCAAGGTACAGGTCGGCGCGTGGACCGGTCTCATGACCCATCGGGTGTGAACCGCGCAGCACGTGCCAATGCGTAGTACCGGAGTCGAACCAGACGTCCAGCGTGTCGGAAATCTTGTCGTACTTCGACGCTTCGTCACCCAGCAGCTCGGCGGCGTCCAGCTTGAACCAGGCTTCGATCCCTTCTTTCTCGACGCGTTGGGCGACTTCTTCCATCAACTCAACGGTACGCGGGTGAAGATCACCGCTTTCCTTGTGCAGGAAGAACGGGATCGGCACGCCCCAGTTACGCTGACGCGAAATGCACCAGTCAGGACGGTTGGCGATCATTGAGTGCAGGCGCGCCTGACCCCATGCCGGAACGAACTGAGTGTCTTCGATAGCCTTTACCGCGCGCTCACGCAGGGTGTCACCGGACTCAGGCTGTTTGTCCATACCCACGAACCACTGCGCGGTAGCGCGATAGATCAGCGGCGACTTGTGACGCCAGCAGTGCATGTAGCTGTGGGTGATGGTTTCGGTGTCCATCAGGCTGCCGACTTCGGCCAGCTTGTCGATGATCGCCTGGTTCGCCTTGAAGATGAACTGGCCACCGAAGAACTCCAGCGACTCAACATAAACACCGTTGCTTTGCACCGGGCTGATGATGTCATCGTTGGTCAAACCATAACTTTTGCTGATCACGAAGTCGTCGACGCCATAAGCAGGCGAGCAGTGAACGACGCCAGTACCAGCGCCCAGCTCGACGTAATCAGCCAGGTAGACTGGCGAAAGGCGGTCGTAGAATGGGTGACGGAAATTGATCAACTCCAGCGCAGCACCGCTCGCAGTGGCGATCACCGAGCCTTCTAGCTTGTAACGGGTCAGGCAGCTTTCAACCAGCTCTGCGGCCAGCACCAGCAGCCTGTCGCCAACATCAACCAGCGCGTATTCGAACTCGGGATGAACGTTCAGCGCCTGGTTGGCCGGGATGGTCCACGGGGTGGTGGTCCAGATCACGATGGCCGCAGGTTTGCTCAATGCATCCAGACCGAATGCCTTGGCCAGCTTCTCTTCGTCAGCGATCGGGAACGCCACGTCGATGGTCGAGGATTTTTTGTCCTGATATTCGACTTCTGCTTCAGCCAGAGCCGAACCGCAGTCGAAGCACCAGTTCACGGGCTTGAGGCCCTTGAACACGAAGCCACCTTTGACCATTTCCGCCAGCGCCCGGATTTCGCCGGCTTCGTTGGTGAAGTTCATGGTCAGGTAAGGATTGCTCCAGTCGCCCAGAACACCCAGACGGATAAATTCGGATTTTTGCCCCTCAATCTGCTCGGAAGCATAAGCGCGGCACAGCTCGCGAGTCTTGTCCGCAGACAGATTCTTGCCGTGAGTCACTTCAACCTTGTGCTCGATCGGCAGACCGTGGCAGTCCCAACCCGGAACATAAGGCGCGTCGAAACCCGAAAGCGTTTTCGAGCGCAGGATCATGTCCTTGAGAATCTTGTTAACGGCGTGACCGATATGAATAGAGCCGTTGGCGTAAGGAGGACCGTCGTGCAGAACGAACTTCGGACGATCCTTGCCAATTTCGCGCAGCTTCTGGTACAGGCCAATGCTGTCCCAGCGCTGCAGAGTTTGCGGCTCGCGCTGGGGCAGGCCGGCCTTCATTGGGAAGGCGGTGTCCGGAAGGTTTAGCGTGGCTTTGTAGTCGGTCATTTCAGGCTCTTGATTAGCGGTTAGC
Organism: Pseudomonas phytophila; assembly: GCF_025643095.1. NCBI lineage: Bacteria > Pseudomonadati > Pseudomonadota > Gammaproteobacteria > Pseudomonadales > Pseudomonadaceae > Pseudomonas > Pseudomonas phytophila. Next base: position 1,063,865 of record NZ_CP081201.1, on the reverse strand, counting down.
CATGCCAATGGGCACGGGCGGCGGCGACGTCCGCATTGATTGCCGTCTTGAGCGCCTCCAGGGAGGCGAAACGCTGCTCATCACGCAGCTTATGGTGGAAAGCCACCGTCAAACGCCGGTCGTAAAGATCACCGGCAAAGTCCAGAAGATGTACTTCAAGGTGGGCACTGCCATCACCTGCCACGGTCGGACGCACGCCAATATTGGCGACGCCCGGCCAGGTCTTGCCATCAATGCTTGCACTGACCAGATAAACCCCGGTCAGCGGCACACGACGCCGTTTGAGCTGCACGTTGGCGGTGGGAGTGCCCAACTGCCGAGCCAGCTTCTGGCCGTGCAGGATACGTCCGGTAATCCGGAACGGTCGCCCGAGCATGCGCTCGGCCAAAGCGAAATCCGCCACGGCCAGGGCATTACGCACCTTGGTACTGCTGACGCGAACGCCATCGATTTCGACGGTCTGCGCCGCCTCAACCGTAAAACCACGGGCATCGCCCGCTTGTTGCAGGAAGTCGAAGTCTCCCATTCGGTCGCAACCGAACCGGAAATCATCGCCTACCTCAAGATGTTGGATGCCGAGCCCGTCGATCAATATCGTATCGACAAATTCTGCCGCGCTGAGCTTACTAAAGCGCTGATTGAACGCCAGACACAACACCCGATCAACGCCCTCGGCCTCCAGCAGCTCCAGCTTGTCACGCAAGCGTGCGAGACGGGCCGGAGCAGTGGCCGGAGCAAAGAACTCACGCGGCTGCGGCTCGAAAATCACCACACAGCTGGGCACTCCCAACTCGACCGCACGTTCACGCAAGCGAGCCAGGATAGCCTGGTGGCCCCGGTGAACACCGTCAAAGTTGCCAATGGTGGCGACGCAGCCCCGATGCTGGGGGCGAAGATTATGGAGGCCTCGAACCAGCTGCATAACGCACTTCTTGCTCATAAAGTGGCCGATTATAACCACACACAGCCCCGGACGACAGGAACACGCCAAGGCAAAACAATAGTCATCGCTCCACGACGGGAAAAACCGACGACTACCCGTTACAACTATTGCTTACAGTACTGCGCTGCGGGCGAAATCCTTGAGGCGAAAACCCAACAACAACAGGGTCACGAAATAGGCCACAACCCCAGCCGCCACCAGCCCGCCGAGACGAATGAAGCGCTCAAGCATCTGCCCGTCGCTCCAGGCCGGCATCACATGCATCAGACCAAGCAGCACGCCAGACATCACCCCGACCGCCAGACACAGCTTAAAGAGAAACTTCGTCCATCCTGGCTGCGGCTGAAACAGATCCTGCTTGCGCAACTGCCAGAACAAAAGCATCGCATTAATGCAGGCGCCAACGCTGATCGCCAAGGCCAGACCGGCATGCTGCAGCGGTACGATAAAGACCAGGTTAAGCAGTTGAGTGACAATAAGGGTGAAAATCGCGATTTTCACCGGGGTGCGAATATTTTGTTGGGCGTAAAACCCCGGTGCGAGCACTTTAATCACAATGATGCCCAGCAACCCCACCGAGTAAGCGATCAGCGCATGCTGGGTCATGGCCGCATCGACGGCGTCGAATTTACCGTATTGAAACAGGGAAACGGTCAACGGTTCAGCCAGAATCCCAAGCGCCAGCGTGCACGGCAGGACCAGCACAAAACACAGGCGCAGACCCCAGTCGAGAATCCGCGAATATTCCTGACGGTCCTTGCTGGCATAGGTTTTCGACAGGATCGGCAGAAGAATAGTACCCAGCGCCACACCCAGCACACCGGACGGCAACTCCATCAAACGGTCGGCGTAGTACATCCAGGAGACTGAACCGGCGACAAGGAACGAGGCAAATATCGTATTGATAATCAGAGAAATCTGACTGACCGAGACGCCAAGGATGGCAGGCAGCATCTGCTTCATTACCCGCCACACGCCAGTGTCATGCAGATTCAGACGCGGCAGTACCAGCATGCCGATCTTTTTCAGGTGCGGCAGTTGATAGAGCAGTTGCAAAAGCCCCCCGACCAGAACCGCCCAGCCCAGCGCCATTACCGGCGGGTCAAAATAAGGCGTGAGGAACAGGGCGAAAAAAATCATGCTGACGTTCAGCAGCGTTGGCACGAAGGCCGGGACCGAAAAGCGGTTCCAGGTATTGAGAATCGCGCCCGCCAGCGACGACAGGGAAATCAGCAATATATAAGGAAAGGTCACGCGCAACAGGTCAGTGGTCAGCGCGAATTTTTCCGGCGTATCGACAAAACCCGGCGCAGTGGCCCAAATCACCCAAGGCGCAGCGATAATCCCCAGCAGCGTGACCAACGCCAGGACCAGCGTCAGGAGCCCGGTGACATACGCGACAAACGTGCGCGTCGCCTCCTCGCCTTGCTGGCTTTTATATTCCGCCAGAATCGGCACGAAGGCCTGAGAGAACGCACCTTCAGCGAAAATCCGGCGCAGCAGATTCGGCAATTTGAAAGCAATAAAGAAGGCATCCGTCGCCATTCCCGCGCCAAATGTGCGCGCAATAATAGTGTCTCGAACGAAGCCCAACACCCGGGAAAGCATGGTGATAGAGCTGACGGCAGCCAACGATTTGAGTAGGTTCATTGAAGAATTTAGCGCCTTGGCTAAAGGACAGGGCGATAAACCTGTCCATTTATGCGATACTCCGCGCCGCAAAAGCACAGAGGCAAAGCCGGCGAGTTTACAGGTCGCGCACCGGAAATAAATATCCCGGTCGAACATAGCGACCACTCGGCGGAACCGATCACCACCCCTTGACAATCAATCCAGTCATCGGCATGATTCGCGGCCTATTTTGTAAGCTATTCCCTAAAAAGTCTTTCGAGGAGCTCGACGGTGGCCAACACACCTTCCGCCAAAAAACGTGCAAAACAGGCTGAGAAGCGTCGCAGCCACAACGCCAGCCTGCGTTCCATGGTTCGTACCTACATCAAGAATGTAGTTAAAGCCATCGACGCAAAAGACGCTGAAAAAGCACAAGCTGCTTATGTTCTGGCCGTGCCAGTTATCGACCGTATGGCCGATAAAGGCATCATCCACAAGAACAAAGCTGCTCGTCATAAAAGCCGCCTGAACGGTCACATCAAAGACCTGAGCGTTGCTGCTGCAGCCTAAGCGATAAGCTTAAGCCGTAAAAAAACCGACCCAAGGGTCGGTTTTTTGTTGCCTGCAATTTGTTGAATAATCGCAGTTACTCCTAACACCACACCGTCACGAGGTAGACACAGGACCTGTAGGAGCGCGCTTGCCCGCGGCTAGATTCTATCAACCAATGAATGCATGGGCCGCTCTGACGCAATCGCGGGCAAGCGCGCTCCTACAAGCCGCATGCCGACCAAGGACAGCGCGGTGCCAGGAACAGCATCACGGCGCGGGAGCAGGAGACCACGGCAGAATCGGAATCGCAGTCACCGCATTCTGCGGACTTCCTTCGATGATCCGGTCGCTGTACACCAGATAAACCAGCGCATTACGCTTTTTATCGAAGAAGCGCACAACCTGCATGGTTTTGAACACCAGGGAAGTGCGCTCTTTGAAGACCTCGTCGCCGTCCTTCAACTCACCCTTGAAATGAATGGGGCCGACCTGACGACAAGCGATGGATGCCTCGGCGCGATCTTCGGCCAGACCCAGACCACCCTTCACCCCACCCGTCTTGGCGCGCGAAAGATAGCAAGTCACGCCATCGACCTTGGGATCATCAAAAGCCTCGACCACAATTCGATCATTCGGGCCAACGAGTTTGAACACCGTCGACACCTGACCAATCTCTTCCGCAGAAGCCAGCATCGGCAACACCAGCAAAGCCCCGAGCAGTCCCTTCGTTACGCGCATTACGTGTTCCTTATCTTGAGATATCCGGCCAATTCACACTTGGTAGGAGCGAACTTGTTCGCGAGACGGCTTTCGCCACAACACATACAACTGCTCGCGAACAAGTTCGCTCCTACCGGAATCCCGTTTCGCCAGAACGACGATGTATCAGCTGATTTCAAACCAGAATCAGATTATCCCGATGCACCAGCTCAGGCTCAGCCATATAGCCCAGCACACGCACGATCGCTTCCGACGACTGACCAATAATTTTCTGCGCCTCAAGAGCGCTGTAGTTACTCAGCCCACGCGCAACTTCGCGACCGTCAGGCGCAACGCACACAACCATTTCGCCACGACGGAAGCTGCCCTGGACCAGCTTGACCCCAACAGGCAGCAGACTTTTGTGATCCTTGCTCAGCGCAGCCACGGCACCCTCATCCAGAACCAGAGTGCCGCGAGTCTGCAAGTGCCCCGCCAGCCACTGCTTGCGAGCTGCGAGCATTTCACGCTCAGGAGACAGCAGCGTCCCCAGACGCTCACCGCCTTTAAGGCGCGCAAGCACGCGCTCAATGCGCCCACCGACAATCACCGTGTGAGCCCCCGAACGAGCCGCCAATCGTGCAGCACGCAATTTGGTCTGCATGCCACCACGACCCAGCGCACCACCCGTACCGCCCGCAACAGCATCAAGGGCCGGATCATCAGCACGCGCTTCGTAGATCAACTGCGCTTCAGGATTGTTACGCGGATCGGCATCGAACATGCCGTCGCGATCCGTGAGGATCACCAGCAAGTCGGCCTCAACCAGGTTCGCCACCAACGCCGCCAGGGTATCGTTGTCGCCAAAGCGAATTTCGTCGGTCACGACAGTGTCGTTTTCATTGATGACTGGAACGACACCCAGATCAACCAGAGTACGCAGCGTACTGCGAGCATTCAGGTAGCGCTTGCGATCGGACAGGTCGTCATGAGTCAGCAGAATCTGCGCCGTATGGCGGCCATGCTCGGCAAAGCTGGACTCCCACGCTTGAACCAGCCCCATCTGACCAATTGCAGCGGCAGCTTGCAGCTCATGCATGGCACTGGGTCGCGACGTCCAGCCCAAACGGCTCATACCGGCAGCCACAGCCCCGGAGGAAACCAGGACCAACTCAACGCCCGCCTCATGCAGCGCCACCATCTGCTCGACCCAAACACCCATCGCCGCACGATCCAGCCCCTTGCCATCCGCAGTCAGCAAGGCACTGCCAATCTTTACGACCCAGCGTCGGGCACCTGTCACTTTGCTGCGCATCATCTTCCAACCTTAGCCAGAGAATTTTGGTAGATACAAATTCAAGATATCAGATACAAAAACGCCGCTTATCTCTAAGCGGCGTCTAGTTTACTGCAGAGGATCAGTCACGGACGTAAATGATTTCCGGACCGTCTTCATCATCCTCATCTTCTTCGTCCCAATCATCTTCACCGATGTCATGCACGCTCTTCACGCCGCTACGACGCAATGCACGCTTGTCATCCAGTGCCTGCAACTGAGCACGCGCCTCATCTTCGATGCGCTGATCCAGCTCCGCCAGCTCTTCAGCATAGCCGGGCTCTTCAGAAATGCGCTGAGCACGCTCTTCGAGATAACGCATGATGTCGCGGCTAAGCTGCTCGGTGCCTTCTTTGGCAATGGCCGAGATCACGTAGACAGGACCTGTCCACTCAAGACGATCAACGATCTCCTTGACGCGAGCTTCATGCTCCTCTTCGAGAATCTGGTCGCATTTGTTCAGCACCAGCCAGCGATCACGCTCAGCCAGAGAAGGACTGAACTTGACCAGCTCGTTAACGATGACTTCCGCAGCATCCGGAGCGCTGCTCTCATCCAGCGGGGCCATATCAACGAGGTGCAGCAACAAGCGAGTACGCGCCAGGTGCTTGAGGAAGCGAATGCCGAGGCCTGCACCACCGGAAGCGCCCTCGATCAGACCTGGAATGTCCGCAACCACAAAGCTCTTCCAGCGATCGACGCTGACCACACCCAGGTTTGGCACCAGGGTAGTGAACGGATAGTCAGCGACTTTCGGCTTGGCAGCAGACACAGAGCGAATGAAGGTACTTTTGCCAGCGTTCGGCAAACCCAACAGACCCACATCAGCCAATACTTTCAACTCAAGCTTGAGGTCACGCTGGTCGCCCGGCTTGCCCGGCGTAGTCTGACGTGGCGCACGGTTGGTACTGGACTTGAATCGGGTGTTACCCAGACCGTGCCACCCACCCATTGCCACCAGCAAACGCTGACCAGCTTTAGTCAGGTCGCCGATGATCTCCTGGGTACTGGCGTCGATGACCGTAGTACCTACCGGCACACGCAACACCAACTCTTCACCCTTCTTGCCGGTGCAGTCAGCGCTGCCGCCGTTGGAACCGCGCTCAGCATCAAAGTGACGGGTGTAACGGTAGTCAACCAGGGTATTGAGGTTTTCGTCGGCGACCATGAAGATCGAGCCGCCATCACCACCATCACCGCCGTTAGGACCGCCGTTTTCGATGAATTTTTCGCGACGGAAGCTCATGCAACCGTTGCCACCGTCACCGGCCTTTACTCGAATGGATACTTCATCTACAAATTTCATAACGCACGCCTCCCGCCACAGGGACGAGCAGAACAACATAAATACATAAGACTCTTGCAAAAATGAGCGTTGCGATACCGATCAAAAACCAGTGACCTCACAGGTCAACATCACAACAGCCCGCACAAACAGTTTTGCAAGAGACTCACCAAAGCCTTTTAAAGCCTGTAGCCAACAACCTTCAAAAACGAAAAAGCCCCGTCGCGAGACAGGGCTTTTCCAGCTGCTGCATGATTACGCTGCGGAGACTTCAGTCTTCGGAACGATGCTCACGTAGCGACGACCGAAGGCGCCTTTAACCTGGAACTTGATCACGCCTTCCACTTTCGCGAACAGGGTGTGATCTTTACCCATACCAACGCCGTAGCCAGCGTGGAATTGGGTACCGCGCTGACGCACGATGATGTTGCCCGGGATAATAGCCTGGCCGCCATACATCTTCACGCCAAGGCGTTTGGCTTCTGAATCGCGACCGTTACGGGTACTACCACCAGCTTTTTTGTGTGCCATGAGTCAATTCTCCTAGTGAGGGATTAGGCTGAAATTAAGCCTGAATACCGGTGATTTTGATCTCGGTGTACCACTGGCGGTGGCCCATACGCTTCATGTGGTGCTTACGACGACGGAACTTGATGATGCGGATCTTGTCGTGACGACCTTGCGAGATCACTTCAGCTACAACGGTAGCGCCGGCAACAACAGGTGCACCGATGTTAACGTCGTCGCCGTTGGCAACCAACAGAACGCGATCGAAGGTAACGGATTCGCCAGTAGCGATTTCCAGTTTTTCGATCTTCAGGTATTCACCTGGGGCAACTTTGTACTGCTTGCCACCGGTAACGATTACTGCATAAGACATGGTATTTCTCCGAAAATCCTGCTCACCCAGCTCTTTATAAGTAGAGTATCGGCTGGCATGGCTGCCTGGGGCTGGAAAGGCCCGTTGGCAATTGCGTAAGGCAGGTGCTGCCCAGGAAAGTTAGGGTGCGCGATTGTACGCAAGGCATCAAACGGTTGCAAGAGGCGGGATGTCATACCTTGACACGCTCTGACCCGCAACCTAGCATGCGGCGCAACCCTTCTGGAGCACCCCTCGCTGATGCAACCTCAAGCCTTCTACCGCGCTGTGGCGGACGATTTTAGTGCCGTCGACGTCATTATCAAGAAGCAGCTGACGTCGCGGGTACCGTTGGTCTCGAAAATCGGCGACTACATTACCTCGGCTGGAGGCAAACGCCTGCGTCCGCTGCTGGTTCTTCTCTGTGGCAAAGCGCTTGGCCGCGAGGGCGACGACGTCCGTCTGCTGGCTGCTACCATCGAGTTCCTGCACACCGCGACACTGCTCCATGACGATGTGGTCGACATGTCGGGCATGCGCCGCGGCCGCTCCACCGCCAACGCGCTGTGGGGAAATGCGCCAAGCGTGCTGGTCGGTGACTTCCTTTATTCCCGCTCTTTCGAAATGATGGTCGAACTGGGCTCGATGCCCGTCATGAAGATCCTTTCGAAAGCGACCCGGGTCATTGCCGAAGGCGAAGTGCTGCAGCTGTCTAAAGTGCGCGACGCAAGCACCACCGAAGAGATCTATATGGAGGTGATTCGCGGCAAGACAGCCATGCTGTTCGAGGCCTCGACTCATAGCGCCGCAGCCCTGTGCAACGCCACCGAAGAGCAAAGTGAAGCGCTGCGCACCTTTGGTGACCACCTGGGCGTCGCTTTCCAACTGGTAGACGACCTTCTCGATTACCGTGGCGACGCTGAAACCCTGGGCAAGAACGTCGGTGACGATCTGGCCGAAGGCAAGCCGACCCTGCCGTTGATCTACACCATGCGCGAAGGTACTGCCGAACAGGCTGCCCTGGTACGTCAGGCCATCCAGAAAGGTGGCCTGGAAGATCTGGAAAGCATTCGCAGCGCCGTAGAAAGCGCTGGTGCGCTGGACTACACCGCGCAGCTGGCCCGCGATTACGTCGCTCGCGCCATCAAATGCCTGGATGCCCTGCCGCCGAGTGAATACCGCGACGCACTGGTTGAACTGAGCGAGTTTGCGGTGGCCCGTACCCACTGATCGCCATGAGCTGTTAAAAAAGCCCGTCCCTGTGACGGGCTTTTTGTTGGCAAATGAAAACGTGCTGAATATCGCGATCCTGTGGGAGCTGGGCTTGCCCGCGATAAGGCTGCACGCGATCTAAAGGTGAACCGTATTCAGCCTTATCGCGGGCAAGCCCAGCTCCCACAGAACCAAAATTCAATGTCCCAATCTGACCCAAATCAACCACCCGGCACTAAAATGCGAATTATTCTCAATAGAGACTTGCTATTCTGCCAATAAGAATTATTCTCATTGAAACCTTTCAAGGAGAAGCAACATGACGTATTTGATCGATGCATGGCTGGACCGCCCTCACCCTTACCTGCGAATTCTGCATCGCGAAACCGGGGAAGTGTGTGCCGTGCTGGAGAAGGAAGCGCTGGATGAACTGCGCGATCAAGGGGATCTGGACGTCAACGAGTTGAGTTCAAGCGAGCCGATCGTGCTGAAAGAGTTGGTGCGCAATCTATTTCTGTTCTGCTATGCCCGAGCGTTGCGCCCGATCGCGGAATTGCACTGACATGACGCCAGCCGCTGAAACAAGAGCAGAGCGAGCCTGCAAGACTCGCCCTGCCCGTTACTGAACCGATATGAAATCGATCAGAGAACGTCGAGCAGCTCAACGTCGAATACCAGCACGCTGTGCGGCGGGATGCTGCCAACGCCCTGAGCGCCGTAAGCCAGCTCGCTCGGTACGTGCAGACGCCATTTGCTGCCAGCGTTCATCAGTTGCAGCGCTTCAGTCCAGCCAGCAATAACGCCACCTACCGGGAATTCAGCTGGTTCGCCACGCTCGTAGGAGCTGTCGAACACGGTGCCGTCAGTCAGCATGCCGTGGTAGTGAGTGCGAACCTGATCTTCACGGGTTGGCTTGGCGCCAGTACCGGTGGTCAGCACTTCAAACTGCAGGCCGGATGGCAGAGTGGTAACGCCTTCGCGCTTACCGTTTTCAGCCAGGTAAGCCAGACCAGCACCAGCAGCCTGCTCAGCCTTGACAGCGGCTTCAGCCTGCATGATTTCGCGGATCACCTTGAAGCTGGCGGACATTTCTTCTTCGCCAACACGGCTTGGCTTGCCACCGAACGCATCGGTCAGGCCAGCCAGGATCGCATCCAGGTTAACGCCCGGCGGAGGGTTGTCGCGCAGTTGGCCGCCCAACTGACGGCCAATGCCGTAGCTGACGCGAGTTTCGTCGGTGGACAAGTTGACTTCGGACATATCACTGCTCCGCTAAAGGAATGCCTGAACCAGGCACTCCGTATCAAAAGGCCGAGCAGCCTAGCACATGAAGTACCTGCATACGCCACTGTAGGAGCTGCCGAAGGCTGCGAAAGCGATATTCCTGGCACACTACTGTTCGCAGCCTTCGGCAGCTCCTACAAAAAACAAAAACTACCACTTCGAATGAAAGCTGATCGGCACTCGTAGCGCTTCGCGCTTATCCACCGGCATGCCGCACATTTCGTCGTGGACCACCGCGTGAACCAGATGAAACGGCACAGGAGTGAAGTCTTTGAGTAGCTCGCGAGCATGCTCGACCGAACGTAACCGGACCGTCTCGCCTCGCTCGCCCCTGAGAAGCTCTACGATGCCCTGCATGCGCGCCTCCAGCAGATAAATCCCGCCCTCGATGGAAATCAGGTTCAGCTCGTCGATGCTGCCGGCATTGAGATGTACTGCCAATTCATCTTCAGTCACTTTTAACTCCTCGCTCAAGAACACGATCGCTAAACAAGGTAACGGATTTCGACACCCTGAAACGACGCCGCCCGTCCATTTTTCAATGGGCGGGCGGCGATGTGAAGCAATGAGAGCAGCGATGTCAGTGCTTGGTGACCTTATCGAGGTAACCCATGGCAAATGCCGATACCACGAACGTCATGTGGATGATTACGTACCACATCAGGTACTGCGGCTCGATGTTCTTGGCGTCCATGAACACCCGCAACAGGTGAATGGAGGAAATCGCAACAATGGAGGCGGCAACTTTCATCTTCAGCGACGAAGAGTCCATGGTGCCCAGCCAGTTGAGCTTCTCTTTGCCCTCGTCGATGTCCAGTTGCGACACGAAGTTTTCGTAGCCGGAGATCATCACCATCACCAACAGGCCACCCACCAGCGCCATGTCGATAAGGGACAACAAGACCAGAATCAGGTCAGCCTCGGCCAACGCAAACACGTTGGGCAGGACGTGAAAGATCTCCTGAAAGAACTTCAGTACCAGTGCCAGCAAACCCAGGGACAGACCGAAATACAGAGGGGCCAGCAGCCAGCGGGAGGCGTACATGGCATTTTCGACAAAACGTTCCATTTGAACTCACAGATGCGTGGAGATGGCGGCGAGTATACCAGCCACCCGACGATTCGCAGAATGTGACCTAAAGCCACGCATGACGGATTGAAAGTGAAGATCCGACGTTACTACTGCAGCCTTCCATATGGATCATATGAATCGCAAGGTAACGTCGTAGCGCAGGTTGAATGAGCCTAGAAAGGGGAAGAACGCTGGGCCCCGGATGAATCGCTATTGATCCGGCGTAACTCGCCCTGCAGGTGCAGGCTCCAGATAGGCATATCGTCTGTTTCTTCGTAACCGCTGGAAGTCAGACTCTCGGCAATCGCCAACATCACTGACTCGGCAGCCGGAGCCCCGGGAAAAGGCCCTTGAGTCTTGATCGCAGAGGGTTGTTCCCCAGTCATGCCAGCAGCAAATAGCAACGTCCACATGCCATTGTCACCAGAAAGGGGGCGTATCACACATTCGATCCGGGTCATCAGACCCAGGCATTGGCGGGTAAGGCAGAGGCTACGCGACATGGCGAGCTCCTCGTTGGCTACGGTGTTCGCCGCATTGAAAAATGCTTTAAGGCGCGTCAGTCCCTTTGACAACCGTGGTACGGAAACAGAATAGAGGAAAAGATGAATTGGGAAAGTTGAGGGGGATGAACGGCGCATCGGTAGCCATCGAAGTCTATAGGAGCTGCCGAAGGCTGCGAAGCGATGCTCCTGACACTCCGTCGTTCGCAGCCCTCGGCAGCTCCTACAGGAATCGTGCTGAATTGAGGACCGGTGGGAGCGAATTCATTCGCGAAGGGGTCTGCACGGTCAACATCATCGTCGGCTGACATACCGTATTCGCGAATGAATTCGCTCCCACAGAAGGCGTTGCCACTTCCGTGGTTAAGCCTTGAGTTCCGGTGCCAGTTGCGCAGGCTCCTTCTCCAGCTCCTCTCTGAGATCATCATCGCTGAGCATCTCGGCAATATCGCGCAGACGCTCGACGACCCGGGCGTTGATGCTGCCTTCCGGGAACTCGCCATTCTCGTCCGGCTCACCGGCAGGCTCGCCCACCAACAGGCTCAAGGCTTCATCCGCCTGACGCACGGCATAAACGTGGAATTGCCCGGCGCGCACCGCTTGCAGCACACGCTCATCAAGCATCAGTGTCGCCACGTTGGCCTGCGGGATGATTGCGCCCTGCTCGCCCGTCAGACCGCGCGCCTCGCAGAGACGGAAGAATCCTTCGATTTTCTCGTTGACCCCGCCCACCGCCTGCACTTCACCGAACTGGTTGATCGAGCCGGTGATTGCAAAGCACTGCTTGAGCGGGGTTTTCGACAAAGCCGAAATCAGCGTGCACGCCTCGCCCAACGACGCACTGTCGCCATCCACGTAACCGTAAGACTGCTCCAGCGCGATACTCGCCGAAATCGCCAACGGAAATTCCTGCGCATACCGGCTACCCAGATAGCCAGTCAGGATCATCACGCCTTTGGAGTGAATCGGCTGGCCGAGGTTAACCTCACGCTCGATATCGACGATGCCGCTGCCGCCCGGATAGACCGTGGCGGAAATCCGCGCTGGCACCCCGAAGGCCGAATCACCCACTTCCAGCACCGTCAGCCCGTTGCACTTGCCGACCGCCGCACCGTCAGTGTCGATGAGGATGATGCCAGCCATCATGTCGTCGAGAATCCGCGCAGACACACGACCGGTCCGCGTGGCCTTGGCCTTGAGTGCTCGTTCGATATGGCCCGCGTCGGTCTGCTCATCGTTAGCCAACTGGCGAATGAAATCCGCCTCGCTGACCAACTGGAACAAATCACCGATTCGCGCCGAGAGACGCCCCTGATGCTCGGCGAGGCGAGCGCTGTAGGTCGCAAGACGCGCCACCGCGTCCGCCGTCAATGGCGCCATGCCTTCTTCCGAAGTACGGGTCTTCAGCAACTGGGCGAACTGCTCAAGGGTTTCGTCGTACATCGGGATGTCTTCATCGAAATCCACCAGTACCCGGAACATCTCCTGGAAGTCCGGATCCAGGTCCTGCAGCGTGTAATACAGCGACCGCGCACCGATAATGATCACTTTGACCTGCAACGGGATCACTTGCGGCGTGAGGCTGACCGTAGCCAGACGCCCCATCTCACCCAGCGGGGATTCCATTTTCAGTTTGCGCGATTGCAGGGCGCGCTTGAGGGCGTCCCAGACAAAAGGCTCGCTGAGCATTTTCTCCGCTTCGAGAATCAGGAACCCACCGTTGGCGCGATGCAATGCACCTGGCCGCAACTGGCGGTAGGTGGTGTAAAGCGCGCCCTGATCGGTGCTGTATTCGATACGGCCAAACAGGTTGTCGTAAGTCGGATGCGGCTCGAACACCACCGGAGCGCCGCCGCTGGCTGCGTGACCCACCACCAGACTCGGGCTGTATTGCTCTTCAAGCAGCTTGCGCGCCTGAGCATCGGTCTTGCTGTCGTCGACCAGTTGCTCGACCACGGTCTTCAACAGGTAAACCTGCATCGCCTGCAAATACGCACAGACCGCCGCGTTCTCCGCGTACTGCTCGGACAATGGTGCCAACAGTGGCTGAAGCGCCAGGGTGATGGTCTCTTCGTTCAACTGACGCAGTTGATTACTGGACTCGCGCTTCCACTGCGGCAAGCTGGCGAGCTCTTCGTTCAACCGCTCTTCAAGTGCCGAGATGTCTTCGTGGAAGCGCTCGCGATCAGCTTCAGGCAGTTGCGAAAACTCGGCTTCATCCAGCGCCTTGCCGTCCAGCATCGGGGTAAAGGCGATATTGGTGCTGTCGCGGTACAGAGCGATGTCTTTTTCCAGCGCCAGACGCTCGATGACGTCCAGTGCCTTGTCATACCGCTGGTTGAAAGCGCGGTCGATGGCACTTTTCTTTTGCTGATACGACGGATGCTCGAAGACAGCCGGAAAGGTCGACAGCAAGTTATCGATCAAACCACCGATATCAGTGATGAACTGATGCGCGCTGCCCGGTGGCAACTCCAGTGCACGGGGCTCGCGGGGTTCGTCGAAGTGGTTGACGTAAACCCAGTCGCTGGGGGTTTGAAGACGCTTGCCTTCGGCCTTGAGGTAACGCTTCACGAACGAGAAGCGGCCGGTGCCGGGCTCGCCCATGACAAACACGTTGTAACCGGGGCGCGGCATGGCCACACCGAATTGCAGGGCTTCTACTGCTCGTTCCTGGCCGAGCACACCGCGAAAAGGCTCCAGATCATTGGTCGTCGAAAAGCTGAACTGTTCAGCGGAAAAAGGACGCGTCAGCGCTTCAGGCGCAAGACGCAGGCTGGCAGCAACAGTATCGGGCATCGGGCATCCTTACATCAGGCGGGGCAGATGGCGGCATTCTGGCGCTCGCTGGACTCGACTTGCAAGACAGTAAAAAACTCAAGTCGTCACAAACCCTGCGGTACGCTGGCCAGAGCGTTATATCAATGAGCTTTTTTTGATGAACATTTTGTAATAAAAGGCGGAACCCTTGGATAGCGCCTAAGCTCCAACTTTGGCGCACCAGACATTTAACGCTGGCCGCCTTGGCGCAACTTAAGCCATGAACCCTGACCCTTGGTTGAATATAAAGAGAATAAAGCTATGAAACGGATTCTTCTTGGTAGTCTCTTCGCAGCTGTTTCCATCAACGCTATGGCCCAGGCTCCTGGTGGCCCGGACTGCGGCTGGGGCAACATGTTGTTCGAAGGTCAACGCGGTACTCCCGCTCATTTCCTCGCATCAACCACTAACGGTACTTCGGGCAACGCCACTTTCGGCATGACCTCGGGCACCAACGGCTGCTCCACCAACAGCGCACTGACCTACGGCGGTAAATCCTGGATTGCCATGAACGGCATGATGGACGAGCTCTCCAAGGACATGGCCATGGGTCAAGGCGAAGCACTGACTACTTACGCGGTAGTGCTGGGCGTTGCACCGGAAGACCGTGCGCATTTCGCCGCTGTCACCCACGAGCACTTCAACCAGATTTTCAGCAAGGCAGACGCCACCGCTGAAGACGTTCACACCAACACCATCGACGTACTGAAAAACGATCCGACCCTGGCCAAGTACGCTACCCAGGCATAAGCTCGTTGCGCCCGCCCTCCCACTCGGAGGGCGGGCTTTTTGTTGCGTTCACGCGCTAGACTGCTGACTTCCCGATCTCCCGACGATCTCTTGAATAGTTGCTTTCCATGCTCAAACGCCTTGTGTATCTGGCGCTCTGCGTCTGCACCCCGCTGTCCGCCGCGCAACACGCGAGCGATGAACGTTTGCAGCAACTGGCCAATGAGCCATTCTGGATTTCATTAGGGCATTACGAGACCGCCAAGCTGGGTGGCTGGCGCAGCTATGTTGACGACCCAAAATTCTTTCTCTCGGCCAACGGTGAACACGACCCGAAGGCGGAGCTGAGCGCTACCGTTGATGCCCTCTACGCCCCGGCAAGCGCTGGCGAGAAGCATGCACAGTGTGTTTATCCGGCACGTACTCGCTGGCTGAAAGATCAGTTACAGCTAAAAGACCTGCCAACCGTAGAGTGCAAAGAGTTCACTCAATGGTTCAAGGACGTTGCACCCGACAGCGCAGTAATGATCTTCCCCGCTGCCTACCTGAACAGCCCGTCATCCATGTTCGGCCACACGCTGCTGCGCATCGATCAGGCTGATGTCAAAACCAACAACACCGCGCTGCTCAGCTATGCAATCAACTTCGGTGCTTACATCGAAGGCATGGACAACAGCATCCTGTACGCCTGGAAGGGCTTGGCTGGCGGCTACCCCGGCCTGTTCGCGCTGGTGCCATACCAGGAAAAACTGTCGGAATATCGCAGCCTGGAAAACCGCGACTTGTGGGAATACCACCTCAACCTGACCCCGGAAGAAACCGGGCGCATGGTTGAACACGTGTGGGAGCTCAAGCAGATCCGCTTCGGTTACTACTTCTTCGATGAAAACTGCTCTTATCGCCTACTGGAACTGCTGCAGGTTGCTCGCCCCGGCTTGAAGCTCACCGAGCAATTCCCGCTGACCGCTATCCCGACCGATACCGTCAAGGCCGTCAAAGCCGCTGGCCTTGTGGACAAGATCGACTACCGTCCTTCCCGGGAACGCGAACTGCTGGAGCGTGCAAAACCGCTGAACAGCTCCGAGCAGCAATGGGTACTGGACGTCAGTGCCGATCAGAAGCAACTGCAAAATCCAGAATACCTCGCTCAACCCAAAGAGCGTCGCGCTTTGATTCAGGATGCCGCGTATCGCCTGGAACGCTACCGCGCCAACGGTCAGGAACGTGATGCCGGGCGCGCTCAGCGCAGCTTCGAGCTACTGCGGGCAATCAATCAGAACCCGCCGCCCGCGCTGGACATCAAGCGTCCCGGTTTACCCGAAGACGGTCACGAGTCCCGTACCTGGCAAGCCGGCGTCGGTACCCGTGATGACAAGGCCTTTGCAGAGTACGGCTTGCGCATGGCCTATCACGATCTCAACGATAACGCCTACGGTTTCCCGCTGGGGGCGCAGATCGAAATCCTGCAACTCAAGCTGCGTCAGTACGAAGGCAATCACTGGCAACTGCAGCAACTGGATCTGGCGACGATTCGTTCGCTGACGCCGCGCAATGCGCTGCTGCAACCCTGGTCGTGGCAAGTGACTGGCGGTCTGGAGCGAGTACTCGGTAAACACGGCGATGAAACGCTGGTTTCCCATGTGAACGGCGGCGCAGGCGGGACATGGCAGTTGGGCGAAGACGTGCTGGGTTTCGCGCTGGGCACCGTTCGTGTCGAGCACAACAACGATTTCGCCGAGTTCATCTCACCCGCTGCAGGCTTCAACACCGGCGTGTTGTGGCGTAATCCGTTGGGTAACCTGAGCCTTGAAACCAAGGGCGACTATTTCACCAACGGCGAAGTCCGCCGCAGCATCAGCCTCAACCAGCAGTGGGAGCTGTCACGCAATATAGGCCTGCGCCTGAGCGCACAGCGCGAGTTCAGCCAACTGAGCTCACCGCAGAACGAAGTGATGCTTGAGGTGAAGTGGTATCACTATTAACGGGTACTGGGATATCCACGCTGGAACAGCTGAACACCGATCATTGTGGGAGCGAATTCATTCGCGAATATGGCGGATGCGGCACCGTATCAATACCTGAATTGACACCGAACCCGCCCCACCGCCTTCGCGAATGAATTCGCTCCCACACAGACTGTGTGAGAACGTAGCGAGCGACGGCAAGACAAGGCGCAACGAGCGGAGCGAGTAACAGCCGCAGGCTGGCCCCGAGGGTGAGCAAAGCGAATCAAAACAGCCGAAAAACGGCCGGGGTCGCGTCCGACTCTAGTGTCTAAATGAGCATTTTTCGGCTGTTTTTAACGCGGTATTGTGCGCGCAACACCGAAGGTGCCCAGCCTGCAGTAGTTTTCACACAGTCTGAACAGGTCCTGAACAGGGCACAACGCTGGTGGACATACAGCTAATTCGACGAAACTAAACTCACCCTGCCATGGCCCAACTTCCATTAGAGGAGAAAAACCATGAGCCGCGCCTTCGTCAACGAAGACAACGCCGCTGCGGATGCCGACCAGCCGGTCGAGCGCCTGATCAGCGAGCAACCCAATTACGTCACCGCGAGCGGTCTGGAGCATTTGCAGCGCCGCGTCGCCGAACTCCAGGCCCATCACAGCGAGATCGCGGCACTGGATCAAGACAACGACAAACAGCATCTGGCTGACCTCGAACGTGACCTGCGTTATTTCAATCAGCGCCTGCTAAGTGCGCAAGTAGTGACTCCCGCGATTTCGACCGAGAAGGTTCAAATCGGCAGTTGGGTGACATACGCGGACGAGCACGGCACTGAACACCGCGTGCAACTGGTGGGCGAGGATCAGGCTGATGCAACAGCCGGACTCATCAACTGGGCCTCGCCGCTGGGCCGTGCCTTGATTGGCGGGCAGCTGGGTGATGAAGTGCTCTGGAAGCGCCCCGCCGGAGATCAGGATATCGAGATTATTCTGATTGAACCGGATGCATAAGGTACGCCGCCCGGCAGGAGCGAACTTGTTCGCGAGGCGATGTACCTGACACGCCCCGTCGTCTGTCTCGCGAACAAGTTCGCCGCTACCGGACGCTCTACATCTTGATAGGCGAACATTGCTGCCAAAAAAAACGGAGCCCGTAGGCTCCGTTTTTTGATACCACCTGAATATCAGGCCAGTTTCTTGTGGCGTACCCGATGCGGCTGGGCCGCAGCGTCGCCCAGGCGCTTCTTGCGGTCGGCTTCGTACTCGGTGTAGTTGCCTTCGAAGAACACTGCTTGCGAATCATCTTCGTAAGCCAGGATGTGGGTCGCAACCCGGTCCAGGAACCACCGATCGTGAGAGATCACAATGGCGGCGCCAGGGAAGTCCAGCAGTGCTTCTTCAAGCGAACGCAGGGTTTCCACGTCGAGGTCGTTGGACGGTTCGTCGAGCAGCAAGACGTTGCCGCCTTCCTTCAAGGTCAACGCCAGGTGCAAGCGACCACGCTCACCACCGGAGAGGTCCTTGACGAACTTCTGCTGATCACCGCCCTTGAAGTTGAAGCGGCCGACATAAGTGCGTGACGGGATTTCGTAGTTGCCAATACGGATCTGGTCGGAACCGTCGGAGATCTGCTGGAACACAGTCTTGCTGCCATCCAGGTCGTCACGGCTCTGATCAACGCAAGCCAGTTGCACGGTTTCACCGATCTCGATGCTGCCAGAGTCCGGCGTTTCCTTGCCCATCAACATGCGGAACAGGGTCGATTTACCGGCACCGTTACCACCGATGACGCCCACGATTGCGCCTTTAGGCATGGCAAACGACAGGTTGTCGATCAGCACGCGATCGCCGTAACCCTTGCTGACGTTCTTGAATTCGATGACCTTGTCACCCAGGCGTGGACCGGCCGGGATATAGATCTCGTTGGTTTCACTGCGCTTCTGGAATTCCTGCGATTGCATTTCTTCAAAGCGTTGCAGACGAGCCTTGGACTTGGACTGACGTGCCTTGGCACCTTTGCGAACCCATTCCAGCTCTTCTTTCATAGCCTTTTCATGGGCCGACTGCTGCTTGGACTCCTGGGCAAGACGATCGGATTTGGCTTCCAGCCAGCCCGAATAGTTGCCCTCGTAAGGAATGCCAGCGCCGCGGTCGAGTTCCAGGATCCAGCCCGCGACGTTATCCAGGAAGTAACGGTCGTGCGTGATCGCAACCACGGTGCCCGGGAAGTCGTGCAGGAAGTGTTCAAGCCAGGCTACCGAATCGGCATCCAGGTGGTTGGTCGGCTCGTCGAGGAGCAGCATGTCCGGCGCGGACAGCAGCAGGCGGCAGAGGGCTACACGACGTTTTTCACCACCGGAAAGCACTTCAACCTTCGCATCCCACGCTGGCAAACGAAGCGCATCGGCGGCGACTTCCAGTTGGCGGTCCAGATTGTGGCCATCGGAGGCCTGGAGGATGGCTTCCAGCTTCGCCTGCTCGGCAGCCAGCTTGTCGAAGTCAGCATCAGGGTCAGCATATTCTGCATACACTTCATCAAGACGCGCCTGAGCGTTCTTGATCACACTGACCGCTTCCTCAACCACTTCACGCACAGTCTTGGTCGGATCAAGCTGCGGCTCTTGAGGCAGATAACCGATGTTCAGTTCAGGCATCGGACGTGCTTCACCGTCGAACTCGGTGTCGACACCCGCCATGATTTTCAGAAGAGTGGACTTACCCGAACCGTTCAGACCGAGCACGCCGATCTTGGCGCCCGGGAAAAACGACAGGGATATATTTTTGAGAATTTCCCGCTTCGGCGGCACAACTTTGCTCAGCCGATGCATGGTGAAGACGTATTGGGCCATGGGATGAAAACCTGGGTTTATGACTGTTGAATAGGGACGCGAGCTTGGCGCTACGACGCAAAAAAACGTTTTATTTGTCGACGGCACTTGCCGTTGGACGGTTCCACGCCTTGAATTATCTACATCGCAGGATGTGAGGGCCGTGAAACCAGATCAAAGTTTGCAAGCAGTGGAGTCACTCATGCAGAAGTCGGCAGAGGCTGCGCGTTGGGCAAAGCTACCCGAATGCGGGCTTGAGGGCAAACCATCTGAGCCAGCAGGGCTGGCACTTAGCCACAACTCAAGGCATGCTAGCCGCCCTTTGGGCGTCGGCATATAGTTCGCCCGCATTCGCGGCAGCGCAGCCCGATGCTATCGTTTTCAAACAGCCTGTTCAGTTCAGTAGTCAGGATCAATGTTGCCAACATCAACTCCCCCGTCTCAATCGAGCGCCACCAGGAGCGCAGCAGCGGTGCCTTTGCGCGGGTCATTGAAAGGCATGCTGGCAGCGCTGGTGTTGATGATGCTTGCACTGATTCTTTGGCAGTTGATTGATCAGTACCAACAGAACCAGGATCGCCAACGCCATCGCAGTCTCGACTACAGCGTGCAGCTGGCGGACCGCTTGAGCCTGAACATGGAGCTGAGTGCTCAAGTGGCGCTCAATTTGCTGAGCCGCAGCAGCCCACAGGAGCCTCAAAGCCCGGAGCAGAAAATAAAGCTGTTGGACGACTTGCGTCATTCGCTGCCCTCTTTGCGCAGCATTGCGTGGCTGGACGCGAGCGGCAAGGTCACAACAGACAGCCTGGATGCTTCCACCGACGCCTTGTTTCTCAAGCAGACGGTCCAACAAGCCATGGGCCGGCCTTTTTATTACGACAACAGTGAAGACGGCTCGCAGATCTACCTGCTGATCCAGCATCCCGGTAAAAGCAACCAAAGCTATTGGGCACTGCGTTTGAGCCCGGACGTCCTCAAGTCCCTGACGCGTCAGACGCGCCAGGGTTTCCAGCCGCTCTGGCGCCTGGAGAACCGCTCCACTGATCGCCTGTTATTTCGCGACAAAACCATCGAGCATGAACCGCTGGTGAGCAGCATTGGCGAGATCGAGAGCGTGCTGCTTCAACCTCTGACCAATAGTAATTGGCAGCTACGCGGCCAGTTCGACGTCAGCAAGGCGCGTGAACAACTGCTCGGGCCGTTGATCGGCAAATGCGTGATTGGCCTGCTTTGTTCAATCCTGCCGTTATTCGCGCTGTTGAGCCTGCGTCGACGTCAACGTCAGCTCCATGAGAGCAGACGCCGCTATCAGGATATTTTCGAAGGTGCTGGCGTCGCCATCTGCGTGCTGGATATGTCAGACCTGCCCGGCTATCTCGAAACACTGCAAATCGATAACAGCCAGGGACTGAATGAACTGCTCAAGGCCCAGCCCGGGCAACTCAAGGCGCTGCTGCGCAAATTGCGTATTACCGAAGTCAATCAGGTCGCATTGAGCCTGCTCAACGTCAAATCCAACGATCAGGCATGGCAGCACGTTATAGAAGGCGGGCAGCGAAGCCATCAAGGGATTGGCGAGCAACTGATCCACGCGGTGCTGACCCGAAAAAACCAGCTGGAAATCGAAATCCGCCTGACTCGGGATCGCGGTGAAGATCAATACCTGTGGCTGGTGGTGCGCCTGCCTGAAGACCGCGAGGACTTTAATTCCGTCATCCTGAGTATTGGCGACATCACCAGCCGCAAGCGGGTCGAGCTGTCGCAGCAGGAGCGCGAAGGGTTCTGGTCGAATGTGGTGCGCACCGTACCGGACCATCTGTATGTGCAGGATGTGCTCAGCCAGCGGATGATCTACAGCAACCACAATCTTGGCCAGACACTCGGTTACAGCAGGACGGAACTGCTGCGCATGGGCGAGTTTTTCTGGGAGATGCTGCTGCACCCCGATGACGCCGAGCGATATCAGGACATGCGCCTGCGCCAGCGTCACCGCGGTCACAGCGAACTTCTGCAATGCCAGTTGCGCTTCCGTGGCCGTGACAACAAATGGCGGCGTTTCGATATCCGCGAGCAGGCGCTTTCCCGGGATATCGATGATCAGGTCACGCGCATCATCGGCGTCGCCAAGGACATCACCGAACAGCTGGAAGCCAGTGAGTCCCTGCGTGACAGCGAACAGCGCTACCGCATGCTGGCCGAAAGCATCAGCGACGTGATTTTCTCCACCAACAGCAAACTCACGCCCAATTACGTCAGCCCTTCAGTGCAGGGCGTGCTCGGCTACAGTGCCGAATGGATTCTCAAGCACGGCTGGAAATCTACCGTCGCCAACCCGCAGCAACTGACAGGCGTGTACGCGCTGATGGATCGCATCCGCAAAGTACTGAAAAAGCCGGAAGCACTGGCGACCTTGCGCCAAGAGATCCCGACTCAGTTATTCCTGTTCGACTGCCTGCGCGCCGATGGGCGGAAAATCCCTATCGAGCTGCGCCTGGTACTGGTCTGGGACGATCAGGGTACGTTCGAAGGCATCCTTGGCGTGGGACGTGATATCAGCCAGCAGCGTCGGGCTGAAAAGGACCTGCGCATGGCCGCTACCGTATTCGAACACTCGACTTCAGCCATCCTGATTACCGATCCGGCTGGCTACATCGTGCAAACCAACGAGGCGTTCAGCCGGGTCAGCGGTTACACCGCAGCACAGGTGCTCGACCAGCTACCGACTCTGCTGACCGTCGATAACCAGCAGGAAGCGCACTTGCGCTACATCGTCAAACAGCTGAGTCAGCACAGCAGTTGGGAAGGCGAAGTGTGGCTCAAACGTCGCAACGACGAACACTACCCGGCATGGGTCGGCATCACGGCAGTACTGGATGACGAAGGCGATCTGGCCAGTTACGTTTGCTTCTTCACCGATATCAGTGAGCGTAAGGCCAGCGAGCAACGCATTCATCGCCTGGCTTACTACGACGCCCTGACCCACTTGCCAAACCGCTCGCTGTTCCAGGATCGCCTGCACTCAGCGCTGCAGCATGCCGAGCGGCAGAACGCCTGGGTCGTGTTGATGTTCCTCGACCTTGACCGCTTCAAGCCGATCAACGACTCCCTGGGGCACGCGGCCGGTGACCGCATGCTCAAGGAAATGGCCACGCGCCTGCTGGCGTGCGTTGCCGATGACGACACAGTTGCCCGCATGGGCGGCGACGAGTTCACCTTGCTGCTGCAACCGAGTCCGACTCGGGAGCTCGCCCTGAACCGCGCCATTCACGTTGCCGAGCAGATCCTGACCAGCCTGGTCACACCGTTCGTCCTTGAAGGGCGGGAGTTCTTCGTGACCGCCAGTATCGGCATCGCCCTAAGCCCTCAGGACGGTAACGAACTGAGTCAGTTGATGAAGAACGCCGACACCGCGATGTATCACGCGAAGGAAAACGGCAAAAACAACTTCCAGTTCTATCAGGCCGACATGAACGCTTCGGCGCTGGAACGCCTGGAGCTGGAAAGCGACTTGCGCCATGCACTGGAGCAGCAGGAATTCACCCTGTTTTACCAGCCACAGTTCAGCGGCGACGGCAAACGCCTCACGGGTGCCGAAGCCTTGTTGCGCTGGCGTCATCCACGTCGCGGACTGGTCTCGCCAAACGAGTTCATTCCCGTGCTGGAGGAGCTCGGGCTGGTGGTGGAAGTGGGCGACTGGGTGCTCACCGAGGCCTGCAAACAGCTCAAAGCCTGGCACCGGGCCAAGGTGCGCGTGCCCAAGGTCTCGGTCAACATTTCCGCCCGGCAATTCGCTGACGGCCAGTTGGGTAACCGGATCGCCAATATTCTCCAGGAAACCGGGCTGTCCCCTGCCTGCCTTGAACTGGAGTTGACCGAAAGTATTCTGATGCGCGAAGTCGGCGTGGCGATGCAGATTCTCGACGGCCTCAAGCGCCTGGGCCTGAGCATTGCGGTAGATGACTTCGGCACCGGCTATTCGTCGCTGAACTACCTCAAACAGTTCCCCATCGACATCCTCAAGATCGACCGGACCTTCGTCGACGGTCTGCCTTCGGGCGAGCAGGACGCACAGATCGCCCGCGCCATCATCGCCATGGCCCACAGTCTGAACCTGGCGGTCATCGCCGAGGGCGTCGAAACCCACGAGCAGCTCGAGTTTCTGCGCGAGCACGGTTGTGATGAAGTGCAAGGCTACCTCTTCGGCCGCCCGATGCCAGCCAGCATGTTCGAGGCGCAGTACAGCAATGATGCGCTGTTCATGTTTGATTGAGAGGGACAGCTACAAGCTACAAGCTACAAGCTACAAGCTACAAGCTACAAGCAAGGGCAAGGGCAAGGGCAAGGGCAAGGGCAGAACGGCTTTTGCTTGAAGCTTGCAACTTGTAACTTGAAGCTGCTTCTAGACAACATGACTGCGTTTCATATCACTCCAGAAAGCGCTTGGGTTAGAATGCCCCCCTTTTCTGCCCCCGATCCCTGAGGACCGCCATGTTCAGCCGTGATTTGACTCTCGCCAAGTACGACTCCGATCTCTTCGCCGCGATGGAGCAAGAAGCCCTGCGCCAGGAAGAGCACATCGAGCTGATCGCTTCGGAAAACTACACCAGCCCAGCGGTGATGGAAGCTCAGGGTTCGGTCCTGACCAACAAATACGCTGAAGGCTACCCGGGCAAGCGTTACTACGGCGGCTGCGAATACGTCGACGTGGTTGAGCAACTGGCCATCGACCGCGCCAAAGAACTGTTCGGCGCCGATTACGCCAACGTTCAGCCACACGCTGGTTCGCAAGCCAACAGCGCCGTTTATCTGGCTCTGCTGCAAGGCGGCGACACCATTCTGGGCATGAGCCTGGCCCACGGCGGTCACCTGACCCACGGCGCCAGCGTCAGCTCGTCGGGCAAGCTGTACAACGCCGTTCAGTACGGCATCGACGCCAATGGCATGATCGACTACGACGAAGTCGAGCGCCTGGCTGTTGAGCACAAGCCAAAAATGATCGTGGCCGGTTTCTCTGCCTACTCGCAGATTCTCGACTTCCCGCGCTTCCGCGCAATCGCTGACAAGGTTGGCGCTTACCTGTTCGTCGACATGGCCCACGTAGCCGGTCTGGTTGCTGCTGGCGTTTACCCGAACCCGGTGCCTTTCGCTGACGTCGTGACCACCACCACGCACAAGACCCTGCGCGGTCCACGTGGCGGCCTGATCCTGGCTCGCGCCAACGCCGACATCGAGAAGAAGCTGAACTCTGCAGTTTTCCCAGGTGCCCAAGGCGGCCCACTGGAGCACGTGATTGCCGCCAAGGCCGTATGCTTCAAGGAAGCGCTGCAGCCTGAGTTCAAGGCTTATCAGCAACAAGTCGTGAAAAACGCCAAGGCCATGGCCGGTGTATTCATCGAGCGCGGTTTCGACGTGGTTTCCGGCGGTACTGAAAACCACCTGTTCCTGCTCTCGCTGATCAAGCAGGACATCTCCGGTAAAGACGCAGACGCCGCTTTGGGCCGCGCGTTCATCACCGTAAACAAAAACTCCGTACCTAACGACCCACGTTCCCCGTTCGTCACTTCCGGCCTGCGCTTCGGCACACCGGCAGTCACCACTCGTGGCTTCAAGGAAGCAGAGTGCAAAGAGCTGGCAACCTGGATCTGCGACATCCTGGCTGACCTGAACAACGAAGCCGTGATCGACGCAGTCCGTGAAAAAGTAAAAGCCATCTGCGCCAGACTGCCGGTATACGGCGCTTAATCAGCCCCGTTTGCAGCAGTAACAAAAAGCCCCGGTTCGCGAGAGCCGGGGCTTTTTCGTGGACGCCGTATATGATCTGAAACGCAGAACCTGTAGGAGCGCGCTTGCCCGCGATTCGATCTGTCACTCGATGAATATATCGCCTGTGCTGACGCGATCGCGGGCAAGCGCGCTCCTACAGGTCACAGTTTGCCTGGCGACAGCATGGTGTCAGGGACAAACGGCGATCTCCTACAAATATCTACTCGGAAACCTTGGCAAACCCCGCCCGGATCTTTTCTTCTGGCAGTTCATCAGCGATAAAAACGATCACGCTTTCGCGCTTTTCGCCCTCCTCCCATTCGGTATCCCAGTCGAAGCCATAGAGCTTCAGTACGCCCTGAAACACCATACGCCTGGGCTCGCCCGCTATGTTCAGCACGCCTTTGTAGCGCAACAACTGCGAGCCGTGCTCTTCGAGCAGTTCGTTCATGAACTCGCTGAGCCTGTCGATATCCAGTGGCGCGTCACTGCGCAGCACCAGGCTGCTGATCCGGTCCAGTGAATGGCCAGCAGGCGCAACGGGCCGCAAGCTCATGCCACCGCCCAGGTCGGCATTGAGGTTGAACCCCCGGACATCCAGCAACTCTGCCAGATCAATCTGGCCGTGCTCCACGACACGGATCGGTGCGCGGCGGTTAATGCGGGTTAAACGATCGCTGAGGGCGTCGAAAGCAGCGTCGTCGACCAGATCACGTTTGCTCACCAGCAGACGGTCGGCGAAACCAATCTGTGCCTGAGCGATGGTCTGCGCCAGATGCGTGTCGGCGTTGGCCGCGTCCACCAGCGTGATAATGCCATCGAGGATGTAGCGCTCGCGCAGCTCTTCGTCGATGAAGAAGGTCTGTGCGACAGGCGCAGGATCAGCCAGGCCGGTGCATTCGATCACCAGACGGTCGAAGGCGATTTCGCCGCTGTCCAGACGCTCCAGCAGCAAGAACAAGGCCTTGGTCAGGTCGGTGTGGATGGTGCAGCAGACGCAGCCGTTGGACAGGGTCATGACTTGCACGGGCTCGGCGCCCAGCAACTGAGTGTCGATTCCGGCATCACTGAATTCGTTTTCGATCACAGCGATCTTCAGGCCGTGCTCGGTCTTGAGCAAATGACGCAGCAACGTCGTCTTGCCCGCGCCGAGAAAGCCGCTGAGGACAGTGACGGGAATAGGTTGCAGGGTGGTCATGGGTGCTCCTGTATTTACCAAACAACACAAAACAACTGTGGGAGCGGTGCTTGCCCGCGATAAGGCTGGATGCGATTCACTTTAGATCGCGTTCAACCTTATCGCGGACAAGCCTCGCTCCCACAGGATTCAACAAATGACTAACCGCGCCTGCTGATCAACAGCACTTCGGCCCACCCTTGCCGCCGTAACGGGCTTCCTGGCGTTCCCGGAAGAACGTTTCGTAGTCCATCATCGGCTTATCAGGGTGTTTGACCTGCATATGCGCGACGTAATTGTCATAGTCAGGCATGCCCACCATCAGGCGCGCTGCCTGACCGAGGTATTTCCCGAGGCGACTCAGGTCGTTGAACATGGGCAGATCCTCTTGTCTTTCAAACGTTGGTCGGAGTCGTCAACGCCTGGAAAGGCGCTTCCTTGTCCGTACGCTCTTTGTTGCCCCATGCCGCGACGCCGACTTTCAGCGCGTAGAACAGGATGCTGAACACCACGAACAGGAACAGAATCGTCAGTGTCGCGTTGGTGTAAGCGTTGAAGATCACGTGCTGCATCTGATCCATGGTCTTGGCTGGAGCCAGAATCTGACCCGCATCAGCCGCAGTGCTGTATTTCTTGGCCAAGGCCAGGAAACCCACTGCAGGGTTGCTATCGAACAGCTTGATGAAGCCAGCTGTTACGGTGCAGATCAGCAGCCAGGTCGCTGGCAGCATGGTGACCCAGATGTAACGTTGGCGCTTCATTTTGATCAGGACAACGGTTGCCAACATCAGCGCGATACCTGCCAGCATCTGGTTAGAGATACCGAACAGAGGCCACAAGGTGTTGATGCCGCCCAGTGGATCGATAACTCCCTGATACAGCAAGTACCCCCACAGCGCCACGCAACCACCGGTGCCGATGGCGTTGGCCGTCCAGGACTCGGTGCGTTTCAGGGCAGGAACGAAGCTGCCCAACAGGTCTTGCAGCATGAAGCGACCGGCACGTGTACCAGCGTCAACCGCCGTCAGAATGAAAAGGGCTTCGAACAGAATTGCGAAGTGGTACCAGAACGCCATGGTGCTGGCACCTGGCAAGGCCTGGTGCAGAATCTGCGCAATGCCCACCGCGAGGGTCGGTGCACCACCGGCTCTGGCCAGGACTGTGTTCTCGCCAATGTCCTTCGCCACTGCTGTCAGTTGCTCAGGCGTAATCGCAAAGCCCCAACTGCTGACCGTCTGGGCCACAGTCACCACATCACCGCCCACAATTGCCGCCGGGCTGTTCATGGCAAAGTAGATGCCAGGCTCGATGACCGAAGCCGCAACCATCGCCATGATCGCCACGAAGGACTCCATGAGCATGCCGCCGTAGCCGATATAACGGGCGTTGGTTTCGTTATCCAGCAGCTTAGGCGTAGTGCCGGAAGAGATCAGCGCGTGGAAGCCCGATACCGCACCGCACGCAATGGTGATGAACAGGAACGGGAACAGCGTCCCTTTCCAGACTGGACCAGTACCATCGGTGAACTGGGTCAGCGCAGGCATTTTCAGCTCAGGTGCGAGAATCAGAATGCCGATGGCCAAGGCAACGATGGTGCCGATTTTCAGGAAGGTCGACAGGTAGTCACGCGGTGCCAGCAGCAGCCAGACCGGCAGCATGGCCGCGACAAAACCGTAGCCCACCAGCATCCAGGTAATCTGCACACCGGTGAAGGTGAACATCGGCGCCCATTCAGGACTGGCAGCAACCATGCCGCCGACCCAGATCGAGAGCAGCAACAGCACCACACCGATCACCGAGATTTCGCCGATGCGACCCGGGCGGATGTAGCGCATGTAAATGCCCATGAACATCGCCGTCGGGATGGTCGCCAGCACGGTGAACATGCCCCACGGGCTTTCAGCCAGGGCCTTGACCACAATGAGCGCCAGCACCGCAAGGATGATGATCATGATCAGGAAGCAGCCGAACAGCGCGATAGTGCCGGGGATGCGGCCCATTTCTTCACGCACCATGTCGCCCAGCGAGCGACCGTTACGGCGTGTGGACAGGAACAGGATCATGAAATCCTGCACCGCACCGGCCAACACTACACCGGCGATCAGCCAGAGCGTGCCGGGCAGGTAGCCCATTTGTGCGGCGAGCACCGGCCCGACCAGAGGTCCGGCGCCAGCAATCGCAGCGAAGTGGTGACCGAAAAGAATGTGTTTGTTGGTTGGCACATAGTCCAGACCATCATTGTTGACCACGGCTGGAGTTGCCCGCAGCGGGTCGAGTTGCATGACGTGCCGGGCAATGAACAGACTGTAATAACGATAGGCAACCAGGTAGATGGCGACCGCAGCGACCACGATCCACAAGGCGTTGATTGCTTCCCCGCGGCGCAAGGCCACGACCCCCAGAGCACATGCTCCGATAATTGCAACGATTAGCCAGGGCACATGGCGCATGAGGCTATTATTATTTTTCATTTTTTATATTCCAGCAGATGACTGAAAGACCAGCTACGCGAGTTTAGCTGCGCCGTCGCGAAAGGCCACCCCAACCAAGGTCTAGAGCGTAAAAGAAACGATTCACTTAAAAAACGCCATTGAACCTGATCACAAGACGCGGCTCGAAAGGCGGACGAAGTGTAAATCCGGGTATGAAAGCTATCGGGAAAGCAGGATCAGGACTATCGTCGTTACAGGCGACGCCTCGACAGGCGTTTAACCGCTGACAGCACGTCACACGATTCCAAGAGAAGTGATTCGATGACCGACTCCAACGATGACCGCCGACGCTTTAAACGCATCGCCTTCGATGCGAAAACCCAACTGAGCCAGGGTGACCGAAACTGGCAGGTTCAACTCGTAGACCTCTCCCTCAAAGGCATGCTCATAGAGCGCCCCGAACCCTGGCACGCCGATACCGAACAGGCATTCAACGCCGATATCAAATTGAGCAATGAAGTGCATGTGCAAATGGACGTGAGACTGGCCCACGATGAAAACGGGCAGCTGGGGTTCGTCTGTGAGCACATTACGCTCGACTCAATTAGCCACCTGCGACGACTGATCGAACTGAACCTGGCTGATCATGATGAGCTGGAGCGTGAGTTGGCGGCGCTGATTGAGGTTTAAGGATCTGCATGGTTTTTAACTGTAGGAGCGCGCTTGCCCGCGATTACGGTATTTCAGGCGCAGCTGTTTATCGGATGTACTGGCCTCATCGCGGGCAAGCGCGCTCCTACACGGCCTCTCGAACGTTATTCAAACAACGCATCCAGTGCCTGTTCCAGACGTGTCACTGCAATGATCTGTAATCCCGGCGGGGCTTCTTTTGGCGCGTTGCCTTTCGGTACGATCGCCCGCTTGAAGCCGTGCTTGGCGGCTTCCTTGAGACGCTCCTGACCACTCGGCACCGGACGCACCTCGCCGGACAGCCCTACTTCACCGAACACCAGCAAATCATGAGGCAATGGACGATTGCGTAAACTGGACATGACCGCCGCCATCAGCGCCAGATCAGACGCCGTTTCCAGAACTTTGACGCCGCCCACTACGTTGAGGAAAACATCCTGATCGTGAGTAGGAATGCCGCCATGCCGGTGCAAGACCGCCAGTAGCATCGCCAGACGATTCTGGTCCAGGCCCAATGTCACGCGACGGGGATTGGACATATGGCTGTCATCTACCAGCGCTTGAACCTCCACCAGCATCGGACGCGTACCTTCCCAGGTCGCCATCACCACACTGCCCGGCACTTCTTCCTGAGCCCGGGTCAGAAAAATCGCCGACGGGTTCGAGACTTCTTTCAGCCCCTTGTCCGTCATACCGAATACGCCCAACTCGTTGACCGCACCGAAGCGGTTCTTCACCGCACGCAGCAAGCGCAAACGGCCATCGGATTCGCCTTCGAAATACAGAACCGTGTCCACCATATGCTCAAGCACTCGCGGGCCCGCCAATGCGCCCTCTTTGGTGACATGGCCTACCAGGAAGATCGCCGTGCCGCTCTGTTTGGCATAACGCACCAACAAGGCCGCACTTTCACGCACTTGCGAGACGCCGCCCGGAGCAGACTGCAGTTGCTCAGTGAAAATCGTCTGGATCGAGTCGATCACCATGACCTTGGGCTTTTCGACCTTGGCGGTGGCAATGATGTTTTCGATGCAGGTTTCGGTCATGACCTGCAGCTTGTCCTGCGGCAGTCCGAGTCGACGGGCGCGCATCGCGACCTGCTGCTGGGATTCCTCACCCGTCACATACAGCGCTGGCATACGCTCGGCAATGTTGCACAGGGTTTGCAGCAGGATCGTGGACTTGCCGATTCCGGGATCACCGCCGATCAGCACCACGGAGCCATCGACCAGACCGCCACCCAATACCCGGTCCAGTTCGGCCGAATTGGTGGAGAACCTCGGGATCTCCTCGACACTGACCTCGGCCAGCGTACGGATCTGGGTCTGCTGACCGGTCCAGCCGGAACGCCCGCTCGGAGGCGCAGCGCTGCCGCTTTCCAGTACGGTTTCCACCAGTGTGTTCCAGGCGCCGCATTCGCTGCACTGCCCGGCCCACTTGGGAAAAGTCGCGCCACACTCAGTGCAGCCATACAAGCGTTTGGCCTTGGCCATGACAACCCCATCGGTAAAAGTTGGCAATCATAACGCAGCTGTCACCAGGGCGTCGGTAAGCCTGCTGCACTCCCTTTCTGAGAAACTTCATAAAACTTCGTCAGAAAAGCCCGGTCGATTGCAGGGTGCCCAGCGCAACCCGTGCAGCTGACTTACACTGCACTGGACAATCTCATCAGTTACAAGGAATGACCCATGAGCGTACTAAGCGAGTTCAAAGCCTTTGCCGTCAAAGGTAACGTGGTCGATATGGCCGTCGGTATCATCATTGGTGCGGCATTCGGCAAGATCGTTTCGTCGTTCGTCGGCGATGTCATCATGCCGCCTCTCGGGCTGCTGATCGGCGGTGTGGACTTCAGTGACCTCGCCGTTATCCTCAGACCTGCAGAAGGCGCGGCCCCTGCGGTAGTGCTGGCTTACGGCAAATTCATCCAGACGATTATCGACTTCATCATTGTCGCCTTCGCAATTTTCATGGGCGTGAAAGCGATCAATCGCCTGAAGCGCGAAGAAGCCAAGGCGCCAACCCTGCCGCCGACTCCAACCAAGCAGGAACTGCTGCTGGGTGAAATCCGTGACCTGTTGAAGGAACAGCATCAGCCGTCGGCACCGATTACCGTGGATCCGAAACATCCGGTTTGAGGAATTAGACTGCGGACTCTACGAATGGATTCAGGGCACCTTTGAGAGCGAATTCATTCGCGAAGAGGCCGGTGCGTCTGGCACTGATTCAGTGTCTGGAATACCGCTTTCGCGAATGAATTCGCTCCCACGGAAACTACTGTGAATCCGAAGCTTCCGGGTTTACAGGCAGTTTCCAATAAAGTACCAGTACAAATCCTGCGATTGGGACGAGGCACCTGTGGGAGCGAATTCATTCGCGAAGAGGCCGGTGCGTCTGGCACTGATTCAGTGTCTGGAATACCGCTTTCGCGAATGAATTCGCTCCCACGGAAACTACTGCGAATCCAAAGCTTCCGGGTTTAAAGGTAGTTTCCAACAAACGTACCAGTACAAATCCTGCGATTGGAACGCGACACCTGTGGGAGCGAATTCACTCGCGAAGAGGCCGGTGCGTCTGGCGCTGATCCAGTGCCTAAAATACCGCTTTTGCGAATGAATTCGCTCCCACGGAAACTGCTGTGAATCCGAAACTTCCGGGTTTACAGGTAGTTTCCAACAAAGTACCAGTACAAATCCTGCGATTGGGACGAGGCACCTGTGGGAGCGAATTCACTCGCGAAGAGGCCGGTGTGTCTGGCGCTGATCCAGTGCCTGGAATACCGCTTTCGCGAATGAATTCGCTCCCACGGAAACTACTGTGAATCCGAAGCTTCCGGGTTTACAGGCAGTTTCCAATAAAGTACCAGTACAAATCCTGCGATTGGGACGAGGCACCTGTGGGAGCGAATTCATTCGCGAAGAGGGCGGTGCGTCTGGCGCTGATCCAGCGTCTGGAATACCGCTTTCGCGAATGAATTCGCTCCCACGGAAACTACTGTGAATCCGAAGCTTCCGGGTTTACAGGCAGTTTCCAACAAAGTATCAGTACAAATTCTGCGATTGGAACGCGACACCTGTGGGAGCGAATTCATTCGCGAAGAGGCCGGTGCGTCTGGCACTGATTCAGTGTCTCGAATAGCGCTTTCGCGAATGAATTCGCTCCCACGTAAACTACTGTGAATCCGAAGCTTCCGGGTTTACAGGCAGTTTCCAATAAAGTACCAGTACAAATCCTGCGATTGGAA
The DNA here is from genome assembly GCF_025643095.1 of Pseudomonas phytophila. NCBI lineage: Bacteria > Pseudomonadati > Pseudomonadota > Gammaproteobacteria > Pseudomonadales > Pseudomonadaceae > Pseudomonas > Pseudomonas phytophila. The sequence continues at coordinate 1,030,878 of NZ_CP081201.1, read as the reverse complement.
CGAGGCACCTGTGGGAGCGAATTCATTCGCGAAGAGGGCGGTGCGTCTGCCGCTGATCCAGCGTCTGGAATACCGCTTTCGCGAATGAATTCGCTCCCACGGAAACTACTGCGAATCCAAAGCTTCCGGGTTTAAAGGTAGTTTCCAACAAACGTACCAGTACAAATCCTGCGATTGGGACGAGGCACCTGTGGGAGCGAATTCATTCGCGAAGAGGCCGGTGCGTCTGGCACTGACTCAGTGTATGGAATACCGCTTTCGCGAATGAATTCGCTCCCACTGGAAATTTCGACTCTTACCAGTAATTCTCAACAACTACCTGACCCGGCCGACGCGTCAGGTTCAGGTTCATGTCGCGCGCTTTGAGCAACGCCCGAGTGTCTTCGATCATTTGCGGGTTGCCGCAGATCATGACCCGCGAGTGCTCGGGGGTTAACGGCAAACCTGCCGCGGCCTCCAGCTCACCACTTTCAATCAGCTGTGTAATCCGGCCGTTCAACGCGCCGGGGACCTGTTCGCGTGTCACAACCGGGACATAGATAAACTTGTCGGCGTAATCAGCGAGGTACTCACGCTCGGTCAGCCCGGCAATCAGCGGCTGATACGCCAATTCCTTCTCCTCACGGGCGCTGTACACCAGAACGATACGTTCGAATTTTTCCCACACCTCGAAATCCTGAAGAATCGACAGGAACGGCGCAACACCTGTGCCTGTGGATAACAGCCAGAGGTCACGGCCGTCAGTAAATCTGTCCACCGTCAGATAACCCGTCGCCAGCTTTTCGATGAACAGCGTGTCACCTTCACGCAATCGACTCAGCTCACTGGTGAACTCGCCACCCGGCACGACAATGGAGAAGAACTCCAGAAATTCGTCATGAGGTGAGGACGCCATTGAATACGCACGCCAGACGACGCTTCCATCCGCTTTGGCGACCCCCAGACGGGCGAATTGCCCCGCCGTAAAGCGAAAGCCCGGATCGCGAGTAGTGCGCAGCGTGAACAGGCTCGGGGTCAATGGCGTCACATTGAGCAGCGTCTGGCGGGTGTATTTTTCTTCACTGGCGGTCATGGTCGATCCTGACTCCTGCACGTAAACGGAGGTGCCCAGTGTCCCGCAAAGTGCAGCGGATAAACACCGCTGGTTTGTAGTGACATCCCCATCCTGAAAAATGTAGAGGCTCGCAAGTAATACGAAGCAGCCCGGTTCAAACAAACCTGTTTAGATCATTTGTCTCTTGAACGTATAGCTACATTGGCCAGTGAAATGACACAGACCCTTCTGCGTCCGGCCCTGCAACCCATCAGTCATTCTTTAACTTGCCCCTGGGATAAAACGCCAGCACTCCACCGGTCTGCGCGGTCGCTGCACCAGGTTTAAGCGCGGGGATTTTTCCTACACTGAGGAACATGAACAACGGACATGAGCTGGATCGACAGGGAGGCAAAAATGGGGACCCGATCTTTAGAAGCGCTGCACAGTTACGGCGTGATGCGACTGACGGCCAGAGAAGTCGAGATACTGAAATGGACGGCTGAAGGAAAAACCGCGGGGGACATCGCTATCATTCTGAGCATGAAGGAGCGCACGGTTCACTTTCACGTCGCGAATGCGGTGCAAAAAATGGGCGTTTGCAACAAGACAGCAGCAGTGGTCCAGGCGGCACTCAGCGGAATATTCTAACTAATGACGCAAGGACAGGTACCCCGTGACAAAAAGCACGTAAAATCACCTGCCTTGACCAGCCCACCGTTTCACGGGCCTCGGTGACCAATCGTCGATTGTCAGAGTTTTCCCGCCCATGCCGTTGCTTGATACCCCGCTCGCCCAGCTTGACCTCATCCGCCAACCGGAACAGCAAGACGAACCACTGCAGGCGTTCGACGCTGCCGATGAATACCTGCTCAACTATGTAGCGGAGCATGGGCTGACGCTGCAAAGCAAAGTGCTGGTGCTCAACGACAGCTTCGGCGCGCTGGCAGCCAGCCTTGCCCGGCATGCGGCCGTCACCAGCAGCACCGACTCCTGGCTCGCGGCCCATGGCTTGCAGAAAAACCTTGTACGCAACGGCATGGCCTATGACGCGGTTACTTTGGTGCCCGCCAGTGAAACAGCACCAGGCCCGTTCGACTGGGTGTTGATCCGTGTGCCGAAAACCCTCGCGCTGCTGGAAGAACAATTGATTCGCCTGCAAGGCCAACTGGCTCCCGGCGCTCGTGTCGTCGCTGCCGCGATGATCAAGCACTTGCCTCGCTCAGCTGGCGAGTTGCTGGAAGAATACGTCGGTCCGGTCAGCGCTTCTCTTGGAGTGAAAAAAGCCAGACTGCTGTTCGCGACGCCGCAACCCAAAAAGAACGCTCCGTCGCCCTACCCGACCCGCTACAAACTGGACGAACCGGCTATTGAACTGGTGAATCACGCCAACGTGTTCTGCCGTGAAGGCCTGGATATCGGCACTCGCGCGTTCCTGCCACATCTGCCAAAGAATCTGGGCAGCGCACGGGTTGCTGACCTTGGCTGTGGCAACGGTGTATTGGCGATTGCCAGTGCCTTGGAGAACCCTCAAGCGCACTACACGCTGGTGGATGAGTCGTACATGGCGGTGCAGTCAGCGGAGCAGAACTGGCGTACGGCATTGGGCGAACGTGAAGTGATCTTGCGTGCCGATGACGGCCTGGCAGGGCAAGAGCCAGACTCCCTTGATGTGGTGCTGTGCAATCCGCCGTTTCACCAACAACAAGTCGTCGGTGACTTTCTGGCCTGGCGCATGTTCCAGCAAGCCCGTGCCGCCCTGGTACCGGGGGGCGCGTTGTACGTGGTGGGCAATCGTCACCTGGGTTATCACACCAAACTGGCGCGCCTGTTTCGTGGTGTTGAGCAAGTGGCGGCTACACCGAAGTTTGTGATTCTCAAGGCGCGTAAGTAACAACTTCGCCCAAACGACGACCCTGTAGGAGCTGCCGAAGGCTGCGAAAGCGTTTTGTCCGATACACCGCAATTCGCAGCCTTCGGCAGCTCCTACAGGATCGCTATCGGCATGGCAAAAAAAACCCTCCAGTGGAGGGTTATAAAACCGCGTCGATGGGACGCAGGATGGGATTTTGAATCAGTGGGTCGTCAGACCCGCAGCGTTCATGAACAGTCGCAATATGCTTGCGACGATGAACAGTGCAAATACGCTCGCAGCCCAGATACCGACCAGCCACGCCAGACGTTGCCACAGTGGCTTCTTCAGGGCCGGGTCTTGCTCTTCATGAAAAGATTCTTTGCCAGACATCGCCAGTCTCTCCTCTATCGATAGCCCCAACGCCGAGCGTTGGGGCGGTCATCTGCTAGTGGTAACCGTCTTCGTGGGTCACCTTGCCGCGGAACACGTAGTAGCTCCAGAAGGTGTAAACCAGAATCAACGGGATGATGAACAGCGTACCCACCAGCATGAAGCCCTGGCTTTGCGGTGGCGATGATGCATCCCAGATCGACACCGACGGCGGGATGATGTTCGGCCACAGGCTGATACCCAGACCGCTGTAGCCGAGGAAAATCAGCAGCAGCGTCAGCAGGAATGGCGTGTAGTTAGCGTTGCGCGCCACAGCCTTGAACAGGCCATACATGGTGACTAGCACCAGAACCGGAACCGGCAGGAACCAGAACAGATTCGGCAAAGTGAACCAGCGGTTGGCAATGTCAGGGTGCGCCAGCGGCGTCCAGATACTTACAACACCAATCACTACCAGCAAGGCGGTAGCCAACGGACGTGCCAGGTTGTGCATGGCTTTCTGCAAGGCGCCTTCGGTCTTCATGATCAGCCAGGTACAACCCAGCAGCGCATAAGCAACGATTAGCGCCAGACCGCAGAACACGGTGAACGGCGAGAACCAGTCCAGATCACCGCCCGCGAACTGACGATTGACCACCGGAATACCGTCGATGAACGCACCCAGTGCTACACCCTGAAAGAACGTTGCGGTCAGCGAGCCGCCGATGAAGGCTTTGTCCCACAGGTGACGTTTTTCATCGGTTGCCTTGAAGCGAAACTCGAAAGCGACACCGCGGAAAATCAGGCCGATGAGCATCAGGATCAGCGGCAGGTAGAGCGCTGACAACACTACCGAATAAGCCAGCGGGAATGCACCGAACAACCCGGCGCCCCCCAATACCAGCCAGGTTTCGTTGCCGTCCCAGACCGGTGCAACAGTGTTCATCATGACGTCGCGGTCGGTCTTGTCCTTCATGAACGGGAAGAGAATCCCGATGCCGAGGTCGAAGCCGTCCATCACTACATACATCATGACGCCGAAGATGATGATGATTGCCCAGATGAGTGGAAGATCAATACCCATGACTCAGTTCCCCTTGCCCAGACTGTCGAGATTGTCGCCATCTTCCGCGCCTTCAACAGCTGCGGAGAGTGGACGGGCGGGTGTGCGGTTCTGACCTGGGCCGCCTTCAGGGACATGCTCGACGTAGGCTTTAGGACCTTTGCGCACCAGACGCATCATGTAGCCAAGACCGGCACCGAACAGTACGAAGTAGACCACCACGAACATCACCAGCGTGATGCTCATCTGCATGACACTGTGCCCGGACGACGCATCAGAAGTACGCATCAGGCCGTAAACGACCCAAGGCTGACGGCCGATTTCAGTGGTGAACCAGCCTGCCAGGATCGCGATCAGGCCGGATGGCCCCATCCACAAAGCCAGATACAGGAACGCGCGGGAGTTATAAAGCGTGCCGCGCTTGCGCAGCCAGAGGCTCCACAAACCGGTGAAAATCATCAGGAAACCGAGACCGACCATGACCCGGAACGACCAGAACACGATGGTCGAATTAGGACGGTCTTCCGGTTTGAATTCCTTGAGAGCCGGTACTTGCTTGTCCAGGCTGTGAGTCAGGATCAGGCTGCCCAGGTACGGAATTTCAACCGCGTACTTGGTGCGCTCTTCCTTCATATCGGGCAAGCCAAACAGGATCAACGGCGTCGGCTCGTCACCGACGTTTTCCCAGTGACCTTCAATGGCTGCGATCTTCGCCGGTTGATGCTCAAGGGTGTTCAAGCCGTGGAAGTCGCCGACCACCGCCTGCACAGGAGCAACGATCAAGGCCATCCACATTGCCATGGAGAGCATTTTGCGGATTTGTGGGGTATCCCGGCCGCGCAACAGATGCCATGCAGCAGACGAGCCGACGAAGAATGCCGTCGCTACGAATGCCGCAATGGACATGTGCAGCAGGCGATACGGGAAGGACGGGTTGAACACCACTGCGAACCAGTCAGTCGGGATCACCCGGCCGTCGATGATTTCGTAACCTTGCGGGGTCTGCATCCAGCTATTGGAGGACAGAATCCAGAACGTCGAGATCAGGGTGCCGATGGCGACCATGACCGTAGAGAAGAAGTGCAGGTTGCGCCCAACGCGGTTCCAGCCGAACAGCATCACGCCCAGAAAGCCGGCTTCGAGGAAGAAGGCTGTGAGCACTTCGTACGTCAAAAGCGGCCCGGTGACGGCCCCGGCAAAGTCGGAGAAGCGGCTCCAGTTGGTACCAAACTGATACGCCATGACCAGACCGGACACCACGCCCATGCCGAAGTTGACGGCAAAGATCTTCGACCAGAAATGGTAAAGGTCTCGGTAGACGTTGTTGTGGGTCTTGAGCCACAGGCCTTCCAGCACCGCCAGGTAACTTGCCAGACCGATGGTGATGGCAGGGAACAGGATGTGGAACGAGATGGTAAACGCGAACTGAATTCGGGCGAGCTCAATTGCATCCAAACCGAACATTGGGTTTTCCTCTATCAGGTGATACGGCTGGTGACTCGAGGTCAGCAGCCACTGCCCCCCACTGGTAAGGAGCGCGGCAGGTTGAAAACGTTCTGGGTGGAGGAAGAAAAAAGGCTCAGCCCTTTCCATCGGCCCATTGCGCAACCTTGAAGTCCGTCAAGCCGCCTGCCGTTTCTTTTGCCTTGTGGGCATTGACGCAGATCAACTGACTGTCAAAGAGTAGTCCCATTTCAACCTCTCGGACGTGTGGTCTTTTGCCGCGTGGCGAGTTGTCTCACCGCTCTGCGGCCCTGTTTTGCAGGCACATGAGAAGAATTTTCATTGTGACGGGCTATGGCTGTGACACGAGATAACCTTCAGATCTGGATCCAATCTGACCGGCTTTTCATGCAACTAACTGTTACAAACTGATAATCTGGCCACTCTCCCCTGCCTGGCTGTTGTTGCTCATGCCGACTCAAGCCCCAGTGTTACTGCGCCACCATCGTCCGTTCGTCGCTTTCTGGTTTGCCCGCATTTTTACGGCCAGCGGTTTTCAGATGCTGACGGTGGCCATTGGCTGGAATCTCTACCAGTTGACCGGCAACGTGCTGGACCTCGGACTCGTCGGTCTGGTGGAGTTCGCGCCTCGTGTGTTGTTCATGCTGCACACCGGGCATGTGGCGGATCGGTACGACCGCCGCAAAGTGGCCGCCATTTGCCAGACCGCGCAGGCATGTATCGCACTAGCGCTGTTCATCGGCAGCAGCACCGACAGTGTCACGCGGGAAATGATCTTTATCCTGGCCTTTGCGCTAGGCGCGTCCCGCTCATTCGAAATGCCCACCACTCAGGCCTTGCTGCCAAGCATCGTGCCCCCTGCCCTGTTCCCTCGGGCAGTGGCCGCAGCGCAATCGGCACAGCAATCGGCAACCATCGTCGCTCCGGCTTTGGGCGGCTTTCTTTACGCGTTCGGCAGTAGCTGGGTGTACGGCCCAACCGTATTGCTTTACGTCATCGCCTGCTCACTGATGCTCAGCCTGCCGGCTCGGCAGACACCGCTGAACAAGAACAAGGCCACCATGGACTCGTTACTGGCCGGAATTCGCTTCATCCGCAGCCGTCCGGACGTACTCGGCGCGATTTCGCTGGACCTGTTCGCGGTGCTGCTGGGTGGCGCCACCGCGTTGTTGCCGGTGTTTGCCAAGGACATTCTGCTGACCGGCCCCTGGGGGCTGGGCATGCTGCGCTCGGCACCTGCAGTCGGCGCACTGGCGATGTCGCTGTGGCTCGCTCATTTCAACGTTGAACGGCATGTAGGGCGGGTGATGTTTACCGCCGTCGGCGTATTCGGCGTGGCAACCATCGCGTTCGGCCTGTCGACATCGTTCTGGTTTTCCATGGCGGTGCTGGTGGTGCTCGGCGCAGCGGACATGATCAGCATGGTGATCCGCGCATCCTTCGTGCAACTGGAAACCCCGGATGAAATGCGCGGCCGGGTCAGCGCGGTCAACGGGCTGTTCATTGGCGCTTCGAATCAGTTGGGTGAGTTTGAATCAGGCCTGACCGCGCACTGGTTCGGCGTGGTTCCGGCGGTGGTGATGGGGGGCGTCGGCACCCTGGCGGTGACGGGTATCTGGATCAAACTGTTCCCGACCCTCGCCAACCGCGACCGCATGCGGGATGTGGTCGCGGAGGCCGAGCCGCAGAAGGTGTAGGGTTTCAGCGTGGCTGGAACCTGTGGGAAGTCCCCACGTCATCACGTGATTTCTGTGGGAGCCGGGCTTGCCCGCGATGCATGAGACGCAGATTAAAGACATACCGCGTAATCGTTTATCGTCGGCAAGCTTAGCTCCTACAAAGTTGCGAGTTTACAAAGGGGTGATGCCGTCAGAGCACCTTATCCAGCGTTATCGGGAAGTCCCGAACCCGCTTGCCGGTTGCGTGGTAAATCGCATTGGCGACTGCCGCCGCAACACCGACGATGCCAATCTCGCCCACGCCTTTTGAGCCCAGCGCGTTAACGATATCGTCGTTCTCTTCGACAAAAATCACGTCTATGTCGTTGATATCGGCATTAACCGGGATGTGGTACTCGGCGAGGCTATGGTTCATGAAGCGGCCCAGTTTATGGTCGCTCTGGGTTTCTTCCTGCAAGGCCATGCCCAGCCCCCAGACAACGCCGCCAAGTATCTGGCTGCGAGCCATTTTCGGGTTGACCACTCGGCCTGCTGCCACTGCGCTGACCACCCGGCTGACGCGAATCGTGCCCAAATCTTCATCAACCTGCACCTCAACGAATACCGCCGAGTGTGTAGCGGTCGAATAGCCTTCGCGCTTCGCATCAGGCTCGGCGTCGACCTGTACCTGCAAACCATCAGGCCAACTGCTCAGCACTTCACTCAGTGCCAACCGGTGATCGCCCAGCGAAACGTATCCATCAGCCACGGTCATTTGCTCGACTTTCGCGGCGAAGAACTTCGCGTCGATCTGACCCGCTGCGGTGAACAACTTCTCACGCAACGCCTTGCTGGCCTGTTGCACGGCAGTGCCCACGGATGAAACCGTGAAAGAACCACCCTGCAAGGGCGCGGTTGGCAACGACGAATCCCCCAGCACAAAAGTGGTGTCTTCGACAGCAACGCCCGCTGCTTCGGCCGCGATCTGCGTCATCACCGTGTAAGTGCCGGTGCCGATATCGGTTGTCGCACTGCTGACGGTCAATTTGCCCTGTGCGTCAATGTGCGCTTTGGCACTGGCTTTCATCTGCATTGCCTCCCAGACACCGCCCGCCATGCCCCAGCCGATCAATTGACGGCCTTCACGCATGCTGCGCGGCTCAGGATTGCGATGGCTCCAGCCAAAGCGATCAGCGCCCTGGGCGTAGCAAGCCTGCAACTGTTTGCTGGAATACGGCTTGTCTTCGTTGCCATTGCGATCAGCGAAATTGACCAGACGCAGTTGCACCGGGTCCATTGCCAGGGCGATAGCCAGCTCGTCCATGGCGCATTCCAGGCCGATCAAACCCAGCGCAGCACCAGGCGCGCGCATGTCCAGTGGGGTGTAAACGTCCAGCGGTGCCAACTTGTAAGTGAGTTCAACGTTGTCGCATTTGTAGAGCATGCCGCTCCATTCCACGACGTGCTCGCTGAAATCTTCAAAGCGGGACGTCTGACCGATTGCCCCGTGCCCTACTGCCAGCAAACGGCCATCGGCGGCTGCACCGAGACGCAAGTGCTGCAAGGTGCGTGGACGATAGCCAAAGGTGAACATCTGCTGCCGGGTCAGGGTGACGCGCACTGAGCGCTTGAGCTCCAGCGCAGCCATAACCGCCAACGGCAGCTGATACTGCGGACGCAGCCCGGAACCGAACGCTCCGCCGACAAAGGCGGCCAGCACCTGAATCTTGTCTTTTGCGATGCCGAACACGTTGTGCAGATAGTCCTGACAGTTTTGCGGCCCTTGGGTCTTGTCATGGACTTGCAGACTGCCATCATCCTTGTAAAACACCGTCGAAGCATGTGGCTCCATCGGGTTGTGATGCTCGACCGGCGTGCTGTAATGGGCATCGACGGTCAGTGCGGAATTGGCAAAGCCCGCCTGAAAGTCACCGCGCGGCGGGGGCAGTTCGGCTGGCGCGGCGTAGCTGTCGCCCTGCACTTCCAGCAGATCGGTTTCATGAGCCTCGACCAGATATTCGATACGCACCAGAGAACCGGCGTAACGCGCCAGCTCAAGGGTTTCAGCCACGACAAGCGCCAGCGGCTGGCCGCTGTACAGCACGCGATCGTTATACAGCGGACGAAATGGCGAGCCGTCTGCCGAGTCGGCGTCTTCATAGTTCTCGTCGTAACTGGCGAGCTTGGGACGGTTCTTGTGATCAAGCACCATCACAACGCCCGGCACGCGCAGGGCTTCGGTGATGTCGATGTGCGTCACACGACCGCGAGCGATGGTGCTGGAGACCACGCTGCCATGCAGCAGACCGGTTTCCGGATACTCACCGGCATAACGTGCCTGACCGGTAACCTTAAGCTTGCCATCGACGCGATCAAGCGCTTGGCCCAGTGGCGAAACAGACGTATTCATTGGGCGCTTCCTCCTGTGGCGGCTGCATCGACCGCGGCATCGCTGAGGGTACGAATGATCGCCCGACGTGCCAGTTTGACTTTAAAAGCGTTGTGTTCCAGCGGCTCGGCATCGGCCAGCAGTGCATCGGCGGCGGCTGCGAAGTTCTCGCGGGACACCGGCTTGCCTACCAGCATTTGCTCCACGGCCTTGTCGCGCCATGGCTTGTGAGCAACACCACCCAACGCCAGTCGCACGTTGCGGATGACATCGCCATCAAGCTCAAGGGAAGCCGCAACCGAGATCAGCGCAAAGGCGTAGGAGGCCCGATCGCGGATTTTCAGGTACTTGCCCTGACCCGCGAAGCTGGCCGGCGGGAGTTCGATTGCGGTGATCAGCTCGTCATCAGCCAATTGGTTGTCACGCTGAGGCGCATCGCCGGGCAGACGATGGAAGTCGGCAAACTCGATGGTGCGCTGTCCTGCGCGTCCCTGAACATGGACAACAGCCTCAAGTGCGGCAAGGGCTACGCACATGTCCGAAGGGTGGGTCGCAACGCATTCATCGCTGGCCCCCAGGATCGCGTGGATACGGTTCAGGCCGTCGCGCGCCGGGCAACCGCTGCCAGGCTCGCGCTTGTTGCACGGCACAGTGGAGTCATAGAAGTAATAGCAACGGTTGCGCTGCAACAGGTTGCCCCCCGTGCTCGCCATGTTGCGAAGCTGTGGCGATGCTCCGGCCAGCACGGCTTGGGACAGCAGCGGATAACGTTGCTCGATCAACGGATGCCAGGCCAGATCAGCGTTGCTCACCAGCGCGCCGATGAGCAGCCCACCGTCGGCGGTTTCGCTGACGTCGTTCAGCGGCAAGCGGGTGATGTCGATCAGATGCTCGGGGCGTGCGACGTTTTCTTTCATCAGATCGAGCAAGTTAGTACCGCCCGCAATGAACCGGGTCGCAGCGCCGCTGAGATTCACGGCCTCGTTGACACTGGTCGGGCGACTATAAGTAAAGGGATTCATCGGCTGCCCTCCGCTTTCTCGAAGCTACCCGTCTCTGAATGGGCGCTGCGCAGCTCCGGCAGGACTTCTTCCACCGCCGCCAGGATATTGCTATAGGCACCGCAGCGGCACAGGTTGCCGCTCATCAGTTCCTGGATCTCGGCACGGCTGTTGGCGCGCCCCTCATTGGCCAGGCCGACCGCCGAGCAAATCTGCCCCGGCGTGCAGTAGCCGCATTGAAAGGCGTCATGCTTGATGAAGGCTTGTTGCATCGGGTGCAGTTGCTCGCCGTCTGCCAGCCCTTCAATCGTGGTCAGCTCTGCGCCGTCACACATGATCGCCAGGGTCAGGCAGGAATTGACGCGCTTGCCATCGCGTAGAACGGTACACGCGCCGCACTGGCCGTGGTCGCAGCCTTTCTTGCTACCGACCAGATCAAGCTGGTCTCGAAGTAGGTCGAGCAATGTGGTCCAAGGCTGGACGTTGAGCTGTCGCGGCTGACCGTTGAGGGTCAGGCTAATCGCGTGGCCAGCGAAATCCTGGGGGGTTGGTGAACTCATGGAAACCTCACGGTAGGTACTCAAACAGCGCAGTTTTTCTGCGTCTTAAGGGGTACGACTCGTGGAGTTTTGGAATCGTTCAGGGTTTGTTGACGGGTGTGGGTTCAGTGGACATTCACTGGTTTCAACTGCATCGGGGCGATAAACGATAGCGTGGTGTGTCTTCTGGCTGCGTCTCATGTATCGCGGGCAAGCCCGGCTCCCACAGATTCGGCGCCAGCCAGTGGCATAGGAATCACAGAGGACTTTACGCCGGACGCGGAGCTGTGGGAGCTGGGCTTGCCCGCGATAAGGGCGCCACGCATATCAGGTCCATCGCGTACAGCATTATCGTCGGAAGGCCGCCCAGACCAAGCCCGGCTCCCACAGATTCGGCGCCAGCCAGTGGCATAGGAATTACAGAGGACTTTACGCTGGACGCGGACCTGTGGGAGCTGGGCTTGCCCGCGATAAGGGCGCCACATATATCAGGTCCATCGCGTACAGCATTATCGTCGGAAGGCCGCCCAGACCAAGCCCGGCTCCCACAGATTCGGCGCCAGCCAGTGGCATAGGAATCACAGAGGACTTTACGCCGGACGCGGACCTGTGGGAGCTGGGCTTGCCCGCGATTTAGTCGATTTGATCTACAGCGAACCGCTGTCCAGCGCTGTTTCAGAGAAATCTGAAGAATGCCGAAGCACACCACTCGTCGGCAGGCAGTCACAAAGCCGTTCGACTGGTATCATGCGCGGCTTTTTCCGACCTGCACAAAATCCGCGGGCCGCTTCGGCAGTCTGTGCTTTGCTGTTCTAGTCGATTCATTCACGACGCAGGCGCGTCACCGGGGAGCCAGACATGCTGGAACGGCTGTTTCAACTCAAGGCACACAACACCAACGTGCGCACCGAGATTCTTGCGGGCGTCACGACCTTTCTGGCGATGGCCTACATCCTGTTCGTCAACCCGAGCATCCTCGGCGCGACCGGCATGGACAAAGGCGCGCTGTTTGTCGCCACCTGTCTGGCGGCCGCCATCGGATCGGCGACCATGGGCATCATCGCCAACTACCCGATTGCCCTCGCACCGGGCATGGGCCTGAACGCGTTCTTTACCTATACCGTTGTGCTGCACTTGGGGCACACCTGGCAGGTGGCGCTGGGTGCGGTGTTTATTTCGGCGGTGATGTTCTTTGTCCTGTCGATCTTTCGTATCCGTGAATGGATCATCAACAGCATCCCGCTGCCCCTGCGCTCGGCGATTGCTGCGGGTATCGGCCTGTTCCTGGCTTTGATCGCCCTGCACAACGCTGGCATCGTGGTCAGCAACCCGGCCACCATGATCGGCATGGGTGATCTGAAGCAACCGGCACCGGTACTCGCTACTCTGGGCTTCTTCCTGATCATCGCCCTGGAAAGACTCAAGGTCCGTGGCGCCGTATTGATCGGCATTCTGGCGGTGACAATCGTCTCGATTGCTTTGGGCTTCACGCCGTTCGGCGGCGTGGTCTCGATGCCTCCTTCGCTGGCCCCGACCTTTTTGCAACTGGACATCAAAGGCGCTTTTGACGTCGGCCTGATCAGCGTGATCTTCGCCTTCCTGTTCGTCGACCTGTTCGACAACTCCGGCACCCTGATCGGCGTCGCCAAGCGCGCCGGGCTGATGGACAAGAACGGCCACATGCCGAAGATGGGCCGTGCGCTGATCGCCGACAGCACCGCCGCTATGGCCGGTTCGCTGTTGGGCACCTCGACCACCACCAGTTACATCGAATCTGCGGCTGGCGTCAGCGCTGGCGGCCGCACCGGTCTGACCGCCATCGTGGTTGCGATCCTGTTTCTGCTGGCGTTGTTCTTCGCGCCACTGGCGGGCAGTGTCCCGGCGTACGCGACCGCTCCTGCGCTGTTGTTCGTGGCGGTATTGATGGCATCTGGTCTGGCCGAAATCGATTGGGACGACCTGTCTGTTGCCGCGCCAGTAGTGATTACTGCGCTGGCGATGCCGTTCACCTACTCCATCGCCAACGGCATTGCATTTGGTTTCATCGCCTGGACAGGCATCAAGCTGTTGTCGGGCCAGTGGCGCGAGCTGAATCCCGCCTTGGTGATCCTGTCGATTCTGTTCGTTGTTAAATTGGGTTGGTTTCCGGCATGAGTGCGAGTATCCCCTTCGATCCTGCGAGCTATGACACTCAGCTCCAGGCCAAAGCAGATCGCCTGCGTGAACTGCTGGCCCCTTTTGATGCGCCCGAGCCGCAGGTGTTTGACTCGCCCAAAGAAAACTACCGGCTGCGCGCCGAGTTCCGCCTGTGGCGCGAAGACCAGAAGCGTCACTACGCGATGTTCACCCCCGGCGATAACAAGAACCCGATCCTGCTGGACGGTCTGCCTATCGCCAGCCTGCGCATCAACGCCCTGATGCCCGTACTGCGCGACCGCTGGGAAGCCAGCAAGGTGCTTAACCACAAGCTGTTCCAGGTGGACTTCCTGACCACGCTGGCGGGCGATGCGATGATCACCCTGTGTTATCACCGCCCGCTGGACGATGAGTGGCTGGCCGAGGCTGAAAAGCTGGCCGCCGATCTGGACGTGAGCCTGATCGGCCGCTCCAAAGGCCAGCGTCTGGTGATTGGTCGTGATTACGTGACAGAAGAGCTGGAAGTCGCCGGTCGCACCTTCAGTTACCGTCAACCCGAAGGTGCGTTCACCCAACCCAACGGTACCGTGAACCAGAAGATGCTCGACTGGGCGTACGCCGCATTGGGCGACCGTGAAGATGACTTGCTGGAGTTGTATTGCGGCAACGGCAACTTCACCCTGCCGTTGGCGACCCGTGTGCGCAAAGTGCTGGCGACCGAAATAAGCAAGACATCGGTTAACGCCGCCTTGAGCAATCTGGCCGATAACGCGGTGGATAACGTGACGCTGGTGCGACTGTCGGCAGAGGAATTAACTGAAGCGCTGAATGAAGTGCGTCCGTTCCGCCGTTTGCACGGCGTGGACTTGAAGAGCTACGACTTCGGCAGCGTCTTCGTCGACCCGCCCCGCGCCGGTATGGACCCGGACACCTGCGAGCTGACCCGCCGCTTCGAACGCATCCTGTACATTTCGTGCAACCCGGAAACCCTGGCCGCCAACATCGCGCAACTCCACGATACGCACCGTGTGGAGCGTTGCGCGCTGTTTGACCAGTTTCCGTATACCCACCATATGGAGTCAGGGGTGTTGCTGGTTCGCCGCTAATCCTTTCCTCTGGAAACACACCCTGTGGGAGCGAATTCATTCGCGAATACGGTAGAAGAGACGATAAACAGGTATCGAATGTACTGGCCTCTTCGCGAATGAATTCGCTCCCACGGGTGTTTTACCTAACCTTCGTTACAACGCCTTTATCTGCCCAATCCCCACCGCCTGCGGGCCTTCGCCAATGCCGTTTTCCAGCGGCGCACCAAACGCATCAAGGCTGATCTGGAAACGATCACCGGGTTGAGTCTTCACGCCATCGGCAAACGACAACGTTGCGGTGCCAAAGTAGTGGATGTGCACATCCCCTGGACGCAAGAACTGCGCGTACTTGAAGTGGTGAAATTCAAGGTTCGCCAAGCTGTGGCACATGTTGTCCTCGCCACTGAGAAATTCCTTCTCCCACAGCACCTCTCCATCACGCAAAACCCGACTCATGCCGGACAGATGACGCGGCAGTTCACCGACCCGCAACTCCGGGCCGTACGCGCAATAGCGCAGCTTGGAGTGCGCCAGATACAGGTAGTTACGGCGCTCCATCACGTGGTCGGAAAACTCGTTACCCAGTGCATAACCCAAACGATACGGCTGACCGTTGTCGCCGATCACATAGAGGCCGGTCAACTCAGGTTCCTCGCCCGCATCTTCAGCAAATGACGGCACCGGGAAATCCCCCCCAGGCCGCACGACAATGCTGCCATCGCCTTTGTAGAACCATTCTGGCTGAGCGCCGACCTGACCGGCTGCAGGCTTGCCGCCTTCGATGCCCCACTTGAAGATCTTCATGGTGTCAGTCATGCCCGCCTCGACCTGACCGTCATGTTGATGCATTTTGTCCCGCGCCGAAGCGCTGCCCAAGTGAGTCAAACCAGTGCCACTGATCAGGCAATGGGCCGGATCTTCGTGATCCAGCGGCGGCAGTACCTGGCGGTTTTGCAGCAAAGAGGCGTAATCCGGACCGGGTTCAGTGCCACGGCTGGCCACTTCATCGGCCAGGCTTTTTCCGGCGCGAATGGCGGCAAGGGCCAATTCGCGTGTGCTTGGAGTTTGACGTACTACGTTGATCGAGTTGCCACCGACGACACCAACCTGGCGTTGACCGGATTGGGTTTCAAATTGGATAAGGCGCATTAGTAGTCCCCACAGAATGAATTCTGTAGGAGCGCGCTTGCCCGCGAAGGGGTCATACCTGCCGCTAGAGATGCATCGAATGTACCGACGTCCTCGCGGGCAAGCGCGCTCCTACAAATCGAGCATTACTCGATAATGTTGAAATCGCTCAGATACTCGTCGGAGATTTCCAGCCCCAGGCCCGGTTTGTTGTCGTCCAGCTGGATATAACCGTTGACCGGCTGTGGCTCGCCCTTGAACACGTAGTAGAACAGCTCGTTGCCGACCTCGACGTCGAACACCGGGAAGAACTCCGCCATCGGCGAGGCGGTGGTGGACATGGTCAGGTGATAGTTGTGCATCTGCCCGGCATGGGGAATCACGGGAACTGACCAGGCTTCCGCCATGGCGTTGATCTTGCGGGCGGCGGTGATCCCGCCGACGCGGTTGGTGTCGTACTGGATCACATCTACAGCGCGGCGCTCCAGCAAGTCCTTGAAGCCGTACGAGGTGAATTCGTGCTCGCCGCCGGAGATCGGCATAATGTTCATCTTCTTCAGCTCGATATAGCCTTCGATGTCATCGGCAATCACCGGCTCTTCCAGCCAACGTGGCTCGAACTCGGCCAGTTTCGGCAACATGCGACGGGCGTATTCCAGGGTCCAGCCCATGTAGCACTCGAGCATGATGTCCACATCTGGCCCGGCCAGCTCACGCAGCGCACGCACCTGCTCGATGTTGCGACGCATGCCCGCGGGGCCGTCTTTCGGGCCATAACCGAAGCGCATTTTCAGCGCGGTGAAGCCTTGATTCAGATAGCCCTGAGCTTCTTCGAGAAACAGGTCGAGGTTGTCATTGGCATAGAGCTTGGAGGCGTAGGTCCAGATCTTTTCCTTGGTGCGCCCGCCCAGCAGTTTGAAGACCGGCTTGTTCACGGCCTTGCCCATAATGTCCCAGATGGCGATGTCGATGGCCGAGATGGCCGCCATGCCGATGCCTTTACGGCCCCAGGCGTGGCTCTGGCGATACATTTTTTGCCAGATGTATTCGTTGTCGAACGGGTCTTCGCCAATGGCGATGGGGGCCAGGTATGTATCAATGATTTCCTTGGCCACACGCGGCGCCAAAGCGCAGTTACCGATGCCGACCAGACCGGTGTCGGTTTCAATTTCCACCACCAGCCAGCCATGGAAACGGAACGAGCCCATGGCATCGCCACGTTCGAAAAGGATGTCGCTGGCATTGGTGCAGAAGTGGGCCTGGGGAGGGACAACCTTGCCTTTCCATTCGAAGACACGGGTGCGGATCGCTTTGATTTTCATGGGCTGCTTTTCCTTGTGTGCCGGTATGTCCTGCATGGCGCGGGACCGGCTTTTTGTAGTTGTTGATCGACAAGTCGATGGGGAAATTTAGCCAGCTGGAAGAGGTGTCGGCTAATCACTTATGCGTATCCAGTGATAGCCTGGGGTGATCGGTTTGGAGGGAAGTCTGTCGTCAGGGTTATAGGATGTCGAAAATCATGTGGGAGCCGGGCTTGCCCGCGATAGGTTCAACACGGTATCTGATACCGAGTCGTTCTTATCGCGGGCAAGCCCAGCTCCCACAGTTTTGAATCGCGTTGAATCAGTAAGAATGTCACCCCATCCGGCAGGCAATTTCGAAGGCTTGGCGAATCGCGCCGACATTGGCCTTGCCCTGCCCGGCGATATCAAACGCGGTGCCATGCGCGGGCGTGGTAATCGGAATCGGCAAACCACCCTGCACCGTCACGCCACGGGAGAAGCCCATCAGTTTGATCGCGATCTGGCCCTGGTCGTGATACATCGTCACCACCGCATCAAAGGCACTGGCATCGCCTTGCACCTTGAGGAAAATCGTATCGCCGGGATACGGGCCATCTGCTGCAATACCCTGCTCCTGTGCGGTTTTAACGGCAGGACCGATGATGTCCAGCTCTTCACGGCCAAACGAGCCATTGTCGCCGTTGTGCGGGTTGAGGCCGCAAACGCCGATACGCGGACGCTCCAGGCCGTTGCGTTTAAGCGCGGTGTCGATCAGACGAATCGCTTCGACCACGCGATTCTGGTTGAGCATGCCCGGCACCGCGGACAGCGCCACGTGGGAAGTCACGCGCGAGGTCCAGAGGTTATCCAGCACGTTGAACTCACAGAACGGCCCGTCGAAACCCAGCAACTCGGCAAACCAGTGCAGTTCGTCGCTGTGAGCCATGCCCGCCATGTGCAGCGAGGTCTTGTTCAGTGGCCCGAACAACACGGCGTCGGTGGTTTTTGCGGCGGTCAATTCGACAGCGATTTTCAGCGTATCCAGGCAATAGCGCCCACCG
The DNA here is from genome assembly GCF_025643095.1 of Pseudomonas phytophila. Lineage (NCBI taxonomy): Bacteria > Pseudomonadati > Pseudomonadota > Gammaproteobacteria > Pseudomonadales > Pseudomonadaceae > Pseudomonas > Pseudomonas phytophila. The sequence continues at coordinate 1,012,811 of NZ_CP081201.1, read as the reverse complement.
ATCACACTGGCTTCGCTGCGTGAGAACTCACCGACGGCATCGCCGCGATAGTTGAAGAACAACGGCGTGTCGTCAGTGAAAGTCAGGTCTTGCAGAGACTGCACCTGACGATAGGGAAACTCCTTACCGGCGATCTGCATACCGCGCTGCATTTCGGCTTCGTCGGCAATCAGGATCACCTGCGCCTGGCTGCGCACCTGCGGCTCGGCCAGAAGGCGGGCAATCAACTCAGGACCAATACCGGCCGGATCACCCAATACCATCGCAATTCGAGTCTTGCTCATGCTTGATTCCTCATCTGTTCGGGCCACGTCTGTGCAGTGGCTGAAGGCTCGCAACGGTAAATACGTCGCGCATTGCTGTAAAAAAGCTGTTGCTGGTCGGCGACAGGCAAATCGCGAACGATCTGTTTGAAGCCGCTGTAGATGTCGTCGAACGAGCCGCACAGGCTGTCCACCGGAAAGTTACTGGCGAACATCGCCCGGTCTGCGCCGAACATGGCGATGATTTCCCGCACGATCCAAGCGTTGTCCTCGGCCCGCCACGGTTTGCCTGGCAGCCCAAGACCGGAAATCTTCACCACGACATTGGGCTGCTCGGCCAATTGGCTCATGGCAGCGTGCCAACCCGCCAGGCCTTGCTCGCTGCGATCAGACGGCAGCCCCGCATGGTTGAGAATGATCGTGGTGTCGGGGAAGTCTTGCGCCAGCTGTTCAGCCTCGGGGAGATTCCACCAGGGCGTCTGCAAATCGAAATGCAGACCCAGACCGTGCAAGGCAGCAAAACTGCCCCGCCAATGTTCGTCGCTCATCAGGCTCAGCTGCGACCCCACCTGTTCAGGTGATGTCGGCCCTCCAGGCTTGTGCCTGACGCTGCGAACGCATTTGAAAGCCGCCTGAGCCTTGAGAAGGTCAAGCGCGACCGGATGATCCAGCCAGGCCTGCGCAACGATGGCGTTGGGCACCCCGTAGCGAACGGCCAGTTGCTCGACAAAGCGCGTCTCGCCAATCGGGTCGCGGGGGTCCCATTCCGTTTCGACGTAAACGGTTTGCACTACGTGATGCTCACCGGCGTCGGCAAAATACTCTGGCGGCAGGTAACGACGTTTTATCGCGGAATAATCACCGTAGCGAAACGGGATGTTGGCTTCCGGGGCCAGCCACGGATGGTGATTGACCTGCGGGTCCCAGAAATGATGGTGGGCATCGACAATCGGCCCGCTCCACAACTCAGACATCCGCCACCTCCTGCTGACCATCCAGGCTGATAAACAGGGTGGCCAGAACAAACAGTGCCGCGCAGAAAGCAAAGAAAGCGAGCACTGCCCCGAAGCCACCGAAGAACTGCAGGATCACCCCGACCAGAATCGGCACGAAGATCCCGCCGATACTGCCCGCCAGATTCATCACACCGCCGATCAGGCCGACACGGGCCGGTGCGGCCAGCAATGCCGGAAAACTCCAGTACAGGCTGCCCCACATCAGGAAGAACGCAGTCATCGCCAACAGCCCGACCGCCGCGAACGGGTTGCTAAGGGTTGGCAGCATCACCAGAGCGGCCAAGGCAATCAGCCCGGAAAAGGTCAGCAAACCTTTGACCGCCAGCCCTCTGCGCACGCCTTTGCGAATCAGGCCGTCACACAAAAAACCACCGGTCAGCGAGCCCAGCGCGCCGCAAATAAAGATCACGAAGGTTGCCGCGCCAATGCCTTTGATATCAAAGCCGCGGGCCTGAGCCAGATAGCTCGGCCCCCAGGTCAGCAGACCGAAATAGACCATTGCCCAACTGGAGCGTCCGACCAGCAGGCCGGTCAGCGAACGCGCGGCAATGCCCAACCCTTTGACCGGCGCACGGGCGGCCTCGGCGGCAGGCGTCGCGCGGCCCGCATTGATCTTGTCCAGTTCAGCCTGATTGACCTGCGGGTGCACCGACGGATCATCACGCAGATACCGCCAGGACACCCAGCCCAGCAGTAACGTCGCGACACCGGCAATAACGAATGCCATGCGCCAGGAGTCCAGCGTGGCAATCAGGTAGGCAATGATCAAACCGCCCAGCGCGACACCCAGCGGGCTACCGCTGTCCATCATGACAGCGCCACGGCTGCGCTCGCTGGGGGCCAGCCACAGGGAAATCAGCTTGCCGCCAGACGGAAACAACGGCGCTTCCGCCGCCCCGAGAAACATCCGCGCAAACAGCAGCGAAACGCCGCCTGTTGCGAATCCTGCCAACACCTGGAAAGTCCCCCATAAACCGGTGGACCAAGTGATGACGCGACGCGGACCGAAGCGGTCGATCATCCAGCCACCGGGAATCTGCAGCAGCGCATACGCCCAGAAGAAACTGCTGAGGATCAGGCCCTGCATGCTCGGCGACAGCTCGAACTCTTTGGCGATGGTGGGCATGGCGATGGACAGGGAAACCCGGTCGATGAGGTTGACCATGGTCAGAAGAAAGATGATGGCAAAAATCCGCCAGCGCACCGAAGTGGCTCGCGCGGTAGTGGCGACCGCCGGATTGCCGGTAACGGCAGAGACACCTGCGTCAGGCAGATGCACGGGTGCACTGGAACGATCCATGGTGCTTACCTCGTTTTTTATTGTTGTTGTGGGTGTTGCTGTGGCGCCCACTATCAGAGGCGAAGCGATAACCGTCTAATCAAAAAAATACATACGGTGATAACCCAGGGATATCTTTGAGCGCGCGCTGCCTCTCGGTAAATACTGAAACTGTAGGAGTGAGCTTGCTCGCGATTGGATCTATCAGTCGACTTCAACATGAACTGACTAGACGCCATCGCGAGCAAGCTCACTCCTACAGTCCGACTTCTTCGGCAGCCCAAAAAAGTCTCTACCCCCAGATATCACTGACACGCCTCCAAACTCGCCAACCGATAACCCCAGGCTATCGGTGTATCTGATGTTTTGAGTAGACGCCACCGCAATAGCTTCCCACACTCGACCCAAGATTTGCCGGTCCCTGTATCAGGCAAATCGCTCAAAAAACAATTACAAGAAATAGAGGTTTCATCATCATGCGAACCGCATCCTTTCGACGCGTGTCCCGTCTTCTGCTCGGCTGTTCCCTTGTTTGCGCTGGCACCCTTCCCGCCCTGGCCAATGCCTGGCAACCCGACAAGAACGTTGAAATCATCGTCGCCGGTGGCCCTGGTGGCGGGACTGATCAGCTCGGCCGTCTGATCCAGTCAATCATCACCACTCACAAGCTGCTGGACGTCAACACCGTGGTCCTCAACAAAGGCGGTGGCAACGGGGCCGAGGCGTTTCTGGACCTCAAAATGTCCGAAGGTGATGCCGACAAGCTGGTGATCGGCACCAACAACATTTACCTGCTGCCGCTGGTCTCCAAGCTCGGTTATCAATGGCAAGAGCTGACCCCGGTTGCCGCCGTCGCTGAAGACGACTTCATTCTCTGGACCTACAAAGACGCGCCGTGGAAAGACGCCAAGAGCTTCTACGAGACGGTTAAAGCCGATCCATCCAAACTGCGCATGGGCGGCAGCCAGTCAAAGGACGTCGACCAGACCCTGACCTTGCTGCTGAACAAAACCACAGGCAGCAAACTGGTTTACATCCCGTTCAAAAGCGGCAGCGAAGCCTCGACTCAACTGGCCGGGAAACACATCGCCGCCAACGTGAACAACCCCAGCGAAAGCATCAGCCAGTGGCGCGGTGATCAGGTCAAGCCGCTGTGCGTGTTCAGTAAAGAGCGCATGGGCTACACCGACAAAGTCGCCGGGGACAAATCCTGGGCCGACGTGCCGACCTGCCACGAACAAGGCCTGGGCGTCGATCAGTATCGCTTCCCGCGTACCGTGTTCATGCCAGGCAAAGTCACTGCCGAACAACGCGCGTTCTATACCGAACTGATGCGCAAAGTCTCCGAAGCTCCTGAATTCAAGGCCTACGTCAAACAGAACGCACTGGTGCCAACCTTTCTCGAAGGCGACCAACTGAGCGCCTACATCCAGCAGGACACCGCCCGCGTTACGCCGGTGTTCAAGGACGCTGGCTGGCTGCGCGAGTGAACTGACTGATCAGGCCCCACTGCCGGGTGTTCGCCCGGCAGTTATATCCGGAGGTGTTCCATGCCCCACTCTTCTGAAACATCTGCGCTGGTCGGCACTCGCTGGGTCGAGCTCGGGCTGGCGTTGTTTACGCTGCTGATCGGCGCAGTGGTGATGTACGGCAGCCTTGAGCAAGGTATCGGCTGGGGCGACGCTGGCCCCGAGCCGGGTTATTTCCCGTTCTACATCGGCCTGCTCTTGGGCTGCGCAAGCCTGGGCAATATCGTCCTCACGCTGGTGCGCTGGCAGGCACTGAACATCAGCTTTGTCAGCCGCAGCCAGTTTGCTCAAGTCCTGTCAGTGTTCATTCCCATCGCCCTATTCGTCGCAGCCATGCCGTTCACCGGTATCTACATGGCGTCGGCGGTGTTCATTGCCTGGTTCATGTGGCGTGACCGGGTTAGGGCCAAGCCTTACGGCAAACTGATGATCTGCTCGGTATCGGGCGGCGCGGTCCTGGCCAGCTACCTGATCTTCGCGCTGTGGTTCAAGGTTCCACTGGACGCAGGTCCGGTGGGTGACTGGCTGGCAATGGCCGGGAGATCGATGCAATGAGTGAATTCGACTCCCTGCTGCACGGCATGAACCTGATCCTCACTCCGGGCCATATCGGCCTGATGGTGGTCGGTGTACTGCTGGGCATTCTGGTCGGCGTATTGCCTGGCCTCGGCGCCCCCAACGGCGTGGCGTTGCTGCTGCCATTGACCTTCACCATGTCGCCGGTCTCGGCCATCATCCTTTTATCGTGCATGTACTGGGGGGCGCTATTTGGCGGGTCGATCACGTCGATCCTGTTCAATATTCCCGGCGAGCCGTCATCGGTGGCGACCACCTTTGACGGCTACCCCATGGCCCGTGACGGCAGAGCCGCAGAGGCGCTGACCGCCGCATTCAGTTCGGCGTTGATTGGCGCACTGGCTGGCGTACTGTTGCTGACCTTTCTCTCGACACGCATTGCCGAATTCGCCATGTCGTTCAGCTCGCCGGAGTTCTTTGCGGTGTATTTGCTGGCGTTCTGCACGTTTATCGGCATGAGCAAAAACCCGCCGTTGAAAACCGTGGTCGCCATGATGATCGGCTTTGCCATGGCGGCGGTCGGCATGGACACCGTGTCCGGCAACCTGCGCCTGACTTTCGACCAACCGATCCTGATGACCGGGATCAGCTTCGAGGTCGCGGTAATCGGCCTGTTCGGTATCGGTGAAATTCTCTGCACCGTTGAAGAAGGCCTGGTATTCCGCGGCGAACATGCGCGCATCACGCCCATGACGATTCTGCGTACATGGGCCAAATTACCGCGCTACTGGCTAACCATTTTGCGCAGCACGCTGGTGGGTTGCTGGATGGGCATTACACCGGGCGGCCCGACGGCTGCGTCGTTTATGGGTTACAGCCTGGCGCGGCGCTTCTCGAAAAACCGCGACAACTTCGGCAAGGGTGAAGTCGAAGGCGTTATTGCACCGGAAACAGCTGACCACGCCGCGGGCACCAGTGCCCTGTTGCCAATGCTGACCCTGGGCATTCCAGGTTCGGCGACGGCTGCGGTGATGATGGGCGGTTTGATGATCTGGGGTCTGCATCCCGGCCCGACATTGTTTGTCGAGCAGCACGATTTCGTCTGGGGCCTGATCGCCAGCATGTATCTGGGCAACGTCGTCAGTCTGATCGTGGTGCTGGCAACCGTGCCGCTGTTCGCCTCGATCCTGCGCATTCCGTTCTCGATCATTGCCCCGATCATCATCATGATCTGTGCAATTGGCGCGTACTCGGTGCATAACTCGCTGTTTGATGTCGGGCTGATGTTGGTCTTTGGCGCCTTGGGCTACCTGTTCAAAAAGCTCGGCTACCCGATTGCGCCCCTGGTTCTGGCGGCTGTTCTGGGCGACAAGGCGGAAGATGCCTTCCGCCAGTCGATGCTGTTTTCCGACGGGCAACTGGGCATTTTCTGGTCCAATCCGTTGGTGGGCAGCCTGACCACGGCGGCACTGCTGATGTTGTTCTGGCCGCTGATTTCCAGCGGTATCAGAAACGCATTGGGCTGGCGCACGCGTCATGCAGCCAAAGCGAAATCCGCGCAATGAATGGCAAGGGGCTAGCAAGCCATGACATTTCTTGTCAGGCTCAGCCCCAGACTTTTCCGCGAGACGCGATCATGACCCGTATTCCTGATGCCAACGTGATTCACAGCCGCCTGCGCCTTCGCCAGTTACGGTTGATGCTGGCGCTTCAGGAACTGGGATCGTTGCGTCGGGCTGCCGACAACATTGGCATGACTCAACCCGCTGCGACCAAGATGCTTCACGAAGCGGAAGACTTGCTCGGCGTCGAACTGTTTGAGCGCCTGCCACGAGGCATGCGCGCCACGCAGTTCGGCGAAACCGTTATCTATTACGCGCGCATGGTGTTTGCCGAATTGAGCGGCATGCGTGAAGAACTGGTTGCGCTGGAGTCCGGCAACCTTGGCCGGGTCGCAGTGGGTGCGATTCCCGCTCTGGCTTCGGGCCTGCTGACCCGAACCATCGCCGAATTGAAGAAAAGCCATCCGCGTCTGTCCATGAGCATTCAGGTCGATACCAGCGATGTGCTCGTGCAGGCGTTACTGCAAGATCAACTGGACGTGGTGCTCGGCAGGATTCCCGGCGGTGCTCGCTCCGATGATCTGCTGTTCGACAGTCTGGGCGAAGAAGAACTCTGCGTGGTTGCTGGCGCAAAGCACCCCATGGCCAACGTAACGCAACTGGGCTGGGGCGACATGCAAGACATGACCTGGGTCCTGCAACAGCACCCGAGTCCGATGCGTTCGATCATCAATCAGGTGTTCCACAATGCCAGGGTCGACATCCCCAGCAGCATTGTTGAAACCACGTCGATCATGACCTTGCTGTCGCTGGTGCAACAGACTGACATGCTCGGCGTAACACCTTTGTCGGTGGTCGAGGACTATCCCGGACGCGACTTGCTGGCAGTGTTACCGATCAAATTCGAGGCGCGGCTGCCGCCGTACGGCCTGATTACACGTCGCCATCGTGTTCAGTCCTCGGCCATGCAGGCGTTCATGAACTCAGTCAAAAGCGAACAACGTCTCGTACGTGGCTAATTACCCGGACTGACCGCGAACTATTTGCCTCCTGCTCCTCTCTACTCCTGCGCTAGATGTACGTCGTTCAACTCCCATTCAGGTAACGCGTCTGACAATCGGACTGGCGCAGCCTGTGGGTAGCAGCGACACTCCTTACAGGATTAAAAGAGGATTCCCACATGCTATGGAAAAAGGGTCGGCGCAGCGATAACGTCGTGGACGCACGTGACGGCAGCAGCGGCGGCGGTGGGATGCGCATCGGAGGCAAGGGACTCGGCATCGGCGGCGTGATCATCATCGTGGCTATCGGTCTGCTGACCGGTCAGGACCCGATGCAGATTCTCGGCCAGCTCACCGGCCAGGCGACACAAGCGCCAACGTCAAGCGAGACCCGCCAGCCGCCACCGGCCAACGATGAACAGGCAGAGTTCGTCCGGTCGATTCTCGGCGACACCGAAGACACCTGGCGCGCTGCTTTCCAACTGGGCGGCCGCCAATATAAAGACCCGACGCTGGTGCTGTTCAGCGGTCAGGTGCAGTCCGCGTGTGGGTTTGCCACATCGGCCAGCGGGCCGTTCTACTGCCCTGCCGACCAGAAGGTCTATCTGGACATGGACTTCTTCCGCGAAATGTCACAACGCTTCAAGGCCGCAGGCGATTTTGCTCAGGCCTATGTGATTGCTCACGAAGTAGGCCACCATGTGCAGACACTGCTGGGCGTTTCGGAAAAGGTTGATGCCGCCCGCCGCAGTGGACAGCGAATGGAGGGCAGCAACGGTTTGCTGGTTCGCCAGGAGCTTCAGGCTGACTGTCTGGCAGGTGTTTGGGCCTACAACGCACAAAAGCGTTTGAACTGGCTTGAGCCGGGTGATATTGAAGAAGCCTTGAATGCAGCCAACGCCATTGGCGATGATCGCCTTCAGCAACAGGGTCAGGGGCGCGTAGTGCCGGACTCGTTTACACACGGGACATCCGCCCAACGGGTTCGCTGGTTCAAAACCGGCTTTGCCCAGGGCCAACTCAACCAATGCGATACGTTCGCCGCCAAGAGCCTCTGATCACATGATGAAACCGCTGCTGATCCTGTCGTTAAGCACCCTTCTGAGTTTCAACGCTCACGCCGAGGATCAGGCGGTCACATCCATCAGCCCGGAGCGCCTGACAATCAATGGCACCCAGGCGACGCTCGGCATGAGCCTGAACTGGAATCAGCCCCGGCCGCAGATCGAGCGTGCAGTGATCGTGCTGCATGGCCGGCTGCGTAACGCACCGACTTACCTGCGCAGCATCGAACGCGCTGCCAACCAGTCGAAGCAGCGTAATAAAACCCTGCTGATCGCCCCGCAGTTTCTCGACGAGAAAGACATCACTGCGCATCACCTTGGCGACAACGTGTTGCGCTGGCATGGCGACCAGTGGATGGCGGGTGAAAACGCGGTTGGACCGAAGCCGGTCAGCTCGTATCTGGTCATCGACCACATTCTGCGTCGCCTGAGCGACAGCAAGCTGTTCCCGAACCTCAAGGAAATCGTCATCGCCGGGCATTCCGGCGGTGCGCAAGTGGTGCAGCGCTACTTGATGATCGGCGGCAAGGAAGACGTGCTGCTGAAAAAGGAAGGCATCAAGCTGCGCTACGTGATCGCCAACCCTTCGTCGTATGCCTACTTTGATACCGAGCGACCGTTGCCCGTGACCAAGGCCAGTTGCCCGGGCTTCAACGAATGGAAATATGGTCTGAACGGCATGCCGCCTTACGCGGGCAAAGTCAAAACGGCCGAGATCGAAGACGATTACGTAAAACGCGACGTGACTTACTTGCTTGGTGAGAAAGACATCGACCCGAAACACCCGGCTCTGGACAGGACCTGCGGCGCAGAAGCGCAAGGCTCACAACGTCTGGAACGTGGCGAGAACTTCTTCAAATACCTGCAGAAACGTCATCCACAGGGGCTGAATCAGCATCTGGTGATAGTGCCCAATGTCGGCCACAGCGGCGACGGAATCTTCACCTCACCCCAAGGGCAGGCGGTATTGTTCAAGGATTTTTGAATCTGAACACCAATCCCCGGTAGGAGCGAACTTGTTCGCGAGGCGGCAGACCTGAACCACCGCGTAACCCCTCTCGCCAACAAGTTGCCTCCTACCCGACACCGCGCCAACCGGTAGGAGCGAACTTGTTCGCGAAGCGTCAGACATGATTCACCGCGCAACCCCTATCGCCAACAAGTTGCCTCCTACCTGATACCGCACCAACCGGTAGGAGCGAACTTGTTCGCGAGGCGGCAGACCTGATTCACCGCGCAACCCCTATCGCCAACAAGTTGCCTCCTACCTGATACCGCGCCAACCGGTAGGAGCGAACTTGTTCGCGAGGCGGCAGACCTGAAACACCGCGTAACCCCTCTCGCCAACAAGTTGCCTCCTACCCGACACCGCGCTAAACGGTAGGAGCGAACTTGTTAGCGAAGCGTCAATCCAGCAACGCCCGTATTTCCCCACAATCCTGCGCATGCCAGTCCGCCAATTCCGGCCAGGGGTTCTCCGGCAGGTTGACCAGGATGGTTTTGGTACCGGCCGCACGCCCGCAATCCAGGTCAAAACGGTAATCCCCCACCATGACCATTTGCGCGGCAGGCACCTGCCAGGCATTCGCAAAGTGCAACAACCCGGCGGGGTCTGGCTTATGCGGGGCTTCGTCACGACCGAGGATGTCCTCCACCGCAAAGCAATCCGCCAGACCGATGGCCTCCAGCGTCACATGGGCCAACTCCTGGGCGTTGCGGGTCAGGATGCCCAGACGATAACCGCGCCCGGCCAGTTCGCGAACCAGTTCAACGGCACCGGGCGCAGCTTTGGAAGCGAGAGCCAGCTCCCGCTCATGCTCCAACAGCCAGGCATGCTTGGCTGCCGCGACATCAGCAGGCAACGCCGCCAGATGCCCAAGAATGTCGTGATCCTGCGGGATATCCAGCGCACGTTTGATCGCCGGGAAATCATGGGCGGCCACGGTCAGCGTGCCGTCCATGTCGAAGACCCAGTGGCGAATCCCGGAAAGACTCATGCCCAGTCCTTGCGATGACGAATCAAACCTTCCTGGCTGACCGACGCCACCAGTTGCCCGGCGCGGTTGTAGACGCTGCCCCGGGAGAAACCACGGGAATTGCCCGCCCATGGACTGTCCATGGCATACAGCAACCAGTCATCAGCCCGCAGGTCGCCGTGGAACCACAGCGAATGGTCTAGGCTGGCGACCTGCATATCCTTCTGCCAGACCGTCTTGCCGTGGGGCAACAAAGAAGTGGTCAGCAGATTGAAGTCCGACGCGTAAGCCATCAGGTATTTGTGCATCGCAGGCACTTCCGGCAGCGAGCCGTCGGTGCGGAACCAGATGTACTTAACGGCCTCGGTCGGCTGCGGGTTGTAAGGATCGCTGGCAGTGACCGGGCGAAACTCGATAGGCTTTGGGCAGAGCATCTTGTCGCGCATGTTCTCAGGAATCAGGTGCGCCCGTTGCTGCATCAGTTCCAGCTCTGAAGGCAGGTTTTCCGGGCCAACAATTTGCGGCATCGAGGTCTGGTGCTCAAAACCCTGCTCGTCGTATTGAAACGAAGCACTGCAGGTGAAGATCGGCTGACCTTTCTGGATCGCCGTCACCCGGCGCGTGCTGAAGCTGCCGCCATCGCGAACCCGATCCACCTGATACACCACCGGCAAACCAGCATCCCCCGGACGCAGGAAATAACCGTGCAAAGAGTGCACGTGCCTTGCGTCTTCAACGGTCTGGCTCGCCGCCGACAGCGACTGCCCCAGAACCTGGCCGCCAAACAGCTGACGAAAGCCAAGGTCCTGACTGCGGCCACGGAACAGGTTTTCTTCAATCGGTTCCAGGCTCAACAGCGCAACCAGATCATCCAACACTTGGCTCATTCATTACTCCTCGCACAAACGGTTCGTCCGCCTATCAAGCGTGACAAAAGCTGAAATGATACAGAATTTAACGTCATCAGCCCCTTCAAGCTTGCAGCGTATCCAGCCATTGTTGACGAGTAATGCGATACAGCACGTGAGGCTGCAACGGATGTTCCGGCGGCAGGTTCGGATGTTCGAAGTCATCGACCGGGTCCGTGGTCATGCCGATCACCTGCATCACTTTTTGCGAAAGCTCATTGCTTTGCGCTGCGAACGACACGATCTCATCCACCCCCAGATGCTCGAACCCACAGCCCAGCGCCGTCCAGGCCGCTTCGCTGGCGTAACCAAAGCCCCAGTGCTCCCGAGCCAGACGCCAGCCAATCTCAATGGCCGGAGTGAAGTGTGATTCAAAATTCACCACGCCAAGCCCGGTGAAGCCAATGAACTGGCCGGTGTCCTTGCGCTCCAGCGCCCACAAGCCAAACCCCAGCTCAGCAAAGTCCCCGCGTATGCGGCCGATCAGTGCAGCGCTTTCCAGGTAACTCAGTGGCTCAGGAAAATAGCGCATGACATTGGGGTCCGCACACATGTCGGCAAACGCCTGTAAATCGTCATCTCGCCACTGGCGCATCAACAATCGCGCGCTCTCGAGTTTAAGAATCGGCTCCATCGGTTTCTCCATTAACCGGTCAGTCACTGTGTCGGCCAGTGTAGCTTTGCGTTGTTTCACAAAGCTGGGCGTTCAGGGGCAATGCTGGCACTATCCGGCTTCGACCTCTGAACGGACCCGAAATGTCCCTGCCGCTCATCTATCACGAGGATTACAGCCCGGACTTCCCGGCTGATCATCGCTTTCCCATGGACAAGTTCCGCCTGCTGCACGATCACCTGATCGACAGCGGCCTGACCAGCGACGCTGCCTTGCTGCGACCGCAGATCTGCCCGAACGACATTCTCGCACTGGCCCATGACCCTTCTTATATACGACGTTACATGGAAGGTGACTTGTCCCGCGAGGATCAGCGGCGTCTCGGCCTGCCCTGGAGCGAGGACCTGGCACGGCGCACGGTACGTGCCGTGGGCGGTTCGTTGCTGACCGCTGAACAGGCCCTCCAGCACGGGCTGGCGTGTCATCTGGCAGGCGGCACTCACCACGCGCATTACGACTATCCAGCCGGGTTCTGCATTTTTAATGATCTGGCGGTGATCAGTCATTACCTGCTGCAAAGCGGTCGCGTCGGCAAAGTGCTGATCTTCGATTGCGACGTGCACCAGGGCGACGGCACGGCGCGGATTCTCGCTGATACCGAGGACGCGATTACGGTCTCGCTGCACTGTGAAAAGAACTTTCCAGCGCGCAAAGCCGAGAGCGACTGGGACATCCCGCTGCCGATGGGCATGGGCGATGACGAATACCTGAAAGTCGTCGATGACTTGCTTAACTACCTGTTGCCGTTCTATCAGCCGGACCTGGTGCTCTACGATGCCGGCGTCGATGTCCATCAGGATGACGCCCTGGGCTACCTGAAACTGACCGACGCCGGAGTGGCCGCCCGCGATGAAGCGGTGCTGCGCCACTGCATCGGGCGCAACATCCCGGTCATGGGCGTCATTGGCGGCGGCTACAGTAAAGACCGCCAGGCCCTGGCGCGCCGACACGGCATCCTGCACCACAGCGCGCAGAGGGTCTGGGTGTCGGAGGGGTTGTGAACTCTGTCTCATGACACCACGCAGGACCTGTAGGAGTGAGCTTGCTCGCGATAGCGTTTAATCAGGCGAAGTATTTTCGATTGGAAGATTGCCATCGCGAGCAAGCTCACTCCTACAGGTATGCGCTTCAATTCAAAGGATCGCATGTTGTTTGGTAGGAGCGACCGGAGCGCGGTGCAGGTAGAATGCCCCACCAAACCGCAAAGACACGCACCTCGCCATGATCGACTTAACACCGACCACCACTCCCTCAGTCGCCATCATCGGCGGCGGCCCCGCTGGTTTGATGGCGGCCGAAGTGTTGAGTCAGGCTGGCATCAAAGTCGATCTGTATGACGGCATGCCCTCAGTGGGGCGCAAGTTTCTGCTGGCGGGCGTCGGCGGCATGAACATTACCCATTCCGAGCCTTACCCGGCCTTCCTTTCCCGCTATGCCGAACGCTCCGGCAATGTCGCTCCGCTGCTGCGCGGGTTTGGCGCGGATGATCTGTGCGAATGGATTCACGGCCTCGGTATCGAAACCTTCATCGGCAGCTCGGGCCGGGTCTTCCCTACCGACATGAAGGCCGCGCCACTGCTACGTGCCTGGCTCAAACGCTTGCGTGAGAGCGGCGTCACGATCCACACGAGGCATCGCTGGCTCGGCTGGGATATCGCAGGCAACATACGCATCGCTCGCCCCGAAGGCGAAATAGCCCTGAACCCAGATGCCGTGTTGCTGGCACTGGGCGGCGCAAGCTGGTCAAGGTTGGGCTCTGACGGCGCATGGTGGCCGCTGCTGGCCGAGCGTGGCGTTGATCTCAAGACACTTCAAGCCGCCAACTGCGGTTTCGAAGTGGCTGGCTGGAGCGAGTTGCTGCGCAGCAAGTTCGCCGGCGCTCCATTGAAGAACATCGGAATCGGCATGCACGGCCAGACGCCTCGCCTCGGTGAATGCGTGATTACCGACAACGGCGTAGAAGGCAGCCTGATCTATGCCCTTTCGGCGCAGATTCGTGAAGAAATCAATCAGCAGGGTTCTTCCACCGTCCTGATCGACCTGCTACCGGGCAAGGCGTCTCCAGCCATTCAGAAAGCCCTGGAAAAACCCCGGGGCTCACGTTCCATGTCCAAACACTTGCACAGCCAGTTGAGTATCGATGGCGTCAAAGCCGCCTTGTTGCGCGAACTGGCCCCGCGTGAAGCTTTCGATGATCCCGCTCAACTGAGCCAGGCCTTGAAAGCCTTGCCGCTGACCTTGATCAAAGCCCGCCCACTGGACGAAGCCATCAGTACCGCAGGCGGTGTAACCTTTGAAGCCATGGACCAGCGCCTGATGCTCAAGCAGTTACCTGGCGTATTCTGCGCCGGAGAAATGCTCGACTGGGAAGCGCCAACCGGCGGTTACCTGCTCACGGCATGCTTCGCCAGCGGCAAGGCTGCGGGGCTTGGGGTTCTGGAATGGTTGAAGCAGACTCAACACAATTCCCCTGTGGGAGCTGGGCTTGCCCGCGATAGGGCTGGACTCGATCTAAAGTGAACCGCGTGCAGCCCTATCGCGGGCAAGCCCAGCTCCCACAGGTTCCCGGCCAGATGCACGACCGCACGGCGACGGACACAACACAATGATTCAGGACACCCCATGAACCTCGAAGAACTCACCCAACGCCTGCACCGCATCCGCGATCAGAACGACTGGAAGCAGTTTCACAGCCCCAAGAACCTGACCATGGCCGCCAGCGTGGAGATGTCCGAGCTGGTGGAAATCTTCCAGTGGCTGACCGAAGACCAGTCCCGCCAGTTGCCGCCCGAGAAGCTGGAACATGCCGGTCAGGAAGTGGGCGATATCATTCTTTATTTACTGCTGTTGTGCAGCGAACTGGGCATCGACATGGACACCGTGGTTCGCAGCAAGCTGGCTGACAGTGAACGCAGGTTTGCCAAATGAGTGATCGTCACTTCGATCAACTGGCGACCCGATTCGCCGAAAAAATCTACGGCGGTGCCAAGGGTGCGATTCGCCTCGCGGTCCTACAGGCTGACCTGACCGAAGCGCTGCCCGAACGCCCGTTGCGCGTGCTGGATATCGGTGCCGGGCTGGGCCACATGTCGTTGTGGCTGGCGGAGCGCGGCCATGACGTGACGCTCGCCGAACCGGCCGCCCCCATGCTTGAAGGTGCGCGCCAGCGATTCGCCGACGCAGGCCAGATCGCTACGTTCATTCAGGCGCCCTGGCAGGAACTCTCGGATCAACTGCATGAGCCCTATGATCTGGTGCTGTGTCACGCCGTGCTGGAATGGCTGGCCGAGCCGCACACGATTCTCCCGGTGCTGCGTCAGTTGACCAAAGCCGATGGCTGGCTGTCCCTCGCGTTTTATAACCGCGACGCGCTGATCTATCGCAACCTGCTCAAAGGCCACTTCAAGAAAATGCGCAAGAACGACATGGCGGGCGAGAAACAAAGCCTGACCCCGCAAGAGCCTCTTGATCCGCGGGAATTGGCGGCGCAACTTGAACGCCTTTGGCGTGTCGAAACCCAGAGCGGTGTCAGAGTGTTTCACGACTACATGCCGGTGGAGTTTCAGGCCCGGGCCGAACTCGTGGACTTGCTGGAAATGGAACTGGCTCACCGTCGGCATCCCGCCTATGCAGGGTTGGGTCGTTACCTGCATTGGGTGTGTCGCCCGCTCTGATTCTCGCCAAGCGCCGGGGTGATCACAGGCAGTCCGGCGTTGCTGATCTCCGTTTCCTGTCTCAGAAGGCCACTTTGCGGAGGCCATGATGAAACGCCGCCTTGCTTTGATTCCTCTTTTCCTCGGTCTGGCTGCGTGCCAGAGCGATAACCCGTATCGCGCAGATTCCAGACCACTGCCCCCTGCCCCCGCTCACGCGGCCAATGCCGTGGACATGAGCGCGTACCCGGCAGCACCACGGGACTACGGGCGCTATCGCAACTGGACCTGGCGCAACAACCAACTGCCCGGCGGCTCTGCCTGGGCTGATTCGGCGCAAATCGCCGAGGCGGTCAGCAATGGCCTGGATCAGCGCGGTCTGCGCCCGGCCAACAGCACGCAACCTGCAGACCTGCAAGTCAGTGCGCAAACCCGCATGGAAACCCGCACCCGTCAGGTGCGTGACGACTATTCCGATCCCTACTATGGCGGCAGCGGAATCGGCTATGGCCGCGGCCCATACGGCAACCGCTATGGCGGTTATGCCAGCGTGCCGATCGTGCGCACTTATCAGGAACAGGTAGTCGTCGTCAGCATCAGCCTGTTCGACGCCCGCGACGGCCAGCCTGTGTGGAGCGCCAGCGCAGAGACGCAAAACCGCGGCGATCAATCGGATCGATCCAAGGCCCTGCGTCAGGCTGTGCAAAAAGCATTGAGCGCGTATCCTCCTTCCTGACATCTTCGGAGAACTGCCATGTTTCGCCGCCTTGCTCTGCTGTCCCTGCTGGTGCTGCTCAGTGCCTGCCAAACCAACCAGATCAATCGTGACTTCGACGCCAGTCGTGATTTTGGCGGCTACCGCAGCTGGAGCTGGAAGGAGCCCGGCGTGCAGTACCAGCCTGATGATCCACGGATCAAGAGCGATCTCACCGACCAGCGTATTCGCCAGTCGATTGGCGAACAGCTCGACCAGCGCGGCTTGCGCATGGCCCCGGCAGGTGCCAATGGTGATCTGAAGGTTCAAGCCTGGCTGATCATGGAAAACCGCCAGCAACTGGTCAGTACCAATTACGGCGGAGGCTGGGGCCCTTGGGGAGGTTACGGTTACTGGAACGCACCGATGACCGAAACCCGCAGCGTGGACTACAAGGTCACAACCCTGCAGATCGACCTGTTCGACGGCAAGGACGGCAAGCTGGTCTGGCGCGGCAGCACGGAGCGCATCCTCAATCAGGACAACGCCCCAAATGCTCGTGAAACGGCTATTCGCCAGACAGTGGCGAAGATTCTGGAGCAATATCCGCCCCGTTAAATGGCGGTCGTTAGTTGAGGGGCCGACAATAATGGCCCCTTTTTAAATAGGTATAAGAAGTAAGTACCTGCGACTTCAATGTGTTAAATCTTCCCGTGCTCGAAAAACGATTAAACGTCAAAAAACTTTTTTAACGCTCAAATACGTCGACTGCAGACGGCAAACTTTCGGCTTCAATATCGCAATAGTTCGCTCCACACCGGGCCTGTAGGAGTGAGCTTGCTCGCGATCGCGTCAGTTCCGGCGATAAATTCTTCAATCAGAAAACCAAATCGCGAGCAAGCTCACTCCTACAGGGTCCGTGTTACCTGGAGGCATACGCATTGCGTTAACGAGTACCGCCAATGCCCCCAAAGAAGCCGCCCACTAGTCGCAAACAATGCTTAACACTATGTACATAACGCGAAAGTCTGACTACGGTAGTAAAGGTCTCAGGGAACACGTGACCTTAGATCGTATCGATAAAGCGTGAGTTTTGACTCTGACAACGCTTTGTATTTCGCAGACAGGGAGTAGCGCGTGAACATAAATTCTTCAGTGAAAGTACTAGTCGTCGACGACCAGCCTTCCGTTGTAAACGAGCTAAGCGGTTTTCTACAAAGCAACGGCTACGAATGCACTGGCAGTTATTCAAGCAAAGAAGCACTCGAACAATTTCGCAACGATCCTGCAATCGGCATCGTCCTTTGCGAGCTGAATATGCAAGCACCCGACGGCCTTGAGCTGGTTCAGGCGCTCAAGCTGGCCGCCGGTAAAAAGCGGGTATTCGAAACCATCGTCCTGACCGTCAACGACGACAAACAGGATGTGATCAAAGCCCTGCGTGCCGGCGTTGCTGATTACTTTCAGAAGCCGGTGAATCTCCGTGAGGTGCTCGAAGGCGTCCAGCGCCAGGAAGCCGTGCTGCATGAACGGCAAAAGAGCTACCGCCAACTGGGTGAACTCAACGAAAAGCTGCGGTTTCTTGCCGCGTCCATTGATGGTCTTTATGAAGATCTGGACCAGCTACGTCGTCCGCGACTGACCACTGCCCGTGCCGAGGAAGACATCGAGAGCGAGATGGACCTGTCGATGCTCTTCGCCCCCCTCTCCCCTCGCCAGCAAGACGTAGCCAAGCTGGTCGCCAAAGGTCATACCAACTATCAGATCGGCTGCAAGCTGGGCATCACTGAGAACACCGTCAAACTGTACGTGTCGCAAGTGCTGCGCCTGACCCACATGCATAACCGCACGCAACTGGCATTGGCCATGTCGCCGAGCGGGGCAAGTCGGCAACGGGACACGGCTCATTGATGTCTGTCGCTCAATCGACGGTATCAAACACAACCCGTGCAGTCTGACCGCTTTCATCCAGCACGCTTAGCTCATAACGACCGAGGCGTGTGAGGGTCGGGCTGAAATGGGCCTGATTGTCGGTGTCGGCCATCGGCACGCCATCGACAAACCACCAGCGACGACCACTGCCGCCCAAGGCGGAAAGATTCAGGCGCAGCGCCTGACGACTGCCCGCCGGCAAGCGCAGATGATCGCCCTCGCGAACGCCGACGATCGACAGGGGCGGCGCCAGATTCAGACCTTGAGGCGGGCATGTAGGATCGACTGCGGGCAAGCGTGCTTCCCGGCGTTCGTCACGCGCCAGCCAGGGTTCCAGGGCGGCGGGCCATAGAATCAGATCCTGCGCCTTCGCCCCTGGACAACCCGCCCCAACCCGCAAGCCCTGAGTATTGACCCAGATTTTTTCCTGCAATCCCAGACCCAACGGCTGATCAATGGCCTGCAAGGTTGGCGGCGTGGTGCCTTCCAGTGTCCAGGCAAACCGCTGCCTGCGACAATTCGGATCGTTCTTCCTCATGGGCTGGCCCAACGGCCAACAGATCGCTGCCACGCCCACGCTCGACGGGACTGGCTGAATCGGCGCGGTGATACCTCGCTGACTGTCTCTATTGGCCAGCACGTCATGAACCTGCAACATCAAAGGTGCGGCCGAAGCCAGGCCAAACTGCCCCGGCACCGGCGTGCCGTCGGGACGACCGATCCACACCCCGACCAGAAAACGCGGCCCGACACCAATAGCCCAGGCGTCACGAAAACCGTAACTGGTGCCGGTCTTCCAGGCCAGCTGTGGCCGCTGCACCAGCTCTGCATGAGGATCGAGATCCGGGCGCGACTGGCCACTGAGTATCTTGCGAATAATCCACGCCGCGCCGGGTGACATCATGCGTCGTTCCCGCAGCGGCGCATCGGGTTGCAGGCGGATATCAGCGCTACGCCCGCCACGCGCGAAAGCGCTGTAACCACCGACCAGGTCTTCCAGACGGCTACCGACGCCGCCGAGGATCATCGCCAGATTGGGTTCGGCCAGCGGCGGCAGGGTCAACGGCACGCCGCCGTTGCGCAACTCGGCGGCAAAACGTTTCGGTCCGTAGGCTTCCAGTAGTTGTACCGCGGGCAAGTTGAGGGACATCGACAACGCTGAACTGGCGGCCACCGCCCCGCTGAACCCCGCCGCAAAATTACCTGGCCGGTAATCACCGTAATGGCGTGGTACGTCCTGCATCAGGGATTCCGAATGGATCAGCCCCGCATCCATCGACAGCCCGTAAAGGAACGGTTTGAGGGTCGAACCAGGCGAACGCAGGGCGCTGATCATGTCCACATGGCCAAAACGTTTGGCATCGTTGATGTCCACCGAACCAACGTATGCGCGTACCGCCATGTTTTGCGCCTCGACCACCAGGATCGCCGCCGAGGTGCGCTCCGGCAATCGGGCACGCCAGCCCAGCAGCAGATCTTCAAGACGACGCTGTAGTCCGGCATCCAGCGTAGTGCGAATCAACGGCGGGCTGTCGGGCCGGTTCAAACGCCGCGCCAGCAGTGGAGCGAGGCTTGGCTCCTGACGCGGGGCCAGCAATAACGGCTCCTCCAGAGCCTCATCTACTGCCCGTTGCGGCCAGACCTGAAATTGCGCCAGACGTTTGAGGACCTTGTCCCGTGCAACCTGCGCCCGTTGTGGATGACGATCAGGCCGCAGGCGACTCGGCGCTTGGGGCAACACCGCCAACATTGCCGCTTCGGAGCGGGTCAATTGTTGCGGAGATTTACCCAGATAGGCCCAACTGGCAGCGGCAACACCCTGCAAGGTGCCGCCAAACGGCGCGCGATTGAGATAGATGGCAAGAATCTCATCCTTGGACAGGTGCCATTCCAGCTGCATCGTGCGCCACAGTTGTCGCACCTTGCCGGGCAGAGTTCGCGCATGCGGGTCGAGCAACCGCGCGACCTGCATCGACAACGTACTGCCGCCCGACACTACCCGCGCACCCTTGAGGTTCTGCCACGTCGCCCGCACCAGCGAGAGCGGATTGACCCCGGGATGGCTGTAAAACCAGCGATCTTCGTAAGTCAGCACTGCCTGGATGTAGTACGGCGATACCTGATTGATCGACACCGGATAACGCCATACCCCGTCAGCATCGGCGAAACGCCAAAGCGGCGTCCCGTCTTCGGCCAGCACCACGCGCGCGAGGTCGTCTTTGGGTAATGGCAGCGGCCAGATGCGGTCGGCGAGCCAGAGCAGGGTGATGATCAAAGCCAACCCGGCAATAAGCCAGAGACCCATCTTGCGGGCTACTGCATAGCCCTGTGGGAGCGAATTTATTCGCGAAGGCTTTTGCAGACTCGGCATCTTCATGACAGAAATACCGATTCGCGAATGAATTCGCTCCCACAGTTACTGCGTACAATCAGCCTCAACCTGGGACGACAAGGCCAAACGCCCTTACACTCCACGGAACTCGCCGTGCCAATTGATAGCCAAAGCGAACAGTCGCCTTTTCCCATGACCTTCATCAGGACGCACATATGCAGGTAGAAAGCTTTTTCGAATGGCTGGGCCAGGCGCTCGGCGCTGTCATCCGCTTTATCGTCGATGGACTGGAATGGTTCTTCAATCTCTTCGCCAGCGCAGGCGGAAATTTTGTTGATGGGTTGTCCCGCACCTTGGGCATGGACACTTCACTGGTCAGCATCCTGGCGTTGATCGTCGGTTTACTGTTCCTGTACTCGGCGATCCGCGCCTTTATGCGCGCTTCAATCATCATGGGCATCATCTGGCTGGTGCTGGGCCTGTGGTTGCTGAGCTGGATTATTCATTGATGCGCCCTAACCTGTAGGAGCGCGCTTGCCCGCGATTGCGGCATATCAGGCGAAAACTTATTGACTGATCTGACGCCGTCGCAGGCAAGCGCGCTCCTACAGGGATTTGCGCAGTTACTTACCCTTCACCACCATCTGTGCCGCCGCTTCACCCAGCGCCTGCCAGTTCGGCCGATACATCGACTCCACTTGCGGCGGCGGTACACGGTAGATACCCGGCGTTACGGCCCGAGCCAGGTACAACAGGTGCACCGTGTTGTACCCGTTCAAATCCAGCGCAGCAACGAAGCGGTCACCGCGGTATTCCTGATGTTTGATACCGGCATTCTCCATCGACTGACGCCACTCTTTCACGGACTCGCTGGCGTCTTCCAGGCTGGCAGCGCTTTGCGCCAGATTCTGGTTTTCCAGCTCAAGCCCGGCCGGGAGCAAATCCACAACCAGTGCGTCCGGCACCCGTTGCTGAGCTTTGACCTCGATGTGCACCAGCAATAGCTGGCCGCTTTTCAACGTGTTGAGGTTGGCAGGTTCGCCATCAAGCCCCAGATACTCACGACGGATGCTGAGATTTTCCCCACCGGCCACCGGTGCCTGAGTCGGATAACCCGACAGCGTAAGCTGCTGATACAGCGTCGCACTGCCCTGATTCTGTACCGACATCGGCGAAGCCAGCAGTGGCCCGTCAAGCTTGAGGCCCGGCTGTTCGTTATTAAGCTCACGACTTTCAGCGCCTGCATGAAGCGTCGCCGCCCATTTGCTTTCCGGCTTGCCCAACAAATCACGCCCTGCGAGAAACAGCGCGTTGCGCTCCTGAGTGGACAGGTAGCGGCTTGCAGCCACTTCATCGGCAAGTGCAAACAGGCGCTGGTCACGCTTGTCAGCGGCCAGATTGTTTTCCTCAAGCAGCGCCAGGATCAACGCCTGATCACGCAACGGGCTGCCGTAATCAGCCAGCCATTCGTTGCCTTTGCGACCTGCTGCCAGACCCGCCAGCATGGCTTGATCAGCACGCGGCTTGTCGCCCATCTTCTCCAGTGCCACCGACAGCTGCACCAGCGGTAAACCGGAGCGGGCATCGGTGCGACGATCAAACAGACTGCGCAAGGCGCCCAGCGGAGCTTGCTGACTACGGGACAACACCAGTCCTGCGTAAGCCTGCACGGCAAAACGTGTGTGCTCAGCATTCTGGCTGTAACTGACTTCGATCTGATTGCGCTCTTGCAGATAACGCAGCAAGCGCTCGTTGGCTTTTTTCAGCGCATCAGGCGGCACCGCAAAACCCTGATCACGGGCACGCAGCAGGAAGTCGGTGACGTAAGCCGTCAGCCAGTATTCTTCCTCGCCATCAGCATTCCATAGCCCGAAGCTGCCGTTATGCCGCTGCATACCCAGCAGCCGCTCGATGCCCAGCTCGACCTTGCGCTTGCGCACCGCGTCGGCTTCGCCTTTTATACCCAGGCGTTTGAGAGTGGCTGCATCCGCATACAGCGATGGATAAAGCCCGCTGGCGGTCTGCTCGAGGCAGCCATAAGGGTAGGCTTCCAGGGCGCGAATCTGCTCACCCAGATTGAGCGGCGGACGGCTCGACACTGACAGCATGGCTTCGCGACCGGCAGGTTCGAACGCATCAAGCGCGCCTTCAGGCAGGTTCCACGACTGCTCGTTCAGCGTTGTGCGGTAATGTTTGAGCATCGCCGGGTAAACCGGACGCACGCCGATAGTCCACTCGCGGGAGAACGGCGGCAGATTTTCGCCCGGCAACACCAAGCCATTTACCACGACTTTGAACTTACCCTGCCCCAGCCCGCCCTCGGCACGCACCGGAATACGTAACGTTGTACGTTGACCCTGGGCCAGTTGCACGCTCTGGCTGAGCGCGCCATTGGCGAGGCTCAACTGACCTTCAGCGGTGGCTTGCACCGTGAGTTTCTGCGCCTGACCGGACAGATTCGAGAGGTCCAGCGCTACCGTGGTCTGATCACCACCGGCAAGGAAACGCGGTGCCGACAGCTCGGCAATAATCGGCGCGGCCACTACGGTTTTCGCTTCGGCCATGCCATAGCGCTCACCGGTCCAGGCCTGGGCCATGATGCGCAACTCGCCATTGAAGTCCGGGATGTCGACGCTGACTTCACCTTCGCCCTGCTCGTTGAGCGTCACCGGCGCACTTTGCAGCGCCACGATCGTCACCGAGGTATCAGGACGCTTGCCGCCCTTGGCCAAGGCATCACCACCGAAGGCCAGACTTGCAAGACGGTTGCGACCGGCTTCGATCAGTTGCCCGTAAACATCCAGTTGATCCGCACCGTACTCTTTGCGACCAAACAGACTGGCGAATGGATCCGGCGTGGCGTAACGGGTGATATTGAGGATGCCCACGTCCACCGCAGACACCAGCACGTGTACTTCTTTCGGTACGCTGCCATCGGCATTTTTCGCCGCAACCTTGAGTTTCAATGGCTGTTTGGGGCGCATTTTTTCCGGTGCAGTCACGGTCAGCGCCAGCTTGCGTGGCGAGCGATCCAGCGGCAGATGCAGCACGCCGACCGCACGTTTAGGCGTGACGTTAGCCTTGCGCTCACCGGGACGAACCACCAGTGCACTCACGTACAAATCATGCCGCGCCCATTGCTTGTCCAGCGGCACGTCGAAAGTCTTGCCCTCGGCAGGTACGTCGATCTCTTGCCACCACAACGGCCCGTCGCTGGACTCAACCAACAAGTAACCTTTGCCTGCCGCAGGCGGCGTGACCGTTACTTTGGCCGTGTCGCCATCGTTGTAACCCGGTTTATCCAGCGCCAGCTTGACCTGATCGGGACGCACCGCCCCGCCTTCAGCGTTGTCCTGCCAGCGATAACCCGCCCAGAAACGCAGGCTGCTGATCAAGCCGGTTTGAGGGTCTTCGACTTCAACCCGGTACGGGCCCCACTCCACCGGGAACGTGACCTTGGCGGTTGAGCCTTGCTTGATGTTGATGGTTTCTTCGTTGAGATTGAGGAATTTCTCGTTGAAGTGATAACTCCAGCCTTCGCTGTCCGAGTAGTTCCAGTAGTAGTCACGACGCTCACGAACCAGCCGGACTTTGACGTTATCGGCGGCCAGCTTGTTACCTGCGTAGTCGGCGACCAGTACTTCGAACTCAACCGGGCCATCGCCATCGGTCTGGGGCATGCCGCTGGCTTCATCGTATTCATCGTTACTGCCCGGACTGCTGCCGAACAACGGGCGCAGGCCTGGCATCTGCTCCGCAGGCCACACCGGCTGCACCAGACGCCGAGTGATCGGCCGTCCACCGGACTCTTGCAGGCTGGCTTGCAGGATCAACTGCACCGGCGATTTCGCGTTCGACCATGTGCTTTCAACATCCAGGCTCAGCTTGCCCTGTGCGTCCAGGGTGCTGGCTTCGATCTCCAGATCCTGCTTGAGCTCCGGCTCGGTAATCGAACCAAACTGATAACCCGGCAAGCCCGGCACCGCGTCACGCAACGGCCTCACATAGAGCAAACCGGTCAGGTTATTGCCAGACGCCGGAGCACCGTAGAGGTAACGACCAGTGATATCGAATACCGCGTTGTCGGTCGTTGCGATGGGTGTTTCGCTGCCTTTGATTTCCAGCGCCAGTCGTTCAGGCAGGAAATCTTCGACCTGAAACTCATACAGCTGGGGCTTGCCGTCACCCAGGTCGAACACCAGCTGCCAGCGCCCTGTAGGTGCCTCGTCTGCCAGTTGCAGCTGATATTGATACAGGCCGGACTTGTCTGCTTCCCAGACAAACTTGCGACTGACTTGCTCGTCCGGTCGACGTACTTCGACAGTAATCGGTTGTGGTTTTACGTCTTTGCCGTCGTTATCACGCAGCAAGCCGTTAAGCAGCACGGTCTCCCCCGGACGATACAAGTCCCGCGGGCCAAAAATGAAGAACTGCAACGGGTGGGCTTGCGGCCCGGTGATGTCGAACTCGGCCAGATCCAGCGCCGAGCTGTCCAGACGCAACATACTGGTCTGCTCGTCTTTATGCGCCAGCAGCACGGCAGCCTTGGCCGGCAGCGGTAATTCGGCATGGCCGGCGGAATCGGTTTTCGCCTGACCCACAACTTTGCCATTGCTGTCGTAAAGCTCCAGCTCAACTCCGCTCAAGGCTTTGCCGCCCTCCAGCGCTTGGGTGAACGCATCCAGACGGTTGGCGTAGCGATGCACCGACAAACCGATGTCGCTGAGGGTGAACAGGGTGGCGGGGTTGGCGTAGGTATAAGTGCCAGAAGCACGCATTACCGCCAGATAAACCCCAGGCCCTTGCAGCGCTTTGATTCCGGCAATCGGCAACAAAAGGGTTTCCCGGGTATTGCGCGCCGGGTTCAGGTCGAAGCGGCCTTCGTAAACCAGATCGGCCTTGTCCAATAGCTCTTTGGATTCGTAATACTCGATACTCGACCCGCCGCGCCAGCTACTGAGAAAGGCTGGCAACGCATCGGACTTGACCCGGAAGAACTCGACATTGACCTTGTCGACGTTCAGCGCGATGACCGGCAAACCCTCAGCCAGGCGAGTCGGCAACAGGCTGCCACGGCTGGCGAAACCGACGGTCGGTTGCAGGTCGGCGGTCTCCAGGCGGCTGATGAATTCCGCTGCGAGTTTCGCCTTGTTGACGCCGACGAGACCGGCATCAATGGTCAGAACCAGTTTGCGCTTGGGTTCCAGATGCCGCAGACGCAGTTCCATGAGGTTGTCGGACAGCTCCCATGCGCCGTCGACCTTGCCATTCTTGCTGTCCACCAGATGCAGTTTTTCAGCGAACTTCTGCTCTGGGTCCAGTGGCACGGAAAAGCTCACCGACAAGGTGCTCGCTCCGTCCACCTGAATCTCCGAAACGTCCACGACGGTCAGGTCGCGGCCCTCGTAACGTTTGCTCAACGCGGGAAGATCCACCGCTGGCTTGGGCTTGCTCGACTCCACCGCGACAGGCTGTGAAGCCGGGGCAGGTTTGTCCGGAGCAGAAGAATCACAGGCGCTCAGCAGCACAAGCGCGCAAGCCAGAAACAGTCCTTTGTTAAACATGGGGCACTCATCGGGGCAGGTTGAGAGAGGGTAACTATATAGCAGGCAAATGACCGCAGAGGTCAGAGCGCGAGAATAGACAGCCGGTTTGAGACTTTGTTCTCAGGGGGCTGCGTAGGAAAAGAGGACAGTGATTGTAGGGTCGCAGGCTTCAGTGTGGGGCGGTGCTTGCCTGCGAGAGGGTTGGTGCCGTGTCAGGCGGGAGGCAACTTGTTGCCGAAGGGTTTACGCAGTGAATCAGGCATGACGCCGTGTCAGGTAGGAGGCAACTTGTTGGCGAAGGGTTTACGCGGTGAATCAGGCATGACGCTGTGTCAGGTAGGAGGCAACTTGTTGGCGAAAGGGTTTACGCAGTGAATCAGGCATGACGCTGTGTCAGGTAGGAGGCAACTTGTTGGCGAAAGGGTTTACGCGGTGAATCAGGCATGACGCCGTGTCAGGTAGGAGGCAACTTGTTGGCGAAGGGTTTACGCAGTGAATCAGGCATGACGCCTCGCGAACAAGTTCGCTCCTACCGGTTGGTGCTGTGTCACTCAACCACCTTTTGGGGCTCGGTTCACTCTACAATGCCCGCCTTGTCCGGGAGCTTTCATGTCAAACCTGCTCAACGACTGGCGCGACCGCGCGACCCATCGCAACGTCTGGGCGCTGGCCGCACCAATGATTCTGTCGAATATCTCCGTACCGCTGGTGGCGCTGGTCGACAGCGCGGTAATTGGCCATCTGCCCCATGCCCATCAACTGGGTGCCGTGGCCGTGGGTGCGACGCTGTACACCTTTCTCGCCTGGAGCATGGGCTTCCTGCGCATGGGCACCACCGGCTTTGCCTCCCAGGCTGCCGGGCGCAATGACGGTTCGGCGTTACGTCAGATCCTGCTGCAAGGCCTGTTGCTGGCGATGGGGCTGGCGCTATTGCTCGGCGTGATTGGCCTGCCGTTCAGCCATCTGGCGTTGAGCCTCATGCAGCCATCCGCCGACCTGCAACAACTGACTGAAGCGTTCTTCCACACCCGGCTTCTGGGCTTGCCCGCAGCCTTGGCCGGTTACGCACTGGTCGGCTGGTTTCTAGGCACACAGAATGCTCGCGCACCATTGATGATTCTGTTGACCACCAACCTGGTCAACATCGCCCTGAACCTGTGGTTCGTACTTGGGCTGGACTGGGGCGTAGTCGGTTCGGCCCGTGCTTCGGTCTTAGCCGAGTGGACCGGCGCGCTGCTCGGTCTGGCACTGACCCGGAAAACCCTGCTCGCCTGGCCGGGCCAGGTGCTGTGGCCCGCCCTCAAGCGCTGGGAAAACTGGCGGCCATTACTGTCCGTGAACCGCGATATCTTCATCCGCAGCCTGGTGCTGCAATCGGTGTTTTTTCTGATTACTGTCCAGGGCGCACGGCTTGGCGATGCCACGGTGGCCGCCAATGCGCTGCTGCTCAACGGCCTGCTGCTGACCGCACACGCGCTGGACGGGCTGGCCCATGCAGTTGAGGCGCTGTGCGGGCACGCCATCGGGGCCAAAAACAAGCTCGCATTGCGCCGCTCGCTGACGGTCGCCGGAGGTTGGTCGTTGATCGCCAGCGTGGCGTTCGCGTTGCTGTTCATGGTCGCAGGCCATCTGTTCATAAGCCTGCAGACCGACATCGTTGAAGTACGCGAGACAGCGTTTATCTACTTGCCCTATCTGGCCGCGCTGCCACTGCTGGCGGTCTGGAGCTACCTGCTCGACGGCTTGTTCATTGGTGCGACCCGCGCCCGTGAAATGCGCAACACCATGCTGGTCAATATGCTGCTGGTTGCACCTTTTGCCTATGGGCTGCAAAGCTTCGGCAACCATGGCCTGTGGCTGACCCTGCTGCTCTTCATGCTGCTGCGGGCGCTGACCCTGGGGTTCGTGACTTGGCAATTGAGCAAGCGCGGGGCCTGGTTCAGCGCTCCGGATCAGCATCAGGCCTGACCCCGGCGGTCAGCAGAATTTGCGGGCTGCTCAGCTTTACCCCTGCGCCGTCGATGCTCAGCGTACTGTCGCCGACGGTGAAGGACAATTCGCAGCCTTGCTGATAGCTGATCCGCGAGCCGCCTTCGATCTGGATCCATGACCTGTCACCTACAGTGGTCATGGGCCCCAGATTCACCTCAAGCTTTTCAGGCGGCGATGACGCTTGCGGTGGATCGGCGATGGCATCCGTGGATTGCCACACGCAGGCGCTGATCAGTGGTCGATCCATATCACCCTCGATAAAACTCACCACCACCGGCATGCCGCCACGCAAGGTCTTGCTCAGATGCGCAGCCACCGGCAACCAACAGTCACCGCCCTCACCGCCCTGCCCTGGATAGCTCCAGTCAAATTGCACATTGACCCGTCCTTTGGAGTCAGCGCTGACAAGCTCATCTGCCGCGCCGATTACATAAGCGCACTGGACCGCCGCAACACAGGCTCGCGGCAGAGGCGGCGGTTTGAAACCCGACTCCCACGGCGCGACCTGAAAATGATTGATGTACATCCCCTTCTGGACGGTGGTCACGCTGCTCAGTTGCCGGGGATCAAAGCCGCGGTGCACCACGCCCGTCACCAGCCACAGATGATTCAGTTCTTCCTGCGGCAGCCCCATGAGCGGTAGCAAGTGTCCTGCCGAAACAAAGGGCAGCGTGCTTTCACCTTCGCCCTTCTGGCGCGTGCGATCCGATTGCTCGCCACCTTCCGTCACTGCAAAACGGATAACGCCAGCCTGCATTGGCACCTGCTGATAGTTGGCTGTCGAGGTACGACGAAACACCCGCAAGCCATCGCCAAAGACCAGCTCATGGCCTTTTCTGGAATGGTGAAAATGGTAGTGAATGCCCTCTTCCGCGCATAACCGCTGCAGCAGTTGCAAATCGGATTCCCGGTACTGCGCGCAGAAGTCGCGCTCTTGGTACTCGGCCCGCAGATCAAAGCGGTAGCTGTCTTCGCGTATACCATGTTCCATCAGCAAACGACTGATGATCTGTGGCGTACTCATTTGCTGAAACACCCGCGGCGTATAACGCTGCCCCAGGCACGCAAGGCGAGGCCCGATGGACAGGCGATAACACGCGGGACCCGGTTTGAAGTGGCTGCGCATGACGCTGTGAATCTGCCCGTGCACACCTGTTTTGTCGTCTTGAAAACTCAAGAAGGCGGCGCGATACATCAGGCTTTGCTGATCCAGATACGGTTCGTCGATCAGCACTTCCAGCTCAAAGACAAAGGGCTCGCTGATAGCCTCCGTTCCAGTGAACGACAGCACCTGCAACCGCCGAAACAGAGGGGCGATATCCAGATTGAAGTGATGGGCGACAGCGGGGCCAGACATGGACGGGTTCTCTACGGGGACGCGGCCGTGGATTCTGGCCGAGAAGATCCGACGGGTAGAGAGCGAAACGAAGAATAGGACGTTGCCTACAGAAGAATAGGAAAGTGGAGCGGAGAAGAGGTAACCGATGCCCGAATGCGCTACAGAAGACTTAGCCCTCTAGTTTGAAGGCCACGCTGTCGTGCAGCAAAGGCTGGACCTGTAGGAGCTCACCGAGGTTACGAGGCCAGCGATGGCGGAGTGTCAGACAAACCGCCATCGCTGGCCTCGTAACCTCGGTGAGCTCCTACAGGACCGGGGTCAACTCAGAGGATAGCCGCCAAGTTAGCCCCGACGTCACATCAGGAGGAAAGGTAAGAAGACCGCGTCAGCCCCAACCGCAATGCGTCCAGGAAGTAAGTGCGTTCACGCGGGGTGATTTTGGCGCTGGCGACTTTGTCCCGGTAATGGGTCATCAGTTCTTCCGGCGACAAGTGCACGTAGCGCAGCATGTCTTCGATGGTGTCGTGAGTCTCGATGCCAGCGGAATAAACGCTGCCGTCCGGGTTCTGATAGATGTTCACGGAGTCGGTATCACCGAACAGGTTGTGCATGTCGCCCAGGATTTCCTGATACGCGCCGACCAGGAACACGCCCAGCAAATAGTCCTCGCCTTCGTTCAGGCCATGCACCGGCAGGCTGGTTTCGATGCTCTGCTCATCCACGTACTGATTGATTTTGCCGTCAGAGTCGCAGGTCAGGTCTTGCAGCACAGCACGACGCAGTGGCTCTTCGTTCAGACGGTGCAGCGGAATAATCGGCAGCACCTGATCGATGGCCCAGGTATCCGGCAGACTCTGGAATACCGAGAAGTTACAGATGTACTTGTCGGCCAGCTTGTCGTTGAGTTCGTCCAGCACCTGACGATGAGAACGCTGACGCGCTTTCAGCGAGTTGTGCAGGCGACGGCAAACGGCGAAGTAGCACTGCTCACCCAAGGCTTTTTGCGGCAGGGAGATCTTGCCATCGGCGTACTGGGTCGCGATGTCACTCATGTAGTGAGTGGCGCGCCAGTAGGTTTCGGTGACCATTTCGATATCGGTCGGGCCGAGCAGATCAACCAGCCATTGCAGGGTTTCCGGCAGGCTTTCCTTGTCTTCGATCACCGGGACTTCGTCGTTGTGCTTCTCGACGTCGGTGACCTGAATGACCAGCATTGCATGGTGAGCGGTCAGCGAGCGGCCGCTTTCGGAGAAAATGTGCGGATGCGGCAGGCCCTGCGCGTCGCAAAACTCTTTAAGCATGCCCACGACGACACCGGCGTAATCGTCCATGTCGTAGTTGATGGAGCTGGCGTTGCGCGAGTGAGTGCCGTCGTAATCGACGCCCAGACCGCCGCCCACGTCGATGTGATCCACCGGCAGGCCGAGGTTGCGCAGTTCACCGTAGTAACGAATCGCTTCCTTGAAACCGTGCTGATAGTCGGCAAGGTTGGCGATCTGCGAACCCATATGGAAGTGTAGCAACCGGATGCCCTGATCCAGACCCGCTTTGCGGAAGCGATCAACGACCGACAGCAACTGTGCAGCGGACAGACCGAACTTGGATTTTTCACCACCGGTATCGGCCCATTTGCTGGAAGCCAGGGACGACAGACGAACACGCAAGCCCACCTGCGGCGCGACTTTGAGCTCGGCGGCTTCTTCGATAACCAGTTCAACTTCGGATTCTTTCTCAATCACGATGAACACGTTGTGGCCGAGCTTCTGGCCCATCAGCGCCAGACGGATGAACTCACGGTCCTTGTAACCGTTGCACACGATGGTGCCGCCTTTCGGAGCCAGTGCCAGCACCGCCATCAGCTCCGGCTTGGAACCGGCTTCCAGACCGATGGACACGTTCTGGGTGGCGATGATGTTTTCAACCACAGCCTCCTGCTGGTTCACCTTGATCGGGTACAACGCGGTGTACTGGCTCTGGTACTCCAGACGCGCAATGTTGGCGTCGAACGCGCCGGTCAGCTGACGTACGCGGTCTTGCAGAATATCGGGAAAACGCACCAGCAGCGGCAGGCTCAGCCCGCTCTTGCGCAAGTGGTCGACCTGCTCGTAAAGATCGATAGGCGAACTGCCCGGCCCGTTCGGACGAACTTCTACACGACCCGCTTCATTGATCGCGAAATAACCAGCGCCCCAATGGCGGATCCCGTAGACGCTGCGGCTATCC
Source organism: Pseudomonas phytophila (assembly GCF_025643095.1). NCBI lineage: Bacteria > Pseudomonadati > Pseudomonadota > Gammaproteobacteria > Pseudomonadales > Pseudomonadaceae > Pseudomonas > Pseudomonas phytophila. Next base: position 981,313 of record NZ_CP081201.1, on the reverse strand, counting down.
GCAACGGTCCATTGGCTGCCATCGTCTTTACGTGTGCGTCGTACGGACATCGAAGTCCCCTATAAAAAAGTCAGGTAGCGCCAGCCATAGACAGGCTGGGCGCAGTGTAAAGAGTGCAAGTGACGGTTTGGTGCCAGGCACTGATGGAGAATAGACCCGCGATGCAAGCCAGAGTTTGCATGCGGTCCGCCGTGCCATCAGCCGCCGGATTTCTTCGCCTTGAAGCCCTGCTTGATCAGCTCGGCCAACAGCAGTTCGACGTGATCGCCCTGAATCTCGATCACCCCGTCCTTGAGCGCTCCGCCGGTGCCGCATCGTTGCTTGAGGGTTTTGGCCAGATCCTTGAGGCCGTCTTCAGGCAATGGCACGCCGGTGATAGTCGTCACCGTTTTACCGCCACGGCCTTTGCTTTCGCGGCGCACACGGGCGATACCATCCCCTTCGGGAATAAGCGTCTGTTTGCAGATGCAGGCATCAACGGGCTGACGACAGTCGGGACAATGCCGTCCCGCGTCGGTGGAAAATACCAGGCCACCCAGGGCGGCGAAGGATGAGGCTTTTTTAGCCACCGCAAATCCTCTTGTTGAGGACTGAAGATTGGTCGACATCCATAAAGGGTCGACCGCGAAGCCCCACTCAGGCAGGGGCAGCGCAGCTGGACGGAAAACCCCGGCCAGCTTGAAAAGGTCGCGCAGTGTAACGGCAAAAAGCCCCGTTGCTAAGGGCCAATGTGCGCCAATTTACTCAACATTTGCGACGTGGCCGTCAACTCGCCGCCTTGGAAATGACTGTGTTTTGTCTGAGATTCTATGTGACATGAGCCGACGCTATCGCGAGCAAGCTCACTCCTACAGGTGTTTGTGGTCGTCTGTAGGAGTGAGCTTGCTCGCGATAGCGTTGGTTCAAGCACAAAGAAATATCCAGGCAGACATAGAATCTTGCGCAGGAACTACAGACCACTCTCGAGATACCGCTTCAACGCCGCCACCGAGTCCGGGCAATACGGCTTTTGTTCGGCTTCGCGCAGGGCTTCATCCACAGGAATGAAATGCGCCTCCAGCACCTCTTCGGGCTGTAACGTCAAAGGCCCGTCCCAGACCGCCGAGAACACCGCGCACCAGAGCCGGTTGCCCGGTTGGTCGAAGAAAAAATGCTCATGTTCGGTAAGAGGCACGCCACTGACGCCCAATTCCTCAGCCAGCTCCCGTGCAGCTGACTCGGCGTAGCTCTCGTCTGCTTGCACCATACCGCCTGCCGCCACATCCCAGTAGCCGGGATAAATGGCTTTGCTCAGGGTACGGCGATGCACACACAACTCGCCTGCGGAATTGAACAGCAGAATATAAGTGCCACGCCCGATCAGACCGGCTTCACGCAATTGCGAGCGGACCATGCCCCCGAGTGGCTGATCCAGCTCGTCAACCCAGGCGATCAGTTCAGCGTCCGAGGCGGCGCGGTGCGCAGCCTCGGTGGATGAGAACGACATCGATCAGCCCTGGGACAGCAGTTGACGAAGGTCGATCACAGCGGCGTTAGCGCGGGAAATATAGTTAGCCATGACCAGCGAGTGGTTAGACAACACACCGAACGCGCTCCCGTTGAGCACCATCGGACTCCACAGCGGTTCTTGCGAAGCTTCCAGCTCACGAATGATCTGACGCACGCTGACGGTGGCGTTTTTCTTGGCCAGTACGTCGGCAAAATCAACTTCGATGGCGCGCAGCAAGTGCGACAGCGCCCAAGCCTGACCGCGTGCTTCGTAGAACACGTCGTCGATTTTCAGCCATGGCGTCTCAACGATTTCTTCGTCAACCTGCGGCACTTCGCCCGGCTTCACGGCAACCATTGCTTCGGTTTTCAAGGTGCTGTTGAGTTTCACACGGCCAACGCTGGCCGAAAGACGCTGCGACAGCGAACCCAGACGGGTGTTGACGTCGCCCAGCCAGTTGCTGAGGTTGTCAGCACGCGCATAGAACAGCGCAGTTTTTGAATTCGGGTCGGACAGACGCGCTTCGTAACGATTCAGTGCCGCAATACCTTCGCGGTACTGGGACTCACTGGAAGGCAGAATCCAACTGTTGTTGCTGAAGTTGAACAGCGGCTCAGCGCGGGCCAGATCACCGTCTTCAGCCGATTGCGACTGCGAACGGGAAAAATCCTTACGCATGGCACGGCTCAAGTCTCGCACCTGGAACATCACGCCGTATTCCCAGCTAGGAATATTGTCCAGCCACAGACCAGGCGGGAAGCGGTCGTTGGACAGGTAACCGCCACGCTTTTCAAGCAGAGTGTTTACAACGGTCTTAAGGGTTTCGACAGTGGTGTAGCCAATCACCATCTGCTTGCCTTCACGCTCGGCCGCAGCCTGAGCATTTTGCTGGACGGGGAACAACGCCGGTTCACTGCTCCAGTACCAGCCGATCAGCAGGGTGACCACCAGGTAAATCGCAACCACGGCACCCAGCGCACGGCTGTAAAACAGCCCTCCCAGGTACCCGCGGCGCTTGACCGAAGCCGGTTCATCGACGCGCTCTTTCGCGCTGCCTGCGCGGTTCTTCCAATCCAGCATGGCTATGTCCTTTCAATCACGGGGTTCAGTGCTCTGACCGCAACCTTACAGCAAGGTGCCTTTTGCAGGTATGTCAGGGTGGGAGGTTTTGTTGAGGATGGTCACCCAGCAAATGCAAAATCTGTAGGAGTAGCCGAAGGCTGCGAACGCAATCCTCCTGAAACACCGCCATCGCAGCCTTCGGCAGCTCCTACAGGGGTTGGTGTTGTTGCCTATGAAACAACCACAACAAAAGCAGAAATGTCCTACAGCATCGGCCATTGACCCAAAACGGCTGCTCTTTGATCATTCCGGCCCTGAGCCTAAGAACTCACAATCCGTACACCCGCCACGATAGACAGCGGTTTTTTTGCGCCTGCGCTAAGGTCACTTAGCGCAGCCGTTTAATGCGTCTGTTCGTCTGTCATGTCGGGAGTCGGCTAATAAAAGACCCTCCGGGGGAATATGCCGGCACTAGATTGGGTGTTCTTAGCTCCCGACGCCTTCAGCTAATAACAAGGACAGACAGCATGGACACGCCTTTCAACCCCCTACGCTTCACCCATCAGAAACGTCACCTGCATGCCCTGATCATGGAGCAGCAAGCCTGGTTCTGCGCCCGTGACCTGGGCCGCTTGATGGGCCTGTTTCTTGAGAACCGTCTGGTTCGCAAGCTCGACCCCGACCAGCGCTGCACCCTGAACCTGAATTACTACGATGAGGCCCAGGAAATGCTCATGGTCAGCGAGTCTGCCGCGTATGCCTTGCTGGTCCACCACCATCACCCGGCCAACAGCCAGTTGCGCCAGTGGATCACCCACGAAGTCATGCCCGCCCTGTTCGTCGCGCGCCTTCATTCGCACCACAACAGCCCGACGCCCGCACGACTGGAATGGCAGGATGGCGAGCTAAGCGTTATTCATTGGCAGAATGAGCCGTGGATCAGGCTGCGGGATATGCCAAGTCTGCTGCCGGGGCGAGAAGCATTGCCTGCAAAAACCGAGAAATGGAGCGCCACAACCGGGCGTTGAGGGGCAAAAACCGTCCAGTCATCTAAATGTTGCCAACTATTTGACTTGGGGTACGTGCTAGGCGGAAAGTAGGTGGTAGCATAGCGCCAGCAGTGATCTATCAGAGAACACACACGTAGCCCGATATGACCGAGCCAGCAGATCCAAATCGCGATCGTCTCAAACATCACTTCGCTCAGCGCGTCATTCATCAGGCACGTCAGATTCTTGAGGCTTGGCAGCGACTGCAGCAGGGCGAGTGGTCTGCGACAGATATGGCGGAATTTCAGGATGCCAATCAGCGTCTGCTGCGTTTTGCCGAGCGTTTTGAGCAAATCGAGCATATCGAGCTGGCGCAAGCCATCAATGCGTCGCTGGAAGCGGTCGAAGCGAATCGTGGACGTTTAACCAGCAACCTGATTACTGAACTCAACAGTTTGATGCAGCGGCTGTCCCGCACAGGTCTGCGTCATGGCGATCGTTTCGAGCAAACCTCGCTACCGCCGTTGCGCAAGCCTATCTATATTGCCTTGCAGGATTTCGAACGAGCCGAGCGCTTGAGCAAGCAGTTGGACTTTTTTGGGCTGTACGCTCAGGCGCTGGACGGTCTAAGTGATTTCCAGACAGCCATGGCTAATCGTCATCCCTCTGCCATCGTGATCGATGTGGATTTCTGCGGCCCGGGCGAAGGCCTGAAACTGGCGGCGGGTGTCCAGCAGGGGCTTGAACAGAAACTGCCGCTGATTTTTTTCAGTCATCACGAAACGGATACCCCGACACGTCTGGCCGCTGTGCGCGCCGGTGGTGAGGAGTTTCTGACCGGTACGCTGGAAGCTTCAAGCCTGCTGGAGAAAATCGAAATCCTCACCTGCGTGGCGCAGTACGAGCCCTACAAGGTGCTGATTATTGATGACTCCCGCGCCCAGGCTTTGCACACCGAGCGCCTGCTCAACAGTGCCGGGATCGTGACCCGTACGTTGCTTGACCCGATTCAGGCCATGGCTGAACTCGCTGACTTCCAGCCGGACCTGATCATCCTCGATATGTACATGCCGGGCTGTACCGGTACCGAACTGGCCAAAGTGATCCGCCATAACGACCGCTACGTCAGTGTCCCGATCATTTATCTGTCTGCTGAAGATGATCTGGACAAGCAGCTGGATGCCATGAGCGAAGGCGGCGATGACTTCCTGACCAAGCCAATCAAGCCGCGCCACCTGATTACCACCGTGCGCAACCGTGCTGCGCGGGCGCGCAATCTCAAGGCGCGCATGGTTCGGGACAGCCTGACCGGCCTGTATAACCACACCCATATTCTGCAATTGCTCGAAGACTGCTGCTTCCGTGCCCGTCGGGAAAATCAGCGGCTGTGCTTCGCGATGCTGGATATTGACCACTTCAAAAAGGTCAACGACAGCCATGGTCACCCCATGGGCGACCGGGTGATCAAGAGCCTGGCGTTGTTCCTCAAACAGCGACTGCGCAAGACCGACTACATTGGCCGTTATGGTGGTGAAGAATTCGCCATCGTGATGCCTGACACGGATATCCAGAGCGCCCACTTCACGCTGGATGAAATCCGCCGTCGCTTTGCTGAAATCCATTACCCCGCGCAACCAGCTGACCTGTTCTGCACCTTCAGCGCTGGCGTTGTGGAAATGGGTGAAAAGGACGACAGCCTGCTACTGGCCTCGCGCGCCGACGAAGCGCTGTACCGGGCCAAGCATGCCGGGCGTAATCATGTGTTCCTGGAATATGACGCGAAGCAGAGCTCGATGCTGCTGAGCGTGGCTGACAAGGCCTGAGTTCTTTAACGGGCGAGCGCAAGACTGGTAGGACCGAATTCATTCGGGAAGACGGTATTCCTGACGAGAAACTTTCTGCGGATGTACCGACCCTTCGCGAATGAATTCGCTCCCACAGAATCCCGTTTTTCCAGTTAGTTATGCAGTTCGAGGGCTACCCACCGCTTGGTAGGACCGAATTCATTCGGGAAGACGGTATTCCTGACGACAAACTTTCTGCGGATGTACCGCCCCTTCGCGAATGAATTCGCTCCCACAGAACCCAGCGTGCCCAGTCAGTTATGCGTTGATTGCCGGGCGCGTCGGAAACCCCCTCTTACAAACCCCATCCCTGCACACCTTGAAACACTCCGCTATCATGCGCGGACTTTTGCGACTCGAGACTGCCATGCGCCGTTTGCTCTGCCTGATGCTGTTGATCCTCGCCTTGCCCGCTACGGGGGCTGGCCTGCTGGACAGCCGTCCGAATGCCACGCTGGGTGGTGCAGCGCTGGATAACAGCAAGGATTTCCTGCCCGTCCGTCAGGCATTTCAGTTAAATCTGATCGACACCACTCCCGAGTCGATCAAGCTGCGTTTCGTCGCCACCGAAGGCTATTACCTTTATCGCCATCGTTTTCAGTTCCGCACCGAACCCGCAGACATCGGCCTGGGCGCTGCGCAGTTGCCGGCTGGCGAGAAGAAGCACGACGAATATTTCGGCGACGTTGAGGTTTACCACGGCATTCTCGACATCGACCTGCCACGCAAACCGGGTGACAACCGACCGTTCACGCTGGCGGTGACCTATCAAGGCTGCGCAGACAAAGGCCTGTGTTATCCACCTGAAACCGAGCGACTGAGCATCGGTGATCCCGCCGTAGCGGCTAATAGCACCGTCCCTGCACCGTCAGCCGCTACCGCCTGGAGCTGGAAAGAGCTGGCGTTGTTCTTCCTCGCCGGCATCGGCCTGACCTTCACCCCCTGCGTTTTGCCTATGCTGCCGATTCTGTCCGGCGTGGTGTTGCGTGGTCAGGTGGGTGGGCTGCGCGGCTTGAGCCTGTCGCTGGCGTACGTGTTGCCAATGGCGATCAGTTTTGCCGCCCTTGGCGCATTGATGGGCATGTTCGGCGCAGGCCTGAATTTGCAGGCGCGTCTGCAATCTGCCTGGGTGCTGGTGCCGTTTTCGTTGTTCTTCGTGATCTTTGCGATCGCGATGTTCGGCGCTTTCGAGTTGCGTCTGCCCCAAGCCCTCAGTAACCGACTCGATCGTATTGCTGGCAAGACCGAAGGCGGCTCGTTGTGGGGCGCGGCGGTGCTGGGTGTGGTTTCCAGCCTGCTGGTTTCACCTTGCGTGTCTGCACCGCTGGCCGGTGCGCTGCTTTATATAAGCGCCAGCGGCGACGCGCTGGGCGGTGCGTTGAAGCTGTTCGCGTTGGGCCTGGGCATGGGCGCTCCGTTACTGCTGGTCGCAACCGGCGGCGCGACCTGGCTACCGAAAAGCGGCCCATGGTTGGTGACGGTTAAAAATGCCATCGGCGTGTTGCTGCTGGGTCTGGCTATCGCGTTGCTCAGTCGCGTATTGCCGGGCCAGATCACGTTGCTGCTGACCGGCCTGCTGGCGGCGGGCGTCGCGTTGTTTCTGGGCACGCTGGAGTTTGGCCCGAAAAGCACTCGCCAACGTCTGGCGCAACTGTTGGGGCTTTTTTTACTGGTCTATGCCCTGACCTGCTGGTTCGGCGCGTGGAGCGGTCAGACCGATCCAACCCGCCCGCTGGGCCGACCACAGGCAACACTGAGCAACAACGGTCCCGTGACCGCTAATACGTCCGACTGGCAGACCATCACCAGCCCAGCCGAACTGGACCGGGTGTTGAGCGAAGCAAAAAATGCAGGTCAGCCATTGCTGCTGGATTGGTACGCGGACTGGTGTATCAGCTGCAAGGTCATCGAGCATGAAGTACTGCCGGATCCCGATGTAATCGCCCAGCTTGAAGGCTATCGCCTGATCCGTTTTGACATGACTGAAAGCAACGCCGAACAACGCGCCCTGCTGGACCGATACAAGCTGTTTGGCCCGCCTGCGTTGCTGATCTTCGGCAAAAATGGCGAGGAGCGCAGCGATGTTCGCGTCGTCGGCGAAATCGACGCGAAAGGCCTTGTAGAGCGGCTGATTAGAGCAAATGACCAAATCTAATCGTTGAGTCACAAACTTTTCGCGAACTTCGGTAATCGTGCGAGCTATTGCAGTTAACTGGACAGTACATGGATGTTTGCGGCATAGTCGCCGGGCTTTGATGCTCGTAACCATAACAAGGATCATCCGATGGCGACTCTTCTGGTACTGCATGGCCCTAACCTGAACCTGCTCGGGACCCGTGAACCGGGGATCTACGGCGCAGTGACTCTGGCCCAGATCAATCAGGACCTGGAAAAAAGGGCGCGCGATGCCGGCCACCATTTGATGTATCTGCAAAGCAATGCCGAGTACGAATTGATTGATCGTATCCATGCTGCCCGTGATGAGGGCGTGGATTTCATTGTGATCAATCCGGCCGCTTTTACGCATACGAGTGTTGCAATACGTGACGCGTTGCTGGGAGTGAGCATCCCATTCATCGAAGTGCACCTCTCGAACGTGCACAAACGTGAAGCTTTCCGTCATCACTCCTACTTTTCAGATGTTGCTGTAGGGGTGATTTGCGGCCTTGGCGCCAGCGGATACCGAATGGCCCTTGAAGCCGCCCTGGAACAATTGGCCGTCAGTTCGAAGCCATGACCGCACAGCCAAAGGCTGCGCTGCATGACCCGAACCACTAACAACTTTTACCCCTGACCGACCTTTGGGAGTTGATGATTAATGGATATCCGTAAAGTCAAGAAACTGATCGAACTGCTGGAAGAGTCCGGCATCGACGAACTGGAGATTCGTGAAGGCGAAGAATCCGTACGGATCAGCCGTCACAGCAAGACTCCAGCACAACCGTACTACGCGCCTGCCCCGGTAGCCGCGCCAGTTGCAGCGCCTGCTGCTCCGGTTGCTGCCGCTGCTGAAGCACCTTCGGCACCGAAACTGAACGGCACCGTTGTCAAATCGCCAATGGTAGGTACGTTCTACCGCACTCCAGCGCCTGGCTCGCCAGCGTTCGTTGAAGTCGGCAAGACCGTCAAGAAAGGCGACACCATCTGCATCGTTGAAGCGATGAAAATGATGAACCACATCGAAGCTGAAGTCAGCGGTGTGATCGAGTCGATCCTGGTAGAAAACGGTCAGCCGGTTGAGTATGACCAGCCGCTGTTCACCATCGTTTGAACCGGGGAGAGCCTGCGATGTTGGAAAAAGTCCTGATCGCCAACCGCGGCGAAATCGCCTTGCGCATCTTGCGTGCCTGTAAAGAACTGGGCATCAAGACCGTCGCGGTCCATTCCACGGCAGACCGTGAGCTGATGCACCTGGGCCTGGCGGACGAAACTGTCTGCATCGGTCCGGCGCCAGCCAACCTGTCGTACCTGAACATCCCGGCCATCATTTCTGCTGCAGAACTGACTGGCGCTACAGCGATTCACCCAGGCTACGGTTTCCTCGCGGAAAACGCCGATTTTGCCGAACAGGTAGAGAAGTCCGGCTTCGCGTTCATTGGCCCGAAAGCTGAAACCATCCGCCTGATGGGCGACAAGGTTTCCGCCAAGGACGCCATGAAGCGCGCCAACGTACCGACTGTTCCTGGTTCTGACGGCCCGTTGCCGGAAGACGAAGAAACCGCGCTGCGTATTGGCCGCGAAGTGGGCTATCCAGTGATCATCAAAGCCGCTGGCGGCGGCGGTGGTCGCGGCATGCGAGTTGTGCACAAGGAAGAAGACCTGATCGAAGCGGCCAAGCAGACTCGCGCTGAAGCGGCTGCCTGGTTCAGCAACCCGATGGTCTACCTGGAAAAATACCTGACCAACCCGCGTCACGTGGAAGTCCAGGTTATTTCCGACGGTCAGGGCCATGCGATCCACCTGGGCGACCGTGACTGCTCCCTGCAGCGTCGTCACCAGAAGGTTCTGGAAGAAGCGCCGGCACCGTTCATCGATGAGCAAGCCCGTAAAGACGTGTTCGCAGCCTGCGTAAAAGCATGCATCGACATCGGCTACCGTGGCGCCGGCACGTTCGAGTTCCTCTACGAGAACGGTCGTTTCTACTTCATCGAGATGAACACCCGCGTTCAGGTAGAGCACCCGGTTTCGGAAATGGTCACCGGTATCGACATCGTCAAGGAGATGCTCAGCATCGCCGCCGGCAACAAACTGTCGTTTACCCAGGATGACGTTGTCATTCACGGGCACTCGCTGGAATGCCGGATCAACGCTGAAGATCCGAAAACCTTCATTCCAAGCCCAGGCATGGTCAAGCACTTCCACGCGCCAGGCGGCAACGGCGTGCGGGTCGACTCGCACCTGTACAGCGGCTACAAGGTTCCTTCGAACTACGACTCGTTGATCGGCAAGCTGATCACCTGGGGCGCAACCCGCGATGAGGCCATGGCCCGCATGCGCAATGCTCTGGACGAAATCGTGGTCGACGGCATCAAGACCAACATCCCGCTACACCGTGATCTGACCCGTGATGAAGGCTTCTGCGAAGGCGGTGTCAACATTCACTACCTGGAACACAAGCTGGCTGAACAGAAATAACGTTCATCAGCAAATGTTCTAAGCCTGAAGGCCCCGACTTGTCGGGGCCTTCTCGTTTCCGGGCTTGCAACTGTCATTTCTGACAGTTGTTCCATTGGCCACGATGGGGCAACCCTGCATCTGCGCATAACGCGCTCATTCATGGAAACCCCATCATGGACAACCAAAGTAAAGACCCGATTCAAGCCTTAGAGAATGGACTGAGAGCAGTGGGTGATTTTCAGTGGAGCCACGTTCACGGCCAGATCGTGGCCGACTCTATCACTGCCGAGTGGCAAGACGGCGCCTGGCTAATCTACGCCAGCAAAGGCAATCCACAGCGCCGCGATTACCAACAATTTCAGCTGCGCATACCCGCTGCAACTGCCGAAACTCCTATTCAGCATCAATTCATTTCCCAGCCAGGGACGCCCGAGCCGGGATTTGTGTACACCTACATCTGGAACAAGCCGACCGGGCCTGATGACTTTCAGGCGATTCGAGTCGGCATGGAGGGCTATGTACATGTAGATTTCGCGCCTGAAGGCCTGCGATTTTCAGGGCGGTTCTTCTACATAACTCCCCTACAAACCAATCTGAATCTTGAAGGAGACGGCACCTACGATTTCAAGGCGTAATGAACACCAGGCCAAATGGCGGGCTGGCTGATCCAGATACGTTTGCCAACGAGCAATTACAGCAAAGCTGAAGTAAACTTCGCGGCTTTCCTGCTATTTCCATAGGTAACCCGCCATGCCCTGGCTGCAAGTCCGTCTCGCCATCAGTCCAGAACAAGCCGAAACCTACGAAGACGCCCTTCTCGAAGTCGGCGCCGTATCGGTCACGTTCATGGACGCTGAAGATCAGCCGATCTTCGAGCCGGAACTCAACACCACGCCGCTGTGGTCGCACACGCATCTGCTGGCATTGTTTGAAGCCGACACTGACGCCGAGCACGTTCTGGCGCACCTGCGCTTGCTGACCGACGCCGAGTTGCCGGAACACATGAGCGAAGTTATCGAAGATCAGGACTGGGAGCGCAGCTGGATGGATAACTTCCAGCCGATGCGCTTCGGTCAACGTCTGTGGATCGTGCCAAGCTGGCACGCCGCGCCGGAACCGGAAGCTGTCAATCTGCTGCTCGATCCAGGTCTGGCGTTTGGTACTGGAACGCACCCGACCACCGCACTTTGCCTGGAATGGCTCGACGGTCAGGACCTGAACGGTTGCGACCTGCTGGACTTCGGTTGCGGCTCAGGCATTCTGGCCATTGCCGCTCTGCTGCTGGGCGCCAAACAGGCAGTGGGCACCGACATCGACGTGCAGGCACTGGAAGCATCACGCGATAACGCCGGTCGCAACAATATTGCGCCGGAGCGCTTCGAGCTGTATCTGCCTGAAGACATGCCGCCACAACAGGCCGACGTGCTGGTCGCCAACATTCTTGCCGGTCCGCTAGTCGCCTTGGCGCCGCAACTGGCCACACTGGTTAAAACCGGTGGTCGCCTGGCGCTTTCCGGCATTCTTGCCGAACAGGGCGAAGAAGTTGCCGCTGCCTATGCCGACACCTTCGAGCTGGATCCGATCGCCAACCGTGATGGCTGGGTTCGCATCACTGGCCGTCGCCGTTAGTTAATAGCCGCTTTAACCGGATAGCCGCATGACCGACAGTTTTGTCACTCAGTGCCCGCACTGCCAGACCAGTTTCCGAGTCAGCCACGCACAGTTGAGCGTGGCACGCGGCGTGGTGCGCTGCGGTGCCTGCCTGCAGGTTTTCAATGCTGCAAAGCAACTGCTGGAACAGCGCAGCAATCAGCAGCCAGCTCCGCAACAGGCAGAATTGCCGGTAACGCCCGCTCCCTCTGCTCCGGTAGTCGTTGAAACACTGCCGATTGTGCAAAGCGAGGTGGTTGCAACTCAGCCACCAGCATCCGAGCCCGCTCAGGCTCCGCAGTCATGGCGCGGCAACGCCATGGATCTGGACAATCTGGATCTGGACGAAGAACTCGCCCGTCTTGAACAGCGTGAAATCCAGTTACCCGAGACGTTTGGCAGGGAGTCGTCCCGTAACGATGACTCGGCACTGTCTGCGCGTCGCGATGGCGCACAGACCGATTCTGATGACTGGGTCGACAGCCTGCACAATGACGACGTCAGTCAACTGCCCGAATTGCACGCTGAAGTGATTCCGGAACCCGAAATCCTCTCGGAGACAGAATCCGATTCCCGCGATGGCAGGACCGAACCGTCGTTTTCGCTCATCGACAGTCATCTGGATGACGACGAACCGACGGTCCCCGCTCCGGCTCCACGCAAGACACCGGGCAATGAAAAGCCGCAACGCTTTTCGGCGCTGGATAACGACAGTGACGAGGAGCTGGACGAGCCGCAACCGGAACCTCGTTCACGCCGCGATCGCACCGAGCCCGGCGTGCGGGATCAGGCGCTGCTGGACCTGACCGACGATCCGTTGCAACTGGACTGGCAGCCTCCCAAATCCCGATGGGGCCGCAAACTGGTCTGGACCCTGCTCACCTTGATCGCCCTGGTCGGACTGGCCGGGCAATACGTGTGGTATCACTTCGACGAACTGGCACGTCAGGATCAGTACCGGCCATGGTTCCAGATGATCTGCCCGCAGATCGACTGCAAAGTCCCGTCCAAGGTCGATATCAAACAGCTCAAGAGCAGCAATCTGGTAGTGCGCAGCCATCCCGAGTTCAAAGGCGCGCTGGTTGTCGATGCAATCATCTACAACCGCGCGCCATTTTCTCAGCCATTCCCGCTGCTGGAATTGCGCTTCGCCGACACCAGCGGGCAGTTGATCGCCAGTCGTCGCTTCAAACCCGCTGAATACCTGAGCGGTGAAATCGCCGGGAAAGAAGAGATGCCACCGCAGACGCCGATTCATATCGCGCTGGACATCCTCGATCCGGGCGCCAAAGCCGTGAACTACAGCCTCAGTTTCCGCTCCCCCGAGTAATCGTCCGGCAACAACGAACGACGAAATGAACAGCCGCTGATCGGACGCTATTCACCCCAAAAAACGCCAGCAGCACGTAACGGCAGTGCAGTCGACCGAAAAACCGTGATCTGCCCGGCAACAACTGTTCAGATTTTATCCAATTCAGCCTTTATCCAGTCATCGAGAGCGGGTATCATGCCAACCCTTTTTCTTACTCTGGATTCGGTCTGAAAGGCGCGCAAGCACTTGTCAGGCCGGGCTCGAACGGACCGTGTAGATAACACATTACACACGGTTTGCCATGATTCGGCCCCACAACAGGCACACCTATGTCGGCGGTACGCATCGGTCCGTATACATTGCAGAACGGCTTGATTCTCGCTCCTATGGCGGGCGTCACTGACCAGCCTTTCCGTCAGCTTTGTCGCCAGCTTGGCGCAGGTCTGGTGGTGTCGGAAATGGTCACCAGTGACATGAGCCTGTGGAACAGTCGCAAATCGCGCCTGCGCATGATCCACGAAGGTGATCCCGAGCCACGCTCGGTACAGATCGCCGGTGGTGATCCGCAGATGCTTGCCGATGCAGCGCGCGCCAATGTCGAACTGGGCGCACAGATCATCGACATCAACATGGGCTGCCCGGCCAAGAAGGTCTGTAACAAGGCGGCCGGTTCAGCGTTATTGAAAGACGAACAACTGGTGAGCGAGATCCTGCAGGCCGTTGTCGCCGCAGTCGATGTGCCGGTCACCCTGAAGATTCGTACCGGCTGGGACCGGGACAACAAGAACGGCCTGACAGTGGCGAAAATCGCCGAACAGGCAGGCATTCAGGCCTTGGCCGTTCATGGACGGACCCGCGCCGACCTGTACACCGGTGAAGCCGAATACGACACGATTGCCGCGATCAAGCAGGCCATTTCGATTCCGGTATTTGCCAATGGCGACATTGATTCACCCCAGAAAGCCCGGCATGTGCTGCAAGCCACCGGTGCCGACGGGCTGTTGATTGGACGGGCTGCTCAAGGGCGTCCTTGGATTTTTCGCGAAATAGAACACTACCTGCGCACTGGCGAAATATTGCCGGCGCTGCAGTTGGAGGAAGTGGAACGCATTCTGCTAGAGCATCTGGCAGCGCTTCACGTTTTCTACGGCGATGTGCTGGGCGTGCGAATAGCACGCAAGCATGTTGGCTGGTATCTCGCAACCTTGCCGGGCGCCAGGGAGTTTCGCGCCCACTTCAATCGTTTGCAAGATACAGAAGCACAGTGCGCCAACGTTCGCGAGTTCTTCAGCGAACGCTACAAAAGCCCGAAAACAGGGCAAGAAGAAGAGGTGGCCGCATGACGATGATGACTGAGACTTTAGTGAGTGGAACGACACCCGTGAGCGACAACGTCAATTTGAAACAGCACCTCAACACGCCGAGCGAAGAGGGCCAGACCCTGCGCGGCAACGTTGAGAAGGCGCTGCACAATTATTTCGCCCACCTTGAAGGTGCTTCCGTCACTGATGTCTACAACCTGGTGTTGTCGGAAGTCGAGGCCCCGCTGCTCGAGTGCGTGATGAACTACGTCAAGGGAAACCAGACGAAGGCCTCCGAACTGCTGGGCCTGAATCGCGGCACTTTGCGCAAGAAACTCAAGCAGTACGACCTGCTTTAAGCATTCCATACAAAAAAGGCGACCCTTATCGAGGTCGCCTTTTTTGCTGAATCCATTTGCTTTTGCCTTGATGGAAATTGAAATGACCGACCAGACTACCCGCCTGCCGATTCGCCGCGCCTTGATCAGTGTTTCCGACAAGACCGGCATCCTTGAATTTGCCCGTGAACTGGAAGCCCTTGGCGTTGAGATCCTGTCCACTGGCGGCACCTTCAAGCTGTTGCAGGACAATGGCGTCGCAGCGGTAGAAGTCGCTGATTACACCGGCTTCGCAGAAATGATGGACGGCCGGGTCAAGACCCTGCACCCGAAAATCCACGGCGGCATCCTGGGGCGTCGCGGCATCGACGACGCCATCATGAGCGAGCACGGCATCAACCCGATCGATCTGGTTGCAGTGAACCTCTACCCGTTCCAGGCCACGGTTGCCAAACCGGGTTGCGACCTGCCGACTGCCATCGAGAACATCGACATCGGCGGCCCGACCATGGTCCGTTCTGCAGCAAAAAACCATAAAGATGTCGCTATCGTGGTCAATGCCAGCGATTACGGTCAGGTACTGGAAAGCCTCAAGGCTGGCGGTCTGACTTACGCACAGCGTTTCGACCTGATGCTCAAGGCGTTTGAGCACACCGCAGCTTACGACGGCATGATCGCCAACTATCTGGGCAGCATTGACCAGAAGGCCGAGACCCTGAGCACCGAAGGCCGCAGCGAATTCCCGCGCACCTTCAACAGCCAGTTCGTCAAGGCTCAGGAAATGCGCTACGGCGAGAATCCGCACCAGAGCGCGGCGTTTTACGTTGAAGCCAACCCGGCTGAAATCGGTATCGCCACTGCAACCCAGTTACAGGGTAAAGAACTGTCGTTCAACAATGTGGCCGACACTGACGCTGCACTGGAATGCGTGAAAAGCTTCGTCAAACCAGCCTGCGTTATCGTCAAGCACGCCAACCCTTGCGGCGTTGCAGTCGCGCTGGACAACGAAGGCGGCATTCGTCAGGCCTACGAACTGGCCTACGCGACCGACACCGAATCTGCATTTGGCGGCATCATTGCCTTCAACCGTGAGCTGGACGCCGAAACGGCCAAGGCCATCGTCGAGCGTCAGTTCGTTGAAGTGATCATTGCCCCGAGCGTCAGCGCCGAAGCACAGGCCATTGTTGCCACCAAAGCCAACGTGCGTCTGCTGAGCACCGGCCAATGGGCCGCTGAACGCAGCGCCGCGTGGGACTACAAGCGCGTCAATGGCGGCTTGCTGGTTCAGAGCCGTGATATCGGCATGATCACCGCTGATGACCTGAAAGTGGTCACCAAACGTGCGCCAAGCGAGAAAGAAATCCACGACCTGATCTTCGCCTGGAAAGTGGCCAAATACGTCAAGTCCAACGCCATCGTCTATGCCAAGAATCGCCAGACCATCGGTGTCGGCGCAGGTCAGATGAGCCGCGTAAACTCGGCCCGCATCGCGGCAATCAAAGCCGAACACGCCGGTTTGCAGGTAGCGGGCGCGGTCATGGCTTCCGACGCATTCTTCCCGTTCCGTGACGGCATCGACAACGCAGCCAAGGTGGGCATCACTGCGGTGATCCAGCCAGGCGGCTCGATGCGTGACAGCGAAGTGATTGCGGCGGCTGATGAAGCCGGTATCGCCATGGTATTCACCGGGATGCGGCATTTCAGACACTAAAGTGTCAGCGGCAAGTTTCTAGCTGCAAGCGGCAAGCAAAAGCAGATTTTCGATCCTCTTGCCCGCCCTTGCAGCCTTACTAATTCAAAGCCATGAGCCATGTTAAAAGCCGCACAATCTGCTTTTACTTGCCGCTTTTAGCTTGCAGCTTCTCCGAAGGAGTCTTTCTTTGAACGTATTAATCATTGGCAGTGGTGGCCGCGAACACGCTCTGGCGTGGAAAGTCGCTCAGGACCCACGCGTCGTGAAGGTTTTTGTTGCACCGGGCAATGCCGGGACCGCTATCGAAGCGAAGTGCGAGAACGTCGCTATCGACGTGCTGGCCCTTGAACAACTGGCGGATTTCGCTGAAAAGAACGTCTCCCTGACCATCGTCGGTCCCGAAGTGCCACTGGTTGCCGGTGTGGTTGATCTGTTCCGCAGCCGCAATCTCGACTGCTTCGGCCCTACTGCTGGCGCTGCTCAGCTGGAGGGCTCGAAAGCGTTCACCAAGGATTTCCTGGCTCGTCACAAGATCCCGACTGCCGACTATCAGAACTTCACTGAAATCGAGCCTGCGCTGGCCTACTTGCGCGAAAAAGGTGCTCCGATTGTCATCAAGGCCGACGGCCTGGCTGCAGGCAAAGGCGTAATCGTCGCCATGACCCTGGCCGAAGCCGAAGACGCCGTGCGCGACATGCTGGCTGGTAACGCGTTCGGCGAAGCCGGTTCGCGGGTTGTCATCGAAGAGTTTCTTGATGGCGAAGAAGCCAGCTTCATCGTGATGGTTGACGGCAAGAACGTGTTGCCGATGGCCACCAGCCAGGACCACAAACGCGTCGGCGACGGCGACAGTGGCCCGAACACGGGCGGCATGGGTGCTTACTCCCCTGCCCCGGTCGTCACCGCCAAGGTTCACCAGCGCGTGATGGATCTGGTCATCTGGCCGACCGTGCGTGGCATGGCTGACGAAGGTAATGTCTACACCGGCTTCCTGTACGCCGGGCTGATGATCGACAAGGCGGGTAACCCGAAGGTTATCGAGTTCAACTGCCGCTTCGGCGATCCGGAAACCCAACCGGTGATGCTGCGTCTGCAATCGAGTCTGGTCTTGCTGGTGGAAGCTGCTCTGGCCCAGGCGCTGGATAAAGTGGAAGCTCAGTGGGATCCACGCCCGAGTCTGGGCATCGTCCTCGCCGCTGGCGGCTACCCTGGCGATTACGCCAAAGGCGCAGCGATCAAAGGCCTGGATGACGCCGCACAACTGCCAGGGAAAGTGTTCCACGCAGGCACTGCACTGCAAGACGGTCAGGTAGTCACCAGTGGTGGTCGCGTACTTTGTGCGACTGCATTGGGCGAAACAGTGGGCGATGCTCAAAAACACGCCTATGCTCTGGCCGCAAAGGTTGATTGGGAAGGTTGCTTCTATCGCAGTGACATCGGCTATCGCGCCATTGCCCGCGAGCGTGGTGAAGACCTGTAATAAGCCTTCAGCCGGGCTTCGGCGGGCCGGGAGCAGCGCATCAGCGTTCTCCCGGCCTGTCGGGTTCGGCCGGCCCTTTCAGGACGGCACGCGAAGATTCAAAATAGAGTTTAGAGTGATCGGGCATTCATCTTACGAAGGGATTTCACCGTGCGCTGGCTCAGGATTGCCAAAGGTTTAACTGTAGGGCTGTTGACCCTGCTCTTCGTGCTGTCGGCGCAAGCCCAGCCAAGTGCGGGCTGGTCAACATTACTCGACACGCAGGCAAACCTGCAATTGAGCGACGTCCGTTCGGCCCGTTATCAGAACCAGCTCAGCCCGACTGACCTTGATCAGGTCACCGCAGCCGATCGCAATAGCGCTCTGTGGCTGCACTATCAGTTGCAACCCGGCGATCACGAACAGCTACTGCGCATCTTCGCGCCAGACCTTGCCAGCCTGGACCTTTATGTCCTTGAAGGCGACAAACTGCTCAACCACACGCGCACCGGCAACAACGTCGCGCCGCAGAGCGATGTCCTGCGGGCCAGCGACTTCATGCTGCCCATCCCGCAAAGTAACGCCCCTGTGGATATCTATCTACGGCTGGTCTCAACCCAGCAACTTCGGCCGAATATCAGCCTGCAACCGGCAATCAACAGCGCCGCGGATGAGCGTGAGCCGTTTCTGTTTGGCCTGTTGTTCGGCTCGCTGGCCATGCTGATCCTGCAAAATCTGACGCGTTACGCCCACACCCGCTCACGCAGCAACCTGTGGCTCGCGAGCTGTGAAGGATTGTTGGCGCTCAGCGCGGCCCTGCTGCTAAACCTGCTGACCCCATGGCTCAAGACCTGGCACATCGCCCAGACACCCGCGGCGCACCTGACCCTGCTGTTCGCAGCGCTCGCAGGCCTGATGTACGCACACTCCTTCTTTGCCCATCGCAATGTCGTCGCACTCAATCGCCTGTTGATGGGCAGTCTGGTGGTCATAGCCCTGGGCTGTCTGCTAATACTGTTCGTGGACACGCTGCCACTCAACGTGATCACGTTTGGACTGGTGACACTCGCGACCGTGGGGATTCTGTTCGTCTCTGCTTACCACTGGCAAAAAGGCTACTGGCCCGCTCGCCTGTTCGTGCTGTCGATGGTGACTTTCAACATTGGCTGCCTGGTCATTCTTCCAGCACTGCTGTGGTTGACCTGGATTTCCCCGCAATGGCTAATCCTCACACTGCTGGCGGTGTTTTGCTTCAGCGGCCTGTTGATGAGCGTGGCAATCAGCGAGCGTCACCGCAGCTTCACCGAAGACAACTTCAGCATCAGCCGTGACAAGGCCGCCAGTACTGCAGAAATCAACGCCAAAGCAGAGTTTCTGGCCAAGATCAGCCATGAAATCCGCACGCCGATGAACGGTGTGCTGGGCATGACCGAACTGCTGCTGGGCACTCCGCTGTCGGTCAAACAGCGCGACTACGTGCAGACGATTCACAGCGCAGGCAACGAACTGCTCAGCCTGATCAACGAAATTCTCGACATCACCAAACTCGAATCGGGCCAGATCGAGCTGGATGATGTGCAATTCGACCTCAGCGCCCTGATCGAAGATTGCCTGAATATCTTCCGCGCCAAGGCCGAGCAGCAGGAGGTGGAGCTGATCAGTCTGATTCAGCCACAAGTGCCTCGTGTCATCAGCGGTGACCCGACACGCCTGCGCCAGACCGTGTTGAGCCTGCTGGAAAACGCCCTGAAGAAAACCGACGAGGGCGAAATTCTGGTGGTGGTCGCACTCGACTCACGCGCCGGTAAACCTCGACTGCGCATTGCTGTGCAGGACAGCGGCGAAGCGCTCTCCAGTGATGAGCGCGAAGCGCTGCTGCATGCAGAACTGCACAGCAAGAACTTCCTGGCATCCAGCAAGCTGGGCGGGCATCTGGGCCTGGTCATTGCTCGCCAGTTGATCGTACTGATGGGCGGCGAATTCGGTATTCAATCCGGCGGCACTCACGGCAGCACGCTGTGGCTGAGTCTGCCATTGGATGCTAATCGTCTGGAGCAGCCGCCACTGGATCTCGACAGCCCGCTCAAGGGTGCTCGCGTGCTGGTGGTCGATGACAATGAAACCTGCCGCAAGGTACTGGTCCAGCAATGCAGCGCCTGGGGCTTGAACGTCAGTGCCGTGTCGTCCGGCAAAGAAGCGCTGGCGCTGTTGCGAACCAAGGCGCATTTGCGTGATTACTTTGATGTGGTGCTGCTGGACCAGAACATGCCCGGCATGACCGGCATGCAACTGGCAGCCAAGATCAAGGAAGATCCGAGCCTGAACCACGATATTCTGCTGATCATGCTGACTGGCATCAGCAACGCGCCGAGCAAGGTCATTGCCCGCAACGCCGGGATAAAAAGGATTCTGGCCAAACCCGTTGCGGGCTACACACTCAAGACCACGCTGGCGGACGAGCTTACCCAACTGAACAAGGGTGCAATGCCGCATCTGGTGACACCGATCCACAACATACCGGTCAAGGTGCCCAGCGACTTCCGCATTCTGGTCGCAGAAGATAACAACATCTCCACCAAAGTGATTCGCGGCATGCTGGGCAAACTCAACCTGAATCCGGACACCGCCAGCAACGGCGAAGAGGCATTGCGCGCAATGAAGGCCCAGCGCTATGACCTGGTGCTGATGGACTGCGAGATGCCAATTCTGGATGGCTTCTCTGCCACCGAACAGCTACGTGCCTGGGAAGTTGGCAATCAAAGGGTGAGAACACCGGTGGTAGCACTGACCGCGCACATTCTGACCGAACACAAGGATCGCGCCCGTCAGGCGGGGATGGATGGTCACATGGCCAAACCCGTGGAGTTGTCCCAACTGCGCGAGCTGGTGGAACACTGGGTCGCGCAACGTGAGAAGGTTCGTACGCTGACCTCGGCCGGTGACCTGTACCAACAAAACTGATCTGCTGTCATCGACGTCTATTGCGCCCTGATAGACTCGCCACGCCTTTATCTGCTGTCGAGCCCAAGCCATGCTCCATGTGTTGTTCAGCGTTTATCTGAAGATGCTGGTGCTTTACAGCCCGTTCTTCGTCCTGTCCTGCTTCATCAGCCTGACGCGTGGCCACTCGCGCAAAGAGCAACGGCGTCTGGCGTGGAAGGTCGCGCTGGCAACCCTGATTTCCAGCGTGCTGCTGTATCTGTTCGGAAGGGTGATATTCAGCGTGTTCGGCATCACCGTTGATGCCTTCCGGATTGGCGCAGGCAGCGTGCTGTTCATTTCGGCGTTGGGCATGGCGCAAGGCAAGTCAGCGGTACAAACCGACAATGTTCAGCAGGACGTGACCATCGTCCCGCTGACAATTCCGCTCACTGTCGGCCCCGGTACTATTGGTGCGCTGTTGGTGATGGGCGTGAGCCAGCCTCACTGGGATGACAAGCTGACAGCCATTGTCAGTATTGCCCTGGCCAGTCTCACTGTTGGCGTGGTGCTGTACCTGGCCAACAACATTGAACGCATTCTGGGCGAACAAGGCTTGCAGATCGTCAGCCGGTTGATGGGTTTGTTTGTATGTGCGCTGGCCGCGCAGATTATCTTTACCGGCGTTCGCGGCTATCTCGTGCCTTGATCATATGTCCTGAATTGCAAGGCGGGTGACGTACCTCAGTTTCGACGTGATGCTTTCCCGCTGCATCGCATATTGCTCACGATCCAACTCATACACTCCGCCGCTGATACGCAGCACAATGTCGCGCTGGATCCGCTCGGAAAGGCCCAGAATATCCACCTCGGTGTAAGCATTGGCGTGTAAGGCGCACAGCACGATCAAGATCTGACCGGCAGGCGTCTTCTCGCAGCCAACCACCTGGAACGTACGCAGACGACCACTGCCCCGGCCATGCTGGAAAAACAATTGAGCGTCCTTGTCGATTCTGACCGTCCTGAGGCTGTGTTGCATCAGCCTGGCGAGGCTGGACGAGCCAGCCGTCCCTACGACGCTGGCGGTGATCTGCTCCAGCTCTTCAGCGTCGGTTATCACCATGGGCTCTTTTACAATGCGAGCCTTTACCGTGCTGAATTTCTCCAGTCGGTTACGGTAGTACCCCATCCAGCTGGTCCATAACTCACTGCGGTCGTAGGTTTGGCTGGCAAAGTAGTCGGCGTACCTCAGCAAATCCGAGACATCTTTCTTTTCTTCACGCGTGAGCCCTGCCATGAAGGAAATAAGGTTACTGCCAGCGACTACGACACTCGATGTCATCTCACTCATCGCCCACCCCTACTCTTACAGTCAGCGTCTTCTTTCTCTCAGCCAAGGCCGATTCGAAAGCGTCCCGGTACATCTCGTAGTGGATATCCAGCAGTTCTGCGGAAAAGAACATGACATCAATGGCACCGACAATGAGCGCTGGATCAAGCGACTTCAGCAGCGGATGGTCATCAAGAGGTTGCGTTGTATTAATCGAAACCAATACCGAGTACAGGATGTGCTCTGCAGACACAAAGCTGACCTGAACCTGCTGGCTGGACAACCCGATCGGTGTTGTATGAGCGATGCGAGCGGTCCCCTCCCTTTGCCTCATCTGCGCCAGCAACGGGCTGGCCAGAGCAGCCAGACCTGGCGCGGCATCAGGTAACCTGGCCACGCATGACCGCGCAAAAATATCAGTGATCAGCGTCCAGACGCTAAACCCGACTGAAGTATCCGGCGCATGGCTATACGCCTTGCTGGTGGATAACCGCCAGCCAAAGGTGGTCATTGCGTCCAGGTAAGTTTGCCGCCACCTGGAATAATCGGAAACGCTCGGTACTTTGTTATCGGCTGCAAGTTGCGTATAAAGTGTCGACGAAAGAATATCCGACTTCACGGTCGAATCAACCCGCCGGTCGAACATTATAAAATCCCGGGCATTAACATAAGCATCCAGTGTGATATCACACATGGCATTCCTCCTGAATATAAAATAGACGGGGGGCTCACACCCCCCTTGATAACTTCAGATCGGATAGCTGGCAATATCGCGCGTTGCTTTGTCACGCAACTTGCTGACAATAGCCCCACGGTGGAAGCTGTACTCTTCCTGATCGAGAATCCAGGCAGCCTCACCGCGAGAAATATTGATCGTGGAGTTATGCCACTCCGTGAACAACACGTCGACCGTATTGATCCGCACGTTGCAACGCAGCGCACCTAATGCAAAATAAACTTCCCCTTGAGATTCAATACACGAGCCAATACAGAAATTTCCTTTGTCGTAGTCGCGGGTATGCCTTTTGAACAGTTCCACTGGCTCGTTGCTGACTTGAAGCGCCTCGATAGCGTCCTTTGCAACTTTGGCCAATATCATTGCGGCTGGACCTGAGCCTGCCATGGTGGCAATAGCCGAACCGAGAATTTTGAGCCCGACCTGCTCCATGGTGAAGCGCTGATCGGTCGTCCGGTATTGAGCGTAATCCCAGTGTTCCGGAACCCAGCCCACCCCATTCATGACGCTGTAAAATTTGTTGAACCAGTTTTCGCCCCCGCGCTCCAGACCAAATGCGTTGTCGGCAACGAGCACCGCCAGCAATACCGTCTTTTTCACGGCATCCTTGTTTTCTCGCGACATCCCCGCGACGAACCCCAGAATAGTGTTGGCAACCACGGCCGCTTCATCGTTCTTTGGATCAAGGTCCAGCGTCCGCGTCATTCGTGTACGGTTCATGGCGACCGGTGAAGCAGTATCGAAGTCCAGCCCTTGTACAAAACTGATCCGTTCAGCCGGACTTTCACGAAAGTCCAATGCATCATTCATAAAAAATTCCTTTTAGTTAACGACTCGTCCACGAGTTCGTATTCAGGCCATGCGGACTGACAAGGTCAAATTTCACCTCATCGACATAAAGCCAATAAATATAATGGGATGTCCTTTCAGAAGCGGTAACAAATCAAATGGTCAAACTCATAACATCCACAACATCAAGACCACACGCTCAGCCTAGGCAAGTCATTTACCGATAGCAACTGTCGATCATCCATGACACATAATTTATTACATTGGCAACTTGCAGCAAACAGGGCTTGGAGACTAGATCCTTACTTCCACAAAATAACTTTCGGACAGGACAAGTTATAGAAAGCCGGTCAGAAGTCGTATATTCCTACACGAAATGAATACATAAAAGAAATGGGAAATAGTAGTCCGGGCACTGAAAGATAGCGCCTGCTGCTTCAGGAGGTGATCTGACGAGCAGGAAGCTGCTGTCGGCAGCTCCCGATCCTGTGTGCTGGAAGCATACAAACCGGGATGCTGCCCACTCGAATGCCTGCGCTAGCCAGTCGGCTTTTCGCCATACCAACGGGGCGTGTAAACCCATTGACTGCCATCTGCCCGAGCAAATGTGCAGGTCGTCGAAGAGCCAATCAGCACCATGGTGCGCATGTCCACCTGATCAGGTGTCAGCTCGCCCAGCGTAAGAATCCGCAAGGTTTGCCCCGGTCGGCCTATATCTCGCCCCAGCGTGACAGGCGTTTCAGGCGTGCGATGCTGGCGGACGATTTCCAGCGCGCGCCCCAGCTGCCAGGGACGGGAGCGGGAAATCGGGTTGTAGAAGGCCAGCGCCAGATCAGCCTGAGAGGCCAGATCCAGACGCTTTTCGATGATGTCCCACGGCTTGAGATTGTCCGAGAGCGACATCACGCAGAAGTCATGGCCCAACGGCGCCCCTGCCTGAGCGGCGGTTGCCAGCGACGCGGAGACTCCGGGCAGGATTTCCAGCTCGACGTTGTGCCAATCGGCATCGGTCGATTCGTGCAGCGCTTCCAGCACCGCTGCGGCCATGGCAAACACACCGGGGTCGCCGGACGACACGACCACGACTGAGCGCCCGGAAGCTGCCAGTTCAAAGGCATGTCGGGCGCGCTGCATTTCTTCACGGTTATCGGTGCAGTGCATGACCTGATCAGCCCGAAACGGCCCGGCCATGCGCACATAGGTTTCGTAACCCAGAATGTCATTGGCCCGGGCCAGTTCGGCCTTGACGGCGGGCACCATCAGCTCTGCGGCACCCGGCCCAAGGCCGATAACGGCAAGCCTGCCGCGACCCTTGCCAATCTTTTCCACATCTAGCGGTTGAGGGGCGACAGTAATTGCCAACCCCTCGTTGACGCTGATCGGCGGCAGCAGTTGCGGCACGGCTTGCGCAGCCATATCAACCGCTGAAGCCGCAGTAACAAAACGCAGTCGCACGTCGAGTTCGCGGGCCGCCTGATGCAGCAACGGATCGGCCATCTGTGAATCAGCCGCCAACAGACAGGCCAGTGACTGAATAGCGATACCCGCATCGTGCAGCGCAGCGCGGATGCCAACAGCCAGCTCAGTGCTGGTTACCGTTACAGCCACCGCTACGCTGCGCGGGTAGATCAGCAGTTCATGGGCCGACGGCTCACGCTCGGTGCAGCTGACGTGAATTGCCAATTGCGCCTGCTCGTCCTCCGGCAGTTTTGCATCGGTCAGCCAGGGCGCAGAACCTTCAATGCGTACGCTTTCTCCGGATAGCAAATCAGAGACAAAACGCTTGCCCAGTTCCAGATCACCCAGCGCATAGCCACTTGGAGGATTGAGCAGGCACGTGCCGAAACGCAGCTCGCCACTGGTGGTGATCGCAGGCGCGATACCCAGACCGGCAGCGATTTCCCGGGCCATGACATTGACCCCGCCGAGGCCGCCCAGCAGCGGTACTACGGCGCTAGCGTCTTCAGCGATGGCAAGCACGGCGGGTTCAGCGCCTTTTTCCAGCAGCAAAGGTGCAAGGGTGCGAATCACGATACCCGCCGCACACAGGGCAATGATCGGCGTGTTCTGTTGATAGAACTGACGCAAGGTTGCACCAAACTCGCTGTAGGTCCGGTCCGCGTCCTGTACTCGATCAATCAAGCCGTAAATCAGCGAGTCCGGATAGAGCTGCTGAATGCGTCGGGCAGTCGCCAAGCTGCCATTGCCCAGAATCACAATGGCTGGAATGTTGTGCGCCATCAGCCCCGCCACCTTTCGCCAGGAACAATGATCAGCGAGAAGTACGGCGAAGACATCGGCACCACTTCATCCAGCGGTACGATTTTCTGATTGGCCATGGTCGCCCGCTCAACGTACAGCGCCCGCTCTGCAAGGCCCAATTCTTCCAGCACCTGGCGGACTTTTGGAAAGTTGCGACCCAGCTTCATGATCACCGCTGCGTCAGCATCGGCCAGTTTGCGCTTGAGTTCTTCATGGGGCAGCACGCCGGACAAGACTGAAAGGCTCTGATTGCGATACACCAGCGGCGCGCCCAACACCGATGCGCCCCCCAGCATCGAACAGACCCCCGGTATGACCTGAGCTTCGTATTTATCGGCAAGGCGGTCATGCAGGTACATGTAGGAACCGTAAAAGAACGGATCGCCTTCGCAGATCACCGCCACGTCACGACCAGCGTCCAGATGGGCCGCCACATCGAAACTGGCCTCATCGTAGAAATCACTGATGACTTTTTCGTAGGACATCGGCGCAGGCAGCGCTTCGGTTGTCACCGGGTAGACCAGCGGCATCAAGGTCTGGGCGTCCTGCAAATGACCTTCGATGATGCCGAACGCATTGCCCTTCTTGCCCTTGGCCACGAAGTACGCGACCACTGGCGACTCACGCAGCAAGCGCAGGGCTTTGACGGTAATCAGCTCGGGGTCGCCAGGGCCGACGCCCAGGCCAATCAATCGACCGCGTGCCTGCATCATTCGATCTCCGTGGCCAGTGCGTTGAGGGCAGCCACGGCCATGGCACTGCCGCCACGACGCCCCTGCATGATCACGAACGGTACGCCACGACTGTCGGCGGCAAGCATGGCCTTGGATTCGGCCGCCCCGACGAAACCGACCGGGAAGCCGAGAATCAGGGCCGGTTTAGGCGCGCCCGCATCAAGCATTTCCAGCAGATAGAACAAGGCGGTCGGCGCATTGCCGATCACCACGACGCTGCCCTCAAGATGTTCACGCCAGTGCTCCAGCGCTACGGCGGAACGAGTGTTACCCAGCTCCAGAGCCAACTCCCGCACACCCTCATCGTGCAATGTGCAAATGATCTGATTGTTGGCAGGCAGGCGAGTACGCGTGATGCCCTCGGACACCATGCGCGCATCACACAGGATCGGCGCACCAGCGGCCAGCGCGTCGCGCCCGGCCTTGCCAGCACCTTCCGAGAAACGCAGGTCTTCGATGACCTCAACCATGCCGCAGGCATGGATCACGCGCACGGCGAGTTTTTCCAGGTCGGCAGGGATCGTATCCAGGCGCGCTTCCGCACGAATGATCGCGAAGGAGTTGCGATAAATCTCCTGACCATCGCGGATGTAATCAATCATGGGTACTGCTCCGTGAGTCGGCGATCAACAATGCGCCGGCTGCTTCAATAGTGAGGTCACGCGCTTGCAGGGCACCGAAACCGGGCTGCGCTGCATCGCGAAAATAAAGGTCATAGTGGCCGGGAGAAACCGCCAGTAACGTTACCGAGGCCAGATGCGCCGCTGCACACGAACGCTTGCAGGCTGAAAGATGTACTGGTCGGCTGACTCCGCTGCGTTGCAATTGCCCGGCCAGCAGCCTTGCATCGGCCTTGGTGTCGGCCAGTCCCTTAGCGCAATCGGTCGAACCGGTGCAGGCGATGATCTGTGCCAACGGCTGATCGGCGGAGCACACCAGCCCGGCGTCCTGCAACGCCGAGAGCACCCGTGCACCCTGCCCGCTCGGGATATTCGGCAACAGCACGCTTTGCCAAGGGGTCAGGCGCAAGCTGCCATCGCCGAACCCGGTCGCCAGTTGCGCAACCGCGTTCAGCATCGCCGGATCAATGCGCCCTAATGGCACAGCACCGCCTACTGCTACCAGGCCGGTTTGCCGCTGTGGATAAATTCCCAAGTGCTGGTTCGGACTGTTTGCAGGACGACGCCAGGCGGTTACTTTTTGATCAGCTCTCAGTTCAACACTCAAACGCAGCTGTAGCTGCTCAAGCAATTGCTGCGCCGAAACTTCCTCTAACAGATGTCGCATGCGCACCTGCTCGGGACGCGCCAGATCCAGAAACAGCTCCAGAACCGCCAATACCAGCTCCAGCCCGCTAGCCACCGGAACCGCTGCCAAGGGCGAACTTTGAGCAGGACAACCCGCAAGACCGAAGCCCAGCATGATATCGCCGTCCACGTTGAGCGCCGACAGCCACAGATCATGGGGATGTTCGAGCATCACCATGCCTTCGCCGCCGTCCAGAGACAGGGCGAACTTGGGCGACAGGTCATGAAAGCGCGGATTGCTTTCCAGCGCAGCCAGAATCTGCGCGGCCAAAGGTCGCACGTCCAGCAGCATCTGTGGGTCCAGGCCCGCCACGGGGCTGAGCATCAGGTTGCGCACGTCATCGCTGTCGGGGTTGTTCGGGCCGAGCCCGGCCCCGAGCAGCGTGTCGATCAGTTGCGCCTGTTGCTCACCAATGCCGCGAATCTGCAGGTTGGCGCGATTAGTGGCTTCGATCACCCCATGGGCGTAGGCGTGCGCCGCCTGTGCAACGGCGTTAGCCTGCGCCGCGTTGAGCGAGCCGCCTGCCAGCTTGATCCGGCAGATGCCGCCATCCAGTGCCGGGACGATACGCAGCAACCCCGGACAAGCCGAGGGGCGTAAGGACGTTAGAGGCGTGCGAGCGAACTTCGGCTCGGTCAATGGATCACCATCAATTGGTTTGAATAGGCACTTGTGTCTATCAGGCGCGGTATTATGCCTGCTTTGTCCGCAGGCATGAAAAGCCGCTCTGTCGGAAGATCGGATTGAGGTACGCAAATGTCGCCCTGGCTGACGGTCGTGGGAATTGGTGAAGACGGCTACAAAAGCCTTGGCAAGAACGCCCGGCACGCTCTATTGCGTGCCGATCAGGTGTTTGGCGGGCCGCGTCAGCTGGAGTTGCTGCCGCCTTGCATCAAGGCTGAACGCCGCGCCTGGCCCAGCCCTTTCTCTCTGAACCCTGTGCTCGAACAACGCGGCGCTGAGGTGTGCGTGCTGGCCAGCGGCGATCCGATGCTGTTTGGGGTAGGCGCCAGCCTGACGCGCGTTGTGCCTGTCGAAGAAATGCTGATCCTGCCTGCGCCCTCCTCCTATTCACTGGCGGCGGCCCGTTTGGGCTGGCCGTTGCAGGACGTGGTCACGCTGTCCGTGGTGGCCAGACCGCTGGCCGCGTTGAATGCCCGGTTCCATCACGGTGTGCGCCTGCTGATTCTGAGTAATGACGGCAGCAGCCCGGCGGCGATTGCCGGTTTGCTGCGTGAACGTGGTTTCGGCCCAAGTCACATGACCGTGCTTGAGCATCTGGGCGGTCCGGCCGAACGTCGCGTGGACGGGCTGGCCAGTGATTGGGCCAACCCCGAAATCGCCGCGCTGAATGTAGTGGCAATCGATTGCCGTGCCGATGCCAGCGCCTTGCGTCTTTCGCCGTTGGCTGGTTTGCCCGATGAAGCCTTCGAACATGACGGCCAACTGACCAAACGCGATGTGCGGGCGATCACTCTGGCACGCCTGGCCCCGGTGCCGGGCGAGTTGTTGTGGGACGTCGGCGCGGGTTGCGGCTCTATCGGCATCGAATGGATGCGCGCCCACCCCACCTGCCGAACCCTGGCCATTGAAGCCGATGAAGGCCGCCAGCAACTGATCGAATTCAATCGCGATGCCCTAGGCGTGCCGGGCCTGCAACTGGTGCGCGGCAGTGCGCCTCAGGCGCTGGCCGGGCTGGAACGTCCCGACGCGATTTTTATCGGCGGCGGCGTGACCCGCCCCGGCGTGCTGGATACCTGCTGGCAGCAACTGCGTTCCGGCGGCCGTCTGGTAGCCAATGCCGTCACATTGCAAAGCGAAGCAACGTTGATGGCCTGGCGTGATCTACATGGCGGTGAACTGACCCGTATCCACATCGCCCACGCCAAACCGCTGGGCGAATTCGATACGTGGCGTCAGGCTCTGCCTATCACTCTGCTGGATGTGGTCAAACCCTGATGCGTAACGAAACCGCAGAACAACCCGCCCCCTTGCGAAGTGGCCTGACCACCGGCAGTTGCGCAACCGCCACCAGTCTGGCGGCGGCGCGGTTGTTGTTGGGCGGTGAAGTCAACGATGCGGTGGAAATCGTCCTGCCCAAGGGCAAGCACGTGCAAATGCGCCTGGAGTTCTGCCGATTGGCGGGGGACGGTGCAGAAGCCGGTACTATCAAGGATGCCGGGGACGACCCCGACGTCACCCATGGCGCACTGGTTTTTTCCCGGGTGCGGCTGCTGGATGTTGCGACGGTAATTTTTATTGCAGGTCAGGGCGTAGGCACTGTCACGCGACCGGGTCTGGTCCTGAAAGTGGGCGAGCCGGCGATCAATCCGGTGCCACGGATGATGATCATCGAACACCTGCAAGCGCTGGCCAACGAGCTCAATTACACCGGCGGTTTTGAAATCACGGTCAATGTCGAAGGCGGTGAGGCCCTGGCGCTGAAGACCATGAATCCGCGCCTCGGAATTGTCGGAGGGCTGTCGATTCTGGGCACCAGCGGCATTGTCCGGCCGTTCTCCTGCGCGGCCTATATCGCGTCTATCCACCAGGGCATCGACGTCGCCAAAACCAACGGTTATCAACACATCGCTGCCTGTACGGGCAACGCCAGCGAAGACACCATGCGCCGCTTCTATCAGATGCCGGACATCGCCTTGATCGAGATGGGCGACTTCGTCGGGGCTGTGCTCAAACACCTGCGCAAAGTGCCAGTGGCGAAACTGAGTATCTGCGGCGGCTTCGGCAAGATCAGCAAACTGGCTGCAAAACATATGGACCTGCACAGCCGTCATTCCAGCATCGACCTGCCGCAACTGGCGCGCTGGGCGGCAGATGGAGGAGCCGATGAAGCACTGCAGCAGGCCATTCTCGAAGCCAATACCAGCCAGCAGGCTCTGGCGATGTGCTCGGCAGCAGAGGTGCCGCTGGGTGACATCGTTTGCCAGCACGCACTGGACTTCGCCCGCAGCGTTGTGCCATCGCAGGTTGAAGTGGAAGTCTTCGCGATTGATCGTCAGGGCGGCATCGTCGGAACAGCCGGAGTCAGTGCTTGAAGCGCGTGTTATTGCTTGGCGGAGTGACCGACGCACTGGCCATCGCCCGCACGCTGGGGCCGCAGCATATTTACAGCCTTGCAGGCGTAGGCCGGGTACCGACTGATCTTGTCTGCGAAGTGCGAGTCGGTGGTTACGGCGGCGCTGAAGGGCTGGCGCAGTTCATTACCGGGCAAGGCATCGATTTACTGGTCGACGCGACCCATCCTTACGCGGCCCAAATCAGCCAGAACGCGGCCCGCGCCGCCAGGCTCGCCAAAGTGCCGTGCTGGGCATTGCGCAGGCCCGCCTGGCAACCGGGACCGGGCGACGATTGGCGCGAAGTGGCGGACTGGGCCGAGCTGATCAAAGCGCTGCAGCCCTTCAAGCGTCCATTGTTCACCTTGGGTCGTGAACCCTTGCAGCATCTGGATGAAATCCCCACACATCAGTTCTGGACGTTACGCGCCCTCGAAAATACCCTGCGCGACGTGCCGCAGCACGAGCGCTGCGAAGTCATCGGTGCGCGTGGTCCGTTTCTGCTTGAGGACGAGCGCGCGCTCTTTCAGCGGCGCACCATTGATGTGCTGATCAGCAAGAACAGCGGTGGCGATGCGACCGAAGCCAAGCTGGAAGTCGCGCGGGAACTGAAAGTGCCGGTGTTGATACTCCAGCGTCCGGAGTTACCGCAGGTGGATCGGGAGTTTGGTTCTGCGGCGGCATTGCTTGAGGCGCTGGATCAGTATCAGCTCTGATGCTGATTGCTGAAGGATTTTTTACCTGTAGGAGCGCGCTTGCCCGCGATTCGGTGTGTCAGCCAATAAATATATCGGCTGTGCTGACGTTATCGTCCGGATGCGGCCCAGACCAAGCGCGCGCCTACAGGTCCTACGTTGCTTTGCGACAGCGCGGCATCGCGCCACATTCCGGGCTTTTTACATCGCCAGGCTGTTCAGGCTAAATGGCAGCTCAATCGACAGGAGTCTCTTTAATGTTGAAGCACCTGCTCATGCTGACCGCATTATTGCTGCCAGTGAGTTACGCCAACGCCAATGACTATCGCGCCGCCGAGCTGAATATTGCCAGCCCATGGTCAATGGAGCTGCCGCCGAATGCGCCCAACGTCGCGGCCTATTTTGTCATTCACAACAATGGGCAGAGCACAGACCGCCTGCTCAGCGTAGACACGCCCATCGCAGGCACGGCTCAGCTTCACGAACATGTTCACGCCAACGGTTTGATGAAGATGCAGCAAGTGCCAAACGTGGAAGTCCCGGCGGGTGGCGACGCCGTATTCGCGCCAATGGGTTATCACGTGATGCTGCTGGACCTGAAGGACAAGGCTTCGCTTACGGATGGTAAAAGCTTCCCGTTGACCCTGCATTTCGAGAAGTCAGGTGCGGTCACGCTAGAGGTCGAAGTGCTGAAGCAGCCGCCTGGGGCATCCGCGCACAGTCATTGACAGGGTTTTGATCTTGTAGGACTGGCTTTAGCCAGGAGGGCCGCATCCCTGACGACGAAAATGCTGTGAATCTATCGGCCCTTTCGCGAATGAATTCGCTCCCACAAGATATGCATCAACCTCAAGTTCACCGCTAAAGCCAGTCCTACAGGGCTCACAGACCTGATGCCTACAGCTCTTGCAGAATAACCCCAACAAGAAAAGCCCTCCAGCCGACAGACACCCTCCCCTAAATCCGATTTCGTGAGCTGCATCTTTCACAAAACGAAACGGAATCATGACGACTCAATCTGCTTCACCCGCTGCCAGCAACGCGGCGTACCCACCCGATTTGCGTACCGTCGCAGAACAGGAGTTTCTGCGCCTGCTCAAGCGCGATCACCCTGGCGTCAGCATCGACATCAACCACACCTGGCTGACGTCCTACATGCTGAAAAGCCTGACGATCCCGCCCTTCACCCAGTTACCCGTGCAAGGCCACCCCACCATCGAACGCTCACTGCGTCAGTTCCGGTATTCGGAACCGGTTCGAGCCACGCTCCTCGATCATGCTCTGGGTCGCAAAAGTTTCGATTTGTCGGCCCACGCAGGCTTCTACAAAGCCGCCGACACAGTGGCTGAAGCCGACGAAATCGCGCATCTCGAATGCCAGCATATTCTGGATTTATACAAGCACTTCAACATTGCGTTTGAGCCTGCTTATCGCCAGCAATTGGCTGACTACTGGAGCTACCTGGACAAGGGCATCAGCCGACGCGAGCGATTCATCACCGAGCGCAAAAAAGCATTACGGCTGGAGTCCGAAGCGGCAGTCGAGCAAAACCTGCTCACTATTAGCCAGCACGCCATGCTTGAAGATCAACTCAACAGGCCACGTACCGCCGATGACGACACCGTCCAAAGATACGGGGCCTTTCAACTGGCACTGATAGATGGCCAAGGCGAAGTGCACATTTTCCCCGGGGCGTTTGTCCTCACGCACACCCATAGTCTGGTCCCGCCCGCATTGAATGACAGCAGTCTGGGGGAGGTGTTGCTGCGCACTGAACATCAAGGCCTGGAAGGCTTTGCAAACATTGCAGCGATGATCCACTCGCTGGAGATGCGCTTTAGTGACGCCATACAAAAACAGGTTGTACTGCAAAACCTCAGCGCCGCGTCTCGGGCTAAAATCCTCACGTTCCCGACCAAAGCGCCGAGGTGGCAATTATCGGTCATGCATGGCGAGGTACTGCAGGTGTTGTTTGACCAACAGTTAGCCAGACAACAGGCCGATTTCAGTTATCTGTTAGGCCAGGCAAAAGCCCTGAGGATCGACGCGGATGATTTCGCGCGCACCCTGCCGCAACGACTTGCGCAGGCTGCGCATCTGGACAATGCGCTGATGCTTGATCGCAACGACCATCGACTGATCGCTGGCAACATGCCGCACTGGTGGTCAACAGTCAGCCACGAGCACCAGCAACGCTGGGTGGCTGCCGCGCAGGATTACAGTAAATCGATCATCCAGTTGCATCATCTGTGCAAAAACATACCCGATGGCCCGCAACCTCAGGGAACTCATCAGATAGCCTGGCTTGAGAACGTGAGAAGCCTCGCCATCGCCCAATTGCGCATGGACCAGGTACAGGCTCAGGCTGACCCGCTACCCGACGCGGCCAAGGCATGGATGAAGGTCATCATTGATAACCCCTGCGTCGAGACCCGGCAGAAGGTCGATGGCAAAACCATCAACCTTGACTTCATGATCCTGGAGCAACACACGCTGCCTGATGTCATGCGTATCGCACCGCAAGATTCAACAGCCGATCAGCCGATGTTGCTCTGTACCCTCAATGCCCCGGACAGTCGGGTATTTCGCTGGTACCCCAACGAGAAGGCCATGCGTGAGCAGTTTCTGGATCATCCCGACTTCACCCGATACCTGCTACGCCAGTTACCCGAGGAAAGTCGCCCGGTTGAATGCAGCGCCGAAGAGTACGAGCAATGGCTCAAGCACTTTCGTGCACGGGAAACGTACAAACACCTGAAAGCGCCAGCCAGGCTGCCCAGCCTTATTTTCGGCGAACCTGATTACGTTGAGGAGGGCGAGGACTACCTCATGACCCATCACGACCTCAAGCATAACCGCAGGCATGAGCTTCACTTCCGTCCCGAAGTGATCAAAAAACACGGTTCATTGTTTGGCAGCATCGCGCTGAATATTGCCATGCTGTTCATTCCATCACCGGTACTCATTGCCTTGGCGGCGGGTGTAGGCCTGTTCAAACTCTGGGAGGCTTTTCAACATCTCAGAGAAGGTGATTACCATGGGGCCGCCTTCGAATTGTTGTGTGCGGTTGGCTATCTTGGCGCTGCCGCACTGGGTCGCTGGGTCATAAATCGTGAGCCTTTCGCCCCGCTGGAGGATCTGCGATCAGCCACGCCACTGGTACAGCGCACCACCTCTGAAGGTGAGGAGCAGATCGGCTATCTGGAATCATCCAGCCCTACATCGCAACGCACAGACCTTGACGCCGTTGTGCCCTACGATGCTAACCAGTTCCATGCTGTCCAGATAGGCGAGCAGCAATACTTCATCAAACGTCAGCCCTGGCTGTTCGGCCACTGTCGGCTCTATCGGGTAGACGTCACTAATCCCGACTTGCTGATTGCAGAGCGCGCCTACGCCGTGGAATCCAGCCCGGGCGTCTGGAGCAAAATAGAAACCCTGCGCACCCGGATAAGCAGCCTGCTGTTGAGGCAGTCGGATCGGGAACTGGGCGATGTGACAAGGGATTGGCCGAGCTCGGCGGAGGAGGTCAGCACCGTCTCTAAACTGGCATTCAATCGTAACTATCTGCGTCTGGCACAAACCTCCAACGCCAGCGAACTGCCTGAAATACTGGATTACTGTGAAGGCGGCTCGCAGCCCATCAACAGCCTGCTGCGCGCGAGAATGCGCACACCGTGGACCCTTCGTTTTCTGAACGAGTTCTATTGCCTCAACGAATATCAGGGGCGGGCTTATCGCGCAGCATTGGTCAGCGCCGCCGGGCTGCGAAAACTGACCACCGAGATCGGACAGGTGTTCGTCGATAACGGTATTCAGTCTGCTTCTGTCAGCCGCTGGAGCAGCGAGCAGTGGAGCCGCGACGGATTCATTCGCGAGGCGGCCGGCAGTGAGGACAGCACAGTGTTTGTCATTTTCAATGAGTCTGTGCCGAAGAAAAACCTGTTCACCAGCTTTCTGGGAGACCACGTGGCGATTGCGCCCTCCACGCCGCTACAACTGGTGGCCAGTCGTCTTGTAGGCAAGCGTTTCTACGTTTACTTCAAAAGCCCGGCCGCCATTCCGGAAAAAATGTTTGATCTGTACTCCGGCAACACTGAGTTGATGCTTTAAAGCACTAGCACCAATTAAGCGCAGCACTGCGCACCAGCCCGCCAAATAAGTCCCATGCTGGTGCGCCCATTTCTTGTCCACCAGGACAGCTTCCTGTTCTGGTGGGCTATTCCGTGCCTTGGCCCAGCCTTTGCTAAACAGCAATCAGATATGCGTTATCTCGTGTGCCCCATCGAATACCAATAACGGAGCTAGCCCAATGAAGCGTCGCAGTCTGATCAAAGCGTTTACCCTGTCCGCGTCCATCGCGGCCATGGGCCTTACATGGACCGTTCAAGCTGCCGAGACCATCAAGGTCGGCATTCTGCATTCGCTGTCGGGCACCATGGCTATCTCCGAAACATCGCTCAAAGACATGGCGTTGATGACCATCGACGAAATCAACGCCAAGGGCGGCGTCAACGGCAAGATGCTGGAAGCAGTAGTCGTTGACCCGGCGTCCAACTGGCCGTTGTTCGCTGAAAAAGGTCGTCAGTTGCTGACTCAGGACAAGGTTGCCGTGGTGTTCGGCTGCTGGACCTCGGTATCACGCAAATCCGTGCTGCCGGTGTTCGAAGAACTCAACGGCCTGCTGTTCTACCCGGTTCAATACGAAGGCGAAGAAATGTCGCCCAACGTGTTCTACACCGGCGCAGCGCCTAACCAACAGGCGATTCCTGCGGTCGAGTACCTGATGAGCGAAGACGGTGGCGCAGCCAAGCGTTACTTCCTGCTGGGCACCGACTACGTTTACCCACGCACTACCAACAAGATTCTGCGCTCGTTCCTGCACTCCAAAGGTGTAGCGGACAAGGACATCGAAGAGGTCTACACCCCGTTCGGCCACGCTGACTATCAAACCATCGTTGCCAACATCAAGAAGTTCTCTGCGGGCGGCAAGACGGCTGTTATCTCGACCGTCAACGGCGACTCCAACGTGCCGTTCTACAAAGAACTGGCCAACCAGGGCCTGAAGGCTACCGACGTTCCGGTTGTAGCGTTCTCGGTGGGCGAAGAAGAACTGCGCGGTATCGACACCAAACCGCTGGTGGGTCACCTGGCCGCCTGGAACTACTTCCAGTCCGTAGAGAACCCGGTTAACAGCAAGTTCGTTGCTGACTGGAAAGCCTACGCCAAGAAGAAAAACCTGCCGGGTGCAGACAAAGCCGTGACCAACGACCCAATGGAAGCCACTTACGTGGGCATCCATATGTGGGCGCAAGCGGTCGAGAAAGCCAAGTCCACCGATGTGGATAAAGTCCGCGAAGCCATGGCAGGCCAGACCTTCGCCGCGCCATCGGGCTTCACCCTGACCATGGACAAAACCAACCATCACCTGCACAAGCCAGTGATGATCGGCGAAGTCGAGGACAACGGTCAGTTCAACGTCGTCTGGCAGACCAAAGAGCCGATCCGCGCCCAGCCATGGAGCCCGTACATCCCGGGTAACGACAAGAAGCCGGATCATGCGGTGAAGAGTAACTAAGTAGCTGAGGTCACACCTCCCCCCTGTAGGAGCGCTTGCCCGCGATAGCAATTTGTCAGGCAATGAAGATGCACTGACCTTGCTGACGTCATCGCGGGCAAGCGCGCTCCTACAGACTCCGCGCAATTCATGCGGACGCTTTCAGGACACCCGCCATGCCCAACATTCTGTACCGCTTCATCTTCACCCTCGCCTTGCTGCTGCCCATGGCGGCACAGGCCAGCGATGCCGGTGATTTCGTGGCGGCCAGTTCCGCACAACAGGCCGAACTCCTCGAGAGCTGGGCCGCCCAGCCCATTCCGGAACGCATTGATTTGATCAATGCCCTGCAGGAAGGCCGAGTCGCTGCTGACAGCAGCAAACGTGCATTTATCGAAACCGGCGACAAATACGTCGCGGTCGATGCTGATACGCCAACAACCGATGAGCCGCGCAAACTGCGCCTGAATAACCGCTTGCGTGGTTTGGTCGATACCGCACTGGCCAGCCACCAACTGCTGTCTGAGGATGCAAAGCTGCGTCTGTCAGCGGCGCTGCAATTGCAAAAATCAGCCCGCCCTGCTCAGTTGCCATTCCTGAGCGTGCGACTGGCCGATGAGAAAGATGATGACGTCCACGACGCACTCACACTGGCACTGGCCAATCTGCAACTGGTTGACTCCAGCCCGACCGTCCGCCTGGCGGCCGTGCGCCTGCTCGGTGAAACCGGTGATCCGCTGGCCCGCACTCGTCTTGAAACCTTGTTGGCACCGGGCGTTGAAACTGACGCCAGTGTGCGTATCGCAGCCGAAACCAGCCTGGCGCAAGTCAAACGCAAGCTGATGGTGGGCGAGTTACTCGGTCAGGCATTCAGCGGGATGTCGCTGGGCTCGATTCTGCTGCTGGCAGCGCTCGGTCTGGCAATCACCTTCGGCTTGCTGGGCGTGATCAACATGGCCCACGGCGAAATGCTGATGCTTGGGGCGTACTCCACGTATGTCGTGCAGTTGATGTTCCAGCGCTATGCGCCGGGTGCTATCGAGTACTACCCGCTGATTGCCTTGCCAGTGGCATTTTTCGTTACGGCGGCCATAGGCATGGCACTGGAGCGCACGGTGATCCGCCATCTGTATGGCCGACCACTGGAAACCCTGCTTGCCACCTGGGGTATCAGCCTGATGCTGATACAGGCCGTGCGTCTGGCCTTCGGTGCGCAGAACGTTGAAGTGGCCAACCCTGAATGGCTCTCTGGCGGGTTCCAGGTACTGCCCAATCTCGTACTGCCCTACAACCGCATCGTGATCATTGCGTTTGCGCTATTCGTGGTGGTGTTGACCTGGCTGCTGCTGAACAAAACCCGCTTGGGCCTGAACGTGCGTGCCGTGACCCAGAACCGCAACATGGCCGCCTGCTGCGGTGTGCCGACCGGGCGCATCGACATGATGGCCTTCGGGCTCGGCTCCGGCATTGCCGGGCTGGGCGGCGTAGCCCTGAGTCAGATCGGCAACGTCGGCCCGGACCTGGGCCAGAGCTACATCATTGACTCGTTCCTGGTGGTGGTGCTCGGCGGTGTCGGGCAACTGGCCGGTAGCGTCATGGCGGCCTTCGGTCTGGGCATCGCCAACAAGATTCTCGAACCGCAAATCGGCGCTGTATTGGGCAAGATCCTGATCCTGGCGCTGATCATTCTGTTTATCCAGAAACGTCCGCAAGGCCTCTTCGCATTGAAAGGACGGGTGATCGACTGATGAACCAACCATTGATGGTCACTGCCGCACAAAAAGTCGGCCCCAAAGGTACTGTGGCGGTTGGCGTTATCGTGCTGGCAATTCTGCTCGCGATGCCGCTGCTGTCCCTGCTGCCTGCCGATAACAGCTTTCAGGTGTCGGCCTACACCCTGACGCTGGTAGGCAAGATTCTCTGTTACGCCATCGTCGCGCTGGCACTGGATCTGGTCTGGGGTTACGCCGGTTTGCTCTCCCTGGGCCATGGCCTGTTCTTCGCACTCGGCGGTTATGCCATGGGCATGTACCTGATGCGCGAAGCCGCGGGCGATGGCTTGCCCGCATTCATGACCTTTCTGTCATGGACCGAACTGCCGTGGTATTGGGCAGGTACGGATAACTTCCTGTGGGCCATGTGTCTTGTAGTGTTGGCGCCGGGTCTGCTGGCGCTGGTGTTCGGATTCTTCGCCTTCCGTTCGCGGATCAAAGGCGTGTATTTCTCGATCATGACCCAGGCCCTGACCTTCGCCGGTATGTTGCTGTTCTTCCGTAATGAAACCGGTTTTGGCGGCAACAACGGCTTCACCAACTTCCGCAGCATTCTCGGTTTCAGCATCAGCTCTCAAGGCACCCGCGCCACGCTGTTTCTGGCGACGGTGATCCTGCTGGTGGCGAGCCTGTATGTGGGTTGGCGTCTGGCGCAGAGCAAGTTTGGCCGGGTGCTGACCGCCCTGCGCGATGCCGAAAACCGCCTGATGTTCTGCGGCTACGACCCGCGTGGTTTCAAACTGTTTGTCTGGGTATTGAGCGCAGTGCTGTGTGGTTTGGCTGGCGCGCTGTATGTGCCGCAGGTCGGCATCATCAACCCGAGCGAAATGTCACCGACCAATTCCATTGAAGCCGCCGTCTGGGTAGCACTTGGCGGGCGCGGAACGCTGATCGGCCCGCTGCTGGGTGCCGGCCTCGTGAACGGCATGAAGAGCTGGTTCACCGTAGCCTTCCCGGAGTACTGGCTGTTCTTCCTCGGCGCGCTGTTCATCATCGTCACGCTGTATCTGCCTAAAGGCGTGATCGGTTTGCTCAAGAAGAGGGGCGAACAATGAAAACCACTCCGACACCGGCATTCATGCTCGAACCTATTCTCGACCCCAATGCTGATGCAGGCACCAGTCGCGATGCGATTGGCCTGGGGCAAAGCGTCGGCAAAGGGCTGAACACGCGCCACGGCACGATCCTTACGCTGGAAGACATCAGCGTCAGTTTCGATGGTTTCAAGGCACTCAACGACCTGAATCTGTACATCAGCGTCGGCGAACTGCGCTGCATCATCGGCCCCAATGGCGCGGGCAAGACCACGCTGATGGACGTGATAACCGGCAAGACTCGCCCAAGTCACGGCAAGGCCTGGTTCGGTGAAACCCTGGACCTGACGCAGATGAGCGAAGTGGAAATTGCTCAGGCGGGCATCGGACGCAAGTTTCAGAAGCCCACTGTGTTTGAAGCCTTGAGCGTGTTCGAAAACCTCGAACTGGCGCAGAAGACTGATAAATCGGTGTGGGCCAGCCTGAGGGCGAAACTCAGCGGCGAACAACGCGACCGCATCGACGAAGTACTGGAAACCATACGATTGACATCGTCCATGCAGCGCCCGGCCGGTCTGCTTTC
This sequence comes from Pseudomonas phytophila, assembly GCF_025643095.1. Classification (NCBI taxonomy): domain Bacteria; kingdom Pseudomonadati; phylum Pseudomonadota; class Gammaproteobacteria; order Pseudomonadales; family Pseudomonadaceae; genus Pseudomonas; species Pseudomonas phytophila. Next base: position 940,766 of record NZ_CP081201.1, on the reverse strand, counting down.
ACACGGTCAAAAACAGTTTCTGGAAATCGGCATGTTGCTGGTCCAGGATCCGCAATTGCTGCTGCTCGACGAGCCAGTCGCAGGCATGACCGACGCCGAAACCGAATTCACCGCCGAGCTGTTCAAGAGCCTGGCGGTCAAGCATTCGTTGATGGTGGTGGAACATGACATGGGCTTTGTGGGTTCGATTGCCGACCACGTGACCGTGCTGCATCAGGGCAGCGTATTGGCCGAAGGCTCGCTGGCGGATGTGCAGGCGGATGAAAGGGTTATCGAAGTGTATTTGGGTCGCTAAAGCGCCCAGCTGCAAGCTTCTAGCTGCAAGCGACAAGTTAGAAGCCAAAGCAAAACCCGCTTTTTCTTACAGCTTGAAGCTTGCCGCTTGAAGCTGATGATCGAGGAACTCAAATGCTGCACGTTAGCCAACTTCATCAGTACTACGGCGGTAGCCACATCCTGCGCGGGCTGTCCTTTGATGTGAAGGTCGGTGAAGTGACGTGTCTGCTGGGCCGCAACGGCGTGGGCAAGACTACTTTGCTCAAGGTGCTCATGGGCCTGCTGCCTGCCAAAGAGGGCGCTGTGCAATGGGAAGGCAAAGCCATCACCGGTTTCAAACCTCATCAACGGGTGCATGCCGGGATCGCTTACGTGCCACAGGGCCGGGAAATTTTTGGCCGGTTGACCGTGGAAGAGAACCTGTTGATGGGGCTGTCGCGATTCCCGGGCTCTGAAGCAAAGGAAGTCCCGGCATTCATTTACGAGCTGTTCCCTGTGTTGCTGCAGATGAAGCATCGACGCGGCGGCGACCTGTCCGGCGGTCAACAGCAGCAACTGGCGATTGGTCGTGCGCTGGCCAGCCGTCCACGCTTGCTGATCCTCGATGAGCCCACCGAAGGCATTCAGCCGTCGGTGATCAAGGAAATCGGCGTGGTGATCAAGAAGCTCGCGGAGCGAGGCGACATGGCCATTCTGCTGGTTGAACAGTTTTACGACTTCGCCGCCGAGCTGGCCGACCAGTATCTGGTGATGTCCCGTGGCGAGATCGTTCAGCAAGGCCGGGGCGAGAATATGGAAGCCGAAGGCGTGCGTGGTCTGGTGACCATCTGAGTGGTATTCCGTTAAGGTGCAGTCTTCCAGAACTGCTGTTTTCCAAAAGTATGAAAGCGATCACATGAATCTTCCCGCCCACACCGCATTGTTCACGCCCAGCTGGCATGCCGAGCTGGAGCTGGGCTACGGTCGTTTTGGCGACAGCACGCGACCGACCCAGCGCCGCCACAAAGGGCCGCTGCGGGTACAAAAACACCTGTACGCCGAAGGCCCGGAAGTTTGCCAGCACATTATTGTTCATCCACCCGGTGGCATTGCCGGCGGCGACAGACTGGACATCAGCGCCAGCGTCGGCCCTGATGCCTGGGCACAACTGACCAGCCCCGGCGCAGCCAAGTGGTATCGCGCGGCAGGTCCGGCGTATCAGCAACTTGACCTGACTGTCGCGTCCGGTGCGACGCTGGAATGGCTGCCGCAGGAAACCATCGTGTTCAGTGCCGCACAGGCCGAACTGACCACGCGCATCGATCTGCAAGGCGATGCGCGGCTGCTGTACTGGGACGTCGTGGCGCTGGGCAGACCGGCGAGCGGCGAGCGCTTCGAGACCGGGCATTTCCAGGCGCATCTTGATGTGCGCCGCGAGGGCAAGTTGCTGTGGCATGAACGGCAACGCATCATCGGTGGCGACGGCTTGCTCCAGTCACCGATTGGTCTGGATGGCAAAACCGTATTTGGCACGTTGCTGGTCACCGGCGACATTGACAGCGAATTGCTTGAGGCCTGCCGATCGGTGCCCAATCCGGTACGCGGTGATCTGACCCAACTGCCCGGTTTGCTGGTTGCTCGTTGTCTGGCTGATGAGGCGCTGCATGCCCGGGCCTGGATGATCGAATTATGGAAACTGCTGCGCCCGGCGGTGCTGGGCCGCGAAGCGGTGGCGCCGAGGATCTGGAGTACTTGATCCTGTGGGAGCGAGGCTTGCCCGCGATAAGAGCGACGCGATCTAAAGTGAACCGCGTCCAGCCTTATCGCGGGCAAGCCTCGCTCCCACAGGGATTACTGGCAAATCAAACTTTTACACACGGAACCAACATGGATCTCACCCCACGCGAAAAAGACAAGATGCTGATTTTCACCGCAGGCCTGGTTGCCGAACGGCGGCTGGCCCGGGGTGTGAAGCTCAACTACCCGGAAGCCATGGCTTACATCTCGGCGGCGTTGCTTGAAGGCGCGCGCGACGGGCAAACCGTAGCGGATCTGATGCACTACGGCACAACGCTGCTGACTCGCGAACAGGTCATGGAAGGCATCCCGGAAATGATCCCCGAAATTCAGGTCGAGGCGACCTTCCCTGATGGCACCAAACTGGTCACCGTGCACCAGCCTATCGCCTGACCCCGAACGAGACTCTGGAACTGATCATGAGCCATACGATTCGCGACGCCCTCCCGGCTGATCTGCCGGGCATCCTGGCGATTTACACCGACGCAGTGCTTAACACCACCGCGATCTGGAACGAGCAACCGGTAGATCTGGCCAATCGTCAGGCCTGGTTCGATGCGCGCCAGACTCAGGGTTATCCGATTCTGGTCGCCATTGACGATGACGGCCAGGTCACGGGTTATTCGTCGTTTGGCGACTGGCGCCCTTTTGAAGGCTTCCGTCACACCGTAGAGCATTCCGTCTACGTGCGCGCCGATCAGCGCGGCAAAGGCCTGGGCCCGCAACTGATGAAAGCCCTGATCGACCGCGCTCGCCTGTGCGACAAACACATCATGGTCGCGGCGATTGAAAGCGGGAACAAGGCCTCTATCAGCCTGCATGAACGACTGGGCTTCATCACGACCGGCCAAATGCCACAGGTCGGCACTAAATTTGGACGCTGGCTGGACCTGACATTCATGCAACTGGATTTGTCACCCGGCGCATCGGCCCCACCGTCACAAGCTCCCGTTTCCAACTGAGAGGCGATCATGAATCCTGCCCAGCTACGCCGCGTCACGGATGAAAGTTTTGCGCACTACCGCCACGGACTGGCGACCTTACTGCTGGAGGCTGTGAACAACGGCGCATCGGTGGGTTTCATGGCCGACTTGACCCTCGAAGACGCGTACGCCTGGTGCGACGGACTTCGGGAAGACGTCGCCAACGGCAACCTGCTGTTGTGGGTTGTGGTTGAGGATGAGCAGGTACTGGCCAGCACTCAGCTCGCTCTTTGCCAGAAGGCCAATGGCCTGAACCGTGCCGAGGTGCAAAAACTGATGGTGCTCAAAGAAGCGCGACGGCGCGGCCTGGGGCAGCAATTGATGCAAGCGCTGGAACAGGCGGCGCGTCAGCTCAAGCGCGGCTTGTTGTTTCTCGACACTGAAGCCGGATCACCCGCCGAAGCATTCTATCTTTCGCTGGGCTACACCCGCGTCGGCGAACTGCCCAACTACTGCCAAAGCCCGGACGGCCGTTATACGCCGACCGCTATCTACTTCAAGACCTTGGGACAACCCGCATGATTCCTGGCCAATACCAGATTCAACCCGGTGAAATCGAACTCAATGCCGGGCGCAGGACCATCAGCCTAAACGTCGCCAACAGTGGTGACCGGCCGATTCAGGTCGGCTCGCATTTCCATTTTTTTGAAACCAACGACGCCCTCACCTTCGACCGCGCCGCCAGCCGCGGCATGCGCCTGAACATTCCGGCCGGCACCGCCGTGCGCTTCGAACCAGGGCAGTCGCGGGATGTGGAATTGGTGGATCTGGCCGGGCATCGGCGGGTGTTCGGCTTTGCCGGGCGGGTGATGGGTGATCTCTAACCCCGGTAGGAGCGCGCTTGCCCGCGATAAAGTCGGAACGACTTTCCTGCGGCGGTGTGTTCACTGATTTTGCGACTGCTTCGCAGCCGATCGCGGGCAAGCGGGCTCCTACAATCCGCGTTTCAGCACTGCACTTTTTGAATTCAAGGAATCGCCATGAAGATTTCCAGACAAGCCTATGCCGACATGTTCGGCCCCACCGTGGGCGACCGGGTACGGTTGGCCGACACCGAGCTGTGGATTGAAGTCGAGAAAGACTTCACGACATACGGCGAAGAAGTGAAATTCGGCGGTGGCAAGGTCATCCGTGACGGCATGGGCCAAGGCCAGTTACTCGCCGCCGAAGTCGTCGACACGCTGATCACCAACGCCTTGATCGTCGACCACTGGGGCATCGTCAAAGCCGACGTGGGCCTCAAGAACGGTCGCATTGCGGCCATCGGCAAAGCGGGCAATCCGGACATCCAGCCCGACGTGACCATCGCCATCGGCGCCTCCACTGAAATCATTGCCGGCGAAGGCATGATCCTCACGGCGGGCGGCGTCGACACACACATCCACTTCATCTGCCCGCAGCAGATCGAAGAAGCCTTGATGAGCGGCGTGACCACCATGATCGGCGGCGGCACCGGCCCGGCAACCGGCACCAACGCAACCACCGTGACGCCCGGCCCCTGGCACATGGCGCGCATGCTTCAAGCGGCCGACTCCTTCCCGATGAACATCGGCTTTACCGGCAAAGGAAACGTCAGCCTGCCTGGGCCGCTGGTGGAGCAAGTCAAGGCCGGGGCAATTGGCCTGAAACTGCACGAAGACTGGGGCACCACGCCAGCGGCCATTGATAACTGCCTGAGCGTCGCCGACGAGTACGACGTGCAGGTCGCGATCCACACCGACACCCTGAACGAGTCCGGCTTCGTCGAAACGACGTTGGCGGCGTTCAAGAACCGTACGATTCACACCTATCACACAGAAGGTGCGGGTGGCGGTCACGCGCCGGACATCATCAAGGCCTGCGGCTTCCCCAACGTCTTGCCTAGCTCGACCAATCCGACCCGGCCGTTCACGCGCAACACCATCGACGAACACCTGGACATGCTGATGGTCTGCCATCACCTGGACCCAAGCATCGCCGAAGACGTAGCCTTCGCTGAAAGCCGTATTCGCCGGGAAACCATTGCTGCCGAAGACATCCTGCACGACCTGGGTGCCTTCTCGATGCTCAGCTCCGACAGTCAGGCCATGGGCCGGGTTGGCGAGGTGATCATGCGCACCTGGCAAACCGCCGACAAGATGAAGCGCCAGCGTGGTCCGCTGCCTGGCGATGGTGAAGGCAACGATAACTTCCGCGCCAAACGCTACATCGCCAAATACACCATCAACCCGGCAATCACCCACGGCATCAGCCATGAAGTCGGCTCGGTGGAAGTGGGTAAATGGGCTGATCTGGTGCTGTGGCGCCCTGCGTTCTTCGGCGTCAAACCGACCCTGATCCTCAAGGGCGGAGCGATTGCCGCGAGCCTGATGGGCGACGCCAACGCGTCGATTCCGACACCGCAGCCCGTGCACTATCGTCCGATGTTCGCCAGCTACGGCAGTTCGTTGCACGCTACCAGCCTGACCTTCATCAGCCAGGCAGCGTTCGACGCCGGTGTGCCTGAATCACTGGGGCTGAAAAAGGTGATCAGCGTCGTCAAAGGCTGCCGGTCCGTGCAGAAGAAAGACCTGATCCACAACGACTACCTGCCGAAAATCGACGTCGACCCACAGACTTATCAGGTCAAGGCAGACGGTGTACTGCTGTGGTGCGAGCCGGCGGATGTCCTGCCAATGGCGCAGCGGTATTTCCTGTTCTGATCCACTACACTCGCAAATAAGGCAGCTACGGCTGCCTTTATTTTTTGCCGACAAGCCTGGCCGCTGCTTGCCTCTGTTGCCGGAAATGACCTTGGCCTCCGGTCGCTGTCTCGATACCCGAAGGTTAAAGGCTGTAAGATGCGCCATCTTCATTACAGCTCCCGCAGCAAGGTAACCGGCCATGCGCCTCTCGGACTTCATCGTTGCTCATGTGGATCGTATCGTCGACGAGTGGGAAAACTTCGCAAAAACCATCAAGCCTGCCGCCGATGCCATGAACAGTGTCGAGTTGCGCGATCACGCCCAAGCCATTCTGCTGGCCGCAGCACGGGACATGAACACCTCGCAGACCAAAAGCGAGCAAGCGGCCAAGTCAAAAGGCGCAGACCTGCAAAAGACACCCAGCCTTGACGAAGCGGCCGCCAGCCACGGCGAACTGCGGCACATGGTCGGGTTTGATCTGGTGCAGATGACTTCCGAGTTCCGCCATCTGCGCGCCAGTGTCATCCGGTTGTGGGTCGAAAGCCTGAAAACGCCTGACCTGGCCTACTTCACTGACATGATCCGCTTCAACGAAGCCATTGACGAAGCCCTGGCCGAATCGACTGCGGCGTATGCCGAGCAGGTGGCACGTTCGCGAGATATCTTCCTGGCCATTCTTGGCCATGACCTGCGCGCACCTCTGCAAGCGGTGAGCATGTCCGCCGACCTGCTGGAGCACAGAAAAGAACTGGATGCGAAGTCCCAGGGCTACGTTTCGCGGATCAAGAGCAGCACTCGACATATGGGGGCGATGGTCAGCGACCTGCTGGAGTTCGTGCGCAGCCGCCTTGGTGCCAGCCTGCCGGTTGAACGCAATGCCATGGACCTGGGCAAAGCGTGCCGCGAGGCCATCGATGAAGCCTGTGCCGGTCGCCCGGACTCACATCCGCATCTGGTCGTGGAAGGCGATACGGTCGGTCATTGGGATCGCGGACGTATCGACCAGTTATTGCAGAACCTGATCGGCAATGCCCTGCAGCATGGCAAGGGGGAGGAAGAGGTCAACGTCAAAGTCTGCGGTGAGCAGGATCATGTGCAGTTGATCGTGCACAACCTCGGCGACCCCATTTCCGAAGACGCCATCGGCAGCATCTTTGACCCATTGGTACGCGCCATCAGCGAGGGCTCGACGCCCAGCGGTCGGTCAACCAGCCTTGGTCTGGGCCTGTTCATCGTCAAGGAAGTGGTCAACGCCCACGGCGGCAGCATTACCGTGACGTCTAACGTAGGTGACGGGACGACGTTTACGGTGGTGTTGCCCAAGAGCGTCTAGCTGACTGGATGGATGCAATCTCATGTGGGAGCCGGGCTTGCCCGCGATAATGCCGCCGCGTATGTCAGTCAAATCGCGTTGATCTTATCGCGGGCAAGCCCGGCTCCCACATAAAAACCGCATTTATGGGAGCGGCCGCAGCCGGAGCTTAACTCACCACTGCGCCCGCGGATCAAACGCTGCCTTGTCAGCCAGTTTTTTCCACAGTTCCTGAGTCGCCTCATCGCTGGACCTTGGCATTACCACTTTGATCTGCGCGAGCAAGTCGCCACGCTGTCCTTGTTTGTTCAGCAAGCCATTGCCTTTGATGCGCAGTCGCTGACCATTCTGACTGTCGGGACGGACAGTAAGGTTGATCTTGCCCGTGAGGGTCGGCACAGCGACTTTGGCACCCAACGCAGCTTCCCATGGGGCCACGGGCACAGAGATGATCAGGTCGTGGCCTTCGACTTCGAACTTAGGATGCGGCGCGAGGCGGATGATCAGGTACAGATCACCGCTCTCACCCCCTGCAACACCTGGCGCACCCTGCCCCTTGAGGCGAATACGCTCGCCGTCGGTGACACCGGCAGGAATCTTCACATTCAGCGTCTTGGTGACATCAGCCACACGCTGGCCCGCTGCATTGTGCTGCGGCACCTTGAAGCTGACCTGCTTGGATTCGCCCGACAGGGTCTCCTCCAGGAAGATAGCCAACTCCATTTCGACGTCTTGTCCCTTGCGCCCAGGGTTGCGAGATCGACCGCCCTGCTGCGGACGACCACCAAAGATCGAGCTGAAGAAGTCGGAGAAGTCGCCGTTATCAGCGCCGCCAAACCCGCCCGCACCCGCTCGGCTCTGCCAGCCCGGTGGTGCCTGGAAGGGTTGGCCCTGGCGACCGTATTTGCGTAAGTCGTCGTATTCGGCGCGCTTTTCAGGGCTGCTCAGCACCTCGTACGCTTCGTTCGCTTCTTTGAATTTTTCTTCCGCGCCAGCCTCTTTGCTGACGTCCGGGTGATACTTGCGCGCCAACTTGCGGTAAGCGACCTTGATCGCTTTCTCATCCGCAGTCGGATCCACCGCAAGAATCTTGTAATAGTCTTTAAAGTCCATCTAATGCTTTCCCCGGTTACGCCGTGCAGCGCTGAACACTGCGCACAGCATCCTCTGTGTGAGGTCTCTGAATCCAATACGTTGAGATATATCGGCCGTGCAACCCGCCCGCTTGATGCCTGAAAGGTTCGACGGCCTGATGTGAACACAATTCACTGAAGATTGGGGGTCCGGTCGGTTAGTTCAAGTCAGGCATACAAATACAGTTATCTACATTTAACCGATGTTTCGCCCTACGCATCCGGCGTGCACTGACATACACTGCGCGGCCGTTTTTTGACTGGAACGTAAAAGACATGAATGACCAATCCCCGGCCCGTGCCTGCGGTATCGATTTCGGCACGTCCAATTCCACCGTCGGCTGGCTGCGCCCCGGCATGGAATCGCTGATTGAGCTGGAGGACGGCAAGATCACCCTGCCTTCGGTGGTGTTCTTCAACATGGAAGAACGCCGCCCGGTTTACGGCCGCCTTGCGCTGCACGAGTACCTGGAAGGCTACGAAGGCCGCCTGATGCGCTCGCTCAAGAGCCTGCTGGGCTCCAAGCTGATCAAACACGACACCAGCGTGCTGGGTACGGCAATGCCGTTCAAGGACCTGCTGGCGCTGTTTATCGGCGAGTTGAAGAAGCGTGCCGAAGCCAACGCCGGTCGTGAATTCGAAGAAGTGGTGCTGGGTCGCCCGGTGCATTTCGTCGATGACGACATTACCGCTGATCAGGAAGCCGAGGACACGCTGGCCGAAGTCGCCCGCAAGATCGGCTTCAAGGACGTGTCGTTCCAGTACGAGCCTATCGCCGCCGCTTTCGACTATGAATCAACGATTACCAAAGAAGAGCTGGTACTGATTGTCGACATCGGCGGTGGTACGTCGGACTTCTCCCTGGTGCGCCTGTCACCTGACCGCCGCTTCTACGATGACCGTCACGAAGACATTCTCGCCACCGGTGGCGTGCATATCGGCGGGACCGACTTCGACAAGCAACTGAGCATTCAAGGCGTCATGCCGCTGTTCGGCTACGGCAGCCGAATGAAAAGCCAGGCGTACATGCCGACCAGCCACCACATGAACCTGGCAACGTGGCACACCATCAACTCGGTCTATTCGCAGAAGTCCCAGTTGGCGTTAGGCAGCATGCGTTACGACATTGAAGACACCCAGGGCATTGATCGCCTGTTCAAGCTGATTGAACAGCGCGCCGGGCACTGGCTGGCCATGGAAGTGGAAGAAACCAAGATCCAGCTGACCCACACCGAAAGCCGTCATCTGCCGATGGATCGCATCGAACCGGGCTTGAGTGTGGACTTGAGCCGTGTAATGTTCGAAGCCGCCATTGATTCGCAGCTGGAGCGCGTACGTAACAGCGTGAGCGAATTGCTGCTCAAGGCGGGTGCGGGTGTTGATCAGGTCAACACTGTGTTCTTCACGGGTGGCTCAAGCGGCATCCCGGCCCTGCGCAACAGCGTCTCGGCCATGCTGCCCAACGCGCGTCATGTTGAGGGGAACATCTTTGGCAGCATCGGCAGCGGGTTGGCGATTGAGGCGAAGAAGCGCTATGGCTGAAGGGCAGCTGCAAGCTGCAAGCCTCAAGCTACAAGTTAAAAGCAGGCCGTGCGCCTCTTGAAGCTTGAAGCTTAAAGCTTGCAGCTGCTCCCTTACACCAACCCTTCCCGCTGCAACTCGCTCTTCAGGTACGCGTAGTAAATCGGCCCGGCCACAACTCCTGGCAGGCCGAACGCGGCTTCGAAAATCAGCATCGCCAGCAGCAACTCCCACGACTTGGCATTGATTTGCCCGCCAACGATCCTGGCATTCAGGAAGTACTCAACCTTGTGGATCACGATCAGGTAACCCAGCGCCGCCAGCGCCACCCAGATTGAAATCGACATGCCGACGATGAAGATCAACGTGTTGGACATCAGGTTACCCACCACCGGCAACAAGCCGAGCAGGAAGGTCATGATGATCAGGGTTTTGGTCAACGGCAGGTGAATGCCGCACAACGGCAGCACGATGACCAGAAACACCGACGTGAACGCGGTGTTCAGCAGCGAGATTTTGATCTGGGCGAAAACGATGTTGCGGAACGCTTTGCTCAACAGGCTGAGACGGTCAAACAGCGCAGCCGCCAGCGGCTTGCGGGTGTGCACATCGGAAATGCGCTGCAAGGCAATGATTGCGCCCAGCACCATGCCGATCAGCATGGTGACAAACATATGCGCCGCGCCTTTACCAATCAGCTGCAGTTCACCAACGTGCTTCTGTATCCATTCGCCCAGCGATATCCGGAACTCGGCAGCGCTGGCCGGTAAATAAGCGTCGATGAACGGCGGAAGCTGACCGCGAGCGCGATCCACGAGGATCATGAATTTATCCAGCGACGCGCCGGGGTTTTCCGCCTCATGCAGCACGAAGCTGAAGGCTCCGGCGAAGATCAACGCCAGCACACTGACCACGAGCGTACCAAGCAACGCCACCGCGACCCAGCGGGCACGCTCCCCGGCGATCAGCCTTTGCAGCTTGGGCGTCAGCATGTTGACGAGCTCATAGACCAGCAACCCGGCCAACAGACTCGGCAGCAGTTTGAACGGCAGAACCATCAACAGACCGCCGAATATCAGAATCCAGCTGGCCAACAACACTTGTCGCGAGGAAAACGTTGGCATATAGCCTCAAGACGAACGGCGCTAAGAGGCAGGCAGTCTGCCAGCGTTCTGAGCTAAGGACCAGTGATCAGACGCCCCCATCGGAAACCACCTACAGACCGATGAATAAGCCACCTGCACCAGACGCCGGAATTAAAGGTTTCAGGACGCTGAACGGCACGTTTTCCAGCGCCTGAGCCCTCACTGGAAAATTATTTCTTCTTGAGACAATCGCTCATAAAAACCTTACGAGCATCGCCCTTGAGCGCCTCAGTCGTAGCCGTTGCGTTACAACTGGTCATCTTTTGTTGCTGGGTTTGCGGTGGTGACGCTTTAAGGCAGGTGCTCATGAACGTCTTGCGCTCATCGCCTTTCAAGGACTGAGCTGAAGCATCGGCATTACAGGTGGTCATCTTGTTCTGTTGCGCAGTGGCCGCATAACTCTGGGCACACATCAACAGACTCACCAACAACACAGGGACGCGCAGCATTTTCATGGTTATCCACTCCACAGTGGCCATGCCGACCAGCGTGGCCTGCTTTGGAGTGTAGCCAAGGAATATGCGGCGCGACCCGCTCAGTTCAGACCTACCCGACGTTGCGCGTGTCGAGTCGCAGTTCCTCTTCTTCGATGCTGTGAATCGACACATCGGTGATACCCGATGCGTGGGCCGTTGCCTCATCCACGGCGATAAAACTCTGCACGTCGTCATCCAGTACGACGTGATGCTTCTGTGCCAGCTCGTGAACTACGTCGATGATCGGTACATCAAGATTCTCGATCACGTCCACGTGGTGCTCGCCCGCCAGGGTGTACTCGATTGCGTAGTGTTCTTTATCGCTCATTGCATCACTCCAATGCCGACCCGACCGGGCGGCAAACTACGAACAACAGCTGGGATAGCTAAAGGCCCGCAGCCTTGAGGCGCGCGGCGTGCTCAACAAACAATTTCACAGGGTTTACGGTGGTCGGGGGTAGTCATCACCGATGACGGCACCCAGGTGAGAACTGAATCTCCCGACCATGCCATCACATTGACCGCGCCCTTTCGTGAACGTGCGAGCAACTTTCATCAAGTCAGGCTGCTGCCCTACGGGCGGTTACGATTGCAGTCAGATGCCTGACTGTCAGGTAACGAAATCACCGTGCGACGTACGTAGTATTCAAAGGCCATCAAATAATCGAACTCTTGCGAACCTTCGCAGCTCCAAGCTGCAACGGGCCAACAATGGCTCTGTCATTGGAGTGGTATTTCATGATCAAGAAGAGCCTCGCAGCAGCTTTCGTTATCGCCGCAGTCAGCGGTTGCGCCAACACCACCGTGCAGAACCCGGTGGATTACGTGACCTATCGCAACGAGCCGCTGGTCAAGCAAGTTGAAGACGGCATGACCGAGCAGCAAGTGCTGACCATCGGAGGCACGCCTTCTACTCGTGTACAGCGCAAGGTGCATCCGGGTGTTTGCAACAACTACGTGATGAATAAAGACGGCCACGAGCAGGTCTATCACGTCAGCTTCAACGCCAACGGTCGCGTGGATAACAAGGGTTTCATGACCTGCGAGCAACGCGAAGCCAACGAACGCGCCATGTAAGCGGGTCGTTGATACGCAAAAGCCCGATGCATATGCATCGGGCTTTTTATTGGGCGGCGCTTTTACATGTGCAGTCGTTCGCGCTTAGAACACCAGCTTGAACAGGGCGATGACCACAATCAGGCCGATCAGGAAGATGATGCCGATGGTGCTGCCGAGGAACTTGAGCATTGTGTATCTCCATATATTTTCGTCTCAAGGTTGGGACCGCGGCGTGTAACAGTCGTTTCCTAATATTTTGTTCATCAACCAATGACGCAAAAGAATAAAACTTTTCCCGAAGCCGAGCACTCACACCTGTTACCGATCATGCCGGGCGCCACTCAATGCTGTAGAGGATTGGCGCATCAAGAGCGAGACGGATACCGGATTAGCTTTGGAGATAAACCATGAACCACGACCAACAATTGTCGGATGTAAGCACCCTGCGCGCACGTGCGCGCCAGAACGTCGAGAACGGTGCTGTCACTGAAGGCTATAGCGCTGACCGCGAAACGGTACTGCGCCTGCTTAACGAATCGCTGGCTACCGAGCTGGTGTGCGTGCTGCGTTACAAGCGCCACTACTATATGGCGACCGGCCTCAAAGCCAGCGTCGCCGCTGCCGAGTTTCTTGAGCACGCGCAGCAGGAAGCCGAACACGCTGATCTACTGGCCGAGCGCATTGTGCAACTGGGTGGCGAGCCGGAATTCAACCCTGACCTGCTGTCGAAGAATTCCCACGCCCAGTACGTGGCAGGCACGACGCTGAAGGAGATGGTCTACGAAGACCTGGTGGCTGAACGTATCGCCATCGACAGCTACAGCGAAATCATCAAATACATCGGCGAAGATGACCCGACGACTCGCCGTATCTTCGAAACCATCCTGGCTCAGGAAGAAGAACACGCCGACGACATGGCGGATATTCTCAACGACCTGTGATCGGTGAGTCGTGATGCAAAAAAGCCAGGACTGAGTCCTGGCTTTTTTGTGCCTGCCAATGCGAAGAACTGTGGGACTGTCGGAGATCCTGTTGGAGCGAGGCTTGCCCGCGAAGAACGATGACGCGGTAGATCTGACATACCGAGTCGACTGCTTCGCGAGCAAGCTCGGCTCCCACAAAATAGACGCGACGGCGATATTTCTGACGACTCATTTTTAGTGCCTGTAGCGGCCTCTTTCCGGCTAAAGCCGATCCCACGGGATTGCGGAGATTCTGTGGGAGCCGAGCTTGCTCGCGATGAACGATGACGCGGTACGGCTATAAAACCGCGTCGCCAATATCGCGAGCAAGCTCGGCTCCCACAAAATAGCCGGGAGCGCGGTATTTTATTGCACCGTCTTCAGCGCTTTGCCCGATCTCATCTGCTCCAGCAAGGGCGCGCACTGGTTGGGCTCCTCACCACTGCTAGGCGCAACAAGGGCCAGCAAACCAGCAGCCGGTCCGATTGCGGCACCCAGTAGTACCATCCCCGCTCCGCGCAACAGCAACGGCCCGGACTGCACGCCCGCATTCGGTTTGGCGAACGGCCCGCGCACATAAAGAGGAGACCGCAACGAGAATACGCGGAAGCCTTTCGACTCAGGCTTGACGCTCAAATCCAGTTGCTCGGTTTTAAGGTTGGCCGTGCCATCGATAAAGATAATCGCGTTCTCGGTATCGAACACAAACAGACGAGGCGTCGCCAGACCGTCCTTGATGCCCACGTCAGACGCTGCGCAGTTAATCTTCACGTCCTGATCGCCGAACAACTTGCCCACCACATAATTACCAACGTTGAGCCCGGCGATTTCCATCAGGCTGCGGCTGATCGCGCCGTCGTTGACCAGCATCTTCAAGTCACCATTGGAAGTGCCCAGCAACGCCGCAACCGAGTTGCCCTTGCCGCTGATGTCGGCATCACCCGCCAGTTCACCAAAGCTGGTTTTCATTGGTTCAAAGGTCGGGAACAGCTGCTTGAGCTTGAGGTTGCGCGCAGAAAGCTTCGCCCTGCCCTGCATCGGTTTGCTGCGACCATCAAGACGAATGTCGGCGTCGAGCTTGCCGCCCGCAACGCCGAATCGCAGCGGTTGCAGGCTCAGTTGCCCGTCGTTCAACACGACGTGGGTATAAAGGTCAGAGAACGGCAGGTCCGGGCTTTGCACGATGCGCTTGCCGGTGAACTCGACATCGGCGTCCATGGCCCGCCAGCGGTCGGTCTGGAACTCTTCCACAGGCAGCACCTTGCCCGTTGGCTGCTTGCTTTCCCCGCCGCGTTTTTTCTGAGCGGCGTTGGAGTCTGCGCCGATCAAAGGTGCCAGGTCGGTAAACAGCAGTTGATTGGAAACCAGTGTGCCGGTGAGTTTCGGCCTTGGCTGACTGGCGACAAAACCCAGATCGCCATGAATGTCGCTGTTGCCGATCTTGCCGTTGAAGCCTTCGTAGCGGAAGTTGGCGCCCGCGGGGTCATGGATTTTGGCGATCAGTCGACCGTCCGTGGAATAAGCAGGCGAATCCGGCAGTGTCACGCCGGTCAACGGATAGAGATTGCTCAGGCTGCTGCCTGACAACTTGAGGCGCAGATCCAGCGCGCCCAGGTTCTGCGGATCGGTCACGGTGCCCGCAATAGCCGCGTGGGTGTCACCGACGTGAGCATCCACCTGAACCGGGAATGGCTGAGCAGCATCCTTGAGCGCCAGCAGCCCGCCGAGCTTACCGCTGCCGTTGAGCTTCTGGCCTTTATATTGGCCTTTGAACGTGACACCAAACGCATAATCCTGCGGCCTGACGCCCTTCTCCTCAGCTTTCTTTGCGTCTCCACTGCCGACGATATCGCCGAATGGAATGGGCTTGCCCAGCGGGTCGATCACCAGGTCCACCTGAGTGTTAAGGGTCTGATCGTTGAAGCTCACCAGCCCCTTGTCGAACTTGATGGCGCCGATGTCCAGCACCCAGCTGGAAGGTTCAGCATTCGGGTCAGATTTGGGCAAATCGAACGTCCAGTTGGCGCGGCCATCAGCCAGGCGCTCAAGTTTTGCATCCGGGCCGGTCAGGTCAATGCGCGGGATCACAACGTGCTGCACGATCAATGGCAACGGCGAGAGGCGGAATTCGACGCGCTTGAGGGTGACCATTTCCGGCGTTTTCGACCACTCCGGGTTACCCAGGCTCAAGTCCTCAGCCACGAAACGCGGCCATGGTACCCACGCACGCCAGCCGCCCTCCTCAGGTTCACGCCCCCAGATAACCGCAAGGTTGCCATTGATCGCGAAGGGACGATGCAGCGCTTCACTGACTTTTTCGTTGAGCGTTGGCTTGATTCGGTTCCAGTCAAACGTGGCGATCACAACGACCAATACAGCCAGTACCAACAACAGAATGGCACCGGTCCAGGCAAAAATTTTACGGCTGCGCGTCATTGCATGACTCTCCAGATAACAACAGACCGGCCCAGGCCTGTTGCAGTCGACTTTAAGCTTCGACTTACAAAAAACCTGAGGGTTTGATCGGATGTGCAAATTACAGCATAGGGCTTAAAACCCAAGCTTCTATGTGAGGAAATATGAAGCCACGCCTGCAAGCCACAGCCAGCAAGGGCTGGAGGATCAATCAATATCGATGATTTTCACCATCAGGAATACGAACTTCTCTATCGACAGGCCGGGCGTAATATCGCTGCCATACACCACCCCAAAAGCTCTTGAGAGGAGCGAATATCATGAAACGCGTATGGCTCGCCCTGACCTTTTCCTTTTTGGCCGCTAACGTTTGGGCCGTACCAGCGCCCGAGCGCGAACCCAGTGCTGAAGTGAAGATGGGCATGCAGACCCTGCACGAGACGATTGCGCAGGATGGCCATGCGCAGTTGATCAAGCAGTATCAGCGGGTTTAGAAACTGAAAATCCCCCATCCAGACAATATATTTGGAATGCTTTTTAAACCTGTACAGACTGTGTGAAAACGTAGCGAGCGACGGCAAGACAAGGCAAAAACAGGCGAAAAACGGCCGGGGTCGCGTCCGACTCTAGTGTTCTAAATGAGCATTTTTCGCCTGTTTTTAACGCAGTATTGTGCGCGTAGCACCGAAGGTGCCCAGCCTGCAGTAGTTTTCACACAGTCTGTGTAGGAGTGCGCTTGCCCGCGAATCGGTATGTCAGTCTATAAATATGTCGGCTGCACTGACGCTATCGCGGGCAAGCGCGCTCCTACAGATCCTGTGTTTACCGCGCGACAGCGGCGGCTGTAGACGAGATAGCAGCGCCTGCGGGAGACCGATCAACTGGCCCAGGCTAAAACCCCTTCGACGCATCCAAAGCGCATTTGCTAAAGTGCTGCCTGTCATCCCGGATTTGTCTACCGTCATGCTGCCCCGCGCCGAACAGAAACAACAGACCCGCCATGCGCTGCTCAACGCCGCCCACACCCTCATGGAAAGCGGACGCGGCTTCGGCAGCCTGAGCCTTCGGGAAGTGGCGCGCACCGCGGGCATCGTGCCGACGGGGTTCTATCGCCACTTCGACGATATGGATCAGTTGGGTCTCGCTTTGGTCAGCGAGGTCGGTCAGACATTTCGCGAAACCCTGCGTCTGGTGCGCCACAACGAATTTGTCATGGGCGGCCTGATCGAAGCATCGGTTCGTATCTTTCTCGAAGTGGTATCAGCCAAACGTGCGCAATTCCTGTTTCTGGCCCGCGAGCAATACGGCGGCTCCCGGCAGGTGCGGCAAGCGCTCTGCGCACTTCGTGATGGCATCAGTGCCGACCTCGCGACAGACTTGGGCACCATGCCTAAATGGCAGCATCTGGATGCAGCATCACTTTCGATCCTTGCAGACCTGGTGGTGAAAAGCGTGTTCGCCATGCTCCCTGAACTGATCGACCCACCAAGCGATGCGCTGCCCGTACACTTGAAGCCTCAGGCCAAGATCACTCACCAACTGCGTTTCATCTTCAGTGGTGCCAAACATTGGCGCGGACTGCCCAGCGCGGAATAGCCAGTCGACTCAAATTGGTGCACTCCAAACGAATAGCACTGTTTGGGTGCGAAATATCTCGACCGGCGTTTCATTCCTACCTTTTCCGTCGGCTTTTTCCTACAACCTGCACTGTTGGCAAGCCCCTTGCTCTGTCTTGAAGCATCGCAATTAGCTGGATGCCTTCCGATGCTGGTGATTCACAAAAGAATCGACTCTCAAACCGAATGGGCCGCCGAGCTGCATTTGAATTTCGAGGCGCGCAGCAAAAGCCGCCTGCGTTGCTACAGTGCCGACGGTGAAGACGTTGGCCTCTTTCTGGAGCGCGGTCAGCAACCGCTGCACGATGGTGAGTTTCTACAGGCCGAAGACGGCCGTATCGTCCGTGTCTGCGCCCGTCCCGAACAATTGATGCATGTCACCTGCAGCAGCACCTTCGAACTGACCCGCGCCGCTTACCATCTGGGCAACCGTCACGTTGCGCTGCAAGTAGGGGACGGCTGGCTGCGCCTGCTCGACGACTATGTGCTCAAGGCGATGCTCGATCAGCTGGGCGCAACGACGGAATCGATTGAAGCGCCCTTCTCCCCGGAAACCGGTGCCTATGGTGGCGGCCACCACCACTCCCGGGCAGGCGAGGAAGATTTCAACTACCCGCCGAAACTGCACCAGTTTGGCGTGCGTATATGAACAGCGCCTGGGCGCTGCTGCGCCTGGCCAGTCCGCAATTACCGATTGGCGGCTACAGCTACTCCCAAGGCCTGGAAATGGCGGTGGAAAACCAACGGGTGGTTGATCCGGCCAGCGCGTCACGCTGGATCGGCGACCAGTTGCTGCTCAACCTCGCCCGCTTCGAGGCTCCGCTGCTGCTCGCTCATTGTGTTGCAGCGGCAGAAGAAAACTGGTGCCAGTTGCTGCAGTTGAGCGACGAACATCGCGCCAGTCGGGAAACCCGCGAGCTGAATCTGGAAAGTCGGCAAATGGGCTATTCCCTGAAACAGCTACTCATCGGGCTGCCAGAGCTTGATCGCCCTGCGCGGGAGTTTCTGGCGCAAACCGAGGAGCCACATCTCGCACTGGGTTGGGCCTTGGCTGCTCGTGCCTGGCAGATCAGCCCGCAGGACGCTCTGGCTGCCTGGTTGTGGAGCTGGCTGGAAAACCAGCTCGCAGTCCTGATGAAAACCCTGCCGCTGGGTCAACAGGCTGCGCAGCGCCTGACCAGCGAGTTGCTGCCGTTGCTGCAGCAAGCCCAACAGCATGCGACAGACCTTGATCCACAACATATTGGCAGTGCCGCTTTCGGTCTGTCATTGGCGAGCATGGCCCATGAGCGTCAATACAGCCGGCTGTTTCGGTCCTGATCTTCTACCTGGCAAATGACTAACAGAGCTCAATAACCAGAGCTCAACGGAGAACTCAATGAACAGCCAACCTCTGCGTGTCGGCATCGGTGGTCCCGTCGGATCAGGCAAGACAGCCCTGACGCTGGCGCTGTGTCTGGCCCTGCGTGAGCGTTACAACCTCGCAGTGGTCACCAACGATATTTATACCCGCGAAGACGCTGACTTCCTGGTGCGCAACGAAGCCTTGGCACCGGAACGCATTATTGGTGTTGAAACCGGCGGCTGCCCGCACACGGCCATCCGCGAAGACGCATCGATCAATCTGGAAGCAGTCGACCAGTTGAACCGTCGCTTTGAAGGCCTTGACCTGATCATCGTCGAGTCAGGCGGTGACAACCTGTCCGCCACCTTCAGCCCGGAACTCTCGGACCTGACCATCTACGTGATCGACGTTTCAGCGGGCGACAAGCTGCCACGCAAAGGCGGCCCTGGCATCTGCAAATCCGACCTGCTGGTGATCAACAAAATCGATCTGGCACCGCTGGTGGGCGCGTCCCTGGAAATGATGGACCGCGACACGAAGAAGATGCGCGGCGAAAAGCCGTTCGTGTTCAGTAACCAGAAAACCGGCCAGGGTCTGGAACAGATCATCGCCTTCATCGAACGCCAGGGTCTGCTGACCAACGCGGCCTGATTTTCACTCCCTCAAGGAAGCTTTGCATGAACTACAAACAAGCCCTCGGCACCCTTGCTCTGCTGCTGGTTCCAGCGCTGGCCTTTGCTCACCCTGGACATGGCGACAACGGCCTCGTCGCCGGTATCAGCCACCCGATTGGTGGCCTGGATCACTTGCTGGCCATGTTGGCCGTAGGCCTGTGGGCCGCTCAACAAAAAGGCGCTGCGCGCTGGGCCCTGCCTTGCACCTTCGTCGGCACCATGCTGATCGGTGGCTTGCTGGGCTTCGAAGGCCTGAACCTGCCTGCGCTGGAAAGCGGTATCGCGGCTTCGGTGCTGGCGCTGGGTCTGGCCGTTGCACTGGCGATTCGTCCACCGCTGTTCATGGCCGTAGG
Source organism: Pseudomonas phytophila (assembly GCF_025643095.1). Classification (NCBI taxonomy): domain Bacteria; kingdom Pseudomonadati; phylum Pseudomonadota; class Gammaproteobacteria; order Pseudomonadales; family Pseudomonadaceae; genus Pseudomonas; species Pseudomonas phytophila. The sequence continues at coordinate 921,057 of NZ_CP081201.1, read as the reverse complement.
CGCCACAGCGCTGTTCGCTTTGTTCCACGGTGTTGCCCACGGCCTTGAGCTGCCAGACATGTCCAGCCCGGCGGCCTACGCCATCGGCTTCGTAGTCGCCACTGCTGCCCTGCACGCTGCTGGTTATGCCGTTGTGCGCTACCTGCCTACAGCGGCTGCGCCATTGGTGCGGATTGCCGGTGCTGCCTCGGCGGCTGCGGGTGTTTGGTTGCTGGCTGCTTGATACTGCACTGTTGAATTAGACGCGCTCCCTGTGGGAGCTGGGCTTGCCCGCGATAAGGCTGGATGCGATGCACTTTAGATCGCGTCCAGCCTTATCGCGGGCAAGCCCGGCTCCCACGGGGATAGCATTCCAGCAGAGGTTGTCGTGAACTGCCTGATCCTCGGGACGACTCCTACAGTCTGGTACTAGCTGCTACCATGTCGCGCAATTCGCCCCTGCTGTGACGCCTGCCGATGCCAGATGTTTCCTGCTCCGCCCTTCAGCCTGACCTGAACGCCGTATTCGCCAGCGTTCAGGCGCACTTCCTGCAAACCATCGTGCCGGTCTGGCTTGGTCCTGGCTGGAATGCACAGCTGGCTTTGCCGTATGAAGCGGTCGATGCGCAACACCAACCACTGCCACCGCAGCGTTATCGCGCCATGGCCTGTGCGCGACAGTTGTTTCTGTTTTCCAGCCTGATCGATGATCCAGCGGTGCCCGAAGCTGCCACCCGTGCAGCCGCACTGTTTCGCTCACTGCAACGGCACTTCCATGACGCCGAGCACGGTGGCTGGTTCTACAGCATCGACCCGCAGGGCGCGCCACTGGACCGTCGCAAGGATCTCTACACCCACGCCTTTATCATCTTCGCTTGCGCACACTATTGGGCCAGGGTTCGCGAGCCCTTGGTCGAGTCAGTGCTCAATGCAGCGCTGGATGTCGTGGCAGAGCAGTTTGCCGATGATGACGGGCTGTATGAAGCGGTGCTTGATGAGGACTGGGCAACGCTGGGCAGCGGGCCGTTGCAGAATCCGTTGATGCATTTGGCCGAAGCGCTTCTGGCCACCGTTGAGGTGCGCGCCGACGAGGCAACACTGGCGACGCTGAACGAATTGGCAGCCGCCATGCAACGGCGCTTCGTGGACAGCGAACACGGGGTAATGCTGGAGAAACCGCTGGCCGCTGTGGATAACTGGTACGAGCCCGGCCATCAGTTTGAATGGTACTTCCTGCTGGAGTCGTCGCCGCACTTGCGCGGTAGCGCGCTGCATCAGTCACTGAGCACGGCGTTTATCCATGCCGAAGCCCAAGGGGTGGATGCGAAAACAGGCGCCGTAGCGGCCGCGCTGACCAGCGATGGACATATTCAGGATGGCACCCAGCGCATCTGGGCACAGGCCGAGTATTTGCGGGCGCTGACTTTACGGCCCGGCAGCGAAGCGGCGCTGGGTAAACAGTTATTGGCACTGCAGAAGCGATTCCTGCATGCCAGCGGCTGGAACGAGTGCCTGGACGCCAATGGTCAGGTCAGCCGCAGCGACATGCCATCGACCACGCCCTATCACCTGGCGACGTGTTATATCGGGTTGGCCAGGTATTTCCAGAGCCATCGCTGACACCACGCTGTCGCACATCAAACAGATGACCTGTAGGAGCTGCCGAAGGCTGCGATCACGGTATGTCAGGATAAATGCTTCGCAGCCTTCGGCAGCTCCTACAAGAATACGTTGCAACTGACGGACCGGCTTTGTTTGACAGGAGCCAACAATCTGGCTCCTGCACACCTCTTGAATCAACCGCGATTACGATCAACCGCGAAGCCTGCCCAGGTCTGGCTGACCGGCATCAATTCCAGGCTGTTGATATTCACGTGCGCCGGGGTGTTCATGATCCAGAAGATGGTCTCTGCGATGTCCTGCGGCTGGATCGCTTCTGCGCCTGCGTACGTCGCGTCGTACTTGCTCTGATCACCACCGAAGCGCACCAGCGAGAATTCGCTTTCGCACAGGCCTGGCTCAAGGTTGGTAACCCGCACGCCAGTGCCGATCAAATCGTTGCGCAGGTTGAGCGAGAACTGACCGACGAAGGCCTTGGTCCCGCCGTAAACGTTGCCGCCCGGGTAAGGATAGTTACCCGCCACCGAACCCACGTTTACGATGCTTGCACCGCGACCATGAGCAATCAGGCGCGAGAGCAACAGGCGAGTGCTGTAGACCAGACCCTTGATGTTGGTGTCGATCATGGTGTCCCAGTCATCCAGGCTGCACTTGGGCGCAGGATCGATGCCCAGAGCCAGACCGGCATTGTTGATCAAACCCTGGATGGTTGCGAACTCGGCTGGCAGGCTTTCAATGGCAGCTTCCATGGCAGCGCGGTCGCGCACGTCCAGCACCAGCGTATGCACTTTGGTCTGCGTGGACAGTTCAGCGCTGAGGGCATTGAGACGCTCTTCACGGCGGCCGGTCAGCACCAGCGACCAGCCGGCTTGTGCGAAGCGACGGGCACAGGCTTCGCCAAACCCGGAAGTAGCGCCAGTAATGAACACAGTGGAAGTCATTTCATTCTCCTGATGTGCCGCACCTGAGTGCAGACCGGTTAATAACGATAAATAAACAAGCCCAGCAGAATGCCCGCCCAGAGAGGTCGGGAGCAAGTCTGTGGATAAAACAATGCACTTTTTGTACAAAAAACAACCAGATACCGCAGGACCAGGCGTAGCCGGGGTCAAACGGGGTTTTACCCACGTTATCCACAGTCAGGCCCACAATATCCGTGGGCAACTCTTTTCATCACAGCCCCCGGATTGCGGGGCCTGAGGGAGAGCCAAAGCGGTTTTTCCCTTGACGTCATTCTCTCCTCGTGTAATGGCAATGAAACATCCGCCGCGCCGAAATCCCCTTGTCATTGCTTCAGGCCATATCCGCTGCCGGTTTGCGAACTATTTCCAATGCTTGCCCACAGACTTATCCACAGGCAAAGCAAATGAAATACCTGTATGAAAAACCAGCCCTCAAAGCGTTGACAAATGCACGCCGAGCAAGCTCGAAGAGCGCTGATCAAATTTTAACCATCACTCTACAAGCCTTATAAAACAAGGGCTTCAGCTAAATGCTCCCACGTTATTCACAGGCAGTTCCACAGTAAACCTGAACAAGTCAAAAGCGTGACAAAACAAGCATTTGCAGCGGCTTTATGTCGCGGTTTGGCGGCTCTCCAAAATTGTTTTCCACAATTGGGCAGACGATGTTTGAGGGCGGTCATCAGATCAACAGCAAGCCGTCGGACTTCACCTCATTCAGTACGAAAAAAGTCCGGACCTGACGTACACCGGGCAGCGCAATAATCCGGGTGTTATGCAAGTGATTGAACGCCGGCAGATCCCGAACCCTGATTTTCATGAAGTAATCCACATCCCCTGCGACCAGCCAGCATTCCAGCACTTGTGGCAGTTCACGGGCAGCCGCTTCGAAGGTCGCGAAGCTCTCGGGTGTCGACCGGTCAAGCACTACACCGATGAGCACGACGGTGCCTTGCTGCACTGCATTGGGATCGATCTGGGCGCGCACGCTTTTAATGATGCCGTTTTCGTACAGCCGCCGCGTGTGGTTCCAGCATGCGGTAGTACTCAACCCAACCTTCCTGGCGAGGTCTGCATTGCTGATACGGCCATCGACCTGCAACGCTCGCAGGATCTTGCGCTCCTGCACTGTCACTTCAGGCATTTGAGGCGGCTCTTTCATTGTCCGGGACCTCCTTGAATGGGTGGGGCAGACCGGCAGTCATGCGCAAATCGTGCCGGTGTATGAACAACTGCCCGCGAAAAACGCCTGAGCGTGAATATTCATCCGCACGACCACTACGAAGCGGACGACCTTCCGATTCGAGGGCATTAATACGTAGGAAACCCCGCAGGACTTTCAGTAGTTTAGGACGCAGGAAACGTGCACCTTCAAACCGCCAGGAGCGCCGTCATGCTTGGGATATCGGAATCTGCTGTCTGGGTCAAAAACCCCTCCCCGGAAGTCGGCGTCGTGATCGTTACGCGTGCCGGATTGCCGGGCTACATCAGCGAGCGTTTGCGCAGTGCGATAGATGATTGGGACCAGGTCGGTTATCTGCATGTCAGAGAGCCCAACGAGTTTCTAGAAGACTGGCTACGGGCAGAATCGAGTCAAGCCGCTCTCAATCTGGACACACGCTGCCATGCCAGCCAACTGCTGCGCTCGGTGTCCAAAGGCTGTTATTTGCTGGATATCGAAGAAAGCCCTTCGCCGCAACTCACCTGGCTAGGCTCGGTATGCGGCCACAAATTGCATGTGGTCAGGCTTGGGGAATCGGACTTTTCAACAGAAGCCATGGATCAGCAGGTTGAGGAGATTCTGGCAAAGGTCAGCACATTGGCGAAGAGCATTCTGGAAGAGCGGTTTATTGGGGTTTGATTGGACGTCACACCTATGTGGGTGCTCGGTTTGGCAATCCAACGATGAGGGCAACTGGGTCTAAAGATGAACGCAGACCCTGTGGGAGCCGGGCTTGCCCGCGATAAGGGCGACTCGGGATTAAGTGAACCGCGTCCAGCCTAATCACGAGCAAGCTCTGCTCCCACAAAGGAAGCAGCATTCCAATTCAGCTATGGAGCCAACCTATCAACCATTACGGAAGATGAAGCTGTAAGCACTCAACGCAGGCACGCCGCCCAGGTGGGCGTAGAGCACTTTCGAGCCTTCCGGGAATTCGCCGTTGCGGACCATCTCGATCATGCCGTGCATCGACTTGCCTTCGTACACGGGGTCGGTCAGCACGCCTTCGGTACGCGCGCAAAGACGAATCGCCTCCAGCGTCCCTTCGTTCGGCAGACCATATTCCGGATAGGCAAAACGCGTATCGAGGATCACGTCGTCCTCGGTGATGTCCTGCCCAAGCTCCACGAGCTTCGCGGTGTTTTGGGCGATACGCAGCACCTGCGCCTTGGTCTTTTCCGGCTTGGCCGACGCATCAATGCCGATCACCCGACGCGCACGGCCATCCGCTGCAAAGCCCACCAGCATGCCCGCGTGGGTGCTGCCAGTGACGGAACAAACCACGATGTAATCAAACTTGAAGCCCAGCTCTTTTTCCTGCTCGCGAACTTCTTCAGCAAAGCCGACAAAACCCAGGCCGCCGTAAGGGTGCTCAGAGCAGCCAGCAGGGATCGGGAAAGGCTTGCCGCCGCTTTCCTCAACGTCCGACATGGCTTTCTCCCAGCTCGGACGGATACCGATGTCGAAGCCGGCCGCATCCAGACGCACATCAGCGCCCATGATTCGCGACATCTCGATATTACCGACCCGGTCATACACCGCATCGGAATAGTTGACCCAGTTCTCCTGCACCAGCACACACTTCATGCCCAGATGCGCAGCCACGGCAGCTACCTGACGGGTCTGGTTGGATTGAATACCACCAATGGAAACCAGCGTGTCGCAGCCCTGCTCCAGCGCTTCGGGAATCAGGTATTCCAGCTTGCGGGTCTTGTTGCCGCCGAAGGCCAGACCGCTGTTGCAGTCTTCACGCTTGGCGTACAAATCGACCTTGCCACCTAGGTACGCACTGAGTCGTTTAAGAGGCGTGATGGGCGAAGGACCAAACGTCAGAGGGTAGCGCTTGAATTTGCTCAGATTCATAACAGGGCTCCTTGATATTGAGAGTATGCAGGCACGCTCTGCAGTGCTTGCGATGGATTCAATATTAAGGAAACGAGCCAAAAAACGGGTTGCAAACTTAAGGCTATTTTTGGCGCTTTATTAATCATTTAGGGATTTAGCCTAATAAAGTTGTTAGGATTATTTTAATCACGCAATAAAAGACCGCCACTGAAATGACCACCAGCACAGACGCCAGCAGTACCGACCGAATTGACCGGGCCATCCTCAAAGCCCTGCAAAGAGACGCTTCAATCTCTAACGTCGCGCTGGCGGAAAAGGTCAAGCTCAGCGCTCCGGCGTGCTTGCGACGGGTTGAGCGGCTGAAGCAGGCAGGGCTGATCAAGAAGATTGTGGCGGTACTGGATTACGAAGCGCTGGATGCGGGGATGGTAGTGATTATCGGCGTGGTGCTGGATCGATCGACCCCGGAATCATTCTCGGCCTTCGAGACCGCGGCGCAGAAAATCTCCGGCTGCATGGAGCTGCATGTGGTGACGGGGGAATTCGACTACCTGATGATGCTGCGCACCCGGGACAGTCAAAGCTTCAACCGACTGCACGCCGAACAGTTGCTGTACCTGCCAGGCGTGCGCCAGATCCGTTCGTTCATGGGTCTGCGTTCGGTGTTGTCGACGACAATGATTCCGTTGTGAATTGAGCTTGAGAGGCACCCTTGTTCCTTTAGGAGTGTCCCCGGTGTGCATGACACCGCGCTGTCTCGCGGCAAACCCACGACCTGTAGGAGCTGCCGAAGGCTGCGATAGCGGTGTATCAGGAGAAATGCTTCGCAGCCTTCGGCAGCTCCTACAGAAATGCATTTCAATCCAACAATTTGCATCATGCCATCTGGTCAATGCCCACCCAGATAAGCGTTACGCACCTCTTCATTAACCAGCAACTCCTGCCCCGTGCCGCTCAGACGAATCTCGCCGTTGACCATGACATAAGCCCGGTCAGACAGCTTCAGCGCATGGTTGGCGTTTTGTTCGACCAGAAAGATGGTCATGCCGGTAGCTGCCAGTTCGCGCAGGGTGGCAAAGATCTGTTTGACGATGATCGGTGCCAGGCCGAGGCTTGGCTCATCAAGCAGCAGCAACTTGGGACGACTCATCAACGCACGAGCAATGGCGAGCATTTGCTGCTCACCACCGGACATGGTCATGGCGCGCTGATTACGACGCTCCTTGAGGCGCGGAAACAGTTCGAACATGCGCTGCATGTCTTCAGCCGAATGTTTGTCGCCAATCGGGATAGTGCCCATCATCAGGTTCTCCTCGACTGACATGTCGGGGAACACCCGACGCCCTTCCGGCGACTGCGCAATGCCGTTGGACGCGATGTAGTGCGACGACTTCTGGGTGATGTCGGTGCCCTGATAAATAATCTGCCCACTAGCCGCCCGGGGCTGGCCGAAGATCGACATCAGCAGCGTGGATTTACCCGCGCCGTTGGAACCGATCAGGCTGACGGTTTCGCCTTCATTGATGTGCAACGAGACTTTCTTCAAGGCCTGAATCGGCCCGTAAAAAACATCGATCTCTTTCATTTCGAGGATCGGCGTACTCATACCAGTTCCTCTTCATCAGCGCCCAGATACGCCGCAATCACTTTCGGATCGTTGCGAATCTGTTCAGGCCCGCCAGTGGCAATGACGTTGCCATGGTCGAGCACCACAATATCGTCGGAAATCCCCATGACCATGCCCATATCGTGCTCGATCAGCACAATGGTCATGTCATGTTCATCACGCAGCAGGCGGATCATGCCGCTCAGCGCTTCGGTTTCCTGCGGGTTGAGGCCCGCAGCCGGTTCATCCAGGCAAATCACCTGCGGCCGGGTGCACATGGCGCGGGCGATTTCCAAGCGGCGTTGCTGGCCATAGGAAAGCTCGCCCGCCAGACGGTTTGCACAGTCCACCAGGTCCACTACTTCGAGCCAGTAGAACGCCGTATTGATGGCAACTTCTTCTGCCTCGCGATAACCCTTGGTATTGAGAATGCCCGCCAACAGGCTGCGGTTGACCCACATGTGTTGGGCCACCAACAGGTTCTCCAGTACGGACATTTCCTTGAACAGACGAATGTTCTGGAAGGTCCGCGCCAGCCCTGCCCGGTTTACCAGATGCGTGCCGCCGAACATCTTGTAGTAGACGCGACTGAGGAAGCTTTTCGGCGAGACAAAGTCTGTGCCCTTGAACGGCTCACCCAGCAGCTTGATCACGTTGGTGGTCGTGCCGCGAGTGTGTAATTCAATGCGCCCGCCTGTGGCTTTATAGAAACCGGTCAGGCAGTTAAAGACCGTGGTTTTGCCCGCGCCGTTGGGACCAATCAGGGCAAAAATGGAATTGCGTCGCACTTGAATGCTGACGTCGCTGAGCGCCTTGATGCCGCCAAAGTGCATCATCAGGTGCTCAACCGAAAGAACGATGTCGTTGCTCATGGCGCAACCCCCTTGCGTGGAGTGACCCCGGTACGTGAGACACGGATCAGGCCGCGTGGCCGCCAGATCATCATCAACACCATGAGTATCCCGAACAGAAGCACACGGTATTCCGCGAAGCTGCGCAGTAGCTCAGGAGCAACCGTCAACACAAACGCGGCAATGACCACGCCCATGGTCGACCCCATACCGCCCAGTACCACGATGGCAAGGATCAATGCTGACTCGAAGAAGGTGAACGAGGTCGGATTGATGAAGCCTTGATAGCTGGCGAAAAACACCCCGGCCAGACCGGCAGTCGATGCGCCGATGGTGAACGCCGAAAGCTTGACCAGAACGTGGTTCAGCCCCATCGAGCGGCAGGCAATCTCGTCTTCACGTAGCGCTTCCCAGGCACGGCCAATCGGCATGCGGGTCAGACGATGTTTGATGTACAGCACCGCCAGGACGACCAGAAACAGCACTGCGTAGATGAAGATGAATTTGAGGTCGGGGTTGTAATCGAACCCGAAGTACTCATGGATGGGCACCCCGCCGTCTTTGGCGCGACGTCCGAACTCCAGACCGAAGAAAGTCGGCGAAGGAACCGCTACGCCATTTGGCCCACCGGTGAACGACAGCCAGTTGTTCAACACCAGCCGGATGATCTCACCAAAGCCCAGCGTGACGATGGCCAGATAATCGCCGTGCATACGCAACACCGGAAAACCCAGTATGCAACCGGCCAACGCCGCAGCAATTGCCGCCAGTGGCAATGCCGACCAGAAGCCCAGACCGAGGTATTGATACCCCAGCGCCAGACCATAGGCACCAATGGCGTAGAACGCCACATACCCCAGGTCCAGAAGACCGGCCAGACCGACCACGATATTCAGCCCCAGGCCCAGCAGGACGTAAATCAGGCCAAGGATGACGACTGTCAGCACGTACTTGTCGGCAAACACCGGGAACACCATCGCGATGACGATCATCGCCGGGATGATGAAGCGCAGACGCGATTTGTAATCCGGCGGCAGCACATGAACACCTGAACCCGAGCTCTCGAAGCTTTGAGCGATGCTCAAGCCCTTGGGCGTCTGCATGAACAGGCTCAACAACAGACGACCGACCATGACAACACTGACCAGAACGGCAACGCGAGTGGGCTCAAGGTTGAAGCTGTAACCGTCGAGCACCACGCCAACAATCGGACCAAAAACAATCAGCGCCAATAGACCCGCAATCACGGCATCGATCAGGCTTTGTTTGAAACTGACGGGTTTAGTAGGAGCAGACATATTTATACCTTCGCCACGAGTGGGCGACCCAGCAGGCCTTGAGGACGGAAAATCAGAATCAGTACCAACAGGCCGAAGCTGAACACGTCTTTGTAATCAGAGTTGATCAAACCGGAGAACTGCGACTCCGCAACCCCCAGGATCAACCCACCGAGCATCGCGCCCGGCAATGAGCCGATGCCGCCCAGCACCGCAGCCGTGAACGCCTTGATGCCAATGATGAAGCCGGCATAAAAATCGAAGGTGCCGTAATTCATGGTGATCAGCACACCGGCCAATGCGGCCATGGCTGCACCGATGATGAACACGTAAGAAATCACCCGATCGGTATTGATGCCCAGAATCGATGCCATCTTGCGATCCTGTTGGGTCGCGCGGCACATCCGGCCCAGCTTGGTGTACTTGATGATGTAGGTCAGTACGCCCATGCCAACGAACGCAGCAATCAGGATAAATACCTTGGTGAAGGTGATTTGCACGAAGCCGCTGCCGACTTCAAAGCGCCAGGCGCCTTCGAGCAGCGTCGGTACGCCTTGCTGACGCGCACCCTGGCTGATTTGTGCGTAGTTTTGCAGGATCAGCGAGATACCAATGGCGCTGATCAGGGGGGCAAGGCGTGTCGAGTTACGCAGTGGTTTGTAAGCCACTCGTTCAATGACAAAGCCATAAACGCCAGTCACCACGATGGTGAAGATCAGCGTGCCGAGAATAAGGAAAGGGAAGGACTCCAGACCGAAAAATGAGAGGACGGCCAGGCCGATGGCGGCCAGGTACGCGGAGATCATGTACACGTCGCCGTGGGCGAAGTTGATCATGCCAATGATGCCGTAGACCATCGTGTAACCGATGGCGATCAAACCGTAGACCGACCCGAGGGTCAGACCGTTGATCATTTGCTGCAGGAAAATACCGTCCATCACGCACGCTCACGAACTTGAAAGGCTAACGATGCAGTCCGAAGTTTCCTTGTGAGAAACAGCGGACCGTCATTCAGTAGCTGACAGAAGAACTTCGGGGTCGCGACCTTGCGCCCCCATTAACAAGACGCGCGAGCACCTTTGAGGTACTCGCGCGGCTATGCGCTTTGCTTACTTCTGTTTTTCGAGCTGATGGTATTTACCGTCTTTGTCCCACTGGTAAACCACATAGTCGGAGACTTTCAGGTCGCCTTTGGTGTCCCAGGCTTTCTCGCCCATTACAGTTTTAACGGGGTGAGCTTTGAGCCACTTGCTGGCATCTTCGCCCTTGTTGGATTTGGCACCATTGAAGCCAGCGGCCAAGGCTTGAACCGAAGCGTAGGCATACAGCGTGTAGCCTTCAGGCTCGTAGCCGGACTTGCGGAACTCATCCACGACGGCCTTGCTGTCTGGCAGTACGCGAGGGTCAGCACCAAATGTCATGTACACGCCATCAACGTATTGCGCGCCGCCAGCGGTCGTCACCAACTCATCCGTTACGATGCCGTCATCGGACATGAACTTGACGTCTTTCAGGCCTTGCTCACGCATCTGACGAACCAGAGGACCGGCTTCCGGGTGCAGACCGCCGAAGTAGACGACGTCCGCGCCGACAGAACGAATCTTGGTCACCAGGGCGCTGAAGTCTTTCTCGCCTCGGGTCAGGCCTTCTTCCAGAACCGGTTTCACGCCACGGGCAGTGAGCTGCTTGGCGGTCGCATCCGCCAGGCCTTTGCCGTAGGTGTCCTTATCGTTGATGACGGCGATTTTCTTGCCTTTCAGAACATCGACAATGTAGTCGCCCGCCACGATACCTTGCTGGTCGTCACGACCGCACATGCGGAACATGGCGGTCAGGCCGCGTTCGGTCACCGTCGGGTTGGTAGAGCCTGGGGTGATAGCGATGATGCCGGCTTCGTCATAAACTTCCGAGGCTGGGATCGTTGACGAGGAGCAGAAGTGACCGACAACACCGGCTACTTTGTCCGAGGCGGCCTTGTTGGCGACGGCAACGGCCTGTTTCGGTTCGCAGGCATCGTCATACGCCGTCAGTACAATTTTTTCGCCGTTAACGCCGCCAGTTTTGTTGATCGCGTCGGCGGCGGCCTGAGCGCCTTTCATGTATTGCTGACCAAACGATGCGTTGGCGCCAGTCATTGGCCCCGCGACACCGATCTTCAGATCAGCCTGAGCAAACGAAGACACGCCGAATGCAGTAGCGACTGCAAGTGCAAGAAAGCCTTTTCTGTAAAACGTCTGCGACATGAGTGGTGCTCCTGAGATTTTTTTGATTAGCACTGCAACTACAGAGTTGCTCTGAGCAAGTGGCGTGCCATTCGTTTTTTATTCTGATGAAACTCTCGGATTTGTTGCGTCCGGCCCGGCTAGAGCCTTTGACCGCAGGGCATGCAACCCTCTATATCAAGCAAAGTACAACCCTGAAATAAAAAGGTGCAACCAGCGGCAAAATACGTAGCAACCTACGCATCACACTACGTACAACCCCGCTGTAACAGCATGCGTCACCGATCTGCACACCGGCGGTGCGCTTGCGCTACGGGACGCACCAATTGAGGTTAGTGGAGGTTTTGCAACTGGAGCAGTTCCGCCAACAACACTTTACAACGGCTAAGCGCGGAACCCATGGGAGATTCTATGTTTGCCAGCAAGCTTGATCTTGTAGGACTGGCCGGGCGGCGTTCCGTTTTAGCCGGCCCTACGGGATTGCGCAGATTCCGTGGGAGCGAATTTATTCGCGAAGACTGCCTGGCAGACGAAAAATTTCTATCGAATATACAGGCCCCTTCGCGAATAAATTCGCTCCCACTGAGTGCTCATTCACATCTTGAAGCCGGCGAGGCAGTCGAGATAGATGCCACCCGCCCGCGCCAGCGGAACAGCTATCAATCGAATGTAATGCCCTGCGCCAGCGGCAACTCTAGCGAGTAGTTCACGGTCGCTGTCTGGCGACGCATGTAACCGCGCCACGAATCGGAGCCGGACTCACGACCGCCGCCGGTTTCTTTCTCGCCACCGAATGCACCGCCGATTTCAGCACCGCTCGGGCCGATGTTGACGTTGGCGATACCGCAGTCACTGCCCAGCGCCGACATGAACTGCTCCGCTTCGCGCACGTCCGTGGTGAATATGCACGACGACAGACCTTGCGGCACAGCGTTGTTCAAACGCAGCGCTTCGTTGAAATCTTCATAACCCACTACGTACAGAATCGGCGCGAAAGTCTCGGCGCGCACGACATCGCTCTGCTCTGGCATCTCGACGATGGCCGGAGAAACGTAATAAGCATTAGGGAATTTGTCCTCCAACTGACGCTTGCCGCCGAACACCTTGCCACCCTCGCTCGTCGCCTGCTCCAGCGCATCCTGCATGGCTTGATAGCTATGCTTGTCGATCAGCGGACCAATCAGATTGCCTTCCAACGGGTGACCGATACGAATTTTTTCGTAGGCAGTTTTCAGACGCGCAACGATTTCGGCTTTCACCGAATCATGGGCGATCAAACGACGCAGGCTCGTGCAGCGCTGCCCGGCAGTACCGACGGCGCTGAACAGGATGGCGCGTACGGCCAGATCCAGATCGGCTGTCGGGCTGAGAATCATGGCGTTGTTGCCGCCCAGTTCGAGGATGCTGCGAGCGAAACGGGCGGCCACTTTCGGAGCCACTTCACGCCCCATTCGGGTGCTTCCGGTTGCACTGATCAGAGCCACACGCGGATCATCGACCAGCGCCTCACCCGCATCACGACCACCAATGATCACTTGAGCCAGATGCTCCGGCGCATCGGCAAAGTCAGCCGCGACCTTGTCGAACAGCGCCTGGCACGCCAGACCGGTCAATGGGGTTTTCTCAGACGGCTTCCAGATCACCGAGTTGCCGCACACCAGCGCCAGTGCGGTGTTCCAGGACCAGACCGCGACCGGGAAGTTGAACGCACTGATCACACCGACCACGCCCAGCGGATGCCAGGTTTCACGCATGTGGTGACCCGGGCGCTCAGAGGCGATGGTCAAGCCGTACAGCTGGCGGGACAGGCCGACGGCGAAGTCGCAGATGTCGATCATTTCCTGCACTTCACCCAGACCTTCCTGGGTGATCTTGCCAGCTTCCCATGAAACCAGCTCCCCCAGATCAGCCTTGTGCTTGCGCAGCGCTTCACCGAACAGACGAATCAGCTCGCCACGACGCGGAGCCGGTACCTTGCGCCAGGCCTGAAAAGCAGCGTCGGCACGCGTAACTTGCTGCTCAACCTCTGCAGCACCTTCCCAGCTCACCGCACCGATACGGCTGCCGTCGATAGGTGTATGGACAGGCTGGTCGCCCTTTTGATATTTCGCGGGGTCGACACCGAGGCGGTTTAGCAGGTCGGTAAGCATGTTCTCTCCTGATTTCGGGAATGCTGGAATAACGGTAAATCTTCAGGCTCTAGTAATAACTGGCCTTAACGCCATCAACAAACGACCATTAGGCGAGATATCATTCCTTTTATTCATGCTCGCGGTATCAAGATCGGAAAAGGCTAGAACATGCTCAACAGACGCCACCTGCCGTCCATCACGGCGCTGCAATGCTTCGAAGCGGTCACCCGGCATTTGAGCTTCACGCGCGCGGCCGAGGAACTGAACCTCACGCAAAGTGCCGTCAGCAAGCAAGTGGCGCAGCTTGAAGAACTGGTGCAGCACTTACTGTTTCGTCGCGTGCGTCGCCGCTTGCAACTGACCCCGGCCGGCGCGCTGTATCTGGGCGAAGTGCGCAAGATTCTGAGCCAGATGGAGATGTCCACGCACTTCCTGCGCTCCTACGGCGGCGAGACCGAGGTGTTGCGGGTTTCGACACCCTCGACCTTCGGCGCACGCTGGCTGGTGCCGCGCTTGAAAGGCTGGCGTCTGCGTCATCCGCATATCCATCTGGATGTGGTCAACGAGCAGGAGAACGATGACCTGATTCAAAGCCGCTGCGATTTCACCTTCTACTTCGGCCAGGGCGCGCGTCCGGGCGCAGAGAGTATTCGGTTGTTTGGCGAAGAACTGGTGCCCGTCTGTTCACCGGCCGCTCTACCCTCGACTCCGTTTACCGATCCGACACAGCTGGCCGATCTGGTCCTGCTGCAAAACGCCAATCGCCCCCAAGGCTGGCATGACTGGTTCGACAGTCAGGGCTATCACACCGAGCACAGCTACCACGGACCACGCTTCGAAACCTTCTACATGTGCATCCGCGCAGCGCAGGTCGGCTGCGGCGTCGCCCTGCTGCCGCGGTTTCTGGTGGAAGAAGAACTGGCCGACGGCAAGCTGGTCATCCCATGGCAACACGCCTTGCCAAGCAGCGACGCGTATTACATGGCCTACCCGGAGCACGCTGCTGAAGTGCCAAAGATCAGGGACTTTGCGAAGTGGATGCTGGAGCAGTTGGGAGGAGAATGAGCGCACGAAACCTCTCGCCAACAAATTGCCTCCTGCCTGCCCCCCACCACATGGTAGGAGCGAACTTGTTCGCGAGGCGGCATCCCGACGATAAACGATAACGCGATATGTCTTCTGGCTGTCTCTCATGCATCGCGGGCAAGCCTCGCTCCCACATAGACCGCGCTATTCCGTAGGAGCCGGGCTTGCCCGCGAAGAACGGTAACGCGGTGTGCCTGACGGAGCAAAGCGCCTGCATCGCGGCAAGGCTCCCTCCAACAGGATTTGCGCCCCCCCCCTCGGCTAAAGCCGGTCTACAAACTCAAGCTTGAAAGCGGACATAGAATCCCCCGAATCCTGACGCCAGCATTACGGCTGCTTCTACCCATCAAATAGTTTTTTATGGCTGTGTGCAGCCCGGCGTTGAACCTATATTCCTGCAACCCTGGGTAGAAGCCTTCGCGCTGCGCATGTCGATCGCTACGTAGTTTCCCTGACTTGATCCCCTGACAGGTTATGACGCTATGGCGACCGCTAATATTGCAAAGGCAAACTCACTGCCAAGGCTCACAGACAGGCACCTGACGGTTATTTTGCTCGCGTTGCCGGTGATGCTGATGACGCTGGCGATCCTGATCAACAACCACGGCATGTTCATTTACACGCTGGACGATCCCTACATTCACCTCGCGCTGGCCAAACAGATGTTCAGCGGCCATTACGGTATCAACCCCGGTGAATTTTCAGCGCCATCCTCAAGCATTATCTGGCCCTTCCTGCTCGCACCTTTTGCCGTTCTGGGGAACGGGATGGTGTTGGCACCTTTTTTCCTCAATCTGATTTTCGCGTTCCTGACCATAGGCCCGTTGCTCAGGCTGCTAGAGGGTTTGCATCCCGTGAGCAAGGTGCTGATTCTCGGTGGTTTCTTCCTCGCCACTAATCTCTACGGCCTGATTTTCGCGGGGATGGAGCACACGCTGCAGGTCTATCTCGTGACGTTGATAGCCTGCGCGGTGGTGAAAAAAGAGTTCGGTCAGGTAGCCATAACACCGCTGCCCATCTATATCGCGCTGATTCTATTGCCGTTGGTGCGCTATGAAGGACTGGCCGTTTCCCTTCCAGTACTGGCTTATCTGTTCTGGCATGGCGAACGGCGCAGCACGGTGGTCAGTGCTGCAGTTATCGGTGCGCTGGTTGTGGCATTTTCGCTGTTCTTGAATCATCTGGGCCTGGGCTACATCCCATCGTCCGTGCAGGCAAAAACCGGTACGGGCCTGGCCGCGCTGTTCTTTAACGTCACGAACCAGCTCGATGCCTATGGCTGGGTCTTGCTTGCCCAGCTGTTCGTGTGTGTGCTGTTTTTCGACAGGAAGCCCCTGATCCTGATGCTGCTCACTGTGGCAGCGCTGCACACGTTGTTTGGTCGATCAGGGCAAGGCCGCTATGAAGCCTATTGGCTGACCTTTGTTGGCGTGTTCGTCATCTACGCCTGTGTCACACGCATGAGCGAGCGCTACATGACCGCCCTGTTCGCAATGCTGCCGGTCGCTTTCGCGATTCCGGTGTACACGACGCTGCGTGTGCCTCTTTCCTCGGCAGCAATTTATAACCAGCAGTACTCCAGCGGGGAGATCGTTCGGGCACTGGGCGAACCGGTTGCCGTCAATGATTTGGGCCTTGTCGCGCTCAATGGCAACCAATACATCCTGGATTTATGGGGACTGGGCAGCATCCAGGCGCTGCACTATCGCAAGACGCGCAACGACGTCGACTGGATGACCACACTGATGGACGAGAAGGACGTTCACTACGCATTTGTCTACAACGAGTGGTTCCCCGAAAGGCCGAAGAACTGGATTGAGGTAGCAGAAATGCGCCTGACCATCCCTCGCGCTTCGGCCGCAGCGTCCAGCGTTTTTTACTACGCCACCGACGAGGAATCGGCGAAAAAGCTCAAGACTGTGATGGAGCGGTTTCGTGATGACACACCCAACGGGAAATTCACTCTTAATTTTCCGGCAGTTGCGGCGGCACGCTGAAAGAGCGCTTTCACGCAGCAAACACAAAAACCAGTGGGAGCGAATTCATTCGCGAAAGCGGTGTGGCCGACCCCCGATGTTTTCAGGTCTGCCCCTGCAGTGGTCAACTTTTTCCGGACACCTCAATCGGTGATTGTCAGGCTGCTTGCCGCTCATATTGATTGGGCGGCACATAGCCCAGTTTCGAGTGCAATCGCCCCTCGTTGTAGAACCGCACGATGTAGTCCGTGATGTCCTTTATCGCTTCGGCGTGGTTGGCGTAATCCTTCCTCCAGGTACGCTCCATTTTCAGGTTCAAAAAGAAGCGCTCCATAACCGCGTTGTCCCAGCAGTTACCCTTGCGGCTCATACTGCAACGCATTCCATTGCGGGTCAGCAGCGCCTGATAAGCCGCTCCTGCGTACTGACTGCCTCGATCCGAGTGGACGATCAAACCTGGCTCAGGTTGGCGTTGAGCGATAGCCAATTGCATGGCGCTGATTACCAGCTCGGCTCGCATATGAGGGGCCATGGCCCAGCCCACGATCTTGCGCGAGAAAAGGTCCATGACCACTGCCAGGTACACCCAGCCGCCGCGTGTGCGGATATAAGTAATGTCTGCAACCCAGGATTGATTGATCGCCCCAGGGTTGAACTGGCGATTTAGAAGGTTTTCAGCCACCGGCAAGTTGTGATTGCTGTTGGTTGTGTGAACAAACTTACGCTTCCAGACCGGGCGCAGACCTTGTTGTTTCATAAGGCTGCGCACCTTGAAGCGACCAATCGACAGGCCTTCTTTACGCAATGCGCTCACCACACGACGACTACCATAGCAACGCTCCGACGCTTCAAAGGCTGCCTTGATCCTGGCCGCTGCCGGACAGGCGGGCTTGGGTTTCAAACGACGCTGTTGGGCCTCATAAAGACCGGAGCGACTGATCCGCAGTACCCGACAGAGACGAGCCACCGGGTAGGCCTTACGTTGTAATTGGTGAACCAGTTGATGGATCACTTCAATTCGCGGGCAAAGAAGGCCGTAGCTTTTTTTAGGATGTCATTATCCATTTTCAGCTCACGAATCTGCTGCTCCAGTTGGCGAATACGCTGTTGCTCGCTGGTCAACGGGTTGCCAATTCCCGGGCCACCTAACAGCTCGGCCTTGTATTGCTCAACCCAGCGACGCACTGCCGTATCGCTCAGGTTCATATCAAGGCAGACAGAGTTCACACTCTGGCCTTGATCGACGATGAGCTTGCAAACATCAAGCTTGAAAGCGGCATCGAATTTTCTGTATTTCTTGGTCATGGTGACTCCTCAATGGATATAGTTTCCCCTATTGAGGTGTCCGGGGTCATTAGACCAGCGCACCCCTTCGCGAATAAATTCGCTCCCACCGTGAGCTCTATTCCAACCCAGGCCGCTCTCCACACGCCTCCCCCTACCAAAGAAAACTGCCCCTATCCCGCACTGACTGGCATTATGTCGGTCATTATCAACAACAAGCTCAATGAGCGCTCGATGGCTCTGCCACGGGACGCCGTGACCACTTGATTCATTTTTCGTTTGGCCGCGTCTGGCGGCCGGTCCTGCTGGAGCGACCCAATGAGCGAGAGCGCTTTCTCCAATCGCATCGTGCAAAACCTGCTCGACACCGATCTGTACAAACTGAGCATGATGCAGGCGGTGTTGCACAACTACCCCAACGTCGACGTTGAGTGGGAATTTCGCTGCCGAAACGGTGAGGACCTGCGTCCCTATCTGGGTGAAATCCAGCAACAAATCCAGAAGCTGTGCGAGCTGTCACTAGCGGCTCCTGAGCTGAATTTCCTGGAACGCATCAACTTCATGAAGCCCGACTTCCTGAGGTTTCTCGGCCTGTTCCGCTTCAACACACGCTACGTGAAAACTACTATTGAAAATGATGAGCTGTGTATTCGCCTGCAAGGGCCATGGCTGCATGTGATCCTTTTCGAAGTGCCGGTGCTGGCGATTGTGAGTGAAGTGCGCAACCGCCACCGCCACCCCGAAATCCTGCTCAGCCAAGCGCGGGATCAGCTGTATCGCAAGTTCGACTGGCTGACCGCCAATGCCAAGGCTGACGAGCTGGCTGAACTCAAGGTCGCTGACTTCGGCACCCGTCGTCGTTTTTCTTATCGCGTTCAGGAAGAAGTCGTCGACGTGCTCAAGCGCGACTTCCCTGGCCAGTTCGTCGGCACCAGTAATGTGCAACTGGCACGCAAATTTGACCTGAAACCGTTAGGCACCATGGCCCACGAATGGATCATGGCTCACCAGCAACTCGGCCCGCGCCTGATCGACAGCCAAAGCGCCGCGCTCGATTGCTGGGTGCACGAATACCGGGGATTGCTGGGGATCGCCCTGACGGACTGCATAACCACCGACGCTTTCCTGCAGGATTTCGATCTGTATTTCGCCAAACTGTTTGACGGTCTGCGCCATGACTCCGGTGATCCGGTGATGTGGGCCGAAAAATGCATCTCGCATTACCAGAAGCTCGGCATTGACCCGATGAGCAAGACGCTGGTGTTCTCCGACGGCCTGACGCTGCCCAAGGCACTGGAAATATTTCGCGCGTTGCGCGGTCGCATCAACGTGAGCTTCGGAATTGGCACTAACCTCACTGCAGACATACCGGGCGTCGAACCCATGAGTATCGTTCTGAAAATGACCGCCTGTGCCGGGCAGCCCGTTGCGAAAATCTCCGACGAACCCGGCAAGACGCAATGCAAGGACCCCAACTTCGTCTCGTACCTGCGACATGTGTTCAAAGTGGCGGACTGATCCGCAAACAGAAGCCGTCGCCCCCATCCTTACCAAGGAGTGAATCATGCAAGCCGTACAGCTCCAGATCGCCGAGCAGCTCAAGGTGCAACCGCCTTTCGCCGACGAAAACGCACTTCAAGCCGAAGTCGCCCGGCGTATCGTTTTCATTCAGGACTGCCTGACCAACGCCCGGCTGAAAACGCTGGTGCTGGGCATCAGCGGCGGTGTGGATTCATTGACTGCCGGGCTGCTGGCTCAGCGCGCTGTTGAAGAGCTGCGCACCACTACCGGTGACGACAGCTATCAGTTCATCGCTGTGCGCTTGCCTTACCTTGTCCAGCATGACGAACACGAAGCTCAGGCTTCGGTGGACTTCATCAACCCGGATGTTCGTCACACCGTGAACATCGGCGGTGCGGTCAAGGCCATGGCGAGCGAGATCAAGGCGTTCGAAGGCAAAAATGCCAGCGCTGTGGACTTCGTACTCGGCAACACCAAAGCACGCATGCGCATGGTCGCGCAGTACACCATTGCCGGTGCCCATCAGGGTCTGGTGATCGGGACCGACCATGCAGCGGAAGCTGTGATGGGTTTCTTCACCAAGTTCGGCGACGGCGCGTGCGATCTCGCACCCCTGAGCGGCCTGGTGAAGAATCAGGTTCGCGCGATCGCCCGTCACTTCGGTGCGCCGGAATCGCTGGTCGAGAAAGTCCCGACCGCTGACCTTGAAGACCTGGTGCCCGGCAAACCGGACGAAGCATCACACGGCGTGACTTACGCCGAGATTGACGCCTTCCTTCACGGTGAGCCTGTGCGTGAAGAAGCGTTCAAGATCATTTGTGAGACCTACGCCAAGACCCAGCACAAGCGGGAATTGCCGTACGCGCCTTGATGTAGATTAGGTCCTTGTAGGAGTGAACTTGTTCGCGAAGCGTTTCACCCGACACATCGCCTCGCCAACAAGTTAGCTCTCATCAAACAGCATGCAAACTACTGGATTGAAATGCATTTTCTGTAGGAGCTGCCGAAGGCTGCGAAGCGTTTCTCCTGATACACCGCGATCGCAGCCTTCGGCAGCTCCTACGGATCCTATGTTTGCCGCGAGACAGCGCGGGGCAATGGACACCGGGGTGAGAAGGTAACGCTTACTTCAGCGTTACCGTGCCTTTCATCATGCCGATATGGCCTGGGAACGAGCAGAAAAAGCCGTACTTCTCAGCCGGATCCAGCTTCGACACATCAAAGGTCACCGAATCCTTCTCGCCAGCGCCAATCACTTTGGTGTGCGCGATGATGCGAGCGTCGCCGTCCTTCAAATAATCCTTTTCAATACCTGCACCCAAACCATCAGTCGCAATCGGCTGCATGTCAGCCTCTTTGCTCAACACCCAGTTATGGCCCATGACATTCTTGGGCAGGCTACCGGAGTGGGTCAGATTTACGGTGAACGTCTTGCAGCTTTTATCGATTTCAACGGCCTTGGTGTTGAAGGACATTTGATCAGTGGAATCAACGTCTACACTGCACTCTGCCGCCAGCAAATGGCCGCTGGCCAATGTCAGCAGGGATACAGCAACAAGCTTGCGAATCATGGGGAATCTCCAAGGCTGGGTATTTTGTTTATTCCGGCAAAGACTGCCTGATATGGCGTCAGGTTCCAATGACCTGCGTCAACAAGGCTCAGTGGCAGTTGGCTATCGGGGTCATCGAGACAATCAAAGAGCTGGCGATCAGCGCCGCGTGCAAGATGCCTCATCGCCACTTTCAGGATGACCATCATGCAGCTCAACAGCTTTTTCCGTAGTTTGCTCGCCGCTTACGCATGCGGTGCCACTGGCAGCGGCGCTGAGGAATCAAACCCGTTTTGATGACGAGTTAATAAAGAAAAACGGGCCTCTGGAATTAAGGCTTTGGACCAGAGGACGCACAACGCCGTGTGCCCGACGCCGTTCTCAGGCAGAATGGCCGCATTTCCAGCATGAAACAGAGGATCGCCCATGGCTAAACCTAACTACTCCTTCGCGAAACGTCAGCGAGATCTGGCCAAAGAGCAGAAGAAAGAGGAAAAGCTACAGCGCAAAAACGCTGCCTTGGCCGAAACCAGTGCTGAAGGCGAGACCGAAGCGACTGAAGCGACCGATGAAGCTGCGCCAGTAGAACAGACCAGCACTGACGACAAGCCAGCCAGCTGAAGCAAGATAGCGAGTCCGTCGGTAGTCCGACGGACCGCAGCTCATCCCTGACACACTGCTATTTCATTGTGGGAGCGAATTTATTCGCGAAGGGGATCGACCAGAAACATATCAACGTCTGACACAGCGCTTTCGCGAATAAATTCGCTCCCACAGGTTTTGGAAGCTCTTTCAAACCTCAATCGGCATCACCGTCACCCGTACTTCAGGGTCGTGACTGCCACCCCCCAGAATCACTCCGCGTAACGGCGAAACGTCTGAAAAGTCCCGCCCCCAGGCCAGACTGATGTGCTCAAGCGCAGGCTGCACGTTATTGGTCGGGTCGAAGTCCACCCAACCCAGTACCGGACAAAACACCGACACCCAGGCATGGGACGCATCCGCGCCGATCAGCCGTGGTTGACCCGGTGGTGGCTGGGTCAACAAATAACCACTGATGTATCGAGCCGACAAACCACGTGAGCGCAAGCACGCCAGCATCAGGTGGGCAAAGTCCTGGCAGACGCCACGACGGCGTTCCAGCACCTCGACCAGTGGCGTCGCCACCTGGGTTGCTTCACTGTCAAACGTGAACTCGGTGAAGATCTTCTCCATCAATGCCTGCACGCACCACATCAACGGCTGACTCGGCACAAAGCAATCTGCCGAGAACTCGATGAACGACTGCTTCAAATGCACGTAAGGCGATTCGAAACGATAGCGACAGGCTTCCATGATGTCCGCTGACATCGGCCGGGCGTTGTAGGTCATGATGCTGCGAGTCATTTCCCACGCAGGCGAATGATCGAAGTTAAGCGGCGAACGCTCAAGGACTTCGACCTGCAGGCGCGCATTCACTTCCAGTTCATCATGTGGCCGCTCAAATGCCAGTCGGGTCAGCGGGTTGCCGAACACGTCGAACTCATCCCGGCGAATCGTCGGGATCGGGCTGACCAGTAACTGCTGCTCGGTGCAGCGCTGCCAGGGATTGGGTCGCGGCCACAGGTGCGCCAACTGCTGGGCCAGCGAAACCGGGCTGTCGTATTTGTAATGCGTGTCGTGAAAAATCTGGTAACGGGCGCTCATCAGACAGACACCGTACGTTGGCTGATATCGTCGACGTGGGCGAAGTGACGTAAGGCGAGTCGATCAGAAACCTGTCCGCTGGCATCTCCAATGCTGTGCAACATGTCCGCAAGCCCTTCCAGCACGGCCTTGATACTGCTGTCACCAAACAAGGGATTCTCCAGACAACCCAGATCGAAACTCGACAGGCGTCGAACCAGCGTCCCGAGGCTGGCATCGCGAGGCGCACCGAACTCTTCGTTCAGATGATTCAGGGACTTGGACACCAGCTTGAGCTGGAACAGCACCGCGTGAGGGTTCTGATCGTCCAGCAACAGCAGGTCAAGGACCGGGATCAACTGCGGCACGGCCAGGTATCGCGAGCGATAGGTAATGCTGCTGTTGCCCAGTTCCAGCAGCCACTCCAGACCGGCCTGATCGGTCACGGCCGCGCTGCGCAGAAACGCCGACAGGCTGTTGCTGAGAAACTTCAGCCGCTCGATACGACGACCGATCATCAGGAAGCGCCAGCCTTCGTCACGGGTCATGTCATCCAGGGCAAAACCGGATAACGCTGCCAGCGACATGACCAGCCGGTTGAGGAAGTCCAACAGTTCGCCGAAATCAGGGTCCTTGCTGTCCAGGCTAGTCGCTTCACGCTGCAGTTCGACCAGCGCCTGCCAGTTTTCCCGGGACAACTTGCCACGCACTTGCGAGGCGGCCCACTGCAAACGCTGCAGATTGGCGCGCAGGCTGAACGGCCACTCTTCGCCGAGAAGGGCCGCGAGAAGCCGCTCAGGCAATGTTCCGCCCTCTTCCTCATCGGGCAGTAAGTTCAGACGTTCACCCAGCTCCACGGCCGCCTCGAGCGCTTCAGGATCGTCGCCGTCCACATAACGGGTGAGCATGATGCGCAGCAGGCGCGCACTGTTGTCGCAACGTTCACAATAACGACCGAACCAGAACAGGTTCTCTACCACGCGGGACGGCAAATACGGATCGCGACGAATCAGGTCGTGCACGCCCAACGTGCGCTGGCCTTTCCAGGGCTCGCCGGTTTGCGACAGCTCGCCCAGCACCCAGGTGTCTTTGCTGGCACCGCCGCGCTGCATCGAAACCACATCGGCATCAGCTTCGGCGGCAACGCGAGTCAAACCGCCCGGCAGAACTCGATAACCTTCGGAGCTGGCCACGGCATACACACGCATACCAATGGCACGAGGCTGCAACTGCTGGCCATCGGCCTGCCAGATGGGCGCGTGAGACAGCTGCGCCAGTTCCTGAGCCACGTAGGCGTAGGGTCTGGCCTGCATGCGCTGGGCGAGTGCTTCGCGCTGTGCCTTGTTCAAATCCCGGCCAAACACCGGCGAGAAACTCTGGGAGGGGAACGCCGGTTTGATCAGTAAATCCGGCAGTTTCTCCAGTGCTTGAGCCAGCACGGGCGGCTCGCCGCACCACCAGGTCGCCACGGACGGCAGGATCAGGTCCTCGCCAAACAGGTGCTGACAAATTTTCGGTAAAAAGCCCAGCAGGCCCGGCGACTCCAGCACACCGCTGCCCAACGCGTTGGCAACCAGCACTTTTCCCTGACGCACCGCTTCCAGCAGGCCCGGCACGCCAAGCGCGGAATCGGTGCGCAGCTCCAGCGGGTCGCAGAAGTCATCGTCCAGGCGCCGCATGATCGCGTGCACCCGACGCAGGCCACTGAGGGTTTTCAGATACACCGTCGCGTCCCGCACCGTGAGGTCGCCACCTTCCACCAGTGGATATCCCAACTGGCGCGCCAGATACAGATGCTCGAAATAGCTTTCGTTGAAGCGCCCCGGGGTCAACAGCACGATCAGCGGCGTTTCGTTATTGGCCGGCGCCTGGCGCGCCAGGGTTTCCTGCAATGCACGGAAAAAACCGGACAGGTGCTGAACCCGCAAATCCCGATAGGTTTCCGGGAAAGCACGGGACACGATCTGGCGGTTTTCCAGTGCATAACCAGCGCCTGACGGCGCCTGGGTACGATCAGCCGTTACCCACCAGCGACCATCCGGGGTACGCGCCAAATCCACTGCGTACATATGCAGAAATGCGCCTTCCGGCGGAGTGATGCCCTGGCACGGCCAGAGAAAATTGTTGTGACCAAACACCAGTTCGGCGGGCAGCAGGCCTTGGGCGATCAGGGTTTGCGGACCATACAGGTCAGCCAGTACCGCATTGAGCACTTTGGCCCGTTGCGCAATGCCTGCCGCAACCTGTTGCCATTCTTCGGCAGGAATCAGGTGCGGTAGCAGATCCAGCTCCCACGGACGGTCCGCGCCCTTGGGGTCGGCGTAGACGTTGTAGGTGACGCCATTTTCCTGAATCTGCCGGGCCAATAGGGCCTGCCGTTGAATCAATTGCGCGGGAGTGCTGCGTTGCAGTTGCTCATACATGCGCTGCCAATGAGGGCGAACAGCTCCATCGGCATCAAGCATTTCGTGATAGGTACCCGCAAACACAGGGTAATGGTCAAGCAAGTCGCGCATGGAAGGCTCGGCAGAGACTAAAAATTTCAGAGTAGCGCAGTCGGATGTCAGCTGATGGTCGACTGCGTTTTATGCAAAAAAGGATTCCTTGTAGGAGCTCACCGAGGTTACGAGGCCAGCGATGGCGGCGTATTAGACAAACCGCTATCGCTGGCCTCGTAACCTCGGTGAGCTCCTACAGTCCAATGTTGCCGCGAAACAGCGCGGAGCAATGGATACTGGGGCAGCAGCTCCTACCTGTTTCTTATTTATGCAGACGCATATCGAGCGTCATTGGCAGCTCATCGTTAACGCTCAGCAGTGGCACTTCCAGTTTGCCGGGGGTGTGACCGATCCTGAAGAACCGCGCCAGACGGCGGCTTTCCGCTTCGTTGGCGTTGACTGGCAGGGTTTCGTAATTGCGCCCACCAGGATGCGCGACATGATACTCGCAGCCGCCCAGTGAGCGCTGCATCCATGTATCAACCAGATCGAAGACCAGCGGTGCATGCACCGGAATGGTCGGTTGCAGACAATTGGCAGGTTGCCAGGCCCGATAACGCACACCGGCAACAAATTCGCCAACCCGCCCGGTGGGCTGCAACGGTATCGCAATGCCATTACAGGTCAATACATACCGTTTCGGCGGAAGGCCATTAATCTTGACCTGCAAGCGCTCCAGCGAAGAATCCACGTAACGCACAGCGCCGCCGGCCGAACCCTCCTCGCCCAGCACGTGCCACGGTTCCAGCGCCTGACGCAATTCCAGCTCGATGCCGCTGACTGCATAATCGCCAACCTTGGGGAACCGGAACTCCAGATGCGCCGCAAACCACTCGGCGCGTACCGGATAACCGGCACTGTTCAACTCTTCGATCACGTCCGCAAAGTCTTGCTCGATGAAGTGCGGCAGCATGAACCGGTCATGCAGCTCAGTACCCCATCGGGCCAGCTTGGCCGGTGCATACGGCTCGCGCCAGAACCGCGCGACCAGCGCACGCAGCAACAGTTGCTGAGCCAGGCTCATCCGCGCATGCGGCGGCATTTCGAAGGCACGCAGCTCCAAAAGCCCCAAACGGCCAGTGGCACCGTCCGGGGAATAGAGCTTGTCGATACAGAACTCGGCCCGGTGGGTGTTGCCGGTGACATCAATCAGCAAATTACGCAGCAACCGGTCAACGACCCAGGGCGCTACTTCTTCACCGGGTTTGGGCATCTGCGCGAAGGCAATTTCCAGCTCGTACAGGGAGTCGTTACGCGCCTCATCGACCCGTGGTGCCTGGGAAGTCGGGCCAATGAACAGCCCGGAAAACAGGTACGACAGCGACGGATGGTTGTGCCAGTAGCTGAGCAGGCTGCGCAGTACATCAGGACGGCGCAGGAACGGCGAATCCCCGGGCGTCGCGCCACCCAGTACGAAGTGGTTGCCGCCGCCGGTACCGGTGTGACGGCCGTCGATCATGAATTTTTCGGTGGTCAGTCGCGTCAGACGCGCCTGTTCGTAGAGAAACTCGGTGCGCTCCACCAACTCGTCCCAGGATGCGGACGGCTGCACGTTAACTTCAATGACACCCGGATCAGGCGTGATACGGAAATTCGCCAGACGCGGATCGCTCGGCGGCTCATAGCCTTCAAGCAGAATCGGGCAGTTCAGCTCTTCGGCGCTGGCTTCGATAGCCGACACCAACTCCAGGTAATACTCGAGTTTTTCCAGCGGCGGCATGAATACATACAAACGCCCTTCCCGCGCTTCAGCACACAGCGCCGTGCGAGTCAGCCAGTCGGCCGACTCGTCGATCTTCGGCATACGCTCAGCGTTGGCGTCCAGTTGTTCTGTAAGCCCGGTAAGTTGCGCCTGAACTTGCCCGTCATCGGGCAGCTCGGGGAAGTCCTGATTGAAGTCGGTGGGGTGAATGAACGGATATTCCGCCGCCTTGACCCAGGGTTGCGATGCCAACGGCAAACGATAGCCCAGCGCCGAATCACCCGGCACCAGACGGCAATGGGTATCCCGCAGATACCAGCGACCACTCTGCCAGCGATCACCGTCGACGGAGCGCGCCAAGGGCAGGACCTGACCGATAACCTTGTCCAGCCCTTGAGCAAACACCTTGCGCAGTCGCGCACGCTCGAGTTCGTCACTGAGACGTGAGTCTTCGGGACTGACGTTGGCAGGCAGTGCGCCCTCACGCCACAGGTGATAGAAATTGTCTTCGTAGGCAGGGAACACAAAACGCGTCGGCACTTTCAGCCGCTCAGCGACGCTGGCCAGGAACTTCCCGGCCAGTTCGCCCGTTGCGCCGTAGCTTTCGGTTTCGTCGGCGATCAACGCATTGTTGTGCCACACAGGCTGCCCGTCTTTGCGCCAGAAGCAATTGAGCGACCAGCGCGGCAACTGCTCGCCCGGGTACCACTTGCCCTGACCAAAGTGCACGATACTCAGCGGCGCATAGTGTTTGCGCATGCGCTGGAACAACTCAGCCGACAGGGCGCGCTTTTTCGGCCCCAGCGCAGCGGTGTTCCACTCGGCACCGTCGCGATCATCAATGGAGACAAACGTGGGCTCGCCCCCCATGGTCAGTCGCACATCGTTGTCAGTCAGGTCGCGGTCGATCTGATGGCCCAGCGCTTGAATCTCGGCCCACTGTTCTTCGGTGTAAGGCTTGGTAACACGAGGCGCTTCCCAAATGCGCTCCACCGACATTTCATGACTGAACTCGGTTTCACAGGGCTCAACCAGACCACTGATCGGCGCTGCCGACGAAGGCTCCGGGCTGCACGCCAGAGGAATATGCCCCTCCCCCGCGAACAGGCCGGACGTCGCATCAAGCCCCACCCAGCCTGCGCCCGGCAGATACACCTCACACCAGGCGTGCAGGTCAGTGAAATCGACATCGGTACCGGATGGCCCATCAAGCGCTTCAACGTCAGCCTTGAGCTGAATCAAATAGCCGGACACGAAACGCGCGGCCATGCCCAGATGACGCAGCAGCTGCACGAGCAACCATGCCGAGTCGCGGCAGGAGCCGGAAGCATTTTCCAGCGTGAATTCCGGGGTTTGTACGCCGGGCTCCATACGGATCAGGTAATCGATGTCCTGACTCAGGCGCTGGTTGAGCCCGACCAGGAAGTCGATGGCAGGTAATGGCGTGCGGTCGATGCTGGCCAGATAGTTGGCAAACTTTGGCGTCAGCGGAAGTTTTTCAAGGTACGGCGCCAGTTCGCGCTGCTCTTCGCTGGCATAGAAGAACGGGATCTTCTCGGCATAAGGCTCGAGGAAGAAGTCGAACGGGTTGAAGACCGCCATTTCGGCGACCAGATCGACTTCAACACGCAGCTCGTTGGTCTTTTCCGGAAAGACCAGACGCGCAAGGTAGTTGCCTTGAGGGTCTTGCTGCCAGTTGATGAAGTGATTTTCAGGCAGGACTTTCAGTGAATACGACAAAACCCGGGTGCGGCTGTGGGCCGCAGGACGCAGGCGGACAATCTGCGGACCCAGTTCAACCGCTCGTTCGTAGCGGTAATGCGTGACGTGGTGCAAGGCAATGTGAATCGACACGGCGTGCCTCCTGCGAGCCTGGACGGTAATGGAACCGCGCAAGACTTATGCCATCCGGGCAAATACGGCGGTTCCTCGATGGCGAGGCAGAACCAGGCACTATTAAAGCGCCTACCGTGCCCCGCGGTGCAAGCGTTGCACAGAAATAAGGCACAGGGAGGGAAAATTTGTGAACGAGCTGGCGGACAGTCGAGGGGGCTGAGGCAGATCGTGATCAGCTGTGGCAGCGAATTCATTTACGACAGCGGGACGACCTGAAATCAGTTACGTCTGACGGGGTGCTTTGTGGATGAATTCGCTGCCACTGGGAGCCGGCGGAGAAACAGTGAGGATATTAAACTGTAGCGTGAGTTAGAAATTCGCGTGAGTAGACTCTTAGTAGCTGTAGTGAACAGCTATTGAATCTTCACCAGCGGGAGTTCCCTGGTTTTGTCCGCCACTCACCAAATGCTTAATAGTAATTCTCGCAAATCTGTCAAAACCATGGTGATTAAAAGCCTCAATCGAGCCTGAAGAGTTCTTGGAAATTTCTTCGCACTGGTCGTAACCAGCTCTTCCTGGCCGGGTATAACATATCTGAACGCTCTCACCTGTATTATTCGGATAGTAGGTACTAGTCCAATTTATGCTCTCCAAGCGTTTCGGTAAATAACGTTGACTTCTGGGAAAATCCATAGTCATCATCGTAAACTGGGACAGACCAACGCCAGCTTTGGCGACCACAATCCGGTCAGGCACTTTAGACTTTGTAATGACATCCTCTGCTGCGAACGTATTGGCTGACAAAGTCAAAAGTGTGATTGCTATAATTTTCTTCACGAGTCATTCCTTGAGTGTCGTGCTTAATACCCCAAGCTTACTCAACAGTCCAGGCCGCGCGACATACATATATATTAAATAAAAGACCAATCAGAGGCATCGCTGCGCTCAATACGGCGCGACCAAGTGATTCGCGCCGTTGTAAGCCGAGGATCGGTGCGAGCCCTACATTTCGCCAAGCCGATCCCATAGACTGCCAAGCCAACCCGGCTCTCTTGGGTGAAGATCATTGCCGGGCCATTCGCGTAATATCTCCAGCCCCGCCCTGGTCCTCACAAGCTCCAGATGGGGTCGAACTGTTTTATCGTCCCCCTCCCCCGAATCCCCCCTCAGTGCTCGACCTTTCTCTGTCAGACGCAAAACTCCCCCCTCACTGACGACATATTGAACGAAATTCGCCATCCTGACCGTACTGGAGGTCGTCATTACGTAGTACCCCTCCCCTGACCTGGGCACATAGCTAGAGAACGTGCTCTCCACAGGAGCTGCTGTATTAGATTCATCAGAGAACTTCGTCACGACATGTTCCATGAATTCAAAATAACCCAAGTTCACCAACGCGCCAGAGGCTGGAGTCAGCGCATATCGTAAAAAATCCGGATCGAGCCGTGTGCTATTTATAGCGGCGCCATTCAATATACGCGACGCGACAACTGCATCTTCTTCTGGAAAAGCAACCGTCAACTTCCAACCCTGGAGATCGTAATTGCACTTGTTAAAATCCGACTTGAAATGCCCATACATCCGATAATGCCCAAGAGAACGAGCGACCCCATCAACATATTCCATATCAACATCTTCACCTTGAGCATAAGCATAGATATCAGAAAGCAGCCCGCGATCTTCTTTCGTGAGGTACTCACATTCGTTACGGGCGAGGTCCCCAAATTTTAAACCTTTGGACGCATCCGCGATGGCGGGCTCGCGCACTCCGAACAAGCGCTCCACCATTAACTGGCGGCCCACCTTATTTGCTTGAGTAGCAGCTACATCAACTTGAGACGGGGGAACAACTTTCGGCTGCTCGCTCAACCTCAATGCTTGAGTAAAGGCCAGCTCGGGAAGTGATTGTTGAATCACCTCCAGAGGGTTCGCTGCGTCCATTACGCTTAGCGACATCTTGCTGCCCGAATAGAGCTCAATCTTCTGCTGCAAATCGACGGCATAACCAACCGGATACTGGCTTTGCTCAATGGGTGCCAGTGACTTGAAATGAGAGAGCGCTTCATTAAAAAAGCCGGTCATTTTCCCGGTGGTGTCGTACTCAAGCAGCGCGTGCTGGGTCGCATTCTGCCGCCAGCGCTGTTCCAGACTGGAGGACTCTTGCAGGGCCGCCGCACGCTCTGCGAAGGGAAAATCACCACCTTCGTCATACGCAATCAAAGCCAACTGATCTCGGGGCATACCTTGAAAAGGGTTGGCAAACGTATTGGCTTGCTTAACTTGATGAGTACCGCCCAATAGCTCGTCGAGCAATTGCGACGCCTTTTGCCCAAGTGCCTGCGGGTCGAGCGAGGCATCCCTGGCCTGGGCACGCGAAGCAGCCGCGCTAATCTGACGAGCGAGGACTGAAACCGAGCTACCGGTGCTAGCCTGATCGGTCACCTCGTCAGCAACTATGTTTGCTGTGGCTGAGGGCCTGCTGTCCAGAGTTGAGATGAAACCCTGAGCTCTCACTGAATTGTTATTGATAATGAGCACCGCGATCTCCCTGACTTAGGCGGCTAGCAACGCTAGCGCTTCTGTTGAAGAAACCGAGGATAGGCTCAGGCCGCCCTACTGGATGTAGGACCAACTGCGTCGTCGCGTGGGAATAGTCTTGATTTGATTTCAGTGCGCGGCAGACGGGTTGTTATTTGGAGGAAAACCAGCGCGACAGTCAGTCTCCAGCACGAGTCGGCGCCCTTTATCCGCGTTAGAAACAAGCTCATACCGCAAAAAACAGACAGATTGCGCCTTATCAGACCATTCCCTTCAGTACAGGAAATGCTTGCACGGGCGCTCACGGAGACTAGCGGGCTGATTAAGCGGACTCACGAATGGCCCGAATTTCCACGAGCTTTGTACGCATCTCTCGCTGAGCCCGACTATTGATTATAAGCAGGCCAAGCATGGGGGATATCAGCGCCAGCGCATAAATGACTTTGTGAGGACTGTATTGAATCATCGGGAGCACAAACAGTACGCACATAACGTGGATGCCTATCATCACCCGTACCCAGGACGGCCGCCCCCGCAGAATCATGAAGTTACTGTGGACGGTCACTAGCGTTAGCGCAGCCCCAGTGAACATGATCCCCTTGCCAGAGCCATCTGCAATGGGCTTGTCGGAAAAGTAAGTTACGAAGGCAAGCGCAGTGGCGAAAGCCAACGAAAAGTAAGCGGCGAAGATCCCGGCGATGAACGTCAAAAAGTAATGCCTGAAAAAATCGCGCAGCGTCATTAACTGACTCATTCGGCCATTTCCTCGTACAGCCCCACCGCGATGGTTTTGACATTCCCTGAATATGCGCTTCCTGTGAATCCTACCGCGGCTCCCAAGACGTCTTTAATCTGGGTGATTGTGCTGTGCTTGAGCTGAGTAGGGGTAAAGCGTTTGGCCAGCTCCCCGGACATCTGCTTGAGCGCGAGCATCTTGGCAGTTAATCGAGGATCATTAATGCTCAGCAGTTCTTTGGTGAGCCTTGCCCGTTCCTGGCGGTTCAACCCGCGAAGGATCTCACGCAGACTCTTGCCGGTAGATGCTTTGGCAGCGGTGATGAGCCTTACCGTCGTAAGAGCCGAAGTACCCACACCAACCAGCGATGTGGCGTCGAGAAGTATTGATGCGTTCTGATACCACGCCTCACTGTTGAGCCAATCATTTACCTCCGGCTTGGCGATTTCGAGCGCTGTTCGGGTAATTCCATTGACACACTGGAGCCCACTTGCGCCCGCCGCCGCGTATCCAATCACAACGACGGCGGAGCTAGCGCCAGCACTGAAGGGCACCAGAATTGTTCCACTGGCAATGGCCGCCCAACTGAGGATCGCACCCAAGCACGAGAGACCGGTGTTTACCGCCTCGCCAATCAGCCTGGACTCCCGGGGATTACTGACCACTTGCTCGGCGAATTGAGATGGCGCTATGTACTTCTGAGCCTCGCGCAAAATGATGCGCTTGGGCTTGATACTGCAGATGGGTTTGAACTCACGCAATGTCAGGATATTGAAGTCGGCATCGATGTACACCACACCAGCACCAACAACACCGGGGTCGGCATCGATGGCGGCAAACAGCCGCGGCAGGTTTATCTGGCTTTCGACACGCTGGCGCGCCATGAACTGAGCACGATTGGAGTCCATGCCGAAGCCCAGAGGGAGGCTACTCATACTTACTCTTCCTTGAAGTGAAACCTTTGATACGTACACGATCAGTTCGCAAAATCGTGAACAACTATGCGGGCACTCTTCAGACTGTATCGCTCCAGCTTTTAGCGGGCCAGATGGATATCTTTCTGCAACTGCTGATAGGTAACACCTTGAACGCAGGCTACACAACCGCCAGACAGCCAAACGCCAGCACGAAGCTGGCGTTTGGCAAGTTCAACTGAAGATCAGCGCGGAACAACCGGCTTACGCTTGGGCGGCTTGGGGCCTTTGCCTTTCGCAGCATCCATACGCTCTTTAGCGGCCTGCCTGTTACGCGCCTCGGCGGCGGCCTTGGCTTGCTCGCGTTTGTCCCAAGGTTTGCTGCCATCGCTGCCCCGAGGTGGCAAGCCGGTGTGCTGGGTGAGGATCCGCGTGGTTTCCTTGGCGACCTTGTGGCTGCCAGCGGGTGTCGAGTTCTTACGTCGGGCGCTCTGGTAGCTGTCGGTGGTGGGCTGGTGCAGCGGGATCAGTTGATCCTTGCCCGAACCAATAAGGTCGGAGCGGCCCATACGGGTCAGTGCCTCACGCAGCATTGGCCAGCCTTTCGGGTCGTGATAGCGCAGGAACGCCTTGTGCAGACGGCGTTGCTCTTCGCTTTTCACGATGGTCACTGCATCGCTCTTGTAGGTGACCTTGCGCAGCGGGTTTTTGCCCGAGTGGTACATGGCCGTCGCAGTAGCCATCGGCGAGGGATAGAACGCCTGCACCTGATCGGCGCGGAAACCGTTGCCCTTGAGCCACAACGCCAGGTTCATCATGTCTTCATCGGTAGTGCCTGGGTGGGCCGCGATGAAGTACGGAATCAGGTACTGCTCTTTGCCCGCTTCCTTGGAATACTTCTCGAACATGCGCTTGAACTTGTCATAGCTGCCAATGCCCGGTTTCATCATCTGGTTGAGCGGACCTTCCTCGGTGTGTTCCGGGGCGATCTTCAGGTAACCACCCACATGGTGCGTCACCAGCTCTTTAACGTATTCCGGTGACTCGACCGCGAGGTCATAGCGCAAGCCGGAAGCAATCAGAATTTTCTTCACGCCCGGCAACGCACGAGCACTGCGATACAGCTGAATCAACGAAGAGTGATCGGTGTTCAGGTTCGGGCAGATGCCTGGGAACACACAGGACGGCTTGCGGCACGCGGATTCGATTTCCGGGCTCTTGCAGGCAATGCGGTACATGTTCGCGGTCGGGCCGCCGAGGTCCGAAATCACCCCGGTGAAACCTGGCACCTTGTCACGAATCTCTTCGATCTCGCGAATGATCGACTCTTCAGAACGGTTCTGAATGATCCGGCCCTCGTGCTCGGTGATCGAGCAGAAAGTACAGCCACCGAAACAGCCACGCATGATGTTTACGGAGAAACGGATCATGTCGTAGGCCGGAATCTTTTCCTTGCCGTACGCAGGATGCGGAATACGTGCGTAGGGCATGCCGAACACGTAGTCCATCTCTTCAGTGGTCATGGGAATCGGTGGCGGATTAAACCAGACGTCAACTTCACCATGCTTTTGCACCAAAGCACGAGCATTACCCGGGTTTGTTTCAAGGTGCAGTACGCGGTTGGCGTGGGCGTAGAGAACTGCATCGCCACGCACTTTTTCCACAGACGGCAAACGGATAACCGTTTTGTCACGGGTCATGCGCGGGCTGGCCAATATCTGCACGACCTTGGCTTCGTTCGGGTCTTCAACCGGACCTTTTTCCTGCTCGATGGCGCAGGCTTGAGTGTCCTGGGTATTCACATACGGGTTGATGATCTTGTCGATCTTGCCTGGACGGTCGATGCGGGTGGAGTCGACTTCGTACCAGTCTTTAGGCGTGTCACGGCGGATGAACGCCGTGCCGCGCACATCGGTAATGTCTTCGATCTTGTGGCCGTAGGACAGACGCTGCGCCACTTCGACAATGGCGCGCTCGGCGTTGCCGTACAGGAGAATGTCGGCGGCGGCGTCGATGAGGATCGAGTTGCGGACCTTGTCCTGCCAGTAATCGTAATGGGCGATGCGGCGCAGCGAGGCTTCGATGCCACCCAGCACGATAGGCACGTGCTTGTAGGCTTCCTTGCAACGCTGGCTATAAACCAGGCTGGCGCGGTCCGGACGCTTGCCCGCCATGCCACCTGGTGTGTAGGCATCGTCGGAACGGATTTTCTTGTCCGCGGTGTAGCGGTTGATCATCGAGTCCATGTTGCCTGCAGCGACACCGAAGAACAGGTTCGGCTCGCCGAGCTTCATGAAATCGTCTTTGGACTGCCAGTTCGGCTGGGCAATAATCCCGACGCGGAAGCCCTGAGACTCCAGCAGCCGGCCGATGATTGCCATGCCAAACGACGGGTGATCGACGTACGCATCACCGGTCACGATGATGATGTCGCAGGAATCCCAGCCAAGCTGATCCATTTCTTCCCGGCTCATGGGCAGGAAAGGCGCAGGCCCGAAACATTCGGCCCAGTACTTCGGATAGTCAAATAACGGCTTGGCTGCTTGCATGTTGGAACCTACGTTTGCACGTTGGAAAAATCGCGGGCGCGGAATATAGCACAAATTTTGATCAAGTCCGACGGCAATGGTCGGAATTGAGTTACTGATGGCGGTACTGCCCAGTACCTGTGGGAGCTGAGCTTGCTCGCGATGAACGATGACGCGGTATGGCCATGAAACCGAGTCGCCAGTATCGCGGGCAAGCCCGGCTCCCACAGGGATTTGCGACCCGCCTGAGACGCTTATCTGTGGGAGATTCTATGTTGGCCTGCAAAGGTGATCCCGATGGGAGCGAATTCATTCGCGAATGCGTCTTGTCAGGCGACAGAAGTATTGAATACTGCCGGCCCTTTCCCGAATAAATTCGGTCCCACAGGTTTTGCATAAGCTTGAGATGCACCGCTACCACGTAAAACAGTCACCGCATGTTATTCGTCGTCGAAGTTATAACTGCCCGGTGCGAGGTTTTCAAAGCGGGTGTACTTGCCGATGAACGCAAGCCGGGTGGTACCAATAGGCCCGTTACGCTGCTTGCCGATGATGATTTCAGCGATGCCCTTGTGCTCGGTTTCCGGGTGATACACCTCGTCCCGGTAAACAAACATGATCACGTCAGCATCCTGCTCGATCGCTCCGGATTCCCGCAAGTCGGAGTTGATCGGGCGCTTGTTCGGACGTTGCTCCAAAGATCGGTTGAGCTGCGAAAGGGCAACCACCGGGCAGTTGAATTCCTTGGCGAGGGCTTTCAACGAGCGGGAAATCTCGGAAATCTCGTTGGTCCGGTTATCACCACCTGAACCGGGGATCTGCATCAACTGCAGGTAGTCGATCATGATCAGGGCAATGTCGCCGTGTTCACGCACCAGACGCCGTGTCCGGGCGCGCATTTCCGACGGACTGATACCGGCCGTATCGTCGATGAACAGCTTGCGCTCGTTGAGCAGATTGACCGCCGACGTCAGGCGTGGCCAATCGTCGTCTTCCAGGCGACCGGCACGGACCTTGGTCTGGTCGATGCGACCCAGCGAAGACAGCATACGCATGATCAGCGATTCACCTGGCATCTCAAGCGAGTAAACCAGCACCGCTTTGTCGCTGCGTAAAACGGCGTTTTCCACTAGGTTCATGGCGAAAGTGGTTTTACCCATGGACGGACGACCGGCGACGATGATCAAGTCGGACGGTTGCAGGCCGCTGGTCTTCTCATCCAGGTCGGTATAACCGGTAGACAGGCCGGTAATCGCGTTGTCAGTGTTGAACAGGGTATCGATACGGTCGATGGCCTTGGTCAACAGGTCGGTCACGCTAACCGGGCCACCGGTCTTCGGACGCGCTTCGGCAATCTGGAAAATCTGCCGCTCGGCTTCGTCGAGGATCTCAGCAGCGTTGCGCCCTTCCGGATTGAACGCGCTGTCGGCGATTTCCGTGCTGATGCCGATCAGTTGACGCAGCGTCGCCCGTTCACGGACGATTTGCGCATAGGCCTTGATGTTGGCAACCGACGGAATGTTTTTCGCCAGTTCGCTGAGGTAACCCAGCCCGCCAACCTGCGAGGTCTGGCCTTCTTTTTCCAGCTGCTCGGCCAGCGTGACCACGTCGATGGGCTGGTTCTGGTCAGCCAGACGGGCGATGGCGCGAAAAATCAAACGGTGGTCATGTCGATAGAAATCGCCATCCGACACCTGATCGAGCACGCGCTCCCAGGCGTTGTTGTCCAGCATCAGACCACCGAGTACGGCCTGTTCGGCCTCGATGGAATGCGGCGGCACCTTCAGCGCGGCGGTTTGCAGATCATATTGCTCAGGGGCGGAGATATCGTTCATGACCACTCAGAATCAGGGGTTGTGAAAAATCAGGTTTTGTAAAAACCAAGGGTACAGAAAGACAAAGGGCACGACCTGTAAACAGGATCGTGCCCGATGTTAATCCTCTAGCGAGCAAGTCGCCAGACGATTACGTACTGCTTAAGCAGCCACCACAACAACGCGAACGGTTGCTTCTACGTCGCTGTGCAGGTGCACGGCTACGTCGAATTCGCCAACGTTACGGATGGTGCCGTTCGGCAGACGAACTTCGCTTTTTGCAACTTCAACGCCAGAGGCGGTCAGTGCATCAGCGATGTCGTGGGTGCCGATCGAACCGAACAGCTTGCCTTCGTCACCAGCAGTGGCAGTGATAGTCACTTCCAGCTCAGCCAGTTGGGCAGCGCGAGTTTCGGCAGAAGCTTTTTTGTCTGCAGCCAGTTTTTCCAGCTCGGCACGACGCTCTTCGAACGCAGCAATGTTAGCAGCGGTCGCAGCGGTAGCTTTGCCGTAAGGCAGCAGGTAGTTACGACCGTAACCGGCCTTAACATTTACTTTGTCGCCCAGGTTGCCCAGGTTCGCGACTTTTTCCAGAAGGATCAGTTGCATGTGAAAATCCTCTTAACTTTTAACCTTCACCGTTCGCGCTATCGGAGTCTTTCGATCCCAGACGACCGCGAAAATCAATCAGGCTGTCGACAATGGCAATAACCACGAGCAACGGACCTATCAGGTGCATGAATGGCACCAGCGTGACGTACATCCCCACCAGCCAGAAACTGGCCAGTTTTTTCTGCGCCACCAGCCCGTGAATCAGGGCTAGCCCGGCGAAGGCCAACGGTATGCTCAACAACGGCAACAAAATCAACATCTGTACGCCAAGCATCGGCCCTACAAACATCGCTGCCAGCAACGATAACGCCAGTCCTTTCGGGATTCTGATCTGACGAAACTCGCGACCAAAACCACCGGGGTTGTACAACAACGCCTGCCAATAGCGCCCAAGAATCAGGCACAACACACTGAAAACCTGAAGCGTAACCGCCATCGAACCGATGATCAGGGGTGGAATCAGTGAAGCGAAGGTAACTCGCTGGTCGGCCGAGAGTTTCTCGTAGACCTCACCGAAAGCCTGAGGCATGAGTTTCTCGAACTCCTGACTCAAACTGTCAACCATGGGACTGAAAACCGTTCCAAAGCTCACTGCACACAACAACCCGACTACCACGCTGACCAGCAGCGCGCGATTCCAGGTGTGGCCTGCGCGTAAAACCAGCGACAGACCACAAGCCCCAAGCAACACTAAAAGTGCACCGGGATCTTTCTGGAAGTACCAGCAAACCAACGCTGAAAGCACTCCCACACCAATGACGCCAATGGCGTCCGAACCGCGCCGCAGTAGCACAAGGCTAGCTGCAGCGGCACCCACACAGTACAACAACGGCAATGCCGCAAATCCGGCCACAACCAGCATGGCCTGCAAGCGTCCCCGCATGATGAATTCAGCCAAGGCGCGCATGCATTAGATCCTTACTACTTTGTCGACTGCCCGGTCTCAGCGGCCGTGGCTGTCGGTGTAGGCCAGCAGGGCCAGGAAGCGGGCACGCTTGATAGCGGTGGCCAGCTGACGCTGATAACGTGCTTTGGTACCAGTGATACGGCTTGGAACGATTTTGCCGGTCTCGGATACGTATGCTTTCAGAGTGTTGAGATCTTTGTAATCGATCTCTTTCACGTCTTCAGCGGTGAAGCGGCAGAATTTACGACGACGGAAGAAACGTGCCATGTGATTGGCTCCTTAAAAGGTCCGTGGATTACTCGTCAGCGTTATCGCTGTTGTCGCTGTCATCACCATCAACGCCATCGGCGCTGTCGGAGTGCTCAGGACGGTCGCGACGCTCACGGCGCTCACTGCGGTTTTCTTCAGCCTTGAGCATCTCGGACTGGCCAGTTACGGCTTCGTCACGACGGATGACCAGGTTACGGATCACTGCATCGTTGTAGCGGAAGTTGTCTTCCAGCTCGGCCAGAGCCTTGCCAGTGCACTCAACGTTCAGCATCACGTAGTGAGCCTTGTGAACATTGTTGATTGCGTAAGCCAGTTGACGACGGCCCCAATCTTCCAGACGGTGGATTTTGCCGCCGTCTTCTTCGATCAGCTTGGTGTAACGCTCTACCATGCCGCCGACTTGCTCGCTTTGATCCGGGTGGACCAAAAAGATGATTTCGTAATGACGCATGAATGCTCCTTACGGGTTGTAGCCTGCCGCCAATAAGCGGTCAGACAAGGAGTGAATGACACTGTTAGTCTTGCTCAGGGACAGGCACATGAGCGCCTGCCGTGACAGCAAGGGGCGCAATTGTAGAGAAGGGGATGAAGAGGCGCAAGGCAATTGGTGAATATTTGAGCAATTACCATAAACCACCGCAGGAGGTGCCGAAGGCTGCGAAGGTCCGATGGACCCTCGTCGCGATTGAAGGCCAATCGCAGCCTGCGGCAGCTCTCCTGCAGGGATATTACTTCTTGGTTCCCGCCGCCTTTACGTTGCGCTGACGCAACGCTTCAAACAGGCAAACGCCGGTTGCAACCGAGACGTTCAGGCTGCTGACGCTACCCGCCATCGGCAGGCGCACCAGGTAATCGCAGTGCTCACGCGTCAGACGGCGCATGCCTTTGCCCTCAGCACCCATGATCAGGATGGTCGGGCCCGTGAGGTCTTGCTGATACAACTCCTGCTCAGCCTCCCCCGCAGTACCGACAACCCACAGGCCGCGCTGCTGGAGTTTCTCCAGGGTTCGCGCGAGGTTGGTCACGGCAACCAACGGGATCACTTCAGCCGCGCCGCAAGCCACTTTACGCACTGCTGGCGTCAGGGTTGCAGACTTGTCTTTGGGCACGACCACCGCCAGCGCTCCGGCAGCATCGGCAGTGCGCAGGCATGCGCCGAGGTTGTGCGGATCGGTTACACCGTCAAGCACCAGAATCAACGGCGCGCCTTCGGTACGATCCAGCAACTCATCGAGCATTGCCTCGCCCCAGACCTGACTAGGACTGACTTCCGCAACAACGCCCTGATGCACCCCCTCGACCCATGCGTCCATCTCACGCCGCTCGGCCTGACCGATCGACACGCGATTTTCACCAGCCAGCGCAACCAGCACCTGCACACGAGGATCATTACGACCCTCGGCCAGCCAGATTTGCTTGACCCGCTTGGGGTGGTGACGCAGTAGCGCTTCTACGGCATGCACGCCGTAGATTTTTTCCAACGAACTCATGACTTGGCCTTAGGCTTGCGCGCCCCGCCGCTTTTCGCGGCTGGAGCAGAACCCGCTTTCGGCGGGCCTTTACGGTGTTTGCTAGGTTTAGCAGGTCTGTCCGATGATGGCGCAGAACCGGCTTTACCGGACTTTCCCGACGATGCCTTGCTACCACCCTTCGCTTCAGCCAACAGAGCCTGTTTCAGTTCGCGACTTTTGCGCACTTCAGCGTTTTTCGCGGCTGCATCACTAGGCCGGTAGGCCTCTGGCTCAGCGCTGGCCTTGGCTTTAGCCTTGGCCGGACGCTTGCTCGGTGCGCGCTCTGAAGCAGCGGCTTTTTCAACTGGCTGCGGCTCTGCACCGCGACGCTTGCGGCCAATTGGGGCGCTGATGGTTTTCTCGGCCATCTCGAAGTCGATCTTGCGCTCATCCAGATCAACGCGCATGACGCGCACTTCAACGGTATCGCCCAAGCGGAAGCTACGACCGGTACGCTCGCCCGCCAGGCGGTGATGCAGCGGATCGAAGTGATAATAATCGCCCGGCAAAGCAGTGACGTGCACCAGACCTTCGACATAGATATCAGTCAGTTCTACAAATAGACCAAAACCAGTCACAGCGGTGATCACACCAGGGAAAGATTCGCCTACGCGGTCTTTCATGAACTCACACTTGAGCCAATTGACCACGTCACGCGTAGCTTCATCGGCGCGGCGCTCGTTCATCGAACACTGTTCGCCCAACTGTTCGAGAATGGCATCGTCATACGGATAGATACGAGCTTTCGGGATTACCGCGGCGCCCGCTCGGCGCACGTGCGGGGTGTCCTGCTTCGAGCGGATCACACTGCGGATTGCGCGGTGAGTCAGCAGGTCCGGATAACGACGAATCGGCGAGGTAAAGTGGGTATACGCCTCGTAATTCAGACCGAAGTGGCCGTTATTGTCAGAGCTGTAAACCGCCTGACTCAACGAACGCAGCATGACGGTCTGAATCAGGTGATAGTCCGGACGATCACGTACGGTTTCCAGCAACGCCTGATAATCCTTCGGAGTTGGACCGTCCTTGCCTTTGTGAAGAGACAGACCCAGCTCACCCAGGAACGCACGGAGTTTTTCCAGACGCTCAGGCGGCGGGCCAT
Organism: Pseudomonas phytophila; assembly: GCF_025643095.1. NCBI lineage: Bacteria > Pseudomonadati > Pseudomonadota > Gammaproteobacteria > Pseudomonadales > Pseudomonadaceae > Pseudomonas > Pseudomonas phytophila. The sequence continues at coordinate 879,291 of NZ_CP081201.1, read as the reverse complement.
CGTGCACGCGGTAAAGCGCAGGAATTTCGTGCTTCTTGAGGAACTCGGCAGTGGCGACGTTAGCAGCCAGCATGCATTCCTCGATCAGCTTGTGAGCATCGTTACGCGTAGTCGGGCGGATTTCAGCGATTTTGCGCTCGGTCCCGAAGATGATGCGGGTTTCCTGTGTTTCAAAATCGATAGCGCCACGCACATGACGAGCACCGAGCAACACCTTGTACAGCGCATAAAGCTGCTTCAGGTGCGGCAGCACGTCAGGGTATTCGCCACGCAACTGGCGAGCGTCGCTGCTTTTCGGCTGTTCCAGCATGGTACTGACCTTGTTGTAGGTCAGACGCGCATGGGAGTGGATGACAGCTTCATAGAACACGTAATCAGTCATCTCGCCGGTTTTGGAGATGGTCATCTCACAAACCATGGCCAGACGATCAACGTGCGGATTCAGCGAGCACAAGCCGTTGGAAAGCTGCTCAGGCAGCATTGGCACAACCCGCTCGGGGAAGTAAACCGAGGTGCCACGCACCTGCGACTCGGCGTCCAGAGCAGAGCCGATCTTCACGTAGCTCGACACGTCAGCGATAGCGACGTAGAGCTTCCAGCCACCCGAGAACAGACGCAATTTGCCGGGCTTGGCTTCGCAATAAACAGCGTCATCGAAGTCGCGAGCATCTTCACCGTCGATGGTGACGAACGGCAGATGGCGCAGGTCGACGCGATTTTCTTTGTCTTTTTCTTCCACTTCCGGCTTGAGTTTGGCGGCTTCTTTAAGCACGGCCTCTGGCCAGACGTGAGGAATATCGTAGGTACGCAGCGCGACATCGATTTCCATGCCGGGCGCCATGTAGTTGCCTACGACCTCGACAATATCGCCCTGAGGCTGGAAGCGCGGCGTTGGCCAGTGGGTGATTTTCACCTCGACGAACTGACCGATCTTCGCGTTGTTATTGCGACCGGGAGTAACCAGCACTTCCTGCTGAATTTTTGGATTGTCAGGAATGACAAAACCAATGCCGCTCTCTTCGAAGTATCGGCCGACCACGGACTCGTGGGCGCGGGAAATCACTTCGACGATCACGCCTTCGCGGCGACCGCGGCGGTCCAGGCCGGAAACGCGCGCCAGGGCACGGTCTCCATCGAACACCAGACGCATCTGGGCCGGACTCATGAACAGGTCATCGCTGCCATCGTCAGGAACCAGGAAGCCGAAACCATCACGATGCCCGGAGATACGCCCCAGGATCAGGTCCAGCTTGTCCACCGGGGCATAGGTACCACGACGGGTGTAGATCAACTGAGCGTCGCGCTCCATTGCTCGCAAACGGCGGCGCAGGGCTTCGAACTGATCTTCAGTTGTCAGGCCAAATTCTTCCACCAGCTGCTCACGGCTCGCAGGCGAACCGCGATCGGAGAGGTGAGCCAGAATCAATTCACGGCTGGGGATAGGGTTTTCATATTTTTCCGCTTCACGAGCGGCCTCGGGATCGAGGGACTGCCAATCGGCCATTAGATAGTTTTCACCTTGTCTATATGGGGGCTAGTTTGGCATACACCTATTGAAACGGGAAATTTCACACTCGAACATCGCCTGAAAAACCCGTGACCGGATGCAAAAAAGCCTTTAAATACACCGCCTGCGAATTTTTTCAAATATTTTAACCACTGGGGGTTTACAGTGCAAAAGGCGCTCCGTATAGTGCGCGCCATCGACAGGTAGACGCTTGTCGATATTGCCCAGATGGTGAAATTGGTAGACACGCCAGCTTCAGGTGCTGGTGACCGCAAGGTCGTGGAAGTTCGAGTCTTCTTCTGGGCACCAATTCAGAGCAGCAGATTAAATCTGATGACTCTCCCAAAAACCCGCGAAAGCGGGTTTTTGCATTTCAGGGTTTAGGTTTTGTGCTTTTGATTATTGCGTCTGTTGCCGATTTTGTTTGCCTCAGCGGAAAAACCATTTATTAAAACCAAAACAGGGGTTTACAGATCAAAACCCGCTCCGTATAGTGCGCTCCATCAACGGCGTGCAACGCTGCTGATGCTGCCCAGATGGTGAAATTGGTAGACACGCCAGCTTCAGGTGCTGGTGACCGCAAGGTCGTGGAAGTTCGAGTCTTCTTCTGGGCACCAATTCAAACAAAACCGAGCCATGTGCTCGGTTTTGTGCTTTCTGGGGTTTGGAAAATAGCAGCTCACCCGTGAGAGCAAAGCTTGGTCTGCTCCTATCAAACAAAATATAACTATCTGATTTGGAATGCTTTTTACTGTAGGAGTGAGCTTGCTCGCGATAGCTCCAGTACAGGCAATATATTCATCGACTGACAGGCCGAATCGCGAGCAAGCTCACTCCTACAGGGTCCGTGTTTGCTGCGCGACAGCGCGGTGTCAGGGACACCGGGGCGACTCCCACAAGGTTACCCACCAAGCAATCCCGGCAATCAAGCCCTGAACTGCCCCAGACTCGCCTTCAACTGCGCCGCGAGGCCATCCAGCACTTTGCCGCTCGCCGTAGTCTCTTCAACGACCTGCGCCGCACGCTGGGCCTGGGCGTGAATCACTTCTACACGCCCTCTCACCGCGTGCGCGCCTTCTGCCTGATGCACTGCCGCCTTGGTTGCCAGACCGATCGCCGTATGGACCTGCTCAACAGATTCCTGCACGGATTGCTGCAACTTGACGCTGTTGCGCAGTACCGCCAACCCCTCATTGGCCTGCCGTCCCGCCAGACCAATCGCCGCAACGGCCTCTTTCGCACCTGACTGCAACGCACCGATGTGCGCCTGAATATCACCCGTGGAGCTTTGGGTCTTGCTCGCCAAAGCACGAACCTCATCGGCCACCACAGCAAAACCGCGCCCTGTTTCCCCAGCCCGCGCAGCCTCAATGGCCGCGTTCAGCGCCAACAGGTTAGTCTGTTCGGCAATGCCATGAATGACCTCCAGCACCACTTCGATCTGCTCGCTCTGCTGCGCCAGCCGCTCGATGACTTTAGAACCGGTTTCAACCTGCCCCGCGAGCGCTTCGATCAAGCCGCCCACCTGATTCGACGTGCGCGTGTTTTCATCAGTCGCCTGACGAATATCCACCACCTGCCTCAAAGCAGCCTGCATGGCATGGCTCTCGGACTGAGCCTCGTCGGCCATGTGCTCAAGCGCTTGCAGACTGGCAGCCACTTCATCGCGCTGCATCGCGGCCGCAGCACCTGCACCCGCATTGCGCTGACTCATCGCATTGATCTCAACACCGGTGCGCTGCGCAACATCTCCGGCCTCGCGAACAATGGGCTGTAGCTTGGCAACAAAACGATTGACTGCTGCCGCCATGTCCCCGATCTCGTCATTACTGTCGATTTTGACGCGCTTGGTCAGATCGCCCTCGCCCGCCGCCAGATCATCCAGCGCCGCGATCAACAGCAGCAGCTTGTTGACTACCCTGCGCCCCAGCACTACCGCCAATACCAAAAGGACGCCCAACCCAACCAGGGCCAGGCCCATGCCTATCCGCCAGCGCAGTGTTTCAGACGCTTCCTTTACCGCTGATGTCGTGTTTGTAGCCATGGCAGAAGCCGCGCCTTGCGCAGAATCAAGTCGTGAACGCAGTGCGGCCGAGCTTTCCTTCGAAGCGCCGCTCAGACTTTCGGAAACCAGTTGCCCGCCACTGGTTATCAGCGTCGCAAAACGCTTGTCGAGAGCGACGAGGTTTTCTTCAACGGTGGCAGTGGAAACCCCCATGCGCACCTTGCCGATTTCAACACCGTTAGGGCTGATGGATGCCTCGACGTAGTAAACCGAACTGTCGGTCCTGGCAGCGTTCAGCACTTTATCCATTGCCCGCTCGCCCTCGCCCTTGGCAAGCAACGCCTGGATCAGCGGGTTTTCGCGGTTCAGATAACGGGTCAAGTGCTCGCCTGCTGCATCGTCATAGATCACGAACAGCACGTTGGGGTTGCGCTGTGCGCGACGAGCGAATTCGGACAACGTCGGCGTGTCGTTATCCCACATTGCGCGGGGTGCCACAGCGGCCAGCAGCTCGGCCATATCGGTGGCTGAGTCTCTGAGGTCTTTTTCCAGTGTGGCGCGCAGCTGTGCCTGCTCATCCTTCAGACGGGCGGCAAGGCCCGTACTCAAGCGCTGACTGGTACTGGAAGCAAGATTATCGAGACTGGAGGTTACTTCTCGACTTGCCTGTTCCAGTTCGGCGGACAAGTGTTGCGAATCTACACCCAGGCGATTAGCCAAATCAGCTTCAAGCGCAGTGACCGTGCTCCGGGTGAGAGCAACGGCGACCAACACCTGCACCAAAAGAGCGATACCAAGTGCAATAAACACGGGCCGCAGCAAGCGGCTCCGCAAAAGAGAGAGGACAGCTGACACGGGGAATCCCTCCACCACCGGCGCCATTAAAATGATGGCACCTTTTCTGACGCTTTTTACAGCAATCGCCGTGCCGTTCCAGTGGCCACGGTCAAACCAGAAAAAACAAAGGGCCGCATCTGCGACCCTTTGTTTTTACATCAACAACTTATCAGCCAAACGGATGACGCAACACGATGGTTTCGTTGCGATCTGGACCCGTCGAAATAATGTCGATAGGTGCGCCCACCAACTCTTCCAGACGCTTGATATAAGCGCGAGCGTTAGCTGGCAGCTCTTCCAGAGTCTTGGCACCCAGCGTCGATTCAGTCCAGCCCGGCACTTGCTCGTACACAGGCTTGAGGCCCAGGTAGCTGTCAGCGTCGGTCGGTGCTTCGATCACTGCACCGTGCTCGTTCTCGTAACCGATGCAGATGTTGATGGTTTCGAGGCCATCCAGCACGTCGAGCTTGGTCAGGCAGATGCCGGAGATGCTGTTGATTTCGATAGCGCGACGCAGGATCACGGCATCGAACCAGCCGCAGCGACGAGCACGGCCAGTGGTTGCACCGAATTCGTGCCCGCGCTTGGCCAGGAACGCACCAACGTCGTCGAACAGCTCAGTCGGGAATGGACCCGAACCTACACGTGTGGTGTAAGCCTTGGTGATACCCAGGATGTAATCCAGGTACATCGGACCAAAACCCGAACCCGTGGCGATACCGCCCGCCGTGGTGTTGGAGCTGGTGACGTACGGATAAGTACCGTGGTCGATGTCCAGCAGCGAACCTTGAGCGCCTTCGAACATGATGTCTTTGCCGTCGCGACGCATTTCATGCAGCGCAGCAGTAACGTCGAGCATCAGCGGCTTGAGCAGCTCGGCGTATTCCATGCACTCGTCGAGAGTTTTCTGGAAATCGATGGCGGGCTCTTTGTAGTAATTGACCAGCACAAAGTTGTGATAGTCGAGCAGCTCGCCCAGCTTGGCGGCGAAACGCTCGCGGTGGAACAAGTCACCAATGCGCAGGCCACGACGTGCAACCTTGTCTTCATAAGCCGGGCCGATGCCACGACCGGTAGTACCGATCTTGAACTCGCCACGGGCCTTTTCACGCGCCTGATCCAGCGCAACGTGATAGGACAGGATCAGCGGGCAGGACGGGCTGATGCGCAGACGCTCGCGCACTGGAATGCCTTTCTCTTCCAGCTTGATGATTTCGCGCATCAGCGCATCCGGCGCAACGACCACACCGTTACCGATGAGGCACTGCACGCCTTCGCGCAGTACACCGGACGGAATCAGGTGCAATACGGTTTTTTCGCCGTCGATCACCAGGGTGTGACCCGCGTTGTGGCCACCCTGGTAACGCACTACAGCGGTAGCATGTTCGGTCAGCAGATCAACGATCTTGCCTTTGCCCTCATCACCCCATTGGGTGCCCAGGACTACGACATTCTTACCCATAACACTTGTCCTCATTCACGCAAACTTGGTGTCGGCGGCCGCCGACAGGAAAACTCAAGAAGCCAGCGGCACGACTTGCCAACGCTCGCCATGCTGAATCAATTGCCGATCGCAATCGGCCTCACGCGCTGCGGCCACCCGTTGCCCAGGCAATGCCTGCACAACACGCTGACCTTCACTGCGCAACTGACAAACCTGCTGCCAGAGTGCTGCATCCGTACTGTCCGGCATCCAGATACCGCCGGAAGGCAATTCGATTTCCGCACGACCCAATGTCACCAAAGTCTTCAGGTCCGTGGAAAAACCGGTGGCCGGGCGAGCCCGACCGAAATCTGCACCGATGTCATCATAGCGACCGCCCTGAGCAATGGATTGACCCACGCCCGGAACGAAAACAGCAAAGACAACACCCGTGTGATAGTGATAACCGCGCAACTCACCCAGATCGAAATACAACGGCAGCTCAGGGAAACGGGTCGCAAGGCGCTCAGCCACGGTCAACAGGTCATCAAGCGCAGCCAGCACTGGCGCTGGCGCGTTGGCCAGGCGATCACGCGCAGCCGCCAATACTTCACGACCACCGCACAGATCGACCAATGCACGCAGCATCGACGCCAGATCGGCAGGCAGATTGGCTGTCAGCTCGATCACTTCGTCGATGGCCTTGCGTTGCAGGGCATCAAACAACAGCTGTTCAACCTCGCCAGACAAACCAGCTGCGCGGGCCAGGCCGCGGTAGATACCGACATGCCCCAGATCCATGTGAACGTCTGGAACATCAGCCAGTTGCAGCATGGCCAGCATCAGGCTGATGACTTCGACGTCACTGCTCGGGCTTGCATCGCCATACAACTCGGCGCCCAGTTGAATAGGGCTACGCGAAGAAGACAGGGCACGCGGCTGCGCATGCAGCACGCTACCGGCATAGCAAAGACGGCTCGGCCCTTCACGACGCAGTGTATGCGCATCGATGCGCGCCACTTGCGGCGTGATGTCGGCACGAAAGCCCATTTGCCGACCCGACTGCGGGTCGATCACTTTGAAGGTGCGCAGATCCAGGTCCGAGCCCGCGCCAGTGAGCAAGGATTCAAGGTATTCGATATGAGGGGTGACTACGAATTCATAGCCCCAGCTCTGGAACAGATCCAACACCTGACGGCGCGCTACTTCTATGCGCGCCGCTTCAGGCGGCAGTACTTCTTCGATGCCATCTGGTAGCAGCCAGCGGTCAACCGTTGCCATTACGCCTTTCCCCTATGATCCGGGCGACCCGCGCCGAGGCGGGCCTTGAGTAAAGCAGAGAGTGGTCAGGTGCTGCGCCCGTTACTGCGGGCACGGCAAGCGCCCGAGAATGGCTGTTTCAGACCACTGTCCTCGAAAATCATGCCACTGCTGTGGCCAATCAATCGTGCAGACGCAAAAAAGCCGGGAATTTCCCGGCTGCCGCATCATACACACGTTTTACCGCATGATCACCCCGCCGGACGGTTTTGCCGCCCGGCGGGTAGATTACGGCGTTCAGATCACGGCTTGGATTTTTCCAGATAGCGGAAGAAATCGCTGCTCGGATCCAGAACCATCACGTCACTCTTGTTCGCGAAGCTTTCACGGTAGGCGCGCAGGCTACGGTAGAACGCGTAGAACTCCTGATCCTGGCCGTATGCCTTGGAATAGATCGCGGAAGCTTGTGCATCACCATCACCGCGGGCCTCTTCAGACTCACGATAGGCTTCAGCCAGCAGTACGCGGCGCTGACGATCGGCGTCGGCACGAATACCTTCAGCCAGCTCGTTACCCTTGGCGCGATGCTCACGCGCTTCACGTTCACGTTCGGTACTCATCCGTTCGAAAACGCTGCGGTTCACTTCCTTCGGCAGGTCGATAGCCTTGACCCGAACATCGATAACTTCGATGCCCAGCTCTTTATTTGCCATCGCGTTCAGCGAAGCGGTGATGTCAGCCATCAACGCGTCACGTTCGCCCGACACAGCTTCGTGCAGGGTGCGCTTACCGAACTGGTCACGCAGACCGGATTCGAGACGACGCGACAGACGTTCATCAGCGATTTGCTTGAGGCCCGACGTTGCGGTGTAGAACACTTCCGCGTCCTTCACACGCCACTTGGCGTAGGCATCCACCATGACCGCTTTCTTTTCCAGCGTCAGGAAGCGTTGCGTCGGTGCATCCAGCGTCAGCAGGCGACCGTCGAACTTGCGCACCTGGTTGACGTAAGGAATCTTCACATGCAGACCGGGCTGAATGTTAGGTTCAACCACGCGACCAAATTGCAGCATTACGGCACGTTCTGTCTGGGACACGATAAACAGGCTGTTCCAGGCAACCACCGCCAGCACTACAGCAACAATCAGGGCGATCAGCGATTTATTGCTCATCAGCGAGTCTCCCTTGTACGCGGCTGCTGAATCTCTGCGGCGCGAGCACCGACATCAGCTCCTGCAGTGTTAGCACCGGTAGTCGGGGCATTGCTGTTACCGCTACGGCCGTTTTCGATCATCTTGTCCAGCGGCAGATAAAGCAGGTTGTTCCCGCCTTTATCGCCAGTCACGAGAACCTTGCTGGTATTGGTGAACAGCTCTTGCATAGTGTCCAGGTACAGACGTTCACGCGTGACTTCCGGAGCCTTGCGATACTCGGCAACCAGCTTGGTAAAGCGATCAGCTTCACCCTTGGCGCGGGAGATCACTTCGTCGCGATAACCGTTGGCGTCTTCGATGATCCGCTGAGCCTGACCACGTGCTTCCGGAATCACACCGTTAGCGTAGGTTTCAGCCTGGTTACGGGAACGTTGCTCGTCTTCACGTGCACGAATCACATCATCGAATGCTTCCTGAACCTCACGAGGTGCAGCAGCGCTCTGTACGTTGACCTGGGTCACCGTGATACCGGTGCGATAAGTGTCGAGGAAGCGTTGCAGACGCTCCTTGATCTCACTCGCCATCAGTTCACGACCTTCAGTCAGCACCTGATCCATGGCCGTGGAACCCACGACATGACGCAGCGCGCTTTCAGTAGCGTGTTGCAGACTGACTTCCGGTTGATCAACGTTCAGCACGAAATCACGCAGGTTGGAGATTTTGTACTGCACGGTCAGCGGCACTTCGACGATGTTTTCGTCTTCAGTCAGCATCTGGCCCTGTTTGCTGTAGGCACGTTCGCGAGTCACGTTTTCCATGTACTTGCGATCGAACGGCGGGAAATAGATGTTCAGACCCGAACCTACGGTTTCGTGGTACTGACCGAAGCGCAGCACAACGGCCTGCTCCTGCTCGTCCACGACGTAAATGGCGCTGTACAGCCAGATCGCAACCAGCACGACCAGGCCAATGCCCAGCAAGCCGAAACCGCCACCCTTGCCAGGGTTGCCGTTACCACCACCGTCACCACCACTGCGTTTCTTGCCACCACCGAACAAACCATTAAGGCTTTCCTGCAGCTTTCGGAAGGCCTCGTCGAGATCCGGTGGCCCCTTGCGGTCGCCGCCCTTGCGCTTACCACCCCAAGGATCCTGATTATTCGAGTTGCCACCCGGCTCATTCCAAGCCATAGCGCTCTCCATCTGATAAAGCAAAGACGCGCCCGCGGCGCGCCGACCAATGCTACAGAATGCCTGAGAGAGCCGTACAACGGCTTTCTCACGCTTTTATTGCAAAGTGTGTTGCTCGATGAATTCCAGCGGCTGCAGTCCTTCGCGACTCACCAGACGATTGAACTCAACGCGCGGTAAACGTACTGCCAACAAGCTGCTGCCCTGCTCGTCATACTCTTCGCTCTGCACCGCACCCAATTCGAAAAACTGGGCGCGTAACCGGGCAAAATCCTGAGACAGGTGCAAAGTACCGACAAACAGATCGTCGCCGAGCAATTCGGCAACCGCCTGCTTGAGTAGGTCCAGCCCTCGACCATCACGGGCGGAGACCCAGACACGTTGCGGTTTGCCATCGGCATCGCGCTGTATCTGCGGCTCTACCCCTTCGAGCAGGTCGAGTTTGTTATAGACCTCAAGTATCGGCAAGCCCTCGGCACCGATCTCGCCAAGTACCGCCATGACCTGTTCGATCTGCTCCATGCGATCAGGCTCGTGAGAGTCGATGACGTGGAGCAGCAGATCGGAGTTGCTGGACTCTTCGAGCGTGGCGCGAAAGGCTTCGACCAGTTTGTGCGGCAGGTGGCGAATAAAGCCCACAGTGTCAGCCAGCACGATAGGCCCCAGGTCGTCGAGTTGCAGACGGCGCAGGGTCGGGTCGAGCGTGGCGAAGAGCTGATCTGCAGCAAACACATCGGAATCAGTCACAGCATTGAACAATGTCGATTTGCCGGCGTTGGTATAGCCCACCAGAGAAACCGAAGGGATGTCGGCGCGCTTGCGCCCGCGACGAGCCTGCTCACGCTGGCTGCGAACCTTTTCAAGACGGCCCTTGATCTGCCGCAGACGAACCCGCAACAGACGCCGGTCAGTTTCCAGCTGGGTTTCACCGGGACCACGCAGGCCAATACCACCGCCCTGGCGTTCAAGGTGAGTCCAGCCGCGAACCAGCCGCGTGCTCATGTGCTCGAGCTGTGCCAGCTCGACCTGCAATTTGCCTTCATGAGTACGCGCGCGCTGCGCGAAGATGTCGAGGATCAACCCCGTGCGATCAAGTACGCGACACTCGAAAACGCGCTCGAGGTTACGTTCCTGACTGGGTGTCAGCACGTGATTGAAGATGACGATATCGATTTTTTCGGCTTTGACCTGGTCGCGAAGTTCCTCGACCTTGCCACTGCCAATCAGATATTTGGCCGATGGCCGATGACGCGGCACGTTGACGAACGCGACGGTATCGGCGCCAGCTGATATGGCCAGTTCCCGAAACTCCTGCGGATCTTCACGCGCCTCAGGGTCCTGACCATCCAGGTGAACGAGTATTGCGCGTTCACCACCACTGTGGCGCTCAAAGAACAAAGCAGACTCCTATCAGGCGTTACCTGGCTCAGCGTCGCCCTGCTCACCTTCGGTTGCGCTAGGCAGACGAATCGGGCGAACCGGAACAACGGTAGAGATTGCGTGCTTGTAGACCATTTGGCTGACAGTGTTCTTCAGCAAAATAACAAACTGGTCAAAAGACTCGATCGTGCCTTGCAGCTTGATGCCGTTGACGAGATAGATCGAAACCCCAACCTTCTCTTTACGCAGGGTGTTCAGGTAAGGGTCTTGTAGCGAATGCCCTTTTGACATGTGCCGCACTCCTTTAAGGATCAATAATAATTCGAATTCAGTTGGCTTGAACCGCCACCCCCCAAGGATAGACGGCTATTGCAAGGACTCAGCTCAATATGGAGACCGACCCCAGGTATTTCAAGGCGCGTGGCAAATTGTCGCTGGCCAGACTGTCCAACCAGTGTAAATCGTCCCAGCTGCGTAGCCAGGTAAACTGTCGCTTGGCCAGTTGGCGCGTGGCAATGATTCCACGCTCCTGCATCTCAGCCCATGTCAGCTTTCCATCCAGATGATCCCAGACCTGACGATAACCGACGGCTCTTATCGATGGCAGACCCGCATGCAGGTCACCTCTTGAGCGTAACGCCAGAACTTCGTCCAGGAATCCCTGGTCCAGCATTGTTGAAAATCTTGATGCTATACGGCCATGCAACACCTTGCGATCTGCCGGAGCAATGGCCAGGCTGGCGACAGTATAGGGCAATTGCGGTCTACCAGAAGCCGCAGCATCAGTAGTTTGCGCACTTTGTTGTTCTCTATGTGCCGTCATGCTCAAGCCACTGATCCGGTAAACCTCCAGCGCACGTATCAATCGCTGCGGGTCATTGGGGTGGATTCGCGCCGCAGACACCGGATCCACTGCCGCCAACTGGTCATGCAACGCCTGCCAGCCATGGGCTGCAGCCTGTGCTTCCAGTTCTGCACGAACACCTGAGTCAGCAGCCGGCATGTCTGCCAACCCGTCCAATAGAGCCTTGAAATACAACATAGTGCCGCCAACCAGCAGCGGAATTTTTCCGCGAGCGGTTATTTCTGCCATGGCAGACAGCGCATCGGCACGAAAATCAGCCGCCGAGTAGCTTTCAGCAGGATCAAGAATATCCACCAGACGGTGAGGAAACTCGGCCAACTGCGCCCTGGAAGGCTTGGCGGTACCGATATCCATGCCGCGATAGACCAGCGCCGAGTCGACGCTGATGAGCTCGCAAGGCAGGACTTTGCAGAGTTCCATGGCCAGATCGGTTTTACCCGAAGCCGTCGGCCCCATCAGAAAGATGGCCGGAGGTAGAGCGCTCATTCAGCGACCGCGCAGGAAGAGTTTGTCCAGATCATCCAGCCCCATTTGGGTCCAGGTAGGTCGGCCATGGTTGCATTGACCGCTGCGCTCGGTGTTTTCCATGTCGCGCAGCAGACCGTTCATTTCCGGGATGGCCAGACGGCGATTGGCCCGGATTGCCCCATGGCACGCCATGGTGCCCAACAATTCGTTCATGTGAGCCTGAACCCGATCACTGGTGCCGTATTCCATCAGGTCGGCCAGCACGTCGCTGACCAGCCGATTGGCCTCGGCCTGTTTCAACAGGGCCGGAATCTGCCGGATCGCCAGACTTTCAGGACCGAGACGTTGCAACTCGAAGCCCAGACGCTGGAATGTCTCGATGTGCTCTTCAGCGCAATCGGCTTCGCGCTGACTGACTGCAATGGACTCAGGCACCAGCAACGGCTGACCGCTCAGGCCTTCGCTTGCCATCGCAATCTTCAGACGCTCGTACATGATCCGCTCGTGGGCGGCATGCATGTCTACCAGCACCAGACCGTGAGCGTTCTCCGCCAGAATATAAATACCCTTGAGTTGCGCCAAGGCGTAGCCCAGCGGAGGAATGTCGCCCTGAGTCTCCGGCAACGACACGGCAGGCGTACCGGGCAACGGTGCATAAAACTCGCGATAAGCGCTCTGCGCTTCGGCGGCAGGCAACGTCGCTGTAGGGCGCGGCGTGTACTGATATTGATAACCAGCGCCTGCACCTGAACCGGCTGGCGGCGCATAGGGCTGAGCCTGGGGTTGCTCCAGCAGATTGTTGGCCAGGCGCATTTCACCCTGCGGGCCGAACTCACCGGCTTGCGGGCCGGTGGGTCGCTCGATGGCAGTGACTGGCGCAGCGCCCGCCAGTTGATCTTCAGGACGCACATCGCCCAGCGCCCGGTGCAACGTGCCATACAGGAAGTCATGCACCATGCGCCCGTCACGGAAGCGGACTTCGTGCTTGGTCGGGTGCACGTTAACGTCAACGACGGCGGGGTCAACCTCGAAAAACAGCACGAAGGTCGGATGACGGCCATTGAACAGCACGTCGCGATAAGCCTGGCGCACCGCGTGAGCCACGAGCTTGTCGCGCACTGCCCGGCCATTCACAAAGAAATACTGCAAGTCCGCCTGACTACGGGAAAAGGTCGGCAACCCGACCCAGCCCCACAGATGCAAGCCATTGCGCTCAATCTCGATGGGCAGCGCCTGCTCCAGAAAACCGGGGCCGCAAATGGCAGATACGCGTCTGGCGCGAGCCGTGTCGTCGTTGGCCTCATGCAGACTGAGAATCGTCTTGCCGTTGTGCCGCAAGTGGAACGCCACGTCGAAGCGCGCCAGTGCCATGCGCTTTATCACTTCCTGCAAGTGATCGAATTCGGTTTTTTCCGCCTTGAGAAACTTGCGCCGCGCCGGGGTATTGAAGAACAGGTCGCGGACTTCAACGGATGTCCCCACCGGATGCGCCGCAGGCTGAACCCGTGAAGCCATGTCGCGGCCTTCGGTTTCCACTTGCCAGGCCTGGTCAGCGTCACGTGTTCGGGAGGTCAGCGTCAGTCGTGCCACAGAGCTGATCGACGCCAGCGCCTCGCCGCGAAAGCCAAGGCTCATGACGCGCTCAAGGTCTTCCAGCTCGCGAATCTTGCTGGTGGCGTGACGAGCCAGAGCCAAAGGCAGGTCATCAGAAGAAATGCCGCTGCCATCATCACGGACCCGCAGCAGTTTGATACCCGCCTGCTCAACATCGACATCAATGCGCTTGGCACCGGAATCCAGACTGTTTTCCAGCAACTCCTTGATGACCGATGCTGGCCGCTCGACCACCTCACCCGCTGCGATCTGGTTGGCCAGCCGTGGGCTGAGCAGTTCGATCCGGGCAGCATTTAGAGCTGCAGCGCTGGCAGAAGCCTGTACTTCAGGCTCGATACTGTCGAGAAGAAGATCGGTCATGGTTGAGCCGCCACCTCGGAGCTAGGGATTTTCAGGTCCTGCCCAATGCGCAGTTCATCCGTTTTCAGGTTATTGGCGCTGCGCAGAGCCGCAGCGCTCATGTCGTAGCGAGCCGCCAGCATTGCCAGTGTTTCACCCGAGCGAACCACATGATTACGCGGCCCCTGAGCGAGCTTGCCATTATCACGCAGCCAGGCGATGTAAGTACCTTGCGGTGGATTCTGCTGGAAGAATTGCTTCACGCCAGAGTTGATCGAACGCGCCAATGCCTGTTGGTGCGAAGCAGCGCTGAGCTTGGCCGCTTCGGCATTGTTGGAGATGAAGCCCGTTTCGACCAGAATCGACGGGATATCAGGCGACTTGAGCACCATAAAGCCTGCTTGCTCAACCCGGGATTTGTGCAGCGACGTCACGCGGCCGATGTTGGTCAGGACTTTCTGCCCAACGTTGAGGCTCGACGACAACGACGCGGTCATGGACAAGTCCAGCAACACTCCCGCCAGCATCCGGTCCTTGTCGTCCAGACTGACGGCACCCGCACCACCGATCAAGTCGGAACGGTTTTCACTGTCGGCCAGCCAGCGGGCGGTTTCAGACGTGGCGCCACGCTCGGACAGAGCAAATACCGAAGCACCGAACGCAGCCCTTGAAGGCGCAGCATCGGCGTGAATCGACACAAACAGGTCCGCGCCTTTGGCTCGGGCAATTTCCGTACGCTTGCGCAGCGGGATGAAGTAATCGCCGGTGCGGGTCAGCTCGGCGCGGTAGCCTTTTTCAGCATTGATCTGTCGTTGCAGTTCTTTGGCGATGGCCAGTACCAGATTCTTTTCTTTCTGACCGCTACTGCCGGACGCTCCCGGATCTTCACCGCCGTGACCGGCGTCGATCACAATCACGATGTCACGCTTGCCGTTGGGCACAGGTGTGAGTTTGATCTCGGGCTTCGCCGGACTGACCGGCACGGCAGGCGCAGTGTTCGCGGCCGTGTCAGGAATGGTCGGGCTCGGATTGGCATCGCCCGGCTCGTCGAACAGATCGACAACCAGACGGTTACCATATTGCTGGTTCGGGGCCAGGGTGAAGCTCTTGGGCGTCACGGCCTTTTTCAGGTCGATGACCACGCGCAAATCCGTCGCGGTGCGCTGGGCAGAACGCATGCTGGTAATGGGCGTATTGGCCATGGGTACATTCAGCGGACCACCGAGGGTCGCACCGTTGATATCGATAACCAGTCGATCAGGAGAAGTCAGGGTGAACACGCTGTGCTGGACGGGTCCGGAGAGGTCAAAAACCAGTCGTGTGTTATCCGGTGCGCGCCATAGGCGGACACTTTTTACCTGTGTTGCAGCCAGCGCATCAACAGCCAGGGCTGTCAAAAGCAGACCCACTACAGTAACCAGCGCGCGAATGCGCATACCTAACCCCATTTCTATTTGAATTCCAACGCCAAAGCGGCACACCAGGTTTCGCCACGCGAGCCAATTGGGCTCAAAGTCAGTGCTCGACCTTGCGCATGCGGCCTAATGGTAATGGTCAGGTCAGGCTTTGGCAAAAAGCCTGCACCGAGCTGGGGCCACTCGATCAAACAAAGTGCATCGCCTTCCAGGTAATCGCGGATCCCCAGGTACTCCAGCTCCTCTGGGTCAACCAATCGATACAGGTCAAAGTGGAATACACGAACCGGGCCTATTTCATAGGGTTCAACCAGGGTGAAGGTCGGGCTCTTGACCGCACCTTCGTGCCCGAGGCCACGGATGATGCCCCGCGAAAGCGTGGTTTTACCTGCCCCCAGATCACCTTCCAGAAAAATCACGCCTACCCCTTTCGTGACCTCGGCAATGCGCTCACCAAAGTGGGTCATGGCCTCTTCACCGACCAAATGCAGCGTTAACTCAGACACGGTTGCTGCTCCTCCAATAACTGACGAATGGCTGGAATCAAATCACTGGCCGCCAGACCACGGCCCGCTTCGCCCAAGCGCTGCCCGGCGCTGGCATGCAGCCAGACCGCCAGACACGCCGCATTGAACGGCTTCATTTTTTGCGCCATCAATGCGCCGATCAGCCCGGCGAGCACGTCGCCCAAACCAGCGGTCGCCATGGCCGGATGGCCGCGATCACAGAGCATCAACTGACCGTCGACATCAGCGATCAGGCTACCGCTGCCCTTCAATACACAAACCGCCTGGTACTTATCGGCCAGCGCTCGCGCAGCAGCAGGGCGGTCCGCCTGGATTTGTTTAGTCGTCACCCCCAGCAAGCGCGCAGCTTCGCCGGGATGCGGGGTAATGACGCTGCCCTCGGGAAGCGAAACAAAACCTTGTGCCAATTGGTTAAGGGCATCGGCGTCCCACACTTGCGGAAGTTGAGCGTTGGCGGCGGCTGAAAGCAAGCTGCGCCCCCAGGAACCTTGACCCAGCCCGGGGCCTGCCACCAGAACACTGGCGGGTTCAATCAATGCCATTAACTGGTTGGCAGAACGGATAGCCGCGCTCATCACTTCGGGCATGCGAGTCAATGCAGCAGGAACATGTTCGGGTCGGGTCGCCAACGTGACCATGCCTGCGCCACTGCGCAAGGCACTTTCAGCGCTCAGCAGACAGGCCCCGCCGAAACCATGATCGCCACCAATGACCAGCACTCGGCCATACAGGCCTTTATGAGCAGTACGAGGGCGTGCAGCCAGACGCGGCAGATTAAATGTATCAAGACGAGTCGCGCTGCGAGTGGTCTTGGCGACAATGGCCGGATCAGCCTGCAGATCGTCAAACACCAGCTCGCCAACCAGGTCCGCCGCATCACCGGTCAGCAGGCCGAGCTTCAAGCCTATATAAGTCACCGTCAGATCGGCTCGCACCGCGACGCCAAGGATACGTCCGGTATCGGCGCTTAGTCCGGAGGGAATATCCACCGCCACGACCGGCAAGCCGCTGGCATTAATCGACTCGATTGCCGCCGCGTAGGGCTGGCGAACTTCGCCGTTCAAGCCAGTCCCAAGCAGCGCATCCAGCACGATGCCGCGCAATGATTGATCGGCCCACGGTTGAACATCGAGACCCGCAGCTATTGCCGCACCATAAGCGTCAGCGGCATCGCCAGTCAGTGTGGCGGGATCGGCGACGCTGAACACATGAACATTCCAGCCGGCCTTTTGCGCCAGCGTCGCAATCAGATACCCGTCGCCAGCGTTGTTGCCGCGCCCGGCCAGTACGCTCAATTCCCGCCCCTCGGGCCAGCGTCGACGCAGCGCGCGCCAAGTCGCATGGGCGGCCCGTCGCATCAATTCACTGCCGCACGTTCCCGCAGCAATGAGCTGTGCGTCCAGTTCGCGGACCTGCGCGGCGCGGTACAGTGCGTCGGGTAATTGGGGATTCGTGTCGACCATGCGTTTCTTGGCTCCGATGTCTGGCAGAATTATACGCACCTCCACCCGGTTTCTCCTTGCGCATGCCCGTTATTACTGTTGATTCGCCCAATACTGTTGACCTCGCCTCCCTTGCTCAATCGATCAAGGAGTGGGGCCGCGAGCTGGGCTTTCAGCAAGTCGGGATTGCCGGGCTGGATCTCGCCGAACACGAGCAACACCTTGAGCGCTGGCTTGAGGCGGGCTATCACGGCGAGATGGACTATATGGCAGCGCATGGCAGCAAACGTTCGCACCCTGAGGAACTGGTGCCGGGCACCTTGCGGGTGGTCTCGTTGCGCATGGATTACCTGCCCGGCGACACCGAGATGACTCAGCGTCTGACCGAGCCGGAAAAAGCCTACGTGTCCCGATACGCGTTGGGCCGCGACTATCACAAGCTGATCCGCAAACGCGTGCAGCAACTGGCCGAACGCATCCAGCAGGCCATTGGTCCATTCGGCTATCGCGCCTTCGTCGACAGCGCTCCGGTGCTGGAAAAAGCCATTGCCGAACAGGCCGGACTGGGCTGGATCGGCAAGAACACGCTGGTGCTCAATCGCAAGGCGGGGAGTTTCTTTTTCCTCAGCGAGCTGTTTGTTGACCTGCCATTGCCCGAGGATCCACCTCACGCCACCGAACACTGCGGTCGCTGCACCGCTTGCCTGGACATCTGCCCTACCGCTGCATTCGTCGGGCCTTATGTGCTGGATGCGAGGCGCTGCATTTCTTATCTGACCATTGAACTGAAAACCGCCATCCCGGAGGAGTTACGTCCGCTGATTGGCAACCGGGTGTTCGGTTGCGATGACTGCCAGATCGTTTGCCCGTGGAATCGCTTTGCCCGCCCCACCGACCAAAGTGATTTCCAGCCACGCCACAATCTGGATAACGCCGGTTTGGCCGAGCTATTCATGTGGGACGAGGATAAATTCCTCAGCAACACGGAAGGCTCTCCCCTGCGCCGGGCCGGTTACGAACGCTGGCTGCGTAACCTGGCCGTGGGGCTGGGCAATGCGCCATCGACGATCCCTGTGCTGGAGGCGCTAGAGGCAAGACGGGAGTATCCGTCGGAGTTGGTGAGGGAACATGTGGAGTGGGCGTTGCGTCAGCACCAACACCGCTGATCCGGGGCGAACGGTAGGACCGGCTTCAGCCGGGAGAGCAATATTACTGACGACAAATTGCGTCAGATGTACCGGCCTCCTCCCGGCTAAAGCCGGTCCTACGGTTTCCAGCAGCTCAATGCTCATCGCCCTTGTAGACAAACTTCGGCATGTTCCAGTTAAAGCGGATAGCCATTAGCCGCAGCAATAGACCGCCGAACAGGGTGATTAGGATGCTCTGCTCTTCTGGCAATTGCAGGTGCTGACACAGCAGAAAGCACCAGGCCGCGAGGAATGACACGCTGGCATATAGCTCACGACGGAATACCAAGGGGATGTCGTTGCAGAAGATATCCCGCAGGATGCCGCCAAATACGCCGGTGATTACGCCGCACACTGACGCCACCAGCAGACCGGTCCCGACTTCGAGTGCGGTCATCGTGCCGATCAGGGTGAAGGCCACCAGCCCCAAGGCATCGAGTACCAGAAACAGCGAGCGCAGATGGCGCATCAACGACGCAATGAAAATGGTCAGCAGGGCCGCAACGCTGGTCAGGATCAGATATTCGGGGTGCTTGACCCATGTCAGCGGGTAATGACCGAGCAACACATCGCGCACCGAACCGCCGCCAAGGGCTGTGACGCACGCGATCAGTACCACGCCAAACCAGTCCATGCCCCGCCGCCCGGCAGACAGCGCGCCAGTCATGGCTTCAGCGGTAATAGCGATCAGATAAAGCATCAACAACATGGCGGCAGTCCCTGCGACGAAGCCGCGCAGTGTAGGGCAAGCACCAAAAGAGGGCAAAGAGCGAAACTACCGATCACAACCAATTTCTGTAGGAGCTGCCGAAGGCTGCGAAACCGTCGCATCTGACACGCCGCAATCGCAGCCTTCGGCAGCTCCTACAGGAATGATGTAAGCATCAGCCTTTAATGAAATGCTCGCGATAGAACCGCAGCTCGGCGATTGACTCGCGGATGTCGTCCAGCGCCAGGTGGGTGCTGCCCTTCTGGAACTTCAAGTCAGGCGACCAACGGGCAGCCAGCTCTTTAAGCGTAGAAACATCCAGATTGCGGTAGTGAAAGTAGTGCTCCAGGGTCGGCATGTGCCGATAAAGGAAGCGACGATCCTGGCAAATACTGTTGCCACAGATCGGTGAACTGCGTTCCGGCACCCATTGCTTGATGAACTCCAGCGTCTGGGCTTCCGCTTCAGCCATGCTGATGACACTCTCGCGAACCCGCTGGGTCAGGCCCGAACCGCCGTGCTGACGGGTGTTCCACTCGTCCATTCTGGCCAGGGTTTCATCACTCTGGTGCACAGCGATGACCGGGCCTTCAGCCAGGGTGTTGAGTTCGCTGTCAGTGATGATCGTCGCCATTTCGATAATGACGTCGGTGTCCGGGTCCAGGCCGGTCATTTCCAGATCGATCCAGATCAGGTTCTGCTTGTTCTGCATATTGGGCTCCTCAGCGTAGGCACGCAGTTTAGCTCACCCCGCCGTGCTAGACTCCCCCGCGTTTACTTATCAGCTGCTTTATCACTCGGAACACCCATGGCCAAACGCCAACTCAATCGTCGTCAAAACTGGCGCATCGAAAAAATCCAAGGCGAGCGCGCTGCCCGTGCCGCCAAACGCGAATCACAAACCCTGGAAACACTTGAGGGCGGCGATCTTGGCCCCGAGCAGACCGGGTTGGTGATCGCTCACTTCGGCGTACAAGTCGAAGTGGAAGCAAAGGAAGGCGATCAGGCGGGTCAGGTTTTCCGCTGCCACTTGCGCGCCAACCTGCCTGCACTGGTGACCGGCGATCGCGTCGTCTGGCGCGCTGGCAATCAGGGTATCGGCGTTATCGTCGCGCAACTGCCGCGCACCACTGAGCTGTGCCGTCCCGACAGTCGTGGGCAACTCAAGCCGGTTGCCGCCAACGTCGATCTGATTGTCATTGTGTTTGCGCCGATGCCTGAGCCCCATGCCAATCTGATCGACCGTTATCTGGTGGCCGCCGAGCACGCAGGCATTCGTCCGCTGCTGCTGTTGAACAAGTTCGACCTGATCAACGAGCAGAACGCCCCGGCGCTCAACGCATTGCTGGAGGTTTACCGGACGCTGGGTTATCCGGTACTGGAAGTCTCTGCGCACCACGGCGACGGCATGCAACAACTGCAAGCTCAGCTTGACGGGCATATCAGCGTGTTCGTCGGTCAGTCTGGCGTCGGCAAGTCATCCCTGGTCAACAGTCTGCTGCCTGAAGTCGAAACCCGCGTCGGGCCGCTGTCCGAACTGTCCGGGCAAGGCACGCACACCACGACCACCGCCCGCCTGTTCCACTTCCCCCGTGGCGGTGACTTGATCGACTCCCCGGGTATTCGTGAATTCGGTCTGGGTCATGTAAGCCGTGCGGATGTCGAAGCGGGCTTCATCGAGTTCAACGACCTGATCGGCACCTGCCGATTCCGCGATTGCAAACACGACCGTGAACCGGGCTGTGCATTGTTGATTGCTCTGGAAGTAGGCCGCGTGCAACAACAGCGCATGAACAGCTATCGCTCGATCATCGCCAGCTTGCCGGAAAGCAGCTACTAGCTGCGCCTTGTAGGAGCTGCCGCAGGCTGCGAAACGCGTACTGTCTGGAAGAATGCCTTCGCAGCCTTCGGCAGCTCCTACAGATTTGCGGCCGACAAAAAAGCCCGGACTCTCACGAGTCCGGGCTTTTTACTTGCAGCTTTAGGCTTGTAGCTTGCGGCTAGAACGCTAGTTCTTCGTCTCATCCAGCTTCAACGTGCCGTCTTCAAACAAGTTCAGCTTTTGCCGAATCTCGTGCGGCTGGGCGTAGGCCTGTGGATCATCCGGCGGCTGGATTCTAGGATTGACAGGCGCAGCCGGTGCAGGCTCAGTGCCCGTGGCTTTGCCCTGGCCGCCCCTGTAAACCTGACTGCCTTCAATACGCTGCATGGCTTTCTTGGTGAGGACCATGATATCGATACGCCGGTTGACCGGGCTTTGCGGATGCTCGCCGTCATACAGCATCGACGATGCATAGCCGACTACCCGCGCCACCTGGTTTTCCGGGTAGGTGCCGGCAACCAGAGCGCGACGTGCCGAGTTGGCCCGATTAGCCGACAGCTCCCAGTTACCGAACTCGCCGTTACCCACATAAGGCTTGCCATCTGTGTGCCCGCTGATGCTGATTTTGTTGGGCACCGCTTTGATGGTATCGGCCATGGCCAGCAGAATGTCTTCGAAATAGGGCTTGAGGCGCGCACTGCCCAGGTCGAACATCGGCCGGTTATCAGCGTCTGTAATCTGGATCCGCAGACCATCCTGAGTAATCTCGAAATGGATCTGGTCCTTGAATTTCTGCAGTTCAGGATTCTCTTCGATCTTGTTCTGCAGCTCCTGGAGCAGCAGTTCCAGACGCTCTTGCTCGACCTCTTCCGCCTTGGCCTCCGCGGTCTCGGCTTCGATGGGCACAGTGTCCGGTGTCGGCGTGTTCTTGATTTCCGGGTTCAAGGTCTGATCAGGAGACATTTCCGGCGAGCCGCCCAGGTCAATCACATAGGGCGAACCACTGTCCGAGAACCCGACCGGATCTTTAAAATAACCGGCGATAGCGACTAACTGCTCCGGGGTTGCCGCAGACAGCAGCCACAGCACCAGAAAGAACGCCATCATGGCGGTTGCAAAGTCCGCGAAGGCGATTTTCCATGCACCACCGTGGTGACCGGCTTCATAGCGCTTGACGCGCTTGATGATTATCGGCTGATTATTTTCCATGACTCAGCGACCGCGAACCGCTTGTTCCAGCTCACTGAAGCTGGGCCGGTGCGCCGGATAGAGAACCTTGCGGCCAAACTCGACAGCCAGCGAAGGAGGCATGCCGGAGGCCGATGCCACCAGCGACGCCTTGATCGCCTCATAGACGTTGAGCTCTTCTTTGGCATCGTGGGCAAGGCAGCTCGCCAGAGGACCGAAGAAACCGTAGGCGGCAATGATACCCAGGAAGGTACCCACCAGCGCAGCGCCCACGTGGTTACCAATGGCAGCCTTGTCGCCGTCACCCAGGGAAGCCATGGTGATCACGATGCCGAGTACTGCCGCCACAATACCGAAACCGGGCAGGCCGTCGGCGATACCGGTCACGGCGTGGGATGGATGACCCAGCTCTTCCTTGATGCTCTGCAACTCCATGTCAAACAGGCCTTCCAGCTCGTGAGGAGCCATGTTGCCGGATGACATGATGCGCAGGTAATCACAGATGTAAGCGGTCATGCGCTCATCTTTCAGCACGCCGGGATACTTGGCGAAAATCGGGCTCGCCGACGCGTCTTCGATGTCCCCTTCAATCGCCATCATGCCTTCACGACGGCTCTTGTTGAGGATCTCGTACACCAGACCCAGCACTTCAAGATAGAAGGCGTGCGTGAAACGCGTACCGAACATCTTCAGTGACTTCTTCATGACGTGCATGGTCATGTAGCCTGGGTTGGCTTGCAGAAATGCGCCCAGACAGGCACCACCGATGATCAACACCTCGAAAGGCTGGATCAGCGCGCCAATCTTACCGTGAGAAAGTACGTAGCCTGCGAGAACACTCGCGAAGACGACGATGATGCCGATAATTTTAGCCATAGGTAGAAAGTACTTACTGAGTCGGGTTCAGGGACATGCGCGGAAGTTCATGAAACTCTTGTTCTACTTATCGGCATATGTGGGCCAGACTGTAGCCAGAAAAATCGAAAAGCCAGTTGACCGGTGAACGGGGGCCCGTAAATTAGGGTCTTACCCATTGATTTCGCAGTGTCCACTGCCTACATTTTCAGTCGCACGGGCCATGATGCATGCCTCCAGAAACGTCGCCACAGCTTCCCGTCCCGAACACGCTCGATGCGTGGCTCAAGCAATTGGACAGCATTGCATTGCCGGTCCCTCTGCCCAGCCACAATAAGGTCCGTAGCGCACTGAATGATAGCCGCCGCTCCCTGCGCGACATCGCCGACATGATGCAGGACAGCCCGGCACTGGTCCTGAGCGTGATGCGCGAAGCCAACCATCAAAGCACCGGTCTGACCGAACCTGCCGAAAGCCTCGAAGTGGCGATCACTCGTCTAGGCCTGGGGCGCACCGAAGTGCTGCTCAATCGCCTGCCCGCGCTGGAAAACGAGAAGATTCCGGCCACGTTCCGCCAGTTGCTACTGATCAGCCAGCACGCTACGCAGCAGGCCAACGGACTGTTCGCGGCTCGCCTTGCGCGGCTATGGCAGGATATCCATCTGGGCAGCCTGTTGTTTCTGGCACCACTGTGGCCAATGGCGCTGGCGCACCCGAAATTGCTGGAAGAATGGGAACTGCGGGTTATCCACAAAGGTGAATCTTCCCGCTCAGTGGAGAAAGCGCTGTTTGGCGTCAGTCTGTTAGAGCTCTGTATGGAACTGGCGACCTTGTGGCGCCTGCCTTTATGGGTGACTCAAGGCTACAAGCTACTGATCAGCGAGCGACGCCAATTGGTCAAGGCGCTGCATGTGGCTCGGGCTAATGACGATCCATTGCAACAGCAACAGTTGATGGACGCCGATCCAAACCTGCGTCGCTGGTTCAATCAACCCGCCAATACCGTATTGCTGGGCAACGGCCTGGCGCTGGCCGCTCAACAGGCATGGGACAGCCCGCACTGCCTGCGCTGGGAATTACTGAGCAGCCTGTACTTGCAGCAATCCATGGACAGCGTGCAGCAGCAGGCCCACCAGAACGCAGTCAGCAGTGCTCGCAACCACAATGACCCAATTCTTTGGCACCCTGCCGAAGCGCTGATCTGGCCGTGGGCAACCCGCCGGATTCATAGCAAGCTGCAAGCAGCGCCGCCGCCGTCGCCCGACGCCTTGCAGAGCTGGCGCAAGCTGTGCGCAGAATTGCTGGCCAACCCGAGCCCCTTCAGTAACGCCATGCACCTGACTACCACGGCGCGGGACGCTCTGGTGTCCTGCGGCATGGAGCGCGTGATGTTGCTGATGGCAGACAAGACCGGCACCCAGCTGCGCGTCCATCAGATCGCCGGGTTGAGGCCTGAAGCAACGTCGCTGGCGCTCTCTATAAAGGAAAGCACCGTTCTGCAGCGTTTGCTGGCACAGCCCACCCAACTGCGCATGACACCCGCCAACATCGATCAATTCTCGGCGCTGCTACCGGGCAACCTAAGGGCTTTATTCCCGGGCAAACACTGGCTGATCCGGTCTCTGAGCAGCAACAACAAGGTGTTGATGCTGGTGGTGGCAGATCAGGGCGGCGGGCAGTTCTCGGAAACCTCGGTGCAGGCATTCGGTAAAACCTGCCAATGCATCGAGCGGGCGCTGACGAGCTTTAGTAGTCGCAAAGCCTGACAGCTGGGCTACAATTCGCCTCTTTTTTTGAATTGGAGGCTGCACATGTCCGTCTTCTCTGGCTTGCCACTGGTTATCGAGCCAAGCGACCTGAAGGATCGCCTGGATGCTCCGGAACTGATCCTGGTGGATCTGACCAGCAGCGCCCGGTACGACGCCGGACACATACCCGGCGCGCGCTTCGTTGACCCGAAACGCACCCAACTCGGTCAGCCTCCAGCGCCGGGTTTGTTACCTGCCTACTCAGACCTGCAAGCGCTGTTCGGCGAACTCGGTCACAACGCCGATGCGGTGTACGTGGTCTACGACGACGAAGGCGGCGGCTGGGCCGGACGCTTTATTTGGTTACTGGATGTAATCGGCCACAGCCAATATCACTATGTCGACGGCGGCCTGCTGGCCTGGCAGGCCGATGGCTTGCCCTTATCCACAGCGGTTCCACCTTCGGCAGGCGGGCCGGTTGATTTGCAGTTGCATGACGAGCCCACCGCCACACGCGAATATTTGCAAAGTCGCCTGGGCGCTGCCGATCTGGCAATCTGGGACGCACGTGGCCCGCTTGAATACTCCGGCGAAAAAGTCGTCGCGGCCAAAGGTGGACACATTCCCGGCGCGATCAACTTCGAGTGGACCGCGGGCATGGATAAGGCGCGTGACCTGCGCATCCGTGAAGACATCGCCGAGATCCTCGACAGCCTGGGCATCACTGCGGACAAAGAAATCATTACCCACTGCCAGACACACCACCGGTCGGGTTTCACGTACCTGGTGGCCAAGGCGCTGGGTTACCCTCGGGTCAAAGGCTATGCCGGCTCTTGGGGCGAATGGGGCAACCACCCCGATACGCCAGTCGAACGCTGAAACCCTGTCCATTTTCAAGCATTACATTCAGGAATTTTGATGAAAGAGCGTCTGTTTATCCTCAGCCAGTACCTGCTGCCGCATCACCTGCTGTCACGCCTGGCTGGCTGTGTTGCCGAGTGCCGCGTGCGCTGGTTCAAGAATGCCTTCACCGCATGGTTCGCCCGCCGCTATCAGGTCAACATGTCCGAAGCGCAAGTCGAGGACTTGAGCGCCTATGAGCACTTCAACGCCTTCTTCACCCGTGCTCTGAAACCCGGCGCACGTCCGCTCGATGAAACGCCCGGTGCAATCCTCAGCCCGGCAGATGGCGCGATCAGCCAACTGGGCCGCATCGAACAGGGCCGTATCTTCCAGGCCAAGGGCCACAGCTTCAGCGTGCTGGAATTGCTGGGCGGTGACCCGGCGTTGTCGGCGCCATTCATGGGTGGCGAATTCGCAACTGTTTACCTGTCGCCCAAGGACTACCATCGCGTGCACATGCCATTGGCCGGTACCTTGCGTGAAATGGTGTATGTGCCTGGCCGAATCTTCTCGGTTAACCAGACCACAGCCGAAAACGTGCCTGAGCTGTTCGCCCGTAACGAGCGCGTCGTCTGCATCTTCGACACCGAGCGCGGACCGATGGCCTTGGTGCTGGTTGGCGCGATGATCGTTGCTTCCGTCGAGACGGTCTGGGCCGGCTTGGTGACACCGCCAAAACGCGAACTGAGGACTTTCCGCTACGACGAAGCAGCACGTGCGCCGATCCACCTGGAGAAAGGCGCAGAAATGGGCCGCTTCAAGCTGGGCTCCACCGCCATCGTCCTGTTCGGCCCTGAGCAAGTGAAATGGGCCGAGCAATTGACTGCGACTTCACCCGTGCGCATGGGTCAGGCCCTGGCATTGCCCGCACAGGTTTGAAACAGTAAATAGTGGCACTATGTGCCACTATTTATCATCAGGTGGTTGTACCATGGCTGTTTTCGCTTGAGCTTGAGCTGATAGATTCGTCTGCGGTTGCTGCGACTATTGGCCGATGCTGCTAGAGTCCCAACACCGGCCCTGTCGGAAACCTGCATTTTATTGATGTAGATTTCGGCACCCGTCGGGAACTGTTATCGCTGCATCGATTCAAAGCAGCCGCTTGGTCCCGAGCGGGCAGTTGGAGTTAGCCTTTCACATGAGTAATTTGAGCCTTCCTGTGTTGTTGCGTGTTCCCGCGCCAACGCAGTCGAGCCTGACATTCTGTGAAGCGACGCCCAAAGATCTCAAGCGTTGGATCTCAACGCTGCCTAAAGCAAACCTGGGTGAAACGGCTCGTCAGCTCTACCAAGGCCTGACTGAACTCAATCAACTGCTGACGCCCAGTGAAAATCGCCTGCAACTGCTTGAACTGCTGCGTCCCGAAGTGCATTTCGTCTGCAAACATCTGGAACGCCACTTTCTCAATCAGGCTGTGGTGCTTGACGAACGTCCGCGCAAAGTCGCCAATCTTTGCCAGGCGCTTCAAAACCATCTGGCGGTCGGCTACAAACTGATTATCGAGCGAGTCAGCTCAAGACTCAGCAGAGACCGCATCCCGCTACTGACCACTGCACTGCAACGTGCGATTCAGTGTCTGAACGGACCGCTGATTCGTGCCAATCAACTGTACTGTCCTGTGCAGGAAGGCCTGTGGCTCGAGCTGCACAAGATCTATCAGATTGCCTGCGAACATCAATTGCAGAATCTACCGGTGGCCGATGAACAGGCGATCCACTCCCGCTCGCTGACGGTGGAACAGACTTACACCATTGCGCTGCTGATGGGCTGCTCGCGCTGCAACCAGATGCGTCAGCTCAACATCGGTCGGCTTGCTGATGTGCTGGATGCCTGGAGCCCGTTTGTGCGGCTGCAGTCACCCACAGACGAAACCAGCCTGTATGCGCTTTCAGCCAGACAGGACAAACCGCCGCTCTACAAATCACTGTTTCCCGAAGACCAGCACCCTACCCTGCTGGGTCTTAACACTCAGACTTTAGCGGCGATGATCACCCGCTATCTGGAAACCCCTGTAGATCAGCGGGCACAGTCACCGCTGTTGGTTCCTCAAGGCTTTCCCCCTGACCTGCTGGAACATCTGGCTACTGCATGGGGCGATGTCGCAGAACGGACCTTTCAACGCACGCCCGGCCAGGGCACTCTGAGCCTGTGCATAGGCATGAGCGCACTGCATTTCTATCTGGGCGGCAAACGCTCTTTCAGTGACATGCTGCAAGTCCCGGCTACCAAAGCCGCCGAGTTCAGCCTGCAGGTCGTGGACGACAAAGCTGACGACCCTTGGGCCAGCGCTTTTGACACCCAGCGCGGTAACACCTCGGCGCTGATGCTGCCTTACGAAGAAATCCAGTATGAACAGCCTGACGCCGACGGAGTAGACGCGGCGTCCAACGCCCAGCAGACGTTCCCGACCTTTGACCTGAACATCGTTAACCACAGCCCTGGCGGCTACTGCCTTGCGTGGCCAAAAGAGGTGCCTCAGCAGTTGCAGGCCGGAGAGTTGGTCGGGATTCAGGATGATGCCGGTCAGGGCTGGAGTGTTGCTGTCGTGCGTTGGGTGCGCCAGGTGCGCAGCGGCGGCACACAAATGGGTATCGAGTTGATCGCGCCATTTGCCCAGCCTTGCGGCTTGCAGGTCGTCCGGCCTGAACTGAACAGCCCTTACATGCGCTCTTTGCTGCTGCCGGAAATTCGCGCGATTGAACAGCCGGCGACGATACTGGCACCGCGCTTGCCCTTTAAAGAAGGCAATAACGTGATGATCAATATTGCCGGAGAAGAACACAGCGGCCTGTTGGGACACCAACGCACCAGCAGCGGCAGCTACAACCAGTTCGAGTACGAGACCTTCGAACTGCCCGGCCAAACGGGCGGCGACACGCCAAAAGCGGAGCAGGAATTCGATTCGTTGTGGTCGTCACTGTAGAACTCCGACGTCCTCCCGGCGAAAGCCGGCCCTATGGGACTACGTCGGTTCTGTGGGAGTGAGGCTTGCCCGCGATACAAGCACCGCGGTCTATCTGATAAACCGCGGCGCCCTTATCGCGGGCAAGCCTCGCTCCCACAGGTTCCGGTGCGATTCGGCGATTTCATTTTTGGTGGAGGGTTTTCACACAGCCTGCACCGAGGCTGTTACCGCCTTTTAGCCGCGCCCTTCTCGCTCCCTTACCCCCAACAGATAAAGCACGCCATCCAGACCCAGGGTCGAAATCGCCTGCTTGGCTGACTGCTTGACCAGCGGTTTGGCGCGAAACGCGACGCCCAGACCTGCGATGGCGAGCATTGGCAAGTCGTTGGCGCCGTCGCCCACCGCGATGGTCTGTTCAAGACTCAAACCTTCCTTCGCCGCCAGCTCCCGCAACAAATCAGCCTTGCGCTGTGCATTGACGATAGGCTCGATGGCCACGCCTGTGCACTTGCCATCCACGACTTCCAGCTCGTTGGCGAAGACATAGTCGATACCAAGTCTGGCCTGCAATTGCTTGGCAAAGTAAGTGAAGCCGCCGGACAGAATCGCCGTTTTGTAGCCCAGACGCTTGAGCTCGGCAAAAAGAACCTCGGTCCCTTCCGTCAAGCGCAGCGAAGCACCAATCTCATCCAGCACGCTGACGTCCAGACCTTTAAGCAAAGCCAGACGCTCTTTGAAGCTGGCACTGAAATCCAGTTCGCCACGCATGGCGCGCTCGGTGATTTCCGAAACCCGGTCGCCCACCCCGTGAGCTTTGGCCAACTCATCGATCACTTCGGCTTCGATCAGGGTCGAGTCCATGTCGAATACCGCCAGACGACGATTGCGGCGGTACAGCGAGTCCTGCTGGAAAGCAATGTCCACGTTCAACTCTTGAGCAGCTTGCAGGAATTCAGCCTGCAAGGCCTTGGTGTCAGCGGGCTCGCCACGCACGGAAAATTCGACGCAACCTTTGCCTTGATCAGTAGAAGCGTCCAGCGGCATGCGTTTGGACAAACGATCAATCTTGTCAATGTTCAGGCCGTGTTGCGCGGTGATGGCGCTGACACGTTGCAATTGCCCGGCAGTGATCTTACGGGTCAGCAGCGTCACGATGTGTCGCGGGCTGCCTTGGTCATCTACCCACTTCTGATAGTCCGCCTCGGACACAGGTGTAATGCGCACCTGTTGATCCAGCTTATGCGCCGCAGCCTGAATGTCCGCGAGGACCGAAGCCCCCTGCTCAGTACCAGGGATTTCGACAAGAATGCCGAACGACATGACGTCGTGAATCACCGCCTGGCCAATATCAAGGATGCTCACGCCACCGTTGGCAAGCACGCCGGTGATGGTCGCAGTGAGACCGGGACGGTCTTCACCGGTGATGTTAATCAGGACGATTTCGCGCAAGGGACACCCCAGCAGTGGAAAAAAACCGCATTCTAACCACTTTCAGTGACCATCGGGCGAAGGCAGCGCTTTGCCGCCACTGGGTCGGTCGTTATACTGCGCGGCAACTTCTTCGAAAGAGCCGTGCTCTGTGAACCGGCCTAAGCCTGTTAAAACCGATAATTTCTTCCTGCTGATCTTCCGTGCACTGCGTCATCGCCGTGTACCGATTGCATTGCGCATCGCTAGCCATAACGTGATTCTCGTCTCCCTGGCGCTGATGATCTACGCCGGTGTGATGGGCTTGCAGTTCAAGCAGGCCATGCATGAGCAGGCCGATGCGCTGGGGCAGGCACTCACCACGCAAACTGCGACCTCCGCCACGGAGCTGCTGGTGTCCAACGACATCCTCAGCCTTAACGTGCTGTTGGGTAATCTGGTGAAGAACCCGCTCGTGGCGCATGCCGCGATCTACAGCGTCGATAATCGTATTCTTGCGGAAGCCGGTCAGCGTCCGAAAAACGGTCTGCTGGGTGAGGCCGAAGGGCTTTACGAAATCAAGATTACCTTCCAGGACACAATGGCCGGGCATCTGCGCATCAGCCTGGACATGTCCCAATTCCAGCAGCCGATGACCATCAGCCTGCAAAGCATGGGCATCCTGGCAGGTATCCTGCTGGCGCTCGCCCTGGCGCTGAGCCTGCGTCTGGGCCGGCACATTTCTACTCCGCTGCTGCAATTGCGAATCTGGCTGCGTGATATCGATCCGTACACCCCGGCCATCGAGCGTCAGGACGAAATCGGTGATCTGGCCCGCCAGTTGCGCACGTCCTTTGCACCGCCGATGCCGGAACCGGAGCCCGAACCAGAGCAGGAATACGCCGAGGACGAGTCGGATGACCACTATGCTGAAGATGAAGCCGTAGAGCCCGCAGCCAAAAGCCGCTCTGCCCGCGAGCCAGGTTTTGACGAGGCGCCCAAGCCACGCCTGCCCGCGCCGCCCGTACAGCGCCGTCTGGTTGCCGAAGAAGATGAAGAAGACGAGGACGACCCGTTTGCCGACCTGCGCGACAGTTCCGATGCCGCGCCTCAGGTCAGTAGAGCTGTGGCTCCGAGTACGCCGCAACCTAGCGCCGTGCTGGCCGTACAGCTCGGTTCGCAGGATCAACTACGTCGTTTGCCCCGGGCTCGCCTGACGGAGCTGCTGCAACGCTATCGCGATTGTCTGGATCAGGCTTCGTCGCTTTACGAAGGCGAGCTGCATACCCTGAACGATGGCAGCACACTGATGCTGTTCCACAGCCAGGAAAGCGGTGACGACTACCTCACCAACGCTATTTGCTGCGGCGAGCTGTTGCGTGCGCTGAGCCATGCATTGCAGATCGAGGTCGCAGACAGCGGCATCACCCTGCAATTGCAGCTGGGTCTGACGCTGGGCGAAGGTCTGGCAGGTCTGAGCCAGATAGACTTGCTGCTGACTGAAACCGCACAGGATGCCTTGGCCCTGTCGCAGCACAGTCGCAACCTGTTGCTGGTAGAGCGCAAGATCAATGACGACGCACTGATCCGTCAGCGCGCCCGTATCCGCCCGATTGCGAGTCCTGAAGGCGCTTGCTGCGTAGAGCGTCTGATGGAGCCTTACCCATCGATGCTAGAGCGCCAGTTGGCGCGTATGCATGAGACGGCACGCAAGGTGTGATCTGAACCTTGCTAGCTCTGCCATAACGGTAGGAGCGAACTTGTTCGCGAGGGGCCATTCAGGAAAAGCATCATTGGATGACCCTCCGCCTCGCCAACAAGTTGGCTCCTACAGGAGCACAACCCTGATCACCACCCACAAAAAAGCCCGCATCGCTGCGGGCTTTTTGTTTGCGCCAATCCTAGAAGCGGAACACTTCAAGATCAGTACGTATCGGTGAAGCCATTGGAATCTTTGGTTTATCAGGCTCTTTGGCGCGAGCTACCGGGGCTTTCTTCGGTTCTTCCAGAGGCTGCCAGGAAATCGGCTTGACCGCAGAACTCACCTGATCCGCCAGACGCTGAAGCAGCAGGCCTTGGGCACGCACCTGATCGGCAGATGTCCCGGCATGCAGCTCTTCAAGGTGCACAATCCGGCTGTCACGAACATTGCCCTTGCGGTCCACCAGACGCCATTGGGCATCGAGAATCGCAGGCTGCTTCGCGCCCGAGTCCAGACGGCTGATGGACAATACCACTTGCACATCAGGCGTGAAGTTTGCCGCAGCGGGAGCCAGCACCACGCGCTGGCTGTCCAGCTTCCACGCCAGTTGGCGCAGCAGCAGTTGGTCGATATCCGAAGACAGGCTACCTGCCCAACGACCGTCGGTCGAAGCGGTCAGGCTACCGTCAGGCTGACGCTGCAACAGCGTTTCGCGCTGCAGGTAATCCGCCACTGAGACTGGCCCCAGTAAAACTGCCAGGCCCTTATTGTGCGTAGGTTGCCCCGGTGTGCCGCTGTCGAGCTGATAAAGCGAGGTCGGTTGGTTAACACTGCAACCAGCCAGACCCAAAACACCGGTCATCAACAAAACAAAGGGAAGGCGTAGAAGATTCATCGTCCCATCCAGGTGGCCGCCGTCAAGCAAGCCACAGTGTATAACTCAACAAAAGTCGTGCAGGCACTCAGCCACGCTTGCGCCTCGAGACGTCATATCATCCGTGAATATGCGTCATGACTCCAGCGATTATGCGTCGATCTTCATGGCAAAACGAAGACCGATAGCTCTAAACGAGGATTAAGAGGCGTTTTCCACCAAAAGCGCATCGACCCTCTGGAAGCCTCGCGGCAGTTTATTACCCCGACGTCCACGCTCCCCCTTGTAATGCTCCAGATCATCAGGCTTGAGTGACAGGTTACGTTTGCCTGCCTGCAAGACCAGTGTCGAACCTTGCGGTATGACGGCGACATCAGTCACATATTCTTCACGACTGGCCACTCGATCACCCGGAATCCCGATGATCTTGTTGCCCTTGCCTTTGCTCAATTGCGGAAGGTCACTGATCTTGAAGATCAGCAGACGTCCTTCAGTGGTCACAGCGGCGAGCCAGTTTTGCTCGCGATCAGCCACTGGACGCGGCTGCATCACCTTGGCCCCTTTCGGCAGGCTCAACAGCGCCTTGCCTGCCTTGTTTTTGGCCTGCAGATCCTCGCCTTTGACCACAAAGCCGTAGCCAGCGTCCGATGCGATGACATAAAGCGCGTCATCTTCAGGCAGCAACACACATTCAAATGTCGCGCCCGGCGGTGGCTGAAGCTTGCCGGTCAACGGCTCGCCCTGTCCCCGCGCCGATGGCAAGGTGTGCGCCGCCAGCGAATAGCTGCGCCCGGTAGAGTCGATAAATACCGCGTATTGGTTGGAGCGGCCCATTGCAGCGGTCTGGAACCCGTCACCCGCCTTGTAGGAAAGCCCGGTCGCGTCGATATCGTGGCCTTTGGCAGAGCGTACCCAGCCTTTTTCCGACAGTACGACGGTCACTTTCTCATTCGGCAGCAGGTCATGCTCGGTCATGGCCTTGGCTTCGGCACGCTCCACTATAGGCGAGCGGCGGTCGTCGCCATAAGTTTCGGCATCTTTAAGCAGCTCGGTGCGGACCAGCTTCTTCAGCTTGGCTTCGCTGCCCAGCAGCGCCAATAATTTGGTTCGCTCTTTGTTCAGCTCATCCTGTTCATTGCGTAGCTTCATTTCTTCGAGACGCGCCAGCTGTCGCAGGCGGGTGTCCAGAATGTAGTCTGCCTGGATTTCGCTCAGCTCGAAGCGTTCGATCAGCTTCGCCTTCGGATGCTCCTCAGTACGGATGATATGGATCACTTCATCCAGATTGAGGTAAGCGATCAACAAACCGTCCAACAGGTGCAGGCGACGCTCCACCTTGTCCAGGCGGAATTGCAGGCGGCGACGCACCGTGCGGACACGGAACTCCAGCCACTCCACCAGCAATGCACGCAGGTTTTTAAGTTGCGGTTTGCCATCCAGACCAATGATGTTGATGTTGACCCTGTAGCTGGACTCCAGATCGGTGCTGGCAAACAGGTGCTGCATCAGCGCTTCGTGATCGACCCGGCTGTTCACCGGAATGATCACGATGCGGCAAGGGTTTTCGTGGTCCGACTCGTCACGCAGGTCCGCGACCTGCGGTGCTTTGGAAGGTTTGGCCTGCATCAGCCCGGCAATCTGCTCCAGCACCTTGGCGCCGGAAACCTGATGCGGCAGCGCCGTAACGATGATGTCGCCATCTTCCACGTGGTACACGGCGCGCATGCGCACCGAGCCCTTGCCGGTTTCGTACATTTTCAGCAGGTCGGCACGCGGCGTGATGATCTCTGCTTCAGTCGGGTAATCCGGGCCCTGAATGTGTTCAACCAGCTGTTCAACGGTGGCTTTCGGCTCATCAAGCAGACGAACACAGGCCGTAGCGACCTCACGC
This sequence comes from Pseudomonas phytophila, assembly GCF_025643095.1. Classification (NCBI taxonomy): domain Bacteria; kingdom Pseudomonadati; phylum Pseudomonadota; class Gammaproteobacteria; order Pseudomonadales; family Pseudomonadaceae; genus Pseudomonas; species Pseudomonas phytophila. The sequence goes on along the minus strand of NZ_CP081201.1, from coordinate 844,674 downwards.
AGGTTATGCGGCGGCACGTCAGTGGCCATGCCAACGGCAATACCGGTGGTGCCGTTAAGGAGAATGTTCGGCAAACGTGCCGGCAAAACCGCCGGCTCGTCGAGAGTACCGTCGAAGTTCGGCACCCAGTCCGCAGTGCCCTGACCCAGTTCGCTGAGCAGTACTTCGGAGTAACGCGACAAGCGCGCTTCGGTGTAACGCATGGCCGCGAAGGATTTCGGATCATCCGGCGCACCCCAGTTGCCCTGGCCGTCTACCAGCGTGTAGCGGTAGCTGAACGGCTGGGCCATGAGCACCATGGCTTCATAACAGGCCGAGTCGCCGTGGGGGTGAAACTTGCCGAGCACGTCGCCGACTGTACGCGCCGACTTCTTGTGCTTGGAATCAGCGTCCAGGCCCAGCTCGCTCATGGCGTAGATGATGCGCCGCTGCACGGGCTTGAGGCCGTCGCCGATATGCGGCAAGGCACGGTCCATGATCACGTACATGGAGTAGTTGAGGTAGGCCTGTTCGGTGAAGTCAGCCAGTGACCGGCGTTCTACACCATCCAGGCTGAGGTCAAGGGAGTCGCTCATGCGGGCCTCATTATTTCGTGGTCTGACGCAGCAGCATGGTGCCGCCGCGCTGAGTGAATTCGAGTTGTTTCATTGCGCTCATACCCAGCAGCACTTGTTCTCCGTCCAGACCGGGCACCACCAGGGCGCGCACGTTGTGCAGGACAATGTCGCCCAGCTGCAGGCGCTCGATGGAAGTCCGAAAGCCTTCGCTGCGGCCATTGGCCGTGTTGACCCAGACCGGCGCACCGCGCTGCAACCGCAAGGTGTCGGCCACCTCGCCCGGAACCGCCACATCAGTGGCGCCGGTATCCAGCAAAAACTGCACGAGATGATCGTTGATCTTCCCGGTGCTGACAAAGTGCCCCTGGCGATTGCCCACCAATTGCACTTCGACGTAACCATCACCGTGCTGGGAGGTGACCACGGCGTTGGGATTTTCCTGTTTGTCTTCCCACTCACCAAAAAAGCGTGTCGCGAGAAACAGCCCCGCCGCCCAGGCAACGATCATCAGGACCTTTCCCGCCCGCTTGCCGGGAGGCTGCTGACTCACGGTTTAGCACTCCAGCCACCCGCCGGAGCCGCGAAACGCCACACAATCGGGCGTTCCTCGCCATCAGCGCGCTTGCCAAAATTGTTATCGACACCAATCCAGACACCCGTCTCGTCGACGGCCAGGGCTTCAGTCAGGCCAAACGCCTGATCATAAAGCCGATTCGGCATCAGGGCTTCTTTGGCGAACGACCAGCACTGCTCGGTCTTTCCGGTTTCCAGATCGCGCCGACAGATGCGATAAGCCGAACGCTCCAAGGTAAACAGCTTGCCGTTGAACAGTGACAGATCCGCGAAATCACGGGATACCGATTTGCCACCCACTTGAGGCGGCAACACTTCTTTGCCGGGTTCAGTCCGCAAGACGCAACTGCCTTTGCAGCGCCAGGCATCCGACTCGCGGCTGACTACCAGTAAACCGCGCTGCTCGCGTTCGGCAGCCAGCCACAAGCGATCACCCTGGGGGCTGACAGCCAAGCCTTCGAAAATGGCGTTGAAGTGTTGCAACATGCCCTTGGCACGCGCCTGTGCGACCAGCTCACTCGGCAATTTCAGCCAGGCCGGCTGTCCTTCCACAGGTACCTTGAGGACCTCGGCATGCGCTTCGCTGACAACATATTTATTGCCCGCCGCGTCGCAACTGATGCCTTCGAAATCCAGACTGCCGCCGCGGACGAAGGACGACAATTTGGCCAGCGAACGCAGGTTGGCGGGTAAATCGCTCTCCGGCGCAGGCGGTACATCAATCTTTTCCGACTGGGCCTGCCAGACGGTTTTCGTCATATCCATGCGGTAGAGCAAGTCGTCATCGCGGTCCGAAATCGCCAATAACTGGCCGTTGCACATCGCCAGCCCTGACAGGTTACCCCCGACCATGCTGTCTACCGGATGCTCGGATACGAGCGTCAGCTCTGGCAAAGGGGCTGCGAATACCGGAGCGGCCAGCAGAGTTGCAAGCAGCCCGGCCCACAACGCCATGCTGTAGGAGCGCGCTTGCCCGCGAATGGGTCGAGCAGGCGCAACATGCGTCGACTGATCCGCCGCGATCGCGGGCAAGCGTGCTCCTACAGCGGTCGTGCGTCCTACGCAGTCTTGTATCAAACGCGCAATTCTGTAGGAGCGCGCTTGCTCGCGATTCGGTCGATCAGTCACAACATGCGTCGACTGGCACACCCCCATCGCGGGCAAGCGCACTTCTGCAGGTTTGGCGCTATCGCGCGGTGTCAGGGACACCGGGGCGATTTGCATCAGGTCAGAACCTCGGCAAGGTTGCCTTTGGACTCCAGCCAGTTTTTGCGATCGCCGGCGCGCTTTTTGGCCAGCAACATGTCCATCATTTCCGAAGCCACCTCGAAATCATCCAGCGTCAGTTGCACCAGACGGCGAGTGTTCGGGTCCATGGTGGTTTCACGCAGCTGTGGCGGGTTCATTTCACCCAGACCTTTGAATCGAGTGACCTGCGGCTTGCCGCGTTTCTTCTCGGCCACCAGACGGTCCAGAATCCCGTCGCGCTCGGCTTCGTCCAGTGCGTAGTAAATCTCTTTACCCAAGTCGATGCGGTACAGCGGCGGCATGGCGACATACACGTGCCCTGCATCCACAAGCGGGCGGAAATGCTGGACGAACAACGCGCACAACAAGGTCGCAATGTGCAAACCATCGGAGTCGGCGTCGGCAAGGATGCAGATCTTGCCGTAGCGCAGCTGGCTCATGTCCGCGGCACCAGGATCGACACCTATGGCGACGGCAATGTTGTGGACTTCCTGGCTGGCAAGCACTTCGCCGCCATCGACTTCCCACGTGTTGAGGATCTTGCCGCGCAACGGCAGGATCGCCTGAAACTCCTTGTCCCGTGCTTGCTTGGCCGAACCGCCAGCGGAATCACCTTCCACGAGGAACAGCTCGGAGCGCATCGGGTCTTGCCCGGCGCAATCAGCCAACTTGCCAGGCAACGCCGGACCTTGAGTAATGCGCTTGCGCTCGACCTTCTTGCTGGCTTTGAGACGGCGACCGGCGTTGTTTATCGCCAATTCGGCCAGTTGCATGCCCAGATCGGAGTTGGCGTTGAGCCACAGGCTGAAAGCGTCTTTGACGACACCTGACACAAACGCCGCCGCTTCACGAGAAGACAAGCGCTCTTTGGTCTGGCCGGAAAACTGCGGCTCCTGCATTTTCATCGAGAGCACGAATGCGATGCGTTCCCAGACGTCTTCCGGCGCGAGCTTCACGCCACGCGGCAGCAGATTGCGGTATTCGCAGAACTCGCGCATCGCATCGAGCAAGCCCTGACGCAGGCCGTTGACGTGAGTGCCGCCTTGCGCCGTCGGGATCAGGTTGACGTAGCTTTCCTGAACGCTGTCGCCGCCTTCAGGCAACCAGAGCAGCGCCCAGTCGACCGCTTCTTTATTACCAGCAAAACTACCGCAGAACGGTTCGTCCGGCAGGCGCAGGAAGTCGCTGACCGAGTCCTGCAAGTAGGAACGCAGGCCGTCTTCGTAATGCCATTCGACTTTCTCGCCTGTGGCTTTGTCCTCAAAGCTGACCAGCAGCCCCGGACACAGTACGGCCTTGGCCTTGAGCACATGCTTGAGACGGCTGACCGAAAACTTCGGGGTATCGAAATACTTGGGGTCCGGCGAGAAATAAACGCTCGTCCCGGTGTTGCGTTTACCGACCGTCCCGACAACTTCCAGCTCCGACGCCTTGTAGCCGTCGGTGAAGGACATTTCGTATTCGTTGCCATCGCGCTTGACCCGAACCTTGACCAGGGTCGACAACGCGTTGACCACGGAAATACCCACACCGTGAAGACCGCCGGAGAACTGGTAGTTCTTGTTGGAGAACTTGCCGCCCGCGTGAAGCTTGGTGAGGATCAGCTCGACACCCGAAACGCCTTCCTCCGGGTGAATATCCACCGGCATGCCGCGACCATCGTCGGACACTTCCAGCGAGTTATCGGCATGCAGGATGACCTGCACCGATTTGGCATGCCCGGCCAGCGCTTCGTCGACGCTGTTGTCGATGACTTCCTGGGCAAGGTGGTTCGGTCGCGAAGTGTCGGTGTACATGCCCGGACGCTTTCGAACCGGGTCGAGGCCCGAGAGGACTTCGATGGCGTCTGCGTTATAAGAGCTAGCGCTGGGATTGGCCATGGGGTCTCGTCATCAGTTGTTCGTGGGGTTACAGAGTTGAAAACCTGTAGGAGCTGCCGAAGGCTGCGATCCGCCTAAGCCAGGCTTTCGAACCAATCGCAGCCTTCGGCAGCTCCTACATTTAATCCGGCTATACATTCAAAGCGTCGAAACATCCACCGCCTGTAACAACTCAGGGGCGAATCCGGCAAAGCTCAACAATGCGGGCAATTGCCCGGCAAAGCCTTGGTAACTGTGGTCGCCGCCGGCCTGAATACGCAAGGCGCATGCACGATAAAACGATTCGGCGCGGCGATAATCAAGGGTCTCATCCCCGGTTTGCAGCCAGACCTGAATACGCGTGGGGTCCTGAGGTGCTGGTACTTCCAGTTCGGCCAGAGCCTTGACGTGGTCGTGGGTCAGCTCCCAGGTTTCGCCGGTATAAAGGTTTTGCTGCGTACCGACAAATCCGTCGAACAGCTGGTGCGGGTTGACTGCCGGGTTGATCAGCACGGCTTTGAGGCCGTGACGCTGCGCCAGGTGCGTCGCATAGTAGCCGCCGAGCGAGCTGCCGACCAGCAATGGCCGCCCCAGTTCTTCGATAGCGGATTCGAGCTGAACCATGGCGTGACGCGGATGGTGATGCAACTCAGGGACACGCACCTGCTCACTCAACCCCAGCGAGCGCATCAGCGCGATCAATTGAGTAGCTTTTTTCGACAGCGCCGAACTGTTCAGGCCGTGGATATAAAGCAGTGTGGGGTTTTCGCTGGTCACGCCGTCCGCTCCTGAATCACTGAGTGGTGCAAAGCCGCGCAGTTTACAGGGACTAACGCTGAAAGACTCGCACAGGTGTGTATCACGCCAAAAAGATCAGTAGCCCTTGCCGCCGTAATCCACTTCGAAATCCAGGCCAACCACCCGGGATACGCCGGTTTCCAGCGTCCCATCGTTGTAAAGACGCAGCCAGCGGTAGCCTGGAGCGGTGGTATCAACTTTGAAATCAACGCTACCGGGCGCGAACTGAATGCAGGTTGAAGGCGAAGCCAGCAGCCGGACGGTATCGCGCATCTGGTCGTATTCCTGATGAACATGCCCCCAGAGCACTGCTCGCACCTGTGGAAAACGCTCCAGGACCGCAAACAGCGCATCGGGATTGCGCAGGCCGATAGGGTTCATCCACTCGCAGCCAATTGGCACCGGATTGTGATGCAGACACACCAGATGATGTCGCTCGGGCGCTTCACTCAATGACTGGACCAGCAGCTGCAGCTGTTGATCGCTCAAATAACCGGGTACGGAACCCGGCACCGAGGAGTCCAGCAACGTCACTCGCCAACTGCCAATATCGATGACCGGGTCGAGCAAGTCGCTTTGCTGCGCGGCCTGGAGCATTTCCCGGGATTCATCATGATTGCCGGGGAACCAGCGTTTCGGCGCATCGATCTCCCCACTCAGCCGACGGAACGCTTCATAAGACTCAACGCTGCCGTCTTGGGAAACATCGCCACTGGCAACCACCAGATCGACCTGCGGCTGTTCGGCCAGCACCAATTCGATGACTTTCTGCAGACTGTCGCGGGTACACATCCCCAGCAACGTACCGTCCGCATTGGCGAACAAATGGCTGTCGGACAGCTGGACCAGCAGGACTGAATCGTTAACGGGGGCGTTTGGCAAAGCCATCTCCTTGGGCAGAGTCTGGCGATTATGGTGGGAAGCGATCAGGTCGGCAAATACGGGAATGAGTGGCAGGTCTCAGTTACGATCGGTTGCAGCGAAGATTCTCTCTATTGGGGATCTCCGTGAATCGACGCCTGGGTTCTGACATGGCGCTGTCGTGAAGCAAACGGATGAGCCTGGTAGGAGCCAACTTGTTGGCGAGACGTCAGACCTGCATCGTGAAAAATTCCGCTTCGCCAACAAGTTAGCTCCTACCAGATCTGCGTTTAAATCCATTATTGAAGTGATGTTTCATGAGAGCGCACTAGCGCTGCGAGGCGGCGATCGGGTATGTCAGACAGGGCGCCATCGCTGCCTCGCGGTGCTCGTGAGCTCCTACAGGACCGTTGCGCACCTGTTAAATTAATATCACCGCACCGCTTCAAACTCATGCCCGCACGCCAGGCAATGGCTCAGCCACTCTCCCAAAAACAGATTCAACTGGGCTTTTTCATCCGGCTGATGCATCTCCGCATTGGGATACGGATAGATCCCCCGAAAGCGCCGCGCATGTTCAGCGCCGATGACTTCGGCCATGCGCGCGTCGTGGTAGACCTGGACTTCCAGGCTGGGCACCGGCAGCCACGGCAGGCTGTGTTCCTGGCGGACTTGCAGGGTCGTGGTGTAAGGACAATCGAGAAGTACTTCAACCGCCAGCACGCCGAGCATTTGATCGCCCTGGGTTACTGCCACCCGGCGTGAGCGTTGTTCGTTGCGCATGTCCGGCAACAATCGCATCAAGCGCGCATAGTTGGCCTCGCAGGCGGCTTGCAGCCCGGCGAGGTCAACACGATAGCGCTCGCGCAATGGATTCACGACCATAACCCCCTGACTTCAGCACGATTCAACGCCAGCCATTGCAGCGCAATAATCGTCGAAGCATTGATAATTCGCCCGTCACGTACGGCTTGCAGTGCGTCATCGAACGACCAGACGGTGACGCGGATATCTTCACCCTCAGACTCCAGTCCGTGCAATCCCCCTGCACCCTCGCTTTCACAACGCCCTAAGTACAGATGAACGAACTCATCGCTGCCACCCGGCGACGGAAAGTATTTAGTGATAGGCCACAAAGCGCTGAAGACGATATCAGCTTCCTCTTCGGCCTCACGGTGGGCAACCTCTTCAGGCTGCTCATCTTTGTCGATCAAACCGGCGACCAGCTCAATCAGCCAAGGGTTGGCAGTCTTGTTCAGCGCACCAACGCGAAACTGCTCGATCAAGACCACTTCGTCACGTTTGGCGTCATACGGCAGGACACACACCGCGTCGTGGCGTACAAACAGCTCGCGACTGATTTCCTTGCTCAGACCACCGGCAAACAGCTCGTGACGCAGGATCACTTTGTCCAGTCTATAAAAGCCCTGAAAGCAGTTTTCCCGTTTGGTGATTTCAAACGCTGTCGGGGTCGATCGGGTCGGGTCGGTCATGGGCTTCTCGCTTCGGGTAAATCGTGACGTGACGCCATCCTAACGCGCATCGCCAACCAGATGCAGCCCCCTCTTGAACATGCAGGGTAGACGGGTGATGGCGAAACGAACTCTAATCCGCCCAGCGGCGAACCGATGCCACCGTTTGCAGTCCAAGCAGCCTGAACTCGAACAACGTAACCGTCTTCATTGCCACCGCAAAGGATCAACATGTCGTTATTGAGGATCGCTTCACTGGCTTGCCTGGCACTTATGCTGGGCGCGTGTCAGAGCCTGTTCCAACCCAATTACCGTGCGCCCCTGCAAGTGCAGCGCGATGCGTCCGAGCTGATCAAGCCGGGCTGTACGGCCGCCGATTGCCCGCTGGTGAATATCGACACTGTGCACTTCCCCGATGAGCCCAAGCTGGACGCCATCGTGCAGAAGACCCTGCTGCAACTGACTCGTACGGATTCCAGCGGACCGCTGCCGGTCTCGCTCAAAGCGTATCAAGAGCAATACCTGCGTGATTCCCAAGGCCGCAACGCCAGCTATTTGCAAGCCAAGGTACGCGAGCAACATGACGGTATCGTAGTCGTCGAACTGTCCAGCTATCTGGAGACCGGCGGTGCACACGGCGTTCCAGGTCGCGCGTTCATCAACTACTCACGCCCGCAAGAGAAAGTGCTGACCCTGGCCGATATGATTGTGCCGGGCAAGGAAGGCGAGTTCTGGCAGAAGGCCGAACTGGCGCATCAGGGCTGGTTGTTGTCGACCAAAATGAACGAAGACCCTGAGTTCATGAAAACTTGGCCGTTCAAACGCACCCCGCACATCGCCCTGACGTACGGCGCGTTCATCCTCAAGTATCAGGTGGACACCATCGCGCCTTACTCCATGGGCCACATCGAGCTGAAGATTCCTTATCCACAGCTCAATGGCATTCTCAAACCGGAGCTGTTCCCCGGTCGCGGTTGAGATTTTTACCCGGCAACTTTTTTACCCAGCAACAACTGCAGCACGCCAGCGACGATGAGCGCTGGCAGTGTTGCGCCGATATCCGGATAAAGATTGGCCAGCAAGTGGTAGGTGCTGACCCCGCCCAGCCAGGCCAGCAACGTCATCCATTGAAATCCGACATTAGCCGCCCCGCTTTTGCGTCCTCGCAGCACAAAGTGATCCACCAGCACCACGCCAAACAACGGCGCGAACACCGAGCCGATGAGCAGCAGGAAGTTCTGATACTGCGCTAACGGTGCAAAACAGGCGATAAGTGTGCAGATGACGCCAATCGCTAACGCCAGATGCTCGACTTTCAGCCCTGAAAGCATCCCGCTGGATACTGCCGCCGAGTGAATATCGGCAAAAGCGTTTTCCGACTCGTCGAGCAGGATCAGCAGCAATGGAATCCCCAACCCCGCCCCTGCCAGCGCCAACAACAGAGCATTGACTTCCCCACTCGGCGCGAACGCCAGGGTATAAGCAACGCCCAGGCTCATCAGCCAGAAATTACCGATGAAGAACCCCAGCGCGGTGCCGCCGAAGACATTTTTTGCGCGCTTGCCGAAGCGTGAGTAATCAGCAATCAGTGGCAGCCATGACAGCGGCATGGCGATAGCAATGTCAAAGCCAACGGCAAAGGGCAAAGATCCGTCACCAGCCTGAGCCCAAAGGGCGGCCAGATCAGCCTTGGCGAACAGATTCCAGGTCAGCCACAGGCAAGCCGCCAGCAACAGCCAGATGCCCCACTTACGCAGGATCTGCCGGACAAATGTCAACGGGCCACTGACCGCCAGCAATGTCGCCAGCCCACCGAAGAACAAGGTCCAGAGCAGCGGACTGGTCCACGGGCTGCCTTCGCCAAAAGCGCGGGTGCCCAGCAGACTGGCGGCATCGCGCATGACGATGATTTCGAACGAACCCCAACCGATCAACTGCAACAGGTTGAGCAGCGCGGGCAGTGAGGCGCCTTTGCTACCCAGGCTGACTTTCAGCGCGGCCATGGACGACAAACCGGTGTCGCTGCCGATCACGCCGACCGCGGCCAGCAGCAATACGCCCACCAGCGTGCCCAGGAAGATCGCCATCAACGAACCCGACAGGCCCAGCCCTGGCGCCAACAACGCGCCGGTTTGCAGGACCATCAGACCAATGCCGAGGGAAAACCACAGAGAAAACAGATCACGCCCGCCGAAGACGCGCTTTTCTGCGGGAACAGGGGAATCGGGTGAGTAGGTGCTGGGGGTGGTCATGGGGGGGGCTCGCAAATGATCAGCTGGAACGCGGACCTGTGGGAGCGAGGCTTGCCCGCGATAAGGCTGGACGCGGTTTACTTTAGATCGCGTAGGACCTTATCGCGGGCAAGCCTCGCTCCCACAGGAGATTGGCTCCAGCAGGTTTATCTAATGAAATAAATCAGACCTTCTTGTAAAGCTGGCTGCCTTCCTGCTTGAAGCGCTCGGCCTGTTCCGCCAGCCCTTGGGCGACGTCCAGGTCAATGGCTTCAATCTTCTGGTTGGCCGCGTACTCACGCACTTCCTGAGTGATTTTCATCGAGCAGAATTTCGGCCCGCACATGGAGCAGAAATGCGCGACCTTGGCGGAGTCTTTTGGCAGGGTTTCGTCGTGATACGAACGTGCGGTGTCCGGGTCCAGACCAAGGTTGAACTGGTCTTCCCAGCGGAATTCAAAACGCGCCTTGCTCAGTGCGTTATCACGGATCTGCGCGCCCGGATGGCCCTTGGCAAGGTCCGCCGCATGTGCCGCGATCTTGTAGGTGATGATCCCTGTCTTCACGTCATCCTTGTTCGGCAGGCCCAAGTGCTCTTTGGGTGTGACGTAACAAAGCATCGCGCAACCGAACCAGCCGATCATCGCCGCACCAATACCCGAGGTGATGTGGTCGTAACCCGGCGCAATATCCGTGGTCAGCGGGCCGAGGGTGTAGAACGGCGCTTCGTCACAGCACTCAAGCTGCTTGTCCATGTTCTCTTTGATCAACTGCATCGGCACATGGCCCGGGCCTTCGATCATGGTCTGCACGTCGTGCTTCCAGGCGATTTTGGTCAGTTCACCCAGAGTTTCCAGCTCACCGAATTGCGCGGCGTCGTTGGCATCGGCAATTGATCCCGGACGCAGGCCATCGCCCAGCGAGAAGCTGACGTCGTAGGCCTTCATGATTTCGCAGATGTCTTCAAAGTGCGTGTAGAGGAAGTTTTCCTTGTGATGCGCCAGGCACCACTTGGCCATGATCGAACCGCCACGGCTGACGATGCCGGTGACGCGTTTGGCCGTCAGTGGCACGTAGCGCAGCAATACACCGGCGTGAATCGTGAAGTAATCGACGCCCTGCTCCGCCTGCTCGATCAGCGTGTCACGGAACAGCTCCCACGTCAGGTCTTCGGCGGCGCCGCCAACTTTTTCCAGCGCCTGATAGATCGGCACCGTACCGATCGGCACTGGCGAGTTACGGATGATCCACTCACGGGTTTCGTGAATGTGTTTGCCCGTGGACAAGTCCATGACCGTGTCCGAGCCCCAGCGAATACCCCAGGTCAGTTTTGCGACTTCCTCTTCGATGGAAGAACCCAGCGCGCTGTTGCCGATGTTGCCGTTGATCTTCACCAGGAAGTTGCGGCCAATGATCATCGGCTCCAGCTCGGTGTGGTTGATGTTGGCCGGGATGATTGCGCGACCGCGAGCGATTTCTTCGCGCACGAACTCAGCGGTGATTTCTTTGGGGATGTTCGCGCCGAAGCTATGCCCGGCGTGTTGCTGAGTGAGCAGACCGGCAGCACGGGCTTCTTGCAGCTTCATATTTTCGCGGATGGCGACGTATTCCATCTCCGCCGTGATGATGCCCTGACGCGCGTAATGCATCTGGCTCACGTTGGCCCCGGCCTTGGCTCGACGAGGGTTGCGTACGTGGGCGAAACGCAGACGGGTCAGCTCGGCATCGGCCAGTCGCTGCTGGCCGAAGTTCGACGTCAGGCCGTCGAGACGCTCGGTGTCGTTGCGCGAGTCGATCCACGGCGAACGCACGTCGGCTAGGCCTTTGCGCACATCAATGACGACGTTCGGGTCGGTGTAAGGACCCGACGTGTCGTAGACGGTGACCGGCGCATTGATCTCGCCGCCAAAATCGGTCGGTGTGACATCAAGATGGATTTCGCGCATGGGCACGCGGATGTCCGGGCGAGAGCCCTGAACATAGATTTTTTGCGAGCGGGTAAACGGCTGCACCGATCCAGAGTCGACTTGTGCGGACTCACTCAGGTTGGCGGCATTTTTTGGATTTGTACTCATCACGGGCTCTCCAGACATCATCCAGCGGCGGATTAATTGTCGGAGCGAACCTGAAGACGGAAAGACGCACCAAGGCTGGTGCTGAGTATCGAGCGGAGAGTGTTGATTCATTTCCAGCTTTCAGAAATGAACCATCGACCCCGGACGACACTCAAGAGGACTCGCCGGGAGACGAGAAATCTTGTTCCCTACGCAGGCGCTAACCTGATCAGGTTCAACGGGATCCGGTTTAACCGATCTCAGCCTCAAAGCAAGGCACCCCGACAAGAACGTCGCCAGTCTAGTCGCGACAAGCCCGGAACGCCAAGCGCGTTTTCAAACGCTGGATAAATGGCCTGCCGGATTGTTGCCACGGCCCCCAGCCTCTACACTCGCAAGCCAGCTTCTTCGAATCGGACTGGCACCATAATCATGAACAGGGAACGCCCCATGCTGCACAAACTTTCATTGGCCATTGCCGTGTCATGTGCCTGCAGTTCGATTGCCTGGGCAGCCGACTTGCCGCTGCCAACCAAGACAGGGCTGGTCAGTGTTTATCAGGAAGCTGTCGACAACAACGCCGATCTTGCAGCAGCACGCGCCGATTATGCCGCTCGCAAGGAAGTTGTACCGCAGGCGCGCGCTGGCTTGCTGCCGAACCTGTCTGCCGGTGCCGACGTCAACAATACCCGTACCAGCATCGACCAACCCAACGCTATTGCCACCCGCAGCGGCACGGTGTATCAGGCGACGCTGAGCCAACCGATTTTCCGTGCAGACCGCTGGTTCCAGTTGCAGGCTGCCGAAGCGGTCAATGAACAGGCAGCGCTCGAACTCTCGGCCACAGAGCAGAACCTGATTCTGCAGAGCGCGCAAAGTTACTTCACTGTGCTGCGCGCCCAGGACAACCTGGCCTCGACCAAAGCAGAAGAAGCAGCCTTCAAACGTCAGCTGGATCAAGCCAATGAGCGCTTCGACGTTGGGCTTTCCGACAAGACCGACGTGTTGCAGGCTCAGGCCAGTTACGACACTGCCCGGGCCAGCCGGATCGTTGCCAAACGTCAGGTGGATGATGCTTTTCAGGCCTTGGTGACGTTGACCAATCGTGAGTACAACTCCATTGAAGGGATCGTCCACACATTGCCGATTCTGGCGCCAATGCCCAACGACGCGAAAGCCTGGGTTGATACGGCCGCGCAGCAGAACCTCAACCTGCTGGCCAGCAATTACGCAGTGAACGCCGCAGAAGAGACCTTGCGCCAACGTAAGGCCGGGCACGCCCCGACCCTTGATGCGGTGGCTCAATACAAGCGCGGCGACAACGATGCGCTGGGCTTCAGCAATCCGAACTACACGGGGCAGAATTACCGTGGCGACGTGGAGCAGCGCAGCATTGGTGTGCAGCTGAATATCCCGATCTACAGCGGTGGCCTGACCAGCTCGCAAGTGCGAGAAGCGTATTCAAGACTGAGCCAGAGTGAGCAACGTCGCGAAGGCTTGCGTCGCCAAGTGGTGGAGAACACCCGCAACCTACACCGCGCCGTGAATACCGATGTGGAGCAGGTTCAGGCTCGCAAGCAGTCAATCATCTCTAACCAGAGTGCGCTGGAAGCCACGGAAATCGGTTATCAGGTGGGCACTCGCAATATCGTCGACGTGTTGGATGCCCAGCGCCAGTTGTACGCCTCGGTGCGCGATTACAACAATACCCGCTATGACTACATCCTCGACAACCTGCGCTTGAAGCAGGCGGCGGGAACGTTGAATCCTGGCGACTTGCAGGATTTGTCACGCTACCTGAAAGCCGACTACAACCCGGACAAAGACTTCCTGCCGCCGGATCTTGCCGCGGCCGCGAAGAAGAACTTCGAAAGACCGCCGCAGCGGTAGATATCACTGTCGAGCAGCAAACGGAAATCTGTAGGAGCGCACGAGCACCTACAGAAAAGCACGAGGCAATACCTTAAGCCAGCCCCACCGCACCGCTGCGGTAGGAGCGAACTTGTTCGCGAGACGGTGCACCTGAATCACCGCGTCACCCCCTAGTCGCCAACAAGTTGCCTCCTACCTTTGAACGCGGCGTGCCTGAATCACCGAGTCGGCATTTCGCCAAGCCTGCCTCGCCACGCAACTGCGGTAGGAGCGAACTTGTTCGCGAGACGGTGCACCTGAATCACCGCGTCACCCCCTCTCGCCAACAAGTTGCCTCCTACCTTTGAACGCGGCGTGCCTGAATCACCGAGTCGGCATTTCGCCAAGCCTGCCTCGCCACACAACTGCGGTAGGAGCGAACTTGTTCGCGAGACGGTGCGCCTGAATCACCGCGTCACCCCCTCATCGCCAACAAGTTGCCTCCTACCTTTGAACGCGGCGTGCCTGAATCACCGAGTCGGCATTTCGCCAAGCCTGCCTCGCCACGCAACTGCGGTAGGAGCGAACTTGTTCGCGAGACGGTGCACCTGAATCACCGCGTCCCCCCCTCATCGCCAACAAGTTGCCTCCTACCTTTGAACGCGGCGTGCCTGAATCACCGAGTCGGCATTTCGCCAAGCCTGCCTCGCCACACAACTGCGGTAGGAGCGAACTTGTTCGCGAGACGGTGCGCCTGAATCACCGCGTCACCCCCTAATCGCCAACAAGTTGCCTCCTACCTTTGAACGCGGCGTGCCTGAATCACCGAGTCGGCATTTCGCCAAGCCTGCCTCGCCACGCAACTGCGGTAGGAGCGAACTTGTTCGCGAGACGGTGCGCCTGAATCACCGCGTCAGCCCCTCTCGCCAACAAGTTGCCTCCTACCCTGGAAGGCGGCCAAGCCCATCCAGCAATCGCTGTAATGCGCCTTGATTGGCCTTCATCACCGCCAACCCTGCTTGTGCCATATCGCGCGCCTTTTGCGGCTGGTCGAACAGTTGCTGCACAGCGGCCGAAAGACTCGCCGCATCGCGGCATTCGATCAACGCCTCGGCATTGCGCAGCATCGCAGCGATCTTGAGGAAATTGAACAGGTGCGGGCCGCTCAAAACAGGCTTGGCCAACGCGGCAGGTTCCAGCAGGTTGTGGCCGCCGTTAGGCACCAGACTGCCACCAACAAAAGCAATGTCGGCCAAGGCATAGAGAAACAGAAGTTCGCCCATGGTGTCGCCCACCAGCACCGAAGTCTGCGCTGTCACTGGCTGACCGGATGAGCGACGCACCGTCGCAAAACCTTGCTGCACGACAAGATCATGCACGCTGTTAAAACGCTCCGGATGGCGTGGCACCAAAACCAGCAGTGCATCGGGATGGCTGCTCAGCAATTGCCGATGAGCCGCCAGAACAATTTCATCCTCACCCGCATGGGTGCTGGCCGCGATCCAGAGAGGGCGCTCAGTCGCCTGCCATTGTTCGCGTAACTGTGCGGCTTGGGTCAGCAATTGCGGATCAATCGTCAGGTCAAACTTGATCGAACCGGTGACGGCCACGCATTCAGGACGTGCACCCAAATCCCGAAAACGCTGCGCTTCAGTCTCGGTCTGCACCGCGAACCAGCTCATCTCTTCCAGCATCGGCCGGGTCAATTTGGCAAACCGTGCATAACCCCGCGCCGAGCGCTCGGACAGCCGCGCATTGGCCAAAGCAACCGGGATGCCGCGCTTGGCACACTGATGAATATGGTTAGGCCATAGCTCGGTCTCCATGATCACGCCAAGCACTGGTCGCACATGATCAAGAAAGCGCCCCGCTGCCCATGGCAAGTCATAAGGCAGGTAGCAATGCTGAATGCGCGGCTCGTTGGCAAACATGGCCTTGATCCGCTCCGAACCGGTGGGCGTCATGCAGGTGATCGTGATCGGCAGCTGTGGATAAGCGGCGAGCAGCGCACGAATCATCGGCGCAGCAGCAATGCTTTCGCCCACCGACACCGCATGCACCCAGATGCCGCCCGGCTGCATGGCCGGCAAGCCCAGAGCGAAACGTTCACCGATTCGCTGACGATAGGCCGGTGCCTTGCGCGCTCGCAGCCACAGTCGAACGGCCACCAGCGGCAGGCCGAGATAAAACAGCAAGGTATATAAGGTTCTATTCATGGGCGCGGAGTTTATCAGCCAATGGCCCGCAAATGCCGGGCAAAACTTTCTGACAGCCACTGCGCAGCCGGGCCCAGGGGCTCGTCACGCCGCCAGACCATTTCCACCACCAAGGGTGGCGGCGTCCACTCGCTGAGGAGTTCGATCATCTGATGCTGATAGGTCGGATACTGCACCACATGTCGGGGCAGCCAGGCCCAACCCAGGCCGCGCATCAACAGCTCGGCCATCACATAAAAGCTGTCGGCCCGCCAGACCTGCGGGCTCAACTGCTCACCACCGGGATAACCGCTTTGTTGCGGAGCAATCAATAATTGCCGATGCCGCGCCAGTTGTTGCCGGGTGACGCGCCCCTCCCGAGCCAGTGGATGATCCACCGCACACACGGTAACCATTTCCACCCCACCCAGCCCTCTGCGCTCCAGCTCCGCAGGCATCAGCTCGTGATGAAACAGCAACCCCAGATCAGCCCGCCGCTCCAGCAATTTGCGTGCGACGTCGCCCTGCGCGCCGCTGGCCAACTGGACTTCAAGGGCCGGAAAGCGCTCAGACAGCGCCTCCAGGCTGTCGAGCACGGGCTGATAGGGCATGGCTTCGTCATGAGCTACACGTAATTGCGCCTCCTGCCCGCGCATCAGCGCCAGCGCGCGTCCGTCGATACGCTCGCATTGGCGCAACAGCTCCCGCGCCTCCTCAAGTAATGCGGCACCCGCCTCGGTCAAACGCGGCTGACGACCACTGCTGCGCTCGAACAGACTCACACCCAAGTCAGACTCCAGCATGGCGATCGCACTGCTGACGGCCGACTGGGCCCTGCGCATATCTCGCGCTACCGCAGAAAACGAACGCTGCTCAGCCACGCTGACGAACAAGCGCATTTGCTCAAGATTCCACTGCATAGCCTGACGACCTATCTCTAATACCGATAGGTAATGACTTTACCCCATCTCACCGGTGGCGAAGAATGTCCGACATATGAAGAGGAGTTATCGTTATGCCTGCCTACTACCTGCTAGCCATTGCCATATGCGCTGAAGTCATCGGCACCATTTCCATGAAAGCCGTCAAAGGCTTGAGCACGCCAATCCCGTTACTGCTGGTGATCTGCGGCTATGCCATCGCCTTCTGGATGCTGATTCTGGTGGTGCGCACGATTCCGGTGGGAGTCGCCTATGCCGTCTGGGCAGGCATGGGGATAGTCATGGTGAGTGTCGCCGCGTACTTCATCTACGGGCAGAAACTCGACATTCCCGCCATGCTCGGCATGGGCATGATCGTTTTGGGCGTCGTCGTGATTCAGTTGTTTTCGAAAACCGCCGGGCATTGAAAACGCGTTCCTCTATAATGGCCGCATTCTTTCGGCCACAGAGGTGTTCATGCCTTCCGTAATTTCCACTGACGTCCTGATCGTCGGTGCCGGCGTTGCTGGCCTCTGGCTCAATGCCCGACTGCGCGGCCAAGGGTACTCGACTGTCCTGATCGAAAACGCCAGCCTCGGCGGTGGGCAAAGCCTGAAATCCCAGGGGATTATCCACGGCGGTGCCAAATACGCCCTCCATGGCGCGCTGTCAGGTGCATCGGAAGCAATCGCCGACATGCCGCGCCGCTGGCGTGAAGCGCTGGCCGGTACCGGCGAGCTTGATCTGAGCGACGTGCGCGTACTCTCCCAGGCCCATTACCTCTGGTCGCCCGGCACCCTGGCGGGCAACCTCACCAGCTTCTTTGCCAGCAAGGCCGTGCGCGGCCGTGTCGATCAAGTCAAAGGCACGGATCTTCCGCCCGCCCTGCAAAACCCGAAATTCAAGGGCAAGGTTTATCGCCTGGCTGAACTGGTCATTGATGTGCCAAGCCTGATCGAGCGACTGGCTGAACTGGCCGACGGCAGCCTGCTGGCCGGTCAGGAGCTGGAACCGTTGCTTGAAGGTCAGGAGTTGGTGGGCATGCGCGTCGACGGGCGGGATATTTTCGCTCAGCGCGTAGTGCTATGCGCCGGTGCAGGCAACGCTGATCTGCTGAAAAAGCTTGGCGTGGCGCAACCCGCCATGCAACGTCGCCCCTTGCACATGGTGTTCGCCAAGGGCGCGAGCCTGAAGCCCCTTTACGCTCACTGTCTGGGCGGCGGACCAAAGCCGCGGTTGACTGTGACGACTCATCCAGCCGCCAACGGTCAATGGGTATGGTACGTGGGGGGTGATGTGGCCGAGGCCGATGGCGTGGCCCGTGATCCTGCACAGCAAATCGCTGCGGTGAAAAAAGAACTGGGCACTTTGCTGCCCTGGATTGATCTCAGTGAAGTCGAGTGGGCGACGTTGCGGGTTGATCGAGCAGAACCGGCGCAATCCGGACTGGTCCGTCCTGATAACGCATTCCTCAGTGTGCAGAATCGCCTGATGGTGGGCTGGCCGACAAAGCTAGCCCTGGCCCCGGACTTTTCTGACCGAGTGATGGCAGCACTGTCCCTCGACGAAATCCACCCGACGCCGCAGCCATCGCTAAGCGATCTGCCCAAACCACCGTTGGCCATACCTGTCTGGGATCAACTGCTGCCATGAGCGTAAAGACCCTTCACGAACTGCATCGCCCGCTGGGCAGTACCGGCATCAGCGTATCGCCGCTGGGTCTTGGCACGGTCAAACTGGGCCGTGATCAAGGCGTCAAATACCCCAATGGTTTCACCATCCCTGACGATCAACAAGCGCAAATGCTGCTCAAGATGGCCCGGGACATGGGCATCAACCTGATCGACACCGCCCCCGCCTACGGCACCAGCGAAGAACGCCTTGGCCCGTTGTTGCGTGGTCAGCGGCAGGACTGGGTAATTGTCAGCAAGGTCGGTGAGGAGTTCGAAAGCGGTGAATCGAGCCACGACTTCAGCGCCGGGCACACTCGGACCTCAATAGAGCGCAGCCTGAAACGTCTGGAAACCGATTTTATCGATCTGGTACTCGTGCATTCCGACGGCAACGACCTGGCGATTCTTAACGACACGGAGGTCTACCAAACCCTGGCTGACCTCAAGCGCGAAGGCAAGATTCGCGGCTTCGGCTTTTCCGGCAAAACCGTCGAAGGGGGCCTGCTGGCATTGCGCGACGGCGACTGCGCGATGGTCACTTACAACCTCTCCGAGCAGGGCGAAAAGCCAGTGCTCGACTACGCTGCTGCCCACGGCAAGGCCATTCTGGTCAAAAAAGCGCTCGCGAGTGGTCATGTCTGCCTGAGACCTGGCGTTGATGCGGTGCAAGCCAGTTTCGAATTGCTGTTTGCCCATCCGGGTGTTGCCAGTGCTATTGTCGGGACAATAAACCCGATGCATCTGGTCCATAACGTAGCGACAGCCGCTGCCGTGATTCGCCGTCCAGCCTGATGTAGGCGGCCGACCCCAACGCAAGAAGGAGCCGATATGCCGCGAACTTTGATTCGGAAGAATCCAAGCAACTTCAAAACCCTGCCGTTATTTGTCGAAGCCACCCCCGAAGGCCTGAGTTACCAAAGTATCGGGATGCCGCTCAATTTCACCCAGACCTTGCAGCGACGCCGCAAAATAGAAGTCGTCGACACTGAGCGGTTCTCCACGGAGCTGGCCAATCTCGGAGTTTCGGTGCGCCTGACATTGAGCTGGCAAAACCGCGATTACTGGGTGCTGGTTCGCCAGCGCCGCCAGGATCGTGGCGATGTGGTGTTGAAGCTGATCTCGGGTTACGTCCCGGCTCATGAGCTGAATCTGCCGCTGCACACCGCCATTCAGGAAGTGGCCGAAGAGTGCCTGATTGAAACGCCCCAAGGCTGGCTGAGCGGGCGCTTCAACGATATCTGGCTACCCGCACCCTACGCCGCGGCGCTGCATTACCGCGAAGCCATGCCGTTTCGTCTCAGCCCGCTATCCGGTGCCGCACGGCCTGTACGTTGCGGGAGCATGACGCTGATCGAGCGGCCTAGAGCTTACGTACACTTGCCCACCGCATCGCTGCAGCTCATTTATGACATGCGTCTGGAAGTCCCCAAGGAAGCGCGGCCCCTGAGCCTTTTCCATGTGGACGAGTGCCTGGAAAAAGACCAACTGGTCGCTCGCCTCAATCGCAGCAAGCCTGATCTGTACCTGATGCCACTGGAAAATGGCGTGCCGCTGCCAGAGCTTTACACGTTGAAGCGCGACAAGCTGACACCGGCCGGAACCCGCGGTCTTTATCTAGCTGAAAGTTTTGCTGCGCAGGAAGGCTGGGTAGTACGTGACGAGCGGATTCGCTGGAAGGACTGGCTACGCCAGCAAGGGATGACGCCGCCTCCGAAGAAGACCGGACTCAAACGCCTGACGGGCAAGGCACGGCAGTTGTTGAAGCTGGTGACGTTTAAAAGCTGAAGCGCAACCTATGTGGCATTGGAATACGGTCTGAATGTGGGAGCCGGGCCTGATCTGGGCGGCATTCCGACGATAAACGATAACGCGTTATGTCTTCTGGCTGCGTCTCATGTATCGCGGGCAAGCCCGGCTCCCACAGTAAGCGTTCACAACTCAAGAGCGGATCACTTCACTGCCCGCGGATTTTCTCGACAATCGCAGTGGTCGAGCTGTTCTCAACCAGCCCCAGGACCCGAACTTCACCGCCATAAGCCTGGACGATATCAGCGCCGACGACCTGATCGATGCCGTAATCGCCGCCTTTGACCAGCACATCAGGCTTGACGTGGGCGAGCAGGTTTTCCGGAGTACCCTCAGGGAAGCTAATCACCCAATCCACTGCGCCAAGTCCGGCAAGCACTGCCATACGCCGGTCGACACTGTTGATCGGACGACCCGGCCCCTTCAGACGACTCACCGACGCGTCATCGTTGACCGCGACAATCAGGCGATCACCTTGAGCGCGCGCTTGTTCCAGATACGTCACATGACCGGCATGCAGGATATCAAAGCAACCATTGGTGAAAACGATCTTCTCGTTGTGTGCCCGGGCGTCGTCGATGGCCAACAGCAGTTGCTCAAGGCCCAGTACACCGCGCTCGGAGCCTTCCTCGCGCTGAATCGCACGGCGCAGCTCAGGCGCGCTGATGGCCGCGGTCCCCAGCTTGCCAACCACAATGCCAGCAGCCAGATTCGCCAGCGCCACGGCGTGGGGCAGGTCTTCGCCCGCAGCAATCGCGGCCGCCAGCGTTGAAATAACGGTATCGCCAGCACCGGTCACATCAAATACTTCACGGGCGCGAGCCGGTAAATGCAGAGCAGGATGATCGGGCCGCAACAAGGTCATGCCGTGTTCGCCACGGGTAACCAGCAGCGCGCCCAAGTCCAGCTCGCTCATCAACTGCGCGCCCTTTGCGACCAGTTCGGCCTCATCCAGACAATGGCCGACAATAGCTTCAAATTCGCTGAGGTTCGGCGTAATCAGACTCGCGCCACGATAAATCGCGAAGTCCTTGCCCTTGGGATCAGCCAGCACCGGAATATTACGGTCACGGGCCACCTTGATCAGCGCCTGATGGTTCTTGAGCGCGCCTTTACCGTAATCGGACAGGACCAGCACTTTGATGCCGTCGAGCAAGCCTTCTACTTCAGCACTCAACGCTTCGGCATCGGTGGCAAACGGCTCTTCGAAATCGATCCGCAGCAGCTGCTGATGGCGACTCATGACCCGCAGTTTGACGATGGTCGGCTGATGGGAAATGCGCTGGAAGCGTGCGAGAACACCCGCAGCCTTCAAGCTGTTGGAAAGGCTTTCAGCAGCTTCGTCTTCACCGGTCACACCGACCAGCGAAGCTGGAGCTCCCAGCGCGGCAATGTTCAACGCGACGTTCGCGGCTCCGCCTGGACGGTCCTCGATTTGCTCAACCTTGACCACAGGCACGGGCGCCTCTGGCGAAATCCTTGAGGTACCGCCATGCCAATAGCGGTCGAGCATGACATCGCCCACTACAAGGACTGGTGCCTGATCAAACCTTGGCATGGATAACTTCATGGAGACTCCGAAGACAAAAAAACGATGCGGATCATAACATAGCCGATTTGGCGCGACGCCAGCGCGCCGGTTATACCTTGTTTGCAGACGAGCGAGGCTCCACGTCCAGGACCCAGAACAATTCATGGCGCCGCACTGCCTTGCGGAAAAACTCATTTTCCCCGGTGTTCGGCCAACGCCGACCTGCAAGTAGCTGCTGGATCCATCGACGCACACGCTTCTTGGGCGGCAGCGGATCCTGAAGATCATGCTGCATAGCCAAGGCCATCGCTTTGTCGAGGCGCTGACTGTCATCCAGAAGAATGCTGCACGCTCGCAACGGTTTCATCCGCGCGATGGCCGGTGGTAAAGCGACGCCATAACCGGCAGGGCCCATGGGCCAGCGATCATTGTCGTGCAGGTGATTAGCGTAAAGGAGCAAGGTACTGGGGCGCCATGCACTTACCTCAATAGCTTGCAGCAGCGCCTGTGTCGCGGCGATATGGTCACGATGAGGATCTAGCTGAAGGTGCGGCGTGACAACGACACTGGGTTTGAAGTACTCGAGCACACGCACGATATCCGCCACCAGATTGTTCCAGGTCGGGAGCCCGTCAGCTTCAGACGGCAGTGAGAATGTGCTCGCCTGTCGCCATGCACGAATGTCGCTTTCACCAGACTCGCGAGACCCAAACGGCACCGATGGTTGCTCTTGCATATCGGCCAGCCTCAGGCAGTAGTAGCCTAACTGGACGCACCGACTTTGCGCGACGCCACCCCACAAGGGAACCGCGAGACTATCCCAGGTACGCAGGCGCCCTTTCAATACCGCGGCCTGGGAGGCATCAAGGCCGAAGCGACGATAGCTATCCGCCTCGATTTCACCTTGGGTCAGAGTGAGGATTGCTGCCTCAGGAGTTCGGCTATACAGCCCGAATGCTGCCAGCTCTGCATCGTCGGCATGCGGTGCCAGTACCAACAGGGACTGCGCGCTGTAGTCCGGGTTACTCATGACATAAAGGGTTAACGAGCCAACGGCTCGGCAGCGTCGCAGCGCCATGTAAAGCCCTTCGTTAGCCAGAACTCCAGCCTGGCCGGAAAGATTCAGATAGCGCTTTCCCGCTGTACCGCGCTCGAAGTCCTGACGATCATTGCCGACCTTTACATAAGGATCGAGCCAGCGCCCCAACCAAGTGGATTTAAGGTGAAGCTCCAGCAATACAGTGTCGGTTGATCCCAGCGGACCTGCCGTCGCCAGCTGCAGTCTCCCCTGCTGGATCTCAACATCAAGCCTGCGCACGTCGGAGGGAAACTCGTAAAGATAGTCGCTGGCAGGATCATAAAACAAATGATCCGAAAACCAGGCTTCATGCACCAGCCAGCCGGCCAGCACAAGTAACGGCAGCAACCACCATGCGACGAAAATAGCCAGCAGTACCAGCACTGCGACCGCTACAAGCGTTAAATAACGCTTGCGCCGCCTATGGCGCTTCAGCAACTCGTCCTTACGACCGACCATGCCCGCCCTCATCAAAAAAATACAACTCATTGAATTTAAACGTATTTCGGCAGGAGCTCACGAGCACCGCGAGGCAGCGATGGCGTCCTGTCCGATACACCGCTATCGCGGCCTCGCGGTGCTCGTGCGCTCCTGCATTCGAATCTTGGCTAAGCGAATGCCATGCACACCGGGGCGACTCCTACCTGTTAAATCTGATAAACCGGGTGAGTGTTACACCAGCGGCTTTTGTATTCGCGGTCAGCTCGACCAAACGAGTAACGCAATGGCTTACCTAATGATTCGGCATATTCCCACTCAGACTGCGTGTTCACATAACTCAATACGCTGCCAGGGCTGAGCTCATTGGCTTGTGGATCAACCCCACCGTTCACGTACTCCAGACTGATCCATTCAGGTGCTTCGACACGATACAGAATCTGGATAGCGATCGGACGATCCGCCAGGTACACAACAGAACCGGTCATGAACTCTCGCAGCAGAGTAAACACCTCGACAAGATGCTCTTTGCCCGGCACATCGAAACTCCAGCGCTTGTGAAACAGGTCAGCATAAATAGCGGCCTGCTCCTCGGCGCTCAATTCGCTGATGGCCCGGATCTGCCCACCGGCTTCCTCCAGCAAACGCTGCTCACGGCGCTGGTTATAGCGAAATTTCTTGCTGTATTCCTCGGGTCGACGAGCCAACGCCAAGCCTTCGGACTGGACGCGAAGGTTCGCGACCCTATCGACGTTAAGCTGCGATACATAACGCATGCGGTGTCGAACTTGCACATTGCAATCATCGGCCACGGGAAGGATGATCTCGGAGTTGCCAAGATCAAACATGCCCCGCAGGCCTTGGCGCTTGGTGACGTCCCGCGACAATGCAATGTGCCGCCCCCAGGTGGGAAGACCTGCAATCAGCTCGCCATTGCGCCGCACGCCAAGATAGCGCACAGGGATGCCTACCAGCCTCGACAGCCGCTCTACCACCTGCGGATGCGTCGCAACGCTTCCGCCATAACGTGCCCAGACAACGGCGTACTCATCAGCATCTATGGGAGTCCAGCCACGCTCACGCCAGTTGCGAAGATAACTGAGAATCAAACGGCGCCTCCTGTGACGCCAACGTTTTCTTCCTTGAAATCTTTTTCGTGTAGCCGGGCGTAGTAGCCATTGAGTGCCAACAGTTGCTGATGGTTACCGCGCTCGACAATCCGCCCCTTGTCCATGACCAGAATGAGGTCAGCCTTCTCGATGGTCGACAAACGGTGAGCAATCACCAACGTCGTGCGACCTTTGACGACTTCATCCAGAGCAGCTTGAATATGGCGCTCGGACTCAGTATCCAGTGCAGAAGTTGCCTCATCGAGTACTAACAACGGTGCATCCTTGAGCAGCGCCCGGGCAATCGCCAGTCGCTGACGTTGTCCACCGGAAAGCAACACACCATTTTCGCCGATCATGGTGTCGTAGCCCTGGGGCATCTGCACGATGAATTCATCGGCATAAGCGGCCTGCGCAGCACGCTTCACATCTTCATGCGGCGCACCGGCAAGGTCACCATAGGCAATGTTGTTAGTGACCGTATCGTTAAACAGGGTCACCTGCTGATTGACCAGCGCAATGTGTCGACGCAGGTTGGTCAGTTTGTATTCTTCGACATCAAGGCCATCGAGCAGAATCTGCCCGCTGCCGTGGTGGTAGAAACGCGGTATCAGATTAGCCAGCGTCGACTTGCCACTTCCCGAACGTCCGACCAGAGCGACCATCTGCCCCTCTTCTGCGGTGAACGAAACATCGTCGAGCACCAACCGGTCGGTGTCGGGGTATTGGAAGCTCAGGTTGCGAACTTCCAGGCGGCCACTTACACGCTCCACCGCCTGAGTACCCGTATCAACTTCCGGCAACTCATCGAGCTGCTCAAAAATGCTTTCAGCACCCGCCAGGCCCTTTTGAATGGTTGCGCTGACTTCAGACAGCTGCCGAATAGGCTTGGGAAGAAGGCCCGCCGCAGTGATGTAAGCAATCAACTCGCCAGCAGAGGCATCGCCACGCATATAAAGAACCAGATACATCAGCACCGCCATGCCGATGTAGATCACCAATTGCAAGACCGGCGTATAGATGGACTGAGTGCGTGTCATGCCCATGCTTCGGTTCATGTTGTCTTCACTGGCTTTGTGAAACCTTTCGGTTTCATACGTCTCACCACCGAAACTGCGAACCACGCGATAGCCTTGAATGGTCTCCGACGCCACGTGAGTGACGTCCCCCATTGCCACCTGAATCTTCTTGCTCTGCTTACGAAACTTCTTGCTTGCGCTGCTCACCAGGATGGCGATGAAGGGCAATATCGCAAGCAATACCAGCGTCATCTTCCAGTTGCTGTAAAGCAGATAGCCGAACAGAAAAACAACCGTAAGACCTTCACGGATGACCACCTTGATTGCATCCGTTGCAGCACCGGTGACCATTGTCACGTTGTAGGTAATGCGCGAGATCAGATGGCCAGAATTATTGTTGTCGAAATACCGATTAGGCAGCGTCAGCAGGTTGTCGAACAATGCACACCGCAAGTCGTGGACGACGCCACGAGCAACCTTGGCCAGATAGTAGTTGCCCAGAAACGAACCAATGCCTTGATAGACTGCGATAAGCACGATCAAAAGGGGCACACCAAGCACCAACGAAACGCCAAGAAACTTAGTGTCGTCAGGCTTTTGCAGTGCGTCGAGAAAATGCTTGAGCATATCTGCAAGCATCGGCTGGCTGGAGGCAAAAAGCACAAATCCAACGATACTGATAGCGAAAGCACCCCAATACGGGAGCACATATTTCAGCAATCGAAGGTATATCTTCATGCTCGATTGCTGGTCGGGATTAGCCATTCGGCGCGCCTCGTGCTTATGAAAAAAATACAGGGACGTGATTGTATCAGTGAACCCATTACAAGATGGGTCGAGCTGGCTTTGCAGGCTCAAGGGCCTCAACTGAGGTCGAACGGTATGCCAGCACGATGCTCAGACACACTGGCAGCCAGGTGATCAACCAGTCCGCATTAGGCTTGAGCCAAAGACCGATACCATCTGTCATCAGCGACACGCTGGAAAAAACCCAAAGTGCCAACAACGCTTGCCCAAGTGGCTCCGCTCGCGAAACCCAGCCGCGCCAACCCACTGTCAGCCAGAGACAGCAAAATATCAGCAGACCGGGTAGACCAAGGCGTACACCGGTATCCAGAAAAAGATTGTGCGGGTGCTTGAAGCTGCCGGCGACAGGAACAGTGATCAAATACTCGTGAAACCCCAGACCCGTAGCCCAATGCTGCTCAATGAGCTGGATCCCTCCAGACCACAGATACGGACGATAAGAAACGCCTCGTTGTAGCAAGAGCCCTGGGTCTGACAAAGCAACCCCTGCAACACTTATCGCCATAAATACGATCAGGCCAACGCCGAGCCTTGAAGGCCGGGCGATGACCATCACGATCATCATTGCCACCAAAGCGATCCATACACCCCGGGTCTGACTGAGGCCCAGAAACATCAAATAACCTGCTGCTGGAATCATCAGCAACGAAAGCGCTGGCCAGCTAAAACGTCTGGTTTGCGACATGAAGACGCCGATAATGGCCAAAGCCCCGACAGCGTGCGCAGCCATGATGACCGTGTCCCAAAGACCCAAAGCGATCATCCGCCCCCCCGAAGCCTGGGGCCCGCTGTAAAAACAGATCACGGAGACTGCAGCAAAAATCCCCCCGACGACAGATGAGCAGAACAACAGTGATTCGAGTCGCCATTTAGCGTGCTGTGCCGCCAATAAAACCCCAAGAAGCGTCAGGGTCACGTAAAGCACAATCTTGCCTTTACCGGGCTCGTCAGCGCCTTGGACGCCTAACACGCAAAGTGTCCAGATCGAAAAAACCACGAAAAAAAAGACTTCGGGCAGTTTGATCAGTCGTCGAATAGATTGCCGGAACACGCCCAGCAAAGCCGGAAGCCATAGTGAAAAGATAATCAGCTGGTGATAAAGCTTGTTGTCGGGCAAGACCCAAGGGCCGCATAGCAAGATGAAAAAACCAATCGATGCCCAGCCTGCAAGAGGTGCTTTTTCAACCAGTTTCGTCATCCCTCCTAGCATCCGGACTCACCCGTTATGCGACGGGCAACCTGAAGCAAGTGAGCTTTATCAGCGTTCTTCCAGTTACCTTTGATGCAATAGTGCTCGGAAAGGTAGTGAAGGAAGTTGTGTCGCAGGCGCTCACTCAATGGCCAGTCCGGAAATGCTCGAACCCACGCAACGGCCTGGCTGGCATTATCAGCATGCACCACCAGCCCATCGATATTGAAGAATGCCTGACCGAGCGTCATCACCGGCTTGCCCAGAAGCAAGCTTTCCAGGCCGACAGTTGAATTCACCGTTATCACGAACTGACTGGATTCAATTAACTGTTGTGTGGGGTTTCCATTGGCAAACACAAGGCGATCAGAAGTCCGCTCATGCAAGTGCGGGTAAGTTTCGCGGCTGGACGGATGCTCTTTAAACACCACCGTCATCCCGGTTTCCTCCGCCAGACGCTCCCCCAAAGCGAACATCTCCGACATGTTGCTGATCCAGGGGGAAAACAATCGAACCTGAGAGTCTCGATCATCCTGAAAAGGAATAAATATAAATTGTTCAGGCAGCTCGATCGGAGGAACGCCATCGGTGCGCGGCTTTCGCGGAATCAACACCGAGGCAGGCTGAAAATCAGCCACAGCATGGGGATAATCGAGGTAGAAGTCGGCGTTGCGGGGAACAGAGTTGAGGTAGTTCACCCCTTTGGCATCTACCGTCGTAGTGTCGGGCAACAAACCATTTTCGAGAAAAAACGTCTTGCATCGTGCGGGCACCAGCGCCATCAGCAATTTGCAGTACCGATGAGAACCATTCCAGACCACAAGCGCATCAGGACGCTCTCGATCAAGCAGCGCCTGGGCCCGAAGCGCCATCCAGCCCAACTCAAGCCTCAACAACAGACGGTACAAAGCGCCATCGTTCTTGTTCTTGATCCGCCGCTCCTCACACTTCTCCTCAATCAGGCCTTGCCAGTCAATTCGTGAAAACACTCGGGAGAAGCGCAAGGTGCGCGGCCAGGGCATTTGCTCGGCAGTGACAACTTTGCCTTGTAATTCGGTTTCATCAAGCAATCGGTTGAAGTAAAGGCCTTGATGTCTGGCCATAGAAATGAACAGCGTTGCCATCTGAAAAGTCCGAAAAGAGGTGCCTGTCTGCCGTGCTGCCTAAATTCAACTGCAGTCATAGCGTCAGCCTTGCAGTTGAATCACGCGTAAAGCAACAAAGGCCATACGCATGTAATAAGGGACAAGATAAGTTGTGTTTTCGCGGATCGGGCGACAGGGAAAGCCCGTCGTAACACGACTAAATGCAACTGAAAAAGTGGCGCGATTGTAGCACAGCGATTTTTTGCTGCGCTCTCAGTACGGTAACATGCCCCACCGCACCTCCCATCAGGCCAGCCCTGGAGCCTTGATGCAAAAGCTTGAACACATCGTTTATCTCAAAATGCGCGAAGGCGCCGTTGTTCTTGAAGCCGACCGTGAAGGTGACAAGGTCCTTTGCCTGGCGGATGGGACAATGCTGAAACTGTTCCGCCGAAAACGTCTGCTGACCTCCGCATTATGGTCCCCCTACGCTCAGCGCTTTGCAGACAATTGCGACGCACTACAAGCACGGGAAATCCAGTGCCCGACTGTCCGCAGCGTTTATCGCATCCCGGATATAGAGCGTGACGGTGTCCATTACGATCCTTTGCCTGGCCGGACGGTGCGCCAACTGATCAATGAGAATCCCGAAGGGCTCCGCGCAAAGCTGGGCGAATTCGTCGCGCACCTGCACAACCAGGGTATCTATTTCCGTTCAGCCCACATGGGCAACATCGTACTGACGCCGGAAAACACGTTGGGGCTCATTGATATCGCCGACATGCGCGCCCAGCGCGAGCCTTTAAGCAAAGGCCTGCGCTTGCGAAACTTCAAGCATATGCTGCGTTATAAGAGTGACCGCGAGTGGCTACTCCAAAACGAGGAGTTTATTGATCACTATCGATGCCACCAGCAAGTGTGTAGCGAAAAAGACCTGGCCTTGATACTTCAACGCTGATATCACGTCATCCTAGGAGCCAGGTCTACCGTCAGCCAGTGGCAGGGAGTGAAACCGTTTCAAAATCGAGAGCGGGATCCCTGCCATTTAGCAGGTCAGCAATCAACTGAACGGTTTTTGCCAACCCCTGAGAACCGTGAACCAAGTGGTAATCGGCAAATTTACGGGCATGAAGTACATGCGCCTGGTAGTCATCTTCGACAGCCTGCAACTGACGTGAAAAAGTGTCACCGTCCCGGACCTGAGCACCGAAAAACAACGAGTGTGAAAAGATATCCACATCGTTCCCGGCGTTGACATGGATCACAGGGCGCCCCGCCAGTCCGGCCTCTATGCCGGCATTCGACATGATGTTGACAACTACACTTGCACGGGCGAGTGCATCAGCCAGAGAGCACTGCGAATCAAGCAGTTCAACGCTGGACAGACGCGCAGCAGCGTCATTCCAGAATTGCGCGCGACTTCGAGGATGACGTTTGAACAACAGGCGGTACTCCGGATGAAGCTCAGCCCAGTCGCGAAGCAGCTCGTAAGTACGCACATAGCCAGCTTCTTTCTCCCGATCCGGACCAACCCCCAAGACCAGCAGGGTTTTGACAGCCGGGTCCGCCTCCGGCAATTCATAAGTAGGGTCCGCCAGGTAGGAGCCAAGCAGCACCACTGTTGAATCACCGAATCGCAAACCGCGCTGCTGTAACGCGACCAGAGAACTATGACCAAATACGCCGTAATAATCGTAGTCATTCATCCCCAGTCGACGTGAGGACTCAAGCGTCGCAGCATGGGCCAAATGCAACAGGCGAGCCCCGCGTGCTGCTAGCGCGAGGCGCAGGAAAGGCGCATGGAAACTTCCGTTTCTCTCGTTGATCAACAACTGCGGTGTGTATTTCGCAACCAGCCACTGGGCGTGAGCCGCATAAGCCAGATAGCGTAGCGGAACAGGCTGAGGCGGGCGCAACAACTGCCGTCGCGTGCAGGCCTGAGGAGGGGATAGCAAGGCGGCTTCGTTCAAATTCAAACCACGCGACCTTACAGCGCCGATCAGAATATTCTTGCGTTGCAATGCCATGGACTTTGGCGCGGAATGCAGCAATAGCAGTTCGCACGGCTCGGCATCCACCGAGGCACTCAGACATGCACTGGCACGGATTCCCTGCACCACGTCCACGAGCACATCACGGGCTATACGCAAAAAGCTTCCGAAACGCCCATGGCGCTCGCGCATCAATTTCCAGCGATACCGATCGAGCTCCCGGGCTCTCAGTGCCCAACTGCCCTCTGCCTGGACCACATCCATGGCAGACGGCGATGGAGTAAACGGCCCCCCGCTCACTTGAGCAACAATCGAATGGCTTTGCGGGTATAGGACCAACGTGTCAGTGAACGCCAGTCAGCACGTATGGCTTTGGCATAGAAAACCCTGGCGTTTTCGTAGTCTCCTGCGCTGTAGCAATCACGAAACAGTGACAAGCAACGCTGTGCAAGAAAAGCCTGGCGCAAGCTCTGCAACGGCGCAGGCATGCGCTGCGGAGAAAATGCCTCGTCGACTACTTTCAAGCCTGAGGCAAGGCTTTGCTTCAGATCATGCCGCATGCTGTCGGCATGCTTGTGAATGATCGCCAAGGGCTTATCTATGACGCTGCAAGTAAACCGTGCGAGCACCTGAGTGAACACCGGGATGTCTTCGGCATTGCGCAGGTTCTCAGGGTACAGTCCAGGCGCAAACACATCACGATGCATTACGCAGGCACCGTTGGAGAGCGATATCGTCTTGTCCAGCAAATAACCGCGCACGCGCTGCTCAGCAGTAGCGGGCAGCGGCTTGGGCACATGCACAGAACGACGGCCATCATCGAACGCCGACCAGTGGCCACCAATAATCAAACGGCTTTCAGGATGCTCTGCGATGTGCTCAACCACTGTATTCAGGGCATCTGGAGCCATCTCATCATCGGCATCAAGGAAGATAAGGAATTGACCCCGCGCCTCCTCAATACCTCGATTGCGAACGGACGACAGCCCGCCGTTGGGCTTGCGCAACATCCTGAAGCGCCCGGGGTTTTCGGCGAGTAACTGCTCAAGCACCTGAGGCGTGGTATCGGTCGAACCATCGTCAATCACCAACAACTCGGCGGTATTTTCATCGAGCTGAGCCAGCACTGAATTGACTGCACGCGGCAGCGTCTTGGCGTAGTTATAGGCCGGGATAACGACGCTGACCAACGGCTCAGGCATTTTCGTATGTCTCCACGCCCTCTTTGACGACCAGAATGTCTTCCATGATCAGGTATTCAAGGTCCGAGCCGAAGAACATATTCAAAGCATCGGTAGGCGAGCAGATCATCGGTTCACCGCGACGGTTAAGCGAGGTGTTAAGCGACACGCCATTACCGGTAAGGTTTTCCAGCGCCTTCATCATGTCGTAGTAACGCGGGTTGTATTCGCGCTTCAGGACCTGGGCACGTGAAGTACCGTCTTCGTGAACGACTTCCGGCACGCGGGTCTTCCACTCTTCAGCTACTTCAAAAGTGAAGGTCATGAACGGCGCCGGGTGATCGATCTTGATCATCTGTGGCGCAACGGTGTCGAGCATCGACGGGCAGAAAGGCCTCCAGCGCTCACGGAACTTGATCTGATGGTTGATGCGATCGGCAACGCCAGCAACGCTCGGGCAGCCGATGATCGAACGCCCACCCAATGCGCGCGGGCCAAACTCCATACGCCCCTGGAACCAGGCCACTGGGTTGCCCGCGACCATGATCTGCGCGATGCGCTCTGGAGTGTTTTCGATCTGACGCCAGACCGGCTTGCTCGGGTGGCGAGCGCAGGCCGCGATCACATCTTCGTTGGTGTAAGACGGACCGAGGTAGACGTGTTCCATCTTCTCGACCGGCACACCACGGGCGTGGGAAACATAAGCCGCAGCGCCGACAGCAGTGCCCGCGTCACCCGAAGCCGGCTGCACGAACAGCTCTTTGACTTCCGGGCGGGCGATGATTTTCTGGTTCAGCTTGACGTTCAGCGCACAGCCGCCTGCAAACGCGATCTTGCCGGTTTCCTTGAGGATGTCACCCAGATAGTGATCCATCATCTGCAACGCCAGCTTCTCGAACAGCGCTTGCATGCTCGCGGCGTAGTGGATGTAAGGCTCGTCAGCAATGTCGCCTTCGCGCTTCGGCCCCAGCCACTCGATCAGCTTAGGCGAGAAGTAGAAACCCTTGCCCTTCTCTTTATAGCGGCGCAGGCCAATAACGTTGGCCAGCTCGGTGTTGATCACCAGTTCGCCATTTTCGAAAGTCGCCAGACGCGAGAAATCATATTTGCTGGCATCGCCATACGGCGCCATGCCCATCACCTTGAATTCGCCGTCGAGCATCTCGAAGCCGAGGAATTCAGTGATCGCGCCATACAGGCCGCCCAGGGAGTCCGGGTCGAAGAACTCCTTGATCTTGTGAATCTTGCCGTTCTCGCCATAGCCAAAGAACGTGGTGGCGTACTCACCTTTGCCATCAATACCGAGGATCGCGGTTTTCTCTTTGAAACCGGAGCAATGGTAGGCGCTGGAGGCGTGAGCCAGGTGGTGCTCAACCGGCTCGATCTTGATCTTCTTCGGATCGAAGCCCAGTTGCTCAAGACACCAGACGATCTTGTTGCGATAGCGCTTGTAGCGACGGTTGCCCATCAGCAGCGCGTCAAGCGCACGGTCCGGGGCATACCAGTAACGCTTGGCGTAATGCCAGCGAGCTTTGCCGAACAAGCTGATCGGCGCGAACGGAATCGCCACCACATCGACATCCGATGGCTTGATGCCCGCCTGCTCAAGGCAGAACTTCGCCGACTCGTAGGGCATGCGGTTCTTTGCATGTTTGTCGCGAACGAAGCGCTCTTCTTCAGCCGCTGCCACCAGCTTGCCGTCGATGTACAGCGCCGCGGAAGGATCATGGCTAAGGGCGCCGGACAGGCCAAGAATCGTCAATGCCACTGGGGTCTAGCCTCTTTAGTCTGCATGCAGGCGGCATGCGCCTGAGAAAAAGTATGTGCCCTCGCAGCGGGGCGAGGAACAGCTAAAGGGCGGGATTATAGCGTAATGACAAAGGGATTTGCTTGCCCCGAGTAAAACCGGGGCAAGCCATGGCCTGGTTAGCAGAAGTATGAATCTACGACACTTTGCGTAGGGCCTTTCCTAAAGCGCTTTGCGTGCATTGAGCGCTCGCCGCTCATCAGCCACTCTCCCGCCCCTCGCTCAGGGTCGGGCTTGAGATTACACGCTCCGCCATCTGGATCCTGGCCTCTACTCGCCAGCCCATGGCAGGAGCCTGCATGACAAATCCTCACATAACGCCGCGTGGCCACATGGCCAATATGGTCGCCAGGGCCAAACCCGCCGAGGCGCCCGATGCTGGCGGATTTTGTCCGCTGATGAGTCAGACCTTACAACTGCTGCCGGTGCGTTATGGCCTGGTGGAAGACCTAGATCCGTCCATCGAAATCGCCATGCCTTACAAACTGCAGGCCTTGCCTTTGGGATTTCGTCTGTTGCGGGACGGCTATCTGTACATCATCGACAGCGCCACTGGCCTGTTACATGAGTATCAGATAGCGAATGGCTCCGTGACTGCGCTGTTGTTCAAGGGCGATCACGTCATCAAGGATCTTCGCGCTGACGTGATCGAAGCTGATCCAGCGCTGGCGTTCTCTCGCAGCAGCGTTCTGCACGTCTCTTTTTCCGAGGTCCAGTGGACGG
The DNA here is from genome assembly GCF_025643095.1 of Pseudomonas phytophila. Lineage (NCBI taxonomy): Bacteria > Pseudomonadati > Pseudomonadota > Gammaproteobacteria > Pseudomonadales > Pseudomonadaceae > Pseudomonas > Pseudomonas phytophila. Next base: position 810,619 of record NZ_CP081201.1, on the reverse strand, counting down.
CCTTCAAATGCGCACAGGTGCTCAAGGTTGCCACCGAGCGCGAGTACTTCATGCAGCGCGTCAGCTTTGAAAATATTCAGCGCGGCGATGCCCGGGACCTGATCGACGACAGAAAGATGGCCGTGTGGCTGGCCGAAAGCAGCGGCAGTTGGGCGGACAGACCGGACAACACGTCGACGAAGATTCCCTACGCCTGGGAACACACACCGCTGTATCGCCAGACCATTCTTGAAGAATTCACCAGCCAGATCACCACCGCTCATAAGCGTGACTTCCTGTTTCTGGCCGTTCGTGATGACGTCGGGGTGATGCGTGATCTGGCGCAGTATCAGGATCAGGTGGTCGGCCAGATAGATGCCTGGGCGAAAAGCGGAACCGAGGAAGGTCAGGTCGAGCGTGACTACCTGCTGGGCTGCTACATCGAATCGCTCACTCAGATCAGCGCCGCCGGTCTCAGCGAGCGGGCAGAGGCGGATCCGGCGCTCCAGGCGCTTTTGGATGATCTCGAATTACTGGCAGAACCCGAGCGCAGTGATACGCGTAAAACCCTGCTGGAAGTGATGACTGAGGACAACAGCAAGCATCCCGCGCCACGCGTGGAAGACCCGGGGTTACCCGCAGACCTGAAAGCCAGACTCGAACTGATACCGCCCAGCACTGATCCGGCGAACATGTATGCCGGGCATGGAACCCGGCTGCAAGCCCTTCAGCAGTATTACCTTGAGCAACGCTTCACTGACACCAGTTCCGCATTTATTGCCCGACATCGCCAGCCTCTCTGGCGACTCTATCGCCAGATGGACAAGCGTACGAAGGAACTGCTCCATGGCGCAAAATTCGGTCAACGCGGCATCAACGACCTTATCGATCGCCCGCGCATGGATGCCTTCCTCAAGAAGCAACGCGAAGTCCTGCAGCCACTCAATGAACTGCTGGAAAAGATCACCCACGACCGCGTCGAACTGCTGATCAAAAACCGCCTGCATCGGGCCATCTGGTACTACGACGTTGAGGACAATGAGCAGGTCGACCACGCCGCAATCACCGAATACGCCTGCCTGAAAGACATCTGCCGCAGCGACTACGCTCTCGACAAGGTACTCGTCTGGCTCAACCTCAACCCGGCCATGTCCCGCCCACTGTTCTATGCCGCGCCCCTGAGCGCGCAAACAGAGCTGGGCGTGCAGTTTTCCTACTTCATCAATGCGGGCTGGTTGCTGATAAAAGAGGCCCCCGATTCGCTGGAGCGTCTCCAGCAATGGGGGGCCGGGGTTTTACTCAACACCAAACGGCTATCGTCGAGCACACAAGTCAACATCGCAGCCGCCTGGGGCACCCTTGCTCCAGCTTTGCACATGGGCATCCAGCAGGCCTTGCAGGCGTTTTTGCAGCAGATGGACAAAGGCCAGTTGCCCGGTATGGACGCCCTGTTTCGCAGCCTGCCCAAGGCTACGGGCGTCACCATCCTCGACGCAGCACGACGAGAAAACGTCGCCTTCCAGATCGCCAGTGCCGAAGATCTGAAGGCATTGGGCGAGACCGTTAAAGCGGTACAAAAAGAGCGCAAATACCTGCGCTATCTGAACAACGAAGCACAAGAATCCCGAGCCAGACATCCTCTCTGGCACACCAGCACCGCTGCCGAGAACCTCAAGCTCTCCCGACAAGCCACACAGCAAAGGTTAAGCGGACTGGAAGAACAACTGGCAAAGGCCATGAGTCCGCTGGCCGACCTGCCTTCGGACGCGACACATCTTCAACCGGCCTCATCGGGCAAGCCTGGGTTGGCGCTGGTGTTTCCGGCGCAGCAGCATCAAGAGATTAAAACCGTGCTGGATAACTATCGGCGCGGAGTGACGGTTGCGCCGAAGGCCGGGTTGCTGGGGGATGGGGCCGGGTTGTTGGTGTTTGTGGCGCAGGTGGTGAATTTTGTGCAGGTGAGGCAAGAGACGCTTGCTCAGCCCGAAAGCGCCATGAACTACAGCTCTTACCGAAGCTCACTGGCGGCCACCGTTTCTGCTGGCTTTGGCGCAGCGCAAGGTATTGCAGACACAGCTCTGAGTGCCCACGCAGCGGAATTAGCGAAAAACTTCAAGAAAGCGGAACTGATGGGCGTACATGTGCAGATGGGCAAACTGCACATTGGGTTAGGCATGGTCGGGTACATTTCCGGAACGATTGCGGCTGTAATGAGTTTGAATAGCTCCCACAAAAACTGGTCGGATGCCGTACGAAATGGCAACGGCGACGCGCAAACTGGGGCAACGCTCAGCATACTTGGCAACAGTGGTTTTGTTGCCAGCAATGCCTATGGCTTGCGTGAAACAGTTCAAGCTTTTAGACATGTCCTCTCTACTGAAGCGAGTTCCACTGCACGGACCGCGGCATGGGCCCTGGCAGGCACACGCCTCTCCACCGTATTTTTCCGCTTCAACGTGGCCGGGGTTTTATTTACTGCGCTGGAACTTTCCGGAAGTTGGTTCTACAACCGCAATAACCTCAGCCGCCATGATCGCTGGTTGCTCAGTACACCCTGGAGTCAGGATGCTGAACGACGTCGCTCACTTCCTCTAGGCGAGTACCTAAAAGAACTTCATGGCCATATTCAGGCCCCGCGCATGGAGATTGTTCCGTCGAATGACGACCCGAGCAACCCTAAACCCAGGCTCTTTCTACTGCACTTTCCAAAGCTGTCTGCCGATGATTTAGCCCTACCTATCGGCAGCTACGCCAGCGGAGCCTTGCTCAAAATTGGCGGCTATCAGATTGTTCGGGCCCAACACGGACGCGACTACAGCCCCGAACGATGGACACCTTTAAAGGAGAGACTGCAAGAAAGCTTTCAGCTTTATCAAGAAACACCGTTGATTCTGCGGCTGACAGATATTAGTGGACTGCTCACCTCCCCCACTCCAGGACGTTGCGACTTCATGCTGTCAATACTACTGGGCTATCGGACACAGGAAGGCCTGTACGAAGGCCTCTCGTATGACGTGCGTTTTAAACTTACCGGTGAGAGCGGCGACTTTTCTGCAGTTGATGTTGAGCATCAGGGAGATCAGTGCCCTCACTTCGGTATCTACCCCGCGACCATGCCGTCGGGAAAAAACTGAGATGGCGAAAATAGCCCCTGAAGCACCGCCGGAGATTCATCACGCCCCTCATGCCGGTATGCGAGAAACCTTCCTGACAGGCCAGATTGTGTACCTCGCCCCATTGCCATTGCCAACTGACCTGCCCGCTCAGGATTACGGGCATGCAGTCGCTGAAATGAATGATGCGCATCTGGACTTCGGTGTTGGGCTACCTGCAGTGTTCGCTTGGCAGATGGGTTTAGGAGCACCGTTTTGGGCCATCTGGTTTTTTGGCTTGCTTACACCCTCACTGGACTGGCTGCTTTCTATTGCAGAGGGTAGAGGAGTCGAAAGTGCAACCAAAATAATGATGGTGTTGATACCGTTAGGCCTAGAGATGGGAGGCTGGGCCGCTGCTGCCACCCTCACCCTCTACCTCATCATCACCTTCAACCACCTCAACAAATACCACGAAGTCGTCCCCACCCGCTTCAATCGCCAGCGCCGTGAAGTCTGCTTCGTCCCCCGTGGCCATACCGAGCCTATCTTCGTGCCATGGGAATCGCTATCCGCCTGGGTCGTACAGGCACGGAGCGTGACGCAGTACGGCATGGACATCCGCTACGCCATGGGCGTGGGGTTCTATCATCCGCCTCACGATGAGCATTACAGCCTGGAGCTTTTCTGCGCCGGGTTTGATCTGGCGGTGTGCAACTGGGAGGCGATTCGGGCGTACATGGAATATGAAGTTCACACCCTGAAGGAAATTCAGGATCCGCTGGACCTGCAAAACCCCGGCGACCCGCCGCATGAAGGACTGCATACGTTTTACAACGCACGGGAGCGGATGCGACGTCGGCGCAAAAATCGCGAGGTTGGTTTCTTCTATCCGTTCTGGTGGTACACGTACCACGTGCTGACCTTGTGGACGTTGCCCAACTACCTCACCGAATGGGAAATCCGCCACATCAAAAGCATCGGCCGCGCTGCCATACCTGAAGCGATGCAAAACTGGTCAGAGCCGTTACCCGCCGAGCAATGGGCCAGGCCCAGTGAAAAGTTAAAGCGCATGACCCAAGCGGTCAGAACCCTGCACACGCAAAAGCCCAGTCAAAACATTGCAGCACGGTTTACCGAGGTACAGCAGACAGCCCCCCTGTAGGAGCTCACGAGCAACGCGAGGCAGCGATGGCGGCCTGTCTGCCCCCCATCGCTGACCTCATAAACTCGGTGCCCCCTACAAGTTTCCCGCTCCAGCGATCTCTGCCGCCATCGTCGCAGCGCGATCAACACGCTCCAGCGTGCTCAGCTCCGAACGGACGGTCAGCAACTCAGCGATGTCCGGGTGCTGCTCCAGCACGTCATCCCCCAGAAAACCGAAAACGTTGGCGTACAACCAGATCTCCTGCTCGGTCTCAAAACCTCTTTTGATGGCAGAGTGAGCAAGTTGATGGATGTGTTTCAGGCGCTGTTCAGAGGTCAGTTCTGTACGGTAATCGGGGAAAAAACGCTGCATGTGCTGGTAAAGCTCACCCATGGATTTGTTAAAAGCCACGCCTTTCAGAGCAGCCCATTGCGCGTCGCTTGCCATAAATGATTTGTCGTACTGCGGAATGTACTTGTCGCCGGGGCGTTTGAGTTGTATCCATCCATCACGGGTTGCGGCGCTGACGATAACCTCCTGGCAGGGGCCAAAAAGGTCCGGTCCCGGATCACGCTCTGCTGCAAATAACGCATGCGCCACTGCGGGGTCAGAGATGCGCAAATACATGTCTTCGCCTTGGGGCGGCTTGAAACAGGTCAGCCAGCGCACATGAGCTAACAGGTCATCCCACGAACCATCACTGACCAGCAGATACCCCCACAACTCCTGAGTGTGAGCCAGAAACTGCAAAAGAACCGGATCATCAGCATCATGCAAGCGCACCAGACACGGTGAAAGCCGACTGATTTCAGCCCAGCGGGTCTCGTGATAAAGCACGCTCACTCTCGGTTCCGGATTCCACTGGTACAGGCGTTGAAGCAGGTTTTTGACCTGAATGGCATCGAGTAAAAGCCCGACCGTCTTATCCCAAGGGAAATCGTCAGGCAGTGGAGATTGCACAGAGCGCTCGCCGTTCATGACAATTCCTTCCTGGCGTCAGCACAGGCTTGGCAAAACGGGGCGCCATGTTCGATAGCCTTGAGTTGTACATCTGGAATCAAGGATGGATTCGCGGGCAACGCCACTTGGGGTATCAACGCCGCAGGCAAACCAGGAACCGCAGGCATTCCCGACACTGGAACACCGCCAACTTGAATAGGCACACTGCTGAAAATCCCAGCCGGACTGATACTTATCCACTGCCCACCTGCCTTGATCGTTGCGTTTAGCCCCGCATTGATCACTACGTCCACTTTTGAGTGCAGATGCACTTGTGTGGCCGCACTGACCAGATGATTCGCGGCGCTGATGTGCTGATTACCGACCACCGTCAACGAGTCATCGGCCAGCACCTGGGTTTTGCGTGCCCCATGGGTAAGGTGGTGTTCTTCGCCATGCAGCTCGTGGCTGGACAGCCCGGTTACGTTCACCTTGCGCTGGTTATCCACCTGGATCGACTGATCGTTCAGCACATGCTCAGACCAGTTGCGTTGAGCGCGGATGGAAATTGACTCGGCACCTTTGCGGTCTTCGATGCGCAGTTCGTTGAAACCTGCGCCGCCTGGGCTGCTTTGGGTCTTGAGCACGGTCTGGGTGTTCTGCATAGGCAGGTTCAGCGGCGCTCGGGTAACGGCATTGGGCAAACAGGCCTGTACGTAAGGCTGATCCGGATCAGCATCGAAGTAACCCACGATCACTTCCATGCCGACGCGGGGAATCATCGTCGTGCCGTATTGCTCATGGGCCCAACCAGTGGCGACCCGCAGCCAGCAGCTGGAATGCTCGTTACGCGAGCCTTCACGATCCCAGAAGAACTTGACCTTGATCCGCCCATAGTCGTCGCAGTAGATCTCTTCGCCGGGCGGACCTGTAACTACCGCATGCTGGCTGCCTAAAACCCTTGGTTTGCGGTGCTTGAGCGGTGGACGAAACGGCACCTTCCCGGGGATGGCTTCAAAACGATTGCGATAACCTTGGGTAAACGCTCCCGATGCCCGAGACGTGGACTCCTCCAGCACCTGCGGCTGTTTACCCTCATGGAACACCGACGTCAGCAGCCATTGCTGGCTCCACTCCGGATTAGGATGCGTCAGTTCAAACAAGTGGCCACTGACCAGCGCACTTTGATCACTCGAACCACTGGCCAACTGGACATCACTGCGGTTTCGCTCAAGCGCCTTTTGCGCTTGCCGAGCGCCAACACTCAGGTCGGTAAACGGCGCGGGATACTGGTAATCCTCCAGCTCCTTACGACCATCGCCGCCCGCACTGCTGAGCAGGTCCACCTGAGGCAATTGAAAGTGATAGGTCTGATGGCTGGCCTTGGCCGAGCGCGTGGCGAGTCGCACGTTGAATCTGTTGATAACCGACGCGTCTGCAACCTGTCCGCTGCTCTGCACATACGCAACCGCAGGCTTGAGTACCGGCAACTGAATAGGGTCGTCTGCAAACACCAGTAAATGTTCGTCAGGGCTGTGCTGAAAGTGAAAGTGGATGCCCTCTTCTTCGCACAGCCTGCGCACAAAATGCAGGTCGGTTTCCTGATACTGGGTGCAGTAATCGCGGGGTTTGCAGGGCTCGCGCAACCGGAAAGCAAACCCATTGCTGAAGATCGCGTGATCCTTGAGGACCACCGCGATGATTTCAGGGACGGTCTTGCCCTGAAAGATCCGATGATTGCTGCGGTATTCCAGACGCTTGAGGCTGGGTACCAACTGGATGAAGTAGTGGGTAAAGCGCTTGCCGGAATCACCCTGAGCGATTTCGCCGATCTGTCCGTGGAGACCATTACCGTCAGCGTCGAACCTCAGAAACGCCAGTCGGTGCAGCACGTCTTCCAGCTTGAGATTGGCCCGTTCGCTGACCAACTCGATGCGCACACTGAACGGACGGCTGATGGATTCCTTCGCGGTAAAGGCCAGCACTCGAAAGTCATGCTCAAGCCCGGCTATTTCCAGCGTGAACGAAGCGCGGTTGGCGGGGTTGAACATGAGCAAGTCCTTGGCCTGAATAAAAGGCGGGACTTTGCTCCTAAGCGATAAAAGTGTCAGTCAGGCTTAAGTCGTTTGATCTGTGGGACGTTTCTGCAAATGTAATCCCAACGCTTCTGCTTCGAAGACCGGGCAGGCCACTAACTATCTAACACCCCCACCCACCCCACTCCTGATTGATTGAACTCAAAGCGGTACCTCCTCCGGGCCGCACTTTTACACCTATCAATCATTCAGGATTATTGATCCTTATGTCACAACTCACTCCGCTCCCCCCAACACCGGCAGAGACCCTGCCATTGGCATCTGGCGCCTTGCATCGACTCAGTGCCCTGGACATCACGTTCGCCGAGGAGCTCAAGTCTTTGCCAAAAGCCAGCGCCGCAATCATTGAAACGCTTGGCGGGCAGGACGACTCGGCCAAAGAAACCAGCGTGGCTGCGCTGCTCCAACAGCTCGACGATTTCTGGCAAGCCCCCAGCGCCAAAGGTCCAGTTCGTAAAGCACTGTTCATTCAGGGCATGGAGCAGGCACTGCGCAACGAGGTGATCGTCAAAAACCACGAACGCCATCTGGACCCGCAATATGCTGCTTGCTTACCCCTGCCAACAGTCAGTAAACAGATCGGCCGTTCTCTGGAGATGTTCACGCTGCATGTGCAACTCAATGACAAGACAACCATTGAGATCGCTGGCGCGCTGGTGTTCATTTCAATCACAGGCCTGACCTTGCTGGTCTTGCCCGGCCTGGGTACGGAGGGTTTCGCAAGCCGCACCGCCTTTGGCACAACGCTTGTTCAGTGGCTCAACAACGATGTGTTGCGTCATGCGCTGTTCAACAATGCCCAGCAGCGCGACCAGCAATTACTGGAGACGATCACACAGGATCCGAGCCTCTATCTGGAGCCGTTTAGCGCTGCCGACCTGCAACTGCAACCGGTCACCGGCAGTCCCTTTGCCCATGCTTTCGAGCGCCAACTCCACAAGCAACGCAGCGATGTGCGCCATGCCTGCCTCAATGCCAAGGCAACCGACAGTAAAACGATCTCTGCACGAATCGCGGCGGCCATGGACATGCAGGGGCTGTTTGGCCCCGGGGCCATGCTTGCACAGCGCGAAATGGCTTACTGGGAACGCCAGCAGCGCAGGAATCTGCCCCACTGGATCAAGGTCGCCAGCCAGGACGACCTCAATCAATATCAGCAACGCCTGACCCATTACGAACAGAGCCGCACGGCATTGCTCAGCGCCCTGGGTGGCGCAACTTCCCATGAGTCCTTCGCCAGAATACGGCTGCGCGCTCGCATCGCTTCCGACCTTGGCTACGATCTGGAACCCGAGCAGATCATGATCACGACACAACGCCGACTGGCAATCACCGGCGAACTTTATACGACCCGGCGCTCGCTGCTGGAAATGGCACTGTACGGGCTGCATCCCGGAGACACGGACGCCAGCTCGGCATTCCAGATGCTGAGCACCTTCCGCCTGAACGGCACGCTGATGCAAACGAGCCATCCACTGCTAACCCACGCTTACGTGGCGAAGCTGGTCGACGATCTGAATCTGGGCACTGTATTTCGCGAGTACCAACAAACGGTCTACGCAACTGAGCACAATCAGCAACTGATGCGCGACCTCACACGCAAGCAGGTAACCGCTCTGGCCTACGCGGCAAAGATGCAGGCGCATATCCTGGCGGACGATTTCGCGATCATTGAGCAGATCGAGACGGATGCAACGGGGCAGACCACGCCAAATCTGCAAGTCCAGCAGATCAAGCTTGATGACGGCGACATTCTGGGCGGCATGCTGATTTTTCGTAAAAACGATGCCCAGGGACGCCTTGAGCGGCTGATCATGTTCGCTGCCGATGCGCCGAGGGCACAACGTTTTCAAGCCTTCGACAACCAGACTCAACTCACCCACGAACTGGTCAGCTGGACCACATCGCCTGAAATGAGCCGTTATTTGCTTAAACAGGTGCCAGCGTCCAGCCGTGAAAATCTCGAGAAGCGCTTCGCCGCCCTGCGCCTCAAGCCTTACCCACCCGCCAACTACGTTCAGCTAATCACCCGCAGCCACTACAATCAGGCCCTTGGGCAGTTCGTGCGCCAGCATGTGCGAGTGGCCGCCGCCGATCAGGCGCAACGAACGCCGGACTGGTTCATGCGCGCCAGCCTCGCCGAGCGACAGGAACTGCTAGCCCTGGAAGATGCGATAGCCGGCGCTACCGAAAACTTCCACGCAAAACCGCCGACCCAGTCGCAGGATTTCGAGGATTATGTTCATCAGCGCGCCAGCAAAAAAATCAGCGAGTTACTGGGTGTGGCTGAAGGCAGCGTCGATCCGGACCAGATCATCATCACCTCCCAGCGCGAAGTACTGAGCTACACGCAGATGTTGCGCAACGGCTATGACGATACCCTTGGGCTGCTCAGCAGCAGCGCCGACACCGAAGCAACATTCAGTGGCCCGTCGTCTATCGATCTGACGCCACTGACGCCGCAAAAAGTCGCACGCTCGGTACATGGCAAGTGGCTCAGCGACGATTACATCAAGCTGGTCAGGGATACCCTGCTCGATCCTGCCTCTCCCGGTTACGACCATCGCCGGCGCAGCAGCCTGCAGATCACCGTACTGCAAATGAAAGCGGCTGCACTGCGTGGCTATCTTAAAGGTCAACTCGACTCAAAGCAGTACCAGTGGCTCCGGTTATCCATGAGCCATCTGCACCGGACCGACAGCCCGGCGCGGCTCCTCTATCCGCTGCACACCTTGCAACTGCGCCTGGAAAACCCGCTGATAGGCACCGATATCTCCAAGGTGGGCGAAGTCGTGAACGATCTCTATAACGCGGTTTCACCTGGCAGGGTCGAGCTGATTCAGGTTGAAACCGTTCAGGGTTGTTATTTGTTGTCATCCGCCGACGCGACCCAGGCAACAATGCTTTACACCCCGCAGGCACCGGATGGTCTTGAGTTGCGCCTGTTGAGCGACTTCAAAAGCTCGCTCTCAACCTCCGGCATGATCGATTACTACAAAGACCGCTGCCGGATTGATGCACGCCGCAAACTGTCGTTCTTCCTGCGCGACATGAGAGAAGGCGGAGAGAGCAAACCGCCGGTCATACCGCGGGATGCAGTGAACGACTTCCAGGATCTCTGCTTCAATCGCCCCCTCGAGCGCCAACTGCGCGATGTGGAGGACACGACCACTGGCCGCAGCGATATGCTGGCGAAACTGGCCTGGATAACATTCGAGCTGGTCGCCACAGTGGTAACGCTGCCCTTCCCACCGGCCAGCTTCGCGGTCGGCGCGCTGCTTTCCCTGCGCGACAGCATGAAAGCCCTGCAAGCCTTCGCCAATGGCGACCGGGAAACCGCCAGCGCCTACATTCTCAGCTCACTGTTCAACAGCCTGGGCGCGGCCGGGGATTTGTCAGCCGGCATGAAAGGCTTCGGTGCATTGCGCCAACTCGGGCACAACGGCAAACATACGTCAGTACTTCCGGCCGCGAAAAACATCACACGCGTCCCCACCCAGGCGGACCTGCATCCCGTGCACCTCGAGGGGGAGACCTTCTGGCGCAGCAAGCCAAACGCGAATGGCCATGCATCGGTGTACCACGTGAACAGCGATCTTTCCAAAGCCCCACAACCGACCGGAGAGTTCGCCCAGCGTGACCTGGACGGTGCATGGCGCCCCTTGGGCCAGCCTGTCGCCCAGTCGACAGCCCTGAACGCAGACGGCATAAAACAGGGGATCGCCGTGAACATTTCACTGAAAGATACGAGCCCGTTGTCGTCCGGCCACGCCAATGGCGTCAGCCTGATCAATAACAAGTATTACATCGAACTCGGCACTCAGGTTTTCGAGGTCCACTTCGATGCGGGAGCGCGCTGCTGGAACATCATCGACCCGCAAAATCCGTTCGCCTTCTTCGGCAGGCGTCCGGTACGGCTGGATGCTCAGGGCAAATGGCAACTCCTGCTGCGACACAATCTGCGTGGCGGGATGGACGATACATTCAGGCCGCTGGTGAGTGAAACCGCGACAACCGCCGACCCCATTACCAGTGCGGTAGTGCCCTATGAACTGCCACTGCAGTTACGCCCACATTTCAGCATTCTCAGTAATACCAGTAACACGATGGACGCACTGGGGCTGGATCTTGAAGACTATTTCAATGCTGTTTTCAGAGAGGTGCGCTCCAGATTCTCAGCCCAACGAGACAAACTCTACCTTGATGCGCAGGCATTTTTTACGTCGGCCGTTCCGGCACCACGCCCGGTGTTACCTAGCCTGGACGCGAACGCCGGAGCTACCGGGCTGATCAGGAAAGTCTTCGAAAACAGCAACGCGATGGTTATCAGCGAGGCCCCAAGGTCCCTCGCCAGCAAGCGTCTACTCATCGAAAACATGGCCGCGCTGGCTGAACAGGACGTGAAGGTTTTGTACATTCCGCATCTGTTTACCGATCTGCATATGTACAAACTGGAGAAATACCGAAAGTTGGGGGCCAGAAGCAAGACAGGCTCAAGTGACCTGAAATTCTGGCTGGAAGAACTCAACGGCGGCGCACTGAGAAACCGCAGCAAGGAATATGACTACTATCACTTGATAAAGACCGCGCACCGCCATGGTCTGGAAGTTCGACCGATCAGCTCTTCGGTCAGCTACCCACTGCTCAATAATCCGGTGGCAATCGCAGCGGGCGACCTGGCAACTGAACAAAAAATGAGCAACTTCTTCGCACATACAGTTATTAGCGCCGACGTTACGTCTCATCCATCACGCCGCTGGGTGGCGTTACTCGACCAGAAATTTGCCAATACGTATCAACAAGTCCCTGGCATCGCCGAGCTGCAAGGCGCGATCAGCGTGCGCGTACGCGAAGTGCCCCTCGGTCGACCGACCGTTATCAGCCGGGAGATTGAAGAAACCGGCAATGCGTTTGGCAAGTCCGATTTCCGGATCGAAATGGCCAACCCGCTGATCCAGGATCAAGGCGCATCAAGCCTGGCTACAGCACTGACGCAATCGCCGCCCAGCCGACTGGATGACGCGCTTTATCAGCAGATACATAGAAAATTCAGGGGCGAACTCGATAACCCCTACACGGGCAAGCCAGGGTTTGAGTGGAATGACGCCAGCGGCTGGCAACCAGTCGACGTGCAACACTGGCCCGCTGAAACGCCACCTACGGCCCTGCAACTGTCCTTGCGGGACACCGCCTATTCGATGCCCGCAGAAACACGAGACACCCTGCATGAATTGATCAATTTCGAGAACCGTGGGCTGGACTCGCGTTACTTCAGCGCCAATAAACAGCACTCGTTGGTCAGTGACCAATTCTTCAATCTGCGCCACGCATTGCAGAAAGATGCCCGGACCATCATCGTCAAGGAGTTACCGGCTCGCCCAACCATGCCAGCCGTTGCACCGGGCATAAGCCATGGCGATTTTCTCGAAGATCTGTATCAGCATGCCGATGGTGTGGTCATTGGAGAGGTCCATTCTTCCATTGCCAGCAAGAAGCTGATCATCGACAACTTGCCGTTACTGTCCAGACAAGAGGTAAAAACGCTCTACATCGAGCACCTGCTCAGCGACGTCCATCAGGCAGACCTGGATCGTTTCGTCGACACCGGCTACATGAGCAAAACCCTGCTCCATGACTTGAAAAGGATGGACCGAGGTCATAACACCGATGTCGACGGCGTTTACACCTTTGAACAGCTGATCACCAAGGCGCGCGGTCAGGGCCTGGAAATCAGGGCTTTGGACTGTGCCGCCAGCTACTACCTCAAAGACCTGGAAAGTCTGGCGCCGACTACTCGGCAACAGATGTTCAGCCACTTCGCTTCGCGCACAGTGCGCAAACATCAAGAAGTCATGGGGGCCCACAAGTGGATTGCACTGGTCGGTAACAGCCATGCCAATACGTTTGAAAAAATTGTCCCGGGACTCGCCGAGCTGGAAGGCGGTATCGGCGTACGAGTGATCGATGTAAAGCCCGGTCAGGCTCGAGGCATCTCGATAGACCCAGGAGAGAAGGTGACCGATACCTTGAGCAGTCAACAGAGCTTCATCAAAAGTGACTTTCGGGTAGAGATGGAAACCTTCAAACCCGCCGTTGCCGTCCGACCTGCGCAATCGTTGCCTGTCGAGGAAAGACTGATCAGGCCTGGGATGTTTTTCGTCGAAGAGAGTGAAAACAGCCTGCCTGTGATCGTCCATCGCGCACGGGACAATGCCATTCATCGCACGCCGGTGAAGGTCAACGCACAAGGACAGGTTTATGTGGAGCGAGCTACCTGGACCTCGGTCAACCTGAAACCTTACGTAGATATGGATGCGCTGATAGTGGGGCTGGAGGAAATCAATCTGACGCGGGTTGCGTGAGACGCGATGATCTTGTGAGAGCCGCCCCGGTGTCCCTGACACCACGCTGTCGCGCAGCAAACACGGACCCTGTAGGAGCGCGCTTGCCCGCGATTCGGTCTGTCAGTCGATGAATATATTGCCTGTGCTGACGCGATCGCGGGCAAGCGCGCTCCTACAGATGAAAAAGTACTCCAAATCAAATAGTTGTAGTTTGTTTGATAGGAGCCGGGCTTGCCCGCGATGAACGATGACGCGGTGTGTCTGACGAACCGTAGCGCCTGAATCGCGAGTAAGCACCGCACATATAAAACCGGGTTATTCCCGTTGGAGCGCCCTGCACCCAAAATAACTAAACCTTAGGCAACCGCTGCTCCAGCAATTGGTGCAGCGCGCTATCGGCGGGCCAGTTGCGCATGAAGCGGGCGCGGTCGCGGGCGAAGGCGGTCGCGAACGAGGCCTGCGAGGTGTGCTGGCACATGGCGTCCAGATCAATCAAAGCCCAGCGATCCTGGCGCCAGAACACGTTATGGCCTTTCAGATCACCATGGCTGATGCGCTCACGCACCAACTGCTCGAAAAGCTGATCCAGCGCCACCAGCTCGCTTTCCGGCGCATCTCCCGACGTTACGTAAGGCGCGAAGCGCTCGATGATATCCGGCCCCGGCAAAAACTCGGTGACAAGGTACGCCTTGTTCCGCAGACCGAAAAAGCGTGTTTCCAGCAACGCCAGCGGCTTGGGCGTGGCGATGCCGAGGAACATCAGCCGATTGCCTTCACGCCACGAATGCCAAGCGCGACTGGGGCGCCAGAAGCGCTTGAACCAGTGGGCAAGGTCCTTGATGTTGTAGCGCTTGATCACCAGAGCACGACCATCGACTTCGACCCGGGCGACACTGGCCGCACCGCCGGTCTTGTACATGTGACCCTGATCCAGCAGCGCATCAGCGTTAGCCAGCACCGGCAACATCGCAGGCTCTTCTTCCCGGCGAATCGCGCGCAGTTGCGACGGCTCATCAATCACGCTGAACAGACTGCAATCACGCCCCGCCTTGTCCAGATAATCCTTCAATCGCCAGGCACGTACCTTGTCGATCTGCTTCTGCAACGCTTCCATGGGCAGACCATGTTCGCCATTGCTCAACAGGTAATGCACCAACAACTCTTCGGTGAAGGGTTCCAGAGACTTGGGCAACTGAGCGAAAAACACGCCGAGGTTTTCCAGCACTTTTTGCCGGGACAGCGGTTTGCCCGCCTCTTCAGCACGAATCCCCGCGCCATCGATCAAGTACAACTTGCCGTTGCAGCGCAAAAGGTTGTCCAGATGCAGGTCTTCCTGCCACAGCCCTTTGAGGTGCAACTGAGCGATGGCCGACAACGCCTCGCCCAACACGTCCTGCTGCGCGTCGCTCAACGGCGTCTGATCTTCCACCTCAAGCCAAGCGTCACCGAGGCTGCGGGCCTGTTCGAGAAACTCGAATAGCAACCAGCCGCCCTCGCCGTCCTGAAGACCGTCAGCCAGCAACAATGGCGTGGTCATGCCTTGCGCAGCCAATGCACGTACGCCTTCCAGCTCACGCTGAAAATGTCGTGGGGCTTTTGGGCCAACCAGTAATTTGGCCAACACTGTCCGGCCACGCCATACGCCCGCACCGACATAACGCTGACCGGGCAGAACCCGCAGCAACGTCAATAATTGCAATTCAGCAGGACCGGCCGCATCCGCCAATGACAGATTGATCGGCAAGACGGGCGTACGTCCGGCCTCTTTGAGTTCAGACAAACGCATCAACGGATCTCTTCGTGTTCGCTGCGCCGTGCAGCGCGCTTGTGAGTGCCGCGCTCACCGAGCCGCACATACAAATCTTCGACCTGCGGGCTCTCGAGCCCCGCTTGCAGATAAGCCGCCAGCAGCTCCCGCACCTGCGCACTGCTCCACATCGGCGCCCGACGCAAGAGTGGCTCAAGGTCCTTGATCCGGTCACGCATCCCGAGCAGCAAGGGCCGGGTCTTCTCCAGATCAATCAACTGCGCGCGATAAAAGCCCGCCTTGGCCCGCATGAAAATATGCTTGGGATAGAAGCAACCGTGTATCTGTCGGGCCGCGTGCAGCGTGCGCGCCAAATCACCGCAGGATTGCAGAATCGCAGACTGTTGCTGGCTCTCCATCTCGGGCCAATGCTGCAGCAGCGTATCCAGATCAGTCCAGCCATCCAGCGCCCGCGTCATGAGGATTGCACGGCGCTCGCCATTGACGCGCTGCTCGCCGTAAAACACCGCCTGCAACGCCGGAATACCCAACTTCTGGTAGCGGCTGATGTTACGAAACTCGCGGGAAAACGACGGCTCGCCAAGCGGATGGTGCAAGGTGCGAGTCAGGTAGTTGCTCTGGCGCTTGAGGTAGAAGCCCGTGCCTTCAAGCTCCATGCGGAACACGCTGCTCCAGCCGCCGCGACCGGTATTGGGCTCATCGACAGCATCGAGCTGGACCTCCCAAAGCGAGTCGAAATCAGCCAGGCCATGGCGTTCAAGCAACGGGCGCTCGCTGGGTGCAATAAAATCAGTCATTCGCGCCCCTCAAAGAAACTGACAACATGGCGGATACGTTTCTTGTCGGACGCGTTCAGCCGCGTTCGCTGTCGATACTGCAAATAGAAGCGCAGACGCTGTGTGTTGGACAGATGGTATTTACCTAACTTATCCAGACACGCCAGATCCTTGGTAATTCGATACCGCAACATGAAGCTTGTCCAGAACGCTCCATTGGGGCAATCGATCAGGAATACCCTGGCTTGATCGTCGACCAACAGATTGCGCCACTTCAGGTCGTTGTGCGTAAAGTTCTGGTCATGCATGGCACGCGTGTAGCGGGCCACCTGACGGCTGATCGTATCCACCCACGAGCGGTCGGACAGCCGTGGGTCTTCACGCTTTGCCACGGCGGACAAATCTTCGGTATTGGGCAATTCACGGGTAATCAACGCACCGCGATCGTAAGCGGTGCCGCGACGCTCCAGCCCCCAGGCGACCACCTCGGCAGTAGGAATGCCCCATTTGGCAAAACGCTTGAGGTTCTGCCACTCGGATTTGACACGCGGCTTGCCCAGGTAGCGACGCAAGCCTTTACCAGCGCCCACATAACGTTTGACGTAATAGTTAACGCCTTCGCGCTGAACCTTGATCACTTCCGACAATGGGTCCCGGGTCAGTCGTTCGCCTTCCAACGCAAACACCGCGTCAAGGCTGCCAAATTCGTCACTCAAGGACGCGTAGGCCGGCTCCAGATTCCAACCTGCCATCAGAGCGCGTCCCCGTAGCGGACTTTACGCTCATAAAGCTTGTCGGCTTTGACCTCAAGCCACCGCAGCAGCCTGGCCTCTTGCGCCAGAATCTGGCGCAACGGTTGCTGGAAGTAGCCTTTGAGAAAGCGCAACTTGTCGCGCCGCGTCAGGCCGATATCCAGTGCAGAAAAGTACAGTGCGGCCAGATCCTTATTGCGCCAGCGCGGAGTAATTGCCCGGCGGGTCTGGGCGCGATGCAGGTCGATCACCGAGAGGCGGAAATCATCGGCCGTGACCGGTTTGTCGGTGTGCAGCAGGAAGTGGCAGATGTAGCAGTCACGATGGTTGACACCCGCGCGATGCATCATGCCCACCAACCGCGCCACTTCGGCAATGAACGCGCGCTTGAGGCGTGGCTCTGGCGGCTCGTTCCGCCAGTTGATGCTGACATCCTCCAGGCTTTCGGTGGGTGCCAGCTCTTCGGTGACTATAAATGAATGCTGCGCAGCCGGGTTGTTGCCCCGCTCGCCGTAAGCCACGGCGGTCATGGTCGGTACGCCCACTTCTTTCAGGCGGGCAATGGCTTTCCACTCCATGCCTGCACCCAGCACGGGCAGTTTGGCGGTGAGCAGGTTCTTGCCGATTTCGCCCCAGCCAATGCCGCGGTGAATCTTGACGAAGTAACCGCGACCATCGACTTCGGTGCGCAAGGTGCGCCGACCTTCGAGTTCGCGATAGACCTGACCGTCCAGACGCTCGACTTCGGCGAAGGCGTCGCGGCCTTCCCAAAGGGTCTTGAACGGTTCAGCGAGGAACAACTTCATGCGTAGTGCTCCGCCAGAATCACATCGGCCGCGTGCTGCGGCATGCTGTAAAGATCGGCTGTATCAGCGAAGGCCAGACCATTGCGGCTCCAGTTGGCGCGCGCAGTGTCGTCGGCCAGTATGTTCGCCAGGTATTCGTTGAGCTGTGTCTGTTCGAACGGCTCATCCAGCACCAGACCGCTGTCGGCTTCGGCGATGTAATGAGCATAGCCACACACCGCGCTGACCAAGACAGGCAGCCCCGCCACCAGCGCTTCAAGCAGCACGGTGCCGGTATTTTCGTTGTACGCCGGATGAATCAGGACGTCGGCCCCCAACAGGAAACGCGGAATGTCGCTACGCCCCTTCATGAAGGTGACGTGATCACCCAGGCCCAGCGTCGCGCTTTGCAGCTGGAATACTTTGGGGTCGTCCTGACCGATTACAAACAGCCGGGTACGTTTTTTAAGTTCGGCTGGCAGCGCGGCGAGCGCTTTCAGGCTGCGGTCCACGCCCTTGGTCTTGAAACCGGAGCCGATCTGCACAAGCAACAAGTCGTCGTCAGCCAACCCGAATTCCTTGCGAAAATCAGCACGAATCTGCGGCGCATCTGCAGGTGCGCGACGATCCTGAGCAATGCCCGGCGGCAACAGATGAAAGCGCGACAAGGGCGTGTCGTAATATTTGATGAACAGCGGCTGCTGGACTTCGGAAATCATCAGCACCTGAGTCTTCGCGTCTTTGGCGAACACCGCTCGCTCGTACTCGGCGAAATGGCGATAGCGGCCCCATTGGCGATACAGCGAATGGCGCAAGGTCTGTGCCTTGTCCTCGAAACAACCGTCGGCGGCGTAGTACACGTCAAGGCCAGGCATTTTGTTAAAACCAATCAGACGGTCCACCGGGCGCTTGGCCAGGTCTGCTTCCATCCAGGCCCTGAGCTTTTCATTGCGGCGATGGTTGAAGAACGCTTTGACCGGTGCCACCAGCACCTCGAAGCCCGGCGGCACTTCGCCTTCCCAGATCAGGGTGTAAACCCGGATCTGATGCCCACGCTGCTGGCACTCCAGAGCGATGCGCATGAAGTCGCGTTGCAGCCCGCCAAACGGGAAGTATTTATACAGTACAAAAGCCAGTTGCATCAGCCGGGCTCCTTTGCCAGCAACAGCGAACCCAATTGGCTCGCTACCCGCTCGGGATTCAAACGAGTGAAGCACATCGGCCACTCGCGTTTTGTATCGAACTGACGGCGGTCTTCATCCGTCGGTTGATACGTACATTTCTTTTGCAGGCACGGCGCACACGCCGGGTAGTCACCCGCCAGATGAACCTGCGACTTGCCGTAAGCACCGGTCAGCCCAGGATTGGTCGGGCCAAACAGGGAAACCGTCGGCACATCAAGCGCTGCGGCCAAATGACCAATACCCGTGTCTACTGCGACGCAGGCCTGCGCACTGGCCAGCACCTGAGCGACACCTGCCAGATTCAGCTTCGGTAGCACGGCTGCATGTTCCAGACCTTCGGCGATGCGCTCGGCACGGGCTTTTTCGCTCGGGTTACCCCACGGCAAGCGCACTTGCAGGCCCTGCGCGCCCATGCGTTCGGCCAACTGCCGCCAGTACAGCTCGGGCCAGTGCTTAGTGTCCCAAGTGGTGCCATGCAGAAATAGAACGAATGGCGGCGTATTGTCGTCTGCACCCAGCAGACGACCACGGTCGAGACCGTAATCACCCAGCCCGGCAGGCACCGCGTAACCCAACGCTTGCCCGAACAGTTGCCGCAGACGCTCAACCGCATGTTGCTCGCGCGCGACGCAATAAGCCTGATCATAGAAGCGACTGGCGATTGGTTCGCGGGCCGAGTCCTTGTCCAGTCCGGCCACGGGTGCGCTGACATAGCGGGTCAGCCAGGCACTTTTCAGCAAACCCTGAGCGTCAATCACCAGGTCGTAATGGGTATCGCGCAAACGTTGTTTGAAGCGCCGCCACTCACCGGTCTTGAACGTCTGCCAGAGATTCTTGCGCCAGCGCCGGATCGCGACCGGAATCACATTGCCAACGGCCGGGTGCCAGGTCGGGATCTCGGCGAAGCCTTCCTCCACCACCCAGTCAAACTGGATACCCGGCACAGCCCGAGCAGCATCAGTCAGTGCTGGCAACGCGTGAATCACATCGCCCAGCGACGAAGTTTTGATCAGCAAGACCCGCAATCAGGCGACCTCCACCGGTGTGGCACCCAGATTACCCAGCGCCTGCACCACGGAATCCGGCTCCAGCAGGCGCATGCAATTGTAGTGGCCAAACCGGCAGGTACGATCAAAGCAAGGGCTGCATTCCAGGCCCAGACGCACGACTTCCACCTGATCGGCCAGCGGCGGCGTGAAGCCCGGCGATGTCGAACCGTAAACCGCCACCAGCGGGCGATTCAGCGCCGCCGCGACGTGCATCAGACCTGAGTCGTTGGAGACCACGGCATCGGCGCACGACAACAGATCAATGGCTTCAGCCAGCGAAGTATCGCCGCTGAGGTTGACCGACTCTTCGCGCAGGCCTGGAATCAGCCGTTCACGAATGCTTTCGCCCACCGGATGATCTTTCTTCGAACCGAACAGCCAGACTTGCCAGCCTTCGCGAATCTTCGTTTCAGCCACTTTCGCGTAATGCTCGGCAGGCCAGCGCTTGGACTCGCCGAACTCGGCTCCCGGACATAACGCAAGCACCGGCCGATCCAGGCTCAGGCGAAACTTGGTCAACGCTGCATCGCGGGTGGCGAGATCAATGCGCAGGTCTGGTTTTGGGTACGGACGCGGCAGCTCGGCACCGGGTTCATACGCCAGCGCCATGAAACGCTCGATCATGAGCGGATACCGCTCTTTGTCGAGCGTGCGCACATCGTTGAGCAGGCCGTAACGAAACTCGCCACGCCAGCCAGTCCGCTTGGGGATGCCAGCAAAAAACGGCACCAATGCGGACTTCAGAGAATTGGGCAGCAGAATCGCCTGATCGTATTGCCCCGCCAGGGACTTGCCAATCCTGCGACGCGTGGCCAGTTCCAGCGCACCGTGGCCCAGCGGAAAGCTCAGGGCCGCGCGCACTTCAGGCATACGCTCCAGAATCGGACGGCTCCATTCCGGGGCCAGGACATCGATGTCGCATTCAGGGTGGCGCTGTTTAAGGCACTGGAACAGCGTTTGCGCCATTACCATGTCGCCTACCCAGCTGGGCCCAACGATCAGAATTCTCATGTTTCATCCAAAACGACAGAAACGATCAGGGAGGCCGATCGGCTTGCGTGACGTTCCCACACAACCCGACGCCTCCCTGTCATAGCTTTATATAGTGCCTTTACCGTAAGAGCGGTTGAGGCACTGTGGGAGCGAATTCATTCGCGAAAGCGGCGCATCGAACACCAAATCTCTATCGGATGTACCGCCCTCTTCGCGAATGAATTCGCTCCCACAGGATCACCGCCAACCAACAAGATGAACGCTAACCCGTGGGACCTCAGATCAACTCAACCCCATCTCCCCCCAGACCCGCATCACTTCGCGGCGCTGGGTTTCAAACTGATCCCCTGGCACGACACCGGCCTGGTTCTGCAAGGCCTGACGGTGAGCGGCCGAGCGGTAGATCTTGTAGACCTCGCGTAGCAGGCTGGCGTCGCTGGCGGGGATCAGCCCGGCCTCTTCCAGCCCTTCTAGAATACGAATGTTATCGGTGTAACGCAGCAGTGCCGGATGCTCCCGGGACCACGCCAAGGCCGCGTATTGCACCATAAATTCGATATCGACGATACCACCGGCATCCTGCTTGAGGTCGAAGGGCACTGTTGCCAGGAAGGCATTTGCCGCCGTACCGGCCGCCGTAACCTTGGTGCCGAGGCTGCCACGCATCTTGGCGCGCATCTCGCTGACCTCCTGCTGCAGCCTGGGCAAATCCCGTTCGCGGCCCAGCACCGACGCGCGCACACCTTCAAATGCCTGCCCTACTTCCCGACTGCCCACCAGCACCCGTGCGCGGACCAGAGCCTGATGCTCCCACGTCCATGCTTCATTTTCTTGATAGCGGGCAAAAGCCCCGAGCGAACTGACCAATAACCCTGATGCGCCAGACGGGCGCAAGCGCATGTCCACTTCATACAGCTGGCCGGAGTTGGTTTGCGCGGTCAGCAAGTGAATGATCCGCTGCCCCAGACGCGTAAAGAACTGCGCGCTATCAATCGGTTTCGCGCCATCGGTTTCAGCCTGCAAGTCGCCATCATGGATGAACACCAGATCAAGGTCCGAACCATGACCCAGCTCGATGCCACCGACTTTGCCATAGCCGACGATGACAAAGCCCGGATCACACAGGCTGCCATCCGGCCGCGACGGCGTTCCGTGGCGCGCAACCGTATGCCGCCACGCCAGCGCCAGCACCTGTTCAAGAATCGCCTCGGCCAGCCAGGTCAGGTAATCGCTGACTTTCATTAAAGGCAGACTGCCGGTGATTTCCGATGCTGCCACGCGCAAACGGTGCGCCAGCTTGAAGTGACGCAAGGCCTCCATCTGCTGTTCAAGGTCATCCTCGGGGATTCGGGTCAGACGCTCGCGCAACTCCGCAGCCAGCTCCAGAGCTTGCGGCGGGTTGAACAGTCTGCCCTCGTTGAGCAACTCATCAAGCAGCAACGGGAAGCGCGCAATTTGCTCGGCAATCCACGGGCTGGCGGCGCACAGCGTCAATAACTGACGCAGTGCATCAGGGTTTTCGGTGAGCAGCACCAGATACGCAGAGCGCCGGGCGACGGCTTCAACCAACGGCAGTACACGCTCAAGCACCAGATCGGGATTGTCGTGTTCGACCGCCTGCGCCAGTAAACGCGGAATAAATGCATCCAGTCGCTCACGGCCAAGACGCTGCATGGAGCGCAACTGGGAGCTGTTGCGCAAATCGTTGAGGTTCTTCAGCGCTTTATCTGCATCAACGAACCCGCCTGACAGCAACTGGCGGCAGGCGGCGTCTTCGTCCTGGGACTCTTCCCACAACGGCAACCATTCCACGCCGACCACCACCTCGGCTTCTTCCTGCTGTTCGTCGTCCGGATCAGAATCGGGGTCCGCGATGACCTGACGGAAATGCCACGACACCCGCCCGCGCCAATGCATCAACTGTTCGTGGAAGCTCTTCCAGTCGGCAAAACCCAGCATGAAGGCGATTCGGGCCTGATCCTTTTCATCCTCAGGCAACATTTGCGTCTGTCGGTCGGCAATGGCCTGGATGGCATGCTCGGTATAACGCAGGAATTCATAGCCCTGACGCAATTCGTCGATGACCGCAGCAGGCAAGTAACCCTGCCCTTCCAGCGTGCGCAGCACTTTAAGCAGCGGGCGCTGTTGCAGGCTCAAGTCCCGTCCACCATGAATCAACTGGAACGCCTGGGCGATGAACTCGACTTCGCGAATGCCACCGGCACCCAGTTTGATGTTCTCCGCCATGCCTTTACGGCGCACTTCCTGCTGAATCAACTGCTTCATGGTGCGCAGCGCTTCAATGGCCGAAAAATCCAGATAGCGGCGATAGACGAACGGCCGCAGCATATCCAGCAACTGCTCGCCCGCCGCCTGATCGCCGCCCACGACACGGGCCTTGATCATCGCGTAGCGTTCCCAGTCCCGGCCCTGATCCTGGTAATACTGCTCCAGCGCATTGAAGCTCAGCACCAAGGCCCCGGATGAACCGTAAGGCCGCAGGCGCATGTCAACGCGGAACACGAAGCCGTCGACGGTTATCGGGTCCAGCGCCTTGATCAAACGCTGCCCCAGACGGATGAAAAACTCCTGGTTATCCAGTGGGCGCTTGACCCCCACCGTCTCGCCGCCTTCCGGATAAGCGAAGATCAGGTCGATGTCCGACGAAAGGTTCAGCTCCACCGCGCCCAGCTTGCCCATGCCCAGAATGACCATCTGCTGCGCTTCGCCGCTGCGCCGCCCCGTAGGCGTGCCGAACTGCTGGCAATGGCGCTCGTACAACCATTGGTAAGCCAGGTCGATGCAGCCATCAGCCATGTCGGACAGATCGCGACAGGTTTCCACCAGATCGGCCTGCCGGGTCAGGTCGCGCCAGATAATCCGCACTTGCTGCCGCGCACGCTGGCGACGTAGATTACGCCCCAGTTCGTCCTCGCTGACGGCTTCGGCCACCGCTGCCGCGAGCTGCCCGCGCAGCTCACCGGGAGCGAAACTGCGCTCCAGCTCGCCGGATTCCGCGAGGTCCAGCAACAGATGAGGGTCACGACAGACCTGCTCGGTGACAAAGTCACTGGCTGCGCAAACCCGGTCGAACGCTGCGCGACGAGAATCAGGCCAGCCGTCGAAAGATGTCGTAGCACCGTCCGACGAAGCAACAAGGGATGTGCGAAACGTCTGTTGCGCACGAGAGACTAAAGGCAGCAGGATGGCCGGAATATCGGCCAGCGAAGGTAGGCTCATGGTCTATCCTAGATCGGCGTGCGAAGCGCTGTGTAGCGCGCAAAAAACCTGCGAGCGACTGACAGGACTGTCGAACAAAAGTCATAAATTGCTGGGATAGTTAATTTTGTAGCAGCCAGCATCTGATTTGATTCGCATATGTTTGTTTTCAACCAACAGGAACGTTTTATCCCACAACACATGACGAACCTTTTATACGCTTCCCTGTAGCTTTACTACTGCCCCTACAGTTCGAAAGGCTGAAATAGCCGACGATTTGTAGTAAAACTACACGCCGCCGGAACAACCGCCGGTCATCCAAGAATTTATGTCGTCTGCCCACAAGGCCAGTCGCAAACACTCAGGCAACCGATTCTGGAAGCCTTTCCGCCCTGGAGCAAGCCATGCAAGACCTCGATCCCGTCGAAACCCAGGAATGGCTGGACGCCCTGGAATCGGTTCTCGACAAAGAAGGCGAAGACCGTGCTCATTACCTGATGACCCGTATGGGCGAGCTGGCCACCCGTAGTGGTTCGCAGCTGCCGTACGCCATCACCACGCCTTATCGCAACACGATTCCGGTCACTCACGAAGCACGCATGCCTGGCGACCTGTTCATGGAACGCCGCATTCGCTCCCTGATCCGCTGGAACGCGTTGGCCATGGTTGTCAAAACCAACCTGAATGACCCAGACCTGGGCGGTCACATCTCCAGCTTCGCATCCAGCGCCACGCTGTATGACATTGGCTTCAACTACTTCTTCCAGGCCCCGACCGACGAACACGGCGGCGACCTGATCTACTTCCAGGGTCACGCATCGCCAGGCGTTTACGCCCGTGCGTTCATGGAAGGCCGGATCACCGAAGAACAAATGAACAACTTCCGTCAGGAAGTCGATGGCAAAGGCCTGTCGTCTTATCCACACCCGTGGCTGATGAAAGATTTCTGGCAGTTCCCGACTGTATCCATGGGTCTGGGTCCAATCCAGGCGATCTACCAGGCGCGCTTCATGAAGTACCTGGAGCATCGCGGTTACATCCCTGAAGGCAAGCAGAAAGTATGGTGCTTCCTGGGCGACGGCGAGACCGACGAGCCGGAATCCCTGGGCGCCATCGCGCTGGCCGGTCGTGAAAAACTCGACAACCTGATCTTCGTCGTCAACTGCAACCTGCAGCGCCTCGATGGCCCGGTTCGCGGTAACGGCA
The DNA here is from genome assembly GCF_025643095.1 of Pseudomonas phytophila. Classification (NCBI taxonomy): domain Bacteria; kingdom Pseudomonadati; phylum Pseudomonadota; class Gammaproteobacteria; order Pseudomonadales; family Pseudomonadaceae; genus Pseudomonas; species Pseudomonas phytophila. The sequence goes on along the minus strand of NZ_CP081201.1, from coordinate 785,290 downwards.
AGATCATTCAGGAACTCGAAGGCGTATTCCGCGGTGCTCAGTGGAACGTGACCAAAGTAGTCTGGGGCCGCTTCTGGGATCCACTACTGGCCAAGGACGTCGACGGCATCCTGCAACGTCGTATGGACGAAGTGATCGACGGCGAGTACCAGAACTACAAAGCCAAAGACGGCGCGTTCGTCCGTGAACACTTCTTCAACACGCCTGAACTCAAGGCGATGGTTGCTGACCTGTCCGACGACGAAATCTGGAAACTCAACCGTGGCGGTCACGACCCGTACAAAATGTACGCGGCGTACCACCAGGCTGTTAACCACAAAGGTCAACCGACCGTGGTTCTGGCCAAGACCATCAAAGGTTACGGTACCGGTGCTGGCGAAGCGAAAAACACTGCGCACAACACCAAGAAAGTCGATGTCGACAGCCTGCGTCACTTCCGTGACCGCTTCGACATCCCGGTCAAAGACGACCAGCTGGAAGCCCTGCCATTCTTCAAACCGGAAGAAGGCAGCGCCGAAGCCCGTTACCTGAGCGAGCGTCGTGCTGCGCTGGGCGGCTTCGTACCACAGCGTCGCGCTGAAAGCTTCAGCCTTCCGACTCCTCCACTGGAAACCCTCAAGGCGATCCTGGACGGTTCCGGCGACCGCGAAATTTCCACCACCATGGCCTTCGTGCGGATCCTCTCGCAACTGGTCAAGGACAAGGAAGTTGGCCCGCGCATCGTGCCGATCATCCCGGACGAAGCCCGTACCTTCGGTATGGAAGGCATGTTCCGCCAACTGGGCATCTACTCTTCCGTCGGCCAGCTTTACGAGCCAGTCGATAAAGAACAAGTGATGTTCTATCGCGAAGACAAGAAAGGCCAGATCCTCGAAGAAGGCATCAACGAAGCAGGCGCGATGTCCTCCTTCATCGCTGCCGGTACTTCGTACTCCAGCCACAACCAGCCGATGATTCCGTTCTACATCTTCTACTCGATGTTCGGTTTCCAGCGTATCGGTGACCTGGCCTGGGCCGCTGGCGACAGCCGCACCCGTGGCTTCCTGATCGGCGGCACCGCCGGCCGTACCACCCTGAACGGCGAAGGTCTGCAGCACGAAGACGGTCACAGCCACATCCTGGCATCGACCATCCCGAACTGCCGCACCTTCGACCCGACTTACGGCTACGAGCTGGCAGTGATCATCCAGGACGGCATGCGCCGGATGTTCGAAGAACAGCAGGATGTTTTCTACTACCTGACCGTGATGAACGAATCCTACGCCCAGCCAGCCATGCCGGCCGGTGTCGAGGAAGGTATCGTCAAAGGCATGTACCTGCTCGAAGAAGACACCAAGGAAGCGGCGCACCACGTCCAGTTGCTGGGCTCGGGCACCATCCTGCGTGAAGTTCGCGAAGCGGCGAAAATCCTGCGTGACGAATTCAACATTGGTGCTGATGTCTGGAGCGTGACCAGCTTCAACGAACTGCGTCGCGACGGTCTTGCCGTAGAGCGCAGCAACCGCCTGCACCCTGGCCAGAAGCCAGCTGTAAGCTACGTTGAAGAGTGCCTGGCGGGCCGTAAAGGTCCGGTGATTGCATCGACCGACTACATGAAACTGTTCGCTGACCAGATCCGTCAGTGGGTTCCGACCAAGGAATACAAAGTCTTGGGCACTGACGGTTTCGGCCGCAGCGACAGCCGCAAGAAACTGCGTAACTTCTTCGAAGTCGACCGTCACTTCGTTGTGCTGGCCGCTCTGGAAGCCTTGGCTGATCGTGGCGATATCGAACCTAAGGTTGTGGCTGAAGCCATCGTCAAGTTCGGCATCGATCCTGAAAAACGCAACCCACTGGATTGTTAAGAGTCTGCTTCGAGATCGTATAACGCGCTGAACGAGGAGCGACAAGGCAGCTGAAGATGCGGAATTTACCGTTTTTGATGAACGTTAAATGAGCATCCGAAAGCTGTTTTGTCGCAACTGACTAACCCGGCGCAATCGAGAGTGAACAGGTTCTCCGAAGGAGAGACATTGTGAGTGAGCTAATTCGCGTACCCGACATCGGCAACGGTGAAGGTGAAGTTATTGAGTTGATGGTCAAGGTCGGTGATCGCATCGAAGCTGACCAGAGCGTTCTGACGCTCGAGTCGGACAAGGCGAGCATGGAAATTCCTGCTCCCAAGGCTGGCGTCATCAAGACCATGAAGGTCAAGCTGGGCGACCGCCTGAAAGAAGGCGACGAGCTGTTTGAGCTGGAAGTTGAAGGCGAAGCTGCCGCTGCGCCTGCTGAAGCTGCTGCCCCTGCTGCTGCCGCTCCGGCACCGGCCGAAAAGCCTGCTGAAGCTGCACCAGCGCCTGCTGCTGAGCCAGCTGCTGCCGCGGCTGAAACCGTGCAGGACATCCACGTACCGGACATCGGTTCGTCGGGCAAAGCCAAGATCATCGAACTGATGGTCAAGGTCGGCGACACCATCACTGCCGATCAATCGTTGATCACTCTGGAGTCCGACAAAGCCAGCATGGAGATCCCGTCTCCAGCCGCAGGCGTTGTCGAAGCCATCCTCGTCAAGCTCGAAGACGAAGTTGGCACCGGCGACCTGATCCTGAAATTGAAAGTGGCTGGCGCTGCGCCTGCTGCTGCCCCTGCTCAAGCTGCCGCTCCTGCTGCTGCCGCACCGACCAAGGCTGAAGCTGCTCCGGCTGCTGCGCCAAAAGCAGAGGCTCCAACTGCTGCGCCGGCTCAAACAGCTGCAGCTCCGGCCAAAGACGGCGCCAAGGTTCACGCAGGCCCGGCAGTTCGCCAACTGGCCCGTGAGTTCGGCGTTGAACTGAGCGCAGTCAGCGCAACCGGCCCACACGGCCGTGTGCTGAAAGAGGACGTGCAGGTTTACGTCAAGGCCATGATGCAGAAGGCCAAGGAAGCTCCAGCGGGCGGCGCAAGCGGCGGCGCGGGCATCCAGCCAATCCCTGAAGTCGACTTCAGCCGTTTCGGCGAAATCGAAGAAGTGCCGATGACCCGCCTGATGCAACTGGGCGCCACCGGTCTGCACCGTAGCTGGCTGAACATTCCGCACGTTACACAATTCGACCAGGCCGACATCACCGACCTGGAAGCTTTCCGCGTTGCGCAGAAAGCCGTTGCCGAGAAAGCAGGCGTCAAACTGACCATCCTGCCTCTGCTGCTCAAGTCTTGCGCCTTCCTGCTCAAGGAACTGCCAGACTTCAACGCTTCGCTGGCACCAAGCGGCAAAGCAGTGATCCGCAAGAAATACGTCAACATCGGCTTTGCTGTTGATACCCCTGAAGGCCTGCTGGTACCGGTCATCAAGGACGTCGACAAGAAGAGCCTGCTGCAACTCGCTGCCGAAGCCGCAGTACTGGCTGAAAAAGCCCGTACCAAGAAGCTCTCAGCGAACGAAATGCAGGGCGCCTGCTTCACTATCTCCAGCCTCGGCCACATTGGCGGCACCGGCTTCACGCCGATCGTCAACGCGCCTGAAGTGGCGATTCTGGGTGTTTCCAAGGCAACCATGCAGCCGGTTTGGGATGGCAAAGCCTTCCAGCCGAAGCTGATGCTGCCATTGTCGCTGTCCTACGATCACCGCGTAATCAACGGCGCAGCCGCCGCGCGCTTCACCAAGCGCCTGAGCGATCTGCTGGCTGATATCCGCACGATCCTGTTGTAAGCCTGGCTGGGTGCTCGCTCTCCTTGGTGGGAGCGAATTCATTCGCGAAAGCGGTGTATCAGGCAATGATTTGCTGGATGTGCCGCCCTCTTCGCGGATGAATCCGCTCCCACAGGGGCGGCGCCAGAGCGACCTGCTGGCTGATATCCGCACGATCCTGTTGTAAGCCTGGCTGGGTGCTCGCTCTCCTTTGTGGGAGCGAATTCATTCGCGAAGGCGGTGTATCAGGCAATTATTTGCTGGATGTGCCGCCCTCTTCGCGGATGAATCCGCTCCCACAGGGGCGGCGCCAGAGCCACCTGTTTCACCGAGCCAAACCGCTCGACCTCAACCCCGCCCACTTGGCGGGGCTTTTTTTGTGCGCGATTTGGCAAAGTGCGGCGAAATGCCGCTAATCCGGAATATTCCCCCACCGCTGGCAAAGCCTTGATCTAGAGCGCTTAATTCATAAACTGCATACAACCAGCCTATTATGGCCAAACATTTATAGCACTAAGCCACCGCGCTCCCTTGTCAGCCAGTGCTGCATGATGCAACCTTGCCACACGCGAAATCAGAAAGGGCCCCGCCCGCACGCGTTCAGTATTCCGAAAGCGAGTTCCTTCATGAAGAGCCAACCCGATGCCGCCGGTAGAACGGCGGCCGAGGTAGTGACGCAATTGCCGGTGCCTTCGCGCCTCGGCATGCTGCGTTTCGAGCGGCTTAATGAAGCCAATTGGGCGCTGCTCTACCTCGATCCAAACTGTGAAAAACAGTTCGGCCTGGCTGCCGTGGAACTCTGCGCCTTATTGGGCTCGCCTTACGCAAGCCTGATGGAACCTGAAGCCCGCTATCAAGTACACGACTCCATTCAGTTGCAGTTGGCTGAAACCCCGCATTACACCGTGCGCTATACCCTGCACACCGCCCGCGGCCCACTCAGCGTGGTCGAAGTGGGCGAAGGCTATAAGCAACACAATCGGCACCTGTTGCGCGGTTACCTGATGGTCGTTGATGGCCTGCAGATCGACGCCGATCAGTACGCCAACCCCGATCTGGAAACCCAGAACTCGCGCCTGCAAATCGCTCTTGAGCTCAATCAACAAGCCCAACGCGAGCAGTTCGAGCACCTGGAGCGTGTCCGCGCCCAGCAAAATCTGATCCTGCACCTCGCCCGCCAGCGCTACAGCACTAATAACGCGCTGCAGGAAGCGGCTGAGCTGATCACTAAAAGTGCCTGCGAGATCTACAACATCTCCTGCGCCAGCATGTGGTACCTCAGTGGCCACATGCTTGAACCTATTTCCGCCTATCGTCGCGAAGACAGAAAAAGCCACCTGCCGGCCCCCATCGACGCGAGCCCGTTTCCGAGTTACCTCGAAGCACTGCATAACAGCCGTGCCATCGATGCACACGACGTCCAGCAAGATCCGCGCACCAAAGAGATGATCGCCAGCTTCAAGCCACGTGACATCAGCGCCATTCTCGACGCCAGTATTCGCATCGACGGCCAGGTGATGGGGGTGCTGTGCCTGGAGCAAACCGGTGAACCGCGCGCCTGGCAGTCCGATGAAATCGCCTTTGCCGGTGAGCTGGCGGATCAATTCGCCCAGGCCATCAACAACCACACCCGCCGCACCGCCACCAGCGCCCTGCACTTATTCCAGCGCGCCGTCGAGCAAAGCGCCAATGCCTTCCTGCTGGTCAATTGCGACGGCGTGGTCGAGTACGTCAACCCGAGTTTCACCGCAATCACCCAGTACACGGCCGATGAGGTCCACGGGTACAAGCTGTCCGAGCTACCCGCACTGGAAAACCTCAGCGAAGTGCTCAAGGACGCCAATTCCAGCCTTGCCAGCAGCAACAGCTGGCAAGGTGAATTCAAGAGCCGTCGTAAAAACCTCGAACCCTACTGGGGGCAACTGTCGATTTCCAAGGTGTATGGCGACAACCGCGAGTTGACCCATTACATCGGCATTTACGAAGACATCACCCAGAGCAAACTGGCTCAGCAGCGCATCGAGCGCCTGGCTTACACCGACAACCTGACCAACCTGGGCAACCGGCCGGCGTTCATTCGCACCCTGGACGAGCGCTTTACCCGGGATAGCGACACGCCCATGAGCCTGTTGCTGGTGGACATCGACAACTTCAAACGCATCAACGACAGCCTGGGCCACCAGACCGGCGACAAATTGCTGATCAGCCTGGCCCGTCGCCTGCGTAACACCCTGAGCCCCAGCGACGTGTTGGCGCGTTTTGCCAGTAATGAATTCGCTGTGCTGCTCGATCAGACCGGGGCCGATGACGGGCAGAGCATTGCCACCCAGGTGCTGGCAACGCTGGACAAGCCGATCTTCGTCGATAACCAGTTGATCAGCGTCACCGGCTCCGTAGGCCTGGCTTGCGCGCCGTTACATGGTCGTGATCCGCAGACGTTGATGAAAAACGCCGGGCTTGCGTTGCACAAGGCCAAAGCCAACGGCAAGCATCAGGTTCAGCTGTTTACCGAAGCCCTGAATGCCGAGGCCAGCTACAAACTGTTCGTTGAAAACAACCTGCGCCGCGCCCTGACGCAAAACGAGCTGGAGGTCTTCTACCAGCCCAAGCTGTGCCTGCTCAGCGGGCGTCTGATCGGCATGGAAGCGCTATTGCGCTGGAACCACCCGGAGAAGGGCATGATTCGCCCTGACCAGTTCATCAGCGTCGCTGAAGAGACGGGTCTGATCATCCCGATCGGCAAATGGGTAGCACGCCAGTCCTGCCGCATGAGCAAACAACTGACCGCAGCCGGTTTCGGCAATCTGCAAGTGGCGATCAACGTGTCCCCCAAGCAGTTCTCCGACCCGGAGCTGGTGAGTGCAATCGCCGCGATCCTCAAAGAAGAACAGCTCGATGCTTCCCTGCTGGAGCTGGAGCTGACCGAAGGCCTGCTGCTGGAGGCTACTGAAGACACCCGCCAGCAACTGGACGCCCTGAAAAAAATGGGCTTGTCGCTGGCCATGGACGACTTCGGCACCGGCTATTCATCGTTCAGCTACCTGAAAAAATTCCCCATCGACGTGATCAAGATCGATCGCAGCTTCATCCGCGACATTCCGGATGATGAGGACGATATGGAAATCACCTCGGCAGTCATCGCCATGGCCCACAACCTCAAGCTCAAAGTGGTCGCCGAAGGCATCGAAACCGCCGCTCAACTGACCTTCCTGCGCCGCCATCGCTGCGACGTCGGTCAAGGCTACCTGTTCGACAAACCCATCCCCGGTCAGGACCTGATCGACAAGCTGCGCCGCTACCCACGCGGACCGTTGGCCTGACAGACTTCCCCCAGCCCGCTTTTTTGGGGCACACTTGCTGCTAACTGACATCACGCCGCCCTCGGTAGGAGGCAACTTGTTGGCGAGGCGGCGAAACTGACACCGCCTCGCGAACAAGTTCGCTCCTACCGGAGTCGCGCCCTGATTACCTTCGCGGCCTGCCCGCATCCCACCATGAGGAAAAGGTTCATGGCTCTACGCTCGGAAATTCTTGTGAACAAAAACGTACTCCCAACTGCCGAACAAGCCCTGCCGGGTCGCGAAACACCGATGGCCCTGCCGGAAACCCACTTCGTCAACGGCAACCCGCTACTGGGCCCGTTCACCGCCAACGTGGAATTCGCGATTTTCGGCCTGGGTTGCTTCTGGGGTGCCGAACGCCGCTTCTGGCAACGGGACGGCGTCGTCAGCACCGTTGTCGGCTATGCCGGTGGCTTTACGCCTAACCCGACCTACGAAGAAGTGTGCTCCGGTCTGACTGGCCACACTGAAGTCGTGCTGGTGGTCTACGAGCCGGAAAAAGTCAGCTACGACGAACTGCTGACTCAGTTCTGGGAACTGCACAACCCGACTCAAGGCATGCGCCAGGGCAACGACATCGGCACGCAATACCGCTCGGTGATCTACTGCACTACCCCGGAACAGCTCGCTGCCGCCAAGGCCAGCGCTGCCGTGTATCAGGCAGAGCTGAGCAAAGCCGGGCTGGGTGAAATCACCACTGAAATCGAAGAAGCGCCGACTGTGTTCTTTGCCGAGGCCTATCACCAGCAATACCTGGCGAAGAATCCGCAGGGTTATTGCGGGATTGGCGGGACGGGTGTGTGCATGCCGCCGAGTTTGGCGGGGAATTGATTTAGTCATCCTGTGGGAGCGAATTCATTCGCGAAAGCGGTATTTCAGACGCTAGATGCGCGGGGGCTTTCGCGAATACATCCGTTCCCACAGGAGTTGCTATGGAAAGCAACGATTAATCCTCAGGCCGAAGCATTAATTTGACAGGATGTAGCGTGTGACGAGACATAGGGGACAACCCACTCGGAGAAAATAAGGTCATACGAAGTCAGTCATCTCTATGCGCAGCATTAAGAACGTCGCCGCAGCAATGGCAGCCACTAACCACTTTCTTACAGTGACCAACTACCGCCATGGACTTATTGACACTAAGGGCCATACTGCCGCATTACTCTGACCAGCTAATACTGTCGCATGCGAGCCGTCCACTTTCATATTGCTTAGTCCACATCTCGAATCCTGTTATAGCGTTCCCTGACCGAGCAGTATAGTTCAAGATAAACGTCCCCCCACCCAATCCAGGCGTTACAATCTTAATAGTATCGACTATCGCTCCTGTTTGGTTAAGCCAACTTACGGTACAGTTTCTGGCATTACCAGACACAGTCCACATGGCAAAGCTCACCTTTCTGAACACCCCGGAAGATGGCAAGATACACATCACACTTCCATCTTTAACCCCGTCGACAGTGATATATAGAAACCTAACACCGTGTTCACCTTGCGCCCCTCCACTATTACCGATAGACGGAGGTGTATGGTAGGGCGCATAGGGACCTACTTTCAAACCCGATGCCAGTGTAATCTGATGATCTATCCGCCCGATTGAAGCTGCTTCAAAGTCCTCGAATCCTGATACGGGTTTAGCCACTATCGTAAAGCCCCACGGCTCAGAAATCAGATTTCCACCTACCGTCTTTGCCGAGATTCTGTGGTAGCTCTGCGTCAGGCCCGAGAAAGTAAGCGACCAGCTTCCAGTATTGGTCGTCAGCGTATCACCCACCGACATGGATCCATCCCAGATATCAAGGTTAACGTTCGCCCCTGCGGAACCATTAATAGTCAGCACCGTGTCGATCGTTTCGCCCTCATTTTCGACGCTACCGCTGGCACCTGTGACACCGGTAATAACAGGTTGAACCTCCGCTGCGGCCTGGACGCTCAATGCAAGAATGTCTGACGGTTCTGCGACATCGGAACGAATAACCGTGTAAAAAACTTCAATGGTTTTGCCCACAACGGCCGCTACAGCAGCGGGAGGGACTGAAAACCCGACTTCTCCATCAGGATTGCCCTGTTGGGGAAGGACAAGATCCGCGTGGCCATCCCATGAGAGGAGTATGAGATCCGTATTTGCCATCCCATACAGTACACGCACCGTCACGGCGCTGACAGGACTGGACATGACTAGTACGCCATTAACAGCTCCAACAACTTCAGGTTTCACATGATTGACAGTCATCTTAGATATCCTTCTGTGAGGTTGGCGCCAGGAGCAAGCCACTCAACCCACTTGAAATTTACTCACTGACAAACGACATCGTTAGTCAGCGAAGTCCCCTATCACCAGGGGGTAGCCATTTATCAATACAGCACAATTATTCTTCAACCGCCTTCAAGTTACAGCCACAGGGTAAAACGCGATACTGTCAGAAATAACAGTACTTAGAACGTATCGAAATAAAGCGGCTATCGTGATAAGTAACCTAGCATTATCTCTGTGAGCCGAGAAATCACTGCCAGGGACGACCAGCACGTTAGCCGTGCTCTATAATGAGGTTTATACCAGCACTACTTGGCCAAGAACCCGCAGGGGTATTGTGGGATTGGCGGGACCGGTGTGTGCATGCCGCCGAGTCTGGCGGGGAATTGATTGGGTAAAAGACAGTTTGTTAGCGAGGCGCTTGTTTTGCGTAATCAGTAACATCGCCTCGCAAAAAAGTTCGCTGTCATCAAACAACACGTAACTATCTGAATTCACGAAGAACCTGTGGGACCGAATTCATTCGGGAAAGCGCTATTCCTGACGACAAAGACGCTGCGGATGCATCGGCCCCTTCGCGAATGAATTCGCTCCCACGGGGTTGGTGCCAGACTCAAGCCCACCGCGATCCTGTGGGGCCGAATTCACCGAGAAATACATCGTTGTTGATCCTGTGCAATCAGGAGGTAGTCACTGTAATCACCCAAGGCTCAGACACTGCACTATTGTTGTTTGATCGCGCAGTAAAGCTGTGGCCTCCGACAGTCAATCCTCGCAGTTGTGCTTCCCAACCGCCTTCAAATGGAAAAGCTCTGACCGTCAGAAGATCGTTATCCAGAATATCCAGGACGTCAGGCCTGGTCTGATCAACCACCGTTCCAGAAAGAGTCAATAGCGTATCGGGAGTAGAACCGCCGTGCGGCACAGGCACACCCTGGGAATCAACAACCCCTTCGATAACCGGCTCGTGCCAGCTTGCACTGACAATCCAGGGCGTGGACTCCGCACCGGTATCGATTGATCGTGCAATAAAGCTGTGGCTTCCCGCTGTTATCAAATCCACTTGCGCTGACCACGTATCGTCTTCCGGCCAGACCATGAGCCTGCGGGTGCCGTTATCCAGAATCTCCAATACCTGAGTGCCAACTGCGACGCCCGACAAGGTGAGCTCAGGTTCTCGGGTGAATCCACCGTCAGGTATGGAAACGTCTTGGGAATCTACAACACCCAATATACGTGGCTCATTCCAGCTTGCGTTGATCATCCAGGGCTCAGACTCCGCGCCATTATCGATTGATCGAGCAATAAAGCTGTGGCTTCCCGCTATTATCAGATCCACTTGCGCTGACCACGTATCGTCTTCAGGCCAGACCATGATCCTGCGGGTGCCGTTATCCAGAATCTCCATTACCTGAGTATCGACTGAGGCGCCCGATAGTATGAGTTCAGGATCTCTGGTGAAGCCACCGTCCGATACAGGGACGCCTTGAGAGTCAACAACACCTTCGATAAGCGGCTCGTTCCAGCTTGCTATAACCCCCCACGGCTCAGACTCGGTGCCATTGTCGATTGAACGTACCGTAAAGCTGTGGCTACCTACTGCAGTCATTTGTACTTGCGCCGACCACGTACCATTCTCAGGCCAGGCGACGATTTTGCGAGTGCCGTTCTCCAAAACCTCCAGTACCCCAGTGTCAACTGCGGCACCCGATAACGTAAGCGCGGGATCTCTGGTGAAGCCGCCGTCCGACACCGGGACGCCTTGGGAATCAAAAACGCTATCAATAGAGAGAGAAGCCATTTCTTGAGGAGCTTGAGTTCGGAAAACCATTGCATCACCTACATTAATAATGGGGATTTGACCGCAAGCGTAGAAGCATCCGCAGAGGTTTCGACCCCAGTATTGTTTAGTAATGGATGGTAGATAACTGTTAGAAATGACAGTGGTTAGAGTCGTTAGCGATAGCCAGTCCGGTTTATATTTCTTTTCACCATCACGGCCTGAGATAGTTGTTTATGGTGATTAAACTAAAGACTCGACTTTGGTTTAATTGGGTAGGCGTCAACGTGCTGGAGAGGCTCTGATTTAGATAAACCATGGCCATCGCCTCGCGAACAAGTTCGCTCCTACCCAGTATTACCGCAGTCGTTTAAATATCACTCCGCAATTAACCAATCCATCTTCCAGTCACCCTTGGTCTGGCCAAGTTTCTGCGCCAGGTACGGCAGCAGCTCGCGCAGCTCTTCTTCAAGGCCCCAAGGCGGGTTGGCGATGGCCAGGCCCGAGCCGTTGAGGCTGGCGGGGGTGTCCAGTGGATGAACATAGAGCTCAACCCGCAGCAACTTCGGCGCACCGGTCTCAGCGAGATCCTGATAGAAACGCTTGAGCAGGCGCGGGTCCTTGATCGGGTACCAGATGGCAGCAACGGTCTGGCGCATACGGCCGATGGTTTCTTTCAGGGCCACGGCGCAGCGTTTCATCTCGTCGAGCTGTTCGAACGGCGGATCAATCAGCAACACTGCCCGCTTCTCACCGACTGGAAGTAGCGCACGTGGCACATGCCAGCCTTCGCCCAGATGCACCGCCACACGGCGGTCGCCTTTCATATTGTCTTTCAACAATCGGCCGTCTTCCGGGTGCTTCTCGTTGAGCAGCACGCGATCATTGGCGCGGGTAGAGCGACGGGCGATTTCCGGGGAGCCCGGGTAATAACGCAGTTCGCCATTGGGGTTCATGTCGTGCAGCAGCTGCATGTAATCAGCCGCCAAAGCAGGCAGGTCCGGTGCGTCCCACAAACGGGCAATGCCTTCCAGATATTCGCCGGTGCGGCTGGCCTGATCGCCCTTCAGGTCATAAAGGCCAAGCCCGGCGTGGCTGTCGATATAGGCGAACGGCTGCTCCTTGCGCGCCATCAGGGCAAACAAGCGAGTCATGATCAGGTGTTTGAGCACATCGGCGTGGTTGCCGGCATGGAAGGCGTGACGGTAATTCATGGCAGCTCCTCGAAGGCTGCGCAGTTTAGCAAAAGCGAGAGCCACAGATCAGTTCAAACGTCGCAACGGGCACAATCAGGCAAACGTGAAGTTATCGATATAAAACCAGTCGGTTCCCCGATTCACGGTGATCACCAGGGTTTTTATCCTCCGATCTGTACTGATAACGTCATGCCAGGCGGCGAACTGAAAGCCGAAATCCAGCTTGCGTTCGAGTATCAGATCACCCTGCTCATCGAGACAGGCAAGGGAGGGAATCTCAACATTGAAATCACTGGCTTTGGCATAGGCACCAAAGGTAATTTTATTGACCGGTGACTTCAGATCAAAACGCACCGAGCTTTCATCTGCAAATGAAACAGTCTTCTCAGTCACGATAGGGGCTGCATCTGAGTTGATTACCAAGCTGGCATCTTTGTCTTTCGGCGTGACGAACAGGGAGGGAAACTCTTGAGGAGTATTCGCCGGGATCACGCCCAATGTGCCGGTTTCAAAATCCTCCCCGGCATAAATGACACTGAAGGTTCTAACTTCAGATTCCGGGATGCTGCCGTACAGACCTCGCGCTTTAATGCTATAGCCTTTAAACGCCAGCAATGGCAGGTCAACCGCCCATCTCCCTCCTGTCGCCAGTACGCTGGCAATGATTTCTGCCCTGTCCAGAATCTCCACCGATTGATCAGCGGCAGCAGTGCCTTCGAGGGTCACGCGCTGATCAAAGGTGCTGCCGCCATCGACAACCTCGCCCTGAGAATCACGCACGCTGATGATAGTCGGGGCCTGCGCAGCCATGACCACCGTCACCACCCAGGCATCGTCGGAGAAACGAATGGTGTAGCTATGCCTGCCTTCCTGCGCCGCCACTGACTTCATCCACTCGCCGTTTTCATTTACCAGGGCCAGCGCAATGGGGGTGCCGTTATCAGCAATGATGACTCCCGTATTGACCGTACCCACCCCCAAAAGGGTCAGCACCGTATCTTCGGTCGTTCCGTTATTGGGAATGGGATGATCTTCACTGTCCACAACGCCAGTAATGGCCGGCACCGCAGAAGGCTCTTGGGTTTGCATGGCACTCACCTTTAATCAAATGCAGCAATTGAATGTAGCTACCGCCCCGCAAATAAACTTCATGCCCCAGACAGTACCGAGATCATTCAACCGACACACCTGACAGAAATGACAGTGTTTAAACCGATCGGCAATTAAGGGCTGCACTTCTATTCCGACAACCGCCTCACCCCTGTAGGAATGAATTTATTCACGAAGAGGGCCGATGCAACTCTGAATATTTACAGTCAGGGGCATCTCTTCCCGGCTAAAACCGATCCAACATGATCCCGTAATACTTGGGGGTCGATGCCACGACAGTGATATCCCAGGAAGGAGAAACCGCTCCACTGCTGGTGCACACACTAAAACAATGGCTGCCCGTTTCGGCAGCAAGCCTTATCAACCACGCGCCTCCGGAAGTAATCTCGGTAGTTTCCTGCAGTACACCGTAATCCAGAAAAAAGATTTTGGCGTTTGTCGGCCCTCGACCAAATAAAACCAGGCCGGGGTTAATCGTCGAGCCGGGTTTATCGAGGGACTTGCACCTGTCGTCGACGATACGGGTGATCTCAAGTGCGGCAGAATTGGAAGTCGGTTGAAAGTGAATGCCCATAGCTCACCTGCATTTTGCGTATGTCAGCCTTTCTGACAACTGCGTTATGTCAGCGTGTTTTATTGATAGAGAGTATCGCCAATAGAACGTTATTTCGCGACTCACAGAGACGATATTGTTAGATTTATCGGCGATTAGCCCTGCACAAAGCGTTATCTTTTGTTATCGCAAGCCTTCGGTGACACGTCGTGGGGCCCGGATTTATCCGGGAAGGCTAACTCCAGACGACAGAGATGCATTGGCTGCATCGGCCTTTTCGCGAATGAAAACGCCCAGGGACATGCCCTCCCCAGAGGAAAGGCCCACGGCTCTACGCTCGGAAATTCTCGTGAACAAAACGTACTCCCAGCCGCTGACCAAGCCCTGCCCGGCCGTGATACACCGATGGCCCTCCCGGAAACCCACTTCGTCAACGGCAACCCTTAACTGGGCCCGTTCACCACGAACGTGGAATTTTTCTGCGGGAGATTACCTGCCAGGCGCTCACTTCCACCGCGCTGAACAGCTTGGAGTTAACGCGTTCATACACCTTGGCAGCGTCACAGACAGCTTATTCAAAAGGCGTATCAGGTTTAGGGACTGTCACATTACAGCTTGCTTCCACGGTCGCAGCATGGCCCACATAAGGCCGCCATGGATCCAGGTTCCATTCGGGTTTATTTCTGGCAATTGCATAATGGCATGTCAACTGATTAATCATGCCCCGGGTGTTTCCCCAGTGTTCACTGCCCGAAAACTTTTTGGCTATTTCAAAGAACGTGTACGCAGTTTCCTCAGCACCCACATTACGGCCACACGGGGTCGGGACAATTTCCAGCGTCCACTCCTGATAACGATATACCCATGCCCCATGGTCGATGTAGACCATACAGGTAGGCAACGTTTTGGGATCGTCAGCACTGGCGTTTACTGCCCATGCCATATTCGCGAGCAACACGATCGATAGAATCCTGTTCATTATTATTTCGTCCATTGGTTTAAAGTTCCATTAGCATTACGCGATTCCTCCCCCCTCACCACTGTCAAAACTGACAGTGCTTAGATTGATCGGCGATCAAGCCGGTACAGACTTCGCTATTTAGCGATTGATTGGCCGCAGCCAAAAGCTAATGCTCTGCCCCCGTAAAGCACCGGACATTGCGAATCCCCCTACAAGCCTCGGAATAGCTGTCTGACAGTGCCATTCAACGCCAGAAAAACCGGTCACATCCGCTCACACGTGCCAGCATTTACGATCAAAACCGTCTGCCCAATCATGCGCGCCCTGAGCCTAAGAACTCCGAACAAGCGTCACCCGCCACGACAGCCAGCGGTTTTTTTGTGCCCGCGATAAATTCGTTTATCGCGGGCGCATAATGCCTTTGTACGTCTGTTATGTCGGGAGTCGGCTAATACAAGACCCTTCGGGGGAATATGTCGGCACTTCTTGTTGGTGTTCTTAGCTCCCGACACCTTTGGTCCCTCAATAAAGCCAATACGGACAGACCCCAATGGAACCCCCTTTCGAACCCATGGTGTTCAACCGCCATAAGTACCACCTGCACGCCCTGCTCATCGACCGCCAGGCGTGGTTTTGCGCCCGGGAACTGGGCCGCATGATGGGCCTGTTCCTCGAAGAACGCTTCACCCGCAAACTTGCCCCCGACCAACGCCGCAACGTACTGATGAGCTACTACGGCGAAGCAAAAGAAACCTTGATGGTCAGTGAATCCGCCGTCTACGCCCTGCTCGTCTACCACCCCAACCCGGCCAACCTGCCGCTGCGCAAATGGCTGACCTACAGCGTGCTGCCGAGATTGCGCTACAGCTCGGACGTGAAAGACCACAACAGCCCGACGCCGGGTGTTTTGGAGTGGCAGACCGGGGAGCTGAATGTTATGCATTGGCAGGATGAACCGTGGATACGGTTGCGGGACATGCCGTGTTTGTTGCCCAGGCGGGATGAGGTGGGGGGTGGGCGACTAGGTCGAAAGTGGGGAGCAATAAAACATCTATTTGGATAGCTGCTCTGCATACTTTAACTTGAACGATCAATGACGCCTCGACCTTCGTCACAGGAGCACACACGTCGCCCAGCAACATGGACCCCTGTAGGAGTGAGCTTGCTCGCGATAACGGTAGACCTGTTGAGAAATTACCGTACCGCCTGACGCTATCGCGAGCAAGCTGTTGTGGCTCAATATTTATGGACCATGATGTAGGAGTATCAACCTAAGGAAGCATCATGGGATTTCGGGTCGTTACAGCCGAAGAAAAAGCCGAGGCTATTCGCCTTGTCGTTGAGTTGAATTACTCAGTGCCTAAAGCGTGTGAGCAGACTGGCGTAGGGCCTACCGCGTTGCGGCGCTGGGTTTCACGGTGGCGCAAGGAGCAGGTAGGAGCCGCGCAAACTACCCGGCCTCAGGATCAAGATCTCATCGACTCGCTGCAGGCCAGATTGGCACTGCTGGAGGCCGAGAACGATGTTTTAAAAAAGCAGTTGCCCTCTCATCTAAAGGTGCTGTTTGGCCGAAGAAAATGATTGAGGGCGCTACAAAGAAGCTGTCGGTTCGACGCTTGTGCTGCGTACTGAGCATACCTCGCAGCAGTTATTACGCCATGCGTCGGCCTCGAGCTAAACGCAGTATCGAGCCGCAGTTAGAGAAGAAGATCCGGCTTTTGCACAAAGAACATCGAGGCGCGCTGGGCAGTCGCGGATTTGTTAAAGCGCTGAAGGCACAAGGCGTCCAAATGGGGCGTCATCGTATGCGCAGCTTGATGAAGAGTCTGGGTTTGGTGAGGCGTCGGGCACAGCATGCGCACTATCGACGGGCTACCAAACCGTCCAACATTGCGCCCAATGTGCTGGCACGACGCTTTAACCCTGAACATCCCAACACGTTCTGGGCGGGAGACATTACCTATATCCGTGTCGGTGGTAGTTGGCTGTACCTGGCAATTGTGATGGATCTTTTCTCGCGCAGGATCGTTGGCTGGGCGTTTTCAAGGACGGCCGATACCGAGCTTTCATTGCAGGCTTTACGACTTGCGGTGGGGCTGCGCCGACCTTCTTCCGAGCTGGTGTTTCACTCGGATCAGGGATGCCAATACACCGCTGACCGCTTCGTTAGCTATCTGGCCGAGAAGCAAATCGTGCAGAGCATGAGTCGGCGCGGAAACTGTTGGGACAATGCGGTAGTGGAACGCTACTTCCGATCACAGAAACACGATTGGTCACCTGAGAACGGTTACTCGAATCACTTCGAGGCAGAACGAGACGTGATGGATTTTATTGCTCACTACAACCATCGACGTTGCCACTCTGCCTCGAATAACCTGCCGCCAGCTGTTTTCGAAAAACTGGCGGCCTAACACTCCTACGGAACGGTCCAAAAAAACTGGACCATTACAAGCTCACTCCTACAGTGAAGGTATTTCAAGTCAGGGCCGCCCCGCTGCCCATGTCACCGCGCTGTCTCGCGGCAAACAGAGAACGGGTGGGACCGGATTTATCCGGGAAGGCGACATTCCCGACGACGATGATATGGCGAATGTACCGCCCCTTCCCGAATAAATTCGGCCCCACAGGTTTTGTGTGAGTTTAGATAGTTACGTGCGTTTGATGAGAGGTCCCGCCCCGTCTACGAAGCCGCGCTGTAGTGCAGTAAACGAGGACCTGCAGGAGCGCGCTTGACCGCGATTCAGTCTGTCAATCGATGAATACTTCGTCTGTACTGAGGCAATCGCGTGCAAGCGCGCTCTTACAGCTGAAAAACATTGCAGTCCGGATAGTTATTTCATGTTTGATGAAAGTGGGCGGAATTACCTACAAAGCACCTTGACTAGACGGACTGGTCGACGAACCCAAGCATGGGCGCATGTCATCTTTGCCTTTTGAAACGGTTCGTCGCGTTTGGGAGCACCGGCCCCCGCATCGGAGATGACGCGCTAAAGCTGCCGGAGCGCTGTACGCTAACGTTATCCGTTGCACTGGATTATCTCTGAGGTCAATTGATCAGCAACATTAATCCTCAGCAATGGCATCGAGAGTGGCTGGCCCTTCCCAAGAAAACCAATAAAGAAAAGGCCAGGCACCTGCAGGTTTATATGACCGCCAATAACACCTGACCCACAATTACACCAACCTCCGGATGCTGGACGAGCAGGGTTGAGCGCTGCTTGCGGGACATCACTATGTACTCGCGCCACGGCAGCTGTGCATCCGTGCGTAGATGAGAAAATCAAAGCTGAGACTACTGCTTAATAACTACCCAAGACGTACTTTTTACCCTGCCGTCAGCAGCTCTAACAATTAATGTATGTGACCCTTTAGAAATCTTTCCAGTGGTAGCTGTCAGTCCAGTCGAAGACCGACCCAAGAAGCTCTTATTAAAATCATCGACATAAAGACTGACAGAGGGCCACGTATCTGTGCATAGGCCACTAAAATTTCACGACACGCAAACTTGGCCATGTGTAGTAGTGCCGCCATCGGGGATGTTAACATCCGTGCATATACCTTAACCACGAGATGGTCAGGGCCTCATCGCGCCATCCAATAAAAGCTATAACACAGCGCGTCCACCGGTCGAACGAAACACATCAATTAACGCCATTCGAAAAAATCATAGTAATAGTCTGACGCTCCAAGACATTGTATCGTTACTCGATTAAATGGACGTGGAAGAGTAAACTCATTTAACCCCGTAGTCAAAACAAATCCCCCCATCACTGCGTCGATACTCTCATGACTAAATAGTGCGGAGACCTGATGGTCAGAGCTCCCAGTACAATTAACACGGAAAAACTGAAAACCACCTATGAACTCAAGTTGATGTGTATGCCACTCTTCCTTTAGATCACTTGGCACTCTTATATTTAAAGCGCGCGCTCCAAATCCAGATGCCGGATACGTCGCTATTCTTACAGCTGTTTGACCAACCTCCAAGATAGGCAAACTTAAGGACAGACCACTTGTGAAACGTATGCGCTGAGTATTTGTTGGAAACTCGCGCACTGGCTCCGCTTCGAAATCCTCTCGACTCAAATTGGGCGTCGTGGAAACCGTAAAAGACCACGGATCAGACACCCATTGCCCTCCGACGTTGCCCGCCGTAATAATATGCTCGCTTTCTGTCAATCCAGACAATGTTAGTTCCCAGCTCCCATCACTTTCTGCTACTACCGTTTCAACAGGATAGGCGTTGTCAAATACATCCAGCGTGACGCCAGAGCCTGCTGTTCCATAAAGTGTCAGTAAGTTGTCGGGCGTTTCACAACCGTCAGGAACATCACCACTGGCACCTGTGACGTTGGAGATGGTGGGCTTAACCTCAGCCTCCACTTCCAACACCGTTAGATCAAGTATCTGCGAAGGTTTTGCAGCCCCTGCGGCTACAACCGTGTAGCCCACCTCAATGGTTTTCCCCATCACCGCAGTGACCGCAGCAGCAGGCACCAGAAATTCCACGGGTCCACTTGGGTTGCCAGGTTGCGCCGGGACCAGGTTGACATGGTTATCCCACGACAGAATGATGAGGTCACTGTCGACCGTTGCCGTGTCTACCCGCACGGTTGCACCGTTCAACGCGTTTTGTGGATCAAGCACATCATTCACCGCCTCGACAACTGAAGGCTTTGGAGAACGGCCATCTATCAAGACTGTCAGGTCAGTCACCTGCGAAGGCTCCGCAGAAACGCCTCGTACCACCGTGTAGCTCACTGGGATCGTTTGCCCGGCTGCCTCCGTCACCGCTTCGGGCGGTACCCGAAAGTCCAGGGTACCCGTTGAATTTCCTTGCTCCGGGGGGACCAGATTGGCGCGCTCATTCCAGGAAAGTAGAATGAGGTCCGTGTCCTCCATCACATAGGTCACCCGTACGGTCGCGCCGTTCGCTGCATCTTCAGGATCGAGGACGCCACTGGGGGCCTCAACAACAGTGGGCTGTGGATAACTTGTGTTCATATAATTCACCTTCTATAAGCAAACATCACTATCCGAATTGGAATGAATCCCTGGTAGGAGCGAATTTATTCGCGAAGGGCCATCACTGAAAACATGCGGGCCTGACACAACGCTTCGCGAATAAATTCGCGCCTACAAGTACCCTGGGACGCAGGACGGCCTCTCACCTATAAACCGGAGCGATTTCAGACGATTGACTGAGGACCAGCGTCGACTAACGGAAGACTACTAACAACTGTCAGAACTGACAGAACTTATGCGCATCAGACGTTTAAATACCTGTTTAAATAACGAAATCCTGACTACACCCCGGCAGCACCCTGGATACGGCTAGCAACAGGCGCCTTCGTTGCAACAACAGTGAAAGACCACGCATCCGACACTAACTGCCCACCCGCTGTTTTCGCGGTAATGCTATGGTGAGTTTCCGTCAGGCCCGACAGTGTTAACCTCCAGCTTCCATCACCTTCCGCTACGATAGTTTCAATAGGGTAGGCGTTGTCAAATACATCCAGCGTGACGCCAAAACCTGCCGTTCCAGATAGTGTCAGTAAATTATCGGGAGTTACTCCTCCGTTCTCTACATCACCCTTGGCGCCCGTCACCTTCAAGATTACTGGTTTAACTTCGGTGTCTACTGCCTCTACGGTCAGATCAAGCGCTATCGACGCTTGTGTAGTCCCCGAGCGAATGACCGTATAAACAACTTCAATAGTTCTATCGGCCGCCTCTACAACTGCCGCAGGTGGCACACTAAAATCTACTGTCCCCGTTACGTTCCCCCGTTTTGGAGCAAGCAAGTCAGCTCGACCATCCCAAGACAGAAGGATAAGGTCAGTGTCGAGCATCTCATACGTAACCCGCACGGTCGCGCCGTTCACCGCGTTTGAAGGATCAAGCACACCATCATCGGCTTCAACGACCAGGGGTTGTGGATAACGTCGATCTATATCAACGACCAGATCAAGCGCAATCGACGGCTCAGCAGATCCAGAGCGAAGAACGGTGTATATAACCTCGATAGTTTTCCCCCTTGCATCGTCAACTGCTGCGCTCGGCACCAGAAATTCTACAGCCCCGCTTGAGTTGCCCAGTTTTGGAGCGAGCAGGTCTACTCGACCATCCCAAGATAAAAAAATCAGGTCGGTGTCGAGCATCACATACGTTACACGCACGGTCGCACCGTTCTCTGCATCTTCAGGTTTAAGTACGCCACTTGGGGCTTCTACAACAAGGGGGAGTGGATAATTTGCGTTCATTTGATTCACCTTGTTATAAGCAAAACATCACCCTATTAATTGGAATGAGTCCCCAGTAGGAGCGCATGTATTCGCGAAGGGGATTACTGAAAAGCATGTGGGCCTGGAAAACGGGCTCGCGAATAAATTCGCTCCTACTGGGGTTATCGACTCGTATTCAAGAGAATGGTCAGGCTATGGGCAAAGGATATTCTCTCGCCACTATGTCGGTCATTCAATACGGGTATAATGCCATCTATCCGAGCTCCCCCCGCCCCCCTGCACTGCTGCCCCAATGCTGTCCGCCCCCAAATTCTGGATTGTAATCGTTGCCGTCCAGCTCCCATCACTTTGTGTCACCACCCGGTCGTCCCCAAAAGGGCCAACAAATATGTCCAAGGTAACCCCAATGCCTGCCGTTCCAGTTATTGTCAGGATTCTGTCGCGGGTTTCACCGCCATTTTCAACTTCGCCACTGGCGCCCGTCACTGTCAGGATCACTGGTTTTATTTCGGCCTGCTCTAATCCTACGGTCAGATCGAGAACTATCGACGCTTGCGCAGCGCCTGAGCGAATGACCGTATAAAGAACCTCGATAGTTTTTTCCATTGCATCCACAACTGCTGCGCGCGGCACCAGAAATTCTAGAGTTCCATTTGAGGTCCCCGGCTTTGGAACGAGTAGGTCAACCCGACCATTCCAGGACAATAGAATAAGATCTGTGTCGAGCATCTCGTATGTTACCCGCACAGTTGCGCCGTGCGCTGCGTTTTGCGGATCAAGCACTCCATCAAGAGCCTCAACGACCAAGGGCTGGGGATAACGCAGGTCTATCCCGACGGCCAGATCAAGTGGAATCGAAGGCACAGCAGACCCCGAGCGAATGACCGTATAGAAAACTTCGACAGTTCTCCCCATTGCATCGACAACTGCTGTGCGAGGTACCAGAAACTCTAACGTTCCGCTTGAGCTCCCCGGCTTTGGAGCGATGAGGTCAGGCCGGTCGTCCCAGGACAGAAAAACAAGATCGGTATTGAACATCTCATACGTAACGCGAACGGTTGCGCCGTTCGCAGCGTCTGAAGGATCGAGCACGCCCTCTGGAGCATCAACGACCAAGGGCTGTGGATAACGTGGGTCTATATCAACTTCCAGATCAAGTGCAATCGACGGCTCAGCAGATCCAGAGCGAATAACCGTATAGGTAACCTTGATAGTCCTCCCCATCGCATCAGTAACGGCTTCGCGCGGCACCAGAAAATCCAGTGCCTTGCTTTGGTTGCCCGGCTTTAGGGTATCCAGATCAACTCGATCGTCCCAAGACAAAAAAACAAGATCGTTATCGAGCATCTCGTACGTCACGCGCACGGTAGCGCCGTCCATTGCGTTCAGAGGGTCGAGTACGCCGCCTGTGGCTTCTACAACAGTGGGTTCTGGATAACTTGCGTTCATTTGATTCACCGTTTCATAATTAAACTTCATCATCAGAGCTGGAATGAAATCCACCGGCAAGGGCGAATTTATTCGCGAGAGTTTTCTTAATAACAAGCACGTTGACCTGACACACCGCCTCGCGAATAAATTCGCTCCTACAGGGTCCATGTTTACCGCACAATAAAGCAGTACCGCAGATACGGAATGACCGACGACGAAACTATTTTTTGACTGCCTGAAGGACAGTATTGATCAATAGCAAATCATTGACCACTGTCAGAAATGACAGTGGTTATACGTATTAGAAGCTTCATTATTTTTTTAATAGCGAAACCTTAGCATTCAGGCTATTAATGCGTATTCACTCACGGACAGGTGGCCTGGAGCGCAATAAATTCCGTCGCGGATGAAAACCGTCAACCGCTCATGATCATCCCAACTCTCTGCTCTTAAACGTCATGAAGTTGAACCCGTACCCACGTGACTGCCAGACTGACAGCGCCTGGATTGTTTAAAAATAAAATCAGGCGTAAACAGGACTCCTTGCACACTAACACCCGTAGAGCTACTGCTTACTGCGGCACCACCTGGTCCGCAGGGTCGTAAGCAAACCGATTGGCATCAGGCAGCAGGAAGTTCAGTTTTAAAATAGGTACAACGTAACCCGCAGTATTGAGCTTTCGTTGAAACGTCTGAGCAATTAACTTACCCGCTGGTAAACTGACATCATAAAAAAAAGCGGCAATGTACTTCGGCAACCCGGCCCCGTTATCTGCCGGGTTATTCAACATAATTTCATTCCACACGGACGTATGGGTTGTGTACTTGGCGTGTGAAGCAATCATGGCGTTCCAGCCTGCCTGGCTGTCGACGTTCCATGAACATTGCCTTCCTCGGTTTTGCGCAACGCTTTCAAAATGTGCGTCCCACTGCGCGACATTGGTGATCCCCGATGTTTCACAGGATCCCCACGCATAGTCGCTGTTGTTATGCCTTGGGTTATGGGTGGGGAAAGACACCCGGAGCGCTCTACGACCACAACCCTGGTGCGTCTGGTCGGTAGCTGTACCCGCGTCAAACGGATAAAGACAGATAAATCCCGTTTCCAGCCCCGGCAAATTGCCCGCTATGGCCTCCGCTTTGTTACGCAATATAAAACCCGCTGGGTGATACAGACGGGTGTTACGCACATCTTTTCGAATCCAGGCGTAAGAAGTCGCGCCGATGGCGATTGCATTAGGGCTGCTGATCCAGGGGTCGAATGCACCGTCATTTACCGTGCGCACCAACACGCCGCTGCAGTAGTAATGCCCTCTGGGTAAGTTGCTGCCACGCTCCAGGCAGTTGTTTTGATTTTCGTTATAGTTGCGATTCATTGCTGCCAGAATCACGTCCGGGGGCTGTACCGCTTTGTTGGTATTATGCCCTTCCGTAACGGCCATTTCGCTGAGCGAAGGCATAGGCGGTTCAACGGAAAGAGGCTGGTTGACACAAGCCACGAGCAGCAAACTTGTCAGACAAGTAAATAATTTATTCGCACGCATGGCTTATGCACTCCTCCACGGAGATTTTCACCCTGTCAGTCGATACCTGAAAGCGGCTGTTTAAGCCTCTCTTAACACGTTAGGGGATATCCCTTCTGAGGATTTGCGAAAACCTCAATCCCGCTCCCCCTCGCCCGACGCTGTAGTTGATGAGTACCTCTCGGCCCGTGTTTTCCGCTACCCAGTCCGGTGGAATGCTGAACGTAACAACACCCCCACCTGCCGGTGGATTTTTAATCTCGGTAAAGTACTCAGAGCGGCCCTTCCAGCGTACCGCGACGGTATCGTTGCTTTGACTGCCATAGTTCACGGAAACAGTTCGGTTATCTGCCGAGATTGTCGGCGCCAGCAAACTAATACCCTGTGGCTCTACGGTCAGCGCCAGTGCTTTAGAGGGCAGGAGCGGGCTGTGCGGATTGTTCGGATCTTCAACAACTGAATAATTGACATTGACGGACATACCGATCGAGTCGATCACTTCATCACGCGGGATGATGAAATCCATCGGTCCGACAAGCGTGACATATTTTATATCGGTGGTGTATTCCACACGTCCCACCCAACGGCCTCTTATTGAATGGCCCCGATTCATGCCTTTGTAATAGACCCGCATGATAAGGTCTGTCCCCTCGGCCATTCGATAAAAGTCCAGTCTGTTGGGATTGCCTTGCCTGATAGCTTCTGGAACTTCTGGGGCAGTAAGGTCTAACGCGTTAGTATCCATGAGAGTTATCCTCTACTGTTGTAACGGGGCTGGCCGACAACTCTTTAACGGCCGGATAGGCAAGCGGCAATAAAAACTATCGTCGCCTGCAATGGCTATTTATCTTTGTCAGGCAATGTGCCGCCCCGACAGTAATCGACACGTGGATCGGCCTGTTACATCAGGGCATTTCTTTCCTAAGTAGTTGCGAGAAGATCAAACGCGCACTCCCCACGCCTACGCTGTAATTAATAAGGACTTCTTTTCCTCTGCTTTCAGTTACCCACGCAGTAGGAATTGTGAAGTGAGTGGTACCGCCATTAGTTGGTGGATTCTGGATTGCAGTGTAGTGCTCAATCACTCCCTTCCAGCGTACAACTATGGTATGGCTTGTCAGGCTTGCGCCGTAGGCGACGGATACCGTTGTATTGGCTGCATTGATAGTCGGGGCGACGAGGTTTAGCGCCTGAGGCAATATCCTGAGCGACAAGATTTTTGAGGGCAGCTGTGTGCCTCCAGGGGTCAGCACCACTGTATAGCTGACACTGGCGGTTGACCCGATCGAGTCGATGACTTCATCTCTGGGAATGATGAAATCCATAGGGCCGACCAAGGTTACGTCCTTGATCTCAGTGGTATACCTGACCCGACCTATCCATTGCCCTCTGACGGTCTGACCTCGGGCCATGCCGTCATAGTTAACGCGCATGATCAGGGCGGTATTTTCCGGCAGCCTGGAAAAATCCAGCACCTCCGGGTCTCCTTGTGCAGTAGCGGCTGGCACACTTGGCCTGATGAGGTTCAATCCGGTTTGACTGTTAGCGATATTGATTGGTTGGGGCGGTGAAATGATGACGGGATCATCTTCTCGCCCATAGCTGTAGGTGACCGTCACCCCTTTATCGAGGTTTTCCTCAGCCCATAGGATGGGGATATCAAAATCAATAGGCCGTGGAGGACTGCCCACGGTCTTGGTGTTGGTGTCACGTTGACGCACTCCCACCCAGCGCACCAACACGGTATCGCCTGTCACCATCTGATAATCGGGAACCCGTACCGTCACTTTGGTCAGATTGGCGATATCAACCACGTGGGCAGCGTCATCTTCAAGGATGTCGGGCAGCGGCAGGATGGCTTTGATTTGCAGCGTGCGAACGTCAGACTTGTCCTCGCCACCCGCGTCACGGCGCACCTCATAGCGCACGGCCACTGTCCTGTGGCGATTGGACTCTATCAACGGAGGCAATATGGACCAGGAAAGGTTCTGGTTGTCACTTGCGACGCGAAAGTCCTTGGTTGCACTGCCATTGCCCGGTGCACCTGTCCAGTACGCAATGACTTCATCCAGACGTTTGAGCCGAGCGGCAGTACCATCAATGTGCAGCACGGTGCGGTCATAGAGGTCGGGATCAATAATGTCCCCGGGGGCATTGTCCACCGAAGGTTCGAGCAACAGCTGGGCAGTGCCCGACACACTGTAGACCGAAGGCAACGAAGGCCTGAGGTTGCCGGTAAACAGCTTTACTTTGTAAGAGAGCGTCAGGGTGCCGTTGCGCAAAGGAACCAGATTGGCTTTAGGCACCAGGAATTCATAGTCATCGTCCTCTTCATCACGCCCGACATCGTAATCATCGGTGTAGGTATAGGTTTGGCCATTCAGCGCTTTGCCTTCCCAGGTCAGGTAGATCACGTCTCCTGGACCTTTGCCCGCATAGGGCTGGATGATGACATGCGCATCCACCAAGACATCTTCAGGGTCTATGACCGTACCGACAGCCTCATCCAGAATCGGTTTTGGCAACGGCGCCACATCACCGATCACCGTCACGGTGACGCTTTTTGAACGACGTGTTGAGCCGCCTGCAGCCGGTGCCACTCTGTAGTAGACCGTTGCCGAACCTCCTGCAATATCCACCACGGGTTTGTTAGGTACGTCGAAAGAGGGTCCGAAGCCAATGTTCGTAACGGGCTTGTCAGCGAGCCCCGGTACCACCGGGTTACCGTCAGCTGTTTGTCCCAGCCAATGCAGGGTAACGTCATCCCCCAGCGCAATGCCTGTATAGGCGGGGGTATCAACTCTGGCGTCACGGGCACCGAGCTTGTCCAGATCAACTTCCAGATTAACGTCTGCGTCAACCACCCTCGGCGCCGCCGGTGCGCTGGGGTCCACTTGCACATTGGTGAAAGCGGGCAATGACAGCAGCGACCAGTTACCCACCAGGTCGCGGATGTCGTAATTGACCTGCAGCTTTTCGCTGTCACCAGCATCGATCAGGGTCTTTGAAGGCACCGTGATAATTTGCGGCTTACCGACCTCCCCGGCGGGTAAAGGCGGTTGTTTCATGGCAAAACGATTGCCCCCCCAATAGAGGGTCAGCACATCGCCTTCGGCCATCAACGGCCAGCGCGGAACAGTAACGTCCAAATCCCGGGCTGTATCGATAACGGGCGGAACCCCCTCAGGTTTTAACAGATTTTCATTGATGGTCGGAGTAGTGTTGTCTGGATCGGGATCACCGGGCACCGTGCGTTTGACCCGTACTTCACGGATGAGCGAGTCATCAGGGTTGCCGCCGAGGCCGAAGTAAATACGGTAGAACACTTTAGCGGCGGGGTTATCAGGGAGTGCTAAAGGTAGCGGGTTGAAGCTTATTCGTCCGTTGTCGATCTGGTCCTCGTTAATAGTGAAATTATCGACAACAACGCCATCCCAATAAAGCTCGGCAATGTCATTTACGGCAGTATTGGCCACCAGAATGGCTAACATCGGCACACCTTTGTTTGGGTCTGCAAGATCAGCGTTACCCAGCCCACCGCTACCGCCTATATCAATAGCAGGAATGATTAAATCATTCAGGGCTGTTACTTCTTGTGGGGTGTTGATATCCATTTCATTCACCTATGGGTGAGTAGCCGTGACAGGCGGCGTAAAGAAAATGGAGCTTTCCGCCCATCTCTTTACGCTCTGTGCGTCGAATATTTATCGGTGCGCCGTCAAGGTCGGGGAGTAATACAATAATTGGCGGCCCTTACGCTGATGGTGACAGGGATCTTTGCAGAATCTACCTCACCCTTACTGTTTGTCGCGGTGTAAATAGCGGTCCCCAAGCCCTCACATATGAACCTCAACTGGGGCTCAGTAATGATGAAATCGTAATACTTGGCATCAATGTCTAGTTGCAGAAGCGGATGGACGAGTTCCACTTGGGAGTCCGGGATTTCAGCGCCATTGGGATCAGTAAGGCTGTAATGCCCGGCAAACCTCAGATGCAGTGAATCACCCACCGTCATGTTCGCAATGGGGAGGGTGATTCGGATAGGCGTGCCATCCATGCCAGCAGCCTTGTTGATCACGTTGTTGGCATCTTTTTCCGTGAAATTCGGGTCTACCAGATTCGCACCGCCGCCTGGGATTTCGGCAGAAGACACTACCCTGACATTAGTCGGTAAAGACTGAGCAATACCAAACTGAGGTGGATTCCCGTCGCCTAGATCGCGGCTGACTGTGTAGCTGACATCGAAGGCCCCTTTGGGGCCTTTCTGGATGATGTCGTCGCTGTCGAGTGGAATAGCCAGATCGACCGTTGGGTCTATAACAGTGAACGGTATCTTCAAAGTGGGCCCCCATGAAACTTCAACAGTGTCGGTGGCCACAAATACCTCACCACCATCTTCCCCCAGATGGTAAATGGTAATCACACCGTCTTTGTCGAAATCCGCCGCAGGAATAACGTTCTGCTGGCCGCTGGAGCTAGTCACTTTCAGTAACTTCAGGTTTTCGTGCTCAGGGGTTTCCGGAAAAAGATCCTCGCCTCCCGGGATGGTGAGATTTACCAGAACGGTGGTAGCAGGAGAGGGACCGAACTTATCGATCCCGCGCTCCACACGGTAGGCGACCGCTACAGGGCCATCGCCCTCAGCAATGAGTTTTTTAATGTCCATTTTCACGCTGATGATCGGATCTGGCAGCGGCGGAGGTACTGCTGGCAACTTCCCGATAGGAGCAGGAAGCTCTTCTTGCGTACCCCAGGTGACAACAATCATGTCACCTTCCGCAATATTGTCGTACGGCGAAATATCCACTAGAAGCGGCCCCTGAGCATCCGCCCAGGTCACAACTTCGTGAAGATCGAAAGCGGGTACAACAGGTGCCAAGAGATTGGAAGGGGGCGAACCTACCAAGGTCCGTAAACGCACTGCAGGCGCTCGTTCATCAGGAGGACGCACATTACCGAGTTGATCAACGACATTCCAGCTGAACGATTGCACGCCATCAACCGTGCTCAGATCGGCCCTTGGCAGTTTGAAGCTCAGCGGGGCGCCAACGATGGTGACCGTCTCTTGACTGCCTGTCAGTGGTAGCCAGTCTGCGGGCAATGGAAGGGCCTTCGGGGCTATTTCAGGCGTGGCCACGTCGCCAATTCCCTCCCCGTTCCAGTTTGGAATCGTTGCTACCAATTCACCTGCAGCATTTAGATCTGACTCGGTGACCACCCCATCAACGGCGAGATTGAAAATCAAAGGCCCCAGATCGCTGCCCCCTGGGGCAGTTCTGTCAATAATGAGCGTCAGCGGTACATTGGCCCTTGTCTCATTTTGACCAGCACTTAACCTCGTGACGTAATCGAGTTGATGCACGCCTTCTGGGGAGTCGGTCATTACGTCCACGGGCAGCTCAAGCTCGTGTTCAGTGGTGTCAGCAGGGTCAAAATTATACCTTGAAGCCGGTACTTCGACGTTATCCCAGAACAACACTACATTGTCCCATACCGGGTTAGTTAACTCACTGATCACGGGGATCACTACTTTCAAAGGAGCAGCCATTACAGCAAGGGGCAGCCTGCCATCCGGTAACATCTCAGGCGCTTGTGGCTGCCTAAGCGCAGTGACTCCAATTGACGGCTTTACTCCATGACGAATGACGCGTGAGTATTTTTGTTTGTTAGACATGACTTTATCTTCCTGACAAAAATTAAATACGGGTGGAAAATTCCAGGGTGGGGCAGATACACTTTCGAGCGGCTGTGCAGTTGGAGTGAGTATTAGCGTCGATCTCGTACCGCGCCACTGTCATAAATGACAGTGGCAGCGCTGAAAACAAGGTTTCAGTACCCAATATCCAGAACATTTAATGCTTATCCTGCTGTTTTCCATCGCTTTTTATTAAAGGCGGCGCTGGATATCCTGCGCACTCAAGCTCAGTAATTATTTCGAAGCCACGCCCCTTGCATTTGCTTCCAAATGGAATATCGCATGAATAGCAAATCGCAATAACGAAACAATTACTTATTTCCAATATCACGAACCGTAACACCGCCGTTACAGCCATACAGAGAAACAACCCTGATAATTGACAACTCTACCAAATAGAGCTTTACCTCTATAGCCATCCGCACCTTGGTACGGAAAGCTTATTCATAATTCTCGTACTCAAGCGTTTGAGCGGCATAAGTGGGTGCGTAGTAAATCATTGCTCTCTTTGTTGAGTTGAAAAACTCAGGGGCCGTTCTTCCTGACGCGACGGCAAGCCCCTCCGTTAAAAGTGCCCACGCACTGTAAAGCGCACATGCATCATCCACAGGGAGATACGGTATGAATATCAACTGTTTGTGCAAATGCTACCTCATACCCTGCGTATTGACCGTGGCCTGCGCTAGCCCCTTACAGGCGAGGGTGCTTGGGCCCGGGGAATCAGAAACCGTCAATGCCGGAACACCAGCAGAAAGCTGGACGCTGACAGGCGCCACATTGACCGTGACACAGGGCGCAATCACACAAAGTATCGCCGGGGGTACTGCCTCCACGTTGATCATGGACGGAGCGACGACAGACAGCACCGTCACCAAAGGCGTGTCCCTCAGCAATAGCACAGCCACCATTGCAGGGTCGACCATCACCTCCAGTGTCAACTTTGGTCTGGAGTTGATCACCAATAACGTAACGCCTGGGACAGGCAATACCGCGGCGGTCTCCAGCACAGTAATCACCGGTGCTGTACGCGGCGTCAACTTGACGTTCAGAAGTCAACTGGACCTGACAGACTCTCAGGTCATAGGCACTGGATCGGGCACCGGCGGCCCGAGTTCAGGGGGCCTCGGCATGACCGTCGTGGGCGCGACCGCCAACCTGAAAAACAGCTCGGTTACCGGCGCTAACCGAGGTGTAATACTGCTGACAGATCAATTCGCTGGCTCCAATCTGCCGGTACTCACTCTGGATAATTCTTCTGTGGTCGGCACCAACGGCGACGCTATTCTGGTGGTCGGTGATGCGGCGATCACCACCGCGTCGATAACGGTGCAGAACGGCTCGACGCTAACAGCGGGCAACGGCATTATTCTCAATGTGGCTGCCAATGCATTAGCAGACCTTATCGTCGATAACAGCCAGTTGAACGGCGACGTGTCAGCCGTGGCGGCGTCCACCACCAACATCACCTTGCGCAACAGCGCCAGCCTGACCGGTAACCTGAGCAATATCAGTAGCGTCAACATGGACAATAGCTCGGTAACCGGAGACGTCACGGTGCCAGCCGCAAGTACCGCATCTATAGCGATGACTAACAATTCCAGCTGGAACGGGCAACTGACCAACATCGCCAGCCTGAACATGAACAGCAGTAGCCTGACAGGCAACCTGAGCAATATCAGTAGCGTCAACATGGACAACAGCACGGTAACCGGAGACGTCACGGTGCCAGCCGCAAGCACCGCATCTGTAGCGATGACTAACAATTCCAGCTGGAACGGGCAACTGACTAATATCGGCAGCTTGACTCTGGACAACAGTACCCTCACCGGAGGCGTTAACCAGGACAGCGGCTCGATTGCCAGTGTTACGCTGACCAACAATGCTGTGATCACCGGGCAACTGAACAACATAGGTGCACTCAACATCAACAGCAGCACAATGACGGGTGACATCGTGCAGGATGCGTCCACCCCGGCAACGATCACCCTTGCCAACACGGGCGTATTGAGCGGCACCGTCACCAACGCTCAAGCGATGAACATTGACAGCACCTCGGTCTGGAACATGACCAACAGTTCAAGCCTGGGCAGCCTGGCCATTGCTGGCGGGACGGTAAATTTGCGCGGGGGTAATCCGGCATTCAAGACGCTGACCCTGGGCAGCCTGTCAGGCAGCGGCAACTTTGCACTGGGTACGGACTTGGCGGCGCATCAAAGTGACCTGATCAACATCACGGGTAATGCAACCGGCAGCCACGTCCTGCAAGTCCAGAACACCGGCGTTGACCCGGTCAAGGAGACTTACGCGCAGCAGCTTGTGCACACGGGCAGCGGCGACGCAGCGTTTGCGGTTCAGGGCGACACTGTGGATGCAGGGGCATTTACGTATCAACTGGAACAGCGCGGCACGGACTGGTTTCTGGTGCAGGCGCAAGATGATGCTGGCGAGCCCATCCCGACGCCAAGTGCGCAAACCGTTGTCGCCCTGTTCAGCGCCGCACCCACCGTGTGGTATGGCGAACTGTCCACCCTGCGCAGCCGCATGGGCGAACTGCGCAATGGTCATGATCAAGGCGGCGCCTGGGCGCGGACTTACGGCAACAGGTTCAATATCGCAACGAGCGATGGTGTTGATTATTCGCAGAACCAGAGTGGCATCTCCCTGGGTGTCGACACTGCACTGCCCTCCTCTAACGGACAATGGTTAATAGGTGTAATGGCCGGTTATAGCCATTCAGACCTGAACCTGCGGCGCGGCTCGACGGGCGACGTGGACAGTTACTATGCCGGCTTATACAGCACCTGGTTGTCGACCTCGGGTTATTACGTTGATGCAGTGCTCAAAGCTAATCGATTCAGCAATAAAGCCGATGCTCGCATGAGTGATGGCGAACGGTCGGAAGGCGATTACGACACTTACGGCGTGGGCGCTTCAGTGGAAGCAGGTAAACACATCCAACTGGCTGACCGTTGGTTCGTCGAGCCCTACGCTCAGGTATCCGCCTTGTGGGTAGAAGGCGAGGATTACCGTCTGGACAATGGCCTGGAGGCTGACAGTAATAGGGCGGATTCTTTTTTGGGCAAGGTCGGGACCCATTTTGGCCGTACGTTCCCTCTCACAAAAGGAGGGTTTGTGCAGCCTTATGCAAAGGTCGCAATAGCGCAGGAGTTTGCCAAAAACAACAAGGTCAATGTTAACGACAACACCTTCAATAACGATTTGTCCGGTACACGTGGTGAAGTGGGCATCGGGGTGGTAGCGCAACTGACCAGCGTCCTTCAGTTGCACGCCGATATCGATCACAGCAATGGTGACAACATCGAACAACCGTGGGGGGTGAATGCAGGTCTGCGCTATTCGTGGTAAGAACGCGTCGCGTCCGTGAACAAAAAGGCTGTGGCCCGAGTGGCGCTCGCCAGTGAAGGATTCTACGTCTGCCCGCAAGCTTGATCCGACTCGCAGGACTGGCTTTCGCCGGGAGGAGTCAGGGCCAGTCGCTGATTAATAAGTCGTCAGAAATACCGCTTCCCGGTCTAAAGACTGTTCCACCACGGGCCTCCATCGCAGCCCTGACTGATAACAATTCAACCCGTTACCATTCGCGTCCCCCCTGCAAGTGTCGGGCTATTCAGACCGCCTACCCTAAAGTTCCTAAAAAAGCCTCTACAAACACAAATAAGGAAATTTCCTACAAGATTAAAGGAATGTCCTCAGATATTTCTGTAGTCCATTTCTATTAAATGGCGCCTCTTTTAAACAAGCAGCATTGTTTTCAATGCAAGGTGTCGTTACATGTGTATTACCAAGTTTGCTCTTCGCAAACCTTCTACCTCTCTAGCGCTGGCAATTGGCCTTACTTTCGCGACCATTGATCCCGCTGGAGCCGCAGCGCTAGCTCCTGGTGAATCGGCAACTGTTAATGATGGCGACACCGTAGAAGAATGGTCCCTCCGTAGCGCTACCCTGGTAATCACGCCGGGTGGAAAGACCGATGCTATCCAGGCTACTACCGGCTCTAATATCACTATTGACGGAGGTTCCGTAACAACATCGACAACGAGCGGTATATTGCTGACAGACAGCGATGTAACGCTGACCAACACCAATGTCACCTCTACTGCTTCTTACGGGATTATTGGCGTCACGGATATCAACGGCCTCTTGACCGGATCGAAAATCACTGCCGTCAATAGTGTGATCCAGGGTGTAACGCGTGGTGTATCAGCTTCATTCAACAGCATCGTCACGCTGGACGGAACTTCGGTTTATGGCACTGGCACGGGTATCGATGGCGCTATTGACGGCGGCGTAGGTATGGTTCTGGTAGGGGCGACGGCTAACGTACAAAACGGCAGTAGCATCACGGGCGACAATCGTGGCATCGTGATGCTCTCCGACCAGTTCGCGAACTCCGAAAAGAGCACCCTGAAGCTGGACAACTCATCGGTTACCGGCAAAACCGGCAGCGCCATTTTTGTTTCGGAAGGTTCCAGGCCTAATTCGGTTGCAGCCATCGACGTCAACAATGGCTCGACCCTGACGGGTGGCAACGGCGTGATTCTCGAAGTCGAGAAGAATTCCACCGTCCAGTTCAACGTCAACAACAGCCGTTTGATCGGCGATGTATTGGTCGAGAGTGGGTCGGTTGCAGATCTGGATCTGAAAAACCATGCGAGCCTGACCGGCACCATCACCAACGCCACTTCACTGACCATCGACGATTCGTCGCGCTGGGTCATGGAAGGCAATTCAACCGTAGGCAAACTTAGCCTGAACGATGGTCTGGTTGATCTGCGCGGCACCGATGGCAACGCCAGTTTTCATCAACTGGATGTCACCGAACTGAACGGTAGCGGCACCTTCGCACTGGGCACCGATCTGGCTGCCAATGCAGGCGACCAACTTAATGTGTCCGGAACAGCAACTGGCAACCACAAGTTGCTGGTCGAAAACACGGGTGCAAACCCGAAAGCGGGGGATGCGGATCGCCAATTGGTGCATATCGAAGGCGGCGACGCGCAATTTGCAGTCGACAGCGAAGACGGTCTCGTGGATACCGGCACTTACGCCTACGCACTGGAACAACGTGCGAACGGTACGGGCGGCAATGACTGGTTCCTGGTACAAACCGGTGAGATATCAAAAAGCACAGAAGTCGCCATCGGCTTGTTCAGCGCAGCGCCGACTGTCTGGTACGGCGAGTCCGCCACACTGCGTAGCCGTATGGGCGAACTGCGTATCGGCAGCAACGAAGGTGGCGGCTGGATGCGCACCTATGGCAACAAATACAACATGTCGGCCGGCAGTGGCGTTGAATACTCCCAGCAACAGCAAGGCATTTCATTTGGTGCCGACATGCCAGTCGCCAGCAGCAATGGTCAGTGGCTGGTAGGTCTGATGGGCGGTTACAGCAAGTCCAATCTGGACCTCAAGCAGGGTAACAAGGGCAAGATCGACAGTTACTACGTAGGTGCGTACAGCACCTGGCTACTGGATAACGGCTTCTATATCGATGCGTTGATCAAGGCCAACCGCTTTCAAAACTCCGCCGATGTGACGATGCGCGACGGAGCAAAAACCAAAGGTGATTACACCAACCACGGCGTGGGCGGTTCGGTTGAAGCCGGTAAGCACATCAGCTTTGATGATGGCTGGTTTGTTGAGCCTTATGCACAAGTGTCGGCGCTGTGGGTCAGTGGTGAACACTACACGCTGGATAACGGTATGGACGCCAGCAGCAACCAGGCTGACTCGGTGCTCGGCAAAGTCGGTAGCCACGCAGGCCGCAAATTTGCTTTGAAAGAGGGCGGTTTTGTACAGCCTTATGTCAAGGCCGCCGTGGCCCGTGAGTTAGTGACCTCCAACAAGGTGACCATCAACGATTCCCGCTTCCATAACGACCTGTCGGGGACCCGTGTGGAACTGGGTGCTGGTGTTGCGGCGCAATTGACGGATGTACTGCAAGTGCATGCAGACTTTGATTACATGAAAGGCCGCAATATCGAACAGCCGTGGGGCGTGAATGTGGGCGTACGTTACAACTGGTAGTTATTGACCGCTTTTTGAGGGCCCTTACTGGGCCCTTTTTTATATAGCCCGGCCCGAAATATACATTATCGCGATTGGCTATACCCGCCGCCCCGTAAAACGGCTTTGGAATCATAGCCTGTTTTATCATCGCGATTCGGTTCATGTACTTTTTCACGGCGGCTAAACACCTGGCCTAAACTCGGTATATCACCCACCATTAATGATCTCGTCTAACACGGACCAAAATCACCTATTGATTTAAAGCTTTATTGCCATGGAGGCAATGATGACTATTAAAGCCCGGTCTGCCGCATTATTGCTCATCTGCCTGCTGCTTCATGGTTGCGTATCTAACCTGTTCACCCCGGCTGACGACCGTCAAACTACCGTCCCCGCAGGACAAATACACCCCCTTGCTCTGGATCTGCCTCCGGCCACTATGACAGAAGCCCCCAATGGGGAATTGGTACTGGATAATCTGGGGGCCAATGCCAACGTTACGTTCACTTACCCCGCAATTGCCGACACGCACACCGCCGGGCTGCGCTGGACAGGCAAAACCACTTACAACGCCCCCCATAAGACTGTGGGCGCAGCTCGCCCGGTAGCGTTCACCATCCCAAAAACAACCCTTGAACTGGATTCTGGTGAGACAGGCGTAGTTACCTACACCGTGGGTGTCGGCGATAACCCGATCGAATATTCGCGACAGCTTTCTATCCGGGTCATTGGCACACCTGCTCCCAATCCTGACTATCCTCCCCCAACCGTGCCCTCCGCTCCCAACGGCAAGCTTGATCTGGCCACGGCGGGAGAAACGGTGACCATCACCGCAACCTACCCGTCCATCACCAATGGACACACGGTCGGGATGCGATGGACGGGCAAGGCCATTTATGACATTCGCCCTGTCCAGACAGTTGGCGCCACACGGCCGCTGGCCTTTGCCATGCCCAAGGCAGAGATCGCCAAGGATCTGGGTACCCAAGGCTACTTTACCTACAGTGTCGGCGTTGATGGTAACCCGCTGAAAATCTC
This sequence comes from Pseudomonas phytophila, assembly GCF_025643095.1. Lineage (NCBI taxonomy): Bacteria > Pseudomonadati > Pseudomonadota > Gammaproteobacteria > Pseudomonadales > Pseudomonadaceae > Pseudomonas > Pseudomonas phytophila. Next base: position 748,487 of record NZ_CP081201.1, on the reverse strand, counting down.
CGAGCGGCTCCCGATTGAAGTCATCAATCGTCCTCCACCTGATGGTGCAGCCATCGCGGAAGCGATCAATACCCGGTACGGCAATACTGCAACAAGTTGCGCAGGTAATACTCCGTCATTTTACTGCAACGGGGTGATCATTCGCTCCACCCAAAACGGAAATTATGACCCTTGGAATCCAGCCAATAGCGCTATTACATTAGGTGGTGTTTCGTTTACCTATATGAGGGCCGATGCGGGCGTTACAAACCTTTATCACCACAGTGGTTTTATCTTTGCAGCTCAGGCTGACGCGATTGCGGCCAACAAGGCCATGGAATATCTCTGCATATACTCTAGCGATGCCGGAACGCTGAGTGCTGGCCGTAAAGACAAAGGCTGTGGTATCAGAACACGAAGCATCTCAGAGGCGGATTTGAGTTCCTGCACAGCTGTGAACGTGCGGACACTTGAACAGTGGGTTACGTATTCAACACCTTTAACCGCTCCGTCGTATCAATGCTCATTGAGCGCCCAGGATGCGGCTCAGTTTCAAGTCAGTGTGGAAGCGCGCGCGTATACCGCACTTAGTGTGTGGCGTCAGTGGAATGAAATAATGGTTACCACCTGGCCACAGGACACGGGCGACAAGCTGCCACTTGAAGCGTTCTTCTGGAAGACCAACGTACCCGCATCGCTGGAAGAAGCTAAAACTTATCAAACTAAATTCAAGACGAAAACCGGACTGTGGGTGCCCGTTATCCGGCTCGACTTTACGCAGGTCAATGCCAAACCGTTTAGCTATGACGCCGGTGACCAGGCGGTTCAGCCTTGATCAAAAAACAGATAAAGGCGTGAAGATATTTGTGAGCTAGTACCACGAATCACCGTCACCTGGCGGTGTTATTCGAAGAGAGGCCATATGATTACAAAGACCGTTCAGGCAGTTTTGTTGTGCATGAGCCTGCTGATAAGCAGCTGTTCCGTGGTGCAGCAATTATCGGTCACCGATGAGCAATTACATCCACGCGCTCTGGACCTTCCTCCAGCCACGGTAACTGAAGCGCCCAATGGCGAACTTGTCCTTCAAAACCTTGGCGCTAATGCCAACGTAAACGTTACGTACCCTGCGATCACTACCGGTCATAGCGTGGGACTACGATGGACGGGTAAAAACGTTTACAACGCCCCCGTGCAGACGGTCGGCGCGACCCGCCCATTAGCGTTCACCATTCCAAAAACCACCCTCGTACAAGATGCTGGCGGCAACGGTGTGCTGACCTATAGCGTCGGAGTGGGTGGTGATCCACTTGAGATATCACAACCTCGCGCCATAAAAGTCATCGGCACACCGGCACCGGGTGGTGATTATCCAAAGCCTGCAATGCCAGCCGCACCCAACGGCAAGCTTGATCTGGCAACGATGGGGGCAACGGCACCCGTCACCGCTACTTACCCAGGCATTACTAGCGGCCACAACGTCGGCATGCGTTGGAAAGGCAAATCCCAGTATGACGCTCCACTGCAGACGGTAGGCGCCACCCGCCCGCTAACATTTGAAATTCCAAAAGCAGAGGTAGCCAAGGACGTAGGGGGCACGGCTGTTTTGACCTACAGCGTGGGTATTGGTAATGATCCACTCAAGATCTCAGAGCCACTTTCGATTGAGGTAATCAACGCACTCCCCTCCGATGGAGCCGCAATAGCCGCGGCACTTAATGCCCGGTATACCGATACGCGGGCAAGTTGCCCGGGCAATACGCCGGCGTATTACTGCAACGGGGTGGTGATACGTGGAACACAGAACGGAAACTTTGACCCTTGGAATCCGTCTGCTGGCGCTATCGCCGTGGGCGGCACCTCTTTTTCGTATATGAGAGTCGACGCCAACGTTACGCCTATACGCGATAGCGGATTGATATTTACCTCACAGGAAAAAGCGATCGCCACCAATAAGATCGTCGAGTACCTGTGCATTTATGTTCACAACGCCAGCACTTCTGGGAACATGCGCGACAAGGGTTGTGGAATGAGGCCCAGAAGTAATATCGCTGCCGATTTGAGTTCCTGCGCCAGTATCAACGTTCGAACATTGGCGCAGTGGAGTGCCCACGCAGCTACCCTTCCAAGTGCAGCGTATCAGTGCTCATTGAGCACTCAGGACGCGTCGCAGTTTCAGGTGAGCATTCAAGCCCGGGCAAATATAAATTTCCCTTATAAAACGGCATGGAATGAGGTGATGATTGCCACTTGGCCGCCGGACATCGGAAACAGGCTGCCTATTGAAGCATTCTGGTGGAATCCGGCTAAAGCGTCGGTGGCTGAAGCAAAGGCCTACCAAACCAAGCTCAAGAATAAGACAGGCCTTTGGGTGCCAGTCATAAGGGTCGACGCTGCGCAACTCAACGGCAGACCTTTCAGCTACAACGCAGCGGATCAAGCGGTTCAGCCGTGATCAATCTTGATATCCTGCCAAAAACGACCTGTTCGTAGCCATTCAGGACAACGTCTCTTGTAGAGAGGCCTGTCCGCTACCAGAATCGCTCCATACCTCAGAAAAAATGGAGCGCCCGGGATGATGCACGCGGACTTGATTGACCAGGAAGATCTGATCAGCCAGCTACGATCAATTGGCTTCGAAGTGCCTGCGGGCGCAACTGCCGAGCAGGCCTGCGCGCAAGTTGTATGCGGCCTGACCGACGGTCGCGCCACCGCATTGAAGCGCCTGGTGGAGCAGATGCTGACCGGCAGCGCGACGATATTACCGGCGGTGAGACAGGCGATTGATAAACAGCTGTTGCCGGGGCTGGTGGAGTACAAGCAGGGCCGTGGTTAAGCGTTTTGTGGGAGGGAACTCATTCGCGAAGGGGACGGTACACCCGATGCATATCCATCGCCCGACATGCCGCTTTCGCGAATGAATTCGCTCCCACCTCAGATCGGTACCTGAGCTCAATTTGTCGGCGTCAGGCACAGCCCGGTGGGAGCGAATTCATTCGCGAAGGGGTCATCCGCGAATGAATTCTCTCCTGCATGTGTTCAAAACATCACACGCTTACCCAAGCGACTCCACACTTAGGCTGCGTCAGTGTTTGCGTTATCGCTCATCGCTGAGGGAAACTCTTCTCACCAAAACCTCCTTGGTGAATCGAGGCTCAACCAGTACCTCGATATTGTTGGTAGTCGCTACATTCGAGACAAACAAATCAAACGTAGTGGTCGCCCAGTCATCAGACACAGCAGGATAGTACGTCCTGAATATGGCATTCGATGACCAAAGCAAGTGCACTTGCCCTTTATCCTCCTCAGTACCATTGACCACTTTCAATTCAACGGCGAGCAAGAACCGCCGGGGTTGTACATCCGCGATTCGAACGCTTTGGTTCAACTTGTCACTGTCGTTTAGTACCGCATGATAGCGACCATCCTCTTCGACAATATCAATGGTGGAACCCATCACGGGACGCCAAGGGTCCAGCTTGCCGGTACCGAAGTCACCATTCTGTATATGTTCCATGATCTAACTCCCTGAGTTAAAAACCTCAATCCCTGTAATAAGCAATTGCCTCCAACTCGCCAAATACTGAACATGCCCGTACAGGGTTAAAGAGCTGAAGGACCTCCTTCAGTCCAGGACCACTGTGGGACGAAAAAAACAGGGCGTCTACTGTCAGACATGACAGTCCGTTGGTCGCTGCAAAGGATGAAACGGGTATTCATCGGCGTCAGGTAAAAACCTGTGGCAGCGAATTCATTCACGAAGGGTCGGTACATCCTATACATCTCTATCGCCCGATATGCCCCCTTCGCGAATGAATTCGCTCCCACCTCTAGATAGTCAACCGGGCTCAATTTTTCGGCATCTGGCAAAGCCCCTGTGGGAGTGAATTCATTCACGAAGGGTCGGTACATCCGATACATCTCCATCGCCCGACATGCCGTCTTCGCGAATGAATTCGCTCCCATCTCTAGATAGTCAACCGGGCTCAATTTCCGGAATCTGGCAAAGCCCCTGTGGGAGTGAATTCATTCACGAAGGGTCGGTACATCCTATACATCTCCATCGCCCGACATGCCGCCTTCGCGAATGAATTCGCCCACCTCTAGATAGTCAACCGGGCTCAATTTCCGGAATCTGGCAAAGCCCCTGTGGGAGCGAATTCATTCGCGAGGCGTTGGTACATCCGATACATCTCCATCGCCCGATATGCCGCCTTCGCGAATGAATTCGCCACCTCTAGATAGTCAACCGGGCTCAATTTCCGGAATCTGGCAGAGCCCCTGTGGGAGTGAATTCATTCACGAAGGGTCGGTACATCCGACACGTACCTAACGCCTGTCATGCCGTCTTCGCGAATGAATTCGCTCCCACCTCTAGATAGTCAACCGGGCTCAATTTCCGGAATCTGGCAGAGCCCGTGGGAGTGAATTCATTCACGAGGCGTTGGTACATCCGATACATCTCCATCGCCCGACATGCCGCTTTCGCGAATGAATTCGCTCCCACCTCTAGATAGTCAACCGGGCTCAATTTCCGGAATCTGGCAAAGCCCCTGTGGGAGTGAATTCATTCACGAAGGGTCGGTACATCCGATACATCTCCATCGCCCGACATGCCGCCTTCGCGAATGAATTCGCTCCCACCTCAGGTCGTTACCGGAGCTCGATTTGTCGGCGTCAGGCAAAGCCTTGGGGGATACCAATAAAGCCTGTTACAACCTCACGCTCGCAAACGTCGACTCATTCCTGGCCTGGCTCAATGCCGACAATGGGCCGGACAGCGGTGCGAGGACCATGGCTTGCGGAATTGGCATCATGGCGACTTGCTGTGTGGTGTTGGAACCTACGCGCTCGTCACGCGGCGGGATGCCGAAGTACTCGCGGTAGCACTTGGAGAAGTGCGGCGTCGATACAAAGCCGCACACCGAGGCGACCTCAATGATCGACATCGGCGTTTGCTTAAGCAGCTGCCGGGCACGGATCAGGCGCAATTTGAGGTAATAGCGCGACGGCGAGCAATGCAGGTATTTCTGGAACAAGCGCTCCAGCTGACGCCGGGAAACAGCGACATAAACCGCCAGTTCATCAAGGTCAATGGGCTCTTCAAGGTTGGCTTCCATCAGCGCAACGATTTCCTGCAGCTTCGGCTGATTGGTGCCAAGCATGTGCTTGAGCGGCACACGCTGGTGATCTTGCTCGTTACGAATGCGCTCGTAGACGAACATTTCAGAAATGGCGGCCGACAGTTCACGACCATGATCACGGCTGATCAGGTGCAGCATCATGTCCAGTGGCGCGGTGCCGCCCGAGCTTGTAAAGCGGTTGCGGTCCAGGGTGAACAGGCGAGTACTCATGGCCACACGGGGGAAGGCTTCCTGCATCGAGGCCAGACATTCCCAGTGCACGCTGCAATCAAAACCATCGAGTAGACCCGCACACGCCAGCGCCCAACTGCCGGTGCATACGGCGCCGAGACGCTTGGACTGACGCGCCTGGCTCTGCAGCCAGCTGACGTGTTCACGAGTCACCGTGCGCTGAATGCCCACGCCGCCGCAGACAATCACCGTGTCCATCGCCGGGGCCTTGTGCATGGCCGCGTCGGGAGTGATTTGCAGGCCATCGCTGGCCCAGACCTGACCGCCGTCGGCACTCAGTGTGGTCCAGCGATACAATTCGCGACCTGACAACTGGTTCGCCATACGCAGAGGCTCAACCGCTGATGCGAGGGATATCAGAGTGAAGTTATCCAGCAGCAGAAAGCCGATGGATTGTGGTGCGCGATTCTGGGGTTGGGCCCCGGAGTTGAACGATGTCATCACAGTATCTCCTCACTAAGCGGTTGGAGGCCTCAGGCGGAGGCTCTTGTTATTGCCCCATACGAAGCAGGGCTTTGTGATGACAACGCAAATGCCATGCCTAAAGTTGAATGGCTATTCAATAACCCCTGAAAACGACGTCGCGATGCGTCTAGTCAGCAGCGACCTGAGTTGTCGATTAGCGACGTCCACACGTGTTGCGACCCGCGCTGTGCATGGCAGTTGAGCAATTCGGTAGCACTTGTGTGCCGGGATCCAAGAGGGATGTATCAGGATGTCACTCAACGCACGGCACAGCACAGATCCAGTGCCGACGAGACGTAGCACTGCGCCATGTTTAAGGGCTTGCGCGCCAAAAGGTGGCGGTCATCGGGGTGGGTGTTCGATAAGTGCGCACCTTTCAATCCAGCCCCATCGTATGCCTTTGCGGGAACTGTCGAAGGCTGCGAATGGATTGTCATGCCGACAGTTGTTTCGCAGCCTTCGGCAGCTCCTACAGAGACTGATAAGCGTCGGCTGGGGAACATAACACCCAAATGAACATCCAAAACCACCGTGATGAGTGGTTTAAGGGCTAACGGCAAGCGCTGCTGCGGCTGCTACGCTCTTGCTGTTACCTGCCGTGGTGCGCACATCATCAGGCATTTGCAACGCCTGTGGCACCCCGTAACGACACGCACATCCCCACCAACGTCGCCCGTGATTCGCTGAGTCCCGGTGCGATGGCTTATGCCGGTTTTAGCTGCGTTTGCGCGGTAAAAGAGACCTTACGGCATGGAAAAAACCTGTAAGCGACGTCACCGACACTGGATACGACGCCCTGTGTACTGGTTACGACGCCCCCTGTAGGCGTTTGATTTTTGCTGTTACATGATCGGTATCGACTCGTTCGCCAGCGCAGTGGAAGAGCCTTGATCAAACGCCTTGTACTTCAGCCGAAAAAAACACCAACCGTGTCAGCTCGCGAAGCTGATGACGAGAAAAAAACACCAAGGGAGTCCATTTATGAAAGGTTCTAAATCGTTGCTACTGGCTGTTGCGCTGGGCTTACCAATGCTGGCGCAAGCCGCCGAGCCCGAGCAGTGCAGTACGGTCAACTTTTCGGATGTCGGCTGGACAGACATCACTGTCACCACCGCCGTCACCAGCGCCGTTCTCGAATCCCTCGGCTACAAAACCAAAACCACGATGATTTCCGTGCCCGTGACTTACAAGTCCCTGGCCGATGGCAAGAACATGGACGTGTTCCTTGGGAACTGGATGCCGACCATGGAAAACGACATCAAGCCTTATCGTGATGCAGGCACCGTCGAGACCATTCGCGCCAACCTCGAGGGCGCCAAATACACCCTCGCCGTCCCTGAAGAGCTATATAACAAAGGCCTGAAAGATTTCGCCGATATTGCCAAGTTCAAGAAAGAACTGGACGGCAAAATCTATGGCATCGAGCCTGGCAACGACGGCAATCGTCTGATCCAGAGCATGATCGACAAGAATGCTTTCGGCCTGAAAGACGCCGGTTTCAAAGTCGTTGAATCCAGCGAAGCAGGCATGCTCTCCCAGGTTGACCGCGCCCAACGCCGCAAGACCGCCGTGGTCTTCCTGGGCTGGGAGCCGCACCCGATGAACAACCGTTTCAAGATGAAGTACCTGACGGGTGGCGACGAGTATTTCGGTCCTAACTTCGGCCAGGCCACCATCTTCACCAACACCCGCAAGGGCTACGCCCAGGAATGCAGCAACGTTGGCCAACTGCTGAAAAACCTGTCGTTCACCCTCGACATGGAAAGCACGCTGATGGGCAAGGTTCTGGACGACAAGCAGAAGCCTGACGCCGCCGCCAAAGCCTGGCTCAAAGCCAACCCGCAAGTGCTCGATACCTGGCTGGCTGGCGTGACCACCATCGACGGCAAGCCTGGCCTGGAGGCAGCAAAAGCCAAGCTGACAAAGTAAGCAGACAGGCAGGCGGGTACGCCCGCCTGTTGTCCCCCTTCCCCCCCGCAAGCGGACAATCGATACCATGCTGACAGATCATAAAATCCCCTTAGGCGAGTACATCGCGGCCTTCGTAGACTGGCTGACCCAACACGGTGCCAGCACTTTCGATGCAATCGCGTCATCGCTTGAAACCATGATCCACGGCCTGACGTTTGCGCTGACTTGGTTCAACCCCTTCGTGCTGATCGGCCTGATCGCCCTCCTCGCGCACTTCATCCAGCGCAAATGGGGCCTGACCGCGTTCGTCGTCGCGTCGTTTCTGCTGATCCTCAATCTGGGCTACTGGGATCAAACCCTGGAGACCCTGGCACAAGTGCTGTTCGCGACCTTCGTCTGCGTCATCATCGGCGTGCCGCTGGGCATTGTTGCCGCGCACAAACCGATGTTCTACACCGTGATGCGACCGGTGCTGGATTTGATGCAAACCGTACCGACCTTTGTTTACCTGATCCCTACCCTGACGCTGTTCGGCCTGGGCGTAGTGCCCGGTCTGATTTCAACGGTGGTCTTCGCCATTGCTGCGCCGATCCGCCTGACGTATCTGGGTATCCGTGATGTACCCCATGAATTGCTCGATGCCGGTAAAGCCTTTGGCTCGTCGCGTCGTCAACTGCTGACGCGTATCGAACTGCCTTACGCCATGCCTAGCATCGCCGCCGGTATTACCCAGTGCATCATGCTGTCGTTGTCGATGGTGGTGATTGCCGCACTGGTGGGCGCCGATGGGCTGGGCAAACCCGTGGTCAACGCATTGAATACTGCTGACATCTCCCAAGGCTTCGAAGCAGGCCTGGCGATCGTATTGCTGGCAATCATGCTCGACCGTATCTGCAAACAACCCGAAGCAAAAGTGAGGGCTGACGCATGAGCATTATCAAATTCGATAACGTCGACGTTATCTTTGCCAATGATCCTCGCGAGGCACTCAAGCTGCTGGATGAAGGCTTGACCCGTGATCAGATCCTGAAGAAAACCGGCCAGATCGTCGGCGTCGAAAAAGCCACTCTGGACATTGAGAAAGGCGAAATCTGCGTATTGATGGGCCTGTCCGGTTCGGGCAAATCCAGCCTGCTGCGCTGCATCAACGGCCTCAACACCGTGAGCCGCGGCGCACTGTATGTCGAGCACGAAGGCTCGCAAATCAACATCGCCAACTGCACACCGGCAGAGCTGAAACTGATGCGCACCAAGCGTATCGCCATGGTCTTCCAGAAGTTCGCCCTGATGCCTTGGCTGACGGTGCGCGAGAACATCAGCTTTGGTCTGGAAATGCAGGGCCGACCCGAGAAAGAACGCCGCAAGCTGGTGGACGAAAAACTCGAACTGGTTGGCCTGACTCAGTGGCGCAACAAGAAGCCCGATGAACTCTCTGGCGGCATGCAGCAACGCGTTGGCCTGGCGCGTGCGCTGGCAATGGATGCCGACATTCTGTTGATGGACGAGCCGTTTTCGGCCCTTGACCCGCTGATCCGCCAAGGCTTGCAGGATGAGCTGCTGGCCCTGCAGAGCAAGCTGAATAAAACCATCGTGTTCGTCAGCCACGATCTGGACGAAGCGCTCAAGCTGGGCAGCCGGATCGCGATCATGAAAGACGGCCGCATCGTGCAGTACAGCGTGCCGGAGCAGATCGTGCTAAACCCTGCCGATGAGTACGTTCGTACCTTCGTCGCCCACACCAACCCGCTCAACGTGCTGTGCGGTCGAAGCCTCATGCGCACGCTGGATAACTGCACCCGGGTCAACGGCTCGGTGTGTCTGGACCCAAGCGTGGATTCGTGGCTCGAACTGGCCGAAGGCAACACCATCAAAGGTGCACGCCAGGGTGCCGGTCAACTCGACCTGCAAAACTGGGCACCGGGCCAACCGATGGACACCCTGGACCGCAAACCGACGCTGGTGCACTCCAACATCGGCATGCGCGACGCCCTGCAGATTCGTTATCAGACGGGTAACAAGCTGGTGCTGCAGGATGGCAACCAGGTGGTCGGGATATTGGGGGACAGTGAGTTGTATCACGCGCTATTAGGTAAAAATTTGGGGTAGCAGCCAAATACTGTAGGAGCGCGCTTGCCCGCGATGGCGGTGTGTCAAGCACCTGATCTGTCGCAGACGGAACGCAATCGCGGGCAAGCGCGCTCCTACAGAGCAACTCCATCCCAAAGACATTTCATAGCGTCACACATGTGCATTTACAAAGCGTTCCGCACGCCCATCATTTTTTATTGATTGAACGTTCAATAAAAAATCTTTAGACTGGCTGAGCCTTTTCAGGGCAGAGCGATCAGTCAGGCGAATCAGGAGATTTAGTGAATGCCCAAGGTCGGTATGCAACCCATACGCCGTCAGCAGTTGATCCAGGCCACGCTTACTGCGGTCGATCAAGTCGGTATGAGCGACGCCAGCATTGCGCTGATTGCTCGTCTGGCAGGCGTCTCGAACGGCATCATCAGCCACTACTTTCAGGACAAGAACGGCCTGATCGCAGCCACCATGCGCCACCTGATGAATGCCTTGATCGTGAACGTACGTGAACGTCGTCACGCCCTCACCGATGACAGCCCAAGGGCGCATCTGCAAGTGATCATCGAGGGCAACTTCGACGCCAGCCAGGTCAACGGCCCGGCAATGAAAACCTGGCTGGCCTTCTGGGCTACCAGCATGCATCACCCGTCATTGCACAGGTTGCAGCGGATCAACGATCACCGCCTGTATTCGAACCTGTGCTGTCAGTTCCGCCGCGTACTGGCACCGGAGCAAGCGCGTAGCGCGGCCCGCGGTCTCGCGGCACTGATCGACGGTTTATGGCTACGCGGCGCGCTGTCGGGCGATGAGTTCGACACCGATCAGGCGCTGCAGATTGCTTACGAATACATGGATTTCCAACTGGCGAAAGCGGTGAGCTGAAACGTTTCACATTTGATGAGGCGAGCACCGAACGACTGCAACACGGCGTTGCCCAATCCGACACGGCAACCTGACGTCAGTCATCGCCAGCCACTCTGAATTTGCGAGGACTTTATGGCCCGTTTCGAACAGCAAAAACTTTACATCCACGGCGGCTATGTAGACGCCACCAGCAATGCGACCTTCGACGCCATCAACCCGGCCAACGGTGAGCTTTTGGCTCAGGTCCAGCGCGCCTCGAAAGAAGACGTTGAACGCGCCGTAGTCAGCGCCGAAAAAGGCCAGAAGATCTGGGCCGAAATGACCGCCATGGAGCGCTCACGCATCCTGCGCCGTGCCGTGGATATCCTGCGCGAACGCAACGATGAGCTGGCTGCACTGGAAACCCTGGACACCGGCAAAGCCTTCTCTGAAACCAAATACGTCGACATCGTGACCGGTGCCGATGTGCTGGAATATTACGCAGGCCTGGTACCCGCCATCGAAGGCGAGCAGATTCCGCTGCGCACCTCCTCGTTCGTTTACACCCGCCGCGAGCCGTTGGGCGTGGTTGCCGGTATCGGCGCCTGGAACTACCCGATCCAGATCGCTTTGTGGAAGTCCGCTCCGGCACTGGCTGCCGGTAACGCGATGATCTTCAAACCGAGCGAAGTCACCTCGCTGACCACCTTGAAGCTGGCCGAAATCTACACCGAAGCAGGCGTGCCGGATGGCGTGTTCAACGTACTGCCAGGCACCGGCGCTGAAGTCGGCAGCTGGCTGACCGAGCACCCGCGCATCGAGAAAATCTCGTTCACCGGCGGCGTGCAAACCGGCAAGAAAGTCATGGCCAGCGCTTCGGGTTCGTCCCTGAAAGAAGTGACCATGGAACTGGGCGGCAAATCGCCGCTGATCATCTTCGACGACGCCGATCTGGATCGCGCTGCCGACGTTGCGATGATGGCCAACTTCTACAGCTCCGGCCAGGTCTGCACCAACGGCACTCGGGTCTTCGTACCCAACGCGTTGAAGAGCGCGTTTGAAGCAAAAATCCTGGAGCGCGTGAAGCGCATCCGTGTAGGCGACCCGGAAGACGAAAATACCAATTTCGGCCCGCTGGTCAGCTTCGCCCACATGGAAAACGTGCTGGGCTACATCGCTTCCGGCAAAGAGCAAGGCGCACGCTTGCTGGCCGGTGGCGAGCGACTGACTGAAGGTGAACTGGCCAAGGGCGCTTATGTCGCGCCAACGGTTTTCACTGATTGCACTGACGACATGAAAATCGTCCAGGAAGAAATCTTCGGCCCGGTGATGAGCATCCTCGGTTACGACACTGAAGAAGAAGTCATCCGCCGCGCCAACGACACTGATTTCGGTCTGGCGGCAGGCATCGTCACCAAAGACCTGAACCGCGCTCACCGCGTGATTCACCAGCTTGAAGCCGGCATTTGCTGGATCAACGCCTGGGGCGAGTCCGACGCAAAAATGCCGGTCGGCGGCTACAAGCAGTCCGGTGTAGGTCGCGAAAACGGCATCAGCTCGCTGGCGCAGTACACGCGGATCAAGTCCGTTCAGGTTGAGTTGGGCGATTACGCTTCCGTTTTCTAAGTTCGCCGATCGTGGTCTGGGCGGACGCCTTCGCGGATGAATCCGCTCCCACAGGGAAATGCAGTACATCTGTGGGAGCGAATTCATTCGCGAAGGGGGCCTTCCAGCTAGCGAACATGCATGGGGTGCAAGGGGTCGAGCGCTCAACGCTCCCCCGCTCCACAACTTTTCAAAGAGGGTGCAGTAATGTCCCAGGAATTCGATTACATCATCATCGGCGCAGGTTCGGCCGGTAACACCTTGGCAGCCCGTCTCACCGAGGACGCAGGCGTCACCGTTCTGCTGCTGGAAGCCGGCGGCCCGGACTATCGTCTGGATTTCCGTACACAAATGCCGGCTGCTCTGGCATTCCCGCTTCAGGGCCGTCGCTACAACTGGGCCTACGAAACCGATCCAGAGCCACACATGGGCGGTCGTCGTATGGAATGCGGTCGCGGCAAAGGCCTCGGCGGCTCTTCGCTGATCAACGGCATGTGCTACATCCGCGGCAACGCGATGGACTACGATGGCTGGGCGAAGAACCCGGGTCTCGAAGACTGGACCTACGCTGACTGCCTGCCGTATTTCCGCAAGGCAGAAACCCGTGACATCGGCGCCAACGACTACCATGGCGGCGACGGTCCGGTCAGTGTGACCACGCCAAAAGCCGGCAACAATCCACTGTTCCACGCCATGGTAGAAGCCGGTGTGCAAGCCGGTTACCCGCGCACCGATGACCTCAACGGCTATCAGCAGGAAGGCTTTGGTCCAATGGACCGCACCGTAACGCCTAAAGGCCGCCGCGCCAGCACCGCTCGCGGTTATCTGGATGAAGCCAAGAAGCGTTCGACCCTGACCATCGTCACTCACGCGCTGACTGATCGAATCCTGTTCGACGGCAAGAAAGCCGTGGGCGTGAGCTACCTGGTCGGCGACAGCGATGCGCGCATCGAAGCCAAAGCGCGTAAAGAAGTCTTGCTGTGCAGCGGCGCGATTGCCTCGCCGCAGATTCTGCAACGCTCCGGCGTAGGCCCGGCTGAAGTCCTGAACGCGCTGGATATCCCGGTGGTTCATGACCTGCCGGGCGTCGGTCAGAATCTTCAGGATCACCTGGAAATGTACCTGCAATATGCGTGCACTCAGCCAGTGTCGCTGTACCCATCGCTGCAGTGGTGGAACCAGCCTGCCATTGGTGCAGAGTGGATGTTCCTCGGCACCGGCATCGGTGCCAGCAACCAGTTCGAAGCGGGCGGCTTTATCCGTTCAAGCGAAGAATTCGAATGGCCGAATATTCAGTACCACTTCCTGCCGGTAGCGATTAACTACAACGGCACCAAGGGCGTTCAGGAGCATGGTTTCCAGGCTCACGTAGGCTCCATGCGTTCGCCAAGTCGCGGTCGTGTGCAGGTCAAATCGAAGAACCCGCGTGACTATCCGAGCATCCTGTTCAACTACATGGCCAGCGAGCAGGACTGGCAGGAATTCCGTGACGGCATTCGCCTGACCCGGGAAATCATGCAGCAGCCCGCGCTTGATCAATACCGTGGCCGTGAAATCAGCCCTGGCATTGAAGTGCAGTCCGATGAAGACCTCGACACGTTCATCCGTGAACACGCCGAGACGGCTTATCACCCATCCTGCTCGTGCAAAATGGGCACCGATGAAATGGCCGTGGTCGATGGTGAAGGCCGCGTGCACGGCATGCAGAGCCTGCGCGTTGTCGATGCGTCGATCATGCCGCTGATTACCACCGGCAACCTGAACGCACCAACGATCATGATCGCCGAGAAAATCGCCGACAAGATACGCGGCCGCGCTCCGCTGCCACGCAGCACTGCGGATTACTTCGTGGCGGGTGACAAGCCAGCACGTGGCAAGCCGGTGCGGGAAGTGAGCCGTACTGCGCAGTAAAATTTGAAATACGTTACTTGTGGGAGACTCCATGTCTCCCCATGAAACTCAGTGACACCGCAGCCGACCCCAACGGATAGCGTAGAACCTGTGGGAGCTGGGCTTGCCCGCGATAAGATCGCCGCGATCTGAAGTATGAACCGCGTCAGCCTTATCGCGAGCAAGCTCAGCTCCCACAACCTCTCCCTTCCCCGCACTTGATCCCGACATGGCCACAGGCCTAATCTAGCGCCATCGTTTCAGCTCTACACCGCGTCGCGCCCTTCGCGAATGAATCGCTCCCACGTTGAATTGCGATCCACCTGTGGGAGCGAATTCATTCGCGAAGACGCCAGACCAGACAACGCCCAAATCCCCCGCTTCACCCGAACAAGGATGATTCTGCATGTTCGATTTTTCCGCTCAGCTCAAGCAGCGGTTTACCGCCTTGCAGAGCCGCGCCCAGTTCTTTTCCGTGCGTTACGTCCGCCAGACCAGCCAGCACCTATGCGTGCGCAAGAACGTCGCGGAACCGCCGCATTTGAGTTCCGACGAAGGCGCGATGCTGACCGTGCGCCTCAATGGCGTCGAAGCTTACGCAGCAACCCGGGACCTTTCGCAACGGGGTCTGCAAGCCGCTCTGGAACAGGCCGAAGCCCACGCCCGCAGGCTCGCCCCTCACGCACTTCTGAACCTCAGCGATCAGCCCGTTGCAACCGCGCAGGCTGACTACTTGTCGCCACATTTGCAGGACGCCTTCCCGCCCCTGAGCGATTGCCTGCAGCTGCTGATGAGCGAATCCAGCGCCGTGCCCAAAGACGAGCGACTGGTGAACTGGCAAGTCACGCTAGGTCTGGAAAACGTCGAGCAGATTTACCTGAACAACGCAGGCGCACAGATTCGTCGGGCGCAGCGTTTTGTCTATCCGGGCATGACCGTCACCGCCTACGACGGCAGTGATAGCCAGACCCGCAGCCTGGGCCGTGACAACTTCGGCCAGCAAGGCGGCGCGGAAGTGATCGCCAACTGCGGACTGGTAGGCGCGGCCAGCAAAGTCGCCGACCAGGCTCTGCAACTGATCATGGCTCCCAACACACCTAACGGCCCTCGCGACCTGCTGTTGACGCCGGACCAGATGATCCTGCAAATCCATGAGTCCATCGGCCACCCGCTGGAGCTGGATCGCATCCTCGGTGACGAGCGCAATTACGCTGGCACCAGCTTTGTGAAGGCCAGTGACTTCGGCCATCTGCAATACGGTTCTGAATTGCTCAACGTGACCTTCGACCCGGACATCCCCGAGCAGTTGGCGAGCTACAGCCATGACGACGACGGCACGCCCGCCAGCAAGCAGTTCCTGATTCGCAAAGGTGTGCTGGAAAGACCGTTGGGCGGCGCACTGTCGCAATACCGCGCTGACTTGCCAGGCGTTGCCAACAGCCGCGCGTGCAACTGGAATCGTCCGCCGATTGATCGTATGGCCAACCTCAACATCGAGCCTGGGGATAAGTCCCTCGACCAGTTGATCGGCAACATCGAGCACGGCGTGCTGATGTCCACCAACCGCTCGTGGTCCATCGACGACGCGCGCAACAAATTCCAGTTCGGTTGTGAGTGGGGCCAGTTGATCGAGAACGGCGAGCTCAAGGGCGTGGTGAAGAACCCGAATTACCGGGCGATTTCCGCGCAGTTCTGGAAAAACCTCAGCGCCGTGGGCGACGCCAGCACCTTCAAGGTGTTGGGCACGCCCAACTGCGGCAAAGGCGAACCCAATCAAGTGGTACGCGTGGGCCATGCCTCGCCCGCCTGTGTGTTCAAGCAAGTCGATGTTTTCGGAGGGGATGCCTGATGTCGCATCAACAGCAGTTTCAGGCACTGATCGCAACGCTCAACGGCGCCATCAGCGATCAAGAACGCTTCACCCTCGTCTACAACGCCGAGGAGTCGGATTTCATCCGTTTCAATCACGCCAAGGTGCGTCAGGTCGGCCACGTGCAGCAGGCCAGCGTGACCCTAAAACTGATCGACGACGAGCGCCACGCCGACTTGCAACTGACCCTCAACGGCGACGGTCAACTGGATCGTCAGCGTTTGAGCGAGGCACTGCTGCAGTTACGGGAAACCGTGGCGCTGTTGCCGAAAGATCCGTACCTCAAACCCAACACCGAATCCTGGCAAAGCACCAATGTTCAAGACGTGCCCTTGCCGGACAGTGAGCATGTGGTCGGTCAAATTGCTGAGCTTGGTGAAGGTCTTGATCTCGTCGGGTTCTATGCCGCGGGTCCGCTGTATCGCGGTTTCGCCAGTTCATGGGGCGCGTTTGGCTGGCATGAGGCGAACAGCTTCAATTTCGACTGGAGTCTGTTTCACGAAAACGGTCAGGCGGTCAAAGCCAACTATGCGGGGCATGACTGGAGCGACGAAGGTTTCGCGCGCCGGTTCGAACTGGCTCGGGAGCAACTGGAGTTTCTCGGCAGACCTCTGAAAACCCTCGCGCCGGGTCAATACCGTGCGTATCTGGCTCCTGCGGCGATGGATGAAATCATGGGCATGCTGTGTTGGGGCGGTTTCTCCGCGCAGTCGCTGGCGAATAAAACCAGCCCGCTGCAACGGCTGTACAGCGGCGATGCTCAGTTCAGCCCGCTGGTGAGCCTCGACGAGCAGGTCAGCGGTTCATTGTCGCCTGCGTTTTCCGGCGAAGGCTATCCACGTCGGGACCTGACGTTGATTCGTGAAGGCAAAGGCGTCGATCAGTTGGTGGGCTCTGCCAGTGCGGCTGAATATGGCTTGACCGCCAACGGCGCGGAGCCCTGGGAAGCGCCGAACTCGCTGAGCATGGCGGCAGGTAGCCTGGAGCTGGAGCAGGTTCTGGAAAAGATCGGTACCGGGCTGTACATCGGCAACCTCTGGTACTTGAACTACTCCGACCAGCCTGCTGCGCGCCTGACCGGCATGACGCGCTTTGCGACGTTCTGGGTCGAAGACGGCAAGATCCAGGCCCCGGTCAGCACCATGCGTTTTGACGACAGCGCCTACAGCCTGCTGGGCAGCGCACTGGAAGATTTGACCAAAGAGCGGGAACTGATTCTGTCCACGAGTACCTATAGTGAGCGCCAGACAGCTTCCAGCCAGCTACCCGGTGCGTTAATCAGCAAGTTGACGTTGACGTTATAAAGGCCGCTGAAAAATCACTGTGAAATGAGGCTTTTGTGGGAGCAGAGCTTGCTCGCGATAAGGTCACCGTAGATATCAGTTAGATCGCGTCCAGCCTCATCGCGAGCAAGCTCTGCTCCCACAGGGGATTGTCAATCAGCCCCAGGATCGTTTCCGACAACAGAGGACCCACATGCCGACCACTACCCCGCTTCTGGATGAAAAAACCCTTCGCTGGCTGCCTTGGGTAGTCGCTATCGCGTTCTTCATGCAGAGCCTGGACGGCACGATTCTCAATACCGCGCTGCCCTCCATGGCCCGCTCGCTCGCAGAAGATCCGCTGCGCATGCAATCGGTGGTCATCGCTTACATGCTGACCATCGCCCTGTTGATTCCTGCCTCAGGCTGGATCGCTGACCGGTTTGGTATCAAGCAGATTTTCTTCAGTGCGATCCTGCTCTTCAGCTTTGGCTCGCTGCTGTGCGCCATTTCCAACTCATTGGGCATGCTGGTGGGCGCACGGATCATTCAAGGTCTGGGCGGCGCGCTGATGCTGCCCATCGGACGCTTGATCGTATTACGCGCCTACCCACGTTCCGAGCTGGTGAGGATCATGAGCTTCATCACCCTGCCCGGCCTGCTGGGCCCGCTGATGGGTCCGACCATGGGCGGCTGGATGGTTGAATACCTGAGCTGGCACTGGATCTTCCTGATCAACATTCCGGTAGGCATCCTCGGTTGCTGGGCAGTGCACCATTTCATCCCTGACCTGCCCGGCGGCGGACGTACGAAGTTTGACGGTATCGGCTTCGCGCTGTTTGGCACGTCGATGGTGTTGATCACGATTGCTCTGGAAGGCCTTGGCGAATTGCATCTGCCGCACTTGCGGGTGGTGCTGCTGTTGTTCGCAGGCTTCGGTTGTCTGGCCGCGTATTGGCTGCGCGCCGGGCACGTCGAGTCGCCACTCTTCTCGCCGTCACTGTTTCGCACTCGCACCTTCGCGGTAGGTATTCTCGGCAACCTGTTCGCCCGATTGGGCAGCGGAGCCCTGCCGTTTCTCATGCCCCTGTTGCTGCAAGTAGCGCTGGGTTATTCGCCGTCACAAGCAGGGATGAGCATGTTGCCGCTGGCCGCTGCAGCGATGTTCGCCAAGTCGGTGGCGCGCTGGCTGATCGAACGGCTTGGTTATCGAATGATCCTCACTGGCAACACGCTGATGCTGGGGATTCTGCTGTCGAGCATCGCTCTGGTGGATGCGCAAACGCCTTACTGGTTACTGCTGGTGCATCTGGGCTTGCTGGGCGCGGTCAACTCGTTGCAATTCACCGCGATGAACACCGTCACTCTTATCGATCTGGACGACGCCAGCGCCGCCAGCGGCAACAGCTTGCTGTCGGTAGTGGCGCAACTGTCCCTGAGCTTCGGCGTGGCGTGCGCGGCAGCGTTGCTGGGCGGATTTACCGAACAGGTGTCGACCGGCGAAGTGAGCAGCGTGCTGGGCGCGTTCCAGCTGACCTTCCTGACCGTAGGGGTGATGGCGATGCTGGCGGCGGGGATATTTCTGCAGTTGCCGTCCAGGGAGGCGAAACCGGCAGCGACTTGAAATACAACCCATGTGGGAGCGGTGCTTGCCCGCGATAAGGTTTAGGTGATCTACCTGCAGAATCGAGATGTCCTTATCGCGGGCAAGCACCGCTCCCACAGGGTTCATACCAACCTGAGCAACAATGCCACCCGGCGGGAGCGCGCCTGATGGCCACGTGACCTGATACACTGCGCGACATTTTGTTTTGCAGGCTCTTTACCGTGACTAACACCGCTTTCAATACTTTGCCCCTGTCCGCCCCCATGTTGGCTAACCTGGAGTCCCTTGGTTATGCCGAAATGACGCCGATTCAGGCGCAGAGCCTGCCGGTGATTCTCAAGGGTATGGACCTGATCGCTCAGGCCAAAACCGGTAGCGGCAAGACCGCTGCGTTCGGTATCGGCCTGCTCAACCCGATCAACCCGCGCTACTTCGGCTGTCAGGCACTGGTGCTGTGTCCGACCCGTGAGCTGGCTGATCAGGTCGCCAAGGAAATCCGTCGTCTGGCCCGTTCGGAAGACAACATCAAGGTCCTGACCCTGTGTGGCGGCGTGCCGTTTGGCCCGCAGATCGGCTCGCTGGAGCACGGCGCACACATCATCGTCGGTACTCCGGGTCGCATTCAGCAGCATTTGCGCAAAGGCTCACTGGTGCTGGATGGCCTGAACACGCTGATCCTCGACGAAGCGGACCGCATGCTGGACATGGGCTTCTACGACGCCATCGCCGACATCATCGAGCAGACTCCGAAGAAGCGTCAGACGCTGCTGTTCTCCGCCACTTACCCGGTGGGCATCAAGCAGCTGTCGTCCAAGTTCATGCGCGACCCGCAGACCGTCAAAGTTGAAGCGCTGCATGCTGACAGCCAGATCGAGCAGATTTTCTACGAAATCTCCCCTGAAGATCGTCTCGACGCCGTCGTGAAAGTCCTCGGTCATTTCCGTCCGCAATCCTGCGTTGCGTTCTGCTTCACCAAGCAGCAGTGCCAGGAAGTGGTCGATCACCTGACTGCCAAAGGCATTTCCGCCGTCGGCCTGCATGGCGATCTGGAACAGCGTGACCGTGATCAGGTGCTCGCGATGTTCGCCAACCGCAGTACGTCGGTACTGGTTGCGACTGACGTTGCAGCCCGTGGTCTGGACATTGATGCGCTGGACATGGTGATCAACGTCGAACTGGCGCGTGATTCGGAGATGCACATTCACCGCGTCGGCCGTACCGGTCGTGCGGGTGAAAAAGGTGTTGCGGTCAGCCTTGTCGCCCCATCGGAAAGCCAGCGCGCCCGCGCCATTGAAGAACTCCAGAAAGCGTCGTTGCGCTGGGAACAGCTCGACAGCCTGAAGAACGCTGGCGGCTCGCAACTGATCCCGACCATGAGCACGCTGTGCATCGGTTCGGGCCGTAAGGACAAACTGCGTCCGGGCGACATTCTGGGCGCACTGACGGGCGAAGCCGGTATTCCGGGTGCCCAGGTGGGCAAGATCGCGATCTTCGATTTCCAGGCGTATGTGGCTGTTGAACGCAGCGTAGCCAAGCAAGCGCTGGAGCGCTTGAACAACGGCAAGATCAAAGGCAAATCGCTGCGCGTCCGGATTTTGTAAGAACCAGCAAAAAGCTTCGCGAATAAATTCGCTCCCACAGGTGTTCCGCGATCCCCTGTGGGAGCGAATTCATTCGCGAAGGCGTCACTTCAGACACCCGAGGAAATCGCTTTGCCCGTTACTGACGTTGTGATCATTGGCGCTGGCGCCGCAGGTTTGATGTGCGCGCTGACCGCTGCTGGCCGTGGCCGCAAGGTGATGCTGATCGATCACGCCAACAAGCCTGGCAAGAAGATCCTCATGTCCGGTGGTGGGCGCTGTAATTTCACCAACATTTATACCGAGCCGAGCAACTTCCTCTCGCAGAACCCGCACTTCTGCAAATCGGCGCTGGCGCGTTACACCCAGTGGGATTTCATCGGGCTGGTGGGCAAACACGGCGTGCCGTATCACGAGAAAAAGCTCGGTCAGCTGTTCTGCGACAACAAGTCCAGCGACATTCTCGAAATGCTCCTCGACGAATGCAGGCAGGCCGGTGCCAGCCTGCACATGGACACGTCCGTGCAGCAGATCGAGAAAAGCGAAACGGGTTATAAGCTGACCACGACGCTGGGCACGATCAACTGTGAATCACTGGTCATCGCCACAGGAGGCTTGTCGATCCCGACTCTAGGCGCGACCGGTTTTGGTTATCAGGTAGGCAAGCAGTTCGGCCACACCTTGCTGCCGACGCGCGCCGGGCTGGTGCCGTTCACCATCACCGACCAGCTCAAAGAGCTGTGCACCGAGTTGTCCGGCACATCAGTGGATTGTCTCGTCAGTTGCAACGACACGAGCTTCCGCGAAAACATCCTTTTCACCCACCGTGGCCTCAGCGGCCCGGCGATTTTGCAGATTTCTTCGTTCTGGCATCCTGGCGATGCGGTGGAAATCAACCTTCTGCCTGACCACGACGTAGCGAGCTGGCTCAACGAGCAACAGACCGAACGGCCCAACAGCGAACTGAAAACCCTGCTGGGGGAAATCTTCACCAAGAAGATGGCCAACCTGATTGCCGAGCAGTGGTTTGTGTCCAAACCGATGAAGCAGTACACCCATGCCGAACTGGCCGACATCGCCACAAAGCTGGCGTCCTGGCAGGTCGTACCGGCAGGGACGGAAGGTTACCGCACCGCCGAGGTAACGCTGGGCGGGATTGATACGCGGGAAGTGTCCTCCAAGACGATGGAGTCCCTGAAGTCGCCGGGGCTGTATTTTATCGGTGAGGTGCTGGACGTCAGCGGGCATCTGGGCGGCTTCAACTTCCAGTGGGCCTGGGCCTCAGGGTATGCGGCTGCGCAGTTTGTTTAATGACTGGAGTGCGATTTAATCCTTGTGGGAGCTGAGCTTGCTCGCGATAAGGCTGGACGCAATTCACTTTAGATCGCGTCCAGCCTTATCGCGAGCAAGCTCAGCTCCCACAGTTTTTAACCTCTACATCCGGCTTCACCGAATAAATCTCGCCAACCGGATGTACAGATGCGGCCAAGGCCTGTACATATCCAGTTCAGCATTGATCAATCGTGAAACAGCTCCTTTATGGCATCGAAATCTCTTCGTCATACCTTCCGCCGTCTGTGGGCGCTGGATAAGTTCAGTTACAGCGTTCGCGTCTTCATTGCGCTGACCGGCAGCATGGCGCTGTGCTGGTATCAGAACGAAATGGGCCTGCTGATTCCGCTGTTTCTGGGGATTATCGCCTGCGCCCTGGCCGAGACCGATGACAGCTGGCAAGGCCGTCTCAACGCACTGGCGGTGACGCTGGTGTGTTTCAGCATTGCCGCCATGGCCGTTGAGCTGTTGTTCCCGTACCCGTGGATCTTTGCCATATCACTGGCGATTGCCAGTTTTGCGCTGACCATGCTCGGCGCGCTGGGCGAGCGCTATAGCGCGATTGCCTACGGCACCTTGATTCTCTCCGTTTACACCATGATTGGCGTCGATCAGCGGGGCGGCGAAGTGCTGGACTTCTGGCACGAACCGATGCTGCTGGTCGCGGGCGCAGCGTGGTACGGCTTGCTGTCGGTATTGTGGCAAATGCTGTTTTCCAACCAGCCGGTGCAACAGGCCCTGGCGCGGCTGTTTCGCGAACTGGGTCAGTACCTGAAATTGAAATCGAGTCTATTCGAGCCGATTCGTCAACTGGATGTCGAAGCACGCCGTCTGGAACTGGCCCAGCAAAACGGTCGGGTCGTCGCAGCACTGAACGCCACCAAGGAAATCATTCTGCATCGGGTGGGCAACGGTCGGCCCGGTTCGAAAGTCAGCCGCTACCTGAAGCTGTATTTCATCGCTCAGGACATCCACGAGCGCGCCAGTTCATCGCACTACCCTTACAACTCACTGGCCGATGCCTTTTTCCACAGCGACGTTCTATTCCGCTGTCAGCGCCTCCTGCGTCAGCAGGGCTCGGCCTGTCAGGCCTTGTCAGAGTCGATCCAGCTCCGTCAGCCATTCGTCTACAACGATAGCTTCGCCTATGCGATGGAAGACTTGCGCGCCTCGCTGGAGCATTTGCGCATTCAGAGCAACCCGGCATGGCGCGGCCTGCTGCGCTCGCTGCGTGCGTTGGCGAACAATCTGGAAACCCTGGACAGGCTGCTCAGCGATGCCAGCAATCCCGATGCCGTGGCCGACGCGACCGACAGCTCCCTGCTGGACCGCTCGCCGCGGACCTTCAAGGACGCCTGGACCCGGCTGCGCCTGCAAATGACCCCGACTTCGCTGTTGTTCCGCCACGCGCTGCGCCTGCCGCTGGCGCTGGTAGTCGGCTACGCAATGGTGCATTTGATTCATCCATCGCAAGGCTACTGGATCATCCTCACCACGGTATTTGTCTGCCAGCCAAGTTACGGCGCAACACGCCGCAAGCTGGGCCAGCGAATCATTGGCACCGCCATTGGCCTGACCATCGGCTGGGCGCTGTTTGATCTGGTCACCAGCCCGATCCTGCAATCGATGTGTGCGGTGCTGGCGGGCGTGGTGTTCTTCGTCAATCGCACCACGCGTTACACGCTCTCCACTGCGGCAATCACCATCATGGTGTTGTTCTGCTTCAATCAGGTCGGCGACGGCTATGGGCTGTTCCTGCCACGCCTGTTCGATACCCTGCTGGGCAGCCTGATCGCAGGGCTTGCGGTGTTCCTGTTCCTGCCGGACTGGCAAGGTCGAAGGCTGAACAAAGTGCTTGCCAATACTCTGACCTGCAACAGCATTTATCTGCGCCAGATCATGCAGCAATACGCCAAAGGCAAGAGCGACGACCTGGCTTATCGCCTGGCCCGGCGTAACGCCCACAACGCTGACGCAGCGCTGTCCACCACACTGGCCAACATGCTGATGGAACCAGGCCATTTCCGTAAGGAAGCAGACGTAGGTTTTCGTTTTCTGGTGCTCTCGCACACCTTGTTGAGCTATCTGTCAGGGCTGGGCGCGCACCGTGAAACGCAGCTACCGGCCGAAGTCCACGAGCACTTGATCAACGGCGCGGGTACGACGCTGGCGGCCAGTATCGATGAAATCGCCCAAGGCCTCGCCGAGAAGCAGCCGGTGGCGATTCACAGCGACGCTGAAGAGGCGCTGGCCACTGAACTTGAGCAAATGCCTGATGAGCTGGATGAAAGTCAGCGCCTGGTGCAGACCCAACTGGCGCTGATCTGCCGTCAACTGGGGCCGTTGCGGACCCTGGCGGCGCATTTGATCAAGGTGCCGGAGCCTGTCACTACAGACCGTGTCGCTTGAAGATTTCTGCGTAGCTGCCATCGGCTTTCATGGCGGCAATTTCCCGGTTGAAGTCAGCAACGATCCCCTGATGTTTCGGGTTCTTGTGACTGACCAGAATATGCAGGCTGTTTTCGCTCAGTGATTTAGGCAGAAACTGCAACTTGTCACGGGTGCTCTGGGGCTCGGCCGCCAGGTAATAACGCGCGACATATTCGTCTTCCACGGCCAGATCAACACGCCCCGCCACGACCATGCGCAACGCCATGGAAAAGTTGTTCACCGGCACCTTTTCCAGCAGATCGTCATTATCGAATTCGGCGGAATAGCTGTAGCCCCTGACGACTGCAATGGGCCGCTCGTACAACTGGCTCAGATCCTGAAACTGCACGCTGGAGCGGGCGCGCTTGAGGAAGCGAACGCGATTGAGCAAGTACTCCTCCGAGAAGTCACCGATGCGGGTGCGCTCTTCGCTGAACCAGGCGTTGATCAGCACGTCATACCGCCCCTCCTCGACCCCGAGCAACGCGCGCGCCCACGGCACCTGTTCGTACTCGGTGCTGTATCCGGCACGCTGCAATGCGGTGCTGACCAGATCACTTGCCAGGCCATTATTGAGTAATGAAGCGTCCGTAAAAGGCGGCCAGGCATCGGCCACCAAGCGCAATCTCTCGTCTGCGCTGGCCTGAGCCATCAACAGCAATCCCAGCAAAGCTATGGCTCGTAGCACACACGACATGCTCATCTCCCTGAGACGGGCAACGCCCGGATAATTGCAGCCAATGACCGGGAAAACCGGTGATGGCATGTAGCCTCATTGAAGCTGCATAAAGCCCTTTTCACAACTCACGTTCAGATGACATTACGTGCGGCGCTCCGCAAAACCCTCGAAGGGTTATCGGCAACCCGCACGAAACATTCACAGGCTATTCATTGCAGGGTTTCATTGGGTATCTGACCGGATGAGTTAGTATTCGCTCAACGTTTCTTCACCGAGTCAGCGACATGTCAATTAACTGGATCTGCAAACACCACACCGACCTGAGCAAGGATCAGCTTTACGCCATCCTGCAATTGCGCGCGGAGGTGTTCGTGGTTGAGCAGCAATGCGTTTATCTGGATGTCGACGGCCAGGATCTGATGGGTGATACCTGCCATTTGATGGCTTGGCAGGAAGACAGGCTGGTTGCCTATTTGCGCTTGCTCGATCCTATCCAGCAAGGTGGTGACGTAACCATTGGCCGCGTTGTGACGGCACCCTCGATACGCAGCCGTGGCATTGGTCATGAGCTGATGGAGCAGGCGCTGGAAAACGCAGAGAGAACCTGGCCCGACCAGCCGATCTATCTGTCAGCTCAGGCGCACTTGCAGGGCTATTACGCCCGTTACGGCTTCGAGCCGGTGGGCGATGTGTATCTGGAGGACGAAATTCCCCACATCGGGATGCGCCGCGATCTCGAGTAAGCCTCAGGGGTAACCTAGCACTGCCTTGATCTGTGCCAGATTGCCCGCAATCCAGTTTTTGTCGATCGCACCCCAATCACGAATCCGGTATTGCCCGGCGTGATTGCGGGCGCCGTCGAGCTGCTCGAACTCACACACGATATCCAGATCCGCCAACGCAGCAATCGTGTCCTGCGCGGTACGACGTGGCATGCCGGTCGCGTCGACCAATGCCGGGACGTTACTGGCCAGTTCGCTGTCGATCAGATACGCCACGTACAGGCGGCGATAGAAGCTGGATTTGGTTTTGCTGACGTCCATTGGGTGAAGGCCTTTTATCTTACGGTAAGGCATGGCAGGTGACTTCCCCGTGGGAGCGAATTCATTCGCGAAGGGGACATGCCTGAAAAACATTCAATGACTGACACACCGCCTTCGCGAATGAATTCGCTCCCACCAGAATGTCGCTAATCCCAAACCCGCAGATCGAACTCCAACGGGTGAAGGCCTTTTATCTTACGGTAAGCGCATGGCGGGTGACTTCCCCGTGGGAGCGAATTCATTCGCGAAGGGCGCATGCCTGAAAAACATTCAATGACTGACACACCGCCTTCGCGAATGAATTCGCTCCCACCAGAATGTCGCTAATCCCAAACCCGCAGATCGAACTCCAACGGGTGAAGGCCTTTTATCTTACGGTAAGCGCATGGCGGGTGACTTCCCCGTGGGAGCGAATTCATTCGCGAAGGGCGCATGCCTGAAAAACATTCAATGACTGACACACCGCCTTCGCGAATGAATTCGCTCCCACCAGAATGTCGCTAATCCCAAACCCGCAGATCGAACTCCAACGGGTGAAGGCCTTTTATCTTACGGTAAGGGCATGGCAGGTGAACTTCCCCGTGGGAGGGATTCATTCGCGAAGGGGCATGCCTGAAAAACATTCAATGACTGACACACCGCCTTCGCGAATGAATTCGCTCCCACCAGAATGTCGCTAATACTCAGTGCTACTGCATATCCCGCCAGGTCAGATAAACCCGCAGATCGAACTCCAACTGGTGATAGCCAGGCTGCATGTGCTCGCACAGTTTGTAGAACGCCTTGTTGTGGTCCGATTCCTTGAAGTGCGCCAACTCGTGTACGACGATCATCTTCAGGAATTCCGGAGGCGCTTCCTTGAAGAGCGAGGCGACACGGATTTCCTTCTTGGCCTTGAGCTTGCCGCCCTGCACCCGTGAAATAGTCGTGTGCAGGCCCAATGCGCGATGGGTCAGATCGAGGCGGTTATCGAACAGCACCTTGTCGATGTTCGGCGCATTGCGCAGGTATTCCTGCTTGAGCCCTAACGCGTACGCGTACAACGCCTTGTCGCTCTGCACGTCATGACGCTCAGGGTAGCGCTGCTGAAGGTAGTCGCCCAGTTTGTTCATGGCGATGAGCTGTCTGACCTGATCCTGAAGTGCTGCCGGATAGGCCTGAAGGTATTTGAGCGGAGCAGTCGCCGATGCAGTCATGAGCCGTAACGTAGTATGAAAGGCGCCAGTGTACAGAAATCACTGTTGTTTCAGACTCTCCCAGTCAAAAACCTTCGGAAAGCTCAATGCCTCATCGGCCAGCATCGGTCGCGCTACCAGATAACCCTGAATCAACTGACAACCGTTGTCGGCCAGCCACTGATATTGCTCAAGGGTCTCGACGCCTTCTGCGATCACCAGCACGTTCAGATTACGACACAGATCAATGATGCTGCGCGCCACCGCGGTATCACGCGGCGTAGTGAGCATACCGGCGATGAAATGCCGGTCGATCTTCAGGGTATCGATGTCCAGATTGCGCAAATGGGTCAGCGAGCACTCGCCCACACCGAAATCATCCAGCGCGATACTCACGCCAATGTCATGCAAGTGACGGATCTGATTACGGCTGTGCGCAAGGTTATGCACCAGCGACGCCTCGGTGAGCTCCACTTCCAGCTGCCCCGGCTTGAGGTCATAGCGCTGCATGGCGCGGCGCAGCTCGGCAGCAAGGTTAGGCATGCAGAACTGGGTAGGGCTGACACTGATACTCAGCACCAGATCATCGTCGAAGACATCAATGCAGCGGCCACGATGTTCGGCACCCTGCTCGAAGATCCAGCCGCCGAGCTTGTTGATCAGGCGGGTCTCTTCAAGCAGAGGAATGAACACGCCTGGCGGTACATCACCAGCGCTTGGGTGCTGCCAGCGCAACAATGCCTCGAATCCTCGCAATCGCCCATCGGCAATAGAAACCTGAGGCTGATAAACCATAGAGAAATCGTGACCATCGATGGCGGTGCGGACGCTGTCTTCAAGCATCAGCCTGGAGCGGGCGCGTCCGTTCATTTCCTGATCGTAGAAGCGATACTGCTGACGACCTGCGCGCTTGGCTTCGTACATCGCGATATCTGCGGCACGTAGCAGCCCGTCAAGATTGGAGCCGCAGTCCGGGAAGGTCGCGATACCAATACTGGCACCCAGCGTGACGTCCAGACCATCGATCTGCCTGCGAACGGAAACCCGCTCGATGAGTTTCTCCGCCACTTTGGCGGCTTGCTCGGGGAAGTCCAGGCCGTCGATGACCACAGTGAATTCGTCGCCGCCCATGCGGGCCAGAACATCGTAGGGCCGCATGCAGTCCTTGAGTTGCTGTGATACCCAAAGCAGCACCTGATCCCCGGCGTCGTGGCCAAGGGAATCGTTGACCCGCTTGAAACCGTCCAGATCCAGATACAACAGCACCAGGAACCGGCCTGGCTGGTCATTTCGCAACAACAAGCCTTCGACCGCCTGATAAAAGCCGCGTCTGTTGAGCAATCCGGTCAAGGCATCAGTAACGGCTTGCTGCTCCAGTTGCTGATAAAGATCGCGCACCACCGACATGTCCAGAATGCTGAACACCATGGATTTCTGCTCGGCCGGCAATGGCGCGCAGGACAATGCCACCGGCAGTTTCCGGCCTTCACTGGTCCGCAAAACCGCATCGTGCAGGCGATAGATTTCGGCATTGCGGTAATGGCGATAGAACCCGGATTGCGCCCAATCGACGACCTCCGGTTCAATCAGGTAATCAATCACGCTGGTCCCGCCCAGTGTCTCGGCACTGGCACCCAACAGGCGACAGATTGCAGGGTTGGCGAAGTTGATCAGCCCGGCCTCGTTGACGACCAGAATACCTTCGTCGATGTTATCCAGTACCGAGGCGTTAAAGGCTCTGGCAGCTTCCAGCTCTCGGGAAATTCGCTGCAGGGCGCGCTGATTCTGCTGTTGCTCCAGCAACACCTGAACCTTGGGCCTGAGAACGTTGGGATCAAACGGTTTGAAGAGGTAGTCAATCGCGCCACTGGCGTAGCCGCGATGCACAGCATCCTGAGATTGCTCGTTGGCAGTCAGGAAAATAATCGGGGTCAGCCGCGTTCGCTGGCTGCCGCGCATCAAGCGGGCAACTTCGAAACCATCCATCCCGGGCATCTGAACATCGAGCAGGACCAGATCGACTTCGCGCTCCAGAAGCACTGTCAACGCCTCGATCCCCGAGCTCGCCGTGACGATGCACCAGTCCTGCCTTTGCAGCACCGCACGCATTGTCACCAGGTTCTCTGGATAGTCATCCACCACCAACAAAACAGAACAGCCATCACCCGGCTTGGTTTGCGCGCATTCCATGCAACTTCTCTTATGTGGCACGACATCCAGGGACAGTCGTTTTAGATTTCCAATCGCGTAACTCTAGTCGGCTCTGACGGAAACTGAAGATAGCTTTGTGACCGCCTTCACTAAAGTTCACATTTAACCGACTAACGGTCGTCTCCTACAGGCCACATGGCGCAGGCCCTACAGCCAATGTGACAGCACTTTGACGTCATCCGTTCGGCAATTAATTATTAACAGTTTGTTATTGAGAACGTATAACAACAACCCGGAAAGGCTTGACCTAGACAGCCCTTACTGGCAAAGCGACATATTGGAAAACAACTTATGGTAGATATGGCTTCGTGGAATCTGAGTATTCCTGTGGGTTCGCCCCCCAAAACAATCGAAACGTCCCAGTTGAAAAAAGGCTATGACGGTAAGTATTTTCGTTCAGAGTCGGGCTACATCTTCTTCTGGTCACCCGTCACCGGATCAAAAACCGAAAACGCCAAGTACCCGCGAAGTGAACTGCGCGAAACCTGGTCCGACGGCACCCTGCACAACTGGATGTATCCGCAAGCCGATAACAAGCTCGACGCCACACTTGAAGTCAATCAGGTGCCCTCCTCGGGCAAAATCGTGATTGGCCAGATACACGCCTACGAAAGCACCGAGCCGATGCTCAAGGTTGAGTATCAGTACAAGGAAGACACCAAGTCGGGAAATATAGTTGCGAAGTTCCGAAAGCGCTATGACGACAAGGAAAGCCGCGTCTATCAGATTGCCGAAGGCGTGCCGCTGAACGAGCGCTTCAATTACAAGATCCACCTCAGCCCCGGAGGAGATCTAAGCGTCAGCACGAGAGGGAAGAACTGGACCAGTCCGGTCAGCGCCACCTGGCGTGACAAGCCGCTGTACTTCAAGGCAGGGGTTTACGTGCAGGACAACAAGGGCTACAGCAGCGAAGGCGGCAAGGCCACCTTCTATAAGCTGGATATTGATCACAACAAGACGTAGGGCTGAATTTCTGTTGCCCCAGCTCTCTGCAGGAGCTCACGAGCAACGCGAGGCAGCGATAGCGTTCTGCCTGATACACCGCCATCGCGGCCCCGCGTTGCTCGTGCGCTTCTACAGAATCATTTCAATTCAATGGCTCGCTGCTTTGAACTCTTTCTCGGCCAGCTCAAAACGCGCCTGCATACCCGCCGAAGGGCCTTTGCCCAACAGGCTGAACACCACGATAGCGATGCTGGCGAACAGGAAGCCGGGGATGATTTCGTACAGACCCCATATGCCCAGCTGCTTCCAGACAATCACAGTGATTGCGCCGACCAGTACACCCGCCAGCGCGCCGTTACGGGTCATACCTTTCCACAGGACCGAGATCAACACCACCGGACCAAACGCAGCGCCGAATCCTGCCCAGGCATAACTCACCAGGCCCAACACGCGATTATTCGGATCAGCAGCCAGCACGATGGAAATGATCGCAATCAGCAGGACCATGCCGCGACCGACCCAGACCAGCTCTTTCTGCGAAGCGTGTTTACGCAGGAAAGCTTTATAGAAGTCTTCAGTCAGCGCACTCGAACACACCAGCAACTGACAGCTCAAGGTACTCATCACCGCAGCCAGAATCGCCGAGAGCAGCACGCCGGTCACCCACGGGTTGAACAGCAGTTTGGCCAATTCGATGAACACTCGCTCCGGATTTTCAGTGACAGGCCCGGCGACTTCCGGATGCGCAGAGAAGTAGGCGATCCCGAAAAAGCCCGCAGCAACCGTACCGCCCAGACACAGAATCATCCAGGTCATGGAAATGCGACGCGCACTGGCAATCGACTTCACCGAGTCTGCCGCCATAAAGCGCGCCAGAATGTGCGGCTGGCCGAAATAACCCAGGCCCCAGCCCATCAGGGAGATGATACCGATGATGCTGGTGTTGCGGAACATGTCGAAATTGGCAGGATCCTTGGCTTCGATGGCCAGGAAGGTTGCATCCACACCGCCGGTAGCCAGCAGCACGATGATCGGCGTAAGGATCAATGCGAAGATCATCAGCGTTGCCTGAACCGTGTCCGTCCAGCTTACCGCCAGGAAACCACCCACAAACGTGTAGGCGATGGTTGCAGCAGCACCGGCCCACAGTGCAGTTTCGTAAGACATACCGAAGGTGCTTTCAAACAGGCGTGCACCGGCAACAATGCCCGAAGCGCAATAAATGGTGAAGAACACCAGAATCACCACGGCGGATATCACCCGCAGCAAGCCGCTTTTGTCTTCAAATCGACTGGTGAAATAGTCCGGCAGGGTCAAAGCATCGCCGTTGTGCTCGGTCTGCACACGCAAACGACCCGCGACAAATAACCAGTTCAGATACGCACCGACGATGAGCCCAATGGCAATCCAGCTTTCCGACAGGCCAGACATATAAATAGCACCCGGCAGGCCCATCAATAGCCAGCCGCTCATGTCCGATGCACCTGCCGACAACGCCGTAACAACGCTGCCCAGGCTACGACCGCCAAGAATGTAATCAGAGAGATTATTGGTTGAGCGATAAGCCATCAGGCCGATCAGCACCATTGCTGCGATATAGATCACGAAGGTGATCAGGGTGGGATTGCTGACACTCATTGGTATTTCGCCTTGGCATTGTTTTTATTTAGCGAGGTCGACTTTGACCGGGAGATTAATAGCCAAGACGCAGAAAAAAGCGGCAGATTTTCTGGCCTCACTCCCAGCCGAAGCCAGTCCCGCGAGAACAATTCTTGGTCGCAGATGCGACATCGCGACGCATCCTATTCAACAACTCATCAGCGGTGCAACCCATTTACCATCAAAAAGTTGCACCTCAACGTTACCTCCCTTCGTTTTTTCGAAATCTGCCCTGTTCCAGAGCATGCGCTGCCTTTCATCCGTACATCAGCACTGCGGTTGTGCACCAGAGAATGTCAAAGCAGGACAGGCTGGCAGATCCCGGAAATATTCATCAAAAAAAGGGTTGCACCCGGTTGCACCCCACCCCACTCATGGCTAATCTTGTCCGACAACCAAGGCCACGTTGCAGTGGCACGATGAGGACAGCACATGGCGACCACCACCCTGGGTGTCAAACTTGACGACCCGACCCGCGAGCGATTGAAAGCAGCCGCTCAGTCCATTGACCGGACTCCGCACTGGCTCATCAAACAGGCGATTTTCAATTACCTGGAAAAGCTCGAAGGTGGCGCAACCCTCTCCGAACTCAATGGCTCAGCGAGCAAAGATGGCGATGACCATGGCGAATTGCCGGTGGACACCACTCACCAGTGCTTCCTTGAGTTCGCTGAAAGCATCCTGCCGCAATCGGTGCTCCGCGCAGCAATCACCGCCGCTTACCGCCGTCCTGAACCGGAAGTGGTGCCGATGCTCATTGAACAGGCACGCCTGCCTGTAGCCATGGCAGAAGCGACCAACAAGCTCGCCGCGACCATAGCCGAGAAACTGCGCAATCAGAAAAGCGCTGGCGGTCGTGCGGGAATCGTTCAGGGCCTGCTGCAGGAATTTTCGCTGTCGTCTCAGGAAGGCGTGGCACTGATGTGCCTGGCCGAAGCGCTGCTGCGCATCCCGGACAAAGGCACGCGCGACGCATTGATCCGCGACAAGATCAGCACCGGCAACTGGCATCCGCACCTCGGCAACAGCCCTTCGCTGTTCGTCAACGCTGCGACCTGGGGTTTGCTGCTGACCGGCAAGCTGGTGTCGACCCACAACGAAGCCGGGCTGACCTCTTCCCTGAGCCGTATCATCGGCAAGAGCGGCGAGCCCATGATCCGCAAGGGTGTGGACATGGCTATGCGCTTGATGGGCGAGCAGTTCGTCACCGGTGAAACCATCGGCGAAGCGCTGGCCAACGCGAGCCGCTTTGAAGCCAAAGGCTTCCGTTACTCCTACGACATGCTCGGCGAAGCCGCACTGACCGAGCACGACGCACAGAAATACCTGGCCTCTTACGAGCAGGCGATCCACTCCATCGGCAAGGCGTCCCATGGCCGTGGTATCTACGAAGGTCCGGGCATCTCGATCAAGCTGTCGGCGCTGCATCCACGTTACAGCCGCGCCCAGTACGAACGCGTAATGGAAGAGCTGTACCCGCGCCTGCTGTCCTTGACCCTGCTGGCCAAGCAATACGATATCGGCCTGAACATCGACGCCGAAGAAGCCGACCGCCTTGAACTGTCCCTGGATCTGCTTGAGCGCCTGTGCTTCGAGCCGCAACTGACCGGCTGGAACGGCATCGGCTTTGTGATCCAGGCGTACCAGAAGCGCTGCCCGTATGTGATCGACTACGTGATCGATCTGGCCCGCCGCAGCCGTCACCGCCTGATGATTCGCCTGGTGAAAGGCGCTTACTGGGACAGCGAAATCAAGCGCGCCCAGGTCGAAGGTCTGGAAGGTTATCCGGTCTATACCCGCAAGGTGTACACCGACGTTTCCTACATCGCTTGTGCCCGCAAACTGCTGTCGGTGCCGGAAGTCATCTACCCGCAATTCGCGACGCACAACGCTCACACCCTATCGGCCATTTACCACATCGCCGGTCAGAACTATTACCCCGGCCAGTACGAATTCCAGTGCCTGCACGGCATGGGCGAACCGCTTTACGAGCAAGTCGTGGGCAAGGTCGCCGACGGCAAGCTGAACCGACCGTGTCGCGTATATGCGCCGGTAGGCACCCACGAAACACTGCTGGCCTATCTGGTGCGTCGCCTGCTGGAAAACGGGGCGAACACTTCGTTCGTTAACCGGATTGCCGATCAGTCGATTTCCATTCAGGAACTGGTGGCTGATCCAGTGGCCAGCATCGAGCGCATGGCGACTCAGGAAGGCGGCTTCGGCCTGCCACACCCGCGCATTCCTCTGCCGCGTGATCTGTATGGTGCCGAGCGCGCCAACTCCAGCGGTATTGACCTGGCCAACGAACATCGTCTGGGCTCGCTGTCTTCTGCCCTTCTGGCCACCGCTCACAACGACTGGAAGGCTGCCCCGATGCTCGGCAGCCCTGCCAGTGAAGGCACAGCCACCCCGTTGCTTAATCCGTCTGATCTGCGTGACGTCGTGGGGCATGTGCAGGAAGCCAGTCTGGAAGATGTCGACAGCGCCCTACTCTGCGCCCTGAGCTCCGGCCCGATCTGGCAAGCCACTCCGCCGGCCGAACGCGCGGCTATCCTGGAGCGTGCCGCCGACCTGATGGAAGCAGAAATCCAGCCATTGATGGGCCTGCTGGCTCGCGAGGCGGGCAAAACCTTCGCCAACGCTATCGCTGAAGTGCGCGAAGCGGTGGACTTCCTGCGCTATTACGCGGTGCAGGCGCGCAATGATTTCAGTAACGACGCGCACCGCCCGCTGGGCCCGGTGGTCTGTATCAGCCCGTGGAACTTCCCGCTGGCGATCTTCAGCGGTCAAGTCGCCGCTGCCCTCGCTGCCGGTAACCCGGTGCTGGCCAAACCGGCGGAACAAACGCCACTGATTGCCGCACAAGCTGTTCGTATTCTGCTCGAAGCGGGCATTCCTGAAGGCGTGCTGCAATTGTTGCCGGGACGCGGTGAAACGGTGGGTGCCCGTCTGGTCGGCGACGATCGGGTCAAAGGCGTGATGTTCACCGGCTCCACCGAAGTTGCTCGTCTGTTGCAACGCAACATTGCCGGTCGCCTTGATGCGCAAGGTCGCCCGATCCCGTTGATCGCGGAAACCGGTGGCCAGAACGCCATGATCGTCGATTCCTCCGCGCTCACCGAGCAAGTGGTTATCGACGTAGTATCGTCCGCGTTCGACAGCGCCGGTCAGCGTTGCTCGGCCCTGCGCGTGCTGTGCCTGCAGGAAGACTCTGCAGACCGCGTCATCGAAATGCTCAAAGGTGCCATGGCTGAATGCCGCCTCGGCAACCCGGAACGTTTGTCTGTGGACATCGGCCCGGTAATCGATGCTGAAGCCAAGGCAGGCATCGACAAACACATTCAAGGCATGCGCGACAAAGGCCGTACGGTCTATCAGGTTGCAATCGCCGATGGCGAAGAAATCAAGCGCGGCACCTACGTGATGCCGACACTGATCGAGCTGGAAAGCTTTGACGAACTGCAACGTGAAATCTTCGGTCCGGTGCTGCACGTGGTTCGCTACAAGCGCAAGGAACTGGACACCCTGATCGGCCAGATCAACGCCTCTGGTTATGGCCTGACGCTCGGCGTACATACTCGTATCGACGAGACGATTGCCAAGGTCATCGACAACGTCAACGCGGGCAACGTTTACGTTAACCGCAACATCGTCGGTGCCGTGGTAGGCGTGCAACCGTTCGGTGGCGAAGGCCTGTCGGGCACAGGCCCGAAAGCCGGTGGTCCGCTGTATCTGTATCGCCTGCTCTCCACCCGTCCGGTCGACGCCATCGAGCAATCGTTCGTGCGTGGCGATGCGCTGGCGACGCCGGATACCCGGATGCGCGAAGCTTTGAGCAAGCCGTTGCAGGCACTGAAAACCTGGGCAACCGGCAATCAGCAGCCTGAGCTGGATCAGCTTTGCAGCCAGTTTGCAGTGCAATCGCAAAGCGGTATCACCCGCCTGCTGGCTGGCCCTACAGGCGAGCGCAACAGCTACAGCATCCTGCCGCGCGAACACGTGCTGTGTCTTGCTGAAGCGGACAGCGACCTGCTGATCCAGTTAGCTGCGGTTCTGGCGGTCGGCAGCAGTGCGATCTGGCCTGACAACGCGCTCAGCAAGCCACTGCGTGCGCGACTCCCAAAAGAAGTACAGGCGCGTATCAAACTGGTAGCCGACTGGACGAAAGACGAGGTGCTGATCGATGCCGTTCTGCATCATGGCGACTCGGACCAGCTGCGCGTGATCTGCGAGCAAGTGGCCCAACGCCCGGGCGCAATCGTCGGTGTCAACGGCTTGTCCCATGGCGAAACCAACGTT
This sequence comes from Pseudomonas phytophila, assembly GCF_025643095.1. Classification (NCBI taxonomy): domain Bacteria; kingdom Pseudomonadati; phylum Pseudomonadota; class Gammaproteobacteria; order Pseudomonadales; family Pseudomonadaceae; genus Pseudomonas; species Pseudomonas phytophila. Next base: position 712,243 of record NZ_CP081201.1, on the reverse strand, counting down.
GCACTGGAGCGCCTGGTGATTGAACGCGCACTGAGCGTCAACACCGCAGCTGCGGGGGGTAATGCGAGCTTGATGACCATCGGTTGATGGGCTGACGGGTAAATAAAAGAGAGAGCTTCGGCTCTCTTTTTTATTGTCAAAACTTTAAAATCTTGACACCTAATCTGCCTGCTGATTCGCTATAAAAACAGATTTAAACCATCCAGAATAATTGCACTATATACCTCACCCACTCGCCAGCAACGCAACAACAAAAAACCATTGCACTCTCTAACACTCTGTGATTAAACGCCGCTACCGACTGATTAATTAATCTTTCGAAAACTATATAATTAACGCAACTAGAGTTTAGAAAATGCCTACCTTACAAAATCAACTAATTGAGTTTGATCCTGCCTTTGGTATCAATGGCAAACTTGACGTCCGCCCGCCTGGCAACTTCCGCAATGACTTGTCGAACCTGGCCATGGATGCATCCGGCCTGCGTTTAATGATTTATGGGGCCTACGAACGCGAAACACCGAACCTGTCCGTTCCGGGCGTTGCCGCTCTTTACCTGAACGGTGACTTCGATACCCGTTTCGGGGACAGGCACGACGGCCTGACCATCGCGCCACCGAGTATCCTGGCACAGAGCGCCAGCGGTTTCGCCAGGCTGAACAATGGATCATTCTTCATCACCGGATCAGCGTCCCAACAACTTCCGCTCCTCAGGTATGACCATGAAGGGCGACTCATGTACGTCATGGACCTTGCCGAGGGTCCGCAATATTCCACTCCACGATTACTGGGGATGGGTGAAGCCGTCTTGCTGGCCAGCTCCGACCGTAACGGGGGGATTATTTATTGCCGCAACTACGAAACAGAAGAACCTTATTTCGGCACTGACGGCAAGGCAACTTTCCTGACCGGTAATAGTTATGTATCTACCTTGCACATGGCGCGCGGTAGTGATGACTCATTTTATCTGGCCGGGGAAGTAGGCAATGATGGCTACATTCTGCGTATGACCCGTACAGGCGAACTGGATCAAGGATTTGCCGACGGCGGTGTGTACAAAGTCCGGATGGTGGACGCCCGTTACAACGCGTGTCGCAGAGTAATCGTCCTCTCTGATGGCAAAGTTCTTGCGCTGATCAACGGCTCCGGCTCCGATCTCGGCGCAGGCAGCCACATGATTCGCCTGACCGCCACCGGGCGAATCGACACTACATTCAATCGCGGCGAACCCTTGCGCATCCCAGGCGATGTTGGCGAAGACCTGGCACTGCAGGCAGATGGCAGAATCCTGGTGGCTAATCGCGGCGTGATGACAGGCAACCAGCTGACCCGCTATCTGCCTGATGGCCTGCTGGACATCGAATTCGGCAACGAAGGGACTGGCTCAATCACGTTCACCAATGAACAGATCGGCTTCGTGAAAGCCGTGATGGTTCAGCCTGACGGCAAGATTGTGATTGGCGGAACATCGGGCTCGATTACTACGCTGCTGAGGTTGCTGGCGTAAGACCTGACCGCTACGGGCGCACCCATGCCGCATGGCTAGCCGGTCCCACTGAATGACGCAGAACCTGTGGGAGCCGGGCTTGCCCGCGATAAGGCTGGAAGCGGTTTAGTTTAGATAGCGGTGCCCTTATCGCGGGCAAGCCCGGCTCCCACAAGGATAGTATTTCAATCAGATGTATTGGGTCTCACAGCAACCCGGTTACTTTCGCTAACGAAACGCCCTGAAAATTGGGCGTTTCCGACAGGCTTGTCTCTTTCTTCTGCGTGAAACTTCCTAGAGACTCCTGACCCCGTTGCGTGGGTGTTCTTGTCTCTCTAGGCTGCGTCGGTCACTGCTCATCAGTGATCGGGTTTAGCAGCCCCAGGATGAATCACCACGCAAAAATACCGTCTATGGCGGCTTTGCGTGGGGCACCTTTGGGTGCGCCGGTTTTTGGTGATTTTCCCCGGTCTGCTAACCCGCGACAAAGCCGCCACCTTCAATCGTTTAGCAGCGTTTGTCTGGTGGCCTTAATAAGGAAAGTGACCATGACAACAGTAACGCCAGCTCCACCGCATCTCACGCTCGAACAATCCCTGCTCCACATCTCCGAACTCCTGCGTTGCGCAGCAGCGACCGCCTACGAATCCGGCGACAGCCTCAACGGCCCGAAACGTGACCTGGCCTTTTCCGTCGTTCACCTGATCGGCATGGCACGGACCGAACTGGATCGCTCCTTAGCGGGAGTTGAAGCTCGATAAATTCCAGCCAGACAAGCCGTCTCGGCAACAAGTTGCCTCCTACCTGACACGGCGCTGTCTCGCAGCAAACACTGGGCTTGTAGGAGCTGCCGAAGGCTGCGATCGCGGTGTATCAGGAGAAATGCTTCGCAGCCTTCGGCAGCTCCTACAGAAAAGCATTCCAGATCAGGTGATTACATTTTTTTGATGAGCAGCACCTGCCAAGCAGCCTCACGCCTGCTTTCCCCCACCATCACCCAAATCAATCATCCTGTGCAGCTCAAAAACACGCGCCTAGACTCAACCCACTTCAACAACAAGGTACAGGGTCATGTCCGAGTCGCTGCTCAGTTCCCGCAATCTGGCGTTCGAGCTTTACGAAGTGCTGGACGCCGAAGCGCTGACCCGGCGTGAGCGGTTTGCCGAGCACAATCGGGAGACGTTTGATGCCGCGATTGGCACAGCGCGCACCATCGCTGAAAAGTACTTCGCGCCACACAACCGCAAGGCCGATGAGAACGAGCCACGCTATGAAAATGGCGAAGCGGTTCTGATTCCCGAGGTCAAACCTGCCGTTGATGCGTTTCTTGAGGCGGGTTTTCTGAATGCAGCACGCAGCTTTGAAGACGGCGGCATGCAACTGCCGACGCTTTTATCCCAAGCCTGTTTTGCACATTTTCAAGCCGCAAATGCAGGCTCTACGGCCTATCCGTTCCTGACCATGGGCGCGGCAAACCTGATCGAAAGCTTCGGCAGCGAGGAGCAGAAAAAGCGCTTCCTACAACCGATGATCGAAGGCCGTTTCTTCGGCACCATGGCGTTAACCGAACCCCATGCAGGCTCATCCCTTTCAGACATTCGCACCCGCGCTGAACCCCACGAGGACGGCAGCTATCGTCTGCGCGGCAACAAGATTTTTATCTCCGGTGGCGATCACCAGTTGTCGGAAAACATCGTGCACATGGTGCTCGCCAAGCTGCCGGATGCACCTGCCGGGGTGAAAGGTATTTCGCTGTTTATCGTGCCCAAGTTTCTGGTCAATGAAGACGGCAGCCTCGGGCCGCGTAACGATGTGATTCTGGCCGGTTTATTCCACAAGATGGGTTGGCGCGGCACCACCTCAACAGCCCTTAACTTCGGTGATAACGGGCAATGCGTCGGCTACCTGGTGGGCAAGCCGCACCAGGGCCTGAACTGCATGTTTCAGATGATGAACGAGGCGCGTATTGGCGTGGGCATGGGTGCGGTCATGCTCGGCTACGCGGGTTATCTGTATTCGCTCGATTACGCTCGCGAACGGCCACAAGGCCGTCTGCCTGACAGCAAAAGCCCGGAAAGCGCTCCGGTGCCGATCATCCAGCACGCCGACGTCAAGCGCATGCTGCTGACCCAAAAAGCTTACGTGGAAGGTGCGTTCGATCTGGGCCTGTACGCGGCGCGACTGTTCGATGACACCACCACCGGAGAAACAGAAGAGGCGCGTCAGAGTGCCCAACAGTTGCTGGACTTGCTCACGCCCATCGTCAAAGCCTGGCCATCGGAGTTTTGCCTGAAGGCCAATGAACTGGCGATCCAGATTCTGGGAGGCCATGGCTACACCCGGGAATACCCGGTGGAGCAGCATTACCGCGACAACCGCTTGAACCCGATTCACGAGGGTACCAACGGTATCCAGTCACTGGACCTCTTGGGCCGCAAGCTGGCGCAAAACGGCGGTGCGGGCCTCAAGCAATTATTGCGGCTGATTGCCGACACCTCACAACGCGCTCAAGCACATGAAGCATTGACCGAACTGCGCCAGCCACTGGAGCAATTGGTGGCGCGCCTGCAAGCCGTGACACTTGGCCTGCTGGGCGATCTGGCGCAGGGAAAAGTGAACGCGACCCTGGCCAATTCGGCGCTGTATCTAAAAGCTTTCGGTCACACCGTGATCGGCTGGCGGTGGCTGGAACAGGCCATTCGCGCACAACAAGGCCTTGCCAATGGCAGCGAGGCCGATAAGGACTTCTATCAGGGCAAACTGCAGGCCGCCCGATACTTCCTGACGTGGGAGGTGCCGGGCTGTCATCACGAACTGACAATTCTTGAAGCGCGTGATGACCTATGCCTGGCGATGCAAAGTGAATGGTTCTGAATCAGGTCGCCGACGGGAAGAACATATCCAGCAGCGCTGATCCCTGCGGCCCGAGTCTCGCCGCGTATTGCTCACGACTGAATGGCTCGCCCGTGCGCAGATCAAAGATACGGCCTGCAGGCTCACCGGTCCGATGACGACCGGCTGGACTTTCGCTCAAGCGCACCTTGATGAATTTGAAATGCTCGCCCACTACCTCCTCAATGTTTTCGATCCTGAAAAAGGTACCGGGTTTGAAGACTGATTCAGCTTCCTCCCAATCCCCCGAAAAAGGCGCTATTGGGGTTGCCGTGCGATAGGCCTTGGCCGGAACTTCGAAAACGATGGAGGTATCGTCGAACCTGATCACCGCACCGTCGTTGATGTGCAGCTGGAAAATATGCGATTGCACGCCGCCCTGGCTGCTGGAAAAAATACGCGCCACATAAGGGTTTTCGCTGAACGAGGTGAAGTCAGTGTTGACCAGAATATCCCCCGTTTTGATCGTCCCGCTGCGAAACGTAATGCCTGATGTACTGCGATGGCCGCTACCACCGCGATACAGGTCCACGTCGTTGTTGCAGCCGATGCTGTCGATATCCTCGGCAAGCTCCTCGATCATTTCGATCTGATTGGGAAGTGTCGATTCGCCGGTGCGCAGGTAAACGTTGAAATCTTCGTCGCGCGCGGTGTAATCAGATACACGACCACCAATGTACTCATCCTCGGTTTTGAACAGCCGATGCTCGTCGCCCCAAGCGTCAACCAATAGCCGGTTGCCGTGTTCATCGGTGCTGATGAATCCACCCGTGTCCATTTCCGAGTCGAAATCCGAAGCAGGGTCGTATTCCCGAACGCAGTCATCCACCACCGCCTTCTGCCGCGCGAGGGCTATTTTGGAGAGCTGCTCCTCTTCGAGCAGATCGAAGCGCATGTAGGTATCCCAGAATGCGGATCGGGTCGGGACCAGTGATTGTGATTGGGAGCCTGCCGATGAAGTTGCACCTTCAACTCCATCGATGGGAGAGCCGCCACCCAGGTGCGGTGGAGCCAGTAACTCCCACTCTCCCACAGCATTGAGCCGCACCGGTTTGAAGCCAAAGAAAGCGAACGGATTTTGAGGGTTGACGATGGCCCAGGTTCGCAAGGAGCTGTTGTATGAAACACGATAAGGCAGGTTGCGGATTTCAATCCACGTTTCACCATTGGTTAGCACCCTGATGCCTTGCATGTGCCCGGACGCATCAGCAATGTCTTCATCCAGAATCACGTTACCGCGCATTTCGGCCAGAAACGCATCGCTATTTTGAGCAGGCACCCAGTCATCCACCGTTTCAATTGCAACGCCCGTTTCCGACAACGCGGCGCCCGCCCCCGCCATGTCCGGCAGGTTGAACACCACAAAAACCGAATTGAGGACAGCGCTGATCACCCCGGCCTTGCGCAGCCTTGATGTGTTGCCGTTAAGGGCCTGATCAATACTCAAGCCGACATTGGTAAGTGCTGCCCCTACGAGCGTCAGGGTCAACGGCCATGCCAACGGGGCGATCCCGTCGAACACCTGGGTGAAGGCGTTCAGATAGCCTATCATCATTTGCTTGCGCAGGTCGGAGTTCGAAGTGAGCAGCAGATATCCCTGCGCCTGCATGTTGGCCTGGGCACGTTCACGCAGGTGCTCGAACACGTCTGTGACAATCTGCTGATCGATGCGATTGATGACTTTCTGATCGGACCACTCATGCCTTTGCAATTGCCCGATCCAACCGTCAAACACTCCGCTGTCCTGCTCCTTGGCGGCCTGCGAGGAAAAGAAATGCAACGTAAAGGTCGACCGCGACGCGTCAGTCGCGCATTGTTCCAACACCCAGGCGTGCAAAGCAGCATCACTGGCAAAGAAATGAAACGCAGGCCGTTGAGAAGGCACGTATAGAATCTGGCCTCCCTTGCCATCGACAATTCGAACAATGTCGTGGGCGACATACTCTCCGATATCGAAACTGCGGAACGTGATGCCTGACTGAGGAACGACACGCGCACGGAGCACCGCGCGGGTCATGACATCCGGCACCGAGGCGGCTACGGCATCAATAACCGTCTGGTAGTGCTCGTCCGGTAATCTGTCGGCACGCTTTGCGTTAGCGGCGGCGGCCAGAAAATGTGCTTTGGCGAGGGTGCGGAAATTTTCGCCATGCGCGGCCCAGAAGCGCTTCACTGCGCCTGTGTAGATCGTCGCAAAGTCCGCAGCCCAGAAATCATTCAGTACATCCTGGGGCAAAAGCGCGACTTCGTTATGCTCGTTGAAAAGCCGGCACTCTGGCCCATCGGTGTAAAAGCCACCCGTCTGTTGCAGCGTCCCGGGCGTTGCGTCCTGGTCCTCGGCGCTGAAGCGATGCATTACCAGTTCCACCAGGGTCGTGGATTCGGCAGGCTGACCAACATGTTCCCACCCAGTGAAAGTCCGCGGGCTGGAGCGGGTGCCGTCAGTAAAACGATGCCAGTAAATCTGATCCGGATTGAGATGCCCGACGGAATGTTTTTTCAGAATCCTGCGTGCCAAGGCATACGCCAGCCCATGAATATCGGGGTAATCCTCCAGAAACCAGCGTGCCATCCTTTTCAGCCGGGATTCATCGTCGGAGTGACGTTGTTGAAGTGCTGCACGGTCAAAGCCGGTTGTTTTAGACGCCATTTTTATCCATTCCTTTGGATCTAGTGAGGGCTTATCCAATCAGCAAAGGAAGGAGGATGTGCAGTAATTAATTACCTACTTGCGATGAGCGACGCCGCTATCACTCGATGACTGGGCTTTGTACGAAAAGTCGGCGCGGGTAGAATTGCCATCAAAAATCCCGTCGTTAAAGAGGGAGCCTTGCCCGAATCCATTCCAGCCGTGTGGGAGGCATCGTGATTGTGTGGTCTGTCTGGTCCTTGTCATCTTGATAGACAATGCTGTCTTCGGAAATCTTAAGCGGCTCATGTCCGGGTTGGCCGCCCCAGAAAACCTTATAATATCTCCTCACTAACAGCTCGCCTTGATCGTCCAGAATAGTCAATCGGACCCTTTCCATACCATCGCCATTAAAAAAACTATTATTTACCCCGGCCCCGCAAATAGTTATCACGAACGTTTTATTGTCGATTGTTTTCGCACCTCCATTTAACTTTTCAGTGTGGTTAAACCCCTGACAATTAGAATTGTCGAACAGGTTAAATACAGCGGAGTACATTGCCAAAACAAGCAACGTAAAAACAAAGAAGAAAAAAGAGCCAAAGTATTTTTTTCCTACAGGGGTTCTGAGAGGTTGCATACTGCATCCAGCCTTATGAAAACAGGCTTTTTAGCTTGTGGTTTTTTGGTGTACTGTAGACCATAACTCGCTACCCTGGCATTCTTTACTATTCATTATAATAGACAGGTGGCGAGCGAATACTCAAGGTAGAATGTAAAACTCAACGATATCAGAACGCAATGCCAAGGGGGCGATGGTGTTTTTGATCCAATATAAACCGGGCGATAAAGGCTGTCCTGGCGGCGGGATTGATGGAGAGTTTCAACGCTATGGCTGGAACTCGAATGACTTTTCGGATGCCAGATTCCCTCAGCCAGGAACCCTCCTCGATTTCCTTGCCAGGCACAAAGCCTTGGATACTGATTTCTTTTATTTCGGTAGCGAATTCATCTGCTCTGAAAAACTGCTGAACATAATCAGACTTTTCCGCTATGGCAGAATGGATACCATAGAAGTCCGCGTCCATCTTCAGGGACACAAATCATCGACAACACCCAAAAAATATTTTCTTTTACGCAGCCGGGAAATCAGGAGCCTGCTAGACAAAAAGAACGCTGTTTATGAAATCAGAAAAGACCCGACCACACACCTGCCTGAACAAGACAACTATCATGATGGCAGAGACATTTACGACTCGATAACACGATTTGTTGTTGAGAAAAAGGATATTGATTTAGACTTTTTTATTTGCAGTGAAATGCTCATGAAGGAATATGTCTTTTCATCAAGACTAAAGCAAGCCATCGAGTCAGAAAACTTAAAAGGCATGAGCTTCATTGATATCGAGGAAAGTATTTATGATGCGAAACTTGAATTCTAGCCTTCGCCTTGGCGAACCCATTACAATCGTAGATTTGATTATTTTTTTAAAATCCGGACCAGCAGTCCTAGACGACTTATGCTTGTATACAGAGGAAGAAACAGAGCTCATAACGCCTGAAACAATCTGTTATCTGGATCGTTATCCAGAGATTATAAACGACGAAGATGTTCACAGTGAATTTGTAACCGCCAACGGACTTGAACTCCTGTATTACGGAGAGCAATTCAATGATGTGCTACGCAATATATACGACCAGAAACAAACTGCAGACATGGATATGGTCATCAGCGCACTGAACCACTACATGGATAATGACGATTTTTTAGATATCGTCTGACTCAAGGTTCCGGCGCTAACGCATCGGCGCACGAACTGCCGATCAATTGACACAGACAGGACAGGTTCGTGAATATGATTATGGGAGTGGATATATGGTAAATCTGCAAGAGGCTCGACACTGGATTGAGGGAGAAATTTATTCAAGCCTCCTTGAGCAAATGGTTCAAAATCCAAAACTGGCGACGAATGACAAAATCGTACCTGACGCATTACTGGGGTATGACATTGAGGACATTAATGCAGCCGGTGTTACTGTAAAGGACCTTGAAGTAGTCGCCAGCGACAAGCTTTTTTGCGAGAAGTACGTGCTTGCAAAATTGAAAAGCATTGAGGGGACTGAGGATCAGCAGGAAGGAAAGCATAGTGAAGATGAAGATGACGTTCTACTAGAGACGCTCCCATTTTATAAAAACTTTCTGAACATTTATCTGATTGAACTGCACCTCCTGAAAACCAAACCGGAAATGCTGGATTCTTACCTGAAGAAAATCAGGATACCGAATGCTAAACAGTACGCGAAGCAACTGCGATCTGTTTATGAGTCGATACGTTAGGCCTTTGATGCAGCGGAACATCATTAAACGGATGTTCCGCTGGCTAAAACAGTACCGCAAAGCAGGCACTCGTTACGACAAGCAGACCTGGAGCTTCACGGCTATGGATACCTCGGTTCCTTGGGTGAAACTGGACGCGGGTTCAAAAGGCGGAAGCGAATTCATTCGCATGTGTCCGGCTCAACTGACGGGTACGCCAACATCCCCCAGTGTGACTGAATTCATTCGCGAAGAGGCCCTTACATTCAATGCATATCCGTCGCCTGTACCGCCGCCTTCGCGGATGAATCCGCTCCCACAGGGTATGTGTCCGGCTCAACTGACGGGTACGCCAACATCCCCCGGTGGGAGCGAATTCATTCGCGAAGTGGCCCTTGCATTCTATGCATGCGTGTCGCCTGTACCGCCGCCTTCGCGGATGAATCCGCTCCCACAGGGTATGTGTCCGGCTCAACTGACGGGTACGCCAACATCCCCCGGTGGGAGCGAATTCATTCGCGAAGTGGCCCTTGCATTCTATGCATGCGTGTCGCCTGTACCGCCGCCTTCGCGGATGAATCCGCTCCCACAGGGCATGTGTCCGGCTCAACTGACGGATACGCCAACATCCCCCGGTGAGAGCGAATTCATTCGCGAAGTGGCCCTTACATTCAATGCATACGCGCCGCCTGTACCGCCGCCTTCGCGGATGAATCCGCTCCTACCGGGTATGTGTCCGGCTCAACTGACGGATACGCCAACATCCCCCGGTGAGAGCGAATTCATTCGCGAAGAGGCCCTTACATTCAATGCATACGCGTCGCCTGTACCGTCGCCTTCGCGGATAAATCCGCTCCTACCGGGCATGTGTCCGGCTCAACTGACGGGTACGCCAACATCCCCCGGTGGGAGCGAATTCATTCGCGAAGAGGCCCTTACATTCAATGCATATCCGTCGCCTGTACCGCCGCCTTCGCGGATGAATCCGCTCCCACAGGGCATGTGTCCGGCTCAACTGACGGATACGCCAACATCCCCCAGTGGGAGCGAATTCATTCGCGAAGAGGCCCTTGCATTCAATGCATATCCGTCGCCTGTACCGCCGCCTTCGCGGATGAATCCGCTCCCACAGGGCATGTGTCCGGCTCAACTGACGGCTACGCCAACATCCCCCGGTGGGAGCGAATTCATTCGCGAAGAGGCCCTTACAGTCAATGCATACGCGTCGCCTGTCCCGCCGCCTTCGCGGATGAATCCGCTCCTACCGGGCATGTGTCTGCCTCGGTTGATGTCCCGCGCGAATTCATTCGCGAAGGGACGTTACATCCGCAGCCCGTGTATCGACATAAACACCGCTGTTCAGTCAATCAACAGCAATGCTTTGACAGCCAACCAATTCAACAGGTTAGAATCGGTTGGCACGGTGACTGCATGGTCATAACGTACTGCCCTTCTTTTCTTATCGACTTTTCTGCATGGAGAAACGCCCTTGGATGCCACAACCATCAACAGCCTGTTCTTGATCGGCGCGTTGCTGGTGGGTGCAAGCATTCTGGTCAGCTCTATTTCTTCGCGTCTGGGCATCCCGATTCTGGTGATCATCCTGGCGGTCGGTATGGTCGCGGGCGTGGATGGCGGCGGGATTATTTTCGACAACTACGCCACCGCGTATCTGGTGGGCAACCTTGCGCTGGCAGTCATTCTGCTAGACGGCGGCTTGCGAACGCGGGTCTCCAGTTTCCGGGTGGCGTTGTGGCCCGCGCTGTCGCTGGCAACGATCGGAGTCCTTATTACGACGGCTCTGACAGGCATGGTCGCGGCCTGGCTGTTTAATCTGAACATGATTCAGGGCTTGTTGATCGGCGCTATCGTCGGATCAACAGACGCGGCTGCGGTGTTTTCCCTGCTGGGCGGCAAAGGCCTGAATGAGCGAGTAACCGCCAGCCTTGAAATCGAATCCGGCAGTAACGACCCGATGGCGGTGTTCCTCACCGTGACCCTGATCGGCATGCTCGCCAACGGCCAGACCAATCTGGAATGGAGCCTGCTGGTCCATCTCATTCGCGAATTCGGTATCGGCGGCGTGATCGGTCTGGGCGGTGGCTGGCTCATGTTGCAGTTGGTAAACCGCATTAATCTGGCGACCGGCCTGTATCCGATTCTCGTTATTTCTGGCGGTTTGGCGGTGTTTGCCCTGACCAACGCCATCCACGGCAGCGGTTTTCTGGCGGTTTACCTGTGTGGGCTGGTGATGGGCAACCGCCCGATTCGCAGCCGTCACGGTATTTTGCACATGCTTGACGGCATGGCCTGGCTGGCGCAGATCGGTATGTTTCTGGTCTTGGGCCTGCTGGTCACGCCCCACGACCTGCTGCCGATTGCGATACCGGCACTGGGCCTGGCGCTGTGGATGATCCTCGTCGCACGCCCGCTTTCGGTCATGGTCGGGCTGCTGCCGTTCAAAGCCTTCCACGGACGTGAAAAGGCGTTTATTGCCTGGGTGGGCTTGCGCGGTGCAGTACCGATCATTCTGGCGGTGTTCCCGCTGATGGCCAACCTGCCCAATGCGCAGCTGTACTTCAATCTGGCGTTCTTTATCGTGCTGGTTTCGCTGTTGGTACAGGGCACCAGCCTGCCGTGGGTGGCCAAGCTGCTCAAAGTGACTGTCCCGCCCGAGCCTGCGCCGATTTCCCGCGCGCCTCTGGAAGTCCACGTCACCAGCGAGTGGGAGTTGTTCGTATACCGTCTCGGTGCAGAAAAGTGGTGTATCGGTGCCGCCCTGCGCGAACTGAAAATGCCCGCAGGCACGCGCATCGCCGCCCTGTTCCGCGGCCAGCAACTGCTTCACCCGTCGGGCAGTACAACACTGGAAGTCGATGACCTGCTGTGTGTCATCGGCCACGAACATGACCTGCCCGCCCTGGGCAAACTGTTCAGCCAGGCGCCGCAACGTGGTCTGGACCTGCGTTTCTTCGGCGACTTCGTGCTGGAAGGCGACGCTCAACTGAGCGCAGTTGCCGCCTTGTACGGTCTGAAACTGGACGGTCAGGACGGCAACATGCCGCTGAGCCAGTTCATTGTGCAGAAGAATCGCGGCGAGCCGATTGTTGGCGATCAGATCGAATGGAATGGAACTATTTGGACAGTTGCTGTGATGGAGGGGAACAAGATCCTCAAAGTCGGCGTCAGATTCCCGGAAGGAAGCAACCCAGGTCCTGGTTTGTTCCTCTAAACTGCCCTTCTATTCGATCAGCTCGACCGGTGTCTATGTTGCCCCTGCGTAATTTCTTTGCTGCCATCCTGCTCGGCTTTTGCCTCTCGTCTTTCCCGGTACTGGCTGCCGATCCACCCACGCGCGAGGCCGTGCAGCAGAGCCTGGACAAGATCGCCGACCGCAAACTGCCCGATGCAGACCAAAAAGCCCTGCAGCAGGTGCTGGAACAGACCCTGGGCTTTATCGACAGCAAAAGCGATAACGAGAAAAAGCTCACTGCGCTCAAGCAGCAACTGAACGACGCACAGAAGCAGATCTCCGAAAACCAGCGGGAACTGACGCGCCTCAAAGGCAGCAAAGTCATTCCCGTCGCCCAGCGCTATGGCAGTCTTGACGTGCCGCAGCTGGAAAACATGCTCAGCGAGCGCAGCACTCTGCAAGGCGAATTGCAAAAAGCCTTGAGCGATGCCAGCAGCATGGTCATTACTGCCCAGACTCGTCCTGAACGCGCTCAGGCCGAGATCAGTAATAATCAGAACCGCATCCAGCAAATCAACAGCATTCTCAAGCTGGGTAAAGACAACGGTAAAACCCTCAGCGCTGAACAACGTACTCAGCTCAATGCTGAGCTGGCGTCAATCAATGCCTTGAATGTATTGCGCCGTCAGGAACTGGCGGGCAACAGCCAGTTGCAGGATCTGGGCAACAGCCAGCATGACCTGCTGGTAGAGAAAGTCAGCCGTCAGGAGCAGGAAATTCAGGAACTGCAAAACCTGATCAACGAAAAGCGCCGCGCCCAGTCCCAGCAGACGGTGACCCAACTGTCTCTGGAAGCGCAGAAAGCCGGGAGCAGCAGCCTGCTGGCGACCGAAAGCGCCGCCAACCTCAAGCTCTCCGACTATTTACTGCGCGGCACCGACCGCCTCAACGAACTGACCCAACAGAACCTCAAGACCAAACAACAGCTGGATAACCTGACCCAGACTGATCAGGCGCTGGACGAGCAGATCAACGTGCTGCGCGGCAGCCTGTTGCTGTCGAAGATTCTCTACAAACAGAAGCAATCGCTGCCACATCTGCAACTGGACAAAGGCCTGGCAGACGAAATCGCCGACATCCGCCTGTATCAGTTCGAGGTCAATCAGCAGCGTGAGGCGATGAGCAGCCCGGTGGCCTACGTTGAAAAGCTGCTGGCTACTCAGCAGCCAGCGGACATCACTCCACAGTTGCGCAAAACCTTGCTGGACCTGGCCGTGACCCGCAGCGATCTGCTGGAACGACTGAACCGCGAACTCAGCGCACTGCTCAATGAATCCATCACCTTGCAGCTCAATCAGAAGCAGTTGGTCAGCACCGCCATCAGCCTGCGCGAGACGCTGGATGAGCAGATGTTCTGGATCCCCAGCAACAAGCCCCTCGATGTGGAGTGGTTTCAGGGCATCTGGCCACGTCTGCAAAAACAGGTGGCGACGCTGCCCATCGCCTCCAGCGCCAGCGAGCTGAGTGATGGCCTGACCCAGCGCCCCTTGTTATTCCTGCCGCTGCTGCTGTTGATCGGCGTGCTGACGTGGAGACGCAAAGCGCTCTACAACAAACTCAACAAGCTGCATGCCGATATCGGCCACTTCAAACGTGACAGCCAGTTGCAGACGCCGCTGGCGATTCTGATCAATATCCTGCTGGCAATGCCGGTTGCCTTGGCGCTGGCCTTATGTGGTTATGCCCTGCAAATTGACGCACGCGGGCAAAACGCCAACCTGGGCGAAGCACTGCTGCAAATCGCACTGGCGTGGCTGGTGTTCTACACCGCCTACCGGATCCTTGCGCCGGGCGGCGTGGCACAACTGCATTTCCGCTGGGAAAAGGCGCAGGTCGAATTCCTTCAGGGCTGGATGCGCAAGCTTGGCCTGGTCGTACTGGCGCTGGTCGCGGTTGTGGCGGTGGCCGAACATCAACCTGCCGCACTCGCCGACGACGTGCTGGGCATTGGCGTGGTACTGACCTGCTATGCGCTGATGGCATGGTTGCTTGGCCGTCTGCTGCTGACCAGCCCAAGCAATCACAACGCTTCGCTGTTTCGCAAAACCATGGGCATGGCGTTTACTGCGCTGCCTATCGCCCTGTTTGTCGCGGTGTGCTTCGGCTACTACTACACCGCGCTGAAACTCAGTGATCGGCTGATCGACACCTTGTACCTGATGATGCTCTGGCTCGTGATCGAGGCAGCCTTCGTGCGCGGTCTGAGCGTTGCTGCACGACGTCTGGCCTATCAGCGGGCACTGGCCAAGCGTCAGGCAGCCAAAGAAGCGGGCGATGGTGATGCGGTGGTCGAAGAGCCGACGCTGGACATCGAACAGGTCAACCAGCAATCGCTGCGCCTGATTCGTCTGGCACTGCTGGCCGGCTTCGTGGCTGCGCTGTACTGGGTGTGGTCGGATCTCATCACCGTGTTCTCGTACCTGGACAACATCACTCTGTACGAATACACCAGCGGTACTGGCGCCACCATGAGCATGGTGCCGATCAGCCTCGGCGACATGATCGGCGCGCTGGTGATCATTGGCATTACATTCGTGTTGGCGGGTAACCTGCCCGGCTTGCTGGAAGTGTTGGTGTTGTCACGCTTGAGCCTGGCTCAAGGCAGTGCTTACGCGACCACCACCCTGCTCTCTTACGCCATTGCCGGTATCGGCTTCGTGTCGACGCTGTCGGCACTGGGTGTGAGCTGGGACAAGCTGCAATGGCTGGTAGCGGCGTTGTCGGTGGGCCTTGGTTTCGGGATGCAGGAGATCTTCGCGAACTTTATCTCGGGCATCATGATTCTGTTTGAGCGTCCGGTGCGGATTGGCGACACCATCACCATCGGCAACCTGTCGGGTACGGTCAGCAAAATTCGCATCCGCGCCACGACCATTACCGACTTTGACCGCAAGGACATCATTGTCCCGAACAAGACGTTCATTACCGGGCAACTGATCAACTGGTCGCTGACCGACACCATCACCCGGGTGACTCTAAAACTCGGCGTGGATTACGGCTCTGACCTGGATCTGGTTCGCACGTTACTGCTCAAGGCAGCCCGGGATAACCCGCGCGTGCTCAAGGACCCGGAGCCAATCGTGTATTTCCTGAACTTCGGCGAAAGCACGCTCGATCATGAGCTGCGCATGCGCGTGCGCGATCTCGGCGACCGCAACCCGGTGCTCGACGAGATCAACCGTTTCATCAATAAAGAGTTCAAGAAGCAGCACATCAACATCTCGTTCCGGCAGATGGAGGTCTACCTCAAGAATCTCAGCGGGCAGGAATACAAGCTGGTGCCTACGGATGAAGAGCCAAAACCAAGCGGCCCGCTCAAGTTTGAATCTGCAGAGCCGGTCAAACCTGCGCCGAAGGATCAGCCAGAGCCGCCGGAGCTGCGACTGGATTAAAGCCGGTTACAGAAATCTGCAGGAGATCGCTCTGTGCCCTGACACAGCGCTGTCGCGAAGCAAACATTGGACCTGTAGGAGCTGCCGAAGGCTGCGATCGCGGTGTATCAGGAGAAATGCTTCGCAGCCTTCGGCAGCTCCTACAGAAAATGCATTTCAAGCCATTAATTTGCATTTTGTTTGATAGGAGCTCGGCAGCTGTTATCAAACAACATACAACCACTTGATCTGGAATTCTTTTCTGGAGCGACCGGGGTGGCGCTCCTACAGGTTCAATGTTTTCCGCGAGACAGCGCGGCCATCGGATGAACCTGCAGGTCTCCTATACCCAGCCACCAACTGGACGCATCCGGACCAACCCAGCAGAATGCTCGGACATTCTGCTGGAGAAGGCCTGTGAAAGCCCTCGACGAACTCACCTTCGACAATCGTTTTGCCCGCCTGGGCGATGCGTTCTCCACTTCGGTTCTGCCTGAACCCATTGCCGAGCCCCGGCTGGTAGTCGCCAGCGATGCGGCACTGGCACTGCTTGACCTCGACCCCGCACAGGCCGAACTGCCGTTATTCGCTGAAATCTTCAGCGGGCACAAACTCTGGGCCGATGCCGATCCACGGGCGATGGTCTATTCAGGTCATCAATTCGGCTCCTACAACCCGCGCTTGGGCGACGGCCGAGGATTGCTGCTGGGCGAGGTGTATAACGCGGCTGGCGAACACTGGGACCTGCATCTCAAAGGCGCCGGGCAGACGCCCTACTCCCGAATGGGCGACGGGCGCGCGGTGTTGCGCTCATCGATCCGCGAGTTTCTGGCCTCTGAAGCACTGTACGCGTTGGGTATTCCGAGCAGTCGCGCAGGTTGCGTCATCGGCTCCAGCACGCCGGTATGGCGCGAGAAACAGGAACGCGCCGCGATGGTGCTGCGTCTGGCACAAAGTCATGTGCGCTTTGGCAGCTTCGAATACTTCTACTACACCAAGCAACCTGAGCAGCTAAAGGAACTGGGCGAACACGTGCTGGCGATGCACTTCCCGCAATGTCTGGAACAGGCCGAGCCGTACCTGGCGATGTTCAAGGAAATCGTCGAGCGCAACGCCGAGCTGATCGCCAAATGGCAAGCCTACGGCTTCTGCCACGGGGTGATGAACACCGACAACATGTCGATTCTGGGCATCACTTTCGATTTCGGGCCGTTCGCGTTTCTTGATGACTTCGACCAGAACTTCATCTGTAACCACTCGGATCATGAAGGCCGCTATGCCTTCAGCAATCAGGTGCCCATTGCCCAATGGAACCTCAGCGCGTTGGCTCAGGCATTGACGCCATTCATCAGCGTCGACGCCTTGCGCGAGACCATAGGGCTGTTTTTGCCGCTCTATGAGGCCCACTACCAGGACCTGATGCGCCGTCGTCTGGGCTTGACCAGTGCCGAAGACAACGATGGCGAACTGATCAGCGGTTTGCTCAAGCTGATGCAGAACAGCGGCATCGATTACACACTGTTCTTCCGCCGCCTCGGTAACGACCCCGCCGTACAGGCATTGCAGTTACTGCGTGACGACTTCGTCGATATCAAAGGCTTCGACAACTGGGCCGAACGCTATCTGGCGCGGATCAGCCGCGAAGACAACGGCACCGACCAGCAACGCCAAACGCGCATGCATGCGGTCAACCCGCTCTACATCCTGCGCAACTATCTGGCACAACAAGCCATCGACGCCGCCGAGAACGGCGACTACGAAGAAGTCCGCCGGTTGCATAAAGTGCTCAGTGATCCGTTCAACGAGCAGCCGGGCATGGCTGGCTACGCCCAGCGTCCACCTGATTGGGGGAAGCATCTGGAGATCAGTTGTTCGTCTTGATTGCAGGCTGTGGTTGAGCTGACATCGGCGTGTCGGCGGTCATCAAGGGCGACACGCCTTGGGTATCGGACTGGGTGCCTTTGCCGAAGGCGTGTTTGTATTTGGCCATGACCTCGAACAGGGTCAGAACGCGGAACTCCTTTAATTCCGGGTCAGTCGTATCGGGATACTCGGTAACATAGCCAGTTTCATCTGATCGCCAGCCGTATTCAACCAAACCTGTCCGGATTCGGATGCTCTCAATTCCTAGTTGATGACGATCCATGCTTTTATCCCGAGCATCTGCGCGAACAGCACTTTCTGCCAGTTGGCGAGAGAATATGGATAACGTTGACTGAGTTCTCGCTGTATCAGAAGCGACGGAGGTTGTTTTCTGCACAGTCGTCGAGGAAACGTTATTAATCTGCGCACCTTTGCCGACTGCGGCACTTGCGCTGGAGACAGCGTTAATCATGGATTGACCTCTAAGCTGACTAAGCGATGAAGATCAGTTAACTTTGTTTGCGGCAGGGAGCGGATCAAGAATCGTCGCACAGGGCTTAACCGCGTCGACAATTGGCTTTACCGCCTCAGGTTTATTTTTACCCGGTACAGGTTGCTCTTTTTTCTTTTCCGGCAACTGAATACCCGCGAGGATTTCGTATAAGTTCAACGTTCGCTCACTGGACTTGCGCGAACCGCCGTGTTCCGTGATGCTGGTTTCAAGCCGACTTTCATAACCTTTATCGTAGCGAGCGCGCTCAATGGCGGGCAGGGCTTTGTAATGTTCGAGGCATTCGGTCATGAACTTGGGATTCTTGCCGCAGTTGCTATATTCCTGTCCTGCACGGGCTATTGATCCTGCTCGCCATTGTTGCTCCAGACTCGAACTGCGCGACCAGGCGGCCTGTCTTTCATTGACCGTGTACGAGCCTTTGTCGTCGTACGCAATAAGAACCGCCTGCTCAAGGGTTAGGTCCGCAAATGGGTTTTTCGCAGTAGGGTCCTGGGCCACAGATTTATTGACGTAGATCGTCGCCAACCTGGCTCGCTCAATCAGCACGGGATCGTCGGTCTTCGGCACTTCTGCGTCGTGCCGGGCTTTGTTGACAACGTACGACTCACCCAAAATATGATCTACCGTTTTTTTCGCAAATTCTCCCAATTGCTCACGCGTCATGCTCTTCTCGCGGGCTTCAGCACGTACAGCACTTTCACCGAGTTGGCGAGAGAGCGTAGAGACGCTGGCGGTATCCGTTTTACTTGAGATGTCCTGGACGGGCTTATCAATGCCGGTGGTATTAGAGTACCCGCTCTTGATAGTGGAGCTTGTAGCTATTGGGGAAGAAGACAGATTAACATTAGAAACCATACAAACTCTCCAACGGTTAATAATAAAACCCAAACAAAAACCAACACAAAGAAAGAACCACACATATGATCACTCAGACAGCCACCATTAAAACCAACGCCAACGGCGCAAGAACATAAATTTCTTCATTAAAATACCTTAAATAAAAATCAAACTTGCTTTGTTTTTAAACTTGAGAAAACGGTAGCGCCTTACAAAAAAAACTTACAACTATCCAAACGACTACATCACAGGCAATAGCCCGTAACCACTGGACAAAGCAGCCTTATAAAAAGCAAATTTTCAGAGGGATCTTTATTTACTGTAAGAAACGCCCTACAGCAGGGGCTAATATGACGGCGTTTTTGTAACTATGTAACGCGCAGAACAGGGAGGGAATAAACGAAGCACAGTCAGTAAAGCGCGATCATTATTGGGGCCGGATAGCCTCTATCCACTCCACAGTTTTCGTCATTCAGAAAAGCGTCAGAGGCATTTCCCCCACTTAAAAAAACACATCAGCAGGAACGCCAAACCGCTCGGACAGGTAACGTATCTGACGCACATTGAGCTGCCGCTTGCCGCTCAAGATTTCAGAAATGACCGATTGGGTTCCGACTTCAGGCAAATCTCCTTGATTCAACCCGTGCTCCCCCATCAGGTACCGCAGAGTCTCAACGCCTGAAACCGTAGGCATGGGGCGATGTTCGTGGTCATAAGCCTCAATGAAGTCGCCAACCAGAAGTACAAGACTGTTTAGCGGATGTGACTCATCATCGCCGATAAGGGCTAACAATTCGTCCAGCGAATCCACCAGCGCATCGTAATCGGCTTCGTCCTGAGGCCTGCGCAATAGAGGAGAGACAAAAGGCCAATGTTCTGCCGCCTGCTTGATGAGAGCGCTCATGATTAATCCTTCCACTTACCTTTGTCATACTCGGAGTGATCGAGTACGTGCTTAATGTAGATCCGCTGTGCTGAATAACTAACCCACGCGATCAGTCTTACCTTGTTGCCGCCGATATCAAAAACATGCAGCGGGCCGACCTTGTCGATGCTTGGGAAAATCGCCCTCATGGCTGCAAAGTCTGTGGGACGGCATGCTTTAACCAATCGGTACCATGCGTCCAACGCGCTGGCAGATCGCGGCCATTTCTCCTTCGCTTCCCATATCCGCTTTTCAGTGATTACCCGCATCAGCCATCCCAAGTCGTATTTCACGAGAGGATGTTAATCACGAAATCAGATATCGCAAACTGCGATACTCAAAATAGACCAATCCTACAACTCAAGCAACCACCGCAACCCCATCGCCACATGCTGCTCAGTGCTGTCGATCAACGGCAGCGGGCTTTTTACTCCCTCAAGCAACAATCCGATTTCGGTACAGCCCAGAATTGCCGCCTCCGCGCCCTGATCGCGAAACTGCTCAAGCACATTCAGGTAGTAGTCCCGTGCCGGTTGATTGAATTGGCCCAGGCACAATTCGGCGAAGATCACTCGGTCGATCTCGATCATGCTTTGAGCATCAGGCAACAGGACTTCGATACCGAAGCGTTCGGCGAGACGGTTGCGGTAGAAGTCTTCCTGCATGGTGAAGCGCGTGCCCAGCAGTGCGGCACGGGATACACCGCTGGCTTGCAGAGCCTCGCCCACCGCATCCCCGATGTGCAGCAGCGGGATGTCTACCGCAGCCTCAATGGCGGGTGCGACTTTGTGCATGGTGTTCGTGGCCAGCAGCAGCGCGCCTGCACCGGCTCGCTGCAAGCCCTGCGCAATTCGCACCAGTTGCTCACCTGCAACATGCCACTCACCGGATTTTTGCAACGCAGCAATGCCTGCGAAGTCAACTGAATGCAGGATAACCGGCGCTGAATGCAGGCCGCCGAGCGCGTCACGAACACCTTCGTTGAGCAACTTGTAGTAAGTGGCCGTGGATTCCCAGCTCATGCCGCCTATAACGCCGAGGGTTTTCATGCTTTGCTCCGTCACTGAACCGTTGGAACCAGACTAGGGGCATGAATCACCCCAAACCAGTTACAGCCAGGCGGCAACCGAGCAGTACAATCTGCACGTCATTAGATTTTGGAGGCCTCATGTCAGAACCGATGCTGATCCCCTGCCCGCATTGCAACGGGCTTAATCGAATCCCCAATGAACGCTTGGGCGACCAGCCTAAATGTGGCCGCTGCAAGCAACAGGTGTTGCTGCGCGCGCCGTTCAACCTCACCCAAGGTGATTACGCCAGCCAGATCAAAGGAGACTTGCCACTGTTGGTGGACGTCTGGGCCGAGTGGTGCGGTCCGTGTAAGTCCTTCGCGCCGATTTTCGAACAGGCCGCCGGTGAATTGGCTGGACGCTGCCGACTGGCCAAGCTGGACAGTGAGGCTAACCCGCAGTTGTCAGGACAGTTGGGTATTCGGTCGATCCCCAGCCTGATTCTGTTCCGCAATGGTCAGGAAGTTGCCCGTCAAAGCGGTGCGTTCCCATTGCAGCAATTGCTGGCGTGGTTGAAAAGCCAGGGCATCTGAGTCGTTCCAGGGGAAGCCTGTGCGTTCGCTTTGCTGATTTTTCCGTAGGGCCTTTCCGAAACAGCGATTTGTCGCTCCCGACTGCGTTATTCAGACCTAGGATTTGCTTCCGACTCGCTTAACGGAAGTACATCCATGTCATACGTAGTCAGGGAAGACGATCCAACCACGACCGGTGGATTTGTGTTGAGAGCATCTGCGACTCAACTCATGGACCTGCGCAGACTCGCGCGGATGGGCGACCCGGTGTGGTGCCCAGCCTGCGAGACCGTTGGCTACATCGCTCAGGGCAACCCGACGTTCATTGATGAATACATCGCCGTTGCAACGCACGGTCATAACGTCAAGTGCGAGTGCGACGTTGGCAGTCATCAGTTGATCGCGACCCAGCAAACCCTGGCGGCAGACATGGATGCAGCCATTGATATCCCCAAGGGCCTGGCCAAACGGGCGCGGCTGGTGGTGGACAAGATGAATGCTGCAGTGAAGGAGGGAATAAGGCCCTGCGACCTTCGCTCAGCAAGCAAAACGTAGTCGCTCAGACCAATACACTTTCTGTAGGAGCTGCCGAAGGCTGCGATGGTGGTCTGTCTGACACTCCGCTTCGCGACCGTCGTAACCTCCGATGGCTCCTACAAGTCATGATTGCCAATGCATCACCCTAAGCATTGGTCTCCAACCAATGATGCAGCTCCACGAACTGCTGAGTCAGTTTGTGGCGCGGCTCAAGGTAGATCAGGGGTTTGCTGGCCTCGTGCGATTCACGCATCTTCACCGAGGCGTTCAAATACACCGGCAATACAGGCAACCCCTCGGCGATAAGCTCGTCAAGCATCTGCTGCGGCAGGCTGGCGCGTGGCTGGAACTGGTTGACGATGATCCCTTCTACTTGCAGGTCTTCGTTGTGATCTTCCCGCAGCTCTTCAACTTCCTTGATCAGGCCGTACAGCGCCTGACGCGAGAAGCTGTCGCAATCGAAAGGGATCAACACTCGATCAGCGGCGATCAGCGCCGAAACCGCATAAAAATTGAGCGCTGGCGGCGTATCCAGGTAAATCCGCTCATAGTCCTCGCTCAGTTCGTCCAGCAACTTTCTGAGCTTGTTGATCTTGTGTTTGGCTTCCAGCTTGGGCTGCAGATCCGCCAATTCCGGGGTCGCGGTCACGACATGCAGGTTGTCGAAAGGTGTTTCGTAGATATCGACGTGATTTTTCTTCGCAAAAGGCGCGGACGACAGGGTCTGCTTGAAGAATTCCGCGATGCCCATGGGGATGTCATCCCCCGTCAGACCGGTAAGGTACTGAGTCGAATTGGCCTGCGCATCAAGATCGATCAATAGCGTCCGATACCCTTCATGAGCACTGACCGCTGCCAGGTTGCAGGCGATGCTGGACTTGCCAACGCCACCTTTCTGATTGAAAACCACCCGACGCATGAGTTGACCTCCGTGGTGCCTGGATTGAGTACAGGGAAATGGTTGGTGACTGGAGTCTATGCAATGCACGTTACAACGGCGAGCGCTTCAACCACACGCGACAAAATCCCACCGGAAAAGTGTCAAATTCCGACATATTTGTTTTTAACAAATTGCTACTGTTCACCCTCATCGGGATAATGCCCGACGTTTGACCGGAAACAAGCGAGTTCCGGGCAGATCGCCAGCGATATCGCAGTAAGCAGTAGCCCGCAGGGGCGGGAAGATAATCCATTGATCACGTTCAACATCGCACAATGGCGCGCCTGGGCACCGGGGTTGACTCACGTCGACGACTGGCAGCAATGGAGTCGGCATCCGACACCTTTGCAGCGTAGCGATGAGGCTCCTGATGTGTCGTTCCTGCCTGCCATGCAGCGCCGCCGCCTGGGTCGTCTGGCACGCATGGCATTTGCCGTGGGCTGGCCGCTGGCTGATGGCCACGAGCGGCTGCCGCTGGTCTTTGTCTCGCGCCACGGTGAAACACCACGCACCTTCGAAATTCTGCGTGATGTCGCTGATAGCCAGCCCTTGTCGCCTACCCAGTTCAGCCTGTCCGTGCACAACGCGGTCATTGGCTTGTGGTCGATCATGCGCGGTGAAACCAGCGAAATGACGGCTCTGGCTGCGGCGGGCGACGGTCTGGAGCATGGCGCGTTCGAAGCGGCTGCGCTGTTGGCAGAAGGTGCGCCTGCGGTGCTGCTGATCGTGACCGAAGAACAGCCGCCCCTCGCCTATGCAGACTGGATAAACGACGTGCCCTTCCCGTACGCCGTCGGCCTGCTGCTGACCCCGGGAACGGACTGGCAGTTGACCCTGCAACCGGCCAGCGCAGAGGAACTGCCTGGTAGCGAATGGCCCCACGCGCTGAATCTGCTGCGAACGCTCAACACTGAACAACACACTTGCCGACACGCCTGGAAGAACCGGTTATGGAACTGGCAACGCAACCACTGAAAAAGCGTCAGGACGCCTATTACTGGCGCCTGTTCGCTACCGCGATGTGCTTTGCCCTGTTCGGGTTGGGCGGGCTGTGCCTGCGCTTGCTGTATTTCCCGCTACTGCGCTGCTTGCCAGGCGATCAGGCTAAAAAGCGCCAGCGGGCCAGGCGCACCATTAGCCGCCTATTCTGGGTGTTCATCCAGCGTATGGCGAGAAACGGCGTACTGACTTACGAAATAGAAGGCGCAGAACGCCTGGGTCGCCCAGGCCAGATGATCATCGCCAATCACCCGTCACTGATTGATGTGGTGTTTCTGATCGGGCTGGTGCGCGACGCCAACTGCGTCGTCAAACACAGCCTGTGGGAAAACCCCTTTACCTGTGGACCGGTGCGTTCCACCGGTTACATCAGCAACGACGGCAGCGCCGAGATGCTCGACACCGCCGCTGACGCCCTGCGCGATGGCCAGACCCTGATCGTATTCCCGGAAGGCACCCGGACACAGCCCGGTTGCGCGCCGCAATTTCATCGCGGCGCGGCGGCCATTGCCTTGCGTGGTGCCTCGGTGATCACTCCGGTCGTCATTCAGGTCAGCCCGACGACGCTGACCAAGGCCGAACCCTGGTATCGCATCCCTTTACGGCGTGTGCACTTCAGTTTGCGCGTTGGCGCCGATATAGACCCACAAGCCTTTGCTGCGCTAGGCCCGGCGCCTGTTGCGTCGCGCAAGCTCAACGACCACCTGCATCACTACTTCATCAGGGAGCTCGCCTTGGATGAGCGTTCTACATCAAGACATTAAGCAGTTGATCATCGACGCCCTGGGCCTCGAAGACATCAGCACTCACGACATTGGCAACGACCAGATCCTCTTTGGTGAGGGGCTGGGTCTTGATTCCGTAGATGCCCTGGAACTGGGGCTGGCGATCCAGAAGCGTTACGGCATCAAGATCGATGCGGACGCCAAAGACACCCGTGACCATTTCACCAGCGTCGACAGCCTTGCGGCCTTTGTCAGCGCACGACAAGCGGCCTGAGGATTTGACATGCAAACCCGTGAAGACATCTTCGAAATCCTGCGCGATGCGCTGGTAGAGCTGTTCGAACTTGAGCCTGAGCGAGTCACTCTGCAAGCCAATCTTTATCAGGATCTGGAAATTGACAGCATTGACGCCGTGGACCTGATCGACCACATCAAACGCAAGACCGGCACCAAAATCGCTGCCGAAGAGTTCAAGGCGGTGCGCACCGTCAACGATGTCGTCGAGGCGGTTTACCGTCTAGCCAACACCGCAGCATGAAGCGGCTGATCGGTCTGGGTCTATTGCTGGCGGGTGTGTTGTACCCGTTCGCGGTTTACTACGGCACCGAACACTTCGCGCCCTGGCAGTTTGCGTTGCTACTGGGTGTCTTGTGGCTGGGACGCGCGCTGACCGCGCGCAAGCGGCCCGCCACACTGATCACCGCACTGATCGCCATTGGCTTCTGCCTGCTGCTGGGTCTGCTCGACAGCGCTGAATTGCTACGTTGGTACCCGGTATTGATCAGCGCCTCAATGCTGAGCCTGTTTGGCATGAGCCTGATTTACGGCCCTCCGATCGTCGAACGCATAGCGCGTTTGGGTAATTCGCAGTTGTCGGAAAAGGCTATCTGCTACACACGCCAGGTCACGGTGGTGTGGTGCTGTTTTTTTCTGGCCAACGGACTGATCGCAGCGGGTTTGACGCTCTGGGCTCCGCTGTCCTGGTGGGCGCTGTACACCGGACTTGTTTCATACGGATTGATGGGCCTGCTGTTTGCAGGCGAATGGTTAGTCCGCCGCCGAGTCAGAGGCGCGGCATGAAATGGAATGCATGAACCGGATGGTTGTTGACTGGATTAAACCCGAACACCTGCTGCTGGACCCGCAGTCAGCCCGTGAGCTGACGCAGGCTCCGGCGCTGAACCACTCGCAGTTCTGCGAGCAGGCACTGAGCGTAGCGGCGGGCCTGCAAGCTCAGGGCATCAAGCGACTGGCCGTGCATCTGGAAGATGCTGGCGAGCTTGCAGTTGCGCTATTTGCAGCCTGGCGCGCGGGCATCAGCGTATTGCTGCCCGCCGACCTGCAAGCCCAGACCCGCGAGCGCTGGTCCGGTCATGTAGATGCCTGGCTGACTGATCTGCCGGGCGACCGAAAGCTGCATGAACTGCACGCCGAGCCATTGCCGCCTGCGCTGCTGGATCTGGATGAATGCTGCTTGAGCCTGTGTACGTCCGGCTCCAGCGGTGAACCCAAGCTGATCGAAAAGCGCTTGCGGCAGTTGGCCAATGAAGTCGATGCGCTGGAACAACTCTGGGGCGCAGAACTGGGCGCGGCCTGCATCATCGGCAGCGTGGCGACTCAACACATCTATGGTTTGCTGTTTCGCGTGCTGTGGCCTTTGAGCGCGGGGCGTTGCTTCGTTCGCAAACAGCTGCCGTTCCCGGAAGACTTGCAGCGTGCCAGTCGCGAGTTCCCGAATTTTGCCTGGGTGGCCAGCCCCGCACTGCTCAAGCGCATGGGCGACAACCTCGACTGGCCGAGTCTGGGCAAGGTGCGCCGGGTATTTTCCTCTGGCGGCGCACTGCCTGCAGAGGCATCTGCAAGCCTGCATCAGCGTCTGGGCCAGTGGCCGACTGAAATCCTGGGCAGCTCGGAAACCGGCGGTATCGGCTGGCGTCAGGGTGACAACCTCTGGCAGGCCTTCTCAGGTGTCGAACTGGGCCAAGATGCCGACGGTGCCTTGCGCATCAGCTCGACCTATATGCCGGCAGGTCACATCGAACAAACCGCCGACGCGGTGCGCATGGCCAGCGACGGCCGATTTGAACTGCTTGGCCGGCTGGATCGCATCGTCAAACTCGAAGAAAAGCGCATTTCCCTGCCGCTATTGGAGCAGGCACTGGTCAGCCATGAATGGGTCAGTGAAGCGCGTCTAGGCGTGGTGCAGGAAAATCGCGCATCGCTTGGCGCATTGGTGGTGCTCAGCGCAGCAGGCTTACACGCCCTGCGCAATCAAGGCCGACGCAATCTGACGCAAACCCTGCGCCAGCACTTGAACGGCCATTGCGAAGCCATCGCCCTGCCTCGTCGCTGGCGCATGCTGCGTCAGCTGCCACTCAACGCACAGGGCAAACTGCCTCAAGCCGAGGTTCAGGCGCTGTTAATGGCCCCTCGCGGAAAAGAACCGGAAGTGCTGGCGCAACAGAACATTGATGGCGAGTGGCAGCTGCAATTGAGCGTGCCACCGGATCTGGCGTACTTCAGCGGACACTTCCCGACAGCTCCGGTATTGCCGGGAGTGGTTCAAGTGAACTGGGCCATGGCGCTGGGTCAGCGCCTGCTCGATATGCCGCCGAAATTTGCCGGTATGGAAGTTCTCAAGTTTCAGCAACTGGTCCGCCCCGGCGACCAGATCAGCCTGACCCTGCGCTTCGACGCCGAGCGCGGCAAGCTGTACTTTGCCTTCCGCAACGGCGACGCGCCGTGCTCCAGTGGCCGGATATTGCTGGAGGTGGGGGATGTTTGATTTAAAAGCGGCCACGGACGCTTTCATGCCGCTGCACTGTCACGCGACAAACATCAACTCTGTAGGAGCTGAGGAGCACCGCGAGGCTGCGATAGCGGCTTGCCTGACACACCCGTATCGCAGCCTCGCGGTGCTCCTCAGCTCCTACAGGAAACTCATTCCCTGCCATAAGTTTGATTTAAACCCGAGCGCATCCCCTGTGGGAGCGAATTCATTCGCGAAAGCGGTGTGTCAGGCAAAGATGCTTTTCAGTTCGGCCTTCTTCGCGAATGAATTCGCTCCCACAGAATCCCCAACGCATTCGCGGGCAAGCCTCGCTCCAACAGGGAGTAAGCATGCATAACCCCTGCGCCATCATCCCGGTGTTTGATCATGAACTGGCGGTGCCTGCGGTAGTTCAGGCGGTGCTCGCCGCTGGTTTGCCGTGTGTGTTGGTGGATGACGCCAGCAGCCCGTCCTGCGCTGCGGTGCTGCGTGAACTGGCGCAAGGCGACAACGTTTATCTGGTCACGCTACCGGTCAATCAGGGTAAAGGCGGCGCGGTCATGGAGGGCTTCCGTGAAGCCCAGCGTCTGGGCTTCAGCCATGCACTGCAAGTCGATGCAGACGGTCAGCATGATCTGTCTGACATCAACCTGTTCCTTGAGGCATCACGCCAGCAGCCCAATGCGTTGATCTGCGGCTATCCGCAATACGATGCAAGCGTGCCCAAAGGCCGTTTGTATGCCCGTTACCTCACGCACTTCTGGGTATGGGTCAACAGCCTGTCCCTGCAGATCAAGGATTCAATGTGCGGCTTTCGGGTTTATCCGTTGGCGCCGGTGCTGCATCTGATCAACACCGTGCAGCTCGGCAAACGCATGGATTTCGACTCGGAAATCCTGGTTCGCCTGTCGTGGTTGAATCAACCCATGCACTGGCTGCCAACCAAGGTGCATTACCCGCAGGACGGCCTGTCGCACTTCCGCATGTTCCACGACAACGCGCTGATCTCGAAAATGCACACCAAGCTGTTCTTCGGCATGTTGGGGCGTTTTCCGTTGATCCTGTGGCGGCGGTGGTTGCCATGATCGATGTGTTTGCGGGAAACCCCGTAGGAGCGAACTTGTTCGCGAAAGCAGGGGTACATCCGACGCATGATTGGCGCTTGAAAAATTGTCTTCGCGAACAAGTTCACTCCTACCGGGAGGTACGGCGATGAGCAATAAGCACTGGGCCAAACACGAAGAGCGCGGCAGTTTCCTGCTGATGAAGCTCACCGCGTGGGGCGTACGCCATTTGGGTCGTCGGGTGCTGAGCCCGGTGCTGCACGGCATCGTGCTGTATTTTTTTCTGTTCGGCAGCCAGGCGCGCAAGAGTGCCTGGGAATATCAACGACGCCTGTCCGAATGGAGTGCCAGACCAGAGCTGATGCCCACTCACAAACGGGTGTTCGGCCAGTTCATGGCCTTTGCTGATTCGCTGCTGGATAAACTCGACGTCTGGAACGGCAAGCTGCGTCTTGAGCAAATCGAAATCGTTGACCCTGCGCTGCTGCGCACTCAGTTGCGTGGCGATCGCGGCCAGATGCTGGTGGGTGCGCATCTGGGCAATCTCGAAGTCTGCCGGGCGCTGGCTGAGCTGGGCGAAAAAGTCACCATGAACGTGCTGGTCCACACCAAGCACGCCGAGCGTTTCAACCGGCTGCTGGGTGAAGCAGGCGCGACTAACTTGCGCCTGATTCAGGTCAGTGAGCTGGACCCGTCCGTCATGCTCCAACTGAGCCAGCGCCTGGACGACGGTGAATGGCTGGCCATCGCCGGTGACCGCGTGGCGTTGCACGGCGGGCGTAACGCGCGGGTCAATTTCCTCGGTGCAAAAGCCGCGTTCCCACAGGGCCCGTGGCTGCTGGCCGGTTTGTTGAAATGCCCGATCAATCTGATTTTCTGCCTCAAGCGCCCCAGCGGTTATCAAGTGACGCTCGAGCCATTTGCCGACGCCATCGAATGGCGACGCAGCGACCGGCAACAAGTGATAGCCGATCACGCCCAGCGCTATGCCGACCGACTCGGCCACTACTGCCTGCAAGCCCCTCAGCAGTGGTTCAATTTCTACCCTTTCTGGAAGTCCGATGACGAATCAAGTTCCTGAGCCGGTCACCTTCGGCGAGCGTGCGTTGCAGATCGAAGATGTGCTGGCGTTGGCCAATCGCCAGGTGCCGACCGCTCTGCAAGGCGACAGCGCCTACCGTCAGCGCATCGCCAAAGGCGCGCAGTTTCTTGATTCGTTGCTGGACAAGGAAGGCGTGATTTACGGCGTGACCACCGGCTACGGCGATTCCTGCGTGGTGGCGGTGCCGCTGCAACATGTGGAAGCCTTGCCGCGTCATCTGTACACGTTTCACGGATGCGGGCTGGGCAAACTGCTCGACGCTCAAGCCACTCGCGCGGTCTTGGCTGCGCGTTTGCAGTCTCTGTGCCACGGGGTTTCTGGTGTCCGCGTCGAACTGCTGGAACGACTGCAGGCGTTTCTTGAGCAGGACGTCCTGCCGCTGATTCCGGAAGAGGGCTCAGTGGGCGCCAGCGGTGATCTGACGCCGCTGTCTTATGTGGCAGCGACCTTGTCCGGCGAACGTGAAGTGATGTTCCGCGGCGAACGCCGTCAGTCCAGCGATGTGCATCGTGAACTGGGCTGGGAACCGCTGGTACTGCGCCCCAAAGAGGCCCTGGCCTTGATGAACGGCACAGCGGTGATGACCGGCCTCGCGTGCCTGGCCTTCGCCCGTGCCGATTACCTGCTGCAGCTGGCGACGCGTATCACCGCGATGAACGTGGTCGCGCTGCAAGGCAATCCGGAGCATTTCGACGAGCGTCTGTTTGCGGCCAAGCCTCATCCGGGCCAGATGCAAGTCGCGGCCTGGCTGCGCAAGGATCTGGCCATCGACGCACCGACTGCCCCCCTGCATCGTTTGCAGGATCGCTACTCGCTGCGTTGCGCGCCCCATGTGCTGGGCGTGCTGGCTGACAGCCTGAACTGGCTGCGTTCGTTCATCGAAATCGAACTGAACAGCGCCAACGACAACCCGATCATCGACGCCGAAGCCGAACGCGTGCTGCACGGTGGGCACTTCTACGGCGGCCATATCGCCTTCGCCATGGACAGCCTGAAGAACCTCGTCGCCAACGTCGCCGACCTGCTGGATCGCCAGCTCGCGCTATTGGTGGATGAGCGCTACAACCACGGCTTACCGAGCAATCTGTCGGGCGCGCCAGCGGATCGCGCAATGATCAACCATGGCTTCAAGGCCGTGCAGATCGGCACCAGCGCATGGACTGCCGAAGCATTGAAAAACACCATGCCCGCCAGCGTGTTCTCGCGCTCGACCGAATGCCACAACCAGGACAAGGTCAGCATGGGCACCATCGCTGCCCGGGACGCCATTCGGGTTTTGGAACTGACGGAGCAAGTGGCAGCTGCCACGCTGATCGCCGCAAACCAGGGGGTCTGGCTGCGCAGCAAAGCCGCCGATGCGCGTCCACTGCCGCCCGCGCTGGCCGCCATGCACGAGCAACTGGCCGTTGATTTCCCGCCCGTGATCGAAGACCGTGCGCTGGAGGGCGAACTGCGCCTGTGCCTGCAACGTATCGCTGATCGCCATTGGAGGTTGCATGCGCAGTAAAGGCGTCATTGATGTCGACACCGAAGTCCTGGTGCCCTTTTTCGACGTCGACTCGATGAACGTCGTCTGGCACGGGCATTACATCAAGTACCTGGAAGTCGCTCGCTGCGCGTTGCTGGACCACATCGGTCACAACTACACGCACATGCTCGAATCCGGATACGGTTGGCCGGTGATCGACATCCAGTTGCGCTACGTGCGCGGCGCGGTGTTCGGCCAACGGCTGATCGTGCGCGCCAGTCTTGTGGAGTGGGAGAATCGCTTGAAGATCAACTACCTGATTACCGACGCGGAAACCGGCGAACGCATGACCCGCGCCAGCTCGATTCAAGTCGCGGTGCACATCGAAACCCGGGAAATGCAACTGGCTTCGCCGAAAGCCTTCACTGATGCGGTTGAGAGAGTGTTGCCATGAATACAGCACACAACGCACCTGTAGGAGCCAACTTGTTGGCGAGACGTCAGACCTGTTTAAGCAGAAATTCCGCTTCGCCAACAAGTTGGCTCCTACAGAAATGCATTTCAATTGTGTGTTTACTGGCGCTGCTCTGCCTGTCGCCATTGGCCCAGGCTTTTGACCTGCAACAGCTCAGCGATCAACTGGCAAAACCGGTCGTGGTACGTGGCAATTTCATTCAGGAAAAACACCTGCGTGCCTTGCCAACACCGCTGGTCAGTAAAGGCCGCTTTGTATTGGCGAAAGAATTCGGCCTGTTGTGGCTGTTGAACACGCCGCTCAAACAGGACTACCGCATCAGCCCGGTCGGCATTGCCCGCCGTGACGCGGCCAACGGCTGGCAATTACTGCCGAACAAGAGCGCCGGAGCTGAACAGAACCGCCTGTTCCTGGCCGTGCTGCAAGGCGACAGCAGCGGGCTGCAGCGCGACTTCGAATTGCAGCTCAAAGGCGATGCCAAAGCCTGGCAGTTGACGCTGACCCCGCGTTCGATGTTGCTGCAACAGGTGTTCAAGCAGATCAATATCGACGGCGGCGAACTGGTACAGCGCATCGAGCTGCTGGAAACCCAGGGTGACAGTACGTTGCTGAAGATGGTCGATAGCCAGAGTGTGCCTGCCTTGAGCGATGCGGAGCGTGCTGATTTTGCGAATTGAACGTCTGTTGCCGCGCCTGTTCCTGATCATCCTGTTGGCGGTGCTGGCCCTCGCTGGCTGGCAATGGCGCGATGGTGCGCCACTGTCAGCCAACCTGATGGAACTGGTCCCCGGCAGTAGCCCTGATCCTCTGGAATTGCGCGCTGAACAGCGTATGCAAGAACCGCTGAACCGCGAAATGCTGGTGCTGGTCGGTCACACGGATCGTCAGCAAGCCATCGCGCTGGCAAAGCAATTGGGCGAGCAGTGGCAAGCCAGCGGTTTGTTCGACAAGGTCCAATGGAGCCTCCAGGCCGATCTGCCTGCGCTGCGCACCCAGTTACTGCAAGGTCGACTGGCGATGCTGCCAAAGGCAGACCGGACGCAGTTGATCGACAACCCGCAGGCCTTTATTCAACAACGCGTGCAAAGCCTTTTCGATCCGTTCAGCGGTTTCAGTCTGGTGCCGAGCCAGGATGACTGGCTGGGCCTGACCGGGCGTATCCAGAACGGCATGCCGCAGCACGGCTCGGTGCAACCGGATATCGGCAGCGGTGCGTTGGTGGCCAATGCTGACGGCAAAAGCTGGGTACTGCTGCGAGCCCGCACAAACGGCGATGCGTTCGACATGCATCTGCCGCTGCGTGTCGCCGATTTGCTCAGTGCATCCCGCCAACAAGCCGCGCAAGCCAACGGACAGTTACTGGCAGCCAGTGGCCTGCTGTATGCCGCCGACGGCCAACGTCAGGCCAGCCGGGAAATCACCTGGGTAGGCGGCGGCGCAACAGCGGGCATTCTGCTCTTGCTGCTGTTGGCTTTCCGCCGCTGGCGCGTGTTGCTGGCGTTCGTGCCGGTGCTGGTGGGCATGCTGTTTGGCGCTGTCGCCTGCGTCGCGTTCTTCGGCCATATGCACGTGATGACCCTGGTACTGGGTTCGAGCCTGATCGGCGTGGCGGTGGATTACCCACTGCATTACCTGTCCAAAAGCTGGAGCCTGAAACCCTGGCGCAGTTGGCCCGCCTTGCGTCTGACGCTGCCCGGCCTGAGCCTCAGCCTCGCAACCAGTTGCATCGGTTATCTGGCCCTGGCCTGGACACCCTTCCCGGCGCTGACGCAAATCGCGGTGTTCTCTGCGGCAGGCCTGATCGGCGCCTATCTGACTGCCGTTTGCCTGTTGCCCGCCTTGCTCAACAACACTGAGCTGAAACCGGCTCAATGGCCGCTGCGTCTGGCCGAACGTTTGCTCGGCTGGCGCGAAGCGTTGCTGAGCCGGGTCGGCACGCCGATCCTGCTGGCTCTGTTGATGTTGTTCTGCGCTGCCGGGCTTTGGCAACTGACCACCAAAAATGACATCCGCCAATGGATCTCAGCACCACCGCAACTGACCGAAGAAGCCAAGGCGATTGCCAAAATCACCGGTTACCAGCCCACCAGCCAGTTCTTTCTGGTGGAAGGCAAAGACCAGCAGGAATTGCTGGAGCGCCAAACGGCACTGACCCAACGTCTCGATCAGTTGGTGAATCTGGACGAGTTGAGTGGCTATCTGGCGTTGAATCAGCTGGTCGCGTTCCCCACCGAACAGGACGCCGTGCGCAAAGCCCTCAGCTCGTTGCCAGAGCACTGGCAGACACTGATCGACCTCGGTGTTCCGGCCAGCGCCCTGCAAGCTGAACTGACTCAGCTGCAAGCGTCACCGATCACTAATATCGACGCGGCGCTGGCCGGACCGCTCGGCGAACCCTGGCGGGTGCTGTGGCTGGGCGCCAGCAAAAACGGCGTCGCTGGCATGGTCAGCCTTCAGGGATTGAACAACGCTGCCCTGCTGCGTTTGCAGGCTCAGGACTTGCCGGGCGTGCGCCTGGTGGATCGCCTCGGACAGCTCAACACTGTCTTTGCCGCCACCCAGATCAGCGCCGCTGAATTGAAACTGGCGTCCTGCGTGCTGATCGTATTGCTGCTGATTGCTCCGTTCGGGTTTGGCGGCGCGCTGCGCATCGTGGCCCTGCCTTTGCTCGCGGCGTTGTGCAGCCTGGCAAGCCTGGGCTGGCTCGGTCAGCCGCTGACTCTGTTCAGCCTGTTTGGCTTGCTGCTGGTCACCGCAATCAGCGTTGATTACGCGATCCTGATGCGTGAACAGATTGGCGGTGCCGCCGTGAGTTTGCTGGGTACCTTGCTGGCCGCCGTCACCACCTGGTTGTCGTTCGGTTTGCTGGCGGTTTCCAGCACGCCCGCCATCAGCAATTTTGGCCTTTCGGTGAGCCTCGGGCTGGCGTTCAGCTTCATGCTGGCGCCGTGGGCTGCCAGTCGACGTGCCAAGCCAACAGCTGAAAGCGAGGCTCATCGATGATGATTGCGCTGTTCTGGCTGATGGCCCTGCTGATGTTTGTTGGTGCAACGCGTCTTGGACGCTATTTCGGCTTGATTCCCATCGTCAGTCAGTTGCTGCTGGCCACCTTTGCTCTGCCACTGATCATGCTGTTCTGGATTGAACCGGGCTGGCAGTTAAGCGGTGCGCAACTGGTAGCGCCCGTCTGGCTGAAGACGCTGTACGGCCTGAGCTTCGCCATCGTTCTGGGGCACATTCTTAGCGACGTCATCGACGTAAAGATGGATCGCCAAAGCCTGAAAGTTGCGCTGCCAAGTTTCGCGGTGCCATTCCTCGCAGGGCTGGGCTGCGCCATCTGGTTTTTGCCCGCGCAACCGTGGATCAGCTCTCTGGCGCTGGGTCTGGTGTTTGCGATTACCGCGATCCCTGTGCTCTATCTGTATCTGCGCCATATCGACTATTCGCCTGAAGCGACCCGGCGTCTGGTGCAGACCGCAATTCTCATCGACCTGATGTGCTGGAGCCTGTTCGGCATTGCCCAAGGCAGCCTGAACATCAACAGTCTGTTGCTGCCGCTACTCGGTGCCTGCGTGCCTTTGCTGCTGCGGGCCCTGCAACTGCGCCAACCACTGGTCTACAGCGTCACGTTCTTCGCCCTGCTGATGGTGGCCGAGCACTACAGACTCAATGCGCTGATTTTCGGCATCGGTTACCTGCTGTGCATGGCACGAATCAAACAGCCGTGGGTACTGCCGATCAGACGCGAATGGTTCATGGGCCTGCAAACCTGGCTGGCGATCCCGCTGATCCTGACCTTTGGCATCGTGCAGATCAACGTTCACACCGCCATGGGCAACCTCGGCTGGGTGCAGCTTGGAGCACTGATTCTGCTGCCGATTGCCAGCAAAATGCTCGGCAACTGGCTTGGCCTCAGTTGGGCGACGCCCTCCTTCGCCGGTGCCAGCCGCTGGCGTGAAAGCGTGCTGCTGAATATTCGCGGCCTTAGCGAAATCGTCTTTCTCAATATGCTGCTGCAACAACACCTGATCAACCCGGCGCTGTACTTCGCGCTGATGTTGATGAGCCTGCTCGCGACCCTTATGCCAGCCTTGCTGGGCATGGGCCGCGCACCGGTGCAGCCACCCGTAAACGCTGTCGATCCAGTAAGGAAGTCGTATGCCAGTAACTGATAGGGAAAGCCGGACAGTCGTGGTGATTGGTGCAGGTCCTGCCGGTGCAATCGCCGCAGCCTTGCTCAAACGCAACGGGCACGATGTGCTGATCATTGAGCGCCAGCAGTTCCCGCGCTTCTCCATCGGTGAAAGCCTGCTGTCGCACTGCCTGGACTTCGTCGAAGAAGCCGGGATGCTAGACGCCGTAAAGGCCGCAGGTTTCCAGAAGAAAAATGGCGCTGCGTTTGCGTGGCGCGATCAGTACAGCGCATTCGATTTCGGCGACACCTTCAGCGAAGGCCAGCCATCGACTTTCCAGGTACAACGCGGGGCGTTCGACAAACTGTTGGCCGATCAGGCTGAATTACAAGGCGTGGAAATCCGCTACCAACAAGAGATCATTGCGGGCGATTTCACCAGCCCGCAGCCAGTCCTGGACGTGCGTCGCGAAGACGGCAGCGAGTATCAGGTGCAGGCGCAGTTCGTGCTCGACGCCAGCGGTTATGGCCGCGTATTACCGCGTTTGCTGGATCTGGAGGCGCCGTCGAATTTCCCGATACGTCAGGCGGTGTTCACCCATGTGGAAGACCATTTCCCGGCATCCTTTGACCGCGAGAAAATCCTCGTCAGCATTCATCCTGAAATGCGCGACGTGTGGTTCTGGTCGATCCCGTTCAGCAACGGCCGCTGCTCCATGGGCGTCGTCGCTGCGTCCGAACGTTTCAAGGACAAACCCGAAGACCTTGATGCCTGCCTCCGCGAGTTCGTTGGCGAAACGCCGCACCTCAAGGAACTGCTCAAGAACGCAGTATGGGACACACCAGCGCGCACCATCGGCGGTTACTCGGCCAACGTCAAAACCCTGCACGGTCCGGGCTTTGCGCTACTGGGCAATGCCGCTGAATTCCTCGACCCGGTGTTCTCCTCCGGCGTGACCATCGCCATGCGTTCGGCGAGCATGGCGGCAGGCGTTCTGCATCGACAGTTGCAAGGTGAGGCGGTCGATTGGCAGACCGAGTTCGCGATACCGCTCAAACGAGGCGTGGACACCTTCCGCGCCTACGTAGAAGGCTGGTACGAAGGCACTTTCCAGGACGTGATTTTCTACCCGGAAAGCACGCGGGATATCCGCCGCATGATCAGCGCGATTCTGGCTGGATACGCTTGGGATCAGCGCAACCCGTTTGTTGCTGAACCCAAGCGCCGCCTGCGCATGTTGTCTGAAATCTGCGCGAGCCCGGCACAATGAGCGGGCCTTTCCTGAGCGACAAATACGTCGAAGAAACCCGTTTCGGCTTGTGGTTCCTGCGCAGTCACACGTGGCAACACCGCGTGCTGCGAGTGGCAATCAACGATCTGCGCAGCCTGTTTGACGGCGAACCGCCGAGCCAGCCGGTACTGCTCGATGCGGGTTGTGGTCAGGGCAAGTCATTCAAGCGGTTGTGCGAAGTGTTTGCGCCATCACGCCTGCTGGGTGTGGACGCTGACCCGGAGAGCCTGACCATGAGCCGCACTGAAGCCCGGGTTCAAGGCATCGACGTCGAGCTGATCGGCAGCGACTGCGCCGCATTGAAACTGGCGGACGCCAGCGTAGACATCGTGTTCTGCCACCAGACGTTCCATCATCTGGTCGAACAGGAACAGGCCCTCGCCGAGTTCTATCGAGTGCTCAAGCCCGGCGGCTATCTGTTGTTCGCTGAGTCCACCGAAGCCTATATCGACACCTGGGTGATCCGCTGGCTGTTCCGTCACCCGATGCATGTACAAAAGAGCGCTGAACAATATCTGCAAATGCTCCGCGATCAGGGCTTTCAGTTTGGTGCACAGAACGTGTCTTACCCTTATCTTTGGTGGAGCCGCTCCAGTGATTTCGGTTTGCTGGAACGTCTGAAACTGCGCAAGCCAGCGCTTTTTGGCCAACGCGAAGAAACCCTGGTCAACGCGGTTGCGCGCAAGCCTCTCGAGGGTGAACAAACATGATTCGCGCATTGCTGATCGCCTGCGTCCTGCTGCTGGCGGCGTGTGCCAGTAAAGCCCCGCTGCCTGTTTCGGTTCCCGAGCTACAGTTGCCGATGCAATTGCATATCCAACGCCAGCAGGCTGAACAGCGCCAGGACTGGCTGCTGGTGATTCAGCAGGAAGCCAGCGGGTTGCGCTGGTCACTGATGGACCCACTGGGTATTCCACTGGCACGTCAGCAATTGATCAACGGCCAGTGGCAAGCCGACGGTTTGTTGCCGCCCAATGCTGAAGCCCGGGAATTGTTCGCTTCTCTGCTGTTCGCGCTCACCCCGGACAACCAGTTGAGGCGTAATTACCCGACTGCGCAGCGCCGGGGCACCCAACGCATACTTGATGAACGATGGGGCGTGGAATACAGCAGCGCCGACACCTTCAGGCTGATCGTCCTCACAGGCAAAGACGGCAGAATCAACTACGCCATCAGCCCGCTGAACAGCGAGGCCTTGCAGTGAGCGCTTACCTGAACGCATTGGGCTTGATCTGCTCTCTGGGCAGTGGCCGCGAAGAAGTCGCGCGACGGTTGTTCGCTGCTGATACGTCCGGCATGGTCGATGAAGGCGGCTGGGTGCCTGAGCGCATCTTGCCGGTGGGTGCCGTGAAAACAGCGTTGCCGCCAATCCCCCAATCCCTGGCTTCTCACAACAGCCGCAACAATCGGTTGCTGCTGGCGGCTGCGCTGCAGATCGAGCCGGACATCCGTGAGGCTATAACGCGTTACGGCACCCATCGCATCGGCGTGATCCTGGGAACCAGCACGTCCGGTATAGACGAGGCAGGGCGTGGCATTGGCGAATGGTTGAGCAGCCAGCAATTCCCGGCGGACTATCACTACCAGCAGCAAGAGCTGGGCGCGGCAGCCAACTTCATTTCGGAGTGGCTGCAACTGAGCGGCCCGTCCTACGTGATCTCCACTGCCTGCACCTCCAGCGCCCGCGCCCTGCTCAGCGCCCGACGTGCCCTGGACATGGGCCTGTGCGATGCGGTGTTGTGCGGCGGCGTCGACACACTGTGCAAACTCACCCTGAACGGTTTTTCCGCGCTGGAAGCGGTCTCACAGCAGCTCTGTAACCCGTTTTCGCGCAATCGTAACGGGATCAATATCGGCGAGGCTGCCGTGCTGTTCCTGATGACCCGTGAAGCCAGCGGCGAGCATTCGATTGCGTTGCTGGGTGCGGGCGCAACGTGCGACGCGCACCACATTTCTGCACCGGAACCGAGTGGCTGCGGTGCCCGCGAAGCCATGCAGCAAGCGCTGGACAATGCCGGGCTTGCAGCCGCGCAGATCGGTTATCTGAACCTGCACGGCACGGCGACTCCACTCAATGACGCCATGGAAAGCCTGGCAGTGAAGGCTGTTTTCCCTGATGGCGTGCCGTGCTCTTCGACCAAGCCCATGACCGGTCACACACTGGGCGCGGCAGGTGCGCTGGAGGCGGCTTTCTGCTGGTTGAGCCTGGCACCGGAAAATACCGACCACGCGCTTCCACCCCATGCCTGGGACGGCGAAGCCGATCCACAGCTGCCGCCCCTGCAATGGACTGACGCCCAGACTCGTCTGGCACAGACGCCCAAGCGCTACATGATGAGCAACTCGTTTGCCTTCGGTGGCAACAACATCAGCCTGATTATCGGAGACGCCCAATGATTGCCTGGCCGCTCGCCGAACTGCTGCCGCATGCCGGCGACATGATCCTCATCGATGAGGTGCTGTCGTTCGACGAAGAACAGATTCACACTCGCCTGACCGTCACTCCGAACGGACTGCTCAATGACACCAACGGCAACATGCCCGCCTGGGTGGGTATCGAGCTGATGGCCCAGAGTGTCGCGGCCTATGCCGGTTGCCAGGCGCGCACTCAGGGCAAGCCCGTGGCGCTGGGCTTCCTGCTGGGCAGCCGCAAGTTCGAATGCAACGTAGAGCAATTTCCCGCAGGCAGCGAGCTGCACATCCACGCGCTGCGTACGTTGCAGGACGATAACGGCATGGGTGTGTTCGAATGTCGCCTGACCGGCCCGGCTATTGAAGCGTTTGCCCGCCTTAGCGTGTACTGCCCACCCAACCCCGACCAATACATGAACGAAGGAGCCCGCACATGACTGACTCGATACTGGTCACCGGCTCCAGCCGTGGCATTGGCCGCGCGATTGCGCTACGTCTCGCGCAAGCAGGTTTCGACCTGGTTCTGCATTGCCGCAGTGGCCGCACGGAAGCCGAAGCCGTCCAGGCCGAAATCGTCGCCCTGGGCCGTCAGGCGCGGATTCTGCAATTCGACGTGGCTGACCGGGAAACCTGCAAAGCCATTCTTGAAGCCGATGTAGAAACCCATGGTGCCTATTACGGCGTAGTGCTCAACGCCGGGCTCACTCGCGACGGCGCCTTCCCGGCGCTCAGCGACGACGATTGGGACGTGGTGCTCAGAACCAATCTGGATGGCTTCTACAACGTGTTGCACCCGGTGATGATGCCGATGATCCGTCGCCGGGCCGCCGGTCGCATCGTGTGCATCACCTCGGTCTCGGGCCTGATCGGCAATCGCGGCCAGGTCAATTACAGCGCGTCCAAGGCCGGTGTCATCGGTGCTGCCAAGGCACTGGCCATCGAGCTGGGCAAGCGCAAGATCACCGTCAACTGCGTCGCGCCCGGCCTGATCGATACCGCCATGCTCGACGAAAATGTCCCTGTGGATGAACTGATGAAGATGATTCCCGCGCAGCGCATGGGCACGCCTGAAGAAGTCGCCGGCGCGGTTAATTTCCTGATGTCCGCCGAGGCGGCGTACATCACTCGCCAGGTACTGGCCGTTAACGGAGGCCTGTGCTGATGAAGCGCGTCGTCGTGACCGGCATGGCCGGGATTACTTCACTGGGCAGCGACTGGGCGAGCATCGAAGCCAACTTCAACGCCAACCGCAGTGGCATTCGACGCATGGACGAATGGGATCGCTTCACCGAGTTGAACACCCGGCTGGCAGGCCCTATCGATGATTTCGCCGTGCCGTCGCACTGGACCCGCAAACAACTGCGCAGCATGGGCCGTGTCTCACGTTTCGCAGTGGGTGCCTCTGAACAGGCCCTGATCGGTGCGGGCCTGCTCAACGACCCGATCATCCGGGACGGGCGCATGGGCACCGCGTGCGGTTCATCCACGGGCAGCACCGAAGATGTAAAAGCCTTCGGCAACATGCTGCTCAACTCAGTGGCCATAGGGCTCAATGCCAATTCCTATGTGCGAATGATGCCCCACACCACGGCGGCCAATATCAGCATTTTCTTCGGTCTGACCGGCCGCCTGATTCCGACGTCCAGCGCCTGTACCAGCGGCAGCCAAGGCATCGGTTATGCCTATGAGGCGATCAAGTTCGGCCGCTTGCCACTGATGCTGGCCGGTGGCGCTGAAGAACTCTGCCCCACTGAAGCCATGGTCTTCGATGCGCTGTACGCCACCAGCCTGAAGAACGATGCGCCTCACACCAGCCCACGTCCGTACGACAGCGGCCGCGATGGCCTGGTGATCGGTGAAGGCGGCGGCATGTTGGTGCTCGAAGAGCTGGAACACGCACTGGCCCGTGGCGCACATATTCACGCAGAACTGGTGGGGTTCGGCAGCAACGCCGATGGCGCGCACAGCACTCGCCCGGAGCAGGCCACCATGCGCCGTGCCATGGAGCTGGCGCTGGAAGACGCCAACCTGCCGCCCGAAGCCATTGGCTACGTCAATGGCCACGGTACGGCGACGGAACAAGGTGACATTGCCGAAACCCTTGCCACCAGCAGCCTGTTTGGCTCGCGTATGCCCATCAGTTCGCAGAAGAGTTTTCTCGGCCACACGTTAGGTGCCTGCGGTGCGCTGGAGTCGTGGTTCTGCATCGAGATGCTCAATCGCGACCGTTACATCCATACCCTGAACCTGGACGAGATCGATCCGCAGTGCGGCGATCTGGACTACCTGCGCGGTGAGCCTCGGCAGATGAGCCACGAATACGTGATGAACAACAATTTCGCTTTTGGCGGGGTCAACACGTCGTTGATTTTCCGCCGCTGGTCCTGACCCTTTTTCTTAATCTCAAGGAGAGATCGTTATGCGCATGAAAACCTGGATCGCTGCAGCCGCCGTCGCGTTGTCCGTTCTGCCCGCTGTCAGCCAGGCCCGCGACACGGCGCTGTTTCTGCCGTTTCAGAAGGTCATCAATGACATGACCGCCGCCGGTAAAATCGACGGCAGCGTAAAGTTCTACCTGGCGGGCGTGCAGCCCAAAGGTAAAGTCACTGTGATCAGCCCGGGCGCCGTGACCAACAAAAAAACCAACGCCTTCAACAAGACCGATACCGAAGCCTGCGAATGGGTTCTGCAATCGGCCATCCTGCAGATGTACAGCGCAGCCAAAAACGCTAACGCCAACGCAGTGACCAACATCGCCAGCTACTACAAAAGCATCGAACGCAAAGACCCGGTGAACTATGAATGCCACGCCGGTGCAATCATTGCTGGCGTTGCGTTGAAGGGTGATTTGAGCAAGGTGGACTGATCCCACGTTGCTGATATTGGTAGGAGCGAATTCATTCGCGAAGGGGGCCGGTACATTCGCAGCCAATGTATCGTCTGAAATACCGCCTTCCCGAATGAATTCGGTCCCACAGGATGGTGAAAGCCCTGTTGGAGCGAGGCTTGCCCGCGAAGAACGATGACTCGGACTACCTGTCACTACGCGGTGACTGATTCGCGAACAAGTTCGCTCCTACCGGGGATATGTACCCGACCAGATTACAACTGAAAACGCCCGACCATGGTTTTCAGATCGTGGGACAGTCCCGACAGGGACTGGCTGGCCGAGTCGATCTGCCCGGCGCCCTCCGAGGTCTGAATCGACAGGTCGCGGATGTTGACCAGATTGCGGTCGATTTCCCGCGCCACCTGAGCCTGCTCCTCTGAAGCACTGGCGATCACCAGATTCCTTTCGTGGATCAGCGAGATAGCCTGGGCAATTTCATCCAGCGCACCACCGGCGTTTTTCGCCATGTCCAGGGTCGTGAGCGCCTGCTCATTGGTCGCCTGCATGGTGTCAACGACCTTCGCTGTACCGGCCCGAATCGCCGCGACCATTTGCTCGATTTCCTGAGTGGAGGTCTGAGTACGCCCCGCCAATGCGCGCACTTCATCGGCAACGACGGCGAAACCTCGTCCGGCTTCTCCCGCACGCGCAGCCTCGATTGCGGCGTTAAGCGCCAGCAGATTGGTCTGCTCGGCCACGCCCCGAATCACATCCAGAATTTTGCCGATGTCTTGGGAATGCTCGGCCAGCTCACGGACCTGCGAAGAAGCGTCCTCGACACGCTGCCCCATTCGCTCGATGGCCTGAATAGTCCCGTCGACGCGTTGGCGACCCACCTGCGCGGTCGTCGTCGACGCACTGGAAGCATCCGCCGTGGAGACAGCATTGCGGGCTACCTCCTCAACAGCCACGGTCATTTCGTTAACCGCTGTAGCAGCCTGTTGAATTTCGTCGTTCTGGTTATGCAGATCACCGGAAGTCTGGGTGGTGATCGCGGTCATTTCTTCGGCAGCAGTAGCAAGTTGGTCGGAAGAGTTACCGATCAGACGCAGGGTATCCATCAAGGCTTGCTGCATGTCACCCAAAGACTTTTGCAGATCGGCG
The DNA here is from genome assembly GCF_025643095.1 of Pseudomonas phytophila. NCBI lineage: Bacteria > Pseudomonadati > Pseudomonadota > Gammaproteobacteria > Pseudomonadales > Pseudomonadaceae > Pseudomonas > Pseudomonas phytophila. The sequence continues at coordinate 668,664 of NZ_CP081201.1, read as the reverse complement.
GCCTCATCCTTGCCATCGACCTCGATAGTCCCGGTCAGGTCACCACGGGCAATACGCCGGGCGGCCCCGATAGCGCCATTGAGTGGTTGCACAATGCTGCGCGTTAGTAACCAGGCCAGCCCGACGGTCAGCGCAAATACCAGCACCAGCACCCCCACGGTGGTCTGCATCGCGGTGTCATAGCGTTGCTCCGCCTGCTGGGTGTAGAGGCTGCCTTGTTCGAGATTGATCTTGACCAGCTCGTTGAAGAGATCACCGGTCTGGTTGGACAGATCCTGAATGGTGCCGTTGAGCAGCGCGGTCATCCCCTGGATATCGCCCTGCTCGGAAAGCTTCTGATAGCTATCCAACGCCTGTTGATATTGGGCCACGACGCTTTGCATCTTCGAAAAGGAAGTGCGAGCGACTTCGGGTACGATCGGGGTATATCCGTCCAGCGCCTTGCTCAATTCGCCGCGCAGAAACACCAGGCGCTGGGTGGATGGACCCAGGACGGCGGGATCACGGTTGATCATCAGCCGGAACGTGAGCACCCGAATGCCCAGCGAGTTGTCACGAATACTGCCCAGCCATCGGGTCCCGGCGTGCGACACCTGTTCGGTGTGCACAACGGCCTCGCGCATCTGCGTGATCTGGTGCATGGAGAAGATGCCGAAGCCAAGCATCAACACACTGATGACACCAAAACTCAGAAATGCACGTGTCGAAATACGAATCTGCCGAAGAGCCATAGATCACCAAAAACGGGAAAGTCTTTAACCTGTCTCGACTCCGGCCAGCAGAACTTGACCCTCCAGCTCTCAATGGGTGGCTATTTGTCCTCCGTGCGACGCGTCACCAGCTCAACAAACGCCCTGGCCATGGGTGATTGCTGATCCTTGCGCTGCACCAGCCATACCGCACTGGTGGCGTCAGGATCGAGCAGGGTTCGGTACACCACGCCGTCGATGCGCATGCGCCGATAGGAGGCGGGCAACACCGTCACGCCAAGGCCCGCCGCGACCAGACCAATGATGGTCATGACTTCACCTGCTTCCTGAGTGATCAACGGCGTGAAGCCAGCTGCTCTCGCCAGGTCCATCAATTGCGCATACAAACCGCTGCCATAAGTGCGCGGGAAAAACACGAACGGCTCGTTCGCCAGTTCCGACAGGTGCAGGCCTTGCTCGTTACTCTGCGCCAATGGGTGACCGGCATTGATGATCGCCACCAACGGCTCACGCAACAGTTCGACCACCACCAGTGACTCCGGCAATGCCAGAGGCCGCATGATGCCGACCTGAATAGACTCATCTTCCAGTTGCGCGGCCACTTCCATGCTGTTCATCTCCTGCAAGGCCAGATGCACAGCAGGAAAGCGTTGCCGAAACGCGAAGATCGCCTGAGGGATACTCGACGTGAATGGCGCTGAAGTAGTGAAGCCGATCTTCAACTCGCCCAGCTCTCCCAATCGCACACGACGCGCGACATCCGCAGCCTTGTCGACCTGCGCCAGCACCAACCGCGCCTCGTCGAGAAACAACCGCCCCGCTTCACTCAACTCCACGCGACGATTGGTGCGATCAAACAGACGCGTGCCCAGTTCCTGCTCCAGCGCCTGGATCTGCTGACTTAGCGGAGGCTGGGAAATACCCAGAACCTGCGCCGCGCGACCAAAGTGCAGCTCTTCGGCGACCGCTATGAAGTAGCGCAGATGACGTAATTCCATGGCCCTTCCATTAAGTCGTTTTACCTATCAAACAGGTCGAACAATATATTGGAAAGAATGATTAGCGAGCTATATTCTTTTTTCTCATCGCCCGCCAGACGTCTTTGAGGTCCACCGTGAACACTGTCGTCAGCCCTTCTGCTCCGCAAAACCAGTCGACAAAGATTGAAGCGGCCATCCCCCTGGGCGACGTTTATATCGAGAAAGACACGCCGTTGTTCATGCGCACGGTGCTTGCGCTGTTTGCGGGCGGTTTCGCGACGTTTGCGCTGTTGTACTGCGTGCAGCCGATGATGCCGGTGCTCTCCAGAGAGTTCTCGATCAATGCGGCACAGAGCAGTCTGATTCTGTCGGTATCAACGGGCATGCTGGCGATAGGCTTGTTGATCACCGGGCCGATTTCCGACCGGCTCGGGCGTAAGCCGGTGATGGTGCTGGCGCTGTTTTGCGCGGCGATCTTCACCCTCGCCAGTGCATTCATGCCGAGCTGGGAAGGCGTGCTGATTACCCGAGCGTTCGTGGGACTGTCCCTCAGCGGGCTGGCGGCGGTGGCGATGACTTACCTCAGCGAAGAAATCCACCCAAACCACATTGGTCTGGCCATGGGGTTGTACATCGGCGGCAACGCAATTGGCGGCATGAGCGGTCGAGTGATCACCGGCGTATTGATCGACTACGTCAGCTGGCACATAGCGTTAATGGTGGTAGGCGTTCTGGCGCTGATAGCGGCGGCAGTGTTCTGGAAAATCCTCCCGGAGTCGCGCAACTTCCGCGCACGCTCGCTGCAGCCGCGCAGCCTGATTGATGGCTTCGTCATGCAGTTTCGCGATGCCGGCCTGCCGTTGCTGTTCCTCGAAGCATTCCTGTTGATGGGCAGCTTCGTGACGCTCTTCAACTACATCGGTTATCGCTTGCTGGCCGAGCCCTATCACCTGAGCCAGGCAGTGGTAGGACTGTTTTCGGTGGTTTACCTGTCGGGCATCTACAGCTCGGCGAAGATCGGCTCCCTGGCTGACAAACTCGGCCGCCGCCAGGTTCTATGGGCGGTGATCGTGTTGATGCTGGCGGGCATGGCTCTGACGATGTTCGAGCCGCTGGCGCTGGTTGTCATTGGCGTTCTGATGTTCACCTTCGGCTTCTTCGGTGCGCATTCAGTGGCCAGCAGCTGGATCGGCCGACGGGCACTCAAAGCCAAAGGGCAGGCGTCGTCGCTTTATCTGTTCAGTTACTACGCAGGTTCAAGCGTGGCCGGAACGGCGGGCGGAGTGTGCTGGCATTACGGCGGGTGGCACGGCATCGGGTTGTTTATCGGTGTGCTGCTGTTGATTGCACTGGCGGTTGCGCTGAAGTTGGCGAAGTTGCCGCCACTGCAGGTGAAGGCACTAATATAAGCGCTGCCTGTAGGAGCTGCCGAAGGCTGCGAAAGCGGTGTGTCAGGAATACACCTTCGCAACCTTCGGCAGCTCCTACAGGATCAATGCATTAATTGTGATACTGCGCCGACAATTCATGCACCGCTTCAATGAAAGCACCCGCATGAGCAGGGTCTACTTCCGGGGTGATGCCGTGGCCCAGATTGAAGACGTGGCCGTTACCGCTGCCGTAGCTGGCGAGGATGCGTGCCACTTCGGCGCGAATGGCTTGTGGGCTGGCGTACAGCACTGACGGGTCCATATTGCCTTGCAGTGCGACTTTATCGCCGACGCGACGGCGGGCATCGCCGATGTTGGTGGTCCAGTCCAGACCCAGTGCGTCAGCGCCGGTTTCAGCCATGCTTTCCAGCCACAGACCGCCGCCTTTGGTGAACAGAATGACAGGAACCTTGCGGCCGTCATTCTCGCGAATCAGACCGTTAACGATCTTGCGCATGTAGGCCAGCGAGAACTCCTGGTACGCAGCATCGGAAAGGCTACCGCCCCAGCTGTCGAATACCTGCACCGCTTGTGCGCCTGCCAGAATCTGGCCGTTGAGGTAAGCGATAACCGAGTCAGCCAGCTTGTCCAGCAGCAGGTGCATGGCTTGCGGGTTTTCGTAAAGCATGGCTTTGGACTTGCGGTGATCCTTCGAAGAGCCGCCTTCGACCATGTAGGTCGCGAGGGTCCAGGGGCTGCCGGAGAAACCGATCAGCGGCACACGGCCGTTCAGTTCGCGGCGGATGGTGCTTACAGCATCCATCACATAACCGAGATCTTTCTGCGGATCAGGGATCGGCAAGGCTTCGATATCGGCCATTGTGTTAACGGTTTTCTTGAAGCGCGGACCTTCGCCCGTCTCAAAGTACAAGCCCAGCCCCATGGCATCGGGGATGGTCAGGATGTCGGAGAACAAAATTGCGGCGTCCAGCGGGTAACGTTCCAGCGGCTGCAGGGTGACTTCACAGGCGAACTCCGGGTTCATGCACAGGCTCATGAAGTCCCCGGCTTTGGCGCGGCTGGCGCGGTATTCCGGCAGGTAGCGACCGGCCTGACGCATCATCCAGACGGGGGTGACGTCCACGGGTTGCTTGAGCAGGGCGCGAAGGAAACGGTCGTTCTTCAAGGCAGTCATGTCGGCATCCGCAAAAAAAGTGCGGGCATTTTCTCAGACGTGGACGCAAAAGGCACGGCCAGAGCCGTGCCTTTTATCTATCGGGTCGATTTGTCGCGGCCGTGGAACCGGCTTCGCCCGGGATACTTCACTCCTGAACTCGCTAAACCCGGCCCTGAGCAGATAGTCTTAGAACATTCAACCAATCAATGGCTAGGCAAGAGCTTATCGAATTCAAGTACCCCCGGTTGCCCCGGGACTTTGACCACCTGACCGCTTTCATCGAGTACCACGCGCTCGATCACTTGCAAGCGCCACGGCCCTCTGCCCTTGCCACCCGGAATACCGGTTAAATCAAACGTGGAAATATACCTGCCCGTTCCCTTCTCCTCATAACCATGAAATTTGCCGCCGCCTCTCTCGATGTATTTTTCGGTGACTTTTTCTACCGATTGCCTCAAAGCGTCCTGAATATGCGGATCCGCTTTTTTAAAAGGCTTGGAGTTTTCGAATCCGGCTACATCCAGGGTGTAGCGCTTAGGCGCTCCACTCGCAACAGAGGATCCTGGCGTCGGCTCTTTTGCAGCCTTGCGTCCGCCGCCCAAAAGTCCGACCTTTGCGTGCGTCCAGACACCGCCTTCGAAACTGATCGGCGCTTGGTAGTAAGCATCCGGACGGCGGGGATCAATCAACCGCCACGTCGCATAATCACGGTCGTAGCGAACCGGGTAGGTTTTACCGGCATCCTTAACATAAAAACGCGAGAGGCCTGCGCTACGACCGGTTTCGTAGACGCCGTTAAAGACGCCGTCGGTCCTCATCTGCAGGCTGTCTGGCGCTTTCTTTAGCGCAGCTTTGGGATTGAAAGTGGAACCACCGAGGCCCACTGCCTTGGGCGAGCGTCCTCCAGCACCAAGGAAAAGACCCATCAGCAAGATTGCAGCCTGGTTAAAATACAAAACAGCCTCTCGCTCTCCTTTGACGGTGCTTACCACGCCTCGAATAATCGAATAAACCACCTGCAACGCAGTCACGGGCAGAGCGATGTAGAAAGGCGCAAACATCAGTGCGATATCGCCAACAAAAATAGCGGTGTCCCAAGCGTCCTGCCAATTCCTCTCCCACGTAGTATTGGTTTGCTCGTTGACTGACGAGATGACATGCGCGACGCGTGCCTCGTAGGCAGCTTCGTAGAAATTGCGGCGCAGTGGCACTGAATCCAGCTTGAAATTGCGTGCATCTACGGTCAGCGACTTCCTGACTTGCGCCTGCCATGGCGAGGGCGCATGACTTATCAAATACTCCAGGAAAGCCGTGTTGCGAAAAATTTCCTTGCGCAGCTCCAGCCCGTCTTCAAACAAACGAAAGCATCTCCCGTCTGGTGCCTGCGGTATATACAGAACGACTGAAGGCACCGCCTCGCGTGAAACAGGAGCAATCAACAACAGCCCATCCAGCGTCACTCCGCTGACCTTCATGCGTTGAGCCGTAATCTGATGCCCCTCTACTTTCGCCCGATCAACGCCCTCGACCGGGCTATCAAGTAGCGCCATAACCCACTGGTAAGCACGATCACTGCGGCCTGCTGACAGTTCATCTTCAGCAAACTCCCCTGACATACTTGCTTCCAGGGCATTCAAGCGCATCTGCGCCTGCATGACTTGTACATAGCGCTCTTTACGCCATATCCCTTCCGCAGACGTCAACAAGCGTGTGGTCAGGAATTTTACGTAGTTTTCGCCCACATCCAGATCACGAACAAGGTCGTACAGGTAGTCGAACGAAAGAGCCGGGATAGGTTCTTCCAGATGATTCCGGGCGCTAATAGTTGCACTCGACAAAGCATCGAGAAATCCGAAATTCTTCAGACTTAACTCTGTGAGGCTGCACAGTTCTTTCCGGTCTTTCGGTTCAGTAATCACCGGCTCATCGACGATGACGATGCCTTCCACTTCCGGAATCAGGGTTTCGATCACTACATCATCAGGCTCCAGCTCCAGCCCATGATCAATTTTTAACCGCTCGTGCAAAGCGGCACGGGCATACATGCGCAGTTGCGCTGGATCGCCATAGGCCAGGACATCAGGCAAACCTGGGGCTTGCGCCTCGACTAACGCCTGAATGTATCCATGGGCGGCCTCTTCCCAGGCAGCTTTATCGGCGGTAGAAGCCTGAATGAACCACGCGGGCCGCTCCAATCCCTCTGAAGGGAACCAGCCTCCGTTTTCATCAATGGCGAGCTTGGCGACGGCACTTCGCAAAGCTGTTACATCGTCTTCGGACCTCAAACCCAGAACATTGCGTTCGTAATCCTGCAGTTGATAACTGATGGCCAGGTAGAAACTGTCGGTGTTGTTCCCTGCACGACTGAAACGCACCCCGTCCTCGTCGCCGCGCCCATAAATCCCTTCGCCAAAACTCACCAGGGCGAGGTGATGACTGTCTCGCTCGGCCGATGGGTGACCTTCGTCGTATGTCGTGACACGCATATCGCGACCCAGCCGGGTTTTCAGCAAATGCTCGGTCAAGGTGCGGGCCAAAGCATCGGTCTGCGCGTCAAAAACCCGAGTATGGAGCAGCCCGTCGATGGCTCGGTCGTGGGCCCATTCAGCTCGCGAATCTTGCAGCGCTACGAAGAAGGGCTGAGGCAGCCCACCGTTATTTACAAGCTCAGCCTCCTCGCGTTCAGTGAGTGCCTGGGTACGCAAAAGATCATCCAGACGATCAACAGGCAGATGCGGGTTTAGCTCACTTAGGGATAGTAAGACCGGGGAGCCGTCTTGCAGCGCAGCTGTCGAGAATGGAAGGTAACGGTTCGATTCGGAAGTTGCTGACATTGATTTTGATACATGGTCATCCGCCATCAAGGCGTCGAACAACCAGCCACGCTCCAACCGCACCCACACCGAAACCTGGGCCCGCAGCATGACGATTCGGCCCGGCACCGTCTTATCCTCACCCCAGTCACCGATCTCGGTTGTTGCAGGGAGTTGGCTGAACATCACCCAAAACAACGACTCGGTGAGGTAGGTCTGGCTGCTACCCGGCGCAGAGTAAGTACCATCATCACGCTGTACGAAGGTGATCGCTTGCTCCACAACGCTCCAATCGTTGCCTTTCAGGTAGGAGCCCAGCGAACCACCTTTGTTATCTACAACGACGATGCCCATGTTTACAGGCCATTGAGGCAGCCAGGTCAAAATGGAAAACAGCAGACCATCGCCACCCTCGGGAAAGTAATTATCTGCAGTGAATTGTTCGGCAAACTGATCAAGCATTCGATCAGCACGCTGGCGTGCAACGTGTTCACGAATTGAGCTAATGCTTGGGTTGAATATCCTCGTCGCTTCGGAACCTGAAAGCGCGGCAGAGGCAGGCAGGGTTGTATCTCGAAACATGGCTATTTCCTTATAGCAACATGTATGAAAAGGGAATCTGTACGAAAGCGTTCCCGTTAAGTCAGGCAAAGATCCTAGCCCGCCCTTAGAGCAGAAATACCTCGGGGAAATAAACAGCAAAGCAGTCGGCGAGCCAGCATCTGATGGCGCGGACTGGATAGAGGAGGAGGATGAAGCTGGAGGGGGTATTAGCGCAGGGGTTTGGTTCGGAGTGACTTCGGCCGAAGGCGCGGTGCCGATTTGTTGCAGGGTTTGAAGCGGCAGCAAGAGCAAGCTCATCAATCAACATGCAAACTGCTGGATTGAAATGCATTTTCTGTAGGAGCTGCCGAAGGCTGCGAAGCGTTTATCCTGACACACCGCGATCGCAGCCTTCGGCAGCTCCTACAGACGATCACCGAGCCTGTGGGAGTAGAGCTTGCTCGCGATGAAAGCACCGCAAGTATCGAGTAGATAGCGTCCAGCTTTATCGCGAGCAAGCTCGGCTCCCACAGGTTACGTGGGAGCCGCGCCGCTACATCAAACGCCCAGGTAGTCCAGAATCCCTTCGGCCGCATTACGACCTTCGAAGATTGCGGTCACCACCAGATCAGAACCGCGCACCATGTCGCCACCGGCGAAGATTTTCGGGTTGCTGGTCTGGTGTTTGTACTGCGCCTGTTCCGGGGCGATAACACGGCCCTGGCTGTCGGTCTGAATAGTGAACTGCTCAAACCACGGTGCCGGGCTTGGGCGGAAGCCGAACGCGATGACCACGGCATCAGCCGGGATAATCTCTTCCGAGCCGGGAATGGGCTCAGGGCTGCGACGGCCACGGGCATCAGGCTCGCCAAGACGGGTCTCGACCACCTTCACACCTTCAACCTTGTCTTCGCCAACAATGGCGATCGGCTGACGGTTGTAGAGGAATTTCACGCCTTCTTCCTTGGCGTTCTTCACTTCCTTGCGAGAACCCGGCATGTTTTCTTCGTCGCGACGATAAGCGCAGGTCACCGACTTGGCACCCTGACGGATCGAAGTACGGTTGCAATCCATGGCAGTGTCACCACCGCCGAGGACGACAATCCTCTTGCCCTTCATGTCGACGAAATCTTCCGGCGACTTTTCAAAGCCCAGATTGCGATTGACGTTGGCGATCAGGAAATCCAGCGCATCGTGCACACCCGGCAAGTCCTCACCGGCGAAGCCACCTTTCATGTAGGTGTAGGTGCCCATGCCCATGAACACGGCATCGTATTCTTCGAGCAACTGCTCCATGGTCACGTCCTTGCCGACTTCGGTATTGAGACGGAACTCGATACCCATGCCGGTGAAGACTTCACGACGATGGCTCAGTACGGTTTTTTCCAGTTTGAACTCGGGGATGCCAAAGGTCAGCAAACCGCCGATTTCAGGGTTCTTGTCGAACACCACCGGGGTCACGCCGCCACGTACCAATACGTCGGCACAGCCCAGGCCGGCAGGGCCTGCACCAACAATCGCTACGCGCTTGCCGGTGGGCACAACCTTGGACATGTCCGGACGCCAGCCCATGGCGAACGCGGTATCAGTGATGTACTTCTCGACCGAACCGATGGTCACAGCGCCAAAACCGTCGTTCAGGGTGCAGGCACCTTCGCACAGACGATCTTGCGGACACACACGGCCGCAGACTTCCGGCAGGGTGTTGGTCTGGTGGGACAGTTCGGCGGCGGCCAGGATATTGCCTTCGGCAACCAGCTTCAGCCAGTTGGGGATGAAGTTGTGTACCGGGCATTTCCATTCGCAGTACGGGTTACCGCAACCCAGGCAACGGTGAGCCTGATCGGCAGACTGTTGGGGTTTGAAAGGTTCGTAGATTTCCACGAACTCTTTCTTGCGCTGACGCAGCAGCTTCTTCTTCGGATCTTTACGCCCGACATCGATGAACTGGAAGTCGTTACTTAGACGTTCGGCCATTCTCTTGAACCTCTACATGGCAGCTTCAGGCGACAAACCTGAAGCTGCCAGAATCATATTCGCAGGCAACTCGCGCACTGCTGTTAACTTGCGGCTTGAAGCTCGCCGCTTGTGGCTGCAGTTATTGCGGATTCGCGCGGGTGCTGGAGAGCAACGACTTCAACGAAGCAGCCTTCGGCTTGACCATCCAGAAGCGGCGCAGGTAATCGTCCAGGTTTTCCCAGACGTTACGGCCCCACTCGCTGTCGGTTTCCTCGACATACTCGGCCAGTACACGCTCCAGATGGCTGCGATAAGCTTCCATCGACTCGCCGCTGATGCGTTGAATCTCAACCAGCTCATGGTTAACCCGGTCAACGAAGCTGTTGTCCAGGTCGAGCACGTAGGCGAAACCACCGGTCATACCTGAACCGAAGTTGTAGCCGGTCTTGCCCAGTACGCAGACGAAGCCGCCGGTCATGTATTCGCAGCAGTGGTCCCCCGTGCCTTCCACGATGGTGTGAGCACCGGAGTTACGCACCGCGAAACGCTCGCCTGCAGTACCGGCCGCGAACAGCTTGCCACCGGTTGCGCCGTACAGACAGGTGTTGCCGATAATAGCGCTTTCCTGGGTTTTGAACGGGCTGCCTTTTGGCGGAACGATGACCAGCTTGCCAGCGGTCATGCCTTTACCGACGTAGTCGTTGGCGTCGCCTTCCAGATACATGTTCAAACCACCGGCGTTCCACACGCCGAAGCTTTGACCAGCCGTCCCTTTGAAGCGGAAGGTGATCGGTGCCTTGTTCATGCCCTGGTTGCCGTGCAGCTTGGCGATTTCGCCGGAAATCCGCGCGCCGATGGAGCGGTCGCAGTTGCAGATGTCCAGTTCATATTCGCCACCGCTCAGGCTTTCGATGGCCGGCTTGGCCATTTCAACCATGCGCTCGGCCAGCAAGCCTTTGTCGAACGGAGGGTTGCGATCCACAAGACTGAACTGAGGCTTGTCAGCCGGGATGTGGTCGCTACCCAGCAGCGGCGTCAGGTCCAGGTGCTGTTGCTTGGCGGTTTCGCCCGGCAGGATGTCGAGTAAATCGGTACGGCCGATCAGCTCTTCCAGCGAGCGGACGCCCAGCTTGGACAGCCACTCACGGGTCTCTTCAGCCACGTAGGTGAAGAAGTTGATCACCATGTCGACGGTGCCGATGTAGTGGTCTTTGCGCAGCTTCTCGTTCTGAGTGGCAACGCCGGTGGCGCAGTTGTTCAGGTGGCAGATACGCAGGTATTTGCAGCCCAGCGCGATCATTGGCGCCGTACCGAAACCGAAGCTTTCAGCACCGAGAATTGCAGCCTTGATCACGTCCAGACCGGTTTTCAGACCACCGTCAGTCTGTACCCGAACCTTGCCGCGCAGGTCGTTGCCGCGCAGGGTCTGGTGAGTTTCGGCCAGGCCGAGTTCCCACGGAGCGCCTGCGTATTTGATCGACGACAGCGGCGATGCACCGGTGCCGCCGTCATAGCCGGAAATAGTGATCAGGTCGGCGTAAGCCTTGGCCACACCGGCAGCAATCGTACCGACGCCTGCCTCGGCAACCAGTTTCACCGAAACCAGCGCCGCCGGATTGACCTGCTTGAGGTCGAAAATCAGCTGCGACAAGTCTTCGATGGAATAGATGTCGTGGTGCGGCGGTGGCGAAATCAGGGTCACGCCCGGCACTGCATAACGCAGTTTGGCGATCAGACCGTTCACCTTGCCGCCCGGCAGTTGCCCGCCCTCACCCGGCTTGGCGCCCTGGGCAACCTTGATCTGCAACACGTCGGCGTTGACCAGGTACTCAGGGGTTACGCCGAAACGGCCAGTGGCGATCTGTTTGATTTTCGAGCTGCGGATGGTGCCGTAGCGCGCAGGATCTTCGCCGCCCTCACCGGAGTTGGAGCGTGCGCCCAGACGGTTCATGGCCTCGGCCAGCGCTTCATGAGCTTCCGGCGACAGTGCGCCCAGAGAGATCCCGGCCGAGTCAAAGCGCTTGAGGATTTCCGCCAGCGGTTCGACTTCGTCGATGGACATCGGAGTGTCGAGGGTCTTGACCTGGAACAGGTCGCGAATCATCGATACCGGACGCTTGTCCACCAGCGAGGTGTATTCCTTGAACTTGCTGTAGTCGCCCTGCTGTACAGCGGCCTGCAGCATGCTGACCACGTCCGGGTTGTAGGCGTGGTATTCGCCGCCGAACACGAACTTGAGCAGGCCACCTTGCTGGATCGGCTTGCGTGGGCTCCAGGCTTCGTTGGAGAGCAGCTTCTGCTCGGCTTCGATATCGACGAAGCGCGCACCCTTGATGCGGCTTGGTACGCCACGGAAGCTCAGTTCGCAGACCGCTTCGGACAGGCCGATGGCTTCGAACAACTGCGCACCACGGTACGAAGCAATGGTCGAGATGCCCATCTTCGACAGGATCTTGAGCAAACCTTTAGTGATGCCTTTACGGTAGTTCTTGAACACCTCATAGAGGTCGCCCAGCACTTCACCGGTGCGGATCAGGTCGCCCAGCACTTCATAAGCGAGGAACGGGTAAACAGCCGAAGCACCAAAGCCGATCAACACCGCAAAGTGATGCGGATCGCGGGCGGTAGCAGTTTCAACCAGGATGTTGCTGTCGCAACGCAGGCCTTTTTCGGTCAGGCGGTGGTGCACTGCACCGACAGCCAAGGATGCGTGAGCGGGCAATTTGCCTGGGGCGATATGGCGGTCAGTCAGGACGATCTGGGTACGACCGGCACGCACGGCTTCTTCAGCCTGATCAGCGATGTTACGCACAGCCGCTTCAAGGCCGATGCTCTCGTCGTAGTTCAGGTCGATGATCTGCCGCTCAAAGCCCGGACGCTCAAGAGTCATCAGCGAGCGCCATTTGGCCGGGGAAATGACCGGCGAGCTGAGGATCACGCGTGAAGCATGCTCAGGCGACTCCTGGAAAATGTTGCGCTCGGCACCGAGGCAGATTTCCAGCGACATGACGATCGCTTCACGCAGCGGGTCGATCGGCGGGTTGGTGACCTGCGCGAACTGCTGACGGAAGTAATCGTAAGGCGAACGCACACGCTGCGACAGAATCGCCATCGGCGTGTCGTCGCCCATGGAGCCGACCGCTTCCTGGCCCTGCTCACCGAGCGGGCGCAATACCTGATCACGCTCTTCGAAGGTGACCTGATACATCTTCATGTATTGCTTGAGCTGGTCGGCATTGTAGAAAGCCGAACCATGGTCGTTGTCTTCGATGGTCGCCTGGATACGCAGGGCGTTCTTGCGCAGCCACTGCTTGTACGGATGACGCGACTTCAAGCGGTTGTCGATGGCATCGGTGTCGAGGATCTGGCCGGTTTCAGTGTCCACGGCAAAGATCTGACCCGGCCCGACACGGCCCTTGGCGATGACGTCTTCCGGCTTGTAGTCCCACACGCCGATTTCCGACGCGAGGGTGATGTAGCCATTCTTGGTGGTGACCCAGCGCGCCGGACGCAGACCGTTACGGTCAAGCAGGCAAACCGCGTGGCGACCTTCGGTCATTACCACGCCAGCAGGACCATCCCAAGGCTCCATGTGCATGGAGTTGTACTCATAGAACGCCCGCAGATCGGGGTCCATGGTTTCAACGTTCTGCCACGCAGGCGGAATGATCATGCGCACGCCACGGAACAGGTCGATGCCGCCCGTGACCATCAGCTCCAGCATGTTGTCCATGCTCGAAGAGTCGGAACCCACGCGGTTGACCAGCGGGCCCAGCTCGTCCAGGTCCGGAATCAGTTCGTTGGCGAACTTGGTGCGACGGGCCTGCGCCCAGTTGCGGTTACCGGTAATGGTGTTGATCTCGCCGTTGTGGGCGAGGAAGCGGAACGGCTGTGCCAACGGCCATTTCGGCAGGGTGTTGGTCGAGAAGCGCTGGTGGAACACGCAGATCGCGGTTTGCAGGCGCTCGTCGCTCAGGTCCGGGAAAAATGCCGTCAGATCGCGCGGCATCATCAGACCTTTATAGATGATGGTCTTGTGAGAAAAGCTGCAGATGTAGTGATCGGTGTCTTCAGCGTTGGCGACCGACGAACGGCGACGTGCGCTGAACAGCTTGATCGCGAATTCCTGATCGCTCAGGCCTTCACCACCGATGAACACTTGCTCGATTTTCGGCAGACGCTCCAACGCCAGACGACCCAGCACGCTGGTGTCGATGGGTACCTGGCGCCAGCCAACAAGGGTCAGGCCAGCAGCTAGGATTTCGCGATTCATGTTCTCGCGGGCGGCGTCAGCTCTAGCGTCGTCCTGATTGAGGAACACCATGCCCACGGCATATTGGCGCGGCAGCTCATTATCAAAGTGTTCTTTGGCAATGGCGCGCAGGAACGCGTCCGGTTTTTGAATCAACAGCCCGCAACCGTCACCGGTCTTGCCGTCGGCGTTGATCCCACCACGGTGGGTCATGCAGGTCAGGGCTTGGATAGCCGTCTGCAACAGGTGATGACTGGGTTCGCCCTGCATGTGGGCAATCAGGCCGAAACCACAGTTATCCTTGAATTCATCTGGATGGTACAGACCTGCTTTCATAGACACTTTCTCACCAGGCTGCCTCTAAAAGAGACAAATTTCTTTTCAATTCAACCAGTTACCTCTCGCGCTGAACGTACGCCAGCTTAGCGGGAGCAAAAGGGAGGTCATTGTACACAGCGACACAAAGCCTCACAAATTTAACGACGAACAGTCGTAAATTCGTGTCGCATTTATGAACGTTTATAGCTGGATGCTGTGCTAGTCAAAAGCTTTTTTAGCGTTCTGACCAAAACACCCTGTTTTCCAAAAGCGTCCGGGACGCAGACACCACAAGGCGCGCGGTCAATCAGACTGCACGCTTGCGGATCAAAACAGGGATGCTGGGTGAGCGGCCCGGATAAGGCCGCTGCGACTTCAGCGAGCTGCGCCGAGTTCCTGTTGGATACTGGCGACAGTACGAGGCCAAGGTTTACCAGCCTGAACCTTCGCTGGCAATACCTTGATAGCTGCAAGGGCAGCTGCGCGGTCAGAGAAGTTGCCGTAAGTGATCACATACAGCGGCTTGCCCTGAAGCGTTTTCTTGAAATAACGGTACTCGCCGCCTTGCTCGGCAACGAACGCCTGAGCAGTGCTCTCGGAGCTGGTACCGAGGATCTGCACCACATAACGACCCGGCGCCTGACTGCCATACCAGCTGCTGCCAGCTGCAGATTTCCCGGCCGCGGCCGGTGCAGTCTTGGCCGTTGCGACCTGCGTTGGAGCCTGAGCAGGTGCTGCTGGCTTCGGAGCGGTCGCAGCAGGTGCAGTTGGCTTCGGAGCAGTAGCGGCCGCTGGCGGCGCAATGGACGAACGAGGTGTCGACGGTGCCGAACCGGCCGGCACACCAGCAGGCGGCGCGGTGGTGGTCACGGTAGGCGGCTGATCAACAGACCCGACCGGAACGCCATCATCGTCGCCATCACTCGCGCCCGCCGCTTCGGCCAGAGGGCCGCGCATGACGGGCTGAGAGTTACCCACCAACGGCAACGGCATCGGCTGCGAATTACCCGCGAACTCGATAGCCGGGCCACCGTTGTTGGACTGCTGGGCGCTTGGCGTGCCCTGTCCCAGAGGCAGTTGCGCCTGCGAGTTGGCAGGCTGCGTCGCTGGGGCACCTGAATTGCCGCCACGGCCCGGGATCAGCACTGCTGCCAATACCCCGACTGCAACCACAGCACCCAGTGCCATTACATATTTCTTCGGCATTTTGAATCCCACACTTGGGCGTTTGACCGCCGAACGGCTGGCGATCATCGCCTCGATCATTGAGTCCCGGGCAACCTGATTGATAGCGCCAGGCCATCCACCGGAATGCTCGTGAATATCGGTTATCTGCTCGGCCGTGAACAATTCGATGCCTTGTCCGGCACCTTCCAGTCGTTGCTCCAGATATTCCCGTGTTTCATCTTCCGTGTAAGGTGCCAGCTCGATGACGTGATAGCGCTCGCCCTCGGTTTGCGCTTCGGCACACAGCTGATCGAGTCGATCGATCAGTGAAGCTTCACCGAACAGAAACACATGTGGACGGCCTTCAGGACTTCCATCGGCCAGACCGAGCAGTGCTTCGAGTGCGGATTCGCCAAGTTGTTCGGCATCGTCCACCAACAAATAGACTTCCTGGCCGGTCAGCGCCAATTGCACGACCTGCGCGAGGATGGCGCGCATCTCTGGCTGGGCGACATTCAGCGCCTGGGCAACCTGACGCAGCAGACCGGAAGCATCTGCAGCACCCCGGGCCGAAACCACCACGCTCTGGACCGATTGCTTGTTGGTACTGGCAACCAACGCCTGACGCAACAAGGTTTTGCCGCTGCCAACCGGGCCGGTCACGACCAGCAATAGCTGGCTGTAACGGGCCAAATGATGCAATTGTCCCAATACCGGCTTGCGCTGGGCAGGGAAGAATTTGAAGCCAGGTACCCGCGCTGCGAACGGGTCATGACTCAACTGGTAATGGCCGAGGAAGGCCTCGTCGGCGTGCAAGCTACTCGTCATGGAATTTCATTAACCTCTGAGCTGATCCACGAGGGCGCGGTAATCCGCCGCCAGCGTGGCCTGTAAAACTTCTTTTGGATATTCGTCGGTGATCACGGCTTCGCCCATACGGCGCAACAGGACCAGACGCAGACGACCATCCAGAACTTTTTTGTCGACAGCCATGTGCTCAAGGAAATGCTCCGGGGTCATTTCCTGCGGCGGCACCACCGGCAGACCGGCGCGCTGAAGCAGGCGAATGCCGCGGTCGCGCTCCTGTTCGCTGATCCAGCCCAGACGAGAGGACATTTCCAGCGCCATCACAGTGCCTGCGCCGACAGCCTCGCCATGCAGCCAGACACCGTACCCCATGTGGGTTTCGATGGCATGCCCGAACGTGTGCCCCAGGTTCAGCGTAGCGCGCACCCCGGTTTCGCGCTCATCAGCGCCAACGATCAAGGCCTTGGCGGCACAGGAGCGTTCGATGGCGACGGTCAGGGCGGCCTGATCCAGGCCACGCAACTGATCAACGTTTTCTTCAAGCCAGGTCAGGAACGGCTCATCGCAGATGAGACCGTACTTGATGACTTCGGCAAGGCCCGCCGACAATTCCCGCTCCGGCAGCGTATTGAGGCTGGCGGTGTCGATCAGCACGACGCTTGGCTGGTAAAACGCACCGACCATGTTCTTGCCCAGCGGGTGGTTGATCCCGGTCTTGCCGCCCACCGAAGAGTCAACCTGAGACAGCAGGGTCGTGGGAATCTGAATGAAGTTCACGCCGCGTTGATAGCAAGCGGCGGCAAAACCGGCCATATCGCCGATCACACCGCCGCCAAGGGCAATCACCGTGGTACGCCGATCATGACGGGCACCCAGCAGGCCATCGAAAATGCTTTGCAGGGTTTCCCAGCTCTTGAAAGCTTCGCCGTCCGGAAGGATGACAGGCAGGACGTTGTAGCCGGCCAGGGTGCGGGTCAGTCGCTCAAGGTAAAGAGGCGCGACGGTGGTATTGGAAACAATCGCCACTTGCCGCCCAACGATATGCGGAGCGAGTAAATCCAAACGATCCAGCAAGCCTTCGCCGATATGAATCGGGTAGCTGCGCTCGCCAAGCTCGACCTTAAGTGTCTGCATGTGTCCCCACGTTGATTACCGGATACGTCGCGCTGAGTGCTTTTGGCACTCACGCAATAGGTGGCTCAAGGCTACGCCTCGTCCTGTTTTTTATTGGTCGCAGAGGATAGCGCATTTCTGCCCAGGCTTTAACGGGGAGGAAGCTCCGCCAGGCGCGCAAGAATATCAAGAACCACCATTCGTGGCGGCCGCTCATCGGTTTCAACCACCAGATCAGCGATCTCCCGATAAAGCGGGTCACGCATTTCGAGCAGATCGCTCAAAACCTTTGCCGGATCAGCGGTGCGCAACAGCGGGCGGTTACGGTCGCGGGCAGTACGCCCGACTTGCTGCTCTACCGAGGCATGCAGATACACCACGCGCCCACCCTGGTGCAGGGCCTGGCGATTTTCGCTACGCATGACGGCACCGCCGCCGGTCGCGAGGACGATCCCGTCGACACTGCATAGCTCGGCAATCATCGCCTGCTCGCGGTCACGGAATCCGGGCTCACCTTCTTTATCAAAGATCCACGGGATATTGGCACCCGTGCGCAGCTCAATTTCCTTGTCGGAATCCTTGAACGGCAGGCGCAGCTCTTTGGCCAGCAAACGGCCGATGGTGCTTTTACCAGCCCCCATCGGCCCTACAAGTATTAAATTTCGCACAGAATCAACGACTCACAGCAATCGCCTGGTTGTTCATGATACGCGGAGTGAGGAACACCAGCAGCTCGGATTTCGCTTCCGAGACCACATCGCGCCGGAAAAGGCGGCCAACATACGGCACATCGCCGAGAAATGGCACCTTATCGACAGTTTTAGTTTGCGTATTCGAGAACACACCACCGATTACGATGGTTTCTCCATCGGCGACCAGCACCTTTGCGTTGACTTCGTTTTTACGAATAGGGGGAACGCCTTGCACCATGTTCAGGTAGTCGGGCTCATCCTTGGTGACCTTGACCTCCATGATGATGCGGTTGTCCGGCGTGATCTGCGGCGTCACTTCCAGTGAGAGCGAGGCCTCTTTGAAAGACACTGTCGTGGCACCACTGGAGCTGGATTCCTGATAAGGAATCTCGGTGCCTTTCAGAATCTTCGCGGTTTCCTTGTCGGAAGTGACCACCTTGGGCTGGGAGACGATTTCACCGTTGCCGGTTCTTTCCATTGCGCTGAGCTCGAGATCGAGTAAAGCGTTATTGGTCATGAAAGCGATACCAATGCCGGAGGTTGCATTGGCTGCGCCCAGATCGACGAATGGCACATTGGAAGTCAGCGCATCGCCCGTGTTACCGGCTTCGTCCCCATTATCATCCAGACCATAACCACTCCATTTGTGGTTGTTATTACGGTTGGTGTCGCCTGCCCAGCGGACCCCGAGCGCCTTGTCGTAACCGACATTGGCCTCGACGATTCGCGCCTCGATCATCACCTGACGCACGGGAATATCCAGCTGGGAGACGATGCGGCGCAGCTCGTCCAGACGGTCCTGAGTCTGGTAGGCAATGATGTTGTTGGTTCGGTCATCCACGGTAATCGAGCCGCGCTCATCGACTTTCGACTCGGCGCTGGTCACTGACTGGAACAGTTTGGCGATGTCCGCAGCCTTGGCGTAGTTGACCTGCAACAGTTCACGACGCAGCGGTGCCAGCTCGGCAATCTGCTTGAGAGACTCCAGCTCCTGACGCTCGCGGGCCGCAATTTCGTCGGCGGGTGCGACCAGCAAAACGTTGCCGATCTTGCGTTTGTCCAGACCTTTGGTTTTCAGCACCAGATCCAGCGCCTGATCCCACGGCACGTTCTGCAGGCGCAAGGTAATGCCGCCCTGAACCGTGTCACTGGCGACCAGGTTGAGACTGGTGAAGTCTGCGATCAATTGCAGCACCGAGCGCACATCGATGTCCTGGAAGTTGAGCGACAGTTTTTCACCGGTGTAAACCAGCTTCTCTGCGTTGCGGCGGTCCAGGTCTTCGTTGGTCAACGGACGCACGCTGATGGTCAGCTTGCTTTCGGTCTGATAGGCGGAGTAATCGAAAGGCCCGGATGGCTCGATGGTGATGCTTGCCTTGTCGCCGGTCGCAGTGGCGTTAACGAACTGCACCGGCGTCGCGAAGTCCTTGACATCCAGTCGTACCCGCAGCTTTTCAGGCAATTGGGTTTTGGCGAAGTCGACGCGAATCTTGCCGCCCTGCTCCTGAATATCAGGAGCAACACTGGAGTCCGTCAGATCAATGATCACATTGCCTTCGCCCAACTCGCCCCGCTGGAAATCGACATTGCGGATCGCTTTGCCTGTTGGCGCATAAGCCTTGGGTCTTGCGGGAGCAGAAGGTGGCACGGCAACACGAGCCGCGCCCTGCGCAGTACTGGGTTGCGATGCCTGCGCCGCCGTAGCGCCCTGACCGATCACGATAAACAGATTATTGCCATCAACCCGTGAGCTGTAAGGCGCAAGTGTGGTCATGTTGACAATGACCCGCGTGCGATCATTGGCCTGAACCACGACTACACTGCGGGCATTGCCACTGCCCAGCTCACGACTTTTGGTCGCCAGCTGACTGGTCACGCCGGGCAAATCGAGTGCGATACGCGCTGGCTGTTCAGTGGTATAGCCTCTGGGGGCAGGGACCGGCGCATCAAAAGTCAGCTTGAGCTCGATCCTGTCACCGGGCAGCGCCGCAACATCCAGCGTCTTGAGAGTGGCGGCCTGGAGCATCGGCGAAATCATCGCAATCCATAGCGATACACCGATAGCCGAAAGAATCCTGGTCATGATCATTTTCCGTCCTGCGAACCCGAGAGTGCTTTGCATGCTTGGCTGTGCTCGTTTCATGAGCGTTCTTTCAGGGAAATGCTGCGCGGCCTTTCCAGCCATGCCCCCTCTCCGTCAGGAACTATTTCTACGACATCAACGCGAGATTCATCGACCGAGACAATCCGGCCGTTATTGCGGCCCAGGTAATCACCGACTTTCACCCGGTATACGCCACCCGCCCCCTTGAGCAAGGCAAAGGTCCCGGTTTCATTACCCATGGTGCCGACCATCTCGAACGTCTCGATATTGAACCCTTCCAGAAACTGCCTTGGCCGTGTTTCATCCGGAGCCACCAGTCTTGACCCTTTGAGACGGTTAACCAGATCGACCTTGATCGGCGGCTGAAACGGGCTGCGCAGATTCGCAGCGTTATACGTGAAAGCCTCATAAGGACGAAACCTTGGCAGAGGCTCGATGGTGCCCGTTGGTCGGGCACGCGCCTCATCCATAAAACTGGTCAGGTCGGCGAACGACGAATCCTCGTTGCAACCGGCCAGACTGATCAACGCCACACTGGCGCACAACAATCGCGCCAGCCTCATTTATTCAGTCCTTCATCGTTGTAGCGATAGGTCTTGGCAAGAATATTCATTCGCAGCCTGGACGGATTTGAAGCTTCCACAGGCTTAATCTCGAAATCATGCAGGGTGACGATCCGCGGCAGGCTGGCGACACCACTGACGAAGGTGGCCAGATCGTGATACCCGCCCACTACGGTGATCTGGATCGGCAACTCGATGTAAAACTGCTGAGCCGCTTCCGGTAGCAGCTTGATCTCTTCGAACTCCAGCCCACTGCCCAACCCTGTGCGCGTGATGTCTTCCAGCAAGCCAGGTACTTCGGTATCGCTGGGCAACTGCCGCAACAATGCGCCGAAGGTGTTTTCCATCTCGGTCATCTGCACCTTGTAGGGCTGCAGGTTTGCGGCCTGGAACGCCTTGTTGGTGAACTGCTCTTTGAGCGTGCTTTCATTGGCGCGTGCGCCATCAAGCTGACTCTCAAGATCCTGGATATAGAAGAAGTAACCCAGCGCCAGCACAAGCACCATCAACAGGATGCCGGTCACGAACTTGACCGCAGCGGGCCATGAGCCAAGGTTGTTGATGTCCAGATCGCCAAGGTCAATCCGGCGCAGACTTTCCAGCGTCTCGGAAAGATTCATGGCTTGACTCCATCAATGGCCGGCTGTGTCTGGCGCACTGTTAACTGAAACACGTTGGCCTGATCCAGCGCGCCGGCGGTTGTTGCCTTCACTTCGGTCAGACTCGGTGCTTCAAACCAGTCGGAAGCCTCGAGATTACGCATCAAGTCCGACACGCGATTGTTCGATTCTGCCGCGCCCGTGACGCTCACCAGTTTGTCGACCATCTTCACGTTCGAGAAATACACGCCGTCCGGCAGGGTACGCGCCATCTGGTCAAACACCCGGCCAATGATCGGGCGATTGCCCTGCAGGTCCTGGATGATTTTCATCCGTTCCAGCAATTGCTTGCGGCGGGCTCGCAGATCGCTGATCTCTTTAATACGCTCATCGAGCTGCACGATTTCCTTCTGGATGAACGCATTGCGCGCCGCCTGATGAGTAATCGCACTGCTCAGATATTGATCAACCATGAACAATACGCCGACCGAAGCTACAAATACGCCAGCCAAGGCCATCAGAAATCTTTTCTTGCGCTCTTCGCGCAACTGTTCACGCCAGGGGAGAAGGTTGATCCGTGCCATCAGTCAAAGCTCCTCAGGGCCAGACCGCACGCGATCATCAAAGCAGGAGCATCGCTGGCCAGGGCGCCAGCATTGACCTTGGCGCTCAAGGCCATGTCTGCAAACGGGTTGGCCACCAGAGTGGGTGTGCCGACGCGCTGTTGAATCAGGTTGTCCAGCCCGGAAACCGATGCGGTACCACCGGCCAGCATGATGTAGTCCACGGCGTTGTATTGTCCTGCGGCGAAGAAGAATTGCAGCGACCGGGCAACTTGCTGCACCACGGCGTCCTTGAATGGCTGCAGCACTTCGATCAAGTAATCATCGGGCAGACCGCCCTGCTTCTTGGCAAGCCCGGCTTCTTCCATCGAAAGGCCATAGCGACGCCGGATTTCCTCGGTCAGCTGACGCCCACCGAACAGCTGTTCACGGGTATAGATAATGCGTCCGTTGTGCAGCACGCTCAGGGTGGTCATGGTCGCGCCGATGTCGACGATGGCAACGGTCAGTTTGTCGTGACCGTTGCCCAGTTGCGTCGACAACAACCCATAGGCACGCTCCAGTGCGTAGGCCTCGACATCGACGACCCGTGCATTGAGCCCCGCAAGGGCCAGGGCGGCTTCGCGTACTTCAACATTTTCTTTACGGCAGGCGGCCAGCAGGACTTCAACGCGCTCGGGGTTGCGCACCGAATAGCCCTGAACCTCAAAATCGATCGCGACTTCTTCCAGTGGATAGGGAATGTACTGATCAGCCTCGATTTTCAGCTGGTTTTCCATGTCGTCATCCGACAGGCCAGCGTCCATCTCGATGGTCTTGGTAATCACCGCCGAACCGGCCACGGCGACCGCCACAGATTTGACGCTTGTACGCGCCTTGGCCAATACGCGCGCCAATGCATTTCCGACGCCTTCGAGCTCGGCAATGTTCTTCTCGATCACCGCGTTCGCCGGGAGCGGCTCCACCGCGTAGGACTCGACTTTGTAACGTGTGCCGGAACGACTCAATTCAAGGAGTTTCACCGATGTAGAGCTAATATCGATCCCTAGAAGGGTGTTGGCCTTCTTACCGAAGAGTTCGAACACAACCTGTTCCCTATGAGTTTCCGTCACTTACGGATAATTTGTTGTCCAACGCCGCCGCCAGCAATCCTGACAGTAGCGCAAATAACGCTCGGAGACGAAAAATGCTTATAATGCCCAGCGCTTTTTTCGTATAACCAAGCTTCAAGGCGTGTCTATTTGTTAGTGCCTGCGCTTAACTCATTCTTTTTATTCTGGAAATCAAAAAGCCTTGATACGCCTGCTGAAGTTTTTCTGGTGGTCTCTCGTCGCCGTATTCTGTGCGCTGTTGCTCGGCCTCAGCGGTGCCTTTCTTTATCTGAGCCCTAACCTGCCGTCTGTAGAAGCCTTGCGCAGCATCCAGCTGCAAATCCCCCTGCGCGTCTACAGCAGCGACGGCAAGTTGATTGCGGAGTTTGGCGAGATGCGCCGTACCCCGATCCGCTTCGCCGACATCCCGCCGAATTTCATCAACGCCTTGCTCTCGGCCGAAGATGACAATTTCGCCAACCACTACGGCGTCGACCCTGGCAGCCTGATGCGTGCGGCGTCGCAACTTGTCAAAAGCGGCCACATCCAGTCGGGCGGCAGCACCATCACCATGCAGGTGGCAAAGAACTATTTTCTGACGAGTGAGCGCAGTTTTTCGCGTAAAACCACCGAGATCCTTCTTGCACTGCAAATTGAGCGCCAACTGACCAAAGACGAAATTCTCGAGCTGTACGTCAACAAGATCTATCTGGGCAACAGGGCCTACGGCATCGAAGCAGCGGCGCAGGTTTATTACGGCAAATCGATCCGCGACGTAAGCCTTGCGCAGATGGCCATGATTGCCGGCCTGCCGAAAGCACCTTCACGCTTCAACCCTCTGGCAAACCCGACGCGCGCCAAAGAGCGTCGCGACTGGATCCTGGGGCGCATGTTCAAGCTGGGCAAGATCGACCAGAGCGCCTATCAGGCTGCGCTAAGCGAGCCACTCAACGCCAGCTACCACGTACCGACACCTGAAGTTAACGCACCTTATATTGCAGAAATGGCGCGGGCCGAAATGGTCGGCCGTTATGGCAGCGACGCCTATACAGAAGGCTTCCGTGTAACCACGACAGTCCCAAGCGACCTTCAGGAACACGCCAATACGGCGGTTCAGGAAGGCCTGATCGAATACGACCAGCGGCACGGCTATCGCGGCCCTGAAAGCCGCTTCCCGGGCATGACCCGCGAAGGCTGGGCGCAAGAGCTGACCAAGCAACGCACCATCAGCGGCCTTGAGCCTGCAATCGTCACCCAGGTCGACAAGACTGGCGTTCGCGTCCTGACCCGTAATGGTGAGAAGGAAGAAACTGTCGAATGGGCGAGCATGAAATGGGCGCGCCCTTATCTGAACACCAACAGCCTGGGCGCAAATCCCAAGGGACCTGCTGATGTCGCGCATGTAGGCGATCTGGTTCGCCTGCAGCGTCAGGAAAATGGCTCTCTCAAGTTCAGCCAGATACCGGCGGCGCAAAGTGCACTGGTATCACTTGACCCACAAAATGGTGCAATTCGTGCGCTGGTCGGTGGTTTCGCCTTCGAGCAGAGCAACTACAACCGCGCCCTCCAAGCCAAGCGTCAACCGGGCTCGAGCTTCAAGCCATTCCTGTACAGCGCCGCGCTGGACAACGGCTACACCGCGTCAAGTCTGGTAAACGATGCGCCGATCGTGTTTGTTGACGAGTATCTGGACAAGGTCTGGCGTCCGAAGAACGACACCAATACCTTCCTTGGCCCGATACGCCTGCGTGAAGCGCTGTACAAGTCGCGCAACCTTGTTTCGATTCGTCTGCTGCAACAACTGGGCATCGATACGTCAATCGACTACATCACGCGCTTTGGCTTCAACAAGAGTGATCTGCCGCGCAACCTGTCGCTGGCACTGGGCACAGCCACTCTGACACCGATGGAAATCGTCACCGGTTGGTCAGCGTTCGCCAACGGTGGCTACAAGATCAACTCATACCTGATCCAGAACATCGAGAGCCGCGATGGCGTGACCTTGTTTGAGGCCAACCCGCCAAGCGTTCCAGCGGTCGACCACCAGCCAGCGCCACATGCCAACACGGTAGCGGTGCCCAATGGACCTGCGCTGATCACCTCATCCAGTGAAGGCCCTGCACAGCCTGCTGCGCCGGTTGATCCTCAGGCACCCGCCGTTGCACCGCGCATTGTGGACAGCCGGACCACGTACATCCTCAACAGCATGCTGCAGGACGTGATCAAACGCGGTACCGGCCGCCGCGCCTTGGCGATGAACCGTCCGGATATCGCAGGCAAGACCGGTACGACCAACGAATCCAAGGATGCGTGGTTCACCGGTTACAACGCCGATTACGTGACCACGGTCTGGACGGGCTTTGACCAACCAGAAAGCCTGGGCCGTCATGAATTTGGCGGTACCGTCGCTCTGCCGATCTGGATGAACTACATGAGCGCCGCGCTCAAGGACAAGCCGCCGCATCAGCAGGCCGAGCCGGATGGCATCCTGAGCCTGAGGGTTGATCCGATCAGCGGCCGTGCAGCAACTCCGAGCACGCCTAACGCGTTCTTCGAGCTGTTCAAAAGCGAAGATACGCCGCCAAGCGTCAACGAACTGGGCGGCCAGGCACCGGGCAGTCCGTTGCCTGCGGATGAGTCGGCGCCGATCGATTTGTTCTAGGCAAGCAGCTACAAGCTTCAAGCCGCGAGCTACAAGAAAAAGCAGTGGAGAAACGGAATGCTGCGTTGTTTTCGCTTGCAGCTTGTAGCTTGAAACTTCCCCATAAAAAAACCCGGCTAATGGCCGGGTTCTTTTATGGGTCTGCTAACAACGTTAGCCGTTAAAAACGTCATCAACGCTGGTCAGCGGGTAGTGCTTTGGATACGGCAGAGTCGCAACACCGCTTTCGATGGCTGCCTTGGCAACGGCATCAGCGATCAGGCCCAGCAGGCGGGTATCCATTGGTTTCGGGATGATGTACTCACGACCGAATTCCAGCTTGATGCCGCCGTAGGCGTCGCAGACTTCCTGAGGCACTGGCAGTTTGGCCAGTTCACGCAGGGCGTTGGCCGCTGCGATCTTCATTTCTTCGTTGATACGCTTGGCGCGAACGTCCAGAGCGCCGCGGAAGAT
Organism: Pseudomonas phytophila; assembly: GCF_025643095.1. Lineage (NCBI taxonomy): Bacteria > Pseudomonadati > Pseudomonadota > Gammaproteobacteria > Pseudomonadales > Pseudomonadaceae > Pseudomonas > Pseudomonas phytophila. The sequence goes on along the minus strand of NZ_CP081201.1, from coordinate 642,728 downwards.
GAACGGGAAGCCCAGTACGTTGTTGACCTGGTTCGGGTAGTCGGAACGACCTGTCGCCATGATCACGTCGCTGCGAGTAGCGTGAGCCAACTCCGGGGAGATTTCCGGATCAGGGTTCGAGCAGGCGAACACGATCGGATCCTTGGCCATCGACTTCAGACCTTCAGCGCTCAGCAGGTTCGGGCCAGACAGACCAACGAACACGTCTGCGCCATCCAGAGCGTCAGCCAGGGTGCGCTTTTCAGTCGCGTGAGCGAACACCGCTTTGTACTGGTTCAGATCGGTACGGCCGGAGTGGATAACGCCGGAACGGTCGATCATGAAGATGTTTTCGATCTTCGCGCCCATGCTCACCAGCAACTTCATGCAGGAGATGGCCGCTGCGCCAGCGCCCAGGCAGACGATTTTTGCGTCAGCCAGGTTCTTGCCGACGATTTCCAGGGCGTTGATCATACCGGCCGCCGTAACAATCGCGGTGCCGTGCTGGTCATCGTGGAAAACCGGGATGTCGCATTGTTCGATCAGCGCTTTCTCGATCTCAAAGCACTCAGGCGCCTTGATGTCTTCGAGGTTGATACCGCCGAAGGTGATGGAGATGCGTTTTACGGTATCGATGAAAGCCTGTGGGCTTTCCGAATCCACTTCGATATCGAATACATCGATACCGGCGAAACGCTTGAACAGAACGCCCTTGCCTTCCATCACTGGCTTGGATGCCAGTGGGCCCAAATCACCCAGGCCGAGGATCGCGGTGCCATCGGAAATAACTGCTACCAGATTGCCTTTGCCGGTGTATTTGTAAGCCAGCTCAGGGTCACGGGCGATTTCACGCACAGGCTCGGCAACGCCAGGGCTGTAAGCCAGGGCCAGGTCGCGAGCAGTAGCGGTGGGCTTGGTGAGTTCTACGCTCAGTTTCCCCGGACGAGGATTGGCGTGATATTCAAGCGCGGCAGTTTTCAAATCAGACATGTGGGCATTCCGCTTTTTTTACTGTGGGAAGACGGACCGCCGAGGATACGCAAGATGCAAAGTCCTAACAAGACTGGCCAGTCACAACTGTCAATAGGCGGGGAGTTAGACTTTACGCTTAGAGCGGAGGAGTTGCATCAGGGGAACGAGTTTGTAGGAGCTGCCGAAGGCTGCGATCGCGGTGTGTCAGGATAAACGCTTCGCAGCCTTCGGCAGCTCCTACAGAAAATGCATTCCAATCCATTAGTTTGCGTGTTGTTTGATGGAAGCGTGCGCCTACAGATCGGTGTGTCAGAGGGTCGATGAATCAAGCATCGCCGGATGGGTAATCGGCATCATCCAGCGTGCCTGCCCATCCTTGAGGCCGCCCCGTCGAGATCGATCAACCACCCAGCCACGCGCCTCGATACGCTGGCCCTTCATGCGGCTCAGCTGTTTGGCGTCAAACTGGCTGACAAGGTCCGGGGCGATACGCAGCACCAGCGAACCCTGCAGCTCAATCCAGATGCCACTCCCATTGCGCTGCACCCCCGTGACCTGACCAGAGACCAGCGCAAAACCGCCCTTATCGATCTGACCCGCCGACTGCACCGGCGATTTACGCCACACACCGAGGTCAGCCTGACGGGCGCTACGCTCAGCCGCTTGCTGACAATCTACCAGCGCTACGTTAGGCGACACCGCAACCAGATAACCCAGACCTTCGCTCAGCAACTGCGCTTCGAGATTGGCACCGTCGCGACCATAGACATTGGCCAGCACGCGACCATAACGATCCTTGGCCTGTTGGCCGATCCGCAAACTGACGGTGCCGTTGCTTTCAGCCACCAGTGTCTGCAAGCGGCTTTTGGCAGCCTCGGCAAACGGCTCGGCGGAACGGCTTTTCTTTCCCGTCTCTGGAGTGTTGATCCCGACCATGCGTACGTTGCGCCCATCCTTAAGGCGCAGGGTATCGCCATCGACCACACGCTCGACCTGAGCAACCGGAAACGAGGATGGCGCAGGGCAAAGAGCCTGGGCGGCAGGCAGCCAAATCGCGGCCACAAAAAAGGCGCCCACAAGGGACGCCTTTTTAAGCAGCCTGGAGAAACCCGTTGGATTTTCCAGATCGGCCAACCTTACTCTGCAGCAGCAGGAGCTTTGGTAGCACCGAACGCACCGAAGCGCGACTTGAACTTGTCAACACGGCCGCCAACGTCAAGAGTCTTCTGCTTGCCGGTGTAGAACGGGTGGCACTCGTTGCAAACGTCAAGGCTCAGAGGCTTGGCGAGAGTCGAACGGGTTTTGATGACATTGCCGCAGCTGCAAGTAGCGTCAATGGCTTCGTAAACTGGATGGATATCAGCTTTCATCGGTACTTCCTCGGGCTAGCGTGCCGCCATCCAACACTATTGTTGAATACCGCACGTAAATAGGCCGCGAATATTACCAGACAATCCAGATCACGCAAGCGGGGCTTTACGCCGGTCGTCTGCTAAGATCGCGCATCCGTCACATACCGTAACAGGGAAACCCCGCGTGCCCGACGCCATTCTGCGCCTTGCCCTGCCTTCGCCACTGCGGCGCCTGTTCGACTACCGAGCACCTGCCGGAGTGCTGCGCAGTGCCTTGCAGCCTGGCATGCGCCTGCGAGTCCCCTTCGGCCGTCGGGAAATGATCGGCATTCTGATCGAGATCGCCGATCACAGCGAAGTGCCCGCAGACAAACTCAAGCCCGCCATCGCCCTGCTCGATGAGCAAGCCCCCCTGCCTCCCGCGCTGTTCAAGCTGTGCCTGTGGACCTCTCAGTATTATCAGCACAGCCTCGGCGACACCTTGAGCTGGGCGCTGCCAGTCCTGCTGCGCCAGGGCGAACCGGCCGAATCGCGCCAGGAGCGCTTCTGGCAGGTTGCGCCGAATGCCAGCGTCGATGACCCGCGCATTGCCCGGGCACCCAAGCAACGCGAAGCACTGACCACCCTCGCCCAGCATCCACACGGTGTTGCGCATCAGTTGCTGAGCAAGCTGATGCTTAATAAAGAAAGCCTCAATTTGCTGCTGGCTAAAGAGTTGGTGCAGGTTGAAGTACGCAGCCATGCTCCTTCGGCGCGTCATGAACACTGGCTGGCCCAGCCGGAACTGCCCCTCAACACGGAACAACGCGCGGCCTGCGAGGCGATTCGCGCCGGGTTCGGCAGCTTTCATGCGTTCCTGCTGGCGGGCGTTACCGGCAGCGGCAAGACCGAAGTCTATTTACAGCTGATCCGCGAAACGCTGGAAGCCGGTAAACAGGCGCTGGTGTTGATCCCGGAAATCAACCTCGGGCCGCAAACCCTGGCGCGCTTCGAGCAGCGCTTCAACGCACGCATCGCCCTGCTGCATTCGGCAGTCAATGATCGTGACCGGCTGGATGCCTGGCTGGCAGCGCGGGATGGCGAGGCCGATATTATTATCGGTACTCGTTCGGCGCTGTTCACGCCGATGAAGAATCCCGGCCTGATCATCATCGACGAAGAGCACGACGGCTCCTATAAACAGCAGGAAGGCCTGCGCTATCACGCACGGGATCTGGCTTTAGTGCGTGCACGCCAGGAAAATATCCCCATTGTGCTCGGCTCGGCCACACCTTCGCTGGAAAGCCTGCACAACGCCTACACCGGCCGCTACGGCCTGTTGCGCCTCAATGAGCGTGCGGGCGGCGCGCAGCAACCGAAATTCATGCGGCTGGACGTTAAAAGCCGTCCACTGGACAGCGGTATCTCCGGACCGATGCAACAAGCCATCGGCCAGACTCTCGAAGCCGGTCAGCAAGTGTTGGTCTTCCTCAACCGACGCGGCTTTGCGCCGACGCTGCTGTGCCACGATTGCGGCTGGCTGTCGGGCTGCCCGCGATGTGATGCGCGAATGACCGTGCATCAGCGCTCCGGGGAATTGCGCTGCCACCACTGCGGCCACGTCGAACGCGTACCGCGCCAGTGCCCGTCCTGCGGCAAAGTGGATTTGCGCCCGGTTGGCGCAGGCACCGAGCGCGCTGAAGAGCGTCTGGCGATTCTGTTTCCGGATTACCCCGTATTGCGGGTTGATCGCGACAGCACCTCGCGCAAAGACGCGATGAATCAACTGTTCGCGACCATTCAGCGCGGCCAGCCGTGCATTCTGGTGGGCACACAGATGCTCGCCAAAGGGCACCACTTCCCGCGTGTGACACTGGTGTCGATTCTGGATGCCGATGGCGGCCTGTTTTCCGGAGACTTCCGTGCCAGCGAGCGCATGGCGCAGCTGATCGTTCAGGTTGCCGGGCGGGCCGGACGGGCTGAAGAGCCAGGCCGGGTGATCATCCAGACGCACCTGGCGGATCACCCACTGCTGATTCAGCTTACCGAACAAGGTTACTTCGCCTTCGCCGAGCAAGCCCTGAGCGAACGTCGCGCGGCTGGTTTGCCACCTTTTGCGCATCTGGCACTGTTACGGGCCGAAGCCCATAAACCGGGTCAGGCCGAAGGGTTTCTCGATGAGGCCTGCTCGGTTGCCGAGCAGCTGTTGAACGACATGAATCTGGGCGGCATTGAATTGCTCGGCCCGGTCCCGGCACCGATGGAGCGCCGCGCCGGTCGATATCGAGCACAATTGCTGCTGCAATCCAGCGCCCGAGCGCCACTGCACCGGCTGCTTGCTTCCTGGCTGCTGGCGCTGGAGCAAATGCCGAGCGGCAGGCAGGTCAGGTGGTCGCTGGATGTGGATCCGGTGGATTTGTATTAGCCAGCACCTGTAAGCGGATACCTGTAGGAGCCAACTTGTTGGCGAAGCGATAGGCCTGCGAGACAGGAAGACCGCTTCGCGAACAAGTTCACTCCTACAGGGGAAGCGGTGCGTCCTGGCTCCGTAGTGAACCTGTAGGAGCGCGCTTGCCCGCGATAGCAATTTAAGCTTCACCAGCTTGCTCGCTGTCAGTTTTTTGAAGGTCCTGCGGCCCTTATCGCGGGCAAGCGCGCTCCTACAATTACAACCGCACATCCAACGCGGTTGGCAAGGTGGCTCCGGCAACGGATAATGCCCAGTTTTTCCACCCGCGCATCCAGGCGCTGCCGCGCTTGCGGTCGAAAGAGAGCACCATGAAAGACACCATTCGCCAGCTGATCCAACAAGCCCTGAGCCAACTCGTCACCGAGGGCGTCTTGCCAGAAGGCCTGTCGCCAGCGATTCAGGTGGAGAATGCCAAGGACAAGACCCACGGCGACTTCGCCAGCAACATCGCCATGATGCTTGCCAAGCCAGCCGGCATGAAGCCCCGTGATCTGGCTGAAAAGCTGATCGCCGCGCTGCCAGCCGACGAGCAGATCAGCAAAGTGGAAATCGCCGGTCCAGGCTTCCTGAATTTCTTCCAGAACACCCAGGCCTTGGCCGCACGCCTTGATGCCGCCTTGGCCGACGCCCAACTGTCGGTGCGCAAGAACGGCCCTGCACAGCGCACCGTGGTCGACCTGTCGGCACCGAATCTGGCGAAAGAGATGCACGTTGGCCACTTGCGTTCGACCATCATTGGCGACGGCGTTGCCAGCGTTCTGGAATTTCTGGGCGACACCGTCATCCGCCAGAACCACGTGGGCGACTGGGGTACGCAATTCGGCATGCTGTTGGCTTACCTGCAAGAGCAGCCAGCCACCAGCGACGAGTTGTCGGACCTGGAAGACTTCTACCGCGCTGCGAAAAAGCGTTTTGACGAATCCGAAGAGTTCGCCGACCGCGCTCGCGGGCTGGTGGTAAAACTGCAGGCCGGTGACGCCGAATGCCTGAGCCTGTGGACCAAATTCAAAGACATCTCGCTGTCGCACTGCCAGAAAGTCTACGACCTGCTGAACGTCAAACTGACCCCGGCAGACGTGATGGGCGAGAGTGCTTACAACGATGATCTGGCCAACGTAGTTGCCGATCTGAAAGCAGCCGGCCTGCTGGTTGAGAGCAACGGCGCACAGTGCGTATTCCTTGAAGAATTCCGCACCGCAGACGACACCCCGCTGCCGGTCATCGTGCAGAAGGCCGGAGGCGGCTATCTGTATGCAACCACCGACCTGGCGGCTATGCGCTACCGCAGCAACGTACTCAAAGCTAATCGCGTGCTGTATTTCGTCGACCAGCGTCAGGCGTTGCACTTCCAGCAAGTCTTCGAAGTCGCGCGCCGCGCCGGTTTCGTTCACGAAGGCATGCAACTGGAACACATGGGCTTCGGCACCATGAACGGCGCCGATGGCCGTCCGTTCAAGACCCGCGACGGTGGCACAGTCAAACTCATCGACCTGCTCGAAGAGGCCAAGGAGCGCGCCTACACCCTGGTGAAGGAAAAGAACCCGGAGTTGCCTGAAGACGAACTGCGCACCATCGCCCAGGCGGTGGGTATCAGTGCAGTGAAGTACGCCGACCTGTCCAAGCATCGGGCCAGCGACTACAGCTTCAATTTCGATCAGATGCTCAGCTTCGAAGGCAATACCGCGCCTTATCTGCTGTATGCGTACACTCGGGTTGCGGGTGTGTTCCGTAAACTCGGCACGCCGTTTGATGCCAGCAAGGGCCAGATCGTCCTTGAGGCACCACAGGAGCAAGAGCTGGCTGCACGCCTGGCGCAGTTTGGGGAAATCCTCAACAACGTCTCCGAAAAGGGCACGCCTCACGTTCTGTGCGCTTACCTCTACGACCTCGCGGGGTTGTTCTCCAGCTTCTACGAGAACTGCCCTATCCTGGCTGCCGATAATGCCGAACAACAGCAGAGCCGTTTGCGCCTTGCTGCATTGACTGGCCGCACCCTCAAGCAAGGCCTGCAACTGTTGGGTCTGGAAACACTGGAGCGTATGTAAGTTGGCTGCCGCGAAAAAGAAACCTGCTCCCAAGCGCGGCGCCAGCCGTTATCAGGCACCCGCGAAGAAGCCGATTCCTGGATGGCTGTGGCTGGCGATCGGCCTCAGCGTCGGTGCATTTGTCGTCTTCCTGATGAAGCTCGAACCCGGTGGCGATGACATCAAGCGGGTCCGGGCGGATGCCAAGGCAGCAAAAATTGCCGAAGCGAACAAGACGCCGCCGAGCCCGACAGCACCGGTGAAGCCCAAGTACGACTTCTACACACTGCTGCCGGAATCGGAAGTCATCGTGCCTAACGAGGCCGTGCCTGAGAAAACTCCGCCACCTGTGGTTGCGCCGGTCACGCCTGAACAGGCAGCGAAGATTGATACCGCACGCGCACAAGCGGCACTTAGCGGCCTGACGCCGCCACCGGCCCCGCCCGTGGTGAAACCGGCTGCAGTGACGCAGTTCTTCCTGCAAGCGGGCTCGTTCCGCAAGAAAGAAGACGCCGACAAGGTGCGCGCGCAGATCATTTTGCTCGGCCAGACCGCCGCCGTGGAATCCGGCACCGTCAAAGAGGAAACCTGGTACCGCGTACTGGTTGGCCCGTTCAGCAACCGTGAGCAACTGACCGTTGCCCAGAAGCAGTTGGCGAGTGGTGGTTTTAGTAACTTGTTGTTGCAGCAACGTAGTAAATAACTACCCCATTGGTAGGAGCGCGCTTGCCCGCGATCGGCTGCTAAGCAGTCGTAGAAATAGTGAGCCCACTATTGTTTGAAGGTCCTTCGGCCCTTATCGCGGGCAAGCGCGCTCCTGCCGGCAATGCCCAACCACTCATCCCCCACGGTTGAAATCCCTTCCCACACCCCCATATGAGTTTTCACCAGGGCATTTTCGCCCCGCTGTGTGGAGACTCTCCCTTGACCACCATCGTTTCAGTTCGCCGCCACGGCAAAGTCGTCATGGCTGGCGACGGCCAGGTTTCTCTGGGCAACACCGTCATGAAAGGCAACGCCAAGAAAGTGCGTCGCCTGTATCACGGCGAAGTGATTGCCGGTTTCGCTGGCGCTACGGCCGACGCGTTCACTCTTTTCGAACGTTTTGAAGGGCAACTTGAAAAGCACCAAGGTCATCTGGTGCGTGCCGCCGTTGAACTCGCCAAAGATTGGCGGACCGACCGCTCCCTGAGCCGTCTGGAGGCCATGCTGGCCGTCGCCAACAAAGACGCTTCATTGATCATCACCGGCAACGGCGACGTTGTTGAACCCGAAGATGGCCTGATTGCCATGGGTTCTGGCGGTGCTTTCGCACAGGCCGCTGCCCGCGCCCTGCTGCAAAAGACCGACCTGTCGGCGCGTGAAATTGCCGAAACCGCATTGCATATCGCTGGCGATATCTGCGTGTTCACCAACCACAACATCACCATTGAGGAGCAGGACCTCGCTGAGTAAGCCTTGATATGGCCGCTGCTATCAGCGGCCATATCGACCTTGAATCAGCTGGAGGACCGCCAAATACCATGTCAATGACTCCCCGTGAAATTGTCCACGAACTGAACCGCCATATCATCGGCCAGGACGATGCCAAGCGCGCCGTTGCCATCGCCCTGCGTAACCGCTGGCGCCGGATGCAGTTGCCGGAAGAACTGCGCGTTGAAGTAACGCCCAAGAACATCCTGATGATCGGCCCGACTGGTGTCGGTAAAACCGAGATCGCGCGTCGTCTGGCCAAGCTGGCCAACGCGCCGTTCATCAAGGTCGAAGCGACCAAATTCACCGAAGTCGGTTATGTCGGCCGCGACGTTGAGTCGATCATTCGTGATCTGGCCGACGCGGCGATCAAGCTGCTGCGCGAACAGGAAATCATCAAGGTTCGTCACCGCGCCGAAGACGCTGCTGAAGACCGTATCCTCGACGCCCTTCTGCCTCCAGCCCGCACGGGTTTTCAGGAAGAAGCCGCGCCGAGCAACGATTCCAATACCCGTCAGCTGTTCCGCAAGCGCCTGCGTGAAGGTCAGCTGGACGACAAGGAAATCGAGATCGAAATAAACGAAGCCGTTGGCGTCGACATTTCCGCGCCACCAGGCATGGAAGAAATGACCAACCAGCTGCAAAGCCTGTTTGCCAACATGGGCAAGGGCAAGAAGAAGAGCCGCAAGCTCAAGGTCAAAGAAGCGTTCAAGCTGGTGCGCGAAGAAGAAGCGGGTCGCCTCGTTAACGAGGAAGAACTCAAGGCCAAGGCGCTGGAAGCCGTCGAACAGCACGGCATCGTGTTCATCGACGAAATCGACAAGGTCGCCAAGCGCGGCAATGTGGGCGGTGCCGATGTGTCCCGCGAAGGCGTACAGCGCGACCTGCTGCCGCTGATCGAAGGCTGCACGGTCAACACCAAGCTGGGCATGGTCAAAACCGACCACATCCTGTTCATCGCGTCCGGCGCTTTCCACTTGAGCAAGCCGAGCGATCTGGTGCCTGAGCTGCAAGGCCGTCTGCCGATCCGTGTTGAACTCAAGGCGCTGTCGCCACAGGATTTCGAACGTATTCTCAGCGAGCCACATGCGTCCCTGACCGAGCAATACTGCGCACTGCTGAAAACCGAAGGCTTGAACATCGCGTTCGAAGCCGACGGCATCAAGCGTCTCGCCGAGATTGCCTGGCAGGTCAACGAGAAGACCGAGAACATCGGTGCCCGTCGCTTGCACACGCTGCTTGAGCGTCTGCTTGAGGAAGTCTCGTTCAGCGCCGGTGATCTGGCGACGGATCCGGATGCAGCGCCGATTCGCATCGATGCAGAATACGTGAACAGTCATCTTGGCGAACTGGCCAAGGATGAGGATCTGTCGCGGTATATTCTTTAACGCCGGACGCTCCCCCGTGCAGACAGTGTGAAAACTACTACGCTCGGCAATACTGCGTTAAAAACAGGCGAAAAATGCTCATTTAGAACACCTAGACTCCGCTTTTTCGCCTGTTTTTGCCTTGTCTTGCCGTCGCTCGCTACGTTTTCACACAGTCTGCGTGGGAGCGAATTCATTCGCGAAAGGGCCATCACATCTTGCATCATCATTGCCTGACACGACGCCTTCGCGAATGAATTCGCTCCCACGGTAATACGTTCGAACGTAACGGCCTTTACATGACCCGAATCCCCACCGCCATCCAGCTCCACAAAGCCTCGAAAACCCTGACTCTCAAATACGGGCCGGACGAGGAATATCACCTGCCTGCTGAGTTCCTGCGGGTGCACTCGCCGTCTGCCGAAGTTCAGGGCCACGGCAAGCCGATCCTGCAATTTGGCAAGCTGGGGGTTGGCCTGACCAAGGTCGAACCCGCCGGACAATACGCACTGAAATTGACCTTCGACGACGGTCATGACAGCGGATTGTTCACTTGGGAATACCTCTACGAACTGGCACAACGCCAGGAAGACCTGTGGAATGACTATTTGCTTGAGCTGAAAAACGCAGGCAAATCCCGCGACCCTTCCGAGCAAGTCATCCGGCTGATGCTCTAACCCTCGGCCCAGAGCCGCCCGGCGTTTTAGGACGCGCTTTCTAATTCCTTTTGTTTGAATGTGCCGCGCAGCGGCCAATGACGGGTGCTGCTTGCGATTTTTCGCAATCTCGCGTAACCAATGGTTCTGGCAAGTTCCCTGCATCTTCGAATGCAGCGAAAGGGTGAGCGGTAAAGCCGTCGTATAAAGCGCAGCGCTTGTTACGAATGAATGCGGCCCCAAGGGAAATTGAGTTCAGCCATCATGGTTCACCCGAGCAGTAGTACCGGCATTTGCCTGTGTCACTGATTCACAGGGAAGCGGTACTCACATCAGGACAATGGAGCGTCGTGAATGAGTAGCAGAAACAACGATGACCTGCAGCAACAAGCCTCGGAACACACACTGGGTTTGAACCCGGTCGTTGGTCTGCGGCGCAAGGACTTGCTGACCACTGCCCGCATGGTCCTGCGTCAGGCTCTGAAACAACCCTTTCACAGTGCAAAGCACGTCGCCAGTCTGGGCGTTGAACTCAAAAACGTGCTGCTGGGCAAGTCAGCGCTCCAGCCAGCCCCGGAAGACCGACGCTTCAACGATCCGGCCTGGAGCCAGAATCCGGTTTATCGTCGTTATCTGCAGTCCTACCTGGCGTGGCGCAAGGAGCTGCATGACTGGATTGGCGACAGCAATCTCTCTCCCCAGGAAATCAGTCGCGGGCACTTCGTCATCAATCTGATGACCGAAGCCATGTCGCCCACCAACACCGCCGCCAATCCGGCCGCGATCAAACGCTTCTTCGAAACCGGCGGCAAAAGTATTCTTGATGGCCTGTCACATCTCGCCAAGGATCTGGTGCATAACGGCGGCATGCCCAGCCAGGTCAACATGGACGCTTTCGAAGTCGGCAAGAGTCTGGGCACCAGCGAAGGCTCGGTGGTGTTTCGCAACGACGTGCTGGAGCTGATTCAGTACAAGCCCATCACCGAGCAAGTGCATGAACGGCCGCTGTTGGTGGTGCCGCCGCAAATCAACAAATTCTACGTATTCGACCTGAGCCCGGAAAAAAGCCTGGCGCGTTTTTGCCTGCGCAGTAACGTGCAGACGTTCATTATCAGTTGGCGTAACCCGACCAAGGCGCAGCGTGAATGGGGCCTGTCGACGTACATCGATGCGCTCAAGGAAGCTGTCGACGTAGTCACCGCCATCACCGGCAGCAAAGACATCAACATGCTCGGCGCTTGCTCCGGCGGCATTACCTGCACAGCCCTGCTGGGACATTACGCGGCGCTGGGCGATCAGAAGGTCAATGCTCTGACCCTGCTGGTCAGCGTACTGGATACCACCCTGGACACCGACGTCGCGCTGTTTGTCGATGAGCAGACCCTGGAATCGGCCAAGCGCCACTCCTATCAGGCTGGCGTGCTGGAAGGCAGCGATATGGCGAAAGTATTCGCCTGGATGCGCCCCAATGACCTGATCTGGAATTACTGGGTCAACAACTACCTGCTGGGTAACGAGCCTCCGGTGTTCGACATCCTGTTCTGGAACAACGACACCACTCGCCTGCCCGCTGCCTTTCACGGCGACCTGATCGAGATGTTCAAGAACAACCCACTGATCCGCCCCAATGCCCTTGAAGTGTGCGGTACGCCTATCGATCTCAAACAGGTCACCAGCGATGTGTTTTGCCTGGCAGGGACCAACGATCACATCACGCCGTGGGGCTCCTGTTACAAATCCGCACGACTGTTCGGCGGAAAGACTGAATTTGTTCTGTCCAGCAGCGGCCATATCCAGAGCATTCTCAACCCGCCCGGTAACCCCAAGGCACGCTACATGACCAACAGCGAAATGCCGGTTGATCCAAAGGCCTGGCAGGAAAACGGCACCAAGCACACCGATTCCTGGTGGCTGCACTGGCAGGGCTGGCTGAGCGAGCGCTCTGGAAAGATGAAGAAGTCTCCCACTAGCCTGGGCAACAAGACCTTTGCGCCCGCAGAAGCATCTCCGGGGACCTATGTGCATGAACGCTAAGGGCTGATGCGACGGGTGGAGTCAGGAATGGCCAGACGTTGCCGTTAAACCGGTTAGGGCTATCGCCGCGTTCCGAGACTGTTACGTCGCACAGCAAACACAGCCCCGTAGGACTGGCTTTAGCCGGGAGGACATTTTTCTGATCCAGAATATCCAGTGGATGTACCGGCCCTCTCCCGGCTAAAGCCGGTCCTACGACGTATGCATAACTGCACCAGCGGTTTAACCCACAGGGCTTCGCGCATGCCGCAACCGTTTATTTTTCGCACTATCGATCTGGATGGCCACAGCATCCGAACCGCTGTACGCCCTGGCAAGAGTCACCTGACTCCTCTGCTGATTTTCAATGGCATAGGCGCCAACCTGGAGTTGGTGTTCCCGTTCGTTGATGCGCTGGACCCGGATCTGGAAGTCATCGCCTTTGATGTGCCCGGCGTCGGTGGCTCCTCGACGCCCAGTCGCCCGTACCGCTTTCCCGGTCTGGCAAAACTGGCGGCGCGCATGCTCGATTATCTGGACTATGGCCAGGTCAACGCTATCGGCGTTTCATGGGGCGGCGCGCTGGCTCAACAGTTCGCCCACGACTACCCCGAGCGCTGCAAAAAGCTGGTTCTGGCGGCGACGTCAGCCGGTGCGGTGATGGTGCCCGGCAAACCGCGAGTGCTCTGGTTGATGGCCAGCCCGCGGCGTTATATCCAGCCTTCCCATGTGATCCGCATTGCACCGGAAATTTACGGCGGCGCATTTCGGCGCGATCCTTATCTGGCCGCCAACCATGCGGCAAAGGTCCGTTCGTCCGGCAAGCTGGGCTATTACTGGCAACTGTTTGCGGGCATGGGCTGGACCAGCATTCACTGGCTGCACAAGATCCATCAGCCTACATTGGTACTGGCCGGTGACGACGATCCGCTGATCCCGCTGATAAATATGCGCCTGCTGGCTTGGCGGATCCCCAATGCCCAGCTACACATAATCGATGACGGTCATTTGTTCTTGATCACCCGTGCCGAAGCAGTCGCGCCAATCATCATGAAATTCCTCCAGCAGGAGCGTCAGCGAGCCGTGATGCATCCGCATCCGACACCCAGCGCACGCTGATCATCACAGACAGAAAAGGATTCCCCGCACCGCAAATAAAGCGTCACTGACTGCGCCGGTTGAATGGAAGTTGTTCGGCGCAAAACGACGCATGCCCCGAGGAGCATGCGTCCGCAAAGATGTATCGGCACGACGAAGGAGTGTTGCCCCCATGCGAGAACGATCAGCCAAAAGCGCCGAGATCACACCGGCGACTTACATCAATGCACAAAGTGCGATCACCGGCCTGCGTGGCCAGGATTTGTTTTCAACATTACGCAAGGTTGCCGCCCAAGGTCTGCAGCATCCATTGCGCAGCGCCCGCCACGCATTGGCCCTCGGCAAGCAAGTCAGCCGTGTCGTGCTGCTGGGGGAAACGCCCTATCAGTTGCCCGCCCGAGATACCCGTTTCACAGACCCTACATGGACGCTGAATCCGCTGTACCGTCGCGGCTTGCAAACGTATCTGGCGTGGCAGCATCAGGTTAAACACTGGATCGATGACACCGATCTGTCCAAGGATGATCGCGACCGGGCGCACTTCATTTTCTCGCTGCTCAACGACGCTCTTTCTCCGTCCAACACCTTGCTCAACCCCATGGCCGTCAAAGAGCTGTTCAACAGCGGCGGCAACAGCGTGGTCAAGGGCATTGGCCACATGTTCGATGATCTGTTGCACAACAACGGCCTGCCCCGACAAACCACTAAAGACGCCTTCGAAGTGGGTCGCACAGTGGCGGCCACCCAAGGCTCGGTGGTATTTCGCAACGAGCTGCTAGAGTTGATCCAGTACAAGCCAATGAGCGAAAAACAGTACGCCAGGCCGTTATTGATCGTGCCGCCGCAAATCAACAAGTTCTATATTTTTGACCTGAGCCCGGCCAACAGCTTCGTCCAGTACTGCCTGAAGAACGGCTTGCAGACCTTCATGATCAGTTGGCGAAATCCGGATGTCCGGCACCGTGAATGGGGCTTGTCCACCTACGTTCAGGCCACCGAAGAAGCGATGGCCGCATGCCGGTCCATCACTGGCGCCAAGGACGTGAATCTGGTCGGTGCCTGTGCAGGGGGGCTGACCATCGCCGCGCTGCAAGGGCATTTGCAGGCGAAGCGGCAACTTCGCAAAGTCGCCAGCGCAACTTACATGGTCAGCCTGCTGGACAGCCAGATCGACAGCGCTGCGACGTTGTTCATCGATGAAACGACTCTTGAAGCTGCCAAGCGTCGCTCGTATCAGCAAGGCGTGCTGGACGGTCGGGACATGGCGAAAATCTTCGCCTGGATGCGCCCGAATGATTTGATCTGGAGTTACTGGATCAACAATTACCTGCTGGGCAAATCCCCGCCCGCCTTCGACATTCTGTACTGGAACAACGACAGCACCCGCCTGCCCGCCGCATTGCACGGCGATCTGCTGGACTTCTTCAAGCACAACCCGCTGACTCACCCTGGCGGACTGGAAGTCTGTGGCACCCCCATTGATCTGCAGAAGGTGACCGTGGACAGCTTCAACGTCGCAGGCATCAACGATCACATTACGCCATGGGACGCGGTCTATCGCTCGACACTGCTGCTGGGCGGCGACCGGCGCTTTCTGCTGTCCAACAGTGGTCACGTGCAGAGCATTCTCAACCCGCCGGGTAACCCTAAAGCCAACTATGTCGAGAACAGCAAACTCAGCAGCGATCCACGGGCATGGTATTACGACGCGCAGAAACATGAGGGTAGCTGGTGGCCTGCCTGGCTGGAATGGATACAAGCCCGGTCCAGCACCCAGCGCGAAACCCAGATGGCGCTGGGTAACGCAATGCATCCGGCGATGGAAGCAGCGCCGGGGACTTATGTGCATGTTCGGTAGGGTCGCGAAATTCAAAACCTCCTTGTGGGAGCGAATTCATTCGCGAATGCGGCCTTATCGACGACGAATATGTATCGAATGTACTAGCCCCTTCGCGAATAAATTCGCTCCCACAGATTTATAACCTGCTTAATCCGCCCCCTGACAAGAAGACCGGATGAAAACCCGCGACCGAATCCTTGAATGTGCCCTGACGTTATTCAATCAACAGGGCGAGCCCAATGTCTCCACGCTGGAAATTGCCAACGAACTGGGCATCAGTCCCGGCAATCTTTACTACCACTTCCACGGCAAAGAGCCCTTGGTGCTCGGCCTGTTCGAGCGTTTCCAGGCAGAGCTTTCGCCCCTGCTGAACCCGCCCGAAGACGCGCAACTGGCCGCCGAAGATTACTGGCTGTTCCTGCACTTGATCGTCGAGCGACTGGCCGACTACCGCTTCCTGTTTCAGGATCTGTCCAACCTGGCGGGTCGATTGCCCAAACTGGCTCGCGGTATTCGCAGCCTGCTCAATAGCCTCAAACGCACGCTGGCGTCGTTACTGGCACGCCTGAAAGCTGAAGGCCAGGTGGTCAGCGATACCCAGGCTTTGGGGCAACTGGTGGAGCAAATCACCATGACCCTACTGTTCTCGCTGGATTACCAACGGATTCTGGGTCGCGAAGCTGAAGTACGGGTGGTGGTCTACCAGATCATGATGCTCGTCGCACCACACCTGACGCCGGGTTCACGGCATGCGGCGCAGCAATTGGCGATGCATTATCTGGAGGAGTGATTTCTCGCAGTACTGACAGTTCTTCAGGCAGCGGCTCTGCCTCTGACACTCTGCGTTGGCGCAACAAACACATACCCCTGTGGGAGCTGGGCTTGCCCGCGATAGGGTCAACTTTATTTACAGGCATGCACCGAGTTATCGTTTATCGCGGGCCAGCCCAGCTCCCACAGGGATTGCATTTGAGCCCCAATAAAAAAGCCCGACCCGCTTTGCGCAGATCGGGCTTTTCGCTTTACAGCCCTTGAATCAGGACTGACTTGCTGGTGTCGACGGTGCAGCCGATGCCGGTGCGGCGGCGGTATTGGTCGCAGCGGGTGCAGGTGTTGCTGCTGGTGTGGCAGCGGGTTTCGGAGCCGGTTTGGCGGCTGCCTTCGGTGCCGCTTTCGGCGCAGCAGGTTTCTTGGCAGCGGCCGGTTTCTTCGCAGTCGCCGGTTTGCTGGCCGCTACAGACTTGGCCTTGGTCGCGGTTTTAGTCGCAGCCTTGTTAGCGGCGGCAACGGGTTTGGCCGCTGCTGCTTTCACTGCCGGTTTGGCTGCAGCGGTTTTCGCGGCAACCTTGTCGGCGGCTTTGGCAACCGGTTTCGCAGCGGCTTTCACCAGTGGCTTGGCCGTAGTTTTAGGTGCCGGTTTGGACGCCGCGTCCTTGGAAGTCGAAGCTCTGGAAGCCGGCGCTTTTGAAACAGGAGTCACTGAAGCACCTGTCAGCTTCTCGATCTGTTTTGTCAGCAGATCGACCTTGCTGTGCAGAGCCTTCACTTCGTTACGGCTAGGTACGCCCAAACGCGAAATGGCGCTGTTCAGACGCTTGTCGAAAGCCCCTTCCAGCTCACTCCACTTGCCCATCGCGAGGTCTTTGACATCACCTACACGAGACTTCGCAGCCTTGGCAGAATCCTTGGCGGAATCGACTTGTTTCTCGACTTCCACCTTGGTCTGCTTCTCGGCTTTTTCGCCGTCCTTGACCAGCGTTTCAAAAAGCTTACTGCCGTCATTGCTGATCTTGGAGTAAGCGCCTAAACCAGCCAGCCAGATTTGGCGGGAGTATTTCTCCACCTCGCCAATCCAGGAGCTGCCTTCTTTCTCGATTTTTTTCTTGCCAGCCATCCTGCTCTCCTTATTGTTTACGCGCGACACGTTCAAGCAATGCCGTCAGCTCATCGAGCTTAGCAGACAGTGTCTCCACGTCATGTTTAGACGGTATACCGATGCGATTCAAGGCGCTGGCGACCCGCCGATCGAAAGCGCTTTCGATTTTATCGAGTTGCACCTCGACCCGACCCTTCACTGAAGTCAGCTCATCTTTAGCCGAATCGATCTCGCTATTAGCGGCATCGACCTTTTCGTCGATCACTTTTTTGGCTTTCTTTTCGGTCTGCTCACCCGCTTTGACCAGCTCCTTGAAGTACTCAGCGCCTTCCTGACCGGCCCACGAATAAGCGCCCAGCCCGGCCAGCCAGACCTTGCGGGCATACAGGCGAACGTCGGAGACCGAACTGTTTTCTTCGTCTTTGATTTTTTTCTTCAACGTAACTTTGGCCATGGTGCACCTCACGCTCGAATGTTTGAGGATCACCCCCAGGGACAACGGGGCATGGACACGAAAGTAGTCGGAAAAATTAGAAAGCTCACCCTAGGTTTGGGTGATGTTGAAGGGATGTAGGAAATGGGGGTAGGAATTGGGTGAGTTTGCCCCTGTGCAGACTGTGTGGGAGCGAATTCATTCGCGAAGAAGCCAGTACATCCAATACATCTTCATCGAATGAAATACTGCGCTGGTCTAATGACCCCGGACACCTCAATAGGGGAAACTATATCCATTGAGGAGTCACCATGACCAAGAAATACAGAAAATTCGATGCCGCTTTCAAGCTTGATGTTTGCAAGCTCATCGTCGATCAAGGCCAGAGTGTGAACTCTGTCTGCCTTGATATGAACCTGAGCGATACGGCAGTGCGTCGCTGGGTTGAGCAATACAAGGCCGAGCTGTTAGGTGGCCCGGGAATTGGCAACCCGTTGACCAGCGAGCAACAGCGTATTCGCCAACTGGAGCAGCAGATTCGTGAGCTGAAAATGGATAATGACATCCTAAAAAAAGCTACGGCCTTCTTTGCCCGCGAATTGAAGTGATCCATCAACTGGTTCACCAATTACAACGTAAGGCCTACCCGGTGGCTCGTCTCTGTCGGGTACTGCGGATCAGTCGCTCCGGTCTTTATGAGGCCCAACAGCGTCGTTTGAAACCCAAGCCCGCCTGTCCGGCAGCGGCCAGGATCAAGGCAGCCTTTGAAGCGTCGGAGCGTTGCTATGGTAGTCGTCGTGTGGTGAGCGCATTGCGTAAAGAAGGCCTGTCGATTGGTCGCTTCAAGGTGCGCAGCCTTATGAAACAACAAGGTCTGCGCCCGGTCTGGAAGCGTAAGTTTGTTCACACAACCAACAGCAATCACAACTTGCCGGTGGCTGAAAACCTTCTAAATCGCCAGTTCAACCCTGGGGCGATCAATCAATCCTGGGTTGCAGACATTACTTATATCCGCACACGCGGCGGCTGGGTGTACCTGGCAGTGGTCATGGACCTTTTCTCGCGCAAGATCGTGGGCTGGGCCATGGCCCCTCATATGCGAGCCGAGCTGGTAATCAGCGCCATGCAATTGGCTATCGCTCAACGCCAACCTGAGCCAGGTTTGATCGTCCACTCGGATCGAGGCAGTCAGTACGCAGGAGCGGCTTATCAGGCGCTGCTGACCCGCAATGGAATGCGTTGCAGTATGAGCCGCAAGGGTAACTGCTGGGACAACGCGGTTATGGAGCGCTTCTTTTTGAACCTGAAAATGGAGCGTACCTGGAGGAAGGATTACGCCAACCACGCCGAAGCGATAAAGGACATCACGGACTACATCGTGCGGTTCTACAACGAGGGGCGATTGCACTCGAAACTGGGCTATGTGCCGCCCAATCAATATGAGCGGCAAGCAGCCTGACAATCACCGATTGAGGTGTCCGGAAAAAGTTGACCACTGCATACTGCTTTCGCGAATGAATTCGCTCCCACGGGATCTGCGGGTTTTGTTTAGTCGGTGGTATGACTCAAGCAACCAGCGCTTTATCCAGCTGTCGCTCGACCTCTGCCTGAATCTGTCCGCTCATGGCCGACAGGAAAAAATTAAGCTCCAGGTTAACCCGCACAAAATCCTCTCCGACATCGACCGAGCCTTTGGCGCCCTTGCCTTCAAGCTTGACGACGTCGCCGCTCCACTCGTGCTCGATGCCGTATTTGTCGGCCAGCTTCTCGACCAGCAGCTCAGCCTTCTCGCGAGCCTTTTCCTTGCCCAGCGAATGCGGGCGTTCAACAGTAATCTTGGCCATTCGATGGCTCCTTCAGCGCAAGGTCAATCGTGGGGCAACTATACCAGCCGACCCGGATGAAGAAACTGTTGGCGATGAGCCTTGTCAAGACAAAGCCAGCCACGACGATTAGAATGGCAACACTTTATTCCGGTGAACGCGATATGAATGATCCGCGCAAAGGCAGCGATGCCGAACCTACTACTCACTTCGGCTACAAAAATGTGCCGGAAAGCCAGAAGGCAGAGAAAGTTGCGGAGGTGTTCCACTCCGTCGCAGCCAAGTACGACTTGATGAACGACCTGCTGTCCGGTGGCATGCATCGCCTCTGGAAGCGCTTCGCTATTGAACTTTCCGGCGTTCGTACCGGTAACCGCGTGCTGGACATTGCGGGCGGTACAGGCGACCTGACCAAAAAGTTTTCCCACTTGGTCGGCCCGACCGGCGAAGTGGTGCTGGCTGACATCAACGCCTCCATGCTCAAGGTCGGTCGCGACCGACTGCTGGACCTGGGCGTGGCAAGCAACGTCAAATTCGTACAGGCCGACGCAGAAAAGCTGCCGTTCCCTGACAACCATTTCGACTGCGTGACCATCGCCTTCGGCCTGCGCAATGTGACCCACAAGGAAGATGCGCTGCGCTCGATGCTGCGCGTACTCAAGCCGGGTGGCCGTCTGTTGGTGCTGGAGTTCTCCAAGCCGACCAACAAGCTGATGTCCAAGGCCTATGACGCCTACTCGTTCGCGTTCATGCCCCTTATGGGCAAGCTGGTCACCAATGACTCGGAAAGCTACCGTTATCTGGCCGAATCGATCCGCATGCACCCGAATCAGGAAACCCTGAAATCGATGATGGTCGAAGCCGGTTTTGACCGCGTGACCTACCACAACATGACCGCAGGCGTCGTGGCACTGCATCGCGGCATCAAACCCTGATGTTGCTCAGCGGCTTGCTCGCCAGCGTCGAGCACGGCATCAACCGCGTGTTGCGTCTGGACAGCACCGCCTTGCCACGTCTTGAGCGCCTGTCGGGCAAGGTGATCGCGGTGGATTGCCGCAATCCTTCGCTACAGCTGTTCATTCTGCCCAGCGATGAAGGTCTGCTGCTGGCCTCGCACTGGGAAGTTGAAGCGGATTGCACCCTGCGCGCCCCGGCCGCCAGCCTGATGCGTCTGGCGGTGAGCAAGGACAAGAGCGCCGTGCTGCATGGCCCCGATGTCGAGCTGGATGGGGACAGTGGCGTATTACTGGAACTGGTCGGAATCCTTCAGGACCTCGAGCTGGACTGGGAATACGAGCTATCCCGCTGGCTTGGTCCGGTGGCAACCACCTTACTGGGTGATCATTTGCGCAGCCGCGCGCGCTGGAGCAAAGACAGCTTCGCCAACCTCAGCCAGAGCCTTGCCGACTACCTGAACGAGGAGTCGCGCACCCTGGTGGGTAAACACGAAGCCGAAGCACGCTTTGCCGAACTCGACCGGATCAAACTTGATCTGGAACGCCTTGAGGCGCGCTTTGAGCGCCTCGCCCAATCCTCTGACTCCAGCGATAACGCATGAAGCTGCTTGCCGTCCGCCGTCTGTTTCGTATCCAGCGTGTCGTGATCCGCTACCGTCTCGATGACCTGCTGTTCGCCCTGCCGCTGCCGTGGTGGATGAAGGCCACGCGCTTTGTCATGCCGTGGCGTTTGCTGCCGCGCAACAACGCCGAGCTGCCCCGCGGTGCGCGTCTGCGTCTGGCGCTGCAGGACCTTGGGCCGATCTTCATCAAGTTCGGCCAAATCCTGTCTACCCGCCGCGATCTGCTGCCAGAGGACATCGCTGACGAGTTGATGCTGTTGCAGGACCGCGTTCCGCCGTTCGATCCGCAAGTGGCGATCAAGCTCATCGAAGAACAACTGGGCGCGAAGATCAGCGAGGTGTTCAGTCGCTTCGACGTCACGCCACTGGCTTCGGCTTCGGTGGCGCAGGTCCACGCCGCGCAACTGAAAAGTGGCGAAGAAGTCGTGGTCAAGGTTGTGCGTCCGGGCCTCAAGCCGATCATCGGCCAGGACCTGGCATGGCTGTTCATACTGGCGCGCACAGCTGAGCGGATGTCCGCCGATGCCCGCCTGTTGCACCCGGTGGACGTGGTCGCCGACTACGAGAAAACCATTTACGACGAACTGGACCTGCTGCGTGAAGCGGCCAACTCCAGTCAGTTGCGTCGCAACTTCGAAGGCTCGGACCTGCTCTACGTGCCCCAGGTTTACTGGGACTGGTGCCGTCCGAAGGTGCTGGTCATGGAGCGCATCTACGGGATTCAGGTCAACGATCTGGCAACCCTGGCGGATCAACGCACCGACATGAAGTTGCTGGCCGAACGCGGTGTTGAGATTTTCTTCACGCAGGTATTCCGCGACAGCTTTTTCCACGCCGATATGCACCCCGGCAATATTTTCGTCAGCACGGTCAACCCGTGGAGCCCGCAATACATCGCTATCGACTGCGGGATCGTCGGCAGCCTGACTCCGGAAGATCAGGATTATCTGGCCCGTAACCTGTTTGCCTTCTTTAAACGTGATTATCGTCGCGTTGCGCAATTGCACATTGATTCGGGCTGGGTGCCTGCGGAAACCAAACTCAACGAGTTTGAAGCCGCGATTCGGACTGTATGCGAGCCGATTTTCGAGAAGCCGCTCAAGGATATTTCCTTCGGTCAGGTACTGATGCGCCTGTTCCAGACCGCACGACGCTTCAACATGGAAGTCCAGCCGCAGCTCGTTCTGCTGCAGAAGACCCTGTTGAACATCGAAGGGCTGGGCCGTCAGTTGTATCCCGACCTGGATCTGTGGAGCACCGCGCAGCCGTTTCTGGAACGCTGGATGCGGGATCGCGTCAGCCCGAAAACACTGTTTGGCAACCTGCAGTCCCAGGTCGAGCAGATTCCGCATCTGGCCAACATGACCCGGGACCTGTTGGAGCGCATGTCGCAACCTCACCGGACTGATCCGCCGCCACCGTGGCGTGAACGCGGTGACGGTTGGGCATTGCGCCTGCTGGGTTCGGCGCTGCTGGCCGGAGGTGCGGTCATGGCCTCGACGCTGGTCGCGGAAGGTACGGCGCTGGTCGCACCACTCGCCTGGCCTGCATGGATCATGCTGGTGGCTGGCCTGTATCTGGTCATCCGCCGATAGCCAGCGGCGCTGCCCGCTGGCACACTGTTGAATCCGCCGAGGCCTGAAGCCCGGCTGCCGGAGTAGATATGAAAGACTGGCTGGACGAAATCAAGTGGGACAGTGACGGTCTGGTGCCTGCCATTGCTCAGGATCACAAGACCGGACGTGTTCTGATGATGGCGTGGATGAACCGCGAGGCCCTGAGCCTCACCGCCGCAGAGAATCGTGCAATCTATTGGTCGCGTTCGCGTGGCAAACTCTGGCGCAAAGGCGAAGAATCGGGCCATGTGCAGAAGCTTCATGAACTGCGTCTGGACTGCGACGCCGATGTGATCATCCTGATGGTCGAGCAGATTGGCGGCATCGCTTGCCATACCGGGCGCGAAAGCTGCTTCTATCGCGTCTACGAAGACGCCGCCTGGAAGACCGTCGAACCGGTCTTGAAAGATCCTGAAGCTATTTATCACGCAGGACACTGAAACATGACTGATACCTTGACCCGCCTGGCCGAAGTGCTGGAGTCGCGCAAAGGTGCCGCTGCCGACAGTTCCTATGTCGCCAGCCTGTATCACAAGGGATTGAACAAGATTCTGGAGAAGGTCGGCGAAGAGTCGGTCGAAACCATCATTGCCGCCAAGGATGCCGCTGTCAGCGGCGATTGCAGCGATGTCATCTACGAAACCGCTGACCTGTGGTTTCACAGCATGGTGATGCTTGCTGCACTGGGTCAGCACCCACAAGCAGTGCTGGATGAACTGGACCGCCGTTTCGGCTTGTCCGGGCATGCGGAAAAAGCCGCACGCACAGCTGACTGACCTTCACTTTTCGAGCTTGAAATTTCTACGAGGATTGCTTCATGGGTATTTTTGACTGGAAACACTGGATCGTCATCCTGGTTGTCGTGGTACTGGTGTTCGGCACCAAGAAGCTCAAGGGTCTGGGCAGCGATGTCGGTGAGTCGATCAAGGGCTTTCGCAAAGCCATGAACGATGATGAGAAACCTGCCGAGCAGCCGCCGGTGCAGCCTCAGCAACCGCCGCAAGCAGCGCCACAGGGCTCGCCCCTGAACCAGCCGCATACCATCGACGCGCAAGCGCATAAAGTCGAAGAGCCAATCCGCAAAGACTAGGTCGTATTGAATGTTTGGTATCAGCTTCTCTGAACTGCTGCTGGTCGGCCTCGTCGCCTTGCTGGTGCTTGGCCCTGAGCGTCTGCCCGGCGCTGCGCGTACCGCTGGCCTCTGGATAGGCCGGCTGAAGCGCAGCTTCAATGCGATCAAACAGGAAGTTGAACGCGAAATCGGCGCCGACGAAATCCGTCGGCAACTGCATAACGAGCACATCCTGTCGCTGGAAGAAGAAGCGCGCAAGATCATGTCTCCGCAGCAGCCCCCGGCCAACCCGCCTCCGGCAACCGAACAGACGCCCGCTGAGCCGGTGGTTTCGACCATCCCGAACACGCCGTCTGTGACACCTGCCGCTGATCTGGGGCCGGCCGCTCCGGCGGGCACTACGCCCGCTGCTGAACCGACGCCCCATGTCGCGACTGAACCTGCGCACGTGTCGCCCGCAGCGCCAGCACCCAACGCACCCTCCGCCAACGATTCGTCACTGCCACCGCGAGCCCCATGAGCGATATTCCGGAAAATGACCAGCAAATGCCGCTGGTCTCGCACCTCACAGAACTCCGTTCGCGCCTGCTGAAATGCGTCCTGGCGATTTTCGTGATCTTCGCCTGCCTGTTTTACTTCACCCAGAAGATCTACACCTTCGTTTCGGCACCGCTCCGGGTTTTCCTGCCGGAAGGTGCAACGATGATCGCCACCGATGTGGCTTCGCCGTTCATCACGCCGTTCAAGCTGACGATGATGGTAGCGCTGTTCCTGGCCATGCCGGTGATCCTGCATCAGATCTGGGGCTTTATCGCACCGGGCCTGTACAAGCATGAGAAGCGCGTCGCGGTACCGCTTTTGGTGTCGAGCATCATCCTGTTCTATTCGGGCATGGCCTTCGCTTATTACCTGGTCTTCCCGCTGATATTCCACTTCTTCGCCAGCGTGACGCCGGAAGGCGTGTCGATGATGACGGACATCGCCAGTTATCTGGACTTCGTCATGACGCTGTTCTTTGCCTTCGGTGTAGCGTTCGAGATTCCGGTAGCCGTCGTGCTGCTGGTGTGGATCGGCATCGTTGACGTGAAGTACCTGAAAAAGATCCGCCCTTACGTGATCATCGGTTGCTTCGTGGTCGGCATGATTCTGACCCCGCCCGACATCTTCTCCCAGACACTGCTGGCTGTGCCGATGTGGCTGTTGTTCGAGATCGGGGTGTTGTGCAGTTCCATGATCACCAAGCGCGGCGATCATGCCGACGACCAGCCCGAAGAAGACAAGCAAGACCAGCCGCCCGCGACTCAGCCGTGAACCTGCTGCTTCTAGAAGACGCCGACTTTGTTGCGGCTGACAGGGTCGTACTGCGCGACAGACGCCTCAAGCATATGCAAGAGGTGCATCGCGCAGAAGTTGGCGACAGCCTGCGTGTCGGCCGTATTGGCGGCTTGCTGGGCAGCGCTGAGCTGCTGCGGCTTGAGGCACATGAAGCCGAGCTACGCATCACCCTCGACAGCGCCCCGCCCGCCAAACTGCCGTTGACCCTGTTGCTCGCCCTGCCCCGCCCGAAAATGCTGCGCCGGGTGTTTCAGACCGTGGCGACTATGGGTGTGTCCAAGGTCATTCTGCTCAACAGTTATCGTGTTGAAAAAAGCTTTTGGCAGACGCCGTTCCTTGAACCTCAAGCGATCCGCGAGCAACTGATTCTCGGCCTTGAGCAAGCACGGGACAGTGTGTTGCCCGAGATCATTATCGAAAAACGCTTCAAGCCGTTTGTCGAAGATCGCCTGCCGCAACTCGCCCAGGGGACTCTGGGTCTGGTCGGACATCCCGGCAACTTCCCCGCTTGCCCACGCGCCGTGACCGGGCCAGTCACCCTGGCCATCGGCCCCGAGGGCGGCTGGATTCCCTACGAAGTCGACCTGCTGACCAAAGCAGGGCTGCAACCGGTGCAGCTTGGCGAGCGCATCCTGCGGGTCGAAACAGCAGTGACTGCGCTGTTGGCCCGGCTGTTCTGATCGACGAGCAAACAATTTTGTAGACGCTGCACTTTGCCCTTCGCATAGCACTAGCGCGCGGTAAACGCGACCTGTGTAGGAGTGAGCTTGGTCGCGATTCGGTTGTCCTGTCGACAACTTATCGCCAAACCTGATGCCATCGCGAGCAAGCTCACTCCTACAGATAGGACCATAACGACTCCTCCCTTCAGTTCCCCATCCCCCTGCCGATGCATGTTGTAAGAAATTACCTACAACAAACCTATTCCAAGGAGTTCCGCATGGGTTTGCTCGGCAAAAGTCTCGGTAACATGAGCGTTCGTCTGAAACTCGGGCTTGGTTTCAGTATCGTTTTACTGTTAACCATAGTGATCACAGCCACCGGGTGGTTGAGCGTTGCATCGCTGATTGATCGCGGTGAGAAACTGGTTTCGATTTCGCAAATCAGCGAGCAAACCCTGGATCTGCGCTCCAAGCGTCTGATGTACGAAATGCAGTACAACGATGAGGCTGCCAAGGCGCTCATTGCCTCCCTCGACAAGCTCGACGCACTGACTAAAATCGCTCGCAGCACGGTCTCAACCCCGGAAAGCCATCAATGGCTTGAAGACCAGGCACAAGCAGCTGGCGGATACCGTAGCGCATTCTTAGAGCTGACCCAGGCTATCCAGACACGCGAAGCCAGTCGTACCAATCTGGGCGCTACGGCAGACAAGGCTGTGGAAGAGGTCAACAAGATCGAAGCCTCGTTGCTGCAAGGTGACAGCGTCGTGCAATTTGATGCCGTGGTCGACGTCAGCAAGCTGATCCAGCAAGCGCGCTTCCAGGTCCGCGGCTACACCTACAGCGGTCGTGCCGAATTCGAACAGAATGCCAACGCCGCCATAGACGAGGCACTGACCGGCATCAACACGCTGGCCGGCAGTATTCCATCCAGTTATCTCCCTCAATTGCAGGCAGCCAGCACCGCGCTCAAAGGCTACCGTGCAGCAGTCGGCCAGTATCGCGACGCACAACTGGCGAGCAAGCAAGCCCTGGAAAAAATGGCCAAGCATGCAGTCGTGCTACTGGGCACATCCCAGAAACTGGCGGACGATCAATACAGCAAACGTGAGGCCGACAGCCAGCAGGCCAAGTCCATGTTGACCATCGCTACCGTGCTGGCACTGGTGTTCGGCATCATTGCCGCCTGGGTCATTACCCGCCAGATCGTCGGGCCGTTGCTAGAAACCCTGAATATTGTGGAGCGCGTTGCCGATGGTGACCTGAGCCACGACCTGATCGTTGATCGTCGCGACGAAATGGGCCAATTGCAAACCAGCATTCAACGCATGACCGTCAACCTGCGCCAACTGATCGGCGGGATTCGCGACGGTGTGACCCAGATCGCCAGCGCGGCGGAAGAGCTGTCTGCGGTAACGGAGCAAACCAGCGCCGGGGTGAACAGCCAGAAGGTCGAGACCGATCAAGTGGCCACCGCGATGCACGAGATGACCGCCACGGTCCAGGAAGTCGCACGTAACGCCGAGGAGGCGTCTGAAGCGGCCGTAGCAGCGGATCAGCAAGCCCGTGAGGGTGATCGCGTGGTCAACGAAGCGATTACCCAGATCGAGCGTCTGGCCTCGGAAGTGGGTAACTCCACCGAAGCAATGAGCGAACTCAAGCGCGAAAGCGACAAGATCGGCAGTGTCCTGGACGTGATCAAGTCGGTTGCACAACAGACCAACCTGCTCGCCCTCAACGCCGCCATCGAAGCCGCACGCGCCGGGGAAGCCGGTCGTGGTTTCGCGGTCGTCGCCGACGAAGTGCGCAGCCTTGCTCAGCGCACTCAGAAGTCGACCGAAGAGATCGAGCAACTGATTGCAGGCCTGCAAAGTGGCACGCAGCAAGTGGCGACCATCATGGACAACAGCCGCGAACTGACCGTCAGCAGCGTGGAGCTGACTCGCCGTGCCGGTAGCTCGCTGGAGAACATCACCAAGACCGTTTCGGCAATCCAGGCGATGAACCAACAAATCGCCGCTGCCGCCGAAGAACAAAGCGCTACAGCTGAAGAGATCAACCGCAGCATCCTCAATGTGCGCGATGTCTCTGAACAAACTTCCGCTGCCAGTGAAGAAACCGCATCGTCCAGCGTTGAGCTGGCACGACTGGGTAATCATTTGCAGGTGATGGTGAGCAAGTTCAAGATTTAACGTCTCTTAGGCTTTTATGTGGGAGCCGAGCTTGCTCGCGATAAGGCTGGACACAGTTCACTTTCGATCGCGTCCAGCCTTATCGCGAGCAAGCTCGGCTCCCACAAAGAGACCTCGCTGTGTCAGGACATTCACACACCCCACTCAGACCCCTCCTACGACCAACTCAGGTCGCGCTCTTCTTTGCCCTGCCGATGCGCTGACAACGTAGGTCCTGGCTTGTCCAGGCCCTACCTGTTTCGCACAATTGCAGGAGCTTTCCGATGTTTCGATGGATCAACCAAACGCTTGGCAACACCAGCGTAAAACTCAAGCTGTCCCTGGGTTTCGGCCTGGTGCTGATGCTCACGATGGCAATCACCCTGACCGGCTGGCATGGTCTGGACACCATGATTGAACGCTCGGAATCCCTGACGTCCATCGGGCAACTGAGCAACATGACCAAGGATTTGCGCACCGACCGCATTATCTATCGTCAGAAAAACAGCCCGGAAAACGCGAACAAGGTTGTTAACCAGCTCAATGGACTGGAGAGCCATCTGGAGGCATTGCGAAAAGAAACAGACGACCGCATCAGCGTTGGCTTGCTGATCGGGCAAAGCAAAATCGTCGCTGATATGGAAAAGACTTTCACGGCGCTCAGCGATGAGAACCAACGGCGAGACTTGTCCCGGACTCAACTGGACCAACAATCGGAACAAGCGGTACAGGCTGTCGCGCTGGTGGAGATTGAAGTGCTCAAAGCCGTAAGCCAGGAGCAGGACAATGGCGAGCGGCTGGATGAATTCACCAACATCTCGCAGCTCAAGCAGCAGATCCAGAACGCTCGATTTCAGGTTCAGGCCTACACCTTCACTGCGCTGGAGGCCTATGAAACAGCAGCCATTGGGGCTATCGACGAGTCTCTGAAAGAAGTGCAGCAAATTGGCCAGGATCAGGCCGACAGCAACCTCAAAGGCCTGCAGCCGGCGAAAGAGGCGCTGGAGCGCTATCGTGCTCAGCTCGGTCACTTCAAGGACATTCAGGTCAAAGTGGAGGCCGCTCAGGAAACGCTCGAAGACCTGGGCGACAAGATGCTGAGCAGCGTCGCGGAACTGCTGGCCCTGCAAAGCCAGCAACGCGACACCGAGGCGGGCGCCTCTCGCACCATGCTGAGCAGCGTTGCCGTATTGGCCATGTTGCTTGGCCTGCTCGCAGCCTGGGTCATGACGCAACAAATCATCGCACCGCTGCGCGAGACACTGGCGGCCGCAGAACGTATCGCCAAGGGTGACTTGAGCAAGGACTTACAGGTTCAGCGCAAAGATGAAATGGGGCAACTGCAAGACAGCATGCAGGCCATGACCCTCAGCTTGCGGCAGTTGATCGGCGGGATCAGCGAGGGCGTCGCGCAGATAACCGATGCGGCGCAGCAGCTGTCGGCTGTGACCGAGCAGACCAGTACCGGGGTCAACAGCCAGAAAGACGAGACCGATCAGGTGGCTGCGGCCATGAACGAAATGACCGCGACCGTGCACGAAGTTGCACGTAGCGCACAAGAGGCTTCTCAAGCGGCGGCGCAGGCGGATCAGCAGGCGCGGGAAGGCGATCAGGTGGTGGGACAGGCAATCGGGCAGATTGAGCAATTGGCGGACGAGGTCAAGAAATCCACTCAGGCCATGAATCTGTTGAAGCTGGAAAGCGACAAAATCGGCGGCGTGCTGGACGTCATCAAGTCAGTCTCGCAGCAAACCAACCTGTTGGCGCTGAACGCTGCCATTGAGGCTGCGCGTGCCGGAGAAGCCGGACGTGGTTTTGCGGTCGTCGCCGATGAAGTGCGCGGTCTGGCGCAACGTACACAGCAGTCGACAGAGGAAATCGAAGAGCTGATTGCAGCGTTGCAAAGCGGCACCCAACAAGTCGCCACGACACTGGATAACAGCCGCAGCCTGACCGACAACAGCGTGCAATTGAGCCGCCGCGCAGGCAGCGCGCTGGAGCAGATTACCCGCACCGTATCGACCATTCAGGACATGAACCAGCAGATAGCCACCGCCAGCGAAGAACAAAGCGCCGTGGCGGAGCAGATCAATCGCAACATTATCAGCGTGAGGGATGTGTCAGAGCAGACCGCGTCGGCGAGCGATCAGACGGCGGCGTCAAGTGTGGAGCTGGCGCGGTTGGGGACGCATTTGCAAGGACTGGTGGCGAAGTTTCGGGTGGGCTAGCGCGTTACTGTTGGAGCGAGGCTTGCCCGCGAAGAACGATAACGCGGTGTTTCAGGCACACCGAAGCGATAGATTCGCGGGCAAGCCTCGCTCCAACATGTTCAGCGAATCATTTACGGCTGGCGATGATGTACACAGCGTGAATGATGCCTGGGAAGTAACCAAGGATGGTCAGCAGGATGTTCAACCAGAAGGCGCCGGCGAAACCGACTTGCATGAACACGCCCACGGGCGGCAGCAGGATTGCGAAGATGATGCGAATAATGTCCATGGGGTAGCTCCAGATTAAATGGCTCTCGTAAGCCATACAGCGAATGGACCCATGGGCAATGAAAGAGGTTCCATTTGGTCTGGCAACCAGCCATTACCGAGGAGAATCATGGGTTGAAGCTGCCGTAAATCATCTGCAACTTAATCGGCCCCAATAAGAAAACCCCGCCTAAGCGGGGTTTTGCAGACTGTTTCCCTGACTTCCATTTCTCCCCACCATCCTGGCAGGCATCCTTACGTGTCCGTGTTATTTGTTGCGCTTCCTGCGCTACGTCCTTGGAACAAAGATTAACTTTGGATCCAACATTCGGATAGAGGCAAAAAAGCACCACGTAGTGTAAGCAAATGCTTACAAAGCCTCAGTCGTCAAAATTGCGCCGCATCCAGCAGGAACAGCGACTCGCTTCCCGCCTTGACCGAAGCACTCAATGAGTGGATGCGCGGCAGCAAGCGGGCGAAGTAAAAACGTGCCGTGCCGAGCTTGCTGGCGTAGAAATCTTCCTGAGCTTCTTTACCCAACGCCGCTTTGGCCATCATCGCCCACAGGTAGGCGTATGTGGTGTAACCAAATACGTGAAGGTATTCGACGGACGCGGCACCGATTTCCTGAGGGTTGTTACGGGATCGGTCGAGAATCCAGTGAGTCAACTCGTCCAGCGTATCCAGCGCAGCGCTCAACGGCTTGGTGAATTCGCTCAGGGATGCGTCAGAACCGGTGATGAAACCACGAACCTCATCCGAGAACAGTTTGTAGTAGGCGCCGCCGCTGCCAACGATCTTGCGACCGACAAGATCCAGCGCCTGAATGCCGTTGGTGCCTTCGTAGATCTGAGTGATGCGCACGTCACGCACCAGTTGCTCCTGACCCCACTCCCGAATGTAGCCGTGACCACCAAACACTTGCTGGCCGTGGACAGTGGTTTCCAGGCCCATGTCGGTCAGGAACGCTTTGGCGACGGGGGTCAGCAACGCGACCAATTCATCAGCGCGCTGCCGAGCGACGTCATCTTCGCTGAACTTGGCGATATCCAGCTGTATCGCTACATAGGTAGAAAACGCACGACCACCTTCATTCAGCGCTTTCATAGTCAGCAACATGCGCCGCACATCCGGATGGACAATGATCGGATCAGCCATTTTCTCAGGCTGTTGCGCGCCGGTTGGCGAACGGCTCTGCAGACGGTCACGGGCGTAATCAATGGCGTTCTGGTAGGAACGCTCACCGGAAGCCAGGCCCTGAATGCCCACGCCAAGACGCTCGTAGTTCATCATGGTGAACATCGCAGCCAAGCCCTTGTTAGGCTCGCCGATCAGATAACCAACCGCTTCATCGAAGTTGATGACACAGGTAGCGGACGCCTGGATGCCCATTTTGTGCTCAATGGAACCGCAGCTCACGGTGTTACGCGAACCCAGGCTGCCGTCGGCATTAACCATGAATTTCGGCACCAGAAACAGCGAAATACCTTTTGGCCCAGCAGGCGCATCCGGCAGCTTGGCTAGAACCAGATGAATGATGTTTTCAGTCAGGTCGTGCTCGCCGCCAGTAATAAAAATCTTGGTGCCGGAAATTTTGTAAGAGTCGTCCGCCTGCGGTTCGGCCTTGGTGCGGATGATGCCCAGATCAGTCCCCGCATGGGCCTCAGTCAGGCACATCGAACCCGACCAGGCGCCGGAATACATGCTCGGCAGGTACGTGGCTTTGAGTTCTTCTGTGGCGTGGGTGTTGATCGAGACACAGGCCCCGGAAGTCAGCATCGGGTACAGGCCGAAGGCCAGGCTTGCCGAATTGAGCATCTCTTCGACCTGAGCCGAAACCGCTTTGGGCATGCCCATGCCGCCGAAATCAGGATTACCGCCAACGCCCACCCAGCCGCCTTCCGCGTAGGTTTGATAGGCCTGCGGGAAACCGTTGGGGGTAGTCACGGCAGTGTCGTTCCAGGTACATCCCTGTTCGTCGCCATTACGGCTCAGCGGTGCGATGCTCTTGCTGGTGACTTTGCCGGCTTCTTCAAGGATTGCTTCGACTGTCTCTGCATCAACCGTCTCGGCCAGTGTCGGCAGCTGCGCCCAAAGCTTCGAGACCTCGAAAACCTCATTAAGTACGAAACGCATATCGCGCAACGGCGCTTTGTAGTCAGCCATGGCAAACCTCACTGGGACAGGAGCAGTACGTCTGAATGGAGGAATCGCGCGATGAGTGCGCGAAGTCAGTGTCGATGGGACGAGTGTACTCCAACGCCACTAGAGACACATAGGGTCGATATATGACCAAATTACATATTTAAGTCACGCAAATATCCAGCAACCGTCAGAGAGCCCACGACTGCTTCGCATCATGCCAATTCCTGTAGGAGCTGCCGAAGGCTGCGATCGCGGTGTATCAGGAGAAATGCTTCGCAGCCTTCGGCAGCTCCTACAGAACATGCATTTCAATCCATTAATTTTGCGTTTTGTTTGATGCACGCTTGCCCGCGATAGCGTCAGAGCAGCCAATATATTTATCGACTGACAGACCGAATCGCGGGCAAGCGCGCTCCTACAGGGAGGTGAGCGTCCGGGGAAGATTAAGCAGCAGCTGTCCGCACAGCACCGCGCTTGGTGCTCTGCCCGTGGGACATGACGCAGTTGCGGCCAGCGCCTTTGGCGGCATAGAGCGCCTGGTCGGCCGCCTTGAGGACTTCTTCAGGGGTGCGATGCTCCGGCAGACGCTCGGCAACGCCAATGCTGACCGTCACCGACACACTGGTGGCAGGCCCTGCCCCTCGTCGCTGACGGCCTTGCTGATCGTCTTTGGGGCGGTTATCGGGATTGCGCAACTGAATCTCATAGTTGGCGATCAATTCACGAATGGCTTCCAGATGCGGAATGCATTCCTCGATGGACTTGGCAGCAAACACGATGGCGAACTCTTCACCGCCATAGCGATAAGCCTTACCGCCGCCACTGGTGATTCTCGACAACTTGCTGGCCACCAGCCGCAATACCTGATCGCCCACGTCATGGCCGTGGGTGTCGTTGAATTTCTTGAAGTGGTCGACGTCGCCCATGGCCAGAACGTAATTGCGCCCCAGACGCTGCATACGCTCATTGAGCGCGCGACGCCCCGGCAAACCGGTCAGTTCGTCGCGGAAGGCCATTTGATAAGCCTCATGAGCGACACCCGCTGCAATCATCAACATCACCTGGCTGCACATGATGTTCAGCGTGAACGGCAAAATGAAGGTTTTCGGCAATGCCCAGAACAGGCCAACCAGACCAATCAGCTGCGCGGCGTGCAAGGGACGAGGCTTGCGCACGTATTGCGCGATAAGCAAACCGAAGGCAATCAGGAAAGAAAGGTAGGACAGCTGAATCAGGCTCATCCACGAGCCATGCAGCGCAGGCCAGCGGATTTCTGCCAGCGACGCCAACAGCGCAGCCGGATAGCTTTGCTCCAGCCCCAGCGCGACAGCACCCACCGCGACCAACACCGCAAGGCGGGCGATCAGGTCCTGGACCAAGTGAGTTCGCTCTTCCCAGGCGGCATAGACCCCGTACAACAAGGGCAGCAGCAAGCACACCAGATGGAACACCACGGCAGCGTCTTCACGCACCTTGCCGTTATCGCGGAAATAATCAGTTTGCGTGTCGAGCAGGAAATAGGCGGTGTAGACGGTAATCATCAAAAACAGCTCGCGCTGGCGACGATAGACACAGCAATACGCGCCACCCAATAGCAGAACCAGAGTGGGCAGAACGTTGAACAGGGACGTGAAGAAAACGTTCAGGTCCTTGACGTATGCGGCCCCCAGCCCCCCCACCAATAAAACCAGCGAAGGCAGAAAATGACTCAGGCGTGCAGCAGAAGAACGCAACAAATGGGATGTCTCCTACCCATCACAGGGTAAAGAACTTAGTAGCTGGCATTGTGCCTTCATCCGCTCGGATATGCATTCAGAAGAACTAAATAGCAGGCTACTTTCTTTAACGGCAGCAATCCGGAAATGTTTATTGGCAGGAGGTGAAGATCGCGTGACGGCTCAGATAACCTGAGTGTGCATTGGTCCTGTGGGACCGGATCCATCCGGGAAAGCGGCAGCATAAACGACGATGATCCACTGGATGTACCGGCCTCTTCGCGAATGAATTCGCTCCCACAGGAGATATATCCCCACTCTCCCAACCAACAAAAAAAGCCGCCTCCCCCGAAGGAGAAGCGGCTTTGAGTGAAACCGGCGAGGCTTAGTAAGCCAGGCCGAAATCTTCTTCTTTCATGTCCATCAGGTTGTTGGCACCCGACAGCATGGCAGCAACGTGCGAGCGGGTACGAGGCAGGATGCGCTGGAAGTAGAAACGCGCAGTCTGCAGCTTGGCGGTGTAGAACGCCTCTTCGCTGGTGCCAGCGGCGAGCTTCTCGGCCGCCACGCGAGCCATGTCAGCCCAGAAGTAAGCCAGGCAGGCGTAACCGGAATACATCAGGTAATCCACCGACGCAGCACCGACTTCTTCACGATCCTTCATGGCGGCCATGCCCACTTTCATGGTCAGTTCGCCCCACTCCTTGTTCAGCGCGGCCAGTGGAGTGATGAACTCCTGAACAGCTTCGGCGCCTTCGTTGTTCTGGCAGAACTTGTGGACGATCTTGGTGAAGCCCTTGAGCGCTTCGCCTTGAGTCATCAGCACCTTACGACCCAACAGGTCCAGCGCCTGAATACCGGTGGTGCCTTCGTACAGCATGGAAATGCGGCTGTCGCGAACGTTCTGCTCCATGCCCCACTCGGCGATAAAGCCGTGGCCGCCGTAGATTTGTACACCGTGGTTAGCGGACTCGAAGCCCACTTCAGTCATGAACGCCTTGGCAATCGGCGTCATGAACGCCAACAGTGCATCGGCCTGCTTCTTGTGTTCAGCGTCTTCGCTGTACTTGGCGATATCCACCTGTTTAGCGGTGAAATACACCATGGCACGCGTGCCTTCGGAGAAAGCCTTCATGGTCAGCAGCATGCGACGCACATCGGGGTGAACGATGATCGGGTCAGCGGCCTTGTCCGGCGCTTTGGGACCAGTCAGCGAACGCATCTGCAGACGATCACGCGCGTATTTCAGGCCGCCCTGAAATCCGATTTCAGCGTGGGCCAGACCTTGCAGCGCGGTACCAAGACGTGCGGTGTTCATGAAGGTGAACATGCAGTTCAGACCTTTGTTCGCCGGGCCGATCAGGAAGCCGGTGGCCGCATCGAAGTTCATCACGCAGGTCGCGTTGCCGTGGATGCCCATCTTGTGTTCCAGAGAACCACAGTTCACGGCATTGCGCTCGCCAACGCTGCCGTCAGCGTTTGGCAGGAATTTCGGCACGATGAACAGTGAGATACCTTTGGTGCCAGCAGGGGCATCCGGCAGACGCGCCAGTACGATATGGACGATGTTATCGGCCATGTCGTGCTCGCCAGCCGAGATAAAGATTTTGGTGCCGGTGACACGATACGAGCCATCAGCCTGAGGTTCCGCCTTGGTCCGCAGCATGCCCAGGTCGGTACCGCAGTGGGATTCGGTCAGGCACATGGTGCCGGTCCATTCGCCCGACACCAGCTTGGTCAGGTACAGGTGCTGCTGTTCTTCGGTGCCGTGTTCGGAAATGGTATTCATCGCGCCATGGGACAGACCTGGGTACATGCCCCAGGACCAGTTGGCTTCGCCGACCATCTCACTAACCGCCAGCCCCAGGGATTCAGGCAAGCCCTGACCACCATGCTCAACGTCGTGCGCCAGGCTTGGCCAGCCGCCTTCGACGAATTGCTTGTAGGCCTCTTTGAAGCCGCTCGGCGTTTTCACGCCCGACTCGCTCCACGTACAACCTTCCAGATCACCAACACGATTCAGCGGTGCCAGCACCTGCTCACAAAACTTGGCGCCTTCTTCAAGAATGGCGTCGACCATGTCTGGAGTAGCGTCCTGGCAAGCCGGCAGACTTTGATAGTGCGCTTCGTAGCCGAGCAGTTCGTCACGAACGAAGCGAATATCACGCAAGGGGGCCTTGTAGTCAGGCATAGCGATAAACCTCTGCTGATGAAACCTGGAAATGTATGACCGATCGGTCGCTGCGGGAATGTTCCCCAACCACCGGACAATCTCGGATGCCTAGCGGTCAAACAGGTGTTTGAAACATACGTTTACGCCCAAACCTTGTCAAGCGTGCGTCTACTACCTTTCATCTTGAGATGTTTTACAAGACGCACAGGCAAAGGCACACAGCGGGATAAATACCGTTTGTCGACGTGATGAGTCTAGTTGAGAGAGATGACTTTGCGGCGTAGCGCGGAGGAAATAGAAGCGAGTGATGACAGGGAATTCAGCGCATGCCGTGCGCAGATCGCACGGCATTGGAGAGGTAAATCAGGCGTAGGTATCGATCAGAGTGCCGAGCATTTCGTCGCTGGCTTTCTGCACGGCAACACCGGCTTCAGCCTGAAATTTTCCAGAAGCCATTTCGACCAGATTCGCGGACAAGTCAGAACGTTGGGAACGGTCAACCGACCGCAGGTTTTCCAGCTGGAAGTCCGAAGACTGGCTTCTGCCGGAGACTTCAATGTTGCTGCTGGCGATTTGAGTAGCCGCTTGATCGACACGCGACTGCCCGACTTCCATGGCGCTGAGGCCTGGATAGAGCGTGTTATTCATGGAGATTTGCATAAATCGATCCTCTGTTCGTAAGCGAACACGGGTTTATTTAAGCAGCAAACCCGGCGAAACACCCGACAAAAAGACTAATGGCACAAAGCCTCTTCATAGGCTTAGCCTTTATCGTTTAGCCAGTTTACTGCTTCGACCTGAATCAAATTGATCAATTTTTGTGCGGTGGCGCACATTCCAGCCACACCGATACCCTGTAGGAGCCATCGGAGGTTACGACGGTCGCGAAGCGGTGTGTCAGACAGACCGCAATCGCAGCCTCCGGCAGCTCCTACATGAACCGTGCAGGGCTCAATCCAGCAACTCCAGATGCAGATACTCCGCCACTGCGTCAGCCCCGGCCTTCTTCAACTTCGGTACTCGGCCCAGACACGGCGCAGGCAGACGCTCAGCCAATGTCGCCAGATTCTCTTCGAGACGCGAGGTTTTCGGGTCGATGATATTGGCCACCCAACCCGCCAATTGCAGCCCATCAGCAGCGATGGCCTCAGCGGTCAGCAACGCATGACTGATGCACCCCAAGCGTACGCCAACAACCAGAATCACAGGCAATTGCAGACCGACGGTCAGATCCGACAGATTGGCCTGGTCGGCCAGCGGCACACGCCAGCCACCCGCCCCTTCGATCAGAGTGAAGTCAGCATTGCGGGCCAGTAACAAGCGCATCGGACCCAGCAGCGCCTGCACCGTGAGCGCGACGCCCGCCTCCCGCGCAGCCAGATGTGGTGCGATGGCGGGTTCGAACGCAAACGGATTGATCTCGTCATAACTCAACGCTATCGAACTTTCGGCCATCAGCGCCAGGGCATCCGGGTTGCGCAAGCCATCAGGAGCGACCACACACCCCGATGCGACTGGCTTGCCCGCGAGCGTACTCAGCCCGCTCAACCGGGCAGCATGCAACAAGCCCGCAGCAATCGTAGTTTTACCAACATCAGTGTCGGTGCCTGCGACGAAGTATGCACGGCTCATCTCGGCAATCCCTTTTCACGTGGTGAACTCAGACGGTTTTTTCCAATACCGCGTAGATAACCTGATACGTCGCAGGCAAACCTTCAGCCTGACGATAACCTTCATACGCCTCAATCAAGGCTAGTAGCCGCGCCCGCCCGGTCAAACCGCCGGGACGTCCGGGGTTCAGATTGTGCGCGCCCAATGCTTTCAGCTCATGGGTCAGGCTGCGCACATCCGGGTAGTGCAGGACATGCGGACGGACCTCAAGCGAGCGTACTCGCATCCCGCTGGCCGCGCATAACTGTTGGTAATCGCCGAGTTGCCGGAAGCGGTTGACGTGAACCAGCCCGTCTACCGCCTGCCAGCTGTCGCGTAATTCATGAAGGGTGCCGACGCACAGACTGGCAAAGGCAAACACGCCCCCCGGTTGCAGTACGCGACGTGCTTCACTCAGGACAGCAGCAAAATCGGCACACCACTGCACCGCGAGACTGGAGAAAATCAGCTCACAGCTGTCATCGCGCAGCGGCATGCGTTCAGCATCGCCCGCCACGAAATACTCAGCGCCGCCCAACGGCTGAGCATGGCGCAACATGCCTTCGGCAATATCAAGCGCAACGCCTTTACTGCCCGCAAAGGTCTCGGCTAGGGCGCGACTGAAATAGCCGGTGCCGCTGCCCAGATCCAGCCAGCGCCGGGGGGACAGCCCGGCAGGCAGACGCGACAGCAGTTCGCCGCCCACCGCACGCTGCAACTCGGCGACGCTGTCATAACTGCCCGCCGCACGGGAAAAAGAGGCCGCCACCTGGCGCTTGTCTGGCAAACCACCCGGCAGCCGTGGATTGGAAAGATCAGTCATCACCGGACTCATGCAGAAAAGCGTGGATCGCCGCCGCCACACCGTGGGGGTTTTCCAGCAGGAAGGCATGGCTGGCCTGCTCGATCAGCCCCACTTCCACATCAGGTAGCAGCGCCAGCAAATCACTCGCTGCCTCGGCGGGCACAAACGCGTCCAGCCCGGCGAACAGGTGCAGCTGCGGGCCACGAAAGGTTTGCAGCGCGCTTCGGGTATCAAGTTGCCCCAGCAACTGCAGGCCGTGTACCAATGCGTTGATGGAGCCATGGGGCGCGCCCGCTTTGAGCAAGCGCGAAATAGCCCGCGGGTCTTCGGCCCCTTGTGCACACAGCAGACTGAAGCGCTTCAAGGTCGCGTCCGGATGATCAATGCATCCAGTCAGGAAAGCATCGAAATCCCCGGTGGGCATCGCGTTGGGCCACGCACCACGGGGCACGAAACTGGCGTTGCTGGCCAACGTCAGAAGACCACAGCAACGCTCACCACGACGCGCCGCCAGCTCAGCGGCGAGCATACCGCCCAGTGACCAGCCACCTAGCCAGGCGTCATCGGGCAGGGTCGCGTCCAGCTCGTCTAGCCATTCTCGAAGATCGCTGCTGTCCAGCTCCGGCAAGGGCTCGATTTCCACCCGGAGGTGCTCGTCGAGACCGCGCAACGCAGCGGCCAAAGGTTCCAGAGGCGAGATGCCCAAGCCCCAACCCGGTAACAGAATCAACCGATCACGCATGCTCTGGCTCCACCTGTTCGCTCATGCCCAGCAGCGGGTAACACTGCGCCAATGCATTCAACAATAGCTGCACTTGGGCGGCGCTGTGTGCGGCGGATAACGTCACGCGCAAACGCGCACTGCCAGCAGGCACCGTCGGCGGGCGAATGGCGGTTACCAGCAGGCCGTGCTCGCGCAGCATCCGGGACAGGCGCACAGCCTGCCCGGCATCGCCGATGAGGATCGGCTGGATCGGCGTGAAGCTGTCCATCAGCGTCAGGCCAATCTGTTCAGCACCGGCGCGAAACTGTGCGATGAGCCGCGTCAGGTGTTCACGACGCCAATGCTCGGTGCGCAACAACTCAAGGCTTTTCAGTGTTGCGCAGGCCAATGCCGGAGGCTGGCTGGTGGTGTAGATGTACGGTCGGGCGAACTGGATAAGGGTTTCGATCAACTCGTCGCTGCCCGCTACAAAGGCTCCGGACGTGCCGAACGCCTTACCCAACGTGCCGATCAAGACCGGCACGTCATCCATGCCCAAACCGAAATGCTCAACAATTCCGCCACCATTGGCGCCCAACGAACCGAAGCCATGAGCATCATCAACCATCAGCCAGGCGCCTTTGGCTTTCGCGGTGTGTGCGAGGGTCGGTAGATCGGCGATATCGCCATCCATACTGAATACGCCATCGGTGACCACCAGCGTATCCCCAACGGCTTTCTCCAGACGTGAATTCAAACTCTGGGCGTCGTTGTGCAGATAACGGGAAAACCGCGCACCGCTGAGCAATCCGGCATCCAGAAGCGAAGCATGATTGAGGCGATCTTCGAGCACGGTGTCGCCCTGCCCTACCAACGCAGTAACGGCACCAAGGTTGGCCATGTAGCCATTGGAGAACAGCAGCGCACGCGGTCGCCCGGTGAGCTCGGCCAGCGCCTCTTCCAGTTCGTGATGCGGGCTGCTGTGGCCGATCACCAGATGCGAAGAGCCACCGCCAACGCCCCACTTATCAGCGCCTGCCTGCCAGGCGGCGATAATTTCGGGGTGATTGGCCAGCCCCAGATAATCGTTGTTGCAGAACGCCAGCAACGGCTTGCCGTCGACTACCACTTCGGGGCCTTGCGGGCTTTGCAGCAAAGGGCGCTGGCGATAGAGATTGTCAGCACGCCGGGAAGCCAGACGTGCGCTCAGATCGAAAGACATGGGGGGCCTCGAGGAGGAAAGCTGTTTGGAGATCCATGTGGGAGCGAGGCTTGCCCGCGATAGGGTTAACCAAAATCGCGGGCAAGCCTCGCTCCCACAGGACCTCGCGCCAACACAAATCTGCGCGCTAAACCACTGCGTTATAAAACTGCTCGCTGCTCTTCTGTTCGACCAGCGCTTGCTCGATGGCAGCCTGGTGCACTTCGTCGGCATGTTCTTCGCGGGCTTCGGGCTTGATCCCAAGACGCGAGAACAACAGCATGTCTTTGTCCGCTTGCGGGTTGGCGGTGGTCAGCAGCTTGTCGCCGTAGAAGATCGAGTTGGCACCGGCAAAAAACGCCAATGCCTGCATTTGCTCGTTCATGGCCTCGCGACCTGCCGACAGACGCACGTGAGACTGTGGCATCAGAATGCGCGCCACGGCGAGCATGCGGATGAAATCAAACGGGTCGATGTCTTCGGCATTTTCCAACGGCGTGCCGGCAACCTTGACCAGCATGTTGATTGGCACAGACTCCGGATGCTCTGGCAGATTGGCCAGCTGGATCAGCAAATTGGCGCGGTCATCCAGCGACTCACCCATGCCCAGGATGCCGCCTGAACAGATCTTCATCCCGGAGTCACGCACGTAAGCCAGGGTCTGCAAACGCTCACTGTAAGTGCGGGTGGTGATGATGCTGGTGTAGAAATCCGGCGAGGTATCGAGGTTGTGGTTGTAGTAATCCAGACCTGCCGACGCCAGTGCTTCGGTCTGTTCCTGATCCAGACGACCCAGGGTCATGCAGGTTTCCAGGCCCATCGCCTTGACGCCTTTGACCATCTCCAACACATAAGGCATGTCTTTGGCCGATGGGTGCTTCCAGGCGGCGCCCATGCAGAACCGGGTCGAACCTATTGCCTTCGCACGAGCGGCTTCTTCGAGAACCTTCTGCACTTCCAGCAGCTTTTCCTTTTCCAGACCGGTGTTGTAGTGACCCGATTGCGGGCAGTACTTACAGTCTTCCGGGCAGGCACCGGTCTTGATCGACAGCAGGGTCGAGACCTGAACACGATTAGCGTCGAAATGAGCGCGGTGCACCGTCTGCGCCTGAAACAGCAGGTCATTGAAAGGCTGTACGAACAGCGCTCTGACCTCAGCTAAAGTCCAGTCATGACGCAAAGTGGCGGTGGTGCTGGCGCTCATCGGGCGGTCCTCGGTTTCTGCTGTGATTCTTTTGGCTAACGACCTGCGACTCAGCCCTGCTTGCACAGGCTAAAAGTCCACAAGCACGACATGGATGTTTCAGTATGTTTAAGGAAGAGCCATGCGCTGTCAACCAAATCCTACCTATCAGGTTTACAAATGGCTAAAAAACAACCAGACCTGTTTATTGTGCGACGAGTTGACCGACACGCTTTATCCGATTTGCACAGCCTGTGAAACCGAACTGCCCTGGCTCGGTGACCAATGCCAGCAATGCGCACTCCCTCTGGCGATGTCAGGCCTGAATTGCCCGCAGTGCACGAGAAACGAGCCAGCCTTTGACGAAGTAGCAGCGCCCTGGCTGTATGAATTCCCCATCGACAGCCTGATTACCCGATTCAAGCATCAGGGCAACTGGCCCATGGGGCGCCTGTTGGCGCAATTACTCGGGCAGTTTCTGCAACACCGCTTCGAAGAAAACCTGCCGCGCCCGGACTTTCTCCTGCCCGTGCCATTGGCTGTTAAACGCCTGCGCCAGCGCGGCTACAACCAGGCAGCGATGCTGGCTGACTGGCTGGGCGATCAACTGGAACTACCCGTGGAGGACCAGTTGGTATTGCGCACCCAGGAAACCCCGCCCCAACAAGGCCTCGATGCCAAAGCCCGCAAGCGCAACCTGCGTAATGCGTTTGTTGTGATTGATGACGAAAAGATCAAAGGCAAGCATGTGGCGCTGGTGGACGACGTGCTGACTACTGGCTCCACGGCGGATGTGATTGCAAAGCTGCTGATCAAGGCAGGGGCGTGTCGGGTGGATGTTTATTGCCTGGCGCGGACGCCGAAGCCAGGGGATTGATTACCATCAATAGACGACATTTGTAGGAGCTGCCGAAGGCTGCGAAGCGGTCATCCTGACACACCGCCATCGCAGCCTTCGGCAGCTCCTACAGATCCGATGTGTGGCGTAGACATCCGGCAACACCTACAAAAACACCAATGCCTTACACTGCCCGCCATCATCACGACCAAAAAGCAGCCCCCATGCCCCTACCCACTCTGCTCACCCAACACATGGTCCGTCGTCCGCAACGTATTGCGCTGTTGCAGCACATTGCCGAGCAGGGTTCGATTACCCGTGCGGCCAAGAGTGCGGGGTTGAGTTACAAGGCGACGTGGGATGCCATTGATGAGCTGAACAACCTGGCGCAGAAGCCGCTGGTCGAGCGCAGTGTGGGGGGACGTGGCGGTGGCGGCGCGAAGTTGTCCGCTGAGGGCGAACGTGTGCTGCGTTTATACCATCGCTTGCAGGCACTTCAGGCTCAGGTGCTGGAGGCCACTGAAGAAAGCGCCGACCTGGATTTACTCAGCCGCCTGACGTTACGTACGAGTGCTCGCAATCAGTTACTGGGGCGCATAGAGAGCATTACAGCTCACGGTCACAACGATCTGGTTCGCCTGCGTCTGGCAGGCGATGTATTCATCAATGCGCAAATTACCCACGACAGTACGCTGCGTCTGGATCTGGCAATCGGCATTGATGTCGTGGCGCTGATCAAGGCTGGCTGGCTGGAATTACAGACTTCAGGGCACCCCGTAACAAATGGACACAATTGCTTGAGCGGCACGGTAGAAGAAGTCATCGACGCTGCTGATGGTCCCAGCGAGGTGCGCATTACCCTGCCCAGCGGTCA
Organism: Pseudomonas phytophila; assembly: GCF_025643095.1. NCBI lineage: Bacteria > Pseudomonadati > Pseudomonadota > Gammaproteobacteria > Pseudomonadales > Pseudomonadaceae > Pseudomonas > Pseudomonas phytophila. The sequence continues at coordinate 599,174 of NZ_CP081201.1, read as the reverse complement.
GATTCTGTGCTCACTGGCAGAGCCTGCACAGCTTGCGGCCCTTCAGCTGAAAACCGGCAGCCCGGTGCTGGTTCAATTCGCGCCATCCCTCGTGCTGCTGGGCACGCCGCTGTAATAGCACGGCGTCATTGCGACGACACAATTTCGTCATATCTGCTCACTAAGGTGTCTGCCACACCTGCTGGGAGCCGTGTTGATGAAACTACTAGAAGAAAACCAAGCTACAGACCTCGAACAAATGGTCGGCCTGACCCGCCGTGGCTTCATTACCGCTGGCGCTTTGTGCGGCGCAGCGATGTTTCTCGGCGGCGGCCTGTTGAGCCGCACCGCGCTGGCCAAGAGTGTCAGCGCTGCATCAGGCACGCTGCTCGGCTTCGACAGCATCCCCGCCGCCACGGCTGACAGCATCAGCCTGCCGCCGGGCTACACCTCTTCGGTTCTGATCAGTTGGGGTCAGCCGCTGCAGGCTGGCGGTCCGGCATTTGACCCTAGCGGTAAAGGCACCGCCGAAGCGCAGGAAGTGCAGTTCGGCGACAACAATGACGGCATGAGCCTGTTCCCGATGCCGGGTCATAAAGACCGCGCACTGATGGCCATCAACAACGAATACACCAATTACCGCTACCTGTTCGATCACGGCAAAGAGCCTCAATCCCCTGAAGACGTGCGTAAAGCGCTGGCCAGTGAAGGCGTGTCGGTAATCGAAGTGCAGCAAAAGAATGGCAAATGGCAGTTCGTGCAGAACTCCAAATACAACCGCCGCATTCACGGCAACACCCCGATCAATCTGAGCGGCCCGGCCGCGGGGCACGACTGGCTCAAGACCGCCGCAGACAGCACCGGCACCAAAGCCCTCGGTACATTCCAGAACTGCGCCAACGGCAAAACGCCGTGGGGCACTTACCTGACATGCGAAGAGAACTTCACTGATTGCTTCGGCAGCAGCGACGCCGAGCAGAAGTTCGACGCGGGCATCAAGCGCTACGGCGCGGTTGCCGCCAGCAAAGACATCAACTGGCATCAACATGACCCGCGCTTCGATCTGGCCAAGAACCCCAACGAGATCAATCGTCACGGCTGGGTAGTGGAAATTGATCCGTTCGACCCGAAATCCACCCCGGTAAAACGCACTGCACTGGGCCGCTTCAAGCACGAAAACGCTGCTTTGGCCGAGACCAAAGGCGGTCGCGCTGTGGTGTACATGGGCGACGACGAACGTGGCGAGTTCATCTACAAATTCATCAGTCGCGACAAGATCAACCACAAAGATCCGAAAGCCAACCGCAACCTGCTGGACCACGGCACGCTGTATGTCGCACGTTTTGATAATGGCGACGGCAACCCGGACCGTCCGAAAGGCACCGGCGAATGGGTCGAGTTGACCCACGGCAAAAACGGCCTGGATGCAGCCGCAGGTTTCAATAACCAGGCTGAAGTGTTGATCCACGCACGCCTTGCAGCCAGCGTCGTGAAAGCCACGCGCATGGACCGTCCGGAATGGATCGTGGTCAGCCCGAAAGATGGTCAGGTTTACTGCACGCTCACCAACAACGCCAAGCGCGGTGATGATGGGCAACCGGTTGGCGGGCCAAACCCTCGGGCGAAAAACCAGTACGGGCAAATCCTGCGCTGGCGCGAAAACGCCGACAATGCCTCGGCGATGACCTTCGACTGGGACCTGTTTGTGGTCGCGGGCAACCCGACTGTCCACAGCGGCACGCCACAAGGCGGGTCGAGCAACATCAATCCGCAGAACATGTTCAACAGCCCGGACGGCCTGAGTTTCGATAGCGCCGGTCGCCTGTGGATCCAGACTGACGGGGACTCCAGCAACAAGGGCGACTTCGCGGGCATGGGCAACAACCAGATGTTGTGTGCCGACCCACACAGCGGCGAAATCCGTCGTTTCATGGTCGGGCCGATTGGTTGCGAGGTCACCGGTATCAGCTTCGCGCCGGACTACAAAACCATGTTTGTGGGCATCCAGCATCCTGGGGAAAACGGCGGTTCGACCTTTCCTGAGCATCTGCCAAACGGCAAACCGCGTTCATCGGTGATGGTGATTACGCGGGATGATGGTGGCGTGATCGGCGCTTGATATTGCCCTGGATTCTGCGGTGTCGCGAACTCCGCAGAATCCAGAAACGAATACAAACCCTGTGGGACCGAATTCATTCGGGAAGACTGATTGCCAGACGCTAAATATGTATTGTCTGGGCCGGCCCTTTCGCGAATGAATTCGCTCCCACGGGAATTGGGTTTGCAGGATAGAATTTCACACAGGTCGTATACCAAGTCGTTAAACCTGTCGCCGACTAATCAATCAACCCATTCACGTCATAAAACGGATACGGTCCCGGATACTCGCCGAACACTGCGTTATGGGTCACCAGGCCCTGTTCTGGATGCCAGCGGTGCAAGAGATAACCCGCCGGTTCCAGATTGAAATGCGCCGGTGCGTCTTCCTGCAGATCAAGCACGATCTGATGTGAAGTGCCGGGGCAGATACAGCTCAGACTGCCGCCAAACCGACGCTGCATCGGACGATGCAAATGCCCGCACAGCAAGCGCTCGACTTGCGGGTGACGTGCAATCACTTTTTCAAACTGCGCCCTATTCCTGAACGGCTCACGGTCCATATGGCCGATGCCGGTAATGAACGGCGGGTGATGCAAAACCAATACGGTCGGCACATCCGGGCGGCGCGCCAACAGCTCATCGAGCCAGAGCAATTGACACTCCGTCAGTTGTCCGCCATGGGAGCCGGGAATGCTTGTATCAAGCCCGATCAACCGCACGGGATGCTCTTCCACAACCCAATCCAGTGGAGCATCGGATGAAAGAGGCAGGTACGTCTGGTTGGCAAACTCGGCCAACAAGTGCTGGCGTTCATCATGGTTACCCGGCACCAGATAAAACGGCATGTGCAAACGCTTGAGTTCTGGATGCAGCACGGCGTATTCATCCGGCTGACCGAAGTCCACAAGATCGCCACTGATCACCACGATGTCCGGACGCGGCACGCTGGCGTTCAGATGATCCACAGCACGGCGCAATGCGCCCTGAGTATCGACGACGCCATAGGTCAGTTTCTGACCGGCTTTAAGGTGCAGATCGCTGATCTGCGCAATGAGGAATGAGTGGTTCAAAATTAGATCTCAACAAAAAAACTTAATCAGCAGAAGTGAAACGCAGTCCTGTGGGAGCGAATTCATTCGCGAATGGGCCGGATCTGCAAAATATCATCGCCTGACACACCGCTTTCGCGAATGAATTCGCTCCCACAAGATCTCCACTTGCCTCACAAATCAGGAGTTCAGGGTAAACAACACCTGCGGCGCAACGGTCAGGCCGATCAGTGCACCCGGGCTGTGGATAACGTTGTCAGCGCTGTCGACCAGCAAAGGCTGAGCCGCGCCGACGTCCACCAGAAGGCGGCTTTGAGCGCCCTGGAAGAATTGCCCCACCAATCGACCACGCAGATGACTCTCACCGTCCATCACACGTAAATGCTCGGGGCGGCAGTACACCGTCGAAGGCAGATTCGCAGCCGTCCACGGCAACTCGCCGCCACTGACTTTCAGGCCCTGGGCGGTGCGTTCAACCACTGAAAACGCATTGAGATTGCCGACAAAACTGGCGACGAAGGCATTGGCGGGCTGTTGATAAATCTCTCGCGGCGTCGCGAGTTGCGCGACACGTCCCTTCTCCATCACCAGAATCCGGTCGCCCAGCGCCATGGCTTCGCCTTGATCGTGAGTGACGAAAACTGAAGTTATCCCCAACCCGCGCAGCAGGTCATTCAGCTCGCTGCGCAAGCGTTCACGCAATTGCGCATCCAGCGCCGCCAATGGCTCATCAAGCAACAACACTCGCGGACGTGGGGCCAGAGCACGGGCCAGGGCGACCCGCTGACGCTGCCCACCTGACAGTTCGTGAATGCTGCGCTTGCCATGCTCCTGCAAGCCGACCAGCTCCAGCAACTCGGCACAGCGCTTATTGCGTTCAGCGGGCGACATGCCGCGAATCTTCAGGCCGTAGACGATGTTTCCGGCCACATCCAGATTCGGGAACAATGCGTAGTTCTGGAACACCATGCCCACGTCACGCTTCTCGATAGGCAAACGGGTGACGTCGTTATCGCCGAAGAAAATCTGCCCGACGTCGGTGCTTTCCAGCCCGGCGATCAGGCGCAACGTAGTGGTTTTACCGCACCCCGACGGGCCGAGGATCGCGAGGGTTTCGCCGGGCTCGATGGTCAGGTTCAGATCATGCACAGCGACAGTGCCGTCAGCGAATGCCTTGCGGCAGCCCTGCAAGCGAATAGTGGTTCCGGTCATCGACTCTCTCCACGGGAAAGACGGGCGCTGATGGCCTGCAACGCGATCAACAGCGGCACGATCATCAACAGAAAAATAAGGGTGTAGGCACTGGCGACTTCCAGTCGCGCAGACGCGTAGCTGTCGGCGAGCCCCACCGGCAGGGTTTTGGTCATTGGCGTGTGGAGCATCCAGGTCAGGTTGAATTCACCCAACGACAAGGTGACGACCATCAACACCCCGGCCAGAATCCCGGCTCGGCAGTTAGGCACCACGACGCTGAAGAATCGCTTGAACGGTCCGGCACCCAGACTGGCTGCCGCCTCTTCCAGCACCGGCAGTTGCTGGCGCTGCATGACCGCCATCACCGGACGCACCAAAAACGGCAAAGTGAACAGCACATGCCCCACCAGAATGAACAACCAACTGCTGCGAAACCCGCCGAACTGGCCGTAGGTCAGCAGCAACGCCAGTGCGCTGGCCAGACCGGGCATGGCCACTGGCAAGACCATCAATTCCTCGAAGGCGCGGCTGAAGCGGTTGTTCATCCGCACCAAGGCATACGCGGCCGGTACGCCAATCACGCAAACGCACACCGCACAGGCCACGGCCAACTGAATTGACAGCCAAACGGTGGGTGAATAGGCCTGCCACACCTGGATCAACCAGTCGAAGGTCAATCCACTCGACACGCCCTGAAAATAATTGCGCGTCAGGCCGGCGAGTAATGACAACAGCACCGGCACCAACATGAACGCGCAGACCGACAGGGTAAACAGCAGTTGCATGATGAACAGCGATGAGCGCTTCACAGGACCGTCCCCGAGTTTTTCACCAGGCGCCGAGCCAGCAGCAACACGGCCCAGGTCAACGCGCCCAGCACCACGGACAGCGCAGCTGCAACGGCGAAGTTGGCGTAGTTGGTGAACACGTTGTAGATCGCGACGGGCGTGACATTCAGACGTGTGCCCAACGTGAACGCAGTACCGAACGCCCCCATGGACGTCGCAAAACAAATCGCCCCACAGGACACCAACGCTGGCGCGAGGCCCGGCACAATAACGTCGCACACCACTCGCCAATGACCCGCGCCCAAGGAGTGCGCAGCTTCTTCAAGGCTGCGATCCAGACTTTCACAGGCCGCCATCACGGTGAGAATCACCCGCGGAATCGAGAAGTACAGGTAGCCCAGAAACAGCCCGGTCAGCGAATAAGCAAAGATCCAGCGCTCACCGGCCAGCTCCATGCCCAGCATCGCAAACAAGCCTTGGCGACCCGCCAGCAGAATCACCAGAAACCCTACGACCACGCCAGGAAACGCCAGCGGAAAAGTCAGCAAAGCCACCAGCGCCGAACGACCAAAAAAACGTTGCCGGGCGAGGAACACGCCGCTGATACCGCCAACCAGCAAAGCCGCCAGCGTAACCACGATTGCCAACACGCAGGTCTGGGCAAGACTGCCCAGATACTGCGCACTGCTCAGCACCTGCCAGTAACCGGCGCTGCCATCGCGGCTTTCGCCGCCCAGCAAAATCAGATGCGCCAACGGCAGCAGCCAGAACGCAAACAACACGGCTGCGGCCGGAGCCAGCGCCCAGGCCGCGGTCGGACGCAGACGCGACCATGCGCGCCTGCCCGACGTCACGCCCTGAGCTTTCAGAACCGAAGCGGTCACTTACTTGACCTCACTCAGATAGCGCGCTGCGAATGCTTCCTGCACGGCGGCCATGTGTTCGTAATCAACGACGCCAGCCCGGGCGTAATCGCTGTCCGGCAGAAATTGCGCGGCAACATCCGCAGGCATTTTCACGTCACGCACCGGACGCAAATAAGCCTTCGCCCACAACGACTGGCCTTGATCGGACAGGGTGAAATCCAGCACCTTTTCAGCGTTGGCGCGATGCGGTGCGTTATCCACAATGCTCATCACGTACGGCACGCTGATGCTGCCTTCCTTGGGGATCACGAAAGCGACATTGGCTTTGTCTTTGTAGCGAGCGCGATAGGCGTTGAAGTCGTAATCGACGAGGATCGGCAACTCACCGGACAGCACCCGCGCATACGCGGTTTGCTTCGGCACGATCGGCGAGTTTTTCGCCAGCTTCTGGAAGTAATCGATGGCCGGTTTGAAATCATCCAGCGTGCCGCCCATGGCCTGGTTGATCGCCACCGCAGACACATAACCAACAAAGGCGCTGGACGGATCCAGATAACCGACCATGCCTTTGTACTCAGGCTTGAGCAAATCGGCCCAGCTTTGCGGCACCGGCAGACCGCCCAGTGCATCGACGTTGACCATGATGCCCAAGGTGCCGGAATGGATTGCGAACCAGTGACCTTCAGGGTCTTTCAAGCCGGCCGGAATCTGATCCCAGCCTTTTGGTTTGTAGCTGCCCACCACGCCTGCTTTCTGCGCCTGCAGGCCGAAAGTCACGCCGTAATAAACCACGTCGGCAACCGGCGCTGCCTTCTCGGCGACTAATTGTGCCAGCGACTGGCCGGAGTTCTTGTTGTCCAGCGGCACTTGCACACCAGTGGTCTCGGCAATTGCCTTGAGCTGCGTGCCCCAATCCGCCCATTCCGGCGGGCAGTTGTAACAGATGGCGGTTTCAGCGGCCTGAGCCAGACTGGCCGCACCGCACAGCAGCAGCGCTGCCAGGGTTTTACTAAAGCGGATCATGAAGCATCTCCTCGTAGGGCTGAGTACTTTCACCCGGCCGGATATGGCAAGGCAGGCAATGGGAAATCGGAGCGGCACCGGCGATTTGCGCCAGCAGTTGATCGATCACGGTGCTGGCCAGCGCCGCGATGGGTTGCACGACGCTGCACAGCGTCGGATGCATCTGGGCGCCGAGGGCGATGCCATCGAAGCCGATGACGGAAAGCTGGCCGGGCACGCTCCAGCCGTTGCGGCGCAGTTCGGCGATCAGGCTGATCGCCAGCAAATCGTTGGAGCAAACCAAAGCGCTGGGCCGGTTGGGGCCGCGCAGCAAAGGCTCGATAGCGGCGAAATCGGCCTGGGTATGCGCAGGCATTTCAATCACCGGCAGGCTATCCAGCCCCCCCTCGACCATGGCCTCGCAATACCCGGCGTAACGCAGACGGGCACGGTCCGATTGCAAGGCTGGACCGGCTACCATGCCGATGCGGCGATGCCCGGAGTCGAGCAAGTAGCGTGTCGCCAGCGCCATGCCCGCGCGGTTATCCACAGACACAGCGCTGTAATCAGGATTGCCCGGCTGGTGATAAGCCAGCACGAACGGCGTGTCTTCGTTGACCAGACTTTGCAGGACCCGATTGCTCTCGGCGTCGGTCACGGTCAGCACCAGCCCATCGACTCGCTGACGCAGTAACTCTTCAACCACGGCGCTTTCGCGTTCGCTGCTGTAATCAGTCGTTGCCAATAGCAGGTTGTAGCCTTTCAGACGCGCAGCACGTTCCATGGCCTGGAACTGCTCAGCGAAGACCGGGTTAAGCAGGTTGGGCACGATCACACCGATCAGGTTGGTGGTTTGCAGGCGCAACTGACGCCCCAAGCGATTGGGCCGAAAACCCAACTGACGGGCGGCCTCGAACACTTGATCGCGAGTAGTCGGGCGCACGACATCGGGAGACGCAAAAGCCCGCGCGGCAGTTGCCCGCGAAACTCCTGCCAGTCGTGCCACTTCTTTTAAATCACTCACGTTCGCTCGCCTTGAGATCGATCTCATTGGCCGCGACATTAGCGATTCAATATTTCGTTACAGCTAACAGGTGATGACAGTTTGGTTGCAGTGGATAACTTTGCGGCGAAGCTAAAGCCCCATGCCCTGCCCGTCTGCGCTACCATCACGGGCCGACGCGGCAGCCTGCTGCGCGCAGGAGTTAGCATGGCCCACCCGTTCGCAACACTTACGCCAGACCTGGTCCTTGATGCCGTTGAAAGCATCGGGTTTCTCAGCGACGCCCGCATCCTTGCGCTCAACAGCTACGAGAACCGCGTTTATCAGGTCGGCATCGAAGACGGCCAGCCGTTGATCGCCAAGTTCTACCGGCCGCAGCGCTGGACCAACGAAGCCATCCTTGAAGAACACAGCTTCACGTTCGAACTGGCGAACGTCGATATCCCGGTCGTCGCCCCCATGGTGCATAACGGGCAGACGCTGTTCGAACACGCAGGGTTTCGCTTCACCCTCTTCCCTCGCCGTGGCGGCCGTGCGCCAGAGCCGGGCAACCTTGATCAGTTGTATCGTCTGGGCCAGTTGCTGGGGCGTATCCACGCCGTTGGTGCGACCAAACCTTTCGAGCACCGTGAAGCGCTGGCGGTGCAGAACTTTGGTCAGAACTCGCTGGACTTCCTGCTGCAGAACGACTGCATCCCGCGCAGCTTGTTGCCTGCTTACGAGTCAGTGGCGAAGGATCTGCTCAAGCGCGTCGAAGACGCTTACGCAGCCACGCCGCATCAGAACATCCGTATGCATGGCGACTGTCATCCCGGCAACATGATGGCGCGCGACGAGATGTTCCACATCGTCGACCTCGACGACTGCCGGATGGGCCCTGCTGTGCAGGACATCTGGATGATGCTGGCCGGTGATCGCCAGGAATGCCTGGGGCAATTGTCGGAATTGATGGATGGCTACAACGAATTTCATGACTTCAACCCGCGTGAACTGGCCCTGATAGAACCGCTGCGTGCACTGCGTCTGATGCATTACAGCGCCTGGCTGGCCCGTCGCTGGGACGACCCGGCGTTCCCGCACAGCTTCCCGTGGTTCGGCACCGAACGTTACTGGGGTGACCAGATTCTGGCTTTGCGCGAACAACTGTCGGCGCTTAACGAGGAGCCGCTGAAGTTGTTTTGAATGGGGAAACGCGATCTGTATGTGGAAAATTCCATGTTGGCTCGCAAACCCAATTCTCGTGGGAGCGAATTCATTCGCGAAGAGCCAGATACATCCGCAGCCTATGTAAGGCCTGAAATACCGCCTTCCCGAATAAATTCGGTCCCACAGGGCCTCAGCGAACTTAAGATCATGACCAGACTGTGGGAAATTCTATGTTCACCTGCAAGCGCTGATCCCGGTGGGAGCGAATTCATTCGCGAAGAGGCGGGTACATCCGCAGCCTATGTATGGCCTGAAATACCGCCTTCCCGAATGAAGTGGAGCACCACTCCGGTCGGTCCCACGGTCCATCATGAACTTAAGATCAGCGCCAACCTGTGGGAGCGTGGCTTGCCCGCGAATCAGTCACCTCGGTGAGTCAGTAATACCGTGTCATCGTTCATCGCGGGCAAGCGCGCTCCTACGGGTGGAATGAGATTTACATGGAAGGCTTGGACGCGATGGGTCTGATATTTGCGGTGTCCTTATCGCGGGCAAGCCACGCTCCCACAGAGGTCTGATTCCGGGCAAATAATAGATCCACGCACCAACAGACTCATAAGAATCCACCACCTGCCAACAGGACCCAACATGCCAGCCGTCAACCCGCGACGCGGGTACATTCTCGGGCTCAGTGCCTACACCATCTGGGGTTTGTTTCCGCTGTACTTCAAAGCCATCGCCGACGTGCCATCGGTGGAAATCATCGTCCACCGAGTGCTGTGGTCGGCGGCATTCGGCTCGTTGCTGCTGATGTTCTGGAAACACCCCGGCTGGTGGCGCGAACTGCGGGACAACCCACAGCGTCTGGCGGTGCTGGCTTTCAGCGGCTCGATGATCGCGGTGAACTGGCTGGTGTATGTATGGGCGGTGAATAACGAGCGCATGGTGGAGGCCAGCCTGGGTTACTACATCAACCCGCTGGTCAACGTGTTGCTGGGGATGCTGGTATTGGGCGAACGGCTGCGGCGTTTGCAATGGATCGCCGTCGGTCTGGCGGCGACGGGCGTGGCGCAGCAGTTATGGCAAGTCGGCAGCCTGCCGTGGGTATCGCTAGTGATTGCCGGAACGTTCGCGGTGTACGGCATTGTCCGCAAGAAAGCACCCGTCGCCGCCCTGCCCGGCCTCGTCGTGGAAACCTGGATACTGGTGCCTATCGCCGTGGGCTGGCTGCTGCTCAACCCGGCAGCCTACACCTCACAACCAGAATTCTGGACCACCAGTGAAGCGCTCTGGCTCGCCGCCGCAGGCCCTGTAACGATCTTGCCACTGGTCGCCTTCAACGCCGCCGCCCGACACCTGCCTTACACCACACTGGGCTTCCTGCAGTACATCGGCCCGACACTGGTGCTCGCACTGGCAGTGCTGGTCTTCAAGGAACATCTCGCGACAAGCACCATCGTGACCTTCGCATTCATCTGGGCGGGATTGGCGGTTTACAGCGTTGATGCGTGGATAACTTTACGGCGCAGGGCCTGATCATTTATTGATCAATAGTTTGCAGGCCTTAAACAATAAGGCCTGCAAACGGTTCTCCCAAGGTTATCCACAGGCAGGCTCATGGATAAAGTGGATAACCTCAGGGGGCACGCAATCCCCTTGTGGGAGCAGAGCTTGCTCGCGATAAGGCTGAACGCGGTTCAATTCAGATCGCGTCCAGCCTTATCGCGAGCAAGCTCTGCTCCCACAGGCTCAAAGATCCGTACGCAACACCAGATCCACCATCAAATCATCCGCCAGGGTTTCCAGCGCTTGTTGCAGATCATCCAGCGCCAGCGATTCAGGTACGCCCAATATCGCGTCGGCGTGGAACAGCAGTTCACTGCTCATCGGCGCGGGTTTGACTTCTGTCACCAGTCTTTCGACGTTAACGCCCTGCTCCGAAAGCAACCGGGTGATGTCGCGTACGATGCCCGCGCGATCATTGCCCACCAGCTCCATGCCGATGTGTTTCCAGGTGCCGGGGGTTTCGATGGCGGTGTCGGCGAACAATACGCGTATGCCTCGACCGGACAACTCGATCAGCGCGCTCTTCAATTCTTCATGGGCGTCAGCCGCAACGCCAATGCGCAGGATGCCGGCGAACTGTCCGGCCATGTGCGACATGCGGCTCTCCAGCCAGTTACCGCCGTGGTCGGCAATGCATTTCGCGATGGCCTCGACCTGGCCGGGTTTGTCTGGGGCAAATACTGTAATAACGAGATGATCCACTGCTGACTCCTTCTGGTCTTGAATCTGCACCAGCCAGTCAGGCTGACGACAACGCAACGAGTATAGGCAAGCCTGATCTTGACGCTGGCGAATGACCGGCCTGCCATTTTGTGTACGATCTCTATTTTTATCTGGAACAATCGGCAACATCTTTGAGAACATCCGAATCCCGATGATGACTGGCGATGAAATTTCAGTCGCGAAGTGACATATTTAGTTCCGTTTCCACGCGTCAAGCCTTCATGTAGCATCCCGCGTCGCGCACTACATAAACGGCGCCCCAACAAAAGAGCGTTCCCTCCGGGGGCGTAAAAAAGCTGAGCAGAGTGAGGCAAGTGCAATGACTGAACACGTTCAAGTCGGTGGCCTGCAGGTCGCCAAAGTCCTGTATGACTTCGTGAATAACGAAGCACTTCCCGGGACCGGTCTTGATGTTGCTGGCTTCTGGATGGGCGCAGACCAGTTGATCAATGAGCTGGCCCCCAGGAACAAGGCACTGCTCGCCAAACGTGATGACTTGCAGGCGCAGATCGACGCCTGGCACCAGTCCCATGCCGGACAGGCCCACGATGCCTCTGCTTATAAGGCTTTCCTTGAGCAAATCGGTTATCTGCTGCCAGAAGTGGCGGATTTCCAGATCACGACGCAAAACGTCGATGAAGAAATCGCCCGCATGGCTGGCCCACAGCTGGTGGTGCCGGTCATGAATGCCCGCTTCGCCCTCAACGCCTCGAACGCCCGCTGGGGCTCGTTGTACGACGCGCTGTATGGCACCGACGCCATCAGCGAAGCCGACGGCGCAGAGAAAGGCAAAGGCTACAACAAGGTTCGCGGTGACAAAGTCATCGCCTTTGCCCGCGCCTTCCTCGACGAAGCCGCGCCGCTGGCCGCTGGCTCTCACGTTGATTCCACCGGCTACAAGCTGATCGACGGCAAGCTGGTCATCAGCCTCAAGGGCGGTAGCAATACCGGCCTTGAAGACGACGCGCAGTTGATCGGCTATCAAGGCGACGCATCAGCGCCGACCGCCGTCTTGCTCAAGCACAACGGTCTGCATTTCGAGATCCAGATCGACGCTGCCAGCCCGATTGGCCAGACCGATGCCGCGGGCGTCAAAGACGTGCTGATGGAAGCCGCGCTGACCACCATCATGGACTGCGAAGACTCCATCGCCGCCGTTGATGCCGACGACAAGGTTGTGGTGTACCGCAACTGGCTGGGTCTGATGAAAGGCGATCTGGCCGAACAGGTCTCCAAAGGCGGCGAAACCTTCACCCGCACCATGAACGGTGATCGTCACTACACCGCTCCCAATGGCAGCGACGTGAAGCTGCACGGTCGTTCGCTGCTGTTCATCCGCAACGTCGGTCACTTGATGACCATTGATGCGATCCTGGACAAGAACGGTCAGGAAGTACCGGAAGGCATTCTGGACGGCCTGCTGACCAGCCTTGCGGCGATCCACAGCCTCAATGGCAACACCACGCGCAGCAACAGCCGTACTCGCTCGGTGTACATCGTCAAACCGAAGATGCATGGCCCGGAAGAAGCTGCATTCACCAACGAGCTGTTCGGTCGTGTCGAAGACGTTCTGCGTCTGCCACGCAACACGCTTAAAGTCGGGATCATGGACGAGGAACGCCGTACCACGGTCAACCTCAAGGCCTGCATCAAAGCGGCCAGCGAGCGTGTGGTGTTCATCAACACGGGCTTCCTGGACCGCACTGGCGACGAAATTCACACCTCCATGGAAGCAGGCCCTGTCGTGCGCAAGGCGCAGATGAAAGCCGAGAAATGGATCAGTGCCTACGAAAACTCCAACGTAGATATCGGCTTGAGCTGCGGCCTGCAAGGCCGTGCGCAGATCGGTAAGGGCATGTGGGCCATGCCGGACCTGATGGCGGCGATGCTGGAGCAGAAAATCGCTCACCCAATGGCAGGCGCGAACACCGCCTGGGTTCCGTCGCCGACCGCTGCTGCGCTGCACGCGCTGCACTATCACAAGGTTGACGTGTTCGCCCGTCAGGCTGAACTGGCCCAGCGCACTCGCGCCTCGGTGGATGACATCCTGACTATCCCGCTCGCGCCGAACACCAACTGGACGCCCGAGGAAATCCAGAACGAACTGGATAACAACTCACAGGGCATTCTCGGCTACGTGGTGCGCTGGATCGATCAGGGCGTGGGCTGCTCGAAAGTGCCGGACATCAACGATATTGGCCTGATGGAGGACCGCGCCACGCTGCGTATCTCCAGCCAGCACATCGCTAACTGGCTGCGTCATGGCGTGGTCAACGAAACTCAGGTGATGGACAGCCTCAAGCGCATGGCGCCTGTGGTTGACCGGCAAAATGCGGGGGACTCGCTGTACCGTCCGCTGGCGCCGGATTTCGACAGCAACATCGCGTTCCAGGCGGCGGTTGAACTGGTAATCGAAGGGACTAAACAGCCTAACGGTTACACCGAGCCGGTCTTGCACCGTCGGCGTCGGGAGTTCAAGGCGAAGAACGGGTTGTAAACAATTTCGCGAGCAGCTCTAGCGCTTCCTGTGGGAGCCGAGCTTGCTCGCGATAAGGCTGGACGTGATCTGAAGTGAACCGCGTCCAGCCTTATCGCGAGCAAGCTCGGCTCCCACATAACCCTCACTCCATCCCCAACTCTCTCTTCACCAGCTTCACCAACTGCTTGGTGTTGATGGGCTTGAGCAGGAAGTCCAGCACGCTCAGGTGCATGGCATCGATCGCATCACGCACGTTGGCGTCACCGGACACAATGATGATCGGCAACGAAGCACGCTCGGAATCGCGGACCTGACGAATCAGGTCAAGGCCGTTACACGGAGCCATCCGCAGGTCGGTAATCAGCAGAGCGATGCTGTCACGGGTGCGAAGCAACTCCATGGCGCTGTTACCGCCAGCCGCCGTCAGACAACTTATGTCGTTGAGGCTGAGGATTTCGGCCAGCAGTTCGCGCGCGTCCCGGTCATCGTCCACGATCAGCACCCGTTGCTCCGAACTGGACGGCGGCGCGAGCATCACCTCATGCAGAGCTTCGCGCTCTTCATCGCTCAAAATATCGTAATCCAGCATAACCGCCTCATTCCTTTGCACTGACTGACAAAAACACCGGGCTCTGCCCGGAGATATCTGTGTGCTTTTTTTGCTGGCGCCCTTGCATTCGAACAAGGGCCGTCCCAAGCATCGTACAACTCTGTACAGGTGCTTTTTACACCATGAAGGTAAGAGTCAGAAATCTTTTTGTTGTCGTAAGACTTACGTCCAATGGGCACTACCCCTCAAGCGGCCGACCATAGCCTTCAATAAAAACAAAGCGGTGCTGGTCATGAGTCGAGCCGATGCATTCACCCAGGCCGGGAAAACAGCGGTGTTGCAGAACATTCACGGCACCATGCAATTCCTGCAAAAATTCCCGCCATTCGACCATATGGAAAATGCGCACCTCGCGTATCTGGTCGAACAATGCCAACTGCGTTTTTACGCCGCCGACGAGAGCATCATCAAGCCGAGCGATGGCCCAGTAGAGCATTTCTACATCGTCAAACAAGGGCGAGTGGTCGGCGAGCGTCCTCACACAGCAAAAGGCGGCACTGAAACCACCTTCGAAATCACCACCGGCGAATGCTTTCCGCTGGCCGCTCTGCTGGGAGAACGAGCTACGCGCACCGAGCATCTGGCCGCTGAAGACACCTTCTGCCTGCAGTTGAACAAGCAGGCGTTCATCAAGCTGTTCGCGTTATCCACAACCTTCCGCGACTTCGCCTTGCGGGGCGTCAGCAGCCTGCTGGATCAGGTTAATCAGCAGGTCCAGCAACGCGCCGTTGAAACCCTCGGCACCCAATACTCCCTCAATACCCGGCTTGGCGAGCTGGCCATGCGTCATCCCGTGATGTGTACGCCTGATACGCCAATGCGTGAAGCTGTGAAGCTGATGCACGAGCAACAGGTTGGCAGCATCGTGATCATAGACCAGCATCAGGCACCGCTAGGAATTTTCACGTTGCGTGACCTGCGTGAAGCCGTTGCCGACATCAATGTCGACTTCAGCCAGCCGATCCAGAGCCGCATGATTCAGGCGCCCTTCCATCTCAGCCCTGACGCCAGCGCCTTTGATGCGGCCATCGCCATGACCAGCCGACACATTGCGCATGTCTGCCTGGTCAGAGACGGTCGCTTGTGCGGCGTGGTATCAGAACGAGACCTGTTCTCTCTGCAACGGGTCGATCTGGTTCATCTGGCTCGGACCATTCGCACGGCACCGCGCATTGACAGCCTGTGCAACCTGCGCGGCGATATCGTGCAATTGGTGGATCGCATGCTGGCCCACGGCGCATCCTCGACCCAGATCACCCAGATCATCACCCTGCTCAACGACCACACCGTGTGCCGCGTGATTGAGCTGACCGTGCAGGAAAGAGGCGACCCTGGCATTCCCTTCAGCTGGCTTTGTTTCGGCAGCGAAGGTCGTCGCGAGCAAACCCTGCACACCGATCAAGACAACGGCATCCTGTTCGATGCCAAGGACGCCGCTGAAGCGGAGCATATTCGCGGTCTGCTGCTCCCGATTGCCGAGCGCATCAATCAGAACCTGGCGCAATGCGGCTTCACGCTGTGCAAAGGCAACATCATGGCGAGCAACCCGGAGCTGTGCCTTTCCCGAGCTGAATGGTCTCGACGCTTTGCCGCGTTCATCCGCGACGCAACGCCGGAGAACCTGCTCAACTCCAGTATCTATTTCGATCTGCGGGTAGTCTGGGGCGAAGAAAGCGGCGGCGAGCAGTTGCGTCAGCAGATCCTCGATCAGGTCGCCGACAACCGTCTGTTCCAGCGCATGCTGGCAGAGAACGCACTGCGCCAGCGTCCACCCGTGGGACGCTTCAAAGACTTCGTCCTGGCCCGTAAAGGCAGCGACAAGGACACCCTGGACCTCAAGACCCAGGGCCTGACGCCGTTCGTCGATGGCGCGCGCGTGCTGGCGTTGGCCAATGGCATTGGCGTCAACAACACCCTGGAGCGCCTGCGCCAGCTGGTTGCACGCGAAGTCATCGACGCCCAGGACGGCGCCGCCTATGAGGAGGCCTACCACTTCATTCAACAAACCCGCATGCAGCAGCATCAACTGCAAAGCAGACAGAACCTGCCGTGGTCCAACCGTATCGATCCAGACACCCTGAACCATCTGGACCGGCGGATCCTGCGTGAATCATTGCGCCAGGCCCAGCGCCTGCAAACCAGTCTGACGCTGCGTTATCAACTATGAGTCTGTTATCCGGCATGAACCTGTTCCAATGGCTACGTCCCCGGCCACCAAAACCGACGCTGGAAAAACGTGATCAACAGCGTCTGGCGAACCTTGCTTCGGCAGCGCCCCTTAGCGAACACCCGCTGCGGCAGCAACGCTGGGTAGTAGTCGACCTGGAAACCAGTGGCCTGAACATGAACCGCGATCAGGTGCTATCCATTGGTGCCGTCGTCATCGAGGACGGTGCCATTGACCTGAGCCAGCAGTTCGAACGAACGCTGCTGTGTCCCAACCATAAAGTCAGCCCCGCCGTGTTGATTCACGGCCTGGCACCCAGCGCGATTGCGGCGGGTAGTGAGCCTGTGCAGGCCCTACTGGATTTCATGGAGTTTGTCGGCGAAAGCCCGCTGCTGGCATTTCATGCGCCTTTTGATCAGCACATGCTCAGCCGGGCTCTGAAAGACAACCTGGACTATCGCCTTGAACATCACTTTCTCGATGTAGCTGAAATCGCGCCTATGCTTTTTCCACAGGCTGGTTTTCGTAAAGCCGGGCTTGATGACTGGACACAATTCTTCGGACTGCATGCTGAAGAGCGCCACCACGCCAGCGCCGATGCATTGGTGACGGCAGAGCTAGCGCTGATCCTGTTCAGCCACGCCCGCCGCCAGGAAATCGACAGCCCCGCCCGCCTCGACCAGAGCCTGAGCCAATGGCGTCGGCGGCAGCAGAGTCATTCTTTCTAAAGCCACTGAGCAGAACGGTAGGAGCGAACTTGTTCGCGAGCATCTTTATAGACGATGAAAACCTATAGGCTGGTCGATCTCCTCGCGAACAAGTTCGCTCCTACCGAGGTTATTCAAGCCTGTGAGCATCAAGCCCTGAGCCAATGGCGTCCTTCTAAAGCCGCTGCGCAGAACGGTAGGAGCGAACTTGTTCGCGAGCACCTCTACAGACGATGAATATCTATAGGCTGGCCGATCTCCTCGCGAACAAGTTCGCTCCTACCGAGGTTATTCAAGCCTGTGAGCGTCAAGCCCTGAGCCAATGGCGTCCTTCTAAAGCCGCTGCGCAGAACGGTAGGAGCGAACTTGTTCGCGAGCACCTCTACAGACGATGAAAATTTATAGGCTGGTCGATCTCCTCGCGAACAAGTTCGCTCCTACCGAGGTTATTCAAGCCTGTGAGCATCAAGCCCTGAGCCAATGGCGTCCTTCTAAAGCCACTGAGCAGAACGGTAGGAGCGAACTTGTTCGCGAGCACATCTACAGACGATGAAAATCTATAGCCTGGCCGATCTCCTCGCGAACAAGTTCGCTCCTACCGGGGATATTCAAGCCCATAAGCGTCAAGCCCCGAGCCAATGGCGTCCTTCTAAAGCCACTGAGCAGGACGGTAGGAGCGAACTTGTTCGCGAGCGCTTTTACAGACGATGAATATCTATAGCCTGCGCCAGCTCCTCGCGAACAAGTTCGCTCCTACCAGAGATATTCAAACCTGTGAGCGTCAGGCCCGTCCGCCTCGATCAGAGCCTGAGCCAATGGCGTCGACGGGCTCAGGTGATCCGTTGGAGCGAGGCTTGCCCGCGAATACAGGCGCCCCGTTTTATCAGGTCGACCGGGTCATCGTTCTTCGCGGGCAAGCCTCGCTCCAACAGGGTATCGCGTGGTGCGAGATGTAGAAGTTGTGCACATTGGCTGTTAGCGGGTCTGTGGATAAGTTGTTCGCTGATCCCTGCACCCCATGCTGGCCGCGTCTTACAGCTCACTGATCGAAAAACAACCAGCATAACCTACGGTTTTTATTGGTTTTCCATTGTGGATAAAGCATCCGCTGGATAATTAGATCATCCACAACTACCCACAAAGTCTGTTGGCGCTTCTGTGGACAAGTTGTTCGCTTACCTCTACAGACCACGTATATAAAGGCCTGAAAGAAAACGATCAAAAAACGACCAATCTCAACAAAAAAGCTTAAACCCCCTCCTGTCAACCTTGAAAGACGGGGTTTTCAGCAGTTTTCCACAGACCACAGGCGATATCTCCAGAGTTGCCCCCAAAGTCTGTTGGCGCATCTGTGGATAAGGTGTTTGCGATCAGCTACAGGCCACATACAACGTGGCCTAGAGAGATTCGATCAATTATTGATCAATATCTACGAAGAAAGGTACTTTTGAATAAGTCACGGTTTTTATTGGTTTTTTACAGGACGAATAACTGACTTCCCCACAATTGCTGTGGGTGGTCTTGTGGATAAGTTGTTTGCTGAAGCTGGCAGAGGGCTGCGGGGTTGGGCCAAAGTGGTGTTGGTCGAATTTTGATCAACACCACTCGTTACGCCCTCTATTCACCGCAATCAAAAACGTGCCCGTCCGGCCAGAAATAAAGGTATGAAATCTTACCTTCTAATTTGTGCCCTCGGCATCTGCGAACCTTGACGTACTCATTTTCAAAACTGCTTTCAAAATTGTTGATGGTCAGCGGCATCAAAATGTCTTTCTTTACCCGTACTTCTGCGAGCCCCTGCTTATATTCGCCATGAGGGTGACCGACCACGGAAAAGTAGGAGCCAGCCTTTGCCTGCACGATGACGGCGGAATCAATTTCGTCGTTGTCGCACCCATAGCTGTTGTTGCCATGGCCAGCCCTCACGTTCTGCCTGGTGAACGGAACCGTACAGACGATATTTTGCTTGCCGTTCACTTCTTCATAAAACACCACCTGAGCATCCGCAAAATCTTCGGTATCCGGCGTGCTGCTGATCTTTATCCGGGAGATTTTCCCGTCGAGGCCATTATTGCGGAAGGCCAGTTTTCGGTACCAGAAATTATCTTCAGAACCCTCCAGTGAATTGATCCTGACGCGTTGCCGCAAGGGCACCGACTGCTTCACATCAATAATGGTGAAGTCATCCTGACGGTCTGCGCTTGGGCTGTCATACAACTCAATGCGGGTCCCGGCGCTGATACCGTTCAGTTCCATGGACCTGATTTCGTCCTCTTCGCAACCACGTGTAGCAAGTCTCAAGTCGTAGTGCACACCACTTCCTGGGGCGCTTTGACCGCCGGGCAAGACGCATACCGTATCCCGGGCTCGGTCGACGTCATTACCTTCATAGAAGTAGAACCCTCCTTGGGTCATCGCTGCGACATAGGGAAATGCATCGCCCACCTGATTGAAGTCGATGGCCAGAAAATTGGGATTTCTCCCACCACTTGGCTGGCCGCAAAAGTACTCAACGCGCCGTTGCAACCGGGTGAGGTTGTTATCTACATCTCCGGCATCGGCCGTGCTGCCACCCCATGAGTGAAATTGATTGAGCACAAATGTGCGATTGAAAGTGCCGTATACCTTGCGCAATGAAAGCGCGAGGTGGTTGTATCGGCTTTTGCATTCCCAGTTATGGGTAACCGCCGTATCCCCAAGATTGTAGGTATTTTCAACCTGAGTATCCCGGGCCTGTAAAATGGAGACAGTTTTATCTCCCGTCGTATAAGTACCCCAGCTATCGCCATCGCCAAACATGACAAGTCTCTTATTAGTATCAATCATTTGCTGCAGAGTGGGCCATAGTCCATTGACTGGTGGCAAGACACTGTAAGTAGCGAGCTCAGGAAATTGGTCAAGCACTTTTTTCAGCTCAGCGCGAGGGACAGTAGATTCAAACGTTACTGTAATAATAGCGTCTCTGTTCTTTTTTAGCAGATCTAAAAATACCACAAAAGCGTCCTTTAAAAGCGGATCGATTTCATGACAATAAGAAATAAGGACTAAATGACAGACCCTGACATGTCCAGGGTCCGAGACGCCAACCCCCTGCATATGTATATCCATCATAAAGGCACGAACGCCTCGATTGAAAGAATCACGCAACGTCTGAGCCATTCCCCTGTCGCCGATAAAGGCATTGTGCGCAGTCACCCAGCTGTATTCATCAAACGGTTTGGAGAAATCATTAACACCTGCTGCTGTCCACCGCGAGGTATCAATATGCTCCCAGTTGGCATCGCTGCTGGCACTGTTCGGGTAATAGGCGCTGTGATCATATGGCCAACCCGTAATCCTTGAAATGAAATACAAATTCCGCTCACGGTACCAATGGATTGCTCCCGGCCATGTTGGCTCCTCCCAGACTTTCGGGTCTTGCCGGGTCCCGGCATGCGTGCCCATATAATCCCAGACCTCATTACTTTCCCCACCACCGGGGTAATTACCGAGGTTGACCGGGTATCCCTCTTTCTTAGCCTTGAAGAAGGATGTCTCATCCCCGTACCTGTAGCGATGGAAGTCACCTATATACGTATATTCCGCCCACTCTTTTGGATCATCGTTAGTGCCACGATGTATCGAGTAGTACTGCCAGTTCTCATTGTCGACTTCAGAGACTGGATAGTATCGGTTATGGCTCGACGGGCGCCCCTCGTATTTGGCCCTGAACAAAAAACGCTTACCTCTGTTGATGTACTCATTCACATCCCCTGCCAAGGAATAGTCATACCATCCGTTGGGAATATTAACAGTACCGTCTCCCTGGCGAGTGAAGTGCCACCATTCATTATCAGCACCGACAGCGGGAAAGCTTTTCTCCGGCACATTATCAGGCCGGCCGGGCGGATCGGCTTGCCCCTGAAACCTGGAGGCGAACAACACTTGCTGATTGGAGACAATCCCACGATGGTACAAACCTGGCTCGGTATAATCATTATATCTTTTGGGATTTTCGATGGTGCCGCTAGTATGAATAAGCCCTGAATAAACCCAGTTTTCGTCATCCTTCAACTCGGCGGGGTATATCCAGCTATTATTGGCAGGGACTCCAGCGCGTTTAGGGCTATAGAAGGCACGAACACCGGACCTGTTTGCATAGTTAAACGCATTCGGCCAAGTGACCTCCTCCCACTCTTTAGGATCCTCTTTAGTCCCTGAATGTTTCGATGTACCAAAAAACTCCCAGTTTTCGTTACTCATTTCACCCATTGGTAACGGCCATTGTGTTCCCGGGATGCCATCGTTTTTTGCGGTGTAGTATCTGGCCCCCACAGGGTTTCGACTGCTAACGACTATTAAACCAGGCCATACCGGCTCAGGCCCGACATCTTTGGGGTCTTCCACAGTACCGGCATGGATACCAGTAGCGACGTACCGCCAGTGCTGATCGCTGGACTCACCATCGGGATACTCCCATCCATTCGCCTGCCCGCTGCCAGCAAATCGAGCCTCGAAATAACGAATGCTCGTAGCGAGTTTGACTTGGTGAATAGCACCCCGCCACGTGACCTCATTCCACTCATGAGGCTCGGCGAAAGTACCGGCGTGCTCAGTAGTTCCAACATATGCCCACTGATCATTGCTGCTTTCGTCGGTGGGGTAATACCAGTTATGGTCCGAAGGAGTCCCCGTCACTTTGGAAGTGAAATACAGGACAGTACGGCCAATGTCGTAGTTATGAATACGACCGGGCCATGTGTATTCGGTCCATTCTTTAGGGTCGGAATAGGTACCTAGATGCCGAGTAACTCCCAAAAAATCCCAGTTTTCATGATTTTCCGGTCCTGAGGGAGGCTCAATGTAGAGCATGGGGCCGTTTTTCTTGGACCTGAACAACTCTCCCGAAAGCGGATACCAGTGCACTGCACCCTCCCAGGTTGTTCCTAAGAACAGACTGGGAGATGACAGCGTGGCAGGGAGTATCGAACTACTGATGAATACCCATGCGCTGTTATATGGCGTAGGCATGCCGTGCTCGGATGGATCCCCCCAAAATGTCGAGCTATAAAATGACCGAAATGGATGATCAGGACCAACAATTTCCTGCGGAAAACCTAGCATATATATAGCGCCAGGCCAGCTCATATCACTCCACGGTTTTGGATCGTCCCAAGTTCCGGCATGAACGCCAATATCAACGAGATCCCAACGCTCATCGCTATTGGGGGGCACTGGAAAAACCCACCCGGATTCAGGCGGCACGCCGCGGATCTTCGACCTCACGTAGTAAGCCTTACCTAGCTGCTCGAACCGATGAACTGCCTCTGGCCAAGTCATTTCATGCGCATCTTTGGGCGCGAGCACTGTGCCAGGCTGTGAGCTTTTCCCTACGAAGGTCCAATCATCATTACTACTCCCTAACGTTGTCGGGAATGGATGGGTGGCGTTGGCAACCCCGGTGAACCTGGCCTGATAGTAAATATCAGTCTCGGTGCGGGTCAGCTTGTGAACATTGCCCGGCCACGTCAGAGCGGGACCGGTATGTGGATCATCCAGCGTACCGGCATTGCTGTTGCTTCCGAGATACTCCCACGCGACAGTACTGCCTTCGCCCTCAGGCAGTGGATAACTGCCACCAATCACCTCAAGATTGCCGGAAAGCAATTTGTTGCGGTAATACGTTCTTGTCTGCCCGTCCTGATGCATATGGATAGCGCCTACCCAGGACACTTCTCGCTGGTCTTTAGGGTTGATGAGGCTACCGCTGTGGCGTGATTCGCCTGCAATGCCCCAGTAGGCGTTGCTTCCTGTTTCAGGATAGGGCCAGTCATGCTCGGCGGGCAGACCGTCCACCTTCGAAGTCAGATAAACCCGTTTGCCATCTATCTGCACAGCGTGTATCAGCCCGGGCCAGGTGAAATCATTGGCTCCTTTCGGATCGCCCCACGTGCCTTGTCGTAAGTTTTTCCCGAGGTATTCCCAGTACTCATTGCTGGCTTCTGCGTCTGGATACGCCCAGCCATTTTCTTCGGGCTGGCCATTTACGAGTGATCGGAAATAGAGCGTCTCACCCTCGACAGTACCGGTATGAATGAGCCCAACGGCGGTGACCTCATTGAAGACTTTCGGGTCTGCAAATGTGCCATTGTGAAAGACCATGCCCACCAAGTCCCAATAGGCTACGGCGGAGGCACTCGGAACTGGCCACTGATCCTCGGCGGGGTTGCCAAACTGTTTGGCCAGATAGAGCGTGTCCTGACCTAGAAAACGGTTTTTATGAACAGCCCCCGGCCAGGTCTTACCCTGCAGGTTTTTGGGGTCGACGTAAGTCCCCGCCTGATCAGTTGTAAATTCAAAGCCCCAGAACGCGTTGCTGGCGAGGGTTTCTGGATAGGGCGCTTCGGCACTGGGTATCCCCTCAAACTTCGACTTCAGGAACGTTAGCTTGCCTTCAATGGTGGTCTGATGAACCGCGTCTGGCCATGTGGGTTCGTTGAACGATTTGGGATCGGTAAACGTCCCAGCGTGCTCGCCCACATATTCATAAAACTCGTTGGACTCAGTCCCCGAGGGGTATACCGCGCCGACCTCTTTTGCAAAGCCGCTGAATGTAGAGCGGTAGAGTTTTTGACGCAGCAGACCACGCTGATCGGCAAAGATAGCCCCCGGGGTACTCAGCATGTTGCGCTCACGGGGAGCGTCGACAGTGCCGCTGTTTACCAGCGAGGTGACGAAGTCCCACTGCTCGTTACTCTCCCCACCGACTGGGTATACCCAGCCTTCGGGTCCAGGCTCACCAGCCTGAAGTGCCGCGAAAACTATCTGCTGGGCTTCGTCAAGATGCAGCGCCCCCGGCCAGGTCATTTCGTCATGACCTTTGAAGTCGTCCACCGTCCCTGCATGTTTGAACACGCCGAGGAATTCCCAATGTTCGGTACTGGCCAGCGTCACCGGATAAGGAGTGGCCTCGGTCGGCCAGCCCGTGATGCGCGAACGGACCAGCGCCCGTTGCCCGGCGATCTCGGCCTCATGGAAAGCACCGACGCGAGTGATGTCATCAAAAGGTTTAAGGTCGGTCATCAGCCCTGCGTGGCGACCGGCAAACTCCCAGTTCGGATCAGCCAGACCCACTGTGGCAAAGCTGTCGATATCGTCGGCGGGATAACCTTCGATGTGCGAGATGTAATAGTGACTTAGATGATTGCCGGGGTTATCCACATAAACCGAACCGGGCTGACCGTAATCGTTGAAGCGCCGTGGTTCCTCGAACGTACCCGGCGCGGGAACGAACGGGATAACTTGCCAGTGCCCGGTGCTGGTAGCCGTAGTTGGCAGTGGCCAGTCATGATCGGCTGGGTTGCCCTCCTGCAACGACCTGAAATAGACCGTTTGCCCATCAAGGGTGCTCGCATGCACCGCACCCGGCCATGTCAGCTCATCCTGCCCTTTTGGGTCGGCGACAGTACCGGTATGAGCCGATATGCCCAACGGCTGCCATTTCTGGGTATCGGTGTATTGCCATCCGCCTTCAGGTGCGTAATGTGAGTTCAGCGAGCGGAAAAAAACCTGACCACTGCCCTGCGGCTGGGCGTGAATCTGGCCTGCCCAAGTGAACTCGTCCTGATCGTTTTTGGGGCTCAGCCAAGTGCCTGCATGTGTGGAGACTGAGGCCAGAGTCCAGTAATCGTTACTTTTCAGCTCACTCGGATAAGGCGTTTCAGAGGATGGCGTACCTTCTAAACCGCGGGGGTGCAAAGACACCCATTTGCCTGCGATTCGAGCGCGATATGTACCACCACCCAAGAGAGGCTCACCAAAGACTTTAGGATCAATGGCCGATCCTGCATGACGGCCCTGGTAGACCCAGAAATCGCTTGGCTGATTGGTTTCGGGAAATACTGCATTCATCAATGCCGGGAAACCCGTGAACCTGGACGTCCAGTAGTAATGGCGCACAGCACCAAGGGGCTGCAGATAATAAGAACCTGCCTGTGTGCTTCGTGCACTCCACGGCTTAGGTGCGGTAACAGGGATCCCCGAGTCCGTCCCGGCAAATTTCCAATAGCCTGCGCCTTGTTCGCTATCAGGCGCGGGCCAAGCGTCGATTAGCGGATGCCCGGTGCGCAATGCGACATAAACCGAATGGGTCGGCTCGTATTTCATGAACACACCAGGCCATGCCAGGTCCTCGATGCCTTTCATGTCGTTCTCGGTGCCAGATTTTTCGAAGAAGCCGATGAAGGCCCAAAAGTCATTGCTCTGAGAAGTGGTCGGATATGGCGTTTGCGAGCTGGGCAGGCCCTCGATTTTCGAGCGTAGCAGCGCCTTTTTACCGTCTATCTGCGCAAGGTGAAGTGCGTCAATACGGGTGGGTTCGGTGAAGGGTTTAAGGTCCGGCCCCAACCCTGAATGTTGACCCGCATAGGTCCAGGACTCACTGGATTGCGGTACGTCGGGGAAGGCAGGGTTGGGCTGCTCGGGCTGACTGTCGAAAGCTGCCACGTAAAACGCGCCTGGTTGCACGTCGGTATCAAGAAATACCGCGCCTCGCCATGCCGGTTCGTTGATCTGTCGCGGCTCTTCGAACGTTCCCGCGTGAATCTCTTCCCATACCGCCTGCGGGGCATTCTTGCCCGTTGCTGCGTTGAGCATGAGCGCCAGTAAACAACTCATAAGAATTGCAACGAGCAACGCACTCCTGTGCCATGCCTTCATTTCAGCCTCTCCTCAATTGCGTCTGCGCAAAGGAAAAATGCTCGGAATGCACACTCGAGAGTCAAGCTGATGGTAGGGCGGGGGGAATGGCGTGGGTACTGGTAGAAATGACAGTTTTTAAGACTGTTTCGGAGTGTCAAAGCGAGTGAAGATAACTTTCGGAGTGCGACGGGAGCGGTCTGGTTTTAACTCCGAGGGCAAATTCTGCGTGATCTTAGGTATTGTCGCGATCTCCTGGGACCGGCTTTAGCCGGGAAGAGGCCGTCACCGTCACTAGCAACGGCTCGTCAGAAATACCGCCTTCCCGGCTAAAGCCGGTCCCACATCAGCATTTAATCTCCCACAGGAATCAGGAGTCGGCTGAGCTAGAAACGATTTGAGCCACCAATTCTGCGATCCGCCCATCACCTTCTAACTCAGACCATGGACCATCAGCGACCACTGACCCCTGCTTTATGACAATGACTCGATCAAATTGTGGCAACGCTTCCAAATCATGAGTTACACAAATCAGCCCGCTGCTTTTGAAGTGGCAAAAAATGACATCCCATACCCGCAACCGTGTGTCTTGGTCCAGGGAGGCGGTGGGCTCGTCGAACAAATTGAAATCCCCCGGGCGGTTAATCAACCGCAACAGCGAAAGCCGCTTCGCTTCGCCCCCGGAGATGTTTTTAGCACCTTCAGAAATGTGCCGATTTTCGACCAACTCCCGCAATTCGAGGTCATCCACGACGTGAGCGAGAACCGAAGATGTCTCGCGGCCGAACAGCACGGATTGCTCAAAAGCACCTTCCAGAAACGCCGCCCCCTGTGGGCAGTAGCGAACACGGCGCAAATACCCCTCAATGTCATGAGGCTGGAGCCGCCGGTCGTTGAAGCCAAGGTGATGCCGCCGGGTCTTTACCACGCCTGCCAGTGATTCCAACAATGTCGTCTTCCCCGCTCCGCTGGGTCCGATGATCGCAACTGATTGCTCACGTTGAAAACGCATAGGCCTGTCAGTTAGCGGACTCATAACCGAAAGACTCAACATCGAAAGGCGGTCTGGGAATGGGGTTTGAAGCACCTGTAGAAGATTCTCTAACGATAAAATCTCCTGAAGTCTTTTCTTATCGACTAAAAACTGATCGAGCGTCCTGTAAGCCTCCGCTAACTGACTAAAGTTATTCAAAAACATCCCAGCAATAGAAAACACCGCAACCAGGCTACCTACGGTCAAATGCGGCGAAGCTGATAACTGATCCTGAACGCCCCAGGCCAGTAAAGCAGTCGTTGAAAGGCCCGTATAAAGAATCCTGATTGACCCGAGAACAGCGCCAGTACTGGCGACCTTCGTAGCCGCTCGCGCGTAGGCCGTGTAACTTTCGTACAGCGGCCCAAGAGCATGGTCACAGGCCTGCTCTAGTTTAACTATTTTTCCAGCATTAAGTGTCTCAAATAGCCTGGAGGAAACCAGATCTTCCTCAGTATTGACAACTAGCAAATAGGGCCTTCTCCAGTTAACCAGATAGTGGTAAAGCAGCATATATCCGATCGATATACCCAGAAGCACTATAAAGAGCGTAAACCCTCCAGCATAGGCAAATACTGCCCCGACCAAAATCAACTCAATGAAAAGTGGAAAACCTGAGGTAATGAAAAAAGTCAGTAGTTTTTCATGAGCGGTGATGCCTCGCTCCACGGCCTTAATCAATCCTCCGAGTCTAAAAGCTGAAAAAGCTTCAAACTCTTTCTCCAGGATAGCTTTGGTCCATTCAATAGATTTTTCCTTCAGCGTCGTCTGCACAAGGCTCACCAGTTGATACGTTTGCAGTGGACTGAAAACAGACTGAAAAATAATCGCTATACACAGCGCTGCAATAAGCCAAAACACACCGGAGGCGGGAACAACGCCTGGAGAAACGAGGCCATCAATAATCTTCCCCAATAAAAGCGCAGGAATGACAGCAACGCCTTTCAGAAGGACCGTTATAGCCGTTGCGCTAAGAAAAAGTCTCTTTTTTGCGAGAAAGGTATCTTTCAAGAAATTGAACATTTTACTAGGTGCCTTTAAGAAAAAGACCTATTAGCATGCAGCAAATGTTGCGGCACCACAGGAATACCGGCTCGAACCAAGTTGAAACGCTCCACACCAGGTATGTATATCTGAGTCACCACGCAACCGTTATCAAATTCAAGCAGTGTTCGACGTAATATCCGCAAGCCGGTAGCAGAAATCTGTTCAATTATATATTCAAGCTGATGCGCGACCGTTTTTTTCCCGGGAGGATCCAGCCGCCTGCATATGTATTCATTATTTCTGAGCACTTCAAGGTCGATCAGCGGCTGTAATTTCAATGACCGATGCATCAATGAATAGGCCTTGAGATCATTGTCCCTCTCTGACTCGTCGAACAACTCCAACGCCTGAAGAAGCTCGGTTGAAGCACGTTCGATCGCTACACGCGCATCTACAGAACATCCAGACCCGATGAGACATACGGGGTACCTGCCATCTGGCCTTTTCGGAATAGCCATACAGAAATAGACACCATAAATGGTATGTGTGAGCAATACTTTCATTCCGTCCACCGAAGCGCGAAGACAGTCTTGACCAAAAAATAATTCGTCCAGTAGCTCCGCACTTGGAGATTTCAGCAGTAGCTTTTCGTGCTGACCGCACAGAGACATTAGGACCTTTGAAAGTGCATGTCTCTCAACAACCTCATTAAGCCCGTGAAGTATCGCTTCATTTTTTGAGCAACCAAATGCAAGACCTGAGTTTGATGAATAGCGATTGAGATAGGAAAGCTCAGGGTGCGTCTCAATTTTATCTCCCAACTCCTTGCATGGCAGTTGAATTACAGCAGGTACTCTTACCTTGCCACCCGTGAGCATGTCATGCATTTCGACGCAGTCGATTGCAGAACGGCTTCTGGGAAGATTAGCGAGCAATCCGTCCATACTGAGCGAAGGCTGACTACGGATATCATCTATAGCGGAGGAAACCAGACCCGTAAGTAAATTATCATCCAGAGCAAAGTGCTCCAGACTTTCAGCCTGCGCACCAATTTTACAAAATATTCCTTTACCGGCACCTTCGGCTACTGTTACGCCGGTTTTGTCTATCAACTTCGATACTGCAACTGTCTTTGAGGCATTTTTGAATTCTGTCGAAAACGAGAAACCTAACGAAGATGCAGCCTGCAGGACTTTTTCCTCAGATGATATTACAGAGAAATCACGCTCAAACATTTTTCGCTCCTTGAAGTAGTGCTTGGGGGTCACCCCCCCAAGCGAGCCCGTGGGCTACACAACATTAGTCATGTGAATAAAACAGAGTCTCACTAGGCAAGAGCCCCCCTACAAACTCATCATTTTTGTTGAACGGAACAATTGCGATTTCAGAACGCTTACGACCCATTTGATGTACTCCATATATTTATGTGAACGGGAATAATTCCCTTCGTGCTCACGGCATGCGCCGCGAGTGGTGTATTGGTACCACTTCGTTCAATAACGTGCCAAGTCGTTTAATATTTTCGACGTCCGATAATGCCGTAGGAAAATTCCAGCACGTTGTAGGAATACATAAGCAACCCCATGCATAACCTCATCTATTCGTGTAGGACTTAGTGTTTAGAGAGGTGCGATATCACAGAAGATGCAAATGCAGAAATTTGTCTTCCAGCGACTACATCAACGGCTTGGGCATCAGGGGGTGCGAGCGGAAAGTCGTGGCTATGCCAACGAAACTACTTGATAGTCACTCTTCAGAACGGTTTTATAAAAGGGATTAGTGACTTCTCCACAATTGCTGTGGGATTGCTCGGTGGATTAGTTATTTACTCGGGCTGGTGATATCCAGAAGGATTAGGCCTGCGGGGATTTGATCAGATGAAAAACAATCTGCGGAAGCTCTTACCAAAAGGTATATAACCACCTGATTTTGGAATGATTTTACCTGTAGGAGCGCGCTTGCCCGCGATTGCGTCAGCACAGGCGATATATTCATCGACCGACAGACCAAATCGCGGGCAAGCGCGCTCCTACAGGTTCTCGTTTGCTTCGCGACAGAGTGGTGTCAGAGACCCCGGGGCCGCTACTACAGGGTTTCAATGCATCACTCGTGATTAACCGCCACACCCTTCAGATACGGCGCGGGCTCGGCACCCATGTTTTCAAGCATGCGGGCGCTGTACCAGTCGATGAAGTTGACCACACCGAACTCATAGGTCTTGGAGTAAGGACCTGGCTGGTAGGCGTCGGAATTGATGCCGCGCTGGTTTTCTTCAGCCAGGCGCCGATCCTGATCGTTGGTCGCGTCCCAGACTTCGCGCAAGCGAGCCACGTCGTAGTCCACACCTTCAACGGCATCTTTGTGTACCAGCCATTTGGTGCTGACCATGGTTTCCTGAGCGCTGATCGGCCACACCGTGAACACGATGATGTGATCGCCCATGCAGTGGTTCCAGGAGTGCGGCAGGTGCAGGATGCGCATCGAGCCCAGGTCCGGGTTTGTGATCCGGCCCATGAGTTTCTTGCAGCCCTGTTTGCCGTCCATGGTCATGGACACCGTGCCCTTGAGCAGCGGCATGCGCACGATACGGTTACGCAAGCCAAAAGCAGCGTGAGCGAACGGGATCTTCTCAGCCTCCCAGGCCGCAGCCGATTCGGCGACGTGATCCTTGAACGACTGGGTCGCACGCGGGTCGGTAACGTCGTCCCACTCCAGCAGTGTGTTGAGCAGTTCTGGATGTGAGCCAGTGCAGTGATAGCACTCGCGGTTGTTTTCCAGCACCAGTTTCCAGTTGGCCTTTTCCATCAAGGTGGTCTGCACCGCCACCTTGGTGTTTTCCATGTCGTACGGTTCCATGTAGTGCTTGAGGGTCTGCAGGAACTCGTCGATGGCCGGCGGGTTTTCCGCGAGGCTGATAAAGATATAGCCGCCCGCGGTTTTCACGTTGATGGGCTTGAGGCTGAAGTTCTTCATGTCGAAGTCATCGCCCATTTCACTGCCCGCGTACAACAGGCGACCGTCGAGCTCGTAGGTCCACTGGTGGTATGGGCACACCAGTTTGGCGACCTTGCCCTTCTCCTTGGTGCACAGACGCGAACCGCGATGGCGGCAAACGTTGAAGAAAGCATTGACCGCGCCATCCGGACCGCGCACCACAACCACCGGGTTTTTGCCGATCTGCAGCGTCAGGTAGTTACCCTTGGCCGGAATTTCGGCGGTCATGCCCGCGATCAGCCACTCTTTGTGGAAGATCTCCTGCATGTCGATTTCAAACAACCGCTCATCACTGTAGAAAGGCTGCGGCAGCGAATAAGTGCGTTCGCGATTCTGCAGCATCTCGGCAGTGGCCTTACGTGCCGGTTCCAGCGGATCGCCCAAGCTCAAGGTTGCGGTGACGTCCATCGTTTGAAGTCCTCATGACCATACGGTTTACGGTCGGCGAATGTGGCTAATACGGTTCTTTGTGGCGTTTGGCACGCAAGACGGCGATTGTTTTGCCGCTCATGCTTTTCGATAAACATTTAGTGGCGAGTGTGGAGTCCGGCGCAGACTTGACCTTATCCATGGGCGACATGGCCGAATCCGTTCCCGACGCGCTAATGCAGGTAATCAGGGGCTGGTCGCGATAAGTACGCCGATGTCGCTGGCAGGTAAGTGGGTGGTCTGCGCCTTACGCAGAATTCGCATCATGAGGCCGGTCGTCGGCCGTTGGAGATTCAGCATGTCCCAAAGCTTCCTGAGCCCGGTAAATACCCAGACATGGGCGAACGGCCGTCACCTGGTTCGTGTCGTCAAAGTGATCCAGGAAACCTGGGACGTGCGCACCTTCTGCTTCATGGCTGACCAGCCAATCATGTTCTTCTTCAAGCCCGGCCAGTTCGTGACCCTGGAGCTTGAAATCGAAGGCGTGCCGGTGATGCGCTCGTACACCATTTCCAGCTCGCCTTCGGTGCCTTACAGCTTCTCGGTCACCATCAAGCGCGTGCCTGGCGGCAAGGTTTCCAACTATCTGCACGACACGCTGCATGAAGGTCAGGAGCTGGCGGTCCACGGTCCGGTCGGGCTGTTTAACGCCATCGACTTCCCGAACCCGAAAATCCTCTACCTGAGTGGCGGCGTCGGCATCACGCCGGTGATGTCCATGGCGCGCTGGTTCTACGACACCAACGCCAACGTCGACATGGTGTTCGTGCACAGCGCCCGCACCCCCAAAGACATCATTTATCACCGCGAGCTGGAGCACATGGCGTCGCGGATCGATAACTTCAGCCTGCACCTGATCTGCGAGAAGCATGGTCTTGGCGAGCCTTGGGCCGGTTATCGCGGGTATCTGAATCAGAAGATGCTAGAGCTGATGGTGCCGGACTTCATGGAGCGCGAGGTGTTCTGCTGCGGCCCGACGCCTTACATGACGGCCGTCAAACGCCTGCTGGAAGCTAACGGTTTCAACATGGCGCAATACCATGAGGAATCGTTCGGCGCGACGCCTCCCGAAGCCCGTGCCGATGCTGTGGAACAAGCCGAAATCGCCGCCGAAGCGCCTGAAGTGGACGCCTCGGATCTGCATCAGGTGGAATTCACCGACACCGGCAAGAGCATTCGCGTGGCACCGGGCGAAACCGTCCACGCAGCTGCGGCCAAGCTCGGCCTGATGATCCCGAAAGCCTGCGGCATGGGTATCTGCGGGACCTGCAAGGTGATGAAGCTCAGCGGCGAAGTGGAGATGGAGCACAACGGCGGGATCACCGAAGAAGACGAAGCAGAAGGCTACATTCTGGCGTGCTGCAGCATTCCGAAGGGGGATGTGCGGATCGAGTATTAATTACCTGAGCGATTGATACAGGTAGGAGCGAACTTGTTCGCGAGGCGGTTTACCTGGCAAAGCAGGTCTGACGCCTCACCAACAAGTTGGCTTCTACAGGAAATCTATAGAGTGGGAGCCTGTCACTCGACCCCATACATCTTCATGCTTGAAGCATTGCCTGGATCGCCACTCACCGGATCGACACGGTAAGAATGTACTGTCGCCCTACCTCCATCCTCCAGGACCTTATCAAACCATGCCTTGGGTACCTTGAATGTCATCGGGACCGAACCAATTGAAATCCTGGTCTCCGAATGATTCGTGTTGTTTGGACCCATAGCACTTGCTGTAATAACGTCGCCAGCCTGAGCCCCCGGATAATCAACCAGCAGTGTCGCGCCGGAGATCGGAAGACTCGAAACAACAATGGAGTCGGCGACAGCTTCCTGTATAACCGGAGCAGGTAACGGCTCCGGAACTGAATCAGTAACTGTATAGTGAGCGGCCTCAGATATAGCAATAACACTATTATCATCCGCCCGCAGAAAGTACTGAAAACTTACAGACCGCTTTCCACTAAAGTACGCTCTAGGCACCTTGAAGGTCAAAGAAATCGCTCTATCCGGAACGACTTGCGTTTCATCGTAGTTGTTGGGAGGCGTCAGTCCCCACGCCTGGACTCTATCCCCTGTCTTGATGCCGTCATAGGCAACGACCAAGGTAGCGCCTTCCGGCTCAAGACTCCCGAAGTCTATAGTGCTCTCACCATCAATCACCTGAGCCTCCAGCACAACGGGCGCTTTCAACTTGACCGGGGCCTTCGATTTTTCATCCTGTTTTATGCTCATTACATATCCCTCTTGAAATTGACACTTGGCCACGAAATATCACACAACGCCGCCAAAGCAAAAGGCTCATTTATGCCGACGTAGAGCGATACTAAACAGGAGGAAATACGGTGTCACTGTCATAACTAACAGGTATCTAATCTGCGCAAAAAAGTAAATAACTGCACAAAGCTATAACTTTCAACGCATTAAAAAACAGCAATGAGTTTGGCTATTTTAGTCATTCCAAAATGTTCTAGCTAACTCTGCAGAAGGGGATGTATCGGGATCGAGCACTCATTATCAGGGACGGCACGTGACCTGTGGGAGCGAATTCATTCCCACATAGACCGCGCTATTCCGTAGGACCGGCCGGGCGGCGTTCCGCTTTAGCTGGGAGGACGTCGGGACATTCGCTAAATATCCCTCGCTAGTGATACCGCCCTCCCGGCTAAAGCCGGTCCTACGGGATTGCAAGTGAACATAGAGTCCCCCACAGGTATTCCAGCCCCGGAATCTGAATCGAATGGGCTGGGTATCGCGCTTACAAACTAAACCGCGAAACCATGCCGTTCAGGTCAACCGCCAACCGGGTCAGCTCGCTGCTGGCAGCACTGGTCTGGGTGGCACCGTCAGACGACTGGGCCGACAGATCACGGATGTTCACCAGGTTGCGGTCCACTTCACGAGCCACTTGAGCCTGCTCTTCGGCGGCACTGGCGATTACCAGATTACGCTCGTTGATTTCCACCACGGCGGTGTTGATGGTGTCCAGCGCCAGCCCTGCGCCTTTGGCGATGCTTAGGGTCGACTCAGCACGCTCGGTACTGTTACGCATTGAGCTGACTGCCTGTTCGGTGCCGCCTTGAATGCTGCCGATCATGCGCTCGATTTCGCTGGTGGACTGCTGAGTACGATGCGCCAAGGCACGCACTTCATCCGCGACCACGGCAAAACCACGACCGGCTTCACCGGCACGCGCCGCTTCAATTGCGGCGTTGAGGGCCAGCAGGTTGGTCTGGTCAGCCAGGCCGCGAATCACATCCAGCACTTTGCCAATGTCACGGGACTCTTCAGCCAGATTACCGATCAGTGTTGCAGTGCTCTGCACGTCGCCGCTCATGCGCTCGATGGCATTGACAGTTTCCTGAACCAGATCACGACCGTCGCCCGCCGAGGCAGTGGCGTTTTTCGAGGCTTCAGAAGTACTGACCGCGTTACGCGCCACCTCTTCCACAGCGCTGGTCATCTGGTTGACAGCAGTAGCGGCTTGTTCGATTTCGTTGTTCTGCTCAGCCAGGCCACGAGCGCTCTCGTCGGTCACCGCATTGAGTTCCTCAGCAGCAGAAGCAAGCTGGGTGGCGGAACCCGAAATACGGGTCAATGTGTCACGCAGCTTTTCCTGCATTTTTTGCATGGCGGCGAGCAAACGACCGGCTTCGTCAGTACCGTCGGCTTTGATCGGGCGAGTCAGATTACCCTCGGCGATGGTTTCGGCGGCTTCAAGCGCTGAAGCAATTGGCTGGGTGATACTGCGGGTCAACAGCCAGGCGAACAGGATGGTCAGGATCGTGGTGATGATCAGCAGGCTAACTACCAGAGTGAATGCCGAAGAATACTGCTCGGCAGCGTCCATGTTGGTATCTCTCAATTCCTTGGCATTGATCTCGACCAGCCTGGCCAGCGCCACGTTCATCTGATCGGAGTTGGCCAGCGTTTCTTCATTGAGCAATTGACCCAACTCATCAATCTTGCCAGCACGACTCAGGCTCTTGATGCGTTCTTCTAGCTGGCGGTACTCCCCTAGCAGTCGCACATACTCGTTGTAGGCGGATTGCTCCTCTGGAGAGGTAATGAATTTTTCATAGACAGCCTGGGCGTCAGTGATTTGCTTGTTACGCATGGCGAACAAATCGATGGTTTTGCTCTGAATGTCCGGCTCACGGTTGATCAATAGACGATAGGACAGAACGCGCAGGCGAATGCTGATTTCGGTGAGTCGGTCCAGACTCTGGATGCTGGGAACGCTGCTTTTGGCGATCTCATCGCCTGCGTCACGGATCTTGCTCATCTGCGACAGCGCAAAAACGCCGAGGACCAACATAAGGGTGCCGATCAAGGCAAAGCCGAGAAACGCGCGGGGCGCAATATTCATGGTGCGTAATGACATGGGTTTTCCCAAAAGAAGAAGCGCATTCCTTGCGTTGAAGTGAATAGAAGAGGTGGTGATGCCTATCGGTTACAGGGTGACGGACTTGAGGCCGATGCACTGAAATCAGGCGTGGCGTAAGGTCGCAGGCTCTTTTCGATATAGCAAAAAGCCATGCAAGTCATTGAAAGGCAACGTTTACAGGGCTTTGAGCAAAAAACACGGGAATATCGAAGACGACATGTTTCTTCGGCCTGGCCCGACTGACGAGCAGCAGGAACCAGATCGGAAAATCACAGTCAACAGGGCCTGTTTATGCACTTGCCTTCAGGGAGGACGCAGCGCGCCAGAACGCCGTTATTTAAGTGGCTTAACTGGTATGCGCAGTGACTTTTCTTTAAGGTGTGCGCCCGTTGAAATTTGCTAGAGAAATCAAAATGTTGGAAGCATCCCTTAGCCAGTTGGAACAACTTGTCAGCGATCTGGTGCAACAAAACCAGCAACTGCAAAGCACAAACGCTCAGCTCAGCACGGAGCTGGCCCAAGCCAGGGATGACAACGACAGTCTGCAACTGAGTCTGATGGAGCAGGAAGAGAAACAAGGTGCCACTGCGGCGCGGATTCAGGCCCTTGTTGACCGCGCGACCAGCGCAAGCGCAGTCAGCGCATGAGCACTGACAGAAACGGGGTGACGGTCGTTTCGATTCTCGGCAACGACTATTCGATCAAGGCCCCGGCCGGTGAAGAGCAAACCCTGCAGCAAGCCACCGCATTGCTGCGCGCATCGCTGGCCGATACCAAGCGCAAATACCCGACGCTGATTGGCGACCGCCTGCTGGTGCTGGCCGCCCTTAACCTGTGTTCGCAGCAGATCGAGCTCAAACAGCAACATCAGGTCGAGCTGGACCTCTGCCGCGAGAAGGTCGATGCGACGGTGGAAGCGATTTCGAAGACGATTGCGCAGAACTAAACCCTGATTCAAATTTGAAATGCGGGCTCCATGTGGGAGCCGAGCTTGCTCGCGATAAGGGGCAGCGCGATCTAATCTAAACCGCATCCAGTCTTAATCGCGAGCAAGCTCGGCTCCCACAGGTTGCATTCCAACTGAGTTCTCGCGTTAAGCCCCCATCACCAACCGGATATCCGCGGCCAACTCACGCACGCGGGCCTCCTCGGTGTCCCATGAGCACATGAAGCGCGCGCCGCCATTGCCGATGAAGGTGTAGAAGCGCCAGCCCTTAGCGGTCAGTGCCGCAATGGCAGGTTGTGACAATTGCAGGAATACACCGTTAGCCTGGACCGGGAACATCAGTTCAACACCCGGAATGTCCTTCACCAGCGACGCCAGCAATTGCGCGCAATGGTTGGCATGATTGGCGTGTTTGAGCCAGGCATCACCCTCCAGCAGCCCAACCCAGGGTGCTGACAGGAAGCGCATCTTCGATGCCAGTTGCCCGGCCTGCTTGCAACGGTAATCAAAGTCTTCAGCCAGCTTGTGGTTGAAGAACAGAATCGCCTCGCCCACCGCCATGCCGTTCTTGGTGCCACCAAAGCACAGCACATCGACACCCGCCTTCCAGGTCAGCTCAGCGGGTGAGCACTCCAGAAAGGCACAGGCGTTGGCAAATCGCGCGCCGTCCATGTGCAGATTCAGATTCAACTCTTTGCAGGTTGCGCTGATCGCCTTGAGCTCTTCTGGCTGGTAAACACTGCCGACTTCGGTGGCTTGGGTCAGGGTCACGACACGAGGTTTGGGGTAGTGAATATCCTGACGCTTGAGCGCCACTTCGCGGATCGACTCAGGCGTCAGCTTGCCCTGTTCGCTGCGTGCAGTGAGCAGCTTGGAGCCGTTGGAGAAGAACTCCGGAGCGCCGCATTCGTCAGTTTCGACGTGAGCGGTTTCCGAGCAGATAACGCTGTGATAGCTCTGGCACAACGAAGACAGGGCCATTGAGTTGGCGGCCGTGCCGTTGAAGGCGAAGAACACTTCACAGTCGGTTTCAAATAATTTACGGAATTGATCCGAGGCACGCGCGGTCCATTCGTCATCGCCATACGCACGTTGATGGCCGTGGTTAGCCTGTTCCATCGCAGCCCAGGCTTCAGGACAGATACCCGAATAGTTATCACTGGCAAACTGCTGGCTTTTATCGGTCATGGCCGAATCCTTGTCATTGATTATGCTGCGCACTGTAGCGAAGATCGCAGGGCTTGGTCATTAGCTGCCTTGTTGCAGATAGCTTTGGTAGGAGCGCGCTTGCCCGCGATGGCGTCAGGTCAGCCGACAAAGATGTTGATTGACCTGACGCCATCGCGGGCAAGCGCGCTCCTACAGGGCTGGTATTAAACCGGCCTCGTTGCGAAGAAACCCCAAAACGCTGGAGAGATATGGATCTATCGAACCCGCCTTACCTGCCCGGACGCGAAAAGGCGCTCGACTTGCTCAAGTGGCTGGCGATGCTGGCCATGGTACTCGACCACTTGCGCTATGTCGGCTGGTCGATAGATGTGCTGTACGTCCCGGGACGCTTGGCCTTCCCTTGGTTCTGTCTGGCGATTGCGGCAAATCTGGGGCGCAAATCCGCGCTGTTTCCTGACCCAAAAGTGCAGTGGCGTTATCTCGGATGGATGCTCTTGTTTGCTGTACTGGCCGAACTCCCCTACCGGCTGTACATGGCGGATGACGTCCACACGCTGAACGTATTGCCGACACTGGTGCTCGGTTTGCTGATCGCCCAAGGCTGGCGACACCGATTGCCTGCAACGCGATTGATGGCGCTCGGTTCGCTGCTGGTCGCCGCTTTATTCCACAAATATTTGATGTTCGGTTTCTTTGGCACGCTGCTGCCGCTGGCGCTCCTGCTTGCGCTGCATCGCCCTCTTTGGCTCGCGCTGGTGCCGGGCGCTATCTGCGTGGCGAGCAATGCCTGGCCGCAGATGTTCGCGGGCGCAGCGTGGGGAGATCCGGTTTCCATCGGCTCGCTAGTTGCCTGCCTGATCGCGCCCATGCTCGGGCTGGCTCTGTTACGGCGTCGTTTGAGCTTTTCCGTCAAACCGATGCGGCGC
The DNA here is from genome assembly GCF_025643095.1 of Pseudomonas phytophila. Taxonomy (NCBI): domain Bacteria; kingdom Pseudomonadati; phylum Pseudomonadota; class Gammaproteobacteria; order Pseudomonadales; family Pseudomonadaceae; genus Pseudomonas; species Pseudomonas phytophila. The sequence continues at coordinate 560,253 of NZ_CP081201.1, read as the reverse complement.
TGGGCCTATGCGATTTATCCGGTGCATTTTCTGGTGTTGTTGGGCCTAAAACTAAGTCTAGTTGCGTAGCGCTATATCAACACATCTTAAAACAGCAATGAGCAGAGAAAAAACGTCACGCAACCTGATGGTCAGCTCCCAACATCGTAGCGCTGACCCCAAGACAGGTCGCTGTTGGGTCTCTTAGTTCCCAGTCGGCTGGATCGCAATAGTCAATCTCAACTTGCCATCCGGCATTTTTTCAAAGAGTTTATATACAATTTCGTAAAATCTCAGAGGGTTGGAATACTTCAACCTATCTCCCGGATTCATCAAGGGTAGCGCGTCGTGGAAATCGAACTGCGGCAGTCCGGGGACCTCCGCGCCGTCAACATCCTGGACTTTCACTTCGGATACAGAAGCCATTTCTTTATCTCCATTGACTGAGGAATATCTGATGGCCAACTTAAAAAACCAATACCGTCGACAAAGCTATTCAGAACCTCTTCTGCTCACCTGCCAACTGTAAGAAGTAACAGGTTTTCCATTATTCCTGACAGACGGTGCGGCCTGGCTGGACAAGCTGTCAGTGCTCGATTATCTTTCGCCCAGGCCACCGCAGTGGCCAACGTCGCTCGGACGGTTCCGGGCGCTTACGTATCTGAGGCCTCCATGGCAGACTTACCTTCGCCGCGCCGTTTTGCGCGGATCGATCGACTCCCCCCGTACGTCTTCAATATCACCGCCGAGCTGAAAATGGCCGCTCGCCGTCGTGGTGAAGACATCATCGACTTGAGCATGGGTAATCCCGACGGGCCAACCCCACCGCACATCGTCGAAAAACTCGTTACCGTCGCCCAGCGTGAAGACACTCACGGCTACTCGACTTCGCGTGGCATTCCGCGTCTGCGTCGGGCGATTTCCAACTGGTACAAAAAACGCTACGACGTCGATATCGACCCGGAAGAAGAGGCCATCGTCACCATCGGTTCGAAGGAAGGTCTCGCGCACTTGATGCTCGCTACCCTCGATCAAGGCGACACGGTGCTGGTGCCCAATCCGAGCTATCCGATTCATATCTACGGCGCGGTGATTGCTGGCGCTCAAGTGCGTTCGGTGCCACTGATTCCCGGTGTGGACTTCTTCGCCGAGCTGGAAAAAGCCATTCGCGGCTCGATCCCCAAGCCGAAAATGATGATCCTCGGCTTCCCGTCCAACCCGACCGCGCAGTGCGTGGAACTGGATTTCTTCGAGCGCGTGGTTGCGCTGGCCAAGCAATACGACGTGTTGGTGGTTCACGACCTCGCCTACGCCGACATCGTCTACGACGGCTGGAAAGCCCCGTCGATCATGCAGGTGCCGGGCGCCAAAGACATCGCTGTCGAGTTCTTCACCCTGTCCAAAAGTTACAACATGGCGGGCTGGCGAATCGGCTTCATGGTCGGCAACCCGGAGCTGGTCAACGCTCTGGCGCGGATCAAGAGCTACCACGACTACGGCACATTCACACCGCTGCAGGTCGCGGCCATTGCTGCACTGGAAGGCGATCAGCAATGCGTGCTCGATATTGCCGAGCAGTATCGCCAGCGTCGTAACGTGTTGGTCAAAGGTCTCCATGAACTGGGCTGGATGGTCGAGAATCCAAAAGCGTCTATGTACGTCTGGGCCAAAATTCCACCTGCCTACGCCCACCTTGGTTCGCTGGAGTTTGCCAAAAAGCTGTTGGCTGAAGCCAAGGTCTGCGTATCACCGGGCGTCGGTTTCGGTGAGTACGGCGACGACCATGTGCGCTTCGCGCTGATCGAGAATCAGGACCGGATTCGTCAGGCCGTACGCGGTATTCGCGGGATGTTCCGTGCGGATGGGCAGTTGCCGGGTAAAGCCGTTTAATCCCTGTACACTGCATTTTCCTTGTGGGAGCTGGGCTTGCCCGCGATAAGGACACCTCGGTCTATCCGAGAGTTGCGTCGACCTTATCGCGGGCAAGCCCAGCTCCCACATGGATCACATTCCAACCTCACCTCCCGCGTATTTCCCCCTCCTCTCCCACCCATGTCGTAAACGCACCTTTGCGTGGCGCGCGCAGGCATTTGGCGTCTTTGGTCCGGCCCTAGTATCGCTGTCAAAGGGCCCTGCTTAGATGCTGCGGCTCTACCGATAAGTCAGGCGCTACGCCGCCGCTGGGAGAACCGCGATGTTCAGCAAGAATGACCAAATCCAAGGCTATGACGATGCACTGCTGGCCGCGATGAATGCCGAAGAGCAGCGTCAGGAAGATCACATCGAGCTGATCGCCTCGGAGAACTACACCAGCCAGCGCGTGATGGAAGCCCAGGGCAGCGGCCTGACCAACAAGTACGCCGAAGGGTATCCGGGCAAGCGCTATTACGGCGGCTGCGAGCATGTGGATAAAGTTGAAGTACTCGCCATCGAGCGTGCCAAACAATTGTTCGGCGCTGATTACGCCAACGTCCAGCCGCATTCCGGCAGTTCGGCGAACGCCGCGGTTTATCTGGCACTGCTGCAAGCAGGCGACACCGTGCTGGGCATGAGCCTGGCCCACGGTGGTCACTTGACCCATGGCGCTAAAGTCAGCTTCTCCGGCAAGCTCTACAATGCGGTGCAGTACGGCATCGACACCAACACCGGTCTGATCGATTACGACGAAGTCGAGCGCATCGCCGTCGAGTCCAAGCCAAAAATGATCATCGCCGGTTTCTCGGCCTATTCGAAAACCCTCGACTTCCCGCGCTTCCGGGCCATCGCTGACAAGGTCGGCGCTTACCTGTTTGTCGACATGGCTCACGTTGCCGGGCTGGTCGCGGCCGGTCTGTACCCGAACCCGCTGCCCTATGCAGACGTCGTGACCACCACCACTCATAAAACCCTGCGCGGTCCACGTGGTGGTTTGATCCTGGCCAAGGCCAACGAAGAAATCGAGAAAAAACTCAACTCGGCGGTATTCCCAGGCGGCCAGGGCGGCCCGTTGATGCACGTGATCGCCGCCAAGGCCGTGTGCTTCAAAGAAGCGGCGGAGCCAGGCTTCGTCGCGTATCAGCAACAAGTCATCGATAACGCTCAGGCCATGGCGCAGGTGTTCATCGACCGTGGCTACGACGTGGTCTCCGGTGGCACCGATAACCATTTGTTCCTGGTCAGCCTGATCCGTCAGGGCCTGACCGGCAAAGACGCCGATGCTGCTTTGGGTCGTGCGCACATCACCGTCAACAAGAACTCGGTGCCTAACGACCCGCAATCACCGTTCGTGACCTCGGGTCTGCGTATCGGCACCCCGGCGGTCACCACTCGCGGCTTCAAAGTTACCCAATGCATCACGCTGGCCGGCTGGATCTGCGACATCCTCGACAACCTCGGTGATGCCGACGTCGAGGCCAATGTCGCCAGCCAGGTTGCAGCCCTGTGTTCCGATTTCCCGGTTTATAGCTGAGTCAGGAGTAGTTATTCATGCAGCATTACTCAGGCTTCGGCCTTCTCAAACACTCCCTCAGCCACCACGAAAACTGGCAGCGCATGTGGCGCACGCCAACCCCGAAAAAAGTCTATGACGTGGTCATTGTTGGTGGCGGCGGACACGGTCTGGCGACGGCTTACTACCTGGCCAAAGAACACGGCATCACTAATGTGGCCGTGGTCGAGAAAGGCTGGTTGGGCGGCGGCAACACCGCACGTAACACGACTATCGTACGCTCCAACTATCTGTGGGATGAGTCAGCGCATCTCTACGAACACGCCATGAAACTGTGGGAAGGCCTGTCTCAGGACTTGAACTACAACGTGATGTTCTCCCAGCGCGGCGTATACAACCTGTGCCACACCCTGCAGGACATTCGCGACTCAGAGCGTCGGGTCAGCGCCAACCGTCTCAACGGCGTAGACGGTGAGCTGCTCAATGGCAAACAGGTAGCGGAAGAAATCCCGTACCTGGATTGCTCGAAAAACACACGCTACCCAATCATCGGCGCCACCGTGCAACGTCGCGGCGGCGTGGCACGTCACGATGCCGTCGCCTGGGGTTATGCCCGTGCCGCCGATGCGTTAGGCGTGGATTTGATTCAGCAAACCGAGGTCATCGGTTTCCGCAAGGAAAACGGCGTATGCATCGGCGTGGAAACCAACAAAGGCTTCATCGGCGCCAAGCGCGTCGGTGTAGTAACAGCCGGTAACTCGGGACACATGGCGAAACTGGCAGGCTTCCGTCTGCCCGTTGAATCCCACCCGCTGCAAGCGCTGGTGTCCGAGCCAATCAAGCCCATTATCGACAGCGTGATCATGTCCAACGCCGTACACGGCTACATCAGCCAGTCCGACAAGGGTGACCTGGTGATCGGGGCCGGTATTGACGGCTATAACGGCTACGGCCAGCGCGGTTCATACCCGGTGATTGAACACACGATTCAGGCCATCGTCGAGATGTTCCCGGTGTTGTCACGCGTGCGCATGAACCGTCAGTGGGGCGGCATCGTCGACACCACGCCGGACGCTTGCCCGATCATTTCCAAAACGCCTGTCCCGAACATGTTCTTCAACTGCGGCTGGGGCACCGGTGGCTTCAAGGCTACACCGGGGTCAGGCAACGTATTCGCAGCAAGTCTGGCTAAAGGTGAAATGCATCCATTGGCCAAACCTTTCTCCATCGACCGTTTCCACAACGGTGCACTCATTGACGAACACGGCGCTGCCGCTGTCGCCCACTAACAGGAGAAATACTCATGTTGCATATCTTCTGTCCTCACTGTGGCGAACTGCGCTCCGAAGAGGAATTCCACGCTTCAGGTCAGGCCCACATCCCGCGTCCACTGGACCCGGCAGCCTGCACCGACGAGCAATGGGGCGACTACATGTTCTTCCGCGATAACCCGCGCGGGCTGCATCACGAACTGTGGATCCACGCCGCCGGTTGCCGTCAGTACTTCAACGCCACCCGCGATACCGTGACTTACGAAATTCTCGAAACCTACCCGATTGGCGCTAAACCGCAGTTCAGCAACCCTGCGTTTGAGAAGACAGCCAGCGGCGAGGGAGACCAGGTATGAGCCAGACCAACCGACTGCCCAACGGCGGCCGCATCGACCGCAGCAAAGTCCTGAACTTCAACTTCAACGGTCAGACCTATCAGGGCTTTGAGGGCGACACGCTCGCCGCAGCCCTGCTGGCCAACGGCGTTGATGTCATAGGCCGCAGCTTCAAGTATTCCCGCCCTCGTGGCATCTTCGCAGCAGGCTCTGAAGAGCCAAACGCGGTACTGCAGATTGGCGCTACCGAAGCAACGCAGATCCCCAACGTGCGCGCCACGCAACAGGCGCTGTATTCGGGCCTCGTCGCGACCAGCACCAACGGCTGGCCGAACGTGAACAATGACGTGATGGGGATTCTCGGCAAAGTCGGCGGCAAGCTGATGCCGCCGGGTTTCTACTACAAAACCTTCATGTACCCGCAATCGTTCTGGATGACTTACGAGAAGTACATTCGTAAGGCCGCCGGCCTCGGTCGTTCACCGACTGAAAACGACCCGGACACTTACGACGCCATGAACCAGCACTGCGATGTGCTGATCGTCGGTGGTGGCCCAGCAGGCCTCGCCGCTGCTCTGGCGGCCGCTCGCAGCGGTGCCCGGGTGATTCTGGCCGATGAACAGGAAGAATTCGGCGGCAGCCTGCTGGACAGCCGCGAAAGCCTTGATGGCAAGCCCGCTGCTGAATGGGTCGCCACCGTAATTGCCGAGCTGAAAAGCCTGAAAAACGTAGTGCTGCTGCCTCGCGCCACCGTCAACGGCTACCACGACCATAACTTCCTGACCATTCACGAGCGCCTCACCGATCACCTCGGCGACCGCGCACCTATCGGCCAGGTCCGTCAGCGCATGCATCGGGTTCGCGCCAAGCGCGTTGTGCTGGCCACCGGTACTCACGAACGTCCGCTGGTTTACGGCAACAACGATGTGCCGGGCAACATGCTGGCCGGTGCGGTTTCCACGTATGTACGTCGTTATGGCGTAGCGCCGGGCAAAAAACTGGTGCTGTCCACCAACAACGATCACGCCTACCGCGTTGCTTTGGATTGGCTCGACGCCAGCCTGCAAGTGGTAGCGATTGCCGATGCACGTCACAACCCACGTGGCGCACTGGTTGAAGAAGCGCGCGCCAAAGGTATTCGGATTCTGACCGGCAGCGCCGTGATCGAAGCCCGTGGCAGCAAGCACGTCACCGCCGCTCGTGTGGCGGCCATTGATGTAAGGGCACATCGCGTAACAAGCCCCGGCGAATGGCTCGAATGCGATCTGGTCGCCAGCTCCGGCGGCTACAGCCCTATCGTCCACCTCGCCTCGCACCTGGGCGGCAAGCCGGTCTGGCGTGAAGACATTCTTGGTTTCGTACCGGGCGAAGCACCGCAAAAGCGTGTTTGCGTCGGTGGCGTGAATGGCGTCTATGCATTGGGCGACACATTGGCCGACGGCTTCGAAGGCGGCGTGCGCGCAGCCAGTGAAGCCGGTTTCAAAGTGGTCGAAGGCGTTCTGCCGAAAGCCCTGAGCCGCGCTGAAGAGCCGACGCTGGCGCTGTTCCAGGTGCCGCATGACAAACCGACTGCCCGTGCGCCGAAGCAATTCGTCGACCTGCAGAACGACGTCACTGCTGCTGCCATCGAGTTGGCGACCCGTGAAGGCTTCGAGTCGGTGGAACACGTCAAACGCTACACCGCTCTGGGTTTCGGCACCGATCAAGGCAAACTGGGTAACGTCAACGGCCTGGCCATCGCAGCACGCTCGCTGAACGTGACCATCCCGGAAATGGGCACCACCATGTTCCGCCCGAACTACACGCCCGTGACCTTCGGCGCAGTAGCCGGTCGTCACTGTGGGCATATCTTCGAGCCGGTACGTTTCACCGCCCTGCACGCCTGGCACGTGAAGAACGGTGCTGAATTCGAAGACGTCGGCCAGTGGAAACGTCCGTGGTATTTCCCGAAAGGCGGTGAAGACATCCATGCTGCCGTGGCCCGCGAATGCAAAGCCGTGCGTGAAAGCGTTGGCCTGCTGGACGCTTCGACCCTCGGCAAGATCGACATTCAGGGTCCGGATGCGCGCGAGTTCCTCAACCGCATCTACACCAACGCCTGGACCAAGCTCGATGTGGGCAAGGCGCGTTACGGCCTGATGTGCAAGGAAGACGGCATGGTCTTCGACGACGGGGTTACCGCCTGTGTCGCCGACAACCACTTCATCATGACCACCACCACAGGCGGCGCGGCGCGCGTGCTGCAATGGCTGGAGATCTACCAGCAGACTGAATGGCCTGATCTGAAGGTGTACTTCACTTCCGTGACCGACCACTACGCGACCCTGACCTTGTCCGGCCCGAACAGCCGCAAGCTGCTCAGCGAAGTGACTGACATCGATCTGGACCGTGAGGCGTTCCCGTTCATGACCTGGAAAGAAGGTCTGGTCGGCGGCGTTCCGGCACGGGTGTTCCGTATCTCGTTCACCGGTGAACTGTCTTACGAGGTCAACATCCAGGCTGACTACGCCATGGGTGTGCTGGAAAAAATCATCGAAGCCGGCAAGCAGTACAACCTCACGCCATACGGCACCGAGACCATGCACGTACTGCGCGCCGAGAAGGGTTTCATCATCGTCGGTCAGGATACCGATGGCTCGATGACTCCGGACGACCTGAACATGGGCTGGTGTGTCGGCCGCACCAAACCGTTCTCGTGGATCGGTCAGCGCGGTATGAATCGCGAAGACTGTGTGCGTGAGCAACGTAAACAACTGGTCGGCCTCAAGCCGGTTGATCCGAACAAATGGCTGCCCGAAGGTGCGCAACTGGTGTTCGACCCGAAACAGTCGATTCCGATGACCATGGTCGGTCACGTGACCTCCAGCTATGCGGCTAACTCGCTGGGTTATTCGTTTGCCATGGGCGTGGTCAAAGGCGGCCTGAAGCGCATGGGCGAGCGGGTGTTCTCACCGCAGGCGGATGGCAGCGTGATCGAAGCCGAAATTGTGTCCTCGGTGTTCTTCGATCCGAAGGGTGAGCAGCAGAACGTTTGATGGCTAGCCCAGCACCTGTGGGAGCTGGGCTTGCCCGCGATGAACGATGACACGGTGTATCTGAAAGACCGAATCGACCTTATCGCGGGCAAGCCCGGCTCCCACAGCGCACACAACAGAATTCAGAACAGGTGCTCTATGACCACAGCCAACGTTTACCAGCAGCGGCCAACGACCGGCGAGAAAGCCGAGTCACCGCTGTTTCACGCCGACCTCAATAGCCTGGTCGGTAAAGGTCGCGCCAACCCTGGCGTGACTTTGCGCGAGAAGAAATTACTCGGTCACCTGACCATTCGCGGCGATGCTCACGATCCTGCTTTTGCCGCAGGCGTGCACAAAGCCCTGGGCATGGAGTTGCCGGGCGCACTGGCCCTGGTGATCAGTGGCGACAGCTCGATCCAGTGGCTCGGCCCTGATGAATGGCTGCTGATCGTACCGACCGGTGAAGAGTTTGCGGTGGAGCAAAAACTACGCGCTGAACTGACCGGCCTGCACATCGCGATCGTTAACGTCAGCGGCGGTCAGTCCATCCTCGAATTGAGCGGCCCGAAAGTCCGTGAAGTGCTGATGAAGTCCACCAGCTATGACGTGCATCCGGACAACTTCCCGGTAGGTAAAGCCGTCGGTACCGTGTTCGCCAAGTCCCAACTGGTGATCCGCCGCACCAGCGAGGAAACCTGGGAGTTGCTGATCCGCCGTAGCTTCGCCGATTACTGGTGGATGTGGTTGCAGGATGCGAGTGCCGAGTACGGACTGACCATTCAGGCTTGAACCCACTGCCACTCCCTGTAGGAGCGCGCTTGTCCGCGATAAAGTCGGAACGACTTTCAGACAATGGTCATTCACCATTTTCACGACTGCTTCGCAGCCGATCGCGGGCAAGCGCGCTCCTACAGATCAAAAAACACCAGGAGTTGATTAATGAGCCGCGCCCCCGACACATGGATTCTGACTGCCGACTGCCCCAGCGTGCTGGGCACGGTGGACGCGGTGACCCGCTATTTGTTCGAGCAGGGCTGCTACGTCACCGAGCACCATTCCTTTGACGACCGCCTGTCCGGCCGCTTCTTCATTCGGGTCGAATTCCGTCAGCCAGACGGTTTTGACGAGCAAGGTTTCCGCGCAGGTCTGACTGAACGCGGCGAAGCCTTTGGCATGATCTTCGAGCTGACCGCGCCGAACTATCGGCCAAAAGTAGTGATCATGGTCTCAAAAGCCGATCACTGCCTGAACGACCTGCTCTACCGTCAGCGCATCAACCAGTTGTCCATGGACGTGGTCGCGGTGGTGTCCAACCATCCGGATCTGGAGCCGCTGGCGCGCTGGCATGAAATTCCGTACTACCATTTCCCCCTGGACCCCAACGACAAGCCCGCTCAGGAAAGCAAAGTCTGGCAGGTGATCGAAGAGTCAGGTGCCGAGCTGGTGATTCTTGCCCGCTACATGCAGGTTCTATCGCCGGATCTGTGCCGCAAGCTGGACGGCAAGGCGATCAACATTCATCACTCGCTGCTGCCCGGTTTCAAAGGTGCCAAACCGTACCATCAGGCTTACAACAAGGGCGTGAAACTGGTGGGTGCCACCGCGCATTACATCAACAACGATCTGGACGAAGGCCCGATCATTGCCCAAGGGGTAGAAGTGGTCGATCACAGTCATTACCCCGAAGACCTGATTGCCAAAGGTCGCGATATTGAAGGTCTGACGTTGGCAAGGGCGGTGGGTTATCACATTGAGCGGCGTGTATTTCTGAACGCCAACAGGACTGTCGTCCTGTAGCGGCAAGCTTCAAGCCACAAGCTTCAAGATGAAAAGCAGGAGACTGGAGACACACTTCAATCACAGGAGATGAGCAGCAGGCTTTTACTTGCCGCTTATAGCTTGCAGCTTGAAGCTCACTTAATAACAACAAAATCGAGGTGAAAGAATGGCTGACAATCGTGGTGTGGTGTATCTCGGCGCAGGCAAGGTCGAAGTACAGAAAATCGACTATCCCAAAATGCAGGACCCGCGTGGGCGCAAGATCGAACACGGCGTCATCCTGCGGGTGGTTTCCACCAATATCTGTGGCTCGGACCAACACATGGTTCGCGGCCGTACCACCGCACAAACAGGTCTGGTACTCGGCCACGAAATCACCGGCGAAGTGATCGAAAAAGGTACTGGTGTCGAGAATCTGAAAATCGGTGATCTGGTGTCGGTGCCCTTCAACGTGGCCTGCGGGTTGTGCCGATCCTGCAAGGAGCAACACACCGGCGTGTGCCTGACCGTCAATCCGGCTCGCCCGGGTGGAGCATACGGTTACGTCGACATGGGCGACTGGACCGGTGGCCAGGCGGAATACGTGCTGGTGCCCTATGCCGACTTCAACCTGCTCAAGCTGCCGGATCGCGATCGCGCCATGGAAAAAATCCGTGACCTGACCTGCCTCTCCGACATCCTGCCCACCGGTTATCACGGCGCAGTCACAGCTGGGGTAGGCCCGGGGAGTACCGTGTACATCGCTGGTGCAGGCCCCGTCGGTCTGGCAGCGGCGGCCTCGGCTCGCCTGTTGGGCGCGGCAGTGGTGATTATCGGTGACGTGAACCCTGCTCGTCTGGTTCATGCCAAGGCTCAGGGTTTTGAAATTGCCGACCTGTCCCTCGATACCCCTCTGCACGAGCAGATCGCCGCGCTGTTGGGCGAACCGGAAGTGGACTGCGCCGTTGACGCGGTAGGTTTTGAAGCCCGCGGCCATGGCCATGCGGGTGTGCAGCATGAGGCACCGGCAACCGTACTCAACTCATTGATGGGCGTGGTCCGTGTAGCGGGCAAGATCGGTATTCCCGGTCTCTACGTCACTGAAGATCCGGGTGCCGTCGACGCTGCTGCGAAAATGGGCAGCCTGAGCATTCGTTTCGGTTTGGGCTGGGCCAAATCCCACAGCTTCCACACGGGCCAGACGCCAGTCATGAAGTACAACCGCCAGTTGATGCAGGCCATCATGTGGGATCGCATCAAAATCGCTGACATTGTTGGAGTGGAGGTCATCAGCCTCGACGACGCGCCACGCGGTTATGGCGAGTTCGATGCCGGTGTGCCGAAGAAGTTTGTGATTGATCCGCACAAACTGTTTAGCGCGGCGTAAAACCAACCTCGGCCCTGTGGGAGCGAATTCATTCGCGAATGCGGTGTGTCAGATCTGGATATTTTTCCGGGCTGCCCCCTTCGCGAATGAATTCGCTCCCACATATCGTCTTTTAAACCAGATATCTTTGCATTTACTCACCAGACAAGCGCAAGGAACATTGCCAACCCGCCCAAGGTCAAACACGTGTTTCTACCGGCAGTTGTCGGACTTTTCGTTTGAGGGGTTTGTTGCAATGAAGATTTCACGCGGTATAGCACTGGCAACTTTGATGGCCGTTGCGACTGGCCCAGTGTTCGCTTTCAATCTGAATGACGCGGCCAACGCCGTTTCCAACGCCACCAACGGCAATCAGAAAGCCACCGCAGCACCTGAAGCAGCAGGCCTGCTCAATCTGTTGGGCTCCAACCTTAATGTCACCCCCGAGCAAGCCGTCGGCGGCACGGGCGCATTATTAGGTCTGGCAAAGAACAAACTCGCCGGTAACGACTACAGCCAATTGAGCAAATCGGTTCCAGGCCTCGATCAACTTGCTGGCAACAGTGCATTGAGCAGCCTGGGCAGCCTGAATGGCTTGGGAGGTCTGTTGGGTAATTCGGGCAACAGCGCTGAAAGCTCGGTGCTGAACAGCGCGCTGGGCAACGTACAAAGCATGGGCGATGTGAACAAGGCGTTCAGTGCCCTGGGCATGGACAGCTCAATGGTCAGCCAGTTTGTACCGCTGATTCTGCAATACCTGGGTCAACAAGGTGCTGGCGGTTCGGCACTGAAAAGCCTGGGCAGCGTGTGGGGCGCAGGCAGCTAATTCAGCGCTGATCCTTCAATCCTGGAACGCATCGCCGCGCAAGGTGGCGATGCGTGCGTTCTTCTCCCGCCACAGCTGATTGACCCAGCCCTGTACCTTCTCGCGAAACACTGGATCGTTCTCGTAATCGCCCTGCCATAACGCCGGGTCCAGTTCGCGAGTCTGAATATCGATGATCACCCTTGGAACATCACCACAGAGCAGATTCCAGAACCCCGGAATGCGCTCGCCCGGGTACACCACCGTCACATCCAGAATCGCATCCAGCTTTTCACCCATGGCCGCCAACACGAACGCCACGCCGCCCGCCTTGGGCTTGAGCAGGTGTGAATAGGGCGAGTTCTGTTCTGCATGTTTGGCTGCTGTGAACCGGGTCCCTTCCAGGTAGTTGACCACGGTCACTGGCTGATTTTTGTACAGCTCGCAGGCCTGACGAGTGATTTCCAGATCATGACCCTTGAGCTCGGGATGCTTGGCCAGAAACGCCTTGCTGTAGCGCTTCATGAACGGGTAATCCAGCGCCCACCAGGCCAGACCCAGCAGCGGCACCCAGATCAGTTCTTTCTTCAGGAAGAATTTGAAAAAGGGCGTGCGGCGGTTCAACGCCTGAATCAGGGCGGGGATATCGACCCATGACTGGTGATTGCTGATCACCAGATAAGAAGTGTCGCTGCGCAAACCTTCGTCGCCACGGATTTCCCACCGGGTTGGAATGCACAGCGAGAAGATCAGCTTGTCGACTTCAGCCCAGGTTTCGGCAATCCATACCACCGCTTGCGAGCAACTCTCGCGTAACTGACCGCTGAACGTCAGCTTGAGCAGGCCGAAGATCAGTAACGGACCGATCATGACCAGCGTGTTAAGCAACAACAGCAATGTGACAAAACAGCCAGTGAGCAGGCGACGCATACGGTTCTCTGGAGGACTACAAGGGCCGCCATGATAAAGAGCAACAGCGCCTGCGCCAAATCCGCTTGTCGCGGACAAATGTTTCACAAGGTTACGGGTAAGCTCTGGCCTGCGAACGATGTGTGATCGCGATGTCTAAAACGGCATGCTGCAAAACTGCTCTTGTGGGAGCCGGGCTTGCCCGCGATAAACGATAACGGGGCGCATCTGAGACGCAGCCATCGCGGGCAAGCACCGCTCCCACAAGGTGGATTGCATTCCAATCAAATAGAGGTATCTACCCAGTGAAATCAACTCTGGCGCTATTGTCCCTGTTGGCATTGCCTGTCATGGCTGCCGAGCCGACGCTGTATGGTCGCTACGAAAACATCAAGGTCGCGGAAATCGGTGAAACCTTCAAAGCCAAGATGGACACCGGCGCGTTGACCGCGTCGCTGTCGGCCAAGGATATCGAGTTGTTCAAGCGCGACGGCGATGACTGGGTGCGCTTCCGCCTGGCGACCAAAGACGCCAGCAACAAGGTGTATGAACACAAGGTTTCCCGGATCAGCAAAATCAAGAGCCGCGCAGAAGGCGACGACGAGGACGAAGACCTCGACCCGACCAAACGCCCGGTTGTGGACCTTGAGCTGTGCCTGGGTAACGTGAAACGCACGGTCGAGGTGAATCTGGTAGACCGCAGCCACTTCAACTATCCGCTGTTGATCGGTGCCAAGGCCTTGCGCGAGTTCGGCGCAGCGGTGAACCCGGCGCGGCGTTATACGGCGGACAAGCCGGATTGCTGATTAGGAGCATGTGGATTACTCCTGTGGGAGCTGGGCTTGCCCGCGATAAGGCTGGACGCGATCTAAAGTGAATTGCGTCCAGCTTTATCGCGGGCAAGCCCGGCTCCCACAGGTATATTTCAGCACAACAAAAAACGGCGCCCTTGCGGGGCGCCGTTTTTGTTTACCGCCTTGAATCAGGCGTGAACCAACGTCTGCTCAGACGCGCGCACTACCGGCTGCAAAGGCAGCAGTGGTGCGTGCGGATCGGCAGCGACAGACTCTCGCCATGCATCCAGCCATTCAGGGTGGTTTTCAGTCCAGACCTGCTCATGCAGACGGCCCAACGCAACCGGGTCGCTGAGCAGCATCAAGCGGTCTTGATTGCTGAGTTTCTCAGGCCCGACTGCCAACGCGTGACGTACACGTTCCATCCGTACAAACTCGATAGGCTCGGCGATCCGGTGACGCGAGGTCGCCAGGGCGCAGGCCAGCGCGTTCTGTTGCGGATCGACCACGGCGCGGATGAAGCCTTGCTTCAGTGCGTGCCAGCGGTTCTCGTGGGTGTACAGATCGGTCGAGACCAGCTCTTGCGGCGGCGTGTGCTCTTCAGGAATCAGGAAGAACTTCTCGTCGCGTGCCTTGAGGCCTAGACCGGTACGGCTGGAAATCACCGAGACCGGAATCGACAGCATCAACGAACCCACGATTGGCGCCAGCCACCACAGGAAGCTTGGGTTCAACCAAGCGACCAGCAGCGCCCAGCACGCACCCAACAGGGTTTGCGGACCATGACGCTTGACCGCTTCGATCCACGGCGTGGAGTCGTCGTCACGTTGTGGCGAGTTCCAGGTCGCAGCCCAGCCCAGGAAGGCAGCCAGTACGAAACGGGTGTGGAACAGCATGCGCACCGGAGCCAGCAGCACCGAGAACAGCATTTCCATCAGCATCGACAGCGTGACTTTGATCTTGCCGCCGTAACCGACTGCGCCTTTGGCCCAGATCAGAATGATGCTGAGCAGTTTAGGCAGGAACAACAGCACGATGGTCGTCGAGAACAGCGCAACGGCTTTTTCCGGGTGCCATTGTGGCCACAGCGGATAGAGCTGACGCGGTTCAAGGAAGTAAGTCGGCTCCATCAGCGTGTTCACCGCCAGCAAGGCTGTGGACAACACAAGGAAGAAGAACCACAACGGCGCAGACAGATAAGACATAACGCCCGTCAGGAACACCGCACGGTGAACCGGGTGCATGCCTTTTACCAGGAACAGCCTGAAGTTCATCAGGTTGCCGTGGCACCAGCGACGGTCACGCTTGAGTTCGTCCAGCAGGTTTGGCGGGAGCTCTTCGTAACTGCCCGGCAGGTCGTAGGCAATCCACACGCCCCACCCAGCACGACGCATCAAAGCGGCTTCAACGAAGTCGTGAGACAGGATCGCACCGGCAAAAGCGCCTTTACCTGGCAACGGCGCGAGGGCGCAGTGCTCGATAAACGGCTTCATGCGGATGATCGCGTTGTGGCCCCAGTAGTGGGATTCACCCAACTGCCAGAAGTGCAGACCGGCCGTGAACAATGGACCGTACACGCGAGTCGCAAACTGCTGCATGCGCGCATAGAGAGTGTCCATGCCCGACGCTCGTGGCGCGGTCTGGATGATACCGGCGTCCGGCGTGGCTTCCATCAAGCGCACCAGACTGGTCAGGCATTCACCGCTCATGACGCTGTCAGCGTCGAGCACGACCATGTAACGGTATTCACCGCCCCAGCGACGGCAGAAGTCGTCGAGGTTGCCGCTTTTGCGTTTTACGCGACGGCGACGACGGCGATAGAAGATCTTGCCGAAACCTTTGGTCTCGCGGCAGACGTCCAGCCAGGCCTGTTGCTCTGCCACGCAGATGTCAGTCTCGTTGCTGTCGCTGAGCACGAAGAAGTCGAAGCGATCGAGGTCACCGGTTGCTGCAACCGACTCGAAAGTCGCTCGCAGACCAGCAAACACACGCGGCACGTCTTCGTTGCAGATCGGCATGACCAACGCGGTACGAGCACCCTTTTCAATCGGCTCATTACCCGCACTGGCACCGGAGATGCGGTACTTGTCGCGGCCGGTCAGCAGCTCCAAAAAGCCCATCAAGGCGGTCCAGAAACCGGCTGATACCCAACAGAACAGAATCCCGAACAGCAGCAGGATGCTGGTCTGCAAGGCATACGGCAGCACCTGCCACATGGTCTGTACAAACGTCTGGTGAGTGATTTCGTCCAGCGAAACCAGCGACCAGCCTTGGTACGGCAGAATGCCTTTCATGTACCAGCCAGCAACGATCGTCTGGCCAAGCATCAGGATCAGCAGGATATAACGGCGGATAGAACCCACTGTACGCCAGCGCGCCTTCGGCAGATCACGCTCGACCTTTGGCTCGACCGGGTTACTGCGACCGGTCATGCGACGCCACATGCGCACCAGAATATTGGTACGCCATGGCTCCGGCACGACTTTGGTCCGACGAATCGGCGGTGTGGCCTTGAGGCACACACGACCGTTGGCGTCGAGGGTCAGCATCTCGGCCTCTTCCAAAGCCTCGGCGGTAGTCAGCGTCAGTCGGCGACCCACCGAAGCCTGAGCGGCTTCGGCAGAGTCGGTGACTGGCTGAGCAGACAAACGCTCATGCAACTCGGCGAACGAGGTGCAGCCAGCCAGTTCGGCTCGCTGCTCATCGCTCATCGGGAGGTGTGCCAGGTACTCGCTGAGTGACACTGGCACCGGTACGGAATTACTCATCGGCTGGCAACTGGTAGCTCCAGGTCTCGGTCATGACTTGCAGCGTCTTGGCCGGTTCTGGATTGGTGGGTGCAGCTTCGGCTTCAGGCTGCGGGGTCTCTTTACCGTCTTTGTCTTTCGCGACATCAGCCTTGGCTACGTCTGCCTTGGCAGCATCAGCTGGCTTGGCGGCGTCCGCTGGCTTGCTTGCATCGGCTTTGGCATCAGCAGGCTTGGCTGCATCAGCCTTGGCTACGTCGGCTTTCGGATCCTTGGCGGCGTCTGCAGCGGCTTCTTTCTTCGGAGCCTCTTTAGCAGGCGCAGCTTTCTTCTCGTCACCGATGTGAGCCTTGTCAGCAACCAGTACCGCAGGTTCCTTGCCTGGCTCGGCCGGGATCTCGCGCAGCAGGTAAGCCTGCATCTCGATCGGCTTGTTGGTGTCCTTGACCTTGACCCGTAACGTCAGGCGATAGCCCTTGGTCACCGGGTTGTAGCGAAGGTTGTTTTCCACCAGCTCGGTATTGGTGTCAGTGGTCACCTGGCTACGAATGGTCTTGTCTTCAGGCATGGACGCGAGGATCGGACCCACGAAGTCGACCTGGAACGCGACGCTGCCGTCCAGCTGACGAATCAGGTTGGACTGACGGATGTCACCAGCGGAACGCAGGGTCTGCTTGACCCAGCCCAGATCAGGCGAGTGAATGGCTTTCTCGTCCATGGTCCAGTGGATGCGATAGTTGAAATCAACAGGCTGGCCCGGTGCTGGCAGGGTTTCCGGCTTCCAGAACGCAACGATGTTGTCGTTGGTTTCATCGGCGGTCGGAATTTCTACCAGGTCGACGGTGCCTTTGCCCCAATCACCTTTAGGCTCGATCCATGCGCTCGGACGCTTGTCATAGCGGTCGTCCAGGTCTTCGTAGTTAGCGAAGTCGCGGCCACGTTGCAGCAGACCAAAACCGCGCGGGTTCTCTACCGAGAAGCTGCTGACGGCCAAGTGCTTAGGATTGGTCAGTGGACGCCACAGCCATTGGCCGTTGGCTGCCTGAATCGACAGACCGTTGGAGTCATGCAGCTCGCGGCGATAGTTCTGCACGCGCGAAGGCTGGTTGGCACCAAACAGGTACATGCTCGTCAGCGGAGCAACGCCCAGCTTGGAGACCTTGTCACGCAGGTACATGCGCGACTGGACATCGACCAGCGTATTGGTGCCCGGACGCAGGGTCAGCTTGTAGGCACCCGTAGCGCGCGGGGAGTCGAGCAGCGCGAAGATCACCAGATGGTTATCATCGGTGGCTGGCTTCTCGATCCAGAACTCGGTGAAACGCGGGAACTCTTCGCCGGAAGGCATCGCGGTATCGATCGCCATGCCACGAGCAGACAGGCCGTAAACCTGACCTTTACCGATGACGCGGAAGTAGCTCGCGCCCAGCATGGTCATGATTTCGTCTTGCTTGTCATCTTTGTTGATCGGGTACAAAACGCGGAAACCGGCATAGCCGAGATTCTCGGTCGACTTGGGATCGAACTTCACATCGCCAAAATCGAAACGACTGGCGTCGTACTTGATCTCTTCAACGGTGGTCGCAGTGACTTCGTTGATTTTGACCGGGGTGTCGAAGTGCATACCCTGGTGATAGAACGAGACTTTGAACGGCGTTCTGTCGCCAGCCCATTCGGCACGATCCTCACGGAAACGGATTTTCTGGTAGTCCGCGAACTTCATGTCGCGGAACTCGGCGGGCAGATTGCTGCGCGGGGCTTCGTATTTCTTGTCGGCCAGTTCTTTCGCTCTGCTCGCTACGTCATCAAGACTAAACGCCCACAGTTGAGTGGCGCTGAACAGTGAGATCAGGGCTGAACTTGCCAATAGCGCGCTACGCAACCGCTTGCCAGGTGTCTTTACCGCATTACAGGGACTAACAATCACGAGCAACCCTCGCCGAAAACAGATGAAGAAACCAACGGCCAGCTATCAATTGCCGGGTTGGCGAGCACTGTTCCGACTCCAAAAGAACCTAATGATTCCCCAAACGGTGTCGAACCAGCCTCTGACCTTGCCAAACGGTGCCACAAACACACATACCCGGACGGCGCGATTATCTAGTAGCGCGTGCCACAACGCACCATGTCCGATGAAGTATTTATTGCTTTAGAGCCTAATAATTTCGGGGTTATGCATCAGATTAGTCTTTTAACCCTCAAGCATAAAAGTCACAGGGCCATCATTTACCAGATGGACTTGCATATCTGCACCAAACTGGCCCGATTCGACCACCGCGTGCGAGCTTTTAGCCTGGTTCAACAAATACTCGAACAACTCCGCTCCAAGGGCCGGCGGGGCTGCTTTTGAGAAGCTCGGCCGCATGCCGCTTTTGGTATCGGCTGCCAGGGTGAACTGAGATACCAGCAGCAAACCACCTTCCACATCGCGCAACGACAGATTCATCTTGCCGTCAGCATCGCTGAACACCCGGTAATTGAGCAGCTTATGTAGCAGCTTGTCGGCACTGGCCTGAGTGTCTTGAGGCTCGACGCCCACAAGGACCATCAAACCCTGATCGATAGAGCCAACAACCTGCCCTCCAACTTCAACTCGTGCACTGCTGACGCGTTGTAGCAAGCCTTTCATGCCCGTTCCTTGTAATTCAATCGCGCATCAAACGGATACCTGTGGGAGCGAATTCATTCGCGAATGCGATGTACCAAACGATGAATTTCTATCGGATGTACCGCCCCCTTCGCGAATAAATTCGCTCCTACCGTGAATCCCGCTCCAATTCAAACAGGCGTAGCGTCCAAATCAAGCCTCTTCAGGCGGCAAATCCAGCAACCGGGCGGCGACCTGGGCAGCAGCGCGTTGTAGCAAGCCTTTCATGCCCATTCCTTGTGATTCAATCGCGCATCAAACGGATACCTGTGGGAGCGAATTCATTCGCGAATGCGATGTACCAAACGATGAATTTCTATCGGATGTACCGCCCCCTTCGCGAATAAATTCGCTCCTACCGTGAATCCCGTTCCAATTCAAACAGGCGTAGCGTCCAAATCAAGCCTCTTCAGGCGGCAAATCCAGCAACCGGGCGGCGACCTGGGCAGCAGCGCGTTGTAGCAAGCCTTTCATGCCCATTCCTAGTGATTCAATCGCGCATCAACGGATGCCTGTGGGAGCGAATTCATTCGCGAATGCGATGTACCAAACGATGAGTTTCTATCGGATGTACCGGCCCCTTCGCGAATAAATTCGCTCCTACCGTGAATCCCGTTCCAATTCAAACAGGCGTAGCGTCCAAATAAAGCCTCTTCAGGCGGCAAATCCAGCAACCGGGCGGCGACCTGGGCAGCAGCGCGTTGTAGCAAGCCTTTCATGCCCATTCCTTGCGATTCAATCGCGCATCAAACGGATACCTGTGGGAGCGAATTCATTCGCGAATGCGATGTACCAAACGATGAATTTCTATCGGATGTACCGCCCCCTTCGCGAATAAATTCGCTCCTACCGTGAATCCCGTTCCAATTCAAACAGGCGTAGCGTCCAAATCAAGCCTCTTCAGGCGGCAAATCCAGCAACCGGGCGGCGACCTGTGCAGCGGCGCGGACCAAAGCATCAGTGATACCTGGCTCCGAGGCAGCATGCCCAGCGTCACGAATCACCTGCAGCTCGCTGTTCGGCCAGGCCTGGTGCAATTCCCACGCATTATCCAGCGGGCAGATGACGTCATAACGACCGTGCACGATGATGCCCGGCAAATGGGCGATTTTCGGCATGTCGCGTATTAGCTGGTTTTCTTCGAGGAAAGAATTATTGGTGAAGTAATGGCACTCGATGCGAGCAATCGACAATGCGCGCTGAGGCTCGGAGAAGCGATCAACCACTTGCGGGTTCGGGCGCAGCGTCGCGGCGCGGCCTTCCCATGTGGACCAGGCTTTCGCCGCATGCATTTGGGCGATCTGGTCGGTGCCGGTCAGGCGCTTGTGGAACGCGGTCAACAAATCATCGCGCTCGTCCAGCGGGATCGGGGCCACGTAATCCTGCCAGTAATCCGGGAACATGCGGCTGGCACCGGCCTGATAGAACCACTCGATCTCTTGCGGGCGCGCCAGAAAAATACCGCGCAGGATCAGAGCATGGACGCGGTCCGGGTGAGTCTGGGCATACGCCAGGGACAAGGTCGAACCCCAGGACCCGCCAAACAGCACCCACTTATCGATGCCCAGATGCTCGCGAATCCGCTCAAGATCGGCAACCAGATCCCAGGTCGTGTTGTTTTCCAGGCTTGCATGAGGCGTCGAGCGACCACAGCCACGCTGATCGAAAGTGATGATGCGATAAAGATTGGGATCGAAATAGCGACGGCTTTGCGCATCGCAACCCGCGCCTGGACCGCCATGGATAAACACCACCGGCAGACCTTCCGGTGACCCGCTTTCATCGACATACAAAACGTGCGGTGCCTCTACAGCCAGATCATGCCGGGCGTAAGGTTTGATCTGCGGATACAAGGTCTGCATAGGTGCTCCGTGAGTGCGATTCGGGTTCTTCTATTTTTTTGCCTTGAGGCATCATAAACCCGAAACGAGGAATGTTCATGCTGTCACTCGCAGCTCTTGCCGAGAGTGGAACGATCAATGCAAGCGGTTTGCCAATTGCCTGAACCGGCGAACCAGAGCGACATGTTTCTGTCGTAACGTGGGTCATGCCCTGAGTAATTTAGGAAATTTCAGGAAAGTTTTGCAGACTCGCCCTACAGTCAAAGAAATCTCATCCTTTATTCGTCTGACTACTTGAGGTCGTATCGATGTCTCAGGAACCACTCGTTCGTGACGCTGAAGTGGCTGCTTTCCGCGCCGCTGTTCTCGCCAAACTCACCTATTCGGTGGGCAAGGACCCTGACCATGCGTTTGAGCATGACTGGTTCGAAGCTGTTGCACTCGCTGCTCGTGACCACATGGTTGAGCACTGGATGGACCACACCCGGAAGATTTATCGCCAGGTTCAGAAGCGGGTTTATTACCTTTCACTGGAATTTCTTATCGGGCGTCTGCTGTACGACAGCCTGAGCAACCTCGGCCTGCTGGAGGTCGCCCGTGAGGCGATGACCGAACTGGGTGTGGACATCGAGCGCATCAAGTTGCTTGAGCCCGACGCAGCGCTGGGTAACGGCGGCTTGGGTCGTCTGGCTGCCTGTTTTATGGAAAGCATGTCGACGCTGGGCATCGCGGGTCACGGTTACGGGATTCGTTATGAGCACGGCCTTTTCCGCCAGGCCATCGTCGACGGCTGGCAGCAGGAACAGACCGAGAACTGGCTGGATTTCGGTAACCCATGGGAATTCGAACGCCCGGAAGTGGTGTACCCCATCGGCTTCGGCGGCAGTGTCGACACGCTGACCAATGAAGACGGCGAACAGCGTCAGGTCTGGCGTCCGTCGGAAACCGTTCGGGCCATTGCGTACGATACCCCGGTAGTGGGATGGCGCGGCAAAAGCGTGAACACCCTGCGTCTGTGGCGCGCCCGCGCAGTAGGCGATTTGCACCTGGAGCGCTTCAACGCCGGTGACCACTTTGGTGCAGTGGCCGAGGTGGTGCGCGCCGAAAGTATCTCTCGCGTGCTTTACCCGAACGATGCCACCGAGGCGGGCCAGGAATTACGTCTGCGCCAGGAATACTTCTTCGTCTCCGCATCGCTGCAGGATTTGCTGCGCCGCCATCTGAACATGCATGCCACGTTGATGGATCTGCCCGAACACGCGGCTATCCAGATGAACGACACGCACCCGTCCATTGCCGTGGCCGAGCTGATGCGTCAGTTGATCGACAATCATGGCATCGCGTGGGACGCGGCCTGGAAGATTACCGTGGGCACCCTCGCCTACACCAACCACACCTTGCTGCCAGAAGCACTGGAAACCTGGTCGGTCGGTCTGATGGAGCGGATGCTGCCGCGCCACATGCAGATCATCTACATCATCAACGCCCAGCACATCGACACTTTGCGCGCCAAAGGCATTCACGACTTTGACGTGCTGCGTGCGGTATCGCTGATCGAAGAAGAAAACGGTCGTCGGGTGCGCATGGGCAACCTGGCTTTCCTTGGCTCTCACAGTATTAACGGCGTCTCCGCGCTGCATACCCAACTGATGCGCAAGACGGTTTTTGCCGAACTGCACAAACTGTATCCAGAGCGGATCAATAACAAAACCAACGGCATCACTTTCCGCCGCTGGCTGTTCCAGGCCAACCCCAAGCTTACCCAGATGCTCACCGAGTCGCTGGGCGAAGACGTGCTGGATAACGCTGAAACACGCTTGATCGAACTGGAGCCGTTCGCCGACAAGAGCTCCTTCCGCAAGCAATTCGCGGATCAGCGCCTGCACAGCAAGCGTGCACTGGCGGCGATCATCAAAGAGCGCCTGGGGATCGTGGTCAATCCGGCTGCGATGTTCGATGTGCAAGTCAAACGGATTCACGAATACAAGCGTCAGCTGTTGAACCTGTTCCACACTGTCGCCTTGTATCAGGCCATCCGTGCTCAGCCAGGCACCGATTGGGTGCCACGCGTGAAGATCTTCGCGGGCAAGGCGGCAGCGAGTTACCACTCGGCCAAGCTGATCATCAAGCTGACCAACGACATCGCTCGTACCGTCAACAGCGACCCTACCGTCCGCGGTTTGCTCAAGGTCGTGTTCATGCCCAACTACAACGTCAGCCTGGCCGAAAGCATCATCCCGGCAGCCGACCTGTCGGAGCAGATTTCTACTGCAGGTCTGGAAGCGTCGGGCACCAGCAACATGAAATTCGGCCTCAACGGTGCGCTGACCATCGGCACACTGGACGGTGCCAACGTGGAGATGAGCGAACAGGTAGGTCTGGAGCATATGTTCATCTTCGGCATGACCTCTCGGGAAGTAGAAGCCCACAAGCAAGTAGGCGACTTCAGCGCTTACGCGGCAGCGGCGGCATCGGGTCGACTCAACGACGTCCTGCAAGCCATTCGGGGCGGGGTGTTTTCGCCGGATGATCCTAACCGCTACGCAGGCCTGATTGATCAACTGCTGGCCTATGACCGCTTTCTGGTCTGTGCCGACTTTGATTCCTACTGGGAAGCCCAGGCCAGGGTCGAAGCCCACTGGCACGACTCGAAAGAGTGGTGGCGCTCCGCGGTACTCAACACGGCCCGCATGGGATGGTTCTCGTCGGACCGGACAATCCGGGAATACGCTGGGGATATCTGGAAGGCGCTGGATTAATGGAGTAAGCGCAAACTGCTCCCACTTTGGCAATACGGCCAATGTGGGAGCCGGGCTTGCCCGCGATAAGGCTGGACGCGGTTCACTTTAGATCGCGTCGTTCTTATCGCGAGCAAGCCCGGCTCCCACAGGGGATCGCGTTTCACCCTTCGACCACTTCGTTTCAGCCACCGTTTCAGCATTTTCCGCCTAAGCTCCGCCCACCCGTGAACTCAATGGGTGTTAACCCAGTCTTATGGGCAGTATTACGTCTCGACTCGCGCTAAACTGCGCGGGTCTTTTATTCCCCCCTATTCTCGGAGCTATCCATGTCCCGCGTTACCCTGAGTCGCTATTTGATTGAGCAGACCCGCAGCAACAACACTCCTGCCGATCTGCGCTTCCTGATCGAAGTGGTGGCGCGAGCGTGCAAGGAAATCAGCCACGCCGTTTCCAAAGGCGCACTGGGCGGCGTGCTCGGCAGCATGGGCACTGAAAACGTTCAGGGCGAAGTGCAGAAGAAGCTCGACGTGATCTCCAACGAAATCCTGCTCGAAGCCAACGAATGGGGCGGTCACCTGGCGGGCATGGCGTCCGAAGAAATGGACAACGCTTACCAGATCCCGGGCAAATACCCGAAAGGCGCCTACCTGTTGGTTTTCGACCCACTGGACGGCTCTTCGAACATCGACATTAACGCTCCGGTCGGAACCATCTTCTCCGTACTGCGTTGCCCGAACGAATACCTGAGCCAGAACGAGCCTCTGAACGAGAAGGCTTTCCTGCAACCAGGTACTCAGCAAGTCGCTGCCGGTTATGCCATCTACGGCCCACAGACCATGTTGGTGCTGACCTTGGGCGACGGCGTCAAAGGCTTCACGCTGGATCGCGAAATGGGCAGTTTCGTACTGACCCACGAAGACATCAAGATTCCGACCTCTACTCAGGAATTCGCGATCAACATGTCCAACCAGCGTCACTGGGAAGCTCCGGTACAACGCTACGTTGACGAACTGCTGGCAGGCGAAGACGGTCCGCTGAAAAAGAACTACAACATGCGCTGGGTTGCCGCGATGGTTGGCGACGTACACCGCATCCTGACCCGTGGTGGCCTGTTCATGTATCCACGTGACAGCCGCGAGCCTTCCAAGCCGGGCAAATTGCGTTTGATGTACGAAGCCAACCCGATGTCGTTCCTGGTGGAACAGGCTGGCGGCGCGTCCACTGACGGTCATCAGCGCATCCTCGATATCCAGCCGGATGGCCTGCACCAGCGTGTTGCGGTGTTCCTGGGCTCGAAAGAAGAAGTTGAGCGCGCGACCTCGTACCACAAGGCCTGACCCATATGACTGCCCCTTGGCTCCCGCTGCTGGAATAGTGGTTCGGCTCTGCCGGATCACCCTCCGAAGTGGCAAAGCCAAGGGCAATCATCATCCGCTTGGGGTGCTTCCCGCACCGCAACGAAATTCTCGGCATTGCGTCAACGCCTGAAGAAATCGAATTCTGAAAGAGCCGGGCTCAAGGTTTTAAGCATATTTGTTGGAGCGAGGCTTGCCCGCGAACCATTGTCCCCACTAGTACAGATATACCGCGTTATCTTTCTTCGCGGGCAAGCCTCGCTCCAACAATGTCCGGTCCCTTGGATGAAATGGATTTACCACGCAACGGAACCAGATCCCGCTTTTCTCTTCTAAGCTTTCGGTATTACGCCAGCAACCTGCCCATCGACCGTTTGCTGCGGCGTTACCCTTTCCGTTCAGGAGCTTCATCCATGTCTCTGCGCTCTCTAGCGTTGTTGTCGTTTTGCGTGCTGCTGGCCGCATGTAGCAAGGTTAATCAGGAAAATTACTCGAAACTGTCTGCAGGCATGCCCAAGGCGGAAGTTGAACAACTGCTGGGCAGCCCGACTGAATGCTCCGGCGCGCTGGGTATGTCCAGTTGCACGTGGGGCGATCAGACCAGTTTCATCAGCGTGCAGTATGCCGCCGACAAGGTTGTGCTTTTCTCGGGTCAGGGCTTGAAATAACAGATGATCAAATTACTTGTGCGTTTTAGTCTGGTGCTAATGGCCAGCTTTCTCGCAATCGGTTTCGCGCACTCTGCTGAAAACCTCGAGCCTAAAACGGTTGGCACTGTCGACCTCAAGCAATATCAGGGCACCTGGTACGAAATTGCCCGTTTGCCGATGTTCTTCCAGCGCAAGTGCGCACAATCCGAAGCGCATTACGCCCTCAAGGAAGATGGCGACGTTGGCGTGACCAACCGCTGCCGGACGATTGAAGGCGAGTGGCAGGAAGCAACAGGCACGGCGACACCGCAAGTGCCGGGTAAAACCGACAAGTTGTGGGTGGAGTTTGATAACTGGTTTTCCCGCTTGCTGCCCGGCGTAGCCAAAGGCGACTACTGGGTGCTCTACATCGGTGACGGTTACAAGACCGCTGTCGTGGGCAACCCGGACCGCAAATACCTGTGGCTGCTGTCGCGCACGCCAACGATATCGAAGGACGTAAAAGAGCATCTGCTCAGCCAGGCCCAACAGCAGGGGTACGACACCACCAAGCTGGTTTGGCGGGTTGAGGATTCGAAGATCGGGAAGTAATACACAGAACCTGTGAGACCGGCGCTGTCGCGCAGCAAACACAAGCCCCTGTGTGAGCGAATTTATTCGCGAAGGGGCCGGTCCACTCACAGCATCTTTGTCGTCAGGAATGCCGTCTTCCCGAATAAATTTGGTCTCACATAGTTAGCGTGAACTTCAGGTCGGCGCAAATAATATTCACCCCAACAACTCCCGCAGCACCTGCGCGAACTCCCGATTGCTCTGCTCTTCCCCGGCATGATGCCCTTCGCGTACCACCCACTTGCCGTTGACCATCACGTCGCGAATCTGCCGGTCGCTGCCTGCGAATAACCAACGGTTAAGAATCCCGTCGCCGGACGCCGTAGCGATGTACGGATCATTACCGTCCAGCACCAACCAGTCCGCCCGCAGCCCCACTTCCAGTCGACCAATCGGCTGACCTAACGCCTGAGCGCCACCGAACAGCGCTGCATCAAACAACGTTCTGCCGACCATGGGCTGATCGCTGCGATACAAGCGATTGCGACGTTGATCCCGCAGCCGCTGACCGTATTCCAGCCAGCGCAACTCTTCGACGACGCTCAACGAGACATGGCTGTCTGAACCGATTCCCCAGCGCCCGCCTTGAGCGATGTAGTCCACCGCCGGAAAAATCCCGTCGCCCAGATTCGCCTCGGTGGTCAGGCACAACCCCGCGACCGCCCCGCTTTGCGCCATGAGCGCCACTTCATCAGGCTGCACATGAGTGGCGTGCACCAGACACCAGCGCTCATCCACTGGAGCGTTTTCGTACAGCCATTGCACGGGCCGACGACCGCTCCAGCTCATGCAGTCGTCGACTTCCTTTTGCTGCTCGGCGATGTGAATGTGCACCGGACATTGTTGATCGCTAGCGGCCAGCACAGTGCTGATCTGCTCAGGCGTTACCGCACGCAGCGAGTGAAAACAAAGACCCAACTGCTGCGCTGACTGCTCACGCATTACAGGTTGCAAACGCGCCTGCAAATCAAGGTAGCTGTCGGTGCTGTGGATAAACCGTCGCTGACCTTCGTTCGGCGCTTGCCCGCCAAAACCGGAGTGACTGTAGAGCACTGGCAACAGCGTCAGTCCGATTCCAGCAGAACTCGCCGCTTGACTGATTTGCAGCGCCAGTTCCGCCGGGTCTGCGTAAGGCTTGCCGGAGGTGTCTTGATGCACGTAATGAAATTCGGCAACCGAGGTAAAACCGCCCTTGAGCATTTCGATGTACAACTGACGGGCAATGACACCCAATTGCTGTGGGCTAATCTTTCCAACCAGGCGGTACATCAAATCCCGCCAGGTCCAGAAGCTGTCATTGGGGTTGCCTGCGACTTCCGCCAGCCCGGCCATCGCCCGCTGGAATGCGTGAGAATGCAGATTCGGCATGCCTGGCAGTAGCGGCCCTTTGAGCGACTCCGCACCTGAAGCATCAGCCTCCGTGGCGATATGAGTGATCACGCCAGCGGCGCTGACCTCAATGCGAACATTATTGGCCCAGCCATCAGGCAACAATGCACGCTCGGCAAAGAAGGCGGACATAGCTTTGCATCCCTCGAAAAGTGATTTGTATATACATATACAGACGTTTGCACGCTCGGTAAACTCCGGCAAGCTTGTCGCCGAACAGGTTAATGGGTAGCGTAAACACACGTTATTAATGTCCAGGCGCTGCAAGATCAGCGCCGACCTGCACCTGAATTACCTTCGAAAAGGATTGCCCTCAGTGCCGACTCCGCCTGCCACTTCTCCATTGGCTGCCCAAATGGGCGACAGTCCGGCCCCGCTGTACGCCCGCGTCAAGCAGATGATCGCGCAGCAAATCCAGTGCGGAAACTGGCCGCCGCATCACCGCGTGCCGTCGGAGAGCGAGCTGGTGACCCAACTGGGCTTCAGCCGCATGACCATCAACCGTGCCCTGCGTGAAATGACCGCCGAAGGCCTGTTAGTGCGTATGCAAGGCGTTGGTACTTTCGTCGCCGAGCCCAAGAGTCAGTCGGCACTGTTTGAAGTCCACAATATCGCGGATGAAATCGCAGCACGGGGTCATCGTCACACCTGCAAGGTCATCCTCCTGAAAGAAGAAGCTGCTGGCTCCGAACGAGCTCTGGCGCTGGATATGCGCGAAGGTCAGCGGGTGTTCCATTCGTTGATCGTGCATCTGGAAAACGATCTGCCGGTGCAAATCGAAGATCGCTATGTCAACGCGTTGGTCGCACCGGACTACTTGAGCCAGGATTTCACTCAACAAACCCCCTACGCTTATCTTTCGCAAGTCGCGCCATTGACCGAAGGCGAGCATGTGGTTGAGGCCATTCTGGCCGAGCCTGATGAGTGCGAGCTGTTGCAGATCAGCCCGGGTGAACCTTGCCTCTTGATCCGCCGCCGCACGTGGTCCGGCCGCCAGCCAGTGACCGCCGCGCGCCTGATCCACCCCGGTTCCCGTCATCGCCTGGAAGGACGTTTCAGCAAATGAGCCAACTGACTGTTTTGCGCGCCGCTGACTACCCGCGCATGCCCTGGAAAAACGGCGGCGGCAGCACTGAAGAAGTGACCCGGGATGCGGGCGAAGGGCTGGAAGGTTTCGGCTGGCGTCTGTCGATTGCCGATATCCAGCAGTCCGGGGGCTTTTCCCTGTTTCCTGGCTATCAACGCATCATCACGGTGCTGCAAGGCGCGGGCATGACGCTGGATATCGACGGCAAAACGACCGAGCCACTGCTGCCCGGCGATCCCTTCGCGTTCAGCGGCGACAGCCAGGTCAGTTGCACATTGATTGAGGGTGCGATTCGCGATTTCAACCTGATCTACTCGCCGGACCGTTATCGCGTCAGTTTGCAGTGGGTCGATGTGCTCAAACCTCAACGCCTGTTCAGTTCGGCGTCTACGCTGTTGCTGTTCAGCGCCGCAGAGCAGATGGCCGCGAACCTGGCCGAGCATCCGCCGCAGTTGCTGGAAAAGCATGATTGTCTGCAACTGGATAATGAATCCGGCGCGTTGCTGGAGGTTGTGCTTTATGCGCCACGTGCTAGCCGCTGTTGTTTGATTGAGCTGACCAAAATCCAGAACACGTGAAAACTTACTGACAGACCACTCACCTGTGGGAGCGAATTCATTCGCGAAGAGGCCAGCGCTTCACCGAAAGATTTCGGCCGACTGCAAACTAGCTTTCGCGAATGAATTCGCTCCCACAGAAGCTCGTTCCAGGCCATTTACAACGTTTCCCCAAGGACGCCGCACCTGCCAATGACTGCCGATAACAACAAAAAAGAAACCCCAAGAGCCATCGCCATACTTGCCAGTTTCCTGGCCTCGGAATCGGCTGGCGGCATCATATTGATGGGTGCGGCACTCGCGGCACTGATCGTCGCCAACTCCGGCCTGTGCGCTGGCTATTTCGCGGCACTGCACAGCGTCTGGCTGGGGCTTTCCGTTGAGTTGTGGATCAACGACGGGCTGATGGCGATCTTCTTCCTGATGGTCGGCCTGGAAATCAAACGTGAAGTACTCGCGGGCGGCCTGGCCACCTGGGGTCAACGCGCCCTGCCCGGCTTTGCAGCAGCCGGCGGCATGCTGGTGCCTGCGCTAATCTACATCGCAGTCAACTGGGGCAACCAGGAAACCATGAGCGGCTGGGCGATCCCTGCCGCTACCGATATTGCGTTCGCGCTGGGTGTGCTGTCACTGCTAGGCAAACGCGTGCCCACTTCCCTGAAAGTCTTTCTCGCCGCTCTGGCGATCCTCGACGATCTGGGCGCCGTCACCATCATCGCTTTCTTCTACAGCAGCGGCCTGAACATGCCGATGCTGCTCGCCTCTTTTGCCACACTCGCCGTCCTGATCGTAATGAATCGTCTGCGCGTGCGTCGCCTGTTGCCGTACTTGCTGCTGGGTGCGGCTCTGTGGTTCTTCGTTCTGCAATCGGGCGTTCACGCGACCTTGGCCGGTGTCGCTCTGGCGCTGTGCATTCCTTTGGGCAAGCCTGAAGAAGAGTCTCGCTCGCCGCTGCTGTTCCTCGAAGAGAAGCTGCATTACTGGGTAGCGTTCGCCATAGTGCCTATATTCGGCTTTGCCAATGCCGGGGTGTCGTTATCGGGGATTTCCCTGCAGAACCTGATCGATCCCGTGCCACTTGGCGTTGCGCTAGGCTTGTTCGTCGGCAAGCAGATTGGTGTGTTCCTTGCCGCCGTTCTGGCCATCCGCTCCGGTCTGGCCTCGTTGCCAGAAGGTAGCAACTGGGTTCAGTTGTATGGCGTAGCGATCCTCTGCGGCATCGGTTTCACCATGAGTTTGTTTATTGGCAACCTCGCGTTCCCCGGCTCTGCGCACCTGATCGACGAAGTGAAAGTCGGCGTATTAATGGGTTCAGGACTCGCGGCGATTGCGGGTGTGATCCTGCTGCGCAGCCGAATCAGCAAGGGCTGAAAATTTATTTTCAAATCGCTGCATCCAGATGGGTTTCTCGCGGGTAGTACAGATAAGCAGCCGGTTTGGCTGTTAAGCGAAAACCCAAAACTGGAGATGTCTGCATGAACGCAAAACGCTTGCTCTGCCTGACTGGTGCTGCACTGGCTTTCACTTGCCTGGCGCCCTCTGCCTTCGCTCAAAGCAACCTGCCGGAAACCGTGCGGGTTCCAGATGGCTTCAAAGTCAGCATGGAAACCACCGGCGTAGGCGAAATCACTTACGAGTGCCGCGCCAAAGCCAATGCTGCCGAAGGCATGGAATGGGCATTCGTGGGTCCTAAAGCCGTGCTCAATGATCGCAGCGGCAAGCAAGTCGGTACTTACTACGGCCCGCCAGCCACCTGGGAAGCTAAAGACGGTTCCAAAGTGACCGGCACCCAGCTCGCCGTGGCCCCATCCAGCGCTGGCAACTTGCCGTACCAGTTGGTCAAAGCCAACCCGGCTGAAGGCAAAGGCGCGATGACTGGTGTTGCCTACATTCAGCGTACTGCGCTCAAAGGCGGCGTAGCGCCAGCCAAAGCGTGCGCAGAGAGCAACAAGGGCGCGAAGGAAATCGTTAAATACCAGGCCGACTATATCTTCTGGTCTGCCAAGTAATTAGCGCGAGCCTGCGCAGGAACTGGTCTATGCTCCTGCGCGGGTGCTCCGATTCAAATCGGAGTGGAAGTTCTCTGTAAACGGCGTATTGAATTGTCCTCCCACGAATCCCTGTTTGATTACGAAGCAGCACTGGATGCCTGCGCCCGAGGCGAACGGCAGGCGCTTGAGCGGCTGTATGCTCAGGAAAGCCCTCGTCTGCTCGGTGTTGCGCAACGCCTGGTGCGTGACAGCGCATTGGCTCAGGACATCGTGCACGACGCCTTCATCAAGGTCTGGACCGGGGCGACAAGCTTCGACAAGACCCGAGGGTCGGCCCGTGGCTGGATATTCAGCATCACCCGAAATCTGGCGTTGAACGCCATTCGCAACAATGCCCGTGAGGTGCAGAGCGAAGATGAAGACGAGCACGGTGAAGCCCAGGCAACGCTGGAAGGCTGGAACGAAACGGTGGACAGTTTTGACTGGCGGGTGAATCCGGGGCGGATCGAGTTCTGTCTGGAGCAGCTTGAACCGGTACGTCGCAATTGCGTGTTCCACGCGTACGTGGACGGCTATTCACATCAAGAGATTGCGCAAAAAGTCGGCGCGCCGCTGGGCACTGTAAAAGCCTGGATCAAGCGCAGCCTGAATGCATTACGGGAGTGCATCGGATGAGCAACAGCTCGGGCACTGAACCCCAAAAACCGCTCAACGAGTTGGCGGGCGAATATGTGCTGGGCACTTTGTCTGCCCGGCAACGAATTGAAGTACAGCGTCGGCTGCCCAACGAGCCCGCCTTGCGGGCCGCAGTCGATGCGTGGGAAGAACGTCTGTTGCCACTGACGGACATGGTGGAACCGAAAAAACCGCCAGCGCATCTGTGGGCGAGGATCGAGCGCAGCCTGGATGATCTGCTTGCACCACAGAAAACCTCAAAACGCGACGTACAAAGCTGGTGGAACAACCTGTCGATCTGGCGCGGCCTGGCCGGTGCAGGCCTTGCGGCGTCGCTGGTGTTAGGCATGACCTTGCTCACTCAATCACGCACGACTCCATCGCCGTCTTATCTGGTGGTGCTGGTCGCGCCGCAGGATAAAGCACCGGGCTGGGTGGTTCAGACCAGTAATTCACAAGACATCCAGCTCATCCCCCTGAGCGTTACCGAAGTGCCCGCCGACAAGGCACTGGAGTTCTGGACGAAGGGTGACGACTGGCAAGGCCCGGTTTCTCTGGGACTGGTCAAGCCGGGGCAAACCCTGCAAGTGCCCCTGGATAAACTGCCGCCGTTGCAGCCCAACCAACTGTTTGAGCTGACGCTGGAACAGGCCACCGGCTCACCGATTGGCAAACCAACCGGGCCGATCCAGTTCATCGGGCGTGCCGTTAAGGTGATCTGACCCAAACCGCGCACCAATTCGTTACCGAGCGCCCCAAAACCAAGCAAATCTTCTGCGCAGTAACATGCACAGATGGATTGGCTTGGGGGGGGGGGAAGAGATCTGATCGCTCTGCCATCCCCCTGAAAATCCGATCAGGCATCCTGCCCCTCACTGCGGCTTTAAAATCCCCAACCTTTTGAATTAAATTAAGTTCTCTGTAGGAGCGCGCTTTCCCGCGATAGCGTCAGATCAGCCGACACATGTATAGGCTGACCCGACACCATCGCGGGCAAGCGCGCTCCTACAGGCTGGTTTTCGAGAGTTGGTATTTCAATTGCATATGCTTGTACATACAAGTAAAGCCAAGTGCATTGAACTGATCGCTGAGGACTTCTTTCGTGACCGAGAATACCCAACACTGGACCCGCTACCGTGACGTCGAAGTTCGCGCTGCTCGCGGTACCACGCTGACCGCCAAGAGCTGGATGACCGAAGCTCCGCTGCGCATGCTGATGAACAACCTCGATCCGGAAGTGGCCGAGAATCCCAAGGAGCTGGTGGTTTACGGCGGCATCGGCCGCGCAGCACGCAACTGGGAGTGCTACGACAAGATCGTCGAAAGCCTGACCAACCTGAATGATGACGAAACCCTGCTGGTTCAGTCCGGCAAACCGGTCGGCGTATTCAAGACTCACAGCAATGCGCCTCGCGTGCTGATCGCCAACTCCAACCTGGTGCCGCATTGGGCGAGCTGGGAGCACTTCAACGAACTGGATGCTAAAGGTCTGGCCATGTACGGCCAGATGACTGCAGGCAGCTGGATCTACATCGGCAGCCAGGGCATCGTCCAAGGCACTTACGAAACCTTCGTCGAGGCCGGTCGCCAGCATTACAACGGCAGCCTAAAAGGCAAGTGGGTCCTGACTGCAGGCCTGGGCGGCATGGGTGGCGCGCAACCACTGGCTGCCGGTATGGCCGGGGCCAGCTCGCTGAACATTGAATGCCAGCAAAGTCGCATCGATTTCCGTCTCAAGACGCGTTACGTCGATGAACAGGCCGTTGATCTCGACGACGCCCTGGCGCGCATCGCCAAATACACCGCTGAAGGCAAAGCAATCTCCATCGCCTTGTGCGGCAACGCCGCTGAAATCCTGCCGGAAATGGTTCGTCGCGGTGTACGCCCGGACATGGTCACCGACCAGACCAGCGCCCACGATCCCCTCAACGGTTACCTGCCAAAGGGCTGGACCTGGGACGAGTATCGCGCGCGCTCTTTGACCGAACCGGCAGCAGTGGTCAAAGCCGCCAAGCAGTCCATGGCTGAACACGTCGAGGCGATGCTGGCCTTCCAGAAGATGGGGATTCCTACGTTCGACTACGGCAACAACATCCGTCAGATGGCCAAGGAAGAAGGCGTAGCCAATGCGTTCGACTTCCCGGGTTTTGTACCGGCCTACATTCGTCCGTTGTTCTGCCGCGGCGTAGGGCCTTTCCGCTGGGCCGCGCTGTCGGGCGATCCGGAAGACATCTACAAAACCGACGCCAAGGTCAAAGAACTGATCCCGGACGACGCGCACCTGCACAACTGGCTGAACATGGCCCGCGAGCGCATTGCTTTTCAGGGCCTGCCAGCGCGTATCTGCTGGGTAGGCCTGGGTCAGCGCGCCAAACTCGGTCTGGCCTTCAACGAAATGGTCCGCAGCGGCGAGTTGTCGGCACCGGTTGTGATCGGCCGTGACCACCTGGATTCCGGCTCGGTCTCCAGCCCGAACCGCGAAACAGAATCCATGCAGGACGGCTCCGATGCCGTGTCCGACTGGCCGCTGCTCAATGCCCTGCTCAATACCGCCAGCGGCGCGACCTGGGTTTCGCTGCACCACGGCGGCGGTGTCGGTATGGGCTTCTCGCAGCACTCGGGCATGGTGATCGTGTGCGACGGTACAGACGAAGCAGCCGAACGCATCGCCCGCGTCCTGCACAACGACCCGGCGACCGGCGTGATGCGCCATGCGGATGCGGGTTATCAGATCGCGATCGATTGCGCGAATGAGAAGGGCTTGAACCTGCCGATGGTTGGGAATTAAGGCTAGGGTGTGCCAACGATGCAATTGAATTGAAATGCATTTCTGTGGGAGCGAATTCATTCGCGAAAGCGGTGTGTCAGGCAACGATACCTTTTCAGGTAGGGCCTTTTCGCGAATGAATTCGCTCCCACACAGTCTGCACAGGTTCTGCATTCAGTGTCCGACCACGCAGTGTTAGTGAACTGACCACCCCAAAGGACCGTCAAGTGTCCTGCAATCAGGCTTCTGGCCTTTTGATCTGGAAACTGCCACATCCATTCGCGAGGAGCGTCACGCAATGAAAACCAAAAAGGCACTGCTGTCCACGTTGATTTCACTGGGTTTGCTCACCGGCGCTGGCGCGAGTCAGGCAGCGGGTTGGTGTGAATCCGGCAAGCCGGTGAAGTTCGCCGGTCTGAACTGGGAAAGCGCAATGTTGCTGACCGACGTGTTGCAGGTAGTCCTGAACAAGGGTTATGGCTGTGAAGTCGACAGCCTGCCGGGCAATTCCATCACCATGGAGAACGCCCTGAGCACCAACGACATTCAGGTGTTTGCCGAAGAGTGGGTCGGCCGTAGCGAAGTGTGGAACAAGGCTGAGAAGGCCGGAAAAGTAGTCGGTGTCGGTAGCCCGGTCAAAGGCGCCGTCGAAGGTTGGTACGTGCCGCGCTACGTGATCGAAGGCGACGCCAAACGCAAGCTGGAAGCCAAGGCTCCGGACCTGAAATCCATCAGCGACCTAGCCAAATACTCGACGCTGTTCAAGGACGCTGAAGAACCCGGCAAAGGCCGCTTCTACAACTGCCCGGCTGGCTGGACCTGTGAGCTGGAAAACAGCGAGATGCTGAAAAGCTACGGCCTGGAAGACAAGTACACCAACTTCCGCCCAGGCACTGGCCCGGCGCTGGATGCGGCGATTTTGTCCAGCTACAAACGTGGCGAGCCGATCCTGACTTACTACTGGTCGCCGACGCCGTTGATGGGTCAAGTAGACATGGTGCGTCTGGAAGAGAAGGATGGCGTTAACAAGACCATCGAGATCAAGGTCGGCCTGTCCAAGACCTTCCACGAGCAGGCGCCTGAGTTGGTGTCGGTCATGGAAAAGGTCAACATCCCGATCGATCTGCTCAACCAGAACCTGGCCCGCATGACCAAGGACCGTATCGAATCGCCGAAACTGGCGAAGATCTTCCTCAAGGAACACCCTGAAGTCTGGCATGCCTGGGTGAGTGAAGAAGCGGCTAAAAAGGTGGATGCTTCACTCTAGGCAACACTCATTCCCCTGTGGGAGCCGAGCTTGCTCGCGATAAGGCTGGACGCAGTTCACGTTAGATCGCGTTCAGCCTTATCGCGAGCAAGCTCGGCTCCCACAGGATTGAATTCCAGTTCAGAGAGCACCTTATGTTCCCCGAAAGCTTCACATTCTCCATCGCCAATCTGGTCAACGACTGGGTTGATGCGCTGGTGACCAATTACGGTGATGTGTTCCGGCAGATCTCCGACACGCTGCTGTGGGCCATCGTCAACCTGGAAGGCCTGCTGCGCATGGCGCCGTGGTGGTTGATGCTGGCCATCGTCGGCGGCATCGCCTGGCACGCCACGCGCAAGATTACGACCACTGCCGTCATAGTCGGCCTGCTGTTTCTGGTAGGTGCCGTCGGGCTGTGGGACAAGCTGATGCAGACCTTGGCGCTGATGCTGGTCGCCACACTGATTTCGGTGATCATCGGCATTCCGCTGGGGATCCTCTCGGCACGCAGCAACCGCCTGCGCTCGGTGCTGATGCCGTTGCTGGACATCATGCAGACCATGCCTAGCTTCGTTTACCTGATACCGGTATTGATGCTGTTCGGCCTG
This sequence comes from Pseudomonas phytophila, assembly GCF_025643095.1. NCBI lineage: Bacteria > Pseudomonadati > Pseudomonadota > Gammaproteobacteria > Pseudomonadales > Pseudomonadaceae > Pseudomonas > Pseudomonas phytophila. Next base: position 523,676 of record NZ_CP081201.1, on the reverse strand, counting down.
GGCAAGGTCCCGGCGATTTTCGCCACGGTGATCTATGCCGCGCCGCCGCTGATTCGCCTCACCGATCTGGGCATTCGTCAGGTGGACGGCGAAGTCATGGAAGCGATCAATGCGTTCGGTGCCAATCGTTGGCAGCAATTGTTCGGCGTGCAACTGCCGCTGGCGCTGCCGAGCATCATGGCCGGGATCAACCAGACCACGATGATGGCCCTGTCGATGGTGGTTATCGCCTCGATGATCGGCGCTCGCGGCCTTGGCGAAGACGTGTTGGTGGGCATTCAGACCCTGAACGTCGGACGCGGACTGGAAGCCGGGCTGGCGATTGTGATTCTCGCAGTGGTCATCGACCGCATCACCCAGGCATACGGCCGACCACGGCATGAGGCGAACAAATGACTAACCAAGAGCCCAACAAAATCGTGGTCCGCAACGTCTTCAAGATTTTCGGCAACCGTTCCAGGGACGCGCTGGAAATGGTCAGACAGAACAGCAGCAAGGATGAAGTCCTGGCAAAAACCGGCTGCGTGGTCGGCGTGAATGACTTGTCGCTGTCCATCGGCAGCGGTGAGATTTTCGTGATCATGGGCCTGTCCGGCTCGGGCAAGTCTACGCTGGTGCGTCACTTCAACCGACTGATCGACCCCACCAGCGGTGAAATCCTGGTCGATGGCGAAGACATCCTGCAGTACGACATGGAAGCCTTGCGCCAATTTCGTCGCAAGAAAATCAGCATGGTGTTCCAGAGCTTTGGCCTGCTGCCGCACAAGACCGTTGAGGACAACGTCGCCTACGGCCTGAAAGTTCGCGGCGAGAGCAAAGAGTATTGCATCGAACGCGCCCGGCACTGGATCAGCACCGTGGGCCTGCAGGGCTACGAAAACAAATACCCGCATCAGCTTTCCGGCGGCATGCGTCAACGGGTGGGGCTGGCCCGCGCATTGGCGGCTGACACCGACATTATCCTGATGGACGAAGCGTTCAGCGCACTCGATCCGTTGATTCGCGCGGAAATGCAGGACCAGTTACTGGAGCTGCAAAGCAGCCTGAAGAAGACCATCGTGTTCATCACCCATGACCTCGACGAAGCCGTGCGCATCGGTAATCGCATCGCGATTCTCAAGGACGGACAGTTGATTCAGGTGGGCACTCCGAAAGAAATCCTCTACTCCCCCGCCGACGAATACGTTGATCGTTTCGTGCAGCGGCGCGCAGTGACTGTGTAAGGAAGCGTGCAGATGTCGCCCGTCGAACAAGTGGTGATTGGTGAAGGTCAGGTCCGTTGGCAGGACGTGGTTGCGGTCGCTCGCCGGGGTGCGCAACTGGCGCTCTCGGCCAGCGCCTGGGCGCGGATCGACAACGCTCAGGCCATTGTCGAGCGCATCGTCGCCAGCGGCGAGCGTGCTTATGGCGTGAACACCGGGCTGGGTGCGCTGTGCAATATTTCACTGCAAGGCGAACAACTGAGCCAGTTATCGCGCAACACCCTGCTGAGCCACGCGTGCGGCGTCGGCGTAGCGCTTTCAGACGAGCAAACCCGGTCGATCATCTGCGCGGCGATCATCAACTACAGCCAGGGCAAATCCGGGCTGCACCGGCAAGTCGTCGAGGCGCTGCTGAATTTGCTCAACCGCAACATCACACCGTACGTGCCGTCCCAGGGTTCAGTAGGTTATCTGACCCACATGGCGCATATCGGCATTGCCTTGCTGGGCGTGGGCGACGTCAGTTATCGCGGCCATGTCATGCCTGCGCAGCAAGCGCTGGATGCCGAGGGCTTGAGCCCGGTCATACTCGGTGCGAAAGACGGATTGTGCCTGGTCAACGGCACGCCGTGCATGACTGGCCTGAGCTGTCTGGCAATTGCCGATGCGCAACGCCTGACACAGTGGGCGGACGTAATCGGTGCAATGAGTTTTGAAGCGCTTGGCGGCCAGATCAATGCCTTCGATGCCGAGATCATCGCGCTCAAGCCGCATCCGGGCATGCAAATCGTAGGCAGCAACCTGCGTGGTTTGCTGGATGGCAGTGAAGTGGTGGTCAACAGCCGTGGCATACGGACTCAGGACGCGCTGAGCGTTCGCTCGATCCCGCAAGTGCATGGCGCGACCCGCGATCAGTTGGTACACGCAACCCGGCAGATTGAAATCGAGCTGAACTCGGCGACAGACAACCCGCTGGTGCTCGGCACACCTGAGTCGTACCGCGTGGTATCGCAAGCCAACCCGCACGGTCAGTCTGTCGCCATGGCGGCGGATCTGCTGGCGATTGCTGTCGCTGAACTGGGCTCGATTGCCGAGCGACGTCTGGATCGCCTGATCAACCCGACCATCAGCAACCTGCCAGCGTTTCTGGTCAGCCAGCCGGGGGTCAACTCGGGGATGATGATCGTACAGTACGTCGCGGCGTCGTTGTGCGCGGAAAACCGCCAACTGGCGCAACCGGCAGTGACCGACAATTTTGTCACCTCGGGTTTGCAGGAAGACCACTTGAGCATGGGCACCAACGCCGCGCTGAAGCTGCACAAGGTGCTGGATAACACCACACAGATCCTCGCTATCGAGTATCTGCTCGCCGCCCAGGCCTTCGAGTTTTTGAAGCTTCAGCGCTTTGGCGTGGGTACCGATGTCGCCTGGCGGGTGCTGCGCGAAGCAGTCCCGCCTTACGACGAAGACCGCTGGCTGGCCCCGGATATTGCCAGCAGCGCCAAGGTGCTCAGGAGTGAAGCGTTGCTGGAAAGAGTGTTTCGCCAGTGCCGGTCGGCAACAGTCGATGTCTCGCGAGGCGAATCCAATCTTACGGAGCACACCACTCATGTGGGAGCTGAGCCTGGTCTGGGCGGCATTCCGACGATAAGACTGGACGCGGTATGACTTTAGATTGAGTCGCCTATATCGCGGGCAAGCCCAGCTCCCACAAAGGAATGCGTCCCCTGTGGGAGCGCCACCCCGGCTGCTCCAACATGAGATCGTGTTCTCCTGTGGGAGCCGGGCTTGCCCGCGAAGAACGATGACTCGATATTCCTGACAAAACAGATGCGGCAAATGTGATGACGTCCTCCCGGCTAAAGCCAGTCCTACGGAGGCGTGTCGTCCGTAGGAGCGGCTTTAGCCGCGAGGGGCCACAAACGTATAGACATCCATGACACCGGATGTCAGCCAAGCGACACCCGACAGGCCAATGATTTGGCCGACGCGACCCAGCAGGTATCCTTGCGCGCCTGAGTACCTGGCAGTTCGCTGGAAAGAAACCGGATTGGATTGAAATGACGTCACAGCAAGGTTTGAAACGCGGGCTTTCGGCCCGGCACATTCGCTTCATGGCACTGGGATCAGCCATTGGCACCGGCCTGTTCTACGGCTCGGCTTCGGCGATCCAGATGGCAGGCCCGGCCGTTTTGCTGGCTTACCTGATCGGTGGCGCAGCCGTGTTCATGGTCATGCGCGCCTTGGGTGAAATGGCCGTGCACAACCCGGTGTCCGGCTCGTTCGGCGAATACGCCAGCACGTACCTAGGCCCAATGGCGGGCTTCGTGCTCGGCTGGACCTATGCCTTTGAAATGATCATCGTCTGTATCGCCGACGTCACCGCGTTCGGGATCTACATGGGTTTCTGGTTCCCGGAAGTCCCGCGCTGGATCTGGGTACTGGGCATTGTGTTCCTGATCGGCGCGCTGAACCTGTGCAACGTCAAAGTCTTCGGCGAAACCGAGTTCTGGCTGTCACTGCTTAAAGTCGGCGCCATTGTCGCGATGATCGTCGCCGGGCTCGGGCTATTGCTGTTCGGCGTAAACCTGTCAGGCAGCGGCGAGACGGTTTCCAGCATCAGCAATCTGTGGACCCATGGCGGTTTCATGCCTAATGGCATCGGCGGCCTGATCGCCTGCTTTGCGGTGGTGATGTTCGCGTTCGGCGGCATCGAAATCATCGGTATCACAGCGGGCGAAGCCAAAGACCCGCAACGCACTATCCCGCAGGCCATCAACTCGGTGCCGCTGCGTATTCTGCTGTTCTACGTCCTGACGTTGTTCGTGCTGATGTCGCTGTTTCCGTGGTCGCAGATCACCAAGGCCAACAGCCCGTTCGTGCAGATCTTCTCCAGCATCGGCCTGCCATGGGCGGCTGCGCTGCTTAACGTGGTGGTGATTTCCGCTGCCGTGTCGGCGATCAACAGCGACGTGTTCGGCGCCGGTCGCATCATGTATGGCCTGGCGCAACAGGGTCAGGCACCGGCGGCGTTCTCACAACTGTCTAAACAAGGCGTGCCATGGATGACCGTGCTGGTGATGGGTGTCGCGCTGCTGATCGGCGTTCTGCTGAACTACCTGATCCCGGAAAACGTGTTCATGGTCATCGCCTCGATTGCGACCTTCGCCACCGTGTGGGTCTGGTTGATGATCCTGCTGACCCAGGTCGCCATGCGCCGCAAGATGAGCCGCGAAGAAGCGGCGCAGCTGCAATTCCCGGTTCCGTTCTGGCCCTACGCCCCCGCCGCGGCCATCGCCTTCATGCTGTTTATATTCGGCGTGCTGGGCTATTTCCCGGACAACCGTATCGCGCTGATCGTTGGCGCAGGCTGGGTTGTGTTGTTGCTTGCGGCCTATTTCATATGGGTCAAACGCCCTGAACATTCGCCTCCCACCCATCGGTAACCTCGGAGACTGGACATGAAAACGCTCTGGAAACACTGTCACGTAGCAAGCATGGCCCAAGGCAAATACTCGATCATCGAGGATGCCGCCATCGTGACGTCTGGAGCGTTGATCGAATGGATCGGGCCTCAAGCGGCGCTCGCTGAAGCGACTTACGACAGTGTCATCGACTTGAACGGCACGTGGGTGACGCCGGGCCTGATCGACTGTCACACTCATGCGGTGTTCGGCGGCAACCGCAGCGGCGAATTCGAGCAGCGTCTGCAAGGCGTAAGTTATGCCGAAATCGCCGTAGCCGGTGGCGGCATTGCCAGCACCGTGCGCGCGACTCGCGCCGCCAGTGAAGACGAGTTGTACGCCAGCGCCGAGCGCCGTCTGCGGCATTTGCTGAAGGATGGCGTAACCACAGTGGAAATGAAGTCCGGTTACGGCCTGGATCTGGCCACCGAGCGCAAACTGCTGCGGGTCATCCGCCAACTGGGCAACACGCTGCCCGTGACGGTGCGCAGCACCTGTCTGGCCGCTCACGCGCTGCCCCCGGAATACGCCGACCGCGCTGACGACTACATCAATCACATCTGCAGCGAAATACTGCCTGCATTGGCCGAGGAAGGTTTGGTCGATGCGGTAGATGCGTTTTGTGAGTACCTGGCGTTCTCCCCGGCGCAAGTCGAGCAGGTTTTCATCACCGCCGGGCAATTGGGCTTGCCGGTGAAACTGCATGCCGAGCAGCTTTCGCCGTTGGCGGGCTCAAGTCTGGCGGCGCGTTACAAGGCGTTGTCGGCGGATCATCTGGAGTTCATGACCGAGGCTGATGCCATTGCCATGGGCGCGGCTGGAACCGTCGCAGTGCTGCTGCCGGGGGCTTATTACTTTCTGCGCGAGACTCAATTGCCGCCGATGGATGCGCTGCGCAAACATGGGGTCGATATCGCGATTGCCACCGACCTCAACCCCGGCACTTCGCCCGCGCTGTCGCTGCGCTTGATGCTGAACATGGCGTGCACGCTGTTCCGTATGACACCCGAAGAAGCCCTGGCCGGGGTTACGATCAATGCAGCAAAAGCCCTAGGTCTGGGCGAAACCCATGGCTCGCTGGAAGTCGGCAAAGTCGCCGACTTCGTCGCCTGGAACATTGAGCGCCCTGCTGACCTGGCGTACTGGCTGGGTGGAGACCTGGATAAACGCATCGTCCGCCACGGTGTTGAATCGCTGATTTGAGCCGCGTCCCCCTGTAGGAGCGACCGGGGTGGCGCTCCACCTTGCCCGCGATGACGTTGTGACAGGCGTCATCAATGTTGGGTGTGCCGACGTCATCGCGGGCAAGCGCGCTCCTACAGGGGGGCACTACAAAACTGTTAGACAGGAGAGATTCATGGACAACGTTCTGAAGTTTTCTCGCGGTCGTGTGCCGCTGTTGATCAGCATGCCCCACGCAGGGTTGCGCCTGACGCCTGCAGTCGAGGCGGGTCTGGTGGATGAAGCGCTGAGCCTGCCAGACACCGACTGGCACATCCCGCATCTCTACGATTTCGCCGCAGAGCTGGGTGCCAGCACCTTGGCCGCCGAGTATTCGCGTTTTGTGATCGACCTGAATCGTCCCTCGGATGACAAACCGCTGTACGCCGGGGCGACCACCGGGTTGTTCCCCTCGATCCTGTTCGACGGTGTGCCGCTGTTCAAGGACGGTCTGGCACCGAGCGCCGAAGAGCGGGCGACTTATCTGGAGCAGATCTGGACGCCGTATCACCAGATGCTTGAGCAGGAGCTGGCGCGCCTTAGGGACGAGTTCGGCTATGCCCTGTTGTTTGATGCCCACTCGATACGCGGACACATCCCACATCTATTCGAAGGCCGCTTACCGGACTTCAACCTGGGCACCTTCAACGGCGCCAGTTGCGATCAAGAATTGGCCAAGCGTCTGGAAGCCACGTGCGCTCAAGCCGGAGATTACAGCCACGTACTGAACGGCCGTTTCAAAGGCGGCCACATCACCCGCCACTACGGCGACCCGGCCAATAACATCCACGCCGTGCAACTGGAACTGGTGCAGGCGACCTACATGGACGAGTTCGTTCCCTTCCGCTACCGCCCGGATCTGGCTGAGCCGACGCGGGTGGTGTTGAGGCAGTTGGTTGAAGGGATGATTGAGTGGGGGAAAATTAAATACGGTTGCTAAGCCTGCACTGCCCCTGTGGGAGCCGGGCTTGCCCGCGATAAGGATGAACCCGATTCGCCTTGGATCACCTACAGCCTTATCGCGGGCAAGCCCGGCTCCCACAAAGGACCGCATTGACTACGGTTACTTCTTCAACAGCCGCAACCCGTTGAACACCACCAACAAACTCACGCCCATATCCGCAAACACCGCCATCCACATCGTGGCCATGCCAGCAAAGGTCATCGCCAGGAAGATCGCTTTGATAAACAGAGCGAGAAAGATGTTCTGCTTGAGCACCGCCGAAGTCTTGCGCGACAGCTGAATAAACGCCGGGATCTTGCGCAGATCGTCGTCCATCAAGGCAACATCCGCCGTCTCAATCGCAGTGTCCGTCCCGGCTGCCGCCATGGCAAAGCCAATCTCGGAACGCGCCAGCGCAGGTGCGTCGTTGATGCCGTCGCCGACCATGCCGACTCGATGGCCTTTGGCATACAGCGCTTCGATAGCCTCCAGTTTGTCGCTTGGCATCAGGTTGCCCTGAGCCGAATCAATACCCACCTGTGCAGCAATCGCCTTGGCGGTGTGCGGGTTGTCACCGGTCAGCATCAGGGTTTTAACGCCCAGCTCATGCAGTTGCTGGATCGCTTCGCGGCTGCTTTCCTTGACGGTATCGGCCACCGCAAACAGTGCCAGCGGGCCAGACTTGTCCAACAGCAGCACAACGCTTTTGCCCTGCTGTTCCAGCGCATCAAGCTGCGCTTCCAACTCTGGAGAACAAAGGCCCAGCTCTTCCACCAGGCGATGGTTGCCCAAATGATAAAGCTCGCCATTGATCTCGCCACGCACGCCGCGCCCAGCCAGCGCTTCGAACGCAGTGACTTCATGGCCATCAACGTCTTGCCCGGCCGCCTTGGCAATCGCTTGGGAAACCGGGTGATCAGAGCGCCCTGCCAGACTCGCCGCCACACCGGCAACCAGATCCGCCGCGGTTGACTCCAGCAAGACAAAATCGGTCTGCACCGGCTTGCCGTGGGTGATCGTGCCGGTCTTGTCCAGAGCCAGGTAATCAAGCTTGTGGCCCATTTCCAGGTACACACCGCCCTTGATCAGGATGCCCCTGCGCGCCGCAGCGGCCAGCCCGCTGACAATGGTCACCGGCGTGGAAATCACCAGTGCACAAGGGCAAGCCACCACCAGCAGGACCAGCGCGCGGTAGATCCAGTCGAACCAGGCCGCGCCCATAAACAGCGGAGGAATGATCGCTACGCCCAGCGCGAAGATGAACACCGCCGGGGTGTAGATGCGCGAGAAGCTGTCAACGAAACGCTGAGTAGGCGCCCGAGAACCTTGAGCCGCCTCCACCGCATGAATGATCCGCGCCAGCGTCGAGTTATTGGCCGCCGCAGTGACGCGATATTCGAGCGAGCCGGACTGGTTAATGGTCCCGGCAAAGACTTTGTCGCCGATGGTTTTCTCAATCGGCAGGCTTTCACCGGTAATCGGCGCCTGATCAATCGTCGAGTTACCTGCTACCACCTCGCCATCCAAAGCAACGCGCTCACCCGGCTTAACCCGGACGATGGCGCCTAATTCGATGTTTTTGGCTTCCAGCTCCAGCCATTGACCGTCCGCCTGTTTCACGGTGGCCAGTTCCGGCGTGAGCTGCATCAAGCCGCTGATAGCGTTGCGCGCTCGGTCCAGAGATTTTGCTTCAATCAGCTCAGCGACGGTGAACAGGAACATCACCATCGCTGCTTCCGGCCATTGCCCGATCAACACGGCACCGGTCACGGCAATGCTCATCAAGGCGTTGATGTTCAGATTGAGGTTCTTGAGTGCGATCCAGCCTTTTTTGTAGGTGCCCAACCCACCGCTGAGTATGGAAACCAAAGCCACAATGGCCACGACCCAATCCGACGCGAATGAACCGAAGTGGATGACTTCAGCGGCCAGCGCGGTGACGCCGGACAGCGCCAGCGGCCACCAGGATTTTTTAACCACCGGAGCCGGCGTTGACTCTGCGCCTTCCTCAATCGGTTCGGCCTGCATGCCCAACGAAGCGATGGCGTCGCGAATCGGGTCGGTGGACGGCAGTTCGTGCCAAACGCCGAGCATGCGATTGATCAGGTTGAATTCAAGTTTCTGCACGCCCGCCAGCTTGCCCAGCTTGTTCTGGATGAGGGTCTGCTCCGTTGGGCAATCCATTTGCTCGATACGGAATGTGCTCAGTTGCGCGCCGGATGCAGGGGCGTCCGTGAATGAAACCACCGCAGGCGCTGCCTTCGACGAACAGCAGCTGTCGTGACCTTTTTCGACCTTGCCGTGATCATGCTGCGAATGGTCGTGGCTTTTATGATCGTGGCCTTCATGGTCATGCTTTTCGTGATCGTGATCGTGCTTGTCGTGAACAGGGGTCAACTGGCTCATGGTCCGGTCCTTTATCGTGCTTGTTGCCAAGTGAACACCCTGTAGCCACTATAGGGTCAAGCACTGAAACAGGATCGACGACGATGAAGATTGGCGAGCTGGCAAAATTGACTGACGCGCAGGTGGAAACCATCCGTTATTACGAGCGCGAGGGCCTGCTTCCGGCACCTGCGCGTAGCGATGGCAATTATCGGCTGTACACCCAGGCACACGTGGAGCGGCTGACCTTCATCCGCAATTGCCGCAGCCTCGACATGACCCTTGAGGAAATCCGCAGCCTGCTCCACCTGCGCGACAGCCCGCAAGATCAGTGTGTGAGTGTCAATGCGCTGATTGATGAGCATATCCAGCACGTCAACGACCGCATTGCCAGCCTGCAAGCCCTGCAGACACAGCTACTGGACTTACGCCAACGCTGCAGCGACGGCGCACCGGATCATTGCGGGATTCTGGATCGACTGGAAGTCAGCGGCAGCGTGGTGACCGCTGATGTGGAGCACTCCCATGTGGGCAGGAGTCATGGGCATTGAGGCGATCGCGAGGCCTCGCGCATTCCCTGTGGGAGCCGCCCCGGTGTCCCTGACACCACGCTGTCGTGCAGCAAACACGGACCCTGTAGGAGTGAGCTTGCTCGCGATTCGGCCTGTCAGTCGATGAATATATTGCCTGTACTGGAGCTATCGCGAGCAATGTGGATCGCCACCCCGGTCACTCCTACAGTAAAAAGCATTCCAAATCAGATAGTTATATTTTGTTTGATAGGAGCAGAGCTTGGTCTGGGCGGCATTCCGACGATAAACGATAACGCGGTGTTTCTTCTGGCCACGTCTTATACATCGCGGGCAAGCCCGGCTCCCACATAAAAGCATTAATGCAACGCCTTAAACTGCCATCGGCGCGGTCATCGCCGGGTGATGCTCGTAACCTTCCAGCGAGAAGTCTGAAGGCTCGATCTGCTCCAGCCACTCCGGCTGATACACACCAGTCTTGGCAAACTCCGGCACACGATCGGAAATCACCAGTTTAGGCATCGGATACGGCTCGCGCTTGAGCTGTTCATTGAGCATGTCCAGATGGTTTTCATAGACATGGGCATCGCCGATGAAATACGTGAACCAGCGCGGCGTGTAGCCCGTCAGACGGCCGATCAGGCTGAGTAGCGCAGCACCCTCGGTCAGGTTGAACGGCGTGCCGAGCCCAAGATCGTTGGAGCGGATGTACAGCGTCAGGGAGATTTCTTTGGTCTCCTGATTCGGGTGGAACTGATACAGCAGGTGGCAAGGCGGTAAAGCCATTTCATCCAGCTGCGCGCAGTTCCAGCCGTGGAACAGAATGCGGCGGCTGCCCGGATCCTTGATGATGGTGTCGACACACCGGCGAATCTGATCAATGGCCTTGTACAGGACCACGTAAGGCTGACCGTCTTCCTCGGACTGAGCGATCTGCTGATAGCCCTGGCTGATCGCGAGTTCGATGGCTTTCGGATTACTCAGGTCAATGCGCTTGTAGGCAGGCCACTTGCGCCATTGCACGCCGTAGATTTCGCCCAGATCGTCTTCGCCCTTGCGGAACGGGTTGTCCAGCCATTGGGCGTTCTCGTTGGCGTTCTGATCCCAGACTTTGCAGCCCAGTTCACGAAACTCGGCGGCGTTGTTCACGCCGCGCAGGAAGCCGACCATTTCGCCAATGGCCGACTTGAAGGCCATACGCCGGGTAGTAATCGCCGGGAAGCCTTCCTTGAGGTCGTAACGCAGCATCGCGCCTGGAAAACTGATGGTTTTCACACCGGTGCGGTTGGCCTGCAACGTGCCGTTCTTGATGACGTGGGCGACCAGATCCAGATATTGCTTCATAAATTACCTGCTTCGGTGAATCCGCCGGGCTGCAACGCCCGACGTTTCGGTGTTAGACCGCCGCGTTCTTGCCAGCGGGAGCGCGGTTGTACGCCAGCCAGATCAGCACTGCACCGGCGATGATCATTGGCAGGCTGAGGATCTGCCCCATGGTGACCCAGCCCCATGCCAGGTAGCCCAGTTGCGCATCGGGCATCCGTACGAACTCGACCAGGAACCGGAACAGTCCATAAAACAGCGCGAACATGCCGGAAATAGCCATCGTCGGACGAGGCTTGCGAGAAAACAGCCAGAGAATGATGAACAGCGCGACGCCTTCGAGCGCGAACTGATAAAGCTGCGAAGGATGACGCGGCAATTGCGCCGGATCGCTGAATGGCGGGAAGACCATTGCCCACGGCAGATCGGTCGGCTTGCCCCACAACTCGGCATTGATGAAGTTACCGATACGGCCAGCACCCAACCCAATCGGCACCATGGGCGCGACGAAATCCATGAGCTCGAAGAACGACTTGCCATTGCGTCGGCCGAACCACCACGCTGCGATCATCACTCCGACGAAACCGCCGTGGAACGCCATGCCGCCCTTCCAGACTTCGAAGATCAACAGTGGATTGGCGATGTACGCGGGCAGATCATAGAACAACACATAACCCAGCCGCCCACCGACGATCACGCCCATGGCCAGCCAGAAAATCATGTCGGAGAGCTTTTCCTTGGTCCAGGTTGGATCAAAGCTGTTCAAGCGCCGCGATGCCAGCAGCCACGCGCCGCCGATACCGACCAGGTACATCAAACCGTACCAGTGTATTTGCAGCGGGCCGATAGCCACCGCCACCGGGTCAATCTGCGGGTAAGGCAGCATTGCAACTCCTTAAATGGGAACGCTCTCGCGAGCACTTAACCAGACACACTAAAGCAGGAAACATAAACCCGCGCTGAACAGCTATTTGGCCGGGCATGACGAAAAGAGACCGGCATGTTACCGGAGCAACGCCCGGCGCTCTAGCGGCGTGCGATGGATGCAAACCTCATGTGTGAGTAAAGTGGCTCAAAAAGGAGTACTGCATGTGTCTGATCGCTTTCGCCTGGCGCCCCTCTCACACACAGCCGCTGATCGTCGCGGCCAATCGTGACGAGTTCTATGCGCGCCCGACCCAGCCCCTCGCGCAGTGGGCGGACGCACCTCAGGTCTACGCCGGGCGGGACCTTGAAGCTGGCGGAACCTGGCTTGGTATCACCGCAGACGGGCGTTTTGCAGCACTGACCAATATTCGCAACCCGAGCTTGCCACTGGGGCATAGATCACGAGGCGAACTGGTTGCTCAATTTTTGACCAGCGATATTTCGATTGAAGATTATCTCGTAGAGGTAGCGAACAGAGCGGCCGAATACGGCGGTTTCAATTTGCTGGTGGGTGATCGTCAGCAGTTGTACTACCTCAACAGCTCCAACCCTGAACCGCGTCGGCTCGATGAGGGTGTTTATGGTCTCTCCAACGCAGGACTGGATACGCCATGGCCAAAAGTTGAGAAGGCCAAGACTGCACTGAGCACCCAACTGGATGATCCAAATCCACTGGCGCTTATGGCCTTGTTAAGCGACCCGACCACCGCCCCAACTACTGAGCTGCCTGATACAGGTGTCAGCCTGGAGACCGAGAAGCTGCTGTCGAGCCTGTTCATCGCCAGCCCAAACTACGGCACTCGGGCCAGCACCGTGCTGATCGTCAATGCTGACGGCAGCCAGCACCTCATAGAACACAGTTTTGGGCCATACGGCGGGAGACTGGGTGAGGTGGAGTTGAAGATCTAATACAACTCAACAGCTGGAATGCAATCTCTTGTGGGAGCTGGGCTTGCCCGCGATACAGAGCACTCGATATGCCTGATACACCGAGGTGCCTGAATCGCGGGTAAGCCCGGCTCCCACAGGGGAAAGCATTTCAAGCCAAGAACTAATGCACCCACTGCTCTGTGCTTGATCGTCAATATGACGGCAGCCAACACTTCGTTGAACGGGCCGTATGGCGGGAGACTGGGTGTGGTGGAGCTGCAGATTTAATTCAGCTCTTCAGTTGGAATGCGATCTCTTGTGGGAGCTGGGCTTGCCCGCGATACAGAGCACTCGATATGCCTGATACACCGAGGTGCCTGAATCGCGGGCAAGCCCGGCTCCCACAGGGGAAAGCATTTCAAGCCAAGAACTAATGCACCCACTGCTCTGAGCTTGATCGTCAATATGACGGCAGCCAAGACTTCGTTGAACGGGCCGTATGGCGGGAGATTGGGGGAGGTGGAGTTGAAGATCTAATACAACTCAATAGCTGGAATGCGATCTCTTGTGGGAGCTGGGCTTGCCCGCGATACAGAGCACTCGATATGCCTGATACACCGAGGTGCCTGAATCGCGGGCAAGCCCGGCTCCCACAGGGGAAAGCATTTCAAGCCAAGAACTAATGCACCCACTGCTCTGTGCTTGATCGTCAATGCTGACGGCAGCCAATACTTCGTTGAACGGGCCGTATGGCGGGAGACTGGGCGAGGTGGAGTTGAGGATCTAAAACAGCTCAACAGCCGGAATGCGATCTCTTGTGGGAGCTGGGCTTGCCCGCGATACAGATCACTCGGTATGCCTGATACACCGAGGTGCCTGAGTCGCGGGCAAGCCCGGCTCCTTCAGGGGAAAGCATTTCAAGCCAAGAACTAATGCACCCACTGCTCTGTGCTTGATCGTCAATGCTGACGGCAGCCAATACTTCGTTGAACGGGCCGTATGGCGGGAGATTGGGTGAGGTGGAGCTAACCGTTTGATGCCTGTTGGAGCGAGGCTTGCCCGCGAATCAAACACCTCGGTATGCCAGGCATACCGTGTCATCGTTCTTCGCGGGCAAGCCACGCTCCAACAAATTGACCGCGATTAATGCCCTTTCACAGACCCCGGATTGATCATCCGCGACAGGCCCAGATTCTTCAGCGCCAGTTGCAGGGAGCTGCTGATCACTTGCGGGTTATCGTTGGTCATCAGTTGCGCCAGTATCTCCTTGGCCTTGCTAAGATGGATCTGACGTAGCATCCACTTCACTTTCGGCAGGTTGGTGGAGTTCATCGACAGGCTGTCGAAGCCCATCGCCATCAACAACACCGCAGCAGCAGGATCACCGGCCATTTCGCCACAGATGCTCACCGGCTTGCCTTCGGCATGAGAATCGCGCACCACGTTCTGCAAAGCCTGCAGAACTGCGGGGTGCAGGTAGTCGTAGAGATCGGCCACCCGTGGATTGTTGCGGTCCACGGCCAGCAGGTATTGAGTCAGGTCGTTGGAGCCTACCGACAGAAAGTCCACCTGACGCGCCAGATCGCGGGTCTGATACACAGCAGCAGGTACTTCAATCATCACGCCTACAGGCGGCATCGGCACATCGGTACCTTCGTCGCGTACCTCGCCCCAAGCCCGGTGAATCAAGTGCAGCGCTTCTTCCACTTCGTGGGTACTGGAGATCATCGGCAGCAGAATCCGCAGGTTGTTCAAGCCTTCACTGGCCTTGAGCATGGCACGGGTCTGCACCAGGAAGATTTCCGGGTGATCGAGGGTGACGCGGATACCGCGCCAGCCCAGAAACGGGTTCTCTTCTTTGATCGGGAAGTAAGACAGCGCTTTGTCACCACCGATATCCAGGCTACGCATGGTGACCGGCAGCGGGTGGAAGGCTGCCAGTTGCTCGCGATAAATCGCCAGTTGCTCTTTTTCGCTCGGAAAACGCTGTTGAATCATGAAAGGTACTTCGGTGCGATAAAGCCCCACACCTTCCGCGCCGCGCTGTTGCGCGCGAGCCACGTCAGCCAGCAAGCCCGTGTTGACCCACAGCGGCATACGATGGCCGTCCAGCGTGACGCAAGGCAGCTCGCGCAGCGCGTCCAGGCCTTGGGACAGCTGACGCTCTTCTTCAACGACCTTGGCGAACTGCTTGCGCATGGCATCGCTGGGGTTGGTGAAGACTTCACCGTGGTAGCCGTCGACGATCAGTTCGATGCCGTCGACCTTGGAATAAGGCAGATCGACCACGCCCATGACCGTGGGAATACCCATGGCTCGGGCGAGGATCGCTACGTGGGAGTTGCCGGAGCCGAGTACCGAAATCAGACCCGCCAGCTTGCCTTCCGGAACTTCGCCCAGCATGGCAGCCGTCAGCTCTTCACTGACAAGGATCGTGTTGTCCGGATACACCAGCGTCTGTTGCCGCGCCTCTTGCAAGTACGCGAGCAAGCGACGACCCAGGTCTTTGACGTCCGAGGCACGCTCGCGCAGATAGGCGTCGTCCATCAATTCGAAACGTTTGACGTGCTCGTTGACCACCGAGCGCAATGCGCCCTGCGCCCACTGGCCAGTCTTGATGACATTGGTCACTTCGCTGCCCAGCGAGGCGTCGTCGAGCATCATCAGGTAAACATCAAACAAGGCGCGCTCTTCAGGGCGCAGCTGGTTGGCAAGCTTGGCAGACAATGCGCGCATGTCGCTGCGCACGCCCTCAAGGGCAGTCTGGAACAGGGCAAGCTCGGCTTTGATGTCTGTAACGGTTTTGTCCGGGACCACTTCGAGGTCCGCAGGTGGCAGCATGACCACCGCAAAGCCCACAGCCGCCCCGGGAGAGCCGGCGACGCCGACGAACTTGGCTTCCTGGATACCTTTGCCCTGACGACCCAGACCGCGGATCGAGCCAGTGGCTTCAGCGTGGGCGATAACACCAGCGAGTTGCGCGCTCATGGTCACGAGGAAGGCTTCTTCGCCCTCGTCGAACTGGCGGCGCTCCTTTTGCTGGATAACCAGTACACCCACCACACGACGATGGTGAATGATCGGCGCGCCAAGGAACGACGCATAACGCTCCTCGCCGGTTTCGGCAAAGTAGCGATAACGGGGGTGATCAGCGGCGTTTTCGAGGTTCAGCGGTTCTTCACGGGTACCCACGAGGCCAACCAGACCTTCGTTCGGCGCCATGCTGACTTTGCCGATGGAGCGCTTGTTCAGGCCCTCGGTAGCCATCAGCACAAAGCGGTTGCTTTCGGGGTCGAGCAAATAGACCGAGCAGACTTGGCTGCCCATGGCCTCTTTGACGCGTAACACAATAATCCCCAACGCCGCCTTGAGATCCTTGGCGGAGTTAACTTCCTGGACGATCTTGCGCAGCGTATTGAGCATGGCTCGGGGTCGAACTCCGTGTCAGTCGCGCGACAAAAGGCGCGGGGCAAGCTCTTTGAGTGCGCGTCGATACACCTCGCGCTTGAATGTCACCACCTGACCCAGCGGATACCAATAGCTGACCCATCGCCAGCCATCGAACTCCGGTTTCCCGGTCAAATCCATCCGCACCCGCTGCTCGTTGGAGACCAGGCGCAGGAGAAACCATTTTTGCTTCTGGCCGATACACAGCGGTTGGCTGTGCGTCCTGACCAGACGTTGCGGCAAACGATAGCGCAACCAACCCCGAGTACAGGCAAGAATCTGCACATCCTCAGGTTCAAGCCCGACTTCTTCGTTCAACTCACGATAAAGCGCGTCTTCCGGCGTCTCCTGAGGGTTGATACCACCCTGTGGAAACTGCCAGGCATCTTGGTTGATTCGCCGAGCCCATAGGACCTGGCCGGAGTCGTTTGTCAGAATTATCCCGACATTAGGACGGAAACCATCGGGGTCGATCACGGCAACAACCTCGCAAACGCATGTCACCGCATTGTTCCACAAAGCCGATCAAAGCAGCAACGAGGCTTAGCAGGTTATGTGAAGAGTTGTGAAAACCTCGTATTCTGGTGCTCTTTTTTCAGCAATTTCAGCGAGTAACCGCATGCGCCTGGCTTTATTCGACCTCGACAACACGCTTCTGGGTGGCGACAGCGACCACGCCTGGGGTGATTACCTGTGCGGACGCGGCATTCTTGACGCCGCGACCTACAAAACCCGCAACGACGAGTTCTATCAGGATTACCTGGCCGGGACCCTGAACCTGACCGACTACCTGAACTTCAGCCTGGAAATCCTCGGCAGCACCGAGATGGCCCAGCTAGACGCGTGGCATCGGGATTTCATGCGTGATTGCATCGAACCGATCATTCTGCCCAAGGCGCTGGAACTGATCGCCAAACATCGCGAGGCAGGCGACAAACTGGTTGTCATTACCGCGACCAATCGCTTCGTTACCGGACCAATCGTTGAGCGTCTGGGTATCGAGACACTGCTGGCAACCGAATGCGAAATGGTCGACGGTCGCTACACCGGACGCACCACCGATGTGCCGTGCTTCCGCGAAGGCAAGGTGACACGTCTGAACCGTTGGCTGGAAGAAAACCAGTTCAGCCTGGAAGACAGCTATTTCTACAGCGACTCGCTCAACGACCTGCCGCTGCTGGAAAAGGTTGCCAACCCGGTAGCCGTGGACCCAGACCCGAAATTGCGTGCTGAGGCTGAAAGTCGCGGCTGGCCGGTGATTACGCTGCGCGGATGATTTGTGGCTTTGCAATGGTCTCTGTGGGATGCACTTCCCTGTGGGAGCAGGGCTTGCCCGCGATAAGGGTGGACGCGATCTTAAGTGAACCGAGTCAGCCTTATCGCGGGCAAGCCCTGCTCCCACAAAGGATGGCATTCCAAAGAAGTCGCCTGTCAAACCGGCTTCGCCCCCATCAAACCGGCAATGGCGATGAAACAGACGGCCGTAAAAATCGCCAGCGCCAGGGTGAACTTTAACCCCCCTCTGGCTGGATCAATTCGGAGCTTGTTAAGGCGCACCACCAGCCATAGCCAGCTCAAAGCGCCGAAGGTGTAAAGCACGCTGCTGCCCAGCACCCAGGTTTGCCCCAGCGGCCAGCCAACAAGGTGTGCCAGCCACCAGCCGGTGATCGGCATGGTCAGCAAACAAAGCCCCATCAGAATCCACGCAAACAAGCGCGGACGTAGCAACAGGCGGGTGTGGTTGGTGGTAAACCCTGCCCTGCGGCCTTTGATCAGCCAGATGGTCAAACCGAGGGCGCTGAGCAGAAATAGCACCGTCGCCGAGATGTGCAGGGTTTTCAGGGCGGTGAGATGGTCCATTTTCTGTTGGTTCCAGTTGAGGCGTTGGTTTAACGCAGATTCCCTGTGGGAGCGAATTCATTCGCGAAGAGGCCGGTGCAGTCGAAACATTTCATCGTCTACACCAATGCCTTCGCGAATGAATTCGCTCCCACAGGGATAGACCTGCGCGTGTCAGTCCTACCCCAAAAACAGCTTATACGCCGGATTCTTGCTCTCATCCCAATACGGGTAGCCAATCTCGGCCAGTGCCGCCGGGACCAGATGCCGTTCATCCTCTGGCACCACCAGCCCCGCGACCACACGACCATCCGCCGCGCCATGGTTACGGTAATGGAACATCGAAATCGTCCACTGGCCGCCCAGCTTGTTCAGGAAGTTGAACAGCGCACCCGGACGCTCCGGGAATTCGAAGCGGAACACCACTTCGTCGCTGACCCGCTCGGCATGCCCCCCAACCATATGTCGAATGTGCAGTTTGGCCAGTTCGTTGTCGGTCAGGTCAATCACCGGGAAGCCCTGCTCGGTGAGGCTTGTGATCAGATCTTTCCGTGGGTCGGTATAGGGATGCGTCTGTACGCCGACGAAAATGTGCGCTTCGCGGTCGGTGTGATAACGGTAGTTGAATTCGGTGATCTGGCGCTTGCCGATGGCCTCGCAGAACGCCTTGAAGCTGCCCGGTTGCTCGGGAATGGTCACGGCGATGATGGCTTCGCGGCCTTCACCCAGTTCGGCGCGCTCGGCCACATGACGCAAACGGTCGAAGTTGACGTTGGCACCTGAGTCGATGGCGACGAAGGTCTGGCCGCTGACGGCTTCCTGCTCGACATACTTTTTGATCCCCGCCACCGCCAGGGCCCCTGACGGCTCGGTGATCGAGCGGGTGTCGTCGTAAATGTCCTTGATCGCCGCGCAGATTTCATCGGTGCTGACCGTGATCACTTCGTCGACGTAGTGCCTGCAGATGTCGAAGGTGTACTCACCAATTTGCGCCACAGCCACGCCGTCCGCAAACAGACCGACCTGCTGCAGCACAACGCGCTCGCCGTACGCCATGGCTTGCTGCAGGCAGTTGGAATCATCCGGCTCGACCCCGATGACCTTGATCTCCGGCCGCAGGTATTTCACGTAAGCCGCGATACCGGCGATCAAACCACCGCCGCCCACCGGGACGAAAATCGCGTCCAGCGGCCCCTGATGCTGGCGCAGAATCTCCATGGCCACGGTGCCTTGCCCGGCAATCGTGTCTGGATCGTCATAGGGATGGATGTAAACGAAGCCCATTTCTTCGACGAGTTCCAGCGAATGAGCCAGTGCTTCAGGGAAGGAATCGCCGTGCAGTACCACTTTGCCGCCCCGGGAACGCACGCCTTCGACTTTGATTTCAGGCGTGGTCTTGGGCATCACGATAGTCGCTTCAACGCCCAGGGTTTTCGCCGCCAGTGCCAGACCTTGCGCGTGGTTGCCTGCCGACGCTGTCACTACGCCCCGCGCCAGTTCTTCCGGGCTTAGCTGCGCCAGCTTGTTGTACGCGCCACGAATCTTGAACGAGAACACCGGCTGCAAGTCTTCGCGCTTGAGCAGCACCTGATTGCCGAGCCGCTCGGACAGCTGACGAGCTCCCTGCAACGGGGTTTCCACGGCGACATCGTAGACGCGGGAGGTCAGGATTTTTTTGACGTACTGTTCAAGCATCACGGCGACATCACTGGCGAAAGGGCAAGGACGGGAAGTCTAACCCGCGCTCCGATGCGCGACCACACGAATCACGGGGCTTTGGCGCTGGCATGTCGCTATAATGCGCGCCCTTTTACACATTACCGGTAGGAGCGAACTTGTTCGCGAGACGTCGTGCCTGTGTACGCAGACCTGGCCCCTCGCGAACAAGTTCGCTCCTACCGGACCATTCGGCATCCGTGGAGCCCGCATGAACCAGGATCAACTCAAACAAGCCGTGGCGCAGGCCGCCGTGGACTTCATCCTTCCGAAACTGGACGACAAAAGCATCGTCGGCGTCGGTACCGGCTCCACTGCCAACTGCTTCATTGATGCATTGGCCCAGCACAAAGGCGCCTTCGACGGCGCGGTTGCCAGCTCAGAAGCCACTGCTGCACGCCTCAAGGGCCACGGCATTCCGGTTTACGAACTCAACACTGTCAGCGATCTGGAGTTCTATATCGATGGCGCCGATGAAAGCGATGAGCACCTGAATCTGATCAAAGGCGGCGGCGCGGCGTTGACCCGCGAGAAGATCGTTGCGGCCGTAGCCAAAACTTTTATCTGCATCGCCGACGCCAGCAAGCTGGTGCCCGTGCTGGGCGCGTTCCCGCTCCCCGTTGAAGTGATCCCGATGGCGCGCAGCCACGTGGCCCGCCAACTGGTAAAACTGGGCGGCGACCCGGTTTATCGCGAAGGTGTGCTGACCGATAACGGCAATATCATTCTTGATGTACACAACATGAACATCACCAACCCGGCTGAGCTGGAAAGCCAGATCAATGCAATCGTTGGCGTTGTGACCAACGGTCTGTTTGCTGCGCGCCCTGCAGACTTGCTGCTGCTGGGGACGAGTGAAGGGGTAAAGACGCTGACGCGCTGAATAACAAGCGCAGCCTCAAACAACTACTGGCTTTAGGCTAAATGCACTCCCTGTGGGAGCGAATTCATTCGCGAAGGCGTTCTGGCATACACATATATGTGTCAGGTCTGGCCTCTTCGCGAATGAATTCGCTCCCACCGGACATTACAATGCCGTCTGTCTGTCTTTACTGCTTCTTGAACACGTAAAACAGATTGGGCTCACTCACTACGTAAAGGGTACCTTCGTCATCCATGGCGATGCCTTCAGCCTGGGGTACGGTTTTGCGAAGGCCCATCGAACCCTGGCTCAACGAAACATTCCCAACCGCCCGGCCTTTGGTATCGAGCTCAACGATTTGTCGGGACTCATCCGACAGCGCCAGCAAATGCCCGCTGCGCTCGTCAAACTGCAGGCTGGAGATATCCCGCACAAATATCTCTGCATTACGCCGGGAGTCGGAAGACACCTCTACATTGGGCGTTTCGACGTTTGCATACGGGAAGCCGCGCACCTCGATTATCTGGACCGGTCGACGCTCCTTGGCGACAAAAAGGCGCTGGCCTTTCGTGTCATACGCCAAGCCTTCGTAGCCGTTGTTATTACCTGAGCCGATACCCAGTGTCAGTTGCTCGGCATCTTTGGCGTCCAGAAAAGTGGTTTCATCATCGATGTGGATCTTGATCAGGCGCTGCTTGCGCTCATCGCTAATGACATAAACGCCAGGGCTGATGTATTCGACCGCCTCCGAGTCACCGAACCCTGTCAGGGGAATGCGGCGCAGCGTTCTACCATCCAGGCTTAATTCAACCAATTGGGCGTCTTTGTTAGTCACCGTGAACAGGCTTTTACGATCTGGATCGTAGCTCAGCGCCGATGCATCCGAATCAAGGCCTGCAATGGGTTGAGCCTCTATGACGACTTTATAGCCCCCCAGGCCGATAGCCTGAGCGTCCTCGCCCTGCCACAAAATCCTCCAGTTGAAGGATGCACGCTCAACGACGCGATATTCACGACCCGCAAAAAACGCCAATACAGTGAGAAGAATAACCAGAGGTATGAGGATTTTTCGGGAGAGAAGCAGGCGCATTCAGGTTGCTCGAGGTTCAGGCGGATAGCATGGATACCATGCGAATATGAATTGAAGCTTAATGGCGCAGAGCCATCAAGCCAATCCCTGTAGGGGATTCCCCGTCCTCCAGCCCCCCGCGCTGTCGCGCAGCAAACAGAGGACCCTGTAGGAGTGAGCTTGCTCGCGATTCGATTTCTTGGTCGACGAATTTATCGCATGAACTGACGCTATCGCGAGCAAGCTCACTCCTACAGGGGCCTTGCTTGCTCAGCCACAGCGTGGTCTCGGGGCCACCGAGGCTTCTAAAAATACTGCGAATCACTTCTTCTTAAACGAATAAAACAGGTTCGGCTCGCTGACGATGTAAAGGCTGCCGTCGTCATCAAACGCTACGCCTTCAGCACGCGGGATGGTGTCTTTCAGACCGTTGAACCCACCCAGCAAGGTCATGAAGCTGACCTGTTGGCCGTTTTCATCCAGTTCCAGCAGCATGTGTGAGTCTGCGGACAGGGCCAGGGTGTGCCCGGTGCGGGGCTCAACGGTCAACGAGGAGAGATTGCGCATATCCAGAGACTTGCTCTCGACCTTTTGCTTCTCACCTTTCAAGACGTCGCTACCATCGCTTTCCCAAGTGAATATCGCAGCGGGGCGCTCTTCCCCCAGCAGCAATTGCTGGCGACGCGGATCCCAGGCAGTGCCCTCGAACGCTTTATTCTGGTTATCGGAAGGACCGAGGTCATACTCCCGAAAATCAGCGATGTTCAGGGTGGTGGTTTCCGGCGTGACCTTGACGATAGTCAGGTGATGCTGGCGCTCATCGCTGATAGCCATGAAGCCATTCTCCATCACCGCAACCGCCTCAGGATTACTCCACCCCACCAGCGGGATCTTGCGAAGCACATCGCCTTTGAGGGTCAATTCAACCAGAAACGGATGCTTGCCCATGACCGCAAAGAGTGTTTTGGTCACCGGGTTATAAGACACATCCGACGCTTCATCGTCCTCCATGCCAGGAAGCGGTTTGGCGTCGATGTCGACGACGTAGTCAGGCAGCCAGACACTGGCTTTGCGATCGGCAAGACTCTGAAAGCGCTCACCCAGCCACAGCCGACCACGATCATCCCAATGCATTACATGGGCAACGACGCCGCCAATCACCACAACCAGCAACAGCCAGACGTACCAGCGCGGGCGAGGTAGGCGACGTGACGTTTTGGTCGACGATGAAGGGTTGGTCATGAGCGTTCCCGAGTATGGATAACATCCGATGGCACAGTGCCCCAAGCGGGGAACTGGAGGCCGGATTATCCAGATCAATTGTGAAAAAAACGCCAATTGTTCAATTCAGGCGGTAAAAAACATAAAAACCGCCTGCGATGCGCATCGCAGACGGCTTTTAGTCACGCTTTGGTAATCAGCGAACGCTACTTTCGAAGGCTTTCTGACCAACCAGCTCAATCACCAGCTCATCGCCAGCCAACAGCGGGCCAACGCCTGCCGGAGTGCCGGTCATGATGACGTCACCGGCCTGCAGCGAAAAGCAGGCTGCCATGTGCTGAATCACCGGCACGATAGGGTTGAGCATGTCGCGGCTGTTACCGTCCTGGCGGACTTCGCCATTGATGGTCAGACGAATGCCGATGTCGGTCAGGTCAGAGAAGGTTTCAGCCGGAACGAACGGAGCGATAACAGCGGCACCGTCGAAAGACTTGGCTTCTTCCCATGGATAGCCCTTGTCGCGCAGCTTGGTCTGAAGATCCCGCAGGGTCAGGTCCAGGCCGGGAGCAAAACCGGAAATCGCGTCCAGCACTTCTTCGCGGGTCGGGTTCTTGGTCAACGGCTTGCCGATCAGCACGACAATTTCAGCTTCGTAGTGCACTGCGCCACGATCGGCGGGGATGGTGAAACCACCTTCCAGTGCAACAACGGCGCTGCCTGGCTTGATGAACAGCAGTGGCTCGGTAGGCACGGCGTTGTTCAGTTCCTTGGCGTGCTCGGCGTAGTTGCGACCTACGCAAACCGCCTTGCCCATAGGAAAGTGGATACTCGTTCCGTCGACATACTTATGCTGATAGCTCATGGCGGCTCCTTGGTCTCGTTGTGGTCACGCCACTATAAATAGTGACGGCCAATTAAACAGCGAAGATTTTTCCGGGGTTCATTATGCCGTTCGGATCGAATGCCGCCTTGATGGCTTTCATGTATTCGATTTCCACCGGCGAGCGGCTGTACGTCAGGTAATCACGCTTGGTCATGCCTACACCATGCTCGGCGGAAATCGAGCCGTTGTATTTCTGAACGGTTTCGAACACCCATTTGTTGACCCTGGCGCACTTGACGAAGAACTCTTCCTTGTCGAGGGCCTCAGGCTTGAGGATGTTCAGGTGCAGGTTGCCATCGCCGATATGGCCGTACCAGAGCACCTCGAAATCGGGGTAGTGCTCGGCAACGATCGCATCGATTTCACCCAGGAACGCCGGCACTTTCGACACAGTCACCGAGATGTCGTTCTTGTAGGGCGTGAAGTGGGAAATGGTTTCGGAGATGTATTCGCGCAGCTTCCACAGGTTTTTCAGTTGCTGCTCGCTCTGGCTCATCACGCCATCCAGCACCCAGCCCTGCTCGACACAATGCTCGAACGTCGCCAATGCTTCATTGGCCAGATCTTCGGTGGTGGCCTCGAATTCCAGCAGCACATAGAACGGGCAAGGCGTATCGAAGGGCGACGGCACATCACCGCGTGCCATGACGCGAGCGAACGACTTGTCAGAGAAGAATTCGAACGCCGTCAGGTCCAGCTTGCCGTGAAAGGCGTGCAGCACCGGCATGATCGAGTTGAAATCGGTAGTGCCCAGCACCATCGCCGTCAGGTTCTTGGGCGCGCGATCAAGGCGCATGGTGGCTTCGACGACAAAGCCCAGCGTGCCTTCAGCTCCGATGAACAACTGGCGCATGTCGTAGCCGGTCGCGTTCTTGATCAGGTCCTTGTTCAACTCAAGGATGTCGCCCTTGCCAGTCACCACTTTCAGGCCAGCGACCCAATTGCGGGTCATGCCGTAGCGAATAACCTTGATCCCGCCAGCATTGGTGCCGATATTGCCGCCAATCTGGCTGGAACCCGACGATGCAAAATCCACCGGATAGTAAAGGCCGTTTTCTTCCGCCAGGTTCTGCAGTTGCCGGGTGATGACGCCCGGCTGGACGCGAGCTGTGCGCTCGGTGACGTTCAGTTCCAACACCTGATTCATGTAATCGAACGAAACCACCACTTCCCCATTGGCCGCGACCGCTGCCGCAGACAGCCCGGTTCTGCCGCCAGACGGGACCAGCGCGACCTTGTGTTCATTGGCCCACAGGACGATGGCCTGAACCTGCTCGATGGTCTTGGGAAAGACGATGGCAACGGGCGCAGGTGTGAATTGTTTGGTCCAGTCCTTGCCGTAAGTCTCAAGGGATGCGGCATCGGTCAGCACTTTTCCAGGCTCAACCAGGGTCTTCAGTTCATCTACCAGCGCAGAATGGATCATCGACAGAACTCTCGAACAATTCATGGTCATCCTGAGAACGCTTCACGTCCAGGAATGGGGTTTCGCGGGGTGCATATGCTAGCATACGCCCCCCGCCAATCGAGCTGACGGCCCGATTCGCGACCGCTTCACTTACTGCCAAATTTCTCCGGGACACAGGTTAAAGCAGATGAGCAAGACTTCCCTCGACAAGAGCAAGATCAAGTTCCTTCTTCTCGAAGGCGTCCATCAATCCGCTGTGGATGTCCTCAAGGCAGCCGGTTATACCAGCATCGAGTACCACACCAAGTCTCTGCCGGAAGCCGAACTGAAAGAAAAGATCGCCGACGCTCACTTCATCGGCATCCGGTCTCGCACCCAACTGACTGAAGAAATGTTCGATCACGCGAAGAAACTGGTCGCGGTCGGCTGCTTCTGCATCGGTACCAATCAGGTTGATCTGGACGCGGCCCGCGAGCGCGGTATTGCAGTGTTCAACGCGCCGTACTCCAACACTCGCTCGGTCGCCGAACTGGTGCTGGCCGAAGCGATCCTGCTGCTGCGCGGCATCCCGGAGAAGAATGCATCCTGCCACCGTGGCGGCTGGATCAAAAGCGCTGCCAACTCTTTCGAGATCCGTGGCAAAAAACTGGGCATCGTCGGCTACGGTTCGATCGGTACTCAGCTGTCCGTATTGGCTGAGAGCCTCGGCATGCAGGTGTTCTTCTTCGACCCGCTGACCAAGCTGCCACTGGGCAACGCGACTCAGGTCACCAGCCTGACCGAACTGCTGGGTATGGCTGACATCGTTTCGCTGCACGTGCCTGAGCTGCCGTCCACCCAGTGGATGATTGGCGAGAAAGAAATCCGTGCGATGAAGAAGGGCAGCATCCTGATCAACGCCGCTCGCGGTACGGTCGTTGAACTGGACGCCCTGGCGGACGCCATCAAGGACAAGCACCTGATCGGTGCGGCTATCGACGTGTTCCCGGTTGAGCCTCGCTCCAACGATGACATCTTCGAAAGCCCGCTGCGCGGCCTCGACAACGTGATCCTGACCCCGCACATCGGTGGTTCCACCGCCGAAGCTCAGGCCAACATCGGTCTGGAAGTGGCTGAGAAGCTGGTCAAATACAGCGACAACGGTACGTCGGTGTCTTCGGTCAACTTCCCTGAAGTGGCCCTGCCTGCTCACCCTGGCAAGCACCGCCTGCTGCACATCCACGAGAACATCCCGGGCGTGCTGATGGAGATCAACAAGGTCTTCGCCGAAAACGGTATCAACATTTCCGGTCAGTTCCTGCAGACCAACGAGAAAGTCGGTTACGTGGTTATCGATGTCGATGCCGAGTATTCCGATCTGGCTCAAGAAAAGCTGCAACACGTCAAAGGTACGATCCGTAGCCGCGTGTTGTTCTAAGCGGTTCTGGCTCAACAAAAAGGAGACCTTCGGGTCTCCTTTTTTGTGTCCGTGATTTCTGCACCAGCTTATGACCTGTAGGAGCGCGCTTGCCCGCGATGGCGTCTGTACTGTCGATACATTCATCGACTGACAGACCGAATCGCGGGCAAGCTGTAATGGTCCAGTTTTTTTGGACCGTTCCGTAGGAGTGTTAGGCCGCCAGTTTTTCGAAAACAGCTGGCGGCAGGTTATTCGAGGCAGAGTGGCAACGTCGATGGTTGTAGTGAGCAATAAAATCCATCACGTCTCGTTCTGCCTCGAAGTGATTCGAGTAACCGTTCTCAGGTGACCAATCGTGTTTCTGTGATCGGAAGTAGCGTTCCACTACCGCATTGTCCCAACAGTTTCCGCGCCGACTCATGCTCTGCACGATTTGCTTCTCGGCCAGATAGCTAACGAAGCGGTCAGCGGTGTATTGGCATCCCTGATCCGAGTGAAACACCAGCTCGGAAGAAGGTCGGCGCAGCCCCACCGCAAGTCGTAAAGCCTGCAATGAAAGCTCGGTATCGGCCGTCCTTGAAAACGCCCAGCCAACGATCCTGCGCGAGAAAAGATCCATCACAATTGCCAGGTACAGCCAACTACCACCGACACGGATATAGGTAATGTCTCCCGCCCAGAACGTGTTGGGATGTTCAGGGTTAAAGCGTCGTGCCAGCACATTGGGCGCAATGTTGGACGGTTTGGTAGCCCGTCGATAGTGCGCATGCTGTGCCCGACGCCTCACCAAACCCAGACTCTTCATCAAGCTGCGCATACGATGACGCCCCATTTGGACGCCTTGTGCCTTCAGCGCTTTAACAAATCCGCGACTGCCCAGCGCGCCTCGATGTTCTTTGTGCAAAAGCCGGATCTTCTTCTCTAACTGCGGCTCGATACTGCGTTTAGCTCGAGGCCGACGCATGGCGTAATAACTGCTGCGAGGTATGCTCAGTACGCAGCACAAGCGTCGAACCGACAGCTTCTTTGTAGCGCCCTCAATCATTTTCTTCGGCCAAACAGCACCTTTAGATGAGAGGGCAACTGCTTTTTTAAAACATCGTTCTCGGCCTCCAGCAGTGCCAATCTGGCCTGCAGCGAGTCGATGAGATCTTGATCCTGAGGCCGGGTAGTTTGCGCGGCTCCTACCTGCTCCTTGCGCCACCGTGAAACCCAGCGCCGCAACGCGGTAGGCCCTACGCCAGTCTGCTCACACGCTTTAGGCACTGAGTAATTCAACTCAACGACAAGGCGAATAGCCTCGGCTTTTTCTTCGGCTGTAACGACCCGAAATCCCATGATGCTTCCTTAGGTTGATACTCCTACATCATGGTCCATAAATATTGAGCCACAACAAGCGCGCTCCTACAGGGTTAACTGCCAGCCCAACTATTTCACATTCACCCTGATCACCTTCGATTCAACCGAAGGATTCAGCGGAATGTGGCTCTTGTCTCCCACCAGCAACTGCAAGGTGTGAGGGCCAGGCGGCAAAGTGACTTCAGTTTCGGTCTGCCCTTTACCGAAATGACGGATGTTGTCAGTCATTGGCAGCGGTGCATTCAGGTCCGGCTGGTCTTTGACGTCGATCAGCAAGTGGTGATGGCCAGTTTCGGGGATGTCCACACCCGCAGGCGCTACGCCCATGCCCTTGAGGCCAAACTGGACCTTGAACGTCCCCGGCACCGTCTCCCCATCCTTAGGCGAAATGATGTACACCTCGGCCCCGGCAGGTGATGGCGTGCGCGGTACGTCGGCAGCACTGGCCATCAGCGACGCCCCGAACAGCAGGCCTGCGAGAGCGGTTTTTGCAGAAAGGGTTTTCATGGGTTCTCCAGTCAGGCAGTCAGCCCTTGAATGGCATCCCTGTAACCATAGCGCGGCACTGGCTTAACGTTCTGGAGAAGCAGGCTTTATGACAAAGATTTCATGCAAACATCGTTTTGTAGGAGCTGCCGAAGGCTGCGAAGCATTCATCCTGACAGACCGCTATCGCAGCCTTCGGCAGCTCCTACAGGTCAAGCGTTTGTTGCACGACTGAGAGGCGCTTAAAACACCCCATCCCCACGTCGACGAAACCAGCCAGTCAATGAAAGCCGATCACGGCTGGCTGGCATCACCTCGTGGGGGATATCCCCAGACATGAATACCACCAGGCAGCCACCGGTTGGCTGCACGTCATATTCCACGCCGTCATCGAGGAACATGCGCAGCTGTCCACCATGCTCCGGCAGCCAGGCGTTGTTCAGATAAACCACCGCTGAGACCATACGCCGGTCGTCGTCGCGGAAGCGATCCACATGCTTGAGATAGAACGCCCCTGGCGGGTACAGAGCGAAATGGCTTTCGAAGTCTTCCAGCCCCAGAAACAAACCGCGATTCAGCGCCTGACGCAGACTGTCCATCAACCCCAGATAACGATCACAAGGCTCAGACTGCCCGGCCTCCAGCCACTGGATATGATCGCCACGAATCCCTTCGCGAATCTCTTGAAATGGCCCGCGTCCGACAGCAGCAGGCGCGAGTTCACCTTCGGCGGCACGCGTGCGGCACTCGTCGGCCAGCTCCAGCGTCAGGCTTTCAGGCAAGAAAATATTTTGCTGCGACCAGCCGCGGGCAGCGAGGTCGTCGACGATTCGAAGCAGCAGCGGATGATCAGAGACGATTTGCATGGCGCATAGTATCCAGCCGCCCGGGAATCGGGAAGTGTCCGCACTCGACTGACCACTAAGTGAATGAAATTTCACAGGGG
This sequence comes from Pseudomonas phytophila, assembly GCF_025643095.1. NCBI lineage: Bacteria > Pseudomonadati > Pseudomonadota > Gammaproteobacteria > Pseudomonadales > Pseudomonadaceae > Pseudomonas > Pseudomonas phytophila. The sequence goes on along the minus strand of NZ_CP081201.1, from coordinate 494,176 downwards.
CGGCAAACTCATAACTCGACAAAGCCCCGTAACCACCGGGACAATAGCGACCTGCCGACAGGAGTCCCTATGCGCCGTTTGTTTGTTGTGTTGTTGATGTTCTGCACGATGCCCGCCTGGGCAGACAGCTATGACCAGTTGTACAAGGTCGCCGGCTGGCCAGAACAGCGCGCGCATTTCAACGACGCCCTCAAAGCTGCGCAACAACGCTATCGCAACAGCCTGCCACCTGCGGTATTTCAAGCGCTGGTCAACAACAGCAATCAGCGTTTCGCCCCTCAAGCCATGGATCAACGCGCCGAACAGCGCCTGCGCGAAAGTCTGCGCAACCCCAACCCTGCGCTGCAGTTCTTCCAGTCTCCGCTGGGGCGCAAGATCGTCAACGCCGAATTGACCGCCACTCGCCCTGACCAGTTGGCAAAAAATGCCAAAGGCCTGCCACAGATTCAGGCCGACGCTACTCGCCAACTGTTGATCGGTCACCTCGCCCAGGCACTGCCCGCCAAGCAGGCAGGTGCTGAAGTCAGTCTGGCGATTGCCGGTGTGGCCGCCGACAGCCTGAGCCAAATGATTCCTGGATTGCTGGGCGGCGGTCAGGCTCAGGGCATGCTCGACGGTCAGCGCGAACGTCTAATGGCGCAGATCGAGGCAGACATGAACAACACCTTGCTCTACGTCTACCGCGACCTCTCCGATCCGGAACTGGAAGAGTTTTCCACTTTTGCTGAATCCGCCGACGGCAAGGCTTACTACCAGGCCGCACTGGCGGCGATACGCGCCGGGCTGGCCGTTGGGCAAAGCTCGTCGAGCCTGGCACCTTAAAAACCCCGTTTTTTCAGCCTGCCGATGACAAGACCCGCAGCTCTGTCGCGGAATAACATCAGCCCATCTGGCGGTCCAGAAACGCGAAATAAAGTGCGCGAGTCTCAGGCGTTTCGTTCGCCAGATGATGGCGCGCATTGTCGATCATCAGCACTTTTGGCTCCGCAAATTTCTCGTTCAGCACTTTCAGGTTATGACGCCAGTCAACGGTCATGTCGGCGTCACCCTGGATAATGATCGGGCTGCGTGAGCTTGAAGGGGCGGACTCTATGCGCTTGATCCAGCGCGCCAATGCGCCGACCCAGGCAGTCGGCAAACGACGTGGTTGCAAGGGATCTGCCAACAGAAACGGCAGAAACGCAGGGGCGTTGGAGTTTTCGCTGAAGCGCCGGGCGATGCCCGTGACGAAGGGATTGAGCAGTTGATAGCTCAGCTTTGACCACCCCCACGCCCGAGGCCTGACCAGTGGCGCAAGCAGAATGACCTGACCTTGAGCGGGACTTTCAACGCCACGATCAAGCAAATGGTCGATCAGAATCGCAGCCCCCGTGCTTTGCCCGCAAAGGTGCCATGGCGTGGGCAACTGCAGTGTGCGTGCCTCCTCGAACAAGCGTTGCAGGACGGCCTGATACTCGGCGAAGTCGTCGATGCTGGCGCGCGCACCGCTGGACAGGCCGTGACCGGGCAAATCACACGAGATCACCGCAAAACCCTTGCTCAGCGCCCACTCGATCACATGCCGGAACAGGCCCATGTGGTCATAAAAGCCATGCATGAAAAACAACGTCGCCACGGGTTTATCCGGAATCCAGACCTGCCCGACAATCTCATAACCACCCACATCCATTCTGCCCAGCCAGGTGCGCAGTGGACGCTCCAGCCCCAACCTGTCCAGCACGTAAAAGCGCTGGTACGCCAAACCCTCCGCAGACAGCGGCTGGGCAGCGCTCAACGGTTTCAGACTGTTGCGCAGGGCGTCGGGGTCAAACGTGGCAGACATGGGTTTTCCGGAAGGACGATAAACGGTGCAGGGATATTCAGCTGTATCCCTGAACATCGCAAGCCGGGCCCGCCCAAACAGCTGCAAATGGTTCTCACAGGATTGCATTCAAATGTGAATCAATGCGTCTAGCCGTCCAACATGCCCTCCAATATGCCTACAATCGCGCCTTGTCGCCTTATCTGAGAAGCCGGATGAAACGCAGCCTGTCTATCCTTGTATTCATCATCGCCCTCGTCATTGGCGCGAGCGCCTGGTATCTGCACAGCAAGCAACCTCAGCGTGACGGTGAGCTATCCCTCGCTCACCTCCAGGCGCCAGTCAGCGTGCGTTATGACGAGCGCGGCGTGCCGCATATTCGCGCCGAGAACGAAGCTGATCTGTATCGCGCACTGGGTTATGTGCAAGCTCAGGACCGACTGTTCCAGATGGAGATGATGCGTCGCCTGGCACGGGGCGAACTGGCTGAAGTGCTGGGCCCAAAACTGGTCGCGACGGACAAGCTGTTCCGCAGCCTGCGTATTCGTGAACACGCCGACGACTATGTCGCCCGCCACGACAAAGACACACCGACCTGGAAAGCCCTGCAAGCCTACCTTGACGGCATCAACCAGTATCAGGACAGCCACGCCAAACCGCTGGAGTTCGATCTGCTGGGCATCCCCAAACGACCGTTCACCGCAGAGGACACACTGAGCGTCGGCGGTTACATGGCCTACAGTTTTGCCGCTGCCTTTCGTACCGAGCCTTTGCTGACCTACGTGCGTGACGAACTGGGTGCCGACTACCTGAAAGTCTTCGACCTCGACTGGCAGCCACAGGGCGTTCTTGATCAGCCAGCCAGGCTTTCAAGCAGCGACTGGAAAAACCTCAATCAGCTCGCGTACCTGAGCAGCCAGGCACTTGAAAAAGCGGGTTTACCTCAGTTCGAAGGCAGTAATGCATGGGCGGTTTCCGGCAATAGAACCAAAAGCGGCAAACCGTTACTGGCGGGCGATCCGCACATCCGCTTCTCGGTGCCGGCGGTGTGGTACGAAGCCCATCTGTCCGCGCCGGGCTTTGAGCTGTACGGTCATCATCAAGCGCTCAACCCTTTCGCGTTCCTGGGCAACAACATGGACTTCGGCTGGAGCCTGACCATGTTCCAGAACGATGACCTGGACCTGATTGCCGAGAAGACCAATCCGCAGAACCCCAATCAAGTCTGGTATCACGGGGAGTGGGTCGACATGACCACCACCGAACAACAGATTACGGTCAAAGGCGAAGCGCCGGTCACACTGACGCTGCGCAGGTCGCCTCATGGTCCGATCGTCAACGACGTGATGGGTGTCACCGCAAGCACCACACCGGTTGCCATGTGGTGGTCATTCCTGGAGTCGGAGAACCCGATTCTGGAAGGCTTCTACGAAGTAAACCGTGCCGATACGCTGGATAAAATGCGCGCCGCGGCCGAGAAAATTCAGGCACCGGGGCTGAACATCGTCTGGGCCAATGCCAAAGGCGATATCGGCTGGTGGGCCGCGGCGCAGCTGCCTGTTCGCCCGGAAGGGGTCAACCCGAACTACATCCTCGATGGCAGCACTGAGCAAGCCGACAAGCTGGGCTTTTACCCCTTCAGCGCCAACCCTCAGGAAGAGAACCCTGCGCGCGGCTACATCGTCTCGGCCAACTTCCAGCCACTCTCGCCCACCGGCATGCAAATCCCCGGTTACTACAACCTGGCTGATCGCGGCCAACAGCTGAACCAACAGCTGAGTGATGCCTCGGTGAAATGGGGTCTGGACAACAGCAAAGCGCTGCAACTGGGCACGAAAACTGAGTATGCCAATCGGGTTTTACAGCCTTTGCTTCCAGTCCTCCGCGAGGTCATCAGTGACCCGGAAGAGAAAGCGCTGGTAGAGCGACTGGCCAACTGGAAAGGCGACTACACGGTTGATTCGGTAGGCGCGACGTTATTCAACCAGTTCCTCTTCGACCTGAGCGAAGAAGTCTTCCACGATGAGCTGGGCGATGGTCTCTTTGAAACGCTGCTATCAACAAGGGTGATCGATGCTGCCCTGCCCCGCGTAGCCGCCGACGCCAGTTCGCCGTGGTGGAACAATCGTAATTCGCCGCTCGAAGAGAACCGCGCCAACACCGTCAAAGTCGCGTGGCACGCCACGGTGTCGCACCTGAAATCCACATATGGGCTCAACGCGGACGAATGGCGCTGGGGCAAAGCCCACACCCTGACCCACGCTCATCCGCTGGGCACGCAAAAGCCGCTGGATACGCTATTAAACGTCGGTCCGTTCGCAGCGCCAGGCACTCATGAAGTGCCGAACAATCTTTCGTCACGCATCGGACCTGCGCCTTGGCCAGTGACCTACGGCCCCTCAACCCGCCGCCTGATCGACTTCGCCGACCCGGCCCACGCGCTCGGCATCAACCCCGTCGGACAGAGCGGCGTGCTGTTCGACAAGCATTATTCGGATCAGGCACAGACCTACATCAACGGCGAGTACGTGCCGCAGCATCTGAGCGAAGAGGATGTGGCGAAGAATGCACAAGGCACCTTGAGGTTGATGCCGGGGCACTGATTAAGCGGCGGCGGAGATTTACCCTGTGGGAGCGAATTCATTCGCGAATGGGCGGCACATTCAAAATATCTTTGTCTGATGTACCGCATTCGCGAATAAATTCGCTCCCACTAGGTTCACGTCGTGCCAACTGATACTAAACCGGCGCAGCCGCGCGGCGTGGGTCGGGCTGTTTGTAGCTATCAGCCGCGCTTTCTTCGATGGCTTGCTGGATGGCTTTCTTGCGCTGTTGCTCGGCACGGCGGCTGAAGAACCAGACCAGGAAAGTTGCGCACGAAACGGCCAGCAGAATCAGGCTCGCGACGGCGTTGATTTCCGGCTTAACACCCAGGCGTACAGCGGAGAAGACTTCCATCGGCAAGGTCGTTGAACCCGGACCAGAGACAAAGCTCGCCAGTACCAGATCGTCCAGCGAAAGCGCAAAAGACATCATGGCCCCCGCCGCCAGCGAAGGCGCGATCATCGGGATGGTGATCAGGAAGAACACCTTCCAGGGCCGCGCACCAAGATCCATGGCAGCTTCTTCGATGGACAAGTCCAGCTCACGCAACCGTGCCGAAACCACCACGGCCACATAAGCCGCGCAGAACGTGGTGTGAGCGATCCAGATGGTGACGATGCCCCGCTCTTGCGGCCAGCCGATCAACTGGGCCATGGCCACGAACAGCAGCAACAGCGACAGGCCGGTAATCACTTCAGGCATGACCAGCGGCGCCGTCACCAGCCCACCGAAAAACGTGCGGCCTTTGAAGCGTGTGATGCGGGTCAACACGAACGCTGCCATGGTACCCAGAGCTACCGCTGCAATCGCCGTGTAGGTGGCGATTTCCAGAGAGCGCATCACCGAGCCCATCAGTTGCGAGTTATCCAGCAGCCCGACATACCAGTGCACCGACCAGCCACCCCAGACCGTGACCAGTTTGGAGGCGTTGAACGAGTAGATGACCAGAATCACCATCGGTGCATAGATGAACAGCAGCCCAAGGACCAGCATCATGTTTGAGAATCGAAAGCCTCTCATGCCCTGCCCTCCAGCTCTTTGGCCTGACTGCGGTTGAACAGAATGATCGGCACGATCAGGATCAACAGCATGATCACCGCCAACGCCGAAGCCACCGGCCAGTCACGGTTGTTGAAGAACTCTTGCCACAACACGCGGCCAATCATCAGGGTTTCCGGCCCGCCCAGCAGCTCAGGAATAACAAACTCACCAACCACCGGAATGAACACCAGCATGCAACCCGCAATGACCCCGTTCTTGGACAGCGGCACGGTGATCTTCCAGAAGCTGTTGAAGTTACTCGAGCCCAGGTCAGACGCCGCCTCAAGCAGGCTTGCGTCATGTTTAACCAGGTTGGCGTACAGCGGCAGGATCATGAACGGCAGGTACGAATACACCACGCCGATATAGACGGCCAGATTGGTATTCAGAATCTGCAACGGCTCGTCGATGAGGCCCAGCCACATCAGGAACGCATTGAGCAGCCCGTTATTGCTGAGGATGCCCATCCACGCGTACACCCGGATCAGAATCGCGGTCCAGGTCGGCATCATGATCAACAGCAACAGCACGGTTTGCAGTTCCTTGCGTGCGGTCGCAATGGCATAGGCCATCGGGAAGCCGATCAACAAGCACAGCAAGGTGCTGAAGAACGCCATTTTCAGCGAGCCCAGATACGCCGAAATGTACAGGTCATCGCCTGTCAGCAACGCGTAGTTGGCGAAGTTGAGGATGACCTCGAACTTCTGCTCGGCGTAGCTGAAGATTTCGGTGTAGGGCGGAATCGCCACGTCGGCTTCGGCAAAACTGATCTTGATGACGATCAGAAACGGCAGAGCAAAGAAAAGAAACAGCCAGAGGAACGGCGCTCCAATGACGAGCTGCCGGCCGTTGGGGGTTATCCGCCCCAGAGCACGCTTGATTTTGCGTATCTTCATGAGCGCAATACCACGCCGCTGTCGTCTTCCCACCAGACAAACACTTCATCGCCCCAGGTCGGTCGTGTGCCTTGGCGCTCGGCGTTGGCAACGAACGACTGCACCAGCTTGCCGCACGGCAGTTGCACGTAGAACACCGAATGGCCGCCCAGATACGCGATGTCGTGGACTTTGCCCCGCGACCAGTTGTATTCGAAGCTCGGCTGCTCTGTGGTGACCAGCAGTTTCTCCGGACGCAACGCGTAGGTGATGTGTTTGTCTTCCACCGAGGTCGTCACGCCGTGGCCGACGTAGATATTGCGCTCCAGCTCGGGGCTGCGAATCAGGGCATGGCCTTCCATGTCCTCGATCACTTCGCCTTCGAACAGGTTGACGTTACCAATGAATTCGCAGACCAGGCGGCTGGTCGGGGTTTCGTAGATGTCGATCGGGCTGCCGATCTGAGCGATCCACCCCAGGTGCATGATCGCGATGCGTTCAGCCATGGTCATGGCTTCTTCCTGGTCGTGGGTCACCATCACGCAGGTCACGCCGACCCGCTCGATGATCTCCACCAGTTCCAATTGCATCTGCGAACGCAGTTTCTTGTCCAGCGCGCCCATCGGCTCGTCGAGCAACAACAGCTTGGGCTTCTTCGCCAGGGAACGAGCCAGCGCCACACGCTGACGCTGACCGCCAGACAATTGATGAGGCTTGCGACGCGCATACTGGGTCATTTGCACCAGCTTGAGCATTTCAGCGACGCGCTCGGTGATTTCCGCCTTGGGCAGCTTGTCCTGCTGAAGACCGAACGCGATGTTCTGCTCCACCGTCATGTGCGGAAACAGCGCGTAGGACTGGAACATCATGTTGATCGGACGCTCGTACGGCGGCATGTCGGTGATATCGACGCCATCGAGGAAGATCCGCCCTTCTGTCGGCCGCTCGAAACCGGCCAGCATGCGCAGCAGCGTTGACTTGCCGGAGCCGGAACCGCCCAGCAAGGCGAAAATCTCGCCCTTGTTGATTTGCAGGGACACGTCGTCCACGGCAATCGTCTCATCGAATTTCTTCGTGACCCGATCGATTTTGACCAGCACCTGCTTGGGTTGCTGATCGCCTTCGAGTGATTTCTTGTAGGCGCCGGAGGCAACTGCCATGGGTGAAACTCCCAACTGGTTTGCAGCCCGGTCTGCATGACCGGGCGCGGGGTCTTTTATTTACCGGATTTGATTCGGGTCCAGCTGCGCGTCATGACGCGCTGAATCTTCGGCGGCAACTCGGAATTGACGTACAGGCGCTCCTGCACTTCCTTGGACGGATAGACCGCCTCATCCGCGCGAATGTCCTTGTCCATGAATTCGTCTGAAGCCGGGTTCGGGTTGGCGTAACCCACTTCGTCACTGACCTCAGCGATCACCTTAGGCTCAAGCATGTAATTGATGAATGCGTGGGCCTGCTTGGTATTTTTCGAGTCCGCAGGGATCGCCAGCATGTCGAACCACAGGTTGCCGCCCTCTTTCGGGATGCTGTAGGCGATGTTCACGCCCTTGCCTGCTTCCTCTGCCCGGGACTTGGCCTGGAACACATCGCCCGAGAAACCGGCCGCTACGCAGATATCGCCATTGGCCAGATCGGTGATGTATTTAGAGGAGTGGAAGTAGGTCACGTAAGGACGAATCTCCATCAGCTTGGCTTCGGCCTTTTTATAGTCGGCTTCGTTCGTGCTGTTGGGGTTCAGGCCCAGATAATTGAGCATCGCCGGGAGCATTTCATCGGCAGAATCGAGCATGGCTACGCCACAGCTCTGCAGCTTCTTGATGTTTTCAGGTTCGAACAGCACCGACCAGGAGTCGATCTTGTCGACACCCAACACCGCTTTGACTTTCTCGACGTTGTAACCGATGCCGTTGGTGCCCCACAGGTACGGCACAGCGTACTGGTTACCAGGATCGTTTTTCTCCAGACGCTTGAGCAGCGCCGGGTCGAGATTCTTGTAGTTCGGCAGCTGGCTCTTGTCGAGCTTCTGGAACGCGCCCGCTTTGATCTGCTTGCCGAGGAAGTGGTTGGACGGCACGACAACGTCATAGCCCGTGCGGCCCGCGAGCAGCTTGGCTTCCAGGGTTTCATTGGAGTCGAACACGTCGTACATCGGCTTGATGCCGGTGGTTTTTTCGAAGTCTTCGAGGGTGGTTTTGCCGATGTAATCGGACCAGTTATAAATATGCACGGTGGGTGCGGCGTGCGCTGCGATGGTAGCTGTCAGCGTGGCGGCGGCGAGCATGGATTTGGCAAATAAAGAAATAGACACGTGAACAATCCTTTTTGAGGTGGGGTCTGGTGCCCGTGTCGGAAAGTTGAGCAGATCAGGTCGGAAAAATCCGGGGGCGCAACTTACCGTTGTTGACCGCGTATCGCAAAAAAACTTTATGTGACAGTGCCTTGGACTTACCTGTAGGAGCTGCCGAAGGCTGCGATGCAATGTCTCTGACACACCGCTATCGCAGCCTTCGGCAGCTCCTACAGGTTTTCCGTCAGCCGGGATTATTTACCCGACTTAATCTTGGTCCAGCTGCGGGTCATGATCCGCTGGGTGGCGGCTGGCAGGTCAGCGATGGCGTAAAGCTTGGCCAGCACATCAGCAGGCGGGTAAACGCCCGGGTCGCTGGTGATGTCTTTATCGACCAGGGCCGTTGCCGCCGAGTTACCGTTCGGGAAGCGCACTTCGTTGGTGATCTCGGCCATGATTTCCGGCTGCAGCAGGAAGTTCATGAACTTGTAGGCACCGTCGACGTTTTCCGCGTCTTTAGGGATTGCCACCATGTCGTAAAAGCTGCCAGCACCTTCTTTCGGAATGTTGTAGCTGACTTTCACCTTGCCACCGGCTTCTTCAGCGCGGGATTTGGCCTGATAGATATCGCCCGAGTACCCCACGGCGACGCAGATGTTGCCGTTGGCCAGGTCGGAGATGTACTTGGAGGAGTGGAAGTAACCAATCGAAGGGCGAATTTTCAGGAACAGCGCTTCGGCTTCAGCCAGCTGTTTCTTGTCCTGGCTGTCGGTTGGATAACCGAGGTAGTGCAGGGCAATCGGCAGCATTTCGGTTGGCGAATCGAGGAAGCTGATGCCACAGGATTTCAGCTTGGCGGCGTTCTCTGGTTTGAACAGCAAGTCCCAGGAATTGACCGGAGCGTCTGCACCTAGTGCAGCTTTGACTTTGTCCGGGTTGATGCCGATACCGATCGAACCCCACATGTATGGGAAGGCGTGCTTGTTGTCCGGATCGCTGACCGACACGGCTTTGAGCAGGTCGGTGTTCAGGTTTTTGTAGTTGGACAGCTTGGACTTGTCCAGCGGCTGGTAAACGCCGGCTTTGATCTGCTTGGCCAGGAAGTTGTTCGACGGCACGACGACGTCGTAACCGGACTTGCCGGCAAGCAGCTTGGCTTCCAGGGTTTCGTTGCTGTCGAACACGTCGTAAACGACTTTGATGCCCGACTCTTTTTCGAATTTGGAGATGGTGTCCTTGGCGATGTAATCGGACCAGTTGTACACGTGCAGCACTTTGTCGTCAGCCTGCGCAGCGGCGGCCACAACACCCATGAGGGACAAAGCGAGGAGGGTCTTGCCAAATTTCTTCATGTGTACAACTCCAGTGTTATTAGGTAGCGGCTTCTAGCCATTAGTCTGGCAATTTCCGGGGCACGCTTTCAAGCTTTCATGTGGGAGCCGGGCTTGCCCGCGATAAGGCTGGACGCGGTTCACTTTAGATCGCGTCCAGCCTTATCGTCCGAATGCGGCCCAGACCAAGCCCGGCTCCCACAGTTCAAGACCGGCCTAACCTTGCAGCTCGGCCAACGTCAGATCCAGGCACTTGCGGGCTTTCTCGACCAACTCATCAATTTCCGCAAAACTGATCACCAGCGGTGGCGCGATAATCATGGTGTCGCCTACAGCCCGCATAATCAGGCCATTGTTGAAGCAGAAGGTTCGACAAATCATGCCAGCCCCTTTGCCGGTGTAACGCTCGCGGGTTGTCTTGTCCTTGACCAGCTCAATAGCCCCCAAAAGACCCACACCACGGACTTCACCCACCAGCGGATGATCGCTCAGCTCACGCAGACGTTTCTGCAAGTATGGTGCCGTTTCCGCATTGACGCGCTCGACGATTTTCTCTTCGCGCAGGATGCGAATATTCTCCAGCGCCACGGCCGCAGCCACCGGATGCCCTGAATACGTAAAGCCGTGATTGAAGTCGCCGCCTTCGTTGAGCACCGCCACCACATCGTCACGCACAATCAAACCGCCCATGGGGATGTAACCCGAGGTCAGGCCTTTGGCGATGGTCATCATGTCCGGCTTGAGGCCGTAGAAGTCGCTACCAAACCACTCACCCGTACGGCCAAACCCACAGATCACTTCGTCGGCGACGAACAGGATGTCGTACTTGTCGAGGATCTCTTTGACCTTAGGCCAGTAGGTATCAGGTGGCACGATAACGCCGCCCGCACCCTGAATTGGCTCGGCAATAAACGCACCGACGTTGTCCTCGCCCAGTTCGAGAATTTTCTTCTCCAGTTGCTCGGCAGCCCAGATACCGAACTCGTCCGGCGTCATGTCACCGCCTTCACCAAACCAGTACGGCTGCGGGATATGCACGATGCCCGGGATCGGCAAGTCGCCCTGCTCGTGCATGTAGGTCATGCCACCCAGGCTTGCGCCCGCGACTGTCGAGCCGTGGTAACCGTTGACCCGGCTGATGATGGTTTTCTTGTTCGGCTGGCCTTTGATCGCCCAATAGTGGCGAACCATGCGCAGCATGGTGTCGTTGCCTTCCGAGCCGGAACCGGTGAAGAACACATGGTTCATGCCTTCAGGGGCGATTTCGGAGATGACTTTGGCCAACTCCAGCACCGGCGGGTGAGCCGTCATGAAGAACAGGTTGTAGTACGGCAGTTCGCGCATCTGCTTTGCGGCTGCATCGGCCAGTTCTTCGCGGCCATAACCGATGGCGACACACCACAGGCCGGACATTCCATCGAGGATCTTGTTGCCCTCGCTGTCCCACAGATAAACCCCGCTTGAGCGGGTGATGATCCGCGGGCCAACCTCTTTGAGTTGCTTGTAATCGCTGAACGGGGCCAGGTGATGCTCACTGCTCAAGGCCTGCCATTCGAGGGTTTGCGGGTTTTTGGAACTCATTACACAACTCCATATGCTTTTAGCTTGTAGTGCTTAAGAGCATCCAAGCTGGAACACGGTTTTGATGTGGGAGCGAGGCTTGGTCTGGGCGGCATTCCGACGATAAGGCTGGACGCGATTCACTTGAGTCCGAGGTGTTCTTATCGTCGGAATGCCGCCCAGACCAAGCCTCGCTCCCACAGGTCCAGCGTTCACTTCAGATCTGAGTGCCTTGTATCAAACCGCAAACAACAGGAACTCGCGCTCCCACGAACTGATGACGCGTTTGAAATTTTCATGCTCGGCACGTTTGACCGCGACGTAGCCCTTGATGAATTTCTCACCCAGGTATTTCTCGACGGTCTTGCTGTTTTCCATCCGCTCCAGTGCATCTTCAATGGTCAACGGCAGACGCAGGTTGCGCCGTTCGTAACCACGGCCGACGACCGGAGCACTCGGGTTGATGTGTTCAACCATGCCAATAAAGCCGCACAACAGGCTCGCGGCAATCGCCAGATAAGGGTTGGCGTCGGCGCCGGGCAAGCGGTTCTCCACACGACGGTTCTGCGGGCCGGCATCCGGGACACGTAAGCCAACCGTACGATTTTCTTCGCCCCACTCAACGTTTACCGGTGCCGAAGTATCGGGCAGGAAGCGGCGGAACGAGTTGACGTTAGGCGCGAACAGCGGCAACAGCTCGGGGATCAGTTTCTGCAAGCCTCCGATGTGCTGCAGGAACAGCTCGCTCATGGTCCCGTCTTCATTGGAGAAGATGTTCTTGCCGGTCTTGATGTCGATGATGCTCTGGTGCAAATGCATGGCGCTGCCAGGCTCGCCCGTCATCGGCTTGGCCATGAACGTCGCTGCGACATCGTGCTTGAGGGCCGCTTCGCGCATGGTGCGCTTGAATACCAGAATCTGATCGGCCAGCGACAAGGCGTCACCGTGACGGAAATTGATTTCCATCTGCGCCGTGCCGTCTTCATGGATCAGTGTATCCAGGTCGAGATTTTGCAGTTCGCACCAGTCATAGACGTCTTCGAATAGCGGATCGAACTCGTTGGCCGCTTCGATGGAGAAAGACTGACGACCCGTCTCAGGACGCCCGGAACGCCCGACTGGCGGCTGCAACGGGTAATCGGGGTCATCGCTGCGCTTGGTCAGGTAAAACTCCATCTCCGGCGCAACAATGGGCTGCCAGCCTTGATCCGCGTAGAGCTTGAGGACTTTCTTCAAGACGTTACGCGGTGACAGCTCAATGGGGTTGCCCTGCTTGTCGTAGGTGTCATGGATGACCTGCGCGGTGGGCTCTATGGCCCAGGGCACTACATAAACTGCGTTGGCATCCGGACGGCAGAACATATCGATGTCTGCCGGGTCGAGCAATTCGTAATAGATGTCGTCTTCGACGTAGTCACCGGTCACCGTCTGCAGCAATACGCTCTCCGGCAAGCGCATGCCCTTTTCGGCAATGAATTTGTTGGTGGGAGAAATCTTGCCGCGAGTGATCCCGGTCAGGTCGGCAATCATGCATTCGACTTCGGTGATCTTGTGTTCTTTCAACCAATCGGTGAGCTGGTCGAGGTTGGTACTCATAAATACCTCAGGTGGTCAGAGTCCTGATCGCGAATCAGGCGTTATTTGACGCATCGGCGTCGCGTTGTAGTGCTCGTTTACGGCAGGCATCGCCAAACGCCTGGAAGATGACAAGGTAATCAGGGTTCGCCGTAACTTGCCACTCGGGATGCCATTGCACGCCCAGCGCAAAGCCCGGACTGCCCTGGACCGAGACGGCCTCAATCAGGCCATCGGGTGCGAGGGCCTCAACCCGCAGGCCCGGTGCCAGACGCGCGATACCTTGTCCATGAATCGAATTGACGCGGATTTCACTCGCCAGCCCAAGCGTATCCAGTACGCCTCCCGGCTGAACGCGCATGGAATGGCTTGGCGCATACTGGACTTCAACCGGCTCATTGTCGGGTTCACGATGATCCATGAAGCCTTCAGTTTCATGGACACGCTGATGCAGGCTGCCACCAAACGCCACATTCATCTCCTGAAAACCACGGCAAATGCCTAAAACCGGAACACCGGCTGCCACGGCAGCACGAATAAGCGGTAAGGTGGTGCGGTCGCGTTCGGGATCATGAGCAGTACCCGGCGCACTGGCTGGGCCACTATAGTGGTAGGGTTCGACATTGGAAGGCGAACCGGTAAACAGCAGTCCATCGAGACTGGAAAGAATGTCAGCGGGGTCCAGCAAGGGGCCAAGTGAAGGCAGAATCAACGGCATGCCCCTGGCAGCCACTGCTACCGCGCGGACATACTTGTCGCCAGAAACATGATAAGCATGATGACCGATCTGCTTGGTGCAGGCGGTGACGCCGATCAAGGGCAGGCGTGACATGGGACCCCCGTGTTGTTGCTGTTCTGGGTTGCAATCGAGCTTAGCCTTGTTCGTTTTTTTACACAACAGGCCTTTAGAAATCGAACAGGCACCGTGAAAGCCCCGTAATCCGTAGCCTTCCGCTGTCAAATACTTGCCCTGAATTGCGGCAAAAACGGCCTTTTTGCGCCCTTTCGGGGCAAGGGAAGGCTCTATTGACTTCATCATGGCTTTCGGATTGACTGAAACCCGTAAAGCTCAATGATTGATATTTTTAACAACAAAGGTGTTGCATCATGTCGGTACCCCCGCGTGCCGTTCAGCTTAACGAAGCGAACGCGTTCCTTAAGGAACATCCTGAGGTTCTGTACGTTGACCTTCTGATTGCAGATATGAATGGTGTGGTGCGCGGCAAGCGCATTGAACGCACCAGCCTCCATAAGGTTTACGAGAAGGGCATTAACCTGCCTGCCTCTTTATTTGCCCTGGATATCAATGGCTCGACGGTCGAAAGTACCGGCCTGGGTCTGGACATCGGTGATGCTGACCGAATCTGCTATCCAATCCCCGACACCCTGTGCAATGAGCCTTGGCAGAAGCGCCCTACCGCGCAATTGTTGATGACCATGCACGAACTGGAAGGTGACCCGTTTTTCGCTGACCCGCGCGAAGTGCTGCGCCAGGTCGTGACCAAGTTCGACGAAATGGGCCTGACGATTTGCGCCGCTTTCGAGCTGGAGTTCTACCTGATCGATCAGGAGAATGTGAACGGCCGTCCGCAACCACCCCGCTCCCCGATTTCCGGCAAACGCCCGCACTCGACACAGGTCTACCTGATCGACGACCTCGACGAATACGTCGACTGCCTTCAGGACATTCTGGAAGGTGCCAAGGAGCAAGGGATTCCTGCTGACGCCATCGTCAAGGAAAGTGCTCCGGCCCAGTTTGAAGTCAACCTGCATCACGTTGCCGACCCGATCAAAGCGTGCGACTACGCGGTATTGCTCAAGCGCCTGATCAAGAACATCGCCTACGACCATGAGATGGACACCACCTTCATGGCCAAGCCTTACCCGGGCCAGGCAGGCAACGGCTTGCATGTACACATCTCGATCCTGGATCGCGATGGCAAGAATATCTTCACCAGCGAGGATCCCGAGCAGAACGCCGCGTTACGTCATGCCATCGGCGGTGTGCTCGAGACCCTACCGGCACAGATGGCGTTCCTTTGCCCGAACGTAAATTCGTATCGCCGGTTTGGTGCTCAGTTCTATGTGCCCAACTCCCCGAGCTGGGGCCTGGATAACCGTACCGTGGCCGTACGAGTACCAACCGGCACTGCCGACGCGGTACGTATCGAGCACCGTGTTGCGGGTGCCGACGCCAACCCTTATCTGTTGATGGCTTCTGTTCTGGCGGGCGTGCATCACGGCCTGACCAACAAGATCGAACCAGGCGCGCCGGTATCGGGCAACTCTTACGAGCAGAACGAACAAAGCCTGCCCAACAACCTGCGCGATGCATTGCGGGAGCTGGACGACAGTGAAGTCATGGCGAAGTACATCGATCCTAAATACATCGATATCTTCGTCGCCTGTAAGGAAAGTGAGCTGGAAGAGTTTGAACACTCCATCTCCGACCTTGAGTACAACTGGTACCTGCATACCGTTTAACGACTGATGTGAACAGTAAAAACGCCGCATAACCGAAAGGTTGTTCGGCGTTTTTTTGTGTGGAGCTTTCTGCGTCTGAACCGGCCTCTTCGCGAATGAATTCGCTCCCACAGATGTGCGATGTGATCCCCGTGGGAGCGAATTCATTCGCGAAAGCATTGAATCCATCACCGCTGTACAATCTCCGCAGCCCCGCCCACGAGAACGCCACATGACCCGCCCCGTCACCTCCCGCAAACCCCGCGCAGCCAGTCAGGCCCGGATCGGCTCGATCCTTGAAGCCGCACGCGAGTTGCTGGCGGCTGAAGGTGTCGCAAGCCTGTCGATCTACAGCGTGGCCGAGCGGGCGCAGATTCCGCCATCGTCCGTGTACCACTTTTTCGCCAGCGTTCCCGCCCTGCTCGAAGCGCTGACGGCAGACATCCACGCCGCGTTTCGCGCCAGCCTGCAAGCGCCCATCGAACATAACTTGCTCACGACCTGGCGTGATCTGTCACGCGTGGTCGAACAGCGCATGCTCGACATCTACAACGCCGACGCGGCTGCCCGCCAGTTGATTCTGGCCCAGCACGGGCTGACTGAAATCACTCAGGCGGACCGTCAGCACGACATCGAACTGGGGCACTTGATGCTCGAGGTCTTTGAGCGACACTTCGCGCTGCCGGTATTACCGGGCGATGTTGACGTGTTCGCCCTGGCCATGGAGCTGGGCGACCGGGTGTACGCGCGCTCCATGCAATTGCATGACGAAATCACCCCACGCATGGCGGAGGAAGGGATGCGGGTGTTTGATGCGTATATCGGGCTGTATTTACCGCCCTGCCTGCCGAAAAGAGAGCAGCCCCTGACGGCTTGATTTTCACGCAGGAATGGGCGACTCGTTCCTGACACGCGTCAACGTCTGAGCCAGCATCTGCTGCAATGCCTGTAACACCGGATCGTGCTTGCGCTGGCTAAAACGCAACACGTTAGCCACTTCTGGCAACGGCATACTGCGCTCGAACAAATGATTGATCTCGACGCGTTTGTCGACATTGCCCGCCGTCACCAACCCGATGCCCAGGCCCGCCGATATGGCCGACAACACGCCCTCAGTCGAGGGGCACTGCACCGCCACCTTGCAGCGAATGCCTGCTACCTGAAGACGATCCTGCGCCAGATTGCCGTAGAAACATCCTGCCCCGTAAGTCACGAGAGAAACCGTCGTGTCAGGGCTGTATTCCCAACCGGCAGGCACGCACCAGTTCAGCCGCTCACTCCACAGCAAGTGATCCTCAGTACTCAACCCGTGAGCGAAATCCTGATGCAAGGCCAGATCCAGCGTGCCGTTGATCAACGACTCGCGCAGCGCCTGACTCTGCTCGACGACGACACGAACGTCGACATTGCCGTGCTGCCTGGAGAACTTCGCCAATATCGGTGACAGCTGGGTGAGCGAAGCCTGCTCGGTTACGCCCAGTCGGACAGTGCCTTCAAGGGTAGATGGCGCAAACAGCGCCAGCGCTTCGTCGTGGGAATTGAGGATGCGCCGCGCATGAATCAGCAACTCGGCACCGTCGCTGGTTGCAACCAGACGCTGGCCTTCACGACAAATCAGCGGACGTCCGAGCTGCTTCTCCAATCGCTTGATCTTCCAGCTGACCGCCGACTGAGTGAGGTTCAGGCTTTCGGCTGCGCGGGTCACACTGCCCAGCTCGACAATGCTGCGCAGAGCCCGGAGAACGTCGATGGGGAGGCGTTGATTCATGTTTTCTTGTGGTTACCCAAGTGTGTGTGTGTGGGAGCAGAGCTTGCTCGCGATGCAGGCGACGCGGTGTGGCTTCTAAACCGGGGTGTCCTTATCGCGGGCAAGCCCGGCTCCCACAGAGAATGCAGAACACCAGCATGACAAAAATCGAATTCCAGCAGCATAAGTTGTCATTGGCGTCATGAAAACCCCTTCGATACGCTGAATCCGTCATCAACGTCTCGGAGACCACGCACATGAACAACCCACTGCTCAATCATCAGGTGATCATCGAAGGGCGACGTATCGCTACTGGCTGCCACGGCGAAGGGCTGCCGGTTGTGCTGCTGCACGGCACGCCTGCGCACTCGATCATCTGGCGCAACGTTGTCCCCGAACTGGTAGCTGCCGGGCTGAAAGTGCATCTGTTCGATTTGCTGGGTTTTGGCGCCTCGGAGTTTCCGCAAGATCAGGACACGTCAGTAGCAGCCCAAAGGATCCTGGTGGAACAGTTGCTGGATCACTGGGGGCTGGAGCGCACCCACGTAGTCGCCCACGACATTGGCGGAGGCGTTGCGCTGCGGTTGGCAATCGAAGCACCTGAACGCTTCTTGTCCCTGACCATTGCCGATATCGTCAGCTATGACTCGTGGCCATCTGCAAGCTGGCAGCACATCCGTGCGCACTACGCAGAACACGCCGTAATGGACGCAGACGAACACCGGCAATTAATGATCCGCCAACTGCGTATGGCGGTTTTCAATAAGAGCATCATGGAAGGCGAGTTGCTTGAGGCTTACCTGGCACCGATCACCGGCCTCATCGGCCAGCAAGGCTTTTACAAGAATCAGGTCGCGCATTACGACTCGCGCTACACGGAAGACTTCGCGCAACGCCTGCCCGAGCTGAACATTCCGGTGCAGATCCTTTGGGGTGCCGAGGATGAATGGCAACCATCATGTTACGCCCACCGCTTGCACGGCGACATTCCCGGCTCGACGTTGCAGCTCATCGACAATGCGGGTCATTTTCTGATGGAAGATCAACCGCTGATGTTCGCCGAGAAGGCCAGTGCGTTTATCCACAAACACAATCTCCTGTAGCAGCTCGTGGACTATCATCAATAACCATCTGAGTTTTAGACGATTTTCTGTAGGAGTGAGCTTGCTCGCGATAGCGTCAGGTCAGATGACATCTTCTTAACAGATCTAACGCTATCGCGAGCAAGCTCACTCCCACAGACTCCTTTTTAGCAGGGCGACAGCGCTGTCTGCATGAAGGGAGGGCTCCTACAGCCATGCGCTCCAACAAAAAACCCCGGAGGGCATTCACCGTCCGGGGTTGTTTTTTGCGCATCGGTCACAGCTTGGCGATGGAAACCTCGGTGGATTTCACGAACGCGATCACTTCACTGCCTACCACCAGCTCCAGCTCTTTTACCGAGCGGGTTGTGATGACTGAAGTCACGATACCCGAAGCAGTCTGCACGTCGATTTCCGACAGTACGTCGCCTTCGACGATTTCCTTGATGGTGCCTTTGAACTGGTTACGAACGTTGATGGCTTTAATAGTCATGATGATCTTCCTGTGTGGGATTGATGGGTAACGGTCGGTTAATTGGCCCAACGCAGTTGCGTAGGCAGCGGTGAAACGGGATCAGGTTCAGGAGGCGAGCCAGGCAACGACAGCACTCGTTCGAGCACTTGCGCTTCAAGGTTGGCCAGACGATGCGAGCCGCGGGCACGTGGGCGCGGCAGATCAACCAGCAAGTCCAGGCCGATACGCCCTTCCTCGATAAGAATCACGCGATCAGCAATCGCAACGGCTTCGCTGACGTCATGGGTCACCAACAACACGGTGAAGCCATGTTTGCGCCAGAGGTTTTCAATCAGTTGCTGCATTTCGATACGGGTCAAGGCATCCAGCGCCCCCAGTGGCTCATCGAGCAACAGCAGGCGTGGTTGGTGAATCAGCGCACGAGCCAGAGCCACACGCTGCTTCTGCCCACCGGACAATGCCGCTGGCCATTCCTCGGCTCGTTCGGCCAGGCCCACCGCCTCAAGAGCTTCCAGTGCTTTACCGCGCCAGTCTCCGCTGAGACCGAGGCCGACGTTGTCGATGATCTTCTTCCAGGGCAATAGACGCGCTTCCTGGAACATGAGGCGCGTGTCTTCACGGGCGTCAGCCAATGCACCAGAACCCGCCAACAGTTGCCCGGCAGTTGGCTTGTCGAGCCCGGCCAGCAAACGCAGCAGCGTACTTTTGCCACAACCGCTGCGGCCGACCACGGCAACGAACTGCCCGGCCGGAATGTGCAGATCGATGTTCTTCAACACTTCACGGCTGCCGAACGCTTTCTTCAGCTGTTGAACCGCCAGAGGGATGCCGCGCAGCAGATGCGCGGGCTGTTGCTGTTTCAAGCTGCTCATGCGGCACCGCCTTTAGTCACTTGATAGGCCGGGTGCCAGCGCAGGCAAACGCGCTCCAAACCACGCGCAGCCAGGTCGGCCAGCTTGCCCAATATTGCGTACAGCACGATGGCCAGTACCACGACGTCCGTTTGCAGGAATTCCCGGGCGTTCATTGCCAGGTAGCCAATACCGGAGCTGGCAGAAATGGTTTCAGCGACGATCAGCGTCAACCACATAAAGCCCAATGCGAAGCGCACGCCGACCAGAATCGAAGGCATCGCCCCTGGCAGAATCACATGCCAGAACAGACCGAAGCCGGACAAACCATAGCTGCGGGACATCTCGACCAGCGCGGGATCAATGTTGCGAATCCCGTGATAAGTATTCAGGTAAATCGGGAACAAGGTGCCCAATGCGACCAGAAAGACCTTGGCGGTTTCGTCGATGCCGAACCACAGAATCACCAGCGGGATCAGCGCCAGATGAGGGATGTTACGGATCATCTGTACCGAGCTGTCCAGCAGGCGTTCGCCCCATTTCGACAGGCCGGTGATAAAACCCAGTGCCAGGCCAATGCCGCCACCGATAGCGAAGCCGACGCCTGCGCGCCAGCCGCTGATTGCCAGATGGGTCCAGATTTCACCACTGGAAACCAGATTGACGCCCGCCTCTATGACCGCGCTCGGCGCAGGCAGAATGCGGGTGGACAGCCAGCCAGCGCTGACCGACAGCTGCCAGATAGCCAGCAGCAGAATCGGCAGAGCCCAAGGCGCGAGGCGCTGGATTGTTCGTTGCGAAGCACTAGTGCTCATGGAGTTGTCTCCTCAGGGTCCGACTGATTACGGCGCTTTCGCGACGGCGGCGGGCGGCGTCCAGACCACATCCGCGATGTTCAGCGGCTTTGGAATCAACTTGAGCTGATAAAACGTATCAGCGATTTTTTGCTGCGAGGCGACCACTTGCGGCGTCAGGAACAGCGCTCCGTAGCCTTGGCGTTTGACCGACGTCAGGGTGATATCCGCAGGCAGACCGAGCAGAGGAGCAACCTGTTTGGTCACCTCTTCGGGGTGAACCTTGGACCACTCCCCTACCGCGCGAACTTCTTCAATCAGCGCCTGAACGACTTTCGGGTTTTTCTGAGCATAAGGCTTGGTCGCCAGATAGAACTGGTGGTTATCCACAATCCCGGTGCCATCGCGCAGGGTTTTCGCTTGCAGTTGTTGCTCGGCAGCTGACTGGTAGGGATCCCAGATAACCCAGGCATCAACGCTGCCACGCTCGAATGCCGCGCGGGCATCGGCTGGCGGCAGGAACACAGTCTGGATATCGGTGTATTTCAGGCCCGCATCTTCAAGGGCTTTAACCAACAGGTAATGCACGTTGGAGCCTTTGTTGAGGACGACTTTCTTGCCTTTGAGCTCTTTTACGGAAGTGATCGGTGAATCCTTGGGTACCAGAATCGCTTCGCTGGTCGGCGCGGGAGGCTCGTAAGCGACATACACCAGATCAGCACCCGCAGCCTGGGCAAACACCGGCGGCGTTTCGCCCGTCACACCAAAATCAATGGAGCCGACGTTCAGACCTTCAAGCAACTGAGGGCCCCCGGGAAACTCGGTCCATTGCACTTGCACGCCTTGCTCGGCCAGACGCTTCTCCAGCGTGCCTTTGGCCTTGAGCAGCACCAGCGTGCCGTATTTCTGATAACCGATACGCAAGGTCTCGGCCTGTGCCTGGGTGACAGCGCCGAAGGCGACCGCTGCGGCAAACAGAGCGACCAAACCTTGACGCAAAATAGCTGTGCGCATGGCGCGCTCCTTTGCTAATTCAGTGGCACCTGCTGGCCCGTTGGCGGACGAGTAAGGTGTGAGGGTTTTGTTGAATTGCAGTGACCATATCAGTGATTTTTTATATCCATAAATCTTATTTTTTCATTTGGTTATTCTTTAAATGCATATGAAGGGATTGCATGATTTTTGTGGGAGCAGAGCTTGCTCGCGATAGGACTGGACGCGATTGACCTGATATCTGTGCCGCCCTTATCGCGAGCAAGCTCTGCTCCCACAAGGGGATCCAGTGTTATTCGAGACATATAAAAAAGGGCCGACGAATCGGCCCAAGCTAACCCCATCTGTCGTGGAGGGGTGATTCAGCGATTAGGCTGTGGCGTCAGACGCAGGTACGGTTTGACGGCTCTATAGCCTTTTGGAAAGCGTTGCTTGATCTCGTCTTCATCCTTGAGCGAAGGCACGATCACCACGTCATCACCGTCGACCCAGTTAGCGGGCGTGGCGACTTTGTGGTTGTCGGTGAGTTGCAAGGAGTCGATGACCCGCAGAATCTCGTTGAAGTTACGCCCGGTACTGGCCGGATAAGTGATGGTCAGACGCACCTTCTTGTTCGGATCGATCACGAACAGAGAGCGTACGGTCAGGGTTTCACTGGCGTTCGGGTGGATCAGGTCGTACAGCTCGGACACCTTGCGATCTGCGTCCGCGAGGATCGGGAAGTTGACGGTAGTGTTCTGGGTTTCGTTGATGTCGTCGATCCACTTGATGTGGGAATCGACTGGATCCACAGAGAGCGCAATGGCCTTCACGCTGCGCTTGGCGAACTCGTCCTTGAGCTTGGCGGTGAAACCTAATTCGGTGGTGCAGACCGGGGTGAAGTCAGCGGGGTGGGAGAACAACACGCCCCAGCTGTTACCCAGCCATTCGTGAAACCGGATACGACCTTCGCTGGAATCCTGTTCAAAATCAGGGGCGATATCGCCAAGTCGCAAGCTCATGGATGTGGCTCCTTATTGTGATGTTTGCTCATTCATTGAAGCCACTTTGCGCCCCTTCGTTAGAAATTAAAAAGAATAGATAACGCTTTGAATATAGCGTTTGGAGATATCAAATTTCAGGCAAAAAGAACCCCGCCGAAGCGGGGTTCCTTTTCAACTGACCAGGCTTATTTGAAAGCGTAGGTGTAGTTGAAGATGACGCGGGTTTGATCGGTGTTGGCCGAGTTGTTCAGATCGCCATCTGCACGATAGGTACCGTGACGGACAGTGGTACCGAAACCTTTCAAAGGACCGCTCTGGATTACGTAGTCAACACGCATGTCGCGTTCCCACTCGGAGAATTCACGACCCTCGTTGACAGTCCCTTGAACGCCTTTGATGTCTTCAGCGTGAATATAGGCAATCGCTGCCTTCAGGCCTGGAACGCCAACACGAGCGAAGTCGTAGGAGTACTGACCAAAGGTGGAGTTTTCACCGGCACGGGTGAAGCTGTTGACCATGGCGTCGGTGAAGAGGTAAACGCTAGCGCCCCCGTTACCTTCGTTGATATTGGTACCATTTTTGGTAACGCTGCCTTGGTTCAGGAACACCATGCCTCCGTCGTCGCCAACCTGTTGGTGACCAACCAAGAATGCATGACCACCCAAGGAGTAGGTAAACATCGCAGACCAAGTCTGGTTATCAACCTCACCCGGATTTTTGGCGTAGCCGTTGTTGTTGTTGAAAATGTAGCCAGTGTCACCGTTCTTGCCATCGGAGCTGCTGTTAAAGTAACGCAGATCAGTTTTGAACGACTGATCTTCGCCAAGAGGCAGTACGTGTATCAGGCCCAGGAAGTGTTGCTTGTAGTAATCTTCCAGATTGGCGTAGTAGTACTGCAGGGTCAGGTCTTTAGTGACCTTCCAATCACCACCAGCGAAGCGGAACGTGTTGCTGCCTTCAGTACCGCCATTGACAGAAAGATCGGTCCAGTTGCTGGAAGCACGACCGATTGCCTTACTGAGCTGACCAGCAGTCAGAGTGACGTTATCGATTTCTTTCGAAGTAACCACGCCGCCTTGGAAAGCTTGCGGCAGCAAACGACCATCATTGGATACAAGGATTGGCAGGTTAGGTGCCAAAGCGTTACCAAGACGCAGTTCAGTTTTGGAGAAGCGAGCCTTGGCGTTACCGCCTAGACGAGTCCACTCATTTACAGAACGGGCACGGCCTTCGCTGTCAAAATCGGTAGGGGAGATGCCACCGTTCGCTGCGTGACTGCCGCGTCCGCCATCAAGATGCACGCCAACCAATGCCTGCAAATCCAGACCGAAGCCCACAGTGCCCTGAGTAAAACCAGACAGGTAGTCAAATTTCAAACCAGTAGCAGTTTCGCGGTTGTTGTCAGCCGAACCAGACTCGCGGAAATCGTTATCAAAATACAGAGTACGCGAACTAACGGACGCTTTGCTGTCTTCCAGAAAACCTGCTGCACCGGCCTGCTGAGCCATAACGCCGAAGGCTACAGCCATGGCCAGAGTGGACTTCTTCATGAATCGCTCCTCGTGAATCTTAATTTTTTATAATTTCTGGTGCCGAGGCCCTGGGACGCTCTGACCCAAAAATTTACGGTTAGCGCTAAACCCGACCGAAGCCAATGGTTAATCAGCGCCTCAAGACCAATGACCCACCGGTCACGGTGGTCGCAGGGTAGTGAACATTTAACAAATCGAAAAAGAATTATTACTGAGCTTTTAAGACCTGTCGGTTATATGTCACATACCATGTCGGATCCATCCGTCATTGAGTGTATCGAGCTGTTTCACTAATTCCTAAATAATATTTCACTGCCGTTCGTCAGATCATTCTGACTGGTCGAACGGAAAGCGAAAAGCGACCTGCATGCTCTCCGGAATCAGCCCACCCAAAACAGTTCAACAAACACTCAAAACCCCGCATTCATTGAGGCGCAGAGGTTACATCACCGATTGTTACAGTTGTCATCACCCGAACGCAGCCCCGTAAAATTTGTTCTGAGAAAAGTTTTAATCGGCCGTTTCAGGACCATCTGTCGGCCGATTTTGGGGCTGCGGGAGGGCACCTGACAGCGAGCGCAGCGAACAAAATCGGGAAATTGTTGTCGTGCGGCGTAATTGGGAAACGTTAAAACCGTGCATCCAACGCCAGGTTTGCACCATAACGAAGCGATTTTTGCGCTCGGCAAAACTCAGGCCCATCCCGATCCGGCAGCCTGAATGGACGCTGAACACACATTTGATAAGTGAATGAAACACTCGAGAAGCCCGAAAACACGGGCTTGGGGGGCACGAAACAGGACAGGCAAATATTTTTGAAAGCAGAAATTTCAAAACTGGCACGACGCCTGCAATAGGTTACGTATCACCAGTTTTGGGGACCTTGGTACAGGCAGGCCGGGGATTCCCCTCTTTTATTCCTCTCGGAGACTGACCTCCAGTCTCCAGCGCCCGTCCAGCTCCGCACCGCGCAAGTCGCCGTGCAGAGGACGGGCCGCCAGCAGAGTCAGCAGCAAATCCTTCTTGTCCCGCTCCAGCTTCCAGCGCACATCCTTTCCGTTGACCTTCAGTTGCCCTCTCCACGGCTGACCTTTGGCCGCAAAGCGCATGGCGAACGTTCCGTCCTGGTGCTCAGGCACAACCTCAGGTTCACGGTTGAACCACAAGGCAAGCCCGGTCGGCTGTTCCTCTATCTGCAGCAGTTCCAGCGGAGTCGGCTCGGTAAGACGCCCGATCATCAAGCCGACCAAAAGCCCGACAATTGCCAGCGAACCCAGAACCTTTGGCCATAGCTTCGGCCGCGGGTCCTCTTCAGGGGTAGAATGCTCCCCATTCTTCAGCTCGGAGCCGTGCATGTTTCACGTCATCCTTTTTCAACCAGAAATTCCGCCGAATACCGGCAATGTCATCAGGCTGTGCGCCAATACCGGCAGCACCCTGCATTTGATCGAGCCCTTGGGCTTCGAACTGGATGACAAACGCCTGCGCCGCGCCGGGCTCGATTATCACGAGTTCGCCACTTTGCAGACCCATCCCGACCTCGCCAGTTGCCTGGAAAGCATCGGTCATCCGCGGCTGTTTGCTTTTACCACAAAAGGCTCTCGCCCCTTCCACGACGCCAGCTTTCAGGAAGGTGACGCTTTCCTGTTCGGCCCGGAAAGCCGTGGCCTGCCTGCTGAAGTTCTGGATGCCCTGCCCTCCGATCAGCGACTGCGCTTGCCGATGCGTGAGGGTTGTCGGAGCCTGAATCTGTCCAACACCGTTGCCGTGGCAGTGTATGAAGGCTGGCGGCAGTTGGGATTCAAGTAGACGTGGTCTTTCCCTGTGGGAGCGAATTCATTCGCGAAGGCGGGTGTGTCAGTCACCATCATCGGAGCCTGACTCACCGCTTTCGCGAATGAATTCGCTCCCACAGGTCATATTCCAACGCCTTCATAACCCACAAAAAAGCGCCTCAAAAGGCGCTTTTTTGGGTCCAGCTAAAACACTTACTGAACAGTAGGTGTTTCGCCAGCAGCCTGCATGCGCTGCAGTTCTTGCGCGTACAGGGCATCGAAGTTCACCGGGGACAGCATCAGCGCCGGGAAAGAACCACGGACGACCAGGCTGTCGATGGTTTCGCGAGCATACGGGAACAGAATGTTCGGGCAGAACGCACCCAGCGTATGGCTCATCGAACCTTGATCCAGGCCTTTGATCAGGAAGATGCCGGCTTGCTGCACTTCAACGATGAAAGCCACTTCGTCACCGTTGTTGACGGTAACCGACAACGTCAGCACCACTTCGTAGAAATCACCTTCCAGCGGCTTCTGACGAGTGTTCAGGTCGAGGCTGACGGTAGGCGTCCATTCCTGACGGAAGATTGCAGGGCTTTTTGGCGCTTCGAACGACAGGTCGCGAACGTAGATACGCTGCAGCGAGAATTGCGGAGCATCTTCTTCGTTGGTAGCGGTGCCGTTTGTCGGTTGATCAGTCATCTCGGGTCCTTTTAACGTTTAAGTTCTGGAAAGAGGGTTGGAGTCAGGCTCAGAGCAGCTCATCAAGCTTGCCGGCGCGCTCCAGGGCAAAAAGATCGTCGCATCCACCTACATGGGTCGTACCGATCCATATCTGCGGAACAGAGGTACGGCCGGATTTTTTCACCATTTCGGCGCGAACTTGCGGCTTGCCATCGACTCTGATCTCTTCGAAAGCCACATGCTTGTTCTGCAACAATTGCTTGGCGCGAGTGCAGTAAGGGCAATAATCGCTGGAATAGACGATGACTTCAGCCATTTCACTTCACCAAAGGCAGATTATCTGCGCGCCAGGTGGATACACCGCCGGACAGCTTGGCAGCCGTAAAACCGGATTTGAGCAGCTCGCGCGCGACGGAGCCAGCCTGCTGGCCCATTGCGTCGACGATGATAAGAGTCTTGGCCTTGTGCTTTTCCAGCTCGCTGGTGCGGGTCAGGACCTTGTCGTTCGGGAAGTTCAGGGCACCTACGATGTGACCTGTGGCGAAATCCTTGGGGGAGCGGATATCGATGATCACGGCCTGATCCTTGTTGACCAGCGCGGTCAGTTCACCTGTGCTCAGGCTGCGACCGCCCTTGCTCAATTCGTAGGCGATCAGCATCCCCAGCAAAATGATGAAAGCGCCAGTGATCAAATAGTGGTTGGTAGCAAAAGCAAGCAGGTGCTGAAGCATCAGTAGGTTCCAGGGCGTTAAAATGTCGGCCAGTATACACAGCAGCCAAGGTCGGCCAAAGCCCGTCAGACAATGACGTCGATCAAGCCCATACGACATCGCGCCAGAACCGATAACTCCGGTATCGCGGCTCGCAATTGCAGATCAACAGCCCCTAAAATGCCGATCTGTTCTCCAACTTACTTTTTCAGCCACGAGTGGGATCTATGACTACCACGCCAAAACCTTTGGTCCTGATCATTCTGGACGGCTTCGGACACAGCGAGAGCCATGAGGGCAACGCCATTCTGGCAGCCAAAATGCCGGTCATGGACCGCCTGTACAAGTCGATGCCCAATGGCCTGATCTCGGGTTCGGGCATGGATGTCGGTCTACCGGACGGTCAGATGGGCAACTCCGAAGTCGGCCACATGAACCTGGGTGCCGGGCGCGTGGTTTATCAGGATTTCACTCGAGTCACCAAAGCCATTCGCGATGGCGAGTTCTTCCAGAACCCCACTATTTGTAGCGCAGTGGATAAAGCCGTTGGTGCAGGCAAGGCCGTACACATTCTCGGCCTGCTGTCGGACGGTGGCGTTCACAGCCATCAGGATCACCTGGTGGCCATGGCAGAACTGGCCGCCCAGCGCGGCGCAGAAAAAATCTACCTGCACGCCTTCCTCGACGGTCGTGATACGCCACCGCGCAGCGCGCAGAAATCCCTCGAACTGCTGGACTCCACTTTTACCCGCCTGGGCAAAGGCCGGATCGCCAGCATCATTGGTCGTTACTTCGCCATGGACCGCGACAATCGTTGGGACCGTGTATCAGCGGCGTACAACCTGATTGTTGATGGTGCATCGGAATTCAATGCCTCCAGCAGCGTAGCGGGCCTTGAAGCAGCCTATGAGCGCGGCGAAAACGATGAGTTCGTCAAAGCCACCAGCATTGGTGACAAGGTCACAGTGGAAGACGGCGACGCCGTGGTGTTCATGAACTTCCGTGCCGACCGTGCCCGGGAAATCACCCGTGTATTCGTCGAAGACGATTTCAAGGACTTCGAGCGCGCCCGCCAGCCGAAGGTCAACTATGTGATGTTGACCCAATACGCAGCCAGCATCCCTGCGCCGTCCGCGTTTGCAGCAGGGAGCCTGAAAAACGTGTTGGGTGAATACCTGGCCGCCAACGGCAAGACCCAACTGCGCATCGCGGAAACCGAAAAATACGCGCATGTGACCTTCTTCTTCTCGGGCGGCCGCGAGGAAGAGTTCCCGGGCGAAGAGCG
This sequence comes from Pseudomonas phytophila, assembly GCF_025643095.1. Classification (NCBI taxonomy): domain Bacteria; kingdom Pseudomonadati; phylum Pseudomonadota; class Gammaproteobacteria; order Pseudomonadales; family Pseudomonadaceae; genus Pseudomonas; species Pseudomonas phytophila. The sequence goes on along the minus strand of NZ_CP081201.1, from coordinate 465,725 downwards.
CATCCTGATCCCGTCGCCGAAAGTCGCGACCTACGATCTGCAGCCTGAAATGAGCGCGCCGGAAGTCACCGACAAAATCGTCGATGCCATCGAGCACCAACGTTATGACGTGATTATCGTCAACTACGCCAACGGCGACATGGTGGGCCACAGCGGCATCATGGAAGCAGCAATCAAGGCCGTTGAATGCCTGGACGTCTGCGTCGGGCGCATCACCGAGGCGCTGGAAAAAGTCGGCGGCGAAGCCTTGCTGACGGCTGACCACGGCAACGTCGAGCAAATGACCGATGACCACACCGGCCAGGCGCACACCGCGCACACGTCCGAACCCGTGCCTTTCGTTTATATAGGCAAGCGCAATCTGAAAGTGCGCGAAGGCGGAGTTCTGGCCGATGTCGCGCCAACCATGCTGAAACTCATGGGCCTGGAAAAACCGGAAGAAATGACCGGCCATTCGATCCTTGTTGACGCGTAAAAACGCTCCAAACCGGCATGTCGCTTAGCCATATGCCGGTTTTTTATCTGTCAGGCCTCATACGAGGCGTTTTTTTTGCAGCGTGTGGCGGGCATACTAAGCCTGACACTTTTTTTCACAATTCCTCGGTATCGCCCACCCTCATGCTTCGCGCCTTGATCACCCTTGCTTTGATCTGCCTGCTCAATCCGGCGTTTGCCGACGATCAGCGGGCGCTCACCCAGAAACAGATTGACGCAGCGCGTCAGGATGTCACCGAGCTGCAAAAAGCGCTTGGCGACTTGCAGAAAGAGAAAGCCGGCGTCCAGAAGGACCTGCGTGGCACTGAAACCGAAATGGGTAAGCTGGAAAAGCAGGTCGAGGTCCTGCAAAAGGAACTAAAAAAGACCGAAGCCGAGCTCAATCGGCTGAACCAGGAAAAAAGCAAACTCCAGAGCGCACGCGTTGAGCAACAACGGCTGATCGCCATTCAGGCCCGGGCTGCGTATCAAAGCGGTCGTCAGGAATACTTGAAGCTGCTGCTCAACCAACAACATCCGGAAAAATTCGCCCGGACGCTGACCTACTACGATTACATGAGCCAGGCGCGCCTGACTCAGCTGCGCACCTTTAATGAAACACTGCGCCAGCTCGCAGGCGTTGAAAAAGATATCGACCTGCAACAGGCACAACTGTTGGTGCAGAAGAGTTCGCTGGAAACCCAGCACGAAGAACTCGACAAGGTTCGCCAGGAACGCCAGGCGGCACTGGCAAAGCTAAATCAGGACTACAAGTCGCGGGATCAGAAGCTTCAGGCACGGCAGCAGGAACAAGCTGAACTGGGCAAAGTTCTGAAAACCATCGAAGAAACCCTTGCACGTCAGGCCAAAGAGGCTGAAGAAGCCAGACAGAGAGCATTGGTCGCTGAGCGTGAGGCTGAAGAAAAACGTCAGCGCGAAGCCCAGGCGCAAGCCAACAGCAGTAGCAAAAGCAGCAGCCGAACCGACAGCGATGATGCACCAAAACGTCCGGCCAAAGCGCCAGGCGCCATGGTTTCCAGTGCTGGCGCTTCATACGGCGGAGCTTTCTCTGCAGTCAAAGGCAAACTTCCCTGGCCTGTTGATGGTCGATTACTGGCACGCTTCGGTGAAGCCCGCGGTGATGACGCTCGTTCCACGTGGGACGGCGTAATGATCAGCGCTTCGGCGGGGAGTCAGGTTCATGCTGTGCACGGCGGTCGGGTGGTCTTCGCAGACTGGTTGCGCGGCGCCGGGCTTCTGGTCATTCTCGACCATGGCAACGGTTATTTGAGTCTGTATGGCCACAATCAGACATTGCTCAAAGCCGCCGGGGACATTGTTAAAGCCGGTGAAGCCATCTCTACTGTTGGCAACAGTGGTGGACAGGACACACCGGCGTTGTATTTCGCTATTCGTCAGCAGGGTCGCCCTAGTGATCCGGCCCAATGGTGCCGCACTCAAGGATAAGTCGGTTCCACCTTCAGGAGTTCGTTAGACATGCCGTATCTGTCCCGCCTCACCTCGCTGGCCCTTGCTATTGCCGTCGTTATCGGCGCTCCACTGGCTCAGGCTGCAGAAGTCAAAGCTGCGCCAGCCACCGCACCGGCTGCTGCGAACACCGCCAAAGCGCCTTTGCCGCTAGATGAGCTGCGCACCTTTGCCGAGGTCATGGACCGGGTCAAAGCCGCTTATGTCGAACCGGTGGACGACAAGACGCTGCTGGAGAATGCCATCAAGGGCATGCTCAGCAATCTCGACCCGCATTCGGCCTACCTCGGTCCGGAAGACTTCCAGGAACTGCAGGAAAGCACCAGCGGCGAGTTCGGCGGACTGGGCATCGAGGTCGGCGTCGAAGATGGCTTCGTGAAAGTCGTCTCCCCTATCGACGATACCCCGGCGTCCAAGGCGGGCATCGAGGCCGGTGACCTGATCGTCAAGATCAACGGTGCACCGACGCAAGGTCAGACCATGCAGGAAGCGGTCGACAAAATGCGCGGCAAGATTGGCGAGAAGATCACTCTCACGCTGGTTCGCGACGGCGGTAACCCGTTCGACGTGACGCTTGCCCGTGCGACGATTCAGGTCAAGAGCGTCAAGGCACAGATGCTGGAGAACGGTTACGGCTACATCCGCATAACCCAGTTCCAGGTCAAGACCGGTGACGAAGTCGGCAAAGCGCTGGCCAAGTTCCGCAAAGACAATGGCAAGAAAATGAGCGGGTTGATTCTTGACCTGCGTAACAACCCTGGCGGCGTGCTGCAGTCGGCCGTTGAAGTGGCTGACCACTTCCTGACCAAGGGCCTGATCGTTTACACCAAGGGCCGTATTGCCAATTCCGAACTGCGCTTCTCGGCTGATCCGGCCGATGCCAGCGAAGGCGTACCGTTGGTGGTGCTGATCAACGGCGGCAGTGCTTCTGCTTCGGAAATCGTCGCCGGTGCCTTGCAGGACCAGAAACGCGGCATCCTGATGGGCACTGACAGCTTCGGTAAAGGCTCGGTGCAAACCGTGCTGCCACTGAATAATGACCGCGCCTTGAAGATCACTACGGCGCTGTATTACACGCCTAACGGTCGCTCGATTCAGGCGCAGGGCATCAATCCGGATATCGTGGTGCGTCGCGCCAAGGTCACCAACGAAGCTGACGGTGAAGCGTACAAGGAAGCCGATCTGTTCGGTCACTTGGGCAACGGTAATGGCGGCGCTGACAAACCAACAGTCAAAGGTGCTGCCGCCAAGGCTCGCCCGCAGGACGATGACTTCCAGCTCAGCCAGGCGCTGAGCCTGCTCAAGGGCCTGAGTATCACGCGCGGCAACTAAACGATGCGTGTGCTCCTGTCTCGTTGGCTGCTGGCCGCATTTTGCGTACTCACTGGCGTTGCTCACGCAGCGCCAGCGACGCAGGCCAGCAAACCTCAGCCTGCTTTCCTGACACTGATCATTGATGACCTGGGCCAGAATCCGGCCCGGGATCAACGCGTGCTTGCCCTCCCCGGCCCCGTCACCTTGGCGATCATGCCGGATACCCCTCATGCCACCGAGTTTGCTCGTCAGGGGCATCGTGCTGGCAAGATCGTCATTCTGCACATGCCCATGGACCCGGCAACCGGTCCCTATGCGTGGCATCCCGAACTTCCCCTTGCCGAACTGGAAAGCAGGCTGAACGCTGCGCTGCTCAAAGTCCCCTATGCCGCCGGGATCAATAACCACATGGGCAGCCGCATGACCGCCGAACCGGTCGCCATGGGATGGTTGATGGCCGAGCTGCAGCGCCGTCACCTGTTATTCGTCGACAGCCGCACCAGCGCGAAAACCGTGGCGGCGGCCGAGGCACAAAAAATAGGATTGGCCAGCGTGTCCCGGGATGTCTTTCTCGATGATGAGCGCACGCCTGAGGCCATTACCCGGCAACTGAAAATAGCCATTGAGCTGGCCCGCAAACAGGGCTCGGCGGTGATGATCGGTCATCCTTACCCGGTGACGCTCGACGTGCTGGAGCGCGAACTGCCGCGCCTCAAAGCGCAGGGCATCGAGTGGATCGACTTGCGCCAGATGATCAGCGTGCGGGGGTAATCAGGCGACGGCTGCGCATGGCAAAAACGGGGTTTACCGGTAAAAACCGGAATCGTTAAAACGGTAGGAGCGAACTTGTTAGCGAAGCGATATGTCAGGCAGCCCCTTATTGCGACTTGGCGGCGGCGGGGCTTAAATCCGTGCCATCGTTCTTCGCGAGCAAGCTCGGCTCTTACCATTGACCGCGCTCCAACATTAAAAATGCGGTCTTACCGGTACTGGGACAGGATCTTGTCCACAACCCCTTCCGCTCGTAGCTGGTCCAGCGACGCCTGCAACTTGTTCACCACTTCGTCGGGCGTCGCCTTGTTGAGCGCCAGATACAGATCAGCGTGATTGAACCGCAGTACGGTCTTGAGGCCGGTGACGCCTTCTATTCTGGCCAGATAAGGCCCTGTTGGATCGCCCGCTGCCCACAGGTCTATCTGCCCGTTGACCAGTTTTTTGGCATTGTCCTGATCGCGCAGCAACAGGATCGGGTTCAGCCCTTGGGCCAGCAGTCGCTCACCAATGGCGTCACCTTTATAAGCACCAATCCGGTAACCCTTGGCCTGCTCCAGGCTGGTCAGTTTGATAGGGCTATCGGCACGGGCGAGCAGGATCCAGTCGTAGGAACCCACTGGTCCGACCCACTTGAACAGCTTTTCCCGCTCAGGCAAACGCGCTGTAGAAAACACCGCGTAGCCTGGCTTTTCCAGGGCCAGCTTGTAGATACGCTCCCAGGGGAACCGTAACGTCATGCTGTAGCTGATCCCTGCACGCTTGAACGTCTCGCGCACCACTTGCGCAGCGATGCCTTCAATGTTGCTTTCCTGAGCGAAGTTTTTGCCGTCGATTGCCATGTTGTAAGGCGGCAGATTTTCGGTCATCAGCACAATGGAGTCGCGTCCCGGTGCCTCAATGGCGTCATCGGCCAGTGCAGCCTCAGTGGCGCTAAAAACCAGAGCGCTGAAGGCCGTTAGGGCAATAAAACGAGATTTGAACATTGGCGCTCTCCATACGCTGACGGCAGACAGAGTGCAGCGCTCAAAAGCGCTTGTCCAGCACACATGGCGTATTGCCAACAGAGTCGCGCAAACAGATAAAAAAGATTTTCGATAATTATTTACTCCCGCTAGGGGGGAGGCTTCTGACTACCTGCCGGACAGAACTTCACCGCGAAATGAATCGCCGTGAACAACCGCAAAGGTCTGTCATGAATATCCAGATAACCGGCATCACAATCGCCGCCCTGCTCGCTTTCGCCCTGGCACCTGTCGTGCATTCGAAAGATTATGGCAACGGACGCGAAAACCTCGCGCCTTCACTGCTGCTGGAAAACAGTAACGGCCAGAACGATCACTGGAAAGGCATAGGTCGCCTGATCATTAACGCTAGCCATCCAGACTCGCACTGCACGGCGACCTTGATCGATACTAGGGATCACGACACCGGCACGTCAGGCCCCGCTTATGTTTTAACCAGCGCCCACTGTGTCTCGTTTGACAGTATGAACGTGGTGGCTCATCAAGCCAGCGACGGTCACATCGACTTCAACTACTTTCACGACACCGCCAACGATCACCGGCGTTACGCGCTAAAGCAAGTCGCCTGGAGCCGCCTGCGCGGCCTGGACATGGCGATCGTCGAACTTGATGCCAGCCTGCAGACCTTGATGGACAACGGTATCCAGCCATTGCAGTTGAAGACCTCGACACCTGCAATAGCCGCAGAATTATTGATCGTTGGCGCACCGACTCAATACCCGGAGAGAGGCTTGCGGCTATCAACCTGCCGCCACGTGTCCATCGAAACGCTGATCGAACAACCGGCTATCCATCGAGGCTTTTATAAAGATAACTGCCAAGGGCTGAGACCTGGAAGTTCAGGCAGCCCATTGCTCGACCGCTATTCGAATGAAGTATTGGGAGTTGTCTCTACCAGTACGGCGACCTCTTTGCCTGAAAACCGCTGCATGGAAGACGCGCCCTGCGAGCTTAAAAATGGTTGGCCGCATTGGTCCGCAGGCACTAATTACGCCAGCCCGACGGCTCACCTGCAGCACTGCTTCGCTCAAGGTCTATTCAGGGCCAGCACCGCTGGATGTGATTTGATGCCAAGCGTCACCTTTAGCCAGAAACGGCCAATGGTGAATTATTACCAGCGGGTGAAATACGATGCAGACGGCAGCGCGACACTGCCCACCTGGCAATTCGCATTCAGCCTCGACCAACCGCTCTACCGCTACAAATCCGTGCGGGACCCACAGCTCTGTGAAAGCCCGAACCATTACAGCGACGTAATGAGCGCAGAAGACGCACAGATCAACGACCCTGTAGGCGCAGAGCCGGGTATCTATCTGCTGTGTATCGTTGGCGTCGACTCATCCGAACAGTCGCCCACAGTAGCCATGATGAAAAGCCCGCTGGTAATCGCGACGGAAATTGCTGAGCCCGGCCCGACAAGAGCGCCGCAATTCGATATCACAAGGCAGAACAACGGAGATCACAGCATTCAGTGGCACTTTTCTAACCCGACCTTGAGCGCTTATGAATACAAGGCCGGAGCAGAATCAGAAACCGACTGTGATGAACCGGAGGGTTACGCGATCACCTTCGATGACGTGCAAATTGGCGCAAGCGAACTGCCAGTGAAACTGTGCACCAAGGCATTTGATATGTCGGGGCAACGCTCAGCGCCAAGGATGGATTTGCTGGGCGCTTGAGTATGCAACGCTAAGTAACAGCTCTGCTGCGCTGACACTGCACTATCACACTGCAAACGGAGAACTTGTGGGAGCGGTGCTTGCGCCCTCATCGCGGGCAAGCACCACACACAGAACCCACGCATCCCGTAATTGGATGGACTCGCCCAAGCCGAGGCGTCAGTAGCGCCACGGTGGCATTCTTAAGAAGCCAACGACAGCGAGGGCGAGTCCATGAAAAAGCATACGATCAAAAGTAACGCTTTGTCTTCAGCCGATGTGTCGGCTTGTTCAACAGTGGCTGTAGATCTTGCCAAGAACGTATTCCAGATAGCCGGAGAAGACGCCCTTGGTCAGGTCATTTACGAAGAGCGAATCAAGTCACGCGAAGCCTTTGTAGCCTTTTTACAAAAACTGCCGTCAAGCGTGACGGTGCTGATGGAAACCGGCCCTGGCGCACAGGCTTGGGCGCAGTTGCTGCAAGCTCAGGGCAATCAGGCGCGAATTTTACCGGCGCAACATGTCGCCAATCATCGCAGCGGCGCCAAGAATGACCGCAACGATGTCCTGGCGATATTGCGCTCGGGACGAGATGTAAACATTGCTTCAGTGCCCGTCAAAAGTAACGCGCAATTGGCCATGCAGGCCCTGCATCGTGTTCGGCAAGGGTATGTAAAGCGGCGCACCGCAATGGGTAATCAGATACGTGGGTTGCTGCTGGAACAAGGCATTGCCATGGCGCAAGGGGCGGTGGCCCTAAGCCGAAATGTCCCACGCATACTGGAAGACGCAACCCAGCCATTGCCAGATATGTTGCGCGAGTTGGTCGACGAACTGCTGGGCGAATGGAGTCAGCTGGGTGAACGTATCGACGTGCTGACGGGGCGTCTGGAAGCTGCCGCGCGCGAAGACAAGACAGCAAAGCGCCTGATGACAGTACGTGGCATCGGTCCTGTCATCGCTACAGCGCTACTGGCCAAGCAAACTGAACCTGGGCGCTTCGCCAATGCACGAATGTTCGCAGCCTACTTCGGTACGGTTCCTGAGCAAAACAGCAGCGGACAAAAAGTTCGGCTGGGCAAAATTTGCAAACGCGGTGATGGCTACATTCGCAGCCTTTCAATTCAGGGAGCGCACGCTGTGTTAAGGCAGGTGCGGCCTGACTCTGAACATCCGGATGATCGCCGTTTGAGACGCTGGTTAAGCCAGCATGGTCAAAAGGGAGCCGCCGTCAGATTGGCCAACCGAAACCTGCGAATCGTCTGGGTGCTGCTGCAAAACGATCAGACCTATAGTCGCCAGCCAGCGGGTTGCCAGGAGGCGACGATGAATCATTGAAAAAACAGAGTTCTGCCACCGGGGTGCTGGGTCACCTCAACCGCTGCTTAAGAACATTGACCCTTGGTCAGACCGTCGTGGATAGATGCCTACGGTCCTACTGGCCCTTTTGAGGCCTTATCGTAATTGGCATACCGCGAGCTCACCCAATGTTGGCCAGAAGCTGATGATGCTTCCTCGAATAGGCCTTATACATAGATGCAACCGGGTAGCAGTGTTCAAAAGCAGGTTGAATGTAGGGGCGAGTCCATACATAGGACCGGCTTTAGCCGGGAGAAAGTCGGGATATTCACTAAATTTTCTTTGGCGACATACCGCTCTCCCGGCTAAAGCCGGTCCTACAAGATCAAGAGCACGCTTGCAGACAAACATAGAACCTCCCCACAGGTTCTGCGCGGTGTCGTGAGACCTCAGCGAACCACGATGCCGCGCTTGGCCATGTAGGCCTTGGCTTCCGGCACGGTGTATTCACCGAAGTGGAAGATACTCGCCGCCAATACCGCGCTGGCGTGGCCTTCGATCACACCGTCAGCGAGATGCTGAAGATTGCCAACACCGCCCGAGGCGATGACCGGAATCCCTAGCGCGTCACTGATTGCGCGGGTTACACCCAGATCGAAGCCATTCTTCATGCCGTCCTGATCCATGCTGGTCAGCAGAATCTCACCGGCGCCGAGCTCTTCCATCTTCTTGGCCCACAGCACAGCGTCCAGACCCGTCGGCTTGCGACCGCCGTGGGTGAAGATTTCCCAGCGCGGGGTTTCACCCGGCAGCGAGACCTTCTTGGCGTCGATAGCGACAACGATGCATTGCGATCCAAAATGCTGAGCGGCTTCGGCAACGAACTCCGGATTGAACACGGCAGCAGTGTTGATCGACACCTTGTCGGCACCGGCATTAAGCAGGTTGCGGATGTCCTGCACGGTGCGCACGCCACCGCCCACGGTCAGCGGGATAAACACCTGGCTGGCCATGCGCTCGACGGTATGCAGGGTGGTATCGCGGCCATCGACACTGGCCGTGATGTCCAGAAAGGTGATTTCGTCGGCGCCCTGCTCATCGTACAGACGCGCAATTTCAACCGGATCGCCAGCGTCACGGATATTCTCGAACTTGACGCCCTTGACCACACGACCGTTGTCGACGTCCAGGCAAGGGATGATGCGTTTGGCCAGGGCCATTAGGTTATCTCCGATTTCTGTCCTGCCGGGATCCCGGTAGGAGCGAACTTGTTCGCGAGGCGTTCCGTCAGGCTCCATAGATGCTGAATGGCCCGACCTCTCGCGAACAAGTTCGCTCCTACCGAAATGGCTTAGCGCTGGTAGCTATCGCACAACGCCTGAGCTTCAGCCACGTCCAGCGTACCTTCGTAAATCGCACGGCCTGTGATTGCGCCGATGATTCCCGGAGCCTTGGCATCCAGCAATGCGCGGATGTCGCCCAGGTTATGGATACCACCGGAAGCAATCACCGGTATCCGCGTCGCAGCAGCCAGCGCAGCCGTGAACGGGATATTGCAGCCCTGCATCATGCCGTCTTTGGCGATGTCGGTGTAAACGATGGCAGAGACACCGTCAGCTTCGAAACGCTTGGCCAGATCAATGACCTGCACAGTGCTGACTTCAGCCCAGCCATCAGTCGCCACAAAGCCGTCTTTGGCATCAAGACCGACAATCACTTTGCCAGGGAATGCGCGACAGGCTTCAGCGACAAACTCGGGTTCTTTGACGGCCTTGGTACCGATGATCACGTAGCTAACGCCCGCTTTCACGTAGTGCTCGATGGTCTCCAGCGAGCGAATACCGCCACCGATCTGAATCGGCAGGGTCGGATAACGCTTGGCAATGGCAGTAACCACATCGCCGTTGACCGGCTGACCTTCGAACGCGCCGTTCAGGTCAACCAGATGCAGACGACGGCAACCGCCCTCGACCCATTTGGCAGCCATGGCAACCGGGTCATCGGAAAATACGGTGGAATCTTCCATCCGGCCCTGGCGCAGACGCACACAGGCACCGTCTTTGAGATCGATAGCGGGGATGATCAGCATGCTTTTTCCTTCGTCAAAAGAGCCACAAGCTGCAAGCCATAGGCTGCAAGCATGCGTACCCGACAATTCTTGCAGCTTGAGGCTCGTCGCTTGAAGCTGCTTCTATTCAATTCTTCTCGAGCGCCCACAAATCGCTTTCGATGCTTTCGAACCTCTCTTTGAGGTGCTGCTGAACATCGAAAATCGCTCGATTGTAATAATGCGGGGCAATCTCGCTGGTAAAGAACTCAAGCACCTCGGCGACTTCGAATGAACCAAGGTCCAGTTCGAAACGCTGAGAGAACAGCCGCTTGAGCTTGTCGATGGCCTGCTGCTCGTGCTCGGGGCTGAGCGTCAGGATCGGCGGCTTGCTTTTACCCTTGGCCATAACGATTACCAGCGACCGTCCCACGCGGCGAAGTTCTGCAGCAACTGCAGGCCATGGGTATGGCTCTTCTCCGGGTGAAACTGCACAGCAAAGCGCGAACCGTCAGCCAGCGCCGCGGCAAAGTCGACGCCATAATGACCGCGACCGACCACCTGACGCTGATTGGCCGCATCAATGTAGAAGCTGTGCACGAAGTAAAAACGCGCCATGTCCGGAATGCTGTGCCACAGCGGGTGATCCACTGCCTGCGCAACTTCGTTCCAGCCCATGTGCGGCACCTTCAAGTGCGCGCCGTCTTCATGCAGATCCTTGCCGAAGAACTTCACCTGGCCAGGGAACATGCCGATGCAATCCACGCCGCCATTCTCTTCACTGCTGTCGAGCAACGCCTGCATACCAACGCAAATACCGAGAAACGGCCGATCCTGGCTGACTTCACGCACCAGCGAGTCGAAGCCCAGCCGACGGATTTCAGCCATGCAGTCACGAATCGCGCCGACACCGGGGAACACCACGCGGTCGGCTTCACGAATCACATTGGCGTCGCTGGTGATGTGCACCCGGCCAGCGCCAACGTGTTCAAGCGCCTTGGCAACCGAGTGCAGGTTGCCCATGCCGTAATCGATGACTGCGACTGTCTGCATCAGAGCACACCCTTGGTCGAAGGCATTTGCCCGGCCATACGATCATCCAGCTCAACCGCCATGCGCAGTGCGCGACCGAAGGCCTTGAAGACGGTTTCAATCTGGTGGTGTGTGTTGGTGCCACGCAGGTTGTCGATGTGCAGCGTCACATTGGCGTGGTTGACGAAGCCCTGGAAAAACTCCTGGAAGAGGTCTACATCAAAGCCGCCCACAACAGCGCGGGTATACGGCACATGCATTTGCAGGCCCGGACGCCCCGAGAAGTCGATCACTACACGCGACAACGCTTCATCGAGCGGCACGTAGGCATGGCCATAACGACGGATGCCTTTCTTGTCGCCGATAGCTTTGCTGAAAGCCTGACCCAGAGTGATACCGACATCTTCCACCGTATGGTGATCGTCGATCTCAAGGTCGCCTTTGCAGTTGATATCCAGATCGATCAGCCCGTGACGGGCGATCTGGTCGAGCATGTGCTCAAGAAAAGGCACGCCGATATCGAATCGGGCCTTTCCGGTGCCATCCAGGTTGATCGAAGCGTTGATCTGGGTTTCCAGAGTATTACGCTCGACGTACGCCTTACGTTCGGCCATCACCAGCTCCGCAAAATCATTGGGCGAAAAAGGCGAGCATTATAGGCCCAGAACCGGCTGGCATGAAGCAAACAGAAGAAGGGAAAGAGAGAAGACGACGAATTACGGTTCGCCGAGGTGAATAAACGGGCAAATCACACCCCTGTTGGAGCGAGGCTTGCCCGCGAAGAACGATAACGGGATCGATCTGACGTACCGAGGCGACCGATTCGCGGGCAAGCCTCGCTCCAACAAATACCGGAACGAGGATGCCCTTAAGCCAGCTTAGTGGAACAACACCGCAGTCTTCTGCAGAGTGATCCAGACGCCCCACGCCAGCGGGATGCCTACAGCCAGCCAGGCGGCGATAGCCAGTGGCTTGCTGCCCGGATCGGCTTTCCACTCAAGAACGGTGGTGTGATCCGCACCTTTGTCCATGCCGTAGGATTGCTCGACAGCCAGTTCCTCATCAGTCATGAAGTACTTGTCAGCCACCGGACGAACCAGCAGGTTGCAGATGAAGCCCAGCACCAGCAGGCCAGCCAGAATGTACAAGGTCATATCGTAAGCATCGGCACGGGCAACGCCGTGGCTCAGCTGATATTCACGCAGGTAGTTGACCAGAACCGGACCGAGGATGCCCGCCGCAGCCCAGGCAGTCAGCAGACGACCGTGGATCGCGCCAACCATTTGCGTACCGAACAGGTCAGCCAGGTAAGCCGGAACCGTCGCGAAACCACCGCCGTACATCGACAGGATCACGCAGAAGGCCGCTACGAACAGCGCGACGCTGCCCATGTGGCTCAGGCTTGGTACCAGCGCGTAGAGCAGGAAGCCCAGAGCGAAGAACACGAAGTAAGTGTTTTTACGACCCAGGTAGTCCGAGAACGAAGCCCAGAAGAAGCGACCACCGATGTTGAACAGACTCAACAGACCGGTGAAGCCCGCAGCGATGGCAGCGATCTGGCCCAACTGAACAGCATCAAGCTGGTTGAACGCCAGGTCGAGGCCCAGCAGTTTACCGGCGAACACTTCCTGCAGCAGCGGCGAAGCCATGCCGAGAATACCGATACCTGCCGAAACGTTGAGGCACAGCACCAGCCATACCAGACGGAATTGCGGCGTTTTCCAGGCCACACTTACGTGTACATGACGGTTGGTGATCATCGCGTTGCTGGCTTTCTTGACCGGTGCGGTCCAGCCTTCTGGTTTCCAGCCGGTTGGCGGAACACGGTAGGACAATGCGCCACCGATCATGAAGATGAAGTAGATCACCGCCATCACCACGAAGCTCTGCCAAACGCCCACGCCTTCAGGCGAAGCGAAATGGTTCATCAACGCTGCGGCCAGTGGAGCACCTACCATCGCGCCGCCACCGAAGCCCATGATCGCCATGCCGGTAGCCATACCGCGCTTGTCCGGGAACCACTTGATCAGGGTCGAAACCGGCGAGATATAGCCCAGCCCGAGACCGATACCGCCGATCACCCCGGAGCCGACCCACATCAGCCATATCTGGTGGGTATAAATCCCTAACGCAGATATCAGCAGACCACCACACCAGCACAATGCCGATACAACACCGGCCTTACGCGGGCCTGCGTGTTCCAGCCAGCCACCCCAGATGGCAGCCGAACAGCCCAGGAAGATGAAGAACAGGGTGTAGATCCAGCCCAGCATGGAGATGGGCCAGTCGCAGGCAGACGAGAAAATCTGTGCGAAGAAGCTCATGTCAGGTGCACAGGCTACTGGAGCCTTGATGCCAACTGCCTTGGACAACGGCAGCCAGAACACGGAGAAGCCATACGCCATGCCGATGCACAGGTGGATAGCCAATGCCGCAGGTGGTACGAGCCAGCGGTTGAAACCCGGCTTGGCGATGATGCGCTCTTTGGACAAGAACGCAGGCTGTGCGGGTGAACCGCCCAACGCAGTGCTTGTACTCATTGTTATATCCCCAGAAAAGATGCTCACAAGGTGTCGACGTTCCACCCACAGCCTCCGTGCACGCAGGCAACGACCGTTTTATCGGCAGAGTTCCCGAATACGTGACAAATAGACGCACCGGATTAACGAACGGCGCGAGATTATCACCTGTCAATTAAAAAAAGGCGTTTTGACATCACTTTTTTTGACGCCAGCGCTTTGCCTCTTGTATTTAGGGCACAATCGCCGGTGCCGCCCGTCGCCAGAGGACATTTCATGCCTATCGTCGTTGAGTTTCTCCAGTCGGCCACCTATCAGGATCAAGCGGATTTGCAGAAGATTTACCGGGACGCACCCTCCTGGTTGTTCACGCCTTTTGCTGACGCGGTGCAACTGATCGAAAGCTGTCTTGAGGAAAATGCGCTCGTCGTTGCTCGCTTCAATGACCGACTGGTGGCTGCCGCCCGGCTGAAACGTCACGAGATGACGTGGGAGCTGTCGCACTTATGCGTACGTAGCCCGACGCGCCGGAGAGGTTTCGCCGAACAATTGATCAGCGAGGCGCAAAAGTCGGCCCGACAGTCCGGCTGCGAGCTACGCTTGCTGGCAACCGCCGAACCTCCCGAAGTCCAGGCTCTGGCGGCCAAACTTCAGATGTCGCTCGTGCTCTATTAGCCGAAAAAGCTGAACAGGGTAGCGCTTGAGGCATCCAAAGCCCTGCACCTGCGTCAGGAGGTTATACTCGCGGGCAAATTTTAAACGTTCGAATACAAGGACTCGCCCATGAAAGCGTTCGGCAAAATCCTGGGACTTTTTGTTCTCGGGCTGTTGCTGATCATCGTGGCTCTCGGCTTTGCCCTGACCCATCTGTTTGATCCCAACGACTATAAAGACGAGATTCGCCAACTGGCCCGTGACAAGGCGCACGTTGAACTGACACTCAACGGTGATATCGGCTGGAGCCTGTTCCCTTGGCTCGGCCTTGAGTTGCACGAAGCCAGCGTCGCGACCTTGAACAACCCGACCAAGCCTTTTGCCGATTTGCAGATGCTGGGCCTGTCCGTTCGTGTACTGCCGCTGTTGCGTCGCGAGGTGCAGATGAGCGACGTCCGCGTTGAAGGCTTGAATCTGAGCCTGAGCCGCGACGAAAACGGCCATGGCAACTGGGAAGACATTGGCAAACCGGCCACCCCTGACGTAGCCACCAGCACGCCTCCGTCCGATGGCGAACAAGCTCCGGCAGTCAAACCGGACAAGCCTTCCCAGCCGATCAAACTTGATATCGACAGCCTCACCGTGAACAACGCCCGGGTGGATTACGTCGATGCGAGCAAAGGTCAGTCGTTCACTGCCGAAAGCATCCAGCTCAGCACCGGCGCGGTGCATGAAGGCGCTGACATTCCGATCAAACTGACCGCATTCCTTGGCACCACTCAACCCGTGATGCGCGCCAAGACCGAACTGGTTGGTCAACTGCGTCTGGATCGCGCCCTCAAGCGCTACCAGTTTGGCGACATGCGTTTGTCCGGCGAAGCATCGGGCGAGCCATTGCAGGGCAAGACGGTAACTTTCGCTGCACAAGGCCAGCTCTTGGTTGATCTGGCGGCAAACGTCGCTGAATGGACCAACATGAAGTTGTCCGCCAACCAGCTGCGCGCTCTCGGCGAGTTCCGCGCCCGCGACCTGGACAAAACACCGCAAGTCAGCGGCGCAGTGTCCGTTGCACCGTTTGACCTGCGGACGTTCCTCGACAGCGTTGGCCATCCACTCCCGGCCATGGCAGAAGGCAGCCTGAGCCAGGTGGGCATGATCACCCGCATCAGCGGCACGCCGAACAGCGTGGCACTTGAAGAGCTGAACCTGAAAGTTGACGACAGCACCTTCACCGGTCGCGTTGCGTTGGAAGACTTCGCCAAACAGGCGCTGCGCCTGCAACTCAAAGCGGACACGTTCAACGCCGATCGCTATCGCCCGGCTGAAAGCGAAGAGAAAAAAGGCGCAAGCGCGGCACGCAAGTCTGAAGTACAGAACAGCGAAGCCGCTGCCGTGGCTGGCGCAGGCACGACGCCGTTGCCGGATCAGCCGACAAAAGCCGCATGGAGCACCGCCAAACTGCTGCCCCTGGAGCGCATGCGCAAGCTTGATGTGGACGCCGACATCAGCTTCGGCGCCCTGACGATCGAGAAGCTGCAAATCCAGAATGCCATATTGAAAACCCAGGCCCTGAATGGCGAGGTCAAGGTCGACAGCCTGCGCGGAGATCTCTACGGCGGCAACTTCGAGGTCAAGGGCAATCTTGATGTGCGCCCGGACCTGCCGCTGCTGAGCCTGCAGACGCGAGTCGACAAGGTTCCGGTCGAGCGCTTCCTGCAAAGTCAGGATCAAAATCCGCCCGTCAGAGGCTTGCTGACCCTCAACAGTAATCTGACTGGCAAAGGCAACAGCGAAAAAGCCCTGATCGACAGCCTGAACGGTACGGCCAGTTTCATGCTCACCAACGGCGTGCTGGTTAACGCCAACCTTGAGCAACAGCTTTGCCAGGGCATCTCGATACTCAACCGCAAAACACTCAGCGGTGAGCCACGCGGCAAGGACACCCCTTTCAAGCAGCTCAACGGCAATCTGGTGTTCCGCAACGGCGTGGCCAACAACCCCGACCTCAAGGTCCAGATTCCGGGCCTGACCGTCAACGGCAATGGCGATGTGGACCTGCGCGTGCTGGGCATGCACTACCGCGTCGGCATCATCATCGAAGGCGACAAAACCGAAATGCCCGACCCGGCCTGCGAAGTGAACCCTCGCTACGTCGGAATCGAGTGGCCCGTGCAGTGTCGCGGCCCGCTGGAACTGGGCGCCAAGGCTTGCCGTCTCGACAAGGAAGGCCTGGGCCAGATCGCCGCGAAAATGGCGGGTGACAAGATCGGCGAGAAGATCGAAGAAAAACTCGGCGACAAAGTCAGCCCGGAATTGAAAGACGCCCTGCGCGGACTTTTCAAACGTTAAACACAACATCTGTAGGAGCGCGCTTGCCCGCGATTCAACCTGTCAGGCGACAATATCGTCGCCTGACCTGACGCATTCGCGGGCAAGCGCGCTCCTACCCCGAACAGGCGAAGACCTGGATTACTCATCAAAACCGGATCAGCAATGCAACCCGAGCAATTTTCCAGCGCTGTGCTTGATTGGTACGACCGCCATGGGCGACATAACCTGCCCTGGCAGCAAGGCATCACGCCGTATCGGGTCTGGGTGTCGGAAATCATGCTGCAGCAAACCCAGGTCAGCACCGTACTGAATTACTTCGACCGCTTCATGGATGCCCTGCCCACCGTGCAGGCATTGGCCGAAGCGCCCGAAGACGAAGTGCTGCATCTGTGGACCGGCCTCGGCTACTACACCCGGGCGCGCAACCTGCAGAAAACCGCAAAGATCGTGGTCGCGGATCACGACGGCGAATTCCCGCGTGACGTGGAAAAACTGATCCTGCTGCCCGGCATCGGCCTGTCCACCGCCGGGGCCATTGCCAGCCTGAGCATGGGCCTGCGCGCGCCGATCCTCGACGGCAACGTCAAACGCGTTCTGGCGCGTTTTACGGCGCAGGAGGGTTATCCGGGGGAGCCGAAGGTCGCAAAACAACTGTGGGCCACCGCAGAGCGCTTCACGCCACACGCCAGGGTGAACAACTACACCCAGGCAATGATGGATCTCGGTGCCACGTTATGTACTCGCAGTAAACCGAGCTGCCTGCTATGCCCGCTGGAATCCGGTTGCGAAGCGCATCTGCTCGGTCTGGAAACTCGCTACCCCATCCCCAAACCGCGCAAGGAAGTCCCGCAAAAGCGCACGCTCATGCCAATGCTTGCCAACCGCGACGGCGCGATTCTGCTTTATCGCCGTCCTTCTACCGGTCTCTGGGGCGGCCTGTGGAGCTTGCCGGAGCTGGATGACTTCGATGACCTGCAGCATCTGGCAGTGCAACACTCGCTGGAACTGGGCCAACATCAGGAACTCCCGGGGCTGGTCCATACTTTCAGCCACTTCCAACTGAGCATCGAACCGTGGCTTGTCAGGGTCGAGGAGTCAGCTCATCACGTGGCCGAGGCCGACTGGCTCTGGTATAACCTCGCCACCCCGCCGCGCCTGGGCCTTGCTGCCCCGGTGAAGAAGCTGCTGAAACGCGCAGCCGACGTATTGAACGCAGGAGAGTCGTCATGACCCGCACCGTAATGTGCCGCAAGTACAAAGAAGAACTGCCAGGCCTGGAACGCGCCCCATACCCTGGCGCCAAAGGTGAAGACATCTTCAACCACGTTTCACAAAAAGCCTGGGCCGACTGGCAGAAACACCAGACCCTGCTGATCAACGAAAAGCGTCTGAACATGATGAATGCCGAAGATCGCAAATTCCTCCAGACCCAGATGGACAAGTTCCTGTCCGGCGAAGAATACGCGCAGGCCGAAGGCTACGTTCCCCCCGAGAAATAAAGCGTTTCAAGCAGTGCGGGTCG
Source organism: Pseudomonas phytophila (assembly GCF_025643095.1). Lineage (NCBI taxonomy): Bacteria > Pseudomonadati > Pseudomonadota > Gammaproteobacteria > Pseudomonadales > Pseudomonadaceae > Pseudomonas > Pseudomonas phytophila. The sequence continues at coordinate 447,591 of NZ_CP081201.1, read as the reverse complement.
TAAGCGACGGTAATAATTCAGATTTTTTTAAAAACATGCTTGACGACCCCCTGAAAAACACGTCTAATGCGCCCCGTTGCCCAGATAGCTCAGTCGGTAGAGCAGGGGATTGAAAATCCCCGTGTCGGCGGTTCGATTCCGTCTCTGGGCACCACTAATTGATTTCAGGTGGTGCAAGCATCACCTGAAAAATAAAGAAACCCGCCTAGTGCGGGTTTTTTTATGGCTGCGGTTTGCTGCCTGTAAATCGTAAAGCCTCACTCCTGCTCCCCCCCTGCGTCTTCCCCTCAAGCCCTCCTCCCTATCGGGAAAAGCCACACGCCAGAAACGGAATGGACTGACAGCAAAATCCGGTCGTGCTCCGTATTCTGCTGGCCAGATTCATCGTCGCGCAATTCACCAAGCGAGGATCAAGCTGCAACCAACTATCGATATCGGTCCAGAGCATCAAAGAAATGGATGACATTGAGCTAATCAGGCTGCGCAAATCCTATGCAGGCGAGCTTTCATTTGAGGGGAAGGAGACCAACCTTGCCTTCAAGGTAATAGCGTTCCGCCCGGTCGATGAAGAAGGGTTGAGCATTCCGGGCCTGACCGTTGAAATCCACTTGCGAGTGGGCCTGACTGCGGACCGGTGCAAATATACGTTCACACTGTTCCGGCTGAGCAGACAGAAAAAGCGGCGCATCTACCAATTGGAAGTCGTGCCAAAAGCAAAGCGATCACACAATGGGCCGCCACGGCTCTTTGGCCCGCACGAGCACCTTGGAGAATCCAGAATCCTGCCTGTACAAAGCGATATGGACTGCACAAACTACGTCGGATGGCTGGAGTTTTTTTGCACTAGAGTGAATCTCGCATTGGACGCGGCGATGCCCTTCCCATTTGGTGACGATAATGGAATGTAACTGGCTGATGAATAATCTGGGTTTTGAATGCAGGTCTGTTCAGGGACGGCATCACGGATCGGTGCTCGAGGTCGACACGTCATTCTCATTCTCAGATGGTGAGCCGGTTGCCTTCTACGTAATTGAGCACGGTAATGCGCTGGTACTTAGTGACAACGGCGACACCCTTGCGCACCTGACGGGGGTTGGCCTTGCTGTCGGCGACAAGCGTCGCTGGGCATCAATTCGTAACCGACTCGAGCTTTTCGAGATGGGTATCAGTGACGACGGAGAGATCAAGGCGTCCGGCCCCAAGGATGATGCACCCAGGCTTATAGCTCGCTACCTTGAGGGCATTCTTTCTGTCATTAGCTATGAGAGGGAGTCGCTCTGCGCACCGGTTGACACCAATACCTTCATTGACGAAGTAGCGATGCTGTTACGCCAATGGAAACCGAACGCGAGGCTAACGCTAAATCCCAAGGTTCGAGGCATGTCCCAACGCGAACATCACTTTGATTTCCAACTCGACAACTTACTGGTCGATGCCATCAACCCGAACGCTAACGCCACAGGCGGCGTGATGCGCAAAGCCGGCGATGTCATCAGCAGCCCATACTCCGGCGGTCAGGATCTATTGGTCATAATTGACGACCGGATTGACAGGGCGCTAGCCACTACGGAATGTGGAATCGTTTCGTCGCTAGTGAAAGCTGTTTTGTTTACTGACCTTGAGAAAAGAGGCCCCTCCTCAGAGGCGCAGCACTAAAGACCGGACTAGCAAGCTCCCGCTCAATAAACGCGGCTGACGCACCTCGCGACGAGGTAACGCGCCTTCAACCGGATAGCTTTCAGTCGATACCCCCGACGAGCTGTGGCCGCTCTTTAGGGGAATGAACGTCAGCGCCGCCAGCAACGAGCCTCTCTGCGTGCGGACGCTGTAAAAAAACACAGACCTTGGTGATTCACACAGTTCTGCGCTTCAATAGCGGCCTGTCATCACTCGCCGCAACAGGACTCATGCTCATGGCTTCGCCAGATAAACAGCAAAAACGCGCCCAACGGGCGAAAGCCAAGGCCAAGCAGAACCGCTCGCAAAAGCCGGGCAAAAAAGTGGTGCACCCGATTTTTGCATCACCGCTGGTCGACCAGCCTTTCGATGACGTCGAAATTGATCTGAGCACGTTCGACTTTAAAGACATCGTGGAAAACGGCTTTGATCCGGCTGACTTCGACGACCTGTTCCAGACCATGAAGCAAGCGCAGTCCATCAGCCAATTGGCGATGTGCGCCGTGTTCCTGCAATACCCGGTCCTTGCGCTGGTCATTGCCGAGGAAGACGAAGAGCAAGCCACTGACTTCATGATGGGCCTGCTGATCACCTACCGCGAAATGTTCCACGATGAAGACGAAGATGCCGCCATCGAATGGATCAGCAGCCCTGCCTTCCAGGCTGATTACAACGATGCGTCGCGGTTGTTGATGGTGCGAGACCAGAAGGCTTCGTGATCCGAACCCAGAGCCATGGTTGTGTAGGAGCTGCCGAAGGCTGCGATCGCGGTGTGCCAGAAGAAATACTTTCGCAGCCTTCGGCAGCTCCTACAGCAGTCTCGCACAGCAAAACCTCCCATGCCGAAACAGCAATAAAACATTCGAAAACTTGAAATTGTGGCAAGCCTCGGTCTGCTCTAGATTCGAGGCAACAATCACTGTTGCCAGGTATTCCGAATGCGCCGTCCCGATGAGCTTGTGGAAAAAACCGCCGTTGAGTTGCGCCGCCTGATCGGCAGCAAACAGATTTCCCCTGTGGAATTGATGGACGCGTGCATCGAGCGCATCGAGCGGGTCAATCCCTACGTCAATGCCGTGACCGCCACCTGCTTCGATCAAGCCCGTGAGCAGGCGCGCGAAGCCGAGCAAGCGGTGTTGTCGGGGCAACCTCTTGGCTTGCTGCATGGCTTGCCGATTGGCATCAAGGATCTGGAAGCCACAGCGGGTCTGCTGACCACCTACGGCTCGCCACTTTACCGCAATAACATTCCGGCCAAAGACAACACACTCGTAGCCAGACTGCGAGCCGCCGGGGCGATTGTCACCGGCAAGACCAACGTGCCGGAAATGGGCGCAGGTGCCAACACCCGTAATGACGTCTGGGGCGCTACAGGCAACCCGTTCAACCCTGAAGTCAATGCCGGAGGCTCATCCGGTGGCTCGGCTGCTGCACTGGCCACCGACATGCTGCCATTGTGCAGTGGTTCGGACACGGGCGGCTCATTGCGCATCCCCGCAGCAAAATGCGGCGTAGTGGGCCTGCGCCCCTCTCCAGGCCTGGTACCCAGCGAAAGACGCCTGCTGGGCTGGACACCCATCTCGGTCGTCGGACCCATGGGGCGCACAGTGGCTGACACGCTGCTGCAACTGCAAGCTACGGCCGGTTTCCACGTAAGCGAACCGCTGAGCTACGAGGTCGACAAAAACCTCTTCAGCGCGCTGCCAGACGTTGACCTTGGCACCTTGCGTGTCGGCTACACCGAAGACTTCGGTTGCTGCGACGTGGATGACAATATTCGTCAGGTGTTCCGCCGCAAAATCGACGCCTTGCGACTCTTGTTTCGCAGTTGCGATGAAGTGCAGATGGAGCTTGGTGAAACGGATCGTTGCTTCGATGTTTTAAGGGCTGAAAGCTTTGTCGCAGGCACTCGCGACGCATATCTGCGAGATCCGAACTCCCTGGGCGAAAACCCGCGCGCCAACTACGAAATGGGCATGCGCATGACCCTGGAAGACTGCGCTTGGGCCGCCACGGAACAGACCCGGATCTATCGCCGCTTCCAGGCACTTTTCGAGGACTACGACCTGATACTGTCGCCCACCACGCCTGTGTCGCCCTTCCCTTGGCAAGACCTTTACCTGAAGAGCATCAATGGCAAAGAGCTGGCGAATTATTACCGCTGGCTGGCCCTGACCTATGTCGTCACGCTGGCGACCAACCCCGCCCTGTCGCTGCCCTGTGGCGTTGACCACAAAGGCATGCCATTCGGCCTGCAAGTAGTGGGCGCATTCCGCGCTGACGCCTATCTGCTGGCGTGTGGCGAACAGATAGAGCGGGCGACCGAGAGCAACCCGGAGCTGCAGCGCCCCAAGCCGGACATCGACAAGTTGGTGCAGAGCCAAATTGACCTGAAATCCATCGTCACGGCGCCGCCGCTGGCTTCGGGTGAGGCAGGGACAGTGAGTACAACCGAGGCGTCATCGGTTTAAACATTGAACCTGTAGCTGCCGAAGGCTGCGATGGCGTTGTATCAGGAGAAATGCTTCGCAGCCTTCGGCAGCTCCTACAAAAAATACATTTCAACCCATTGATTTGCATTTCGCTGAATGAGCTTGCTCGCGGTAGCGTCAATTCAGGCGATAAATTCGTGAGTGAAGAAACCAAATCACGAGCGCCAGCACAATTCCGGTGGGAGCGAATTCATTCGCGAAGGGGCTGGGACATCCGCAGCCTCTGTGCCGCCTGAAATATAGCTTTCCCGAATAAATTCGGTCCTACCAGTCTTTCGCTGTATCAAACAAATAAATCACGTCTCAATGTCAGCCTGCAAAGGCCACTTTCGCGTGCGCACCATCCTTTCGGATAAACTTTCAGTTTAAGGGTTGATTTTCTAATCAGAAAAAGATTACGTGCAGTCACACCTCAAAAACGGAAAAGAATAAATACATGTAAGAAACATCCTACAAATAACGCCTCACATCAAAGAACCTTCCTACCTGCGGAATAAATTTCCCGCGTGGATTCGTTCGAATTCAATAACACAACTTCAACCGACTTATATTAAGCGAGAACATTATGAAAAAGACATTACTAGCATCCTTGGTCACCCTGGCACTGGCGTCACAAGCTGAAGCCGCTTGCCTGACTATCAGCAATCCTTACTCGGGTGTTATCCCTGCAAATAAAACCGTGGTTTCCTATGGACCGGTCACAATCGCTAATGGACCTACCTGTCGTTCGGTGTTGATCGTATCCAAGGTTCGATCCGAAAATGGAGGTTTCGCACCGTTAATGCGTATTGAGAAACTGGAGAATGGACAGTGGCGACCCATCGCTGAATCTTCCGGTGGATATATCTCGCAGGTAACGACCGAGGGCACCTTCAGGGTTAAACATCAGAACCATCATGAAACCCCTTGGGCCTACAACGGTAGCATAGCCATAACACGATAACTGCCTGTCAATGCGCCGGCGCTCAGGCAAAGGCGCATTGATCTGCAGATCATGCTTGCTCATTTATTGAGGGGAGTTTATGTGCAGTTTTCACGAAATAGGAGAGTGCGGCGACTATATGATTCGCATTGGCAATGCCACTCAAAATTCGACCATACGCCTTGTCGCCCTTCAGCCCTTCTGTGGCAGCAAAGTCAATTTGCCCTTGGAGTTTCTCGTAGACCAAAGGGATTGCATTGAACTTGACATCCAGGTTACGAGATCTTCCGTCAAATCCTGAATCCTCATTCCCTTCAGCCAGAAAAAAATAAGCGCTTACATCGTTAAAGCCCAACTTATTGAGGCCCGCACACAAACTACTCAGCTCTCGTGTACTGATTGAAGTCATGTCCAGCCCCTCGAGAAGCGACTTTAGACCGTCGAGATCCACAATCCCGACATTCTTCATGATTTCTCGCGCCGCCTCGTCATCATTTACCGTGTATTCGTTTTCTACCATCTCTGGTTGTTTTATTTTGAATACATATTCCATTGGCACATAGGTGATTGAACCCGCACCGCTGATATTAATAGCCATCTTCATTTCCTTTTTGAGACAGATCAATATCTATATCGGCAAAAGAATGAAGCAGGCGCAGTTATGTATCAGCCAATCTAAATGCCGGACTGGCCAAAGATGTAACTTAAGTTTCCTGGCAGCGTTAAAACACTCACACTCCCATCGACAAGGAAACGACCTCCTAAACGCCCCCACAAAAAAGCCCGCATTGCTGCGGGCTTTTTCATTGCTCAATCAACCATCACTCAGTTGATCTTGGCATCCAGTTCGCCGCGAGCATAGCGCTCGAACATCGCGTCCAGAGACACTGGCTTGATCTTCGATGCGTTGCCAGCAGTACCGAACGCTTCGTAGCGAGCGATACACACGTCACGCATGGCCGTTACAGTCTTGGCCAGGTACTTACGTGGGTCGAACTCGCCCGGGTTCTTGGCCATAAACTCACGGATAGCACCGGTGGAGGCCAGACGCAGGTCGGTGTCGATGTTGACCTTGCGCACGCCGTGCTTGATGCCTTCAACGATCTCTTCGACTGGTACGCCGTAGGTTTCTTTGATCTCGCCGCCGTACTGGTTGATGATTTTCAACCACTCTTGCGGGACCGAAGACGAACCGTGCATCACAAGGTGAGTGTTCGGGATGCGCTTGTGGATTTCCTTGATGCGATCAATCGCCAGGATGTCACCGGTAGGCGGCTTGGTGAACTTGTAAGCACCGTGGCTGGTGCCGATGGCGATAGCCAGTGCATCAACCTGGGTTTTCTTGACGAAGTCAGCGGCTTCTTCCGGATCGGTCAGCATCTGGCTGTGATCGAGCATGCCTTCAGCGCCAACGCCGTCTTCTTCGCCAGCCATACCGGTTTCCAGCGAGCCCAGAACACCCAGTTCACCTTCAACCGAAACGCCACAGGCGTGAGCAAAAGCAACCACGCGACGGGTCACTTCAACGTTATACTCGTAGGTGGTCGGCGTTTTGCCGTCCACGCCCAGCGAGCCGTCCATCATCACCGAGCTGAAGCCCAGCTGAATCGAACGCTGGCAGATATCAGGGCTGGTGCCGTGATCCTGGTGCATGACCACCGGGATATGCGGGAACTCTTCAACCGCGGCCAGAATCAGGTGACGCAGGAACGGCGCGCCAGCGTATTTACGGGCGCCGGCCGAGGCCTGAACGATCACCGGGGAATCGGTCTTGTCGGCCGCTTCCATAATGGCGCGCATTTGTTCCAGGTTGTTCACGTTGAAAGCTGGGACGCCATAACCGAATTCGGCTGCGTGGTCCAACATCTGGCGCATGCTGATAAGTGCCATTGTCTGTCTCTCTCCCGGTAGGGTCGTTATCGTGCAAACCTGCCGTAGCGGCGGCTGCTATTAAAGTTCTACGCATGAGCCCGCAGGCTATGCGGTGAATCATCGGTGCAGCTTTTTCAACGCTTCTTGCAACCGCGCCCGATCAAATCGTTTGTAGCGTCCCAGTACACCAGGCCTTCGTCGCCCTTGTTCTGGAAAGCCAGCACACCATTACTGTACAGCGATGGCGAACCAGGCTCGGCAGTCAGCCGGAAGACCTGATCGCTTTCATTCAAACGTACATCGACTTCGGCCTTGGCCTTGGCCTTGTCAACGTAACGCCAATGGACCTGAGCCTTGCTGTCGCAAACCCAACTTGTCCAGGTATTACCCGTTTCCGGAGCCTTCATGCTGGCGCAACCACCAAGCACTGCAAATGTCGCAAGGGCAATCAAGCCTTTCATTACTTCTCCTGGCCCGCCCCGGGAAGCGGGGCTCATGCCAGTCGCTTCAACCTTCAGGGGCAGTTCTGTTCCTGATTCCGATCATCGGCCGGTTCACCCGTAGCCAGCGCTTCAACCCGTTGAGAACTCTGGGTCGTCGGCACGTTTACGGACGCCGGGCTGAATACTTCACAAGCCTTGGCACGCGGGCCAGAATTGCTGCATCCGGCAAACATCACACAACTCAACAGGGCAACGGCGGCGATCTTCATGGCGAAATTCCTTGTTCAAAAAGAGTTATCCACCCTTAAGTGACCACCGCTGGCCCAAGATGTTGCCAAACTCATCCCTGCGATCAACGCTTAACGACAGGCCACTGGCCCGAGATTAGGCATGAACTCGTACTTATCCAGCACCGCTTCACCGCCGCGCTTATAGATCACCGGCACGGTTTCGGCCTGCCAGTTCGCCTGATAGCAGCTCAATTGAACCAGCGCAGGCTCGCGCACAACCTCGTCGGCCTCCGGCTTGCTGGCGCAGCCAGCGAGCAGTGCAGCAATCATGAGCAGTGGTAACGGCCTGAGCATTTCATTTCCCTTTTGCAAAGCCTGATCCTCAGGCCTTGGCACGTTGTTCCAGCACTTCCACGGCTGGCAGGACTTTGCCTTCGACAAATTCCAGGAATGCGCCACCACCGGTAGAAATGTAGGAGATTTGATCCGCTACGCCATATTTGTCGATCGCCGCCAGCGTGTCGCCACCGCCTGCGATGGAGAACGCCGAGCTTTCGGCAATGGCTTTAGCCAAGGTCTTGGTGCCTTCGCCGAACTGGTCAAACTCAAACACACCTACCGGGCCGTTCCACAGAATAGTCTTGGAAGATTTCAACAATTCGGCGAAGTGCGCTGCAGTTTGCGGGCCGATATCCAGAATCATATCGTCATCAGCAACGTCGGCAATCAACTTGACCGTTGCGGCTGCGCTTTCAGCGAACTCTTTGGCTACGACTACGTCCACCGGCAACGGCACGCTGACCTTGGCGGCGATTTCACGGGCGGTATCAAGCAGGTCCGGCTCGTACAGCGATTTGCCAACCTTGTGGCCTGCCGCAGCCAGGAACGTATTGGCAATACCGCCACCGACGATCAACTGGTTGCAGATGGCGCTCAGGCTATTGAGCACGTCGAGCTTGGTAGATACCTTGGAACCGGCAACGATGGCGGCCATTGGCTGGGCCGGAGCGCCGAGGGCTTTGCCCAGCGCCTCCAGCTCTGCAGCCAGCAGCGGGCCTGCTGCAGCGACTTTGGCGAATTTGGCCACACCATGGGTCGAGCCCTCAGCGCGGTGGGCGGTGCCAAAAGCGTCCATCACGAAGACGTCGCACAGGGCAGCGTATTTCTGCGCCAGCTCGTCAGCGTTCTTTTTCTCGCCCTTGTTGAAGCGTACGTTTTCGAAAAGCACGATGTCGCCCGCTTTAACGTCAACACCGTCCAGATAGTCAGAAACCAGTGGCACTTCACGGCCCAGAGCCTTGCTCAGGTATTCAGCAACCGGCTTGAGGCTGTTCTCGGCAGAGAACTCACCTTCGACTGGACGACCCAGATGCGAGCAGACCATCACGGCTGCGCCCTTTTCCAGCGCGAGCTTGATGGTTGGCAACGACGCCAGGATGCGCGCATCACTGCTGACTTTGCCGTCCTTGATCGGGACGTTGAGGTCTTCGCGAATCAATACACGCTTACCTTGCAGGTCGAGCTCGGTCATCTTCAACACGGTCATGAGTGAATCCCTGTTTTTAATGTTGTGGGTCTGCGACGCGCAAAAAGTGCTCAGCGACGTCAAGCATTCGATTGGCAAAGCCCCATTCGTTATCGAACCAGGCCAGCACGTTGACCAGCCTCGGGCCGGAAACTCGCGTCTGACTCGCATCAACGATGGCCGAATGAGGGTCATGGTTGAAATCACAACTGGCGTGCGGCAACTCGGTGTAGGCCAACAGTCCTTTCAACGGGCCACTGGTGGCGGCCTCGCGGAGCAGGCGGTTGATCTCGAGGGCATCGGTATCACGCGCGGTTTGCAAAGTGATATCGAGGCAGGACACGTTTACCGTCGGCACGCGAACTGCTTTGGCCTGAATTCGGCCCGCAAGTTCCGGAAGCAGCCGCTCAATACCGCGCGCCAGACCAGTGGACACCGGAATAATCGACTGGAAAGCCGACCGCGTACGGCGTAGATCCTCATGGTGATAGGCGTCTATCACCGGCTGATCGTTCATCGCCGAGTGGATCGTGGTGATAGTGACGTATTCCAGCCCGACAGCCTGATCCAGCAGACGCAGCAAGGGCACGCTGCAGTTGGTGGTGCAGGATGCGGCGGAAACCAACAGCTCGCGCCCCGTCAGCTTCTGCTGATTGACGCCGAACACAATCGTGGCGTCGACGTCGACTTCGCTGGCCATCGGCTGGGAAAACAGCACCCGTGGCGCGCCAGCGTCAATGAAGCGCTGGCCGTCTTCACGGGTGTTGTAGACGCCTGAACATTCGAGCACCAGATCAACTTCCAGCGCCGCCCAGTCGACGCCTTCCGGCGTCTCGCTGCGCAGCACTCTGATCTTGTGATCATTGATGTGCAGGTATTGCCCTTCGACCCGCACTTCGCCGGGGAACCGGCCGTGTGTGGAGTCAAAGCGCGTGAGGTATTCGAGACTGGCCATGTCGGCCAGATCGTTTATGGCAACCACTTCAAACCCGGCCTTGGCCCCTCGCTCGCAAAGCGCGCGCACGACGCAACGTCCAATACGGCCGTAACCGTTGAGTGCAACTTTGTAAGGGCGGTGCTGGGGCATGGGGTTCTCACGGGTTTCAACTGAACCTGTAGGAGCGCGCTTGCCCGCGATAAGGTCAACTCGGTCTCAAGCACCGTGTGACCTTATCGCGGGCAAGCCCTGCTCCCACAAGGGTCCGCTTCAGCAGGTAAATCGCTATCAGTCTTCCAGCAGTTCTTCAGCCTGACCCAGGATGTTTTCCAGGGTGAAGCCGAACTCTTCGAACAGGGCTGGCGCAGGGGCCGACTCGCCGAAGGTGGTCATGCCGATGACGCGACCTTCCAAACCGACGTACTTGTACCAGAAGTCCGCATGAGCAGCTTCAATGGCGATACGAGCGCTGACTTGCAGCGGCAGAACCGCTTGCTTGTAGCCCGGATCCTGAGCATCGAAGACGCTGGTGCATGGCATGGAAACCACACGCACGTTGCGACCCTGAGCGCTGAGTTTGTCGAATGCCTGAACGGCCAGACCCACTTCCGAACCGGTAGCGATCAGAATCAGTTCTGGTTCGCCAACGCAGTCACGCAGCACGTAACCACCACGAGCGATGTCCGCCAGTTGGGCTTCGTCGCGAGCCTGGTGAGTCAGGTTCTGACGGGAGAAGATCAACGCCGACGGGCCGTCGTTGCGCTCGATGGAGTACTTCCAGGCCACTGCCGATTCCACAGCATCCGCAGGACGCCAGGTGTCCAGATTCGGCGTAGTGCGCAGGCTGGTCAGTTGCTCGATCGGCTGGTGCGTCGGGCCGTCTTCGCCCAGACCGATGGAGTCGTGGGTGAACACATACAGCACGCGCTTTTTCATCAGCGAGGACATGCGCACCGCATTGCGGGCGTATTCCATGAAGATCAGGAAGGTCGCGCCGTAAGGGACGAAGCCGCCGTGCAGGGCGATACCGTTCATCATTGCGCCCATGCCGAACTCGCGCACGCCGTAATGCAGGTAGTTGCCGTTGGCGTCTTCGCCGGTGATGCTCTTGCAGCCTTTCCAGATGGTCAGGTTGGAACCGGCCAGGTCAGCCGAACCGCCGAGGAACTCAGGCAGCAACGGACCGAAAGCGCTCAGTGCATTCTGGCTGGCCTTGCGGCTGGCGATGGTTTCGCCCTTGGCGTTGACTTCAGCAACGTAGGCAGCGGATTTTTCCGCAAAGTCAGCTGGCAGCTCGCCGCTCATGCGACGGATCAGCTCGTTGGCCAGCTCAGGGAATTCGGCGGAGTAGGCAGCGAAACGCTGATCCCAGTCGGCTTCGGTCGCCAGGCCTTTCTCTTTGCAGTTCCACTCAGCGTAGATGTCAGCCGGAATGTCGAATGGACCGTGAGTCCATTTCAGGGCAGCACGGGTCAAGGCGATTTCTTCAGCACCCAGCGGAGCGCCGTGGGACTCTTCCTTGCCTTGCTTGTTCGGCGAACCGAAACCAATCGTGGTCTTGCAGCAGATCAGCGTCGGCTTGTCGCTTTTACGAGCGGTGTCGATGGCAATCTTGATTTCTTCGGCATCGTGGCCATCAACATTGCGGATGACCAGCCAGCCGTAGGACTCGAAGCGCTTCGGCGTGTCATCGGTGAACCAGCCTTCAACTTCGCCATCGATGGAGATGCCGTTGTCGTCGTAGAAAGCGATCAGTTTGTTCAGACCCAACGTGCCGGCCAGCGAGCCGACTTCGTGGGAGATGCCTTCCATCATGCAGCCATCACCCATGAACACGTAGGTGTGGTGGTCAACGATGTTGTGGCCTGGACGGTTGAACTGGGCCGCCAGCGTTTTCTCTGCAACCGCGAAACCCACGGCGTTGGCGAAACCCTGACCCAGTGGGCCGGTGGTGGTCTCTACGCCCGGGGTGTAACCGAATTCCGGGTGACCCGGCGTGCGGCTGTGCAGCTGGCGAAAATTTTTCAGGTCTTCGATGGACAGGTCATAACCGGTCAGGTGCAACAACGAGTAAACCAGCATCGAACCATGACCGTTGGACATGATGAAACGGTCACGGTCGGCGAAAGCCGGGTTGCTCGGGTTGTGCTTCAGATAGTCGCGCCAAAGTACTTCGGCGATATCCGCCATACCCATAGGGGCACCGGGATGGCCGCTGTTGGCTTTTTGCACGGCATCCATGCTGAGTGCACGAATGGCGTTGGCACGCTCACGACGGCTGGGCATCGCTGATCTCCTGAGAACTGGAAAAGAATGGATCTGAAAAAGGCGAGCATTTTCCCTCAGGCACTGCCTGGGAGCAATGAAAGATAGCGGCTTGTGGTTGTTTTTCCTGCCCGCGCTTCGTTATTTGTTCATCCACGATGCACTCCCGCCCCGGAACAACGGCCCAGGCAGCCCTGAACTGGCCGCCCATCAACCAATATCAAAACTTTTTGATATTGCCCTTGCGACATACCCGGTCGCTAACTAGACTGCCAGCCCTATGAACCTGCGCGTACCTGCAATTCGCCACGACGACAGCGACGACCTTTCTGCCTTGTGCAAGGCCGGCGGCGACCCGCTGCGATTGAATGTATTGCGCGCATTGGCCAACGACTCGTTCGGCGTGCTGGAACTGGCGCAGATATTTGCCATTGGTCAGTCCGGCATGAGCCACCATCTCAAGGTGCTGGCCCAGGCGGATCTGGTTGCAACGCGACGCGAAGGCAATGCCATTTTCTACCGACGCGCCCTGCCCCATACCGGACAACCGGGTGGCAGATTGCATGCAGCCATACTGGATGAAGTCGACATGCTGGCTCTGCCCGGCGATGTGCAGTCGCGTATCGGCCTGGTGCATCGTCAACGGGCCAACGCCAGTCAGGATTTCTTCGCCCGTACGGCGGAAAAGTTTCGCGCCCAGCAAGACTTGATCGCCGGGCTTGCCCAGTATCGGGAAAGCCTGCTGTCGTTGCTGGACAAGCTGAACTTCGGGCCACAAGCGACGGCTCTGGAAGTCGGGCCGGGAGATGGCGGGTTTCTGCCAGACCTGGCACGGCGCTTTCGGCACGTGACGGCGCTGGACAACAGCCCGGCGATGCTGGAAATAGCCCGTCAGCTTTGCGCTGCACAGGCATTGGCTAATGTAGAACTGAAACTCGCCGATGTACTGAATGCCGTGGATGTCAGCGCCGATTGCGTGGTGCTTAACATGGTACTGCACCATTTCGCTGCACCGGCAGATGCACTCAAACAACTGGCAACTCTGTTGCAACCGGGCGGTAGCCTGTTAGTGACAGACTTGTGTAGCCACGATCAGAGCTGGGCCAAGGAGGCCTGTGGCGATCTCTGGTTAGGGTTTGAACAGGAAGATCTGGCCCGTTGGGCCATCGCTGCGGGGCTAGTTCCCGGGGAAAGCCTCTATGTAGGCTTACGTAATGGTTTCCAGATTCAGGTCCGCCATTTTCAGCGACCGGCTGGCAACACTCACCATCGGTAAAATTCAGGAAACCCGTAGAGATGAGCGAATACTCCCTTTTCACCTCCGAGTCCGTGTCCGAAGGGCACCCAGACAAAATCGCCGACCAGATTTCCGATGCGGTTCTGGATGCAATCATTGCTCAGGACAAACACGCTCGCGTAGCCGTTGAAACCCTGGTCAAGACCGGTGTTGCCATCGTCGCTGGCGAAGTGACTACCAGCGCCTGGGTTGACCTCGAGCAGATCGTTCGTGATGTGATCAGCGACATCGGCTACACCAGCTCCGACGTCGGTTTCGACGGTGCTACCTGCGGCGTGATGAACATCATCGGCAAGCAGTCCCCTGACATCAACCAGGGTGTTGACCGTGCCAAGCCTGAAGATCAGGGCGCTGGCGACCAGGGCCTGATGTTCGGCTACGCCAGCAACGAAACTGCTGAACTGATGCCTGCGCCAATCGCGTTCTCGCACCAGTTGGTGAAGCGTCAGGCTGAAGCCCGTAAATCCGGCCTGCTGCCTTGGCTGCGCCCGGATGCCAAGTCGCAAGTGACTTGCAGCTATGAGAACGGCAAAGTCGTCGGCATCGACGCCGTCGTTCTGTCGACCCAGCACAACCCTGAAGTTTCCTACAACGATCTGCGCGAAGGCGTGATGGAATTGATCGTCAAGCACGTGCTGCCAGCTGAGCTGCTGCACAAGGACACCCAGTTCCACATCAACCCGACTGGCCAGTTCATCATCGGCGGCCCGGTAGGTGACTGTGGTCTGACCGGTCGCAAGATCATCGTCGACAGCTACGGCGGCATGGCCCGTCACGGCGGTGGCGCGTTCTCCGGCAAGGATCCATCCAAGGTTGACCGTTCGGCTGCTTACGCTGGCCGTTATGTTGCCAAGAACATCGTTGCCGCTGGCCTGGCCGAGCGCTGCGAGATTCAGGTTTCCTACGCTATCGGCGTCGCACAACCGACTTCGATCTCGTTGAACACCTTCGGCACCGGCAAGATCAGCGATGACAAGATCATCAAACTGGTCCGCGACATCTTCGACCTGCGCCCATACGCGATCACCACCATGCTCGACCTGCTGCACCCGATGTATCAGGAAACCGCAGCCTACGGCCACTTCGGTCGCACGCCGCAAACCAAGACCGTTGGTAACGATACGTTCACCACGTTCACTTGGGAAAAAACCGACCGTGCCGACGCCCTGCGCGCCGCTGCCGGTCTGTAATACGCTTTAAGTTTCAGGCGTAACAAAAAGCTCCTGGCGACCGAGGTCGTCAGGGGCTTTTTGGTTTTAGCCAGTTAAATCCGGGACCTGTAGGAGCTGCCGAAGGCTGCGATGGCAGTGTGTCAGAAGAATACATTCGCAGCCTTCGGCAGCTCCTACAGGAAATTCCATTTCAGTTTCTAAGCCCTTCTGGCCACCAACAACACCGAAGCCGCACTGGCCAGCAAACCCGCACACACACGATTGAACAATCGCTTGCCACTGGGCCGCGCAAACAGTCGGCGGGCGTGAAGGCCCATCCAGGCATAGATCGCAATCGCGAGGCATTCCAGCACCAGAAACAAAACGCCGAGTACCGCGAACTGCTCCGTCACGGACCCAGCCTGATCTACGAACTGCGGCAGGAAAGCGGTAAACAACAGAATCGCCTTCGGATTACCGATAGCCACCAGAAACTCCTGTCGCGCCAGACTGAACAGGCCCTTGCCCGAACCGATCACTCCGCCCTCTTCCTCAGGGCTCGCCCGCCACAACTGCACTGCCAGATAAAACAGGTACGCCGCACCGATGATCTTGATCGCATGGAACAACCACTCCGACGTGTGCAGCACCGCAGTCAGCCCCACCGCCGCCAGCGCAATCATGATGGCGAAGGCCAGCAAACGCCCCAGCCCGCCAATACAGGCCCGGGCAAAGCCATAACGGGTCGCGTTACTGATCGAAAGCAGGTTGTTGGGGCCGGGCGCCATGTTCAGCGCAAAACAGGCCGGTACGAAAACCGCCAGAGTCGAGATATCCATGAATCACCATCAGCACTTGGATAAGAGAATCGTAATAGTGCAGGCAGCTTTTCACTCTTCAAAGACACAGTCGCGCATCAAAAAAGCCCCATCTGTACTGGCTGAATGATTCAGTAATCAGCGCAACCAGACATGTCATCCAGCGCTGGCTAGCCTCACCTGCACCTCTTCAAGCAAGGATGCTTCGATGCGCATATTGACCGCAATCACCCTCATGATCGCCAGCCTTACGACCCATGCCAGCTCATGCCCCGACTGGACGCCCGCCAAAGCCCGGCACTCAATCACCACCCTGCAAACACAAATCGCCGCCTGGGATGACAGCTATCACCGCCAAGGCATTTCGCTGATTGCCGATGAAATTTATGACCAATCCCGCCAGCGGCTTGAGTTCTGGCGATCATGTTTTGCCAAACCAACAAGCGAAGCCGACAACCCGCTGAAAACTGCCAAAGGGACGGTTCCTCATCCTGTTCCGCACACGGGCGTCAACAAGCTCAGCGATGAAGCCGCAGTGCGCGACTGGCTCAAGGGTCGCACTGACCTGTGGATTCAACCCAAGATTGATGGGGTAGCGGTAACCCTGGTCTATGAGCGCGGAGAACTGGCTCAAGTGATCAGTCGCGGCGATGGCGTTGCGGGACAGGACTGGACCGGACACGCGCAACACATCGCAGCCATTCCTGCGCACTTGCCCTGGCAGGAAACCCTGGTGCTGCAAGGTGAGTTATATCTGCGTCTGGAAAACCATGTGCAAGCCCGGGCCGGGAGTGTGAACGCGCGCAGCAAAGTCGCCGGCATGCTGGCTCGTAACGAATTACACACCGAAGAGGCCGACCTGATCGGCTTGTTCGTGTGGGACTGGCCCGCGGGACCGATCTCCATGACCGAACGCATGACAGGCTTGAACGCATTGGGTTTCGGTGACAGCGCTCAATACAGCCAGCCGCTGGAAAGCTTTGCTCAGGCGTATCACTGGCGCGAGCACTGGTATCGCAACCCGCTGCCGTTTGCTACTGATGGCGTCATCATCCGTCAGGGGGAGCGTCCACCGGTACAGCGCTGGCAAGCCAAGGCACCCTATTGGATCGCGGCCTGGAAATACCCGTTTGCTCAAGCGCTGGCGGAAGTGCGCAAGGTCAACTTCAACATCGGCCGTAGCGGCAAGATAACCCCCGTGCTGGAGTTGGAGCCTGTGCGCCTGGATGACCGGCAGATCAGTCGCATCAGTGTGGGTTCGCTGCAACGCTGGCAGACGCTGGATATAAGACCCGGCGATCAAGTGTCGGTGAGTCTTGCAGGCCTGACCATCCCGCGACTGGACAGCGTCGTGTCACGCAGTGTCGAGCGCAGCGACTTGCAGATTCCCGAGGCCAAAGACTTTCATGCCCTCAGTTGCTGGCAACCCGGCCCAGGCTGTGAAAGCCAGTTTCGCGCAAGACTTGCCTGGCTCAGCGGCAAGAAAGGTCTGGCGCTGACCGGAGTCGGTCCAGGTACGTGGGACAACCTGATCAGCGCCGGGAAAATCAACGGTTTGCTCGACTGGCTGACCCTTGAAAAAGAACAGCTTGCTAACATTTCCGGGCTCGGTGAGCGCAGCAGCGCTAAACTGCTCGACAGTTTGCAGGAGGCTCGCACCAGGCCGTTTGCTTTGTGGCTAAAGGCTATCGGCCTGCCGCCCACGGGGAATGCTCATCTGGGCGAGCAGTGGAGTGAGTTGGAGAAGAGAACGGCGCAGCAATGGCAAATGGAGCCGGGCATAGGCTCGGGTCGTGCCAGTCAGTTGGTCGCCTTCTTCCAGCATCCTCAGGTTCAAGCCTTGGCTGAGCAATTACGAGCCCAGGGTATTTCAGGTTTTTAAAGTGCCGGGCGTTTAATCATCAAGCCCGGACGTTATGGTTTTCAAAAGGAGTTCATATGAAGGTTTTTTCACCACTGGTTCTGCTGACCTGCTGCAGCCTGCTCGCGACCCCGCTTCTGGCAGCTGAAACAGCACCGGAAGCCAGCGGATGTGTGGTCAAAAGTCAGGAAATCAGCAAAAAGATTGAAGAAGCAAAAACCGAGGGCGACAAGCCTCAGCAAGCCGGTCTGGAAAAAGCCCTGAGCGAAAACAACGCGAACTGCACCGAAGCTTCGCTGCTCAAGGAACACGAACAGAAGGTGCTGGACGCCAAGCGCGAAGTCAAAAAGCGCGAGTCTGACCTGAGCAAAGCCATGAGCAAGGGCGACCCGGACAAAATCAACAAGCGCAAAGACAAACTGGCCGAATCCCGCAAGGAACTGCAAGAAGCCCAGACAGAACTGGAAGACCTTCAGCCACAGGATTGAATCCAGTACTGCGCAATACTTTGAACTCAAATGTATTCCCTGTAGGAGCGCACGAGCAGCGCGAGGCCGCGATAGCGTTCTGTCAGACACACCGCTATCGCGGCCTCGCGCTGCTCCTGCGCTCCTACAGACCCTGCGGCTGCATCAATTTCAATGATCACGAAACTCTTTATGACACGCCTCACACACCGCCTGGACCTTGTTCATGGCCGGTGTCAGGGTACTGGATTTGAAAGGGCGCTCCTTACTCGCGACGACCAATTCAGCAGTCGCCGACTCCAGCGAACGCGCCAGTTCCTGAAAACGCGCCTGCTTTTGCCAAACGGCGTCCGTGGAGCTGGTGTGATCGGTCTCTTTGACTTGCGGGAATTGTTTCCACGGCTGGTGAGACAGGCTGTCGAGCTTGACCGCGCCTTCGTCAAATCGCTGACCATCGAACGCCACCCGCCCCCGCAACATGCCACCCAAGTCTTCGCTGGTCTTGAGCATGTCCTTGAAGATTGCCTTGCGCTGGGCCAATGGCGAGTTCGGGTCTACACCACCACACGCACTCAGCGTCAGGCAGGCGAGCAGCACAACACACAATCTTTTCAACGTTGTATCCAGCAGGGTCCGCAGAAACGACGGCCAGTATCCTCGGCCGTCCTTTAAAGACCAAGCGCTGGATTGCCGCAGTCAGGCAGGCAGCGGCGTTGCTGAGGCGATGAACAGCCCGATGATCAAGCCAATACCTGCCAACCACGCGATCGAGCGCAGTGCAGCCCAGTCAGCCAGATAAAAAATGATGTAGAGCAGTCGACTGGTGATGAACAGCACCGCAACCACGTCGATTGTCACCAACTGCGCATTACCCGCAATATGGGCGATGATCACTGCGGCGGCAAAGCCCGGCAGGATCTCGAAGCTGTTGAGCTGCGCCGCATTGGCACGCGCAGGCAAACCTTCGAGGTTATTCAGGAAATTACGCGGGTTGTGATTGTGCTTGCCATTGAACTTGCCACTGGAAAACTTGGCGATGCCTGCACAAACGATCGGCAGAAGAATCGCGACCAATACGCACCAGAATGCAACCGTCATAGCAGAATCCTTATAGTTTGATTTTCATAACCAGCATGCCGAGCAGAACCAGCCCACATGCTAAGAGGCGGGGCCGGCCAAAAGGTTCTTTCAGATAGCGCATACCAAACAG
Organism: Pseudomonas phytophila; assembly: GCF_025643095.1. Taxonomy (NCBI): domain Bacteria; kingdom Pseudomonadati; phylum Pseudomonadota; class Gammaproteobacteria; order Pseudomonadales; family Pseudomonadaceae; genus Pseudomonas; species Pseudomonas phytophila. The sequence continues at coordinate 428,424 of NZ_CP081201.1, read as the reverse complement.
CACTACCAGAATCACACTGACCTCGCGCAAGGCCGCAGCTTCCGCCACCGAGCCCAACTGCATGGCCCACAAAACGAGAGCGTAGCTGAGCAACACGCACAAGCCGACGCTTAATCCCAGCCGCCACTGCTCACGCCAGAACAGGCTGAACGGTGCTCGCTTGTAGGTGATTGCCAGCAACGGAAACGGCCAGGCACTGATCAGCGTGAGCCAGACCAGATAATCCAGCGGATGCACGCCCATCTGCAGAGCCTGGCCGTCGATCCAGGTGTAGCAACCGATGCACACCCCGATCAACGCAACCACCGGCAGCAGCGACCAGGGCAGTCGATCACCACCGCCGCCCTGCCAGAGCAGGCAGATCATGCCGCAAGGGATCAGCAGAATGCCAAGGATTTGCTGGGTGCTCAGTTCTTCTCCGACAAATATCAAGGTGAGGGCCAGCACCACCAACGGCGACAGCCCCCGCATCAGCGGATAGACCAGCCCGAGGTCGCCGACTCTGTAGGCTTGAATCAGCAAATACCGGTACAGCAACTCGAACAACGCCGAGGCGATCATCCATGGCCAGATGGCAGCAGACGGCGGCTCAACGAACGCTACCGCCAGCACCGCAAACAGCAACGCCACAAAATCCATACTGGCGATGACCAACAAACGCTCACCGCTGAATTTGATCAGGGTATTCCACGTCGCGTGCAGTATCGCCGCGATCAACACCAAAGCCGTAGCCAGCAAAACGCTCTCCCTGTTTCAGGACTCGTAAATGGCAGGTCTCCGGACACCACGATATTTCATGGTGAACATTTAGCCCATGTGGGAGCGAATTCATTCGCGAAGAGGCCAGAACATTCGACATATCCCTATTGATTGAACTGCCGCCTCCCCGAATAAATTCGGTCCCACAGTTCGCGTGAACCTCAAGCTGGCGTAAATTCGCTCCCACAATAAAGCAGCATTCAGCCCAGTAAATCGCGAATTACACTCAAAGGCACTGTCCTGTCACACCTTGTCCAACCTTCGCCAATGAGAATCCTTACGATTAACGTTTAACCACGCATCGTAAGGAAGTTCCATGCATTCTGTTTTTCGTTTGCGACCCACTGTCGCCATGACGAAGCTCGCGTTGGCGTGCCTCATCGCCCAAAGCGCCTGCGTTCAGGCTCAAGAAAACACCGCCGCCCCGGCGATCACTCTGGAAGATGTGACCGTTACCGCTGCCGGTTATGAGCAGAGCGTAGAGGATGCACCGGCTTCTGTGACAATCATTACCGGCGATGAACTGCGCAAGCGTTCGTTTCGCGATCTGACGGACGCCCTGCGCGACGTTGAAGGTGTGACCGTCAATGGAGGCGCCAACGAAACCGACATCTCGATACGCGGCATGCCGGCTGATTACACCTTGATTCTGGTCGATGGCAAACGCCAGAGCGCTCGTGAATCCAGGGTCAACGGCAACTCGGGTTACGAGCAGAGCTTCATCCCGCCCGCCGAAGCCATCGAACGGATCGAAGTGGTGCGCGGCCCGATGTCCTCCCTGTATGGCTCGGATGCCATCGGCGGCGTTATCAACGTCATTACCCGCAAAGTCTCAACCGAATGGGGTGGCTCGGTCACTTACGACTATTCGGCACGCCAGCACAGCGATCAGGGCAATGCACGACAAACCCAGTTCTACCTCAATGGTCCGCTGATTCAGGACACCTTGGGGCTGCAAGTCTGGGGTCGCTATCTGGATCGCCAGGCTGACGATGACGTGGAGGAAACCAATGGTTTCAGCAAAGCCGACCATAAGGACCTGACCGCACGCCTGGCTTTCACCCCCACCATCGACCACGACATCCTGCTGGAGGCCGGTGCCACCCGCCTTAAAAACGGCGACGGCGTGAGTCCTAACTGGGCAACTCGCGAGCAGGAAAACAACCGTGATCACTGGTCGATCTCTCACCAGGGGCGTTGGGATTGGGCCACGTCGGACGTTTCGTTCGCCCAGGAAGAATCCAGCCGTAAAGGCGTAGCCAGCGCAACACAGCGCGACGTCCTGGGTCGCAAACCTACTGTGAAGAACTCGGTGTTCGACGCCAAGCTGGTGATCCCGACCGAGCACAACATCACCACTACCGGACTGCAATGGAACGAAACCACGGTCACCGACTGGAACCAAGGCTTGGGCGACCGTGTGAACTACGAGTACTCCGTGGTGCAGAAAGCGCTGTTCGCCGAAAACGAATGGGCGATGACCGACACATTCTCGTTGACCACCGGCCTGCGTATGGACCACCACGAACAATACGGCGTGCATTTCAGCCCGCGTGTTTATGGCGTGTGGCATGCAACCGACGACTGGACCATCAAAGGCGGCGTGGCTCGCGGCTTCAAGGCTCCGGAATTGCGTGCAGTAATCGAGGACTACGCCGTACTGCGCCGCAACACGTTCGCGATGCTCGGTAACCCGGACCTCAAGCCTGAGACGAGCACCAACTACGAGCTGTCGGCACTGTGGTCCAATCGCAATAACCTGTCGGCTGGCGCAACAGTGTTCTACAACGACTTCAAGGACAAGTTGTCCACGGTGACCACCGATCAGTTCTTCGGTCCGTACATCATCATGGAACGGGTCAACGTCGACAAAGCGGTTATTCAGGGCGCGGAGCTGAACGGACGCTGGGACATCACGTCTGCGCTGGCACTGAAAGCCAACTACACCTACACCGACTCGGAGCAAAAATCCGGTGCCAACGCAGGCGCACCATTGGCATTGACGCCCAAGCATAAAGCCAACGTACGCACTGACTGGACGCTGTCCGACAAGACACAGCTCTGGGCAGCGGTGAATTACTACGGTGAAGAATACGGCAACACCATCACCGCTGAATCCTCACCGGGATACACCACGGCAGACTTCGGCGGCTCGTATGAGCTGACCAAAAACGTCTCGTTCAACGCCGCTTTGTACAACCTGACCGATAAGCGCCTGGATGACGAAACCTACGGCACCGTGAACTACGGCCGCACGCTTTGGGCGTCAACGACAGTGCGGTTTTAAGGCCGCACTCACTGTGGATGGAAATATATTCCCCTGTGGGAGTCGCCCCGGTGTCCCTGACACCACGCTGTCGCGCAGCAAACACGGACCCTGTAGGAGTGAGCTTGCTCGCGATTCGGCCTGTCAGTCGATGAATATATTGCCTGTACTGGAGCTATCGCGAGCAAGCTCACTCCTACAGTAAAAAGCATTCCAAATCAGATAGTTATATTTTTTTTGATAGGAGCGGTGCTTGCCCGCGATAAACGATAACGCGGTATGTCGTCTAGTTGCGTCTCATGTATCGCGGGCAAGCACCGCTCCCACAGATCCCTATTTCAAGTGGAGAACATTTCTCTAAACCGTCGCAGCAGGCAATCGCACTACCGCGCACAACCCGGCAGGTGGGCGGTTTTCCAATACCAGTTCCCCGCCATGTGCCTGAATACAGGCCCGAGCGATGGCCAACCCCAGGCCTAGCCCGCCGCCCTGACTGATACCCGCCCCGCCGCGGCCTAATTGCACGAACGGCTCGAACACCTGCGTCAGCCACCCCGGTTCAATCCCCGGTCCGTGATCGAGAATCTCCAGACGGATCATCCCAACTCCCTCACGACTCACGCTGATCTGCGCATCACCGGCATGGCACAACGCGTTATCAATAAGGTTGGTTAACGCCCGTTTCAGCGCCAGAGGTCGGCAGCGGCAACTGATCTGCTCGCTACCCTGCCACGTCACCGGCTGTTCCATCGTCCGATAACGTCGTGCCAGATCATCAAGCATCTCGTTCAGCGATACCGTCACCGTCGCTTCCTGAACCGCATCGCCACGCACGAAATCCAGCGTCTCGCGCACCATGGCCCGCAGTTCATCGAGGCTTTCCAGCATGTCATCGCGTAACGGACCGTCTTCGATCAATTCAACTTGCAAACGCAGTTCAGTGATCGGTGTGTTCAGGTCATGGCTCACGGCTGCCAACATTCGGGTTCGACCTTCCACATGACGGGCAATGCGCTCCTGCATCACGTTGAACGCAGTGGTCAGATCCCGAGCTTCCTGTGGGCCAGACAGCGGCAGCGGCGCAATCCATTCGCCTCGGCTGACTCGCTCGGTCGCCTCGGCCAGGGTCTTGACCGGCTGTACGATCCGGCGCATGAAGAAAATCACGATCAGCAGGACCGGGATGGTAGTCACCGGCAAGGTGTAGGCGAGCAACCGGCTCCACTCATAGGCCCCCGCCGGATGCTGCAAAGAATTGAGCGTCTGCCCATCGGGCAATACGATGCTGGTGCGTAAACGCAGCGGAGCCCAACCTGCCCGGAAAAACACCGCTCCCCGAGCCGGGCCACCGGTGACTCGTTCGAGCTGGATATTCACCGCCATGTCCGGCGTCAGTTCCAGACGTGAGCGCAGTTCCTGCGCCAGACGCCGCTCTTCCTTGTGCATATCAAAAGGACTGACGTCGGGCTCTCGAGCGATCCAGAAGCGAGCATCTTGCGTTTCCATAGTTGCCAACACCCGGGACGCATCAACCGCTGACAGCTCATGGGCGACATGGTACGCCGTGGTCAATCGCTCAAGAGTGAGGGTGCGTGACAGCGGGTGAATCAGCGCGCCGGTACGTTGTAAAAACAGCATGGCAATGCCATTGGATGCCAACAGCGCCAGCAACAGCAGCAGGCCTAATTGGTGGGTCATGCGTTTGGGCCAGCAACGGCTTGGCCACTTCACAGTTGTTGCACGCGGACATCCGCCACCAACACGTAACCGCCGCCCCAGACGGTACGCAGCAATTGCGGTTGCAATGGATCGTCCACCAGCTTGCGACGCAAGCGACTGATCTGGCGGTCGATGGCGCGATCATAAACATCACTGCCGGGGCGCGCCGTCATATCCAGCAGACGCTGGCGATCAAGCGTCTGATTGGGATGCTTCAGGAATACAGTCAACAGTCTGCTTTCGGCAGTGCTGAGCTGGACCTGGCTGCCGTCAGCGCGCAGCAGTTGTTCAGTGGACGTGGTGAAACTCAGACCGGCGAATTCATAACGCTGTGTGGATGAGGCACTCAATGCCTGATCAACGCTTACTGGCGTACCGCGCCGACGCAATACGCTGTTGATTCGGGCAACCAGCTCACGCGGTTCGAAGGGTTTGGTCACGTAATCGTCCGCGCCCAGGTCCAGCCCTTTCACCCGATCAGCCGAGGCGTCGCGAGCGGTCAGCAAAATCACCGGAATGTTGGCCCGCCGATGCAACATCCCGCACAGCTCAAAGCCGTCGCCATCCGGCAGCATCACGTCCAGCACCACCACATCAAAGGACTGCTGCTTGAGCAACTGCCACATCCCGGCCGCATCTTCAGCGGTGCGCACATCAAACGCATGGCGACGCAGATACACCGCCAGCGGATCGCGGATCTTGCGGTGGTCGTCGACCACGAGGATGCGTGGTGGGTTCAGGGCTGGATCTAGCATCAATGAAGCTCGGCTCTCGACAGACTGCGATGGTGACTTGTGGGAGCGAATTTATTCGCGAAGACGGCGTGACAGGCGATGAGATGTATCGAATGTACGGTCCATTTCGCGAATGAATTCGCTCCCACAGGAGAAACTCACCGCCTCATCACATTTGCGGATGATTCCCATTAACGAGCCGCGATCATAGCCGATGCGCCACTATCAGGCACTCATTTGCAACGCTGTCGGCCTGCTGTGGTCAATGCCACTCCCATGGATATGGAAAAATATGTGTCCGCACACGCCAGCGGCCCATCAAACCCTTGCCCGCTTCAAGTCCAAATCACCTCTGGGCACGCTTTGAATCGCAATAACAGGAAGACTGATGCTTGAACTCGTTGCTGCTTTTATCTGCCTCACCTCGCTGCTCACGTATGTGAACTTTCGTTTCATCGGCCTGCCGCCCACCATCGGCGTCATGGTCACTGCGCTGATGTTTTCACTGATCCTGCAAGGCCTGAGTTTCATCGGCTTTCCCGGTCTTGAGGAGCGCGTCCAACAGTTGATCGGCCAGATCGATTTCGGCGATCTGCTGATGAACTGGATGCTGTCGTTCCTGTTGTTTGCGGGCGCGTTGCACGTCAATCTCTCCGACCTGAAAAGTTACCGCTGGCCCATCGGCTTGCTGGCAACCTTCGGTGTGTTGATTGCCACCACCGTGATCGGCACCCTGGCCTACTGGATTTTTGGCTGGTTCGGCTGGCACGTCAGTTTCCTGTACTGCCTGCTGTTCGGCGCACTGATTTCCCCGACCGACCCCATTGCGGTGCTCGGGGTGTTGCGGACCGCCAATGCGTCCAAGCCGTTGAAAACCACGATTGTTGGCGAGTCGCTGTTCAATGACGGCACGGCGGTTGTGGTGTTCACCGTGTTGCTGGGTATTGCGCAACTGGGTGAAACCCCCAGCGTCGGCGAAACCGCCATGCTGTTCGTCCACGAGGCTATCGGTGGCGTGCTGTTCGGCGGGCTGATCGGCTACGCCGTGTACCTGATGATCAAGAGCATCGAGCAGTATCAGATTGAAGTGATGCTGACGTTGGCACTGGTGATTGGCGGTTCGGCCATGGCCTCCGAGCTGCACGTATCAGGCCCGATTGCGATGGTTGTCGCGGGTCTGATCATCGGCAACCTTGGCCGAAATCTGGCGATGAACGACATGACTCGTCGCTACATGGACGGTTTCTGGGAATTGCTCGATGACATGCTCAACGCCCTGCTCTTCGCCCTGATCGGCATGGAGCTGCTGCTGTTGCCATTCTCCTGGTCGCACATGCTGGCGGCAGGCTTGCTGGCGGTAGCAATCCTGCTGTCGCGCTTTGTGACCGTGGCACCGGCCATTCTGCTAATGCGCCACTGGCGCACCGTACCCAAAGGCACGATCCGCATCCTGACATGGGGTGGTTTGCGGGGTGGTGTTTCCGTGGCATTGGCGCTGGCCTTGCCACTGGGGCCGGAGCGCGACTTGCTGCTGAGCATCACTTACATCGTGGTGCTGTCGTCGATCCTGTTGCAGGGGTTGAGCATTGGCAAGCTGGTCAAAGCGGTTACTCGTGGTGAAACACAGCCGCCACAAGAGCAAAACGAAGGGCACTAAGCCGCCAGCGCATGACCATTCGGCTCCCGCTGAGTGGTCATGCAGCTTGAGAAACGCGACATCAGGAAAACGTGCGCTTGGGGGCGGTCCTGGCGTGAGTGCAGTAAAGCGTAAGCCCGGTAAACGCGAGGCCACCCGCCAGATTACCGAGCACCGTCGGGATTTCATTCCAGACCAGGTAGTCCATGACCGAGAATCCGCCGCCCATGATCATGGCCGATGGGAACAGAAACATGTTCACCACCGAATGCTCAAAGCCCATGAAAAAGAACAACATGATTGGCATCCACATAGCGATTACTTTGCCGCTCACTGACGTGGAAATCATGGCACCTACCACGCCCATCGAGACCATCCAGTTGCAAAGCACTCCACGCAGAAAGATCGTCACCCAGCCCGCTGTGCCGTACTCGGCATAACCGAGCGTGCGGGACTCGCCAATGCTGGCGATTTTGTGACCAACAGCGCCAGGATCTGCATTGAACCCGTAGGTAAAGACGAAAGCCATGATGAACGCAACGGTCAGCGCGCCTGCGAAGTTACCAGCAAACACCAGACCCCAGTTGCGCAAAATACCGTTGATGTTGACCCCCGGACGCTTGTCGAGCAGTGCCAGCGGCGTAAGCACGAACACACCGGTGAGCAAGTCGAAGCCCATCAGATAGAGCATCGAGAACCCGACGGGAAAGAGCACCGCGCCCAGCAATGGCGAGCCGGTCTGTACCGCGATCGTCACAGCGAATACGGCCGCCAATGCCAGTATTGCGCCCGCCATAAACGCGCGGATCAGCGTGTCACGCGTTGCCATGTGAACCTTGGATTCACCGGCATCAATCATCTTTGTGACGAATTCGGAGGGGAGCAAATAAGACATTGGCGCTTTCCTTTTTGCGTACTTCGCAGTCCGCGTGGGATCAGTGGAGGTTGTCGCCGTTACCAGGCGCGGTAAGGCAGGAATTTTCCGTTGAGGGTCACACGCACCCGATCGCCCTTGGGGTCTTCGACTTTGTCGACATGCATTGAAAAGTCGATGGCAGACATGATCCCGTCGCCGAACTTCTCTTGAATCACGTCCTTGAGGGTGTCGCCATAAACGCCGACGATTTCATAGAGTCGGTAGATCATTGGGTCTTGCGGGATAGTCTGATCCCAAGTCTTTTTAGGGAATACCGTCAGTGCGCTGGCCACTTCCTCATCTACTCCCAACACTTCGCAAATGCGTGCAGCGACTTCAGGTGTAGCGCTGTTCATGCCATAACAAGCAGACGCCACCCATACCGAACCTTTACCAACCGCCTCTCCCAGCTCATCCCAGCTCATGCCTTTGCGAGCTTTGGCAGCCATCAACAGGTGGTGCATCTCTGTTTTATTCATAGCTCTGCTTCCTCTGAAAATTTTGATCCAACGCGCCACTGCGCGTTGTGATTGAAGAGGTAAGAGCGAAATCCATGCCACCCGCAGATTGATCCCTATCCATATGAAAAATATAGAAATTTCAGAAATCAATCCTCAAACCGATTTTGCGAAATATCGTAAATCGCGATTTTTAGTGAAAATTTTTACGATATCTCGTACTTAGTAGCCACGCAGATCCGCTGATACGAGCTCGACGAGGGCAACGAAATGCCGCAGAACTTTGCAGACGAGGCGTTCGAACACGCACCTCACCCCATGCTGATCATTGATCCGCCAGCGGACCGGCTGATCCAGGCAAATCGAGCCGCGCTGACGTTGCTGGGATGCGCTGAAAGTGATCTTGGCGATATTCGCTTCAGTCACTTTCTGGGGGATGGATTACCGCAGTGGGTCACCTTTACCGACGAGACGCTGACCCAAGGCTCGGCATGGTCGGACGACCTCAGCCTGCTGGATATCTCGCGAAGTCAGCATGCAGTGGAGGTCAGCTCCAGCGTATTGCCCGATGGCAGGGGCATCCTGCTGTTGCTTCAGGCACGCGATATTCTGGAAAAGCGCCGCAATCGCTCTGAAGCCCGCCGCCAGCATCGACTTGGGCACGTTGGCTGGGAGCGGATTTCTCAGGTTTTCGAGCGCATTGAACGCCAGAACAGGTTGATTCTGGGCGCTGTCGGCGAGGGGATTTATGGCCTAGACACCAAAGGCGAGACAACCTTTATGAACCCGGCCGCCGAGCGCATTCTTGGCTGGAATTCCAGTGACATGATTGGTCGTGACGCGCATCAGCTGTTCCATCACACCCATGGCGACGGCAGCCGCTATCCCGTTCAGCAATGCCCTATTCATGCCTCGTTCAGTGACGGTCATGTCCATCACGTCGATAACGAAGTGTTCTGGCACAAGAACGGCGAAGCCATCGCCGTCGAATACACCAGCACGCCGATTTTCGAGATGGGAAGACTGGTGGGCGCTGTGGTCCTGTTTCGTGACATTCGAGAGCGTCAGCAGGCAGAGCGCAGATTGCTTGAGGCGCTCAACGAGGTGGAACAGCTCAAACAGCGTCTGGAGCTTGAAAACCAATACCTTCAGGAAGAGATAAAAGCGGAGCGCAATCATCACAATATCGTCGGCGAAAGCCCTGTCGTTTTGCACCTGATACGCCAGTTGGAGCTGGTCGCCCCTACTGACGCCAACGTGCTGATCAGCGGTGAATCAGGTACCGGTAAAGAGCTCATCGCACGCGCCATTCACGCCAGCAGCCTGCGCAGCGATCGCCCGTTGATCAGGGTGAACTGCGCGGCGATTCCACGTGACCTGTTTGAAAGCGAGTTTTTTGGACATGTAAAAGGGGCGTTCACTGGGGCGGTCAGTCATCGCATCGGACGCTTTGAACTCGCCGACGGCGGCACACTGTTTCTCGATGAAGTCGGGGAAATTCCGCTGGAGCTACAGAGCAAACTCTTGCGGGTTTTGCAGGAACAGCAATTCGAGCGCGTGGGCGACAACGTGACTCGCGTGGTGAACGTGCGGGTTATTGCAGCGACCAATCGTGATCTGCACGAAATGGTCAAAGTGGGCGCTTTCCGGGAAGACCTGTACTTTCGCTTGAACGTGTTTCCGATCAGGTCGGTGCCGCTGCGCGAGCGTGTGGCGGATATCCCTTTGCTCGCCAGCCACTTCCTGCACAGGGCACGCCAGTCGTTCAACAAGCCGGGGGTAAGACTGCCCATTGCACAGTTGCAGGTACTGAAGCGTTATTCGTGGCCCGGAAATATCAGGGAGCTGGAGAACGTCATTGAGCGCCAGATGATCATCAGCCAGGACGGCGTTTTACGCTTCGACGATTTGCTTCCCCAAACGCCCATGCCCGAGAACACCGATCCATCCGACGCGGTTGAACCACTGCGCGACGAGTACCTGCAACTGCAACTCAAAGCCAATGTCATCGCAATGCTCAAACGCACGGCGGGCAAGGTGTCGGGAGAAGGCGGCGCGGCGCAACTACTGGGACTTAAACCTTCCACCCTCGCCTCGCGTTTGCACAAGTGGGGTATCGACCCCAGGGTTTATAAAAAACGTCAATAAAAAACGCCTTTGAAAGAGCGCCAGCCCAAGGATTTCGCATCAACAGGCCACTGCCAGTCTCGAGCAAAAGTGCAGCCTGTAGCGCTTACCTGCTGTCATGCGTGACTCGATTGGCTAAGATGCCACGACCGCCAGCCCGTACTGGCGGTTATACCGAAGCTCAGGAGCACGCATGTCCAGCAAAGAGGAGATCGCCGTCGTTGGCGGCACACCGATGATTCCCGATCAGCGTCGGGAGTTGATGCTGCGTCAGTTGCGCAAACATCAGGTGCTCAGCGTGCACCAACTGGTGGAAATGTTCGATTGCTCGCACATGACCATCCGCCGCGATATCGCCCTTCTGGAACAGGAAGGCCGTGCCTATTCGGTCACCGGTGGCGTACGTATCGCCAGCCAGTTGCACAGCGAACCCAGCCATCAATCCAAAGCCGTGGTCGAACTGCCGCAGAAACAGGGCATGGCCCGACTGGCCGCCGGCTTGCTGCACGACGACATGACGATTTACCTGGATGCCGGCACCAGCACCCTGGAAATTGTCCCGCACATTGCGGCGCTATCAGGCATGACCGTGGTCACCAATGACTTCGGGATCGTCAACGCCCTGGCCGATGCCACGCATGTGGATGTGATCCACACGGGCGGTTTGCTTGATCATCCCAACCGTTCGTGTGTCGGCGGTCTCGCTGCCGCGACCTTGCGCCAGCTGGCGACTGACATCGCTTTCATGTCCACCAGTTCCTGGGATTTGCAGCGCGGCACGACAACGCCTTCGGCGCTGAAGGTCGAGGTCAAGCAAGCCGCCATGCAGTCGGCATCGCAAACCGTGCTGGTGGCGACCAGCTCGAAGTACGGCACTTTTGGCATGTACAAGATCGCAGCGCTGGAACAGTTCGACATCATCATCAGTGATGCAGCCTTGGCTGAAGCGGCGGCTGACGGCATTCGCAAGCATCGAGTCGAATTGCTCTTGGCGCCAGCGGCCGGACAGCGCTGAATCATGGGTATCCGCTCATTACTGGTCGCCCTGGCCTTGCTGAGTGGAAGCGCCCACGCATCGATGCGCTGCAACAGCGCCCTGATCGATGAAGGCGACCTGGCTGTGGAGGTGCTGCGCAAATGCGGCCCGCCTGCCGAGCGCCAGATCACCCCGCCTGCACTGGCCGCCAATGGCCAGCTGATACACGGCGCCGTCACAGTCGAAACCTGGGTCTACGGGCCAGAGAACGGCATGTACCGCAACCTGCGGTTCATTGATGGCCGACTCGTTCAGATCAAAAGCAGCAAGTAATTCCCCCATCCCCCTGATCTGCGGTGATTCACATTCCTGTGGGAGCGACCGGGGTGGCGCTACACCTTGCTCGCGATAAGGGCGATGCGATCTAAAGTGAACCGCGTCCAGCCTTATCGCGAGCAAGCTCGGCTCCCACAGGGATTCAACACAGACACCAATGTGAATCCATGTGAACAACAAATAATACTTCACATTATTTGCTCACTGATTCACTATCGGATTCACAGATCAGAACAATTCGACCGATTGCTGGCAGTGACGAGCATCGGCAACCATCCGAGGAAAACAGCATGACTAACAAGAACGTCGGCGTTATTGGCTTGGGTGCGATGGGCTTGGGCATTGCCCGCTCGTTGCTGCGCAGTGGTTTCAATGTGCATGCGTGTGATGTCCGCAGCGCAGTAACCGAGCAGTTCGCCACCGAAGGCGGCGTTGCCTGTGCATCCCCTGCTGCCATGGCAGCCGCGTGTGATGTGATCATCACCGTCGTTGTCAACGCTGAGCAGACCGAAACCGTATTGTTTGGTGAGAACGGCGCCATCGCAGCACTGCGCCCTGGCAGCCTGGTCATCGGTTGCGCCACCGTCGCGCCGACCTTCGCAGTCGAGCTCGGCCAACGTCTGGTCGACAAAGGCCTGCTGTACCTTGATGCGCCGATCTCTGGCGGCGCAGCTAAAGCAGCTGCCGGTCAGATGACCATGATGACCTCCGGCCCGGCTGAATCCTACGCCAAGGCCCAAGCGATTCTCGACGGCATGGCAGGCAAGGTTTATCGCCTTGGCGACGTTCACGGCCTTGGCTCGAAAGTCAAAATCATCAACCAGTTGCTGGCCGGTGTGCACATCGCCGCCAGTGCCGAAGCCATGGCGCTGGGTCTGCGTGAGGGCGTCGACGCCGACGCACTTTACGAAGTGATCACGAACAGTGCCGGTAACTCGTGGATGTTCGAGAACCGCGTGCCGCACATCCTCAAGGCGGATTACACGCCGTTGTCGGCTGTGGATATCTTCGTCAAGGATCTGGGCCTGGTACTGGATACCGCTCGCACCAGCAAATTCCCGCTGCCGCTGTCGGCCACTGCACACCAGATGTTCATGCAGGCTTCCAGCGCCGGTTACGGTCGTGAAGATGACTCCGCCGTGATCAAGATTTTCCCGGGCATCGAATTGCCGAAAGCCAAGCCAGAACAAGCTTAAGGGGCAACCGATGAGTAATTCTCCTGTGCGCCCGTTGCTGGGCTGCATCGCCGACGATTTCACCGGCGCCACTGACCTGGCCAACATGCTGGTGCGCGGCGGCATGCGTACCGTGCAAAGCATCGGCATTCCGACCGCTGAAATGGCGGCCGATCTGGACGCTGACGCCATCGTCATTGCTTTGAAATCCCGCACCACGCCTGCCGCCGAAGCGGTCGAGGAATCCCTCGCTGCGCTGGAATGGCTGCGCGAGCGTGGCTGCGAGCAGATCTTCTTCAAGTACTGCTCGACGTTCGACTCCACGGCTGCGGGCAACATCGGCCAGGTCAGCGAAGCGTTGCTGAAAAAGCTCGGCGGCGACTTCACCCTGGCGTGCCCGGCGTTCCCGGAAAACGGCCGCACGATCTTCCGTGGCCACTTGTTCGTTCAGGACCAACTGCTCAACGAATCCGGCATGCAGCATCACCCGCTGACGCCGATGACCGACGCCAATCTGGTACGTGTGCTGCAATCGCAAACCCAACAGAAAGTCGGCCTGCTGCGCTACGACAGCATCGCCAAAGGCGTTGAAGGCGTGCGCAGCAAGATTGCCGAGTTGCGCGCCGACGGTGTGAGCATGGCGATTGCCGATGCGCTGTCCGATGCCGATCTCTATACCTTGGGCGAAGCCTGCGCCGACCTGCTCTTGCTCACTGGCGGTTCAGGTCTGGCCCAGGGCTTGCCGGGCAACTTCCGCAAGGCTGGCAAATTGCGCGACATCGATGCCGCAAAACTGGAGCCGGTTGAGGGGGGTGAAGTGGTGCTGGCAGGTAGCGCGTCGGTCGCCACCAATGGTCAGGTCGCGGCCTGGCTTGAAGCCAATCGCCCTGCCCTGCGTATCAACCCATTGGAACTGGCCGCTGGCCGTCCGGTGGTTGAACAGGCGCTGGAGTTCGCTCGCAAAGCCGGTGAAACGGTATTGATCTACGCCACCAGTTCGCCAAACGAAGTCAAAGCCGTTCAGCAACAACTGGGCGTTGAACGTGCGGGTGCGCTGGTTGAGGACGCCCTGGGACAGATCGCCAAAGGCCTGCTGCATGCAGGCGTGCGCCGCTTCGTCGTAGCGGGCGGTGAAACTTCGGGCGCTGTAGTTCAGGCATTGGGTGTGCAACTGCTCAAAATCGGCGCGCAGATTGATCCGGGTGTTCCGGCAACTGTCAGCAGCGGCAACCAGCCGCTGGCCCTGGCGTTGAAATCCGGCAACTTCGGTGGCCGCGACTTCTTCAGCAAGGCCCTCAAGCAGTTGGCGGGGGAATCTGTATGAGTGCGGAAAACCAACGTACGGAGAACACGCTTCGCGAAGAGATCTGCGACATCGGCAGACTGTTGTATGGCCGTGGCTACACCGTCGGCAGCGCCGGAAACATCAGCGCGCGGCTCGATGACGGCTGGCTGATTACGCCAACTGACGCGTGCCTGGGTCGCCTTGATCCGACCGAAATCGCCAAGGTCAATCTGGCCGGTGAATGGGTGTCGGGCAGCAAACCTTCGAAGACCCTCGCGCTGCATCGCGAGGTCTACGACCGCAACCCGGGTGTGGGCGGCGTGGTGCATACCCACTCCACGCATCTGGTTGCGTTGACCCTGGCGGGCGTCTGGCAGGAGGACAACATCCTGCCGCCACTGACGCCTTATCAGGTGATGAAAGTCGGGCAGATTCCACTCATTGGTTATGAGCGTCCCGGCTCGCCGAAAGTCGCCCAGCGCGTCGCGCAACTGGCCAACAGTGTGCGCGGCGTGATGCTCGAACGGCTCGGACCGGTTATGTGGGAAAGCTCGGTTGCCAAGGCCGCCTACGCCCTCGAAGAACTGGAAGAGACCGCTCGACTCTGGTTGATGAGCAACCCGAAACCCGCGCCACTCGACCCGGCTGCTCTGGAAGAGTTGCGTGAGGTTTTTGGGGCCAAGTGGTAGTTCAAGGCATTTGATTGAGGGCCGTTCAGCGGCCCCCGACAAGACCCGGCCCAGCCGGAAAACAATAACAATGGGACTTTAAAGTATGACGCCACTAATGCTGATGTTGATCGCTGGCGCGGGCATCGCGCTGCTGCTGTTCCTGGTCCTCAAGTACAAATTCCAGCCGTTCGTGGCGTTGATGCTGGTGAGCATCATTGTTGCGCTGGTCGCAGGTGTGAAGCCGGCTGATCTGGTTGCCACCATTGAAGGCGGCATGGGCAAAACCCTCGGTCACATTGCGATCATCATTGCCTTGGGCGCGATGATCGGACGCATCATCGAGCTGTCCGGTGGTGCCGAGGCATTGGCAAAAACCCTGATCAAACGCTTCGGCAACCGGCGTACTCCGCTGGCGCTGACCGTTGCCGGTTTCATCGTCGGTATTCCGGTGTTCTTCGAAGTGGGCGTGATCATCCTCATGCCGCTGGCCTACGGCGTAGCCCGTGCAGCACGTAAACCACTGCTGCTGTTCGCGTTGCCGATGTGTGCGGCATTGCTGGCGGTGCATGCCTTCCTGCCGCCGCATCCGGGCGCTGTGGCCGCTGCCGGTCAGTTGGGTGCCGACCTGGGTCGCGTACTGATGTTTGGTATTCCGATGGTTGCGGTCCTGAGCCTGGTCGGTTACTTCATCGCGGGTCGCATGACACGCAAGTTCTACCCGATGACCGACGATATCCGTGCCGAAGTCTACGGCCCGCATATGACCAACACCGACCTGCAAGCCTGGCATAACGGCGACTACTCCAACACCAGCAGCGAAGCGGCGCACTCGAACAAGCCGGGTCTGGAAGAAAGCGCCAGCAGTCTTGCCGCATCACTGCCGCCTGCTCCGGCGCCTGGCTTCGGTTTGATCATCGGCCTGATCCTGCTGCCGATCGTACTGATTCTGCTGGGCACACTGGCTACCACCATGTTGCCTGTCGATTCGACGCTGCGCAGTGTTCTGACTGTGCTGGGCGCGCCTCTGGTTGCTTTGCTGATCGACACCCTGCTGTGTGCATGGTTGCTGGGTACTCGCCGTGGCTGGAGCCGCACCCAGGTGTCTGACGTGATCGGCTCGGCACTGCCGGGCGTGGCCATGGTTATCCTGATCGCCGGTGCAGGTGGCGTGTTTGGTAAAGTGCTGGTTGATACCGGTATCGGCGCTGTCGTCTCCGAAGCGCTGCGCACTACCGGCCTGCCGGTTCTGGCACTGGGCTTCCTGCTGACCCTGCTGCTGCGTGCCGTACAAGGTTCCACCACCGTTGCACTGGTGACCACTGCCGGTATTCTCAGCCCGCTGATCGCAACCCTGAACCTGACACCAAACCACCTGGCACTGCTGTGTCTGGCCATGGGCGGTGGCGGTCTGGCAATGTCGCACATCAACGATGCCGGTTACTGGATGTTCACCAAACTGGCTGGCCTTAATGTCGCCGACGGCCTGCGTACCTGGACCGTGCTGGTGACTATCCTCGGCACCCTGGGCTTCCTCGCGACCCTGGTGATCTGGCCATTCGTCTGATCCAACAAGACTGGAGTTAACATGCCTCGTTTCGCTGCCAACCTCAGCATGCTCTACCCGCAACATGATTTTCTCGAGCGCTTCAGCGCAGCGGCCGCCGATGGTTTCGGCGCCGTCGAGTATCTGTTTCCGTATGACTACAGCACTCAGGAGCTCAAGCAGCGCCTGAGTGACAACGGACTGGTGCAAGCGCTGTTCAATGCACCGCCGGGTGACTGGGCAGCAGGCGAACGAGGCATTGCTTCGTTGCCAGGTCGTGAAGAAGAGTTTCGTACCGGCATCGCCCGCGCGCTGGAATACGCAAACGTGCTGGGCAACGACCGGATTCACGTGATGGCGGGTTTGCTCCCCAGTGAAGAGCTTCGTGCACGCCATCAGGCGGTATACCTGGAAAACCTCGCCTACGCCGCTGAACAAGCTGCCAAGGCAGGCATCACGGTGCTGATCGAGCCGATCAATACCCGTGACATGCCGGGGTTCTTCCTGAATCGTCAGGATCAGGCGCAAGCCATCTGTAAAGAAGTGGGCGCTGCCAACCTCAAGGTGCAGTTCGACTTCTATCATTGCCAGATCGTCGAAGGCGATGTGATCTCAAAACTGCGTCGCGATTTCGCTGGCGTTGGCCATATCCAGATCGCCGGTGTGCCGGATCGACACGAGCCGAATCTGGGCGAGTTGAACTACAACTGGCTGTTCGAAGAAATCGATCGCCTGGGTTACACCGGCTGGATTGGCTGCGAATATCGCCCCAAAGGCGACACCAGCACCGGTCTGCAATGGTTGCGCGATTGGCAGAGCCTCAAGCGCTGAGTACAGTCGGCCCTGGCAACAGCTTCACCTCATAAAAACAAAAAGAGGAACTGAACATGCGAGGATTCAAAGGTGGCCTGTGCGCTGCGCTGCTGATCGTGGCGCAGACGGGAATGGCCTTCGCGGCGAGTGTTCCAGCCGCAGTTGAGGCGGTATGGACAGCCCCCAGCTTCACTTTCCATACCGGCGAAAAACTGGATAACCTGCGGATGAGTTACATCACCGTCGGCGATCCGAAGAACCCGGCGATACTCTATCTGCACGGCACCAATCGCCCGGCCAGTGACATGCTGGGCAAGGAATTCGGGGGTGAGCTGTTTGGTCCGGGGCAGCCTCTGGACGCCAGCAAGTACTACATCATTGCCCCCGATGGCATCGGCGTCGGCAAGTCGAGCAAGCCTTCTGACGGTTTGCGCATGAAGTTTCCCGCCTACAACTACGACGACATGGTCGAGGCGCAGTATCGCCTGCTGACCGAAGGCATGGGCATCAAGCATTTACGGCTGGTCATGGGCAACTCCATGGGCGGCATGCAGACATGGATGTGGGGCCAGAAATGGCCGGACATGATGGATGCGCTGGTACCGATGGCTTCGCAACCTACCGCGATGTCGGCGCGCAACTGGATCATGCGGCGCATGTTGATCGAATCCATCAAGCAGGACCCGGCCTGGAACGAAGGCAACTACACCAGCCCGCCGCCTTCGTTGCGTCTGGCTAATGTGATGTTTGGCTTCGGTACCAGCGGTGGCACCCTTGCTTATCAGGCTTTGGCGCCAACGCGAGCTCAGGCAGACAAACTGGTTGATGAAAAGCTGGCAGCGCCGCTGCCAGGGGATGCCAACGATTTCATTTACCAATGGCAGTCCTCGGCGGACTACGATGTCTCGCCAAAGCTATCGGCGATCAAAGCGCCAGTACTGGCAATCAACAGTGCCGACGACGAGCGTAATCCACCTGAGACCGGGACTATGCAGAAATCACTCGCTCAGTTGAAAAACGCGCGTCTGGTGTTGATCCCTGCCAGCGCAGAAACCCGCGGGCACGGCACGACCAACATGGCTCGCTTTTATGCTGAACCGCTGAGTGAGTTCATGAAGGCAACGGCGCGGCCTTGATGGTATTGAGATCTATCTTTCAGCGGGAGACTCGATGTTTGCCTGCGAGCTGATAGACGACGCAAAACCCTGTGGGAGCGGTGCTTGCCCGCGATAGGGACACCGCGATCTTAAGTGAACCGCGTCCAGCCTTATCGCGGGCAAGCACCGCTCCCACAGGAGACCGCATTTCCAGACAAGACCGGCCGCTTCGGTTTATTCGTCGATCGACTCTTCCTTGAACTGATCTTTCACATAGGTGATTTCGGTTTTGCCGTGCGGCGCTGGCAGGCCGTCTTCGCCGAGGTTGACGAACACCATCTTCTCAACCGTCAGGATGCTCTTGCGGGTGATCTTGTTGCGGACCTGACAGGTCAGGGTGATCGAAGTGCGGCCAAATTCGGTGGCGGTGATACCCAACTCGATGATGTCGCCCTGACGCGAAGCGCTGACAAAGTTGATCTCTGAAATGTACTTGGTCACCACGCGCTGGTTGCCCAGTTGCACGATGGCGTAGATCGCTGCTTCCTCATCGATCCATCGCAACAGGCTGCCACCGAACAGGGTGCCGTTGGGGTTGAGGTCTTCAGGTTTAACCCACTTGCGAGTGTGGAAGTTCATGTCTGCTCCTGATCGTCTGCGGATTGATGCCGGTCATCATGGCAGACACAGCTGATATCAGCACAGTCATCGCCCTCTATTGAATTGATAAGGCTACGCTGGATTGAGCACGTTACAGCCGTACCCTCCGTCCGCTTTACTGCACTTTTTCAATCATCAGATTGAAGTTCGCCGAGCATCCGCCGATAGAAAACATTGGGAAGATGAGTCAGCTTGGCTATAATCCCCACCGTTTCAAAACGGTCATCTTCACTTGATACCGTTCCCGCCACCTGTCCGAGGGGCGCTGCAGCAGGTTTTCCTGTCAGGCTCGGATGGGGCGTTGTTTGACCGGGTTGTCCCTGTCGAACCTTAAACGCACAACGGCGCCCATTCGCACACTACGAATGGAGACTCTCTAATGAGTGCAGTACTTACGCCCGCAGATTTTTCCGACTACAAAGTAGCCGACATGTCCCTGGCTGCCTGGGGCCGTCGCGAAACCATCATCGCTGAATCCGAAATGCCTGCACTGATGGGCCTGCGCCGCAAATACTCCGGCGAGCAACCGCTCAAGGGCGCGAAGATTCTCGGCTGCATACACATGACCATTCAGACTGCCGTACTGATCGAAACCCTGGTTGCCCTGGGTGCCGAAGTTCGCTGGTCGTCCTGCAACATTTTCTCCACTCAAGACCAGGCCGCTGCTGCCATTGCTGCTGCCGGTATCCCTGTTTTCGCCTGGAAAGGCGAGACTGAAGAAGAATACGAGTGGTGCCTTGAGCAAACCATCCTGAAAGATGGCGCGCCTTGGGATGCCAACATGATCCTCGACGACGGCGGCGACCTGACCGAGCTGCTGCACAAGAAATATCCGGCCATCCTGGACCGCGTTCACGGCGTGACCGAAGAAACCACCACTGGCGTTCACCGCTTGCTGGACATGCTGGCCAAAGGCGAGCTGAAAATCCCGGCCATCAACGTTAACGACTCGGTGACCAAGAGCAAAAACGACAACAAATACGGCTGCCGTCACAGCCTGAACGACGCTATCAAGCGTGGTACTGACCACCTGCTGTCGGGCAAGCAAGCACTGGTTATCGGTTATGGCGACGTGGGCAAGGGCTCGGCTCAATCCCTGCGTCAGGAAGGCATGATCGTTAAAGTGACCGAAGTCGATCCGATCTGCGCCATGCAAGCCTGCATGGACGGTTTCGAGCTGGTTTCGCCGTTCATCGACGGTGAAAACGACGGCACCGAAGCAAGCATCGACAAAGCACTGCTGGGCAAGATCGACCTGATCGTGACCACCACTGGTAACGTCAATGTCTGCGACTCGAACATGCTCAAAGCGCTGAAAAAACGCGCTGTGGTCTGCAACATCGGTCACTTCGACAACGAAATCGACACCGCTTTCATGCGCAAGAACTGGGCATGGGAAGAAGTGAAGCCACAGGTACACAAGATCCACCGTACCGGCCCTGGCGCATTCGATGCCCAGAACGACGACTACCTGATCCTGCTGGCCGAAGGCCGTCTGGTTAACCTGGGTAACGCCACTGGTCACCCAAGCCGCATCATGGACGGTTCGTTCGCCAACCAGGTTCTGGCGCAGATCTTCCTGTTCGGTCAGAAGTACGCCGATCTGTCCCCGGCTCAAAAAGCCGAGCGTCTGACCGTTGAAGTACTGCCGAAGAAACTTGACGAAGAAGTGGCCCTGGAAATGGTTCGCGGCTTCGGCGGCGTTGTGACCAAACTGACCAAAACCCAGGCCGACTACATCGGCGTGACCGTTGATGGTCCGTTCAAGCCGCACGCGTATCGCTACTAAGCAGCGGTAGCTTCAAGCTTCAAGCGGCAAGTAAAAGCGTTTCATTTACTTGTGGCTTGGGCTTGGCGCTTGTTTCTTTATCGTTTTTACGCAGCCGTGAGCTGCAAGCTTTGGTGACAAGATTGGGCGCATTGCCCTCTTGCAGCTTTTAGCTTGCAGCTTGTAGCTGGAGGTTCCCTCCACCATGTCCCAAGACCGCAGCTTCAGCTTCGAATTCTTCCCGACGAAGACCGAGGCTGGCCATGAAAAGCTTCTGAACGTTGCTCGTCAGATAGCCAGTTACAACCCCGCTTTTTTCTCCTGCACTTATGGTGCCGGTGGATCCACGCGCGACGGTACGATCAACACCGTCATGCAGCTGCAAAACGAAGTAAAAGTACCGTCCGCACCGCATCTGTCCTGCGTTGGCGACAGCAAGGATGACCTGCGCGTTCTGCTGAACCAATACAAGGAAGCCGGTATCAAGCGCATCGTTGCACTGCGCGGCGACCTGCCCTCGGGTATGGGCATGTCCAGCGGTGAACTGCGCTACGCCAGCGACCTGGTTTCGTTCATTCGTGAAGAAACCGGCAGCCATTTCCACATCGAAGTAGCGGCTTATCCTGAGATGCACCCTCAGGCGCGCAATTTCGATGACGACGTGAAGAACTTCGTGCACAAGGCCCAGGCCGGTGCCGACAGCGCAATTACCCAGTATTTCTTCAACGCCGACAGCTACTTCCACTTCCTGGAACGCGTGCAGAAGAAAGGCGTTACCCTGCCAATCGTGCCGGGCATCATGCCGATCACCAACTACAGCAAGCTCGCGCGCTTCTCCGATGCCTGCGGTGCGGAAATCCCGCGCTGGATCCGCAAGCAGCTGGAAGCCTACGGCGACGACGTGCAAAGCATCCAGGCGTTTGGCGAACAAGTCATCACCGAGATGTGCGAACGCCTGCTGCAAGGTGGCGCGCCAGGGCTTCACTTCTATACCCTGAACCAGGCTGAACCGAGCCTGGCGGTCTGGAACAACCTGAAGTTGCCGCGTTAAGCGGAGGTTGCGTGGCTGGCAGGTTTCGCGCATTGTGACCTGCCAGCGCTTCCAGACAACTGCCGCATTCACCGGTATAGACACCGTTGAGCAGCAGGAAAGCAGCGCTTGGCGTTTGCTCTGTTATACTCCGGCCTTCCCGCCAGGCTTACGCCCGGATGCTCGGTCTTGTTTCAGGCTCCTCGATCACGCCAATAGCGCATCTTCTTTTATTGCGCAGCGTCACGAGATGCACTGAAGGCCCAGCAGGACCGGACGGGACTGCGTTCTCCAAAGCTTGAACGAAAACACCGAGCCGCGATCACCCTGTTCACCGAACAGCATGGTCGACGCTCAGGCAGTTTCGACGAAGCCTGAACGCCATTCGCGCCAGGCAAGACTTCCCTTTGAGCATAAGCTCTAACTAAAACAGGATTACTCATGTCCTTTGCTTCCCTCGGTCTCTCCGAGGCTCTAGTTCGCGCCATCGAGGCAGCGGGCTATACCCAGCCTACTCCGGTGCAACAGCGGGCCATTCCCGCCGTGTTGCAAGGTCGCGACCTGATGGTTGCCGCCCAGACAGGTACTGGTAAAACCGGTGGTTTCGCCCTTCCGATTCTGGAACGGTTGTTTCCCAACGGTCATCCGGACAAATCTCAACGTCACGGCCCGCGCCAACCGCGCGTACTGGTCCTGACCCCGACTCGCGAACTCGCCGCTCAGGTGCATGACAGCTTCAAGCTGTACGCCCGCGATCTGAAGTTCGTCAGCGCCTGCATCTTCGGTGGCGTCGGCATGAACCCACAGGTTCAAGCCATGGCCCGTGGCGTAGACGTGCTGGTGGCCTGCCCTGGCCGTCTGCTCGATCTGGCCGGTCAAGGCAGTGTCGACCTGTCCCACGTTGAAATCCTCGTGCTCGATGAAGCCGACCGGATGCTCGACATGGGCTTCGTACACGACGTGAAGAAAGTGCTCGCACGTCTGCCCGCCAAGCGTCAGAACCTGCTGTTCTCGGCGACGTTCTCCAACGACATCACGGCGTTGGCAGGCAAGCTGTTGCACAACCCGGAGCGCATCGAAGTCACGCCGCCGAACACCACGGTCGAGCGTATCGAGCAACGCGTGTTCCGCCTGCCCGCCAACCACAAGCGTTCGCTGCTGGCGCACCTGATCACTCAGGGTGCCTGGGAGCAAGTGCTGGTCTTCACTCGCACCAAACACGGCGCAAACCGTCTGGCCGAGTACCTGGACAAACACGGTCTTACCGCTGTGGCGATCCACGGTAACAAGAGCCAGAACGCTCGCACCAAAGCGCTGGCCGATTTCAAGGCCGGTGAAGTACGCATCATGGTTGCGACTGACATCGCCGCTCGCGGCCTGGATATCGACCAGTTGCCGCACGTGGTCAACTTCGAACTGCCGAACGTAGACGAAGACTATGTTCACCGCATCGGTCGTACAGGCCGTGCAGGCCGTAACGGCGAAGCGATTTCGCTGGTTGCTCCGGACGAAGAAAAGCTGCTCAAAAGCATCGAGCGCATGACCAAGCAGAAGATTGCCGATGGCGATCTGATGGGCTTCGACATGTCCGCAGTAGAAGCCGAGAAGCCTGAAGTTCGCGAGCGTCCGGACGTGCGTAACCCACGCAATCCGCGCGGCCCTCGTGGCGATGGTCCGAACGGCGGTGGCGGTGGTCGCAAAGACAAAGGCAAAGATAAGGGCAAGGAAAAACCGGCAGCCGCTGCTGGTGAACGTCCGGCCCGCAAGCCGCGTGAACAACAGAAGCCTCGCGGTGAAGGTGCTCCGGCTCGCGAACAGCGTGCGTCAAATCCTCGCGCAGCTGCACCGCGCCCGGCTGCAGATCGCGCCCCGGACGAGTTTCTGGATGACGAAGTGGATAACTTCGGCAACCGCGCTGATTACGTCAGTCCGTATAAGGACAAGAACCAGAGCCGCGGTCGTCGTCCTGGCGCTCCGGCAGCCAGCACGGGTACCGGCGCTGCTCCAGCCGCTCGCGCCCCGCGCCCAAGTGGTCCGCGCAGTAGTGGCGGTGGTGCATCCACCGGTACGCCACCAGCCAAGCGCAACGGCCCTCGTAACGGTGCTCCACGCGATGGTCAGGCTCGCCGTGACGAGAACCCGCGCAACCGCCGTCCGGCACGCGATGACTCGGCCCGTCAGGAACCGGCAGTTCGCGGTCCTCGCGACAGCCAGAGCCAGCCGCAACCGAAGATCATGCACAAAGAGTCGAAAAGCGACCGGTTCCCGTCCGCTGAACAACTCGATCAGTTGC
This sequence comes from Pseudomonas phytophila, assembly GCF_025643095.1. Lineage (NCBI taxonomy): Bacteria > Pseudomonadati > Pseudomonadota > Gammaproteobacteria > Pseudomonadales > Pseudomonadaceae > Pseudomonas > Pseudomonas phytophila. The sequence continues at coordinate 404,162 of NZ_CP081201.1, read as the reverse complement.
CAACCCGCCCACGCGGTGAAAAACCAGCCCTGCTGACCCGCAACCGCGAAGGTTAAGCAAGGCCGGAACAAAAAACGCCCCGACTGGTTCGGGGCGTTTTTGTGTGTGAAACCCTGTTGAAGCCGATCCTTGTGGGAGCGAATTCATTGGCGAAGAGGCCAGTACATCCAATGCATATTCGTCGTTTGAGACGCCGCCTTCGCGAATGAATTCGCTCCCACAGTCAATCGTTGTATTTCAGACAAAAAAACGCCGACCCTGAGGTCGGCGTTTTTGATCAACCGGAAAGCTTACTTGGCTTGAACGCCTTCGAAGCTGATTTCCAGGTCCAGAGTTTGCGAGGTAGGACCTGGGCCTTTGATGCCGAAGTCATTCAGGTTAAGCGTCGAAGTACCGTTGAAACCGGCACGGTAGCCGCCCCATGGATCCTTGCCTTCGCCGTTGAAAGTCGCCTTGATCACGATCGGCTTGGTCACGCCGTGCAGGGTCAGGTCGCCCGTCACGTCAGCAGTTTTTGCGCCGGTAGACTTGACCGCGGTAGAGACGAACTTGGCTTCAGGAAACTTGGCAACGTCCAGGAAGTCCTTGCTGCTGATGTGCTTGTCGCGCTCAGCGTGGTTGGTGAACAGGCTGGCGGTTTTCAGCTCAACGTCGATTTTGCTGGCTTCAGGCTTGGCAGCGTCAAAACTGAACTTGCCGCTCCAGTCCTTGAACGTACCGTGGATGAAGCTGTAGCCCAGGTGGCTGATCTTGAAGTCAACGAAAGCGTGCTGGCCTTCTTTGTCGATCACGTAATCAGCGGCCATCGCCTGACCGGCAGACAACAGTGCAGTACCAAGAGCCAGTGCGGCGAGAGTCTTCTTCAACATGCTTTTATTCCCGTTTTGGTTGAACAATTAAGCGCGACCCAGCATACGCTTGAGGGTCACATCGCGATCAATGAAGTGGTGTTTCAGTGCAGCGAGACCATGCAGCCCTGCGAAGACCACCAGTACCCAAGCCAGGTACAAGTGAATCCAGCCAGCGGTTTCGGCCTGATCAGGCAAACCGCTGAACAGCGCAGGTATTTCAAACAGGCCAAATACCGGGATCCCCACGCCGTCGGCGGTGGAAATGAGGTAACCGGCGAACATCACAGCAAACAGACCGACATAAAGAAACATATGCCCAACGTGCGCGCCGATTCGCGTCCACTTGCCATAGCTGGCGAGAGACGGCGGCGGCGGGCTGAGCAGGCGCCAGACAATGCGGAACAACATAAAGGCGAATAACGTGATGCCAATGCTTTTGTGCAGATCGGGCCCGGCCTTACGCCACGTGTCGTAATAATCCAGACCTACCATCCACAGCCCTAGCGCGAACAAACCAAACACTGCAACAGCAACGCCCCAGTGCAGCACCATGCTGACCAGACCGTAGCGAGAGGATGAGTTGCGTAACTGCATTGCCATTACCCTGTAGGAGTTGATGCCAGACTAGCTTTTTATCTATCGAATGAAAGCGCAAAATTTCGCTTTGAAGTATCGAATAATACGATTGTTACGTTTTTCATCAGCTCCATCGCCGCGTCCGCATTCAATGCTGACTGTCATTGATAGACGAAAAAGCGATAACCCGCGTATTACTCAAGCCCAGCATCGCGAGAATTGCTTCGTAACAAAACCTTGCCATGACCATCGGCCTTTCAACTGCGATGAGCGGCACTTCGCCCTAAATCCTCGGCCGATGCACTACCTGCTTGACCTCCCGTCAAAGAAGGCTAAAAACCCTCAAAAGGTCAAATTAATGACTAAAACCATGTTCATTAAAATGACACCATCCAATGAATTCGCAATGAGTGACGTTATTCCGACAGATGGAAGCATTAGGCCATTGTTACCGACCTGAATAAGCCTCAGCATCTCCCACAGGCCTACAAGGGATGAGCCTGTGCCTCTCTTGCACCAAGCCCAAATCAATCACTGCAACCCGTCTTCAGACAGTAACGAGTACCGGAGCAGGACTTTTAGATCGCATCGATCAATGGAGCAACACCGCGATGATGACTGTTTATTTTGTCGTTATGACAATGTGCAGTGGTATGGAAGGCTGTGTGGAAGAGCGAAAGGCAGGAGACGCCTACGCATCCCGGGAAGAATGCATGACCAAGGTGAGCACTATCACGCGACGTAAAGGCGTGAAGTACAAGTGCAGAAGCGAGCCGCAGTGGGTTCTCAAAGAAGATCGGCGCGTTGAAGGCGCCAAGAGCTTCGCGACGACGGGCGCAAAATAAGCGGTTTCCAGATTTTTGTAGGCATTGCCTCCTCCCGCCAACACCGACCCGTAGGAGCGCTTGCCGCGATCGCGTGAGCACAGGCGATATATTCATCGACTGAAAACCCAATCGCGGGCAAGCGCGCTCCTACAGGTATCCGTTTTCTGCAAGACAGCGCAAAGTCAGGGAGAAGGGGCATTTCTTTCAGAAGTTGAGTTTGCCGGTAACAAACCTAAAAATAGCAAAACGAAAAAGGGCGCGATCTCAAGATCGCGCCCTTTTCTTTTGCTACTTCAGTCCGATCAGTTTTTAGCCTCAGCAGCGGCTTTGGCCTTCGCCTTGGCAGCAGCTGCTTTCTTGTCAGCTTCAATCTGGGCCGGGGTTTTGGCAGGGGCCTTTTTCGCAGCTTCTTTAGCTGGAGCTTTCTTGGCAGGCTCAGCCTTTTTCACCGGTGCCTTTTTAGCGGGTTCGACCTTGGCAGGCTCGGCCTTGACCGGTGCGACGACAGGTGCAACCACCGGAGCTACAGCCTCAGGAGCGGGAGCAGGTGCTGGCTCAGGAGCTTTCTCGACGGGCTTGGCGACAGGCTCTTCAGCACAACCGAACCAGCACGAGAAGAAACCACCTTTTTCCTTAGCTTTGGCCTCATCAGCCGCTTTGGCTGGCTCAGGCTTTTTGGCTTCAGCCTTGTCAGACGAACCGCCAAACATATTGCTGAAGAAACCACCTTCGTCCTTCTTCACTGCAGGTGCTGGCGCAGGGACGATTTTCACAGGTTCGAACGACTTGCCAGCGGCCAGATCCTGGACCTGACTGGCGGCACGCTGGCCTGTGCGCAAAGCGCCTTCTACCGTGCCAGGGTAAAGCGTATCAGTGTGCTCACCGGCAAAGGCTACGCGCAGAATCGGCTTTTCCCACACACGCCAGAACTTGCTGATCTGCCCCGGTCCGAATGCCAGATAGGAACCACCAGTGGACGGGTCGACGCTGTAACGACGGATCTCGTAGCCGGTGTAAGCGCCGCGAGCCTGTGGGTAGAACGTGTGCAGGCGAATCAGTACCTGATCTACCAATTGCTTGTCGCCAAAGGCCTGCATGATCCGCGCGTTATCGCCGGACAGGTTGATCACCACATTGGCGCCGCCCTTGGTTGCTGGCTCGATCCACAGCATGCCCAGACCGGTGTTGCTGAAGATCTCGCCAGACATGCGAGCCTTGCTTTCCCACACAGGCGTCTTGAACTTGAGCATGATCTGGTCGCGCCAACCGTAGTTGGTGCTCTTGATCGCCGCCATGTGCTGGGCATCCAGCGCAGGCGTCATCTGAATCTTGCTCAATGCGCGAAGCGGCACGGCCAGCACCACGTAATCAGCACTGTAACCGACTGCGCCCGCCTTGACCGTTACGCCGTCCTTATCCTGAACGATGGCGGAAACCGGTGAGTTGGTCTTGATGGTTTTGATTTGCTTGGCGAACGCTTCAGCCAGTACCGCGCTGCCACCTGGCAGACGCGCTGCACGGCGATCACGGTCGTCAACGTTGCGATAAACCCGGGATTGCTGTGCGAAATACAGCAGCGACAAGCGCGACGGCTCGTCATAGCGGGTACGAATTTCCTGATTGATCAACTGGCGAGCGGTGGCTGGCAGGGTCAGACGATCCAGCCAGTTCGCCACGTTGATCTGATCCAGTGCAAACAGCGTGCTGTTGGCCGCCGGGTTTTCCGGGTTGTCGATGGAGCGCGCCAGATTGTCGAGGGTTTCCTCGTAGCGCTTGATCGCCTCGGCGGTCGCCGGTTGCTTGAGCGCCAGATCGGCCTTGCTGAAATAAACGCCATCAATCAGGTAACCCGGCGTGCGGACAAACTCCGGCGCAGGCACCGTGGCCAGCTTGAAGCGCTCCAGATACTGGTTCAACGCAGGCTGCGCCTTGGTATTGCCGATCCATTCGCTGGTAGCCAGACCGGAGCGGCCGCCCAGCGCGGGTTTGGCTTCCAGCAGCGTGACCTGCCAGCCTTTGGCTTGCAGCTCGTACGCCGCTGTCAGGCCCGAAAGCCCACCACCAACCACGATCGCAGTCTTTTGTTTTTCATTAGCGAGCGCCGAAACGCTGACCAGCCCAACTAAAACGAGCGCACAGGCGCGCAGCCAACCAGAAAGCATTCAGCAGACTCCGAAAAAAGCAGGGGAGGTTTCGGTAAATGACGCTCGATACGTCACAGAGGCGCGAAGGATACGCCAGCCGCAGCAGGGCTACCAGTGATGTCCATCGGGCGCCTGTCAAACATAAAAAAACTATCTGAATGAATGGTTTTTTCTGTAGGAGCGCGCTTGCCCGCGATGGCGACAATTCAGGCAATACGTTTTTTGCTGACACACCGCATCGCGGGCAAGCGCGCTCCTACGGGATCTGTGTTTTCTGCACGAAAGCGTTCGCATCCAAAACCAATTGGCACTAAAGGTTGTCCCGTAGCCGGGCATTGCATAGGCTTGCGCGATTGCTCGTCCTCGCACCATGCGAGTCGCTATCCGGAGAAAACCAATGGGCCTGAATGATCAGTGGATGCAGCGCGACCTCAAGGTTCTGTGGCACCCCTGCACCCAGATGAAAGACCACGAAAGCCTGCCGCTGATTCCGATCAAACGTGGTGAGGGTGTGTGGCTGGAAGACTTCGAAGGCAAACGCTATCTGGACGCCGTCAGTTCCTGGTGGGTCAATGTGTTTGGCCACGCCAACCCGCGTATCAATCAACGCATCAAGGATCAGGTCGACCAACTGGAACATGTGATCCTTGCCGGTTTCAGCCACCAGCCGGTGATTGAACTGTCCGAGCGGCTGGTCAAACTGACGCCTGATGGTCTGACCCGCTGCTTCTATGCCGACAACGGTTCGTCCTGCATCGAAGTCGCGCTGAAAATGAGCTTTCACTATTGGCTCAACCGCGGCCAGCCGGACAAGAAGCGCTTCGTCACCCTGACCAACAGTTATCACGGCGAAACCATGGCCGCGATGTCAGTGGGCGACGTGCCGTTGTTCACCGAAACCTATAAAGCGCTGCTGATGGACACCATCAAGGTGCCAAGCCCGGATTGCTACCACCGCCCCGAAGGCATGAGCTGGGAAGAACACTCGCGCAATATGTTCGCTGCAATGGAACATGCGCTGGCCGAGAACCACGCCACGGTAGCTGCCGTCATCGTAGAGCCATTGATTCAGGGCGCAGGCGGTATGCGCATGTATCACCCGGTGTACCTCAAGCTGCTGCGTGAGGCCTGTGACCGATACGGGGTGCATTTGATCCACGACGAGATTGCCGTAGGTTTCGGCCGCACCGGAACCATGTTTGCCTGCGAGCAAGCCGGTATCCGCCCGGACTTCCTGTGTCTGTCCAAGGCGCTCACCGGCGGATATCTGCCACTGGCGGCCGTGCTGACAACCGACGACGTGTACGACGCGTTTTACGACGACTACCCGACGCTTCGCGCCTTTCTGCATTCGCACAGCTACACCGGCAACCCGTTGGCGTGCGCAGCGGCATTGGCGACACTGGATATTTTCGAGCAAGACAACGTCATCGAAAGCAACAAAGCCCTGGCCCAGCGTATGGCCACCGCCACCGCGCATCTGGTGGATCATCCGCATGTGGCTGAAGTGCGTCAGACCGGCATGGCGCTGGCCATCGAGATGGTTCAGGACAAAGCCACCAAAACAGCCTACCCGTGGCAGGAACGCCGTGGACTGCAGGTGTTCCAGCATGCACTGGAGCGCGGCGCGCTATTGCGTCCGCTGGGCAGCGTGGTTTACTTCCTGCCACCGTATGTGATCACGCCCGAGCAGATCGACTTCCTCGCCGAAGTCGCAACTGAAGGCATCGACATCGCGACGCGTAAAAGCATCAGCGTTGCCGTTAGAGAGAATTTCCACCCGGATTTTCGTGATCCGGGTTAGTAACAAGCATTAGATGAAACGCGCCCCCCTTGTGGGAGCGAGGCTTGCCCGCGATAAGGCTGGACGCAACAGACCTGATATCCGCGTCGCCCTTATCGCGGGCAAGCCTCGCTCCCACAAAGGGTCTGCGATTTACCAAAATTTCAGAGACCCACCATGAGACTGTCCCGCTTCTTCATCGACGCCACCCTGAGCCTCGGTGAACACGAACTGCCTGAAGCCCAGGCGCATTACATCGGCCGCGTGCTGCGGATGGCCGAAGGCGATGCACTGCAAGTGTTTGATGGCTCAGGCCAGGAGTTTCGCGGCACCTTGCTGGAAGTCGGCAAGAAACGCGTACGCGTCCAGCTCGATGAAACCTTCCCCGGGCAAACCGAATCGCCGCTGCGTATCCATCTCGGCCAGGGTTTGTCCCGTGGCGAGCGCATGGACTGGGCGATTCAGAAAGCAACCGAACTGGGCGTTACAGAGATCACTCCGATTGTCAGCGAGCGCTGCGAAGTGCGCCTCAAGGACGAGCGCGCCGAGAAGCGTCAGGCTCATTGGCAGCAAATCGCGATCAGCGCCTGCGAGCAATGTGGTCGCTCGGTGGTGCCGGTGATTCACCCGCCTATGCCTTTGGCTGAATGGCTCAAGCGCAGCGATGCCGAACTCAAGCTGGTGCTGCACCCTGTTGCAGAGCCGCTGACCAGCCACAACAAGCCCACCACCCTCGCCTTCCTGATTGGCCCGGAAGGCGGTTTGAACGACGCCGAAGTCGACCAGGCTCAGGACGCTGGCTTCCACGCCGCCCGCCTCGGCCCTCGCGTGCTGCGCACCGAAACCGCACCTGTTGTTGCTCTGAGCGTGGCGCAGCAGTTGTGGGGGGATTTTTAATCTCATCGCGCCGCAATACTGGACCTGTACAGACTGTGTGAAAACGTAGCGAGCGACGGCAAGACAAGGCAAAAACAGGCGAAAAAGCGGAGTCTAGGTGTTCTAAATGAGCATTTTTCGCCTGTTTTTAACGCAGTATTGTGCGCGTAGCACCGAAGGTGCCCAGCCTGCAGTAGTTTTCACACAGTCTGTGTAGGAGCGCGCTTGCCCGCGATGATGCCGGCACATCCAACGTTGATGGTGCCTGACACAAAGCCATCGCGGGCAAGCGCGCTCCTACAGGCTCCTCGCTACAGGTAAGGCAACTCGGTCTTCCTGCGCCGGGCCTTGGCTGGTTCCGGTCTTGCGCAGGGCAAGAACTGTCCGCGTCCCGGCTGGCCCAGCGCTTTGCCATCCCACACCACTTCGCCCCGTGAAAGCGTCAGCGCAGGCCAAGCGGTCAAGCGCATGCCCGCGTACGGCGTATAATCCACGCGATGGTGCAAGCGGTCGTTGTGCAACTCGAAATCCAGCCCTTCGTCCCAGATCACCAAATCCGCATCGGCGCCAATCGCGATACTGCCTTTGCGCGGATACAAGCCATAAAGCCGTGCGGCATTGGTCGAAGTCAGCGCGACAAATTCCTGCGCAGTAATGCGCCCGGTGCAGACGCCTTCCGACCAGAGCAACGCCATGCGCGTTTCAATGCCGGGGATGCCGTTGGCCACTTCCGAAAAGGGCGCATGTTCGCCATGAGCGCGTTTACCGTCCGGACCTTCGTAACGAAACGGCGCGTGGTCCGAGGAGAACACCTCAAACGAGCCATTCTGCAGGCCGTCCCAGATGACTTGCTGGTTCGCAGCGTCTCTCGGTGGCGGGCTGCAAATGCATTTGGCGCCCTCAAAACTGTCATCGCAGCCCAGCGAGTCGGCGGTCAGAAACAGGTATTGCGGACAGGTTTCGCCATACACCTTCAAGCCGTGGTCCTGCGCCCAGCGAATCTGCTCGATGGCTTCGCGCCCCGATACATGCACGATCAGGATGGGCACATCCACCAGTTCAGCCAGAGCAATGGCGCGGTGAGTGGCTTCGCGCTCTACCAACATGGGCCGTGACGTTGCGTGATAACGCGGAGCGCTTAACCCCGCCGCGAGAAGTCGCTCGGTCAGCCAGGCAATACAGTCACTGTTTTCAGCGTGCAGCATGACCATCGCACCCTGAGCACGTGCAACAGACAACGTCTCCAGTATCTGCCGGTCGTCCAGCTTTAGCGCGTCGTAGGTCATGTAGATCTTGAAAGAGGTGTAACCCTCTGCGATCAGTTCAGGCAGCTCGCGACTCAACACGTCTTCTGTAGGATCTGTCACGATCAAGTGGAAAGCGTAATCGATCAACGCCTTGCCATCCGCTCGCTGGTGATAATCATCGACAGCGGCACGCAGACTTTGCCCTTTCTGCTGACAGGCGAACGGGATCACCGTCGTCGTGCCGCCGCAGGCTGCGGAGCGGGTCCCGCTTTCGAAATCGTCCGCCATCACCGAACCGTCGCCGGTGGGCTGATCCAGATGCACATGACTGTCGATGCCGCCTGGCGTCACCGAGCGACCGGCTGCATCGATTTCACGAGTAGCGCCTTCCAGCCCCAGACCCAGCGCGACGATCAGCCCGTCGCGAACGCCAATATCACTGACAAAACTGTCCGCCGCCGTGATGACTTTGGCGTTGCGAATGACTAAATCGAAAGCCTGCATGGCGCGGTGCTCCTAAAGGTTGGGTTAGCCGCGGCTCATCCAGGCTTTGGCAATCTGCTCGCGGGTCGCGAACCAGACGCCTTCGTGGCCCTGGGCATATTCGATGAATCGCTTGATCGCCCGCACGCGTCCCGGACGACCAACCATGCGCGGGTGCAAGCCCACCGACATCATGCGCAAGCCATCAGCAGACTCTTCATAGAGCACCTCAAAGCTTTCCTTCATGTATTCGAAAAAGTCCGACGCCTGAGACAGGCCGGGCGAGTTCCAGTAACGGAAGTCATTCACGTCGCTGGTGTACGGCACCACCAGATGCTGTTTGCCTTCAACGTCGACGTAGTACGGCACGTCGTCGTTATAGGCGTCGGAGTCGTACAGAAAACCACCCTCTTCGGCCACCAGACGCCGGGTCCGCACGCTTGCGCCGTAGCGGCAATACCAGCCGACCGGGCGCTTGCCGCAGGTGCGTTCGAATGATTCCACGGCGAGACGAATGTGCTCTCGCTCCTCCTCTTCGGTCAGGCGGAAAACCTCTTCCCATCGATAGCCGTGACTGCAGACTTCATGACCCAGCGCAACGGCCGCCTTGGCGACGTCCGGGTTCTGCTCAAACGCTACCGCGCAGGCGTGGAAGGTCGATGGCACGCCGGCTTTTTCGAGGATCTCCAGAATCCGCCAGATACCCACCCGCGAGCCGTATTCATACATCGACTCCATCGCCAGATTGCGCACGCCATCAGGGAATTGATAGCTGCCCCATTCGGTCATGCTTTCCTGATCGGGATCGCCCATTGCCAGCGAACGCTCGGAGCCTTCCTCATAATTGATGACCAGACTGATTGCCAACCGCGCACCATTAGGCCAGGTGCCTTGAGGACGGTTTTGGCCATAGCCGACCAGATCGCGAAGGGGTGTAGCCATAAGAGCAATCTCCTGCACAGGCGCAGATGGTTGGGTTCAAGCAGACCGCCAAAACTCGGCTCAGCAGTCGATGTTTTTCAAAGCATCATGATCAGGGCCGCTCAGCGACTGACCGTCGCGAAACGCCAGACCCATCGCCAGGGTCTGGGCCACGCAGAACGCCGCCGTGAGTGAGCGAAAGCCCAGTAATTCCGCATCGTTGACTTCAATGATCACCGCCGCATGCTGGCCGATAGGGCTGAGCAGGCTATCGGTAATCGCCACAATAGGTGTGCCTGCTGCAACCGCCTGCTGGCAGGCTTCGATGGTTTCCGGGGCATAGGGCGGGAAGCTCACGGCAACCAGAATGTCATCGCTATGCAGCGCGCCGACTTGCTCGCGCAATGAACCACCGAGACCGCTGATGTGCACGGCACGACGACCGACGCGACTCAGCGCATAGCTCAGGTAACTGGCCATCGGGAATGACCGCCGCATGCCCACCACGAACGTGGTGCGCGCCCGTTGCAAAAGAGTGATTGCCTGTTCCAGCGCTTCGACCTGTTGCCCCTCGGCCAGATGCTCCAGAGAAACGATGTTGGCCCGGCTGAACGCGGTCAGAATGGCGCCGACATCGGTCGGGTCTTCCAGAAGCTCTTCACCCTGATAGTGACGAATGCGCTCGCTGAAGCTCGACGAACCCGCCTGCTGCAACGGTGCCTTGAACAATCGCTGCAAGTCGCTGAAGCCGTTGAACCCCAGCGCCTTGGCCAGCCGAATAAAAGCCGATGAAGCAATCCCGGAGCGCTCCGCCAGCGCAGCCACCGTGTTGAGCGCCACGTCATGGGGATGCTCGGTGAGGTAGCACGCCGCATCTCGCATACGCGCGGTCAAACGATCCTGCTGCTCGACGATAGCCGCACGTAACTCGGCAAGGGTTTGAGGCACTGCTGACATGAAAGGTCGCTCGTAAAAATCAGGATGGACGCAAGTCGTTGATCGCCTCGGCCAGATGCCGGACCAGACGCTGCATTTCGTCGACCGTGTTGTAGTGCGCAATCGAGACACGTACCACACCGCCGAACCGGGCCAGGCCCAACTGTTCGATCAAGTGTCGCGCGTAGAAGTCACCGAAGCGAATCCCGATCCTGTGTTCGTCAATGTGCCGCACGATGGCTTCCGATTGCACACCCTCCACCACGAAACTGATGGTCGGCACCCGATCGCCAGAGGTGACACGCGACTTGCCGATAATGCGAACACCCTCGGTTTCGCGCAGAAATGACAACAGGGTTTCGGCGAGCAAATCTTCCTGTACTTCGAACGCATCAAACGCTGCCTGCATGATCTGGCGTGGGCTGCCGCTTGCCCCCAGACGCTGACCGATATCCAGCAGGTATTCATTGATGCCCATGCAACCGTAAGACAACTCGTAGTTGAGGTTGCCCGGTTGCAGCTTGTAAGGGATCACGTCCTGCCCGATGAAAAAGTGATTGAGGCTCGGCAGTTCAAGTAGCGCCTCGCGATGCCCCCAAAGAACCGCGAAGTGCGGGCCGAACACCTTGTAGAAACTGAACACGTAATAATCGGCACCGCTGGCCTGCACATCCACCAGACGATGGGGCGCATACGCCACGGCATCGACGCACAGCTTGCCGCCCACGGCGTGCACACGACGGGCGACTTCGGCCACCGGGTTGACGCTGCCCAGAATGTTCGACGCATGGGTCATGGCCACATAGCGGGTACGCGAGCCAAGCAGTGCATCCAGATCGTCGAGCTCCAGTTCCAGAGTTTGCGGATCGACTGACCACACTCGCAGCGTCGCGCCACGCTCCTCGCACAACCGCTGCCACGGGCCGATATTGGCTTCGTGATCGCTGTGGGTGACGATGATTTCATCGCCGCTGTTGATCGAAGGCGCAACAGCGCGGCAGAGGATTTGCAGCAGGTGCGTGGTCGAGCCGCCCATCACGCATTCTTCGGCGTGATACGCGTTGATCAGTTGCGCCACGGACTCCCGGGCTTGCAGCACCAGCGCACCGGCTGAAGCCGATCCGTTGTAGGACGCGCCCAATTGCACGCTGTTGTGAATCAGGTAGTCGCGGACCCGGTCAGCCACGCGCCCGAGCACCGCCGAACCACCGGCGTTGTCCAGATAGGCAAAACCGTCAGCCAGCATGGGGAACTGGCGGCGAACATAATCGATATCGAGGGCGTTCAATTGGGCAGTCTCCAAAAGGAATCAGTGGTGCAGGATGGCCTGCAAAAAGGCCTGTGTTCGCGGTTCCTGAGGCGCTGTGAAAAAGGCTTCGGGCTTGTTCTGTTCGATGATCCGGCCGCTCTCCATGAAAATCACACGGTCTGCGACTTTACGCGCGAAGCCCATTTCATGGGTGACCACGACCATGGTCACGCCTGAGCGCGCCAGGTTTTGCATGACATCGAGCACCTCACCGACCATTTCCGGGTCCAGCGCAGAAGTCGGTTCGTCGAACAAAATCACCCGTGGCTCCATGGCCATGGTTCGGGCAATAGCGACGCGTTGTTGCTGACCACCGGAAAGCTGGCCGGGGTATTTGTCGGCGTGTGCGCTCATGCCGACTTTTTCCAGCAATACCCGCGCTCGATCCTGCGCATCGCGGCGTGATAAACCGCGCACCCGCACCGGAGCCAGCGCCACATTGGCCAGCACCGTCATGTGCGGATACAGATTGAAATTCTGGAAGACCATGCCGACTTCACAGCGAATACCTGCCAGTTTCGGTCCGGTTTCGACCCGTTGATCTGCTACCCGGATCTCGCCTTCCTGGTACTCCTCCAGCAGATTGATGCAGCGAATCAGCGTGGATTTTCCTGAGCCTGACGGCCCGAGGATCACCACCACTTCGCCCTGCTCGACTGACAGGTTGATATCCGCCAGGGCCTGAAACCTGCCATAAAACTTGGCAACACCTTCGATCTGGATGACTGCGCTCATCAGCTCTTCCTCCCGGCGCTGTTGCGCCGCTCGACCCAACTGACCAGTTGCACCAGGGGCAGTAACAGCAACAGATACATGATTGCGGCGCCCACCAGCGGCGTGGGGTTGGCAGAGAGTGCCTGCGCCTGAGTCGCCTGCTTGAGCAGATCCGGCATGGCGACCACCGAAGCGAGTGCCGTGTCCTTCATGACGTTGATGCAGTTACTGGTCATGGGCGGCAAAACAATGCGCATGGCCTGAGGCAGGATCACGTCGCGCATCGTGTTGAAGAAGCTCATGCCCTGCGACGCCGCTGCTTCGAACTGGCCGCGCGGGATGGCTTCGATACCGGAGCGAAAAATCTCTGCCGAGTATGCGCAAGACACCAGCGATAGCGCTGCCACCGCTGCGGCGAACGAGGAAAGACGAATTCCCACAAACGGCAGTGCGTAATAAATCAGCACCAAAAACACCAACAGCGGGATAGAGCGCATCACATCGATGTAAATTCGCGCCAGCAACCGGATCGGTGCATAGCCGTACAGACGTAGCATGGCCAGCAGCAAACCGCCCACCAGACCAAGAATGATGCTGACCACGCCAAGCAACACCGTCACCCCGAGGCCCCGCAACATCTGCGGCAGTGCGTCGACAAACACACCCCAGTTGAAGAAAGTCTGGACCAGCTCCATCAGGACTCCTTGGTGACAGCGCCAGGCGCCGGGTTTGAACAGTCAGAGGTTATTAGCCGCGCTTATTTGAGTACGTCGACAACCTTGACGGTGCTGGACTCTGGATCGGCATCGGCGCCAAACCACTTCTTGTGCAAGCCTGCGATCACGCCTTCTTTTTTCATGGTGGTGATGATGTCGTTGACCTGAGTCGCAGACGCCCAGCCTTTGGCGTGCATCAACGAGTACTTCTCGCCGGTGGGAATACGGGCGACCACCCGGTATTGCGGCTTGTCCTTGATGTAATAGAGCACGGCCGGAATATCGCTGATGTAGCCGTCCATACGCCCGGAAGCAAGGTCGAGCATCGCCGGGGAAAGCCCTTCGTAGCGGGACACATCGCCAAACTTGTACTCGGCCTGATGCGCCGTCACCCACATGTCACCCGTCGAGCCGGTGTCTACGCCGACCACTTTGCCCTGCATGCCTTTCAGGCCATCAATGCCAGACTTGGTCAGCACCGACAGTGACTGATCACTGTCGTAATACGGCTGAGCGAAGCCCACTGATTCAAGACGTTTTGGGGTGATCGTGATCGACGAAATAGCGATATCTGCACGCTTGGACTGCACGGCACTGAACAGGCCGTTGAACGGAATATTCACAAACTCGACTGTCTTGCCGGCACGCTTGGCGACTTCTTTGACCACGTCGACCTCAAAGCCGACGATCTCGCCCTTGGCGTCCTGAAACTCCCAGGGCACATTGCCCACGTTGGCCCCTACCGTCCAGTCCGCCGCCCAGGTAGAAGCCGAAAACGCAGTGGCCACCGCCATACTCAAGAGTACTTTCACGTTCATCTTTTGCTCCCGGTCTCAGTCGTTGCAAGAAGTCGCCAGCAGGCGGGTCGAGGAACAGACTAGGAGCAAGAATCAAATAATTCAACAATTTTAGACAATGAATTAAATGCTTCAATGCAGTGCAAAAGCCTGCCGATTTGGTGCGCCCGCACGGGGCGGCGCGCTACGGCGAGGGTTGGTGGGAAATCGTTTGATGGGGTGCGAAGGCGTGCACTGATGCGGGGCGTCAGGTGAATCGATATTCCTTCACTGTCTCGCTGCAAACCGCGGACCTGTAGGAGCGCGCTTGCCCGCGATAGCGTCAGGTCAGGTCAGGTCAGGTCAGGTCAGGTCAGGGGAAAATTATCGAAAGAAAAATCGAATCGCGAGCAAGCTCACTCCTACAGAAATGCGTTCAATTCAGTGATGCAGATGTTGTTCATTAAGGGCATCCGCTACTCACAACACATAAAAACAAATCGCCACAAAGTGCAGCAGACTCCCGGCGATCACAAACAAATGCCAGATGCCGTGCCAGTGGCGAAAACGGGTGTCGTAAGCGAAGAAGATAATGCCGATGGTGTACAGCGCGCCGCCAGCTGCCAGCCAGGTAAAGCCTGCCGTGCCCAGTGCAGCGATCAGGGGTTTGACGGCCACGAGCACAATCCAGCCCATGACCGCGTAGATCACGATGGACATGATCCGGGCTTCGGAGCGGGGTTTGATTTCCTGCAGGATGCCGATCACCGCCAGGCCCCAGACCACGCCGAATAACGTCCAGCCCCAGGGGCCGCGCAAGGTCACCAGACAGAACGGCGTGTAGCTGCCTGCGATCAATAGGTAGATCGAAAAGTGATCAACCTTCTGCATGATCGTTTTCGCCCGTCCGCGCACGCTATGGTAAACGGTCGATGCGCTGTACAACGACACCAGCGTTACGCCGTAGATCGCGACGCTGACTATCTTCCAGATATCACCCTGAAGGCTGGCAATCGCCAGCAACCAGATGGCTCCGACCAAAGCCAGCACTGCACCGACCAGGTGGGACCAGGCGTTGAATTTTTCTCCGTAATACATCCGCACACTACCTCATCGTTCTGAACTGCAGCGCAAGGCTCTAGCTTAGGGACGTAAAGCGCAAGCCATGCGTTAGCCAAACAGTTTTTTATTACAGCCAGTGGCTATCTAAATGTGCACAATCGGGGCACTCAAACAAGAAGCCTCACGACATGCAAATCGACGATGAGTTGACCCTGAAAAAACTGGAAATATTCCTGGCGTTCATGCGCACCGGCAACCTGACCAAAGCGGCCGCGGACCTGAACACCAGTAACGTCAGCGTGCACCGCGCCATTCATTCACTGGAAAGCGCCCTGCGCTGCCCGCTATTCAAGCATGAAGGCCGTAACCTGACGCCGCTGGAAAGCGCCTATGTGCTGGAAGAGCGAGCCCATAAACTGATTCAGGACGTGCTCGCCACGGTTGAGCTGACACGTCAGGCCGCCGGATTTTCCGCCGCACGCTTCAAGCTCGGTTCGCTGTATTCGCTGACGGTAAAGACCGTTCCGCAGTTGATCATGGGTCTGAAAATCCGCCGTAGCGAGCTCAACATCGACTTGATCATGGGCTCTAACATCGACCTGTTCTACAAGCTCAAGAACATGGAAGTCGACGCGATTCTGGTGTCACTGGACGAGAGCGTCAACGACCCGGACTGCGAACATCTGCCGCTGTTTTCCGACGACATCTTTCTCGCCGTCCCCGCCGACTCACCGTTTTCACAACACAGCGAAGTAGACCTGAGCGACCTGCGCGAGGCGACGTTCATCACCCTGACTCAAGGCTTCGCCACACATCGTGATGGCATCCGGGTTTTTCAGCAGGCAGGGTTTGAACCGAAGGTAGCGATGCAGGTGAACGACATCTTCACCTTGCTGAGCATGGTCAGCTCAGGCGTGGGGTATGCGCTGTTGCCGGGGCGTATCGCAGCGGTTTACGAGAACCGGGTGAAGCTGATACCGCTGCAGCAGCGCTATCGCATGCAACAGCACATCGGCATGGTGTTTCTGAAATCGAAGGAGCGCGACCCGAATCTGTTGGCGTTGATAGCCGAGGGACGGATGTATTCAAGCCGCCATACGAACCTGTAGGAGGCAACTTGTTGGCGAGACATTAGGCCTGCACAAACGGGGATACCGCCTCGCGAACAAGTTCGCTCCTACCAAGCATTTCACAGCACAAACAAAAACGGCCGCGATCATTACTGATCGCGGCCGTTTTGTTTTCAGCGGGTCAATCGGTCAATTCAACACAGCCTTGCCAGCCCTTTCGCCCTTGCGACGACGGGAAACCAGGACGCCGGTGGCAATCACCAGAATACTCAGCAAGCCCGTCGCGATGATCTCCACGCGATGTGACTCCTGAACCAGCATGATGCCCAGCACGCCGATGATGAACACGATCACCAACCAGGTCAGGTACGGGAACAGCCACATGCGGAACGACAGGGTTTCACCTGCAGCAATGCTCTTCTGGCGCATGCGCAGTTGGGAAACCGCGATCACCAGGTACACCAACAGCGCGATTGCGCCGGAGCTGGCGAGCAGGAACTCGAATACGGCAGCCGGAGCCACGTAGTTGGCGAACACCGTCAGGAACGCGGCCGCAGTAGACAGAATGACCGCCCAGTAAGGCGTACCGCTTTTACTGGTACGGGTCGATACCGCCGGGGCATCGCCGCGCTTACCCAACGAGAACAGCATGCGCGAAGCGGTGTACAGCGCCGAGTTCAGGCAACTGGTCACTGCAATCAGCACCACGATATCCACAATCAATTTGGCGTTTGGAATGCCCATCATGTCCAGCACGGTCTGATAGGAGCCCACTTCAGCCAGACGCGGGTCATTCCACGGTACCAGCGAGACCACGATAAAGATCGACACCAGATAGAACAGGCAGATCCGCCAGATCACCGAGTTGGTTGCCTTGGTGATCTGCTTTTCCGGATTCTTCGATTCCGCTGCAGCGATGGTGACGATTTCTGTGCCCATGAACGAGAACATGGTGGTCAGCATCGCAGCCAGCACAGCGCCCATACCATTAGGCAAAAAGCCCTGGGTATCGAACAGATGGCTGACACCGCTCACCTGGCTGTTGGGCAGCAGGCCAAAAATAGCCGCGACACCCAGTACTACAAAGCCGATGATTGCCAGCACTTTGATCAAGGCGAACCAGAACTCGAACTCGCCGTAGTTCTTTACGCTGAACAGGTTGGTCACAGTGAGCAGCAAGGTGATCACCAGCGTGAATACCCAGATGGCAATGTTCGGGAACCACGCGTGAAGGATAGTAGCGGCGGCGTTGGCCTCCAGTGGAATCACCAGGACCCAGAACCACCAGTACAGCCAGCCGATGGTAAAACCGGCCCAATGCCCGATCGCGCGATCGGCATACGTCGAGAAAGACCCGGTATCCGGTGCCGCAACAGCCATCTCGGCCAGCATGCGCATGACCAGAACCACCAACGTACCGGCAGCGGCGTAAGCCAGCAGTACCGCCGGGCCCGCTTCGGCAATTGCGTGGCCCGAACCCACAAACAGACCGGCACCAATGACACCAGCGATGGACAACATGGTGATGTGCCGAGGTTTGAGCCCCTGATCGAGCTCTGAAGCATTAGGGATGCTGCTCATTAAAAACTACCTTTGCGTGCGGAGCGACTGCCCAACCGTTTTCGTAAAAGGAAAGAAACGGGGCGTTTTTTATTCTTTACGCAAATTCTGCGCCAGAATGACTCAAAAACGACGTCGCTTACGGAAACGTTAGTGCTAGAGCAGTCGGATTAACGGCGGGAAGAATCGTTTCAGCTAGCCAGTGACATGTTTTGTTACCGATGTGCACAGCCTTGAGCGAGAAAAACGCACCAAAAATACACAGAGCGTTCACGTACGCACTATCAGAGTGCCCGGCATTGGAATCGAGAAAGAAGCACAAATCAGCAGGACGGCTCAGGCGGTTGATGGCTCTCTTGAGGCCTGCATATGAACATCCGTGGGAGATTCTATGTTCACCTGCAATCCCGTAGGACCGGCTTTAGCCGGGAGGGCGGTATTACTACCGAAGGATATTTAGCGAATGTCCTGACGTCCTCCCGGCTAAAGCCGGTCCTACGGATTAGCGCGGTCTATGTGGGAGCGAATTCATTCGCGAATGCGTTTTGTCAGACGCCGATGCACTTCCTGAAAGACCGCTTCGCGAATAAATTCGCTTCCACAGGGGGCTGGTTTCATAAGGACATCGTGTATTGATGCGCGAGTGCTGACCTCGCCGATACATGGCTTAACAAATGCTTCAGGCCGACAGCGACATTTTGCGGTAACTCATGTCCAACAACAGTCGTCTTCACAGCCGCCCAATAAGTCCCGCAATTGCAACGGAGCAACACCCATGCAGATGTATAAAAAATTCCTGCTGGTCGCAGCCGCCACTCTGGCCCTGACGACCAGCGCTTTTGCGGTGGAGAAGATGAAATTCGGCGTCGAAGGCGCTTATCCACCGTTCAACGGGAAGGATGCCAGCGGGCAGGCAGTGGGCTTTGATGTGGAAATCGGACACGCACTGTGCGCAAAAATGAAAGTCGAGTGCGAAGTGGTCACCACCGAATGGGAAGGCATCATCCCGGCGCTCAATGACAACAAATTCGATTTCCTGATTTCATCCATGTCGATTACCAAAGAACGCGCCGAGCAGGTGGACTTCACCGCGCCGTACTACTCCAGCAAATTGCAGTTTGTGGCGCCAAAAGGCACCGAGCTCAAAACCGACAAGGACTCCATTCGCGATTCGCTGCTGGGCAAGACCATCGGTGCGCAGGCGTCGACGCTTTCGGCGTCCTGGCTGCAGGAAAACCTGGGCATGGATATCACCCTGAAGCTTTACGACACTCAGGAAAGTGCCTTCACCGATCTTGCCGAAGGACACGTGGACGCGGTCCTCGCCGACAAATACGCCAGTTACGAATGGCTCAAGGGCCAGCCCGGCGCAAGCTTCGAGTTCAAAGGCGATCCTGTTCTGGACAATGACAAGATCGGTATTGCCGTGCGTCTGAACGACCCGCTGCGCGCCCGACTCAATCTGGCGATCAAGGAAATCATCGAAGACGGCACCTACAAGAAGATCAACGACAAGTATTTCCCGTTCAGCATTCTGTGATCCAAAGCGCCTGCTAACACTTACGTATTAATATTTTTCTGCGCTCAGACGTCCTTTACGCGTAGACGCCCGATCAGGGCGCTGTTATGAAGAGGGCTGGCTTTCCACAGCCAGCCCTCTTACGCGTTTGAACCCGACAGCTGACCATGGCCAACGACCTCGCTTTGCACGATGAACAGCTTCGCAGTCGATTCCGGGCTTTGGACAGCTTCCTGTTCGCCTGGCAGGGATTGTGGCGGCCACGCCCCTTCACCCATCTGCAGTTGCCTTGGGAGCATCAGTACCCGGAACTGGCTGACTGGTTACGCCATCGCTCGCTGGACCAGGCCGAAGCAGCCCCCAACCACCCGGAGCATCTGGCAGCACCGTTCCCCTTTCCACAGCTGGCAGGTGAGGCACAGGCGCTAAGTCAGGTACACCCGCTGCCCGCCTTTGAGCTTCCCCCTGTTGAGCCGCGCATGAGTGTCGACGTGCCAGGCCGCAAATGGCAGCAGATCGAAGCGTTCGCCAGTTGCCTGAGCTTCGAACACAAACCGGCCCACTGGCTGGACTGGTGTTCGGGCAAAGGCCATCTGGGACGGCGTCTGCTCGAACCCACCCAGGGCCTTACTTGCCTGGAGCGCGACCCAGCTCTGGTCGAAGCAGGAAACCAGCTCAGCGCGCGCTTGAACGTAAACGCCACCCATGTGCAGCAGGACGTAATGGCTGACGATGCATGGCGTCGGCTTCAAGCACATCAAACGCCTGTCGCCCTGCATGCATGCGGGGATCTACACGTGCAGTTGATGCGGCTGGCCAGTCAGGTTGGCTGCAATCAATTGGCAATTGCCCCGTGCTGCTATAACCGCATCGAGACCGAGTACTACCAACCGGTATCAAGTGAGGGACAGGCGTCAGCGCTGAAGCTGTCCCGGGACGATCTCGGCCTGCCTCTGAGCGAAACGGTAACCGCCGGTGCGCGCGTCCGTCGACAGCGCGACCAATCCATGGCTCGTCGCCTATCGTTTGATTTGCTGCAGCGACGGCTGCAAAACAGTCAGGATTACTTGCCTACGCCGTCGCTGCCCAGCGCCTGGCTGGATAAGCCTTTTGCTGACTATTGCCGCGACCTGGCAGCGCTCAAGGGTTTGCCCGCTGTCGGCGAACAACATTGGTCCACCCTCGAAGCTGCTGGTTGGGAGCGCTTGGCTCAAGTGCGAAATCTGGAATTGGTGCGCAACTTGTTCCGCCGTCCACTGGAGCTGTGGCTGGTGCTCGACAAGGCACTTTATCTGCAAGAACATCACTATAGCGTGAACGTAGGGACCTTCTGCGAGAGCCGCATTACGCCACGTAATTTGCTGATGATTGCGCAGTTGCATTGACGGTTATCAATTGCATAGCCTGTGGATAACTCTGTTGATGAAAAATTGACAGACGTCCCATTTGCTCAGCAGGCTACTTATCCGAACGGTCAGGTGTTCGACTTTTCGCTTCATAAAAATCTTTTAAAAACATACAGTTGTATTCAAACGAGAACATTTCCGGAAATTTCATTCCATTTGGTTATTTTGGCCTGCCACTTGTGCATAAAAATTTGAGTACAACGGCCCCAAAAGGCCACCACGCCAGATGATGCAGCCGACCGAGACCCGGTGGAAGCCGGGCTTGCCCGCGATGATGACACCGCCGATTTAAAGTGAATCGCGCCCAGCTTTATCGCGAGCAAGCTCAGCTCCCACAGGGTTTTGCACCACCTTGAGCCCCCACCGAATTCCTCTGTTGCCCCTCCCCCCTGTGGTCATTAGACTTACGCCTCATTTAAGCGAGAGCAGGGTCGATGTCCACGGTCTTTCCCGAAGATTCTGTCGGTCTAGTCACGCCGCAAACGGCACATTTCAGCGAGCCTCTGGCACTGGCCTGTGGCCGCTCGTTGCCTGCCTACGATCTGATCTATGAAACCTATGGCCAGCTCAATGCCGCGCGCAGCAATGCCGTGTTGATCTGCCATGCCCTTTCCGGTCACCACCACGCGGCAGGCTATAACAGCGTCGATGACCGCAAGCCCGGTTGGTGGGACAGCTGCATCGGTCCCGGCAAGCCTATCGATACCAACCGCTTCTTCGTCGTCAGCCTGAATAATCTGGGCGGCTGCAATGGCTCAACAGGGCCAAGCAGTATCAACCCGGAAACCGGAAAACCTTTCGGCGCCAACTTCCCGGTCCTGACCGTTGAGGACTGGGTACACAGCCAGGCGCGGCTCGCTGACTCGCTGGGCATCCAGCAATGGGCAGCGGTAGTCGGCGGCAGCCTGGGCGGCATGCAAGCTCTACAATGGACCATGACTTACCCCGACCGGGTTCGTCACTGCCTGGCGATCGCCTCGGCCCCAAAATTGTCGGCGCAGAACATTGCCTTCAACGAAGTGGCGCGTCAGGCCATCCTTTCGGACCCGGAATTCCATGGCGGCGACTTTCAGGAGTTTGGTGTCATTCCCAAACGCGGCTTGATGCTCGCGCGAATGGTCGGGCACATCACCTACCTGTCCGATGACTCCATGGGCGAAAAATTTGGTCGTGGCCTGAAAAGCGAGAAGCTCAACTACGACTTCCACAGTGTGGAATTCCAGGTTGAAAGCTATCTGCGCTATCAGGGTGAAGAGTTCTCCGGCCGCTTTGATGCCAACACTTACCTGTTGATGACCAAAGCGCTGGATTACTTCGACCCGGCAGGCGCGTTCAACGATAACCTGGCTGCGACCTTCGCCAACGTGACTGCAGACTTCTGCGTCATGTCGTTCACCACCGACTGGCGCTTCTCGCCTGCCCGCTCCCGGGAACTGGTGGACGCACTCATGGCGGCCAAGAAGAACGTCTGCTATCTGGAGATCGACGCACCTCAGGGCCACGATGCGTTCCTGATCCCGATCCCGCGCTACTTGCAGGCCTTCTCCAGCTACATGAACCGAATTGTACTTTGAGGACGCCATGAGAGCCGATCTGGAAATCATCCAAGAATGGATCCCTGCGGGCAGCCGCGTGCTCGACCTTGGTTGCGGCGACGGCGAACTGCTGGCGTGGCTGCGCGACAACAAGCAAGTCACCGGCTACGGCCTTGAAAACGACGCCGATAACATTGCTCGCTGCATCACCAAGGGCGTCAACGTCATCGAACAGGATCTGGACAAGGGTCTGGGCAACTTCGCCAGCAACAGCTTCGACGTCGTGGTCATGACCCAGGCGCTGCAAGCGGTGCATTACCCGGACAAGATCCTGGACGAAATGCTGCGCGTGGGCCGACAGTGCATCATTACCTTCCCGAACTTCGGTCACTGGCGCTGCCGCTGGTACTTGGCGACCAAGGGCCGGATGCCGGTGTCGGACTTTCTGCCTTACACCTGGTACAACACGCCAAACATCCACTTCTGCACCTTCGAAGACTTCGAAGAGCTGTGCCGTGGCCGCCACGCGAAGGTCATTGATCGGCTGGCAGTGGATCAACAGCATCGGCATGGCTGGGCCAGCAAACAATGGCCGAACCTGTTGGGTGAGATCGGTATCTACCGGGTCAGCAGCCCGGGGTTGCAGGAACACAAGATCGCGATCTAAAAATTACGCACAAACCCTGTAGGAGCGCGCTTGCCCGCGATTCGATTTTAAACTTGGCCTATTGGTCGCCTGAACGAATGCCATCGCGGGCAAGCGCGCTCCTACAAGTTTGATAAGGAGAACGACCATGCATCGCCTGGCAATCATGTTGATGTGCGCCCTCAGCCTGTCGGCATTTGCTGCTGACTACGCCAGGCCGAATCGGCAGGAAACGTTCGGAGACGTGACGGTCCACTACAATGCTTTTGCTTCAACCACTTTGTCAGCGGACGTGGCGAAAGCATCCGGTTTGATCCGCAGCAAACAGCTGAACGTAATGAACATCACCGTGCTCAAGGCGGGCAAGCCAGCGCCGTCTGTGGTGACAGGTACCTACAAGGACCTGACCGGACGCCCTGAACCACTGACCTTCAAGCAGGTAACGGACAAAGGCTGGATCAGCTACATCGCGCAGTTCCCGCTTGAACAGGCCGGAACCTACACCTTCAACATTGATGTGAAAGCCGGGAATCAGGACAACCATTCCTTCAGCTTCAATCAAGAACTCTATCCAGGCGAATGATGACTTTCCCGCAGCTCGTATTGGCCAGCCACAACGCTGGCAAGCTCAAAGAACTCCAGGCCATGCTCGGCGACAGCGTACAACTGCGCTCTATCGGCGAATTCAGCAGCGTGGAGCCTGAAGAAACCGGTCTTTCGTTCGTCGAGAATGCCATTCTCAAGGCTCGCAACGCGGCGAGGATTTCCGGCTTGCCAGCGCTGGCTGACGATTCGGGGCTGGCGGTGGATTTCCTGGGCGGTGCACCAGGCATCTACTCCGCGCGCTATGCCGACGGCCAAGGCGATGCCGCCAACAACGCCAAGCTGCTCGACGCCCTCAAAGACGTCCCTCAAGAGCAACGCGGCGCGCAGTTCGTTTGCGTACTGGCGCTGGTGCGTCATGCCGATGATCCATTGCCGATCCTCTGTGAAGGCCTGTGGCATGGGCGCATCCTGACCGCTGCCATCGGCGAGCACGGCTTCGGTTACGATCCGCTGTTCTGGGTGCCGGAGCGCGATTGCTCCAGCGCCGAACTAAGTCCCGCCGAGAAGAACCAGCTCAGCCACCGCGCCCGGGCCATGGCGATCCTGCTTACGCGTCTGGGCTTGAAATGACCCACGAAACACCTGCAAAACCGCTGTTCCTCAGCGCAACCGGTTTCTCATCGACCGAGCCGAGGACAGCCTTGCCGCAACTGCCGCCGTTGTCGTTGTACATACACATCCCGTGGTGCGTACGCAAATGCCCGTACTGCGACTTCAATTCCCACACCGCCAGCCCCGTGCTGCCGGAAGCGGAGTACATCGACGCGCTGCTGGCCGATCTGGATCTGGACCTGCCTTACGTTTATGGGCGCGAACTCAGTTCGATCTTCTTCGGCGGCGGCACGCCGAGTCTGTTCAGTGCAGAAGCGCTGGGCCGCTTGCTCCAGGGAGTCGAGCAACGCATTCGTTTTACCAGTGACATCGAGATCACCCTGGAGGCCAATCCCGGCACCTTCGAGCAGGTCAAGTTCAGCGCCTATCGCGGGCTGGGCATCAATCGCCTGTCCATTGGTATCCAGAGCTTCCAGGAAGCCAAACTCAAGGCACTGGGGCGTATTCACAACGGCGATGAAGCCATTCGGGCCGCCGACATGGCGCGCCAGGCGGGCTTTGATAACTTCAACATGGACTTGATGCACGGCCTGCCGGATCAGTCGCCTGAGGATGCATTGGGCGACCTGCAACAAGCCATCGACCTGAAACCGACGCATTTGTCCTGGTATCAGCTGACGCTGGAGCCCAACACGGTGTTCTGGAACCAGCCGCCGACGCTGCCGGAAGACGACATCCTTTGGGACATTCAGGAGGCAGGCCAGTTGTTGCTGGCGCAGAACGGCTACGCGCAATACGAAGTGTCGGCCTATGCGCAACCCGGCCGACCGGCGAGGCATAACCTGAATTACTGGAGCTTTGGAGACTTCATCGGCATCGGTGCCGGAGCCCATGGCAAGCTCAGCCATCCGGACGGGCGCATTGTGCGCACCTGGAAAACCCGCTTGCCCAAGGATTATCTGAATCCGGCCAAGCCATTCAAGGCCGGTGAGAAGCTGCTCAGTGTTGAAGAATTGCCCTTCGAATTCCTGATGAATGCGCTGCGCCTGACAAATGGTGTGGACGCTGCATTATTTCGTGAACGCACCGGTCTAAGCCTCGATTCGCTGGCCAGTGCGCGCCAGCAAGCCGAGCAACGCGGCCTGCTGCAAGCTGATTCGACCCGATTGGTCGCAACGCCGCAGGGCCAGTTGTTTCTCAACGACCTGCTGCAATACTTTCTGATCTAAGGACCCTGCATGGATTTGATACTCGACCTGCTCGCCACCATCTCCCGCTGGAGCCGCAGCAACCTCTCGGAAATATCCCTCGCCCTGGTGGGCTGTCTGCTGGTGTTGTTTGGCGCTGACTTCAAGGGCTGGGTCGAACAACGCATCAGCAGCTTCGCGGGTGCCTTGCGCATCCCGTTGATGGCCTTGCTGGTCACCATCGGCAGCGGCGCAGCGCTGATCTATGCCACACCGTGGGTGATTCGTGGCCTGAGCCAGTTCAACAACTACAGCCTTGCGCCCGTGTTGCTGGTGGTGCTGGTGTTGATCGGGGTTGTTGCGGACAGGAAGTAAATAAACCTGTAGGAGCTGCCGAAGGCTGCGATAGACCGGGAACCGGTCGCTGCGTTTTCGCTATGTTCGCAGCCTTCGGCAGCTCCTACAGAGGATTGGTATCAGTTAATCCACCTTCTCGAACTTCAAATCCCAAACCCCATGCCCCAGACGCTCACCACGGCGTTCGAACTTGGTAATGGGGCGCTCGGCAGGGCGTGGAACGCATTTGCCGTCTTCGGCCTGGTTGCGATAACCCGGCGCGACATTCATCACTTCCAGCATGAATTCGGCATACGGTTCCCAGTCAGTGGCCATGTGCAGAACACCACCGACCTTGAGCTTGCTGCGCACCAGCTCGGCAAACGCCGGCTGAACGATGCGGCGCTTGTGGTGACGGCTCTTGTGCCACGGATCCGGGAAAAACAGCATCAGACGATCAAGGCTGTTATCGGCGATGCAACGGTTGAGCACTTCAATCGCGTCGCAATCGTAGACCCGTACGTTGGTCAGGCCCTGAGTCAGTACACCGTTAAGCAGCGCGCCAACACCCGGATAGTGCACTTCAACACCAATGAAGTCTTGATCCGGCGCAGCAGCAGCCATCTCCAGCAGTGAGTGCCCCATGCCGAAGCCAATTTCCAGCGTGCGCGGCGCAGAACGACCGAACACCTGATCGTAATCTACCGGTGCGTCGGTCAACGGCAACACATACAGCGGACGGCCTTGATCCAGACCACGCTGTTGGCCTTCAGTCATACGACCTGCGCGCATCACGAAACTCTTGATACGGCGGTGCTGGCGCTCTTCGCCTTCTTCGGCAACGGGCAGCTCTGGGTTTGGAACGAGTGGATCAGTCATCAATGGGCTCTTATAAAACGATACATAACTTTCTGGACTGGAATGCAATCTCATGTGGGAGCGAGGCTTGCCCGCGATATGGGCGACGCGATCCAAGGTGAACCGCGTCCAGCCTTATCGCGGGCAAGCCTCGCTCCCACAGGGGTTCTTTATCAGGCTGCCTTACCGAATCAACCCATCCAGCGGCGAAGACGCGCTGGCATAGAGTTTTCTGGGCATACGGCCGGCGAGGTAAGCCATACGACCGGCAATCACTGCGTGCTTCATGGCTGCGCCCATCAGGATCGGGTCCTGAGCGTGAGCGATGGCAGAATTCATCAACACCGCCTCACAGCCCAGTTCCATGGCGATGGTGGCGTCGGAAGCAGTGCCGACACCAGCATCCACCAGCACCGGCACTTTGGTTTCTTCCAGGATGATCTGCAGGTTGTACGGGTTGCAAATACCCAACCCGCTACCGATCAGGCCAGCCAGCGGCATGATCGCGATACAGCCGATTTCAGCGAGTTGACGCGCAATGATCGGATCATCGCTGGTGTAAACCATCACGTCGAAGCCTTCCTTGACCAGCACTTCGGCGGCCTTGAGGGTTTCGATCACGTTCGGGAACAGGGTTTTCTGATCCGCCAGCACTTCCAGTTTGACCAGATTCTTGCCGTCGAGCAGTTCACGGGCCAAGCGGCAGGTGCGCACCGCCTCAATGGCGTCGAAGCAGCCCGCCGTGTTCGGCAGGATGGTATAGCGATCCGGCGGCAGGACATCCAGCAGGTTCGGCTCGCCCGGGTTCTGGCCCAGATTTGTCCGGCGTACTGCGACGGTGACGATCTCGGCACCCGACGCTTCGATGGCCAGACGGGTCTGCTCCATATCCACGTATTTGCCGGTACCCACCAGCAGGCGCGACTCGAAAGTCCGACCGGCCAGAACAAACGGCTTGTCGCTGCGAACATTGCTCATTGGAAATCCTCTTGGAAGTTGAGGTCTTGCAGTTGAATCAGGAAACGTCGAAGCCTAGCCGCCGCCAATCGCGTGGACGACTTCGACCTGATCGCCTTCGTTCAAGGCCGTAGTCTCATGCTGGCTACGCGGCACGATATCCAGGTTCAGCTCGACTGCGACACGACGCCCGACAAGATCAAGGCGGGTCAGCAATGCCAGAACGGTCGCGCCGTCGGGCAATTCAAAGGGTTCACCGTTCAACTGAATGTGCATGCGCGGGAGCAGCCATCATTTTTGGGGGCGAGCATTCTAGCCCGATCAGCCGGTATGACCAAGGTAAAGCCATGCCATTCGTCTCGGGCGATCTGCTGGTATTTATCCCTGTGGGAGCGGATTCATCCGCGAAGACAGCAGCACGTTCAATATTTCTTTGTCTGACACACCGCTTTCGCGAATGAATTCGCTCCCACAGGGGTGCCCTGCGCAATTCAGATCAAACCCCACCCAGTCGCCACGCGGTCAAGCCCAGCAACGCCCAGCCCACCAGAAACGCCAGCCCACCAAATGGCGTGATGATGCCCAATTTGCTGATGCCGGTCAGGGTCAGCAGATACAGGCTGCCCGAAAACAACACAATCCCCAGCGCAAACGAGAAACCCGCCCAGGTCATGAGCCTGCCCGGAAGCTGAGCGGCAAGCACCGCCACGCCCAGAATCGCCAACGCGTGGATCAGT
Source organism: Pseudomonas phytophila (assembly GCF_025643095.1). Taxonomy (NCBI): domain Bacteria; kingdom Pseudomonadati; phylum Pseudomonadota; class Gammaproteobacteria; order Pseudomonadales; family Pseudomonadaceae; genus Pseudomonas; species Pseudomonas phytophila. The sequence continues at coordinate 375,972 of NZ_CP081201.1, read as the reverse complement.
TGATAGAGCACGCCAGTATGGAAAATCGCCAGATACTCAGGGCTCAGGCGGTTTTTAAGGGCATGCGCGGCAAAGGCTCCGAGGGCAACGCCGGTAAAACCGAAGAACGCTGCCAACATTAAAAAGCTACGAACCATAACTAACTCCGTTCAAAAATCGTCCAAAGGCGCACGGTCTGTATAATGGCCCGCTCAACGGGTTCGGCCAAGCCATCTCTATGCTGCGTTCACTAGTACGTCGTCTTATCAAAGCCCTGCTCCTGTTTGCTGCGGGCAGCGTGTTGCTGGTCCTGATCTTCCGCTTCGTGCCGCCACCGGGCACGGCGCTGATGGTTGAGCGCAAGGTTGAATCGTGGGTCGACGGCAAGCCTATTGATCTGCAGCGCACCTGGCAGCCATGGGACAAGATTTCCAATGACCTGAAGGTCGCGGTTATCGCGGGCGAAGATCAGAAGTTCGCTGAGCATTGGGGCTTTGATGTTGAGGCCATTCAGGCTGCCATTGCCCACAATGAGATGGGCGGCTCTATTCGCGGTGCCAGCACCCTGAGCCAGCAAGTCTCCAAGAACCTGTTTCTGTGGTCGGGCCGCAGCTATCTGCGCAAAGGCCTGGAAGCGTGGTTTACCGGGCTGATCGAAATCCTTTGGTCCAAGCAGCGGATCCTTGAGGTCTACCTGAACAGTGTCGAGTGGGATGACGGTGTGTTCGGCGCTCAAGCGGCAGCGCAGCATCACTTCGGCGTGAATGCCAGCGCCCTTTCGGTGCAGCAGGCCAGCTATCTGGCAGCGGTGCTTCCCAACCCCCGCGAATGGAGCGCCAGCCGCCCAACCAGTTATGTCGCAGGCCGCGCCAGCTGGATTCGTCGCCAGATGCAGCAGTTGGGTGGGGACGATTATCTGCTGGGTTTGAATAACAGCCGTAAGCTCTGACAGGCGGACTCGAACCGGTAGGAGCGAATTCATTCGCGAACGGCTGCGCAGCAGTCGCAAATCTGGCGACCCGACTCCTGCACATGTATCGGGTAGCAGGTTTTGCTGCCGCTTCGCGCCAGCTCGCGAATAAATTCGCTCCTACCGAGGCCGTTAAGAAGCCGGGATGTTATCCATCTGGACGCGCCCTGGATTCTGTAGGAGCTGCCGAAGGCTGCGATGGCAGTGTGTCAGTTTAAACGCTTCGCAGCCTTCGGCAGCTCCTACAGAAATGCATTCCAGTTTTGATAGACATCAGCATCAAAACAAACAAACAAACAAAAACGCCCCAACCGGTTTCCCGGTCAGGGCGTTTTGTTATCGACGGAACGCTTACGCGGCTATCGACAACTTGAGCTTGTTCATCGCGCTTTTCTCAAGCTGGCGAATACGCTCGGCGGAGACGTTGTACTTCTGCGCCAGGTCATGCAGCGTCGCTTTCTCTTCAGCCAGCCAGCGCTGATAGAGGATGTCACGGCTGCGGTCGTCCAGCACTTCCAAAGCCTGATGCAGATTGGCAGTGGAGTTGTCAGTCCAGTCGGAATCTTCCAACTGACGTGCCGGATCGTAACGATGGTCTTCCAGATAGTTCGCTGGCGACTGGAACGCGCTGTCGTCGTCGGCTTCAGCAGCCGGGTCGAACGCCATGTCGTGACCGGTCAGACGACTTTCCATCTCCCGCACTTCACGCGGCTCAACGCCGAGGCTTTCAGCCACGCGATGAACTTCTTCATTGTTCAGCCACGCCAAACGTTTCTTCTGGCCACGCAGGTTGAAGAACAGCTTGCGCTGGGCTTTGGTGGTCGCGACTTTCACGATGCGCCAGTTACGCAGGATGAACTCGTGAATTTCCGCCTTGATCCAGTGAACAGCGAACGAAACCAGACGCACACCCATTTCCGGGTTGAAGCGTTTAACGGCCTTCATCAGGCCGACGTTACCTTCCTGAATCAGATCTGACTGAGCCAGGCCGTAACCGGAATAACTGCGTGCGATGTGCACAACAAAACGCAGGTGGGCGAGGACCATCTGCCGAGCCGCCCCCAGATCCTGCTCATAATAGAGACTCTCAGCCAGTTCACGCTCCTGCTCAGGGGTCAGCAAAGGAATGCTGTTCACCGTGTGCACATAGGCTTCCAGGTTCGCACCCGGGACTAAGGCATACGCAGGTTGCAAAGAAGTGGTCATACGAAATGTTACCTCCGTCACATGACTCGTGCAGTTCAGCACTGCGAAATTGACTCGGGAACCGCTATACAAGTTCCCTGTATAAAAAAGTCAATACATGAAGAAAAATTTACCGAGGTGCCAGCTCTCTCAAATGGCGTGCTACTGCAATCCAGGCACCGATATACCCTAACAACACCGCTCCAAGCAAGAGTGATAGACCATCGGACGCTGGAACGCCAGCCAGAGAAAAATCACTTCCGTACAATCCGGCCAGTCCAATTACCGCGTCGTTGAGCCAGTCCAGCCCGAAAGCCAACACACCCCAAGACAGAAAACCTGCGCCAAGCCCATACAATGCGCCCATATAAAGGAAGGGACGCCGTACATAACTATCGGTGCCGCCTACCAGCTTAATGACTTCGATTTCGGTACGGCGGTTCTCGATGTGCAGACGAATGGTGTTACCAATCACCAGCAGCAATGCCGCCACCAATAACACGGTCAGGCCAAACACAAAGCGGTCGCCCAACTTTAGAATCGCCGCCAGACGCTCAACCCAGACCAGGTCCAGTTGCGCCTGCTCGACGTTAGGCATGCCTGCAAGTTGAGTCCGCAAGGCCTCTAGCGCAGGTTTGTCCACCTCATCCGGAGTCACCAGCACGACGCCCGGCAGCGGGTTTTCCGGCAATTCCTTGAGCGCTTCACCCAAGCCGGATTGCTGCTGAAACTCCGCCAACGCCTGTTCCCGGCTGATGTATTCAGCCTCGGAGACGCCTGGCATCAGACGAATTTCGTTACGTAATTTTTCGCCCTCGCTGGCGCTGGCATCCAGCTTCAGGTAGATCGAGATTTGTGCAGCGCGCTGCCAGGAACCACCCAACCGCTCGACATTGTTGAGCAACAACGACAAGCCCATGGGCAGACTCAAGGCAATCGCCATCACCAGACAAGTGAAGAAGCTGCCGATCGGTTGCTTGCCCAAGCGACGCAAGCTGTCGATCAAGCTTGAACGATGCGCTTCCAGCCAGGCGTTGAACAGCGTACCGAAGTCCGGGCCGTCATCGTCATGGCTGTTTTTTGACTTTTTCGGAGCAGGATCGGCGGCTTTCGGCGATACGCGCTCGGAAACCTTAGGGGAACGTGTGGCACTCATACCCCAGCCTCCCCATCACCGATGAGACGACCGCGTTGCAGAGTGAGCATTCGGTGACGCATACGGGCGATCAGCGCCAAATCGTGACTGGCAATCAGCACGCTGGTGCCGAGGCGATTAATGTCTTCGAATACACCCATGATTTCCGCTGCGAGCCGTGGATCGAGGTTACCGGTGGGTTCATCCGCGAGCAGCAAAGCTGGACGATGCACAATGGCGCGAGCAATGCCGACCCGTTGTTGCTGGCCGGTAGACAGATCGCCGGGGTACAGCTCGGCCTTGTCGGAAAGAGCCACGCGCTCCAAAGCGGAGTCCACGCGTTTCGTGACTTCCAGCTTGGACAAACCAAGAATCTGCAGCGGCAACGCGACGTTGTTGAAGACCGTACGATCAAACAGCAACTGGTGATTCTGGAACACCACGCCGATCTGGCGGCGCAGAAATGGAATCTGTGCATTGCTGATCTGACCAAGATCCTGCCCCGCCAACAGCAGTTTGCCGGTGGTCGGACGCTCCATGGCCAGCAGCAGGCGCAGCAAGGTGCTTTTGCCCGCGCCGGAGTGGCCGGTCACGAACAGAAACTCGCCACGACGCACTCGAAAGCTCAGCTCATGCAAGCCGACGTGTCCGTTCGGATAGCGTTTACCGACCTGTTCGAAACGAATCATGTGCGCTCGCGCTCCGCAAACAGGGCCTGAACAAACGGCTCGGCCTCAAAAGTACGCAGGTCATCAATGCCTTCCCCCACGCCGATATAGCGGATAGGCAGATCAAACTGTTTGGCGAGCGCAAAGATCACGCCGCCTTTGGCCGTACCGTCCAGCTTGGTCAACGCCAAACCGGTCAGGGACACCGCCTGGTGGAAATGCTTAGCCTGACTGATCGCGTTCTGTCCGGTACCGGCGTCCAGCACCAACAGAACTTCGTGAGGTGCTTCGGCGTCCAGTTTGCCGATGACCCGGCGCACCTTCTTCAATTCTTCCATCAGGTTGTCTTTGGTTTGTAGACGACCGGCGGTGTCAGCGATCAGCACGTCGATACCGCGGGCCTTGGCGGCCTGCACAGCGTCGAAGATCACAGAGGCGGAGTCGGCACCGGTATGTTGAGCGATGACCGGAATCTTGTTGCGCTCGCCCCAGACCTGCAGTTGCTCGACGGCAGCGGCGCGGAACGTGTCACCGGCGGCGAGCATGACTTTCTTGCCTTCCAGTTGCAGCTTCTTCGCCAGCTTGCCAATCGTCGTGGTTTTGCCCGCACCGTTGACGCCGACGACCAGAATCACGAAGGGTTTATGCGACGCGTCGATGACCAACGGTTGCTCAACCGGTTTGAGCATTGCCGCCAACTCTTCCTGCAGCGAGGCGTATAACGCCTGGGCGTCGGTGAGCTGCTTGCGTGCCACTTTCTGGGTCAGGCTGCGGATGATCACACCCGTTGCCTCGACGCCAACGTCGGAGGTCAGCAGGCGGGTTTCAATCTCTTCCAGCAGATCATCGTCGATCGCTTTCTTGCCCAGGAACAGGCTGGCCATACCCTCGCCAATGCTGGCGCTGGTTTTGGACAAACCTTGTTTGAGGCGAGCAAAGAAGCCAGCCTTGGTCGCTTCTGGCTGAGCAGCAACAGGCGCTGGCGGGGGTTCAATGATGGGTGCAACAGCTGCAGCAGCGGCCGGAGCCATGGCAGCAACCACGGGAGGAACAACCGGCTCAGGTTGCGGCTCGGGTTCTATCGCAACCGGCTCTGGCTCTGGCTCTGGCTCTGGAGTGATGGTCGATTCCGGCTCGGCAATCGGCACGTCAATACGAGGCGACTCAGGCTGCGGTTCAACCGGATCGGCAACAGGCGCAATCGGTGGCGTAACGTGCAGCTCGTACTCATTGACCAGCGCGACAGGCTCTTCGGCGACCGGCAAGGTCAGCCAAGGCTCTGACGTCGGCTCGCCCGGCTGGACCTGTTCCACGACAGGTTCAGCAGCGACTTCGTGCGCAGGCTCGGGCGTCAATGCCGGAGCAAGCTGCACCTCAGCCGTCAGCGGAGTCGATTCAATCACCGGCTCCGCAGTTGCTGTGGATAGGTCTTGAGGCTGTTCGGCAGCGGTTTCCTGCGGCTTTTTGCGCAGCCATCCGAACAGGCCTTTCTTCTCGCCAGCCGGGGCTGGGGTCTTCTTGTCGTCGTTGGAACCAAACATGGAGGACGGCTATCTCAAGGTAGCGACGCGCCAGAGCGGCGCCTCTGAAAAATTCTGATATGCGAAACAGACTACATTTGAGTCTGCTTGTTCATCTGCTGGCTGAGCATAATCCGCAGTTTCCTGTAGGAGTGAGCTTGCTCGCGATAAGGCTGGAACAGCCTTCTGGCTGATTTGAATTCAAACCCTTTTGCCAGCGCTGCGCACTGGATCGCGAGCAAGCTCACTCCTACAGAGGTCTTTGCCGATCTCCAACCCGCGCATTCCTGCATCTTTGTCATGGTCGCAGAGCAAACAGGCCGCTATCCTAACACCCCCGCGCCCGTGGACGCTAAGTTCAAACGGGCCGTCTTACAGGTTCAAATTACGAATGAATGCTCTAGCCCGCCGTGCCGCAGGCCTGCTGTTCGGCACAATTTGTCTGCCATTCGGCGCAATGGCCGCCGATCCGCAACCTACTCATGAATTCACCCTCGCCAACGGCCTGAAGGTCATCGTTCGCGAAGATCACCGCGCGCCGGTTGTAGTGTCGCAGGTCTGGTACAAAGTGGGTTCCAGCTACGAGACCCCAGGCCAGACCGGCTTGTCCCACGCCCTTGAACACATGATGTTCAAAGGCAGCTCGAAAACCGGTCCAGGCGAAGCGTCGCTGATCCTGCGGGATCTGGGCGCCGAAGAGAACGCATTCACCAGCGACGACTACACCGCCTACTACCAAGTGCTGGCGCGTGATCGTCTGGCCGTGGCCTTTGAGCTGGAAGCTGACCGCATGGCCAGTCTGAAGCTACCGGCTGATGAGTTCAGCCGCGAAATCGAAGTGATCAAGGAAGAGCGCCGCCTGCGCACCGACGATAAGCCGACGTCCAAAGCCTTCGAGCGCTTCAAGGCCATGGCTTATCCAGCCAGCGGCTATCACACGCCAACTATTGGCTGGATGGCTGACCTTGAACGCATGAAGGTCGAAGAGCTGCGCCACTGGTATGAATCCTGGTATGTACCGAACAACGCCACGCTGGTGGTAGTAGGCGACGTCAAACCCGACGAAGTCAAAGCCTTGGCTGAACGTTTCTTCGGGCCGATTGCGCGCCGTGACGTACCACCGTCGAAGAAACCACTGGAGCTGGCCGAACCTGGCGAGCGCCGCATCACTCTGCATGTACAGACTCAGCTGCCGAGCCTGATGTACGGCTTTAACGTGCCAAGCCTGGCCACCGCCGAGGATCCGCGTTCGGTCAACGCACTGCGCCTGATCGCAGCCTTGCTGGATGGCGGCTACAGCGCGCGCATCCCGACGCGCCTTGAGCGCGGTGAAGAGCTGGTATCCGGCGCAGGCTCGAACTATGACGCCTTCGCCCGGGGCGACAGCCTGTTCATGATCAGCGCCACGCCCAACACTCAGAAGAAGAAAACCCTGGCTGACGTCGAAGCCGGCATCTGGCGTTTGCTCAACGAGCTGAAAACCAAGCCGCCAACCAACGAAGAGCTGGAACGCGTACGGGCTCAGGTAATCGCGAGCTTGGTCTACGAGCGCGACTCGATCACCAGTCAGGCCAGCACCATTGGCGAACTGGAAACCGTCGGCCTGTCGTGGAAGTTGATCGACGAGGAACTGGCCGCGCTGCAAAGCGTGACTCCGGCAGACATTCAGAAAGCCGCCAGCACCTATTTCACCCGTGAGCGCCTCAGCGTTGCGCACGTTCTGCCTGAGGAGAAAGCAAAATGAGTGAGCGCAACGGCCCACGTAAGATGCTGTTTGGCCTGCTGTTGACCACCAGCCTCGGTGTTTTCGCTGCACAGTCGGCACTGGCTGAAGAAGCCGCCAGCGACGCCGCGCCCGCACGCCCGGCTCTGGAATCCTTGAAAGAGCTCGACGGCAAGGCTCCGGCACGCCGCAGCCTGGACATTCAGACCTGGCAAACCGCCGAGGGCGCCAAAGTCCTGTTCGTCGAAGCTCACGAGCTGCCGATGTTTGATATGCGCCTGACTTTCGCAGCAGGCAGCAGTCAGGATCAGAACCTGCCGGGCGTCGCGGTGCTGACCAACGCCATGCTCAACGAAGGCGTGAAAGGTAAGGATGTAACCGCTATCGCTCAGGGCTTCGAAGGCCTCGGCGCGGACTTCAGCAACGGTGCCTATCGCGACATGGCAGTGGCTTCGATTCGCAGCCTGAGCGCGACGGACAAACGCGAGCCTGCGTTGAAGTTGTTCTCCGAAGTGGTAGGCAAGCCGACCTTCCCTGCGGACTCGCTGACTCGCATCAAGAACCAATTGCTGGCCAGCTTCGAATACAAGAAGCAGAACCCGGGTTCGCTCGCAGGCGAAGAGCTGTTCAAGCGTCTGTACGGCAACCACCCTTATGGTCATCCAAGCGAAGGCACTGCCGAGTCCATCAAACCGATCACTCTCGCGCAGCTCAAAGCGTTTCACGCCAAGGCTTATGCGGCAGGCAATGCGGTAATTGCGCTGGTGGGCGATCTGTCCCGCGACGAAGCGCAGGCCATCGCTGCGCAAGTCTCGGCATCGCTGCCTAAAGGCCCGGCATTGGCGAAACTGCCAATCCCTGCCGAACCCAAAGCTGGCGAAACGCACATCGAGTTTCCTTCGAAACAGACTCACCTGATGCTCGCCCAATTGGGCATCAAGCGTAACGATCCTGACTATGCGGCACTGTCGCTGGGCAACTCGGTACTCGGCGGTGGTGGTTTCGGCAGCCGTTTGATGACTGAAGTCCGTGAAAAACGCGGCCTGACGTATGGCGTCTCTTCGGGCTTCACCCCGATGCAGACTCAGGGTCCGTTCATGATTGGCCTGCAGACCCGCGCCGAACTGAGCGAGAACACCCTGAAGCTGGTGCAGGACATCGTCCGCGACTTCCTCGCCAACGGCCCGACCCAGAAAGAACTGGACGACGCCAAGCGCGAATTGACCGGTAGCTTCCCGCTAACCGCGGCCAGCAACTCGTCCATCGTTGCGCAACTGGGCGCCATCGGCTTCTACGACTTGCCGCTGACGTTCCTCGAAGACTTCATCACCCAGTCGCAAAGCGTGACTGTCGAGCAAGTCAAAGAGGTGATGAACAAGCACTTGAGCGCTGACAAGATGGTGATCGTCACCGCCGGGCCGACCGTGGCGCAAAAGCCGCTGCCGCCGCCCACCGACAAACCTGCTGAACGCCCTCTCGGGGTCCCGGAGCATTAATGGCCAATCCACGCCCTAAGGGCCACAACGGCCTGGGTCAACTGCGCATCATTGGTGGCGAATGGGGCAGTCGCAAGCTGACGTTCCCCGACGCCCCAGGTCTGCGCCCGACACCGGATCGCGTCCGCGAAACCCTGTTCAACTGGCTGGCAATGGACATTGCCGGTGCCAAGGTGCTGGATGTTTTCACCGGCAGCGGCGCGCTGTTCTTCGAAGCGCTGTCACGTGGCGCGAGTAAAGGCCTGGCGCTGGACAACAGTGCGGCAGCGATTGCGAGCCTGCGTCAGAATCTGAGCATGTTGAATTGCACCACCGGTCAGGTCACACAGGCCGACTCGCTGCGCCACCTGGAAACCCAGACCGCAGAGCCATTCGATGTAGTGTTCCTCGACCCGCCGTTCCACCAGAACCTGCTGGCTTCGGCCTGCGCGCTGCTGGAATCACACGGCTGGCTGGCGGAAAACGCGTGGATCTACACCGAAAGCGAAACCCCGCCATCGACCACCGGTTTGCCGGGTAGCTGGCGTCTGCACCGGGAGAAAAAGGCCGGGCAGGTGTACTACGCGCTGTGGCAGCGTGGGTAACAGATAGTGGCGTTCTGAATTAATCTGTGGGAGCTGAGCTTGCTCGCGATGCGGGCGCTTTCATTTATCAGGCAAACCGCGTTGTCCTTATCGCGGGCAAGCCTCGCTCCCACAGAGAATGCGATTGATCATTGAGCTTGCAGTGAACATAGAATATCCCACAGTTTCAGGGCAATCCTTCACCTCAGGCCGTTTACACACCACCTATCCATAGTGGCGACCACTCAGCAGCAACTTCCTTACATCCCTCGCCACTTGTGGCAACGTACATCTATACGCAATCCGCCGAGAGAGGACGACCGTGTTCACACGCCCTGCTAAATCCTCCTTCGCCAATCGCTTCATTCCCGCATCAGGCCTGGGCAATCCCCATCTGCAGACCTTATGGGGCCCGCTATGGCGAAGAAAAAATCGAATCGAACGACAACGTGAGCGTATCTGGCTGGCCGATGGGGACTTTCTCGATCTTGACTGGTTTGGCCCGCATGAGCTGAACACTCCACTGGTGCTGGTGCTGCACGGCCTGACCGGCTCATCGAACTCGCCTTATGTGGTCGGCTTGCAAAAGGCGATCGCTCTGGAAGGTTGGGCCAGCGTCGCACTGAACTGGCGAGGGTGTTCCGGTGAGCCGAACTTGCTGTCGCGCAGTTATCACTCCGGCGCCAGCGAAGACCTCGCGTCAGTCATTGCCCACCTCAGAGCCAAACGCCCCTTGGCACCGCTTTACGCAGTGGGTTACTCATTGGGCGGCAACGTGCTGCTCAAATATCTGGGTGAGTCGGGCGAGAACAGTGATCTGCAAGGCGCAGTGGCCGTGTCCGTGCCGTTCCGGCTGGATGAGTGCGCCGACCGCATTGGCATGGGCTTTTCCAGGGTCTACCAGCGGCATTTCATGCGGGAAATGGTTACGTACGTAAAGGACAAACAGCGTCACTTCAAGGACGAAGGGATCAGCGAAGGACTGGCTGAATTGTCCGCACTGGGGTCACTGGAAAACATGCGCACGTTCTGGGATTTCGATGGCCGGGTAACCGCCCCCCTGCATGGATTCGCAGACGCCAAGGATTACTACCGCCGCGCGTCCAGTCGCTATTACCTGGGAGACATCCGCACACCGACGCTGATTATCCAGGCGGCAGACGATCCGTTCGTGTTCAAGCACAGTCTGCCAGAACCGGAAGAACTGTCTGCCAGCACCGAGTTCGAGCTACAGGAAAAAGGCGGGCACGTAGGGTTCGTCGACGGCTCGCTGAAGAATCCCGGCTATTACCTTGAGCGGCGGATTCCGTTGTGGCTGACGAGTGCTCATGGGACAGGGCTTTAGCTTATTACATTAAACACATCCCCTGTAGGAGCTGCCGAAGGCTGCGAGGCATTCATTCTGATACATCGCTATCGCAGCCTTCGGCAGCTCCTACAGGTCAAATATTCGCCGCGATACAGCCCGGTGCCATGGACACCCAGTCAGCTCATCTTTACTGGAGAAGATTACGTTCAAGCCCCCGTCGCAACCTCACGCCCCGGATCGGTAATCCACTCACTCCACGACCCCGCGTACAACGCCCCCAGCGGATAACCCGCCAGACACAGCGCAAACAGGTTATGACACGCCGTCACACCAGACCCGCAATAGGCAACCAGACTCTCTGGTGGGCGTCCCTGAAGCTTTTCGGCGAAGCGTTGCTTGAGTTGCTCAACCGGTAAAAAACGACCGTCCGGGCCGAGGTTCTCGTTGAACGCCGCACATTGCGCACCGGGAATGTGTCCGGCAACCGGATCAATAGGCTCCACGTCCCCGCGAAAGCGAGCTTCGGCGCGAGCATCAATCAGGGTGAGCTCTGGTTTATTGAGACGTTTCTGCAATTGATCGGCACTCAACACCAGCGAGTCATCAGGCTGGCCCTTAAACTCCCCAGGCTCTTTGCCCGGAGGATCAAGGCTTAACGGCAAACCTGCGGCGTGCCAGGCCTTCAGCCCACCATCGAGAATAAATACTCCGTCACGCTTGCCCAACCAGGCCAGCAGCCACCAGGCCCGAGCAGCGAAAGCGCCAGGTCCGTCGTCGTACAGCACGATATCGCTGTCGGCGTTAATGCCCCAATACTGCAAGCGCTCAACCAGCTTCTGTGGATCCGGCAAAGGATGACGACCGGTTTTCCCCTTGCTGACCGGACCGCTGAGATCACGCTCCAAATCGGCGAAAGACGAGCCATCGATGTGCCCGTCGGCATAGCTGCGCTGGCCGTAGGAGGTATCTTCCAGAGCAAAACGACAATCGAGAATCACCAGCCCCGGCTCCAGCTGGCGAGCGGCCAACTGCTGCGGGCTGATCAGTTGCGCGATAGGCATGACAGGCTCCTGTGGACAATTGAAAGGTTCAGCACTTTTCCAGATCGTTGCGGCTGATGATGTTCAGACTCCATCCGCCAGCGCTTGATGCAACGGTACGTAAAATTCTTCACACAGCGCTTTCACTTCGTCTTGCGCCTGTGGGGTGACATAGCCCGACTCAAGCATCAGCACCTGATAAACGCCACGGCGCATGGCGTCCGCACTCAGGTGAGTGCTGGTTTCCCGCGTAGTACAGAGGAAACGCACCCAAGACGTCAGAACGATCCAGGTATTGAGCGTCAGCGACTCGATTTGCACCTTGTTCATCTGCAGGATGCCAGCCTCAACGAATCCGCCATAAATGGCCATGGCCTGAATCAGGCAATGCTGGGAGAAGCGTCGATAACGCGCGGCCAGCTCCACATCGCAATCCAGCAGATGCTCCAGATCGCGATGCAAAAAACGATAACGCCACATCCCGTCGAGAATTTCCAACAAGTAATAACGCTTGTCTTCAACGCTGGGCAAGCGACCTTTGGGCGGGCGCAAGAAGGTGTTCACCAGAGTTTCGTATTCGGTGAATAACTCGGCGATGATCGCCTGCTTATTGGGGAAGTGGTAATACAGATTGCCCGGCGACATTTCCAGATGCGCCGCGATATGGTTGGTGCTGACACTGCGTTCGCCCAATTGATTGAACAGTTCCAGACTGTTCAGCACGATCCGTTCACGGGTTTTGATACGCGGGGTCAGGCTCACACTTGATCGCTCGGCTGTTATCGGTATCCAGCGATCTTAACGCAAGCATGATGTCCGGGCATCAACCGTCCGGACATCACTTTCCTTCAAGGGCGCTTGCCAATTTCCACTTGCTGCGCGGTCCAGGGCTTGACCTGCTCGCTCAACGACTCTGTCGGATAAGCCGCTGCCAGATGAACATGCAACCCCATGGCAAAGTGCGATGCCAGCATCAATCTGGCCTGCTCGGCCATCGCCGCGACTTTCAGATAAGGCGTAATACCGCCATCTCTTGGCACATCCTGAATGACACCCTATAGGCGTACACCTCGCAAATAGGTGTAGGCCTATAGGATTACATTACTTATATAGATGCACGCCTATGAGCTAACATAAAAATACATATGTACGCCTGAAGGCTTACGATTTTTTCTAAAATCACAACCTATAGGCCTACGGTTATTTCTGCAAAGCTGCCTGATGGCTGCCAAAAGGGGGATTCCATGGGTACTTCGTCACTGAACAAGCTGCGTCTGAATCAGGTAGAGCGTGCATTGGAACCATTCACTGCTTTGAAAGGCAAAACCGTACCGCCCGGGGGTTGGCTGCGTTCAATCCGAGAGTCGCTCGGCCGCTCTTTAAGGAGTCAGGCTGCATGTCTGGACCTGTCACCAACGACCCTCCAGAAATCCGAAAAGTCTGAAGCCGAGGACCGGATCACGCTCGGTCAGCTGCGAAAGCTGGCAAATGGACTGGATTGCGAGCTGGTCTATGCACTTGTGCCAAAAAAGCCACTGCACGAAATGGTCGAAGACCGTGCGCAATGGCTGGCACAGAAAGAAGTGATGGGGGTTTCACACACCATGGCCCTTGAAGATCAGCGTCCCTCTGACGCATTCGTCGAACGTAAGGTGAATGAGCGGCGTCAGGAGTTGCTAGCGGGTGCATGGAGCCGACTGTGGCGTTAGAGACGAACCTGAAACCCGGCCAAACGCCCCTGGATGCTGACGAATCAGCCGGACTCAAGCCAAAACACATCAGCACTCAGGGCGAGCTTGACGAATGGGAAGCTGAAAACCTGCTCAGCGCCACTCGATGGCTCAACGGCCAGAAAAAGCTTGATGTGCTGAATGAAAAATTTTGCCGCAACCTGCACAAGAGAATGTTCGGCGACACCTGGATTTGGGCAGGCACGTTTCGGAAAACCGAAAAGAATATTGGCTGCGACCCCATTCAGATAGCGATCCAGCTAAATCAGCTTTTGGGGAACGTTACCTATTGGATCGAAAAAGAGACCTTTGAGCCGGACGAGATAGCCGCTCGCTTCCATCGCGAACTCGTCTGGATACACCCCTTCCCCAACGGAAACGGCCGACACGCCCGCTGCATGGCTGACGCCCTTCTGAAGCAGTGCGGCCATCCGGAGTTCTCTTGGGGAAGCAAAAACCTCGTCTCAGCCAGCGAAGTTCGAGGTCGATACATCCAATCCCTGCGCGACGCGGATGCAGGGAATTACGCTTTGCTTACTGAGTTCGTCCGTAGCTGAATCACGGCTAACTCAAAGCATAGATCCTAGGAAAACGTAGCAGCCCAACACGTAATTTGACTTCCTAGAGCAATGACTCTAAAAACAGTGGATAACTCCAAACGGAATTGCCACATGCCTGCCGAACTCGCCTGGTTATCGGATCGCTCACAACCCACCAGCGAACTTGAGCGAGTGTTTGCCGAGCAGCGCAAAGCCTTTGCCGCCAATCCGATGCCTACCGCAGACCAGCGCCTGCAATGGCTTGCCAGTCTGCATGACCTGCTCTGCACCGAGCAGCAGGCTTTGATCGAGGCAATCAGCAGTGACTTCAGCCATCGCAGCGCTGATGAGACGTTGCTCGCCGAGTTGATGCCCAGCCTGTTCGGCATCAAGGATGCCCGTAAGCACCTGAAAAAATGGATGAAGCCTGCCAGACGAAAAGTGGGCATCGCCTTCCAGCCCGCATCGGCCAAGGTGGTGTATCAACCGCTGGGCGTCGTGGGGGTTATCGTGCCCTGGAATTACCCGCTGTTTCTGGCAATCGGGCCAATGATCGGGGCGTTGGCGGCGGGTAATCGGGTGATGCTCAAACTCAGTGAGTCAACACCGGCCACGGGTGAACTGCTCAAACGTCTTTTCGCGCAGGTGTTCCCGGAGGATCTGGTCGCCGTAGTGCTGGGCGAAGCGGACGTCGGCATCGCCTTCTCAGGCTTGCCGTTCGACCACTTGCTATTCACTGGCGCAACCAGCGTTGGCAAGCATGTCATGCGTGCAGCGGCGGAAAACCTCACGCCAGTGACGTTGGAGCTTGGCGGTAAATCCCCGGCCATCGTGTCCCGTGACGTGCCGCTGAAAGACGCGGCCGAGCGCATCGCTTTCGGCAAGACGCTCAACGCCGGGCAAACCTGCGTCGCGCCTGATTACGTATTGGTGCCGGAGGATCGCGTGACAGGATTCATCGAAGCGTACAAAACCGCCGTCCTCAGGTTTTACCCCACGCTGTCTGACAACCCGGACTACACGGCGATTATCAATCAACGTCAGTTGGCTCGACTAAACCGCTATCTGGATGACGCCGCAAGCAAAGGCGCACAGGTTATTTCGCTTTACGAAAGCGGCCAGGATCGACGCATGCCGTTCAGCCTGCTGCTTGATGTCAGCGACGACATGCTGGTGATGCAGGACGAAATCTTCGGCCCACTCCTGCCCATCGTGCCGTATTCAGGAATCGACGAGGCATTCGCCTACGTGAATCAGCGCCCTCGCCCACTGGCCTTGTATTACTTAGGCTACGACAAAGCCGAACAGCAACGCGTGCTGGAGCAGACCCATTCCGGGGGGGTGTGCCTGAATGACACCCTGCTGCATGTCGCCCAGGATGACTTGCCGTTTGGCGGCGTCGGCCCTTCCGGGATGGGCCATTACCACGGCCATGAAGGCTTCCTGACCTTCAGCAAGGCCAAAGGCGTGCTGATCAAACAGCGTTTCAACGCTGCCCGGCTGATCTATCCGCCTTATGGGAAAGCGATGCTAAGGTTGGTCTATAAACTGTTTATCCGGTGATGGCTGGGCTCTGTCTTTAGTGCATACGAATCGACACCGCACTGTAGGAGCCTACGAGCACCGCGAGGCAGCGAAGGCGTTCTACCTGATACCGCTTTCGCGGCCTCGCATTGCTCGTTGTTGTGGCTCAATATTTATGGACCATGATGTAGGAGTATCAACCTAAGGAAGCATCATGGGATTTCGGGTCGTTACAGCCGAAGAAAAAGCCGAGGCTATTCGCCTTGTCGTTGAGTTGAATTACTCAGTGCCTAAAGCGTGTGAGCAGACTGGCGTAGGGCCTACCGCGTTGCGGCGCTGGGTTTCACGGTGGCGCAAGGAGCAGGTAGGAGCCGCGCAAACTACCCGGCCTCAGGATCAAGATCTCATCGACTCGCTGCAGGCCAGATTGGCACTGCTGGAGGCCGAGAACGATGTTTTAAAAAAGCAGTTGCCCTCTCATCTAAAGGTGCTGTTTGGCCGAAGAAAATGATTGAGGGCGCTACAAAGAAGCTGTCGGTTCGACGCTTGTGCTGCGTACTGAGCATACCTCGCAGCAGTTATTACGCCATGCGTCGGCCTCGAGCTAAACGCAGTATCGAGCCGCAGTTAGAGAAGAAGATCCGGCTTTTGCACAAAGAACATCGAGGCGCGCTGGGCAGTCGCGGATTTGTTAAAGCGCTGAAGGCACAAGGCGTCCAAATGGGGCGTCATCGTATGCGCAGCTTGATGAAGAGTCTGGGTTTGGTGAGGCGTCGGGCACAGCATGCGCACTATCGACGGGCTACCAAACCGTCCAACATTGCGCCCAATGTGCTGGCACGACGCTTTAACCCTGAACATCCCAACACGTTCTGGGCGGGAGACATTACCTATATCCGTGTCGGTGGTAGTTGGCTGTACCTGGCAATTGTGATGGATCTTTTCTCGCGCAGGATCGTTGGCTGGGCGTTTTCAAGGACGGCCGATACCGAGCTTTCATTGCAGGCTTTACGACTTGCGGTGGGGCTGCGCCGACCTTCTTCCGAGCTGGTGTTTCACTCGGATCAGGGATGCCAATACACCGCTGACCGCTTCGTTAGCTATCTGGCCGAGAAGCAAATCGTGCAGAGCATGAGTCGGCGCGGAAACTGTTGGGACAATGCGGTAGTGGAACGCTACTTCCGATCACAGAAACACGATTGGTCACCTGAGAACGGTTACTCGAATCACTTCGAGGCAGAACGAGACGTGATGGATTTTATTGCTCACTACAACCATCGACGTTGCCACTCTGCCTCGAATAACCTGCCGCCAGCTGTTTTCGAAAAACTGGCGGCCTAACACTCCTACGGAACGGTCCAAAAAAACTGGACCATTACACGTGCGCTCCTACAGAACGCATTCCAATTCAATTGCATACATGTAGTTTGATGGGAGCTGCCCCGGAGTCCATCACACCGCCCTGACTCGCGGCAAACATGGCCCCTGTAGGAGTGAGCTTGCTCGCGATAACGTTCTGCCAATCAACTATTTTGTGACAGAAAGACCGCTATCGCGAGCAAGCTCACTCCTACATTTCTACCGTTTCGCGATGTCCGGCAGGGACAGGGCATACACAGCTCTAACACCCGACTTCAATGGCAATACGACCTTAGCCTTCAGCACTTCGACTTGGCCCACCGGGAATGCTGCGCTACCATCCGACTCCCCAAGGACTCCGACCAGGACGACGCGATGAACCGAGTGTTGTATCCAGGCACCTTCGACCCTATTACCAAGGGCCACGGCGATCTGGTCGAGCGCGCCTCGCGCCTGTTCGACCATGTGATCATTGCGGTTGCCGCCAGCCCGAAGAAAAACCCGCTTTTCCCACTGGAACAGCGCGTGGAGCTGGCCCAAGAGGTCACTAAACACTTGCCGAATGTCGAAGTGGTAGGCTTTTCGACACTACTGGCGCACTTTGCCAAAGAACAGAACGCCAATGTGTTTCTGCGTGGTCTGCGCGCCGTCTCTGACTTTGAATACGAGTTCCAGCTGGCCAATATGAACCGCCAATTGGCACCGGACGTCGAAAGTCTTTTCCTCACGCCATCCGAACGGTACTCGTTCATTTCCTCGACGCTGGTCCGTGAAATCGCGGCCTTGGGCGGAGATATCACCAAGTTTGTCCACCCGGCTGTCGCCGAGGCGCTGACTGAACGCTTCAAACGCTGAGTTTTACGGTAACGTCCGGGTGCAACGAAACGACTAATGCGGCACAATTCGCCGCATTAGATTTCATATGCCCCGGCATTGACCGTGGCAGGAGTGTTCCATGTCCCTGATCATCACTGACGATTGCATCAATTGCGACGTCTGCGAACCCGAGTGCCCGAACGAGGCGATTTCTCAAGGCGAGGAGATCTACGTGATCAATCCGAACCTGTGCACCGAATGCGTTGGCCATTACGACGAGCCGCAATGTCAGCAAGTCTGCCCCGTGGATTGCATCCCGCTGGATGAAAACCGCGTCGAAAGCAAAGACGAGCTGATGAACAAATACCTGATCATCACCGGCAAGGCTTGACCCCTCGGCGCTGAATCGCTGACATCCAGCTATCTTGCCGGCCGACCAAAGCGAACCCGGCATGACCCTCAAGCACGTTCTATCCAGTGTTTTTTTGCTTTGCGCTTTATTAGCGCAGACGACTTTCGCTGCTGAAGCGGCGTTTCCCCGGCCTGCAAAATCCGCCATCGCCAGCCCGCATCCAGAAGCCACTGCAGCGGGCCGGGAGATCATGGTGGCGGGCGGCAATGCCTTCGACGCTGCCGTGGCCATCAGTGCAGCGCTGGCCGTGGTTGAACCTTATGGTTCGGGATTGGGAGGCGGCGGGTTCTTCCTGTTACGCCAAAGCGGCGCGCAGACAGGCTATGTGTTTCTGGATGCGCGAGAAAAAGCACCGCTCAAAGCGACTTACGATCTCTATAGCCGCGATGGAAAGATACAACCTGGCCTCTCACTGAACGGCCCGCTGGCCGCCGCCATCCCGGGCCTGCCCGCAGCATTGGTCGAACTGGCCGAGCGTTATGGCAAGCTGCCGCTGAACATCTCCATGGCACCGGCCATTCGCCTGGCCTATCAGGGCTTCCCGGTGGACAGGATTTATCAGCAACGCGCCACCGCTCGCCTTTCGGCATTGCGCGACGACCCGGAAAGCGCACGGCTGTTTCTGCGTAACGGCGAAGTCCCGGCGATGGGCGCGATCATCCAGCAGCCGGAGCTGGCCGCGACGCTGAACCGGCTGGCCAACAATGGCCGCGATGGTTTCTACGCTGGTCTGACGGCTCAGTCGTTGGTTCATGGCGTGAAAACGGCAGGCGGCATCTGGAATTCAGAGGATCTGGATCAGTATCAGGTCGCGACAAGAGCGCCGCTGCGTTTTCGCCTGGATGATCAGCGAGAGCTGATCAGCGCCCCGCCACCCTCCGCAGGCGGCGTAGCGTTGGCCCAAAGCCTGATGATGTTGCAACAACTCCCATGGCAGCAGTCAGACAAAGTGCAGCGCGCCCACTATGTGCTGGAAGTGCTGCGGCGCGCCTATCGCGACCGTGGCCTGCTGGGCGATCCGGACTTCGTCGCCAATCCTCTCGATCATCTGCTGGATCGCGAGTATCTGGTGCATCTGGCGGGCAGCATCAACCCTCAAGACGCGACGCCAAGCAGCAGCCTTGAGCCTTCACCGCGCTGGCGTGAAGGTGAACACACCACCCACTTTGCCGTTCTGGACACTGACGGCAATGCAGTCGCGGCGACGCTGTCAGTCAATTTGCCATTCGGCGCGGCGTTCACCGTGCCGGGTACAGGCGTTGTGCTGAACGACGAAATGGATGATTTCGCTGCCGACCCACAAGGCAGCAACGCCTATGGACTTGCAGGCAGTAAAGCCAATTCGATTGCGGCAGGAAAACGTCCACTGTCCAGCATGAGCCCGAGCTTTCTGGAAAGCCCCGATGAGTTCGCCGCATTCGGCACGCCGGGCGGCAGCCGTATTCCGAGCATGGTGCTGCTGTCGATGCTGGAGTATCTGAATGGCCAGCCGATTGCCAGTTGGCCAGCCGTGCCGCGCTACCATCACCAGTACCTACCGGACGTGGTCGAGCACGAGCCGGGAGCGTTCAGCCAGGAAGAAATGAAAGCCCTGCAATCGCGCGGTTATCACTTCAAGGAAGTTTCGCGAGGCTATGGCAACCAACAAGTGTTGCTGTGGGACAAGACCGGGAAACGTATCGAAGCGGCCAGCGACCCGAGAGGCCTGGGCGTGTCAGAAACATTCGATCCGAAGGTCAGGCAAACCGCGCCCTGAGCAGACATGCCTTACTCCTGCCTGTTATAACCATCACCTGTGCAGCCCAGGCAGCGCACAAAAGCTGCCTTGCCCGGGTCAACGACCAGTGCCTTGCCAGTGCGGCCAATACCACCGCCCATCGCGGTGAAAGGCAGAGCAACAACAAACAACCCGGCGCCGACAATAGTGGCTGCGATCAGTAGCGGTCGGGCAATCAGCAAATCGCCGATCATGGCGTAAGCCGGTGGATTCTGGATGCTGTAAACCGGGTCTCCGCTGCCGTGATTCACCGGCTCGTTGGCCGTTACAGGCATTGCCTGCATGCCGAAAATCAAAGCCAGGCTGGCGGCGATCAGTCGAAACGGCTTCATGGCATGGTCCTTCATGTACAGCGGTTTGGGATGCCGTTAACTATAAACAGCGATGACGGTTAAGCAAGTGCGGCAAACACAACAATATGTTGAAGCGACTCCCTTGTGGGAGCCGGGCTTGCCCGCGATAAGTCTAGACACAACTCCCGGACAGACCGAGTCGCTAGAATCGCGAGCAAGCACCGCATCCACAGGATTTGCATCTCATTTGAGCTTGCAGGCAAACATCGAATCGTCCACTTTCCGAGCGTTTAGTCGAATCACTTCTGACACTTCGGGCAATACACACTCGCCCGCTGCCCCAGCTTGATCTCACGCAACGTAGTGCCACAGATTTTGCAGGGCTGCTCGCCACGGCCGTAGGCAAACAACTCTTGCTGGAAGTAACCAGGCTGCCCATCACCGCCAATGAAGTCACGCAATGTCGTACCGCCACGCTCGATGGCGGCGGCCAGGATGCGTTTGATCTCAATCGCCAATCTCAGATAGCGGGCACGAGAAATGGTTTTGGCCTCTCGGCGCGGATCAATACCGGCCGCAAATAACGCTTCGGTGGCATAGATATTCCCAACGCCCACCACTACCGCGTTGTCCATGATGAACGGCTTGACCGCAATGGACTTGCCCCGCGAACGCTCGAACAGGCGCTGACCATCGAACAAATCAGTCAGCGGCTCAGGGCCCAGGCGTACCAGTAGTTCATGATTAAGCGGGTCCAGGCTCCAGAGCATTGCGCCGAACCGACGTGGATCGGTATAACGCAGCGCCATGCCGGACTCCAGCTCGATATCCACATGCTCATGCTTGAGCGCGGGCATGCCGGCCTCCACCAGACGCAAGTTGCCTGACATGCCCAGGTGGCTGATCAAGGTTCCGACTTCGGCCTGAATCAGTAAATACTTGGCGCGTCGCTCGACCACCACGATCTTCTGCCCTGAGAGGCGCACATCCAGATCTTCCGGGATCGGCCAGCGCAGACGTCGGTCACGCACAATGACTCGGCTGACACGTTGACCTTCGAGGTGAGGCGCAATGCCCCGGCGGGTGGTTTCAACTTCGGGTAGTTCAGGCATGGATAACTCGGTGATGCGCGAAGCGATGCAACAGTGCGCAGGATCAGTGCGCGGACAGTTCGCGAATGCTTTCTTTAAGGTTTTCGAAATCGTAATCGGACAGACCAACGTAATCGAGGATCAGATGCCCGATGGCATCCCACTCGTGATCTTCGTCTTCGTTGCCGAGCACCTTGTGCGACGCGCAGATATGCTCGGCCATTTTCAATACTGCCAGCAGGTTCTTCAGCGGTGCATTACGGTTGGAGTCATCCTGAAAAATCGCCAGTGCATTATGGTGATTAGCGATGGCATTGGTGACATGTTCGGGCAAACGCCAGGACTTTGCCGTGAAATAGCCGACAACGGCGTGATTGGTATCAAACGTTTCGTTTTCAGTGTCCACGACCCGGCGCTCCCCACTTGCACTGGTATAAGCCTGCTCCAAGACCTCCATATAGTTGGGAAAGCGCTTGAGCATCAGGGGAATGCCGCAGTCATGGAAAAGACCCAGCGCGTAGGATTCGTCCACAGTTTGCGAGCCAATGCGCTTGGCCAGCGTCAGACTGGTCATCGCCACGTCCTGAGTCGAATCCCAGAAACGGTTCAGCGTCACGATGGTTTCATCGCTCATCTCGCCCTTGATCGACTGCGCATTGATCAGGTTGATCACAGAGCGAATCCCCAACAGATTGACCGCCTTCTGGATCGAGGCAATCTTGTTGGCAAGCCCGTAGTGAGCCGAGTTGACGATTTTCAGCAGAGCCCCTGACAAACCAGGATCTTGAGAAATCAGCTTCGCGATCACATCAAGATCGGGGTCGGGCATGTACTGCTCCATCTGCAAATCCACCATGATTTGCGGTTGCGGAGGCACACTGATGCCTTGCAAGACGTGCTGAATCTGCTCGGACGTAAGCTCTTGGGACATAGGTCAACACTCAAGGACAGATCTGGATTCTACTCCTTCATGCCCGTGGCTTTATAGCCATCAATGCCGACGGTAATCGCCTAAAAGGCGTCAATTATCCCGACACTGAAGCAACGGCCCTTGCAAGCCGCTAAAAAATATCGAGATGTGCAGGCATTTCAAGCTGCGAAGATTCTGTAGAAATCTGTTTCAAAAGCAGGACTCGGGCGGTTGGGATGATCGAGCCTGCGGCTGCACAACCGCTAGCCGGTTAATTCACATCATCGCGCCCCAGAGCGAGATGACGCGCTATAATCCCGCTCTTTTTTCCGGAGCGACGTCATGTCCCTGCCTAGCTTGCGCCTCAAAGCCAACGCCGACCGTCGCCTGCGCGCCGGTCACTTGTGGGTCTACAGCAACGAAATCGACGTAGCCGCGACCCCGCTGCACGGCTTTGCCGCAGGTGATCAAGCCGTGCTGGAAGCCGCAGGCGGCAAAGCGCTGGGCATCGTCGCCATGAGCCCCAACAACCTGATCTGCGCCCGCCTGCTGTCGCGGGACGTCAAGTTGCCGCTGGACAAATCGTTGCTGGTGCATCGCCTCAATGTGGCCTTGTCTCTGCGTGACCGCCTGTTCGACAAGCCGTTCTATCGCCTGGTCTATGGCGACTCGGACCTGCTGCCGGGCTTGGTCGTTGATCGTTTCGGCGACATTCTGGTGGTCCAGCTGGCGTCAGCCACCATGGAAAAACACAAGGAAGACGTGCTTGCCGCCCTGGTTCAAGTGCTCAAGCCAAGCGGCATCCTGTTCAAGAACGACTCGGCTGCGCGGGATGCAGAAGGCCTGAACCGTTATGTGGAAACCGCATTTGGCCTGGTTCCGGAGTGGGTCGCGCTGGAAGAGAACGGCGTGAAATTCGAAGCGCCGGTCATGGAAGGTCAGAAAACCGGCTGGTTCTACGATCACCGCATGAACCGCGCACGCATAGCCCCGTACGTAAAAGGCAAACGTGTTCTGGACCTCTACAGCTACATCGGTGGCTGGGGCATTCAGGCCGCAGCGTTCGGCGCCACTGACGTAACCTGCGTCGATGCCTCTGCATTTGCACTGGACGGTGTGGAGCGCAACGCTGCACTGAACGGTTTTGCGGAGAAACTCACCTGCATCGAAGGTGATGTGTTCGCAGCCCTTAAAGAGCTGAAAGCCAGCGAAGAGCGCTTCGACGTGATCGTTGCCGACCCTCCGGCCTTCATCAAACGTAAGAAAGACCTGAAAAACGGCGAAGCCGGATACCGTCGCCTGAACGAGCAAGCCATGCGATTGCTCAGCAAGGACGGCATCCTGATCAGCGCGTCGTGCTCGATGCATTTGCCGGAAGATGACCTGCAAAACATCCTGCTGACCAGCGCCCGCCACCTGGATCGCAACATCCAGCTGCTCGAGCGCGGCGGCCAGGGCCCGGATCACCCGGTACACCCGGCGATCGCCGAAACGCGCTACATCAAGAGCATCACGTGCCGGTTGTTGCCGAATAGCTAAGCTGTAACGACTCCCTTTGAATCAAGGGGAGTCGTATTTCTCCAGCCGGATTTTCAGGTCACGAGTAGCAGATCTGAAACCGAAGCTCACTATCATGAGACCAAAAATTGCTACCGCGAATCCTAGAAGAATCACGGCCTCTTGATCGATTATCCCCGCTATAACCATCCCGAAAAACACCATGTTGCAGATACCCATAATTATCATCGTCGGGATATAGCTCATTCCAGGATTGCCCTTATCTCCTAGAGCATCA
This sequence comes from Pseudomonas phytophila, assembly GCF_025643095.1. NCBI lineage: Bacteria > Pseudomonadati > Pseudomonadota > Gammaproteobacteria > Pseudomonadales > Pseudomonadaceae > Pseudomonas > Pseudomonas phytophila. The sequence goes on along the minus strand of NZ_CP081201.1, from coordinate 352,138 downwards.
AGCTGCTCTTGAGGGGAGATCAACATGCATCGACAATGTGGACAGGCCAAAGGCTGCCTTATAAACAATGTTTTTTGCTGCTCCTTGCTTGGTAAAAACGTTTTGTCGCAATCACTGCAATCCGCCTTCATGCCTACGACACAAACAAAATTGTCGCCCACTTCATCCTCCCGACCAAACCGGGCCTCCCTAGTGGAAAGCGCTGCGGTGCGTCGGCATCCTATAGAGATGACTGGATGTAAAAAATCCGTCAGCAGCACTTTCAGAAACCTCCTACAAACAAAACTGTACGTTAGATACAACGATCATCTGCCGAGCTATTCGCTGTCATCCTAGCCAAGACTTTCTACCGCAAGTCAGAATTCCGTCACTGTCACACCCCGGCAATGAACCCGAACGTTTTTTGACGGTCAGTGTGTGGGGATAAAAAAGGATGGCGTTGCTGGCGTTGAGCCCCAAAAGGCTCATGTATTCCCCTTTTCGCCCATGCCGATCATCCATCGCAGTTGCAGCGCTTTTGCCCTGCAGATCACTGCCCCATCTTTACCGGCCCGACCATCGGCGCCTTTATCTTTCCTTTTATCGAAGATAACCATGTCTATGTCTCGTCATCTTTCAGCATTCATTTCTCGTCTTCCTCGTGTTTTCAACTACCGCACTCTAGGCGCTGGCTTGCTGATCGCTGCTTGCACTACAGCCCATGCGGCAGAACCCAAAGCCAACGACCGCTGGGTCAGTGACAGCCTCAATACGTATGTGCGCAGCGGACCAACCGACGGCTATCGGATTGTCGGTACCCTTAAGTCCGGCCAGAAGGTTGAGCTGATCAGCACTCAAGGCGAGTACAGCCAGGTGCGCGAGGGTGGTAACTCGGTATGGATTCCGACTGCCGACCTGCAAAGCCAGCCCGGCCAGGCCGAACGTCTGCCGGAGCTGACTGAACAGGTGGCTGATCTGAGTGGCCAGCTCAAGACCATCGATGACGGCTGGAAGGTGCGCGTGCAAGGCATGCAGGAAACCCTGGATACCCGTAAAAAGCTGATCGATGAGCTCGAAGCCCGCAGTAAAGACCTCAACGAGCAACTCACCGCGGCCCAGTCAGAACTGCGGACCACACAGGCCAAACTCGGCGATGAGAACAACCTCGTCCTGATGCGCTATATGGTCTACGGCGGCAGCATCGCCGGCGCAGGCCTCCTCGTCGGCCTGATCATCCCGGCCATGACACGCGGCCGTAAGAAGAATGATGGTTGGGTTTAAACCTGCGTAACGACAACTGACGCAATCGCGGGCAAGCGCGCTCCTACAGGGAAACGCATTATCAAAACTGATTTTGCGTTGCGGCACATGACGCCATCGCGAGCAAGCTCACTCCTACAGGGAAACGCATTATCAAAACTGATTTTGCGTTGCGGCACATGACGTCATCGCGAGCAAGCTCACTCCTACAGGGAAACGCATTATCAAAACTGATTTTGCGTTGCGGCACATGACGTCATCGCGAGCAAGCTCACTCCTACAGGGGAACGCATTATCAAAACTGATTTTGCGTTGCGGCACATGACGCCATCGCGGGCAAGCGCGCTCCTACAGGGGAACGCATTCCAACTGTAGGAGTGAGCTTGCTCGCGATGACGTACTCAAAGCCAGACAGCATCCCAAAGCGGATAATCCCCAACGCGCTTTACCAACCTTGCTCTTAAGGGGTTCGCGATGATGTAGCGGGCGGCCTTCAGCAAATCCTCGTCGTAGCGCATGGCACGGTCGTGGAATCCTCGCTGCCAAAGCTGTTCGCTACATCCCCTCATACGATTGACCGCAATTGCACTACGGGATTTTGTGCCCTGCATCAGCGCTTGCAAAGTTCCAGACTGAAGCTCGACAAGCCAATGAAAATGATCCGGCATCACCACCCACGCAAGTGAATGGATCAAACCCTGTTCCTGAGCACTTCGAAACTCTTTTACAACACAGCGTCCAAGCCTCCAATCCGCAAAAACAGGCTGTCGGCCCTGAGCTACAGAGGTGAGTAAATAGATCCGACCAGGCTGCGAGTACCTACCGGTGCGGGCTCGTTCACTACGGTGGAAATCTGACAATCCATTGCCCTCCGCTGAAAGCTTAAAACGCTAGCCTTCCGACGTTGATATTGCCGCAAAGCGAGTGCTGCCGAATGTATCGGATCCAGCGTTCATCCATAAATCCCACCCCACACATCCCTTCTGCGCCCTACAGGTGTAGAATCGGCGCTATTCATCGCCAGTCATCCCCGGCGGGTTTATGAGCTCAGGCCGAGCGCACGGTGATCCCGTGGCGTGTCGGTTTCCCTCGCAGCAAGCGGTCACTGCCGTTTGTCCGTGACGACACTAGAGGCTCAATCCCTTTCTATTTACCTGGTTAGCCGCCCGGAGTGCTCCATGCCTGATTACCGCTCTAAAACGTCCACCCACGGCCGCAACATGGCCGGCGCTCGTGCCTTGTGGCGCGCAACCGGGATGAAGGACGCAGACTTCAAGAAACCGATTATCGCCGTTGCCAACTCGTTCACCCAGTTTGTACCGGGCCACGTCCACCTCAAGGACATGGGCCAACTGGTTGCCCGTGAAATAGAGCGGGCCGGTGGCGTCGCCAAAGAATTCAACACCATTGCCGTGGATGACGGCATTGCCATGGGCCACGACGGCATGCTGTATTCGCTGCCGAGCCGCGAGATCATCGCCGACTCCGTCGAATACATGGTCAACGCCCACTGCGCTGACGCCATCGTCTGCATCTCCAACTGCGACAAGATCACCCCCGGCATGTTGATGGCTGCTTTGCGCCTGAATATCCCGGTGATCTTCGTTTCCGGCGGCCCGATGGAAGCCGGCAAGACCAAGCTCGCCTCCCACGGTCTGGATCTGGTCGATGCCATGGTCATCGCAGCCGACTCGACAGCGAGCGACGAGAAAGTCGCCGAATACGAGCGCAGCGCTTGTCCGACCTGCGGTTCATGCTCAGGCATGTTCACCGCCAACTCGATGAACTGCCTGACCGAAGCACTGGGTCTGGCACTGCCGGGTAACGGATCGACACTGGCCACTCACAGCGACCGCGAGCAGCTGTTCCTGCAGGCTGGCCGCACCATCGTCGACCTGTGCCGTCAGTACTACATCGAAAACAACGAAGCCGTGCTGCCGCGCAACATCGCCAACTTCAAAGCGTTTGAAAACGCCATGATGCTCGACATCGCCATGGGTGGCTCGACCAACACCATCCTGCACTTGCTGGCTGCCGCTCAGGAAGCCGAGATCCCCTTCGACCTGCGTGATATCGATCGCCTGTCGCGCACCGTTCCGCAGCTGTGCAAAGTGGCGCCGAACATCCAGAAGTACCACATGGAAGATGTGCACCGCGCTGGCGGTATCTTCAGCATCCTCGGCTCGCTGGCCCGCGGTGGTCTGTTGCACACCGACCTGCCGACCGTCCACAGCCCGTCCATGGAAGAAGCGATCGCCAAATGGGACATCACCCAGACTGATGATGAAGCTGTGCATACCTTCTTCCGCGCAGGCCCTGCCGGTATCCCGACCCAGACTGCATTTAGCCAGTCGACGCGTTGGGAAACCGTGGATGACGACCGTGAAAACGGCTGCATCCGCAGTTTCGAGCACGCCTACTCGCAGGAGGGCGGTCTTGCCGTGCTGTACGGCAATATCGCGCTGGACGGCTGCGTAGTGAAAACCGCGGGCGTCGACGAATCGATCCATGTATTCGAAGGCAATGCCAAGATCTTCGAAAGCCAGGACAGCGCTGTGCGCGGCATCCTTGCGGACGAAGTCCAGGCCGGCGACATCGTGATCATCCGTTACGAAGGCCCGAAAGGCGGCCCGGGCATGCAGGAAATGCTGTACCCGACGTCATACCTGAAATCCAAAGGTCTGGGCAAAGCGTGCGCGTTGCTCACCGACGGTCGTTTCTCGGGCGGTACTTCGGGTCTGTCCATCGGCCACGCGTCGCCTGAGGCAGCTGCAGGTGGCGCGATTGGTCTGGTGCGCGACGGCGACAAAGTACTGATCGACATCCCGAACCGCTCGATCAACCTGCTGATCGACGACGCAGAAATGGCCTCGCGCCGTGCTGAACAAGACAAGAAAGGCTGGAAGCCGGTTGAAGCGCGCCCACGTAAAGTGACGACAGCGCTGAAAGCCTACGCCCTGCTCGCTACCAGCGCCGACAAAGGCGCTGTGCGCGACAAGGCGTTGCTGGACAAGCTGGTGCCTTAAGCTTTTTCAGTGAACACAAAAAACCCGGCAGCGATGCCGGGTTTTTTATTGGGCTGACAGGATCAACGCAAAACCTGTGGGAGCGAATTCATTCGCGAAAGGGCCGGTACAAACGATACATATCCGTCGACTGGAACACCGCATTCGCGAATGAATTCGCTTGTATGGTTAGACTTGAAGGGGTGGTGGGACGAACAGTTCGCATCTGACTGCTGCAACAGTACAGACCGTGGGAGACCTCGCCCCACCCCTTCCACCAAAAGCGCCGATAAAGAATGCTTCGTTCAAGCGACGATAGAAACAAGCCTGCGCCTCTGGGTGAACCCCCAACAAGTCGTCAAACCTTAGCGTGGAGAAATGCTCATGGCAATGCGTGTTTCGAAGTCAATCGTAGGCGTGGATGTCGCCAAAGTTGAGCTCGTTACCTACCAGGCAGATCCGGATCTGCTCACCTCGATAACCAACGAAAAGCCTGCCATAAAACGCTGGCTTAAAACGTTACCGAGGACCACTGCCATTGCTGTTGAAGCGACAAATGTTTATCACGTCGATCTGGTCGAGCTGGCTTACGAGTCTGGTTTCGACGTCTACATCATCGATGGTTTTCAACTCAGTAATTACCGTAAAGGTGTCGGTGGCCGTAGTAAAACAGACGCATCTGATGCCCGTCTTCTTGCCCGATTTCTGAAAAACGAAGGCGAAAATCTTCGCCCCTGGACGCCGCCCCCAGCAGTCTACGGAAAGCTGCAAAGCCTTCTGCGACGCAGGGCTTCACTGATTCAAGCCAAAACCAGCCTGACCCAGAGCTGGGCAAATGACACCAGCTTGAAGGCGTCATTTGCAGCCTTCCTCAAGTCAATCGAACGGCTGGACCTGCTGGTCAAGGCAAAGCTCAAAGATGCCTTGCGCGAAGCCGGCCTGCTGGAGCAAGTGGCCCGTTGCCAAGCTGTTGAAGGTATCGGCTTCCTGACCGCGACAGCTCTGGTCATGGCTTACAACCGAGGCGACTTCAAGAGCGGCGACTCCTACATTGCTTTTTTGGGCATGGATCTGAGAGTGACCGATTCTGGCCAAAAAAATGGCCGTAGGTTCCTAACCAAACGAGGCTGCTCGGAGATTCGCCGATTGCTGCACAACGCAGCAATGTCGGCCAGCCGATCGAGTGCCTGGAAAGAGTTTTACGACCATCATCGCAGCCGCGGAAAAGCAACCACACAGGTACTTGTGATGCTCGCTCGCAAACTCGCTCGGGTGGCGTTCGCCCTGATGAAAAATCAGAGCGAATATCAACCCAAAGGGTGGGTTATGGCTTGATCACAACCATAGAATCTCCCACAGGGGGTCACGTCATTCTGTTATTTACTGAATCTCATCCGGCTTGACGATCACCCAGTTCTTGTCTGCGGTCACCGGCAAACCTTCTTTGGCCTGAGCCTCTGCGTTGCTTTTGATCATGCCGTTCAACTGAGTCATGTATTTGTCTTTGCGGTTGATCCACAAATGCACGCCGCCCTTGTTGACGTCTACGCCGTGGAACAGCATGTAGCCATCGCTGGTTGGCGTATCGCCTGCCACAAGCACCGGCTTCTTCCATTGGTCGATGTAGGTCAGGATCGCCGCTTGTTTGCCCGCCATCCAGGTCGCTGGTGTCCAGAGATAAGGCGTCAGCTCAAGACCAAGGTTGGCCTTCTCGTCGTACTTGCCTGCCGTGATCTGCTTGCGCGCGGTGGTCAATTCACCGGTTTTCTTGTCCTTGAGCAGCATAGTCACGCCGATCACGTTTTGCGGTTTGACGTTGTAGCCGTATTTGGGATCTGAGGCGACCATCCGTACCAACTCTTCGGATGCGGCGGTCATGACGTGGACCTCAATGCCGTTTTCCATCAGCTTGTTGAACAGCTCTTTCTGGCCGGTAAAGATGCGCGGCGGCTCGACATCGAGCTTCTTGACCACATCGCCATCGTAATAAGTGGCAGGGATCGGTTTACCCAGGGCCATCAGCTCATCGACATAGCCTTTGAGCTCCTTGAGGGTAAAGCCCGAGAACACTTGAGCGACCCATGGATAGCAAACCATGTCGTCGACTTCACACAGGCGGTAGTAGTAGCTGAACAGGCTTTCCTTGTGATCAGCCGTGTCCTTGAAAGGCATCAGCTTGAGGGATGGATCGAGCTTCTCTCGGGTGATCAGCCCTTTGCTTTCCATGTACGGCAGCAGCGACTCTTCGAGGTCGAAGCGATAGCTGGTGTTGTCCATGTCGAAAACCGCGTAATTGCCCTTGTTAGCATTGGCGGCAATCATCGCGTCGAGTGCTTTGGCGGCGGGCTCAGGCCAGTGTTTCAACTCGGTGGCAGCAAACGCCTGCCCGGCCAGACCAAGGCAGAGCGCGGCGGCAAGCAATCGTGGAGCGAACTTCATCGTGGTATCCCCCTGAAAGTTAAGAGGATGGACCGTAACAAATTATGATGACTGATTGGGGATGCCAGCGACTGTGTACGTTCCGAGGGCGTCACACTGGAAGCGATTCGCGACGCAGATTTCCGATTACGACACTTTTGTGACCCGTCAGAAATCCTGTGGGAGCGAATTCATTCGCGAAGGGGCCGGTGCAGACGCTGAATTTATCTCGGCTGAAATACCCCTTCCCGGATGAATCCGGTCCCACACAGACTGTGTGAAAACGTAGCGAGCGACGGCAAGACAAGGCAAAAACAGGCGAAAAACGGCCGGGGTCGCGTCCGACTCTAGTGTTCTAAATGAGCATTTTTCGCCTGTTTTTAACGCAGTATTGTGCGCGTAGCACCGAAGGTGCCCAGCCTGCAGCAGTTTTCACACAGGCTGCACAAGTCCGCAGTCAACCGGAGATTAGTGCCGCTCCCAAACCTCAAAACTATACGCAGGCTTGTCATCCACCGCTGGGTTCAACACCTCGGACACCAATGCCCATTCGGCCAGTTCAAACTCCGGGAACCACGCATCGCCCTCGGGGCTCAATGCCACACGGGTCAGGTACAAGCGATCTGCCTGAGCCAGACCCTGGGCATATAACTGCGCACCGCCGATCAGCATCACTTCCGCAACGCCCTGCTCCAGCGCCCATTCTTCAGCGCGGGCAACAGCGGACTCCAGCGACGTAAAGACCTCGGCACCCTCAAGCTGCAGATCCGCTTGGCGCGTGACCACCAGATTAAGGCGACCTGGCAGTGGCCGCCCCAGCGAATCCCAGGTCTTGCGACCCATGATGATCGGCTTGCCCAGAGTCGTGGCTTTGAAGTATTTGAAATCCCCCGGCAAGTGCCAGGGCATGGAATTGTCGACGCCAATCACTCGGTTCTCACCAAGGGCGGCAATCAGGCTAAGCGGAAGTTGATTTTTCATGGCGGCGAGAATAACAGACGCTGACACTGAATTCGTAGCGGCCGATTTGCTCGAATACAGGGCGCAGAGGTTATGCTCCTTTACTGATTCATTCGACGAGACGCTGTGTGACTGCTCTGACTCCCCTCGATACCCTCTGGCTGACCGAAGCCGTGCGCCTGCGCGAAGAACAGGCCGGCCCGCTGGAAGACCTTGAAGCCAACCGTCGCGCCCGGGCCAACGGTGGCGATCTGACGAACCGCGTGCAAAGCCGGGCCCTGTGGCTGGCCGAACGCGATGGCATGCGCTCCGCACTGCCACACTGGAAACAAGGCGCCCGACTGGCCCTGATTGCACTGGCGATTCTCTCGGTACTCAGCGGTGCCGGGCTCGCCTTCGCGGCGCTGGGCGACGGCCAAACGCCGGTCAATGTGTTCTGGGCGCTGGGCAGCCTGCTCGGGCTGAACCTGATTATGCTCTTCAGCTGGGCGATGAGTTTTAGCGTCGCCGGGCAAAACACCGCCAGCCTTGGACGCCTCTGGCTATGGCTCAGCGAAAAGCTCGCCCGCGATGCCCAGGCCGCACAGCTTGCACCTGCGCTGATTGTGCTGTTGCAGCGCAAACGCCTGAATCGATGGGTACTGGGTGCGGCGATACACGGTTTATGGCTGCTGGCACTGGTCAGCGCGCTGGTGCTGCTATTGATGCTGATGGCGACGCGACGTTATGGCTTTGTGTGGGAAACCACTATTTTAGGCAGCGACACCTTCGTCAGCCTGACCCAGACGCTCGGCATTCTCCCGGCCATGCTGGGCTTTGCTGTGCCGGACGAGTCCATGATCCGCGCCAGCGGCGACAGCGCCCTGGTTGTTGAATCAGGTCGTCAGGCCTGGGCGGCATGGCTGGTCGGCGTGCTATTGGTCTATGGCATCGTGCCGCGCCTGATCCTTGCGTTGGTCTGCCTGTGGCGCTGGCGCATCGGCCAGGCTGCACTGAGTCTGGACCTGACCTTGCCAGGTTACAGCCAGCTTCGCGAACGCCTGATGCCCAGCAGCGAGAGACTGGGGGTCAGCGACGCTGCGCCAGAGCAACTGCATCAAGTACTGCCCAATGGCACGGCACAACAAAGCAACGGCGCCTTGTTGGTCGCTATCGAGCTGGACGATGAACAGCCATGGCCGCCCCGGTTGCCGGAAGGCGTGGTCGATGCAGGCATTCTCGACAGCCGGGAATCCCGGCAAAAACTGCTCGATCAACTGACCCGCTTTCCACCTGCAAGGTTGGCGATTGCCTGCGACCCACGTCGCTCGCCGGATCGCGGCAGTCTTGCACTGGTTGCCGAACTTGCTCGCTGTGCGGGCGCAACACGGGTCTGGTTGCTATCGGCCCCTGCCGGGCAACATCTGAACGCAGAGCGAGTCAGTGACTGGCACGCGGCGCTGCAGCAACTGGATCTCGCGTGGAGCGACAGCGCGCCACTGAACTGGCTGGAGACGGGTCATGACTGACAAGGACAAGATCCGCCCGCTGAAACTGTCGGTGGTCGGCCACACCAATGTCGGCAAGACCTCGCTGCTCAGAACGCTGACTCGCGACGTAGGCTTCGGGGAAGTCTCCCATCGGCCGAGCACCACCCGCCATGTGGAAGGCGCGCGGTTGTCGGTAGATGGTCAGGCACTGCTTGAGCTCTACGACACGCCGGGCCTGGAAGATGCCATCGCGCTACTGGACTTTCTCGAACGCCAGGATCGACCGGGCGAGCGGCTGGACGGCCCCGCACGGCTGGCACGCTTTCTGGAGGGCAGTGAAGCAAGACAGCGCTTTGAGCAGGAAGCCAAAGTCATGCGCCAGTTACTGGCCTCTGACGCCGGCTTGTACATCATCGATGCCCGCGAGCCGGTACTGGCCAAGTACCGCGACGAGCTGTCGATCCTGGCCAGTTGTGGCAAACCGTTGCTGCCAGTCCTGAATTTTGTCAGCAGTGCAGAGCACCGGGAGCCCGCATGGCGCGAGGCACTTGCACGACTGGGTCTGCATGCGCTGGTGCGCTTTGATAGCGTCGCGCCGCCAGAAGATGGCGAGCGGCGCCTTTATGAAAGCCTTGCCCTGCTGCTGGAAAACTCCAGAGATCAACTGGAACGGCTGATTCTGGATCTTGAGGCCCAGCGCGAAATCCGACGGCAAAGTGCTAGCCGGTTGATCGCGCAGTTACTCATCGACTGCGCAGCCTGCCGCCGCAGCGTTTCCACTGAATCGGGCCACGAGCAACAAGCTATCGATGAGTTGCGCAAAGCGGTGCGCCAGCGCGAACAGCGCTGCGTGGAAGAGCTGCTCAAGCTTTACGCGTTTCGCGTTCAGGACGCGGCAGCCAGCGATTTGCCGCTGCTGGACGGGCGTTGGGGTGACGATTTGTTCAACCCGGAAACCCTCAAGCAACTGGGCGTACGAGTCGGCGGCGGGATAGCGGCAGGCGCGGCAGCGGGTGCCGGTGTCGATTTGCTGGTGGGTGGCCTCACCATGGGCGCAGCGGCTTTGGCCGGGGCGATTGCCGGTGGTGCATTACAGACTGCACGCAGTTACGGTGGACGATTGCTCGGCAAGATTAAAGGCCAGCGCGAACTGACGGTGGACGATGCTGTACTTCGCCTGCTTGCGCTGCGTCAGCGCCATTTGCTGCTGGCCCTCGGCGCACGGGGCCACGCAGCGATGGAAAGCATCCAGTTGACCACACCACAGGATAAAACCTGGCGCGAAGGTAAACTGCCGGAAGCTCTGCACAAGGCTCGTGCACATCCGCAGTGGTCGTCGCTCAATCCTGGGGCCAAGCTGAACCAGGCGGAGCGGCAGGAGCAGATTGAAGAATTGGCGAAAGTGATATTCGAATCCTGAAAAATTTTCCCAGCCTGTTGGAGCGCGCTTGCCCGCGATCGCGTTTTTTCCGGCACTTTGATGTTGGATGGAGGAAAGTCATCGCGGGCAAGCGCGCTGCTACAGGAATAGCGCTCACCCACCACCGGTAGTCGCTTTGCAAAGTTTTGCCTACGCGAAATCAACAAGCACCGGTATCATCGCGCGCCCGATACACCCGGAACCATATTGCTCATGAAACCGACCTTGATCGCCGCCGCAGAAATCGACCGTATCGATACCTGGGCCAAATACTCCAGCCATATGTGCGGAGGCTGTATTTCCAGCTGCTGCACGCTGCCTGTTGAAGTGAAGATCAAGGACCTGATCCGCATCGGCATCGTCGATGACTTCGAGCGCGGCGAACCGGCGAAGAACATCGCCAAGCGTCTGCAAAAGGAAGGGATTGTCGAGCGCTACAACCAGAAATCAGAAATCTTCACCTTGCAGCGCATGAGCAACAACGACTGCCTGTATCTGGATCGCAAGAGCCGCCTGTGCACCATCTACGACAAACGCCCGGATACGTGCCGCAACCATCCCAAGGTTGGGCCGCGTCCCGGCTACTGCGCTTACAAGCCCAAAGATGTGGTTCGCCAGGCGAGCGGCACGCTGAAGAACAACACCAGCACGCCGTTTCCGAAGTTTTAAAGGGATCTATACCCGGATCCCGGTAGGAGCGAACTTGTTCGCGAGGCAATATTTCTGATCAAGCAGGACCGAAGCCTCGCCAACAAGTTGGCTCCTACCAAGACAAACGCTACTCCCTCGCACCACACAAACAAAAACGCCCCCGACCTTGCGGTCGGGGGCGTTTTTTCAAGCCTGATTAAAAACTAATCAGTTCTTGGCTTTCTTGGCAGCGCGGGTACGCTCGCTTTCGTCCAGGATCTTCTTACGAAGACGGATGGACTTAGGAGTCACTTCGCACAGCTCGTCGTCCTGGATGAATTCCAGAGCCTGTTCAAGGGTGAACTTGACCGGTGGAACCAGAGCGATGGTCTCGTCTTTACCCGAAGCACGCATGTTGTCGAGCTTCTTGCCTTTGGTTGGGTTGATACCCAGGTCGTTGTCACGGCTGTTCAAGCCAACGATCTGACCGCAGTAGATCTCTTGACCGTGTTCAACGAACAGCTTGCCACGAGCCTGCAGGGTTTCCAGCGAGTAGGTCAGAGCCTTGCCGGTTTCAACCGAAACCAGAACGCCGTTCTGACGGCCCGAGACATCGCCCGACTTCATGGTGTCGTAACGATCGAAGATCGAGGTCAGGATACCTGCACCAGAGGTGAGAGTCAGAAACTCGTTACGGAAACCGATCAGACCACGAGCAGGGATGTTGTACTCAAGGCGCACACGGCCCTTGCCATCCGGAACCATGTTGGTCAGATCGCCTTTACGCAGACCCATTTGCTCCATGATGGAACCCTGGGATTCTTCTGGCAGGTCGATGGTGACGTTTTCAAACGGTTCCTGCTTCACGCCGTCAACAACACGGATGATCACTTCTGGACGACCAACACCCATTTCGAAGCCTTCGCGACGCATGGTTTCGATCAGTACCGACAAGTGCAGCTCACCACGGCCCGAGACCTTGAACTTGTCAGCGGTGTCGCCTTCTTCAACGCGCAGAGCAACGTTGTACAGCAGCTCTTTGTCCAGACGTTCCTTGATGTTACGGGACGTCACGAACTTGCCTTCTTTACCGCAGAACGGCGAGTCGTTTACCTGGAAAGTCATCGAAACGGTAGGTTCGTCAACGGTCAACGGCACCATTGCTTCCACGTTCAGTGGATCGCACAGAGTGTCGGAGATGAACAGCGAATCCATACCGCTGATGCAGACGATGTCGCCAGCGGCGGCTTCTTCAACGTCGATGCGGTGCAGACCGTGGTGACCCATCAGCTTCAGGATACGACCGTTACGGCGTTTGCCGTCGGCGCTGATCGCTACAACCGGGGTGTTCGGCTTGACGCGACCACGAGCGATACGGCCAACGCCGATAACACCCAGGAAGCTGTTGTAGTCCAGAGCGGAGATCTGCATCTGGAAAGGACCGTCACGGTCAACAGACGGCGCTGGTACGTTGTCGACGATCGACTGGTACAGCGGGGTCATGTCTTCAGCCATTTCAGCGTGGTCCAGACCGGCAATACCGTTCAGGGCCGAGGCGTAGACGACTTTGAAATCCAGCTGTTCTTCGGTAGCACCCAGGTTGTCGAACAGGTCGAAGATCTGATCCAGAACCCAGTCCGGACGCGCGCCTGGACGGTCAACCTTGTTGATGACCACGATTGGACGCAGGCCGGCTTCGAAAGCCTTCTTGGTCACGAAACGGGTTTGCGGCATAGGGCCGTCTTGAGCGTCAACCAGCAGCAGCACGGAGTCAACCATCGACATTACGCGCTCAACTTCACCACCGAAGTCGGCGTGGCCCGGGGTGTCCACGATGTTGATGTGGTAGCCGTTCCAGTTGATGGCGGTGTTTTTCGCCAGAATGGTAATACCGCGCTCTTTCTCCTGGTCGTTGGAGTCCATCACGCGCTCGTCGTTGAGCTCGTTACGCTCCAGAGTGCCGGATTGGCGCAAGAGTTTGTCTACCAGGGTGGTTTTACCATGGTCAACGTGAGCAATGATGGCGATGTTGCGTAGATTTTCGATCACTTGTGTATCTCGATCAGAGGATTCGGTTAGCTGAATACTGCTAAACAGCTATTTATAACGTCAGAGTCGGCCAAAGCCGTTACGGCTAGACGACTGGCGTCGGGGGGCCGGTGACGCAAGCCACAGGCAAACAGCCCCGGGCACTTAGCTCGGTCTATAAACGCGCACATTGGCATACCCCTCACTGAGCAAATGGTGAGCATGCAGGCGACTCATGACGCCTTTGTCGCAATACAACAGGTACTGGCGCGTGTTATCCAGTTCCTTGAAGCGGCTGTTCAGTGCATAGAACGGCAGCGCCTGTACTTCAATACCAGGCAATACCAGCGGCTGATCTTCCTGAGCATCCGGGTGACGGATGTCAACGATGACCTGCCCTGCCAGTGCCTGACTGACTTCTTCTATCTCGACACTCTGGCTCAGATCGTCAATCACACGATCGATCGAAACCAGCTTGGCGTTCTCCAGCGCTCGCTCGAGAACCGCCATGTCGAACTGTTGCTCTTCGTACTCAACGCGGTTTCGCTTGGCGTTGGTCTTGGGGTTGATCGAAATCACCCCGCAATACTCAGGCATATGCCTGGCGAAATCGGCAGTACCGATTTCAACCGCCTGATCGACGATGTCCTGCTTGTGGCTGGTGATCAACGGACGCAAAACCAGCTTGTCAGTCGCGGCGTCAATCAACGACAGGTTCGGCAACGTCTGGCTGGCAACCTGTGAAATCGCTTCGCCGGTAACCAGCACATCGATATCAAGACGGTCAGCGATAGAGGATGCAGCGCGTAACATCATACGCTTCAAAACTACACCCATATGACTGTTATCGACTTTCTGCAGGATTTCTCCGAGAACTTCCTCGAAAGGCACACTGATAAACAGCACGCGCTGGGAGCTGCCGTACTTCTTCCAGATGAAATGCGCGACTTCCATCACGCCCAGTTCATGGGCACGACCGCCCAGATTGAAGAAGCAGAAATGCGCCATCAGCCCGCGACGCATGACCTGATAGGCCGCCACGGTCGAATCGAAACCACCGGACATCAACACGAGGGTTTGTTCGAGGGCGCCTAACGGGTATCCGCCGACACTATTGTGCTGGCTGTGGATGACAAACAACCGTTTGTCGCGAATTTCCATTCGCACCACGATTTCCGGCTTTTTCAGCTCGATACCGGCCGCACCGCACTGCTTGCGCAACTGGCTGCCGACGTATTTTTCGACATCCATGGAGCTGAATGCATGTTTGCCCGCTCGCTTGCAGCGCACCGAAAACATCTTGCCCGGCAGCAGATCGGCGTAGTGCAGCTTGCACTTGGCTACGATGTCGTCCATGTCGCCCAGCGGGTATTCGGCCACCTGAAGGAAATTGGCGATACCCGGCATGCAGCTCAGGCGGTCGGTCATGTCCTGCAGGACCTTGGGGTCGGTCAGTTTCGTCTGAACCTCGAGGTTGTCCCACGAGCCATCCACCACCAGTACCGGGTCCAGATCACGGAGCACGGTACGGATATTCTTGGCCAGCTGGCGGATGAATTGCTTACGCACCGGCGGGCTTTTGATGATGATTTCGGGGAAGACTTTTACGATTAGTTTCATGAAAACAGCGCGCGAGGTGCCAGCCGAAAAAGAGGGGGCGGGATTATAGCGGAAATTGCTCAAGGTTTAACCAGTTATCGTGCAACCAATCATCGACGCACCAAAAAAGACCTGTCGGACAATATGCAGCCTCATTGTGGTGCGTTAAATTTTCAAATCGACGATTTTTATCCCTGAATTGCTAGCGTTTCGGGCATAAAACCCATCTCGGGGCACTGGCATGCAATTTGCTCCCTTGTGAGGCAGGTTGCCTTGGCAGAGTATTTGCGCCGGCATCACCCAAATTCTAAGGGCCCAAACCATTAAATAGGCCCGAAGCCACCCGGAGGACACCATGTCGAAGTCGGTTCAACTCATCAAAGATCATGACGTTAAGTGGATTGATCTGCGCTTCACGGACACTAAAGGTACACAGCACCACGTGACCATGCCGGCTCGTGATGCGCTGGAAGACGACTTCTTCGAAGTCGGCAAGATGTTCGACGGCTCCTCCATCTCTGGCTGGAAAGGCATCGAAGCCTCCGACATGATCCTGCTGCCGGACGACGAAACTGCCGTTCTCGATCCGTTCACCGAAGACCCAACCCTGATCCTGGTTTGCGACATCATCGAACCTTCGACCATGCAAGGTTACGACCGCGACCCACGCGCTATCGCTCACCGCGCCGAGGAATACCTGAAGTCGACCGGTATCGGTGACACTGTATTCGCCGGTCCAGAGCCAGAATTCTTCATCTTCGACGAAGTGAAGTTCAAATCCGATATCTCCGGTTCCATGTTCAAGATCTACTCTGAGCAAGGTTCGTGGATGTCCGACGCCGACATCGAAGGCGGTAACAAGGGCCACCGTCCAGGCATCAAAGGCGGTTACTTCCCTGTTCCACCATTCGACCATGACCACGAAATCCGCACCGCAATGTGCAACGCTCTGGAAGAAATGGGCCAGACCGTAGAAGTTCACCACCACGAAGTGGCGACAGCTGGTCAGAACGAAATCGGCGTGAAATTCAACACGCTGGTTAAAAAGGCTGACGAAGTTCAGACCCTGAAATACGTTGTTCACAACGTTGCTGACGCTTACGGCCGCACTGCTACCTTCATGCCTAAGCCTCTGTACGGCGATAACGGTTCGGGTATGCACGTTCACATGTCCATCTCCAAAGATGGCAAGAACACCTTCGCAGGCGAAGGCTATGCTGGCCTGTCCGACACCGCTCTGTACTTCATCGGCGGCATCATCAAGCACGGTAAGGCACTGAACGGCTTCACCAACCCGGCTACCAACTCCTACAAGCGTCTGGTTCCAGGCTTCGAAGCTCCGGTCATGCTGGCCTACTCGGCTCGCAACCGTTCCGCTTCGATCCGTATTCCTTACGTCAGCAGCCCTAAAGGCCGCCGTATCGAAGCTCGCTTCCCGGACCCATCTGCCAACCCGTACCTGGCTTTCGCAGCACTGCTGATGGCTGGCCTGGACGGCATCCAGAACAAGATCCACCCTGGCGACGCAGCTGACAAAAACCTGTATGACCTGCCGCCTGAAGAGGCCAAAGAGATCCCACAAGTTTGCGGCAGCCTGAAAGAAGCCCTGGAAGAGCTGGACAAAGGTCGTGCGTTCCTGACCAAAGGCGGCGTTTTCAGCGACGACTTCATCGACGCTTACATCGCTCTGAAAAGCGAAGAAGAAATCAAAGTACGTACCTTCGTACACCCACTGGAATACGAGCTGTACTACAGCTGCTGATCCAGTCGCGTCAGCAATCGTGACGCACAAAAGAGGCCTCCTTCGGGAGGCCTTTTTTATGGGCGGGATTTGATATTCGGTACATAGTTGTTGCCTGAAGCGCTTTGCGCGAGTGCATGCTGTCGTATCGCGAACGCCGCCCCTGTAGGAGCGCACGAGCACCGCGAGGCCGCGATAGCGTTCTGTCTGATGTACCGCTATCGCGGCCTCGCGGTGCTCGTGCGCTCCTACAGATTCATTATCAAATTACATCCCGACTCAGAAGAGAAAAAGAGAGATGACCAATAAACCACGCCTGCTTCTCCTCTGCGCCACCTTCACCAGCCTGACCGCCTGCGCAGTGACACCCACGACTTCGCCCGCCCCTGCGGCGCTAGCACCTCTGATGGTAACCATCAGCGAACGCCTTGCCATCGCAGACCAGGTCGCGCTGACCAAATGGGACAGCGGAAAACCGATTCAGGACAGCGCCCGTGAAGCTCAGGTCATCGCAGCTGCCGCAACGCTCGCACCGACCTACAATCTGGATCCACAGGACGTCAGCCAATTCCTCGCTGCGCAGATCGAAGCGAACAAGCTGGTGCAGTACGCACTTCTCGCGAAGTGGCACGAAGCCGGTAAGGCGCCAGACACCCCACGGCCGGATCTGGTAGGGCAGATTCGCCCACAACTGGATCAGCTACAGACGCGATTACTGCGCGAATACTCAGCCTTCGCTACATACCGTGAAGATCCGCAATGCCCAAATTGGCTGATTAAACAGTCCCGACTGCAAGCCAAAGACCCGATTCATGATCTTGCGCTGACTCGCGCAGTCGGCGAGTTGTGCGTTATCCGTAAATGATCACGAGCCGCTTAAGCTGATTTATGTTCTATGCTGCGCCCATTACACCGCCAACCGCATCAACGCCACGGAGCCTGCATGCACCGAAGCCTCATCTGTCTGCTGCTGTTGATCGCATTGCCCGCAGCGGCGCAGATCTACAAATACACGGACGCCAACGGCAACGCTGCGTTCAGCAATCAGCCGCCTGATGGTGTGAAGGCCAAGGTTGTCGAGCTAACGCCGCTCAATAGCGTTGATACCCGGAAAATGGCGACACCGGTGACACCACCCCAAAACCCGCAACCCCAGGCTCAGGCGCAAGCGGGCTACGAAACGCTAGAGTTGGCCGATCTTCCGACCGAAGAGGCGTTACGCGCCAACAACGGCACCTTCACCGTTGGCGTATCGATCAAACCAAGATTGATGCAGGGGCACTTACTGCAACTGATGGTCGACGGCAATCTCTACGGCCAGCCGGGCAACGTGCCGCGCCTGCAGGTCGTCAATATTGATCGTGGCGAGCACAGCTTTGCGGTGGCGGTGCTGGATAACGGTCGCATCATCCAGCAAAGCCCTACCATCACCTTGACCGTGCAGCGCGTTCATGTCGGCAAACCTTGAATCCCGGCTGAGTATCAGCATGCTCGTCTGCCTGCTGATTACACTGTCCACATCAGCGCTTGCGGAGGTGTATACCTACACGGACGCGCAAGGTAACCGGGTCTTCACCGATCAGCCTCACAAGAACGCGAAGCGCGTGGAGATCCTGCCCAGCAATAACACCACCGGATCGCCCCCCAAACGCACCGTCCAGCAAAGCGCGCCGCCCAAGGCAAAACCCAAAGCGATGTTTCGTTACGACCTGCTACGGATTCTGGTGCCAGAACCGGACGCAACGGTGCGTAGCGCCCAGGGCGAACTCATTGTCACCGTCACCAGCGACCCCGCCTTGCAGCCGGGTCATAGCTATCGGCTCCTGGTTGATGGTCAGCCTTACGCCCAAGCCGGGCGAAGCCCTGTCTTCCCGTTGAAGAATGTAGATCGAGGTACTCACCAGCTCGCGGTGGAGATTCTCGATGAGACAGGACGCGTGCTGGAAAAAACGCCGAATCAGCCCTTTCACCTGCTGCGTATTTCACTGGCGCAAAAGCGTCTCGCCAATCCCTGCAAAACCGCCGAATACGGCATCCGGCCTGAGTGCCCTATAAAGGACAAACCAGAAGAAGAGAGCAGCATCCTGCCTTTCTTTTGATTCAGATTCCCCTCCCTAAACACCAAAGCCCTAAATTGGTGCAAGATATTGCAAGCCAGCGGACCCACCACCCCATTTTGGTTCGAAAATGGTCCGCACCAATGAACCATTCAAACGCACTGTCCAAAAAAAGCCCGATTTTGCAGATTAAACGCTTCTTTTCGGAGCCTTGGTTTGGTTTTTGCAACTTGGCTATAACAGCACCTTTATCTGCACTGGATACAAACGTATCGGTGGCGTTACCCACGCTGGAGAAGACCAACCAGCGCCTGCGACCCGAGGCTCGCCTGGAATCGCAATGAGCCAAAAGAGGTCAACGACTTTAATGACTATCAGCGACGCGCTGCACCGTTTGTTACTCGACAACCTGACCACTGCCACCATTCTGCTCAATGCCGACCTGCGCCTTGAGTACATGAACCCGGCAGCGGAGATGCTGCTGGCCATCAGCGGTCAGCGCAGCCATGGGCAATTCATCAGCGAGCTGTTCACTGAATCTGCAGAAGCCCTGAGCTCCCTGCGCCAAGCAGTGGAACAAGCGCACCCGTTTACCAAACGCGAAGCCATGCTCACCGCCCTTACCGGCCAGACACTGACGGTTGATTACGCGGTAACGCCAATCCTCAGCCAGGGCGAGACCTTGTTGCTGCTGGAGGTCCATCCGCGTGACCGTCTGCTGCGCATCACCAAAGAAGAAGCGCAGCTGTCCAAGCAGGAAACCACAAAAATGCTGGTGCGTGGCCTGGCTCACGAAATCAAGAATCCACTCGGCGGTATTCGCGGCGCAGCGCAATTACTGGCCCGCGAGCTGCCTGAAGAGAGTTTGAAGGACTACACCAACGTCATCATCGAGGAAGCCGACCGCCTGAGAAATCTGGTGGATCGCATGCTCGGATCGAACAAGTTGCCTTCGCTGGCCATGACCAACGTGCACGAAGTGCTCGAACGCGTCTGCAGCCTGGTCGAAGCAGAAAGCCAAGGGTGCATCACTCTGGTGCGCGACTATGATCCAAGTATTCCCGACGTATTGATCGACCGCGAACAGATGATTCAGGCCGTGCTCAATATCGTGCGAAACGCGATGCAGGCCATTAGCAGCCAGAACGAGCTGCGCCTGGGCCGGATCAGCCTGCGCACCCGTGCGATGCGTCAGTTCACCATCGGCCATGTGCGTCACCGGCTGGTCAGCAAAATCGAAATCATCGACAACGGTCCTGGAATCCCCGCGGAGCTTCAGGAAACCATTTTCTACCCGATGGTCAGTGGCCGCCCTGACGGCACTGGGCTCGGTCTTGCGATAACGCAGAACATCATTAGTCAGCACCAGGGGCTGATCGAGTGTGACAGCCATCCTGGCCACACCACCTTCTCGATCTTCCTGCCGCTGGAACAAGGAGCAGCTTCGACATGAGCCGTAGTGAAACTGTCTGGATCGTAGATGACGATCGTTCCATTCGTTGGGTTCTGGAAAAAGCCTTGCAGCAAGAAGGCATGACCACACAAAGCTTCGACAGCGCCGACGGCGTGATGAGTCGTCTGGCTCGTCAACAACCGGATGTGATCATCTCCGACATCCGCATGCCGGGTGCCAGTGGCCTGGACCTGTTAGCGCGCATTCGTGAGCAACACCCGCGCTTGCCGGTCATCATCATGACCGCGCATTCAGACCTCGACAGCGCTGTTGCCTCTTATCAAGGCGGAGCGTTCGAGTACCTGCCAAAACCATTCGACGTCGATGAAGCCGTTTCTCTGGTCAAGCGTGCCAACCTGCATGCCCAGGAACAGCAAGGCATGGACGTTGCGCCGACACTGACCCGCACCCCTGAAATCATTGGCGAAGCGCCAGCGATGCAGGAAGTGTTTCGGGCCATCGGCCGCCTGAGCCACTCCAACATCACCGTGTTGATCAACGGCGAGTCAGGGACCGGTAAAGAACTGGTTGCCCACGCCTTGCATCGCCACAGCCCACGCTCGGCCTCGCCGTTCATTGCGCTGAACATGGCTGCGATTCCAAAAGACTTGATGGAATCGGAACTGTTCGGCCATGAAAAAGGCGCATTTACCGGCGCAGCAAACCTGCGTCGCGGCCGCTTCGAACAAGCGGATGGCGGCACGCTGTTCCTCGATGAAATCGGCGACATGCCTGCTGACACTCAAACCCGTTTGCTACGGGTTCTGGCTGACGGCGAGTTCTATCGCGTGGGCGGCCACACGCCGGTCAAAGTTGACGTGCGCATCATTGCGGCGACTCACCAGAACCTGGAAACACTGGTGCAGGCTGGCAAATTCCGGGAAGACTTGTTCCACCGTCTGAACGTGATTCGCATCCACATCCCGCGCATGTCGGATCGTCGTGAAGACATTCCGACCCTGGCCAAACACTTCCTGAGCCGTGCGGCGCAGGAACTGGCGGTCGAACCGAAACTGCTCAAGGCGGAAACCGAGGAATACCTCAAACACCTGCCTTGGCCGGGTAACGTTCGCCAGCTGGAAAACACCTGCCGCTGGATCACCGTCATGGCCTCGGGCCGTGAAGTGCACATTAGCGACCTGCCACCCGAGCTGCTGAGCCTGCCGCAAGATGCAGCGCCCGTGACCAACTGGGAACAAGCGTTGCGCCAGTGGGCCGATCAGGCGTTGGCCCGCGGCCAATCCAGTCTGCTGGACAGCGCCGTGCCGACCTTCGAGCGCATCATGATCGAAACCGCCCTCAAGCATACCGCTGGCCGTCGTCGCGACGCCGCCGTGCTGCTGGGCTGGGGCCGCAACACCTTGACTCGCAAGATCAAGGAACTGGGCATGAAGATTGATGGTGGTGACGATGACGAGGGTGATGAAGGCTGATTAAAGCCCTCACCCAAAAGCCCAGGGTTGCGCATGCAGCTCTGGGCTTTTTTGCTTTTGCACGCTGCTGGATGCAGACACCGCGTTGTCTCGCATCAACCATGGGCACCTGTAGGAGTGAGCTTGCTCGCGATTGCGATCTCACCGTCATAACCGGATTGTCTGCTACAACGCTTCACGAGCAAGCTAATCTCTCATCAAAAATGCAAAACAACTGGATTGAAATGCACTCTCTGTAGGAGCTGCCGAAGGCTGCGAAGCATTTATCCTGACACGCTGCGATCGCAGCCTTCGGCAGCTCCAACAGGTCCTGTGTTTGCTCAGGTTTACCGAACGCCAATGCCAATCCGAACCTGTTTATAACTGCGTTCAGCATGTAAAAGTATCGGCACATTCAAAATGGAGGTGGATCATGAATCAGAACAGTCCTCGCAAAGTCGCCATTGTCACTGGAGCGTCTCGCGGCATCGGTGCAGAGATCGCCAAACGCTTGTCAGCCGATGGTTTTGCAGTGGTCGTCAACTACGCCAACAGCGCCAGCGAAGCTGACTCACTGGTGGCAGAACTGATCGCCGATGGCGGTCAGGCCATCGCGGTCAAAGCCAACGTGGCCGACACAAACGAAGTCCGCGCCATGTTTGACCTGACCGAGCAAAAACTGGGCAAGATCGACGTACTGGTCAACAACGCCGGGATCATGAAAACCATGCCCATTGCCGAGACCAGCGACGAACTGTTCGAACAGACCTTCGCCATCAACACACGCGGCACCTTCAACACATTGCGTGAAGCCAGTGCTCGAATGAACGACGGCGGGCGGATCATCAACTTCTCCAGCTCGGCGCTGGCGCTGAACATTCCTGGCTACGCGATCTACAACGCGACCAAGGCCGCGGTTGAATCGTTCACCCATGTGTTCGCCAAGGAACTGCGCGGACGCAACATCACCGTCAACGCAGTAGCACCCGGTCCCGTCGCTACCGAGCTGTTCCTGAATGGCAAAACCGAAGAGCAAATCAAGAACTTCGCAAACATGCCGCCCCTGCAACGCCTGGGTCAGCCAGAAGACATCGCCAATGTCGTGTCCTTTCTCGCCGGGCCGGAATCAGGCTGGGTCAACGGGCAGATCCTGCGCGCCAACGGCGGGTTGGCGTAGATCGATGTGAACCGAGCTGCCAACTCTAAGCCCTGAAGGAGACTCTATGTTGGCCTGCAGAATGAATTCGGTCCCACAGGCTCATCATGAACCTGAAGCCGCACACAAATCCGTGGGAGCGAATTCATTCGCGAAGGGGCAGGTACATCCGCAGCCGTATATTGACTGAAACACCGCCTTCACAAACGAAGCCAGCCTGTAGGCAGTGCTTGCCAGCGCTGAACGATGACGCGATTTGACTGGCAACCGCGTCCAGACTTATCGCGAGCAAGCTCGGCTCCCACAGAATCTACGCAACTCTGTGGGACCGAGGTTAGATGGTTAACCGGCCTACCGCACCAAATGCAGGAACTGCATATGGCGTTCGTACTGGTCGAGGATGTCGTTGATGACCTGATCCTTGGTATAACCCACCAGATCGTAATCCTGACTGCCCTCGCTCAAATGCACTTCGGCGCGGTAATAGCGGCGATTGTTCAACTGCTTGGAGCCCATCCCGCCGCGCGCAAACGACGGCGTGAAGAAGCCCTTCATCATCACCTGATAAATGAACGGCCGTTCTTCGCCATGGCCGATTTCCAGGCTAACGCTGTCGTTAGCCGGATCAGGCTGAGTGACAACGTTCAGGCCTTTCTCGGCAAACACGGCAGTCACGTCTTCGATAGCCGGGCGCACGGTTTGGTCGAGGAAGCGGTACACCTCGTCTCGCGACGGATAATGCACGGCCTGGCTCAAACGCTGACGCCAACCGCCACGTCGAGCGCCTGACACCGGAGCCAACGAATACAACTGTGCGATCTGACGCTGGGACTCCATGAAGAACGCCTTGTGCAGCCCCCACATCATCAAAAGCAGAATCAGCGAGAACGGCAACGACGTCAGCACCACCGCTGATTTCAATGCATCGATGCTGCCAGAGAACAGCAAGCCACTGGTCACCAGCGCAGTCGCCACACCCCAGAACACACGGAGCCACTTGGGACCGTCTTCATCAGCGTTACCGCCTTTGGCCGACAGCGTCGAAAGCACCACGGTGCCCGAGTCCGCCGACGTGACGAAGAACACAAAGCTAATGAACACCGTCACCGCGATAACAGTTTTGCTCCATGGATAGGTTTCCAACAGCAAATAAAGGGTGCGCGACGGATCATCAATGGCCGACTGGCCCAGCGCGACCATACCGTGATTGAGCACCTGATCGATGGCGCTGTTACCGAAAATCGACATCCACGCCAACGTGAAACCCAGCGGAATCAGCAGTACACCGAACACGAACTCACGAATGGTCCGGCCACGGGAAATACGCGCAATGAACAGGCCTACAAATGGCGACCAGGCAATCCACCAGGCCCAGTAAAACACTGTCCAGCCGCCCAGCCATTCACTGGGCTTGTCGTAGGCATATACATCAAAACTCTTGGTGGTGATCGCCCCGAGGTAATCACCGATATTCTGCACCAGTGTGTTAAGCAAATGCTGCGTCGGCCCGGCAAACAACACAAACAGCAGAAGCGCACAGGCCAGCAGCATGTTGATGTCGGACATGACGCGCACGCCCTTGTCGACACCGGCTATCGCCACCAGGATCGCCGCGCCCATCATCAGCGTGATCAGCCCGACCTGAATCCATTGGGTATGGGGAATATCAAACAGATAATCCAGCCCGGAATTGAGGTGCAAGACCCCAAAGCCCATATCAGCACCGAGACCAAAAATGGTCGCGATGATGCCGAAGCCATCCACCGCATAACCGATGGGGCCATTGATGCGCTTACCGATCAGCGGGTACAGCGCGGAGCGCAGCGCCAACGGCAGATTATGGCGATACGCAAAATACGCCAACGCCATGCCGACAAACGCAAACACACCCCAGCCATGCAGGCCCCAGTGCAGAAACAGCAACTGCATCGCCTGACGCGCCGCCTCAGTCGTGCCACCCTCGCCTTGCGGCGGCTGCAGCATGTGAGTCAGCGGTTCAGAGACACAGAAGAAGAACAGCGTGATGCTGATCCCGGCAGCGAACAGCATGCCCGCCCAGGACAGATAACTGAATTCGGGTTCGTCGTGGTCGGCACCGAGCTTGATCTTGCCGTAACCAGACAAGGCGGTGACCACCACGAAGACCAGATAGATCGTCATCGCCAGCATGTAATACCAGCCGACCGTATTGGCCGCCCAGTTCTGCGCCGCCAGCAACCACTGACCAGCAGTCTCAGGGAAAGAAATGACCAGCACACCGAACAGCAAAATAACCGTCGCCGCGAAATAAAACACCGGCGGATTCATACGAACCATACCGCTGGATTGGCTAGCAGGTGCACTCATGAGCCATGCACCTCAAGGTCGTAGGCAAAGACAGCAACAAACGGATTAAGCAAGGGTAAGCCTCCTGTTATGAGCGGGCAGCGAACCACCGGTTTTAATTGAACGAGCGTTCAATTAAAACATGGAAGCCCCGCGACGGCTAATCGCGAGGCCGATGGAGGCAGGCTCAAGGGAGGTTATGACGCCCGGTTCACGGGAATCGTTCCGTGGTGGGACCGCTTGTCGGGTTGGGGAATTTGACGGTCCAGCATTCGTTAACGACTCACAACGACGCGGATCCATGGAGTGTGAGTTGAGTCCTATCCAGTACCTTAAAAGCTGTCATTGCTGACACTTGATCAATCCACATACCGAACATGCTGCGCCATCAGGTTTGGCCGTTGAAAAGTGTCGATGGCATCAATGTTGTCCAGCAAATGGTCCAGATGCTGTTTGTACGTCGCGTCATCCATATCGATCCAGAAACGCGGCGGTCGGCCGGTTTGCTGATCGTAGGCAGCGGTGGTTGGATCGAGGTGGCGGAATTCTTCGTAACGCGGCAACTCCGGCAGCGGACCACTAGTGTCCATGTAGTTCTGCAGAAAATCCCACAGCGCGCAGGGCATTTGCCAGCGGTTATCGAGGTTTACCAGGGCGGAGAAGTCGATAACGATGTCCCGGTAACGATGGGCGAGAAACAGTACGTGGTTCATCGAGCCCTGCCGCTCTGCTACGGAAACGATGTAAGCATCGAACTCATAAAATGGGGCTGTCAGCTCGCCGATGGTGCCGCTCTTTTTGTATTCGCCGTTATTTTTGTAATCGAACAGGGTGACGAGACCGGTGCGACGATTCAACTCCCAGATGGGGCCACGTGAGGGTTTAACCCAGAGTTTGGGGAATTTGTGGATGACGAGAGAGCCTATGGCCCAGCAGAGAAGAGGAAGTCCCAGAAACCAAGAAAAAAAGCCTTTAATCAAGTCGAGCGTAACAAACATCCATGGTTCGGGATCCAGATATACCGCTGATATGAGAGCAAACAGCGATGGCACAATCCCAACCAGAAATAGTCCTTTACCAAACATCAAAAGATATAGCCAAAACTGCGATTTTTTTGACCACAACGAAAACCTGAACCGCTGATGGTCATGTCGATCATGAAAGTCCACATGCTCGTAAGGAGCTGGCACATAAGTGCCCGCCGCAATCTTTTCATCACGTTCCTTGAATATCTTTTCCTGAAACCGCAATTTATCCGGCGAGCGCTCCCGCAAGAAATCATCAGGGGCAATGTCTAGCGTGTATCCCCATGGCAAGCGGCGTTTGCCGAAGCGGTTTAACCAGGACCGCTCTTCGGAAGGCAATTGGAAGGGAATATTGTCAGACCGATAGGCTGTCGGGGCGTAGTAAGAGGTCTGCTCTGCCGTCATAGCGAAGTCTTCGCTCTGTGTGTTTTTTCATCAGCCCAGAACAGACGTTCAATGCTTTCAAAATCTGGCTTCGCATAGGACGGTTCGAAGGGCGTTGGGTCCTTGGGGAGTGGGGCGGGAAAGACCCAGATGCGCTGCCCGTCGTTCAAGCTGAACTGGGCACGTACTCGCCATACGTGATAAACCTCGGGCAGGTTCGCGAGAGGTTCTGCCTTGTAAGAAAACGGCGTGTTCACGAACAGTTCCAAGGCATCTGGCCAAAGCCTGTGGGCAACGGGCGTCACATCGAGTTGGGATCTGTTCGTTCTGCTTCGCTCACTGCTTGCTTCGAAATAAACCTCGAAGCTTTTCAGGTTAAGCAGAGCTTTAGTATTTAAAGAACTCGGCCCACCGAATAGCCAGCTCAGATTGCTTTCAATACGAATCCGTGTGTTAGCACTGCGTACTTCGAAGGGCACTGTGTCGCGAAAATCCAGCTTGGCATCAGGCTTGAAATCCGGGTTGCAATCTATGCCGATACGGATGTTGGCCAGCAGGCTGACCAGGTAGTAAAAAGCTGTTTGGGGGTCACGCAGGTGCTCCGCCATGTTGTAGGGATCATCCCCAAAAGGACCTTTTCTCAACCAGTCTTCCACAGAGCTACTGCTAAACATAAAAACCCAGGCGGCCCCTATACCTATTAAAAGCAGACAAGCCCAACCCGCTGGCGATAAACCGAGAAACGCACTGCTACTGACGATGAGACTACCGGCTGCGCCGATAAGCCCGCCAGCGGCCATAAGCAGGTGGCCGATATAGCCATCGTCACCCCATC
The DNA here is from genome assembly GCF_025643095.1 of Pseudomonas phytophila. Lineage (NCBI taxonomy): Bacteria > Pseudomonadati > Pseudomonadota > Gammaproteobacteria > Pseudomonadales > Pseudomonadaceae > Pseudomonas > Pseudomonas phytophila. The sequence goes on along the minus strand of NZ_CP081201.1, from coordinate 324,982 downwards.
GGTAGGAATACCAAGCGTCGTAGAGGTTAAGACCGGCGAACAGCAAACCTGCACCGACCTGGCCAAGGAGGCGAGCGCTGATTTTCTTGACCAAGCGATTGCTTAGTGATCCCAGAAGAAACTTGGCGGAGGCTTCTGAGATGGTGAGCAAAGTCTTGCGCCACGCTGTAAAAACAGATTTGCTACCCGCTACCTTTACAGTGAGCGCCTCCATAGCAATTATGAGATCAAATCCTGCGCCAACGATTCCAGCGACCGCTCTGTACTTGTTTTTTTCTCGGCTGGTTTGTGAATAAGCCTCCAACTCATTCCTCAAATTCCAAAGCTCCAGCCCCACCACTACCCCCGCAAATGGAGTCGAATTCAACACCTCGAAAAACCCGTTATTGCTTAGCCCATTAAGCTGCTTCGCCGCCTTTTCTATAGCGCTTGCCTTTTCAGCCGTATCCGCCGCGCTATCCATCAATTCTTTCTGCCACGCCTCATTGAAGCGCCGATTCGCGTTATGCACCGATATTGCGGTGAGGTGTTGCCCCGGCATGCCCAGCACCTTTCGGTCGGGCGAGAGTATTACCGGCTGCTCGGCATAGCCGTGTCGCTCAGCTGGACTTTTCATTACCTCGTGTTGGTTACGATAAACCCCGTAAGTCTGTGCAGAACGGCTGGGCTGCTCGGGCAAGTCGTCCAGACCGAAGACGTAGTACTCCTTGTGATGGGCCTCGGCCCGGCTCAGGAAATGCAGATCGCCAAAGGTGGCAGGCAGCATGCTGCGCAACTGTGCAACGCCCCGCTGTTGTATCGCAGTACTTGCACGCCAAGGCGTGGAGGATTGCCGGGTGCCCGCCTGCTTCGCTTTATGCAAAGCCTGCTCGGCAGCTTCGACAGCGCCTTGCAGGTTTTCATGGACAGCAATGAGTGCCCCAGCGGCACCTTTGGCAGCTGTCGTGAGCGTGGAGTTGAGATTGCCGCTTTCAAGCAACGTCGCCAGGAACAGGCTGTTGATATCGCCTGGGCTTGTAGGCGGAAGGAAGTTGCTCCGCTCGATTTTCGCCAGCTCAGTGGCGCGAAACTCTCCGTCGCCCTGATTAACCTCAGGCGTACTGGGAGGCTGGTAAGGAGCGCTGAGGTCCTGCTGCTCGACATCCGGCCAAAGCATCAGGTGCAGCGGATGCTCTAGATCGTTGACGACTTTAGCGAGCCAGCGCTGACCGACGCTCTCTTTCGGGCTGTAAAGACTGAGCAGGGTTACGGCATCAGTAATGTCACCACTGACCGCCAATGGATCGTAAGCCGCTGGGCGCAGCGCCAGCGTGACGAACATCTGGCTGATGAAGTAGAGAGATGCAGCATATTTGAACCCGTCCTGGCTCGCGTAATCGGCGAGGCTCTGCTCGGCATGCGGCAACTGCAAACACTCGCAGAGCAGCGACTGGCTCATTTCCAGACTACGCCACAACTGTGTGCGCTCGCCGGTAGCGGTAAAGCGGTTAATGTCCAGTCGACCTTGCTCTTTGAGATGGTCCAGCTGTTGATGCATCGGGTTTTTCTGGCCGCCAATTGACGCGGGCACGATCAACTGCTGGACCAACAGAGCGCTGCCGTGATGGCCGTACTGTTGCGCCCGCGCGCCACACAATTCCAGTAACTGCTGTTGTTCTTGAATACGAGTGTTCAGATGACGCATCCGGTAGTGCGTATCCTCCAGCATCACGCCGTAGAGATGGCGGTCGCGTGCGTGCGATAACACGTCCGCAGCGGGTGGGTGAGCCTCCCATAGCCCACTGTTGTGTTCCGCCGTCAGCTCAACGATTTGCTCCAGACACTGCGCCCAGGCACCGGTTTCGATGCGCTGCGGATGATAAGCGGCCTTCCCTTCTTCACATGTTTGAACGTGCTGCCGTGCAGCCTTGAAAGCGGTCGTCAGAAATTGCCCACTCAGGTCACACAAATACTGGGCCGGTTGATCGAGCATCCATTCAAAACCAGTCTGCCGGGCCCGTTGCGGCGCTGGAACCGATAAGGGAAAGGCATGCTGCCTGAGGTTCAACCACGTGGTATGAGCGGCACCCGCTTCTGACTGCTTGATGGCGTCAAACGCATCAAAGGCGCTGAACGTTTCGAGCATGGCCGCCCCATCGGGCTTGTCCTGAAAACGCCTGTCGGATGCTTCCTTGAAAACCCTGAGGTCGGGTCGCTGGCAGCGTTGTTTACGCAGTGCCGGATCCTGCTCCAGACGTTTGAGTCGCGCATGATTGAGCTGCACCTCGCTAAAACATAACTCGGCTTCAACGCGCTTATTGTTCCAGTTGGCGGGCAGCCAGATGTCGTCCAGTCCTTTGCCCGTGGCTAGCCGGGCATCATCGGCGTACCCGCCCTCAATGCGGAACTTATCCAGATCGATGTCGTGATAGGTGGTGCCTTCGTCCGTGACCTGAACTTCCAGTTCGCGCCACAGGCGATTACCGAGGAACACATAAATGTAACCAGCGCGGCATAGCACCGGCGTGCCGTGGTCATGGACACTGTTGATTCCGGGCAGCGCCACGAACGGTAATATCGGGACGATCTGGTTGTGCTGCTGGTCCAGTTGCCGGACTGTGATGCCGACGTCAGGCAGCGGCAACAGAATCGGTGGGCCGTACTCTGATTCAACCTCTAGCATCATCCGATGTCGTGGTTCACCACTCCAGTCCCAGACATGCAACGTGCTTGGAGCACACATAAACGCGGTAATGGTTTCCGGACAAGCCTGAGCGGTAATTGCATCCAGGCGCTTATCGCTTTCGCGTTCATAAATAGCCAGGCGCTGAGTCGCGGGATGATACTTGCCGACCACCTGAACGATGAGTTTATTGATTTCACAGCAAGGGCCACGACTCAGATCGCCGACGTTATGTGCCATCTCAGTTTTCCTGTTCGGTGGAAGTTTTTTGCAGATGCTGCAGCAAGTAGGCAAAACGGGTTTCGTCAGAGCCTTTCGGCAACTCTTGAGGCACCTCAGGCGATGGATGGTCCCGACGCACGTCCAGGTAACGCTCAAGACTGTCAGCCTTTGTAAATCCGTAACGCAGCCCCTCGCCCAGCCACAGCTGGCCATGCGAATAACAAAGGTCACTTTGTTTGAGCCACCACCGGTACAGAAAGTGATCCTGTTGCTGGCATCGAAGGGCCTGTTGTTGATGGCTATCGAGCACGAATTCAAAGGCCAAGGGTTCCCGGTTTTCGCCTTCAGGGCTTTCAAGACTTCGCCAGGAGCGTGCGTTCAAGGCTCGGTCTCCCCATGTTCCGCCGTACCAACTCAAGCGGCTGATAGGTCCAAGCCAGTATTTGAGTGAGTCGGCCTGACAGGCCGGGAAAAAATAGCTCGCGGTGACAGGGTTGGAATACCGCAAAACACCTCTGCCTAGGGCTTCGAAGCGGACAAGCAAAATTTGACGCAGATGAGCCAGTACCGCGACTGTCGGCTGCTCACTCTGGATGATCAAACCAGGCCAATCTTCAGGAGTTTGTTGCACCGCATTGAGCAAGTCCGAGTTTTCATCTGTAGTTACCAGAAGCGGGCTTTGCTCGGTGTAGGCTGCTAATTCAGTGGTGTCGAAAAGCATCGAGAGCTGGGGAGCGCCTATCTTTCGATATAGCTGTGGCAGAACTGAATTCGTACGTTCAAGCAGTAACCAGGTGTTCATCACTGCCCCCCTTCGCGCAATTTTCTTGCACAAGGGCAATGCGTCAATGGGCACTCCATCGGCGTTTTGCCTTCAGGCTTCTGGCAAAGCTCGACAATCGGGGTGTCGCCCACCAGTAGCTCAGGAAGCGCCAGACTTGAATGATCTGCCGCAGACTTGGGCGCAGTGATTGCCGCTTGCTTGTCCAGCGACATCGGCAGTGAGGGAACCGCAGGCATACCCGGCACCGGAACCCCACCCAACAAAATCGGCACACTGGTAAAAATCCCCGCAGGAGTAATCGATATCCAGTGACCACCCGCCTTGATCGTCGTACTCAGCGTGGCGTCTATGACCATGTTCTGCCCGGCGGACAGGTGTATTTCCTGCGCAGCGCTGACCAGATGATTAGCCGCGCTGATGTGCTGATTACCGACCACCGTCAATGAGTCATCGGCCAGCACCTGGGTTTTGCGTGCCCCATGCGTAAGGTGGTGTTCTTCGCCATGCAGCTCGTGGCTGGACAGCCCGGTGACGTTGACCTTGCGCTGGTTATCCACCTGAATCGATTGATCGTTGAGCACATGCTCAGACCAGTTGCGTTGAGCGCGGATGGAAATGGATTCAGCGCCTTTGCGGTCTTCAATGCGCAGTTCGTTGAAACCTACGCCGCCTGGGCTGCTTTGGGTCTTGAGCACGGTCTGGGTGTTCTGCACAGGCAGGTTCAGCGGCGCTCGCGTACCAGCATTGGGCAGACAGGCCTGCACGTAAGGCTGGTCGGGATCGGCTTCGAAGTAACCCACGATCACTTCCATGCCGACTCGAGGAATCATCGTCGTGCCGTATTGCTCATGGGCCCAACCAGTGGCGACCCGCAGCCAGCAGCTGGAATGCTCGTTACGCTTGCCTTCACGATCCCAGAAGAACTTGACCTTGATCCGCCCGTATTCGTCGCAGTAGATCTCTTCGCCGGGCGGACCTGTAACTACCGCATGCTGGCTGCCTAAAACCCTTGGTTTGCGGTGCCTGAGCGGTGGACGAAACGGCACCTTCCCGGGGATGGCTTCAAAACGATTGCGATAGCCTTGAGTAAACGCTCCCGATGTCCGAGGCATCGACTCCTCCAGCACCTGCGGCTGTTTACCCTCATGGAACACCGACGTCAGCAACCACTGCTGGCTCCACGCCGGATTGGGATGTGTCAGTTCAAACAAGTGGCCACTGACCAGCGCACTTTGGTCACTCGAACCACTGGCTAACCGGACATCACTGCGGTTTCGCTCAAATGCCTTTTGCGCCTGACGCGTACCGACGCTGAGATCCGTGAACGGCGCCGGATACTGATAATCCTCCAGTTCCTTACGACCATCGCCGCCCGCACTGCTGAGCAGGTCCACCTGGGGCAATTGAAAGTGATAGGTCTGATGGCTGGCCTTGCCCGAGCGCGTGGCGAGTCGCACGTTGAATCTGTTGATAACCGACGCGGCTGCAACCTGTCCGCTGCTTTGCACATAGGCGACTGCTGGCTTTAGCACCGGCAACTGAATAGGGTCGTCTGCAAACACCAGCAAATGCTCGTCAGGGCTGTGCTGGAAGTGAAAGTGGATGCCCTCTTCTTCGCACAGCCTGCGCACAAAATGCAGGTCGGTTTCCTGATACTGGGTGCAGTAATCACGGTGTTTGGAGGGCTCGCGCAATCTGAACGCAAACCCGTTGCTGAAAACGGCGTGATCCTTGAGGACCAGCGCGATGATTTCAGGAACGGTCTTGCCCTGAAAGATCCGATGATTGCTGCGGTATTCCAGACGCTTGAGGCTGGGCACCAGTTGCATGAAATAGTGGGTAAAGCGCTTGCCGGAATCACCCTGAGCGATTTCGCCGATCTGTCCGTGGAGACCATTACCGTCAGCGTCGAACCTCAGAAACGCCAGTCGGTGCAGCACGTCTTCCAGCTTGAGATTGGCCCGCTCGCTGACCAGCTCGATGCGCACACTGAACGGACGGCTGATGGATTCCTTTGCCGTAAAGGCCAGCACTCGAAAGTCATGCTCAAGCCCGGCAATTTCCAGCGTGAACGAAGCGCGGTTGGCGGGGTTGAACATGGGCAAGTCCTTGGCCTGAATAAAAGGCGGGACTTTGCACTAACGCTCAATAACAAGAAGTCGGATGCTGCGAACAGCATCCGTAGGATTTATCCCTATTAACAGGCGACAAAACATCAGAGGCCGACAGCTACTTCTGACTCCCATCATCCTGCTGCAACAAATTCGCCTGCGTAAGGTTGCAACCCGCTGGCACGCTACGCGTCAGCCAGACGTTGCCGCCAATAGTCGAACCTTTACCAATCGTGATGCGGCCCAGAATCGTGGCACCCGCGTAAATAACAACGTCGTCTTCGACGATGGGGTGGCGGGCGTGGCCTTTTTGCAGTTGGCCGTCTTCGTCCGCCGGGAAGCGTTTGGCGCCCAGGGTGACGGCCTGGTAGATGCGCACGCCCTCGCCGATGATGGCGGTTTCGCCGATGACGACACCTGTGCCGTGGTCAATGAAGAAGCTCGGGCCGATCTGCGCGCCGGGGTGGATGTCGATGCCGGTGGCGGAGTGGGCAATTTCCGAACTGATCCGGGCCAGCAGCGGCAAGCCTGCGCGATACAGATGGTGGGCGATGCGGTGGTGGATGACGGCGAGGATGCCGGGATAGCACAGCAGCACTTCATCAACGCTGCGCGCCGCCGGATCACCGTGATAAGCGGCCAGCACGTCAGTGTCGAGCAGCTTGCGCATCTCCGGCAAGGCCCGAGCAAAGCCCTGAATCAGGTCCAGTGCCTGTTTATCGAGGGCACGAACATCTTCAGAGCGTTGATGCGCCACGTAGCGCAGTTCCAAGCGGGCTTGCGCCAACAGCGCATTAAGAGCGACGTCGAGGGTATGACCGACATAGAAGTCTTCACTCTCTTCGCGAAGATCCACTGGCCCAAGGCGCATCGGGAACAGCGCGCCGCAGAGCGCTTCAAGAATGTCGCGCATGGCGGCGCGGGAGGGCAGTTCGCGGCCGCCATGCTCACCGCTGACCCGCTTGTTACGTGCCCGCCAATCATCACGCGCGGAGCGCAGTTCACTGACGATCTGCTGCAACTGCCAGTGACTGGATCGGCCTTCGGCGGATGCCTCTGGGGTATCACTCACGCTGACTCTCCTCGATTCGGGATACGGCTTTCTAGTGGTGGCCGCTGATACGGCCACTCTACGGCAAAGATTTCAGGCGAAAAAATAACAATTTGAGTAGGCCTTCTCCTCTGAGGGCATAAGCAGTGAGAAGTTGCCCTGTAGGAAGTGTCTGCTTATAGTCCTGCGACTCTCTGTACGGCTTACTTATCCTCATGATCAAACAACAGCTCGCTCAATTTAATCGCCTGGACTTGATCGGTGCTCCAACGGCACTGGAAAAACTGGAGCGCCTGTCGGTCTGGGCGGGCCGCGACATCTATATCAAGCGCGATGACACCACCACATTGGCTCTAGGTGGCAACAAGGTCCGCAAACTGGAATACCTTGCCGCCGATGCGTTGGCGCAGGGCGCTGACACGCTGATCACCGCGGGCGCGATTCAGTCCAACCATGTGCGTCAGACCGCTGCCCTGGCCGCCCGCTTGGGCCTTAGCTGCGTGGCTCTACTGGAAAATCCGATCGCTACCGAAGACAGCAGTTATCTGCACAACGGTAATCGCCTGCTGCTGGATTTGTTCGACGCCAAGGTCGAGATGGTGGAAAACCTCGACAACGCCGACGAGCAATTGCACGCACTCGCCGCCCGCCTGCGTAACAGCGGCAAAAAGCCTTATCTGGTGCCTATTGGTGGCTCCAGCCCGGTTGGGGCACTGGGTTATGTGAAGGCAGGCTTTGAACTGGCCGAGCAGATCAAGCAGACCGGGCTGGATTTCGCCGCGGTCGTGCTGGCCTCCGGTAGTGCCGGTACTCATAGCGGTCTGGCCCTTGCCTTGGCCGAAACCTTGCCGCAGTTGCCAGTGATTGGTGTAACGGTGTCGCGCCCCGAAGAGACTCAGCGGCCGAAAGTGCAAGGCCTCGCCGAGCGCACTGCAGAGTTGTTGGGCGTAACGTTGCCCGACGCTTTTAAAGTGGAGCTATGGGACGAGTATTTCGGCCCGCGCTATGGCGAGCCAAATGCCGGCACTCTGTCTGCGATAAAACTAGTAGCCAGTCATGAAGGTCTGTTGCTGGACCCGGTCTACACCGGTAAAGCCATGGCCGGGCTACTGGATGGCATCGGCCGTGGACGTTTTGATGACGGCCCGCTGATTTTCCTGCACACCGGTGGTGCGCCTGCGCTGTTTGCTTACCCGGATGTGTTTGCGTAAAGGCTCAATACCTGACGCTACTTTTGTAGGAGCTGCCGAAGGCTGCGATAGCGGAGTGTCAGACATTGAGCTTCGCAGCCTTCGGCAGCTCCTACAAGAACGCGATTGATTATTCAAAAATCGAATATTAATCAGGTTTTTAGTTATTTTGAACCATAACCAGCTGCTTCTATGATCGCCGCCAGCACGGATCAAAGCGCTGAAAAAGCTGGATAAACATCCGCTGCCAACGTAGCGTTCGTCAGGTCCGATTCTTGCCTGAAACCAAACAACTTAAATGGGGCTCGTCATGATTATTTCTGCCATTCGGCGCACCGTTCTGCTTTCCACCCTGAGCCTGGTGCTCGGTTCCGCCTTGATGGGTCAAGCGGTTGCGGGTGAGCAACTGGATCAAATCAAAAAGGCTGGCACGATCAAAGTCGGCCTTGAAGGCACCTACCCTCCGTTCAGCTTCCAGGATGAAAGTGGCAAGCTGACCGGTTTCGAGGTCGAGTTCTCCGAAGCGCTGGCCAAAGAGCTGGGCGTCAAAGTGCAACTGCAAGCGACCCCATGGGCGGGCATCCTGGCGGCGCTGGAGTCCAAGCGTCTGGACGTAGTGATCAACCAGGTGACCATCTCCGAAGAGCGCAAGAAGAAGTATGACTTCTCCGAGCCCTACACCATCTCCGGTATTCAGGCGCTGGTGCAGAAGAAAGATGCAGACAAGTTCAAAACCGCAGCCGACCTCAAAGGCGCCAAAGTGGGCGTAGGTCTGGGCACCAACTACGAGCAATGGCTCAAGGAAAACGTGCCAGCCGCCATCGTCAAAACCTACGACGATGACCCAACCAAATATCAGGACCTGCGTGTCGGTCGTATCGACGCCATTCTGGTCGACCGTCTGGCCGCACTGGAGCTGATCGCCAAAACCAAGGACAGCCTGGCTGTTTCCGGCGAACCCTTCTCCCGCCAAGAGTCCGGCATTGCCATCCGTAAAGGCGAGCCTGAACTGGTTGCGGCCATCAACAAGGCCATCGAAAAACTGCGCGCTGACGGCACGCTCGCCAAGCTGTCGCAGAAGTACTTCCAGGCTGACGTGACCAAATGATTGAAGAGGGTCTGAAGCTTGCGCTGGACTCCGCGCCCTTTCTTATAAAGGGCGCGTACTACACGATATTCCTGAGCCTGGGCGGCATGTTTTTCGGCCTGCTGCTGGGCTTCGGGCTGGCGCTCATGCGCCTGTCACCGCTGATGCTGCTGCGCGGCATCGCTCGGGTTTACGTGTCGTTCTTCCGCGGCACGCCGCTGCTGGTTCAACTGTTCATGATCTATTACGGCTTGCCGGAGTTGGGCATTGAACTGGACCCGCTGACCGCTGCGCTGATCGGCTTCTCGCTGAACATGGGTGCGTATGCCTGTGAAATCCTGCGTGCCGCGATTGCCTCGGTGGATCGTGGTCAATGGGAGGCTGGGGCAAGTATTGGCATGACCCGCGCGCAGATCATGCGCCGGGCCATTCTGCCTCAGGCCGCCCGCACTGCCTTGCCGCCACTGGGCAACAGCTTTATCTCGCTGGTCAAAGACACCGCGCTGGCGGCCACTATTCAGGTGCCGGAACTGTTCCGTCAGGCACAACTGATCACCGCCCGCACCTTCGAAATTTTCACCATGTACCTGGCCGCCGCCTTGATCTACTGGATCCTCGCCACGGCGCTTTCGTACCTGCAGAATCGTCTGGAAGAGAGAGTCAACCGCCATGATGTGGAGTCTTGAACATGATCGTGGTTGAAAAGCTCACCAAGGAATTCAAGGGTCAACAAGTGCTCAAAGGTATCGACCTGAAGGTCGAGGCCGGCGAAGTCGTAGCGATCATCGGCCCTAGCGGTTCGGGTAAAACCACCCTGCTGCGCTGCCTGAATTTTCTCGAAGAACCCACCAGCGGCAAGATCATCGTGGGCAACATCGAAATAGACGGCAACCGCCCGCTCAGCAAGCAGCAAAGCCTGATTCGAGAACTTCGTCAGCACGTGGGTTTTGTGTTCCAGAACTTCAATCTGTTCCCGCACCGCACCGCGCTGGAAAACGTCATCGAAGGCCCGGTGGTGGTCAAGAAGATGCCGCGTGAAAAGGCGTCTGAACTGGGTCGCAAACTACTGGCAAAAGTAGGACTGGCAGGCAAGGAAGACGCCTACCCGCGGCGTTTGTCGGGCGGTCAGCAGCAACGCGTGGCCATTGCTCGCGCCCTGGCCATGGAGCCGGAAGTGATTCTGTTCGACGAACCCACTTCTGCGCTGGACCCTGAGTTGGTAGGTGAAGTGCTGACGGCTATTCGCGCCCTGGCTGAAGAAAACCGCACCATGGTCATCGTCACTCACGAAATGAATTTCGCCCGGGACGTCGCTAACCGTGTGGTGTTTATCGACAAGGGGGTGATTGTCGAGCAAGGCGACGCGAAGGAGCTGTTCGCCAACCCGCGCGAAGAACGGACACGGCAATTTCTGGAGCGAAGCAGGAACTGATCCTACAAAGCACAGAGCAGAAACCTGCGCCTTCTGGCGCTGTTCCTGCTGGCTTTACATTTGTACATCAATCAATCGATCAAACCCGTCGTTGATGCACTTTCAGAATCGCTAAAAAATCATCTAAAAACCTGAACAGACGCCCTCCTCTGATCCCACTCAATGAAATAGAGAGGGCAGCGGCTGGGGGCTCAATTCTTTTACCTGGTCGGTCGGCTAGCAGGTTTTCATCCTTCGTAAACATAACTGTTTATTTCCTCAAGTAGGACGGACCAAGCCGATACGGTCAACAGTTCGACGAAACCTTGTAGGAAGTATCTTATTTATTCGTACACGCCTAGGTCAATCCATTAGCGCCTTGACAGATAAGCGCAAACGACATTAGCTCAAGAACAACAGAAACTTCTAACGCCCTCGAATAGTTGCAAGCGGCATTTACCGACACTTTGTAATGCTTCCCATAAGCTCGAACTATACGTTAACTATCCACAGGTTGAACTCGAGGTGCACAGCAATGACTCCAGCAATAAATTTGTTACAACTACCAATGATCAACTTAATGACGACGGGCATTCAGACATGACTTACACACTTGGCAAAACAGGCGGTCTAAAACTGTTCCCACCTTACGTCCCACAGGCCCACAGGCATGGTGTCGGCATTCGCGCGGCTGCCCATTTGCTGGTCAACATCGACCCTTACCCGGACATGGACGCAGGCGACCTGATCGAGTTGTACTGGGGCGGTTGTTACGTCGCTTCGAAAGTTCTGGATGAATCCGATATTGGCTACACCATGGTCCTGCGAGTACCGGAAAGCTTTCTGCAAAGCGGCACTGTCAAGACCTACTACCGGCTGATGAAGATCGGCGGCGCGCCCATTACCTCGCCCTGCCGCAGGCTGAGAGTGAAGCTGGACATGCCCGGCGGGCTGTTGATCAATGACAGTTGCGAAGAAAACCAGGGGCTTGCACCGGTCTGCCTGCCGGACGCTGTGATCAGGAACGGGCTGGTTACCAGTGACGTCAAAAAAGGCCTGCCACTGTCCATCGAGCCCTACCTGAACATGGCCCCTTGCGATGAAATTACTCTGCGCTGGGGTGATCTGCGCATGGATCTGGAACCCCTGGATGCCGATAACGTTGGTAAACCCGTCAAGCTGATTGTGCCCGCCACCTTGATTCGCGAGGCGGGTGATGAGCCGCAACTGGAGGTGACGTATTGCGTTATTGATCGAGTCGGTAATAACTCTCGCTGGGCACCGCCACGGGAAATTAGCGTCAGTACTCTGGATAATCGCCCCGGGTATGATTGAACACTTTTTAATACCAGCCAATATGCGAAGTTTTCAAAGCTTCGTGTATTGGCCTACTCGCTCTGCAAGCGCGAACTGCCTCACAAACCTACTATTCCCAAGACAATTCCTACAGCCAACTGCATATTCCCCTACAAGCATACTCATAACATATACAAACAACTGACTAGGCTTATCTGAACGACCTGTCGTCATTAGGGACATACGTTCATGAAAGTCAGTAAACCCATAAAATTATGCATCCTTATTGTGCTGCTTGGCTCATGCCTGACTTACGCACAAACCGTCTGAGAAGGCATGATTTAGTCTTCTATGCTTATTCCAAAAAATTCGTATATTTAATTTTTTAGTCGCCTTAGGGTATATGCACCGGACCACCGGACATCGTGTTTTTTCTTCGCCTTCTTTGGAGGGCGTTTTTGCGAGGTTCGAATGGTCGCTTCAACGTCTCACACCCCCTTGGCTGAGCACGGCTCGGATATCGCGCCGCCATTGCACCCTGCGCGGATATTACAAAATGACGCCCAGGCAATCGAAGCCGCCTATGTATTGGCTGCACAAGCCCGCTTGCAGGCTGCCGAGCGCGATGCTCAGCGCTCGCTCCCCTGGCAGCAGATCGAAGCATTCACCCGCAGCGGCCTGGGCAGTATTTCTATCCCGCGTGCGTATGGCGGGCCGCAAGTCTCGTTCGTGACCATCGCTGAAGTCTTCAAAATTATCTCCGCAGCAGACCCGGCGTTGGGCCAAATCCCACAGAACCAGTTCGGCATCATTCATCTGCTGTTGGGCAGTGCCTACGAGCAGCAGAAAAGAGCCTTGCTCAAAAGCGTGCTGGACGGCTGGCGGATCGGTAATGCCGGGCCTGAGCGCGGCACTAAAAATACCCTGGAGCTGAAGGCTCGTATCACTAATCACAAAGGACGTCTGGTCCTGAACGGCCAGAAGTTCTACTCCACCGGCGCCCTGTTCGCGCATTGGGTCGCGGTCAAAGCATTGAACGACCAAGGTCAGCAAATCATGGCCTTTGTGCCGCGCGGCAGCTCAGGCTTGAGCATCGTCGATGACTGGTCGGGCTTCGGCCAACGCACCACCGCCAGCGGCACGGTCCTGCTGGAAAACGTAGAGGTGCAAAGCGAACTGGTGGTCGAAAACTGGCGCCTGGCACTGACACCCAATATTCAGGGCGCAGTCTCGCAATTGATCCAGGCGGCCATCGACGCAGGCATTGCCCGTGGAGCCATCGACGACACCATCGAGTTTGTGCGCGAGCGTTCGCGCCCTTGGGTTGACGCTCAGGTAGAACGAGCCAGCGATGACCTGTATGTGATCGCCGACATCGGCAAACTCAAGCTGGAACTGCATGCAGCAGAAGCACTGCTGCGCGAAGCGGCGAAAGTCCTGGATGAGGTCAACGCCGGTCCCATCGATGAATTCTCGGCAGCACGCGCATCAATCGCAGTGGCTCGCGCCAAAGTCCTTACCACTGAAGTGTCACTGCTGGCCAGCGAGAAGCTGTTCGAACTGGCTGGCAGCCGCGCCACCCTGGCCGAGTTCAACCTGGACCGGCACTGGCGCAACGCTCGCGTCCACACCCTCCATGATCCCGTGCGCTGGAAATACCACGCCGTCGGCGCATGGCACCTGAACGGCACCCTGCCCGCCCGCCATTCGTGGATTTAAACCAGACCACTGGAGTACAGCGTTATGAGTTTGCATTCCCCACTGCGGGACCGTGCGGCCCTGATCGAAAACGATCAACAGGCCCTGCACATTGCTCAGGAACTGGCCGCCCACTTCAAACGTGAGAGCGCGGCACGTGATCAGGAGCGTCGCCTACCCCATGCAGAACTGGATCTTTTCAGCGCCTCCGGCCTGTGGGGCATCAGCGTGCCCAAGGCATTTGGCGGCGCGGGCGTGTCAAACGTCACGCTGGCAAAAGTCATCCGCCTGATCGCCGAGGCAGATGGGTCTTTGGGGCAGATCCCGCAGAACCATTTCTACGCACTGGAAGTACTGCGCGTTAACGGCAATGCCGATCAACAGAAGCGCCTGTATGCCGAAGCGTTGGCCGGGTTGCGTTTCGGTAATGCACTCGCAGAGTTAGGCACAAAGACAGCCCACGATCGCACCACTCGCCTGACTCGAGACGGCGAAGGCTATCGCATCAACGGCCGCAAGTTTTACTCCACTGGCGCACTGTATGCGCAACGTATTCCCACTTCAGTGATCGACGAAAATGGCGTCCAGCAGTTGGCATTCGTGCCCGCTGACAGTGAAGGCCTGACCGTCATCGACGATTGGAGCGGCTTCGGTCAGCGCACCACCGGCAGCGGCTCAGTGGTATTTGAAAACGTCTATGTGGATGCCCGCGATGTCGTGGCATTCCAGAGCGCTTTCGAGCGCCCGACCACCGTTGGGCCATTGGCACAGATTCTTCACGCAGCCATCGACACCGGTATCGCCCGCGCCGCCTTCGAAGATGCCCTGCATTTCGTTCGTACCCGCACCCGCCCATGGATCGATTCCGGCATCGAAAAAGCCGTGGACGACCCACTGACCCTCAGCAGCTTTGGCAAACTCAGCATTCGCTTATTCGCCGCCGAAGCATTACTGGATCGCGCCGGGGAAATCCTTGATATCGCTCAGGCCGACAGCAATGCCGATAACGTCGCAGCCGCATCGATTGCCGTCGCCGAAGCCCGCGCGATCAGCACTGAAATCTCGCTCGCTGCTGGTAGCACGCTGTTTGAACTCGCGGGCAGCCAGGCAACTCTGGCCGAACATGGCCTTGATCGGCACTGGCGCAACGCGCGCGTCCAAACGCTGCACGACCCGGTACGCTGGAAGTTCCACGCCATCGGTAATTACTACCTCAATGACAAGAATCCTCCGCTGCGGGGGACGATTTGATGGCGAAGAAAAAGATCCTGCTCAATGCCTTCAACATGAACTGCATTGGCCACATCAATCATGGTTTGTGGACTCACCCACGGGATAACTCGAGCCAATACAACACACTCGAATACTGGACCGAACTGGCACAGCTGCTGGAGCGCGGCCTTTTCGACGGCCTGTTCATCGCCGATATCGTCGGCGTGTATGACGTCTATCAGAACTCGGTGGATGTGACGCTCAAAGAGTCCATCCAGTTGCCGGTCAACGACCCGTTGTTACTAGTGTCGGCGATGGCTGCGGTTACTAAAAATCTCGGCTTCGGCCTTACCGCCAACCTGACCTACGAAGCGCCTTATCTGTTCGCCCGACGCATGTCGACGCTGGATCATCTGAGTCGTGGTCGGGTGGGCTGGAACATCGTCACCGGTTATCTGGACAGCGCTGCGCGGGCCATGGGCCTGACCGAGCAGGTCGAGCATGACCGTCGCTACGATCAGGCCGATGAATACCTGCAAGTGCTCTACAAACTCTGGGAAGGTAGTTGGGAAGACGACGCGGTCATCAACGACCGCGAGCAGCGGGTTTATGCCCGCCCGGACAAGGTGCACAAGATTCAACACAAGGGCGAGTTCTATCAGGTCGAGGGATATCACCTGTGTGAACCCTCTGCTCAACGTACGCCGGTCCTGTTTCAGGCAGGCAGTTCGGAGCGCGGCCTGCAGTTCGCCGGGCAACATGCCGAGTGCGTGTTTATCAGCGGCCAGAACAAGGCCGCGACCCGGGAACAAGTGAACAAAGTCCGCGCCAGCGCCGTAGCGGCTGGCCGTAATCCTGAAGACATCAAAGTGTTCATGGGCCTGAACGTGATCGTCGGCAAAACCGAAACCGAGGCGCAGGCCAAGCTTGCGGAGTATCGCGAATTCGCCAGCGCCGAGGCCGGTGTCGCGCATTTTGCCGCTTCAACCGGCATCGACTTCTCTCAGTACGAGCTGGATGAGCCCATTCAGTACGTGAAGAGCAACGCCATTCAATCAGCTACCAAAAACCTCAAAAACAACGACTGGACGCGGCAAAAACTGCTCGACCAACACGCCTTGGGCGGACGCTACATCACCCTGGTTGGCTCGCCTGAACACGTCGCGGACGAGCTGGAGTCGTGGATCGCCGAAACCGGCCTGGACGGCTTCAACCTGACCCGCATTGTCACCCCGGAAAGCTACGTGGATTTCATCGATTTGGTGATCCCCGAACTGCAAAAACGCGGCTCATACAAAACCGCTTACGACACCGGCAGCCTGCGCGAGAAGCTGTTTCCAGAAGGCGGCGCGCGATTGCCAGAGCGGCATGTCGGAGCCAGTTACAGATCCCGCTGATGGCGTAGATCCTGTGGGAGCGAGGCTTGCCCGCGATGGCCTGAAAACCCAATCGCAGGCAAGCCTGGCTCCCACAATGGAATGCGTTCAAACCAAACAAACAACACAACTAACCCCTGCAACACACCGGACATCCGCCATGAAAAAAATCATCAGCACCCTGGCCCTGAGCCTGTTAGCCCTCACCGCCCATGCCGCCGACGCGCCGCTGAAAGTCGGCACCACCGCGGCGTTCGCCATTCCCCTCGAAGCCGCTGTTCAGGAAGCCGCCAAGCAAGGCCTTAAGGTCGAGCTGGTGGAATTCACCGACTGGATTGCACCCAACGTCAGCCTCGCGGCGGGTGATATCGACGTGAACTACTTCCAGCACATTCCGTTTCTGACCAATGCCAAAGAAGCCGCCGGGTTTGATCTGGTACCGTACGCGCCGGGGATCATCAACAACGTCGGCCTGTACTCCAAGAAGTACAAAAGCTTCGATGAACTGCCAACCGGCGCCACCGTGGCCATCGCAAACGATCCGATCAACAGCGGTCGCGGTCTGCAACTGCTGGCCAAGGCTGGCTTGATCACCCTCAAGCAAGGCGTGGGTTACAAGGCCACCGAAGAAGACATCGTCGCCAACCCGAAAAAAATAAAGATCATTCAGGTAGAGGCCGTACAACTGGTTCGCGCCTATGACGACGCTGATCTGGTCCAAGGCTACCCAGCGTATATTCGCCTGTCGAAAACCTTCGATGCAGAATCGGCGATTCTCTTTGATGGTCTTGATCACCCGGAATACGTCATCCAGTTCGTGATCAAGCCGCAAAGCAAAGACGATCCACGCCTGGCTAAATTCATCGACATCTATCAGCACTCGCCAGTCGTGCGCGCCACCCTGGACAAGGTCAATGGCAAGCTCTACCAAGCCGGTTGGGAAGGTTGACATGAATGCATCCGTGCAACGCCAACTGCCACTCGAAACCACGGGCGCAGCGCATTCGGCAGCCAAGGCCGAACTGCACGCCGAACTAAATCGCGCGCACGTGCGATTCATCAATCTGGGTAAAACCTATCAGGGTCAGCAAGGCCCCGTCGATGCGCTGCAAAACATCGATCTGGCGATTCAGAAGGGTGAAATCTTCGGCATCATCGGCCGCAGCGGTGCCGGCAAATCCTCGCTGATCCGCACTATTAATCGCCTGGAACAACCCAGCAGCGGGCGGGTGCTGATCGAACAGACTGACATCGGCGAGCTCAACGAAGACAAGCTGGTGGAGCTGCGCCGTCGCATCGGCATGATCTTCCAGCACTTCAACCTGATGTCAGCCAAAACCGTGTGGCAAAACGTCGAGCTGCCCCTCAAGGTGGCAGGCGTACCCAAGGAACAGCGCCAGCGCAAAGTCACCGAGCTGCTGGAACTGGTGGGCCTGCAGGACAAGCACAAGGCATACCCGGCGCAATTGTCTGGCGGCCAGAAACAGCGTGTCGGCATTGCCCGCTCACTGGTGCATGACCCAGCTATTCTGCTCTGCGATGAAGCCACTTCAGCGCTGGACCCTGAGACAACTCAATCGATCCTCGGTCTGCTGCGCGAGATCAACCAGCGCCTCGGCCTGACGATCATTTTGATCACCCACGAAATGGCCGTGATCCGCGATATCTGCGACCGCGTTGTGGTCCTTGAGCAGGGCCGCGTTGTCGAGCAAGGCCCGGTTTGGCAAGTGTTCGGCAACCCGCAGCATGAGGTGAGTAAAACCCTGCTAGCACCTCTGCAACACGGCTTGCCGGAAGACTTGCGGGCACGACTTGCTGCCGAACCGCAAACGCCAGACGCCAAAGTCGTGCTGGATCTGCACTTCACCGGTGACAGCGGCGAAGAGCCTGATCTGGCTGCACTGTTTGCGGCCCTGGGTGGCCGCGTCAGTTTGCTACAAGGCGGAGTTGAACGGATTCAGGGACATGCGCTGGGCCACCTGCTGCTGTCGGTGACAGGCTCGCCGCACAGCATCGACACACTGTTGAGCCAGGCGCGCAAACAGGCGCAACACGCGGAGGTACTGGGCTATGTGGTTTGATCGCTTGCTGCAAGGCGCCATCGATACCTTCCTGATGGTCGGCGTCTCGTCGTTCATCGCACTGGTGCTGGGCATTCCGCTGGCAGTCATTCTGGTCACCAGCGGCAAAGGCGGGATTTATGAAGCGCCCGCACTGAATCAGGTACTGGGCGGCTTCGTGAACCTGTTCCGCTCCATTCCGTTTCTGATCCTGATGGTGGCGCTGATTCCGTTCACCCGGATGATCGTCGGCACCACGTATGGCGTCTGGGCTGCCGTGGTGCCTCTGACCATTGCTGCCACGCCATTCTTTGCGCGCATCGCGGAAGTCAGCTTGCGTGAAGTCGATCACGGGCTGATCGAAGCCGCGCAAGCCATGGGCTGCCGCCGCTGGCACATCATCTGGCACGTGCTGCTGCCTGAAGCGCTACCGGGCATTGTCGGTGGTTTCACCATCACGCTGGTGACCATGATCAACTCCTCGGCCATGGCCGGTGCGATTGGCGCGGGCGGGTTGGGGGACATCGCTTACCGTTATGGCTATCAGCGCTTCGATACCCAGATCATGCTGACCGTGATCGTGCTGCTGGTGATTCTGGTCGCCGTCATTCAACTGGGCGGCGATCGTCTGGCCAGAGGTCTGAACAAGCGCTGAGTGAGTTATATTTGGCGCCTCACTGCTCAGACAGACTCGCCATGAAGCTCCAAGCGCAAGACCTCGCACAAATCACCGACCAAACTCTCGGCCACTACAACCAGGTGGCCGAGGACTTCCGCGAAGGCACCCGCGACCACGACGTCAGCCAGAACATTGCCGCACTGCTGCGCCATATTGAAGGCCAGGCACCGTGGCAGATCCTGGATTTCGGCTGCGGGCCAGGGCGCGACTTGAAGACCTTTAGCGCCATGGGTCATGTCCCGGTGGGTCTGGACGGCTCCGAACGCTTCGCTGAAATGGCTCGGGCTGAAACGGGCTGCGAAGTCTGGCAACAAAACTTCCTTGAGCTGGACCTGCCTGCTAAGCGCTTCGATGGCATCTTCGCCAACGCCGTGCTGTTTCACATCCCCAAGCAGGAACTGCTCCGTGTGCTGGGTGAACTTCATGCCACGCTAAAACCGGGCGGAGTGCTGTTCAGCTCTAACCCACGTGGAGACAACCAGGAAGGCTGGAACGGCCCACGGTATGGCTCGTATCACGACCTGGAATCCTGGCGCGAATTGCTCAGCGCAGCGGGGTTTGTCGAGCTCGAACACTACTACCGCCCAGCAGGGTTGCCGAGAGAACAACAGCCTTGGTTGGCGAGTGTTTGGCGTAAGGTTTGATACTAATTAGCCTGGGTCGAAGGATAAGACAGCAGCGTGGCGACCTGCGTCGTGTAAATTTAATCTGCACCGCAACCTTTATTAATAGCAAACAGCGATTTAATAAAAATTAACCATTCCAACAACGTATAACCCCCCTCAGCAACTTCAGGCGACTCAACTAACCTGATTGATAGCAGTTAATTAAATCCATCAGGCATTGATCATGGCTAACCTCATACAAAACGGAACCTTTCAAAACGCCCAATTGCATCCTTGGACGTTCCGCAACTCCAATCCGTCATTCAAATTCATTCTTGACCCCGATAGCACCACGGGCGGATTTTGCATTGAGCTCAGGCCCGAGGGGCAGCCCATATGGCTTGAACAGATAATACCGATGACCGGGCCAGGTACATTTGAGTTCGAAGCTAAACGTGTGGTGGAGAGCGGGGAACCGGCTGAATTCCTGTTGGGCGTTTCTCACACAAATTCAAACGGCGGTGGAGGCTTAGATTTTGAACAACGGACTGTTGCCTCGGAGTGGGAACGTTTTTCAATTAGCGTGACTGAGTCCGAATACCCAATTATTTCAGGTTATGTAATGGTAGATGTTTATGACATGTCCAAGGAAGATGGTGAGAGGGCGATGAAAAAAATAGGTGTTATCACACCTGTACTCTTCAGAAATTTTTCTTTTGAGCAGGACGACTCATAACAGCACATGAAATTATTGAGTACGCTGCACCTATTCAGTGTGAATATCAGCGTTAGCTATTGTTTAACGTAAGACTTAATACCGAGTCGCCCTTATCGCGGGCAAGCCCGGCTCCCACAGCAACCGCATTCCAGCCAGATAAACGCGATTCCTGTGGCAGAGCTTGCTCGCGATAGCTTCGGCTCGATCTACGAAATCCTGAACTCTGGCAAAACCACTCACTGCTTCGGGGGGTTGTTGAGCTGGAACACTATTACCACCCTGCTGGACTACTTGGGAACCACAGCCCTGGTTGGCCAGTGTTTAACGTAAGACTTAATACCGAGTCGCCCTTATCGCGGGCAAGCCCAGCTCCCACAGCAACCGCATTCCAGCCAGATAAACGCGATTCCTGTGGGAGCAGAGCTTGCTCGCGATAGCTTCGGCTCGATCTACGAAATCCTGAACTCTGGCAAAACCACTCACTGCTTCGGGGGGTTGTTGAGCTGGAACACTATTACCACCCTGCTGAACTACCTCGGGAACAACAGCCCTGGTTAGCGAGTGTTTGGCGTAAGACTTAACACCGAGTCGCCCTTATCGTGGGCAAAGCCCAGCTCCCACAGCAACCGCATTCCAGCCAGATAAACGCGATTCCTGTGGGAACAGAGCTTGCTCGCGATAGCCTCGACTCGATCTAAGGCCAGGTTAAATCCACGCAGCATCCCAAAGCGGATAGTCACCCACCCGGTCGGCCAGTCCCGCTCTTACAGGATTGAGGATCAGATACCGGGCCAAGCCCTTCAAATCGTCCTCTTGCCGAACCGCATGATCATGAAAGCCGCGCTGCCAGATACTTTCGGTTCGGCCTTGGGCAGCATTCACAACGACGCAGGCGCGTGATTTGGTACGCGCAACCATTCGGCTCAGCGAACCACTCTTGAGCTCCAGCAACCAGTGAAAATGATCAGGCATCACTACCCAGGCCAAAGAACGAGCCAAGCCATCACGCTCGGCCAACACGAACTGCTTTGCAGCAAGACGACCTACTCGCCAGTCACCAAAGATCGGTTGACGGTCTTTAGTGTTGCAAGTGATTAGATAGATCCGGCCCTTTTCACTGTGGCGACCAATGCGTAACTGTCGAGATTGATGAAGAGATCGCATTCCATTGCCTTTGAGCTTTAGGGGAACTCAAAAGGTAGGTCACGCGGGGTGATCTGCTGCTCTGGATTAATTGGCTGGATGTGTCTGACTCAACAATGAGTCGCCTGTATCGCGGGCAAGCCCAGCTCCCACATTCACAGTGCTTTCCAGCCTGAGAATGCAACTTCCTGTGGGAGTCGCCCCGGTGTCCCTGACACCACGCTGTCGCGCAGCAAACACGGACCCTGTAGGAGTGAGCTTGCTCGCGATTCGGCCTTTCAGTCGATGAATATATTGCCTGTACTGGAGCTATCGCGAGCAAGCTCACTCCTACAGTAAAAAGCATTCCAAATCAGATAGTTATATTTTGTTTGATAGGAGCTGGGCTTGCCCGCGAAGAATTTAACTCGAAGGCGCTGGTTCACCACCCTTCTCAGCCTGCTCCCGCTGCTCATCACTCGGCTCTTTAATCCGATACCACGCCACATATAGCGCTGGCAAAAACAGCAGCGTCAGCAAGGTCGCGATGATGATGCCGCCGATCATGGCGTAGGCCATCGGGCCCCAGAATACTTCGCGGGCGATGGGGATCATGCCCAGGCTGGCGGCTGCTGCGGTCAGCAGGATTGGGCGACGGCGATGCTGGGTGGCTTCGGCCACGGCATCCCATGGTAGGTAGCCGTCGCGTTCATACGCGTCGATCTGCGTCACCAGAATCACCGAGTTACGGATGATGATCCCGATCAGCGCCAGTATCCCAAGGATCGCCACAAAGCCCATGGGCGTACCCGTCGGGATCAGCGCCAACACCACGCCAATAAGGCCCAAGGGTGCAACGCTGGCGACCAGGAACATCTTCTGCACACTGTGCAGTTGAATCATCAGGAACGTCGCCATCAGGAAGATCATCAGCGGCACGACACTGGCAATGGGGCCTTGAGCCTTGCCGCTTTCTTCAACGGTGCCGCCAGTAGCCACCTTGTAGCCCGCCGGTAAACCTGCAGCGAACTTGTCGATCTCAGGTTTGAGCTGCTTGACCAGATCCGTTGGCTGCATGTCATCCGCTACCGCTGCTTTAACCGTGATAGTCGGCTTGCGGTCACGACGCCAGACCAGCGGCTGCTCCAGCTCATAACGCACCGTCGCAAACGCCAGCAACGGAATGGACGTGCCGCCCGGCGTCACAATCTGCAGATTCTGCAGGGTTTCCGGCGACCCACGCTCCGCGTCCTCAGCACGGCCCACGACATCAATCAGGTAAATGTCATCACGCACCTGCGTCACCGGCGAGCCGCTTACGATGCTGTTCATCAGCTTGGCCACGTCCTCAGACGACAAGCCCAACTGACGCGCCTTGTCCTGGTTGATGTCGATGCGCAGGACCTTGCCCGGCTCGTTCCAGTCGTAAATCAACTCGCCAACATGTGGATTGGCGTCCAACAGTGTGGCCAGTTCGATGGCGTGCTGGCGCACCTTGTCGATGTTTTCACCGCTCACCCGATACTGCAGCGGACGCCCCACCGGCGGCCCCATTTCCAGCGGCTGAACAAAGCTGCCAATGCCGACAAACTCTTCGCGTAGACGCTTGTTGAGACGGTCGGTCAGATCGGCGCGCTGCTCAAGGCTTTTGCTGACGATCACCAACTGCGCGTAGTACGGATTTTCCAGTTGCTGGTCCAAAGGCAAGTAGAAGCGTAAAGCGCCCTGACCGATGTAAGTGCTCCAGCGCTCAATATCCGGATCGTCCTTCAACGTCGCTTCAAAGCGGTCCACGACCTTGCGGGTTTCGTTGATCGAAGCGTTTTGCGGCAGGTTCAGGTCGACGAGAACTTCTGGCCGGTCTGAAGACGGGAAGAACTGGTTCTGCACAAACTGCATGGAGAACACCGCCGCCACAAACATCAGGATGGTGAAAATGAGGGTGATCCAGCGATGCCGCATCGCCCAGAACATGCTGTTGTTGAAACCGCGGGCAATGCGCCCTTCCTTCTCTTTCTCGTCCTTCTTCTTAATGTTGGCGCTCAGGATATGCACGCCAATTACCGGTGCGAACAACACCGCAACCACCCACGACACCAGCATCGCCACGGCAATCACCGCAAACAGCGTGAAGGTGTACTCCCCCGCCGAACTCGCGTTAAGGCCAATGGGCACGAACCCGGCGACAGTCACCAGCGTACCGGTCAGCATCGGGAAGGCCGTCGAGGTATAAGCGTAAGTCGCCGCCTGCTCCTTGGTTTCGCCCATTTCCAGGCGCGTAACCATCATCTCCACCGTGATCATCGCGTCGTCCACCAACAGGCCGAGAGCAATGATCAACGCGCCGAGGGAAATCCGCTGCATGGTGATGCCGCTGTATTCCATGAACACAAAGACCATGGCCAGCACCAACGGGATCGAGCAAGCGACCACCAATCCAGCACGCACACCCAGGCTGACGAAGCTGACGATCAACACGATCACCACCGCCTCGAACAGCGCGCTGGTGAAGCCGCCGACCGCCTTCTCGACCACTTCGGCCTGATCCGAGACGTTGTGCACGCCAACGCCCACCGGCAGATTGGCCGTGGCGGCGTCCATGCGCTCATGCAGCGCCTTGCCGAATGACTGAATGTTGCCGCCCTTCTTCATCGCAATGGCCAGGCCGATGGCGGGCTTGCCGTTGAAGCGGAACATCGGTTTCGGTGGGTCGACATAGCCGCGCGTGATGTCGGCGATATCACTCAAACGATAGAAGCGATCATTGAGACGCAGGTTGACCTCAGCCAGATCTTTTTCCGACGCAAACTGCCCCGAGGTCCGCACCGAAATTCGCTCCGGCCCGGCTTCGATCACCCCCGCTGGCGTGACCGCGTTTTGCGATTGCAGGCTTTGCACCACCTGGCTTTGATCCAGGCCCAGTGCCGCGAGCTTGCGGGTAGAAAAATTCAGGTACACCACTTCGTCCTGCTGGCCGATCATTTCGACCTTGCCCAGCCCAGGCACTTCGCGGATTTCCGTACGGACTTGCTCTACGTAATCACGCAACTGACGCATGGAAAAACCATCCGCCGTAAATGCGTAAATCGACCCGTAAACATCACCGAATTCGTCGTTGTAAAACGGCCCTTGGGTGCCTTGCGGGAATTGTGCGCGGATGTCGTCAATCTTCTTGCGCACCTGATACCAGATCTCCGGAATGTCCTTCGCAGAGGTGGTGTCGTGCAGGAAAATCATGATCGTGGACTCACCGGGACGCGTGTAGCTTTTCACGTAGTCCAGCGAGTCCAGTTCTTCGAGTTTCTTCTCGATGCGGTCGGTGACTTGCTCAAGGGTTTCATCCACCGTCGCACCCGGCCAGCGGGTTTGTACGACCATGGTTTTGATCGTGAAGGACGGATCCTCCTCACGGCCAAGATTCATGTAGGAAAAGACGCCCATCAACAGCGCAACGAACATCAGGTACCAGACAAAAGACTGATGCTTGATGGCCCATTCGGACAGGTTAAAACTCCCTTTCATCGCGGGCTTTCCTCATCGACTTTAACTTTCTGGCCCGGCTTGAGGCTGTTGACCCCGGCACTCACCACCCACTCGCCGGGTTTGATCCCGTTATTCAATACAAAACTGTCGCCCGTACGGCTGATGACGTTCACAGCGCGAGGATTAACCGTCTGGTTTTGCCTGTCGATGATCCACACCTGCGCCTTGCCATCCACTTCCTGCAGCGCATTGATCGGTAGCTCAGTGCGCGAAGCAATAGCTGAACTCAGGCTGACGCTGATAGCGGTACCCAGCCTGAACGCTTCCGGCGTCTCTTTCAGGGTCAGTCGAGCACGGCGGGTGCGGGTGGTGCGCTCGGCTTGCGGTTCGATTTCGCGCAGCGTCGCGGTGGTATTGATCTGCGGATCGAGCTGGCTGGCGACCTTGAACTCGACGCCTTGGGGCAACTGGTCAGCCAGGAAGCCAGGCAAATCGATTACCGCTTCTTTGACGTCCGGGCGAGCCAGGGTCACGACCTCTTGCCCGGCGGTGACAACCTGACCGGCTTCAACCTGCCAGCGGGTAACGACGGCAGCGTGATCGGAGCGCAACTCGCTGTACCCCAACTGATCCTGGGCCTGGCTCAGTGCCGCGCGTGCCTGTTCGAGTGATGAGTTGGTGGTTTTCAGATCGGTCTGAGCGATGTCCAGTTGTGCCTGGGCACCCACGCCCCGGTCAAACAACTCCTGTTGGCGACGGGCATTGGCTTGCGCGTTGATCCACTGCGCTTGAATGCGCGCCAGATCACCTTGGCGAGCTCGCACATTATTCTGCTGGTCGGTAGGGTCCAGCGTGGCAAGCAATGCGCCTTGGGCGACTTCACTGCCGACGTCGACACTGCGTTGAGCAATTCGTCCGGCCACCCGGAAACCGAGGGTGCTTTCATAACGCGCTTCAATGTTGCCAGCAAACCGGCCGAGGCTTTCCTCAGAAATCGCCTTGGCTTCGACATGCAGCACGGGGCGCACTGGCTCCGGCGCGGGCTCTTCCTTACTGCACGCGCTCAACAGCGGCAGCAATAACAACCACGACAAACGCTTCATGGCTGCACCTTCGCGGGTTTCTGCTGTTCACTGGCGGCGATTTCCACGTGCATGTCGGGGTGCAACAACTGCCCCCCGGCGACCACCACTTTCTCACCAGACTTCAAGCCATCGGTGATGATGACTTTGGCGGTCAGGTAACGGCCTACCGTCACGGCGCGCAAATTGGCTTTGCCTTGATCGTCCACTACCCACACTGCTGGCTTGCCCAGTTGATCGCCCAACCCCTTGGTCAGCGCAGCCCATGGCAGTTCGACGCTGGCCTTGCCCGGCGTGGTCAACGCCCCGCTGACCACCGAGCCGAGGTCCATGCCAGCGGGTAATTTCTGGAGGCCGATTTTTACTTGTACGGTGCCGGTTTCGGCTGACACGGCGGGGGTCACTTCACGGACTTTGCCGACCGTTTTGATTTGCGGGTTATCGAGCAGCGTCACCACCACCGGTTCATCACCGGATGCCTGGGCGAACAGTGACTCATAGACGTTGAATACCGCGTCACGCTCCCCATCCCGGGCCAGGCTGAAAATCGGCACGGTGGCCTGTACCACTTGCCCGACTTCCGCCTGACGCTCAGTAATCACCCCAGGCGCGTCGGCGACCAACGCGGTGTAGCTCAATTGCTCACGGGCACTGGCCAGTTGAGCTTGCGCAGCATTGAGCGCGCTCTGGCTGCTGCGCAATGCGGCCTGTGCGGAATCGTATTCGCTGCGGCTGGTATAGCCCTTGGGCAGCAGTTTTTCCTGTCGCACGAACGCAGCACGGGTCTGCGTCACCCGCGCTTGCTCGGCGGCGACAGCCGCCACGGCGGAATCGACGTTGGTCTGCAAGTCTTTGGGATCAAGTCGCGCCAGCACTTGCCTGGCCGTGACCCGATCACCCACATCCACCATTCGCTGAATGATCTTGCCGCCCACGCGGAATGAAAGCTGAGTCTGCACCCGGGCCTGAACGTCACCGGTCAATGCAACCTGAGCGGCGTAATCGATGCTTGCGACTTCTTGTACATAGACACGTGGCAGGTTGGCGTCAGCAGGTTTTTCCTCGCCGCAGCCGGTCAGAATCGCCAGCGACAATGTCAGGCCAAACAACGCCAATCTTGGGGGGAAAGCGGGCATGCAGACTCCTTATGCGGATGCCGTGCGCGTGCCTCGCTGTAAACAGTGGGTGGCGCCGTGACTATGCGACTCTAAGCGTAGATCAGGGTTCCTTGAGGTGCGTGATTGGTTGCAGGTGAGTGGACATTAAGCGGGGCATGCAAAAGATGAAATAGCGTTTGCCGAATTCAAATAGACATATGTACCGCTGTTTTCACGGGTATATCCGTAGCATGTCGTTCCTGCCCGCAACGATTTCATCAAAGCCTTGCAAAACTGGTCGATGCTCCATAACCTTTCCAGTAACACACCCGCCATGCCTATGGCTGCCTCTGCAGCCAAGCACAAATCGAGCGGGTTTTTTATGCCCGCCAGTTTCTCACCGTGAGGCTCTTTAGCAAGGCCGCCATCACTGTGGACGAGCAATTGTCCCTGCTGAAAATGCGCGGATTACTGATTCAGGACGAAAGCGAGGCACGCTGCTTTCTGGCGTCTGTGAGCTTTTTCCGCTTTTCCCCTTATATGCGTCCCTTCCAGGTCACTGATGACGTGGAACACGGCTTTCGGCCCGGCGCCAGCTTGCGGGATCTCACTCGTCTGTATGAATTTGATCGCAGGCTACGCCTATTGGTAATTGATGCCATCGAGCGGATCGAAGTCGCTATCCGCTCAGTCATCAGTAACCACATGGGGCCACGCTACGGGTCCCATTGGTATCTGAACCCGCTTTTTTTCCAGCGTGGATATCGTCACAGCGCCCTACTCGACAACATCAGACGCAAACAGACCGAAGCTAGACGTGACTACGAGCGTGAATGCCAGCGCATTGATCGGTCCAACGCATCCAAGTCGCGTAAGAGCCACTTAAAGAAATTGCGCAGCAAAGAAAGCTACCCGCGTCACTACGCCCTTACTTACTGTGAGCCAGACCTGATGCCTGCATGGGCGGCCATGGAAGAAATAACCTTTGGCGATCTGTCGCACCTTTTTAAAGGCTTGGCTCGTGACTCGGACAAGAAAGCCATCGCCCGAAATCTGGCGCTACCAAGCCCGTTGCTGCAGTCCTGGCTGCACAGTTTGACCGCTATCCGCAACGTCTGCGCTCACCATGCAAGACTTTGGAATCGTGAACTTGGTATCCGGCCCGAGCTCCCCAAAACGGCCATGTTTTTATGGCCCCAGCACCTGCAGCAAACGGGGTCACATGCCCGAGTGTTTATGATCCTGTGCATCATTAATATTTTGATGTTTCAAGTTAGTCCTCATACGAACTGGGACAGACGGTTGCACGAGCTAATGGATGCGCACCCTGAAATTGATCTCCATGCAATGGGTTTCCCGATTGACTGGTTTCAGGATCCGTTTTGGGGAGGGAGACAATGACTGCGCTGGATTCAGGTATCCGTGCATGCCGCTTGGCTCATCATTCGCCAAGCGATCTGGTTAAACTCCCTTCTTCTCACCGGCAAGGAAGCAGCCATGCTTAAAACTCTCGCGGTCGCTAATTACCGGTCGATCAACAACCTGATCGTGCCGCTTGAGCGTCTTAATGTCATTACCGGCCCCAATGGCAGCGGTAAGTCCAATCTTTACCGGGCCCTTCGGTTGTTGGCTGAAACTGCGCAAGGCGCTGTAACCAATGCCCTGGCCCGTGAGGGCGGCCTGGACTCCACGTTTTGGGCCGGGCCCGAGAAAATCTCGAGGCGCATGCTCAATGGCGAGGTAGACGTGCAAGGCGGGCCAAAGGAAAAGGTCACTCGACTGCGCCTGGGTTTTGCCGCAGAGGATTTCAGTTATGCGATTTCGCTAGGGCTGCCTGAACCCCCTCCACGTCTGAATCCCTCGGCGTTTGCCCTTGATCCAGAGATAAAGCGCGAATGCATCTGGGCCGGGGACGTCTATCGGCCGGCAAGCCTGCTGGTGGACCGTGCAGGCCCGATGATTCGAGCACGTGACGGTCGAAACTGGGACGTTCTGGCGCAACATACGCCGACCTTTGACAGCCTGTTCGATCAGATTGGCAGCCTGCGGTCGTCACCCGAAGTGTTGCACCTACGGGAAAGTATCCGTGGCTGGCGCTTTTATGATCACTTTCGCACCGACTCAGAAGCCCCGGCACGCCGCGCGCATTTAGGTACGCGCACGCCAGTGCTGCATCACGATGGCCGGGATCTGGCCGCAGCACTGCAAACCATTCTGGAAATCGGCGAGCCCGAGGCGCTTCATGCCGCCATCAGTGATGCCTTCCCCGGTGCCAGCCTGAAAATCAATGTCGTGCGCGGCGGGCTGTTCGCGGTGGAGTTTTATCAGGAAGGTTTGTTGCGCCCGTTGTCGGCATCAGAATTGTCCGACGGCACGCTGCGCTACCTGCTGCTGATCGCCGCCCTGCTCACCCCGCGACCGCCCACCATGATGGTGCTCAACGAACCGGAAACCAGCCTGCACCCTGACCTGCTGCCCGCGCTGGCGCGTTTGATTATCAAAGCTTCGCAACACTGTCAGGTTTGGGTGGTATCCCATGCCAGCCGATTGATCGCCGCACTGGAGCAAAGCCCGGAATGCAATGCGATCGAGCTTGAAAAGGTGTTGGGGCAAACCGGGATCGTCGGGCAAGGGATGCTGGATGCACCGGCGTGGCATTGGCCGGATTGAGACAGCGGGGCTTGCGGTCTAGACGTGGGAGATAGGCATGACTGATCTCTGTGGCGCTCGTATCGCAAGCAAGCTCGACTGTCACAGAGTGCATGCGTGTCGCGGGATCCGCAGAACTTGTGGGAGCTGGGCTTGGCGGCGATAAGGCTGGACGCGGTTGACCTGATAACTGCGGTGCCTGTATCGCGGGCAAGCCCAGCTCCCACAGAGATAGCGTTCGGCCTCAGGATTGAGTTGTTATGCGGGCTTCAGCGGGGTTCGACGCGTTCCAGTGAGCGGTCAAGTTCGGCTTTGGCCATGGCGATCAGGTGCACGACCGAGAAGGCCAGGTCGCGTTTGGGGCCGTTGAGTGTGTCGCCGGTTTCATAGGCGGTGGCGGCTGCGCAGCGTAGTAGGTCGCTGACATGGAGCAGCGATTCTTCGAGGGTTGGCAGCGGTGGATCTGGTGTTAATTTTTTCATCGTTGATTCCTTGTGTTGAAGGAGCCACCGAATGTTCGCTGCTAAACAAATAGAAGGTGGCGGCTTTGTCGCGGGTTAGCAGACCGGTGGAATCAACAAGACCGGCGCACCCGAAGATGCCCCACGCAAAGCCGCCATAACGCGGTACTTGCGCTGTCAATTCACGAAGCAGGCTGCTAAACCCGATCACTGATGAGTCAGTGACGGACGCAGCCTAGTGTCCGAAATTGGCACGCGCAAGGGCTCAGGATTTTCTAGGAAAGTTCGCACAGAAGAAAGGGAAACGGCCGCAGGAAAGGGCCTTCAAAGGTGGGTTTTTCGTGAGTTGAAGTTACAAAATTGTCCAGCCGGAACGAGTTTCCTTGTGGGAGCTGGGCTTGCCCGCGATAAGGTATCGGTGATGTATCTGCAAACCGAGGTGTTCTTATCGCGGGCAAGCCCAGCTCCCACAGGATCAGCGCATACCGGTAGATGTGCTATTCCATCAGCTACCCGCACCACCATGGGCTTCTTCGAAGAAGTAATCCTTCCAGCTCGCCGCCTTGTTTTTCAGCACGCCCAGCTCTTGCAGTTTTTCAGCATAAATAAAGGTGCGCTGCGGAGTGATGGTGAAGTCGATTTCCGGATCGGAAACAATCTTCTCTACAAATGGCAGTGCCAGCTTGGATTGCTCTACGCGGATGTAGGTCTGGGCAGCAGCAGGCTTGTCGGCCTTGATGATTTTCTCGGCTTCAGCCAGTGCGTCGTAGAACGCTTTGTAGGTTTTCGGGTTTTCGTCGTGGAATTTCTCGGTGGTGTACAGCACGTTGAACGTTGCCTGACCGCCCAGCACGTCGTACGAACTCAGCACTTTATGCACGTTCTTGTTTTCCAGCGCCTGATACTGGAACGGCGGGCTGGAGAAGTGCGAGTTGATTTCGGAGCCGCCCGAGATCAACGCAGAGGTCGCGTCCGGGTGCGGCAGGCTTACCGAGATGTTGTCGAATTTCTTGAAGTTCTCGTTACCGAACTCTTTGGCAGTTTCGATCTGCAAGGTGCGCGACTGGAAACCCACGCCTGCGGCTGGCACGGCGATGCGGTCTTTGTCGGTGAAGTCCTTGAGGGTTTTCACGTTCGGGTTGTTGGTCAGCAGGTAGTTGGGCATTGAGCCCAGCGACGCGATGGCTTTGACGTTCTGTTTGCCCTTGGTGCGGTCCCAGATGGTCAGCATCGGCGGTACGCCTGCGGACACCACGTCCAGCGCGCCAGCCAGCAGCGCTTCGTTCATGGCGGTCGCGCCGGAAATGCTATTCCAGTCGACCTTGATGTCGATGCCCTGCTCTTTACCGTGCTTTTCGATCAGTTTTTGATCACGGACCACGTCCAGAATCAGGTAACCGATCCCGAATTGCTGAGCGATGCTGATCTTGCCTTCGGCCTGTGCGCCGCCGCTGAGCAGGCCGATGGTTGCGGCGAGCGCGATGATGGCTGAGCGCTTGAAAGGAATTGCCATTTGAAACCCCACATCAAAAATGTTGTTGATATCTGTGGGAGCAGAGCTTGCTCGCGATAAGGCTGGACGCGGTTCAATTTAGATCGCGTGGACCTTATCGCGGGCAAGCCCAGCTCCCACAGAAGCAATGTTCCAACTCATCTATCGCTGCATACCCCAGCGCTTGACGGTCAGGCGCTCGACGTTGGCGAACAGCAGGTTTTCCACCAGCAGGCCGATCATGATGACGGCAGCCAGGCCAGCAAAAACTTTGTCGGTGTACAGCTCGTTGCGGTTCTGGAAGATGTACCAGCCCAGGCCGCCTTTGCCGGACGATGCGCCGAAGACCAGTTCGGCCGCGATCAGGGTCCGCCAGGCAAACGCCCAGCCGATTTTCAGGCCCGCCAGAATCGACGGCAGCGCAGCCGGAATCAGGATGTGCCAGACAAAGCGCAAGCCCTTGAGGCCATAGTTGCGACCGGCCATGCGCTGGGTTTCCGAAACACCCAGAAAGCCGGCATAAGTATTGAGCGCCAGCGCCCACAGCACCGAGTGCACCAGCACAAAAATCAGGCTGTTCTGACCCAGGCCAAACCACAGCAGCGCCAGTGGCAGCAGCGCAATAGCAGGCAATGGGTTGAACATCGCGGTCAGGGTGCCGAGCAGGTCGCGACCCAGCTGGGTAGATACCGCCAGCGTAGTCAGGGCAAAGGCCAGGACGATACCGATCAGGTAGCCCTGGATCAGCACGGTCAGGGAAATCCAGACCTTGCTGATCAGTTCGCCAGAAAGAATTCCTTCGTAAAAAGCAGCAGCGGTCTGCAGGAAGCTGGGCAGCAACAGGTCGTTGTTCTGAATCCGCGCGGCGACTTCCCAAAGGATGGCCAGCACGATCAGGATCACAGTTTTACGCACCCAGCTCACTTGCCAGATGCGTTGCACCAACGGGATGTCACGGGCCAGGTCTTCCTGTGTGAAAGGCTCCAGCGTGACTTCGTATTCTTCACGGATTGGGGGGGACAGGCTCATGGGTGTGTTCTCTTGGTATCTGCTGGCCCTGTTCTCCTGTGGGAGCTGTGCTTGCCCGCGATAAGGTCCACGCGATCTAAAATAAACCGCATCCAGCCTTATCGCGGGCAAGCCCGGCTCCCACAGGGAACAGCGCCAGCAAGCAGAAGTTAATAAGCGATCCGGATGTCCTGGAAGTTCAGCTCGCGGTCGACCGCCTGCTCTTCGCCTTCATCGAACAGCAGCCGGTGAATACGCTGGGCGGTGTGCTGGAAACCAACGCCGCCGAGGCTCTTCAGGTCATATTGATGGCTGTTGATTTCAGCGCGAACGCGGCCCGGATGCGGCGACAGCAAAAGGATGCGGTTGCCCACAACCAGTGCTTCTTCAATGGAGTGCGTGACGAACAGCAGGGTGAAGCGCACTTCTTCCCACAGCTCCAGCAGCTCTTCCTGCATCTTGCGACGGGTCAAAGCGTCAAGAGCAGCGAACGGCTCATCCATGAGCAGGATTTTCGGTTGCATCGCCAAGGCGCGGGCAATCGCCACACGGGCTTTCATGCCACCCGACAAGGTGTGCGGATAAGCATCTGCGAACGCGCTCAAACCGACTTTCGCCAGGTAGTAATGCGCGCGCTCCAGTGCTTCCTTGCGCTTCAACGTGCGAGAGGCCAGCAGCGGGAAAATCACGTTTTCGATGACGGTTTTCCAGGGCGGCAGTTGGTCGAACTCCTGGAACACCACGATCCGGTCCGGGCCCGGCTCATGCACTTCAGTACCCGCCAGACGAATCTGCCCTTCGCTGGGTTTGATGAAACCGGCCACAGCCTTGAGCAAGGTTGATTTGCCGCATCCCGAAGGGCCGAGCAATACGAAGCGATCCGCCGGATCCACTTCAAAGCTGACTTGATGAGTCGCCCGCACCACACGCTCGGGCGTGCGGTATTCGAGGCTTACATTCTGGACTTGCAGCAGGGCTTCAGCAGCGGGCTGATCGACCTGTTGCGCAAGCGAATTTGCGCTAGCCGTGTGGCTTTGCAGAACAGTCATTAAAAGCTCCCGGTATTAGAACGGCGCATCGCCCTGGATGGTCGTGCGATGCAGGCGGCGACGCAGATGGTCAGGCGTGCCGCCCGCCAGGTGGATCAGCGAGCGGTTGTCCCAGAAGACCATGTCGTTGGGTGCCCACTTGTGGCGATAAACCCCTTCTGGCCGAACGCTGTGCGCGTACAGTTCGTTGAGAATCTGCTGACTCTCGTCTTCCGGCAGACCGACGATATGCGTGGTGAAGCCTTCGCTGACAAACAATGCTTTGCGACCGTTTTCAGGGTGTGTGCGCACGATCGGATGGCTGACCACAACGACTTGCGCCAGTTGCTCGGGAGTCAGGGTTGGCCGCCAGTTTTGAGCGTTGTGCCCGTCGCGGTAGCGCGAGGTGTAGCTGTGCACGGCAGAGCGGCCTTCAACAGCTTTGCGCAAATGCTCAGGCAAGGTGTCCCAGGCCAGGTGCATGTTGGCGAACAAGGTGTCGCCACCTTCGCTTGGCAGTTCTTGCGCGTAGAGCATCGAGCCGAGGCTTGGCAGCTCCTTGTAGGAAAGATCGGAGTGCCAATACTTGCCCGCGTCGCCCAGGCCCAGCGGCTGACCGTTTTCCACAATGTTGGAAACGATGAGGATTTCCGGGTGGTTGGCGAGCAGGAACTGTTTGAGCACGTGGATCTGCAACACGCCAAAACGGCGGCTGAAGTCGATCTGCTGTTGCGGGGTGATCTGCTGATCGCGGAACACCACGACGTGGTAATCCAGATGCGCGCGATGTACGCGAGCGAAGTCGGCGTCATTCAGCGGTCGGGACAGGTCGAGCCCGAGGATCTCTGCGCCCACGTTAGCGGCGAACGGACGCACTTCAAACTGTTGAGATGCAGCTTGAACGGGTGATGACGCGAGAGACGCTGACGACATGGCTCGGACTCCAGAAGACTGGTGGTAATGAGCCACGACTTTATAGGTATAAGAATCGAAATTTAAATATCGTTATTGCATATGGATAGTCCGGATTGAGCTAGGGGTATTTGAGACGCAGGGTTTGGCGCCAATCCCTGTGGGAGCGAGGCTTGCCCGCGATAAGGCTGAACGCGGTAGACCTGATATCTGCGGTGCCTTTATCGCGGGCAAGCCTCGCTCCCACAGGGATTTGTGCCGGCGCGATAACCCACGCACAAAAACGCCGACGCTGTTACCAGCGTCGGCGTTGGGTATTTCGTGTTCAGCTTGGCAATCAGAACGCTGGCAGTACCGCGCCTTCGTACTTCTTGTTGATGAAGTCTTTTACTTTCTGGCTGGTCAGGGCCTTGGACAGTTTCTCGATAGCGTCGGTGTGAGCGTTATCGGAACGGGTCACCAGGAAGTTCACGTAAGGCGAATCAGCGCCTTCGATGATCAACGCGTCTTTTTTCGGGTTCAGCTTCGCTTCCAGCGCGTAGTTGGTGTTGATCAGCGCCAGATCAACCTGGCCCAGTGCGCGTGGCAGTACGGCCGATTCCAGCTCGCGGAACTTGAGCTTCTTCGGGTTGGTGGCGATGTCTTTCGGAGTCGCCAGTGCGTCGGTCGGGTTTTTCAGTGTGATCAGGCCATTTTTCTGCAACAGCAGCAGGGCACGACCGGCGTTGCTGCCTTCGTTAGGGATGGCGACGGTTGCGCCTTCTGGCAGGTCAGCGATGTTCTTGTACTTGTTGGAGTAGCCACCGAACGGTTCAACGTGTACGCCAACACCGGTCACCAGCGTTGCGCCTTTGCCTTTGTTGAAGCCATCCAGGTAAGGCTTGGTCTGGAAGTAGTTGGCGTCCAGACGCTTTTCATTGAGTTGTACGTTTGGCTGCACGTAGTCGGTGAACACCTTGATTTCCAGATCCACGCCTTCTTTAGCGAGGTCAGGCTTGATCAGTTCGAGAATTTCCGCGTGAGGAACCGGCGTAGCGCCGACCACCAGTTTCTCGGCTGCTTGAGCCACGCTTACCGAAAATACGGCCGCCAGAGCGGTCAACAGCAATGTCTTTTTCATGCAATGTCCTTAGAGAAAATCGAGGTCGGTCTGTACGACAGCTCTTCAATGAGTTGCCCCCGACTGCTGGCGCGGTCGGGGGCGTGGAGCGGACATTACCGATATTTTTTATTCCAATACAATACTTTTTTTCTAACTGCTTATGCTTTTTTTGAAGAACAGACGCCCAACAATCGAAACTCATGGCGCTATTCAGAACTCACGTATTGCCACCATGCGATCTTGATCCGCAGTGAGGAAGTCGCCTGGCTTGATATTGACTTGCCTCACCCCTGGCGCGCCTTGCTCCGGATCGCCGCGTAAGAATGAGTCAATGGTCGAAACACTCTCACCTTGCCCACTGGCTACTGCGGGTTTGTCACTCCCGCTGGTCAGGTCACCAATCAAGTCGACAGCTTCAGATGAGTAATCGACGATTTCCACGTAGCCGGAAAGCTTTGTAGCCATAAGAAAGCGATTTTGTAGCGCGACCGTATTCCTCGCACCTTTCCCCAGTTTTGCGGTCCCGGTAAAACTTTGCATAGCCTTGCCGTTACTGACTTTGATCGCCCCTTGCCGGGCCGCAGCAGCCGCACCGGCCCCTTTGTTGATGAAGCGCGCCGCCGCTTGACTGCCTCGCTTGGCCGCCACCTTCGCCGCAGAGGTGCCCGATAGAGACGCCAACCCAAGGCCAAGGCCCACGTATCCTAAAATGTCCCCGGCCTTGGAATCAGGAGCCGCCAACGACACCACCTCACCTGCAATCTGGATAATGTCAGCAGTAATGCTAAGCGCCGCGAGGAATATAACCGGCCCGGTCAACGGCGCACTGGCGCCGAGGGTGACCGCAGTAAGAGCGATGGCGGCGACAGATATGGCGATGCCTAACAGGGCTTTAAAAAACTTCTTGAAAGAGAAATGTCCGGTCGGGTCAGTCATGTTGACCGGATCACCCACACAATAGGCATAAGGGTTTATGCCCCCTGAATCAAATGGGCTCATCGTGTCGGGGCTATGAAAACGCATCAGCACCGGGTTGTAAGCCCGATAACCATTGCCCAGCAAATAGCAACCGGTCACCGGGTCGGGTTGCTCGCCGTTAAAGCCCAGCAAGCTTTGCAGCCCGCCTTCGATGGCACTGCCGCCATAAGGGGTGTAGACACTGCGCTGTATCTGATTGCCCGTGACCGACTGCAAAACGCTGCCCTGCTGATCGCAGCCCAACAGGCTGTTGACCACCGTGCTACCTGAGTGGGTCGACTGAGCCAAAACATGGCCACCCGACTCCATCAGGCTATGCTGCTTTGCGCCCTGCAATTGCGTGGCGATTCGGCCATCCCGATAAACTCGCGTACTGGCGGGAGCGCCCGCTGGCTCTACGCCAATCAAGCGATCCAGAGCGTCGTAGCGATAACTGATCAACTGATTCATGCTTGTGCCTCCGAGACCGATTCCAGACGGCCCAGGCCGTCATAGCTCAGGCTACGACCGCGCTCATCATTGAGCTGGTTACCGTCTCGGTCGTAAGAAAATTTCGCCTGTTGCCCGGCATAGTCCGGATGGCTATGGCGAACGCGGCTTAATTGGGTTTTGTCGAAGTTTTCATATTCATAAGTAGCGACGTTCTCGCCACCTGTGAACACGGTTTTCAACTGGCGGACGTTATCCAGTTCGTCGAACAAGTAGTCCTGTACAAGAATCTCTTTGCCCGCCGCATCCACCGGTAAATGCAGGCCGGTGCACTCGTAGTGTTCCAGACGACCGCGAGAGTCATAGGCAAATTGCTCATCACGCAGCACGGTGCTTCCGCGCTGCAAGATGCGTCTGATGAGCTTGTCTTTATTGTCGAATTGTTGGGACAGTTCTTCCGGCTGACTGGAGTCAACCGTCAGCACCCGACGCACCTCACGGCCGAAGTCGTCGTATTCAAGCTGCGTGACAAGTGTGCGTTTACTTTGGCTGTCGACCGTTTCGATTTTGCTGACACGCCCGAATGAGTCATAGCTGTAGTCCGCTGTGACAGCCCCCCTTACGACCTTGGCAATCCGACACAGCGCATCATAGTGGGTGATCTGTTTAGCCCCCGCGGCATCTACATATTCCAGTGGCAAGCCTTTAAGAGAGGTGCGATGCGTGGCATCCAGTGTGCCCTGAGCTTCAGTTATCTGGTCGTTTTGCAGCTTGCCGGACGGCAGGTAAATGCGCTGCTGATGGTTGCCCGGGCAGGAGGCCTGAATCAATTTCGCGTGAGCATTGTCGTAGCGGAAGCTGGCGGCGAGATTGCTGTCACCGGCAACGCTGCGCTCAGTCATCTGATTATTCAGTGACGGGTCATATTGATAGGAAATGACTTTACCGCTGGCTTTGACGTGGGTAGCCGGGTTTGGCTGAGCACCCACGTACGTGAAGATTTCAGTGCGTCCACCGACCGTGATGCTGGTCACTCGTAACAGGCCGTCGTAGGTACGCTCACCTGCCAGATATTCATTGACCCAGATATGGGTCGCCAGGTCTTCCGTACTACGTTGCAAGAATGCTCTTTTGATCCGTGTGCCGTCGGGCAATTGCGTGATGACCAGGCGGTCAGCAAAGTCGTACACGAACCTGGTCGTACGTCCTTGAGGATCGATTTGCTGAACACATCGCCCCAGGCCATCGTAGATATACTCCGTGGCGCCACATGAAACACCTTTGCGATCAAAGCGTTCGACCGTGTCGTTTTTACCAAACAAATTTTTGCTGATGACCGTTTTACCAGCCTGATCAATACCCTGAGTCTGGACGAGCGTGACTGGATCGAGTCGATCGTGACTGATGACTCCATCCGGGCCGATGGTCGAGACGCGATTACCCCAATCGTCATAGGTGTAACGGGTCTTCAATTGAACAGCTTCGCCGTCGAGCCAGTCAGTGCTGGTTTCTTCAGCCAACTGGCCAAGTCCATCGTAGTTGGCGCTGTAAACGGCACGCATGGGTTGACCGACAGCGTCGACGTCCTGAACCTCAACGGCAATTTTTCGATTCAACCCGTCAAGCCGTGTCAGCGTTTGAGCACCGTTGGGAGCTGTGGTGAGGGTGGATACCTCGTCAGCCAACGTGTTTGCCAACTGGTAGCTGTGCGTTCTGGAAACCTGGCCGGGGGTTTCAGGTGCCAGCATTTCAGAGGTTTTGCGCCCTAACCGGTCATAGATCGTATCCAGGGCAACGCCCATCTGTTCGACTACTTTTACTTCTGCCCCGGTCAAAACGTTTTGCCAAACGGATTGGGTGCTGACAGTGCGATCCTTGGCCATCAAGGTAGTTTGCGTACACAGAGTGCCGCCCTTTAACTCATAGCGATATTCCGTAATCGTACTGCTGCCTTCAACCGTCTCGATCCTGCGCTTGACGCGACCCAGGAATTTGCTTTTGGGGTCGGCTTCGTAGTGTCGGGCGATGGTCACCAGTGGCGTTACTTGACCGCCCTGGAATAAAGACTCTTGCTCCAGTGTCAAAAAGCTTCCCCGCTCGGGGCTGGCTGATGGGAGTTCGGTGTAGCGGTATTGCGTGACAAGCGTGGGAGCGGGGGCACAATCAGGTGCGGGTATCAGGGTTTTGGACTTGAGCCAGCGCTCTCTTGCGAACGTATCTGCCGGGCATCCGTCGGATGCCCCTACAGGGTAATACTTGAAAACCTCTGTAATCCCGGATGGCGACTCTTTTCTGCGGATGTTGCCCATTTCATCGTAGTCAGTCAGCGTGGTTTCCTTGCGGATGACATCGGGTTTAGCAGTATCAAACCAGGACACCTCAACCTTTGCGGGCAATTGGAAATTTCCGGGTTGATTCTCAAAGCTCTCACCTGTCCTTGCGTGATATTCGGTAAGGGTGCGCACGGTTTTGCCGTTTTGATTGACCGTCTCCTCAACCTGCAAATGAAAGCGGTTGTAGACACGCTTGGTTCTGCGCACAACACGCGCAGCGGATCCGACCCCCAACATCAGGTGTTCGTTAACCTCGTACTCGTAATTACCCGGCGCCCGATAAAGGTTATCGCCGTCATTTCGCCAAGGAGCGCTGGACCCATTACCCAGATAATTACGGCTGGAGTAACTATAGTTTCTGGTTATCACGGGCTGGTTAGAGCGGGGATAAGTGACGTGAGAAGCTACCGCAGGTAAAGTCCTGACCGGGGCTCCGGCAGGCAACCGAAACTCCATAGCCCTATAAGTAATTTGCTCAGCGCCCCCAGTGGGCAACTCGAGCCTGCTGATTAGCCGCAGGCCACCAACAGGTTGATAAGTGAAACGCCATGACGCTGCTTTATCATTTTCCAGCGGCAGGGTGATTTTGGTAAGCTCGTTATTCTGAATCTGAAGAGTAAACACCAACTTGTCCGTTGGGCTGTCAGGCCATAGGGAGATACTGGAGACTCTCGATGAACCGTCAAGCACATCGACAGTTAATAACGTCTGGCTTTCATCTCGAATCTCACGCAGCATCCGCCGGCCGCCGACGACACGGTATGAGAAATTTAAAACCCGACCTTCCGGAGAATAGAGTTTAGAAACAATCCACTCATCCCAGTTAAGCGCCGGGTTAGACAATATCTCTACGACGCCTGATTTGTGCTCGATAATCAATTCATCACCGACACGACTGGTTTTCAAGTCTTGAACTTTTTTGTCAGCGATGACGAATTGGCCTGGTGCTGTATTGGCAAGATAGGTTGCGCCGTTAAACACATTCAGTTGCCGTGTGGTACGGCTATATCGGGTAAAGGGCATCGACCATCCTGTACCAAAGCCCAGGTTAGCGTTGCTGAGCCCATTGAAAGAAATGGACACCGGAAGTGAGGGACCGCTTAATGAATTGGCCAGTAAGTTAGACAACGACAAATTGCAACTGTACGTGCCTGTTCTGGGGTCAACTCCAGCACTGATAAAGCTTAGAAAATTATACGCATTAGAATACACGTGAGGCCTACCTTATAATTATTGCCTATCGATTAACAAAACATGCGGCGCGCCCAGTTCACGGGGCGCGCCTAAAACTCAATACAGTTCTAAACGACCATCCACACGCTCTGGGTTTACAATACGAAACCGAAGAACATGAGAGTTACCATACATATCGATGGCGGTGATCGTCGCATTCTTTACTTTTCCAGGAGAAAGCCAGCGATCCCTAAATGTAATCAATGCAGGCTGGCCTCTGACGGGTGTTATACCGGTAACAGATGCCGGTGCACCCGGCGGACGCGGAGAGGGATATATAATCGAGTTGATCCCAGGCCCCATGTAGCCCGAGACCATGCCCACGCGGGTTACGGTGCTGCTACCTGCATGATATCCAACGCCAACGGGTGAGACACTGATGCTTCTAAATTCGATGTTCACACCATTATCATTAAGCACGAGAGGGATATAATCCAGCTTCCCCCACTGCCCCAACTCCATCGTATGAACAACCTCGAACCTGTACTTATCCACGGTGTAAGTCGTTGGACGAAGCGGCGTGATAGTCATATCGCCCTCGATAAGCCCCCGCGAATCAAACTGCTCACCATCGTCGCGATTAACGGTAAGGCTCACGGTTAACGGTTCTTGGCGAACAGTACGAACGAACAGATCTACATAATATGTATATCTATCCTTTACCGAGGCCTCTTCATTCGCCAGCTGTTGCGAGGAGGTAGGAACATAGTCGTAACCGTAGGGATTGACATGAGACCAATCCCAGCCGTGTTGCGAGCTAACCGGCCTGGGCAGGCCTGGTAATGGAATTTGATAATGTATCGCCGCCCCGCCATGATGATTGACTAACTTGATGGAGTCTAACTCTGTCTGAGTCAAAGCAACCGGTTTCAGATTTACGTCAAGGGCTTTGATAGCGACTCGTAACT
This sequence comes from Pseudomonas phytophila, assembly GCF_025643095.1. Lineage (NCBI taxonomy): Bacteria > Pseudomonadati > Pseudomonadota > Gammaproteobacteria > Pseudomonadales > Pseudomonadaceae > Pseudomonas > Pseudomonas phytophila. Next base: position 283,503 of record NZ_CP081201.1, on the reverse strand, counting down.
TTACAGCCTGGAGACCGTTCCAAAACAAACGCCCTCCACCAGCTGCGCTGACGACCTTAAATGTTTCCAATGAAACCCATCTTTCAGTCATGAGAACTCCTTGTAGACCCTATAAAGGGAACTTCTTGAATTTATAATCAACACCAACGACTCCAGCGTTAAAGCTAACAACATCAACTGGAGTCCGGCACGAGAAAAGAGCAACTAGACAGCTCTTCAACACCAGACTGATTTAAATAATTTTTAGTGTCTAGCGTACGAAATAGAAAGTAATAAACAGCACCTCCAAAGCGGCAATTACTGCAACTTCAATGGCTATATAACAACCCTGGACCGGGAATAAAGCGCCACACAATGTAGGACCCATCCATTACTAGTGACAGACAACTCATAATCGATTTTTCGCCCACAAAAAAAACGCCGCACCCTTGCCAAGGGTGCAGCGCTGAAAAAACGGGGGTTGTGGGTTAGCGAGTGAGTTCGTTCAACCGGGAATCAACCGTTTCGAGCACCCGTCGCAGTGCAAAGAGTTGCTCAACCTTTGCGTCAAGGAGAAGCTTTCCTACAAGCTGCTCCACTTGCACAAGCGGGTCGACGCTGGCAGGCAGGTTCAGGTGCTCCGGCAAGATTTCGTCGCCACTGCTGACCAGCAGCGCAAAGTGGATGACGTTCTCCAGCTCACGGGTGTTACCTGACCAGTGATGGGCTTCCAGTACTTGCTGCGCTGCGTCGCTGATCAGCGGCACGGCCAGATTCAGGCGCTGGCTATAGATGCCGAGGAAATACTCGGCCAGTGGCAGAATGTTGCCCGGCTGCTCGCGCAAAGGCGGCAGTTCCAGGTGGCCTTCGCTGAGGTAGTGAAAAAGCCGCTCGTGGAATTTGCCAGCAGCAACGGCCTGAGCCAGATCGATGCTGGTGGCGGCGACCAGCCGCACGTCTACCGGGCTGGGTTGTTGCGCACCGACGCGGGTGACTTCGTGATTTTCCAGAGCGGCCAGCAGCTTGATCTGGATTGGTAACGGCAGGTCACCTATCTCATCCAGATAGAGCGTGCCGCCATTGGCTGAACCAAACCACCCTGCGCGGCTGCTGGCCGAACCACTGTGGGCACCGGCGGCATAGCCAAACAGTTCGGCGTCGGCATAGGTCGGGCTGATCGCGCCGCAGTTGACCGAGACGAACAAACCCGTGCGGTCGCTGCCGCGATGTATGTGCCGCGCCAGCAGTTCTTTACCGGTGCCGGACTCGCCACGAATCAGCACTGGCAAAGCGCGAGGTGCCAGTTGCTCCATTTCTTCACGTAGTTGGCGCGAACGCGGATCAATGAACACCAACGCCTTGGCGCGAATGCTAAGCGGGCTTTTTTCGGCATCGGGGAAGGTCAACAACGGCTGACCGAAGGTTTCGTTAAGGCTCATGGCAGACTCCCGCCCGAGCCTTGCGACGGCTCAAGCGTTAAAAAACAAAGTGGATCGGTGAGGCAAGCGCGATACGTCTCGCGCTGCGTAAGCTCATGCGCGACGCCGTGCGTGTTGTTCCATTCGGCTCTGCAGGCGGTACAGGTAAGCGAAGCCTTGTTCCCAGCGGCGATGTCCTGACTTGGTATTGATATGCCCGGCCTGGCTGAGAATGCCGGTTTCGGCGCCCCAATCGCGCGCCATCTCAAGGGCGCGCTGAGTGCTGACCGCCGCGTCGTTATCCGATGTAACGATCTGAGTCGGGAATGGCAGCAGGTCCTTCGGGATTGGCGCGAAGTTACGCAACGCAGGCGAGCAGGCAGGCCGCTCGACGTCAGCAGGCGCGACCAGCAAAGCGCCCTGCACCTGACGCAGCGACTCCAGCGGAGCCAGTCGCGCCCAATGCGCAACGGTGATGCACCCTAGGCTGTGAGCAATCAGAATCACGGGCGTACTGTCGGCTGCGATACTGCGTTGCAACTCGCCCACCCAGTCTTCGCGACGCGGCTTGAGCCAATCGGCTTGTTCAACGCGCGTGCTGTTTGGCAGGCTGTTCTGCCAATGGGTTTGCCAATGCTCATCGCCTGACCCTTGCCAGCCTGGCACGATCAAATAGCGGATCGACTCGTTATGCATGGGGTCAGCCTCCTGCAGGGGTGCATTCATTGAGCGCAGTATAAGGAGGCGACATATATTCGTTAAGGAATAAGAAGCTATCAACCAATAACCAAAAAGAATATGCAAAGCAAAAAAAAGGGATTGTCCCCTGCCTAAGGAACAACCCCGATAAAAACTGCTGTATGCGTGCCCGCCATCAGTGGGCACGGTTGAAGGTACTCAAGATTTGTTACAGATAGACGACGTTAACAGTCCGATCCCATGAATGCTTGCGTGAAAGACGCGCTCCCACAGGCTGGCCTTTATCTCAAATTGATAATGAATCCGTGGGACCGAATTCATTCGGGAAGGCAGTATTTCTAGAGATACATAAGCTGAGGATGTACCGGCCTCTTCGCGAATGAATTCGCTCCCACCTGGATCAGCTCGCAGTGCAAACACAGGATCTGCCACAGGACCGCGTTCCAGTCAGATAATCAGGAGTGCCTCACCGCAAATCAAAGGCCTCATCGTCCAGCAACGCCAGTTGATAGCCGTCATCGCCCACCGCGTGAATCAGCTTGGGCAGGTAGCGTTCGTCGATTTTGGAGCGCAGGCGCTGGAGGGCGACGGTAACCGGACGAGGATCGTCATCATAAATCTCTGCCGCGATTTGCTTGCGGGTAAGGACTTCGCCCTGGCGGCTCGCAAGTAGCTGCAACAAGGCAAACTCCCTCTCCCCCATGGAAATCCGCTGGCCGCCGCGGCTGACACGCTGCAAGGTCATGTCTATTTCCAGATCAGCAATGCTGATGCTCGCCGCGTCGCCTGTCGGGCCACGACGCAGCAACTTGTGCACGCGGGCCAGCAAGTCTTCGTAACTGAAGGGCTTGAGCAGGTAGTCATCAACGCCAAGCTCCAGACCGCGCAGACGGTCTTCGATGGCATCCGGAGCGGTCAGGAACAACACCGGCGTTTCGCCGCGCTGACGGATCAGTTGCAACAGTTGCCAGCCATTGAGGCCGGGCAGCATGACGTCGAGAATGATCAGGTCGTAGTGTTGCTCTTCAACGAAATGGCGACCGTCCAGGCCGTTGAGCGCCACGTCCAGGGTAAAACCCGACTCGGCAAAGCCTTCGGCCAGCTCGTTCGCCGTGCTGGCATCGTATTCCACTAACAGCAGCCGCATGCATCACCTCGATTGTTCAGGCCTTCAGCATAACGATTTGGCGCGCAGGGCGTTGGCCGCTTTACGTAATTTGACCACATCGAAGATTTCCACCTGCTCGTCCACCAGACGCAGGATCTTGCGTTGATGCAGGTCCTGCAATACTTCAAGCAGCTCTTGTGGCGAGAGGTCCGCGGTGCGCTGCGCATCAATTTCGGCAAAGCTCATCAAACGTCGCGCATGACTGAGGTGACCATAACCTTCAGCCAGCATCAACAAACGCCAAGCCACGCGAGCCTTGGCGGGCAGCAATTTGATGCGCTCCGGGCGCAGCAGGTTGATGCCCATTTTCTGGCTGAGCAGGTCGGCGAAAGGGCGCCAGTGAGCAGGGTTTTTCTCCAGCAGTTCGTTGACCACCGGCTGTGAAACGTGAAGAAAGATGCTCTGTTCCATGGAGTAGACATCAAATCGACGAGGCATGCCGTCGAACAACGAGACTTCACCGAACCAGTAAGGCATGCGGATGCGCTCAAGACGCGGCACCAGACGTTGATCGGCAGCACCGCCGAAGCGAACAGAACCTTCTACCAGCGCATACAGCCCACAAGGCTCGTCCCCTTTTTCGAACAGGAATTTACCCGGTGTCTTGCGGGTCTGGCGAGCAGCGTCCAACAAGCTATCCTGCAAGGCGGCAGGCAGATGACTGAACCAAGGGTCGTTCATTAATCGCGAGCGCCATCCAGCTCCATTTGTCATGTATTGCTCCCTGTTACTGCTGATCACATCGCGTTAAAAACGAAACCGTAGCAGAATCGTTTATCGCTCAAAGAGGAATAATAATGAAAACCCTCACCGACCACCTCAGTCAATACGCGGCCTACCACCGCGACTCGCGGAATATCGCGACACACTTTGTAGGAATTCCACTGATCGTCGTTGCCGTCACGGTGCTGCTGTCTCGCCCGGGCTGGATAATGGGCGGTTTTTGGCTCTCCCCGGCAGCCGTGGTCGCGGTAGCCTCGGTGATCTTCTATTTACGCCTTGACCGGCAGTTCGGCGTGTTGATGGGCGTGCTGCTGGGCCTTTGCCTGTGGGCAGGCGCCGTCCTCGCGCAACAGGCGACCATGGTCTGGCTCAGCTCCGGAGTGGCTTTGTTTGTGGTGGGCTGGATCATTCAGTTCGTCGGCCATTATTACGAAGGCCGCAAACCGGCATTTATCGATGACATCAGCGGGCTGATTATCGGGCCGTTGTTTGTAGTGGCGGAGCTGGCCTTTCTAATGGGGCTGCGCAAGCCATTGCAGCATGCGATTGAAGAAAGATCAGGGCCCGTGCGCAAGCGGGATTTGAAGCCGGTGGTGTGAAGGCAAATCCAATCCGACGACATCGCGCCAATCGGTGAATTGCATAGAACCTGTGGGAGCGAGGCTTGCCCGCGATGAGATCAACTCGGTCTCAAATACCGTACCGACCTTATCGCGGGCAAGCCTCGCTCCCACATAAATGTTTCGGCAGGCTTTAAATATTCGCAACCTTCTGCCAGACCTTCGGCTTGAAGAACAGCGTTTCGCCCCGCGCCAGGCCGGTGTCGCTGAATTGGCGTTTCTAATGAGGCTGCGCAAGCCATTGCAGAAAGATCAGGGCCTGTGCACAAGCGGGATTTGAAGCCGGTGGTGTGAAGGCAAATCCAATCCGACGGCATCGCGCCAATCGGTGGAATTGCATAGAACTTGTGGGAGCGAGGCTTGCCCGCGATAAGATCAACTCGGTCTCAAATACTGTACCGACCTTATCGCGGGCAAGCCTCGCTCCCACATAAATGTTTCGGCAGGCTTTAAATATTTGCAGTGGTCAACTTTTTCCGGACACCTCAATCGGTGATTGTCAGGCTGCTTGCCGCTCATATTGATTGGGCGGCACATAGCCCAGTTTCGAGTGCAATCGCCCCTCGTTGTAGAACCGCACGATGTAGTCCGTGATGTCCTTTATCGCTTCGGCGTGGTTGGCGTAATCCCTCCTCCAGGTACGCTCCATTTTCAGGTTCAAAAAGAAGCGCTCCATAACCGCGTTGTCCCAGCAGTTACCCTTGCGGCTCATACTGCAACGCATTCCATTGCGGGTCAGCAGCGCCTGATAAGCCGCTCCTGCGTACTGACTGCCTCGATCCGAGTGGACGATCAAACCTGGCTCAGGTTGGCGTTGAGCGATAGCCAATTGCATGGCGCTGATTACCAGCTCGGCTCGCATATGAGGGGCCATGGCCCAGCCCACGATCTTGCGCGAGAAAAGGTCCATGACCACTGCCAGGTACACCCAGCCGCCGCGTGTGCGGATATAAGTAATGTCTGCAACCCAGGATTGATTGATCGCCGCAGGGTTGAACTGGCGATTTAGAAGGTTTTCAGCCACCGGCAAGTTGTGATTGCTGTTGGTTGTGTGAACAAACTTACGCTTCCAGACCGGGCGCAGACCTTGTTGTTTCATAAGGCTGCGCACCTTGAAGCGACCAATCGACAGGCCTTCTTTACGCAATGCGCTCACCACACGACGACTACCATAGCAACGCTCCGACGCTTCAAAGGCTGCCTTGATCCTGGCCGCTGCCGGACAGGCGGGCTTGGGTTTCAAACGACGCTGTTGGGCCTCATAAAGACCGGAGCGACTGATCCGCAGTACCCGACAGAGACGAGCCACCGGGTAGGCCTTACGTTGTAATTGGTGAACCAGTTGATGGATCACTTCAATTCGCGGGCAAAGAAGGCCGTAGCTTTTTTTAGGATGTCATTATCCATTTTCAGCTCACGAATCTGCTGCTCCAGTTGGCGAATACGCTGTTGCTCGCTGGTCAACGGGTTGCCAATTCCCGGGCCACCTAACAGCTCGGCCTTGTATTGCTCAACCCAGCGACGCACTGCCGTATCGCTCAGGTTCATATCAAGGCAGACAGAGTTCACACTCTGGCCTTGATCGACGATGAGCTTGCAAACATCAAGCTTGAAAGCGGCATCGAATTTTCTGTATTTCTTGGTCATGGTGACTCCTCAATGGATATAGTTTCCCCTATTGAGGTGTCCGGGGTCATTAGACCAGCGCAATTCGCAACCTTCTGCCAGACCTTCGGCTTGAAGAACAGCGTTTCGCCCCGCGCCAGGCCGGTGTCGCTGAATTGGCGTTTCTAATGAGGCTGCGCAAGCCATTGCAGAAAGATCAGGGCCGGTGCGCAAGCGGGATTTGAAGCCGGTGGTGTGAAGGCAAATCCAATCCGACGGCATCGCGCCAATCGGTGAATTGCATAGAACCTGTGGGAGCGAGGCTTGCCCGCGATAAGATCAACTCGGTCTCAAATACCGTACCGACCTTATCGCGGGCAAGCCTCGCTCCCACATAAATGTTTCGGCAGGCTTTAAATATTCGCAACCTTCTGCCAGACCTTCGGCTTGAAGAACAGCGTTTCGCCCCGCGCCAGGCCGGTCAGGCTGTCGTGGTCTTTCACCACTTCGGCTTCGATCAGTTCGCTCTGGCCTTCGACCTTCAGGGTGATCCGGGTGGTCGCGCCCAGTGGACGGATGTCGCGCACTTCAGCCGCATGGTGGTCCTCAAGCTCCGAACGTGACAGCGACACTTCATGCGGACGGAACAGCACCTGCTCTTCGCCTACATGCAGGCGGTTGGAGTCGCCCAGGAAGTGGTAAACGAAATCGCTGGCCGGGTTTTCGTACACCTCGCCCGGCGAACCGATCTGCTCGATCACCCCTTTATTCATGACCACGATGCGATCAGCCACTTCCATGGCTTCTTCCTGGTCGTGTGTCACGAAAACCGAGGTCAGGTTGATGTCTTCGTGCAGACGCGCCAACCATCGACGCAGCTCTTTACGCACCTTGGCATCCAGCGCACCAAACGGCTCATCCAGCAGCAGCACTTTAGGCTCTACCGCCAGTGCGCGGGCCAGGGCGATACGCTGACGCTGTCCACCGGACAACTGCTCCGGATAGCGATCAGCCAGCCAGTCCAGCTGGACCATATTCAGCAGTTCATGAACCTTGACCGCGATCTGGCTTTCATTCGGGCGCTGATTCTTGGGTTTCATGCGCAGACCAAATGCAACGTTGTCGAACACGGTCATGTGACGGAACAGCGCGTAGTGCTGGAACACAAAACCGACGTTGCGATCACGTACATCATGGCCGGACACGTCTTCACCGTGGAACACGATACTGCCGTCATCGGGTGTTTCCAGACCGGCAATAATCCGCAGCAAGGTGGTCTTGCCGCAACCGGACGGGCCTAGCAACGCCACCAGCTCGCCACTCTGGATATCCAGATTGATGCTGCTCAGGGCTTTGAAGGCGTTGAAGTTCTTGCTGACATTACGGACTTCGATTGACATGAATTATTCCTCCGCCGCACTTTGGCGCAGACGGTTAATGCGCGCTTCGCTCCACTGCTTGAGCAGCAGGATAAACAGCGCAAGGATCAGCAACAGGCTCGCCACGGCAAAGGCTGCAACGTGGTTGTACTCGTTGTAGAGAATTTCGACGTGAAGCGGCAGGGTATTGGTGACGCCGCGAATGTGCCCGGAGACCACAGACACCGCCCCGAACTCACCCATGGCCCGGGCGGTACAGAGCACCACGCCGTAAATCAGGCCCCATTTGATATTCGGCACGGTCACGTACCAGAACATTTGCCAGCCATTGGCGCCGAGCAAACGTGCCGCCTCTTCTTCCTGAGTGCCCTGCTCCTGCATCAGCGGGATCAGCTCACGGGCCACGAACGGCACGGTGACGAAGATGGTCGCCAGAATAATGCCCGGCAAGGCGAACACGATCTGGATGTCATGATCCTGCAGCCACGGGCCGAAGAAACCTTGAGCACCGAACATCAATACGTAGACCAGACCGGCGATGACCGGCGAGACCGAGAACGGCAGGTCGATCAACGTCACAAGGATGCTTTTACCCCGGAACGAGTATTTGCTCACACACCAGGCAGCGCTGACGCCGAAAACCAGATTGAGCGGGACCGATATGACCACCGCGATCACGGTCAGCTTGAGGGCCGACAGCGCGTCGGGTTCAAGGATCGCCGTGAAAAACGCGCCGAGGCCGTTTTTCAAACCCTGGGATACCACGATAAACAGCGGCAAGCCCAGGAACAGTAGAAACACCAACCAGCACAGGATGATCAGAATCCGGCGCGACACCGCGCTGCCACGGCGGGCAGCGTTGGCGGAGGCGGCGGCTGAAACAGATGAATGGGACATGTTCTGCGCCTCCTCAGGATGGGGTTTCGATACGCCGCTGCAGCAAGTTGATCAGCAGCAACAGAACGAAGGAAACCACCAGCATCATCACGCCGATCGCTGTCGCGCCGGTGTAATCGTACTGGTCGAGCTTGACCATGATCAGCAGCGGCAGGATCTCGGTTTTCATCGGCATGTTGCCCGCAATGAAAATCACCGAACCGTACTCGCCGACGCCCCGGGCAAACGCCAACGCGAAACCGGTCAGCCAGGCAGGCAACAAGGCCGGAACGAGAATATGACGGAACACTTGCAGCGGACGCGCGCCAAGACAGGCGGCAGCCTCTTCGACTTCACGGGGAATATCGGCCAGCACCGGCTGCACCGTACGCACCACAAAGGGCAACGTAACGAAGGTCAGCGCAAGGGTTATACCCAGCGGCGTGTAGGCGATCTTGAAGCCGAGATCTGCTGCGAACTGCCCGACCAGACCGTTAGGTGCGTAAAGCGCGGTCAAGGCGATACCGGCAACAGCGGTGGGCAAGGCGAATGGCAGGTCGATCATTGCATCAATGATCTTGCGGCCCGGGAAGGTGTAACGCACCAACACCCAGGCCAGCAGAACACCGATCACGCCATTGATGACTGCGGCATAGAACGCTGCGCTGAAGCTCAGTTTCAGAGCAGCCAGCACGCGTGGTGCGGTGATGATTGCCCAGAATTGATCCCAGGTCAGCTGCGCGGCATGGATGAACATGGCCGCCAGCGGAATTAGCACAATCAGACTGAGGTACACCACGGTGTAACCCAGCGTCAGCCCGAAGCCGGGTATGACGGGAGAAATGCGACGTGACATAGAAGTCCTTGGTTAACACACGGAACCCGCAAACGAGTGCGGGTCCTATAGTTCAGCAGTCAGCGAATAGCTGCTGCAGGAGCGCCCTTGCCCGCGAAAAATCTGACACCACCAAAAATGTGTCTGATTGGATGGCCCCATCGCGGGCAAGCGCGCTCCTACAGAGCCTGTGTTACTGAGGCGTGTAAATCTGATCGAAAATGCCGCCGTCATTAAAGAATTTCGGCTGCGCAGTTTTCCAGCCGCCGAAGTCTTTGTCGATAGTCAGCAGATCCAGTTTCGGGAACTGTTTCTCGTACTTGGCTGCGACTTCCGCGTCACGTGGACGGTAGAAGTTCTTCGCTGCGATTTCCTGACCTTCCTTGCTATACAGGTGCTTCAGGTAAGCCGTCGCGATTTCGGTGTTGCCTTTCTTCTCGGCGTTCTTGTCGACAACAGCCACAGGTGGCTCAGCCAGAATCGACAGTGAAGGTACGACGATGTCGAACTTGTCCGCGCCGCCGTCTTCTTTCAGCGCCAGGAACGCTTCGTTTTCCCAAGCCAACAGCACGTCGCCTTGACCGTTGTTAACGAAGGTAATGGTCGAACCGCGAGCGCCGGTGTCAAGAATCGGCACGTGCTTGAACAGCTCTTTCACGTACTCGTTGGCTTTGGCTTCACTGCCACCGGTTTTCAGGCCATAGCCGTAGGCCGCCAGGAAGTTCCAGCGAGCGCCGCCGGAGGTCTTCGGGTTAGGCGTGATGACAGAAACGCCTTGCTTGGTCAGATCGCCCCAGTCCTTGATGCCTTTCGGGTTGCCTTTACGCACCAGGAAAACGATGGTGGACGTGTAAGGCGTGCTCGCGTCCGGAAGACGGGTCTGCCAGTTCTCCGGCAGGCTTTTGCCGAGCTTGGCGACTTCATCAATGTCGCCAGCCAGTGCCAGCGTCACGACGTCAGCGCGCAGACCATCAATGACTGAACGCGCTTGCTTGCCTGAACCACCGTGGGATTGCTTGATATCAACCTTGTCGTCCGGATGAGACTTTTTCCAGAAGTTGACGAACTCAGCGTTGTATTCCTGATACAGCTCGCGAGTCGGGTCATACGAGACGTTCAACAGCTCGTAATCCTTTGCAACTGCAGAACCGGCAAATATGGCACTGGCAAGTGCGGCCAGCGCATAACGGCGAATGGACATGGGTCAAGCTCCTGGAAATCTGGTGGTGTTGTTGGCTTTTTCTAATTTTTGGTTTGAAGCTTTTCTGTAGGAGCTGCCGAAGGCTGCGAACAGATCTGAAGGCCATTCGCAGCCTTCGGCAGCTCCTACAAGGATCGAGGTGAATCAGCTCGGTTTGTTACCCGGATTCTGCAAACGAAACTTTTCCTTGCGTTCGATCTGCACCACCTGCGCGTTGTGCACGGTGATTTCAACGGCCCCGAAACGCAGATCGCGAAGCGCACTCTGAATCTCGCGCAGAATCGCTGCTTCGTCCTGACCGTCAACGCTACGCAGAGATGCACTCATGATCGAACTCCTTGAAATTGATTGGCCTGCAGCCGCGACCGCGTGAATCTGCTAATGGCATGGAGGCAATCTTAGAGACGTGCGGATATTCTTAAAAATACTATTTAAGAATCTACATATAACCAAAGTGAATTTACGCCACAGGCGCTGCCCCGAAGCACATCGCAACGCGCTGTATCGAGTCAACGGAGGAGCTGCAGGAGCGCACGAGCACCGCGAGGCCGCGATGGCGGTGTGTCAGGCTGACCGCCATCGCTACCTCGCGGTGCTCGTGAGCTCCTACAGGGTGTTTTCATTTCTGTGGTTAGCAGGCAGTTGCAAGGAACTGCCACTACGATTGGCTAAAACCCCGGCGCATGCGCCCAGTCAATCTGCTCCGCCGGCATTGGCCGTGCGAACCAGTAGCCCTGGCCCATCGGGCAATTGTTGGCCAGAAGAAACGACGCCTGATCCACCGTCTCGATGCCTTCAGCCAGCACCCGCATGCCCATGCTTTGCGCGAGGGAAATGATCACTCGCACGATAGCAATGTCGTCTTCATCGCCAGGCAGCCCGGCAACGAAGCCCTGATCGATTTTCAGCTTCTGCACCGGCATGCGCTTGAGGCGCAGCAGGGATGAATAACCCGTGCCGAAATCGTCGATGGCCAGACTCAGCCCCAATTCGCGCAGTCGGTGCATCTGCTCGATGGCCTGATCCGGGTCATCCATGACCGCGCTTTCGGTCACTTCCAGCTCCAGATGCGCGGGGTTCAGCCCGGTGTCACTCAACACCTTTGCCACCCGCTCAACCAGATGACCGCTTGCAAACAGCCGGCTGGAGATGTTGACGGCCACAAAGGAAATATCCACGCCCGCTGCCAGCCAGGCGCACATCTGCTGGCAGGACGTGTTCAACACCCAGGCATCCAGCTCGGCAATCAGGCCACTCTGCTCGGCGATGGGGATGAACTCCCCGGGTGACACCAGCCCCCGCTCCGGATGCTCCCATCGCACCAGTGCTTCGACGCCCAGGATGCGGCTGTTGTGCAGGTTGTGAATCGGCTGATAGAACACCCGCAGCTCATTTCGCTCAATGGCACCCCGCAACTCGCTGGCCAGATGCACCCGCTGCTGGGCGTGGGCGGTCAGTTCCTCGGTATAGAGAGCATAGGTCTCGCGACCATCACCTTTGGCTTTGAACAGCGCCGAGTCTGCGTTGCGCAGCAGTTGCGCGGGACTGGCTGCGTCTTCAGGGAACAAACTGATACCGACGCTTGCGCTGATGAACAGCTGTCGGTTTTCCAGTACGAACGGGGTTTTGAAGCCTTCCAGAATCCGCTGGGCATACCCGGCCACCTGTACCACTTGCTGGCAATTCTCGATCAGCAGTGCAAACTCGTCGCCGCCCAGCCTTGCCAGCGTCATGTCGTTATCGAACAAAGACCTGAGCCGCTCGGCGACCGCTTTAAGCACGTCATCACCGACGTTATGCCCGAGGCTGTCATTGATGTTCTTGAAATGATCCAGGTCGATCAACAACAGCGCACAGCCGCGCTTGCTGGAACGGGCATAGCTCAGCGCCTGGGTCGTGCGGTCAATGAACAGCAGACGGTTGGGCAAATTCGTCAGGGGATCGTAATGAGCGAGCTGTAACAAGTCCTGCTCGGAACGCTTGATGGCAGTGATGTCGGAAAAGACCGCAACGAAGTTTTTTATCTCGCCGCTGTCGCTTTTCACGCTACGAATACTTTGCCATTGCGGATAAACCTCACCGCTTTTACGCCGGTTCCAGATTTCGCCGCTCCACTGACCAGCGCTGAAGATCGAGCGATACATCTGCCGATAAAACTCCGGGCCATGACGGCCGGATTTGAATTTGCTCGGGTTGGCGCCCAGCACTTCGTCTAACGGGTAGCCAGTAATCTCCATAAAGGCACGATTGACGTGGACGATTTTCCCATCGCCATCGGTGACCACCACGCCTTCCAGTGTGCTGTCGAAAACAGCGGCCGCCAGGCGCAGTCGCTCATGGTCCTCGCGTTGTCGGCGCAGCGTGAGTTCGATGCCCATGAAACGCAGTAACTGGCTACGAGCCACGAAGATAAAAATGGCGCTGACCGCCACCCAGACGTAACCACTCATCTGTTGGGCAAACTTCAATCGAGCCGGATTTTCGATCAAAGCGGGTAGCCAGTGATCGCTCACGACGAACCAGAGAATGGATAAAACCCCGTAAAACAGGGATGTTCGCAGTGCGTCACGCGAGGAGTCAGTCATAAGAAAGCTAGTAACCTTATGAGGTGCGGGATTAAAGATTAGGAAACATCTGGCGACTCTTATCTCCAAGGCCGACTGGTTTTATCTGGCGGCTCAGTGATAATGCGCACTGTTGGTTTTTTTTCAAAGCGTCTTTTCGAGGGCCCTATAGCCTATGTGGTACAACGGTTTGCTTGACCTTTCCGTCTGGCAGTTAGTAGCAGTCACGCTGGTGATGACCCATGTGACGATCGTCGCCGTCACAATTTATCTCCACCGCTACTCCGCCCACCGCTCCCTGGAGCTGAATGCAGGTCTGAAACACTTCTTCCGCTTCTGGCTGTGGCTGACCACAGCGCAGAACACCCGCGAGTGGACGGCCATCCACCGCAAACACCACGCTAAATGCGAAACCGTCGATGACCCGCACAGCCCGGTCGTCAAAGGGCTTTCTACTGTACTGCGCAAGGGTGCGGAACTGTATCGGGCCGAGGCGGAAAACCCGGACACTTTGCGAATTTACGGCAAAAACTGCCCGGAAGACTGGATCGAACGCAAAATCTATACGCCTTACCCGTTGCTGGGCGTGGCGATCATGGCGGTCATCGACCTGCTGCTGTTCGGCGCGCTGGGCATTACCGTCTGGGCGATCCAGATGATGTGGATTCCGTTCTGGGCCGCAGGTGTCGTGAATGGCTTGGGGCATGCCGTGGGTTATCGCAACTTCGAATGCCGTGATGCGGCAACCAATCTGGTGCCGTGGGGCATCATCATTGGCGGCGAAGAGCTGCATAACAACCACCACACCTACCCGAATTCGGCCAAGCTGTCGGTCAAGAAGTGGGAATTCGACATCGGCTGGGCGTGGATCAAAGTGTTCAGCGCCTTGCGTCTGGCCAAGGTCCAGCGGGTCGCACCCATCGCGCACCGCGTCGAGGGCAAAGGCAGTATCGACATGGACACCGCCATGGCGATCCTCAACAACCGGTTCCAGATCATGGCTCAGTACCGCAAACTGGTGATTGGCCCGTTGGTCGCCCAGGAACTGGCCAAAGCCGATGCTTCGGTACGGCATCAATTCCATCGCGCCAAGCGGTTGCTGTCCCGTGAAACCAGCCTGCTGGATGACAAGCACCACTTGCGCATCCAGACCATGCTGGAACACAGCCACGCGTTGAAAGTGATCTACGAAAAGCGCCTGGCCCTGCAACAAATCTGGGTCAAGACCAGCAGCAACGGCCACGACATGCTGGCTGCCATGAAAGACTGGATCCACGAAGCCGAGGCCAGCGGTATCCAGTCTCTGCGTGACTTCGCCGACCAGCTCAAAACCTACTCGCTGCGCCCTGCGCACGCTTGAAGCCACTGATCAGCGCGCCTCAATTGGGGCGCGCGTGATTTGAACTTCACCTCCTAAATCCACTCAGAACATCTGCCCGCGACCCCGTGCGGGAAATGTTGTGGCTGTGCGCCGCACCTTATTCTGAGATGCAGTGCCATGGACAACAAAACTCTACTGACACCCAATATTGATACTCCCGCCGCTGCGGAGACGCTACTGGCGCTGATGCACGCCCAGGCTGAGGTCGCACGCCTGAGTGAGCGTGAGCAGCTGTTCAGCTCGCTGCTGGTCAGCGTCAACGCCGTGCTCTGGGCATTCGACTGGGCCACCCAGCGGATGATCTACGTCAGCCCGGCTTACGAACGCATCTTTGGCCGCTCTGCGGGTTTATTGCTGGCCGACTATGGCGAATGGCGCGACAGCATCTACCCCGATGACCTCAACTACGCTGAGCGCAGCCTCAACGAAGTTATTGAGAAAGGCGCAGTGGAAGATCGCGAATACCGGATCATCCGTGCCGACGGCGAAGTCCGCTGGATCAGCGACAAATGTTTCGTGAGTCACCAGACCGACGCCGAGCAGCGTCTCGTCGTGGTGGGCATCGCAGAAGACATCACCGAAAAGAAAGAGCTGGAAAGCGAACTTCAGCGCCTGGCGACCACCGACGTACTGACGCAAAGCAGCAACCGCCGGCACTTCTTCGAGTGCGCCCAGCGCGAATTCGAACTGGCTCGCCTGCACGGCACGCCGTTGGCGTTTCTGTTGCTGGACATCGATGACTTCAAACTGGTCAACGACACCTACGGTCACCAGGAAGGTGATCTGGTGCTGCAGAAGATCGCTGAATGCGGCAGAACCACGCTACGGCGCGGCGACCTGTTCGGACGTATTGGCGGTGAAGAGTTTGCTGCAGTGTTCCCGGGCTGTGCGCCGGACATGGCCAAGCAAATCGCCGAACGCCTGCAGCGGGAAATCCAGCGCCTGAGTTTCCAGCGCGGCGACAAAAGCTTCGGCATCACCGCCAGCCAGGGCCTGACCAACATGGGAGAGGACGACCAAAGCCTGGAAATCCTCTACGCCCGTGCCGACGCGGCGATGTACCAGGCCAAGCGTCAGGGCAAGAATCAGATTGTGTTGGTGTAGGTAATTCGCGCAGGCGCCTGTGGAAGCGAGGCTTGCGATGCCTCTGTGGGAGCCGAGCTTGCGCGCGAAGAACGATAACGCACCACAACTGACACACCGCAGCGCCTGCATCGCGGGCAAGCCTCGCTTCAACAGACTTGCGACGCCATCGTGGGAGCCGAGCTTGCTCGCGAAGAACGATTACGCGCCATGACTGAACACCGCAGCGCCTATATCGCGGGGAAGCCCAACTCCAACAGATATCGGCGATCCCCTGTGGGAGCCGAGCTTGCTCGCGAAGAACGATTACGCGCCACAACTGATACACCGCAGCGCCTGCATCGCGGGCAAGCCCAACTCCAACAGATATCGGCGATCCCCTGTGGGAGCCGAGCTTGCTCGCGATGAACGATTACGCGCCATGACTGATACACCGCAGCGCCTGCATCGCGGGCAAGCCCGGCTCCCACAGATATCGGCGATCCCCTGTGGGAGCCGAGCTTGCTCGCGATGAACGATTACGCGCCATGACTGATACACCGCAGCGCCTGCATCGCGGGCAAGCCCGGCTCCCAAAGATATCGGCGATCCCCTGGAGGAGCCGAGCTTGCCCGCGAAGAACGATAACGCGCCACAACTGACACACCGCAGCGCCTATATCGCGGGCAAGCCCGGCTCCAACAGATATCGGCGATCCCCTGGAGGAGCCGAGCTTGCTCGCGATGAACGATAACGCGCCACAACTGCCACACCGCAGCGCCTGCGTCGCGGGCAAGCCCAGCTCCCACAGATATCGGCGATCCCCTGTAGGAGCGAGGCTTGCCCGCGAAGAACGATAACGCGGTATGACTGATACACCGCTATCGCGGCCTCGCGGTGCTCATGCACTCCTACAGGTCGGTGTTTGCTTCAGGCTCCGCCTCCGGCGCACCATCCAGCAGATCCGGACCTTCATCCTCGTCATCAGCCAATGTTTCCACCACCAGCCCCACCGGCGCTGCCAGCAGACTTGGATCAGTCACGCCAGTCAGCTTCTTGCGCAAGCGCTGCAAGTCGGCGACAGTCAGTTTCAACAAGCGGGCAGGCTTGGTTTTGAGCAACGTCGTCACGCTGTCCTCGTCACCCAAACGCGCCATATGCCCGGCCAGGTTCATGACCAGCACTTCGCGGGTATAAACCCCGGTGTTGTACTGATAAACCGACGAGGTCAGCTCCCGCAACTCAAGCGGCAAACGCCAGCGGACACGCAACGCCGAACCGTAAGCAGCAGAGTACTGCTCCAGCGCTTTTTCGATCTGTTGATCATCCAGCTTGCCACCAGCCAGCAACCACTCCTGCAAACAACCCAGCACCGCCAGATCGCCCAGTGACAGCAGCAGCCCCGCACAGAAGCAACGTTCGGGGTCGACCTCAAGCATGCCCGCCAGCACCCGCGCGTATTCCGCAGTACGTTGCGACATCTCCCAGAACTCGCTGGCCTTCATCTGCAACGCATTGTTGGTCAGGATCGACACGCGCTTCTTGGTCAACGCAGAAACAATGCTGGCACTCTGCGGAGCCCCCAGAAGCGCCAGCGCCGCGCCCAGTGTCTGCACAGGCTTGACCAGATGCTTGGCCGCCGTATTAGCAGCAGCAATCAGCACTGCAGTGATATGCGGGTCAGCGCGCAACTCCTGCTCAAGCAACACCGCATCGACGCCACTCCCTACCTGACTAAGCTTCAGCGCAGTGGCGACATCCACAAACAACGGCGCGCCGTCGGCAGTGTCCCGATTCTTCTCGAGATACTTGCTCAGCGTCAGGCCAGGCGTCAGCGCGGGTACTGAGCCTGGCATAGGACAAGCCAATAGCACGCTCTCGACGCGCTGGCGCAACTTTCCAGTGTCCAGCGGTTTGGTCAGGTAAGCCGTAGGCGCCAGTGGCACCACCTCGCGAACACTGGCCGTGTCACCGCGATTGCTGATCAGGATAAAAGGCAATGGAGGCTGACGACGCAAACCGCGTACGCCACGCAACAGGCTTAAACCATCGATAACAGGCAACTCTCTGGCTGCGATGATCAGATCAGGAATGTGTTTCTTCATGAACTCGACGGCCTGCTTGCCATCGCTGCAAATCTCGAGCGCAACGTCGTCACGCACGCTCAGGATCAACTCACTGAGCGTTTCACGAATCCATGGATCGGACTCAGCAATCAATACCCGAGGCCCCGCAGGCAAATCTACAGCTGTCATCAGAACTCTCTCGTCGAGCAACTCATAACCAATGATCTGAAATGTATTTCCGTAGGAGCTGCCGAAGGCTGCGAAGCGGTGTATCAGACACTACGCCATTCGCAGCCTTCGGCAGCTCCTACACGTTCACGTCTTGCAGCACGAACGTGCTGTGTCAGGAGCATTTTTAAATCCTCAACAGCAATGCACCCACCTTAGCCAATGCATACGAAGGGATATAGATAAAAACCCTCATTTACCCCTTTTAAACGCAAAAAAACCCGCCGAAGCGGGTCTTTTTTGTTCGTTTGGTCACATTTTAATCAATTGCGACCTCGGCATTTTCACGCCAGCTCAGCGAAACATTCTTCGATGATAGCCAGACCTTTATCCAGTTGCTCGTCCGGCGAGGTCAGCGGTACCAGCACGCGCAATACGTTGCCGTAGGTGCCGCACGACAGCAGGATCAGACCCTTGTCGCGAGCCTTGGCCACCACCTGCGCAACAGCAGCAGCGTTTGGCTTGTGGGTGTCGCCGTTTTCGAACAGCTCAACCGCGATCATCGCACCCAGCGCACGGACTTCACCGATTACTGGATACTTGGCTTGAATGGCTTTAAGGCCCGTCACCAGACGCTCGCCGACCGCTTTGCAACGATCCAGCAAATGCTCTTCTTCAAAGACCTGCAACACCGCCAGCGCAGCAGCACACGCCACCGGGCTACCGGCATACGTGCCGCCCAGACCGCCTGGGGCAATGGCGTCCATGTATTCAGCTTTACCGCACACACCGGCCAACGGGAAACCGCCAGCGATGGATTTAGCAAAGGTAGTCAGGTCAGCCGTAACGCCCATCTGCTCCATGGCGAAGAACGTACCGGTACGACCCGCGCCCGTCTGCACTTCGTCAGCGATCAGCAGGATGCCGTGCTTGTCACAAAGTTCGCGCAGGCGAGCCATGAACGCTTTCGGCGCGACGTAGAAACCACCTTCGCCCTGAACCGGCTCGATGATGATGGCCGCGATGTCTTTAGGCTCGGCGTCGTTCTTGAAGATGCGCTCAATGCTGGCGATGGAATCGTCAACGCTGATGCCATGCAGTTCACACGGGTACAGCGCACGGAAGATACCGCCCGGCATCAGGCCCATGCCAGCCGAGTACGGCACGACTTTACCGGTCAGGCCCAGGGTCATCATGGTGCGACCGTGGTAAGCGCCAGTGAACGCGATCACGCCAGCACGGCCAGTAGCTGCGCGAGCGATTTTCACGGCGTTCTCTACCGCTTCGGAACCGGTGGTGACCAGCAGGGTTTTCTTGGCGAAATCACCTGGCACCTTGGCGTTGATCTTTTCACACAGCTCAACGTACGGCTCGTAGGCCAGCACCTGGAAGCAGGTGTGAGTCAGCTTGGTCAGTTGCTCTTGCACGGCGGCAATGATTTTCGGGTGCAGGTGACCGGTGTTCAGTACGGCGATACCGCCCGCGAAGTCGATGAACTCACGACCTTCAACGTCGGTAACCGTAGCGTTCTTCGCGGACTCGGCGAAGATCGGGTGGATCTGGCCAACACCGCGTGGAACAGCGGCTTCGCGGCGTTGCATCAATTCTGCGTTTGTCTGGGACATGTTTCCTCATTCGCCGCTCATCGGTCGGCGTGGTTCAAGGATCAAGTGGTGGATCAACACGTGACAGCATTCGATGATCGACTGTCACGGCCTCCAGCCACCAAAAAGGTTTTGGGTGCCACTAAAAACCGCCGAAACGTCGCTCTCGCGCCCCGGCGGCTGCAAACCCCTGCGTTAAACCGACAGGCAGAGGTATTTGATTTCCAGATAA
The DNA here is from genome assembly GCF_025643095.1 of Pseudomonas phytophila. Lineage (NCBI taxonomy): Bacteria > Pseudomonadati > Pseudomonadota > Gammaproteobacteria > Pseudomonadales > Pseudomonadaceae > Pseudomonas > Pseudomonas phytophila. Next base: position 263,923 of record NZ_CP081201.1, on the reverse strand, counting down.
TCTTCGATGCCATACTTCGAGCCTTCACGGCCCAGGCCCGAGGCCTTGATGCCACCGAACGGCGCGACTTCGTTGGAGATCAGGCCGGTGTTGATACCCACCATGCCGTACTCCAGCGCTTCAGCCACGCGGAACACGCGGCTCATGTTCTGGGCATAGAAGTACGACGCCAGACCGAACTCAGTGTCGTTGGACATGGCGATCACTTCAGCTTCGTCTTTGAAGCGGAACAGCGGCGCCAGCGGGCCAAAGGTTTCTTCTTTGGCTACGGCTGCATCTTTGGACACGTTGACCAGAATAGTCGGCTCGAAGAAGTTACCTTCGATGCTGTTACCACCGAACAACACTTTCGCGCCTTTGCTCACCGCGTCGGCAATGTGCTCTTTAACCTTCGCCACAGCCTTGCCATCGATCAGCGGGCCAGTGGTGGTGCCCTCTTCCAGACCGTTACCGATCTTCAGCTTGGCCACAGCGACCTTGAGCTTTTCAGCGAACGCATCATAAACCGCGTCCTGCACGTAGATCCGGTTGGCGCAGACGCAGGTCTGACCGTTGTTGCGGTACTTGGAAATGATCGCGCCTTCGACGGCCTTATCCAGGTCCGCGTCGTCGAACACGATAAACGGCGCGTTGCCGCCCAGTTCCAGCGAAACCTTCTTGATGTCCTTGGAGCATTCAGCCATCAACTGACGACCAATCTCGGTCGAACCAGTGAAGGACAGCTTGCGCACGATAGGGTTGCCGGTCAGCTCGCTGCCGATATCGCCAGCGCTGCCAGTAACAACGCTGAACACGCCTGCCGGAATGCCTGCACGCTCAGCCAGTTCAGCCAGCGCCAGTGCGGAGTAAGGGGTTTGCGAAGCAGGCTTGAGCACCATGGTGCAACCGGCAGCCAGCGCCGGGCCTGCTTTACGGGTGATCATCGCAGCCGGGAAGTTCCACGGCGTAATCGCGGCGGTCACACCAATCGGCTGCTTCAGCACGATCAGACGCTTGTCCGGCTGATGGCCCGGAATCACATCGCCGTAAACGCGCTTGGCTTCTTCAGCGAACCACTCAATAAAGGAAGCGGCATAACCGATCTCACCTTTGGCCTCGGCCAGCGGCTTGCCCTGCTCCAGCGTCATCAGGCGAGCCAAGTCGTCCTGATTCTCGATCATCAGCTCAAACCAGCGACGCAGCTTGTTGCCACGGTCTTTGGCGGTGAGTGCACGCCAGGCGGGCAACGCCTTGTCAGCCGCGTCAATCGCACGACGGGTTTCAGCAGCGCCCATCTTCGGCACTGTGCCCAGGACTTCATCCGTTGCCGGGTTGTTGACCTTGATCGTCTCGCCATTGTCCGCATCCAGCCAGGTGCCATTGATATAGGCTTGCTGGCGGAACAACGTGGAATCTTTGAGCTGCATGTCGGCCTCCGCTTTGATATACCGAAAATGCGCCGCACACCGGCGGTGCAAGTTTTTGATCGTTCAAAAGGCGCCTCGAACAAGGCCGCCATCAGGAAATCATTCGCCGGCCCCCGCAACGCAGGGTCACAAAGTGCAGGAAAACCGGACAAGAGCGTTTGAAATCTCAAACGAATCCTAGGGACTGCTAGGGCAAAGGACAATAGGCCGTTCGAAAAAAAGAACGCAACTGCCAACATCCAGCGGATTTTCTGATCAACGTCGTCCAAACACCTTGAAACGTGCAAAATCAACAACAGCGCTCACCAGCATGGACGCCCGCCAACCAGATGAGTATCATGGCGCCCGCATTGCACCAGTAGCTCAGCTGGATAGAGTACTGCCCTCCGAAGGCAGGGGTCGTGGGTTCGAATCCCGCCTGGTGCACCACCTTCTATCCCTTGTATTACAAGGGGTTAGCTCCACTGCCAGAAACCTGTCCTAGTCCTGAAAGTCGTTTTTGCCACAAATTTGCCACACTCAAGTGTGGCGGGAATGGTCGAAATGGCAACAATCAGGAATCGCGGCGAGTATCAGTGGGAAGCGCAAATTCGCCGTAAGGGCTATCCAGCCCAGCGAAAAACCTTCGAAACCAAATCCGATGCCCAAGCTTGGGCACGCATGATCGAAAGCGAAATCGACCGGGGCATCTTTGTCTCTCGCGTCGAGGCTGAACGCACCGTCTTTCATCAACTCATTGATCGCTACATCTCCGAGATAGCCCCTAAGCACAAAGGCGCGTATTCGGAAATCAAACGTCTGGAAGCGCTCAAGCGTCATCCGCTGGCTACGCGCATCGTCGCCACCCTCACCTCTTCAGACTTTGCCCGCTACCGTGACGAGCGCCTGAAGATGCGCAAGGGCAATACGGTGAAACGTGAGCTGGCTTTGTTCAGTGCGTGATCGAGGTCGCCCGCCGCGAGTGGGGAATTCACCTTGCCGAAAACCCGGTCAGGATGGTCAGCCGCCCCAGCTACAACGACGAACGCTCGCGACGGCTCGACCCGATTGAAGAGCAATACATGCTCGGCGCGTTAGAGCTTCGTGAGCGACGTGCCGACGGTACCTATGCTGATGCCTCACACAATCCCTGGATACGGCCCATCGTCCAACTGGCGATTGAGACAGCGATGCGCCGAGGCGAGATTTTTGAGCTGCGCTGGAAGCATGTGAACCTGGATCGTAGAACCGCGCATCTGCCCGCAACCAAAAACGGCTTGTCCAGAACTGTTCCGCTTTCGCCGAAGGCTATTCAACTTTTGAAGGACTTGCCGCGCTCGCTCTGCGGTCGAGTTTTCCCCACCACTGCCGATGCACTCAAGAAAGCCTTTGTGCGAGGTCTGGAGCGTGCCAGGCTGAAATACTTAGGAGATTGCGGGGTGGCGCAGGTAACGCCACAGGAAGACTTCCTGATCAATCTGCGCTTTCACGATCTGCGGCATGAGGCGACCTGTAGGCTTGCGACCAAGCTACCGAATCTGATCGAGCTGGCCAGCGTGACTGGGCATCGGGAGGTGAACATGCTCAAGCGGTATTACAACATTACTGCTGAAGAGCTGGCGGCCAAGCTGGCATAAGGATTGGACGTTATAAGGTGACACGATTGCGCGATCAACCCGATGGGAGCGTCTGCAAACAGCGCGACAACCGCCTAAGCAGCCAGATTTTTTATAGGTCTGGCTGCTTAACAGACCGATTTATTAGCCGCGCAGGTCCGCAGGGAAGTACTGAGGTAGCGTGCAACCGACCTCACCAGCGATGCATAACGCGCTGTTTTCATCCATATAGTCTTTGTAAGTTCCCTGACCGATAAATGATGATCCGTCACCACGACAGTTAGGGCCATCCTCCCCTTCATCAGCACAGTAGGCAGGCTGACCATCGAATTGAAAAATCACGATTTTCTCCTTGCTTGGATTACCCGCGACAGTGTTGCTTTCAAATTTCCCTAATGTCGATGGTGCAGGTGAGAGAGGTGGGGCAGCCGCCGATTCAAGGTTTTTACTGCGCTCACGCTCCTTGATACCTGCTACGGCCAAGTCGAAACGATTCGTCAGACGCTGTACCGACTCACTCCCACCTTTCCCTGACTTTTCGAATAGAGCCCAGATATAGGTTTCATCAGACGGGTCGTCGACCATGTTGATAGTGTGTTTCCCGTCCGACACCTGTACACCGAGTATTCCTGTGACTGCAGCCCAATCGCGTAAGAAACGTTTGGGAATTACAGAAAACAGCATAGCTAGGCGCTTTCCACCTCCCATTTCTGCGCTGGCCTCCACAACCTTCATGCCTGTAGCGGCAAAAATCCTATTGGCATCCGCGGACTCTACATAGTGAATATCTACGTGAGTAAGCGATTTATTGTCCTCAAGCGCATCCTCAAGCTCCATGCCTGTGTCCACGCCGATGCTAGCCAAAAGTCTTTCCTTACGTTCCGGATCTTGGCCGCGAATGCCAGTCAGAGGAATCAGATCTTTAGGGGTAAGCTCTTCGACAGCGCTTAGTGCATTGTTCGAAAAAATATACATAGGGAGATAAAAGATCATCCCGAAGAGGAACACGGACAGCCAAATTTTGAACAGGGTACGCATGCGTAATCCTTTACTCGCAAATGAAAAGCCCACGAAACGCTGATGCCCAAGGGCGACTCGTCAACATAGACAGTGGTCGTGCCTTGAGACTATCGGACGAATTGTCGATAGCTTTAAACCTACTGGCCATCCGATCTGCTTCGCTGTGCACCCGGGATCAAGAACAAGGCGCTGTCGACGCTGTTCATCCGACATCAGCCGAGCTATAAAGCAGCGGCGATTTGTGTTCAAGGGAATGCAGGCATTTGCAGGGTTAGCAAGGATGTATATCTACAAAATGGTTCAGGTACCGCCGAACATTGAGGTTCGAGCAAAGGAACAGCGCGGCAATGAAGCAGCGGGCTATCTACAGAACGTAATAAACTCTCATGCGGAGGATGGTTGGGAGTTTTATCGAATCGATACTATTGGTGTCTCGGTCAAACCTGGGTGCTTCGATGCGTTGCTGGGTAAGAAAGATGTATTGAGCCACTACTATGTCATTTCGTTGCGCAAGCCGCGGTGATTAAGGGATTCGCCATCGCTGCAGTTCGTTGGTATCAGCGAGTTGCACCAGCCCGATTGCGAGACGCATGCCGGTTCGAACCGACTTGCTCTAACTACGCGATCAGGGCCATCGAAAAGCATGGCGTTGCAAATGGCTGCCTTAAGGCAGCCGGACGCATCTGCAGGTGCCGGTATCCAAATGGCGGGCAGGATCTCCCATGATCTCGCGCATGACTGGGATAACAAACCACATCACTGCGGGAGAGCTCGCACGACTGCAGGCATGAGCTTTAGTAATCGACGCCAAACTCAAGTGACAAGACAAGCTCTCTAGTATCTGAATCAGTTCGCAATCGAGTAGCCGCAGCCTCATCGCGCTCACGCTGCCTAAGCTGATAAATCTCATAAAAGCACTCGACAACCTGCGCCTTGGTCAACTCAGGCAGCGTCGTCCGACGCTTGAGGGTGTTCACTATTTTCCGTGCGCAAAGCTGAGCAGCTTCTCGCTCATACGACCGGAAAGCCAGATCGCAGAAAGCCCACATGCTGATCCAGCCGCTTGATAACGCCCATAGCATCAAACGCTGATAGGTCGACCAAGCCATACGTGTGTGACCGCTCAAATACCGTCGGAGAATCCGGCCGTCCGCGTCTTTGAATCCGTAAATCCCCAGCTCTGTCAGCAACCGCTCAAGAGCCACCCGCGACATCCCTGACTTGCGCAAAATGGCTGAGAACAGGTACTCAAGCAGATCCACAGGACTCGGACAACAAGTTTCTCCGGCCCGTTTTCTCATGACGTTTCAGTTCACGAAAAACAAGTTGGAAGGCTTCATCTGGGTCGGCATCTGCATCGGGAATTTGATCGGTTGTGCGATCCAGCCACTTTTGCCATGTGAGATCGGTCATCTAGAGCGACCCTGATTTATTTCTGCCCGTTGACGTGGTTTCAATCTGCCACTGTGCTAAAAATACGTCTATAGCCAATGCCGCTAATGGACACGTCAGGCTCTAGCTCCGGTTGCAGAAACAGGGAAGTTTCAATACACCCCATCCTTCTCTGTTTACCCGACCTTCAAGCCGTTCGTCTCAGCGGCACAGCTCTGTCGACCTCTGGGCGCACGACAGAGTCGTTTTTTCAGAAAATCTTAGAGACATCTATGAATTACTTCTTCGATACAGCCGTCAACATCCTTGGAAATAATAAGCTTCGTACACCTCAAATCGAGGCTTACATCAAGGCACAAGAGCATTTTTCAAATAACCCTAACGAAGACGCTTTGATCGTCTTGCCTACAGGAACAGGCAAGACTGGGTTGATCTCGATAGTCCCGTTTGGACTCGCGAAAGGTCGAGTGCTCATCATTACACCCAACCTCGTGACAAAGCAGAGCATTCGAAAGACCCAAGACCTGCTGGAAGACAATTTCTGGATCAATTACGACGTGATCTTCAATGCTGATGATCTCCCCGCAACCTGCGAATACAACTCACAAACGTTGCTCAGCAGTTTGGAGCAAAGCCATTTCGTTTACTCGAATATTCAGCAGGTCCATAGCGAGCGCGAGTCCGCCCTGACGAATCGCGTGAAGTCTGATTTTTTTGACCTGATCATCATTGATGAGGGGCACCATGCGCCAGCGGACAGCTGGCAGAAGACGCTGGCTCATTTTTCAGCGGCAAAAAAAATCTTTGTCACTGGTACCCCATTTCGAGGCGACAAGCAGGAAGTTCCTGGCAAACTGATCCACGCAACCCCGCTCTCCGAGGTGATGAGAGACAGGTACGTCAAATGGTTACGGAAAGAAACTGTCAACGCCCACGAGCTGTACTTCACGCTTGCAGAGGAACCAGGGCGGAAATACTCCAAGGACGAAGTCTTAAAATTCAAGGATATGGAATGGGTCTCACGGAGTGTCGCACTTTCCAAAGAATGCTCTCTGGACGTGATCAACCAAAGCATTCATAACCTGAACGAGCTAAGAAAGGCGTCGCCAAAAGTCCCCCATAAGATTCTTGCCGTCGGCTGCAGCATCAGCCATGCAAACGACCTGCGTCTTTGGTACGAAGCAGAGGGCCTGAGTACTGCTATCGTCCATAGCTCGATGGTGACCCAAGACCTTGAGGCAGCGTTCCGCGTCGTGGACAACCACGAATGCGATGTGGTGATTTCGGTGAACATGCTGATGGAAGGCTATGATCACCGCTATCTCACCGTTCTCGCTATCTTCCGCCCCTATCGCAGCTTAAACGCATTCGCTCAGATCGTCGGTCGGGTCCTGCGCGCCATCCCAGCCGAGGAGATCGAAGCGTTTGAGATCGACAACAACGCGGTAGTGATCTATCACGAAGAAACCGGACTGGACCTAATGTGGACTGACTTCCAGCAGGAGGTAGATAGAGCCCAGCATCAGCGGACAAAGGAGTATGCGATCACTGAGCTCGACTACGTTCGAAGAGAGCAGTCCCTTGCAGGTGTCCAGTCATCGAGCGCGTTTGTCAGTGATCAAGACTCGTACCTGAACGATCTCGATTTCAACAAAATTTTCTCCGATAAGCGTGCAGAAATCGACTTGATCGCGAGCAAGACGATCGAAACTTGGCCGGGGATTGAGGGCTATGACGAGGAGACCTTGGCTAAGCTTCGAAGCGTACTGGTTCAAGCCGAGACCAAAAAAGCCGCCCAGGAGGTGATCGACCCCAATCTGCTTGCCAAGCGACCAGAAATAGCGCGGAAGCAGCTACGGGAGATTCTCACCAAAAAAGCACAGGACGATGTAGCAACGCTGCTGAGTGATCGAGGTATAGATGATAAGTCCTCAACTCTTTATCGGATATTCGCACCACACTTGCCTATGATAAATGCAACCACTCCGAACGACGGTATACTGGTGAGCTTTATCAATACCAAGCTTGCCAAAAAATTCGGCAGGGTTGCCGATCGCGACAACAGCTCGCTCACCAAATCGATTGAGCATGTTGAAGTCATCATGAAGGAGCTGAGGGCAATGTTGAAATGAGCCTGGAAATCATCAAATCTCTGGTTGACGAGCTGACGACTCTCCACATCACCCCTGGCGTGCAGCCTAGCGACCTCGTCGACAACATGTTTGAGGACTGCTATCTCGAGTCGACGTCGAAAAAAACATCCGACGGCGTGGTATTCGAAATCACGTTCCAGGAAAAAGATGATGGCGAGCGCCCGAATAATGTGACGATGCGGTACACGTACAACCAAGATCGCTACCTCGTGCTCATCGAGCAAAAAGTTGCGACTAAACGGTTCAGTGTCCAATGGGATCGCGCCTACTACATCCAGAGCAAGGTCGAAAAGCTTGAAGCGTTGCTGGTCGCAAGTCTACCTAAACGCCAGGTTGCTGCGATAATGGCGACCATGCCGAAGGACTTCTTGAAGCTTTCCTCCAAGCTTCAAATGGCCGCCTAAATCCGCGCCTCTGCGAGAGGCTTCTCTTGAAGCCCCCACCAGCCCATTGTGATATTCCTACTCAATGGCCAGGTCTTGTGGGCAGGCACTGGACCATGAGTCGAAGCTGGTCGCGAGTACAGACTCGAAAGGTACGCGGGTTCGCTTGAGTAATGGTGGTCTTGTAAGCTCAAATCTTCGACTGCAAAGTGAAACACCTTATGAGCGTCACCCAGCTCCACATTGATCTAGAAAAATATTTCCAGCTTTTTGAGCGAGTTCCTCTCAAAGCCGCTTGGCGAAGGCGTGACTCACGTACTTGCTTGGTATGGACTGCGGCATGCGTAATCGCGCTCACGAGCGCTTTAATATGGCTACCTGGGACAACGCTAACGCACTACGTACCGGCTTTGTTTCCCATACTGCTGATCACGATGATCTGTGCAATACACATGGGCGAGATTTATGCCCAGATTAGGGCTGATCATTTAGGCGCAGGCCCCATTAGCTCTCCCGCAGAGCGTTTACAGCTTCAGCAACAATGGCTGTGCGAGCTGTATGACTGCCAACCTAGGCATCTAGTCGATAAGGCAAGATACTTGAGAGAATTGTGGGAAGAGCGCCTGGAGATTCGACGACTTGCCAGCAATGACAACATGGGGCCTCGCTTTGCAGCATTTTTTCGGCTGCCGGACCCCGCGCGCTTTATAGGGTTGCTGGTCGCGGTCGCTGCTATGTTCGCCACTATGATCACACTGGGTGGAAATATTGACTCAATTTTCCAAGCCTTACAGGACTGGAAAACCATAGCTGTCAATGTAGTGATTGGCACTTTTTTGGCAGTGGAACTTGTGCTGCTATGGATCATGACAACGGGGATGATTCGAGAGATCGGTCCTTCGATTCTTGAGCAAATAGGCCTGCTACCGCTAAATAGCCGTCGAGTTTATCGTTACCTTCTTACAATCCACCTCGCCAGCGAGCCGATCGCGCCATCCGGCAAAAAGCTGTCAAGATTCTTGAAAGTCATATCGCTTTTTTTTGTACCTATTTCCGAATTATGGATAAAAGAACGCGCCCAAATATCTACCAATCCGAAATAAACTAATGGCGTGGAATCGAAAATCAAGAAGCTATCGGCTGACTTTTTTGCGAGAGCAGCGTGGATGAATACAAGGGGAAGAAGGATGTACACGGATTTAGATCGCACATCTGACTATGATCGACTGGGCTTGTGTCCTCGCGTGGAGGACTGGATGGTACGAAACAGCCAGTTCAGAAAATTTGAATCAATCCATCTAGGCCCTCATGAATGGAACGCCCACCCCCAAGCTGAAACCCTTATTCGGGAGCTTGAACATGTCTTCTGTGCTGGAGCATGGGTAGCGACAATTGTAATAGCTCAAGCTGTTGTGGAAGTGAGCATTGCAGCCTTTGATAAAAAAGGGCTAAGGACGCCGGACTTTCTCGATAAATATGAGCTCAAATCTAGTGCGGAATGGCTGAGAGACCAAAGGAATCCAGTGGTACATCGGCACTCAGCTCAGGGAGCTGCAATAACACTAGAGCGGCAGCTATTTTTCCGCGAGTCACTTCGACTAGATGCTAAAAAAGCAGTCGCTTATGCATTAGGAATATCGTTTCTACCATCACGTCATCCAGAAGTACAAATTTCGGACTCAACAAACTAGCCAATGTTAATAGCAGATATTAACAAAGCGGCCAGACTTAGGCGAAAGCCAGTTAACACGACACACATTTCACAGGTGCCCCCTGCTTACGAATCGATTACATGCCTCGGCATTCAGGACTCCAAAGGCAGATTTTATATCTGATACACCATATAAGAAAAAGACTCAGACAAAAAACCTAAGTGTCCATTCCTATACTTTCAGCCTCCGCTTGCTTACCTCCAAACGAACCGCCCATGCAAAAATAAAATTCGTTTTAAATGTGGTCTGACCCCGATTTTATATTTGCTTTGCCTACCGTCCCCGCTCGGTGCCCCCCAATACGGCAACTGCTTGGAGAGTTTGTAAGAGCCGAGGGAAAACGGGGAAAACGTGGTCAGACCACCATTGTTTTGAATGTGGTCTGACCACGATTTTATGATCAAAGTGAGAAAGCTCAGACAAAGGGCTACAAGGGGCAATTTAGTGACTGCAAACCGGACACCACCTAGTAGACTTGGGCGATCTCGTGCGCCAGCTTCTAGATCACCGATTAATCGCGCTTAGTCTTCTTACCCGTCGTCTAGAATTGCGACAGTAGTTTCGCAGCGAGTGCACGTTGTCGGACGACGATGCACCTGACTGTTTAACTTCAGTCCGAGGCTGTCTGGGTTGAAAAGGGCCTGCTCAGGCGGGTGCTGGATTATTTATGACTTAACACGTCAGAGGGTCGATCAGGCGTTGAGATATAACGCTCAGTGAAATCATGAGCCGTCATAGGGCGACCGTATAGATAGCCTTGCCCCTCTTCGCATAAATAATGCCGCATCAAATTTTCCTGTTCTCGGGTCTCTATGCCTTCGGCAGTGACTTGAAGATCAAAGCCGGCCGCCAGCCTGATAACGGCTTCGATGATTACTTCGTCTTTTTTGCTACGTTCGACGCCGCTTACAAACGATCGGTCAATCTTCAGGCGTGTGACCGGGTAGTCTTTCAGAAGGCTCAAAGACGCATAGCCTGTACCAAAATCATCGAACGCAATGCCTACGCCCAATGAGCGAAGGTGGTGCAGGGGCTCCATAATTCGCTGTTCGTTTCGCAAAATTATATTTTCTGTAATCTCCAGTTCGAGTGCGCTCGCCGGTAAAGAAAAGTCGTTAAGTGCACTTTCGACCATTTCAGCAAAGTCGCGCGTACGAAACTGAGCGGCAAACAAATTAACGCCGATCCTGAAGCCATCTCTACCGGTCTTTCGCCAATGAGCTGCCTGTTCACAAGCTGAGCGCAATATCCATTCACCCACCGGTACCGCTAAAAGACCTGCTTCTAGCACAGGTAAAAAAACCGCTGGGGACACGACGCCCAGTGTGGGATGGTTCCATCGGATAAGTGCTTCGGCCCCGGTAATAGCGCCATCTGCAAGCCGTACCTGAGGTTGGTAGTACAGCTCAAACTCTTTGTTCGCCCATGCCTGACGCATTGATGAGCTGAGAGCCCCTCTCTTTGAGGCCGTCTGTCGATGCTCGCTGGTGAACACGCGAACAAGGGATCGCCCGTCAGACTTGGCTTGATAAAGCGCCAAATCCGCGTTGCCTAGCATTTGCTCGCCATCGTAATCGGAGCCTGACCTCATGGACACACCGATGCTGGCTCCGATAAAAATAGAATTGTCTTCAAACTCTATAGGTTCTTCAATGACTGCGATGAGCGCCAAACCAAGCTCAATCGCTTTGGCCTGATCTGCTGTGTCTGATATGAAGACTACAAATTCGTCCCCACCCAGACGGGCGACCATATGACACATCGGTACGCGTTCGCGAAGGCGATTTGACGTCACTCTTAGGACAAAATCGCCTGCAGCGTGGCCGAGCGTGTCGTTAACATCCTTGAAACCATCCAGGTCGATCAGAAGAATTGCCGCTGATATCTGTGCGTCACAAGCCTCCTTGATCCGATGCTTAAGTGTTGAGCGATTAGCGAGGCCTGTCAGATGATCGTATTCAGCCGCGTGCTTGAGTAGTTTGTCCGCCGCTACACGTTGGGTGACGTCACGAATGATCGCCCCAAATTGTGGCTCGCCTAAATCAGTCCATTGTGAGAGCGAGAGCTCAACGGGTATTTTATGGCCGTCGCGATGTATGGCCGTCAGGTTTACGGATTTTCCGATAATACTGACTGGGCCGCCTGAGACGACCCTTGAGAAACCGGCATGATGCCTGGACCGCATCTCTTGCGGAATAATGATGTCGAGAGCCTTTCCTATGACGTCTTCAGACTTATGTCCGAAAATAAGCTCGGCTGAGTTATTCCACGAGGTGATTTGATTTTTGCTGTTTGAGCAAATAATGGCATCGGGTGAAGTCGACGTCATATTGATGAAACGGGTATGGCTATCCGCATTCTCGAGTTCGAGCCGACGCAACTCCATTTTTTCAATAACGATGACGGCCAGGTCCTGAAGAACAAGCTGGTCACGGTCTGAGAACATCTCTCGGGGCTTATTGTCGATCAGGCATAAGCTACCCAGCACATGGCCTTTGGTTGTTATCAATGGCGCCCCCGCGTAGAAGCGAATATGAGGAGCGCCAACAACCAAGGCGTTTGAGCTAAATCTCGCATCCTGCGACGCATCAAGTACCAAAAAAACGTTACGGCCCATGAGCGCAAAATTACAAAATGAAACGTCACGACCCGTTTCGCACACATCGAGGCCAACACGTGCTTTGAAGAATTGTCGGTCGCGATGCACTAAAGAAATCAGAACAATGGGGACATCAAAAATCCGAGATGCCATTTGGACGATTTGATCATATTCGTGCTCTGGTGGCGTATCCATCAGCGCGAAAGCATTCAAAGCCTGAATGCGCTCTTCATCATTATCACTTACTGGGTAAGTAATCATTTGAGGTTATCGCTAGAAGCTGACCGCACATGGAGTGCGAAGCGATTGACAGGGATCGCTGCCACTTCAGCATTGATGAAAATAAACTGCAGAAATATTTTCATATCATGAAAAAAAGGAAAATCTGTACATCTCATCACCTGTCAGCAGCGTATTGGCAGCTATGTCGAGCAGCTCATAAACTGTATCGTCAAAAAAACGGATATCTGTAGAAAACTCCCTCAGCGATCAGCATGCCAGGCATGAAGCGCAAACGCCTTGTGCGGGCTTTGTTTTTGGTCAGAGGGTTTCGCACTGGAGCTTATGCCGACATGGCAACAATCAGGATTCCCGGTGAGTATCCGTGGGAAGCGCGAATTCGCCGTAGCGCGTCGTAGATGGCGGACATTATCTCTATGGAGACACCGCTGGCTTGACTCGTCCTGCCGGTCAGTATCCCGCGGCAGATGGACTCTCTCTGACCGCTCAGCGGTTGATGTACAGGCTTTTCATCTTCATGCCGCCGCGCATTTTCTTGACGCCCGGCTCCATGTCGGCCGGACATGCGCCTTGAAAGCTGCCATTGACGATGGTGCGCTGCGTCTCGGTTTTTCCGTTCAATTCGAACGAAGTGTCGGCCGTCAATATGTACGATTTCGTCAGATCGCCCTTGAACGAGGCGGCCAGCTTCGCGTCTGGGCAGCTTGATATAAAGCTGTAGCCGTCGCCGTTACCGCTTTTTGACTCGATCTTGCATTCCTGTTCGAAGTTGGCCCACAAGTCGTCGTCAATCAGACGGTCCTTTGCCTGGTCGACGCAAATTTCCCAGGAAAACGGCGAGGTGGCCGGTGTCACTTTCCACAAGCCTGAGGCGCGTTGCATACGCTGGGATGATTCATCGGCCGCCACAGGAATCGCGATCGCAAGCGCTATAGCGGGAATCGACAACAGTATGGCGGCGTACTTCATTACGTATCCCTTCTGTAAAACAGTAAATTTAACACCGAAACGAAAGCGCGCTGCGGCATCCGTAGATGGCATGCGCTGGTAAAGACTCTCTAATACTTCACTCGATAATCGACCTTTGGCTGAACTCGGTCAGCATCCAGCCGGATATTGCAGACCGGGCAAGCACACCTGAAACCTCCAGTTACCGAGCGTTTATTGACCCTCATAAGGCTAATCGGCACCCTGCGCGCCCCGACGTTAAGGACAGTCTCGGTCGCGTTATGAGAGAGGACGATCTGAAAAAAGACCCATTCGAGGAGCCATGGTATGCCCAGTATTTGGGGGCGGCAGCTCATGGGGTGGACGGGTAAGGCCTGCTCAGCCTCCTGAACCGGTTTACATCGAAAAAGACTCCTGGCCAGCGCCGAAACCCCGCACAGATTTGATCTTCGCCAAGTCGTGTACCGGTGCAAACTGGTGCCAGACCGAAGCAGGCACCAGCACCGAACCTGTGTCCAACTTCGGAGCCGTGATGGTGGCCGGGTCTATGGCCATACCGGTTGCCAATGCCGCTGTTGCAACAAAAGTAGGGGCAGAGCTGGCGCTGGGCCGAGTGGCTGGCGGCGGGATCATGCAACAGGGTCTGACCTGGGCAATCCGCGGCGCGAGTTTGCCTGCCAGTGTATTCATCCTCGGCATGCTCCCGACCAAGATGGGCGACGGCACGCTGTACACCGACGAATAACTGCGCAATATGACTCGCGCGCCCAGTCGCGTGCGCTTCCAGTTTCGTCAGGATGCAGAAGGCGTTTTGCAGGTTTACGGCATTCACACTGGACCGACGGGCGATGATTCAGTCCGCACGGTGCAAGCAGCCTGGAACGCCGACCAGACTGCACTGGAAGCCAAGCTCAACGGCATTACGATTCTCTCGACTCCCAAGCGCGGCCCGCTGGGCGAAATGCCGCCCCTGATCTACCCCGACAACAGCGGCGAGCAACTGGGCACCATCCTCGTCCACCCGATCCCGGAAAACACCGACAGCCAGATCGAAGGCTTCCCCGGCGAAGACATCACCACCGATGACTGCATCGTAGTGTTCCCGGCGGATACTGGGTTGAAGTCGATGTATGTGGTGTTTGCTCGGGCGGTGGGTGGGGATCATAGCTATCATCCAGCGCCATTGAAGCTGAAGCATTATCCAGATGCGGTGTTGGTCGACTCAAAAACAAAAGTTCAAGGTGGCGGCAAACTTCGACGACGCTGGAAAGACTCCAAGGGCCGTATTTTTGAGTGGGATAGCCGACACGGAACAGTTGAAATATATGACAAACAAGGCAGGCACTTAGGCGAGTTTGACCCTGACACAGGCCGTGAAACGAAACCAGCCAAAGCAGGCCGCAGAGTAGAAAAATAGGAGGCTTTATGCACTTGCATATATTTGGTTTTTTGAGAAATAGCTCCGAAGATGATTCACTCAAGTTCCAGCTAAAGATAGACAGTTCATTCGATGAAATCATTCTGCAGCACCTCGGCCAGCCAAGCCTTGATGCGATGGCGGAAGGCGATCTTTTGCTAGAAGGCGACCAAGTACTGCAGCTCGCCTCAATAATCGGCCAGCCACTTCCGACTGATTTGAAACTAGTTATCGGCGTTGTTGCGTGAAAAGCCACGAATCGCAACGTTGGAAAAGCAAGGATCGAATCTTTGAGTGGGTTTATCAGCATCGGACGGTGGAGGTAGGGGCCTCGCGTAAACGGGCCGTCGGGGGAGGGGCAAAACTCATGCCTTTGGAAGTGACAGGCTTTCTAATGGACGCCAGCGAAGACGACTCACTCAAATTTGCACTCGATGTGGACCCCGAGTTTGAGCAAGGAGTCATGAAGGTATTGGGCTGGGAAACCCTGGAAGCAGAAGCCGATGGTGAACTTCCTTTGACAGCCACGCAGGTCGAAGCGATTGCTGCGGTGATCAAAAAGCCGCTACCGGTTGATCTAGACCTTTTCATCGGTGTAAGGCCATAGCGAGGAATGCCGGGAATCTGTGTGGTGAACTACAAAATCGAAGCGTTCGACAAAGAGACCAGGTTCTTGGCTTTTGAAGTCGTCGTTCCGAAAGATTGCGATGCACGACTTGCGCGAATCATGAGGTGGTCAGAACCTCAACGAGGCGATGAAGGCTATGACATAAGTGCCGAACAGGCGGCAGCTATTGAAGCTCTCATCGGCAGCCCGTTTTACGATGACAGACATATTTTTCAGATCACTTGCAACATTGCGTGAATAGACCGGCATTTACAGAATCCCCCTACACCCTCCGTCCACATCACATCCTTGCCGCTCCAACCCAACAAACCTAGAGTCCACCCCGTCGCCGCAAACGTGGCGACCGGGCTTGGCCGCTCGACTAAACTCCAGGCGCACAGGCGCTCACCATTAGATCTCGGGGATGTATTCCGTCTGCGATATCGAGTTATGGCAGCTGTGCGTGGGACACCTTCGGGTGTGCCGGGTGCCTGGAGTTCCGGTCGGCCAACCCGCGTACAGTTGCCACCCCGATTTGCTTGGCCGCAAACGGTGGCAGCTTCCAACTCCAGGAGCAGTCAATGAAGCAAACGCATAACTCTTCAACCAAAACCCTCGGCACCACCACCTTCTCCACCTGCGGCCCATCCCGTCAGCCGCTGTTCCGCATCAATCCCGACATCCCCATCGAATCCGCACTGGAGCACGCGTCCAGCTTATTGGCGTGTATCCATGAATTAAGTCTCGACGCCGCGTTGGGTGATGCGGGCAAGCAGAGTGTCTGGGCGGTTCATCATTTGAGTGATATGGCGAAAGCGATTCTGGAGGATGCGTTGTCAGCGGGCGCGGCAAACAATCAGCTGGGCTGAACGGCCCTTGGCTAGTACCTAGGGCCGTTTGGGCCGGTCATGAACTATGCGCTGCGAAGCTCCACGGTCAGGTGCGTCACCTCGTGCACCGGCACCAGGCGCTCGCGAATCATATCGGCGGTTACGGACGCGTTGCCGACCACGCTGACAATGGCCGCACGGGCTTCGGGGCGACCTGCCAGACGTGCAGGTCGGTGATTGTTATGTCACCCGCCTGCTCGGTTATTTCGCGGATTTTCTGAGCGAAACGCACCACTGACTCGATACCAATACCGGAAGCCACCAACCCGAGGATAAGCGCCTACGCAAAACCGCCGAGGTCGCCTACCTTGCCGGTGCAAAAACTTTATCGGGTACTGGCCGTGTGGCGGTTGACGTAGCTGTAATTGGCGCGCCGATACCCAAGGCTCCGGCGTGTGGGTTGCCATATGAAAACCGTGCGCCAACAGAGCCATAGAGTCCGTGATAAGGGAAATTAGGTATCACCACCAGTATTTTAGATGTGGTCTGCCCCGATTTTTATACGCCAAGGCCGCTGTGATACAGAACGGTACGACAGTCCTACGGGGACTGGTTCCCAGAACGCGCAAAAAAGCCCATCGGAGTGGGCTTTTCTGTTAGGAGATGATTTACGAATGTTCCGTTATGAGTGGCGTTACGCTACCTTCCTCACGAGACGATTAACGTGTACCAAGTATCCCTCCCGAAGGGCAGGCACTACGCGGTGAAATCTGTCACAGCTTTCGAGACTCCATGTGCTACTCTTTCGCCATCATCACATAGGGAAGTCTTGATGGTTACTATAGAAGAGCTTGAAAATCTCAGAGAGGTCATCTCTGAGAACCTGCGTGTACAACGTGATAATGACCCCGTGACGTATATCAACGTCGGTACCGCCTTGCAGGACGCGAAGACTAAGCAAAACCACGCTATTTTTGCCCGGCGAGGCTGCGGTAAAACACTTCTGCTGCACCATTCAGCTCGGACACTTCGGTCAGACCTAAGAAGCGTTTATTTAAACTGCGAAGACTTCAAAAGACATTCTTTTCCTAACGTGTTAATTGAAATATTGTCCTCAATCTTTCGCGAGCTTGAAAAAAACATTACAGGTTGGTTTGGCAAGCGTCTTAAGCAAAAGCAAATCATCAGACAAATTCTTGAAAAACTAGCCACGCTTCACATCGAAGCGGACGCTCAAAGCGAAGACATCAAGACAAAGGCAGTCTCGGAGGATTTAACTGGGTTTGATGCGGGATTCAAGCTAGACGCCATAAACGCTACTGCAAAGCTTTCAAACAAAGAAAATCAAGAAATTGAACGATCCTTCAAAGTTCATAGAGAAAAGCTACAAGAGTTGGACCGGTGGTTACCTAGGCTGAAAGAAAGCCTTAGAGAGCTTTTAGACTCGTCAAAAACTGTTAAAGGGCTAATACTACAGATTGACGACCTGTACCACCTTAAGAGGACAGATCAAGCATTCGTGGTTGATTACGTGCATAGGCTGTGCAAGGACATTCCACTTTATTTCAAGATCGCAACTCTTAGGCACTCCTCGACTTTGTACGCCGACCGGGATGGTCAGCCTATTGGTGCACAAGAACGACATGACTATCAGCCAATCGATATAGACTATACGTTTAGTAATTTCCCTCGAACACTTACGCAGAATCGAGCGATTTTGCTACAGTTTGGTGAGCAAGCAAGTTTAGATGAGCCAGCGATCATGAGCCTATTTAAAGGGGAGGGCTTCGACCGATTGGTAATGGCTGGAGGAGGCGTACCGCGCGATGTACTGTCGCTATTCTTACAACTCTTGAGTGATACAGATCCATCATCTGGCGGCAAAATCGGCAAAGACGAGGTGCGACTTTTGTCTAGGATCAACTTTGAGCGGAAGATCGAAGAACTTAAACAAGACTCCAAAGATGACGAGCAGGGCGAGCTGATCAAGGGCATTTATATTATAAAAAGCTTTTGCATGGAGAAAAAGACAAATATCTTTTTGATCGAAGAAAAACTGCTTCAGCAAAATGATCCTTGGCGAACATTGATATATCGGTTGCTGGATTATCGAATCATTCACAGTTGCGCTACAGCCTTAACACATAAATCGTCAGACGGGACTTACCAGGCGTTTGCTGTGGATATAGGCTGCTACGCCCATTTCCGCAAACTGGAGGGCAGGTTTAACGAAATTGATGTCTCAGATGCGAATGCTAAGGAAAAAATGCGTTCTGCTCCGATTCTTGATCAAACGAAGCTAACCGCGATAATGCGATTGATACCTGAAAATGCGGAGCAAGAATTGCTCTCCGACCAAGAATAATAAACCACCTAAATACTACCTTGCCACGTACGTTTCGTAAGGTTAAGACATCAAGGAACCGGCACGCGAAAAGCATCGATGGGATCGGCATTAAGGGACTTAGTCACGCAAAAAAAGCCCCTTGAGCCCCGCACCCAATTGATGATAGCCGCCGCCAGCGAAAAGAGCACCGCCTTGATTCCAACGACTTGCGAAGAATTGGATAACGCTAGGGCTTGTGGTGCATCACAGGGCCCTTGCAAGATACCTCTTCACACAGGGTGTGGAACATTCGGTTTAGCGGCTGGATTTTTGAAGTTGGTTGGCAGGTTTAAGAACACCATGGGTTGGCATCAGCAAAACAAAAGGGCACCTTTACCACGGTAACGATGCCCTTTTTTCTTCAAGATCCTTTCAATTTCTACGTTGAAATCCCAGTAAGCTGGCGAGCCTCCGACTAATACGACCCCGCAGGTTTCATGCCCGTTACCTGAGCTAAAACCTAAAGGTCCCCGGCGACTTCTAGCATCCCAGCACCGGTTTAGTTATTGTCTTGGCCCTCTATAGGTTCAAGGATGAGAAGCATGTTCTGGAAGCGCGATAGAACAGTTCGGGTAGAGCTCACCACCCCGATCAGCATAGTGCAGCCACTAGCGGGACCACCGCCCCTCGACAAGGTCAGCACCATGCCTAACCAGGCAAAAAGAGTTGATGCCGATCTGGTGTTTAAATTCGGGACGCTCCTAATCGTGGTGTCCCAGGCAATTCTGATCGTCTGGGGTTACCTAGAGCTTGCGGCGTACTACGAGCAATTTGGTATAGGAACGAGCGAGCTGGAGCTTGGCACTCCTACGCTGCTGGTGTACGGCTACAGCTACACGTTCTCCGAGCTAATGGGCACTGTAGATAAGGTGCCTGTACTCGGTGCGTACATTCCAGGTGCTGTATTTATTAGCATGGGTGCGGCTGTCACATTTCTCTTCTTTGCGATGCACGACGCCAGATCATTTGGGGGCTTGATCCAGAGAAGCGTATTGGTAGGGTTCGTGCTTATGCTGATATTTATCGCTCCGACGGCAGCAGTTCGGAACGGCATCGAACGAGCAGGAAAAAATTACGAAGAAGAAGCCGGGGTGCAAGCTAGCTACGGACTATCTAGAAAACACACCATTGTCACAGATCAGAAAGAGACGCTCACCGGTCGGCTGATCGTGGCCGATACAAAATCAACCTACCTCCAAATCAAAGACACTGTCTATAAAATCGACAATGCCTCAAACCGCGTGGTGAGAAAAACGTTGCTAGAGCCTGAACATAAAACACCGTCTAAAAAGTCTAATGGGGATGCTGATCCGAGTGCTTCTAAACACGCCTAGAAAACGGCCCCTTGTATGTATACGTATTCCTAACCTAATCACACCCAACAAGCCCCAGTAGATACGGTGCTTTTCTTGCCCAGTTCAAACGACGCCTGGATATTCAATTTCAGAGCCGGACTGATGGCCTGAAATCCCCCAAAGCCGCATTGTGCGGGCCTTGTTGTCTTTGGCGGCGGAATTAGCGGAATCCCCCTACACCCTCAGTCCACTCCACATCCTTGCCCCTCCACCCCCACAACCCTAAAGTCCACCCCGTCGCCGCAAACGCAGCGACCGGGCTTGGCGGCCCGACAGATATAGGCGAAAACAGCGCCCCGATTTAAGATGGCAGGCGCTGTTTTTTCGCGTGTGGCCAGGCTTTATGACGGGTTGCGCAGGGACTCTTTCGGGAGTGCCGGGTTCCTATATCTCCGGTCCGCCAACCTTGTGCAATCCGTCACCCTTCTTTGCTTGGCGGCAGAGATGACGGTTCATCAAGATATAGGAAGGCGAACCATGACTACCTTTGACGACTTACACCCAAACAAAACCCTCGGCACCACCACCTTCTCCACCTGCGGCCCATCCCGTCAGCCGCTGTTCCGCATCAATCCCGACATCCCCATCGAATCTGCACTGGAGCACGCTTCCAGCTTATTGGCGTGTATCCATGAATTGAGCCTCGACGCCGCATTGGGTGATGCGGGCAAGCAGAGTGTCTGGGCGGTTCATCATTTGAGTGATATGGCGAAGGCGATTCTGGAGGATGCGTTGTCAGCGGGTGCAGCAAACAATCAGCTGGACTGAACGGCCCTTGGCTAATGCCCCGGGCCGTTTTGCCGGTCATGAATTACGCGCTGCGAAGCTCCACGGTCAGGTGCGTCACTTCGTGCACCGGCGCCAGGAGCGCGCGGATCATATCGGCGGTTACGGACGCGTTGCCGACCACGCTGACAATGGCTGCGCGGGCTTCGGGGCCGACCTGCCAGACGTGCAGGTCGGTGATTTTTGTATCACCCGACTGCTCGATTATTTCGCGGATTTCCTGGGCGACATGCTCGTCTGTGCGGTCGAGCAGAACACCTGAAGTGGTGCGTATCAGGGACCAGGACCAACGGGCGATAACCAGTGCGCCGACGATGCCCATGACCGGGTCGAGCCAGACCCATCCCAGGTAGCGGCCAGCGAGCAATGCAGCGATGGCGAGGACGGAGGTCAGTGCGTCGGCGAGCACATGCACGTAGGCCGAGCGCAGGTTGTTGTCCTGACCGTGTGCGTGGTGGGTATGGTCATGCCCGTGGTCGTGTCCATGGTGGTGATTGTGGCCGCCGGACAGCAGCAGTGCGCTGACGATATTGACGATCAGGCCGACAACGGCAATCCACGTGGCCGTGCCGAACGCGACCTGGGTAGGCTCGAAAAGACGCACCACTGACTCGACACCGATGCCGATGGCAACCAGGCCCAGTATCAACGCAGAGGCGAAGCCGCCCAGGTCGCCGACTTTGCCGGTACCAAAACTGTATTGGGCGCTGGCGGCGTGGCGTTTGGCGTAGCTGTAGGCAGCGGCGGCGATACCCAAGGCGCCGGCGTGGGTCGCCATATGGAAACCATCCGCCAGCAAGGCCATGGAGCCGGTGATGTAACCGGCAGCAATTTCGGCAACCATCATGACAACCGTCAGCGCGACCACCCACAGGGTGCGCTTGGCGTTTTCATCATGGGATGAGCCCAAAAATACGTGATCGTGGGAGTAGTCCGCGTGCAGGTTGCTCATGTCGGTGCGCTCCTATTTGGTGTATCGGCGGATGGCTTCGATCAGTTCCTCAACCCCTTCAGCCCGCTCTTCATCACTCAAACCCGGCTTGGCGACGTGCTCGCGGGCGTGGGCCTCGATGATTTCGTCCATCAGGCCGTTGATAGCCCCCCGCGTTGCCGCCACCAGATGCAGGGTTTTGGCGCAGTCGTCTTCGGCCTCAAGCGCCCGTTCCACCGCCTGGATTTGCCCGGCGATGCGTTTTACGCGCTTGAGCAAGTCATCTTTGCCCGTTTTGATGTGCGACATACCATACCCCCCCTACCTATACGTGTTATGCATGCTCTGTGATGTCGGTCCGGAACGCAACCAGCAGATGAAACTCCCGCGCATTTTTGTTCTGATGGCGGCAACCACGACCACTCCGGATTCCCCATGCGCATCGAACCCCTGCCGCCGCTGCAAACCCTGATTGCTTTCGAGGCGACGGTGCGTCATGGCAGTTTCACTCGCGCGGCCACTGAGCTGCATTTGACGCAGAGTGCGATCAGTCGTCAGGTGCAGCAGCTTGAGGAGTTTCTGGGGCGGGCGTTATTTCGGCGTGAGCACAAGCGCATTCATCTCACGGTGGCCGGGCAGGTGTATGCCGAGCAGGTGCATCGGGTGCTTGCCCAATGCGCTGAAGCGACGGCGCAGGTCATGACCCACAGTGGCGAGCAGGAACTGACGCTGGCGTGTTCCAGTGGCGTCGCGGCGTTGTGGCTGGGGCCGCTGATGGGGCGGTATGCCGATGAGTTTCCCAATGTGGACGTGCGTCTGCGGGTGGTCGACGGGCTGGATTCGCTGGTGCGTGCGGAGTTTGATCTGGCGGTGTATTTCCTGCGCTCGGGTTCGCCGCCGGGGCTGGACAGCCGGTTGCTGTTTGCAGAGTCGGTAGGGGCGTATTGCGCGCCGAGCTATCTGCAAGGCCGGGTGCTCAAGCCGCACGCGTTGTTCGAACATCGGTTGTTGATGCTTGAGGATGGTCAGCGCCAGTGGCTTTCCTGGACAGACTGGTTTGCGCGACAGGGTATCGATGCTTCGGCGATTTCCAAGCGCCTGACCGTTAATAACTATCCGGTGATGGTGGACCTGGCCATCGGTGGACGCGGCATTGTGCTGGGCTGGAAACCGATGATTGATGGGCATGTGAAGTCCGGGGCATTGGTGCCTGCTTGTGATGTCCATGTGGGCGAGATTGGTGGTTATTATTTGCTCAATCCGTCGGGGCAGTTTCCGAGTCGTGCGGCGCGGTCGTTTGAGCAGTGGTTGGCGGTGCAGAGCGGGGACTGAATTACGTTTCTGTAGGAGCTGTCGAGCACCGCGAGGCTGCGATAGCGATTTGTCGGACGCACCGATATCGCAGCCTCGCGGTGCTCGACAGCTCCTACAGATCCACGTCCTCTTGCATGCATCCAGCGCATGCATATCTTCCCAATGAGCGTTTTCCCGCATTCAATTTCGCGAGTTATTCTCGGGCCTACAAGGGCACAAGACCCTGACGATGTTTCACCCGATTGCTTCTCTGCCCCACTCGTGCGCGGGACCACTCCCTGCGTAATTTGCATGCAGGAGTTCAACGTGAACGCTATAAAAAACACGCCAACCCACAACCAGAAAGCACGAAAAGCCGTGATCGCGACAGTGATCGGCAACGGTCTTGAATGGTTCGACTTCACGGTCTACAGCTTCTTCTCGGTCATCATCGCCAAGGTGTTTTTCCCCACCGACAGCGAACTCACTTCTTATCTACTGGCATTGGCGACTTTCGGCGTAGGCTTTTTCATGCGTCCGGTCGGCGGCATTGTGCTGGGCGTTTATGGGGACAAGCACGGGCGTAAAGCAGCTCTTTCGCTGACCATCCTGTTGATGGCGCTGGGTACGCTGATCATTGCGATCACCCCAAGTTATGCACAGATCGGCATGATTGCGCCGGTGTTGATTGTGCTCGCACGGCTACTGCAAGGCTTCTCTGCGGGCGGTGAAATGGGCAGCGCGACGGCCTTCCTGACCGAGCACGCCCCAGACGGCAAGAAAGCGTTTTACTCCAGCTGGATTCAGGCCAGTATCGGCGTCGCCGTGCTGCTGGGTTCCACGCTGGGCGCTATCCTCTCGAACTACCTGACTCAGGCGCAGCTGGAAAGCTGGGGCTGGCGGATCCCGTTCATCATCGGCACGCTGATCGGTCCGGTCGGTTTCTACATCCGTAGCCGCATTGACGAGACGCCGGTCTACAAAGAGTCAAAAACCACCGAATCGCCACTGCGCGAAGTCTTCCGCACCTATCCACGGGAAACCCTGATCAGCTTCTCGCTGGTTGTGCTGTGGACGGTCTGCACCTACGCGATTCTGTTCTACATCCCGTCCTATTCCACCCGCGTTCTGGGGCTGCCAAGTGGCATCGGTTTCAGCGCCGGGATGATGGGCGGCGCGGTGTTGATCGTGGCGACGCCAATTGTTGGCATGCTGGCTGACAAAACCGGTCGCAGGCCTTGGCTGCTGGGTTCGGCGGCAGCGATTTTCGTCGCGGCTTATCCGATGTTCCTGTTCATCAACCAGATGCCAGGGCTGGCCTCGCTGCTGATTTTTGAAGTGGTGATGGGCCTGCTGATCGCCGGTTACATCGGCTCGATTCTGGCCGCGTTCAGCGAACTGCTGCCGACTCACGTGCTGTCCACCGGCCTGTCCGTGGCTTACAACTTTGCGGTCACGATCTTCGGCGGTTTCGCCACGTTCACCATTACCTGGCTGATCGCCAACACCGGCAGCAACGTCGCGCCGGCCTTCTACATCATGTTCGCGGCCGTGGTCAGCGGTTGCGGCGCGTTTCTGTACCGCGACCGCAAGACCACCGCCAATGCCACCTTCAAGGGAGCCGCTCTGCAATGAGTACTCAAAACGCTGCACGCCTGATCCTGCGCAACGGCCAGTTGCTCGACCTGAACAAGGGCGAGTTGCTGGGCGGTCTGGAAGTTGTGATCGAGGGTGGGCGCATCAGCGCTGTTCGCCCACAAAATGACGCTGTCGAGGCCGACGCCCAAGTCATCGATCTGAACGGCCGCACGCTGATGCCCGGCCTGATCGACTGCCACGTACATGTGCTGGCTTCCAACGCCAACCTGGGCATGAATGCGCTGCAACCCAACGCGATCATCATGTACCGCGCCTTGCCGATTCTTGAGGCGATGCTCAATCGCGGTTTCACTACCGTGCGTGACGCGGGCGGTGCCGACTGGGCGCTGGCTCGCTCTATCGCACTGGGCCTCGTGCCGGGGCCGCGTATTTTTGCAGCCGGTAAAGCGCTGTCGCAAACCGGTGGTCACGGGGACATGCGCGCTCGCGGTGAGCTGCTGCTGAGCGAGCCGTGTTCGTGCTGCTTCCGCGCTGGCGCTATCGCCCGCGTCGTGGACGGCGTTGATAACGTGCGCCTGGCCGTGCGTGAAGAACTTCAACAAGGCGCCAACCAGATCAAGATCATGGCCTCGGGCGGCGTGTCGTCCCCGACAGACCCGATTGCCAACACTCAGTACAGCGAAGCGGAAATCCGCGCCATCGTCGATGAAGCAGAAGCCGCTAACACCTATGTGATGGCTCACGCTTACACCGCGCGGGCGATTCGTCGCGCTATCGAATGCGGCGTGCGCACTATTGAGCACGGCAATCTCGTTGACGCCGAAACCGCAAAACTCATGGCCGAAAAAGGCGCGTTCGCCGTGCCGACGCAGGTCACCTACGAGATGCTTGCCAAACACGGCGCCGAAGCAGGCTTGCCGCCTGACTCTGTGGCCAAGATTGAAGACGTGCGCTTGGCCGGTCGTAACGCACTGAAGCTGTTCGCAGAAGCGGGCGTGGAAATGGGCTACGGCTCAGACCTGCTGGGCGACATGCATCAATACCAAAGCCATGAGCTGCAGATCCGCGCCGAAGTACTGGGTAACCTCGCCGCCCTGCGCAGCGCCACCACCGTCGCAGCCAAAATCCTGCAACGCGAAGGCCAGTTGGGCTGCATCGCCGAAGGCGCCATCGCCGACCTGCTGGTGGTCGACGGCAACCCGCTGGAATCCATCGAGTGTCTGGTGGGCCAAGGTGAAAACCTGGCGATGATCATTCAGGAAGGCAGCATCAAGAAGAACACCTTGGTGTAAATGCTGAAGTGCTGCAGAGCCCGCCTTGTGCGGGCTTTTTTGTTTTGCAGGCTCACCGCGCTGTCTCGCGCCAACCGGTAGACCTGTAGCAGCGCACGAGCACCGCGAGGCCGCGATGGCGGTGGGTCTGACAAAACGCTATCGCTGGCCTCGTAACCTCGGTGAGCTCCTACAGGATTTGGGGTCAACTCACAAAAATGCATGTTGATTGATAGAGCGCCCCCTTCGTCCAGACGCCTCGCTGTAACGCAGCAAACCCCGGACCTGTAGGAGCGCACGAGCAACGCGAGGCCGCGATAGCGGTGGGTCTGACACTCCGCCATCGCGGCCTCGCGGTGCTCGTGCGCTCCTACAGGATGGGTTTCAATTCAGTGATCTTGCGGCCCGATGAATCGGCTCTTCACAGGACGTGCATCAAACAAACTCAAGCCGATACTGCCCCGGTTGCGTCCACGAAACCCTGACAAATTCTCCACTGAGCAACGCCTTATCACGCAGATATTCAAACACCTCTGCGGGGCACCATTCCTTGCCGTTGGAGAAAGCGATGTGGAGCAAACGAAGTGAGTCAAATACCTTGGCTTTTTCTACATCATCAGCGACGTAACGCTCAAAGACACCCTCTTCAAGCGCCCCTAAGAACCCGACAGCAGCTAGCTCTGCAGAGAGATCGCGGTCGTTGACCTTCACACGAATGACATCGCCATCTGCCTTTTCAACAAAGGCCTTCAATTCTCCGCTGATCAATCAAAAAACTCCGTTTAGGCAACCCCATCTATATCTGCGGGGCAAGTGATTCAACAGCAGCCCCATTCCCTTTCAGGCCCGCCGCGGTAATTTTCTCAGCCAACGTTCTACAGCAGCGAAGCCTCAGCAAATCTAATTGCGACTTCTGATCGCTGCATCCACAACCTCTTCCAGCAGCCGCTCTTCGCTGAAAGTGAAATCACCATACTGTGCAATTGCACTACAGGTCGAAAGTTCTTGAATCGCAGCATCGGCGGTAACTGCTGCCTGCAGCTCGACGGACTTCTTCGAGAAGAAGTCCGCAGGCCCCATTTTGCCTGTGCTTTTCAATGCCAGGATTAGCTTGTCCAGCGCGGCCAGCAATTCAGGGGGGTTACTCACCATGGAAATCCTGGTCATTAAGCTACGCGAGCCCGGTTTGACGCCTCCAGTCAGACGCCATCAGAAAAAGTCCCAGGAAAGTCACTCGTCCAGATAATTATCCTTAATGCCTTTGGACCTACGGTACAGATAGAGACCGATTCGTAAAGAAATCAGTACCAGGGCAAACACCCCAACCGTTAACCATGTGTCGCCTAGATACTTTTCCAGAAGGTTATAAAAGTAGGCAACGGGAATGGCGACTGCCGTCATTATCAGAAAGTATTTGATCACTGGTTTTGACACTCCTCGTCTTCATCCTTCAAAGGACAATTGACGATCACTTTGCCGGTTTGCCAAGCCGCCTGGGTAGCAACTGTGGTTTTAAGAGTGTTGGTGTGCGCGGCCTTACGGGCGGCCAGTTTTGCAGCACGATTGGCAGTATTTGCAGCTTGGCCGGACAGAGTTTTGAGCGCCTTTGACGATGTGAGGACCGTTTTGGCAGAACCGAACAAACCTGGTGCAACTGCACCAAAGGCGCCTGCCGCCCCCACATGTTTCCAATTAATATCGATACACCCCCACTTAAAGTCCATCAGGTCGCGATCATTATCCCAATTATCTTTTACCTGACCCAGCAACTGCTTACCCGCCTGCATCCCCACTTCGATGGTCGCGCCCAGTGCTGCGCGGCCAAGGAAAGCACCGATTACTATCAGAGGCACGAAAAGCCCGCTTGGGTCATAGGCGACGGAGGGAGCATTCAATGCATAGACATAGGCATTGGGGCCACCCCTGAAACCGATGGGATCCTGGCTGGCGTAACGTCCTATTTCAGGTAAGTAATAACGATGGCGGTTGTAATAAAGACCACTTTCATCGTCGTGATGCTGTCCCTGAAAACGGATGGGTTGGTCGGTAGAGCCTGTTTCCTCCGTCACCCCTCGCCATGTATCAGGATGAGCTTGCCACGTCACCAGACCATCCTGATCGCTTAGCTGCAGCGGCGTACCAATGTGGTCGGTGTGGAAAAAGCTGATGCTGGGCGCACCCAATACAGGATGACACTGCGCAGGCAAAGGCTGATCTTCTGCCGCCATGGCGCGACGAATTTCCAGCAGCTCTGGCGTGTCAGGCTCGCACGATTGTTCAATGCGCAGCATGGGGACAAAACTTTCAGGTTCATGCACGGTGGTGCGCAACAGCCTTTCGAAGGCTTCTGCACACTGCCGCTCGCCGTCCCAGCCGTAGCGAACCCGCTGCTGTTCAGCACCTTCGCGTACAGTTTTTGCGATACGTCTGGATAGCGCGTCGTAACGGTAGCGCGCTTCGACATGTTCCCCATCGGGGCGCTGGCGAAGCATATGGATCAAACGGTTGGCACCATCATAGGCCAGCAGGAGTCGCTGACCGTCAGAGTCCTTGCGCTCAATCAGATGCCCCGACGAATCGTAACGATAAGTGCTGCCCTGGAAGACCTCAACACGGTTCCCCAAGCAGGACGAATCTACGCCTTGAGCCAGCGCCGAGCGTTGGGAATCGGTATAACCCGAGCGATAGAGCTCGTTATGCTCATGCTGCAAGAGCTTTTCGGCACCCTGCAATCCAGCAGTATCTAGCCTGTTGCCGGCCGGATCGAAACGGTAAAGCTGCTCTACGGTATTGCCACGGCGACTGGAAACCAGCCTGCCACTCAGGTCGTACTGGTACTTCAAAGCAGAACTGACGTTGTCGTCAATCTGCGTTAATTGTCCGAGCAAGTCATAGCGATAGCTGCGCTGCCAGCCATCTGCACCGGACCGGGTCAGCTTGCTTTGAGCAAGCCGCCCTGACGCGTCGTAATCGCGCTGCTGATCAAATAAGGTTTGCGGCTTGCCCTTGAGTCGGGCGTCCCGGTGTTTTTCGCGGTGCAAAGCATCGCGCTCAAAGCTGAGCTCAACCTGCTCAACCATCACGCCATGCAAATGACCTGACCCGTAGGTAAGCCATTTAACCAGAGGCGCGTCGCCATACTGGCTGCTTTCACGCTTACCCAATTCGTCGTGCTGGTGTTGAACGCTGTAGACCCAGCCATCGGCATGGATCTGACTCTCAAGGCATAGATTGCCAGCATCGTCATAGGCAAAACGCACTTCGCAGTCAGGCCCTCTTACACTTGCCAGACGACCATCCGCCAACCAGCTGTAGTGTTCACTGAAAGCCGCAGCGTTTGCAGTGGCCGGGAAGTTCGTGCTGACCACACGTCCATCGAGGTTGTACTGATAATGGGTCTCACGCTGCTCGCCATCAATGCGCACCACCAACTCATCAGCAAGGTTGTAGCGATATTGCTGACGACGCCCGTCGAAACCGTTCTCTTCGACCAACCGGTCCAGCTCATCCCAGGCAAAACGCGCTTTGGCACCATTCTGATTGGTGAGCATGCACAGCCGACCAGCAGCATCGTAAAGGTAATTCAGCTCTTGCCCTGCTGAGTCCACAGCGCGCAACAGTCGTCCGTATCTGTCCCAGAAGAATTGCGTGCAATGCCCCTGGGCATCGGCCATATGGGTTTGCCGTCCCTGCTTGTCATAGCGGTAAACAAGACTCGCGCCATCGGGAAAGGAAAGCCCAGTGACCTGGCCGAGAAGGTCGTAGCTACGGCGCGAGATCTGACCTGCCGGATCGATTTCAGCGATGAGACGTCCCTCCAGATCGTACTCATAACGATATGTCTGGCCAGAGCAGTCCGTGACACTGACAGGCAGGCCAAGGCGACTCCACTGAAAGGTTTTCACGCCCCCCTTGCTGTCGATCACTTGCGTGGGGCGATCAGGCAGAGACGAATCATCGTAGCGGTAGAGAGTCGTGCCACCCGGACCGGTCGCGCGTGTCAGATTACTGCGCGTATCCCGTTCAAAACGCCAGCTGCGCCCCATGGAATTAACAAGCTCGTTGAGTAAACCGGTCTCTTCATCCAGCGTCTTGCGGTATCGACTTTTGCCGGGCGATTCCTCTTCAAGGACTCGCCCCTGACCATCAAGCCGACGACGGGACTCTCGGCCCAGCGGGTCACGGATAACAACCAGCCGACCGAACAGGTCGTATTCGAACTCCGTACGACTGCCATCGGCGCGTACCAGTGCAGTCCAGCGCCTTTCACCATCGCTGCCGCTGAACTCGTAACGTTCAACACGCCCCATGCTATCGGTAACATCGGTGGCATCCGCGTAGTAACGGAATTCGCGAACCAGTCCCTCGGCCTCACTTTGCTTGACCACTCGCCCCGAGGGCAGATGCGTGTCCCATTCATAACGCACTTCCTGACCGCCCGGCTCGCCATGTGCAGTCATGATGTGGTTGTTCCACGCGAACACCCTCACCCGTTCGCCCGAACGGTCACGCACGGCTATCAGGTCGCCCACTTCATTGAATTCGTAGCGCACCAGCCAATCATTACCCAGCGCCTGAGGATCGAAGCTTTCCGGAATAGGGCCGTCTGTATTAGCCAGAATCACACCGCAAAGACGCACTCCGTCGTCACCGGCCTGTGGCGCGCATACCTGCTGATACACCAGGCCATAGCTACGTCCAGCGCTGTCACGGATGCTGGCGAGAAAACCTCTGCGACTCCAGCCAAACTCAGTGAGGTAACCGCTGCGGCCAAATGCTGAATGCAGACGCCATACTCCATCAGGCTGACGCATAAAACAGAGATAACTGTTGCCCGCCAGCAGCAGAACAGCAGCTTCACTGGCCTGTATCGCCGGTGGGACGGGCGACCAACGCCCCTTCCAGGGCGAAAACAATGGCTGCTCCGATGAAACGCCACCTCGGCGCAACCAGAGTTGCTCGCTACCCGAATAGTGTATTTTGCCGGGCTCCAGCGCAGGGAAAGTAATGCGGCGGCCTTGGACGTCGATCAACACACAGGTATTGGCATCCAGCTCCAGCGTGACACTTTCACCTGGGAGCGACCACCCCTGCCCCAGCTTGCTCACTCGAGGATTGCTGGACAGGTAGCCACGCCCGAAGCTGAACGTGTCGGGGGCGGTCAACGCAAAATCCACCTCCTCTGGCAGCAGCTTGCAGCCCAGCATCGGGTTGACCGGCTGGCCGACATTTGGCACACATGCAGAGACCCGGTCGGCCATCCCGACGCCGGAGCTACCGACGTGAACCGTCGGAGATCCGGTAGCGATTACATTTCCGGATACCTTTTCGCCCACGTGAGAAACAGGAAGACCGCTCATGCCGATGTCCTTGTCTGGAAAAGCAGGCTGACACCGTCAAGCCTCGACGCATTGCCTGAATACACGGTGGTGATTGAGCTAGCAGTTGATGTCGACATTCGGTGAAAGTATCTCTATTTCGGAGGGAGTAATGCGGATCGTGCTCTGACCGCATGTCAGTCGGATTTCCTGGTCAGCGGTGATCTCGATGGTTTTACTGCCCAGCTTGATGCTCTTGCCATCCATCGTAATAGTCGAGCCATCATCGCTGCCGCCGACGCTCAGCTTGTAGCTATCACCCACCGATAGCGTTTTTTTCTTGACCACTTGAGTCGTCTGGTTAAGGCCGACAAACGTATTCATCATCATGCCGACATTGAGGCTATAGCCCAGTCCCACGTTCTCCATGCGCCCCAGGCCGACGTTCTGCAAAGAAGCCATCAGGATGGTTTCAGACTTGTTCATGCCTATTTTTACTGTCTCGTTGCGATCAACCGTTTTGCTCCGATTGGCATGCACCGTGATTGTTTCGTTGTTATCTACCGTCTCGGTGCGGTCATGCCTGACGTGAACAGTTTCATCGTTATCAATGGTTTTACTTCGGTCATGGCCCACCCAGTGGGTCTCGTCGTTCTCGACCTCGATGTCCTGATTCTTTTCCGCGTGAATAAACAGCTGCTCCTCGCCCTTCCTGTCCTCCATCCGGATTTCATTGAAGTTAGCAGGCGTACCCCCCTTGCTGGAGCGGCTTTTCATGCCGCTTTGGGTCGCATTGGCGGGCAAATCGTAGGGCACGGTCTGTTCCGCGTTGTACACGCGACCGGTGATGATCGGGCGGTCCGGATCGCCTTCCAGAAAGCTCACAATCACTTCCTGACCGATCCGTGGAATCTGCATCGAGCCCCAGTTCTTGCCCGCCCATGCTTGAGATACGCGGATCCAGCAGGAGCTGTTTTCGTTGGACTGGTCGTGCCGGTCCCAGTAGAAATGCACCTTGACCCGGCCAAACTGGTCAGTCCAGATTTCCTCGCCGCTGGGGCCCACGACGATGGCGGTTTGCGGGCCTTTGACGATGGGCCTTGAGGTGCTGGCCAGCGGCCGAAAGCTTTGTTGGGCATCGATGCAGGTCAGGGCGCTTTCGAATTGTGGACCGGCGGAGCCTGCGCCGGATTCGTGGCTTTCCTGAGCGACGTAATAGCGCGCGCCGACGATCAGGTATTCGCGGTTCTGATCGTCGCGACCAAAGCCGGTCATGCTGAACAGGTGCCCTGTGCCAAGGCCTCGGGCGTTGCCGCTCAGTTCGACGCGCTCATGCAAGCTTTGCAGCGCTTCAATGCGCGTGCGGGCGTAATGCTCGCCGTCCTGACTTTGCACGTAAGTACCGGGGTAGTCGTACAGCGGGTAATCGCCTGCCGTGTGGGGCCGGGGCATGGCCGAGCGCACGTTAATGCTGGCGGACGGACGCTGGAAGTCGTAGTCGTTAAGCTCCAGCGAGCCCGGCTGGACTTCCTGGGCCAGACGCCAGTCGTTAATGTGGTCGCGTTCGCGGTGCTGACCATCAGGCGGGAAATACGGCACCGAGGCATAACCCGGTGCGTTTTGATGTGCGCCATAAGCATCGGCAAGCACCAGCACGTGGCGGTCTTTTTCATGGCGGAAGAAGTAATAAATACCTTCCTGTTCCATCAGGCGACTGACGAAGTCGAAGCTGCTTTCGCGGTACTGGACGCAGTACTCCCACTCCCGATAGGGGCGGCTCAGCGCGTCTTCGAAATCCGAGAAGCCCAGGTCGCGAAAGACCTGCTTGATGATCTGCGGGATGGTCTGGTTCTGGAATATCCGGCAATCGGACGTCCGCGTCAGCAGCCACAGCCAAGGGCGCAACGTAACCTGATAGCTGGCGAACTGGCCTTGGCCAACCTCCTGACTGCAACGCGCGACAATCCCGTGAAAGTAGCGCTGGCTGCCGTCGTCCAGGCGCAGCGACAGGCTCATGGGTTTGCCCAGCAACTGATTGAGGTCGATGGCGCCATCTGTGGACGTGAGCTGCAGGGTGTAATCAAACATCCGCCCCAGCTCATCGCCGCCGCCCATGTTCTTGAGCAGCAGCACATCCGGCCCGAGCGGGCTGTTGATCTGTGCCAGACGTGTGAGTTGGGTGAACAGCATGGTTTATTCCGTTAAATAGCCAGAGTAGTTAGCTAGCGCTCGCACGCTCAGTTGGCATCGCCAAACTGATAATCGAATTCGCCGTCCAGCGCCCTGATGCTCACGCTCGCCATGGGCTTGCCGTCGAGCATGCGGGTGAGGAATTCTCGGCTCATGTCGGGCAGCAGGGTGTTGGTCAGAATCGCGTCAATCATCCGGCCGCCGCTTTCGGTTTCGGTGCAGCGCGAAACGATCAGGTCGACCACCGCGTCATCGTAATCGAACGCGACTTTGTGGGTGCTTTCAACGCGTTTTTTGACCCGGTCGAGTTGCAGGCGGGTAATCGACTTGAGCATGGTGTCGCTAAGCGGATAGTACGGAATCGTTACCAGACGACCGAGCAGCGCAGGCGGGAAAATCTCCAGCAACGGCTGACGCAGAGCCTTGGCGATATCCTCGGGGTCGGGCAGATTCTGCACGTCTTTGCACAGGTGTGAAATCAGCTCGGTACCGGCATTGGTGGTCAGCAGAATCAGGGTGTTCTTGAAGTCGATGACCCGGCCCTCGCCGTCCTCCATCACGCCCTTGTCGAAGACCTGGAAGAAGATTTCATGGACGTCAGGGTGGGCTTTTTCCACTTCATCAAGCAGCACCACGCTGTAAGGCTTGCGGCGCACGGCCTCAGTCAACACGCCGCCTTCGCCATAACCGACATAGCCGGGAGGAGCACCCTTGAGGGTCGAAACGGTGTGCGCTTCCTGGAACTCGCTCATGTTGATGGTGATGACGTTCTGTTCGCCGCCGTACATGGCCTCAGCCAGCGCCAGCGCGGTTTCTGTTTTACCGACGCCCGATGTACCGGCCAGCATGAACACGCCTACCGGCTTGCTGGGGTTATCGAGCCCTGCACGGGAGGTCTGAATGCGTCGGGCGATCATCTGCAGGGCGTGATCCTGACCAATGATGCGCTTCTTCAGGTGCTTATCAAGGTTGAGCACGGTCTCAAGTTCGTTGCGCGCCATACGACCGACTGGAATGCCGGTCCAGTCGGCAACCACTGAAGCCACCGCCTGATAATCGACAGTGGGCAGAATCAACGGCGTCTCGCCCTGCAATGCGCTCAGGCGCTTTTGCAGATCAACCAGTTGCTCACGCAATCCGGCGTGGGCTTCGGGTTGGGCTTCGCGGCCTGCATCGCTGTCGACAACGCCCGCGCTTTCACGCAATTGGGCGCGGGTCGCGAGCAACTCATCCACCAGTGCTTTTTCTTCCGCCCAGCGACCTTCAAGCGCCAGCAAACGTTCGCGCTCGCTGCTCAGCAACTCAGAAGTGTTGCTCTGCCGCGCACCAATATCCACGCCAATCGCATGCTCGCGGGCGATGATTTGCAATTCGGTTTCCAGCGCTTCGATACGGCGACGGCTGTCATCGACTTCAGCCGGTACCGCATGCAGGCTGATCGCAACGCGGGCGCAAGCGGTGTCCAGCAGGCTGACTGACTTGTCCGGCAACTGACGGGCCGGAATGTACCGGTGAGACAGCTTGACCGAAGCCTCCAGGGCCTCGTCGAGAATCTGCACCTGATGGTGTTTTTCCATGGTCGACGCCACGCCACGCATCATCAGCAGGGCCTTGTCTTCCGAAGGCTCGGCGACTTGCACGACCTGAAAGCGACGGGTCAGTGCAGGGTCTTTCTCGATGTGTTTTTTATACTCGGCCCACGTCGTCGCCGCGACGGTTCGCAAGGAGCCACGGGCAAGCGCCGGTTTGAGCAGGTTGGCGGCATCGCCAGTGCCCGCCGCACCACCAGCACCCACCAGGGTGTGGGCCTCGTCGATAAACAGAATGATTGGCTTGGGCGACGCCTGAACGTCCTCGATCACCTGACGCAAACGTTGTTCGAACTCACCCTTCATGCTCGCCCCGGCCTGCAGCAGGCCGACGTCCAGGCTACGTAATTCGACGTCCTTGAGGGACGGTGGCACGTCCCCGGCGACGATGCGCAAGGCGAAACCTTCGACCACGGCGGTTTTACCCACGCCCGCCTCACCGGTGAGGATCGGGTTGTTCTGGCGACGGCGCATGAGGATGTCGACCAGTTGGCGGATCTCCTCATCGCGCCCCACGATGGGGTCCAGTTTGCCGCTGCGGGCTTGCTCGGTGAGGTCGACCGTAAAACGCTTGAGCGCTTCCTGCTTACCCATGGCGCTCGGGGCCATGGCACCGCTCGCCTCGCCCGGCACGGCACCGGCATTGAAACCGTCACTGGCGCTCAAGGCGTTTTCCGGCGAATCGCCGACGTATTCGTCAAAGCGCTCACTCAAGGTTTCGGCTTTGACTTTGTTGAACTCGGACGACAACCCCAGCAAGGCATTACGCAGGCTGGGAGTCTTGAGAATGCCGAGCAGCAAATAGCCGGTGCGCACCTGGTTTTCACCGAACATCAGGCTGCCGTAAACCCAGCCACGCTCGACGGACTCTTCGACTTGCGAAGACAGGTCCGTGATAGACGTCGAGCCGCGCGGCAGGCGGTCCAGCGCTTCGGTGAGGTCACGGGCAAGGCGCGCAGGCTCGACATTGAACTGGCGAATGATGCGATGCAGGTCCGAGTCCTGAAGTTGCAGCAGTTGGTGAAACCAGTGGGCAAGCTCCACATACGGGTTGCCCCGCAGCTTGCAGAAGACCGTGGCGGCTTCGATGGCCTTGTAGCCGACGCTGTTGAGTTTGCCAAACAGCGCGGCGCGACTGATTTCACCCATGTTCATTACTCCTTGAAAGTTGTGCTGACGTGGCCTGCTCGGCGTAGTGCCGGGCCAGAATCAAGTCCTTGGCGTCTGTTTGTGGCTGACCGAGCCAGGTGTTGAACCCCAGCCGCTGGCGCCCGTTGAGTTGAAATTTCGGAACCTCGGGCTGCTGAAGCACCAGGTTCAGATCCCAGTCCAGCTCATGCCCGAGGTATTCGGCGACCCAGACCACCAGCTCCTTAAAGGGTTCACCGTCGGGCAACATGCCCATGTAATCGTCGAGCTTGAGCGGCCCGAGGCGAATGCGGAATTTGTGCTGACGGTCCCAGACGTGACTGCCCAGGCAAAAATCGACGCCCAGTTGATGACCGCTCACGCCAACGCGACTGCGCTCCGGCAACTCCAGCCATTGGCCGACGTACTCCTCGATCTCCACCGGCAAACCGAAATAGTGGGAGAGGATCGCCCGCAACCCATCGGGGTAACGGGTCTGAGCCGAAAGATGACCGCTGTAATGCAGCTTTGCCGTATCGGGAATCAGCCCCTGCTCCAGCAGGCTCGGCATACCGCGCCCACTCAAGGCAGCCAGGCGTGCGGCCCAGTAATCGTCGTCAGGGCGATCATGGCTGACAGTCGGGCTGGCTTCTGCCCAGGCGCGGTAGAACAGGCTTAGCAAGCGATGGTGGAACACGTCCAGAAAGCGTTTGCTGGCACTGTCGCCGTTATTGCGCTGACGTTCGCGCACGTATTCAGTGATGTGCAGCGGCAATGGACCGTTGGGGCCACCGAGGCCAAAGAAGAACTGCTCCAGTCGCGGGGCCTTGCCGTCTTCCGCCGGGCTCATGGACGCCAGTGTCGACGGCGCGAAGGCGCAATCGGGCTGTTGCCCCAGACGCAGTGGATCATCTGCAAGGCGCAACGAATGGCCAAATCTGGGCAGGTCCGGGGATTCGCATTCGATACGTCGCAATGCCTGGAAGAAATCATATTCCCAGGGCTCGCTCTGCATTGACGTTATCGTGCTCACAGAGTTGGGCGGCGTCCGGGCTTGGCTTTCCATCGCATGATCTCACCGCGTTCGGTGGTATGAATCACCGTTTCGGTAAAGCTGTTGGTCGACACATAACGTGCCAGGAAGCGCTCGAAAACGGCACCGAGCAGAAACACGCCCGTGCCTCGAAACGCGTTTTCGTCAAACTCAAGCGTGATCTCCAGCCCACGGCCAAACACGATAGGCCCGGGCATCGGCAGTCGGCGGGTTACCGCTTTGCTGCTGACTTCTCGCAGGCCTTCGATCTGCAACTGGAGTGCGGCGTCGTTACTGTCGCCATACAAGCGCAACAGTTCGCGCAGCGCCGCAGCACCCTGGCCCTGCTCGCTGAGTGAAAGATAATTGAGCGATAGCTGGCTGATCAGACGCCAGGCCTTGTTATCGTGGGCATGACTGGCCCGCGGGCGGCTCGGGCCGGTCAGGCAACGTACTGCGGACACCGGCGCGCTGTCGGCCAGCGTGAAGTCGGTATTGCCGCTCCCCACGCTCATGAACAACGGCAGGTCGCGGTTGGTGCACAAGGCGCTGACGCCCAGTTGCCGCAGATCCTGACGATAAGGTGCCTGCTGACCGTCCACCAGGCTGACGAACGTTTCGCTGCCAACGTACGTCGAGCGGGTGCCGTTGCGGCGCTGTTCACTGGACAGCACACGCGGCTCGCGCCGTACCGTGTAATACGCTTTATCGCGGCCATAACGCGAAGGATCGCGCACGGCGTAGAACGGAAGAAAAGGCTGATCCGGCCCGGTGCCGTGGCCCGTTACGCTGGTCAGGGAATGGATTTCAAAATCCATCGGCCGGGTGCGGTCAGCAATCACATGATGCTCATTGACCCGATCAGACAGGTGAATCCGGTCCACGCGACGCGGGAAAAGGTTGATGGCCGGTGAGCAGAATGGCACGAACTGGTCGCGGCCCACGGAGCCTTCAAGACTCTGGTCAAAGCGATCAAAAAGAATGATCAGCTCCAGTTCCTGTCCGTCACAACGCTGCACGGCACGGGTCAGCTCAGCGAATTCGACGAACAGAAAACGCTGTGGCAAGGCGAAGTATTCCTGCAACAGCCGATAGCCCTGAAACGCCTGCGGCACGACCGGCAATGCAGCTTCACGGTCATCAAAACCACAGGAGCGCAGCGCATCTGCGGGCAGCCGCTCGACCCAGTCGCTGCCGGGCTGACGAGCGAATACCGCACAGGCACTGCCCAGCAGTTGCTCGTAGAGACGGAACGGTTGCTCATCGACCCCGTTGAGGTAAAGCGGAAGGCTTTCCAGGCTCAGCTTACTGAACGCCAGCTCGGCCCCGGTGCGCAGGGTAATGCGCAAGCCCGCCTTGGCCTTGGGTTCGCTCGCCGCGAGACGCCCCAGCACCGCCGAAGGGTTGCCGAAATACTCTGCCTGGCTGACCTGCAACGGCCACAACGTGACGGCGTGAGCAGTGCGGTATTCGCAGGAAGTTTGCGAGTCACGGCCAAGGGCCGCGCGCAGGACACTGTTTCGCGGCAGCGTAAAACCGCTGGCCAGGGAGCCCTCGTCGGTATCGGCCTGCATTTGCACCACGGTCATCGACGGCGTCGGTGCCAGGTAATGAGGGTAGGCAATCTCCAGCAGGTTGTGCGTGAAGGTCGGGTATTGCGCATCGAGCTTGAGCTGCACCCGCGCCGTCAGATAGGCGAAACCTTCAAGCAGGCGTTCCACGTAGGGATCGGCACAGTCCATACCCGAAAGCGTCAGGCGGCCCGCGATCTTCGGGTATTCCTTGGCAAACTCCGCCGCGCTTTCGCGGACGTGCTGCAGCTCCTGGTTGTAGAGGGCCAGCAAGCGCGGATTCATGAGCGTCTCCGCTGTTCGGCAGGTGCTACGGTGACGTGCCCGGACTCGAGATCAAGATCGGTGCGCAGCAGCAATGGCAAGGCTACCGGCTCGGCCCACAAGTCCCCTTCGATCTCGAAGCTCAGGGCGTTGTGATTCATTTCGCCCTGCCCGACCCGCGCCCTCACCCGCAGGGTGTTGCGCAAAATGCGCGGCTCAAACGTCGCAATGGCGCGATGGATCAGTATTTCCAGCGCGCCGATATCGATGCTCGAAGCACTGTTGCCCGCCAAAGCTGGCAAGCCAAAATTGATCACAGAAGTACCCGCTGGTGTATTGAGCGTCGCGTCGCCATCGAGCAGTGACGTGGTATTGAGTAACCACGCCAGGTCGCGCAGCACTGAAGCCTTGAGCTGACTCAAGGACAGCACGCGTTTGTCGGCACTTTCCTGAGGGTTGCTCGGGTCGTGGTCGGTCAGGCGATCAAGCAACGATGGTTGCAGGCGCTCGCGCAGGGTCAGGTCGCTCACCAGTCGAACTGCCAGGTAAAGGTTTTCTGATCCCAGAAGCCTGGGCCGCAAGCGGCAATCCGACTCACTGGCGCGGCCTCAAGTTTGCCCTTGTAGAAGCGAACAGGCTGTAAATCGGTCAGGCAATCAGTACTTGGCGGCGGCATAGGCTCGCTACGCTCGACCATGACGATCAGTGCCTTGCGAAAATCCTCCACTCGCACTTTGTGTTGCCGATCTTCACTGAAGCGACATGGCCACTGCATATCCAGCGTTAGCGCTGCGCTTCCTTTGCGAGTCAGGACGCAACGGCCCTGCCCGTCGCTCAGATGGGCAGGCTGACCGGCAATTTCGGCCGTCGTCAGCGTGCTACTACTGGTGGCAGACGGCTGAGCTGCACATGCAGTGAGGCTGAGCAGGCTGGCAGACAGCAACGTGAACCCGGCGAACAGGCGCATCAGTTCAGCTCCCAAAACCAGACAGCCTTGGCGCGAACGAAGTAGTCACTGCCCTTGCTTGCAGTTAGACCACGATTCCACAAGTCGATGTGGTCACCGCTCGGACTGCCGTCTGGATCGTTGGGCTGATAGTAGAAATCTTTATAGAAAATGATCCCGGTCTTGTTAATCAAGCTGAGCCGGTCAGCCGGGCTGTTGGTGTAAATCTTTGGCGGCCCAAGCTGCTTCTTCTTCCACAGCCAGTTCGCCAGGGACTCAGCCCCACGCGCATGACCATGAGCACAGCGCGGCTCGGTATAGGTTGACGAATTGACCGGCAGAGTTCGCTCAGCGCACAGCGCGATACTCATCCGAATGGCGCACTGATTGGACCACGGCCCGTCACACGCAGCTGGCCCGGGATACGGGGGATAGCCATTCCACAGATTGATAAACGAAGGCTTGGCCATGATTCAGGCATCCGGCAAAAGATCGAACGTGAAGTTGCGCCCCCGATTGAACGGGGGCGCCTGCGATCAACGCTTGGTATTCGAACGAATGTTCCAGCCGTATTTGACCGCGCCGCCATCTTTGGTGCCGTCAGCTTTCTGTGGCTGATAGTCGACCAGAACCTGAGCGAAGTTCAGGGTCACGTTTTCAGTCAGACGATCATCGCTGCCCGAGCCGCCAGTGCTCAGCGAGGTGATCAGCACTTCTTCGAGGTTGATGATCAGGTACTCGACCTGGCTTTCACCACCGGCCTTGCGCACGGTAAGCGTGACCTTGTCGATGTGTTTACCGGAGCTGCACAGCATCATCAGATTTGGCGTGGACTTGTCGACGAACTTGGTGATCGACAGGTCCTGAATGTTCACCTTGCCAGCACCGCCACCGCTGCCGACGTGCATGTTGCCGGACTGGGACATGCCCCAGCTCCAGTTCAGCACGTCGATTTCGTCCTTGTGGGCCTTGTCCATGGACTCGCCCTTGATGTCACCGATCTTGATGAAAATATCGACAGCCATGTTCTCTCCTGATGTGGCGATGGCCACTGGTTTTGTGTAAAACGGCAGCGCCGTTTGGTCTACGACGCAGGAGCGGCTTTGGGGGGAAGCAGCCAGTGCTGACTCCCGGTCAAAGCCGGTCCTGCGATAACTGCTGAATCAGGCGCTTTTTGCCGACGGCAGCTTCGAAACCAGACGCAGCGATACCGTCAGACCTTCGAGCTGGTAGTGCGGGCGCAGGAAGAATTTCGAGGTGTAGTAACCTGGATTGCCTTCTACGTCTTCCACGACAACTTCGGCCGCAGCCAGTGGGTGCTGGGCCTTGGTGGTCTCGGTAGAGTGCGCAGGATCACCATCGACGTAGTTCAGGATCCAGTCCTGCAACCAGCGCTGCATCTCATCCTTCTCTTTGAACGAGCCGACCTTGTCACGCACGATGCACTTCAAGTAATGCGCGAAACGGCATGTGGCGAACAGGTAAGGCAGACGCGCTGCCAGATTGGCGTTGGCGGTCGCATCCGGATCGTCATATTCGGCAGGCTTCTGCAGCGATTGAGCACCGATGAACGCGGCAAAATCCGTGTTCTTCTTGTGCAGCAACGGCATGAAACCGTTCTTGGCCAGTTCGGCTTCGCGACGGTCGGAGATGGCAATTTCAGTCGGACATTTCATGTCCACACCGCCATCGTCGGTCGGGAAGGTGTGCGCAGGCAGGTTCTGCACCTCACCACCGGACTCGATACCGCG
Organism: Pseudomonas phytophila; assembly: GCF_025643095.1. NCBI lineage: Bacteria > Pseudomonadati > Pseudomonadota > Gammaproteobacteria > Pseudomonadales > Pseudomonadaceae > Pseudomonas > Pseudomonas phytophila. Next base: position 222,210 of record NZ_CP081201.1, on the reverse strand, counting down.
AATGCGCGAGCACCAGCCGTAGTGTTTGAACGAACGGTTGATGTTCACGGCCATGGCGTAGGCCGCATTCGCCCAAGTGTAATTGGCGCTGTCGGCACCGTCGGTGTCTTCTTCGAAGGCGAAGGCTTCTACCGGATCAGTCTTGGCACCGTAAGGCAGACGTGCCAGGAAGCGCGGCATGGTCAGGCCGATGTAGCGTGCGTCCTCGGACTCACGCAGCGAGCGCCAGCCGGCGTATTCCGGAGTGGTGAAAATTTTGGTCAGGTCACGCGGGTTGGACAGTTCCTGCCACGAGCCCATGCCCATTACGGTAGGCGATGCGGCCGCAATAAACGGCGAGTGCATGGCTGCACAGACCTTTGACAGTTCACCCAGCAGCTCGACATCCGGCGGCGACTGGTCGAAGTAGTAATCGCCTACCAGGCAACCGTAAGGTTCGCCGCCGAACTGGCCGTATTCTTCTTCGTACATTTTCTTGAAGATCGGGCTCTGGTCCCAGGCCGTACCTTTGAATTTCTTCAAGGTCTTGTGCAATTCCGGCTTGGAGATGTTGAGCACGCGAATCTTCAGTTGCTCATCGCTTTCGGTGTTGTTGACCAGGTAATGCAAACCACGCCAGGCGCTTTCCACTTGCTGGAATTCCGGGTGGTGGATGACCTGATTCACCTGCGCGGTGAGCTTTGCGTCGATGGCCGCAATGATCGACTCGATCGATTTGATCGCGTCGTTGGAGATGAGGTCAGTCTGTGCCAAAGCGTGTTCGGCCAAGGTCCGCACGGCGGTTTCAACCGCTTCGCGAGCACGCTCGGTCTTGGGTTTGAATTCTTGCATCAGCAGCGAAGCAAACTCGCTGGTTTCCTGAGTGGAGCCCTGTGGCGCCTGATTGTCACGCATCAAATCGGTCATGATCATTTGTCCTGATTAAGCACTGGGCTCGGAGTCCTGAGGCTTTGGCGCACTGGCCAGGGCCTGGAGCAACGCCGGATCCTTGATGGCTTTCATGATGATTTCTTCGGCGCCGGTCTTGCCGTCCATGTAGGTCAGCAGGTTGGCCAGCTGGGTGCGGGCTTCGAGCAACTGGTTCAGCGAATCGATCTTGCGAGCAACGGCAGCCGGACTGAAGTCGTCCATGCTTTCGAACGTGATATCCAGACTCAGGTTACCTTCACCGGTCAGTTCGTTCGGCACATGAAACGCAACGCGTGGCTGCATCGCCTTGAGACGCGAGTCGAAGTTATCAGCGTCTATCTCCAGAAACTTGCGATCGGCAACCGCTGGCAGCGGCTCGGCAGGTTTGCCCGCCAGATCGGCCATCACGCCCATCACGAACGGCAGCTGGACCTTCTTCTCGGCACCGTAAAGCTCTACGTCGTACTCGATCTGGACCCGTGGCGCGCGGTTGCGCGCTATGAATTTCTGAGAACTGCTGTTCGCCACGTTGCTCCTCCTGGTCGCTGATGCGACTGTGTTAGCGTCATCGGCCGGTGCCGGTAACGGTGTTGCGTAACTCGGGCCAGAACAACTCGATTACGAGTCAGTCGGCCTCGGGTCCGCGCAGATTTTCAAATTGGTTCATGCCGTCGGGAATCAGATTGCGCACGATGGTTGCGAAGTCCGCATTCACCAACAGCTTTGCGCGATTCAGCAACACCGGAAGCGGGCTCGAAGGCTCGTGACGGGCGTAATAACCGAGTATCAGATCCAGACTGCGCAACACGTCCTCACGACTACTGATCGTCCCTGAAGAACGGGCCGAAATCGGAGCGCTGGTTTCACTGAAAAGTTCGCGAGGTTCGTTTGATTCTGTGAGCGGCGTCTCGAACTCGCGGTGAACGGCAGTCTCACCCAGCACTTGTAGCGCCTGTTTGAGTGGCTGTTTCAAGGCCGAAAGATCAACGCCCTGGGCCGAACCCACTTGCTCGGAAACTATCTGCTCGATGGCTTCAGCGGCATCACGAGCAGCCCCCAGCGCGGCACGAATACCGTCCAACTGCTCGGCGTCTACGTCCTGCAGCGCGCCCGCGAACTCATCGGACGTCAGGCGCTCATCGGCGAAATGCTGCAAGCCAGCGGCATTCAGCGCAGCGCGAAGACTGATCGGACCAAACGCCCGGGAGCGGATCAGGATGCTTTCACGCAACAACTGGATATTGGTGTCGCAGGTCAGACCGGCCAGCGCATTGATTCTGACGGTAGGGTCGTTGTCGTCATCGGCGTCAAGCTGCGGATAAAGATCGGTCCAGTACTGCGTGAGCAAATCACGAGTCAGAACAAGGACGTTGCTCAGGCCGCTGATGCCGTCGAGGGCAAGGGCGCTTTGCAGGAGGAAATGGGTGATGCGCAGGTCTTTGCTGCGCTGCAGGAGAGCGGTGCTGGACTGCTCGATCTTGCGCCATTGGGGCGGCTCAGCGGGCTGAATTGAATCGCCCATGACGCGCTCGGGTTTGCCGAGTGCGTCGCGCTCCAACTGCAAAAAATCGGCGTCATATTCCAGGTCTTCGCCACACGGAGAGTTCGCGGAAACAGCGGCGAGTAACAACGGAACATCCACCAAATCGATCTCCCTATCGAGGTCCGGGAATAGTTACGAAAATATCGCAATCACTTTGCATAAATTCTTCCGGGTAACTTCGGAACTTTGCTGAAAGCGTACGATCTGTGATGTCACGTCGACATCACCATTATTTTATAAGTTGTGCATTTTTGGTGTAGGAAACAGCCAATGTCAAGGTAAGCTGTAAAGCTTGTGAAACAGTTGTGACCGGACTGGCATCCCACTGAACTCTACGGTCACAATCTGTACGACATTCATGAAGGTGTGTTTACAATCGCGGAATTTCAGCGAAATGGCCGATACAAAGGGATATTTTTGCTGTTTTGATCAAACTGTAATCGTTTTGTCGCAGAAACAACCTTTCCGTTTTTTTGTTCGCGATGCATGCAAGGAGGCGCGATGTCGCTGCGTTTGACCATTACGAGTTATCACAAGATAACGCCAGGCCAATGTCCCGAAAAATCAATGGACAAAGGTGTGATAGCGATTGGGCGCAGCACGGATAATGATTGGGTATTACCTGATCCTGAACGCCTCGTTTCAGCCAGACATTGCGTCATTCAATATAAAGACGGCCGTTATTATTTGACCGATAACAGCACCAATGGCGTTGAATTGGTCAATGCAGGCATCAGGCTGCGCCGTGGAAACAGTGAGCCATTACAAGACGGCGAAGTTATCCGGATTGGCGAATACGAAATACAGGCACGCATTGATTTCAATCTGCAAATGATGGAACCCGGCCTCGGCAACGTGGACGCCTCAAACAGCTTTGAAGCGCTGATGGGTCGCCAGCAGGCTCCGTCGTCGCCCGTCCCCGCTGCTGCACCGCTGGACATGCCGAGCGCGTCAGGTTTTCAGGGCTCGTCTTCGTTCGATACCCTGCCCGACCTGTTCGACTTTCTGGCGCCGTCTGCCGTCCCGCCGGTTACTCAGCCGGACCATGTGCCAGCTGAACGACATGACTTCCGGCCGCCGACAGCCACCCATGCGCCTGCGGCTCCCGTTCCTGTATTCGAAACACCTGCGCCCGCTGCTCCCACGGCAGGGGTAATCCCGGAAGACTGGGACCTGTTTGCAGATATGCCTGCGCCAGCCAGGCCAGCGGCAGTCAGCGCTGAACCTGTGCCAGAAATCCCGCCAGCGCCGATTCCTGTGGCCGTTGCTGCGCCCGTCCCGGCCCAGGAGCAACCGACGCCCCCCCCGGTTACAGAACCTGCCGCCAGTCACGCCCAACCTCAATTACAGCAAGCTTTTCTGCGCGGCGCAGGGCTGGATCAATTGCGCATCGATCACGCTCAAGCCGAAGCGCAAATGGAAGCCATCGGCCGCAGTTATCGGTTGATGGTTGAAGGCCTGATCGATGTACTGCGCGCGCGCACCAGCCTCAAGGGTGAGTTCCGCATGCAGCAAACCATGATCCGCCCGGTGGAAAACAACCCGCTGAAGTTCGCGCCCAATGCCGATGAAGCGCTGCTGCTCCTGCTGCGCCATGGCAATCAGGCTTTCATGCCACCGGACCAGGCAATCAGCGACAGTTTCGACGATTTGCGCGCGCATCAACTGGCCGTCATGGCAGGCGTCGAGGCCGCAATCAAACACCTGCTCAAACGGTTTGAACCCAGTGAACTGGAAGCGCGGATGAGTAAACCCGGCGGGCTTTCAAATCTCCTGCCCGGATCGCGTCAAGCTCAGTACTGGCAGCAGTTCAGCGAGCTTTACAGCAATATCTCCCGCGAGGCGGAGGATGATTTTCAAGACCTGTTCGGTCGCGAGTTCAGCCGCGCCTACGAGGAGCACAGCGCCCGGTTGCGGCGTCCGTAACAACGTGTTCGGCAACAGACAACGCCCCTGGATATCGAGGAAAAAAGGATGTTTCGTAGTGCTGTAGCAGCTCTTTTCATCATGCTGCTGGCCGCTTGTGCCAAAGACGCTCCACCTTCTGCAGACGCAGCGCCGGGCGCAAACGCGTTGACGTTGAATTTCCAGGCGATCGCCGGCCTCAATCCCGGCGCAAGCGGCCAGCCAGCACCCGTTCGAGTGCGAATTTTTGAGCTCAAGAACGCCGCTAACTTCACCCGCGCCGATTACTTTGGCCTGGTGGAGCGTGCACCTGCGACGCTCGGTCCTGACCTGATTGATCAGGACGAAGTGCTGCTGCAGCCCGGCGAACAATTGAGCATCCAGCGCCCGCTTGATCCTGCAACCCGTCATGTCGGGCTCGTCGTCGGTTACCGCGAAATAGACCAGGCGCAATGGCGTGCGGTGCTTGATGTCGCCCCCGACCAACGCCGCGAATATCAGATCAGCCTCGACGTGCGAGCCATACGCACCGATGCCGCGATCCCAACCCGTCCCGCTCAATAGGCAATCGGAGAACTCATGTCCTGGAACAATCGAGTGGTCTGGTCGGAAGGCATGTTCATTGGAACACAGCATTTCCAGCAGCATGACCGTTACCTGGAAAACCTCATCGATGCCCGCAGTCGGCCATTGTCAGCCGGTGCCTGGGGGTTCTCCGAGTTATTGATCGATCAGGGCCTGCTTGCACAGGGCAAACTCGCAATCATCTCGGCCCGTGGGCTGTTGCCGGACGGGACGCCATTCAATATCCCTCAGGATGACCTGGCACCGAGCCCGCTGAGCATTGATGACAATCTACGTGACGGGCTGATTTACCTGGCCTTGCCACTGCGTCGCGCGGGCGCTCGCGACACGGTTGATGAAGGCGAAGAACCCGGCGCGGCGCGCTACATCAGCCAGGTGCGCGAAGTGCGCGATGACAATGCGCCGTTTGAGAACCGCGCACCGGTAGCCATTGGCTCCCGCGCGCTGCGCTTGCTGACCGCACAGGATGGCTTGGGTGATTACGCAGCCATCGGCATGGTGCGAATCAAGGAAAAACGTGCCGACCGGGCGCTGGTGCTGGATGACACTTACATCCCGCCGGTGCTGGATATCGCGGCCAGCGCCCTTTTGAGCGCGTTTCGCAGCGAGCTGTTGGGCCTGCTGCATCAGCGCGGCGAAGCACTGGCCGGGCGCGTGGTAGCGTCCGGCGCGGGCGGAGCCTCGGAGATCGCTGACTTCATGCTGCTGCAACTGGTCAATCGGGCTCAGCCCCTGATCCAGCACCTCGCTCACCTGAGTCCATTGCACCCCGAGCGGTTGTTCAGCGAACTGGTCAGCCTGGCGGGAGAGTTCGCGACGTTCTCCGTGGCCGAGCGTCGCCCAGCGGAGTATCCGCCGTACCAGCATGACAATCTGGCGCTGAGCTTCACCCCGGTGATGCACGCCCTGCGTGAAGCCCTGTCGATGTTGATCGACAGCAAAGCCACGCCGATTCCGATTGTCGAGAAAGCCTACGGTATTCATGTCGCCATGCTGGCCGACCGCAGCCTGATCGAAAGCGCCAGCTTCATTCTTGTCGTCCGCGCCGACGTGCCGGGCGAAACCTTGCGCGGCCGCTTTGCCCAACAGAGCAAAGTCGGTTCGGTTGAACACATCCGGGATCTGGTCAACCTGCAACTGCCGGGCATCGGCCTGCTGCCATTGCCGGTTGCGCCTCGCCAGATTCCGTATCACGCAGGCTCCACCTATTACGAACTGGACCGTGGCAGTGAACACTGGAAACAGCTGATGAATTCCGGTGGCTTTGCTTTCCATGTAGCCGGTGATTTCCCTGGGCTGAACCTGGCTTTCTGGGCCATCCGAGGATAAATGGCGATGACCCGGAACGACGATCCTTCGAACCCGTTTGAATCCCCCAATGACCGCACGCAGTTCATGCCGCGACCCGGTGGACGCGGGCCGCAGCCGGTAAATCCGGAGCAACCGACGGCCCCACCTGCTGCTCCCGCCGGCCCGGCGCTGACCGGCAAGGCGCAAGGCCTGAACCCGCTGGAGTCCGCCGCTGGGCCATTGCTGGCCCTGCTCACGCGCTTGCGCAGCACCATCGCGCATCCCGCACCGGCGAGCCTGCGCGCACAACTATTGGGTTATCTGCGCCAGTTCGAACAGGACGCCGAAGCAGCCGGTATCGCTCGCAATGAGGTGCTGCTGGCCCGTTATGCGCTGTGTACCGCGCTGGACGAAGCAGTGTTGAGTACGCCTTGGGGCAGCACCAGCGAGTGGGGCAAACAAAGCCTGCTGATCACGGTGCACAACGAAGCCTGGGGCGGTGAAAAGGTCTTTCAGCTTCTGGAACATTGCCTGCAAAGCCCGCGTGAACGCCTGTATCTGCTCGAGTTGCTGTACTTGTGCATGTGCCTGGGTTTCGAGGGCCGCTATCGGGTCATGAATGACGGTCGCAGTCAGCTGGACGCTTTGCGTGAGCGGACCAGTGCAGCCATCCGCAGTGCACGGGGTGAATACGAACGCGAGCTGTCGCCTCATTGGCGCGGGCTGAGCGTGGCGCGTGATCGGCTTTCCCAATTCATGCCGCCCTGGGTCGGCGTAGCCATTGGCCTGGCGCTGCTGTTACTGCTGCTCTTCGGCCTGCGCCTGAAGCTGGCATCCGATGCAGAACCGGTCTTCAAGAATATCCACGCACTGGGGGAAATTCCGGTGCAGGCCATTGACCGTCCTGTCGTGCAGCCCAAGCTGGTAGAGCGTCCCCGCCTGGCGGGCTTCCTCGCTGATGAGATCAAGGCAGGCCGGGTCTCCGTGGAAGACGCTGTGGATCGCTCGGTGGTAACCATTCGTGGTGACGAGCTCTTCGCTTCCGCCAGCGCCAGCATCGTCGACGATTTCCAGCCCCTGATGCTGCGCATCGCCGACGCGATTCGTAACGTCAAAGGCCAGGTTCGCGTCACGGGCCATAGTGACAATCGCCCCATCGCCACCCTGCGTTTCCCGTCGAACTGGGCATTGTCCCAGGCGCGTGCCGAGCAGGTGTTGCAGATTCTCGCCGCTAAAACCGGTCAGCCGCAGCGCTTTACCGCCGAAGGGCGTAGCGACACCGAACCGCTGGCACCAAATAACACCAGCGAAGGCCGGGCGAAGAATCGCCGGGTAGAAATCACTGTTCTGGCGGAGGGGGTCGAGTGAAGGCGTTTTTCGGTTTTTTCATTCGCTGGATCGTCCCGGTTCTGGGCCTGATCGCGTTAAGTCTGATTATCTGGTTTGTCGGTCCGTTACTCGAAGCCCTGGTGCCGGAAGGCCGTCGCTGGGCGCTGATCATCCTGCTGTTCGCGGCGTGGCTCGCGTACCGGGTATTTCGCATCGTTCAGGCGCGTCGTCAGGCCGCCAAGGTCATGCAAAGCCTGGCTGCGCAAGAGGTTCCAGACCCGGCCAGTGTCGCCACGGCAGAAGAACTCGCCACCTTGCGCCAACGCATGGACGAAGCGCTGACACTGCTCAAGAAGGCCCGCCTGGGCGGCGATGAGCGACGCAATCTGTACGAGCTGCCGTGGTACGTGATCATCGGCCCGCCGGGTTCGGGCAAGACCACTGCGCTGGTCAATTCCGGTCTGCATTTTCCGCTGGCGGCGCAGATGGGTGCGGGCGCGATTCGCGGTGTGGGCGGGACGCGTAACTGCGACTGGTGGTTCACCGATCAGGCCGTCTTGCTCGACACCGCCGGGCGCTATACCACTCAGGACAGCCATGCGCAGGTCGATAAAGCCGCGTGGCTGGGCTTTCTGGACCTGCTGAAAAATCAGCGTTCGCGGCGTCCTATCGACGGCGCTTTCATTGCCATCAGTCTGTCTGACCTGTTGCTCGGCACTGATGCTGAGCGTGAGGCGCATGCCGTTGCAATCCGCGCGCGTATTCAAGAGCTGTATACCCAGCTCGGCGTGCGTTTCCCGATCTACCTGATGCTGACAAAGCTGGATCTGGTGCCTGGCTTCATGGAGTTCTTCGATGCCTTGAGCAAAGAAGAGCGGGAGCAGGTCTGGGGGATGACCTTTGCCCTCGACGATGGGAAGAACGCGCAAGGTCCGCTGGCTGAATTTCTCAGTGAATTCGCCCTGCTGGAGCAACGAATCAACGCACGTCTGGTGGAGCGCTTGCAGCAGGAGCGGGATCCGGCGCGGCGCGATTTGATCTACGGCTTCCCCCAGCAATTCGGCGCGTTGAAAGATTGTCTGCAAAGCTTCCTGGACGGGGTATTCAAACCCAACGCCTACGAAGACCGTGCTTTGCTGCGTGGGGTGTACTTCACCAGCGGCACCCAGGAAGGCAGCCCGATTGACCGCCTGATCGGCGCCATGGCCCAAAGTATGAGCCTGGACCGCCAGCATCTGGCGCGCCAGAGCGGCACCGGGCGCAGTTATTTCATCCACAAGCTGTTCACCGCCGTGGCGTTTGCCGAGCGGGGACTGGTGGGCGTCAACCCGAAAGTCGAACAGCGCCGCAAATGGATCGCCCGCGGGGTTCTGGCAGCGACCATCGCGGTGGTGCTGACGGTCAGTGCATTGTGGTGGGTCAGTTATCGCGCCAACCAGGCGTACATCGCTCAGGTCGATCAGAAGGTCGCGCCTTTGGGCCAAAGCGTACAAAACCTGAGCCCGGCACAACGCGATGTGCTGGCGGTATTGCCATTGCTCAATGCGGTCAAGCATCTGGCAGGTGACGCACCGGACTGGTCTGAGGGGCTGGGGCTTTATCAAGGCGACATGCTTGAGGCAGAGTCCGGCAGCGTCTATCGCAAACTCCTCATCGCGGTCTTCGCACCACGCCTGGTGACGCGCATTGAAGAGCAACTGCACAGCGGTGGCAGTTCCGATTACCTGTACGAAGGTCTGAAGGCCTACCTGATGCTCGCCGACAACGAGCATTACGACCCTGACTTCATCAAGGCATGGATCGCTCTGGACTGGGACCAAAACCTGCCCCGCGACCTGCCGCCGGAACAACGCCAGCAATTGGGTGAACATCTGCAGGCGCTGTTCGAGCGCCACCCTCCTAACGCACGCCTGGACCAGCGCCTGATCGACGACCTGCGCCGCCAACTGCAACAGTTGCCCGTTGCGCAACGCGTTTATGACCGGGTCAAGCGGCACAAACTGCCCGAAGGTGTCGCTGACTTTCGCCTCAGTGAGGCAGCCGGTCGCGATGCGCCGCTGGTGTTTGCGCGCAAGAGTGGCAAACCGTTAGGCGATCCTTTGAGCGGCTTTTTTACCGCCAAGGGCTATCGGGAAGCCTTTCTGGCCACCAGCCTGACGCAAGCAGGCACGCTGTCAGAAGAGCAATGGGTGCTGGGCCGCGATCAGGCTGATCAACAGAATGTTGCCAGTCTGGCCGCGGACGTCAGGCGTCTGTATTTCCAGGACTACCTGAGAAACTGGGACGCCCTGCTCGCCGACATCGACTTCGTGCCCATCACCAGCGTGGCGCAGGCCGCGGACGTGCTGCGCGTCCTCTCCGGGCCTTCTTCGCCCTTGAAGAAACTGCTGGTGGCGGTCGCCAAAGAAACAGACCTGCAACAGGAAGAAAAACTGCTCGCTGCTCAAGGCAAGAAAGTCGATGGCAATGTCGATCAGCTCAAGCAAAAGCTCGGCTCGTTGCTGGGTCAGGAACAACCGGCCAGCAACACCGCAACGCCGGTCAGCAGCGAAGACCCGGTCAGTGCGCACTTTGCCGAACTCAACAGTCTGGTCAGCAAGGGCGAAGGCGAACCGGCTGCCATTGACGGTCTGTTGGCGGACATGAACGCGCTGTATGTACAGGTCAGCGCCATGGTCGGTGCCAGCGGTGATGCGCTGCTTGGCGAGGCGAAAAACTCGGCCACGGCCGCAGCACAACGCGTCAGTCTGACGGCAGAGCGCCAACCGCCTCTGGTACAAGGCTTGGTCAAATCCGTGGTCAGCTCCACCACCAACACGATGATGGGCGGTGTGCGTAACCAGTTGAACGCCGCCTGGGTGAGCGAAGTGGTCAACGTTTATCGCCAGTCCCTGAGCGGGCGTTATCCCCTGTCGCCCGGCAGCAATCGCGATGCCACGCTGGATGACTTCGGCCAGTTCTTCGGGGTTGGCGGAGTGATGGACAACTACTTCCGCAGATACCTGCAACCTTACGTCGATACATCGGCTTCCACCTGGCGCTGGCAGCCCGGTGCAGCACAGAAACTGGGGATCAATGCAGGCGTGCTGCAGACCTTCCAGCGTGCTGCGGCGATCCGTGATGCGTTCTTCCGTTCAGGTGGAACCCAACCGATGGTGCGCTTCGAGCTGAAACCGGTGGCCATGGATGCTTCGATCACCCAGTTCCTGCTCGACCTTGATGGCCAGCAGATCAGTTACGACCACGGCCCAAGCCGCCCTGTGGCGATGCAATGGCCGAATGCCGGGAGCATCGGCGTGGTCCGTATGTCCATTTCGCCGCCATCGGCCAGTGGTCGCTCGGCCATTACCCTGGACGGCCCCTGGGCCTGGTTCCGTCTGCTGGAGCAATCGGATCTGGTGGCGGGCAGCTCGCCGGACCGTTTCAATCTGCGCCTGCGGGTCGACAGCGCGAGCATCTCCTACGAGCTGCGCGCCAACAGTGCTTTCAACCCATTCAAGAGTCGCGTCCTCAGCGGCTTCAGCCTGCCGGAGCGGTTATGACGACAGGGTTTTACGGCAAGCTGGCCAGCCGCGGCGATTTTGTCAGCCGTGGCCTGCCGCAGAGTTTCATCAAGCCTTGGGACGCCTGGCTCGCCGCCGGTTTGCTCGCCAGCCAACAGCAACTGGGCAGCCAGTGGCTGGACGCTTATCTGGTCAGCCCGCTCTGGCGTTTCGCACTGGCCCCCGGCGTGTGCGGGCCTGATGCCGTGGTGGGTGTGCTGATGCCGAGTATTGACCGGGTCGGGCGTTATTTTCCGCTGACCGTCGCTCAACCTCTGGCGAGCAATTACAGCCTTGGCGCAGTGGTGACCGGCCCTGAAGACTGGTTCGAACAGACCGAATCATTGCTGCTCTCGACGCTGGACGAAGGTGCCAGCTTCGAAATCTTCGACAGCAACCTGCAAGTACTGGGTGCGCTGCCTGCCACACCACGAAAGCCTGTGGGCAAGTTCGCCGGCCTGCAGCGAATGGCCGCGACGGAACCTGCCCAGCGCAGCGCGGCACTGGTGGACAAGGCCTGCGACCACGCGAGTCTGTGGTGGGGCAAGGGCTCGGAACAGATCGCGCCGGGCCTGCTGCATTGCACAGGGCTGCCAGCCGCCGCGCAATTCGGCAGTTTTCTGCTTGGGCAAGGAGCCACGAACTAGATGTCTCGCATTACCTATAAATCTGCCTGCTACAGCCACGTCGGCATGGTGCGCAAGATCAATGAAGACGCCTTTCTGGAAGCGACCGACAACGGTCTGTGGGCTGTGGCCGACGGCATGGGTGGTCACGCCGCCGGGGACTATGTCAGCAGCCTGATCGTGGACAGTCTGCGGGGTATTCCGGTGTCGCAGGATCTGTCGCTGTACACCCGCGAGTTGCGGTCCCGGATGGCCGAGGTCAACGCGACGGTGCGCGAAGAAACCAAAACCCGTGGCGTGAGCATGATGGGCAGCACGCTGGTGTTGCTCGCCGTAAGAGAGGACGAAGGCGTGTGCCTGTGGGCCGGTGACAGCCGCCTGTATCGCTTGCGCGACGGTGTACTGGAAAGCCTCTCCCGCGATCACAGTTACGTCCAGGACTTGCAGGACAGCGGCCTGCTCAGCGAAGCACAAGCCAGAGTGCACCCGCGCGCCAACATCGTGACCCGCGCCGTTGGCGTGGAGGAAGGACTGGAGCTGGCTATGGTGCCGCTTCAGATCGTCCCCGGTGATACCTATCTGCTGTGCAGCGACGGCCTGAACAAAACCGCTGAAGATCATGAAATTCGCGACGTACTTGGCCACAGCGACCCATATCAAGTGGTGCGCAGCCTGATACACCTCGGGTTGACGCGTGGTGCACCCGACAACATCACGGCAATCGTCGTCAAAGCCAACTGAAGAAAGCATCCATGGATATCTTGATACCCGGTTTTGACATAGAAGGTGAGATTGGCGAAGGCGCCATGGCCACGGTCTATCTGGCGACCCAGCGTTCACTGCAACGCAAGGTGGCGCTGAAGATCATGGCCGCGTCGCTCGCCGCCGACCCCAGCTTCTGCGAACGCTTCCTGCGCGAAGGACGCACCCTCGCGCGGTTGTCGCATCCGCATACGGTCACCATCCATGACATCGGCAATGTAGACGAGCTGTACTACATGGCCATGGAATACTTGCCCAATGGCACGCTGAAGGAACGCATCGCTGAGGGCCTGAGCCCCGAGCAGGGCTTGCTGTTCATCCGTCAGATCGCGTCCGCGCTGGGTTACGCCCATGCTCAAGGGCTGGTCCATCGCGATGTGAAACCGGCCAACATCCTGTTCCGTGCCGACGGCACAGCGGTGCTATCGGACTTCGGCATCGCCAAATCCCTGGACGACCGCACGCAGTTCACTCAGGCCGGTTTCACCGTGGGCACTCCCAGCTACATGAGTCCCGAACAGGCTCGCGGACAGGACATCGACGGGCGCGCCGACCTGTATGCCTTGGGCGTGGTGCTTTATGAGATCCTCGTCGGCAGGCTGCCGTACACCGGTGTCGACGCACTCTCCACTGCGCTGGCCCACCTGACCGAGCCGTTGCCAGAGCTGCCGATTCATCACGACCGCTATCAGGACATTCTGCGTCGGCTGTTGGCCAAGGACCCGGCGGAGCGTTTTGCCAATGCCGAACAACTGATTGCTGCGCTGGATAACCTGCCCGCGACAGCGACTGAAAGCACGCTCATTCAAACGCTGCCGATTCCACCACAGGCCGGTCTTGATCTGGCCGGAATCACCCCGGAATCCATCGAAATTCCGCGCAGCGCGCCAACGCCGACGCCCCCATTGGCAAAACCGACAGCTGAGAAAACGGAGACTTCTGGCCAGCGTCAAGGCCCGATGCTGGCGTTGCTCGGTGTCGCAATCGCTGCTGCACTGGGCCTTGCGGGCGGAGGTTACTGGTGGATGAGCTCACAAAGCTCAACGGGAACGACCCAGACAGACAACGCACCGACAACACCCCGCTCTTCAGCGGCAAACACAGCGCCTGTTGGTCAATCGTCAGCGGTGGATCCGGCCCTTGCAGCCAACGCCGATGGCGGACAGCGCCCACTGTTGATGCCCGGCAAGAAAACCCTGTTCCAGCGTGTGTTGAGCAAGCCCGGCGCGAGCTATGCGAGCGAACCGGGTGGTCAGGCAAGCAAACCGCTGCCTTCGTTTTCTGTGCTTTACGTTTACCAGCGCCAGACCGTCGATGGCACCCAGTGGCTACGCGTCGGCCCGGCCAGCGATGGACGCAGCGAAGGCTGGCTGCCTGCTGCTCAGATCAGCGACTGGAAACAAAGCCTGGTGCTTAAATTCACTGAGCGCTCCGGCCGTTCACCCGTGATGTTCCTGCGCCAGCCCGGCGAACTGGAAAACATGCTGAGCAACACCACCGCCGCAAGAAACCTGTTGCTCAAGGCACAAAACGACCCGGACGATAGCCAACAGGTGCTGGCACTGGAGCCCAGCGCCAGCGCAGTACCGCCGGATCAGTTCTACCTGTTGCCGATTTTCGAATCCCGGGAAACCTTCGATGAAAACGGCCAGCCTGTTCAGTTGTTGAATGTGGCGTCCATCGACCCCGGCAGCGAGCAACGCAAATCTGCCGATAGCGCGAACGCTAAAACAAAGGCCAGCACCGACAACTTCCGCACGGCAGTCGTGCTGGTTGTGGACACGTCGGTGTCGATGCAGCCCTACATCGATCAGGTTCGCAATGTCGTGCACGAACTGCAGAGCAAGATCGCTCAGCGCGGCGAGCTCGACAGTGTCAGCTTCGGGATGGTCGGGTTTCGCAACAATGTCAGTAAGACCCCCGGGCTGGAATACTTGAGTAAAACCCTGATCACCCTTGATCAGGGCCGCGATCCAGAGCGATTCATGCAACTGGCCAGTCAGGTCAAGGCAACCTCGGTATCGAGCCATTCCTTCAACGAAGATTCGTTCGCGGGGGTCATGCGAGCGGTCAATGACATGGATTGGTCCGGCTACGGTGGGCGCTTGATTCTGCTGGTCAGTGATGCCGGTTCTCTGCGCAAAAACGACCCTTACAGCAGCACGCAAATGAACGAGGCGGAGGTCCGTCAGGCGGCGCTGAGCAAGCAGATCAAAATCTATGCGCTGCACTTGCGCACCGACGCAGGCAAGAAAAACCATGCGCAGGCAGAGCAGCAATATCGAACGCTGACCGCCGACGCCAACCCGAAAATCGGTGATCTTTACATCCCTGTCGCGGGCGGTGATGTCAGCAAATTCGGCGCTCAAGTCGATGAGATCGGCACGGTATTCGCCGACCTTGTGCATCAGGTACGCAGCAACCAACCGCAGGCTGTGCCAAATCTGGCTGCTGCGCCCAGCGTTGCCGACAAGTCAGCGGCCATCGGTTATGCGATGCACATGGATTTCCTTGGGCGTAAATCGGCGAGTCAGGCCCCGCAACTGGTCAGCGCCTGGGCCGCTGACCGCGACCTGACCAACCCGACGCTGCCCGCGTTTCAGGTCTGCGTCATGCTGACCAAGTTGCAACTCAACGACCTGCAGCAGTCCCTGAAACTGATCGTTGATGCCGCTCGCAAAACCAAGACCTCACCGAAGGACTTTTTCCAGGAAATCGCCAGCGCCAGCGCCTACATGAGTCGTGATCCTTCGGCACTGCGCAAAGGCGCAAAACTGGCCGAAGGCGGCGTCCTCGGTGAATACCTTGATGGCCTGCCTTATCGCAGCAAGGCGTTGAGCATGACTCAGGACTTGTGGCTGTCGTTGAGCGTGGCGGAACAGGAAGACTTCATCGACGAACTGGATTCGAAAATCCGTCTCTACGAAACCTTCCACAATGATCTGGCCAACTGGGTCCGGTTCGGCGACGCCGAGCCGGGCGACGCGCTGTATCGCGTCCCGCTTTCGACGCTGCCCTGATGCTCAGCCTGCGAGATGTGCGCAAGACGCGAGGCTCGGGCAGCCAGCGTTACAGCCTGGTGATTCCGCGCCTGGAGCTGAGTGCCGGGCAACAATGGGCGTTGCTCGGCCCAAGCGGCAGTGGCAAGAGCACGCTGCTGGATCTGCTGGCGCTGGTGTCGTCGCCGGATCATGCCCAGCGTTTTGACTTCTCGACGTCACAAGGCGAATTCGACATCGGTGGCCTGTGGCGTAACGCGCAGCAGAACCACCTGGCGCAATTGCGCAGCCGTCATCTGGGTTACGTGCTGCAAACCGGCGGCCTGCTGAGCTATCTCGATGTGCGCGGCAACATCACCCTGCCCCTCCAGTTACTCGGCCTGAAGGACGACGGCCGCGTGCAGCGCCTGGCCGAGCAACTGGAAATCGCCGACCAACTGCACAAGAAGCCACCTTCGCTTTCTGTTGGGCAGCGCCAACGAGTCAGTTGCGCCCGTGCGCTGGCTCACTCGCCGCAATTGGTACTGGCCGATGAGCCTACCGCCGCACTGGACCCGTTCAATGCCAACAGGGTCATGCAGCTTCTGCTCAGAGGCGCGGCAGATCAGCAGACCTGCTGCGTGATCGCCACCCACGACGAAACACTGGCCCGCACGAACGGCCTGCGTTGCCTGCGGATTGCTTGCCGACGCGACGCGGACGGCGGTGTCACGGCAACCCTTGAGGAGGCCCGCTGATGCGCCCTTCTCTGGTGGCCAGCCTGTCTTGGCAAGACTACCGCGCCGATGCACGCCTTTCGGCCTGTGCCGTGCTGGCATTGGTGGCCGTGATCGCGCCGCTGCTGGTGCTGTTTGGTCTCAAGTTCGGCCTGATCAGTAGCCTGACCCAACGTCTGGAACAAGATCCCGGCGTGCGCGAAGTAATCCCCATGGGCGGCGGCCGCTTCACCCGAGGCTTCGTCGAACTCCTGGCACAACGGCCTGACGTGGCATTCGCCATACCGCGCACCCGACAAATCGCAGCCACCGCAGATTTGAACAGCCAGGCGGCAGGTCCGGCAGTGAACGTGGAGATGATCCCCACGGCAGCCGGTGACCCGCTGCTGGAAGGTCTGAAATTGCCAGTGCAAATCAACAGCGTGGTCCTCAGTCACACCGCTGCGGAAAAACTTGGCAGCAAACCGGGCGATTGGCTGGACGCCTCTTTCACCCGGCAAGTCGCCGGGCAGGCACAGGTGCAACGCACTCGTCTGCAAGTGCTGGCGGTGTTGCCTCTGGCAGCCTTCGAGCGTGACGCAATGTTCGCAACGCTGAGCCTGCTGGAAGCTGCCGAAGATTACCGCGACGGCCGTGAAGTCACAGCGCTGGGCTGGGCTGGCGACCCTACAACGTCTGTGCAAAAGCGGGTCTATCCGGCGTTTCGGCTGTATGCAAACGACCTCGATGGCGTCGAATCCCTGCGCCGCTATTTCGCTGACAGCGGACAACTGGTTTCAACTCAGGCACAGGCCATCGATCAGGTTCGGTCCCTGAGCAACAACCTGTCCATCACCTTCTGGATCATTGCCGGGCTGGCCGTGACCGGTGCATTCGCCGCTATTTTCGCCGGGGCGCTGGCGGCCGTTGAGCGTAAGCGGCGTGAGCTATCGGTCTTGCGTTTGCTCGGTTTCAGTACCGGCGCGCTGCTGCTGTTCGTGGTGCTCCAGGCTCTCTACAGCGGCGGGCTGGCGGCCCTGCTCGCGGCCGGCGTGTATGGCCTGGCCGAAACTGGACTGAACCGATTGTTCGCGCAGGCAACCAACGAGTACGCCAGTCACCTGCTACCTGTTCACTACCTCGTCGCCCTGCTCGCGGTGCTCGGTGCCAGCCTCAGCGCGGCGGCGATGGGCGGCTGGCGCGTGGCACGAATTGAAGCTTCAGAAGGAATTCGAGATGTTTGAGTTTCGCAAAGCCGCGCTGGCCTTGGCTGTTGTGTCGCTGTGTATGGCCGGTCAGGTGCTGGCCGACGATACCGACAAACTGGACAACCCCAAGCCACTGCCGGATGACGTCAGCCTGCCGCTGCCCTGTGACGGCGAAATGGTCTTTCGCTACGTTTACATCCTCGCGCAAGGCAGCCTGGATGATCGCGAAATCAGCCTCGGCTATCCGTTCAGCGAAGGCGAGCCTGGCTACAAACAGTCGTTTATTTCCGGCTATCGGCGCGACTTCATCAACGGTCAGTTCACCCTCAAGGACTTGTCCAGTGACTGGGGCAAAACCATTGGCCCGGTACTGCCCAAAACCGACAAGGGCACGCCGCTCAAGCCGATGATGTACTTCATCGGCAAGTACGAGGTCACGGCACGTCAATACGCGCAAGTCATGGCTCAGGCTCAGTCGCTGGCCAGCGGTGAACCTGCCCCGGCATGCGAAGAGCCCCAAGGCATGGCCGCTCGCTTGCCGAAGGTCAAACTGTCGCGCTTCGAAGCCGAACGCTTTGCGGCGGTCTACAGCGCCTGGCTGATGAAAAACCATCGCGACCTGCTGCCAGTCAGCGGCCGCGGCAACGACGTCGAGGACGGTGGTATTGGGTTCGTTCGCCTGCCCACTGAAGTGGAATGGGAGTTCGCGGCGCGTGGCGGTCAGGCGGTCAGTCGGCAGGAGCTAGAAGCCCGGCTGTTCCCTCGTCGTGTTGAAGGAAGCGAAAGCGACGGCCCGCTCGCAGACTGGGCAGTCTTCAATCAGGTGGCGGGCGGTACCGGCCAGGCTGCAAGACTGACGCCCATTGGCACCAAACTGCCTAACCCTATTGGCATGTTCGACGTGATCGGCAACGCGGCGGAAATGGTTCAGGAGTCTTTCCAGCTGGTTCATGCCGGGCGTCGCCAAGGCACCTACGGCGGCTTCGTTGCCAAAGGTGGCAACTACCTTGAGGGCGAAGGCACGCTGTTTACCGGCATGCGCCGCGAGTACCCGCTGTTTGCCGCCGACGGCACCGAACAGAGCAATGAAACCACCGGTTTTCGCGTTGCCATCGGCGCGCTGTCGGCACCCCGCTCACGCTACAAAGAGCTGTTCACCCAGTGGGAAAAGGAAGGTCGTCTGGCCTCGCTGACCGACGCCATTGATGACGCTCAGGATCCGACCAAGCGTCTGGACAGCATCATCGCCGCCAGCGCCGATCCGCGCCTGCAAGCCGAGTTGGGACTGGTCAACGAAGAGCTCAAGCGCAACGTCTCGCTGATCGCCCGACAGCGCGAAGAGGCCGCAGGCAACCTGATCCAGTCAGCGGCCTTGGTGGCCGAGACCATCAGCAACTACAACATCCGGCTGACCAATCTGAAAAAGAGCCAGCAGCAGGCGCTGGACGCCAAGGATGAGGCGACCGCCAAGCTGTTCGGCACGGCGCTGGACAACGGCCGTAGCGCGCTGGATGGCGCCGTTGCGATCTATATCGACAACCTGGCCACCGGCACTCGCTACACCGATGCGGTGATTCAGGCGCAATTCCAGCGCATCAAGGAAGAACTCAATCGCAAACCGGTCATCGGCAAGAGTCTGGTGACACGGGCAACACTATTCGTGCGTCATGTCGGTAACTACCGCCAGCAAAAGCGGGCCGATCCGGCGGCGATATTGAAGGAATTGCTTGCATCGGCAGGTCAGCAATGACCCGTCGTAGTCTTGCAAATACAGAGGGGACTCGGGCGGCTGTAAGCCGCGTCGGGCTAGTCCAAACTAAAGAAGAGAACGCAAATATGCTTTTGTCCCGTAAACCCCTGCTCACCCGTTCCACTGGTCGCGCTCTGATGATGACCGCGGCTGGTTTTGGCGCGGTCATTCTTACCGGTTGCGCCAGCTCGCCAGTGTCCAAAGTAGGCGCGACCACCAAGGTCGAGTACTACCCGACATGCTACGAGCCGGTACAACACCTGCGCAGCACTGATTCGGACATGACCAAATCGGTCGCTACCGGTGCCGCATTGGGCGCTGTGGGTGGCGCACTGGCCGGCGCATTGACCGGTGACTCCGAGAAGCGTGGCCGCAACGCCGCCATCGGCGCAGCGGGCGGGGCATTGGTCGGCGGCGCAGCCGGTTACTACACCGAGCGTCAGAAGCAGATCACCGATGACAAGCAGCGTATCGCTTCGTACGCAGGCGACATCAACAAGAGCGCCGCTGACATCGACCGCAGCACTGCTTACGCTCGTGCTTCGCAGTCCTGCTATCAGCAGCAGTTCGCCAACCTGATGACGGCCCGCAAAGCCAAGACCATCAACGACACCGAAGGCCGTAAGCGCCTGGCGGAAATCGTATCGGGCCTGAAAGAGTCCAACGACCTGATCACTGCCGTAAACGGTCGTGCCAGTGAAGACCTGAGCAACTACACCCAGGCTTACGAAAAAGACCTGCAACAAGTCGGCGTACAGCGCACCGACGTAGCAACCGTGGCTGCAGCCGACGCCGCTCCAGCTGCCGCAGCGACCACCAAGAAAAAGACCAAGCAGCCAGCGAAAGCCAAACTGCCGGTCGTTCCACAAGAAGCCGTGAAGACCGAGAAAACCCTGGTCGACGCCAAAGCCAAGCAGGCTGAAAGCGACAAGGTTGCCACCGCTGGTAAAAGCCAGGTTGAGGGCATGTGCAAAAGCCCTGACGTAGGCGACTGGGCTCCGGTTCCTTGCCCTAACGTTTGATTGACTGGCTGTCGCTGTAATCGATAACCGCCATCGGCCCTCTCTGCATGAGGGGGCTGATGGCGGTTTATCGTGCATGACAAGGAAGAAACAACATGACCCAGATTCTCACCGGACTGAGCAACAACCCCTCTCAATTCCTGGCCCGCCAACGCATCGAAAGCCGCATCAACCTGCCCCGGCTGTTCGCCGCGATTGATGCCGACCCCGGCATCGTGGGTGCTGGCGTGGTCTACATAGATGCTGATTTCAACGTCGTCACACTGCGCGAATTCACGCCCATCTGCAGCATCCAGCCCAAGCGCATCATCCTGCGCGAAGCCAAGAAATACATCGCCCCCGCCCAGTTTGCCCACGAGGTTCAAAACAACCCCCGCGAATCACGTGTGGTCAAGGAAGCGGTCGGCGCCACCCTGTCCTGCGCTGGCGCAATACTGGGCTGGCTCGTGGTGTTCAGCGGAACGGTGGCGGTGCCGTTTACGGCTGGGGCTAGTATTGTGGTGGCGGGGATTGGGGTTGCTGCTGCGACTGCAAGTACCGGGCAATGTGTAATTGGAATGGTGCGCACCTACAATGAAACAGACGATCCATTAGCTAACGACTCGATGGACGACGCTAACTGGTACCGTAACGTTACCCCCGTTCTGGATGCTGTTTCTCTGCTAGGAGTTGGTGCATCAGGACTGACAACACTCAGGTTTTTACAGGCTCGTAAGGCAGCCACAGGCCGTAGCTGGTATGAAACGTCGAAAGGCCTGTCCAGACAGCAGCGTAAAGCTTTGACGGAGGAGTTGCTCACGCTTAAGCACCCGGAGCTCACAAGCAAATTGCTAAAACTAAAGCAGCAATCCGGCGCTCTCACGAAACGCTTTACTCCTACGCAAATACAACATGCCACACGCACCCAGATACAAGACGCGCTGGGAGCATCTATCGGTTTGGTAGGCAGCGGCACAGTTCAAAGCATCGCGGTCGGTCTTTACGAGGAGCTAGCACCATGATGCAGACCGACGGCTTACAAGCCTTCCTTGCCAGATACTTCCCAACATTCATCGGCGCATTCTTTCTCGCGGTATTTTCCATAAGTGTCGCCATCTCATTGGCTAGCAGTACTTACTTTCGCGAGTATTCCGAGCGGGGTAGCTACTCAGCGATGGCAGCCATCGCGCTCTCGGTGGTCCTGTGTTTCGGTAATTTCATGATGATCCGGGGGAGGACCTGGGGTGTCTGGATCATCGTCGCATTGCTGATAATCAGCCTGCTCACGGTGCTGCTTACCTTTGGCTACAGGCCGCATATGTTCTCCTACACCACTGGAATACTTTTCCCTTTGCTTGGGCTGCTGATGCTCAACTCGAAAAGGCATCGGGAAATGCGGGATGAACTGGTCAAAATTCGAGAGCAGCGCGTGAAAGCCCGGAACAAAAGCCTTAAGCACAAATGATTCGATACCGCCGGATTTTGTGGGAGCTGGGCTTGCCCGCGATGCAGACACCGCAACCTTTCAGGTAGATCACCAAAAACCTATCGCGGGCAAGCCCGGCTCCCACAGAGCCATGTGAGCTGGTCAAGATCGGCGAGCAGCGTGTGAAAGCACGGAACAAAGGCCGTAAGCACCAGTGATTCGACACCGCCGGATTTTGTGGGAGCTGGGCTTGCCCGCGATGCAGACACCGCAACCTTTCAGGTAGATCACCAAAACCTTATCGCGGGCAAGCCTCGCTCCCACAGAGCCATGTGAGCTGGTCAAGATCGGCGAGCAGCGTGTGAAAGCACGGAACAAAGGCGGTAAGCGTCAGTGATTCGACACCGCCGGACTTTGTGGGAGCTGGGCTTGCCCGCGATGCAGACACCGCAACCTTTCAGGTAGATCACCAAAAACCTATCGCGGGCAAGCCCGGCTCCCACAGAGCCATGTGTAACGCTGGCGAAACACTTTCAATCGGTTTACCCTCGACTCACTTGGCGCAAAGGATGCGCAGCCCACATCAAGGAAGAGTGTATGGATCCAAGCGAGAGCCAGCCTCGGGGAAAGCTCAATCCCTTTGAGCACTTGCATGCTCAGGCAGATGACGCGCCCATAGCGTATAGACGCCACCGTTCCAGCCCTGCACGAACCTGGCGGCGCATCTTCCTGCCACTGATAGTGGTCGCTGCAGCGGGCTATCTGCTGGTGCATTTCAGCGATCTTTTAAGCAATACCGTTAGCCGTGTGACCGTGAACCACACTCCCGCGCCCACGCTGCCCGTCAGCTCAAACCCGGTGCCGCCGATTTACACGCAGGACGCCTTGATCGAACCCAAACCGCTGGCCGACTGCATAAAACCAGACAACATCATCGACGAAGCCGTAGCCACTTGCCGCTACGGTCAATTCCCCCGCGCAACCGAGAATCCAGACGCCCGCGGTATGGTGAGCGCGTCCTACATGGCGAGATACAAAAACGAGCAGCAACAACCTGCCCGAACCAAGCGCGTCACGGCCTTCAACGTCGAGCGGGCCACCGTTTGGCAATGGGACGGTAAACGCACTTACGCTGCCGAATGGGCGATCAATAACAATCGCATCGACGGCACCAGTGTCTGCGCCAACTATCGACGTGGCTCAATCGAACACCGGGAATGCCGCAAAGGCGCCAAAGTTTACTTCCGGGAAAAATGCCGCGAATGGGGCAAGCGTCGTGACAGAGATGGCAGCGACGCCAGCCAGGCGGTTCGGGAGCGTTTCTGCTCGGCCGGTGATGGCTTCAATCCACTGAGTTAAGCGCGTGTCGTGATGGCAGAAATGCCGTTATGCCCATCAATATTGCTAGCAATCCACTCGGTTGATATTTTTTTGCCATTTTTTTCCGACATCTTTTGTAACGCCCTTCCCCCTATAAACTGGGGACCACATGCAAACCGGTGCGTCATCCCGCCACAGGTGGCCCGGTCTAGAGCGGTTGCCATCATCGTCCCCAGATGGGATAAATAAAAAGCAAACGGGCTCGAAAATCTATAAAAAACATAGATTCATGGGTCATTGAAGTCGTATAGCGGCGATCCTGCATCAGATGAAAGTCCACACGTTCTGTGTTCGCGCATTTGCCAACAGCGTGTCGGGCAACCCTGCCTTTCAACCTCATTGAGGCCATTCATACGGCGTCACCAAACGCCGTGCTGTACCTAAAAAAAAGGACCGGAAAATTGAGCGATCAATCCACTCCGAACACTGCACTCGCCAGATTCTGCGAGAAAACCGGCATCCCCTATCCAATGTTCTGGGGCTTCGTCGGCCTGCTTATCTTTATGATCGGCGATGGCGTCGAACTGGGTTATCTCTCCCCTTTCCTTAGCGAACGCGGCATGCCTGCCGATGAAATCGCCATGGTCTTTACCATCTACGGTGTCACCGTCGGTGTCTCCTCCTGGCTGGCCGGCGCGTTGTCGAACATCTGGGGCCCCAAGCGCGTGATGATTCTTGGCTTGCTGATCTGGAGCGTCTTTGAAGTCCTGTTCCTGATCTACGGCCTGCAAGAACTCAGCTACTCGATGATCCTCCTGACCTACGGCCTGCGTGGCTTCGGCTACCCATTGTTCGCCTACGGTTTTCTGGTCTGGATCGCCGCCGCAACGCCGTCCCGCAAAATGGGCATGGCCGTCGGCTGGTTCTGGGTTGCCTACGCAGCCGGGCTGCCAACTCTTGGCTCGCTGGTCGCCAGTGTGAGCATCCCGCTGATTGGTGCCATGGCGACTTTCTGGTTGTCGTTTGCGCTGGTAGTTGTGGGTGGCGTGATTGGTCTGGTGGGCATGCGCGAAGCACACGGTATGCAGCGTCTGGCGCCGGAAGGTGAAAAACCGCTGGTCTCGATGGCCAAGAACATCACCATCATGTGGGAAATGCCCAAGGTGTCGCTTGCCGGTCTGGTGCGCGTGATCAACACCTCGTCGATGTTCGGCTTTCTGGTGATCATGCCCGGCTTCTTCATGCACACCGTAGGCTTCAGCCTTGAAGAGTGGCTGCGACTGCTGACCATCGTGTTTGTGTTCAACATCATCGGCAACCTCGCCTCCAGCATCATCAGTACCCGGATTGGCTATCGCAATACGATCCTGTGGCTGGGTGCCGTCGGCAGCACGATCAGCACGCCGCTGTTCTTCTTCATGCCCCAGGCCTTCCCGAATGACTTCCTGATCGCTTCGATCTTCGGCGCCTTCTACGGCCTGACGCTGGCATGCTTCGTACCGCTGTCGGCACTGGCACCCGCCCTCGCGCCGCAGAACAAAGCCGCTGCACTGTCAGTCCTCAGCCTCGGCGCAGGCGCATCGACCTGGGTCGGCCCTGCTGTGGTTGCTATCTTCCAGGACAGCTTCGGCCTTGCTGGCGTGGTCTGGGCGTTCACCGGCCTGTATGCCCTGAGCGCAGTGATGACCGCGTTCCTGCGCGATCCTGAGCCTGTGTTCGAACCGACACTGACCAAGACCAAGCGCAAGGTTAAAGTTCGTGCACCGCGTCTTGATTATCGTTGGGCGCATGCGGAGCAGAAGTAGGTAAGAGTTATCGCAATCTTTGTGGGAGCCGGGCTTGCCCGCGATAAAGGCGACGCGGATTTCAGGCTCACCGCGTCAGCTTCATCGCGGGCAAGCCCGGCTCCCACAAAAGCTACTCAGACACGCCGCAACACATAAAACTTGCTGTCCACCTTCATCACCGGAAAGCTATCCGGCAGGTCTTCCTTCGCCACGTCAACAAACCCGTGCTTCTCGTAAAACCGGTGCGCGGCGAGGAATTTGTCGGTGGTGCCCAGGTAGATCTCCTGCACGCCACGTTGCCAGGCGTTTTCAAGCAGCATGTTGAGCAGCTGCGCCGCCACTCCAAACTCACGACCACGAAACGGCGCTGCCACGAACATTTTTCGTAAGGCGGTCTGCCGTGCGCCGATGTCTTTGAGGCCGATGGTGCCGATGACCTGGCCTTGATGTTTAGCAACCCAGAAGTCGCCGTTGCCGACCTGATAGAAGTCAGGAATGGCTTGCAGATCCGGCTGGTCTTCGGCGGTTAGGGATATGCCGAACTCTTCACGCTGGATGGGCAGGATGACGTCAATCACACCTTGCTGATCAGCAGATTCAAAACGGCAAAGCTCGATATTGCTGACGGTTGAAATGTGCAAGATGCAGGCCTCCGTGATATGAACAACCACTAAAAAGGAGATATTTGCACAGCTACATTGATCGCGTAACCCCCCTCCTGGATCAGGCCTCAAGGCATATCGTAGTTACCTGCATGCGTGAGGTAATTCTATCTTCAGGTGTAGGAATCAGCCTAAAAACCTGTGAGCCATCAAAAAGCCATTGTTCGCACCGAAAAGCGGCTTATACTCCCGCGCCCTCGGCTGCAAGTGACATTAGCTCGCACAAAGAGGCTCGCCGGGCAGCCGGTAATGGTTGCCCACTCAAACGGATTTGCGTAGCAGATGACTTAGTCCCTGCTATCTATTTCAGGGAATGAACGCCTCATGTCTTCTCGTGCCTTGACTGCGCTCGTGCTGTTCGCCGCAGTACAACTGGCAGGCTGCTCTGCCTTCCGTAGCTACGATACCGAACTCAAAGAAACCAACCTGCAACTGGCCAGCGGTAACGTTGACGGCGCGTTGGGCGTACTGGAAAAGAACAACACCAGCGCCGACAAGGACCTGCTCTACTATTTCGAGAAAGGCGAATTACTGCGCGCCAAAGGCGACCTTGCTGGCAGCCAGGCCGCGTGGCGTTCCGCCGACAACGTGGTTTACCAGTGGGAAGAGTCGGTCAAGCTCGACACCGATAAGTACCTCGCTCAGTTCGGCAGTTTTCTGATCAACGACAAGGTGCGTCGCTACGAAGGCTACGACTACGAAAAGGTCATGCTGACCACACAGATGGCCCTGAACCTGCTGGCGAAGAATGACTTCGAAGGCGCTCGCGTCGAGATCAAAAAAACTCACGAACGTGAAGCGGTGATCGCCGAACTGCGTGACAAGGAATATCTCAAGAGCGAAGAGGAAGCCGAGAACAAGGGCGTAAAAACCCGGTTCAAGGACTTGAAGGGCTACCCGGTATCCTCACTTGATGCGCCTGAAGTTGTCGGCCTCAAGAACAGCTATCAGAGTGCTTTCAGTCATTACCTGTCGGGTTTTGTCTATGAGGCCATGGGCGAAAAAGGCCTCGCTGCGCCGGGTTATCGCAAGGCAGCAGAACTACGCCCCAACACGCCATTGCTGGATGAAGCGCTGCTCAAGCTTGATGGCAATGAAAGCAAAGATGGCTACAGCGAAGTATTAATCGTCGTACAAAGCGGCTTCGCTCCCGCTCGCGATTCGGTACGTATTCCGCTGCCCCTGCCCATCAGTGGCAATCTAGTGATTACTCCACTGTCGTTCCCGGTGATCAAGCCGGATACCACGACCGCAGCCTTCACCCAGATTGGCCTCGACGGCCAGCAGATTAACCTGACCAAGCTCAACAGCACCACAGACATGTCTCGCCGCGCCCTGCGTGACGACATGCCAGGCATCATCCTGCGTACCACAGTTCGTGCAATCACTCGCGGCGTGGCGCAAAAACAGATCAATGATGTGAACCCCCTAGCCGGTCTGGCCGTGGGTATCGCCTCAGCCATTACCGAGGGGGCAGATACCCGCACCTGGCGAACCCTGCCGGACAACACACAAGTTGCTCGCCTGCGTCTGCCACAAGGCACGCACACCGTGATTCTGCCTTCTAGTACGGGAGGCACTCACGTCCAGGTGAAGGTCGATCAGCGCTATCAAGTCGTCGCACTGCGTGCAATTGGCAATCAGGTTTACACCGATGGCCTGATGGCTCAGGTAACGCCATTGTCGGCGCCACAAGCCATCGCGACCACTAAACAACCCTGAATGGAGAACCCGATGCGTATCAAGATTCTCGGCGTCATTGCGCTGACCCTGCTCGCCGGATGCGCCACACCACCACAGCCAGCTCCCGGCAGTGCTGCCAGCAAAGTGGTGTCGCTGAGTAACATGAAGAACATCGAAGTCGGCGCTATGCGTGTGGCTCGCGAAAACGGGTTTCTGACCGTTAACGTGCAACTCAATAACACCAGCAGCTACAACAAACAGATGTATTACCGCTTCGCCTGGCTGGGTAACGATGGCTTTCCCGTAGCCGATGCAGAGGTGTGGAAAAGTACGACGTTGTACGGCACCCAGACTACCTACCTGCCCGCCATTGCGCCGACGCCGAAAGCCACTGACTTTCGCCTCGAAGTCAAAACGCCTTGAGCCCCTCCCTCATTTGTTCAGTTGAAGAGAACTACCGCATGTTTATTCGCCTTTGCTCCATCGCCGCTTTCGGCCTGCTGGTTACCGGTTGCGCCAACAACTCGCCATCGCTGGGCAGCAAGAACATCAGTTACGGCGATACCAAAGCTGTAGAAACCATCACCAACGAATTTGGCTCCACCGATCTGCAAATGATCGCCGAGTCCATGACCCGCTCCCTGGCTCAATCCGGGATCTTGCAGGGTCGTCCGGTGGTTCAGGTTTACGACGTAAAGAACAAGACCAGCGAGTACATCGATACGCGTGAAATCACCACGTCGATCAAGACCCAGTTGATGAAGTCCGGCACCGCCCGCTTCGCCAGCGACAACACTGAAATGCAGAGCCAGGTTGATCAGCTCAAACTGCAAAACCAGAGCGGTCTGTACAAGAAGTCGACGGTCAGCAAAACCGGCAACATGGTTGCTGCCAAGTACCGCCTCGAAGGCTCGATCAGCTCCATCGTCAAGCGCAGCGCTGACTACAAGGACGTCTTCTATAAATTCAGCCTGCAACTGATCGACGTCGAAAGCGGTCTGGCTGAATGGATGGACGAAAAAGAAATCCGCAAAACCACGGAGCGTTAACCAATGCGTGCATGGATTGGCATCTTCGGCCTGATGTGCGCCTTTGGCGTTCAGGCCGCACCGAAAATCGCTGTGGCTGACCTGGCTTTTCAGGAACGCGTGGAAGCTTATATCCACACCGTCTCAGCCAAGAGCAACCTGCAAGCCAACCGCTACAGCGCCAGTGGCTCTTCCAGCTACGACGAATATGAAGCGCGTTACAGCTACATCGAACAGGGCGAGCTGCGCAAATTCAGCGGCGATATCAAGGGCGAGATCATCAAGTCCGGCATGTTCCAGCTGGTGCAAGGCACGCCGTACACCGCCCAATCCAAAGAAGACGTTTATGACGTCATCAAGCGTATCAAGAGCGGCAGCTTCAAGGGCGCGGATTACGTGCTGTTCGGAACCGTGTCGGATATCGATTTCCAGCAGGACATCGGCGAACTGGCGAACACCAACAGTTATTCGGCGATTCTTGGCCTGACGCTGGTGGCTGATTTCAGTTTGATCAATACCCGTACCTACGAGATCAGCTCGGCGTTTACGGCCATGGGCGAAGGGCAGGACACCAAACTGGTCAACAGCCGCGACGTTAAAGTCTCTCTGAATCGCCCCCGCGTTGTGCGCGACGTGTCTCGGTCAATCGGTGTCGATGTGGCCCGTCAACTGCGCGAGCAATTGCGTGGTGAAGTGGAATACACCGGCCAGCCGGTGCAGCAAAACAACCTGCCACGGGATGAAGCGCCGAAGATTTTGCGCTGAGTAAAAAGGGGCGGCTCTTCGCCACCCGAATTGAAATGGTATTTCCCGTGGGAGCGAATTCATTCGCGAAGGCGGCAGTCCTGAAAAATATCCGGGGCTGACACACCGCTTTCGCGAATGAATTCGCTCCCACAGGGTTACACGTTTATTGCACGAAAGCCTGGTTCAGGGACATATGTGGGGCTCTTTCAGATTTATCCTGACCTCTCCAGGGTTTGTTGTTTGCCCTCGCACCGCTATCATCGCGGCATCTTGCGGGGGACTTGTGAATGCTTAACGCTCTATGGCTCGGTTTTTTTCTGATTGCGGCAATCTCCGCATTTGGCCAGTGGCTGATTGGCGGTAACGCCGGCATTTTTGCGGCCATGGTCGAAAGCATCTTTGCCATGGCCAAGCTGTCGGTTGAAGTCATGGTGCTGCTGTTCGGCACGCTGACGCTGTGGCTGGGTTTTCTGCGGATTGCGGAGAAAGCCGGGATTGTCGACTGGCTGGCAAAAGTCTTGGGGCCACTGTTCCTGCGCCTGATGCCGGAAGTCCCTGCGGGCCACCCTGCCCTTGGCCTGATCACCCTCAACTTCGCTGCCAACGCATTGGGCCTGGATAACGCGGCAACGCCTATCGGCCTCAAGGCCATGCGCTCTCTGCAGGAGCTCAACCCCAGCCAGACCACGGCCAGTAATGCACAGATTCTGTTTCTGGTACTCAACGCGTCTTCGCTGACGTTGCTGCCTGTTTCGATTTTCATGTACCGCGCACAGCAAGGCGCCCTCGACCCGACGCTGGTGTTCTTGCCAATTCTTCTGGCGACCAGCGCCTCGACGATCGTCGGACTGTTGTCGGTAGCGTTCATGCAGCGCCTGCGGCTGTGGGACCCGGTCGTGCTAGCCTACCTGATCCCCGGCGCACTGCTTCTCGGCGGTTTTATGGCGTTACTGGCAACCATGTCGGCAGCGGCATTGGCCGGCCTCTCTTCTATCCTCGGCAACCTGACGCTGTTCGGCCTGATCATTATGTTTCTGGTGATCGGTGCGTTACACAAGGTGCAGGTCTATGAGGCGTTTGTCGAAGGCGCGAAGGAAGGTTTTGACGTCGCCAAAGGCCTGTTGCCCTATCTGGTAGCGATGCTCTGTGCGGTCGGCGTGCTGCGTGCTTCGGGCGCGCTGGACATGGGCCTGGAAGGTATTCGTCATCTGGTTCAGTGGCTGGGGGTGGACACACGCTTTGTCGATGCGTTGCCGACGGCAATGGTCAAGCCGTTCTCGGGCAGCGCCGCTCGGGCGTTGCTGATCGAAACCATGCAGACTCAAGGTGTAGACAGCTTTGCAGCGCTGGCTGCCGCGACGATTCAGGGCAGTACCGAAACCACGTTCTACGTGCTGGCGGTGTACTTCGGTGCGGTCGGCATCCAGCGCGCACGCCACGCCGTAGGCTGCGCGCTGCTGGCCGAGCTTGCCGGTGTGATCGCAGCAATCATGGTCACTTACTGGTTCTTCGGCGCAACCGCGCAGTAAGTCTCAGGGTTACTGAGCGGCGGGCTCGGCAGCTTCAGGTTTGACGTCAGGCTCAGCCGCCTCAGGCTGAGCCTTTTCAGGCTCTTTTGCCTCGGGCTCTGACCCCTGCGGCGCAGGCTCATCAGCCCCGCTGTTGCTGTCATCGCCACCCGGCTTGAGACGGATTATCCGACCAGAAGGTCGAGTGACAGGCGCCTGATCAGCCTCGGTCACTTCAAAACGCAGCACGCCGATCATCTGTCCGTCTTCAGTCAGCACCCTCACCTGCCATTTGCCCACCGCGTCCTGTGGGAAATTGCGCTTGTGGGTCCACGCTCGGTAGCCTTCTTTACGGCCACCATGGATATCCAGCGCAATCCGGTCGACTTCTTTGCCGTTGTGTCGCCACACGTGGTAAATCCGCTCATCCAGACCACGCGGCGCATTGATCGAGGTGTACGCATACAAACCACTGTTCCGTACCTGATTAGCGCTGACCTGGGTGACGCTGTCCCCCGGCGTACGGTTCTTGTTATCAAAGTCGATGCTGACCGCTACTTCGGTCAGCCACAGCGTCGCGGGCGGCACCCATGAACGCAGCAGCCAGCCTGCACCGCCGATTGCCAGGATCATGACCACCACGCCCACGCCGCGCCGCCAACTGGTGACCGGGAAACTCGATATCAGGCTGGGGAATGACAGCAGCATCGCGATGCCCAGCGACAGCTTGTAACTCTCGGCGGTGGTCAGGTGCAGGATGATCGGCAGGGCGGTCAGCAAGGCAGCGAACAGGGTCAGGGTGTGCAAGGCCATGAACAGCCAGCGCCGAGGGGCAAGCCATTTGTAGTACAGCGGATCAATGATGGAGATAAGACCGGCCGCACCCAGCATCCCGGTAAAAATCGCCTGGGCGCTGTTCCATGTAGTGGTAATGAAGAAGAACGGCAGAACGAAGAACAGGCTTTCCTGGTGAATCATCTGTGTGCCGTAGCGCAGTATTCCTTCGGGAATTCTGCGTTTGAAAACCTTGGTGAACAGCACCATGGCGCTGCCTTCGACCATCAGCCACAACCAGCTGAGCAGCATCACCACGGCGATCCAGGTGGCCAGGCCTTCCTGACGGTCCACCAGAATGAAGCTGGCGATACCCGAAACGAAACCACCCGCCGCAATAAGCCCCGGATAACGCTTCATCAGTTCAACGATGCGGACGATCAGGGATTTCCATTGAGGCATTTCAGCGATTCACTTGATGGTGTGGAAAAAAGGGTCAGCAGGATAACAGTGCTGCCAGTGAATTCATTGTTCGGTGTTTTGATACGGCTATCTCTGCCGTTGCGCGGGCGGAGCGGCAGACACAAGGCCCCGTGGGAGCCGAGCTTGCTCGCGATACATGAGACGCAGCTAGACGACATACCACGTCATCGTTTATCGCAAGCAAGCTCGGCTCCCACAGAAGCAGGATTCCAGCCTGAATGATCAT
This sequence comes from Pseudomonas phytophila, assembly GCF_025643095.1. NCBI lineage: Bacteria > Pseudomonadati > Pseudomonadota > Gammaproteobacteria > Pseudomonadales > Pseudomonadaceae > Pseudomonas > Pseudomonas phytophila. The sequence goes on along the minus strand of NZ_CP081201.1, from coordinate 190,422 downwards.
CGGCGTTTACGGCGATAGCTGTTAACGCGCCATCCCACCAGCAACACCAGTAAGCCCACCACCGCCGTCGTCAACCAGAACAAACTGTCGTAACTCAGCAACGACTGCTCGGTGCGCCAATAACTCTTCTGCTTGAGCAGCTCGCGCAGCGCGCGATTGGCGCTGTCGAGGCTGACGGCTTTGTAACGCTTGACCGGATCAGCAAACCGGCCTTTTTCGTAATCGTTGAGCGCACCCCAGTAATAGTCCGCCAAGGCACTGTTGCCCTGCACGGCCCAGGCCTGCTTGGCGATGGTGGCTTGTTTGATCCGGGCGAATGCCGCCGGATCGAGGCCGTCCACTTGCAGACGCTCGAGCATTGCGCGGACGTATTCCTTGGCTTGATCAACGTCGTCACACTCAAGGTCGGCATTCAGACTCATGAAGCCCGTGCCGCCGAAGACCTCCCGGTCGACCCACGGACCGTAAGACAAACCGTGCTTGAGGCGCAGGTCGCTGTAGAGCGCCCATTCAAGGTAGTCGCTGACGAGCTCCAGCGTTTCATCATGCTGATCGTCCAGCAGCGGCTCGTTGAATATCAGATGCAGCCGCGCAGCGTCGCCCAGCGTTCCACGAATCAAGGTACGGTCTTTTTCAGCAGCGTCATTGGGCTCGGCCAACGGAGGATGGTCGATGGGATCAAGCGCATCGAGCTCACCGAACGTACGCTCCAGATAGCTTGGCAACAGCCGGTCCAGATCGCCGACCACGATCAGCGTCATGTTGTTCGGCGCATACCAGGAGCTGAACACCTCTTGAACCTGATCCAGTGTGATGTGATCGACCTGAGGGCGCTCGGCGCACTTGAGGCCCATCTCTACCGCCAACTGGCTGCTTGCGTTGTGACCCAGATCCTTGCGATCCAGCCAGCGTTGCAGGTGCGAGTAATGGCCGCCATCTTCGCGCTCGACGATACGTTTGACGGTATCCAGATCGGGCTGATCGAAGTGGGTCTTGGTCAGCACGTCCATCAGCAGGTCCAGCACCTTGCGCTGATTCTGCGCCGGAGCCTCGATCACGAATGTGGTGTCGGTGTTGCTGGTGAATGCATTCCAGTCGCCACCCAGCGCCTGCATGCGCTCTTCCAGCCCTCCTTCACCCGCGTCGTCGATACCGCTGAACAGCAAATGCTCCAGCAAATGCGGCAGCTCTTTGTCTTCACACGGGAAGTCATCGAAACCAATGCCGACCACCAAACGAATGGCCACGTGACCTTTTTCATAGCCCGGCTTGAGCAGCAGTTGCAAACCGTTGGGCAGCATATAGCCCTCGACCTGAAAACGGTCGAGAGCGGAGGAAGGCAGTGCGATCAGAAACAGACAAGCGAACAGCAGGCAACGCATAAAACATTGCTTCCTTGCGGATCGGTATGTCTAACAGACTTCGATGTGCCCGGTACGTTCACATCACCACTTTTACGCGGGCTGCTCTGGCTCGCTTTCGCTGGACAATGCACCAGTGTCGGCGGTTTCCAGTACGGCGTAGGCGCTGCTGCAAAACAGTGAATTGAGGCGTTTCATGTCGGCAATCAGTTCAAGGTGCAGCGAACTGGTTTCAAGGCTCTGCACCACTTTGCGTTGCAGGCGGCTGACGTGGGCATGGGCAAGGCGACGCTCCTGAGCGCGGAAGCGACGTTTTTCACGCAGCAACTGGCGAGCGCTTTCCGGATCACCGCTGAGGAACACCGACAAACCCAGACGCAGATTGGCCAGCAACTGCGATTGCAGGCCCGCCAGCTCTTCCAGCCCGACCTCGGAGAAGGAGCGACGCTGGGAGGTTTTCTGCTGCTGGATTTTGCGCAGCATGCGTTCGATCAATCCGGCAGCCAGTTCCAGGTTGATGGTCAGCTCGATGATTTCCGCCCAGCGCCGATTGTCCTGCTCACCGAGGTCCTCCCGGGGCATCTGCGCCAGATAAAGCTTGATCGCGCTGTACAGCGCTTCGACGTCATCGTTGAGGCGACGCATTTCCTGAGTCATGGACGTTTGCGTACCGCGCAGGACTTCCAGCATCGAGCCGAGCATGCCTTCAATCAGGTCACCCATGCGCAGGGTTTCCCGCACGGCATTCGCCAACGCAAGGCTAGGCGTAGACAGGGCTGTCAGGTCCAGATGGCGCGGCTTGGCCAGCCCGTTGACCTCGGGACGCTCCGGCAAGATGACCGAACACAGCCGCGCCATCGGGCCGACGGTGGGCAGCATGATCAGACAGCGGGCGGTGTTGTAGACCAGGTGGAAGCCAATGACCATGTCTTGCGGGCTGAAGCCCAGGCTGTCGATCCAGCGTACGAGTGGGTCGAGCACCGGAATGACCAGCAGCAGGCCAAACAATTTGTACAGCAAGCTGCCCAAGGCCACTTGGCGACCGGCAACGTTCTGCATGCTGGTGCTCAGGAAGGCCAGCATGCCACTGCCGATGTTGGCGCCGATCACAAGGCCGATAGCCACCGGCAAGCTGATGATTTCAGCGCCTGCCAGCGTTGCGGTCAGCAGCACGGCGGCCAGACTGGAGTAGGAAATCATCGCGAACAGCGCGCCCACCAGCGCATCCAGCAACAAATCGCCGGTGAGCGAAGCAAACAGTACTTTCACGCCAGCGTTTTGAGTAATCGGGGCGGCGGCGGCGACGATCAGTTGCAGCGCCAGCACAATCAGCCCAAGGCCAATGGCAACGCGCCCCATCTGACCTAGACGGGTCTGCTTGCGAGACAGAAAGAACACTACGCCCAGGAAAATCAGCAGCGGCGACAGCCAGGATAAATCGAACGTCAGGATGCGCGACATCAAGGCCGTGCCGACATCCGCGCCCAGCATGATTGCCAGGGCAGGCGTCAGCGCCATGAGGCCCTGACCGACAAATGAAGTCACCAGCATGGCGGTGGCGTTGCTGCTCTGCACAACCGCGGTCACCAGAATGCCGGCGATAAACGCCAGCGGACGCTTGGACATGTTCTGACTGATGACCTGACGCAACTGCGCGCCGTACACGCGCAAAATGCCGGTACGAACAATGTGAGTGCCCCAGATCAGCAAGGCCACGGCCGAAAGCAAATCGAGCAGGGTCAGCATACGGAAAGCCCCCTGAAGTGTGCCCATACGGGCAATGAATTGAAGGTGCAGCGAATGTCGCGCTTGCCAGGCCTTACTAACCTTTAGTCGGCCTTTGACTTAAATGCCAACAATGATTGGCATCCAGCCATTGAAACAAATATGTAATAAATCAGCCATCTACATTTGCGTGCAAGGAAACACGATCCCTGTGGGAGCGAATTCATTCGCGATAGGCCGGTATATCCGATGGATATTTATCATCTGTAATCGCCCCTTCGCGAATGAATTCGCTCCCACCAGAACCGCATTTACAATGCACGAACTGCGATTGCAGGCAAAAAAAGAACGCGATCCCTGTGGGAGCGAATTCATTCGCGATAGGCCGGTACATCCGATGGATATTTATCATCTGTAATCGCCCCTTCGCGAATGAATTCGCTCCCACCAGAACCGCATTTACAATGCACGAACTGCGATTGCAGGCAAAAAAAGGGGCGCATCAGTGCGCCCCTTTTTTCAGTGACACACCGGCTTACTGGCCCGGAACGTCCTTACGCAGTTTTACAGGGTCGCTTTGCGCCTTCTTCTTCGCATGCGCAACGCGCATTTTGATGTTGATCGCTTCAACAGCAAGCGAGAACGCCATAGCGAAGTACACGTAGCCTTTAGGCACATGCACGTCGAACGCTTCGGCGATCAATACGGTACCGACAACGATCAGGAACGACAGCGCCAGCATCTTCAACGATGGGTGCTTCTCGATGAAGTCGCTGATGGTGCCTGCGCACAACATCATCACCAGAACGGCAACCACGATGGCCGCAACCATGACCGGCACGTGGGACACCATGCCGACAGCAGTGATCACTGAGTCCAGCGAGAACACGATGTCGATGATCGCAATCTGGATGATGGTGTAGATGAACTTGCCACCTTTGCCACCCGGCTCGTCTGTCGACTCTTCTTCGCCTTCCAGACCGTGGTAGATCTCTTGCGAGCTTTTCCACAGCAGGAACAGACCACCGAAGAACAGGATCAGGTCGCGACCCGAAATCCCCTGGCCCATGACGACGAACAGGTCAGCGGTAAGACGCATGACCCATGTGATCGACAGCAGCAACAGTATGCGCGTGACCATGGCCAGCGCCAGACCGAAAATCCGGGTGCGCGCCTGCATATGCTTGGGCATGCGGCTGACCAGAATCGAGATCATGATGATGTTGTCGATGCCCAGGACGATTTCCAGGGCAGTCAGGGTAAAGAAAGCAATCCATATTTCAGGATTGGTCAGCCATTCCATTTTGTAATCCTTTGAGCGTTTAAACTTTTGCGGCCCAGACCCGACGATGAAGACCGGGGCATGGGCCGCAAAACAAGTGAGCCGACTTTATAGACTGCTGTAGAAAGGAAAGATCCCCATCAGCAAAGCGGCGACCATTATGCACAGGCAAACCAGAACTGCCCACTTCAAGGTGAAGCGCTGGTGATCACCAAATTCGATACCGGCCAGAGCTACCAGCAGGTAAGTCGAAGGAACCAGCGGGCTGAGCAAGTGAACCGGCTGACCGACGATGGAGGCACGGGCCATTTCCACCGGCGAAATACCGTAGTGAGCAGCCGCTTCAGTCAGTACCGGCAACACGCCAAAGTAGAACGCGTCGTTGGACATGAAGAAGGTGAACGGCATGCTGACCAGAGCAGTAATGACCGCAAGGTACGGGCCCATTGCGTCCGGAATCACTGCCAACAGGCTCTTGGACATGGCATCAACCATGCCGGTGCCGGTCAGAATGCCGGTAAAGATACCTGCGGCGAAAATCAGGCCGACCACTGACAGCACGCTACCAGCGTGAGCTGCCACACGATCTTTCTGATCCTGCATGTTCGGGTAGTTGATGATCATCGCGATACTGAACGCAATCATGAACAGGACTGGCAGCGGCAACACGCTCATGATCAGAGAGATCATCAGCAACAGAGTCAGCGCACCGTTGAACCAGATCATCTTCGGACGACGGGCATCCGGAAACTGCGAAACACTGATTTCGCTGTGATCGGCTTCATCGCCCTGCAGATGGAGCTCGCCCAAGCGAGCGCGCTCACGCTTGCCATAGAAGTAGGCGATCAACAGAAGTGCAACCACACCGGCGAACATGGCAGGAATCATCGGTACGAAAATATCGGATGCTTCCACATGCAGCGCACTGGCTGCGCGGGCGGTCGGCCCACCCCATGGGGTCATGTTCATGATGCCGCCTGCCAGAATGATCAGGCCGGCCATGATCCGCGGGCTCATGCCGATACGGCTGTAGAGCGGCAGCATGGCTGCGACGCAGATCATGTAGGTCGTTGCGCCGTCACCGTCCAGAGAAACCACCAGTGCCAGCACCGCAGTGCCCACCGATACTTTCATCGGGTCGCCTTTGACCCACCTCAGAATCTGACGCACGGCCGGGTCGAACAGACCCGAGTCGATCATCAAGGCGAAGTACAGAATGGCGAACATCAGCATGACGCCGGTTGGCGCAAGCTTGGTGATACCAGCCAGCATCATCGGGCCGATTTCGGTAGCGAAACCGCCGAAGATGGCGAACAGGATCGGCACCAGAATCAGGGCAATCAGCGCGGAAAGGCGCTTGCTCATGATCAGGTACATGAAAGCAATGACCATGGCAAAGCCGAGGAAGGTCAACATAGTAAATACTCCAGGCGGTACGCGATTGGCTAAGGCGAAAGGCTAATCAGCTCAAAAAGAGCGGCGCAGGGAGTGGGGGCGAAAGCGGGGAATGCAGCAAGGCACTAGAGCACATCAGGGTCACCATTTGTTGTTGTTAACTGGGCCTTAGTACGTTGTGAAACGCACATGTGGCTGACCGGTCTGTTGCCGGCGGTGAGCTGATCCTAATCGGCCAAGCTTTCATTCAGCTTTCGCCGCTGAAACCTTTGAGCGTTAGTTTTTAATGACGAATGCGAGCCTGAACGGTCAGAACTCCATCAGCACGTCTAGCACAAGGGAAAAGGGATATGGGCCAGATCACTACCGGCGGATGCCATTGCGGCAACCTGCGTTATCAGTTCGATGCGCCACTGCAAGACATCGCTCACTGTCACTGTTCCATATGCCGTCGCACGTCGGGCGGCATTGTCATGACCTGGATTTCAGTGCCGGTCAGTTCATTCGAATGGACCGAGGGCAGCCCCGCGACCTACGACTCCGGCCCGACCTGTGTGCGCTACTTCTGCAATAACTGCGGGGCGCAACTGGCTCTGCTCTCGCGCAACAGCCCGGAAGAGATAGACGTCACCGTCGCCACCTTCGATCAACCCGAGCTGGCACCTGCGGACCGCCATATCTGGACGGACAATCGCCTGCCGTGGCTGCACCTGGATGAGCAGTTGCCTGGGGAGGCGGAGGAGACTGTTTAAACGCGAGCGATTGTGGGAGCAGAGCTTGCTCGCGATAAGGACACTGCGATCTAAAGTAAAACGCGTCCAGCCTTATCGCGGGCAAGCCTCGCTCCCACAGGTTCCGCGCGATACTCAACATTAGCGCGATGACGCGGGGCCGGCCGGACGGACAATCGCCTGACGTGGCTGCATCTGGATGAGCAGTTGCCTGGTGAGACGGAGGAGACTGTTTAAACGCGAGCGATTGTGGGAGCAGAGCTTGCTCGCGATAAGGACAGTGCGATCTAAAGTGAAACGCGTCGAGCCTTATCGCGGGCAAGCCTCGCTCCAACAGGTCGGCGCAATACTCAATATTGAGCGTGTAAGGTGAATATTAACTGTAGGAGCGCGCTTGCCCGCGATAGCGTCAGGTCAGTCGACGAAGATGTCAGCTGACTGTCCGAGTCGGTCGCAGGCAAGCGCGCTCCTACAGGAATCAGCTAGAAAACTGCGAAGCCAGTTCCCGTAGCAGCACTTCGGCTTCAAGCACCTTGCGCACTGACTCTTCTGCTTTTTCGCGGCTCAGGCTCAAGCGGGCGAACAGTTCGTCGGGGATATCTTCCTTGGGACCGGAACCGATGCCGTTCTGGCGTAACAGACGTACCGAGAGATAAACCAGGTTGGCGTAAGCGCTGTGCTCGCCGTCATAGCCTGGATCGTGCTGAAAGCGCAGGGCTGTGCATAACTCATCCGGCATGTCCCAGTAGCGCATCAACCAGGAGCCCATCTGCTCACGGCTGATCCCCAGCAAATGTTGCTCGACAAAGCTATGGTGCAAGTGCGGGTTAACTTCGAGCTGGCGGCAGATCAGCGAGAAATGCGGCGGGAACACGTGGGCCAGCAGTAAATAACCGAAGTTATGCAGCAGACCCGCCAGGTACGTCAGGCCCGCTTCCGGGCGCTGTGCGCGAGGCATCGCACGGGTCAGGCCTTCAATGACAGCGGCGGTATAAATCGACTGCTGCCAGTAAGGCGTGGTCTGTTGCGGGTGATCCTTGGGCAGGCTGAGGGTTTTGCCCAAGGCCAGGCCCAGTGCCAGATTGATGACCAGATCAAACCCGAGCACGCGCACGATGGCGTCTTCAACCGAGCGGATCTTGCCGGTAGAAGCGTAGTAAGGCGATGCCGCCCAGCTCACGACTTGAGCAGCCAGCGCCGGATCGGTCTCGACGACGCCGGTAATGTCATCAATGGTTGCATCGGGGTCGACCCGCAGCTTGATGATCTTCTGCGCGGTTTCGGCCAGCGGCGGGATTTCCAGGGTCGCTTCCAGACGCTGCTGGATGCGGCGCGCCGTGAAGGCTTGCATGGCCTGAGTAATTTCTTCGCGATCATCATCAGGACGATCGAGATTGGGATGAATAGTGCTCAGCAGCTCACCAAAATGAGCAGCGCTGGCCTTGTTCAACATGGTCTTGAAGTCGTCGCTGCTGATTTCCAGCAAGACGCCGGGCTCACCCGAGCCTATCAGCACCGAAGGCTCTTGCAGCAAACGATCATCGTACAGGCACGGCGAGCTGGTCAGGGCAGGCAAGCCCGGCAGCACTTGCAGGCTGTGCTTGGCCAGCATCTTCAGCATGCGCGAGTGCGGCACGGCCACCAGCTTGCGACCGGTCAGCTCGGTAATGCGGCTGAGGTCCAGCAATTGGCTTTGCGGGAAAAGGATCAGAAGTGCGCCAACGGCATCCTCGACCAGGACGGCCTGGACTCTTCGTGCTGCTGGCAGGTGCGGGGATTCATCGACCTCGCGGTAGCTGATCGCTAGTTTGCCAAGCAACTGCCGAATGACGGACGGGGCGTGAGGCGCTTCATCGACGTGGGCAACTTCTGTCATGACGGGTATCCAATTTCCTACAGTCGCTGAAGTATAACCAGCTTGGATGTTTCCGGTGTGATGCGATCATCAAAGCGACGATTTGCATCACACCTGGCCGTATTGCTGGCCGTGACGTAACCAGCGCTCCAGGAGCGGGCTGACATGTTGCGGCCAGCGTTCGATCAGGGCTTGAGCCGCATCACGTACGGCAGGCAACAGGTCTGCGTCGCGCATCAGGTCGGCCACTTTGAATTGCAGCAGCCCGGTTTGCCGGGTGCCCAGCATCTCGCCGGGGCCGCGCAATTCCAGATCCTTCTCGGCAATCACGAAACCATCATTGGTTTCACGCATGATGCCCAACCGCTGGCGGCCTATTTGCGAAAGCGGAGGATGGTAAAGCAGCACGCAATGGCTGACGGCGCTGCCACGTCCGACCCGGCCGCGCAGCTGGTGCAGTTGAGCCAGCCCCAGTCGTTCAGGGTTCTCGATGATCATCAGGCTGGCATTGGGCACATCCACGCCAACCTCGATCACGGTCGTCGCCACCAGCAATTGCAGCGCGCCCTGCTTGAACTCGGCCATGACGGCAGCCTTTTCAGCCGGCTTCATACGGCCGTGAATCAAGCCAACGCGGAATTCACCCAATGCACTGGTCAACTCTTCGAAGGACGTTTCCGCCGCCTGACACGTCAGCTCTTCGGACTCTTCGATCAATGTGCAGACCCAATAAGTCTGCCGACCTTCGGCACAGGCCGCACGCACGCGCTCAATCACTTCGATACGCCGGGAGTCGACCACCAGCACTGTGTTGACCGGGGTACGTCCGGGCGGCAGCTCATCAAGGATTGACGTATCCAGATCCGCGTAGGCGCTCATCGCCAGCGTGCGTGGAATCGGTGTGGCGGTCATGATCAACTGGTGCGGACACATCAGGCCACCAACGCCTTTCTTGCGCAGGGCCAGACGTTGCTGCACACCGAAGCGGTGCTGCTCGTCGATAATCACCAAGGCGAGATTCTTGAAATGCACTTCGTCCTGGAACAGCGCATGAGTGCCGACCACCATGGGCGTGCCGCCCGCGATCTGCTCCAGCGAGCTGACCCGAGCTTTGCCCTTGAGCTTGCCCGCCAGCCAGGCAGTTTCAATGCCCAGTGGTTCCAGCCAGCGCTTGAAGTTGATGTAGTGCTGCTCGGCAAGAATCTCGGTCGGTGCCATCAGCGCGACCTGGTAACCAGCCTCCAGCGCCTGAAGCGCGGCCAGTGCAGCCACCACGGTTTTGCCCGCGCCCACATCGCCCTGAATCAAACGCAGCATGGGCTCCGGCTGACTCAAATCGTAGGCCACTTCCTTGCCAACACGCTGCTGGGCTCCGGTGGGCGGGAAGCCAAGATTAGCGAGAAACTGCTTCGGAAGCTTCTTGGCCAGCGGCAACGCCGGAGCACGCTGCGAACGCAGGCTTTCGCGTAAACGCTGTTGGGAAAGCTGATGGGTCAGCAGCTCTTCAAACGCCAACCGATGCTGGGCCCAGTGATGGCCGAGGGCGAGCTCTTCAACATCGGCGTCTGCAGGCGGATGGTGCAGATAGCGAATCGCATCATCCAGCGGCGCAAGCTGATAATCCCGGGCGAGCTCCTCAGGCAGCCAGTCGGGCAGACTTTTCGGCCCAAGCAGGGTCAGCGTTTGCTGGCTCAACTGGCGCAAGCGCTGCTGAGTCAGGCCTTCGGTCGTGGGGTAGATCGGCGTGAGCGTTTGCTCCACGGGAGCGGGTTCGCTGCCGGTCAGCGCACGGTATTCCGGGTGATAGATTTCCAGACCTGATGCGCCGGGCCGGGCCTCACCGAAACAGCGGATGTGGGTGCCGCGCTTGAGCGCATCTTTCTGCGCGTTACTGAAGTGATAAAACCTGAGGCTCAGGCTTCCGGTGCCATCGTTCAGACGCACCAGCAGACTGCGCCGCTTGCCCATCACCACATCAGCGCCGCTGACCGTTCCTTCAATCACCGCGTCCTGGCCGGGACGCAACTGACCGATAGGCACAACACGGGTGCGGTCCTGATAGCGCAGCGGCAAGTGAAACAGTACGTCCTGCAGATTTTCCAGACCGACCTTGGCGAGCTTCTCGGCCATGGCCTCGCCGACACCCTTCAGCGCGGTGACCGAGACTTGAGACAACTCGCTCATGGGACCACTCAGCTCGCTTGGGTTTTCGGACGTGCCACCGAGCACAGACGCACGGAGTCAGCGAGGATCTCGATCGCCTTGGGCCGCGGGAAGCTGGCGCGCCAGGCAATCGCTACTGTGCGGAACGGAACCGGTGGCGTCAGCGGACGCACTTCTATTACGCCAGGCGCGTAGTGATGGCTGTCCACCGCCGACATCGGCAGGATCGAAATCCCCAGACCAGAAGCAACCATGTGGCGAATGGTTTCCAGGGAGCTGGATTCCACCGTCGTGTGCTTGGCACCTTCGCTGCCCTTGGTCAGGGTCGGGCAAGCCTCAAGGACCTGATCACGGAAGCAATGACCTTCGCCCAGCAGCAACAGGCTCTTGTCGTTGAGCGCCGAAGCGTCGATGGTTTCTTTCTGAGTCCATGGGTGATCTGCAGGCATCAGGACGTAGAACGGCTCGTCATAAAGCTGCATGGTCAGCACGTCGGCTTCATTGAACGGCAGGGCGATGATGATCGCATCCAGCTCACCGTTACGCAGTTTGTCGCGCAGCACGTGAGTGAAGTTTTCTTCGATATACAACGGCATTTGCGGGGCGACCCGGTGCAGTTGCGGAATCAAATGCGGGAACAGGTAAGGGCCGACGGTGTAGATCGCACCGACTTTGAGTGGCGCGGTCAGCTGGTTCTTGCCAGCCTGGGCCAACTCACGGATGCCTTGGGCTTGTTCCAGAACCTTTTGTGCCTGAGCGACGATGCCTTCACCCACGGGGGTCAGACGCACGGCACTCTTGCTGCGCTCAAAAATAAGCACACCCAGTTCATCTTCAAGCTTTTTGACGCCCACCGACAATGTCGGCTGACTGACGTGACAGCGTTCAGCAGCGTGGCCGAAGTGCTGTTCCTGAGCGAGGGTAACGATGTAGCGCAATTCTGTGAGAGTCATAACGTGCGTCCATGAAGTTGCGGCCCCAGCATAGCGGCTGCAATCGATAGACGCACGTTATCAAGTAACTGCGTTGTATCAAAATTACGAGTTAACGCCGATCAAGTGAATAAACGAACGGCGCCAGGATCTCGATAGTGCCGTTGTTCAGCGTTTCCGCTGGCGGTTTAGGCAATGGCTGGGCACGACGGATCATCTCCATGGTGGCCCTGTCCAGCGATGGACTGCCTGAACTGCCTGCAATCGAATACGACAGCACGTTGCCATCGGCATCAACCACAAAGCGCAGACGAGCGACCCCTTGCATGCCGCGACGTCGAGCGTCTTCCGGGTACTTCTTGAACTTGGCCAGATGCTTCAACAAATCACCCTGCCAGGTTGGCAGCGCATTGCTTGGCGGTGCTGGCTGACTGGGTGGCGTTGGCGCAGCCGATTTCTCGACCTTGGCTGTCGTTGGCGGTGTATCGACCTGCTTCTCGTCGGCTGGTAAATCCTTCGGAGGCTCAGGCTTTTTCACCGGCTTTGGCGGCTGAGGTTTTGGCTTCGGCTTGACCACCGGCTTGGGCACAGCAATCTCTGCCTTTTCGACTTCAGCCACCTTGGGAATGATTTCTTCCTCGGGGGCTGGAGGTTGAGGCGGCTGAACCACTTGCGGTGGCGGCGGCGGGGCCGGTTCTGGCTCAGGTGCCAACTCCACCATCATGGCCGCCGGCGGCAACTCGATGGCCTGGGATGCAGGCCATCGGAGTGCGACCACGATCGCGATGGCATGCACGGCCAGCACCAACAACAGACTACCGCTATAGCGCGTCAGTTTTTGGCGCGTACTGATCATTTCTTACCAACCGTCTCGAGACCGACCAGACCGACTTTGAGGTAGCCCGCAGAGCGCAGGGCATTCATCACTTCCATCAGGTCACCGTAATCCACGCCTTTATCGGCCTGGAAGAAGATCGTGGTGTCCTTTTTGCCCTTGGTTCGGGCGTCGAGGATCTGACCCAACTGCTCAGGAGCGACTTTGTCGTCGCCCAGGTACAAACTCTGATCGGCCTTGACGCTAAGGAAGACCGGCTTCTCGGGCCGGGGCTGCGGTTTGGCGGTCGAGGCGGGCAGGTCGACTTTGATATCAACCGTCGCCAAAGGCGCTGCCACCATGAAGATGATCAACAGGACCAACATGACGTCGATGAACGGCGTTACGTTGATTTCGTGGTTTTCGGCGAGATCGTCGTCGCCTTCTTTCAGATGCATGCCCAAGGTTTAGCCCACCTTGACCATGTGTGGCGACTGAGTACGGTCGGCAGTTGGCTGGTGATCGAGATCACGGCTGACCAACAGCAGAACCTGTGCCGACGCATCGGAAACCTGTGCTTTGTAACCGGCGATGGAGCGAGCGAAGACGTTGTAGATAACAACCGCAGGAATCGCAGCGACCAGACCCAGTGCCGTCGCCAGCAGAGCCTCGGCAATACCCGGCGCAACGACAGCAAGGTTGGTGGTCTGGGTTTTGGCAATACCGATGAAGCTGTTCATGATGCCCCACACGGTACCGAACAGACCTACGAACGGCGCAGTCGAACCGATGGTGGCCAGAACGCCGGTGCCCATGCTCATGTTACGGCCGCACGCAGCAACCAGACGCTCGAGGCGGAAGCTCACACGTTCTTTAATGCCTTCACGCTCGCGGCTGTTCACCGACAAGCGCATCTCTTCCATGGCGTCATGGACGAGCAGGTTGGCCAGCGTACCTTCCTTGGCAGCGCTTTCGCTGGCTTCGGACAGGGTGCGGGCCTTTTTCAGGTTGGCGATCTCGGTGCGCAGACGACGCTTGGCACCCAGCAATTCGAAACCCTTGGCGATCCAGATAGTCCAGGTAATGATCGACGCAATCGCCAGTCCGATCATTACGGCCTTAACGATGATGTCTGCGTTCTGGTACATGCCCCAAGGCGACAGGTCGTGGGACATGCCGAGGCTGTTATCCTCGGGCTCGACAATCGCGGGGCCTTCAACCGGCGCCGCGCCTTCCTGAGCAACCGGTGCAGTGGTTTGCGACGACGGCGCAGTGGTCGTCGCTGGAGCAGTTGCTGGCGCCGGGGCGGCGGCTGGATTAGCGGGAGCAGCCTGACCAGCGAAAGCAGCAGGTGCAAGCATCAGGCTCAGCAGCAGTGCTGCGATACCACGCCATGCACGCGGCAGGCTGGGTAGCTGGGTTGGCGAAGCGGAGGAGGTAGTACGTGTCATGCTGGCCGGACCTGAGTAAAGAAGAAGGTGGGTCGCTCTGCTACGTCGCGCTATGCGTTCGACGTCAGGAGGAGAACAAACGGGCCGGTATTATTGCAAGTAATTCTTGTTAACAAAAGTAATAGAGTATCTTTTTTTCCATCATACGCATCTGGCGGGTCAGCTTTGGCCCATGTTTCGTGGCCGTCTGACCCGCCTTGTTTGTAGGGAGTTCATCATGTCTACACCTTCTGTCCTGATCGCTGGCTGCGGCGATATTGGAAGTCGTCTGGCCACGCAGCTGCTGTCTTCAGGCTGGGTGGTTCATGGCCTGCGGCGCACTACTGCCCTGCTGCCCGATGGCGTGAACGGCGTGGCTGGCGACCTGTTCAGCCCGACCATTCCTGCCACCTGGCCCAACACGGCCATCGACTATCTGGTGTATTGCGCCACGCCCACCGAGCGTGATGAGACCGGCTATCGGGCCGCGTATGTCGAAGGCCAGCAGCGGGCGCTTCAGTGGTTGAAAGAGCGAGGCCAGCAGCCAAAACGGATCATTTTTGTGTCCAGCAGCGGTGTTTATGGCCAGCAAAACGGGGAGTGGGTTGACGAAACATCGCCAACGGAAGCCGACACCTTCTCGGGCAAAATCATGCTGGAGGCAGAGCAAGTGGCGCTGAACAGCGGCTTGCCGGCGAGCATCGTGCGCCTGACCGGCATTTACGGCCCCGGCCGCAATGACCTGTCGAATCGGGTGCGCCAGGGTTACAGCGTGGCAATCGACCCGCCTTTATATGGCAACCGGATACACGCCGACGACGCCGCGGGATTGTTGGCTTTGCTGCTGAAGGCAGACGCTCAGGGTGTCGCGCTTGAGGATTGCTATATTGGCGTGGACGATGCGCCCGTACCGCTGGCCGAAGTCGTGCAGTGGATCCGCGAGTATCTGGGCGTGACGCATTGGGCCGAAGGCGCCGCCGTGCGCCGGGCGGGCAGCAAACGATGCAGTAATGCGAGAGCTAAAGCACTGGGCTGGGTGCCGAGGTATCCGACTTATAAGGAAGGGTATGAGGTGTTACTGAAGGCTGATTAAACGAAAATCTTGTAGGAGCTGCCGAAGGCTGCGAAATCAGTATGCCTGACACACCATTATTCGCAGCCTTCGGCAGCTCCTACAGAAAAACCGTGTTGCTGATCAATTCAACTCAAGCAACCAGCGGCGCGGGCCTGGGCGGAGCTCTGGCATCTGGTCAGCTTCTGCGGCATTGACGGCCTGGAAAATCTCCAGCTGCTTGCCTTTGCGGGAGAAGATCCACGGGTTGCCCTGCTCATTCTTTTCCAGCCACATGCTGTCGTACTCGCCGCTCATGGCTGCGCAATCGCCAGCCAGGCACAACGCGTAACGGTCATTATCCGGCAAGCCCTGGATGCTGCCATCCGGCTTGAATTCCACGGTATTGCCCTGGCCATCGCCATTGACGATGGTCCATTTTCCGCCCATGTAGGCGTTGTACAGCGCAGCTTCGAAACTGGCACCAGTCGGCGCACCTTCGGCAGCAGGGGTTTTCGGCTTTTCGAAGCGCTGCTCAGGACCTGACTCGCTGGCCGCTTGAACCAGTTCGTCGCCCTTGACCTGCAGGTCTTCGACAAAGTTGTAATAGTCGATGCGCAACTTGCCGTCGGCGGCGCTGGTGATTTTACCTTCGCCCACTTCAAAGCCGTTGGAGTACAAGGCCTGGCTGGTTTTGGTATCGATCTGCCATTCCAGATTCGGGCCGTTGGCAAGCAGTGCCTGGCGCAGGTTGTCGCCTTTTACGGCGGCTTCGATAGCCGCTTGATTGATCCACGTGCCGTCAGGATTGCGGTCGGCGTGGCTGGCACAGCCGCTCAAAAAAACGGCCGTCAGCGAGAGGGCAAGCGCGAAGCGCATAACAGGTCCTTCCTTAATCAGCTGCAGCGGGGCTGCGAGCCCCGCGGGAGTGTTATTCGATGACGAGAATCGCGTCCATCTCGACCTGCGAACCACGCGGCAATGCGGCAACACCAATGGCGGCGCGGGCCGGGTATGGCTGCTCGAAGTATTTGCCCATGATTTCGTTGACCGTGGCGAAGTTGCTCAGGTCGGTCAGGAAGATGTTCAGCTTGACGATATCCTTGAACGAACCGCCCGCAGCTTCGGCAACCGACTTCAGATTTTCAAAGACCTGGACGACCTGGGCTTCGATGCCTTCAACCAGTTCCATGGTTTTAGGGTCGAGTGGAATTTGCCCGGACATGTAGACGGTATTGCCAGCTTTGATCGCCTGAGAGTAAGGGCCGATGGCCGCAGGGGCTTTGTCGCTGGTGATTACGGTCTTGGTCATGAAGAACTCCTGTTGAATGATTGGCTACGCACGCATGCGGGTAATTCGAATGACCCCGGCCAAGGCACGCAGTTTTCGGATGACTCGGGCCAGATGCACACGGTCATGCACGCTGACCACCAGCTGGACGACGCTGATACGGCCATCGCGCTCGTCCATGCTAATTTTCTCGATGTTGCCGTCGGCCGCGTTGACGCTGCTGGCCAGCAGGGCGATCAAGCCGCGCTGATGCTCCAGCTCGACGCGCAATTCGACATTGAATTCGCCGGTAACGTCCTTGGCCCAGGACAGCTGAATGCACTTTTCCGGGTTATGGCGGATTTCACTGATATTGCGGCAGTTGTCCAGGTGAACAACCATGCCTTTGCCCGCCGATAGATGACCCACAATCGGGTCGCCCGGGATCGGCGTGCAGCACTTGGCGTAACTGAGCACCAGGCCTTCTGTGCCACGAATCGCCAGCGGGCCTTCGGTGCCAGGCAACTGATCGCCTTCGCCCAGCAGTCGACGAGCGACCACGTACGCCATACGATTGCCGAGGCCGATATCTTCGAGGAGGTCTTCAATGACCTCGACCCGGTATTCGGCCAGCACCGGCTGAACGCGCTCGGCGGGGATTTTTTCCAGACTGCTTTCGAAGCCGTTCAACACCTTGTTAAGCAGACGCTCGCCCAGGCTGATGGACTCGGAGCGACGCTGCAGCTTGAGTGCGTGACGAATGTGCGTTCGCGCCTTGCCGGTGACCACGAAGTTCAGCCAGGCAGGATTCGGACGGGCGCCCGGCGCGCTGACAATCTCCACAGTCGAGCCGCTCTGCAAGGGTTCAGACAGCGGCGCCAGTCGACGATTGATCCGACACGCGATGCAGCTGTTGCCCACATCAGTGTGGACGGCATAAGCAAAGTCGACCGCCGTGGAGCCTTTAGGCAGCTCCATGATCCGGCCTTTAGGCGTGAAGACATAGACCTCGTCCGGGAACAGGTCGATCTTCACGCTCTCGATGAATTCCAGAGAGTTGCCGGCGCGCTGCTGCATTTCCAGCACGCCCTTGACCCACTGACGAGCACGGGCGTGGGTGCCCTTGGGCACTTCGTCATCCGAGGATTTGTACAGCCAGTGCGCAGCGATCCCGTTGTTGGCCATCTCTTCCATTTCACGGGTGCGGATCTGGATTTCAATGGGCACGCCATGCATGCCGAACAACGTGGTGTGCAACGACTGATAGCCGTTGGCCTTGGGGATCGCGATGTAATCCTTGAAGCGGCCGGGCAGGGGCTTGTACAAATTATGTACAGCGCCCAGCACGCGGTAGCAGGTGTCGACCTTGTCGACGATGATGCGGAACGCGTAGACATCCATGATTTCATTGAAGGCGCGACGCTTGCCGCGCATCTTCTTGTAGATGCCGTACAGGTGTTTCTGCCGCCCGCTGACTTCGCCTTCGATTTCATCCACCGCCAGGCAATGGCTCAGGGAATCTTCGATCTTGTTGACCAGCTCTTTGCGATTGCCCCGGGCGCGCTTGACCGCTTGGCCAATCCGCGAGGAGCGCATCGGATACATTGCCTTGAAGCCGAGGTCTTCGAATTCGATACGGATGCTGTGCATACCCAGCCGATTGGCGATGGGCGCATAGATTTCCAGGGTTTCCTTGGCAATGCGTCGGCGTTTTTCCCCGGACAACACTTCAAGCGTGCGCATGTTATGCAGGCGGTCAGCGAGCTTGACCAGGATCACGCGAATATCGCGCGCCATGGCCATGGCCATTTTCTGGAAGTTTTCAGCCTGGGCTTCGGCTTTGGTCTCGAAATTCATCTGGGTCAGCTTGCTGACCCCGTCGACCAATTCAGCCACGGTCTCGCCGAACTGCGCGCAAAGCGCCTCTTTGGCTATACCGGTGTCTTCAATGACGTCATGCAGCATGGCAGCCATCAGGCTTTGATGGTCCATGTGCATATCGGCAAGAATGTTCGCCACCGCAAGAGGATGCGTGACGTAAGCTTCACCGCTGCGACGGCGCTGGCCGTCGTGGGCTTGCTCGGCGTAGAAATACGCGCGGCGGACCAGATTTACCTGTTCCTTGCCGAGATAGGTCGAAATACGATCGGCGAGGGCGTCTATGCTCGGCAAGGCGCTACCCCCTGCCAATGACTTTTACCCTGCGCCGTACTACGTCGACACGGCATAGGCTTAGACGGCCTCGTTGGACTCGTCTTCGAACGCCGCGAACAATGGTTCATCTTCAACGATTTCAGCTTCTGCGATTACAGCGTAATCCATCAGGCCGGCTGCGATTTCGCGCAGTGCCATAACGGTAGGCTTGTCATTTTCCCACGCCAGCTTTGGTTCTTTGCCGCCGGTAGCCAGTTGACGGGCACGCTTTGTAGAGAGCATGACCAGCTCAAAGCGGTTATCCACGTGTTCTAGGCAGTCTTCAACGGTTACGCGGGCCATGGGTATTCCTCGTAGCAAATGCGGATGCGCGATGCCCGGATGGGCGAGCGGACTCGGTAGTTTACAAGCTGCAAGCCATAAGCTTCAAGCGCCAAGCCACGAGCGGTATTATTTAGCTCGCCGCCCATGGCACTCAAAGCCCCTGTTTCAGGCCAGTAATTGCTCAAGCAGACCGCTGAAACGCTGCTGCTGATGGGTCTGCGTCAACAGGTTGGCCCGGAAAATCGCCTTGAGATCTTCCAGCGCCGAGGCGAAGTCATCGTTGATCACGATGTAGTCGTATTCGGCGTAATGGCTCATTTCGCTGACCGCTTCACGCATCCGCCCCTCGATGATCTCATCGCTATCCGTCCCACGATTCGTCAGGCGCTGACGCAATGCCTGTTGGGTCGGCGGCAAAATGAAGATCGAGCGCGCATCAGGCATGACTTTGCGTACCTGCTCGGCACCCTGCCAGTCGATTTCCAGAATCAGGTCATGACCTTCGTCCAGGGTCTGCTGCAAGCGGCTCTGGGAAGTGCCGTACATATTGCCGAAAACTTCCGCCTGCTCAAGGAAATCACCGTGCTCGATCATGCGCACAAATTCAGCGCGATCAACAAAGTGATAGTTCACGCCGTCGACTTCGCCCGGACGCATGGCCCGGGTGGTGTGCGAAACGGAAACCCGAATCTGCGGCTGCGCGTTGACCAGGGCATTGACCAGACTGGTCTTGCCTGCACCCGAGGGTGCGGAAACGATGTACAGGGTGCCGGTGCTGTGTGTCATGTCGGAATTAGCCTTACTCAATATTCTGGACTTGTTCACGCATCTGCTCGATCAACACTTTGAGGTTGACCGCAGCCTGGGTACTGCGCGGATCGAAAGCTTTGGAGCCGAGGGTATTGGCCTCGCGGTTGAGTTCCTGCATCAGAAAATCCAGCCGGCGCCCGGCCTGACCACCCGCCTTGAGCACGCGACGCACTTCCGTGACGTGGGTGTTGAGGCGATCTAGTTCTTCGGCCACATCGCTTTTCTGGGCCAGCAGAACCATTTCCTGCTCAAGGCGCTGCGGATCAAGCTCGGCCTTCATGTCGGCGAAGCGATCCAGCACCTTCTGACGCTGGGTCGCCAGCATCTGCGGCACCAGACTTTTCAGGGTCGAAACCTCGGTGGTGATGGAATCCAGACGCTCATTGAGCAACTTGGCCAGATCGGCACCTTCGCGGCCCCGACCGTTTTTCAACTCGGCCAAGGCCTCATTAAACAGCGTCAGGGCTTCTTTGTTGAGGGCTTGCGGGTCAACAGCATCACCCACCAGAACGCCAGGCCAGGCCAGTACTTCCAGGGGATTCAAGGCAGCAGGCTGCTTGATCAGGCTGGCAACGATTTCCGCCGCAGCAACCAACTGACCGGCGCGTTCGCGATCAACCTGCAGCGGCTTGCCAGCGGTTTCTTCAACGAAACGCAGCGTGCATTCCACCTTGCCGCGGGACAGGCCCTGGCGTAGCGCTTCACGGATGGCACTTTCCAGGTCGCGAAAGGACTCCGGCAGACGCAGATGGGGCTCCAGATAGCGATGATTCACCGAGCGTAGCTCCCAGCTCAGTGTGCCCTGAGTACTGGCCCGTTCGACCCGGGCAAAAGCCGTCATGCTGTGGACCATGGGAATACCTCTGTAATTCGGTGAACAGAATAGGCCGCGATCCGCGATGACTGGATGTCACGAAAAAACGGCAGTCTGTAAAGGCGCAGGATTGTAGCGCAGTGCGACCCCTGCCCCCAATCCACTAATGCGACATGCGATGCATGGCATTTGCTCAACCGGGCAAACGCCTGAATCAGAGCCCTGCCAGCCCAACGGTTTGGTATCCAATGGTTTTAGATGTGCCCAGCGCCGACTTGCGCCTCTATAATGCTCGGCAGTTTTCCGTCTCAGTACAGGTATCCAGATGAAACGTCCAAGTGGTCGCGCCGCCGATCAGCTCCGCTCGATCCGCATCACCCGCAACTACACCAAGCACGCCGAGGGTTCTGTGCTGGTCGAGTTCGGTGACACCAAAGTGATCTGCACGGTCAGCGTCGAAAATGGCGTACCTCGCTTCCTCAAAGGCCAGGGCCAAGGCTGGTTGACCGCAGAATACGGCATGCTGCCACGCGCAACCGGCGAGCGTAACCAGCGCGAAGCCAGCCGTGGCAAACAAGGCGGCCGCACCCTGGAAATCCAGCGCTTGATCGGTCGCTCACTGCGCGCCGCACTGGACATGTCCAAGCTGGGCGACGTTACGCTGTACGTCGATTGCGATGTCATCCAGGCTGATGGCGGCACCCGCACAGCGTCCATCACTGGCGCCATGGTCGCCCTGGTTGATGCGCTGAAAGTAATCAAGAAACGTGGCGGCCTCAAAGGCGGCGACCCGCTCAAGCAAATGATCGCCGCCGTTTCGGTTGGCATGTATCAGGGCGAGCCAGTTCTTGACCTGGACTATCTTGAAGACTCAGCAGCCGAGACTGACCTCAACGTGGTCATGACCAGCTCGGGCGGCTTCATTGAGGTTCAGGGCACTGCCGAAGGCGCTCCGTTCCAGCCTGAAGAGCTCAACGCCATGCTGGCATTGGCGCAAAAAGGCATGACCGAACTGTTCGAACTGCAGACCGCAGCACTGGCCGACTGATCAAAGCAGCCAGCAGGAGACGAATATGAGTGACAGCCAAATGCCCGTTCCAGCACCCAGCTCGGAAGCTCGCCAATGGGCGATGTTCTGTCACTTTGCTGCGTTCCTCGGCATGATCTTCCCGTTCGGCAACCTGCTGGGCCCGCTGATTCTGTGGCAGCTCAAGAAGGATTCCGATCCGTTCATTGATGCTCACGGCAAGGAAGCACTGAATTTTCAGATCACGGTTTCGCTAGCCATAGTCGCGTGCTTCTTTCTGATGCTGCTGGTCATCGGCTTCGCGCTGATAGGCCTCGTAGGCGTCGGCGCACTGGTGCTGACGATCATTGCCGGCATCAAGGCGAATGAAGGCGTGGCGTATCGGTATCCGTTTACATGGCGGTTGATCAAGTAGGCCTCGCGCCCACCCTGTGGGACCGAATTCAGTCGGGAAGGCGATGTTTTCTGACGATGCACATGCAGTGGATGTACCGACGTCTTCGCGAATGAATTCGCTCCCACCGGGATTGCGGGTCCCGACCCAAACAAAAAAGCCGACACGAAGTCGGTTTTTTTGCGGGCGATGGATGTAACGGTATTCGCCTACATCGCGGCTGACCAAGTAGGCCTCGCGCCCACCCTGTGGGACCGAATTCATTCGGGAAGGCGATGTTTCTGACGATGCACATGCAGTGGATGTACCGACGTCTTCGCGAATGAATTCGCTCCCACCGGGATTGCGGGTCCCGACCCAAACGAAAAAGCCGACACCAAGTCGGCTTTTTTGTGGGTGGTGGATGTAACGGTATCCGCCTACATCGCGGCTGACCAAGTAGGCCTCGCGCCCACCCTGTGGGACCGAATTCATTCGGGAAGGCGATGTTTCTGACGATGCACATGCAGTGGATGTACCGACGTCTTCGCGAATGAATTCGCTCCCACCGGGATTGCGGGTCCCGACCCAAACGAAAAAGCCGACACCAAGTCGGCTTTTTTGTGGGCGATGGATGTAACAGTATCCGCTTACATCGCGGCTGACCAAATAGGCCTCGCGCCCACCCTGTGGGACCGAATTCATTCGGGAAGGCGATGTTTCCGACGATGCACATGCAGTGGATGTACCGACGTCTTCGCGAATGAATTCGCTCCCACCGGGATTGCGGGTCCCGACCCAAACGAAAAAGCCGACACGAAGTCGGCTTTTTTGTGGGTGGTGGATACTAGATCGTTAGCGTCCAGTCGTAATCCACTACCAGCGGTGCGTGCTGCGAGAAGCGTGGCTGACGTGGCAGACGCGCGCTACGCACGAAGCGTCGCAGGCCCGGCGTCAGCAACTGATAGTCGAAGCGCCAGCCGAGATTGAGCATCTCTGCCTGCTCGCTATCCGGCCACCAACTGTACTGATCGCCTTCACGGCTGACTTCACGCAGAGCATCAACATAACCCATGGTGCCGACAATCTCGTCCATCCAGGCACGCTCGGGCGCGAGGAAGCCAGGAGATTGCTGGCTGTCACGCCAGTTCTTGATGTCGAGCTTCTGCTGCGCCACGTACAACGAGCCGCAATAGATGTACTCACGACGCTTGCGCCGCTGTTTATCCAGATATTTGCCGAAATCGTCCATGAGCTTGAATTTCTGATTCAAGTCTTCGTCGCCGTTCATTCCCGAAGGAAGCAGCAAAGTGGCAATACTGACTTTGTCGAAATCTGCTTGCAGGTAACGCCCGTAGCGGTCGGCTGTTTCAAAGCCAAGGCCGCTGATTACCGCCTTCGGTTGCAGCCGCGAGTAAAGCGCCACGCCACCTTGGGCCGGAACTTCAGCTTCGCACGCGTAAAGGAAATAGCCATCCAGCTGATAAGCTGGGTCGTCCAGTTCGAAGGCGGATGCGCGGGTGTCCTGAAGGCAGATGACGTCGGCATTCTGAGCCTGCAGCCAACTGAGCAAACCGCGCTCGACTGCCGCCTGAATGCCATTTACGTTCACACTGATGATCCGCATAAATGGCCCCAAAAATCACGTGCGTGTATGATACCCGAGCTCTACCTAATTAGCTAAATCCGTGGTATTCGGGGCTTTTTTCATGCAAGCGTATCAACGCGATTTCATTCGTTTTGCCATCGACCGTGGGGTTTTGCGGTTCGGTGAGTTCACTCTCAAGTCCGGTCGCACCAGTCCGTACTTCTTTAATGCCGGCCTGTTCAACAGCGGTTCGGCCCTTGCACAGCTGGGTCGTTTCTACGCCGCAGCAGTGGTCGAGAGTGGTATTTCCTTCGACGTACTGTTTGGCCCAGCCTATAAGGGGATTCCTCTGGCAGCCACAACAGCCGTGGCTTTGGCTGAACATCACGGGCGCGATTTGCCTTGGTGCTTCAACCGCAAAGAGGCCAAGGATCACGGTGAAGGCGGCAGTCTGGTCGGCGCACCACTGACCGGCAATGTGCTGATCATCGACGACGTGATCACCGCAGGCACCGCAATTCGCGAAGTCATGCAGATCATCAAAGGCCAGGAAGCAACTGCGGCGGGGGTGCTGATTGCACTCAACCGTCAGGAGCGCGGCAATGGCGAGCTGTCGGCCATTCAGGAAGTGGAGCGCGACTTCGGGATCCCGGTCGTCAGCATCGTCTCGCTGAATCAGGTGCTGGAGTTCCTGGCCGACGATCCGCAACTCAAACAGCACCTGCCTGCTGTTGAAGCGTATCGGGCGCAGTTCGGGATCTAGGAGCGTCATGTCCGTCGCCATTCGGATTGATACATCAAGGATGTTTGAATGACTAAGCCACGCTTGGTTTGCTTGCTGCTGTCCCTTGTCATCAGTCCGTTTGCAGCGATCCAGGCTGCTGACGCCCCGCAGCCGTTGCTCTATCGCTATGTTGATAGCCGCGGCGTGACGGTGCTGGATCGTCAGGGTGTACCACCCGAGTACGTTGCCAAGGGTTATGAGGTCCTCAATGCCCAAGGCCGCGTTGTGCAGGTGGTGCCGCCCCCGCCAACCGCCGATGAGATAAATCAGGCCCAGGCGAAAAAGGCCCAGGCAAGCGCAGACGCGCAATTGCTCAATCTTTACAGCAATGTCGAAGATGTCGATCGCGCTAAGGCCCGCAAACTTTCCGAACTGGATGCCTTGATTGCCCTGGCGCAAGGCAATCTCAAAGGCCTGGACACGCAGCAGGCGTCGTTACAGGGGCAGGCGGCGGATCTGGAGCGGGCCGGCAAACCGGTGCCTCAATCACTGATTGACCAGATGGGCGATCTCCGCGACCAGCAACATGACCTCGACCTGAACATACAGCGCTATCAACAAGCTCGCGCCCAGGCCGAGGCAGCGTTTACACAAGATCGCGCCCGGATTCAGCGACTGACAGCGCCCTGAGTTTCCAGCTCACACTCAATAAGCTGAAGTAGTGGATGTATTCATTGAGAGATGCCCAAGTGTCGATAGCACCGCGCTGTCTCGGCAAACATGGGCCTGTAGGAGCTGCCGAAGGCTGCGATCGCGATGTATCAGCAGAAATGCTTCGCAGCCTTCGGCAGCTCCTACAGAAAATGCATTTCAATCCAGTAGTTTGCATGTTGTCCGACCGCCAGCAACAACAGCCATAAAAAAACCCCGCCGGAAACCGGCAGGGCTTTCATGAAGCATCAAGCGTGATCAGTGACGTTTGCGATTACTGATAAGGGTACCTACACCGGTGTCGGTGAAGATTTCCAGCAGCACGGCATTCGGTACACGACCGTCAATGATGTGCGAGGTGGTCACGCCGCCTTGCACCGCTTCCAGCGCGCATTTGATCTTCGGCAGCATGCCGCCGTAGATCGTGCCATCGGCGATCAGGCCGTTGACTTGCTCGGTGGTCAAGCCGGTCAGCACCTGGCCTTGCTTGTCCATCAGGCCGGCAATGTTGGTCAGCAGCATCAGCTTTTCAGCCTTGAGGGCTTCAGCGACTTTGCCTGCCACCAGATCGGCGTTAATGTTGTAAGACTCGCCGTCTGCGCCCACGCCAATGGGCGCGATGACCGGGATGAAATCGCCTTTTACCAGCATGTTCAGCAGGTCGGTATTGATCCCGACTACTTCACCAACATGCCCGATATCGATGATTTCAGGCTTGGTCATTTCCGGCGTCTGACGTGTAACGGTCAGACGCTTGGCGCGAATCAGCTCGGCGTCTTTACCGGTCAGGCCGATGGCGCTGCCGCCATGACGGTTGATCAGATTGACGATGTCCTTGTTGACCTGGCCGCCCAGAACCATTTCCACCACATCCATGGTTTCCGCATCAGTGACGCGCATACCATCAATGAAGTGACTCTCGATCGACAACCGCTTGAGCAGATCGCCGATCTGAGGCCCCCCGCCGTGAACCACCACCGGGTTGATGCCAACAGCCTTCATCAACACGATGTCGCGCGCAAAGCCGGTTTTCAGCTCGTCGCTCTCCATGGCGTTACCGCCGTACTTGATCACCAGCGTCTTGCCCACAAAGCGGCGAATGTAGGGGAGCGCTTCGGACAATACTTTGGCGATGTTGGCGGCGGAATCACGTTCGAGGGTCATTCAAGGCTCCAGTCAAAGGAAAAAACAATCAGAACGGAAGTTGAAGGTCCGGCGCAACCTTTTTCAGTTCGGCGTGGAACACATCCTTGATACGTTGCAGCTCGGCTTCGGTTTCGGCCTCAAAACGCAGCACCAGTACCGGTGTTGTGTTGGAAGCGCGCACCAGACCCCAGCCCTTCGGATAGTCCACTCGTACGCCGTCAATGGTGGTCAGCTTGGCATCGCCCCACTGAGCATCTTTCTCCAGAGCTTCTATGATGCTGAACTTGGTGGTGTCAGTCACTTTGATGTTGATTTCAGGCGTCGAAATGTCGTTCGGGAAGGTCTCGAACAGATCTTCAGCCGATTGCGACTCCTGACTGAGGATCTCCAGCAGGCGCGCAGCGCTGTAGATGCCGTCGTCAAAACCGAACCAACGCTCTTTGAAGAAGATGTGGCCGCTCATTTCGCCTGCGAGCAGCGCGCCGCTTTTCTTCATTTCTTTCTTGATCAACGAATGACCGGTCTTCCACATTACCGGGCGACCGCCATGCTGCTGAATCAAAGGTGTCAGACGACGGGTGCATTTGACGTCGAAAATGATGTCGGCACCCGGATTGCGCTTGAGCACGTCCAGCGCGAACAGCATCAGCAGACGGTCTGGGTAGACCACGTTGCCTTTGTTGGTGACAACGCCCACACGGTCGCCGTCGCCGTCGAAAGCCAGGCCCAGATCAGCGCCGGTTTCTTTAACCTTCGCGATCAGGTCCTGAAGGTTTTCCAGCTTGCCCGGATCCGGGTGATGGTTCGGGAAGTTGCCGTCCACTTCAGCAAACAGCGAAATCACTTCGCAGCCCAGCGCCTCGATGAGTTGCGGGGCGATGACACCGGCAGCGCCGTTGCCGCAGTCCACGACCACTTTCATCTTGCGGGCCATGACGATGTCTTCTTTGATCTGCTTGAAGTAGCGATCAAGGATGTCGACTTTAGTGATGCTGCCTTTGGCCGAAGTCAGATTGCCCGTCTTGATGCGCTCGTGCAGCGCCTGGATCTGCTCGTTGGCCAGGGTGTCGCCAGCGATAACGATTTTGAAACCGTTGTAATCCTTGGGGTTGTGGCTGCCGGTCAGCATCACACCGGTCTTGCCCGCCAACACGTTGGCCGCGTAGTACAAGGCAGGTGTTGGCACCAGGCCAACGTCACTGACGTGACAACCGCTGTCGTGCAGACCTTGAATCAGTTGCTGGACCAACTCGGGGCCGGAAAGGCGTCCATCGCGGCCAACGCTGACGTTGGGCTCGTTCTGGGCCAGGCTTTCGGAGCCAATGGCGCGACCAATCCAATACGCCGTTTCGGCGCTGAGGGTGTCACCCACGATGCCGCGGATGTCATAGGCGCGGAAGATATCGTCAGGAAATTTTGGTGCCACAGATGCTGGACTGCTCATAACTGGGGGGTGCTCCGATCTCAGGAAGTCCTGGTTTTCGTCGAGGATGTCGATATCGAGAATGTCGGTATCTTGAAACAGCGGATCGGTCCAGTCGTCACCAGTGGCGACGTGTGAAGCCGATGCTGAAGCACTGCGTGTCTTTAAGTCGGTCATCTTGGAGCCAGCAGCCGAGCCTGACCCATCCCTCTTATCAACGATTTCCGTTACCGGTTGTTGAAGCGAGGGAGAAAAACAGGCAAGACGTCTAGCCAGCCCATTGAGGACAGGCAGGCCCAAACCGAAGGGTTTGACGGCTTTTCCGCGAGAGAGTTCTTGAAGCAGCTGATCAAGTTGTCGGACGTCGGCGCAAATGGCCCGTTGCAGAGCCCTTTCATTGAGGTAAAGCCCCAGCAAAACACCGGCTAGAGCGACGAGTGCCGCCAGCGTCAGCAATACCCAGGGAGGTGAGGAGTCCAGCGCCGGACCGGGCGTGAACTCCAGCTTCCAGTTCGCATAGCCCGTTTCCAGCCGTTGTGGTTTGGCGCCATCCGCTTCGCCGCGCTGTAGCAAAACCTGCTCTGGACCATTACCAAACTGCTGAATCAAACGAATCTTGCCCGTCGATTCAGGCATGACGGGAAGCGCATCGAGCAATCGTTGCGGATCAAAGGCCAGCAATAGCGTGCCGCTGACCGGTGCAGACGGATCAGAACGCAGCGGCGCGGCGCTGTAGATCATCCAGCGCTCGCCAACTGCGCGAGCCTCAGGCACAGGCTCCTCGCCGCGAGTCACTTTGCTGAGCATGTCCAGCGTCGAGAAACTGACAGGCAACGCACCCTGGCTGCCCACTTCAGACATACCTGGCGGGTTGAGACGGGCGCCCAGTACGCCATCGCGAAAGCGCAGCCGGTTTTGCGCTTCGTCGACGAGAGAAGGGTTACCGCTTTGCAAAGCCTGAAGGAGTGCGGGATCCCGGGCCGCGGCCTGAGTCTCGGCAACGATCTGTTTTAGAGCCCGCCCCATTGCCGAGGCCTGACTACCACCCCAGGCTTGCTCAAGGTGCTGACGCCCCTGAGGATTGCTGGTCAGGGCGAGATAGACCAGAGCGCTGGCAATGATCAGCGCGATCAGCGCAGGAAAAATGCCCGGAACCAGCACAGCCAGAGCTGGCGCCGGAGGCTGAGTATCGGATGTTGCATGCTGTTGGCTGCCTTGCACCTGAACGCTCCCCGGTCATTCATCCTGAAGCTGGACAGTCACTCACTCGATGCCGCAACAGCCCCAGGCTGCCCGGCATCCAGTCATCGGCTCAAAGGTCAGTGGCTGCCTGAGTGACCGAAACCGCCAGCACCACGTTGGCTTTCATCGAACTCTTCAACCAGTTCGAAATGCGCTTGCACCACCGGTACCAGCACCAGTTGGGCAATGCGCTCGCCTATAGAAATATTGAAAGCGGTCTGTCCCCGATTCCAGCAGGAGACCATCAGTTCGCCCTGGTAATCGGAGTCGATCAGACCCACCAGGTTACCCAAAACAATACCGTGTTTGTGACCAAGACCGGAGCGCGGCAGAATCAATGCCGCCAACCCTGGATCACCGATATAGATCGACAGGCCGGTCGGGATCAACAGTGTCTGGCCTGGTTCCAGGACAGTGTCCTCTTTGAGCATGGCGCGCAGGTCGAGCCCGGCGGAGCCAACAGTGGCATAGGCCGGCAAAGGAAATTCGCTGCCAATGCGAGGGTCGAGGATCTTGGCTTGTAGGGCGTGCATTCGTAATTAAACCTGGTTCATTCGTTCGGCGATAAAAGTGATCAGTTGGCGGGCAATCTTGCCCTTGCTGGTCTGGGCAAAAATCGTTGCATGCAGCGCGCGGTCGATCACGCTGCAAGCATTCTCTTCGCTGTTGAAGCCGATGCTGGGGTTGGCAACATCGTTGGCGACGATCAGATCAAGGTTCTTGTCCTTGAGCTTGCGTGCAGCATAGTCGAGCAAGTGTTCAGTTTCAGCGGCAAAGCCAACACTGAACGGGCGATCCGGGCGGGTAGCGATAGTCGCCAGGATGTCCGGGTTACGGACCATCTGCAGCAACAGGCCGTCACCCGTAGACGGATCCTTCTTGAGTTTGTGCGGGGCAACCACCTCAGGTCGGTAATCCGCGACCGCTGCGGAAGCGATGAACAGATCGCAGGGGATCGCAGCCTCACAGGCGGCCAGCATGTCCCGGGCGCTGACGACGTCGATGCGCGACACACGATCAGGCGTCGGCAGGTTAACCGGGCCGGTGATCAGCGTGACGCGTGCGCCAGCCTCGATCGCGGCCTCGGCCAGGGCAAAACCCATTTTGCCGGAGCTGTGATTGGTGATGTAACGCACCGGGTCGATGTTTTCCTGGGTCGGACCGGCCGTAATCAGCACGTGCTTGCCGGTCAAAGACAGACGCTGGAAGCAATCGGCGGCGGACTGGGCCAGATCATTGGGTTCAAGCATGCGCCCGAAGCCAACATCGCCACAGGCCTGACTGCCGGAAGCAGGGCCGAATATGCGGAAATCACGTTCTTCCAGCAAGCGGATGTTGGCCTGCACGGACGCGTCGCGCCACATCGCCTGATTCATCGCCGGGGCAACGGCCACAATGGCGTCGGTGGCCAGAACAATCGTGGTCAGCAAATCGTTGGCAATACCTTGTGCCAAACGCGCAATAAGGTCTGCGGTACCGGGTGCAATCAGTATCAGATCGGCCCATTTGGCCAGCTCGATATGCCCCATCGCCGCTTCTGCGGCCGGGTCGAGCAAATCCAGATGAACCGGATGCCCGGAAAGGGCCTGCATGGTCAGCGGGGTGATGAACTCGGCACCACCTCGGGTCATGACGACACGCACTTCAGCACCCTGGTCACGCAAGCGTCTCACCAGTTCTGCGCTCTTGTAGGCCGCGATACCGCCGCCAACGCCAAGAACGATGCGTTTCCGATACAGCCGCTGCATAGGCCTGCCTTTTAGTCGAGTGGTACGCGGCGGCGATGGGCGTTTCCCAGGCCGATCGCCGCGCAAAAAAGATGGGCTAAGATAGCACAGCGACCGTGCTGGAACAGCGGTCCCCACACACATGGAGGTGGTATGAGTATTCGCAACTGGCCTGAGGCCGAACGCCCGCGTGAGCGGCTACTGGAGCTGGGTTCGGCGAGCCTGTCCGACGCAGAGCTGCTGGCTATTTTCCTGCGTACCGGTGTGGCCGGAAAAAGCGCTGTAGACCTCGCCCGATACCTGTTGAATCAATTCGGTGGGCTGCGACCGTTACTGGATGCTGACCTGACCATGTTCAGCTCACATCTGGGGCTTGGGCCTGCCAAATTCGCGCAGTTGCAGGCCGTCATGGAAATGGCTCGCCGACACATGGCGGAAAGCCTGAGGCGCGATTCTGCGCTGGAAAGCCCGGAGCAGGTGCGCAACTACCTCAAGGCGCTGTTACGCCATGAACCCCATGAGGTGTTTGGCTGCCTGTTTCTGGACAACAAGCATCGGGTTCAGACTTTCGAAATCCTGTTCCACGGTTCGATCAACAGCGCCCACGTGCATCCTCGGCAAGTGGTCAAGCGCGCCCTGGCCCATAACTCAGCCAGCCTGATCCTCTGCCATAACCACCCCTCGGGCGTCACCGACGCCAGCCAGGCCGATATCGACCTGACCAAACGCCTGCGCGATGCGTTGTGGCTGATCGACGTAAAGGTGCTGGATCACCTGATCATCGGCGACGGTGACCCGCTGTCGATGGTGGAGTGCGGGTTGATGTAGTTCTACCCACTGTAGGAGCGCGCTTGCCCGCGATTCGGCATGGCAGTCGATACCTTAATATCTGGCAGATATCTGGCAGGACGCCATCGCGGGCAAGCGCGCTCCTACAGAAATACGGTGCTACTCATTAACAAACGTTACAACCCCATCCGCCAGGGATTTAACCCGCGCCAGGGACTCGACACGATAACCCTGCGCGTCCAGCTCGGCGCGGCCGCCCTGGAAGGACTTTTCGATCACGATGCCCAGCCCGGCGACCGTTGCGCCTGCTTGCTTGATGATGGAAATCAGCGCCTGAGACGCTTTTCCGTTAGCCAGAAAGTCATCAATGATCAGCACGTTATCGCTGCTGTTGAGATGACGAGGCGAGATCGCAACTGTGCTTTCGGTCTGTTTGGTGAACGAATACACCGTGGCCAGCAGCAGGTTTTCGGTCAGGGTCAGCGACTGATGCTTGCGGGCGAAAATCACCGGCACACCCAGTTTCAAACCGGTCATCACCGCAGGCGCAATACCTGAGGCCTCAATGGTAACGATCTTGGTCACGCCCGAATCCGCGAACAGCGCCGCAAACTCGTCGCCAATCTGCTGCATCAGCACCGGGTCGATCTGATGATTGAGAAAAGCGTCGACTTTCAATACCTGATCGGAAAGTACGATGCCTTCTGCGCGAATCTTCTGATGCAATGCTTCCACGTTGCTTCCTCGGGTGCGCGAATCTGCGCAATCAATAGTAAAAATTACTTTTTCAACATCGCGCGGATGTCCGCCAATGCGGTATTGCCGCGCACTGCCTTCACTTCGGTCGGGGTGTCGTCATTGCCTTCCCAGGCCAGGTCGTCGGGCGGCAGTTCATCAAGGAAGCGGCTTGGCGAGCAGTCGATGATCTCACCGTACTGCTTGCGCTTGGCAGCAAAGGTAAACGCCAGGGTCTGACGCGCACGGGTGATGCCCACGTAAGCCAGACGGCGCTCTTCCTCGATGGTATCGGCTTCGATACTGGAGCGGTGAGGGAGAATTTCCTCTTCCATGCCCATGATGAACACGTACGGAAACTCCAGGCCTTTGGAAGCGTGCAGGGTCATCATCTGCACGCCTTCCGCGCCGTCCTCTTCTTCCTGCTGACGCTCGAGCATGTCACGCAAGACCAGCTTGCCGATGGCTTCTTCGATGGTCATTTCACCTTCTTCGTCTTTCTCGAGGGTGTTTTTCAACGCCTCGATCAAGAACCAGACGTTGCCCATGCGGTAGTCGGCAGCCTTGTCGCTGGAGCTGTTCTGACGCAGCCAGTTCTCGTAATCGATGTCCATGACCATGCTGCGCAGCGCGGCAATCGGATCGTTCTGCGCGCACTGCTGACGTACGCCGTCCATCCAGCGCTTGAAGCGCTGCAAGCGGTCGGTGTAACGGCTGTCCAGATGCTCGCCCAGGCCAATTTCGTCGGTGGCGGCGTACATCGAGATTTTTCGCTCGGTGGCGTAATTGCCGAGCTTTTCCAGGGTAGTGGAGCCGATTTCCCGACGCGGCACGTTGATCACCCGCAGGAAGGCGTTGTCGTCATCAGGGTTAACCAGTAAGCGGAAGTAGGCCATCAGGTCTTTCACTTCCTGACGTCCGAAGAAGCTGTTACCGCCGGACAGGCGATACGGCACCTGGTGATGCTGCAACTTCAGCTCGATCAGCTTGGCCTGATAGTTACCGCGATAGAGGATCGCAAAATCGCTGTAAGGCCGATCAGTGCGCAAGTGCAGGCTGAGGATTTCAACAGCCACGCGCTCGGCTTCGGCGTCTTCGTTGCGGCAACGAATCACACGAATTTCATCGCCGTGCCCCATCTCACTCCACAGCTGTTTTTCGAACTCGTGAGGGTTGTTGGAAATGAGCACGTTGGCGCAGCGCAAGATACGGCTGGTCGAGCGGTAGTTCTGCTCCAGCATGACCACCTTCAGCGACGGGTAGTCTTCCTTGAGCAACATCAGGTTTTCCGGACGCGCCCCGCGCCAGGCATAGATCGACTGGTCGTCGTCGCCTACCACGGTGAACTGATTGCGCATGCCGATCAGCAGCTTCACCAGCAGATACTGGCTGGCGTTGGTGTCCTGATATTCGTCCACCAACAGGTAGCGGACCTTGTTCTGCCACTTCTCCAGAATGTCGGCATGTTCCTGAAACAGCTTTACCGGCAACAGAATCAGGTCGTCGAAGTCCACTGCGTTGTACGCCTTGAGCGTGCGCTGATAGTGGGTGTAAACGATGGCAGCGGTCTGTTCCTTGGGGTTGCGGGCTTCTTCCAGCGCTTGCGCAGGCAGGATCAGGTCGTTTTTCCAGGAGCCGATCATGTTCTTGATCTCGTCGACGCCGTCGTCGCCCGAGTATTCCTTCTGCATGATGTCGGTCATCAGGGCTTTAACGTCGGTCTCGTCGAAGATCGAGAAGCCCGGCTTGTACCCCAGCCGTGCGTGTTCCTTGCGGATGACGTTCAGCCCCAGGTTGTGAAACGTCGATACGGTCAAGCCGCGACCTTCGCCAGCGCGCAGCAGGGTACCCACCCGCTCCTTCATCTCCCGGGCGGCCTTGTTGGTAAAGGTCATGGCGACGATGTACTGGGCGCGGATCCCGCAATTCTGGATCAGATGGGCGATCTTGCGAGTGATCACGCTGGTCTTGCCGGAGCCTGCACCGGCGAGCACCAAAAGAGGGCCGCCGACGTAGTTCACGGCTTCTTGTTGCCGAGGATTGAGTCGGGACATGAAAAAAAGAGTCACTAACGAAATGGGCGGGCATTTTAGCAGGCTATGGCGATTGTGCAGCGACCGTCTGCCAATGAGTGAGGTCTTATATCGCCCGCTGCTATCTAATTTTTTTGGTTTTGTTACATTTGCTTATCCGAATGCTGAACTAACGCTCTGTTTTGCCCCTTATTCCGGGCCTTCTGTTTGTCTCTTTTCGAGTCTAGGGAGCTAGCTTGCCTACGCCTGTCCAACCCTTGCGGTTGTTAGTGCTGGCCCACGAGCCGGAATGGCTGGTATTGCTTCGCAGTTGCCTCACGCAAGAGCAGAATCAGGCAAATCCGTTGTTCTTTTCGCACTGGAACGATATTAACGCCGCACTGGTTGATGACCACCATACGGTATTACTGACCACTCCAGAGCTTCAGCCTCCGCCCGGCCGCTGCAATCTTCCGGTGGTCATGCTGCTTGAAGAAGAGCCACTGATCGCGCCGCTTGGCGCCAGTGACTGGTTGATTCGCAGCGAAATGACGCCCGCAGCACTGCGCAACTGCCTGCGCCACGTGGGCGAGCGTGCATTGCTGGAAAACACCCTGCAGCGTCTGGCCGAGCAAGACACACTGACCGGCATTGCCAACCGCCAGGGTTTCCAGACCCTGCTGGCAGCGCGCCTGCTGGACAACGACGGGCGCGGCCTTGCGCTGGGCCATCTGGACCTGGATAACTTCCGCCGCGCCAACGATGCACTGGGCCATCAAGCCGGGGACCGCCTGATTTTGCAGGTGGTGGCGCGACTCAAAGGACAGATGGAAGTCGGCGACCAGATTGCCCGATTGGGCAGCGACGAATTTGCACTGCTGATCGATACCCGCCGCGCGCCCGAGCGTGCCGAGTGGATGGCCGAACGCATCACCGAAGCCTTGTCCGAGCCTTACTGGGTTGACGGCGAAAGTCTGCTCATCGGCTGCAGCCTGGGGATCGCTCATTCCCGCGCAGAAGCAGGCGCTGATCCGCTGATGTGGCATGCACATATCGCGATGCAGCAAGCCAAAGGCATTCAGGGCTGCACCTTTCATATCTTCAACGACCGGCTCAATCGCAACGCCCGTAGCCTCGCCGATCTGGAAGGCGAGTTGCGCCGCGCGTTGCGACGCGATGAGCTGGAGTTGCACTACCAACCGCGGCTCTGCCTGACCAGCGGCCGCATCGTCGGCCTCGAAGCGCTGGTCCGCTGGCGACACCTGGAGCGAGGCTTGCTGCCACCCAGCGAGTTCGTGCCGCTGGCGGAACAAAGCGGGCTGATCGTGCCATTGGGCTACTGGGTGATATCCCGGGCTCTGCGCGATATGCAGGGGTTGCTGGAAAATGGCCTGCCGCAACTGCACATGGCGATTAACCTGTCATTCCGCCAGTTTCAGGACAACCAGCTGCTGACGACATTAGGCCGATTGATTGCCGAGCGGGGCATTGATGCGCAGTGGCTGGAATTCGAACTGACTGAAACCGCCGTTATGCGCCGCAGCGATCTGGTCAAACAAACCATGGATGCGCTTGGACGCTTGGGAGTCCGGTTCTCGCTGGATGATTTCGGCACAGGGTTTTCGTCGTTCGTGCACCTCAACAACCTGCCCATCGCGCTACTGAAGATCGATAAAAGCTTCGTCGGCGAAATGGAACAGCGCGAAGAGAATCGCAAACTGGTCCACGCCATGATCAACCTGGCTCACAACCTGAGCCTTGAGGTGGTGGCCGAAGGTGTCGAAACCGCTCAGCAGCTGGCGCTGTTACGCGGTTTCGGCTGTGATCAGGTTCAGGGCTACCTGATCAGCAAACCGCTGCCGCTGCCGGAGTTGATCAAGTACCTGAAGCGGGACAAGCAAGCGCCAGAGGCGTTGAGCCGGGTTTGATTTCCGGGCTACCTGTCACCGGATTGGACTGCAAGCGCAATCCCGGTGGGAGCGAATTCATTCGCGAAGGGGCCGGTACATCCGTACCTTGTGTATCGCCTGAAATACCGCCTTCCCGAATGAATTCGGCCCCACAGGTTTGATGTAGCGCCCGTGATTTGGACCAGGCGCTCTCACGAAAGCCTTTGATCTGCCTGCGGACGCGTCTTCTGTGGCAGATGCTATGTCTGTTCCCGGTGGGAGCGAATTCATTCGCGAAGGGGCCGGTACATCCGCACCTTGTGTATCGCCTGAAATACCGCCTTCCCGAATGAATTCGGTCCCACAGGTTTGATGTAGCGCCCGTGATTTGGACCAGGCGCTCTCACGAAATCCTTTGATCTGCCTGCGGACGCTTCTTCTGTGGCAGATACTATGTCTGTTCCCGGTGGGAGCGAATTCATTCGCGAAGGGGCCGGTACATCCGCACCTTGTGTATCGCCTGAAATACCGCCTTCCCGAATGAATTCGGTCCCACAGGTTCCGTGTGAGTTTAGAGTTTTAAGTGTTGTCTGTTTGGTCCATTACAGCGGTAGCAGACAACATCAAACATCCTCACCCCATCACCGGCACCGCCGCAGCTTCCCGGCGCAGCAACTTCGAAGTCTTCCTCTCGAAGGCAAAGGTCAGCGCAATCGCTGAGCACAGCAGCCCCAACGCCAGCCCCCACCAGACGCCCTCGGCACCGTGGTTGGTGTAGAAACCAAATATCCACGCCGCCGGGGCCGCCACTAGCCAGTAACTGGCCAGCCCGATAAGGAAGGTGGTGCGCGCATCCTTGAAGCCACGGATCGCGCCCATGGCGATGGTTTGCGCGCCGTCCAGAATTTCAAACCAGGCGGCAATCGCCAGCAGCTTGACCGTCAGCTCGACAATCTCGGCGAATTTCGGATCCTTGATATCAAGGAAGAGCCCGATCACCAGATGCGGCGCCAGCCAGAACAGCATGCCGAACATCAGCATGACCAATGAGCCAAAGATAATCCCCGCACGCCCGGCAGTGCGAGCCAGCAGCAGATTGCCCGCGCCATAGTGCAGACCAATGCGCATGGTCACTGCGTAGGAAATCCCCACCGGAATCATGAACGCCATCGACACCGACTGCAGGGCGATCTGGTGCGCCGCCATTTGCGCACTGCCCATCGCACCCATGCAAAACGCCGCAAAAGTAAACAGACCAACCTCAACCGCGTAGGTCCCGCCAATGGGCAAGCCCAGCTTCCACAGCTCTTTGAGATGACTGCGCGACAGCTGCCAGAAACCTTCGCGGATCGGGTAGGCCGCGTAGGCCGGATGGCGACGGATATGCAGGGCGAGAATCAACGCCATACCATTGGTGACCACCGCAGTAACCAGGCCAATACCCATCAGGCCCAGATTGGGCAGCCCGAACATCTGATGGATAAGGGCGTAGTTGAGGACGAAATTGGCAATCGCGCCACCCACGCTGATTGCCATGACCGGGCCTGCACGCCCCAACGCACTGGTAAAACCGCGCAAGGCCATGAACGTCAGCAAGCCGGGTAACGCCAGCGGCAAGGTGATCAAAAATTGACCGGCCATATGCACGTTGGATTCGGTCTGGCCGAAATGCAGAAGGATCGGTTCGAGGTTCCACAGGATCAACATGGCGATCAATGCCATGCCCCACGCCAGCCAGACACCGGCCTGAACCAGTTGCGCGGCGCCTTTGCTGTCTCCTGCACCATGACGGATGGCGACCAGCGTACCGACAGCGGCCATGACCCCGACACAGAAGAACGAAATAAAGTTGTAAGTGGCCGCGCCCAAACCGCCGCCCGCCAAGGCTTCCGGGCCAATGTGGCCCATCATCACCGTGTCGGTGAAAACCATGACCATGTGCGCCATCTGTGAAGCGATCAGCGGCCCGGCAAGGCGCAGGATGATCCAGAGTTCTTTGATGGCAGGTTGTTGCATGGCGCGACGCTCGATTTCAGGGGGCAGTTATGAGCCGCCCATTCTCGGTACTTAAGGGGACGAGCACAAAGGGATAATAAAGATCGTTAGCATGAGTAAAACTCATCTGTTAGTTTTTTAGCTAGAATCGCCGTCCCCCACGGTAGGAGCGTTCTGAATGCCTCGCAGTCTTCCTCCTCTTTATGCATTGCGCGCATTTGAAGCGGCGGCGAGGCACAGCTCATTCACGCGGGCAGCCGAAGAACTGTCGATCACCCAAAGTGCAGTCAGTCGGCACATTCGTACCCTTGAAGAACACTTTGCCTGCCGACTGTTTCAGCGCATCGGTCGTAACATCCAGCTGACCGAAGCCGCGCGGACCTTGTTGCCCGGCGTGCGCGATGGCTTCTCTTCACTGGAACGCGCCTGCAACACGCTCTCCGTTGATGAAGGAATCTTGCGCATGAAGGCGCCGCCCACCTTGACCATGCGCTGGTTATTGGCGCGGCTCAGTCGCTTTCGCCACCTGCAGGCAGGTAATGAAGTCCAGTTGACCAGCGCATGGATGGAAATAGATGTGGTGGACTTCAGTCACGAGCCTTTCGACTGCGCCGTGCTGCTCAGTCGTGGCCATCTCCCCGCTGAGTGGGAGGCAATACGCTTGTTCCCGGAATTGCTGATTCCGGTCGGAGCGCCGAATCTGGTCGACGATCAGCCTTGGGATATCCAACGCTTGGCCAGCGCAGAATTGCTGCACCCGACGCCGGACCGCAGAGACTGGCGCAGTTGGCTTGAGCGCACGGGCTTGTCAGAACACGTGTCACTCAAAGGCGGACAGGTGTTCGACACGCTGGAACTCGGCATGATTGCCGCCGCCCGCGGCTATGGCGTCTCCATGGGGGACCTGCTCATGGTCGCCGAAGATGTTGCCCAGAACCGTTTGAGTCTGCCGTGGCGTACCGCTGTTTATAGCGGCGAAGATTATTACCTGGTCTGGCCCAGAACCCGCCCCGGCAGCGAACGCCTGCGCCGGTTGGGGGATTTCCTGCAAAGCGAGGTCAACGCCATGGAATTACCTGAGGTGCAAATCCTCAAGGGATAGTGGCATTGCGACACATGCCGTAAACTAGTCGGCTAATTCCGGGAACGATACTCAAGTATTGAAGTCCCGGGCCGATGTTAGAATCGACGCCCCTTTGTACAAATTCTGTACAACCAAGGCTACCTTCACTTAATTACATTCAGCTGAACGGCTATTAGAGGTCACTCAAGACCCTCCGTTCGGCCAGGAGCCGTCATGTCCAAGCCCCGTGCACGAATTGCTTCGCAACTCGGTATTGCTCTGGCCGTTATTCTGGCAGTTGTCATCTCCGGCAGTACTGTCTTCGCGCTGCGCTCGCTGGACTCCGCCAACCTCGTCATTCGTGAAGAGCACATGTCGAGTGAGGCCCGCTTGCTGGCCGACCAGCTCAACACGTTTCACAGCACACTGCGGGTCAGCACCCAGCGTCTGAGCGGGTTGTTTGAAAAGCGTTTCGCCAGTGGCCTTACCGTTCAGGCGGACCAACCGATCACAGTCGCCGGGACACAGACACCCAGCCTGATCCTGGGAGACCACGCGCTGAACAACAACTTCAAGGAAGTTGACGAGTTCCGTCAACTGACTGAAGGCGTGGCCACGGTCTTCGTGCGCAGCGGCGACGAGTTCATCCGCATCAGCACCTCGCTGACCAAGCAGGATGGCAGCAGAGCCATCGGCACAATGCTCGACCGCAAGCACCCTGCATACGACCGCTTGATGTCAGGTCAGGGCTACGTCGGTAAAGCCGTGCTGTTCGAGCGCTCCTACATGACGCAATACACCCCCGTGAAAGACAGCTCCGGCAAAGTCATTGCGGTGTTGTTCGTCGGCTTCGATTACACCGACGCAGAGAAAACCCAGTTCGAAAACCTGAAAAACTTCCGCATCGGCAAAACCGGCTCTCTGGCCCTGCTTGATGATCAGAACCGCTGGCTGGTGCCGCCAGCAGGCGTGCAGGCACTTGAGCAGGCGGGCAAAGCGGTCGCTGATTTAGGCAAGCAGCCGGGTAAAGGGCAGTACTGGAGCGATACCAGCGAGGATTTCTATAGCGTTGCCCAACCCTTCAGCGGTGGGCCGTGGACCGTTCTGGCGAACATGCCCAAAGACGAAATCAGCGCCGTGACCTGGAACGTCGGTACGCAACTGGCCATCGGCAGCCTGTTGGCGATGTTGATTGCCGTGGGCTCCGCCATCTGGCTGCTGCGCAGCAAACTGCGTCCGCTGTCTGAGCTGGTGCGTCAGGCCGAAGCACTGGGTGCCGGTGATTTGAGCGTGCGCCTGAACATCAGCAGCCATGACGAAATTGGCCAACTGGCAACCAGCTTCAACAAGATGGGCGAAGCCCTGTCGACCATGGTTTCTCACATCCGCACGGCCGCTCAACAAGTCAGCAGCCGCGCCCATGAGCTGTCCGGTCTGTCCGGCGGTGCTTATCGCGGCATGGAACAGCAATCGGGTGAAATCGTCAGCATGGCGGGCGCGGTTGAAGAATTCAGTGCCACGTCGCTGAACATCGCCGACAACATGGGCAACACCGAACGTCTGGCTCAGGAAAACGCTCAGCAGACCCGTATCGGTCGCGCCTCGATGCAGGAAGCCTCGTCGTCCCTGGAGCAGATTGCTGCCTCTATCAATAGCACTGCATCGGTCATTAATACCCTGGGGCAACGCTCTCAGGAAATCGGCAGCATCGTCGGTGTAATTACCTCGATTGCCGACCAGACCAACCTGCTGGCCCTCAACGCGGCCATCGAAGCAGCACGGGCTGGCGAACAAGGTCGTGGTTTCGCCGTGGTGGCTGACGAAGTGCGTAGCCTGGCAACCCGTACGCGGGATGCGACCAACGAAATCTCCGGGATGATCACCAGCATCCAGCAAGAGACCGGCAACGCCATCTCCACCATGCAACAGGGCAATGCCCAGATGCAGGAAGGCCTGGCACGTAACGCCAAAGTGGCTGCCGCGCTGGAGCAGATCGACGAGCAAAGCCGCTCGGCCGGTCAGCAATTCGCCGCGATCACTACTGCCACCCAGGAACAAAGCAGCACCGCCACCTTGTTGAGCAGCAACCTGCAAAGCATCGCGCTGGCCAACAGCGAACAACGTGAAGTTGTCTCGCACCTGGCTATAACCGCAGAAGAACTGAACACCCTGGCCGCTGATTTGCGTACCGAGGTTGACCGGTTTCGTTGAGGGTTAAGTGATAAACAAAAACGCCCTTCGGGGCGTTTTTTGTTGAAGGTCGGTTTTGCTGACACCATGCTTTCGCGCTGCAAACATAGAACTGTAGGAGCGCACGAGCACCATGCAAACCACTGGATTGAAATGCATTTTCTGTAGGAGCTGCCGAAGGCTGCGAAGCATTTGTCCTGATACACCGCGATCGCAGCCTTCGGCAGCTCCTACAGGCCCTATGTTTGCTGCGCGACAGCGCGGTGCCATCAACACCGGGGTAGCTGCATTTCAATGCAAGGGAGTGCATGTTGGCCCCTACAGACCAACCGGAGCCCCGACAAACTCCACATACCCACTCACCACCACATACACAGCGAAGTAAGCGAAGATCAGCGCCGACGCAATGTAGGTGTACTTCATCAGCTTCTCGCCGATGAGCCGACCGCCTTGCCAGGCCACCGCGCACAGTGAAATCGTCCACAGCAGACCCGCCGCAAAAAAGCCTGACAGGAACAGACCCGCGCTCGCCACGTCATGCCCCTGACGTGCAATGATCGCGCCGCCTACAGCAGCAAACCACAGGATGGCGCTGGGCGAAGACATCGCCAGCATGACGCCCTTGGAGAACAACGCCAGATTGGTCTTGCCCCACTGCTCACCGCTCTGCTGCATCGTCCCGTCAGTCTTGAAAGCACTGAGCAGCATTTTCACGCTCAGGAAACAGAGCACCAGCGAGCCACCAATCCACAGCACCCAGCGCACCGCCTCGAATTGCAACAACACTGCCATGCCCATCATCGCCAGCACGGCGTAAATCAAATCGCCAACACAGGTGCCAAGCCCCAGCCAGACACCCTGAGCGAAACCGCGCTGCATGGCGATATTGATCATCGCCATATTGGCCAGGCCAATTTCCAGGCACAGCGAGAGGCTGAGCAGGAAGCCGTTGTTGAATTCCATCTGGATGTTTCCTCACTTAAGTGCGCGACACTTTAAGCAGGAGGCAGATGTGTCGCAAGATACAGTGCGCGGCGCCAACTGTATGGCTTACGCCAACAACCGTCGCCACCACGAAGCAGTCTTTCCGGCGTTCTGCCGTGAACGCTCCAGCAAGATCTCTGGCATGTCCCGCACGCGAATCCACGATTCGTTCTGCCAGTTCAGCAGACTCAGGGTCATCTCTGGCCAATGCATCAATCCCAGCACCGGGCGTTGCGCTGTCGGGACTTCATGCCTGTCGCGCAAGGCCTGCACCACATGATGCTCAAGCCATTCGCGCAACGGCCCGTTTTGAGCGCCGTGCTGATAGAGCAATAACATGTAGGCCCCGGACTCGCTGATCATCAACGTGTCCTTTGTCACACCATAGCGCTCCAGCAAAACGGTTTTGCGTTGATCGGGTGCCAGTTTGCGAGCGCGGTGCTCATCCAGAAAAATCCCCATCAGATAGCCAAGGTCGCGCGCGCAGAGCCAGACCTGGCCTTCGAGGCAAATGGCGTGCATATGTTTTTTCTGGCGGATGAAGAGCATGGGGATGTGGGGTGGCTGAGTGTGTTTATCCATCAGGTAGAAGTTCTCTAGAATAAATGACTCCACCGCCTAGACATCGCCAAACGAATAGGTGGCGGCTGTGTGCAGGTTGGCGAACCGGGGGAGA
The DNA here is from genome assembly GCF_025643095.1 of Pseudomonas phytophila. Lineage (NCBI taxonomy): Bacteria > Pseudomonadati > Pseudomonadota > Gammaproteobacteria > Pseudomonadales > Pseudomonadaceae > Pseudomonas > Pseudomonas phytophila. The sequence goes on along the minus strand of NZ_CP081201.1, from coordinate 148,017 downwards.
ACCATTCCGGCAGACCCTAAGATCTCCCGCACACAACAGCCATAAAGCTTGGGCAAGATCTGCCCACACTTAATAGTCAATGTATTGGTTCCCAACCAGATCGCCAAATCCAGTAGCTGAATATTCAGCCGGGAGAGAGGTTAATCCGTTGAGGCGCACACGACTGTCGGCACAGGACGCTGGCGATCTGTGGATAACTCCGCTCCGACTGTAGGAAACCAGCCTGTGGAAAACTTGAGGAGCGCACACAGCACTATGGCTGGTCGCTGTCATGTGGGAGCCGGGCTTGCCCGCGATAAGGGCACCGCGGTCTGCCAGATAAACGGAGTCGCACTTATTGCGGGCAAGCCCAGCTCCCACAGGTTTTGCGCAAGTCCTTGATCACATCACACACAGATGGCGCCGGCCTGTAGATACAAACCTTTCAACTACTCCCCGGCCGATGCTGTAACGCATCGGCCATATGACTGCGAAGGATGACAAGCCAAAAGCAGCTATAAATCTTTATAAGCCTGTTCCGCCTCAACAATTTTAATCCCCAAGCTAAACTCATAGGGCCATTTATCTACAATGATTTTCGCCAAACCAAGATTGCGATCACTTTTTTCAGGAACACTGCCGAAAATTATTTTAATTAACGTCACGTCTAGCACCGCTTTAAATTGTTCCAACTGCTCATTTGTTGTGAATAACAAAGCGTTATTTTTATTGCGTATGATTTCGTCAGCAATCGCCTGAGTGGCTATCTCTATCTTTCGCACCGCTTTTTCTGAGTCCTTCATTGCCTTGTCCGGTCCGATAGTTCTGATATATATTCCGAGCCTGGCCGCCTCACAAGGCCTGAACCTTGAGCTGAAGCGATGCCCTCGGTCATGCGACGAAGGAAGGATATAATGAAAAAGTTTGTTGCGTCGACCATCAAGTGCTACGAGGAAGACGGAGTATTAATAGTTGCCTTGGGTGATGACCCAGAAAATCCGGCGAACTTCATTATTATTACCCGCCTGGACGATGAAGATAACGCGACTGTCAATGATGGTATCGGCTTTCAAACACATGAAGCAGAATATGAGATGCCTGATGCAATCGCAAAGGTTAGTTTGCATTCTGATAGTCTCGAAGTGACAGTCAAACCTGAGTTTATTGATTTTTTTGGTAGTTCAAGTTTTGTGGCAGAAATACCGCAAGGGAGTAACGACTCGTCAACGCAGTTCTCCGCATTAAAAGACGCATTGCAAACTATATTCAGCGGCGCACAGGTTGAGCTGGTTATTTAGTTATCGTGGACCTGCCGAGCGGCGTCCATGGCGCCACGCTATCGTGCAGCAAACAGGATCCTGTAGGAGCGCGCTTGGTCTGGGCGCATCCGGACGATAGCGTCAGCACGGCCGATATATTTATCAACTGATAGACCGATTCGCGGGCAAGCGCGCTCCTACAGGCAAAAAAGTATTCCAAATCAGATGATTGAATATTTTTTGATAGGCGCAATCCCGCAGAACCAGCAATTTCAACCACTCGCCGGCCGGTACTGCAACGCCTCCGCCACATGGCTGCGATTAATCTCGTCCACCTGCTCCAGATCGGCCAACGTCCTTGCCACCTTCAACAGCCGATGCGCCGAACGCAGCGACAAGGTCAATCGCTCACATGCCGTTTCCAGCCAGGCCTCGTCTTCACTGGTTAACACGCAATGCTTGCGCAGACCGGGCATATCCAGAAACGCATTCGCGCAACCTTGACGCTGGTTCTGGCGATCCCGCGCCTTGGCAACGATTGCCGCAGCGCTGGCGGTAGTTTCACCGCCTTGTACAGTCGGGTTGAGAGCGGTGGTTTCTCGGGCGACAGTCAGGTGCAGATCAATACGGTCCAGCAACGGTCCGGACAGTTTGTTGCGGTAGCGCTGAATCTGCTCCGTCGAACACCGGCACCTTCCGGTCGGCTCGCCAAGATATCCACAGGGGCACGGATTCATGGCAGCGACCAATTGAAAGCGCGCCGGAAACCGCACCCGATCCCGCGCTCGAGAGATCACGATGTGGCCTGACTCCAGAGGCTCGCGAAGCACCTCAAGCACCCGGCGATCAAACTCCGGCAACTCATCAAGAAACAGAACGCCGTGATGGGCGAGGGTGATCTCACCGGGCTGTGGTCGACTGCCCCCGCCGACCAATGCGGGGCCGGATGCCGAGTGATGCGGCTGACGAAACGGACGCTGCGGCCAACTGGTCAGCGGGATCTGGCTGGCGACCGACTGAATCGCCGCCACTTCCAGCGCCTCATACTCATCCAGCGGTGGCAGCAAACCCGGCAAGCGGCTGGCGAGCAGGGTTTTGCCGGTGCCGGGTGGGCCGCTAAAAAGTAAGTTGTGCGCGCCAGCAGCGGCAATGATCAGCGCCCGTTTGGCGGCCGTCTGGCCCTGCACTTCGCTGAGGTCCGGATAAGGCATGGCCTGATGTATGAGCCCGCTGGACTGGTACGGCGTGATAGGCGTCTGTCCGTTGAAATGCGCCACCAGCTCCAGCAAATGATTGACCGCAATCACCCGTAAACCCGATGCCAGACACGCCTCTTCAGCATTTACCGCCGGGATGATCAGCGTGCGTTGCGCCGCGCGTGCTGCCAACGCTGCAGGCAACACACCCTGAATCGGCCGAATTGCACCCGACAACGCCAGTTCGCCGAGGCATTCCACATCCTGCAACGCCACCAATGGCACCTGACCACTGGCAGCCAGCAAACCCAAAGCGATCGCCAGATCAAATCGGCCGCCGTCCTTGGGCAGATCAGCGGGCGCGAGGTTGAGCGTGATACGCCGATCCGGAAATTTCAGCCCGGAATTGAGAATCGCACTGCGCACCCGATCCTTGCTTTCCCGCACCGCACCTTCCGGCAAACCCACCAGCGTCAGCGCAGGCAGACCGTTCGCAAGGTGCGCTTCGACCGTAACCGCAGGCGCCTCAACGCCCACTTGGGCGCGACTATGAACAATGGCCAGAGACATGATTCTTCCTTGAAAAAGCGACCCTCGCATCCTGCGACATTGGGGCGAGCTTTGAAGGAATGAATGGATACAGGGTGTTAATGCATGCCCGCGATAAACCTCTTTTATGCCTGACACTGCGCCGCCACGTGGTTCATAAATGACCTGTAGGAGTGAGCTTGCTCGCGATTCGATTTCCTGGTCGACAAATTTATCGCATGGGCTGACGCCATCGCGAGCAAGCTCACTCCTACAGAAAAGCATTTAGATTCAGTAAATTATTTTGGTTTTATGAAGGCTGCCGAAGGCTGCGATAGCGGTATGTCAGAATAAATGCATCGCAGCCTTCGGCAGCTCCTACAAAAACGCATTTCAAAGGGGGATCTGGTTTGATCGGCCCTGTGAATCAGGTCATACGATAAGCTGATCGTCCAAGTCGTTTTCCAAACAAAAAGAGCCCTCAATGCCAACCCCAGCCCAAGCCATCGAACACTACATCCTCGCCAAAGACGGCAATCGCCCGCACTTGCTACGCCAGGCATTCGTCAGCGACGCCACGCTGGAGATGGTTGTCCACACCGGAGCCATTTCATTCCCGCCCACCGTTGAAGGCCGGGACGGTATCGCGGAGGTGCTGGTGCGGCGTTTCGGGCAGACCTATGAAAACGTCTACACATTCTGTATCGGTGAGCCGCCGGCCGAGGAGGCGACCGAGCATCACTGCACGTGGCTGGTGGGAATGTCGGATAAGGCCACCCGGGATCTGCGCTTTGGTTGCGGGCAATATGACTGGCAGTTTGATTCAGGATTGGCGACGCATTTGAAAATCACCATCGAGCAGATGCTGGTCTGCCCGGCTGCAGAGGTGGAGCCGGTGATGGATTGGTTGCAGCAGGTCAGTTATCCGTGGTGCCCGACGGGGCAGTTAATGTCCGCGCCGCCACTGGCCAGCATCGAAACCGTCCTGCAATACCTGAGGGCATAAGCCACACGCAGCTGGCGTCCCATCCCTTAAGCAGTTGCAAATTGTGCAGCGCTTTAACACAATGCGACTCATTATCATTTACGCCGCGCTGGGATGGCGCGCCACGATGCCCTCTCATCACGCCACACTGCGTTCGCTCTACATCGATCATCACGGCTGGCTCAACACCTGGCTGCGCAGCAAGCTGGGCAATGCAGCCGATGCGGCGGATCTGGCGCAGGATACGTTTGTCCGGCTGCTCAATCGCCACGAACTGCTTGAGCTGAAAGCCCCCCGTGCGTTTCTGCGCACTGTTGCCAAAGGGATCGTTATTGATCACTGGCGACGCGAGGAGCTGGAGCGCGCCTATCTTGAAGCCATCGCGCATTTACCCTGCAACGAGTCGCCTTCGCCCGAGTCCCGTGAGCTGGTTTTCGAGTTGCTGGAGAGCATTGCGAAGATGCTGGATGGCTTGAAACCCAAAGTCCGTCAGGCCTTTCTGCTGGCTCAGTGTGAAGGCATGCCCTACAAGCAGATCGCCGAACGAATGAGCGTGTCGGTGCGCTCGGTAGAACGCTATGTCGCCGACGCGCTTTATCACTGTTATCTGTTGCGGTATCCAGCGTGAGCGGCGCCTCTGCTCATGCGCGTTCGCAAGAGCCTTCGCCACAGGTCGTGAAACAGGCGATTCAGTGGTCGATGCGCCTCAACAGCCAAGGGCACAACCCACAATTGCGCGAGCAATGTGAGCAGTGGCGTGTTGCACATGCCGACCATGAGTGCGCCTGGCAGCGTATCCAGGCCTTGAACAACGAGCTCAACAGCCGCTTTCAGAATATTCCTGCACCGGGTGCAGCCCTGGAAGCACTGGAAAACAGCGCCCAACGTTTGAGCCGCAGACAAACCCTGAAATTACTGTCCGGTCTGGTCGTTGTGGGTTCAAGTGCCTGGCTGTCGCGAGAGGTTATGCCCTGGCAACAATGGAGCGCAGATTTCGCGACCAGCGTCGGGCAGCGTGGGCGTTTTCAGCTAAGCGACGGTTCAAGCCTGCAATTGAATACCGACAGCGCGGTGGATCAGAACTTCAACGCCGAACGCCGTCTGATTACCTTGAATCGTGGTGAAATTCTCGTGGGGTGCGGTGCAGATGTCCAAAGCCCAACCCACAGACCACTGCTGGTGCAGAGCCGCCATGGGTTGTTCGAAGGTATCAATGGACGCTTCGTCGTCAGGCAGTATCAGGACCAGACGCGTCTCAGCGTGCTTGAAGGCCAGTCGATTATCCGCTCGCCCGCCGCGTCTCCCGTCACGGTGAGCGCCGGGCAGCATTATCTGGTGTCGTCTCGCGAAGCGGTTCAACTGCCTGCGTTGAACATGGATGCTGGTGCCTGGAGCGAAGGCCTGATCGTGACCCGCAACATGCGCCTCCGAGACTTCCTCACCGAGGTCGGAGCTTATCGCCACGGTCATCTGGGCTGCGCTGACGATGTTGCCGACCTGCGTCTTTCGGGCGTGTTTCGGCTCGAAGACACCGACAAATTGCTCACGGTTGTTACCCAGACGTTGCCTGTCCAGCTCAGGTATCGCACGCGCTGGTGGGTGACGTTGCAGCGCGAGGCATGACGTCTGAAATTTTTTGGCGGGTTTTGCCTACAAGTCCGGCTTAGAGATCAGCCCCTTTGTTCTCTTAACAGACTTTACGGAATCGTCCATGACCCGGCCTCTAGGTAAATCGCAATCAAGCCTGCAAAACGTCGCCGTTGACGCGCGCGCAACACACCTCGCCACAGCGGTGCGCGCGACATTGATGTGCGTGGCGTTGGGCGCCGCCGCGCTGCCTGTAGCGGTGCAAGCCCAGGACGATCCAGCGGCGATAGGTGCTGTGCGCAGCTATTCCATCGCGGCCGGTCCGTTGGGCGAAGCCTTGAACCAGTTCGCCCGGCAAGCGGGTATCACATTGGCCGCCACCCCGGCGCAAACGGCCGGCAAGCAATCGCCGGGCCTGCAAGGCAGCTATGCCCCGGATCAGGCTCTGACCATCCTGCTCGGCAGCAACAGCCTGCAAGCCGTTACCCAGGACGGCAGTAGTTATGTGCTGCGCGAAACGACGGGCGAGGCAATGGCCTTGCCCAGCACCGACATTCGCGGGTTCGCACTGGGTAACGCCTTGGGCAGCATGGAAGGCTACAACGCGACTCACAGCCAGATCGCCACCAAGACCAGCACGTCGGTGCTGGAAACGTCGCAGTCAGTCTCGGTGGTGACGCGCCAGCAAATGGATGACCAGGGTTCACAAACCGTCGCGCAGGCCATGCGGTATACGCCGGGCGTGCTGACCAATCCCTACGGTGCAACTCACCGCTATGACTATGTGGCTCTGCGCGGTTTCAACGACGGCTCTGTGGATAACATTTACCTGGACGGTCTCAAGTCCATGGGCGATAGCGGCACCTACAGCACGATGCAGGTTGATCCGTACTTTCTGGAGCGGGTCGACATTCTGAAAGGTCCGTCGTCGGTGCTTTACGGACGCAGTTCGCCGGGTGGTCTGGTGGCATTGACCAGCAAAAAACCGTTGTTTGAGCCGTATCATCAGGTTCAGGCTACCGTCGGCACGCAAGGTCAGCGCGGCATGGGGTTCGATTTCAGCGGGCCTGTGGATGACGACAAGCGCGTTGCCTATCGCTTGACCGGGCTTGTGGATAAGTCAGACACGCAGTTCGATCACGTTGAAGAGAAGCGCTATGCGCTGGCACCGACTGTCAGCATCGACTTCAGCGAAGACACATCGCTGACCCTGCAAGCCTATCTCCAACACGATCCGGAAGGCGGCTATCACGGTGGCGTACCGGCCAGCGGCACGCTGCGTAAGCGCAACGGGCAACGTATCTCCGAGCACTTCTTCGATGGCGAGCCTGGCGTCGATGGCTTCAGCCGCGATCAACAGTCTTTCGGTTATCAGTTCGAGCACCGCTTCAACGACGTATTTACCGCCAGACAGAACTTCCGTTATCTGGACTCGAAGGTGAAGAACGATCAGATCTACGCCTACGACTGGACGACGCCCACCAGCAACGAACTGACGCGTTATTACTCCGGCGGTGACGAGCGGCTGCACGCGTTCATCGTCGATAACATGCTGCAGGCGGAGTTCTTCACTGGCTCGGCCAAACACACTGCGCTGCTCGGTGTTGACTACCAGCGACGCAAGACCGTGGTGGACTGGACCAGCGGCTCAGTCGCCTCGCTTAATGGCTTCGATCCCGTCTACGGCAATTCAGCGATCAGTTATTTCAGCCCAACCAGCTACGTGCGCCGTCTGGAGCAAACCGGCGTGTATGCACAGGATTTGATCGAGCTGGATAAATGGCGCTTCTCTCTGGGCCTGCGTCAGGACTGGGTAGAAACCTCGGATGAAAACCGACTCGCAGAAGCCGGGCGGCCTGAGGGCACCGAAATCAGCGATCGACGTACCAAACTCACCGGACGGGCAGGCGTGCTGTATCTGTTCGATAACGGCATTGCGCCGTACCTGAGCTATTCCGAGTCGTTTAACCCGAACTCTTACGCCGACAGCGACGGCAACCCTCTCGCGCCAACAGACGGCACTCAGTGGGAAGCAGGCATCAAGTACCAACCACCCGGCACGGACAACCTGTTCACTGCCTCGGTATTCCGGATTGATCAAGAGAACCTGGCGTCCAAACTGCCGCAAGAGAATTTCTATCGCCCCATTGGCGCGGTTCGCTCCCAGGGCCTGGAGCTGGAAGCGCACGTGCAGTTAACCGATAACTTCAAAGTGCTGGGCGGCTACACCCTGACTGACATCGAATACTCCAAATCGATGATCAGCACGTTGAGCACGCCGACCAATGTCATAGAGAACAAAGGCAACTCGCCGACCCAAGCGCCTAAACACATGGCGTCTCTCTGGGGCGACTATGCCTTCAATAGCGGTGCGCTGGATGGTTTGCGGCTGGGTGCAGGGGTTCGCTACGTCGGCTACAGCTGGGCGGATTCTGAAAACACCCTGAAGGTGCCGTCTTACACACTGTTCGATGCGTCAGTCGGTTACGACCTGAGCAAAGTCGGGCTCAAAGGCGTCGACGTGCGGGTTAACGCGAACAACCTGACCAACGAATCCTACGTTGCGTCCTGTGCAAGCCTGAGCTACTGCTATCTGGGCGAGGAGCGTAACGTCAGCGCCACGGTCAGCTACAACTTCTAGCCGACCGTTAAATCAGCCTGTTCCCCCTCGGGGAACAGGCCTGACTGCGGGGCAGAGGGAGCGCCGTGGTGTACTTCAACTGCTCCATGGCGAAGCTGGAGGTAATCGTCGAAAGCCCTTCGGTGCTGCTGATCAGTTTTTTGTAGAAGCGGTCATAGGCGGCCATATCGGTGACCACCAGACGCAGCATGTAGTCCCATTCGCCCGCCATCCGGTAGAACTCCATGACCTCTTCGTACTGCATGACGGTTTGGGCGAATTGCTCAAGCCACTGGGTGTCATGGTGCCGGGTTTTGATCTGAACGAAAACCGACAATCCCAGCCCGAGTTTTTCCGGGTCGAGAAGCGCGACTCGGGATTTGATGTACCCGGCTTCTTCGAGCTTTTTGACTCGCTTCCAGCACGGCGTAGTTGAGAGGTTGACGGCATCAGCCAGGTCTTTCAGCACAATAGTGGCATCACGCTGCAAAATGCTGAGGATGTGACGATCAAGACTGTCCATTTTTCAAATCAGTCCTTTCGTAGAAAATTTTTCTATCAAATAGCTGATCGAGTAGAACAAAAAGAAATTCTTTTTTCCAGCAATCGGTAACCTTTGCCCTCAAGAATAGATGTGTTTTTGCCGGAGCGCAGAGTGATGAATAACTGGATTCGTAACGCGATCAAAACCCTTGACTGCGATCAGCGCCGCTCGGCCGATACGCACATGCTCAAGCTCGATGTTCCGGCACTTGGCGACATCGATATTTACATCAAGGACGAAAGCACTCACCCCAGCGGCAGCCTTAAACATCGCTTGGCACGCTCGTTGTTTCTCCATGCAATCTGCAGCGGCAAGATTCACCAGGGCACGCATGTGGTGGAGGCCTCTTCCGGGAGCACGGCGGTTTCAGAAGCTTACTTCGCAAAACTGCTGGGGCTGCCTTTCAAAGCGGTCATGCCGCGCCATACCGCCAGCAGGAAAATCCAGCAGGTCGAGATGCTCGGCGGGCGCTGCCATTTCGTGGAGCAATCCTGCGACATGTACCCCGAAGCAGAGCGGTTGGCTCGCCTCGACAACGGTCATTACATGGATCAGTTCACTTACGCGGAACGGGCTACGGACTGGCGAGGTAATAACAACATTGCTGACAGCATCTTTGATCAGTTGAGTGGCGAAGAACATCCCGTCCCGACCGCAATTGTGATGAGCGCAGGAACGGGCGGTACGTCGTCGACCATTGGCCGGTTCATACGCTACAAGGGCCATGCCACCAGACTGATCGTCGTCGACCCGGAGAATTCGGTGTTCTACGACAGCTACCGCAGCGGCGATACAAGCCTGATCAGCCTCAAGGGCAGCCGTATCGAGGGCATCGGGCGACCCAGAGTAGAAGCGTCGTTCTTGCCGGGGGTCATCGACGACATGCTGCAAATCCCCGATGCAGCCAGCATTGCCACCCTTGGCTGGCTGGAAAAGCTGATCGGCAAGAAACCGGGCGGTTCGACGGGGACCAACGTCTGGGGCGCGCTGAAGGTAGCGCTGGACATGCAGGAGCAGGGCTTGAAGGGTTCAGTGGTGACCCTGATGTGCGACAGCGGCGAGCGCTATCTGGACACCTATTACGACCCTGAATGGGTCGCACGCACCATTGGTGATCTTTCGCCGTATACGAAACGGCTGGAGCGGTTGTTGGTTGCGGGGTGAGTTCCTGCTCACAAGGTATGCACCAATTTGTGTCTGCAGGAAATTTCCCTTCTATCCTGACAACAAGCTGTCGTACAGCAAATGCAAATCCCTGTGGGAGCGAGGCTTGCCCGCGATAAGGCTGGACGCGATCTAAAGTGAACCGCGTCCAGCCTTATCGCGGGCAAGCCTCGCTCCCACAAGAACATCATTCCAAATCAGGTATAAGGGCACAGCCCACACACTCGGCGCTATTTACTCACCCACAGGCGGGTTCAGCTTCGCTTCCATCTCCGCAACCTTTGCCTCCAGCGCTTCGAGGCGGGCACGGGTGCGGGCGAGGACGGCCATCTGGCTGTCGAATTCTTCCCGACTGACCAGATCCAGTTTGCTGAAGCCGCTTTGCAGCAAGGCTTTGAACTGGGTTTCAAATTCATTACGCGGGATCGGTGTTTCGCCATTGAACAAGCGCGAGGCGTGGCCGCTCAGGGCATCGAGAAAAGCTTTGGGCGCGAGCATGTCTACCTCCGGTTTCAGATAAGCGGCAGTGTAGCACGGAGCGTCTATAGTCATTTCCAGCGAAGGCGGACGCACGATAATGGCGCACCAGCGCGTGCACGGACGCACTTTAGTTGTGCGCCGACGCACTTCGCCGGGCGGCTCCGGTGCCTTAAACAGGGATCAAGGGCCTGTATTCAATGAAAAATCAGGAGATGGCAAGCTTTCTGCTTAGTCGCTGATGACCCATGCACTGATGCAGTCGCGTTGACGATTACAGTGCGGCAGGCGGAGCGGGGAATGTTTCGTCAAAAGCGGTTTTCTGGGGTTGGTCGGACCTCCTTCAGGCGACCGATGCGTTACAAAGCCAGGCACTGCGCTTAGACTTGAGTCGGGTTTGTTTTCCTGGGGCAAGTCCACCAATTCGGGAGAAAGTTTCATGAAGCTAGTCACTGCCATCATCAAGCCGTTCAAACTGGACGACGTGCGCGAGTCGCTGTCCGAAATCGGCGTGCAGGGCATCACCGTTACTGAAGTCAAAGGCTTCGGACGTCAGAAAGGCCACACCGAGCTGTATCGCGGTGCGGAATATGTAGTCGACTTCCTTCCCAAGGTGAAGATCGATGTTGCCATTGACGATAAGGATCTGGATCGCGTTATCGAGGCGATAACCAAAGCAGCCAACACCGGCAAGATTGGTGACGGCAAGATCTTTGTTGTGAATCTGGAACAGGCAATTCGCATCCGTACCGGCGAAACCGATACCGACGCAATCTAAGCCGCCAACCCAACGCCCCAGGAGAAAACAATATGACTCTGCGTCAATTCGCAGGGCTAGGAGCCCTGTTGTCCCTCGTAACCCCTGGCTTGGCCATGGCGGCAGACGAAGTGGCAGCCCCAGTACTCAACTCAGGTGACACCGCCTGGATGCTGACCTCGACAGCCTTAGTGCTGTTCATGACCATCCCTGGTCTTGCGCTGTTCTACGGCGGCATGGTCCGCTCGAAAAACATTCTTTCTGTGATGATGCAGTGTTTCGCCATCACCGGCCTCATCAGCATCCTGTGGGTCGTTTACGGCTACAGCATTGCGTTCGACACTACCGGTATGGAAGCAGGCGTCGTCAACTTCAACTCCTTCTTCGGCGGTATGGGCAAAGCGTTCCTGGCAGGCATCACGCCGTCCAGCATCACCGGCGCTGCTGCACTGTTCCCTGAAGCGGTGTTCGTCACCTTCCAGATGACCTTCGCCATCATCACTCCAGCCCTGATCGTCGGTGCTTTCGCAGAACGCATGAAGTTCTCCGCGATGCTGATCTTCATGGCTATCTGGTTCACTCTGGTCTACGCGCCAATCGCGCACATGGTCTGGGGCGGCGTCGGCGGCCTGATGTGGGACTGGGGAGTCCTGGATTTCGCAGGCGGCACCGTGGTTCACATCAACGCGGGTGTGGCGGGTCTGGTTGCGTGCCTGGTACTGGGCAAGCGTAAAGGCTTCCCTACCACTCCAATGGCTCCGCACAACCTGGGTTACACCCTGATCGGCGCGGCAATGCTCTGGGTAGGCTGGTTCGGCTTCAACGCCGGTTCCGCTGCGGCCGCCAACGGCACTGCAGGCATGGCGATGCTGGTTACCCAGATCGCGACCGCCGCTGCTGCTCTGGGCTGGATGTTCGCCGAGTGGCTGACCCACGGTAAGCCAAGCGCACTGGGTATCGCTTCGGGCGTGGTTGCTGGCCTGGTTGCCATCACTCCGGCTGCCGGTACTGTTGGCCCAATGGGCGCCCTGATCATCGGTCTGGCTGCAGGCGTGATCTGCTTCTTCTGCGCCACCAGCCTCAAGCGCAAGCTGGGCTACGACGACTCCCTGGATGCTTTCGGCGTTCACGGCATCGGCGGCATCATCGGCGCAATCCTGACTGGCGTGTTCGCAGCCCCTGCTCTGGGCGGCTTCGGCACCGTGACTGACATCGCAGCCCAAGTCTGGATTCAGTGCAAAGGCGTCGGCTTCACGATCATCTACACCGCGATCGTGACCTTCATCATCCTCAAGGTGCTGGACGCTGTTATGGGTCTGCGTGTCACCGAAGAGGAAGAAGCTGTCGGCCTCGACCTTGCGCAACACAACGAGCGTGGCTACAACTTGTAAGCCACTGTAAAAAAATGCCCGGTTTACCGGGCATTTTTTTGTCTGGAGTTTGTCGATAGATTGCCTGGTTCAAACCTCTCACCCCAGTACATGAATGGCTTTGCAAGGGGCATTCCTGACAGTTTGCGGAGAGACTGGTCAAGTTGGCGAACAAGCGCTGATGGCTTACAGAAAACACGGATTATTGCGCGCTTTGCTTTTTCTGCCAGCGCGTTAGAATGCGCGCCGAATATGCGGAGAACTGTATGTGGCAACAGACCAGAATTACCCTGCGGGCAAGGCCACGCGGGTTTCATCTGGTAACCGATGAAATTCTCGCAGGCTTGCCGGAGCTGCGAGAGTGTCGAGTCGGGTTGCTGCATTTGTTGCTGCAGCATACCTCGGCTTCGTTGACCATCAACGAGAACGCCGACCCGGCTGTGCGTCGTGACTTCGAGCGCTTTTTCAACCGTCTGGTGCCACAAGGCACCCACGGCTTTGAACATGAGGACGAAGGCCCTGACGATCTGCCGGCGCATTTCAAGGCCAGTTTGCTAGGCTGCCAGCTGGTATTGCCGGTTTCGGCGGGTCGATTGGCGCTAGGCACCTGGCAAGGTGTTTATCTGGGTGAGCACCGTGATGCTGGCGGTGCTCGCAACGTCCTCGCCACCCTTCAGGGTGAACGGGCATAACCGCTGTTTTGCAGCGGATGTTGAATTTCTTCCGGCAGCATTCGTAAACGTACGCAGCTGGGCTATAACTAATCTGCTTTCGCAAGTCATGAGGTAGAACATGAGCGACGATGACAACGACGATCTGGTTGATGATCTGGAAGGTGAAGAGGACGGTGAGGAGCTTGCGGCTGCTCCCGAAGAAGATGGCGCTGATGCCGATGACGGTGCGGAAGCTACGGTAACCCCGACCAAAGGCAAGGCCAAGGCTGCTGTCTCGGTTGATGAACTGCCTAGTGTCGAAGCCAAGAACAAAGAGCGTGATGCTCTGGCTCGTGCCATGGAAGAGTTCCTCGCCCGCGGTGGCAAGGTGCAGGAAGTGGAGGCCAACGTGGTCGCCGATCCGCCCAAGAAGCCTGATAACAAATACGGTAGCCGCCCTATCTAAGGGAGCCTGTTGCCGGATAAGAAAAAGCCCGCTGTCGCTGCGGGCTTTTTTTTGGGTAAATTTTATGGAAGAGACGCGATCCCCTGTGGGAGCTGGGCTTGCCCGCGATAAGGCTGGACTGGGTTCACTTTAGATCGCGTCTAGCCTTATCGTCGGAATGCCGCCCAGACCAAGCCCAGCTCCCACAGTCATCAGCAACCGCACATCACCTACACCCAGCGACTCAACACCCCTGGCAACTGCGTCAGGCTGCTGATCTCGGCGTCAGGCTGCTTGTCTGCTTCCCAAGGCTTACCCGCCGGGTTGTACCAGATCGCTCGCATACCGGCCTGCTGGGCGCCTGCGATGTCATCGCCGGGGTGATCGCCGATGTGCACCGCAGCGCCAGCATCGACATTGGCACGTTTGAGTGCCTCCACAAAGGGAGCAGGGTCCGGCTTGCCGATGCCCAGGTCTTCGGCACAGAGGGCGAAGGCGAAATAATCGGCCAGCCCCAGACGACGCACATCGGCATTGCCGTTGGTGATCACACCCAACGTGTAGGTCGCGGCCAGAATCTCCAGGGTCGGATGGACCTCAGGGAATATCTCGACCTGATGGCGGCCATGCAAAAACACCTCGAAAGCCTGATCAGCCAGCGCTTGAGCTTCAGCCGAGGCATAACCGGCGTCTTCCAGCGCATGGAACAGCACGCGCCGCCGCAGTGCGCTGATGCGGTGTTTGAAGGTCGGATCAGCTTCCACGAGCCGCGCACGAATCTCCCCCAAATGCTCGACAGGCACCGGACCAAGCTTTGGCGCGTTGGCAGCCAGCCAGTCACGCAGGGTGGCTTCGGCGCCGACGATAGCCGGTGCGGTGTGCCATAACGTGTCATCGAGGTCGAAGGTGATCAGCTTAATCATGGTCAGAACCTTTGCGTTTGGCCCGCGGATGGGCGCTGTCGTAGACCGACGCCAAATGCTGGAAATCCAGATGGGTGTAGATCTGCGTGGTCTTGATATCAGCGTGACCGAGCAACTCCTGCACCGCGCGTAAATCCTGAGACGACTCAAGCAGATGGCTCGCAAACGAGTGACGCAGCATGTGCGGGTGCAGGTTTTGCCCTAACTCGCGCTCACCAACGGCCTTGACCCGCTTCTGAATGGCGCGCGGCCCAAGGCGTCGACCCTGCTGGCTGATGAACACGGCGTCATCCTCAGGATTGGCCAGCGCTCGCAATGCGATCCACGCCTGCAGCGCTTCACGGGCCTTCCTGCCCACCGGCAGAACGCGGGTCTTGCTGCCTTTGCCGAGCACTTGCACCAGGCCTTCGCTCAGGTCCAGTTGCTCCATGTTCAAACCGGTCAGCTCGGACAGGCGCAAGCCCGACGAATAGAACAACTCCAGAATCGCCTGATCACGATGGGCGAGGAAATCGTCTTCGACCCCGCCGTCCAGCAGTTGCAGGGCACGGTCGGTATCGAGGGTTTTCGGCAGGCGTCGTTCGCCTTTGGGGGGCGACAGGCCATTGGCCGGGTCGTGCTCGCAGATGCCTTCGCGATTGAGGTAGTGATAAAGCCCACGTACTGCGGAGAGCAGGCGGGACAGGCTGCGCGAGGATTGGCCCTGCTGATGCTGGCGGGCGATCAGACTGCGCAGATGTTGAATATCCAGCGCAGCCCAACTGTTCAGCTGTTGCTTCTCGCAGTACGCCAGCACCTTGTTGAGGTCACGGCGATAGGCTTCAAGTGTGTGTGGCGACACTTGGCGCTCACTGCGCAAATGTGTGCAGTAAGCGTCCAGCTGTCGTTCCATCACTAGCGAACCGAGCGTAGGGAGTGGGTGAAGCGCGGCAGCAGACGGCTCAGTACATCGGCGATGTAGTTGAGAAACAGGGTTCCCACCGAGCTTTTGTAATGCTGCGGATCGCGACTGCCAATGGCCAGCACGCCATGCAGGCCGAGATGGCTGAGGGTTGCGACGGCGGTGGAGCCGACTTCCTTGCCTTGCTCGGCACCGAACAGGAAGGTCAGCTCGTGCTCACGCAAGGCGCCACACACGGTCTTGTCGCCGATCAAACCACCGATAGCTTTTTGCGCATCCACACTGCTAACCCAACGGCCAACCGGCATCGCGCTGTCACTGAACAAAATCAGGCTGACAAAAGGCACCTGAAAGTCCTGCCGCAGGCTGTCTTCAACGGCGATCACGATTTCTTCGAGACTGCTGGCGTCCATCAATGCCAGGTTGAGGCGGCGGGTCTTTTCGAACAGCCGGTCGTTGTCCCGAGCGACGTCCATCAGTTGAGACAGACGATGGCGCATCTCGATGTTGCGCTCGCGCAGCAGCTTGAGTTGACGCTCGACCAGGGAAACGGTGTCGCCGCGCTGATGCGGGATACGCATCGAAACCAATAACTCGTCGTGCTCGGCAAAGAAATCCGGGTGATCGAGCAGGTAAGCGATGATCGCCTCTGCTTCAAGGTTTGGCGCTGCCGTATCGACCGGCGATTCGCCAGACTTGTCGGTTGAAGTCTTAGGCTTGTCAGTCATCGCTTTTGCTCACTCATAGACGAACCTGGCCTTCATAGACCCGTACAGCGGGACCGGTCATCAGGACCGGATGGCCCGGACCAGCCCACTCGATAGACAGACGTCCACCCGGCAGATCGATCAGCAGAGGCGAATCCATCCAGCCCTGGCTGATCGCCGCAACGGCTGCCGCACACGCACCAGTACCACAGGCCTGGGTTTCCCCGGCTCCGCGCTCCCAGACACGCAATTGCGCACGCTGACGATCGACGACGTAGAGAAAGCCTACGTTGACCCGCGCCGGAAAGCGCGGATGGTGTTCAATTTTCGGACCCAGTGCATGCACGGGCGCGTTGTTGATGTCGTCCACGCGCAACACCGCATGGGGGTTGCCCATGGACACCGCGGCCAGCTCGACCGTCTGGCCGTCAACGTCGACGCTGTAGCTCAATGCCTGCTCGGTGGCCTGAAACGGGATGTCCGCCGGGACCAGCCGTGGCGGCCCCATATCGACGCTGATCTGCCCGTCATTGCGGATTTCCAGCTCAATAATTCCGCTTTTGGTTTCGACCTTGATCAGGCGCTTGGCGGTCAAACGCTTGTCCAGCACGAAACGCGCAAAGCAGCGGGCACCATTGCCGCACTGCTCAACCTCGGAACCATCGGAGTTGAAAATCCGGTAGCGGAAATCGACATCCGGATTGGTCGGGGTCTCAACCAGCAACAGCTGATCGAAACCGACGCCGGTGTGCCGGTCACCCCATTGTTTGGCGTGCTTGGGCAAAATATGCGCGTGCTGGCTGACCAGGTCCAAAACCATGAAGTCGTTGCCCAGGCCATGCATCTTGGTAAAACGCAGCAGCATGGGTTACTCCGGCAGCAGGCTTTCGCCAGCAAACAGCTCGGCCACGGTCTCGCGGCGGCGTACTTCGAAAGCCTGCGAGCCGTCGACCAACACTTCAGCGGTGCGACCGCGGGTGTTGTAGTTCGAGCTCATGACAAAACCGTAGGCACCGGCCGAATGCACGGCCAGCAGATCACCTTCAGCCAGAGCCAGTTCGCGGCCCTTGGCGAGGAAATCGCCGGTTTCGCAGATCGGCCCGACGATGTCGTAGGCGCGAGGCGCGCTGTCACGTGGGCGAACGGCAGTGACGTCCATCCAGGCCTGATACAGCGCCGGGCGAATCAGGTCGTTCATCGCCGCATCGACGATGGCGAAATCCTTGTGCTCGGTATGCTTGAGGTACTCGACCTGAGTCAGCAGCACGCCCGCGTTGGCAACGATGAAGCGGCCGGGTTCGAAAACCAGTGACAGGTCACGACCTTCCATCCGCTCACGCACGGCCTTGATGTAATCCGAAGCCAGCGGTGGCTCCTCATCGCGATAACGCACGCCAAGACCGCCACCCAGATCGATGTGGCTCAGCAGGATGCCGCAATCGCAAAGACGATCCACCAGCGCGAGCAGGCGATCAAGCGCGTCAATGAACGGCTCAAGCGTGGTCAGTTGCGAGCCGATGTGACAATCGACGCCGATGACTTCCAGATTCGGCAACTGTGCAGCGCGGATGTAGACGTCTTCAGCATCAGCGATGGCGATGCCGAATTTGTTTTCCTTGAGGCCGGTGGAGATGTACGGATGCGTGCCAGCATCGACGTCCGGATTGACGCGCAGCGAGATCGGGGCACGAACGCCCATTTCGGCCGCGACAATCTGCAGACGCTCAAGCTCGTCGGTGGACTCGACGTTGAAGCAGTGCACGCCCACTTCCAGCGCGCGGCGCATGTCATCACGGGTCTTGCCGACCCCTGAAAACACGATCCTTTCTGCTTTGCCGCCTGCAGCGAGCACTCGCTCCAGTTCGCCACGGGAAACAATGTCGAAGCCTGAACCCAGACGCGCCAGTACGTTGAGCACGCCCAGGTTGGAATTGGCTTTGACGGCGTAGCAGACGAGGTGCGGCATACCGCTCAGGGCATCAGCATAGGCGTTGTATTGCGCTTCGATGTGAGCGCGGGAGTAGACGTAGGTCGGCGTGCCGAAACGCTCGGCAATGGCAGACAACGCTACACCTTCCGCGAACAGCTCACCATCGCGGTAGTTGAAGGCGTCCATGTAATTCCCTTAAAGATGCTTGTGCGATTGCGACTTGGCCTGGTCATCGGAAGATTTCTGGTCATCCGGCAGATACAACGGGCCTTTTTGGCCGCAGGCAGTAACAAGACAAGCGACCGCGACAAGCGCAGCAAGCGAAGAGATCAGGCGCTTCATGGCGAAATCCTTTGTAAAAGCATTAATTGCGCCCGAGTATACCGGCCACCCAGCGGCTTGCCTACGTGGCCGGGTTCCCGTCCGGCGGGGCTTTGACGCTCCGCCACTGATTCAGTGGTAGCCAGAGCGAATTATTGGCGCTGTGTTGTTCGTTGGGCGGGTAAGCTTTGCATTTGCTTCAAAGCGACCGTATCTTGCGTCGCTGCGCCAACAGCAGACACTTTTTGAGGTTCCCCTGATGAGTTTGACCGAAGCCCGCTTTCACGACCTGGTCGATGCCACCCAGCAAAATCTGGAAGATGTTTTCGACGAGAGTGGTCTGGATCTGGACATTGAAAACTCGGCCGGTGTGTTGACCGTCAAGTTCGAAAATGGCACTCAGCTGATTTTCAGCCGTCAGGAACCCCTGCGTCAGCTGTGGCTGGCAGCGCGTTCGGGCGGCTTTCACTTCGACTACGACGAAGAAGAGCAGCGCTGGAGTTGCGACACCAGCGATGAGCTGTTGAGCGAAATGCTCAAGCGCTTCACGCTGGAGCAGGCTGGCGTCGAACTAGACTTCGACGAGATTTGAGCGTGACCGCTACTTCCGTCCGACCGCCCAAGCCGCTGTACAGTAACGTCAGCCCGGCAGTGCCTTCGCCTTGCATCAGCCTGTGCCGGCTCGACGAGCAGAAAGTGTGTCTCGGTTGCTTCCGCCATGTGGAAGACATCCGTGAATGGCGCTCGGCAGACGACAATCGACGCCGACAGATTCGCGCCAATGCAGACCAGCGCCGAGAAGTGGCTGACGCTACTCAGTCTCCCGACGCATAACGGTCTTGCCGGGTTGTGTAATGCCCCTGCTGTGTTAGTGTCCAGACATGCTTCATCGATGAAGCCCTTCAAAACCCCGCCACTTCAGGCGGGGTTTTGTTTTATGCAGCGCAGAAAAAGGAGCCTGCCAACATGTCGACACAACCTTCCATCATCCTGACCCGGCTGGACGTGCAGCGTCTTGAACAGTTGATCGAGAGCCTTGAGGAAACCACTCCCGGCCTCGAAGCCCTGCAAGCCGAGCTGGACCGCGCCGAGCAAGTGGTCAGCCACGAAGACGTACCCGCCGGTGTCGTGACCATGAATTCAAAAGTGCATTGCCGCGAAGAAGTCAGTGGCAAGGATTACCACTTGAAGCTCGTCTACCCGAAAGATGCCGGTGCCGAGGACACAGTCTCAATCCTCGCACCTATTGGCTCAGCCTTGCTGGGCCTGCAGGTCGGCCAGCACATCGACTGGCCCGCCCCGGGCGGCAAGACCCTCAAGCTGACATTGCTGGCGGTGGAGTATCAGCCGGAGGCGGCGGGGGAGTATTTGTAATCTTCAGAGCGGGTCAAAAGTCTGAACGGCCCCCTGTGGGAGCCGAGCTTGCTCGCGATAAGGACGACACAGTTTAAAAGTCAGGTCGCGTTATCGTTCATCGCGAGCAAGCTCAGCTCCCACAAAGGTTGCTGCTACGCCCTGTGCAGCGTCGCCAGGAAACCCGCAGCGCCCACGAACAAACCGGCAAAGGTCCGGTTCATGCGGCGTTGCTGTTTTGGGGTCTTGAGCGCACGCAATACCTTCGAAGCCAGCCCGGTATAGCCCGCCATGACGATCATGTCCACAGTGACCATTGTTGCTCCGATGGTCAGGTACTGGGCGAGCAGCGGTGCGTTAGGGTCGATGAACTGCGGCAGGATTGCCAGCATGAAGACCATTGCCTTCGGGTTACTGATGTTCACCAGAAACCCGCGGACGACCAACGCCATGGGTTTACCAACAGGCCGAATGGTCGAATCTTCGGACAGGTCTGCAGGCAGCGCCCGCCATTGTTTGATGCCCAGATACACCAGATACGCCACACCAAACCACTTGATCAGCGTGAATGCCATGTCCGAGGCAGCGAGCACCGCCCCGAGGCCTGCAGCGACAATTGCGATCTGTGCCGCCAATGCGATCTGCAGGCCCAAGGCATTCCAGTAGCCGCGCCAGAAACCATAACGCAAGCCGCTGGACATCGACGCGATAGCGCCTGCACCCGGCGACAGACTGATCACCCAACAAGCAGCAAAGAAAGCCAGCCATGTATCAAAAGACATTACACACCTCGGACAAACACCAATGCCCGATAAGCTAGTGGCTTCTCGGGCAATTGACTAGATTCAGCAGGGGGGTGCCGCGAAAATTAATTTTCCGGCGTTTTGTCGACCGCAATGGTCGGGAAGCCATCGGAACCGCGCCAGCGACGCACCGACTTCTGGAAAAACTGGCTGTTGGGGACCTGCACCAGCGCGCCACCGGCCTCGGGAGGCTCGATCAGGGTGGTGAACATCAGGTTGATTTCCAGCACGCGGCCTTTGACGCCCGGCTTGTCGAGGGTGTCGACCAACTCGACCACATCGCCAATTCGAAACGGCCCGATGGTGTAGATCAACACGGCGCAAAGCAGGTTGGACAACACGCTCCACATGGCGAAGAACGCCACCGCAGCGACCGCCACGAAGCCTGAGAGGGCGGTCCAGAGTACCGTGGCAGAAACCCCGAGCTGGCCCAGCACAATCACGAATGCACTACCCATGATGAACCAGCGTAAACCACCGCGCAGTGGCAGCAGTAGTTCAGGGGGCAACGGATAGCGCTCGCCGAGACGCGTCAGAAAACGCCCCACCAGCCGCTGCGCCATGTAACCGGCGACCAGAATCAGCAGTATCTGCAATCCCAGCCAGATCGGCTCCACCCAGTGCGGCGGAACCAGCGATGCAAATGCTTCCATCAGTCCCTCGACGTGCTCACGAAAGTGCTTCCAGTTCAGCCTGCATGGACTCCAGCAACTCCAGAGCCTCCATCCACGACTCTTCCAACTCGCCTTCACTCACTTTGAGCTTCGCCTGTTCGGCGAGCAAATCACGCAGTTTGTCTTTGTTGGCCGCTTCGTAATTGGCGCTGTCGGCCAGTTCCGCCTCAACCTTGGCGAGCCGCTCGTGCAACGTGCCAAGGTCGCGCTCAAGCTTGTCCGCCAACTTCTTGTGCGGAGCCAACTGCTGACGCAGCGCAGCCGCTTGCTGGCGCTGGGCCTTTTTATCGGTCTTGTCGACGTTGATCGGCGTATTGCTGACCGGCGCATTGCGCAGCCGATACTCAGCCAGCCAGCGTGCGTAATCTTCCAGGTCGCCGTCGAACTCCTGAACACGGCCGTCAGCGACCAGCAGGAAATCATCGGTCGTACTTTTGAGCAGATGCCGATCGTGGGAGACCACCAATACCGCGCCACTGAATTCCTGAAGGGCCATGGTCAACGCCAGTCGCATCTCCAGATCCAGGTGGTTGGTAGGTTCATCGAGCAGCAACAGGTTCGGCCGGTCCCACGCGATCAACGCCAGGGCCAGACGCGCCTTCTCACCACCCGAGAAATTCAGCACCGGCTCATCAAGACGTCCGCCGCGGAAGTCGAAGCCACCCAGGAAGTCACGCAGCGTCTGCTCGCGCTCGGTCGGAGCGATACGTTGCAGGTGCAGCATCGGGCTGGCCTTGGCATCCAGCGAGTCCAGCTGGTGCTGGGCAAAGTAGCCCACCACCGTGTTTTCGCCCCGAGCCATGTGGCCGCTCAAAGGTTCGAGTTCACCCGCAAGGTTTTTGATCAGGGTCGACTTACCCGCGCCGTTCGGCCCGAGCAAGCCGATACGGGCACCCGGGGTCAGTTGCAGCTTGACCTTCTCCAGCACCGCTCTATCGCCATAACCCAAACGCGCATCGGACAGATCCAGCAACGGGCTGGAAATCTTGCTGGACTCACGGAAAGTGAAGTCGAATGGCGAGTCCACATGCGCCGCGGACAGCTCTTCCATACGCTCCAGAGCCTTGATCCGGCTCTGTGCCTGCTTGGCTTTGGTGGCCTGAGCCTTGAAGCGCGTGATGAACTTTTCCATGTGCGCGCGCTGCGCCTGCTGCTTCTCGTAGGCCTGTTGCTGCTGGGCCATACGTTCCGCACGGGCGCGCTCGAAAGCGCTGTAGCCGCCGCGATAGAGGGTTATTTTGCGCTGATCGACGTGCGCGACATGGTCAACCACGGCATCCAGAAAATCCCTGTCGTGGGAGATCAGCAGCAGCGTGCCGGGATAGCTCTTCAGCCAGTCCTCCAGCCACAGGATCGCATCGAGATCCAGGTGGTTAGTCGGTTCGTCGAGCAACAACAGATCCGAAGGGCACATCAAGGCTTGCGCCAGGTTCAGGCGCATCCGCCAGCCACCGGAGAAATCTCCGACCGGCTTTTCCATCTGTTCATTGCTGAAGCCCAGCCCGGCCAGCAACTTGCGGGCCCGTGCATCGGCGGTATAGCCGTCGGCGCTATCCAACTCCGAGTGCATACGTGCCTGGGCTGCGCCGTCCTGAGCAGCTTCAGCTTCAACCAGCAGGCGCTGCACCTCGCGCAAGCGCAGGTCGCCATCGAGGACATAGTCCACGGCGATGCGTTCAAGGGTGTCGACCTCTTGGCGCATGTGTGCGATACGCCAGTCGGCGGGCAGCAGACAGTCACCGGCATCGGGGGTCAGTTCACCCCGAAGCAAAGCGAAGAGGCTGGATTTACCGGCGCCATTGGCACCGATCAGGCCGGCTTTTTGACCGGCGTGCAGGGTCAGCTCGGCGTCTTCTAGCAGACGTTGCGGGCCACGCTGTAAGGTAAGGCTTTGAAGTCGAATCATAATGGCGGCGGAGTCTACCAGCTTCGTCTCAAACAGGTAGCGCACTATGCCTTCTGACCTTTGGAGTTTCACCCTCGATTTGTATGCCAGGCCGGGTGTCGAGCAGGCTTGTCTGAGCCTGCAGGCCAGCGGCGCCAATGTTTGCCTGCTGTTGTGCGGCGCATGGCTGAGTCAACGCGGTGTCGTTTGCACAACCGAACGCGCGCTGGAAATCGGACAGTTGGCCACGCCCTGGCATGACGACGTGGTGCGCCCGCTCCGGGAATTGCGCACGCAATGGCGCAACAGCGCTCAGCACGATACGCCCTTGAGCGTGCTACGCGAGCAAGTCAAAGCCCTGGAACTGGAGGCGGAACGAGAACTGCTGAGGAGGCTGGAAGCGCAGACACTGAAATGGTCGGCACAGGAAACCGCAGAACAAGGGGATTGGTTGATTTGCCTGGCGGGCGAGGCCGCCGGGCAAAATCACGACGCGCTGCAGGTGCTGCGCGTCGCGATGGACCGGCCTTAGGAAGCGCTGGTCGGGGTGCTGCTGTTGGATGCCGAAGGCGCAGGCGTCGCAGCAGTGGCTGGCGCTGGAGCAGGGGTTGCAGTCGCAGCGGGAGCAGTCGGCGTTGCAGGTTTGGCAGCGACTGGCTTGGCAGCAGCGGGTTTAGCGGCAGGCTTCACGGCTGGTTGCGCCGCAGTTGGCTTGGCGACAGCTGGTTTAGCAGCGGGCTTGGCTGCGGCTGGTTTGGCAGGAGCCTTGGCCGGTGCTTTCACAGCCGGCTTGGCGGCAGCAGTTTTAGCAGCAGGTTTCGCAACTGGCTTGGCTGCGCTTGCAGCAGGTGCTTTGACGGCTGGCTTGGCAGCAGCGGCAGGTTTGGCTGGCGCTTTCGCTGCGGCAGGTTTTGCCGCTGCAGTTTTGGCCGGGGCTTTAGCAACTGACGCTGGCTTTGCTGTCGTGGTTTTCGCAGGGGCTTTGACTGCGGTTTTAACGGCTGGCTTGCTGGCTGGTTTTGCTGCGGCAGCCGGTGCTTTGGCGGCCGGTTTTACGGCTGCTTTGGCTGGCGTTGCTTTGGCAGGAACAGCCTTGGCAACCGTTTTCGCGGCAGGCTTGGCGGCCGCTACTTTGGCAGGTGCTTTGACTGGAGCCTTGGCCGCAGTTTTAGCGGGAGCTTTTGCAGCAACGGTTTTGGCCGCTGGTGCTTTGGCTTTTGCAGCGACCGCTTTGGCCGGAGCTGCTTTGGCAGGAGCCGGTTTAGCGGCACGGCTGTCCAGCGCCTTGCTGACGGCTTCCTTGACCCGGCCAACGCCTTGAGCCAGTTTCAGGCTTTCCTGAGCGTCGCGCTTGAGCTGCAGGATGTAGCCGCGAGTTTCGCTCTGGCGCTCTTTCAACGCGTCCAGCAACTCTTCAAGTTCAGCCACGGCAGACTTGGCCTTGCCTTGTGCCTTGGCTTTACCAGCGGTGGCTGCGTCTTGCAATTTGGTACGCGACTTGTGCAGTTTTTCCTGCGCTTTACCACGTTGTTTTTCAAGCTTGGCGAGCAGTTTTTCCGCATCAGCCAGCGCTTGGGAGCAGGCGTCTTCGAGGTGTTCGAGCAGGCTGCTCGACAGCTGTTGTAGCAAATGCAACGGGGTATTTACTGGCTTGTTTTTGGCCGACATGACTTACCTCCAGGCTGACTGATTTGCGGCCCATACTAGACCTCTGCCCGCAGCGCCGCTAGGGCATCTTGACAGCATGAAACGCTCCCTGTTGCATACCCGGATAAATGCTTGTTGCAGTCACTGCCAATGCAGTGCGAAATTCATCTTCAAACACTCATCACACACGGGCCATTGCACTGGCATAATCGCTGCCTTCCCAGGCCGGAGAGCATTCATGTCGCGCTACCTGTTAACGTCGTTGTTCCTGTTGTTGCCGGTGGCTCAGGCTGTGCACGCCGCACCTTCCAGTGAGGCACACGATCTCGCCTACAGCCTCGGCGCAAGCCTGGGTGAGCGTTTGCATCAGGAAGTGCCGGACCTTGATCTGCCTGCCCTGATTGAAGGCTTGCAGCAGTCTTACCAAGGCAAACCTCTGGCGCTGAAGAAGGAGCGCATCGAGCAGATCCTGCGCGAACATGACGCCGCCGTGGCCGAAGCCGAAGCGTCAGGCAGCGTCGAGCCGCTCAGCGAAGCTGCAATGGAAGGCGAACAGAAATTCATGGCCAGCGAAAAAGCCAAACCCGGTGTCACCGAGTTGGCAGACGGCATATTGATGACCGAACTGGTCGCAGGCAAAGGCCCCAAGCCAAGCGTTGATGGCCGGGTTCAGGTTCGCTACGTCGGTCGTCTGCCAGATGGCACCGTCTTCGACCAAAGCGCCCAGCCACAATGGTTTCGCCTCGACAGCGTAATCAGCGGCTGGACCACTGCACTGCAAAATATGCCCGTCGGTGCCAAATGGCGCCTGGTCATTCCTTCGGCTGAAGCTTACGGCGCAGAGGGTGCCGGTGACTTGATCGATCCATTCACGCCGCTGGTGTTTGAAATCGAACTGGTTGGGGTGTCGCAGTAATCATCCAGCACTGAACTCTGTGGGAGATTCTCAGTTGGCCTGCAAACACAAATCCGTGGGAGCGAATTCATTCGCGAAGGGCCGGCACATCCGCAGCTGATGTATCGCTTGAAATGCCGCATTCGCGAATGAATTCGCTCCCACAGGTTCCACAATCCCGCAGGACCGGCTTTAGCCGGGAGGGCGTCGGTACATTCGCTAAGTTTTCTTCGTCAGAAATACCGCTCTCCCGGCTAAAGCCGATCAAGCTTGAAGACAACAGAATCTCCCACAGTGAGATTCAATTTTAATCCCGACAGAAACAAAAAAGGGGTGCCCACTGGCACCCCTTTTTTCATTCACGCAGAAGTCATCAGGCTTGAGTTGCCGCTTCTTCCTTGTGGGAGTTGTGGAGCACCTCGATCAGGCAATCCTCCAGCTCGAAACGCTCATGCAACAAGCCGCCCAGTTTGTTGAACTCCGCAGCAACAACGGTGCAATCAGAGCAGTCGCCATTGTCGCAGCGATCATTGAAGGCCAGTGCGGACTCAGTGATGACTTTCAGACGCGGGTAGATGGTATCTGCCAGCTCAAGACCACGCTCATCATTGAAAGCCTTGGCTTCACTGTTGAGCTGCTCATAGATTTCGAAGTGCCCGGCCGAAACATAATCGACAAGTACTTCGCAGAATTTCTGAAGGCCTTCACGATCCGCCGCCAAGGCTTCGGGTGTGTCACCGAGAGCATCGTAGACGCGTATCAGTTCAAGGCGATCCTGCAGCCAGCGATCAATCAGCTTATTGACCCCGCCCCAGCGTTCCTGCGCGTTCTGACAGCTTTCCAACATGATGATCACTTCCCTTCAGGGGCATGCAGTCTGCGCAGGCCTGGTTTTGATCTCGTCGGCGTCGACGACACAGGCTTTGTGGGCAACAGATGATGCATATATCCAATAACGCTTGCGGGCCAGATTATGCCCGCACGACCAGCCCATCAAGGTACGCAGGAGATAAAGTTCATACAAGTGTTTAATCCCCGGCCCGACTTTCGGCAGTCGGAGCGCGGACCGAAGCGTTGAACAGTGCGTACAGCATGACCAGCGCCAGGCCCACAAAAGCCAGCAAACTCCACTCAGGCAAACTGATGCCGAACAAAGACCAGGAAATTTCCGCACAAAACGCGGCATCACTGCGCAATCTGTCGACCTGCGAATGAAGCGAGAGCATATCCAGCAGCCGTTCGACCTGCGCAATCACCTCTGCGGTCTGGTCGATGGTTGCCGTCTGCAGCCAGACTTGCCCACCGGCTATTGCCGCACCCGACAAGGTGAGCAGCAGGATGACAGCACTGTAAGCCCCGCATCCTGCCCGGCCTGGCGCATGGATTGTAGCGATGAATGCCACAAGACCACTGGCCACGAAGACGGCACGCTGCCACAGACAAAGCACACAAGGTGAGAGCCCGACGACAACACACTGCAGATAAACAACAGAGCCGACGATCATTGCACAGGCAATAAACACCAGAAAAAACAGGGAGCGTGTGCGAGCCAGTTGCATGGCAAATCCGTAACCAGAGACGAAGGCAGTTACGGTAGTGAAAGCGCTCAACCCTTTCAAGGCACCAGCGTAAGGATACGTCCCTGTTTAGGTGGGCATTTGCAGACGATGGATGCACGCTTCATCACGATCTCTTGAAGGACAGTGCCTACAAAAAGCAAACACAAGAGACTTTTCCTACATAGACGGCCAAAACACATCTCAAGCAGCCAGAGATCCTGGCTGTTTGATCAGCCTGCCAAGGCGGGGAGTGGTCGTGCCAGCAGTCGCTCGTCAAGCAAGCCCAAGCCTTCCTGGAAGAGCTGGTTGCTGCGCTCGGTCTCGCCTAATTGGCCAAGCAGACGCGCCAGCTCTGCACAGGTTTCCGGATTGCGCTGTAATCGCAGGCTGGTTTCCAGATAGTCCCGGGCCTTGCCCCACAAACTGCTTTGCAGGCAAAGCCGGCCCAGGGTCAGCAGCAGGCTCGGATCATCAGGATGGTTTTTCAACCAGCCCTCTGCGGTTTGAAGCTGCCGTGAAGGATCGCTGCCGCGCACCAGACCGTACAGACGAGCGAGGTGGCTGTTGTACTCACGTTTAAGCGCAGCACGCAGCGCCTCTTCGGCCTGTGCGTCTGCGCCTAACCGGCGCAGCTGCTCGGCATAAGCCAGCACCAGTTGCGGCTCCTGACGTTGCGCCGAGGTCAAGCCTTTCCAGGCGCTATCGAGACCGGGCAAACCCGCGGAGCTACCGTTTTCATCATGCTCGCGGTAGGCCGCCAGCGTGAGGTTTTCACCCCAGGCGCGTTTCTCCAGTTCCGCCAGCTCCTGCGGTGGCAGAACCTTGTCTTTCCGCAGTTCAGGCATGAGTTTGATCAACGCAGACCATTCACCGCGCTCGCGATACAGCCGCTGTAGCTGACGCAGAATTTGCGCGTTGTGAGGATGGCGTTCGTTCATGGCCTGCAATGTCACCAACGCGCCATCGCTGTCGCCACGGTCCTGCTGCAACTGGGCGTGGCTCAGAGCAACCGCCAGCTCTGCTTGAGGCTGACGTTCAAGGGCGCGCTCGAGCAAGCTGTCGCTCTCATCGTAATGGCCTAGCTCGTTGGCGGCGCGAGCCGCACCGAGGTAATACAGCAAGGGCTGCGGCTCTGATTCGGCGGCACGATGCAAATGGCGCTGTGCGCTGGCCCAGCGGCCTTCGACCAGATCCATTTGACCTTGCTCGATCGCCACCTGAATGCGTCGGCTGCGATTGCGCCGCGACCATGGATTTGCGACCGAACCGGACGTCGTGAGCAGACGGACCAGCAGACGCACCACGACAAGCACCAGCCAGATGGCAAACAACAGGCCCAATGTGGCCCACAGACTGGATTCGTAGCGGAAGTTTTTATAGGCAATCAGGACGTAGCCGGAATGCTCGGCAATCGCCACACCAATCGCCGCAGCTACGGCGATTGCGATGAACAACAGCACATAGGCACGTTTCATGGGCTGGTCCCCTCGCGGGCTTCAGCAGGTTGGCTTTTCACGGCTGCCGGCGCACCGGCCGAGGCATGACGCCGCTCAAGATAGGCCTGAACGGCACTGAGGCTCTGGGCGAGATCGGGAGTCATCACCGAAACCGGCTGTTTGGAAAGCTCGTCCAGACGCGCCGAGAGCATCTTGCTCTGGGAGTCATCTTGATTGAAGTTGGTGCGCAACACCTCTTTCGCCTCAGCCAGAGCGTGTTCAAACACTTGTGGCTGGCCATTAAGGGCTGCCCACTGCGCCTGCTCAAGCGCAAGGCTCAGCGCGAGACGAACCTGGGTAAGGCTTTGCCCGGCCAGTAACGGGCGGATGTTTTTGTCGGCGTTGAAATCGATGCGAATGTAGTGGGAGATCTCATTCCACCACTGCACGAGATGGCTGTCTTCGCTTTTGCCATCGGTCAATCCGAGCAGCGACTCGCCCTTGTCTTTGTATTCCGGGGCCAGCTCATTGAGTTGGGCGACTTGATCACGCAACGCTGCAAGCTGCAGGAACAGACCGGTACGGTCCGGCTGATCGATGCTGCGCAGCGACGCCAGGCTTTTCGCCAGTTGATCACGGGCGGCAAAGGAACCTGGATCATCCTGCTCGCGAAGAATCTCGTCAGCGCCCTGCACCAACGCCTGAGCGCTGTTGATGTCCTGCAATGCAGAGAGGCGCAAGCTCGCCAGACGCAGCAAATGCTCGGCCTCGGCAAGACGCCAGTCCTTGCGGCTGGCACCGAGTACGGTTTCCAGTCGCTGGCTCAAGCGTTGCTGATCGCCTTGCAACTGTGCAACCAGACGCCGACGCTCTTCCAGCTCATCGGCAGGAGGCAATTGCGCCAGCCGCTCGGAGAGCTGTTTCTCGCTGGTTTGCAATGTCAGGGTTTGCGCGGCGATATCCTGCATTTGAGTGCGTTGCAGTTGATGGCTCGCCTGAACAGCGCGCAGTTGCCATACCCCCCAACCGGCGACGGCGATGCCAGCAACGCCAAATAACAAAGCCAGCACCACCAGCCCGTTGCTGCGTCCGGCCGGACGCTCAGGGCGCAATGGGTCGGGTGTCGGTGGTGTCAGCACAGATTCGGAATCATCTTTAGGCAAGGCTGTTTCGCTCACGTATCCATCCTTTGCATTTGGGCGTAATCGGTAAAGAGAGCACGTCGATCAATACGCCTGAGGGGCAGGCCCGGGGTGTTCCCGTAACGCTGCCAGCAAAGCCGCAGCGCTGGCGCCGCGGCAATTCAGAACTGTTCGGGCTCCGGCTTCGCGCGCCATGTCGGCAACACGTGGGCTCGGCACGAATATAGTTAAACGCGCCAGCTCAGGCCAGGCATCGCCCGCCAACTGACGCAAGTGTTCAAAACCCTGCCCACTGCTGACCACTACCGCGTTCAAGCGTTCCGCCTGGATACGCTGAGCCAGCGTAGACGATGGATAATAGGGCAGGTTACGTGTGTAGAGTTGCAGATAATCAACACTGGCGCCAAGACTGCGCAAACGCTCGGCGAGCAACTCGCGGCCGCCTTCACCGCGCATGATTAACACGCGCGAGCCGGGTATGGCGATGGATTGTTGCAACCTGGGCAGATCCAGCAGCGCCTCACTGTCGTCGCCGCTCTCGGGCCAGCTGACATCCAGGCCGTAGTCCTGAAGAATTTGCGCAGTGCCTGCACCGACGCTGAACCAGGGCAGGATCGGCGTCTGCGGCCAGAGCTGTGCAACCAGTTGCAAACCCAGGCGCGCAGCGGGTTTGCTGACCACAATCACGGCGCTGTAGAGGTCCAGATCCTGAACCAGAGCGTGCTGCTCGGGACTGGACGGGAGCGGCTCAATGTCGAGCAATGGCAAGCTGCTGCTGAACACCCCGGCGTCAGCCAGAGTCTGCGCCAACGCGGCAGACTCATCTGCCGGACGGGTCAGCAGCAGTCGCCAGCCACTCATTCTCGTTCCGCCACGCCGTAAACAGCCTTCAGGATGTCTTCTGCGCCTTGCTCCAGCAGTGCGTCTGCAACCTGAACACCCAGCGCCTGAGCATCAGCCTGTGGCGCACGCGCTTCGGCACGCAACAGCAATGCACCTGACGGATCGCCCACCAGACCGCGCAACCAGATCTGCTCACCTTCAAGCACGGCGTAACAGGCGATGGGCACCTGGCAGCCACCGTTGAGGTGCTTGTTCAGCGAGCGCTCGGCAACCACCCGGATGGCGGTTGCATCGTGATGCAACGGCGCAAGCAGGGCGTGAATTTCAGCATCGACGCTGCGGCATTCGATACCCACTGCACCCTGGCCACCGGCTGGCAGGCTGTCGTCGACACTGATGCTTGCGGTGATCCGGTCTTCGAACCCGAGGCGAATCAAACCCGCTGCAGCAAGAATGATCGCGTCGTACTCGCCCGCATCGAGTTTGGCCAGACGGGTATTGACGTTGCCGCGCAGGAAATGAATTTTCAGATCAGGACGACGCGCCAGCAACTGAGCCTGGCGACGCAAGCTGGAGGTGCCGACAATGCTGCCAGCGGGCAACGCCTCAAGGCTGGCGAATTGGTTGGAGACAAACGCATCTCGCGGGTCTTCACGCTCGCAGATGCAAAACAGGCCAAGGCCTTGCGGGAAGTCCATGGGCACATCTTTCATGGAATGCACCGCGATGTCCGCGCGATCCTCCAACAGAGCTGTTTCCAGTTCCTTGACGAAAAGCCCTTTACCGCCGATTTTCGACAGGGGCGAGTCAAGCAACTTATCGCCACGGCTAACCATCGGCACCAATGTCACGACCAGCCCCGGATGAGCCTGCTCCAGGCGGGCTTTGACGTATTCGGCTTGCCAGAGGGCCAACGCACTTTTGCGGGTGGCAATGCGGATTTCGCGAGAGGACATGGATCAATCCGTACAGGGTAGTAGTTGCGACGGATGATAACAGTTCAGGAAAAACGGCTCAGTGCTCTGTCGTCGCACCAGTGCAACGCATCATCCCAGCAGTGAGTTCTTGACTTGGAACACATTGTGGGAGCGGTGCTTGCCCGCGATAAGGCTGGACGCGGTTCACTTTAGATCACGTCCAGCCTTATCGCGGGCAAGCACCGCTCCCACAGGAATAGCATTTCAATCCGCTTTACAGCTGCTGCATCATCTTGCGCACACCCGCCACATGCCGACGGCTGACGATCAAGGCATCGCCATTGAGGCCTTTGAGGAACAACTGGAAATGCCCCAGAGGCGTGCGTTGCAGACGCTCGATACGTTCACGGGCAACGAGTGCGTTGCGATGGATACGCACAAAACGGTCGCCGAATTCATCTTCGAGTGCCTTCAAAGGCTCATCCAGAAGGACTTCGCCCCCTTCATGGCGCAAGGTGACGTACTTGTGATCAGCGATGAAATAGATCACATGATCCAGCGGGATCAACTCGATACCTTTACGGGTCCGTGCACTGATGTGGCTGCGTGGTCCGTTGCCGCTTTCTGCCGCAGGGCGCGTCATGGCCGCCAACTGCACGCGGTTTGGGCGCTCGGCTTTTCTCAGGGCATCAATCAAATGCTCAGGCCGCACAGGTTTAACCAGGTAGCCGACCGCGCTGACCTGGAAAGCTTCAAGGGCAAATTCGTCGTGCGCAGTACAAAAGACGACAGCAGGCGGGGTTTCCCGCTCGCACAATCTGGCAGCGACTTGCAGGCCATCAATGCCTGGCATGCGGATATCCAGCAAAACGATATCCGGCTTTTGGCTTTCAATCAGCGCCAAGGCTTCTTCGCCATTGGACGCACCGGGTTCCAGAACCCGATAACCCTCAATTTCACTGACCATCCGGCTAAGCCGTTCGCGGGCCAGGGGTTCGTCATCAACGATCAGGACATTCATATAGCTCTGGCTTCCTGCGTGAGTCTCGCACAAGGATAGCGTAGACAGGTGTAGTGACGACCGTCACGGCGCTCCACGCTCAGACTGGCGTGCGGACCAAAAAGTGCCGTGAGGCGCGCACCGATATTTACCAGTGCTTGCTGAGTGCCGTTGGAAGTCTGCCGACTGGCAACTTCGTCATAGGGATTGCTTACACACAATATGAACTCCCCCCTTTCATAATCTGCTTCTACCTTTACGACACCTCCATCGACCCGAGGTGCAATCCCATAAAGCAAAGCGTTTTCGAGTAGTGGCTGCAAGGTTAGCTGGGGAATTGGAAGGTCGTCTGGAATTCCACTGATCACCCAGTCCAACTGTAGACGCTCGCCAAGACGATATTGCTCAATCGATAAATATCGTTTTGCCAACTCAAGCTCATCGCGCCAGGTGACGAGGCTTCCCGGCTTGGCCAGGCTGGCCCGAAAAAGGTCGGAAAGATCCAGCACCGCCTGCTCGGCCTTGACCGGATTGGTCGCCACGAGGCTCGCGATGCTGTTCAGGGTATTAAACAGAAAATGCGGCCGGATACGCGCTTGCAGCGATTCGATGCGCGCACGCAACTCGCCCTGCTGCTGCTTGCGCCACTGACTCTGCAAATAAAAGTAGCGCAGCATCAGGGCCGACATGATCAGCGCGATAAGGCCATAACGTACGTAGCGCTCGACCATCACGCCAAACGTCACTCTGCCGGTCAGTTGGCAAACGTCGGTGACTGCCGTGCAGAGCAGGGTAATCGCCACAACCAGCAAACAACCGAATACCCCCGCACGCCCCGCAGGCAAGCGTGCCAGCCACGGTCGAAGCCCGCACAACAAAGCCGCTGACAAGAGCACAATCCACTGCACGAACAACGACATGAGCGCCAGCCGCACCCAATCAAAGCCCGGACGCATGGGTTCGACCAGCACCAACACCAGAACCAATAATTCGGCGAGCAGGACCAGTACCAACAGCGCTTGCGGAAGGCACAGCTCAGGGAGGAAAAACTCTTTGCCAGGCCCTTTGGGCGAGGGTTGTTTCAATAAGCTATTTCGCATCAGCCCAGTCTCGACTGTGCGGGGCTGTGCGGCAAGCTGCCCGCAAATAAAAAAATGCCAACCTGTTATGATCGCGAGTGCCCGGCGAGCAGACGCGGGCATGTCATTCTTCAGCAGATCACGAGCGAATCCATGAGCACCGACAAGACCAACCAGTCCTGGGGCGGCCGCTTCAGTGAACCCGTCGACGCCTTCGTCGCGCGCTTCACGGCCTCCGTCACCTTCGACCAACGCCTTTATCGCCACGACATCATGGGCTCCATCGCCCACGCGACGATGCTGGCCAAGGTCGGCGTTCTCACCGATGCCGAACGCGACACCATCATTGACGGCTTGAAGACTATCCAGACCGAGATCGAAGCGGGCAGCTTCGAGTGGCGCGTCGATCTGGAAGACGTGCACATGAATATCGAGGCGCGTCTGACTGACCGCATCGGCATCACCGGTAAAAAACTGCACACAGGTCGCAGCCGTAACGACCAGGTGGCAACTGATATCCGCCTGTGGCTGCGTGACGAGATCGACCTGATCCTGTCGGAAATCACTCGCCTGCAACAGGGCCTGCTGGGTCAGGCAGAGCGTGAGTCCGACACCATCATGCCGGGCTTCACCCATTTGCAGACCGCGCAACCGGTCACATTCGGTCACCATATGCTGGCGTGGTTCGAGATGCTCAGTCGCGATTACGAGCGTCTGGTCGACTGCCGCAAGCGCCTGAACCGCATGCCGTTGGGCAGCGCAGCACTGGCCGGTACGACTTACCCGATTGATCGCGAACTGACCTGCAAACTGCTGGGCTTTGACGTCGTCGGCGGTAACTCGCTGGACAGCGTTTCGGATCGTGACTTCGCCATCGAATTCTGCTCGGCCGCCAGCATCGCGATGATGCATTTGTCGCGCTTTTCGGAAGAGCTGGTGCTGTGGACCAGCGCCCAGTTCCAGTTCATCGATCTACCGGATCGTTTCTGCACCGGCAGCTCGATCATGCCGCAGAAGAAAAACCCTGACGTACCGGAGTTGGTGCGTGGCAAAAGCGGCCGCGTATTCGGCGCCCTGATGGGCCTGCTGACCTTGATGAAGGGCCAGCCACTGGCCTACAACAAGGACAATCAGGAAGACAAGGAGCCACTGTTCGATGCCGCCGACACGCTGCGCGACTCCTTGCGTGCCTTTGCCGACATGATCCCGGCGATCAAGCCCAAGCACGCCATTATGCGCGAAGCGGCGCTGCGCGGTTTCTCCACGGCGACAGACCTGGCGGACTATCTGGTGCGCCGTGGCCTGCCATTCCGTGATTGCCACGAAATCGTCGGCCATGCAGTGAAATATGGCGTTGAAAGCGGCAAGGACCTGGCTGAAATGAGCCTGGAAGAACTGCGCAAATTCAGCGATCAGATCGAGCAGGACGTGTTTGCCGTGCTGACCCTGGAAGGTTCGGTCAACGCCCGTGATCACATCGGCGGCACCGCTCCGGCACAGGTCAAGGCTGCAGTGGTTCGCGGACAGGCGTTACTCGCTGCGCGTTAATCACCTCTCCTTTGTGGGAGCTGAGCTTGCTCGCGATTAGAACGCCGCGGTTTGAAGTAATACCGCGTTATCGTTCATCGCGGGCAAGCCTCGCTCCCACAGGGACCGCGGCTAACCATCACATTTATGCGCTCCGACTAAAAATTCTCAAGGAAACACCCCATGACCGACACTCTCGACAACGATGAAGAAGAATTCGCTGAATCGACCCTGGTTCAGGCTATCGAAAATCAGATTGAAAGCGACAACCCTCCTGCCGCCAAAGCGACGTTCAACAAGCTGACGCTGGTGGGCTATGAGCGTGAAGAAATCCTGCAGTTGATGGCCCATGTTCTGGCTATCGAAATTGACGCACTGCTGGAAGAAGACCGTCCGTTCAACACCGAATGGTATGAAACCGCCTTGCGTGCCTTGCCTGAGTTACCGCCAGAGGCATGAGCTGACGCGCGCACCGGCCAACTGACGGCCGGTGGCGACACCTCAGAAAATCAGGCTCGGCAAAATCCCCAGACCAGGTCTACACTGCAAATGCCTCGCTGCCGCTAGAACGACGAGGCTTCCACGCCGAGCCGGCTTTAACGGTCATCCAGAACCGACGAGCGCAGCACAGACACGTTGATTCCAGGATTCCGCCAGCCAGTGAGGCGTATTACTAGAAAAAGTCTGGAGCACCTATGTCGTATACCCCTGAGCTGGTTGCCGAACTGGAAATCCTCGCACTCTTCAATCTGGGCAATACCCTTGAAGGACTCAAAGTCCATCACGTGGCCGCTCCGACTGCTGTTGCGGCTGCTAAAAGACTCTTCGAAAAAGGCCTGACCACTCAGGTCGATGGCGGATACCTGACCAGTCTCGGACTGGAAGCCGCCGAACATGCCCAGTCCCTGCTGACTATTCTGAACGTTGCCAAACAAGCCGCTTGATCGCCGCCAGGGCCCGCATTCCGAAAAAGGTCTGACGGGCCCTTCATTTATGAAAATCTGCGCCGATAGTAAAAAGTTGGCGCCAGAACAATAAACGGACTGAAAGCTTCAGGCTCTCACGTCGTCCTGCCCGCCGTCTGACTCACTACTTCCACGCCGCCCCTTTCGAGCCCGGCATCCGGTTTGAGTTGCAATGACGCGTAATTCCGAAATCCGTCCTGACCTGGATGAAGGCATCGACCGTAAGGTGCTTTCCCAGCTCCGTAACCGTTTCCTGACTTTGAACAGCGGGCGGCTTGCGCGTGCCCTCGAGGGGCTGTCGAATCGCCAGCAAACCGTATTGAATTTGCTGCCGCTGTTTTTTCACGTCAACCATCCGCTGTTGCCCGGTTATGTATCCGGCAGCACGCCTGCGGGCGTGTCCCAATACGAGCCCAGTAGCCTGGCGCTGGCCGAAGCCCAACGCCTGACCCGGTCGTTCTCGTACAAAGCCCGGCGTGGCAATGCGCGCAACCCCATTCACGGTCTGTTTCTGATGGGCAGCCTGGGTACCTTCGCGCAAGCTGAAGAAAGCGACATGGATGTCTGGGTTTGTCATGACTCAGAGCTGAATGCAGACGAAGCCGCCGAGCTGCACAAGAAGTGTCAGGCGCTGGAAGTGTGGGCCGCCAGTCAGGGTGCAGAAGCGCACTTTTTCCTGATCGACCTGCAGCGTTTCGCTGCAGGTGAGCGCGATACGCAGCTCAGTTCGGACAACTGCGGCAGCACGCAGCACTATCTGTTGCTGGACGAGTTCTACCGCACCGCCATCTGGCTCGCGGGTCGCACGCCCATGTGGTGGCTGGTGCCGAGCTATGAAGAACAGCGCTACGCCGAGTACACCCATACGCTGCTGTCGAAACGCTTTATCCGCGATGATGAAGTGCTCGACCTGGGCCATATGGCGCTTATTCCGCCCGGAGAGTTTCTCGGTGCCGGCCTGTGGCAATTGTTCAAGGGCATCGAGTCACCCTATAAGTCGGTGCTCAAACTGCTGTTGACTGAGGTGTATGCCAGCGAACACCCCAAGGTCCGCTGCCTGAGCCTGCGCTTCAAGAAAGCGGTGTTCGCCAATCGGGTGGATCTGGATGAGCTGGATCCATACATGGTCGTGTATCGGCGTATTGAGGAGTATCTGATCCAGCGCGGCGAACTGGAACGACTGGAGCTGGTACGCCGCAGCCTGTATTTGAAAGTGAATAAAAAGCTGACCGGGACTTCGCGGCTGCGCAACACCAGCTGGCAGCGGCAGTTACTGGAAAGACTGACGCGGGAGTGGGGCTGGGACGAACGCCAATTACTCCTGCTCGACAGCCGCAGTCAGTGGAAGGTGCGCCAGGTCGCCCATGAGCGCCGCGCACTGGTCAACGAACTCAACTACAGCTATCGCTTTCTGACCCAGCTCGCCCGCCAGCAAAACGTCGCCAGCTCGGCCAACGCCCGGGACCTGAATATACTAGGCCGCAGGTTGTACGCCGCATTCGAGCGCAAGGCAGGCAAAGTTGAGTTCATCAATCCGGGCATCGCTCCCGATCTGGCGGAAGACACGCTGACGCTGGTGCAGTCACCCAATAAGCGCGAGCCGGGTAAAACTCAGTGGGCTCTGTATAACGGCAGTCTGGGCGCTCATGAATGGATCGACTTCTCGCCAATCAAGCGCAGCCGCGAGTTGCTGGAACTGTTGACCTGGTGCCATCGCAACAATGTGATCGACACAACCACGCGACTGGCACTGCATCCGGGCAGCAGCGACCTGAGCGAATTCGAGCTGTTCAATCTGCTCGGGGCGCTGCAACAGCAGATCCCTGTTCCGCTCCAGGTGGTCAGCGAAGAACGCGTGCTGAGCCCTGCGGTACCCAGCGAGATTCTGTTGCTGGTCAACGTCGGGATTGATCCGCTCAGTCACCATCGTGATCTGAACATCCTGATGACCACTGAACGAACCGATTCGCTGAGTTATGCCGGGGTCAGGGAAAACCTCGTACTGACTCTGGATCAGATCACGCTGAACAGCTGGAACGAAATCCTCGTCAGCCGCTATGACGGCGCTCATGCGCTGCTTGACTGCCTGAGCGAGCTACTCAGTAATTTGCCCGAGGGCGCGGCGCAACCTGTGGTGAGTGTGCGTTGCTTCTGCCACAACCGCGCTCCCGCCATCGCCCAGCGGGTTGAAGAGCTGGTGGCCACCGCGCAACTGCTGCATGCCTCACGCCTGAACCATCGCTACCTGATCCAGGTGCAACAGCAATACCACGTACTGGAAATGGTGCCGACCCAGCCAGTCACTCATGTGGTGATCAATAGTCTTTCGGGACTGTTCGAATATCTGGGTGAAGAGCTACCGCGCTACAGCCCTCTGCACCTGGATCCGCACGCCCTGAGCGATCACGATCTGGCGCTGATCCTGCCCCATGGCCAGCCCGAATGCATTCAAGTGTTTTACAGGGTCAACGAAAATGAGGCCGATCTCTACGCACTCGATGAACACAATGCGCTCTGGCATCAGCGTCTGCCTTTTCACGATGAGTTGAGCCTGTTGCAGCCCCTGCAGCGTTTCTTCCAGGCGTTGGTTTATCGCCGCACCGGGATGCTGCCTGTGGGCGATACCACGGCGGTCGCTTTCCTCGAAACGCTTTATTACCAGGTCTTGCCATCTGGCGCAGGGCGAGCCCGACGCATCGAACCACGCAGTGCGCCAACTGCCGCAAGCAAGCCGTTCTACGACGTGCAGGCGATTGTCGAACAGGCATCACCCGGTCAGGTAAGCGTGACGCTGTACTGCGATAACAACGAGTTCTCCGAGCTGGAGCATGGTGATCAGTTGTTCAGCGTCGTGGCCCGACAGATTCTTGAGCGACGCACCGAGCCCGAACGCTATCGCTGCTACATCACCGACCTTGACCTTTCCGGTTTACTGGACGACACCCGCGGACAAACCATCCTGTACCTGCGCTACAAGGCGCAGCTGGAAAAATCACTCAACGACGCCATGGCACAGGCCTAGCCAGAAACAACAAACCCCGGCATGCCGGGGTGTGTTGGCGCTATACGAAACCTGTGGGATGACCCTATGTTGCCGTGTGACCCCAAATCCCGACAGGAGCGAATTCATTCGCGAAGAGGCCGGTACATCCACTGCACATGTATCGCCTGAGCACAGCTTTCCCGAATGAATTCGGTCCTACCGGTCGTGCGTAACCTGTGGGATGACCCTATGTTGGCCTGTGAACCCAATCCCAGTGGGAGCGAATTCATTCGCGAAGAGGCCGGTGCATCCACAGCCTTTGTACCGCCTGAAGCACAGCCTTCCCGAATGAATTCGGTCCTACCGGTCGTGCGTAACCTGTGGGATGACCCTATGTTGGCCTGTGAACCCAATCCCAGTGGGAGCGAATTCATTCGCGAAGAGGCCGGTACATCCACTGCACATGTATCGCCTGAGCACAGCCTTCCCGAATGAATTCGGTCCTACCGGTCGTGCGTGAGTTTGAGGTCACTTGCAGCCTGTCGGGAGCATTTATGCGTTGTTCGAAGACACCGGCTCAGCGCCCGGAACCGCTTCCTTGCTGCGCGCGTGCAGCAGGGAATTCCAGTAGCGCTCACCTTTGGCATCGTCATACATGCCTTCCCAACGCGAGATGACCAGTACAGCCAACGCGTTGCCGATCACGTTCAATGCGGTACGCGCCATGTCCATGATGCGGTCGACACCGGCAATGAATGCCAGACCTTCCAGCGGAATACCCACACTGCCCAGCGTCGCAAGCAGCACCACAAAGGAAACGCCTGGCACGCCAGCGATACCTTTGGAGGTCACCATCAATGTCAGAACCAGCATCAACTGTTGGCCGATGGACAGATCAATGCCGTACAACTGAGCAATGAACAACGCCGCGATGCTTTGATAAAGGGTCGAACCGTCGAGGTTGAACGAGTAACCGGTCGGTACCACAAAGCTGCAGATCGCCTTCGGCGCGCCATAGGCCTCCATCTTTCTGATCACGTTCGGCAGGGCGGTTTCGGAGCTGGCGGTGGAGTAGGCCAGGATCAGCTCGTCTTTGAAGATGCGCATCAGCTTGATCACCGAGAAACCGAACAGACGAGCAATCAGGCCAAGCACCACGAACGCGAAGAAGGCGATGGCGAAGTAAACCAGAATCACCAGCTTGGCCAATGGCAGCAGTGAGGCGAAACCGAATTTAGCGACGGTCACAGCGATCAGGGCAAATACACCAATGGGCGCATAGTTCATGATCATGTGAGTGACCTTGAACATGGTTTCCGACACGCCTTGGAATACCTTCAGCACCGGCTCACGCACCTCAGCGTCCAGGCTCGCCAGACCGAGACCGAACATCACCGAAAAGAAGATGATCGGTAACATATCGCCACGGGCAAGGGCCGCAAAGATATTGGAAGGGATCAGGTTCAGGAGCGTGGAGATGAAAGCATGGTCATGCTGCACTTCTGCCGTGGTCGCCATGTACTTTGAGATGTCGTCAGTACCCAGGCTGCTCATGTCAATACCGGTGCCGGGATGGAAAACATTGGCCAGCACCAGTCCAACCAGAATCGCGATGGTCGTGACGACTTCAAAGTAAAGGATGGTCTTGAGGCCAATACGCCCCAGCTTCTTGGCATCGCCAACACCTGCAATCCCTACGACCAGCGAGGCAACCACAATAGGTACGACGATCATTTTGATCAGGCGGATAAAGATATCGCCCGCCGGTTGAAGGATGTTACTGATCCACCAGGCCTTCTCTGCACTGAAGTGGTTAAGTAGCGCGCCCAGCGCAATCCCGAGTGTCAGACCGATAAGGATCTGCCATGCCAGGCTCAGCTTTGCCTTCTTCATGTCGTTACCTTTTTTCAAGTGGCTCGCACTTCTCTAAGCACACATGCACGACTTTGCTGATCCACAGCAGCGGCGAGACATCGGTTACCGTTCAGAGCAGTGCCGAGTAAATGCAGCAAGCGAGCATCCGGCTCTTTAGCTGACGAAAAAAGGCGCAACTATTCCCACGCATGGGCGCGACGTCTAATGCCGTAAACGACTACCCCATGCCGAATCGGCATAATGCAAGCGACAGAAAACATGCCTGAAAACGACCAGAACGTACCGCGAATCGGCTCAAAGGTGGCTAATTCGCCCTCTACAGGCCATTCAGAAATTTAAAACAGGAAATCAGCAGGTAAACGGAAGGGATGAAAAGCAGACAATTCGTACAAGATTTGTCGGATGCTCGGACATGCATCTAATGCAAGTTGAAATGATAAAACGCAACGCAAGACAGCCGACCGTTTCCCGAACATTCGAGATTACAATCATGGAATTGCGTCGCGGTTCTTCCTGACCCGGCCCTCGTCGGAAGCACTCCCTGTACTCCTAGGTCACTCCGATCCAAACGATCAAAGCGTCCCGGCCCCCTGGTCATACGCGGTTCTTCTCGAACCGCGTAGCTAAAGAGCACCCCGAACATGAATGCTCTCTGTTCTCGAATACCGTGAATCAGTACCAGTTCGGATCCTTGCGGAGCTGTTCCTGGAGCATGCCTTGCATTCCCTCATCCGGTTCACCCAGATAACGGTAAGTTGCATGACGTGTCGGCGACTTGTCCGAAGGCAGGCCAGCTGGCACATCTACCAACAATGCATAGGCTTCATCTTTGTCGAGGCTGAACGCCACGAGAAGACGCTGGCTCTTGCAGGTTTCAGCTTTTTCACACAAAGGACCGACCAGATACGGCTTCTTGTCTTCGGTCACAGCGGTCATCTGCTGCTCGCTGGCACCGGAGAGATTGATCACCCAGTCGGGCAAACGCTCCTCCTTCTTGATCACTGAACTCCAGGTAGACCGGTACTCGGGGTCAGATCCCAATAACTGATTGACCCGAGACTGGCCGTCATTGGCAGCCATCGCCATTGCGCTGCCGCCCATTAACAGGGCGGCTGCGATTGAGTGCAGAGACGTGCGCATGTTTAACCTCGGCCGCGACGGCCAAAGAAGAACGAGACCACGAACATAACCAGGAATACGACGAAAAGGATCTTCGCGATACCGGTTGCGGTGCCGGCGATACCACCGAAACCAAGAACGGCGGCGACGATGGCGATGATCAGAAACGTGATTGCCCAACTCAACATGATGAATCTCCTTATCTGCTTTTAATGGATGCTGCTTTTACTGCTGCTACTGCTGCGGGTCAAAAAACCCAGGTTTGCTGGTGCGGTGCTTCACTTGCAGGCGCTTTACGATCAACCGGCGTGAGACTCAGCGCGGTATCGCGAGCCATCGACGCACTGGCGTTGCTGTACGTCTGGCTGTTGTAAGTCTGGCTGTAAGTGAATGGCTGTTTGATTTGTGCAGATTCGCGGGAATTTTCCCAATGCTGAAACAGCTGAATTGCAATCAGAGTGACCATCAGCGCCAGGCTGGCGAACAAAGCCTGCTGAATGTGCAGAGGCGAAATACGCAATTGAGTAAGACGCTGGCGGTTCATCTGGTTGCTCCTGACACCACGTGGGGCTGTCAAACTTGATCTTGTTGCCGGGGTTTTCACGGCTTCTATAAACAAGATATTGCAGCCTGCATGCCAGCTTTCAATTCAAACAAATAACCTTATAAATCAATAACTTAAAAACGCTAAAATAATTATGCTGGTAGCATCCTGCACGATCAGCCCTGACGGGTCGTGCAGGATGCACGAACGTACTAGCCCAATTGATCAGCCGGTCGTGCGGGTCATCACTTTCAGGGCATCCGCATTCACGCCTTTAACGCCACGGATATTTCGCGCGATCTCGACGGCGAGTTCTTTTTCCGCATAGTTGGCAACGATGCCGTTAAGGCTGACCAGACCGCTTTTGGTGTCGACCTTGATGTTCAGGCCATCCAGATTACGGCTGTAGATCAGGCTGGATTTGACCTTGCTGGTAATCCATACATCACTGATGTCTTCAGCCGGGCTTGTCGCCTGCGGATCAACCCGTGAGGCAATGGAGTCCGCAGCACTGATGCTTATCAAATTATTGACGCTGACCACACCATCGGTGTTGGTCGCAAGGTTACCGGCTACTTCCTTGGCTTCCGGGCTTTGCGCACGACCTTTAAGCGTCACGACACCGTCTTTGGCGTCGACATCAATGTTGAGTGCTTCAGTGACGCTGCTCCAAAGCAGTTTGGACTTCACGGTCGCAGTCAGCGTGGCGTCTTCGAATCGCTGCGCCATATTGGCCTTGGTGCCCGGCTCAGCAGCGACATTGGGGTCGATCTCCAGTTGATTGTCGACCTTGTCGATGCCCTTGGTGTCCAGCGCAATGCGTTCGGCCAGTTCACGATCAACCTGGTTTTCTACCTTGCCCTTGAGGACAGCCGTTCCTTGCTCGACGCTGACGTCGATTTTGAACGGACTCAAATGTTTGTTGAGGGCGAATGCGGTCCAGATCGAACCTTCCTGACGCGCTTCGGCGAGCTGGCTGGGCAAATCGCCCTGAGCAGCACTGGCCATCAAAGGGTTCAGGCCCAGCACGGTGATTGTGGCTGTGGCCAGAGCGAGCTTTTTCAGCGGGTGCATGGCAGTTCTCCATCTTCATAGCTGTGTAAGGGTTTCGAGCCAGTCCTCCGGAGATACGTCTCAATTCAGAGGCTTGCCTTTGTCTGATCAGCAAATGACAAGTAAGTGCGGAACGGGATTCGAGCGGGACGCCGTCGTGAATCGCAAATAGCCGCCGCGCAGCATGCAGGAATCGGCAGAACTGGCTTCATGCAACATGAAATGCAACTGAAGCTCGCAAGCCTGGCGCGAGGTATACGAAGAGATTATTTCTTATAAAAATCAGTTATTTATCTCAAAACCACTCAGATAACTACCATCCCCCTCGCATAATCAATCAGAATCAACCATGCAACTTGCCCGATTATTCCGACACTAACGCAAGACAATTCATTAAGGAGCGTAGGAAAAATGGAAGCAGCCACTGAGAATCAGGGCCGTATTCTGCTTGTGGATGACGAATCCGCGATCCTTCGCACGTTCCGTTATTGCCTGGAAGATGAGGGCTACAGTGTCGCCACCGCCAACAGCGCATCCCAAGCGGAAACGTTGCTGCAGCGCCAGGTCTTCGACCTGTGCTTTCTGGACTTGCGGCTAGGCGAAGACAATGGCCTGGATGTACTGGCGCAAATGCGCGTTCAAGCCCCGTGGATGCGGGTGGTGATCGTCACCGCTCACTCGGCGGTCGATACAGCAGTCGATGCTATTCAAGCCGGTGCGGCTGACTATCTGGTCAAACCGTGTAGCCCGGATCAACTGCGTCTGGCCACCGCCAAACAGCTGGAAGTACGCCAGTTGTCAGCCCGGCTGGAAGTACTGGAAGGCGAAATTCGCAAACCCAAGGACGGCCTGGATTCCCACAGCCCTTCGATGATGGCGATTCTGGAGACAGCTCGTCAGGTGGCGACTACTGACGCCAA
Organism: Pseudomonas phytophila; assembly: GCF_025643095.1. Classification (NCBI taxonomy): domain Bacteria; kingdom Pseudomonadati; phylum Pseudomonadota; class Gammaproteobacteria; order Pseudomonadales; family Pseudomonadaceae; genus Pseudomonas; species Pseudomonas phytophila. The sequence continues at coordinate 103,452 of NZ_CP081201.1, read as the reverse complement.
CATTCTTATTCTGGGCGAGTCAGGCACCGGCAAGGGCGAACTGGCCCGCGCTATTCATGGCTGGAGCAAGCGCAACAAGAAATCCTGCGTGACCATCAACTGTCCATCGCTGACTGCCGAACTGATGGAGAGTGAGCTGTTTGGTCACAGCCGCGGCGCGTTTACCGGCGCGAGCGAGAGCACTTTGGGTCGCGTCAACCAGGCCGACGGGGGGACGCTTTTTCTCGACGAGATCGGCGATTTTCCCCTCACGTTACAGCCAAAATTGCTTCGATTCATTCAGGACAAAGAATACGAGCGAGTCGGCGATCCGGTGACTCGCCGTGCCGATGTCCGTATTCTTGCAGCCACCAACCTGAACCTTGAAGACATGGTGCGCAATGGTCGCTTCCGTGAAGACCTGCTGTACCGTCTGAACGTGATCACCCTGAATCTGCCCGCGCTGCGCGAGCGTACGGAAGACATCCTGACTCTGGCGGATCGCTTCCTGGCGCGCTTCGTCAAGGATTACGCACGCCCGGCCAGGGGGTTCAGCGATGAAGCCAAAGCCGCGCTGTTGAACTACCGCTGGCCAGGCAACATTCGTGAGCTGCGCAACGTCATCGAACGCGCCAGCATCATTTGCCCGCAAGAGCGGGTTGAAGTGGCTCACCTGGGCATGGCTGAGCAACCCACCAGCAACGCGCCGCGAGTCGGTGCTGCGCTGAGCCTGGATGAACTGGAGAAAGCCCACATCGGCGCAGTCCTGGCGACCAGCGACACCCTCGATCAGGCCGCCAAGACATTGGGCATCGATGCTTCCACGCTGTATCGAAAACGCAAGCAGTACAACCTATGACTAACCCGGCATGAAACTGGCGATGAAGTTACGCACCAGGCTTTTCTTCAGCATTTCGGCGTTGATAACGGTAGCGTTGTTGGGGTTGGTGCTTGGTCTGGTCAGCGTGATGCAGATGGCGAGCTCGCAGGAGTCGTTGATCCAGCAGAATTTCGTGACCCTGGATACCGGGCTGAAGCTCCGGCAAAACCTGGGCGATCAACTGGTTATGATGCTCAATGAGACGCCCAATTCTGAGCGCTTGGGCAAACTGCAGGATCAATTCCGGGTATTGCTGGAACAAGGCGTCGAGAACGATGAACGCAACAACGTCGACAATGGCTTCCACGAAGCCAGGGCGGATTATCAGAAATTCGTCGACGCTTACGAAGCATCCCGCCAGTCCGCACGTTCGATGCGCGACAACACGGAACTGACTGAGGCGTTCAACAACCTGCGCAATAACTTGCTGGTCGCCCACCGCCAATCGCTGGACAACATCAGCAAGGTGGAAATCCATTCCCGCGAACGGGCGTTATGGGTTGCAGGTCTGCTTGGGTTGGTAGGCATTGCAGTGCTGTGCATCGGGTTCATTACCGCTCACGGGATCGCTCGTCGCTTCGGCGCCCCCATCGAGGCCTTGGCCAAAGCTGCGGACAGCATCGGCAAGGGCAACTTCGAGGTGACCCTGCCGATTGCTTCAGGCGCTGAAATGAATTTGCTGACGCGACGTTTCGGGATCATGGCCGAAGCGTTACGTCAGCATCAGGTCACTAACGTCGATGAACTGCTGGCGGGTCAGCAGCGCTTGCAGGCTGTGCTGGACAGCATCGACGACGGGTTGTTGATGATCGACCGCCAAGGTCGTCTGGAACACCTCAATCCGGTGGCTCAACGTCAGCTGGGCTGGGAAGAGCCCAAGCTTGGCCAAGGGCTCGGCGCAGCCTTGGAGCGCCCCGAACTGGACGAGCAGTTGTACCTGACCCTGCGCGGCGGAACGCTTGAGCGTGCGCCGGAAGACCTCTCAATTGAGGTCGACGGGGAATCGCGGCTTCTCACCTACAGCCTGACCCCCGTCAGCCACACCAAGGGGCACATCCTCGGGGCGGTCATGGTGCTTCACGATGTCACCGAACAGCGCGCATTCGAGCGTGTACGTAGCGAGTTTGTCTTGCGCGCATCCCATGAGCTGCGCACGCCGGTCACTGGCATGCACATGGCGTTTGGTCTGTTCCGCGAACGGTCAAAATTCCCGCCAGACTCCCGCGAGTCGGACCTGCTCGATACAGTCAACGAAGAAATGCAGCGCTTGATGCAGTTGATCAATGACCTGCTGAACTTCTCTCGTTACCAAAACGGCTTACAGAAGCTTACGTTGGCCCCTGTGTCCATCGAAGACATGCTGGAAGAAGCGCGACAACGCTTCGAAGAAAAGGCCCACGAGCAAAACATTGTCCTGTCGATCGAGACCCAGGAACCACTGCCTCGACTGCATGCTGACCGCGCCCAGCTTGAACGGGTGCTGGATAACCTGATGGACAACGCCCTGCGCCACACCCCGGAAAACGGGCTGATCCGCCTTCAGGCACGGCGTCACGGCGAACGGGTCATCATTAGCGTGGAAGACAACGGCGAAGGTATTGCCTACGGCCAGCAGGGACGAATATTCGAACCCTTCGTCCAGGTCGGCCGCAAGAAAGGCGGTGCCGGGCTGGGGCTGGCGTTGTGCAAAGAGATCGTGCAACTGCACGGCGGCCGGATGGGCGTCTATTCCAGACCGGGGCAGGGCACCCAGTTTTATATGGCGCTGCCGTTGTAGGTTAAACCTTCACCAAATCAGCCTTCGCCCCTACCTCGGCATTGCACAGGCATAGCGCTTATGGAGGTAGGAGGCAACTTGTTGCCGAAAGGGTCTGACGCGTTTCTTCAGGCACACCGCCTCGCGAACAAGTTCGCTCCTACCGGGCATTGCACAGGCATAGCGCTATGGAGGTAGGAGGCAACTTGTTGCCGAAAGGGTCTGACGCGTTTCTTCAGGCACACCGCCTCGCGAACAAGTTCGCTCCTACCGGGCATTGGACAGGCATAGCGCTTATGGAGGTAGGAGGCAACTTGTTGCCGAAAGGGTCTGACGCGTTTCTTCAGGCACACCGCCTCGCGAACAAGTTCGCTCCTACCGGGCATTGCACAGGCATAGCGCTATGGAGGTAGGAGGCAACTTGTTGCCGAAAGGGTCTGACGCGTTTCTTCAGGCACACCGCCTCGCGAACAAGTTCGCTCCTGCCGGGCATTGCACAGGCATAGCGCTTATGGGGGTAGGAGGCAACTTGTTGCCGAAAGGGTCTGACGCGTTTCTTCAGGCACACCGCCTCGCGAACAAGTTCGCTCCTACCGGGCATTGCACAGGCATAGCGCTATGGAGGTAGGAGGCAACTTGTTGCCGAAAGGGTCTGACGCGTTTCTTCAGGCACACCGCCTCGCGAACAAGTTCGCTCCTACCGGGCATTGGACAGGCATAGCGCTTATGGGGGTAGGAGGCAACTTGTTGCCGAAAGGGTCTGACGCGTTTCTTCAGGCACACCGCCTCGCGAACAAGTTCGCTCCTACCTCGGCATTGCACAGGCATAGCGCTTATGGAGGTAGGAGGCAACTTGTTGCCGAAAGGGTCTGACGCGTTTCTTCAGGCACACCGCCTCGCGAACAATTGCGCTCCTTGGTCGATCCTGGAGAGGCACAATTCGCCTTTACACCACACCGTTACGCCACATCCTCAGCCCGCCGCCCTTCGCTGCGGCGGCCGCCTGTGACCAGTTCGCTGAATTTACGAGCGCTTAGCGGTCTGGCGAATAACCAGCCCTGACCGTATTTCACGCCTTCACTCATGAGCAGCCGGGCCTGGGATTCGAACTCGATACCTTCGGCAATCACCCGCAATTGCAGGGCATGGGCCATACGGATGATATGAGGAGCCACGCCGCTGCTGGCGGCATCATGACCCAGGGCATCGATAAATGCTTTGTCGATTTTCAGGCAATCCACGGGCAGTGTTTGCAGATAAGCCAGGCTGCAATATCCCGTGCCGAAATCATCAATCAACACTTGGTGTCCCTTGTCGCGCAACGCCTGCAAGTGATTGCGGGCGATCACCACATCGATCAATCCCCGTTCGGTGACTTCAAAGGCGATCTGCCGGGCCGAGACTTTGTGCACGGCCAGCAATTTGGCCGTGACCCGGCCAATTCGCGGAGCCATCACATCACACGCGGCGAGGTTCACCGAGATATAGAGCTGCGGATTGGCTCGCAGCAGAGGCCCTAACTGCTCAAGCAACTGCTGCAACACGAAATCCGTAATCTGCCGAATCTGCCCCGTGTTTTCCGCCAACGGAATAAACAGGTCCGGACTGGTCAGCGTGCCGTCCGGCCTACGCCAGCGAACCAGCGCTTCGGCCCCCACGCATACACGCGAATGCAGATCAAAAATCGGCTGGAAGAGCACTTTCAATTCGCCGCGCCGCAACGCGCCCTGCAGCTCACCCCCTAACGACTGGCGCTGACGCACGAGTTGCAACACCAGCGCGCCTATAAACAATGCAATCAGCAGGCTCGCGGGGACCAGCAACCACCAGGCTCCCGCTACTTTTTGCTGGAGACCGGCGCGGGGCGCAATCATCACCAACTGGTACACGGGGCTCTCAGTGGGCATGCGATAGATCAACAGGGTATCGGTGATGATCAGCTTTTCAGCGCTGTTCGAGGACCAGCGGACGCTGAGCGGCCAGGGTTGATCAGGACCCAGGACAGTGACGGCTTTGACGCCATGATTCAGCACCACCAGCAGACTGCCGCCGGTGGGCAAATCCACCACATCGGTCAGATGCCCCCGGGAGGTCGACACCCTGAAGCCGCCCCGGCCCAGCACCAACGCTGCGAGGTTGTCGTCGGGTTGAGCTGAGGTATTGAGCCAGTAATCGTAGGTGGGGCCGCGAATATCCGGCTTGCGAGGCAGGCCAGGCTGACTGTCCCGCGATCCGCTGGAACACGCTCTGGCATCGCCCACAAACGCAGCTTCATAGATGAATCGATAGCTGGAGGTAACCTGACGCAATCGGTCGATCATGTCCGGATTACAGCGTCGCAGAGGCTGGGCCTCCAGTTGATCAAGACCGGCGCGCAGTTGGCCAAACAGCTGCTCCAGGCGCACCAGAAAGCGCCCGCCCTGAGCATTCATCTGTTCGCTTTCGTTCTGTCGTGCCTGATGCAAAGCCAATGCAAAGCTGCCCGCCAACAACACGGCAGCACTCATCAAGGCGGCGAGCAAAGCCATCAGCCAAGGACGATACAGGGTCGTGCGAAAGGGTGTTGCCGCATCGCGCATCAGTTGATACCCGGAGGAATACCCCTAGGTATAGCAACAAACGCGAAAATAGCCCGCTGGATTGGAGCTGCGGCAACGAATTGGCGAAATCAGCGCTGGCGGTTGAGCACTTTCAGGATAGCGGCGCTCTGCACATCTGGCTGTCCGTCGAAACGCGCGGGTCGGTAATGCATCTGAAAAGCGGCCAGAACATCCCGCGTGGCAACATCCAGTTCACCCGTCTGCGGTACGGTGTAGCCAACGCGAGCAAGCTGCTGCTGAAACCAGGCGATGTCCGGCACGCTATCGAGCATAAGTGCCTGCTGTTCGGCCACCAGACGCTCGTCCGGCCAGACACCCAGCCCAGCCTCGGCCAGTCGTTTCCAAGGAAACAGCGGCCCCGGATCCAGCTTGCGCGCCGGCGCGATATCGCTATGACCGATGATGTGCCGCGGGTCGATATGGTTACGCTTGACGATGTCTTTGAGCAGCACGATCAGCGCCTGAATCTGCCCTTCCGTATACGGATACCAAAGTCTGCCCGTCGGTGTATCGCGGTAACCAGGATTGACGATTTCGATACCAATCGATGCAGAGTTGAGCCAGGTGCGCCCATCCCACTCACTTTCACCGGCGTGCCAGGCCCGGGCGCTCTCGTCGACGAGCTTGTAGATGGTCGGCGGCGTATCACCAATCAGGTAGTGCGCACTGACCTCGCCGTGAGTGAGCAACTCAAGGGAACGCTCAAGCGTCGCAGAGGTGTAATGCACCACGACAAACTGCACGCGGTTATCGTAGTTCACCGACGGATGACTGGTGTCGAGTCGCGGTCCGCTGGTGCAGGCCGTCAACGTAATGAGCAGCAGGGCAGATAAAAACAGCTTCATGAAAACCTGATCATAGAGACAAGAAAGTGGGGAGCATAGCGCACTGCTGTGGAATCGCTTACTGCTGTCGAGTCATCGATCAACCTTGCTCAACTCTGTTGCGGCCGTTTTCCTTGGCGCGGTACAAGGCCTGATCAGCGCGCTTGAGCGCTACATCACTGCGCTCGCCGGGGCGTAACGCTGTCACGCCCGTGGACACGGTGATGGTGACCGGTTCGCTCTTGAAGTGAAACGGGCACTCCTCAACCGCCGTCCGCAGTTTCTCGAGTAAAGCCAGGCCTGCTGTCACCTGAGTCGCAGGCAAGAGGATCACAAACTCCTCACCGCCGAAGCGCGCAATGAAATCCGTCGGGCGTAGCTGCTTCTTCACAACCTTTGCAACAATCTTGAGAACCCGGTCGCCGGCCAGATGCCCGTAGCCATCGTTAATACGCTTGAAGTGATCCAGATCCAGAATACACACCAACAGGTTGGTCTTGTTCTTCTGCCAGACGGCCATTTCATGCCCAAGGCGTTCTTCCCAGGCGGCCCGATTGGGCAAGCCGGTCAATGGATCGATCAGTGCCTTTTGCCGCTGCTCTTCAAGATTGGCCCTGAAACCCAACGCCTCTTGCTCCATGGTCGCCACCCGGCTCGCCAGACCTTGGAGGCGCGCCGCAACGTCCTGCTCACGCTCGTCGCGGGTCTTCTGATGTTGATCCATGGTGCCCAGAAGACCTTCCAGGCGGTTCTCCAGTACCTTTTTCAGGCTCGGCAAATCGGCGGCGTCCTGGACGCTGCTTTGCAAGCCGTCCACTTGCAGACGCAGCTCATTGTTCAACTCACGCGAGGCGGTCTGCTGGCCCACGTAGTCTTCGCTGGCGGCCTGAAGATTGCTCTGGAATGACTCGAGCCTTTCATTGAGCTGCTTTAGATAAATCTCGAACTCATGCTGACCACTGTCCGTGATCGCCAGCATCAAAACGGCAAGATCATCGAGAATGGGCAGCAATTCGTACCAGTTAAGGCCATGTTCGAGGCGCAAGCGCATCGCCTCGGCTTGAGGCCGATGGTGCTCCGGCAGGGTCAGATCGTTGAGCAGGCCCAACAGGGTGTGTTCGATATGCGCAGCCACGGAGCTGTAGCTAGGCTCGGGAGAGCTGGGCAGCGCGTAGGTTGATTCTTCTTCGCCAGACTCTGCTTCTTGCGGCAACTCATCGAATTCGCCGACAGCGCTGACCGGCTCTGACACGTATTCGTAGGGCACAACCGGGATTGGGGCGAGCAAATCCTCAATCGGGATGGATTCAGTGACTGACGCAGCCAGTGGAACAGCGATAGGCTCGACAATGACGTCGGCTTCATGGCCAGGAGCCGGGATCGCGGGCTCGGGCACTTCGAGCACGGGCTCGACGTTCGGCGTCTGCACGTCTGGCGGCGGGGATGCTGGTTCTGGCGGCAGTTGCGGAGTTTTCGGAGGAGCAGAGACCGCTGCAGCAGGCGCAACAACAGCTGGCGACGTAGCTGGATCGACTGGTTTGGGCGGTTCGTCAGGCTCGTCCCACTCATCGACCTCGGTTGAATCAGTCGTACGCTCAGGCATGACTTCCGGAACAGTGGCTGCGGTATCACTGGCGTCCTTAGCCGGAGCATCCCCCGTTTCATGCCCACCAAACAGACGCTGCAGCAACCCCGGCCGGTGCGGCTCTTCAGGTCGTTCAATCACCGTCAGCGCCTGGCCCTGCAGGCCGCTTAGCTCGCCGAGCAACAGTGGTAGCTCCCGCGCTTGCGAGGCGCGCTCCTCAAGGTCTTTGGCGAAACGCTTGAGTGGCTTGCGTACGTCCTTGGGCAATTGCAGGGACTGTAACTGCGTGACCAGCGACACCAAGGCGCTACTGACCTGTGCAGCGCGCTCTTCGCGGCGCTGCTCGGAATCCAGTACCGCCTTTTCCAGCCTTGGAATCAACGCTGCAAGGCCCGCGTCCATGTCGTCCTTACGGACGATTTCGCGCATTTCCTTCATGCATTGGTCGACAGCCCGGTCCGACCCTTCGGCCGCCAGACTACTGCGCACCAGACCACGGCGCAGCAAGTCGAGACGGGCATTCCAGCGTTTTTCGAGCTTGTCTTGCTGTTCGACGCCTTTGAGGTATTTCTCTCGCCAGCGTTCGGCTTCGTCGCTCATTCAGGAGATCCGCGATGACTGATAACGGGCAGCGAGTCGCCACCCAATGAAGCAGGCAGGCGGATCTCCACTGCAACGGGCAAATGATCAGAGATTGGCTGAGCCAATACCTGAACCCGTTCCAGAGTGAGTGTAGGACTGAGCAGAATATGATCAAGGCAGCGTTGCGGTCGCCAACTGGGAAAAGTCGCTTCAATTTGCGGAGCAAGGAGACCCAGGTCACGTAATGGAGATTTTTCCAGCAGGTCGAGGGCGTGGGTGTTCATGTCACCCATCAGTACCTGATGACGGTAACCACCGATCAATTCACGGATATAGGCCAATTGCCGGGTACGGGTGCGTGCGCCAAGTGCCAGGTGCATCATCACCACGACCAGCGCATCCTCACCTTCGCCAAAACGAACCAGAATCGCGCCGCGCCCGGCAGGCCCGGGCAGCGGGTGATCCTCGATCGCCCACGGTCGCAGGCGGCTAAGCACGCCATTGCTGTGCTGACCCAGACGACCCAGGTTGCGATTGAGTTGCTGATACCAGTAAGGAAAGGCACCGAGCTGAGCAAGGTGCTCGACCTGATTGACGTAGCCGGAGCGCAAACTGCCGCCATCGGCTTCCTGCAAGGCAACCAGATCGAAGTCACCCAGCAAGTCACCTATCTTCTTCAGGTTACTGGCCCGCCCCACGTGCGGCAGCAAATGCTGCCAGCTGCGCGTGACGTAATGACCATAGCGGCCGGTGCTGATCCCGACCTGGATGTTGAAGCTAAGCAAGCGGAGCCGACCGTCCGCCGGCAGACCACTTGCCTGTAGATGATCCTCGTTGACCTGCGGATCATGCAGGCCAACGCTTCTTACTGCTTTCTTGCGCAGCATGGCAGGCGCTGCTTACTTGGCCGCTCGCTCTTTTTCGATGAGCTGATCAGCCACTTGCAGGGTTTGCTCCGGACCACCGGCAGAACCCAGGTCGAAACGGTATTTGCCGTTGACGATCATGGTCGGTACGCCCGTGATTTCATACTTCTTGGCCAGTTCCTTGTACTGGGCGATCTTGCCCTTTACAGCGAACGAGTCGAAGGTCTTCAGGAACTCTGCCTTGTCGATGCCTTGAGTAGCAACGAATTCGGCCATGTCGTTCTTGTCGGTCAGACGCTTGCCGCCTTTCTGGATCGCATCGAATACTGCGGCGTGAACCTTGTGCTCTACGCCCATGGTGTCCAGGGTGATGAACAGTTGGCCGTGGGCGTCCCAAGGGCCGCCGAACATGGCAGGAATACGGACAAAGTGAACGTCAGCAGGCAGCTTCTCGACCCATGGGTTGATGGTCGGCTCAAATGCGTAGCAGTGCGGGCAGCCGTACCAGAACATTTCTACAACTTCGATCTTGCCTGGCTCGGAAACAGGAACAGCGCTGCTCAGCACGGTGTACTGCTTACCGGCTTCGATAGGCTCGGCAGCGTGTGCCGTGATACCGAAAATACTGGCGGCAACCAGTGCGGCGCTGAGAATCAGATTACGCATGCTTTACTCCTGAGGCTGATTTGAGGGCCTTGCAACGACCGGGCTTCGACCGGCTGACAAGACACGAGTTCGCTAGTGTAACGCTGGCAACACCAAAAAAGGGTAGCCGAAGCTACCCTTTTTTTGAGTTGGAATGCGTTGGAGCGAGGCTTGCACGCGAAGAACTGTAACGCGGTGTATCTGCCCTGCGCGGTGATTGGTTCCTGGGCAAGCCGGATCGCCACCCGCACGCTCCAACAAGATCACCGCATGATCAATGCAGCCCCTGAATGTACTGCGAAAGCGCCTCGATATCCTTGTTACTCAACTTGGCGGCTATTGAGCGCATGACCATAGTGTCGCCGTCATTGGTGCGGTCACCTTCGCGGAAGGCCACGAGCTGCTTCTTGATGTAATCAGCGTGTTGACCGCCCAGATGCGGAAACCCCGCTGGCGCGTTGCCCACGCCATTGGGCGAATGGCACCCGGTACAAGCCGGCATGCCCTCGCTCAGTTTGCCGCCACGGAACAGTGCTTCACCGCGAGCGACCAGGTTCTCGTCAGCGGCACCCACGCTGCCTTTCTGACTGGCGTAGAACGCGGCGATATCGTTGAGGTCCTGCTCGTTGAGACTGGTCAGCAAGCCGGTCATTTCCAGCACGACGCGCTTGCCGTCCTTGATTTCATGCAGTTGCTTAAGCGTATATCGCTGGCCCTGGCCCGCCAGTTTGGGGAAGTTTGGCACCAGACTATTACCATCGGGGCCGTGACAAGCGCTGCAAACGGCGGTTTTGGCCTGCCCAGCAGCCGCGTCGCCGACTACCGTGTCAGCCGCCTGACTCGTGCCGCAGATGCCCAGAGCCAGCAGCAGACTCACGAAAATTTTGTTCATCAGGTAATCCAGATCGGCTAAAGGTGAATAGTTTTATAGAGGTGGACTCGCTCATCCAGACGGACGAAGGTTCGCGAATCCCCGCTATTGCGGTCTCTGCACAATCCACGCAACGGCATCACTTTGAACTCCTGAACACAGGCGACTCCAAAGCCTTCATACTCAGCAACCCTTTCAGGTTAAAAGCGGACTGCGTTCTAATGCGCTTATAGTTCTCGCTTGGCTGATGTAGCTTCCCGGGACCGGGACAAAGCACACACAAAATCTGCGGTAATTATATACTGGCCCCACTGAAACGGAAACGACACCTCTTGCCGCACCCCTTGCAGGCACCGCTCTCACCGGAAATCACATGCAACTCAAGAATCCCATCCTCGGCTTGTGCCAACAGGCAACCTTCATGCTCAGCGCAGCCAAAGTCGACCAGTGCCCGGACGACGACGGCTTTGAAGTGGCGTTCGCAGGACGCTCCAACGCAGGCAAGTCGAGCGCGCTGAATACCCTGACGCACGCCAGCCTGGCCCGTACATCGAAGACGCCAGGTCGTACGCAACTGCTGAACTTCTTCAAGCTGGACGATGAGCGACGCCTGGTCGACCTGCCGGGTTATGGCTACGCCAAGGTACCTATCCCGCTGAAACTGCACTGGCAGCGCCACCTTGAAGCGTATCTGGGCAGCCGCGAAAGCCTGAAAGGTCTGATTCTGATGATGGACATCCGTCACCCGATGACCGACTTCGACCTCCTGATGCTGGACTGGTCCATCGCCAGCCACATGCCGATGCACATTCTGCTGACCAAGGCTGACAAGCTGACTTACGGCGCAGCCAAGAACACACTGCTCAAGGTTCAGTCAGAAATCCGCAAGGGTTGGGGCGACGCCGTCAGCATCCAGCTGTTCTCTGCACCAAAGCGCATGGGCCTGGAAGAAGCCTATACCGTACTTGCAGGCTGGATGGAGCTGGAAGACAAGGCACCCGCCGAGTAAATCGCAGGCAAAAAAAACCCCGGACTTCATGTGGGGGAGGGGAAGTTCGGGGTTCAAGTTCCAGACTTCCATGGAGGGAAGCCGGATATCTGCCAACACTTAACACAACTAGGAGCATGACTGGCTTCTCAGCCAATCGAGTTCTCTGACCGGCGTTTCGAGGCGTAAGTTCCTGGCCCGCGGAAATTCTCCGATAGCCTTTGTGCAGACAGCTCTGTCCTGTTGGAGGGAGGCTTGCCCGCGATGCAGACGCCTCGGCCTGTCAGACACACCGCATTACCGTTCTTCGCGGGCAAGCCGGGCGCCCACATCCAGCGTGATCCCTGTAGGAGCGCGCTTGCCCGCGAATCAGACGCCTCGGTCGGTCAGGCACACCGCGTATCGTTCATCGCAGGCAAGCCCAGCTCCCACAGACAGCGTAACCCCTGTGGGAGCGAGGCTTGCCCGCGATGCAGACGCCTCGGCCCTTCAGACACACCGCGTTACCGTTCTTCGTCGGAATGCCGCCCAGACCAAGCTCGGCTCCAACAGGAGATCGCGTGCTTGCCCCGGCCCAGCGCCTGGTCAGTGCGCCTCGTCCCAGTTATTGCCCACACCGACCTCGACCAGCAACGGAACATCCAGCTGAGCCGCGCCGCTCATGTGCGGGCGGATTTGCTCGCTGATCTGCTCGACGAGGTCTTCGCGAACCTCCAGTACCAGTTCATCGTGAACCTGCAGGATGACTCTGGCGTCAAGCTTCGACGTCTCCAGCCAGCCGTTTACCGCCACCATAGCCTTCTTGATGATGTCTGCCGCCGTGCCCTGCATCGGCGCGTTGATTGCCATGCGCTCGGCGCCTTTGCGCAAGGCCTGGTTCTTGGCGTTGATGTCCGGTAAATACAGACGACGGCCGAAGATGGTCTCTACGAAACCCTGTTCAGCGGCCTGCGTGCGAGTGCGCTCCATGTAATCCAGCACGCCCGGGTAACGGGCGAAATAGCGATCCACATAGGCCTGAGACTGCTTGCGATCAACACCGATCTGCTTGGCCAGACCAAAAGCGCTCATGCCGTAGATAAGGCCGAAGTTAATCGCCTTGGCACTGCGGCGCATGTCGGTGGTTACTGCCTCAAGCTCAACGCCGAACACTTCTGCCGCCGTTGCCCGGTGAACGTCCAGGTCATTACGAAACGCGTGTAGCAAACCTTCATCCTTAGCCAGGTGAGCCATGATGCGCAGCTCGATCTGCGAGTAGTCCGCCGCCAGCAGTTTGTAGCCCTTGGGTGCGACAAACGCCTGACGAATGCGGCGTCCTTCGGCGGTCCGGATCGGGATGTTCTGAAGGTTTGGATCACTGGAAGACAAGCGCCCGGTCACCGCCACCGCCTGATGGTAGGAGGTGTGAATGCGACCGGTGCGCGGGTTGATCTGCTCTGGCAAGCGGTCGGTGTAAGTGCTCTTGAGCTTGCTCATCGAGCGGTACTTCATCAACACCGTTGGCAGCGGAAAACCTTGTTCGGCCAATTCAGCGAGCACCGCTTCGGCAGTCGAGGCCTGGCCTTTGGCAGTCTTGCTCAGAACCGGCATGCCGAGTTTTTCATACAGGATCACGCCCAACTGCTTCGGCGATCCCAGATTGAATTCCTCCCCTGCAATCTCGAACGCCTCGCGCTCAAGGGCAACCATCTTGTCGCCCAGCTCAACGCTCTGAATGCCCAGCAGCTTGGCATCCACCAGCGCACCCTGGCGTTCGATACCCGCCAAAACGGGCACCAGCGGCATTTCAATTTCATTGAGCACCGGGGCCAGGCTAGGGATCGCAGCGAGCTTCGCCTGAAGCGCTTCGTGCAAGCGCAGCGTTATATCAGCTTCCTGAGCTGCGTATTGCGCAGCCAGCTCCAGAGAAATCTGGTCGAACGTCAGTTGCTTCACGCCCTTGCCAGCAATGTCCTGAATATTCCCGGCGGCATGCCCCAGGTATTTCAGCGCGAGGCTTTCGCGGTCATGACGGGTAGCGGTGGAATCCAGCACGTAGGATTCGAGCATGGTGTCGTACAGCAGCCCCTGAACTTCAATGCCCTGACTCTGATCGCCATCAATGGCGCAGTTAGCGAGGATATTGATATCGAACTTGGCGTGCTGACCGACTTTGATTTTGCTCGGGTCCTCCAGCAGCGGTTTGAGCTGCTTGAGTACGTGATCACGATCCAGTTGCTGCGGCACGCCCATGTAGGAGTGGGTCAGCGGGATGTAAGCGGCTTCGTGCGCCTGCACGGCAAACGACAAGCCCACCAGTTGCGCACGCTGGGCGTCCAGGCCGTTGCTCTGGGTCACAAACGCCACCAGCTTGGCGCCGTTGAGCTTTTTCAGCCAAACGTCGAGCTGGCTCTGCTCAAGGATGGTTTCGTAGCGGGACTCTGCCGGGGCAGGAGCTTCTTCGATGGCGATTTCCAGACCAACACGCTTGGCATCACGGTGCAGGTCTTCGATCCAGCTTTTGAATTCCAGCTCGGCGTAAAGCTCAAGCAGCGCTTCACGATCAGGCTCGGTGCAGTGCAGTTGATCCAGCTCGATATCCAGCGGGACGTCGATCTTGATGGTCGCCAGCTCGTAAGACAGGAACGCCATCGCCCGGTGCTCTTCGAGTTTGGCAGCCAGGGTTTTCGCGCCACGGATCGGCAGCGTTGCGACCATTTCGAGGTTTTCGTAAAGCTCTTTCAGGCCGCCGCCCACACCGACCAACAGGCCTACGGCGGTCTTTTCGCCAACGCCCGGCACGCCTGGAATGTTATCGACCTTGTCGCCCATCAGCGCCAGGTAATCGATGATGTGCTCAGGGCCGACGCCGAATTTCTCTTTCACGCCCGCCACGTCCTGGACGCTGCCGGTCATGGTGTTGACCAGCGTGATGTGCCCGTCGACCAACTGCGCCATGTCCTTGTCGCCGGTGGAAATGATTACCGGTCGGTCCGCTGCGGCGCTGCTGCGCGCCAGTGTGCCGATGACGTCGTCAGCTTCGACGCCGTCAACGCACAGCAACGGGTAGCCCAAACCTTTCACACAGGCGTGCAGCAGATCGATCTGCACGCGCAAATCGTCCGGCATGCTTGGCCGGTTGGCTTTGTACTCGGCGTACAGGTCGTCTCGGAACGTACCGCCTTTGGCGTCGAACACCACCGCGAACGGGCTGTCCGGGTATTGCCGACGCAGACTTTTGAGCATATTCAGAACGCCCTTCACGGCACCCGTGGGCAAACCCTTGGACGTGGCGAGCGGCGGCAGCGCATGAAAAGCGCGGTACAGATAAGAAGAACCGTCCACCAGGACGAGGGGAGCTTGGCTCATGAGCAGAATCAACCTTTTCGGCGGGGTCGGCGCTAGAATGCGAGGACCATTGACGACAAAGGGACAAGGTTATCATGCGCACAACAAATCGCCTGTTGCTGGCCGGCCTGTTTACACTCTGCCCGCTCATTGCCGTTGCTGCTGATGAGGCACCGTCAGGAGACCCGGACGTTACAATCCGCACCGAAGGTGACAGAACGATTCAGGAGTATCGCCAGAACGGCTTCCTGTATGCGATCAAGATCACCCCGAAAGGCGGTAAACCTTACTTTCTGGTGCGCGCCGATGGTACAGACGCCAATTTCATTCGTTCAGACCAACCGGATATGCTGATTCCATCGTGGAAAATATTCGAGTGGTAAGGTCGCACATTCACCTTTTTTGCTGGCAGCCCTGATATGTCCGTATTTACCCCCCTGGCTCGGCCCGAGCTGGAAACATTTCTCGCCCCTTACGGGCTAGGCCATTTACGTGACTTTCAAGGCATTGCCGCCGGAAGCGAAAACACCAACTACTTCATTAGCCTGGAGCAGGGTGAGTTCGTGCTAACCCTCGTGGAACGGGGTCCGGTTCAGGAAATGCCGTTCTTCATCGAGTTACTGGACACGCTCCACGAGGCTGATTTGCCGGTGCCGTATGCCCTGCGCACCACGGACGGCGCGGCACTGCGCGAGCTGGCAGGCAAACCGGCGCTGCTGCAACCACGCCTGCCCGGCAAGCACATCAGCGCGCCGAACACGCAGCATTGCGTGCAAATCGGCGAGTTGCTGGGTCATCTGCACCTGGCGACCCGCGACAAGGTACTGGAGCGCAAGACTGATCGCGGTCTGGACTGGATGCTGGCTGAAGGCGCAACCCTGATCTCTCATCTGGAGGAAGCTCCCGGCGTATTGCTCAAAGCCGCGCTGGAAGAAATCGAACGTTTGAAGCCGAAGATCATGGCGTTGCCCAAGGCCAATCTGCATGCGGACCTGTTCCGCGACAACGCGCTGTTCGAAGGCACGCACCTGACCGGGTTGATCGACTTCTACAACGCCTGCTCCGGGCCGATGCTTTATGACCTGGCTATCGCCTTGAATGACTGGTGTTCGGACGAAGAGGGCAAGATCGACGCACCACGCGGGCGGGCCTTGCTGGGTGCCTACGCCGGGTTGCGGCCGTTCACAGCGGCTGAAGCCGAATTGTGGCCGACCCTGCTGCGCGTTGGCTGCGTGCGTTTCTGGCTGTCACGCTTGATTGCAGCGGAATCCAATGCAGGGCAAGACGTGCTGATCCATGATCCGATGGAGTTTCAGAAGCGTCTGGAACAACGGCAGGAAACGCATTTGCCGCTGCCGTTTGCGTTGTAGGACTGGACTGGCAGAGCTCCGTTTTAGACGTGAGAGCGGTATTTATGCCTAAGCCCTCCTGACTAAAAGCCGGTCTTACGGCATGGCATAAACCTGTGGGAGCTGGGCTTGCCCGCGAATCAGACACCGCAGTCATAACTGTCAGAACGAGGCTAGCCTTATCGCGGGCAAGCCTCGCTCCCACAAAAAGAAGTTAATAGCCGGAGCAGCGGTATTTCCGCCTAATAGAGATATAGCGAATGCCCGGACGTCCTCCCGGCTAAAGCCGGTCCTACGGGATGGCATAGAACCTGTGGGAGCTGGGCTTGCCCGCGATTCAGGCACCGCAGTTCTAAATATCAGAACGAGGTTCGCCTTATCGCGGGCAAGCCTCGCTCCCACAATGAAAAATTAAAGCGACTCCAGGCACCCCACCAGATCATCCCCCAGCTTGTTCAGCAGCAGCTCATACCCGGTCGCGTTTGCGGGGGTATCACCGCCCAATGCATCCAGCTCAGCCAGTTTTGCGGGCAATCCGGCCGTCAGGGTCTCGGCAAGGCGTGGGCGCAACGGCGGTTCGCTGAACACACAGGTCTTGCCTACTTCGGTCAAACGCGCACGCATGGCAGCGACATGCTGAGCCCCCGGCTGAACCTCGGCGGCAACGCTGAACACGCCCGCGTGCTTGAGGCCATAAGCGTCCTCGAAGTAATCGAAAGCCTCATGGAAAACGAAGTACGGCTTGCCAGCGATTCCGGCTACCCGGCCTTTGATTCGTGCATCCAGCGCGTCCAGACGCGCGCTGAAAGCCTTCGCGTTACTGGCATACCGCGCAGCATTGGCTGGATCGGCAGCGCTCAAGTCAGTGGCCATTTTTGCCGCGATAACCCGGGCATTGACCGAGGACAGCCACAAATGGGCGTCCAGGCTTCCGGGACGATGGTCATGATCATGCTCGTCGTGGCCATGCTCATCGCCTTCCTCGTGCGACGCACTGTCAGCGCCGAAGTGACGCAACTTCAAGCCCGGCAGGGATTGCACCGCAACGACCGGCAAAGTCCGGTTTTTCAGGACACGAGGCAGGAAGCCTTCCATGTCCGGACCGATCCAGTAGAGCAGATCCGATTGCTGCACGCGCCGTACGTCGGATGGCCGCAGCGCATAGTGATGTGGCGACGCCCCAGGCGGCAAAAGCACCTCTGGCTTACCAACACCGTCCTGCACAGCCGCCGCGATCAGCTGCAATGGCTTGATGCTGGTGAGGACGCGGACATCGGCCTGAACCGGGGAAATTGTCAGCAAACTTGCGGTTAAAGCGACAAATAGAGCAAAAAGACGGTACACGTGGGCCACTCATAGAAGGCTAGAACGGGTAACATAATAACGTCTCTAGCAAATATCGTCTCCGCTCATGCCTATTACACCGCTGGCCAGTCGCCCTCACGACCACTCCCATTGCGTGCATACCGCGCTTTCCGAAGCCGATACGCTGTGCGCCCAGAAAGGCCTGCGCCTGACTGCCCTGCGCCGTCGCGTGCTGGAGCTCGTCTGGCAGAGCCACAAGCCATTGGGCGCGTACGACATTCTCGCCGTGCTCAGCGAAGAAGACGGCCGCCGTGCTGCGCCGCCTACCGTTTACCGGGCGCTGGATTTCCTGCTGGAAAACGGCCTCGTGCATCGCATCGCTTCGCTGAACGCCTTCACCGGCTGCAACCACCCGACTCACGTGCATCAAGGCCAGTTTCTGATTTGCCGTGAATGTAACGCCGCCATCGAGCTGCAAAGCCCGGCCATCAGCGATTCCGTGATCACTGCGGCCGCTGGCGTCGGCTTCGCGGTCGAAGGTCAGACCGTGGAAATCGTCGGGGTGTGTTCCGGCTGCAAGGCCGCCTGATGAGCAACGCGTTGATCAAGCTTGAGCACGTTGGCGTCGCCCTTTCCGGGCAGAATGTGCTGGAAAACATCCATCTGAGCGTCAAGCCTGGGGAAATCGTCACCCTGATAGGCCCTAATGGCGCGGGCAAGACGACGCTGGTGCGTGCCGTGCTGGGTTTGCTCAAGCCGGACACCGGCAGTGTCTGGCGCAAACCCAAGCTGCGCGTCGGCTATATGCCGCAGAAGCTGCACGTTGACCCGACGCTACCGTTGTCAGTGCTGCGCTTTCTGCGTCTGGTCCCTGGTGTGGACCGCGCAGCCGCACTGGCTGCGCTGGTTGAAGTCGGCGCGGAAAAGGTCATCGACAGCCCTCTGCAAGGTATTTCCGGCGGTGAGATGCAGCGCGTCCTGCTGGCTCGCGCCCTTTTGCGCGAACCGGAATTGCTGGTGCTGGATGAACCCGTGCAAGGCGTAGACGTTGCCGGGCAGGCCGAGCTGTACAGCCTGATCACCCGCCTGCGTGACCGCCATGGCTGCGGAGTGCTAATGGTTTCCCACGATCTGCATCTGGTGATGAGCACCACGGATCAAGTGGTCTGCCTGAACCGCCACGTCTGCTGTTCCGGGCATCCGGAGCAAGTCAGTCACGACCCGGCGTTCGTCGAGCTGTTCGGCAAGAACGCGCAAAGCCTGGCGATTTATCACCACCATCACGACCACGCCCATGATTTGCATGGGGAAGTCGTCGAGGGCGCCGCCGATTCGGTCGGCCACATCCATACACATGTTCACGGAGACAGCTGCAAGCATGGCTGATTTTCTTCTCTACGCCTTGCTTGCTGGCCTGGCTCTGGCACTTGTCGCGGGACCGCTGGGTTCGTTCGTGGTCTGGCGACGCATGGCCTATTTTGGCGATACGCTTTCTCACGCTGCATTATTGGGCGTCGCGCTGGGTTTCTTGCTAGATGTCAGCCCGACGCTTGCAGTGACCGTCGGCTGCCTGCTGCTGGCGATCCTGCTGGTGACCTTGCAGCAACGTCAGCCGCTGGCCTCGGACACCCTGCTGGGGATTCTTGCGCCCAGCACGTTGTCTCTCGGGCTGGTGGTGCTCAGCTTCATGCACGACGTGCGGATTGACCTGATGGCGTATCTGTTTGGCGATTTGCTGGCGATCAGCCCCAATGATCTGATCTGGATCCTTGGCGGATCACTGGCAGTGCTGGTATTACTGATAGCACTTTGGCGCCCACTGCTGGCAGTTACCGTGCACGAAGAGCTGGCGAAGGTCGAAGGCCTGCCCGTTGCCGGTTTGCGCATGGCGCTGATGTTGTTGATCGCGGTGGTGATCGCTGTGGCGATGAAAATCGTCGGCGTTCTGCTGATTACATCGCTGCTGATCATTCCGGCTGCTGCGGCACAGCGTCACGCCCGTTCGCCGGAACAGATGGCGCTCGGTGCAAGCGTGCTGGGCATAGTGGCCGTGTGTCTGGGGCTGTCGATGTCCTGGTTCAAGGACACCCCGGCAGGGCCTTCAATTGTGGTTTCAGCAGCGGCATTGTTCCTGCTGAGTTTTGTCCTACCCAAACGAGCGGTGTAGACTTGCTCGTTTTTTGCGCAATTAGAGAATCGCAGGAATGAAGCCGTTCGCATCACGTTATCTGTTGCTTGCCGCATTTTCCGTCCTGTTGGCAGCCTGTCAAAGCGCGCCAACAGTCGAAGCGCCCGTGCCTGCAACTGAGGCAGACGGCTTCGCACAGCTCGAGCAAAGTATTACCAGCAATGAACTGGCCACTGCCGAAGATCAGTTGGCCAAACTGCAAGCTGCAGCGCCAACGGACATTCGTCTGGAGCCGTTCCAGCGTCGTCTGGCCGAAGCGTATTTGAGCCGCAGCCAGATTGGCTTGCAGAAGGGTGACGTCAACGCTGCCGCCACGGCCTTGAGCCGCGCAAGGGCCTTGATGCCTAAGGCACCCGCACTGACCAGTGGCGTCAACGGCGCCATCGCCCACGCTCGTAAAGCCGAGCTGGATCAGGCTGAAGCAGAGTTGAAAGCGGCTGAAGCCAAGCGCGTTGCCAAACTGATTGATCCGTCGGCAGAAAGCACGACTATCAAGCTCATGATCGGCGATATGGCGCAATTACGTCGCCAGCTGGATGCGATTGCTGCCGATACCGTTGCCTTTAACTGCATCGTCCTGCTACAAGTGCCGCGCACAGACGATTACCCATGGCTGGCCACATTGCTGACCAAACGGGTGAACAAGATCAATCCGGATTTTGAACTGGAACTGCGCCGCAAGATTGAGCGCAATGAGACGGCGACAGTGGTTCTGAAGCCTGCACAGCAATAAGCGCATAGAAAGACGACTGCTGTACAGACTGTGTGAAAACGTAGCGAGCGACGGCAAGACAAGGCAAAAACAGGCGAAAAACGGCCGGGGTCGCGTCCGACTCTAGTGTTCTAAATGAGCATTTTTCGCCTGTTTTTAACGCAGTATTGTGCGCGTAGCACCGAAGGTGCCCAGCCTGCAGTAGTTTTCACACAGTCTGTGTAGGAGCGCGCTTGCCCGCGATGGCGGTGTACCAGTCAAAATAGGTATCGACTGATCTAACGCTATCGCGGGCAAGCGCGCTCCTACAGGGGTTTCTCAGCCAGGCGCCATCCATGGCGCCTTTTCGTATCAAGCAGGAATCGCTTTAGCCTTCGGCTCACGATCCCAGACACGGTGCTGGGCTATCGCAGTGAAGAAAGGCTTGAACGACTTGCTGTCAGACACTTCCAGCAGCCCCGCATCCTTGTCCAGATGCAGCAGATCGATGATCTGTTTGGCCTCACCACTCACGGAAATCGCCTTGAGGTGTTTGTACGCCTCGAGCACGTAGTGCAGCGCGACACCGTCGCCACTCAGCGCGGTCACCGAAGCAGCACCACCTGGAATGAACACTGCGTCGAACGCTACTGAAGGCAAGCCTTCCATGGAGGCATCAACCGGCAGGCTCGCACCGCTGGCGGTTTTCACCGGCGCAGAAGTCGGACCAAGCACCTTGGCGTGAGCACCTTCAGCTTCCAGCGCCGCTTTCATGGCCGCGACAGCTTTGTCGTCCACACCGTTGGCAACCAGAATCGCCACTTTGCGCGACACGATATCGCCGGATAGCAGGTTCATCTGGCTAAGCAGAGGGGACTCTGCAAGCGATTGCTTCTTCGACGGCACGGTTGGAGCCGTTGGCGCAGGCAGACCGAGGTTCGCAGCGACACGAGCGGCCAATTCCAGATCAATGTTGGCAAGAATCTCGTTCACCTGACGGGCACGAATGTGTTCGCGCTCAACCTTGCCCAACTCGAAGCTGTACGCCGCGATGATGTGCTCTTTCTCGGCATGGCTCATGCTGTTGAAAAACAGCGTGGCTTGCGAGAAGTGATCGGAGAACGATTCGCTACGCTGACGAACCTTGTGTGCCTCGATACGCTCTGGATAGGTCTCAAAGCCGCCATCTACCGGGCCAGCCGGAGTTTCTTTCGGCCAGCCGCCATCAATCGAGTTCGGCTCGTAAGAAGCGCGGCCCTTGTCGATGGTTGTGCGGTGCTGAGCGTCGCGCTGGCCGTTATGGTTCGGCGCAATAGGGCGGTTGATCGGGATTTCGTGGAAGTTCGGTCCGCCAAGACGGCTGATCTGGGTGTCTGTGTAGGAAAACAGACGACCTTGCAGCAGCGGGTCATTGGAGAAGTCGATACCCGGCACGACGTGACCAGGGCAGAACGCGACCTGCTCGGTTTCGGCGAAGTAGTTGTCCGGGTTGCGGTTGAGCACCATTTTGCCCAGCGGCGTCACGGGTACCAGTTCTTCCGGGATGATTTTGGTCGGGTCCAGAATATCGAAGTCGAACTTGTGCTCGTCTTCTTCTGCAACGATTTGCACGCCCAGTTCCCACTCAGGGTAATCACCGGTTTCGATGGATTCCCACAGATCGCGGCGATGGAAGTCGGTGTCTTTACCGGCCAGCTTCTGCGCTTCGTCCCACACCAGCGAGCAAACGCCGAATTTAGGCTTCCAGTGGAATTTTACGAAGGACGATTTGCCTTCGGTATTGATCATGCGGAACGTGTGCACGCCAAAACCCTGCATGGTGCGCAGGCTTTTCGGGATCGCCCGGTCGGACATGGTCCACAGCACCATGTGCGCGGACTCAGGCACCAGCGAGACGAAATCCCAGAAGGTGTCGTGAGCGGAACCACCGGTAGGGATTTCGTTATGCGGCTCAGGTTTGACCGCGTGAACGAAGTCCGGGAACTTGATGGCGTCCTGAATGAAGAACACCGGCATGTTGTTGCCAACCAGGTCGTAGTTGCCTTCATCGGTATAGAACTTCACCGAGAAGCCACGCACGTCACGCACGGTATCGCCGGAACCACGCGGGCCTTGCACGGTGGAAAAGCGCACAAACACAGGAGTTTGCTTGGCCGGGTCACGCAGGAAGCCCGCTTTACTCAGCGCGGCGTGATCTTCGTAAGCCTGAAAGTAGCCATGCGCGCCGGTGCCGCGGGCGTGGACGATACGCTCAGGGATACGCTCATGGTCAAAATGCGTGATTTTTTCACGCATGATGAAATCTTCTAGCAGCGACGGACCACGATCGCCGGCCTTCAGGGTGTTCTGGTTGTCGGAGACCTTCACACCATGGTTGGTGCGCAGCGCCTGCTGGGTCGCGTCAGAGCGGAACTGCTCCAGACTTTCCAGCTTGGCGTTGGTGTTGCTGCGGTCCGGGGTATCGGTTCCTGCGAGTTCACTTTTCGACGGGTCTGGCGTGGTCGTTGGTTTCTTCGTAGCCATTGGAAAAAAACTCCTCAATTACAGGCTGCCCTGTAGCCAGAACTGGCATCGGGCTTATAAACAGAAATCCCCGAAATCGAGTCTGGGGAAATCACGGCACTAAGAAAGTGACTGAGGAGATAAACAGGCGTTCCGTGTTTTTTTTGAAGATCGGGCGGGTGGTGCTCCGACTGGAGCGATTTCCCGTGGGAGCAGGGCTTGCCCGCGATAAGACTGGATGAGATATGCCTGATATTTGCGGAGCCTTATCGCGAGCAAGCTCTGCTCCTCTCAGACAAACTACAACTATTTGATTCGGAACACTTCCATCTGTAGGAGCGCGCTTGGTCTGGGCCGCATCCGGACGATTACGTCAGCAGAGACGATACATTCATCGACTGACAGACCGAATCGTCCGGATGCGGCCCAGACCAAGCGCGCTCCTACAGGTCTCCACTTGCTTCGCGACAGCGTGACGTCAGGGACACCGGGGCTCTCTCACAGGAAATCCAGATCATTGCCACCCATCGCCTTATTCCATTTACACAGGTCTGTTATGAAATAAATGCTAAATCGATTCCGGCGGACAGGCTAAAATGCGCGCCCGGCCTATCCAGCCGATGCCAATCAGCCGGTGTGCGTCCTGCCGCTGCGCTGAATTTTTACCGCGCCCCCACAAGGTTCGCTAAGTGATCGAGTTCCATAACGTCCATAAAACCTATCGGGTGGCAGGCAAGGAAATTCCGGCCCTGCACCCTACCAGCCTGCGCGTCGAAGACGGTCAGGTGTTCGGCCTGATCGGCCACTCAGGGGCTGGCAAAAGCACCCTGCTGCGCCTGATCAACCGCCTGGAAACCCCGAGCGGCGGACAGATCATCGTCGACGCCGAAGACGTCACCGCCCTTGATGCCAATGGCTTGCGGCGTTTCCGCCAGCAGGTCGGGATGATCTTCCAGCACTTCAATCTGCTGTCCTCCAAAACCGTGGCCGACAACGTCGCCATGCCGTTGACCCTGGCCGGTGATATGTCCCGCGCCGAGATCGATCAGCGCGTGGCAGAACTGTTGGCACGGGTTGGCCTGTCCGACCACGCGAAGAAATACCCTTCGCAATTGTCCGGAGGGCAGAAGCAGCGTGTCGGCATCGCCCGCGCTCTGGCGACCAAGCCAAAAATCCTGCTGTGTGATGAAGCGACCAGCGCGCTGGACCCGCAAACCACCGCATCGGTCCTGCAACTGCTGGCCGAGATCAACCGCGAGCTGAAGCTGACCATCGTCCTGATCACCCACGAGATGGACGTGATCCGTCGCGTATGCGACCACGTCGCGGTCATGGACGCTGGCGTGATCGTCGAGCAGGGCAAGGTCGCCGATGTGTTTCTGCACCCGCAGCATCCGACCACCAAGCGCTTTGTTCAGGAACACGAGCAGATCGATGAAAACGAACAGCGCGATGACTTCGCCCACGTCGAAGGCCGCATCGTGCGTCTGACCTTCCAGGGTGAGGCGACCTACGCGCCACTGCTCGGTACTGTCGCGAGAGAAACCGGTGTGGATTACAGCATCCTGGCCGGGCGCATCGATCGCATCAAGGACACGCCTTACGGGCAGCTGACGCTGGCCATCACCGGCGGTGACATAGACGCCGCCTTCGCTCGCTTCACCGCCGCGGATGTTCATATGGAGGTGCTGCGCTGATGGACGCTCTACTGACTTTATTCCCCAATGTCGATTGGGCCGAGATCTGGATCGCTACCCTCGACACCCTGAACATGCTCGTTGTGTCTCTGGGCTTTACCGTGCTGCTCGGTTTGCCACTGGGTGTGATCCTGTTCCTCACGTCGCCACGCCAGTTGCTCGAAAACAAAGGCCTGTACTCAGTGCTGGCGGTAATCGTCAACTTGCTGCGGGCTTTGCCGTTTATCATCCTGCTGATCGTGATGATGCCCGTGACCGAGATCATCACCGGCACCACGCTGGGCATCCTCGGCACGTTGCCACCGCTGATCGCGGGCGCCACGCCGTTCTTTGCACGTCTGGTGGAAACCGCGCTGCGTGAAGTGGATCGCGGCATCATCGAAGCGACTCAGGCAATGGGCGCCACCACGCGGCAGATCATCGTCAAGGCGCTGTTGCCTGAAGCTCGCCCCGGCATCCTGGCCGCTGTTACCGTTACGGCGATTGCGCTGGTGTCGTTCACCGCCATGGCGGGTGCCGTCGGCGCGGGCGGGCTGGGCGATCTGGCGATTCGTTACGGTTACCAGCGTTTCCAGAACGATGTGATGTTTGTGACGGTCGTATTGCTGCTGGTGCTGGTGCAAATCCTGCAAACCATTGGCGACAAACTGGTCGCGCACTTTTCCCACCGCTAGTTTTTGGCCGATACCCGTCGGCAATAGCCCGCCAGATTGGCGGGCTCTCAAAGGAGTTGATGTATGAAGAAGCTGTTGGCCGTATTTGCTGCTGTTGCTGCGTTGTCTGCACACGCTGATGAAACCCTGACCGTTGCGGCCAGTGCCGTACCGCATGCCGAGATTCTCGAATTCGTGAAGCCGACCCTGGCCAAAGAAGGCGTGGACCTGCAAATCAAGGTCTTCAATGACTACGTGCAGCCTAACGTGCAAGTCGAGCAGAAGCGCATGGACGCCAACTTCTTCCAGCACCAGCCGTACCTGGATGAGTTCAACAAAGGTAAAGGTACTGATCTGGTCAGCGTGGCCAAGGTTCACGTAGAGCCGTTTGGTGCCTACTCGGACAAGTACAAAACTCTGGCCGAGCTTCCGGACGGCGCCATGGTTGCGCTGCCTAATGACGCCACCAACGAAGGCCGCGCTTTCCTGTTGCTGGCCAAAGCCGGCTTGATCACCCTGAAAGACCCAACCAGCATCCTCGCCAAACCGAGTGACGTGCTGCAGAACCCGAAAAACCTTAAGTTCCGCGAGCTGGAAGCGGCTACGCTGCCACGCGTGCTGACTCAGGTAGACCTGGCGCTGATCAACACCAACTACGCGCTGACTGCCAAGCTTGATCCAACCAAGGACGCGCTGATCATCGAAGGCGCCGAATCGCCTTACGCCAACATTCTCGTGACGACTCAGGCCAACAAGGATGCGGACGCCATCAAGAAGCTGGTTGCTGCCCTGCAAAGCCCGGAAGTGAAAGCGTTCATCGCGGAGAAGTACAAAGGCGCAGTGGTTCCGGCTTTTTAAGCTGAATCACCGCACTTTCACGCTGCAAACATATGTGGGAGCAGAGCTTGCTCGCGATAAGGCTGGACTCGGCTCACTTTAGATCGCGTCCAGCCTTATCGCGAGCAAGCTCTGCTCCCACATAGGATTGCGCGGTGTCAGTAAACTCCGGTACTCACTCCCGCTCCAACAACCCCGGCAACTGCGCCAGCAGCTTCTGGTTGTTGAACGGCGCACGAATGAACCCACGCTGATTGCCGTCTGGCCCGAGCAACGCAAGGTTGCCGCTATGGTCCACGGTGTAGCCCGGTTTACTGGTATCGGCCGGAATAAACGGAATGCTTACTCCGTTGGCCAGCTTTTGAATATCCGGCACACTCCCCGTCAACCCCACGAAGTCTTTGTCGAAATATCCCAGATACTGTTTGAGCTGCTGCGGTGTGTCGCGATTGGGATCGACGCTGACCAGCACCACTCGCAATTTGCTCAACGTCTCCTGCGGTAGCTCGCTCTTGATCTGACGCAACTGGGCGAGAGTGGTGGGGCAGATGTCCGGGCAATAGGTGTAGCCGAAAAAAAACAGCGTCCACTTGTCCTTGAACCCGTTGACCTGCACTGGCTGGCCGTCCTGATTGGTCATGGTCAGGTCTGGCAGCTTGCGGCTTTGGGGCAGCAGAATAATCCCGGCATCGATCAAAGCGGTCTGGTCACTAGCGCTGTTGCCAGACAACGCACGATTGACGGCATAGCCCAAAATCAAAGCGACGAGGGCGACCAGGATGAAAACGGTTTTCTGGGTTCGAGTCATGAGATCAGCAGTAATGGGTCTTGTGGTGGCGGAGCGCAGATTGCAATGGCGTGCCACGTTACAGCACGGACGCCCGAATCAGGAAGAGACCACGATACCTCCAGCAACAGCTAGCCGCCGCTTTTCGAGGCAGGCGTTTTGCTGGAGGTCACGTTGAACAAGGTGTACCCCAGGGTTAGCTGTTCGATATCCTTCGGCAAGTCGTAGTCGACGATGAAACGAACCAGCATTTCGACACGTTCACCCGGCTGCAGCACTTGCTGGGTGAAGCAAAAGCATTCGGTCTTGTGAAAGTACGCCGCTGCGGAGCCTGGCGAGATGCTCGGCACTGCCTGAGCTGTCATGGGCTGGTCTGTGGGGTTCTGGGCGATGAACCACATGTCGTTAACAGCGCCGGGATGTACTTCCAGTTGATCGGCTTTAGGGTAAAAGCCCCACACCATGTTCACGGCATTGGACGACAGGAACTTCACCCGTACCTGACGGCTTTCATCGACCCGTTGCGAGCGCTGATCATCGCCAGCGTTGCCATGAATGCCCAATACCCGAGACGCACCATTGAACAGCGGAACAGCAGAAACGCCGAGAGCAAACATGACGATAATCACCAGCAGCAGGCGGACGATCTGGGACTTGGAAAAACGGGGGGCATTCATACCAATACAGTCAGCCTGGTGAAGGTGTAATACGCGCCATGAGTTGATGGACCGAGACGTCGCGACGCAGCCATGACTCCAGATGTCGAACAGCGCCCGATGACCATCAGCACTGCCAAAAACCGAGTATAGACAAGCACCGTAGGCGTGCAACGCGCTGGAAAAATCCGGAAAATGTCGGCCGCGAGTTGCCGCGTCAAAAATTTAAGAGGCAATAGTGGCGCAAATGGCGCTTTTAATAGCCAATACACATATATGTGAACCTGTTATGACAAAAACGTCTTAGCCTTTCGTTCAGGCAGGCTAACGTATGGTCTCCCCCTATCCGTACCCTGGTTTTCCATCCTCAGGAGCATTCATGAACACCGCCGCTTTGCGCGAGCAGATACAACGTGCGCATCAACACGAGGCCGAGACCGGCCAGTTATTGCGTCAACTTGAAACTCAGTTACCGCACCTGCACCCTGCCATTCATCTGCCGGAAGTCGATGCGCGCGGCGTGCTGACGCGTTTTGTCACCGCCTATATCGATCTGGTGCCGGACTTGCTGGACGCGGCTCATGAGGTTGCCGTTGAAGCGGGCATCGAAGGGCAGATCAAACCGGTGCTGAAAATCGCCGAGCACTTCTTCACAGCACCACCCGCCATCATGGACGGCCACGAGGGCCTCGACAGCCTGCTGGATGAAGCCTATTTGGCGCATCGTCTGGTTGAGGAAGTGAATGATCTATACATCAAGCATTTCGCCCGCCCGCTGATCCCGTCCAATACCGTGGTCGCCAGCGTTATCGCCCACCAATTGATTGGTGAGTCGTTCGCCAACCAGTTGGACGAAGCGGTGCATCACGCTGTCGATCAGTTGCTTGATGAGGAAAGCTTTGAGCTGGAATCCGTGGAAGCCTACCGCGACCGCCTGAGCAGCCCGGACACCGAAGCCGCATGGAAACGCTGGCCGTGCCTGTCGCGCCAGCTGGGGCTTGGGCTGGCCCTGGATAGAGGTTAAGAGTTACCCGCAATACCGGGTGCCCCCCTGTGGGAGCGAGGCTTGCCCGCGATAAGAGCACCGCAGATTCTCGGTGAATCGCGTCTGGCCTTATCGCAGACAAGCCTCGCTCCAACAATCAACCCACATTAGCTTTGCGAAGCAGCTGACCCGATCCCGGTAGTTGTCGTCAACCGACCTTCCAGCCTGCGCTTCAATCTCCGTGGCTCGATGATCAAACGCGAGCCCTGAGCAGCGTTGGCGCGGCCCCATTCTTCCAGCAGTTCAAGGCAGGAATGGTCGATGTAGCTCAGGTTGCTCATCGGCACATAAACCTTGCTGCCCGCCGGAATAGTCTCCATCACCTTGGTCAGCGCCGGGACTTTCAGGAAGGTAGCGGAGCCGACCATGCGCAACTCGAACTCGCCTTCAACGTCGGTGGGCACCAGGTTGATTTTCAAACGCGCAGCTTGCAGCGCCAGTTTGACCAGGGTCAGACCGAAACCGACCAGCACACCTGTCAGCAGATCGGTGAAGATGATCGCCGCAGCGGTAGCCGCGTAGGTGAACATCGGCATCCGGCCATAACGGCCCAAGCCACGAAACGCCTTGAGGTCCACCAGTTTGCAACCGGTGTACACCAACACACCCGCCAGACTCGCCACCGGAATGCTTTGCAGCACGCTGGACAGCAGCAACACGAACGCCAGCAACCACAGGCCGTGGAACATCGCCGACATACGTGTCTTGGCACCTGCCTGAACGTTGGCGGAGCTGCGCACGATCACGCCCGTCATCGGCAATGCGCCTACCAGACCGCACAGCACGTTGCCGACGCCCTGAGCACTCAGCTCTTTATCGAAGTCCGAGCGCTGTCCGTCATGCATCCGGTCTACTGCGGCTGCCGAGAGCAAGGTTTCGGCACTGGCGATAAAAGCGACCGCAAAGGCAGCAATCAGAATCGCTGGATCAGCAAGGTTCATCAGGTCGGCAGGACGCAACCAGTCGATGGCTTCAGCCAGGTTATCCGGCACTTCCACACGCTTTACCTGCATCACTAAAGCGATACTGGCAAAGGTTGCCAGGCCGACACCCAGCAGGGCGCCCGGAACGAAGCGCAGCGACTGAGGACGAAACTTGTCCCACACCCACATCACCAGAATCGTACCCAGACCGAGAGCTCCGGCCTGCATGCCGCTGCCCGGGCCGATCGCCTGAATCAGGGTAGAAGGGAAGGCAACGAGGTTATCCAGGCCGGACGGTTTGGGCCCGCCATCAAACATGACGTGCGCCTGAGAGAGCACGATCAGCACACCGATACCGGCGAGCATGCCGTAGACCACCGCCGGGGCTGTGACGCGGAACCAGCAACCGAGCTTGAAGCGCCCGGCAAGGATTTGCAGCACACCCGCCAGCAGCAGGATCGGACCGAGCATGGCCATGCCGTGCTCGCGGACCACCTCGAAGACCAAGACCGCAAGGCCTGCAGCCGGGCCGCTGACTTGCAGCGGTGAGCCTGCCAACCAACCCACCACCAGGCCGCCGATGATGCCGGTGATCAGTCCTTTGGCCGGTGGCATACCGGAAGCGATAGCGATCCCCATACACAGGGGCAATGCAACCAGAAAAACGACTACGGAAGCGAGAAGCTCTCTGGGCAAAACGGATTTCAATTGAGCGAGGCCCATGATGACTCTCCGGGATTCTTCAGACGTGACGACGCCTCACGGCGCGCTGGTAGCGCACCGTCAGGTGTCTGAACGAGGTGAAAGTCGCGTTTTTAGTAGCGAGACTTCGGCGTGGCAACCGGTGTCGGATGGTCGCCATCCAACTCCAGGAAACGACCTTTTTCGGCATCGTAGGCTTTGATGCCACAGGTTTCGATGTCGTACACCCAGCCATGGATGAACAACTCGCCGCTGGCCAGCTTCGACGCTACTGATGGGTGAGTACGCAAGTGTTGAAGTTGCGCGATGACGTTCTCTTCGGTGAGGACGTGCATCGTTTCTTTTTCGCCGGTGCAGCTGCAGTTGTCTTCAACCACAGTACGGGCGACCTCGGCGTGTCGCAGCCAGGCTTTGACCGTCGGCATTTTTTCCAGCGTGTGCGGGTTAAGTACAGCGCGCATGGCGCCGCAGTCGGAGTGGCCGCAGACGATGATGTGGTGCACACCCAACGCCATGACGGCGTATTCGATAGCGGTGGAAACACCGCCGTTCATAGGACCGTATGGCGGGACTACGTTACCGACGTTACGCGTCACGAACAGGTCGCCAGGCGAGCTGTTGGTGATGAGCTCCGGCACAATCCGGGAGTCGGCACAGGTAATGAACATGGCACGCGGCTGCTGGGCCGTTGCGAGTTTCTTGAACAGTTCTTCCTGCTCAGGAAAAACTTCAGAGCGAAAACGTTTGAAGCCTTCAACAATGTGAGCCAGCGCTACGTCGGAAGTTTCGGCCTCAGGCTTAACGTCTACCGACGTAGCTGAAACCTGCTTATCCATGTCACTCATGTCTAATCCTCTTTGACGGATTGATGTGGATTTATTGCTGCAACCCTAACAACAGGCATCGCGTCCAAATCCATTTGCCCGCGCCCAACGGGGTCGTGCAGATTTACAGGCTAACCGTCAAAACTTAACTGAAACTGAATGTAGCGCTCTGGATCAAGGGTTACAGCCCAACGGCACTAGTGGCATTTGAATGGCCTGCAACCCTGATTTTTCCGTTATCCCTCGCAAACGCTACTGAAAGCTTCGACAACCTTCGGCAGATTCTGCTCGTTCAGCCCGGCCATGCAAACCCGGCCACTGCTGATCAGATAAACGGCGTGCTCGTTTCTCAGTCGGTCAACCTGTGCACTGCTGAAACCTGTGTAACTGAACATGCCACTTTGCGTGAGGATATAGCTGAAGTCACGTTGTGGCATTTTTTCCTTGAGAGCGGCCACCAGTTTTACGCGCATGTCGATGATACGCAGACGCATGGCTTCCACTTCTGCGAGCCACTGGTTACGCAAAATTGGATCGTTAAGCACGGCGGACACTACCAGCGCGCCGTGTTTTGGCGGACTGGAGTAGTTACGGCGGACGGTGGCCTTGAGCTGGCCCAGGACTTTGTCAGCCATGGCTGCATCCGGGCACACGATAGACAAACCACCGACCCGCTCGCCGTACAGTGAGAAGATTTTCGAGAACGAGTTGCTGACCAGTACCGTCAGACCCGCATCAGCCATGGCTCGAATGGCGTAGGCATCTTCACTCATGCCAGCACCGAACCCCTGATAAGCAGTGTCCAGGAAAGGAATCAGCTTGCGCGCGCCGATCAGTTCAATGAGCTGATCCCACTGGGCAATCGTCAGGTCCGCGCCTGTCGGGTTGTGGCAGCACGGGTGCAGCAGCACGATGCTGTGCGCTGGCAACTTTTGCAGCGAGGCGAACATGGCGTCGAAATTCACGCCACCGGTCCCGGCATCGAAATACGGATACGTGTTGACCTTGAAGCCTGCGCCGCCGAACAACGCGTGATGGTTCTCCCACGTCGGATCGCTGACCCAGACTTGAGAGTCCGGATAAGCCGACTTCAGGAAGTCCGCGCCGACCTTCAATGCGCCCGAGCCGCCTACGGTCTGGATAGTTGCAATGCGTCCGGCCAGCAGAGCAGGGTGCTGCTCGCCGAACAACAAGGCCTGCACGCCCTGACGGTAAGGAGCAAGGCCTTCCATTGGCAGATACACGCAAGGAGGCTGCTTGCCCTCAAGTAGTGTGCTCTCGGCTTCTACTGCAGAAGCCAGACGCGGGATTTGCCCAAGGTCGTCGTAGTACAGACCGATACTGAGGTTGACCTTTTCGGTGTTGGGATCTTTTTGATAAGTATCCATCAACGACAGGATCGGATCACCGGCATAGGACTCAACGTGGGCAAACATGGCAGACAACTCCTGATGAAAAAGGTGGGCGCGACATAACGGGGTAAGCAAGCCTATGGGAAAACTCCATAGCTCACACAACAAGCGCGCATCCTACACAAAGCATGATGAACACGCATATAAAGCTTTCAGAATGCACAGATCGCGCAATCATTAAACAAAAAACGCACCAAGCGTGTACATAAAGCCAAAGAAACGAGTCAATACTGTGCGAAGCGCCTTAAGCGGTGGCTATATTGTTTTCCTTCAAACGCTCGAGCACTACTGAAGTCTTGAGATGCGAAACGCAGTTTGTCGCAGAAATCCTGCCCATCAGTTGATTGAGGCTGGCGAGATCGGCCACTGCGGTTTTCAGGTTGTAATCGGCATCGCCGGTGGTTTTGTACGCATCGATGATTGCAGCCTCGGTGCCGATGAACGCCTGAAAGCCTTCTGAATGCTCCGGTCGATGGCTGATCAACTTGACCTCGACCATCGCCACCACCTCCAGATTCATGGCCTGTGGGGCCAGCCGCGCATGGTAGCCAAGGATCAACTGCGCCTGCTCCAGAGCGATCCGACGCCGCGAACACTGGGACGCGGACAACCCGATCAGGTCACTGAGCTCCTGATTGGTCAGGCGCCCGTTGGCCTGTAACAGGGTCAGGATCTTCAAATCAAAATCGTCGATCTCGTTGACTTTCATGGTCGAGTAATCCGTCGGAATTCAAAGGCTTCGGACGCAAAGCCTAACAGTTTATGCTTGACGCTTGGCCAATGGCGGGTAGCCTGCGTCATCCTTTTGCAGCACCTGAAAAATCCAAAAGCTGTTGTGTGGCACCTGTTTTGCAAAATGCCACGTACAGCTCGCAATTGGCGGCTTGTATCCACTCGGTATCTTCACCTGGGTCAGAACCTTTTATGAACGAACAAAAATCTGCCGCTCACCTGCATCGCGGGCTCAAGAATCGGCATATCCAGCTGATCGCCCTGGGCGGCGCAATCGGCACCGGACTGTTCCTGGGCATTGCGCACACCATCAATATGGCCGGTCCGTCGGTCATCCTCGGTTACGCCATTGCGGGCATGATCGCGTTTTTCATCATGCGCCAGCTGGGTGAAATGGTGGTGGAAGAGCCTGTCGCGGGTACTTTCAGTCACTTCGCCAACCGTTACTGGGGTCGCTTCGCAGGTTTCATGTCGGGCTGGAATTACTGGGTACTTTACGTACTGGTGGGCATGGCCGAACTGACTGCGGTGGGCCAGTACGTGCAGTATTGGTGGCCTGAGACGCCAACCTGGGTGTCGGCGGCAATCTTCTTCGTGGCCATTAATCTGATCAACCTGACCAGCGTAAAGATCTTCGGCGAGATGGAGTTCTGGTTCTCCATGATCAAGATCGTCGCGATCATCAGCATGATCGTGTTCGGTGCCTGGCTGCTGGCCAGCGGCACCGGCGGGCCTGACGCAAGCGTCGCCAACCTCTGGCAGTACGGTGGCTTCTTCCCGAATGGCATCAGCGGGCTGGTGATGGCCATGGCCTTCATCATGTTCTCGTTCGGTGGTCTGGAGCTGGTCGGCATCACTGCTGCCGAGGCAGAAAACCCTAAGACCAGCATTCCAAAGGCAACCAATCAGGTGATCTACCGCATCCTGATTTTCTACGTCGGCGCGCTGGCCATCCTGCTCTCTCTGTACCCTTGGCAGAAAGTCGTGACTGGCGGCAGCCCGTTCGTGCTGATTTTCCACGCGCTGGACAGCAATCTGGTCGCCACCCTCCTGAATGTCGTGGTGCTGACCGCAGCGCTGTCGGTCTACAACAGCTGCGTTTACAGCAACAGCCGCATGCTCTTCGGTCTGGCCATGCAAGGCAATGCGCCCAAGGCCTTGCTCAAGGTGAACCGTCGCGGCGTGCCATTGCTGGCGCTGGGCGTATCGGCCACCGCCACCGGCCTGTGCGTGCTGATCAACTACCTGATGCCAGGTAAAGCCTTCGAACTGCTGATGGCACTGGTGGTGTCCGCACTGGTGTTGAACTGGGTGATCATCAGCATTACCCACTTGAAATTCCGCAAGGCCAAGCGCGAAGCGGGTGAAACCACTGAATACCAAAGCTGGGGCTACCCGCTGACCAACTACGTGTGCCTGGTATTCCTGCTGGGCATTCTGGTGATCATGTACTTCACGCCCGGTATTTCGCTGTCGGTGTTCCTGCTTCCAGCGTGGTTGATTGTTCTGGGGGTGGCTTACCGGATCAAGATGCGTAAGGCGAAGGCATTGACGGCGAGGGTCTGAGCTGAAATCGCATAAGTCTTGAGTTGCAATGCAGCCATTGTGGGAGCTGAGCTTGCTCGCGATAAACGATAACGCGGTGCGTCTTCTGGCCGTGTCTCATGTATCGCGAGCAAGCTCAGCTCCCACAGGGGATGGCATTCCAATCCGCTATTGCGCCAACTCTCGCTACAACAACGACATCTGCCCACCCGGTGGGCAGAATGCCTCGCAATCCAGGTTGAAGCTTTCCCGCTGGTTAAGCCCCAGCCGCTTGATCGCCATGCGATAGCGCTGCGCCAACAGGTCAGCAAACGGGCCTTCGCCACGCATTCGCACGCCAAAACGGCTGTCGTAAACCTCACCGCCACGCACTTGTCTGACCAGACTCATCACATGCTCGGCCCGTTGCGGGTAGTGCGCCTGTAGCCATTCTTCAAATAGCGGCGCAACTTCCAGCGGCAGGCGCAGCATCACGTAGCTGGCACTCAAGGCCCCAGCAGCCTTGGCTTCGCTGAGCATGGCTTCCAGTTCCATGTCGTTGATCATCGGGATGATCGGCGCGCACAACACGCCCACCGGCACCCCCGCATCGCGTAGCACCCGAATCGCTCGCAGCCTCGCTTTGGGCGCAGCGGCGCGCGGCTCCAGAATGCGTTTGAGTTCGTCGTCCAGCGTAGTCAGGCTGATGAACACCGAGATCAGATTCTGTTTCGCAAGTTCGGCCAGCAGGTCCAGATCCCGGAGGATCAACGACCCTTTGGTAATGATCGTCACCGGATGGCGATAACGCAGCAGCACTTCGAGCACCGCCCGGGTGATTTTGTACTCGCGCTCGATGGGCTGATACGGATCGGTGTTAGCCCCCAGAGTAATCGGCGCGCAGCGATAACCCGGTTTCGACAACTGCTGTTCGAGCACAGCAGCGGCGTTGGTTTTAGCGATCAGCTTCGTTTCGAAATCCAGGCCCGGCGACATGTCCCAATAGGCATGACTGGGCCGTGCATAGCAGTAAATACAACCGTGCTCACAACCGCGATACGGGTTGATCGAGCGATCAAAGGGAATGTCAGGCGAGGTGTTGCGCGTGATGATGCTTTTGGCCGTTTCGCTGGTGACCTGTGTGCCTTGGGTCAACGGCACTTCCTGATACCAGCCGTCGTCCTCAGCCAATGAACGGCTGGGCGCGAAGCGATTATGCGGGTTGCTGGCCGTGCCCCGGCCGCGAGGCGGGAAAATCAGGGACATGGGGGCTCCTCCTATAACTGTATGTGCATACAGTACAAGATATACCCCTTAGATCCCTAGCTTGCCCGATAGAAGGCGCAACACCGGTAGGAGCGAACTTGTTCGCGAGACGATATTTCTGCATGCACAGGAACATCGCCTCGCGAACAAGTTCGCTCCTACCGGTAGTGAGTCACTTCAATCCAAATCAACCGGCTTTTTCAGCTTCGGATTCGGGAAAAACTGCACCCCCTGTACATTCGGATCGATAGCCTTGACCGCGATCTTGTTGACGCGCGTGCCCAGCTCCTTGGGTACCGAATTACCCTGCTCGTTGAGGGTGTCGCTGTAACCGCAGCCCACGCACTCACGATGAGGAACGTCGTTTTCGCTCCACATCATGAGTTTGTCGGGCTCGCTGCACGCCGGGCAGACAGCCCCGGCGATGAAGCGCTTCTTGGTAATGATTACCGGTGTATCGGTCATGCTGCCGCATCCTCACTCAGGCCACTGTGGCGCAAGAGTGCGTCAATCGACGGCTCACGTCCGCGGAAGTCGACGAACAGCACCATCGGCGCCTGGGAACCGCCGCGAGCCAGGATCGCTTCACGGAAGGCGCGACCGGTCTCGGCATTGAGGACACCGTCTTCTTCGAACTTCGAGAACGCGTCAGCGGACAGCACTTCAGCCCACTTGTAGCTGTAGTAACCCGCGGCGTAACCGCCTGCGAAGATGTGCGCGAAGCTGTTCGGGAAGCGGTTGTAAGCAGGCGGACGCATCACCGACACTTCGTCGCGAACGCCATCCAGCACTTGCGCCACGCTGCGGCCGTCGCCGTGAGTGGCATGCAGCTCGAAGTCGAACAGCGAGAACTCCAACTGACGAACCATCATCAGCCCGGACTGGAAATTCTTGGCAGCGAGCATTTTTTCCAGCAGGTCCTGTGGCAACGCTTCGCCAGTCTGGTAATGACCGGAAATCAGCGCCAGACCTTCCGGCTCCCAGCACCAGTTCTCCATGAACTGGCTTGGCAGCTCGACGGCATCCCACGCCACGCCGTTGATGCCGGACACACCAGCGTGCTCGACGCGTGTCAGCAGGTGATGCAGACCGTGGCCGAACTCGTGGAACAGGGTGGTGACTTCATCGTGGGTCAGCAATGCAGGCTGACCCGGCGAGGCTGGAGTGAAGTTGCAGACCAGATTCGCCACCGGGCTCTGCAATTGACCTTCGGCAGTACGGCGACGGTCGCGAGCGCCGTCCATCCACGCACCACCGCGCTTGTTGGCGCGGGCATACAGGTCGAAGAAGAAACGCCCGACGTGCTGACCGTTTTCCTTGATCTCGAACAGGCGTACGTCTGGATGCCAGGTATCGAAGCCTTTCTGCTCGGCGATTTCGATGCCGTACAGACGCTGGACAATGGCAAACAGGCCGCCCAGCACTTTGTCGATCGGGAAGTAGGCACGCAACGCTTCCTGAGAAACGCTGTAGCGCTGCTCACGCAGTTTCTCGCCATAAAAGCCGCTGTCCCAGCTTTGCAGGTCCGGGCAGCCTTGCTCGGCGGCGTAGGCCTTGAGCTGTTCCAGATCCTGAGCGGCAAAAGGCTTGCTGCGCTTGGCCAGATCACGCAGGAAGGTCAGCACCTGATCGCTGGATTCAGCCATCTTGGTGGCCAGACTCAGCTCGGAGAAGCTCGAAAAGCCCAACAGCTGAGCCAGTTCCTGACGCAAGTCGAGGATCTGCTCCATCACCGGGCCGTTGTCGTTCTTGCCCGCATTCGGGCCCTGATCAGACGCACGGGTGCAGTACGCCGCGTAGACTTCTTCGCGCAGGGCGCGGTCTTCGGCGTAGGTCATCACCGCGTAATAGCTCGGGAATTCCAGAGTGATCAGGAAGCCTTCCAGATCCTTGGCCTTGGCGGCGGCCGCCATTTGTTGCTTGGCCGACTCGGTCAACCCTTTCAGAGCTGCTTCATCAGTGACCAGTTTGGTCCAGGCCTGAGTGGCGTCGAGCAACTGGTTGGAAAACTGGCTGCCCAGCTCCGACAATTTGCTCTGCACTTCGGCGTAGCGCTTCTGTTGTTCTGGCGGCAAGTCGATGCCCGACAGACGGAAGTCACGCAGCGATTGCTCGAGAATGGTTTTCTGCGCCACATCAAAACCAGCCGCTTCAGGGCTGTTGGCCAGTGCCTCAAACGCCTGGAACAGCTGGCGATTCTGGCCCATTTCAGTGGAGTAGGCACTCAACGCCGGCAGGCACGACTCGTAGGCTTCGCGCAGTTCGGCACTGTTGCACACGGCGTTCAGGTGGCTGACCGGGCTCCAGGCTGCGCCGAGGCGGTCATTGAGTTCGTCCATGGCCAATACAAGCCCGGCCCATGTAGGCTGCGAGCCTTGCTTGACGAGGATCTCGGCAATCGCTGCGCGGTTGTCGGCAAGAATCTGTTCAATGGCAGGTTTGACATGCTCGGCACGAATCGCCGAAAAAGGTGGCAGGTCGTAGGATTGCAGAAGAGGGTTGTTCGCGCTCACGGTTTTGCACCTTGGCTGGAAGAAACACCCACGCATCTTAATTACAATCGGCGCGGTCCGCAGCTATCAGCGCCAAAGAAGGGGACTATCGTGGCGATTCGCACGTTCCAGAACCACACGCCAACGCTTGGCGACCGGGCTTTTGTCGATCATTCGGCCGTTGTCCTTGGCGATGTCGAAATCGGTGCTGACAGCTCGGTCTGGCCGCTGACCGTGATTCGCGGTGACATGCACCGCATCCGTATCGGCGCGCGCACCAGCGTGCAGGACGGCAGCGTGCTGCACATTACCCACGCCGGGCCGTTCAACCCGGACGGCTTTCCGCTACTGATTGGCGATGAAGTCACCATCGGCCACAAAGTCATGCTGCACGGCTGTGTCATCGGCAATCGCATTCTGATCGGCATGGGCAGCACGATCATGGACGGCGCAGTGGTTGAAGACGAAGTGATCATTGGCGCAGGCAGTCTGGTGCCGCCGGGCAAAGTACTGGAAAGTGGTTTTCTTTACGTCGGCCGCCCGGTGAAACAGGTCCGGGCGTTGACCGAGAAGGAGATCGCCTTCTTTCCGTACAGCGCGGCTAATTACGTGAAGCTTAAGGATCTGCATCTGGCGGAAGGTTTTGATCAGCCTTGTTGAATCGCCACATGCCACGGTAGGAGCGAACTTGTTCGCGAGAATTTGTGTCAGGCCCGACGCCTCGCGAACAAGTTCGCTCCTACTATTGATGCCGCAAGACAGCTAATCCCGAAAAACCCCATGGGAGTTTGCATGCATTACCAAAACATCCTGTTCGACCTGGATGGCACCCTGACCGATCCGCGCCAAGGGATAACCAAGTCAATCCAGTTCGCCCTGAAGCAACTGGGGATCGATGAGCCGGACCTGGCACAACTGGAGCACTTCATCGGCCCTCCGCTGTTGCAGCAGTTCATGCATCAATACGGCTTTGACGAAGCCAGGGCCTGGGAAGCGGTGGGCTTCTATCGCCAACGCTTCAAGGTCACCGGGCTGTACGAAAACTTGGTGTTCGATGGCATCTTTGAACTGTTGGATGAGCTGGTCGATCAAGGTCGACATTTGTATATCGCGACGTCCAAGCCGTGGGTATTCGCCCATGAAATCGCTCGGCATTTCGACTTTGCCCGGCATTTCAAAATGATCTACGGCAGCGAACTGGACGGCACCCGCACCGATAAGGTCGAACTGATCGCGCATTTGATGGCGACAGAAAAGCTCGATCCGCAGCAGACCCTGATGATCGGCGACCGCAAACACGACCTGATCGGCGGCCTGCGCAATGGGCTGGATGTGGCTGCGGTGGGCTATGGTTTTGGTAGTCATGAGGAATTGCAGGCTGAGTCGCCGACGTATCACTTTGCAACGCTGGCGGAGCTGCATAAGGCATTTCTGAATAAATGACCTGTGGGAGCGTGGCTTGCCCGCGATAAGGCTGCACTCGATTCCAGATAAAAACCGTAGCGCCCCTATCGCGGGCAAGCACCGCTCCCACGTAGGGCCACATTCCAGCGCGCCAATGCAGCAAAACCCGCACACCCCCGGTCCAAGCTCCATCTAATAACAAGCCTTGGAGGACCCGATGCCGCAGTCCAGCTCCATTGATCAAGCGGTCGCTCATGTCATCGCCCGGTTGCCAGCGCATATCCACATGGGCATTCCATTGGGTCTGGGTAAGCCGAATCGGTTCGTCAACGCGCTGTATGAGCGGATCAAGCAAATGCCCGAGCGGCAATTGACGATCTATACGGCGTTAAGCCTGGGTCGCCCGCCCACCGGGGACGGCCTGCAAGGACGATTCCTGCAGCCGTTTCTGGACCGGATATTTGATGATTATCCCGAGCTGGAATTTCTCGCCGATCTGCACCATGACAGCCTTCCAGCCAACATCCGCGTGCAGCAGTTTTTCATGCAGCCGGGCAGCCTGCTGAACAGTGCGCCCGCCCAGCATGATTACATCAGCAGCAATTACAGCCATGCCGCACGTGACATCAACGCCGGTGGCTTGAATCTGGTCGCTCAACTGGTTGCCCGTGATGAACAACGGCCGGGCAAGTTAAGCCTGAGCTGCAACCCCGATGTCACCCTCGACTTGTTGCCCATGATTGCCAAGCGGCGCGCAGCCGGAGAAACCGTTTTGATGCTGGGCCAGGTTCATGCGGATCTGCCCTACATGCCGGGCGATTCGGAGCTGGATGCCGAGGACTTCGACTTTCTGATCGATGAGGAAGAGCGCAGCACATTGTTTTCCACGCCGAATATGCCGGTGGGCTTTCAGGATCATTTCATCGGCCTGCATGCCAGCACACTGGTACGCGATGGCGGCACCTTGCAGATCGGCATTGGCTCAATGGGCGATGCGCTGACTGCTGCGTTGCTGGCTCGTCAGGCCGATAACGACACTTATCGAGCGCTGCTGGCCGAACTGAACCTCAGCGACTGGCAAACCCTGATCGACCGTGAGGGCGGCGTCGAGCCCTTCGTTTCAGGGCTTTACGGCTGCAGCGAGATGTTCGTCAACGGTTTGCTGGTGCTGGTCGACGCCGGGATCATTCGCCGCAAGGTGTATCCCGATGCAACGCGTCAGCGCGAAGCCAATAACGGCACTCTCGACGAGTCGGCTTACACGGACGGCATCATGGTCCATGGCGGATTCTTCCTCGGACCGCAGAGTTTTTATCAGCGCTTGCGAGAGTTTTCCCTGGAGCGTCTCGGCGACTTCAACATGACTGCCATCAGCTATATCAACGAGCTGTATGGCGATGAACAGCTCAAGCGTCTGCAGCGACGCGATGCGCGGTTCATCAACAGTGCGTTCACCGTCACCCTCATGGGTGCCGCGGTGTCCGATCAACTGCAAGATGGCAGGGTAGTGAGTGGTGTCGGCGGCCAATACAACTTTGTGGCCCAGGCGCATGCACTGGAGGACGCCCGTTCGATTCTGATCCTGCGCAGCTGGCGTGAGTCTGGCGGCGAGACCAGTTCCAATATCGTCTGGGAATACGGCCACACCACCATTCCGCGTCACCTGCGGGATATCGTGGTCACCGAATACGGCATTGCCGACCTGCGCGGCAAGAATGATTCAGCGGTCATTGAAGCCATGCTCAATATCAGCGACTCACGCTTTCAGCCGGGCTTGATCGAACAGGCGCAAAGAGCGGGCAAGCTGCCCAAGGATTTCAAACTGGACCCGCGCTTCGCCCACAACACGGCCGAGCGCCTTCAAGCCATCGCTGATCAATATTCGCAACTGTTTCCCGAATACCCATTGGGTTGCGACTTCAACACCGAAGAGCGCGATCTGCTGCGGGCGCTGCACTGGCTGGAGAGCAAATTCAAGCTCACAGAGATCATCGAGCTGGGCAAAGCGACACTGGATGCGCCAGAGCCCGAGGCGTTCCCGGTGCATCTGGAGCGCATGCAGCTTGACCGGCCACAGGGGTTGAAAGAGGAGCTGTATCAGCGGTTGTTGTTGGCGGGGTTGCAGAACACGGCTCGGACTGATGCAGCGCCCGGCGTCTGACACGCCACCGTACCTGTCGGAGATTCAATGTTTGCCCGCAAGCGCTGATCCTCACCTTGTAGGACAGGCTTTAGCCGGGAGAACGGTGTTTCTGCCGAAGAAAATTTAGCGAACGTGCCGACGGCCTCCCGGCTGAAGCCGGTCCTATGTTGCACAGATCCTGTGGGAGCGAGGCTTGCCCGCGATAAGGGCGATCCGGTCCATCTGTCGAATCGCGGTGTCTGCATCGCGGGCAAGCCCGGCTCCCACATGAGATTGCGCTCTTCTGTTCAGGCGGGCTTGGTCTGGGCGGCATTGTGACGAGTCAGTCGCTGCGGTGCATCAGGCTTACCGGGTATCGTTCTTCGCGGGCAAGCCTCGCT
Organism: Pseudomonas phytophila; assembly: GCF_025643095.1. NCBI lineage: Bacteria > Pseudomonadati > Pseudomonadota > Gammaproteobacteria > Pseudomonadales > Pseudomonadaceae > Pseudomonas > Pseudomonas phytophila. The sequence continues at coordinate 61,037 of NZ_CP081201.1, read as the reverse complement.
CCAACAGGTGTCTACAAAGGTCGGGCTCACAGCGTATTCAGCGGAATCTTCAGGTAGCGCACGCCATTGTCTTCAGGCTCGGGAAGGTGGCCTGCCCGCATATTGATTTGCACGGATGGCAGGATCAGCACGGGCATTTCCAGCGTGGCATCCCGGGCTTCGCGCATCTGCACGAATTCGTTTTCATCGATGCCCTGGCGGATGTGGATATTGTCGGCGCGCTGTTCGGCCACCGTCGTCATGTACTGCAACTCGCGACCATCCGGCTGATAGTCGTGACACATGAACAAGCGCGTCGAATCGGGCAGGGCGAGGATTTTTTGGATTGATTGATACAGCGTTCGTGCATCCGCACCGGGGAAGTCACAGCGCGCCGTGCCGTAATCCGGCATGAACAGCGTATCCCCGACAAAAGCCACACTTTCGCCGCCAACGTCGAACACGTAGGTCATGCAGGCCGGAGTATGTCCTGGCGTGTGCATGGCCCGCGCTTCAAGGGTCCCGACGTTAAAGGTCGCACCATCACCCAGCAGCACATCGAACTGGCTGCCGTCCCGGGCGAAGCCACTCGGCGCATTGAACAACTCGCCGAACACGTTTTGCACCGCGGTGATGTGGCTGCCAATCGCGATTTTCGCGTTGAGCTTGTCTTTGAGATAAGCCGCTGCCGAAACATGATCGGCATGGACATGGGTCTCAAGGATCCATTGCACAGAGGCATTCAGCTCACGAACGCGGGCAATCAGCTGATCGGCGGATTCAGTGCGGGTGCGTCCCGATTTGGGATCGAAGTCGAGCACGCTGTCGATCAGCGCGCAGTGCCGGGTCTGGACGTCCATGACCAGATAACTGAGCGTTGATGTGTGGGTGTCGAACAGGCCTTCGATGTGAAGACGGTCGGCGATGATCATGGAGTCTCCGACAGTATGTGGGTTTGCTGTAGGAGCGCGCTTGCCCGCGATAAGGGCCGAAGGACCTTCAAACCCAATCGACAAATATCTGCGACAGCCGAATCGCCATCGCGGGCAAGCGCGCTCCTACGTTAAGTATCAATTTACTTCACCTGCACCTTGAAGAAGTCCTGACGACCAAACGGGCTGACCTGATAACCGCTGACATCTTTGCGGGTGATGACGGCTGCGGTTGGGTGTGCCAGTGGCAACCAGAGTGCCTGTTGCTGAATCTGCTGCTGAGCCTGGTGATACAGCTTGCTGCGCGCAGCCTGATCGCTGGTGGCTTTGCCGTCGCTGATCAGCTTGTCCAGCGTCGCATCACAATAGCGGGCGAAGTTGGTACCGGACTTCACGGCCGCGCAGGAGAACTGCGGCGTCAGGAAGTTATCCGGATCACCGTTGTCACCCGCCCAACCCATGAACAACAGGTCATGCTCGCCAGCCTTGGCGCGGCGGATCAGTTCGCCCCATTCGATGACTTTGATTTCAGCGTTGATGCCGACTTTAGCCAGGTCCGCCTGCAGCAACTGCGCGCCCAGGTTCGGATTGGGGTTGAGCAGGCTGCCACTCGGTCGGGTCCAGATAGTCGTTTTGAAACCGTCCTTCACGCCCGCCTTTGCCAGCAGCGCTTTAGCTTTGGCGACGTCAGGCTTATAGCCGGGCAGGTCTTTCGCGTAGCTCCAGGTGTTCGGCGGATACGGGCCATTGGCGGCTTCAGCGGTGCCTTCGAATACCGCTTTCAGGTAGCTGTCCTTGTCGAATGCCAGATTGACCGCTTGCCTCACTTCAGCCTTGTCGAACGGCGGGTGCTGGCTGTTGATCGCCAGAAACGCGGTCATGAACGCTTCGGTTTTTTCGATTTTCAGATTCGGATCTTTGGCGGCTTCCTGAATATCCAGCGGCTTGGGCGAAAGAGTGATCTGGCATTCGTTGCGACGAATACGCTGCAAACGCACATTGGCGTCCGGGGTGATTGCGTAGATCAATTTGTCGACGCCCGGCTTGCCCGCGAAATAATCCGCGTTGGCTTCGTAACGCACCACGGCATCTTTCTGGAAGCGTTCAAACACGAACGGCCCTGTACCAATCGGCTGGCTGTTGAGTTTTTCCGGAGTGCCCGCTTTGAGCAGTTGCGCGGTGTACTCGGCCGAGTAGATCGAGGCAAAGCCCATGCTCAGCGTCGCGAGGAACGTGGAGTCCGGATGATCAAGGGTAAAGCGCACAGTCAGCGGGTCAGGCGCGTCGATCTTCTTGATCAGCGCAGGCAACTGCATCGATTGAGCGTGGGGGAAGCCGCTCTGAGCAACCTTGTGCCATGGGTTTTGCGGGTCAAGCATGCGCTGGAAGCTGAACACCACGTCATCCGCGTTCAACTCGCGGCTGGGCGTGAAATAGTCGGTATGGTGAAACTTCACCCCCGGGCGCAATTTGAAGTCGTAGGTCAGGCCGTCAGGCGAAACGGTCCAGCTTTGCGCCAGGCTGGGCACCAGCTTGCCGCTCTGGGCGTCGAAATCCACCAGCCTGTTCATCAGCACGTCGGCGGAGGCATTGGTGGTGGTCAACGAGTTGTACTGCACCACGTCGAAGCCTTCCGGGCTGGCCTCAGTGCAGACGCTCAACGACGTCGCGGCGCTGGCCATTACCGGGAACAAAAGAGGAGCTAACAAAAACGGTATCGCAGCAAGACGCATGGCTATATTCCTGTCAGAAAGGGCCCCATCTGCTGGCGCAGTCTGGTAAGGGAGTTACCCTAGACCATGCTTGGACACAGAACAATGGTTACAACCCGACCGGCGGTAGATTTGCCAGCCCCCCCGCAAAGGCCTGACCACTGGGCTGAACGCGTTGCCTGATGTTGGGCTAAAGTGCTTTGCCTGTTGTGACACCAAACCCTTTCTGGTATAAAGCAGCGCTCTTTTCTAGGGGCCCGGTTCCTTCACTGTAGGTGTAGCCGGTAAGACCCTTAAAGAAACGCGGCGCCTGGCGCCAAATGACTGAGAGATTAAGCGGCCAACCCATGCCGGGTTGGGCATGAGGTTTTAGAGGGCTGAGGCATGTCGAGAGTATGTCAAGTTACCGGTAAGGGTCCGGTGACTGGGAATAACATTTCCCACGCAAACAACAAAACCCGTCGTCGTTTCCTGCCAAACCTGCAGCATCACCGCTTTTGGGTTGAAGAAGAGAAACGTTTTGTTCGTCTGCGCGTATCTGCTAAAGGCATGCGTATCATCGACAAGCGTGGCATCACTGTTGTGCTCGCTGAACTCCGTCGCGACGGCAAAATTTAAGGGAGAAGATCATGCGTGAATTGATCCGATTGATTTCTAGTGCTGGCACCGGTCATTTCTACACGACCGACAAGAACAAGCGCACCACTCCGGACAAAATCGAAATCAAAAAATTCGATCCGGTTGTTCGCAAGCACGTGATCTACAAAGAAGGCAAAATCAAGTAATTGATTTTTTTTCTTGTGAAAAAGGCCCGTATCTCACGATACGGGCCTTTTTTATTTGCATTTGAATCTGGCACCGAAGGTGCCCGACTCCTGGCTCAGCCAAAGCTGAAGCCCTGAACAAGGTTGGCGCCATCGACATCAACCGTTACGCGGTCGATGTCGAACTCTTTGGTCACGAAGTCCTTTGAACTGACAACGTGTTCACGGCCCGTCAACTCACTGATGTGAGTCTTGATGGTTGGCTCGTAACGGCTGCCGATCAGATACTGAAGCTGCTGAATGATCTCTTCATTGGTCATGAATTTATTCCTTTATAAAAGTTGAATGTCCTCCTTGGACGTCATCAGCATCCTCCACGCAAACTGATCATGTGCACTACATAGTTATACTTTCTGCTCAAACACCACATAGACCTTGCGGCAGTGCTCCAGCACCTCCCACGTGCCTTTAAAGCCTGCTGGAATCACAAAGCGATCTCCCGCACGCAGGGTTTTCGACCCGCCCGCGTCATCACGCAAAACCGAAACGCCCTGCACGATTTCACAGTATTCATGCTCGGTGTAGTTAACGGACCATTGGCCAACCTCACCCTCCCAGACGCCCGCGTTCATCTGTCCGCAAGGGCTGTTGTAGTGGTTGTAGATTGTCTGCTCCGGATCGCCCTTGAAGATTTTTTCCGGCGCCGGACGGTAACGTTCAGCTTCGGTGCTGGCTTCGCTGAAATCCACGATGCTGTCGATAGTCATTTCTTACCCTCGCGGTAGGTGCGTTGCTGGTTTGACGAAGCGCTGGGCCAATAGTGCCAAACGCTCGCGTCGCGATGTTGCATAAATCGAACAGGACAGCGCCATTCAGGCCCTGTATGTCAAAGATATTGGAAATCGCCAGATCACTGGTTTAGGGTGGTGAGTGCCGTTGCCCGGTGGCGGTGGATTGCAGATTGTTTGTTTTTTGCACAAATCTACCCACCAGGCACACCCTAATCGATACAAGCGGAGGACATACGCATGACCACCCTGACCCATGCTGACTGGGAAAAACGCGCCAAGGACCTGAAGATCGAAGGCCGCGCGTTCATCAATGGCGAATACTCCGACGCCGCTTCCGGTGAGACATTCGAATGCGTCAGCCCGGTCGATGGCCGCCTGCTGGCCAAAGTTGCCAGCTGTGACGCCGCCGACGCCCAGCGCGCCGTTGAAAGCGCCCGCAAGACATTCAATTCCGGCGTCTGGTCGCGACTGGCACCGACCAAGCGTAAAGCCGCCATGCTGCGCTTTGCCGCACTGATCAATAAAAACGTTGAAGAGCTGGCCCTGCTGGAAACCCTGGACATGGGCAAGCCGATCAGCGATTCGTACAGCATCGACATCCCTGGCGCCGCAAACGCGCTGAGCTGGAGTGGCGAGGCCATCGACAAGCTGTATGACGAAGTAGCTGCCACGCCTCATGACCAGCTTGGTCTGGTGACCCGCGAGCCTGTAGGCGTTGTGGCCGCCATCGTGCCGTGGAACTTCCCGTTGCTGATGGCGAGCTGGAAACTGGGCCCGGCGCTTTCCAGCGGTAACTCGGTCATCCTCAAGCCTTCGGAAAAGTCTCCGCTGACGGCCATTCGTATTGCCCAACTGGCGATCGAGGCAGGCATTCCGGCTGGCGTGCTCAATGTGCTGCTAGGTTATGGTCATACCGTGGGCAAGGCGCTGGCCCTGCACATGGATGTCGACACTGCGGTGTTCACTGGCTCGACGAAAATCGCCAAGCAGTTGCTGGTTTACTCCGGCGAATCGAACATGAAGCGCATCTGGCTGGAAGCGGGCGGCAAAAGCCCGAACATCGTCTTTGCCGACGCGCCTGACTTGCAGGCCGCCGCTGAATCCGCCGCCAGCGCTATCGCGTTTAACCAGGGCGAAGTCTGCACCGCAGGTTCGCGCCTGCTGGTGGAGCGTTCGATCAAGGACAAATTCCTGCCCATGGTCATCGAAGCGCTCAAGAGCTGGAAGCCGGGCAACCCGCTGGACCCGGCCACAACCGTTGGCGCGCTGGTCGACACTCAACAGATGAACACCGTGCTGTCTTACATCGAAGCAGGACATACCGACGGCGCAAAACTCGTGGTGGGCGGCAAGCGCATCTTGCAGGAAACCGGTGGTACTTATGTCGAGCCGACGATTTTCGACGGTGTGACCAATGCCATGAAAATCGCTCAGGAAGAAATCTTCGGCCCGGTTCTGTCGGTATTGACGTTTGATACAGCCGAGGAGGCGATTCAGATCGCCAACGACACGCCGTACGGCCTCGCTGCTGCCGTCTGGACTGCAAACCTGTCTAAGGCTCACCTGACCGCCAAAGCGTTGCGTGCGGGTAGCGTGTGGGTCAATCAGTACGATGGCGGTGACATGACCGCGCCATTTGGTGGCTTCAAGCAATCCGGCAACGGCCGCGACAAGTCGCTGCATGCGTTCGACAAGTACACCGAACTGAAATCGACGTGGATTAAGTTGTAACCGCCGTCGATTGGTCCGCAGGACCGGCTTTAACCGGTAGGGCAGCATTTCAGGCGAAGGAGATTCAGCGAATGTTCCGGCTGAAGCCGGTCCTACGAGATTGCCTGGATTCTGTGGGAGCAGAGCTTGCTCGCGATAAGAGCGCCGCGGATATCAGGAAAATCGCATCCGCGCCTATCGCGAGCAAGCTCAGCTCCCACAAAAGTTAATCCGCGCCTGACCGAACATTGAAAACAGCCGGGCTTCCCTTGGGACAGCCCGGCTGTTTCGTCTTGGCCTTTTGATCCACAGGAGCGTGGGAATGCGTTGGGGTACTTATTTCGCGGTGCTGGCGTCGGTGCTCTCGGTCGGGCTGGCATTGGGTGTCAGCATGCCGCTGGTGTCCTTGCGACTGGAAAGCTGGGGTTACGGCTCGTTCGCCATTGGCGTAATGGCTGCAATGCCCGCGATTGGCGTTCTGCTCGGCGCAAGCCTGGCCAGCGGCCTCGCTGCACGTTTCGGTACTGCCGCGCTGATGCGCCGCTGCCTGTGGGCTGGGGCGCTGTCCGTAGGCCTGCTGGCGCTGCTGCCGTATTACACGGTGTGGCTGGTACTGCGGCTGACGCTCGGCGTGATCCTGACCATCGTCTTCATCCTCGGTGAAAGCTGGATCAACCAACTGGTCGTCGAAAAATGGCGTGGCCGTCTTGTCGCGCTCTATGGCAGCACTTACGCCTTGTGCCAACTGGCCGGGCCGCTGCTGCTTGGCGCATTGGGCACCGAGCACGACACAGGCTTCTGGGTGGGCGTGGCGCTGCTGATCATTTCGCCGTTTTTGCTGCTGGGCAGAAGCGGTGCGCCAAACGCCGATGCATGCCGCGTCACCTTCATCGACCTGTTCGCTTTCTGTCGCTCCATGCCCGCGATCGCCTGGGCGGTGGCACTGTTCGCCGCATTCGAGGCGCTGATCCTGACCTTGCTGCCAATCTATTGCCTGCGTCAGGGCTTCACGCCGGAAATCGCCTTGGCGATGATCAGCACCGTGGTAGTGGGCGACGCGCTTCTGCAGTTGCCGATTGGCGCACTGGCCGACAAGGTTTCGCGGCGCACGCTGTTTTCGAGCTGTGCCGTGGCATTGATGGTTTCAAGCCTGCTGGTGCCGCTGCTGGTGAATACCGTGCTGATCTGGCCGCTGTGGGTGCTGTTCGGGGCCAGCGCAGGCGGCTTGTTCACCCTTTCGCTGATTCTGATTGGAGAGCGCTTTCGCGATGACGCACTGGTTCGCGCGAACGCGCATGTGGCGCAGCTGTGGGGGATCGGTTGTTTGCTGGGGCCACTGGCGGCCGGCGCAGGCAGCCAGTGGGTCAGCGGTCAGGCACTGCCGCTGTTGATGGCGGCGGGTGCGTTTGGCCTGGTGATCCTGTCATCCCGACGCGGGGCATTCGGGGTTCAACCGGCGGCAACGGCCTAGAGCATTTTCTCCAGGCCCACGACCCGGCTGAACCACGCGTTCAAGCGCCGCCAGGTATCGCCGGGCTCTTTGTACAAGGTGTGGATTTTGCCGTTGTCTTCGGTGACCCACACCACTTTGCCGTCTTCCAGCTTCGCCTCATAACTCAGGGTCGGCTGCATGCCTTGCAAGGCCAGTTCGCGCAGCGCTTCGGTCAATTCGGGGCTGTCTACCAACACGCCGACTTCGGTGTTCCACAATACCGAGCGCGGGTCGAAGTTGAAGGAGCCCACGAACACTTTTCGACGATCAAACGTCATCGCCTTGCTGTGCAGACTGGAATCCGAACCACCGCCAAACGTTCCGCTTTTACTGAACAGATGAGGGCCGCTGCCCCCGCTGTCACTGCCGGGATCACCCGGCTGGCGGCGCATTTCGAACAGTTTCACACCATGCTCCAGCAACGCCTTGCGATAAGGCGCATAACCGCCGTGTACCGCAGGCACGTCAGTCGCCTCAAGGGAGTTGGTCAGCAAACTGACCGAAACCCCGGCATCGGCACGCCCGGTCAGGTAGAGCAAACCTTCTTCACCCGGCACGAAGTAGGCGGAAACCAGTATCAGTTCCTTGTTTGCATTGAGCAGCTCAGGGGCCAACTGCGTGGTCAGCAGCAGATGCGGGTCAGGTTCGCCACGAGCCAGCACTTTGGTCGGCGCATCCCACAAGGCCTTGTTATGCGCCCAGATCAATTCGTTGAACCAGATCTTGAGACGTGGGTTTTTCTGGTACGCCATCAGGCGGTCGTACAGCGCCTTGTGTTTGTGCTGCGACTCTACGAGCGATGCCTCCAGCCGTTTGCGCGCCTTGGCCAGATCACGAGTCGTCGGCAGGAAATACATGAACTCGGCGATGGGTTTGCTCAGTGTGCTGTTCCAGTATTGATCAAAACTGTGCCCGAGTTGCTCGGCCACCGGACCGACGCTGAGCATGTCGATGTCGGTGAAATTCAGGCTTTCTTCGGCATCGAAGTATTCATCACCCAGATTGCGCCCACCCACGATGGCCACGCTGCCGTCGGCCAGCCACAGCTTGTTGTGCATGCGCCGATGCTGGCGCGACAGATTTAAAAGCCGCCCCACACTGCGGGTCACGCCGGTCTCGCGCCCTAGACTCTGGGGGTTGAATAGTCGAATCTGAATGTTGGGGTGTGCAGCCAGAGTGGCGATGGAGTGATCAAGCCCGTCGCTGGTGGTGTCGTCCAGCAGGATGCGCACGCGAACACCGCGATCAGCCGCTTTGAGCAACTCATCAATCAAGGCGCGGGTGCTCAAACCGTCATGGACGATGTAGTACTGCAAGTCCAGACTGGTGCGGGCATTGCGGATCAGTTCGGCACGCGCCATGAAGGCTTCTGTGCTGTTGGACAGCAGGCGAAAACCCGAACGCCCCTCATGAGGCTGAGCCATCGCCTGCACAGAACGGCCAAACGCCGAATCCGTCGGCGGCAACGCCTGACTCGGTTCGTTAGGGACATTGATATGAGCACAACCACTGAAGCACAGCGCCGACAACAGGCAGAAGGGCATCGCCCATGTGTTCTTCAAATTCACTACCCCAAGGGCGTTACGGCATGGTGTGTATGACCGCAGCTTTTAGATAAAGTCGCACAGAATGTAAGCACTGGCGCTCTTATCTCTACCTACAGGAGCCGCTCATAAGCATGGAACCGCTCAAGTACGGGCGTGTGCCATCGCTGGACTGTAAGCTTGTTGAACGACCCAACATCTTGAAAAAACTCAACACCATCTGAGTGTTTAAAATCGAATAAAAAACCAACATTATCGCGGCCCAATTAATTCGACAGGAAGTCGGGAATGAGCGGTATTAGCGATGTGCGTTTAACACTGAAAAGCCAGGAGTTGAACGCAGAATACAAGCACGCGGTAACGATGCCACAAAAAACCGGTGAGGGCCTGCTGGCCTTGTACCTAAGGCGCTGGACCAATCGTGAACAACTTCTGAAATTAACGAGGGCACAACTAAGAGATGCAGGGATCGATCCACAATATGCCCGCGAGGAAGGACTCAAGCCGTTCTGGAGAGAGTAAACACTGGCCGTCATGAATAGGACCCAGGCCTTCCTTTTGAGCAACTTTAAAGTGGAAGGCTTGCCCACCCTGACTACAGCCGTACATAAACCCATTTAAATTGTTTCTATTAACTCTTTAATCGTACTCCCGACCGTGCGTACCGCGTTCTCGACCTCTGGAGACGGCTTGGCAGCGAAATTCATTCGCAGGCAATTACGGTATTTGCCAGAGGCAGAAAAAATACTGCCCACGGCAATCTGTACGCCCTTGGTCAACAGCGCACGATTCAGACGCAGCGTATCGAAATCCTCGGCAAGCTCGACCCACAACATGAAACCACCTTGTGGACGACTGACCCGTGTACCTGCCGGAAAGTAACGCATGACCCAGTCGATCATTTGCTCGCGACCACGCTGATACTGACTGCGCATGCGTCGCAGGTGCGGCTCGTAATGTCCGCCCTCAAGAAACTCGGCAATCGCCAGTTGCGGCTGAGGCGCTGTTGAACCGGTGCCGATGTACTTCATGTGCAGCACGCGTTCCAGATAGCGGCCCGGCGCAACCCAGCCAATGCGCAACCCTGGCGCAAGCGTCTTGGAGAACGAGCTGCACAGCAGAACCCGGCCGTCTTCGTCGAAGGATTTGATCGTCCGCGGCCGCGGATAACTGAACGCCAGATCGCCATACACATCGTCTTCGATGATCGCCACATCAAAGCGCTGAGCGAGGGTTAGCAAGGCGCGCTTGCGGTTTTCCGGCATGACGTAGCCCAACGGGTTGTTGCAGTTGGGTGTCAGCTGTATGACCTTGATCGGCCATTGCTCCAGCGCCAGCTCAAGTGCTTCAAGGCTGATGCCAGTCACGGGATCGGTAGGGATTTCCAGAGCTTTCATGCCCAGGCCTTTCAGCGTCTGCATGGCGCCGAAAAAGCTCGGCGAGTCTACGGCGACGATATCCCCTGGATCACAGATGGCCCGAACGCTGGCCGAAAGCGCTTCGTGGCAACCGGTGGTGATCAACAAATCGTTGGCGGTCAGGTTGCAGCCCGAATCCAGCAGCAACCGAGCGACTTGCTCGCGAAGTGTCTGGTTACCCTGAATGCTGTCGTAATACAGACCGGGCATTTGCTCGTCACGACTGATCCGCCCAAGGGCGCGCATCAGCGGCCGTAGCGTCGGGCTACTGACGTCGGGCATGCCACGCCCCAGTTGCACGAGGTTCGGCAAAGCCTTGACCCGCATCAGGTCCAGCACCTGATCCCACTGGGAGATGTCCACAGGACGCTGCGCCGGACGACCAATGACCGGCAGCGCCGGAACAGCGCGGCTGACCGGCACAAAATACCCGGACTTGGGTTTGGGCAGGGCAAGGCCGCTGTCTTCCAGCACGCGATAAGCCTGCTGCACCGTACTCAGGCTGACGCCGTGTTCAACACTCAACGCCCGCACCGACGGCAGCCTGTCGCCAGGGCGATAGAACCCGTTTTCGATACGCGTACCGAGCAACTCGGCGAGGTTGACGTAGAGTGTCATGAGCATACTCTCGGCTTTTTGAGTGAGCTAACCATACAGATGGGAGAAAAATACAGCATTCAGCGCCGTAAAGAAAACATCTGTATGCAGATAAATAGATTTATTTGAATCTGTAATGGTTTGTCGCGCCGATTCATCATGTACCCACACCACAACGTAATGAGGGTTGGGAACATGAACGGGTTGAGTGATGTGAGGTTGGCGCTTTACAGTCAGGAACTGAGCAGCGGAAAAGCAGTTGTCGCCAAGACAGCAAGCGGACCGAAGCTAGGCCGCTGGGCGCTGTATCGCCATCGCTGGATGTCACGCCGGGGGCTGCTGAATCTGACTGAAGAGCAATTGCGCGATATTGGCCTGAGCTCCGCTCAGGCCATGCGCGAAGGGTTGAAGCCGTTTTGGCGGGAGTGATTACCAGGCCCTGTGACACCTGTGGGAGCTGGGCTTGCCCGCGATAAGGCTGGACGCGGTTCACTTTAGATAGCGTCCAGCCTTATCGCGGGCAAGCCCAGCTCCCACAGGAGACCGCAGTTTCTTGTTAGACCACAGTCGTTCATCAGCCAGTTTCAGCCTCAACGCAATTCCTTCAACCGATGCCAAAGCATCCCCAGCGCCAGCAATGGCGAGCGCAGATGCTTGCCGCCAGGGAAGGTGATGTGCGGGACTTTGGCGAACAGCTCGAAGCCATTGCTGTGTTGCCCGGCAATGGCTTCACCGAGCAGCTTTCCAGCCAGATGGGTTGCGTTCAGGCCGTGTCCGGAATAGGCCTGGGCGTAGAACACGTTGGGCTGGTCCTTCAAGCGACCGATCTGAGGCAAGCGGTTGGCACCGATGCCAATCATGCCGCCCCACTGATAATCGATCTTCACAGCCGCCAACTGCGGGAACACCTTGAGCATTTTAGGCTGCATATACGCCGCGATGTCTTGCGGGTCACGCCCCGAATAGTGACAAGCTCCACCAAACAACAGACGCCGATCCGCCGAAAGCCGGAAGTAGTCCACCGTGACGCGCTGATCACACACGGCCATATTCTGAGGCAGCAACTGTGTCGCCAGGTCTTCACTCAACGGCTCGGTGGCGATGATGTAGCTACCGGCGGGTAAGACCTTGCCGCTGAGTTGCGGGTTGAGATCATTCAGGTAAGCGTTACAACCCAGCACCAATGTCTTGGCCTGAACCAGGCCCTGAGCAGTATGTACTTTGACCTGCGGGCCATATTCGATGCGGCTCACCGCCGAATGCTCGAACACTTGCACGCCCAGCGACTTCGCGACAGCGGCTTCGCCCAAGGCAAGGTTCAGCGGGTGCAAATGTCCCGATCCCATGTCGATAAGGCCGCCCACATAGCGGTCCGAACCTACCACGCTACGCATCTCGCCGGCCTGCAGCAGTTTTAACGAATGGCGATAACCCAAATCGCGCAGCTCGTCAGCATCTGACGCCAGCCCGACAAGATCCCGAGGCTTGTTGGCCAGGTCGCAATAACCCCAGGTCAAATCGCAATCGATGCCATAACGCTCAACGCGTTGACGCACGATTTCGACCGCCTCAATGCCCATCAGCTTCAACTGCCGCACGCCCTCCGCACCGACCACGCCCGTGAATTGCTCAAGGCCGTGACCCACGCCCCGAATTAACTGCCCGCCATTGCGCCCGCTGGCGCCCCAGCCAATTTTTCGCGCCTCCAGCAGCACCACGCTCAAGCCGCGCTCGGCCAGTTCAATCGCCGTATTCAGGCCGGAAAAACCGCCGCCCACCACGCAGACGTCAACCTGAACCTGACCTTGCAGCGGTGGATAATCGGGCTGCGGATGGCTGCTGGCGGCGTAATAAGAAGGGGGGTGCTGATCGGTGGCAGTCGATGGTTGAACGCGGGCGTTCATGGCGGGATCCCGTTGCTGGCGTCTGAAAAACATTCCCGAGGATAAGCCGCAGGTTCGGCGACGGGCAAGGCGCGATCCAGACTGTGCTGTCTTGAACCGCTGGACTGAGGCAAAATCACGCCCATTAACAGCGGGTAAGTTTCAATGAGCTGCAACAGTCAGAAAATTCGTGCGTTACGCCAGCAGATCCCTTCTTTCGAATGCGTCCCAGGCTGCCACGACTGCTGTGGCCCGGTGACCACATCGCCGGAAGAAATGTCCCGCCTGCCACGCAAGACAGCGGCCGAGCAGGATGCGGCCATGGACGAACTGAATTGTGTGCACCTTGGGCCCAGTGGCTGTACGGTCTACGACGAACGCCCTCTGATCTGTCGCCTGTTCGGCACGACGCCAACCCTGCCATGCCCCAACGGCCGTCGACCGGTGGAGATGATTCATCCGCGGGTCGAAAAGCAGATTCATGAGTACATGGCGTCGACGCGGCAGGTGTTGGTTTAAAAGCCGGAAGAGATTCCAATTGTCGGAGCCGGGCTTGCCCGCGATGCAGGCGCTGCAATCTTGCAGATAAAACCAGTTGCCTTCATCGCGAGCAAGCTCGGCTCCTATCAAACAAAATATAACTATCTGATTTGGAATGCTTTTTACTGTAGGAGTGACCGGGGTGGCGATCCACATTGCTCGCGATAGCTCCAGTACAGGCAATATATTCATCGACTGACAGGCCGAATCGCGAGCAAGCTCACTCCTTATATGTTGCTCCTGCACCAAGGAGAAGGGTTAGTCTCTAAGGTGTGACATACGAGAAATACGTTTCTGGGGGAGGCCGATCGCTCCTGAAGGCAGGACCAAGTCCTGACCTTGTCTGTAGAGAGGCCCCCCCGCCTCATTGCCCACCACGAAGAGTATCGAGAAGCCGACAAGTCGGACTTCGCATTACAAGGTTGCAGTGGCATGAAGTTCGAGGTCGGGGGAACCGGAGACATTTTTACCTGATTTCTCTGGAGTTGAAAGCATGGGGTTGTATATCGGTATCGACGTTGGGTCTCGCAGTTGCGCCATGAGCTGGAGGGACAAGGGCCGTGTGGCAGGTTCTTGGGACATTATCCAGACGCCGAAGGGGCGTAAGGCAGCCGTGAAAAAGCTGTTGTCCCTCAAACCCGTCGCGGTGGTCATGGAGGCGACTGGAGTTTATTACCTGGATCTGGCTATTGAGCTGGCCGCAGCGGGTTTGCCGGTCTCGGTCATTAATCCGAAAAGCTTCCATAACTTCGCCAAACTTACGCTGACAACCAGTAAGACTGACGGAATCGATGCGCAGTTATTGGCCGAGTATGGCGAGCGCATGACACCCCGATTGTGGGTTGCTCCTACGCCGATCCAGCTGGAACTACGGGCCATTGGTCGCCATATCAACCGCCTGACCTGCCACCGCACTCGGGCAAAGAACGAGCTGCATGCGTTGCAGGCGACTGAAACCTCAATGGCGCTGCTCATCGAGGATGAGGAAGAGGCGATTGCTATGTTCGACAAACGAATTGAACGCTTCAGGGTTGCGGGCCGTGAGTTGATCTCGACATGCCCCACACTGAGTGCGCAATTCAAGCACATGATAGCGGCGCCGGGGATGGGGGAAGTTTCAGTGTTTGCGGCATTGGCTGAGCTAACCACGTTGCCCACAACGCTGAAATCATCTCAGGTGAGTCGTCATGCGGGACTTGATGTGAGGCTGACGCAGTCCGGGACCAGCATCAATAAGCCTGGTCGTATGAGCAAGGCTGGGAACGCCTATTTGAGGTCTGCGATGTTTATGCCCTCTATGACAGCGGTGCGTTGCGATCCTTACGTGAAGGCGTTTTTCGAGGCGCTAGTGAGTCGCGGCAAGAGAAAAATGCAGGCGATCTGCGCCGTGATGCGCAAGTACCTGACCGGACTCTGGGCATGCATGCGCTCGGGAGAGGATTTTGATACGGCCAAGCTATTCAGCGAAAAACACTTCGTGAAAGCTTGACCGGCAACAGAGTATCTACAGGGTCCGTGTTTGCTGCGCGACAGCGTGGTGTCAGGGACACCGGGGCGGCTCCCACAAGAGCTGCGCCATCCTTTGGGAATGGCCTGGTCTCAATCCGCAATCGGCAGATTCAGGCTCTCTTTCACCTCTTCCATCACGATATAGCTCTTGGACTCCCGTACATGGGGCAGTTTGAGCAAGATGTCGCCCAACAGTTTGCGGTACGAGGCCATTTCCGAGATGCGCGCCTTGACCAGGTAATCGAAGTCGCCTGAAACCAGATGACACTCCAGCACGTGGGGCAGCTTCAGCACCGCGCGGCGGAATTCTTCGAAGGTGTCGCCAGATTTGTAGTCCAGGCTGATCTCGACGAACACCAATAGGCTAGCCTTGAGACTTTGCGGATTAAGGCGTGCGTTGTAACCCATGATGATGCCTTCGCGC
This sequence comes from Pseudomonas phytophila, assembly GCF_025643095.1. Taxonomy (NCBI): domain Bacteria; kingdom Pseudomonadati; phylum Pseudomonadota; class Gammaproteobacteria; order Pseudomonadales; family Pseudomonadaceae; genus Pseudomonas; species Pseudomonas phytophila. Next base: position 45,742 of record NZ_CP081201.1, on the reverse strand, counting down.
TCAAGCCGACGGACCCGCTCTGTACAGGGCGTCGTAGACAAACCGACGCGCTCACCCAGCTCGGTGAAGGAGATTCGGCCGTCGGCCTGAAGGATGCGCAGGATGTTGCGGTCGATCTTGTCCAGTTCACGTTTGGACTGGGTTTGGGTACGCATGGGTAAACCCCCTCTACCAAAGGCTTCTTTGCCGGGAAATCCCGCCAAATATAGGCACTTATACAGTGAAAAGCACTGCCCTTAGCTGCATATACTGCGCACATCCTTGCTTAAAACTTGAAAACGTCAGCGGATATCCGCGATGAGGTAAATCGACATGCGCGTTCTGGTCCTTGGTAGTGGTGTGATCGGCACGACCAGTGCCTATTATCTGGCACGGGCAGGCATGCAGGTTACGGTCGTGGATCGCCAGCCAGCGGTGGCCATGGAAACCAGCTTTGCCAACGCAGGCCAGGTTTCGCCGGGCTATGCATCGCCGTGGGCAGCGCCCGGTGTGCCACTCAAAGCGATCAAATGGCTGCTCCAACGCCACGCGCCACTGGCGATCAAAGCCACTGCCGATATCGACCAGTACCTATGGATGGCGCAGATGCTGCGCAACTGCACGGCCGACCGCTACGCTGTGAACAAAGAGCGCATGGTTCGCCTGTCCGAATACAGCCGCGATTGCCTTGACGAATTACGTGCCGAAACCGGCATTGCCTATGAAGGCCGTACGCTGGGTACGACTCAGCTGTTCCGCACTCAGGAGCAACTGGATAACGCCGCCAAGGACATCGCTGTCCTTGAGCAATCCGGCGTGCCATTCGAGCTGCTGAATCGCGACGACATTGCCCGGGTTGAACCGGCGTTGGCGGGCGTGACCAATATTCTTGCGGGCGCCCTGCGGCTGCCCAACGACCAGACCGGCGATTGCCAGATGTTCACCACTCGCCTGGCCGAGATGGCTGTGCAGTTGGGCGTTGAATTCCGCTACAACCAGTCCATCGAGCGCATCGATTTCGCTGGCGACCGCATCAATGGCGTGTGGATCGACGGCAAGCTGGAAACCGCCGACCGTTACGTTCTGGCACTCGGCAGCTACTCGCCGCAGTTGCTCAAGCCGCTGGGCATCAAGGCCCCGGTATATCCGCTCAAGGGCTATTCGCTGACGGTGCCGATCACTGATCCGGCGATGGCCCCGACGTCGACCATTCTCGACGAGACGTTCAAAGTGGCGATCACCCGTTTCGACAACCGCATCCGGGTCGGCGGCATGGCCGAGATTGCCGGTTTTGATCTGTCGCTGAACCCGCGTCGACGTGAAACGCTGGAGATGATCGTCAACGATCTTTATCCTCGCGGCGGTGACTTGAGCCAGGCCAGTTTCTGGACCGGTCTGCGCCCGACCACGCCTGACGGCACACCAATTGTCGGTGCAACGCCATACCGTAACCTGTTCCTGAATACCGGCCACGGTACATTGGGCTGGACCATGGCCTGCGGTTCGGGTCGTTTGCTGGCGGACCTGATTGCTCGCCAGAAACCTCAGATCAGCGCCGAAGGCCTCGATATTTCTCGCTACGGCAGCTCCAAGGAGATCGCAAAAAATGTCCATCCAGCGCCAGCTCACCAATGAGCGCATGAGCCAGATCGTCGTCCATAACGGCACTGTGTACCTCGCAGGCCAGGTCGGCGACGACATGGCTGCCGGGATTGAGCAGCAGACCCGCGAGACCCTTCACAGCGTTGAACGCTTGCTGGAGTTGGCCGGTACTGACAAAAGCCGTCTCCTTTCAGTAACGATTTACCTGAAAGACATCGACGCTCACTTTGCCGGAATGAACAGCGTCTGGGACAAATGGCTGCCAAAAGGTGTAGCGCCTGCGCGTGCCACCGTTGAAGCCAAGCTGTGCGAACCGGAAATACTGGTTGAGCTGTCGGTTGTGGCAGCGCTTCCTTAACAACGTATCCCCTGTAGGAGCTGCCGAAGGCTGCGAACACTCTTGAAGTCGCCTCAGCGACCAAGACCTTTCGCAGCCTTCGGCAGCTCCTACAGTTCTATTCCTTTGCCATCAGAATCCCACCATGCGTCCAGCTCGCGCGATTATCGATCTTCAAGCCCTGCGTCATAACTACCGCCTGGCCCGTGACACTACCGGCGCGAAAGCCCTTGCGGTGATCAAGGCCGACGCCTATGGCCATGGCGCTGTGCAAGTCGCTCAGGCACTTGAAGCCGAGGCCAATGGTTTCGCCGTGGCCTGTATTGAAGAGGCGCTGGAGTTACGCGCCGCCGGTATTCGCGCTCCCGTTTTGCTGCTGGAAGGTTTCTTCGAAGCCGATGAGCTAGACCTGATCGTCGAGCACGACTTCTGGTGCGTGGTGCATTCACTGTGGCAACTGGAGGCCATCGAACAAGCCCGTCTGCACAAGCCGCTGACTGTCTGGCTTAAGCTCGATTCAGGCATGCATCGCGTCGGCTTGCATCCGCAGGACTTTCAGGCCGCTTATCAACGCCTTCAGGCAAGCGGTAAAGTGGCGAAAATCGTACTCATGAGCCATTTTGCCCGCGCCGATGAACTGGACTGTCCGTCCAGCGCCGAGCAAGTTGCGGTTTTCGAAGCAGCCCGCCAAGGCATGAACGCCGAAATAAGCCTGCGCAATTCCCCAGCAGTAATGGGCTGGCCTGATGTTCCCAGCGATTGGGTGCGCCCCGGCATCATGCTTTACGGCGCCACGCCATTCGATCGGCCGCAAGCGGTGGCTGATCAGTTGCAACCGGTGATGACCCTGGAATCGAAAGTCATCTGCGTACGCGATTTGCCTGCAGGCGAAGCGGTGGGCTACGGCGCAACGTTCATTACCGAGCGGGCCAGCCGCGTTGGCGTGGTCGCCATGGGTTATGCCGATGGCTATCCCCGAGAGGCACCGACCGGTACGCCGGTGTTGATCGACGGCCAGCCGAGCCAACTGCTGGGCCGCGTGTCGATGGACATGCTGTGTGTCGACCTGAGTCACTTGCCGAATGCGGGTCTGGGCAGCCGGGTCGAGCTGTGGGGCAAGAACGTCCTGGCCAGCGACCTGGCGTCTCGAGCAGGCACCATTCCGTATCGCATCTTTTGCAATCTGCGCCGGGTGCCAAGGGTTTATCAGGCTTAAGATACTTATCTGAATCGAGGTACTTTTTTCTGTGAGCTCACGGGTACCGCGAGGCAGCGATAGCAGTCTTTCTGATACTCCGCCATCGCGGCCTCGCGGTGCTCATGCGCTCCTACAGGGGGTAATGGTTAGCCGCTCGACAGCGCGGCGCTTGCCAGCCAGTTCCCTAGATATTCCGTAACAGGTCCAAGTGTTGTAAATACTGAACGCTATTGCCATGATGGCGCTCAACTCGACCTTGCCTGATCTATATCTAGGAGGACTGCCGCATTGGACGTCGGTGAACGACTGCAATCCATTCGTAAACTCAAAGGTCTGTCCCAACGCGAGCTTGCCAAACGAGCAGGCGTGACCAACAGCACCATTTCCATGATCGAAAAAAACAGCGTCAGCCCCTCGATCAGTTCACTCCGGAAAGTGCTCGGCGGGATTCCCATGTCCATGGTGGAGTTCTTCTCTGAAGAGCTCGAGCAGCAGAACCCGACTCAGGTGGTTTACAAGGCCAGCGAGCTGATTGATATCTCCGACGGCGCGGTGACCATGAAACTGGTGGGCAAGGCGCATCCGAGCCGCTCAATCGCATTCCTCAACGAGGTGTACCCGCCTGGTGCCGATACCGGTATCGAGATGCTGGTGCACGAAGGTGAGGAGACCGGCATCCTGGTCGAAGGTCGTCTGGAGCTGGTCGTCGGGCTCGACACTTACATTCTCGAAGAGGGCGACAGCTATTACTTCGAGAGCACCAAGCCGCACCGCTTTCGTAACCCGTTTGACGTGCCAGCGCGACTAATCAGCGCAGCCACTCCGGCTAACTTCTAAGCCAAAGGCCCGATAATCAAGGGCTGCAGCGCAAGCCCTTCAACGTCGATTCGCAGCCCAATAACCTTTCTTATTGCAGGGTTGTTTCGGACGTTCAGGGCAGGGGATATACTCTCGCCGCCTGCTAAACCGTGGCAGGTGTGCGTGAATAGTCTCCATGAGGGTGGAAGCGTGAACCTGACCAACAAGATTCTGGCCATTGCCGCAGCGCTGGCTTTTTGGGCGTTCAGCGCTCAGGCAGCGACCAGTGAAGAGATTGCCAAACGGCTGGAGCCGGTCGGCCAGGTCTGCATTCAGGGCAAGGAATGTGCAGGAATGGGAGTCGTCGTATCCGCAGGCAGCGGTGCTGCCAAAAACCCCGACGACATCATCGCCAAGCACTGTACTGCCTGCCACAGCATCGGCTTGCTGAACGCACCGAAAATCGGTGATACCGCCGCCTGGAAAGAGCGCGCCGATCAGCAAGGCGGCCTGGATGGCCTGCTGGCCAAGGCGATCACCGGGCTCAACGCCATGCCCGCCAAAGGCACCTGCGGCGACTGCACTGACGACGAACTCAAGAGCGCCATTCAGAAGATGTCGGGGTTGAAGTAAACGACCAGACCTATCACTTGTAGGAGCTGCCGAAGGCTGCGAATCGCGGTATTTCAGGTCAAGTGCTTTCGCAGCCTTCGGCAGCTCCTACAGGGAATTATGTTCACTCAGATCTACCCATCAACCTCTGCAACTCAGCCCGGCGCTGCGCAATTGGCAACGCGCCCAGACTCTCCACTTGCGCATAAAACGCCTGCCAGTCTCTGTTCACGTTTCTGAACAGCGCTTCAAAGGCAGGCACCCATTGGTCGTAGAGCCCAAAGGGCAACAACCTGGCGTTGTTCATCGGCGCGTTGATCCAGGCGTCATAACGCTTGTCACCCGACCATTGCTGATCACGCAATAGCCGGTACTCGCTGCGCAGCCTTTCAAATTCCGCCGCCTTGCACTGGCGCATCAGCTCGGCGCTCAAGGGTTGGCGGTAAAGCTGCATGAGTCGCTCGCGGGTAGCCAGTACCAGCCGTGTAAGGTCATCTCGCTGTTTTGATTGCGTTAAATGCTCAGGAGCAAGCCCGCGCGCAATGCGCCATTGTCGGGTGCCTTCCTGCTCGACGAAGCTGGCGTAGGACTCATTGAACTCAGTGTCATCCTTCACATAGAAACGCTGGTGCGCCAACTCATGAAAGATCAACGTCGCTAAACGCTCGTCACCCCAGCCCAGCATAGAGCTGAGAATCGGATCATTGAACCAGCCCAGTGTGGAATAGGCTTCCACACCGCTTACATAGACGTCTTTTCCCTCCTGGCGCTGTAACGCTGCAGCGCCTCTGGCACCGCCGATGCTGTAATAGCCGCGATAGGCCACGCACCCGGCGATGGGGAAACAATGGGTGATCGGCTCAAGAGAAAACTCGTCCGTGGCGAACACATTCCAGACCACGTACGGGCGTCCGAGATCGGCATAAAGCCGGTAGCTTTTATTGTCAGGAAGGTGCAACTGGCTGCTGGCAAAGTCGCGTGCTTGCCGGGAAAAAGCCAGACGCTGGCGAAGTTTCGGATCACGGGTCTGATCAGCGATCACATCCTCGACCGGCTCACGAGCACGTAGCAGCTGAAACTGGCCGCTCACCAACTGGTCGTAATAGCTAAGGCTGGAACAACCGCTGAGCAGCAAAATCGCCAACAGCGGCCAACTGCGCCAAAGGCATGAAGCGTTGAGACTCGGCATGGACAGCCTTTAAAGTTGCACACATGGCGCGTTATGCCGGACAGCGAGGGCATTTCGCAACTACTATCGAGATCCTTTGAAGCCGAGCTGACCATGCGCCCTTTATTGATGCTCTTAGCCCTTGCCTCACTGGCTGGCTGTGCAGGCCCCATGCCTGCCGTGGACCCGGCTCAAGCCTGGGTCGATATGCGGACCATGACCGGCAAGCTGGTCATGGCTGACAAGGTGGACGGCAAGACGACCTATGACGGCCGTTACTTCCAGATATCGCCAGGCAGTCACCGGCTTCAGGTCCGTTATGACTATGAAGTCCACTACGGTGGCTTTACCGCCATGGGCGACGAGTACACCGAGCTGACGTGCTACGTCGAACTGCACTACGCGAACTTCGCCGCCGGGCAGCGCTATATGATCGAGGTCCGATCACTGACCAACGATGTGACCGCCGAACTGCTGGATGCCCAGCGTAACGTTCTGGCGGAACAGGACCATGTCACCTGCATCTGACGATCAGCGATCGTTTTTCTGGTAGATGATTTTGCGTGTGCCGTTATCGCAGGTGCCCACTACCATGTTCTGGTCTTGGGCCTCGTCATTGGTGACGATTTCCAGAGTGTAGGAACTGACATTGTTGGCCTGAATCTTGGCTTCGATCTCGGCTTTCAACTCTTCACAATCTTTAGGCGCGGCGAGGGCGCTGGTGGCCAGCGATAGACCCAGTACGGCTAATGCAAAACGTTTCATGCTCGACTCCTCGATACCACTAGAGCAGCACGCGCCAGAATGATTCCCGCGCCTGCGCCGCTCCTTTCCATAGACATTACCCGGTCCCAGCAAGTTCGGCACTCGTCAGTCGGGTCGAACTTCTTTGTGAGCGACTCATCACATCCTGACGATTAACTGACTGAGTGATGTATGAACGCACCTTTCATCCAATGGGTTATCCAGTACAAGGACGCCCTGACGGTCCTGATCAGCATCGGTACGCTGATCGTCTGGGTGCTCTACGCACAACTGCTGTTGAACAATTACCGCCGCCAGCGTCGACCGCGGATCATCATCAACCGGGGCGCGGGTAAGGGCATCGGCTCGCTGTGCCTGATCAGCAACATGAGCGCCGAGCCCATCTTCATCAATCAGATCGTGCTGGTGCTCAACACCAACCAAGGCCAGCTGTGCTGCGATGTCACGGACATCCGGGAAGAAAGCAAAGGTGAGATCGAACAGGATCTGATTCTGCACAACGCGACCCGCCAAGGGCCATTGGGCACGGGCGACTTCACGCATATCGGCTCTTTCGCTTCGCTCATCCAGCGTCTGGCGCTGCTTCACGCGATCCCCATGCAGGGTCAAAAGCCAGCGCAAGAGTGGAAGTTTTCCAGCCTGGAAGTGCGAGTGATCGCATTCTACGGCTCTGACAAGCACGCCATTGGTGCAAGCCGGGGATTTGAGCTCAGTAATGCTGAGGAGGATGGCTGCCAGTTGATCGCGCAGTCACGGGAAAGCTTGCAGTACAACTCCGCGTGGCACCGTCGCAAGGTACGTCGGCAGTGGATGCTGGATGTGGAGGGGTAGAGAGAGTCGACCCTACGCCGAACACTGTAGGAGCTGCCGAAGGCTGCGAAAGCGATAGTCCTGAGACACCGCTATCGCAGCCTTCGGCAGCTCCTACAGGTCAATCATATGCCCTGAACCGATCAGCTAAGCAGCGTAGCGTCCAGAGTGATTTTTGCATTCAGGACTTTCGAGACCGGGCAGCCTTCTTTGGCCATAGAGGTCAGCTTGTCGAACTGCTCTTGAGTCGCGCCTGGCACTTTGGCCTTCAGCGTCAAATGAACTGCTGTGATCGCGAAGCCGCCGTCCACCTGATCCAGAGTGACGTCTGCAGTCGTATCGATGCTTTCAGCGGTGAGGTTTTCGCCGCCCAGTATCATCGACAGCGCCATGGAGAAACAGCCTGCGTGCGCTGCGCCAATCAACTCTTCTGGGTTGGTGCCTTTGCCGCCTTCAAAACGAGCCTTGAAGCCGTAAGGCGCTTCACGCAGTACGCCGGTTTCAGTGGAGATGCTGCCGATGCCAGTCTTCAGGTCGCCTTCCCAGTGGGCCGATGCTTTTTTGACAATGCTCATGGTGTCTCCTCATGGATAAGTGCGTTTCGCACGGGGTTAAGGGTTCTGAGGATAGCTCGGTCTGGAAAGTTCAACTGTAGGAACGATCCGAAAATAAAGTAGCATTTTTCTACTTTAGGGATTGAATCTGGAGCATATGCCCTTATCCTCTTAAGCAACCGCGGGTTTCGGTCATTAGCGTTTTCTCCATCTGACGGGTCATGCGCCAAGCCTGCAAAACACTTTCGAGGATCGTTGACGACCTATGAAACGTTTAGCTGATGTGAAGATTTCCACGCTTGATCTGGTACCCGTACGCCACGACTCAGGTCCTGCTCAGTCCCTGCGCAACTCGCTTGACCTGGCGCAACACGTCGAAAAACTGGGCTACAACCGCTTCTGGGTGGCCGAACATCACAACATGGATGGCATCGCCAGTTCGGCCACTTCAGTGCTGCTTGGCTATCTGGCGGGCGGCACATCGACCATTCGCGTCGGTTCCGGTGGGATCATGCTGCCCAACCATGCACCACTGGTGATCGCCGAACAGTTCGGCACCCTGGCAAGTCTGTATCCGGGCCGGATCGACCTGGGTCTGGGTCGCGCACCGGGTTCCGATCAAATGACCGCCCGGGCCTTGCGCCGGGAGCGCTCTGGCAGCGCTGATGACTTCCCCGAAGATGTGGCTGAGCTGATGGCCTACCTTGGCCCACGCACGCCTGATCAGCGAGTCATCGCCGTTCCGGGCACTGGCACCAATGTGCCGATCTGGTTACTGGGCTCAAGCCTGTTCAGTGCCCAACTGGCCGGGCAACGCGGGTTGCCTTATGCATTCGCGTCGCACTTCGCGCCGCGCTACATGCATGAAGCCATCCGGGTTTATCGTAATCACTTCGAACCTTCAGCGGTGCTGGACAAGCCCTACGTGATGCTCGGTGTGCCGCTAGTGGCCGCCGATACGGACGAGCATGCAGAGTATCTGGCGACATCGCTGTATCAGCGGATTCTTTCGCTGATGCGCGGCCAGACATTGATGCAGAAGCCGCCTGTGAAAAGCATGGAAGGGCTGTGGTTGCCTCATGAACGTGAAGCGGTGAGCGATTTCCTCGGCCTGGCCATGGTCGGCAGCAAAGAAAAAATCCGTGCACGGCTGGATGTCTTGCTGGAGCAGACAGACGCAGATGAACTGATCTTCACCTGCGACATGTATGAGCATGACGATCGCTTGCGCTCGTATGAAATTCTGGCTGAGGCAGCAAGAGGCTAATATCAGTTTCAGAACCGCAACTGAACCTGTGGGAGCGAATTCATTCGCGAAGGGGCCGGGACATTCACAACATCTGCGTCGTCAGGAATGCCGCCTTCCCGAATGAATTCGGTCCCACAGGTATCTGCGGTCGAGAAAGCCCACAAAAAAACCGACTTCAACGAGTCGGTTTTTTTGTATCTGCAATCTGATCAGCCGCGCTGATACACGATTTCCTTGGCGCCGCCTTCACAGCTGCCGACAACTTTCTTGTCGGTCACGCTGCCTTTGTCGACGACTTCAAGCGTGTAGGACGAAGCGCCTTTAGCCTGCAGCTTTGCGTCAATTTCAGCTTTCAACTCTTCGCACGGCTTGCCAGCCGCCAGGGTGGTCCCGGCAATGCTCAGCAAACCTACCGCCAATAGAAACTTCTTCATTGGTCAAACTCCTTCGTCAGGCCAAATCAGGTCATTTACGGGGCAAACGACCTGAAAGAATTAACCACGCCGACGATTGTTCGCAACAGCGGGCTCTATCTGTGTAGCGGAGGATATGGCAATCAGCCAGTGCGAAAGTTCAGCAATGATCAGCTGTTGGCAATCCGAAAGCCTACTTTCAGGGTGACCTGGAAGTGCGCAACCTTGCCGCCTTCAATATGACCACGGGTCTCAGTCACTTCGAACCATTCCAGATGATTGATGCTCTTGCTGGCCTCGGCCAACGCGTTGTTGATCGCGTCTTCGATGGTGGTGGTAGACGAGCCAACCAGCTCAACCTTCTTGTAAGTGTGATGATCAGTCATGGCAGTTCTCCTAAGGGTCATTACGAGCGCAGCAGTGGGCACGCTCCCTACCTCTGTGGGGAAAAGCGACATAAAAGTTCAGCATTTTACAAAAACCCAAACGCACTTTCTGAAAAGCCCGTAGTCGGAAACAACACACGCCACTCACCATCGCAGGAGAAACATCATGGCTAGCACTTCACTACGTAAAGCCTCGCTTCAAAGCATGGAAGCGGAAATCGAAAGTCTGTTGAAATCACTTGAAGGCTTGAAATCCGATGCGTCGGACGAGTCGCGCAAGACCCTCAAAAATTTGAAAGCCAACGCTGAAAGCGCGCTCAGCCACTCGCGCAGCCTGCTGAGCGATGTGTATGAAGACGTCAAAGTCAAAACCCGCGAAACCAGCGTTGCCACTCGCGACTACGCGCAAGAGCACCCTTGGACTACCGCCGGTGTTGCAGTGGGCGCGGTTGGCCTGCTGGCTGCCTACCTGCTGTTCAAACGCGGCAACTGATTAAAGTCTAATCAGCTCAGGGCCTTCCCGAACGTTTCAGCTCATTTTTTAACCAGTTGGCTAATGATTGAGCGCGCCCGTCAGCGGCACGTTTGGGAACCCAGAGCGCCAGTTGCGCCGGGGTTTCGCTGAAACCCCATGGCGCAACCAGGCGACCAGCCCGCAGGTCATCTGCCACCAACGGCTCAGGCGCAATCGCAACACCCAGGCCAGCCACGGCAGCCTCCAGCAAATAATACAAATGCTCAAAACCCTGCCCATACTGCAGCGCCTTAGGGTCGATGCCGTTTTGTTGCGCCCAACTGGGCCAGGCTTGCGGCCGTGAAGTGGTTTGCAGAAGGGTTTCGTTGAGCAACTCTTCCACCGACGCCTGCTGCAACTGTGCATAACGGGAAAAGTGCGGGCTTAACACGGGGCCAATTCGCTCACTCGCCAACTCGAAAACCTGCATGTCCGCCGGCCATGGCGGCTCGGCGAACACCAGCAGCGCGTCCAGCCCGGGACGACGGGGATCCAGATCCCCTTCACCCGCTGACAAGTGCAGGCGCAGATCGGGCAAGTCCGCATTCAGCCGTCCCAGACGAGGAATGAACCAGCGCGCCAGCAAGCTTCCGGAACAGCCCAATACAAAGGGAGCGTCTTCAATGCTCTGGCTGAGCTCGGCACACACCGCGCGCAGGCGGTCGAATGCATCGCCGCTGGCGTCTCGAAGGCGAATGCCTGCATCTGTGAGTTTAAGGCCACGCCCCTCCTTGACGAACAAGGCGACACCCAGGTGCTCTTCAAGCACCTTCAGTTGCCGACTCACTGCACCGTGAGTCACGTGCAGCTGTTCAGCCGCCTGACTGACGCTGTTCAAGCGTGCCGTGGCTTCGAAGGCTCTTAATGCATTTAGTGGAGGAAGGTCGTGGCTCATGGTATCTGTGAGTTTTCCTGACAGGTCGCGGCGATCTTATCGGTTTTCAGATGGGTTGGCGCTGGTTAAAGTGTGTCCATTGCCGATCCGGCTAACTCATTCGCTTATCGACCCTGGAGGTCACATGACCCAGACCAACTTCAGCAGCGGCCCAGACGCCAACGGCTTGTTCGGCTCATTCGGCGGCCGCTACGTTGCCGAAACCTTGATGCCATTGGTTCTCGACCTGAATCGCGAGTACGAAGCTGCCAAAGCCGACCCGGAATTTGTCGAGCAAATGACCTATTTCCAGCGTGATTACATCGGTCGTCCAAACCCTCTGTACTTCGCTGAGCGTCTGACCGAGTTCTGCGGCGGCGCAAAAATCTACTTTAAGCGCGAAGAACTGAATCACACCGGCGCGCACAAGATCAATAACTGCATCGGCCAGGTCCTGCTGGCCAAGCGCATGGGCAAAAAGCGCCTGATCGCCGAAACCGGCGCCGGCATGCACGGTGTAGCGACGGCCACCGTCGCTGCACGTTTTGGCCTGCCATGTGTGATCTACATGGGCGCCACCGATATCGAGCGTCAGCAAGCCAACGTATTCCGCATGAAGTTGTTGGGTGCTGAAATCGTCCCGGTCACCTCCGGTACCGGCACCCTGAAAGACGCGATGAACGAAGCTCTGCGTGACTGGGTAACCAACGTCGATGACACCTTCTACCTGATCGGCACCGTGGCAGGCCCACACCCGTATCCGGCGATGGTTCGTGACTTCCAGTCGGTCATCGGCAAGGAAACCAAGGTTCAGATGCAAGAGAAAGAAGGTCGTCTGCCCGATAGCCTGATCGCTTGCGTCGGTGGCGGCTCCAACGCCATGGGCCTGTTCCATCCATTCCTGGATGACAACAGCGTGGAAATCATCGGTGTCGAAGCCGGTGGTCATGGCGTCGAGACCGACAAGCATGCCGCCAGCCTCAACGGTGGTGTACCAGGCGTACTGCACGGTAACCGCACGTACTTGCTGCAGGATAACGATGGTCAGATCACTGACGCGCATTCGATCTCTGCCGGTCTGGACTACCCTGGCATTGGCCCGGAGCACGCTTACCTGCACGAAGTGAAGCGCGTCGAATACGTCAGCATCACCGACGAAGAAGCGCTGGAAGCCTTCCACCATTGCTGCCTGCTGGAAGGCATCATCCCGGCACTGGAAACCGCTCACGCCCTGGCCGAAGCCATGAAGCGCGCCACCAACCTGCGCGATGATCACCTGATGGTCGTATGCCTCTCGGGTCGCGGTGACAAAGACATGCAAACCGTCATGAACCACATGGCCGCCGCCGAACAGAATAAGGAGATGCTGGTATGAGCCGCCTCGAACAACGTTTCGCCCAGCTGAAAACCGAAGGCCGCGCGGCACTGGTGACCTTCGTCACCGCAGGCGATCCGGGTTATGACACCTCGCTGAAAGTGCTCAAGGGCCTGCCAGCAGCCGGTGCCGATGTCATCGAACTGGGCATGCCGTTCACCGACCCAATGGCCGATGGCGTGGCAATTCAACTTGCCACCCTGCGTGCTCTGGATGCCGGGCAGACGCTGCTGAAAACCCTGCAGATGGTCAGCGAGTTCCGCGTCGACGATCAAACCACGCCGATCGTGCTGATGGGTTACTACAACCCGATCCATCGTTATGGTGTTGAGAAATTCGTCGCCGCTGCCAGCGAAGCGGGCGTTGATGGCTTGATCATCGTCGACTTGCCACCCGAGCATGACGCCGAACTGGCGACGCCTGCTCAGGCTTCCGGCATCGACTTCATCCGCTTGACCACGCCGACCACTGACGATGCGCGTCTGCCGCGTGTTCTTGAGCGCAGTTCCGGCTTCGTCTACTACGTTTCGGTTGCGGGTGTGACCGGTGCGGGTTCGGCGACGATGGAGCACGTTGAAGGCGCAATCGAGCGTCTGCATCGCCACACCAGCCTGCCGATCTGTGTCGGTTTTGGCATTCGCACCCCGGAGCAGGCGGCAGCCATCGCTCGCCTCGCAGACGGTGTAGTTGTGGGTTCGGCACTGGTGGACAAGATCGCCAATGCCGCCTCGCCAGAGCAGGGCGTCGATGATGTGTTGAGCCTGTGTGCAGCCTTGGCTGAGGGCGTACGTAAAGCTCGTGTGAGCTGAAGGTAAAGTTCCTGATACAGAGGAATCAAAGCGCAAACACCTGTACTAAGTAGTCAGGCAAAGGGGTTCAGGGTTCATGCCTTGAACCCCTTTTTGCTGCATTGAATTTTTCAGGAGCAACACATGAAACTGCCGAACCGTTTGATTGCCGGGCTGGGTATCTTGATGATCAGCGCCAGTCCGCTGTTGCAAGCAGCGCCACAAGATCAGCGCGGCGGCCCTGACGATAACCGTCAAGGTCAGCAACAAGGTCCAGGTCCGCAGAGCAAAGGTGGTCATGAGCAGGGCAGACAGGGTCAAAACCCGGGCCCAGGCAATGACAACCGTCCGCAACAGCAAGCGCATCAGGATAGCCGTGGCGGCAATCGTCCACCGGAGAATTTTGATAGCGTGCGTAATACCATTCAGCAGCACCGCGACGTGATCGGCCGTGGTCAGCCGCTGCCGCCGAACATTCATGTGGTCAAAGGCCACCCATTGCCACCGGGTTACGGCAAACGCCTGGACTCGCGCTCGCTGCAACACCTGCCTCATTACGATGGCTACGAATGGCGCCGTCTGGGGAGCGACGTGGTACTGATCGCCGTGGGCACCGGGATTGTCTACGCGATTCTGGATGGTGTTTTGAATTAACAAAAAACCTGACTGTAGGAGTGAGCTTGCTCGCGATTGGGTCTCTTGGCCGACGAATTGATCGCCTGAACTGACGCCATCGCGAGCAAGCTCACTCCTACAGATCCAATGTCTACTGCAAGACAGCGCGGTGTCAGAGCCACAGGTTCTGATTTATTTCGCATTAGCGCCTGAACATCCCTAGATTCAAAGGCCGAACCGCCCCCATCCAGATCGCATGCTCGGTATGATCCGCCAGCTCATCGCCAGTCAGCGGATGGGTAAACACCACCAGACCATTGCGATTCAGCGCCAGCCAAAGCATCACATCGGCAAACTGCTGATGATCGAATCCCAACTGACAACTCCAGTCGGTATGCGGACCAACCGGCCGCTCGTGAACCCTGCCCATCGCCAAGCCAAACTTCTCGACCGCCGCCTCACACAAGGCACGTGCCTGCTCGATAGTGTCAGCATCGAAGTAAACGTGGGCGTGATAACCCTGAATCTCTGACATGGGCGTAAGTGCTCCTTTGGCTACAGTTATGCATTTTCTATCTTTGACGCCGTTCTTTCTCGCAACAATGGATATTTGTAGGACTGGCTTTAGCCGGGAGGACGTTATTTCTGACGAAGAATATCCAGCGCCTTTGCTGACCCTCTCCCGGCTAAAGCCAGTCCTACGGAAAGGGGTGTCTGCCATTTATGTATTGCCGCAGGAAAACATCTCTATTCAAACCGCAATCGACGGCAATGGCCTGCCCGTCAACGAAGTCCCGCTCTGCGCCTGCTCACTCGCCAGCCAATCCACAAACTGCTGAACGATCTGCACCCGCCGTTTACGTTGCGGCAGCACAACGTAATAGCCATAAGCGGAGACTGCTGTTGCATCCACAGGGCGACATAGCAAACCTTGATCGAGCAGGGCGTCCACGAGATGACGCCAGCCGATGGCGACGCCCTGGCCCGCAATGGCTGCCTGAATCAGCAAGGTGTAGTTGTCGAAGCGCAGCTGTCCGGGAGCAGGGGCCTGATGGATGTTCAAGGCTCGAAACACGCCGCCCCAATCAAACCAGTTGGCGCTGCCTTCGCCTCGCAAATGCAGCAGCGGGAATTCACGCAAGACGTCAGTGGGCAAGGGCGGCTCTCGTCCGGCCAGTAACTGCGGGCTGCACACCGGGAAGACTTCCTCGCTGAACAACCAGCGGCTCTCGCCCTGCTTGAAACGCCCATCTCCGAACAGGACGGCGACGTCAATATCGGCGCGCAGCATGCTATGACTGCGCTCGCTGGTGACGAGGCTGACGTCCACGTCCGGATGAGCTTCGTGAAAACGATGCAGGCGAGGCATCAGCCAGTAGGCGGCGAAAGCAAAGTCGGTGGCGACCTGCAGCACTTCGTGTTGATGCTGATGGGTGATCGCGATCAAACCTGCGTCCATCGACTGCAAGCCGGTCTGCACATGGCTGAAAAGAATGTCGCCTGCATCCGTCAGCTCGATGCCACGGTAGATCCGGTCAAACAACCGGGTGGCCAGTTGTTCTTCCAGGCGTTTGATCTGCTGGCTCACGGCTGGCTGAGTGGTGCCCAGCTCAATGGCTGCGGCTGTAAAACTGCGCAGGCGCGCTGCGGACTCAAATGCCCGCAGCAGATCCAGCGAGATATCACCGAGCGATTCAAACATAAGCTGTACTTATCCTAGGCATTGCCTTGCATGGGCTTTACCTTAAATCCCATGGGTCCCATCCTCAATCGCAGCACTTTCGCATAAATATTCACTATGGGATGCCGCGAAATACATGAAGCGCAAAAATATTCTTTTCATCATGGCCGATCAAATGGCCGCGCCGATGTTGCCGTTCTACGCCTCATCTCCCATCAAGATGCCCCACTTAAGCCGCCTCGCCGCTGAAGGTGTGGTGTTCGATGCCGCTTACTGCAACAGCCCACTGTGCGCGCCATCGCGTTTCACGCTGGTCAGCGGGCAGTTGCCCAGCAAGATCGGCGCTTACGACAATGCCGCGGAATTCCCGGCAGACATCCCGACTTACGCGCACTATCTGCGCCGCCTGGGCTACAAGACTGCGCTGTCGGGCAAGATGCACTTCTGCGGGCCTGACCAGTTGCATGGCTACGAAGAGCGCCTGACCAGTGATATCTACCCCGCCGACTATGGCTGGTCCGTCAATTGGGACGCGCCGGATGTGCGTCCGACCTGGTATCACAACATGGCGTCGGTGCTGCAGGCTGGCACATGCGTGCGCACCAACCAGCTGGACTTCGATGAAGAAGTGGTCTTCAAAGCCCAGCAATACCTGTTCGATCACGTGCGCAACGACGGCGATCAACCGTTCTGCCTGACGGTTTCCATGACTCATCCGCACGATCCGTACACCATCCCGAAACCGTTCTGGGATCTGTACAGCGACGACGAAATCCCGATGCCTCGTCATCAGCCGGATCAGGCCGATCAGGATCCGCACTCCCAACGCCTGATGAAAGTCTATGATCTCTGGGACAAGCCGTTACCCGAGGAGAAAATCCGCGATGCACGGCGTGCTTATTTCGGCGCGTGCAGCTACATCGACAGCAACGTCGGCAAGCTGATGCAGACGCTGGAAGACATCGGCCTGGCGGACGACACCATCATTGTGTTCTCCGGCGATCATGGCGACATGCTAGGCGAACGTGGTCTCTGGTACAAAATGCACTGGTTTGAAATGGCGGCTAGAGTGCCATTGCTGGTTTATGCGCCAGGTCATTACAAGGCCGGACGTGTTGGTGCCGCAGTTTCCACAGCTGATTTGCTGCCAACATTTGTCGCCATGGCAGAAGGGGAACTGGTGGATGGCCTGCCACTGGACGGTCAATCACTGATGCCGCATCTTCTGGGTGAGGGAGGTCATGACGAAGTGTTTGGCGAGTACATGGCCGAGGGCACTAACAGCCCGCTGATGATGATCCGGCGCGGCGCGTACAAATTCATTTATTCGGAGCAGGACCCATGCCTGCTGTTCGATGTCCATAACGATCCACAGGAGCTGGAAGAGCTGAGCCAGTCGGACACTCACCAGCAACTGTTTACTGAATTCCTGGCTGAAGCACGAGCCAAGTGGGATATACCGGCGATACACCACCAGGTGCTCGCCAGCCAGCGCAGAAGGCGCTTTGTCGCTGAATCTCTGGCACTCGGCAAGCTGAAGAGTTGGGATCACCAGCCGCTGGTAGACGCCAGTCAGCAGTACATGCGCAACCATATTGATCTGGACGATCTGGAGCGCAAGGCACGTTATCCACAACCTTGACCCTGCCAAAAAATCAAAAAACTAGGGGAAGTTAATGAAGACGTTATCCAAAACACTCGTGATTGGGGTCATGGCGTTGAGCAGCCTTGCGGTACAGGCTGCCGAGCAGAGTTGCAGCACGGTCAGAATGGCCGATCCGGGCTGGAGCGACATTGCTGCAACCAACGCCATTGCCGGCTTCCTGCTGGACGGGATGGGCTACAAGGCCAAGGTCGACACCCTGGCGGTGCCGATTGCCTACGGCGGCCTCAAGGATGGCAAGCTGGACGTCTTCCTCGGCAACTGGATGCCAGCGCAGCAGGGTTTCTATGACAAGTTCGTCGCAACCGGGGATGTCACCCAGTTGGCGAAGAACCTGGACGGCACCGAATTCACCCTGGCCGTACCGGATTACGTCTGGGACGCGGGTGTGCATAACTTTGCCGACCTGAACAAATTCGCCGACAAGTTCGAGAAGAAGGTTTACGGGATTGGCTCCGGCGCGCCCGCCAACTTGTCGATTCAGAAAATCATCAAGGAAAACGAATTCGATCTGGGCAGCTGGAAGCTCGTCGAGTCCAGTGAGCAAGCAATGTTGGCGGAAGTGAATCGCCGGGTGAAAAAAGACCAGTTCGTGGTGTTCCTCGGCTGGACGCCGCACCCGATGAACGTGCAGATCAAAGGCCTGCATTACCTCAAAGGCGGCGAGAAATACTTCGGCGACACCGGCACCGTGCACACCCTTACCCGTAAAGGTTACGCCGAAGCATGCCCGAATGTAGGCAAGCTGCTGACCAACCTGACGTTCACTCAGGAGATGGAAAACAGCATCATGGCCGACGTGACCAACAACAAAGTCACCAATGCTGCCGCGGCGAAAGCCTGGATCAAATCAAACCCGGCCGTGCTGGATAAATGGCTGGATGGCGTGAAGACCATCGATGACAAAGATGCACTGGCGGCGGTGAAGGCGAAGCTTTAATAAATCCTGAGATCTGCGCATTACCTGTGGGGGCTGGGCTTGGTCTGGGCGGCACTCCGACGATGAACAATGATGCGGTCGGCTGCCATACCGAGTCGCCCTCATCGCGGGCAAGCCTCGCTCCCACATGAAATCGCATCCTCCTGTGGGAGCTGAGCTTGCTCGCGATGAACGATGATGTGGTATGTCTGTTTCTGCGCGCCGACTGCTTCGCGGGCAGTCGGATCCCCGCCCGCTCCAACAGTTGCACCACAGCGGTCGACCCTTCACCCTTACCCTTCCGCAATCCTTCGAAGAGCGTTTCATGGGTTGGCTAAATCGCCATAAATTCCTGCCGTTTCTTGCCTGGCTCCCACGACAGACTCGTGCCACCGTGGGTCGTGATGCGATAGTAGGGTTGAGCGGGGCGATTCTGGCCTTGCCGCAATCCATCGCTTACGCCCTGATCGCCGGCCTGCCTGCCGAGTACGGTTTATACGCGGCGATAGTGCCGGTCATGATCGCCTGTTTGTGGGGTTCGTCCTGGCATCTGATCTGCGGGCCAACGGCGGCAATTTCAGTCGTGCTTTACGCCAGTATCAGCCCGCTGGCGGTCCCCGCCAGTCAGGATTACATCACCCTGATTCTATTGCTGACGTTCATTGCCGGGCTGTTCCAGCTATTGCTCGGTATGGTGCGTTTCGGCGCGCTGGTGAACTTCGTCTCACATTCGGTAGTGCTCGGCTTCACCCTGGGTGCTGCCGTAGTGATTGCCTTGGGGCAGATGCCCAACCTGATCGGTATTGATTTACCCAGCCAGACTACAGCCCTGAAAAGCCTGGTTGCAGTGCTGGAACATCGAGGTGAGCTGGACACGCCGTCACTCATTCTGGGTTTGCTGACGCTGGTGCTCGGCATAGTGCTGAAGCTGCTGGTACCGCGCTGGCCAACTTTGTTGATCACCCTGATCGCCTCCAGTCTGCTGGTCTGGCTCTGGCCTGCGATGTTTGGCCATGTGCGCGTGGTTTCCGCATTCGTCGGCCATCTACCGCCGTTGAGCCCGCTGCCGCTGGACCCGGAACTGATCCTCAAACTGCTGCCCTCCGCCGTGGCGGTGGGCATGCTCGGGCTGGTTAACAGCCTGTCGATTTCCCGCTCGCTGTCCACCCGCTCCCAGCAACTGATCGACGCCAATCAGGAAGTCCGCGCCCAAGGGCTGTCGAACATGGGTGGCAGCCTGTTCTCAGGGTTTCTGTCAGCGGGTTCGTTTACGCGCTCGGCACTGAGTTTTGAAGCGGGCGCCAAATCACCCTTGGCCGGCATATTTTCCGCGTTATGGGTGGCGCTGTTTGCCGTCGCCGGAGCATCGTTGATCGCGCACATTCCGATTCCGGCCATGGCGGCTTCAATTCTGCTGATTTGTTGGGGGCTGGTGGACCGGCGGGGTATTCGTGCCTTGTACCGGGTCAGTCGCTCCGAGTTTCTGGTCATGGGCCTGACCTGCGTCGCGACGTTGCTACTCGAACTGCAAACCGCGATTTACGCAGGGGTGCTGGCGTCGTTGTTCTTCTACCTCAAGCGCACCTCACAGCCAGTCGTGCAGCAGTGGCGCGACGGCGACGAAGACATCATGCGTGTGGGCGGCTCGATCTTTTTTGGTGCCAGCCACTATTTACAGACAAGACTGCAGCGCACTGAAGGCAAACACGTGGTCATTGAGGCGCAGCACATCAACTTCATCGATTACTCCGGCGTCGAGATGCTTCATCAGGAAGCGCGACGCTTGCGTGATCACGGCCGAACCCTGACGTTGCGTCGGGCCAGGCCGCAGGTGATCGAAGAATTGCGCAAGCTGGAAGGGGAGGAGAAATGCCCGATCCGGTTCGAAGATTAAGCGCCGAGTTGCCTGCGCAATTCGGCCAGCACTGGCGCAGAGTCCGGTCGCACGCCGCGCCATAGCAGAAAGGCTTCTGCCGCTTGTTCAACCAGCATGCCCAAGCCATCCACGGATTGCGCTGCGCCGTGCTCGGCGGCCCATCGACAAAACGCCGTAGGCTCGCTGCCGTACATCATGTCGTAGCAGAAGGTTTTACCGGGCTCGATCAGGCTCGGGGAAATTGGCGGAAGCTCTCCGGCCAGGCTCGCGGAGGTTGCGTTGATGATCACGTCAACGGACTCTTCCAGCCAATCGAAGCCGCTGGCAAACACCGGCCCCAGATCAGCGAATTGCTGGGCGAGCAGCTCGGCTTTTTCTACGGTTCGATTAGCGATCACCAATACCGACGGACGCTCGGCCAACAGGGGCTCAAGCGCACCGCGCACTGCGCCACCTGCACCGAGCAGCAATATGCGTTTGCCGCGAAGGCTTACGCCACAGTTAACCGTCAGATCCCGCACCAGCCCCGCGCCATCCGTGTTATCGCCCAACAGGGTGCCGTCAGCCAGCTTGCTCAAGGTGTTGACCGCGCCTGCACGCCGGGCGCGTTCGGTCAGACTGTCGACCATGCGATAAGCCTGCTCCTTGAACGGCACCGTCACGTTGGCTCCACGGCCTTCGCTGAAGAAAGCCATCGCGAATGCCGTGAAGTCATCCAGCGGCGCGAGAGCCGTGCGGTAATCCAACTGCTGACCGGTCTGCTCGGCGAACAGTCCATGGATAAGCGGTGACTTGCTATGACCGATGGGGTTGCCGAAGACGGCGTAGTGATCCATTGGGTTTCCTGAAAGCCGAGCTTGTGAATACTGAACCCTGTGGGAGCTGGGCTTGCCCGCGATAGGGGCGACGCGATCTGAAGTAAACCCCGTCCAGTCTTATCGCGGGCAAGCCCAGCTCCCACAAGGGAGATGCATTTCAAATTAAGATAGCTACAAAGTCTTACCCCAACGCCAACCAATCCCGATCCTGCAGGAAATACTCGGTCAGGCGCGCTTCTTCGCTGCCTGGCACCGCTTTCCAGTCATAGCCCCAGCGCACTTGCGGCGGCAGCGACATGAGGATCGACTCGGTACGGCCTCCCGATTGCAGACCGAACAGCGTACCGCGGTCGTAAACGAGGTTGAATTCCACATAGCGCCCGCGACGGAATTCCTGAAACTCGCGTTGCTGCGCGGTATAAGCGTCTGCTTTGCGACGACGCACAATGGGCAGATAAGCGTCGATAAAGGCATCGCCAATCGCGCGCATGAAGGCAAAGCTAGTGTCGAAATCCCACTGGTTCAGGTCGTCAAAGAACAAGCCGCCAACACCGCGTGGCTCGTTGCGATGCTTGAGGTGGAAGTAACTGTCGCACCACGCCTTGTAGCGTGGATAGACGTCAGCACCAAACGGCGCACACGCTTGCTCGGCAACCCGGTGCCAATGCACGCAGTCTTCTTCGACGCCGTAGTAAGGCGTCAGATCGAAACCACCGCCGAACCACCAGACCGCTTCCTCGCCTTCTTTTTCTGCGATGAAAAACCGTACGTTAGCGTGAGACGTCGGCACATGCGGGTTGTGCGGATGGATCACCAGCGACACGCCCAGCGCCTCGAAACCACGTCCGGCCAGCTCAGGCCGATGGGCACTGGCAGAAGGCGGCAGGCTGGTGCCGAACACATGAGAGAAGTTGACGCCGCCTTTCTCGATCATCGCGCCATTCTCGGCAACCCGCGTACGCCCACCGCCACCTGCGGGGCGAGTCCAGGCGTCTTCAAAGAAACGGGCATCACCGTCTTCCTGTTCCAGAGCGGTACAGATCCGGTCTTGCAGATCGAGCAGATAGGCTTTGACGGCCTCAGTGCGGCTAGAAGACATGGCGACCTCTTAAACTGACTTCAGACGGCTGGCCCCCGGACTTCAAGGGCGGCAGCGAAATTGGCGCGTAGCATAACACCCGCTGGCAATCGACCGCAGTTGACGAAGCGCAAACGAAGGAGTCCGATAGAGCGCTTTCACATTCCTGTTTCGATTGATCATGGAGAGAACAAATGGCAAAGCGTATCCAGTTCAGCACGACCGGTGGCCCGGAAGTTCTTGAGTATGTGGACTTCGAACCGGCCCCGCCTGGCCCGCAACAGGTACGTGTGCGCAACAAGGCCATCGGCCTGAATTTCATCGAAACCTACTTCCGCAGCGGCCTGTACCCGGTGCCGTCCTTTCCGTCGGGGCTGGGTAACGAAGGCGCGGGCATCGTCGATGCCGTGGGCAGCGAAGTCAGCCGCTTCAAAGTCGGCGACCGCGTGGCATACGGCACCGGTCCGCTCGGTAGCTACAGCGAGCTGCATACCTTGCCGGAAGCCAATCTGGTGCATCTGCCGGAAGCGATCAGCTTTGAGCAGGCCGCCGCCATCATGCTCAAAGGCCTGACCGTGCAGTACTTACTGCGTCAGACCTACGTCGTTAAACCGGGTGAAACAATCCTGTTTCACGCCGCAGCCGGTGGCGTAGGCTCCCTGGCCTGCCAATGGGCCAAGGCGCTGGGCGCGAAGCTGATCGGCACTGTCAGTTCCGCCGAGAAAGCCGCTCACGCCAAGGCGCTGGGTGCCTGGGAAGTGATCGATTACAGCAAGGACGATGTGGCGAAACGCGTGCTGGAATTGACCGACGGCCAGAAATGCCCGGTGGTTTATGACGGCGTTGGGCAGGACACCTGGACCACTTCGCTGGATTGCGTTGCCCCGCGCGGCCTGTTGGTCAGTTTCGGAAATGCATCCGGGCCGGTTGCAGGCGTGAACCTGGGAATTCTGGCGAGCAAAGGTTCGTTGTACGTCACGCGCCCAACCCTCGGCAGCTACGCCAACACGCCACAGAACCTGCAAAGCATGGCCGACGAACTGTTCGACATGCTCGCCAGCGGCAAGATCAAGGTGGATAACATCCAGCAATTCGCCCTCAAGGATGCGGGCAAAGCGCAGATCGAACTGTCGGGCCGACGCACCACTGGCTCAACTATTTTGATTCCTTGATTTGAAATGCAAACACCTGAAGGAGATTCTTTGAGGGCCTGCTAGCTCAATTCCCTGTGGGAGCGAATTCATTCGCGAAGGGGCAGTTACATCCGCCACTTATGTGTCGACTGAAACACCGCCTTCCCGAATAAATTCGGTCCCACACAGACTGTGTGAAAACGTAGCGAGCGACGGCAAGACAAGGCAAAAACGGGCGAAAAAGCGGAGTCTAGGTGTTCTAAATGAGCATTTTTCGCCTGTTTTTAACGCAGTATTGCCGAGCGCAGTAGTTTTCACACAGTCTGCACAGGTCCATCATGAGCCCGAGATCATGTTCGACCCCGAAGGACCGAATTACCCCGCTCGAACAACCTCTGCCGTAGCGATATCGCGAATCACGCTCGGGTTACGGCGGCCACCCAGGCTGCCGCTGAGCACGCCATCGATCTGCCCACGGAAATACTGCTCGACCCTCAGACGTGAGCGGGCAGCAGGGCGGCCCGCCGGGTTGGCCGAGGTAGAAATCAGCGGCCCGACCAATGCACACAGCTCACGCACCGTTGGGTGATCGCTGACGCGCAACGCCACCGTCTCGTGAATGCCTGTAATCCATTGAGGTAAGAGATTCTGGTGAGGCACCAGCCACGTGTTGGGACCCGGCCAGGTGCTGGCCATACGATCAATCCACAGCTCCGGGAAATCTTCGAACAGGAAGTCGAACTGACGAATGTTGTCAGCGATCAGAATCAGCCCTTTCTCCACAGGCCGCGATTTGATCGCCAGCAGGCGGTAAACCGCTTCTTCATCCCACGGATCACACCCCAGCCCCCACACCGCTTCGGTTGGATAGGCAATGACCGCACCGGCACGAATATCTCGGGCGGCTTGTTGCACTCGCCAACTGCTGACCATTTTCACTCTCCACTAAAACATTGTCGGCAGTTTAACCTCAGGCTGCGCGCGCAAACCATCGTCCTGCTTCACAGGTAATGCGTCCGTCCAGCTCCAGTTCGGTCAACGCAGCGAGCACTTTCGGCAACGCCCAGCCAATGGAGTGCGCCAACGCTTCACTGGTGTGTGGCGCTGCATGCAGCAAAGCCAGCAGCGGATGGTCGATAGCGACTTCGGTTGTCTGCACCGTTTCAGTGGGTGCCACCACCTGCCAGCCACGCAAAGCTTCGAGAATGTGATGCACCGTCTCGACCAGTACTGCGCCATCGCGAATCAACTGATGACAGCCACGCGCGCCGGGGTGATGAATCGAACCCGGGATGGCGTACACCTCGCGGCCCTGTTCGGCAGCCAAACGAGCCGTGATCAGCGAACCGCTGGCAACGCTGGCCTCGACCACAAGCACACCCAGGGACAAGCCACTGATGATTCGGTTGCGACGCGGGAAGTTGCTGGCAGTAGGACCTGCATCCAGCGGGAACTCGGAAACCACTGCACTTCCTTCGGCAATCATCCGCGCCGCCAACGCTCGGTGGCGCTGTGGATAAAGTTTTTCGATACCAGTGCCGAGGACGCCGATTGTAGAGCCGCCGACGTCCAGAGCGGCCTGATGCGCAGCGCCATCAATGCCCAACGCCAGTCCGCTGGTGATGACAAATCCGGCACCCGCAAGACTTTTCGAAAAGGCTGCCGCGGTATCCAGGCCCGGACGTGAAGCGCGGCGGCTGCCGACCATGCCCAACTGCGGCCGGTCAAGAATCGAAGCGTTACCTGCGACAAACAGAAGAGGAGGTGGATCGGGGATTTCCGCCAGCAATGCCGGATACTGCGGATCGTCCCACATCAGCAAATGCTGGTCCGGACGCTCTAACCAGACCAGTGCGGCACTCGCACCATCGCGTACATCCGGATCACGTCGAGCCTCTGCGCACGCCGTCGGCAACCCCAGAGAACGCCATGCGCTAGCCGGTGCACTGAGCGCAGCAGAAGCGCTGCCGAACGCATTGATCAACTTGAAGAATCGCTTTGGCCCCACCTCCGGCAAGCAATGCAGGCGCAAACGCGCTTCCTGTTCGGCAGGCGAAGGGGCAGCTTTTTCAAACAGTGGCATAAGATCTTCCTTGATCTGCAGCGCACCAAAATTGGTGGCCAATCCTGTGGATAACTCTGTTAACAACAATTTGATAACTGGTGAAGCAACGACAGGAATCTGTATTAATTCTGCAACATGACGTTAAGGATTTCTGACCTTATCCATCACCGCCAGAGAACGATTGGCATTCAGAACCAGCGCGTAGCTGAGTTTGTCGTAAGTACGGAAAATCATCAGAAGACCCGAACGTTCGTCAGGAATTTTGACTTGTTCACCGGTGATGCGATCACGGACAGTCTCGCCAGTTTTGTAGATCGCCAGCACGTTGCCTTCGATCAGGCCGTCTCGCCTGCCACGATCCACTGTGACCACATCCATGACACCGATCTGATTCACACCCCGTGGAACGTCGATGATCAAGCCGTTGATCGGGTTACCTGGCTCGCTTGGCAGGAAGCTGGAGTTGATTGCCCGCTCTTCGCTGGCGAACAATCGATCGCCCAGGCGCACTTCCTGATTCGAGCGTTGCAGCATCAACGTGGAGATATCACCTTCGGTCGCGACAATTTCGCCTCCGCCAATCTCGTCAGCGTTAATCCCCAGTACCTCCTGAGTGACCGGATCGGTGTAGGTTTTGCCTTGGCGGAAGATGCCGTAAACCGAATGCGCAGGGTCCAGAGCACCTCGGGCATAGATACGGTCGCCGATCCCGCTCAGCACCCGCTCGGCATTGCCAGCCACGATGTACGGCGCTCTGTCGAATTGCTCGGGAGTGTCTACAATGCGGTTGCTGAGCAGAAAAGCATTGATTGCGCCCAAGGGAATACTCGGCACCGCTTCGATCATCGGCGTACTGCGCACCTGCGGTGACAGCTTGACGGTGCCGCGAGATGCGCCGCGATTGAGGGTGACGCGGGGCTGTCCGTCCACATAACTCAGCGTCAAGGTATCGCCGGGATAGATCAGATCAGGGTCATGGACCTGCGGGTTGGCGCGCCAGATTTCCTGCCATTTCCAGGGCTCACTGAGAAACTTGCCTGAAATGTCCCAAAGCGTGTCACCAGCAACGACGGTATAACGCTGGGGATGGCCTTCCCTGAGTTGCACTTGCGCCTGCACAAGACCGGTCGCGGCCAACAGCAGCAGGGCGAGTAGTGATTTCCTCATGCAGTGAATCCCTTTATCATGTTGCTTCGCGTGAACATAGAGTCCTATCCGGCTCGGTGTGAAAATGGTTGCCCCGCTTGAACGTCCAAAGCCTAGCAGCCGATTTTGACTTTACCCTACAAGTGCAGCTCTTACGTATATGGCTATTCTAAACATCCTCGAGTTTCCCGATTCGCGCCTGCGCACCATCGCCAAGCCGGTGGCCGTAGT
The DNA here is from genome assembly GCF_025643095.1 of Pseudomonas phytophila. NCBI lineage: Bacteria > Pseudomonadati > Pseudomonadota > Gammaproteobacteria > Pseudomonadales > Pseudomonadaceae > Pseudomonas > Pseudomonas phytophila. The sequence goes on along the minus strand of NZ_CP081201.1, from coordinate 19,095 downwards.
AGACGCCGACATTCGTCAGTTGGTCGATGACATGTTTGAAACCATGTATGAGGCGCCAGGTATCGGGCTGGCTGCAACCCAGGTCAACGTCCATAAGCGTGTCGTGGTCATGGACCTCAGCGAAGACCGCAGCGAGCCTCGGGTTTTCATCAACCCCGAGATCGAAATGCTGACCGACGAAATGGATCAGTATCAGGAAGGCTGTCTCTCCGTTCCAGGCTTCTACGAAAACGTGGATCGCCCGCAAAAAGTGCGTATCAAGGCACTGGACCGTGACGGCAAGGCTTACGAAGAAATCGCCGAAGGCCTGCTTGCTGTGTGTATCCAGCATGAGTGTGATCACCTGAACGGCAAGCTGTTCGTCGATTACCTGTCCAACCTCAAGCGCGACCGGATCAAGAAAAAGCTCGAAAAACTGCACAAGCAGAACGCTTGATTCAGTAACGACCACAACCTCGTAGGACCGGCTTTAGCCGGGAGGGCATTCTACGGCTCGCGGCTAAAGCCGCTCCTACGAAAGATCTCGCAGCGCAGAGCGCCCATCCCGCCCCCATCCTTTCCCAACGAGAAGCCCATGACTGAGCCACTGCGCATCGTCTTCGCCGGCACCCCAGAGTTCGCCGCTGAACACCTCAAGGCCTTGCTCGACAGCCCTCACCAGATCATCGCGGTCTACACCCAGCCTGATCGCCCGGCCGGTCGTGGACAAAAGCTGATGCCGAGCCCGGTCAAGCAACTGGCTGTGCAACATGATATTCCGGTGCTGCAACCGCCAACCCTGCGCGATGCCGCGGCCCAGGCCGAACTGGCTGCGCTCAAGCCTGACTTGCTGGTGGTGGTCGCTTACGGTCTGATCCTCCCGCAAGTGGTGCTGGATATCCCGCGTCTGGGCTGCATCAACAGCCACGCATCGCTGCTGCCACGCTGGCGTGGTGCGGCGCCGATTCAACGCGCCGTAGAAGCAGGCGATGCCGAAAGCGGCGTCACGGTCATGCGCATGGAACTGGGCCTGGACACCGGCCCGATGCTGCTCAAGGCCGTCACGCCCATCACCGCAGAAGACACCGGGGGCTCTTTGCATGACCGCTTGGCTGAACTGGGCCCGCCTGCTGTATTGCAAGCGATTGCCGGTCTGGCCGATGGCACACTGATCGGTGAGGTGCAGGATGACAGCCTCGCCACTTACGCTCACAAGCTCAACAAGGACGAAGCGCGTATCGACTGGACCCGTCCGGCCGAAAAGCTGGAGCGTCTGGTTCGTGCATTCAATCCATGGCCGATCTGCCACAGCACGCTGAACGGCGAAGCCCTGAAAGTCCTCGCCGCCAGCCTCGCTGAAGGGCAGGGCGAGCCGGGCGTCATTCTCGAAGCAAGCAAGGACGGTCTGATTGTCGCGTGTGGCCAGGGTGCGCTGCGTCTGACTCGTCTGCAATTACCCGGCGGCAAGCCTCTGAATTTCACTGACCTGTTCAACAGCCGTCGCGAGAAGTTCGCCATTGGCACCGTGCTGGGCCAACCGGTAACGGGGCAATGAACCCGCGTCTGGCCGCCGCCAAGGCACTGGCTGCTGTGCTCAGCGGCAAAGCTTCGCTCAACAGTTCGCTGCCGACGCAGATGGACAAAGTTGAAGTTCGTGATCGCGGCCTGACTCAGGATCTGGCGTTCGGCACCGCCCGCTGGCAACCGCGTCTTTCTGCGCTGGCGGCAAAACTGTTGCAAAAGCCTTTCAAGGCCGCCGATGCTGACGTCGAGGCGTTGCTTTTGGTGGGCTTGTATCAACTTCTGTATTCGCGTATCCCGGCTCATGCCGCCATCGGCGAAACCGTAGGGTGTGCAGACAAACTGAAAAAGCCCTGGGCCAAGGCGCTGCTCAACGCCGTGCTGCGCCGTGCCCAGCGTGAAAGCGAAGCATTGTTGGCCGAGCTGGAACATGATCCGGTGGTGCGTACATCGCACCCACGCTGGCTGCAAAAAGCGCTGAAAGCCGCCTGGCCGGAACAGTGGGAAGCCATCTGCGCCGCCAATAACGCGCATCCGCCGATGATTCTGCGGGTCAATCGTCGGCACAACAGCCGCGATCAATACCTCGAACTACTGGCCAAGGCTGGCATTGAAGCAGGCGGCTGTACGTTCAGTCAGGACGGTATTCTTCTGACTGAACCTTGCGATGTACGCAGCCTGCCGGGCTTCGCCGAAGGCTGGATCAGCGTGCAGGACGAAGCCGCGCAACTGGCTGCCGATCTGCTGGAACTGGCTCCAGGCCAACGGGTGCTGGACGCCTGTTGCGCCCCTGGCGGTAAAACCTGTCACTTGCTGGAAGTGCAGCCTGCGCTGGCAGGCGTAGTGGCGGTGGATCTGGAGGCCAAGCGTCTCGTACGGGTGCGCGAAAACCTGGAGCGCCTTGGGCTGAGTGCCGAGTTGATCGCTGCCGATGCCCGGGAAACCGCACAATGGTGGGACGGCAAGCCGTTCCAGCGCATCCTGCTCGATGCGCCGTGCTCGGCAACCGGCGTGATCCGTCGTCATCCCGACATCAAGCTGACCCGTCAGGCTGATGACATCCCGGCCTTGGCAACCCTGCAAGGCGAGTTGCTCGATGCCCTTTGGCCGACCCTGCAAGTCGGCGGCATTCTGCTTTACGCTACCTGCTCGACACTGCCCATGGAGAACACCAAAGTCATCGAGGCGTTTCTGGCCCGTACCTCCGGCGCTCGCGAGCTGGACATCGCCGGTCAGCTCGGCCAGCAACCACCGGGCCTGAAACAGCCACACGGTCGCCAGTTGCTCGCGCAGGAAGGCGGGCATGACGGGTTCTATTACGCCAAACTGATCAAGATCGCTGCTTGACTGCTTCAACGTCGTAAGACCTGTGCAGACTGTGTGGGAGCGAATTCATTCGCGAATGCTATGTTGAAGGCGATAAATATTTGCCGAATGTACTGGCCTCTTCGCGAATAAATTCGCTCCCACAGTATTTCTATCACCCACAGATCCCTGCGATTAACTTTCAAGGAATTACTGATTGAAAATCATCATCCTCGGCGCAGGGCAGGTTGGCGGTACGCTGGCTGAGCACCTCGCCAGCGAAGCCAACGACATCACCGTGGTCGACACCGATGGCGACCGGTTGCGTGATCTGGGCGATCGTCTGGATATTCGCACGGTGCAGGGCCGTGGCTCGTTCCCGACCGTACTCCGTCAGGCCGGTGCAGATGACGCTGACATGCTGGTGGCAGTGACCAACAGCGACGAAACCAACATGGTTGCCTGCCAAGTCGCCTACACGCTGTTCCACACGCCCACCAAGATTGCTCGAGTGCGGGAAGCGGCCTATCTGACCCGTGCAGGTCTGTTCGACAACGATGCCATTCCCGTTGACGTGCTGATCAGCCCCGAGCAGGTCGTCACCAACTACATCAAGCGTCTGATCGAATACCCCGGCTCACTGCAGGTGATCGATTTTGCAGGCGGCAAAGCACAACTGGTTGCAGTGAAAGCCTATTACGGCGGACCGCTGGTCGGTCAGCAACTGCGCCAGTTGCGTGAACACATGCCCAATGTCGACATGCGTGTGGCGGCTATTTTCCGTCGTGATCGGCCGATCCTGCCGCAAGGCGACACGGTCATCGAAGCGGACGATGAGGTATTCTTCATCGCCGCCAAGGCAGACATTCGTGCCGTCATGAGCGAGATGCGCCGTCTGGACGAGAACTACAAACGCATTGTCATCGCGGGCGGCGGGCATATCGGCGAGCGCCTGGCGGAAGCGATCGAGAGCCGCTATCAGGTCAAGATCATCGAGATGAATCCTGCACGCTGCCGTCACCTCTCGGAGTCGCTGAACAGCACGGTAGTGCTGCAAGGCAGCGCATCAGACCGTGATCTCCTGCTGGAAGAGAACATCGCCAACACCGATCTGTTCCTGGCCCTGACCAACGACGACGAAGCCAACATCATGTCGTCGTTGCTGGCCAAGCGCATGGGCGCGCGTAAGGTGATAACCATCATCAACAACGCGGCGTATGTCGATCTGGTCCAGGGCGGCGAAATCGATATCGCGGTCAGCCCGCAACTGGCAACCATCGGCACCTTGCTGGCCCACGTACGCCGCGGCGACATCGTCAGCGTGCACTCACTGCGTCGCGGTGCAGCCGAGGCCATCGAAGTGGTTGCTCACGGCGACACCAAGTCCAGCAAGGTCATCGGCAAAGCCATCAAGGACATCGCGCTGCCGTCGGGCACCACAATTGGCGCGATCATCCGTGCCGACGAAGTACTTATCGCCCACGACGCGACCGTGATCGAAACCGGCGACCACGTGATCATGTTTCTTGTGGATAAAAAGTACATCCGCGATGTGGAGCGGCTGTTCCAGGTGGGGTTGAGCTTTTTTTAAGCAGGTACACAGCCCCGGTAGGAGCGAACTTGTTCGCGAGCAATAGTGCTGTGCAATCAGGAATATCGTCTCGCGAACAAGTTCGCTCCTACCGGTATTGCATCTAGCCCATCAATACCAGCGAGCCTCTCCGGCAGGGCGCTTCTTGAAGCGCTTCATGGTCCACATGTACTGGCTTGGATACGCCCGCACATACTTCTCCACTACCTGACTCATGGCCGCCGCAGAGGTCGCGGTGTCGGTGCTGTACATGGCCTCGGGCGCAGCTTCCAGCACCACTTTGTAACCCGAACCGTCTGGCAGGCGCATGGCATGCAGGAACACGCCGACCGCCTTTCCACCGGCCAGCATGTTGGGCACAAACTTGCTGGTCAGGGCCGTGGTGGCAAAAAACGGCACGAAGATCCCTGCTGATTCTGCTGGCTCGGGATCGGCCGGAATACCCACCGAGCCGCCTTTTCGCACTTCCTTGATGACACTGAGAATGCCTTCCTTGGTGGAGGCCGCCACGCGGTTACCCAGTTGCACGCGCTGTTTGCGCAGCAGGTCATCGACCGCTTTGAGCTTGGGCGGGCGGTAGAAAATGATCGGTTTGCACTGGCTGCAGTAGAAGTGGTTCAGCACTTCCCAGTTACCCAGGTGGCTGGTGATGCCAACGACGCCCTTGCCGGACGCCAAGGCATCCTTGAGTACGTCGAGGCCTTCGACTTCGCGCACCAGATCGATCGACTTCTGAGCAGGCCAGATCCAGGCGCAGGCGCTTTCCGTGAGGGTCTTGCCGATATCCATCAAGCTACGACCGACCAGACGCTCGCGCTCGGCAGGGTCCATTTCCGGAAAGCATTTAGCCAGGTTGATGCGCGCGACCTCACGCGAACGGTTCGGCAGTTTCCACATCAACCAGCCGATGCCCGCACCCACCCACTGCACAACGCGCCAGGGCAACAAGGCAAACAGTCGCAACGCGCCCACCATAAGGGCACCTTTAAACTTTTCCACAGATCACTCCCCAAAACTCAAGGCGGCCATTGTAACCGTCAGCGGACCAAATCCGCGTATCGATCACAATCCACGGTGTGGTCCATGACCATGCCGCTCGACTGCATGTAGGCATAACAGATGGTCGGCCCGACAAAGGTAAACCCGGCTTTCTTCAACGCCTTGCTCATGGCCTCGGCCTCTGGCGTGATAGCCGGGACTTCGCTGCGGTCCTTGCGGTGGTTGATCTTCCGTTCACCGCCCACAAACGACCAGAGGAATTCCACCGGGTCGTCCAGCTTCAACCAGGCCTGCGCATTGCGCCGGGCGGCATTGAGCTTGAGACGGTTACGGATGATGCCTGGCTCCTGCATCAGGACTTCGATATCAGCGTCGGTCATGGCCGCGATTCGATGCACATCAAAACCGAACATCACCTCGCGATAGCGCGCGCGCTTTTTCAAAACGGTGATCCATGAAAGACCGGCCTGGAACCCTTCGAGCAAAAGCAACTCGAAGAGCTTCTGCGCGTCGCGCAACGGCACGCCCCACTCGTGATCGTGATAATCGATGTAAATCGGCTCTTCGTTGCACCAATAGCAGCGTGGCATAGGGCTTCCAAGGGTGGAGGTGCTGCTGAATCGGGTATACTCCCGCTCTTTAAATCGCAGCCCCAGTACAGGTGAATTTCGTGAGCCAGCCTACGCCAGCCGTGCGTACCTTCCAAGACTTGATCCTCGCCCTCCAGCAATACTGGGCCGAGCAAGGTTGTGTGGTACTTCAGCCCTACGATATGGAAGTAGGCGCCGGCACTTTCCACACCGCCACGTTTCTGCGCGCCGTAGGCCCGGAAACCTGGAACGCAGCCTACGTACAGCCAAGCCGCCGTCCGACTGACGGCCGGTATGGTGAAAACCCGAACCGCCTGCAGCACTACTATCAGTTTCAGGTAGTCCTCAAGCCAAACCCGGACAACTTCCAGGAGTTGTATCTGGGCTCGTTGAAGCATGTCGGTCTGGACCCTCTGGTCCACGACGTGCGGTTCGTTGAAGACAACTGGGAATCGCCAACGCTCGGCGCCTGGGGTCTGGGCTGGGAGATATGGCTCAACGGCATGGAAGTGTCGCAGTTCACTTACTTCCAGCAAGCGGGCGGCATCGAATGCTATCCGGTGACCGGTGAGATCACCTACGGCCTTGAACGTCTGGCGATGTACCTGCAGAACGTTGACTCGGTCTATGACCTGGTGTGGGCTGACGGTCCATTCGGCCGCGTGACTTACGGCGATGTGTTCCACCAGAACGAAGTGGAGCAATCGACTTACAACTTCGAGCACGCGAACGTCGACAAGCTGTTCGAACTGTTTGATTTCTACGAAAGCGAGGCCAAGCGCCTGATCGAACTGGATCAGCCGTTGCCGCTGCCAAGCTACGAAATGGTTCTGAAGGCTTCCCATACCTTCAACCTGCTGGATGCCCGTCGCGCTATCTCGGTAACTGCTCGTCAGCAGTACATCCTGCGCGTTCGTACCCTGGCTCGTTCGGTTGCCCAGGCTTATCTGATGGCTCGCGCCAAGCTGGGCTTCCCGATGGCTCCACCTGATTTACGTGATGAAGTGCTGGCCAAGCTGGAGGCGCAACAATGAGTGCTCAAGATTTTCTGGTTGAACTGGGCACCGAAGAGCTGCCGCCAAAAGCGCTCAACACGTTGGCTGACGCCTTCCTGGCCGGTATCGAAAAAGGCCTGCAGTCTGCAGGCCTGACGTACAGCGCCAAGCAGGTGTATGGCGCACCTCGTCGTCTGGCTGTATTGATCACCGACCTGTCCACGCAACAGCCGGATCGCAGCATCAACCTTGACGGTCCGCCACGTCAGGCGGCTTTCGATGCTGAAGGCAACCCGACTCAGGCTGCCCTGGGTTTTGCCAAGAAGTGCGGCGTTGATCTGAGCGAAATTGATCAGAGCGGCCCCAAGCTGCGTTACAGCCAGAGCATCGCAGGCAAACCCACCGCGAGCCTGCTGCCGACTATCGTTGAAGACTCCCTGAACGACCTGCCGATCCCCAAGCGCATGCGCTGGGGGGCTCGCAAGGAAGAGTTCGTGCGTCCAACCCAGTGGCTGGTCATGCTGTTCGGCGATCAGGTCATCGACTGCACAATCCTGGCTCAAACCGCAGGCCGGGAATCACGTGGTCACCGCTTCCACCATCCGGAAAGCGTTCGCATCACCTCGCCAGCCAGCTACCTGAGCGATCTGCGCAATGCGTACGTATTGGCTGACTTCAACGAACGTCGCCAACTGATCACCAAACGCGTCGACGAGCTCGCGACCCAGCACGAAGGCACTGCCATCGTGCCGCCAAGCCTGCTGGACGAAGTGACTTCGCTGGTTGAGTGGCCTGTTCCGCTGGTGTGTTCGTTCGAAGAGCGCTTCCTGGAAGTGCCGCAAGAAGCCCTGATCACCACCATGCAGGACAACCAGAAGTACTTCTGCCTGCTGGATGCCGACGGCAAGTTGCTGCCGCGCTTCATTACCGTCGCGAACATCGAAAGCAAAGACCCGCAGCAGATCGTGCTGGGTAACGAGAAAGTTGTTCGTCCACGTCTGACCGACGCCGAGTTCTTCTTCAAGCAGGACAAGAAGCAGAAGCTGGAAACCTTCAACCAGCGTCTGCAGAACGTCGTGTTCCAGGCTCAGTTGGGCAGCGTTTTCGACAAAGCTGAACGTGTTTCGAAACTCGCTGCGTTCATTGCTCCACGTATTGGTGGCGACGCTCAACGTGCAGCCCGTGCCGGTCTGTTGTCCAAGTGCGACCTGGCCACGGAAATGGTTGGCGAATTCCCTGAGATGCAGGGTATCGCTGGTTACTACTACGCCAAGGCTGACGGCGAAACCGACGATGTAGCTCTGGCGCTGAACGAGCAGTACATGCCGCGCGGTGCTGGCGCTGAACTGCCAACGACCTTGACCGGTTCGGCAGTGGCCATCGCTGACAAGCTGGACACTCTGGTCGGTATCTTCGGTATTGGCATGCTGCCAACCGGCAGTAAAGACCCGTACGCGCTGCGTCGTGCCGCGCTGGGCATCCTGCGCATTCTGATCGAGAAGCAGCTGGACCTGGACCTGATCGAAACCGTGAAATTTGCGGTGGGTCAGTTCGGTGCCAAGGTCAAAGCTGCCGGTCTGTCCGATCAGGTACTGGAATTCATCTTCGACCGCCTGCGTGCGCGTTACGAAGACGAAGGCGTTGAAGTGGCGGTTTATCTGTCGGTTCGTGCCCTGCAACCAGGCTCGGCGCTGGATTTCGATCAACGTGTTCAAGCCGTTCAGGCGTTTCGCAAACTGCCGGAAGCTGCCGCGTTGGCCGCAGTGAACAAGCGCGTTTCGAATCTGTTGAGCAAGGCTGAGGGCAACATTGCCCAGACCGTCGAGCCAAAATACTTCGATAACGCTAACGAGTTCTCGCTCTATTCGGCGATCAAGCAAGCAGATCAAGATGTGCAGCCAATGGCAGAAGCGCGTCAGTACAGCGAAACCCTCGCGCGTCTGGCAGCCCTGCGTGAACCGGTTGATGCCTTCTTCGAGGCTGTAATGGTCAACGCCGAGGACGCCAATGTACGGGCCAACCGATATGCGCTGCTGGCGCGTCTGCGTGGCTTGTTCCTGGGTGTCGCCGACATCTCGTTGCTGGGCTGAGGAAGGGGCGCATCGTGAAGTTGCTGATCCTTGATCGGGACGGAGTCATCAACCATGACTCCGACGCTTACATAAGGTCGGTGGGGGAGTGGATTCCGATTCCCGGCTCGATCGAGGCCATTGCGCAACTGAGTAAGGCCGGCTGGACGGTTGCAGTCGCAACCAACCAGTCCGGCATCGCCCGGGGTTATTACGACCTCGCGACTCTGGATGCCATGCACGCTCGTCTACGTGCGTTGGTGGCGGAGCAGGGGGGCGAGGTCGGTTTGATCGTCTATTGCCCACATGGGCCCGATGAAGGCTGCGATTGCCGCAAGCCGAAACCGGGCATGCTGCAGACCATCGCCCGGCACTACCAGGTGGAGCTGGCGGGACTATGGTTTGTAGGTGACAGCAGCAGTGACCTCAAGGCCGCACTGGCCGTCGACTCACAACCGGTTTTGGTAAAGACCGGCAAAGGTGAGAAAACACTGGCCGGTTCGCTGCCCGCCAGTACGTTGGTTTTTGACGATCTCGCGGCCGTTGCCGCAGAACTTATCCACAATAGCGCTCCGCAAAACAACTAGCGGTACGCTTGATGAACGGGCACTTGCCCGTACGGTAAATGCAACTATGTCGATCATCCAGGCAATCAGGACCGTTCTCTTCTACCTGTTGCTAGGCACCAGCTCTTTGCTGTGGTGCACGTTAAGCTTCTTTATCGCACCGTTCCTGCCCTTCAAGGCTCGCTATCGTTTCATCAACGTTTACTGGTGCCGCTGCGCAATCTGGTTGACGCGCGTATTCCTCAACATCCGGGTTGAAGTGACCGGCGCAGAAAATGTCCCCAAGACGCCCTGCGTGATCATCTCCAACCACCAGAGCACGTGGGAAACGTTCTTCCTGTCACAGTACTTCTCGCCGCTAAGCCAGGTGCTCAAGCGTGAACTTCTGTATGTCCCGTTCTTTGGCTGGGCAATGGCCATGCTGCGTCCTATCGCAATTGATCGTGAGAACCCAAAAGCAGCACTCAAACAAATCGCCAAGAAGGGCGATGAGTTGCTCAAGGATGGCGTCTGGGTACTGATCTTCCCAGAAGGTACCCGTGTTCCGTTTGGCCAGGTCGGCAAGTTTTCTCGCGGTGGCACTGCGTTGGCGGTCAATGCAAACCTGCCCGTGCTGCCTGTTGCACACAACGCCGGCAAGTACTGGCCGAAGGAAGGCTGGGCGAAAAAGCCAGGCACTATTCAGGTCGTTATCGGCGAACCGATGTATGCAGAGGGCGAAGGTCCACGCGCCATCGCAGCGCTCAACGATCGAGTTCAGACCTGGAACGAAGAGACTCAAAAAGCCTTGGGTTCAATCACCGCACCGGTGTCGAGCAAGGAAGAAGCCGTTATCTGATTTTTGTGGATAACCTGTGCACTGTTTTTGATTTTTTCGCAAAAAACGGCGGCAAACCATTGGATTCACTGCTTATTTCCGATGCTCATTAAAAAGCCAAAAACGTGCATAAGTTTTTATGAGCTTCTAGAACCGACCTCTTGGGGTCGGTTTTTTTATGTCCGGTTTTGGGTACATCTCATAGGGACTTTTGACGCGGCTCTGATGGACCATACCCTATCAAGCGATCCCTCTCGGCTAAATCACTGTCCCTACTAAATACACGTTCCACGTGGAACATATCCTCATACAAGCCTTGGCTTGAGGATCGCACCAGCCGCGAAGCCATCCATGACTGCGGTTTAAATGCCGTCACTTACTCGATGTCGGCGACGCCATGAACGTCGATAAATCGTGATTGAAACGTGACGCTTCTTCCAGGAACGGAGCATGGCCTGAGTTCTCATATACCTTTGTCTGAACGCGAGGATTCAACTGCTTTGCGCGCGCCATAGAAGGTTGAGCATTGACGAGTTGGTCCTTTGCGCCATACAGCATCAAGACGGGCACCTTCGCCTTGGGTAACCCTTCTGCAGCGGCCACAGTCATGGACGGAGTGGCGCGTGTCATTGTCCAGGACGCCATCGCAGCATTCGATAGCAACAATTCGAAAGTGGGGGCATCCGGTTGGGTGTGGAAGCATAGGGCAAGGAATGTTCGTATGGCCTCCAGGTGTGTCTTGAGATCATCAGACGCCAGCCCTGCATACACCTCCGGGTGTGAGGTAATCAACGCAGCGTTAAGCTCGATCACGCCATCGACATACATGATGCCACCGAGATCAGCGTCACCATAAGCCGCCAGGTAATTGGATATAACCACTCCCCCCAACGACCAGCCAACGAGCACCGGGTGCTTGCTACCAGTCGCCTTGAGAACAGCAGCCAGATCATCTGCGGATCGACGCCCTATGAGATACGCGTTGGAATCGTCAGGCTTGTCGGAAAGGCCATGGCCTCGCAGGTCATAGGTCACCATACGGTAGCGTTGCAGCTCCGGACTGCTCGTCTGCTTTTCCCAATTCAGGCGGCTACCGAGTAAACCATGAATAAAGATGATCGCTGGGCCGTCGGGATTACCTGCCTCCTGAACGGCGATCCTGACGCCGTCCGGAGCGGTTACCGTGTAGCTTTTCTCGGCTGCGATAGATAAAGATGAAAGTGCTGCCAATAACACTATCGCCCAAGCGTTGCCTAGTAATCGACCACAAAAACGGTGACTCATGAAATGACTCCAATGCTCAAAGTTGAGCATTGGAGTCTAGGTAGGGCGCACAGGACGGTCTATGATCTGAGCTCTGTAGATATTGATCAATCGTCCTGGAGTGATAATGGCTTTGCCTATTCAACCTGATCCAAGTGATCTGATCAGCGAATTGTTATCAGGCATGCGTCTTGTGGGCGTACAGTTTCGCAGGATAGAAGTCCGAGACTTTCCGGGGGTGGGTTTCACTAACGCAGTGGGTCGAGCGCAGTTTCACTTCGTAGGACGCGGGCCTGTCTGGCTGCGTAGCCCTGACAACAACCTGTATCGGATGGATACGGGGACCGCAGTCCTGATACCTCATGGCGGACCTCATGCGATTTTGTCTTCAGAGAGAACGCCTGTATCCAACGTAAAGCCGTTCGCCTTTGACTCTTTTAGCGGAGAGCAGGGTAGTGCTTGCCAAGGTCCGGTTATTTTCAGCTGCTGTATGGAGTTGGAACTGGGCGGCATGCAGCCGCTGGTCGCTGCCATGCCAGAGGTACTACTGGCGAGCACACTGTCACAGGGGTCACCCGAGATCTGCCCCATGCTGGACGCTATGGAGCGTGAGTCATTGATGTTAAAAGCCGGCCACTTGGGGATTCTGGTGCGCCTGGCCGAAGTGGTTGCTGCACTTGTGATAAGGGATTGGGTGGCAGATGGATGCGGTGGTGCAGCAGGATGGTTAGGTGCGTTACAGGATCCTCGGCTGAGTAAAACCCTTGTAATGATGCACAAACACCCCGGTAGAAGCTGGACAGTAGCCTCTCTGGCGAGCGAAGCGGGGCAGTCACGCTCTGTCTTTGCCCAGAGTTTTCTTCATGCTACTGGTGTTTCTCCGCTTCGCTACCTCACGGATTTGAGGATGCGCCTGGCTCTGCTTAGTCTGAGTCGCGAGCGGCAGCCAATAGAAACTATCGCAAGCCAGTTAGGTTACGGTTCACTGGCCGCCTTTAGCCGTGCGTTCAAACGCTCGGTGGGCGTGTCTCCAGGTACGATCCGCGCCTCAACTGTTGCTCTAAACCCGCCTGAACATCCAACCAATAAAACGCCATAAAAAAAGCCAACCCGGAGGTTGGCTTTTTCGTGGAGTAGTGAAAACGGCCGTTTCCGGCCACAACCTGATTTAGAAATCCAGGTTGGAAACCGCCAGAGCATTGCTCTCGATGAAGTCACGGCGAGGTTCTACTGCATCACCCATCAAGGTATTGAAGATCTGGTCTGCACCGATAGCGTCTTCAATAGTGACCTTGAGCATCCGGCGAACCGACGGATCCATCGTGGTCTCCCACAGCTGATCAGGGTTCATCTCACCCAGACCTTTGTATCGCTGGATGGTGTGGCGCTTGGTGCTTTCAGCCATCAACCAGGCCAAGGCTTCCTTGAACTCGCTGACCTGTTTCTTGCGCTCGCCACGTTGAACGTAAGCACCTTCTTCCAGCAGCGTACTGATCTGCAGGCCCAGTGCGGTTACGGTCTTGTAGTCGTTACTGCCAAAGAAGTCACGGTTGAAGGTCACGTAGTTGGACAGACCGTGGGAGATCAGTTCGACCTCTGGCAGCCAGACATTACGTTCGCGATCTTCACGCAGGCTGGCTTTGTAAACCAGACCCGACTTCTCACCAACACGCAGACGGGCGTCAAACAGTGCCAACCAGGCTTGCATGCCTTCATGGTCAGACAGCTGCTCAAGAGTGACAGGAGGCAGGTACACGAAGTGCTCAGTCAGTTCCTGAGGATACAAGCGCGACAGGCGCTTCAGGGTCTTCATCACCATCCGGAAATCGTTGACCAGACGCTCCAGCGATTCGCCGGAAATACCAGGTGCAGACTCATTCAGGTGCAGGCTCGCATCTTCAAGAGCCGACTGGGTCATGTATTCTTCCATGGCCTCGTCGTCTTTGATGTATTGCTCTTGCTTGCCTTTCTTGACCTTGTACAGCGGCGGCTGGGCGATGTAGATATAGCCACGCTCGATCAGTTCTGGGAGCTGACGGAAGAAGAAGGTCAGCAGCAGCGTACGGATGTGCGAACCGTCGACGTCAGCATCGGTCATGATGATGATGTTGTGATAACGCAGCTTGTCGATGTTGTACTCATCGCGGCCGATACCACAGCCCAGGGCGGTGATCAAAGTACCTACTTCTTGCGACGAGATCATCTTGTCGAAACGTGCTTTCTCGACGTTAAGGATCTTACCCTTGAGTGGCAGAATCGCTTGGGTTTTACGGTTACGTCCCTGCTTGGCTGAACCGCCAGCAGAGTCACCTTCCACGAGGTACAGTTCGGAAAGGGCAGGGTCTTTTTCCTGGCAGTCAGCAAGTTTGCCGGGGAGACCCGCAATATCCAGTGCGCCTTTACGACGGGTCATTTCGCGAGCTTTACGAGCAGCTTCACGCGCGCGTGCAGCGTCGATCATCTTGCCAACCACGGCCTTGGCTTCGTTCGGGTTTTCCAGCAGGAAGTCAGAGAAGTATTTACCCATCTCTTGCTCTACTGCAGTTTTAACCTCGGAAGAAACCAGCTTGTCTTTGGTCTGCGAGCTGAACTTCGGATCCGGTACTTTCACCGAAATGATCGCAGTCAAACCTTCGCGCGCATCGTCACCAGTGGTCGCCACCTTGTGCTTCTTGGCCAGACCTTCCTGCTCAATGTAGGCGTTGAGGTTACGCGTCAGCGCGGAGCGGAATCCCACCAGGTGAGTACCGCCGTCACGCTGTGGGATGTTGTTGGTGAAGCACAACAGGTTCTCGTTGAAGCTGTCGTTCCACTGCAAAGCGATCTCGACGCCAATGCCGTCGTCGCGCTGAATATTGAAGTGGAATACCTGATTGACCGCAGTCTTGTTGGTGTTCAGGTATTCAACGAAAGCACGCAAACCACCTTCATACTTGAACAGCTCTTCCTTGCCGCTGCGCTCGTCTCGAAGGACGATGCCAACACCGGAGTTCAGGAAGGAGAGCTCACGAATCCGCTTGGCCAGAATATCCCAGCTGAAGTGGATGTTCTTGAAGGTTTCAGCGGAAGGCTTGAAGTGGATCTCGGTGCCGGTCGTGTCGCTGTCACCCACAATACGCATCGGCTCCTGTGGAACACCGTGAACGTAAGTTTGCTCCCAGATCTTGCCGCTACGACGCACAGTCAACAGCAGTAATTCGGACAAGGCGTTAACTACAGAAACACCCACGCCGTGCAGGCCGCCGGATACTTTGTAGGAGTTGTCGTCGAACTTACCACCAGCGTGGAGCACGGTCATGATGACCTCTGCTGCCGACACGCCTTCTTCTTTGTGCACGTCTACCGGAATACCGCGACCGTTGTCGCGGACCGTAATGGATTCGTCCGGGTGGATGGTGATAGTGATGTCATCGCAGTGGCCAGCCAGTGCTTCGTCGATCGAGTTATCAACAACCTCAAACACCATGTGGTGAAGACCGCTGCCATCGTCAGTGTCACCGATGTACATTCCGGGACGCTTGCGTACGGCATCTAGTCCTTTCAGTACCTTGATACTGGAGGAGTCGTACGTTTGGTTTTCGCTCATGCAATCACTCCCGATGATCGTGGGTCTGGGTGATACGGCCTTGTTCCACGTGGAACAAAGCGACTGGCGTTTCCGTTTGCCAGCCGTCCCTCAATAATTCGTGGTCTACACAGGTGATAAAAACCTGGCAGCGTAAGTCTTCAAGCAAGCGGCAAAGCGCGCGGCGATGCTGGTCATCCAGTTCAGACGGTAGATCGTCAACCAGGTAAATACATTGGCCACGACGAGCCTGGCTAACGAGATGCCCTTGAGCAATACGCAGTGCGCACACCACCAGTTTCTGCTGACCACGCGACAAGATATCTGCCGCATTATGCGCGCCTAATCTAAGTCGCAAATCAGCTCGCTGTGGTCCTGCTTGCGTATGGCCCATCTGTTGATCGCGATGGAGGGAAGAGGCGAGCACAGTGCTCAAGTCTTTTTCCTTGTCCCATCCACGGTAGTAACTCAGGGTCAAACCTTCGAGTTCAACCAGCTCACTTAGAGTCTGTTCGAAAACGGGTTTTAAGGCCTTGATGTATGACCGCCGATACTCATCAATTTCATCGCTGGCCAGGCACAGCTCCCGGTCCCATGCCGCTTGCGAAGCGCCGTCAAGTGTACCATGCCGAAGCCACGAGTTACGCTGCTTGAGGGCCTTCTGGAGGCGCTGCCAAGTGGCCATAAAACGAGGTTCCACGTGGAACACTCCCCAGTCCAGAAACTGCCTGCGAATCTTCGGCGCGCCTTCGAGAAGACGGAAACTGTCCGGGTTGATAAGTTGCAGAGGCAGAGTTTCAGCAAGTTGCGCAGCGCTACGAGCGTTCTGCCCATCTATACGTATTTGAAAATCCCCCTGCCTATCACGGGAAACACCCAGATTGCTTTGCCCACCTTCAACCAGATCGACCTGACCAAAAACCGTACACGCGGGTTGTTCGTACTGGATAACCGGTAACAGTCGAGCGCTGCGAAATGAACGGGCGAGGCCAAGCAAATGGATGGCTTCCAGCACGCTGGTTTTGCCACTGCCATTATCGCCGTGAAGGATGTTGATACGGGGGGAGGGGGAGAAGGTCACCGGGTGCAGATTGCGCACCCCGGTGACCGAGACGCGACTAAGAGACATCTAGCTTCTGCTGAACATGGTTACAGGCGCATCGGCATAACTACGTAAGCGGAGTCGTCATTATCCGATTCCTGTACCAACGCGCTGCTGTTGGAGTCAGACAGAATCAAACGAACCTGCTCGGTAGTCATCACGCCCAGTACGTCGAGCAGATAGCTGACGTTAAAACCGATCTCCAGCGAAGCGCCGTTATAGTCGACGCTGATCTCTTCTTCAGCTTCTTCCTGTTCAGGGTTGTTCGCCTGGATTTTCAGCTGACCGCTGGCCAGTTGCAGACGGATTCCGCGGTATTTCTCGTTGGACAGAATCGCCGTACGGCTGAACGCCTCACGCAATGCCTGACGATCACCCAATACAAGCTTGTCGCCACCCTTGGGCAGCACACGCTCGTAGTCCGGGAATTTACCGTCAACCAGCTTGGAGGTGAACGTGAACTCGCCAGTGGTCGCACGAATGTGATGCTGACCCAGGACGATACTCACGATGCCATCTTGCTCAGTCAGCAGGCGAGCCATTTCCAGAATGCCTTTACGCGGCACGATTACCTGGTGACGATCAGCCTGTTCGATATCAGCGGTCATGGAGCACATGGCCAAACGGTGACCGTCGGTAGCGACGGCGCGAAGCACACCCGCGCTAACTTCCAGCAGCATACCGTTGAGGTAATAACGAACATCCTGCTGAGCCATGGCGAAGCTAGTGCGCTCGATCAAACGACGCAGCTTGCTTTGAACTAAGTTAAAGGTCAGCGAACCAGGACCTTCTTCAACAGTCGGGAAGTCATTGGCTGGCAATGTCGACAACGTGAAGCGGCTACGACCAGCCTTGACGATCAATTTTGCATCATCAACCTTGATATCGATCAGCACGTCGTTTGGCAGGCTTTTGCAAATGTCCATCAGCTTGCGGGCAGGGACAGTGATCTCGCCCGGTTCAGCAGGTTCTTCAAGTTGAACACGACCAACGAGTTCGACTTCAAGATCAGTGCCGGTCAACGAGAGCTGCTGCCCTTCGACGACCAGAAGCACGTTGGAGAGCACCGGCAGGGTCTGGCGGCGTTCAACAACGCCGGCGACCAACTGCAGGGGTTTCAACAGGGCTTCGCGTTGAATGGTGAAATGCATGGTCTAGTCCCTTGCCTTAATAAGCTGCGCTGATGTCATCAAGTGGTCAGTGTACGCAGCAGGTTCTTGTAGTCCTCGCGAATATCCGCGTCGGATTCCTTCAATTCATTAATCTTTCGGCAGGCGTGCAAAACAGTTGTGTGATCACGGCCACCAAACACATCGCCGATTTCCGGCAGACTGTGGTTAGTCAGTTCCTTCGACAATGCCATCGCCACCTGGCGCGGCCGGGCCACAGATCTAGAACGACGCTTGGACAACAGGTCGGATATCTTGATCTTGTAATACTCGGCAACGGTGCGCTGAATGTTATCCACACTCACCAGTTTGTCCTGCAATGCCAACAGGTCCTTCAACGACTCGCGGATCAGCTCGATAGTGATATCACGACCCATGAAGTGCGAGTGAGCGATAACACGCTTTAGCGCGCCTTCAAGCTCACGCACGTTGGAGCGAATGCGTTGTGCAATGAAGAACGCTGCATCATGAGGCAGATCTACCTTTGCCTGATCCGCTTTTTTCATCAGGATCGCGACGCGGGTTTCAAGCTCCGGAGGTTCGACAGCAACTGTCAGGCCCCAGCCGAATCGCGACTTCAGGCGCTCCTCAAGCCCCTCAATTTCCTTCGGATAACGGTCGCTGGTCAGAATGACCTGCTGACCGCCTTCGAGCAGAGCATTGAAGGTGTGGAAAAACTCTTCCTGGGACCGTTCCTTGCGGGCAAAGAACTGAATATCGTCGATCAGCAACGCATCGACTGAGCGATAGAAACGTTTGAACTCGTTGATAGCGTTCAACTGCAACGCTTTGACCATGTCGGCCACAAAACGCTCCGAATGCAGGTACACAACCTTCGCGTTCGGGTTCTTCTTTAGAAGATGATTACCCACAGCGTGCATCAAGTGAGTTTTACCCAGACCAACGCCACCATAAAGGAAGAGCGGGTTGTAACCATGCTTGGGGTTGTCAGCTACCTGCCAGGCCGCAGCCCGGGCCAGTTGGTTGGACTTACCCTCAACGAAGTTCTCGAACGTGAAGGTGCGATTCAGATAGCTGGTGTGCTTTAGCGCGCCTTCTACCTGAACCGTGCGCTGTTCAGCACGAGCAGGGGCCTGTTGGGAACTGGCACCCGCCATTGGATCGAAACTGTCACGAGAGGGTTCGTCGTTAATCTGTGATGGCTGCTGTACCGGCGCTGGAGCAGCCACTTGAGCGGGTGCAGGAGCCTGGCTAACAGGCTGGCTCGCGGCCATTGCCTGCGAAGCCGCTGCAGCCAATGGGGCGTTCGGGGCTGCGCGGGGAGCTGAACTGCGCTTGCTGCCTATTAATAGAGAAAGCGCAGGCGCCATCCCCTGACCGTGCTCACCTAACAGTTCAAGCAAACGACCGAGGTACTTTTCGTTTACCCAGTCGAGAACAAAACGGTTCGGTGCATAGACACGCAACTCGTCGCCTTCGGCTTCAACCTGTAGCGGACGGATCCAAGTGTTGAATTGCTGGGCAGGCAGCTCATCGCGCAAAAGCTCTACGCACTGCTGCCAAAGTTCCAATGACACGGACATCCCCTAGGTTAAAAGCCGGT